>NZ_CP151795.1:0-690000 GCF_051627225.1 Aquimarina macrocephali
ATGAATGTAACCGCGCAATCAGTTTGGGATAGTTGTTTGTCTTTCATAGAAGACAATATCACACCCCAAGCTTTTAAAACTTGGTTTGAACCAATCAAAGCTGTAAAGCTTACAGATAGCGCTCTCAGTATTCAGGTCCCTAGTAAATTTTTTTATGAGTGGCTAGAAGAACATTACGTTAATCTACTCAAAGTATCTTTAACCCGAGAATTGGGAGAAAGTGCTAAGTTGGTTTATGTTATTAAAATGGAAAACACTTATGGCAATAAAAAGCCATTTACTGAAAAAATTCCAAGTTCTAACCGAACCCCTGTTAACTCACAAGAAGTTGACGTTCCTATTAAAAGTAAAAATCCCGAGCTAAAAAACCCATTCGTTATTCCTGGAATACGAAATGTAAAAATAGAATCTCAATTAAATCCAAGTTATAATTTTGAAAATTTCTTAGAAGGAGATTCTAACCGATTAGCTCGCTCTGCAGGTATGGCCGTAGCTAATAAGCCCGGAGGCACCTCTTTTAACCCTTTGCTTATTTTTGGAGGAGTTGGTTTAGGAAAAACACACCTTGCTCACGCAATTGGTGTAAACATAAAAGACAATTACCCAGAAAAAACAGTTTTATATATTTCTGCAGAAAAATTTACTCAACAGTATATTGAATCTGTAAAGAAGAATAACAGAAACGATTTTATTCATTTTTACCAGATTATTGATGTTTTAATTGTTGATGACATTCAACTATTATCTGGTAAAGCAGGAACTCAGGATGTATTCTTTCATATTTTCAACCATTTACATCAAAATGGGAAACAAGTAATCCTAACGAGTGATAAAGCTCCTGTAGACATGCAGGATATAGAACAACGATTACTATCTCGTTTTAAATGGGGGTTATCTGCAGAATTGCATCAACCCGATTTTGAAACCAGAATTTCGATCATTAAAAATAAATTATATCGTGATGGCGTAGAAATGCCTGAAGAAATAGTTGAGTTTCTAGCAAACAATATCAAAACTAATATCCGAGAATTAGAAGGTGCAATTATATCATTAATAGCTCACTCTTCTTTTAACAAAAAAGATATCACAATAGACCTTGCAAAAACCATAGTAGACAACTATGTTAAAAACACAAAACGCGAGGTATCTATCGATTATATCCAAAAGGTAGTAAGCGATTATTTCCAAATGGATGTAGAGACACTACAATCCAAAACACGAAAACGCCATATCGTGCAAGCAAGGCAATTAGCAATGTTCTTTGCCAAAAAATTAACTAAAGCCTCTTTAGCCAGTATAGGCACACAAATAGGAAAAAGAGATCACGCTACCGTTCTCCATGCTTGTAAAACAGTAGACAACCTATCATCTACAGACAAGCAATTTAGAAAATACGTAGAAGATTTAGGAAAGAAGCTTACATTATAATTTTACACTTTTAAAGAGCAAATCAAAATTAATACCATAGCTAAGCTACAGTATTAGTAAGAAAAAGCACACACTACTTTAAAACAGCAAAACAAACCACATGAAAGCTAAAATTCTAATGGTATGCTTAGGCAATATATGCAGATCCCCCTTAGCAGAAGGCATCTTAAAATCTAAACTAAACCCTAGTCATTACAATGTAGCGTCCTGTGGCACAAGCAGCTATCACATTAATAGCAAGCCTGATCAACGTTCTATTGATATCGCCAGACAACACGGTATTGACATCACAGACCAAAGAGCTGCTCAATTTAAGGTTAGCGACTTTACAACTTACGATCACATATACGCCATGGATAGCTCTAATTATGAAAATATAATTGATCTAGCCAGTAATGATCATGAAAAAAACAAAGTAAAACACATCTTAAACGAATTACACCCTAACAGTAATCTTGATGTCCCTGATCCATATTATGGAGGAGAACAAGGTTTTGAAGATGTATTTCAAATGCTCAATAAAGCATGCGACAACATTGCTTTAAAACTTAAAGAATCTGATTAGTCTTTCGCTTAATAACAACTAACAACAATGTTAATATCAACATCATTTCCCCTTATCAAATACTATCATTGCAAATAATAGCGTTACAATAGATAACAATAAAAAAAATAATACTATTTTAGTATATACCCTATCAAGGATATACACGTTCTTAAACCTTAAGGGTTAATTTATTAGATAACATACATACGTTTTGACACACTAAAACACATTCATTACAAATAATAATATCAACAAAAAGATCTTTAAAAAACCCGTTATAAAAAGCCTATGGAATTTAAACCCCTAGATCCCAAAGGAAAATTATACCTAATCCCAACACGATTAGGAGATGATGTCCCTTTAGAAGTACTTCCTATATCTATTAAAAAGGTATTAGAGCAAGTAAATCATTATATTGCAGAAAATGAAAAACCCGCAAGACGATTTATAAAAAAGGTTAGCCCCAGCAAGTCACAACGCTCTATTGTCATACACACCGTTAACAAATACACAGATATTTCTGAAATACCAAGCTACCTTACACCTTGCCTTAATGGAGAATCTATCGGCTTATTATCAGATGCCGGATGCCCTGGAATTGCTGACCCAGGAGCAGAAGTTGTTAAAATAGCTCACGAAAAAGGCATACCAGTAACACCACTTGTCGGGCCGTCATCGATCCTACTAGCTATGATGAGTAGCGGAATGAATGGTCAAAATTTCACCTTTAACGGCTATCTTCCTATTGATAAAAACGAAAGAAAATCAACCATTAAACATCTAGAAAAGATCTCTTTAGAAAAGAATCAATCACAGATCTTTATCGAAACACCTTATCGCAATGATAAAATGTTTTCTGACCTCAAAACTATACTAAATGCCAATACTCGATTATGCATTGCATGTGACATCACATTAACCACCGAGTTTATAGCTACCAAAACAGTTGAAGAATGGAAAAAAGAAGAGATAGATCTTCATAAAAGACCTACAATATACATCATACAAAGAGACTAAGCCTAAGAGAAAAACTAGATTGCTTTTGCTCTTCTATTAGAAACAACAAAAGAAGTATCATATCCTCCAAATCGTTTCATATAGTAACGAATTGTTGTACCAAAAGCATCTGCAAATCCTTCTACTCCTCCACTACGTAAATATTTTTTTACAGCGCCCGGTCCAGACAAGTGAGCAGCAGCCAGAATCCCTGACTCTGTCACCTCTACCCCATTCATCCTTCTACCAACAAACCATTTTATATCCCTACGTAGAACCCACTTATTCCTGGATAAATTTGCATAAAATGCTTTTTCCTGAAGAGCTGGGTTGTTAAGAAATTTATTTCTTTTTACATTTTTAATCCCTATTAGAGCAAGTGTTCCTTTACCAAATTGATATTTCCCCAAATAACCAAATTGATTAACTACACCATAATCTCCTCTAGACTCCTTAAAAGCAACAGCTTCTTTAAACCCAATATAAGATTTTCCAAGCTCAGGAGAGATAAATGTATTATCGTCTTCTATTTCATTAAAATTTGGTGCAATGTAATACAGATCTAAACCCGCTGTACTATAAGAACTAAGATCTACGTTCTCTTTTGTTCTAAAACTTAGCAAAAGTATTCCCCCAGTTGTAAGTAATATAGATAATCCTATTATCCTCTTTATCATATAAAAAATTTCTAAGTAGTCACCATAAATGACGTCCCCCACTACTTAAATTTTTGCCGTGCAAATATACAGCTTTTTCAGAAACTATCAAGAGTCAAATGTTAAAATAATTATAATGCTGAAAAACAGTGTTTTACAATAAAAAACAAGACTAAAAACGGTTAAAACACCTATAAAAAACCTTAAAAATGACACTTAAACGTCAAACATAGCATTTTAATCGGAAAAAACTAAACCACTATACTTGTCAGTAATTCACAAAAAAATACACAATTTTGTTAATAAGTTCGTGTTATTTTTTATTCAAAAAGAAGAAATTGCTGTTTTTTTCCTACAAAAAGACTGATCGATAATCATCGTTTTACGCCCTGCTTATTAATCCAATCAACATACTGTTTTTTATTACGATTATGCTGATTGATCGTTTTGGCAAACTTATGATATCCGAAGTTTTCTACATTAGCTACAAAAAAGTAATACTCATGTTTTTCATAGTTAAGAACTGCATCAATTGATGAAATATCAGGCATTGCTATTGGCCCTGGAGGTAACGAAGTGTATTTATAAGTATTATAAGGACTATCTAGCTCTAAATCTTTATATAAAACACGTTTTATAATTGCATCCCAATCATCACGATGTTTTTTAATTGCATAGATCACGGTCGGATCTGCATCTAATTTCCAATTATTATTATACCTATTCATATATACTCCTGCTACTCTTGGGCGTTCATCTACTTTTGCAGTTTCTTTTTGCACAATAGAAGCAATGGTAATAACCTGATTTGGAGTTAACCCAACTTTCTTTGCTTTTGACACACGGGATTCGTTCCAAAATCGACTATACTCTTTTAACATTCTTTTTCTAAACTGTTCTGCAGAAGTATTCCAGAAGAATTCGTACTTATTAGGAATATACATTGCTAAAGCAGTCTCTAAAGAAAAACCATTTGCTTTTAAAAAAGATTCCTCTTTAAACACTTTTAGCAAAGAAACACTATCGGATTCGATTTGCGAAGCAATCCTACCTGCAAGGTTCTCCAGTCTTTCTTGATTATTAAAACTAATATGTATAGGTGAGTTCTTACTACGTAAAACATTTATAATCTCATTATTATTAAGACCTTTGCGCAAAATATATCGCCCTGCTTTAATTTTATCAATATACCCCTTCCTTCTTGCAACCCTATCAAAACTATAAATATCAGCAACCGCTGGGCTTATTGTTTCAATAAGTTCTGTATAGGTAGCTCCCGTAGGGATATATATAGTTGTTGTTTCGGTTTCAAAACTCGTATTAGGAGAAAAAACCGCTTGATAGACATAATATGCAAAAATTCCTCCTGCAATTAAACCTAATAATGCAATAGCTAATAGTATTTTTTTAATGTACATATACTAATTGATATAAAAATTCGTCTTTATAAATATCTTTTACGAGATTCCACTCTTTCTTTACTCCTACTTTATTAAACCCTTTATTTTCAAACAATTTAATACTAGTTACATTATCTTCAGAGATATTTGCATATAATTGGTGTAAATGCAAGTGAGCAAAACTATAATTCACAATAAGCTCTAAAGCTTCTGCTCCATAGCCCTTGCCTCTATTTTCTTTTTCTGCTATCAAAATACCTACTCCCGCTCTATTGTGGGTAGGATTGAAGTCAAACAAATCTATTAAACCTAGTGTCGCATGATCATTAGAGCAAATAACCAACCGTAATTGTTTTACCTCATAAATATCTTTATGAGAATTTTCTAAATACTCTTTAATCAAAAATCGAGAGTACGGAGTCTGGGTAGAGCTCATTTCCCATATCTGTTCATCATTTTCTACAATATAAACAAAATCAAGATCTTCAGGTTCAAGAGCTCGCAAATAAATATTTTCTCCTTTTAATGTTACCATGTGATCTCTCCTTTAAAAACCTGTTTTGCAGGCCCTATCAAAAAGATATTTTCGTATCCATTCCCGTTTTTCTGAAAGGTAACTTTTAGCTGTCCTCCTTGGGTATGAATATCAATTTCCTGATCATTTGTTATTTTAGTTGCATGCATAGAAAGAGCCACTGCAGTAACTCCTGTACCACAAGATAAGGTTTCATTTTCTACCCCTCTTTCATAAGTACGTACAGCAAATGCATTTCCGTTTTTCTTTTCTACAAAATTAACATTACTCCCTGCTTCAAAATAAGGAGCTCCGTTTCTTATTGTTCTACCAATATTTTCTACATCGTAATTGGTTAAATCTTCAACCATTGCAACATGGTGAGGAGAACCTGTGTCCAAAAACAAATGCGTATCATATTTTTCAATCTCAGATACATCCTGCATTTGCAAATACACTAATCCATCTTTAATTTCTGCCTTATGTTTACCATCAATTGCAGTAAACGTTGCTTTATCCTGTACAACTCCCAAAAAAGCTGCAAAAGCAACTAAGCATCTCCCTCCATTCCCGCACATAGAACTTTCGTTACCATCTGCATTAAAATAAACCATCGTGAAGTCATCCTCTTTATCCTGAGGAAGTTCTAGCAACATTAAACCATCTGCTCCAACACCAAATTTTCTGTCACAAAGTCTAGCAAATAATTTGGTATCATTTTTGGAGAGTATAGCATCTCTATTATCAATGATCACAAAATCATTCCCAGTACCTTGGTATTTATAAAATGTAAGGGTCATTATTCTTTCGATTATGAGAGCAAAGGTACAAAGAATGTTATCAAAAAACTGTTGTTAATTGTGAGTTAAATTTCATAAAAAAAGTATACTATAATTGTAATTTTAAGAGTTAATACAAGTCTATTAGATTAGTATTACATAAATCAAACAAAAAAAGAGAAGAAAATGAAAAGATTTTTGAGTTTATTGGTTGTAGCTATCCTAGCAGGTATATTTACTTTAGGTGCATATAAAATGTTTTTAGAACCTGAAGCTATCGTTGTTAAAGAAAGTGAAGCCAAACCAAATCTAACTCCTGTAAATTATCCCCTAACCAATACTAATGCATCTGTTTCTGGTATTGATTTCACTATCGCTGCAGAAAAAACAGTAAATGCAGTAGTTCATGTTAAGCAATATGGAATTTCGCGTACACCAAGGAATTTAATGGAATTTTTTAGAAATGGTGGAGCGCAAGAAAGAAGAATTCAAGGTGCTGGATCTGGGGTTATTATTACAGAGGATGGATACATTGTGACCAATAACCATGTAATTGACGGAGCTACTGATCTAGAAATTACATTAAATAATAATAAATCATACAAAGCCAAAGTAGTGGGTACTGCTCCGCAGTCTGACATAGCACTTATTAAGATTGATGCAGAAGAAAAGTTATCATATATCCCATTTGGTGATTCTAATTCGGCTAAAATTGGAGAATGGGTACTTGCCGTAGGTAATCCGTTTAACCTTACTTCTACTGTTACTGCAGGTATTATAAGCGCCAAATCAAGAGATCTTGATGAATCTGATGATAAAATTCAGTCTTTTATACAAACCGATGCCGCAATTAACCCTGGTAATAGTGGTGGTGCATTAGTTAATGTAAGAGGAGAATTGATAGGCATAAACACTGCAATAACCTCGCAAACCGGAAGCTATGTAGGATATGCTTTTGCAGTACCATCCAATAATGCTAAGAAAATTATAGATGATATCATTGAATTTGGAGGTGTACAACGTGGGATATTAGGTATACAAGGAGGAACTATAAACCCAAAAGTTATGGAAGAATATGACATTTCGGTTTCTCAGGGCGTATTTGTAGCCTCGGTCGCAGATGATAGTGGTGCTAAAAAAGCTGGTCTTCTTGAAGGTGATGTTATAAAAGAAATAGATGGGCTACCTATAAATAAATTTGCTGATTTAACAGGATATGTAAATAGTAAGAGACCAAAAGATGTAATCAACGTTAAAGTCATAAGAAAGAGAAAAGAAATAACTCTACCCGTTACCTTATCAAAATACGAAATTCAAAAATACAATATAGATGATGTTGGTGTAGAAGTTAGAAATCCTCCTAAAGGATATTTAGACAACTTCAAACTTGATCATGGAGTTGTAATTAGTAAAGCACTAAGCTCGAGAATGAAAAGATACAAACTAGAAGGGTTGATTATTAGCGAAATAGACGGGAAAAAGGTAAGAGATGTTCTTGAAGTAAAAGAAATAATAGAAGGTAAATATAAAGACGATGATATCACCATTAGTCTGGTAGACCGAAGTGGTCAGAAAAGAGAATTTGTATTTCAATAAGCATCACAAAACACAAATACAATAGCACTTCCCATTACTTTTATAAAGTAATGGGATTTTTTTTCACAAAAGGTTTCACGAAAACGTTTGAAATATATACTTTTGCACGAAATTTCAAGACTTTAAAACACAACACATTATGAGCTCTAACGAAGTTTATGAAAAAGAATTAGCCTTTCAGGCAGACAGACGTCGCGCTACAGTAGCATTTATAAAGACTGTAAGCGATCTTTGGTACGACAATTCTATCGAGTTGGTACTTTTCCGTAATCAGTTAATTGATAAAAACGTAAGTGAAATTATCAATTTACACGAATATGCTGGAGAATTTGTACAAAAACCTATTTCAATTTTTGATTCTGCAGAAATTGCGCAAGCTATCAAATTAATGAATTTACCTCCTTCAAAATTGGATATAGGTAAACTTACGTATGAGTATCATTTAGCAAGTGATGAGTACAGTTCGATAAATAGCTTTGTACAAAATAAGCTAAAAGACGCAAAGACATTCAAACCAATTTCTCCAAAAAATGTAGTCCTTTATGGATTTGGACGAATTGGTCGTTTGGTAGCCAGAGAATTGATGACCATTACAGGTAAAGGAAGTCAATTAAGACTTAGAGCCATAGTAACCAGAGGAGCTATAACTCAAGATGTATTAGAAAAAAGAGCCTCGTTACTTCGTAGTGATTCTGTACATGGAGATTTTGCTGGTACTGTAGAAACAGATTTGCCAAATAGTGCTTTGATCATAAATGGTACTACTGTAAAAATTATTAGTGCTAATAATCCAGAAGATATAGATTACACATCTTATGGTATCCAGGACGCTTTGATAATAGATAACACGGGCGCTTTTAGAGACAAAGAAGCATTAAGCAGACATCTGGCAGCAAAAGGAGCAAACAAAGTATTACTTACCGCTCCCGGAAAAGGAATTCCTAATATTGTACATGGAGTTAATCATAAAGAACATGACCCAGACAAAGTAGATATTTTTTCTGCTGCTTCTTGTACCACCAATGCAATTACCCCAATACTACAGGCTGTAGACGAAAGTTTTGGTGTAGTTAATGGTCACCTAGAAACAATACATGCATATACTAATGACCAAAACCTAGTAGATAATATGCATAAAAAATACAGAAGAGGTCGTGCTGCTGCTCTAAATATGGTAATTACAGAAACAGGAGCAGGAAAAGCAGTTTCTAAAGCATTGCCAAGTTTTGAAGGGAAATTAACATCTAATGCAATACGAGTTCCTGTACCAAATGGATCATTAGCGATTCTTAATCTTAATTTAGAAAAGGAAACTTCTAAAGAAAGTATGAATGCAGTACTCAAAAAATATGCACTAGAAGGAGATTTGGTAGAGCAAATAAAATATTCATTAGACAACGAATTAGTATCTAGCGATATTATTGGTTCTTCTGCCCCCTCTATATACGATAGCAATGCTACCATTGTGGATGCAAAAGGAAATAATGCCATTTTATATGTGTGGTATGATAACGAATATGGATATAGTCATCAAGTAATAAGACTATCAAAATACATTGCCAAAGTAAGACGTTTCACATATTATTAGAAGTGGTTTTTATCAAAATATTAAAAGTCGTTATTGAATAAATAACGACTTTTTTTATCGCTATTCTTCAAAAAGAAAAAGTGTTATTTTCAAAATTCGTTTTAAAAAGGTGTAAGATTTTAATTATCAATAAATTAACTTTAAAATCACCCATACATGAATTCTTGTAAAAAAAACTTTATAATTACTTACAATATCGTACATTTATTACCGTTACAGAAGAAATTAATAACCAAAAAGAAACGACATATAAATATTCCCTATACTACAAGTCATTAGTTATTTTATTCTCTAACTACCACCTCACTATAGGAATACCGTATCTAACCATTAAAAAATTAAGAATAACAATATGAAATTACCACAGTATCTACTAGTTTTAATACTACTTCTATCCTTTTCTGAAACTACATATGCACAAGAAGAAAATGCAACTGTTACTGATGCTTTAAGGCAGGAAAAGATTGAAGGGCAATTTGATATGGTGATAAAAAAATCAGGGAAATTTCAAGAATACAAAGTAGTGAAGTTGGTTTGGTTAAACAAACTTAAAAGCAACACCATAGACACACTTAAGACATTAGAATCAAAACTAAATACAACCAATCTTAAGATTGATGAACAAAAATCTACAATAACCGGACTCGAAGAATCACTTGCTAAAACAAATGGTGATCTTACTACCGTTACTAAGGAAAAAGACAGTATTAACTTTTTTGGAGTGGCACTAACTAAATCCAGTTACAAAACCATTATGTGGGTTATTATTGGTGTTCTCATCGCTTTACTTAGTTTCTTCATATACAAGTTCAAAAACAGCAATACAATAACACTACAAGCCAGGAAAGTATTAGCTGAAACCGAAGCAGAGTTTGAGGATCACAGACGAAGAGCTCTGGAAAGAGAGCAAAAAGTAATGCGTAAGCTTCAAGACGAAATCAATAAACAACGTAAAGCTGGCGCTAAGTAGTTCTAATTTCTAGATTTTCACCATATTCTTTTGCATCTTTGCAGCCATAAATGAATTAGATAAAGATGCGTATAGATATCATCACTGTAGTACCAGACATACTAAAAAGTCCTTTCGAAGCCTCTATAATGAAGCGGTCAATAGAAAAAGGATTAGTCGAAGTACAGTTTCATAATCTTAGAGATTATACCGATACAAATTACAAACAAGTAGATGATTATCAATTTGGAGGTGGTGCAGGCATGGTTATGATGATAGAGCCTATCGACAAATGTATTTCCAAATTAAAATCAGAAAGAGATTATGACGAGGTCATCTATATGACTCCAGATGGTGAGACCTTAAATCAAGGAACCGCAAACCAATTATCTTTAAAAGGAAACCTAATTATTCTTTGCGGTCACTACAAAGGAGTAGATCAACGTGTAAGAGATCATTTTATCACCAAAGAAATATCTGTAGGAGATTATGTATTATCTGGTGGAGAACTGGGTGCACTAATTTTATGTGATACAATCATTAGACTGATCCCAGGAGTACTCGGTAACGAAACCTCTGCATTAACTGATTCATTTCAGGATAATTTATTAGCCCCCCCTATCTACACAAGACCCGCAGAATATAAAGGCTGGAAAGTACCAGAAGTTCTAACCTCTGGTAATTTTCCTAAAATAGAAACATGGCGAGAAGAACAAGCGTACCAAAGAACAAAAGATCGCAGACCTGATCTGTTGGATGAATAAAATAAATACATCATAGTATCAACACTTAATCAGGTATTTATTCTAAGCTAAAGTCTTTTAGATTTTGTTTTATACATAAAATGTAATCACAAACTCACTTTCCATAACATCTTGTCATAAATTGAAAATGAATAATTAACAGAGAAGTAATAATAATCGGAAAACACTTGCAAATCATCAAATAATAATTATTTTTGCACCCTGATTAGACCAACCTCTGGCGAAAATCGCGAATGTTGCTTTAATAAAACCAAGAAACTATATCAAAATGGAAGATTTAGTAAAATTCGTTCAAGACGAATTTGTTACAAAAAAAGAGATGTCTGACTTCTCTGCAGGTGACACAATCACTGTTTATTACGAAATTAAAGAAGGAAATAAAACACGTACACAGTTCTTTAGAGGAGTTGTAATCCAAAGAAGAGGTTCTGGATCTACTGAAACATTTACAATCAGAAAGATGTCAGGAACTATTGGTGTAGAACGTATTTTTCCTATAAACTTACCAGCACTTCAAAAAATTGAAGTAAATAAAAGAGGTAAAGTTCGTAGAGCTCGTATATTCTACTTTAGAGGACTTACCGGTAAAAAAGCACGTATTAGAGAAAAAAGAAACTAATTCTTTATTTCTTTTTACAAATCAAAAAAGACTTCCAATTGGAAGTCTTTTTTTTATGAACAAAAGTTAATAACCCAAGTTCATAAACGGTTGATAACTAATACGATAAGAATTAACAGACCGCAAATCAATTTTCCTTATATTTATATTAGAATTACATATAGCAAAAGATGACACAAGGATTCTTGGCTGTATATCTAAACAAACGTTCTCTGAACATATTAAGACCAGTTTAGAATTAAAATAAATATAGAACGAAAGTTATTTTTTTGAATACATCCTTGAAATCACTTTAAGGGCTTTACTTTAGAATCATTTCAAAATGAAATTCAGAAGAAAAAATTAAGTTTTGACACCTTTTTAATTGTAAATGGCATTTGACTATCCGGGTGAAAAACTGAAAAATTACAAAAGTAATTTAGAAACACAAACACACGTATTAGTCTCAAGAGTAGAAACAAATTATACAAATCATTATTTGACAAATTTAAATCTGCTCAAAATTGAAAATAAGTATTTTGTTATAAATAACGAAAGTTTTTATTTAATAGCGGGTAAAACAGCTAACATCCTAATTATTTTCAATGAAGCCATATCAAAATATTCGTATTCTTGATATGGCTTTTTATTTTTGAGAATACACCTAAAAACAGATGAAAATTTCAACATCTTACATTTTTTTCACTTGAATATTCAATAAACTATAATTCAACTCTCTCTAACTCAAAACTAATAACACACAGGTTGCATTTAGGCGACTAGATTTGTATCTTCGCGCTCGGAAATCTATGACTACAAAATTGTAAATCCAAATAGAATCAATACTAAAAAGATCAGCCAATATTGTTTGTCTAAGAAAAATTAAACGACTAATTATTTCCTTACATAAATAGTATAATAAAATTAGGGAGTCTACTACTTTTCAGGTATTAAAAACCTTTAGATCCCTAAATAAAAAACCAAAAATATGGGAGTTGATAACTCAAAAATAGTGTACACCAAAACAGATGAAGCTCCAGCTTTAGCTACCTATTCTTTTTTACCTATTGTTCAAAAATTTACTAAAGCAGCAAATATCAATATTGAAACAAAAGATATTTCTCTTGCTGCTCGAATTTTATCTAGTTTTCCCGAAAAATTAACCGACAAACAGAAACAAGCCGATGCTCTGTCAGAATTAGGTCAACTTGCTCAAACACCAGAAGCAAACATCATTAAGTTGCCGAACATAAGTGCTTCTGTACCTCAATTAAAAGCTGCAATTGCAGAATTACAACTTCAAGGATTTGATCTTCCAAACTACCCTGAAGAACCTGAGAACGACACAGAAAAAGAAATTAAAACTCGATACGACAAAATAAAAGGTAGTGCAGTAAACCCCGTCCTAAGAGAAGGAAACTCTGATCGTAGAGCACCAAAACCAGTAAAGCAATATGCTAGAAAAAACCCACATTCTATGGGTGCTTGGAGTTCTGATTCTAAAACTCACGTAGCCACCATGTCTAGTGGAGATTTTTGCTCAAACGAAAAATCAGTTACTGTTGATAAAGCTGGAGACATAAAAATTGAGTTTGCAGATCAAAATGGAAGCACAACAATCTTAAAAGAAAAAATAACTTTACTTGAAGGAGAAGTTATAGATGCTACAGTATTGAGCAAAAAAGCGCTTATCACTTTTCTTGAGGAACAAATAGTTGATGCAAAAGAGAAAAATGTATTGTTTTCTTTACATATGAAAGCAACAATGATGAAAGTTTCTGATCCCATTATATTTGGTCATGCTGTAGAAGTGTTTTTTAAAGATGTATTCGAAAAACACGCTGCTACTCTTGAAGAAATTGGTGTTGAAGTAAACAATGGCTTTGGAGACCTTATCAATAAACTAAAAAAATTACCAGATACTAAAAAAGCGGAAATAGAAGCTGATATACAAGCATGTTACGAAAAAGGACCAAAATTAGCAATGGTAAATTCTGATCAGGGAATTACCAACCTGCATGTACCGAGTGATGTGATTATCGATGCATCTATGCCAGCTATGATTCGTAATTCTGGTCAAATGTGGGATGCACAAGGAAATACACAAGATACTAAAGCGGTTATCCCAGATAGTAGTTATGCTGGTATATACCAAGAGACTATAGATTTTTGTAAAAAACATGGAGCCTTTGATCCCACCACTATGGGAACTGTTCCAAATGTTGGACTTATGGCTAAAAAAGCCGAGGAGTATGGCTCTCATGATAAAACATTCGAAATCAAAGGTAATGGTACTGTTCGTGTTATCGATGCTTCTGGAAACACACTAATAGAACACCCTGTAGAACAAGGTGATATCTGGAGAATGTGTCAAACCAAAGATGCTCCAATAAAAGATTGGGTAAAACTTGCTGTAAATAGAGCAAAAGCAACAACTATCCCTGCTATCTTCTGGTTAGATAAAAATAGAGCACATGATGCCGAACTGATCAAAAAAGTAAACACATATTTACCAGAACACGATACTACTGGATTAGATATCAGAATCATGTCTCCTGTTGAAGCAACTCGCTTTTCATTAGAAAGAATTGCAGCTGGTAAAGACACCATTTCTGTAACAGGAAATGTCTTACGTGATTACAATACCGACCTCTTCCCTATTCTAGAATTGGGTACAAGTGCAAAAATGTTATCTATTGTTCCTCTAATGAATGGAGGTGGTTTATTCGAAACCGGAGCAGGAGGTTCTGCACCAAAGCATGTACAACAATTTAATAAAGAAGGTCACTTAAGATGGGATTCTTTAGGAGAATTTCTGGCTCTTGCAGTATCTCTAGAACACCTTGGAGAAACCAATAATAACACCAAAGCTTTAATTATTGCAGAAGCACTTGATCAAGCTACTATCAAATTTCTGGAGAATAAGAAATCTCCTTCCCGTAAGGTAAATGAACTAGACAACAGAGGAAGCCATTTCTATCTGGCTCTATACTGGGCACAAGAACTTGCAGAACAAACTCAAGATAAAGAATTACAAAACGAGTTTTCTATAGTTGCTAAACAACTTGTTGATAATGAAACTAAAATTATCAATGAACTAAATGATGCGCAAGGTAGTACTGTTGATATGGGGGGATATTATTGGCCAAATGCAGATAAAGTTTCTACTGCAATGCGCCCAAGTGAGACATTTAATACTATTATTGAAAAATAATATAAGTAAACAATACATTAAAAAAGCCTGTGAGATATTAATCCCACAGGCTTTTTTTAATACTTCCTTATTTCTTTATTAAAAATATTCATATTAATTTCTTATTACATGCAACCCTTTGATTTTTAAATTGTCAATGATAATAACCAAAAGAGAAGTACATTTAAAGAAATTTACAATCAAGTAAAACTAATTGGAAACCAATATTCTTTATACGCACAAGGATCTTGTAGAAAAAAGCAAGTCTGGTGATAGGAATTCGCAATACCGATTATATGAGCTCTATGTCGATGCCATGTATAATATAAGTATGCGTATGCTAAGCATAAAAGAAGATGCAGAAGATGTCGTACAAGATAGTTTTGTAGAGGCTTTCAAAAATTTAAAATCTTTTAGATACGAAAGTACTTTTGGCTCTTGGTTAAAGAGGATAGTAATTAATAAAAGCTTAAACCATTTAAAGCTAAAAAAAATACCAGTTACACCTCTTGACCAACACGAATATCATATTAGCGAGGAGATAATTGATCCCGTTAAACCGAATGATATTAGCAAAATAAAAAGAGGAATTAAAACTCTTCCGGATGGATATAGACAAATCATAAATCTTTATTTAATCGAAGGGTATGATCATATAGAAATTGCAGAGATACTAGGTATCACTATTTCAACTTCGAAATCGCAATATCACAGAGCAAAGAAAAAATTAATTGAAATTGTAAATACATTATAGTACAATGGATGATTTTGAAAAATATATAGCAGAAAATAAACATCTTTTTGATGAACATAGAGCAGATAAATCAAAAATCTGGAATGAAATTGAGTCTAACTTAGACTCTTCAAAAACAATTCGCCTGTGGAGGTCTCCCCTAATAAAAATAGCTGCAAGTATTTTGATTCTGATAGGAGCTTTTTCAATAGTAAATCTAATCGCATCAGGATTTAACAATAGCAACCAAAATAATATTGTACATCAGGAATTACGAGATATAGACACCTATTATAAGGATCTAGTATCTTTTCAGGTACAACTTGTAAAAAACAATTCAAAATTGCAACCCGAAGACAAAAAGAAATTCTTGTCTTTTATGGATGAGCTGGATGAAGAATATGATACCCTTAAAACAGAAATGGCAAAAAACTTGAACAATGAATACATTTTAGAAGCCATTGTTAATAATTATAAAAAAAGAATCGAATTGATTGAAAATCTGTTGAAACAGATCAATGATTCTAAAAAATCGAATGAAAATGAAGGCTATATCTTATAAATATCTTTTACTGATGCCCATATTGCTATTCATAGCAAATGGTGTGTGGGCACAGCAAAAAGTGTCAAAAAAAATTGAAAAGACATTTCCGTTAACTAATGCAGGAGAACTACATTTAGAAAATAAATATGGAAATGTAACTATTCAAGGATGGGATAAAAAAACAATACAAATTGATATTGACATACAGGTTGTCAAAAAGAAAAAAGAAGATGCAAAAGAATTATTAAAACGTATTAACCCTGCTATTAATAACACCGAAGATTTTGTGAGTATTTCTTCTGTAATTGAAGAAAAAAACACAAGTATGATTTCTAGATTCTTTAATAAAGAACTCTTCGACAAAACAAGTTTCTTTGATTTTGACAAAGGTAATATTCAAATAGATTACACTATTTATTTGCCTTTTAATGCTGAAATTAATATTATAAATAAATTTGGAGATATCATTATAAGTGAATGGAACGGAAAATTAAAAGCTAATGTACAACATGGCGATATGTGGGTAAATAAAGACCTTAATAACGCTAGTATAGAAATGAAATTTGGAAAACTAAAAACCAAATCTATTACTTATGGTAACATACGATTCAAAAATGGAGAAATCGATATAGAATCATCCAATGATCTTAAAATAAATAGTAACGGAACAATCATAAAAATTGAAAATGTAGAGTCATTAGAAATGCACTCCAGTAAGGATCAGATTACCATTCAAAGACTAGGAAGTATTCATGGTGAACTTATGTTTAGCACTATGAATATAGATACAGTATATAAAAATATTAATCTTGTTACAGAAGTAGCAGACGTTTGGGTTTCCAACATTCAAAAAACCAACGCTAATATAACTATTGATCAAGAATCTTCAGAACTAAGCATAAATGTTTCAGGAATGTCTATAGATTTTAATGCTTCTCTTGAACAAGGGCTATTAAGAATCCCCAAGTCATTTACAAATATAAAAACCGATGTGATTGATAAACGAAGAAAAATTAGAGAAATTAGTGCTACTTATGGAAATAGTAGTTTAAAAGGAAAATTTCATATCACAGGTAGAAAAGGAGTGGTCATATTAAAAGAATGAGTATACGTCTCTCTTTTAATTACCCCAGTGATCATTGATTATGATAAATTTAACAGTATCGAAACGAATTACATGCAACTATTACAAATTTAACTTGTCAATGATATAACAAATCAAGTATAATGAAACACGTGAAAATTATATTACTTTTTGCTTTAACCTGCTATATGTATCCAAGTATAGCTCAAGAATCTCAGAATTATATCGAGTTTAATGACCGAAAAAATATTGTACATGGTGTTTATCTGGGAGTACATGCTGGTTATGGTGAAATTGAAGGCAAAGAAACATATATTGCCGGACTTAAGATCGCCTATGTTGCTAATCAAAAATTTGAAATTGGTTTTGTAACAAAAGGCCTCTTTTCTAATCAAAACATTCCTGGAATTTTCTCACCAGAGATTGCAGATCTGGGAGCAGTTTATTCAGGTCTTCATTTAGAACCAATATTATTTAGTAAAGCCAAAATCAATCTTTCTTTTCCGGTACTAATAGGTGGTGGTGCAATGGGATACATTAATACGAATTGGAGTGATGAGGAGGAAGCAGAACGATATCAAGAAAATCAATGGGATGCCATATTTGTTGTAGAGCCAGGAGTGAATGTTTTGTATAATATTTCGCGATACGTTCAGTTAGAAATGGGAGTTAAGTACAGGTTCTCTAGTAAAGCAGAATTATCACCAGATGAAATTACTCGAATCAACGGTTTTTCGGCTGGATTCGGTGTAAAAATGGGAGTATTCAATCTTGGAAGAAATCGCTATAAAAAAAACATACCAAATCATGAATGAATTAAAAACAAACCGCAAAAAAAACATGAATGTTGTCTATGTATTCTCAGAAAACGACAAGGTTTATGTTAAAAACAGTACATGTTCTGAACCTCATAATCAAACTTCAACAATACATGAAGAATGGTTTCCAATTAATTTTCAATGGAAATCATTAATGGATTTAAGAAAAAGTATGAGATTTCAAAATGTAGATGAAAGCTATTAATTAAGAACACATTCTTATATAGCACCCTATAGTACCTACCCCTTTTAAAATTACTAAATTACTAATAATCAGATTTTTAAATAAATCCGACACTACATCTATTGCCTAATAATTTAATCCTGATGCATTAAACATTTTAGTTATCATTTTAAAACCTTAAAAAATAAACAAATGAAAAAGGCAACCTCTTTACTTCTTCTTTTTTTAATATTCTCATGTGGAATAGAGGATGATATTCTTCACACACACATAGAATTACAAGAATTATATGACGAGTCAGAACTAGTAGGACTTTCTGTAGCCATAGTAGATAATAGAAAAGTGCTTTATAAAAATTCTTTTGGACATGCAGATATTAATAAAAATAAAAGATATTCTAGCCATACAATTCAAAATATAGGATCTATATCCAAGACTTTTATCGCACTAGCAGTAATGAAAGCTGTAGAACAAGGGAAACTTGACTTAGACACCAACATCAATACATACTTACCATTTGATGTAATACACCCCCTTTATCCCGAAAAACCAATAACCGTTCGGCATTTAGCAACTCATACTTCTGGAATTACAGATGGAGAAGTATACTATAGAAGTTATGTGTTTGAGAATCCCAATCAAGTCGATATATCTGCTTTCCCAGAAGATTATCAACCTATTGTAGAGTTAATTAAAACAAATGAAAAAATCGATGAATCTGTTTTTTTTGAAAATGTACTATCTACATCTGGTCCATGGTATTATCAGGAAAATTTTCTAGAAAATGCTCCGGGAGAAAAATATGAATATAGCAATATTGCAGCAGCTCTAGCTGCTTTTGTTATAGAGAATGCTACAGGCATCTCTTATGAGAACTATACTCATAAATATATTTTTGACCCTTTACATATGGATGCCACAGGATGGAGTTTTAATGACGTAAATATGCAAAATCATGCTACACTCTATTATGCAAAAGATTTCGAAGTCCCCAAGTATTCTTTAGTGACTAAAGCAGATGGTGGGCTAATAACCAGTAATTCTGATTTTAGTAAATATTTGATAGAAATGATGAGAGGCTACCAAGGGAAAGGAAAATTATTATCAGCAGCATCCTATAAAGAAATGTTCCGTTTTCAATCAAAACATGGTGAAATCAAAGAAGCGATGGGTGGTATTTTCTGGGATATTAATGACAATAAAACAATAGGACACACAGGCGGAGATCCAGGTATAATAACAGCATGTATGTTTGATCCCATAAAAAACAGGGGATATTATTTAGTAACAAACACGAGTGAAGAATTTAATATTAATATCGAAAGATCAATAGAAAAAATCTGGAAAACATTGATTAACGAAAATCCCGATCGTAACTATTAAATATAGAATTCACCCCTAATTATATATTAAGATTTTATAACAAAGTTTTGCTATATAATTAGGGGTAATATAACAACACTAATTAAACTTCAAAACGAGTATAATTCAAAACACAAGAAAAAATCAGTACTAAAAGCGATAATTAACAATAAATTAATTGTAGAACTCGTAACATATTTCTTCCTTTACGGTTACATTATTAGTACTCATTGATAAAATACTTTCTTTTGAATAAATATATATTATCTGGTCTCATATTAGTATTCTTATCATCGTTCTCAATTCAAAGTCAGGAAAAATTCACATTAAGCGGGATTATTTCAGAAAAATCCAGTAACGAAACACTTATCGGAGTCAACGTCATATTTCCAGAAATAGGAAAAGGTATAGTTACTAATGAATACGGTTTTTATTCTATTACCTTACCTAAGGGAAAATACAAACTACAGATTAGTTATTTAGGATTCACAGATAATATACTTGAAATTGACCTTAATGAAGATAAAAAACTTAATGTTCAACTTACAGAATCTTCAGAGGTTCTCGATGAAGTAATCATTACAGAAAAAACAGAAAAATTAAGCATTAAGAATCCTCAGATGAGTATTAATAAACTCACTGCGGGAACTATCAAACAAATTCCAGTTGTTCTTGGAGAAGCCGATGTAATCAAGGCAATTATTCTTTTACCAGGAGTAACTAGTGGTGGTGAAGGAGCCTCTGGATTTAATGTACGAGGAGGATCAACTGATCAAAACCTTATTTTATTAGATGAAGCTACCATTTTTAACTCTTCCCATCTTTTTGGTTTTTTCTCTGTCTTTAATCCAGATGCAATAAAAGACATCAAACTCTACAAAGGCGGAATCCCAGCTAGATATGGTGGTCGTGTATCATCAGTATTAGATATTTATCAAAAAGAAGGAAATAGCAAAAAATTTAGAATTAATGGCGGCCTTGGGGCGGTAGCAAGTAGATTGCTGGCAGAAGGTCCTATTGTAAAAGATCGAGGTGCATTTTTGGTAGGTGGTAGAGCTTCTTATGCTCATCTTTTTTTACCTCTTTTTGATAATGACAATATTGCATATTTCTATGATCTCAATACCAAGCTAAATTATAAGATTAATGACAATAATAATGTATATCTGTCTGGTTACTTTGGTCGAGATGTATTTGCTATAGATGAAGTTTTTAAAAACACGTATGGCAACACGGTACTCAATCTAAGATGGAATCATCTGTTTTCAGATAAACTATTCTCTAATCTATCCCTAATATATTCTGATTATTTCTACGGATTAGAACTCGATTTTGTAGGTTTCGAATGGGATTCTGGAATCAGAAATTTCAACCTAAAATATGACCTCAAACACTATATCAGTGATAATTTTCAGCTTAATTATGGAATCAATACTATTTATTTCAGATTTAATCCCGGTGAAATAAAACCCAATAGTGAAGATTCTGGAATCAATAGAGAAAAGCTTATCGATAAATATGCAAATGAATTTGGAGCGTATATCGATGCAGAACATAAAATCTCTAATAACTTAACACTTCAGTATGGACTTAGGCTAAGCAATTTTATAAGATTAGGGCAAAATGAGCTTAATATCTATCAAAATGACAATCCTCTTCTATTTAATGAAGAATTGCAGATTTATGAAGATGCAAAACCAATAGGTACCGAAAGTTTTAGCAGAAGTGATCAAATAAAAACATTTACCAATTTAGAACCCAGAATAGCCCTGGCATATGCTTTTAATGATAATACTTCAATAAAAGCTAGTTATAACAGAATGGCACAATACCTTCATTTATTATCAAATACCAGCTCCCCTACTCCTTTAGATGTATGGACTCCCAGCGGTAAATACATAAAACCACAATTACTTAATCAATATGCACTAGGGTATTTTAAAAGTATTAATGATGATGAATACTCCATAGAAACAGAAGTTTTTTATAAAGACATAAAAAATCGTATCGATTATATTGATGGCGCAGACCTAATTGCTAATAATGCTATCGAGCGAGATATTTTAAATGGAGAAGCTCGTGCTTATGGTTTAGAATTTCTAATAAGAAAAAATCAAGGAAAATTTAAAGGTTGGCTAGCCTATACCTTATCAAAATCAGAACAAAGAACTCCCGGTAGAACGCCGCAAGAACCAGGAATCAACAATAGCAAATGGTATAGTACTCCATATGATAAAACCCACGATATATCCTTTAATGGAAGTTATGAATTAAACAAAAAATGGAAATTTGGAGCTAATTTCATATTTCAAACAGGACAACCAACCAATTATCCAACAGGGCAATTCGAATTTCAAGGATTAGTAGTACCGGTCTTTGATGGGCCACGAAATAGTGAACGATTACCAGCATACCATAGAATAGATATATCAGCTACTTTAACACCAGGAAAAAACAAAACCAGAAAATGGCATGGAGAGTGGGTGTTTAGTATCTATAATGTATATAACCGTAAAAATGCAGCATCAATTACTTTTAAAAGAAATCAGGATTCCTACTTAAATGAAGCCGTAAGAACTTCTATATTTGGAATTATACCTGCTGTGACCTATAATTTTAAATTCTAATAAATGAATACAATTAAAGGTATACATAGTAATCAAGACATACATATTACCATTAAAAATGGAGGTTATGTAAATTTAATTTTGATCGCTGAAAAGAAAATTAGAAACAGATAAAATGAAGAAATTAATCTATATACTGGTAATTCTAACGACATCGATTAGCTGTGAAGACGCAATTGATATAGAAGTACCTAATGGAAAACAAAGATTAGTAATTGATGCTTCTTTTGAATATTACTTAAACGAAAACCCAGTTGATATCGAAGGTGGAGTAAGGCTTACATTATCGGCTCCATTCTTTGATAAAGATACTCCTACTGTAAGTGATGCTACTGTCTTTATTACAGATCTCTCTAATAATTCGGTTATCAATTTTACCGAATCAACAGAGCCAGGATTTTATGCTCCAGCCTCAACTGCATTTACTCCAGAATTCAATACTACATATCAACTTACTGTTGTCTACAACAATGAAACTTTTATTGCTACTGCACAACTTATCCCCACTGTTCCTATTGATAATGTAGTACAAGGTGATAATACCTTATTCGATGATGAAACCGAAGTTATTATTTTCTTTACAGACGATGGAACTCGTGATGATTTTTATCTTTTTGATTTTGATTTCAGTTTATTTCTGGCAAGTGAAGATCGTTTTTATCAAGGCGAAGCTTTCAATTTTTCTTATTTCTATGAAAATATGGTAAATGGGCGTAATGTAACTATCAAAATATTAGGAATTGATGAGCGTTACTACAATTATGCAAACCTGCTTATTGAGCAAAGTGAACAAGAAGGAGGAAACCCGTTTCAAACACCTCCTGCCCTACTAAGAGGTAATATCATTAACACAACTAATATTGATAATTTTGCCTTAGGATACTTTAACCTTTCTGAAGCGAATCGATTTGATTTCATTATAAAAGAATAGTACCTTATGATTAAACTTGTTTTGACTTTTTAGATTTGGCTAAAAAATAGTTTTTTGCTTAAAAGAAGTCTTTTTTGCGTTGCATGACATAGTTATGAAATAATAAAAAGATGGTTTTTGAATAAAAAAAGATAGCATAATATAACGAATCATAGAAAGTCTAAATAACTTCATTAAAAAAAGAAAGTTACTCTCTGTCTTGAAATCAAAAAATGAGTATTTTTGAAGTATGTCATTTACAAAAACTACAGAGAAATCCTCAGAATATGATCATTTAGAGAAAATGAGCATTAATGAGTTGCTTTCCAACATAAACAAAGAAGATAAAACAGTTCCTGATGCTGTAGAAAAATCTATTCCGCAGATTGAAGCTTTGATTGCTCAAATTGTACCAAAACTAAAAGATGGCGGTCGAATTTTCTATCTTGGAGCTGGAACAAGCGGCCGATTAGGAATTGTAGATGCCAGCGAATGCCCACCTACTTTTGGTGTTTCGCCCGATTTGGTTATTGGATTAATTGCTGGGGGTGATACCGCAATTCGTAAATCCGTAGAATATGCTGAAGATAGCACAGATCAAAGCTGGAAAGATTTAGAAGAATATCAGATTTCAGAAAAAGATGTCGTTATTGGTATTGCAGCTTCGGGTACTACTCCATATGTTATAAGTGCGTTACAAAAATGTAATAAAAACAATATTACTACAGGATGTATTACCTGTAATGAAGGTAGTCCTTTGGCTCTAACTGCTCAATTTCCGATTGTCATTACTGTAGGCCCCGAATTTGTAACCGGAAGTTCTCGTATGAAAGCTGGTACTGCCCAAAAACTGGTTTTGAATATGATTTCTACAGCTACTATGATTCAATTAGGGCGAGTAAAAGGTAACAAAATGGTTGATATGCAACTTAGTAATAACAAATTAGTAGATCGTGGAATACGCATGATTATGGAAGAATTATCAATCGATCGTGCAAAGGCTTCCGCAGTATTAGAACAGTATGGAAACGTACGTGATGCAATAAGCAAGTATGGAGCCTAAAAGAACAAATAAAGACTTATTAGGTAAAGGAGTGCAGCGCATGGCTATAGCACTTATTTTTATGTTTATTAGTCCGGTTATTATTCACTCTGCTTTTAAAAATCAGGATCACCCATTATATATCCCTATATTGATATTAGGAATAATTGGTGCTGGATTTGCGATATTTATGGCTTTTAGAGGTATCAGAACTATTATGGAATCAATATTTGGTAAAAAATAAAATAGCTTAAAATCATTTCTAACTAAATTCCTTCTCTTTTACTAATCGGTGTTGTTGGATTATAACCAAATCCCGGAATTTTTATTTCTATTCCTAACCGATTAAGAATATACCCAATAGTTGCATAATGATGTACCGCATGGCTATTGGCATGAGCAAGGATACTCTCTAACGTATAGTTTACAGTTACTTTTCCTTGTCCCAAATTATCAGTAACATGAATTAAATAATCCGTATTTGTATCAATATATGATAATAATGTTTCCTGAAGTTGGTATATGTGGTGTATTGCAGACTCCTTATTTGTAGATAATATTTCATCTCGCTTACGGGCAGTAAGGTCAATGTTATTAGAATCTAACCCATTAATTATACAATCAAAAAAATCAAGAGTATGCCGTATATGCGAACCTATACTAGAGTAATATGGCCCAACCGAACTGTTTAGATATGTAGTAGAATCTATAGCGTTAAGTAAGTCTACAGCGCTACTAAGATTATAATTTATTGAAGAGATAACTAGTTGTTTCATGAGCCGTTTAGACGTAAGATACATAATTAACTTACAAATTTTATCGATAAGACTATAAATTTAATTTTCAAAAAAGTCATATCGCAAATAATATTACGCCCAAATCATCGTTTAGATATTGATTTACAGTAACAATCATCTAGTTTTCTCACACTCAGTAGGATATTTATCACCAAGAATAAGGTTTACCCGTAAAAATTAAGACAAAATGCGTATTTCGTCGATTAATGACTGTTTTTTTTGGATGTTACATATAAAATATTGTATTATTGCTATGTGATTTAAAAGCCCCCAAAGAATGAAAAAAATTGCACTTATACTGTTTTTGCTATGTTTTATCCCCAGAACTAACGCTCAAAATATATACGACGATGCACTAACTGCTGCCAGTTATGCGTACTCACACAGTAAAAAAGCACACGGGGCAAATAACGTCTTTCATACCCAAGAATATGCAGATAAAGCTATAGAAGCTTTCCAAAAAGTAGAAGATCTAGCAGATAAATGTGGCTGTAAAGTAGCCAATGAAACTGCATACAAAGCTAGAGTTGATATGGAAAGTTCACTAGAACAAGATACCTATGAGCGTAGTAGATTTTTTGCAAAACGAGCTAAAGAATTAGGGTCCGAACTCCTAGAGCAATTAACTTCTTGCCAAGCTAATAGTGATAATTATGCAGATGAAGAGGTAGCCTCTTCAGAAGATGAAAACGAATTAGCAGAAGCTACTCAAGAAGTTGCCAGCAAACAAAAAGAATTAGAAGAAAAACGTCGTCAGTTAGAAATTGAACAACAAAAGCTTGAGCAACAAATAGCTGAGCAAAATAAAATAAAAGCCGAATTTGAAGCTAAGCGCGCTGCTGAATTAAAAGCACAGTCATTGATGAAATCAAAAGCTGAAATGGCACTACAAAAATTAGAAAATGCACTACAAGAACTAAGCGTAGTTCTAAACGAAGAATCTAAATTCGAATCACAAGCTGATTATGTGCGAAGTGAAAATGATCTAAAGAACGAATCACTAGACGATACAAAAACATTCTATGTAAATAGAGCAAAAGAACTTACCCAAACAGCTATGCAACAATTTGCCGGTTATAATATGGTAGAAAATTAATTAATGCTGAATTTTATTTTGTAGCCCCAAAATAAAATTTTTACAAGCGACATCTCTCTTCTTGCGAGATGTCGTTTTTTTTATCCTGTTGTGAATAAAAAAACTGTCTTAATATAATTAATTATGGAATTATTCCTTATTTTTGGAATAATTCCATAATTAATATTTTGAGAACTATATTACATCTTGACCTGGACACATTCTACGTATCTGTAGAACGAATGATTAACAGCACTTTAAAAGAAAAACCACTCCTTGTTGGCGGGATCACTGATCGCGGCGTTGTAGCTGCGTGCAGTTATGAAACCAGATCCTATGGTATACATTCTGGTATGTCTATGAAAATTGCCAAAGAGCTATGCCCCGAGGCTGTTGTTATAAAAGGCAATGCCGGAACATATAGTAAATACTCTGATATGGTTACAGAAATCATTAAAGAAAATGTGCCCGTATTCGAAAAATCAAGTATTGATGAATTCTATGCAGATCTCTCTGGTATGGATAAATTCTTTGGAACCTATAAATATTCTTTAGAATTACGTCAAAAAGTTATTTCAGAAACGGGACTTCCAATATCATTTGGGCTTTCTGGTAATAAAGTAGTGTCTAAAGTAGCTACCAACGAAGCAAAACCTAATAACCAATTAAAGATAGATTTTGGTACAGAAAAACCGTTTTTAGCTCCGCTATCGGTTAAAAAAATTCCAATGGTAGGTGATAAAACATATCAAACTTTACGAAATCTAGGTGTTCGTTATATAAAAACTATCCAGGATATGCCAGTAGATGTCATGAAAGGGGTACTTGGAGCAAACGGCCTCACCATCTGGAAAAGAGCTAATGGGATAGACAACACACCTGTCATTGCATTTTCTGAACGTAAATCAATCTCTACAGAGAGAACATTCGACAGAGATACTATAGACATATATAAACTTAGAAATCTTCTAATAGCAATGACAGAAAACCTCTCCTATCAATTACGTAGAGGAAATAAGTTAACCGCTTGTATTGCTGTAAAAATTAGATACTCTGATTTTAACACATATACTAAGCAACATAAAATACCATACACCAGTGCAGATCATATCCTTATCCCTAAAATCCTGGAAATATTCGAAAAACTATATCAAAAACGATTATTAATTCGATTAATAGGCATACGATTTAGCCACTTAGTTGGTGGTAATTACCAGATCAATCTATTTGACGATAGTGAGAAACAGCTTAACCTATATCAGGCGTTAGATACTATTAGAATTCGATATGGAGACCGAAGTGTAATAAGAGCTGCTGCTATAGGATCAAAAACTATTGGTAGAATGCAAAACCCATTTAACGGGCAACCTCCTATTGTATTAGCCCATAGAAAACAATAGTTTTTTAATCATCGGTATCATAATAATGGCATCCGGGCGGGTTATTCACTATATCTGTTTCTGTCAATTCTAATGAATTGGCAGAAACAGGATGTCGTTGCTACCCCTGATGCAAAACTCAAAATATGAAACTATATGTACCTTAATTGTCATTCATACTATAGTTTGCGTTTCGGAACCTTTTCTGAAATCGATCTTTTAGAGTTGGCCAAAGAAAACAAAATAAGTTGCCTTGCTCTAACCGATATTAACAATACTTCTGCTTGCTTAAACTTTATTAGAAAAGCAAAAGAGTATCAGATTAAACCTATTGTAGGAATAGATTTTAGAAACAATCACCAACCTTTATACATCGGTCTGGCAAAAAACAATGAAGGATATAAAGAGCTAAATGATTTTTTATCATACTATTCTTATAAAAAAATCGATTTCCCCAAAATAGCTCCTTCTTTAAAAAATTCTTATATCATATATCCTCTTCAACATGTATTGTCTATAAACAAAACCAACTTTACAGATAATGAATTTATAGGTATATCTATAAAAGATATCCCTAAACTTCGTCTTTCTAATTTGCGAAAACTGAAAGATAAATGCATAGCACTACAGCCTGTTACCTTCAGAAACAAAAAAGATTTTAATGCTCACCGATTATTAAGAGCTATTGACAATAACATACTACTAAGTCGTTTACCCAACGATCAACAGGCATGTTTTTCAGAGCAAATGATCCCCAATCAAGAAATAGAAAATAAATTTTCAGAATTTGATTTCATTATTAATAACACCCTTACTGTTCAAGAGGAGTGTTTTATTGATTTTAATTTTTCAAAAAACAACCCTTCTTTAAACCAAAAAACATACACTAGCAGTATACAAGAAGATAATAAACTGCTTGAAAAGCTCTGTCAGGAAGGTCTTGTCTATCGGTATCCAAATCCCAAAAAAAAAGTATTAGATCGATTAAAAAAAGAACTATCACTAATTACAAAAATGGAATTTGTTTCCTATTTTTTGATCAACTGGAGAATTATCTCTTATGCACAGAGTAAAGGATATTATTATGTAGGCCGTGGTAGTGGGGCAAATAGTATTGTAGCATACCTACTTCGCATCACAGATGTAGACCCAATAGAATTAGACCTATACTTCGAGCGGTTTATCAATACACACCGTACCAGTCCTCCTGATTTTGATATTGATTTCTCATGGAAAGACAGGCAAGATATCACTCGATTTATTTTTCAAGAATTTGACAATGTAGCATTACTAGGAACCTACATCACTTTTCATTATAAAGGGGCAATAAGAGAATTAGGTAAAGTATTCGGTCTTCCAAAATTTGAAATCGACAAGCTAAGCGAAGGAGATTATGATTATAGTTCCCTTGATCAAATTCATAAACTGGTAGTCATCTATAGTAATCTAATACGGGGTATCCCTAATTATCTTAGCATACATGCTAGTGGAATATTGATTAGCGAATCCCCTCTACATTATTATTCTGCCACAGATCTTCCTCCTAAAGGGTTTCCCACTGTACAATATGATATGATCATTGCAGAGGACCTGGGACTATACAAATTTGATATTTTAGGACAACGTGGATTAGCAAAAATTAAAGACGCAATTACAATTATAGAATACAATCAACCGGTATTAGCTGATTTTGATATTCATGATATAAAGAGATTCAAAAAAGATAAAAAAATAAATGCTTTAATAAGAGATGCAAAATGCCTGGCTTGTTTTTATGTAGAATCTCCTGCGATGCGCATGCTTTTGAGTAAGCTAAAAACAGACAATTACCTAGGACTAGTAGCAGCAAGCTCAATTATACGGCCCGGAGTTGCTAAAAGCGGAATGATGCGAGAGTATATTTTACGGGAGCATGACAAAGAAAGAAGAAAAAACTCACATCCGATTATGCTTGATTTGATGAGTGAAACCTATGGTATTATGGTATACCAGGAAGATGTGATTAAAGTAGCTCATTTTTTTGCAAAACTAACCTTAGATGAGGCAGATGTATTGCGCCGAGGTATGAGTGGTAAGTTTAGATCTCGAAAAGAATTTAAGGATGTCAAAAATAAATTCATAAATAACTGTAAAAATGAAGGCTATACTGAATCTTTAATTCTCGAAATCTGGGATCAGATAGCAAGTTTTGCCGGGTATGCATTTCCTAAAGGGCATTCTGCTTCTTATGCTGTAGAAAGCTACCAAAGTTTATTTCTCAAAGCTTATTTCCCGTTAGAGTATCTAGTAGCTACACTAAACAATGGAGGCGGTTTCTATCGTCCCGAAATATATCTTCATGAAGCCAAAATATTAGGGGCTACAATACTATCCCCTTGCATCAATACCAGTGACTACGAACATACCATAAATGGCAAAAGTATATTTTTAGGATTGATGGTACTAAGAAATCTAGAGTATAAGATTTCAGAAAACATTTTGAGTAATCGTTCTCAAAATGGTCCATATACTTCTTTAGACAATTTCATTGATAGAGTACAAATAGGTATAGAGCAAGTTAGTATTCTCATCAAGATTGATGCATTTAGGTTTACCAACAAAAACAAACATGAACTACTATGGAAGGCTCATTTTAAAATAAACAGTATTCCATCAAATAACCAAAATCAATTTCTTTTATTTAATCAAAAACGAGTAGAACATACACTTCCAGAGTTAAAAACATCAAAACTAGAGACTATATTTGAACAAATCGAAGCTTTCGGGTTTCCACTTTGCGGTTACTTCAAAATATTAGCTACAGCACCCAAAAACAGCAATAATGCTAATCAATTATATGATTATCTAAATAAAAACATAGATATATATGGGTATCTCATAGCTATGAAAAACACTAAAACTAATACAGGAAAGCGTATGGCCTTTGGCACGTTTCTAGATCAATCTGGAAATATCTTTGATACTGTACTATTTCCCAAAATACAAGAGAAGTATCAATTAAGAGGAAGAGGTATTTATCGTATATATGGTAAGGTGGTTAAAGAGTTTGATTTTTTAAGCATAGAAGTTATTAAAATCATAAAACAAGATTATATCCAAGATCCTAGGTATGCATAAACTAAATAAGCTAAAAAACAACATGTTAACAACACTTCTTTTTAGAATACTTCACGCTTTCTAAGGAAACATAATCTAAATTTTATAACTTCATATCATCTTAAAAAATTATTAACCTATTAAATTAATTATTATGTACACAAAAATTTTAATCGTGAAAGGCGTCAAAAAGCTAAGTAAAACTGATCAATCTACAATTAAAGGAGCGCACTTTGGTGGTTGTAGGCCAGGTGGTGGATATACAGGTCAAAGTTGTAGTACTTCAGATCAATGCAGGCCTTTTGAACCGGGCTTTCCTGTTTTTTGTTCGCATGGCTGCTGTTATGGTGCTTTTTAGTTGAAAATATGTATAATAATTACGAGGCCTCTTTATTTAGGTAAAGAGGGTTTTTTTATGCAATAAATATTGCATAAAAAAAACCCTTCATAATATTATGAAGGGTTTTCAAGGAAGGCGGCGACCTACTCTCCCACGATTGTAGTACCATTGGCGCTAACGGGCTTAACTTCTCTGTTCGGAATGGTAAGAGGTGAGCCCCGATGCTATAACCACCTTAAGCTTATTCCTGCGTAGGGAAGGAATCTTTTTAACAGATTCGCTAACCTTGGCTAGGAAATTCCCGTCTTCACGGGAATAAATATCTTAACATATTGATTTAATATACGATAAAAGAACACTAAAATTAGCTTGCAAAGCAATTCTCCACTCCGATAGTTGCCTATCGGAGTGTGCGCATAAGCCTATGGGTTATTAGTACTACTCGGCTATGACATTACTGCCTTTACACCTATAGCCTATCAACGTGGTAGTCTCCCACGACCCTTTAAAGAAATCTCATCTTGTGGTGGGTTTCGCGCTTATATGCTTTCAGCGCTTATCCCTTCCGAACGTAGCTACTCTGCAATGCTCCTGGCGGAACAACAGATACACCAGCGGTTCGTCCAACTCGGTCCTCTCGTACTAAAGTCAGATCCACTCAAATTTCTAACGCCCACTGTAGATAGAGACCGAACTGTCTCACGACGTTCTGAACCCAGCTCGCGTGCCACTTTAATGGGCGAACAGCCCAACCCTTGGGACCTTCTCCAGCCCCAGGATGTGACGAGCCGACATCGAGGTGCCAAACCCCCCCGTCGATGTGAGCTCTTGGGGGAGATCAGCCTGTTATCCCCGGAGTACCTTTTATCCTTTGAGCGATGGCCCTTCCATACGGAACCACCGGATCACTATGCTCTACTTTCGTACCTGATCGAGCTGTATCTCTCTCAGTCAAGCTTGCTTATGCCATTGCACTCTACGCACGATTACCAACCGTACTGAGCAAACCTTTAGAAGCCTCCGTTACTCTTTTGGAGGCGACCACCCCAGTCAAACTACCCACCAAGCACTGTCCATCTCACGATGTTAGGCTTCGAATAAGCAAAGGGTGGTATTTCAACAATGACTCACACACGCCTGGCGACGCATGATCAAAGTCTCCCACCTATCCTACACATTACTTATCCAAAGTCAATACTAAGCTATAGTAAAGGTTCACGGGGTCTTTTCGTCCCACAGCGGGTAACCGGCATCTTCACCGATACTACAATTTCACCGAGCTCATGGCTGAGACAGTGTCCAGATCGTTGCACCATTCGTGCAGGTCGGAACTTACCCGACAAGGAATTTCGCTACCTTAGGACCGTTATAGTTACGGCCGCCGTTTACCGGGGCTTCAATTCAATGCTTCTCCGAAGATAACATCTCCTCTTAACCTTCCGGCACCGGGCAGGTGTCAGGCCATATACATCATATTTCTATTTAGCATAGCCCTGTGTTTTTGATAAACAGTCGCCTGGACCTTTTAACTGCGGCCCATCCGAAGATGGGCGACCCTTCTCCCGAAGTTACGGGTCGATTTTGCCTAGTTCCTTAGCCATGAATCTCTCGAGCACCTTAGAATTCTCATCCCAACTACCTGTGTCGGTTTACGGTACGGGCTGCTTCACTTGTTTTTCTTGGAAGTCGATTCGCTAGATTATCACCTCGACCGTAGTCTTAGTGTACTATCGGGACATTACTGTTCCCTTCAACGCACATTTCCGTCAGTGCGCACTAACTATTCGCCTCCGTCACTTTTAACGTGAGCAGGTACAGGAATATTAACCTGTTGTCCATCCACTACCCCTTTCGGGTTCGCGTTAGGTCCCGACTAACCCTCAGCTGATTAGCATAGCTGAGGAAACCTTAGTCTTTCGGTGTGCGGGTTTCTCGCCCGCATTATCGTTACTTATGCCTACATTTTCTTTTGTAGATGCTCCAGCATACCTCACAGTACACCTTCAACGCCACTACAATGCTCCCCTACCGATATTTCTATCCCATAGCTTCGGTAATATGCTTATGCCCGATTATTATCCATGCCGAACCGCTCGACTAGTGAGCTGTTACGCACTCTTTAAATGAATGGCTGCTTCCAAGCCAACATCCTAGCTGTCTAAGCAGTTCAACCGCGTTTTTTCAACTTAGCATATATTTTGGGACCTTAGCTGATGGTCTGGGTTCTTTCCCTCTCGGACATGGACCTTAGCACCCATGCCCTCACTGCTGGTAAACATTTTATAGCATTCGGAGTTTGTCAGGAATTGGTAGGCGGTGAAGCCCCCGCATCCAATCAGTAGCTCTACCTCTATAAAACTATACCAACGCTGCACCTAAATGCATTTCGGGGAGTACGAGCTATTTCCGAGTTTGATTGGCCTTTCACCCCTACCCTCAGGTCATCCCAAGACTTTTCAACGTCAACGGGTTCGGTCCTCCACTTTGGATTAACAAAGCTTCAACCTGCCCAAGGGTAGATCACACGGTTTCGCGTCTACTACTACTAACTTAATCGCCCTATTCAGACTCGCTTTCGCTTCGGATCCGATGCTGAACATCTTAACCTTGCTAGTAAAAGTAACTCGTAGGCTCATTATGCAAAAGGCACGCCGTCACACATAAATGCGCTCCGACCGCTTGTAAGCGTATGGTTTCAGGATCTTTTTCACTCCCTTATTCAGGGTTCTTTTCACCTTTCCCTCACGGTACTGGTTCACTATCGGTCTCTCAGGAGTATTTAGCCTTAACGGATGGTCCCGCTTGATTCATACAGGATTACACGTGTCCCGCACTACTCAGGATACTACTAAATTAATGATCTTTACTTGTACCAGGCTATCACTGTCTATGGCTCCTCTTTCCAAAGGATTCTAATTCATCACATCTCTTATATCGTAGTCCTACAACCCCACAACTGCCGTAACAATTATGGTTTGGGCTAATCCGCGTTCGCTCGCCGCTACTTACGGAATCACTTTTGTTTTCTTCTCCTCCGGGTACTTAGATGTTTCAGTTCTCCGGGTTCGCCTCCATTGCTGGATACTATATCTTCAATATAGTGGGTTGCCCCATTCGGATATCTACGGATCAATCAGTATGTGCCTGTCCCCGTAGCTTTTCGCAGCTTATCACGTCCTTCTTCGCCTCTGAGAGCCTAGGCATTCCCCATACGCCCTTAATTAGCTTATGCGTCTTGCTTTAACTTGCTCTTTTAGTTTTTGTCGATACTAATAAAGTAACTAAATTAGTATCAACCTCTTTTATGTTCATTAATTGTAAACAATTAATGCTCGTATTTTTAAATCAATATGTCAATGAACGTTTTTCTTATCAAAAATATAAAACTAATGAGTATAAAGACTTTTTCATATCATGAATCCTGTGCTTTATAAACTATCAATCCTTATATCTAAAGAATCGTGGAGAATATCGGAGTCGAACCGATGACCTCCTGCGTGCAAGGCAGGCGCTCTAGCCAGCTGAGCTAATCCCCCATTATTTGAAATTCAGAATGTCGAATTTAGAATTACGAATAATGTGACTTAAACTCTATCTTCTAGAATTTCCTTTTCAATATTTTGTATGAACTTATTTTAACCTCTAATCTGTAATCTACAAATCAAAAATCGTAGTCTAAGGCAGACTCCCTTCGATAAACTCAGGATAAACTTCTTGTCTGTCTTTCGACTTCGTAGTCTCAGGCAGACTCGAACTGCCGACCTCTACATTATCAGTGTAGCGCTCTAACCAGCTGAGCTATGAGACTGTTTGTTAGTAGTGAGTAGTTAGTAATGAGTAGTTAGATCAAAATCTAAAACAATCTTACTTAATACTTAATACACAGTGTACTCAATACTAAAAAAATTATTAATTAACAGCATAAAGACTAAAAGCAACCAAGATACATTCCATCGTATCATTTCTGGTTTCCTTATAAAAGGAAATCTCTAGAAAGGAGGTGTTCCAGCCGCACCTTCCGGTACGGCTACCTTGTTACGACTTAGCCCCAGTTACCAGTTTTACCCTAGGCCGCTCCTTACGGTGACGGACTTCAGGTACTCCCAGCTTCCATGGCTTGACGGGCGGTGTGTACAAGGCCCGGGAACGTATTCACCGGATCATGGCTGATATCCGATTACTAGCGATTCCAGCTTCACGGAGTCGAGTTGCAGACTCCGATCCGAACTGTGATAGGCTTTATAGATTCGCTCCTGGTCACCCAGTGGCTGCTCTCTGTACCTACCATTGTAGCACGTGTGTGGCCCAGGACGTAAGGGCCGTGATGATTTGACGTCATCCCCACCTTCCTCGCGGTTTGCACCGGCAGTCTTGCTAGAGTTCCCGACATGACTCGCTGGCAACTAACAACAGGGGTTGCGCTCGTTATAGGACTTAACCTGACACCTCACGGCACGAGCTGACGACAACCATGCAGCACCTTGTAAATTGCCCGAAGGAAAGTCTATCTCTAAACCTGTCAATCTACATTTAAGCCCTGGTAAGGTTCCTCGCGTATCATCGAATTAAACCACATGCTCCACCGCTTGTGCGGGCCCCCGTCAATTCCTTTGAGTTTCATTCTTGCGAACGTACTCCCCAGGTGGGTTACTTATCACTTTCGCTTAGCCACTCAGACCGAAGTCCGAACAGCTAGTAACCATCGTTTACGGCGTGGACTACCAGGGTATCTAATCCTGTTCGCTACCCACGCTTTCGTCCCTTAGCGTCAATTAATTGTTAGTGATCTGCCTTCGCAATCGGTATTCTGTGTAATATCTATGCATTTCACCGCTACACTACACATTCTAACCACTTCACAATAATTCAAGACTTGCAGTATCAATGGCAATTTTCCGGTTGAGCCGAAAACTTTCACCACTGACTTACAAACCCGCCTACGGACCCTTTAAACCCAATGATTCCGGATAACGCTTGGATCCTCCGTATTACCGCGGCTGCTGGCACGGAGTTAGCCGATCCTTATTCGTAGAGTACCGTCAGAATATTACACGTAATATTGTTTCTTCCTCTATAAAAGTAGTTTACAACCCATAGGGCAGTCTTCCTACACGCGGCATGGCTGGATCAGAGTTGCCTCCATTGTCCAATATTCCTCACTGCTGCCTCCCGTAGGAGTCTGGTCCGTGTCTCAGTACCAGTGTGGGGGATCTCCCTCTCAGGACCCCTATCTATCGTAGCCTTGGTATGCCGTTACCATACCAACTAGCTAATAGAACGCATAGTCATCTTATAGCAATAAATCTTTAATCATAAAACAATGCTGCTTTTTGATACTATAAGGTATTAATCCAAATTTCTCTGGGCTATCCCTTACTACAAGGTAGATTCTATACGCGTTACGCACCCGTGCGCCGGTCGTCAGCGAGTGCAAGCACTCCTGTTACCCCTCGACTTGCATGTGTTAAGCCTGCCGCTAGCGTTCATCCTGAGCCAGGATCAAACTCTTCATCGTTTGTCTTTAAATATTATTCAAAACAATACAACGGAATTATAATCGTATCTCAATATGTTTCTAGTCTTTATTCTCTGTATAAACTATCTCTAGTTATATACGCGCTGTCAATCAATATGTCTATGAACTTTCTTAATCAATAAAGCGATCTTCATCGCTATTAATTATAGCTTGTAAATAAGGAATCGAACCCCATAAATGCTAACTAAAACACCCTAAACCATTACTACTATTTTTATGAACTATGCTTTGTTTCTCTAAGCGGGTGCAAATATACAACCCTTTTTATTTCTACAAAGCTTTTTCTGATTTATTTTTTAAAAAAAATTCTAAGAAAAAAACTAAACCAAATCTCAATGAACTAACAAAACTTAATCCCGTTTTGCAGGGCGCAAACATACAACCCTTTTTTATTCTGACAAGACCTTTTTAATAAAGTTTTTAAAACTTTCTCTTAACCCTAAAATCAAAAAAAATAACCCTCAATGAACTAACAAAACAATATCCCGTTTTGCGGGGGCAAATATAAAAACCTTTTTATTTCTAACAACAACTTTTCTTAACTATTTTGAAACTTTTTTTTAATATCCTGATATTACACCTTTTACATAAACAACAAAATTATAGATGGTATAATACAGTATTATTATCCTTTCTCATATAATCATAAAAGACATTACAAAAAGAGCAGTCAAGCCTCCCTAAAAGCCACGAATATCAACGACTACCCTACCCTACATATATATTATAGTATTAATCTGTTAAATTATATCTTATATATATTGTATGGATTTTATTATCGTATTATCTTTGCTCCTTTAATTAGAAAAAGATGATCAAGATTACGTTACCAGATGGTTCGATTAGAGACTACAATAGCGAAGTTACTGCTATGGATGTTGCAAAAGATATTAGTGAAGGTTTTGCCAGAAATGTAATTTCTGCAAAATTTAACGGAACTACTATCGAAACCTCCACAGAATTAACCACAGATGGTAACCTTGTTTTATTCACATGGAGAGATGATGAAGGTAAAACAGCATTTAGACATTCTACATCTCATGTCTTGGCTCAAGCTCTTGAAGATTTATACCCTGGGGTTAAACTATCTATTGGCCCGGCTATAGATAACGGATTCTATTATGATGTAGATCTGGGGGATCAAGTTATTTCTGAAAAAGATTTTAAAGCTATCGAAGACAAAATGCTTGAAATCGCAAGAGGAAAGCATGATTTCAAAATGAGATCTATTTCTAAAGCTGATGCTTTGGCTAAATACAAAGAAGAGAACAATGAGTATAAGGTTGAGTTAATTGAAAACCTAGAAGATGGCACAATAACATTTTGTGACCACGATACTTTTACTGATTTATGCCGAGGAGGACACATTCCTAACACAGGGCTTATTAAAGCTGTAAAAATTATGAGTGTTGCAGGAGCATATTGGCGTGGTGATGAGAATAATAAACAATTAACAAGAGTTTACGGAACCTCTTTTCCGAAACAAAAAGAATTAAAAGAATATTTAGAATTACTCGAAGAAGCTAAAAAACGGGATCACAGAAAACTAGGTAAAGAACTTGAACTTTTTACTTTTTCTCAAAAAGTAGGTCAAGGATTACCTCTTTGGCTTCCTAAAGGAGCTGCTCTACGTGATCGTTTGGAACAGTTTTTGAAAAAAGCACAGAAGAAAGCTGGTTATGAAATGGTAGTTACACCTCATATTGGTCAAAAAGAATTATATGTAACTTCTGGTCATTATGCAAAATATGGAGAAGATAGTTTTCAACCTATTAACACTCCCGCTGAAGGTGAGGAATTCTTGCTAAAGCCAATGAATTGCCCTCATCATTGTGAGATTTATAATACCAAACCATGGTCGTACAGAGATTTACCTATACGATATGCAGAATTTGGCACCGTATACAGATACGAGCAAAGTGGAGAACTTCACGGGCTTACTCGCGTAAGAGGGTTTACTCAGGATGATGCTCATATTTTTTGTACTCCCGATCAATTAGATCTAGAATTCAAAAAAGTAATTGATTTAGTCTTGTATGTTTTTAGCTCTTTAGGTTTTGAAAATTTTACAGCTCAGGTATCTGTAAGAGATCTAGAAAATCCTGATAAATATATTGGAGATGTAGAAAATTGGGAAAAAGCAGAAAATGCTATTATAAATGCAGCAAAAGATAAAGGGTTAAATTATGTAATCGAAAGCGGAGAAGCTGCTTTTTACGGACCTAAGCTCGATTTTATGGTAAAAGATGCATTAGGCAGAAATTGGCAACTAGGAACTATACAAGTAGATTATAATCTACCTGAGCGTTTTGACCTTACTTATAAGGGTAGTGATAATGAATCTCACAGACCAGTAATGATTCACAGAGCTCCTTTTGGTAGTATGGAACGATTTATTGCTATCTTGCTAGAACATACGGGAGGTAATTTCCCTCTATGGCTAATGCCGGAACAAGCTATTATACTCTCTATCAGTGAGAAATATGAAAAATACTCTGAAAAAGTTTTAAATTTGTTAGAAAATGACGAAATTCGCGCCCTTGCTGATCATAGAAATGAAACAATAGGTAAAAAGATTAGAGAGGCAGAAATGAATAAATTTCCTTATATTATCATTTTAGGGGAACAAGAAGAGAGAGACAACACCATATCTGTTCGCAAACATGGTGGTGAAGATTTAGGAGCTATATCAATTGAAGAGTTTTCTAAAATAATAAAAGAAGAAATTAAAAGAACGCTAAAACCGTTTAATGGATAACGATAAATTAAGTTTAATTTAAAATTTTAAGTCATAGCAATAAGAAGAAGAAGGTCTCAAAAACCACTGAGAGTAATCAAAGAAGATGCACACAAAATCAATCATAAAATTCGTGTTGATGAAGTGCGCCTTGTAGGTGACAATGTAGAAGTTGGTGTTTACCCAACAAAAAAAGCGCTACAACTTGCTGAAGAGCAAGAACTTGATCTTGTAGAAATTTCGCCTAAAGCAGTGCCTCCTGTTTGTAAAATAATGGATTATAAAAAATTCCTTTATGAGCAGAAGAAAAGAGACAAAGCCTTAAAATCAAAGGCGACTAAGGTTGTTATTAAAGAAATTAGATTTGGTCCCAACACCGATGAGCATGATTATGAATTTAAGAAAAAACATGCTATTAAATTTTTATCAGAAGGAGCCAAATTAAAAGCTTACGTCTTTTTTAAAGGACGTTCTATCATATACAAAGATCAAGGTCAAATTCTACTGCTTAGATTAGCACAAGAGTTAGAAGAGTATGGTAAAGTAGAACAAATGCCAAAACTCGAAGGTAAACGAATGATTATGTTTATCGCTCCAAAAAAATAAGAAATTCCTATTATAAGGAATAATTAAGATAATAAGTGAGATTATAAAAACAAGGATACAATGCCTAAAATGAAAACAAAATCCAGTGCAAAGAAGCGTTTTAAGCTTACCGGTACTGGTAAAATCAAAAGAAAGCACGCTTTTAAGAGTCATATTTTGACAAAAAAATCTAAAAAACGTAAGCTTGCCTTAACGCACGCAACATTAGTGCACAAAAGCGATGAAAATAGTATTAAAGAACAATTACGTTTAAAGTAATTCTTTTTTAATCAGGTTAGAATTAGTATAAACCCAGGAGTTAGGCCTATAAATTTTAGATTCACAATTTTCGAATTAAGATTTAAAGTTTAAAAGATCAAGTGTCGATTGTCGACCGCCTACTACTAAAAAATTTAAATTATGCCAAGATCAGTAAATTCTGTTGCTAAAAGAGCTAGAAGAAAAAAAGTTCTCAAGCAAGCAAAAGGTTATTTCGGACGTCGTAAAAACGTTTGGACAGTAGCGAAAAATGCGGTTGATAAAGCGATGCAATACTCGTATAGAGACCGTAGAGCAAAAAAGAGAACTTTCCGTGCATTATGGATTACTCGTATTAATGCGGGTGCCCGTTTACATGGTATGTCTTATTCTCAATTTATGGGAAAAATAAAAGCTAATAATATCGAATTAAACCGTAAGGTTCTTGCCGATTTAGCGATGAACAACCCAGAAGCTTTTCAAGCAATTGTAGAAAAAGTAAAGTAATTCTTTTAGTAAAATAATACAATCTCACTTATAAAAAATCCTGCTTTTGAAGCAGGATTTTTTTTATACCTAACATTTAAGACATAATGCATTTCATCGTAAAAAAACAGCATTTAATCCGTTAAAAAGAATAAAGATTGGTATTTTTTCATTACTTTTAAGAAAACTGAATAGATATGAAAAAAAAACACTTTTTGCTTATATCAACTTTACTTTTAATAAGCCAGGGATTACTGGCACAAGATCATACTACACATTCTAATAATAGCAATTTAGGAGCAGAGCAAATTTTTGGTCTTTTAGAAATGCCTTTTCTTGCCATTGCACTTGTGTTTAGTTTTCTTACAGCAACAAAGTTAAAAGGAGGGAAATTTGGATCAGGAATGACGCTACTTGCTTGGGGGTTTGTAGTTATGGCTCTTGGACATCTCCATATGCAGATAGCTCATATCTTTGGCTATAATATTTTCAAGAATATATTTGGAAATACTTTTGGCAACTACATTTGGTTTATCGCACTAATTCTGACATGGGGTTTATCAGCATTAGGCTTTTACAAAATATATAAAGCTAGCAAAATATGACCCTAGATGATCTTAAAATGGTTTAAAAGAATAACGACCGCCAAGAAAACCAGTCCTCAAAAAAGCCAAGAAGAGCAAGAAATTATTGATCTAATTGATTTTCTTTGGAAAGAGATTGACATATCTAAGAATACTTCTAATCTAAAAATAAAAGTTACAGCTTTTAGAGAATTTTCTTATGTAAAAAAAATTGAATTTTTACCAGAACTATACTTATTTCTAGAAGAGTATATTACAGAAAAAAATACGGTACGCCGGCCTAGCAAACAATTTGTGCGTAATCAAATTATAGAAAGGTATAATTCTGTATTCAAACACACATCTTTCAAATTAATATTTGATCCATTAAAAGAACAAGAATTAATCTTATGTAAAGTTTTTCTCTCTAAAGTATTAGAGAAATCTTCAGAACTGATTGGTAGTTATAATGATACTAAAATTATTCAGATCAAAAAATATCTGAATACTCCATATGATTTTCGAACTATTGACCTAATCAAGGAGAGAAAAAACCTATTAGAGTTTTCTAATCAGATTTTTCTTAAAATCAAAAACAGTTTAGGTATAAACGCAATTACTAATATCTATTTACTTATCTATAAAAAGCATTTTCAATCTTATCATTTATTAGACTCATTTACTGCAACACTAAATGTAATTCCCGAAGAAATTCTTGCTAAAGATCTTATCAATTTCCCTAGTAAACAACAAATGCATAAGATGCTGCAGAAACAGCTCTATAGCCTAGAGGAAATCAATGAAAGGCTTACCGAAGAAGTTATTGAGAGAAAAAAAGTAGAGGAAGAATTAAAATATAGTGAGCATTTAAACACAACTATTTTAGAGACAGCAATGGATGGTGTTGTTTTGGTAAATAGTAAGGGAATTGTATTAAATTGGAACAAACAAGCAGAAAACATACTAGAGCTAAAAAGAGAAGAAACGATTGGTCACAGTATCTACTCATTAGTCCCATATAAGCTTAGACAAGAGTTAAAAAGGAGTTTTAGCAACTATATACATACCGGAGACGATGAACTGATCAATAAAAGAGTAGAAACCTCGGTAAATAGAAAAAATGGTTCTATTGTATATATAGAACTTACAGTCATTGCTATTGAAACCAAAGATGATTATCTTTTCAACGGTTTTTTCAGAGATATAACAAATCGAAAAATTATTGATAATGAAATTAGAGAAGCTAAGGTTATAGCAGAGAAATCTGCTAAGGCAAAAACCGTTTTTCTATCTAATATGAGTCATGAAATCAGGACTCCTCTTAATGTTATTTTGGGACTTACAGGTATTTTACAAAAAAGCAACTTTACAACTTCTCAAATTGACAAAAAAAACTTGGACGGAATTCAATTTTCTGCCGAAAACCTTTTGATATTAATCAATGACATTCTTGATTTTTCTAAAATTGAAGCTGGGAAACTCACATTACATAATACAGATTTTAGTCTTAAGGAATTAATTACTAACATCTCACGTGGTTTTAAAATAAAAGCAGATGAAAAAGGTTTAAAATACACAACGCTTATTGACCCTTCTGTACCTAAATTTATTATTGGAGATCAGCTTAGGCTAAATCAAATTCTAATCAACCTAATAGGTAATGCAATAAAGTTCACTCAAACCGGTGAGATAACGATACAGGTAAAAACAGAAGAATCAAACACAGAAGGAATCACTATCAATTTTTCTGTTAAAGACACAGGAGTTGGTATCCCTGAAGATAAGCTTAAGAATATTTTCGAAAGCTTTTATCAAGTGCACAAACCAGGAAAAAATAAGATAGAAGGAACAGGGCTTGGCCTCTCAATCTCTAAACAACTTATTGAATTACAAGGAGGAATACTTAATGCTGAAAGTAAACCAGGACTCGGGTCCATTTTTGATTTCTCTATTACATATGCTAAAAGTAATTTTAGATCTACAGAAATAAATAAGAAACATACTACTATGTCTGAAAATAACCATAACCTATCCGGGATGAGAGTACTGGTTGTTGAAGACAACAAAATGAATCAGTTCTTTATAAAACAATTATTCTCTAATTGGCATATAGATACGCATATAGCAGATAACGGAATGATTGCATTAGAAAAACTTAAGAGTTTTACCTATGACCTAATACTCATGGACATGCATATGCCGGTAATGGATGGTCCAGAGGCTACAAAAATCATAAGAAGTTCTAATGATGATAAAATTAATAAAATACCTATAATAGCTTGTTCGGCAGATGTGTTCCCAGAATCAAAAAAGAAAGCAATAGAGTCGGGAATGAATTTTTACCTTACTAAACCATTAAGTGAACAAGCTCTTGAAGAAGTACTGTTAAGTATCCAATCAAAAAACTTACAAAACGACACCATTATTTCTAGCAATATTGATAATACCGATACGTCAGAATCTTTAGAAGTTAAAAGACTCTGCGACCTGTCTTTTCTGAAAAAAACTTTTGATAATGATACCGAAATCATTCAGGGAGTTTTACAAATGTTCATTGATGAAACCCCCAAGGATTATCAAAAACTAAAACAGGCCATTGAAGAAAAAAACTGGGACGTGACACAAGAAATCGCTCATAAACTTAAATCCAGTTTTAAAACTATTGGCTTAAAAAATGAAACAGATATTCTACAAAAAATAGAATATTCTTCAAAAGAAAAATTAGAATTTAGTCTACTCAAAGAATACTTTCTGACATTAGATCAATCTTACCTTAAAATCATCGAAGAAATCAATCAGCATATACAAGATTTATCTTCTTAAATACATAAAAAAAGAAAACATTTTTTATTGGCTATTATTATCTTTGCGTTTATGCAAAACCAGATAAAAAGCTTTCAGAATGATAAAATAAAATTTCTTAACCAACTTAAAGAAAAATCGAGAGTTCGCAAAAGAGAGAAACGTTTTATTATTGAAGGTAAACGCGAAATTACATTAGCCATCCAGGGAGGATATACGATCACTCAACTTTATTATTGTTCTTCCATTATTCCTCTTTCAGAAATTTCGACACTAATTACTGCTTCTCAACATCAAATTGAACTGTTTGAGATTACTTCAGAAATATATCAAAAATTAGCCTATAGAACCACAACAGAAGGAGTCTTAGCTATGGCTATTTCAAAAGATATTGACATTAATAATTTCGCACTATCATCAAAAAACTCTTTGATCCTTGTAGCCGAGTCTCCTGAGAAACCTGGTAATATCGGTGCATTATTGCGTACTGCAGATGCTGCTCAATTAGATGCTGTTTTCATTGCAAACCCAAAAACAGATATATACAATCCCAATATTATACGATCTAGCGTTGGATGTATATTCACCAACAAAATAGCAACCGGATCTTCTGGTGATATTATAGACTTCTTAAAAAAGCACAACATAAACATTTATGGAGCGGCATTACAAAAATCAATAGATTATCACACCCAGGATTACACTAATCCCTCTGCTATAGTGGTTGGTACCGAAGCTACAGGATTGAGTGACATTTTTTTAGAAAGCGCAACTCAAAATATTAAAATACCAATGAGTGGCGTAATAGACTCTATGAATGTTTCGGTCGCTGCCGGAATTCTTATTTTTGAAGCAAAGCGTCAACGAGGGTTCACAGTCTAAAAGATTAAAAATAGTACTGAAAATCAATTAAAAATTATTAACTTACCACTTCCTACATATCCCAAATCTTTAAACTACTAATTGCTCTAAACCAATGACCCCCAATTCCCTTTTTTATTTATTAATAGCTATTATTATTATTGTATTTCTAATAGATTCTTTATTAGACATTCTTAATTCTAGACACTATAACAATCAAATTCCCGAAGAACTTACAGACGTTTACCCCGAAGAAGAATATCAGAAATCCATAGCATACAAAGAAGCTAATTTCAAATTTAAATTAGTTTCCTCTACTATTTCATTGTGTATAATGCTTGCATTTTTCTTTTTAGATGGATTTGCCTTAGTAGATACGATATCAAGGAGTATTTCAGATAATTCAATTATAGTTGGTCTTCTTTTTTTTGGAATTATAATGATTGGTAGTGATATTCTCTCTACTCCTGCTACTTACTATAAAATTTTTGTTATTGAAGAAAAATTCGGTTTCAACAAAACCACTACAAAAACCTTTTTTATTGATAAAATAAAAAGCATTATCATGATGATGATTGTAGGAGGAGGACTTTTGGCATTAATTATATGGTTTTATCAAATTACAGGAAACTCTTTTTGGATTTATGCCTGGACATTAGTATCTATATTTACATTGGCAATGAATATGTTTTACGCAAAACTTATTGTTCCAATTTTTAATAAACAAACCCCTTTAGAACCTGGAGAACTAAGAAATACGATTGAAGCTTATTCTAAGAAAGTTGGTTTTCAATTAAAAGACATTTTTGTTATTGATGGTTCTAAAAGAAGTACTAAAGCAAATGCTTACTTCTCTGGTTTTGGAAGTGAAAAAAGAATCACTCTTTATGACACATTAGTCAATGACCTTGATAATGAAGAGATTGTAGCAGTACTAGCACATGAAGTTGGGCATTATAAAAAAAGACATGTGATCGTTAATTTGTTTTTATCCATTGCACTTACAGGTTTAACATTATGGTTTTTATCTCTTTTTATTGCAAATCCACTCCTATCTGAAGCACTTGGAGTAGAAACTCCTTCGTTTCATATTGGGCTTATAGCTTTTGGGATTTTGTATAGTCCGATTTCTGAAATAACGGGGTTAATAATGAATATAGTTTCTAGAGCTTTCGAGTACCAGGCAGATAACTATGCGAAGGAAACTTATAATAACGAAGCCTTAATTAATAGTTTGAAAAAACTTTCAAAAAATAACCTTAGCAACTTAACCCCTCACCCTGCTATGGTATTTATTCATTACTCACATCCTACTCTTTTACAAAGAATTAAAAATCTTAGGAAATAAATCCCTTACTCAAGACTTGGTGGTTACATTTCTTAATTGTATTTTTAATTATTAATGACAAAAAAAATATAGTTTACTCATTAATCTCAAGGCACAATTTTGTCGGTTAATATTACTCGGGGATATCACACACGATACTTAATAGGGCTTTCTTAAAAAACTTTATGTTATGACTGAAGCTGCTATAGATAAAGAAAATAAACAGATTGCTAAGCAATACAAAGAATTGCTTCGTATTAGTTATAGAGACCTTACTAAAGAGGATAAGACACTTATACGACAGGCGTTTGATATTGCTGTTGATGCACATAAAGATCAGCGTCGTAAAAGTGGTGAGGCTTATATTTTTCACCCTATAGCCGTAGCAAAAATTGTAGCTAGTGAAATTGGATTGGATGCTACATCAATTGCAGCTGCATTACTTCATGATGTTGTAGAAGATACAGAATATACCTTGGTCGATATTGAGCAAATGTTTGGCGAAACAGTAGCTCGTATTGTAGATGGTCTTACCAAAATCTCATCTCTTAAAAAGGATAGAGATATTTCTTTACAAGCAGAGAATTTCAGAAAAATGCTTCTTACACTTAATGATGATGTAAGGGTTATTATTATTAAAATTGCCGACCGTTTACACAATATGCAAACGATGGATGCTATGAGGCCAGATAAGCAGGTAAAGATTGCATCTGAGACTTTATATATATACGCTCCTCTTGCTCATCGAATCGGCTTATACAATATCAAAACAGAATTAGAAGATCTGGGATTAAAATATACCGAACCCGAAGTATATAAAGATATTCTGGAAAAAATTAAAGAGAGTAAGGAGGAACAAGATGAGTATATCAAAAAATTCTCTGATCAAATTAGAGAAGGCCTTGATAAAGAAGGGTTAAATTATGAAATAAAAGGAAGACCAAAATCCATTTTTTCGATTCGTAGAAAAATGGTAAAGCAAAACATCGCATTTGACGAAGTATATGACAAATTCGCAATACGAATAATATACAAGTCTGATAATGTAGAGAATGAAAAGTTTATTGCCTGGAAAATATATACTGTGGTAACCGATTATTACAGGCCAAACCCTATTCGATTAAGAGATTGGATTTCTCAACCCAAGTCCACTGGTTATGAAGCTTTACATATAACAGTTATTGGCCCAGACAGCAAATGGGTTGAAGTACAAATTCGTAGTGAGCGTATGCATGAAATTGCTGAAAAAGGATACGCTGCACATTATAAGTATAAGAATACCGAAGAAAAGCAGGATCAAGGATTAGATGGGTGGCTTAATCGGTTACAGGAAGCATTAGAAAATTCTGAAACAAATGCTGTAGATTTTGTAGAAGAATTTAAACTAAACCTTTATGCAAAAGAAATATTTGTCTTTACTCCAGAAGGAGATTTAAAATCATTACCAAAAGGAGCAACTGCACTCGATTTTGGTTTTAGTGTACATACCGAGGTTGGATTAAGAACTAGAGGAGCACGAGTAAATGGTAAATTAGTACCGCTAAGCCACGAGCTTAAAAGTGGTGATCAGGTAGAAATAATTACTTCGACCAAATCAAAACCTTCTTCTAGTTGGCTGGATTATGCCACTACAGCAAGAGCAAGGGCCAAAATTAAATCTGCTTTACGAGACGAGAAAAAACAAATTGCCGAAGATGGCAAAGTCGTTTTAAAACGTAAACTTCGCTCTCAGAAAATAACAATGAGCGAAAAAGTGGTTAACGAACTTGTACTTTATTTTAAACTTAAAACAAGTTTGGATCTATTCTATAGAGTAGGCATAGGAACTATTGACAATCAAAAAATCAAAGAGTTCGCTACTACTCGAAGTAATGTCTTCATGAATTTTATCAAAAATAGAATTCGAAGAGGTAATATTAAAGACGTCAATAAAGATGAAATTACATCTAAATACGATCTTCTTGTTTTTGGAAAAGATTCAGAAAAACTAGAATACAAATTATCAAATTGTTGTAATCCAATTCCTGGAGATGATGTTTTTGGTTTTATAACAGTTAATGAAGGCATAAAAGTTCATAAAAATAATTGTCCGAATTCGTTACAGTTACAAAGCAACTATGCTTATCGTATTATTCCTGCGAAGTGGATTGACTCTAGTCAAGAAGAATTCAAGGCTGTAATAAGGCTTAACGGCATTGACAATATTGGAGTAGTAAATGAGGTAACTCAAATTATTTCAAACAATATGAGTCTTGCCATATACAATATGAATTTTGATACTAATGATGGAGTTTTTACCGGTAAAATAACAGTTGGTGTTAAAAATAAAAATACCTTGAAAACAGTTATGAAAAATCTTTCAAAAATAAGTGGTATTGATAAAGTGGTAAGAGAATAAAAACCTGGTATTTTTATTCTAAAAAGAATAATGAATTAAGAATTATACTATTCTATAAAGATTCTTTTTTATGATAAGGTCAGTTCAAATCAGCTAATTTTAAAAATCCTTAAATAATCGTTTTTAAATCAGAGTCTCACTAATAAAAAATAATGTAACTTTGCGTTTTTAAACGTATGAGTACTAAAGCAACTACACAAAACGACCAGATAATCGTTAAAAATGTTTTCACCAGTTTCTTAGAAGAAAATGGTCATAGAAAAACACCCGAAAGATACGCTATACTTCAAGAGATTTACGAAAGTGATGAGCATTTTGATATAGAATCATTATACATCAAAATGAAAAATAAAAACTATAGGGTAAGCCGTGCCACACTTTATAATACTATAGAACTTTTATTAGACTGTAAACTAGTTAGAAAACATCAGTTCGGACAAAATCAAGCTCAATACGAAAAATCATATTTCGACAGGCAACATGATCATCTAATTTTAACTGATACAGGGGATGTATTAGAATTTTGTGATCCTAGAATTCAATCTATAAAAAAAACAATAGAAGAAATTTTTGATGTAGATATTACAAATCATTCTTTGTATTTCTACGGAACTAAAAAAAACCCAACTAATAAAGATAACTAATGGCGGTAAACTTATTACTTGGTCTTCAATGGGGAGACGAAGGGAAAGGAAAAATTGTAGACGTTCTTACAAAAGATTATAATATTATTGCACGATTTCAAGGTGGACCCAATGCCGGTCACACTTTAGAATTTGATGGAATCAAACATGTGTTGCATACTATTCCTAGTGGAATTTTTCATGACAAGGCCATTAATTTGGTTGGAAATGGTGTCGTAATAGACCCTGTGATTTTTAAAAAAGAATTAGATAATCTTAATAAATTTAATTTAGATTATAAATCCAAATTATTAATTTCTAGAAAAGCCCACCTAATTCTTCCTACACATAGGATTCTGGATGCTGCTTCTGAAGCTTCTAAAGGAAAAGCAAAAATAGGCTCTACTTTAAAAGGGATTGGTCCTACATATATGGACAAAACTGGTAGAAATGGTATTAGAGTTGGAGATTTAGAATTAAATGACTGGAAAGAACGTTACCGTGCTTTAGCTAATAAGCACGAAGCAATGATTGATTTTTATGATTCCAAAATAGAATACGATCTTGTAGAATTAGAGAATGAATTCTTTGAAGCGGTTAAAGTTTTAAAAACACTTACTTTTATTGATAGTGAAGAATATCTTCATCAGGCACAAAAAGAAGGAAAAACAATTTTAGCTGAAGGGGCACAAGGATCTTTATTAGATATAGATTTTGGCACGTATCCTTTTGTAACTTCATCAAATACTACCGCAGCAGGAGCATGTACAGGCCTAGGTATTGCACCAAATAAGATCAAAGATGTTTTTGGTATATTCAAAGCATACACTACTCGAGTTGGTAGTGGACCGTTCCCTACCGAATTATTTGATCAAGATGGAGAAACAATGGCGCAAGTTGGTCATGAATTTGGGGCTACCACAGGTAGACCAAGAAGATGTGGATGGCTAGATCTTGTAGCTCTGAAATATGCCGTACATGTAAACGGAGTAACAAAATTAATGATGATGAAAGGCGATGTACTAAGTGGGTTTAAAACCTTAAAAATATGTACCGCTTATAAATACCAAGGTAAAACAATTACTCATTTACCTTACAATATAGAACCTGAAAATGTAACTCCGGTCTATACCGAAATGAAAGGCTGGTCTGAAGACCTTACTGGAATGACAGATCCTTCTCAATTACCTAAAGAGTTAAATGAATATATTTCGTTTTTAGAAAAAGAATTAGAAACACCAATTACGATTGTTTCTGTAGGACCAGATAGAACGCAAACCATACACAGGTAAAAAATAGTGTTATAAAAAAATAAGAGTGCTTGTAAAAACAAGCACTCTTATTTTTTTATATATACTCTATTAATTTCCCAAATAAATAAAAGTATTAATTACCAGATAAGGTTGATAGCGATCAAAAGATTGATTTGTTCCTCCACTATTTAGTGTTACATTATGGTTATGATTACCTGCATTACCTGTATTTGTATTTCCTCCGGCTAATAAAATTCTTCTATTAGCATCTACCCCATTTTGCACACGTTGATTAGAAAAAAAACCAGCAAAACCATGTCTATGATTCCCTCTGGTTGTAGTTGTACCTGTAAAATCCACATTAGGTAAATTTGCCTGAACTAAGGTTGTATTTGCCTGGCCTCCTGTATCTCCAATATTTTCTCCTCCTGCGGGATGTTTTAAGACTCTATCTGTTGCATTGGGTAAGTTTGTAGCAAATCCTAAACTAGTTGCAACTGCTTGAGCAGTAGCCGAAAGTGTTGCAGTACTACGACCATCTAAAATATACCATCCACCATGATCTGCAGTAACAACACTAAATTTCACATCTCCATCTGATGCTGATTCATTTGCAGCAACCCATTTTGTTCCATCCCAGTAATATATCTTATCATCTGTAGTATTATACACTATGGACCCTTCATTAGGGGTTGCAATACCATTCATTTCGGCAGTAGTAACATTAGGCAGCCCTAATATAGAATTCCTATCTACCTGAGAATAAAAAAAATGGGATATAAAAATGAAAATTAAAAATAGTTTTGCTCTCATATAGTTACTTCTTTCGCCATAAATATATAAAACCAAAAACACTTATTAGAAAATAAATCTAAAAGATATTCTTTATCAATCTATAAATATTATAATGAAGTAGTCCCTTCTTTATTAGATTTTAACTCTATTACTCTTTCTAATTTTCGAATAATCTTCTGCTTACGATAATAGCGTTCAGGAAATGAACTTATCTGCTTGAAACCATAGATGTCGTCATCACCCTTACCTCCTTTACGATTACTTGCAAAATATCCTGTTTTATTTTCTTCATTAATAATAAAGGTAAAATCATCTTTGGGGCTATTAATAGGGTTTCCTAAATTATAAACTTCTACCACTCCCTCTTCATTTGGAATAGCCATAAAAATATCTAAACCACCTAATCCCTTATGCCCGTCACTTGCAAAAAACAATTTTCCTTTATCACTAATATAAGGGAAAGTTTCACGCCCTGAAGTATTAATTAAACCTCCCAAATTTTTAGGAGTTCCAAAACTCTTATCTTCATTTATTTCGACTACATACAAATCTGATTTCCCTAGAGTTCCTGGCATATCACTTGCGAAATACAAAAATTTCTCGTCATAAGATAACGCAGGGTGTGCTATCGAATATTCATTACTATTAAACGGTAATTCTTCTATATCTCCCCATTTTCCTTTATCATAATGTGCTCTATATATTTTTAACAAAACAACACCTTCTGTATTCGTTTTAGATTTTCTTTTAGAATAATTATTTCTAGTAAAATATACAGTTTTTCTATCCTTGCTAAAAGTTGCTGAAGACTCATGAAACTTCGAATTAATATTTCCTTTTAATTTTTCAACACTTTTTTCTTCAGAAACGTGTGTAGTTGTATATAAATCTAAAAAAGGTTGATTATTCCATTCATGTAATACTGTAGAAAAATTATTGGTGTCTCGTGAAGATGCAAATACCAATTCGTCATTATAAAAACTAGGAGCATAATCCGAATATTTCGAATTGATATTTAGGACATCAACTATAAACTCCTCTGACCTATCTCTCTTTGATGAAACATCACCTAATGAGTCACATGCTTTTTGTTCTCTTACATCATTATTTGCATATAACCAATGAGCTATATCATCTTCATTTTTATACCCTTCGGTACTCTTAATACATTGTGCATATCTGTTTCGATATTCTGATTTTATCTTTTCTGGATACAAAGAAGACAATACTCGATACCATTGCGCTGCTTTTTCTAACTCACCATTAAAGTAATATGAATCCCCTAATCTTTCATATAACTCTACTGATTTACCTCCTTTTTCTATAGCTTTTAAGTACATTTCCCTTGCCTCGATATAGGCATACTTTTTAAAAGCTTCATTTGCTTTTTCCAGCTGTTTTTCCTGAGAAAACACAGCACCCCAAAAAAACAAAAAAAATAGAGCCCCTAAGTTTTTTTTCAAAACCATCTATTATCCTTTTGTTAATAGTATAACGACCTAAACTTTTCTTTTTCTAAAAAAATAGCTCTATATCTATTCTTAAAATGAATCAGAATAAACAAATTTGCGTTTGATAAAAAATAAAAAGTTAAGATGATGCTATCCCCATAGCATTGATCGTTCCCTTGTTGTTTCCTATCGCAATTTACTGATGCTTAAGTAGATCTAGTGTTAAAAAATTCGAAAATTTCTTTTGTTTGCTTCTTTTTATCGGTATTAGTCCTTTGATCGTACAAAACTTACACATTATCCTTTTTTTTATTGATGTACAACAATCCATCAATTACAGAAATCACTTGCTTTTAAGTTATTATAGAGGTAAAACATGTTAAAATGTAACATGAGATGAGACATAAAGTTATTAATTGAAAATGACTTACTTTTTATTTTACCGTCATAGCCACAATCATTAGATACAATTTTCGTTATTTTGCATACAAATTTGAAACACTTGAAAAACAAATTCTTCTATATAATACTTGCTTTTATATTTTCGGTAGCATCATTTGCTCAGGAAGGAAAACAAATCAAAGTTCAATCTGATCGTACCATAAAAGATCAAAATCGGTTTCCTGGGGCAACTATCCTGGCTAAAGTAGACAAACAGGTATATATGCAACATGAAGGGATTGAGATATGGTGTGATCAGGCTATTCATTATGGTCAAGATAAGTTTGTCAAGGCTTTGGGAAATGTAAAAATGAAACAAGGAGACACCATTATTATGACTAGTAAATATGCCGAGTACAATGGTAATACTCAATTCGCATACGCTAGTGATAATGTATTTATGGAAACTCCCTCTAATACATTGCGCACTGATACTTTATTCTTTGATCGACTTAGACAACAAGCCTATTACCGTAGTGGTGGGACGGTTCGGGATTCTTCAAATACATTGACGAGTCAAATTGGAAGGTATTTTATGGACCGAAAACAATATTCATTTAATACCACAGTAAAAATTGTAAATCCAGAAAATACAGTAGATTCGGATCGATTAGATTACTATACAGAAAATGGTCATGCATATCTGTATGGTCCTTCGACAGTTAAAGGTAAAGAAAGTACTTTATATTGTGAACGAGGGTTCTATGACACTAAAGCTAAGACTGGATATGCCATCAAAAATGCCAAAATCGATTATGATAAACGTACTGTTTTTGGAGATAGTATTTTTTACAATAGTGCTGATCAATTTGCATCGGCCACTAATAATATTAGAGTATTAGATACAGCTAATAATTCTGTAATTACTGGCCATTATGCAGAGGTTTTTAAAGAAAAAGATTCTGTCTTTATTACAAAGAGAGCACTTGCAGCCACTTTGCAAGAAAAAGATTCTATTTTCATTCACAGTGATACACTTATGGTTACTGGTAAACCCGAACGAAGAATAATGACTGGTTTTTATGATGTAAGAATCTATAAGAGTAATATGAGTGGTAAAAGTGATTCTATTAATGTAGATCAAACCACAGGCTATACGAAAATGATTGGCCGGCCTATTATTTGGTCACAAAGAAATCAAATGACTGGTGATACCATAAAAATTATCTCAAATACAAAGACAGAAAAATTAGATTCACTTATCGTATATCAAAATGCTTTTTTGGTTCAAGAAGACACCCTTAAAGCTGGATACAACCAGGTAAAAGGTCAAATACTTTATGGCTTATTTAAAGATAATGAGCTCTATCAGGTAGATATCGATAAAAACACAGAAACTATATTTTATCAAAGAGAAAGTGAAGGTGAATTAAAACTTATAGGTATTAATAAAGTACTCTCTAGTTCTATTAAATTATTACTAAATAATCGTGAAATAGAAGATGTCTATTATTATCAGAATATCGATGGTACATTATATCGTGAAATTGATCTACCAGAAAACGCTCGTGAACTCTCTGGTTTTAATTGGCGTGGTGATGAACGCATTAATAGTAAGGCTGATTTATTTAGAGGAGAATCTCCTCCAGAACTTATTAAAATAACAGGAATCCCATTACCAAAAGACGAAGCAGATTTCTTTGATGAAGAAACAGTGAAACGTTTGGAGGATAATAAATCTGAAGGTTCTCGACTACTAGAGCAAGAACTCAAAGATGCTGAACTTAAAGAAACTAACGAACAACTAGATTCTATTCCTTTAAAAAAGAAAGTAAAAGAAGAACTTAATACCGAAAAGAAAAAAAATCAAAAAGATAGTACCAACATCGAACATTAATCTCTTTTTGTGCAAAAAATATCGGATAATGTATTAAAACTAGATAATCTAGTAAAAAAACAATCTTGAAACAGGATTTTTTCAAATATCAAGCCCAAACTACTCCGCATCCTTTAGCTATAGAAGTTTCACATGCTATCGGCAGTTATATTTATGACACTAATAACAAGAAGTATTTGGATTTTGTTGCTGGAGTTTCAGCATGTAGCTTAGGGCACAAACATCCCAGAATTATACGTGCAGTAAAGGATCAGTTAGATAAATATCTACATGTCATGGTGTATGGGGAATACATACAACAATCCGCTGTAGAACTCACTAAACTATTAGCTTCTCACCTACCCCATCCATTAGAAAAAACTTACTTAACCAACTCAGGAACCGAAGCTATTGAAGGGTCTTTAAAATTAGCCCGAAGAGTTACAGGTCGAAGCCAAATTATTGCAGCAAAACTAGCGTATCATGGTAACACTATGGGGTCTATGAGTGTAATGGGATATGAAGAACGTAAACAAGCATTTAGACCATTAATTCCTGATACTGCTTTTATTACGTTTAATGATGAAAAAGATATAAAACAGATTACGCGCAAAACCGGAGCAGTCATCTTAGAAACCATACAAGGAGGAGCAGGATTTATTGAGCCTAAATACGAATATTTAAAAAAGGTGAAAAAGCAGTGTGAAGAAGTTGGAGCACTGTTAATTTTAGACGAGATCCAACCTGGATTTGGTAGAACTGGTAAATTATTTGGTTTTCAAAATTATGATATCATTCCGGATATTGTTGTAATGGGTAAAGGAATGGGTGGTGGACTTCCGATTGGAGCCTTTACAGCTTCAACAACAATGATGGATCAATTACAGGATAACCCAAAATTAGGTCATATTACAACGTTTGGAGGAAATCCTGTCATTGCAGCTGCCGCTTTGGCAACATTACAGGAAATTACCGAGAGTGACGTAATGGCAGCTACTCTGGAAAAAGAAAAACTATTCAGATCATTATTAATTCATCCATTAATCAAAGAAGTTAGAGGTTTAGGCCTTATGCTAGCTTTTATAACTCCTTCTGCAGAAATAACGAATCAAGTTATATTAAAATGCCAAGACCATGGATTAATATTATTTTGGTTACTTTTTGAACCCCTTGCAATACGTATTACACCGCCACTCACTATATCTGAAAGTGAAATCAGAGAAGGGTGTCAAATCATTCTTACTGTTTTAGACCAAATACAAGACATCAAAATTTAAACGGCAATTATTGAATTCTTATTAAAAAAATCGTATATTTAGTAGACCATCCATTATTTTCACAAATCCCTTAATACATTTCGGCTTCTATAAAAGAAAAACTCTATATCATTATCATATAATGGTACGTATTTTGTTAATTAGTTTGTTAAAAACAATTGGTTTTTGAAGTATAATCATTCGATTTCATTTGTAATTTTAATACTGAGGAAATCAATAATGCGAAAATAGATTAAGTAATGGATTTATTAAATACTTTTGTTTGTTGGGGAAGACAAAAATGGTATTTACATCAATTTTATGATTTATTGAGCATCTTTAATCAACGTGTATGAGATTTAACCACGAAGAAGAAGAAAATAATTTCTCGATTACTCGATACGAGTCTATGCTGAGATCTAATGATGTAAAATTTTTTGATTCAGATGAATTTGAATCTATTATTCATCACTATCTGGAAAACGGAAAAATTGCTAAAGCAAAAAAGGCAATTTCTTTAGGCCTTTCTCAACATCCGTCTTCTGTTAATCTTAAATTATTGCAAGTCGAAGTTCTCGTCTTTGAAAATCGCTTAGATAAAGCAGATAATCTTTTGGCTCAGCTACATGCTATAGAACCAGAAAATGAGGAAATCTACATTCAAAAAGCTAATATTCTTTCTAAACAAAATGATCATATAAAAGCTATAGAGTTATTAATGATGGCTCTTAGTTATACAAATGACGCAGCAGATGTGTACTCCCTTATAGGAATGGAGTATCTTTTTATGGATGATTTTGAAAATGCAAAAGTCAATTTTATGAAATGCCTCGAAGCAGATGATCAGGATTATTCTGCTTTGTACAATGTTATATATTGTTTTGATTTTCTTGAACAACACGAAGAAGCCATCGAATATTTAAACATGTTTCTAAATAAAAATCCCTACTGTGAAGTAGCTTGGCATCAGGTTGGTAAACAATATTTTGATTTAGAAGAATATGAAAAAGCACTTGCGGCTTATGATTTTGCAATTATAAGTGATGAATATTTTATTGGTGCTTATTTAGAAAAAGGAAAAGTATTAGAAAAGCTCAAAAGACATAATGAAGCTATAGAAAACTACAGAATAACATTAGAACTGGATGACCCTACTTCTTTTGCTCTGTTAAGAATAGGAAAATGTTATGAAAAATTAGGTGTAGATGATCTGGCAATTCAACATTATTCTAAGACCGTACATGAAGATCCATTACTAGACAAGGGATGGATAGCCATTACCGATTTCTATATGCGTAAACGCGATTATCAAAAAGCACTATACTATACTAACAAGGCTATAAATATTGACAGTGAGAATGTTTTATACTGGAAACGCTATGCAAAAATAAACAATAGACTTGCATTTTTTGAAGAAGCAGAACGAGGATATAGAAAAGCTATTGAGCTAGGAAACTATGAACTAGAAACCTGGTTAAATCGTTCTGATATCCTTAGGTTTATTGGAGAATCAGATGCTGCAGTACAAAATTTACATCAGGCTATCGAGTTTTATCCAGATAATGCAGAAATTCAATATAGACTTGCTGGTTTATACTATGAACTACAAGATTATCAAAAAGGTGAATATCATATAAGAAAAGCACTGGATCTTGACTATGAATACCTTATTGTTTTAGAAGAGCTTTTTGAAAAGATTTTCAACCTCACTCTTGTTAGAAACATTATTTCTGAATATAAATAATTCTAAAAAAGACTGTTTTTTTTCTAATAGATTGCATTGCAAAAATCCATACATTTGTTTTAACTAAAAACACCAAAAACAATAAGAATGCAAAGAAATCTTAAGGATTACCTTATCATCTCTGCAAAAGGATTAGCAATGGGAGCAGCAGATGTAGTTCCTGGAGTTTCTGGAGGAACTATTGCATTTATATCTGGCATATATGAAGAATTAATTGAAACTATTAATGGTTTAGACCTTGGTTTTTTCTCGGTTTGGAAAAAAGAAGGATTTAAAACTTCCTGGAAAAAATACAACCTTTCTTTTTTAACAGCACTTTTTTTAGGTATAGCAACCAGTATTCTTTCTCTTGCAAAACTTATAAAGTGGTTGCTTCATAATGAACCTTTATTACTTTGGGGATTTTTCTTCGGATTAGTTCTTGCCAGTATCGTTTATATTGGAAAACAAATTACTGCCTGGAAACCAAAAGTAATTATTGGTATTGTTCTGGCGGCTGTACTTTCTTATTTTATAACTATAGCAGAACCTTTGGCTTCACCAGACAGCAATTGGTATCTTATGTTTTGTGGATTTATAGCAATCATTGCCATGATACTACCAGGGGTATCCGGAGCTTTCATTCTACTTATCTTAGGAGTATACCAAACAGCCATTGATATCCTAAACCAATTACGTGATGGAGTTGTACAAATGGATTTTGATATGATGTGGCAAGCTATTTATAAAATAATAATCATGGGGATCGGTGCCGTTATAGGTTTGAAATTATTTTCTAAAGCACTTAACTGGATGTTTAAGTATCACAAAAATATGACTTTAGCTATACTTACGGGATTCATGATAGGTTCGCTAAATAAATTATGGCCTTGGAAAAAAGTAGAATCCTGGAGAACAAACTCTGAAGGAATCGAAGTCCCTTTCATAGAAAAAAGCATTCTACCAAGTCAATTTGAAGGTGATGTTAAAATGATTTGGGTTTTACTTTTTATAGCTATAGGTTTTCTATTAATCCTTATCTTAGAACGCCTTTCTGTAAAAAAACCAAACTAACCAATGCAACAAAGTACCCGAACCTTTACTGATAGACTTTTCCTTGTTATTAAAGGTCTTGCAATGGGTGCTGCAAATAAAGTCCCTGGTGTTTCTGGAGGTGTGGTTGCATTTGTTGCCGGGTTTTATGAAGAATTTATCTATTCTCTTCAAAAAATAAATTTTAAAGCATTTAAGCTTTTTATCAATTTTCGATTTAAAAGTTTTTGGAGATACATAAACGGACGATTTCTTGGCCTCTTAATTTTAGGAATGTTAATTAGCTATTTTAGTGTTTCTAAAATTCTGGATTATCTCATTATTCATTTTGAATTATATGTATGGGCAGCATTTTTTGGGATGATTATAGGCTCTATTTATTATATAGTAAAAGATTTTAACGATTGGAACAGAAGAAATATCTGTTTGATCATTATAGGTATCATAGTTGGGGTTAGTATAAGTTTATTGGCTCCTGCAAAAGAAAATGACAATCTTTGGTTTGTATTTATCTGCGGCATAATTGGTGTATCAGGTATGACATTACCTGGATTATCAGGCTCTTTTATTCTCATTTTACTAGGTAATTATGTTCTTTTACTGGTTGATTCTGTAAATGCACTATATGATACAATAGCCGATCTAATACGCTGGGATTTTTCATTTGTAGAAGATTCTCACAGAACTCGATTATTGAAGGTCCTTGTTGTGTTTAGTCTTGGCTCATTAACCGGTTTAGTTACCTTATCTCATTTTTTAGGATATGTTTTAAAACACTATAAAAACGCAACTTTTGCAGCCATTATTGGATTTATAACCGGTTCTCTGGGTGTTGTTTGGCCCTGGAAAAATAAAATTTACAAAGTTGATACTACAGGAAACACACAAATTGATGCACTAGGTAATCCAATACTGGATAATTATGATCGATATTTTCCTGATTTTACAACTATCGAAACCTATATTGGGATTTTTTATATTCTCGTAGGTATTGGTATCATTTTATGGTTAGAATGGTATGGCCAAAAAACGCTAAAATCTTCAAAATGAAAAAAGTATACGGCTTATTAGGCAGAAACATTAGTTATTCTTTTTCTAAGGGTTATTTTTCAGAAAAATTTGAAAAAGAAAATCTAGATTGTGAATATAACAACTTCGATCTTACCCAAATCAAAGATTTTATAGAAGTTACCAAAGATCCTCATGTACAAGGTTTAAATGTAACAATACCCTATAAAGAAGAAGTAATTCATTATATGGATGATCTGGACCCAATAGCCAAGGAAATTGGAGCCATAAATGTTATAAAATTTGATAAGGATCAAAAACTAAAAGGATATAATAGTGATTATTACGGCTTTACAGAATCTCTAAAGCCTTTACTCAACAAAACAATAAAAAAAGCATTAATTCTTGGTACAGGAGGTGCTTCAAAAGCTATTGCTTATGCATTAAGTCATTTAAATATCGACTATACATTTGTATCTCGTAATCCTGATTTTAATGAACTAAGTTATAGTGATCTCGATGAGGATATTATACATGCATACAAATTAATAATCAACTGTACGCCTCTGGGAACACATCCAAACATTCATAATTATCCAGATATCCCTTACGAATATATTACCAAAAACCATGTTCTATACGATTTGATTTACAATCCAGATGAAACTACCTTTATGAGTAAAGGAAAAGAAAAAGGAGCTACAGTTTCTAATGGATTACAAATGCTAATACTACAAGCAGAAAAGGCCTGGGAAATCTGGAATATGTGATTTTTTAGTTCATTTTGTCATAAAATTCTTACTAAAATCCTTTTTAACTAATCTTAAAACCTTTCAATAACTTTGAGTTTTTCTAATATGTTAGTATCTTAGTCAGGCTATTAAACTCAGACAAACAAAAACGCTCACACAATGTCCACACGTGATAACCTGCCTAAGGCAGATGGAAATGAAGAAAATAAGACTAAGATTTTAGATATAAACTTAGAAACTGAAAGTCCAGAAACTGTTAAATCAGATGGTTCTGATGAAGAAACCACTGAAAATACAGAACATTCTGAAAACGAAGACTCTAAAACATTAGTTAATCCACAGATTACAGATGCTATAGAAGAAGATTCTGAATCTGAAAATAGTGTTACAACTACAGAAGAAGCATTAAATTCTGATACCGAGGTAAAAGAAAACGCGCCTACTCCAGATGAAGTTATTATAGAGAATAGTGATGATGCACCTACTTCAGAAAATGATGCAAAGGAATCTGTAGATGAGAGCAGTGAGGCAATTACTTTACAAAAAGAAGAAGCAAAGCCTAAAACTCCTGCGGGCGAGGATCAAATTCAAGATCAAATGGACGAAGCTGTCGCTGAGCATAGCGAAGATGAGACTACCATAGAGCGTCATAATATCGAGAAGAAGGATTATCATGCCATGAATAAGGAAGAATTGATCAAAGAATTACGAGAATTGGTCAAAAATGAAAAAATTCAGGCAATAAGAGAACATGTTGAGGAAATCAAAAATGAGTTTAATGAAAAATTTAATGAAGAAGTAGAACAAAAGAAGGAAGAATTCATGGCTGATGGTGGTGATATTATAGATTTCTACTATTCTACGCCAATAAAAAAAGAATTTAATTCTGTTTATTTTGATTATAAAGAAAAACGAAATTCATATTACCAAAATCTTAAAAAAGACCTTCAGGAAAATCTAAAAAGAAGATTAGAGTTAATTGATGAGTTAAAAGGATTACTTAATGTAGATGAAAATATAAATACAACATACAATCATTTTAAAAGTATCCAGGAAAGATGGCGTAATGCCGGCCCTATACCAAGAGATAAATACAATACGGTATGGAATACCTACCATCATCATACTGAGAATTTTTATGATTTTCTACATTTAAACAGAGAATTTAGAGATCTTGATTTCAAACATAACCTTGAACAAAAACTTAAGATTATTGAGCGTGCTACAGAATTAGCACAGGAGACCGATGTTAACAGAGCCTTTAGAGAATTACAGTTACTTCATAAAATGTGGAAAGAAGATCTGGGACCGGTTGGAAAAGAATACAGAGAACCTATCTGGGAAAAATTTAGCGCCCTAACAAAACAAATTCATGAAAACCGCCAGAGATACTTTAAAGATCAGGATAAAGTCTACGAACAAAATCTAGTAGTCAAAAGAGAAATCATTGCAAAGATTATTGAAGTTAGCCAGGATCACCCTAAAAATCATGGTGGTTGGCAGCAAAAAATAAAAGAAATTGAAGCATTAAGAGATCAATTTTTTAAAGCAGGAAAAGTACCTTCTAATGTAAATGAGCAGACTTGGAGTGAATTTAAAACCGCTGTAAGAGATTTTAATCGTAATAAAAATGCATTTTATAAAGGACTCAAAAAAGATCAGTTTGATAATTTAAATAAAAAGATGGAACTGATTCAGCTTGCAGAAGACAATAAGGATAGTGATGATTTTACTACCATTACTCCACTTATGAAAAAAATTCAATCAGATTGGAAAAAGATTGGCCATGTACCTCGAAAGGATAGTGATAGAATCTGGAAAAGGTTTAAAGATGCATGTAATTCTTATTTTGATAGACTTCATGCAGAGAGAAATGAAGCTAATAAAGAAGAGCTTGTTTCTTTAGAAAAGAAACAAGAACATATAGAGGTTCTTAAAAAACTAGAGTTTTCTGGGGATACAGAGACCGATCTTAAAACTATAAAAGAAAACATTGCTACCTGGAAAACTTTAGGTAGAGTGCCATACAAAAAGAAAAATATAGAAACCGAATATAACAAAGTTCTCGATGGTTTCTTTCAGCAACTTAATTTAGGTCGTAAAGAAACAGAACTTATTAAATATGAAAACAAACTAAATACTTTATCCGGTCAGAGTGATGATCGAGCTCTTAGAAATGAACAGAGCTTTATTCGTAAAAAAATTGATGAAGTTAATGGTGAAATTCGCCAATTAGAAAACAATCTTCAGTTCTTTAAACATGCCAAAGATGATAACCCAATGGTAAGAGATGTACGAAAGAATATCGAAAAGTATAAAGAAAACTTAGATGTTTGGAAAGCTAAATTAAATAAGATTAGGCAACTTTAATCATACATAAAATATGGCTTTCTGTAATTTAGAAATATAGTATTTTCTGGAAATATAGAAACGAATACATTCGTATTACATTCCTTTAGCATTTTCTTTCTTTCAGTATAGAAAAAGAGCCATCAATTGCTTCAAAATGAAACAAATGATTCTACATATGCATTTTCTTATTCTACTGGTTTAAGTTGTGATATAAAACTTTAGAAGTGTCTTATAGAAATTTATCTCGACTTTTATAGATTCATATAAAAACATCTTTCTTTTTTGGTCGAATCAAAAAGTTAAATAGATAAGTTCAAAAAATAAATTACCCGTCAACTTTAAGAGTTGACGGGTAATTTTGTTTAAAATGTTTGTTTATTTAACAAACAGTGTATTTCCAATTAATAACCTGGATTCTGTTGTCCAGCCATAGTTGGATTTGCATTAATCTCTGCTGTTGGGATAGGAAACTGAAATCTAAAATCTCCTGCAGTAAGAGTTGGAGCTTCAGGAGCTGTTCCTGTACCATCAATAATATCTCCTGCAGTAGCATTTCTTGTTATACTCTCTCCTCTTCTTTTAAGATCAAAAAATCTATGACCTTCACAAGCTAATTCAACTCTTCTGTTAAATTGGATAGCGTCTTCAAGAGCTGCTCCTGTTTCTCCTCCTGTAAAGGAAGTAAAGCGCTCATTTCTTAACTGATCTAAAGTAGTTAATGCCTGAGCTCCCTGACCTAGTTCAAATTGAGCTTCAGCTTTATTTAAAAGAACTTCTGCATAACGAAGTACTTTTACATCTACTAAACCATTAACCTGACCTTCTTCTCCTAAAAACTTTTTGATTGCATTGTAGTCATTACCTTGATTAGTTCCTACAAATTGTAAAATATCTTTTCTTACATCATTAGCATCAATACTATTGAAGAAATCAAAATCAAGTACATATTCTGAAATAGTTCCAGAACTAGAAGATTGACTATAAAGAACCCCTACATTATTACCATTAGATTCTGAGGTAGTATTAATAGAAAGTTCTATCACTACACCAGCATTAGTTTTATCGATATATACATCAGGAAGTTCAGCAGCAGTTGCCAAAGTACCAGAAACTGCATTAGCTGCATCTATAACTTTTTGATATTCTCCATTGTATAAATATACTCTGGATAATAATGCATTTACTCCATTTTTATTTAATCTTCCTTCTCCATTATCATCACCAATTAATGTGCTCGCTCGCTCTAAATCACCAATAATTTCAGCATAATTTGCCCCTACAGTTTCTCTTGCAGGCTGTGCAAAAGGATCACCTGTATCTCCATCTTCTACCTTAAGGTATACAGCACCTAAAGAACCATTAGCGTCACCACTTTGCGTTGGGATTTTACCAAAGATTCTTGCCAAATCAAAGTGTGCCCAGGCTCTTGCAGCTAATGCCTGTCCGAGGATATTATTCTTTTCAGGACCATCATTAAGGTTATCTATTTGGCCTATTACCAAATTCGCTACATTAACCGCTTCATAGGCTTCACTCCAATATAATGGAATAGGACCAAGAGTACTAGCTACATATCTAAGGTCATAATAATTATCATTAGATTTCCTACCTGTTTGCGCCTGTATTACATTATCAGAAACTATATCTGGAATGCCCTGTAAACCAGAGTTAGGGCTAGAATAATAAAGCCATAACTGTCGATAAATACCATCTACACCGTTTTGAAAAGCGGCTGGGCTATTAAAGAAAGTATTTGGATTACCTTCTGTAAAAGGTTGCGCATTATCTAATTCATCGTCGCAGGCAAAAAACCCTAACGATAGAAATAAAATAACTACTATATAAATTTTATTGTTCATCTCTCTTTTTTTTTAATTAAAATCCTACTTCAACTCCAAACGTGTAAGATCTCGTTTGTGGGTAACTAAACAAACTAAACTCTCCAGGAACAAAGCCTGCATTTCCTTGATCTCCTGATTCGGCAGAACCTATACCGATTTCTGGATCACCATTATAATCTGTTATTGTCCAAATATTCTGACCAGTAACAAAAAGTCTAAGAGACTCTAATTTTATAACATCTAAGAACTTTCTAGGCATATTATAATCAAGAGTTAATGTTCTTAATCTAATAAAATCACCTTTCTCTAAGAATCTCGTTGTTCCTGCCTGATCCGCAGTATCTTGAAATAATGGGCTAGGCAATACATTTGTATCTCCTGGTTGTCTCCAGTAATTAAAAGTTTCTGTTCTTAGGTTACTATCAATGTTTCCTATAAAAACTCCTTGAGCTCGCTGATTATTTAAAATATAATTCCCTCCTCTATATACAAAGTCTCCTCTTAAACCAAATCCTTTATACTTTACAGAAGTATAAAAACCTCCTTCATACTTAGCTATTGGAGATTTTCCTTCCTGAATTTTCTGAAAACTATCACTGTATGTTTCTGTAACATTTCCATCAAGATCTACATATTGTGGTGCACCATTAGCAGGATTCACTCCAGCATACTCTACTAGATAGAAAGAATTGATATCCTGACCTTCTCTAAGAATAATATTATTAAATGTCCCTGTAACGATATCCTGACTATTGATCAGTTTATTAACTTTTGTATCTAACAGTGTAATATTTCCTCCCATAGATAAAAGGAAGTTATCTGTTCTTATTACATCTGCATTTAAAGTAATTTCAAAACCACTATTTTCTACCTCACCAATATTCTGGAAAATTGCATTATCCTCATCTCCAACTGTAAAAGAAATAGGTCTGTTAAGAAGAAGATCTTTCGAAGTCTTCTTAAAGTAATCTACCACACCACTAATTCTATTGTTAAAGAAAGCATATTCTAAACCAATATCAAGAATAGCTTGAGACTCCCACTGAATAGCTGGGTTTGGTGCTCTTAAAGGTACAGCTGTTGTCTGACCGTTATACGTATTATTAAACCCTAGTACAGGTAAAAATTGGAAATTCGGAATATTCTGGTTACCTGCTGTTCCGTAAGAAGCACGAAGTCTTAAGTCATTAAAAAATGAATCATCCATAAAACTTTCTTTAGCTATATTCCAAGCTAAACTTCCACTAACAAAGGTACCATATTTATTATCTGGTCCGAATCTAGAAGATCCATCACGTCTAACCGAAGCAGAAACAATATATCTACCATCAAAATCATAATCTGCAAATACTGCCTGAGAGAATAAAATTCTTCTATCTTCTTCAGATCCAGCAGCTGTAGCTTCTGCAGCAACATCTAAATATGGAATATCTGGAGAAGGAAACCCTCTTGCTGTTGCAAATAAATCTGTTCTGATATTTTCGTTATATTCTAATAAGAAACTAGCAGATACATTGTGTAGGTCATTAAAAGTATCATTATAGCTAAATAAGTTCGATACATTATATTCAAAATCAAGGGCAAAATTTTCAGTCTGAGTTCCAGGGAAATTAGCATCTCCGATAAATCCTTGTAATACTCCTCCTGCAATTGATCTATTTGTTCTGTTAAAACGATTACTTACAAGTCCAACAGCGAAACGATTTGAAAATTTATCTGACAGCGTAAGATCTGCAGCTACGTTACCTAAAATTAAAAAGTTACGATTGTTTTCTGGCTCTGTTTGTAAAGCTAAAGCAATCGGAAAACCTGTAGTTGTTGGGTTATATACTGGATTTCCTTGAGAATCTAACAAAATACTCCCATCTGTATCTCTAGAAAAAAGTGGATCATAAGGATTATAATCATACATTCCTCTAAATGGATTCTGAACATTGTTTCTATCTCTAGGAAGATCTGTAGTACTTCTGGCAAAAGAAACATTAGCATCTACACTAAGCCAATCCTTTGCTTGATACGTAGTATTTAAACGAGCTGTAATTCGCTCGAAACCTTTAATTCTATCAATTACACCAGTATCCTTGTTATATCCAAGCGAGAAAAAATAGCTTAAACGATCACCAGCACCAGATATAGATAAAGAATTAGATTGGATTACTGATTTTCTTAAAAGCTCATCTTCCCAATTTGTATCCAAATTAATAAATGCCTGGCGTTGCTCAGGAGTAGTAGCTGTAGCACCAGGTAAACTTTGTGCAGCACCTACTCCAATACTCCCATCTGGGTTTCTTAAAGCAGCATATTGACGCTCTATCTCTAGCTTCTGAGCTGCATTCATTAAATCAAAAGAATCTGGAATACGTTCTCCAAAACCATAAGAAGAAATAAATTTAATTTTAGCTTCTCCTTTTTTACCTTTCTTGGTAGTAATCAATACTACACCATTTGCTCCTCTAGAACCATATTTAGAAGCTGAAGCAGCATCTTTAAGTATAGATAGAGATTCTATGTCATTAGGATTTAAGTTTCCTAATGGGTTAATATTGTTAGTTGTTGAATTATCAGTAATAGGAATAGGAACTCCATCTATTACATAGAGAGGAGTTGTACTAGCATTAATTGAACCAACACCACGTATTTGAACAAATGCAGTATTCCCTGGTCGTCCATTTGCAGCAGTAACCTGCACACCAGCGGCTTGACCCTGAAGAATATTATCAATACTGGTAGAAGGTACAAAATCTTGTAAATCTTGCGCACCTACTGTTGATATCGCAGAAGTCACATTTGATCTTCTAGAAACACCATATGCAGTAACAACAACTTCTTCTAATTCGGCAGCAGAAGTAGCTAACTGAATATTTATAGTAGTATTTTGACCAACTACAACGTCTTTGGTCTCAAAACCAACATAACTAAAAGAAATTACAGCACCTCTACTAGCAGAGATTGTGTAATTTCCATCAAAATCAGTTTGAGTTCCGTTATTTGTATTCTTAATAAGGACATTTACTCCCGGAAGAGGTAATCCCTTATCATCTGTAACTGTTCCCGACACGCTTTCTCCTTGCGCGAATGTAATACTACACACAAAGAAAAATAACATTAGAAACTTGTAATAATGTACTTTCATAGATAAAAAAGTTTTCAAAAAATTAATACTTAACATAGTTATTAGATATAACCATAAAAGGAAGGATTAGAATATTTTGATGGCTAACTCAAATTTACTCTCACAAAACTTGAACAAAGTTTAAATGGAAATAATACATTCATCCTCCCTGTTTATGATTATAGCCCAAAGAAACATTTTACAGGCATGAAGAAAGGTAACCCCTATAAGCTTTTACCCTTAACCGGAGAAAGTTTACCCGTACGCGAACCCCTTTACCTTTAGGATTTAACGTATTCTGATGGTGTAATTCGATTGTATTTCTTGAATGATTTATTGAAAGTCACTTTGTTATTAAAACCAACCTCATAAGCCACATCAATGATATTGATATTCTCATATTGATATTGCTTACCTTTTAAAATTTTTTTTGCTTCTTCGATTCTATACCTATTAATCAACTCAAAAAAGTTAAGATTGAAGTGTTCATTTATAATTTGAGAAGTATTATGCCTTGTAGTATTAAGTAATTCTGAAAGCTTTTGAAGACTTATATCATTTTTTCGATATATTTTATCTTGATCCAATAACTCCAATAGTTTTTCTTTTAACTCTAGTGAAAGTTGTTCTGTAAGCCCCGATTTTTTATATTTATTTAACCCTTTGTGTACTTCATCCTTAATCATTTTTAGTCCACTAAACACGCTAGGCTCAACAAATGCAGTATAACTGATATATAAAATCAACAATGCAATTGACAGGATTTGAAAATTAATTGGCAAATCATCTGTTACACGCCTTATCATAAGAATATCATAAAAGACATACGAAATTATATGTAGTGAGCATAATATAATAATATTTCTATGCCAGTGATGTTGTATTCTGGAAATAACTCTATTATTCTTAACCGATTTAACATATATTCTTATCACCAAAATCATATATATTAATAATGACAAAAGCTTAGAATCTGATATTATGGTTATATATGGGCGTTTATCATTTAACATCATCCACAATTTCTCTTCTACAGATAAGTTATATACTGGGAGTAATAAAAAGAGAAGTAACAGTGTTGGTATCAAATGCAGTAAATCTATAGGCATAAACCTATATTTTATAATTACTCTTTTAAAATAAAAATAAATAAGTGGCCCATACAAAAAAGAAAACAATGTCGACAGATATAATGAATGTGGAAAATAGAATTCATAATTTGTAGGTAATAAACTGATATTAATTATAAAAATTGAATGTTGAAATAAAAAAACACTCATTAGGAAATTAGCAATTTTGTCTGAGCGCTTTCTAAAATTTAGTACTACTGAAATAAATACACCTACAAACCCAACGTACAAAGAAAGTAACCACCAGAAATCAAATTTCTGATGATATTTATCTACTAATCGAATATAGGAATCGGAATCAATAATTGGGTCAAAATCACTATGGCTTACAAAAGAGACATCAAGGCTTATTTGTATATACTTTTCTATATATCGACAAGCCAATTTTGCTTTATTAGCTTTAGCATAAGAAAATGCTAGCTCCTTAAATAAAGCTATCGAATCAACATTTTTTTCTTTTAGTACTTCTTGGTAGGATTCTGAGTCCAATTTATACGCCTTTAACTCATAACTATTGGTAGAAAATAAATAGCCATACTCACTAGTGTCCTTATTTTTTATATTTATTTCTTTTTCATAACAATACATTTTTGAAGAAATAAATAAAACTAGGACAATCAATATTAGAATTGATCTTTGTGTTTTCTGAGTTAGCCGCATAATTATTCTTAGGATAATTATGATCAATATGGTACAATATCTTTTTTTAAAACCTAATTATTATATATAGTCGGTCTAAACTCGTAAAAATTACATTCTAGTATGTAAAAAACTTTAGGATTAAGACCATCTTTACTAACAACATCTATACTAGTAAAAACCTATTTACTTTTCTTTTTTTTTTAAGTTATCGATTTTATTTTGAAGAACAAGAAGAAGTCTTGAAATACTCATCAAAAAAGTGTAGAAATTAAATTGCCCGCCAATAATATTGGTGGGCAATTTTACTCATAAAAAATTAAGAGTAGTATTCATATTAAAAAGTTAGTTTAATATCCTGGGTTTTGTGGTAAACCATCAGGATTAGCATCTCTTTCTCTTTGAGGAATTGGCATAACCAGAAAATTATCATCATAATTTAATGTTCCCACAACACCTTGAAGACGTTTTATATCATGTAAAGCAAACCCTTCAAAAGCAAGTTCTCTTTTTCTTTCATCAATAATATCCTGCAGTGTGAGTGCAGCTAAAGGATCAGCATTTGACCTAGCTCTTAGTGCATTAATTTCGGCTAAAGGTGCCATACCAATAGTAGTTGTTAATCTAAAATTAGCTTCTGCTCTAATTAAATGCATTTCTGCAACACGTAAAAAAGGAATGTTTGCAAATTGAGATTGCCACTTGGTCGAAACAGTACCTCCATTATAGAAAAACTGGCCCCTAACATCATCCGGATCATCAAAAATTGTCATGAAAGAAGCGTTAACCGATATATCTGCACTATTTGATCTTCCTCCAAAAGCTCTTGTCGCCCAAAAAGTATTCATATCATTAACACCATCCTGACTTGTAACTTGCCATGCAAAAATATCTTCGGTAGAATTTCCGTCATTATTAAATGCTCCTGCATATGTACCTACAAGAGAATGACCACTATTCTGTAACACATCGTCTGCAGCATCTCTTGCAGCGGCATAATTTCCTTGTTGCAAATACACTCTTGCTAATAAGGCTTGAGCAGCATATTTATCAGCAAATTCACCATTACTATCCGGAAGTAAATTATAGGCTTGACCAAGATCGGATATAACCTGAGTATACCCTTCTTCTACAGTTTCTCTTTGAGGAAAAGTAACTTCGCTTGGATCCAAAACCGCTTTTAATACAATTGGAACTCCCAACTGTGTATTACCTCCACCAGCTGCATAGGTTTGTCCAAATAATCTGGTAAGATCAAAATAGGCTAGCCCTCTTAAAAACTTAGCTTCTCCCTCGACCCTGTTACGATCAGCATCTTCTTCAAAAACGCTTAGATTATCAAGTACTATATTTGCCTGATTACTTACCTCATATGCATTTAACCAATAATCTCTAACAAAAGTATTATCTGGCACCAATTGTTTTTCGATCAACTGTGCCGGTTGTTCAAAGGTTCCGTTCCAGGAAAGATCTCCATTATTTGCTAATAGTTCTGATGCCATATTTATTCTCCCACCATAAGACACTGTTTGTCCGGCTTCATCATAAATCCCTGTCAATATATTTTGTACATTAGCAGGATTAGAAGTTGCAACTTCAGGTAATAAACTTTGTTCTGGCTCTAACTCCAAATTATCTTCACAACCTATTATAAAAATGGCCAGTAAGAAATATGATAGGTGTAGTATATATTTTAATGTTTTCATAGTATATAGATTTAAAAATCAATATTTATTCCTAATGTGTATGTTTTGGCTGGTGGAGCAGAATAAAATGCTTCTCCAGCTTGCGCATCAGTATCAGCATTAAAATCAGCTGTAGATTCAGGATCATAACCATCGTAATCGGTAAAGGTTAATAAATTAAATCCTGAAAAATAGATTCTAACTCTGTTCATTTGGAATTTTCTTGTAATATCTCCAGGTATTGTATATCCAAGCGTTAAGTTTCTTAATCTTATGAAATCAGATTCTTGTAAATATCTTGTCGAAGCTTGTTGCCCATTGGTAGAAAATAATCTCGCCTGCGGAACATTAGTGATATCACCTGGTTGCTGCCATCTGTCTAACTGGTCAACAGTTTGGTTATCAAAAAACCTTGCATTTCCTGATTGAAATCTACCACCATTATTGTATATCGAAGCTCCCCATTCTCCCTGAAAAGTAAATGAAAAGTCAATTCCTTTGTATGAAACAGTATTAGTCATCCCTGCAGTAAAATCTGGAAATGGACTTCCTGCAATAATTCTATCAGCTTCATTAAAATTATTAGTTGTACTTCTATCAATTGAACCATCAGCGTTTACCGTGTTTCTAACGAACAAAGCATCTCCATTTGCAGGATCTGCTCCTGCAAATTCTACCACATAAAAAGAAGAAATAGACTCACCTTTTCTTACAATATTTCTACCAGCTATAATATCTCCACCAGGAAGCGCAATAACTTCATTATCATTTGTAGATAGATTAATTGAAGTGCTCCAGGTAAGATTTTGGGTAACAATATTCTTTGTATTTAACACAAATTCAAAACCTTTATTACGAAGTTCTCCAATATTTCTGGTAATAGTTGTAAAACCAGATGTACCCGGTACAGGTTCATCTAATAATAAATCTTCTGTGTCCTTTACATAATAATCAATCTCTCCAGATATCCTACCATTTAAAAAACCATAATCAAGCCCCAAATCTACCTGTGTGGTTCTTTCCCATTTAAGACTTGGGTTTCCTAGTTGAGTTGGTGCCAATCCAGCTCTTTGATTATAAGGAGACCCCTGAAACAGACTTAAACTTGCAAAGTTTCCGATTCCGGCATTACCGGTAACTCCCCAACTTCCTCTGATTTTGAATAGAGAGAGCACTTCTGAATTTTTAAGGAATTCTTCTTCTGAAACTATCCATCCTACTGATGCAGCAGGGAACCAACCAAATCTATTATCCTCTCCAAATCTTGAAGAACCATCATAACGAATACTAGCTTTAAACAGATACTTATCAGAGATTGCTAATGTGGCCCTACCAAAATAGGATAGAAAATTAAATCGTGTACGATTCGATCCTCCAGCTGTAATTTCTGCAGCACTATCTAATGTTTGCAAATCATCAGAAGGGAACCCTTGGCCCTGTGCAAATTGTAACCTTCTAACGCTATCTTCATAACTCATACCAACAGTACCTTCTACATCAAAAATATCGTTAAAAACCTGATTATAAGTAAAATAATTATTCAAATTATATTTTTCAGTCTGCACGGCATTAGCTGTACCAAAACCACCTACAGAAGCTGATTCTGTAAGACTTCCTGAAAAACGCTCTGCTACTTGAGATAAAAAATCATACCCGACTTCTGTTCTAAAATTTAATTCAGGAATTATTTGATATTGTAAATAAGTATTCGCCAACACTCTCCATACATTAGTTTTAAAACTACCGTTGAATTCTTGCATTAAGAAATTATAATATTCTGTACTTTCTGTGTTTGGAGTTGTCCCATCTGCCAAATAAGCTGGTGATAATGGTGTTTGTGCAATAGCTTGAAGCGGAGTTGCAAAAGCATTATCATTAGAAATCCTATCGATTACCGATTTTGATACTGTAGTATTTGTTCCCGCTTTAAATTTGCTTGATATATCATGATCCAGATTCGATCTAAACGAATATCGTTCTAACTGGTTTCCTCTTATAATACCATCTGTGTTATTATACGATGTAGAAATAAAGAATCGTGTTTTTTCTCCACCTCCTGATATAGATACTCCAAAATCCTGAATTGAACCATCTACCAAGGCCAATTCTTGCCAATCGGTATCCACCTCACCATTTCTCCAATCTAAACCATTTGCATAAAAATCAAATTGACCATCGATAAAAGCCTGTGAAAATCCATTATTTAAAGCGGATTCTGTCATTAACTCTACATATTGGTTAGCATTCAACCAATCTCTTGTATTGGTAGCTTCACTAATACCATACGATGAGTTTATAGAAACTTTAGTTTTCCCTCGTTTTCCTTGTTTCGTAGTAATAATAATAACTCCATTTGTACCTCTAGCTCCATAAATCGCAGCAGATGATGCATCCTTAAGAATATCAATAGATGCAATATCATTGGGATTTAAAGCGATTAATGGATTTATAGGTGAATCATTGATAGATTCATCATTGTTAGTAATAGGAATACCATCTATAACATAGAGCGGCTCCTGAGAAGAAGATATAGTCGAAATACCTCTTACCCGAACCTTGATACCCCCTTCAACCTTACCATTTATCTGCGTTACTTGTACACCTGCAGCTTTACCTGTTAATGCACTTTGAACACTTGGAGTTGGAATCTCGTTTATTTGATTCGCTGAAATAGAAGCAATATTAGCAGTAATCTTTCTTCTTGATTGTGTACCAAACCCAACCACAACTACTTCTTCTAAAGCACTAACATCTTCCTGCAGTACTACATTAATTTCATTTTGTCCCGATACAGTTACCTGCTGTGTAACAAAACCTAAATACGAATACACAAGTACTTCGCCTGTCTCGGCATTAATTGTGTATTGTCCGTCAAAATCTGTCTGTGTACCTGTAGATTTACCTTGTATCAAAATGTTAACCCCAGGTAATGGTAGCCCTCCTTCTCCCTGAACTATTCCAGAAATTTGTTGTTGAGCACACATCATGCCCGATATTAAAAAAGCGAGCATAAATAGTTTGTAATGATGTAACCTCATAAATAGAATTTTTAAAAAGATTAAACTTAAATAGTTAGTTTTATCATAAGAGGAAGAAAAGAATTATGTGTATGATTACGCTTACGCTTTTACGAATTCCAATAAAATTTCATAAAAAAATAACATATACTCAATCTATCTATTCTTTTATTTATGATATCATAAATATAAGCATTGTTTATTAACAATCCTTAATTTTTTAAAAAGACACTATGTATTAAAAGTGATTTAAATACCAAAACCAACCACCTAGATCACATTTTCAGTTTAAAAACCATGTTTTCTTACAAGTAAAAAATCAATATTTAATAAAATTTGAGAAATAATAAATCATCTGATCTAAAAAAATGCACAAAATGACAGATTTTAAAAAATAAACTCCACTGTTTAACTTTCTGAGAAAATATTCACGCCAACGATAGATATATTATTTTCTTTTTTTGATTCCAAATAATGAAATGATTTTGCAATATATACTGCTGTTTTTTTTAAACAAAGAGATCTATAATTAGGATAGAGAAAAGCGTACGTCTCAAAAGAAAAGAATTTATCTTTTGCCAAAGATACTTCACTATGCAACAAATCGCTTTAAATATTCTGAGGGAGTAATTTGGTTATACTTTTTAAATGATTTATTAAAAGTAACTTTGTTATTAAAGCCTACTTCATAGGCTACATCAATGATATTAAAACCTTTATATCTTTCTCCTTTTAAAATCTCTTTAGCCTCTTCTATTCGATATTTATTAATTAATTCGAAAAAATTAAGTCCAAAATGTTCATTTATAATCTGAGAAGTATTGTGTCTTGTAGTATCTAGCAATAGTGAAACTCCATGAAGTGTAATATCATTTTGCTTATAAATCTTGTCTTCTTTTAATAAATACAACAACTTCACCTTAAGTTCCAATGACAAACTGGCTGTTAGTCCCGATTTTTCGTATTTATTATTTTTATTTTTTGGTTCTCTTTCTTCTTCTTCCGATTTTACTATTCTTAGTTTTCCAAATAGTGAAGGTTGAACAAATGCAGAATAGCTAACATACAGCACCATACCTGCCAACGAGATTACCTGCATATTAAACAAAAATCCACTACCCAGATGCAATACATTTAAAAAACCGTATATAGCATATGACAATATATATATGCCACAAAATATCATAATATTCCGTTGCCAGTTGAGTAAATTTTTAGAAAAATAAAGCCCCTTTTTAACAGTCTGAATGTGAACCTTAACCATTAAAACTCCATAAATTAACAATGATAATAGCTTAGAAACCGAAATTAAAGTAAGATATGGCCTTTCATAATGGATTACCATTCTAAGTTTTTCTTCTGCAGGTAATAAATAAACAGGTAATAACAAAATTATCAGGAATACGGTAGGCACTAAATGTAATAGATCCAGAGGCTTTAATCTATAGTTTTGTGATGCTCTCTTAAAATAAAAATATATAATAGGGCCGTATAATAACCCAAACGTAGAAAACATAAACAATGTATGCGGCCAATAATATTCATAATTCATAAAATATAACCCCAAATGGGCCATAAAGCATGAATTAAGGAGTACAAAAATACTCATCAAAAAACTGGCTGTTTTATCCGTACCTCTACGAAAATTTAATACAATGGCTATAAAAAAACCTACAAAGGAAATATAAAAACAGAAGATAGCTAACCAACCAAATTGTTTTAAATACTTACCTGCGAGTTCCTTATGAAGTTCTGAGGTACTTATTTGATCAAAATTACTATGACTAACAAAGGTAACATCAAGAGTAGATTCAATATATTTTTCAATAAATTTACAAGCTAATTTTGGCTGGTCAATTTTAGCATAAGTGAATGCTAATTCTTTGAATATACCAGTAGAGTCTACTACTTTTTCTTTTACTATGGCTTGATCAGTCTCTGTAGCTACTACAAAATCTGTTCTATTAGAAAATGACAGCTTATAAGATTCCGCATCCTCATTTTTCTCACTTGTTTCAATAAAGAAACAATATCCCTTTGAAGGGATGGATAAAATAAGAATGAAAAACAAGCATGTTAATATTGTTTTTCTTTGAGTTAGCCTCACGATTGATTGATGATGAATTTAACGCCTAATTTACGATTTCTTTCTGTTAAAAAATTGTTACAGAAGAGAGTCCCGATAATATTTTACCAAAAAAACCAATGTTTATAGGCTTTCCGAGGTAATAAAAAATAATATAAAATAAGTAAAAACCATAAAACAGAGACACAAAAACAGTATTTTTAAATCTATTTTTTATAAAAAACTCAGCTATTATTATGTTTCAAAATATAAAATAAGAAAATTTAATCAGAATATGAGATTAGATGATTTTTAAATCGACTATACGCAATAGTTATCGCTTTTTTGCTTCTTCCCAAAAAACATCCATTTCGTCAAGTGTCATATCCTCAAGGCTTTTATTATTTTCTTTTGCTTTTGACTCCAGATACTGAAACCGTTTTATAAACTTTTTATTAGTACGCTCTAACGAATCTTCTGGGTTTACCTTAAGAAAACGGGCATAATTAATCATAGAAAAAAGAACATCTCCAAATTCTGATTCTATTTTATCCTGATCCTGTACTTCGATTTCGTGTTGTAATTCGTCAAGTTCTTCTTTAAGCTTATCAAATACCTGGTAAGGTTCTTCCCAGTCAAACCCTACTCCAGCTACTTTATCCTGAATCCTACTTGCCTTTACCATTGCTGGTAAAGATTGAGGAACTCCTTCGAGAACGCTATTTTTTCCTTCTTTAAGTTTTAAATTTTCCCAATTACGTTTTACATCTTCTTCATCGATAACGGTAACATCTCCATAAATATGAGGGTGTCTATGAATTAGTTTTTCACAAATCTCATTAGCAACATCTGCAATATCAAAAGCTTTTGTCTCACTACCGATTTTAGCATAAAAAATGATATGCAATAATAAATCACCAAGCTCTTTTTTCACTTCTTCAAGGTCATTATCCAGAATTGCATCACCCAGCTCATATGTCTCTTCTATAGTTAAATGCCTCAAAGACTGAAGCGTTTGTTTTTTATCCCATGGGCATTGCTCTCGAAGCTCATCCATGATAGTTAGCAATCTGTCAAAAGCCTGAAGTTGATCTTCTCTTGAGTTCATTTATGTTTTTATTTCAAAAGTAATGTTTTATCAAAAATTAGGTTTAGTTTTAATATATTATAATTTTACCTCTCTAAAAAACGTATCTTAATGACACGAATGTCCCAAAAAAAAATTCTTTTCGCTTGTATACCTGCAGACGGTCATTTTAATCCTATGACAGCTATAGCTATTCATCTAAAAACAAAAGGGTATGATGTAAGATGGTATACTGGGGAGGGTTATAAAAACACACTACACAGAATAGGGATACCTTATTTACCGTTCCAAAATGCGCAGGAGCTTAAAATTGAGGAGATAGATAAAATGTATCCAGATCGAAAAATGCTAAAAGGAATCGCACATATTAAGTTCGATATTATTAATCTGTTTATTAATAGAATGAAAGGGTACTATGAAGATATCGCAGAGATACATCAAGTTTTTCCGTTTGATATTTTGGTATGTGACAACACTTTTCCCGGGTCTATTGTTAAGAAAAAACTTAATATCCCAATTGCTAGTATAGGAGTTGTGCCTTTAGCACTTTCTGCACCTGATCTTCCATTATACGGCATTGGTCATCAGCCTGCCACAACTTTTTTCGGTAAGAGAAAACAGAACTTTATAAAACTAATGGCAGATAAACTCATTTTTGATGAAACAAAAGTAGTATATAATCAATTATTACGCTCATTGGATTTATCCGAAGAAGAAAATCTAACTATTTTTGATGTAGCTCCATTACAATCGGATGTTTTTTTGCAAAACGGAATTCCTGAGATCGATTATCCAAGGTATAGTCTTCCCGAATCCATAAAATACGTTGGAGCACTACAAGTACAGACCAACAATAACAACAATCAAAAGTTAAAAAAGGACTGGAGTGCTATTTTAGATACGTCAAAAAAAATCATATTAGTATCTCAGGGAACCGTAGAAAAAAATCTTGACAAGCTTATTATTCCTTCTTTAGAAGCTTTTAAAGACTCAGATTACATAGTACTGGTAGCTACTGGTTATACCGACACTAAAGGTTTACAAAAACGATACCCTCAGCAGCATTTTTATATCGAAGATTTCATAGCCTATGATGCTGTAATGCCACATATAGATGTCTTTATCATGAATGGAGGATATGGCAGTGCTTTACTAAGTATTAAACACGGTGTACCAATGATTACCGCTGGGGTTAACGAAGGTAAAAATGAAATCTGTTCCCGAATGGATTATTCTGGAGTCGGTATTGATCTAAAAACAGAAAAACCACGAGCAGTCACAATACAAAATGCAACTGAAAGAATATTAGGTACAGATAAATATTTAGACACTATACAGAAAATACAACAGCGTATGAATTCTTATAACACATTAGATATCTGCGAACAACATATCTCCCGTCTTATTTCAGAATAAAAAAGGCTTTTATAATGTAATATTGTTCATTTTATGGTGTACAATATCAAACTCTCTGATCATGTCTTCTAGTATTGTGGCTACAGGTTTAATATCATGAATTAATCCTGATACTTGTCCAATCTCTAATTCTCCTTCGGTAAGATCTCCTTCAAACATACCTCGTTTTGCTCTGGCACGCCCTAACAATGTTTTTAACTCATCTACCGAAGGTGCAGTAGCATATAACGCTGCTACATCTTGATAAAATTTATTTTTAAGCATTCTAACCGGTGCTAGCTCTTTTAGAGTAAGCTGCGTATCGCCTTCTTTTGCTTCAACCACCATATTTTTAAAATCGATATGTGAAGATGCTTCGTCACTTGCTACAAAACGGCTTCCTACCTGAACTCCATCTGCTCCCAACGCCATAACGGCATACATAGCTGCTCCTGTAGCAATACCTCCTGCTGCAATTAAAGGAATATTTATCTTTTCTTTTACCATAGGAATCAATGCTAATGTAGTTGTCTCATCTCTTCCATTATGCCCTCCTGCTTCAAATCCTTCTGCCACCACAGCATCAACACCCGCATCCTGCGCTTTTAAAGCAAACTTAAGACTACTTACTACATGCACTACCGTAATTCCTTTTTCTTTAAGATATGATGTATATGTTTTTGGGTTTCCGGCAGAGGTAAATACTATTTTCACGCCCTCCTCGATGATGATTTGTATAATCTCATCCAAATTGGGATATAACATTGGAATATTAACTCCAAAAGGCTTACTGGTTGCTTTTTTACATTTTTGAATATGATCTCTAAGCACATCCGGATACATAGACCCCGATCCTATAAGTCCTAATCCTCCTGAGTTACTTACTGCGCTTGCTAACCTCCAACCACTTGCCCATATCATCCCTCCTTGAATTATAGGGTATTGAATATTAAATAGTTCTTTAATTTTATTCATACTATATAAATATGTGTAATTTAATTCTTATGAAATCACTCCTGACCCAACTAATTCGTCTTCGATATACCAAGCTACAAATTGACCCTCGGTTATTGCACTTTGATCATTTTCAAAAACAACATACACTCCAGAATCAACCATATATAGTGTAGCTTTCTCTAACGGTTGTCTATAACGAATTCTCGCCATCACTTCCAACTCTTCATCCACCACAAGCTTAAGATCGTCTCTCACCCAATGTAATTCTTCTCTAGCTATAAATAAAGCTTTCCTATATAGCCCAGGATGTCTTTTTCCCTGACCAGTATAAATAGTGTTTGTATTTACATCTGTTTCTATTACAAAAAGAGGTTCTGGTGTACCACCAACAGCCAAACCTTTACGTTGCCCTTTAGTATAATAATGTGCTCCCTGATGCTTTCCTACCACCTTACCTTCATTAATATCATAAGAGTATTTATTAGATAAAAATTCTAATTCGTCTCTTTTGGAAGCAAATTGTGGGCGTTCTCGCTGATATTTTTTTTCTGAAGGAGATATTTCAATAATATTTCCTTGTTTTGGTTGTAATTTTTGCTGAAGAAATTCTGGCAACCTAACTTTTCCAATAAAGCATAACCCCTGAGAATCTTTTTTATTTGCGGTTACTAAATCTTGTGCTTTGGCAATATCTCTAACTTCGGGTTTCAGCAATTCACCTACAGGGAAAAGCGTTTTTGCCAGTTGCTCCTGAGATAGTTGACATAGAAAATAGGATTGATCTTTATTAGGATCTTTCCCTTCCAATAATCGATGTACTTCTTTACCATCTTTTATAACAGTATCCTTTCTACAATAATGACCTGTAGCCACATAATCTGCTCCAAGAGATAATGCTATTTTTAGGAAAACATCAAATTTAATTTCACGATTACATAATACATCCGGATTAGGTGTACGTCCTTTTTCATATTCATTGAACATATAATCAACTATACGTTCTTTATACTCTTCACTTAGATCAACAGTCTGAAATGGAATTCCTAATTTTTCTGCTACTAGCAATGCATCATTACTATCATCTAGCCAAGGACATTCATCAGATACTGTGACCGAGTCATCATGCCAGTTTTTCATAAACAAGCCAATAACTTCATACCCCTGCTCTTTAAGCAAATATGCTGCTACACTAGAATCAACTCCTCCTGATAATCCTACGATTACTCTCTTCATCAAAAATGCTTTATTTAATCGTTTAAAATTTTATGCAAAAGTAATAAATAAAAAAAGCAATGCTAGCGCAATGCTTTATGGTTTTATCTATACCAGTATTTTATATATCAATCTTAAAATCCTCTTTTTTGAACCGGAAATAATTTTTGTTCAGAGAGCTTTCCATCTTTATAGTAGTTCCAGATACCATCTTTACGACCTCTTTTATAACTCCCTTCGATGATCAACACTCCACTTATATCATAATACTTAGTAACTCCGTGTAATTGGTCATTTTCATAGGTAAATTCCTTTATTATCACACCCGTATCAGAATACATAGTCCTCTTTCCGTTTTGTTTACCATCGATATATGAAGCTTTCTCGGTTAACTGGCCATTTTCGAAATAAGTAAGCTGTTCTCCATTTAATTTTCCAGATTGGTATTGTTCGGTCATCATGATCTTATCAGATTCATTATGGTAATATTTCCATAACCCTATATGATCTTTACCAATCATCTGGCCCAGACTTATTACTTTTCCTTTTTGGGTAAAATATTTCACATTAACAGTATCATTATTTTTTGAAAACGTTTTAATTGCTGTAGGAAATTCTCCATTAATAGGTTTGTAAAATTTAAACTCCCCTATTTCTTTCCCGTGATCAAAAGTTCCTTCATAACGAAGCTGATCACTATCTTTATATTTTTTCTGCCATTTACCATGTCGCTTACCATTAGCATCATAGCCATTATATTTTTGACCTAAAGCGGAGAAACATATAAGAAAAGATAAACTACAAAATAAAAATATACTTCGCATAACTACTATTTAATTTGGGACATTATTTCAACGAACCTAATCTCCAAAAAGTATACCAATATTATAAAATCAAATTCAAAAAACGAAGTTTAAAGCACAAAAAAGCCCCTAAAAAAAGGAGCTTTTCTAAAATGTATAAGCAATAAGGTTATTTCTTTTGCCCTTTTTGCTGTTCCGCCTGCTCCATTAATTCTTTCATTTTTTTCTGGAACTTACCTTGCTTCTTAGGTTTCTTCTTGTTTTCTTGAATTTTGGCATGGATCTTATCTTCATCAATAATTACGTTTTTAATAACTAACATAATTCCGATAGTAATCAAGTTAGAAATAAAATAATACAATGATAATCCACTTGCATAGTTATTAAAGAAAAATAACATCATTAACGGGGATAAATACATAATAAATTTCATGTTAGGCATCCCTGGTTGTTGCGTTTGCATGGTTTGCCCTGTAGTCATCATCATGTAGATAAATATAGCTACCGATGCCAGTATAGGAAACAAACTAATATGATCTCCATAAAAAGGAATCGTAAATGGCAGCTCTGCTATAGTATCATAACTAGATAAATCATCTGCCCATAAGAAACTTTTTTGTCGTAATTGAAATGCACTTGGAAAGAAGTTAAACAAGGCATAAAAAACAGGAATCTGCATTACTGCCGGCAAACAACCACTCATAGGATTAACACCTGCCTTACCATAAAGAGCCATTGTTTCTTGCTGCTTCTTCATTGCATTATCCTTATGCTTCTCATTAATCTCTGTAATCTCTGGGCGTAAAACTTTCATTTTAGCCTGCGACAAGTATGACTTATATGTAACTGGAGATAAGATGATACGTACAATTATAGTCATTACCACAATTGCAATACCATAAGGAAGAAATCCACTTAAAAATCCAAAAAACGGAATAAATAAATATTTATTTATTATTCCGAAAATACCCCAACCCAGAGGCACTATTTCATCAAGGTTACGGTCATAAGTATTTAAAATTCTATAATCGGTAGGACCATAATACCAATCCATGGTATAATTAAGTTCTCCTCCTTGCAACTCTAAAGGAATAGAGGCCGAAAACTCTTTGGTCACTTTTATATCTTTATCATCCAACTCACTTGAGTTAGCTATATTCTTAGAGGTAAAAGATGCTTTTTTGAACGGAGTATCTGTTAGAAGTACAGAGGTAAAGAAATGTTGTTTAAAAGCTATCCAACTCACATCTTGCTCTTCGTCATCTGCAAACTCTCCTTGCCCTAAATAATCATCTTTATCACCATCATATTCGTATGAAACCTCGGTATATCGATTTTCATATGCTGCACTTTTTGCATGTCTTATTCCTTGCAGTTGCCAATCTAGGTTTACTGTCTGACCACTATTAATTACTTGTTGCAACCCTTGAGATCGAATAGTAAAATCGACCATATACTCATTTGGTTTCAATTCGTATCGATACTCTAGAAATTTGGTATTAGAAACCTTAAGTTTCATAGACAGAACTGTATTCTCTCCATTTTTGGATACCGAAGGTTCAAAAAATAAATCTTTTGTATTTAAAATTCTATTGTCTGTGGTTCCAAAATTAATATTGAAAGAAGCATTCTTCCCATCTTTAATCAAATATACCGGAACAGAATCATAGGTTTTAAAGTTTTTTAACAATGCTTCCGAGATATATCCTCCTCTATTATTAACCTTAAGACTTAAAACCTCATTTTCGACCTTTGTAAATTCATCTTTGGCCGAAGGCAAGCTAGCAGAGTATGAAAATGCACCCAATTGTGATTTTGCATTAGATAATGCAACAGAATCCTGAGGGTTTGCTACGATAGCTTCGCTTTCCTTTACAAAATCTGTAGTTTTTTCCTTGTCTGTTTTTTTCTCAGACTCTAGTTCTTCTTTTTTAGCTTTTTCTGCCTCAATTTCTTCAGGAGTTGGTTGATTTAGATAGAACATCCAAACGATGATTCCAAAAATAAGTGCAAATCCAATTATCGAATTAAGATCAAATTTCTTTTCTTCCATGTATTGATGTATAAAAAGCCTTTATCTGATGACTCAGAAAGGCTTTTAAAATTATATATATATTGTTATTCGTTGTCAATTATCTAGCCAATTACAATCCTTGTGACACTTTGGCACTCTTATCCTTTTTTGAATATTCAACAGCTGCTCTTATAAAAGCAATAAACAAAGGGTGCGGATTTGCAACTGTACTCTTATATTCTGGATGATATTGAACCCCTACAAACCATGGATGATCTGGGATTTCTACAATTTCTACCAATCCTGTTTTTGGGTTAATTCCTGTAGTCCTAAGTCCTGCTTTTTCTAATTGCTCTTTGTAATTGTTGTTATACTCATATCTATGACGATGACGTTCTGCTATCATTGATTTCCCATATGCTTCTAACACTTTACTGTTCTCCATCAATTCACAATCCCAAGAACCTAATCGCATAGTACCTCCCATATCCGTAATACTCTTCTGCTCTTCCATAATATCAATTACAGGATGTGGTGTATTTTTATCTACTTCTACAGAAGAAGCTTCTTTTATTCCTAAAACATTACGAGAGTACTCAATAACCGCCATTTGCATCCCTAAACAAATTCCGAAAAACGGAAGTTTGTTTTCTCTTGCATATTGTACTGCTTTTATTTTTCCTTCTGTCCCACGTTCTCCAAATCCAGGAGCTACTAAAATCCCATCTAAATGAGCTATTTTATTTTCTATTGTATCCTTAGTAATATATTCTGAATGTATACTTACTACATTTACTTTTACTTCATTCTCTGCTCCTGCATGAATAAAAGATTCTAAAATTGATTTATAAGAATCTTGTAATTCTACATATTTACCTATAAGCCCTATAGTGACCTGGCATTTTGGGTTTTTATGTCTTTGTAAAAAATCATTCCATTTCTCCAAATTAGGTTCGTCGTCATCCTGAAGAAGTAGTTGCTTAAGTACTACTTTATCCAAGCCTTCTTCTAACATCAAATTAGGTACATCATAGATTGTTGACGCATCGATAGATTCTATTACTGCTTCTTGTCGAACATTACAGAAAAGTGCTAATTTTCTTCTTAAATCATCAGAAAGTTCATGCTCTGTTCTACATACCAGAATATCTGCTTTTATCCCACTTTCCATCAATGTTTTCACACTATGCTGGGTTGGTTTTGTCTTTAATTCTCCTGCTGCCGATAGATAAGGGATTAAGGTTAAATGAATAACCAAAGCATTAGCATCTCCAAGTTCCCATTTTAATTGACGTACAGCTTCTATATACGGTAAAGATTCTATATCACCAACGGTCCCCCCTATTTCGGTAATCACAATATCATAATTTCCACTTTTTCCCAGAATCTGAATTCTTTCTTTGATTTCATTGGTTATATGTGGAACGACCTGAACTGTTTTTCCTAAAAATTCTCCTCGTCTTTCCTTTTGGATAACACTTTGATATATTCTTCCTGTGGTTACATTATTGGCTTGAGAGGTTGGCGTATTCAAAAAACGCTCATAATGCCCTAAATCAAGATCAGTCTCTGCCCCATCATCGGTTACATAGCATTCACCATGCTCATATGGATTTAGTGTCCCCGGATCAACATTAATGTAAGGATCCAATTTCTGAATTGTAACCCTGTATCCTCTTGCCTGTAATAATTTTGCCAGAGAAGCTGCTATAATCCCTTTTCCTAAAGAAGAAGACACGCCTCCGGTTACAAAAACATATTTGGTATTAGCCATGTAAACTAAATATTTAGTAAGATTGTATTAAAATTTTGCGCAAAAATACAAAGAAGTCATCAAATCATACATCGAAAATCAATCAATATTATGTAACTTATCCATATTCCTTCAACAACTTAAAAATCTGAAAATGAATTCACAACATATATAAAAAATAAAATCCTGCCTCACGACAGGATTTTATCATAAAAAATTATGTTCTTATTCTTCTTCTTCAGTAACTTTCTCTTCTTCTGCTTCTGTAAAATCTGTTAATCCTTTAGATTGTAAAATATTATACCACTGAATTACCTTTTTCATATCGCTAGCATACACTCTATCTTCATCATAATCTGGTAACACTTCACTAAAATAGGCTTCTAATTTATCCTTAGATTCTTTGTGACTTATAGCTTTTTCGCCATTTTCCTTTTCGAAAATCTTTTTAAAGATCTCACGTAAAGGAACTTCTTCTGTAAATGTATAAATTGCAATTTCGCTAAGCACACTTACATTGTGTCTTATACTTACCGATAATCTTTTTCCATCTAATAAAGATTCTGCTAAAAATCCACTTCGAGTTTGTGTTTTTAACTCATATAAACCAGGTTTACCCGAAATTGCTAATATTTTATCTAAGCTCATATATTTTCATCTATTTATGATATATTCTTTTTAAAGATCAGACCTGTAATAATACAGATCGATAAGGAGTTTACATATAAATCATTTCTACTACTATAGAAGTTCTTAAAATATGTTTATCTCTCCTTAGGGTTGGCAAATATCAGTAGTTCGTTTTAAAAAATCAAACATTTAACCAACATAAATATTTAAAAGTAGAATGCAATTATCTACCTTTTTTTAGTAACGGAAATCGCATTCTGTATTCTGAACTAATTTTTCCTTTAGAAATATTAGCTAATTTTCCTTTTATTAAACGTTTTTTAAGACTTGATAGTTTATCTGTAAACAAAATTCCTTCAATATGATCATATTCATGCTGAATTACTCTTGCTACTAACCCACCATAAGTCTCTGTATGTTCTACAAAATTCTCATCAAAATAATGAATCTTTATAGTTTCATTACGAAATACGTCCTCTCTTATATCAGGAATACTCAAACATCCTTCGGCAAAAGCCCACTCCTCACCTGTTTCTTCTAAAATAGTCGCATTAATAAACGTTTTTTTAAAGTTCTTTAACTGATCTGCTTCTTCTTTAGATAATTCTTCATCTTCAGAAAAAGGTTCTGCATCAACGATAAACAATCTAACAGGGAGTCCAATTTGAGGAGCTGCTAATCCTACTCCATGTGCATTATACATGGTCTCAAACATATTATCCAGTAACTCTGATAATTTAGGATAATCTTTGGTTATCTCTTTTCCTTTTTTCTTCAATACCGGATCTCCGTATGCTACAATGGGAAGTATCATATTTTATTTCTTATTTCTATTATTTATCGATTATACAAATAATCTTGTAATATAATCGTTGCACTTATCTGGTCTACTAATGCTTTATCTCTTCTTTTCTTTTTTGAAATACCACTAGCTATCATAGTATCAAAAGCAATTTTAGAAGTAAAGCGTTCATCAATCCTTTTTACAGGAATATCTGGAAGTAGTTTATTCAATTTTTCTAAAAAAGGTAAAATTAGTTGTTCACTTTCTGAAGCTTCTCCATGCAGCCTTTTAGGTTCTCCCACTATAAAAAGCTCTACCTCTTCCTTAGACACATAATCCTTTAGCCATGACAACAATTCTCCAGTATCGACAGTAGTCAACCCAGAAGCGATAATTTGCAATTCATCTGTAACTGCAATCCCGCAACGTTTCCCTCCATAATCAATCGCTAAAATCTGTGCCATTCATTTTTTTTGCAAAAGTATAATATTATTACAAAACTGTCCTTATTTATTAATGGTTTCCTAAAATATCTATAATCGATACTTATTTCAAAGGAAGCTATTATCTTTACCAAAATTTTTTATTCGATGAACCAACTAAAAGAAACCATAGAAAAAGCTTGGGAAAACAGAGAGCTTTTAAAAGAATCAAATACGCAAAGCGCAATACGTGAAGTAATTAGCTTGTTAGATTCTGGAAAACTTAGAGTAGCAGAACCTGTAGAAGGTGGCTGGCAAGTAAATGAATGGGTAAAAAAAGGAGTGGTATTATACTTCCCAATCCAAAAAATGGAAACCCTGGAAGCTGGAATTTTTGAATACCATGATAAAATTCCATTAAAAAAAGGATATGAAGCTAAAGGAATTCGTGTAGTTCCTAATGCTGTTGCGCGTCATGGTGCTTACATCTCTCCTGGTACTATTTTAATGCCTAGTTATGTAAATATAGGTGCCTATGTAGATCAAGGAACTATGGTAGATACATGGGCAACCGTAGGTAGTTGTGCCCAAATAGGAAAAAATGTTCACCTTAGTGGTGGTGTTGGGATTGGCGGTGTTCTAGAACCATTACAAGCTGCTCCAGTCATTATAGAAGATAATGCATTTATAGGATCCAGATGTATTGTAGTCGAAGGAGTTCGAGTAGAAAAAGAAGCTGTATTAGGTGCTAATGTAGTATTAACCGCATCTACCAAGATAATTGATGTTACAGGAAACACTCCTGTAGAAAGAAAAGGAGTTGTTCCTGCGGGTTCTGTTGTAATCCCAGGAAGTTATACTAAGAAATTTGCTGCTGGAGAATTTAATGTACCTTGCGCTTTGATTATTGGAAAACGTAAAGAAAGTACTGACAAGAAAACTTCACTTAATGATGCTCTTCGCGAATATGATGTAGCTGTATAGTGTAAAGTATGTAGAAAGAAACTTGAGCTTGTCTTCTCTTTTTAAGACAAGCTCAATTATTTTGATCAATAGTATATGAAGATTTTGGTTATTCAACAAAAAATGATTGGTGATGTGCTCACAAGTACTATTATTTGTGAAGCATTACGAAAAGAGCACCCTAATGCTACTATTGATTTTTTGGTAAACTCTAATACAAAATCTGTCATCACAGAAAATCCGTTTTTTGACCATATTATAGAGTTTAAAAACGAATACCAAAATGATAAAAGAGCTTTTTATACCTTTCTAAAAGAAATACGAAAGTCTAAATACGATCATGTAATCGATGTATATGGAAAATTAGAAAGTAACCTTATCACTCTGTTTTCTGGTGCATCAAAGAGAATATCTTTCTATAAATGGTACACTCAGTTTTTTTACACAAAAACTATTAAAAGAAACCTTGTACCTATTACAAATGCCAGTATTGCAATAGAAAACAGATTACGTTTGGTTTTTCCTGAAAACAGAATCACTTCTGAGATCACAAGGCCAAAAATATTTTTAACTAAAGAAGAAAAAGAAAAGGCTCGTGAGTTTTTAGAATCTAATGGAATTATTACCAAGACACCGTTAATCATGATTAGTGTTTTGGGTAGTGAAATGAGAAAAACACTTCCTTTTGAGTATATGGCTAAAGTTATAGATGCAATTGTTAAGAATGCAGAGGTAAATATTCTTTTCAATTACATTCCAAATCAGGAGAAAGATGCCCGTACAATTTATAACCTTACCATGCCTAAAACACAGAGGCATATCCATTTTGATGTATTTGCCAAAAGTTTACGAGGATTCCTTGCAATCCTCTCTCATTGTGATGCATTAATAGGTAACGAAGGAGGTGCTGTAAATATGGCTAAAGCACTTGATATACCTACTTTTACTATTTTTTCTCCCTGGATTCTTAAAAAGGATTGGAATATGTTTGAGGATGGAGAAAGACAAACATCTGTTCATTTATCAGATTATATGCCAGAGTTATTTTCAAACCAAAGCTATAAAGAACTCAAAAAGAAATCTTTAGAACTTTACCCTCACTTTAAAACAGAATTATTCATTAATCAATTGCATAATTTTTTAAGTAAAAACTTGTAATTTGCATTTTTAAAACCAAATCATCATAGAAAAAGACATTTTACATAGAGAAAAAGTTACAGCTATAATCCCATGCTATAATGAAGAACATAATATCAAGGATGTATTAGAATCAGTTTCATTTGCTGATGAAATTATGGTTGTTGATTCTTATAGCACAGATAAAACGGTCGAAATCGCAAGAGAATATACCGATTTCATTATTCAAAGAAAATTTGATTATCCTTCATTTCAAAAAAATTGGGCTATTCCTCAGGCTACACACCAGTGGATATTATTAGTTGACGCAGATGAGAGAGTAACCCCTGAGCTTAAAAATGAAGTGCTAGAAGTACTAAAAAATCCCGGAAAAGATAATTTTGTAGCATACTGGATAAAACGTATGAATCATTTTATGGGAGAAAGAATACACTATAGTGGATGGCGAAATGATAAAGTTATTCGATTATTTCATAGAGATAAATGTAAATATGACGATAGACATGTACATGAAGAAATTGTTACTCCGGGTAAAATAGGAATATTAAAAAACAAATTTTACCATAATACATACACTACTTTTGACGCTTATATCAATAAACTAAATAGATATGCTTCTTGGCAAGCAGAAGATTATGACAAAAAAACAAAACGATTAACACCATATCACTTTGTAATAAAACCGCTTTGGGCGTTTTTTAAACATTACATTATACAAAGTGGGTTTAGAGATGGTGTTCCCGGTTTAGTTATTGGTTATGTCCAGGGATATGCGGTTTTTATGCGATATGTAAAGCTTTGGTTGTTTCGACGAAATCTAAAATAACATTTAGAGATTTCTATATTTTTTCTTCCAGAAAAAGACTTTTCTTTTTAAGGCTATTTTATCATGATATTTCTTTTGAAATGCTGCGGTAAGGCTCCACATATTTTGATACATCGTTGACTCATCCTCACCGGTTAACTTAGCATATTCATTCGACATAATTGCAACCATTTCCTTTTTGGGAGTTAGTCTCGAGAAATTACGAATCCTAGTTTCCATATCTAAATCTCTAAACTCCATCCTATTTAGATCTACTAAATAAAAATCATACCCAGAACTTGTTTTCACGATCAAAGTGTTCCCTGGAGAATGATCTAAAAATAGAATTCCCTTTTCATGAAGATCATAAGTAAATCTTGTAAAAGCTCTTAAAATGGCTTCATGATCCGGATAATCCGGTTCATGTACCAATTCTCGATAAGTAAGATCATAATTAAGCAATTCACTAACATAATAGCTTTTTCTAAATAAAAAGAACGTAGTGTATAAATCATACGCCAACGGAAATGGGGTTTTTATGCCCAGCTCTAATAACCTATTCGCATAATTATAAGATCTTTCTGCCTTTGATTTTCTAAAAAACCTATATACAACCTGATTTATAAAATTAGGAACCTTGAATGATTTGATAGTATACTTTTTACCTTCAATCTCCACAATTTTTATAACATTGCGCTCTGCATCTCCCAATATATCATGATAGTCATCAAAATGCGCTATTGTTTTCTGCACTTCAGTTTTAACTGATTTATAATCTGGGTGTATGATAAATTTACGTTGCATTCTTTATTCATAAAATAAGTTAGACAAAAGTAACTTTTTGATATAATTCTATACTACTTAGCAGTAATAAAAAATGTAAGACACATTGTAGAAATACTTATTACAGCACTTCATCCTTTTTATAGGGCTTCAATACAAGAACAAATACGTTCTGAAAAATACCTAAGTAAATATCCCCCTTTACTCTATACCAAAAATCACATTAGAGATTTGTATATTTCATTGTATTCTAATGCTGCTGATTTCCAACTAAATTTTTCTAATTGGGTTTTAATTTTCCCTTCCATTTTAAGTCTATTAGAGTCAAAATAAGTGATTTTTGTTAAAAACACATCAGCCATATATTTAGGCTCTAATTCTTCCCAATAAAAGCATGCTTCTCCTCCTATTTCTGGTAAAGAAGTTTTATTATAAAGAAAAATAGGTTTACTAAAGTTTAATGCTTCAACTACTGGTAACCCAAACCCTTCTCTGGAAGAAGGAAATACAAAAGCAAAACAATTATTAAACAGCTTCACTTTTGTTTCTTCAGATACAACACCTTTCAAAAAAACTCTTTCTACAAGGTTATTTTCTTGAATTAAATTTTCTAAATGTAAAACATAATCGCTACTACCTTTTCCTGCAAGAATAAGTTTAAATCTTTCTGGAATGTGATTCATCATTAAGATAAGTTTCTCCAGATTTTTGTACGGTCTCATTTCCGTAATACAAAAAAGATAATCATCTGTATTCTCATCAGGATTAACTAACGAGGTTTCTTTTAAAGAATTACCATTATATATTACTTTTTGTGTTTTTGACGTGGCAACATTAAAATGTTTATTCACTTCATTTTTAGTAAAGTGTGACACGAAAACAAGTACTTGAGCTCTATCTATTTTTTTTTGAATAAAATCCTTAGTTTTCTGATCTACTGTATCCTCATAAATAAAATTGATATCATGGATAGTTAAAATATAAGGGATTTTCTTATTTAAAGGTTCAATTTTACTTAGTTGGTTGGTACAATGAAATATATAATTACGTCCAAAAATACCCAACTGGCGATGTATTGAATAATAGTATTTAACAAAAATATTCTTCTGATTAAATATTGATTTATAATATCTCTTTTTAGGAGTATAAAAAATATAATTTATATCAGTATCAATAGATGAAAACGCTTTAGATAAATGATATGAAAATTGCCCAAAGCCTTTATTTAGATTTTTTAAGTAATGAAAATCTACAAATACTCTTTTATTTTTCACCTTTTTATAAATTTAGAATTCTGTTTATCCAATTATCTACCAGGTACTTTTGATAGATCTCATTTGGTATTTCTTCATATTCATTCTCAAAAAAAGATTTAGGAATTTGAATATTATTTTTATCTATTATCAAGATATTATTTGGATTATAAAAATCGTAAGTAGCAATAGCTGCATTAGTAGTTATTAGTTTTTTGCTATTCCCTAAACTTTCAAAAACTCTAAACGATAGTCCATCCTGTCCTTCTCTATGAATATCTAACAGCACATTAGAATGCGCTACTAACTCATTTACCTCTTTCATGTTTATCCGTTCTGTAACGTACTCTACACCACTTTTGGATTCAATTTTCTTTTTCCCGAAACTGATAATTTTATATGATACACCTAACCCATCTAATTTTAAGGCTATATCATCTATAAATTTAGATCGTTTGCTAAATGTGCTTATATTAAAAACCTCTTGTTCTATCGGCAGGTTATTTTTGTTTTCCTTAAAAATATAATTTGTCGCAAATTTAAAATCATGCTTTTTTGAATCATTAGGTTCAAAAGTATATACCTCATCAAAAAAAGGAGCGACTAGTAATATCTTTGGTATTCTTTCTATATTATCATTAAAAAATGCTGTCAAATTCCCAGTAAATGAGCTTATATTTTTAATAATCTGAGGAAGTAAAAAATTAGCGTTAAGCATTAGGATTTTATCTTGTTTCCCGATTTCGCTCAATCGCTTAAGGATTTCTTTATTTAAGTGATTCTTTTTTATATCGTATTTAAAAAAAGTTTTTCCAATAAAATTAAAAATTCGGTGAAAAACCGTAGGATACTGATACCTAAAAGTATGAAAGTTTATATGATTAACTTCATATCCCTGCTTTTTTAGACTCTTGGCAATTTCATCGTTAATCCCCAAAACATCTAGACTAATCAGTGTTATTTTCATGTTTTAAATAATAATAGAGACAAACTTACTAAAAGTAAAGAATCATATTGCTAAAAAAGTAATTTTTAAAATCAATACATTTGTCAGCATTATATTAAAACCATTATAATGAATTATCTATTTATCATTTTACTTCTTGTATTATTAGGAATTGCATTTCCCAAATTACTCAAACTCATCAAACATAAGTCATTATATCCTTTCATGCCCTACAAATATAATTTTAGAAGAAGGCGTATAACTTTTTCTAAAACACTACAGCTTTTAAATGAACGAAATGCTAAAATACTGGTAGAGACAGGAACTTCGAGAAACGGTCTTAAAGCGACTAAAACTGATGGTGGAGCAACAATCGTTTTTGGTAAATGGGCAAAAGAAAATAATGCAAAATTGCATTCAGTGGATATTAGTAAAGATTCTGTACAAGGGGCTCAAGAAGCAGTACTAGAAGAAAGTTTACAAGATAGTACAACAGTATATCTAGGAGATTCTCTAGACTTCTTAAAAAATTTCAACGAATCTATTGACTTTTTATACCTAGATAGTTATGATTATTCAAAGACCGATATAGATGTTCAAAAGAAAAGTCAAGAGCATCACTTAAAAGAATTTATCCTGGCAGAAGATAAACTACATGATACATCTATCGTTTTAATAGACGATTGCAGGCTTCCCGGAGGCGGTAAAGGAAAAACAGTTGTAGAGTATATGCTAAAAAAAGATTGGGAAATTTTAATTAATGCTTATCAAATTTTATTAGTAAAAAAATAGCTTTTTTATGGGGTCTAAATAAATTTATCAAACCCCAAAATATCTATACTAAATAATGTGACTTTCGTATAGATCGGTATATTTGTACGGTATCAATAATTATACCCTAAAACAAATAATTATTTCTATTCAAAACGCAATAGCAAAAATTATCATTAACTAAAAAAACAATACAGTAATGGATTATGACAATAAACCCGAGGGATACTATAATAATATCAGAAATGAAATGTTTGCCTTTTTTCCAAAAAATGCAAAAACAGTATTAGATGTTGGTTGTGGAGAAGGTACTTTTGCTGCTTTCATTAAAGAAAAACACAATACTGAAACCTGGGGTATTGAATTGATGCCAGAGCATGGAAAAAAAGCCGAAAAGGTGCTCGACAAAGTTTTTATTGGTGAATGTGAAAATTTTATTGAAGAACTACCGGATAATCATTTTGATGTTATTTATTTTAATGATGTATTAGAACATCTTGTAGATCCATATTGGGTACTAGAAAAAATTAAAAGTAAACTATCAAAAAACGGTGTAATTATTAGTTCAATACCTAATATGAGATACCATAGTGCTTTAAAAAACCTAGTACTTAAAAAGAATTGGGAATATGAAGAACACGGTATAATGGACAAAACGCACTTACGATTCTTTACGGGTAAGAGTATTGCAAATATGTATACGAGATTAGGGTATGAAATAGTACTTCACAAAGGCATTAATAAAACAAAATCTATTAAACCATTCTTCTATAATATTCCCTTTTTATTTACAGCAATGGACATGAGATATCTTCAGTATGCTACAGTTGTCAAAAAGTAAGCCCTAGGGCAGAGATGTGTAATCCACATCGCTTAGATAATGATGATATCGTATTAAAATATCACATACTCTGAAATACATAGAAAGTTTTATATACAAATTAAGAAAGGGTTCCAATATTGGAACCCTTTCTTTTTAAATAGATTTCATTTTAGCACAAATCATATTACCAGTTAATTCGATCTCTCCATCGATTACGTTCTACATCACCATACATCTTCTCTGTTATGGTTCCGTTTACATTAATATCCCAATGAGCACCAGCTATTGCTCCTGGAGCAGTCACAGAATTAAGAAGTATCGTTTGATGAGTAGCACAAGGGGATGAAAATACAACAGAACGATTATTAACATCACTTGGATGTGGTGAAACCGGACCGTTATGATTTCTTAAAAAAGAGTTATTACTTAAACTAATTGAAATTTCTCTTCTTTCCCCAGAAAGTCTCCATCTTCTACGCTTAGGGTTATATTCTAACTTTACTCGTAAGAATATTCTATAAGTATCTACCTGGAAAGGCCCTCCCGTATTTAAATGTTCTGCATAAACTTCATGCACATATTTAAAAGCTCGAGGAGAAGTCCCTTGAGTATTACCCGAACCGCAATTCTCTACGTATCTTTGTTTTCTAAATTCATATTGATTATCCACAACAACTCCTTTTGCAGCAACAATTCCTGTCTCATTTCCAGGTATTACTCCTTTAGGATCAACTCGGGTGTAGGATACAGAACCAACTTCTTTAAGGTTTTCTATGTCAGATTTTTGAACTGCAATTCCTTCTTCATCAAGTTCATAAAATTTACCATCCTTAAACCAAATAATTTTACCTCCTAATTCAAATTCATTATCATTATTCAAAATTCCTTGAATTGCAGGTGAAACTTCCAGGTCTCTATCGTAGGAGAAAAAGGAATTCATTTCTAACTCCTCCATACCAAGTTTTGAAAATTTAGAATAAAGATCATTAAATTCATTCCAATCTTTAAAGGAAAACCTATCCGTTTTTGATTCAATAGTTGACTCGATGTTTGTCTCTTCTCCAGTAGAATTGACATCTCCCTTTTCACAAGAAATTATTACTGTCATTATGAGCAGTAAAAAAATGATTTTTTTCATAATATTAAGGTTTTAAGATTATTTTTGCACAAAATTGTTTCTGTCATGCATTCAGAATAGGTATCATGAAACTGGCCAATTTCATAAATAAATGTTATCAGCAATAAGTATGTTACCGGTAAAAACAATAATTAGAATTACTTTAACTTTTCTTACAAAAGAAGATTTAAAATAGTACCTTTTCATAATCATCTATTAATTCAAAACTAATGTCAGATCAAATTATAGAAACCCAAAATGCAGTTAACATATTAAAAAAAGGAGGAATCATCCTCTATCCTACCGATACAATTTGGGGTATTGGCTGTGACGCGACTAATGCAGAAGCTATTGATAAGCTATATGCCTTAAAAAAGCGAGAAGAAAGCAAGTCTATGATCTGCCTGGTTAGTGATTTTAAAATGCTACAGCAATACATAGAAGAAGTTCCAGAAGTAGCCTATGATATTCTAAAATATGCTGCAAAACCTACTACTATTATCTATGACAGACCTCTGCATGTCGCAGAAAATATTATTGCAGATGATAATACATTAGGTATTCGGGTTGTGAGAGACCCTTTTTGCGGAAAACTAATTAAGAAGCTTAAACGACCTATCGTTTCGACCTCTGCTAACATTAGTGGCATGCCTGCTCCAAAAAACTTAAAAGAAATACCTGCCGCAATTTTGGAAGGCGTAGACTATGTCGTAAATTTGCCTCTGCAAAACAAAGGAGCTAAACCTTCGTCGATTATTAAAATCGGAAGCGATAGTACCGTAAAAATTATTAGGAAGTAATTGATTCATGTCAGAAATCAAAAATTATAAAGAAGCTTTACAACATCCAATTTTTGATACAATTGCTAAAGCATCAGCAAATCTAGATCTAGACAGCTATGTTATTGGTGGATTTGTAAGAGACCATATATTGCAAAGAAAAACTGCCAAAGATATTGATATTGTTGCTGTTGGTAGCGGAATAGCATTGGCAAAAGAAGTATCCAAACTTTTACCTGGTAATCCCAAAGTACAGGTTTTTAAAACTTATGGTACTGCAATGCTAAAAGCTGATGATATCGAGGTAGAATTTGTTGGAGCACGAAAAGAATCTTATTCTGAAGATAGCCGCAATCCCATTGTAGAAAATGGAAGTTTGGAAGACGACCAGAATAGGCGGGATTTTACGATCAATACTCTTGCCTTACACCTATCACCAGAAAATTTTGGAGAAATATTAGATCCTTTTAATGGTTTAGAAGATCTTAAATCAAAAATAATTCGTACTCCTCTAGATCCCGATATTACGTATTCTGATGATCCTTTACGAATGATGAGAGCAATTCGTTTTGCTACACAACTTGATTTCAAAATTGAACCCACCTCGTTAAAAGCTATTGCTAAAAATAAAGATCGAATTAAGATCATTACCAAAGAACGTATAGTAGATGAGTTACATAAAATTATTTTAAGTAACAAACCTTCAACAGGCTTTAAATTACTCGAACAAACCGGTCTTTTGGACTATATACTACCAGAGCTTATTGCGCTAAAAGGTATTGATGAAGTCGAAGGACAACGACATAAAGATAATTTTTATCACACCTTAGAGGTTGTAGATAATATTGCCGAAAACACAGATAATCTCTGGTTACGTTGGGCAGCTTTACTTCATGATATCGGTAAAGCACCTACCAAAAAGTTTAGCAAAAAAGTTGGATGGACTTTTCATGGCCATGAATTTGTAGGTTCAAAAATGGTATTCAAACTCTTTAAGCGTCTAAAAATGCCGCTAAATGAAAAAATGAAATTTGTTCAAAAAATGGTATTAATGAGTTCCAGGCCCATAGTGATTGCAACAGAAGTTACAGATTCTGCTGTTCGAAGACTGATCTTTGATGCAGGAGAATATATTGAAGAATTAATGACACTTTGTGAAGCAGATATTACAACCAAAAACCCTAAACGTTTTAAAAAATATCATAATAATTTCAAGATTGTAAGGCAAAAAATGACAGAAGTTGAAGAACGAGATCATGTTCGTAACTTTCAACCACCTGTTACAGGAGAAGAGATTATGGAAACCTTTAATATCAGGCCTTCTCGTGAAATAGGAATTATAAAAGAAGCAATTAAAGAAGCAATTCTTGATGGTGAGATTCCTAATGAGCACGAAGCAGCTTATGAATATATGGTAAAGAAAGGTGAAGAATTGGGGCTAAAGAGTAACTAAGAATCTAAGTTTCAAAGACTATAAATCTATAATCTTTGAAATTTTAATTTAATACTAAATCAATCATGAGTACCTTCAGAAACTTGATAATTTGGCAAAAATCGATGGAATTAGTCACTAATATATATCTCGAAACAAAAACATTTCATAAAGAAGAGTTATATGGTTTAACTTCTCAAATAAGAAGAGCATCAGTTTCAATCCCCAGTAATATTGCAGAAGGTTATGGAAGATTAGGTAAAAATGATTATTTAAGATTTTTAAATATTGCTATCAGTTCACTTTTTGAATTACAGACTCAATTAGAAATAGGAAAGAATCTTTCTTTTATTCAAGAAAACAACTTCAATATTTTGTTTGAAAATACTAGGGAAATTGAGCGTATGTTAGCTAGTTATATCAAAAAAATCAAAGATTCTTAATAAAGATTATATTTTTCTTAGATTCTAAGATTCCCCATGTCTCAGATTCTTTTTAACAAAAAAAAATGAAAAAAGACAATAAAAAAGTAATATACTGGCTGTTTACGGGGTGTTTATTGATTTTTATTATGGTTATTGTTGGTGGAATTACCAGACTTACTCATTCTGGATTATCTATCTCTAATTATAAATTAATTTCGGGTACTATTCCTCCTATGAGTGAAACAGAATGGAATACTGCATTTGATCTATATAAGCAATATCCAGAATATCAAAAGATAAATCACCAATTCACACTTGAAGATTTTAAAGATATTTATTTTTGGGAATGGTTACATCGTGTCATCGGAAGATTTATCGGTGTTGTATTTATAGTACCTTTCGTATATTTTTTAATTAGAAAACAACTTACCACACCCACTATAAAAAAATCCATAGTACTCATGTTACTAGGAGGTTTTCAGGGTTTCCTTGGTTGGTTTATGGTAAAAAGTGGGCTAATTGACAGACCCGATGTAAGTCATTATCGACTTGCAATGCACCTTACTGCAGCATTTATAACCTTTGCATATACATTTTGGGTAGCTCTTGACCTTATATATCCAACCCAAAAAACGGTGAATCTAAAATTCAGAAACCTGATTCGATGGGCCTTGTCTATACTTATACTTCAGATTATCTATGGTGCTTTTGTCGCTGGCTTAGACGCTGGTTTATTACATAACCACTGGCCATTAATGAATGACGGAGCTTTAATTCATGAATCCGTTTATATAGAACAATCTCCTTTTGCTAAAAATTTTGTAGAAGGAAAGAGTGGAGTTCAGTTCATACATCGTTATTTGGCTTATATTGTTGTAGGGCTTATTGCCTTTATATGGTATAGAGGTAAAAGAATTGAAAAAAATAATATTCAATCCAATTCATTAAATATATTAGTAATTATAGTTTGTATTCAGTTTTTACTAGGAGTATTTACATTAATTTTTAGAGTACCTATAGTATTGGGGATATTACATCAGATTGTTGCTTTTTTCTTATTAGGGGCAATGACTTTTTCATTACATCGTTTTAGTAAATAACAATGCATTTATAGTATCTTTGCATTTCCAAATTAATTAATTTAATAATGATATACCGTTTCAGAATTATCCTGGATACAGAAGAAGATGTGTTTAGAGATATTGAAATAGAACAAGATGCTACTTTAGAGCAGTTTCATAATGTGATAACCCAATCTTTTGGTTTTGACGGAACAGAAATGGCTTCTTTTTACATTAGTGATGATCAATGGAGTCAAGGAGAAGAAATATCATTATTTGATATGAGTGATGGTAATCAGCCCGTTAGATTAATGAATGAGACTACTCTTATTGATGTTGCTCATGAGGCCTCTCCCAAACTAATTTATATCTACGACTTCTTGAGTATGTGGACATTTTTGGTAGAACTTGCAGAAATTGCCGAACATGAAAACGGAAGAGAATATCCAAATGTAATGTACATTCATGGTCAAATACCTGACCAAGCACCCGATAAAGAGTTTAAAGCAGACGAATCAGACGACTTCAATGAAGATGAAAATAAAGATTTTATGGATCTTGATGAATATGAAGATCTGGGGTTTGATGAAAATTGGAATTAAAATTTAACTATTAATTAAAAAGATCTCGGCCTTCGCTGGGATGACATACATGTCATGATCAACTTATATAGCACTCAAATCGAATCATTATCGGTTCATCAGGTTGGAAACAAGAATAAAAATGAAAATTTATTCCTGTCAGAATCACCGTATGCCCTTAATGATGAATTAACTGCACTTCTAAAAGAGTATTTTTTTAAACCTTTTAGAGAAAAGGAAGAAAATTATTTTCAATTTGCCAATGAGGTAGATATAGAATTTAATCCTCTGTTTAAGATCGTAACCGAAATTTTTGAACATCCTTCTTCAGTTCATGAAAAATCTAAACGAATCGCTTCATTATTGTTTGAACAATCACAACATCCTCATATTAAAAGTGGTGAGGTATATGTCGCTTATTTAGACAATGTGACTATAGATAATGAAAAAGTTGATGCTATTGGTATTTTTAAATCAGAATTAAAACATGATTTCCTTCAGTTTGAAGAAAAAGAAACTGATATTGAATTATTAATTCAACAAGGAGTAAACCTGAATAAGCTTGATAAAGGTTGTTTAATTTTTAATCATAAAAAAGAAGAAGGTTATAAAATCCTTTCTGTAGATTCTAATCGATATGATACTAAATATTGGTTAGAACATTTCTTAGGTGTAGAAGCTTTTGCCGATGAAAATTTTTACACTAAAAAGTATATGAAATTCTGCCAGGATTTTGCAAAGGATGTAGTCCTTCCTGCCGAAGATAAAAAAGAAGAAGTGATGTTTATGAATCGTGCAGTAAACCACTTTGCAAAAAATGATGAATTCGAAGAATCTGCGTTCTTAAATGATGTGATTGATAATCCTGATTTGATTCCAGAATTTAAACATTACAAGGTAGAAAAAGCACCAAAATACCAGATCGAAGATCTTACCTCCTTTCCTATTGCGAATAATGCTGTAACTGCTGCTCGTAAAAAGATGAAAAATGTCATCAATCTAGATACTAATGTACAGATAAAGATGGATTTCATCAACCCAGAATCTGCAGAAAAATTTGTAGAAAAAGGATGGGACGAAGAGAAGCAAATGTATTACTATTTGGTATATTTCAATAAAGAACAAAAAACCTAAGAAAATAGAAAACTAATAGCTATCATATTATGGATTTTATTCTGGTTGGTATTATAGCTTTATTAGGATCTGGGTTAACATTTTTTTCTGGTTTTGGATTAGGTACATTATTGATGCCTGTGTTTGCATTATTCTTTCCTATAGATATTGCAATCGCTCTTACGGCAATAGTACACCTGCTTAATAACCTATTCAAATTAACTCTTGTTGGTAGAAAAGCGAATACACAAACTGTACTACGCTTTGGTTTGCCTGCTATTGTATTTGCTTTTTTTGGTGCATACACATTAGGCAAACTCACGTATATAGCCCCTTTATTTAGCTATACTATTGCTGATACCACATATCAAGTTACGGTAGTAAAAATATGTATTGCTATCATATTAATTTTTTTCTCCCTTTTTGATCTTATCCCAAAACTGAAACGATTAGAGTTCGATATCAAATATTTACCTTGGGGTGGTGCACTAAGTGGTTTTTTTGGAGGATTATCAGGCCATCAGGGAGCATTACGAACTGCATTTTTAATTCGGGCAAAACTTAATAAAGAAGCTTTTATAGCCACAGGAGTTGTTATTGCTTGCTTTATCGATATCTCGAGACTAACTATATATGCCAAAGATCTTTTGCAATTGGGTGATCAACTCAATTACCCCATGCTTATGGTCGCCACACTAATGGCTTTTATTGGAGCTTATATAGGTAATAAATTTCTCAAAAAGATTACCATACATACAATTCAAATAGTGGTAGGAGTTTTATTAATTGTTTTTGCAATACTTCTGGGAATTGGGGTTTTGTAACCTGAGTTCGACCTAAGCTAAAATATTATAAAAAGCGTCAATTCGAGTGGTTTTTCAGAATGACCTCTTGACTACGCTCGAGGTGACGTGGAGAAAAGCTGTATCGAGAATAGCTTTTTTTAGATAGAAAATCACTATTCTCGATACAATCTTCCAGCCTGTCCTGAGCTATGTTGAAGTATCAGATCACTCGAATTGACGCGATTCTCTTACGTCGAACTCAGGTTTGGAAATCTGATATTAGATCAAACGGCAGAGATCTTACGCTTTTTTCGTTTCTTACCCCTATTCAGATTATACATTTAAAAAAAGTGTAACTCCATTTTTGTTTCAATCGATGTTAATCAAATGGGTTATCAAAAGTATCTGATCCTTTCTGCTGGAATAATATTTCACCTCCTACTGTTCTATCATCATTCAATTCGTTCCAATCCGAATGAAATTCTATCCCCCTTACTCTTTGTTTAAACCACTTATTTGAAATAAAATCAGACACCTGAGTTCGAGGTGAAAGAGTTATTGTTTTAATCTCTTGGAAATATTTTCCTTCACCTTGAGTTACGCTAAACTTAACTTTTCTCTCATAATCACAGTTTCCAATCTTAAATCTAAGTGCTCTGCAAGACTTCCTTACAGCCCAATTATGATGTGTATCTGGACCAGCTTTCCAATTTAAAGGTGTATAATTAAAGAAAAACGCTCTGCCAGAATTAGTCGAACTATCTACCCATTCTCTTTTTCCTCCTGTAAGGAAGCTGTTACATTGCGAGAGTACAACGCCAACAGGTGAAGTACCTCGGTTTTTTAATTTTGATATGGTTGATGGTAATATACTTATGGGGGTTTTATGCGTCTCTATCATTTTTCTAGTAGAGATCAACTCTTGTACATCTTTAAAATCAGGCGCGTCTATAAATGCTTTTGGTACTGCAATATGGTCTTCTGTAAGTGTTAAAAATCGCTTAAGACAGCTATCGTTATTCTCAAAACCAATCATTTCATTATCTATCGAACCTCTTTCTTCGTAATAAAAATCCTCGCCATTAAATTGGAATGTCACTGTATTGTTATTAGGCAGCTGCAATGTTGCCAAAGTTTTCCAGACTAATTCTTCAGTTTCTGGCTCATATACGATCTCATCTTGATTTGTACAACTCAATAAGAATAAACATACACCCAGGGGTAAGATGCTTTTGATCAATAATTTTTTCATGGTTTTACCATTGGTAAGGTTTAAAATGTTTGACAACATGGTTAAATTTTTAAAATTAAAATCTCCTAAACTTTTATAGACACTCAGGGATATGTCTTTATGATTTTACTATTTGTTTTAAAGTAACATATAGCTTTCTAATATTTTTGCGAAACTAAGATGCTATTGACACTGTATTGTCCTGATTCTTTGAGTTTTCAAGAAATAAGGACAATCTATGAGTAGAAAAGGAAACTGTTGGGATAATGTTGTAGCAGAATCATCCATTAAAAGTTTAAAAGCAGAGAAGAATTTAAAATGAAAATGTTTAATCAAAAAGTGGCTGTATGACTCTTAACTATATGTCACTTTTTTTTTGCAAGTTCGAAATGAAGGGAAAGTAGAAATAGGAACAGCAACCCCAGATTCAAAACTTGCAGTAAATGGCAAAATACACAATTTATAAGTATAACATCACTCTAGTAATCGTCTCATATTCACATTTTCATAATTACGTCGCACAAAATCCATTGCCGTTTTAAGAACTTCGCCCATAGATTTGCTGCGACGAAATTTTAAATCCAAAGTAAAGTTATAGAGATGTTCACGAAGTTCTTTCAAATTTTCTTCGGTAGAGATATGATCTGCACACATACATTCAACCAAATTTTCATAACGAGATCTAGATGTTAATACTCGTTTTGCCAAAATAGAACGCTCTTCTTTTTTATATTGTTCAATAGAACTGGGCTGTAACCTGTTCATCACAATATCAACCATATCGAAATTTTCCTTAAAAAACTGAGGTTGATATACCTTTAATTTACCTTCATAACACTGCTGATCAAAATCAATAGCTCTGATCTTGTATTCTACATGGTCAAAATCATGAATAGGTATAATTACATAATTATAAGATCGCATATCTCCCAACAATCGCATTTGACAACGTTCATTAAACTTCACAAATTCCTTAGCTATCTGCGACTTGGCCTGATCACTCAAATCGGGTAAAAAATCTTTAATAAATACATCACCAGGAATTCCTGCAATATGCTCCTCTATCAATGTGTTTTTATACACCAAAAAGTTAATTCTATTTGGCGAAAACATATGCTCTAACTCTAGCCCATAAATACGAGAAGCATCTGCCTTTTTCACATAGATATACGTGTAGTTATCATTTAAGATATTTCTTACTCTTATCCTAAAAGGCTTTGAATTCCCAAAAGTACAGTAGTCTATAGCATCAATATTAAGAAACTCAATTGCATCCTCATTACCATCAGAATGCAGAATTGTATATACCTTTTTAAGGCTGGATTCTATTTCTGGTCGCTCATGTTCTTCATAATACACTCGTACCCATAGCGTATCTTCATCTTTACTGTCATAAACAACTATAGAACCCGAAAACCTAAGTAAATCATCATAAAATACCGGAATCTTGATTTTACGATTACATTCTTTTAGATACATATCCAGTTTGTCATTGATAGGATACGTAGGTTTTTTCTTCGACATTAATTTTTCATCCATAATCTTCTATCATTTCGATTAGCAAGTTACAAATAACAATCATGAAATAAGCCATCACTTTATGTTATACCAAAACAAAAGAAAATTGAGTATCAGCACATAATGATCTAACCTCTAAAACAATAATTATAAGCAAATGAAACACCAAAACTATCAACTTTCTTGTAACAAAATCCTATACTTGTCGTCTTGTTTTATATAACCACCAAAAACAATTGCAATTGGAAAATATTCTCACCTTAAACAATCTCACAAAAAAGTTTGGAGCACTAACAGCTGTCAAAGACCTCTCTTTTACTATAAAAAAGGGAAATGTGTATGGTATTCTTGGTCCTAACGGAAGTGGTAAATCAACCACTTTGGGTATCGTACTTAATGTTGTAAACAGTACCTCTGGTGGGTTTACCTGGTTTGATGGTAATACATCAACTCACAATGCACTAAAAAAAGTTGGAGCAATTATAGAACGTCCTAACTTTTATCCATATATGACTGCAGCACAAAACCTTAAATTGGTATGCCAAATTAAAGGAGTTGACAGCAATAAAATTGAAGAAAAACTTGAAGTCGTAGGATTATTAGATCGAAAAGACAGTAAGTTCAGAACTTTCTCTCTGGGAATGAAACAACGATTAGCTATTGCTTCTGCCTTGCTTAATGATCCCGAAATATTAATCCTTGATGAACCAACAAACGGGTTAGACCCGCAAGGGATACATCAAATCCGTGAAATTATCAAAAAAATAGCCTCTCGGGGGACCACTATTCTTTTAGCATCTCACCTACTCGATGAAGTAGAAAAGGTATGTAGTCATGTAGTGATTATAAGAAAAGGCGTAAAACTGTATTCTGGACCCGTAGATGAAATGAATACTAGTTATGGGTTTTTCGAACTTAAGAGTGATCAAAAATCCGCATTAACAGAGTGGTTATCTAAGCATAATGATTTTAAAAATTTCAAAGAAGAAGATGGCAAAATAATTGCGTTTTTAACGCATGAGTTAGACGCAGAAAGTCTTAACAGGCAACTATTTAAAGAAGGAATAGTTCTTACACATCTTGTAAAACGAAAAGAAAGTCTCGAAGAACAATTCTTACAATTAACCAACAACTTAAACTAAAGCCATGTTACGACTACTTAATATAGAATTTCAAAAACTAAAATATAATAAAGCAGCAAAAGTAATTACTATAACCTACTTTATACTTATAACTTTTATCGCTTTAATCGCATCCATAGAATTTAATTTTGCCGGGGTAAAATTTAGAATAGCTGATCAGGGAATTTTCAATTTTCCATATATATGGCATTTTAATACTTATATCGCTGCATGGTCCAAGCTATTTCTGGCTATTGTTATTGTCTCTATGATGGCCAATGAATATAGCCACCGGACCTTAAAACAAAATCTAATTGACGGACTAAGTAAAAAAGAGTTTATAAGTTCTAAATTTTTAACTGTTGGTGTTTTTGCTCTGATTTCTACTCTATTTTTATTTGTAGTATCGATGATTTTGGGATTGAGTTTTTCTGACTATAATGAATTTTCTATTATATTCTCTGATATGGAATATATCCTGGCTTATTTCATAAAACTAATTGGCTTTTTTGCTTTTTGTATGTTCCTCGGAATTTTCGTGAAACGTTCTGCTTTCGCCCTTGGGTTTTTATTCATTTGGTGGGTTGTAGAAAATATTATATATGCATTGCTGAAGTTTAAATTATTTAAAGGAACCGAAATTGCAGATAATATCGTACAATTTTTTCCTTTAGAATCCATGGCAACCTTGATTAATGAACCTTTTACACGTTTAAACTTCATTCAATCGGCTGCAAATCAATTAGGAGAAACTTTTCAAAGAGATTATACTGTACATTGGTATGAAATCTTAATCGTACTGGTTTGGACAGTCGTTTTTATATATCTATCTTATTACTTGCTTAAAAAGAGAGATTTATAATATATTTGGGCTTCAGACCTCAAATATGCGATACATTTATGTAGTCTTTTTTGCTTTATTCCTTTACTATCCATTAATGTATAGTCAAGGAGAAGCGAATAGCTGGTATTTTGGTCAAAATGCAGGAATAAGTTTCAATACAACTCCTCCTACAGCACTTACTAACGGTAGAGTGAATACATTAGAAGGATGCACTACAATATCTGATGCAACAGGGAATTTATTATTTTATACTGATGGAATTACCGTTTGGGACCGGCTTCATAATATTATGCAAAATGGTACTGGGCTAAAAGGTGATCCTTCTAGTACCTCATCTGCATTAATTGTTCCACAACCAAACACTCCAAATCTGTATATAGTTTTTACCGTGGATGAGCCTCATCATGATAATGCTGATAATGACCCTGCTACTTTTGATGGAGATGGTATAAATGATGGATTTATGTATTCTATTGTAGATATGTCTTTGAATGGAGGAAATGGAGCTGTAGTGACAGGACAAAAAAACATACCTCTAATTACTTATAATACTTCAAATGGCTTAGAAAGTCGATATAAGTGTTCAGAAAAAATTACAGCTGTAAAAAGCAATGATTGTGATTCATTTTGGGTAATTACACATTTTGTAGACACGTTCTATGCTTTCAAAGTTGACCAAACCGGAGTTAACACAACACCTGTTACTTCTCGTATTGGAGTTACTGTTCCTATTTCTGGGTATCGGCGTAATGCTTTAGGGTATATTAAGGCTTCACCAGAAGGTGATAGACTAGCTGTAGCTCATTTTGGTTTTGCAACAGTCACAGCAGGTAATGGACCAGGAAAAGTTTTACTTTATAATTTTGATAACACTACAGGAACTATTAGTAATGAAATCGAGCTAAGCAATAGTAATTCTCCTTATGGAATAGAGTTTTCTCAAACCGGTCAAAGACTATATGCCACTTTCGATATTGGAGATGCAGGAAACGGACAAAGCTTTTTAATGCAATACGACGTGTCATTACCAGATAATCAAATTGCAGCAAGTGGCACAAGAATTCTTAATCAAAATAATCAAAGTACTTTTTCTTTTAGTGCAGGAGCTATACAGCTCGGTCCTGATGGCAAGATTTATCGATCGTTATATGATTTTAACTCCCAGAGAGGTGATTACCTTGGTGTAATTCAAAATCCCGAAGCAGCTGCAGCCAGTATCATTTATAATGAACAAGGTATACTTGTTAATACAGATGGTTCTAGAAGTGCTCTTCTTGGACTTCCTCCTTTTATTCAATCTATTTTTGCACAAAATATTGACATCATCAATAATGGGGACCCTAATAATGTCAATCTTGCTTTATGTGAAGGAAACACATACCAATTGTCATATCAAAATATCCCAGGTGCTAGCTATACCTGGTTTGTAGATAATCTTCAGATTGCAAATGCTGTTCATTTTTTAGATATTACAACAGCAGCCAACTACAGGCTAGAAGTTGATCTTAATGATGGCAGTTGCCCTCTCACAGGTGTTGCCAATGCCACTTTTTTCGAAGTTCCAACTGCTATTCCTTCAACACTAGTTCAATGTGATGCATATCAAACTATTGGAGATAATATTACCTTATTTGATTTACATTTTGCAAATGATCAACTTACCGGGGGAAATAATCAATACACAACCCAATTCTTTATAGATCAAACTTCTGCACAAGCAGGAACACCAAGAATTAGTAATGAAAATGCATTTCAAAATACTCAAAACAATCAACAAGTATATGCACGAGTAATTAATACCAACAATACAAATTGTTTTGACATCACTACAGTTACTTTAGAAGTGAGTTCTACCGATGTAAACGATGCCGAGCTAAGAGTCTGTGATGATGATGGTACCGAAGATGGGTTTACCGTTTTTAATCTTACTGAAGCAAATCAACAGGTATTATCAGGAATTACCAATCCCGGATTAACGATTACTTATTATGAAAATACAGATGATGCATTATTAAACAGAAATCCTATTACGAGCATTACCAATCAAACACAAAATACTCTAGGTGATGATATTGTTTATGCTAAGGCCGAAGAAAATGGAGGAGAATGTTTTGGGATAAGCAGTGTGCGTTTATTTGTAATTCCACTACCCGATATCGAACCTGATTCTGAATATTTTCTATGTCAAAATGAAACAAATGTTGAAATCGACGCCGGTTTACCAACCAATAGTGACCCCAACGATTTTACAATCTTATGGTCAACAAATGAATCTACAGAAACAATTTTGGCAAATCAACCCGGCGGTTATACTGTAGAAATCACAAACCAACTAACAGGATGTTCTAAGTCCAGAACGGTAACTGTAATTGCATCCAGTTTTGCAATTATACAATCTATCGATATCAATGATGCAAGGGATAATAATACCGTTACCATTAACGCAGAAGGTTTGGGTAGTTATGAATATGCAATAGAGATAAATGGAGTTTTAAGTATATATCAAGACGACCCCACTTTTACTAATGTACCACCTGGATTTCATCGTGTATACGTAAGAGACAAAAACGGATGTGTTCCAGTAACTACTCAAGACATTTCAGTCGTTGGATTTCCAAAATATTTTACTCCAAATGGGGATGGTTTTCATGAAACCTGGAACGTAGAAGGAATATCAAACCAGATTATGGGTAATTCACTAATCTTTATATTTAATCGCTACGGAAAACTAATCAAGCAGCTAAGAGCAGGTACCCCTGGATGGGATGGAACCTTTAATGGGAAACTAATGCCCTCTAGTGAATATTGGTTTCGTGTAGAATTAGAGGATGGTAGAATTCTTACCGGAAGTTTCTCATTGATTCGATAATAATATTAGTATATCAGATTTATTCTTAGAATTAATTAAACCTAAAATTCGATGCAAATATTTACCATCAGGAATCACACTTCAAAATGATAATATATGATTCCCTTTTACAGATTCATGTCTGAAAAACATATCCAGAATCTCTAAATTTAAAGATTATCATTATAAAATATTTTTGGGTTCTCTATCTTCCTTTTATTGACAATAATATAACAACAAGAAATTTCATTTTTAAAAAAAATCACTAAAAACTGATTTAAAATTCCTTACCAACAAAAAAGCTTTGTTCCCACAACAACTTCGGGGCTTGTTTTTTCCTACTTATAAAAAAGGAATTTGCAAAAAAAATCATAATACTATTTAAAAAGCAAATAAAAAATAGGGTGTTCTAAAAGTTTACTGTTGTATAAAAAAGGTACCTAATTTTTTAAAACTTATCACATAATGGCTATACATTATAAAATAACAAAATATAACTCACTATTAATACTAGGTTTAATATTTGTTCTTATCGGTTGTAAAAGTAATAATAGTTATAGCGAACCACATTCTACAACTGATAATAACTCTATAACATTTATCACAGGAGAATGTTTTGGAGCATGTCCTGCTTACAAGTTTGTGTTGCCTATAAAAGGTAATGCAATATTTATTGGTGAAAAAAATGTGAAAATCATTGGTCATTCTACTGTAGCAATCTCTCAAAAAAAAGTAACTGGAATTTATGACAAGTTTCTTGAGTTAGATTTTAAAACTAAAACATATAATCCAAATTTAAGGGATTTGCCACAAAAGAAATTGATATATCGTAATGATACTATTAGTATTAAAGGAACTAAAAACATTCCTAAAGAGCTTATATTTCTTATTAAAGAAATCGAAAACACTGTCAACGAATATGTGTTTAACAAATAAATATTTACCCCAAATTCAAAATCATGCAAAAAATATTTTTGTTTAACTTTTAGATTGAATTACTTATGCTTGTAAAAGATTGCCCGAAAAAAAACAAGCAGCCTTCTAATTGTTAAATGTCATGATTATTTAAAAATAAATGGTTTTGGATTCAGTATCTTTATTGTGAAAAAGAAAAGATACATGAAGTTCGAATTGGAATCAGAATTCAAACCCACTGGGGATCAACCAGAAGCAATACGACAATTGGTTGAAGGTATTGAATCTAACGAAAAATATCAAACACTTTTAGGCGTAACAGGATCAGGAAAGACTTTTACTGCTGCTAATGTAATTCAACAAGTACAACGGCCAACTCTAATATTGGCACATAATAAGACATTGGCAGCGCAGCTTTTTTCTGAGTTTAAACAATTTTTTCCTAAGAATGCCATAGAGTATTTTGTTTCCTATTATGATTATTATCAGCCAGAAGCTTATATTCCTACTTCGGGAACTTATATCGAAAAAGATTTATCTATCAATGATGAGATCGAAAAACTACGTCTAAGTGCTACATCTTCGCTCTTATCAGGAAGGAGAGATGTTTTGGTTGTCGCTTCTGTATCCTGCTTGTATGGTATCGGTAACCCCGTAGAGTTTAAGAAAAATGTGATTTCAATACAATCAGGACAATTTGTATCCAGAACAGCTTTATTACACCGCTTGGTACAAAGTTTATATTCGAGAACTGAAGCTGAGTTTAAACATGGAAATTTTAGAATAAAAGGAGATACCGTTGATATTTTCCCAAGCTATGCCGATGATGCATTTAGAGTTCATTTTTTTGGAGATGAAATTGAAGAGATTGAATCTTTTAATGTACAGACCAATACCATTATTGAGAAATACGATCAATTGAATATTTATCCTGCCAATATGTTTGTAACCTCTCCCGATATATTACATAATGCAATTGATCAAATTGCACTTGATTTAGGAAAACAGGTAGAATACTTTAAAGAAATCGGAAAACCACTGGAAGCCAAGCGACTAGAAGAACGTACTAATTTTGATCTGGAAATGATCAAAGAACTTGGTTACTGTTCTGGTATTGAGAACTATTCTCGTTACCTCGATGGCAGAAACCCGGGTACACGACCATTTTGTTTACTCGATTATTTCCCTGATGATTATTTAATGATTATTGACGAAAGTCATGTCACTATACCTCAGACACACGCCATGTATGGTGGTGATCGTTCTAGGAAAGAAAATCTGGTAGAATACGGTTTCAGGCTTCCTGCGGCAATGGACAATAGACCTCTAAAGTTTGAGGAACTCGAAGCGATCCAAAACCAAGTCATGTATATCAGTGCTACACCAGCAGATTATGAGTTACAAAAAAGTGAAGGAACCTATGTAGAACAAATCATTAGACCAACAGGATTATTAGATCCTGTAATAGAAGTCCGCCCTAGCCTAAATCAAATTGACGATCTCATCGAAGAGATGCAAAAACGAATTGATTTGGATGAACGTATCCTTGTTACTACACTAACCAAAAGAATGGCAGAGGAATTAACAAAATACCTTACCAGAATTGATATACGTTGTAGATACATCCATAGTGATGTAGATACATTAGAACGGGTAGAAATTATGCAAGATTTACGGAAAGGTATTTTTGATGTATTAATAGGAGTAAACTTACTACGGGAAGGTTTAGATCTTCCTGAAGTATCATTGGTAGCTATTCTAGATGCTGATAAGGAGGGTTTTTTAAGAAATAAAAGATCCTTGGTACAAACTGTGGGTAGAGCAGCAAGACATATAAACGGAAAAGCAATCATGTATGCCGATAAAATTACAGATAGCATGCAAAAGACTATTGATGATACAGAATACCGACGACAAAAACAGATAGCTTACAATACCAAACATGGCATTACACCAACTGCAATTAAAAAATCTCTGGATAATGCTTTAGCTGGTAAAAAAGTAGAACCATATATTTTTGAAAATGCTCCTACCCTACAAGCTGCTGAAGAAGAGACGGCATACTACACCAAAGAACAATTAGAGACACGAATCCGAAATGTTCGTAAGGAAATGGAAAAAGCCGCCAAAGAATTAGATTTTATGACTGCAGCACGCTTACGGGATGAGATTAAAATGTTGCAAGATAAAATACAGGACCAAAAAGTGTAATTTTTTGCAATATTATCATGGCATGAATCTTTAGATTATCATGCTATTAAAAAACATAAGACCATTATGAGTAACATTTCAATTGAAAAATTTATTGAAGGAATACCTAAAGTAGAACTTCACCTACATATCGAAGGAACATTCGAGCCAGAATTAATGTTTAAAATTGCAAAAAGAAACAACAAAGAAATTAAATATGCTACAGTCGATGAATTAAAAAGTGCGTATAGTTTCAACAATCTTCAAGAGTTTCTTGATATCTATTATGCTGGTGCCAATGTATTGATCGAAGAGCAAGATTTTTATGATCTCACCTGGGCGTATCTTACCAAAGTTCATACACAAAACCTTGTGCACACAGAGATTTTTTTTGATCCACAAACCCATACCGATAGAGGTGTTTTATTTGATACCGTTATTAAAGGAATTTATCGTGCATTAGAGGATGGTAAAGAAAAACTAGGGATTACCTACAAATTGATTCTATCTTTTTTACGGCATCTAGATGAAACTTCGGCATTTGAAACATTGCAACAAGCATTACCTTACAAAAAATGGATTAGCGGAGTCGGTTTGGATTCTTCTGAAGTAGGAAATCCGCCTTCAAAATTCGAACGCGTTTTTGCTAAAGCAAAAGAAGAAGGTTTTATAACTGTCGCTCATGCAGGAGAAGAAGGACCCGCAGAATATATATGGGAAGCTATTAATTTATTAAAAGTAACTCGTATCGATCACGGTAACCGGTGTTTAGAAGATGATCGATTAGTAAAGCTACTAGCAGATTTACAAATACCACTAACATTATGCCCTTTATCCAATCTTGAATTAAAAGTGATTGACGATTTAAAAAAATACCCTTTACCAGAAATGATGGACAGAGGTTTATTAATAACAATTAATTCTGATGACCCAGCTTATTTTGGGGGATATATGAACGAGAATTATATTGGTATTACCCAAGCACTTAACCTTTCTAAAAAACAAATTACAGAGTTGGTTAAAAACAGCTTCAAAGCAAGTTGGTTATCTGACAAAGAAAAAGAAGAGAAGATTATACAGGTAGAAGAGTATTTTCAAAATAATTAAATTTTAATACTTGTATAGAAAACAAAAATCAAACAATAAATAAAATAATACATGCCGCATTTCATATTAGATTGCTCTGAACACATTATTCAATTAAAATCACCCGAAGAAATTATACAAGCCGTATACGACGCAGCTGACGCTACCGGCCTTTTTACTGTAGGTGATATTAAAGTAAGAATTAACCCCTTTAAATACTACACGGTAGGAAATACCAAAGATGATTTTATTCATGTTTTTGGTAACCTGATGGAAGGTAGAGATGATAATCAAAAAGCTGATCTTTCTAAAAAAATAGTCAGCACGTTAAAAACGATGTTTCCCGATGTTCCTATTCTCTCTATTAATCTTAGAGAATTTGAAAAGTCATCTTATTGTAATAAAACAATGGTATAATCAACTTTAAGACATAAATCTCCTGCCTGTTTTTTAACTTTTTCAACAAATTCATTATCAAATAACATAGGGTAAAATTTGCCCCTTATTTGATAAAAGAAATAAACAAAATAGCTTTGCTCCATAATCTTTAAACATAAAAACAAATATGAAGAGAGGAGTAATACTACAAGGAAGTTCAAAAAGTAATGGAAACACTAACAAAATAGCATTATTTATAAAAGAAAGAACTGGATTCGACATCATAGATTTGAAATCTAAAAACATAGGCCCTTTTGATTATGATTTTAAGAATAGGGGTGACGATTTTCTGCCCATAATAAAAGAGGTCGTTGAAAACTATGATACACTTATTTTTGCCACACCAGTATATTGGTATGCAATGAGTGGGATAATGAAAACTTTTATGGATAGGATAACGGATTGCATAAAAATCGAAAAAGAAACCGGAAGAAAGTTAAAAGGAAAAAAGATGGGAATGATAAGCTGTGGTTCGGGATCAGAATTAAAAGAAGGTTTTACAATGCCATTTATAGAAAGTGCAAATTATCTTGGCATGCATTACTTAGGAGATATTCATACATGGATAGAAGACGAGAATATTCCAAAGCAATTACAGAATGATATACATGTTTTTATTTCTGAAAAGATAAAAACAGAAATTTAAACAGAAGAGAAAATAACGAAAAAGCATTAATCATAATGATTAATGCTTTTGCAAAAAATTACACACAATACTTGTAAACAGATTTATTCACTCTTCAGAAAACTATCTTTAGAAAGCTGACTAAACACTTATAAACTACTCATTTCCATAATAATGAGAACTAATTTTACTTAAAACTGAAAACGATATCCGAAATCAGGAAAAAAACCAATTTGATCTACCTGATCTACCTGATTAGTTAAACGGTTGTAACGACGCGTAAAAATATTCTCATTATTCGTTACATTTTGAAGATCAACATAAAACTGGTGAGAACGTTTTTTTGATTTACTATTAATTTTGTATCCAAATTTCACATCCAGCCTAAAATAATCATCATTTTGCTCACTAAAAGCCAAGTCCTCCTTTAATACCTGATAACCCGCTAACTGAGAAGCCTCTAGATCAACTGGAGTAAAATATCTTCCTCCTGATACTGTTACCTTAGTATCAAAAAACAATACATCTTTCTTCGACTTACCAATAGTAAATTCTTTTCCGGCAAGAAGATTTGCCACATATCCATTATTAAAAGGTGTGTTTCGTTCTACACCATCACTTCCTTCATACTTACTTTCGAATAGTGAAGTGGTTAACAATCCATAATATCCATCACTAAAAAATTTTTCTAAGGTTAATTCTATCCCCTGATTAAAACCAGTACCATCATTAACCAGAGATACCCTATCGTTTTCGAATCCAAAATTTGCTCCTTCTGTCAAAGAAGAATAACTTGACGAAAAAGGTTCTACAGCGGCATTACCAACATCCTGATAATACACCTCTACTTTACCTCTCCAGCCTTTACTAATTCTTACATCATAACCCAATACATAATGATTACTTCTCACAAAATCAAGATCCTGATTGGTCTTTACAAGTTCTCCATTAACATCTTCATTTAAAAACAATAACGGCAAAGAAACTGGTTGATGATGTAATCCATATCCTAAACTAAAACGATGATTTTGATTAGCTTTATAAGAAAGTCCTGCTCTGGGTTCAAATACAAATTGTTCATTTAAAGTACTATACTGTCCATGTAGTCCTGCATTTAACGTTAGTTTTTCTGTAAGTCTGAACTGTCCCTGAATATAAGGCTGAATAATGCTTAGGTTTTCGTCTATATCTGTAAATGTAAATAAGTCCGGATCACCATCTCCATTATTATCGGGTTGTTTTTCACGGTCACGCTGTAGAAATTCTACACCAAAATTCTCTACCAAAACTCCGGTTCGAAGCGTACTTTTACTACTTAATTTAGAGTTAAAAAGCGTAGAAAACGTAAGGCGTGATTCTGTGTTATCGGCTTCAGTATATTTTATAATACGTTCTTGAGGGGTGTTTTTTTCAATAAAACGATCCGCCTGAAATTCATTAGTTGCAAAAGACCCAGCCACTGTTGTTCTTAAAAAAGAGGATGCCCCAATATTGATCTGGTGTTTTAGGCCAATCACTCCAAAACCAGAATCTGCCTTAGAATTTTCATCTTCGGCAGCAAACAGATCATCCTCATCAATATCATCTCCAAGAAATTCAATATCCGAAAAACCAATAATCCCGAATAACGAAAAATTACCTAATTTACTTTTTCCAAAATCAACATTAAATGAAACATCGTAGTAATTTGGTGTAGCTGATGTTCCTCCTGCCCCAATTCCTAAAATACTTACCAATGAATATCTTCCCGACACTAAAAATGAACCTTTATTTTTTCCTAAAGGTCCTTCTGCCATTGCTTCTACTCCACTAAAGATACCAACCTGTCCCGTAAATTCGTAATCATCTATATTCCCTTTTCGAAACCCTAAATCAAACACTCCTCCGATTGCATTACCATATTCTGATGGAAATGCTGATGTTATAAAATCAGAATTTTTTAAGAGATTTGGATTAAGTGCAGATACTGGTCCTCCTGTAGTGCCAGCTGTTGAGAAATGATTAGGGCTTGGTATTGGCACTCCTTCTAACCGCCATAACAATCCAACAGGAGAATTACCTCGTATTACAATATCATTTCTACTATCATCGGGAGAAGAAACACCTGCAAAATTTGCTGCCAAACGACCGACATCACTTCTTCCTCCAGAAAAACGTGTTACTTCCTCAACTCCAAACTGTCTGGCCGAAACAGATGTAAGTTTATTTATAGCCTGAGCTTTGTTTGTCTCTGATGTAATAATAACTTCATCTAATCGGTCAAAAGCTTCTATAAGTGCCACGTTAACGGCAGCGTCCTTACCAGAAGTCACTACAATGTTAGGTATCGTAATCGATTCGAACCCTATATAACTTACTCGTATTGCTTGACGGCCAAGGGGTACATTTTCTAACGTAAAATATCCATCCATATCGGTTACCACCCCAATAGCTTGTTCTACATTTAATAACTCAATTGTAGCTCCTGGTAGAGGACTTTCAGATTGTTTATCGATTACAAGACCTTTAATTATTCCTGTTTGTGCACTTGCTACGTATCCTAGCACAATAATAAATACAAAAGTGATTTTTTTCATGATTTGATTACTATTTTGCTCAAATCTGTGACTTCTTTTGTAACTCCTAAAATTAAAAATACTCAATTGGTGTTTTTACCCGTGAAATGTCAAAAACAAGTTTGAATAGTATAAAATGAAGTAATACCCTGTGTTATCAGGTCAAACTTTGTTTAAAACAATTCAGCGTTTTATTTAACGGTTGAATATATCTATAAATGATTATTGGGTATCTGTTATGTATCTTTACAATACTATTAAATAAGAACACATCTATTATTGATTTTTATACATGATATCTAAAGCATACATAAAGAAGTTTACATTTCGCTTTATCGTTATAAACGTGGTTTATTTCCTTATTAAATCGACTATTGATCATAATGGTGATGTTACAGAATTTGATGCTACTAGTTTATTTTATTATTTAACTGCTTTTTTCCTTTTTATATTCACCTGGGAGACCAATGACTGGTTAATACGACGGGAGATTACATCTAATCAAAGTAAAAGTCTGGATCTAAATAATGGAATGAAAATTATTGCTATCAATATGGCAATTTTTATCCCTATAGCTGCTTCACTGTATTATTTGGCGATTTTTGAATTTAATCACATTTGTAAAATTAATACTGATAGACCCTGGTTATTATTTAGAATAGACTTTTTCAGAGCTACACTCTTAGGTTTCGCCGTTGTTATTTTTAATCTTTTCTATTATTCTTTAAAACAGAAAAAAGAAATGGAGAATACAATGAATAAACTAAAAAAAGAGGTCATGACCTCTAAATATAGATCTTTAAAAAATCAAATTAGTCCGCATTTTTTGTTCAATAGCTTAAATACTCTTACATCATTAATGTATCAAGACAGGGATTTGGCTTCTGATTTCGTATCAAGATTAGCCACATGTTACAGGTATATCCTAGACAACCGTGAAGCTGATCTGGTAAGTTTGGAAAAAGAATTAAGTTTTCTCGACTCTTTTATATTTATGATGAATGTGAGACACGAAGGAGCACTTAGTATTACTACTCATATTTCTGTTAACCCAAAAGAATATGTAATCCCGACATTATCATTACAAATGCTTGTAGAAAATGCCTTAAAGCATAATTACTATTCCAAAGAAAAGGCTTTAGAAATTAGTATTATCTCTATTGAAAAAAGCAGTATTGTTATTCAGAATAATTTACGTGTAAGAAAACAAAAAGAGGAATCTACACAATTAGGACTTAAAAATATTAAGAAGAGATATTCTTTTTATACAAATCAAGAGGTAGTAATAGAAACAGAGCATGAATATTTTAAAGTTACTCTCCCTCTATTGACCAAAGATATAAAAGAAGTTACCATGATAAAAGTTTCATAAAATGACTGCTGTAATTGTTGAAGACGAAAATATAGCCTCTAAGCGTTTGGCAAACCTCATCGAAGAATTGGCTCCGGAAATAAAAATTGCCGGTCAAATCACTTCTGTAGAGAACGGACGACATTGGTTTGAGAATAACCCACTCCCCGATCTAATATTCTTAGACATTCAGTTAAATGATGGATATGGATTCGATATTTTAGATACACTGGAAGATCATCCTCCTATAATATTTACTACGGCATATAATGAATATGCCATAAGAGGTTTTAAGTATAATGGGCTGGATTACCTTTTAAAACCAATTGATAAAAAAGATTTAAAAAACGCTCTCGCCAAATACAAAAAGAGTTTTACAGAGTCTGATAAATCAATAGATGATGCAAAATTCGAGCGCATCAAAAACTTGTTTGTAAAAGAATACAAACGTCGTTTTATGGTTAAGGTCGGAAATCAATTTAACACCTTTAGTGTTGACGATATTGCTTATTTTAAGTCTCATGAAGGAATTATTTTTTTGCACTCTCACACTGGAAAACAATATCCTATTGAATACACTATAGATCAACTGGAAGAAATTCTAGATCCTATTCATTTCTTTAGAATTAATAGAAAGTTTATGATTTCTGTTAAAGCTGTGATCGAGATCCACAGTTATTTTAATAGTCGATTATTATTAAAACTAAAGCCTATGGACGATGATCAGATTATTGTTTCCAGAGAGCGGACCTCTAATTTCAAAAAGTGGCTTGACCTTTAATTTACAAAATGTTGAAAAAAATTACCCAAGTCATTTTTGTCCTATTAAGTACTGTAATAGGCCTCTATCCTTTTGTATATCTCTTTGTGAATCGAAAATTTGGTTTATTAAGTTCGAAAAGTAGTGATTTACTTGTCGATACCATTTGGAATATTGCCTTATATAGTCATATCTTTTTGGGAGGTGTTGCACTACTGGTAGGTTGGATTCAGTTTAATAAAAAAATAAGAACCTCTCGATCAAAATTGCATAAACGTATTGGGAAAATCTATGTGATTATGGTCTTTATAAGTGGAGTTTCGGGAATTTATATTGGTTTCTTTGCTACAGGAGGAATTATTGCATCTCTTGGATTTATATCCTTAGGAATACTTTGGGTATATACTACCTATAAAGCATATTGGTATACCAGAACTGTTCGGATATCCCAACATCAAACTATGATGTATTACAGTTATGCGGCCTGTTTTTCTGCAGTAACACTTAGAATATGGTTACCCATACTTATCATGCTTATTGGAGATTTTATCATTGCATATCAAATAGTAGCGTGGCTTTGCTGGATTCCGAATCTTATTTTCGCATATTATCTTGTGGGTAAAATCAAATCCAGATTAGTTGTAAATTCTATTTAAATATCACTATAAAAAATGCTCCCGGTATATCAGGAGCATTTTTACACTAGTAAATATTTAAAATCTTTATACTATTCTTCAGAATCGTTAGACTTCTTTTTAGGTTTCAAACGCTTAGCATCTTTAAGACTTTTATGTATCATCCATTCTAATTGCCCATTAACACTCCGAAATTCATCATCAGCCCATTTCTCAATCGACTTAAAAGTTTCTGGATCTATTCTAAGAACAAATGATTTTTTCTTACTCATAAATTACGAATGTAATGTTCCAGTATTAATTACTGGTGTTGCTTCTTTATCTCCGCACAGGACAACCATTAAATTACTCACCATAGATGCTTTCTTATCATCATCAAAATCTATAATATCATCTGCAGATAATTTGGTTAAAGCATCTTCTACCATACCAACAGCTCCTTCTACTATTTTTTTACGAGCTGCTACGATAGCTACTGCTTGTTGCCTTTTTAACATCGAGCTTGCTATTTCTGGTGCATATGCCAGATATCCAATTCTGGCTTCCAGAACTTCTATTCCAGCAATGGCTAAACGCTCTGTTATTTCATTCTCTAAAGCTTCATTTACTTCATCCATACCAGATAGCAATGTTACTTCCTGTTGCCCATCAGCAAAATTATCATACGGATACGAACCTGCAAGTTTTCTTACTGCTGCATCAGTTTGCACTCTTACAAACTCTTCGTACTGATCAACATCAAAGGCTGCTTTATATGTATCCGCTACCTTCCACACCAAAATTACATTAATCAAAATTGGATTACCAATTTTATCATTCACTTTTACCCGTTCGCTATAGAAGTTTCTGGCTCGCAAAGAAATTCTTTGTTTCGTAAAAAAAGGATTGGCCCAAAAGAAACCATTATTCTTTACTGTTCCTTTATACGCTCCAAATAACACCATTACTTTAGAACTATTAGGGTTTACAATAAAAAAACCTTTAATGATAAACAATATTACCACTATAAGAATTATAAATAAGGGATTTTCACTTAGAAGCAAACCAGTAACCATCCCCATTACAACTAACATAAGTAGACCTAACATTAGATAACCACTACTCGCTTTTATACTTTTTTCATATTTCATAATAATATCATTTTGATATCACAATAATACAAATATTTTTTTAATATTATGAGAAATGCTTAAATATTAACTATTTAAAGAAGTAAAAAATTCCTTAATTCAATTATTTCATTTTAGACTTGGATTAAAAAACAAAAACGCTCTTTATAACCAAGAGCGTTTTTGAAACATTAACTAACTAAATCTCAAATCAATCAAATCATGAAATCTCAATCAACCGTTTTGGTTGTACTTTTGCTTCTTCTTTTTTAGGGAGTTTTACCAATAGTACTCCGTTTTCATATGAAGCTTCAATCTTGTTACCATTTACCGCTTCTGGCAAGCTAAATGAACGTTTAAATGCATCGTACCCAAATTCTTTTCGGGTGTATTTTCCTTTTTCATCCTTAGTTTCTTTTTCTGATGTAGTTTCAGAAGAAATGGTAAGGACATCATTATTCAGTTCAATGTTAAAATCTTTTTTAGCAAGTCCTGGTGCAGCTAATTCTACTACAAAATCCTCATCTGTTTCTTTTACATTAACCGCTGGAGTATTTACACCTATTTTATTGATATTAGATGTTCCACCAAGCCAATCGGTAGTAAAGAAATCATCAAAAAGAAAAGGTAATCTGTCTGTTTTTTTTAGTAAACTCATTGTATATTTTTTTAAGGTTATTCAAAATTTCAATTACAATGAGTGTATAGCAATTTGGATTCCATTTCAAAATAACAGACATTTTGTCATTATTCTACATTCTAATAATGACATTTTGTCAAAAATATCTTTATTAGAATGACAAAACATCTTAAATACAAAAAACCCAAAAGGATTATCTTTCGGGTTTTTTAGTTATAGATTACAGAAACTTAATTACAGATAAGTCGGTTTTCTATTAATAGAACATCGGTTTTGTTACCTAAATGGTTTCAAAGTCAATATATTAATTATAAAAACGTGTAAAAATAGAGACCAATTCTTTTGGTGGAATTATCTTATTCGGGTAGTCATTCATTTTCTCCAGAACCGTATCAACCGCTTCTAATCTCAGTCCCATATGCAATCCTATTTCTTTTATCTTATGAATTTCTAATTGAGAAGTCTCCTGATCTATATTCATAAGCAGCACCAATCTATGAAATTGAAGAATTCTTTGCGATTCGGGCTGTAAATTCTTTTTTTCTACTCCTTCCTCTATCAAAACATCTACCTCTTCTTTTGTAATCTTAAGCTGCGATGCAATGGCCAGAATAAAGTTATATTCTTGTTCTTTAAATTTTTTATCTGCTTTTGCAAACTGTATCATTTCAGAAAGCAAACTTAATTTCTCATCTTTACTATACATAAACCAATTACTTTTTGTCGAAAATAGTAATTTTCAACTAAACTCATATAACATTCTTTATATTCAACTTCTAATTTTAATCCGATTTTCAATTCAAAAAAATATACCTTTGCAATATGGGTTTAACAAACAATGATATTTTCAAAAAGTTAAGGGTTGCACATAAATTACGCGATGACGATATTGTAAAAATCTGCACATTAGTAGATTTTAAAGTTACCAAAAGTGAATTAGGTGCATTTTTCAGAAATGAGAATCATCCAAAATACATGGAATGTGGTGATCAAATACTACGTAACTTCTTAAACGGGTTAATTATTCATCTTAGAGGTCCAATGCCCGAAAAAAAGAAAGACCCTGCAAAGGATAAGAACACAAACTAACGTTTTTTACTTCGAAATAAATGCTTAATTTGGTTGGACCAATATTTTTCATCCAACAATCACTCAACTTAAGTATCTATGCTTACCGCAGCCGAAAAACAATTATTTAGAGAAGAGCTTTTCTGTCATTTAGACGGGATTGCTGTAGCTCCTGTTGCTTATTCTCTTTATAAAAACAATATTACCGATTATCTAATTAGCAATAAAGAAATATCAATTTCACAAATTGCTGCATCTCATAAAACCAATGAAGGATATCTAAATATCGCTCTGCGCATACTAAGCGCTCAAGGCTGGTTGGATTATGAAGCAAATAAAGATGACGTAATTATAAAAACCAATGCGCTTTCTGAATTAGCTTTTGATCATTTTTATTTATATGAAGAAGTCGTTGATCTCTTAGAATATTCTGGTAAATTTCACCCTCGAAAATTTGAATTAGAGCCTTTTCATAAACTTGAACAACTATTCAAAAAATATCAAAACCGCTTTGGCTTAGCCTCTGAAAAAGACAGTACAACTACTCAAATCCAAGATCAAGTCCTTAAACATATAGAAGGCATTTTGGTTGGACCAACTACCGTACATCTTGGTATGGGCGGAATGTTTCATAAATATTTTATGGAAGCATCCTTTAGTGCTGATGAATATCACAAATTTCCAGAAAGCTTTAACACCATCCTCACATTCCTAAGCTACCTGGGTTGGTTTAGCAAATCAAATGGCAACTATACTTTTACTAATAAAGGATTGTTTTTTGCTAAAAGAGCTTCTGCATACGGCGTAACTGTTTCATATATCCCTATGTTTCGACAAATGGATGCTTTATTATTTGGCGATCCTAATGTACTATGGAACCCTCAAGCTGATACCGAAATACACGTAGATCGAGAAATGAATGTATGGGGAAGTGGAGGCGCACATACTACATATTTTAAAAAGATTGATGAAATCATTATTAGCCTGTTTAATAAACCTCTGGATGAGCAACCCAAAGGAATTCTGGATATGGGATGTGGCAATGGTGCTTTTTTAATTCACCTTTTTGAAGTCATTGAATCCAAAACACTACGAGGTAAACACTTAGATGATTACCCATTATTCCTAGTAGGTGCAGACTATAATAAAGCTGCTCTAAAAGTCACCAGAGCTAATTTAATCCAAGCAGATATATGGGCCAAAGTTATTTGGGGAGACATTAGCGATCCTGATTTACTAGAAAAAGATTTAAAGGAAAACTACACAATAGCATTAAAAGATTTATTATCGGTAAGAACATTTCTAGATCACAATAGGATTTGGAGCAAACCAACTTCACAACTGGACATTCCCAGCCAATCTACAGGTGCATTTGCTTATCGGGGAAAACGATTACTTAATAGTGATGTCGAACGAAACTTAAAGGATCATTTTAAAAAGTGGGCTCCTCATATTGAAAAATTCGGGTTAATCGTCATAGAATTACATACTATATCTCCAAAATTAACCGCTAAAAACCTAGGCAAAACTGCAGCTACTGCCTACGATGCTACTCACGGATTTTCTGATCAATATATTTTAGAAATTGATTCTTTTTTAAAAGTAATTAAAGAAGTAGGCTTACAAAGTGATGATAAGTACTTTTCTAAATTCCCGAATTCTGATCTGGCAACAGTAAGTATTAATTATATTATTGGGGAGTAACAATCCAACTTAATAAAACCTAAAAATTTAATTACCCTCAATATTGACAAATAAAAAAGCCCCGGTTGATGATTTCCGGGACTTTTTATGTATTCACATGTTTTATACAATCTTATTCTTCTACGATACGCACAGGCATCTTGAATACTTTAGCTTCAGAACCATATTGTGTTCCTACTTTTTTATAGTTTAAGCGACTCTTAATAAAACCATCTAAGTTTTCACTTTTAGAATCAACAGATAATACTACGATTTCACCTTTACTATTTAAAGTAAATGTTACATAGGCTGTTAATTCTTTTTTAATTTTGAAAGATGGCTTCTTTAATAACGTACTAATTTCTTTATTAAGAGCGTTTTCTGTTTTTGTTGGATTAGTACTTGCGCTTGCAACACTACTTACTGCAAAAGCAACTGCTAAAAGTAATACATTCAATTTTTTCATGATCTATTCGTTTTTATTGATTTATACTTATAAGACCACTGATTATCCAAATCTGTTACACTAAAAAGGAATATTTAACACAGATTAACAAACAGACTGAATGCAATTAACACAGAAAATCCCTAAAAATGGCATCTCCCAGCCCTTATGTTAATTTCTTGTATACTGAGTAATTACATCTTTATATTCTGGAAATTGCTGAATTAAGTCCTTTTTATCTCCCAACTCAAAATCATCAAAATCAAAACCAGGTGATACTGTACATCCCACCAAAGAATAACTATCCTCTTTTTTTACACTAGAAGCAAACCAACAACCTGCCGGAACTACCAACTGAGGTAACTCTCCCTCATCCAGGTTTATACCTACAGAATATCGATGATATTTCCCTTCTAAATCAATCACATGCACAAACAAAGAAGACCCTTCATAATAATGCCATATCTCATCCTGATTAATTTTATGAAATGCCGAAAAATTGTCTGAAGTAAGAAGAAAGTAAATCGCTGTACAATAATTGCGTTCTCCCTTAAATTCTTTACTTAAAATTTGTTGAGGAATAACACCTTCACTTCTATACGTTTCTTTATAAAATCCACCTTCGGGATGTGAATTCATATCTAGTTTTTGAACTATCTTTTCTATCCTTGTGTTCATGGTATTTATATTTAGATGTTTTATAAAAAAAAGAAGCGATCATCAATAGATCGCTTCTAATATATACTAAAAATTTAATTAGTGTTATTATGCTAATACTGCCTGCACTTTATCTGCAGCTTCCTGAAACTGTACTGCACTTTGTACATCCAGCCCACTACTGTCAATTAATTCTTTCGCTATATCAGCATTAGTACCTTGCAAACGAACTATAATTGGCACATTAATCGCGTCACCCATATTTTTATAAGCATCTACAACTCCTTGTGCTACTCGATCACAACGAACGATACCTCCAAAAATATTGATTAAAATTGCTTTTACATTTGGATCTTTAAGAATTATCCTAAATGCTGTCTCTACACGTTTTGCATCTGCGGTACCTCCTACATCAAGGAAATTTGCCGGCTCGCCTCCTGCTTGTTTAATTAAATCCATTGTCGCCATTGCAAGACCAGCACCATTTACCATACATCCTACATTTCCATCAAGATCCACATAATTAAGTCCTACTTCTTTTGCTTCAACTTCGATTGGATTTTCCTCTCTAATATCACGCATATCTACATAATTCTTATGGCGATATAACGCATTATCATCCAAAGTCACTTTGGCATCTACTGCCATAATTTTATCATCACTTGTCTTAAGAACAGGGTTTATCTCGAATAAAGATGCATCTGATTTAACATAAGCTGTATATAACGCCATTACAAATTTGGTCATTTCTTTAAAAGCAGTTCCGCTTAATCCCAAATTAAAAGCAACACGTCTTGCTTGAAAAGGGAGTAATCCAACAGATGGATCGACTTCTTCTGTAAAAATTAGATGAGGAGTTTCTTCTGCTACAGTTTCGATATCCATACCTCCTTCTGTAGAGTACATAATCATATTACGTCCAGAAGTACGATTTAGCAATACCGACATATAAAATTCATTCGGCTCACTATCTCCAGGATAATACACATCTTCTGCAACTAATACCTGGTGAACTTTCTTACCTTCTGCAGAAGTTTGAGGAGTAATCAAATTCATTCCTATGATCTGTTCTGCTATCTCTTCTACTTCCTTAAGGTTTTTAGCAAGCTTCACTCCACCGCCTTTTCCTCGTCCACCAGCGTGAACTTGCGCCTTAATTACATGCCATCCTGTTCCGGTTTCTGCAGTAAGTTGTTTTGCCGCAGCTACAGCTTCATTTGCATTTTGTGCTACAATACCGCGCTGTATACGCACGCCAAAGCTATTTAATATCTCTTTACCCTGATACTCGTGTAAGTTCATACTATTATTTTTTTGCCTTTTTTAGGAGTTCCAAAAATAGGAAAAGTGAAGTTATTGTGCCAATCTTTTTATAGTAAAAAAAACCAGTCGTTTTTAATTCTATAAACAATCAAAAAATCACGTTAATACAGGTAAAGATTGCCTCTTAACTCATTACAATTTAAAATCCTCAAAATCCAAAGGGTCAAAGTTTTTAAAATGCCCATTCATTTTGATCGCCTTTTTAGCATTATTCATCTCTCTCACTACAGGAATTGTCTTTTTTAGATGACTAATCAGATACTTTAATCTTTCAACCTCATTACGAAGTTTCAACAAATGATATTCCTGACGTAAAGCCAATCCTATTTTATGCGCTACCTGATAACTAACAAAAGGAATATCAAATACAGGTGGATTATCTATTGTTAATTCTACATACAGAATAGCAATATTTTTGAGTAACTCTTCTTGCAATTCTTCTTCACTACTATCATCATCCTTAAGAAACTCTACCTCTCCTCCGGCGTATAGTTTACCAGGAAATTGCTGATAAAAGTTTTTGATTCTAAAAATTCTTGTTCCCTGACATATAATATCACTCTCTCCTCCCGGGTATTTTTGAGCTACCTTTTGAAGCTTTACTTCGGTACCATACTCTAATTTTTCGTCAATATAGGTAGGCACCCCAAACAAAACCCCTTCTTCTTCACAGTCATTAATCAATTGTTGATACCTTTTTTCAAAAATATGCAAAGGCAATCGCTCTTCGGGATAAACAACGGTTTGTAATGGAAAAAGAGGTAGCATGATTTTTTTATTAAATGTACTAATTAACACTGTTTATATCCCTTAAACACAAGTTAAAAATCTTAATTTTTCTTATGCATTAGATTTTTTCTTTTTAAGACGTAGATATCTCTAATTTTATTGATAATTTCGTAGGCTTAAATTTGTGACACAATGGAAAATGAAAATTTATTAGCAATTGCAAATGAGTTTGGGAGTCCGGTTTATGTATATGACTCCTCAAAAATTATCTCACAGTACGACCGTCTTTCTGACGCTTTTAAAAAAGTCAAACGGTTAAAACTTAATTATGCAGTCAAGGCACTGTCTAATATTGCTGTTTTAAAGTTGATGAATTCATTAGGAGCTGGGCTAGATACTGTTTCTGCTCAAGAAGTAGAATTAGGATTAAAGGCGGGTGTCAAACCAAGTAATATTGTTTTTACTCCTAACGGAGTTTCTCTTGAAGAAATTGAGGAAGTTTCTGCCTTAGGTGTACAAATAAATATTGACAACCTTTCTATTCTGGAGCAATTTGGCACAAAACACCCTAATGTTCCAGTATGCATCCGTATGAATCCGCATGTAATGGCAGGAGGTAACAGCAAAATATCGGTAGGACATATTGATAGTAAATTTGGAATATCAATTCATCAAATTCCACATATCCTTAGGATTGTAGAAAACACAGGAATGCGTATTAATGGAATACACATGCATACAGGTAGTGATATTCTGGATATTGAAGTGTTTCTACGTGCTTGTGAAATACTTTTTGAAACTGCAATGAATTTCAAAAATCTTGATTTTATTGATTTTGGTAGTGGGTTTAAAGTACCTTACAAACTGGGGGATATTGAAACTAACATTGAGGAGTTTGGCAGTAAAATGACTAAACGTTTTAATACTTTTTGCAAAGAATACGGTAAAGAGCTAACTCTAGGTTTTGAACCTGGTAAATTTCTCGTAAGTGAATCAGGATACTTTTTAGCCAAAGTAAATGTAATCAAACAGACTACATCTACTGTTTTTGCTGGAATTGATAGTGGTTTTAATCACTTAATTCGACCTATGTTCTACAATTCACATCATGAGATTATTAATATTTCTAATCCAAAAGGAAAAGAACGGTTTTACTCGGTAGTTGGATATATTTGCGAAACAGATACTTTTGCCACAAACAGAAGGATTTCTGAAATTAACGAAGGAGATACTATTGCTTTTAAAAACGCAGGTGCTTACTGTTTTTCTATGTCTAGCAATTACAATTCTCGTTATCGCCCCGCAGAAGTATTATGGCATGAAGGGAAAGCTCATTTGATTCGTAAGCGTGAAACATTTGAAGATCTTACGAAAAACCAGGTGGACGTAGATATCTTTTCTAAAGTTGCTGAAACGACATAATATAACACTTATATATATTTATAAAGCGTCAGATAAAAAATCTGACGCTTTTTTTTGCATTGTAAATATTGTCAAAAGTTTATTCTTTTATCCCAGGTTGTAAAATAGTAAACTTTTCTTTTTCTTTTGCTTCATCCACCATTCTTTTCACATCAGCAAGAAGTGCTTTTGCATCATAAATCACCCCATCTTTAATGGTATAACTAACTCCTCCTGCCCGAATAACTTTGTTATCATCTGTTAATCGAATGGCTCCTGTTCCATAAAGCACTTTAAAGTTTTGAAGTGGATTTTCTTCTACTATCACAAAATCTGCTAGTTTACCTACTTCGACAGAACCAATTTTGTCTGACACTCCTAAAGCTTCTGCTCCACTTAATGTAGCTGCTCTAATTATTTCGAGAGGATGAAAACCAGCTTCTCGAAACAATTCTAATTCTCGTATGTACGCAAACCCATATAGTTGAAATATAAATCCAGAATCTGATCCTACAGTAACACGCCCTCCTCTATTTTTATACTCATTAATAAAGGTCATCCACAGGCGGTAATTTTCTCTCCAAACCACTTCTTGTTCTGTTCCCCAATCATGCCAATACGAGCCATGTGAGATCTTACTGGGTTGATAAAATCTCCATAACGAAGGTAATGTATAAGTCTCATGCCATTCTGCTCTACGGGCTCTTTGCAAATCTCTACTCGCTTCATAAATATTAAACGTTGGATCCAGTGTAAAATCAAGCTCTATTAACTCATTCATTACCTTATTCCAATGATCTGAATAGGGTTTTGCTGCTTGTTTCCATAATTTACCTGCTTCCTCAAATCGATGTTGCTCATTTTGATAATTATAATCCAAAGGGTAATGCTGAACGGTTTTATCTTCAAACAACGCTTCTGGTAATCCATACCAATGCTCCATAGAAGTAAGTCCTGCTTTTGCAGAATTTAAGACATTCCATCGAGCCACATCGGTTTGAGAATGATGACAAGCAGAACGCAGTCCTAGTTTTTTGTTTTCATCTAATGCTGCGGTCATAATTTCTGGAGCTGCTCCAAAGAATTTTATCCCATCTGCTCCTTTCTTGGCATTTTCCTGAACCCATTTTCTTGCCATCTCAGGAGTGCTTATTGGTGATGCACTACCTTGTCCAAATCCTGTATATGCAAAAATACGAGGGGCAATAATTTCATTTTTATCGCTTGCTTTTTTTAATTTCATTGTCCAATCTACACCTCTTCCACTAGGTTCTCTAACCGTGGTTACACCATGTGCCATCCACAATTTAAAGACATAATCAGCATCTGCTCCTTGTGCTACTCCGCCAATATGTCCATGCATGTCTACAAAGCCAGGCAACACATACATCCCCTCTGCATTAAGCTCCTTACCTCCTGGTTTTAATACTGGACGTTTTGTAGCATTGATAGGCATACCCGGATATCCAACAACAACAATGTTTTTAATTATATTTTTTTCTATAACAATATCGACTGGCCCTCTTGGAGGGGCACCATTACCATTAATTAGTGTTACCCCTCTAATGATTAGTTGAGAGAAAGGTCCTTCTTTAAGTTCTTGTGCATTGGATTGTGATATAAAAAATACAGCAAGGAGAAGGAGTATGTGTTTTGTGATTTTCATTTTAAAAGATTTGTATAAAACAAGAAAAAAAGAGCGCCTTTCTTTACAAATTAGAAAATACGCTATCAATAATTGTGATTAAACTTACTCAATTCAAAATAAAACTGAATAATCTCTATGAAGAATTTAACACCTCTATGTCTCTTTATTAAAGCGAAATACAACAATTATAATATTCATTATCTTTAATACACCACTAAAATCATTTTAATCATGGAAAAGTTACAATGGAATTCGTTTACCAAAAAAATTTATATCCATAAATCTATTGAAGAACTATATGATTTATGGGCCACTCCAAAAGGCATCACTTCCTGGTTTTTGAAACAAGCTGAATACAGCACCATTGATGGACAAATCAGAGAGCCATCGGAGCATATTCAAAAAGGGGACACGTACACCTGGCAATGGCATAATTGGGACGAAAAAGAAAAAGGAGAAGTACTAGAAGCTAATGGAGATAATTATATAGAAATTAGCTTTAGCAATTCAAAAGTCTCTGTAAAGCTAGAAAAGAAAAATAATGTGACTATGGTGATTTTATCACAATTTGATATACCTGTAGACGACAAAAGCAAATTACAAATACATTATGGATGCAGTAATGGCTGGACATTTTGGCTTGCCAATCTAAAAGCTTTTGTGGAGCATGGTATTTTACTAAATGAAACTGAAATAAGTCTACAGGAGAATGAGCTTTCTGGATATGAGTTTGTAAATATGTGATTACAAATTTTTAATATTTCTAATTAAATACTCTAATCCGTTAAGTTTTAATTCATAAACTGTTTGCAATTGTTGTCCCAGTAATCCTTTGGGAAAACCTTTGTTGTGATACCATACAACATAATACTCTGGAAGATCAATAAGGTATCTGTCTTTATACTTGCCAAATGGCATTTTGGTATGTGCTAATTTGATTAAAAAATCCTTTTGGAGTTGGATTTCCATGAGGTTGGTTATAAGAACAATTATTCAGTGAAATCTCGGTAATACCACATTAATGTCTCTACCTTTCTTTCCCATTTTTTTTGAGCCTCTTTATTTCTAGAATGATCCGTTTCTTCATCATATCTCTCTTGCATATTTATTCTCATCCTCTCCACCAGCTTATACATTTTATTAAGGTCTCTTCTTATGTTTTTACCCGCACTATATTCTTTAAGTCTCTTTCTCATTATTCGGGCATGTAATTCTGAAATATCAAAGTGCAATTGCTCATGAGAAAGAAGAGCTAACGACATCTGCCCTCTCTTAACCCAAGATAAAGATGGATAACAAAAGCTATCTACCTGATAATTTAATTCAATTTCTCCTTTATCTTTACCATAAGACCATTGATAGGTTATTCCCGTATTTACACTAGCGTCATAATTACTATTCAAATTAGGCTTTCCTCTAAAATCTGACCAGTCTAATTCGCTTCTTTCTGCGTACGAGAATTTCCCAACATAACCATTATTACTGGTAAAAAATAAAATTAAAATAATAGTAAAGCACTTACTCATAATTGCAAACAATTATGCCCAGATAAAAGTTATATTTTCATCTATTTCAGAGACGCCAGGGGAACACAATATGGGGCAAATATTGTTTGCTCTCTGTAAAATAGCATTATTTTTTAGTTCTAAATATACACGTATTTTTAAAAAATACATAATTTCTAGAATCTAATTTCGATTTATTTTTCCTTTGTTTTCCTTAATATTCCAATCTAATCAATTATAATGCCAAGAAATCTTCATTTCACAAAACAATAACAACAAAAAAGATAACAGATACAGTATCAAAGATATATAAAAAATCCTCTTTTTATATATCAAAATGTATTTTTAATTTAATATTAAAAATATTCCCCAAATAATACTAGTATACTTTATTTTTCTTTAAAAACTAATTTTTCAGATTGAGTCTCAAGATTCCAAAACTAACAAAAATTATTCAACCAGAGTTAATTTTAGCTCATCATCAAACTTAATCAAATATGCCGCATTATTATGGTATCCACCTAAAAGTTTCTTAGAATAACTAAATTTATTCTCAACATACTCTGTTGTTCCTTCATAAGAAGCAGAGTGATATAGGTCATCAGCGGTTCCTAGCCGCATCAAAATATCATATGCTATATCAAAACCACGTATAGCCCAATTATTAGGATCGATACCGTATTCTTTCTTATATCGTTTAACAAATGGAGTTATTTCTTCACCTTCTTCTATTTCTTTACTATCAAACTCCTTATCTACCGATGGATAATGCATATGTAACTTTGATAAGTGTTCATTTTTAATATTATCATTATTAAATGCATTATTTTTATCTGTAGTAAACAATGTTATTTTATGGCTCTCTGCTTTGGCATTAAGTAAAGGAATAACATTACTTATCATTGCTACATCATTTGATTCCAGAAAAACCCAATTAGGTTTATTCTTATCCAAAACTTTATTCAGCCTAACTTCATAAAGGTAATTACCTTCTTCAATTTTAGCAATTTTAGCTTTAGGGAATTTAGCGACTAGCTTCTCTTTAATTTGCTCATATTTTGCCCCCTGTTGTACTATAATAATAATATTCTTATCGATCGAATCTTTTTCTACAAACGATATTATTTTATCCTGAAGTATTACATTAGTTGGACGGGTTTGAAAGAAATTGTCATACAAGCTTGATTCTTTTCTTGATGCAGGTGAAAAAACAGGTGTATTGTACTTTTTAAGTTCTGAAGCTACTATTTCTAAATTAGTTTGATATAATGGTCCAATCACCACATCTGTTTCGTTAAAATCATTTTCTGCCATTAGCTTTTTAATATACTCTTCATTATTACTTTTCTGAGTATCAAAAACATTAAGCTCTGTAGTAATCCCTCTTGTCCTAGCTGAATCTACAGCAATCAACACTCCGCTATAAAGATCTAATGCTATTCTAAGACTTTGTTTGCTTTTAAGAAATTCTTCGGTATCTTTTCTAGCATCAAAGTTTAACGTATCTAAACTAAAAGGTAACATTATAGCTACTTTTTTAGGAGAGAAATTATAAAGGTTTTTACTTAGGTCTATATATTTCCCTTTGGTCACGCCTAAGTCTGTAACTGCGCTTAATGTGTCTTTAGGAATTGTAATAACCATACCCGCTTTAAGCCCATCTCTTAAGTAAGGATTCATTTTAAACAAAGAATCAGCAGAAATACCTGTACGTTGTAAAATTCTAAAAACAGTCTCTTTAGGTTTTACTTCATACAACTCAAATCCTGGTTGAATTGAATCTTTTAGAGAGACAAAAATAGTCGTAGGTACTGTAATTTGCATTCCGATAGGAAAACTAGGATTCATGTTAGGATTGAGCTGTTCTAACTCTGCTATCGTAATTCCGTGTCTTCTTGCAATATTGTATTTAGTATCTTTTGGTTTTATTGTATATCTGGTTGTGGCAGATAATCTAGAATTGGTTGGATCCTTAATTGTTTCAACAGTTGAAGTCTCTTCTTCATATACTGGTATCCTTATTTTATCTTTCTTTCTTATCTGTTCAGAATATAACCGTTTATTATTCTTTTTTATATCCTCAACCGTAACTTCATACTTCTTTGCTATACCATATAACGTTTCTTTTCTTTTAACTTTATGAGTAATAAACCGAACAATTTTTCGCTCTTTAGGGATAACTTTCAAACTATCAAGCACAGTATCTTTTCCTTTTTCTGAAATCGCATCAATAGAGGTAGGATCCTTTTTTACAATTTTACCTACATTTAGTATTTGCCCTATATTAATACCTTTATCTGCTTCTGGATTAAGCAAGTAAATAGTTTCTATACTTATATTATATTTTTTAGACAGACTGTATACAGTATCATCTTTTTCTACAACATGAGTATTATATTCCTGATCATCTACTATTGGGATAGCTAAAATTTCTCCTTCGCTAATTCCATTTTTTGCAGTTGGATTTATTCTATATATTGCTTCTGGAGTTGTATTATAACGTTTAGCTATTCTGTATACATTTTCTCCTTTTGCAACGGTATGACTTTTATATTGCTGTGCAAAAGTTGAACCTGATACTATCAACAACAGAAATATCAATAAAAACTTTTTCATGTATTTATCCGATTTGTTTTTTAATTCCCTAACTTTTAATTTAATATATTTCTATTCCCATTCTATAGTCGCCGGAGGCTTAGAACTAATATCATATACTACTCTATTAACGCCTTTTACCCTGTTTATTATTGCATTAGAAGTTTTTTGTAGAAATTCATACGGTAGATTTACCCAATCTGCCGTCATCCCATCTGTACTTTCTACAGCTCTTAATGCCACACAATTTTCATAAGTACGCTCATCTCCCATTACTCCCACACTTTGCACAGGCAATAAAATAGCCCCTGCCTGCCAAACTTTGTTATAAAGACCATCTTCTTTTAATCCATTAATAAAGATAGCATCTACTTCTTGCAAGATAGCAACTTTCTCTGTTGTAATATCTCCTAATATTCTAATTGCTAATCCAGGACCAGGAAAAGGGTGTCTTCCTAACAATTCTGGATCGAGCTCCATCGATGCTCCTACTCTACGCACCTCATCTTTAAACAACATACGCAATGGCTCTACGACTTTCAATTTCATGTAATCCGGCAGTCCACCAACATTATGATGTGATTTGATCGTAGCAGATGGGCCATTTACAGATATAGATTCTATTACATCTGGATAAATTGTTCCTTGTCCCAACCATTTTGCATCTTCTATTTTATGAGCTTCATCATCGAATACTTCTATAAAAATCTTTCCTATAATTTTTCGTTTTCCTTCAGGGTCGCTTTCTCCAGCCAAAGCATCCAAAAAACGTGCCGAAGCATCAACGCCTTTAACATTAAGTCCCATTCCTTCATACTGTTTTAATACCGCAGAGAACTCATTTTTACGTAACAACCCGTTATTAACAAAGATACAATGCAAGTTTTCACCAATAGCCTTATGTAATAATACTGCCGCTACTGTAGAATCTACACCTCCACTTAAACCTAATACTACTTTATCATTACCTATTTTATCCTTAAGCTCTGCTACTGTAGAATCCACAAAAGAATCAGGTGTCCAATCGGGTTGAACATCTGCTATTTTGATCAAGAAATTTTCTAATAATTTTTTCCCATCAGTAGAGTGATACACTTCTGGGTGAAATTGAATAGCATAAGTTTGCTCGTTTTCTATCCTATATGCTGCATTTTCTACATCACCAGTACTTGCTAATTTAACAGCTCCTGTAGGAAGTTTTTTTATAGTATCACTATGACTCATCCATACCTGAGAGCCTTTAGTAATATTTTCAAAAAACTGCTCTCCTTCTTGTACAAATGATAAATTAGCCCTACCATACTCTCGCGTATTTGATGGAGCAACTTCTCCTCCGCTAAAATGAGCCAGGTACTGAGCACCATAGCAAACAGCCAAAAGTGGCTTGTTACCCCGAATTGCTGATAAATCAGGATGAGGAGCATCTTCCCCTCTAACAGAGAAAGGAGAACCAGAAAGGATTACCGCCTTAAAGTCTGATATATTCTCGGGTAAGTTATTATAAGGGTGTATCTCACAATATATGTTTAACTCTCTAACTCGTCGTGCTATTAGCTGAGTATATTGCGATCCGAAATCTAAAATAAGTACGTTGTTTTGCATAGGCAAAAATAAAATTAAATTACAACCCTCGAAATCCTAAAAGGAATAATTTTCAATATTATTTACTATCTAAGTTTTTAGGCATCATTATTCTTATAAAACAAGCTATTACCAAAAACCTTCTACCTAAACCAATTAACCGTTCGTCGATATTTAAATGCATTTCGTCGATAACAATCATTGCAAATGACACAATAATTTTAAATTTACATCAGAAACCTTCTAACCTCCAATACGATGAATAACTTTACTTTGAAACTTGCCATAATAATCATTCTTTTTTCTAACACAAGATGTTTTGCCAACGATACTGAGTATAGTATAAAAATCTTTGATCAGCATATATCGAGTATGATTACAAAAATCCCTGATACCATGATGGATCAAAATACGTTTTACAGCACTGCATTAGAAAAAAAGAACGAGGTTCTTACAATGTCCATTTTAGATTTCATTAAAGAACATACTGATCCATATAAAAAGAAAAATGAGGCTCAGGGTAGTTGGATCAAAAGTACTAAATGGATTAAAGATCCAAATTGGATAAAAAGAGAGCTTGTGTAATTCGCTGTATAAAGTTGTGAAGTATTTACGGCACACCTTCCAAATTAGACAAAAGATTCTACATACATTGCTTATTATTTCAGAATCAATAACACTTTACTTTATAGACTAAAAAAACCACTTCAGTTTTCAGCTACAGTAAAACACATCATTTCGTCATGTTTTGTAATAATTAAAACTTTTATAACGAAGTTTTAATGTATAAACTGGATTTAATAAATTCAAACATTTTGTCAACATCAAAAATATTTCTTTAAAATATTTCAAAAAAGTCAATCTTATTTTCATGTAAAGTTTAACGGATTACACCTAAACTTCAGCACGAAAAAAAATTACCCTAAGATTCTGTCTTCATTTTATTAATCTTACAAGGCATGTCCCCCTTTTGTCCCCCTACCTTTTTTTTATCTTTTACTCCTTAGTAATAAATTTAAAAGATAAAACTAGTTTCTAGATAACCAACTTTTTCAAAACAACATATGTATTACACAAATCAAAAATAATCCAACATCTGTCTATCTAAACACTAAATTTTAAAAAAAAATTAAATCAAAGCGTTACTTTTAATTGCTAAATCATTTTTTAATGAAACCCCTTTATCCCACCTACCTGCTTTTAACTTTTTTGCTTTTTAGTAATACAGTTTGGTCTCAAAACAAAAAAGTCATAGATAGTTTGACTCTATTGGTCTCCAACAAAAAAACTGCCGATACTACACAAATACTGGCCTATAATGACCTTGGTATTCAATATGCAGTTTCTGATCCAAAACAAGCTGAAATTTATATCAACAGGGCACTTATAATTGCTAAGCGGATCCAAAAACCAAGAGGTATTGCCGGTGCATATAACTGCATGGGAGTGGTATACTATTACCAAAAAGAACTAGATTCTGCACTAGTATATTTTAAAAAAGCATTAGCTATTAACACAGAAATAATGCATCAATGGGGTCAGGCTTCTGCTTTACATCAGATTGGAGCCATTCAAAATCTTCAAGGAAATTATCATGAAGCGATACAAAGTTTTCAAGAATCTGGTGAGATTTTTAAATCTAAAAATGATTCTCTTGCTTTTGCTAAATCTACAGAAAACATAGGTGTTTCATATAACCTGATGAGGCATCGACCAAAAGCCATCGAGTATTTTTTAAAAGCAATACAACTTTATGAAAAAATTAATAACCCCGTAGGAGTAGGTCGTGGATACTATCATATTAGTTATATATTGATAAACCAACATAAGTATAAAGAGGCATTAAAATATCTAAATGAAGGATTACCTAAAATAGAAAAAGAGGGAAACAAGCAATTTATAGCATCAATTTTACAAAATACAGGCAATTGTTATAAAGGCTTAAAAAAATACTCTAAGGCACTGGATTATTTGCAAAGAGCACTGGATTATAGAAAGGCAATAGGAAACAAAAAAGCTATCGCACTTAACCAATCCATAATAGGAGATACGTATTATGAAAAAGAAGAATATAACACTGCTATGCAATACTATGAAAAAGCATTGTCGAATTACCCAACCACAAGAAATAACAAACAAAAATTATCTACATATAATGCCATTGCAAAAACCTATTTAAAAACAAAAAAAATAGATCTGGCAAAACATTACGTCTCAAAAGCGATTGCTATTAATAAAACAATCAAAGACTTGAAAAGAGAAAAAGAAATCAATCATACCTTATCTAATATTGCAGAGCAGGAGGGAAAAAGTACACAAGCATTGCAGTTTTATAAAAATTATGAGCGATTAAAAGATTCTTTATACGTTTTAGAAAATGAGAAGCGTGTAGGTGAACTACAAATCATTTTTGAAACCGAGAAAAAAGAGCGCCAAATCACAATGAAAAATACTGAAATTGAATTGCTCGAACAAAAAGCCAAGATGAGTAGTTTACAGCGAGCACTTTTAGTTATCGGGTTTGGATTACTCATGATTATTTTTAGTTTAGGGTTTTATGTTTTCAGGCTAAAAATAAAACGTTCAATTTTGGAAAAAGAAAAACTAAATTCAGAATTGAATTATAAAAAAAATGAATTGACTACTTATGCTTTACATATTGCAAAAAAGAATAAAGTCCTGGAAAATTTAAGAAATGAAGTAAAACTTATTAAGCATTCCGAGTCTAAAAATGCTCAATACAACTATCAAAAACTTATACAAACCATTAACTTTGATCTTAGAGATGATGAAAACTGGGAGAATTTTAGAAAATACTTTGAACAAGTTCACAAAGGGTTTTATTGCAGAATTAAAAAAAAATACTCTCATGTAACTACAAATGAATTACGATTTTTAGCACTTCTTAAGATGAATTTGTCTTCTAAAGAAATTGGCAGTATTCTCAACATCTCACAAGAAGGAGTAAAAAAAGCACGCTACAGGCTTCGAAAAAAACTAGACCTATCACCAGACTGCTCTTTACAAGATTTGATTTTAAACTTATAAAAATAGAGGCTATACTTTATTCTTTTAAAATCAAGAACTCTCCTTTTAAAGGTTCTAAATACTTCATCAATGTTGGAATTAAATCAGAACCATACTCCAGATACAATTCTGTAAAGTTCTTGTTACGTTCTTGCAAACTTTGATTAGGAAAAAGTTCATTTTGCAGTGTTGTTAAACGTTTTACATGATCACTTAATTTGCGTCTTTGTGCTTTCAACAATCGTTTTTCTAAAACATCTAATCCTTTAAGTTGTTTTATTTCTTGTGCTTTTACTGCATTATTAAAAGTTACATCCGTTTGCTCTGCCAACTTATACATTTCCTCAAACTGCTCTTTCAAATGTTTGCGCTGCGGATCAAAATTAATATCTATGTTTGATACTCGACGAACTTTACGGTTAATCAACTCATGTTGTTTCAAAAACAATTCTGTATCAGAAACATTGAGTTTTTCGATTTTCTCGGCTTGTTTTTTAGTTTGAATCAGCACAGAGTTACGAAGTAACAACATAGGAAAAGGAATATCTACAGTTTCAAAATAGTCTTTTAACTCTAACCAATACGCTAATTCTCCTCCTCCACCTATATAACAAAGATTAGGTAAAATCACTTCCTGATACAAAGGTCGCATCATTACATTAGGGCTAAATCTTTCTGGAAACTCAGAAAGTTCTTTTAATATCTCACTCTTGCTCCAGGAGATATCGGTTTCGTTCACGAAGTATCTTTCTTCTTTTTCAATAATTCGTTCGCGTAATCTATCTGCCAGGTAAAACAAATTAATTTCTCTTGGGTTTACCTGTACTTTATACCCTTGTACTTCTAGTTTTTCTGCTTTTGGTATTACCTTAGTATATGCAATCTGATCTATTAATTCTTTTTCAACAAACGGTATAAAAAGCTTCTTTAATTCCCGGTCATCCCCATCTATAATAACCAGACCATACTCACCAAACAATTCATTAGCCAGATATCGGGTTGCTTCGGCAAGGTTATTATGTTGTAAATATGCTTCCTTAAATAAGGTTTTAAGGTATTCTGCATTTCGTCCTGATCCAATTTCCGAAGAAAAAATCTCAAAAACTTTATCTAATCCTTCGGTATCAAAAACCCCTACCGGTCCTCCATCGTTACGATTCCATTGTACCTTTTTCCCAAAAAGATTAAAGTAATTAATCTCTTCAAAATCATGATCTTCTGTTGCCATCCAGTATATAGGTACAAAATCATATTCTGGATGTCTCTCTTTTAAATTTTTAGTAAGATTAATGGTAGAAATGATTTTATATAAAAAGTATAATGGCCCTGTAAAAAGATTCAGTTGATGTCCTGTAACCACAGTAAATGTGGTAGGTTTATCTAATGATTCTATATTTTGATTGGTGAGATCTGAAGGAACGACACCTATATATTGTTTACGTAAAGCTTGTACCAATACTTTTCTATGCTCATTAGAAAAAGAGTGTTGTTTTTCTTCAATTTGGTCTTTGAAGTTTTCTAATTTTGGAAACCGATTATAAAAAGGTTGTAATTCAGATTTTTGATCTAAATAGTCACAAATAAGAGAAGAAAAGTAATTCGTATCGCTAAACGGAATACAGTCACTAAGCATAAGCAAACTTTTTGGTCGATAAATATACGGCGGATTGTGATCTCATCTGCTTTTTTATATTTTTTTTAATAGTTTGAAAGAATTCATCTATAAGTCTTTATATAAATATTAAAATTTATCAATATTCTCTATTTCAAATCCTAAATTTTAGTTAATACCGATTAAATCCTAGATTTAACTCGGTATTTTACCCTTTTAAAAGAATTCACCGATCAATGAAAAAACTAATCATCACACTCTTTGTCGTAACTATAACGACATGCTTAACCTATTCTCAAAACAAATTACAATCTCCTGCCGAATTTTTGGGCTATGAAATAGGTGACCAATTTACACGTCATGCAGATGTTGTAAATTATTTTAATCATGTTGCCGGCCATTCTAATATGGTAAGCTATTATACCTATGGAAAAACAAATGAACGTAGACCGTTGACTTATGCTATTGTTTCTTCTGAAGAAAATCTAAACAACATAGAAAACATAAGATTAAACAATCTAAAAAATATTGGTATTGCAGAAGGTACAGCTAATCCAGAAGTTGCAATTGTTTGGTTAAGTTATAATGTACACGGTAATGAAGCTTCTAGTACAGAATCTGCCATGCAAACTATCTATGAGTTAATCACTAAGAAAACCGCATGGTTAAAAAATACTGTAGTTATTATAGATCCTTGTATAAATCCTGATGGTCGTGACAGGTATGTAAACTGGTACAACCAGATAAAAGCAACACCTTATAACACGGATCAAACCGCAACAGAACATAATGAACCATGGCCGGGTGGAAGACCAAATCATTATTTATTTGATCTTAACCGTGACTGGGCATGGGCAACACAAGTAGAATCAAGACAACGTATAAAAGCATACAATACATGGATGCCGCATATTCATGTGGATTTTCATGAACAAGGGATTAATGAACCTTATTATTTTGCGCCTGCCGCAGAACCCTTTCATGAGATTATTACGCCATGGCAAAGAGATTTTCAAACTCAAATCGGTAAGAATCATGCTCGATATTTTGATGCAGAAGGATGGTTGTTTTTTACCAGAGAACGTTTTGATTTACTATACCCTAGTTATGGAGACACCTACCCTACTTTTATGGGAGCGATAGGAATGACATATGAGCAAGCCGGGCATGGACGTGCAGGTTTAGGTATCCAAACCGACGAAGGTTATGTATTAACGCTAAAAGATCGTGCGTTACACCACACCACAACCGGATTATCAACAGTCGAAATCTCATCTAATCAAGCTACAAAACTAAATACTGAGTTTAAGAAATTCTTTAATACCACTGGGCTTAAATATAAAAGCTATGTATTAAATGGAGAAGCCGATAAGATCAATGCATTAGTAAAATTGCTGGAAACTCACGATATCAAATATGGGTATACAAATACTGCAAAAATTTCGGGATTCAATTTTAAAGAAAATAAGCAAGGGAGTATTAATGCTAACGGAGCACTCGTGGTTAGTACTAATCAACCCAAAGGTAAAATGGTAAAAGTACTTTTTGAGCCAAACGCCAAGCTAAATGATCCATTGACTTATGATATTACAGCATGGAGTGTACCGCATGCTTACGGATTAAATGCCATTGCTTCGACTACATTGATTCCTGCTAACGGAAATAAGAAACCTAATACTATAAATAACGTTGCCAATTCATCTGGACCAGGATATATCGCGAAATGGAATAGTATAGATGACGCTGCTTTTATGGCAGACTTATTACGTCATAATATTAGAGTACGTTTTAGTGAAAAAGATTTTAGCAATGGTGCAGAGAATTTCAAAAAAGGAAGTCTTATTATCACCAAAAGTGATAATCGTAAAACCACTAATTACGATAAAATGGTTATTGATATTGCCAATACTCATCATCGAAAACTATATACTGCTCCTACTAGTTTTTCTAGTAAAGGGGTAGATTTTGGTTCTCCAGATGTAAAACTCATCAACAACCAACGCATTGCCGTGTTAAAAGGTAGATACACCTCTTCTTTAAGCTATGGAGAGATTTGGTATTTTTTCGAACAACAACTTAAATTTCCTATTACCTCAATTGATACAGATTATTTTAAGAATGTTGACCTTACCAAATATGATGTATTAGTTATGCCAAATGGATATTACAACAGCTATCTGGATAAAGGAGCTTTAGATAAATTGAAAGAATGGGTAAGCAGTGGTGGTAAAGTAATCGCAATTGGTAATGCTGTAAGAACCTTTGCCGATAAAAAAGGATTTAGTCTTAAGAAAAATAAAGCTGATAAAAAAGAAAAAGACTCTATTGGTAACCTTACACCTTATGATCAACGTGAACGAAAAAGCGTAAAAAACTTTATTACGGGAAGCATTTTCAAGACCAAAGTAGACCCCTCACACCCAATGGCTTTTGGATATGATGACACTTATTTTAGTTTAAAATTAGGAAGCAGTTCTTATAAATTTCTTCAAAATGGATATAATATCGCTTATATAGAAAAACCACAAAGTGTTTCTGGATTTGCAGGTTCAGATGCCTTAAAAAACTTGAATAACTCATTGGTTTTTGGTGAATCAAGAGTAGGTAACGGAAGTATTATCTATATGGTAGACAATCCACTATTCAGATCTTTTTGGGAGAATGGAAAACTCTTCTTTGTGAATGCCATCTTTTTTGCTAATAACAATAAATTTAGAATTTAAATTAAATAATCATGATTAACTCACAACTCTCTACAACTTTTAAGACCGTAGCTTTATCGGCTATTGTGCTTTTAGCCAGTTGTAACCAAAAGAAAGAAACTGTGGAAACTACAACAGAATCAGAACCTAAAGAGACAGCAAATGTCTTACTAACCAAATGGACTGGTCCATATGGGGGTACTCCTGCATTCGACAAAATGAATGTCGCTGATATAAAACCAGCCCTTGAAAAAGGAATGGAGCTTAATCTTAAAGAAATTGATGAGATTGCAAATAACTCTGAGGCTCCTACTTTTGAAAATACCATAGTTGCAATGGAGAGATCCGGAGCAGAACTCGATAGAGTTTTTACATATTACGGTATCCTAAGTAGTAATATGTCTTCTCCAGAATTTAGAGACGTTCAAAAAGAAATGGCTCCTAAGCTATCAGAATTTAGTTCTAAAATATCACAAAACGAAAAGCTGTTTAAGCGAATCAAAATGGTTTATGATAATGCTCAAAAAACACCATTAGAAGCAGATCAACAACGTGTGGTGGATCTTACCTATAAGTCATTCGCCATGAATGGAGCAGAGCTGGATGAAGAAAAGAAGAAACGCTATGCAGCAATCAACAAAGAATTATCAGAACTATATACCAACTTTTCTAATAATGTTTTAGAAGATGAAGAAGGATATGTTACCTATCTAACCAAAGATCAATTAAGCGGTTTATCAGAGCCTTTGATTAAAGCATATGCAAAAGCGGCAACCGATAGAGATCAGGATGGTAAATATGCGGTGACCAATACAAGGTCTTCTATGGATCCTTTTCTTACCTATTCTGATGAGCGTGCTATACGTGAAAAAGTATGGAGAACCTACTATTCTAGAGGAGACAATGGTGATGCTAAGGACAATAATGAAAATATCGCCAAAATACTAAAACTAAGAAAAGAACGTGTTGGTTTATTAGGACACGATAATTATGCAGACTGGAGGCTACAAAACCGTATGGCTAAGAATCCTGACAATGCTATGAAACTTATGAATGCTGTTTGGCCAGCTGCTATAGCAAGGGTAAAAGAAGAAGTAGTTGATATGCAGGCCGTAGCAGATGCAAATGGGGATAAGATAACAATCGAACCATGGGATTATCGCTACTATGCAGAAAAAGTAAGAAAGAAAAAATATGACCTGGATTCTGATGAAGTAAAACAATACTTACAATTAGATAAGTTAAGAGAAGCTATGTTCTTTGTTGCTGGTGAATTATTTAATTTTAAATTCACTCCTATCGAAGATGGTAAAGTTCCTGTTTTTCATGAAGATGTAAAAGTATGGGAAGTAAATGACAAAACTTCTGGAGAGCATATTGGATTATGGTATCTAGATCCGTTTGCCAGACCTGGTAAGCGATCTGGAGCATGGGCAACTACCTATAGAAGTCATACTACTTTTGATGGTAAAAAGAATGTACTGGGATCTAATAACTCTAATTTTGTAAAACCGGCTCCGGGAGAAGCCGTTTTAGTATCATGGGATGATGCTACTACTTTTTTCCATGAATTTGGCCACGCTTTGCATTTCTTCTCCTCAGAAGTGAAATATCCAACTCTTAATGGAGGTGTACGTGATTATACAGAATTTCAATCTCAATTGTTAGAACGTTGGTTATCTACCGATAAAGTAATTGATAATTATCTTGTACATTATAAAACCGGAGAAGCTATTCCAAAAACACTGGTTGATAAAATTAAAAAAGCAGCTACCTTTAATCAAGGGTTTGCTACAACAGAATACCTGGCCTCTGCCCTAATGGATATGAAATTTCATTTAGCAGACCCAACCAATATCGATGTAGATAAATTTGAAAAAGAAACACTAACAGAATTACGTATGCCAAAAGAATTAGTGATGCGTCATCGCACACCACATTTTGGACATGTCTTTTCTGGAGAAGGATATGCCACTGCATATTATGGATATATGTGGGCAGATGTACTTACCTCTGATGCAGCAGAAGCATTTGCTGAAGCTCCAGGAGGATTTTATGATAAAGAAGTTGCTGCTAAACTGGTAAAATACCTTTTTGCACCACGCAACGCTATGGATCCTGCAGAAGCATATCGCAAATTTAGAGGACGTGATGCTAAGATTGAAGCATTAATGAAAGACAGAGGATTCCCGGTTCCTAAGTCGTAACTAAAAATAACATGTAATTAAAATGCACATATGCCATTATAACAGAGGGTATATGTGTATTTTTATATAGAAGAGAGTTATACTTCATTATAAAAATTAAACTATACGAAGTATAGAATAGATGTAGTTGTGATAAAAGAACTAATATGAAGCTTTTATGAAATACATATATAAATCAGCATTTGTATTTTGTGTTCTTGTACTTTTTTTTAATGGTAAAAAATATCAAAAATCATCATCAATGGATATAGTTAGAGGACTTAAGCCTGCCATTGCCAAGTTTACGAGTTTAGAACAAAAGCTTATTGTAAAAGTTGCCAAAAAACTAGAAAACAATGGATTTCCGGTTGATGATTTAACAAGAATTCACCTCAAAAAAAGAATGCTTAATGATAAGGGTTATTATACTAAGAATGAAATTACATTTTTTGTGAACCCCGGAGTTTATAAAGAAGATGAATTTAATTGGGGAATAGAAACAATTACTATAGACTGGGAAGACCCTTCTGTCGTAAGAACACCAGATGGAGGTATCGAGTTTGTGGTAGGTAATAAAGTAAAACCCGAAGATCTCGTGATGAGTCTTTATGGGATGAACGATTCTTATTCATACCATACACTTCTAAAAGATCATGATGGTATTGTGAAAAAAATAAATGATATCCTAGTGACCAATGATGTAGAAGAAATTAAGAATTTTGCTTCCCAAGGGATAGTAGAACTAATTAGAAATTATCTAATAGTAATAACAGCGCATAATGAAAATGTATATGAAATGGCAATAAGAAGGATAGATCATGACCTTATTGACTCTAATCACTTTAATGAACTCTTTGAGCAGTATCGTTTAAAAATAGACATAAACACGTCAAGAATAGAAGTGTTGGATAGATTTGATCCAACTTTCTTTCCTACTCCCGCTCCTGCTCCAGTACCACCAATTAAAAAGAAATTTTAGAGAATATAATGTAACCAAACTCTAAAAAAACAAAAACACAGAATGACAATTCAAGATTTAGGATATACCAATACTTTAGAGCAGTTTAGAATCAAACAAAATTTAGATTCTTTTGAAGTAGGCAGAATACTATCTGAGCATAAAGAAAGATATGTTATTAAGACTCCTATACATGAATTTGATGCAGAACTCATTGGTAATTTAAGATATACAGCAGAAAGCAGATATGACTTTCCTGCTGTTGGAGATTGGGTTGCCTTTTCAGAGTATGATGAAGGTAAAGCTCTAATTCATGCTATTTATCCTCGAAACTCTATCATAGAAAGACAAGCCGTTGGAGCATCAGGAAAAGTACAAATAATCGCAACAAACATTGATTATGGTCTAATTGTCCAAGCCGTTAACCGTGATTTTAATATTAATAGATTAGAAAGGTATTTAACAATCTGTAATGCCTCTAAAGTTGAACCCATTATTATTTTAAGCAAAATTGATTTGCTAAATGAAACCGATTTGCAGAATATCATAAACCAGATAAAGCAACGAATCAAAGACATTACAATACTTACAGTTAGCAACCAAACAGTCAAAGGGTATGATCATCTAAATCAAATTATCCAAAAAGGAAAAACATACTGTCTACTTGGATCTTCCGGAGTCGGAAAATCCACTCTTCTTAACAACCTTGCAGGTAAGCTACAAATGAAAACAGGAGAAATAAGTTCGAGTGTAAACAAAGGAAAACATATAACAAGTCATCGAGAGTTAATTGTATTGGAAAATGGTGGTATTTTGATCGATAATCCCGGGATGCGAGAAGTCGGGATTGCTGACACAACAAGTGGATTAGAAACTACATTCGAAACCATTATTGAATATGCTGACAATTGCAGATTTAAAGATTGCACACATGTGCATGAGGAAGGTTGCGCTATACTGGAAGCTGTTGAAAACGGAGAAATTGATAAAGACTCATATTCTAATTTTCGAAAAATGGAAAAAGAAAAAATGCATTTTGAATCAGATATCAAAGAGAGAAAAAAGAAAGATAAAGACTTAGGAAAAATGATTAGAAGTGTTCAAAAGCAGAGGAGGAATGATAAATACTAATAAAATGTAGTCAATATATGAATAACAGTATAAAACTGGAACCAGAAAAAATCATTAAAACCATCGATCTACTCGAAAAACGAGTTTCGGATCGATTTCCTGATTCGGGACTTAGAGAGGTTTGCTTTCAATTCTTGCATACTGCTCAAAAAAGCAAGCAAAATATTGATTGGATCTCTTCTCCAAATATTTTACTTCGTGTATTTTCTCATATGATCATACTAATCGGTTTAGGAGGTCTGATCTACAGTATCACCTATATTGATTTACAAATTGAAAATACTACCCTTGCTAATGTGGTTACTATTTCTGAAGCTATTTTTAATGATATCATACTATTAGGTGCTGCAATTTTTTTCCTTTTTTCATTAGAATCTAGACTAAAAATGAAACGAGCACTGAAATCTCTTAATGAACTCAGGGTAATTGCTCATGTTATTGATATGCATCAATTAACAAAAGATCCAAATGTCACTGATGTACCAGAATCTGCTACAGAAAACTCTCCTAAACGAACCTTTACTAACTTTCAGCTTCAGCGATATCTTGACTATTGCTCTGAAGCCACAGCATTAGTTGGTAAAGTTGCAGCCCTATATTCTCAAAGTCTACCCGACGAGAAAGTAGTAAGGGCGGTAAACGAAATCGAAATACTAACTACAGGACTAAGTAGAAAAATATGGCAAAAACTCATCATACTAAATGAATTAAAAGTCGATAAAAAATAATTAGTTGATACAAAAAACATCCTAAATCTCGTCAAGTAATAAAAATAAAAACATGAATCAAGACACTATAATCAAACAGATAACAACAGATCTTCTAGAAAGCTTTACCTATTTTGCTGATTCTAATCATACCGGGTATGACCCTTTACATCCGGTTTCTAAAATTGTATTTGCTGCTCAGGGAGAGATCACAACACCTCCGGATTTAGGCTTTATGGGATATGGTGGTGGATCTGAAGGAGAAGCCTTTAGTGATTGCGGAGTATTAGATTTAGAAGCATTTTTCCCGTTAAATGAAGAAGGCGATTATTATCGTGAAGATGATCACGAGTATAAAGAAAAATGCTTTCATAATGCTTGCCATGGAGTCTTACAAGGTCTTACCGATATTGCTAAGAGTGATGAATTTCAAAAAATACCTAAAGAAGGTCCTGTGGTATTTGTCCTAAACCTAATAGATCAGTTTAATAAGGTACTATGTCGTATCCATCCTAACGGAGAAGTAGAATTACCACCAAAAAAGGAGTAGTATAAAATGAAAAAAATCAAATCTCTATTCATAATAATGATACTCTTCTCTTGCAATAGTGAAAAGAAACAGGTTCTTGAAAAAGAAGATGTTAAAGAAGAGAGTAGTATAAAAGACTTTACTAATTTTATTGCTGAAGGTTTTGAAATCGCTGTAGTTCAAAATGAAAAGAAGATAGCGTTTGGAGATTTGAATCAGGATGGTTATCAGGATTTTGTGGCCATAATTGTAAATTCAAACACCAATATAGAGGATACTGATCCCGAAGAGGTTAGAATTGCTATATACGAAGGATCAGAAAATGATACATATAAACAAAAAGCACTAAGCGGAAACTTAACTTCTGCTTTTATTTATAATGAAAATCCATCACTTAAAATAACAACCCATATACTAAGTATTAGTCATCAATCTATGAGGCATGACTATGAAATAAAATTTAGATTCGAAAAAAAATACAATGACTATATGCTTATTGGCTCAGAATTAAACAACTACGGGAATGCTACTCACGATGGGGCTGGAAACACCAGTATTAATTTCTTAACAAAAACAAAGGTTAAGAAAACATTAGAATATGATCATGAAAAAGAAGAATTAAAAGAACTGAAACCCGTTGTAACAAAAATCGAAGAGGACCTAATATCAATTACTCAAATTAGTGATCTTACTATATATAAAATTATAGGAAACGAATAATAACTAATGCTATATACAAAAATTTCATACTCATCAATACTTTATCAATCATGAAAACAATTAAATTTTTAGTATTTATTCTAATAATATCAGGAGTCTTGGTTTCCTGTAAAAAGAATACAGTAACAGAAGAGTCATCTACCGAAATTGTTGAGAATAAAGAATTTAAAGTCGACTTTGAGAAATTCACCCTCGATAATGGATTACAAGTGGTATTCCATATCGATCGATCAGACCCAGTTGTTGCTGTTGCCTTAACCGCGCACGTAGGTTCTGCCCGTGAGAAAGAAGGAAGAACTGGTTTTGCTCATCTATTCGAACATTTGCTTTTTCTCGAATCAGAGAATTTAGGGAAAGGTGGATTAGATAAAATGAGTGCTCGTATTGGTGGATCCGGAGCAAATGGTTCTACAAGTCAGGATCGCACAAACTATTACCAAACTGTACCTAAAGATGCACTTGAAAAAATGATCTGGGCAGAAGCTGATAAATTAGGCTTTTTTATCAATACCGTTACTGATCCCGTTCTCGCCAAAGAAAAACAAGTGGTTAAAAATGAAAAGCGCCAGAGTGTAGATAATCGCCCTTATGGACATGTTAATTATGTAATCGATAAAAACATGTATCCTGCAGATCACCCATATAGCTGGCAGGTAATTGGATCATTAGAAGATTTACAAAACGCTACGCTACAAGATGTAAAAGATTTCTATAATCATTGGTATGTCCCTAATAATGTTACACTTACTATAGCAGGAGATTTTGATCCGGATCAAGCCAAAACATGGGTGCATAAATATTTTGATGAAATTAAACGTGGAGAAGACATTCCTGCATTAGAAAAACGTCCCGTGGTTTTGACCGAGACTAAAAAATTATATTATGAAGATAATTTTGCACGTCTTCCGCAATTAACGATGACTTGGCCAACCGTACCAGTATATCATTCGGATTCATATGCTTTAGAAGTACTTTCTACATATTTATCTGAAGGAAAAAAAGCTCCTTTCAATAAAGTATTGGTAGAAGACAAGCAGCTTACTCCCGAAATTACCATGTTTAACTTTGGATCAGAATTAACAGGCCAATATCATTTGATTATTCGTGGATTTGAAAAAACAAATCTAAGTACTATTGATAGTGCCGTTTCTGAAGCTTTTACAAAATTTGAGACCGAAGGAATCTCGCAAGAAGACCTTGATCGTATTAAATCAAGTCAGGAAACTGCATTTTACAATGGTTTATCCAGTGTATTGGGTAAAGGCTTTCAGCTAGCACAATATGAAATTTTTGCAGGAGATCCCGGTTTTATTAACCAGGATGTAAAAAATATCCTTGCAGTAACCATTGATGATGTAAATAGAGTATATAATCAATATATCAAAGGAAAACATTATGTTGCCACAAGCTTTGTTCCTATCGGACAAAGTAATTTGGCTTTAAAAGATTCTAAACTTGCAGAGGTAGTTGAGGAAAAAATTGTAGCAGGAGCAGAAGAAAATTTTGATGCCAGTATAGTGGTAGATTATAAGAAAACCCCATCTAGTTTTGATCGATCTACAGAACCGCCATATGGAGATACTCCAGAGGTCACCGTACCACAAGTATGGCAAGATCAGTTTTCGTCAGGAATAGAAGTATACGGAATACAAAATGATGAAATTCCTCTGGTACAATTTAGGATAAACATAAGAGGAGGTTTATTATTAGAAAAATCTGATAAAGTAGGTGTATCAAACTTATTGGCACAACTCATGACTAAAGGCACCCAAAACAAAACTACAGAAGAATTAGAAAATGCAATAGAAAGCCTGGGTGCATTTATTAATATTTCGGCAAGAGACGAAAGTATTATAATAAGTGGAAGTACTTTATCCAGAAACTATAGTAAAATTATGGCTTTGGTAGAAGAAATGATTCTTCAGCCAAGATGGGATCTTAAAGAGTTTGAGTTAATCAAGCAAAGTGTTATTAGCCAGATTCAACAAGAAAAAGCAAGCCCTAGAAGTATTGCCAGTAATGAATATGCTAAACTAAGCTATGGAAAAGATCATATTCTTTCTCATAATAATTTAGGTACAGAAACCTCTGTACCTTCTATTACAATAGAAGATCTTAAACAATATTATAGCACTAATATAGCTCCAAATGTAACCAAAATGCATGTGGTAGGTGATATCACAAAAGCTATGACAAAAACATCTCTAGCAAGCCTAAATACCAAATGGCAACACAAAGAGGTTAAATTCCCTGCTTTAAATGCACCTAAAGCTCCACAGCAGTCCAAAGTATACTTTTATGATGTACCCGATGCTAAACAATCTCAATTGCGATTTGGGTATCCTGCATTAGCAGCAACAGATCCAGATTATTATCCAGTACAGATTATGAATTATCGCCTGGGCGGTGGTGGTTTTGCATCACAACTCACGCAACAATTACGAGAAGGCAAAGGATACACCTATGGTATACGCTCTGGGTTTTCGGGAAGTACTATCCCAGGAATGTTTACAATATCTAGCGGTGTAAGATCTAATGTCACCTATGAATCGGCTGATTTGGTTAAAGAAATTCTGAATAATTACGGAAAAAATTATACTCAAGATGATTTAGATATCACAAAAAGTTCTTTAATAAAAAGTAATGCAAGAGCTTTTGAAACCTTTAATTCTAAATTGAATATGTTAACTAATATGAGTACGTTTCAATATCCAAAAGATTATGTTACACAACGAGAGGCAATTGTAAATAATATGACCATAGATCAGATTAAAAAACTAACTGGCACATATCTAGACCCTAACAAAATGATTTACCTTGTGGTAGGTGATGCAAAAACACAACTCAAAAAACTAGAACAGTTAGGTTTTGGTACTCCCGTTTTATTGAATGAAGAAAATACAGCAGTTAAGGATTAAAGATTCTATTTATTTCTTAAAACAGTAAACACAGGCCTATTCTGAACTTATATCAGAATAGGCCTGTGTTGTATTGATATAAATAGTAAAAATCTATATTTACCTGCTGCAATCAATCCATAACCCCTTACCGTATAACGGTTAAGAAGACACTGTTTGTAAAACGTTTTTTTAATATACATCCAAAGACCTTGGAAACATAATTAACTAAATTTTATCAGTATCCATCAGAGAAATACATCTAATTAACTAAATGATTTTGTATTTTTAATTTAAGAAAATAGAAGTTTCTAAAAAGACTTTAGCAAGAACACTATTGTAGCATTATTTCTATAATTTTTATACCGAAATGAAACGGATACATGTATTTGAATTTGAGGATTTACATTGGTTTCCTGAAAACTTAAGAAACTATATGACCGATTTTTTACAATTTGGATCAAATACATTCGATATCTATAAAAGTATTATTCCTATTCTTGATAGAGGAATCAAAAGTGTAGGAAATAACCAAATAATTGATATTGCTTCTGGCGGTGGTGGCGGTTTAATTAAACTTGCAGAGCACCTAAAAAAGAATAACCCAACTTTAAAAATCACTCTATCTGACTATTATCCAAATCTGGATGCTTTTAAGGGAACTAAATCAAAGATGCCGGGTATATTCGATTTTATTGACTACCCTGTAGATGCAATGAATGTTCCTTCAGAATTAAAAGGGTTTAGGACTCAATTTATATCTCTACATCATTTTAAGCCAGAAAATGCAAAAGCCATTTTTCAAAATGCTGTAGACACCAATCAGCCCATTGGAGTTTTTGAACCACAACAAAGAAATATCAAAAGCATGATCCCTATGCTCTTATCACCTATTACTGTTATATTAATGACTCCTTTTATAAGACCTTTTAAACTGGGTCGGTTATTATTTACCTATCTCATCCCGATATTACCACTGTTTATACTTTGGGATGGTGTAATCTCTGTATTGAGAACGTATACAATTCCTGAGTTGAAACAAATGATCTCTGAATTGAATAATAGCAATAATTTTGATTGGGAAATTGAAGTAAAAAAAGGGAAACCAAGTGAAATTTTATATGTATTAGGTTTGCCAAAAGAAAATTAATTATTCATATCATTGACTATGAAAACAATTATACACAAATCAAATACCCGGGGAAAAGCAGAGCATGGATGGTTAAGTTCTCACCACTCTTTTAGTTTTGCAAATTATTATGATCCAAAGAGAATGAATTTTGGGGTATTACGTGTGCTTAATGATGATATAGTCGCACCAGGTATGGGCTTTAGAAAACATCCACATGATAATATGGAAATTATATCTATTCCTTTAGAAGGCGATCTGGAGCATAAAGATAGTATGGGAAACACAACGGTTATTAAACAAGGTGACATACAAGTTATGAGTGCAGGTACAGGGGTATTTCATAGCGAGCATAATAGAAATACTGATCAAGAAGTAAAATTTTTACAGATTTGGGTTGTTCCTAATCAAAGAGATGTCGAGCCCAGATATGATCAAATTACTTTGCATACCAAAAATCTACAAAATCAATTATATCAGATTCTCTCCCCCAACACAGATGATTCGGGAGTATGGATACATCAGAATGCCTGGTTTCATATAGGTGAATTAGAAATGGGAAATATCCAAAACTATACTCTAAAAGATTCAAAAAATGGAGTATACGTATTTATACTAGATGGTGATGTTACTATAGAAAATCAAAACCTACATAAAAGGGATGGACTTGGTATATGGGAAACAGATCGTATTAAAATTAAAGCCGATAATGACTCAAAAATATTACTAATGGAAGTACCAATGACTAGTTGATTTTGATTATACCATATATAGAAATTTCATTTTTAAATGAAAAACGCATTACATATTATCAAATCAGTTTTTTTTAGTCCTAACGTTTAACAAGACATATGTTCTTTGCACTTAACAATACATAATAATCAACAAAAATAGGTTATTAATAATTATTCAATAATAAATAACTAAAAAAGACCCCCAATGTTATCAAATTGTTAACTATTGATCTTATTAGAGTAACTTCAGTGTTAGCAAATTTTCAATAAAATGATTCAAAAATTGATAAAATCATTCTTGTTTCTACAGAGCATTGTATAATTAAGAATTCCTTCCTTATTCTGATTGAAAACTTCATAATCCATTCTTTTTAAAACTTCTGATTATCAAATAATTCGTTAGTGAAATTTTAATATTTCGTGTCATTTTTTTAGATACATTTGCCGCCGATTTAAATAAATAAAAATTTTAACCCAAAATAAAATTTAAAACGATGATCAAAAAATTACCATTTCTACTTGCAGTTGTTATTATCTTATTTTCATGTGAAGCAGAGTCATTTGATGAAAATGCATTCACTCCAGAAAACGGACCTGAAGTTAACCCAGAAATTAATCCTGCAATTGAGCCAGGAAAAATCATTGATAATTACATTGAAGTTGACGGTGGTTTAAATAACTAAACTAAGGAGATAAAGCTCCTTGGTCAAAAAATAGTTTCTCTTTATACGAGTATAGAGTTAGCCAAAAAACAAAAGAATCTATTTTAAAAGAGACTGTCTGTAAAGGCAGTCTTTTTTGTTTTGAATGTCCCGTCCTGAAATAAGTTGACACAAAATTGACTTATTTATGAAAGATTCAGGAAACACTAACAAGAAGCGTACTCAACGCGATTACAATTTAGGTTTTAAATTGGGAGTGGTATCCCAAGTAGAAAAAGGCGAGATGACCTATAAACAAGCCCAGAAGGCTTATGGTATCCAGGGAAGAAGTACTGTTTTGGTTTGGTTACGAAAACATGGTACCTTAGACTGGAGCAAGCCAATTCGTTATCACATGCCAAAATCTAAAGAGACTCCAGCCCAAAAGATCAAACGTTTAGAGCGAGAATTATCGGATGAGAAGTTGAGAAATAAGATTCTTAACACTATGATTGATATCTCTGATCAACAGTATGGCACTTCTATCAGAAAAAAGTTTTCTCCCAAACCATCCACCGAATCAGACAAGACCATCGATTAAGCTTATCGCGTTGTTGTCGATTGTTTGGGATCACAAGACAAGCTGTCTATCAATTAGAAAAACGTAAAGCTAAAAGAGCAGAAGAACTTGTTCAAATAGGAGAATTAGTTCGATCTATAAGAATGGAGATGCCAAGATTAGGCACTCGTAAGCTATATTATTTACTGAAAGTAGAGATATCCAAATTAGGTATAAAAATGGGTAGAGATGCACTTTTTAATTACTTAAGATCTGAACACCTGTTGATACGACCAAAGAAAAATTATACAAAAACCACAAACTCTAAGCACTGGCTTAGAAAACACCCTAATTTGATGAAAGACAGTAAAGCTTCAAGGCCAGAAGAATTTTTTGTTAGTGATATTACTTATATCAAAAGCAGAGAACGTACTCATTATTTATCTCTAGTTACAGACGCCTATAGCCGAAAGATTATGGGATATCAACTCAGTGATGATATGAGTGCAGAAAATGTTGTAAAGGCAATCAAAATGGCAACTAAAAATAGAGTAACTAATAAACAGCTTATCCATCATTCTGATAGAGGATTACAATATTGTTCGATAGTTTATCAAAAAGAATTACAACTCAACAATATAATACCATCAATGACCGATGGATATGATTGTTATCAGAATGCTTTGGCAGAAAGAATTAATGGTACGCTAAAAGGAGAATTTTTAATATATACTTGTGAAAATGGTAGAGAACTAAAGCAACTCATCAAAGAATCAATTTACACCTATAATAACAAAAGACCGCACTTCAGTCTTAATTATAAAACTCCTAACTTTATACACAACAAAAAAACCATTGAAGCTAGATTCAATGGTTTGAATTAAATTATTAAAAAACTGTCAACCTATTTTAGGACGACTCAGAAAGTTTTCTTAGATTTCTTTTTCTTAAAAAGTAATATTTTCCTGTGATCGTGGATAAACGAATAAAAAAACCATCCTTAGTTAACAGGATGGTTTTTACAAAAAGTTCAAAGCTTTCAATACTTTATTCTTAATACATGTACCTTAAAGCTATTCTATCATAATTACTAAATTCTCCATCTTCATTACCACTAAAACAGGCAATCATAACAGAATCAGTATCTAAACCTTGTTGACCAGTTTGATTGGCTGTTGGTGTACCAGGAACATGAATAGCTCCAACACTACCTTGTCCTTCGTTGTTAGAATCTCTGCAATTTCTTCGAGCGTAGTTAGTATGTCTTAAACCAACTGCATGGCCCATCTCATGAGTCATTAAATGCTCTACAACATTAGCACTATAATTGTCTATACCACCATATATTTCAATGAATTTTCCTGGTCGACCTCTACTAGGAAATTCTGCCTGACCTCCTGCGCTCGATCCACCAAAATTTTGAACTACAATATCGCCATTTGTGCTAGCCGAAAAAGTTAGTCTAAAAGTTAAAGAGGTACTAACTGCATTGTAATTATTTACAGCCCACTGTAAGCCAGTACGCATTTTACTAGTCAATGCACGACCACTTCCTGTATAACCAATAACATTAATTGTACGTCCTTGGCTTACAAGATTTCTAGTTCTATATTGCTTAGTACCATTATCCATTTTTTCTAAAGCCTGTTCTGCTAAGTTATCAAGTGCAATAGCAATATCATGAGACTTAATTGCTTTTATTGTTGATCCATCAGGGCGCTTTAGCGTTGTATACTCAGCTCCATTAGGATTAACCCCAGCATCCAAAAGTCCTTGGATATGAGCTTTTGAAAGCTGTTCTTTAACAGCTTCTTCTTGTGTTTCACTAGAAACTTCTTTTTTTTCGCAAGATGTTGTAAATCCTGCAACGATAGCGCAAAGCGCTAATAATTTGATTTTTTTCATTCTAATTAAATTGAGTTTGTGTAGTTATTAAAACTAAAAACAGAGTTTAAAAACTCTATTTCTAAATACAATTATATAGAAAGCTTTGAACTTTTCTAATTTTTTGCGGTTTGAAGATATGTTATTTTTATAAAAGATTAAGCCAATATTTTTAACTATTTATTACAAATACACCAAAATTATATGATTCTTCTAAAAAAATCACTAAAAATCTAATTTTAGAATAACAATAAAATCGATCAAATACACAATTCACACACCCAATTAACAAGTGAATAAAGTCTTAAGGCAAAAGACTAATAAAGATGCTAAAGAAAACGAAAGTTTTTTCTTACACATCATAGGATTTAGATCTAAAAAAATAATCAAACCTCGATATTTTAAATATTTAACAAAAATGAAAAAACTATACTCTTATTAAACAATAAGAAGAAAAATCGGGGAAACTAAAAAGGTCATTTATATACTTTTTAAATAGCCTCTTTTTATAAAAAAAACAAACAGTATCTTTAAAAAACAATTCCTAAAAAATGAAAACATTAAATAGAATCCTTTTTTTTCTTTTTATTGGGCTAGGATGCTCTCAGATTATTGCTCAAGAAACAATAGATCATAAATACAAAGAATTTAATTTTTGGGTCGGAGAATGGAATGTATATAAACATAATACAGATTCTATTGTAGGAAAGAGTACAATAGAATCGATTGTAGACAATAAAGTTATTAAAGAAACCTACCGTTCTACAACATCAAAATATCATGGTACAAGTCTAAATAAATACAATCCCAGAACTGATCAATGGGAGCAATTTTGGGTAGATAACAGTGGGCTTACCTTGCACATTATTGGCAATCTTGAAGATGGTAAAATGGTATTACAAAATGAAGTGACTACAAAAAAGGGAGTAGTATTAAATAAAATCAAGTGGCAAAAAAATAAGGATACTACAATAAGACAAACCTGGTATCAAAGCACTGATAAAGGAAAAAATTGGATAACTGTATTTGATGGTGATTATAAACCTGTAAAAGAAAATTAAATCACCTCTCCATATAAATCAAAATCCTCTGCTTCATTTATTTTTACTGTTGTAAAGTCACCTGTTTTAAGGTAATACTTAGATGCATCTATAAGCACTTCATTATCTACATCTGGAGAGTCAAACTCGGTACGGCCTACAAAGTAATTTCCTTCTTTGCGATCTACAACTACTTTAAATTCTTGTCCGATTTTTTGTTGATTTAGCTCCCATGAGATTTGTGATTGGATCTCCATAATCTCATTTGCTCTTTCCATCTTTATTTCTTCTGGCACATCATCTTCTAGATTAAAAGCATGAGTATTTTCTTCATGTGAATATGTAAAGCATCCCATACGTTCAAAACGCATTTCTTTTACCCATTCTCTCAATGTTTCAAAATCTTCCTGCGTTTCTCCCGGATATCCCACGATAAGTGTGGTACGAATAGTCATTTCGGGAACAGCTTCTCTAAATTCTTCAAGAAGTTTTGTTGTTTTTGCTTTGGTAGTTCCTCGTCGCATTGATTTTAGTATCGGATCAGATATATGCTGTAAAGGTATGTCGATATAATTGCACACTTTTGGTTCTTCTTTCATTACTTTAAGTACTTCCATAGGAAACCCTGTCGGAAATGCATAATGTAAACGTATCCATTCTATACCATCAACTTTTACCAATGCTCTTAGTAAATCTGCTAATTTTCTTTCTTTATATAGGTCTAGCCCGTAATAGGTTAAATCCTGTGCAATCAGAACTAATTCCTTTACTCCATCCGCAGCTAACTTTTCTGCCTCTATTACCAATTCTTCTATGGGAGTAGATTTATGAGTACCTCTCATCAAAGGTATTGCACAAAAAGAGCAAGGACGGTCACATCCCTCTGCAATTTTAAGGTATGCATAATTTTTTGGAGTTGTAGTTAATCGTTCTCCAATCAATTCGTGTTTATAATCGGCTCCTAAAGCCTTTAATAATCCGGGGAGCTCTGTAGTACCAAAGTATTGATCTACATCAGGAATTTCTTCCTCCAAATCTGGCTTATACCGTTCTGACAAACAACCAGTAACAAAAATTTTATCGACTGCTCCTTCTTCTTTTTTCTGCACATACTCTAAAATAGTATTTACAGATTCTTCTTTGGCATTAGCAATAAAACCACATGTATTAATGACAACAATATTTCCTTCCTCTTCATGAACAACCTCTTTATTATTGGCACGCAGTTGTCCCATCAACACTTCACTATCATATACATTTTTACTACACCCAAGTGTAACTACATTGATTTTGTTCTTCTTTAATGTCTTTGTTCTCATATCTTCCGGATAAAGGTGTGCAAAGATACAAGGATTAACCAAAGTATACGATATAAATTCAAAGTATAACTGATATTATTGTTTTTTGCGTGAGAGGTAGTAGTGGTTACCCCACAGTCTGACTGAAGGAAGTACGAGGAGTAAAAACGAATAGCCCGACCCTTGGGTCACGCCCAAAAGATATAAAAGGGAAATTTGTTGTACACCCCCTTTGTCATAAATTAAGAGAAAAAGAATAATTCACTTATTAACTAATTTGGTTTTAAAAAGAAACCCGAAAAACTACATTAGGAGTTACTCCTAATGTAGTTTTAATCTTTTCCTGAGGAGTTTTTTCCTGATTTAAGAAATAGTAATTAGTAACAATATTATCGTTATCGGTTACATTCCAAACAGACACCCCTGTATGAGCTTTAATAGTTTTACTTAAATTAAAATCATAAATAGCAGAAAAATCTAATCGAAAATATTCTTGTAAGGTATCACTATTAGCTTTATCATAATTAATTTCCTCTCCAACCACAGGCTCTGAAAATAGTGGTCGTGTCGTTGGCAGTCCTGAATTCCAATTAAGGCCAGCAGAAACCTTGAATCCTTTAAAAGAATAAGTCGCTCCCCATGTTACAGAATGAGCAATATCTATATTATTTGGGAACTCTCTTTCTTCAAAAGTTTGAAAAGTATACTCATTATTAACATATGAATAACTTAACCATGTACTGATACTGGTAAATCTTTTATTAATCAAAAACTCTAATCCGCTAACTCTATAATCTCCAACAGACCTCACAAATTCATACTGATTTTGAAACCCCTGACTTCTTGCTGTAATCCCTTCTACAATTTTGTGATACCCTTCTGCTGTTATCAACCAGCCTTTTTGATTATACTGTAATCCCAGTGAAGCTTGTTTACTTTTGATTACAGGTATATCCTCTTCATTGGCCAGAATCCACCTTCGCTTCTCTATACCCAAAAAATCATTCTGAAAATTGATAACCTGAGAGGTATTTTGATGTTTAAATTCACCTAGCACTTCAAGATTAAAATATTTACCTAACCGTTGATTATAACTTACCCTGGGCTCGATAAAATGAGTGTTAAACTTATCATTATAATTATATCGGATACCAAGACTAAAAAATGTAGTTTTATTTTTTGTTTTATAATTTGCCTGAGAAAATAATCCATGAGTACGGATCACTCTAACCTGTTGTTCTATAAAAACCGGAGTATCTACATCATTTAGATTAGTGATTCCGGTCTCGATAAATTGATAACCACTTTGAAGTGTAATATTTTTATTTATGTTATAAAACGTATTGAGTTTAGCTCCCGTTTCTGAGACTTTATTTTTTTGTAAAAACCTTTGCCCTTGTTGAAGGTTTGCATTTGTAGATTTTAATCTATAGTCTGTTTCATATAACTGTAAGGAAGAAGTAAAGTTCTCGTTCCAGTTTCTTTCATACCACAAACCTCCTGCAATACTACTCTGTGTAATATTGCTTTGGCGGGAAATAGGCTCTGAATTTATAACTGTATTTTCTGTAAAGATTAAGTCATTGTTTATCACCAAAAAGTTAACTCTAATTTTATCGGTACCAGAAAGCTCATAGTTCCATCGTAGATTAGCATCATAAAAGTCAAACTCAATATCAGAATTTGATGCTTCTTCATTATTGTTATCTAATTCACTATCCTGTGATATCCTATCAAAATAACGTGAATATGTTGGTGTTTTCAAAAATTCGCTAATTGATTTTCTGGCAGAAAGCTGTAGGGAAGATTTTTTACCAATCGGAATATCAGCAAAAGCATCAATATTAATCATATTTACCCCTACACTAGCCGAGAAGTCGGTATTGACCTCTGTATCAGAATTCATTATGATTGTGCCAGAAACTCCATCTGTATATTCTGTATGAGCACCATTTTTTATCAAAGTAGCTGTTGAAGTTATATTTGGATTAAAAACAGATATCAATCCAAAAAAATGACCTGACTGATACATTTTTATACCATCCCATATGATCAGGTTTTGATCATGTGTTCCTCCTCTTATATTTATATTTGAAACAGTTTCATCTGCACTTTGAATTCCTGGTAAAGCCTGTATGGTTTGCAATACATCTGTTTCAATAAGTCCCGGAAGGGTCCCAAAATTGGAATAGTCAATTTTAAAACCTCCACCACTGGTTTTACTTACTCCTTTTGTAATATAATTATTTAGAATAATTTCTTGTAAATCAATAGTCTTCAATTTTGGATAAATGGTTAAACAACTATCCCTTTGAAAAGAAGTTACATAAAGAGTCAGGGTTTGATATCCCAGGTGATCTATTGTTATACTTTTTTCCTCTGGTCTAAGTTCTAGTTCAAAGTATCCTTGATCAGTACTAATTGTCGATTTATTTTTGCCTTGGATTGTAGCATTTTGTATAGGATCGCCTGTACTGGTTTTAATTTCACCACAGATTACCAATACTTTGTTACGTTTATTAATTGAAACAAAATTGTTAGCAAGAATAGTAAAAACGAGATTCGTTTCTTTTTCAAGGTAATCAAGAGTTTGTTCAAATGTTAGGTTTTTTTTCGGAAGTGCAACAGTTATACCTTCAACACTATCATTTGCATAAGTGAATTGAAATAGAAAGCGATATTCTAAATCATAAATTATCGTAGTGAGAAGTTGTTTTTCGGTTTTATCCTGACCAAAAGCACTCATACAAAATATGAAAAACAATACTACAATAAAACTAGTATTCTTTATACTACTCTTTAAGTTTTTGAAATGTAATATGATTAGACGTATCAATTGTATAATTTAAATCTAAAGGTAAAGTTATAGATTTTAAACCATCTTGTAAATTATTATGTACGAAACCACCTGTAAAAACTCGTTGAGCATCAATATTATCAATAGAGAAAGTCACATCATATTGCCTTTCAAACTCCCTTATTACCTCTTCAAAAGGTACACTTTTAAAACTACTTATATTACTTACCCAAGAAGGAAAAGAGTCTGAATTCTTTTCAAAAACTATAGTACCATTAGCGATTTTAAAAGAACTGCCAGCTGGTATATTCCTGATGAATTTTTCATTACGTGTCAAACTCACTAACCCTTCAAGGCAGGTAACTTCAAAATAATCTTTACGGCTTTTTACATTAAATTGTGTCCCGAGTACAGTGATAGTTCCCGAAGGTGTCACCACATCAAATCTATTTCCTTTAGAAACTTTAAAAAGAGCCTCTCCTTCAAGACTAACCGTACGCGTTTTATTCCATTTATTCTTGTTATACTGTATTGAAGATTTTGAATTCAGGATTACCTCAGAAGCATCAGGAAGTATAATTGTCGTTTTTTCTCCTATCGAGGTATTAACAAGTGTATCTTTTGATAAAAAGAAAAGAGATGTAATACCCAATATAACAGCTACAGTAGCAGCAATTTTAAACAATGGATTATACCAACCTATGCTTTTAACTTTAGGTTGTTTCTTAGTACTATATTTTGAGTAAAAGGAATCTAAATCACTACCCTCTGAAACTTCAGAAGCTTTGAATTGTTTAGCTGTTTCAAGAACTTTGACATGCGAATTGTAGTCTTCTAATTTCTCAAAAGCCTCTCTTTCCTGATCTGTTAATTCATCGTTTAGCCACTTTTTTATCAGATATTCTTTATCCATTTTTTGGTGTTCCTTTATATATATAACAACATAAACCTTATTTTCCCTTTATTTTATTTTAAAATTATTTAAATCCATCCAATGTGTTTTTCAATTTATTGTAGGCTACATAAATTCGATTTTCAATAGCTTTTCGTGTTGTACCTAGCATCTCAGCTATTTCGGCTTGTTTTTTACCTTCTACTTTATTTAACAAAAAAGCAACACGTTGATCTTCGGTCAAAAGGCTTAATGCTTCCTGATATTGTTTTAAGAATTGTTCCTGCTCAAGAATAAACTCAGGAGATTCATTGGTATATTCTTTTGGCTTGACCTCCTTATACCGTAAAACCACTTTTTGATGTTTGATCTCATTAAGCATCATATTATTGGCAACTGTAAACAAGAAGCTTTTTGCCTTAGCAGGAGTGACATCTTTACATTTGTCTAAAAGTTTCATAAAAGCATCTTGCATTTTATCATTTGGGCCTAAAGCTTCACCGAACTTATAATAGAGATATTTAAATAAATCATTAGAATATTCTTTATAAATCACAGAAAACACAGTATCATCACAAACATTTTCACGTAGTTTTTCTGGCATAAAACAACAACTATTTTTAGTAAATGTAAAAAATACAAAATAATTAAAGGGATTTTTAAAAGATAGTTGTTTTTATAATAGAAGGCTTTTCTAAAATAAAAACATGAAAACACAAGGAAATTTTGTTTTACTTTTTTTGCCCCTGATTATATTAGTCATGTTCTCATCATGTAGAAGTGAATCTGACACACTCATAGAAGATTCTGAAAATCAGTCGATTAAACCTACCTCGAAAACGGCTAATTTGATGCTTAAAGTGACTATGAATGATGGATCTATTGATAATATAATTGATAATTCGACTTGTTTTACAGTAAAATTGCCAGTTACTGTAATTGCTAATGGATCAGAAGAAATTATTAGCTCCGTTGACGATTTTCAAATCATTGAAGATATTTTCGCGGAGTTTAATAATGACACTGATACATTAGAAATTATTTTTCCCATTACTGTTATTTTTAATGATTATACAGAAACCAGTGTTGGAAATCAAACCGAATTGGAAACCATAAATAGTAATTGCACAACTAATAATGAAAATATCGAATGTGTAGATTTTAAATATCCATTTTCTATTTCAGTTTTTGATTCTCAAAGTGAACTCATACAAACAATTACCTTTATTAATGATAAGGAGTTGTTCGGATTCTTGAAAAATTTAAAAGAAGAAGATATTGCGAGTATAAACTTCCCTATCGTTGTTGTTTTTCCTGACAATACTGAAACTACAATAGTCGATGTGGATAATTTAGAAGAAGCTATAGAAGATACAGTTGAGAATTGTGACAACGGTGATACAACTACCGATTTGTTTACCAATACCGTAACTAAAGGACATTGGGAAATTCAAAAGTATAAGGATAATCAAAATAACGAAACTCAAAATTACAAGGATTTTATCTTTACTTTTTCAGATGACGGATCTGTATCTGTTGAAAACACAGTAACCAACGAAATTACTAACGGTAATTGGTCTACAGTCACCCGAGCAGATGGCGGCCTTGATGCCAGCTTAGATTTTGGTTCACAACCTCCTCTAGATAAACTTAATAATAACAATTGGAATGTTAAGAAAGTACAGGATAATAGAGTAATGTTAGATGATAGAAAAAGTGGAGGAATTAGCAAAGACGAGTTATTTTTTAAAAAAAAATAATACGTAAAAGGGAAATATAGAAAAGCATTGAATACGCAATAAAAATTATAAAATTATGGTAGCAAAGAATAAAATATTAATCGGTGGAGCTTTGATAATTGGATACTGCATTTTTTTGGTTTACATTTTTATAATCAAAATGAATATTTACAATTAAGAATAAAAATTTAATATAATTATCACTGGGAACATAATTGTACCGGAATACACTAAAGGGTTTAATAAATCGTCTGACAGGGGTAATTATCAGAAATTTAATTAAATCATTACATACCTCCAAATTAACTTTTTGGAGGTATTCTTTTTTATTATTTATCTACTCTTCGTAAGTAAACGACATCTTCCTTTCTTTTGCATCTTGTTTCAAATAAATCTTCAAAAAAAGGTCTTAGCTACAAGCGTAAATTCTTTTAGCCACTCTTTATCAGTATGCGCATAACCTTTTACTTTATTATAGGAGTTACTTCTTTATATTTATCCCAAAGTTTCTTCAAATTTATAATATAGATGCTTGAAAAATACTCTCTATAAATCATAGTAAACACACCATCATTGCAAACATCTTTACCCAGTTTTTCTGGCATAAAATGACAACTATTTTTAGTAGATGTAAAAAACTCAAAAATAATTAAAGGGATTTTTAAAAGTTAGTTGTTTCTATATTACAAGGCTTATCTAAATAGAACTATGAAAACACAAAAGAATTTTATTTCACTTTTTTTGCCTCTCATTATAGTGATCACCTTCTCATCTTGTAGAAACGAATCTGATATACTTACAGAAACACCCGAAGACCAAATTATTAGACCTAATTCTAAAGTAGCGAATTTGATATCAAAAGTTACTATGAATGATGGATCGATAGACAATATAATCGATAATTTAACTTGCTCTACAGTAAAATTGCCAATTACTGTAATTGCTAATGGATCAGAAGAAATTATTAATTCTGTAGAAGATTTTCTAATCATTGAAGATATTTTCACAGAGTTTAATAATGACACAGATGTATTAGAAATTATTTTTCCTATAACGATTATATTAAATGATTTTTCTGAAGTCATCGTCGAAAACGAAAATCAATTAAAAAAGTTGATTAAAAATTGCGATAATAATGACGGGGATAAAGACGAAGATATCGAATGTATTGATTTTCAATATCCATTCTCAGTTTCTGTGTTTAATTCAAGTAACGAATTACTAGAAACTCTAACCTTTAAAAATGACAAAGAACTCCACAAATTTATTAAAGATCTTAACGAGAATGATATTGTAAACATAGGTTTTCCTATCACAGTAGTCCTTTCTGATGGTAGCGAAATTAGCATCATTGATCTGGATCATCTCGAAAATGTTATTGAAGACACTATTGATGATTGTGATGAAAGAGATCTTACCAGAGAACACTTTACTCAAGTTATCATTAATCAAACATTAAGAATACAGAAGTATAAAGACAATCAAAGTAATGAAACTAATAATTACCGAGATTATATATTTAATTTTTCAGGAGATGGTACGGTCATTATAACTAATAAAAATGACAACAGTACTATTGATGGTACATGGTCTGTATCTACAAGAGTAGATGGAGGATTAGATACCTTTCTTGATTTTGGGAATGGTGCACCATTAAATAAACTGAACAATAAATGGAATGTCAAGAAAATAAAAGACAAACGTATCATGCTTGATGATAGAACCGAACAGGAGATAAGTAAAGATGAATTATTCTTTCAACAATTACAATAATAGCCTCAATAAATAAACAAATCAAAAAATTATGAAAAATCTCTTTAAAACAATTGTAAACTCACTATTTACTCTAACAATTGTATCATTTACTGCACTATTGGTAACAAGTTGCGAAACTGAGTCATTTGTAGCCGATAACTATAAGATCAAAACTGGTGTTGACGTAAAAATGTTAACTATGTCTCAAGAAGGTGGTGCCTTAACAACTCCTTTTATTACAAAGTTAATTGCAGGGCAAAATCATGAAGCAGGAACTGTTACTGTAGACTCTGATGGAACAAATTTATTAGTGACATACAATATCGACTATAATTGGACAATGAAAGCTTCTCACCTCTATATTGGAAATTGTGAAGAATTACCACTAAGTAGAAGTGGTAATCCTAAAATAGGTAAGTTTCCTTACAAAAAAGAACATGAAGATGGCATATCAGAATACACATATACTATTCCCTTATCATCATTAGAAGGAGACTGCTTTTGTTTTGCTGCTCATGCAGAAGTCGATTGTAGTAATATTGAAACTACTATTGAAGGAGGGGGTAGCTTAGAGATTATTGAAGGTATAGAAACCCCTATAGAAATGGGTGAATGTGGAGAAGAAACTGCTTGGGGAGAAGGAACTGATTTTTCTGGTAATAGTTGGGCAATGTACTTAGAATTTTGTATCGAAAACCCTATTGGAGGATAAAGTTCAGAAAAATTACCCTCTTTATTAAAATTGATTAGAATTTATTTTGTAATCAAACTTTAAAATAAAATACTTTCAAACACAAGAACTTACTGATTAAACTTAATAACAATTGTCAAATGCTTAGATTAAAAATAATTCCAAAACACAGAATTCTTATTTATGGAGCCCTTATGATAATCTATTGTGTTCTATTATTCTTAATATCTTTAAAAGTAACAGTCATTTAATTGAAAGTACACAAAAAAAAACAGGTATGTGTATACACACATTCAGTTTTTATAAACCTCTGAAAATAGATTTAATTTTTCATACGTAAGATCATTTTTTTTATTACTTCGGGGGTTTATCATTATATTTTTATTTGGGAAGAAGAGGTTATCTGAAAAGATAATCTCTTCCTTTATTATATAAAATTCTATACTTAAAAGGTATCTTCTTCTTTTTTTGAAACCTATTCATAAACACAGCCTAGTTGCAACAATCTAGTTGAAAAAAAGGCTTAACAATAAACATAAATCGTTTTAACTTTCCTTTAAGCATATACCATATAAGGGTAGGATATTCGGTTATGGTATCATACGAGTTAAGAACTACATGTAATTTCAAGATAAAACATTGAATATGGTAATATCTTAATCAAACTGTCTATTTCCCTGAAAACAGGGGGTACCAAAATAACTTACAAAATTTAATTTTCGGCTTCAATAGTTGAAGTGATTTAAACTTTTTCGAAAAAACAAAAAGATTGAAGAAATTTACATTAATACACGTAAGATATTTAAAAACAAATCGTTATACACTTAGCACTAGACAAAGATATGATAGAAATTGAAATTATACCATTCCTTCCTATCAATAAATATAAGCTAAAGACAGGTGTTCAATGGAACTATTTACCGGTAAAGGCCCTCTTTACAAGGGTGGTATTAGGTTGGCAATCGGTCTACCATCATTACAGAAAATAGTGTCTTTTAGTAGTACGGCAGCAATGTTAGGAAAAGCTATTAGAGAGAAACAAAAGTAAGTTTGGCCTTTCCTGTGTTGACCTTGACGGAAGTCATACCTCTGCAGTAAGAGGTGGTCAGAGTGCCAGTTATCAGGTAAAGAAAAAGCAAAAAAGCACTTCTTAATTAAAAACACAGTTTTGAAAAAAAAAGTAGCGGTTTTATTACCAGCATATAATGAAGAGGTATCCATAGGAGTTACAATTCAAAATTTTAAAAAGGCATTACCAAAAGCCGATATTTGGGTTTGTGATAATAATAGTACAGATAATACAAGACAATTGGCATTAGACGCAGGCGCTTTTGTTATAGACCAACCATTAAAAGGAAAAGGAAATGCTGTTAGAGCATTACTCTCTCATGTGGATGCAGATGTCTATATATTGGCAGATGCTGACGATACGTATGAAGCAGATGCAGCACCAAATTTGGTAAGAGTACTTTTAGAAAAAAATCTGGATATGGTTATTGGCGCCAGAGTAGGTCATGATGAAGGTCAATATAGATCAGGGCATAAATTTGGTAACAAATTCTTTAGCAAAATTTTCTCAATCTTGTTTAAAATGAATATCAATGATTTATTTTCTGGGTATAGAGTATTTTCTCGTCGATTTGCAAAAACATTTCCCTGTTTTTCGAAAGGGTTCGAAATAGAGACAGAAATTAATGCGCATCTAGTAACTTATCGTTTGCCTTTTTATGAAGTTTCTACAAAATATTTTGCTCGTGCAGAAGGATCCGAAAGCAAATTGAATAAATTAAGTGATGGTTTCCGGATATTATTTTATTTATTACTTTTTCTTAGAGATCATTCACCACTTAAAGTATTTTCTTTTTTAGGAATATTTTTATTTATAACTAGTTTGATTTTGTTTTTCCCGGTATATTCTGATTTTTTGAATACAGGAAAAGTTGAAAGATTTCCAACTTTATTCATTTCTTCTATACTAGGACTTGGAGGGTTTTTATCGATATTCACAGGTCTAATACTTGATGGTATTAAAATTAGCAGGCAAGCTAATTTTATGCAGCAGTATAATAATTCTTAAATTAATTTCATGAAAACATTAAAAACAAAATTCGCGGGTATACATTCTTATATTCTATGGTTTTTTGCTTGTATAACATTCCTTATATTATTAAACATTATTTCTGCATTTATTCCCAGAGATCAACTTGTAAAAAGAACAAAACAGGCATTTGCGAAATCCCATCTATTAAAATCTGATGTAGGAGGAAACACATACGGATTAGATGCATGGAGAGGTAATCATCAATACCAGGATTGTCTAGTGCTAATGCAAGCACTACATCTTAGTGATGATTGGAAAGAAAATGCTTTTTTAGGACCTAAATCTGGAGAAGCTAAATGTCAATGGCTATATGATTATGTTTTTGAACAACAAGATGAAGAAGAATTAATGTCTACAGTACATATGTATTGGCAATATAATCATGGAACTGTAGCTGTAACATCGATATTTTGTTCTATAATTCCTTTAGAATTATATAGAGCTTTATTAAAATTTATCACCATTCTATTGACTGCCCTTTCTGGAATAGCACTAATTCTAGTTAGCGATAAAAAATTCAAAGGACCGGGTCTAGCAATTGCTGGAATGGGAGCTGTAATTATGTTACTAACTTTACATGGTTTTGATTTTTTTGGTCAAAACTTAAGTCACGGTCTTGGTGATTGGATCAGTATTGGCTTTTTTGCTATTTTGATGTGGTCAATCCATTGGGGTTTGAGCTACAAAAAAAATGTTATTCTATGTATTATTTTTGGATCATTAAGTGCATATATAGAATATTTAATTGGCATTTTGCCGTTTTGCATTATTAGCATTCTAATTTTTGGAGCTATAAAAAATAGAATTGATTCGACATACAACTTTTCTAAAATTTTTCGACTATTATTTACTTATGGGATTTCTTTTGTCGGCACATTTGTAGTTTTTTTATTAGTTAAATATTTCTTGGTAAATGATTCTATTTTTAAAGTTTTTTATGAAACCTTTACCTATAGAATAAATGGAGAAACATACAGTATAGGAGATGTGTATACTGGACTGATTGATTATCTATATTTTCTAGGCTCGGGTAACAAAAAATTTGTATATCTAAGTTTGATTTTTATTGGACTAGGCCTAGTTAGTGCAGTTATTATTAGGTTTAAACAAATTTTGTTACATAAAACATCTAACTGTTTGTTTTTAGCAGCAGCAATATTTCCCTTTTTTTGGTATACAACTTTTATAAATCACACAGCAGGACATCCATGGTTTATGTTAAGGTTTTCGACATTGTCACTAATCTCTATTTTCATTTTTACTAGTTTATTACTTTTTGAACCTAAAGAGAGCTCTAAAAAGTTAGAATTAGAAGACAAATCATAAAAAAATTCTTAAAACAATTTCTATTATAGCATTAGTCGCCCTTATTGGCAGCTGTGAAAAACCAGAAAGAAAACTAAATTTAGTTACTTTTCAGGCACCTTTTTTAGAAAGTTTTTTGATTACTAAAAACAGACAATATCTGGAGCAATCTTATTCTTAATCCATATAATTAGCAGGTTCTTTTCTTTCTTTTGTAGCTTGTTCGTAAGCATAACCTAATTGCAACAATAAGGCTTCAGAAAAAGGTTTAGCTATAAATGTAAGTCCTTTTGGTTCGCCTTTACCTGTATACCCCATAGGGACCGTAAGAGCAGGATATTTGGCTACAGCAGCATAGCCCGCATGATAATTATTTATGGATAGTATCACATCCAGTTGATGTTTATCAATATGAGTATCAAAATAATTACGTGCGATCGTTTTTAGATTTTCTTTTATTACATTCAATTCTTCGGTAGTAGTACTATCTGCAAGGATACCTTCAAACAACTGCTGCCCATAAGGAATTCGTTTTATCGAGTCCTGTTGATTAAATGCAATTGCATCTTTTATATTTTTAACGGCAACATCACTCCCAGACTGAGTACTTATATATACAGGAAGATCATTTTTCATGTCTATATTTAAAATACTTAGAAAACCTGGTAATTGTACTCGTTCTGGTTCAATTTCTATGATCTCTCCTCCTGCTTTCTTTATTTTTTCTACGGCAATTTTATAGATAGAATCTTCTAAAAGTTCTTTAATTACTCCAAAACGTTTTTCTTTTAGAGAACGTTCCTTAATTGAGTCCATAAAATTTATGTCTATAGCTTTAGAGATAGCATCATTATCATCTTTACCTATAACAGCATTAAGTAAGATAGCATTATCAATTACGCTCTTAGTCATAGGCCCCGGGGTATCTAATGTACTTGAGATAGGTACTATTCCTGTTCTGCTTAATACTCCTATAGTAGGTTTTAAACCTACTACAGAATTCTGACTAGATGGTGACAAAATAGATCCGCTGGTTTCTGTTCCTATTGCGGCAACACAAAAATTAGCTGCAACAGCAACTCCACTCCCCGAACTGGAACCACCAGTCTCAAAAACCATTCTACCATAAGGGTTAAGTGTCTGTCCTCCTATAGCGCTATATCCAACAGGGCATCCCGAACATAAAAAATATGCCCATTCGCTTAAGTTAGCCTTACCAAGAATTAATGCTTTTTTATCTAATAATCGTTCTGTGATAAATGCACTTTTACTTTTATTATTTTGTAACGCTACGGCTCCCGCTGTAGTTACCATATCTTTTGTTCCTATATTATCTTTTAACAAAATCGGCATTCCGAAAATAGAATTAATATCAATATTCTTTTTATCCATTTTATCCAAATCTCTAGCTTGCTCTACTACTTTTGGATTAAGGGAAATTACCGAATTTAAAGATAATGCATTATCACTTTCGTACTTTCTGATACGATAGATATAGAAAAGTGTTAACTCTTCATAGGTAAGTTTGCCATCTTTTATTTGTTGTTGAATAGTGGGAATATTTTTTTCGAGAATAAACTTTTTTAAATCATTATATTTTTTTTCAGAAAAGAAATCTAACTCAGATTCCAAAGTTTTCCAGATATCATTTTTATCCAGCACTTTAGAATTTATTAATTTTAAATGCATCCTTGTCTGTTCCAACATTTCTGTAGCCGCCAAATCTGCAGCTTCATCATATGGTTCCCAAACTACCCTTGGTTCTTTTTCTAATTGTGTTTCTGTCTTATCTTGCTTTTTACAAGAAATAAAAACAAAAATTGAAATTAAAACAAATACTATCTTTCTCATTGTGATATGTTGTGTAAAGGTCATTTTTAAATGCTACAATTCTTTAAAATATAAAAAAAGGCGGTGAGAATGTTTCTCATCGCCTTTTTTAACCTTTTTGTAACAAATATTATTTGAAGAAAGAATCTACAAATTCGTATTTATTAAACACCTGAAGATCTTTTATCCCTTCTCCTACGCCTATATACTTTACCGGAATCTTAAACTGATCGCTTATTCCTATTACAACTCCGCCTTTGGCGGTTCCATCAAGTTTGGTTACAGCCAATGAAGTAACTTCTGTAGCTGCTGTAAATTGTTTTGCTTGCTCAAATGCGTTTTGACCTGTAGAACCATCTAAAACCAATAATACATCATGAGGAGCATCTCCTATAACTTTTTGCATCACTCGTTTTACTTTTGTCAACTCATTCATTAAATTGACCTTATTATGTAATCTACCTGCTGTGTCTATAATGATAACATCGGCATCTTGATTTACTCCAGATTGTAGCGTATCAAAAGCCACAGAAGCAGGGTCGCTTCCCATGTCTTGTTTTATGATTGGAATATCTACACGATCTGCCCATACTTGTAGTTGATCGATTGCAGCTGCTCTAAATGTATCTGCAGCACCCAATACCACTTTTAATCCTTTGTTCTTTAATTGATAGGCTAGTTTTCCTATTGTAGTGGTTTTTCCTACTCCATTTACCCCAACCACCATTATTACATATGGTTTTTTATCTTTTGGAATTTCAAAATCAGTAGCTTCTCCCACATTAGTTTCAGAAAGTAAACCAGCGATTTCTTCGCGAAGGATTTGATTTAACTCATCTGTTCCAAGATATTTATCCTTTGCTACCCGATTCTCTATACGCTCAATAATCTTAATGGTAGTCTTAACTCCGACATCACTTGTAACCAATATTTCTTCCAGATCATCTAAAACATCATCATCTACTTTAGATTTACCGGCTACTGCCTTACTTAATTTAGAGAAAAAGTTTGTTTTTGATTTCTCTAATCCTTTATCTAGTGTTTCTTTTTTCTCTGAAGAAAATATATTTTTAAAAAGCCCCATTTGTACTATTCAATATGCTAGAAATTAAAAAACTAAAACATTTAGTTATATTGCTTAAATATAAAAAGAAAGAGCCATTTCAATACAATTGAAACGGCTTCTTTTTAAAATATTTTGTACGGAATTACTTTTTCTTTAAAAAATCGCTTACCGCCTCTGGTGCCATAATTGATTCTACAAAAGTATAGGCTCCAGTTTTTGGAGATTTTACCATTTTAATGGCTTTAGTTAATCTCTTTGATCCTGTTTGTAATGATGCTACTGATTTCTTTGCCATCTCTTATTATTTTATTTCTTTATGAACAGTCATTTTCTTCAAGATAGGATTAAATTTCTTTAATTCTATTCTGTCTGGAGTGTTCTTTTTATTTTTGGTTGTAATATACCTTGATGTACCCGGTTTACCAGAAGCTTTATGCTCTGTACATTCTAAGATTACCTGTACTCTATTACCTTTCTTTGCCATTATAAGTATCTTTTAAAATAAAGAGATTATTTATTTAAGAAACCTTTTGCTCTTGCTTCTTTTAAAACAGCTGAGATTCCGTTCTTATTTATATTTTTTAATGCAGCGGTTGACACTTTAAGTGTTACCCAACGATCTTCTTCTGGAATATAAAAACGCTTTTTAATTAAATTCGCATTGAATTTACGTTTTGTTTTATTCATCGCGTGGGAAACATTGTTTCCAACCATTGCTTTTTTACCTGTAAGCTCGCAAACTCTTGACATCTCTTCTTAATTTTGGTATTATTTCAAAACAGGGTGCAAATTAACGAATTATTTACCGAACCACCAATAATAGTTTGGTAATTTTTCTTCTTTTTTTTACTGCTTTAGAAAAATCAAAAAACAGGTATTTTTACGTATTTCAAAAATACGACATTACATCTATCTTTACATCAGTTAGTTTTACAATTGTAACTAACTACTTAATATGGGGTAATTAAGTAGTAAACGAAAGTGGGTCATTAAAAAATGACCCACTTTTTTTGTTGTGTTTTATAATATAAACACATACTAAACACCAATAAAACCTAACTAACCTAATTATGACAAAAACTTTTTTTATAAACCTTGATCGGTGTATTCAACATTTTGACTCCGTATATTATTTTCTATCTGTTTCATAGAATCATTTAATTCATTTACATATTTAAAAGTTTCCATTTCTGAACCAAACATATTGTTATTTGCTTTTCTTGTTATGGTTAATCACACTAACATTCCTATTAGTGAAGAAAGTATCATTTTAGAAGAAAGAAATAAAGTTTTCATAGTTATCAATATTGCTTTGATTACTGTAAAACTACTTCTGTATATTATTTAAAAACACGTTTTACAGTTCAATCGCGCTTTTTTGTCGATGAATTGCAAAAACATATCGATAAGCACTATTGATATTGTAAATTAGAGTAAAGAATACCTGAGTTATAGGTTAGGTGGTAATGATTTTAAAGTAATGCATTAAGTAATAGTTCGAAAGATTTATTTACAGCTTTGCCAATGGTTCGCTCTCTAAGATTACTAAAAACATATTTCTCTGAAAAAACACCTTTTGGAGAGGCTATTGCAATAAAAACTGTTCCTACCTCGACATCTCCATCACCTTTTGTAGGTCCAGCATTACCTGTAGTACCAATAGCATAATCTGATTTAAATTTTTCTTTTGCTGCTATAGCCATGGCTTCTGCAACCTCGATACTGGTCACTGTATATTTTTTAATAATCTCAGGATCTATACCTAATATATCTATTTTGGATTGTGTAGCATAGGTAACAGCTCCGCCATTAAAATAAGCAGAAGCACCCGCATTGGCTGTAAATGATTGGGCTATTTTACCACCTGTACAACTTTCTGCAACCGAAAGTGTTTTACCTTGCTTAATCAATAGTTGGCCAATTCTTGCCTCTATAGTTTCATCTTCTTCATATCCTACAATAATATCTCCTATTATAAGATTTAATGCTGATATCTTATTCTCTATAGTATCCTCGAGGAGTTTTTTATCGCTCCCTCTTGCCGAAAGACGAAGTCTTACTCTTCCTAAATTGGGTAAATATGCTAATTTGATAAATGGAGGTAAATCATTCTCCCAGTCTTCAATTTTTTCTGCCACTGCACTTTCCCCCATACCATAGGTAAGTATTGTTTTATGAATGATATATGGCCTGTTAAATCTTTTTTGCAACCTAGGCAGCACCTCATCTTTCATCAACCCTTTCATTTCATAAGGAACTCCGGGCATAGATATAAAAACTTTGTTTTCTTTTTCTAACCACATCCCGGGAGCTGTACCATAGAGGTTCATCAAAACGGTTGATTTACTAGGTACAAGTGCTTGCTGTCTGTTTACTTCAGAAATTGGTGTGGAAATATATTTAGCAAATAATCTTTCGACATGTGCAAGCACATCCTTGTTTTCTACCAATGTATCTTCAAAATATTCGCAAATGGTATGTTTTGTAATGTCATCTTTTGTAGGGCCAAGACCTCCTGTTATCAATACAACATCTACTCTATTATTAGCTTCTGCTATTGCATCGAGAATATGTTGCTTATCATCTTTTATAGATGAGATTTGATGCACGTCTATCCCAATTTTATTAAGCTCTTTACCAATAAATGCAGAGTTAGAGTCAATGATTTGTCCAATCAGAATTTCGTCTCCTATAGTAATAATTTCTGCAAGCATACTTAGTTAAAATCTGCTTTCAGGTTTTCGAGAGCCCCATTCACTGTAGATACAATATGATCCAGAATAGGTATAATCTCTTCTTTTGCTTTCTTCGTTTTAGACCAAGCTTCAATCTGTTTAATTTGCGTTAAAAGATCAATATCAAATAATTGAAGATTAGGTTTCATCTTATGAGCATATTGATATGCCATCTGTGGATTATCAGAATTTACAGCTTGAACCATACTATCGAGATCTGGTGGTATTTCTTCTAGAAAAGTCTGTACCAGGACAGCTATAAATTCGTTATCGCCTCCTGATAATTCATTTACATGTTTTAAACTATATCCTTTGCTCATTTATTTTACTTTTATTGAAAAAAATTGTTGGTTGTTTATATATCCAGTCAAAGTATCGTTCGGTTTTACCGCTCCAACACCCGCTGGTGTACCTGTAAATATAATATCTCCTATCTTTAAAGTAAAATATTTTGACACATATTCTATTAATTCATTGATCTTCCACAACATAAGTCTTGTATTCCCTTGCTGTGCGATATTACCATTTTTCTCTAATCGAAAATCAATAGAATCGATATCGTCATATTTATCTTTAGACACCCATGCTCCTATTACTGCCGCTCCATCAAAGGCCTTAGCTTTCTCCCAAGGAAGGCCTTTTGCTTTGAGTTTAGCTTGCAAATCTCGTGCCGTAAAATCTATCCCAAGGCTTATTTCATCATAATATTTATGAGCAAATTTTTTATCAATATGCTTACCTACTTTGTTTATTTTTATCAATACCTCAACTTCATGGTGAATATCATCTGAGAAATCCGGAATAAAAAAGGGTTGTTTTTTTAACAAAATAGAAGTGTCTGGTTTCATAAAAACCACTGGATTTTCTGGCCTTTCATTCTCCAATTCTTCAATATGATCTGTATAATTGCGACCTATGCAAATAAGTTTCATGATATAAAATAATAAGAGAAATGATTATAAATTCAGGCTATTATTCAACTTACGAAGTCGAACAGCTGTAAGTACTTTTTTGGTATATAAAGGAAAATCTGCATTTTGTATCCATCCAAAATATCCTGGCTCTTCTTCCATCACTTGTTCTACCAATTTACCTTTGTGTTTACCAAAAGAAAAAACTTCCTTCTTGTTATCATCATAAGCAATAAAACCGGCAAAATCTGCAAACTGTTTTCTAGAACTAAATTCTGACAAAAATTTAGCATCGTTTTCTAATTCTGGGTAACGATCTAACTGCGCTTTTAGCACTTCATAGGTAGCGAGTGTATCGGCTTCAGCAGAATGCGCATCTGTTAAATCTTTATCACAATAAAATTTATATGCAGCAGATAATGTTCTCTTTTCCATTTTATGATAAATGGTTTGAACATCGATTGCAACTGTACTTTTCATATCAAAATCTAATCCCGCTCGTAATAATTCTTCAGCCAATAATGGTATATCAAACCGATTAGAATTAAAACCTCCCAAATCGCAGCCTTTTATCATTTCACTAACTTTACCAGCTAACTTCTTAAAAATAGGTTCATTAGCTACTTTAGCGTCATCGATACCGTGCACTGCTGTAGTTTCTGCAGGTATTGGCATTTCAGGATTAACCAACCAGGTTTTACTTTCCTGGGTACCATTCGGAAATATTTTTAGAATAGAGATTTCTACAATTCGATCTTTAGAAATATTTATGCCGGTAGTTTCAAGATCAAAAAAACATATCGGTCTTTTTAAATTAAGCTCCATAAATTGATTGTGTGATACTCAAAGATAACAGCTATTCTTTAACATTCTTATAGACTAGCTCTATTTTAACATTTGCAAAAACTATACAACCTTCTTAACGAATACATTATCCGCAAATTTTCTTGTAACCGTTTCTATTATATTATCAAATTTAATACGAATTGATTTATCAAATTCCCGAACTTCAAGAATTTTTATTTCACTACTTAATGCCAATCCGATTTCTGATACATATTTTAAAAAATGAACAGATCCATCATTTACAGCAACAAGTTGACAAACATCCCCTTCTGATAAAGAAGAAAGCATAATTTTTGGTATAATCGAATATTCTCCATTTGCATTAGGAATCATCTCACCATGAGGGTCCTTTTTAGGAAAATCCATAAACCGATCCAATTCATCAATCAACTTACGAGATTTAATATGCTCTAATTGTTCTGCTACATCATGAACTTCATCCCAGGTAAAATTAAGATAGTTACATAAAAAAGTCTCCCATAACCTGTGTTTACGAATCAATCGTACTGCAATTGACTTACCTTCTTCTGTTAAATCTAATTTACCATACTTTTCACTTACTACATAACCTTTGGTTTTCAACTTCTTAATCATATTATTTGTAGAAGCCGGAGAAACCTTAAGGTAATCTGCTAATTGGTTATTTCCCACTTTTACAGAATCATCCTCAATAAGTAGCTGAAATATAGCTTTTAAGTAATCTTCTTCACTTTTTGTTAAATTATTCAAATTTAATTTGTTAGTCATGGCTAACTTTTTTAGTTTTGTCGAAATAATAAAACAAAATTACTAAACCTAATGCAATTACGTATAATAATCTTACTTACTTTTACAAACTGCCTGACTTGCAACTCATTATACTCCCAAGAGCTCAATTCTACCAATACACTAAAAGGAGTGATATACGATGATAGCGGAGTACTTCCTTTTGCTAATATTTATATAGAAGGAACATCTTTAGGAAGTTCGAGTGATGAGAATGGAGTATTTATTATAGAAAACATACCAACAGGAAGTTATAAAGTGGTTGCCTCATTTACAGGCTACACCCCTATTAAAAAAAAGGTTTCTATTACAGCTGGAGAAAACAAAATAAACCTTGTTATGTCAGAAGGATCATCTCTCGATGAAGTGGTAATCACAGGAACTTTGAAAGCCGTAAGCCGATCAGAAAGTCCCGTTCCTGTAGAAATCTACTCTCCTACATTTTTCAAAAAAAACCCAACACCTAATTTGTTTGAATCTTTACAAAACGTAAACGGAGTAAGACCACAACTTAACTGTAGTATTTGTAACACTGGAGATATACACATTAATGGTTTAGAAGGACCTTACACATTGGTAATGATTGACGGAATGCCTATTGTAAGTGGATTATCAACCGTTTATGGATTATCAGGAATACCTAATTCATTAATCGATAGAATTGAAGTAGTAAAAGGACCTGCTTCATCTCTATATGGAAGTGAAGCTGTTGGAGGTCTCATCAATGTTATTACAAAAAACCCTAATGATGCTCCCGAAGTGAGTACCGATGTTTTTGCAACCAGCTGGGGTGAAACCAATATAGATTTTGGTTTTAAAACCAAATTAGGTAATGCCACAGCATTATTTGGCGCAAATTATTTTTATTATGATCAAGTCATAGACAACAACGATGACGGGTTTACCGATCTTACATTGCAAGACCGTATATCTATTTTTAACAAATGGAATTTCAAACGTAAAAGTGGAAAAAACTTTACGCTTGCTGGTAGGTTTTATTATGAAGATAGATGGGGAGGAGAAAATGAATGGAATTCGAATTTTAGAGGAAACGATCAAATATATGGGGAGAGTATATATACAGCACGTTATGAAATACTTGGCAATTATGAATTACCAGTAAAAGAACCTTTAACACTCTCTTTTTCATATACAGATCACGATCAAGATTCATATTATGGAATCGTGTCCTACCAAGCAAAACAACGCATTGGTTTCACTCAATTAACCTGGGATAAAAAACTAAAATCACACGATCTTTTATTCGGAGCTGCATATAGATATCAATATTACGATGACAATACACCAGCAACAGCGACAAATAACCTCAACAATCCCGAAGAAACAAGCACTCCAGGTATATTTTTACAAGACGAAATCACACTGGCCTCCAAACATAAACTATTATTAGGGGCAAGATTAGATTATCATAACCGACACAGAACTATTTTTACCCCAAGACTTGCCTATAAATGGAGTATTAATGATAAAAATATTTTTAGATTTAATGCAGGCACAGGGTTTAGAGTAGTTAATCTTTTTACAGAAGATCATGCGGCTCTTACAGGTTCTCGCGAGGTGATTATCGAAGAAGATCTCGATCCCGAAGAATCTTATAATATAAATCTAAATTACATTAAAAAAATATTTTTTGACAACGGAACCTTTGTAGGTTTAGATGCTTCTGCATGGTATACATACTTTACAAATGCCATTATCCCTGATTATGAAACAAATTCTTCAGAAATACGATATGGCAATTTAGACGGTCATGCAGTATCTACTGGTATAAGTCTTAATACCAATATTAACTTTTCTAATGGCTTAAAATTTACATTGGGAATGAGTGGGCTTAATGTTTCAAATACAGAGAATGGAGTAACTACACGCCAAATACTTACAGAAAGTTTTACCGGAACCTGGGGTGTTACTTATAAAATACAATCTCTTAACCTAACACTAGACTATACAGGAAACCTATACGGACCTATGCGATTAGCAACTCAAGGCCCCGATGATCCCCGAAGAGACAAATCACCGTGGTGGAGTATACAAAACATACAATTCTCTCACAAAACCAAAAACAATATAGAAATTTATGGAGGTGTCAAAAATTTATTAGACTGGACACCGAGTCAAGGAAATCCTTTTTTAATAGCCGGAGCTGATGATCCATTTGGACCAGATTTTGATACTACTTACATATATGCCTCTAATCAAGGAATACGAGGTTTTCTAGGTGTTCGTTATTCCTTGTAAATTCAATACAAAATGAAAGCTTTTTATATCATATCATTCTTTATATTATTTCTTCTGCACCAAAATATAACGGCACAGTTACAAGTTCACTCTTTTGAGTCTATAGAAGATAAAATGACTATTGCTCCAAAACCTTTAGTTGTATTTATTCATACAGATTGGTGTATGTATTGCAAAAACATGGAGAATACAACTTTTAAGAATAATGATATTATACAACAGTTAAACGAAAACTTCTATTTCACTTCACTAAATGGTGAAAGTCGTGAAACTATACATTTTCTAGACAACTCTTTTCGTTTTCAGCCTAACGGAAATAAAACCGGAGTACATCAATTAGCCAGAGAACTTGCTACAGTAAATAACCAAATTGGTTATCCAACATTAGCAATATTGAACGATAAGTATGAAATCATATTTCAGCAACAATCTTTCATAAGTGCTAAAGAATTTATAAAAATATTAAACAAACTTTCTAAAAATGATTTATAAAAAATTATTGCTACTGCTTCTTGTTTTTACATTTTTTTCTTGTAAAAAAGAAGTGAAAGACAAAAATCAAAAATTACAGGTCGTAACCACCACTTCTATGATTACCGATATGGTTAAAAACATAGGTGGAGATTTAATTGACGTTCAGGGATTAATGGGAAGTGGTGTCGATCCTCATTTATACAAAGCCAGTGAAGGTGATGTATCTAAATTAGTGAATGCCGATGTAATCTTTTATAATGGCTTGCATCTAGAAGGAAAACTAGTAGAAGTATTTGAAAAAATGAAGTATCAGGATATTAATACCATAGCTATTGGAGAAAGTTTAGACAAAAACACTTTAATAGGCTCTGATTATTTTGCTTCTAATTACGATCCGCATATATGGTTTAGTGTTGAAAATTGGAAAATCATAACATCTTTTGTTATACATAAACTTACTGAGATAGATCCAAAAAATGCTGAAGCTTTTAAAATTAATGGAAAAGCATATTTAGCTAAACTTAATGAATTAGAGACCACATTAAAAAACACCATAGCTACCTTACCAAAAGAGAAGCGAATTCTGGTTACTGCACATGATGCTTTTAGTTATTTTGGGAAAGCATATGATTTTAATGTAGTTGGTTTACAGGGGTTATCTACCGCTACTGAAGCTGGAGTGCAAGATGTTCAAAAATTAGCTAAGTTTATTATTGAGAAGAAAGTAAAAGCTATTTTTGTAGAAAGCTCTGTTCCTAAACGAACTATTGAAGCTTTACAAGCTGCAGTAAAATCAAAGAATCATGAAGTAGCAATAGGTGGAACATTATTCTCTGATGCTTTAGGTAATGCAGGTACAAAAGAAGGTACTTATATTGGAATGTTTGAATATAATGTCAATACTATTATAAACGCACTGAAGTAAAAATAATATGGCAGATCCAACAGGAATAATTGTTAAAGCAAAAATTAACGAAAAATCATTACAGAAATTTTTAAATGAAAAACAAAAATCATTTGAAGATTTTGATTGGGATACTGCCATAAAAAAAGAATATAATACAGAAGAACGTGGGGCTAATAAAAGCAAAAAAATAATTTCTTTTTTTGCAGAGCTTTTATATTCTTGTAATAATAGCTCTGACAATGTTTTTCTATTTCATTACGACACCGAAAAACAAGAGTTTTTCTTTTCTTTTATTCTAAATTACGAGTATTATAGATACGAAAAATCCTTATTAACTACATGTAGGCAGTTGGCAAACTATATAGAACCCGCATATGACGCTTATGCATTTATAGTAGCCCCAGGCCCTCCTGACATCTATAGTTCTTTTTCTTTAAAACAAGAGAATATTAAGTATAAAGCATCTGATAAAATTGATAAAAATATAGCTCAAACATACCTTGATCAGTTTTGGAGTTTTAATGGGAAAGATAATTTTTATTGTGAACCAGAAGCAGCACTAAGAAAAAGAAATTATTACTATAAACCATTAAGAAATGCCTATAAAAAATTAAAGAAAGAAATAGAAGAAATAGAAAAACCATCAAAAATTAAAAAAGCGACCAAAGAGCATCCTTATTATCTTTTCGGTTCATTTTATACCTATGATGGTTTTGTTTTTGAAAATGAAACAAAAATAGAAAATGCCGACCCTCTTACTTTTAGAGAAATTGGACCTTTTTTTGTCGATAAAAATCATATTTTTAAATACTCCGCAATTAATATGGTCGAACCTTTTGATATAAGAAATTGGAATGAAATAAAATTTGAATACATTATTATTGATGGAATTGACGGAGCTACTTTTACACACCTCAAGAAACAACATTCTAGAGAAGCAACATATTGGAAAGATAAAAATTATATTTTTTGCGGTTCTGACTTACGAAAACTAGAATCTGCCGATATAGAAACTTTTGAATACTTAGATTTTGCTTATGGAAAAGATAAAAATCATGTGTATTTCCAAGATCAGATTATTGATATAGATATTCAACACTATAAATTAAACAAAAATGGTTTTATCTATGATAATAAAAACATCTATCACTATCAAAAAAAAATCGATCTGGATGCAAATACATTTGAGGTAATATCATACGAATCTGAAACAAATGTTTTTTTGGGACCATTTGTATTAGTCGACAAACACGGAAAATACAAATACGAAATCAAACATAATCAAGATACAGAAATCGAGAAATTAGACTAGTAATAAGAAGAATCATATTGTATAATTTTATTATGTACAGCTAAAAATTAAAACCTGATGAATACAAATACAACCTTAAAAGAGATTGATAATATACATTCATTAGCTATTGAATCAGCGAATCAAAAAAATCTTTCGGGATACATGTCTGTATTTGCAGATGAACTGTTATATAAACAACTTGATGGAAAAATCATTGGCAAAAAACAATTAACTAAAGATACAAAAAAATACTTTTCAAGAATTTCATCTACTAAAAGCAGTTACAAACGTATTGATTCTAAACTTGAAGCTTATAAATTTTCTGAAACTTTAATTCAGGAAGCCGAAGTTACTATTCGTATTTTTATTTTCTTTAGAAAAAAGTGGAAAGTCTCACGAAAAGGAATTTATAATTGGTCTATAATTAATGGAAAATGGAAAATCACAGAAGTAGATGTGTTAGAAGAACAAATAAACTAAAAGTATATTATTAAATTCCATCCTAAATGAAAGAACAAAAAATCGCAGTTCAAATAGATGATTTAACTGTAGCTTACAATTATAAGCCTGTACTATGGGATATTGACCTTGCTATACCAGAAGGGGTACTTATGGCTATTGTGGGTCCAAATGGGGCAGGAAAATCTACCTTGATAAAATCGATTTTAGATATCATTAAACCCATTGCAGGAAGTATTCAAATCTATGGAAAGCCCTATAAAAAACAACGCTCTCTGGTAGCTTATGTTCCTCAAAAAGGAAGTGTAGATTGGGATTTTCCTACCACTGCTCTAGATGTAGTAATGATGGGAACCTATGGGAGTTTAGGGTGGATCAAAAGACCAGGGCAAAAACAGAAAAAAGCTGCTCTTGAAGCATTAGAAAAAGTAGGCATGCTTTCTTTTAAAAGCAGACAGATTAGTCAGCTATCCGGAGGACAACAACAACGTATCTTTTTAGCAAGGGCTTTAGTTCAAAATGCATCTATCTATTTTATGGATGAACCCTTTCAAGGAGTCGATGCTACCACAGAAAAGGCAATTATTAACATCTTAAAAGAACTTAGAAAAGCCGGAAAAACAGTAATTGTAGTACATCATGACTTGCAAACAGTACCCGAATATTTTGATTGGGTTACTTTCCTTAATGTAAAAAAGATCGCTACCGGACCGGTAAAAGACATTTTTAATGATGATAACTTAACCAAAACCTACGGGATTAATTACAAGGTTAGTGTACAACAGTAAAAGTTGATAGCTTATAGTTGATCGGTAATAGATACCCTATCGAACATCAACTATACACCAACAATAATCAACCTAATAACATGGATATAAAAGAATACATAGAACTTGTCTTTACAGATTATACCTTACGTACTATTACATTAGGAACTGCAGTACTTGGTGCCATATGTGGTATGTTAGGTAGTTTTGCTGTATTGCGTAAGCAAAGCTTATTAGGTGATGCAATTTCTCATGCCGCATTACCCGGTATTGCTATCGCTTTTCTAATTATTGGCACAAAAAATAGTTCTGCATTTCTATTAGGAGCATTAATTAGTGGTTTAATTGGTACTTTTTGGATCCGTGGTATAACCAGTAAAACGCATCTTAAATCTGATACAGCTTTAGGTCTCATATTATCGTTATTTTTTGGATTTGGAATGCTACTACTAACCTATATCCAGAAAATGCCAAATGCTAATCAGGCCGGTTTAGAAAGTTATCTTTTTGGGCAGGCAGCCACACTTCTAGAAAGTGATGTATGGCTTATGATCATCGTTACTGGAATCAGCTTGGTCGTTTTATTATTATTCTGGAAAGAACTCAAAATATTATTATTCGATGCTGATTACACTAAAACATTGGGGTTTAACACTAGATTCTTAGACATTCTTATCACTACATTTATTGTAATTGCTATCGTATTAGGGTTACAAACTGTAGGGGTCGTATTAATGAGTGCCATGTTATTGGCTCCTGCGGCAGCGGCAAGACAATGGACAAACAATCTATCCGTAATGGTTATTTTGGCAGCAATTTTTGGCGCATTCTCCGGAGTCTTCGGGACTGCTATCAGCGCCAGTCACAATAACTTATCTACAGGACCCGTAATTGTATTAGTTGCTGGTGTTTTTGTATTATTTTCTTTTATATTTTCTCCTGGCCGTGGACTACTATTTAGAGAAATCCGATTTAGAAAAAACAGAAGTGATCTTCAATTACATAAAACATTATCTTTTATGTATAATATTGCCAGTACACACGAAAATATTGCTCATCCACATGCAATTAAAATCTTAAATAACTTTCAGGGTTTCACCAGAAAATCACTTCAAAAACTAGAAGATAAAGATTATGTCAAAATTGAGGGCAGTATGTGGTCCCTAACCGAGTCTGGATATAAAACTGCTTCCAATTTATATGATCAATTAACAAAAGAAGAGAATGAGTAACGCACAGATAGAAATACAACTAATTGCCAGCCTGGTAGCAATAGCTTGCGCTATCCCAGGAACTTTTTTAGTATTACGAAAAATGGCATTAATCACTGATGCAATTAGTCATTCAATCTTGCCAGGTATTGTGATTGGTTTTTTTATTACTCATGACTTATCATCACCTTTATTGATTATTCTTGCTGCTGCAAGCGGTGTCATTACTGTAATATTGGTAGAGTTTATCCAAAAGACAGGCTTAGTAAAAGAAGATACTGCAATAGGTCTCGTTTTTCCTGCCTTGTTTAGTATTGGGATCATACTTATTGCACAGAATGCAAATGATGTACACCTAGATGTTGATGCTGTATTATTAGGAGAACTTGCCTTTGCCCCCTTTGATCGATTAATTATAGGAGGCACAGATGTAGGTCCTAAATCTTTATGGATCATAGGTACTATATTATTGATTACACTAGGTCTATTATTTGCATTTTTTAAGGAACTAAAAGTAAGTACATTCGATGCAGGTTTAGCTTCTGCTCTTGGATTATCACCTGTAGTTATGCATTATGGACTAATGACTGTTTCATCAATCACTACGGTAGGTGCTTTTGACGCAGTTGGTGCTATTTTGGTCATTGCATTAATGATTGCTCCTGCCGCTACTGCTTATCTACTAACAAATGACTTAAAAAAAATGCTTCTGTTATCTGTTATATTTGGAGTTAGTAGTGCCATTATAGGATATTGGGTAGCACATGCATTAGATACATCTATTTCTGGATCAATGACTACAGTATTAGGATTAGTTTTCTTATTCGTATACTTATTTGCTCCCAACAAAGGTTTGTTTTCTGTGTTGTATAGACAAAAACAACAACGTATCGAGGTTTCCTTACTCACCTTTCTTCTTCACTTGGGGAACCACCATGAAGAGGAAGAACGGCATGTAAAACACTTAAATGAACATATTAACTGGCAGAAGGTACAATCAAAATCTGTTTTGAATCTGGCACTTAAAAACAATATGATCACAATTAATAATGATATTGTTTCTTTAACTAAAAAAGGGAAAAATTTCACAACAGAAGCAATTGATTATATTGTAACTAATAAAAATTCTGAAATCGAAAACATGAAGGATCGGTTTTTTCTATTTAGAGGTTAAAACCTGTATATTTAAAGGAAAAAAGGGAAATGTTCTCATCTTTAAAAAAGAATTTTATACCACTATCCATTATTATTATTTTAATCAGTTGTACTTCCTATGCTCAGGAAAAACCTGTTCGTTTAGTAGAAGAGAAACAGAAAAAAAGAACAATCATATATGTCCAAAATGATACGGATACAGATAAGAGTGTATTTTTAAAAGTAAATCCGACTGGATATCGCAGGAGTGCGCAACGACCTATTATTAAAAATATCCCTGCCAAAGGTAAAATACAAATGCTCATCCTTATTCCATTAACAAATATTGAATCTCATTATACATATAATCTGGTTATAAATGAAGAATTAGAATCTATAGATGTAAAGCATGGTAAAAGTTTAAAAAAGAAGGATAGCATTTGAGTTATAACCACCTAAAAAGTTTGATTTATATATACGAACTCTAAGGTTAGAAAGAGTATAAAAAAAATGAATCTCCATCTGTCATTATTTAGCTTTTGTAAGCGAAAATAATTATAAAACTGATTTAACATAGAAATCTATATATTTAGGCTTAAAAAATCTAATCGACACTAAACTCTATGAATCAAACAAAACCCCCATGGTACTTTCTTCTTCTGGTTATTTTAGCCGGGGAATCTGTTTTTATTCTTCCATTTGTTCTTTCACGAGTATTTAGACCAACGGTACTTGAGGTATTTAACTTAGACAATGTTCAGTTAGGTATATGTTTCTCTATTTATGGAATTGTAGCTCTAATATCTTATCTTTTTGGAGGTGCATTGGCTGATAAGTTTCCTCCAAGAAAATTGATCGCAACGGCACTATGGATGACTGCCTTGGGAGGATTAATATATGCTAGTTTCCCTAACTATACAGTATTAAAAGTGCTTTATGGTTATTGGGGGTTTACTACTATATTTTTATTCTGGGCTCCTATGATCAAGGCTACTCGCGTCTGGGGTGGCACCACTTCTCAAGGTAAAGCATTTGGGTTTTTAGACGGTGGTCGAGGATTGGTTGGTGCTCTATTCGGAGTCTTGGGAGTATTTATTTTTTCACTATTTATTAGTTCAGAAATCTCTGAGGTGACTACTTCTGAAAGCAGAGCTGCTTTTAAATATGTAATCTTAGTATCCTCTGGCATTGTTGGCATTGTAGGAGTATTGGTTTGGCTATTTATGAAAATGGACCATACATTAGAAAAACAAATTATATTAGAGAAGATCACAATATCGCAAGTGCAAGAAGTACTGCGTTTACCTTCTGTTTGGCTACTCATGATTATTATCCTATGCGCTTATGTAGGCTATAAAATTACCGATGTATTTTCACTATATGCTCAAGATGTTATGTTATATGATCAAGTACAATCAGCTCAAGTGGGTACATTTTTGTTATTTATCCGACCCATTATTGGAGTTTTAATTGGAATATTAGCCGACCGCTCACAAACCACCTTTTGGTTACTTATTAGTTTTGTAGTTTCACTTTTCGGAGCATTATTGTTTGCCTCAGGCATAATTTCAGATTCTGCAACAGCTTTATTTTTTATATCAATTTTAGTGGTAGCAACGGGAGTGTATGCGGCTCGTTCTTTATACTTTGCAGTAATGCAGAGAGGGAAAATTCCATTGGTTCTTACAGGAACTGCTGTTGGGATTATTTCTCTTATAGGCTATACTCCTGATATATTTGCGGGACCTGCAATGGGATATCTTCTAGAAAATTCACCTGGGCCAGAAGGGCATCAACATGTGTTTTGGATGTTAGCTCTATTTTCTTTTATTGGTGGCATAGCTGCCTGGTATTATCACAAACTATATAGCACACAAAAAAGTAAGTATAAGGAGGTCTCAAAAAATTAATTACTGTTTTTTTTCTCTCGAATCAAAAAGCACAAATTGATACTCACCCATTAATCACAAAACCCATATTAACTACAGCTATGTGTATCAAACGTTCTTATAGCGTGTACTCAATCCCTAAGTTAAAAACTGATGTTTTTATAGAATTGTCCCTTTCAATTAAACTAAAGAAAAATCTACCATTAATCCCAAAATGATTGGATAATCTATAACCTGCCCCTACAGTTAAACCTAAATCAAATTTATCATATTCTGATGAAAAAGGTAAAACATTAATATCTTGAAACTGTTCAAAGGGGTCTTCTTTAATTTTTTGTTTACGGTCAATTATATACCCAAATTGAGGTCCCATTTCCATATAAAAATCATTCGTAAATGAATATTGTACTATAATAGGTACTATAACTGTAGACTCATTTATATTGACCTTAAAATCTGAAGCTATAGGTACTTCATTAGCCCCTCCTCTAATCTCAAAACCTTTTGCCAAAAATTTGGATCCTTGCATTGCAAAAAGCACCTCAGGTTGTATTTTTATTTTTTTATGGATGTTTATGTTTATAAACCCTCCAAAGTAGAATCCAAATTTTCTTCTATATTCAGCAACATTAATTCCTGCAATAATCACATCAGGAGTATATTTTGCATAATTCGCCCCTCCTTTCAATCCAAATTTTGAATTAACTTCTTGTCCATTAACAGAAACTATCCATAATGCAAGCACTAATACTAGTAATAAATTCCTTTTTCCCATTTTCTATTTTATTATTTTAATCTTATCTAATAGGTATATATCTTAAGTAACAAAAATGTTACTCCTATTAAGATATTTTATAGTGTACAAATGTATATAGTTGTTAGGCATGGTAATAAAAAAACCACGACAGCTATTGTCGTGGTTTACTATTTTAGAAATAATGCTTCTTAAAATTCTCTATTCATATCCCAGGCTTCCAGGTAGTCTTTTACTCGTTGTACAAACTGTCCTCCTAGTGCACCATTAACAACTCTGTGATCATAAGAGTGTGATAAGAACATTTTATATCGAATACCGATAAAGTCTCCTTCTGGCGTTTCAATAACAGCAGGAACCTTTCTGATTGCTCCCAGAGCCAAAATACCTACTTGTGGTTGATTGATAATTGGCGTACCCATAATACTTCCAAATGTACCTACATTAGTTACTGTATACGTACCACCTTGTATATCATCCGGTTTTAAAGCATTATTACGTGCTCTATTTGCAAGATCGTTAACCGCTTTAGTCATTCCTACCAAATTCAATTGATCTGCGTTCTTAATTACCGGTACAATCAAATTACCATCAGATAAAGCCGCAGCCATACCCAGGTTAATATTTTTCTTTTTGATAATTGTATCTCCAGAGATAGAGATATTCATCATTGGAAAATCTTTAATAGCTTTAGCAACTGCTTCCATAAAAATAGGAGTAAACGTAAGGTTCTCTCCTTCTCTCTTCATGAAATCTCCTTTTACTTTCTTTCTCCAGTTCCAGATATTGGTTACATCGGCTTCTATAAATGACTGTACATGAGCTGAAGTCTGTACAGATTCGACCATATGATGTGCAATAAGCTTACCCATTCTGGTCATTTCTATAATCTCATCTTCTCCTGATGCTACTACCGGTGCTGCTTTTGAAATTTCTTGCTTTTTAGCAGGAGCAGCTGGTTTTGCTTGTGCTTCTTCTTTTGCAGGCTGTATTGCTGGTTGTGTTTTTATTTTTCCATTTTTGCGGTCGTCTACAAATTGTAAAATATCATTTTTGGTAACGCGACCATCTTTACCTGTTCCAGAAATAGCTTCTAATTCATTCAATGAAACATTTTCTGTTGCAGCAATATTCTTTACTAATGGAGAATAAAACTTACTACTTCCAGAAAAATCAGTTGCATTTCCTGCTACTGCTGTTTCTGTCATTTGCGTTTCTAATACTACCGCTTCTTTTGGAGTTCCCTCAACTTTAGCAGTAGTTTCTTGTGGAGTCGAATCTACAGCTCCTTCACCTTCAGTTTCTATTACAGCTATAACTTGGCCTACCTGTACTACATCATCAACATCAAAAAGTTTTTCTACCAGTACACCTTCTACCTCACTAGGTACCTCACTATCTACCTTATCAGTCGCTATTTCAACAACTGCATCATCTAATTCAATAGTATCTCCAACCTCTTTTAACCAAGTTGTTATTGTTGCCTCTGCAACACTCTCACCCATTTTTGGAAGTTTCAGCTCAAATTTTGCCATATTCTTAATCAAAAGTGTTTATAAGTTATGTTTTTTGCGAATTTAATTAAAATTCAGCTTAAAAATTATTTTTTTCGTATTAAAATTTACTTAATATCTATATCTTCAAGTTTACAGATACTTCTAAATATATGCAAATCAAGGACTCTTTAATGCATTCTCAAAAGGAATTCGATTAAGTATACTTCTTCCCAAAGTAACTTCATCTGCATACTCCAGCTCATCATTAACACCAATTCCCCGGGCAATAGTAGAGGTTTTTACAGGTATTCCTTCCAATTGTTTATACATATAGAAGTTAGTAGTATCCCCCTCCATCGTTGCACTTAATGCAAATATTAATTCTTTTACTTCTCCAGATTTAACTTTCTCAATCAAAGAACTAATATTTAATTCTTGTGGACCGATACCATCTAATGGGCTTATCTTACCTCCTAAAACGTGATATAATCCTCTAAATTGACCTGTACTCTCTATAGCCATTACATCCCGTATATCTTCTACAACACAAATGATTTCACGGTTTCTACCTGGATTACTACAGATATCACAAATATCCGTATCACTAATACTATGACATGTAGAGCAAAATTTAATATCCTCTCGTAATGTCCCCAAAGCTTTTGTTAAATGTTGGGTCTGGGTTTCTGGCTGTCTAAGTAAATGTAATACTAATCGAAGTGCTGTACGTTTTCCTATCCCTGGCAATTGAGACATTTCATAAACTGCGTTCTCTAATAATTTTGAAGAAAATTCCATAGCTCGACAAATTTAGCGTTTTTAATGGTGAACTCCGCCCAGAGTTCCACTCTTTAAACAAAAAATTATGTTTTTATATCATAATGACATTTTTTATCCCTATAACCTTAGTAGCTAATCATAAAAGATAATTACAGAGGGTAAAATGAAAGTTTTATAACGATTAGGAAAACTCGACTTAAATTTAATTTTGAGATATAAACTATGATAATCTTAACTATACAATTAAGGCCTTTTTGTTACTTTTACTGCAAAAGTAAAAGTAATGTTAGATACTCTTTCTGAAGAAACGCAGCTTATTTTAATGATCATAGTCATTGCTATCTTATTCGTAGCAGTATCCTGGAATACCAAACGAAATAAAAATAAACTGTATGATCGTGATAAACGTAATTTTAGACAGAATTATCAAAAAAAGAAAAAGAAGAAATAACTATAGCTGTAACATGAAAAAAACATATGTTAGAAAGGCTACATCAAAAGATATAGAATGGATAAATAACACCTATCAAAACATAGATTTTGTAGCATCAGATTTTAATACCGAATATATTGCTTTAGCAGAAATTGAAGATGTAAAATGTGGGCTGGGAAGAGTTGTCAATATTGATGAAAACAACTTAGAATTAGGAGGAATGTATGTATTAGATCAATTTCGAGGAATGGGAATTGCAGAGAAAATCATCCTGCATTTATTAAAAAATCATGAGCAACATAAAAAAATATGGTGTCTTCCTTTTGAACATCTTCAAAGCTTTTATAATAGGTTTGGTTTTCTAGATCAAAAAACACACGATTATAAAATTCCGGATAAAATATATGCTAAACACAAATGGTGTAATCAAAACTATACTAAGGATGTACTTTTATTAGTTAAGTAGTTATCATCCATTAAAACAAACTTGCAATTCAATGAAAATATATACTAAAACAGGTGATAAAGGAACCACAGCCCTTTTTGGTGGCACCAGGGTACCTAAACACCATATTCGTATTGACAGTTATGGTACTGTTGATGAACTTAATTCACATATCGGGCTTATCAGAGATCAAAAAATTGATGAACTCAGCAAAAAAATATTAATTAATATACAGGATAAACTCTTTACAGTTGGAGCTGTTTTAGCGACTGATCCTGAAAAAGCTATATTAAAAAGTGGGCAAAAACGGCTAAATATACCTACAATTTCTACAGAAGATATCGAGTTGTTAGAAAAAGAAATCGATAGAATGAACGAATCTTTGCCACCAATGACACATTTTGTATTGCCTGGAGGGCATCAAACTGTGTCATTCTGTCACATTGCTCGCTGTGTATGCCGAAGAGCAGAGCGTTTAGCAACGGCACTGTATGAAATAGCTCCTTTTGAAGAAACAACATTACACTACTTAAACCGACTATCTGACTATCTTTTTGTACTGGCACGAAAGTTGTCCTTCGATCTTAAGGCAGAAGAAATTGAGTGGATTCCTAAAAAGAATTCTTAAAATTTAATATCTGTTAAAATTAGTAAGGGAAGCCCCCTAAAAATTCACGTTCTTATAATTATTGTTTAAATAATTGATTTTTTACTTGACTTTTTAAACTAAAAAATTATTTTTGCAAAAAATTAAACCAGTAAACATATGTATTGGACTTTAGAATTAGCATCTTATTTAAGTGATGCACCTTGGCCAGCTACAAAAGACGAGCTAATAGATTATGCAATTCGTACTGGAGCACCTCTGGAGGTTGTAGAAAATCTACAAGCAATTGAAGATGAAGGAGATTCGTATGACTCTATAGAGGAAATATGGCCTGATTATCCTACCGACGAAGATTATCTTTGGAATGAGGATGAATATTAAAAAAATGAAATAGTATTAAAAGTCTCGCAAGAGGCTTTTTTTTTGCGTAAATTATGCCACTTTATGGCTATTTACAGCTCAAGAGTATTGTATAATATGACCACTTAGGTCCTGAGATAGTGATAGACTTCAGATATTGAGGTCAAATTTGAATGTTCCTTTATTATAGGAAACCAATTAGTTTCGTTTTGAAATTAAAATCTCATTAAACACACAACCATAAAATTATGGGAATTTTAGATTCTGTATTAAAAGTATTTGTTGGAGATAAATCCAAAAAAGATATTAAAGAAATTCAACCAAAGGTCGAATTGATAAAACAAGCAGAAACGGCTCTTGAAGGCCTTTCTCATGATGAACTGCGTGCTAAAACTGTTGATTTTAAAAATAGAATAAATGAAGCTCGCACAGAAATCAATACCAAAATAGAAACACTTACCGAGGAAGCTAATAACACAGAAGATATTGATAGAAAAGAAGATATCTATGGTGAAATCGATAAATTAAAGGAAGAAGCGTATGAAATCACAGAAAAAGCGCTAAACGATATTCTTCCCGAAGCCTTTGCCGTTATAAAAGAAACTGCAAAACGTTTTACTAATAATGAAAGCATCGAAGTTACGGCTTCTGCTTATGACCGAGAACTCTCTGGCACCAGAGATCACATTACTCTTGATGGTGAACAAGCCATTTGGGCAACAAGTTGGGATGCTGCTGGTAAAGAAGTAAAGTGGGATATGGTCCATTACGATGTACAGCTTGTTGGTGGTATTACACTACACGAAGGAAACGTAGCAGAGATGCAGACAGGAGAAGGAAAAACCCTGGTTGCAACACTCCCTGTATACCTTAATGCACTATCTGGTAATGGTGTTCATCTAGTAACTGTAAATGACTACCTTGCTCGTCGTGATAGCGAGTGGATGGCTCCAATTTTTCAGTTTCATGGGCTTACTGTAGATTGTGTTGATAACCACAGACCTAACTCTGCAGAACGTAGAGCAGCCTATAATGCAGATATTACTTACGGAACCAATAATGAATTTGGTTTTGATTATCTACGTGATAATATGTCTCATGCTCCAGAAGATCTGGTACAACGTCCTCATAATTATGCAATTATAGATGAAGTAGATTCTGTATTAATTGATGATGCCCGTACACCATTAATTATTTCTGGACCAATACCAAAAGGAGATATCCATGAATTTGATGAGTTAAAGCCTAAGATTGCTGATATCGTTTCAGTACAACAAAAATACCTTACTACCGTTTTAGCTGAAGCCAAAAAATTAATTAAAGAAGGTGACGCCAAAGAAGGAGGTTTTAAATTACTACAAGTATACCGAGGGATTCCTAAAAATAAGGCCTTAATTAAGTTTTTAAGTGAGGATGGCGTAAAAATGCTACTTCAAAAAACAGAAAACTTCTATATGCAGGATAATAACAGAGAAATGCATAAGATTGATGCAGATCTGTATTACGTAATAGAAGAGAAAAACAATCAAATAGATCTTACCGATAAAGGTGTAGAATATCTTTCGGGAAAAGATGATCCGGACTTCTTTGTACTACCACAAATTGGTATGGAAATCGCTAAAATCGAAGGCTTTGAATTATCAAAAGAAGAAGAAGCAGAAAAGAAAGAAGATCTTTTTAGAGATTATAGTGTAAAAAGTGAACGTATTCACACTTTACGTCAACTATTAAAAGCATATTCCTTATTCGAGAAAGATGTAGAATATGTAGTAATGGATAATAAAGTAAAAATTGTTGATGAGCAGACAGGTCGTATTATGGATGGGCGTCGATACAGTGATGGATTGCACCAGGCTATTGAAGCCAAAGAAAATGTAAAGATTGAAGATGCAACACAGACTTTTGCTACGGTGACACTTCAGAACTATTTCCGTATGTACGGTAAGTTGTCTGGTATGACAGGTACTGCAGTAACAGAAGCAGGAGAGCTTTGGGAAATCTATAAACTGGATGTTATAGAAATACCAACCAACAGACCGATTGCCAGAAAAGATATGGAAGATTTGGTATACAAGACCAAACGTGAAAAATATAATGCCGTAATAGAACAAGTTACAGAGTTATCCCGAGCAGGAAGACCAGTATTAATTGGTACCACTTCTGTAGAAATTTCAGAATTATTAGGACGAATGCTTACGATTCGTAAAGTACCGCATAATGTATTGAATGCGAAGCTTCATAAAAAAGAAGCCGATATTGTTGCCGAAGCTGGTAATGCAGGTGTAGTTACTATTGCTACCAATATGGCTGGTCGTGGTACAGATATCAAATTATCTGATGAAGTAAAAGCTGCAGGTGGACTTGCAATCGTTGGTACAGAACGTCATGATTCTCGTCGTGTAGACAGACAGTTACGTGGTCGTGCCGGTCGACAAGGAGATCCAGGTAGTTCTCAGTTCTATGTATCTCTAGAAGATAACCTGATGCGTTTATTTGGTTCTGAACGTATTGCCAAAATGATGGATAGAATGGGACTAAAAGAAGGAGAAGTAATCCAACATTCTATGATTTCTAAATCCATAGAAAGAGCCCAGAAAAAAGTAGAAGAAAATAATTTCGGTGTTCGTAAACGATTATTAGAATATGATGATGTAATGAATGCACAACGTGAAGTTGTATATAAACGTCGTTATCATGCTTTATTTGGAGAACGTCTTCGTGTTGATATTGCCAATATGATCTATGACACTGTAGAAGTGATCACAGAAGGAAATAAAGCTGCTCAGGACTTTAAAAATTTCGAATTCGAATTGATCAGATATTTCTCTATGAGTAGTCCGATTTCTGCAGAAGAATTCGAAAAAATGGATCCTCTAAAAATTGCAGGAGAAGTTTATAAAGTTGCATATGAGCATTATCAGGATAAAATGAAACGTAATGCAGATGCCGCATATCCTGTAATCAAACAAGTATACGAAGATCCTGCCAGTAAGTATGAAAGAATCTTAGTACCATTTACAGATGGAGTAAAAAGTATAAATGTTGCTACTGATTTGCAAAAAGCATATGAGTCTGAAGGAAAACAACTTATTACCGATTTTGAAAAAAATATTACACTTGCTATTATTGATGATGCCTGGAAAACACATCTTCGTAAAATGGACGAGTTAAAACAAAGTGTACAATTAGCTGTTCATGAGCAAAAAGATCCGTTATTAATCTATAAGTTTGAAGCTTTTGAGTTGTTTAAAGCCATGATTGAAGAGGTAAATAAAGATGTGATTTCATTTTTATTTAAAGGAGAATTACCAACAGGTAATACTCAAGACATTTCTGAAGCTCGCCAGGTGCGAAGAAAAGAAAACCTAGAAACTTCTAAAGAAGAAATTCCTAATATGGATGAGCGTGCGGCACAAAATAAAGCTGCAGGACAAACACAAGGGAGACCACAGGTCACTGAAACTATTGTACGAGAACAACCAAAAATCGGGCGTAATGATAGAGTAACTATCAAACATGTGATGAGTGGTGAAAATAAAACAGTAAAATACAAACAAGCAATCCCACTGATCGAAAAAGGAGAATGGGTACTTGTGAATGAATAAATCATTTCTTATGTAAACACGAAAGCCGGAAGAATAAACTTCCGGCTTTTGTATTTATAATTTTTATTTCACTTCATATTCATCATAGAGCTACTTACTCTCATTTTATATTTTTACTTTCTCATACAAATATGTTATATCATTGAATAATCGAGTAAGTTCATTACTCATTTTATAGATTTCCTCATCCGTAAATTTTTGATTATTCAATTTATCTCTATTTTTTTTGATCATATTCCATTGAGAAAAAGTCAACCCTATTTTTTCATCAATTTCAGGAGTATTAAACTTACAAATCAAAAATTTATTAATTGCTCCATCCAATTCATGAAAAGCGTTATTAAGCATTTGATAAGAGTTTTTATTTTTCAATTCCATTTGATTCGCATAATAATAAAATGCCAATCGTTGTGAAAGCATTCGTTGTCTTCCTGATATATTTATGATTCCTTCTAATTCTAATCTGTCTTCGACTAAATAAGACTCATTTATATCATCTTTAATGCTTTGAAAAGAGTTTTTAGACTCTATAATAATAGAAGACACCACTGCATCTGCAGCTTTAAGGAGATCTGTATTTGTTTCTATTACTTTTTTTGCATTATCATAACTCGGTTGAGTTTCAATGAGTATTTTAAATTCTTTCCATATTTCATTAACTCTAGTTAACTTTTCAATAGTTCCCTTAAATTGGGTGTTCTGTAAAAGAACTCGGTTTTGTTCTTCAAAAATAATCTTACTCGATAATAAATCTCTCTTCACTTTCACATCATTAGCATTCTTAAGTAAATATAAATATGCTTTAGACATTTTTTGAGTAAGCATACGTTGCTTACCCGAAACATTAATAGCGTTGTTAAATGACAATGATCCATATTTATCATTTAGTTGTGCATGAAGGCTCAATGAACTGGTATACACTAATCCTATCACAAATAAAATTAATATTGATCTGGGGGCTTTTGTTTTGTTTTTCATCGGTATTGGCTTTAAGGTTTTGTTATTTAGTTTACAATTCTCAAACAAATTATAAGAAGTAAATTTTATCTTCATTTTTTTGGGGTTTTCTTATTGATTTACGGCGCAAAAATATTTCAGACTATGTTCCAGAAATATGATTTTTATCAGTACATAAATACTTCTAAATAGATATACAAGCGTCAAATCAACTGTAAAACAGCAATAATTTTGAGTTTTATTTTTGTTCAAAATGCAATTTTATATTTCCATGAAACCCTTTTTAAGAGTATCTAACTACAAGTAGAGTGAAAAATGGTTTTTATATCTATCAAAGTGAATTTATATTACAAATATTAATGCAAAACTATTTCTCTTAGATAGAGGCTAAATAGCATGTATTTATACACCGCCCACCCTCCTTTAATCACTTAATTATCTCAAAGAAATTAAAGAGTATACACCTATAAGAATATTGATTACCCATAAAATAAGTGTTCGGGTTTCTATAAAATACTGGTAGGGTGGCACTTATATTCTCATTCCTATTACCATACTTTTAACACCATAACTAATTAATAAATATAAATTAATCATGAAAACACAAACTCATTTTAAAAGAAACTACCTAAGCATAAGGCATTTGGTCTTATGGTTTTTATTATTCTCCTGTTGGCTAACTAATGCTCAAAACACTGAGCCCAACATATGTAAAATGGAAGAACAAATGCAAAAACTGTATCAGGCAGATCCTTTTGCAAAAACAGAAATTAAGGCGTTAAGACAAAGTGCTGTTAGAATGAAAAGCAATCAAAACCCAAAATCGTATGTAATACCAGTTGTATTTCATGTATTTGGCACCGAGTTTAATAGCGGATCTACTGTTACCAAAACTATTATTGAAGACGCTTTACAAAAAACCAATGAAGATTTTCAAGGGCTTAATGCAGATTACAGCACTATTGATGCTCCTTTCGATGCTATCAAACAACCTCTGGATGTGACATTTAAACTTGCACAACTTGATCCTAATGGTAATCCCACAACAGGAGTTATATTCTATGATGAAGCTTCAGGAATGGGGAACTATAACTCTCCTGTAGTAGCCAAAGTTGCCTGGGATAATTACAAATACTGCAATATATACATCACCAGAGATTTATACGATGACGGAGATTTCTATAATTCAGGAGTAGCATGGTATCCTAATACCACCATGTCTGCTGCCAATATTGCTCGAGTAGTATACAACGGAAGTTATTTAGGAAATAATACTAATGAGAATTTCAGATCAGTACTAACTCACGAATTCGGGCACTACTTTGATCTACCTCATACCTTTGATAAAGGAGTATGTAATAATGATCCTAATGATGGAGATGGTGTTGCAGATACTCCTTCTCACAAAAAAAATTCTTCAAAAACCAATTGTACCGTTCTAAAAAATTGTCTGAATCAGGAAATCAATAGTGAGAATTTCATGGATTATACAGATTGTTATAAAATGTTTACACAAGGGCAAGTTACCCGAATGGTTAATGCTATTGATAATTCATCTACCAGAAATACATTGTGGACAAACACCAATCTAACTGCTACCGGTTTGGCTTCTGATTTGGGTGCTCGTATCGCTACCTCTGGAGCAATATTTGAGGAACGTTATCTAAATGATGGCCTTATAGAAAGTACTATTGATATTACTTGTGAGGACTGTACTTTTACAAAAAACTCTGGAGATATGGTGCTTAATACCGATTATACCGTAACCAATCTACCTGCTGGTTTAACCCCCAGAATTGTAATAAACAGTGCTACTTCTGCAACCATACATCTGGATAATACTGCTTCTAGTCATAATCTTGCCAATTCTGTAGCTAATCTTTCTTTTACTTTCCTTAACCCGATAGTAACTGGTGGAGTAACACAACTATATAAAAATAGCATAGATAATCTGAAAGTAGACTTTAACGATGTATATACAGAATACTGTAATGTAAATATATCATATGCTGTATATGCACACATCACTAATATTGAATTTGATGGTAGAACAAATCCATCAGGATATAATGGAGTTTCCAATTACACAAAAAGTCTTATATACCCAGCTAAACAAGGAAAAACCTATCCTTTAACAATTACAACCAACAAAGGTAATGGTGGTGCTGGTGATAATTTAAGAATTCAAGGATGGTTTGACTGGAATAATAATTTTATCTATGAGGATAATGAACTAATAATCTCCCATGCATACGCCAACAGTAGTGTTGATGCCAATGGCGATTACAAATACACTACCAATATTACTATCCCTGCAGATGCTGTTTTAGGGAACACAGCTTTTAGAATTCTGGCACACTATGTACAAAATAACGATGGTGATACAGCATGTAGCAGTATTGACAGTGGTGAATCTGAAGATTATGGACTAAATATCCTAGATCAAAATGCTACTTTTTCTATGGAATTTTCGGGAGCTCCTACCACAGTTAATTTCTCACAAGGTGTAGCATTCTCTGATCTTACTGTAACCGATAATGGGGATTCTATTACTTCCTGGTTATGGACATTTGAAGGAGGGCAACCTGCTACTTCTACAGATAAGAGTCCTTCTAATATCATATTTCCCGAAGGAGGAACTTATGATGTAACTCTAAAAGTGACAACAGCCAATGGAATAAATAAAACGCTTACTAAAACGGATTACATAACTTCAGCATTAAACTACTGCGATAGCGAGCCAAAATTCGGAGGTTATTTCAATGTAAATCACGTTACTTTAGCTACAATAGATCACGCCCCTCTTAAAAGTAGAGCTGGTGATTACTATGACACCGTATTTACTACTTTAGAAACTGGAAAAACTTACCCTATTACCATTAAAACAGAGCGTGGTAATGGTGGAACTAGTGATGTAAATAGAGTACGCGTATGGGCAGATTGGAATTTTGACAGTATGTTTTCAGATAATGAACTAGTGTTCACCCAAGTCGTAAACCATGCAGATTATACCAATGATGAGTATTCTTTTACAGCCAATATTACTGTACCAAACAATGCTGCAATAGGTAAAAAAGTAGGATTAAGGGTAATTGGTCACTTTGTAGATGGTACAGATGGAGATTCTGCTTGCGGTTCATATGATAGTGGAAATACGGCTGATTATGGAATTATAGTTTCTGAAGCAATATCAACTTGTAATGATGGGATCCAGAATGGGGATGAAACAGGGGTAGACTGTGGAGGATCGTGTACACCATGTAGTACGCCAACCGCATGCGATTCTAATGGAAAAAGTGTATCAGACGAATATATCGGTAGAGTGCAGTTAGGAACAATTGATAATACATCTACCGGTTCTACTGGAGGGTATGGAGATTACACTTCTGTTTCTACTACATTATCTAAAGGGTCTCCTAATACTATTACTATTACTCCAACTTGGTCAGGAACAGTATACTCAGAAGGGTATAGTGTATGGATTGATTATAATCAAGATGGGGATTTTGCTGATGCAGACGAGCAGGTATGGAGTAAAGCACCTTCAAAAGATACCCCAGTAAGTGGTAGTTTTACTGTTCCGTCTGGTGCCATAAATGGAAACACCAGAATCAGAGTATCTATGAAATACAATGGTATCCCAACGGCATGCGAATCTTTTAGCTACGGAGAGGTAGAAGACTACACAGTAACCATAGGAACAGGAGGATCTAATCCTACCTGTACAGATGGTATTCAGAACGGAGATGAAACAGGAGTAGATTGTAGTGGATCGTGTACCCCTTGTGCTACTAACGATGGAGTTATCTATGTAAATAATGAAGATATCGCTGTAAACTCATCAAGTACCTGGAATTTCTTCAGAATAGAAGTAGGAGACGATAATGGGTTTGGTGCATGGTTTTCTAGCAATTCGGTACGACTAGTAACTTATAATAAAGATGTAGTATGCGAAGGTAGTAGCAGAAATGTAACCATGATTGGTGAAGGAGTACAAGTAGGAGCTTCTAGTAATTTTGTTGCAGAATCTAATAGTTATGTAGTAAGCTCTTCTTCATATACGAGTTGGAATGGTAAATCAGGCTACATAGGATTTACTTTTAAAATTAGCGGCAATACACATTATGGATGGTTTTATGCTACTGTAGCAAATGATGGGTTATCGTATACTATATTGGATTATGCATATAACACTAATGCAGGTCAAGGACTTACAACTAAAAGGCCAGCAGCAGCAGGTCCAGAAAAAGCAGAGAATTTGGTTAAGGTATACCCTAATTCATTTACCGAGGCTACAAATATTGACCTGACAAAATTAGGTAAAGAAAGGTTTACTATGAGTGTATACGATCTTTTAGGAAGACGTATTTACCATAAAAACTATGACAGAAATCCTGGAGTACTTCCTTTTGGAGGAGCAATAACCGAAAAAGGAAATTATTTTGTAAAAATAACATCAAAAGGAATTTCAGAGATACACACAATTGTAAAAAAATAACCCAATAAACTTAGTTGGTTTTATAGACTACCTAAAAAATGTATATAGAGTATCCCCTACTTTAATTCATTGTTTAGGTAGTTTTTTTGTGTCTTTTAAATTTTTATTTTTCGAGAGTCAAAACTTACTAAACAATTATAAAGAAAATCGTCTATCAATCCTTCGTTTTAAAATAGTTATTTGTATAAGAAACAGAAGGGCAAGAAATAAAATACCGTATATCGTAGTTTTATGAAATGTAAAGTCGGAAAATGGATTTTTGATACTTATCTTATTAAAAAAAGAAAAATCAATAGAACTTAAAATCGATTCTTTACTATCTGATAAAAACGGTGTGGCACATAGCAATACAGCAGTAACTACTGCAATAACAAACCAAACTTTCTTAGAAATTAAAGGTTTGTATGCCGACGACATCTCAACAGTTGAAAGCTCAACTCGCTCCATAACATTCTTTAAAAAATCTACTGAAGGAGTCTCTAATCCAGCTTCTTTGACTAAATGTTTAATGTCTTTATATTGCTCTTCCATTTTTACTACTAATTTCTGGAGAAATGTGATGCTTTAATATCGAATATAGTTTTTTTCTACTACGATATAATTTTATTTTCACATTATCTGCTGTTAAATTTACAATTTCTACAATTTCTTTTACACTTTTTTCCTCAAAATAGTATAGTGTAATAATCGCGGCTTCGTCTTCAGGAAGTCTCATTATACTATCTGATATAATTTTTTTTCTTTCTTTTACCTGCAAATAGTTCAATGCATCGCCAACCAGCTCCATTTCTCCTTCGCTTATCTCTTCTATAAGCTCAGAAGTTATCATTCTTTTACTTGCTTTTATTGCATCTAAACTTTTTCTATACGCAATAGTGTATAACCAGGTAGAAAACTTAGCATCACCCCTATAGTTACTTAAGGATTTATATGCTTTTATAAAAGAATCCTGAGCAACTTCTTCTGCCTGTTCCTTATTCTTAATCATACGATACACTACTGTATACACTAAACCCTGGTAACGCGCTACCAGAACCGAAAAAGCATTTACCTGCCCTTCTAGCACTTGATTAATATAATATTGATCTGATTGATGGTTCATTTTCTCATAGGACGACACTTTATAATCATCGGTTACATAATTTCTATTAAAAAGTACAAAATATTTTTTTTACCTTTTTTGTAACCACTTCGAATTACTCTTCGTCTTAATTAGAAAACGAACAGTATTAATCTTTTAAACTAAAAACATGATGGGATCAGAAGTAATTATAATGCCCGCAATCTTAGGAGTATTTTTTGGAATTATTTATTTATTTATTTCGGCTAGAAATAAAGAACGTATGGCTCTTATAGAAAAAGGAGCAGATGCTTCTATATTTTATAGCAGCAAAGAAAAAAGAGTTACTCCAGTATGGAAAGTACTTATTCTAAATTTATCTTTATTACTAATGGGTATTGGAATCGGAATTTTCATAGCTGGTATCCTACATTTATCTATAGGTGTAGATGAAGATATTGCGTATCCAGGTACAATCTTCTTAATGGCCGGAGTTGGTTTATTTACTGGCTTTACTATGACGAAGAATCTGGACAAATAAACAAAAGCATTACTTAACAAAAAAATATCCTGATGTTGATCCATCAGGATATTTTTTTGTACTGTTTTTATTCACTCTATAGATAATAAAAGGTTTGATAAAAGAATCTTATTCATAATTCAAAGAGGCTATAATCAAATTTAAGTACGTTATCTATTGACATCAAAGGTATATGATCATCAATTTAACAAAACACTATAAGAACTTCTTAAATCTCTCCATAGCAATTCCAAAATTTTACATCCATTAAATAAACTGCATAAAAAAAGCCTTCCAAGTTTGGAAGGCTTTTATATAGTATTAAAAAATTTTATTACATATCTGCTACAAGATCGTCGTTATCTATAAATTTTTCAACAACAACAGATTCTCCTTTGTTGTTCTCCAAAACATAAACCCCAACTGGTAATTGACTAAGGTCTACAAAATTTGTTGTTTTTGATAAAATATGTACTGTATTTTTTACTTCAAATAATTTGATTTTATCTCCTTCTTCAAAACCAACCACAGTTACAAAATCTCCATCTCTAGTTATTTCTAAAAGATTTGTCTCTGCATTTTCATAGTAGTGAATAAATTCTTGCTCTACATCAATCTCTGCAGGTACATATGCTCTTTTGCTATCATTTTCTAAAACAAAATCTGTCTCTACATTCTCTATTGCTCCTGTAATATTAATAGCTTCTTCTAAACGTTCTATAACAACAGACTCTCCTTCACTATTTTCTAATAGGTAAGCCCCCATAGGTAATTGACTAAGGTCAATCTCCCCATGAGTTTTTGATAAAACATGATCTCCACTTTCTACTTCGAATAATTTAATCTTATCCCCTTCCTGAAAATCTACAACTACCACAACAAGGCCTTCCATTTCTACTTCTAGAATTTGGTCCAAGTCATTTGCATAACTACTCAAGAATAAAAATAAGCTAAAAAAACACGCTATTGATTTCATCTTTATAAACTTTATAGTGGGGGTTGTTATTATTTTATTACGGTTTTACCATACAATGATATTACTTAATTATAGTTAAACAAATTAAAAACCAGACTTTTAGATCAAATGTTTTCGATATTCGATAAATGACACAAAAAATGTTAAATTAAGCTTTAATTAACGTTAACTAATTGATTGTCAATATTTTATTTTTCGAGTATTGTTAAAAAATCAGATAAAGAGCAAAAATCAACAGATTAAAAGACTTATTCTGTAATATACTTACGCTTTTCCCCTAATCAAATAGAAAGAAAATATGGTATGTTAAGTTAAAGTTGATCTAATATGAACTTAAAAATCTAACCAATTACTTAGTAGTACTATTTTTAAATTCATTTCTATTTTAGGGCAAAGACCTGAATGTGTTTGAATTAAAATCTAGGGTTATACAACTAAAAAAGCCCTACCAGTCTAAACCGATAGAGCTTTTCTATAATTAACACTACATTACTATGAAAAAACTTTATTTATTATTTAATACAACTTTGCTATACTTAGCATTAATTGTAATCATTTTGTCTGTACTACGTGTATTTTGGAATCCATTAACAAACACATTACCAAAATTCTTTCTTGTATTTATTTCCAAAGTTTTAGGCAAAGAAATTATACTTTGAGCTCCACTGTACGATAAGTTAAATGCTGTTTCGGGTAAATTTAATTTAAAATCACTGTTTTGAACTGCCAGATCCAGAGTAGAAAAAGATTCTCCGAGATTAGCTATAGTAATTACTCCAAAACTTCCTGAGATTGCTCCATTTTCGTCAAGTTGTTGAATAAAAACATTACTAGAATCAGCATTAACAAGAAGGTTTTTAGCATTTTGTATTCTACAATTCTTTACATAATTAATCATTAATCTACCATCGTTCCATTGTCGAACAAAAACAGGAGAATAAGAAGCTTTAATAAACGTTTGTTTACCATCTATAACATTAGCAGAGAGCTTAGTATGAGATAGAGAAGCTTTAATATTATTAGCTTTTTCTGCTAATTGCACATCTCCATGACGAATATTAAGTCTTAATTTGGCATCTTTAGGAATACGTACCTTAATAATTTTACTTGTGCTATTAGTATTAATTCTACTAGTGCTATACCTGTAGACTGTAACATTAGCCGTTCCGGTTTGCTGTTTACCAATATCTTGTATTAATTGAGATGCCCATGCATCCATTTGTTTTTCATATTGTGCTCCCCAGGTTTCTAATTTTATCTTGTTTTTAGGGTCAGCTTCAAATTGTTTAGCCCATTTTTGTTTTTGTTCATCAATAAATTTTTCACGTATTTGGCTCTCCCATTGCTTAATATATTTTTCATCATTTTCTTTATTGGCTGTTCCGTTCTTAAAATTAACGTTAGCTTGATTTTGAGAAAGAGTACTTGGCATAGGGTTTTTAGCTATGTTTTCCATAAGAGGCCCTAACATATCAGTAATCATAGGGCTTAACATCCTTAATTCCTGTAAGTTCTTTCTATCCATTGTAATACTGGAAGCAGTGACCTTTCTACTCCATAAATTTCCAGCAGTAGAATTAATAGTTACTTTCTGGCTATCTCCTAATACATCCACCTGCCAACTATCAAGGATGTGCTTACTGTTTTCATCAGAAAGATTACCCTCTAAGTAAGCTTCTACCTCGATTGTGTTTTTATTCCAAGTTTCAAAAACAATATTAGTATGACTCGTATTAAGAACGACAGTAACATCTTTATTTACTGCGAGCTTTTCATTTAATTTATCTTGTCTATCTTGTGCAAATAAGCCTGCACAGCACAATAAACCAAGAGTCGCTACATTAAGCCTGTACTTCATTGTAATTTTCGTTTTCAATTCGCTCTAATTCTTTTAGTTTGTCTTTTAGTCTATTTAAAAGAGATAATCTTATTGTCAAATTCTCCATCATAGCCTCTACACTTTGAACATTGGGTCCAACCTCTATTAATTCTTTATTAAGTTTTTGGTATTCTTTATCAAGATTATCCAATCTGGACATAAAACTTTCTACCAATTCTCTATTAGTATCATCGATTGTAATCTGTGATAATTGAAATTTTATACTGGTAAGTATACTATTTTCTACTTCTTGATACTCGGGAGATATTTCTGCCAAAGGGGAAGATTGTTTTGCTAATATTACAGAGGAATTTTTTACAGGAGCAGTATCTAAATCTACTATATCAGGTCCTTCGGCACCACTACTCCCAAGTTGATTATACGTAAGTAAAGAAACCGAAAAAATAACAACAATACTAGCAGCAATATTAAGCCATTTATAATCAAACCTTCTGATCTTTTTAGGCAGTTCATTCTCCATTCTAGACATAAACCTTTGTTGATGCCCTTTTCTTATTTGCTCAACAGGAATCTGTTTATCCTGCTTTAATAGTTCTCTAATATCCTGTGCCATGTCTCAAATGTTTTAATTCTTCCTGTAGCTGCTTTTTTCCCCTATGTACCAATGTTCTTGAAGAAACCGGTGTAATATCCAGTACTTCACTAATTTCATTATGATCATACCCTTCTATCAAAAATAGCATGACGGCATATTTATATTTTTCTGGTAATTTTTCGATTGCTTTTTTCACCTCATCTACAGTAACAGAATCTGACACTGACCAATCGTTCTGTTCTTCTACACTAGTCATAACCTGTTCATTAATCGCAACCATATTCATTTTCTTAGCTTTTAGCATATCTATGCTCTTATTTATAACAATTCGTTTAAGCCAAGCACCAAAAGTAACATCTCCTGTAAATTGATGAAGTCGCGTAAAAGCTTTGATGAAAGATTCCTGCATAGCTTCCTCCGCCTCAAATGGATCTTTAAGAAAACGCAACGCTACATAATACATACCATCACAGTATTTATTATAGAGTTTCATCTGCGCTCTACGATCGTTAATCCTACATTGTTCTATTAGCTCGCTTTGTAACAAACTTTCTTAACTTTATATGGTTAGTGATTATTATTTAAAACTGTTTTAAATCGTACTCATCTATATAGACGAAAACATATATTCTATGTTGCAAAATTATGCATAAAAATCATATCACCCCAACAATATACTGTATATCAAACAATTAATAAAAATAATATATACTCATGATTTCTGTATCCCATTCGTATTTGTAGTATAAATGGTATAAATAGTACTCTTCTATCTAATTAACTACTATAACTTTCTATTTTTTATGAATATTTAAACATAGACATAAGTTGTAAAAGAGGTATATTTAGGATTAAAAAAACGTTATGCCAAAACTTTTAAAACGAGCAATACTTATTTTATTAGGATTAGTATTGATTGGATTTGCAGGAATGTATTTCATGAAGCAAAGTACCAAAAAACATAGTCCTGAAGAAATCGTTACTCATACAGCAAAAGATGCTACTTTCACTGTTTTTTACAACAGACCATACAAAAAGGATAGAGAAATTTTTGGTAATCTGGTTCCATATAATGAAGTATGGAGAACAGGAGCCAATGAAGCCACTACATTTACAACAGATAAAGACCTTCTGGTTGATGGCACTGTACTTAAAGCAGGAACCTATACACTATGGACCATACCAAATCCCAAATCTTGGAAAGTAATTTTTAATAGTAAAGAATATGATTGGGGAGTACATATGGATGGTACTGCAAAACGAGATGTTTCATACGACGTGCTCACTGTAGAAGTGCCTGTACAACCCTTATTAAATGTAATAGAACAATTTTCTATCTATTTTGAAAATGCAAATGATTTTACCATATTATATCTTGCATGGGATAGAACTGCGATTGCGGTTCCTATTAAAATATAAATGCATTCTGTTTTGATAAGTTTGTACCAATATAAGATTCATAATACAGTATAAACTTAAAATTACAGAAGGTCTATTTATTAATTATAAGTTTCCAAAAGGAATTTATAACTTTGCCATAAAGTCATTCTGTGTCTAAAGATTCTACCAAACATACTAAAGCCCCTTCTAGCACGAGTAGTCAAGCAATTGATCGATTTAAAAAATTACAGCAAAAAGAAGTTGTAATTGACCCTATTTTTAAGGCAATCATTGCTCAAGACACCGCTGCTTTAAGTAAAGGAATTACATTAATTGAAAGCACCCAGCAAAACCATATTGAAAAAGCACAAGATCTTATCGAGATGTGTCTTCCTTATGCCAATAATTCTATAAGAATTGGTATAACAGGAGTCCCTGGAGTAGGTAAAAGCACCTTTATTGAAGCTTTGGGTAATTTGTTATTACAAAAAGGGAAAAAAGTTGCAGTTTTAGCAGTAGACCCTAGTAGTACAATTTCACATGGCAGTATACTAGGTGATAAAACCAGAATGGAATCTTTGGTAAGATCCTCTATGGCTTTCATACGTCCTTCTCCATCTGGAAACTCACTGGGAGGAGTAGCTCAAAAAACACGAGAGTCTATTATTCTTTGTGAAGCTGCAGGGTATGATGTTATCATTATTGAAACTGTAGGTGTAGGACAAAGTGAAACTGCTGTGCATAGTATGGTAGATTTCTTTTTATTACTAAAATTGGCAGGTGCAGGAGACGAATTACAAGGTATCAAACGTGGTATTATAGAGATGGCAGATGCTCTTGTAATTAATAAGGCCGATGGTGATAACCTGATACGTGCCCGTAAAGCTAAAAATCAATTTAGAAAAGCACTTCACTTATACCCTCTTACACAAAACAGCTGGTCTCCAGAAGTACTAACCTGTAGTGCTATAGAAGGTACTGGTATTGATGATATTTGGAAAATGATCCTAAAATACCTGAAAATTACTTCTGAAAATGGATTTTTTGAAAAAAACAGAATCCAACAAAATAAGTTCTGGCTACTACAAACTATTGAAGAACAATTAAAAAACTCTTTTTATAACAATCCCAAAGTTAAAGCTGCTTTAGATTCAAAAATTGAAGCCGTGCAACAACACAAAATGACACCCTTTGCTGCTGCTAGGTATTTGTTAGGTTTAAATAAGTAGCAAAAAAATGTACTAGTTTGAATACTCTTTTTTTCTTTCTTTCAAATCAAAACGGTATACATATCCTAAACTAAGTTCAGAAAAATCAGCCTGGCCTAAATTTGCATTAATATTTGCTCCAAAAAAAATATTGTTTTTGGGTGAGGTATGTGTATTAAACAAATAGTATTTCACTCCTAACCTACTAGAAATCGTTCGTTTTATTTCATAATACCAATCCAACTCTCCCAAAACATATTGATCCCCACGTGTTTCTCCCTGACTCAGCTGCCATTCAATTTTATAAAATGGTTTATATATATTAAGTCCAAGTTCAAATTCTACACCAATATGTCCTATAAAAACTTCTGTACTAGAAAAAAAACCATAATTACTTGCGTATGCAACAGGTTTTTCTTTAAAAAAAGGAACTTGCTCCTGTATTAGCATTTCATCATTTTTGATATAATCATAATAGTGTTCATAGAACCTACCATAAAAACCAACTCCAATCTTAAAAATCTTGTTAACAACTTTACCCATGGATAATGCAACAGAATACACTTCTTTTTTATCGTTAAATTCTTCAGAGAGTACATTTTGACCTATGCCACTGCGAAATGAAAAATAGTTCTGTGAGGATTTGACTCGTTCTTTTCTTAACGCTGTTACATCTTCCTCAAGAATAGTTTGAGGTTCTCCAAAAGATGAAGAAGCACTTACCAAAAAAGAGTTAAGTCCCTGGTTAGGTAATCTTGTGTGTCCGTTAGAATAATGGCCATATCCAAGTCCTAAACGCCATTGCGTTGATTTACTTATTAAAACATCATAATACAAAAAAGTTTTGTATGACCAATTAAGACTTGTTGTTACCGCCTTATTAAAAGGGTTTGTTTCTGGGTCATACTTTGCATCAATATAGGATGCGCCAAACCCCATATTAAGATGCCACCTATTTGTTTTTTTTTGAAACAATCCAATTTCAACAAAAGGCATTACAATATAGGCTTTACCTACTTTTTCAATATTTCCGAAATCGGTAATTCCTAATGCAAGTCCGGTTTTTGGATATCCCAGTCTAGAGCTCCATTGTGCATCTACCTTTTTGTTGTAACTTCCTATACTAACAAAAATAGATTTAAGCATTTTAGTTTTAGGAAAACCAGTATTAGGTTCTGTCGTTTTTCCAAATATTACTTCTGGCGAAATAAAAAATGAATTTTTGTTTTCATTATCCAATGTTTGCCCCTTTAATTGTGTTCCAATAAGAAATAGGAGCAGATAATATTCTGTTTTCCTCATTTACATCTTTTTTTAAGTATTTGGAATGATTTCCCCTTCATCCCCATGATGCAAAATAGGGTTTTTAAAATAAAAGAACACAATCTATATAAATACTGGAAACATAATAATTAAATCTATATATGTTTGTATTTGGCCAGAACAACTACATAATCATTACATTTAATACCAAATAGAGCTTTATGATCAGTTTTTCGTTTTGTTAACCCATTATAAGAATCTAAACAAATTTCCATCATCACTTAAAGAAGATAAGAGTTTTTCAATTCAATTTTATCTTGCTACGTACCAACTATTTACTTCTACTTCTAATTGTTTATCTGTCGGATATTTTTCTTGCACCTGTGATGTAAAATAAGAGACTTCTGCTATTGAAGGTGCTAGTTTAGAAAATTTTTGACGAACATCATATACCGAATTAACCTCGAAAGCTTCATCTACAAATAATGTTTTTACGTGCCTTGCTTGAAGTACTCTTCTATAAAGTGATTCATAAAAAGATTTATCATATTCAAGGTCTTCGTTTAATTGTTTCTTCATTCCCAACTTTTTACCCACCTCACATATTTCACGATATAATGCCATAAGTACATGAGGCTGAGCATCTGCTTTCTCCATTTCATGATTAGGATTCTCTGTGGTCTTTACTCGCTTACTTATTATTAATTTTCTAAGTTCATCAGAAGGCACAGGTAGTATAAATTGAGTATTATCACTTGATAATATAGGCTCTAGTTCATCTTCTATCTTTTTCCCTAATTCTATTAACCTATTCCCTACCAAAGGAGCTTCAAGGATTAATATTTCATTATCATTTTTATGTAATTGATACCAATCATAAACCGCTTTTCTAGACCATAATCCACAAGATTTCCGGATACCTGCATGAGTAACTCCATTGATTTCAGGATAAATTTTCAACACCTCTTCTGTTTCAAAACCTTGGCGAGCATCATCCCATTGCAATATAGAGATCTTTCTATTCTTCTGTAATGCCATATAGGCAAATTGCTGTACATATAAGCTTTTCCCAACTCCAGGTAATCCTGCAAAACATACAATTTTAGCTTTTGAAGCAACTGTATCCAGTATCGAATATAATTCTCCTTTTTTGGGTAAAACAATATATGATGAGTAATCCATAGTAGAGTTTGTTTAATTTTATAGCAATGTTTTTAATACTTCGAAAAACATAGTATTTATAATCGGTGTTGCCACTGTTACTCTAATATGGTCTTTAACTCCAAACTTACTACATGGTCTTACCATAATACCTGCTTTCAGAAAAGAATTTGTTATTTTTTCTTCGTCTATTGGAGATCTAAATAAAATAAAATTAGCTTCACTTTTCCAGTATGTAATACCCATCTTCTCAAATTGTGTATACATCCACTTCTTTTGTTCGCTAATTAATTTTTGAGTGTTTTCTATATGTTCATCATCTGTTAAAGCCGCAACTGCAGCGGCAGTGCTTAACACATTAATCATAAAAGGCCTGCTTATTTTCTGTAGATACGAAGCAATTTTAGGGGTTGAAAATGCATAACCAATACGCATCCCTGCTAATCCATATGCTTTTGAAAAACTGTGAATAGCAATTACATTTTTATTTTTTTTGATATAATATGCAGCATTACAAAAATCTGGGTCTTCTACAAAATGAAAATATACTTCATCATAAATTACAATAACAGTATCTGGGATATTATCTAATAAATAATCCACATCTTTTTTAGGAATTATAGTTCCCGTAGGATTATTGGGAGTAGTCAAAAATATCAATCGTGTGTTCTCATTAACCGCATCAATAATTCCTTCTACATCTAAGCTAAAATCCGGTATTTTTAAAGGAATATCAATTACTGTAGCATTTTCTATACTCGCAAAATTACCATAAGCTTTAAATGTTGGAGAAGAAACGATTACTTCACTATCGGCATCCAAAAATCCTCTACATATGATATCAATAATTTCTACACCACTATTTGCAGTTATATACTGATTTGCTTTAACACCATTGTCATAATGATCGGCTAATGCCTTTTTCAACAAAGAATCATCTCTATGGTGATATTCAGACAGTTCATTTAACGATTCTTGTATAGCTTCTAACGCTTTTGGCGAAGGCCCTAAAAAGTTCTCATTCGAAGAAAGCTTGTATATTTTTTGGCGTTCACTTTTGTTTTCATGTTCAGCTTTTGTCGCACCTACTTTATATGGATTAGTGTCTAATATATGTTTCTTGTATATCATTTGATTATTTTGGTATGGACTCTAGAAAAGTAAAAATTAGTTTTTGAAACAGAATGAATTAAAGTGTCATTATTATAGCACTTTTTGTTTTACTTCACATATTGAAAGCTTTTTCAGAGCGAAGCTGCAATACTTCTTTATTTTTCTTAAAAAATTCTGTTACTAATCCTGTTTTTAATGTTTTACTATTCTCAAGCTCTAAGATTTTTACGTCATTAGTATCTGTATCATAAATAGCCAAAGAGGCTATTCCTGTTTTATGAGCAGAAATCTCTCCTGGGTTTACAATCCATGTTTCATTTTCTTTTTGAATTGAAGATATGTGGGTATGTCCAAAAAAAACTGCATCATACAATCTAGAAGTTGCCATTGGAATGGCAAGATCATCGTAATGAGAAATAAAAATTTTGCGATTATCTATTTCTAAAAAGTCATACGTATTCAGGCTTACACTAAGATTGCTATTCTGATAATGGGCTACTTTAGTAATTTCTACTTTTTCGCCATCATTATTTCCCCAAATCGTAAATACAGGAATCGTAGAACACGACAATACTTTTGCTATACCAGCATTCATTAAATCTCCCAAGCAAAGTATGTGCTTACAATTCTGTCTTTCAATTTCCTCTAATGCAAGAATAAGATTATGGAAATTTTCATGAATATCTGATATTATAGCTATTTTCATCTGTATACATCTTTATAGATTATTTTACACCTCTCAGTTTAGGCATTGATTTAAATTGATCTGTAGAAGGCATATCAATGCCAACTCCTATTTCTATTAGTGTTGGCAATTCTTGTTCTTTTGCTTTTTGTATTGCTTGTCTAAAACTATCAAAATCTGTTACTTTTTCTGCATTAGCACCATATGATTTTGCCATTGAGATAAAGTCTGGGTTCGTCAAATCACTAGCTATCACCTTATTTCCATAGTTATTGATCTGCATATTCTGCACATTCCCAAAGGCATTATTATTAAACAAGCAAATGATTACGCCTATCTTGTGATGTACAGCTGTAGCTAATTCTTGTACAGCAAACATAAACCCACCGTCACCGCAAACTGTAACTACAGGTAATTCTGGTTTTGCTATTTTTGCTCCAAGTGCAGTAGGAAACCCCCATCCTAAAGTGCCCATATATCCTGTAGATAAATAGGTTCTGGGAGCATAGGCTTCCCATAGCATTCTGCTGGCAAAACCAACCTGTGTTAGCTCATCTACAAAGATCCCATTGTCTGGTAATTCTTCTCTAATAATTCTCAAATATGTAGCTTGAGGTTCTAAATACGCTGTTTTTTCTTTCCAACTAGCTTTTAATGCCTGCATTTCTTTTTCTCTACTAGCTCTTTGAGGGATTTTGTTTTTAAGTACCTCTAAGATTGCTTTTGATGCTTGTCCCGCATTAGCTGTTAAGGCAATATCTGGTGTTGTAATTTTATCATGATCATTAGTATCTATATTAATACTAATAAATGACAGGTGTTCATCAATCCCCCATTTTAATATAGGCATACGTACATGACTTCCTATCCCCACAACCACATCTGCTTCTTTCCATAATTCATACGCAGCCGGTACTGGATGACTCAGATAATTTCTAGAAGAGACGACACCTTTTCCTGTTCGATATGCAAATACCGGAATTTGCATATAATTAGCCAGTGCTGTAATTTCTTCACTGGCATCCATAGCTCCACTTCCTACAAAAATTAATGGTTTTTTTGCATGGATCAAAGCTTCTGCTATGTTGCTAATTATAGATGTATCTATTTCTTCTTTTTGTTTTGCTTTCGCGAAAGCGGGAAATTCCATTTCATCAGAACTCATTAACAAGTCCATAGAAATTTCTAATCCCACTGGCTGTGGTCTTCCAGTTTCCATTTCCTGAAAGGATTTCTGTATTTTATGTGGTATTTCTTTAATATCATTCACCTTATCCGAATATTTGGTAAGGCGTTTCATTATCCCCAATTGGTCGTTAGACTCATGTAATACACCCCAACCTTTTCCTTGAGTTTTTAAAGGAGTTTGACCAACTAATGCTAGTACTTTTGCATTCAATCCATAGGCTGTTAACAAAGCTGCCGAACTATTAAGGAATCCTGGTCCAGGAACTACATTATAGACTGCCGTTTCACCAGATGCCAGGTGATATCCTAATGCCATGTACCCTACTCCTTGCTCATGGCGCGTATGTATTACCGATATTTCATCCTGATAATCATAAAATGCATTGTACAACCAATCGTTTTGTACTCCCGGTAAACCAAAGACTATTTTAACCCCTTGTTTTATCAATGATTGTACAACGACCTGTCCCCCCGTTAATTTTGTCATAGTTTAGTATACTATATTTACTGCTTTTGTTTTTGTAAAAGCATATAATCCCTCTTTTCCTAATTCTTTTCCTATCCCCGATTGTTTAAATCCACCTAAAGGGAAATGAGGATCTGATCGAGCATTAGAGTTTACCCATACCCAGCCAGCTTCTAGCTCGTCTACCATTCGCATAGATTTAGAAATATCCTTAGTGAAAACAGTAGAAGAAAGTCCGTAATTAGTCTGATTAGCTAATTTAATAGCCTCGTCAACAGTTTTAAAAGGTACACCAACTAGTACAGGACCAAAAATCTCTTCCTGTAGTACTCTAAGGTTATTATCTGTAGCTGAGAAAATAGCAGGCTCTAAAAAATACCCTTTATCTTTTATTTTTTTTCCACCCGAAATCAAGGTAGCTCCCTCTTCGTTACCTAATTTTATATAATCGATAACTGTATCTAAATGTGATTTACACACCAAAGGTCCTAAAGTCACATTATCCTCAAACCCATGTCCAATTTTCATTTTTTGAGCGCTGTGCATAATATCAGTCATGACTTTATCATAAACCTTTTCCTGAATATACACTCTGGAACCTGAAACACAAATTTGTCCCATATTTCTAAAAATACCTTGTGATACACATTGGGACGCCCAATCCAAATCTGCATCTTCAAAAACAATTGCAGGAGATTTTCCTCCCAGTTCTAATGATATTCCTGTAATAGAATCGATAGCTGCTTTTCCTATAGATTTTCCGGTAGTCGTAGATCCTGTAAAAGTTACTTTATCAATATCTGGATGTGATACTAAAGCATTTCCCGTAGTGCTACCATTACCTAATATAATATTAACTACACCTGCCGGAAAACCGGCTTCTGCTATAAGTTCTGCTAACACCAAAGAATTTAGAGGTGTTTCTCCCGATGGTTTTAATACTACTGTACAACCTGCTGCCAGAGCAGGTGCCAGTTTCCAGGCTGCAATAGAGAACGGGGTATTCCAGGGTATAACTGCTGCCACTACTCCTATAGGTTCTCTACGTGTAAAAGCAAAATTTTGTTTATTATGAGGTTGCGGAATAGAAATATTAAAGGTTTCTCCTTCAATTTTACTACACCATCCAGCATAGTATCTAAACGTTTTGGCTGCGCCTAATACTTCAGATTTTCTGGCTTCGGCAAAGGGTTTTCCATTTTCTAAAGTGATTACTTCGGCGATATGATCTGCATTTTCTTCAATTAAATCACTTAATTTATAGAGTAATCGCTCTCGGTCTGCAGGGAGCATTTTTCGCCATTCATGGGTATAAAAGGCTTTTTTAGCTGCACTCACTGCTTTGTTTACATCTTCTGGTGAAGAAATAGGAATGGTAGCTATCACCTCTTCATTAGCAGGATTAATCACCTGGCCAACCTCATCACCATTTGCTAAAACCCAATCATTATTTATAAAATTTTTCTTAGACAGATCACTAAAAAAAGATGTAGTCTTTGGGTGTAACGAAAGTTCTTGGATTGATTTCATTTATCTAACAGCATTTTTGGTTAAGTCTAGTCCCTTTATCAATTCTTTTATCTCTGTAGAAAGGATAATCTCTTTCGCATTGATTTCACTCTCAAAATATTTTTGTAACACTTTCATACCTATCTCAGACAATTCTTTTCGAACTTCGAGAGAACGACCTTCGCGTAAACGAATCAATAGATTTATCATTTTATAATCAGGATTTCCATCAATTATGAAATAATCACTAGATTGTACAACTCTACATTTTACTCCCAATTGAGGAATATGTCCAGTAGCTACAAATTCATTAGTTAAAGTTTGAAAAATAGCTTTAAAATCTGCTTCTATATTATCTGAACATTCTAATGTTATGTGCGGCATTACCTTAGTATATTAGGTTATTTGTATTACTATTAATACACTTCATGAAACAGGAAAAACCACATTTACCTGTCCTGTACCCGAACTCGGAAAATATTCTCCTATTTGTTCACATCTATTTTTATATTTATCCCAACCGATTGCTCCATATAGCATCGCTGTATCATGCATATTTCCTTCACCAGAGCATCTCTCGGCATATTCTGGTAAAAGCTTCAAGAACGTTTTATGTTCTCCTTTTTTCCACAAGTCAAGTACATGAAGATCCATCTGTCGGTTAAACTCGCTTGATATTGTAAAAGTCCCATTATTTGCTTCATAATCTTCATTTGCCCACATTTTATGAGAAAGAGAACCTGATGCCAATAACATTACATTATTATCACTTTCTTCAACTGCTTCGGCAATAGCTTCTCCTAACTTGCGAGAAGATTCATGACTATGAACCGTACACATAGCTGCAATAGATACTACTTTCAAATCTCTTTCAGGATTCATATAGTGCATAGGAACCAGAGTGCCATACTCAAGTGTAAGAGATTCAATATTATGAGATTCTGTATGCACTCCTTTTTCCATGGCTTTTCTAGCTATAGCATTTCCTAAATCAGAATTTCCGCAATATTCATAATCCATATTTTGAATAAATTGAGGGAATTCATGACTTGTATATGTGCCTTTAAAATAACTACCGGCATTGATATGGTATCCTGCATTTACGAGCCAATGTGTATCTAAAACAATTATAGTATCTGCTTTATTAGCACGACCTCGACGAGCTATTTCTTTATGACCATCAATAGCTTGTTGTCTACAGCCATATAATTTTCCTGGTCTCTCGGATAGCAACATTGTTGGAACATGTGTTATTTTGGCTGCTAATACTATTCTTCCCATAATGTTAATTTTATTCAATCCCCAATTTTGGGATTTCATGATCTCCTAGTGCTACAGAAATATTTTTGGTTTCCATATAAAAGTCAAAACTATACTCTCCTCCATCTCTGCCTATACCACTATATTTAACTCCTCCAAAAGGTGTGGGTAAGTGTCTTACATTTTGCGAATTTATCCATACCATTCCTGCTTCTACTTCATGTGCTATGCGATGTGCACGACCTACATCTTTCGTCCAGATATAAGCTGTTAATCCATATTTTACGGCATTAGCTATTTCGATGGCTTCATCTTCAGTTTCAAATGGAATTACGGTTAGAAATGGTCCAAAAACTTCTTCCTGAGCAATACGCATATCTTTTGATGCATCTATAAATAATGTTGGGTTTACGTAACATCCTTTTTCTAATCCATCCGGTTTACCACCACCTACTGCCAGAATCGCTCCTTCACCTTTTCCTATTTCACCATAGCTCAATACTTTCTCCTGATGCGAAGGATGAATCATAGGGCCAATTTCTGTTACCGGATCTAATGGATGCCCCACTTTTATATTACCGACTCTCTTTTTTAATTTTTCAACAAAATCCGAATAGATATCTTTTTGTAATAATAATCGACTACTTGATGTACACCGCTCTCCATTAAGGCTGTATTTCATAAAAATTGCAGCATCTAGAGCTCTCTCTACATCAGCATCATTAAAAACAATAATAGGGTTTTGTCCTCCTAATTCTAAATGCACTCTTTTTAACGTTGGTGCTCCTTGTTTCATAATGCGGCTACCTGTTGTAGTTTCTCCAATAAATGCAACTGCCTTTATGTGTTCATGTTCTGTCAATGATTTTCCTGCTGTTTCTCCAAAACCATGTACCACATTCCATACTCCTTTTGGCAATCCTGCTTCATGTGCTAGTTCTGCAAGTCTAGCTGCTGTTACGGGGCTAAATTCGGCAGGTTTATGAACGACAGTACAACCTGCTGCCAGAGCTGGTGCTATCTTCCATGTACTTAGCATAAATGGAGTATTCCAGGGAGTAATGATACCTACTGGCCCGATGGGTTGACGCATGGTATAATTTGCATGATGGGTATCTGGTGTAGATAACCCATTTTGTGCATCAATGGCTTTATCTGCAAAATACTTAAAGTTTGCAGCACCTCTAATCGCGGCTTTTTTCATAAAACGGATAGGTTGCCCTGTATCATAGCTTTCTAGTACTGCAATTTCATCTGCATGTTCTTCTATTTTTTCTGCTATAGCATATAAAATATCTCGTCTATTTTTATGAGACATCGCTTTCCACCCTGTAAAAGCATTCATTGCAGCCCGAGCTGCATTATCAATATCTTCTTTATCACTTTCTACTACATTAGTTATAAAACTTCCATCTACAGGTGTTGTATTCTCAAATGTTTTTCCTGAAATCGCTTCAACAGTTTTTCCATTGATAAGATTCTTGATACCTCTTTCTTTCAATTGAGGTAAAAACCGATGTAATAATTCTAAATTCTCGTCTAACATTATTCTGCTATTAAGTAATTTTCTAATTTTCCAATACCCGATACTTCACATACTACTGTATCTCCCGGATAAATGTGTGATACTCCTTCTGGAGTTCCTGACCAAATCATATCGCCGGGATTAAGTGTCATAAAATCTGACATATACTCTATCAATTCTGCAATGTTATGTCTAATATTTTTGGTATTACCTTCTTGTCTTAGTTCCCCATTCACCCAGGTTTTAAGGGAAACATTATTAGGGTTTATATCTTTGGCATCTACCATCCACGGACCACAAGGACCCCAGGTATCAAATCCTTTTGCCTTAAGTGGTGGTCTGTAATAATTAACCACAAAATCACGAACTGTAATTTCATTGCCTACCATATAATATCCAACATAATCTAATGCATCAGCTGCTTTAACTTTTCTGCACGAACGACCTATTACAGCTACAAGTTCACATTCGTAGTGCATATAATCTATTCCCGACGGAACAATAATATTGGATTTATGCCCAATCATCGTGTGGGGCATTTTGTGAAACAATATGGGATATTCTGGAATCTCTAACTTTAATTCCTTAGCATGATCTGCATACGCTAATGCTACACCAATTGCTTTACCGACTCCTTGCGGGTCAAGGGGTGGAAGAAACATAACATCATCAGGATTAAATTCTTGTGTACCTTTTAGAATAACATCATTTTCATAAATCCCTTGATGGATTCCTCCATTATACGCAAACCTTACGTGTTTCATACATTTATATTTATTGCCGAATCAAATTCTCACTACTATAATCTTTTTGCTTTTCACAAATCAGTAACGTGTATTTGACGTATTATCTTTTTGTTCTGGTTTATAGTGTTCTGCTAATTCTTTTGCTGTTTTTGAAAGTAGAAGAGTATCAATCCCGACTCCAATCATATTAGCACCTTGCTCACTGTAATAGTTAACAATTTCTTTTGATGTAGACAGGAAGCCTGCTGTTTTTCCTTTCGCCTTAATACGATGGATGGCTTTTACTATTACTTCTTTTACTTTTGGATGATTGGGTTGCCCTAAATACCCCATTGATCCTGCTAAATCTGCTGGTCCTATAAATACACCATCTACCCCATTTACTGCTAAGATTTCTTCTAAATGATTAATTCCTTCAACAGATTCCACCTGACAGATCAAACACATTTCATTATTAGCATCCAGGAAGTAATCATTAGTTCTATTCCATTTTGATGCTCTTGCCAATGCTGTACCTATGCCTCTAAAGCCTTCTGGGGGATAACGCATTGCCTTTACAAGTTCTTCTGCCTGTGATGCACTTTCGACCATCGGAACTAACAAGCTTTGCACACCGATATCCATAAGCTGTTTTATAAGTACAGAATCCCCAACAGGTGGGCGAACAATAACCTGCACATCATATGCTGCCATTACTTGCAATTGCGTCTGAATAGTTCGTAAATCAAATGGAGCATGTTCTCCATCAATTACAATCCAATCAAATCCAGATCCTGCCAAAATCTCTGCTGTAATGGTATCTACAATACCATTCCATATACCATAAATGGTTTCACGATTATGTACTGCTTCTTTGAATGAGTTTTTAGAAATATTCATGTTATTACATAAAATTACAAGTTATTTTCCCCAGTGAATTATAATCAACAGTAATAGTATCTCCGGCCTTTACAATAATCGGGCGTGTAAAAGAACCTGCCAAAATGATTTGTCCTGCGTCTAACGTTATATTGTGTTTTGCATATTTTTTTGCTAACCATATAACACCTTTGGCAGGGTGATCAAGCACAGCTGCAGCAACACCAGACTCTTCGATAGTTCCATTTTTGTATAATAATGCACCTACCCATCTTAAATCTATATCTCGAGGATTAATTCTGGTATTACCCAAAATGATCCCTGCATTAGCTGCATTATCAGAAATCGTGTCTTTAACAGTTCTACTATAATTTGTATTGGGATCAACCCGGAAAGTACGCGCTGCAATAAGTTCTAGTACAGGCACTACATAATCTGTTGCATCCAATACATCTTCTATTGTAAGAGTATCTCCGAAAAGTGGTTTTTTCAACACAAAAGCTAATTCTACCTCTATCCTTGGATCCAAAAAATCGGAAGTTTTTATCTCACAACCATTTTCATAAACCATATCGTCTAGTAGTGTTCCATAATCAGGTTCATTAATATTCATAGCGACCTGCATAACCTTAGAAGTAAGACCAATTTTATATCCAACTACTTTTCTACCTTCTTGCTTTTTGATATTAACCCACTCTTTCTGAATTTGATAGGCATCATTAATATCCATCTCAGGAAAATAATTTGTTGTGGCTACAACCTGTTTTTTATTTTTTTCTGAATCATGTAATCGATTTGCTTCCTCTTTTATTTGTGATGAAGTTAACATAGTATAATTTATTAGTTGCAATCTCGTTTATTTAAAAACAAAGTTGATTCATAAAAGTGCTATAATTGTTTCACTTTTTGTTGTTCTGCTACTATTTATATGTATAATGGATTATTTTTGATGTATGAAAGATAAAGATTTGATTCGATTAGATAAATTTTCGGATAAAAAAGATTTGCCCTTTTTTATGCGTCCCTTACTTCATGAAAAAAACAGAGATAGAAAAAAAAGAGACCCGCATCGTCATACATATCATGAGATTATTTATTTTAAATCCGGTGAAGCACTTCAGAACATAGACGATGAAATTATAAACCTGAAAACTCCGAATACTTTTTATTTAATAGAGCGAGGACAGGTACATGATTTCATTAAAGGAAAAAACATGCAGGGTTTTCTAATTCGTTTTGATAGTGAGCTTATTCCTTTTCAAAAAACAATCGATAACATCTCTTTTTTATCCATAATTCATAACATATCTAAGGTAAATACAATTATTTTAGGTAAGGAAGATGTATCACAATTTGAAGCAATTTTAAACCAGCTTCATTATGAATATCTATCTCCTTTATATTCATATGGGAGAAGAAATACAATCGTTTTTCTATTACTTACTTTATTGGTAAAATTGCAACGAAAATGTAATGAAATCAATAGTGATGAGCAAAATTTAAATCAATCTTATGAAAAAAAGATGTATTATAAGTTTCTAGAATTGCTAGAACTTAATTTTTCTAGTTATCACGAATGTGATTTTTATGCTCATGAACTCGGTTTATCAAACAGAAAATTAACCGAGATCACAATGTTTGTCAATGGATCTTCAAGCAAAAAAATTATTATTGATCGTATCATTATTGAAGCAAAACGATTATTACTCTATAGCCAAATCAGTTCGAAAGAAATTTCTTTTATATTGGGATTTGAAAGCCCTTCATATTTTAGCAGGCTTTTTAAAAACAAAACTGGAGAATCCCCAAATTCATATAAAAAAAATATCAAAAGCAAAGAAAATGCATATTTCGAAAAAAGATGATGATTATTTATCATCAATATCTGCTACTTGATCTTCACGCACTTCTTCAGGAATATCACTTGTAGTGCTTACAGTTTCTTCTTCCTCTTCAAAACTTTGCATAGTATCTGCAAGACGTTTGCTAATTTTAACCAAATAGATAGTCTCTTCTGTTCTTACCTCTACAGCTTCTATTGCTTCATTATGCTGATTTCTAAAATGAACAATATCTTTATCGGCATAGCCATCGGGAAACTTTTCTACAAGTAGGTTTAAAATATTTTTATTAAGCTTTTTGTAGTCAACAATTACTCTTTTCATAGGACTCAAGGTTTTAAGAATTAATTCTATACTTTATATATTTCAAATAACATTTTTTTTGCTAAATGTTATTATCTCGACTATAAATCTTGGAGTAGTTTTTATTAAGTTACTCCAAGTAATTTTCAATTGAGCGTATATTATTTCACTGAGTAATTTGTTACTACAAGTCTAAATAAAAAAAATGAAACTTTTAAGAAATCAACTTTAAAAATCAATTATTTTTTTCAAATTTTTACTTGTTAAAAATTTGATTTTTTTCTATGACCGTAATGTATTTTCAAAACTCTTTAGGAAATTTATATTTACAACGGGTCACTTTTTATATCAAAGCTCAAATCCAAAAGGAAAAAAGACACTAGGTATTATATAAAACTTGATTTTAAGAAAAATGGGGTACTATATATTTCTCTGAGAATTTTAATCTTTTTATATGCTTTCACTTTGGAACCCTATGAGAGTATAGAGTCATTCTCGATATATTTGCAGGCGATTTGGTAGGTTTTTCTAACTGGGATTACTTTATGTTTTACTCTTATATATTTTAGTAGATATTAATGTTTTAATTGCAATACAAAAACTCTTTATTTTTACTTCGCTACTTTTTTCATTGTTTATAACAATAATGATTGTATTATTTATTAGAGGTTTCAGAAAAAAACAAGAAACCCATATCTCCTAATAATATGGCATTTTCGACGTTATGTATGTCGGTATTATGATTATGATAAAGACGACATTTAAAAAAAAATGGGTGAAATGGTTATTATATACCATTGGTGGGTTCATTTTCTTCAGCATTTGCTTTTATGCTAGTATCTATTTTGGCTTTTGGGGTAAATTACCTGACAAAGAAGAATTAAGCTCTTTAAAACAGGCCGAGGCCACTCAAGTACTCGATAAAGATGGTCATATGATTGGTAAATATTACATCTATGACAGACAACCTATATCTTACGAAGATTTACCTCAGCACCTTATTGATGCACTAGTAGCTACAGAGGATGTACGCTTCTATGAACATGATGGTGTAGATAACACAAGCTTATTACGCGTGTTTTTTAAAACCATTTTGCTTAGAGATAAATCTTCGGGAGGAGGAAGTACCATAACTTTACAATTGGCAAAAAACCTCTTCGGAAGAAAAAAACACAAATTGTTTAGTACAGTAATCAATAAATTGAAAGAATCTTTTGTTGCCAAAAGAATAGAAGATATTTATTCAAAAAAAGAGATTCTTACACTATACTTCAATACTGTTCCGTTTCCAGACAATACCTACGGAATAGAAAGTGCCGCCCAGAAATTCTTTAATAAATCCACTCATCAATTAACACTATCAGAAGCAGCCACACTTATAGGAACATTAAAAGCCAATCATAGTTATAACCCAAGACTTTTTCCAGAAAGAAGTCAGTTAAGAAGGGATGTTGTACTTCAACAAATGGCTAAATATGAGTACCTAAGTGCTCATCGATCAAATCAAACAATGAGTCAGCCTATCATCATGGATTATCAATATTTTAATCACGATCTTGGATTGGCACCTTATTTCAGAGAAGAAGTAAAAAAAGAATTGATCAACATCTTAGAAAAACATAAAAAGCCAGATAGCACTGTTTATGACATCTATAATGATGGTTTGATTATACATACTACGCTAGATTATAAAATGCAGGTTTTGGCAGAAGAAGCCATGAAAGAACATATGCAAGTTTTACAAAACGATTATGAAAAATCTTTTGGCAGTGCTGCCCCCTGGAAAAACAATAAAGACCTTGTTAATAATGCTGTCAAAAACCTCAAAATTTATACTATTTACAAAGAACAAGGACTGACAGAAGCACAAATTGAAGATTCTCTTTCTGCAAAGAAAGACATAGAACTGTTCGAATGGAATGGTAACATTACTAAAAAAATATCTTCTCTGGATAGTATACAACATTACCTGAAGTTTCTTAATACAGGAATGATTGCTATCGAACCAACAACGGGTGCGGTACAAGCATATCTGGGAGGTATTGATTATCGTTATTTTAAATATGACCATGTTTCGCAAAGCGAAAGGCAGGTTGGATCTACTTTTAAACCTTTTGTTTATACTACTGCTATAGAAAATGGCATGAAGCCTTGTTCTTATTTTTCGACAAAAGAGATTACCTATACAAATTTGGATAACTGGACGCCTAAAAATGCATCAGAACAAAATGATCCTTATCTTAATTTTACGCTAGAAAAAGCACTAAGCAACTCTGTTAATACTATTGCCGTAAAGGTGCTTAATGAGGTTGGTATCCCAAAAGTTGTAGATCAGGTAAAAAAACTAGGAGTCACGGCTGTACTTTCTGAAGAGCCTGCAATGGCATTGGGTACAGATGGTATTAAATTAAAAGAATTAGCAGGTGCTTATGCAAGTTATGTAAATGAAGGTAAAAGTGTTAAGCCATTTTATATTTCGAGAATTGAGGATAAAAACGGTCGTTTAATTGCTTCTTTCGAGCCTGAAATAGCTAAGGCTCCTGCTTATAGTGATTACACCAGGCAGGTACTTTTAGAAATGATGAAATCTACTGTAGAGCAAGGTACTGCAACCAGGCTTAGAGCCACCTATAACCTCAAAAACGATATTGCAGGAAAAACAGGAACCACCCAAGACAATAAGGACGGTTGGTTTGTAGGGATCACTCCGAATTTAGTAACGATCACCTGGGTAGGAAATGATAATTATAATATTGGTTTTAAAACTACCGCTTTAGGGCAAGGAGCCAATACGGCATTACCAATTTTTGCCAAATTATACCAAAAGATGAATCTGGATAGTACATTTGACCCTATTACAAAAAGTAAATTCGAAGAAAGCTCCAAGGAAGTTTTAAAAGACTTGGATTGTAGACCCGAAAAAAGAGATAATTTCCTTAAGCGTCTTTTTGGTAAAAAGAAGAAAAAGAAGAAGTTTTAGATTAATATAATTCTACATTACTTATTATACAACTTCTCCATATTTCTTTACCAGAAATGTATGTAGTTTAAAAGCACCTACTCCTAATAAAATACCTATTGCCATACCAGTAACGATATCACCGGGATAATGCACTCCTATATAAATTCTACTATAACTAACAACAATTGACCATACCACCATAAATGGGAAAATATATTTTAGGTGTTTTCTCAGGGCTAATCCAGTAAAAAAGGCTAATGCCATAGAACTTGCTGCATGACCTGAAAAATACCCATGACGCCCACAGCGTTCTGCAATAAAACGTGTAAACTCAGATACTCCATCTGCTCTACATGGCCTTGGTCGCATAAACAACACATTCTTAAACAGGTTAGATAACTGATCAGTAGCTGTAATTAATAACGCTACTACTATCAAAGTGATGATGGTACCTCTAATTCCAAAATATTTATAGAAAAAAATCAGTAATACTAAATACAAAGGAATTTGGTATAACTTCTCTGTCATAAATAACCAAAATCCATCCCATGCAGATGAGCCCAGATTATTGAGATATAAAAAAAGATCTTTATCTAATTGTATGAGGTCTTCCATTGTTATGGTTGTTTATTTATTTTTTATTCGTCGTAACGTTCTATTTCACGATCATAAAAATCGTTAGCAGCTACAAAAAGGTTTTCTGCTTCCTCTAACAATTCTTTTTCATCATCTTTATCAAACTCTTCAAGCCATTCTACTTCATCATTCTCCAGGTTGACAATAAACCTGGGAAACTCGGTATGAATTACAAAAATGGCATCTGGATAATCAGTATTATCGCCTAATAAGAATTTTGGAAAGTCCATAATGAATACTTAAAATTACAAAGTTTCAAAGGTACTATCTTTTTTAAGGAAATCAGAAAATTATTAGGGAACTACTATTCAATTTTAATTTCTATTCTATTGTTTGATTCTGGATCCAAATTAGAACCTGCAGTAACAACAGGCATAGTATCTCCAGCCGCTACTATTTCGATTAAAGATTCGTCTATACCTTGTTCAACAAAATATTTTTTCACATTACTTGCTCTCATTGCAGACATGATTTCATTCTCAAAAGATGAACCAGCATCATCTGCATGACCAATAATTTTAACTGTGCTTACTTTAAAAATAGTAACATATTGGATATAAGAATCCAATGCCTTTTGAATTTCTTTATATGCTTCACTTTCACCTACCAAAAATTCTACAGGCGAAAAATCAAGAGCCATATCACACACCTGGCTTGATGTAAGGTTTTTGGTATCTCTCATTTCCATTAGTAAAACATCGTCTACAAAATAGTAAGCTGTATCAAATCCTCCTCCTTTTACAGATTTTCCTTTTGGGCTATCTGAGAAATATCCCAACGAAATATATTTTTCTGTTCCTTTTGCTCTATATACACCACAAACTTTAGTCCATCCTTTGGTATTACATACCATTTTTGAAGATTCTATATTTAGAGGAAATCTAGAGGTGGTGGTTATTTTTGGTCTCCTGGCAGTAAAATATGATCCAATAGATGAAGTACAGGAATTCGAGATTCCTTCTCCTAAAGAAACATACATATGAAAATAGTAATATTTACCCTTGGATAATGGTTGTTTTAATTTGGCCGTCACTCCTTCTTTATAAGGACCTCCAGCAATATACATTCCTACTTTGCCTTCTCCTGTTCTGGGTTCTTGTGCTCCAAACTGCTTTAAAAAGTTAGGTGCTTTATGGATAAATCTAATATCCTCTAATCTTGGGTGATAAGCATCCGGAGAATTAATTGAAGCTTTCCAATCCTTAATAATTCCAAAATTTTGCATTTCCATATCTAATCGTGCAATCGCTGTATTTGTAGCTTCGAAACTAGGATTAGGAATAAGGTTTTGATTTTTACTATGGATAAAGTTTTGACTTATACTACTTTGGGTAACCATTATGGCAAGAACTACAAGCAGTAGACAAAATCTAGAATTTGGGACTCTCATATTTTGTATTCTCTTTTTTTGGAAAGATAGTTAATTATTCGTTAATACCAAATAAACGTAATAAGTATAAAAATGGTATTTGATCTTTATTTTTATTTAAAAAAACAGCTCTAAATCCCTGATTTGCAAGACAAAAAAGAGAGAATAATTTTAATTTTTCTGAATTAAACCTTTGGTCAAAGCATTAAATCTAAGATATAATAGTAATGCAGAAACAGAAAGACCTGCTAGCAATCCAATCCATATTCCAGAGCTTTTATATTCGGTATATAATCCTAAGTAATAACTAATAGGAAATCCTACTACCCAATATGCAATAAATGTAATTAAGGTAGGGATCTTAACATCCTGCAAACCTCTCAAAGCGCCAAGTACTGTAACTTGTATTCCATCAGAAATCTGAAATAATGCTGCGATAATCAATAGTTTTGCTGCAATAGAAATCACCTCGGTATTATCTGCTATATTTTCAACATCATTTACATCCAGATATATTTGTGGTAACAACTCATTAAAGAGAATAAAAAACAAGGCAAAAACAGCTTCTATTAAAAATGTTAGTAAAAATATCGAAATCGCAATTCTTCTTAAATCTCTAAAATGCTGAAGCCCTTTTTGATTACCAACACGTACCATAGCAGCGACACTTAACCCCATAGCTACCATAAAGGTCATAGAAGCCAGATTCAATGCTATTTGATTTGCTGCTTGTGGATTTTTACCTAAAATCCCAGATAGCCATATAGCAGCGGTAAAAATGGCTACTTCAAAAAACATTTGTAATGAAGAAGGAAACCCTAATGCCACTATCTTATTTATCATTCTGCGTTCTAAAGTAAAAAATTTGATATGGGTAACATAAGGTCTAGATTTTTGCTTATTCTTAAGAAAAACCCATAAAAAGATAACCATCACAAATCTTGAAGCTAGTGTCCCGACAGCTGCGCCAACTATTCCCATTTGCGGAAAACCAAATTTTCCAAAAATCAATACGTAATTCAGAACTATATTAACCAGATTCGCAACTAAAGTTGCATACATTGGGTATTTGGTCATAGACAATCCATCTGAGAATTGCTTTAATGCCTGAAAACTCACTAATGGAATCAAAGAAAAAGCGACCAGATCCAGATATGGTATTGCCAGTTCAACCACTTCGGGAGGTTGTTTCATTAGATACATTAATGGCTTTGCAGCCAATATCATTAAAAACAGTACTATTCCTAAAGTGGTACATAAAAATAATCCATGTTTAAACGCTGATTTACCATTTTCAAAATTGTTTTCTCCATCTGCTTCTGCTACCAATGGTGTAATTGCTGTAGAAAACCCAATCCCCAAAGACATGGCAATAAACATAAAACTATTTCCCAGAGATACTGCTGCTAATTCTGCCGTACCCAGCTGTCCCACCATAATATTATCGACTAATCCTACAAAAGTATGCCCCAGCATACCCAGCATTACGGGTGTGGCCAACTTTAGATTATATCGAAATTCTTTGGTGTACTGTTGTAGCATTTTACAATTTTGAAGACGCAAAGGTATTAGAACCGAAATGAACTAAGCAATTCTTATTGTTTATTTAACGTTATTTAGAATTTACATTATTATCACCTGTGTCATTTTCTTATTAAATTTTGGGTAGATAACTATCTTTATAAAGATAATTTATGGCATTACATAAGAACTCATATAGATTTATCTCTTGTATTTTTAATACAGTTGTTATATCAATTTTATTCTAAAACGAGAGCACATTAATCTTCCCTAATTAATGACAACTCATTATCATTTGGTATGCTATATTCATCACAGGTTATCTTTTTATTTGCATATGATTCGGGTGTGATTTCTACCCAATAATCATCTCCAAAGAGATTAAAGAAATACCGATTATCTATATATAACTCAAATACATCTTGTACACTATAATAACCACTATTCTCTATTTTAGAAGTGGTAGTATCATTATGTTGGATAGGTACATATTTATTTTTAAGATAATGAACATAAACTGCATTCTCACAAAAAAGAATATGTTTTGGTTCTCCGCTGCCTCCACCCCAATTAACATCTCCTCCATCTACTTCAAATTCATAAGCATAACTGTGAGTTGCTCCATAATAGTGTTTTGTAAAATATCCAGTCTTATGGGTTGTTTTGTTTGTTTTTTCAACAACTAAACGTTTACCATTGCCTAATAATTTATTTGTCTTATCTACTTGTTTTTCAGTTTCTGAAGTACAAGTACAACATACACCAACAAGGAACACTAAAAACATTACTCTACATACTATATCCTTCATTTTATTCTTTCTGTTTGAATGCAAATGTGAATCAATACACAATGGGCTGGGCGCGCTGTTTTTAGTGAAATATCATGTCAAGTCTTCTTTCTTAAAACACAAAGAGAAATTGTTAAAAACCTAAATCATGCAACATACTGATCACCTCTATATACTATCTACAACATAAGTTCTTTTGATGTATTGTAAAAACTACTTTATGCCATACTTATCAAAAAGATACATTAAGCTAGTCATTGTGGCAGCGCCTAGTTCGAGTTCTCTCCTATTAACGGCATCAAAAGTATCGTTCTTAGCGTGGTGATAATCAAAGTAGCGTTGTGAATCTGGTCGTAATCCTGCGAGTACAATTCCCTCTTTTTTAAGTGGACCTATATCGGCGCCGCTTCCACCTTGAGTGAAAGAATGTATAAGATAGGGCTCAAAAAGGGGTTTCCAGCCTTGTACCTGGGCAAAATTAGCATCATTGCAATCAAATGAAAAACCTCTGGGAGTAAATCCTCCTGAATCGCTTTCCAGAGCAAAGACATGGTTTTCTCCTTTATTTTTAGCTACCTCTGCATATTTTCTACCTCCGCGTAATCCATTCTCTTCATTCATAAATAATACTACTCGAATAGATCGTTTAGGTTTATATCCTATTTCTTTAAATAATCGAAGTACTTCCATAGATTGTACTATTCCTGCTCCATCATCATGAGAACCGTCTCCCAGATCCCAAGAATCTAAATGTCCACCGACTACCATATATTCTTTAGGAAATTCGCTTCCTGTAATTTCGCCAATTACATTATATGATTGTACATCTTTCCATGTACGGCAGTTCATATTAACATGAAATTTAATTTTTGGGTTTAATGTTAACATAGAGCTTAACAAGTCTGCTCCATTAGTACTTATTGCGGCGGCAGGAATCTTATCCATATCTCCAAGTTTGCCGTAGCTCATTGCTCCTGTATGTGGGAAATCGTCTAATCTAAGATTCATAGAACGTACAATTACTCCTACAGCACCAAATTTAGCAGCTTCTGCTGCTCCAGAATATCGTTGATCTACACATCCACCATATGCTCTAAATGTTTCTATAAGATCTGCTTGCATAGGCCTGTTAAAAAACACTATTTTTCCTTCAATCTGAGCAGTACCCATTTCTTTAAGTTCTTCTAACCCTTTAACTTCTATAATACGGGCTTTAATACCACCTATTGGTGTTGGTACAGAACCTCCTAATGCACAAATTGGCACATTAGTCGTTACGCCTGGTTCTGTTTCGATATAAGCAAATTCTGTTACACCGCGAGTCCATTTTGGTACCATTACTGGTTGTAACCATACTTTATCCAAGCCTAACTCTTTTAACTCTTTTTCACCCCACTCTACAGCTAGTTGTGCATTTACAGAACCCGAAAGTCTTCCTCCAATCTGGTTGGAAAGATAATCGAGCCATGCATAACTTTTTCCATTAAGGAGTGAGGTATCGTATATTTTTTTTAATGTAGTAACATCTTCTTTTGCTTCATTTTGCGCAAAACTACTAATTGATAACATTGCAAAAATGATGGGGATTATAGTTCTTACCATAGTTTTATCTTAAACCTTTTTATTCGTTCTCTAATTCTTGTTTATACAAATCCAGATTGGCTTTTGTTTTGTTGTCTAATTCTGGCTCTTGTATATCGTCATATTCTTTTAATGTAGTATATAAAGTTTTTGCTACAATATATCTTGCTACGGGCTTATTATCTGCAGGAATTACATACCATGGGGCATGAGGCAAAGAAGTTCTATTTATGGCATCCTGATAACAATTCTGATATTGGTCCCAAAGTTTGCGCTCTTTTAAATCTCCTGCAGAAAACTTCCAGTTTTTTTCTTTTTTCTCTAGCCTGCGAAGTAATCTATTCTTTTGCTCTTCTTTTGATAAATGCAAATAGAATTTATAAATCAAAGTACCGTTTTCGGCAATGTGTTTTTCAAAATTTCGAATTTGTTCAAAACGTTTATCCCAAAAAGCATCGTTAATATCCTCAACTGTATTGATATGAGGAATATGTTCTCCCATTATATATTCTGGATGCACTCGTGTTACCAAAACATTTTCATAATGTGTTCTATTGAAGACTCCAAACTTTCCTCGTTGTGGCAAAGCGATATAGTGTCTCCATAAATAATCATGACCTAATTCTAATGCTGTAGGGACCTTAAAACTATGAACGATAATACCGCGAGTATTGAAATCTTTAAATACTTCTCTGATCAAACTATCTTTACCAGAGGTATCCATACCCTGAAGACAAACCAGTACAGCATATTTACCATGTGCATATAAAGTATCCTGAAGCTCTCCTAATTTCTCACGTGTTTCTTCGAGTTCTTTCTCGATTTTTTTTTCGCTTTCATTAAGATCAAAAGTGGTTGGGATTTTAGATAATTCTATGGTATTAGACACCATAAAATCTTCGTGGTTTATCTTCTTCATACTATGATTTGTGTTATCACCCGAAAGATACTAAAGTTTTGGGTTTGTAGGAAAATAGTTTACCAATACACTCTTTTTAATATATTTTTTAACAAAAAAAAGGGCCAATCAGAACATTTGAAAAGGTAAAAAGATTTATCTAGCATAGAAATCATAACTAAATCCAATCATAAAAGTATCATACCTTCGTCCTAGACTCTTAACATTAAGTTCTGCAAAAATATGTACAGGTATAGAAATTTGATGTAATGCTCTTATTTTAATTTGTGCTCCATGGTTAAAGCTTCCTGTTCTAAACCCCAGAAAAGCATCATCTTCAATTGCCTCAAATTCAACCGAATCATTACCTACATACCCTATACCAGCTGTTATTGTAGTAGGATACCAATTAAATAAAATCAAATTTACTCCAATTGCCAATTCATTATATCCTTCATACTCTTCATCGGCACCTATAGCAAATGAACGATTGTATTCTCCCAAAAAAGTAGTGTAACAATTAAAAGCATATTCTATTCTGGCTCCTAATGCTAATTCATTTTCGAGTCCGAAACTTTTTGCAGCTGCAAATCCATAATTGGTTGCTCCTGGATCATATTGAGCAGAAGACATATATGGTATACACAACAACAAAATCAAAAATAAAACTCTTCTCATTATTTAGGGCATATGCAATAATTGGTCGTAATACAAGAAGCATTAATTACAATAATCTTTTTACTAAAAAACACAATCAATCACTATAGACTATGAACTGGAATAAATATTAATACTTATTTAGCTGCAAAAAGTTTTACATCTTCTTCACTTACTTCGTTACCACCAAGAATAATCAGACGCTCAACTACATTGCGTAGCTCTCTGATATTACCTGTCCAATCATATTGCTGTAATTGTTTTATAGCTTTGGCTGAAAATGATTTAGTAGGTGATCCTTGTTCTCCTGATATTTTTTTGGTAAAATACTCTACCAATAAAGGAATATCATCTCTTCTATCATTTAGTGCCGGAACTTTTACCAAAATCACTGCCAATCTATGATATAGATCCTCTCTAAATTTATTTTCTGCTATTTCTTTTTTTAGGTCTTTATTTGTTGCAGCAACTACACGAACATCTACTTTGATATCTCTATCACTACCAACTCTTTGTATTTTATTTTCTTGTAGTGCTCTAAGTACTTTGGCTTGTGCAGAAAGGCTCATATCTCCAATTTCATCAAGAAATATCGTTCCTCCATTAGCAGCTTCAAACTTACCGGCGCGGTCTTTATTGGCTGACGTAAAAGCTCCTTTTACATGCCCAAAAAGTTCACTTTCTATTAACTCTCCAGGTATTGCTGCACAGTTTACCTCTATCATTGGTCCTTTGGAACGATCACTTTTTTGATGAATCCAATGTGCAACTAATTCTTTACCCGTACCATTGGGGCCTGTAATTAAAACTCTTGCATCCGTTGCTGAAACTTTTTCGATTATGTTCTTGATATCAGAAATAGCCTTTGACTCTCCAATCATCTCATAATTTTTGGAGACCTTTTTCTTTAGCATTTTGTTCTCCACGACCAGTTCTTTACGGTCCAAAGCATTGCGTACTGTATTTAGCAAACGGTTAAGATCTGGTGGTTTAGAAATATAATCAAAAGCACCTAACCTCATTGTGTTTACAGCAGTGTCCAGATCCCCATGACCAGAAATCATGACAATAGGAATTTCGGGTTTTATCTTTTTTATAGCTTCTAGCACTTCTACTCCATCCATTTTTGGCATTTTGATATCACAGAGTACAAGATCATAATCATCTGCTTTGATTTTTTCTATACCAGAAAGTCCGTCTTCGGCTTCGAAAACTTCATATTTATTGTTTTCTTCAGATAAAATTTTTACCAGAACCCTACGAATTGCTGCTTCGTCCTCAATTACTAATATTTTTGCCATTATATTTTAAATTTTATTCCGCTACGAAAATAGAATGTATTTTTATCATTGATTGCCAATACATTTTCTTGATTACCATCTCGCAAACGAATTTCATTACTTAATGTATATCCCGCATATGTGTAGAACAATAAGTGTTCCGTAAAATAATATTCATACCCCAATGCTCCCATAACATTAAACATTGATACATTTTCTATTACTTTTGTCTCTCCGTTCTCATTTACATATGCTTTGTTATTTTGCAAATTACCATAAAAACGATCTAACCCCACAAAAGCCTGGAGTGTACTTTTTTCATTAAAAAAATATTTAATATTTGTTTTAGGAGTCCCAATAGCGTACGACCAACTTTGATGAAATCTTTTATAATAATTAATGATAGGAAGCGGAAAATTAAGACTAGCGGGATTAGTATACTGTACTCCTACAATTAAACGAGCCGTTTTTGGTTCTTGTACATTTTTATACGTCTTTACAAAATACAAAGACACTCTATATCTAAAATCATCTCTTTCTACACCAGATCCTTCAAAATTAGATGAAATTCCAACTCCGAATTTAGTGCCAAATCTCCAATTATTTTTCATCTTAAATGTATACCCTAACTCTATAGCTGCAGTATGAAAACTATTTAGGTCTCCCTGATCATCAAATCCCAACTCATCATCTATCTGTATGTTATTAAATCTATATTGTGCACCGATTACCAAGTAAGTTCCTTTATCATCCATTTTAATAGGATAATTAGCCGAAACTCTAAAACGACTATAAATATTATCACTATCGGCTTGTGGGATGTATGTATATTCGATTCTTGCTAAATCAGTACTCTGACAACGTACGCCGTTTAAGCTATATAATAGTATACATATAAAAATCAGGCTCTTTCTCATTTTTGGGGGCGTATGTTATGCTTTCCTATCTGTTTTTCTTCATTCTTTTACCATGGTAACCACACGTTGCGGGAAAGGAATACTAATATTATGTTCTCTAAACAAACGATCTATTTCAAATCGTATCTCACTCTGTGGTACTACCGCTTGAAAACTATCGTTAATACTAAATATTAATTTAAAATTTAATGAACTATCTGCAAAGTCGGTAAATAAAACTAATGGAGCTGGTTCTTTTAAGACATATGTATTAGATAGTGCTGCTTTGGTTAGCAATTCTTTAATCAACTCTGTATCGCTACCATACGCAACACCCACTGTTATAGATTCTCTCGTAACTTTTCCATTTTGAGTCCAGTTATATAGTATGGATGTTAAATATTTATGATTAGGAATAATCAATACTTTATTATCTATGGTTACTGCTCTTGTAGTTCTTAATTTAATTTCTTCTACTCTTCCTACTTTACCATCTAATTCTATAATATCACCCACATGTACTGTTTGATCAATAAAAATAAAAATGCCTGATAAAATATCTTGAAAAAAAGTTTGCAACGCAAGACCAACCCCAACTAATAGTGCCGCAGAAGCAGCAAATATTGCTGTGATATTAAACCCAATACTATCTAATGTAAAAAAGATGACTATGAGATAAACAAAATATTTTGAAAACGAGAATACTGATTCGAATTTTTGTTTGTCTCCTCTATTTAATTTTCTGGTAACAATTCTCTTAAAAAACTTAAGAAAAACAGAAGTAATAACAAGAATAAGAAGTACAAAAAATAACAATCCAACAGTCAATTTAATCTGATGTTCTTCTCCAAAGTGAAAAATTTCATAACTAAAAAAGTCTTGCATGGTATCCCAAATATTTTTAGGAATAACTTCTTTTACTTGTTCTGTAATTTCTTCCTGCATCATAATGTTAATATTTCATCCACTTAAATAGCTCTTTATAACTTGGTTTTTTACCATACATAAGTATTCCTACCCTGTATATTTTTCCTGCCATCCATGTGATAAAGATAATACTTCCTACCAATAGAAGCATAGAGATTAATACTTCCCACCAAGGCACCCCAAAAGGTATACGCATTAGCATAACTATTGGAGAAGTTAAAGGAATCATAGAAAACACTGTAGATACCGTGCCGTGAGGATTTTCTATTACTGAAAAGAATCCAACATAAATCCCCAACATTAACGGCAAAATAATGGGTAACATAAATTGTTGCGAATCGGTTTCGCTATCCACAGCAGCGCCTATAGCAGCATAAATTGAACTGTATAAAAAGTATCCTCCTATAAAATAAATGAAAAAAGACAATACTAGAGTTCCTAGCGGAAGCTTCATGATATCCTGAAGTATTAATTGTATTTCTTGTTGACCATCTTCTTGCATAATCAGCGATTGATCTATACCCGCTGGTTGCGGATCTATACCAAAAACTGAAGATACCACGGCAAGTAACACTCCTCCTAAAATCACCCAGATAAGAAACTGAAGAATCCCTGCAAAAGAAGTTCCCAGAATTTTACCCATCATAAGCTGTAATGGTTTTACAGAAGAAATAATAATCTCTATAATTCGATTAGATTTTTCTTCGATAACAGATCGCATTACCATATTACCATAAATGATAATAAACATCATCAAGAAATATCCTGCTACACCACCAAAAATCATCTTTATATAACTAGACATCTTTGATGTTTTTTCTCCAGAAAAGTTTTCTATCAAAATATTTACTTTAGCTTTTGAGTTCTCTATAACATCCAGATCCAATCCTTTTTCTTTAAAGTTTTGGTTAGTTAATTTACTTGCTATAATTTCTTCAATTCTATTAAGTATTGAAATACTTGGTGCTTCATCTGCATAAAATTGTATTGATTTAGCAAGTTCACTATTGCTACTTTTCTTTGGTACATACAATAGCCCATCGAGTTTTTTGATAACCACAGAGTCTTTTGCATCGTTTAAGGGTAAATCACTATAATCTATGTAGTCTATATCACTAGAATCTTTAAAGTCTGTACTAAACAATCCCGTTTCATCATAGAATGCTACTTTACGAATTTCATCATTGTTCAAAGTTGCGAGCCAGGCAATTAAAGAAATCATACCTACCATGATCAAAGGACTTAAAAAAGTCATCACTACAAAGGTCCTATTACGAACTCGAGCTATAAATTCTCTTTTAATAATTAATTTTAGGTTACTCATTCTCTGTAATGGTTTTAATAAATATCTCGTTAACTCCTGGGATCACTTCATTAAATCTCATTACTTGCCCTTTATCTGATAAGTACTGTAGTAGCTCATTTGAGGATGTATTATTATCCAAAGTTATTTTCATTTTCAATTGATCATCAATTGTTTTAAAATCTGCAGGGGCTACATTAAATTTATCTTGTAATGTAGTATACAAATCAGTATTATTTTCGGTTAAAAGACCTACTTCAAAAGTATTAGATTTATAAGCTCTCTTTATATCGGTAAGTTTACCTTCGAGTATTTTTTTAGACTTATTAATTAGAGCAATATGATCACATAATTCTTCTACACTTTCCATTCGGTGAGTAGAAAATATAACCGTTGCTCCTTCATCCCGTAGTTGTAGAATTTCATCTTTAATGACATTTGCATTTATGGGGTCAAAACCACTAAATGGCTCATCAAAAATCAAAAGTTTAGGTTTATGAAGTACAGTCACAATAAACTGTACTTTTTGTGCCATTCCTTTAGAGAGTTCTTGTATTTTTTTGTTCCACCAATGTGAGATGTCAAATTTATCAAACCAATACTTTAAGCGTTCTTTGGCTTCTGTTTTACTAAGGCCTTTAAGTTGCGCCAGATACAATGCTTGTTCGCCTACCTTCATAGATTTATACAGTCCTCTTTCTTCCGGCAGATAACCAATATCTCTAATATGTTGTGGTTTTAGCAGTTCATTATCCAGATATACACTTCCTTTATCAGGCAAGGTAATTTGATTAATGATTCTAATTAGTGTGGTTTTACCAGCTCCGTTAGGGCCAAGTAATCCAAATATACTTCCTTTAGGTACCTGAATTGATACATCTTGCAATGCAGTAAAGTTTCCAAATTGTTTTGTGGCTTGTTGTACCTCTAAAAGATTAGCCATAGATAGTAAAATATAATTGTAGTTTAATATGAAAGCCGAATGATACGAAAACTTAAAAACTTATGCTAATTATGTTAATGATTAATGTGATAAAATAGCATATAAAATGGTTTCTCTTCTTTTAGCCCGGATTATAAAAGTCGTCTAATCATAAAAACAAAACCCACCCTAAATACAAGTATTAAGGATGGGAAAAAAATTGCTATGAAAAAGAAAAATTATCACTAAATGCGCTAGTGATGTCTCAAATATACGAATTTTTCTTAATCAAACGTTAATAGAATTATAATGATTAGAAGTCGTTCAAATCATCTAATTTAACTACGAAAACATATCTTTTACTTTTTCAAAAAATGACTTATCCCCACTATCAGGGCTGGGTTTAAAGTGATCATCCTTAGCCATTTTTTCAAAAAATTCTCGTTGTTCTTTACTCAAGGCTTTTGGTGTCCACACATTAACATGTACCAAAAGATCGCCTTTCCCGTACCCGTTAAGACTTGGAATTCCTTTTCCTCTCAATCTCAAAATCTTACCACTTTGGACTCCATCTTCTATCTTAATTCTCACTTTACCAGATACAGTATCAATTTCTCTAGATGCTCCTAAAACGGCTTCAGAGAAACTAATATATAAGTCATAATGCAAATTATTTCCTTCTCTTTGCAATTCTAAATGTTCCTGTTCTTCTATAGCTACCAAAAGATCTCCTGCAACCCCATTACCAGGAGCTTCATTACCTTTTCCTGTAACTTTAAGTTGCATCCCATCTTCTACTCCAGCAGGTATTTTTATACTAACTGTTTCTTCTATAGCTTTTAAACCCTGAGCATCTGCGTCGTTAGGCCTATGGTCTATTGTCTGACCAGCTCCCCCACAAGCAGGGCAAGGGGAAGATGTTTGCATTCTTCCTAATATAGTATTAGTGATTCTTGTTACTTGTCCTGCACCGTTACATGTACTACATGTTTTATAAGTGGTTCCTGGTGCTTGAATTTTTCGTTTTACCTTAATTTTCTTTTCAACACCATTGGCAATCTCCTCTAATGTAAGTTTAACACGAATACGAAGATTGCTTCCTTTAGCTCTTCGTTGTCTTCCGCCGCCTCCGCCGCCAAAACCACTAAAGCCTCCAAATCCACCGCCAAAAATATCACCAAACTGACTGAATATGTCATCCATATTCATTCCGCCACCGCCAAATCCGCCACCTTCAAAAGCCTGATGTCCATACTGATCATAACGTGCCTTTTTATCAGGATCGCTCAAAATCTCATATGCCTCTGCTGCTTTTTTAAATTTTTCTTCAGCAGTTTTATCACCGGGGTTTTTATCGGGGTGATATTCTATAGCTTTTTTTCGATACGCTTTTTTTATTTCGGCTCCTGTAGCATTTTTGCTAATGCCTAATATGTCGTAAAAATCTTCCTTCATAATTTCTTATTGACCAGTCACAACTTTTGGAAAACGAATCACTTTATCTCCCAACTTATAACCTTTTTCTATTACGTCTACAATCTTTCCTTTTAGATCATCATTTGGAGCAGGTATTTGGGTAATCGCTTCATGATCATCAGCATTAAAAACATCTCCCGCAGACACTTCTACTTCAGACAAACCTTTACTTTTTAAAGTTTCCTTCAATTTGTTATGAATTAGCTCTACACCTTCAATAACTCCAGTATCTTCTGATTTCTCAATTTCTTTTATTGCTCGATCAAAATCATCTAATACAGGCAACATAGATTGTATAACATCCTGACTTGCAGTTTTAAACAATTCTAAACGCTCTTTAGAGGTTCTTTTTTTATAGTTTTCAAACTCGGCAAAAAGTCTTAAAAACTTATCTTTTTCCTTTCCAAGCTCTTCTTTTAGTACTGCTTCTGCATCTACTACTTCTTCTGTCTCTGTTTCTCCAACAGGAGTATCAAGCACTTCCTCTACTTGATCTTTTACATCTTCAGTGTTTTTATTTTTCTTACTCATGTAACTCGTACCTTTTATACGTTTTCATTTTGAATTAGCAAAAGTACTGCCATTTTTGAATTAATGTCATAATGTCACAGGAATTTTTTAGTATATATTTAAGAGTTATCTTTCTATAAAAAAATAATTTTGACATCATTTTTAACTAAAAACTAATACTTATGAAAATTAGATTTGCCAGCACATTAATTATTACTGCGCTTTTAATAACCGCCTATTCCTGTAAAGGAGAAAAACAGAACGAAACCGAAGCAAGTTCTGCAGAAGAAGTAAAAGAAGCTCCTGTAGAAGCTATCATGTACAATGTTGATGTAGCATCAAGCTCCATAAACTGGACTGGATCAAAACTAACAGGAAAACACTCAGGGACATTAAGTTTGGCTAGTGGTACTTTTGAGGCTAAAGAGGGAACCGTTATGAGTGGCTCTTTTATTATCGATATGACTTCTATTAATGTCACCGATCTTGAAGGTGATGATAAAACTGACTTAGAAGGGCATCTTAAAGGAGAGAAAGAAGGAACAGAAGATCACTTTTTTAATGTTGCTAAATTCCCGAAAGGAGTTTTTGAAGTTACTGGAATTAGTGAAAAAGAAGGAAAAACTTATATCGAAGGTAACCTAACCTTAAAAGATATCAAGAAAAACATTTCATTTCCTGCCACAACCTCTGTTGAAGGTGATGTAATGACATTAAACACTGAAGTTTTTACCATTAACCGTACCGATTGGAGTGTAAATTATGCTTCTAAATCAGTTTTTGGAGATCTGGGAGATAAATTTATTAATGATGAAATTGAAATAAAGATAAGTATAAAAGCAAATAAGTCTTAGAATAGCTTTTTATCTTTTGAAGTAATTACAAACCGGTACTTATGAAAGTATCGGTTTTTTTATCTAGATTCCTCATCAATAAGCACATCTACTGCCGAAGCAATATTGTCAAAATTAAAATTAAACCCTGTGGTAGAAATCCTACTACTACAAACACGCTGGCTAGAAAATAAAAGGCTATGCATTTCTCCTAGAAACAACTTCATCGTTAGTCTTGGCACATTAGGCAAAACTATTTTTTTATTTAATTTCTCTGCTATTGTATTCATTAGCTTTTTATTAGAAACAGGATTAGGTGCTACTGCATTAAAAACTCCTGTTAACTCTTCTTCTATTACAAACATAAATATGCGAGCCAGATCTTGAACATGTATCCAGCTTTGCCATTGTTTCCCGTTTCCGAAAAAAGCTCCCATCCCAAATCGAATAGGTTTTACCATTTTAGGAAAAGCTCCTCCTTTCTCAGATAAAACTAATCCAATACGAAGTAAACTGACTTCGATATCTAATGTTTTGAACTGTATGACAGCATTCTCCCATTGAGTAACTACTTCTCCTAAAAATCCGGTATCACGCTCGGGAGCATCTTCCATATAATAATTCTGAAAAGAATCCGGATATATACCAATAGCACTTGCTGAAACAATATGACGAACCGAATGTTTGATATTTCTTAATGATTCTAAAATAAGAGAAGCAGTACGTGTCCTGCTTTCTAGTATTTCTTTTCTGTAGGAAGATGTCCATCGTTTTGCAACCGTAGCGCCAACAAGATTAACAATCACTTCGACATCATTAAAACAATCGGTATCGATTTCGCCTCTTTTGGGATCCCAAAAGTAGCCTGTATAGTTCGCTTTAGAACTAAGTTTATTTTTACTTGTAGTGAGGTAGTTTACTTCAATTCCAGATTGATGGCACAGGTTAACTATTTCCTGACCTACCAAACCTGTTGCACCAGTAATTAAAACTTTCACATGTTTAAATTTTAGTAATTATATGATTATAAATTAATAAAAAAACCAAAAACGTGTATAGTCACTACGTTCTCTCATTAAAAATTTTAAACATTTCCTTTTGTGAAAATATTTTTAAAACTTCTTAATGTTTGTCTCATTTCACTATAATCTATTGCAAAATACTACCACCTTATAATAAAACCTATCTCTTTATTATAGCTTTAACATACGTTTAGTATTCTTCTAACCTCCTAACAAATAGTGTATTTATGATTCTACTTTTGTGGCTCTAAGCATTTCTCGTTTTCCCGGTGGGCCGGGAAGTCTTTCTACTACAAAACCTACCTCTTGCATAGCACGCCTTACGCTTCCTTTGGCCGCATAAGTAACCAAAACTCCTTTGAACCGAAGTACCTCATACATCTTCCTAAAAATTTCTATTGTCCAAAGTTCGGGCTGTACTCTTGCTCCAAAAGCATCAAAATAGATTAAATCAAAACGGCTTTTATCCTGTATATCGGCAAAAAACTGTTTACGCTTAAAGAGTTTAAAATTCGAAGTGATTTCTACTGGTAACTCCCACAAAGATTGGTGCATTGTATCAAAAACCTGTTGTTTTTCTTTTACAGCAAGTACCTCTGGATAATTCATGAGTTTGGCCTCTGATAAAGCAACGGGATATGCTTCTACTCCAACATAGTGAATTGGTAAATTAATTTTTTCGGCTTCAAGAAATGTTATAAAAGCATTTAGACCGGTCCCAAAACCTATCTCCATAATATCCAACGCACTAAGCTTGTTTTTGCTTAAAATATAATCGAATCCACTTTTAATAAATACATGTTTAGCCTCATTAATTGCTCCATGTTTAGAATGGTAATGTTCATTCAATTCTGGCAAGTGAATGGTTTTTGAACCATCTGCAGTGGTAATAATTTTACGCTCTATTTCTTCTTGCATTATTCTTTTATCAAAACACCTTCTGCTACAAAAGAATACGTTGTCTTAGGAGTTGTAATACTAGCAATTTCTTCTTCAGTTTTTCCTGCATCACTGGCAAAATGACGTTGTTCATCTACAGACATCTCGCTCACAAATGCTTTTCCCTGAACAATGATAGTATCATTTTCTATATCCTTTGGCACAAAAAAACCATAGTCTTTAAACTTCACCATTGTTTCTTTACCTTCATCCAAAGCTACTTTCATCCAACAACCTTTAGCTTTACAAACAGCATTTACAGTACTCGAAAAAGCAACTGCTACAGTATCTCCTTCTTTTAAATTTTTATATTCTTCTGCTATTGCATCTCTATTGTAAATATGATCTGAAGATATTTTATCGCCAAAACTTTTATAATTTTCACTTGAAATATCTTTAACAGAAAAGAAGTTTTCTGTTTTAATCGATGAATTACAACCTACTAGTACTAACAATCCTACAAAAAACAATACATTTTTTTTCATAATCCTTTATTATCTATATGTTTTGCAAAATTAAACATTTTTAAAATTCTTATTTTACAAGAAAAGGGTATTTTTGTAGTGAATTAGAAGAATGTTAGTATTTCTTTGGTTTTGAGACTAAGAATATGATAACAAGCTATAGAAAAGCCTACTACTGTCATTAACTTTTAAAAGATAAACCAAGCGAAACGAGCATTAAGAAATTTAGATACTCTTTTCTTCAAAGTAACTATTTAAATCTCTTACCATAGGATGTAGTGACCTCACTCATTCTTAATCTTTTAATTAATGTAATGTAAAATAATTAAAACGACTGAAACAAATGAAAAACACAATTTCTCAAGCCTTGAAAATTAGTGAAGTAAGTGAGTCTAAAATCGGACAAGTAGATTTTGAAAACCTTAATTTCGGGAAAATTTTTACAGATCATATGTTTGTCTGTGATTATGTGAATGGAGAATGGCAAACACCAGAAATTGTTCCTTACGGACCACTCACCATGGAGCCTTCAGCTCGTGTTTTTCATTATGGCCAAGCAGTTTTTGAAGGAATGAAAGCGTATAAAGATGATAATGGAGATACTTTTTTATTCAGACCTGATGAAAATTTTAAGCGTATCAACATATCTGCTGAACGTTTAGCTATACCAGAATTTCCTGAAGATTACTTTTTTGAAGGTTTAAATGCCCTGCTAAAATTAGATGATGAATGGATCAAACCTGGTTACGGAAATTCATTGTACATACGTCCTTTTGTTATCGCAACTCAGGCAAGTGTTTCTGCTTCTGAAGCAGATGAATATAAATTTATGATCATATGCTCACCTGCACAATCCTATTACAGTGGTGATGTGAGTGTATTGGTTGCAGAAAAATTTAGTCGTTCTGCTAACGGAGGTTTTGGATACGCAAAAGCTGCCGGAAACTATGCTGGGCAATTTTACCCAACAAAACTTGCACAAGAACAAGGATACCAACAAATCATCTGGACCGATGCTAATGCTCATGAATTTATGGAAGAGGCAGGAACGATGAATGTATTCTTTAGAGTTAATGACACCTTACTTACTGCTCCTGTGAGTGATAGAATTCTTGATGGGGTCACTCGTAAAAGTTTAATTACTATTGCCGAAAAAGAAGGTATTAAAGTAGATGTACGACCCGTTACGGTTAGCGAAATTGTAGAAGCTGCAAAAAACGGAAGTCTAAAAGAAGTTTTTGGTGCAGGAACTGCTGCTGTGGTAAGCCCGGTAAAAGCTTTTGGATATAAAGGAGAGCATTATGAAATCGAAAAGCAAGAAAATTCTTATGCTTCTTATTTCAAAAAAGCACTAATGGATATTCAATATAACAAAGCCGAAGATACTTTTGGCTGGAGATATAAAGTGTAGTTATATACTAGAAAATATAATTCTTATACAATAAAAAAAACTCCGGAATGTTCTTCCGGAGTTTTTTGTTTTATCGATCTAAGATTTCTTTGATATTAGGTTTAAAATAATTAGGTCCTTTAAGCACTTTGCCATCCTCTCTATAAATAGGTTGCCCATCTTCGCCTAGCTTACTCATATTACTACGCTGGATCTCGTTAAACACTTCCTCTATCTTGTGCTGCATACCATGCTCGATAATAGTCCCACATAAGATATATAGCATATCTCCTAATGCATCAGCTACTTCTATCAAATCATTGTCTTGAGCAGCCTCTAAATATTCTTCATTCTCCTCTTTCATCAGGTTAAACCGAAGTGTGTTTTTAGCGGCTCCCAGATCGGCTATGGGTTCGTTTTTATATCCAAGTTTAAATGAAGTGTGAAATTCTTGTACTGCAGCAATTTTATCTTTCATCAGTATATTTTTATAGATTATCTTTGCCGTAAAAATAACAATTTATGTTTAGTCAGGGCCAGTTAATATTTGCAGGATTTTTTGTCGTAGCATTTATCATTTTAATGATATTTAGCTATCGAAAAGATATCAAACTACATCGCAAATATTACAAGGGTAGCCTTTTTATTCTCATTGGTTTTATTATCTTTATTTTGTTGCTTTTTGCCTTAAAAACGTATTTACAACCCGAGTAAAACACACTCTTAGAACATCTTATGTTCCATTTTTAAATCATAATCTGAAATTACCGATACTTGTTCGACATTTTCTTTGTCTTTAATTTCTGTATTTACTAGATCTAAAAAATTGCCAAAATTTATATTTTCGTTTCCTCTTAGAAGTATTTGAGTTGCATAATGGGAGAATACGCCATTGTACATTTCACCAAACTGCTTCTCATATGCTTGTTTATATTTTCCACAAGCAGCCAATGTAATAACGCTATCGCCATTCACTTCTCTCATAACCAATCCTTCATCTTCATTAGATTCTACTGAAGGGAATTCCATATCTTCTACAGGAATAGATTTTACCATATAATTTAAACCAATTCGCTCAAAATCTAAAAATTTATGCGGTTCAAAAACACCTTCAGAGTGGCATGTATCAAAAATCAAAATCAATTTTCTATCTTTTTTTACTCTTTTTTTAAATTTGTCAATTTCATAGTCCCAAATAACCTTATCAGTTGCTACAATACCTTCGTTATATTTATCACTATCATCATGTCTTCGAACTCCGTGTCCAGAGAAAAAGAAAACGCCTATATCTCCTTTTTCCAAAGAAGAGACTAATAATTGAAGCTGGTCCAACACTTCTTGTTTTAGCAGGTCGTATTTTTTCTTTGTTATAAATCCAAATTTGATTCTCAAAACATCTTCCCATAATGTAACATCATTTTGACATCCTTCTAGTGTATAGTTTACTGGATATTTATTTATCCCAATTAAAATTGATTTTTTCATAATTATTTAGTTTTTTGTAAATCTAAAAGTTTGATTTAAGAATAGATATACCTTGTATTGGGTATATCTTATAAACCAATTGTTTTGCTAATTTGCCATATAAATTATAAAAACAAAAAAATGAATTATTCTACAAATGTATTTTTTAAGGAAAAAGATGAACGGTATCAACTCGTCTATAGCAGCCAGATGTATGGTACTTTTTTTGGGGTTTACGCATGTTTCACGGTTTCTAAAACGACTGTAGAAAGTGTTAGATTTAAGTTAATTAATTATAAAGGACCACTTAACATAGGCCTTAAACATGTTGATTTCTTAGGACTAATAGAAGAACAACTTGAACCTGAAAAAGATGATATTACTGGCCCTATCATTAACTGTATGGCTTTTGATTTAACTCTACAAGCATTACATCCTGAGGTGACTTTTCCCCCGAAAACCGATCCTGAACAACTTATTAATTGTAATTTAACCGATCTTCAAAATGATCACTATCTATCTGTACGAAGAAAGTTTGAGAAAATTGGTTCTTCTGCAATTGAAGGAGGAATTTTTGACAGTGAATTTTATTATAGAGACGGTCTAAGGTCTGAATACGAATTTGGAAATAATTTTCAAACCTATAGACAAGGGCGTCCAGAAAAAACCCAATTAACTGGGTCTGCAAAAATAATTGATAAGGGCACCGGAAAAATATGCCCACGTGGGTTTGCCAAAATAATATTCTAAATGAAAAAATATCCGCTTTTATGTATTTGCTTATTATTTCTTTCTTTTGTTAGATCTTCTGCAAAAGACATTAATCATTTACAAACTTATTTTGATTTAATAATAAACTTAGAATATGAAAAAGCAAAAATCAAAGCTAATGATATAACTTCTGGCATACTTAAAGAAGATTTGATAATATTATCAAATCTTCTTTTCTATAACGGACAGGAAAAAATAAAACCTAAGATTTCATATAGAGATCAAATATCAGATCCCTTTCAAAAATGCATTAACTATCTTAATATAGGCTATGACAGATTATATCACAATAAAGACAGAACTACGGTTATTGAATCTTTTTATAATGCTTACACCTTTGCCAAAGAAACAAAAAGGCCTTATTTAATAAAGTTTTGCTTGCTAAGCATCTTGGAATTATATCATTATGAGTACTCACAAACCAACAAACAATTCGAAAACTATCTACTTGAATATAAAAGACTAGCAAAAACACCTATAGAAAAATGCTGGGCTTTTAAGTATGAAATTTATTTTGATTACCAAGCTATTCCTAATGACGATGATGATTCTTTTTTACTCACTAATGAACTAGAGGAACAAGTACAACTGCTCAATAAAAATCACAGATTTCGTCCTCTGTTTTATTCTTTAAAAGCTATTCAATTAGAATTAGAAAAAAAAACACTAGAAGCCACCAAGCTACATCAAAAAGTTTTAATCGAAACAAGTGATGTTCCTTTTTTAAAATACTTAAAATTCAGAACACATATTCGTTTATCAGAAATTTATCGAAAACAAAAGAAATATTCAACTGGTTTAAAACATATTGATATTGCAAAAAAATTTGTTGACATTTCTGATTCTCTTAGATCAAAAATTTACATTTATAACTATGCTTCTTTAAACAATGAAGGTCTTGGTAACTATTTCTTGGCACTGAAGCAACGAGATAGCTCGACAATACTCGAACAGCAACTTAGTATCCAAAAAAATACTTTACAAAATTCTGCTATGGAAATTAAACTTAGAACAGCAGAAAAAGAAAAAGAAATAGTTCAACTATTAAACACTAACCTTAAAACCGAAGCTAGCAGAGTACAAAACAGGAATCTACTAATAGGGTCGCTTTCTCTTATCCTTGTGGGTTCAATATTTGTATTTCTTGTATACAAAAACACCAAACGCAAACAACGCATTGCAAAACAAGAACGTGAGATCGAAATCCAAAAAACAGAAAAGCTTCTTAAAGAGCAAGAGCTTACTGCTATTGATGCTATGATCTCTGGACAAGAGAAAGAACGACAACGTTTGGCCAATGAACTGCATGATAACCTGGGAAGTACACTCGCAACGGTCAAACTTCATTTTCAACATTTGCAAAACAATAAAGACAACCCTAAAATCGAACATATTGAAGAGTTGTACACCAAAACAAATACCTTGCTAGATGAAGCTTATCAAAAAGTACGCACCATAGCCCACGAAAAAAATAGTGGGGTTATGGCTAATCAAGGGTTGCTCCCTGCTATAAAAAACTTAGCTAAGCAAGTATCTAATGGAGATGGCTTGCACATCGAGATACAAGATTATGGATTAGAGGAACGATTAGACAATGCATTAGAAATATCAATTTTCAGAATGATACAGGAGCTTATTACCAATGCTATCAAGCATGCCGAAGCTTCAGAAATACACATCTCTTTAACCAATCATGATTCTCTTTTAAATATCATTATAGAGGATAATGGTAGAGGATTTGATGCCAAAATACTCCCCAAAAAAGAAGGTATGGGGCTAAGAAATATCGAAAAAAGAGTAGAACATCTCGAAGGTACCTTCGAGATTGATTCTACTATAGGAAAAGGAACTAATATTATTATAAATATCCCCATATGATCACTATAGCTATTGCAGAAGATCACCAATCTCTTATTGATGGTGTAGAACTTCTTCTCCGGTATGAAGAAGAAATTAGTATAGTTGGTATGGCTAATGATGGAGAAGAGCTACTCAATATTGTAAGAAGAAAACAACCTAAAGTTGTACTTACCGATATCAGAATGCCTAAAATTGATGGTATTGCAGCTTGCAAAATCATTAAAAAAGAATTTCCCCATACCAAAATTATTGCCTTCTCTATGTTTGACCAGGAAGATGCTGTTCGGCAAATGATCGAAGCTGGAGCTTCTGGATACTTACTTAAAAATTCACCTCTGGAAGAAGTATTAACAGCAATACAACAAATAGCAAAAGGAGAAACCTATTTTGATGCCGCTATTGACCCATCACTCTTTTCTAAAGATGCCAAACAACCATCTAAAAAACAGCTCTTATCAAAAAGTGAACGGGAAATCTTAAAACTTATCGGACAAGGAAAAACCTCATCAGAGATAGCTGCCATTCGTTTTAATTCGGTATCTACTGTAGAAACTCACCGTAAAAATATCATACGCAAACTGGGCCTTCATGGTAAAGGAGAATTATTGCGCTATGCAATCGAAAAAAAGTATGATTTTTAAGTAATCCTCCCTTCTTCAAAAGATAAATATACCCAGCTATGGGTATTTTTTTGTGCTTGATTGTTAGGTAGTTTTGACATGAATTATAAAAAAACCGAACCTAGAAACCACAATGTTTTATCATTCATTATACAAACAATCTGATATGAAAACACTAATTACATTAAGTCTATTGATCGCATTTAATTTTTCGTTTGGGCAACAAAAAGCCTACACAAAATATAAAAAAGATAAAACTTCTAAAGAATTCAAGACTTTAAACACATCAGGAGGAGATAATAATCAAGAAGAATTTAAAACACTAGAAGACTCTGAAAAAGAAAATGGAAGTATTGGTGAAAATATATCTTTCGGATTAAGTTTAGGATTTAATGGAAGTACAGAAAATATTAAAACCGTACAAATATCGCCAATAGACAATACCGTTATTCTAAACAAAGGCCAAAAAACAAGTTTTGTTTTATCTACAGTAGTCTCAATACCTATTTCTTTCAAGAAGAATTTAACCTATCGCTTTACAGACAAAGATGGTAACCAAATCGGGCAGATTCATAAAATATCGGATTGGAGTTTTATTGCTTCGGTAAATCTGATAACATTACAAGGAGCTCAATCGGGTAATGTTTTTAATCAAAAGATTAGTGGAGGTTTAGGTGTTTCATATAATTTCACCGAAGATTTTTCTATTGGTCTGACCTATGAATTAATATCCAGCAGAAGCCCAAAAGATTTTCTTATCCAATCATCTGGTAAAGAAATTCAGGAAAACGGAGAAACTGTTACTGCTCTCGACATTACAAATAATGAATACTTCTATGATAAATATTTAGGAACAGTTTCTTTCAAATTTATTTATAAACTAACAAAATAGATTTACAATGAAAACAAAAACACTACTACCTCGCGTATTTACAGAAAAGGATACATTAATCGAACCTAATATAAATGTAGATAGTTATTTTCAAAAAGTTATAAAATACATCCCTGGAGAAATCATTGCCTTTTATTTGGTATTCAATAAGTTTGCAATTGAAGAAGGAAAAACTGGGTTTTTAGTTTTATTTTTTATTGGATTAACACTTACTCCTTTTTATAAATACTTTGGGCTTAAAGATCAGTCTAAAAAACTAAAAACACCATGGTTTCAAATCATTATATCTATTATAGCATTTACTATTTGGGTACTTGCTTTAGGAGATTTCAATGAAGTGCAGATAGTCAATTACAATCCATTTTATGCTTCACTAATCTTAGCTACATTTACTTTAACAACTCCAATTTTAGAGCAAATTTTTGAATTCAAAAAGAAATAAAAAAGAGCCTCAAAAAAATATTATGAGGCTCTTTATAAAATTTTTATGTAATATGATTAATTCACCTCTGGTAAGAAGTTATAATTCTTACTGTACCATAACATTTGCTCTTCAAAGGTTTTAGGTTGAAATATTTCAAAACCTATAATCTCATCTGCATCATTAGTTTTTGGTACTAAAACAGGATTTACAAAACCACTATATGGTGCTGATGTAAATTGCTTATTACGCTCTAATACTTCTGCATGTACAGCTTGATCAACTTTTACACCATATCCTTCTACCAAAGCTTCTGCCGCCTTATAATCTCCTTCAGATTTGATACGTTGTGTTTCTTTTAATAAACGACCAAAGATTTCACGTAGTTTAGTGTAGTCATTAATATTAAAGTAAGTTTTTCCTTCTCTACTTACTTTTTCGATTACATTATCTTTCTTTCCTTGCTCAAAAGCCCAACCACTAACCCACTGGCGGTTACGCATATGAGCTTCTTCTACATCATCACCAAGATTTAAACGAATCAATTGTGTCATTAATCCATTTCTAATATATCCATCATAAGCAGCTTTACCTGTCTTTTCCCAATCTTCAACTAATCCTAGTTCTTGTAATTTTGGATCCATTAAATAGTATAATCCAACTAAATCAGCACGACCTTCTTCCATAGTAGAAGCATAGTTCTTTAATGTTTCTTTAGTTTCTCCTACTCCCGGGTTTAATTTTCCAGATGCATGACCAACTACTTCATGTAATGCTGTATGTAACTTATCTCCTAATTGTCCATATTTTTCTTCTAGTTCAAACTCTTCATCATCATGTACAAACTCTTTTAAACGTCCTGAACCACCGGCATTATTATAAGCACCGATAATATTTCCTAAGGATACAGACTTAGAACCTACAGCAGCTCTAATCCAGTTTGCATTAGGAAGATTTACACCTATCGGTGTACTTGGTGATGCATCTCCTGCCTCTCCGGCAACAGCTACTACTTTATACGAAACCCCTACAACACTATCTTTTTTATGAGCATCCATTAATGGAGAATTATCTTCAAACCACTGCGCATTTTCTGATAGTACAGACATTTTTTTAGACATATCAAAATCCTTGATCTGTACAATAGTTTCATAAGAACCTCTATATCCTAATGGATCATTATATACTTCAATAAAACTATTAATGTAATCGATATTACCATCAGTAGCTGCCGTCCATGCTACATTATAATCATCCCAGGTTTGTAAATTTCCTGTCTTATAATATTCGATCAATAACCCTAAAGCATCTCCTTGTGCTTCATTTTCTGCTACACCTTTTGCTTTTTCTAACCATTTGATGATTTCGTCGATTGCAGATCCATACAATCCTCCTGATTTATATACTCGCTCTTTTAATTTTCCATTTTCTTTTACCAATTGAGAGTTTAAACCAAAGGATAAAGGTTTCTCTGCATTTGGAGATTTCATTTTACTATAGAATGATGTAACATCGGTATTAGTAACTCCAGGGCCATAAAAGTTAACCGCAGATAGTGCTACATTATCAACTCCTTTTGCTTGATTTACTTTTTTATCATCTTGATCATTAAAGATCACTTCATATACTTCTTTAGACACTTCGGTTCCTGTAGCAGCAAGAAGAGAGCTAAAGTAATCTCGACTAAATTCTGGTTTAATTTTATCATTACTATAGTGATGATGAATCCCGTTAGAAAACCAAACTCGTTTTAGATACGTTTCAAAAGCTTTCCAGTTTGCATCACTCTTATTTCCTTCATAAGAAGTGTGAACTTTTTCTAATGCTTTTCGGATAGTAAGATTATGACGGTAATTCTGATCCCACATAATATCTCTTCCACTTAATCCTGCTTGAGTAAGATAATACACTAATTTTTGTTCTTTCAAAGTAAGATTATCCCAACCCGGTATTTGGTATCTTAAAATTTTAAGATCAGCAAATTGCTCTACAACATAATCAAACTTTTCCTCTGCTACCTCCTGTTTTTCTTCCTGTTGGTTAATTTGATCCTTAACGCTTGGATCCTTTTTACATGCAATCATTAAACTAGTGATCGCTATAAAAAATAATATTCTGTCGAGTTTCATTTGTTTTATTTTATTGTTTTGACAAATGTAACAAAATAAAAGGATGTTAAAATTGTTTATATTAGCTGACCAAACAATCTAAACTAACTAACATGAAAATAGTGAAATATTTATTTTTTCTATTATTATTAGTAATAATTGGCGGAGCTGTTTATGTTGCTACCATAGACGGTGAGTTTCAAGTAGAAGAAAGTAGAGTAATAGATGCTCCCGATGAGTTATTATTTGCTACAATCAATGAGTATAAGACTTGGGATAAATGGGGCCCCTGGATGGATGAATCTGATGATTTTATTATGGAATATCCCGAAAAAACAAGTGGCGAAGGTGCTTCTTATAGTTGGAAAAGCGAAACACAAGGAGATGGTAAAATGGAGACCATAAAGGCTTCTCCGTTTACTAGCATAGATCAAAATATCACATTTGTCACTCCAATGGGAGAAAGTAAAAGTGATGTGTACTGGAAATTTGAAAAAATAGAAGGTAAAAAAACCAAAGTGACTTGGGGAATGAAAGGCGAACAATCTTTTATGGAAAAGGCATTTTGGGCTACTCAAGATAGTACTATATCTCAAATGATAAAGCCTATGTATGCTCGCGGACTCGAAAAACTTGATGCATTCACTGATGAAAAAATGAAAAAATATGCTGTTCATGTAGATGGAGTTACGGAACATGGAGGTGGGTTTTATATGTACAGTGCTACTGCTTCTTCAATAGCTATAATCCCTGAAAAAATGAAAGATATGATCCCTGCAGTGGATACATATATGAAACAAAACAATCTTCCTCAAACAGGTATGCCCTTTACATTATATAATGAGTATAATGAAGAACAAGGAACAGCAATTTTCTCTACAGCAATTCCAACCAGAGATAAAGTAATTACTCCTAAAGAAAGTTCTATTCTTTGTGATTTTTTACCAAGACAGAAAGTAGTAAAGACGACGCTTAAAGGAGACTATATCAACCTAAAAGAAGCGTGGGAAGCTGGTTACAAATATATTGCAGAGAACAATCTAGAGCCAAATATGGAATCTGCAGCTTTTGAAGTGTATCGTGTAGAGCCAAGATTACAACCAAACCCTGCTGAGTGGGTTACAGAAATATATATTCCAATAAAATAATACTATATAAACTACATTCTATAGAATGATAGAATGTAGTTTATTAATTTATGGGACACATAGTAACCAAGTTGATACGAACATCAATCAATACCAGCCTGACCTTTAAGAAACAATAGATAAAAACAGATGAAACAAATACTTTTGGTGTTTATTGGAGGCGGCACAGGTAGCATCGCACGTTATCTTATAAGTAAATACCTCAATAGTTCTTCTACAGGAATCCCATATGGTACCTTTACAGCTAATATTTTAGGCAGTCTTTTTATTGGGATTATTCTAGGTCTAGCACTTAAAAACAATGTAATATCACAAAATACAGTTACCCTTTTGGCAACAGGTTTTTGTGGAGGATTTACCACTTTTTCTACATTTGCCTACGAAAATCATGTATTACTAAAATCCGGAGATTTTATCAACTTTATCATCTATGCTGCCGGATCATTTGTGGTTGGAGTTCTTTTCATATTTTTAGGGATGTTTATTGTAAAATAATCCAATAAAAATTGTGCCGGAGATTAATTTAAGTAAAGGCTTATGAAAAAAATCGAAGCAATTATACGCAAATCAAAATTCGAAGCTGTAAAAGAAGCTCTACATAAAATTGAAGTAAATTTCTTTACCTATTGGGATGTAACAGGTGTTGGCAATGAAAAGAAAGGCCATGTATACAGAGGGATCACCTATAATACATCTGATATACCACGTAGATACTTATCTATAGTTGTCTCTGATGAATTTGAGAAAAAAACAATTCGAGCATTAATAGATTCTGCTAAAACCGGAGAAGTTGGTGATGGAAAAATATTTGTATCAAACATCCAGGACACTTACAGAATCAGAACCGAAGAAAAAGGTAATCAGGCATTACTCTAAATTTCTGCCGTACTTATCATTTCCAATATTCTCTATTTAAATAAACTCACATTAAGCTTTTAGCTAATCCCACTTTCTAATGTGTTTATTAAGGCCTTTTTAAATAAAACAAACACAATATCATAAGAAAAGCCTAAAAAAGCACTTTCAAATTCTTAAAATATATAAAAATAAAAGTTATACCCTAATTTTATTAGGGTATAAAATACAATATACATAAAAATTAGCATTCATACCCTATATTTTTTAGGGTTAAAATTGTTTTTATATAGATTTACCGTGCCAATTAAAAACTAATTATAACGGTAATCAATGTTAATTATGAAAACAAAAACCATCACATTTTTTTTAAGAAAAGTAACTTTTTTTACATTAATCTTTTTGAGTTTAAATGTCATTAGCCAAGAAGAAAAACCAAAATCAACACTCGATAAATTAGTATCCAAAATAAACTTATCAGGATCAGTTGATGGCTATTACAGGTACAATTTTGCAGCCCCTAATGACAACTCGGTAGCCCCACAAACATCTTTTGCAAACGAAAATGGTTTTGCGCTAGGTATGGCTAATGCTATTTTGGGGTATGAAGGCGAAAAAGTTGGATTTGTAGCTGATCTTGTCTTTGGATCCAGAGGCGAAGATGCTGTATTTAATTCTGATGATTCTGCTCAAATTATAAACCAGCTATACGTCTATTGGAATGTAACCAAAAGTGTTAAACTTACCTTCGGTAATTTTAATACTTTTATTGGATATGAAGTAATTTCACCAACAGGGAATTTCAATCACTCTACTTCGTATATGTTCTCATACGGCCCCTTCTCTCACACTGGTTTGAAAGCAGATATTGCAATAAGTAAAAAATGGTCTGCTATGTTTGCTATAATGAATCCTAGTGATTATACAGATAATAATCCGTTTGACACCTACATTGCAGGGGCACAAATAGGATATACCCTCGATAATGGTAGTGCTTTTCTTAACTTTAGATATGGTAATGAAGGAGAGCCCGGAGAAGTAGGCCCTACTTTTCAGGTAGACCTTACTACCGGATGGGATCTAACACAAGATTTTTATCTTGGAGTAAACACAACTTATGTATCTACAGAACCACAAGAAAACGGAGATGCTTCTGGATTTTATGGAGTAGCATTATATCCTCAATACAAAACATCTGAAAAATTCGCTATAGGAATAAGAGGAGAATATTTCTCGGTTTATAATGGAGGGTTAACAGATGTAATTGGTTTAGATACACAAGGTGATGGAGATGTTATCACAGCTACACTTACAGGAAATTATACTATTGGAGAGTTAACTCTTAAACCAGAATTAAGAATAGATACAACTTCTGAAGATTTCTTTATCGATAATGACAGAGAGGCAACAAAAAGTCTTTCTTCTTTTGTACTTGGGGCTGTATATAAATTCTAGTATATCTTTTTATAAAGTAAAAGCGTTCTGAATTATCAGAGCGCTTTTTTTATTCATTCTCTAAATACTTTTTGTCATTAAAAACACCTTACAACTTTATCCTTTCGGGTTCAAATTCTTTTACATAGTTTTACACCCCTAATCAAAAATAATTACAACAATTAAAACTAACTATGAAAGCAAAGGTCATCACAAAATTTTTAAAAAAAGTAGCTCTCTTTACTTTATTTTTTTTGAGTTTCAATGCCATTAGCCAGGAAGAAAAACCAAAATCGACACTCGATAAATTATTGTCCAAAATAAGCTTATCAGGATCAGTTGATGGATATTACAGATATAATTTTGCAGCCCCTAATGATAACTCGGTAGCCCCACAAACATTTTTTGCAGACGAAAGCGGCTTTGCACTGGGTATGGCTAATGCTATTTTGGGGTATGAAGGCGAAAAAGCTGGATTTGTAGCCGATCTTGTCTTTGGACCCAGAGGTGAAGATGCTGTATTTAATTCTGATGATTCTGCTCAAATTATAAACCAGCTATATGTCTATTGGAATGTAACTGAAAGTGTTAAACTTACCTTCGGTAATTTTAATACTTTTATTGGGTATGAAATGATTTCGCCGACAGAAAATTTCAATTATTCTACTTCATATATGTTCACTTATGGTCCTTTATCTCATACTGGTTTGAAGGCAGATATTGCAATAAGTGAAAAATGGTCTGCTATGCTTGCTATAATGAATCCTAGTGATTATACAGATAATAACCCGTTTGACACCTACATTGCTGGAGCACAAATAGGATATACCCTCGATAAGGGTAGTGCTTTTCTTAACTTTAGATATGGTAATGAAGGAGAGCCCGGAGAAGTAGGCCCTACTTTTCAGGTAGATCTTACTACCGGATGGGACCTGACACAAGATTTCTACCTTGGAGTAAACACAACTTATGTATCTACAGAACCACAAGAAAACGGAGATGCTTCTGGGTTTTACGGAGCAGCATTATATCCTCAATACAGAACATCTGAAAAATTCGCTATAGGAATAAGAGGAGAATATTTCTCGGTTTACAATGGAGGGTTAACAGATGTAATTGGCTTAGATACACAAGGTGATGGAGATGTTATCACAGCTACACTTACAGGAAATTATACTATTGGAGAATTAACTCTCAAACCAGAATTAAGAATAGATACAACTTCTGAAGATTTCTTTATCGATAATGATAGAGAGGCAACAAAAAGTCTTTCTTCTTTTGTACTTGGGGCTGTATATAAATTCTAGTATATCTTTTTATAAAGTAAAAGCGTTCTGAATTATCAGAGCGCTTTTTTTATTCATTCTCTGGATACTTTTTATATACCTTAACGCCCACAGGAATCTTTATATCCAGATGGTTTTCTTCTGGAGGTATTGGGCAAGAATATCTATCGTTATAAGCACAATACGGATTATAAGAAGTATTAAAATCAATAACAATATAGTCTCCTTCAGGAATTTTGAGATCTATAAAACGTCCTCCTGCATAACTTAATTCTCCATTAGTTAAATCTGTAAAAGGAAGAAATAAATAATTTTCAAACTCTGGTTGAGTCTTTAATCCTTGATTTTGATATATCTGTAATACATAAGACTTTTGCCGAAATATAAAATGGGCTTCTCCATATTTAACATATAATGGCTCTCTACCCGTTGTGGTTTTCATAACAAAAGGCGTCTCATATGGTGTACGAACAAATTTTGCACGAATACAAAAAGAAGTATCAATTTCAAAAAAATCGAGTGTTTTAAAACGTTCTAAATCTTTTGGAATTAAAGGTGACGTTTCTTCAGAAGAAAAATCTTTATTAAGCTCTTCCTGAAAAGATAATACTTTTTTTATCGCTATAGAATCCTGAGCAATTATATTCCCAATAAAAAACACAAATAAAATTGATATTCTGAACACTTCCCCTTTATTTTTTGCAAAAGTACAATTTACAATTAGTTAACTAATTAATTTCAATAAAATTATGCTTAAATAATAGATAAAAAACTACTTTTATCTATTAATTGGAAGTCTAATACAAATCACAAGTACATTGCTAAAACTTTTCCTTCATTATTTCAACTCTTTTTCTGGATTATCAAAAGAGGTATGGTGGTTAGCTTTGATCACGCTAATCAATAGAGCCGGGGCAATGGTAATCCCCTTTTTATCTCTATACTTAACTGATGACCTGGATTTTTCGCTACAACAAGTAGGATGGATTATGACCAGTTATGGATTAGGTTCTTTTTTAGGTGCTTGGTTAGGAGGCAAATTATGTGATCAAATTGGCTACTATAAAGTCATACTTATTTCTTTGTTATTAACAGGTGTTTCATTTATAACTATTCAATATTTTACTAGTTTTTGGAGTATTTGTGCCGGTTTCTTTATTCTAATTGCAATTGCAGATATGGCAAGGCCTGCTTTTTTTGTGGCATTAAGCGCCTATAGCAAACCAGAGAATAAAACCAGATCATTAACTTTTATTCGACTTGCTATCAATCTAGGATTTTCTGCTGGCCCTGCAGTCGGTGGATTAATTATAGCATCTATAGGCTATTACGGCTTATTTTGGATAGACGGGATTACTTGTATTATAGCTGGATTAGTGATGATACAAACCCTTCACCCTAAAAAAGCAAAAGTATTAGACAAAGAAGTTGTTGTCGAAAACCCAGTAAATGCTCATAGTGACGGTACTTATGTCTTGTTTCTAATTGCATTAGCTTTATTTGGTTTTATATTTGTTCAGTACTTTTCTACAATCCCGTTGTATTATAAAGAAATTCACCAATTATCAGAACAGAAAATCGGATTATTACTTGCGCTAAATGGTGCTTTAATATTTTTCTTAGAAATGCCACTCATAGCATACCTAGAAAAAACCAAACTATCTAGAATAGGCAATGTTATTGGAGGTTTTGTTCTAACAGGTATAAGTTTTCTACTACTATTGGTTACTCCCTGGGCAGGAGTTTTGGTTATCGGAATGATTATCGCCACACTTGGAGAGATGGTCGCATTTCCCTTTGGAAATGCTTTTGCTTTAGATAGATCAAAAAAGGGAAGACAAGGAGCCTATATGGCACTGTATAGTATGTCTTTTTCTCTTGCTCATATCTTTGGCCATAACTCTGGAATGCAATTCATAAATAATTTTGGGTATGAAAATACCTGGATTTTTATGACACTGATTGCTGCCTTAGGAACATTTTTATTATATATCGTAAAACGAAAACTTAGCCAGGAAAAAGTATCTGGCTAACCATCATTTATAAAACTCATAGCAATGAAAAATTTCTTTTTCACCTTTTGTATTATATTAATTTATGGTTGTACTCAAGTACAACAGGAGAAACAATCTAGCACTGTAGAAACAAAAATAGAAACAGTAGAAAAGAAAAAGAGCTTTCCCAAATTAGAGCCTAACCGATATAATGTTGCTTTCCTCATTATGGATGGAACCTATAATACTGAATTTACTGCACCTTTTGATATTTTTCAACATACCCAATATCGTAAGAACATAAAACAAATGAATGTTTTTACTGTTGCAAATACAGATCACCATATAATAACATTTGAAGGTATAAAAATTATACCTGATTATAATTATGTAAAAGATTCTTTACCTAAAATAGATATTTTAGTAGTCCCCAGTGCCGAGCACCATTTAGATACCGATTTAGATGATAAAGTAATGATTGATTTTATAAAACAAGTTGATAAAACTGCCTCATTTATGACTTCGCACTGTGACGGAGCATTTGTTCTCGCTAAAGCTGGAGTTCTTGATGATGTGGTGTCTACTACTTTCCCAAGTGATATAGATCAAATGCGCAGTACATTCCCTAACTTGGATATCAGAAAAGAAGTGTTGTTTGTACATGACAAAAAGTATATAACTTCTGCCGGAGGTGCCAAAAGTTTTGAAGCCGCATTATACTTATGTGAATATCTATATGGTGCAGAAATTGCAAGATCACTTGCAGGAGGATTAGTGATTGACTGGAACCTGGAAAATGTACCTCATCTTGTAGTTAATAAATAAAAATAATAAAAGCGATCTTATTCAGATCGCTTTCAGTATTTAGGGAAAATTACGTACTCTCTTTAGCTTCAAGATTCGGGGTCTTTAGACTAATGTCCTCACACTTAATTTATCCCTGATGTATTCCAAACTAATATTTTAAATCCATATCGTCATACAGTTTAAAATGTTAATTCTGGATGACACATCAAGTATTTTTTACTATTGTAAATATAATGTAAAAAAATCATACAAACCAAAAAAATGACGATAAAAAACACATAAATTCGATGAAATACACAAAATTTTATGATTTCAATTTATTTTGAAAAGAAGTATTTAGAATTTCCGAGGTATTTTTTCACTAATTCATTATACTTTTTAGATAGTCTCAAGGCTAATGTACCTTCTATAGTATACAATGCATTTAGATCTTTATAACCATTCTTCAGCATTTGCTCTAAATAAAACAAAGCTGTTTCATTATCCTGATCTTGGGCACTCAATGAAATTATTTTTCGATAAGATTCAAAATCATTTTTATCTACTATGGTACTCAATATATTAAGGAATAAATTTTCTTCCAGGTTTTCTTCTTTTTCAGGAAGTTCATTTTTATAACTATCAACCAGATATCTCACATAACCTTTCATTCTATATCCCATATGACGGGCATGTTTTTCTTTCCCTAAAATCAAGGTATCTAATTCTGACATTTGATATTTCCACCACCCCAGGTTTTCGAACTCTTTTACTCCTATATCTTCCTCCATAGAAAGTAAATATGCTTCTCTAAGAAAACTTTCCATGTTCAGGTATTTTGTCTCTAGTCGTTTCTGTTGTTTATACGCTTTAGTTTTTTTAATTTCTTTCTGTTTTTCTTTTAGATAATTAGTATTAAAAAAAACGCCATATTTGAGCCGTATACGTTTTACTTCATTAAAAGCATTTAAGAATCTACCTTTATCCTGATAAGATTCTACTTGTTTCATTTCTTTCTGAAATAAACCTCGAACCCAAATAGAATCTATTGGCATCCTTCCTTTATTCATTGCGTGCAATGTAAAATCAGATAGTGTTTTTTTAATATGTTTATTGAGTAGTAATCCAGAATCTTTCTCACATACATAGACATCAGCCGGAACTGCTCTGCTTTTTAAGTATTTTTTAATATTGAAAAAATCCTGGTACCTATAATTGTCGATACTTACAATACCTCGATAAGAGAAGTTTTTTTTAATTCTTATTCTCGAATCATAGAAGTAAGTATCTTCTATTGCAATTACCCCAAACACTTCATTAGGATATAAAGCAGCTAGTAAACTTGCCTGTTTTGCATCTTCCTGTATCCCCGCAATGTAGACTCTTCCTTTTTGAATCTGAAAAAGAGAAAAAATATAGCTCATAAAATCAGATACATACTCTACCCTTTTTTGCGCTTCTTGATCTTCCTGAAAATTACTAATAGCTACAATATATCCTTGCTCTTCAGCTGCTTCTCTATATAATTGCGCAGTTTTCCCTGTATTTCCCGAACTATCAAACCCCAAGAGTAAGGGCCAACTTTTATCTAAATCAAAAGATTTGGGTAAATAAATACTAAAATGATTACCTGTAGAAGGAATAATCAAAGAATCTACAACAACGCCCTTTTTGAGTGTAAGTGTATTTTGCCCATAGTTTATGAAGCTTATGCAAAGTATAACAAAAAAGAGATGTTTTTTAAGAAATAATATTGACACAATACAATGATTTTATAACTAAATAACACAAAAAAAATACCACTTAATAGCTTTTAGCAGTATTTTAATATCTTTTTATCTACATATTTTACAATTTTCCTTCCCTTTAGTCTCTCCTACTAATTTTCCTTTATCATTAAGTTTATAGTCACAGCAATCCATATATCCTTGTATGATCATTTTTCGGGCACGTTGTATTTGTGATTTAACAGTAGACAAAGGTATTTCTAATTGTTCTGCAATTTGTTTTTGCTTAAGACCTTTCACATCAGAAAGAAGTAATGGGTTTCGATATTTTTCTGGCAATCTATTTATTAATTCTGGGAGACAATCTTTTTCAGAATGATCAGCATAGGTCTCTTCACATATTTGTTCATTTATAAAATCTGTAGTTTGTTTATTTTCTTTAAAATAATCATATACTATATTTCTTGCAATTGTAAATAGCCAGGATTTGATTTTAGAATGATCTCTAAGTTTATTTTTATTACCATGTACCTTTATAAAAGTCTCTTGTATTAAATCATCAACAATTTGATCATTTTTCACTTTACTTTTTATAAACAATCTAATGTCTTTATGATAGGCTTTCCAAAGATCCGAAGTTTCCATAAATCAAAACAGAAATATCCCTATTTTTATTTTTAATAGAAATAGGGAAGTTATTGTTAACAGCTACATCCAGTGCATTCGCATCCTATGCTGGAGCAGTTAGAACATTGTCCTTCTGCGCAACTTGAACACGTGCAGGTACATTCTTTATTTTTCATAATGCTATGATTTAATATAATTATATATCTATAGGACTAAAACGAGCACAAAAAGATGCATAATTATTCTATAAATTTAATGAAATCTGGATAAGAGCAATAAAAAAACGTCTGAATGCTTTCAGACGTTTTTCATCTTTTCCCTGTACTCTCTTTAGTTCCCCATACTAATGTCCTCACACAAGATAAAGATTGTTCTTTGTATAGATATAATCAAATCTCATGCCATAAATTAGATATCTAATTCTCTAAATTCGGCATGACCAGTAATTGGATTATTCTCAATAAGATTAGAAAGTATAATATGTGTTTTAACTTCTCCATAAGTAATAAGTCTATCTATAAATTCTTGCAAATGTATCTGATCTCTTAATACTACTTCCATAACTATATTTTCATTACCTGTGATTCGGTAACAATTCATAACTTCCTTAAATTCTGATACTTTTATCAAAAATGGTTTTAATCTTCCCATAAATGCTCGCAGCGTGATTATTGCCTTTAATTGATACCCCGTTTTGGTATATGAAACATCGGCAATATATCCTTTTAAAACTCCATAATCTTCCATCTTCTTTATCCTTTCTGCAACTGCAGGAGAACTTAAACCTACTTTTCTTCCTATCTCAGTATTAGATAATCTTGCATTTTGTTGCAAACATTTTAGAATATCCCAGTTTATGGCATCTATTTTCATTGGTGTATTTTTCATTTTTTTAATGATCATTTAGAATTTGCATAAGAGTCTTTTTTCTATCCTTATCTATACTTTTATACTCTATATTTTATATAGCTATATCTTCTAATTATTATTCCATTTACAAAAATTTCATTTTTAAGCAAAAAAGAACAAAAGTCCTTAATTACTAATGTAAATTAATCATTTAACTTTAAATAATAAAGAAAAAATACTGAAAATAACATTATTTTTGAGGTAACAAACTAATATGAGATTACAGCCCCGAAATAAAAGATTATACAAGAAAGCTCTTGAGATATTTACACTCTCGAGAAGCATTTCAAATTATCTTGTTCATGACTTGGCTACATTACAAAATAACGGGAGTGAGAATCCTCATATTTATTTTACGGGTGACATCATAAGACAATCAGATGCGCTGGCTCCTAAAATAATTAAAGCCGAAAACCAAGTCTTTCAAGATGAGCGTATAAGGCATGCTACTTCTCTAATACACATCACCAATAGGCTTTATAAAAATTGTGAGCGTCTCGAACAATCGGAAAGTAACGGAAAAGAATTCTTAATTCTATTGCGTAAAGAGCTTAGAAAATTTAAACATCTGCAACGTTCCTGGATGATGAGTTTATAAAGTGTCCTTTTTATAGGTTTTTATTTCATGATATTTTTTGATTATTTCATCCTTCCGGCAATACTTTTTTTGTAGCGTATTAATTCATCTTTTACTTTAGGGCTTAATAAAAATAAACCTATCATATTAGGTACCATCATAGCAAAAATCATTGCATCACTAAAATCTGTAACTGCATTTAATGTAGCTGCAGCGCCTATTACTGTAAAACAGCAAAAAATAAACTTATACAAGTATTCTGTGCGTTTGCTTCTTCCAAAAAGATAACTCCAGGCCTGGTATCCATAATATGACCATGAAATCATAGAAGAGAAAGCAAAAAGTAATACTGCAATTGTGAGGAGATACGGAAACCATGAAACACCACTCTCTAATGCAGAAGCAGTAAGGAGAACACCTTGTTCAAAATCAATTTCGGTACTTGTATCTACCTGCCCGGTTATAATTAACACCAAAGCAGTCATTGTACACACAACTACGGTATCGATAAAAGGTTCGAGCAATGCCACTAGTCCTTCACTTGCAGGAAAACGTGTTTTTACAGCACTGTGGGCTATTGAAGCACTACCAACTCCTGCTTCATTACTAAAAGCTCCTCGCCTAAACCCTTGAACCAATACTCCTACAAAACCTCCCATCACTCCTTCAGGATGAAAAGCACCTTCCCAAATCGCTCTAAATGCTGCCGGAATAGCAGAGCTGTACAATACCAAAACAATCAAAACTGCGACGATATAAATCAATACCATAAAGGGTACAATTTTATCCGTGACACTTGCTATTTTTTTGATTCCGCCAATGATAACAACACCAACCAATATTGCCATGATAACTCCAAACACCCAACCTTGTCCATGTAACATTGAGTTATCCGAAATTATCACATGGTCAAACAATTTAAATGCCTGATTTACCTGAAACATATTACCACCACCAAACGATCCACCTATACACATAATAGCAAAAAGTACAGATAGAACTTTTCCTAATTTAGCGTAGCCTTTTTCTCCTAACCCTTTGGTTAAATAATACATAGGACCGCCAAAAACTTTTCCGTCACTATCCACCTCCCGGTATTTAACTCCCAATGTACATTCTACAAATTTTGAAGACATCCCCAACACTCCTATAATGATCATCCAGAGTGTTGCTCCGGCACCACCAATAGATAAGGCAATTGCTACACCAGCAATATTACCCAGTCCTACTGTAGCCGAAACAGCTGTAGTTAATGCCTGAAAATGGCTAACTTCTCCATTTACATCATCATCAGTATTTTTTTCTTTTACTAAAGCACTTTCAGAAGATAAATCACTAGAACCATCGTGATCCAAATTTTCTACAGCATCATATTTTCCCCGAACTACTTGTATTGCGGTATAAAAGCTTCTTACGTTAATAAACTTAAAATACAGTGTAAAATATCCAGCTCCTAATATCAATACTACAACCACCCAAGGAATCCCTACAGTCTCTGTGATTGGGATTTCGGCTAGAATTGCATCGACAAACCAACTGGTAGCATCACCAAAAACACGATTGATATTTTCATCTAAATTTTGTTCTGAAATAATACAAAGAAATAACATAGTGAAATTTTTAAAGCAAATTGCTCTAAAAACTCACACCACAAAAGGTTAAGTAGTATTCAAAATTTATGACCAGAATGGTTAAGCATACGGTTACGTATCATCTTTTAGTGAAGTATATTGAAGAAAACTATTAGCCTTTGCAAAAGCAATCAACTGTTCTTTTCCCCCTGTCCCGCTTATGTTAAGCATCTTTTTTATTTGATGAATATGGGTCTGAAATCCATCTGTACTAATGTGCATTTCCTGGGCAATTTCGGTATATGATTTATAGCTTCCATAATACGCCAGATATCCTAAAACTTCTTTTTGCCTTTCGGAAAGTTCTATTTTTGATGTTGCTTTTATCGTTTTTAGGTTATTTTTTAATGTCTTGATCGTATCCAAATGGCTTTCGTTTGCCAATAGTAATTGTTCTTTTTCTTTTTCGAGTTTAGCTTTTTGAATTTCCAGTTTTTGAGCCAGGCTTTGCTGTTGTTCTTTTTCTGAAAGAAATTTCCAACTGTATAAAAGAATAGAAAATAAAAGAATAAAAAGAAATTTGAATGAAATAGCAGTAATACTACCTAATACTCCCCAGAATTGCTGATCAATAAATTGTAAAACTCTATCCTGCGGTATCATACGATGAGAAACAGCGATTACAATTAAGGCAAATAATGCAAACGTGGGCAAATACATAAATCTCATTTGCCTTCCTACAAAAGCTTTATTAAGTTCATACAGCAATGAAATAGCCACCAAAATAGAAATAGGGATATCAATCAACCAAATAAAATTATTACTAATCTCGGGATTACCATAGGAAGATGCGATAAAAACAAAAGTGATCATTCCTAAAACACCACAAAAGAGTCCTATAAATTCGCGAACACTAAAACGTTGTACCAGTCGCACTACAATCCCAGGTTTTTGAGGATGTTCTATTGAAGGAAGAGATAATAAAATAAACAACGAGTTTGCTAAAGAAACCAGTACTCCAAAATAAATCAGGATTTTATTGGTCGAAGGCCATTGTAATCCTTCAACCATAATCAAATTAACCAAGGCTCCAAGACCCCAAACAAATATTGCCAGTCCAAACCACTTGATTCCATGAATAGCTTTTTTATCAGCTCCACGAAGTTTTTCTTTGCTAAAAATACGTTGAATCACTATTGCCGAAATAAGGCACACAATTGCAGTTACTGTATATTCTATGGTACTAAACACGAATTAGATTTTTATACCAATTTCAAAGTTAAAATGGTATTACTCATGTCTAAAGATATTGAAATTTTGATCATTATTAATCTTTCTTAGATAAACCCTAAATAAATCGAGTATTGAATTGAGTTCGTCTAATGCTACAAACAATAAAACCTCACAGGGATACTGAACTTGTTTCAGTATCCCTGTGAGGTTTTATTAAAAGGATTCTATATTATGCTTCGCTCTTACGAGTTAAGCAACTTACATATTTCGTCTATACTGCCCTCCTACTTCAAACAGTGCTGATGTAATCTGGCCTAAAGAACATTTTTTACATACATCCATTAAAGCTTCAAAAATGTTCTGATTACTGATCGCTTTTTGTTGTAAGTTTTTTAGTAGTTCTGTAGTAGTGTCAGCATTTCCTTTATGCAATTCGTTTAGCATTGTGATCTGGTACTCCTTTTCTTCTTCTGTTGCACGAATTACTTCTCCAGGTGTTACCGTTGGTGACCCTTTAGAGCTTAAAAATGTATTCACTCCAATAATCGGAAACTCTCCATTATGTTTCAACGTTTCATAATACAAGCTTTCTTCTTGTATTTTACTACGTTGATACATGGTTTCCATAGCTCCAAGCACTCCTCCTCGTTCTGTGATTCTGTCAAACTCTGCCAATACTGCATCTTCAACAAGATCTGTTAGTTCTTCTATAATAAAAGATCCCTGAATTGGGTTTTCATTTTTAGCCAATCCTAATTCTTTATTAATGATCAATTGTATTGCCATTGCTCTACGCACAGACTCTTCTGTTGGCGTGGTAATCGCTTCATCATAAGCATTGGTATGCAATGAGTTACAGTTGTCATAAATTGCATATAAAGCTTGAAGTGTTGTACGAATATCATTAAAATCAATTTCCTGAGCATGTAATGATCGACCCGAGGTTTGGATATGATATTTCAACATCTGAGCTCTAGAATTTGCTCCATATTTATTTCTTAATGCTTTTGCCCATATTTTACGTGCTACACGGCCAATAACTGCATATTCCGGATCAATACCATTAGAGAAGAAGAAGGATAAGTTGGGGCCAAATTTGTTAATATCCATTCCACGGCTTAGGTAATATTCTACATACGTAAAACCATTTGCCAATGTTAATGCTAACTGTGTGATCGGATTTGCTCCTGCTTCTGCTATATGATATCCAGAAATGGATACCGAATAGAAGTTACGTACTTGTTTATCAATAAAATATTCTTGTACATCTCCCATCAAACGCAGTGCGAATTCTGTAGAGAAAATACAAGTGTTTTGTGCCTGGTCTTCTTTAAGTATATCTGCTTGTACTGTACCACGAACAGTATTTAAAGTTCTAGCTTTAATGTCATTATATACATCTGCGGGTAATACCTGATCTCCTGTAACACCAAGAAGCATTAATCCTAATCCATCATTACCTTCAGGGAGTTCACCTTGATATTCTGGACGTTCTACTCCTTTTTCGGTATATATTTTTTTGATTTTCGATGCTACTTCGGTTTCAAGGTTATTTTCTTTAATATACTTCTCACAGTTTTGATCGATCGCCGCATTCATAAAGAAACCTAGTAACATTGGTGCAGGACCATTAATGGTCATACTTACCGAAGTCATGGCGTGTGTTAAATCAAATCCAGAGTATAATTTCTTTGCATCATCAAGACAGCAAATCGATACTCCTGCATTACCAATTTTACCATAAATATCTGGTCTTTGATCAGGATCATTTCCATAAAGTGTTACCGAATCAAAGGCAGTAGAAAGTCGCTTAGCGGGCATTCCTAAACTCACATAGTGAAAACGACGATTGGTACGTTCGGGTCCACCTTCTCCAGCAAACATACGTGTTGGATCTTCTCCGGTACGTTTAAAAGGATATAAGCCCGAAGCATAAGGAAACTCACCTGGTACATTTTCTTGTAAACACCATTTCAAGATATCACCCCAAGCTTCATATTTTGGTAATGCCACCTTAGGAATCTGACTATGCGACAGAGATTCTGTATGTGTTTCTATTTTAATTTCTTTATCTCTTACCTTAAAAGAATAAATAGGATCTTTATATTTTTTGATCTTAACAGCCCATCCTGTAATAATTTCCCAATTATGAGGATCAAGATTAAGTTTTACTCTATCAAACTCTGCTAAAAGTAACTTCAAAAATGATGCATTATCCTCGGTTTTTATATTCTGAAGACTCTCTTCTTCAATACCATTCTTAGATAAAGCAATAGAATCGACATTAGCAACGCTACAGATAGTTTTATAAATACCATATAATTTTTGTGCAACCTCTACCTGGGTGTTTGCAGTTTTATCATATGCTCTGTTATTCTCTGAGATTTCTGATAAATATCGAGTTCTACTTGGTGGAATAACAAATATCTTTTCAGACATTTCTTTAGAAATATGAAAATCAGATTTCAACTCAACTCCGGTTTTCTCTACAATCTTATCCATAATTGCCTTGTAGAGTGTATTCATTCCCGGATCATTAAACTGCGAAGCAATAGTCCCATATACTGGTAACTCATCTTGTGGAATATCCCATAATTGATGATTACGCATATATTGTTTTTTTACATCTCGTAATGCATCCAAAGAGCCTCTTTTATCAAATTTATTGATGGCTACCAGGTCTGCAAAATCCAACATATCTATTTTCTCTAATTGCGTTGCTGCACCAAATTCTGGTGTCATTACATATAAAGAGGTATCACTATGCTCTAAGATTTCGGTATCAGACTGGCCGATTCCGGAAGTTTCGAGAATGATAAGATCAAACTCAGCAGCTTTAAGCACTTCTATAGCTTCTGCCACATACTTAGACAATGCCAGATTAGATTGACGTGTGGCTAGAGAACGCATATATACTCTTGGAGAATTAATAGCATTCATTCTAATTCTATCTCCTAATAATGCTCCTCCTGTTTTACGTTTAGATGGGTCTACAGAAATTAATCCGATTGTTTTTTCAGGAAAATCAATTAAAAACCGGCGAACCAACTCATCAACTAATGATGATTTACCAGCTCCACCAGTACCCGTAATACCAAGCACGGGTGTTTTTGACGTTTTATTTTTTATATGTATTTGATCTAAGGTATCCTTAGCTATTTCAGGAAAATTTTCTGCTGCAGAAATAACTCGGGCAATAGAACCAATTTCTTTTTCTACTAAGTGCTCTACTTCTCCATTAAGTTGATCTCCTATAGGAAAATCCGACCTTTCTACAAGGTCATTGATCATCCCTTGTAACCCTAATTCTCTTCCATCATCAGGAGAGTATATACGAGTAATCCCATAATCCATCAGTTCTTTAATCTCTTCGGGAAGGATTACTCCACCACCACCACCAAATATTTTAATGTGAGTTGCTCCTTTTTCTTTTAGCAAATCATACATATACTTAAAATATTCGTTATGCCCTCCTTGATAGGAAGTCATAGCTATAGCATTAGCATCTTCTTGTATGGCACAATTCACAACCTCTTCTACACTACGATCGTGACCTAAGTGAATGACTTCTACTCCTGTAGATTGGATAATACGGCGCATAATATTAATAGCCGCATCGTGTCCATCAAATAATGAAGCTGCGGTAACTATTCTTACTTTATTCTTGGGTGTATATGGTGCTTTTTGTTCCATTGATAATAAAAAGTGGTTTTAGTGCTGCTAATTTACGAAATACGCATCAAAAAGGACTATTTTTTTAGAATTATATAATTTATTTAACCTATCAAATGCTTTCATTATTTATAGTTCAAATTTAATACTTATTATGTTAGTTTTCTAAAAATCATACATTGATCAAAGCAATACAGTCCAAAATCAATAAAAGAATAAGGTTGATTCATAAAACTTAAGAAAAAACAATTACTAAAATCAGTTCAATAATAGTAAGTTTATGTCTTGAGAAAACACAAGTCATAATGAAAAAAACAACCCTATTAATTAATTGCCCCGACAGAAAAGGAATTATAGCAACAGTCACCAATTTCATTTTGGCCAAAAAAGGGAATACCATATACATAGAACAGCATGTAGACCGTGAACTAAAGGAATTCTTTATGAGATTAGAATGCGAATTTGATGAAGACGAAGAAAAACTAGCGCTATTTAAAGAGTCCTTTACTACACACGTTGCAGAAAATTATAACATGCATTGGGAAATGTATAATACAGAAAAGAAGCCTCGAATGGCTCTTTTTGTTTCTAAATACAATCATTGTCTTTATGATATTTTGGGAAGATATGCCTCTGGAGAATTAAAAGTATACATCCCTATTATTATAAGTAATCATGAAGATCTTAAGCCTATTGCTGATGCTTTTGGCATCCCATTTAAGCATATTCCGGTAACAAAAGACACCAAAAAGCAAGCTGAAACACAGCAAATAGAACTTCTAAAAGAACATAGCATTGATTTTGTAGTTCTGGCGAGATATATGCAAATTATTTCTTCTGATTTTATAGATCAATTTCCTTATAAAATCATAAACATACACCGTTCTTTTTTACCTGCTTTTCCTGGAACAAAGCCATATCACTCTGCTTATGAAAGAGGTGTAAAAATCATTGGCGCAACAAGTCATTATGTGACTTCTGATCCAGAAGGCGGACCTATTATTGAGCAAGAGATTGCGCGTGTATCGCACATTCATAATGCTCATGATTTTGTTCTTAAAGGTCGTGATCTCGAAAAAATTGTATTATCTCGAGCTATTAAACATCATCTTGAAAGAAAATTACTGGTCTATAATAACAAAACTGTTGTTTTTTCATAAAGGAAAAACTCCCTTATTTAAATGTATTTCTGTTTCAAAATATAGCGCTTTAAAACGAGAGATACTGGTTTTTATAAATATTTACGTTGTTTTAGCCACTTTACCATTTTAGGATTAATCTTATGTCGTGGTAATTTTCTAAGTGGTTTGGTCTTTGCCCGGTTCTGTACAAGAAGGGTAACCATCTCTGTATGATTATTTAAAACCGCAATACATAGTGGTGTTTCTGTATATAAACCGGTGTGGGTTCCATGTTCAATCGGCACCTTATGTTCTAATAATACTTTTGCTGCTTCCAGAGCATTTTCTTGTGCCGCTATCATCAAAGGTGTTTTATGAAAGTAATTTGGTGTGTTAGGATTTGCACCATGATCTAATATTAATTCTATAACAGTTGCATTATTTTCCTTAACCGCTGATATAAGTGGTGTTTCACCTAAACCAAACACATCTGTGTTCTGAAGATTGATATCTGCTCCAGCATCAAGAAGTATATGTATTAACTTGATATTATTCTTAATGACTGCCATATTCAACGCAGAAAAACCTAATTTAGAAGTAGTATTTACATCTACTCCTATTTGTAGTAAATGCTTCACTAACAGAATATCTTCTTGAGCGCAAGCCTCTACCAAAGACACCTTCTCTATTCCCTCAATAGTATCTATTTTGAATTCTTTAGCATTTTCGGGTGTTTCCTGTTGTGTCTCTTCCAAAAAATCTTCCTTATGCTCGGTAGATGTTTTTATAACTTCTTGTGAAGTTTCAATTTCTTTTACAGAATTCGAAACAGAATCTGTTACACCATTCTTTTTAAGATACTTTATACTTTGCTTGAAATATTTTGCTATAGTTTTATTTAGAAATTTAGCATAGTCAATAGATTCTCCTCGTTTAATTGATAAATATGCCATCGCATAGGCAATAACTTGTTCTGGTAAATACCCTTGTTCACTCATTTTCCAGTTACTCCTAATTCCTATTTGTTCTGAAGAAAAATTAAATTTAGAGTTTCCAATAAAAATCCCAAAACCACATACTATGGCCAGAAGATCTGTGAGATACTCGTCATTATCCTTAATCCATTGTTCTCCTAAAAGCAGTTGATGCGATAACTCGTGAGCTAATGTAGCAACTAGAGTTTCTAAGTTGTTAAGCTGATCGGTGGCTATAAAAATCGTAGTAACATCATTTAAATTTTGATACATTCCTGCCGCACCTTTCCATCTCCCATTGATATCGGCTGGTGTTGTAAGAATACTACCATCTTCCATTTTTACTGCCCCATCATTAAATAATTTCAACTGGATACTTATATCCTCTATCCCCATTAGTTGTATAACCTGATTTAATACAAACTTTGCATCTGATAGCGTACCTTCAAACTTCTTGCTAAAATAAGGATGAGTTGGCAATACGGTTTCCATTTTCGCCTCTCGCCCTTTTAACTTATCATCAAGAAACGCAATACTTTCTTCTACCCACTTTTTATCTTCTGAAGTAATAGGCAATTTCAAGTTATTTTTCCAAAACATATATAGTTTTTCACTTTATAAATCATCTATAAAGATAAAACGATACTTAGTAGTAGCATCCCCCATTTTCAGTGATTTTATGTTTCAAATTTTAATACTAATATTTATAGCTTTTATATTTAGAAAGAATGTGTTTTCCTAATCAATGAAGATCTAATAGAACAAAATAAGCAATCACTTATAACAATAATACTGTAGTTTTTATAGCGGAAAAACATCCTTGGTATTTGCAAAATGATACCCTTGTTTTTCCAGAGCTGTTCTTCCTTTATAATCTTTTTGAAGTACGGGATTCGAATGATTAAAATGAATAAATATTATTTTTGATCTTACTTCTTTTGACTCATTTTTAAATAAAGCAATAGTTTCTTCGATAAAAGGATGTGGCACCTCGGACATTGGTCTTGGGATTTCTCCATTTTGAAAGAAAGTAGCATCAATAAAGGCATAATCTACTTGTTTAACCTGATCTACAATATTTTTCTTCCAAAGAGACCACTTATTAATATCTGGGATAAATAATGCTTTTTTACTATTTCCGATAATTTTATATCCTACCGTTTCAGAATATTCATCTCTATGAGGTACCAAAAAAGGAATTACCTGTATCGCATTTGTTAACGCAATTGTAGAATCTGCCTGTATAGGTTTAATGGTTATATTCTTCAAAGAGACCAATTGCGACCATGGGCCATTAGTTTCTAAAAAAGATTGCATTCTTGGCATTGCATACACAGGTATTTTATTTGCTCCCATTGCTTCTCTGCCAAAATGCATCAATCCAGTATAGTGTCCTATATGAGCATGCGTTAAAAATACGCCATCAATAATAGCATCATTTTTTAGATGTTCATTATCCAAAACTGCTAATTGTTCTGGCATATCTGGTGTTGCTTCGAATATAAATTTTTTATGGTGTTTCTTATCAATCACGCCCAATGCAGTAACCAATTCTTTATCAACCTCGCCTTTTTGAACTGCTACGTATTCATTTGTATTATTAATATGAGGAAACCCTCCGTCCTGTGCAATTCCTAATATAGTAATATACTGATCAAATTCATTTTGTAGAACAGATTGGTTTTTTATCGATACTTTTTCATTTTTACATGAAATAATTAGAGTAGATAGTATTAAAAAAATTAAATTTGATTTCATCTGGCTACATTTATTAATTTTAAAGGTTAGATAAAATTCGCAATACATAATTATGATTGAATATCAACTTAATTATAATAGTGCATTACATATAATTACAATCTCAAATCTAATAAGAAATCATGAAACAAATTTTTATTATACTCGCTATCTTTTTATTATCAAGTTGTGCAGAGTTACAACAAGTTGTAAATAACCTTCCGCAGACCACCGGAGGTTTTGGATTAAGCAATATTGATATCTCTAATGGATTAAGAGAAGCTTTAGATAATGGTATTGATAAGCAAGTCACAAAACTTACCCAAAAAGATGGTTTTTATAGAAACCAACTTGTTAAAATTCTTCTTCCGCAAGAGTTACGAAAAGTAGATAAGACGTTAAGAGATATTGGATTAAGCAAACTTGCAGATGAAGGACTAAAAGCAATTAATCGTGCTGCAGAAGATGCTGTAAAAGAAGCAACACCTATATTCGTAGGTGCTGTAAAACAAATAACATTTAATGATGCCAAACAAATACTGCTAGGTAATAACAGGGCAGCTACTCAATATCTTGAGAGTAAAACGCGAAGCCAACTATACCAAAAGTTTAATCCTGTAATTAACAAATCGTTTTCTAAAGTAGGTGCAGATAAAATTTGGTCTAATATTATCACAAAATACAATTCAATACCGCTCACCAATAATGTAAACCCGGATCTAACAGATTATGTAACGGGTGAAGCTCTTAAAGGAGTGTATGCAATGATTGCAGTAGAAGAAAAAGACATTCGGACTAAGCTTAGCTCCAGAACAACCGATTTATTGCGACGAGTATTTGCTCTACAAGATCGATAAAATCTTAAATAAGCCTCTTAATCAATAGTTAAGAGGTTTATTACATTTATCACAATTTTAGGCTACCTTAACTGATCCTTAAGAAACCTCCTTTCTATTATCCAGTATCTTTGCATTATAAATATAAGAGAAGAGAAATGTTTGTCTGGTTAAAGAACAAAACTGAATTGCAAAAATTACAGTACACCTACTGTAAATTAATGAAGAGTGCTTATAAATTAGCACTTACAGATAAAAACAAAAGTGATCAACTTCATCAAAAAGCTGATAAAATCTTAATCCAGATAAAAGAAATCGAGGGACAATCTATCTAATTGATATCTGTCTAATTACCTACTGAAGTTTATTATTTATTCTCATAAAAAAGTATAGGTTTATTTTAAACTTCATGCAGTGTTTTGAAGTATGAAAAAGCCTGGGCTAAGCGAGATCCGTACCACGAAAAATACTCTCCATCAACCAAAATGACCTTTGCATTGGATATACTTGTTAGTTCATCAATATGCTTTTCTGAAAAAGGATATGGTTCTGAAGATAACATGATCAAATCCAAATCTTGTATTGAGCTAAGTTCCTCTTTTGATATTTCTGGATAACGATCTTTATCATCAAAAACGTTTATGAAACGATTTGCTTTTAGCAGATGATCTACAAATGTATCTTTACCGGTTACCATCCAGGGGTCCTTCCAGATAAAATATGCCACTCGTTTTTGGGGCATTGTAGACACAAAATCATCAAAAGATTCTTTTTCTAATCTTATTTTAGATATAAGCGTAGTTGCTTCAGTTTTTTTGTTAAAAATCTCTCCGTATTGCTTAATCATTTCTAAAGCTTCAGAGATAGAATAAATATCTGAAACATGCACAGGATATTCTTCTTGCAAGTGCGCTACGATCTCTTTTGTATTTTCTTCCTTATTACAAAGGATAATATCTGGGTTTAGTTTTTTAATTTTTTCATAATTGACTTTCTTGGTACCCCCTACAATAACTTTTTGACTTCTTATCGCTTTTGGGTGAACGCAAAATTTAGTCACTCCAACAATATTATCCGATAATCCTAACGAAACTAATAACTCGGTTTGCGAAGGTACCAAAGAAATAATACGTCTTAGAGGTTTTAAAAATTCTATTCTCCTACCTAATTGATCTATACATATCATAACGCTGGTTGTGTTACTTTTAATAATTTTCAAAAATCATAAAAAAATCATAAATACTTAGTAATTAGATATTTAAAAATAGGATTTTAGAAAACATCTTCTTACCTTAGGAGACATTAATATTAAAATTTTTGGGGCTATGAATTCAATATTACCAAACATCATCTTTTATGGCATAATGCCATTTTTCATTATTTTTATTGCATACGGACTTTATGGGTATGCAAAACACGTTTTTAACGCCAATTGGCGTTAATTCTATCCTTTTGGAAAGGAACAAGAGTATACACTATTCTTGTTCCTTTTTTTTATTTCAGGATATTTTCCATTTGCTTTTGAAGTTCTAATGCTTTGTTTGCTGCTGCTTCGGCATAATCGGTTCCGTCTGAAGCATATATAATACCTCTTGAAGAGTTGATTAACAATCCTACCTGATCATTCAATCCATATTTACATACTTCTTGTAAATTTCCGCCTTGTGCTCCTACACCAGGAACCAAAAGAAAACTATCCGGTATAATTTTTCTAATTTGTCCAATAAACTCAGCTTTCGTTGCTCCAACCACATACATTAAGTTTTCAGAGTTCTTATATGATTTAGAAACTTCTAATACCTGCTTGTACAGTTCTTTTCCTTCTACATCTTTTGTTTGAAAATCAAAAGCTCCCTGATTAGAGGTTAGCGCAAGAAGTATCGTATGTTTATTTTCGAATGCCAAAAATGGTTCTACAGAATCCTTACCCATATAAGGAGCAATAGTAACCGAATCAAACGCTAAGTCTTCAAAAAAAGCTTTGGCATACATTGTACTTGTATTACCAATATCACCACGTTTGGCATCTGCAATCGTAAAAATCTCGGGGTAATTTGCATTTAAATAGATAATCGTTTTTTCCAGAGACTTCCATCCTTTAATACCATACGCTTCATAAAAAGCAGTATTAGGTTTATAGGCCACAGCGAGATGGTGTGTTGCGTCTATAATTGCTTTATTAAACTCAAAAATAGGGTCTTCTTTATCCAATAAATGCTTAGGGATTTTATTTAAATCCACATCTAATCCTATACATAAAAATGATTGTTTTGCATGTATTTGGGCAACCAGCTCTTGAGTTGTCATATTGTATTGATCTATTTATTAAAATTATTCTTTACCCTCTACATAATCCTGAAGATAACTATATCTTTCTGTCAGTTTTCCGTCTTTGGTCATTCTTGCTCTTTCGAGAATACCATCTTTATCATCGTTAAAAAAAGCAGGGATTACATGTTCTAAAAACATTTCTCCAAATCCTTCGCTTGCATCTTTAGGCAATTCGCAGGGCAAATTATCAACAGCCATAACTCCTATTGCTTTTGGATCTTTAAAATCCACCTCTGTTTCGCTCTGCGGATCATATCCATAAACCGGATCTGCAATTGTAGAAGATCGAGTTGTACTAGCAACAGGCCCATCAATATCACACGAAACATCTGCCACTAATTTGATATTAAAATCTTCGGATTTTGCTTCCTCTCTTGTAAAAATAAAAGGTGCCCCATCTCCAAAAAAGTGACCAGCAATATACATATCACTCACTTTTGCAAATCGCATAAAATCTCCTTCATATTCTTGTGGGTTTGTATAAAAATCACCCTTATCTATAGTACGACCATCTTTGCGTTTATTATAATCCAACACATCGATTTGAACATAAACGGGTTCATCAAATGTAGTATTCAAATATTCATTTACAGAAACTTCTCTAATATTCATGGCATCCAGAATTTCTTTGGCCCCGCTTCCTACTTTTCCATTTCCTGTAAGTACAATCTTTATATTTGGTAGTTTGATTTTAGATAATTCAGACTCTAACGCTTTTTGATCGTTAAGTGTTTCGGCCTTAGGCAAGGCAAAAGTATCATACTTAATTCCCCACGCTCTAAACCCATTGTATGTCCCAACGATCCCTGCATATCTCCCAAATCCAATTAATCTAAAACCACTCTGACCAACGATAACTTCGTGATCATACAATTCTATATTATTTTTAAGGATAGCATTAAGTAAATCTCTATTATACGTTTGCTTTTTGATTGTATGAGAGAAGAAAAAATACTTTTTATTAGGCAATAAAGCAGCAATAGGTACTTCTTTTACACCAAGTAACACATCACAATCTGATAAATCATCAGAAACTGCAAAGCCAGCTTTTTCATATTCAGAGTCATTAAAAACTCTAACACTAGAAGGTTCTACAATAAAAGAAGCTTTAGGAAATTTGGTCATTACTGATTTTAGGCCATCTGGCGAAAAAACTACACGACGATCTGGCGGGTTTTTTCGTTCTTTAATGACACCGAACTTAGTCATATGAATTGGTATAAATTTTGTACTAAAAAAACGAGGGTAAATATATGATAATTATGATTATATTTGCTGCCCGAAAGTATTTTTGATCAAATTGAAAACAGATTCTGTTTTAAAAAGAAATATAATGATCAAATTTCGGAAAATACTACTGGGGTCGACTGGTTTTGACAGCGAGATTAATAAAGTAGTAAGCACGTCGAGCGCTGAGATATAGCTCGTAAATATCATATTTCACTTTTTTAAACGGCGAGAATAACTACGCCCTAGCTGCATAATCTGAATTTTAGTAGGATAATGCCTCGGTCTACAAGGTAGACAAGCAGGATACTCTTCAAAAGCCTTGGTTTATGGCGTTTGGTTTTGAGTATCGTAAAAATAGGCCTAGAAATTATAGGATCTTGATATAATTTCGAAACTTAATTGAGAATAAGCGATAAGTTGGCGGTTTTTGGTCTTTCCTATCGACGAAAATTAAACAAAAACTAAACGTGTAGAAAGCTATTGTATTACTTGTTTGGACGAGGGTTCGAATCCCTCCGACTCCACAGAATAATCCCAAATCATTAATGATTATGGGGTTTTCTATTTATGGGTGCTAGTTTAGGTGCCTTTTTTTTATGTTTTTAAAACACTTAGCTTAATCTTTTATAGATTAATTGAAAAAACACAGAGGTAGTTTCGAAAACTAAATTTAGTAAACTGACTATATAGAAAAGCTGAATAAAGAAAAAAAATAACTAGAATTAAATAAATTTCACTAATTTAGAAGCAACGTAAAAATGTTAATTACCCTATATCCAGATCAATTCTGGGTATGGGGTTTTTGTTTATAAAATAGAAGAAGGGCCTTTAATTGAATGTAATATGTGTGGCTTTGTTAACACTGTTGATTATAACAAATATTAAAAAGTTTAATAAAACGACTAAATAATTACTCTTAAAATGAAAGAAAGTATTAAACAAATAATAAATATTGTCGAAAATTTGGAAACGGACTTTAATAAGATGAATAAAACAAATAAAGAATCTGTTGTTATGATGAAAGAAAGAGCTCTTATGCTTATTCCTGTATTTGAAGTTAGCAGAAAAGATTCGATAAATAAAGATTACATTGATATTTTTGATGATTTAGAAGGACGGGTTAATACAATCATATCACAATTATAAATTAGTTGTAATTGCAAAATTAAAAGTACAATAATCGATAAACGCTCTGACTGGTAAAACAATTATTAAAAACAAAAAATATATCCGGAGTTTATAGGTTATGCATAATATAAAGTCGCGGGAAGTATTAAAGTTTTGTAAAACTATATAATGATTTTAAAATGGTTATAGACTTTCTCCATATTCAAAATTTCAGAAAACTTAAAAATTGTAGAATTGACGTTTCAAAACAAGAGACTGTTTTTGTAGGTGCCAATAATAGTGGTAAAACATCTGCTATGGATGCCTTGATTTTGTTTCTTAAAACAAAACAAAAGTTCAATACCAGAGATTTTACATTGTCTAATTGGAATACTATTAATGCTATTGGCGAAAAGTGGTTAAAGGAAAAAGATCTAACTAAAATTGATTTAACAATAAAAGACTGGGAACCTGAACTCCCTACGTTAGATCTATGGTTACATATTGAAAATAACGAATTACAACACATAAGTCATATCATTCCCACTTTAGATTGGAAAGGTGGATTGTTAGGCGTGAGATTAAGGCTTGAGCCCTCTAATATTGAAGAGCTATATAAAGAATTTTCAACAGTCTGTAAAAACGCTAAAGATATTTTCGGAAAAAAAAATCCCGTTGACTCAAAGTCAACTTTCAAATTATGGCCAAAAAATATGTGGGATTTTTTAGATAGAAAATTAAGTAAATTTTTCACTGTAAAAACATATTTGTTAGATCCAGATCTTAAAGATAGTCCTCAACACCTAAGTGAAGTGGACCTAGCTATAGAAGGCGAAACACTTAATAAATTAATCAAGGTTGATATTATCAATGCACAACGAGGTTTTACCGACGCAAATTCTGACACTCCAGAAACTGGTAACTCTAAAAACCTATCAAATCAACTTCGTAGTTACTATGATAAGCATCTAAACCCTAATGTGAATCCTACAAAAGCTGATGTTGCTGCTTTAAAACAAGTACACGAGGCTAAGAAAACTTTTGATGAAAATCTGGGGAAGAGTTTTAAACCAGCCTTGGATGAACTTGGACTGCTCAATTACCCTGGTTTTGGTAATCCAAATATAAAATTAAGTAGTGAGATTAATACAGTAAATAGTCTTCAACATGATTCTTCTGTTCAATACTCTTTAGATGATGGATTTTCTAGCTTGTCCTTACCGGAGAAATATAATGGATTAGGATACCAGAATCTTATTTCAATGATTTTCAAAATTATAAGATTTAGAGATGAATGGATGAAAGTAGGTAAAAGTTTAAATGAAACAGATACTGAAATACATTTTGAACCAATTCATCTTGTATTAATTGAAGAACCGGAAGCACATCTGCACGCCCAAGTACAGCAGGTTTTCATTAAAGAAGCTTATAAAGTATTAAGAAATCACAAAGAACTGAAAGATAAAAATAATTTTTCAACACAACTTATAATAAGTACTCATTCTAATCACGTGGCTCACGAGATTGATTTTACATCATTACGATATTTCAAAAGAAACATAACAGATAGTAAAACTATCAATACTTCTACGGTGGTCAACCTTTCAACAACCTTTGGCACTGACGATGACACAACTAGATTTGCTATTAGATATTTAAAAACTACTCACAGTAATTTGTTTTTTGCAGATGCAGTTATTTTGGTAGAAGGACCAGCAGAAAGAATGCTACTACCCTATTTCATCAAGCACCATACAAAACTCAATAACTGCTATATATCTATTATAGAGATAGGTGGAAGTCACGCTCATAGACTAAAGGAATTTATTAAAAACCTAGGTGTTATTACATTAATTGTGACTGATCTTGATTCGATTAACCCAAGCACCAATCGGTCAAAAGTTCGACCAGAATTAAGCAAAGGTTACGAAACAGGCAATAGCACCTTAAAAACGTGGATTCCGAGAGAGAAAGATTTAGACAAATTACTTGCATTACATAACAAGAAAAAAGAAGATAGTAAGCTTCCTATTAAAGTAGCTTATCAAACAGCAGTTATTATAAATGACGGTAAAACAGATGTTACTGTTCATCCTTATACATTTGAAGACGCTTTAGTTTTGGAAAACAAGGTGATTTTCGAAGCATTAAAAAAAACGACTGGTCTATTAAAGAAAATGGTAAGTGCCGCTTTAGAAAAAGATGTAAATATTTCTGCACAAGCTATGTATGATCACATAACTGACAAGAATGCAAAAAAAGCTGAATTTGCTTTAGAGCTTTTCTTTTTTGAAGAACCTAATAAACTAAAAACCCCAAAATATATCGAAGAAGGTCTGCGCTGGCTTGAAACAAAACTTATCTCTCAGAAAACAGGATTAATTAATCCAAAGATATAGTAATATGAAAAAAGGTAACACCATTGATGATTCCGTCGATACTGAAATATTTCAATGTATTAACCCTTCAAGTCCAAAAAGTTTCTTCCTTTTTGCAGGTGCCGGATCTGGTAAAACACGTTCATTGGTTAATGTGTTGTCTCGATTTAAAATTGAATTTGGTCATGAATACAAGTTATTCAACCAAAAAATAGCTATCATAACTTATACCAATGCTGCAGCAGACGAAATCAAGCACAGATTGGAATTTGATCCTATATTTTATGTAAGTACTATACATAGCTTCGCCTGGGAATTAATTAAACCATTGACTATTGATATTAAGGAATGGCTTAAAATAGAGTTACAAAATGACTTAAATGATTTGAAAGAAGCTCAATCAAAGAGTAGAAACTTAGCTAATAAAACTTCGATAGATAGGGCGCGGAAAATTGAATCAAAAGAAAAAAGGCTGAGTACCCTCTCGCAAATTCATCAATTTATCTATAATCCAAATGGAGATAATATTTCAAAGGCTTCTCTAAATCATAGTGAGGTTATAAACATCACAGCACATTTTGTGGAGTCCAAAGCCTTAATGCAAGATATTATTGTGTCAAAATTCCCTGTATTATTCATTGATGAAAGCCAGGATACTAAGAAAGAATTGATTGATGCCTTTTTTGAACTTCAGAAAAATAAAAAAGAGTCATTCTCTCTAGGGCTTTTTGGTGATACAATGCAACGTATTTATGCAGACGGAAAACAAGATTTAGGAAATAATCTACCTTCTGATTGGCTGCAACCTGCAAAGAAAATGAATCATCGTTCAAACAAACGTATCATAAAACTAATTAATGAAATTCGTAAAGATGTTGACGGTCAGAAACAAATACCAAGAATAGAAAAAGCAGACGGAACGGTTAGACTATTTGTAAGCGACAGAACTCTTGACAAAGCATTAGTTGAGAGCAAGGTAGCTCAAAAAATGTCAGAAATCACAAAGGACGTTCAATGGATTTTGGGAAATAATGAAGCAGAAAAGAGTAATGTAGATATTGTAAATTTTAAGACTCTGATACTAGAGCATCATATGGCCGCTAATAGAATGGGGTTTTTCGAGCTATTTGAACCATTATATAAAGTAGATAAAATAAAAACAAGTTTGCTAGATGGTTCCCTTTCTGGGCTAAACTTGTTTGGCAAAACGATACTTCCACTTTTAGAAGCCTATAGAAACGATGATAAATTTTCTATGGCTAAGATTATAAAACGTTCATCACCTTTATTCCAAAATAAAGCAATCGAGGCCTCAAAAGATCAAATTAAATATATCTCATCAATTAATGAAGGTGTTAATGAATTACTAGGACTTTGGAATGAAAAAGCAGATCCACAACTTATAAGGGTACTAGAAGTAATTAAAAAAACAGGCTTATTTCCTATACCTGGTGTTCTCAATCTGATTTTAGCAAGAACTGAAGAGGAAAAGACAAATATCGATGTTAACATCAAAAAAGAGGGTCAAGAAGATGAGTATCAAGATGATGTTATAAATGCTTGGGATGTTGTACTTCAAACTCCTTTTTCACAAATTGAAAATTATAACATCTATCTTTCTCAAGATTCAGCTTTTGCGACTCATCAAGGAGTGAAAGGATTAGAATATCCTAGAGTAATGGTAGTTATTGATGATGAAGAAGCAAGAGGTTTTATGTTTAGTTATGATAAATTATTTGGATCAAAGGAACTTACAGATAGAGATAAAAAAAATATCACCGAAGGACAGGAAACAGGAATTGATAGAACAAAGCGACTTTTTTATGTTGCATGTAGCCGGGCCAAAGAAAGCCTTGCCATTATTGCTTATACAGATAATCCAAGAATCATAAAAAACAGTGCTTTAAAATATGGCTGGTTTGATGAGAGCGAAATAGAAATTTTAAAATGAAAAAAATATAAATCCCTTTTATGGTATACTCTTTATAAAAATTCAATAAATCGATAAAATTATGTACGTTCATTTATTAAAAGGTAGAAATTGTAATCTTAAAATCATTGATCCTAAGGCAAGAGGCTAAATAAATAACTCCTTTTATGAAACTTATAATAATTCTCATGTTAATGATAAACCAAAACTTGGAGTATCTTCTAATCCGTATAACTGTTGTTTTACAAACAGTAGACATGCTGAATTAGTAGGTTTTCCTGAATACAAACAAATAGAATCTTAAAAGTTCAATAAACCGATAACTTTTATCTGAAAATAAACTATAAATAACTTATGTGTATAAATTTAAATAATGAACAAACATGTGTTCTTAAATCAAGACTACCTGATGGCAGTAGATATAATCCAGAGATAGCTGTAACGATAAATACTGAATTTAGCCGAGTTGCGGAAGAACGAGATGTTGAAAATCAGTCAAAGTTAGGTTATGCCTGTTCTGGTCCAAAATGTTGTTATTGGTATAATAAACTGGTGACCACACAAGATTGTCCATATTACAATGTAGAAATTTAACTTGTGAATTAAAAGTTCAATAAACCGATAAAAGTTACAATTGGATAAAATTAGTTAAATATGATTTGGGCCATAGTAAAAAATGAAAAGAAGGAAGCAATCCCAAATACAGAAGGAATATGTCCTTTTTGTAATGAAAAGGTATTTTCAAAATGTGGTGATATTAATGTTTGGCATTGGGCACACTCTAAAAAAGAAAACTGTGATTCCTGGTACGAACCAGAGACAAATTGGCACTTTCATTGGAAAATGTCTTTTGGAAAAGAAAATACCGAAAAAATAATTACTAAAGAAGGTAAAAAGCATATTGCGGATATTAAGACTAAAAAAGGTATTGTTATTGAGTTACAGAATTCCCCAATAAAAAAATATACAATCAAAGAGAGAGAAAATTTCTACGGTGAACAAATGTTATGGTTAATTAATGGAGAGAAACTTAAAAACAACCTTACACCTAAAAGATACTGGGACGATAAGCGCTATGAAGAATTCATTGATAATACAGAAGAACTAGTACGATTGATAATGGGGCCAAAAATAACAAAAGAAAAAAATGGAGAGTTCTTCAAGTGGAAAAATCCGCGTAAAAGCTGGAAGGACGTGGAAAGACCAGTTTTTATTGACTTTACAGGTAATTCACTCTTTATGATAAAAGAAGGAATGGGTACATCACAGATAAGAGGGATTTATTATTCCAAAGAGACTTTCATTAAATATTATGGAGGAGATTATGATTACTACAGTAAACATTTTTAAACGCAATTTTAAAAAAAAAATGAAATTAAAAATTCAATAAACTGATGAATAAAAAAGTGAGGAAAAATATTTTTAACGGTTTAATTCTTGCGGGATTAACTGGTATTGGAGTGACTCTTTTTAATATGAATGGTTCGATTCATACATCGATAGAAAAAAGTTCTAACCTTGAAAAGCGTTTTGATAATTTTTATGATCAATTACCGAAAATGCATAAATATCTTGCATTGGAAGAAATTCATAAGTTAAATGAGGTATCATTAGTTGTAAGTAATTCTTATAAAAGTTCTAACAAGTACATTTTAGATGTTAATTTAATAGATCATAACTCAGGGAAACTTACGGATTACAATATTGTGTTTAGTACTAAAAAAGAAGAAAAACTATTTTCATATGCCCTAAAGGGAATTGTTTTAGAATACGGAAATTCGATTAGTTATAAAAAAATGCAAAAATTTAGTATGGTCGCAGGGAAATCAGGGGCATTACCAAATAAAATTAATCAATCATGCAGTTTTATTTTGCGAAATGAGGATGTTACTGAATTGAGGGATTTAATGAAAAATTATGATAGTATACCATCTGAAACATTAACATTGATTAAAGCTGCTGAATGGTTTAAGTTACGCAGTTCAATATTAGAAAATGACAAAGTAATTTTTGAAGATCAAAAATCAAAGAATCCTGATAACTAAAGTAACAAATAGATAATATGATATTATATGATTAGTTTGTTTAAAAACTTCAGGAAAAATTCTTAAAGGAATGAATCTAGAAGTTATTAGTGAAGTTGAAGAACCATCTTCAGATGAGATTAAGAGAACTGTAGAACACAAGTATCAGATTAAAATAGGTAGCTTATCCATTATTAAAGAAAACTGGAGTTATAAAAGAATATCTTAATAAAGTTCAATAAACCAATGGCAAGATTCAAATTAAAAGGAGATCCAAGAACAAGCAAAATCTGGGTCAATGGAAAAGAATTAAATTTAGAAAAGTCCTTAAAACTAAAGTGTCATTCTCCTACTGGGTTTTCTTGGGGGTATGACGGATCAGGGCCGAAACAATTATCCTTAGCTATTTTATTGGTATTTTATTCTAAGGAGATTGCATTGTCGGAATATTTGGATTTTTTAAATAAGGAAATTTCTAAGATCCCTTTTGGCGAACCATTTGAAAAAAATATATCATACTAAATTCTTATCAACCGTTAGGCTAATGAAAACTTATAGAAAAGGACTAAAATTGGTAATAGATAATCTACAGTTAGAGGTTTTCAAAATCTTACAAAATGAACTTGGTTATGCATATTGTAAAAAATCTGGAAGAGAGTACTTTTTAAAAGAGAATTATCCTAACTATTTGATTAGAGAAATTAATCATTTGAAAGATGATTTTATTAAATACGTAAAAAATAATTTTGATAAATTGAATATAGAAGAGAAGGTGACATTAGAAGAAGTTCTTAATGTGGTCTATGATAAAAGACCAATAACAAAGTCATATGCTCGAAATTATTTAAGCTTTAATTCCACTATTTCTGAAAATGAGTATAAAGTTGAAGAAGATGAATTTGTAAGAAAATAAAGTTCAATAAACCTATTAAATACTAACTCTTAAAACTAATACATTATTATGAATAACGAATTAAGAAAAGTCTTCATAAAGGAAAAAGAAACTGAATCTAGAGATATCGAAAAACCGTTAAAAGAATATGTTGGATTTTTTCACAAATGGTTCGATGGAATAAATAAATGGAGTAAGAGTCCAGAACAAGTTGCGATAGTAGAATTAGAAGATGGTAGCATTAATGAATTTCCTTTGCATTCAAACACTATACGATTTCAAACTGAACAAGAAATAAAGAACGAAAATCTTAAAGGTTGGGGTGGAGACCCTACTATAATTTAAAGTTCAAATAACCGATAAGATGATTAAAGAAAAAGAATTTCTGCAAGTAAAAATTGAAAATCTAAAAAAAGTATTAATAATCAATCAGTTAGTCTCTATTTATTTATTAAATTAGTAGAGATCAGTCGAAAACTTACTTTGATCCGTTGATATTCACTCTAGAAATTGTTCTAAATACTTATCAATAACGATTTGATATGAAATTTTATAAAATATTTTTTTTCTTTTTGTTTATAACTAAAAATCTATCTTCCCAAGATACAATCGTTAATAAAAATCATTCATATTTCTTTGATGAACTTCATGAGGAAGTAAAAACTAACGATTCTCTTTTAAGATTAGATATGAGGAATCTATCTGGACGTCTTCGTCAACTTGGAGTCGAATATTTAAGGATTGATCGTGGAAGGATACTTTTAGAAATACCTAATAAAAATTTATTTAATAAGTCCGAAAGAAGAATTTCAAAAAATGGGAAGTTACTACTAAAGGTGTTAAATATATCATTAGAAACGGTCAAATTAGATTATAGTCTTAAGATAAATTCAGGATATAGATTAAATAACTATCCTGAAAAAGTTTATGATAAGTGCATTTCAAATGCCTTATTAATCTCAAAAGAATTGATCTTAAACACTAAAAATACTTTAGGAAATATCTCATTGGGTTCTATTGATAATCGTGAAGGCTTAATACAAATAGTACTTACTCCAATAATGGATGCTGAATTGTCAGGTATGTGGGAGCCACTTGGCTATGATTACGTTGACAACATATTTATTTTAACAGAACCCAAAAATGCCGATAAGTATTTAGTGAAAATTGATGATTGGAATTCTTATATTTCTAAATTTAATGGTGAAAATCTAATCAAATTCTTAGAGTCTAGTGATGATTTTTGGATATGTAATGATAATGTTTCATTTAGAGCTATTGCAAGGAAGTATATGGCAATAATTATCTTTAATGGAAAAATATTTAAAAAGAAATTTGTTATTCTAAAGAATCGTAAAAACACCATGTTTATTAATCTAAATAAATGAAAAAACTAAGTAAATTGATATTAGGAATAACCGGATTGGTAAGTCTACTACCAAGTTATTTAATTTTAACCGAAAGTAAATTACTTCCCCCAACTGATGACTTTAAGTCATTATTATTAGTTGTTGCTCAATTTACTGCATTCATGGTTGTTGTATTAACTCTAATTAATAGGGTAATGTTATCAAAGTTGTCAATTAAAAAAATTAATCTTATTATAATTGGAATTGCAACATTATTCCTAATTTCTCTTTTTTGTTATTTCCACTATTTGAACAGGTTAGTGTTAGAGGATGACTATGGTGCTGTCGTTCTTCCTTTATATCAAACTCCTAAATTATCCGAAAAAATAGAATTGTATGGCAGTATTTTTAATTTTTTTCATGAAACTGACTCAATTACTGTTTACGAATATTTCAATAAACATAAAGATATTAAAGGCGCCGTGTTTTATAGTTATATAGTTTTATACTTCTTCTTGATATTAAATATATGTTTATTAGTTTTTAGTTCCATTTTGGCTTCCATTAAATTAAAAGCAACTAGAATTAGGTTGACATAAGTAACATCTATTATCCTACATAAAATAAAACTGGTCTATAGTGAATTTGATAAGGGCGAAATCGGTAATGAAACAACTATTGAAAAAAGAACATTTGCTAACAAAACATATAAGCAATTACACCCTTCAAAACACTACTGCTCATAACTAAACCGCTAGTAAAATTCAAATAAAGAATGAAACAAACAAGAGCATATTATCCGAATTATTGTTTTTAGCTGTTATCAATAAACACTTACGACATGTTAAACTTGGGATAATTTGCTTTACGCTGTGTTCAGGTTGGGATTTTTTTAATAAGGGGTGTGTAATTACGAATACTAGGCTTGTAAAGTTTCAAACTTTATTTTGCATTATTGTTTTCATTTCCTCATAAGAAATAGGATAAAAATCATGACAGTCTACTCCTACATCTAAGGCAGTATTTCTATTGAAGTTTGTTAGTTTTCCATGGGAGTGTCCAAATAAATGATAAGAACCACTATATTTTCCTTTCCAGGTCATTAAAGGATAATGCATCATAACTATTAATTGATTATTTACCGAACCTGGATCAGGCAGTTTTAATTCGTAATAATCTTTGATCCATTCAAACCGATCTTTACAATTCCGGTTTAAATCATCGTGATTTCCTTTAATCAAATGAATTTTTCCGTTTAGACGTTCTAGGATCTCGACTAGCTTACTAGATGCCATTAACCCGATATCACCTAAATGATATACGATATCATTCTTTTTTACCTTTTCATTCCATCTTAAGATCATGGTTTCATTCATTTCTTCTACTGAATCGAAAGGTCTTTTGGCGTGTTTGATTATTCCTTTATGCCCAAAATGATGATCTGATGTGAAAAACATGGTACTCATAATAATTAAGATTCTTTTGTAATGGATATTGATTTAACCTTTCCGTTTAACTTGTTCTTAGGGTTGTCCTTGCAGCTTCCTATATGGTTTCGATAGGCACTGATGGATTTCTGTAATTGTTTGCAGTAAGGACATGTAAGTTTTTCATTAGCTTCTTCTAGACTTTCTATAGTCCCTTTTAGGCTTTCTTTAGTCTTTAATAGTTCCTCTTCAGACTGCTGCAGGACTAAATCAGACTTATCCAGTTCTTTTGTTAGACTCTGGTTTTCGTCTATTAATTTTTCATAGTCCAATTGCCATTGCGCCAGATTATGAATCTGATTGCACTTTTTCACAAATAGATCAGCATATAGATAATCGATCAGCCCCAAAAGCAAACACATAAATACACTGGTCAAATACCAATTAAATGATTTTATCTCTGCAGAAAACACATCAAAAAACAACAAGGTCATAAAGAAGCTGCAGAAACCGAAGATCTCAGGAAATCCAATTTTATATTTATGCTTCAGGAGGTCGGAATTAACGCTAGTTAATAATAAAGGAAAAGCAACCGCAATTCCAAGCATTATAGAAGCAAAGAGTTTTAGATCCTTGTCCATATATTCAGGTAATACTCGATAAAACAAAACACCTGCATCTACTATAAATGCGATGAGAAGTATGAGCATTGGGATCAAAATTGCCTCTAAAGAGTTTAGAAATTTTGCGATCATGTTTTTTTAGGTTTTCGTTTTTTCCCTTTTGTTCAGAATGCAGTGTTAGCGTTTTTCGGAAGTATGGAGAAATCCGCTAACTCTGCTCCTCTTTCAATTAACTCTTTGTATTACTGAGGTACGAGTTAATGCAAAGTGTTGATTGAAAACATCAATGCTCTAAATTTTGCTTAGTGAAGAAAAAACGAGCAAAGATTTCTGGTAAGTGCCTGCATAGGCCTTAACAGGGATTTTGGGAGTTTTTTCGAGATAAGTGAAATTTAGATTCCTATTTCTCTATTCAATGTTAATATGAGAAAGGCTTAATCTAAGAATTCAACATCAACTGTAGTTTCATAAGTCGCACCATTAGAATCTTTAAAATACAGTGTCATATTTCCTTGTCTAGCAGAACCAACGCCCATTTCTTGCAAAAAACCGTTTAAAGAATAGCTAACAGGAGTATCTAAGCCCACTTCGTATCCAGAAGAAGTTATGGTATCGTCTCCAAAATTACGTATGGTAAGACGAAGATCTCCTAAACCTTCAGAAGTAAAAAATAAAGAATAGTTTAATTCTTGAGTAAGGTTTTCAGGAGGCAAAATTAAAATACCAAAATCAATCCCAGATAAGTAACCATCTCTTAATGGAGTTGGTGTAACTAATACAGTAAAATTAGTCAATAAAGTTTTATAACTAACTGATTGAGATTTTGTAATGCCATTTGATGCTTCGACAACAAATTCAATTTCTGATTCTTCTGGAACTATACCTCTGAAATTTCCAAAAGTCACACCTTCGGCTATATCAAACATTCTGTTCTGAAGGATTGATTCTCCTTGATTATCTAAAGTTACTTCTCCTTCAATATTTTTAAAATAAGCCTTAAAGGTTAAAGATTCTGAACCTCTTTTTTTAAGATTAATATTAAATGAGGTTTTTTCATTAATATAGTTTTCACTTTGATCAAAAAGAACTTCAAAATCAAAATCTGTTTTTTGTATAGAAATGGAAACAGGAATACTTTTTACTAAATCATTTGAAGCTATGACTTGGAAAGTAATATTTCCAGACCCCACTTCGTTTCCTATGTAATCAATAACTGTAGTGCCTTGTGATATACCTGGAATACTCTCACCTTCTTGATATACGATCCCATTTATTGAAAGTTTTCCATTTACACCTGTATCAAAGAACTTTAGAGAATAGTTAAGTTCTTCGGTAATTGGAGTGACAGCCTCAATAAAAAGGTTGAATTCAAATTTTTCATTTACGAGTAAGGATTCTTGGTTTACACTTGCAGTGATACTAAAATCAGTAGGGTTTGCCTTTTGGGTATCTACTTCGATTTCTTCACAGGATAAGATAGATACTACTAAACTGATAAATATGATTATTTTTTTCATTGTGTGAGTGTTTTAAAATTTAAAATTGAGACCTAAGCCTATTAAGAATTTTGTTTTACCTATATCGCTTTTTGGATGATGGAAATGAGTATACCGAACTACTCCAGATAGATATGTGAAGATTTTTATATCAGATTCCACTGCTCCATAAAAACCATATACAGCACCATCTTCTGTTGAAATAGACTCTAGAGCATCTAATTGGATTTCTGAAACGTCGATTGATTCATTTCCTATGGTTCCACCTGCTCCGATGGAAAATCGAAAAGCATCATTTTTACTGCTTAAAAAGGGAATTCCAATAAAGTAACCGATATTCAAAGAATATAATTCAACAGGAATATTATATCCTGTTTTCCTTTCTTCCATAAAACCAGCATAACCTCCTATTTCAAAATGTCGGTTAATGTTTTTGTTAGGGTAATAATGAAGATTAGCCATTATTCCATAGCCATTTTCGGAGTAACCGCCAATCATAGAAATACCGTTTCTTAATTGATGATTTTTTGAAAATTTCTCGTTTCTTTTTTTCAGTTGAGAAGAAAGTGTTTCTATTTTCTCATTGAGAGTATCAAAAAGACTAAGAGTTTCTTCTGATGTTTGCCCCGTTAGATTTAGGCAATAGAGCATTACTGCCAGTAGGCGAATTGTGTTTTTCATTGTAAAAATATTAAGGATTAAACTAATTAAGTTCTATCTTGAAATCTTGTGAATCATCTAAATCAGTAGTTTTTTCTTTGCTTAATGATTTCACATCTTCGTAAATGTTTTTGAAAACCTGATCAGGAAGTATGGTTTGTTCTATATTTTCAAACTCTTTTTTTGAATCAGGAACTTGCTTCAACTGAACTCCTATTAATTCTGTCATATTTCCTTCGGCTATAGTTCCATAAAACTTTCCTGCAGACAGATTGATGATATCAGAAACTTTTACGCGCTCTCTTTGTTGAATAGATTGAGATACCGAAGTGTTATTACTTTCTGAAAAATTCCCACTTAAAAAACCTCCAGAACTAGATCCTGAACTTGAGGAAGTTGAATTGTAAGTAACATCGTGTTTCCCAAATAATTTTACAATCATATCCGCAGTTTTTTCATTTACTGTTCGCCCATAGAATTGATTACTTAAATTGCTAATCAATACTTGAGCTTTTTCTGCTCCATATTTATCTAACATCTGGCTATGATCTTGCAGTCCTACTACACTTGCAACCCGGTTACTCCTTGCAGTTGCTGGTATTTGTTCGAAATCTGGTATATACAAAGTGCTAATTTCATCAAGAATAACTGTACTCCTATGCTTATTAGGCTGGTTCATTTGGCGAACGCAAGTTCCTATAATTAGAGAGATAACGGGCGCATAGGTGTTTGATAAAGTACTGTCATTACCAATAGCCAAAAAAGTAGGAGTTTCTTTGTTATTCAAATCTAAATTTATCTCATCATCAGAAAGCAAATAGAATATTTCTGGAATATTTAATTGTGCCAACGCATTTTTGATTGTTCCAACTACACCAGCAATCTGTTTTTCTGCATTCATTTCGTGCGCTTCTTTTAAACTGGATATCATTCCTGCAGTTTCAATATCAGAACTTAGCATACTGATTAATTGAACAGAAGGAAAAAAAAGAATCATTGCAATTAGGTGTGGTAGGGTGCATAGATCAGGATGATTGTTCCGCAAGTACCATATAGCTCCTGCAATCACGGAAATAGAGCTTCTAGTCCAATAATCTTTCTTTTTTATACTCTCAGGGAGTAGGTTGTTAATCAAAATTGTAGCCATTTCAAAGGCAACGGCTTGTTTTGTAAGATACTTTGGAGACAAAGGATTAACTCTTACGGAATTCGAAGCATCTTTAAAATTCAAGAATGCAAATTTCACCTTGCTGTCAGGATTGTAAAACGAATACGCAAATTCAGATAATTCAGGCGCTTTGAAGTCATAAATGATTCCTGAAAAATCATTTTCAACAAACTGTTTTATAATAGGATAAAATAAAGATCTTGATTTCCCTGACCCTGCAGATCCTTGAATAAGAATCCCAGTATAAGGGTTCCCTATTTCAATTATTCCTTTTTCACTATCCAAATAAATACTATCTGGATTATCTTGCTTGATTTCTTCAATAACCTTTTTTCCTTTATTTTTTTTGAAGTATTTATATGCTTTAATAGAATTGATAACTATAAATACAATACCAATAAATATTAATGCAGGGGCTATCATTAATAATATAACCAAAGAAAGAATAAAACTTAAAATAATACTATGAATCATTCCGACTTCTGTTCTTAACCATTGATAAATTTGAATCATTGCTAATAAGTTTATTAGTATGATTACCACTTCAATTCCAGAGTGGATTTTTAAGAATATGTGCATCATGTTTTCTGTTGTTTTAGAGTTATAATTATATGCTCAATTCGTTGTTTTTCTGTTTTTCTATAACTGGTTTTATATTTTGTGAGAGGTTTTTATCATCTTTTAAATATGAGTTTCTAGAATCATATTGATTGATAAGTTCTTGCTGCAATTGTTGTTTTCGATTATTGTCTGATGTAAGTTTTATTTGGGAATTTTTAATAGGGTCTTTAGTAGCTTCAATTCGATATTCAACTTTTTCATTAAGCTCCCTTTTATAATTGAATGCTTTATCGAATATCGCTTCTGCTTTGATATTGAAAAGATTTCTATCAAACCCTCTTTGGGTTGGTACACCATTGGTAATACATTTTTTCTCTTTTCCTTTATCCTCGGTCATAGGAGATAATTTTAATTTCATATCCTTATCCTTTCTACTAACTATTACATGCACGTGAGAATTAAGTCCGGGTTTAATAGAGTTAGATTTAGCTAAACCACTTTTTACTTCTTGATCAGATCCTCGATATGTTCTTGAATGCTCTACTTTACCAAAATAGACTAATTGACTTCCATCATTTAGACCAGGTCTTTTTAAATGCATTGCGTATTCTGTCATAACTAGTTTTGAATATTCTTTTAAAACAGCTTCATATTGTTTTTGTTCTTTGTTTGTTAATTCCTGTATAGATTTGATATTTCTACCTGTCATATTCTTCAAAATATGCTGTTGTTCTTTTTGTGACGGCGCAATACTTATCCCATAAAACTTTGAAGCATTTCGTCCTAAGCCTTTCTTATTAGTATCTATAGCTTGTATTACATCATTCCTCATAATCCCATCATTTTCTTGTGAAAAAAAACCTGCTCTTGGCATAGGAAGTTCTCCTTTATCAAAGGCTTCCCTTTCCATTGCTAAATCCTCTTTTTCTAGATAATTTGCAAAAGCAGTACTAGACCCTTTATTACCATTAGACTTTTCTGATGTTTGAATTTTAATTATCATTTTTCATTAATTTTATTTACAATTGAATTCCCCAGTTTTGTTGCTAGTTCAATCATAAAATTTTTAGTAACTAAATCTTCATTTATAAGCTTTGAAAAGCTCTCTATTAGTAGATCTTGTTTTCTAATTAAAGGGTTCAGTTTATCCTTTTCCTGTGTCTTGATAAATGATATTAATTGTGACTTAAGTTTGACAATTTCTTTAGTTGCGTTTGTAGGCTCTCTTGGATCTAAATCTGTTTTTTTAAAGTATAAAATAAAAGCCTCTATCAGTTCTGTTTTTGATAAGTTATATCGTTTACAAAAGACATTTAGATCATTAAAATCACTTTCATATATTCTTATTGTTTTATACTTCATTATGCTATACTTTATGCATTAATCATTACTATTCATAGGGTCTCTAGGTGATTATGCAATTCGATCGCATAATTCCAAATAAACCAATCTTAAGTAAATATCTGAAAATCAGTTTTTTAGCCTCGCAGAGCAAGGTTGGACGGATCTCTGATACCGTCCCACCTTGCTTACTACGTAACCTTATTTTTTTCTTTATATACTAGATAATCATTCAGGTCATTATGCTCATGAAAAAGTAGATTACAAACCATAACTTTTACATGGTTTTTCATTAACAAAGTTGTCGCTTTTTTACCTGCATCGTCATTATCCAAAAAGGTATATACAGAAGAATACTCTTTGATTAATGGCACTATTTCTTTTGCTAAAGAAACTGAGTTTAAGATGATGTAATCCTTAACAAAATTTCCAGAATCAAACAAAGTGAGATGAGAAAGGAAATCAATAAAACCTTCGAATACGAATACTATATTAGAGCCATTTTTTATGGTTGTAATATTCTTATTTCCAATACAACCTTTAAAATATTTGTTCCTCAATTCATAACCTTTATGATCATTTCTAAAAGCTATAGAAAAAAATGGCTTGCCATTCATTTTGTAATAAATTTCATAACAATATTGAATAGCTGCTTTCAAGTTTATTTTTCGAGTTTTTAAATAATCTAAAAGGGCTTCATTTTGGAGTTCTCCGATTTTCAAAATTTTATAAGAGGAAGCTTCCTTTTCTCCAACTACGGGATGAAAAGGGTTTGGCTGCTGAAAAGAAAAAAGAGCTTTTTCGTCACTCAAAAAAGTTAAGGCTTCAACAACAGAACAGTTTTTTATTTTGGAAACTAAGTCGATCACGTTACCACCAGATCCTTCGCTATGATCATACCACCTGTTGAGTTTTATATCAACTTTAAAAGACAGTGTCTTCTCGTTTCTGAAAGGCGAAAAGTATAAAGCTGATTTTGCGTTTATTTTTGCAGGCTTATATGCTAGTCTCGTCATCGTGTCAATTATTGACACATTACGTGCGTTTTGGCAATTTAATTTTTCTTTTTTCATCAGCATTTTTATTTTTTGTTACTACTTGTTATATTTATTATAGGTTAACCTTATTGTACTGTTGCTACACCCCTTATGTTTACAGGTGTTTCCAGACTTAAATCACACCAATTGACTAAACATATTTTTCTTATTCACACCAATTGACTAAACAAATCACACCAAATGACTAAATGAGCGCTCTAATTCACACTTACCTTTAACTGAGTGTGATTTTTGTTTTTCACCTTTGTTATTACTCCCATTTCTGGGAGTATCACTTTCAATAATAAGTTGCAGATATCTGCTTTGGTTTTAGATCCAGATGCAAACTCATCATCTAATCTTATGAATCGTGAATATGCTTTATCTAGATTTCCAGAAGTAGCTAATGATTCGGAATAGATTAGTGCTTTATCATCTATATAATTAGGGAAGCATCTATTCAAAAAACTATACACACTTGCATAATGTTCTTCTCTAACTCCGTAGTATTCATTTTTAGAAGAAGTATTCCGATGAATTTTAATTGATATATCTGTGTAGCTTCTGCTTGCTCCTGCTTTTTTTAAAGAATATGTGAAAAATAAGTCTGCTTTTTGTTTTAATTCTTTTTCTGCAACATTTAATACCTTGTTTCTTAAGTGAGCAATTTGTTTATATTTATCTGAAATGGATAAATATTTTTTCAACTCTTTAATGGTGCATGAATATCCTCCTTTATCACTCCATCTACAGCATAATTCATATAGAGACTTTGAATAGGTAGAGCTTAGGCTAATTGCTATTGTTTTTTGAAATGAAGTAAATCCTCCGCCTAAATAACAAAAGAACCTACAGGCTGATGGAGGGATGAAAAAAGTTATATATTGAGATTTTGGAATAAAATCAGCACTTGCTACTAATGCAGTTATACTTTCTGCAATCTGCTCAGAATCTTTTCCTTTAATCGAAATGTTATAATTATAATCGACAGGTTTTGAAATTAAACCTTTGATCGCTTTTTTTACTCTTGAGTAATTATTGTTTTTATCTATTTTTTTTAACTCAATAGTAATTTCTTGTTCTTTATATTCCTGAAATCGATTCATAGACATATTTTTTTGAAGCTCATCAATAATATTATAAAGGATGTTCTTTTCTAGTGCAGAAAGCTCATATCGAGCTGTTGATACATGATTTGGTTGTTTTATGTAAACCTTTTTCTTCAAGCTGCTTATTATCTATTGTTTGGTTTGCCAAAGTCTCGGTTATTTTCACCGTATTGGAGAAGTTTTCTTTTGAATAAAAATTAGGTTATCGTTTATATCGAAGTGATTTCACTTCATCTAACGAGTTGTAAAGTTCTGTATGAGCAATGAGGATCCTAGAACCTATTTTCCTAGCCTGAATAGTTCCTTTTTCGATATGATTTCGAATAGTTTGGGTGTCTACTTTGAAGATTTCAGCAGCTTCTTTTACTGTATATAAGTTATCGGATTTATCTTCTTTAGGACGATTAATTAAATAATTGAGGGAGTTATTAATTTTTCCTAGTTCTCCGAGTAACGTATCAAATGGGTTTTCCATATTACACTGTTTTTTTTATAGTTCAACAGTGCAAATGAATGGTAAGGTTTTGGTGAGTAATATTACTGTAATATTACTTTTCTTTATATTCTGTTATAAGTTTCTCTAAATATGACCGAGCTTTATCATATTCTAAAGGAATTGATTCTTTTGCTTTAATTATTTCCTTAACATGCATTTTTAGGTACACTTCGTCGATTTGAAAACAAGCATTAACTCTTCTAAATTCTGTTCCAAAAGATTTTGGTGTTGGCAAATTTTCCAATTCTGCAATTTTAATATAAAAATCTTCCTCATCCTTATAATCGAATAGTTTATCATGATTTTTTAATCTAATAGATAACCATTTAATAGCTATTACTCTAAGAATAGCCAGTTCTCCTTTTTTTTTCCTTCCAGGCTTTAATTTCCTTTTTTGGTTGAAATCATTAGAAGTATTTTTTTCATTGCATACCTCTTTTTCATCAGTACAATTAGGCATCTCTTTTAAGACTTTTTTCAGATGCGAGATTAGCACAAACTTAGGTATATCTGTTCTTAGATTATCTGGAAAATTCTCAATAAGTTTCTTTTTGATTTTTGATTTTTCAGTTCTAAACCTTTCTTCATACAACAGTTTAATAATTTTAGAAAATGGAAACTCTTGAGTAAAAGCATGTGTTTTTTGGTATACTAAAGCACCTAGTTTTGTGACCTCACTATCGTTAAAAGAATTAATTAATTCTTCGATGTTTCTTTTTAGTTCCTCGTCGCTTAGGTTTTTCACATCATTGTTTAGATATTTTCCAGAAGCATAATCTATTGTTAAATCATAATGTTCCTGATAGAATGAATAGTATTTATCAAATAGTTTTTGAAGACTGGATACACTGTTTAGTTCAAACACATTCTTCACCGAGATAAAGAATGTATCTGTCGTAACCTTTTTAAATATTTCTGTCTCTAAGTTCATATTCTTAGTTAAATACATTATTCATATACGTTATTTTATCCTCATCTGTAGGTTTATAATATAAGTTTAGCATTTCGATACTAGAATGCCCTGTATAACTCATAATTACCTTATCAGGAATACCTTCATTTTTCAGAATTGTAATAAAGGATCTTCTGGCTGTATGGCTCGTAATTCGATTATACAAAAGATCCGTAGTTTCTACTATATTCTTTCCGTAACGCATTGTCTTTTTGATAGGCTCGTCATATTCCATAAGCTTAAAAAGATCCTTTATATAGTCGTTAAATTTTTGATTGGAAATCTTAGGGAGATCGTAATTATACTTCTCTAGAATTGAGTTAGAATATTTATTTAAAGGAACAGATAAACTTTTGCTACTATCCTTTACGTCAACAACATTTATTGAATCATTATAGATATCTTCTTTTCTTATTCTAGAGTAATTCCCAAACCGAAAACCCGTAGTAGCACCGAGAACAAATAGATCTCGTATTTTTGCCAACTTGGGATTATTTTTGAGGTCGAAATTATATATCTCCTCAATTTGTTTTTTTGTTAAAGAAATCTCTTGAGTATTATATCTTTTTACTTTGGCGAAATCTTGAAAATTCAAATTATAAGTGTAGTTATTCTTAACAGACCAAAACATAAATGTTTTAAACAAACCAACATTCCTACTTAATGTATTTGCAGAATGTTTTTTTATCTCTGTACAAAATTTCAAAAATCGATTATAAAAATCATCGTTGATTTTTGAAAATGATAATACCGCTTTAGTGTGTTCTTGAAATTCTATGAGTAAGTTTTTATTACACTTGTACCGCTTCAAAGTTGAATTACTAATAGCTTTATCTCCCTGGTCTTCAGTTTTACTTTTCAGGAATAAATCATAAACTTTTATAAAGTCTGATTCTGTTTGACTTGATTTCTCAAACTCCTTATTAAACTCATTCCTTAAAATATCTATCGTCAATTCTTCACCAATAGTTTTGTACCTAGCATAAACAGAATTAAATGTGTCCTTATACCGATTTAACTGTTTATTTATTGATCTCTTTATCTCAGCAACAGTACCCTTACCATTTAGCTTTAGAGGCTGATGGTTTTTAAAATCCCAATCATCAGGGTTTATAGATTCACCTGTAGAATATATAAATGATTTTTTCAAATCTTTGAAATACGTCCTGAAATAAATCAAGGTTGGTTTATCCGATTTAGGATGCTTAAGTTTGAAGGTGGATTTCAACAGGTGCTATTTTAGGTGCTAGTTTTGTTATATTTAAATACTATTATCAAATATAAATGAACTATATGAATTATCCTAATAACTGTATTCTATAGCTTATCGGTATCTTTAAGTAAAATATTAACAAATAGGTTCGAATCCCTCCGACTCCACTACAAACCTGCCAAACGGCAGGTTTTTGTGTATCCGGGGGATTCGGCCAATGCATCAGCTGGCTCTTTCGCTGCAAATGTCCTGAGGACATTTACTAATCGCTACAGCCCTCTCAGACTCCACAGAAACACCTGAAGCCTCTTTTTTTAAAGAGGTTTCTTTTTTAACCCAAAAGTAAATAGGAAAGTAATTATTGTTTCATTATTTTTTTAAATTCAAACAAATATACTTTCTACTTATCCATTAGTATAATGTCATTATTTAAACTAGACCAGTACTCTAAGGAATGAATAGATGAAGTTGAATTCAGGTTTTTAATTTTAAATACCTTTTTTAATCGATACTCTACTCCGTTTAGTATCATTTCTTTTTCATTACTTTTTTCATTTTCAAAATGAGTCATCTGCATTATAATGTATTTTTCTTTCTCTATATGTAAGAACGATAAATCACCTTCTCTATAAAATTTAGATACATTTACCTGTGTCTTTCCCTCTTGGCTATAACCACATAAGGATATTAAAAGAATAAATACTATAATTAGGTTTCTCATTTGTTTATTGAACTTTAGTTTTTTAATTTTTTTCTATAAATTTCTACTCAATCATGAAAATATAAAAAATCCCATAATTCTGATTCATTTATTATAGTTTTATTCGGTCCCTTCTCATTTTTTTCTAATACCTGCGTTTCTCCCTCATAAAAGTGGAATCTCAAAACCCTTTCCTATTAAATCATTAATCATTTGTGGTTTTGCTTCTTCCTGATACAGCATAGATCCATCAATTTTAACCTGTGTATCTTTATCAGAATCTCAAATTACTTTTATTGCTTTTTCTAAATTTTTTGCTTCCATTTTTTTGATGAATAAATAACATTAATTACAATTACCGTCTAGATCACACGTATCTCCTTTTGTTATTTCTAAAGCTGGATTTTCTTTTTGATACTCACTCCATGCTTTTTCCATTACTTGTAAAAATGCTTCTGGAGATTGAGCCCCAGAAATCCCATATTTATTATTCAAAACAAAAAACGGCACTCCGTTTACTCCAATATTCTTAGCCTCCATCTGATCTTGTCTTACATGGTATATATATTCGTCAGAAGCCAACATTTTTGCTGTTTCTTCTTTATCCATTCCTATAGAACCTGCCAAATCTGCCAGATATATTATATCGTCTATATTTTTACCTTCTACCAAATATGCACTCAACAAGGCCTCGCCTATAGTTTCTGCATAACCTTTGGTTTTTGCAAAGTGAATCAACCTATGCGCATTAAGAGAATTTGCAGTTATCGCGTTTTCTATATGAAAATCTAACCCTACTTCTTTTGCCATTTGTGTTGCATTGCCAAATAATTGCTCTGCGCTTTGTCTCCCCATCCCCTTTATATCTGCATAATAATCTATAGTACCTATATGAGGTTGTGTTTTTAAATCTGGATCTAACTCAAAGCTTTTCCATTCCACTATTACATTATCTTTATGAGCAAAACGCTCCAATGCTGTTTCGAATTTCTTTTTTCCGATATAACAAAAAGGACATCTAATATCCGACCAAATACTAATTTTCATTATGTTTCTAATTTAATTTCATAGAATAAAGTCATTTTGACTTTATTTAATACAGTAATAAATCGAATTAACCATTTTATAACGCATAAAACAATCAAAACCAACACTATACCTAACACTTAATAAACAAAGATATAATAGTAAAAGAAATAATTATATATAAACTTGTGACAAAATATAGCTTAAAATCTTCACTGTATCTTTTGCCTTGTTGGACAGAAGTAAGCTTTAAATATCTTTCCATTTTTTACACTGTTTGTGTAAACCTATTTCAGGACAAGACACTTTCTACCCCCACTTATACAAGTCCCCTCTGGTACTTATATAAGTGGGGCCGGATGCCTTTTTGCTGATAAAAGCACACATATCACATTTAATTTTATGCAATAATGACGTATAAATACACACTTGTGTGTAAGATTTCCACATCCAAAAAATTAGAACAACCGCCTAAACACTTGTTATTCAAACCCTATCCAAAATGGCATCAATGTTGTTTTCTCTCACGAGTAATTTAAGGAAACATTCATGAAGCAATCAACATCTTGCGAATCTTTGGAAACATCAATATCTATAAATAAATCCCCTAATATTCTAGAAAAATTTATTTCAAATGTATCATCACCTCTCATTCTAATAGCAACATTTCTATTGATATTTGGTGGTGTATCCTTATTTTACTTTCTACAACCTTATTTTGAAAAAGTGTATTTAGAAAGAATGAATACTGCCTGGGGAATCCCCTTGATGATCACTGGTATCATGCTACTTACAGTTAAGATTAGTTTTTTAATTTATTTGCTGTTTTTATATCTACGTTACAAGGCCATTAAACCAGTATCGTATGAAAAATTACCCTCGTGTACAGTTATAGTACCCGCTTATAATGAAGGAGAATTGGTTTATAAAACTTTAATTAGTCTTGCCGAAAGTGATTATCCGAAAGAAAAATTACAGTTAATTTCTATTGATGATGGAAGTCAGGATAATACCTGGCAATGGATGCAAAAAGCTAAAGAAGTATTAGGCGATCGTGTTTCAATATACCAACAACCCAAAAACAAAGGAAAAAGGCATGCATTATACCGTGGATTCAATTTAGCCACAGGAGAAGTATTCATAACTGTTGATAGTGATTCTATAGTTAAAAAAGATACATTGCGTCTTATGGCAAGTCCTTTTGTTGTAAATAAAGAGTGTGGAGCTGTAGCCGGAAATGTACGCGTATTGAACAGAGAAAAAGCTGTAATTCCACGTATGCTAAATGTAAGTTTCGCCTTTAGTTTCGAATTTATACGTTCTGCACAAAGTAGATTAGGTTCGGTATTATGCACACCAGGCGCTTTATCTGCTTATCGTAGAGAGGCGGTCTTCAATTGTCTTCAAGACTGGATTAATCAAACTTTTATGGGAGAAGTTTCGAAAATCGGTGAGGATCGAGCTATGACTAATATGATTTTGAAGCAAGGGTATAAAGTATTTTTTCAACGTGAAGCATACGTTTATACCAACACTCCAGAGCGCTACAAAAACCTATCTAAAATGTTTATCCGCTGGGAGAGAAGTAACATTCGAGAGAATATTGCTATGAGTAAATTTGCCTTTACAAATTTTAGAAAAGGGACTAAAATTGGTACCAGAGTACTACTCTTAAACCAATGGTTAAAAATGATAGCTGCATATCCAGCTATGCTGTTAATGTTATTTTTCATAGGTACATATCCATTATTATTCTTTAGTTCTACATTGGTAAGCATACTAGTTTTTTCGAGTATACAAGCTTTATTTTATGCCAGAAAGCATACTATATCAGAGTCTTTCTGGGCGTATCCATATAGTGTTTTTTATGCCTTTACTTTATTTTGGATTACCCCTTATGCAATAGCTACAGCTGGTAGAAGTGGTTGGTTGACACGAGACTTAAACGAAGAGGAATTAAAGAAACAACAGATCGTTGTTGCATCATCTTAATCTATTTTAGGTAACGTATCTATAATAGAATCAAACCTTTAACAAAGCTACAGTAACACTTAGTAATTATCCTTTTGACTTAAGTCAAAGTGATTTTTTAAAAGGATTCTTATATGCTGAAGTTAAGTTGAATCAAAAAACAGAGTATTATTTTCTCATATTTTTTAACAAAACAGCATCAAAAAAGGTAATATAGTATCACATTTAGCTAACTTATTGTATCAAATCAATTAGATATCACTATATCTTTGAGAAATCACCAAATTAGATATCTCTTTAAAATTAAACTTCCGGTTAATGATACATTATAATACGATCAAAAAGATTTGCTGCATATTCTTTGTTATACTAAATGTAAGCATCTTACCTGCTCAACAATCAAAACTTTCACTAGAACAAATCTTCAGTAGTAATACTTTTTCTTTAGAGCGATCAAAAACCTTAAAATGGTTCGAAGGAGGAGATTCATATACTACTTTGGTAGCTTCTTCAGAAAACAAAGGCTATTATGATATTATTAAAACAGATACCAAAACAGGAGAGCAAAGTATTTTAATCCCAGCTAAATGGATGATTCCTGAAGGAAAAAACACTCCATTATCTATAGAGAATTATATCTGGTCTACCGATAAAAGTAAAGTCTTATTATTCACAAACTCTTCGAGAGTATGGAGATATAACACCAAAGGAGATTATTGGGTATTACACTTAAAAACAAAAAAACTGACCAAACTGGGCGGTGCAAAGGCAAAATCATCTTCGCTTATGTTTGCCAAGTTTTCACCAGATGGAAATAAGGTAGGGTATGTAAGAGAGCACAATATTTATATCGAATCACTAACCGATGGAAATGTCACTGCATTAACAACAGACGGAACAGATAAGATCATTAACGGAACTTTTGATTGGGCATATGAAGAAGAATTCTCATGTAGAGATGGTTTTAAGTGGAGTCCCGATGGTAGTAAGATTGCATACTGGAGAATCAACGCCAGTAAGATTAAGAATTTTCTTATGATCAATACTACAGATTCTATCTATTCGTATACGATACCAGTACAATATCCTAAAGCAGGAGAAAAACCGTCTGAAGCAAAAGTTGGAGTAGTTAATGCATCTGGAGGATCCACAACCTGGATGAAACTATCAGGAGATGCCGGCAATCAATATATTCCCAGGATGATTTGGAAACCAGATTCTAAATCATTGCTTCTGCAACACCTCAACAGAGCACAAAATCATAATAAAGTAACACTCTGCAATGCTCTGGATGGGAATACTCAGATAATTTATGAAGATAAAGAGACTGCTTGGTTAGAAGCAGTAGATGATTTTAAATATCTAGACGATGCCAGTACATTTACCTGGGTAAGTGAAAAAAGTGGATGGAAAGCTCTTTACCTTGTTAAAAATGGTAATGAAACCCAAGTATCTCCTACCGATTCAGATATGATTAATATTGAATTAATCGATGAAAAAAACGGATGGTTATACTATATGGCAAGTCCAGAAAATGCTACACAAAGATATCTGTATAGAACTAAGCTTAATAAAAAAGGAAAAGCAGAAAGATTATCGCCAAAAGATCAACCGGGAACGCATCGATATCGTATTGCTCCAAACGGAAAATTTGCTCAGCATACCTATTCTAAATCTGGCCTTCCTCCTACTACAGATATTATTTCTTTACCCGATCACAAAGTGATTAAAACTTTAGTTTCTAACCAAAAACTAAAAAAACAAATAGCAGCTATAGATCGCAATCCACAAGAGTTTTTTAAGATCTCATTAGATGATGGCACATCACTAGATGCCTATATGATCAAACCTATAGGGTTTGATCCATCAAAAAAATATCCTGTGTTATTTCATGTATATGGTGAGCCTTGGTCACAAACTGTATTAGATTCCTGGGGTGGAAGTAACTATTTATGGCATACAATGTTATCCCAGCAAGGGTATATTGTAATGAGTATTGATAACCGAGGGACTCCTGGTCCTAAGGGAAGAGAATGGAGAAAATGTGTGTATGGACAAATTGGTGTTCTTTCCTCTTCAGATCAAGCTCAAGGAACAAAAAAAATCATTGAAATGTTTGATTTTGTAGATCCAGATCGTATTGGTATCTGGGGATGGAGCGGTGGTGGTTCTATGACCCTTAATGCTTTATTTAGGTATCCCGAAATTTATAAAATGGGAATGGCAGTAGCTCCGGTATCCGATCAAAGATTATATGACAATATCTATCAGGAACGATACTCGGGAATCCCACAACTCATGCCCGAAAGTTATGAAAAAGGATCCCCGGTTAATTTTGCCAAAAATCTTAAAGGAGATTTATTATTGATACACGGCACAGGAGATGATAATGTTCATTATCAAAGTATAGAAGTACTGGCTAATGAGCTTATTCGTCATAATAAAATATTCTCTATGGTATCGTATCCTAATCGATCTCATGGTATATATGAAGGAAAAAACACCTCTAGACATTTACGAGAAACACTAACCCATTATCTTAAGACAAATTTACCAGGCGGAGGAAAATAGAGCTTTGAATTTCAGATTTTAAAAATGTATTAAATCCATCATCAGTTATTAATTTTAAGCCTGTAGTATAAAATATATTACAGGCTTAAAATTTGTTGCAAAAATAGCTTAGTTACCTTTTGACAACCATGCTTGTAACTTCTCATAGATTTTTCTCTGATCTTCTTTTGAGAAATTTTTAATTCTAGTACTATGACTCCCCATAGGAAATACCATTTTTAAAGCATTTACATGAGATTTTGGACTAGGTGAACAAGCTCCCCACGGGTCATATTCTCCATAAATATAAATGATATGATCGCCTTCATTCTCTACATAATCTCTAACTTTTTTAATATAATTTTGATCATAAGTCATAGGAATATTTTTTGGAGCAAATCTCATATTAGTTGGCTGTTTTACTACTCTAATTAAATCCTGTACAGGAGCACTATCAAATCCATAATATCCAAGTTCTACCATATGTTGATAATAAGAAGGTAATAAATCATGATATGTTTTATCATTATAGAAGCTGATTCCTACCACTTTATTAAGATAGGTAAACAAGGTGGCAGCGTCGGCATGCCCATCAGGAATTTCATCACACTTTCCTCCCCATTGCCAAAATGAAAAAGGAAATTCTAATACTGCATATTCAAGAGCCTCCTCTGGTGATACTTTTGTAAAACTCATTTTCTTTTTTCTGGAATGCTGATCAATTTCCTTCAAAAGAGCCTCTCTTCGAGTCAACAATAATCGTTGAAAATTAGTGACCTTAGTTCTGCACTCTTTGGTTCCAACAGTATTAATATGTTGTTGTGTTCTTGGATCTTCACGAGTATTGATCAAAGGAGCAACATAAGAAACAGCAACATCCATATCTTTTGGGTACTGCGATTTATAGATCAATACCGTCTCTCCTCCTTTACTTATCCCTGTAGAAATCCATTTGTTTGTATATATTTTTTTTAGCTTCATAACCAGAAGATGATAATCCTGAATTGCCTGATCATTGGTCAGGTACTCCCATGGAATTGGATTAGGCCTTGATTTTCCATAAAATCGATATTCTACCATAACCTGGTTTGCTTTTAGCAAGGTGCTCAATTCATATGTTCTGTGTTTTGCAGAATATCCTTCGGTAACTAATACTGTGGGTTGCGAATAATCAGAATGTGATACATATACATAATGATCAAAAGTTCCTGCATCTGGATTATTATGATCTAATGGCTGTTTTAATATCAACCGATACGATTCTGTAAAATGATCATTCACCTTTATTTCACTTATCTCTGCAGTAGGGAATACATTCTTTAATTTTTGTTCAAAGGATATCTCGGTAGCAGATGGCAATGAACTTTTACAAGAAAAAAGAGAAAGACTAACAAGAAGTAGTAATACTATATACTTAGCTCGATTCATAAAATGAATAGTTTTTAATATTTTAAAGATAGCCTAAAAGAGTATTGACTTAGTGATACTATATTACCTAAGAATAATATCATTTTAATAACATTTGAGTTAGTATGTCATTACGAATTGGGATTTGTTTACATTTATAATCTATGGATACAATTGTTCAGGTCAATACCGATTTTATTGAAAACAACACTAATTTTAATGAGCTAATTGCCGAATTAAAAGACAAATTTGCGTCAAATTCTATTCTGGTGCCCATGCGTCATCATCATGATTTTCCGAATCCAGTGGTTCAGGAAGACTCTACTTTACTATTGATGCCAGCCTGGAATCCTGGTAAAGAGGCAGGAGTTAAGGTTGTAACGGTAAGTCCAGAAAATGGTCAGTTTGATCTACCTTCGATCCAAGGGACATATTTATATATGGATGCCATCAAGGGTACCATAAAAGCTATAATGGAAGCAAAAAGTTTAACCGTAAAACGAACAGCTTCTGCATCTGCCTTGGCATCATCGTATTTATCTAAAACTGATGCTTCTTCCTTATTAATGATTGGAACTGGAGCACTCTCTACGAATCTAATTAAAGCCCACGCCAGTGTAAGGCCCATTAAAACAGTTTATATCTGGGGAAGGAATTATGAAAAAGCTAAAAAAATATCAACCGAATTAGAAGAAGAAGATTTTGAAATTCATGCTATACATGCAATAGAAGAAAAAATTTCTGAAGTAGATATTATATCCTGCGCAACATTATCCAAAACTCCTTTGGTTTTGGGTAAATACTTAAAAACCGGACAGCATGTAGATTTGGTTGGAGCTTACAAAAAAGATATGCGTGAAGCTGATAATGAAAGTATAAAAAAAGCGACTGTCTTTGTGGATACTTTTCAGGGAGGACTTAAAGAAAGTGGAGACATTGTTATCCCTCTTAAAGAAGGTATCCTAAAAGAAGATGATATCGCAGCTGATTTATTCGAACTCTGCTCTAAGGCTAAGCAAGGAAGAACCAGTGATAGTGAAATAACTATTTTTAAATCTGTAGGACATGCCCTCGAAGATTTAGCAGCAGCTACTTATTACTATAATAAATACACACATGAGTAAAACATATCAAAATATCCTAAGAAATATTGATTTTGATCCAAAAGAAGATTGGTTGCAAATCAAAACAATTGATATGCATACAGGAGGAGAACCCCTTAGGGTTATTGTTGATGGTTTTCCCGAACTGAAAGGAAATTCGGTATTAGAATACAGAAGATATTGTAAAGAGCATTATGATCATTTGCGTACCTCACTTATGTTTGAACCTCGTGGTCATGCCGATATGTATGGATGTATCTTACTACCGCCTAATGATGATGATGGGGATTTTGGTATCATGTTTATACACAATGAAGGATATAGCACCATGTGCGGTCATGCTATTATTGCGATTTCTACATTGGCTGTAGAGATGAACTGGATCGATTATAATGAAGGAGATAATACCATAAAAATTGATGCTCCTTGTGGTCGAATCATTTCGTATGCACAAGTAAAAAATGGAAAAGTGACTGGGGTTCGTTTTCATTGCGTTCCCAGTTTTGTAGTTGGATTGGATAGAAAAGTAAAGGTAGATGGTATAGGAGAAGTAATTTATGATCTAGCATACGGAGGAGCTTTTTATGCATATGTAGATATGGCTAAAAACAACTTTGATTTTGATTTGACTTCAAATTCATATAGAATATTGATTTCCAAAGGAATGGATATAAAACATGCCGTAATGGAGCAAGATTCTAATATTTTACATCCTTACGAAGAAGATCTTAGTTTTTTATACGGTACCATTTTTATTGGAGATTCTACAAAAGAAAATATTGACAGTAGAAATGTATGCATTTTTGCTGAAGGAGAAGTCGATCGGTGTCCTACGGGATCAGGGGTTTCTGGTAGAATGGCAATACACAAAATGAGAAATGAAATACAGTATGGAGATACGATGACTATAGAAAGTATCACAGATTCTGTATTTAAGGGTTCTGTTATTTCTGAAGAAGAGTACGGCCCTTATAAAGCGGTAATACCACAGGTTGAAGGAACAGCGCACATTACAGGAATGCATACTTTTATGATTGATCCCGATGATCCTATGAAAAACGGATTCATTTTTAGGTAACAAACAAAACTATCCCAAAGTATCATCGATAATACTTTGGGATAGTTTTGTTTGTCCTGTATCTGTTTACAGAGATATACCAAAAGGATCTTCAATTGAATGCGCAGGTTGCGTAAACCATTTTGGCCCTTCGTTGGTCATATAGATATGATCTTCTAATCTAATACCAAACTCATCCGGTACACAGATCATAGGTTCATTACTAAAACACATTCCAGATGTAAGAATCGCCTCTTCATGTCTCGCTATATATGGCCATTCATGGATATCTAATCCGATTCCGTGGCCGGTGCGGTGAGGCAATCCCGGTAATTTATAATCAGGCCCTAGACCTTTGGTTTCTAATGTTTTTCTTGAAGCATCATCTATTACAGAACATGGTTTTCCTAATTGAGCAGCAGCAAACGCAGAGAGTTGAGTTTCTTTCTCAAGATTCCATATCTTACGCTGTAACTCATTGATTTCACCATACACATATGTTCGGGTAATATCTGAAATATAATCATGCAAGACACATCCTGTATCTACAAGTACTACTTCGTTTTGCTCAAGGTTTTTTGGTGTTTTTACGCCATGGGGGAAAGAGGAATCTACACCAAATAATACGATACAAAAGTATGATCCCGAAGGAATACCGTATCGTTTATGAGCTTCATTAATAAAACCAGTAACTTCTTTAGCACTAATTCCAGGTTTCAATATTCTTGCTGCAGCTTTTTGCACTTCCATAGTAATATCCATAGCAGTTTGCATGATGGCAATTTCTGCTTCAGATTTTATCATTCTACAACCTGCTGTAATCGGTTTTGCATTAATCAAATGATAAATGGATTGTTCTTTTAGGATTCCATCAATAATAAAAAAGGGTGTTGCTTCATCCATAGCCACATCCTTACCACTAATATTTTTCTTTTTAAGAATATTCACAAATAAGGTATATGGACTTTCATGTTCTTCCCAGCAATGAACAGGGCCTTTTATTGACATGAAATCCAAAATAGTTCCTTCTTCAAACTTAGGACCTATATAATGTACTTCACCATCAGGAAATAGTAATGCTCCGACCATTCGCTCACTCGGATTCCATCGCATTCCTGTAAAGTAAAATAGATTTGTTCCTGCATGCAGATATACTACAGGAATTTCCTGCTTTTCCATAAGATTACAAGCTTTATGTATTCTGGCTTGAAATTCTTCTTTTTGAATGGGTTTGGCAAGATGAGCTTTTGGCTGTATAGCATTTAATTCTTTTTCGATAGTAGAACCACCTATTCCTAATGCATTCATAATTTATAATTTTGTAATTAATACTATACCGTCATCAACTTTTCAATTTCTTCAATTTCTATAGGCATAGCTTGTGTGAGATTTATGTTTCCGGTTTCTGTAATGAGGTAATCATTCTCGAGGCGACAACCTATTCCTTCTTCAGGAATATAGATGCCGGGCTCGCAAGTAAGTACCATCCCTGATTCTAAGGCTCTAGAGTACAAACCTACATCGTGAACATCTAATCCAAGATGATGTGCTGTACCATGCATAAAATACTTTTTATACAAAGGTTTATCCGGGTTTTGAGCAGCAATTTCAGAAGCATCAAGTAATCTGATTTTAATAAGTTGCTCTTCGACTAAACTGGCCATTTGTTTTTCATAATCTGCTGGTGTAACTCCCGGCTTAAGTAACTTACTTCCTTCTTTTAAACAATAAAGAACCGCAGAATATACTTCTTTTTGTCGATCTGAAAATTTACCATTTACAGGAATACAACGTGTCGTATCACTATTATAATTACCATAGCAAACTCCAAAATCCAGCAGTATCATATCACCATCCTGGCAGGTATTATCATTGGTATTATAATGTAATGCACAAGCATTTTTTCCTGAAGCTACAATAGGTTTAAAAGCATGTCTTGTTCCTCCATTTTTAAGAAGTGCATATGTTAATTCTGCTTCTAATTCATACTCTTTGCAGTTTGGCTTTACTGTTTTGAGCACCCTGTAAAAACCTTCGATACTAATATCTGCAGCTTTTTGTATCAGTGCTACTTCTTCATTTGATTTAATAGGACGTAAGGCTCTTGTAATTTTGGCGGCTCGATGATACTGATGCAAAGGATATTTTTCTTTACACCAGTTAATCATTCGATCCTGTTGTGTTTGTTTGTTATATGTAATTCGCTTTATGTGCTCGTTATGTCCTAAATAAAAACCATCTGCTTCGAAGGCCATTAATTGAAGTGTTTTTTCAAAATCGTGTAGCCATTCTATACGTTTTATCCCAGAAATCTGATACGCTTCTTCTTTGGTTAATTTTTCACCATCCCAGATCTTAATATGTTCATTAGTTTCTTTTATGAACAAAATTTCTCTGTTTTCTGGCTTATAAGCATCTGGATATAATACCAATATTGTTTCTTCCTGATCTATTCCTGACAAATAAAATAAATCATTGTTTTGAGCAAACCCCATGACATCATCTGCATTGGTATGCTTGATATCATTAGACGTGAGAATAGTTATCGTATTCTCCCTGGTTTTGGAAGCAAAATTATTTCGGTTCTGTATAAAAACGGTATTTGGTAAGTTTTCGTAACGCATATTAGAAATTCTATCAGAATAAAATGATTAATAGTTATTTTCCAGTTGCCCCCTCTTCTCATTTGGTTGTTAAAGGAACAGCCGTCAATTTATAAGTTGTTTTACTCATTTCATTCTATTTCCTGTTTTTTTTGTAAACAAAATGCATTTCTACGCCCTATTCTCTCATAAGTTTAGACCAAAAGGATATGATAAAGAACCATACCCTCTTGATTATAAACTCAACAATACAAACATTTAAACAGATTGTTATCAAAATACTTTTCTAGAATCAAAACTTATACTTTCTCATTAGAATGAGTTCCATCTACAGCTCTGGTTATTTCATAAGGGTTTTCATTCTTAAGTGCATTTGGGAGCAATTCATTTGGCCAATCCTGATAGCTAAATGGTCTTACCCATCGTTTTATAGCATTTGTTCCTACAGCAGAAAATCTGGAATCAGACGATGCAGGATATGGACCTCCGTGTGTCATAGAAGGACAAACTTCTACTCCTGTAGGTACTCCATTAAAAATTACACGTCCAACTCTGTCTTGAAGTGCATCAACGATGTTACCTAAGTTTTGATAATCTGACTCTTCTGCCAGGATAGTTCCTGTTAATTGTCCTTCGAGACTATTAATGATTTCTACAAGTTCTGCTTCATCCTTACATCTAACTACTAATGAAAAAGGACCAAAGACTTCCTGGTGCATTTTTGGGTTAGTTAAAAAATCGGCTCCAGAAACAGCAGAAATTTGAGTAGGGGCAAAATTAGGTTCTACCTCATCGGCTAAAGAAGCTACAACTTCTACGCCTGATTGAGAAGATATTGTTGTTCTATTCTCTACAAAATCTCTTTTTATATTAGGGTGAAGCATACACTGAGGAGCTATTGCAGTACTTTTTTCTGCTAAGTCCTTGATAAAATTTCTTGTTTTATCGTTATCAATAGTTAAGATCAATCCAGGATTTGTGCAAAACTGACCTGTACCCACTGTAATAGAATTAGCGTAGGTAGTTGCAATTTCGTCTGCTCTTTTGGTAATTGCTTCGGGTGTAATAATTACAGGATTAACACTTCCCATTTCTGCAAAAACAGGAATTGGTTCTTCTCTATTTGCTGCCAGATTAAATAAAGCTCTTCCTCCCGAGATACTTCCGGTAAAACCAACGGCTTTTACTTTTGAATGTTTTACCAGGGCAGCTCCCACTACTCTTCCGCTTCCGGTAATATTTGAAAAAACTCCATTTGGCATTCCTGTTTTTTCGGCTGCTTTTATGATAGCAGATGAAACCAGCTCTCCTGTTCCAGAGTGCATAGCATGTGATTTAACAATTACAGGGCATCCTGAAGCCAATGCGCTAGCTGTATCTCCTCCTGCAGTAGAAAATGCTAAAGGAAAATTACTGGCTGCAAATACTACTACCGGTCCCAAAGGAATATTAGTTTTTCTAATATCTGGTTTAGGAGCAGGTGTTCGTTTGGTATCTGCCAAATCGATTGTATTTTCTCGCCACTCTTCATTAGAGACCAACTCTGCAAAAGAACGTAATTGGAAAATTGTGCGGCCTCTTTCTCCTATTGCTCTTCCTTCTGGCAATCCTGTTTCTGAAGTATATGCCTGAATCAGTTCATCATCTAAAGCCAGAATCTCATCTGCAATAGCATTTAAGAATTCTGCTCTTTTAGCTCCTGTAACGTTTCTATATTCTTTAAAAGCCTGATGTGCTAGTTCTGTAGCTTCATCTACTTCTTCTATAGTAGCCTCGTAAAATTCGTACTCGTTCTCAATATTTAGTTTTGGATTGAATGTTTTACGAGAAACTGAACCTGCGGCCGATAATCTATTTCCTATATAATTTTTTCCAGTTATCATATATTGGTTAATGGTTTTAATGTAAAATGAATTAATAATAAAATTGTTTAAAATAAAAACAAGATCTTGAGGGGCAAAAATCTAACTCACTACAGCATTTAGTTCTTTATACTCTGGTAAGGCAGGTCTTGTTTTTAATCCATTTTCAATAATTCTAAGTACATTTTTACGTTCCTCACCAATAAGTGGTAGTCTTGGTGCACGTACATTTTCTGTACCGATTCCTGTAGCTACTTCTGCAAGCTTAATATTTTGTACTAGTTTTGCATTTATATCTAACTCTAACAAAGGTAAAAACCATCTGTATATCTCAAGTGCTTCCTGAAGTCTTCCTGCTTTTTGTAATTCGTAAATAGCAACAGTTTCTGCAGGAAAAGCATCTACAAGTCCGGCAACCCAGCCATCTGCTCCCATCAAAAGACTTTCTAAAGCTAAGGTATCCACACCAGAAAGGATTTTTAGACGATTTCCGAATTTATTTTTGATTCGTGTAATATTAGATATATCTCTTGTAGATTCTTTTACAGCTTGTATATTATCCATTTCTAATAACTCTTCAAACATATCCAGAGTTACTTCAATCTTATAATCTACAGGATTATTATACACCATAATCGGTAGCTCTGTACTCTTAGCTACTTCTTTAAAATACACTACTGTTTCACGATCTCCAGCTTTGTAACGCATTGGAGGTAGCATCATTAATCCCTGAGCACCATCTTCTTTAGCTTTTGCAGCTGCATCGATTGCATTTTTGGTCGTTTGTTCTGCAATGTTCATGATTACAGGAACTCTGCCATTAACAATTTCAACCGTCTTTTTTACCAATATTCTCTTTTCTGTATCACTTAAGGTACTAGCCTCTCCCAACGTTCCTCCCAGAATAATTCCGTGAACTCCTGCTTCTAGTTGAGCATTAATATTAACTTCAAACATATCTAGGTCCAAAGTATCCTCATTAGTGAATTTAGTTGTTACTGCTGGCATTACGCCTTTCCAATTTATAGCCATAATTGTGGTTTAATATTTCGGGTCAAATATACCATGAATTTAAAGTGTAAAGTACCTAGAAATTATCCATATGTGGTATTAAATTAACCTACATAACGGTAAATATTGATTTTTTGATTAATATTCATTCAGGTTAAAAAAAAGTAGGTCAAATTCTAATTTTGTTTTATAAATCAAAATTCCCTCTTAATTGATCAGATTATACTGTCTATTAAGAGGGAAAGGACTATCACAAATTAAAAATGAGTTCTATATCTCTTAATTCACATCCCAGAATATTTTGGTACTCAATTCATCTCCTCCAATATTTGAAGCAGCGTTTGTTACATTTGTACCATTAGTATTGTATTCTCTAATAGGGTATTTTATTCGCCTTGGGACAGGATTACCTTCTGAGCTATCGTTTAAATTAGGGAAACCTAATCTTCTATAACTTGACCATCCTTCAAAACCTCTATTATAAAAAGCGATCCACTGCTGAGTTCCTATCTTTTGTCTATAGTTTCCAGTTGCAGTTGTGTATGCCACACTTGCTTGTCCCAGATAGGTTGTTGCATCACCTGATGAACCTCCCCAATATGTAATAGATGCTGTAATCGCATTATTATAATGATTTTCTGCATCTGCCGGAGATCCAACCAAAGAACGTTCTGCAGCTTCTGCCAATAAAAACTCTACTTCTGCATAGTCGAATAATAATCCTTCTAAATCTGGTTGATGAAAAGCAGTACCAATGTGGGTAAAATTATCAAATACATTAAGGTTTCCTAGTATCCCTCCTACATAAGGAGTTAGGTTATTATCAAAATAACCAGATTGCCTTGGGTCATTAATAGGTTGCATAATATCTACTATTGCCTCTGCAACAACATAATCTTCTCTACCGCTATTTACAAGAGTTTCCCATATTGGATTTGTATTAGGTGTTGTTGTCTCATATTCTAATGATGCATTGTCTGCATTAGCAGTAAATACTCCAGAATTAACTGCCTCTGTTGCTAATGTTCCTGCTTGATTAGAATCCACATCAGCAATTCTTAGTGCTAATCTTAGCTTTAAGGAATTTGCAAATTTTGCCCATTTAGAGACATCTCCTTGATAAATCAAATCTGAATCACCAAATGATTTTCCAGAAGTATTAAGGTTACTAATCGCAGTATTTAACTGATTTATGATATTAGTATATATACTCTGATCATCATCATATGCTGGATTCAAAATATTGTCATCCAAAGACAGAGCTTCAGAGTAAGGAACATCTCCAAAAAGATCTACCAAAACATGAAAAGTATATACTTTCAAAATTTCGATAATTGCTAATCTATTTTGCTTATCTATTTCAGTAAAACCAAATACTTCTTCTTCTGGAATTAATCGAGCTGCTTCGTTAAGATCACTTAGAACATCTCTATACAGTGTATTCCAATAATTTTGTGGAAAACTCTTAAGATCTTGAAAATTAGTTTCAGGACCTATAAAACCAGTACCCGCCCAATATTGCGCATAAAATTTCAGATGATTATCAAAAATACTTTGAGTAACCATTTGGTCAACCAAATTTCGTTGCCCATTAGTAAATAATGTTGTCGAAGGAACTTCAGAAATCTGTTTATCGCTCACGTTGAGATCATCTACCTTACAGGAAAAGATCGTAAACAAGCAGAATAGTATGGCTAAAATTTTACTATTTTTCATTTTTTTAGAATTTTACTTTTAGGTTAAAACCATATTCTTTGGATGTGGGATATGCAGAAGATTGAAATCCTTGTAAGTTACCTGCACTTAATCCTGCTTCTGGATCAGAATATGGAATGTTTTTATCAATAATCCATAAGTTTCTACCAATTACAGAAATCACCACATCATTAATAGGTAGGTTATCTAATAACTTCGTTGGTAGTGAATAAGAGAATATTACTTCTCTTAATTTTACAAAAGAAGCATCATAAACATCCTGTTCATCTGTTGATCTGTAATAAATAAATGGACTATCAAAACTATTTACCGGCGTTCTTACTGTATTAGGGGTCCCATCTTCTCTAACTCCGGGAGCAATTATTCCTCCTCCATCGGTAACAGCATTTCTTATAGGGTTACCTAAATCATTAAGTCCTGCGGTTTCAGGAAATATCCCGGTAGCATATCCATATGTATGATCGAGAGAGTAGATATCTCCTCCTTTTTGCATATCAATTAAGAAACTAAGCGAAGCATTTTTATATCTGAACGTATTGTTGATTCCTCCATTCCAATCTGGAATTATATTACCAATCACTCCATTTTCTTCGTTAGTCACATAGTATCCGTTTTCATCAACAACTCGCTGGCCATTAAGGTATTTAAAACTAGATCCTCTAATCGTACCATAAGGTTCTCCTACAGTAGCATTAATAGAAACGTCTTCTTGTAATGTTCCTGATAAACTTAAATTATCAATTCCATCCAATAGAGAAACTACTTCACTTTTGTATGTACTCCAGTTTACATTGATATTCCATTCAAAGTTTTGGGTTTTAATTGGAGTTCCAAAAAGACTAACTTCATATCCTTTATTTTCAATTTCACCAGCATTTACAATTTTTGAATTAAATCCTGTAGAAGTAGATATATCTAATGGAAGAATTTGATCTTTACTATTTGTTTGATATGCTGTTACATCAAATCCAAATCTATTTTTAAAAAGCTTAATTTCTAATCCTGCCTCATAACTTACAACGGTTTCATGCTTAAGTGTAGGGTTGTTTTTATTATTTGGTAATGAGAAAAGAGATTGCCCTGCAAAACCATTAACAAAAGTATATACATCATCTACAAGAAGTACCCCTGCACTATTACCCACTTCGGCATAGTTTAATCTCAATTTTCCAAAATTTAACCAATCACTTGTAAAGAGGTTAGAAAAAAGGAAACTAGTAGAAACTGATGGATAATTAAATTGTCTTTTACCGTCTGGTAGTGTTGATGATCGATCTATTCTATATGTTGCATCTAAGAATAATATATCATCATAACCGAACGACGCACTAGCATAATACCCATTAACACCCATGCTAGACTTTCTTTCTATAGGTGGTGCTATTGGATTTACTGAATTGGATAAAGAGTAAAATCCAAAAGTATTAAGTCCTCCATTCGTTTCTGCAAAAATAGAACTTCTATTCGTTCTGGTAAGATTCATCCCCAGTAGTCCTTTAAAATTAAGCTTTTCAGTAATATCAAAATTAAAGTTCCCTATCATGTCGTAGTTCATTTCTCTAAAAAACCCATTAAATCTGTTATACTCAGATGGGTTGAAACTAGAAACATTGACTCTTTCTTCTCTTATTTCATCAAATCTATCCATAGTCACTCTTGCCAAAACATCAAACCAATCATTCACTTTATAGGTTAAAGCTACATTTCCAAAAACACGATCTCTACCATCGGTTTGATAATTTTCATATAATGTCCAATATGGATTATCCCAATATTGTGGTCTTGGTGCATAAGGATCATCGCCTGTACGTGCTGATGATCTTAAATTCCAGGTAGCATTTCTTCCTAACCTAAAATATGCATCTCTTTGCTCTCTTAAGTCAACATTTGTTTGATACCATTGTCGCAATCCAGGTAAAACACTATTTTCGTCATATCCTGTTGCGAATCTACCACGTCCGCTATTTTTGGTATACGTAACCTTTGCTCTCGCTGTGACTCTATCGGTCAACTTATAACTTCCGCCAAAATCTACCGTTTGCCTTTTAATTAAACTGTTTGGTAAAATACCTGTTTGTTCTACATTGGTAAATCCTAACCTGAAATTTCCTTTATCTGAAGCCCCATCAACACTAACATTGGTTGATTGCAATAAACCTGTCTGAAAGATAGAGGTAGGGTCATTTTTTGCTGCTACCCATGGTGTAGGAGTACGATAATTAGGGTTTTCTGGAAAAAAAGCTCCCGATTGGTATACCAAAAGATTAGAGTCAAATCTTGGTCCCCAAGAAGCATCGCCTCCTGTATCTACAACATTATCCAAAATACCATCTCCATTTACATCTTCTTGTACAAAAGAAGCTCCATAACCTCCTCCGTATTCTTTTTGATATCTCGCAAATGTTTTAGGGTCAAATTTACTAAATGTAGTGTTTGAATTAATTGTTATCCCTAATCCTTTATTTTTAGATCCTTTTTTTGTAGTGATTATAATTACTCCGTTTCCTGCTCTAGATCCATATAAGGCAGAAGCAGCAGCTCCTTTTAATACGTTAATACTTTCTATATCATCTGGATTAATATCTGATGCAGCATTACCATAATCATATCCTCCTCTACCGGCTGTTGAATTTCTCGAGTTGTTAATTCTATTACTAATCGGAGTACCATCAATCACAAATAAAGGTTGGTTATTACCAGTCAAGGAAGAATACCCTCTGATAATCACATTCGTCGAACCTCCGAAGTTATTATTTCTAGAAACCGTAACACCGGCAAGTTTACCAGACAATGAATTCACAAAGTTTACACCTTTAGCTTTGCTAATATCTTCTGATTCTATCTTTTGAGTTGCATATCCCAAAGATTTTTTAGACCTACTTATACCAAGAGCTGTTACTACGATTTCATCTAGTGAAGTAGCATCTTGATACATCGTCATATTTACTGTAGTCTCATTTCCTACTAATTTTTCTTCTGTTTTAAAACCCAGATAAGAAAAAATAAGTGTTTGACCTGCTTCTACCTGCAAAGAGTAATTACCATCAAAATCAGATTGTGCACCAGATGATGTTCCTTTGACTAGAATATTTACTCCTGGAAGAGGAATCCCAGAATCCTCTGTTATTTTACCGGATACTGTTTTTTCTTGTGCAAAACCTAGTGTACAAAAAATCAGCATGAGTATAACCGAAAGATTAATTTTTGTGTTCATTAGTTTGTTTTATTAAATTTTAAAATTACTTGACGGATCTTTTGGTATTTTCCCAAGTACCTGATCCATAATTTTGTAGAAAGATTTAAGACGTAGAAGTATATCTATGATTAACTTTTAAGATGATATTTCTATTTGTCTTTTCTTATCAATCCCCTTTGTAATGTTTTAGAAAGAAGGATATGGGATTTTAGTTTTGTTTACGATTTTTGTAAAGTTTAGTTTCCAAGCCCTTGTCGAAAAAAGCTTTGAGAACTGATTTGTGTCTACTTTTTTTTCCATATGTTTTTAAGGTTGATTATTTAGAGGCGAAATATATCTTAGAGTTATGGTATTACCATCATTTGGATTAATAAAGTATCATATATGGATATTTTAGTACTATTTCTTACATATCTCTTTCTGATTTTAACAAACTGATGAAGATTGTATAATTTCCTAAAACACCGAAATTAAGTGTAGATTCCTTTGGATAGTAAGTGAAGAAAATACTGTTCTAAATTGATAAACCAAGCGATTTCTATAGAACTCCTTGCCATATTAGAACGTTAGAGATACGCTTTATACATATATAAGGAAGTATGTTCATCTACTCTTTTTACTACCTATTTTATTAAAAAAATAGTAGTGATTTACTTCTTGTTTAAAGTAGTACATGGTTTTTGTATATCTACCTAATTATGTGCTCATGTGATAGTAAGCAATTTTTAGATAGATCAAAACTGTCTAAAAAAAAGCCTATCCAAAAGCTCTACTTATCTATAATCCATAGAAAGCGCTTTTTTATTCTATACTTATCCTATAGAGATGTTATTTTTTTAGCATAAAAAACACTTTATAAAATGAACATACTTCCTTTTAAAAAGAAAAAAAACTAAAAAAAACTAAAAAAGAATAAAAAACACTGAAATTAAGTCCAAAAAATGAAAACATACCCCAATACTGTAATTTTATTGCAACTAACATTTATTAGTTTTTTTATAAATCATACTAATAAAAAACACAAACTTCACAATGAAAAATTACAAAAAGCACATGCTTCGGATAAGCATGGTAGCAGCAATGGTATTTGTACTCAAAATGAGCGCACGACCTGTAAATCCTATTACAAGTAGTAAAAACAACACTTCTTCTATTTCCAAAAGTAAACAAGCATGTGTATGGGGGAATGATTTTCTTACTCCAAGAGTAGAATTTAAAGATTTTGATGGGTCAACTATTGGATCACAAATATTTAAACAAGTGATCCCTAATGCAGAATCCTATATGAAACAACGTTGTCTTGATGTAGCTAAAATTTTGTACCGTAACTCTGCAGATGCTCCAAAATTCAGACTATTAAAATTCAACTTAAAAAATGAAGATTTTGTAGCTCACAAATTTGGAGATGGTGATCAAATGACCATAGAAGTAAGCACACAACATCTGGCTAAAATCTATAGAGATTCTGGTAATGATTCTCAGGTTATAAAAGATGAGATCGATGGTATTTTATTTCACGAAGTAACCCATGGTTATAACTATTCGCCAACTACAGGAGGAACTTATGACGGGTCTTCTCCTTTTTGGGCATATACTGAAGGTATAGCAGATGGTGTAAGAATTTATGCAGGATTTCATCAGACCAGAACTCCAAATGTAAATGATTCCAGAAAATGGCTAGGTGGATACACTACAACAGGATTCTTTCTGCAATATGTTACCCAAAAATATGATAAGAATTTTATCTATAAATTTAATAAAGCAGCAAAAGATTTAGGAAACTCCTGGTCATTTGACAATGCTTTTAAAGATATTCTTGGAAAAGGTGTAGAAACCGTATGGAATGAGTACAAAAACTATATCAATGGTAGCAACACTCTTGACTATGATGGGGATTACCCATGGAGTCTGGATTGTGGTGGAGACACTCCTCCTCCTACAGGAGCTTTAGACATTACTAATGATGGTGGTAGCATATCTAGCCAACACAACGACTCCCCTTCTAATGAAGGCATCTCTAATTTGATCGATAACAATATCAACTCTAAGTACCTAACGTTTAATGCATCTGCATGGGTGCAGTATAAAGCTAGTAAATCTTATGTTTTATCTTCTTACACGATAGCTTCTGCAAATGATGCAGCAGAAAGAGATCCAAAAAACTGGACGCTACAAGGATCAACAAACGGAAGTTCATGGCAAAATATCGATCAGAAATCCAATCAAGATTTCCCAAATAGAAATCAAAAAAGGACTTTTCAGGTCAGCACCACTTCTTCATATCAATATTATCGATTATCGATGAGCAATAACAGTGGAACTATTCTACAATTATCTGAACTCGAATTGTTTGGAAAAGAAAAACACACACAACAACTTCCCGTAGCTGATTTTAGAGCAAATAAAACCAATATAAAAGAAGGAGAAAGTGTGTCTTTTACTAATTCCTCAACAGATGCTACTTCATATAATTGGACATTTGATGGAGGTAGTCCATCTAGTAGTACACAAACCAATCCTGTAGTGAAGTATAATAGAGAAGGAACTTATTCGGTAACTCTTAAAGCAACAAACGAGGATGGATCTGATACAGAAACTAAAACTTCATTTATTAAAGTTTCTTCAAATGGAGATGGAGGAGATATTACTGACATCACTAATGACGGTGGAGCCATTTCTGATCAACATAATGATTCTCCCTCTTTTGAGGATATAACGAAACTAATTGATAATGATCCTAATTCTAAGTTCTTAACTTTTAACACCTCTGCATGGGTACAGTATAAAGCAAAAAAATCCTATATATTATCTTCATATACGATAACCTCTGGAAATGATGCACCAGAAAGAGATCCTAAAAGCTGGACGCTACAAGGATCCACAAACGGAAGCAACTGGCAAAATATCGACCAAAGATCCAATCAGGATTTCTCGAATAGAAATCAAAAAAGAACTTTTCAGGTAACTACTACTTCTTCCTACAACTATTATCGATTATCGATGAGAAACAATAGTGGAACTATTCTACAAGTATCTGAACTCGAATTGTTCGGGAAAGAAAGTTCTACGGATGGAGGTTCTTGTGCATGGGGGAATGATTTTCTTACTCCAAGAGTAGAATTTAAAGATTTTGATGGGTCAACTATTGGATCACAAATATTTAAACAAGTGATCCCTAATGCAGAATCCTATATGAAACAACGTTGTCTTGATGTAGCTAAAATTTTGTACCGTAACTCTGCAGATGCCCCAAAATTCAGACTATTAAACTTTAATCTGAAAAATGAAGATTTTGTAGCTCACAAATTTGGAGATGGTGATCAAATGACCATAGAAGTAAGCACACAACATCTGGCTAAAATCTATAGAGATTCTGGTAATGATTCTCAGGTTATAAAAGATGAGATCGATGGTATTTTATTTCACGAAGTAACCCATGGTTATAACTATTCGCCAACTACAGGAGGAACTTATGACGGGTCTTCTCCTTTTTGGGCATATACTGAAGGTATAGCAGATGGTGTAAGAATTTATGCAGGATTTCATCAGACCAGAACTCCAAATGTAAATGATTCCAGAAAATGGCTAGGTGGATACACTACAACAGGATTCTTTCTGCAATATGTTACCCAAAAATATGATAAGAATTTTATCTATAAATTTAATAAGGCAGCAAAAGATTTAGGAAACTCCTGGTCATTTGACAATGCATTTAAAGATATTCTTGGAAAAGGTGTAGAAACTGTATGGAATGAATACAAAAACTATATCAATGGTAGCAACACTCTTGATTATGACGGGGATTACCCATGGAGTCTGGATTGTGGTGAAAACAATAGAAATAATACGTCTACTACGGAAAATAAAAAACCCGAAGATGCATTCAAGTTAAAGTCATACCCTAATCCAATTCAGGATAAATTGTTTTTTGCAAAACCAAAAAACCTAAAAGGTACATCTTTACTTTATGAAATCTATGATACTCAAGGTTCTTTAATTTTTACAGAAAAAACTTCAAGAAGTGAATTAAGTCTAGATCATTTAGAAAGCAAAATGTATTTTATAATTGTTAAACAAGATGGGAAAACCATATATAGAAATAGATTTATAAAACGATAACATCGGTTTATACTATATCATAGTTAATTAGAATTGTCAAAACACCTGTGCTATACGTAACAGGTGTTTTTTCTTAAAACATATTGTTTATAGATAATATTCTGAGGTATGCTTAATTACCTTTAATGAAAAAGTAGTATTTAAAACTCCGATATTATCAATTTTTGACAATTTAGAACGCATAAATTCGTGATATTCTTCTAAGCTATTCATGTTAATTTTTAACAGAAAATCTACCTGTCCTGCCATATGAAAACATTCTTGAACTTCTTTCAGGTTTTTTATTTGATTTTCAAACTTATCAATAAATGACTCTCCATGAGATTGAAGAGATACCTGGCAAAATGCTGTAATTGGCAGACCAATCATATTCTTATTCACAATTGCAACATATTTTTCTATATACCCTTTACTTTCTAAACGTTTTATCCTTTCATATATAGGAGATACTGTTAAGTTTAAAAGATTTGCTATCTCTTTCGCTGTTTTTTTAGAATCTCTTTGAAGGATTCGTAAAATGGTTTTGTCTGTGTTATCTAACATTTCCATGTGAACAATACTAAAATTACTTTATACAGATAAAAAAACTTTTATTTTATAATAATACAGTTTTTTTTACCACAATCATACAATTATCCCATTTATTTAACCAGATATGGTTTTGTTTTAAAAATAAAATTCAAAATAAAAATAAATTGATTTCACATCAAATTAACATTTTAAGCACATTATACTCTCATAAAAAGACGCATTCAGCCCTTTTTATTAAAAAAGAGCTCCTATTTTAACAAGAAAAAAGACTTAATAGCAGATATATAGATATTCCAAAAAGACAAAAAAACTTTATAAGTCTATTTTTGCCATAAAAATCACTAATATTTATATCAAAATACAAATATTAATCTTCATACTATAAATTTGAAAACAATAATCCTCTTAAGCATAACACTTTGTTAATCTTTTAGAAACACAAATTAATTAAGAGCTTATTAGAGAAATCAGCAGTCAAATTATTAACTAAACCAATTTTAATATGAAGAATAAATTAGGATATCTATTTTTTGTGCTTACCTTCATGTCATTTGCCAATATGGCTACGGCCCAGGAAATTACAATTACTGGAAAAGTAACAGATAACACCGGAATGTTACTACCTGGAGTAAATATTATTATAAAAGACTCTTCTGCAGGAACACAAACCGATTTTGACGGAAACTATTCATTAACAGCTTCGTTGGGAGATACTCTGTTATTTAGTTATCTGGGAATGGAAACTCAAAGCATTACTGTATCAGGCTCAGGAGTGCATGATATAGCTATGCAAGAGAGCTCTAATCAATTAGAGGAAATTGTAGTTACCGGGTATTCAAAACAATCGGTAAGAAACATAACCGGATCTGTTACTGTAATCAAAGCAGAAGATCTAGCCGCTACCACACCTGTAGATATCGAACAATCTTTACAAGGATTAGCCGCGGGTGTTACTGTAAGTTCTGAAGGAGGACCAGGTGGATCTGCAATGGTAAGAATACGAGGATTTGGAACAATTAATAATAACGATCCTCTTTATGTAATTGATGGCACACCAACAACTACTGGAATTAACCAATTAAATCCAGCTGATATCGAATCAATGCAGATATTAAAAGATGCTTCTTCTTCTGCTATTTATGGATTTAGAGCTGCCAATGGAGTAATTCTTATCACCACCAAAGGAGGTAAGTATAATAGCAAAACTAAGTTTACATTTAACACAAGCCTAGGAATTGATAACATTCCTAAATCTGCTTTTCCAGATTTATTATCTCCTCAAGAGACTGCAAATGCCATTTGGACTCGTTTTAACAATGATGGTTTTGCTCCTTCTCATCCTCAATATGGTAACGGAAATACTCCAGTATTACCAAACTACTTAACCCCAGCTGGAGCAGATTCTGCAGATCTATCCACATATGACCCTCAAACTAATAAGATCACCAGGGCGAATAAAGAAGGTACAGATTGGTTTGATGAATATTTCAATGATGCATTTGTTCAAAATTATAACCTAGGGCTATCTGGAGGATCTGAAAACGCAAAATTTCATGTAGGAATGGGCGCACTAAAACAGGAAGGTGCAGCCTTACATACCTTCTATAACAGATATGTATTAAGAGCAAATTCAGAATTCAAAATAACCAATAATTTTAGAATAGGAGAATCTTTTAACCTTTCTTACTCTGATAGAGTTGGCTCTGTTGGAAATCAATCCACCGGAGGAGATATTTCTTTCTTATATAGAGCGCAACCAATCATTCCTGTATATGATATTGCAGGCAATTATGCAGGTCCTCAAAGTCCGGGGTTAGGTAATGGTATTAACCCTATAGCCAGCGCAACTCGGAATAAAAATAACTTACAACGAAGCTACAGAACAATTGGAAATGCATATGCAGAATTAGATTTTCTAAATGATTTTACTTTTAAAACCAACATAGGACTTGATTACAATAATAATAATAGTTCTTTCTACACTTTTCTTAACCCAGAAGTTGCAGAACCTAATTCTGTTAATCGATTATCTGAAAATAACGACTATACAATTTCTTCTACATGGTATAATACCCTTAGCTATTCTAAAAATATAGGAGGACATACTATTAATGCTATGTTAGGAACAGAATCTAATAAAACACAAAGAAAATTCTTAAGTGCTTCAAGAACTGATTTCTTTACCGATGATCTAGATTATAGATACTTAGATAGAGGAACAGGTACCAGAGATAATAATGGTAGCGGAATTAAAAGTGGATACTTCTCTAGTTTTGGGAAATTAGATTATAGTTATAACGATAAATACTTATTATCATTTTCTCTACGAAGAGATGCCACTTCAAAATTTTCGCAAAATAAAAGATCAGATTACTTCCCTTCATATAGTGCTGCATGGAGAATATCTGGTGAAAACTTCATGAAAAGCCTATCGTTTATAAATGACCTCAAAATAAAAGCTGGATACGGAGAACTAGGGAATGAAAGTATCCCTCAAGGTAGAATATTTAGCCAATATATTAATAATGATGATAGTAATTATGATATAGGAGGAAATAACTCTAATGTAACGCCGGGATATAGTTTGTTCATATTCGGAAATCCAGATTTGGAGTGGGAAACAACAACAACAAAAAACTTTGGAATTGACGGCGTTCTATTTGATCGAAAATTATCATTCAGCTTTGAGTATTATAATGCGCTAACAAAAAAGTTATTAGTTCAGGATCAAGCCAATGTAACTCTTATAGGTCTTGCACAGGCTAAATATATTAATGCGGGGTCTGTAGAAAATAAAGGGTTCGATTTTTCATTAGGATATAACGACCAGATTAACGACAACTTACAATACCACGCTTCTATAAATGTTTCTACATACAAAAATACAGTAAAAGAACTATCTGATAATTCTAATTACTTTTTAGAAGGAAACTTAGCACGAGAAACCAGACCTTCTAGAACACAAGCAGGTCATTCTATTGCTTCTTTCCATGGTTTTATTATTGATGGTATCATCCAAAATGACGCAGAACTTGCAGCAACTGGTGATTACTTAGGAAAAGAGATAGGAACATTTAAATACAGAGATATTAATAATGATGGAGTGATCAATGATGACGATAGAGATTTTATAGGGAATCCCCATCCAGACTTTACCTATAGCTTTAATATGGGGGTAGAATATAAAAATATTGATTTCGGAATATTCTTCCAGGGAAGTCAAGGAAACGACATTTATAATTTCACCAAATTCTTTACCGATTTTAATAGCTTTCCCGGAGCAAAAAGCAGAGATTACCTAAACTCCTGGAGTCCCTCTAATACGGGAGCTAGGTTACCTAAACTATCTAACAATCCGGCAGAACACTATTCTAGCGCCAGTAGTTATTATATAGAAGACGGATCATACTTACGACTTAAAAATGTTCAATTAGGATATAGCCTTCCAGAACGGTTAATATCTAAACTAAATATTTCGAGATTAAGGTTTTTCATACAGGCCAAAAACCTACATACCTGGACAAAATACTCTGGGTTAGATCCCGAAATCAACTTACAACAATATGGTGGCGACTCTGTAAATCTGGATATCGGTATTGATAGAGGTGCATACCCTGTAGCAAGAACATTTATACTAGGGGTTAATCTTGCTTTATAAATTAAAAACGAGGTAAAATGAGCATTGATAAACAAGTAAATGAAGATGAAACCAATGATAACCTTATGGCCCGTTTTACACAATAATCAAAAAAATCAAATATAAACAGATGAAAAAAATAATCTTATTTGTATTCGTTACAGTACTAGTGATTTCTTGCGAGAAAGAACTAGACATTGAACCACAAGGATCTCTTGTTGAAGGAGTAATAGAATTTGATAAAGAGTGGGTCGACCAACAACTTATCAGTGCTTATGCTATTTTGGATGGAAATCCTGGTTATTTCTGGGCACCAGCATCTAACTGGGCTCTTGGAGATGTAGCCTCTGATGATTTTCATAAAGGTTCGTCTATAGATGATCAACCTCAACTAAATGATGTTGAACGTTTCTCTTCGGGAACAACAAACATTTATTTATCTAGAAAATGGGAATCTTTATTTGAAGGTATTTCCAGAACAAATCAAACGATAGAATCAATTACCAAAGCTATAGAAAAAGGTACTCCAGAAACAGATTTAACTGTTCTAGGTGCAGAAGCACATTTCTTAAGAGCACATTACCATATGGATGCAAAAAAAATATGGAACAATGTACCTTTTATGAAAGAAGGACTAACTACTACCCCATCCAATGATACCGATATTTGGCCACAAATAGAAGAAGATCTAACATACGCAATAAATAACCTTCCTGAAAGTCAGGATGATGCCGGAAGAGCTAACTCATGGATAGCAAAAGCATATCTAGCAAAAGCACATATGTTTCAAAATGATCATGAAGCAGCAAGACCTATTTTAGACAATATCATTAATGAAGGGCCATTTCAATTGGTTCCTAATTATCATGATAATTTTAATGCAGAAAAAGATAATAATTCAGAATCTGTATTTGCTGTTCAGAATTCTGTAAATGATGGAGGAGATGGATTTATTAATGGTAATAGAGGTAATAGATTAAACCATCCTTATGCTCCTGATGCTCCCGGAGGAGGATGTTGTGGCTTTTTTCAACCTAGTCAAAATTTAGTAAATGCATTTAAAACAGATGCTAATGGTTTACCACTATTAGACTCTTTTAATGATTCTGATATTACTAACGATCAAGGAATTACATCTGATCAACCTTTTACCCCGCATATAGGAAACCTAGATCCAAGATTAGACTGGACAGTAGGTAGAAGAGGTATAGAATATTTAGGTTGGGGAATCATGCCTGGGTCGAGATGGACACGTGATCAATCTAATGGAGGACCATATGTTGGTAAGAAACATGAGATATTAAAATCTCAGGAAGGCTCAATGTCTGCAGCCGGACTACCACAATATAATGCCATTAACACACCTTTGATAAGATATTCTGATGTTCTACTATGGAGAGCTGAGATTTATGCTCAGGATGGCCAATTAAATGAAGCCATGAACCTTGTTAACAGAATAAGAGCTAGAGCTGCAAATCCTGATGGATTTGTTAAAAACCCCGACGGAACACCAGCTGCAAACTATGTAATCAATGAGTACACATCATTTCCTGATCAGGAATATGCCATTAAAGCGGTTCGTTTTGAAAGAAGATTAGAATTAGCCTCAGAAGGACATCGATTTTTTGACCTGGTACGTTGGGGAGTAGCTCCACAAGTATTGAATAAATACATCAATGAAGAATCTTCAAAACGTGTTTACCTTAATGGAGCAAGTTTTACCCAGGGAAAAAGTGAATACTATCCTATTCCTCTGGATGCAATAAATTCTTCTGGAGGAGCAATAAATCAAAACTCCGGATATTAACCACTATGTTTCACTAATAGATTTGTTTCATTAGTTATTTTTTGTTTTAGATTGTAAAGACAGAATCATTTATATAGATTCTGTCTTTCATATGTTAATTCATCATACATTTTTTTAAAACCTTATGTAATTCAATCACAACGTTCAAAATAAATGAATCATGAAATTGTTTATGTTTAGAAGAATACTCCTAACCCTTTTTATTGCAGGATTAGGTATACACTGTACAAATAAAGAAGAAGTAAAAAAACCGGTAGACTATGTAGATGTTTTCATTGGAACAAAATCGCCAGGACACACATTCCCTGGTCCTATGCTTCCTTTCGGAATGGTACAATTGAGTCCTGACACCAGAAATGATCACACTAGTTGGCCTGCCTGTGCAGGGTATGACTATATGGACACTTCTATTATAGGTTTTACCCATACACACTTATCAGGAACAGGAGTTCCTGATTTAGGAGATATTCTATTCATGCCAGCAACAGGAGAAATACAATTTCAGGCAGGAACTCCAGAAAATCCTGATTCTGGATATCGTTCTAGATATAGCCACGACAATGAATTTGCAGAACCTGGGTATTATTCAGTAGTTCTTGATGACTACAATATAAAAACAGAACTAACAACTACAAAACGAGTTGGAGTACACAGATATACGTACCCTAAAGCAGAAAAAACCAGTATTATTATTGATCTGGAGCATCGTGATCCGGTAATAGAAGCAGAGTTCGAGATCATCAGTAAAACAGAAATTGCCGGATATCGAAGATCAAAAGCATGGGCAGGAAATCAACGCCAGTATTTTGTTGCACGATTTTCAAAACCAATCATATCGTATCAAATTCTTAACGGAAAAAAAACAGTAACTACCGGCACTAAATTTAGCAGCAAAAAAATAATAGCAGCTCTTAATTTTGACAGTTCTGGAGATCAGATTACAGCAAAAGTGGCATTATCTGCTGTAAGTATAGATGGTGCCAGAAAAAATCTGGAAAAAGAATTATCCCATTGGCGCTTTGATGAAATCAGAAAAAAAGCAAAAAAAACATGGAATAATTCGTTAAGTAAAATAGAAATATCCGATAGCAATGAAGATAAAAAAGAAATATTCTATACCTCACTATATCACAGTCTTTTGACTCCTAACTTATATAATGATATTGATGGTCAATATCGAGGGATGGATGACAAAATACATACAGCACAAGGGTTCAACAATTACACAGTTTTTTCTCTTTGGGATACTTTTAGAGGTTTGCACCCACTGTTAACAATCATAGAGCCAGATGTAACCCGGGATATCGTTGTTACTTTACAAAAAAAACATGAGCAATATGGCGAAATTCCCATGTGGGAACTGGCAGCAAATGACACAAGATGTATGATAGGATACCATGGAGTATCGGTAATGGCAGATGCATATTTAAAAGGAATAACAGATGTGAATACCGAAAAAGTATTAAATGCAATGATAGAAAGTTCCAATGTAAAAAAGAGAGGTATTAATTACTATACCGAATTAGGCTTCGTACCTTCAAACAAAAGTAGTCAATCGGTTTCCAAAACACTAGAATATGCATACGACGACTGGTGTATTGCTCAAATGGCAAAAGCTTTAAACAAAACAGACATCTATAATGAATATTCGAGAAGAGCTCAATTTTTTGTTAATCTATATGATCAACAAACAGGCTTTATGAGACCTCGATATTCTAACAGAAAATGGTATGAAGACTTTAACCCTACATCTGTCGAAAAGACCTATAATTTTAATTTCACAGAAGGAAACTCGTATCAATACAGCCTTTTTGTCCCTCATGATATTGCAAGTGTAATTGACTTGGTTGGGGGTGATAAAAACTTTAACCAATGGTTAGACAACCTTTTCTCTAAAAATTTTGATGAAGAAATTAGTGAAGATTCTGATGTCTCGGGGCTATTAGGACAATATTCTCATGGAAACGAACCAAGTCATCATCTTGCATACTTATACAACTATGCCGGTAAACCTTGGAAATCACAACAAACCATTCACAAAATATTAAATGAAATGTATACTTCTGAACCTGATGGGCTCTGCGGAAATGATGATTGCGGACAAATGTCTGCATGGTACGTATTGAGCAGTTTAGGATTTTACTCTGTTACTCCGGGAGCCCCAGAATATGTTATTGGAAGCCCTTCGTTTGAAAAGGCCGAAATCAAACTTGATAATGGAAATACTTTTACCATAATAGCCAATAATACCAGTGAAAAAAACATCCACTTTTCATCCTTGAAACTTAATGGTAAAGAATACCCTAATACATATCTAAAACACGAAGACATTGTAAAAGGAGGTGAATTGGTTTTTGAAATGACAGATATCCCAAATAAAAATTGGGGTATTCATCCATCAAACAGACCTTTATCAGACACTAAAAAAACAGTAAGTATACCGTATCTAAAATCTGATCACACCACATTTTTAGATACCAAAACAATCGTTTTAGATTGTGATACAGAAAATGCCAATATGTATTACACAATCGATGGTAGCGAACCCACAGAAAATAGTTTACGATATAATTCTCCTTTCGAGGTTAAAAAATCTACAAAACTAAAAATCAAAGCTTTCAAAAAAGATTTAAGATCTAGTTATACAACAACATTATTCCTAGAAAAACTAGAGAGTATAGATCCGAGGAAACTAAGAACCAAACTTAAAAACGGGCTTTCGTATAAATATTACGAAGGTATTTTTAGATCTGTTTATGATTTTTCACAAGAAGACCCCATACAAAAAGGAGAAGTATCAAATATCAATATAGAATCCCGCTTAAGAGATGAATGGATAGGTTTCGAATTTGATGGATTTATAAATATTCCAAAAAATGGGGTATATAATTTTGAAATTTCTGCCAATGATGGCGCTCAATTATTAATTGATAATAAAGAATTGTTTGAAAGTGATGGAAGGAAATCGTTTAGCTTCACTCAAAAGAATGATATCATTCTATCTAAAGGATTACATAAATTTACTATTCGATATTTTCAATGTTCGGATAATATCGGTCTAAAAGCATTATGGAGTGGCCCTGATTTTAAGAAAACAGAAATTGACACTTCTTATCTTTATCATATGGTTGATCAAAATGGAGATGTATCTAATCCATAACTTTCAAAAGATAGTAAAACACATATTTTAAGTTAATATCAAAACTATACTTGATTGCTAATAAAAAAGAACTAATAATTAACTAAATAAAAAAACTGTAGAATAAACAATGATATTAGGAGTAGATATAGGAGGTAGTCACATTACTGTAGGCCGTGTTGACACCAAAAACCATAAAATACCCGACTCTAATTTAATTTCGACAGAGGTAGACAGCACCGCGCAAGCAATTGAAATTATTGATCAATGGATCCAGGTTTTACAAAAAAGTATAGACTCTCTTAATAAAGATAAAGAACCTCTAGAAGGAATATGCATTGCATTACCAGGTCCCTTTGACTATTACCAGGGTATTTTTGCATATAAAATGGAGAATAAATTCACTTCTCTGTTAGGTATAAATATCAAGAAAATAATTATCAAACGATTAGCTTTATCAGACACTATACCTTTACGGTTTTATAATGATGCAGCCTGTTTTGGTATAGGAGAATTTTGGAAAGGGAAACTTAAATCTGCAGAAAAAGCATTGGCTATAACTTTAGGTACTGGTTTTGGAGCCACCTTCTTATCACAGGGACTCCCTATGCTTTCTGGAGATGGTGTTCCCGAAAATGGTGAACTGTACAATATTCCCTTTAAAAACGGAATAGCAGATGAATATTTCTCTACCCGCTGGTTTATTAAAAAATACAAGGAGGCAACAGGGGTTACTATAAGTGGTGTAAAAGATCTAATTACTGATTTTAAATCCAACCCACATACAGATCAAATATTCGAGGAGTTTTCTAGAAATTTAGCCATTTTTCTATCTCCTTGGTTAAAAGGATTTAATGTAGATGCTGTAGTTATAGGTGGAAATATATCTAAAGCATGGAATTCTTTTGCAGATAATCTTAACACAGAATTAAAAAACCAAGGATGCAATACAAAAATATACCAAAGTGAATTAAAAGAAAAAGCTATTTTACTAGGTGGGGCACGTTTGGTTAACAATATATTTTATGAAAGTCTCTGTTTTTGAAATCATATAAACCGAGCATATCAGCAAAAGATTAAACTCTAGTTTAAAATACTCAATATTAAAAGATAAAACATATTATAATCTAAAAAAAACACTATTTTGAAAAACAGTAAAACATATAAAAGTGCTTTTATATTTTTAACCACCTTATTTTTTTTGTGGGGATTTACAACAGTACTAGTCGACTCTCTAATTCCTAGACTTCGCGAAGTTTTTACTTTAAATTACTTTCAGGCTGGATTAGTTCAATTTGCGTTTTTTGGAGCTTACTTTTTATTATCAATACCTTCTGGATTTATTCTATCTAAAATTGGTTATAAAAAAGGAATCATATTAGGCTTGTTAACACTCGCAACAGGGTGTTTATTATTTTACCCCGCTGCATCTTATCGTGAATTTAGTATTTTTATGTTAGCATACTTTGTAGTAGCAAGTGGGATTACTATTCTACAAGTTGCTGCTAACCCATATGTAGCAGTATTAGGCCCTGAGGAAAGTGCTTCAAGCAGACTCAATTTGTCACAGGCCTTTAATTCATTAGGTACAACTATTGCTCCAGCTATCGGAGCTATGTTTATTTTAAGTGATAAAGTTAAAAACCCTCAGGAAATTGCTGCCTTAAATACTCTAGATAAAGAAAACTATTATATTTCTGAAGCTGCTGCAGTTCAATCTCCTTTCATAGGAATTGCCATATTTGTAGCCATCCTGGCCTTTGCTTTTATTTTTATCAAACTTCCTAAATTAATAAAAGATAGTCCGAAAGGCGGATACGTAAAAGTTTTACAAAATAAGTCTTTGGTTATGGGAGCTATTGGGATATTTGTATATGTTGGAGCCGAAGTTGCAATAGGCAGTTATCTAATCAATTATTTTTTAGATATGAACCTTGCTACTCTAATCAAAGAAAGCACATTCATGAGGAGTATTTCTGAAGGGATTCTGGGAGCTGATAGCCAAACACTGGACAATAAAGCAATAGTAGGTGCTTTTGTTACCTTTTATTGGAGTGGTGCTATGATTGGCCGGTTTATAGGAGCACATTTAACCAAAATCATAAAACCCGCAAAGGTTTTAAGCTTCTTTGCTATTGGAGCTACTATATTGATTTTGATATCTATATCAACTTCTGGCTTTATAGCTATGTGGAGTATTCTGGCAGTAGGGTTATTTAACTCCATTATGTTCCCTACCATATTTTCCTTATCAATAGAAGGATTAGATGATCTAAAACCACAGGCATCCGGTGTTTTATGCACTATGATTGTAGGTGGAGCAATAATTCCTCCTTTATTTGGATTACTTTCTGATCAAACAGGATTTAAGACTGCATTTATCCTAGTTTTAATCTGCTATATTTATATAGTCTTTTATGGTAGAAGAAAGGCTAATTCTTAAAACATAAAAATAAACTCACATCACTCTATATAAAAAGTGTTTAAACATCAAACTCTTTGTAAAAAGTGAAAACAAAAATCATACATTAATGAAATATCTATCAATTCTAATAACAGTAATACTTTGTTTTTCTTCGTGCAAGAAAGATTCTATAGGTCCGGTAACCCAGAATCCTGTATCAAAAACTATCAAAAAAACAGATTTCACAAAATATGTTAATCCATTTATTGGCACCAGCAAAATGGGACATACCTACCCAGGAGCAACAGCGCCTTTCGGGATGGTACAAGTAAGCCCACAAACGAATTTTGAAGTAATGTTTAACAAGGATGGTAGTTACAATAAAGAAACTTATGAATATTGTGCTGGTTATCAATACAGAGATTCTACAATAATAGGTTTTTCTCACACTAACCTAAGTGGTACGGGGCACTCTGATCTAGGGGATTTTTTAATAATGCCAACAACCGGGAGCTTAGTGCTCGATCCCATAAAAACAACTGAAGGCTCTAAAGGGTTTTATTCTACGTTTTCTCATGATAACGAGTATGCTTCACCTGGATATTACAAAGTAAAACTAAAAGATTATAACATCACTGCAGAACTTACTGCGACAGAACGTGTAGGGGTTCATCAATATACTTTTCCAGAAACAAAAGACGCACACATTATTTTGGATTTAGTTTATAATGTTTATCATCATGATGACAAAAACGTATGGACATTCTTACGAGTAGAAAATGATTCCTTAGTAACCGGTTATCGTCAAACCAAAGGATGGGCAAGAACCAAAAAAGTGTTTTTTGCTATGCAATTCTCTAAACCTTTCAGTAGTTATGGTCACAAAAAGTACGATACTGTAAAATATGATGGGTTTTATCGTCGTTTTGAGCAACAGGAAAATTTCCCTGAAATGGCAGGAAAAGATATTCGCGCATATTTTAATTTTGACACAAAGGCTAACGAAAAAATCAATATCAAATTTGCACTATCCTCTGTTAGTACCGATGGGGCATTAAAAAACCTAAAATCCGAATTACCTAATTGGGATTTTGAGAAAACGAAACAGAAAACCGAAAGCAAATGGAATAATGAATTATCAAAAATAGAAGTAAAAACGATTACTGAAGCAGACAAGACTACATTCTACACTGCACTATATCACACAATGCTTAGTCCAATTATTTATGAAGATGTAGATGGTAGTTATCTTGGGCTGGATCAAAACATTCATGTTTCCGAAAATTTCACAAACTACTCGGTTTTCTCTCTTTGGGATACGTATAGGGCCTTACATCCTTTGTTTAATATTACACAACCTGGTCGTAACAACGATATGATCAAATCGATGCTGGCTCATCAAGAACAAAGTGTACATCATATGTTACCGATCTGGAGTCATTATGCTAATGAAAACTGGTGTATGATAGGCTATCATGCGACTTCGGTAATTGCAGATGCTATCGCCAAAGATGTTGGAGATTTTGATAAAAATAAAGCTCTTGCAGCATCCGTAAGTACTGCCAATGTTTCTTATTTTGATGGTTTAGGGGATTATATCAGATATCAATACGTACCTGATGATAAAAGCCACTCTTCGGTTTCTAAAACACTAGAATTAGCCTACAATGATTGGTGTATTGCACAGATTGCAAATAGTACGGGAGATAAAAAAGCTACGGATCAATTTCTAAAAAGATCAGAGTATTATAATAATGTGTATGATCCCAAAATTGGATATATGCGCCCTAAATTATCTAATGGCGAATTTAGAAAAGAATTTGACCCTTTAGATACACACGGGCAAGGGTTTATTGAAGGAAATGCATGGAATTATGGATTATATGTACCTCATCAATTAGAAAAAATGGTGAAAATGATGGGAGGAAATGAACGATTTAGTCAACATCTGGATTCTTTGTTTACTATGAAATTAGAAGACAAATTTATAGAAAAACATGAAGACATTACTCGAGACGGAATTATAGGCAATTATGTACATGGCAATGAACCCGGTCATCATATTCCTTATTTATATAACTGGACAGGAAAACCACATAAAACCCAAGAGCGTGTTCGTATGATCATGAATACTATGTATGGTCCTACAGTAGATGGATTGTGTGGTAATGATGATGCAGGACAAATGAGCGCATGGTATATATTTAGTAGTTTAGGATTTTATCCCGTTACACCTGGATCACCCGATTATGCAATAGGAAGCCCTCTGGTTAAAGAAGCGGTACTTCATCTGGAAAACGGAAAAGATCTAACGATTATAGTAAAAAATCAAAGTAAAGATAACATCTACGTAAATCAAGTTACCGTAAATGGTAGAGTCATAAATAATGTTACTCTTTCGCATAATGATATTATAAATGGTGGAGAGATTATTTTTGAAATGCAAAACACTCCTAAGATTACAGAATAACGCTTATCATAAGTTTTTCATCTTATTGAAATTTATCTAGTGTATAAAATGCATTGTTAAATTTCATATATATAATACCGTAAGGTTTAAATATATCTTAAGAAAAAGAATAAAAGAGACCCCAAGGCTTTGACTTGGGGTTTACTATGTGATACAATTTACAGGAAGAATAATTAATAATAATCAAAGCAAAAACTATTTTAAATTGTAATTTTAGCGGCTAGCTATTTTTTTAGTTAGTGTTACTTAAATAGACTATATACAACAAATGATATTAGGAGTAGATATTGGAGGTAATTATATTACTGTAGCTGGAATAGACACCAAAACAAACAAATTATCAGAAGCTAATCTAGTTTCTATTACGGTAGATAATACAGCTGAAGCTGATGAAATATTAGAACGGTGGTTATTTGCGCTGCAGAAAGTTATCGATACTCTTGTAGATGATCCTCTAGAAGGAATTGGTATAGCTATACCTGGACCATTTGATTATTATAATGGAATTTTTGCCTTCAAAATGCAGCAAAAATATGCTTCTCTTTTTTGTATAAATATTAAAGAAATACTGAAGAAAAAATTACAACTATCTGATGATATTCCTATACGGTTTTATAATGATGCTGCTTGCTTTGGTATTGGTGAAGTATGGAAAGGAAAGCTTAAATCAATTCGAAGAGGGCTAGGGATAATATTGGGTGCAGGTTTTGGTGCTTCTTTTCTTTTTCACGGGCTTCCAATCCTTTCTGGAGATGGAATCCCAAAAGATGGAGAGTTATATCACATCCCATATAAAGATGGAATCGCTGATGATTATTTTTCTACCCGGTGGTTTATTAAAAGATATAAAGAGATTACCGACACTACAATCGATAATGTTAAAGAACTTACAGAAGCTTCTTTAAAAAACGATGTTGCGGTGCAACAAGTTTTTAATGAGTTTTCTGAAAATCTAGCCGAATTTTTAAGTCCCTGGTTAAAATCTTACAATGCAGAAGCTATAGTTATTGGAGGTAATATTGCCAAAGCATGGCCTTTTTTTGCTAATGAGCTAGAGAAAAAAATAAATGCTCAAGATTGTCTTGTGAAAATACACAAAAGTGAACTTCAGGAAAAAGCAATATTATTGGGTAGTGCAAGATTAGTTAATGATACTTTCTATAAAGGGCTGGCTTTTTAATAAAAATATATCTTATATATAATTAAATAAGTATAAAAAAATAAGCTTTATTTAATTACTTTTCTCTTTTTAAACTTCCATTCTGTGATACCTCCATCGAGATCATAGATTTTAGTAAATCCTGCTTTTTTCATATAGCTAGAGCATTTATTACTTCTTCCACCTCGGGCACAATATACAATTACGGGTTTCGATTTATCAATTTTAGAAATTAGATCTTCAAAATTTTCATTTCTAAAATCGATATTTATAGCTCCTTCGATATATCCTTGAGTATACTCACCAGGTGTTCTTACATCAATAAGTTGCACTTTACTCATTTCTAATAATGAATCCATTTCTTCAACTGTAATTAACTCTACTACAGAATTTTCTTCAACCTGTTTGCAATTAAGCAATACTGAAGAAATAAAAATGATTATTAAAAATGATTTGATTTTCATAAGATAGTATATTAATCTTCTACAATTTCGCCTTCCCAATTCATGAAGCCTCCAACCAAATTATATGTAGTTCCAAATCCCATTTGATTCATTAACATACACGCTTGAGCACTACGTGCCCCAGAGCGACAGTATACATAGTAGTTTTTGGTTTTATCCAGCTTTCCTATCTCATCAAGAAAACCTTGTCCCTGACGAATATCTACATTAAGCATATTGGGTATATAACCATCCTCTACTTCTTCTTCTGTTCTTACATCTAAAATTACTGCATTATTGTCATTAGCAATTTGCTCTTGCCATTCTTCTTGAGTGATATCTTCTGCCATTATAAAATGTGTTCTACTAAAATTGGACTTTTGTTTTTTATATTCCCTACAAATATAAAGAGTAGTTCATTAATTGTATTAAAACTACGCCTTCAATTTATTAAAAATTTGGAAAAATACTATGCTTTAATACTACAACCGATAGCTTTTGTAATTTCTACAGGAACTTTTTCTCCTTTTAGTAGGGCATTAACAGCATCTTCGACATATTTCTGATCGGCAGCCGATGCATCTTTATAATTATTATCAATTGCACCTATATATCGAACGATATTGCCATTAGATGTTTTCTCTAGAACATAGACATGAGGAGTTTTTGTAGCTCCATACTGAGGGTATATTTGTTGTCCGTCATCAAATAAATACGGAAAAGTAAATCCTTTTTCTTTTGCTCTTATCTGCATATTATCAAAACTATCATCTGGATAAGCCTTTGGGTTATTAGGATTTATAGCTACAACAGGGTATCCTTTTTCTTTAAAAGCAACATCTAATGCTATTATTCTATCTTCGTAGGCTACAGAATATGGGCAGTGGTTACATGTAAAGATTACAATAAACCCTTTGGCATCTTTATAATCTGCCAATGATATTAAAGTATCATCAATATTTTTTAGTTTAAAATCTGTAGCAACATCTCCAATCGAATATCCTCCTTCAATTTTAGCACCAGACACTTTATCCAATGCAAATGCGCTTATCGCAATCACAAAGGCTACTCCTACCAGAATTTTTAAAGTTTTCATCTGTTTAATTTTTTATTGCTTTTTTGTTAATTAGTATTTACAGCATTTTTTTAAGCTCTTTTTCTAATTCATTATAAGTAAAAGATCTTTCATAAAAATTACTATCACCATCTTTATATATTACTGTTGCCGGTATAGAACCAGACCAATCACTGTTAACTTTTGGAATCCAACTATTTGCATCTGGATCATCTAATAAAATCAATTTACTTCCTATCTTTTGTTTTTTAACAAATGGAATTAATTTAGATTCTACCTGACTGGGTAAATCCAGGCTTACCAAAATCACCTCAACCTTATCCTTAGGATACCTACTGTTGATCAATTCAAAATAAGGCAACTCGGCTACACATGGTTTACACCATGTAGCCCAGAAATTAATCACTCTTATTTTTCCGTCATTGATATTTAATAATGGCTTAAAGCTCTCAAAATCATATACAGGTATCTCTATACCTTTACTTTCGAAAACATCTGTTGCATCAAGAGCTACAGTCTGTTGCTCTCCTTTACATTTAGTAAAAAGCACTATAAATACGGTATATAAAATTAATCTCGACATCATACTAATGTATCAAAACCTTTAATTCTGCAAAAGAAAATTAACAAGGTTTCTATATTTTATCTAAATATTTTCAGAATTTTTCACAATTGTTTAACTCAATAACGATACTTTTCTGAATGACAATAATACCATTAAACCTGATCTCAAAACCCGAATTTAACAAAGAATTAATAACAATTTACAATTTTCGAAATAAAAATTAACATACATTTGTATAGACAAATATTGTAGATACAATTGAACATAGAAAAAATCATAAAAACAGAGATTGAACTTCCGCTACCTAAAAAAATCGTAATAAATTTATTATATACGGAAAATTGGATAATGGATAAAATCAATATCAATTTAAAAGCTTATGACATTTCACTTCAACAATTTAATGTCTTACGAATCCTAAAAGGGCAAAAAGAAAAACCTGCTAACCTCTCTACTATACAAGAAAGAATGGTTACCAAAATGAGTAATACCACTCGATTAGTTGATAAACTCATTAACAAAAACTATGTAAAACGAGTAACCTGTGAATCTAATCGAAGAAAGGTTGAAATTACTATTACAGAGCAAGGAAAAAAATTTTTGGATAAAGTAAGTCCTATAATGGATGAATTTGAAAACAGTATTACTTCAAATTTCTCTACAGAGGATTTGATCCAATTAAATGAATTATTAAACAAACTTCGAAATTCTAACTTATAAATAACAATAACTATTAATTTTTTAAACGATCATGAAAACTAGACTTAAATCATTATTCTTAGCAATTGCAATAGTTGCAACAACATCTACTTTTGCACAAAAAAAAGAAATCAAAACTTCAGAAAGTACAATTAACTGGACAGGTAAAAAAGTTACCGGATCTCATACAGGAACACTAAACCTATCAGAAGGGTTTTTAGTATTTGATGGTGATAACCTTACAGGAGGTGAATTTACAGTAGATATGACTACACTCGCCGTTAGTGACCTTGAAGCTGGAAAAGGAAAAGAAAAACTTGAAGGACACCTAAGCTCTGATGATTTCTTCGGAATAGCAAATCATAAAAGTGCAAAATTAGTGGTTACAAAAACTAAAAAAACAGACAAAGGTTATGTAGTAGCCGGAGATCTTACTATTAAAGGAAAAACAAATCCAATCAAATTTATTTTAGCCGTAAATGGTGCTACCGCATCAACAACACTTAAAGTAGACAGAACAAAGTATGACATCAAGTACGGGTCAGGAAGTTTCTTTGATAACTTAGGGGATAAAGCGATCAGCGATGAATTCGAATTAGCTGTTAATTTAAAAATGTAATTTTTTATTGTTCTGAATTATAATTAATTTATATATTTGGCCTAACAAATAAAAAAATGAAAACAATCTTAACAAATAATTGGTGGTGGTCATCTCAAAACGAAAACGTCGTGAGATAGATCCTATCATTGTGTTAAGTAAAACATATCAAAGGCTTGTCGAATCACGACAAGCCTTTTTTTTGTTCCCTAAACAGAGATTGTATTTAAAAAATTAAAAACGCAAAATGACTTATAAATTAACCACACATTTCAAACAAATCTTGGCAGACACCTTTACTCCGGTGAGTGTTTATCTAAAAATCAGAGATCGTTTTCCTAATAGCCTATTATTAGAAAATAACGATTATAGAGGGAGTGAAAATAGTTTTTCTTACATCTGCTGTAACCCGATAGCTAATATCAAAGTAGAAAACGAAACTATTTATCAATCTTTTCCCGATAAGAATATCGAGGAAACACCCATAACCGATACCACCAACATCGCAGAAGTTGTTGAGCAATTTGGTAAAAAATTTATAACCTCAAAAAGTAAGTTCAAGTTCATTAACAATGGCCTTTTTGGTTATATCTCCTATGATGCCGTTCGATATTTTGAAGATATCTCTATTTCTAAAAAAGAAGAAAGTCTAAATATTCCGGACATACAATACACGGTATATCAAAACATTATTGCCATCAGTAATTTTACTAATGAAGCTTATATTTTTGCTCATTGCTATGAATCAGAAAGCAATATTGCCGAAATAGAATCTTTACTTAAAGTCAAAAACTTTGCTTCCTATAATTTTACTACAGTCGGTGATACCACCTCTAATCTTAATGATGAACAATATAAAGAACATGTTTCCCTTGCCAAAAAACATTGTCATCGCGGGGATGTATTTCAATTAGTATTATCCAAACGTTTTTCTCAAAAATTTAAAGGAGATGAGTTTAATGTCTATCGAGCATTACGCAGTGTTAACCCCTCACCCTACCTGTTTTATTTCGATTATGGTGATTTTAAAATATTTGGTAGTTCTCCCGAGGCACAACTGGTCGTAAAAGATGATATTGCCGAGATTCACCCCATCGCAGGAACTTTTAAACGTACAGGCAATGACGAGCAAGATGCAGAATTAGCAAAAAAACTATCTGTAGATGAAAAAGAAAATGCAGAACACGTGATGCTGGTAGACCTGGCACGTAATGATCTAAGTCGAAACGGAAACCATGTAACTGTAGAAACCTATAGAGAAGTTCAATTTTATTCTCATGTGATCCATTTGGTTAGTAAAGTCACTAGCAAAAAACACAAAAACACCACCACCATGCAAATAGTAGGAGACACTTTTCCTGCGGGTACATTAAGTGGTGCACCAAAACATATGGCCATGCAACTTATCGAAAAATACGAAAACGTAAATCGTGATTTCTATGGAGGAGCTATTGGATTTATGGATTTTTCAGGAAACTTTAATCACGCGATCATGATCCGTACATTTCTAAGTAAAAATCACAAATTACACTGGCAGGCAGGAGCCGGACTGGTTAATGAATCAAATGAAGAAAACGAATTACAAGAAGTCTATAATAAATTAGGAGCATTAACAAAAGCATTAAAACTTGCAGAAGAAATATAAGGGTGTTTCCCCAATTATTTGGGGTCGGGCTATTCACGCTACAAGGTAGCTAGCTTCTATCCCTAACACAAAAAAGTAGTAAAGAGATAAAGTAACAAAGTGTAAAAACTCTGAAACTCTAAAAAAAAGAACAATGAATACAAAAATATTAGTAATAGACAATTACGACTCATTCGTATACAATCTGGTTCATTATCTAGAAGATCTTGGTTGTGAGGTTGTCGTAAAACGTAATGACCAATTACGATTAGAAGATGTAGATGCATTTCAAAAAATATTATTGTCTCCGGGTCCTGGAATTCCAGATGAAGCAGGATTACTAAAAGATATCATCCGTGAATATGCAAATACCAAAAGTATTTTTGGAGTTTGCCTAGGACAACAGGCTATAGGAGAAGTTTTTGGAGGTAGCCTCATCAATCTCAATGAAGTGTATCACGGTGTAGCAACCAATGTAACACTATCAGTCACAGATGAATCTCTTTTTGAAGGGCTTAATACCAATTTTGATGTAGGAAGATATCACTCCTGGGTAGTAGAAGATAAAGATTTACCCGATTGCCTGCAAGTCACTTCATATGATCAAAACGGGCAAATCATGTCCCTACGCCATAAAGAATTAGACGTTCGCGGGGTACAATTTCATCCAGAATCTGTATTAACCCCCGACGGAAAAAAGATACTAGAAAACTGGGTTAATAATTGAAATTAATACCTAAATGAAAATAAATACTAACTTTTAAAAATACTCCATACAAACTCTCTTTCCTATGTTGCGAGAGAGTTGGAGTGAGGGACCTATGAAAAACTTACTCAACCGATTAATCAATCACGAAACCATCTCTAAAGAAGAAGCCAAAGGTGTTTTGGTTAACATTTCTAAAGGAGAATACAATCAAAGTCAGATCGCTTCATTTCTTACCGTATATATGATGCGTAGCATTACCATCGAAGAATTAGAAGGTTTTAGAGATGCCCTACTAGAGCTTTGTATTGCAATAGATCTTAGCGAGTATAATCCCGTAGATCTTTGTGGTACTGGTGGTGACGGTAAAGACACCTTTAACATCTCAACGCTTTCTTCTTTTGTCTCGGCAGGAGCAGGAATTAAAGTTACCAAACACGGGAACTACGGAGTTTCTTCGACATGTGGTAGTTCTAATGTAATGGAGCATTTGGGGATTAAGTTCAGTAACGATAAAGACTTTTTGAAACGTAGTATCGATGAAGCCGGAATATGTGTATTGCATGCCCCATTATTTCATCCTGCAATGAAAAATGTTGCTCCGATACGTAGAGAATTAGGTGTGAAAACTTTTTTCAATATGCTTGGACCAATGGTAAACCCAGCATTTCCAAAAAATCAAATCGTAGGAGTTTTTAACCTGGAATTAGCAAGGATGTATGGATATCTATATCAAAATACAGATAAAAAATTCACTATTATCCATGCTCTGGATGGATACGATGAGATTTCACTAACCGGAAACACAAAAACAATTTCTAATACTACAGAAGGAATGCTTTCGCCATTAGATTTTGGAGTACCAATATTAAAACAAGAAGATATTTACGGAGGAGATTCTATCGAAGCATCTGCTGCTATATTTATAAATATCTTAAGTGGAAAAGGTACCGAAGCCCAAAATAATGTAGTCTGCGCCAATGCAGGAATGGCTATTGCCACTGTAGAAGGTCTAGAACCAAAACAAGGATTCGAAAAAGCAAAAGAATCACTACTTTCTGGAAAAGGGTTAATAGCACTAAAAAAAGTTCAGGAATTAAGTAAGAATTAAAATAGTTTATCATTCCAGTATTTCAGCTGGAATTTGTAAACATATCAAAGAAATTCAATTTAATAAAATGAAAGTCGAAACATACAAAATCATAGGTTGGAAAGAGAAAGAAACCGGGCTACTTATTAGCGAAAATGAAGATTGGATTTTGGTTAAACACATCCCAGTCGATTATGTAATTGATGGATATAAATTATATAACAAAAGTGTTATTGAAAAGAGGAAGTCTAAAGCAAAAGAAGAAAAAATATCAAGAGTCTTAAAACTAAAAAACACCCAAATAACTGTACCTGATACATTTAAATTAGACAGTGTTTTTGAAACATTAAAATGGTCTGAAAAAAAATATGGGCTATTCGAATTTCAAGACAAAGAAGCTGAACTGTTTTATGGAAAATTGAATCATATAAAAAGTGACATGTTTTATATTGATCTAATCACTTCTAACGGAACTATAAAAAAAGAATATGATTATAACTTTTTGGTATATGAAGTTGCAGCAATTGCATTCGAATCTGATTATTTTGAATCTGTTCGATTACTAATGAATGATGAACTAAAAAAAGAAGGAAAACTAAGTAAAGTATAATAAACCGCATCTTGCATTGTACTTGTTTTACACATATTTGATGATGAAAGAATATCAAATGATTAAAAAATATTATGACTCTGGTACTACTCGTAGAAGTGGTATTAAACTAATTAATCATATTGATGAAGGTCTTATTATTCTTGATAAAATTGAAGCCAGTGATATCGCAAAAAGAGCATATTGTCTACACCCAATTGTACAAAGTGATGAATGCCTTTCTCAAAATTACAGTTTTGATTTTCAAGGAATTGATCCAAAAGTATTGATTGTAGTGATAGAATATCGCTCTGTTGCTAACGAATATCTTTCAATCAAAAAAATAAATACAATTGATGATATACGATTATCTCCATTAAAGGATGTAAATGATATGCTTATTGCAGACAAAATACAGAACCGAAAAGATTATGAATTATATCATAAAGAAACACATCCGAGAAGTATTGAATTAGATAAATATTTTAAGAATTGGTTACAGAAACTAAATATCGATGAATCTTTTTATCAAGAAACTATAACAATGCTAAAAAAAGAATCAGAATTATAAATGAACATACTAGATAAAATAATAGCGGATAAATATAAAGAAGTTGAACTCAAAAAAAGTTTAATTCCTATCAAACAATTAGAGAACTCTGTTTTGTTTGACCGTCAAACAAATTCATTAGCCAAAGCTTTACAGAATAGCGATACTGGTATCATTGCAGAACACAAGCGTAGATCCCCTTCAAAATCTGTGATTAATCAAAAAGTAAGTGTACAAGATGTAGCACAGGGGTATAAAAATGCAGGAGCTTGCGGGATGTCGGTGCTATCAGATGGCAAGTATTTTGGAGGGTCCTTAGAAGATCTTTTACTTGCCAGAGCTACAGTACAAATGCCTTTGCTACGTAAAGAATTTATCATCGACGAATATCAATTATTAGAAGCCAAAGCTCATGGAGCCGATGTAATCTTATTAATCGCAGCCATTTTATCACGTGATGAGATCAAATCTTTATCCCAGTTTGCCAAAAGCCTATCACTCGATGTATTATTAGAAGTTCATAACCAGGACGAACTACAAAAATCTATTATGCCATCTTTGGATATGCTGGGTGTGAACAATCGAAATCTAAAAACATTCGAGGTAAGTACAGATATTAGTAAAACGCTAAGTACCCAAATCCCAGATGATTTTGTAAAAGTTTCAGAGAGTGGCATTAGTACTATTGAAGCAATAAAAGATCTAAAACAATATGGATATAAAGGTTTTCTTATCGGTGAAAACTTTATGAAAACCGAAAACCCCGGAGCCAGTGCTGTAGAATTCATAAAAGATCTAAAGAAATGAAACTGAAAGTCTGTGGGATGAAATATCATGAAAATATAAAAGCGGTAGCAGCTCTGAAACCAGATTACCTTGGCTTTATTTTCTATGAAAACTCTCCCAGAAATTTTGAAGGAGAAATTTCAAAACTACCCTCGACAATTAAAAAAGTAGGGGTATTTGTAGATGCTTCTATAGATTTTATTGTCGAAAAAGTAAAACAATACGACTTTAAAGCTATTCAATTGCACGGAAATGAACCTGAAACGTATTGTCAAGACTTAAAATCATCATTGACTGAGCACACTGAGTCTGTCGAAGTGTGGAAAGTCTTTTCGATCAAAGATGAGTTTGATTTTGATCGTTTACAACCCTATGAAGGTATTGTTGATTATTTTCTCTTTGACACCAAAGGAAAAGAAAAAGGAGGTAATGGATACACCTTTGATTGGAGTGTATTAAAAGGCTATCCTTCCTCTACTCCATTTATTTTAAGTGGCGGTATTGGACTCGATGAAACAGAAGATCTTTTATCTTTTCGCGAGAGCCCAGAATCTAAATATTTACATGCTATTGATGTAAATAGCAAATTCGAAAGCAAACCAGGATTAAAGAAAACAGAAGATCTCGAAAAATTTATAAAGCTTGTCATTTCAACATAAACGCAATGACAACCAAAAACAATAAAAAATGAATTATCAAGCTAACGAAAAAGGATATTACGGAGATTTTGGAGGAGCATATATACCAGAAATGCTTTACCCTAATGTCGAAGAATTACGAACTACCTATCTGGATATTATGAATGAACCTTCTTTTAAAGAAGAGTTTAATCAATTATTAAAAGACTACGTTGGTCGTCCTTCTCCTTTATATTTCGCCAAACGTCTTTCAGAAAAATACAATACAAAAGTATATCTTAAACGTGAGGACCTTAACCATACCGGTGCGCATAAAGTAAATAATACTATTGGACAAATTCTTGTAGCCAAACGATTAGGTAAAAACAGGATTATTGCAGAAACGGGTGCAGGACAACATGGAGTAGCTACAGCCACAGTATGTGCACTTATGGGTATCAAATGTATTGTCTATATGGGCGAGATTGATATCAAACGACAAGCCCCTAATGTAGCGCGAATGAAAATGCTTGGCGCCGAGGTGAGACCTGCTAAATCAGGAAGTAAAACTCTTAAAGATGCTACCAACGAAGCTATACGAGATTGGATCAATAATCCCGTCGATACACATTATATTATTGGCTCTGCCATAGGACCTCATCCATACCCGGATATGGTAACACGGTTTCAATCTATAATCTCAGAAGAGATCAAGTGGCAGTTAAAAGAAAAAGAAGGAAAAGAACATCCTGATTATGTAGTAGCATGTATTGGTGGGGGTAGTAATGCAGCAGGGACATATTATCATTTTTTAGAAGAACCAAGTGTTGGAATCATTGCTGTAGAAGCTGCCGGAAAAGGAGTACATAGTGGCGAGAGTGCCGCTACCTCTCAATTAGGAAAAGAAGGAATCATTCATGGATGTAAAACCCTGTTAATGCAAACCTCTGATGGGCAAATCACAGAACCTTATTCTATTTCTGCAGGGCTGGATTATCCCGGTGTTGGGCCACTACATGCTCACCTATATAAAACTGCACGAGGAGAATTTTATTCTGTAACCGATGATGATGCCATGGCCGCCGGATTAGAACTATCGCAATTAGAAGGAATTATTCCCGCAATAGAATCTTCGCACGCTCTGGCGATCTTTAATGATAAAAAATTCAGACCCGATGATATTGTAGTAATAAGCCTATCCGGTAGAGGAGATAAGGACCTTGACACATATATAGACTATTTTAAATTATAACAATTAAGTAGTAAGTACATCGTAATTAGCATAAAAAAATATAAGTCCTAATTACTAACTACTCAACACTAAAAGCATGAACAGAATAAATACAGCATTAGAGCAAGATAAAAAGTTACTATCTATATATTTTACAGCTGGTTACCCATCACTAAACGATACCGAAAAAATCATACAAGACCTAGAAAAAAACGGTGTAGATATGATCGAAATAGGATTACCTTTTAGCGACCCTTTGGCAGACGGGCCAACGATACAAGAGAGTTCGACCATAGCTCTTAAAAATGGTATGACAACTCAACTTCTATTTGAGCAATTAAAAGATATTCGTAAATCGGTTAACATTCCTTTAATTATCATGGGGTATTTTAATCCTATGATGCAGTATGGTATAGAAGCTTTTTGTGCTAAGTGCCAGGAAATTGGTATCGACGGATTGATTATTCCTGATCTACCGGTTAATGAATATCACGAACATTACCAGGAAACTTTTGAAAAATATGGCTTGATCAATGTATTTCTAATTACTCCGCAGACCTCGGATAAGCGTATTCGGTTTATAGATAGTGTATCTAATGGTTTCATCTATATGGTAAGTTCTGCAAGTACCACCGGAGCCAAAAGTACATTTGGCGATACGCAGCAGCAATATTTTGAACGCATTGAAGCTCTGGGTCTAAAAAACCAACAAATCGTTGGTTTTGGAATCAGTAACAATGAAACGTTTACACAAGCTACAAAAACAACAAAAGGAGCTATTATTGGCTCTGCTTTTATAAAACATTTAACCAAAAATGGAACAGATAACATTGGTGACTTTGTAAAAAGCATTCGGTGATTTTGTATATTTCTATAAATAAAACATAAGGATTATTCACTAGTAAAAATATATCGCAATATACTCGTGTATTTTAATATGTAATCTAAGTTTGACTATAGTTTTAATTTAAAAAGCTGTCAGATTGAGTCGTTTTTCATAATGATCTCTCGACTGTGCTCGAGAAGACCTGGAGAAAAGCTGTACTCTGACTGACGTAAATTTTGCTATATCGAACCCTTTTTATATAGACTACATGGCGATTGTCCTTATGTTTAATAATGTATAAGAGCTAATTTATGATTACAAAATATCGCATACTTTCTTTATTTCTTTTCATCTTTTTTGTTCAATCTGGTTTTGGACAAGCTGATTTTAAAATTCAATTATCTGATGCTGCATTAGAATTAACTAAAAACAAAGTAACATACGACCCTTCTTATTTCTCTATTGACTACCCAAATGGAGATGTTCCTAGTGATAAAGGAGTGTGTACAGATGTAGTGATCAGAGCTTATAGAACATTAGATATTGACTTACAAAAAGAAGTACATGAAGATATGTACACTAATTTTGGACTATATCCCAAAAACTGGGGATTGTCTAAAACCGATAAAAACATCGACCACAGAAGGGTTCCTAATCTAATGAAGTTTTTTTCCAGATTTGGAAAAACAAAACTAATAACTAACGATTCAAAAGATTATCTACCTGGTGATATTATATGTTGGAGTCTGGGAGGAGGACTCACACATATTGGTTTGGTAGTGAATAAAAAATCCAGCGATCAACAGCGCTATCTAATTGTTCATAATATTGGTGGCGGACAAGTACTAGCAGATTGTCTGTTTGATTATAAAATTATTGGCCACTATCAGTATGAGAAGTGAGACATCTTTATTCTTTGCCCTTGGTATTAGTGTCTTTTATTATTTCAGAATCCAGGTTTTCTTTCTCTTCTCCTTTTAAGTAATTAGGCAATTGCATCCCTGCCATATTGAACATTTCTTGTAAAGGTGGTACTGCTTTATACATCCCTGAAATAAAGTTAGAGGTCGAAGTTTTGCCATCTTCTCCATTACCATTTTCCCAGACCGTAATTTTATCTATTTTAATATTTTTAATTGCTTCTGCTTGTGTTTTAACTAACTCAGGTAATTTATCTGCTATCAATAACAACACTGCTTCTTTAGGGTCATTTCCAGCTGCTTTAACAATGCGGTCTAACCCTTCTGCTTGTTTAGTTAAAATTTCATACATCCCTTTTGCTTCAGCTTCTTTTTTCATAAAAATTGCATCCGCCTCTCCTTTTGCAATTCGTCTAATTTGTTCTGCCTCTGCCTCTGCATCAATTTCAATTTTTTTCTTATCAATTTGTGCAGGAACAATGATATCTGCACCTTGCTCTGCTTCTTTACGTTTTGCTCTTGCATCTTCGGCGATTTTTTCTGCTGCATAGGCTTCTTCTAATGCTTTTGCAGATTGTACTTTTTCTGAAGCATTAGCTATTCTCTCTGCCTCTGCTTCACGAGCTCTCCTATCTGCATCAGAATTAGCAACCTGAACCTTTGCTGTATTTTCACCTTCGACCGCTTTTGCATTTGCTGCAGCAACTTGAACTCTTTGATCTTGAACAGCTTCTGCTTGCCCTATTGCTCCATCTCTATCTTTTTGAGCTACAGAAATAATAGCATCATTAATAGCTTTTGCTGCGGCTTCTTTTCCTAAGGCTTCAATATATCCAGACTCGTCATGTATATCTGTAATATTTACATTGATCAGTTTTAAACCTACTTTCTTTAATTCGGCTTCAACGCTATGAGTAATATGTGATAAGAATTTATCTCTATCTGTATTAATTTCTTCAATATCCATTGATGCCACAACCAATCGTAGCTGGCCAAAAATAATTTCTTGTGCTAATTCTTGAACAGCATCTAAACTTAGTCCCAATAAACGTTCTGCTGCATTTTGCATTATAGATGGTTCTGTAGAAATACCAATAGTAAATCTAGAAGGTACATTTACACGGATATTTTGTTTACTCAATGCATTAATCAAATTTACTTCTATCGAAATCGGAGTTAAATCCAGGAACGAATAATCCTGAATTATTGGCCATATAAATGCCGCTCCCCCATGAATACATTTAGAAGAACTTTCCCCGCCAGTTTTTCCATAAACCACCAACACCTTATCAGAAGGACAACGCTTGTACCTTCTGAACATAGAGAACATAAAAACAACAAAAATTAATATAACTGCAGCTACTAAATATATGCCAGTAACTCCAGATCCAGCAAATAATGAAAATATATTCATTCGTATTTTATTTAAAATTTTTAGTTAGATAATTTTTCAACCAGTAGTAATTCTGAGCTTATAATTTCAACAACTTTTACTAAAGTAGAAGTGCTCAAAACTTCTTCAGAATCTGTTACTGCTTCTAATTCTCGTAAACTACCTTGTACTTTAATCTGTATTTTTCCTATACTCGACCGATTTGCTCCAACTGGTAAATATACTTCGCCAATTACTCCAATAGCATTTTTAATTTTTAATGTACCAGATTCAGCCATTTTATGCATCCAGAAAAACAAGAGAGAGGTTAATATCATCATTAGTAATCCTGCAAAAGAAGAAATAACGATTGTAACAATAGTAGATAATTCGTTATCAATACATAAAATACCTGTCCAACCAAAAATGGTAAAAAAAGCAATTACATTTTTAAACGTGAAAAATTGAAAACCTACACCTCCATCATCTGCATCAACATCAGAAATATCTGCTTCCATATCCACATCACTAGCACCAATAAAGGTTAAAGCAAAAATAACCAGGAATATAATAGAACCTAATATTGCTATAATCCAATATGCTTGCTCGAAGGTTGACATACCTTCAAAAAATTCTTTCATAGATTTCAGAATTAACAGGCATAAATTTACTAAAAAAAATCAAAGTTTAATCATGATAAGAATACTTACAGTATTAATTCATGAATCCAATCTATATATACAAATAAGAACAGTGAAAAATGAAGTCATGTTTATTCATATACTCCTATTAAGAGCGCATGGTCTGATATTTTGTAATGTTCTTTTTTCAGAAAAACCGGTTTAATATTTTTAGCACTCCAAATTTGATCTATTTCGAATAAAGGAATACCATAAGGCCATGTTGCCGTAAACCCTTTAGAAGCCATATGAAAACTATTCAGGTTATTTTTAAAATCACTAAAATGTACACTTTCATAAGGTGTATTAAAATCTCCTACAATAAAAGATGGATTGTTTTTTATAGTGAATTCATAAATAGTATGTAATGCCGATTTTCTATTCGTAAAAGGTACTGCATTAACATCTGCAATAAGTATTGAATTTTTATGATTATCAAGAGTAACGGTTATATAATTAAATTTAAAACTCTCGTCTTTGTAGTGATACTTAATATTATTTATTTCTCCTTTTACTGCTAGTACCATTCCTCCCTCCAATTTTTGTATACTATAGACAGGAAATATATTTTTAAATCGTACTACATCCTTATCAGTCACCTCTTCGGCTTCTACCAATGCTATGAAAGACGGCTCTTGTTCCTTTATTTTTTTGATAATAACATCAATCGATCGTTCTCCTTTTCTCGCAATATTCCAAAATAATATACTCTTACTTTTATCAGAAGGTTCTGGTGGTGATTTCGCATTATAGTAGGTAGCAAACCAATACAGTAATAAGCATAAAAGACATCCTATTAAAACATAAAACACCTTTTTAACTTTAAAAAACAATACACTTAGTATTAGATTTCCAATGAGTAGAAATAGTATGGGACATGCATAATATATAATATTGATCGGATATATTGTATCTCTAAGAATGAAATGAATAAAAATAAGTATGCTATAAAGTATAAGAAGAAATTTTCTATTCGAAATACTATACCTACGTTTTAATGTTTTTCGAAATGAACTCATCCTCGCTTTTTTGATTCGCCCGAAAATAGTTTTTTTTACCGAAGTAGTTTACTCTTTTTTGATTGAAGTGAAAATAGTTAAACCATTTCAATCAAAAACAATACTACCCCCCTGACTTATACCTGATACAAAACAGCTTTAAAAAAATATTATTTTTCATTTTTCATTTCTAAATCCTTACATTAGTAATTCACACCTAATCAATTATTTAATATAAAATCTAATATATGGGTAAAGGAGATAAAAAAACACGTCGTGGTAAAATCGGTATTGGTTCTTATGGAAAACTAAGACGTCGTAAAAAATTGACCGCTATAGTAGAAACAACAAAACCTAAATCAACCCCAAAACCTAAAGCAGTGGCTAAAACTGAGCCAGCACCAAAAGCTGAAGCAACGCCAAAAGCTGAAACAAAAGCTGAAACAAAAACTGAGACAAAACCTAAAGCTGAGGCGAAGGCAAAAACAAAAACCGAGGCAACACCTAAAGCGAAACCAGCTGCAAAGAAAACTACAAAAAAGAAAGCTGACGAAGAATCTGAATAAGCTTTAAAAATATTTTTGATATTGCATCACCCTAAAATCAATAGTATTGAATTTAGGGTTTGCTTTTTTTAATATCTTATATTCCTGTAAACTTCCTATAGATCGATTGGCAGCTCCCGATGGCGCGGTAAGAGATACTGTATTAATTATTCTATCTTCTAAACTAAACCGATGTATTCTAGGGATATCGTTTGATACCACTTCTAACTTTAGGTCATATCCTTTTAAGTGTCTTCTAAAAAAATATTCAGGACCATTTTTACTATTGCCTCCTGTAAAAAGCAAAGTATCTATCTGTGGATATTGTTTTAAATACGATATCACATCCCTAAGCGTACTGTTTTGCATTCCCAAATCTGATGCATCAATCTTTTCTCGTTCACAACTATGTACAATATCACAAACTCCTATCCCTCTTGAAGTTAAGAAATTCTTTCTTTGATGTATTGCATTTTGAGTGGTCTCAAACTTTAAATCCAGATCAAATATTCTATCCAAAACAGGCCATAATAAACCACTTATACTCCCATAACAGAAATTAACATCTCCTTTTTTTAGTACTCCTGTGGTAAACCTGGGCGGTGGTAGTGTTCCTACAATAAGTTTTGTAGCTCCTTTGGGAAAAAACGGCTCGTATGGATGTGTATGTAGAAACAAATGAATTACGAATTATGAATTAATGAATTACGAAGGTAGTCGTATTATTTAAAAAAGTGAAAGAAGTTTATAGAGCTATACAAATACTCACAACCTCTCTACTATCGACTTCAAAAAAGTTTTTATTTTTTTCTCAGTCCCGAAAAATGAAACTGGCACGCTTTAATATTGCATAGGGAATATGATTAAAAAACAAAATCAGTCATTAAATATTTTACCTATGAACAAACCAACAATACTACTACTCTTCCTGTTTTGCTATGGGCTCTGTGCTCAGGCTCAAACTCAAGAAGAATTTAAACCAGATTATCTCACGTACCATGCCGAGTATGTACCAGAGACGCCTAATGCATCTACATTTACTATTTATGGAAACACTCCGGTAAATCATGCCACGGGGATTCCACAAATTGAAATCCCTATATTCACTATACAAGAAGATGGAAACTCGATTCCTATTTCACTATCCTATCATGCTTCTGGGGTTAAGGTCGATGATCTGGCCAGTGTAGTTGGGTTGAAATGGACTCTCAATGCCGGTGGAGGAATCTTTCGGCAAGTAAATGATAAGATCGACGAAGAAGGTTGGCTAGTTCCTAATTCTAGAGGTATTGTAACTCCTGAATGGTTAGCCTCACAGGGACAACTTAATACTCAAGCTGTTCAACGGCAAATAGGAAGTTCTGATTATTATCACGATTATTATCCCGATGATTTTAGCTATAGGTTCTTAAATCACTCAGGAGCTTTTATTTTTAATCAAGACGGGACTACAGCTCAAGAAAAACGATCTTCTATGTTGATTGAAAAAGTTACAGGAGTAGGAAATTCAGCTTATTTTAAAGCTCTCGATGGAAATGGTAACACGTATTATTTTGATAATAGTACCATGAGGGAGTTAAATTCTAAGCGAGTAGTTACTGGTACGAACAATGGAAACATAAGTTCAAATTCAGAGTCTTATCCTACGGGTTGGATGATGAATAAATTGGTTACTAAAAACAATAAGGAAATCAATTTTACGTACTCTCCTTATGATTTAGATTATACCATCAATAATGCTTCTCACTCTATAACTGTTGCTCCGGGATGTATTGATTTTAATCCTGCATGCGGATGTTCTGGAATAGGAACAAGTAATAACACTTCAGTTTCTACTACGACTATTGGATATTCTACCAGAAATCAACTTGTTAGTATTATTGAATCTGCTACTATTAAAGTGACTTTTAATTACGAGCAAGACACTACATTATCTACCTGGCAAAAGAAGTTAAACTCTATTACCATTTTAGATAAAATAGCTAATAAAACGAAGTCTTACACCTTTACTTACGGTAAATTCTCTGGAGATTCACGCTTACGATTAGATCAAATCCAGGAAGTAGGTTTTGATGGGAGTACCAAACCGCCATATAAGTTTTATTATCAAGGAGGTAATCTTCCTTCAAAAGGAAGTATGGCAAAAGATTATCATGGGTACTATAATGGAAAAAACAATAGCACCTTAGTCCCCTACTCTCTCAATGCATATAACACCATAGCTTCAAACTATCGTAGTAGTCTTGCAGATCGTAGAGAAGATTTTAATTTTCTTAAAAGAGGTGTCTTAAATAAAGTTGAGTATCCAACAGGCGGTTCAACTGAATTTACTTATGAGCCTAACGCTGTTCCTTCTACAACCAATAATGATCCGAGATATGTACATAAAGGAGTTGCAATACATGCTTCTGGTGACTATTTTACATCAGGAGGATATAGAGTGTTTAGAACTCCTTTTTCTTTGACCGATGATTTACTGGGTAATTTAGGAACTCCCGTTACCTACGGGTCTTCCTCGACAATTTGTAATAATGATCCTAATAATCCAAGTATAGATTGCTCAAGGTTTAACATCTACCCAAAACAAAGTGATGGCAGTCTGGGAACCCCTATATTTTCTCCCTTTAAAGTGATTGGAGCAGAAGGGAGTAAAAATCTTTTAAAAGGAGATTATATTTTAGAACTTAAAGTAAAAGAATCAGAACTTATAGCTAATCCTACTGCACGAATATCAGTAAATCTAAGTTGGAGCGAAAAAGAAACGTCTAGTACTGAAACTACACGTTATGCGGGAGGACTAAGGATAAAATCTATAGTAGATAAAGACACTAATGATAATGTTACCGGGGAGACCCAATATGCTTATGATGGACTCACCGGAAATAGTTTAAATATCAACAACACAATTAAAAGTTATGGGGAAAAAACAGCATTTTCTGCAGAAAATATCGCTTTAAATCCAGCTTTAATCAAATCAGGATATTTTTATAAACAGGTTACTATTAACAAAATAGGAGCAAATGAGTCAATTAAAACAATAGAAAAATATACCGATGTTTTTAAAAATAAATCTTATGAATCTCAATTGTTAGAACAAGAATTGTATAGCAAAAATGATAAGATAAAAAAGACTATCTATACTTATGATAATGCTATTGTAAAGACAACACAATTTTGGACACTTAGCGATAAGACACTTTGTTTTACTCCTCTTGGTAGTAGTAAACCTAGTCTTGGATATACTAACCCTAATTCGTCTAATTATTACCATCGTAAAAATGTGCTCTCTCAAAGAACAGAAGTGGATTATCTTCATAGAGCCGGGCAGCCTTTTAAAGCTTTAATTACTAGATACAAGTATGAGTATAATAATGATATCCAGGTTACCAAAGAAGAGTTAGATGGTAGATTGTATGCAGAAAGTGAACAAGCTATTCTCGATGATAACTATAGTATTATACCCGATGGCAAGCATGTAGAAATTAGATATACCTATCCTGTAGATCATCAATCAGAAAATGCCACTATTGCTACTTTATATAATAACCATCAAACGGGTTTACCGATAAGCAAAAAAGTATATGTGAATAGTGATCTTATCCAGGGGCAATACATGGATTATAATCTTAAAGGTAATGCGATTGCTACGTACAGGCATCATAAAGGATTATCTACTCATCAATCTGCTGCAGGGCATATCCCATCGAATTATGAATTATACCAGGAGTTTAAACTTGAAGCAGGAAAACCTATTGAAGTAAAGCGTAAAAACGGGGTTCCTACTGCTATCTTATGGGACACAACGCATAACTATGTTTTGGCACAACTCATGGGAGTATCCAAAACCGAATTAGAAGGAGTGACTGGGGCTGTTAATCTAAAAACAACTACCGATAGTCAACTCAATACGTTGTATAGTAATTTACGAAACTCTTTTGCAAATGCACAGATCACCACTTTTGTTTATGATCCGCTTAAAGGAGTTGTAGCAATAACCGATGCAAGAGGGTATACTACCCAATATGATTATGATGGCCTAAGCCGATTGACTTTGGTAAAAGATAATGATGATAAAGTAATCGAAAGAATTAACTATAATTATATAGGGCAAAATCCTGATCCTTATGACGGAATTATATTTAGCATAACCAGTTCGGGTACAGTCACTCCCGGGAAACCTATTACATTTACAGCTGGTGCTCTTCAGAATTCTGGTGATTACTTATACACCTGGTTTGTAAATGGTAATCAAGAACAGTGTGATAACACTACATCTTTTACCAGAACGTTTACTAATGAAGGGAACTATAACATTACGTTAGTAGCGTATAATACCAAAACCAAAAGATTATTAAAAAGTAAGTCAACACCCGTTATTATACGGTATTCTCCCCTTGTTACTCCTATAATTAGTGCAAACCATACCAATATTGTAAAAGGAACAGTAACCACCTTTACCGCCTCAAGTGTAGGAGGAGGTACAGAGGACCTAAGATACGAATGGTATGTAAACAATGTAAAACAAGCCAGTACAGCAACCACATTTGCATATACTTCTGGTACCGCAGGAACTTATAACGTATATTTTAAAGTTATCGATAATGTAAGCGGGAGATCTGTAGATAGTGCTGTAAGAAAGCTATACGCATATAACCCGTTAACCGCAGCTAACGTAAGTGCTTCCAAAGCGCATATTGTTCGAGGGACAACTACTACATTCTTTGCTTCAGGTATTGGAGGAGGTACAGGTTCACATTTATATCAGTGGTTTATTAATGGCGTACAACAAGCTCCTTCAGGAACAACGCTTTCGTATAATTTCCCTACCGCAGGAACGTATAATGTAAAATTTAGACTAGTTGATCGGGGATTAGAAAACGGACAATATCAGTACAGTGCAAATACTCGTGTGGTAAAATCATACCACAGTATGACCGCTAGTACAAGTCAATCTCATACTAATATTACAGCAACTTATCCTAATGTCCGATTTAACATTGTTAATTTACGAGGAGGTTCAGCTTCAAAGCAAATTACATGGAGAGCTTATAAGAGTACAAATCTCTCTCAATCTTTAGGCTCAGGAAGTGGTACACAGTATTATTTCTCTAATTTTTCAAATGGTACTCACGAGTACACTATTATAGCTACAATCAAAGATAATTTAACAGGCCAACAACTCACAAAAACTATGATTGTTCTTGGTACTATTTATACAGGCGGTGGCGGTGATCCTATTGATGGAGGACAGCAACACTAATTTATTAATAATAAACATATAGAATGAAAAAACATTTAATATATATAGCACTGCTTTTAATAGGATGGAACCTTCATTCTCAAGTAGTATTATCGGATAAGAACTACATACATGTAGTAGCCCCACAAACGCCAATGACTATTATTGAGTTAGAAAATGTGAATTGCTCTACTATTAATGATCTAGACAGAGCTATAGAGAGTATAACCTACTATGATGGGCTAGGCAGACCTATACAAGAAAGAGCTATTCAGGCCTCACCAATGGGCAAAGATATTGTTACTCATATTGACTACGATGCTTATGGTCGGCAGGACAAACAATACTTGCCTTTTGAATCTGACAAAAACATAGGAAGTTTTCAAAATGTTGATGTAAATACGGATATCAACCAATATTATAAAACCACTTATGCCGATGATTTTATAGGGGTCGATGCAAATCATAAAGATTTTAATGCCTACTCAGAAAGTGTATATGAAGCTTCCCCTCTTAATAGAGTATTAGAGCAAGGAGCTCCCGGTGCAGCTTGGAAAGCAAACCGAAATAGTGATGCAGATCACACTATAAAGACAGCTTGGTTCACTAATAAAGCTACTGAAGTAATCTATTTTAAAGTAGATTTTGCCAATCCAAATAATACAGAAGAACCTAGCTTAGTTAAAGATGGGTATTATGGTGCAAATCAATTGTACATAACTGTTACTCATGATGAGAATTGGACTACAGCAGATAGTAATAATCATACGGCTAAAGAGTACAAGGATAAGCAAGGTAGAATTGTTTTAAAACGAACCTTTAATGCAGGATCAGCACACGATACTCATTATGTTTACGATAGGTTTGGGAATTTAACCTATGTAATCCCTCCTAAAGCTACAGCAAGTAATGGTATAAGTGAAATAGAATTAAAAGAGCTATGTTATCAATATAAGTATGATTACCGTAATAGATTGATCGAGAAAAAGATCCCCGGTATGGGCTGGGAGTATATTGTATACAACCAGTTAGATCAACCAATTATGACTCAAGATGCTTTGTTAAAAGCAGATAACGTGTGGCTATACACCAAATACGATACCTTTGGTCGAGTGGCTTATACAGGTAAGATTACCGATGCCAGAGATAGGGCTGCCATACAAATCGAGGCAACAGCCTATAGTGATGTATTATGGGTAGCTCGTATCGCTCCTGTGTTGGTCGATGGAGTGCAACTGTATTATAACGATGGCGGATATCCCAAAGTAAGTAGTGCCACATTATTAACGATCAATTATTATGACGACTATACTTTTGATATTGCAGGATTAACCAATCCCGGTACGGTATATAACGAAACTATTACCGATCAAACCAAAACACTAGCTACAGGAAGCAAAGTACGGGTATTAGATACTTATGATTGGATCACCACGGTTACCTATTATGATAAAAAAGCAAGGCCTATCTATGTGGCTAGTAAAAATGAGTATCTTAATACCACCGATATTGTAGCAACCCAATTGGATTTTGTAGGTAAGGTAGAAGAGACTAAAACAACTCATACCAAAGACAGTAATACACCTATTATAACCATAGATCGTTTTACCTATGATCATATGGGCAGGATGCTCACCCAGCGACAATGTATAGAAGATGCTTCTGGGGTAAATTGTAATAGTAATGCAGGGGTTACACCAGCAGTAACCTTATCACAACCAATCACCCAAACCACGACTACTGTAGCAGGTAATACTATTACCCTATCTAATGGATTTCATTTTGCAGCCACAGCTAGTACTTCTTTCTTTGCTAAGATCCAGAACGAGGAATTCCCGGGAGAATTGATTGTAGCCAATACTTATGATAAGTTAGGGCAATTAATTTCTAAAGAAGTTGGTGGTGGATTACAGGATGTAAATTACAAATACAATGTACGAGGATGGTTAAAAAATATCAATCAGGATAGTTATGATGATAATGACCTGTTTGATTTTAAAATTAATTACAATACAACTACAGAAAATCTGGGAGCAACTGCTTTATATAATGGTAACATTAGTGAAACGACTTGGAAAACTGCTAATGACAATACTAAAAGAGGATATGGATTTAATTATGATGCTATGAATCGTTTGATTAAGGCTAAAAGTAGTGATGGTCGGTATGATTTAACTTCTGTATCTTATGATAGAAATGGAAATATTTTAACTTTACAACGAAAAGGAACAATAGTGTCCAGCCCAGATATATCAAGAGTTAACGATTTTGGTATAATGGACAATTTAGGGTATACTTACGATGTAGGTAATAAATTAATGAGAGTAACTGATACAGGGAACAAAACCTATGGCTTTAAAGATGGTACTAATACCAACGATGATTTTGCGTATGATGAAAATGGCAATATGATTATAGACCGTAATAAAGGTATTACGAGTATGACTTATAATCATCTTAACATGCCTGTAGAAATTACTTTTAATAACTCTAGTTCAAAGAAAATTAGTTATGTGTACGATGCATATGGCATTAAACTTAAGAAACAGGTAACTAATGGTGCCTCTGTAACAATGACAGAATATGCTAACAATTATATTTATGAGAATAATGAGCTATCATTTTTTGATCATAAAGAAGGATATGTAGAACCTGAAAGCGATGGGACTTATACTTACATTTACGAATATAAGGATCATCTTGGATCAGTAAGGTTAAGATATGCTGATAATGATAAGGATGGTAAAATTGATGTTGTTAGAAATGGTGTTGATATTGATGGCGATGGTGATTATACTAATGAAATCCGAGAAGAAAAAAATTATTATCCTTTTGGATTAGTTCAAAAAGGATATAATTATACAATAAGAGGCAGAAAGCATAACTTTGGATTTAATGGTAAAGAGGAACAAAATTCTTTAGATTTTGGTATGCTTGATTTTGGAGCTAGAAATTATGATCCTGCATTAGGTAGATGGATGAACATTGACCCCTTAGCAGAATTTATGCCTTCGTTCTCTCCTTTTTCATATGCTTTTGATAACCCTGTTCTTTATATAGATATTGATGGAATGTTACCAATGGGGCCAGGAGATAGAGTAGCTGCTGCTAAAAGTATAAATAGTTCTGATACGAGAACTTATAAAATGGTAGGCGGAACAGCAGCTTATAATGATAATTATGTAGATTGTTCTGAATTTGCAAGAGAAGTAGCATTAGCAGATGGTTATGATCCGGGTAGAGATAGTAGAACACAAGCTAAATATTATCAAGAAAACGGTCAATGGGTTACAAATATATCAGAAGTTAAAGCAGGAGATTTTGTATATTGGAGAAAACCAGGTACTACTAGAATTAGCCATACTGGTGTTGTAACTAGAGTTAATAATGATGGTACTTTGCATATTATACAATCAACATATAATAAAGGAGGAATAAGTATAAATGATAAGTATAATACTTCAACTGATGGAGCGTTATGGAAAGGTGGTAAATATGAAAGGGAGTTTGTTGGAGCAGGAAGACCTGCAGGAGAAGGATTTGTAGGCCCTTTAACACTATCTCAATTTGAAGCTGCTAATGAGTCTTTTTCCCTTATTATACCTGATGACGAATATATTAAATATTACAAACCATATAGTGACTTTCTTAATAGAGGAAAGGCATCTGATGTTAGTACAATTACACCTGGAGGTATTACGCCATCTCCAACACCAGGGCCGATTCCTGGAGGAGGAACTATACCTGTTCCAACACCTGCACCTATACCAGTACCAACACCAATTATAATACCACCAACTCCAATTGTTGATTAAAAACTATAATGAATATGACTAAAACGCTTTTAAAAATATTATGTATACTACTTTTTATTACTAGTTGTAATAGTATTAGTAGTGAAAAAAAGAGTGATAAATCTTCTGATAACGTAAGTTCAAATGATATTACTAAAGAAAATAATATTAAAAAAGATAATGTAGCTACTAATACTAAGGCTTCACAAAAAATCTTTTTTATTAAGGAAGGAGAGATTTATATTAATTGCAAATACATCAATGATAATGACCTTAATACAAAACAGAAACTTTTTGATATTGAACTTGTTAAGGGAGGTGAGTTAAAAGGGATGATTGCTATTGATGAGAATTATGCAAGTTACTTTTCAAAAGTGATAGAAAGAAGTAACTCTAAGAGTTTTTATCATTCTTCTCCTAAATCGGTACCTTGTTCTGCTATCATTTATTTTATTAATGAAGACGAAACATCTTCTTGGTATCTTTTTCAGTTTGACAATAATGGAAAACTTATAGATAAAATGTTACTATCTCATAAAGTTGATGATATAGCAGAACTTGTTATAAAGTCATACTCAGAAATAGTGCAAGAGGAAAATTTATTAAGAGTTACACTAGTTAAGAATACGTTAGACAATTACGTCGATCAAAATAATTACTCAGAATTAGTTGATTCTATCATATCAAATTATAGTTTAAAAGAAGGGAAATTACAACTTAAATCTAAGGATAGTACAAGACAGAAAGTAGAAGTAAAACAATAAACCTTTTTACCAATTAAATTAAAAAACAAGCTACAAGTTAAATCTTGTGGCTTGTTTTTTTATGCTATAGATTTAAGTTTTACATTTTTGATAAGAGCATCAAGAGTGTATAAAATATACTTTCTATCTTCTTCTTTAAACTCTGTGATATCTTGAAAACGTTTTAACATCTCAGGGTCTTTAAAAAGTTCTGCATTATCGTTCTCACCGAGTAAATAACCTACAGAAGTATTAAGAAGCTTTGCAAGTTTTTTGGCAGTATCAACCGACGGTGTCATTTTATCAAGTTCATAACGAGAAATAACGCTTACCGAAGTATCAAGTTGATTAGCTAAATCTGTTTGAGACAGTTTTAACTCTTTTCTTAAAATAGAAATACGTTTACCAAATGATAACATTATAATTAGACTTAAACGGTTATAAATACACGTGAATTACGATATAAGGCAAATATATAACTCTTAATCGATTAAAAAAAGCATGATAAAATTTGTCTTATTGGATTGATAAGATTAATTTTGACCGTAAAAGGTTAATTAAAATAGTTTTATTATGTTAAAAACTCATAATCCATACAACTACGAATACATCAATACATACTTAGAAATCCACATCTTGGGCGGTATCAAGTTTACTAATCTAGAACGTATGCGAGTTACATTAAGCATACAGAAACCTAAAAGTGTAAATGTACTAAGACACAGTATTGATCTTTACAATGATAACATGATTGAGAAGTTTGTTAGAAAAATTGCAGAGCGTATCGAGATTGGTACAACTGTAGTGCGTACCACATTGCAGGAACTTACCACAGCATTAGAACACTATAGGATCGAGGAACTAGACAAAGAAAATGAAGCAAACCAAGCATCCTTACATATCCTAAGTGCCAAAGAACTGCGAGCCGCAGAGGCATTTTTAAAAAGGAAGGATTTACTAAAAAACACAAATGATTTAATAGGTCAATCAGGAGTAATCGGAGAAGAAACCAACCGATTATTAATGTATCTGATCTTTACCAGTAGAAAAACCAATAATCCATTACATTGTATTAGTCTTGGTAGTAGTGGAGTTGGTAAAACACATTTACAATCAAAAGTAGCAGAATTAATCCCTGATGAAGATAAAATAGAAATCACAGTATTATCAGCTAATGCTTTTTACTACTTTAATAGAACAGAATTACAACACAAATTAATCTTAATCGAGGATTTAGACGGTGCAGAAAGTGTGCTTTATCCATTACGGGAACTACAATCTAAAAAGAAGATTACCAAAACCGTAGTCCATAAAGACAAAAAAGGAACAACTAAAACGATACATCTTACTGTAGAAGGCCCTGTAAGTGTATCAGGTTGTACTACACAAGAAAGTATTTATGAAGATAATAGCAATCGTAGCTTTTTACTCTACATCGATGAATCAGCAGAACAAGATAAAAAAATCATGCACTATCAGCGGTTATTATCAGCAGGGAAAATAAATAATGATGATGAGTTTATCGCAGCACGATTTTTACGTGATGTACAAAGGATATTAAAACCAATCAAAGTCATTAATCCGTATGCAGAATACTTAAGTTTACCCGAATCCGTATTTAAACCCCGAAGGACTAACAGCCACTATTTACAATTTATAGAAGCCGTTACCTTTTACTGTCAGTATCAACGGGAACGTAAATACGATGAACAAACTGGTGAAGAATATATAGAAACCACTACCCAAGATATACAGGCAGCTAATGAACTGATTAAAGAAACACTACTTCGTAAAAGTGATGAAATCACAGGAGCATGCCGTAATTACTTAGAAGAACTCAAAAAATACTTACATCAAAATACACAAACCACCTTTACCGCATTAGAAATCCGCAGAAGATTAAAAGTAAAAAAAACTACACAATGGCGGTATCATCAGCAGTTACAAGATAATTACTACATCAAAAAACAGAGGAAGAAAAAAGGTGAAACCAGTATCAAATATGAAATCACTAACCCTAATGAATATAAAGAACTGGAACAACAGATTACCAAAGCATTACAAGAATGTATAACTAATATAGACCGTTCCGGTGTTCCAGAGTGTTCCACTCCTAAAACGGAACAGCCAATTAAAACAAAGAGAGCGAGTTAACCCACTTATTACAGCCCGTTCCGTAAAATTCTAAAAAACACATACCGTATGAAAAAATTAAAGCTACAAAACGATAGCTATAAGATACTATTGTCTGATTTTAAGCAATGGTTAGATATCTTAGGTTATGCAGAAAGTAGTGTGTATGGCATGCCTATACAGTTACAAGAGTTTTTTTACTGGTTAGAGTGCCACGGGCACAGCGACCTTAGTAAAGTGACCCCAAAAGACATAAAAAAATACTATGACGCATTAAAACAACGAGCCAATGAGCGCAGGGATGGTGGATTAAGTAAAAGTTACCTGAACAAACATCAGAATGCACTACGAAAGTTTAGAAATTACCTGATACAACATAATGCCAGTACACCTTTACGTATACATTTAAAATACGAAACCAATGCTACCGAAGAACGCACCAATATCTTAACCCAATCCGAAATCAAAGCCTTGTTTTTGGCTACTGATTATAGTAATACCCGTGAATGTATACGAATAAGGGATAAAGCCTTATTAGTTTGCCTGTACAGTTGTGGGATGCGTAGAAATGAAGCCATACAACTTGACCTAAAAGATATCCTTTTTGATAAGCAACGTATCCACATAAGAAAAGGCAAAAATTATAAAGAACGCTTTGTACCGCTCAATAGGTATAACCTACGCATGCTAGAAGATTATATGTATGATGCAAGACCCAACTTTTATAAAGCAGCACAAAGCGAAGCTTTATTTATTGGGACGCAAGGTACACGTCTTTGTGGGGTTACGGTTCTGGATCGTGTAAAAACCATCGCCAATGCTACAGGGGATAAAAGTATTATTGAAAAAAACATATCCCCTCATACCCTTAGACACTCAATAGCTACCCACTTATTACAACAAGGAGTACCCATAGAAAGCATAAAAACTTTTTTAGGACATAGCAGTCTGGTAAGCACTCAAGTATACACTCACCTATTAAAAACCATTACCGATGAAGACTTTTAACGATTATCTACAAGAAACTGGATATACTCCAAAGACCATACGAACTAAAGAAGATGAAGCCCGTCATTTTACCAAATGGTGTAAAAAACGAGCAACCACACCCGATCAGATTGATTATAAAATGTGTTTAAAATATATAGAACACCTTACTAAAAAAGGCAATAGCAAAAAAACGATCAATCATAAACTGGGGCATCTTAGAAATTACTTTAAATACTTGATTGATGAAGCCTACAGGATAGATAACCCTATAGAAAGTACTTTTATACGTGGAGAAAAAAAACATACAAACTATACACTACTAGAACCCGAAGAACTTGACGACCTGTATTACAGTTTTGAGACTGATAAAAACAAAGAACCTTATTATAGATGTACTGCCAAACGTAATAAAATGATCATTGGATTATTAGTGTATCAAGGACTGGACACCAAAGATTTTAGAACCCTAAAACTAGAACACCTGCAATTACAAAAAGGTAAAATCTATATCCCAGGTAGAAAACGTAGTAATGCACGTACCCTGGATCTTAAACCATGGCAGATCATGGAAATGATGGAGTACGTAAACAGCATTAGGCCCGTATTAGAAAAGAGGGTAAAAAACCTTACTGATCACGAGAGGCTCTTTCCTTATGGCGAGCAGTTTACCATTATTAGCATCCTTATCAAAAAGATGAAAACCTATAATCAAAAGATATCCAGTGCCAAGCAAATCAGGGCAAGCGTAATTATACACTGGTTAGGACAATACAATCTTAGAAAGGTACAATACTTGGCAGGACATAAACACATCTGTTCTACAGAGAATTACTTGCAGGACGATCTGGAAAACCTACATGAAATCGTAAATAACTTCCATCCAATATATTAAGCAAATTAAACTACAAAACCCATCCTTATGAAAATAGAAATCATCATTACCGACAAAGAAGAATTAAATTATTTACAAAGTTCCTTAGCAGCAGCAATACATCAATTAAGCGTATCAGAGAAAAACCATGAAGATAGCATTTACTGGTTATCACAAATCCTACTTTTATCCTATGGATAGAATAATACCAAGTGAGTCGTTACACTCCAATGTATTATTATAACATCAGCCCGAAAAGGGCTTTTGTTATAAGCTGTTATAAGGTGTTCCTTCGTCACTCGTTCCCTGCTTCGCCAGTTGCTATCGCACCATAATCACTTCCTCGCCTTCGGTCGTCAGCAATTATTACTGGTCTTCGCGGGACTCCTTCCTCCATCACCCGCAGCTACTTTTTTGCTTAAAAACAATAAGGTACGCTAACGCTGAATATTAAATTAAGCAAAACCGCTGCTTCATGGGCTACGCCGCTTGGTCGCAACCTAGCCGATTATTTATGTGGAAGTTAATATTGATACTTCGGCAAGCTCAGTACAGGTAAAGAGGAACACATAAAAATCGTCTGGCGCATCCCTTCGTTACACTCCCGGTCTACGTCGGTTGCTCCTCTCTCCGCTATGGCTACGCCTTGTTCTGCGTTCGCCACGCAGGCATCTTCAATCGCCAGATGGCTATGATCAATCTTGAAGCTGAAGCACAACGCTTGCAGCCTTTGCGCACTTCAGCTTCAAGATCGATCGTTCTTACCCGAAACGGAAAACTATTTTAAGAAAAAGTGGAATGCGGTGGCTGTAGTAGTCAGACTTCCACTTTTTATTAAAATACTAGCCTTAATGGCGACTGAATGACCCCACAATGCTTAGAATCACGTCTACGACACGATTATATGTGTATAATACTATAATATCTCTCCTAAAAATAGCTTGTTAGAAGTCAAAATCTTTAAATGTAGTAGTCGGTGCGCGGCTATTTTATATAAACCCTGTTATAGCCCCTGACGATAGGAAGTGCGGGTATAATAAGGATTATGTAAAGATAGCTTTGGTAATGCGGATGGCTTTAGTAGGCCTACACATTATTTTAGTACATTTACCATGAGGTAGTAATACCAATACGTTCTTTAAATTTTTTGACCAGCAGAATAGTACCAAAAAAAAGGGTACGACCCCTATTTTTTTGCATAAACCTCTTTGCCTTTAAAATTAATTACAATACAACTACAGAAAATCTGGGAGCAACTGCTTTATATAATGGTAACATTAGTGAAACGACTTGGAAAACTGCTAATGACAATACTAAAAGAGGATATGGATTTAATTATGATGCTATGAATCGTTTGATTAAGGCTAAAAGTAGTGATGGTCGGTATGATTTAACTTCTGTATCTTATGATAGAAATGGAAATATTTTAACTTTACAACGAAAAGGAACAATAGTGTCCAGCCCAGATATATCAAGAGTTAACGATTTTGGTATAATGGACAATTTAGGGTATACTTACGATGTAGGTAATAAATTAATGAGAGTAACTGATACAGGGAACAAAACCTATGGCTTTAAAGATGGTACTAATACCAACGATGATTTTGCGTATGATGAAAATGGCAATATGATTATAGACCGTAATAAAGGTATTACGAGTATGACTTATAATCATCTTAACATGCCTGTAGAAATTACTTTTAATAACTCTAGTTCAAAGAAAATTAGTTATGTGTACGATGCATATGGCATTAAACTTAAGAAACAGGTAACTAATGGTGCCTCTGTAACAATGACAGAATATGCTAACAATTATATTTATGAGAATAATGAGCTATCATTTTTTGATCATAAAGAAGGATATGTAGAACCTGAAAGCGATGGGACTTATACTTACATTTACGAATATAAGGATCATCTTGGATCAGTAAGGTTAAGATATGCTGATAATGATAAGGATGGTAAAATTGATGTTGTTAGAAATGGTGTTGATATTGATGGCGATGGTGATTATACTAATGAAATCCGAGAAGAAAAAAATTATTATCCTTTTGGATTAGTTCAAAAAGGATATAATTATACAATAAGAGGCAGAAAGCATAACTTTGGATTTAATGGTAAAGAGGAACAAAATTCTTTAGATTTTGGTATGCTTGATTTTGGAGCTAGAAATTATGATCCTGCATTAGGTAGATGGATGAACATTGACCCCTTAGCAGAATTTATGCCTTCGTTCTCTCCTTTTTCATATGCTTTTGATAACCCTGTTCTTTATATAGATATTGATGGAATGTTACCAATGGGGCCAGGAGATAGAGTAGCTGCTGCTAAAAGTATAAATAGTTCTGATACGAGAACTTATAAAATGGTAGGCGGAACAGCAGCTTATAATGATAATTATGTAGATTGTTCTGAATTTGCAAGAGAAGTAGCATTAGCAGATGGTTATGATCCGGGTAGAGATAGTAGAACACAAGCTAAATATTATCAAGAAAACGGTCAATGGGTTACAAATATATCAGAAGTTAAAGCAGGAGATTTTGTATATTGGAGAAAACCAGGTACTACTAGAATTAGCCATACTGGTGTTGTAACTAGAGTTAATAATGATGGTACTTTGCATATTATACAATCAACATATAATAAAGGAGGAATAAGTATAAATGATAAGTATAATACTTCAACTGATGGAGCGTTATGGAAAGGTGGTAAATATGAAAGGGAGTTTGTTGGAGCAGGAAGACCTGCAGGAGAAGGATTTGTAGGCCCTTTAACACTATCTCAATTTGAAGCTGCTAATGAGTCTTTTTCCCTTATTATACCTGATGACGAATATATTAAATATTACAAACCATATAGTGACTTTCTTAATAGAGGAAAGGCATCTGATGTTAGTACAATTACACCTGGAGGTATTACGCCATCTCCAACACCAGGGCCGATTCCTGGAGGAGGAACTATACCTGTTCCAACACCTGCACCTATACCAGTACCAACACCAATTATAATACCACCAACTCCAATTGTTGATTAAAAACTATAATGAATATGACTAAAACGCTTTTAAAAATATTATGTATACTACTTTTTATTACTAGTTGTAATAGTATTAGTAGTGAAAAAAAGAGTGATAAATCTTCTGATAACGTAAGTTCAAATGATATTACTAAAGAAAATAATATTAAAAAAGATAATGTAGCTACTAATACTAAGGCTTCACAAAAAATCTTTTTTATTAAGGAAGGAGAGATTTATATTAATTGCAAATACATCAATGATAATGACCTTAATACAAAACAGAAACTTTTTGATATTGAACTTGTTAAGGGAGGTGAGTTAAAAGGGATGATTGCTATTGATGAGAATTATGCAAGTTACTTTTCAAAAGTGATAGAAAGAAGTAACTCTAAGAGTTTTTATCATTCTTCTCCTAAATCGGTACCTTGTTCTGCTATCATTTATTTTATTAATGAAGACGAAACATCTTCTTGGTATCTTTTTCAGTTTGACAATAATGGAAAACTTATAGATAAAATGTTACTATCTCATAAAGTTGATGATATAGCAGAACTTGTTATAAAGTCATACTCAGAAATAGTGCAAGAGGAAAATTTATTAAGAGTTACACTAGTTAAGAATACGTTAGACAATTACGTCGATCAAAATAATTACTCAGAATTAGTTGATTCTATCATATCAAATTATAGTTTAAAAGAAGGGAAATTACAACTTAAATCTAAGGATAGTACAAGACAGAAAGTAGAAGTAAAACAATAAACCTTTTTACCAATTAAATTAAAAAACAAGCTACAAGTTAAATCTTGTGGCTTGTTTTTTTATGCTATAGATTTAAGTTTTACATTTTTGATAAGAGCATCAAGAGTGTATAAAATATACTTTCTATCTTCTTCTTTAAACTCTGTGATATCTTGAAAACGTTTTAACATCTCAGGGTCTTTAAAAAGTTCTGCATTATCGTTCTCACCGAGTAAATAACCTACAGAAGTATTAAGAAGCTTTGCAAGTTTTTTGGCAGTATCAACCGACGGTGTCATTTTATCAAGTTCATAACGAGAAATAACGCTTACCGAAGTATCAAGTTGATTAGCTAAATCTGTTTGAGACAGTTTTAACTCTTTTCTTAAAATAGAAATACGTTTACCAAATGATAACATTATAATTAGACTTAAACGGTTATAAATACACGTGAATTACGATATAAGGCAAATATATAACTCTTAATCGATTAAAAAAAGCATGATAAAATTTGTCTTATTGGATTGATAAGATTAATTTTGACCGTAAAAGGTTAATTAAAATAGTTTTATTATGTTAAAAACTCATAATCCATACAACTACGAATACATCAATACATACTTAGAAATCCACATCTTGGGCGGTATCAAGTTTACTAATCTAGAACGTATGCGAGTTACATTAAGCATACAGAAACCTAAAAGTGTAAATGTACTAAGACACAGTATTGATCTTTACAATGATAACATGATTGAGAAGTTTGTTAGAAAAATTGCAGAGCGTATCGAGATTGGTACAACTGTAGTGCGTACCACATTGCAGGAACTTACCACAGCATTAGAACACTATAGGATCGAGGAACTAGACAAAGAAAATGAAGCAAACCAAGCATCCTTACATATCCTAAGTGCCAAAGAACTGCGAGCCGCAGAGGCATTTTTAAAAAGGAAGGATTTACTAAAAAACACAAATGATTTAATAGGTCAATCAGGAGTAATCGGAGAAGAAACCAACCGATTATTAATGTATCTGATCTTTACCAGTAGAAAAACCAATAATCCATTACATTGTATTAGTCTTGGTAGTAGTGGAGTTGGTAAAACACATTTACAATCAAAAGTAGCAGAATTAATCCCTGATGAAGATAAAATAGAAATCACAGTATTATCAGCTAATGCTTTTTACTACTTTAATAGAACAGAATTACAACACAAATTAATCTTAATCGAGGATTTAGACGGTGCAGAAAGTGTGCTTTATCCATTACGGGAACTACAATCTAAAAAGAAGATTACCAAAACCGTAGTCCATAAAGACAAAAAAGGAACAACTAAAACGATACATCTTACTGTAGAAGGCCCTGTAAGTGTATCAGGTTGTACTACACAAGAAAGTATTTATGAAGATAATAGCAATCGTAGCTTTTTACTCTACATCGATGAATCAGCAGAACAAGATAAAAAAATCATGCACTATCAGCGGTTATTATCAGCAGGGAAAATAAATAATGATGATGAGTTTATCGCAGCACGATTTTTACGTGATGTACAAAGGATATTAAAACCAATCAAAGTCATTAATCCGTATGCAGAATACTTAAGTTTACCCGAATCCGTATTTAAACCCCGAAGGACTAACAGCCACTATTTACAATTTATAGAAGCCGTTACCTTTTACTGTCAGTATCAACGGGAACGTAAATACGATGAACAAACTGGTGAAGAATATATAGAAACCACTACCCAAGATATACAGGCAGCTAATGAACTGATTAAAGAAACACTACTTCGTAAAAGTGATGAAATCACAGGAGCATGCCGTAATTACTTAGAAGAACTCAAAAAATACTTACATCAAAATACACAAACCACCTTTACCGCATTAGAAATCCGCAGAAGATTAAAAGTAAAAAAAACTACACAATGGCGGTATCATCAGCAGTTACAAGATAATTACTACATCAAAAAACAGAGGAAGAAAAAAGGTGAAACCAGTATCAAATATGAAATCACTAACCCTAATGAATATAAAGAACTGGAACAACAGATTACCAAAGCATTACAAGAATGTATAACTAATATAGACCGTTCCGGTGTTCCAGAGTGTTCCACTCCTAAAACGGAACAGCCAATTAAAACAAAGAGAGCGAGTTAACCCACTTATTACAGCCCGTTCCGTAAAATTCTAAAAAACACATACCGTATGAAAAAATTAAAGCTACAAAACGATAGCTATAAGATACTATTGTCTGATTTTAAGCAATGGTTAGATATCTTAGGTTATGCAGAAAGTAGTGTGTATGGCATGCCTATACAGTTACAAGAGTTTTTTTACTGGTTAGAGTGCCACGGGCACAGCGACCTTAGTAAAGTGACCCCAAAAGACATAAAAAAATACTATGACGCATTAAAACAACGAGCCAATGAGCGCAGGGATGGTGGATTAAGTAAAAGTTACCTGAACAAACATCAGAATGCACTACGAAAGTTTAGAAATTACCTGATACAACATAATGCCAGTACACCTTTACGTATACATTTAAAATACGAAACCAATGCTACCGAAGAACGCACCAATATCTTAACCCAATCCGAAATCAAAGCCTTGTTTTTGGCTACTGATTATAGTAATACCCGTGAATGTATACGAATAAGGGATAAAGCCTTATTAGTTTGCCTGTACAGTTGTGGGATGCGTAGAAATGAAGCCATACAACTTGACCTAAAAGATATCCTTTTTGATAAGCAACGTATCCACATAAGAAAAGGCAAAAATTATAAAGAACGCTTTGTACCGCTCAATAGGTATAACCTACGCATGCTAGAAGATTATATGTATGATGCAAGACCCAACTTTTATAAAGCAGCACAAAGCGAAGCTTTATTTATTGGGACGCAAGGTACACGTCTTTGTGGGGTTACGGTTCTGGATCGTGTAAAAACCATCGCCAATGCTACAGGGGATAAAAGTATTATTGAAAAAAACATATCCCCTCATACCCTTAGACACTCAATAGCTACCCACTTATTACAACAAGGAGTACCCATAGAAAGCATAAAAACTTTTTTAGGACATAGCAGTCTGGTAAGCACTCAAGTATACACTCACCTATTAAAAACCATTACCGATGAAGACTTTTAACGATTATCTACAAGAAACTGGATATACTCCAAAGACCATACGAACTAAAGAAGATGAAGCCCGTCATTTTACCAAATGGTGTAAAAAACGAGCAACCACACCCGATCAGATTGATTATAAAATGTGTTTAAAATATATAGAACACCTTACTAAAAAAGGCAATAGCAAAAAAACGATCAATCATAAACTGGGGCATCTTAGAAATTACTTTAAATACTTGATTGATGAAGCCTACAGGATAGATAACCCTATAGAAAGTACTTTTATACGTGGAGAAAAAAAACATACAAACTATACACTACTAGAACCCGAAGAACTTGACGACCTGTATTACAGTTTTGAGACTGATAAAAACAAAGAACCTTATTATAGATGTACTGCCAAACGTAATAAAATGATCATTGGATTATTAGTGTATCAAGGACTGGACACCAAAGATTTTAGAACCCTAAAACTAGAACACCTGCAATTACAAAAAGGTAAAATCTATATCCCAGGTAGAAAACGTAGTAATGCACGTACCCTGGATCTTAAACCATGGCAGATCATGGAAATGATGGAGTACGTAAACAGCATTAGGCCCGTATTAGAAAAGAGGGTAAAAAACCTTACTGATCACGAGAGGCTCTTTCCTTATGGCGAGCAGTTTACCATTATTAGCATCCTTATCAAAAAGATGAAAACCTATAATCAAAAGATATCCAGTGCCAAGCAAATCAGGGCAAGCGTAATTATACACTGGTTAGGACAATACAATCTTAGAAAGGTACAATACTTGGCAGGACATAAACACATCTGTTCTACAGAGAATTACTTGCAGGACGATCTGGAAAACCTACATGAAATCGTAAATAACTTCCATCCAATATATTAAGCAAATTAAACTACAAAACCCATCCTTATGAAAATAGAAATCATCATTACCGACAAAGAAGAATTAAATTATTTACAAAGTTCCTTAGCAGCAGCAATACATCAATTAAGCGTATCAGAGAAAAACCATGAAGATAGCATTTACTGGTTATCACAAATCCTACTTTTATCCTATGGATAGAATAATACCAAGTGAGTCGTTACACTCCAATGTATTATTATAACATCAGCCCGAAAAGGGCTTTTGTTATAAGCTGTTATAAGGTGTTCCTTCGTCACTCGTTCCCTGCTTCGCCAGTTGCTATCGCACCATAATCACTTCCTCGCCTTCGGTCGTCAGCAATTATTACTGGTCTTCGCGGGACTCCTTCCTCCATCACCCGCAGCTACTTTTTTGCTTAAAAACAATAAGGTACGCTAACGCTGAATATTAAATTAAGCAAAACCGCTGCTTCATGGGCTACGCCGCTTGGTCGCAACCTAGCCGATTATTTATGTGGAAGTTAATATTGATACTTCGGCAAGCTCAGTACAGGTAAAGAGGAACACATAAAAATCGTCTGGCGCATCCCTTCGTTACACTCCCGGTCTACGTCGGTTGCTCCTCTCTCCGCTATGGCTACGCCTTGTTCTGCGTTCGCCACGCAGGCATCTTCAATCGCCAGATGGCTATGATCAATCTTGAAGCTGAAGCACAACGCTTGCAGCCTTTGCGCACTTCAGCTTCAAGATCGATCGTTCTTACCCGAAACGGAAAACTATTTTAAGAAAAAGTGGAATGCGGTGGCTGTAGTAGTCAGACTTCCACTTTTTATTAAAATACTAGCCTTAATGGCGACTGAATGACCCCACAATGCTTAGAATCACGTCTACGACACGATTATATGTGTATAATACTATAATATCTCTCCTAAAAATAGCTTGTTAGAAGTCAAAATCTTTAAATGTAGTAGTCGGTGCGCGGCTATTTTATATAAACCCTGTTATAGCCCCTGACGATAGGAAGTGCGGGTATAATAAGGATTATGTAAAGATAGCTTTGGTAATGCGGATGGCTTTAGTAGGCCTACACATTATTTTAGTACATTTACCATGAGGTAGTAATACCAATACGTTCTTTAAATTTTTTGACCAGCAGAATAGTACCAAAAAAAAGGGTACGACCCCTATTTTTTTGCATAAACCTCTTTGCCTTTAAGATCAATTACAACACCACAGAGCATGGAGCAAAACCACAGTATAAGTACAACATAGCAGAAGCTGAATGGAAAACTGCCAATGATAATGTAGAGCGATGGTATACTTATGATTATGATGGATTTGAACGAATATTAAGTGCAACCAGTAGTGATGGTAACTATAGTGTAAGTAATATTAACTATGATAAGATGGGTAATATTATGAGCTTAAACCGTAGCGGTTGGCAGAACACATCAAATTACACCAACCTTGATGTACTGAGCTATACTTATGATAGTGGTAATAAATTATTAAGTGTAACCGATTCTGGAAATAAAGTCTATGGTTTTAAAGACAGGAGCTTTACAAGCAATGATTATGTGTATGATGCAAACGGGAATCTTATTGAAGATAAAAACAAGGGACTTACTAGTGTTACCTACAACCATTTTAACTTCCCTACACAAATAAACGTTACTAATCCCGATCATGATGGTAATGTACAGTATGTATACGATGCCAATGGTGTGAAGTTAAAAAAGATTGCTTTAGACAGGGGAACTACAAACATTTTAGAATATAATGGTAACTTTGTATATGAGAACGGTTCTTTAAAATCAATTACACACCCAGAAGGATATATCGAGCAGGAAGACGATGGGTCTTTTACCTATGTATATGAGCATAGGGATATCTGGAAAAATACCCGAATCACCTATGCAGACAATAATAAAGATGATGTTATCACTGCTGCTGAAATACGTAGGGAACAAAACTACTACCCTTTTGGTATGACATGGAAAGGCGTTAATAGCACAATCAGAAATGCTACAAACAATTTAAAAACCTTCCAAGGGCAAGAGTTAACCGAGGATTTAGGGTTAAATACGCATGAGTGGCGTTACCGTATAAGTGATCGTAGTATTGGTAGGTTTTGGCAGATTGATCCTTTATCAGAAGATTATACATATAATGCTACCTATGCATTTCAAGAGAATAAAATGGGTATAGGAACTGAACTTGAAGGATTAGAAACGAAGGAGTTTTTATCAAGTCATGATCCAGCACTTCAAGGAATTACAAAAGAAGAATTAAGACAGTATAACAAAACAACATTAGAAGTCACTTTAAAAAGTGCTCCTTTAGCGCTGGCAATAGTTAGTCCTATTCCGGGTGATGAAGTTGTTGTAGGAAATTTTTTATTTCAAACAGGTGTTTCTGCTGTAGATGCAGCAAGTCAAATTGTAACTACTGGAGAAGTTGATGCGGTTAGTATAGCGATGAATTATGTTCCAGTTATTGGACCACTTACAAAAGAAGCAACTGATGCATTAGTAGATGTAAACATTGGTGCAAATGGAATTAGTATTGAAACTGGTTTTGGCTCTACAAATGGAGAAGCTAAATCTCCAACCGCAATGGTGATGGATTTTGTTATTGGAATTGGAGGGGGTAAAGTTCAGTCAAATGTATCAAAGGAAATTACTAATAGTAAAGTGGGTGAAATATTAACAGAAACAGTTGTTAAAGGAGCAGAGAATATAGGGGGTGAAGTTATTAAAGAGGAAATAGTAAATGAAGTTGAAAACAACAAATAAATGAGTTCAAAAAAAATATATCAGAAAATAATATTTTTAGTTATCACATTTGGAATAATAGCCTATGTTATTATACACAATATAATAGAAAGAGCTGCCGTTGAAAAAAATCCTTTTGAAACAATAGCTACGATTACTAGCCTTGAAAAATGTTCTAAAAATGGAAGATGTATTTATTATAAATACAAATATGGGGGTAAAACATATAAAGCTAGATCAAGAACTGATTTTATATTTTCAGGCTGGTGTAAAAACAAAAATAATTGCGTTGGTTTTAAATTTAAAATAATCATAAACAAAGATAATCCAAAGCAGCAAATTGTAGAATGGGATAAAATTTTTGAAGAAAAAAAATTTATTAATTATTCGGGAGATTAATTTCTGCTATAGATAACAAGTAAAACAGGCTGTCATTATAATGATAACCTGTTTTTTTTAATTTTATTTACCTTGTATTTTTATTAGAATATTCTTTGTTTTTTTAATCCCATCTGTTGCTTCATAATGATAGCTTTTAGAAGTAGTATTCAAAATTTTTACAGTAATTTTCTTGTCTAGTATATTAGAAGAACCTTTGTTATCTTCTACAACAGTAATAACAAATTCGCAATCAGATAACCATTTTATAGAACTTTTTAAAGTTCTCTCATTTTTTTTGTTAACCTCAATCTGTGTAGAATCAGTACGAGTAATAATCCAATCATCATCATCAGAATATTTAAAAGTTCCTGTTTTAAATTTTAAACAATCTTTAGATTGGGAAGAACAACTTGTCATTCCTAAAATAAATAGTAATAATAAGTATTTCATATGAATATTATTGTGCCAATTTTGAGTTTATATTTAGTAGATTTCTTCCAAATATAGAACAAAAATTGATATAATATAAAGATGTATTGATATTATAGAAACCAAACTGGATTTTGTAGGTAAGGTAGAAGAGACTACTACTAGACACAAGAAAGGCAATAATGCTGAAATTGTTACTATAGATACCTTTACCTATGATCATATGGGTAGAATGGGCACCCATACTCAAAAGATAGATACTCAAACTCCAGAGGTAATTGCAACTAATACCTACGATGCTTTAGGGCAATTAGAACGTAAACAAATAGGAGGAGGATTACAAACGATTGATTACACCTATAATGTACGGGGTTGGTTGACCAAAATTAACAACCCCGAGGCAACTCTTGGGAACAAGCTTTTTGCTTTTGGGATTAATTACAACACCACTACAGAAAACCTGGGAGCAACAGCCCTATACAATGGTAACATTAGTGAAACCACCTGGAAAACAGCAAATGATAATACCAAACGTGCTTATGGGTATCAATATGATGCTTTAAACCGAATTACCAATGCAAATTATAATACTCAGGATAATAGCGAGCAGGATTGGTTTAGGGTTTTTGGGATTACCTATGATAAGAACGGCAACCTAAAATCACTAAAAAGACATAAAAAAGGAAGCCTTAATCAAAGTGTAGCATTAGATTACCTATCCTATACTTATGACACAGGGAATAAACTCTTAACAGTTGAAGAACAGATTGATGGTGCCAGCGGGTTTGAAGATGGTACCAATACCAATGATGATTATACCTATGATGCCAATGGTAATATGACTATGGATCAAAACAAAGGGATTACAGGGATTACCTATAATCATTTAAATCTACCCAAAACAGTAACTGTAAATAATGCTTCTCATAATGGAAATATTACCTATATTTACGATGCCACTGGGGTAAAATTAAAAAAGATTACAACAGAGGGAAGTTCATTAACAACAGAGTATGCTGGGAATTACGTCTATAAGAATGGTACGCTAGAGTTCTTTAACCATCCTGAAGGCATTGTAGAGAAAGAAGCGGATGGGTACAAATATGTATATCAGTTTAAAGATCACCTTCAAAACTTAAGACTCTCGTATTCAGATAGAAACAAAGATGGGGTTATCACACAAGATGAAATCATACAGGAAAAAAACTATTATCCCTTCGGCATGACTCACTCTGGATATAATAGTACACTACGAGGAAGAAACCACAATTATGGGTTTAATGGAAAAGAAGAACAATCAGAACTAGGGTTAGAATGGCACGACTTTGGCGCTAGAAACTATGATGGAGCTATAGGACGTTGGATGTCACCAGATCCATTAAGCGAGGAGTTTTCAAGTTGGTCGCCATATAACTCAATGATGAATAATCCAATTAATCTTATAGATCCAGACGGTCGTGCTGCTTTTTCACCGATTTATGATACAGGAGGTAATTTCTTAGGTACAGATGATCAAGGGTTGCAAGGAAAAGCAATAGTTATGGAAGCAGAGAATTTTGAACAAGGGATGTCTCATGAAGATGCATTATCAAATAATTTAGGCACAGAAGGTTTAAAAGACGAAGCTGCTGGTGAAAAATTAATTAAAAATTATAATGGCTTAAAAGACCGACCTGATTATGATGGGAAAATAACATTATCAGAAGCAAACGACTGGTATAGAAATGGAGGAGGAAAACCTTTATTTGTAGATTTATCTAAAGTCGATTTGGGTTTTATTTCTTCAGAACAATTTAAAAGTGTAGGTTCTACTAAACCAATACAAACACTTTTTGATTCTGAAGATGGAGCTATTTACGGAAATGTTACTTTTACTTACGAAGGTGAAAATAAAGTTAGTGCAGCTCCTGACGTTTATGATTTTGGAAGGCATAATAGACGAAGTACAGCTAGTTCCCCTCTAACACGTATTAAAGAAAACGCTAAGAGAGGAATAAGGAATGCAGCAACCGTCGGGGGTAGAATAGTTGCAGATAGAAGTCCTTTTAATTTACACAATAAAGAGTTTAAAATAAATTTTTATGGTAAAGGAAATATATCAAATTAAAAAAGCTTTAGGATTACTATTTTTATGTATTCTTTTAACTTCTTGTCAACCTCCTAAAGAACAGGATTTACTAGATGAAGCAAGATTTAATTTTGAAAATACTACTTTTGATAGAGGTATTGATAAAGTACCTTTTAAAGGGCCAATTATTAAAGATAGGATTGAGAATTTTAAAGCAGATCCAGGGTACAAAGTATATGGGTGGTATTATGTTCATAGAAAAGATACTATATGGGTTTATGCCGAAGTAGATACTCTTTTAAAGAAAGAAACATCTATGCATTTTTCAAGAAATATTACTAAATATATTGAAGAACTAGACAGAAGAATGCAATAAAAATTAGAAATTCCCCTAGCTGCGCAAAGTCTCCTGACTTCGCGTGATGCTTAAAGCAGTATGACTAAACATAAAAAATCCACAGCATTAATGTTGTGGATTTTTTTATACAATATACTTACGAAGAAATTAGGTTCGTAAGATTATCTTTTAGTTTTTTCTTAGAGATAAGGGAATCAATTAGATTATAGATAGATACTTTTTCTACCCCGCTCCCGCTAGTGGCGTCAAAGATTGGTGGGTAAGAATACAAAAATTAGAAAAACCAGTTACATTATTGTAACTGGTTTTTTATTAGGATTACAATATTCTAGTTTCATTTTTTGAAACTGTAATATTATATTTTAGCAAGATGAACAGGAATTATAAATTTTATAATACATCTGGATTATATTTTGTTAGCTTCGCTATCGTGTATTGTAAATATAGTTACGCAAAAAATTATCAGGAGACTATGTAGACAGTATAGAGATTGATGTTTTTTGCGTTATCTAAACTGTAGTGCCACTAGCGAGACGCTAGCGGGAGCGGGGGGAGTAATACAGAAGTAAGTTATAATCCAGATAAAACGACTGGAGGTAAAGATGTAAAAGGAAGTAATGAAAGACCATCAGAGATAGGATTAGCACATGAGTTAGGTCATGCTAGAAATCATGTAAATGGAAAAGCTACAACAGAATCATCTGGAGTTGTTGACCCTGATGGATCAGGTACAACATTGTCAAAAGAAGAATTAAATACAAGAAAGTTTGAAAATGAAATTAGAAAAGAACAAACCTTACCGCTTCGTAAAGTTGGAAATAATTAAAATGAATAAAATCATTTATACTATCATTTTTATAGCCTTTTTCACAAACTGTGATATGAATTCGAAAAGAAGTAATAAACTTTCAGTTCATAAGTTTTCTCAATTGATAATTTCTAGTGATAATGAATGTACCAAAAGTATATCAAATTTTGCATTATCTGAAAAATCTATTAATCAATTTGTTCATAAAGTGTTGCTGAATGAAAATCAAATATCAAGTTTAAAACTTATATTTTATAAAGAGGAAGGAGAAGTAATTTATCTTTATAAAAATGCTATTCTTATATCAGATAAAGAAACAAAAATTAAATATTCTTTAAATGATGGAGAAATAAAAGTTGATGTAAAAAGTGATCAATTTTATTTAGATAACTTTATGCAAGGAATATCTGTAAGCAGTCGTCCTACTAATAATGAAATACTTATAATAAATATCGAAGAAGAAAAGATTAAATGTAATATGTTTATGAATATAAAATCTTTAGAAATTTTAAAAGATCGGTTATTTTTATAAAAGCCCCCGCTCTCGCTAGTGGCGTCAAAAATTGGTGGGTAAGAGTACAAAAATTAGAAAAACCAGTTACATTATTGTAACTGGTTTTTTATTAGAATTACAATATTCTAGTTTCATTTTTCGAAACTGTAATATTATATTTTAGCAAGATGAGTAGGAATTATAAATTTTATAATACATCTGGATTATATTTTGTTAGCTTCGCTATGGTGTATTGTAAATATAGTAGTGTAAAAAATTATTAGAATGACACTATAATACAGTATAGAGATTGATGTTTTTTGCGTTATCTAAACTTTAGTGCCACTAGCGAGAGCATGAGTAAAATATAATTATGAACGATAATTTAAAAGACTTTTTTTCTTATTTAAATCAATCACTACCAAATGATATTAAGTATAGAGAATTGTCAAATTTATGCTTAACACTATTTTGTAATATTAGTATTTTACCTGAAAAGTTTCAATCTTTAGAGCTAAATAAGGAAAATTTAGCAATCATCTTTTCTAAAATTGCAAAAGAAAAAGAAATTCCTTCTTATCCACCTATTGCTTCACTTTATGGGGCTTCATTTCATAATAGTTATGATAAAGGACATTGGTTAGAGGTCATGGCTAGTGTTTTAAAATTAGCAAATGAACCTGATGCAAAAGAAGCTGAAAAATTACTAGTTTTAACCAACTAACCTCGCTCGAGCATAGTATGTATCTTGTTCTAATAAATCAAAAGATATCGTTAACCAATTATAAAATAATAAGATGACAAAGAAATGCAATCCAGTTGTTTATTTTGAAATTCCTGTTACAGATATTGATAGGGCAATTAAATTTTACAAATCTGTATTTAACTTCACATTTGAAAAAGAAATCATTGATAAAAATGAAATGGCTTTGTTTCCATTTGCAGAAGAAAACACTGGAATTTCGGGAGCATTAGCAAAGGGAGAAATCTACAAACCAACAAATGACGGAATTGTAATTTATTTCAATACAGAAAACATAGACAAGACCCTAAAAATAGCAATTGAAAGTGGTGGACAAATTTTGTACCCAAAAACATCAAATGGAGACTTAGGTTTTGTTGCAGAATTTGAAGATAGTGAAGGAAATAGAATTGCCTTACATCAACCATTAAATTGATGTGAGAAGAAAAAGCAACCGCTAATAATGTATAGATACCCACTTACACAAGTGGGGGTGGGTACTTATATAAGTGGGTATGGTAATAGTATACATGCCACAGGGATACTTATGGTAGTGGGTATAGTTCGCTGTGATCTCGGTTAGGGGTACTTCCATCAGAGGGGTGGGGTACTAAAAACAGAGGCAGCACTTGTGTTCAACAGAGGTACTGCCTCTGTTGAACATAGGATTGCCCTGTGTTTGAACAGGGGGAGGGGTACTTCTGCAGTAGGGAGAGGGTACTTCGCAAGTACCCCCTTATTATACTTCTCTTGTTTTATAAAATGAAAATCTTGCCTTATAATAGGTGGTCTAACCTAATATTTTTACGTTTACTAAGGTGGTGCAGAAATGCTTTCTGTGCTGGGTATGGGTAATAGTTCAAAGAATATAGGAATAAAAACTCAAATCCTCCCCCACTCTAATGCTTCACTGCCTAAAATTGGAAATAAATAAAGGGCTGGAAATCGGCCGCATAGGTTTGATAACAGACAATTGCTACCGCTATCACAACTACAGCTTTAACAAGCATATTGCTTTTAATAAATACAGTTTCTATCCAACCTTTGGTACTATACGGTAACCAGTGAGTGATATATCCTAAAAGCATAACAATAAATACAATACGATACTCCCAGAGTACAGCCAGGGCATTCTGCCAATCCATATTGGTGACCACTTGCTGATAAAAACGATCAATGTGATCCATACTATTTCCTCTAAAATAGATACGGGTAAAGGTGATAAATACAAAAGTCAGTGCAATTCTCCATAACAAGGCATACCAAGCCTTAGATTCTTCATACGGACTTATCTTACGCCAATATTTGTACACTACGATTCCGATACCATTAAGTCCTCCCCAGATTGCAAATTTCCATGAGGCGCCATGCCATAATCCGCCAATTAACATGGTAATCATGATATTAACATTTCTATTAAAATGCCAGGCCAACCTGGGTGAGAAAAGTGTAATAATAAGTATAACACCAATTCCCGAAGCAGCCAAAAGTGCTATCGCATAATCAGAAACAGCAAAAACTCCTAAAAATGTAAAAATCAATATAAATGTGTAGGAAAAGATTGTTCCATTACGATTACCCCCTATAGGAATATATAAATAATCTTTAAGCCAGCTCGATAATGAAATATGCCAACGTCTCCAGAAATCACCACAGTGAATTGCTTTATATGGCGAATTAAAATTAACCGGTAGTTTATACCCCATAAGTAATGCTAATCCAATAGCAATATCGGTATACCCAGAAAAATCACCATAGATTTGTAGTGAATACCCAAACATCGCCATGATATTGGTAAAACCAGAAAACATCTCGGGCACATCAAATACCCGATCCATAAAATTGGCTGCAATATAATCGGCAAATAACATTTTTTTGATCAAGCCCTTTAGGATCATAAAAGTTGCCTGGCCAAATTCTTTTTTGGTAATCGTAATTTCTTTTCTGATCTGAGGCACAAAATCAGCAGCTCTTACTATGGGCCCAGCAACCAACTGCGGGAAAAAACTAACAAAAAATCCAAAATCAATAATAGATGTTAACGGTTTGATTTGTTTTCTATAAATATCTACACTGTAACTAATTGTCTGAAATGTGTAAAAAGAAATTCCTACAGGAAGGATAATTTTATCCACTGTAAAGTAATCCACCGTACTCCAGGTATTAGCCCATTGCGCCAGGTAATTAATAACCTCATAATCTGTTTGAAAAAGGAAATTATACGACTCTGTAAAGAAATAGGCATATTTAAAATAACAGAGTGTTCCCAGGTTAATAATCACACTTATGGCAACCAATGTTTTCTGAAGTAAAACCGACCTACTTTTATAAATAGCTCTACCCAAAAAGAAATCATTGACTGTACTAAACAGTAAAATCCCTATAAAAAGACCACTGGTTTTATAATAGAAAAGAAGACTAATCGCAAAGAGATAAGCACTTCGTAGATTTTTTTTGCTATATACTATAGCGTAAATAAAATATACTGCTGCAAAGAAAACCCAGAAATTCGCTTGTGTAAAGATTAGCGGAAAATCTTCTGAGAAAGAAAATATGTCAATAAGTCTATTCATTAATTACCTGATTCAAAATAGAGTCTGGCTCTAATTGCAATTCGTTTTCCCATGAATGCGCTAGTGCTTGTAACAAAAGATCTGCTTTTATACGATATCCCATAACAGTAAAATGAATACGATCTCTAGGCATTAGTTTATTTGCATACCAATCTTTTGAAGAATTAAAACCTCCCATAATTTCATAAAAATCCCAAACCGCCATTTTTTGTTCTTTTGCCACTTCATAGATAATCTTTTGAGCAATTCTGGTTCTCGGATTTGGAAATTTCTTTTTGTAATACGAATCATTAGGCACAGTAAGTAATACTGCACATTTAGGATTTGCTTTTTGTACTAATTTTATTAAATCTGTATAATATGCTTTGTATGTTTTCGGATTAAAATCAGGATGATATGCATCATTGGTACCAATGGATACTATAAATAAATCTGGTTTATAAAGCAGTAACTGGTCGTCAAAAAAACGACATCTTTTATAATACGAAAAACTACCGCCATTTACTCCTATAGAAGTATATTGAATCCCTTTATTATCATTCATTAATTCGATACCCATCATCAAAAACTCGGCATTTTCTTCATCTTTAATTTTGCGAATACAAAACTCAATTTCTTCAACACTTTTATGTAATGTATATTCTACAAAATGTGCTTCTTTATTTTCTTTAACTATAGAAACCAGGGAATCTTGTTTAAAAGATATCTCATAGTCATCACTCCAATTATCATAAAAGATTCTGATCTTATTAAAGTCATACATCTTTTCATGATAATTATTTCCATTCGCAATTATCTTCACATTTGATACGCTATCTTTAAAAACTGCTGTTACTCCTGATAATCCCCAGGCCACACTGTCTTTTCGAACCGAACATCGGTATCCCGTCCACTCGCCATCATACTTTACTCTATAGTTACCAGGGTTATTGGTTTTGGCAATACTAAACGGATAAATAAATCCTCGTTGTCCTTTTGCAGTAGGGCTCATCATCTGAAGATAAGATCGTAGACGATTCGAATAAATATCTGCTTGTATATGAGATCCTCCGATATGAAAAACATGTAAATCTTCTTTTCCTCCTTTTGCAATTGTATCTAATTTGCGAAAAAGTGTCTTAAATGCTGGTGAATTTTCTGCCATTTTTATGGTATTGGCTTTCCAATTCACAAAAGGATATTTATTTTGTATCGTATCTATAACATAGGTTTGTGCCATCAGAGGCAATGTTAAAAGCCATACATAAAAGAATAATTTGTTACGTCTCATCATGGTTATCAGGTTCTTTGAGGTCAAGGTATAGGGCTATAAAAAATAGTTCTGAAATTATTTTGGTTCCTTTCCAGGTAAAATGCATATAATCTTTGGCGGTTAGTTTTTCGTCTACCCATAACTTCATCGCTCCTTTTCCTCCCATAGCATCATACATACTCCAATAGGCTACATTATTTTCCAGGCAAGTTTTCATTAATTCAGCATTAAGATACGGTAATAACGGGTAGGTTTCCATTTTACCGTTTACCGGAAGACACATATCTGTTGGTCCAATAAATACAATACTGGTATTTTTTGCCCGCCTTCTAATCCAATTTACCTGTCTGGCAATTCGTTTAGCATACTTGGTTACATCTGTAGAATCTTTGAGATATGGCATCGTATTACCTCCATATTGCATAATAACAATTTTTGGTTTTAATTGCCTCATCATTTGACCGTAGATAGCAGCACTCGAATTTGCAAAAACCGTTCCCGAAGCCCCTCGCATCGCCACGTTATCAATTTGCACTCTAGACCCTCCATCCAATGTTAATCCATAAAAATCTGCACTAACCTTGCCTTCTAGTTCAATTTTGAGATCTGTAGGCGTAGTTGCTGTTCTTATTTTATATTGATGATATTTGCCATCTGCAATCAGATTATCTTGCTGAACCAAAACCCCGTCATTATACACCGATACTTTGATCGGAAAGTTACAATTACCATAATGCAGTCCAATATTGGTAAAGTACCTGAATTTTGCATATGTTTTCCTAGACTTTCCTATTTTCACAGAAGCTTTGATAATTGGTAAAGAATCAACCATAGTACTATCTGGAAGCTCTTTTTGATATACTGTAAAACGAGAAGCAGAAAGATAGGCTCCATATTTTCGATGTGAAAACTTTTTTTGAGTTGGATCAAAAAATGCAAAACGTTCCCAATTTTCACTTGGTTCTACAATAGCGCTTATTTGTCTATACACAGGTAGCACAGGAAGAAACCCAGGGCCACTACCACCATACATCCCTTGAAGCCTGTTACGAAGATATCCTGTGATACGATCTCCTTCGATCTGAGAATCGCCATAATGTATAATTCTACATGCTCTAGAAGATAATTTTTCTCTCAACTCACTTGCAAAATCAGGATTACCCTCAGGATACTTGATCCTAACAATACGAGTCGTATCTATTTCTGAGAAGTCAGGGAGTTTTTTTATTTCCTCGGTTAAAGCAATATTATTTTTACTTTCATCGGTTTCAATATCCAGAGGAGTTACAATTTGAGTGACTTCCAGGATATCTTGTCTTGTAAGTGATGAATCTTTTTCTAATCCCAAAAATGTAGTATGTGTTGGGTATTTAACCGAAATCCCTTCATATGAGAATCCATCATCTTGTGTTTGAGCTTTTTGAACTCCTCCTTTTTGACTCAAAAACATGAGTCCAAATAATACTCCCAATACGAATAGGATAAATAATGATATTTGAATAGGCCTGACTCTCAATGTTTCCCGGGGATATTTCTACTTTTTAGTAAAAATAGAAAGATTTTAGAAACTACCAAGGTGATAGATATATAAAGATGACTCTAATTGTATACATTTATGACAATAAAACGTTAAGAAAACTAAATATCTTATAAATTTTCACAACTATTTCAACATGAGGAGCAGACATCTTGTTTACATCATACTATTTTTTTCAAGTCAATTCATCTTTTCTCAATATGAAATTTCTGGTCAGTTATCACACTATAATAAGCTTTGGCATGATAAAATTTATATCGCGTACATAGAGCCAGGTGAAGACTACAATATTGCATCTTCTCGTCAAATTATTAATTCTACAACACTTGATATGGATGGGAATTTTATTTTTAAAGGGAACAATTTACCGCCAGGAAATAGCGTGGTAAGAATTTACCTGGTAAAAAATGAAAAAATTGATGTAATGTTATCTTACAAACCAAAAAATCATATTTTACTTGTTCTTAATGACAAATCAAAAATACATATAGAATCTTCAGATTTTAGTTCCAATCCTTTTGATTACATAATCACAGGGGATTTTGAGAAACAAAATAATAAAATAAAAGAGCTAGAATTATCGCTATACAATTTAAGTAATCAAGATTCTAGTCCTTATCTAAAATCAGAAAAAGGGCAAAAGTTAATTGCAAAAAAGAGAAAAAATATTATTAAAGAGTTCTGTAAATCAAACACATATCCACTTGTAACCATATTTGCAGTTCAAAAATTAAATATTGAAAAAGAGTATTCAAATGATTCTGATTTTTACAAAGAGGTTCTTTTCAAATTAAAAAAAAGTAACAAAGAAACATTTGCATACGTTGAAGCATTTAGTAAAAAAATAGACGTAATTGGATATAAGGTTAATAAGAATGAGTCTAAAGTTGATAAGTACAATTTTTCCCTACTTAAGGATATTGCGATTATTCTTCTTTGCTTGTTTGTGATAACCCTAATTGTCTACATTTTTAATCTGAAAAAGAAAATCGCCTCAATATCATCTACTCATATTCAATCAGAAAAAGATAAGTTCACAGATTATAATCAATTAATTAAATCACTTACCAGACGTGAAAAAGAAATCTTAGAGCTTATCATCCAAGATTATCAAAATAAAGAAATTGCAGTTCAATTACACTTGGGAGTTTCAACAATCAAATCTCATCTGTCAAAAATATATACAAAGTTTCAGGTCGAGAATAGAAGTCAACTTAAAAAGCTAATACGAAAAGACGAACACAAGGTATAATCCGTTTTTTATACTCGTACTAGTTCTTTTTTCATCCTTCCCTAGGCATTTTATAGTTTTTTTCAGTTATACTTTTGCTTAAAAAACAAAATATAATGAAAAAAGTAACCCTAATTGTACTGTCCTGTCTAATCATTACAATAGTAACAAGTAGTTGTAATAAAAAAGAAACACATAATCAAAACTCTGCTATTGCTAATAGCAAAACCACTAATACAAGTGATACCATTACCAAAGTAAAAGCACCAGAAATTGAACTAAAGGAAATTTACAACAAACCAGGTAATATCCTCCCTACCCTTACATCTCTTAAAGGAAAAATTGTAATTCTGGACTTTTGGGCAACCTGGTGTGCTCCTTGTATTAAAGAGTTCCCAAAAAACAATACTTTATATAATAAATACAAAGATAAGGGAGTGCATTTTATAGCCGTTACTCGTGACTCTAAAGAAAAAGTAGAGAATTTTCTAAAAAATATTGATCTTGATTTCTGGATCGGTCGAATAGAGGGCAAACAAACCCTTAAGGATTATGAGATTCAATCTTTCCCAAGTATCATAATTATCAATAAAAAAGGTGAAATCGTTTATAGAGGTAGTCGCCTTACTGAAAAATTAATAGAAGAGGTTTTAACAACAGATACCATTACTCTTAAAAAACTGGCCGAACCAGAAATGAAGAACGATTCCAAGTTATCTGGAATATCATTTTCTGGTGGGTTTTATCCAGGTGAAGACCCTGTTTATATTGATTTAATGAAAAATATGAACTCAAACAAACCTGAAGAATCCCGAAAATTAGTTGACAAAGCAAATATTAGAAGTTTTGTAATACGCAAATCACCATATCAAAAAAGTAACATTGCTGGCTATAGCTCAAGAGATAATTCTGTTGGAATTACAATTATAGGTAATGAGTTAACTAATATTTTCAAAATCATTAATAAAATTCCTTCAGAAATTCGAATACAAAATAATTCCCGGGACACTTTTGCTTATGACATCATATATTCTAAAAACGAAAAAGGAAATGATGTAAAAAAAGCATTTAAGGAAATACACGAAGAGCTATTGAGTTATTTAGATATCAAATTTAAAAATGTTGGGAATGAACATTTAGTAAACAAATTAACCGTTACCCTTCCCAATCAATATATTATCGCAAGAAATGAATTAGAAGAAGGAACCTCAACACTTTATACTCCAATTAAACGACTCCTACCACTTTTCGAAAATGCATCTAAAGAATTTTTCACTTCTGATACTTCCTTAAAAGATAAATTAGTGTACACATACGGTATGAAATTAAACGAAATCAAAAAAGCTACCGATCCCATGCAAGAAATTAAACTATTTCTTCAAGAAAAAGGAATTATGATAACAAAAGTAAAAGAGCGTATTGAGACTTTTGAGATTATCGACTCGCAATAATTCATTTTTTCTTTGAAAGAAAATTTTAAGAGAGCCTTCAAAAAGCAATTCATACCATACTACCACATTATACTTTATAACCTCACAGATTTTGAAAGCCTGTGAGGTTATATATTTTTATAGTACAATCTAAAGTATGTCTAAAGAGAAGAAGCTAACTTCTTTACATCATTTACTACTCCCTGATATTTACTTCGATTGGGTTTTGACATATGTTGAGATTCTATCAGGATTTCGGATAGAATTTCTTTAGCATCTTCAATTTTTCCTTTTTCTACCAAAAATTGAGCAAGTGTATATCGTTCCTGATAATTAGAATATCGTTGATCAATTTGTTTTAGTTGCTCTTCTGCTTTTTCTGACTGCCCTATTTCTTCTAATGCCAAACCATATAAAAACTGACTTCGAGATCCTTTAAAATCTGATTTAGTCATTATCTTCTCGGCACAAAAGATAACTTTATCATAATTTTTGGTTTGATAATACCCTTCTATTAGCTTCTTGACAACACCGGCATCCTCATCATAATTGGTACTAAGTGCCACTTCATATTCGTTTATAGCATTAGGATAATCTTTTATTTCTAATAAAGCATCTGCCAAATTCACCCGATTCTGAAATGTTTCAGCAAAATCTAGTTGTTTTTGTAAATCATCAATCTTCTTTGTAGGATTAATCACGTTCACAATCTCATCCTGAACCACATCCAGATCTTTTTTACCAAATACCTGAGTCAAAAGATAGATAACACTCCCTAACACCGGCAAAAATATAATTACAAAAAACCAATAGTAATTGTTTTTATTCTTGACGGCATGGTAAACACAAAAGCCTTGTAAGGCAATAATTAAAAAATATGGCATGATGTAAAAATAGACAAAACTATTTAAGCATGATCACCAAATCATCTGCATTTACCATCGTACCAGATTTAAGAACAATTTTCTTAATCACTACGTCTTCATTGGCCGTTATGGTGGTTTCCATTTTCATGGCTTCGATGATAAATAGAGGATCATTCTTCTTTACTTCCTGACCTGTTTTGACCAATACAGAAGATAATGATCCTTGTAAAGGGGCTCCAATCTGTTTAGCATCTGCTTTATCCACTTTTGCATGTATCACTTTATCTACTTTAATAGAATTATCTTGTATCTCTACATTTCTGGTTTGGCCATTTACTTTAAAGAATACAGTGACTTTACCATCATCATGAGGTTCTCCTACCGATATTAATTCTATTAACAGTATTTTTCCTTTATCAAGTTTTATAATAATCTCCTCTCCAGGTACCATTCCATAAAAAAAGTTTTTGGTTGGTATCGTCATCACATTGCCATATTTTAAGTGATGATTATAGGCTCCTGTAAAAACTTTTGGGTATAGTTTATATGAAAGGAAATCTGTAATATCCAGCTCTCTTCCCATACCTTTTTTGAATATTTTGACAAACTCTGTAAATTCGGTTTCAAAATCAACAGGTTCCAGATGTGCATTGGGTCTGTTTGTAAATGGTTTTTGATCTTTTAGTATTGATTTCTGAAGGTCTTTTGGGAATTCGCCAACGGGCTGTCCTAATTCTCCTTTAAACAAACTAACCACCGATTGTGGGTATGAAATAGTATCTCCACGCTCTTTTACATCTTCTATGGTTAGGTTATTACTCACCAGATATTGTGCCATATCTCCTACGACTTTAGAGCTTGGTGTTACTTTAACAATGTCTCCAAAAAGTTGATTTACCTCTCCGTACATTTTAGTAATTTCATGAAAACGATCTGCTAATCCTAACCCTTGTGCTTGCGGTTTTAAGTTAGAATATTGTCCTCCGGGAATTTCATGTTGGTATACTTCTCCTGTTCCTGCTTTTAACCCAGATTCGAAAACATAATAGTATTCGCGTACAGCCTCCCAGTAATTAGAATACTCGTTTAATTTAGAGATATCCATTACATTCTCACGCTCATGAAATCTCATCATTTCTGTTATCGCATTAAAATTGGGTTGTGCTGTTAGTCCTGATAGTCCACCCAAAGCTACATCTACAACATCTACACCTGCTTCAATTGCTTTAAGATATGTTGCAGATTGTACCGAAGAAGTATCGTGTGTATGCAAATGTATAGGGATATTGATTTCGGATTTTAATGCCGAGACCAGTTCATAAGCAGCATATGGTTTTAGCAATCCTGCCATATCTTTGATTCCCAAAATATGTGCTCCTGCATTTTCGATATCCTTGGCCAATTGAATATAATAATCGAGAGTATACTTAGTTCGATTTGGGTCCAAAATATCTCCTGTATAGCATAAGGAACCTTCGGCAAGTCCTTGTGTTCTCGTACGTACATGTTCGATACATGGGGCTATAGATTTCATCCAGTTTAGGGAATCAAAAATTCTAAATACATCTACCCCATTCTCCCAGGATTGTTCTACAAATTTTCCTATCAAATTATCAGGATACGCGGTATATCCTACACCATTAGATCCACGAATTAACATTTGAAGCAATAGATTGGGCATTGCTTCTCGTAGCGAACGAAGTCTTTCCCATGGATTTTCTTTAAGGAAACGAAGGCAGACATCAAAAGTAGCTCCACCCCAAACTTCCATACTAAAGATTTCGGGATGGTTTTTAGCAAACCCTTCTGCAACTTTAAGCATATCATAGGTACGCATTCTGGTTGCTAATAGACTTTGATGTGCATCACGCATGGTGGTATCTGTAAAATGAACTTTCTTTTCATTCTTCAGCCATGTTGCAAACTTCTCTGGCCCTAGCTCGGTTAGTAAATCTTTGGTTCCTTTTGTATATGCCAAGGTTTCATCAAATTTTGGAACTGCAGGTACTACAAAAGTTTTTGTATCGTCAATCTTTTTAACATCAGGATTACCATTCACAATAATATCTCCTAAGAAATTAGCTAATTTGGTTGCTCGATTACGAGGTTCTTTAATCGTAAATAGCGATTTAGTATTCTGAATAAAATTAACGGTTACCTCTCCTTTTCTGAAGGTTTCGTGTCTTAAGATATTAGCCAAGAATGGCATATTAGTTTTTACACCACGTATTCTAAACTCAGACAGTGCTCTTAACATTTTTCTACATGCGCCATCAAGAGTTCTACTATTTGCCGAAACTTTAACCAACATCGAGTCAAAAAATGGTGAAATGGTTACTCCCTGGTATACACTTCCTGCATCTAACCGAATCCCAAACCCTGAAGCGCTACGATAGGTTGTAATAGTTCCATAATCAGGTTTAAAATCATTCTCAGGATCTTCTGTTGTAATTCTACATTGTAGTGCAAACCCTGTTGTTTTTATACTTTCCTGACTTTCAATTTTAATCTGCCTATCAGATAATTTATATCCTCCTGCAATAAATACCTGAGCTTTGATTAGATCTATTCCTGTTATAATCTCTGTTACTGTGTGTTCTACCTGCACCCGTGGATTCACTTCAATAAAATAGATACTTTGGTCTTCATCAACCAAAAATTCTACAGTACCAATATTATTATAATCCACTGCTTTACAAATAGCAAGTGCATAATTGTATAAATCATGTTTTATATCTTCGGATACTCCAAAAGAAGGAGCATACTCGATTACTTTTTGATAGCGTCGTTGTACCGAACAATCACGTTCAAAAAGATGTACCATATTACCGTGATGATCTGCTACGATCTGTATCTCGATATGTTTTGGATTCTCTACAAACTTCTCCAGAAATACGGTATCATCTCCAAAAGCATTTAAGGCTTCTCTTCGTGATTCTGGGTATGCTTTTTCCAGTTCTTCATCATTTCGAATCACTCGCATCCCTCGGCCTCCACCTCCAGAAGCAGCTTTAAGCATTACCGGATAACCAATACGCTTAGCTTCTTTTAATGCTATTTTTACATCTGTAAGATCTTCTTTGTTACTCTCTATGATAGGAATATCATTCTCGATCGCTACTTTTTTAGCTGTAATCTTATCTCCCAGAGAGCGTAAAACTGATACTTTAGGTCCAATGAATATGATATCATTTTCTAAACATTGTTGTGCAAACTCTGCATTCTCAGAAAGAAAACCATAGCCTGGATGAATCGCATCTACATTATTGTTTTTGGCAACTTTTATGATGGCCTCTACATTTAGATAAGGCTTTAATGGTTCATTATTTTCGCCAATCTGATATGCTTCATCTGCCTTGTACCTATGTAAAGAATATCGATCTTCATAGGTATATACTCCTACTGTTTCTAATCCAATTTCTGTACAAGCTCTAAAAATACGGATTGCAATTTCTCCCCGATTAGCTACTAAAACTTTTTTGATTTGCATGATATAATTTATGAGTTAAAATCACTTTTAGCGAACATTCGCTACGAAGATATTGATAAGAAAAATGCTATGCAACAGTAATGTTAAAATTGGTATAAATAAAATTAATCTGTGATATGCTTAACAATCTTTTGTCTCCAATTCAGCATCTTATAATAACATCTTATAACATAACCTTAACACAAATTAACTACACCCTTTATAAGATTCTGTGGGTTATAATCGTTTACTGATCATACGTCCCATAACATTTTTCAATTTATTAATTAAAGCCTTTGACAATGAAAAAAAGAATTTTTGCCTACACAGGCCTGTTATTCATAACCTGTAGCCTTTTATTAAGCTGTAGTAATGACGACGACGAAACACAAATACCAACCACCGCGGTTACTACTTCAAAACAATATAAAGACATCACATCTGCTAACAAAGAAATAAATTCTGTAGTAGAAAATGTTTTCAATACCGAATCTAATATTCGTAATAAGTCTTTTTCTAAAGTAAAAACACCTGAGTGTGCAACTATCACTTCAGAAATAACAGATCAAACAAAAACTGTTACTATAGATTTTGGTGAAAATTGCGAGTTACCAAATGGAGAGGTAATTTCTGGTAGTATTCGTATGAGTTTTAGTCTTAAACTGGATACAGAAAGTAAAATTGAGATTAGCTATAGTCTTGACAAGATTGTTTATAAAGATATTACTGTGAGTGGAACTGCCACTACTATATTTTCTTTTCAAAGTGACACAGGAAATACTAAATTCACTACAAATTCTGATTTCACATTTGCATGGACAGATGGAGTTACTGCTACAAGTAAAACTAATTTTGCAACAGAGTCTTTCCCTGGAAACAGTAACCCAGATACACCACCTAACCTAATTTTCTATAGTTTAACTACAGGTAACAGCCTTACTCAGTTTAGTAATGGTGATCGATTTGCTGTAGAGATCACAACTCCTTTACGTGATGAAAGCTCATGCCAATATACGGTGAGTGGTGTTATAGCAACTACAGAGAATAGTGCCGTTATTACTTTGAACTATGGTGATGGGGAATGCGATAATATTGCAACTCAGACTGATGCTGATGGTAATGAAACTACTATCGAATTGTAGCAATAAACACCTTTTAATAAACAATTAAACCGTTTCAAAGAAAATTTCTTCTGAAACGGTTTTTTTTGATTACTTCTGTATTTTATTATAATAAGCTTTTTCTGTTACTTCGGACCATTTGGAGATCTTCTTTTGAAAGCTTGAATAGCTTTCATATACTTCTTTAGAAAGGGGATCATTCCCTATCATTTCCTGGATTGCTTCATCGGTAAATCCTCGCAAGGCATCCAGAGTTTCTTTAGAAAACTCACGAATTTCAACACCTTCTTCATTTACTAATTTATCCAGATAAATACCATTTTGTCTATCAAACTCTGCCAAAACCCATACTTGTGCTCGTTTAGAAGCTGCTTCTAAAACTGCTTGTAAATGTCGAGGCAGACCGTCATACAAATTTTTATTAATAAAAAACTCAAGTTGTGAACCTGTCTCATGCCATCCGGGTGTATAATAATATTTTGCAATTTTATGAAATCCCATTTTATAATCGTGATATGGGCCAATCCACTCGGTGGCATCAATAACTCCTCTTTCTAAACTTGTATACACTTCACTACCTGCAACCAAAACCGCTGCTCCTCCGGCTTTTTCCAATACTTTTCCTCCAATACCCGGTAAGCGCATTTTTAATCCTTTAAAATCTTCTACAGAATTGATTTCCCGGTTAAACCACCCTCCCATCTGTACACCTGTATTTCCTCCCATAAATGGCACGAGGTTAAATTTAGCGTATGTCTTTTTCCATAATTCATATCCTCCTCCTGTTTCTAACCAAGAGGTAATTTGTTGACTATTCATCCCAAATGGTACGGCTGCAAAAAACTGTGCTGCCGGAGTTTTTCCTGCCCAATAATAAGCTGCTCCACATCCCATCTCTATAGTTCCCTGGGATACCACATCAAAAGCTTCTAATGGAGGGACTAATTCTCCTCCTCCATACACTTTTATTTTAATCTGCCCATTAGACAATTCATCTACCCATTCTGAGTATTTCTCTGCAACTTCACCTACAACAGGAAAGTTTGGTGGCCAGGTAGTCGTCATTTTCCAATAAAACACTTTATCAGGTTTGGTCACATCATATGAAGTAGTTCGCATGCTTGCTGGTGGATCTCCCAAACAAGAAAGAAACAATACTACAGTAATTACTAAGGTCAAATACCTTAAAATTTTATGTTTTTGGGTTGTAACAAACTTCATAAGGTTTACTTATACATTATTAAACATCTTTAGAAAAGTAAAAAGGATATTCTTTTTATGGTTTCTAAAGGATACATTTTATTATTCTATTTTGATATAAAAATAATTTCAGGAAAAAATACAACTACACCAACAATAATTAATTGAATGATGATAAATGGTATAATCCCTTTATAAATCTGGCTGGTTTTTACATTATCTGGCGCAACACCTTTAAGATAAAACAAAGCAAAGCCAAATGGTGGTGTCAAAAACGATGTCTGTAGATTTAATGCTATCAAAATCCCAACCCACAACATATCCATACCAAAAGCATTAAAAATAGGAGTCACTACCGGTACTATAATAAAAACAATTTCAATAAAATCAATAAAAAAGCCTGCAATAAAAATCACAACCATGACCAATAACAAAAACATAAGAGGTGTCAAATTAGATGACATAATCAATTCTTGCAGATATGCATCTCCTCCCAATGTTCTAAACACTAAGGTAAATGTAGTTGCTCCTAAAAGAATAAAAAACACCATCGATGTTAATTTTGTAGTTTCTTGAGCTACTTCTTTTAGAATTTTAAACGAAAACTTTTTTTGAATTATGGTTAGTATTGTTGCACCAATTGCGCCAATGGCAGAAGCTTCTGTAGGAGAAGCTATACCTGTAAAAATAGAGCCCAATACCAATACTATCAAAAGTATTGGCAAGAAAAGTGCTTTTAGAATTTTTGAAGTGAAATTAGTTCCTCTAAATTCTGCAATCTCTTCTGCAGGAATACTGGGAGCATCTTCTTTGTGAATGAAAGACTTTATTAAAATATAGCCAATATATAATCCTACCAATATCAACCCTGGCAATAGTGCTGCAGAAAATAAAGCTCCTACATCTACCGAAGCTGACCCTCGTGACGAACTATTGATTGTATCTGCTAATAATACTAATACAATAGATGGCGGAATGATTTGCCCTAATGTTCCTGATGATGCTATTACTCCTGTTGCAAGTTCTGTTTTATATCCTCGTTTAAGCATTGTAGGCAGGCTTATTAGCCCCATTGTTACAACTGTTGCTCCAACAATTCCAGTAGATGCTGCAAGCAAAGCCCCTACAATCACTACAGAAATTGCCAAACCACCACGCACACGTCCAAACATCATTGCCATAGTTTCTAATAAACTCTCTGCAAGACCTGATTTCTCCAGCATAATTCCCATAAAAATAAATAGAGGAACTGCCATTAATACATAGTTATTGACTACTCCCATAATTCTTGCCGGAAGTAAATAAAATGTAGACATCTGAAACACTTCTGGAGCAAAAATAGATACTCCAAAAGCAAAGGCTACCGAAATCCCTCCTAACGTAAAAGCAACCGGATACCCTCTTAGAATAAGAATGAAGATAATTACAAATAGTACTATTGCCAGATATTCCATTTCTAATCCTTATTAAAAATAATTTGAATTGATTTTAGTATATGGGATATTCCTTGAAGTAACAGAAAAACAAAACCCAGAGTAATACAAAATTTAAGTACGTATAGAGCAGGTAAACCTCCCGGTTGAGGAGAGCTTTCTCCTATCATAAAAGAAGACAATCCATAATACCAAGAAGAAACAATAACTACATAGCACCAGGGAATTAACAAAAAAGCACCTCCTAAAAGATCCACCCAGGCTTTTCCTTTTCTAGAAAGTTTGGTATAAAAAACATCAACCCGTACATGTTTCTCGTATTTAAATGTATACCCAGACGCTAGTAGAAATATCATCCCGAAGAGATAAATCTCTATTTCGATCATCCAAACATATGTGAATTTAAAGACATAGCGAATAATTACATCAAGGCCAATGATTATTGCCAGTAGTGTTGCTACCCAACTAACCAATACTCCTATTTTCTCACCAACTCTGTCAAGAAAATTGATAATTTTTTGCATCTAGTGATTTGTGTTACTAATATCTGGGTTGAAGATACTAAAATTAGATGCATTCGAAAACGGAAGTTAGTAATTGTCAAAAAGCATATCGAAGATTTTCAATACCCACACATTAACAATTATCCTATTAAATTACCTCACAAAAACCAATTCATTAGGTTTGGTAGTATATTCTTCACTAAACCCATATCCTTCGTAATTAAATCCTTTTAAATCTTCAATAGTTTCTGCACCAGTATCGATAATATAACGAACCATCATACCTCTGGCTTTTTTAGCAAAGAAGCTTATCATTTTAAGCTTATCTCCTTTCCAATCTTTAAATTGTGGAGTAATCACAGGTACTTTTAATGCTTTTTTATCAATTACACTAAAATATTCATTACTTGCCAGATTGATAAATAATTCATCGTCTTGCAATTCATCATTTAAGTGCTGGGTAACCGTTTTTTTCCAAAACTCATATAAGTTATTTTTTCGTCCCACTTTTAATTTAGTTCCCATCTCAAGGCGATAAGGCTGCATTAGGTCTAAAGGTTTAAGAACTCCATACAATCCAGAAAGAATTCTTAATTGGTCTTGTAATGTGTCTAACTTTTTTTCGGGAATAGTATACGCATCTAATCCGATATATACATCTCCATTAAACGAATATACTGCAGGTCTTGCATTTTCCTTTGTAAACGGAAGTTGAAACTCCTGATTACGTTGCCAATTAAGTTGTGCCAACTTATCACTTATACTCATTAGCTCAGAAAGTTTTTTAGGTGTTTTTTTCTTTAACACACCATTTAACTTCTCTATTTCTGTAAGAAAAGCTGGAGTCGTATACTGCTGAGTTGGTAATGTTGTTTCAAAATCTAATGATTTAGCTGGAGATATTACAATTTTCATGTAGGTGACTTTTTTGTTATTCAAAAATACAATTGTCTTTGGACAATTAAAATCTATACCTGTATTTATTCTCTATTTGGGTATTTGAAAAAGTTATTTTGATTTCGGGATATATTCTTCTATCTGTTTAGCGAAAGTCTCTTCATCTTTAAATGCTATCAGGTTTCTATCAGGGTCATAGAATTTTGCTACTTTCCCCCAATGATGTTCCTGATAATCAACAGCTACTCCTTTTCTCTTTAAATCGTTTGCAACTCTTTGCACATTATCCACATTCATTCGTATACAGCTAAATCCCTTTGCATTAACATCATCCATTATCAGATAATCTTCCCTATCTTCTTTTTCAACCATTAAATAAGTGCCGTATAAATCAAAACATGTTAATTCATCATTTTGAAATAAAATAGTTAACTCCAAAATAGTTTCATAAAACACAATAGATTCTTCATATTTTTTAACATATAAAATAAGCCCTGTTCTTTTAATTTTCATCCTGAAAGATTTTGTGGTTAAAGTACGATTGTATTCTAAAATCATAAATTGATCATAGTATTTCTTATCTATTGAATTATTAGCTATCTCTATGTATCGTTACGATTAATGATACCGAGTAATGTATCGAAGTACTAATAACTATCGTTAGTTCTTATTTGAAATAAATATAAATAATTGATTTTCAGGTAATAAAGAATAAAAAAACAACATATTTCTTTTTAGAAAAAAAGAAATTAACTAATTTTAGTGCAAATAACGTATTACAAAGAGGGGAAACCCTCATTTTCGTCACAAAAGCATGAATTCTGATGCATTAAACATTAGAACACATTGTCTGATTATTCACAAATTTTCTTCTAAACATAAAAACTCTTTAGACATTTTGTTTGACGTTTAATTTAATATTTGTGATATGTTAAGATCTTCGAGTACTTTTATTTTTTTCATTTTTCTTTTTATTATTTTCTTTTATTCTTGTGAAAAAGAAGATGTCATTTTAATTGAGCAACAACAGATTGAGGAACAATCTGCAGCAGAAGTTGTTCAGGACACAACATATACTGATGCCGAACTACTAAAAGTTCTGGAGGAAGAAATAGAGTTTATAAAACTAGAAAAAGAAGGGTATATTGTTGATATTTCTGGTATGGATGTCGTTAAAGAAAATCCAAAAAAAGTATATGTACATTATTTGCCCTGGTTTCAGAATAAAGATTTTGATGGATACTGGGGTCAGCATTGGACAATGAGTAACCAAAATCCTGAAATCAAAGACGAAAATGGTAATTCACAAATTGCCTCATATTATTATCCTCTTATCGGCCCATATTCTTCTAGTGATCCAGATTTGCATGAATATCATTTTTTAATGATGAAACTCTCTGGGATTGATGGAGTAATTTTTGACTGGTATGGTAGTAGAAATTTACATGATTATGGATTGATAAAAAAATCAACAGAAACCTTTATTAACGTCCTAGAAGATTTGGGACTTGAATTTTCAATTATGTATGAGGATCGTGTAGCTGCCCAAGCTACAGAGCAATCTCTTACCACTGATATCATAGAGGCTGCGCAAGAGGATTTTGCATACATTAATGACACCTATTTTTCTAGTCCTGAATACATGCAATATAATGGTAAAAACATGTTATTTGTATTTGGTCCACATCATATAACCACAGAAACCGAATGGAATCAGGTATTTGATGTACTACCTGCAGAAAATCAGCCTAGCTTTTTAACACTATGGGCTGCAAGTGATCGCGTTGGAGTGAATGCATCGGGAGAATTTTTATGGGTAGATAAAGATCATTTACTTGCTCATCAAAATTATTATGATACTTATCAAGCATCCAATACAATAACTGTGGGATCTTCTTATCCCGGTTTTAGGAGTTTTTATACAGAAGGCGGATGGTCTGATGGCAGTAATGATTGGAGCATTGACCTTAATTCTGGTCATACTTTTGTAGAAACTCTTAACTATACTCATCATGAACTTTCAGACTTTATTCAAATCATTACCTGGAATGATTTTGGGGAAGGTACTATGATAGAACCCACACAAGAGTTTGGTTTTACCTACTTACAACTTTTACAACAATATACGGGAGTTTCTTTTTCTCCCAATGATCTACAGGTAGCCCTGGATCTGTATCATATCAGAAAAGAATATAAAAAAAATGCAGAGGTACAGAATATCTTAAACCGATCCTATAAGTACATTAAAAAACTAAGGTTAGGACGTGCTGATAAGGTTTTAAAAGCTATTAAAAGATTTTATTGAGTCATTTAAGTTCTAAAATAGAAAAAGCCTGTCTAATCGACAGGCTTGTGTTTTAAAAAAGTCAAATGTATATTATAATACTTTCACGTTTACCGCGTTCAATCCTTTTTTACCTTCTTGTAGATCAAATTCTACTTCATCACCTTCACGCACTTCGTCGATTAAACCTGAAATGTGTACAAAATGATCTTTGTTTGATCCTTCTTCTGTTATGAATCCAAATCCTTTGGAGTCATTAAAAAATTTTACTGTTCCTTTGTTCATTATAATTTATTAAAACGCAAAGGTACTATTATTTGATCAGTAATCCATATTTATTTCAAAATAATGTTCTTAATAACCTTTATTTAATACTTTACAAATACTTTAGTAACAGTATAATATTCTCTATACCAGCTCAATTTATTCTTCTGACAATTGATTTTTAGCATATTTCCTCCAACGTTCTATACACTGTTGTATATCTTCTGGGATTTGCGTTTCAAAATGCATATGCTCTTTAGTCACGGGGTGTTCAAAACCGAGAGTTCTGGCGTGTAAAGCTTGTCGAGGTAAAATCTTAAAGCAGTTTTCTACAAATTGCTTGTATTTGGTAAACGTAGTTCCTTTTAATATTTTCTCTCCGCCATAGCGTTCGTCATTAAATAAAGTATGACCAATATATTTCATATGTACCCGAATCTGATGCGTTCTTCCAGTTTCTAATCTGCAAGAAACCAAGGTAACATATCCTAGTCGCTCTATAACTTTATAATGTGTGATTGCCGGTTTCCCTTTATCGCCTTCATCGTCTTCAAAAACAGTGTTTTGTAGTCTGTTTTTAGGATGTCGTCCTATATTACCTTCTATTGTTCCTTCATCCTCATCCACATTCCCCCATACAATTGCTACATATTCGCGTTGACTGGTTTTATCAAAAAATTGTTTTGCCAGATGCGTCATTGCTTCTTCGGTTTTGGCAATCACCAACAGTCCACTGGTATCCTTATCAATGCGATGTACTAATCCTGGTCGATCACTACTATTATTAGGAAGGTTATCAAAATGATAAATCAGAGCATTAATTAAGGTTCCCGAATAGTTACCATGACCAGGATGTACCACCATCCCTGCTGGTTTATTAACAACTAGTAATACATCATCTTCATATACAATATCTAAAGGAATATTCTCTGGAGTTAGTAAGTTTTCATAAGGAGGATGAGAGAACAATACCCGTACAATATCATTTGGTTTCACCTTATGATTTGATTTTACCGGAATATCATTTACAAAAACGCTTCCATTTTTTGCAGCCTGTTGTATTTTATTACGTGTTGCATTCTCTACAAAATTCATTAAAAACTTATCCACCCTTAAGGGTACCTGGCCAGCTCCGGCCACAAAACGATGATGTTCATAGAGGTCGCCCTCATTAGCATCAAAATCTCCTGTATCTTCGTTTTCTTTCAAAATCAATTAGATAAGTTTATCGTTCCTCCTTCTCCATTCCCCAGAACCAAATCTATAACAGAGGTTTTCATTAGTTTTGTTCCAGGTTTTAACCGTTTACCATTATGTCTTAATTCTAATACCATATCTCTTGCAATATTGGGCTGATATGTAACAGAACCTATCTTAAACCCAAGAGCAACCAATTTTGGTTCTGCCTGTCTTCTGGTTCTCTGTACTACATTAGGAACTTCTATTTTACGGTAACCCGATGGATTTAAGGTTACATATATTTTACGATTTTCTTTTACCTCACTACCCGCAACAGGGTTCTGTTCTAATACAGAATACCTTGGATAATCAGGATTAAAGTTTGCAGAATCCTGAACTTCATATCTCAGCTCTTTTTCTTCTAGTACCTTCCCTACCTCATCCAATGTCTTTTTACTTAAACTGGGTACTACAATACGCTGATGATGATTTGTTGTACTTTCTAACCACTCTAGTGCAACATAAGATAAGATAGCAAGCATTGCCACCGCTATAACCAATTGTATCAAAAATATTTTACTATAAATAAATTTGAATAGATCTCTGAAGAAATTTATAAATACACTCATCTGTTTTATACCTGTTATTTTTATAGTCAAACATAACCTTCTTGATTATGTAAACAAAATTAACCAATAATCATTCTAATTATTAGTACTAACTTTATTGTAATGGCTTATTTCATAATTTGGACAAATATATAAAAACGGAAAGTTTTAAGCTTTTCTTATAAGATAAATGATATTTTTGTTTTCAAAAGTCACTCTATGAAGAAAAACATTGCCATTTTAATGGGTGGGTATTCTAGCGAGTTTAAAATCTCGATTCAAAGTGGAAATGTAGTATATAAATATCTGGATAGAGATTTATATGTTCCATTTCGTGTTCATATTACTAAAGACGGCTGGTATTATGTAGATGATAACGACCAGAAGTATGGTATTGACAAAAACGATTTTTCATTAACATTAGAAAGCACTAAAATCACTTTTGATGCTGCTTTTAATACGGTGCATGGTACTCCTGGTGAAGATGGTTTGCTACAGGCCTATTTTGAATTGATCGAGATTCCTCAAACAGCTTGTGATTTTTATCCTGCAGCACTTACTTTTAATAAACGAGATTGTATTAGTACTTTAAAACCTTATGGCATCCCTACTGCCACCAACTATTTTTTAAATAAAGGTGATGCAATAGATAGCAACGCCATTGTGGATACGGTAGGATTACCCTGCTTTGTAAAAGCAAATAAAGCTGGTAGTAGTTATGGAGTTTCTAAAGTTAAAACTATAGAAGATCTTCTACCTGCAATAGAAGTAGCTTACAAAGAAGATGATGAAATTATTATTGAATCTTTTTTAAGCGGGACCGAAGTATCTGTAGGAGTTATCCAACATAATGGAAAAGATACAGTATTACCAATAACAGAAATTGTATCCGAAAATGAGTTTTTTGACTACGAAGCTAAATACATGGGAAAGTCGGAAGAAATCACTCCCGCCCGTTTATCTGATGAGGATACTCAAAAAGTCAAAAATCTGGCTTTAAAAGTATATCAGATTTTAAAAATGAAAGGATTTTCAAGAAGCGAATATATTTTTCATCATGGAGAGCCTTATTTTGTAGAAATGAACACTAATCCCGGATTAAGTGAAGCTAGTATCTTACCTCAACAAGCAGAAAAAGCTGGGATTAGCTTAAAAGAATTATTTTCTAATGCTATAGAATCTTGTATCCATTTACAAAAATAGAGGTTCAATCTATAAATTTATAATTTGAATTATCTTTGTAAATACAACAATTAATAATCACCAATGAGAAGAGCTGTTTTTCCTGGATCATTCGACCCAATTACATTAGGACATTATGACATTATCGAAAGAGGTCTTACCTTATTTGATGAAGTTATCCTTGCCATAGGCGTAAATTCTGAGAAGAAATATATGTTTTCTCTTGAAGAGCGAAAGCAATTTATCGAAGAAGCTTTTAAGAATGAGCCTAAAATTAAAGTAATGACTTACAAAGGGCTAACTGTTGATTTTTGCAAACAACAAAATGCCGAATTTATATTAAGAGGCCTTCGCAATCCAGGTGATTTTGAGTTTGAAAAAGCCATCGCACATACCAACAGAAAAATGTCGGATATCGAAACTGTGTTTTTATTAACCTCTTCTGGTAAAAGTTATATCTCTTCTTCTATTGTTCGTGATGTAATTCGTAATGGTGGAGATGTTTCAGGATTAGTCCCGGATACAGTTCGTGTAAAATAACACCTTACTATGAAAAGAAAAATAGGTGCTATTACCCTGGTTGTAAAGGATTATGATGAAGCTATTCAATTTTATATAGAAAAGCTTAATTTCAAACTTATAGAAGACACCAGACTTGATCACAAAAAACGATGGGTTCTCATTGCTCCTAATAACCAAACAGAAACTACCATTCTCCTGGCTCAAGCAGCCACTCCCGAACAGGAAAAAGCAATTGGAAATCAAACAGGTGGACGGGTTTTTCTATTTCTTCATACCGATGATTTTTGGAGAGATTACCATACCATGAAATCTAAAGGAGTATCATTTCTGGAACAACCACGAGAAGAATCCTACGGAACCGTTGTTGTTTTTGAAGATTTATATGGCACCAAATGGGACTTGCTCGAATTAAAATAATATAAATTACAAACCCTTCCTGACATACCTTTGTCACTACCTGTATTTAGTTTTGTCATACTATTAATTTCTAATATTAAAAATTATGATAAAAACAAAAATTGAACCTTTTTGGATCGTTGGAATTTCGGTACGTACAACTAAAAAAAACGAGCAATTTGCAAACGATATCCCTAATTTATGGAATACTTTTATGTCTGAAGGTACAATGCATAAAATCCCTAATAAGCTTGAAGATTCTATCTATGCTGTGTACACTGATTATGAAAGTGACCATACCGAAGGATATACTACAATCATAGGATGCAAAGTTGCAAACTTAGATAATATCCCGCCGGGAATGACCAGTGTAAAAATCGAAAGAAGTATCTACTCTCGATTTACCGCCAAAGGTGATATTACTAAAGGTGTAATCTATGATAAATGGGTCAATATATGGGAAATAGATCTAGACAGGACATATACTACCGATTTTGAAGTATACGGGGAAGACGCTGTAAATCCTACAAATGCCGAAGTGGATATTTTTGTAGCAATTGAATAAAATTACCATAAAAAAACCTCACAAGTTTAAACTTGTGAGGTTTTATAAAAGTAATATTATTTACATAAAAAAGCTTTTTAATTATAGTTGTGATACCACATCTTTCTTATATTTTTTCAAGAGTGCACGTGTCATTCCGAGATTTGCTTTTGTAGAATCAACAGCCAAATAAATAAAGTATTCACCGTTTTCAGAAACGTCAATAATATGAATTTGATTTGTAAGTGTAATTATAATATCCTGAACTGCTGATTTCAAACCTAATGCTTCGATAGCATTTTTCTTAGCTTTTACAACTTCCAAATTATAAGCAGAAGCAGTTTCAGGATCAAAATCTTTTTTATCAGAATTAGAGACATAACATACACCTGTGCTTACTTCTGTAACAGTAACCGCGATATAACCAGGCACATTAGATTTAACATCCTCAATGAATTGTTCTAAAAAATTTGACATAGTTTTAATTTGATTTTAATTATTAATAATATTGTTTATAAAATTATTTATCTAAAGAGCTCATATACTTAAGCAGTAGCCCCAGTTTTGACATTTTTTTAGATACAACCAATATGATTGAATCAGATTTGATCCTATTTGCAATAAGAAAACCTTTTGAAGATTTTGCCATCAATTGATCAAGGTCACCATTAAGTAAATCTTTAACCATATCATTACACATCGAAAATGCTGTTTCCATCATTAAGGCAACATTAGTATCATGCTGAGTATCTAATGCATCTATTACATTACCACTATTATCGGCAATAATTACGCTATCAACTTCGGTATCTTCTTTAATCTTTTTCAGATCAATCATATGTCTAAAATTTGGATATTTTTGTTCTTTGTTTTGTAAATATAGTAACAATAATTACTTAAAAAAATTCTTTCATCGTTTTTTTTTACTTTTAAACGATTATTACTATCTTGTGTGAAATTATTTTTGTAGAAAAATTCCTACAAAAATGAAATTGATTTAAAAGAAATTTAACAATAGAAACCATATCTAAACTATGACCCTAATTAATCTGCCAAACTCTGAGTTAAAAGCAATTTTAAAAACCCGAAAAGATAAATTTAATTCCTATAGGGTTGGAAAAGAACAAGTTTCTCTTAAAACTGAAGATGTTTCTGAGATAATAGAACGAATAACCCAAAAGGAGGCAGAAATTTCCTCTAAAAAGAAAAAGAAATCAGGCACAGATGATCTTATGAGTTCAAACGATACCACTAAAGCTACAAAAACATATACCGAAAAAATAAAAGGAGGTTATTTTGGAAAAAGAAGAAGTCGTTTTTAATATGATTTCTACCTTACAATAATAATGTCATTATGCTAATTCATAAAACTTCATTTATTATATCGATGTTTAGATTGTATTATAAAGGCATTAATAAAGATTGGTAAAACAACACAAAAACAAATCTTCTAATTCCTTTCTATTATGAATAGTATCTCTAAAGACAACGCAATGTAGTATAATCAAGAAAATCCTTTTTTCTATAAGCAAACGTTAGTATCCACCGCAGAGGGTTCTGCAATACAATTATTTGTGACGGTTTTACTTTAAAATCCAGCCATAAGAGCTCCACAGATTCCTAATCCTACAACAAGGTATACCCCAGCAAGGATAAAGAAAATTTTTCCTGCTTTTCGGTTTTTAGTCTTGAATAAGATTAGACCAATAATCGAAAGAAATATTGGAGGTCCTAAGAGGATCAAAAGAATTAAATACACCAATCCATCGAGGTTCCCTACTTCCAAAAAAATGGTATTTGTTGCTATCATATCGTTTCTTTTCTTAATTGTTCTAAATACTCCTGCTTATCATCCCTATAAAATAAGTTCATCGTTTCAAAAGGAATGATTTTGTAATCTTTATTTACAATATGCACACAAGATTTTTTAATCGCTCGCACATCAAAATTATAAGCATCAATAAATTGCATAATTATAATTCTAAACAGATTATCATATCCTAAATCCGGAGCATCGATCTCTGGCAAACAGCACATTATAGATTTTAGATTTTCTGAAGCTGTTTCTACAGAATTTCCGGTACTAAATAATTCCAGGACTTTACCATGCAACTCTTCATCCTGTTCATATACAATCGTATTTTTACCATTATCCAAAAGATCTGCCGGATTAATATATCGGGTAAGAGGTAGAAGTCCATCTTCATTTTTTAGTGCATACCCCATAACCAAAGCATCTGGGTTACAAGGCACAGGGATAAGGTCATCAGATTCAAAAACAGGAAATTGTTCTAAAATTTTTCTTCGCACCTCGGTCAATGTTATTCTATCGGTTTGAGTATCAAAATCTTCTAGTCGCCCTGCTATTTGAGTAGGTTGAAATGTAACCCCTCTCACACATTTTTGTTGTGTTGCAAATGTTAGTATATCACCAATTAGAGTATCATTTAATCCTTTTTCTAATGTAACAACCAGAGTAGTGGACAGGTTTACACTATTGAGATTCTCGATGGCTTGTTTTCTAATTTTGGTCAGATCCTCTCCTCTTAATTTTTGTAATACTTCGGCATCCAAAGCATCAAACTGAAGATAGATTTCAAAATCAGGCATATAGCCAGCCAACTGTTGGGTAAATTTAATATCCTTAGCAATACGAATTCCATTTGTATTTACCATTAAGTGCCTGATAGGTAATTGTTTTGCATAGTCCAGAATTTCAAAAAACTGAGGGTGTATTGTGGGTTCTCCTCCACTTATTTGTACTACATCTGGTTCTTTTTCATTTTTGACTATCGTATCCAGCATTTTCTTTATTTCATCTAATGATCGATGTCTGCCGTAATGAGGAGACGAAGAAGCATAACAGGTAGGACAAGTCAAATTACATCGGTCTGTTACCTCGATAATCGACAAACATGAATGCTGCTCATGATCCGGGCATAATCCACAATCATAAGGACATCCATAATCTGTAGCTGTATTAAATTGATAGGGAAACTCTGAAGGTTTATTATAATTTCTAATATTCTTATAATAGGCTATATCATCTGCAATCAAAACTTTAGACCTCCCATGCTCTGGGCATCTCTTGAGCATAAATACTTTATCTTCTTCAAAAACAATTTTGGCTTCAATCCTTTTTAGACAAGTAGGACATAAACTTAGTGTAAAATCGTAATACGTATAATTTCTAGTGGGCATTTATCTGTTATTTTTGAAATTCATATATCAAAACAAATGGATATTGAAGAATTATTTTAATTATCTGTATCATAATCAATCATTTTACCCGATAACTCCTCAATTTCTTTAATACGCTGCATTGTTGTTTCTAACATACACCCCAGATATATAATCCCAAGCATGTGACCTCTGTATCCTTCTGAAACAATTTCACTTTTCATTCTTCTATGATGTACCCAGGCATTTTGATAGGTTTTGATGGTGGTTTTGATCGTGTCATTAGTAATAGTATGCAACATCTTTTTGAGTTTCACATTCATAATAGAATCAGTCTGCTGAAACTTTAGATTTAAACAAATCCTGTCTTCAAGAGTGGTTCCCATAGTACTATTACAATCTGTTCTTTTAGCATATTTCATATATGATAGCTCTTTTAATCGCAAAGCATCAGATATATCCTGAGCAGATAGGTTTATAACATTTAGGCAGATTAAAAACCATATAATTATGATTATCCTGATTTTGCTCATTTGAAAACTAATTGTCGTAAAGTTTTTTGATAATAAATCATGCATAAGATACATAAATACTGAATACTACTAAGACCTAGTATAAAAAAAGTATTAGGTTTCAGAAATTCAATACAAAATCTAAATAGAAAATAAGAAATCATAAAATATTTGAATAGTAAACCACTTTCAATTTTGGATTTTATTTGAAAACGTTTCAAAATTCTCCATAAAACCAATAGAAAAACAACTTCAAATAATGCTATCGGATATCTATACAGACCATCTCCTAAATCCATTCCTAAAAATGAACTGGTTTGCCTACCATAAGTAAATTCTTTAACTCCAGCCAAAAAGCAGCCTATTCTTCCTATGATGATTCCTAATATAATAGGAAATGTAAATAAATCACCCGAAGAATGTTTCTCACCGATTATCTTCTTAGCCAACTCTACTCCGAGCAAACCTCCAAAAAGACCTCCCATTATAGTTTTTATACTTAATAACCGAACTATAAATTCTGGGCTAAAAGAAAAGATCGGGTTTTCTAAAAAACCAAAAAAACGAGAGCCAAAGAATGCTCCAAATACTGCACCAATGATTATGGATAACCTATTTGATGATGAAATAGAGTCTTGAGTATGTTTTTTAAGATATATATAATATCGAAATCCTATAAAGAAAGCTGCGTATTCTAAAATCAAATGGATATTTACTTTATAGCCAAAGACAATAGGTTCAAAAGGGATATCCATGCAGTAATTAATTCGTTTTTATCACCGAAATATAAGTTTATTTATAGAATTCAAATAGCTAAAATCAATTCTAGACAATAAATTTAGTGTAAGCAACAAAGTGATTTAGGAGAAATTTCCCTTAAACACATACTTCTAGCGATTAATTTTGCACTTCATCAAATCTCATAAAGGTCGCGTGTAAGAATAAACCTATTTATTTAGTTTTCAGTAATATACAATAAAAATTCTATTTATTTATTTGTTTTTTTTAGCATCAGAAATACACTTTTTTGTTAGTTTTGCCGCACTAATTAATTAAAACACTTTATATGAAAACAAATTACGCATTGGGGTATTGGTTCATTGCCTTATTTTTAATTTTTTCTTCTTGTAGCAAAGACGAAAATGAAGTTGTTGTTGAATCTGAAAAAACCGCTATTGAGCCAGATTTTATCAAAAATGATGGTTCTGAAGGTATCGAAGACGAATTACAACTGGATGAAGAAGAACCTATCCTTACAACAGACACTAATTCAAAAAGCTACAGACATTGTAACTATACGTTACTTACACCATCTGACGTTGATATTGAAGCTTGTGGTGACACTACAACAATGCCTCTATTAGTCGGTTCTAGAAAACTAGAAGTTGGAAGCGTTACCGTATCTAATGATGGTGAAAATCTATATCTGAATTTTGAAGCCAACGACCGTAACCTTATGAAGAAGGTATACCTTTATATTGGAGCAAAAGAAAATATACCTTTTTATTCTAATGGGTTTCCTAATCTTCGTAAATTTAATTACAAAGCTTTTCCTTATTACTATGGAGGAATGAAGAAAGCTACTTATGTGATTCCATTATCTTCAATAGATCTTGATTGTTTTGAAATCGTAGCGTATTCTAAAGTATACAACAAAGATAGTCGTTGTTACTATACATCTTTTGCTTATGATAAAACTTTAGATCAACAATATAGCTATTACGGATGGTGGAGTTGTGTTTATTATGGTGATTGGGTAAGATCTTTTGGATATTGCAAACAAGAGTGCAAAGTTGAGTGTATTCAGGCATATGGATTTCATGCCGCTTGTGGATTTTGCGAAAACAATGTTTTCACTACTTTCCTAGCTCATACTTTTATCAATAGTAAAGGTGACGAAGGAGTTGATATAGAGCTTCTTATAAATCCTGATGGATGTGATATCACAAATAGCTCGGATGTAGGACATATAAACATATCATCGATAAGTGATACGAAGTTAAAAATTGAGTATCAATTAAGTACAGGTTACGAGATGTGCGGATTAAGTTTTAATTATGGAACTTCTAAAACTAGCATTACTAGCGAGTATTCTAAACAATTTGATGCTTCTACTACAGCTCATAGTTTTGAAATTGACAAGCCTCTAAGTGCAAATATTTACATGATTAGCAAAGCAGAAGTTACTCCAAGTAATTAAGAATAGCTATAAAAACATAGACAGTTGTGTCTACAAAGACACCGGTATATAAAAAAACAGGATTATGATTTAAAAATCATAATCCTGTTTTCATATCTATCTTCTTCTGTTAGTAAGAATTTAGAGTATTTCCTGGCATAAGATCAGATCTTATTCCATTGCTTCTGCCATTACATGATATCTTGGATCATCAATATCGTGTTCTATAACACTGGCTAATCTAGGTGAAGCTTTAATCATAAGAGCTTGGCATTCTTCACTAAGGTGTTTAATTTTTACCTTTTTCCCTGCATCTTCATATTTCCCAACAAGATTAAAAATAGCTTCTAATGCCGAGTGATCACTAACACGTGATTCTATAAAATCAATCTCTACATTTTCGGGGTCATTTGCGACATCAAACTTATTATTGAATGCTTGAATACTTCCAAAGAAAAGCGGGCCCCATATTTCATAAACTTTGGTTCCATTTTCGAGTATATGTTTTCTTGCTCGAATACGTCTTGCATTTTCCCAGGCAAATACCAAAGCAGACATAATAACACCAGCTATTACTGCTATTGCCAAATCAAAAAATACAGTTAATGAAGAAACTGCTATCAATACAATAGCATCTGCCAAAGGAATTTTATTAAGGATTCTAAAACTAGACCATGCAAAGGTTCCTATTACTACCATAAACATCACACCAACTAGTGCTGCGATAGGAACTTGTTCTATTAATCCAGAAGCGAATAAAATAAATAATAGTAACGTTACCGCAGCAACAATACCCGAAAGTCGAGTTCGACCACCTCCTTTAATATTAATAATTGATTGACCGATCATTGCACAACCTCCCATTCCACCAAAAAGCCCCGTAATGATATTAGCACCTCCCTGAGCCATACATTCTCTATTCGAGCTACCTCTGGTTTCGGTTAATTCATCAATCAGATTTAAAGTCATTAATGACTCTATCAATCCAATTGCCGCAAGAATTATCGAATATGGTGCTATAAATCGAAATGTCTCCCAGGTAAACGGGATTTTTCTAAAAATATCAAGCTGAAACTGTGGCAAACCTCCTTTAAGACCTTCTCCTCCTCCATCTCTAATAAAACTACCAACTGTAGCCACATCCAACTTTCCTAAAATCACTATAGCAGAAACCACAATAATAGCCAATAATGCTTCTGGAAGTTTATTTGTTAATTTAGGTAATCCCCACATGATTAATATTGTAAGTAATACCAGTCCTAACATTAATAATAATTGATTTGTAGGTAGCCAGGATTTTGCTTTTCCTTTTTTGGTAATACTATAAATCACATTATCTTCATAATTAAAAACTACTTCTTTGGTATCCAGGTCAAAAACCTGTCCTTCATACACAATATATTTTCCTTCTTTAGAATCTACATCTGATAACCTATTGTTTTCAAAACTAAACAGAGCTTTATTTGTTGCTATATCATAAGCGATGTTATCTTCTCTAATTTCAAATTTTTTCTCAAGAGATTCTGTAACGTATTTGTTATTATTAAATACATCTTTCTTAGCTTCTTTAAACATTCCTAATTGCGAAAGAAAGATCACAATCGCCAAACCATTTACAAACCCCATCATTACAGGATGTGGAATCAAACGCACAAATTTACCCAGCTTAAAAGCTCCTGCAAACATTTGTATAATCCCCATAAGGATAACAGTTGCAAAAAGATAATATAGTCCTAATTCTTCTCCGGGGGCTCCCATTTCATTTCCTTCTGCGACAAGACTAACCATAACAACCGCTAGTGCTCCTGTGGCACCAGAGATCATACCTGGGCGTCCTCCAAAAATCGAAGTAATCAACCCGATCATAAACGCAGCATATAATCCAACTAATGGATCTACCCCCGCCACAAAGGCAAAGGCAACCGCTTCGGGAACCAAAGCTAACGCTACCGTTAACCCGGATAAAATATCATTTTTAGCATTCGCTACTCTTTTTCTTACAAACTCAGTCATAGTTGTGATATTTTGAGGCTGCAAAAATACAGTTATTTTATAGCTCTACAAGTAAAACAAGGTTCTTATCTTATATCTCATAAAATTGTGCTAAAACCTTACACAGAATTTTAAAACTTGAAATCTTTAGTATATTTAGCCTCCTATATATAGTACAGATGCGAAAAATCACTCTCATTGTTAGCTTTCTAAGCATTATTTCTTGTAATACCACTGAAAAACAAAATTCTCAAAATTTTGATTTCACCACTACTTTTGAAAAAAGTAACGGAACTGAAACTCCTACTTATTCAGAAGTTATTACGTATTATAAAAATTTGGCAGAAACCTATCCTTCAATTCACATACAGGAAATCGGAATGACCGATAGCGGAAATCCACTGCATATCGTGACATTAAACCCTGATGCAATTTTTGATTTTGAAAAAATAAGACAAACAAAACGTGTGCTTTTAATTAATAATGGGATTCATCCTGGCGAGAGTGATGGTATTGACGCGACAATGCTGTTATTTAGAGATATTGCTCAGGGTAAAACTAGTGCTCCTTCAACTACAGTTTTGGCTACCATTCCCATATATAATATTGGTGGAGCCTTAAACCGAAATTCGGGAACGAGAACCAACCAGAATGGTCCTAAAGCATATGGTTTTAGAGGCAATGCACGTAATTACGATTTGAATCGGGATTTTATAAAAAATGACACCAAAAACGCACAGGCCTTTGCCAAAGTATTTCACTTAACAAAACCTGATGTTTTTATTGATAACCATGTAAGCAATGGCGCAGATTACCAATATACACTTACACATTTATTTACTCAGCATAATAAATTAGGTAACGAATTAGGAAGTTATTTGCATAAAGAAATGCACCCACAACTAGAAGCATCGCTCCAAGCTAAAAAATGGGATATCACTCCTTATGTGAATGTATGGGGGACTACTCCCGAAAAAGGTTGGACTCAATTTATGGACTCTCCACGATATTCTACAGGATATACGACGCTTTGGAATACTCTGGGAATGATGGTAGAAACACATATGTTAAAACCTTACAAACCAAGAGTTGAAGGCACTTATGAGCTTATGAAATCTATGATTGAAATTACAGAAAAGGACGGTGCCAAAATTCGTTCAATACGAGAAAAAACCTTTGCCAAACAAGCCAAACAAGAAACATATCCAACACATTGGAAAGTTGATACTACCCAGGTCACTACTTTTAATTTTAAAGGGTATGAAGGAGAATTTATTGATAGCGAGATCACTGGAGCAAAACGACTAAAATACCACCAGAACAAGCCTTATACAAAAGAAGTAACTTATAAAAACTATTTTACCGCTACAACCAAAATTAGTATTCCGAAAGCCTATATTATCCCTCAGGGTCAGTGGAGAGTAGTTGAATTATTAACGCTTAATCAAGTAGAGTTTATGCACCTGGAAAAAGATTCTACAATTACTGCCGAAGTGTATCATATTAAAGATTATAAAACAAGAACATCACCTTATGAAGGGCATTATTTACACTACCGGGTTTCAATTAAAAAGAATACTGAGAAAATCACTCTAAAAAAAGGGGATATTATTGTTAAGACGGATCAAAAAGCATTTAGGTATCTTATGGAAACTTTAGAACCAGAAGCTCCGGATTCTTTCTTTAATTGGAATTTTTTTGATACTATTTTACAACAGAAAGAAGGGTTTTCTCCTTATGTATGGGAAGACAAAGCTGCAGAATTATTAAGTAACAATAATGAGTTACGGATACAATTTCAGAATAAGAAAAAAGATACGGCTTTTGCTAATAATTGGTATGCGCAACTAGATTGGATACATAAACAATCAAATAATTATGAAAAGGCACATATGAGATATCCGATATATCGAATTTTGAAATAAAATATGAAAGGCTATTGTAGTCTATTGTTTTTGTCCAAATTTATTAGCCATGAGCTCCCATAATTCGGTATAACCATGATCATAGCCTAAAGCCCATATTCCTACTCCTGCTAGCTTTTTATGTTTAATCCAATCATATTTATAGGATAATGAAAGACTATCATCAAACCAAAGTTGTTTTGTCACTCCTTTTTCTTCATATATACCATACTGCGTAGAACTTAAGGTATCAAAACTAATTTTATATTTTTTTGTATCAAGTAATTCTCGAGTTGTGCTATACATATCGTGAGAAAGAAATTTTTCGGCTTTGCTTGGTATAGGAGTATCTTCTGTTTTCCATTTATCTCCATAATAGGGTAACCCTACTATTAGCTTACTTGGCTTAACACCCTCATTCATATAATAATCAACAGAAGACTCAACACTATGTATCCCCCATCGTTTACTGCTTTTTAAAGGAGAAACTGGTCCCGCATGTTTACTAAATCCTCCATAATAATCATATCCCATTAGTGTATAAAAATCGATTGAAGAATCAATTGTTTTTATATCAAATATTTTATGATAATCAACTGAATATAAAGCTACTGAAACCATATAATCAGGATTCACCTTATGCAATCGATCTGATAATGTAACAATGAATTGATTAAATTCTTTTTTGTTTTTTGATGAAACTCCTTCAAAATCTATGTTTATACCATTTGCTTTTCTAAGGCCCAGCAACACACTTAAACTATCTGCAAGAGTTCTCTGGGCTTTTGGATTCTTTAAAAATTGAGCATTTCTTTTTTCACCAAAATTAGATACACTAAGAAATACTTTACAATTATTCACTTTTGCACTATCCACCATAGCGGTTGTTTTCCATTGATGAATATTATCATAGCTTCCTGTCTTAGCATTAACCATGTATGAAAAATATGAAACACCCCATAATAGTGAGAAATTATAACTTTTATAAGCAGATCCTTTAGAGAATATATGCCATCCAAAAGTTTTATAGTCTTTATGAATACTATATCTGGGTGCAGATTTAAAATGATGAGTCATATTATTTAGACTATCCCATTGTCCCTCTGTTGTAAAATTATAGTCAGAAAATTGTGTATAATGTGAATGATTAGGGCCCGTATATACTTTAGTAGAATCGAGATCACTAGAAATAGTTTTTTCTTTACTTTCTTTAGTATTACAGGCTGCCACAAAAAAAAGAATTAGAGAAAAAAGTGCGTATACATTAATTTTCATTTTGTTATCGAGTATCAAATTTTAAAACTAATTACTTATTATTATATAAAAAAGGGAGATATATTATCTCCCTTTTTCATTTTATACTATACCTGTATTATATTAACTCATTACAGGAATTCGTAATGTTTGTCCAGGGTAAATCTTATCAGGATGTTCCAACATTGGTTTGTTTGCTTCAAAAATAACGTTGTATTTCATAGGGTCTCCATAAACTTCCTTAGATATTTTTGAAAGTGTATCTCCGCTCTTAACCACATGAAATTTTGCTTCAGGCTCTGGATTAGTTACTGTAATATTATCTTCTACACAACCAATACAATCGATGTTACCCATTGCCAGAATAATCTTTTCTCTATCTGCATTAGTCTCTGTCTGCCCCGATACAGTTACCATTTCAGAAACAGAAACATCAAGACCAGAAACAGGTATCCCTAAACGATCAATTTCGGCTTTTAATAAATCTGTCTTACTTTTTGGTGTTACTACTTCTTCTTTGACTGCTTCATCTTTAATACCGAATAGTTTTTTTCCCGCTCCCTTAATAAATGAAAATAAACCCATAATGTTTTGTTTTAGTTAGTAATTGATTAAGTAGTAAAAATATTTTTAATAAAATTAAAAAACAACATTATGACAAATAATCATGTGAAAATAATAGCTTAATATTCGAATAAGAATCCTGCAAAGCTTTTTTAGCTTTTTTAGTATTCTTCCACTTCGCTTTGGTAATTCCTTCGTTTTTTTGTGGTACTAACTCTCCTTCATAGTTGGTTTTCATCTCAAACCAATACGTAACCTTTAACCGAAACTCTCCATTTCTTTTAAAGATATGATAGCTTCGATATAAGAATTTGGTAATCTCTAATCCCGAAACCCCTGTCTCTTCCTCTACTTCTCTCATTGCAGCGGTTTCCATATCTTCCTTTTTTTCAACCTTACCCTTTGGCAAGTCCCATTTTCCATTACGGCGAATAAACAAGATTTCTTTATTCTCATTATATACCTTTCCTCCTCCAGCAACAACTACTGGCAATTTCGAATATAAATGTTCTATTAGTTTATCTTCTTTTTTATGATAGAGATGATATTTTGCTTCTTCATGTATTGCTTCCTTATCAAGAATATCTCTTATAATTACCGGAAAGCTAGCTTCTTTTATCGGGATCATTTCATAATCCTCAATCGACTTTTTTGTAGATAGAATAATAGGGGTATTATTCACAAAAACTTTATACATTTGCAACTATGATTTTTGATAAAGATACAGCAAAAAAAACTGCTGAACTACTACTGCAAATTAATGCAATTAAATTAAAACCGCAAGAACCATTTACTTGGGCATCTGGATGGAAATCTCCTATCTATTGTGATAATCGAATTACACTTTCTTATCCAGAAATTCGAAATTTCCTAAGTAAGCATCTTGCTGAGTTTATAGAAAAAGAGTATGGTAAACCCGATGTAATTGCTGGAGTTGCTACTGGTGCTATTGGTATAGGGATTCTCGTTGCAGAACAATTAGATCTTCCTTTTATTTATGTACGCCCCGAAGCAAAGAAGCACGGTAGAAAAAACCAAATTGAAGGTATCGTTCCAACCCATAAAAATGTTGTGGTTGTCGAAGATTTAATTAGCACAGGAAAAAGTAGTCTTAATGCTGTAAAAGCACTAAAAGAAGCTGATGCTAATGTAAAAGGAATGGTAGCTATATTTAATTATGGCTTTGATATTGCGATACAGAATTTTAAAGAAGCGGCATTGTCTTTGCACACGTTAAGTAATTATGAGAACCTTTTGGAACAGGCAGTTGATACTGAATATATTACAAAAGAACAACAACAAACATTACAAAGCTGGAAAACAAATCCTGCCGAGTGGAACATATAACAATTTGATAACATTATGAACTTAGAAAGCCCTACTGTTACTGTAAATAAAACGGCAGAAGATGTATTCGATTTTTTGACTAAGGTTGAAAACTTTGAGCAACTTATGCCAGAAAGCAAGCAAAAATTTGAAAAAATAAACGATTCCAGATTTCTTTTTCAATTAAAAGGAATGCCAGAATTAGTATTAGATCAAAAAGAAAATACGAGTCCAAGCCAAGTAGTTCTTGGAGCAGCAAGTGACAAGCTTCCTTTTACATTAACTGCTGATATTGTTGACTCTGGAGATGGAAAAAGCACAGCAAAACTTACTTTTGATGGTCAGTTTAATACTATGATGTCAATGATGATCAAAAATCCCATTCAGAATTTCATCAATACACTAATTGAAAATATTGGTAAACTATAATTAGTAAAGTAGTTTAATTTCTTTGAGATCAAAATCAGAGATAATCTCGTCTTCTATTAAAACTTGAAGTTTGCCTTCGTTGGTAATAGTTTGGATAATCCCAACAAAAGATTCACCCTCTGCATCTAAAAATGTTGAGGGTTTGTTTTTTCTAAAAAGTACTGCTTCGTATTCTTTTTTAAGTTTTACAAAACTAGAAACGCACAACTCAGAAAATCGTTTTTCTAATTGAATCAATAAGGATTGTAAAATTTCTTCAATGTTTAAATTATGACCTAAAACTTGTTTTAAAGACCCAGCTTGTGGTAGGTTATTAAACTCTGTCTGATTGATATTAATTCCAATCCCGATAATAGCTCCAATCATACTGCCATTCTTTACCACATTTTCTATCAAAATACCACACAATTTCTGTTTATCTGACAGAATGTCGTTAGGCCATTTTATAGATAATTTAGGAACTACAAGGCGCTTTAAAGTATCATAAACAGCCAACGATGTAGCTATAGAAACATAAAACTGATCCATTAGTGGTAACCCCTCAACAGGCATAAACACACTACACGTGAGGTTTTCTCCTGGATTGCTTTGCCAAGTTGTACCCATCTGCCCCTTACCCGACAGTTGCTTTCTTGCTATTACACAAACTGGAGCAGTAAAATGCTTTTCGCGATTCAGATCTCTTAGAAAAGTATTTGTCGAGTCAATGGCATCAACTTTGATTATATGCATGTATATGGTGTAAAAGTTTTACAAATGTCCGACTAATACAGACATTAAAATCATAAAAAGTAATAACTTTACACAAATTAAAAAAATGCATGACTAAAAAAGAAATCGGTAACGATCAATTAATTACTCAAATATTAAAAGGTATTGAAGAAGTAAAAGGTAAAGATATTAATATTTTAGATCTCAGAGATATCGAAAATACAGTATGTAACTACTTTGTAATCTGCAACGGAACTTCTAATACGCAAGTAAATGCAATTGTAAGCTCTATCCAAAAAACGGTAAGTAAAGAACTCAAAGACAAACCTTGGCATATAGAAGGTAGTGAAAATGCAGAATGGGTATTAATTGATTATGTTAATGTTGTTGTGCATGTTTTCCAAAAACACATCAGAGAATTCTATGACATAGAAGGACTTTGGGGGGATGCAAAAACTACAGTTATCGAAACAAATTATTAAAAGAAAACCGTAAATGGCGAAAGAAAATAAAAAAACAGAACCGAATAAAAAACCAAAGTTTAGTGCATATTGGATTTATGCAATTATTATCATTGGTTTTTTAGTATTGAATTTTATGGGTGGAAGTGGATTAGGATCTGCTCCCACTACTTCTCCTTCTGAATTTCAGGAGTTTTTAAGTAACGGAGAAGTAGAAAAAGTAGTGATTGTAAATCGCCGAAATGCTAAGGTATTTCTTACCGGTGAAGCTAAATCATTAGATAAACATCAAAAAAACAAAAGCAAATCTTTATTACCAGCAAGTCCAAATGATCCTGACTATCAATTTGAATTTGGTGACTTACAGAATTTTGAAAATAAAATTGCTACAATAAAAAAAGAGAATGGATTATCAACCCAGGTAAATTACGATACCGAAAGTAATGTCTGGGGAGAAATTTTTATTACTCTCTTACCATTCGCACTAATAATCGGAGTATGGATATTCATCATGCGAAGAATGAGTGGTGGTTCTGGTGGCGGTGCCGGAGGGCAAATATTTAATATCGGAAAATCTAAGGCTAAGCTTTTTGATCAAAATACTGAAGTTAAAGTTTCTTTTGAAAATGTAGCTGGATTAGAAGGTGCCAAAGAAGAAGTACAAGAAATTGTAGATTTTCTAAAAAATCCAGAAAAATACACCTCTTTAGGAGGTAAAATTCCTAAAGGAGCTTTACTAGTAGGACCTCCTGGAACCGGTAAAACTTTATTAGCAAAAGCAGTAGCTGGTGAAGCAAAAGTGCCATTCTTTTCTTTATCTGGATCAGATTTTGTAGAAATGTTTGTGGGTGTTGGAGCTTCTCGTGTTCGGGATCTATTTAAACAAGCAAAAGAGAAATCTCCTGCTATTATTTTTATTGATGAAATTGATGCTGTAGGTAGAGCCAGAGGTAAAAGTAATTTTTCGGGATCTAATGACGAAAGAGAAAACACACTAAATCAGCTACTTACAGAAATGGACGGTTTTGGCACAAACACTAATGTAATTGTTATTGCAGCTACCAACCGCGCAGATGTACTTGATAAAGCATTACTACGTGCTGGTCGTTTTGATCGCCAGATATATGTAGATCTCCCGGATATTCGTGAGCGTAAAGAGATATTTGATGTTCATTTAAAGCCGTTAAAGAAAGTTGAAAATGAATTAGATACCGAATTCATGGCAAAACAAACTCCAGGATTCTCTGGTGCTGATATTGCAAATGTATGTAACGAAGCTGCTTTGATTGCTGCAAGAAAAGGAAATAAAGCAGTAGGGAAACAAGATTTTCTTGACGCAGTAGATAGAATTGTTGGAGGATTAGAGAAAAAGAATAAAATTATTACCCCTGATGAAAAACGAGCTATCGCTTTTCATGAAGCAGGTCATGCAACTGTAAGTTGGATGTTAGAACATGCTGCTCCACTGGTAAAAGTTACTATTGTACCCAGAGGGCAATCTTTAGGTGCTGCTTGGTATTTACCAGAAGAAAGGCTAATTGTACGACCAAATCAAATGCTTGATGAAATGTGTGCTGCTTTAGGAGGTCGTGCTGCAGAAAAAGTTATATTTAATGAAATTTCTACAGGTGCTCTAAGTGACTTAGAAAAAGTAACTAAGCAAGCAAGAGCTATGGTTACAGTATATGGATTAAATGAGAAAGTAGGAAACCTTACCTATTACGATTCTTCGGGACAAAGTGAATATAATTTCACAAAACCATATAGTGAACAAACCAGTGAGCTTATTGATAAAGAAATTTCGAATATAATTGAAGAGCAGTATCAACGTGCAATTAAATTATTAGAAAAGAATAAAGACAAACTAACAGAATTAGCTGAAGTCTTATTAGAAAAAGAAGTAATTTTTAAAGATAACTTAGAGAAAATTTTTGGCGAAAGACCATTCGGCAAAAAAGAAGAAGAAATCATTAAAGAACCTTCTTAAAGATATTATTTTTACTTGTAAATTGAAAAATCTTAACCTAACGGAATATTAGGTTAAGATTTTTTTTATCTTTGGAGGTAATGTAAAACCGTAATTTCCCAATCTTAATCTAAAAAATGAGTCTATTTAGAAGAATATTTTCCTCAAAATCTAAATCAGACCAGAAGAGCAAGGAACGTCACTTAGATGATCGCAGTAAATATATGCCAGAAATCGATTTACCGATTGATGAAAGCTTTATGATAAATTTCAAAAGAAACGGTGGTAAGTTTCTTTATTGTGATGATGAAAATGAAGTTTCTGATTCTTTTGATAAGATTCTTTTGGAAAATGATTGGTATGAGAAAGATGTATGTTGTTTTGATATTGCTTTGGAACATAAATTCTCTGATTTCAATCTAAATTATGTTAAAAACTTTTCTGCCTCTTTCTTTTTTGCTACTTGTGAATATTTAATTGCGGATAACGGATCTATATTAGTGTCTTCAAACCAACTTAGAGAGAAAAAACTCACCGAACTTCCTGACAATTTTGTGATTTTAGCAGCTACCAGTCAGCTAGTTAAAAATATCGGCGAAGGATTGAAAGGCATAAAAAATAAAAACAAAAATTCTATTCCTTCTAACATTACTACAATTAAAGATTTTGAACCGCAAAAAGAAAAGGATTTCTTAAGCTATGGAAATAGTTCAAAAAATTTATATTTGCTGCTGCTGGAAGATTTATAATATGAAGGAACTGCTTACAAGATCTTTATCGGGGCTTTTATATGTCTCTATTTTACTATTATCAATATGTATCAATAGATATACTTTTATTGGGATATTTTTGGTTTTTGGAGTAATCACGATATATGAATTTCAAAAACTAGTCCATCTTAGAAATAAAAGATTGTATGTAATATTCATTATCCTCTTAGCGGTGTTAAACATATTTCAGGATAAACTTTATTTTTATCTAGTACTTCCTATTTTGGCCCTTACTATTATTACAGAATTGTTTTTAGTAAAAGATTTAGTTACGATTCGTATTATCCCAATGTTCGAGAAACGAAAATATCGTACCAGTATTTTTTATCTAATCACATCTATTGTGTTTTTAACTCTTGTGCCGTATTATACAGGAGAATATCAACCTTCTATTATTGCAGGAGCATTTTTAATCACTTGGGTTAATGATACTTTTGCATATTTGGTTGGGAAAAACTTTGGTAAGCGCAAACTATTAGAACGAATATCTCCAAAAAAGACTATTGAAGGATTCATTGGAGGGTTTATTTTCTCTATACTAGCAGGATATTTAATGGCCATATTCTCTGACACTTTATCAATAAACATTTGGTTGATTATAAGCATAATTATGAGTATTTTTGGAACGCTGGGAGATTTAATCCAATCTAAGTTCAAAAGACAGGCTGGAGTTAAAGACAGTGGTACTATAATGCCAGGCCATGGTGGCATATATGACAGATTAGATAGTGTTATATTTGCCAGCCCATTTTTATATGCATTTTTACAAATATTAAAGCATGTTTCATAAAGAAGGATATAAAATAATATCAGTAGCACTTGTATTATTTCTAGGCATTAATTTGGCCTCTTACGTAGCTATTCAGGTAGACGAATGGCAAATTGCTATATTTTCGGTCACATTAGTATTTCTGATTTTGATTTTACAGTTTTTCAGAAACCCTAAAAGAAACACAACAGTTAGTGATAGTACTGTGGTGGCACCCGTTGATGGAAAAGTAGTAGTTATCGAAGAAGTATACGAAAAAGAACATTTTAAAGATAATCGTTTACAGGTATCAATTTTTATGTCTCCGGTAAATGTTCATGTAACAAGACACCCTATAAACGGAAAAGTTACTTTTAGCAAATATCATCCTGGTAAATACCTTGTAGCTTGGCATCCAAAAGCCTCTGAAGAAAATGAAAGAACTACCGTTGTTGTAAAAAACAATAGCATAGAAGTACTTTATCGACAAATAGCAGGAGCTCTTGCAAAAAGAATTGTAAATTATGCTAAAGAAGGAGAAAAGGTAACTCAGGGCTCTGATAGTGGTTTCATTAAATTTGGATCCAGAGTAGACGTATATTTGCCTATAGGAACCGAAGTAAGTGTTACTTTAAACCAAAAAGTAAAAGGAGGAGAAAGTGTTATTGCCAATCTTTAATCATGACCGAAGAAGAATTAAATATTGCCTTCGATAACGCATATAAGCGTGCCTGCAATACTAAAATACAATTGCCACCCGATGTTATGCTTCATTTCTATGCATATTACAAAAGAGCAACGCATACAGAAGGTTTTTTCACTCCTTCAGGGGATAGCGAACTTAGAAATGCATTTAAACTAAATGCATTTTTTCAAGCAAAAAATCTTACCCCAAAAGAAGCCAAAGAAAAATATATCGAATTGGTAAATAAATATATAACCGATTAATAAAAAGGCCTTGATTTATATAAATCAAGGCCTTTTTATTAATTATTATACTACCTAATTATATCTAATTGCTCAAACTCTTAAGGCTTGACTTTATAGTAGCAATTTTAGCTTCGGCATCAGCTTGTTTCTTCTTTTCGTTAGCAATAACCTGGTCTGGTGCATTATTTACAAAGCGTTCATTTTGTAGTTTTTTCTGAACAGATTTCAAGAAACCTTCTGTATACGATAGTTCATCAGTTAATTTCTTAATTTCTTCTTCTACATTGATCGCTCCAGAAACCGGAATGAAATACTCATTAGATTTCACTCTAAAAGAAAGTGCTCCTTCAACCTTAGCATCTACATAGTTTAATGCCGACAAGTTTCCGAGCTTACTAATTACCGTATCAAAAGAGGCGCTATTATTTTCACTATTTAATACAGATAATTCGATAGTTTCTTTAAACGCTATATTTTTCTCTTTTCGTATTGTTCTAATTCCAGAAACTACTTCTGCCGCAATCTCGAATTCTGCAATCAAATTTTCATCAACTGCTTGTGGTTCTGGCCAACTGGCAATGATCAATGCTTCTTCTGGTGTTCTATCTGTGATCTGTTGCCATATTTCTTCAGAAATAAAAGGTACAAAAGGGTGTAAAACCTTTAAATTATCTTCTAAAATTTTGATTACCTCCTGGTATGTTTTACCATCAATGGGACTCCCATATGCAGGTTTAACCATTTCTAATAACCAACTACAGAAATCATCCCACACCAACTTATACGTAGTCATCAAAGCATCGCTAATACGATATTTTGTATAACTATCTTCGAGTTCCAAGAGTGTTTTCTGAAATTTTGAGGTATACCATGCTATCGCCATAGCAGAAGATTCTGGTTGATCTATAGTAGCATCAATCTCCCACCCTAGAATAAGTCTAGAGGCATTAAATATTTTATTAACAAAGGCACTACCCTGCTTACACAAGTCTTCATCAAACATTAAATCATTCCCTGCAGGAGAACTTAGTAACATTCCTACCCTAATACCATCTGCTCCATATTGATCTATTAAGTCCAAAGGATTTGGAGAGTTACCTAAAGATTTAGACATTTTACGGCGTTGCTTATCCCTTACAATACCTGTAAGATATACATTAGTAAAAGGTTTTTCTCCTCGATACTCATATCCAGCAATAATCATACGCGCTACCCAAAAGAATAAGATTTCTGGTGCAGTAACCAGATCATTAGTTGGATAATAGTAATTGATCTCTTTATTATCTGGTTCTAAAATACCGTTAAAAACACTCATAGGCCATAACCAAGAAGAAAACCAGGTATCCAAAGCATCAGGATCCTGAGTAAGATCTGCATTGGTCAACTCGGTATTTCCTGTCTTTTCTTTAGCCAAAACCAAAGCCTCTTCTCTACTTTCTGCTACTACAAAATCTTCTTTGCCATCCCCATAGAAATATGCCGGTATTTGGTGCCCCCACCATAACTGGCGTGAAATGTTCCAATCTCTAACATTTTCCATCCAGTACCGATAGGTATTTATAAATTTTTCGGGAACCAGGTTTACCTCTTTATCTAAAACAGCATCTAATGCTGGCTGAGCAAGGTCTTTCATTTTTAAGAACCACTGATCACTTAATTTTGGTTCGATCACAGCTTTGGTACGCTCACTAGTCCCTACTTTATTAAGATGTGTTTCAGTTTTTGCAAGTACTCCAATACGCTCAAGTTCCTTTACAATCTCTTTACGAACCACAAAACGATCTTTTCCTTCATACTGCAATCCATAAGAATTCAATGTAGCATCATCATTAAAGATATCTATAACTTCTAGATTATGCTTATCTCCCAAAGTCTTATCGTTAAGATCATGAGCAGGTGTCACTTTAAGACACCCTGTACCAAACTCCATATCCACATATTCATCTTCGATTATAGGTATAATGCGGTTAGCGATAGGCACAATAGCTTTTTTACCCTTAAGATGTGTAAATCGATCATCATTTGGATTAATACATATTGCAGTGTCTCCCATAATTGTCTCTGGTCGAGTGGTCGCAATAGTTAGTGTATCTTCTGTTCCTTCTATTTTATAGTTCAGGTAATATAAATTCCCTTGTTTTTCTTCATAAATAACCTCTTCATCAGATAAAGTAGTCTTAGCCTGGGGATCCCAATTTACCATTCTATAGCCACGATAAATCAATCCTTTATTATAAAGATCTACAAAAACCTTAATTACAGACGAAGACAAGTTGTCATCCATTGTAAAAGCAGTACGCTCCCAATCACAAGATGCTCCTAATTTTTTTAATTGCTCCAGGATAATGCCACCATGTTTATGGGTCCACTCCCAGGCATGTTCTAAAAACTCTTCTCGGGTAAGATCGTTTTTATCAACTCCTTCTTCTTTTAACTTAGCAACGACTTTAGCCTCTGTTGCTATTGATGCATGATCAGTTCCCGGTACCCAGCATGCATTATACCCCTTTAGACGGGCTCTACGGATTAATACATCCTGAATTGTATTGTTAAGCATATGTCCCATATGCAAAACACCAGTAACATTTGGCGGCGGAATGACAATAGTATACGCTTCTCTTTCATCAACCTCTGAATGAAAATAGTTATTTTCCATCCAGTAGGCATACCACTTTTCTTCTACCGATTTTGCATCATATTTTCCTGCTAAAGACATACTTTGGTCTAATTTTTGAGTTTAGAAGTGCAAAAGTACTTATTAAAGTATGAAGTACGAAGTTAGAAATATGAAAATTTAAAAAAAACCGAGTAATGAAATTAAATAATGCACCTATAAAAATATAATAGTTTATAGCCTGCATTATATTAAAATTTCTAACCTCACACCTCTAGCTTTTGACCTTTTACTTTTAGGCTTCATTTTGCAGTTGAATAAAAAGTAAGTACTTTTACGTTTAATAAAAACCTACATCATGAAAAAAATAATGATAATTTTATTTATTGGTGTTCTTGGCACAACCTTAAATGCACAAGACACTAATAAAGCACAAATAAAATTTAAATCCGAAGTTGTTGATTATGGCGAAATCGCCAAAGGCAGTGACGGTGTACGCAAATTTGAATTTACAAATACAGGAAATGCTCCTTTAGTCATCTCCAGAGTATATTCAAGCTGTGGATGCACCATTCCTAAAAAACCAGAGCAACCAATTGCTCCAGGAGAATCTGGTGTTATCGAAGTTAAATATGACACCAAAAGAGTGGGACCAATTCGCAAAACTATCACAGTAACATCCAACGCAGGAGATACTCCTACAATGGCTATAAAAATTAAAGGAACTGTACTTGATAAAAGTGTTTTAGAAAAGAAAAACTAAACACTTATACAATAAATAGCAACAAAAAAAAGGATACTCCAGAGTATCCTTTTTTTTGTTTTCAAATTACTTTTTTAAGAGAGAAATTGTAGCTTATTTCTATCCCTAATCGTTCTATTTTCATCTTGATTCTCCTTCCCTCTTCAAAATAAAACATATCATTTAGATCAGAAAGTTTATACCTATATGCATTTTTACCATTTACTTGTAAAATAACATCTCCTTTTCTTAGACCTGCAAGATCGGCTGGCGAATTGGGTCTAACATCTAAAATTTCATACTTAGGCTGAAGAATAAAGTTATTTGTAAGTTCGATCGTTTTTTGGTTTATTAATTTATTTAGTCCTAAATATACCCTGTCTTCTTCTTTATAGTTTCTTACTGCTGTAAAACCAGTATGCTGAATAGTAAGCCCACTCATGTTATAATGAAAAGGTTTATTAAAAAAGGCATTCTTTTTAAAAGATATTTTCTTGCGAGTATAATCTAAAATAAGATTAAATCTTCTTAAGACATTTCCTCCTAAAGACCCTTGCCTATTATTTAAAGATATTCCTTGTATATATATAGAATCCGGAAATGAAGCTGTTACCTCCTTCATTTTAAAATCACCAATATGAAGTTCTTTAATCTTAGTTTTTTCTCCATATATATCTCCGCTAAAACCTTTACCCAAAAAATCTCTAAAGGAATTATCACCAGCATATATTCCTTTTTCTTTATTCTCAAATAACCATAACGAAGAGCCAGACCCCGAATCTAATAAAAGATTAATATCAATCAATCCATTAGCAGATTCATATTGAGCTGTAATAAATGGTCTTTTCTTTTTTTCTCTAAAATCAATTTTAGTTTGATAACATTTTTTGCACTTTTTATATGTATACGATCCTGGATTATACATTTTTATGTACTGTTTTGCATAATTAATGTCCAAAACAAAATTTTTAATAAAATCATGACCTATAATGCCATGTACAGGAAATCCCATTCTGGGAGAAAAGTTAATTGATTCATCTAAAACCAGGTAAATCTTATGATTAGTGCTAACCGCATCACCTATCCTTACCTCATTATTGATTGATTTTATGGCTTCTACCGGTTTATTGTCACCTAACCCTCTAAGGTAAATTTTCGAAGCATTCTTAAGCTCTAAGGAACTTTTATTATCTACACTAAAAATAATTGTTGATCCAACACCAGTATCTAAAATAAAGGAAAGTTCGACACCATTTACAATAACAGGAACTACAATAAGGTTATTTGCCAATTCAAATCTAATCTTATCACTTTTTTTCCCAATAGGCAACTGGAAGCTTTCTTGAGCAAAAAGAGCGGCATTAAAGATCAGAAATAGTACTAAAATCTTACTTTTAAGAAAATGACAAAAATCTAGTAGAAATACCTTCATTACTCTAAATATAAAAAATATAGTTGAAAAACCTACAAACTAAATAAGGATTTACAAATTCAAATAAGTTATTCTTTAATTAGATTATCTTTTTCAGATAGAATTCGCACTTTATTTCTACTCCCAATCGTTCTATTTTTATCTTAATTTTTTTACCTTCTTCAGAAGAAAACAGGTTATTAAGATCCGAGAGTTTATATCTATACGCATTTTTCCCATTCACCTGCAAAATAACATCTCCTTTTTTTAAACCTGCAAGATCTGCCGGTGAACCAAGTCTAATATTAGAAATCTCATATTTAGGCTTAAGTACAAAATTATTTGAAACCACTAACCTTTGTTCACTTACCATATTATCTACTCCCAGATAAGCTTCATTTTTTTCTACATAAGCTTCTTTTTTTATACCACTAACATTGTAATCATTTACAGCTGTATAACCTCTATGCTGAATAGTAAGCCCACTCATGTTGTAATAAAAAGGCTTATTATAGAAGTTATTCTTTTTAAAAGATATTTTCTGACGAGAATAATCTATAATAAGGTTAAATCTATGTAAAATATCACCTCCCAACGATCCTTCTCTATCATCGAGAGACATTCTCTGTATATAAATAGAATCTGGAAAAGAAGCTTTTACTTCTTTCAATATAAAATCACCAACATGAAACTCTTTGATTTTAGTTTTTTGGCCGTATACATTTCCGCTAAACCCTTTACCCAAAAAATCCCTAAACGAGTTTCTTGTTACTCTAATACCTTTTTTTACATCTTCAAACAACCAGAGAGAAGATCCAGAACCCGAATCCAGCAAAAGATTAACATCAATCAATTTTTCTTCAGATAGATATTTTGCAATTACAAATGGTTTTTTATTTTCATCTCTTAGATCAAGCTTAGCACGATAGCACTTTCTACATTTTTTATAAGCATAAGATTCTGGCCTATAAACTTTTATAAATTCTTTTGTATAATTAATATCAAAGACAAAATCTTTAAAAAAATCATAGCCAATAACCCCATGTATGACAGTTCCCATTCTAGGTGAAAAATTAATAGATTTATCCAAAACCTGATAAATGGTATGATTAATACTTAACGCTTCTCCAATCGTCATCACATTATTAACAGATCGTATTGCTTCTACCGGGTCATCATTACCCAATCCTCTAAGCTGAATCTTTGAAATATTTTTATGTTTCAAAGAAATTGTATCATCAACACTAAAAACAATTGTAGACCCAATACCAGTATCCAGAATAAAAGAAAGTTTAGCGCCATTTACAACAACAGGAATAACAATAAGGTTATTTATTAATTGGAATTTAACCTTAGTGTTGTTTTTTCTAAAAGGTAATCTGAAATCATTTTGCGCATGAAGAACAAAATTGAAAAGCAAAAGTATCATTAAAAGTCTACCTCTCATAAAAGAAAAAAATTAAGTCACAGAAGCTTGATCGCATTAAATATAAAAAAATAGCTAAAAAATAGTATCAAGTATGCCCCAATTTCTTAAAATATTTAAGAAATTTACCGCTATTTTATTTTTTTAAATCAGATCAGATGCCAATAATATCGCATAAAGGTAGAGCTATGCCCGAATCACCAATTCGAAAATTAGTTCCTTTTGCAGAAAAAGCTACAAAAGAAGGTAAACATATTTACCGTCTAAATATCGGTCAACCAGATATAAAAACACCGATTGAAGCCATGGATGCCGTACGAAACCATAAATTAGAAATTCTAGCTTATAGTCACTCTGCCGGATTTGAAAGTTTTAGAAATAAATTAGCTGGCTATTATGCAAAACATGATATTAATGTGTCCTCTGATGATATCTTAATCACTACCGGGGGCAGCGAAGCATTAATTTTTACCATGGGTAGTATTACAGACCCTGGTGATGAAATTATAGTTCCAGAACCTTTTTATGCAAATTATTATAGTTTTTCGACGCAATCTACTATTAAAGTAGTTCCTGTTATTTCTAAAATAGAAACTGGATTCGCCTTGCCGTCTATTGCAGAGTTCGAAAAATTAATTACAAAAAAAACCAAAGCTATACTAATTTGTAATCCTGGTAATCCAACGGGCTACCTTTACAGCAAAGAAGAAATAAAACAATTAGCAGAACTTGCTATCAAATATGACTTATTTTTGATCTCTGATGAGGTGTATCGAGAATTCGTATATGACGATTCAGAACATTACTCGATATTACAAGAAAAAGGTCTTGATGAACATGCCATTATTGTAGACTCTGTCTCTAAACGATATAGCATGTGTGGGGCACGTATCGGATGTATGATAAGTAAAAACAAAAGTGTAATGGAAACTGCTATGAAATTTGCACAAGCACGGCTAAGCCCTCCTACCCTTGCACAAATTGCTAGTGAAGCAGCATTAGAAGCTCCAGAATCATACTATACAGAAACTGTTGCAAAATATAAAGCCAGAAGAGATACCCTGGTAGCTGGTCTTAAAGAAATCCCAGGAGTAAAAGTAGGAATTCCTAAAGGTGCTTTTTACTGTATTGCAGAATTACCAATCGAAGATGCTGATCACTTTGCACAATGGCTTCTGGATGAATTTGACTTAGATAAGCAAACTATTATGGTGGCGCCAGCCTCTGGGTTTTATTCGGGTCCTGACAAAGGAAAAAACCAAGTACGAATAGCATATGTTCTAAATAGAAGAGATCTTAAAAAGGCAATTGAAATATTAAAAATAGCCCTTGAAAAATATAATGATCGATGAAACTAACATTAAAAAATGTCAAGTATATTTTCCAAAAAGGAAATGTTTAAAATTTTTAATGAGAGAGCGTAGTGATTATACATGTTCTCAATTTTATAATTAATTTATCATCAAATAATTACTAAAATTTAAACGTGTGAAAATTGAATATAATAAATCCTTAAAAAAGTACAACACTTTCGGAATTGATGTCATTGCCGCAGAATTTGCAGCTATTACATCAGAATCCGAACTTGATACTATGCTTTCAAAAAACAACAAAAACCCTCTTTTCATTTTGAGCGGCGGAAGCAATATGCTACTAACAAAAAATCTTGACATGTTAGTATTACATATTGCTATAAAAGGAATTACAGTTACAGAAGAATCAGACAATTATGTATCTGTATCTGTAAATGCTGGAGAAAACTGGCATGATTTTGTACAATACTGTATCAAAAACAACTACGGTGGGTTAGAAAATTTATCTCTAATTCCCGGATATGTTGGCAGTGCTCCAATTCAAAATATTGGTGCCTATGGTGTAGAACTTAAAGATACAATGACGAGTTGCGAAGCGATTCATATTACTACCCGAAAGAAACATATATTTTTAAATAAAGATTGCAAATTTGGATATCGTAACTCTGTTTTTAAAAACGATGCAAAAGGTGAATATATAATTACAAAAGTTACCTTTAGATTAACCATAAAAGAACATACTCTTAACACAAGCTATGGCGCTATAGAAAATGCTTTGATCGATCAGGGAATCTCCAAACCGACAATTAAAGATGTATCTGAAGCAGTGATCGCAATACGCAAAAGCAAACTCCCCGACCCTTCGCAAATCGGAAACAGTGGTAGTTTTTTTAAAAACCCAGTTGTTGATGTTAATCATTTTACCAGGCTTCAAAAAACATATCCTAACATTCCTTTTTATAAAATAGATGAAGAGCATATTAAAATTCCGGCAGGCTGGTTGATCGAGCAATCTGGTTTTAAAGGAAAGCGCTGGGGTGATGCAGGAGTGCATGAAAAACAAGCTTTGGTTTTGGTAAACTACGATAATGCCTCTGGAAATGAAATTTTGAATGTATCCAAAAGAATTTTAACCGACATAAAAGAAAAATTCGATATTCTTCTTGAAACTGAAGTTAATATTATATGAAATTAAAGCATTAAATGAGTATATCTAATCAAAAAAAACTGATATCAATCAAGAATTAATACATTATTCTTAATTTTTTGTTTAATAGCTTCTTAGCCATACCATACATTCTTTGTATCTTTGTAACCAATTTTGATTTTTAATATTATTATGAAGCTTTTATTACTTACAATTGTTTTATTACTATTAGCATTTGGTGGTATCGCAATTAAATTATGGGCGAAAAAAGATGGTAAATTTGCTGGTACATGTGCAAGTCAAAGTCCATTTTTAAATAAGGATGGTGAATCATGTTCTCTTTGTGGCAAAACTCCAGATCAGTACTCAAACTGTAACGAAGAAAAACACGCTGAATAGCATTTTATCGATTATCTATTTCACTCAAAAACAATGCATTGAAAAAAGAAAATCTCATCCTCTTAGAAGATCATATAAAAAAAGCTAAAGAAGGGAAGCAAATATCTTTTAATTACCTTCTTGACACTTTTTGGAATGATGTTTACAATTTTCAGTTGAAAAAAACTCAAGATGAGTATGAAGCTGAAGACATAACTATACAAAGTTTTTCTCGAGCATTTGATAAAATTAACACGTTTAAAGAAGAATATAACTTTAAAACGTGGTTGATTCAGATTTCAAAAAACATCCATATAGACCTATTGCGAAAAAAAAATGCATCAATACAATCCAAAACTACAACACAAGTAGACGATGCTGTATATAAGATCATCGATCATAATCCAACTCCAGAAGACAAACTAATTACCGAGCAAAATTTAGCTCAGCTACTTCTCTACATTAAACAGTTAAAACCTAATTACCAAAAAGTAATTAACTTAAGGTATTTTCAGGAATTGAGTTATAAAGAAATTGCTGATCACCTCAACGAACCTATAAACAATGTCAAAGTAAAGTTATTGAGGGCCAGAAAACTACTTTCTGAAATAATTACTAATGCAAAGCACTAATTTTTAAACAAAAAACTATCTCAAGGTAAAAGAAGTAAACCTTTTGATAACACCATACAATGGATCAATCCATTTGTCGTTGATTTTTTTATCGTATTTCACAAACTTTTGTATCAATCCTTTTGGTGCAGAAATCTCTTTTTCTATAGCAGTGATATTAATATACCTCTGATTATTAAGCAACCATTTTTCTACACGCTTTCGATTGTTTTTTGTTTTTTTAAGACTTACCAATTCTTCGGGCATGATTTTTCTCTTTATCAAAAAAGATAACTGTCAAATTCAAAAAAAATTTTATGTTAACTTAATTTTAACCTGATGTTAAGACTTTGTATAGATATGGTTTTACTGTAAGAAGAAATATCTAGAAATTACAACCCCTATTTCCTTTAACATAACATAGTTTAATAGCGTACTTCTTTTTTAAAATTTAAGATACCTCTTGTAATGATCTATTAACTTTATTCAAAACTTCATTTTAATCTAAGCTTTCTTTGTATTTTTGCTAAAAATATTGCTTGTATGAATAACAATGTTGCTAGCGTAGCACCTCCTAAAGGAAAACCAAAATGGTTACGTGTTAAACTTCCTACGGGAAAGAAATACACAGAACTTCGGGGATTAGTAGATAAGTATAACCTACATACCATCTGTACTTCGGGTAGTTGTCCTAATATGGGAGAATGCTGGAGTGAAGGAACTGCTACTTTTATGATATTAGGTAATACATGTACACGTTCCTGTGGTTTTTGCGGTGTTAAAACCGGAAGACCAGAAACTGTAGATTGGGAAGAACCCGAAAAAGTAGCGCGATCTATAAAATTGATGAATATAAAGCATGCTGTTGTTACATCTGTAGATAGAGATGATTTGTTAGATGGTGGGTCAATTATCTGGGCAGAAACTATTCAAGCTATTCGTAGAATGAATCCAGAAACTACATTAGAAACATTAATTCCAGATTTTCAAGGGAAAACAAAAAATATAGATAGAATTATTACAGTAAAACCAGAAGTGGTTTCTCATAATATGGAAACTGTAAAGAGGTTGACTCGAGAAGTTCGCATCCAGGCCAAATATGAACAAAGCTTGCAAGTATTGAAATATCTTAAAGAAAATGGTATTGAACGTACAAAAAGCGGAATCATGCTGGGGCTTGGAGAAAAAGAAGATGAAGTTATACAAACACTAAGTGATCTTAGAACAGTAGGTTTAGACATTGTTACTATAGGGCAATATCTACAACCAAGTAAAAAACATCTTCCTGTAAAAGAATTTATAACTCCGGATCAGTTTAAAAAATATGAAGAAATAGGTTTAGAAATGGGATTCAGGCATGTAGAAAGTAGTGCCTTGGTAAGATCTTCATATAAAGCTCAAAAGCATTTAACTTAATCCAAAAAAACAGTAGTAAGGATTTAATGAATACACCTATTAGAATTGCTATCAACGGTTTTGGAAGAATAGGCCGTAACTTGTTTAGATTATTAATCAATCATCCTAGCATACAAGTTGTAGCAATAAACGACCTCGCCGATTCAAAAACATTAAGTCACCTTCTTAAATATGATAGTATACATGGTATTTTATCTTTTGAGGTATCTCATACCAAAGATCATATTATAGTACAAGGCACATCAATCCCATTACTTAATGAAAAAGATCCAGAACATTGCAACTGGAAAAAATATGATATAGACATTGTTATCGAATCAACAGGGAAATTTAAAACCAAACCCGATGCAGAAAAACACTTAAAGGCTGGTGCAAAAAGAGTTATTTTATCTGCTCCATCTGTAGAAGATAGTATAAAAACTATTGTTATGGGTGTAAATGACCATGTCCTTGACGGGTCAGAAACTATCTTATCTAATGCTTCTTGCACCACAAACAATGCAGCACCTATGATCAAGGTGATCAATGATTTATGTGGCATCGAACAAGCCTATATCACTACTGTACACAGCTACACTACTGATCAAAGTTTACACGATCAACCTCATAGAGATTTAAGACGGGCACGAGCTGCCAGTCAATCTATAGTTCCCACAACAACCGGTGCAGCAAAAGCATTAACAAAAATTTTCCCCGAGCTAAGCGATGTAATAGGAGGATGTGGTATAAGGGTTCCTGTTCCTAATGGATCACTCACAGATATTACCTTTAATGTTAAAAGGCAAACTTCTATTCAAGAAATCAACAACGAATTTAAAAAAGCTTCTCAAACTAGCCTAAAAGGTATTTTATCATACACAGAAGACCCAATCGTATCTGTTGATATACTTGGTAATCCATACTCTTGCACATTTGATTCTCTAATGACTTCTGTGATAGGAAAAATGGTAAAAATCATAGGTTGGTATGACAATGAAATAGGATATAGTAATAGAATAATTGATTTAATTATTAACATTTGTAAGAAATAACTATCTTAGTTGAGATATTTCAGAGGAAAAATGCCAACCCAAATCAAATACTTTATAGCGCAATTTTTACTTATTTGTTGTTTTTTTAGTTATGCACAGACGTCTGAGCTCTCAGAAAACAATCAAATGAATGACTCTATTGAGAGTTATTTGGAAAATGCTTCTCAATCTATTGATCAAACTAGATTAGAACCTGCACTTTCTAATATTATCAACGCAAAAGAGCTTGCATTACAACAACAAGACAAAATTTATATAGCAAAAACCAATATGGTACTTGCTAAGCTATATCGGGAATTGGGAGATCTAAAAAAAGCTGAAGAGCAAATTCTTGATGCTATTGCTTTTCAGAATGAAACCAATGATGAATTTATGCTTGTTTCTTCATATACCATATATGGATCAATTGCTACAAAGCTTGAAAAATATAAAACAGCATTAAAATTTCTTGAAGACGCATTTATAATAGCCAAAAAAAAAGATTTCAAAAGTCAGGAAGGACCTATAAAATTAAACCTTGGACTTTTAGCACTTGCTCAAGAAAATCCCGAATTGGCTATAAAACACTTTAATAGTGGACTTCCTATTATAAATTCATTTGATCAGCATTATTTTAAAGCAAAACTCTACACCAATAAAGCTAGAGCACAATTATCAATAAACCAGCCCGATGAAGCCATGAAAACCAATGATTTGGCTATGAAGATTGGTGAAGATATGGAGTATGCAGAAATACGATCAGAATGTTTCGAACTGTATAGCCAGATCTATGAACGAAAAGAAGATTATCCCGCTTCTCTTGAAAACCTTAGAGCACACGAAAAAATAAAAGATGCTCTATTCAATACCAACAAAGAAATCATAGCTCAAGAAGCAGGCGCAAAATTAAACCTAAATGAAAACAATGTTCTAATAGAAGAATTGACAGAAGAAAACATACAACAGCAAAGATCTTTAAAATTAGGACGTCTTACCACAATACTAAGTATTGCTTTAATAACAATATTGTCCCTTTTAACTCTTTCTCTTTATAAAAATAATAATCTCAGAGCGAGAGCAAATGAATTATTACAAAATAAAAACACAGAACTTATACTAGCAAAAGAGAATGCAGAAAGAGCTAGTGAAGCCAAAGTTCAATTCCTCTCTACAATAACACACGAGTTAAGAACACCATTATATGCTGTTACAGGATTAACACATCTGTTACTTGAAGAAAGCCCTACACCTAACCAAAAAGAACATCTTAATTCTCTCAAATTTTCTGGAGAATATCTCTTGTCATTAATTAATAATATTCTCGATCTCAATAAACTTGAGGCAAACAAGGTAGAATTAGAGAACACATCATTTAATCTGAAAAAACGAATAAACGATGTATTAATAGCTCTAGGTAAATCTGCCAAAGACAGAAATAATAATTTACATTACGAGTTTGACGAGTCTATCCCGACTAAACTTAAAGGAGATCCTCTTAAAGTTTCTCAAGTCTTAATCAATCTTATCGGAAATTCTATAAAATTTACGCAAAACGGGGATATTTGGATACGAGTAAAACCCATTAGTCAAATTGAAAACAAAGTCTCACTTAGTTTTGAAATTGAAGATAATGGAGTAGGAATATCAGAAAAGAAACAACTTAGTATTTTCGAAAACTTTACTCAAGGTTCTGTACAAATTAATAGAAAATTTGGTGGTACAGGTCTAGGGTTATCGATAGTGAAAAATTTGTTATCCTTAATGGATAGTGAAATCAAACTAGAAAGTGAATTGGGCAAGGGATCTAAATTTTTATTTGATCTTAAATTCGATATTTTTGAAGACAAAAGCACTAATTATACCGAAGAGGCTAAGAAAATTGATTACAGTATAATGATTGATAAACGCATATTGGTGGTAGAAGACAATAAAATCAATCAATTAATTACAAGAAAAATCTTAGAAAAGAATGAGATAAAATGTGATGTTGCCGATAATGGTGATATTGCAGTAAATAAAACAAAAGAAAACACCTTCGACCTCATTCTTATGGATATTCATATGCCAGGAATCAGTGGAATTGAAGCTACAAAACAAATTAGAAAATTCAACAAAGAAATTCCAATTATAGCATTAACAGCAGTTACTCTGGATGATAATCTAGATGAATTCTATGATAATGGGTTTAATGATATTATACCAAAACCATATAAAACCGAAGAGTTCTTTACAAAACTTCACAAAGCATTGGTAAAAAAACAGGCCACAGCCTCGTGATTTGGCACAGCTTTTGAAAAAGGTTAACCGAGTTTATAAATATAAACTTTATTTGAGTTAGCCAGAATTAAAAAATAAGACCCTTTAAAAGGGTCTTATTTTTTTTCAATAAACTTTAATATTTTATCATCAAAAGAAGTAGCTCCTTCTATAAACCTTACTTCTATTGGCTGATACCATAGTTTCTTTTCAGAAATATCCGGAGCCAATCTCACATAATCTTTTTCTGTAGTAATAATAAATTCTAGAGTATTCAATTTTTTTAATTCAGTATCTGTAAAATTATGATGATCAGGAAAATTAATATGATCAAATTTCAACCCTAAAGAAGTATAATGATCTAACAAAGGAGTAGGGTTAGCAATACCGGTTACCAATGTAAAGTGGATATTTTGCAAGGAGTTGATTGGTTTTGTTTCAGAAATATTTACGATATTATTTCCGTAATCAATAGTGGTAAAAAACAAATCCTGATTGGAATTTATTGCTAGTTTATCCGTAATCCTTTTCCTTTCTTCAAAAGATAATGGATTGGGGCATTTTGTAACTACAATAATATCAGCCCGGTCAGCTCCCTTTTTCGGTTCTCTTAAATTTCCTGTAGGTAAGACAATATCATTACAGTAGAGATCATAATAAGCAGTAAGCAAAATATAGAACCCTGCTTTTACCTTACGATGTTGATAAGCATCATCTAGTAAAATTACTTCTGGCTTGGGTGTTAATGATCTTAAATTAGAAATTCCACTACATCTATCAGCATCCACCGCCACTACAACATCTGTAAATTTTCTTTTAAACTGAAGCGGCTCATCTCCTACTTGTTTTGCAGTAAAAGACGTATCAACCAGTTTAAACCCTTTGGTTTCTCTTTTATATCCCCGACTAAGTGTTGCTAATGGTATCTTATCTTTAAGCAAAGTCACTAAATATTCTATCATCGGCGATTTACCTGTTCCTCCTACACTTAGATTTCCTACTACTATTAACGGAAAGTCATATGTTGTAGATTTTTTAATCCCCAGATCATATAATTTATTTCTCAACCAGGTAGCCAGAAAATAAAAAGGAACAAATGGTAAAAGTATTTTTCGCAGTAAATTCACACGTTTAAAATTTTCAATGTATCACTGCAACAAAAGTATAAAACGAAACTTTGATTATTGATAAAAGTTTTTTTACATTCAATTTTTATTCAAAAACATATTATAATGCAAATAAAAGAGGTTATACAGCATCTTGAAACTTTAGCTCCAATCGCATACGCAGAAGACTTTGATAATGTTGGCTTATTGGTTGGTAGTCCCGAAACTGTGGTAACAGGAATTCTGGTAACTCTGGATACTCTGGAAAACATAGTAGATGAAGCTATAGAAAACAAGTGTAATTTGATTATAAGCTTTCACCCAATCGTATTTAAGGGACTCAAAAAGTTTAATGGTAGCAACTATGTAGAGCGAGTAATAATGAAAGCTATCAAAAATGATATTGCCATTTTTGCCATTCATACTGCGCTAGACAATTCGATATATGGTGTAAACGATATGATGTGTGAGCAATTAGGACTTGTGAATCGTAAAATTCTTATCCCACAAAGCGGAAATATTAAAAAACTAGTCACCTTCGCTCCTATTGCTGAAGCTGAAATACTCCGCAGCAAACTATTTGAAGCAGGAGCTGGAACCATTGGCAATTATGACAATTGTAGTTTTTCTTCTGAAGGAACAGGAACATTTAGAGCTTTAGATACTGCAAAGCCTTCAATTGGTGAAATCGGAAAAACACATCGCGAAAAAGAAACTCAGATTCAGGTAACATACCCCAAACATTGTGAAAGTAAAATCCTTAAAACGCTTTTTGAGAATCATTCTTATGAAGAAGTCGCCTATGAAATTACTACTCTCGAAAATAAAAATCAAAATATTGGAATGGGCATGATTGGAGAACTACCAAATCCAATAGAAGAGCTTGATTTTTTAAAACATATCAAAAATGTTTTCAAAACAGGATGTGTCCGGCACTCGGCATTACTAAACAAACCCATCAAAAAAGTAGCTGTTTTAGGAGGCAGCGGTAGTTTTGCAATTACTAATGCACATCACGCAGGTGCAGATATTTTTATCACCGCAGATTTAAAATATCATCAATTCTATGAAGCCGAAGGTAGATTAATATTGGCCGATATTGGTCATTATGAAAGCGAACAATACACAAAAAACCTAATTGTTAGTTATCTTAGAAAAAAAATCAGTAATTTTGCAATCATTTTATCGGATAAAAATACCAATCCAATTCAATACATATAAAATATGGCAAAGAAAGAAGTTACTGTTGAGCAAAAATTAAGAGCTTTATATGACTTGCAATTAATAGACTCTAGAGTTGATGAGATTAGAAACGTACGCGGAGAATTACCATTAGAAGTTGAAGATCTTGAAGATGAAGTAGCCGGATTAAATAAAAGATTAGAAAAGCTAAACAATGATCTTGAGACTATCGCCGAAGGTATTAGTAGCAAGAAAAATTTAATTGAAGAAGCTAAAGCGCTGATCAAAAAATACGGAGAGCAACAAAAAAACGTTCGTAATAATCGTGAATACAATTCACTTAGTAAAGAAATTGAATTTCAGGAGTTAGAAATTCAATTAGCAGAAAAGCATATCAAAGAGCACAAAGCTCAGATTATTCAAAAAAACGAGATTATCGACCAAACCAAAGGAAAACTTGGTGAACGTGACTCACACCTTTCTCATAAAAAAGGAGAACTTGATGCTATTTTAGCTGAAACTGAAAAAGAAGAGCAAGCTTTAATTTCTAAATCTGAAGATTACCAAAAAGAAATCGAAGATCGCTTAATCAGTGCTTATAAAAGAATACGTAGCAATGTAAAAAATGGACTTGCTGTTGTACCAATAGAACGAGGTGCTTCTGGAGGATCATTTTTCACTATTCCGCCTCAGGTACAGATGGAAATCGCTTCTCGCAAGAAAATCATTACAGACGAACACAGTGGTCGAATTTTAGTTGATCAAGAACTTGCAAAGGAAGAAAAAGAAAAAATGAACGCGCTTTTTGCAAAATTATAGCAAAAAGATAGTTAAATAATATATAGCCTCAGTTTTACTGAGGCTTTTTTGATTGTACAAACAATGAACCACATCCTCATTATAGGCTTTGTTTGGCCAGAACCCAATTCTTCGGCAGCAGGGAGCAGAATGATGCAACTTATAGCACTATTCAAGACTCAAGACTGGAAAATCACATTTGCCAGTCCTGCAGCAGAAACAGAGCACATGATTAGTCTCGAAAACATAGACATCTCTAAAACAACTATAGAACTCAATAACTCCAGTTTTGATGATTTTATCATAGAACAACAACCCAATATAGTGCTGTTTGATCGATTTATGACAGAAGAACAATTTGGATGGAGGGTTTCAAAACATTGTCCCGACGCATTAAAAATATTAAATACAGAAGACCTACATAGCCTTAGAAAAACACGGCAAGAATCATTTAAAAGCAATACGGTTTTTAACAGTAATCAACTTTTACAAAACGACATTACAAAACGAGAGATCGCAAGCATCTATCGATGCGACCTTTCTTTAATTATTTCTGATTTTGAAATAAAACTTCTTAAAGAAACCTTTAAAATAGACAAGGATTTATTATTCTATTTACCATTTCTGTTTAAACCTATCACTACAGAAACAAAAAAAGAATGGCCTGGGTACAAAAACAGGAAACATTTTGTTACGATAGGAAACTTTCGTCATGAACCTAACTGGAACAGCGTACTACACCTTAAAGAGACCATTTGGCCATTAATCAGAAAAGAGCTTCCAGAATCAGAATTACATATTTATGGGGCATACCCCCCTCCAAAGGCAACACAGCTGCACAATCCCAAAGAAGGATTTTACATCAAAGGGTGGGCAAAAAATGCAAAAGAAATAATGTCACAAGCACGTGTTTGCCTTGCTCCATTGCGATTTGGAGCAGGAATTAAAGGAAAACTTGCAGAAGCCATGCTTTGTGGCACACCAAGCATAACAACCTCTATAGGAGCAGAAGGAATGCTCGATGAGGAATCTGACTGGAACGGTTTTATAACCGATGATCCCTCAGAATTTACCAAAGCAGCCGTAAGATTATACAATAACGAAACCCTTTGGCAGCAATCACAACAAAACGGAATAGAGATTACAAATACACGATTTCAGGAAGAAATCTTCTGCAACCCATTTCTGGATCAGGTTTCTAAACTTCAAAAAAACCTTAATAAACATCGTGCCAAAAATTTCATAGGCAATTTACTACAGTATCACACACTACGAAGCACAGAATTCATGTCTCGATGGATAGAAGAAAAAAACAAAAGTAAATAAAATAAGAATTCAGCATTAATAACCAGTACCCCCTACATCATCTATATTTTCGTTTTATTTAGAAAACAAAAAAAAGCCTTTCCATATTATGGAAAAGCTTATATATTATATAAAAAACGTACTACTTAAAGCGCAGCTACGTGTTTTGCTAATTGTGATTTTAAGTTAGCAGCTTTATTCTTATGAATAACATTATTCTTAGCTAACTTATCAAGCATAGAAACAACAGTAGGAAACAAAGTCTCCGCTTCTTTCTTATCAGACTCACGTAACTTTTTTATAGCATTACGTGTAGTTTTATGCTGATATCTGTTTCTAAGACGCTTTGTCTCATTACTTCTTATTCTCTTTAATGCTGACTTATGATTTGCCATCTCTCTTCTATTAAATTTCTTACTATAAAATTTGTAGCCCGTAGGGGAATCGAACCCCTCTTACCAGGATGAAAACCTGGCGTCCTAGCCGATAGACGAACGGGCCATTTCCCTTTTCAAGGATTGCAAATTTATAGCTTTCACTTTAAATTTGCAATTAATTTCATTATTGTAGCCCGTAGGGGAATCGAACCCCTCTTACCAGGATGAAAACCTGGCGTCCTAGCCGATAGACGAACGGGCCATGTTGTCTAATTGCGGATGCAAAAATACAACTATTTTTTAATGCTGCAAGTGTTATTTTATTTTTTTCTAAAACCTTAATAAGCCTTAGCAAATAACACTCTGATTTTCGATGGCTTACCACTATACACACAGTCCCCATCTTCTTCTTTTGCATCAAAAGGAATACATCGTATCGTAGCCTTAGTAAGCTCCTTTATCTTTTGTTCTGTTTCTGCAGAACCATCCCAATGTGCCGAGATGAATCCTCCTTTATTCTCTAAAACATCTTTAAATTCATCAAAAGAATTTACTTCTGTAATATGTTCATCTCTATATTGAGCTGCTTTTTGATGCAAACTTTCCTGAATTTCTACAAGTAATGATTCTATAGTTACAACAACCTCATCTTTAGAAACAAACTGTTTTGTTAATGTATCTCGTCGAGCAAGCTCTACAGTCCCTTTTTCTAAATCCTTAGGCCCAATTGCAATCCTAAGAGGAACTCCTTGTAGTTCGTATTGAGCAAATTTGGCTCCAGGCCTGTGCGTATCTCTATTATCAAACTTAACAGAAACTCCTTTAGATCTTAAATCAGCAACCAATTCATTTGCAACTTCAGAAATTTGCTGTAATTGCTCTTCTCCTTTATATATAGGAACAATTACTACCTGAATAGGAGCCAAATTAGGTGGTAACACCAAACCATTATCATCACTATGAGTCATAATTAAAGCTCCCATCAAACGAGTAGAAACTCCCCACGAAGTCGCCCAAACATAATCTAGCTTACCTTCTTTTGAAGTAAATTTCACATCAAAAGCCTTTGCAAAATTCTGCCCAAGAAAGTGTGAAGTACCTGCTTGTAACGCTTTCCCATCCTGCATTAGTGCCTCGATACAATACGTATCTTCTGCTCCTGCAAAACGCTCACTCTCTGTTTTTCTTCCTCTTATCACAGGAATAGCCATAAATTGCTCTGCAAAATCTGCATATATATTATTCATCTGTTCTGTTTCAGCAATTGCCTCTTGCCTTGTGGCATGAGCTGTATGTCCTTCTTGCCATAAAAACTCTGCCGTTCTAAGAAACAACCTGGTACGCATTTCCCATCGCACCACATTAGCCCATTGATTAATTAATAGCGGTAAATCTCTATATGATTGTATCCATCCTCTATATGTATTCCAAATAATAGCTTCAGAAGTTGGACGTACAATCAACTCTTCTTCTAGCTTAGCTTTAGGATCTACAACCAGTTTAGAACTGTCTTCAGGATCAGTTTTTAATCTATAATGAGTAACTACAGCGCATTCTTTAGCAAATCCTTCTGCATTTTTTTCTTCTGCTTCAAACAAACTTTTAGGCACAAATAATGGGAAATAAGCATTTTGATGCCCTGTTTCTTTAAATTTTTTATCTAATTCTGCTTGCATTTTTTCCCAAATAGCATAACCATACGGCTTAATCACCATACATCCTCTTACTGCCGAATTCTCGGCCAGATCAGCCTTGACAACCAATTCGTTATACCATTTTGAATAATCTTCACTACGCTTTGTTAAATTCTTGCTCATAAACTTCTATTTGGCACAAATGTTGTGGCTCTGTTAAATATAATTTAGTTAGCGCAAAACTAACTAAATTTGTAATGTTCAACAATAAAATAAGAAGATATGCGACTTAAAAATTATTTTCAGAGAAGTGGAGCTATAGGTTTTTTACTTTTGGCTGCCATCATTATGTTGACGTCTTGTGGTTCTTATGAATATACTCCTTATAGAGATGGTATTTATAGTGACGCAGGAAGCCAAAAAAATCTTGAGACTCAACCTAATAATACAGATGAAAAATCTAATTATTATTCTAGTTATTTTTCTGAAAAATCTGCACAAATCGATACAGCAATTGAGCAAGATGTAATTTTTACCGACATTGATTCTTATTCTAGCGAAGGATATGATGTAGCAGATACTACTGCTACTGCATTAAACTATGAAGTTGGACAACCAGCATGGGGCAGTAATCCTACTGAAATCAGCGTTAATCTTTACAATACCGGCTGGAATAACTGGGGCCCTGGATGGGGATGGAATGGCTGGTACGGCAATGGATGGGGATGGAATGGCCCTGGATGGGGAATTGGCTGGAACAATCCATACTGGTATGGCGGATACTATTGCCCTCCTTACTCTTATGGAGGTTATGCCGGTTACTACAGAGGTTATTATCGTCCTTATTACAACAGATATCCATACTATGGAAGAAGTAGGTATCTAGCCTATAACAGAGGTTCAAGAAACGTATATTCTACTAGAAGTCGCAGAGCATACAATTCAAGTTACAGTACCAGATCACGAAAAGCATCAAACTATAGCAGAAGCAGACAAGGGTATGCTAACAGAAGAGTTAATGCTGCCAGAAGAACACGATCTTCAACAAATAACTATTATAACAGATCGAGGTCTTCAAATAACACATATTCTCGTTCACGATCATCTTCTGTAGGAAGAAATAATTCTACAAGATACTCTAGCCCTACAACGACGACAAGATCAAGAAGTAATTCTTCAACCAGAAGCAGAGGATATTCTCCTTCATCGAACAGTTCATCAAGAAGTCGAAGTTCTGGGTACTCAAGAAGTAGCGCTCCTCGTAGTAGTGGTTCTTCGGCAAGAAGCAGCAGTAGCAGATCTAGAAGCAGCGGAAGTCGTGGTGGTAGCAGAAGCAGAAGTCGCGGAAGAAACTAAAAACCTTAATTCTAACCTAAAAAAACAATTGTTAGATAACTTTCCCGAATATCTTATTTATTTTTGGGGTATTCTGTAATTCAAAATTTAAAAAATTGATGAAAAAGCTATTCTTATTCATAGGTATACTGTCTATGTCTTTTTTGAGTGCTCAAGATATTACTGATGCATTACGTTATTCACAACAAGATATCCTTGGTACTGCACGTTATAGAGCTATGAGTGGTGCTTTTGGTGCTCTAGGGGGAGATTTATCTGCTCTGCAAATTAACCCGGCAGGATCAGCAGTTTTTCTGAATCCTCATGGCTCAGTTACTCTTTCTACAACCCATATAGATAACGACGCAAACTATTCTGATCGTTTAACTAATCGTGATTCTAGAAACTTAAATTTTAATCAAGTAGGAGCAGTTTTTGTTTTCGATCATTACAATGATGAATCGATTATTAATAAACTTTCATTAGGACTAGCCTATGATCAAACTGCAAATAACGCTAATGAATTTGTTGCCCTAGGAAGAAGTTCTAATTCAATCGATAACTTTTTTCTTTCTGAAGCACAAGGACTCCCTCTGGATTTGATTTCAAGAAGAGCAGGAGAATCTGTAGATCAACTTTATAGTTTTCTTGGAGAATCTGAAGGATATGCTACTCAGCAAGCTTTCTTAGGCCGTGAAGCCTTTGTCATAGAAGCAACCGATGTTAATAACCCTGACAACACTTCTTATTTTTCGAATATTGCACCTGGCGTTTTTGACCAGGAATATTATCATGAAAGCACTGGTCTAAATGGAAAATTCACTTTAAATGGAGGCGCACAAATTAATCAAACTTTTTATGTAGGACTCAATATAAACTCGCACTTTATTAATTATGATAGAGTTACCGAGTTTTTTGAAGGAAATAACAATGCCGGCAGTAATGTTAATGAAGTAACATTTACCAATAAATTATCCACTACCGGTGGAGGGTTTTCTGCTCAAGTTGGTGGAATTGCCAAAGTTTCTGAAATGATTCGTTTAGGAGCTTCTTTTGAATCACCTACCTGGTATTATATCGAAGAAGAGACCACTCAACGCCTAGAAACATTTAGCGATGCAGACGGAAGATCCATTGTAGATCCTGATGTTATCAATGTTTTTCCTGAATATAAATTACGTACACCAGCAAAAGCGACAGGTAGTATTGCTATATTATTCAAACAACATGGCTTAATCAGTCTGGATTATTCTTACAAAGATTATTCTACAACAAAACTAAGCTCTGATGAAAATATTAGCTTCTCTAATCTTAATCGAGAGATTAATGACAATTTACAAGCCGTCTCTACCATAAGACTTGGTACCGAATGGAGGGTTGAAAACTGGAGCATTAGAGGCGGATATCGTTTTGAAGAGAGTCCTTATAAAAATGATTTGATTCTTGGAGAAAAAACAGGATATTCTTTTGGAGCAGGGTATTCTTTTGGAAAATTTAAAATTGATATTGCTTATGATTACAGTGAACAAGAACATACCGAGCAATTTTATCCTAATTCTGGTTTTAATAACACTACTCTTGTAGATAGTCATACCCAAAACCTTACATTTACTTTTGGTATGAATTTTTAGAATAATATTTACCTTATACAACAACAAAAAACCGAGATACTATAATCTCGGTTTTTTTATATAAAAGTATTTTATCGTATTAATGAAAAATTACCAGCAAAAACTCTCCGACGCATATTCGGATCTCTGGGTTCATTAAATTCTACTCTAAACCAATAATCTGAAGAAGGCATATTTTTTCCGTTATAAGTACCATCCCATCCCGGACCTCCGGCTCTTAGTTGTTTTAGCAACTTACCATATCTATCAAATATATAAATCTGTGCTGTAGGCTGGCCTTCGATATTAATCAGACTCCAGGTATCGTGAAAACCATCACCATTTGGTGTAAAATATTTAGGATATCCTAAAATCATAATAACATCAGATATTTCTTCACTGGCAGGGCAGTTTGCATATCTGGCCGTAACAAAATAATCTCCTGGAGGAACATTAGAAAATACGGGAGAAGATTGAAAAGGTCTATATTCTAAAAAACCATTCCCTATATCTCGGTCAAGTCTATACTCAAAATCATCAAACCCTGCAGCTTCTACATCAGGAGCAGCTACTACTTCTGCTGTAATCGTATACCCACCTGCAAAAGATTCTTCTGCGATAGAATACCCTACAGAAACAACAGCATCTGAAACATCCAGAACCACCAAATCATCTGGAGAATCCGGAACTTCGGTTCCCGTTTCATCAAAACCTCTCAATTGGTACACTCCTTCTGTAGTAACTTCTAAAAATGGTATTACTCCAGGAGGACCCGGAACATTTACAAAATTAGTAGTCCCTACATCTGCTCTAGCCCATTGATAGGTTACAGCTCTAGGAAATCTTCCTTCTATAGTAATCGGAAATTCACCACATGTCGCAATATCAGGTCCTACACCTGGTTCTAAAATACTACAATCTGTAGTTCCTGCATTATCTTCATTAAGATTGGTTTGCTGAAGTTGAATAACTCCTGCCTCATCTGCAAAATTAGTAATTAGAATAATATAGTACTCATCAGATTGAGCATTAGGTATCGTTAGTGTCTCTATATAAATATCATCATCTGGCGTTCTTGCATAACTACAATCCACAATATTAGTATTGTCCATATTATTAATATAATAATCTGGATCATCGACATTATTTACACATTCTGCTGGACGTATATTATCTCCGTCCCCATTATTATCACATCCCTGAGAGAGAATATCACAATTCACAAATGAGGTGGTAAAAGGTCCCCAGGCAATAAAATCTACATCAAGTTGCCTTTCTCCTCTATCTAAATTACTATTATCATTACCATCAACCCATTGCTGGATATCAAAAATCAATTCTCCTGGTTGATCAATACGAATAAAGTACCATGCTGGATTAGGAGTCGTATTTAAACAACCTACTTCACCAAGGCCATCCATATCACCAGTTACATTAGGGAAGGTCAATTCTAAAGAAGCATCAGAACAAAAAGGTTGAGCAGCTCTACAAGCTACATCAAAGTCCTGAGCATAAAAAAAAGTACTTTTAAAAACAAGAATGCTAAAAAGCAACAAAATTTGAGGTAATCCTTTTGCCATTTTCATATAACGTTAAAACTTTATTTTTCGTGTGTTACAGTTCAATTTGGGACTTAAATATACAGAACTTCTCCAAGAAAACTAATATCTACAATTGTTTAACATAGCTTTTACTAAGTAAAACAACAAAATCGTATCTTTGCACACCATAATATAGAAGGTATTAATTAATACTGTTCTATTTATGTTACAAAAAAAACAAAAAAGTAAGAATTGGCTAAGAAATACTTCTATGCATGACTTTTTTTGCTTTACTATTTTTTTGTGAGAATTTTGATAAATTATAAAATTTTGAAGTGTGAAAATTGACAAGGCCCTTGAAGCTATTGAAGCGCTAGGTGATAATCATGTAGCTACTAGCGCTACCACTCCTCTTAGAGAAGATGCCTTTAAACTTAGTGATACCGAAAAAATTGCTTTGATTAAAGAAGATGTAAAACATATTATGGAAACTTTGGGACTAGATCTAACCGATGATAGTCTTAAAGGTACTCCTCAACGTGTAGCAAAAATGTTTGTAAATGAAATTTTTTCAGGCCTTCATCCTCAAAGAAAACCTGATGCCTCTACATTTGACAATCATTACAAATATGGAGAGATGCTGGTAGAGAAAAATATTACTGTATATTCTACTTGCGAACATCATTTACTTCCTATAGTTGGTCGGGCTCATGTGGCGTATATATCTAATGGCACTGTCGTTGGGTTATCCAAAATGAATCGTATTGTTGATTATTATGCAAAACGCCCACAAGTACAGGAACGCCTGACTATGCAAATTGTTCAAGATTTACAAGTAGTCCTAGGAACAAAGGATGTAGCTTGTGTTATCGATGCAAAGCATTTATGTGTAAATTCACGAGGAATCAGAGACATAGAAAGCAGTACCGTTACTAGTGAGTTCGGTGGTAAATTTAAAGAGCAATCTGTAAAAAGAGAATTTTTAGATTATATCAAATTAGACACTACCTTTTAATTTTATTTTCAACAAAATCATAAGCATCACTCTACATTATGGCAGCAACTTCGTTGTATAAAACTCAGGAATTAAAAATTTATAATTCTATTTCAGGTCAAAAAGAAACATTTAAATCTATTACAGAAGGTAATATAGGTATGTATGTATGTGGCCCTACGGTTTATAGCAATGTACATTTAGGAAACTGTCGTACATTTATTTCTTTCGACTTAGTATTTAGATACCTAAGACATTTGGAGTATAAAGTTCGCTATGTTAGAAATATTACGGATGCTGGTCATCTTGAAAATGATGCAGATGAAGGTGAAGATAAAGTTGCAAAAAAAGCACGATTAGAACAGTTAGAGCCCATGGAAATCGTTCAGCGATATACATTAGATTTTCATAATGTTATGTCTAAATTTAATGCAATATCGCCAAGTATAGAACCTACAGCAACGGGGCATATCGTAGAACAAATTGAGATTATCAAAACCATCATTGGTAATGGTTTTGCATATGAATCCAATGGTTCTGTATATTTTGATGTTCAAAAATTTAATGAAACTAACAATTACGGGAAGTTAAGTGGGCGTAATCTCGAGGATATGATTGCAAATACCCGGGAGTTATCTGCTCAAAGTGACAAAAAAAATCCTCAGGATTTTGCACTTTGGAAAAAAGCAGAACCTCAACACATTATGCGTTGGCCATCGCCATGGAGTGATGGTTTCCCAGGTTGGCACTTAGAATGTACTGTAATGAGCACCAAATATCTAGGTGAACGATTTGATATTCATGGAGGAGGAATGGATTTAAAATTCCCTCATCACGAATGTGAAATTGCACAGGGCGAAGCCGCTTGTGGTCAAACCCCTGTTAATTATTGGATGCATGCCAATATGCTTACTCTTAATGGCAAAAAAATGTCTAAATCAACTGGAAATACTATCTCTCCGGGAGAATTGTTTTCGGGAAACAATGATTTTTTAGATAAGCCATTTGACCCTACTATTGTTCGGTTTTTTATGCTTCAGGCACATTACAGAAGTATCCTGGATTTTTCTAATGATGCATTAGAAGCTTCAGAAAAGGGATTTTACAGATTAATAGATGCCATACAAGCTATCGATTCACTATCAGTTAGTTCTGCTACCAAAGGATTTAATATACAAGCCTGGAGACAGGAATGCTATGATGCGATGAACGATGATTTTAACAGTCCTATCCTAATTGCTAAGTTATTTGATGCTGTTAAGTTTATTAATACAATTAAAGAACAAAAGGCTACAATTTCTGCAGCAGATCTTGAATTATTGCGTAAAACCATACATGGTTTTGTATTTGATGTTCTTGGATTAGTGAATATAAATGAAACTGCTTCAGATATAAGTGATAAGCTTTCTGGAACTGTAGAATTATTGATTAACCTAAGAGCAGAAGCAAGAGCCAATAAAGATTTTGCTACTAGTGATAAAATAAGGGATGAACTTATAGAAATTGGTATTCAACTTAAGGATGGCCGAGATGGCACTAGTTTTTCATTAAATTAAATCGTTTTGGCTTTTAAGACGACTATAAAACAAATTTTAATATTTCCATTTGTGGTATTGGTTAAGCTATATCAAAACCTGATATCACCATTAACTCCGGCTACCTGTCGTTATCAACCTACTTGTTCGCATTATACCCTCGAAGCATTACAAAAACATGGGCTTTTTAAAGGAGGAATGCTTTCAATTAAACGTATTTTTAGCTGTCACCCCTGGGGAGGCAGTGGCTATGATCCGGTTCCTGATGTTGAGAACGAATCAATTAAAAAATGAATGAAAAAAATACGTTCATAATGATTGTATTCATAAAACGTTCGGTCATTTTCTCAATATATAAATGTGTAATACGTTTCTCATATAAATACTTATATTTACTTTTAAAAAATAAAACTCACGCATGATATTTACAAAAATTACCTGGAATCCAGTTGAAGGAATAGATCTCGGCTTTTTTGTTATTCGTTTTTACAGCTTAATGTTTGTAATTGCCTTTACATTAGGCTGGTATCTAATGAAGAAAATCTATATCCGAGAGAATGTCTCTATGGAAAAGCTAGATTCTGTATTTATATATGCTGTTATTGGTACATTATTAGGTGCCCGATTAGGACATGTGTTTTTTTATGACTGGGATTATTACAAGAACAATCTTTTAGAAATTCTTTTGCCTTTCAGGTTTAAGCCGGCATTTGAATTTATAGGTTTTCAAGGATTAGCGAGTCATGGAGCCGCTATTGCTTTTATAATTGCAATGTATTATTATTCTAAAAAAATCCTACATAAACATCCGCTTTGGGTTCTAGACAGAGTTACTATTCCGGCTGCATTTGGAGGTATTTTTGTTCGATTAGGTAATTTTTTTAACTCTGAGATTATTGGAAAAGAATCTGGCGATTCTTTTTTTGGAGTAAAGTTTATACGCGATGGTTTAAGCAAAAGAGAAGCTTTGAAAGAGACGGGAATGGATAGCGTTAATAAAGCGTATTCTGCAATCGTAGAAAACCCTAAATTCTCTAATCTACTAGAAGCTATTCCATATCGTCATCCGGCTCAATTATATGAAGCTTTTGGATATATATTTGTATCCATTATCTTATGGTTGATCTACTGGAAAACAGATAAACGAAATAATAGTGGGTTTCTTTTCGGAATGTATTTAATTCTAATATTTACAGTACGCTTTATTGTAGAATACGTTAAATCAAGCCAAGGAGGTTTTGAAAACGCTTTAGGTCTACTATCAACAGGTCAATGGTTAAGCATTCCTTTTATTATTGTTGGTTTGTATTTTGTAATACGATCAAGAAATAGAACCGGAATTAATTAAACAGATGAAATATGAGTCGTCCTAAAATAGGTTGACAGTTTTTTAATAATTTAATTCAAACCATTGAATCTAGCTTCAATGGTTTTTTTGTTGTGTATAAAGTTAGGAGTTTTATAATTAAGACTGAAGTGCGGTCTTTTGTTATTATAGGTGTAAATTGATTCTTTGATGAGTTGCTTTAGTTCTCTACCATTTTCACAAGTATATATTAAAAATTCTCCTTTTAGCGTACCATTAATTCTTTCTGCCAAAGCATTCTGATAACAATCATATCCATCGGTCATTGATGGTATTATATTGTTGAGTTGTAATTCTTTTTGATAAACTATCGAACAATATTGTAATCCTCTATCAGAATGATGGATAAGCTGTTTATTAGTTACTCTATTTTTAGTTGCCATTTTGATTGCCTTTACAACATTTTCTGCACTCATATCATCACTGAGTTGATATCCCATAATCTTTCGGCTATAGGCGTCTGTAACTAGAGATAAATAATGAGTACGTTCTCTGCTTTTGATATAAGTAATATCACTAACAAAAAATTCTTCTGGCCTTGAAGCTTTACTGTCTTTCATCAAATTAGGGTGTTTTCTAAGCCAGTGCTTAGAGTTTGTGGTTTTTGTATAATTTTTCTTTGGTCGTATCAACAGGTGTTCAGATCTTAAGTAATTAAAAAGTGCATCTCTACCCATTTTTATACCTAATTTGGATATCTCTACTTTCAGTAAATAATATAGCTTACGAGTGCCTAATCTTGGCATCTCCATTCTTATAGATCGAACTAATTCTCCTATTTGAACAAGTTCTTCTGCTCTTTTAGCTTTACGTTTTTCTAATTGATAGACAGCTTGTCTTGTGATCCCAAACAATCGACAACAACGCGATAAGCTTAATCGATGGTCTTGTCTGATTCGGTGGATGGTTTGGGAGAAAACTTTTTTCTGATAGAAGTGCCATACTGTTGATCAGAGATATCAATCATAGTGTTAAGAATCTTATTTCTCAACTTCTCATCCGATAATTCTCGCTCTAAACGTTTGATCTTTTGGACTGGAGTCTCTTTAGATTTTGGCATGTGATAACGAATTGGCTTGCTCCAGTCTAAGGTACCATGTTTTCGTAACCAAACCAAAACAGTACTTCTTCCCTGGATACCATAAGCCTTCTGGGCTTGTTTATAGGTCATCTCGCCTTTTTCTACTTGGGATACCACTCCCAATTTAAAACCTAAATTGTAATCGCGTTGAGTACGCTTCTTGTTAGTGTTTCCTGAATCTTTCATAAATAAGTCAATTTTGTGTCAACTTATTTCAGGACGGGACAATAACATAAAAAAAGCCGATGTAAAATACATCGGCTTTTTTTATACATTCAATTTTATTTTTAAAAAATCTCGTTAGATTCTTTTAGTTTTTCTGTATTCGCTACCAACTGAAGTTCATCGATGATTTTCTGAATATCTCCATCTATAATATTACCTAAATCATATAGTGTTAGACCAATACGGTGATCAGTAACTCTTCCTTGTGGATAGTTATAAGTTCTAATTTTTGCAGAACGATCTCCAGATGACACCATACTTTTTCGTTTCTCAGAATCAGCAGCTTGCTTCTTCTCCAATTCCATATCATACAATCGAGAACGCAATACTTTTAATGCTTTTTCGAGGTTTTTATGTGATGATTTCTGATCCTGGCAACTTACAATCATTCCTGTAGGCTCATGATGTAATTTAATTGCCGAATACGTCGTATTCACAGACTGTCCTCCTGGTCCTGTAGAAGTAGTACGTTCAATACGTACTTCTTGCATATCCAACTCGATATCAAATTCTTCAGCTTCAGGCAGAACCATTACGGTTGCAGCACTGGTATGTACTCGACCTTGTGTTTCGGTCTGGGGAACCCGTTGTACACGATGCACACCTGCTTCAAACTTTAATACCCCATAAACATCTTCACCATTGACTTCAAAAATAATTTCTTTGTAACCACCACTGGTTCCTTCATTAAGGTCAACCACACTAGTACTCCATCCCCTACCTTCACAATATTTAGTATACATTCTAAATAAATCTCCTGCAAAAATACTCGCTTCATCCCCTCCCGTTCCTGCGCGAATTTCTACCACACAGTTCTTAGCATCTTCTGGATCTTTTGGCACAAGCATAAAACGAATTTTTTCTTCCAAACCAGGTAATTCTTCTTTAGCTTCTTCTAACTGCATTTTGGCCATTTCTACCATCTCTGCATCACTGCCATCAGCAATAATTTCCTCGGCTTCCTTTTGATTGTCAGTGAGCTCTATATATCGCTCTCTTTCATCCATAAGGGCCCTAAGATCTTTGTATTCTTTATTAAGCTGTACGTATTTTTTTTGATCTGCAATAATATCTGGTTGAATGATTAAATCACTCACTTCATCAAATCGTTGCTTTACAATATTTAATTTATCAATCATAGTGTATTCTTCCTAATCTGTAGAATTTACAAAAGTAAGCTTTTTTGTCAAAAGCTCATACAGCATGATAAGATTACAAATCAATTTTATATACAAACTTAATTTGAAGTTGTTTGAGCCGACAACACCCATGATTCCTGGTTTTTTATTTTCTTTCAAAAATTACCTCTCCATCAAATACAGTCATATCCACTTTGGTAGTAGCAATTCTATTAGGATCTACAGAAAAAATATTCTGATTTAGCACTACAAAATCCGCTTTCTTTCCTACTTCAATAGACCCTACTTCTGTCTCCTGTCGCATAACATAAGCCCCATTAAAGGTATATGCTTTTACAGCTTCTTCTATGGTTATATTTTGCGGAAAACGGGTTACCGCATTTTGCATTCCTACAAATGGGTTTATACTACTCACATCCCAATCACTACTTAATGTAATTCTGGCATCGGCTTCTTTTAAACTCTTTATAGGAATCAGATTTTGCGAACTCTCCTTTCCTATAAGTTCTACATTCTCATCCCATTGATCTGGTTGTGTAAAATCACCTGCAACCTGACAATCTGCTGTTACATTTAATTGAGAAAAACGTGTTAAATCTGATGGGGTTACTATTTCAACATGTGTAATTCTATGTCTTCCTGAACCATTACTTGCTGTTTCTATTGCATTTAAAGATTCCTTGACTCCCCTATTTCCAATAGCATGAATATGAAAATCAAACCCTACATTTTCTAATTGCTGAATATAACTTGTTATTCGGTTTTGAGTAAAATAACTCAACCCGTTATTCTTCGATTCCTGAAAAAGATCTATTCGGTACTCTTCTTGCATTGCCGCCGTTGTATTATGAACTATTCCATCACTGTATAGCTTGATTTGGTTTATTTTTAAAAGACTATTACTATCATTTTCATATAATGATTTTAGTGATGATATTTGTGACTCATCATCCTGCATAGGGTATCCCCATAGTCCTAAATTAACTCGAGCAGAAAGTTTTCCTTCTTTTTCTACTCGTTTCCATATGGTATGATGATCTCTTTTCCAATAGGTTCGTGCATCGCAAATAGAGGTTATTCCATTTTTAGCTAACTCTGGTAATGCAAAATTTACTAAACCGTTATAATCATTTTCTTTAGTTTGACTTGTAGGAGTCAGGGCCATATCTAAAATAAGATTTCCTGCATTATCTATCAGAATTCCATTAAGCTTATCATTTTCGTCTCTCATATAAATTCCTCCTGTTGGGTTTTCTGAATTAATATCTATTCCTGCTATTTCTAATGCTTTAGAATTTACCCAAATAGAATGAGAAGTACGCTCCATAATTGCAATAGGCCTGGTGCTACTTATATCATCCAAAATATCTATAGGAGAACGTTTGGCTTCAAGAAGAGTATACAAATCTACTCCCCAGCCCAAAAGCCATTCTTCATCAGGAAAATCAAGTAATGCTTTACGAATTGCGGACGCATAATTTTCGGGATCATTACCTTCTTTTAAAATAAACTTAAAATTTTCTGATGAAGCTTCTAATGGATGCATATGTACATCATGTATTCCTGGTATTACTGTAGCTCTTTTAAGGTCTATTACTTCTGTATCTTTACTTATCTGTGCTAAAGCTTTATCAGTATTTCCCACATAGATTATCTTATTTCCTTCAACAATTATAGCCTCTGCCCATACCTGTTCCGGGTTTACAGTAAAAATAGTTCCGTTGATATAGGCGACTGTAATTTCCTGCTTTTGATTTGACATAGAATTATCATCTTTATTACAAGAATTTGCACTTACCATTAATGTTATAATAAAGGTTATAAGTTTCATTTGATTGCTTTTAATATTTGGTATTATCATTTTACGGGGATATATATTTCTGTTACATAATCCTTGGGATCATCGCTATGCATGCTATTTATTTTATACAATTCTAAAAAAGGGGATTCAGACACTTCATACTTTGTACTTAATATCCAATTTCCAAAAATCTTATCATAAGTCTTTTGCAGTGAGGCATAAGATCCATAATGTGTAAAAACTGCATATGTTTGTTCTGGCAAAACTTTTATACTAAATTTATTCTTAAAATCACAGTCTTGAGGTAATGTAAAGCAAGCATCATAATTACATCGAATTGCTTCTGATATTAATGGTTCGTCCCAAATAATCCCAATAGTTTCTGATTCAGATATATTCACCTCTAACCTTATAGCTTCATCATGTAATTCATCCCAAACATTTTCAATTTTATCACTATAATAGTCTGCCATGATCGTTTTATAAAAAACCTTTTGTTCTGACAAGTTGATTATTCTCTCTTCATAAAAACTCATTGCTACTTTAGTATTCTTTACTATCGACGTTAGGATGTCTTCTTTTTTGCTTTTATACTCCTGTGGAGAAATTCCAAAGTGCTTTTTAAAAACTTTACTAAACGCCTGTAAATCAGAATACCCCACTTCTATTGCAATTTGTGATATTGTCTGGTTTTGATATAAAAGCATTTTTGCTCCACTTTCTATTTTAAGCCTGGTAATATAGGCTCCAATAGTTTCTTTATAGTATCCTTTAAAGATGCGTTGTAAGTTTCGATATGAGAAATTAGAGACCTCTTCGAGTTTTTTAATCTCAAAATTTTTATTGAAATTCTCTCGAAGATACAAGGCTGTGCTTTGCATCCTCTTTACATATTCATCTTTCTTATTCACAGTACAAATTTATGAAATATAGCAGGTTATAGTATTGTCCTATATTGACAACTATATATAATCATCATTGTAATATCATATCATCTTATCCTGGTTAAAAAATCGTAAATTTGTATTGATATGCAAAATCGCACAGGTACATATTTAAGTTTTCTTACTCTTAAATGGTTAGGGGTATTTATTCTTTTAACACATATTGGAGGGTATTCTAATTATACCCAGCCTGTTGATTTTAAAGAAACTATTGAATTACTGGTTTCACCAGAAGGGTCTGCTTCGCCTCAAAACATTATTTTTTTTAGCAATGTTATTGATCCAGAAAAAAGCAGTGATTCTCCATATATCGAATACAAATACCTGACTCTCTTATCAATAAACCACACTAAGCTTAACAGGGTTATTAAAAAAAATCAATCTTTTTTTATTCGTTTGTTTCACAAACATAAAATAATCAACACTCAATACAATTCTTCTTACAACGATAAAGAAGATGTTTTTCATTTCAATTTTATAGGATAACATCTTATCCACCTATCACCTATACGGTTTACAAATAATCTACTAACAACTTGTTTATTTCTTACAAAAAGAAACGAATAGGTATTATTAATTCCCAGAAATGAAAAAGTTCAAAAAAACGTTGAGGCGCTTAGCCTTGGTCTTACTTATTATAATGGCTTCTTTACTTCCTGTTCCTGTGTTTATTCTGAAAAAAGATGGAAAATTTGATGATGATCACATCATTGAACTTGTAGATGCAAAAGAAGATGATACAGAGACCGAAACAAAAATCACCACCAAATTTAAATCATAATTACTTATGTTTCTATAATGAAACAGGCCTTCAGGATCATGATCCTGAAGGCCTTTGTATTTTCAACACAACAACTTCTGCGAGTTTTATTTTAAAAATTCAACTTTAATCCGGTTTATGTATTAGTGTATACCTACCATTAATTTTTTAATAAGTGGTGAGATCATAATTGCTACCACTCCTATTCCCATTGTAATAACACCAAAATTGGCATATACAGACACATAAGAATATAATTGCTGAAAAGCTTCTGTATTATTACCCTCTACCAATGTATTAGATAATCCTGTAATAGTCTCACTTATGGTTCCCGAGAGGCCTTCTGAAAAAATACTGGCTTCTCCCTCTTTTACAGTGGTAAGTTTTGCTATTTTTCCTGCAAAAAAATGTCCATAGAAATTTGCCGAAAACCAAACCCCCATAATGAAGGTAACATATTTTACTGGTGATAATTCGGTTATTTTAGAAAGTCCAATTGGGGATAAGAATAATTCTCCGACGGTTAGGACAAGGTATCCAAAAATCAAATAAAACATTGGTGTTCTTGCGTATTCATCAACTTCTTGAGCAGACATTCCAAAAATTAGAAACCCTAATCCCAGAAATAGCATTCCTAAACCAAATTTGATAGCCGAATTAGGGTTTGCTTTTTTCTTACTCAAAAATGTCCATAGTAGTGCAAAAGGGATTGCTAATACTACTATCCAGGTAGAGTTAATACTATTAGTTTGCGCTGCATTAATACCAACAAGATTTACATTTCTGTCTGCAAATAATGTAAGTGAGCTACCGGCCTGTTCAAATACTGCTGCAAACAAAGCATACAGACTTGTAAAATATACTGCAACCAATAATCTTTTTCGTTCTTTGATTGATACTTTTGTTAAAATATAGGATATATATCCTATCAAAAAGAAAGTCGCAATCCAGACCAGGTAATGCTCAAATTCATTAAATCTTACAATTAACGCAAATACAGGAACCGATAACCACGCCAAAAACCATATTCGGTCTCCTTTGTTAAGCCCATATATTTTCTTTTCATAATTCTTGATATCGGGCACTAGTCCCTTATCTCCGAAAACAGCTAGTTGTGTTCCTCGTTTAAAAACTACAAGCCCAACCAACATTCCTATTCCTGCTAATAAAAACCCATAATGCCATCCATATAATTCGGCAAGCCAGGCACACATTAAAGGAGCTATTGCTCCTCCCAAATTAATTCCCAGATAAAAAATCGTAAATCCAGAATCTCTTCTCCCATCTCCTTCTTTATACAATGTACCCACCATTGTTGAAATATTGGGTTTAAAGAAACCATTCCCAACGATTATTAAGGCCAGTGAACCGTAGAAAAATACAGGGGTCTCTATAGTTAGAAAAAAATGTCCTGCTGCCATCAAAACTCCTCCAAGTATGATGGATTTTCTATATCCAATATACCTATCTGCTATAATACCACCAATCATAGGGGTGACATATACTAATGACATATATGCAGCCATTACTCCAAATGATTTATCGTCAGAATATAAAAGATGTTTGGTCATATATAGCACCAAAAGTGCTTTCATACCGTAAAAAGAGAATCGTTCCCATAATTCTGCAAAAAACAGATACAATAATCCTTTGGGGTGTCCGAATACTTCCTGCCTACTTACTTCAGTTTGATCTGAATTCATGTTATGTGTTTAAAATTATTCTAAACACAAAGCATCAATACTTTATGATTAACTAAAAGGAAAGTTCTAAAAAATAGTAATTTATATTAAATTGTTATTCTCTTACAAGTAGTTACAAATAATCACAATTTATGTTTTATGAAGTTTTATTGAACTCTTCTAGTAGTGTTTGATCAATATTAATATTTTCTGGAATAACTCGAAGTCTGTATTTTCCCTGCCCCATAAATGTGAACAAATCTTTTCTTTCCAATTGTGATATAGGCTGTAACTGAAGTATTGTATTGATATTTTCTATAATTCTGCTTAAATAGGTTTGACTCTTTATTTCTCCCCCAGAATTTACTAATAAATACTGCCCATCTCCTGCCTCATATTTTCGTTTTATGGCAAATTTTAATAAGTTTTTGTATTGCGTTGTTTTGGAACCAAAATCTATGGTTTTATCATAAATTTCTTTAGACGGAATTGTTATTTTCACTAATGACCAATCCATAAATTTAATTGTCATTTCGCTAGGCTTAGGTGTCAATGCCAATTGAATGACCCAACTTGTTGCTAATACCAGGAAAACTGAAATAAATGTTGTTTTAGCAATAATCTTTATCAAATGCCCATACAATTCATTGCTCATTACCACAAAAACATCTGGCATTTGTGATACTAGCATTAAGAAAAAGGCCACTACCGAAATTACTGCTACTAATTTTAATCCTCGATTCATAAATGTCCTATAGAACGAAACAATAAGCAACCAAGTAAGTAGACAAGAAAACATCAAATCCGGGACACTACTAATTCGTATTCCATTTACTACAGGCGTATCTTTAAATGTTTGAATCAAAACAAAAGTTACAATAGACACTACCACTGCAATACCAATAAGAATAAGGGTATTTCTTTTATTTTTTGACAAAAACTGAGGTGCAAAATCAAAATAAAACAGCGCCATAATTAAAACCAGAGTATTCAGCACCGAGAAAAAACTATATCCTATATCATAGATAATAGTATCTGTAAATAAGAACAGATTACCCATATAAATCCACCCTCCAGAAAACACCCACACAAAAAGGGCCAGACTTAGATATAACAAACCTTTATCTATTCTTTTTTGAGAATCATCTTCTTCTAAAAACTGTCTGAAACGTTTCCTTATATTATACCATATAGCCAACAACAATATCCCTCCTATTAAGGCGATACATATATGTGCCAAGCTATAAAACTTAGTAATATCTGACATATAAATTATGTGTAATATCATTTCTTACCTGAAATTTAGAGTAATTTCAAAAATAAGATCGATAATTATCCTCGACCAATTTACATATATCTTTAAAAAGAAACACATTCAAATTTTGAAATCTTATTGGATCATAAAACTGGTCCTAATGTGCTACTGTATAGTATTTTTCTATTGAAAGATATACGGTAATAGTTTTTAATGTATGAGTTAGAATATTTTTACGACTTTTATAAAGTGATTACAAATTTTCAAAAAATAGGATTAGGTGGTGGATGTCATTGGTGCACCGAAGCAGTTTTTCAATCTTTAAAAGGAGTGGTGAAAGTTGAGCAAGGATATATTAAAGGCTGTAAAGAAAATTCTTATTTTTCTGAAGCGATACTTGTGTATTTTGATCCAGAAATAATTCTACTTAAAGATCTTATCGAAATTCATCTACACACTCACAAAAGCACATCTAATCATAGCTTTAGAGAAAAATACAGAAGTGCGGTATACTATTTTGAAGAATATGATAAGCAAATCATACAAATTATTCTTAATACACTTCAAAAAGATTTTGACAATGAGATTATTACCCAGGTTTTAGCATTTCGGGAATTTAAATCTTCAAGGGTTGAGCTTCTCGATTATTATTCGCGTAATCCCGAAAAGCCTTTTTGCAGAAAATATATTCATCCAAAATTGGAGGTATTGCGAAAAAAATACACAGAATTAACAACTCTTTCTTAATGACATAATTTATAGTATTAGCAATAAACGTATTTGAAATATTATTTATAGAAGCCATCTCGGGCATTATGATCGCTCTGCATAAATTCAATCGAAAGTATCATTTAGGAATTCTATCCTCAAACAAAATTTTTATAATCTTCTCTTACCGGACTAAAAGTGTCTAAGACTCTGCAATCTGTCAATGCCGTTCCACTATGAGCTACGTTCGGGGGTATTACGGCAACAAACCCTTTTTCATAGATATTTGTTTCCTCACCGATTGTTAACTCTAATTTACCTTCTAAAACCTGTGTTGTCTGTTCATGAACATGAGAATGTAAAGGTAAAACTGCTCCTTTCTTTATTTCCCAAAAGGCGAGAGTTGAATGTTCGGCATGAATAAATTTACCTTTGAAACCTTCCATTATCTCTTTCTCTTCGATTTTTGAAATCTCTATCATAGGTAAAACATTATTAGTATATTTTAATTATAACAATCTAATAGATATAAGTTCCAAACTCACTTTTGATGGTAAGTTTTTTCTCTTCAGAAGCCTCGACACGGCCAACTATTTTGGCATCTACGTTAAAACTTTTTGAAATCGATATGATTTCTTCTGCTATTTCTGGAGAAACATAGAGCTCCATACGATGTCCCATATTAAATACCTGGTACATTTCTTTCCAATCTGTCCCAGAATTTTCCTGAATCAATTTAAATAGCGGAGGGACATCAAATAAGTTATCTTTTACGATATGCAGATTATCTACAAAATGTAGAATCTTAGTTTGAGCACCACCACTGCAATGCACCATTCCGTGAATGGTTTCTTTATCGAAATTTGCTAATATTTTTTTAATAATAGGAGCGTATGTTCTGGTAGGTGACAACACTAATTTACCGGCATCGATCGGTGCATTTTCAACAGCATCGGTTAAATTCGTTTTACCAGAGTACACCAAGTCTGAAGGTACAGAGGGATCAAAGCTTTCCGGGTATTTTTCTGCAAGAGTTTTACTAAACACATCATGGCGAGCAGATGTTAAGCCATTGCTTCCCATACCACCATTATATTCTTTTTCATAGCTTGCCTGCCCAAAAGAAGCCAACCCTACAATTACATCACCTGCCTTTATATTTGCATTATCAACTACATCTTTACGTTTCATACGAGCAGTTACTGTAGAATCTACAATAATCGTTCGTACCAGATCTCCAACGTCGGCAGTTTCTCCACCTGTAGAATGGATTTCAACTCCAAAACCTTTAAGTTCTTTAAGTAATTCTTCGGTTCCGTTAATGATTGCAGATATCACTTCGCCTGGGATCAGGTTTTTATTTCTTCCGATAGTAGAAGACAACATTATATTATCAGTTGCTCCCACACATAATAAATCATCGATATTCATGATTAGTGCATCTTGAGCAATTCCTTTCCATACAGATACGTCTCCGGTTTCTTTCCAATACATATATGCCAGAGAAGATTTGGTTCCTGCTCCATCGGCATGCATAATCAAACAATATTCTTGATCACCGGTTAAATGATCTGGTACAATTTTGCAAAATGCCTTTGGAAAAAGTCCTTTATCAATATTTTTAATTGCACTATGCACATCTTCTTTGGACGCAGAAACTCCACGTTGCGCATAACGTTTACTTACTTCTTGACTCATTATATTAGAAATTAAAGCGCAAAGATAATTTAATTAATTACGAATTGCGAATTACGATGCACGAATTATAAAGTCTAAATTACTAAACTCAACATCATACAAGCATCATAATTCGCAAGTCAAAAATTATAAATAAGCTATTCCCAATCGGGCATTGCTGCTTTTTGTAATATTGTTATCCTTCCATCTAAATCTGCTATAGGTACGGTCAGGATATTTTTTTCAGAAATACCATCATTCGAAGTGTTTACAAAAATTATACTGGCTTCGTTTGGTGAAAATCGAGCATCCAGATCATTAGTTCCTGCTGTTTTATCCGTAGACAAATCTGTACTTACCATAGTACCAAGGTCATAGATAAACACACGAGAATCTAATTGACGATAATTTGGGTTTTCTGCTCCAGACATATCTCTACTGTATAATAGTTTAGTACCATCTACAGATAAATTGATACTACCTGCAGCACCATTTTGGCCTGTAAGCACAGTATTTTGTACCACTCCAGCCCCATCAATGGTAAAAATTTGTACTGAGTACCCATCTAAATTATTCGTTTTTATGGCGGTTATGCCTGTATTTTCATTTTTATCTACTTCGGTAATCAAATCACCAGTGGTTTGATATATTAGACTCAAGCCGCTTCCATCTATATTTATAGAATATAATTTATTCTGATTAGGAAATAACAATTTTGCACCGTTGGCATCCCATGAAAAGTCTACCTCTTCAAGGTTAAACCCAGACACTCCAACCGAAGAAGTAATTTGTTTTATTTGTGAACCATCCTGGTTCATTGTAAACAAATGAGTCTGAGAGCCGACCGATTGTAAAAAAGCAATTTTTTTGGTCGTAGCATTTCTTCTAGGTCTAAAACTATTTTTTGAAACAGAAGTGAGTGCTATTTCTGTTCCTCCACTCTCATCTGCAGAATAAATAACACTGTTACCCTCAACCAATTTTGTATATACAATTCTATTGTTTGGTGGTCCAGCGGTCGTAAAAGCAAATGTTTTACTATTAACCGGGTCATTGATATCATCACTAGAACTTACTTGCCAGAAATACTTCGTACTAAAAGAAAGTCCGGATACGGTATATGTTGTATCTGTAATATTTTCAAAAACTTCTACATTAGAATTTTCTTCGTTCCTTAAACTCACCTTGTAGGTAAGTTTATCTTTATCAGGATCCTTGGCGCTCCATACCAATTTAACTTCTAACGGAAGATCAACTGCATTATCTGCAGGTGTTGCTAAAATTGCTGCTTCCGGTGGGCGGTTGGTAGCTGTTGCTATATCCATTTCAAGAACTATTTCAAGCTCTTTATCTGCTAACACAATAATTGCTTCAAAAACCGCTAACAATCCTTCTCGTTGACCCGAAAGAGAATAATCTCCCGAGGGCACATTTTTTAAATGATAGACACCTTCTTTATCTGTAAAAACAGTACTCGAGGCAGGATTCGTTGATATTTTTACATTTTCTAAAGGTTCGTTAGTTCCTTTTTTAACTACTTTTCCTTTAACAGATCCTAAACCTTCAGAATCAATAGTATCCTCACTACAAGAAGCTGCAGCTATAATTACAAAAACACTTACTATTCTTATGATAATTTTTCTCACAACCTATTTGTTTTTATCTTCTAGGATTATACCTTCTTTTCTAATTTTTCTATTTCTTTTTCTTAACTCACGCAGTTCTACATTTTTCTCTTGTTTCTTTAATCTTGATTTTTTATTCGCCTTCACAGGGTTTCCAAAATACCAATTAAGTCCAAAAGAAAAATTAAAATATTGATCATCTCGTTTTCCTTGAACTACACCATCCAATTCGTCACTAAGGACCAGATTATGAGTAGCTCCAACAGAAATACCTATTTTATCAGAAATTAAATATTCTACACCACCACCATATTGAAACTTAAACAATGTAGTATCAAAATCATCATCATTCACAATTCCGACTCCTCCAAATAAGAAGGGTGATAATTTATCAAAGGGTAAAAGATTTAATTCTGTATTAAGATCAAAAGCATTAAATCCCTTAGAGAATGAGTTTTGATTAGTGAGTTCAAATTTATTAATACTCACATTAACATTAAGGTATGGATTAAAATACCATCGAGCTCCAATCTTTGCAGAATAGGTAAGCTCTGGATTATTATAATCCCCACTAACTAAAGCGGTTCCTCCTTTTAAAAATGCAGAGATCTTGGCTCTTCTTTCTTTAAAGTATCGATCATACAAGGCAGTATTTTGGGCTTCATATTTTTCTGCTTTGTATTTTTCTATTAATGTATTTACAGCTTCTGACTCTGCATTAACAGCCCATAATTTATCTTCAATTCCTTCTACAATTAAAGATTCTACTGCTTTCTCTATTGCCTCTGACACTGCCATTTGAGCGGGTTCATTCTTGGTAAAACCAGTTTCGGCTTCAAGCAGTCTCTTAAATTTTATATATCTAAAGAAATTTGCGTCTAATGCTTGTGATAAAATAGTTTTAGACACATATACTGTTTTTAAGATTTTACCACTAGAAGTAGAAACGGCTCTTAAGTATATTGTAATTCTGTCTTGTCTATATTGAGTAGAAGCTCCTACACCAAAATACCTTGCTCCCAATCCACCTGTAATGATATTAGAATCATAAGAGACAATACCACCTTCGAGGATAATTCCCGCATATAATAATGGTGGCAATTGTGGTTCGTTGGTATTTTTGGTTTTTCTATATTCTTTTCTTGTAGAACGTATAATATTACGTTCGTTAAGCAAGTTGCTTAGGTTTTCTCTTTCGATAGGCACAAACCACTTAGAATCTTCGAGTGCTTTGATCAAAATTGTTGTTGCTCCCTGAGTAACAGCTGTACTAAAAGTACTTCCATTCTCTGTGGGTTTATATTGCCCCGTCTGATCTCTAAATTTATACACCCCGACAACAACAGGTTCTACCGGTGGCGGAAAATCCCTTAATGTTTTTGTAACTTCTGTATCTTCTCCTATTCTGGCATTTTCGATAGTTATGGGTTGATTAAAATACGTCCCACATCCGTGTAATAAAAATGCGCAAGAAATTACTGCGATTACTTTATAAAACTTATGATACATTAAAAATTAATTAGGAATTATTACTTGGGATTGATCTCCAGTGCTTGTATCTAAAATATTGATTACTAACCCTTCTCCGGAAGGAAAGATTTCTATGAATAATGATCCAAAATTATACGTCCCTTCGGTAAGACCTCCTTCTCCAAATTGTTCGGTAAATAGTGTTCTTGATATTTGACTTAATAACTGGTTATTCAGATTTTCTGTAAATCTTTCTACATCCGATCTTTGATCTCTTGAATCAGTAGGGTCTGTAAATTTATTCTGAGCTTCGGCAGAACTAAGGAGCCATTGATAATTAAAGGTATCTCCTCCAAAAGCAGGGTTTACAGGCTTATATACCAAGTCTTGCCCAAAAGAAAAGCTACATATCGAGAAAACAAGAAAAAGCGTTATTAAAATTGATTTCACATGTTTAAATTTTAGTAATTATCTATAAAGCTTTATTAAGATGAAGAACATCTGTGTAACCACTATGTTCTCTCATTAAGGATTTTAAAATATTTCCTTTATGGAAGGGTTTTAAAATTTCTTAATATTCGTTTCACCTTAACTGTTTTAATACTGAAAAATATCGTTCTTCTGTTTTTTTAAATCCTTAAAATATTTATATACTTTTCGAATTGCAATTTTCGACATTTGTTCTAAATATTCCAAATCTGGTTTTCCTATAAATTCATGAATAACGTTATCTACTATTTTCACCTGAATAATAGTGCTACGACCAAAGCTTAATTTCTCATATACTCCAACAACCTTATTACCATTTATTTGGTTTAATGCATATGAAGCATAGAAAAACTCATAAAAGTCTCTTCCAGGTTTGGTTTTAGTCTCCTCTATTACTATTCCTTTTAATTCAATTCCATCATCAGATGAAATATCATCTTCTGTTGTTTCAGACTCCTGATTAACTTTTTCATTAAAAGCGAGCCTATCTTTACCTATAATCTTATCTTCTTCATAGATCAACAAAAGCAATACTATTTTATCACTCTCCTCTACACTAATTGATCCTCGTGAAAGCTCTTTACTTTCATTTGCCTCTAAAGTAAACCTTCCTTCCTGATCATTTTTAGATACATTATTATCTGCATCTGTTCTAAAGACAGTAATAGTATATTGTAAACTTTTATATACTTCTGTAGTATTAGTAGCAGTAGCAACCACAGAAATTGCATTATCAATAGTCACTGTTTTAATTTTGGCTACTACATCAGTATTTGTAAACTGGGCAAATGAAACCTGAAAAAACAAAGTCGCAAGTATGACAAGTTTAAACTTCATACTTTTATGTATCTGTTATTAAAAACTTCTAACAATTATAGTTCTGGCATCACCAGACATTTTAAATTTTAAATTCTTTGACAGTTCATTACTCCCAAATCGTTCAAAAATCAAATTATTACCTTCTTGTATGAGTTCTAAATTGGTTGATATATCAGGATTAAAAGAAAAATCAGTCACAGAATTGTTATTTCCTGTTTGTATAATTGATTTCTCTATTTCTCTGGCAGATTCCTTTATTTCTACTAGGTTTTGATCTCCTTTCTGTATTATTTTAATATCTGACGATTCTGCAAAAATAGAAGAAAGTACAACATTACTTGTTCCTATTTGTTGAATAAAAACCGCATTCACTCCATTAGAAAGCGATGACGATTCTGCTCCTACTGATAGCACATCATTAACCTGAGACAGGGCAATAAATTTATCTTGATCAGTAATCAAAAGTTGGCTTTCATCCTTTATATCTTGACTATATCCATTAGAAAAAGTAAAGAAAGTAAAAAACACCAATGTCTGTATAAGAATGGTTTTGTTCATCTTTTTCAGAATTTAAAAAAACCAAGATAAGAGTTATACTCAATTTGAGTATAACTCTTATAATGATATTAAAGTTTAGTCAAATCTAATTAATTTGAACCATTTTGAGTTACTGTAGCTCCGTTGTTTACTCCAGTTTGAAGAATCACACTAGTGTTCATATCTCCTAACTGAGTTACAAAAGTATTGTTACCTGTTCCAACCTGAGTATCTTCAGCAATATTCATATTTCCAAATTGGAAAATATCACTTGTATTGCTTGCTCCATTTTGAATTGATGTAGCCTTGTTTTCATCACCAAACTGAATTTGGCTAACAAGGTTATTTTCTCCAGCTAAATTAAATTCTGAACTTCCTTCCTGAGAAGCTTCAGCAACGTTACCATTTCCTAATTGAAGTTGTCTTGTAGTATTTTCTCCTCCAAAGTTTATAAGGTTCTGAGTAGCAGAAGCATTATTTCTATCTCCTAATTGAGTTTGTACTACAACGTTATTATCCTCTTCGTGTCTAGCAAATGCTTCGTTACCATTACCAGATTGGAATTGATCTACAAGACCACCTCTAGAAGTAAAGAATGTCCCTCCTTGTATAGAAGTTGCATTGTTACCAACTCCTGTTTGACTTTGGATAGCTGTATTATTTGCTCCTGATTGTGTTGTTGAAGCAACATTTTCATCACCAGATTGTGATTGATCAGAAATATTAGTACTTCCGTTTTGAGATGCTGTAGCTGCATTACTATTACCTTCTTGTACTTGAGTAGCTAAGTTGTCTCCTCCAAAAGATCCTAAGTTTTGCTCTGCACTTGCATCATTAGAGTCTCCTGTCTGACTTTGAAGAATAGTATTATTATCTTCTTCGTGATTAGCAAACGCATTATTTTCATCACCTGCTTGTACTTGCTCTACTCTTCCTCCTCTAGAATCAAAAAGAGTACTACCTTGAACAGAATTTGCAGTGTTACCTCCACCTTCTTGGTCTTGACTCACAGAGTTATTATTCCCCCACTGTCCTGCAGTAGCGATATTAGCGTCTCCTATTTGTGACTGTGAAGAAAGATTGTTCTGTCCTACTTGTGTGATAGATGCTACGTTAAAGTTTCCTTCTTGATTAAGTTCACTAAAGTTATCTATTCCTTCTTGACTTGAAGATCCTGAATTGCCATCTCCAAATTGAACCTGAATAGCAGTATTAGTTAATCCTTCCTGAGATACTGTAGCTTCGTTTCTATCTCCTTCTTGAAGTTGATTAGCTACATTGCCTCCTCCTTCAAATGCTAAGTTTTGAGTAGCTCTAGCAGAATTACCATTACCTACCTGTACTTGATACACCTGATTATCAGCTTCCTCGTGATGAGCGAAAGCCGAGTTCTTATCTCCTGTTTGAGATTGTTCTACAACTCCGTTACTTGAATTAAATGCGGCAGTACCTTGGATGGCCTCTGCATTATTAGCCTTTCCTTCTTGAGTTGTTAAAGAAGAATTAGTTGCCCCTACCTGAGAAATATTAGCAATATTATCGTCCCCGGTTTGAGTAACATTACTATTGTTTGACTGTGCGATCATTGCCGTAGCGCTTAATAAAGCTGCTAAGCTAAAAACTAATTTTTTCATACGTAATATATATTAAAAGTGATTAAATTGAGTTACTTCCTTTAAAATTTTACAGCACAAGAACAATAAAGATCAGAAAAATCTAATCTCCACTATTATTCAGTAAAACAAATATATTTTGGGACTTGGGGGGTATAATCAAAAGTATGACGACCATTTTGATATTATCAAATTTAGGAAAATATTAAAGCTATTATTATCAATTCCCCAACTATTCGATGAAATACATGTAAAAAAACCATAGAAAAATAGATTTCTATGGTTTTTAAAGGGTTTATCAAATATCATTTTTTCACTAAAATTTACTTGAAAAAAAAATCGTAGGTTAATTCTTACCTATCTTGTAAAGAGCAGTTCTCTATATTTTGTTAATGGCCACAATTCATCATCTACAAGTAATTCTAATTTATCACAACTATATCTGATTTCATCAAATAGAGGTTTTACTTTATCGCAATAACTAGAAGCTTTTTTCTCTAGATCTTCAAGTTTATTTGCTTTTTTACGTGCTTCGGTCATTTCATTAACCTTGGTATTAATTTTTCCAATATGCCCCGAAATCTCTTCTATGATTTCCATTTGCTCCTTAGCATACTTTTTGAAATCTTTATCATATAGCTCTTTTAGTCCAGACACATTATTTATTAGCATATTTTGATATCGTATTGCAGTAGGAATCACATGGTTTCGAGCAATATCTCCCAAAACTCTACCTTCTATCTGAATTCTTAACACATATTCTTCGACTTCAATTTCATAACGAGCTTCGGCTTCGACCTTATTCATAACACCCATTTCTTCAAAAAGCTTCAGGTTTTTCTTAGAAACCTTAGCTTTTAATGCTTCTGGAGTAGTTTTATTGTTACTTAACCCTCTCTTCTTAGCTTCTTTTTCCCATTCATCGCCATACCCATTTCCTTCAAAAAGTATATTTTTAGATTGTTTTATATACTCTCTTAGCACATTAAATATCGCTTCGTCTTTTTTGAGTTCTTTTTTATCAATTAATGTATCAACTTCTTTCTTAAAATCTACTAGCTGTTTAGCCACAATAGTATTAAGAATTGTCATTGGATTTGCACAATTTGCTTTGGATCCTACAGCTCTAAATTCAAATTTATTTCCAGTAAAAGCAAAAGGAGAGGTTCTATTACGGTCTGTATTGTCTAATAAAATCTCTGGTATTTTTCCTACGACGTTTAATTTAAGATCTGTTTTTTCTTGTGGAGATAATTTCCCATTGGTAACTCCTTCTAATTCTTTAAGCACAGCTGTTAATTGTTCTCCTATAAATACAGACATAATAGCTGGTGGCGCCTCATTAGCTCCAAGGCGGTGATCATTACTAGCCGAAGCTATACCTGCTCTCATTAATTCCTCATTTTCATTAATAGCTTTAATAGTATTGATGAAAAAAGTCAAAAATTGAAGGTTACTCATCGGCGTTTTTCCTGGGCCTAATAAATTTACACCAGTATTTGTTGCTAAAGACCAATTATTATGCTTTCCCGAACCATTTACTCCTGCAAACGGCTTCTCATGTAATAACACTTTTAAGTCATGTCTCGCTGCCACTTTATCCATAACATCCATTAATAAAGAGTTATGATCAACAGCCAGGTTCGTTTCTTCATATATAGGAGCTAACTCAAATTGATTAGGAGCTACCTCATTGTGCCGTGTTTTAACAGGAATACCAAGCAGCATACATTCTGTTTCTAAATCCCTCATATAATCCAAAGCTCTGATAGGGATGCTTCCAAAATAGTGATCGTCTAATTGTTGTCCCTTTGCAGAAGAGTGACCAAGTAGTGTTCTACCCGTCATAACGATATCGGGTCTGGAGAATGCCAATGCACTATCAATCAAAAAATACTCTTGTTCCCAACCCAAAGAAGCATTAACTTTCTTTACATTCTTGTCAAAATATTTAGCAACTCCTGTTGCGGCATTATCCACGGCTTGTAAAGCTCTTAATAATGGCGTTTTATAATCAAGTGCCTCCCCTGTATAGGCAACAAAAACAGTTGGAATACATAATGTGGTACCATAAATAAAAGCAGGAGAAGTAGGATCCCACGCTGTATATCCTCTAGCTTCAAAAGTATTACGAATACCTCCATTAGGGAAAGAAGATGCGTCTGGTTCTTGTTGTACCAATTGCCCCCCTCCAAATTTTTCGATTGCTTGCCCATTACCTGTGGTTTCAAAAAAGGCATCATGTTTTTCTGCCGTAGCCCCTGTTAATGGCTGAAACCAATGTGTATAATGTGTCACACCTTTAGAAAGTGCCCATTCTTTCATCGCCGATGAAATCTGATCAGCAATCTTGCGATCAATTTTAGAACCATGCTCTATGGCATCCATTACACTACTATACGCATCTTTGGTAAGATACTGCAGCATTGTTGTTTGATTAAATACATTGTTACCAAATAATACAGATCGACGTTCTGTTTCTGTAACTATAACAGGTTTACGATGTAACGTTTCTTTTAGTGCTTGAAATCTGAGTGTTGACATAATTAAGTGAGTTTTATACAAAGATATAAGAAGTTTCTATTGATAATATAAAAAATATTTTCTTTCAAAATTAATAATTATTAAAAACACCCCCTAAAAAAATAGGGTATCAATAAAAATTAGTACAAATATAATTATATACCCCCTAATTTTTTGGTAATACCAAAATATAAATTAATTTTACCCCTTGTAACAATTCAATTTATAAAGTATTAATTATGAGTAAAGCTAAATTAGAATACATTTGGCTAGATGGTTATAAACCAACTGCTAACTTAAGAAGTAAAACAAAAATTGAAGAAAACTTTAGCGGAAAGCTAGAAGATTGCCCAATGTGGTCTTTTGATGGTAGTTCTACAAGACAAGCAGTAGGTGGTTCTTCTGATTGTTTATTAAAACCTGTTGCTATATATCCTGATCCTGCAAGAAAAAATGGATATCTGGTAATGACAGAAGTTTTAAATTCTGATGGAACACAACACGAATCTAACGCAAGAGCAACAATCGATGATGATGATAATGATTTTTGGTTTGGTTTTGAGCAAGAATACTTTATTATGGATTCTAAAACACAATTGCCATTAGGATTTCCTGTTGGCGGTTACCCAGGTCCACAAGGTATGTATTACTGCTCTGTAGGAGGTAGAAACACACATGGAAGAGATTTTGTTGAAGAACATGCTGATTTGTGTATTGCTGCCGGACTTAACTTTGAAGGAATCAACCAGGAAGTTGCCAGTGGGCAATGGGAATTTCAACTGTTTGCTAAAGGAGCTAAAAAAGCCGGAGATGAAATATGGATAGCTCGATATTTATTAGATCGTCTTACTGAGCATTACGGATATTATATAGAATATCACCCTAAACCTATTAAAGGGGATTGGAATGGTTCTGGTATGCATGCAAACTTTTCTAACGAAGTATTAAGAACTTGTGGTTCTAAAGAAGTTTATGAAACTATTTGTGAAGCATTCAGACCTCTTACCAAAGAACATATTGCTGTGTACGGTGAGTTTAACGACCAACGATTAACAGGTGAACATGAAACACAGTCTATACATGAATTCTCTTATGGAATATCAGACAGAGGAGCATCTATAAGAATTCCTATTATTACCGTAGAAAAAGGATGGAAAGGTTGGCTAGAAGATCGTCGACCTGCTTCTAACGGTGATCCATATAAAATTGCTGCTAGAATTGTAACCACTGTTAAAACAGCAGATCTTGCAGCTGTAATGGTATAACAATTTATTGTATGTAATTTAACTAACTAAGTTGATTAACCACCAAAAACACCTTTAGAAATTTCCTAAAGGTGTTTTTTTATTGCATTTATATAAATTACAATCCTAATTGCTCTCTAAATTTGATAGATTGTCTTCTGGATATTTCTATTTCTAAATCTGAACCCATATTAACTTTTAACTTACCATTAAACCAAGGAACAACCTTTTCTATAAAGTTAAGATTAATGATTTGTTGTCTGTTGGCTCTGAAAAAAGTTTTTGCAGGAAGTTTTTGCTCTATTTGGTTTAGAGATTTATAAATTAATGGAGCTTCTTGATCAACGTACACCCTCGTATAATTCCCGACTACTTCAAAAAGTTTTATCTCTGATATAGTTACCAACCAACATTTTTCTCCTTCTTTAATAAAAATTTGACTGGTTTCTGATAGCTTTTCTTTTGATTCTGAAGCTTTCCTTTCTTCTATAGTTTTTTGTATTTTTTCTATCGTCCTAGAAAACCTTTCTTCATTAATTGGTTTCAACAAATAATCAAACGCATTATACTCAAACGACTTAATTGCATATTCATCATAAGCAGTTGTAAAAACAACCAGAGGTACCTGATCTAGCATTTCTAATAAGTCAAAACCATTTTTTTCTGGCATATTAATATCCAGGAATAAAATATCTGGATTTGTACTTGTTATAAGTTCATACCCTTGATCCACATTTTCGGCTTCGCCAATGACCTCTACAAAAGGATACTTTTTAAGCAACTCTTTTAATTCATTACGTGCTAAACGTGAATCTTCGACAATAACAGCAGTATTACTCATCTAATGGTATTTTTATTCTGGCAACTACTTCATTACCTTCTTCTTTCAATTCAAAAAAAGATGTTGCACCATACAACAACCGTAGTCTTTCTGATATATTTTGAAGCCCAATTCTTGTAGTAGACCCACTTTCTTTTAGCTCTCCTGTATTATGTACCTCAATTTGCAAGTTATTATTTTCTGTCCTTATTTTTAAAGACACTACCCCTCCTCCAATTTGATTAGAAACCCCGTGTTTTATAGCATTTTCTACTAACATCTGAATCAACATAGGAGGAATCTCTATATCTAATATACCTTCCTCAATTTCTTCATGATACCGCAATCGCTTTTCTAATTGAATCTTTGACAATTCGATATAATTATTAACGATCTCAATTTCTTCTTCAAGAGTTATTTTATCTACTTTGTTACTATTTAATGAATACCTTAATAATTCTGATAATTTAGTAATCATTTCTCGGGATTTATGCACATCTTCTAGCATTAACGCCCTAATATTATTAAGGCTATTGAACATAAAATGAGGGTTAATTTGACCTTTAAGCGTATTAAGTTGGGATTCTCTTAATGTACTCTTTAATTGCAAGCCTTCTACTTTTCCTTTTTGAGCTCTTAGAATTGAATTTATTGAGAAATAAAGAATCAGCCAAAAAAATAGAATCACAGAGATATTGATAAAATTGAGAATATAATCATTTAAAGATCTATCTAATTCTTTGTTTTCGATATTTACATATAATAAATAAACCAAAGCTTCTACAAATATTGTCATTGACAAACATATAAGCATGTAGATCAGAAGTATTCTAACAATTACTCTAACACTTATAATTTCTATGAGAATTTTATTTCTTATTAACAACCATAGCAACGAAGAGAACAATATTCCTGCACCGGTAAATAAGATTGCTTCAGAAACAATATAGGTTTGAGATAATGTTTTTTCATAGTTAAACTTTGTATACATAATAAGACAACCAGGAATCCCCCAACCTAAAAGTTGTAAAATCCAAAACCAGTTCTTTTTTGAAATTTTTGATGTATTCAAACTGTAATATAGTTTATCATAATTGCATAAAAACCAGGGGTTATCTAACTTTAAAAAATTAAAATCGCTTCAGAATCCATTCACTAATCATTTTCATTGCTTCTGGAGCAAAAGTTTCTTCAATATTGGGATACTCAGATTCTGAACCTGTTTTTGCCGTCTGAAATAAATGATTCAAACCTTCAATCTCATGTATCGTTACATCCTTATTTCCCGATTTTTTCAGGATAGCTTCAATTCTGGACAAGTTAAGTCCAGTTATTACCTGGCAATCTTTACTACCGTTAATCGCTAATATAGGAGTTTTTACATTTGATAAAAACTGCTTTGGATCTGTTCTAACAAAATAACGCATCCAGGGATCTTTAATGAATTCGAAAAGTTGTTGCTCTAACATTGCCAAAGGATAAGCATTCTTCATGCTATCGTCTAAAGTATTGTGATATGCAGTCATCTTTTCTCTAGACAAAGCCTTCATCACCTCTATATCCTTTTCTTTTTGAATTGATGTTAGTACAATCTCGGTAAATTTGTTATTGATTTGTATTATTTCTGGAGAAATACCTTCTAATTCGGCACTAAGTTTCATTTGTGATAATAACACGTCTTTGCCGTCAACACCAGTTCCTGCCAAAAGCACGACAAACGACACCCCTATATTTTTAGAAGCTACCATTGGCGCAATAAAACCTCCTTCACTATGACCTACAAGACCAATCTTATTTACATCAACATCATCTCTGGTTCTAAGAAATCTAATTGCAGCTTCTACATCAGACGCAAAATCGACAGAAGTTGCTCCTTTAAAAACACCTTCACTTTTTGCCACACCTCTTTCATCATATCGCAATACTGCAATTCCCTGACGAGTTAAGAAGTCTGAAAGTACTAAAAAAGGTCTATGATTAGCTGCCTTAATTTCCTCATTTCTGTTCTGAGGTCCAGATCCCGAAATTAAAACAACAACTGGCGGTTTTTTTTTATCTTTTGGTAAAGTTAGCGTTCCCGCTAGTTTAATACCACCAGCCTCTATATTCTTAAAAATAACATCAACCGACCTGTAGGGATATGGTTTTTTAGGGTCTTGTGGCCTATCTTTAGCTACAACATCACCTTTCTTTAGGTCTAAAGGGAATTTATTCCCTGCCTGATCAAAGACTCCTTTTATTTCCTGATTTTCTAACACCCCTTCGTAGACAACCTTAAATGCGCTAGCTTCGATAATGAGTTTTTGATCTACAAATGTTGTTTTATCTGCCGGAATCTCTTGATCTGATTGTTTTGGACTTTTTAAGGTAGACACATACACATCTCCTTCTTTTTTAATCTTAAAAACCATAGGAAGCTCGGTTCCCTGAACTTTAATTGCTCCATTCCAAATCCCGGTAATTTCCTGTGCATTTATTATCTGGGAAAGAAAAGCTATTAATAATCCGATTATCCATTTAACTAATGACATCATAATTAGTTTCTTTTTGATTTACAATCAAAAATATATGAACATCTACAGATGATAGTTCAAATTATGATGAATGGTAAATATGCAATGATAGATGGTAATACTATTATTATTTATCTTCTTTCTTAACAAGTAAACATGTATAACATCAATCTATGTGCGTGTTTTATTTTATAAAAACCATGGCAATAAAAATACAATATGCTCCAAAAATCAATAGCCCTTTTGGGCGTCCCAGGGTCATCTTTTTAGGCACAAAAGCCAATGGAAGTAAAATCATGGCAAAACCAAGCATCCAATAAATATTTACACTCATTAGTGTTCCATCTTTTACGGCTATAGGCTGAATTAATGAAGTTATCCCTAATACCGAAGCTATATTGAAAATATTGGATCCTATAAGATTACCGAGTGAGATTGCTTTCTCCTGTTTTAACGCTGCAATAACAGAAGCAGCTAACTCTGGCACACTAGTTCCCACTGCAATAAGAGTGACTGCTATTACGCCTTCACTAACTCCCATTCTTTTGGCAATAGTTTCTGCTCCACTCACCAATAATTCTGAACCAAAATATAATGCAACCCCACCTATGAGTAGCCAAATTATAATTTTAAAATTAGATGTTTTCTGAAGAGAATCATCTACTTCTTCTGCCGTTGCATCAGAAGATTTTCTAGCTCTTCGAATCAATATGAACAGGTATACTATTAGAGACAATAACAATACAAGTCCTTCAAACTGAGTTAAAATTGCATCATTTTCTAAAAAGAGATATAAAACAAACGATAACAGTACCATTACCGGCCAATTAAATTTATAAAAGTCCTTATCAATAGCCAAAGGACTTATTATTGCAGTAATACCCAATACCAAACCAATATTGGCTATGTTTGACCCTACTACATTACCTAAAGATATATCTGACAATCCATCCATTGCTGCTTGAATACTCACTAGCAATTCTGGAGCAGAGGTAGCAAAAGAAACTACAGTTAACCCAATAACCATACGAGACAATTTAAGTCTAAAAGACAAGGCAACAGAGGATCTTACCAAAAATTCTCCTCCCACCACAAGAAGTATAAGTCCTATAATAACGTACAATATACTGGCAACCATAAATTCTAATTTTGTCTGCGAATATACTATTATATAAAAACTTTTTTCAAAAAAACAGCATCCATATTTTAGGATGCTATTTTATATAAATTACCAAAAGTACCAGGGGTAAAAAGAAATTCTATTATTTCTTACATATCTATTTAAAAAAAGCAGGGTATTAACCTAAACTCAAAAAACATACCCTGCTTTTTAAAATCAAACTATACATATTAAAAACAGAATGCTATTAATACAGATAATTTAATACTACTCTATCATAATACTCCACTAACCATTGTACCATTTGAGCAACATTCATTTATTGTAGAACCAATGTCACATCCTGCAATTGGTATTACGAGCATATAAACTATTCTATATCCTTCATTTAAAGTTTTTTATCCATGATTTTAGTCTTCCAATAAGTGTCTACCCCAACACCACCTTACCTCATGAACACATAACTGTTCTGATTGTTGACACTCTGCCTACTGTTAGTACAATTATGATCTGCATCAAGTTATATGACCTTCTATTACTATGAAAATCTTCACATCCTCTTGACCCGTTCCCTAAATTATTATTTATAGTGACATTAAAATATATCTATATACCATAGCATGTAGCAAAACATAAATTCATCCAAAAACTAAGGTCAAATCTATATATAGTTATCATAAGTCAAATGTAGGATCAACGCTTCTAAAAATTGATCTTTAATACATGAACTGTCATTTTCATTACACAAATCGACACTATTTAACAACAAACCCTCAAAATAGATATCAGAATTAACATTAAATTGATATTAAATTCATGTTTTGTAGTTTTGCATATCAAATTATCAAAATAATGAACCCAGAAAAGATTAGATTATTTTCTCTCCCAATATTTATGTTATGGGTTGTTCTTTCTCTGGGACAAAACACCAGTAATACTACACAAAAAACAGATCAGGATTCTACATTAACCACTTTACACAAAAAATTAGCACTCTTAAAAACGACAACCAATAAAGATAGTATTGCAAAAAAAAGCTTGCGCCTTATAACAAAACATACTCGCAAAGACAGGAAGGGCACTTATACCGATGTCTTATTTGATTTAATCAGTTACTGTGAAGACATCAATAATCTTGAATGTCTAATAGAGGCATATATTTTGGTTGGAATACAATACAGAAGAAAGAATCTTTATTTAGAATCTTTAGCATATTATAACAAAGCTGAAGAATTATCTTCTAGCAATGAAAAAAGAGGTTTAAAATGGCGCATTTACACAAACAAAGGGATTTTACTTCATGAGATATTAGAAGCAAATCTTTCTAGAGAAAATTTTAAAAAGTCGTTATCCTATATTGATTCTACAAATAGTTTTAGGGAGGGTACTTCTTTTTTAAATATGTCTTCATCATTTGAGGATGTAAAAGATCACGATTCTATGATTTATTACGGAAAAAAGGCTTTTAATATATTAAAAGAGTATCCCCACAGAAAATCCCATTTTATAGCTGCAGTAAACAATCTGGCATATGGACATATTAAACAAAATGAACTGGACAAAGCTTCTGAGCTTATAACAAATCATATCGATTTAAATAAAGACAAAAAAAGTACAGATAATACTCTTCCTTCTTATTTCTATAATACTTTAGGAGAACTTAACTACAAACTTAAAAAATATAATACTGCTATTTATTATTATAAAAAATCTCTGGATACTATACACAATGAAAGCCCGCCATCAAACCTCAAAAACCTTAATAGTTTATCAGAAATTCACGAAATCAAAGGAGACCTAAAACAAGCCATCAAATACCTAAGGGCAAAAGAAAAATATTTAGAAAAGTTCGATCAAATTAGATTAAAAAGAGAAATTGCAAAATCGCAGTTTAATCCCGTTTTGCACAAAAAAAATATAATAATTACCAAACTAAAAGAAGAAAACTTAGTTACTAACAAGGAGGCACACAATACTAAGCTTATTACTCTAGGAGTTGGTGTAACAAGTCTTTTTATCATTCTAATATTTTTAGCAATTCATCAAAAAAGCAGGTTAAAAATATCATACTTAAATGAAGAGATAAGTCTAACGAGATTAAAATCTTTAAAATCAATAATGAACCCTCATTTTTTGTTTAATTCATTTAATACTCTCCAAAGTTTTATACTACAAAAAAACAAGTTCGAGGCTAGTGAGCACATGAGACAACTTTCTCAATTAATACGAAAAGTATTATCTAACTCTGAGAGTCTTTACATTAACTTTAATGACGAATTAGAGATTATAGAAACCTATGTTGAATTAGAAAATAAAAGATTTGATAATCAATTCGAATTAGAAAAAATAATTGACGAAGATCTAATAAAATTAAACCCAAGAATTCCTTCTATGATTATTCAACCTCATATAGAAAATGCTGTTATACACGGATTAGAGTGCAAAAAAATTAAAAAATTAAAGTTATCTTTTCAGAAAAAAAACAACATAATACAATGTATCATTGAGGATAATGGTATTGGAAGAAGAAAATCTGAAGAATTAAAAAAAATCGAAAAAAGAAAACACCTTTCTATTGCTTCTAAAAATACAACAGAAAGAATAAGTATACTTCGAAAGATTGGATATCAGAAAACTTCTTTACAAATAAAAGATCTTTTTGATGATCAAAATCAACCTAACGGAACAAAAATTATTATTAACCTTCCAATCATAAGTTAATGAATACTAGAACCCCACTAACATCTATTATCATTGATGATGAAAAAATGGCAAGAAATAGTTTAAAAGTTTTATTGCATAACTATTGCCCGGAAATAAAAATAATTGGAGAGGGAGAGAATTTGGCCTCTTTAAAAAAATTATTAAGTACTCATAACCCGGATCTTATTTTTTTAGATATTCAACTAAGAAATACCACTATTTTTGATCTTATTTCTAACATAGAATTATCAGATTTTAAAATTATTTTTATTTCTGCGCATGATCAATATGCTTTAAAAGGGTATAAATATGATGCAGTCGACTATCTTTTAAAGCCTGTAGACCCAGTTAAATTAAAAGAGGCTGTTATTAAGGCAAAAGGTCAAATTGAAAAAGAACGGGAGTCAGAACACAAAAGAGCAGATATATATTCTTTGCGGGATTCTCCACAGATTGTATTATCAGACACCAAAGGATCTCACATCATTAAAACCAAAGATATTATGTATTGTATCGCAGAGGGTAATTATACTTCTATTGTCTTACACGATCAACCCCAAATTGTAGTTTCTAAAAATCTGAAGTTTTTTGAAGAAAAATTAAATTCCATAAACTTTTATAGAATTCATAAGTCCAACTTAATAAATCTTAATTATTTAAAATTATTAAGTAATGATGATGGTGGACATATTGTAATGAGTGATGGGAAAATACTATCCATCTCCAGAGATAAAAAACGCAAACTTCTTAAACACATCTAGAAATCTTCAGGTGATATCTCTGTTTACTATAAAACAATAAAAGACTGCCATAAGACAGTCTTTTATCAATGTTTATATATTTAATTTATTATCAATACCGGACTAGTAAAGGTAGTTTAATGCTACTCTATCTAGGTTACTCCATTCTCCATCAGTATTTGCAGGATAGCAAGCATTCATGATAGAATTAGCATCTCCTCCAGGACCAGCTGTTCCCGGGATATATACAAGACCATCATTACCTACTCCTTCATTACTATTTTCATTACATGTTTTTCTGGTATCCCAATCTGTATGTCTAAACCCAACACAGTGGCCAATTTCGTGAGCTAATAAATGCTCTAGTTGCTGATTTGTTTGTGTTAAATTAGCTCCGTTATTAATTCTAACTCTTGTAAAAGGGTATCCATTACTAGGAAAACCTGCAATACCTGCTGATCTGTTTGGATCTGTATTTATGCTATTATCTACATATACTAAGATATCGTTAGCTCCCCAGGATGTCCCAAAAGACAATACAAATCTAATACTAAGATTTTCATTATTATAATTGTTAACAGCATATTGCAGACCTGTCTGGGCAGTAGAACTTAATCCATATTGATTGTTACCCGTATATCCCACTACACGAATAACATTAGTTGCTGTTACCAAATTATTAGTTCTGTACTGCTTGTTTTGAATTCCCCCATGAAGTCCCATATCCATTATTTGGGATTTTGATAACAGTACATCACCTTCAATAAGATACGCTGCTTTTTTTGTGCCATCAATATCACTTACCATTACCTTCTCTACTCCATTTGGATTAAAATGTAATGCTGTGATTTTGTTTAAAACATCTTTTTCAACTTCTAAAGAGGTTTCTTCTGTTGGACTATTTACCTGATCTTTTTCGCAAGACACAAAGGTTACCGAAGCGACTATTGCAGTAGCCGCAAATAAAAAATTAATTTTTTTCATTCTAAAATGTGTTAAGTTTGTATTAATTTATTGTGATAAATTTAACTTTTTATTTACGGGAAACAAATTTTTTCGATCAAAAAATAATGTTATCCCTCATTTTAGATACTGTAAAACAGTAGTTTACATAAAACAAAAAGTCGATCAAAAAGGGATTACAGTACTTCACAAGCATAAAAGCATCATCTCTTTTTTTCTTAATAACTATATAAATAGTTAAATAACTACAAAAATAGTTGTTAAACTAGAATCATAGTTATACATTTGATTATTATTAATACTCTCTTATGGAAAAACTTACTAATAAAGAAGAAGAAATCATGCAGACATTATGGAAGCTAAAAAAAGCTTTTGCAAAAGAGGTTCAGGCCGAACTAAACAATGCTGTACATTATAACACTGTATCTACAATCATACGTAATCTCGAGGATAAAAAGTATGTAGGTCATCAAGCTTATGGAAAAACACATCAGTACTTCCCTATTATTACAAAAGAAGAATATCGCAGCAATTTTGTAAGTACAGCTATGAAACAATATTTTAACGATTCTTATAAAAATATGGTTTCTTTTTTTGCCAAAGAAGAAAAGATAACTGCAGATGAATTAAGAGAAATTTTAAAAGTAATAGAACAAGAAAAATAAGCTATGGAAACCTTCTTAATTTATCTTTTAAAAGCCAGTATTTTACTTTCGTTATTTTACGGAGTTTATTTTTTATTGCTTAGAAAAGATACCTTCTTTACTATAAACAGGCACTTTTTGTTGGTCGGTATTATCACTTCTTTACTATTGCCATTTATAGAGTTTACAACTATTAAGTTTATTGAAAACCCAACTTTTTACATAACAGAAACAAATCAATCTCCTTCAAAAAATATAATTCCCGAGACTATTAACTGGTGGGTAATTGGATCTGTTCTTTATGGTTTGGGAGCTCTTATATTTTTATCTCGTTTTTGCCTTCAATTGTTATCCTTAAAAAAATTACTAACTCATCATCAAAGCAGGAAAGAAGATGGCTTCAACTTTATTGAAGTTACTCAAGACATTACTCCTTTTTCTTTTTTTAATACGATCGTATACAATCCGGTATTACATTCTCGAGAAGAATTAGATATGATTCTAAAACATGAAAAAATACATGTTCAGCAATTACATACTCTAGATTTAATACTAATGAATCTTCTTCTCATATTTCAATGGGTAAATCCTTTTGCCTGGTTATACAAAAAAAATCTGGAACAAAATCTTGAGTTTATCGCTGATCGGGAGGCTATAAACCAAATGACATCCAGAAAAGAGTATCAATTAACTTTACTAAAAGTATCATCAAATAATTACTCTACCATTACTAATAATTTTTATCAATCATTAATCAAAAAACGAATTGTTATGCTAAACAAACAAAGTTCTCAAAGTAAGAAGTTATGGAAGGTCACCGTTATTCTTCCTTTGTTAAGTCTATTTTTATGGAGTTTTAATACCCAGGAAGTTATTAAAATCAAACAGGATACAAAAATTAATCAAAAAGCTTCTGATAATATCTTCTTTCAGGAAAAAGGAAAAAAAATTATTGAATTTATAGTCGACAAAAGCTCTTCAAAAGAAGACCTTAATAAAGTAAAAAACACTTTAAAAGATGACTACAGTCTTGAGGTTAAATTCTCTGGCATCAAACGAAATGATGCTAATGAAATTACGAGCATTAAAGTTGATATCTCTTCTAAAAAAGGAACAACCAACTATGCTATATCAAATGACACTCCTATTAATTCTTTTGCAATTATATACGATAGTGAAACCGGTAAAATCGAAATAGGCCAATCTGGAAATAGCTCAAGTCACGTATGGTTTATTGATAAGGATGGTAATCACAAAAAAGGGAAAACAATGAAAATCCATTCCGGAGATAAGAAAAATGAGTTCATTTTTAGTGATGGAGATCACAAAGATATTTATGAGATACACACCAATGACAACAAAACTTTTGCTTACATTACTGGTGATAGAGACGGTGAGCCATTAATTTATATAGATGGGAAAAAAACGACCAAAAAAGAAATGGAAAAATTAGATTCTGATACCATAGAACAGATGAATGTCTATAAAGGAAAAACAGCTATAAAAAAATATGGTGATAAGGCAAAAAATGGAGTGATTGAAATTACTACTAAAAAGAAGTAACTCAATCCAGATATAAATCTTTAAAAAACTCACTTCCTTCAAGTGAGTTTTTTGTATTTTTGACCATGCAAAAACATTTCTTTTCGTTTATCGCCAAACTTAATAAAGTAATTCTACCGAGTTTTACCAAAAAACGTTTGGATCTTGCTAAAGCATCCAAATTACAACTCCTCATATTTGGTTGGCGGTTATATGTTACTAAAAAAGCTCTAGGTTAATACTATAGCACATCTTTTTCTATAAAAATATACTTCTTTTTGCAACACTAGTAACTCTTTTTCGTAATTAAAGAAGAAGCAATAACATCTATAAATAACCAAAAATATGTAGTATGAAAAAATGTATCATATTGGGAATCAGCATTCTAGGTATGCTTTCCCTAACCTCATTTACAACAAATTCTGCTAAGGATTTGATAATTGATAACATTCAACCTAACGAAATAACTGCGGTTATAAACAAAGACACCTCAGAAAAAGAATTAGAGGATTTAAAAGCATTCTTTCTAGAAAATGGTATTGAACTGCTTATCAAAAAAATAGAATTCAACGATAAAAAAGAGATTACCAGCCTAAGTATAGTTCTTAAAAAAGGAAATTCGAAAAGCCAATACTCTTCTTCTTCTCAGGTTCCTATTTCTAAAATAGAATTAGGATACAAAGATGGTAATTTGTATATCTCAAACTCTGGTATGTTTGACATTGCTGCCTGGAAAAATCAGTCTGGATTTAATCATGTGCAAATCGATATGGATAGCATTATGAAGAAACATAATTTTGTTTTTGATTTTGATGAAGAGAATGATTCTTTATTTTTCAAAGGTAATTTTGATGCACATAAGCTAAAAGATCAGATCATGAAATCTTTTACCCTTGAAGAAGATGAAGACGGAAACTTCTTTTTTAACGGCCAGCAAATGCCACATTTTCAAAATTTCAAATCCAAAAAATTTAATTTTGTTGACAATCCTGATATCGAAAAATTAATTATTGTTGACGGAAAGGAAGTTGATTTTGACACTCTGGATACTCTTGCAAAGTCAGACAAGTTAGCAGAAGTAGATTTTCTTAAACCAGAAACCGCCATTAGTATTTATGGTGACAAGGCCAAAGATGGTGCTATAATAGCAACTACAAAAAAATAAAATTCTTATAAAAAATGAGATAAGCCTTCATCTTTTTGAAGGCTTTTTTTATTATCAATATGTCCCGTCCTGAAATAAGTTGACACAAAATTGACTTATTTATGAAAGATTCAGGAAACACTAACAAGAAGCGTACTCAACGCGATTACAATTTAGGTTTTAAATTGGGAGTGGTATCCCAAGTAGAAAAAGGCGAGATGACCTATAAACAAGCCCAGAAGGCTTATGGTATCCAGGGAAGAAGTACTGTTTTGGTTTGGTTACGAAAACATGGTACCTTAGACTGGAGCAAGCCAATTCGTTATCACATGCCAAAATCTAAAGAGACTCCAGCCCAAAAGATCAAACGTTTAGAGCGAGAATTATCGGATGAGAAGTTGAGAAATAAGATTCTTAACACTATGATTGATATCTCTGATCAACAGTATGGCACTTCTATCAGAAAAAAGTTTTCTCCCAAACCATCCACCGAATCAGACAAGACCATCGATTAAGCTTATCGCGTTGTTGTCGATTGTTTGGGATCACAAGACAAGCTGTCTATCAATTAGAAAAACGTAAAGCTAAAAGAGCAGAAGAACTTGTTCAAATAGGAGAATTAGTTCGATCTATAAGAATGGAGATGCCAAGATTAGGCACTCGTAAGCTATATTATTTACTGAAAGTAGAGATATCCAAATTAGGTATAAAAATGGGTAGAGATGCACTTTTTAATTACTTAAGATCTGAACACCTGTTGATACGACCAAAGAAAAATTATACAAAAACCACAAACTCTAAGCACTGGCTTAGAAAACACCCTAATTTGATGAAAGACAGTAAAGCTTCAAGGCCAGAAGAATTTTTTGTTAGTGATATTACTTATATCAAAAGCAGAGAACGTACTCATTATTTATCTCTAGTTACAGACGCCTATAGCCGAAAGATTATGGGATATCAACTCAGTGATGATATGAGTGCAGAAAATGTTGTAAAGGCAATCAAAATGGCAACTAAAAATAGAGTAACTAATAAACAGCTTATCCATCATTCTGATAGAGGATTACAATATTGTTCGATAGTTTATCAAAAAGAATTACAACTCAACAATATAATACCATCAATGACCGATGGATATGATTGTTATCAGAATGCTTTGGCAGAAAGAATTAATGGTACGCTAAAAGGAGAATTTTTAATATATACTTGTGAAAATGGTAGAGAACTAAAGCAACTCATCAAAGAATCAATTTACACCTATAATAACAAAAGACCGCACTTCAGTCTTAATTATAAAACTCCTAACTTTATACACAACAAAAAAACCATTGAAGCTAGATTCAATGGTTTGAATTAAATTATTAAAAAACTGTCAACCTATTTTAGGACGACTCAATATTTTAAAAGAGCAGATTTAGGAACATCAAGTTTATCTTTTCCGTTAAGGAATTCCAGCTCCATAATAAAATTACATTGTACTACTACTCCACCCAGTTCTTTAACCAAATCACATACTGCTTTTGCTGTTCCTCCTGTAGCCAGCACATCATCATGAATCAGAACATTTTCTCCCGCTTTGATAGCATCGATATGTATTTCTAATGTATCTTCTCCATATTCTAAACCATAATTCTTTGATTTTACATCATAGGGTAGCTTGCCTTTTTTTCGAACAGGTATAAATCCTGCTTGCAAACGTTCTGCAATCATAGTTCCTATAATAAAACCCCTGGCTTCTATACCAATCACCTTATCAATCTTAATATCACTTGGGCATAAACCAGCTAATTGATCTGCACAGCTTACCAGAGCTTTGTGATTTGCTAATAACGGAGTAATGTCTTTAAATAAAATTCCCGGTTTGGGAAAGTCAGCAATATCCCTGATATAATCTTGTATGTTCATTCGCCGAAAATAATGAAAATAAAAAAAAGAGGCTAAAAAAAGATGAAAATCGCCTACAAAATGAAAAGGTCACACAAAACACTCCTTCAAAAGTTACATTTTACAATTCAAATCAACACATATGATTACATTTATAAATCAATATTAAGATAATACAGTTACACTCTAAAACATTTATCATCTTTTTAGTTATAAATTCATAATCACCTTTACAGATTTCAGCTTAAATATTTTGCGCTTAATTTTCTTTCAGATATATTAAAAAGACAATGTATAAATACAATTATTTTTAACTATAAAAATCTAGAAATCATGTAAACAGAACTACTTTCTTCAGTGACTAAAAATTAAATCAATTAATCATTTTTTAAAACCATCTAATATGCTAACATTTATAGGAATCGTAATGATTCTGACGGGAATCATAATGCTCATTATCAAACCTTTTTTTTCAACTTTAAAAGCTCTAAACTGGTTTACCAAATCACGTAATTTTAAATTGATTGGGTTTGGTTTTGTGCTAAGTGTGATCTCTAATATGTTTTTTTATGCAGAACCTGGTACTGCCTACGCTGTACAGTATCCATGGGGTAGCCAAAAAGCTGTAGTACATCAAGGTATCAATACCAAAATGTGGGGACGTTTGATCCCAATACAATTCGAGCTACCTATCAAATATGTAATTCCAAATAAAGATAATGGTGAACTTGGAGAACAAAGCAAGTATGCAAATGTGGATGTAGCAAAATACTGGGCATTTAGCGATGCGGTAAAAGCCAGAATTGCAACTTCTGTAGTCGTTAGTATCAACACTGCAGATGAAACACAATTTTTATCTGTCGCAGATCGTAATAAAACCGAGAAAAACCTTATTCGATCACGTATCATCCCAAATATTGATCAATCTATTAAGAATACGTGTAAGTTAATGGATGCTCAGGATTATATCTCTGGACAAGCCTCTGATTTTGACCGATATTTTAAAGATCAGTTAGAGAACGGAATGTATGTACTAGAAGAGTATTTTGCCAATGAAAACAGAGAAATCATTGGTGATAGTACTATAATAAGAACTATCACTAATAAAGAGTCGAAACAGAAACGTTTTAGAATTAAATACGTAAACGGAGAACCTGTACGAGAAAAAGGAAATTCTTTAAAAGCTTATGGTCTTACAGTTGTACAAGCTGTTGTTACAGAAATTGATTGGGAAACTACCTTTGACAAACGATTACAATTACAAAAAGAAGAGGTAGCACAAACACAGTTAGAAAAACAACAAGCAGAGCGTCAATTCTACCGTGCACAGAAAGAAACGGCAAAAGGTGAAGCAGAGAAAGCAACAGAACGTGCCCGATTAGAAAAAGAGCAAATTCAAAAAACTATCGAAGCCGAAACAAAAGCCAAAGTAGCAGAGTTTAACCTTATCGAGGAACGTAAGAATTATGAAGTTGCACAGTTTAAGGCTAAAACGCAAAAAACAATGGCAGATGCACAATCTTATGAAAATGCTAAACTGGTAAGTGCCGGTCTTACTCCCCAGGAACGTGCCGAATGGGAATATAAAACCTCTGTAAATATAGCCAGAGAGCTTAAAGAGTTAAAATTACCAGAGATCTATATACAGGATGGTGGTAAACAAGATGCTAACGGAAACTTATTACAATCATTAATTGGCGCTGATCTGGCTAAAAAAATGATGACTAGAAAAAGCCAATAAATCAACTTGTTTCTAGTATAGCATTTCTTTAACACACATACTATCAGGCTACTTGAATCGTGTTTTTGGGTATTGTTTACCTGAAACATATCGAGTAGCTTTTTTCTGTCTGTGAAAAAGTCTACATAAATTTTGCCAGCAATATAAAAAACAACTATATTTGCACCCGCAAAAAGGCCTCGTAGCATAACTGAATAGTGCACTTGATTACGGCTCAAGAGGTTGCAAGTTTGAATCTTGCCGAGGTCACGAATAAATCACAAGAAATGTGAATTACAAAGCGAGTTTCAGAAATGAAGCTCGCTTCTTTTTTGGAACAAAGCCAGGTGATTCTTTTTGTGATTCTCCAAGCAGAGCTTTGTCAGGAAAAGTTATAATCAATCCTGTCGAGGTCACAAGAAAACCCTTTAAAATATTGATTTTAAAGGGTTTTTTAATTTTATAATGACAGATTTAGTAGTATAAAAAGATTATGAATACTTCTCCAGTAGATCTGATAGTAAAGAGTCTCTAGGATCAAACCCAATCATCATACCTCACAAAAGCTTCTATAGCAGCATAATCTGCTAATCCCAGGGCATTGTATTTCTGCGCAGTATCTCTATTTCGTTCTTCTGCCCGCATCCAGAATTCTCTTGAGTCTTCTCCCTGAAACATCACCCCATCTTTTTGTGACTGATGGCAAAAAATAGCATGTCGTTTTTTTAATACCTGATCCGGACTCATGGGCACAGCCATTTCAATTTCATGAATATCCCATTCGTGCCATGCCCCACGGTATAACCAAACCCAGCAATCTTTCATATACGGTTCTGCTTTTAATTGCTCTAAAGCTGCAAATAAAGCATCTAAGCATACTTTATGAGTCCCGTGTGGATCTGCCAAATCCCCTGCTGCATAAATCTGATGCGGTTGAATTTCTTTTATTATTTTACACATAATGGCAATGTCTACTTCTGATAATTTGTCTTTTTTTATTTTACCAGTTTCATAAAATGGTAAATCTAAAAAATGAACATTACTATCGTTTAATCCCAAATACCGTGTTGCTGCAAATGATTCACTTCTTCTGATTAGCCCTTTCAGTTTCATTGTTTCTATAGTATCAACAATATATTCGTTTTTATCAGACAACGTATTAATAATTTTTTGGGCTACTGTTGAATCTGAATTTAATTTCTGACTCACCTCAACAAATTTTAAAGCTTCCTGGTTTGATACCGCTATATTGCCAGATGTTTGATAAACCACATGAACCTCGTGACCTTGTTCGATTAGCCTATCAAAAGTTCCTCCCATAGAAATCACATCATCGTCTGGATGTGGACTAAAAATGATTACCCTTTTCTTTGTCGGAATTGCTCGCTCTGGTCTATTACTATCATCAGCATCTGGTTTACCTCCAGGCCATCCTGTAATAGTATGCTGTAATTTATTAAACATTCTAATATTTAAATCATAAGCAGAACCTTCTTGCACTAATAATCCAGACATACCATTATCGTTATAATCCTTATCAGTTAAGCTTAAAATACTCTTTTTGGTTAATTCGCATAACCAGATAATTGCTTTATTCTTTAATACTTCTGTCCATGTTAGTGAACTCACCAACCAAGGTGTTTTATTTCTAGTTAATTCTGAGCCTGCCTCGGTATCCAACACAAAAGTTGTGTTTTGGTGATTTTGAAGATATGTCGCAGGTACTTGAGAAGAAACATCTCCTTCTATAGTTTCTTTGATAATTGCTGCTTTGTGCTGCCCCCACCCTAATAATACGATACGCTTTGCTGCTCTTACGGTAGCAATCCCCATAGTTATAGCTTTTCTGGGAACATTTTCTATGCCCAAAAAAGAAGGAGTCGCATCTACACGGGTAATATGATCCAATGTTATCATTCGTGTACCCGAATTATAATGAGATCCTGGTTCATTAAAACCTATGTGACCTGTTCTTCCTATACCTAATAACTGAAAATCTAATCCACCTGCCTCTTTAATTTTCATTTCATAATCAATACAATACTGATAGAGGTCTTCGCTATTTATTTTTCCATCAGGGACATGAACATTCTCGGGAAGTATATCAATATGATCAAAGAGGTGTTCGTACATGAAATAGTAATAACTCTGTATATTTTCTATATCCATTGGATAGTATTCATCTAAATTGAAGGTTATTACATTTTTAAAGCTCAAGCCTTCTTCATGATGCATTCGTACTAGTTCTTCATATACCTTAATCGGGGAAGAACCTGTTGCTAATCCTAAAACACAGTGTTCATTTTTTTGTGATTTTTCTTTTATAAGATTAGCTATTTCTTTAGCCACTACTACAGAAGCTTCATTAGAATTCTTAAAAATTACGTTGTGTATTTTCTCGAATCGTGTTTCCTCAAATTGACCCGCCGGTTTATAATTGATATCCATCTTTCCTTTAGTTATTTCAATATTTTTTTAATTATACTTTATAATATATTAGCTTTTATTTTACTCCACATTTTTATAAGGAAGTATCCAGAAATAATAGCTAGTACCGTTAATAGCAGAGCATAAGTTGTATATCCATATATCCAATATCCTGTGGCAAACATGATGCTATATATGCACATACATCCCAGTAACATTGCAAGAATACCTGCAGGCACACTCCAACTTTTTGAGGTATTTTTTAAGGTAATTTCTTCTTCTTTTGCTTTATCAATTATCGAGTGCCATCCAGGCCCTCCTGGTTGTGTCTTTTTATAAAAATTATACAATACTTCTTTACTTTCTGGCTGAGTTAAATACGTAGCTATCAACCAGGCAATAGTGGTTAGAAAAACGACTGCCGGAAATTCTGACCAATCCGGAAATATACCGTCTTCGACACCAAAGAAGTAGACACCTGCCGGTGTTAATTTTAGCACCAGAGAAATGATTCCAGAAGCAAACATCGCTGTAATTTCGCTCCAGGCATTAATACGCCACCAAAACCAACGTAAAATAAATATTAAGCCTGTTCCTGCTCCAAAAACCAATAACACTTCAAACAACTGTAAAGCATTTTGTAAAAGTAATGCCAAAAGCGCACTAAAGATCATTAATACTACTGTTGCAATTCTACCTACAGCCACCAATCGCTTCTCAGAAGCATTTGGATTAATTTGTTGTTTGTAGAAATCATAAACAATATACGAAGATCCCCAATTTAATTGTGTAGAAATGGTGCTCATATATGCAGCTATCAAAGAGGCTAATACTATACCCAATAATCCACTTGGTAATTTGGTAAGCATTGCAGAATACGCCAAATCATGACCAAGTTTATCTTTTGTAATATTAGGAAAGGCGTCTTGTATACTTGCCAGATCCGGAAATACCACTAATGATGCCAGTGCTACAATAATCCAGGGCCAGGGGCGTAATGCATAATGCATGATATTAAAAAAGAAGGTTGCTCCTATTGCATGGTTTTCATTTTTGGCTGCCAGCATCCGCTGTGCGATATAACCGCCACCACCGGGTTCTGCTCCAGGATACCAGGAACTCCACCACTGTACCGCCAATGGTATAATCAGTAATGTGATTATAGCACGTTTATCACTAAGATCGGGAAGTATCGAAAGTTTGTCTACTACATTTTCATTTGTCATTAAAGCTGCTATACCTCCTACTTCTGGTAAATTAACCAAATAATATGCAGCACCAATTGCACCACCCATAGCAACAAAAAACAGTATAAAATCGGTATAAACCACACCTTTAAAACCGCCAATTGCACTAAATATAACTGTTATCAATCCAGCACTAATTACCGTTTGCCAGGGTTCTAAACCTAACATAATACTTCCTATTTTAATAGCAGCCAAAGTTACCGCAGACATTGTGATAACATTAAAAATAACACCTAGATATATAGCTCTGAATTTTCGTAAAAACCTTGCTGGCTTACCTCCATAACGCAATTCATAAAACTCTAAGTCTGTACTTACATTTGATTTTCTCCATAATTTGGCGTAAACAAATACAGTTAATAAACCAGTGATTAAAAATGCCCACCAAATCCAATTACCAGACACTCCATTTGTTCTTACTATATCAGTCACCAAATTAGGAGTGTCGGTAGAAAATGTCGTGGCAACCATAGATAACCCCAGTAACCACCATGGCATATTTCTTCCTGATAAAAAAAACTCTGAAGAATTCTTTCCCGATTTTTTAGATACCCATATACCAATAAATAAGGTGATCATAAAAAATGTAATTATTAATACATAATCAAAAGTGCTAAGGGATACCATTATATTTTTTTAAATTCATAATTTGTTGTAATACTCTAAAGCTTTTTATTAATCCCAATCTAATTTAGAGTAATGTTTGCTTAAGTATTCTTTTACTACAACTATATCTTCTTTTGCTGTTAAATCCGGCACATGTTCTGAAAAAGGTATTCCTATAGCCGCATTTGGATGTTCTTTTAACATGTTTAAAAGAACCGTTGGTAATTCCTTTTCATTTCTTTCGGGGTGAACAGGGCAGTTTTTTAGATAGGGATAAATAGTACTACCATCAAATTTGAAAGCATTCATACTAACCCGTAATTTACCTTCTTTGTCCTTATAGCTATTCACCTCTTCTTGAGATGGCTTTTCTATAATGTCTAACAAATGGTTTACCTCATCCAATTTTGCAAGTGCGAAACGTGAAATTCGTTCTGAAGGAAACTCCATTGCATCTCTATTATAACTAATAAAAGCATTTTTACTTGATGTAATTCTTAATGCATATAGTGCATCTGAGGAATATAAGTTATCACTGTTGCACACGGTATAATAGCTTCTGTTTAATTCGGGATATTGCTCAACCGCCTGAAATAATGCATCTGCGGTTCCAAATGGCTTTACTCTTCCCTTAGGAATATATTGAATTGCAAAAGATATACTAAGGCCATGAAAATCATTATCCTTATCACTATTTCCATAAAATTCTTTGAATAATTCACCTTGTTCACTTATGATAATATAAACCTTTTTATAGCCTGCACGTTTTGCATTATATAACAGATAATCCATAAGAGGGCGTCCATTTGGGTCAATACCAATAAGGCCTTTACTTCTTTTATTTGCTTGTTCGATTTCCTCATCACTTAAGCCTTGGTGTAAAGATTGTTTCTTCATTCTTGATGAAGCGCCACCAGCCAAAATTATTAAGTTTCTATGCATTCGATAGTTTGTTTTTTTGTTTACTATTTTTAGAGTATTCTAGCGCCGGGATCTACCTTAACCAGGTAAGCATCTTTTCCTCCGGCTTTTATAATTTCATCAATAACTTGTTGTTCTTTTCCTTCTGGAGCAATAGCAACAATACTACCTCCTTTACCCGAGCCTACAATCTTTGCTCCATAGGCACCAACTTTTAAAGCGCCTTCAATCATACAATCAATTTTGGGTAATGTTATTTTTAAGAAGTCCCTTAGAATAGCGTGATGTTTATTCATCAATACACCTATTTTTTCTACATCCAAATGCTCTTTTTTAAATTCTGAAAGGGCTCTTTTGGTAATATCATGGTTTGATACAGCGGCATAAAAAAAAGGTTCTAATCTATCCGGAAGATGGTGAGATAATTTTTTTACATCTTTCTTTTCGACAGTTTCTATATTAAAATCTTCATGGCACATTGCCAATGTATGTATAGCTTGCCAAGCGTTTTCTTTTAATTCATTTAAAACACCTATTGTTTCTTTTGGGATACCAGATTCTCCTATAATTAATCCCGGTATTGAACTATTAAATAATTCATATGAATTATTTTTTCCAGTTTCCAAATACATAATATTTCCCAGGCCAATGCTATATTGATCCATTTTTCCTCCGGGGTTTCCGTGTTCTAAAACTTCGGCTTCATATGCTATTTGTGAAATCAACTCTGGAGTGATTTTATCATCTGCTCCAAAAGCTTCTAACAAAAACTGAACCCATGACACTACTACTGCAGAAGAGCTAGAAGTACCAGCATTTATTGGTAGATTTCCAGAAATGGTAATATCATATCCAATATTAGGAATACAACCATATCTTCTTAATACTTTAAGTGCTGATCGTAAATGATCTCCTTTTTCTACACTCCCAATTTCATCATAAATACCAATACTTCTTTTTTTACCAATATCTGGTTTATTGATATTAAAGGTTTTTTCTTCATTTTTTAAAGCTGTTAATTTAATATGCCTGTTTATAGCACATGCTATAACCGGCAGACCTAAATAATCTTGATGGTCTCCAAAAAGACATGTTCTCCCTGGAGCAAATGAAATCAATTTACTTTTTCTGTTAACTTTGTTCAAAATCATGCTATTATATTCCGTATATTTTATCTGCTATAGCAAAATAAAGCCTCTGAATAATATTTAATCATCAAAGGCTTTTTAAACTAACTAATTAAACAAACTATATTAAAATTTTCGTTCTGGATAAAGTGATGCTATATGCTTTGTACTATTTTCTTTCATATTTGTAACCATCTAACAAAACTTCTAAGCTTTTATAATCTGTATTCTTATTATTCATTTTTTTTATGCATTGTATTTACTTTTTGTAGAGACCCTGAATTTGGCAAAAGCGAAAAATCTATATTTGGTTTTACACCATTTGCTGTTCGGGAAAACTCGGTATTCATAGTTGTATTTTCATCAAAGAATCCGCAGTTTTTCATGTAAAATGAATTTCCTTCTACACCACCTGCATAATCAAGTCTAGCCTCGTTTCTGGCCGTAGCATCTGCAGTAAATTTAGCATTAACTAATTCGTGCCATTGACCTTGTGTGTCATATACCCATTGATTAGTATATCTACCTTTTCTTGAAACAAAACCTGTATGTGTGCTGAAATTTTCTAGAAATGAATGAAATCTTTTTAGATATGTATTTGTATGCGGTCTTCTAAAACTTGCGATTAATTTCCACTCATTTTCTTCTGGCGCATAGAAATATGCTGTGTAATCTGTACTGTTGTTAACCGAAGGCTCTCCTTTTAATAAAAATTTATATGTGTTTTCTGATTTCCAATCAAACACCTTATAACTCTGTCCTCCAGAACCTTCTCCTCCAAAATTTCCACCTGTTACTCCTTCTCCTTTACTTAAAAGGATTACTTTATAGTCATCAGGAATTGTACTTGGATCATCGGTAACGTAGGGGCTCCATACAGAAAATAATATTCTTCTTTCGGTATCCGAATTAACTTGTATTCCGAAATATCCTTCACCAAAACCATTCGCCATAAAATAAGATCCAACCACATCTTCTCCCTTAGGTACTGTAATCTCATTATAGAAGTACATTATTTCTTTATTCTCAGGCATTTTATAAGTTAAATGAACAGAAGGGCCTCTTCTTCCAAAATGAAAACTAAAGTCTTCTGGCACAAAAGAAACACCACTAGCAGTAGCTGGCCCGCCAATAAGAATTTTGTTGATATCACCTATGTATTCACCTGCTTTTTGAAGTCCTTGAATTTCAATAAAGTTGTACCCTGATTTAGGTATATCAAACATCCCTATTTCAACATTTTTATAGGACGCATTATCAATAACTACTTCTTTTGTTTTATCTCCTACTGTTACTCGAATAGTTGATGGCCCTGTTTCTGATTTAATATTTAAACCCAGGTGTAATTCACCGGTTAACTTGGTATGAAAATAAATGCGAATAACATCATCTAATGATGTCCAATTATGAATACCTGAATCATGAATTAAAACGGCATCTTGTTCTGTACTATTTATTGCCCAACTATTACCTCCTGGAGGGATAGTTATGGATAGGTCTAACTTATCATTACTTCTGGCGTCAAGAGGTTTTTTATCTGAACTACAAGCCAGTATGCAAGTACTCACCAATAAGAGTACGATTTTATCAATTGATTTTTTATAATTCTTCATTGTTTTATATTCACCATCTTTATTTAGTTAATTTCATATAATTGATGCTTACTATTATTATTTATTACAATAACAGCTTTCTTTTTTCGAGTGGTTATCAGCAACATATTTCTCACGTCTTTATCTGCATAAAATCCAGTTTCAGTATTTTTTACAGGCTTAAATTCTCCTTTTGAAATTCCTTTTAGATAAACGCCTATCCCTGCATCTGCACGAGTTGTTTCTACCTCTGTATGATAATTATTTCCTGCCATGAGCAAGTCTTTAATCTGATCGCCATCAAAATCTTCATAAAGAATACTATTAATCGGGCTCATTTGAGCTTCTAACGGAAATGGGGTAAATTCAAAACCAGTGCTGTTATTCATAAAAACACCAGACCTGAATTCTGTAACTTGATAATGAATAGCCGATTGAAAAGTTTCTCCTATTATTTCCTGAATATCACTATTAGCAAAATCACTATACGTTTTTACCCTTTCTTTTAAGTATGGTATTTGTTCTGCTGTACAATGTTTTCCTCTCACAGGAACTTGCTTAGATTTATAATACTTGGCCAACATAATATCTTCTGTACCATTATTATCAAAATCATGTGTATACACATGAAACGGTTTTTCTTTTGATGCATCATGTTTGAAGTTTAATCCTAAATTTCCTGCTATTATATCCTTGTCTCCATCATTATCGATATCGACTACCAAAATCTTATTCCACCAACCCTTGGTTGATGATAGATTGTTATACATTTCTTTTTTAGAAAGCGCTCCGTTATCATTAATAAAAACTTCAATACCCATCCATTCTCCTGTCATGATAAGATCCAAATCATTGTCATTATCTATGTCATTCCATTCTGCACTAGTCACCATACCAATCTTTTTTAGTTCTGGTGCCAAATCATCTGTTTTATCTATAAAATTTCCACCCTCATTAATTAACAAGTAGCTTGTTGGTGCATACGGGTATTTTCCTGGAATTACACGACTCCCTATAAATAGATCCATATCTCCATCCTGGTCAAAATCTGAAGCTTTTACAATAGAACCTGCAGTAGTAATAGCAGGTAATTTCGATTCTGATCGATTAAAATTATACCCCCCTTCATTAATATACAATCTATCTTGTAATAGCGGTGAATCTGGATCAAACTCATAGCTTCCACTTGCTACATATAAATCTTTATCCCCATCATTATCTGCATCAAAAAAACATGCACTTACATCTTCATATAAGCTATCTTTTATAAAATCCTGTACAGGTATCTTTTTGAAATTTCCATCTTGTGAAGCAATTAATAACTGTGCAGTTTGATTATGAGCCCCTCCTATAAAAAGATCTTCTAACCCATCATTATTAAGGTCTGTTTTTGCTATTGCAGGTCCTGTTTGTGATAGTTTATGTGGTAACAATAATTGCTTATCAAAATCATTGAAAGGAATTTCGGTATGTATAACATCTAATAAAGTTTCTGCAAAAATCGTATTAGACGCTGTATTACTACTTGGTTTTACTGTTTTAACACTATTCGTATAATCAATACTTAATAATTGGTTTGTTTTTATATTAGTAAGATGTTGCCTATTCCCGTCAGACCAAATGATCTCAATTTTGGGAACTACAGCATCTTTTCCTAACCCAAAATGTAATGTATTTGACATGGAAGAAAGATATCCTCTGGAGTTTATGAGTTGTCGAGTTAATATTTCTCCATCATTCTGGTATATTTTTACAGTTGTCCCAACTCCGAACACATTCTCTTTCAATCCTTTAAAAGTAAATTGCAAAAAATTATTATTATTAATTCTTCTAGCGTTATTTCTTAGTATCGTTGCATTTTCATCTAAATTATTAGTAACAATATCCAAATCTCCATCATTGTCTAAATCAACATATACGGCACCGTTTGAAAATGTCGGCTTTTCATCTGACCAATCTGCAGTTATATTATCAAATTTTAGATTTCCTTGATTTTTAAATAAGTAATTAGTTAGTTTTTGTTGGGGTAATTTTTGGGTGAATTCGTAAAAGTCTTTCTCTTTTAGGGTATTTCTTTTATCGTTGATAGTATTGTTAATTTCAATATTCATATCACGATCAACAACATCTCTATAAATACCATTGGTGACATAAATATCATTTAACCCATCCAAATCAAAATCTGCAAAAAGAACAGACCAACTCCAGTCTGTTTGAGCAAGACCAGACATATGTGCAACCTCACTAAAGGTGCCATTTCTGTTATTTAACTGCATTACATTATGCATATACTGATGATGATGATCATTTTTAACCATTTCATTAAATCGATCAATAGACATCATAGACATGGTTGTTTTGGATCGAACATGATCTTCTGGGCTCATATCTAAAACCATTAAATCATTAAACCCATCGTTATTAATATCTCCAATATCACTTCCCATACTATAGTATGAAATGTGCTTAAAAAGTGAGTTCTTTTTATCAGAGAAGGTTCCGTTTTTATTATTTATGTACGCAAAATCAGGTCCTATAAAATCATTAGACACATAAATATCCTGCCAACCATCATTATTAAGATCTCCTACCTGTGCATTAAGTCCAAAACCTATATCTGGTAAAATTCCTGCTTGTACCGAAACATCTGTAAAGTTTCCTTTTCCGTCATTATTATATAACTTATCACTACTTCTAAAAGCTTGTGTTTTTTTGCTATTCTGAATTTTCTTCACCTCTACTATCTTACCTGATAAATCAAACTCGGCTGGAGCATTAGCAATATAAACATCTAAATCTCCGTCCTTATCATAATCAAAAAATGTAGATGCGATCGACCGATTAGTATCTGCTAAACCATGACGTTTTGCTTGTTCTGTAAAAGTGAGATCTCCATTGTTTATGTATAGCATATTGGCAAGTTTCTGGTCTCCTTCGTACCAACCTGCTCTATTGATGTAGATATCTAAAAAGCCATCATTATTGATATCAACTACAGATACTCCCGTATCAAAACCAGCTCTTTTTTTTATCCCGGATTTTATAGTAATATCTTCAAATTGAAAATTCCCTTTGTTTAAAAAAAGTTTATTATGATAGATATTAGAGGTAAAGAAAAGGTCTTCTAATCCATCATTATTGAAATCGGCAGCGGCTACTCCACCACCGATATAGATATATAAATATTTATAATAATGTAGTTGTTCGGATTCTAATATTTTATTCTCGAAAGTTACTCCTGTAATTTCTGTTGGTATTTTTGTAAATAATTTCTCTGATGATAGTTTATCTATCGGATTCTTACAAGAACACAAGAAGGTAAACACAAAAAATACAATCCAAGTTTTATATATATAAATCCGCATGTTTATGATATAAGGGTATTTTAACTAGTAAAACAGCATAGACCTCATAAGAAGTCTATGCTATTAAATATTAATCATTTTGAATTAGTGATGGCTGTAAAATGATCTGTTGTTCTGGGATAAATTCTACAATTCTTGGGTGTGTAGATGGTATTTCCAGAAAAGCATTTGTTCCATTTAAATGCGTCCCTGGATATTTTCTATTCATTGTACGACCATTTCTATAGACATCATACCTTCTATGCCCTTCATAAGCTAATTCTAACCTACGTTCTTCTAAAACAACATCTAATATGGTTTTTCCTGCTGGGATATTAGCTAATGTATATGTAGCGATATCTGCTCTCTCTCTAATAATGTTTATATTATCCAAGGCTAACTGATCCATACCTCTTTTTGCTAAGGATTCTGCTTTGTTTAAATACATTTCTGATAGACGAGATACCATTGGAGACCAAAGGTGTATGTCATTTTCTTGCAATGATGCTTTTAGAATATAGAATTTTGGGTGACCATTACGTTTTTTAAGATCAACCCCTTTAATAACATCCTGCCTACCACCGGTACCATTAAAATAATATATGGTTTTACCATCTACAATTTCAGACTCTACAGTGTATGTGTTTCCATTATCTTCAAACGTGGTTATTCCTCCGCTTTCGGTTGTATTTCTAAATTCATATTTATACTCATCGTTTACCCAATACACAGCAGGAACTTCGTTTTGATCACCATCTTTTTCTGGCTGTGGCTCTATAAATGATTTTCTTGCATCGTTAGGGTTTTTATCGATTAAGTCCAAATATGTTCTCGAAGCATACATCTCTCCCCAACCTTTACCTTGGACATTGGCATAAAAAGATCCTATGGTAAACCAGTCATCTGAGCCTCCTAAAAGATCTGTAGCAGAACTTAATGTTACAGCAAAAATAGCCTCCTGATTTTGATCAGGTATTAATGTATTCATTTTAGAAAACTGATCTGTTGAGAGTAAAGCATAATTTCCAGATGCAATAACCTTATCAGCATATTCTTCTGCTCTTATATTATCTTCTTTATATAAATATACTCTGGATAATAATGCTTGTGCGGCTTCTTTTGAAGCAAAAGATGCTCCTTTGTTTACTGTCATTAAAGATTCTGCTTTTTCTAAATCCTTTATGACTTGAGCATACACTTGCTCTACTGTATGTCTGTCTGGTCTATCTGTAATATTTGATGTTAATTTTAATGGTACAGATAAATTCGAAGCACCTTGATTATAAGGTCTTCCAAATACATTTCCCATTTGGAAATATGTAAGTGCTCTTAGGTAATAATTCTCTCCTAATAATTGATCCGTTTCAGGGGATTCTCCTTCTATAATTTTTTCAATAATTACGTTACATCCTACTGCTATTTTATAAGAATTACGCCAAAATCGTTCTACTCTAGAATTGGTTTTTATAGATTGATAATTATATAAAAAGAATAAATGATCAGTTGTACCTCCACTAAGGCTTACATTATCTCCTGCATATTCTGATATTCTATGTAGATCATCTACCCAACCATCAAAACCTTTATCACCTTTTAACAAGGCATAATTACCAATTGTAGCTGTTTCAATCGATTCTGGATCTGAAAATAATTCATCTACTGAAATCTGCTCATAAGGGTTCTTTTCTAATTCACAGGAATGCAGTATAAATGCAATAACTGGCAGTAGTATTATTAATTTTTTCATACTATTATTTTTAAATGTTTTTTAAAATGACACGTTAACACCTAATACATAGCGTTTTGGTATCGGATACGTTAATCCAGGGCTTCCTGATAAACCAATATTATTGGGGTCATTTGGATTACCTGTAACTGCCGGATCAACACCACTGTACTTTGTAAATGTTAACAAATTGTCTCCGGCTACATATACATTAAAGTTGCTTATTCCTATTTTACTTAAGATATTCTGTGGCAAATTATATGATAGTGTAACATTTGTCATTCTTAAATAGCTGGCATCTTCTAAATAACGAGATGAACGCTTATTAGAGTTATTGTTACCGCCTTCAACAACTAAGGGATGCGTTGCTATATCTCCTGGCTTTTCCCATCTGTTCCAGTCATCGGCTAATACTTGCTGGTTGAAAGTAGTATAGAATCCGTCTGAGTCAAACAATTCTCTGGCACCATTATATAGTTTTCCTCCTTTAGAGAAATTAAAATTGGCAGAAAGTGATATATTTTTATAGCTTAGTCTAGAATCAAATCCTCCTATAAAATCTGGTGAGGATGAATCAACAACTTGTAGAGTAGCATCATTCCAATTACTGGTTTCTGTTCGTGCTCCAGTATCAGGGTCAACGACTTCCCATAGCGGATTTCCATTGTCTGGATCAACACCTAACCATTTTCTTATATACCATGAACTAGAGTCTTCTCCGATTTTAAATATTTTTGATCCTCTAGGGATTTCTGTTTGTCCATCAAACAACTCTGTAATTTCATTTTTATTAAACCCTATATTAAACCCTAAATTCCATTCAAAATTTTCACTTTGTATAACATCGACCGAAATTGCAGCTTCATATCCTGTATTGGTAAGTCCTCCTACATTCTCCCAAAACCCGCTATATCCAGTAACATCAGGTAAATTCACGAAGTACAACAGATCAGACGTGTCTTTGTTGTAATATTCAAACGTTGCGCTTACCCTATCAAACAATCTTGTGTCAATAGCAATATTCGCTTCATACGATTTTTCCCAACTTAAATCCGGGTTTCCTAATTGATCTAATACTGCTCCCGGAGTCCCAATATATTGTGTATTTAATCTATATGTTCCTTGGTATGGGTATAAAGATGATGGTCTGTTTCCTACAGATCCATAACTCGCGCGTAATTTAAGCTCATTAATAGCCTTACTATTAAAAAACGCTTCATTATGTATGTTCCATCCTACTCCTAGTGAGAAGAAATTACCGTATTGGTCATCTAATCCAAAATTTGAAGCTCCATCTCTACGTATAGAAGCTTTTGCATAATATCGATTGCTAAACCCATAATTTGCAGAGAGAAAAAATGATTGTAATGCATAATCATTCTTGAATCCACTTATCTCTCCGGTTTCACTCGCAACATTTAAAACTTCTGTTCCTGCAACAATACCATTACCGGTAACGTCTACATTTTCATACACGTAGTTGTTGTACTCATATCCTCCTAAAGCAGTTACAGAATGTTCTCCGAATATATTTGAGTATTGTAATATCTGAGTTGTTAATTTGGTAAACCTCTCGTCTATTCTATCATTTATACTACCACCTGTGGCCAATCCTGAAATTGATCTGGGGTCTGTGTATATTTTTGATTTATAGCGGTAGTATGTAAAATTATTTACTGACTTAAAAACCAAGTTGGGTACAACTTGATATTCAAAATCAAAGTTTGAACTTAGGTTAAATGTATTATCTGAAGAGTAGTTCCATTGCTGATCATATAAATAATTTCTTTGGTCTCTACCTAACCAATTAGAATCTTCTTGTGCATTAATTGGTTTACCTTCTGCATCAAAAGGATTATCCCAGGGCAAGTTTAAATACAATTCATACAAGGGAGCCTCTGCAATTTTATCTCTGTTGTCAAAACTAAGCGATAATTTAGGGCTTAGTTTTAAACGTTTTGTAATGTCATAATCCAAATTCATTCGATACGTATACCTATCTAATTCATTACCCCGTAAGGTTCCTGTTTCATTATAGTAACCTCCATTGATGTATAGTCTTAGTTTTTCGGTTCCGGAGGTAAATGATACGTTTACATCCTTAACAAAACCATCTTGAGTTCCGTTTTCGATCCAATCATAATTTCGATCTAATAATTCTGGTGCAAACCAGGGTTGAGAATTTGCGAATTGTGTATGATACTCATATAATTGTCGTGAGTCCATAACCTCAAATTTCCCGGTATTAAATGTATTTATAGCCACTTTTGAGCTTACACTAATTTCTGACTTACCTGAAGTTCCTCGTTTTGTAGTAACGATGACTACACCATTTGCTCCACGAGATCCATAAAGTGACGTCGCAGAAGCATCTTTTAGTACCGATACAGATTGAACATCATTTGGATTAACTATAGGTATACTATGTTGTATTACACCATCAATCACCCATAATGGGGTTACTCTACCTCCTAAAGATGAAGAACCTCGTATTAATATATTTGGTACGGATCCCGGACTACCACTAGAAGCTCCCAAACGTACCCCTGCAACTTTTCCTTGTAACATAGTTGTCACATCAGGAGTTGTAATATCTTTTAGTTCTTCAGATTTGATATTCACTATCGATGAGGTAATTGTTCCTCTCTTTTGTGTGCCATAGGCCACAACAATAATTTCTTCTAATTGACTAACATCTTCTTGTAGGGTAGCATTTATTTTTGTTTGCTCATTTACCACTATTTCTTGTGAAATAAATCCTACATAAGATATTTCAAGAACATCTTTTTCGTTAGCTTCTATGGTATAATTTCCATCAAAATCCGATGACGTTCCTTTTGTGGTGTTTTTGATTAGGACAGAGGCTCCAACGATAGGTCTACCCGATGTGTCATAAATTGTTCCTGTTATTGTTTTTTCTTGAGCTAATATGCTACTTGTGAGAGTACATATGACGACTAATAGAATAATTTTTAATTTTTCCATATATTATGATTTAGTGATTTAATACTTACTTTTTATCCAATTATAAGGTTTACGTTTTACCCACATACCTCTTGTAAAATCAGGAAAGTCTTGTGGTTCTCCATTGTTTTCAATAGATAATTCTGACAGCGGTGTAATTGCACTCCAAGCGGCTGCGTCATAAACATCAAGTGGTGGAGCAATATTTTCTTTTGCAGATTCTACAAACGCGTTTAGAACAAAGAAATCCATTCCTCCGTGTCCTGTACCGTTAGCTAATTCACCATGCTTTTGCCATAAAGGGTGATCATATTTTTTGAGCCATTGATCTGCCTCATCCCATTGATGTGGTTTTGATTGTCCTTCGATATACATTCGATTACCATCAACCTCCCATAACCCATTGGCTCCTTGCACTCTAAACCCTAATGAATAAGGTCTTGGTAAATTACAATCATGTGTTACAATGATCGTTTCTCCTTTAGCGGTTTCGATTGTAGTAGTGATAACATCTCCTTGCTTAAATTTTACTTTCGTATTTGGATGCTCTTTTCCTCCGTGCTTTACTATGTAATTATGTAAGCCAATAGCTTTTGTTGCATTAGAACTTAATGAAGTAAAACGATTACCTCTATTAACATCACACATTGTAGCAATTGGACCGGCACCATGAGTTGGATACACATCACCATTTCTTAGTACAGAATGTTGGGTTCTCCATTTGGATTCTGATATTCCTTTTTCTCCAAATTCAACACCTTTACCATAAGCAGATTTACCATCATTTAATTTCACAAAACGAAGATCATGTTGATAGCCACATCTAAAGTGAACCAATTCTCCAAAGACATTTTGTTTTACCATATTCAGAACGGCAAGAACATCTCTACGATAGTTTACATTTTCTAAGATCATTAGATGAGACCCTGTTGCTTCATGTGTATTTACCAAATCCCAACATTCTTCAATAGTATTGGCAGCAGAAACCTCTAAACCAGTATATTTTCCAGCTTTCATAGCGTCTACAGCCATTTTAGTGTGCCACAACCATGGGGTAGATATTATTACTGCATCGACGTCATTTAATTCTAGTAAATTTCTATAGTCGTGATCACTGTTTCCAAAAACTTTTGGTTTTGAAAAATTAGCTTCATCTATTTTCTTTAAAGCTATTTTTATTCGCTCAGGATCTATATCACAGATAGCAGTTATATCTACATCTTTTCTATTAAGAGCATTCTTAAAATGATTCATTCCTCTTAACCCAACTCCAATAAAAGCTAGTCTAAGCTTCTTATCAGTTAGGTTAGTCATCGCTCCAAAAGACAAATTAGAAAGTAGTGATACACCTGCACTGGCAAGTGCTGTTTTTTTAACAAAATTTCGTCTAGAATTCATTTAAGTTATTTATATGTTAAACTATGAGAATTCAAATATGACGGATACTTTTCTTATTGAAGATGATATTTTAAGCATTTAGGAGTACTATTTAGGTCTGAATTATATCAATGCCTATTTTATCCTCCTTTTTGACGAATTAGACTACTTTACAGGGTGTTCTTCTAGTCCCTAAAAGTTCTTCTTAGTAATTTTTATTAATACCTTTAACATTATTTTAAATGATAACCAACTTCACTTGTTAAAAAAATAGTATTACAGTATAAAAATGTGATTGTATTGATAGCACTTCATATACACAATTTTCATATTAGTACAATTATAGGAACCATAGTATTAAATAATTGTAGTAGTATACTAAACGATATTTTGCTAAAAATTGAGAATTTTATGTTTAGATTAAGGATCTATTTTTTGTTAAGTATTTTTATGTGGTGTTTCTCTTTCTTGCATGGTCAAAATCATACAAGTTTTAGACATCTCTCCCCTGTAAATGACAACAAATCTGTTATCCCATCTAAAACTGTACAGGATTCATTTGGCAATATTTGGATGTTATGTACCGATGGGATATTAGTTTATAATGGCTATGATTATAAACTAATTAAAAACAAGATAATTTTCCCCAATATTCAGCATAATGATTTTATAAACAATATGCTTGTTGATCACAACAAAAATATATGGATAACCTCTCAATTTGGATTAATATCAAAATATGTAGCGATTGCTAATCAATTTGAAGATATGACTCTTTTGCTGCCCGAAAATGATGTCGTAAGCTCAATTGTAGCAAATAAGAAAAGTATTTGGATGGCATCTAAACTTGGTAATATTTACCAATATATCGACTCTAAAATGAACTTTATCGCTACAATTTCAAACAAGGGATCCGAGATCAGAAACATCATGGATATTGATGTATTAAATTCTTCAGAAGTATATGTTAGTACTAAAAATGGTACAATTTATAGTTATTCTCTAAAATCAGAACAGACCACCGAATTAATAGGGCCATTTACAAACTATCCCGGCAATGTCATCCTTGCAGCAGATATCAATAATAAGCTTTGGGTAGGAACCGAAACGTATGGGTTATTTGTCTATGACCCTATTAGTAAACAGTTTATTCAGGATTCTTTTTTTGAAGAAGAGAGGTTTAATATTAATAAAGAAATGTTCTTATCGTTATTTTGCAGTAAGGATGGATATATGTGGGGAGGAACAGACGGAGGTGGATTATACAAAATAAATATAAATACCGGAGAAGTTGATTTGTTTACACGGCAATATTCTAATGAATTTTCTTTAAGTAGCAATACTGTTCTTAACATCAATGAAGATAACCACAAAAATATATGGATTACTACAAACTATGGTAAACTTAATATTCTTCCTAACAGAAATAACAACATTAAATACCACGAAGGTTCTGATAATAATACACCTCTTAGAGTTTTAAGCATTTTAAAAAGTTCTAAAGATGTTTTATGGATCGGGACAGATGGATCTGGGTTAACAAAGGTGACCTATACTACTGATGGAACTACAAAAGAAAAGCGATACTTTAATGATATTTCTCTAAATAGAGGGTTATACATTCAATCCATAACAGAAGATAACCTATCAAATATCTGGTTTGGAACCTATAAGAATGGTCTATGGTATCACAATACAAGTAAAAATACTTTTCAAAAGATAAGTGTTTATAATTCTAATAAACAGGAAGCGACAGATATAAGAACCGTATTTTCTGATTCTAAAGGACGTATTTGGGTAGGATCAAACCTTTCAATTAATATCTACTCTTCTAACTTAAAGCTTTTAGCTGTTTTTGATAATAATTCTAAAGGACTAAAAGGTGCTAACACAGAAAGTATATTAGAAGATAGAAATGGTATAATTTGGTTAGGGCTTTATAATGGTGGATTATTTCAATGCGATGAACATCATTCTGATATCAGTCATTCTACATTTATTAATTATTCGCAAAAAAACAAAAACTACAAAGACGAAATTCATGCTGTTAAATCTATGGTGCTTGGTAACTTTGATGAAATATGGCTAGTTAACAGACTTGGTAAGTTGCTGAAATTTAACACTAAGGATAAGACATATACTACATTTGAGAATATAGAATCTATTGATGAAAAAATATTTATTGCAATTCTGAAAGATAGTAGAAATGATTTATGGTTGAGTTCCAAAAATAATGGTATAAGTCACCTAGACGTTAAGAATCTTATTATAAAAACGTATTATGACACAGATGGTCTTCAAGACAATATATTTCTGCCAAGAAGTAACTTTAAGGATGCGCAAGGACTCTTATATTATGGAGGTGTCAAAGGATTAAATAGTTTTGACCCAAAACATCTGAATAAGAAAGCATCTGACACCAAATTATATATAAACAGTATAGAAATACTTAACCAACCCGTTTACTCATTATTACCTCATAAAACTACTACTGGAATAGCTAATATCGAATCTCTAAAACTAAAACATAATCAATCTCATTTTTCATTTAGATTTTATGCAATAGATAATATTCTAAATCCTAGTTATTATTATACATATAGACTAAAAGGATTCGATGAAAACTGGATAACCAGCCAATCAGAACGCTTAGCTACATATACTAATATACCTCCCGGAAATTATACTTTTGAAGTAAAAACAGGAACAAAAAAAGGAGTTTGGGACCTTCCCGAAAAAAACATAGCAATTACAATAGAGCAACCTTTATGGAATACACCTTTGGCTTATATTTTTTATATACTTATCCTCGTATTAATGATTTACGGAATAAGGCGATGGTATTCTTTGAGGAAAAAATTATTTCTAGAAAAGGTTAGTCATAAAAAAGAAAATGAATTGCATGATTTGAAAATGAATTTCTTTGCAAAAATGTCTCATGAAATTCAGACACCAATTACACTAATCCTTGGGCCTATTGATGACATGTTGAAAAAAGCCGAAAAGAATGGAAACCTGTTATTAAAACAGCGTTTGGATATCATGTCATACAATACCAAACGCCTTTCTAAAATTGCACAAGAATTAACACTAGTTAGGAATAAAGAATTAGGAACCTTAAGATTAACTGTTACCAAAAATGATTTATATAAAGACATAGAGGATATTTCTATCTCGTTTAAGGAACTCGCAAGAAAAAGAAAAATTGATTTTGTTGTGAATTGTCCTAAAAATCTATCTGCAACTTGGTATGACAAAGAAAAACTGGAACATGTAATATATAATTTGCTCTCTAATGCCTTTAAGTTTACTCCTAAAGAAGGCAATATTCTTTTAAATATTGTACCAGTCAGTAACAAAAAGTTTATCAAATTATCGGTTATAGATTCTGGACCAGGGATTCCCGATGAAGAACTACAGCATATTTTTAAGCTATTTTATCAATCCGATGTCGGTAAAAAAAATAAAGGTACAGGGATAGGATTAGCACTTACTAAAGAATTAATGGATTTACACAAAGGTAAAATCAAAGTTAATTCTAACTCTACAGAAGGCACTACATTTACTATTAAGTTTCCAATTACAGAAAATGCTTATACAGAGAACGAAAGAATCATAACCGATGATTATGAAGAACCAAATAATTTTTCTTTAGTAGAAAACGACACTTTGATTAAAGAAAATGAATTAGATCTATCAAAGAAAACTATTTTAATAGTAGAAGACAATTTTGACCTGCAAACTTTTCTAAAAGAGCTTTTACATTTTGAATATAATATTATCATGGCCGAAAATGGTGAAGAAGGTTATTATTACGCTAAAAACAATTTTCCTGATCTGATTTTAAGTGATATTGTTATGCCAAAATTAGATGGGATAGAAATGTGTAAAAAACTTCAAAAAGATCAGGTAACAATGCATATTCCTATTATATTACTTACCGCTAAAAATTCTACAAATGCTAAAATATCAGGGCTAAAATCTGGCGCTATAGAATACATCAATAAGCCGTTTAATACTAATGAGTTATTGTTAAAGGTGAAAAATATTATTTTATCTAAAGAGCATATAATATCAAAATATCGTAAAGAAATCATTAGTAGTCCCAAAGTCAAATTAGAAAAGTCACAAGATGAGATTTTTCTTGAAAATCTTGTATCCAATATAAATTTAAGGATAGATGATGCTGATTTTAAAATGGAAGAACTTGCCGAATCCTTACATATGGGGTACTCTAGTCTTTACCGAAAATGCCATGCACTAACGGGAAATAGTCTAGTTGATTTTGTACGATTGCTTCGTTTAAAAAAGGCTGCAGTTTTAATCACAAAATACGGCTATAATATTTCTGAAGCATCCTTTATGACTGGATTTAATGATCCAAAATACTTTTCAAAATGCTTTAAAAAATATTTTAAGAAAACTCCTGCAGTATTCAAAAAAGAAGCAAAAGAAATGGGAGCTATTGCATACCTAAAAAAGCATCGAGTTGATGTTACTTTTTAATCCGAAGCAATCCAGAGCCATTCAATATCATATATTTTTGATAACCAAATACTGATGGTATATAAATTTTTATCAAAAAATTGTAGTATTATCTTTTCCTGTCACATTTTTGGTCGCTTATTTGTCATATATAATAATGCTTTTATGTAGTAAAGAAACATATTTATTATTCATACACTAAAAAACCAATGTTTGATTTCAACACATATCAAGAATTTTTATTTCCGTTTGCTTATAATATTCTTGGCTCTGCCGATGATGCAAAAGATGCTATTCAGGATACTTTAAACACTTTTATTGCGCTTCAAAACAAAAATATAGATAATCCCAAAGCATACCTGATCAAATCGGTTATTAATACTTCGATCAATAAAAAAAATCGACAGAAAAAATTTGTTTCAGAAACAATTTCTCTTCCAGAGCCCATTGCTACCGATACTGCTGATAATGATTTATACCTAAAAGATATCGTTTCATACTCATTATTGATTTTATTAGATCAGTTAACAGTAAAAGAAAGAGCTGTTTTTGTACTAAAAGAAGCATTTAATTATTCTCATAATGATATTGCTGAAGTCCTTTCTAGTACTCCTGAGAGCTCCAGAAAATTATTGAGCCGGGCAAAAATTAAATTGAAAAAATCAAGTCAAACCAATTCGATCTTCAAAAATAAAAAAACAGAAGAATATCTTAACAAGTACAGTACTGCAATACGGGAAAAGGATTTGAAAAAGTTAGAACAACTTTTTACCGATGATATCACAATGGTAGCTGATGGTGGTGACAAAATTAAAGTTCTTAGAAATTTGACTATTGGAAAACAGAACTGTATCGAGCTCATTTTTAAAGTTTTTGATAAATTTCAATCCCAACAAAGCTTTAAACATATTAAAATTAATCACCAACCTGCAATAGTATATTTTGATAACGATATAGTATCATCTTGTCAAGTGTTTTCAATTAATCAAGATCAAAAAATATATGAAATCAGCTCTATAGTTGATCCCGAAAAACTCAAAAATATTGCAAAAAAGATAAGTTAGCGTCACGTTTTCATATTGCAATTTGTCATACAGGTAAATGACAAATTTATATACTATGAAAACATTATTAAGAATTGATACAAGCTCTAGAACACAAGGATCTCACTCGAGAAAATTGGCAGATTATCTGGAAGCAAAATGGAAAGCGTTATATCCATCTGGCAAGGTTATTTATAGAGATCTTGTAACTTCTGTTATTCCGCACATACACAATACAACAATTGAAGGGTTTTATACTCCAAAAGAATGTATATCTGAGGAAACCTTAAAATCTACTGCCCTATCCGATGAACTAATCAAAGAGTTGAGTGATGCAGATGAAATATTGATAAGCAGTCCTTTATACAACTTGAATATCCCATCTAATCTAAAAGCATATATAGATCATGTTGTTAGAATAAATCACACTTTTGGTATACGCGAAGATGGTTCATATTACGGGTTATTAAGAAATAAAAATGCTTACCTCGCACTAGTAAAAGGAGGCACTTATACCGGTACTCCTATGGAGGCTTATGATTTTCAAAAACCCTATTTAAAAGCAATACTACATCATATGGGTATAGTTGTGAATAATATTTTTTCGCTAGAAGGAACCAGTGAAACAAGTATTCTACAGAATAATATAATCAACATCCATAAACAAATAGAAACCATTTTTAAAAACTAAAATACAATGAAAGAAGATTTTTTTAATGACACTTTAGAAAATAAAGAAGTATTAATCCTACCTAATGAAGGAGAAACATTCACTATGAATGGTATTTCTTTTACCTTTAAATTAACTAGCGAATTATCGAATAATCAACTAGAAGTTTATAAAATAGTTTTAGCACCTCGGGCCATTGGCGCCAAGTTACATTATCATAGGTTTATGGACGAAACGTTTATTGTTAATAAGGGAACACTCACTCTTTTTACAGGAACTAAAGGTGATAAACATCTTATTGAATCAGGTACTGTAGCCTATGCTCCACGATTTACTCCACACGGATTCCAAAATGATACCGATGAAGAAGTTTGGCTTACCCTGCTCTTTAATCCTTCACAGAAAAGAGAAGGTTTTTTTAGAGGATTATATGAAACTCTTAACGAAGACACTATTGATCCAGAAAAGTATTTAAAACTTTACAACAAATACGACAGTTTTCCTGTGGATACTTCTAATATGTTACCTATTAGAGATCGCTAATTACAGAATGGTTGGTCATACCTTTATTTGTTTTCTATCCATTATTAGGGGTGAGTACATTAGAACTTGATAAAAATATCAATACTATTTCATAAATTGTAATAGCAAACAATACAAATGTGCAATATTAATTGCATATTACACTGTAAAAGTATTTCTGAGCTCACATTTTACATTACCCCAATTTAACACACTTAAAATCAAATACTTAAATTTAATAAAGAAAACTTTAACAGTGAAAAATTTGCTTTACTAGACGACTGGTCATATTTTTGTCGTCCCAAAATGAAAATAATGTCTAAAACCGTAAAACATGAGATCAAAGCTGATTCCCTTCTGGAGAAAGGGATGGAAATCATTTGGTCTAAAGGTTATAATGGTACTAGTGTAAATGACATTGTTAAGGCCGCTGATGTTCCTAAAGGCTCTTTTTATTTTTATTTTGATAGTAAAGAAGATTTTGTAATTAAAGCTTTAGACAAGTATTTTACAACGCAGGTTACTCCTACTCTAGTGATTTTACGTGACAAATCACTTTCTGCAAAACAGCGTCTGATTAATTTTTACGAATATAGAATTGAAGTAGTCAAAAAAGAATTAGAATGTAAGAATGGATGTATGGCCTGCAATCTAAGTAATGAAATGGCCGAACATAATGAAAAAATACGAGAAGCTGTCTTAGAAAAACATGGTAAAATAAAAGCAGAAATTATTAAAGTTGCTTTAGAAGCTCAAAAACAAGGAGAAATAGATTCCTCGATTGATATAATAAACATGGTAGAATTTATTGAAGATGCAGGTAAAGGAGCAATGACAACTATGAAAGAAACCCAAAGTGCTTATCCAATAGATAATGTAATGAATATGACCAGGCAGTTATTTTTAAAATAATTTTTTTTAATTACCAATAGACGACCGGTCAATTATTAATGTTTAAATAATCTTGAAATATGATATAAACCATAATTTAGCAAATCCAATTATAATAATAGTCGACTGGTCAATTATAAAATTTAATTGTTTCCAAAAATTTTTATCAAAGACCATGTCCTAATATCGATATCCAAATCGTCTAAACATAAAAACTCATAATAATCTGTATCATATCGATTTGTAATATATCACAAGTCGACTGGTCAACTAACAACTAATAATTATATGAATGCACTAAAAAAAGCAAGTAACGCTACTAATGCGTTTGCAAAAAAATGGGCAGAATTTGTAATCAAATTCAAATGGCCCGTATTAATTACCACATTAGTCATTGCGATGGGGCTTGGTTCACAGGGTAACATGGAATTTGATGGTGATTATCACGTATTTTTCAGTGAATCTAACCCAGAACTTGAAGCTTTTGACGCCTTGCAGGATAAATACACTAAAGATGACAATATTGTTATTGTACTCTCCCCTTCTAATGGTGATATATTTACCAAAGAGAATTTAATTGCTATTGAAGAACTCACTGCTGAAGCTTGGAATACTCCCTATTCTTCTCGTGTAGATGCGGTAACAAATTTTCAGCATACAAGTGCCCAAGGTGATGATCTATATGTAGATGATCTATCTTATGAATCCGCTTCTAAAACCGATTCAGAAATTAAAGTGATTAAAGAAAAAGCGTTAAAAGAGCCTCTTTTGGTTAATCGTTTACTTAATGAAAAAGGAAGTGTTACTGCAATTAATGTAACAGTACGATTACCAGGAAAGGATAGTGCCAAGGAGATACCAGAAGTAACTGCTTTTATTAGAAAATCAATTTCTGATTTTCAAGAAAAATATCCAAATTTTCAGATACACTCATCAGGGCTAGTACCTCTTAATACAGCATTCTTCGAATCTTCAATGAGAGATATGATGTTAACTCTGATCATGTTAGTTATTGTGATTTTAACCACACTGATTCTTACCAGGAACTTTTTTAGCACTCTAGCTACTCTAATTGTTGTACTATTCTCTATTATGAGTGCAATTGGCTTTGTTGGGATTATGGGAATTAAACTTACTCCGCCGTCTTCTGTTTTTCCAACAATGATATTAACATTGGCTGTGGCAGACAGTATTCATATCCTGATTACCATGCTTCAAAAAATGCGTAAAGATGGTTATACAAAAAAGGAGGCTCTTGTCGAATCTATGCGTCTTAATTTCATGCCGGTTTTCATCACTAGTTTAACCACTGTTATAGGTTTTTTAACTATGAATTTTGGAGATGTACCTCCCTTTTGGAATTTAGGAAACATTACTGCTTTTGGGATGACAATGGCTTTTTTCTATTCTACTACAGCATTACCTGCACTTATGGCGGTTCTACCTGTAAAAGTTAAAGAAAAGAAAGGTACTCCTATAGAAAAATCAAGCTGGTATACTAATCTCGGGGTTTTTGTGGCAAAACAACCTACAAAACTTGCGATAATATCTTTAGTTGTAATTGGTGCCTTCACATTTATGGCTACAAAAAACCGGTTTAATGATGAATTCATTAACTATTTTGATGAAACAGTACAATTTAGAAGTGATACTGATTATATAAGTAAGAACTTAACGGGAATTTATAATGTTGAATTTTCTGTTGGAAGTGGAGAAAGTGGAGGAATCAATAATCCTGAGTATCTGAAGAAATTAAATGATTTTGAAGATTGGCTTAGTGAGCAACCCGAAGTGATTCATGTAAATGCGTTTAGCGAGGTTGCCAGAAGAGTAAACCGATCTATGCATGGAGATAATGAATCTTATTATAAGGTTCCTAATAATCGTGAAGAAGCAGCACAGTACTTATTGCTATACGAACTTTCTTTACCCTTCGGATTAGACCTCAACAATCAAATTAATGTAGATAAGTCTGAAAGCAGGGTTACTATAACATTACAGAATATCTCTAGTGCCGAGATGATAGCCTTTTCAAAAAGAGCCGAAAAATGGTTGCAGGATAATACCCCAAAACCTATGCATACTATTGGAGTAAGCCCTACCCTTATGTTTTCTAAACTAGGTTTTAGACAAGCCGATAGCATGCTTAAAGGAAACATAATAGCACTAATATTGATCTCTCTGGTATTAATGTTTGCTCTAAGAAACTTTAAACTTGGGCTCCTTAGTATCATTCCCAATGTTACTCCGGTTTTTATTGGATTTGGATTTTGGGCAATGTACAAAGCTCAGATTAACACAGGAATGGTTATCGTTTTCGGAATGACTTTAGGAATAATAGTAGATGATACTGTTCATTTTATGAGTAAGTTCTTAAGAGCTCGCAGAGAGTTAGGTTATGACGCCAAACAGGCAGTTATCTATGCTTTTGAAACCGTTGGAAAAGCATTGGTAACTACTACAATTGTACTTCTGGCCGGGTTTGCTGTACTATCCACCTCATCATTTGCTTTAAATAGCTATATGGCAAGGATTACAGTTATCATCATCCTGTCGGCCTTAATAATCGACTTTATATTACTTCCTTCACTACTAATTCTTATTAGTAAAAAAGATAAGGTTATATCAGAAACACCAGTGAAAGAATTAGAACCACAAATGCAACTTGATAAATAATAAATAAAAACAATAAAGAATCTATTCGTATGAGAACACTAATTTTAGCTGGACTTGCAGTACTAAGTATCGCAACTATAACAGCACAAAATGCAGAAGAACGAGGTTTACAAATTGCTAAAACAGCAGATCAGGCAGATCAAGGTTTCAATAGCACTATTGTAAATCTAAAAATGACCCTAAAAAATAAAAACGGGCAAACCAGTGAACGGCTATTAATCACCAGAACTTTAGAACAAACAACAGACGGAGATAAATCACTGATTGTTTTTAATAGTCCAAAAGACGTGAAAGGAACCTCGACATTAACTTTTACACATAAAATTGGAGCAGATGATCAATGGCTTTTCTTACCTTCAATCAAAAGAGTAAAAAGAATATCTTCTAATAATAAATCCGGTCCTTTTGTAGGTAGTGAGTTTGCATACGAGGATCTTTCTTCGCAAGAAGTAGAAAAATACGGTTATAAATTTCTGAAAGAAAAAGGAAATTTATTGATGGTAGAACAAGATCCGGTTGATCCAAAATCTGGTTACACAAGAAGAATTGTTACTTACAATAAAGATAAAGGATATCGAATAGAAAAGGTTGAATTCTATGATCGCAAAAATTCACTGCTAAAAACACTTAACTACAGTGACTATAAATTATATAAAGGGCAATTCTGGAGAGCATTAACCCTTCATATGGTAAATCACCAAAGTAATAAAGAAACCGTACTAAAATTTAGTGACTATAATTTTGAGGCAGCACTTGCCGATGAAGATTTTACGCAAGTTGCTCTTAAACGAGCAGGGCGATAAATCTAAATAAATGAAATACACAAGGCTCAGTCTGTTATATCCTATAGTAGTTCTTTTGGTTACTGGATTTTTATTGTTATCACGACCTGGTCTTGTGTTTTCCCTTATGCAAAGTAATACCACATACCCATCTGAACTTGCAAATTTATTGGGAATGATTTTTTTAGGATTTGGGTTTTTGATGATTCTTATTTATAAGTATCAGGTTCAAAAAATATACAAATGGACCATAGTAATACGGATTTTTTTTAGCCTTTGCTCAATTGGATTGTATTACGTGTATCAAAACCCGCTTTTTATTGCTTTACTTTTTATCATCCTTATTGGAGTATTGATCACAATTCTTGGTCTGGTTAAAGATCAGGAAATAAAAAAACTAATACATGAAGATTAAATTTATCTATTGTATAATTCTGCTACTATGCATTGGTAATACAATATATGCTCAAAACGAAAAACCTAAAAAGGTAAATCACGATTTTGAGTTAGAATTAGAAGGAGAATATCGCTATTTCTATGATAATGCTCTTTTTGAAGATCAGGAAGATCATTTTCCTTCTCTGGCAATACGACCAGAATATAAAGCCGAATGGAATGCCGGATATGAAAGTATTAACTTTAAAGGTTTTTTTAGGCTAGACGTCGATGATGAGCGAACACATTGGGATATACGCGAACTATACTATCAAAAAGCTAAAAAAAACTGGGAATTTAACCTCGGGCTTAAAAAGGTCTATTGGGGCGTCGCCGAAAGTAATCACTTGGTAGATATCATTAATCAAACCGATGCCGTTGAAACTTTTGACGGTGAAGAAAAATTAGGTCAACCTATGGCCCAGTTTACATGGATTACTGAAAAATTTGGAACTTTTGATTTCTTTTACCTTCCCTATCATCGTAAACGTACCTTCTCTGGCAAAAAAGGAAGATTGCGGTTCCCGGTAGTAATTGATAAAGATGATCTGGGGTATGAAAGTAGTGCAGAAGAATGGAGACAGGATGTTGCTTTTCGCTGGAAACACTATTTTGATATTTTTGATATTGGCATCTCTCATTTTTACGGAACCGGTAGAGAGCCTCTTTTTGTATTTGATACCACAGGAAATATCAATGCCTTTTATCCCGTAATACATCAAACTGGTCTGGATTTACAGATTACCCATAATGCTTTTTTATGGAAACTAGAATCTATTTATCGCAATGCAGATGCTCAGGATTTCTTTGCTATGGTAGCTGGTCTCGAGTATACATTCTCTAATATCGATGGAAATGGACTTGATATAGGTCTTTTGGGTGAGTATTTGTATGATGAACGAGACGAATTGGCACTAAATGCATTGCAAAATGATGTATTCTTCGGAAGCCGTATTGCTTTTAATGACACCCAGGATACATCAATATTAATTGGAGGGATTGCTGATCTAGAATCTAGCACTACAATTTTTAGCCTCGAAGCATCAAGGCGTTTTGGCAGTACTTGGACTGCAGCAATTGAAGCTCGTATTTTTAATGAAATTGATGATAATGAATTGATCTTATCAAATTTTAGAGAAGATAGTTTTTTTAGAATTTCTATTTCTAAATATTTTTAAAATAAAATAAAAAAGCCATCCTTAGTTAACAGGATGGCTTTTACAAAAAGTTCAAAGCTTTTCAATAACTAATTTTTAGTATAGGTAGTTTAAAGCAGTTCTATCTCTGCTACTAAATTCTCCATTTTCATTACCCGAGAAACAAGAAATCATAATAGAAGCAGTATCTAAACCACTCTGACCCCAACGATTTGCTGTAGGTGTACCAGGAATATGAATAGCTCCTATACCAGCAGCTCCTTCATTACTACCATCACATCTTCTTTTAGCATAATCAGTATGTCTGAATCCTACGCAATGTCCCATTTCATGAGTCATTAAATGCTCCATAACATTATTATTTAAACTGTTACTACCTGCATTAATCTGAATCCACTTATATGGTCTTCCACCACTAGGGAAACCTGCAGATCCTCCTGCTCCAGAAGCACCATTGTTATATACTACCATATCAGCACTTGTAGATGCCGCAAAAGATAGTGTAAAATTTAATGTATTATTTAATGCATTATAATTGTTAACAGCCCACTGAAGTCCTGTACGCATTTTACTGGTTAAAGCATATCCAGATCCCGTATATCCAATAATGCTAATATTTCTATTACCACTAGATACAAGGTTATTAGTTCTGTACTGCTTGTTACCATTGTCTACTTCAGCAAGTTTTTGTTCTGCTAATTTATTGATTGCCAAAATAAGATCGCTAGATTGTATAGCTTCTTCTACTGACCCATCAGGATGTTTTACCGTTACATATTTTGCTCCAAAATCATTAACTCCTGCATCATGTAATGCCTGGATATGAGCTTTAGAAAGTTGTTCTGTAACAGCTTCTGGTTGTGTTTCGTTAGAAACTTCTTTTTTTTCACAAGATGTAGTAAATCCTGCAACGATAGCGCAAAGCGCCAATACTTTGATTTTTTTCATTTTAATTAAGTTGAATTTGTGTAGTTATTAAAACTAAAAATAGAGTAGTTAAGCCCTATTTTAAATACAATTATGTAGAAAGCTTTGAACTTTTCTAAATTTTTGCGGTTTGAAGATATGATATTTTTTTTGAAAAATAAGTTAATTTTTTGAACTATTTATTGCAAATACGGTAAAACCGTAAGATTCTTCTAAAGAAAATGCGAAAAAAGCAATTTTCAAATAACACAAAAAATCGATCAAATACACAATTCTCGTGTCCAGTCAATATGTTAACAAAGTGTTAAGGCAAGAGATTACTAAGGATGTTAAAGAAAACTTAATTAAATATAGGAAGCGCGAGGTGTAGAAGGTTTTTTCCTACATATCATAAAGTTTCGATTTCAAAAATTCATATTTTAAATATTTAACAAAAATCAAAAAAACATACTTATAAAAAACAATATTAGTACTTAATCCATTCTGAAAAACACAATTTAAGGCATAAAAAAAGTCCATAATATGGACTTATAATCTTATAAATGGCATAAATTTTTATCTGCATTCGGTCACACAATCTCTGCACTAAGGCCTGCATCTAATAATTTAGAACACCTTGGCACCAATTCTTCATAAACACCTGTTTTTACAGTACATTTCCCCTTATAATGAACTAACATAGCACATTGCTCTGCCTGCACCGGTGTATGTTCACAAGTATAAATTAGAGTTTCTATAACATGATCAAATGTATTCACATCATCATTATACAAAACAATCTCACTATTGCTTTGATCAACAGATTTTTCTAAAACTTCTTCTAAAACTTTCTCCTGGGTACTCATAAGGGGGTAATTGTTTTATGCAAATATAATAACTTAGAGTATTATATGCATTAATAAAAAGATTATTTTAACTCATAAGATGCTGCTATCCAATTATTTCTATCGATGTTTTCTATAAAACCAAGATGATTCTTTTTACATTCTTCTGTAACTATATTTAAATCTTCTTTATAAAACCCGCTCAAAAATAATTTACCATTAGGATTTAAGCATTTTACATACTGTTGAATATCATTTAGCAGTATGTTACGATTAATATTAGCGATAATAACATCATAGCTTTTTCCTGGCAAAAGTGAGGCATCACCTTCATAAACAGTAATATCGTCACAATTATTGCGCTCTACATTTTCTATGGTATTTAAATAACACCAATTATCAATATCAATAGCATCTGTTGGTCCAGCTCCTCTCATTTTAGCAAGAATTGCCAAAACCCCAGTACCACAACCCATATCCAATACTGTTTTATCGTTTAGATCTGTTTTCAAAATATGCTGGATCATCATGTGCGTAGTCTCATGATGCCCCGTACCAAAAGACATTTTGGGTTCTATAATAATATCATATTTTGTATTTGGTTTTTCATGAAACGGTGCTCTTACACTACAGATATCATCAACTACAATAGGGTTAAAATTCTTTTCCCATTCTTTGTTCCAGTTTATTTGCTCTATTTCTTCAATAGTGTATTGTATATCAAACTCTCCAGAATTTAATACATAAATGCCTTCCAAAATATTTTCATCCCACTCTGTACTCTGAATAAAAGCGTTAACTCCATTTTCGGTTTCTACAAAGCTTTCGAATCCAACATATCCTAACTCTGCGATTAATATTTCTGTAGCTGGTTGTAATGGTGAAACCTTAAAATAATACCCAATGTATTTTGTATTTGACATACTGATCTTTTATTATTTTGCAAAGTTACTCTTTTACCTTAATGCTGGTACCAAAGTAAGTCTTAATAAAAAAGCACCCCATCTTGTCATGGGATGCTTTTATGTATTCTGTTAATTCTTAAATAGCGTTTACTATTGCAGTAAAATTCTCTGCATCTAATGAAGCTCCTCCTATCAATCCTCCATCTACATCAGTTTTTGCAAAAATTTCCTGAGCATTATTCGGTTTTACACTTCCACCATATAAGATAGAAACCCCATCAGCAATTTCCTGATCATAGGCATTAACTATGGTTTTTCTAATAAACGCATGCATTTCCTGAGCTTGCTCTGGAGATGCCGTTTCTCCGGTTCCTATTGCCCAAACAGGCTCATACGCAAGGACTACATTTTTCCAGTCTGCTTTATTTATATGAAAAAGACCATTTTTTAATTGCTGTTCTACAACAGAGAAATGATTATCGCTTTTTCGATCTTGTAATTCCTCTCCAAAACAGAAAATTATAGTCATTTTATGTTGTAATGCAGTATTAACTTTTTTAGCTAATAATTGATCTGTCTCTCCAAAATAAGCTCTACGCTCACTATGTCCCAAAATTACAGTCTCTACTCCAATACTTTTAAGCATATCTGCAGAAATTTCTCCTGTATATGCACCATTTTCTGCTTCATGCATATTTTGTGCAGCAACAGTAATCCCAGAGGGCTTTAAAACTTCAGTTGCACTATACAAGTTGGTAAATGTAGGTGCTACAATAATTTCTGCTTCAGACGATGCTTTAAGTTTGGATTTTAACTCAGATAGCAATGTCTTGGTTTCTGCCAGATTCTTATTCATCTTCCAGTTTCCGGCTACAATTTTTTTTCTCATTAATTTAAAATTTACGTTTTTGGTTAATAGTGTGGTTATATATTACTAGTAATTATTAATAACTCAAACCCTAATTCTCGGGTCAAGCCATCCATAGATAATATCGACAAATATATTGATTAGTATAAACATAGTTGCTATCACTAACACAGCTCCCATTATTACAGGAAGATCCGATGTGTTTAAGGCGTTTACAATCTCTTTACCCAATCCGTTCCATCCAAATATATACTCTACAAATACTGCTCCGGCAAGCATAGATGCAAACCAACCTGAAATTGCAGTAACAACCGGGTTTAATGAATTTTTTAAAGCATGTTTTCTTATCACCTGAAACATCGAAAGTCCTTTTGCCTTTGCTGTACGAATATAATCTTGTCCCATCACTTCGAGTAATGAATTACGCATTAGCTGAGACACGACAGCAAGTGGTCGTATTCCTAAGACAACTGCAGGGAGAATTAGATTTTTCCACTGTATATAGCTCCCTTCACCAAAATCATCTACTTCATATAAACTACCGGTCATATTTAAATTGGTAAATTCTTGTAATACATATCCAAACAACCAGGCAAAAATAATTGAACTAAAAAAAGAAGGAACACTCATTCCTAAAGTACTCAATAACTGAATCAACTTATCTGGCCATTGATCTTTGGTCATAGCGCTTATAACCCCTAATAAAATCCCTATAACTATCGCAATACATATAGCAAAAACAGCAAGAATCCCGGTATTGGGAAGCGTTTCTTTAATTACTTCACTTACTTTTTTACCATTCTTTTGCAATGATTCTCTTAAATATGGAAACTTAAGTATCGTAACAACATCTCCTGTTTTAAATAATTGATTTCCTTTATGCTTTTTAGTCTCAAAATATGAAAAATCATCAGGGTTTGTACTATGAAATGATATAGGAGAAAGATCATTGATATAATATAGATACTGCATTGATAATGGTTTATCAAAACCATATTTCTTTCTCACATTTTTTAATTGCTCTTCGGTCTCATTTTGCCCGAGCATCATCTGTGCAGGATCACCAGGAAGAATTGTAAATAATAAAAAAATAACAGTCACCACTCCCAATAAAGTAAGCAAAGCATATCCTATTTTACTAATGAGATAACTGCCCATTATTGATTAGAGTTTTCCTTAATTTTTTTTACTTCTTCTAGTGTATATGCTTTGTATGGAACACCTAAAAGACGTTCACTATATTCTTCTATTGTTTCTGTAAAACCAACTTCTTTTCTTCTTTTATTTACAGATTCCGGATCTTTAATCGGCCATATTAAAGGGATTGGTTTTTTGCTATTAGAATTCAAAGTCATGCCTTGTGTACCATAAACCTGTTCTAATTCTTGTTGCATTAGATATCGATCTTCCATCATTGCTACCGATGCCATGTCCAGTTCACCTTTTTGTCCGGCTTCTTTTATAAGAGGTAAATACTCTCCAATCTTATCCGAATGTTGAATCACCAACCATGCAGCTATATTTGTCCCTTGACCAACCAAAGTTTTACCCGGGTAGCCATACTTTTTAAAAACTTCTTCTACAAATATTGTATTGGTACTATCAACTATTTTTTGTTCTTCCCAAGAAATTTCCCCAGAACTTCTTCCTTCCTGATCCAACTTCATAATACTGTCTAGCTGTGCTTTTAGTATTACATTAATTTTAGGTTTTGAAGGCTCTACCTTTTCCATGCTAAGTTTTTCTGCATCATTCCAGTGTAACTTTTTTACTATCGTTCCTTTTTTAAGTTTTACAATCCCCGGATTAGATCGCAATATCGTTTTTAATGCTGTCTCATCGGTTGTATAAAAATCAAAATCAAGGTTATATTGTTGTTGCACCTGTGCTATGTCTTTTGGTGTAGAAGCTGTAAGACCAATTACATCATATCCTTGAGATATAGCTTTATTAGTGATTTCTTTTATTGCATAAAATCCTTCTGCTTCACTTTTAGACAAGTTATACGTTACAATCAATATCAGATTTTCTTTTTCGAGAAATTCTGCTGTATAATCTGTATCATTTTTTTCTATTGCAAAGTCATGAATCGGGGGTTCATATCCTTCATCTACTGTCTTGGTTTCAACTTCGATAAATTTACCTTCTACTTTGGGGTAATCTCCACTAGTGGTGATAATTTTCTCCTCTCCATTAACATCAAATTTCCAGTGATAGGCAAATTCTGCTTTTGGAGCTCCTTCTGGAATCTCCATCCCTTCTTGGATATTGACTCCTTCTTTATATGCTCTAAAATCAAAAGCTGGTAAATGCATTAAAACATAATATGCAAAACCCAAACATGCAGTAAAAGTTGCAAAAACAATCCATTTATGCGTTGCAAAAGGTTTAAGTGGTGTTATATATTTTCTTCCAAAGAACAATATCAATATTAAAACCAGTAAAATAACATCTTTGGTAAAGGATTCCCATGGAGTTAAGGGTAATGCATCACCAAAACACCCGCAATCTGTAACTTTATTAAAATATGCCGAATAAAAAGTAAGAAACGTAAAAAAGGCTATCATTAATAACAATGACCACACTGTAAACTTTGGCAAGTACCCTAATAGCAATGTAATACCTAATACGATTTCAAAAATCACTAAAAAAATCGCTATTAATAATGCAAAGGGAATTAAAAATTCTAAGTTAAGTACACCTTCACCAAAGTACTCCTGAAGCTTATATGAAAACCCTACAGGGTCATTAAGTTTTATAAACCCAGAAAACAGGAAAAGTGCTGCTACAAATATTCTTGAGAAAGAAACCAATATTTTCATCTACGTATATATTTATTTTTTCAAAAAGTCAATATAGAATCAATGTAATAACTATTTTAATTACCTGTTTTTCATATTTTGACCATAATATTTTAGTATAATCTGCACAAGATAATATGATTAATTCTTGTTCCTTTTAGTTTAACAGTATTTTATATATCTATTTATTTGCTTCACCTAAATGAATCATAGCAAACACTGCATAATTGATCATATCCTGATAGTTTGCATCGATACCCTCGCTTACCAACGTTTTTCCTTTGTTATCCTCTATCTGTTTTACTCTAAGTAATTTCTGAATAATAAGATCTGTAAGAGAACTCACTCTTAAATCACGCCAAGCCTCTCCATAATCATGATTTTTATTCATCATTAACTCTTTGGTAATCCCAATATGTTTATCATACAAAGCGACTGCATCTTCTGGAGATAAATCGGGTTGTTCTGCAACTCCTTTCTCTAGTTGTATCAATGCCATTAAGCAATAGTTAATAATCCCGATAAATTCGGAAACTTCACCTTCATTTATCTTACGCACTTCATTTTCCTGAAGACTTCTGATCCGTTGTGCTTTAATAAAAATTTGATCGGTTAAGGATGGTAATCTTAGAATTCTCCACGCACTGCCATAATCTATCATCTTTTGATTAAAAAGATCTCGACAATTACTAATTATTGTATCATATTGTGTGGATGTATCTTGCATAAAACTGTTGAATTTTGCGTAAATTTCGCTTTAATATGGGAATTAAAAAAATCATATCTAAAGTTTAAAAATAAAAAACACGAAATGTGACATCACAATTTTATAAATTCTAACCAAAATATAGGCTTACCTCTGAAAACAACAACCGCAAACAAATGAAATCTCAAAAATGACAATCAACTGTAAAGGCACATTAATCGATATATCTGCGCCAAAAGTAATGGGTATCCTTAACCTTACTCCTGATTCTTTTTATGATGGAGGAAAATATAAAAATGAAAACGAGATATTAAAATATACCGAGCAAATGCTCATTGAAGGTGCAACTTTTATTGATTTAGGTGCTTACTCCTCAAGACCAGAAGCAGATCATATTGCCGTTGAAGAAGAAGAAAAAAGAATCCTGCCCATAGTGTCATTATTGGTTAATGAATTTCCTGAAATCCTGTTATCTATTGATACATTTAGAAGTGAAGTTGCAAAACTATGTATTGAAGCTGGAGCCGCATTAATTAATGATATCTCTGCCGGAAATTTAGATAAAAATATGATCTCAACGGTAGGTAAATTGAGAGTTCCATACATTATGATGCACATGAAAGGAACTCCGCAAACCATGAAATCATTAAATCATTATGATAACCTAATTCATGAAATGAACATTTATTTTGCAGAAAAAATTGCAGAAGCTAGAAAACATGGTGTAAGTGATATTATCATTGATCCTGGATTTGGGTTTGCTAAAGATATACATCAGAATTTCGATCTTTTAAAAAGCCTAAAACTCTTAGAGGCACATAATTTGCCTATACTGGTTGGGGTCTCTCGAAAATCAATGATATACAAAACATTAAATAGCACTCCGCAAGAAGCATTAAATGGCACTACATCCCTTAATACTATAGCCTTGCTTAATGGAGCCTCTATTTTAAGAGTACATGATGTTAAAGAAGCTGTAGAATGTATTCATCTGGTAGATGCTTATTCTAATTAGAGAAACTATCCACAAATGAATTTGACTCATCATTATTTTGAATACACTCTTTTATACAGCTTTTCAAAACAAGGTTTCACTAATTTTTCTATTTTTACAAAAACACCAGACATTTGGATTTAATAAACCTAAGAATATTAGATATACTTGATATTGTACTTGTTGCCTTCTTATTGTACTATATCTATAAGTTAGTTAAAGGTACTGCAGCTATCAATATTTTTATAGGAATAGTTATGATTTATCTGGTATGGAAACTCACACAATTCCTTGCCATGGAAATGTTAAGTAGCGTTCTGGGTGAATTTATTGGTGTCGGAATGTTTGCTTTAATTGTAGTTTTTCAGCAAGAAATACGAAAATTCCTTTTAATGATTGGTTCTACTAATTTTGGAAGAAGACGTAAATTTCTAAGGCAATTAAAATTTATCAGAGATGCACCCGAAGACAGTGTTACCAATATTACTGCTATCGTAACTGCCTGTAGCGAAATGGCAAAAACTCATACCGGGGCACTTATTATTATTAAAAGAAGTACATCTTTGGACTTTGTTAAAACCTCTGGAGATGCTATGGATGTCCTTGTAAATACTCCTATAATCGAAAGTATTTTTTATAAAAACAGCCCTCTTCATGATGGGGCTATGATCATAGAAGATAATAGTATAGTAGCGACACGAGTCATCCTACCAGTTACCAACGATAATAATATGCCTTTACGTTTTGGACTAAGGCATCGTGCAGCTGTAGGTATTAGTGAAAAAACAGATGCTTTAGCTCTTGTAGTAAGTGAGGAAACTGGTAAATTATCATATATCAAAAATGGGGAATTTGTGATATTTAAAACAGAAGAAGAATTAATAGAAAAAATAAAAAGGGATTTAGTTTAATGAATAATTTAATTAGTATTACCAATTGCAAAAATTGTGGACAACAAATTGAAACTCATAATTTTTGCCCTGATTGCGGTGCAAAAAAGATTACAAAACGAATTACTTTTAAAAATCTGGTTTTAGAATTTGTTGATCGTTTCCTCAATCTGGACAATTCATTCATCAAAACATTTATTCATTTATTCACAAAACCTGAAGAAGTAATTGATGGTTATATTCATGGACTTAGAAAACGCTATGTAAATGCTTTTGGATATTTTGCCATTACAATAACAATCACAGGAATCTACGCTTTTTTGGTAAAAGATAGGCTAAAGGAAATTATGTCGTTTGGTGATTTTTCTGAACAACAAGCTGAAATGCAAAGTTCAATTTTTGACACTACTTTTCAGTATCAGTCTATATTAAGTTTTTTAATGATTCCGCTACTAGCTTTATTATCACGGTTAGTTTTTTTGAATTATAAAAAATATAATCTAACAGAGCATTTTGTAATCTATCTATACGCCTACTCCCATATTGTGGGAACCATGACATTAATTTTACTCCCATTAACATTTATGGTAGATAACTTTATGTTTGTAGGTATGGTGCAATTTCCAGTATACATTTTTTACATGGCTTATGTTTTAAAGAGACTTTATCAAATTAGCTTGAAGAAAATCCTGATCAAAACACTACTGTTTCTTATCTATGGTGGAATACTGTATATGATTACAGGATTAGTAGTCTTTATAATAATGATTCTATCAGGAGCAATAGAAATCCCTACCAAGTAAAAGCAACAAATTGTTTATTCGATCACATTAGCGAATTGTACCTCGTATAATTTTCTATAATACCCCTTTTCTATTTGAAGTAATTCATTATGGTTACCTTGTTCTACGATCTTACCTTGATCCATTACAATAATTTTATCTGCCTTTTTAATAGTTGCCAATCGATGAGCAATAACAATAGAAGTTCTTCCTTTGGTAATCTTGTTTGTTGCGTTCTGAATTAGTTGTTCACTATGCGAATCTATCGATGATGTAGCTTCATCTAATACCAAAATACCTGGATTAGTAACATAGGCTCTTAAAAAAGAAATAAGTTGTCGTTGTCCCGAAGAAAGCATAGCTCCTCTTTCTTTTACATTATAGTTATACCCATCCGGAAGACTCATGATAAAATCATGAATTCCTATCTCTTTTGCAGCTTGATATACCTGTTCCTCCAAAATGTCTCCATTATTCAAAGTGATATTATTAAAAATAGTATCTGCAAACAAAAACACATCTTGAAGCACCACTGCAATATGGTTTCGTAATGATTTTAACTCAATAGTTTTAATATCGATATCATCAATAGAAATTACTCCGCTATCTATTTCATAAAACCTGCTAAGTAAATTAATAATTGTAGATTTCCCTGCTCCTGTCGCTCCTACTATTGCTACTGTCTCACCTACTTCAACATTAAAAGAGATTCCTTTTAATACTTCTTCGTTTTCTACATAACTAAATCGTACATCATCAAATGTAATCTTACCTCTTATCTTTTCTAATAACTCCTCTCCATTATTCTCAATTTTAGAATCTGTATCCAGAATAGCAAACACACGATTAGCTGCCACCATTCCCATTTGCAGTGTATTGAATTTATCTGCTATCTGTCGCAATGGTCTAAACAAGATTTGAGAGAGTTGAATAAATGCGATAACCAACCCTAGGGTGATCTCATCTCCTTGTGCAGCTTTAAGTCCTCCGAACCAAACTATTAACCCTATAGTTACAGAACTAGACATCTCTGCAATAGGAAAAAATATAGAGTTATACCAAACTGTTTTTACCCAACCTTTCTTATGCTTCTCGTTAATTTCTTTAAAATTGGAGTATTCGGTTTCCTCTCTTGTAAATAATTGAACAATCTTCATTCCGGTAATTCGTTCCTGCACAAATGAATTAAGATTAGAGACTTGCGTTCTCACTTCCTCAAAAGCCACTTTCATTTTCTTTTGAAAAATTCTTGTTGCATAGACAACCAAGGGCAATACAACAAATACCAGTAATGCAAGTTGCCAGCTCTGATACAACATATAGCATAAGATTGCTAGCATTTTTAACAGATCACTCATAATCATAAACAATCCCTGACTAAAAATACTGGCTATAGTTTCGATATCACTTACAGCTCTGGTAACCAATCTACCGACTGCAGACCGATCATAATATTGTTTTTTAAAGCCAAGCATATGCTCAAACAACTTAACCCTAATATCCCGAATTACTTCTTGCCCCAACCAGTTAGCAAAATAGATAAATAAGAATTGGGTGATCACATCCAGGAACAAAACTCCCAGCATCAGACAAATGAAATAAATCAATAGTTCTCCATCCTGAGGAATAATAGTTCTATCTATTGTTTCTCTAAGCAAATAAGGGTTAACAATTGACAAAACAGCCAATATAATAGCTGAAAAACCAACAAAATAAAAAGTCAGCCGGTAAGGATTAGTATATGTAATCAACCGTCTGAAAAGTTTAAAATCAAAAGCTTTACCACTCTTTTCTGCCATCTATATTATATATATATATCATTAGGATATTCTACAGCTGTTAAGTAAAGCCCATGAGCAGGAACCGAATATCCGGCCTGACCACGGTCTTCACTTTTAATAATAGCTATTAAATCCTCATTATTTAATTTATGTTCTCCAATCTCGATAAGTGTTCCCACAATTGCTCTCACCATATTCCTAAGAAAACGATTGGCCGAAATCTTAAAAACTAATTGATTACCATGATTCTCCCAAGTAGCATTTGTGATTGTACAATTATACGTTTTTACATCGGTTTTGGACTTACTAAAGCATTTAAAATTAGTATAGTTTAACAGTAATTTAGCAGCTTCATTCATCAAATCTACATCCAATGGTTTTTTTAAATAATAAGATTTATGAATACTAAAAGGGTCTTTTATTAAGGTAATATGGTACTCATATGACCTACTTACTGCACCAAACCTCGCATGGGCATTTTCTTGCACATGATGTATATTCTGGATTGCAATTTCTGCTGGTAAAATTGCATTAAGTTTATATTTGAATTGATCTGGATCTAATATATCCTCGCATTCAAAATGAGCCATAATTTGTTTCGCATGAACGCCTGCATCTGTTCTTCCTGCTCCAACTACATCTATTTTATTTCTTAAAATAGTAGATAATGAATCCTCAAGAACTTCCTGTACAGAAATTGCATTAGGCTGCCGTTGCCATCCATGATATGGAGTTCCGTTATATGAAAGTTCTAAAAAATATTTCATTCTACTCGTATCTATTATTTTTAATACCGTTTCTTTACTTAGATTCTGTAGCTTATTTCAAAAGCAATATTCTATTTTTGTATAAAAACTAAGCGCAAATATACTTTATAAAACAGAGATAGAAGTTATGGTATACTTCCTGTTTTTCTATCGTGCGATAACTCAATTTTATTATTCAACTTTGAAAAAAATACTTTTACTTAGCGACACCCATAGTTATATTGATTCCCGCATATTGCATTATGTTAATGAAGCCGACGAAATTTGGCATGCCGGAGATATCGGGAACCTTAAAGTTACCGATACTATTGAAGCTTTAAAACCTCTTAGAGCGGTATATGGAAATATTGATGACGATAAAGCTCGGGCCACTTACCCTTTACACCAAAGATTTGATTGCGAAGGAGTTTCTGTATGGATCACTCACATAGGAGGATATCCTCCTAAATACAATATTAACACCAGAGATGAGATCAAATCAAACCCTCCTCAACTATTTATCTGTGGCCATTCGCATATTCTAAAAGTAATACCCGATAAAAAAAACGGAGTGTTACATATGAATCCCGGAGCTGCAGGCAAACATGGATTTCACAAAGTTAGAACAATGCTTAGGTTCACGGTAGATTCTGGTAATATCGAAAACCTAGAAGTGATTGAATTAGGAAAAAAATAAAACCCGGAGTTGGCATACTCCGGGTCTTAACGCACTAATACTACTAAGATTTTAGGTTTATCGTAATCGATCTACAGATTTTACAAGATTCTCATCCTTCTTAATGGCCTTATTGGCCATTACTAATAAAACGATAGAAATAACAGGAATGATCATCCCAATACCTTTCTCTGAAACCTGAGTCCCTCCAGATACCGTTAGTGACCAATAAACAAATACTCCTAGTAAAATAAAGTTTAATAAGATATTGATACGCCCCAATACAAATTGAAGCTTTCTATTTTTAAATAAAAAAATCGAAATCAGAGACAAAGTCGCTGATCCCAAAAACATTCCTAAAAGAAATAATTCTCCCTTAGCATAAAGCTCTACACCATTAGCATCTATCCCATATGGTAAATACATACAAAGCCCTCCAGAAACTGCAGCAGCTAATAAAAGGTATATGGTTTGAATTCGTTGTAACATTAATTTTTTTCCTTAGAGAAAAGCAAAAATAAGAGTTTCTTTTTATAAATATGTGTAAAAAATAAAAATAAAGTCGTATACTTGCAGCACAAAACCTGTAACCTTCTCAACTAAGGTTACTTACCTTCGAAAATAAAATTTTCCTAGATTTCTTCTTTAGAAAATTTATACCTAAAACGTAAAATTATATAACAAATATAAATGTTAGAGATTTCCGAATTAAAAGCAAAAAAGCTTCCTGAATTGCAAGAAATTGCAAAAAACCTTAATGTACCAAAGTTTCGTACCTTAAAAAAATTAGATTTAGTATACCAAATACTAGATTATCAAGCCACAAACCCTAACAAGGTAAAGCAAGTGGTAGCTGAGGATGCTTCAGAAAAAACAGATTCTGAAAAACCCAAATCCAATGTTCGTCAAAGAAGACCTCGTGCTCGCAAACCAGACGGACCTACAAATCCTGCCAAAAAAGACAACAAAGACAATAAAGCTCCTCAAGAACAGAAAAGCGAAGTGACCAAACCACTTCCTTCAGAGGAAACTGTTTCTAAAGAGAAAGAAAGCAGCGATAAAAAAAATAAACCTCACCAAAATAGAGACGATAAAAAGGACAATCGAAACAGAGGTAATGATAAGCCTCAACAAAATAAGTCTCGAAATAATAATCCTAACAACTCTAACAAAAAAGAGAACGGAAATCGCGACAACAGAAATCGGTATAAAGAACCAGATTTTGAGTTTGACGCTATAATCGAAAGTGAAGGTGTATTGGATATTATGCAAGATGGATATGGATTTTTAAGATCTAGTGATTATAACTATCTTTCTTCTCCAGATGACATCTATGTATCACAATCACAAATCAGACTTTTTGGGCTTAAAACAGGTGACACAGTATTAGGACAAGTAAGACCCCCTAAAGAAGGCGAAAAATACTTCCCTCTTATTAAGGTAAATAAAATTAATGGTCTTGACCCACAAGTAGTTCGTGATAGAGTTTCTTTTGAACATTTGACTCCTTTATTTCCGCAAGAAAAATTCAATATTGCAGAAAGACAAAGCACAATTTCTACCAGGATAATGGATTTATTTGCTCCTATCGGAAAAGGACAACGTGGTATGATAGTATCACAACCTAAAACTGGTAAGACAATGCTACTTAAGGATGTTGCCAATGCGATTGCCGCTAATCATCCTGAAGTATACCAAATGATTCTTCTTATAGATGAAAGACCTGAAGAAGTTACCGACATGCAACGTAATGTAAAAGGAGAAGTAATTGCTTCTACTTTTGACAAAGAAGCTAACGAACATGTAAAAGTAGCTAACATCGTACTGGAAAAAGCAAAAAGATTGGTCGAATGTGGTCATGATGTAGTAATCCTATTAGACTCAATCACAAGACTAGCCAGAGCATACAACACTGTTCAACCAGCTAGTGGAAAAATATTAAGTGGTGGTGTAGATGCAAATGCTTTACACAAACCAAAACGTTTCTTTGGTGCTGCGCGTAACATAGAAAATGGAGGTTCATTAACTATTATTGCAACAGCATTAACAGAAACAGGCTCTAAAATGGATGAGGTAATCTTTGAAGAATTCAAAGGAACTGGTAATATGGAACTACAATTAGATCGTAAAATCTCTAACCGTAGAATTTTCCCTGCTATCGATCTTACATCCTCAAGTACTCGTCGAGATGATATTCTACTAGACGAAACAACTATCCAAAGAATGTGGGTAATGCGAAAATATCTTGCAGACATGAATCCTGTAGAAGCAATGGAGTTCATTAATGAACGCTTTAAGCAAACAAGAAATAATGATGAGTTCCTTATTTCTATGAACGGATAACAATACATTTATAATAAATAACTAAGGCGGCTATCAAATTGATAAGCCGCCTTTGCTTTATCATTTTATTTTCATCATTTTTAATAAATTAACTGAAAGTTTTCTGAGAAGAAATTGACCAAGTATTAAAACCTAAATTATTATGAAAAATATATTATATATAATATGGAGTGCCGTTTTATTATTTTCAAGTTGCCAGAGCAATAGTCAATCTGCTAAAAACAAAAAAGAAGTAACACAAAATGAAAACATCACTCCCGTGAGAGTTGAACCTGTAGACGGTTTAGAAAGAGCTTATTTTGCAAGTGGATGTTTTTGGTGTGTAGAAGCTGTTTATGAAAGCGTAAAAGGTGTTAAAGAATCTATCTCTGGTTACTCAGGAGGTCATACTACAAACCCAACATACCAATCCAGCAATACAGGACGAACAGGGCACGCAGAAGCGGTAGAGATTATCTATGACCCAAAAACTGTTTCTTTCTCGACTTTGGTAGACGTATATTTTGGATCACAAAACCCAACACAGGTTAACGGACAAGGCCCAGATCATGGTTCTCAATACAGATCAATTATCTTTTATCAAAATGAAGAACAGAAAAAAATAGTCGACGACAAAAAAGAAGTATTGGGTAAAAAACTAAACAGAAGAATAGCAGCAGAAGTTTTACCATTTCAAAAATTCTGGAAAGGAGAAGCTTATCATCAGGATTATGAAAAAAGAAATCCAGGTAATCCCTACATACGCAATATATCTGTTCCCAGATTAAAAAGATTTCAAGCAAAGTTCCCTGACCTTATTAAAGAGAAACATTAGAGTTTGCTCACATTTTAATTTAAGGATCGGATTTAAACGTTATTACCAGAGCCCACAGACCGCGTGTTAAACCTATGTTAAAACAAATATAGTCGTTGCCCCCATCAAATCAAGCCTTTTTCACTTTTACATACATCTTTAATACATGACTTACAAAACCGACAATGCTATTGAAGAATTATAATTAAATCGGTTGTATTGACAAAAAAAATCGTTGAAAAACACAAAACGATGAAAATAAATTGTTATTTTTATTGAAATAAAATGAAAACAAGTTGTGTTTTTCATATTAAAACATTACTTTTGAGTCTGATTTAATGGTTTTCTTTTCAGTATTTTAATCGAAAGTATTGAAGTTTTGCTAGAGCAAAAACACTTTAAATTATTGAAAAACAGATCATTACAGATTAGATTGTTCTTTAAAAAATTGTAATTCTTTTATTGTTCATTAGAACGTTTTAAAAGAAGAAATTAGAGCTAAAATATTTTTGGCATCTTTTTTGAAGATCGATTTTTGACGGTAAATTATGTTTTTTTATAAATTTTTAATTAAAGAAATAGTAATATTAAATTTGAATTATAACCCAATCTACTTAAAACAAGCGATATGAAGTCTATTTTTACATTTATTCTGCTTTTGGTGATTACTTTCTCGTCTGCTCATGCTCAGGATGGGCAATACTTAATGTCTTCTAATAAATTAGAAGTTCGAAGTGGTCCAGGTCTACAATTTAATACCATCGCCGAGGTTCCTCAAGGAACTCAGGTGTATGTAATGAGCTCTAATTATGGAGAGTGGAGTGCAATACAGTTCAAGAAAATGAACGGTTTTGTACTTAGTAGCCTATTAACCGAGGATAGCCGAATTGCAGATGCAGAAAAAGCTGCTCAAGAGGCAGCAGCAAAAAGAGAAGCAGCAAAACAAGCTGCAGCACAAGCGATTGCACAGGCAGAAGCTGCCAAGAAAGCTGCAGAAGAAGCAGCAAGAAGAGCGATTGCTAATGCAGAACGTCTAAAAAGAGAAGCAGAAGCAACGGCTGCAAAAGCTATTGCCGATGCAGAAGCAGCAAAACGATCAAAAGACGTTGCTGCACAAAGAGCTCTTGCAGATACAGAAGAAACAAGAAGAGCGGTAGAAGAAGCTAACAAAAGAGCTGCAAGAGGTTCGAATGTAGCCTCTAATCCTATCGAATCTACAACACCATCTTATGGTTCTAGCTCAAATACGAGTTCTCCTAAAGCTGCTTCTATAGAAGTATCTAGAGAGGATAAATACTCTAGCTGGGAGAAAAAGACTTATAAGTCTGGTGCTACTCCAAAATCATTTAACTTTAAAGGTAAGTTTGACTACAAACTAGATAACTACCTTAAAATTAAAGTAGGAAAAAATACAGAGGTAGTTGTTAAGATGTACAAAATGGGTAAAACCAAAGCTGATGATCAGTTAGTACGTGTAACCTTTATCAACTCTAACGCTACTCAGTTTATCAGAAACGTTCCCGAAGGAGAGTACTATCTTAAAATTGCTTACGGTAAGCAGTGGGCAGAAACTACTAAGAATGGTAAGAAATATGGAACTTTTACTAAGAATGCACTATATGAAAAAAGTGAGCAAATCTTAGATTTTAATACAGTTAAAACATCTAAAGGTATTAACGTTCCTTCTTATAACTTAGCATTAGACCTTCTTCCTAGTGGAGGTGGATATAGTACTGGTAGCAAAGATAATATCTCTGCAGATCAGTTTAATGTTGACGAATAGGAATAAAAATACAATATACATTTTATAATCACCAAAATATAAATGTAACATATAATAAACGCCAGGACTTTTTGAGTTCTGGCGTTTGTATATAAGCACAGTAAGGATTTTTTAGAAGGAAATCCTTTTACATAACTAAAAAGCCTGTATATACGATCGTATATACAGGCTTTTTAGTTATTAGTTATGATATTCCTTAGATTCTAAGAATACAGATGATTAAAAGCTCCCAAATCAAGGATTTCAAACATAATGCAGAAAAATTAAATCCACGTTAGCTCTTTTTAACAAAGACTCTAAGTATTGACACACCTTTACTGTTGTAAAAAAACTTAGACTGATTTACTCTATTAAACCTAAACAGCCGATACCTATTTATTACTACGGTGTCTTTCTCTTGCTAATAATGTATTTTTAAGCAACATCGCTATTGTCATTGGTCCTACTCCTCCTGGTACAGGAGTAATAAAAGACGCTTTTTTGCTTACATTTTCAAAATCCACATCCCCAACAATCCTATATCCCTTTGGGTTAGACTCATCAGAAACTCTTGTAATCCCAACATCAATAACAACCGCATTTTCTTTCACCATCTCTGCCTTTAAAAAATTCGGAACTCCCAATGCAGAAATAACAATATCTGCCTGAGCAATGATTTGTTCAATATTTTTGGTATGACTATGGGTTAATGTAACTGTAGAATTACCAGGAGAACCTTTTCTTCCCATTAAAATACTTATGGGCCTACCCACAATATGACTTCTACCAATTACCACAGTATGTTTTCCTTTGGTCTCTACATTGTAGCGCTCTAATAATTCTAAAATACCAAATGGTGTAGCAGAAATAAAAGCTGGCATCTCTAGTGCCATTTTCCCAAAATTCATAGGATGAAAACCATCTACATCCTTATCAGGGTGTACTGCTAAAAGTATTTTTTGTTCATCAATTTGGGAAGGTAGTGGCAATTGCACTATAAAGCCATCGATATCATCATCTTCATTAAGCTCTTTGATCTTTGCCAACAATTCTGTTTCACTGGTAGTATCAGGCATTTTAACCAAAGTAGACTCAAAACCTATTCGTTCACACGCTCTAACTTTGCTACCCACATAGGTTAAACTTGCACCATCATTACCTACCAAAACTGCTGCAAGATGTGGTACTTTCTCACCACGTTCTTTCATTTTCTGGACCTCAACAGCTATTTCATCTTTAATATCGTTACTTACCTTTTTTCCATCTAATATTTCCATTTGCCTAAATTACCAGTTATTTCCAAAAAAATTATAATTATTTCATTTTACCCATCATCTGCATCATTCGTTTTCCACCGCCACCTTGCATCATCTTCATCATCTTACTCATCTGATCAAATTGTTTTAACAATTGATTCACCTGCTGTATGGATGTTCCCGAACCTTTACCAATACGTTTCTTTCTGCTAGAATTTATGATTTGCGGTTTTGATCGTTCTTCTGGCGTCATAGAATGTATAATAGCTTCAATATGTCTAAACGCATCATCATCGATATCCATGTTTTTCATCATTTTTCCTGCTCCTGGTATCATTCCGATCAAATCCTTCATATTACCCATTTTCTTAATCTGCTGAATTTGTTTTAGGAAATCATCAAATCCAAACTGATTTTTGGCAATTTTCTTTTGTAGTTTTCTCGCCTCTTCTTCATCAAACTGTTCTTGAGCACGCTCTACCAGAGATACAACATCTCCCATTCCCAAAATACGATCTGCCATACGAGAAGGATAGAACACATCAATAGCTTCCATTTTCTCTCCTGTACCAATAAATTTAATAGGTTTATTGACAACCGATTTTATAGATATTGCCGCTCCACCTCGAGTATCACCATCCAGTTTGGTTAAGATTACTCCATCAAAATTAAGCACATCATTAAAGGCTTTTGCAGTATTAACCGCATCCTGTCCTGTCATAGAATCAACAACAAATAAGGTTTCATTAGGAGTAACGGCTTTATGGATATTTGCAATCTCTGTCATCATCACTTCATCAACTGCCAGACGCCCTGCGGTATCAATAATAACCACATTAAATCCATTTGCCTTTGCATGTGCCACACCAGCTTTAGCGATGGCAACCGGGTCATTGTTACCTCTATCACTAAAAACTTCTACATCAATCTGTTCTCCAACTACATGTAACTGATCAATCGCTGCAGGTCTATATACATCACAAGCAACAAGAAGTGGTTTTTGAGTTTTTTTGGTTGCAAGAAAATTAGCCAGTTTCCCCGAAAAAGTAGTTTTACCAGAACCTTGTAATCCCGACATCAAAATAACCGATGGTTTACCAGATAAATCAATATCCACAACATCACCACCCATCAATTCTGTCAATTCATCCTTGACAAGTTTTACCATCAACTGCCCAGGCTTAAGGCTTTTCAAAACATTTTGACCTAATGCTTTTTCTTTTACGGTTGCAGTAAATTCTTTGGCAATTTTATAATTTACATCGGCATCAACTAATGCTCTTCGTACTTCTTTAAGTGTCTCTGCAACATTTACTTCTGTTATCTGCCCGTGACCTTTTAGAATATGTAAAGCCTTATCTAGCTTATCACTTAAATTATCAAACATATATTTTCTCGTATTTTGAAAACACTACCTTTATCGATAGATCGGTGCAAATTTAAGGATTTGAAGTGTATAAATAAAGGATGGAATTATAGAATTACAGAATCAATACCAAACAATATAGCAACGCATGCATTTTTTTTACCAAAAACAAGATCTGCATAAGGTTTTGCGTTTTATTTTACTATAAAAAACTGAAGACCATTTATATATCTAAATCATGAATCTATTTTTCAAAATTCTTTCAAAATAAAAGTATTCTTCCAAAATTATTCATAGAAAATGTGTTCTAAATGAAGTAGAACTAGAATTTACATCCGATTTGATTTTTGATATTAGTCTTAGAGATGTTTTACTCCACTATAGCTTATTATTTCTTCTCCCCCAACTACTTTTGAAGCATTTTTTATAATTTCAAAGCCATTTTTCTGAAAAAACGAACGGGTTAACATATTAACCTGTGTAGTTAATGTCTTTATATTTGTTTTTTGTGCTATCTCTTCAATAGTGTGATATAATTCACTAGCAATTCCTCGTCCATGATAATTCATATGAACAAATATATACTCAATATTTCCTTTTGAATCCATAGAAAAAGAACCTACGATTTCACCATTTAACTTAGCATTATAGATAAAGTCTTTATTAAATTTCTTTTGCCAGTATACTTTGTTTATGGCCAATCGAGAGTAAATTTTGATTTCAGATTTTGTAAATACCATAGAACCATAAGTAATAACCGTCTGATAAAACAAATGTTGCATCAACGGTAAATCTTGGTCAGTTGCTCTTGATATTTGACACTTCATAATACTAAAATAAAAAAACAGATGATTTAATTTAGCATTTTACTATTGATTTTTACTACATATTTAGACAAAAGGAATAAAAAATCGATATTCTTCTCCTTTTTATTCAAAAAATATCGATCCTAAAGGTTTTACACCTATATCAAAAACTACATTCGTTTAGGCACGCTAATCCCCAAAAGTTTAAATGCCGATTTAATAGTGTTACCTACCAGACTAGAAATCTGAACTCTAAATGCTTTTTCCTGATCTGTATCTGCTCCAAATATAGATACATTCTGAAAAAACGAATTATAACTCTTTACCAGATCATAGGTATAATTACTAATTATAGCTGGACTAAGTTCATTCGCAGCATTTTGAATAACTTCTGGATAAAGCTCTAATTGTTTAATGAGCTCTTTTTCCTTTTCATGTAATGCTATATCGACAATCGGGCTATTGTAATCAAAGTCTGCTTTGCGTAGAATTGCTTGAATACGTGCATAGGTATATTGTATAAATGGGCCTGTATTTCCTTGAAAATCTACTGATTCTTCAGGATTAAAAAGAATGCGTTTTTTGGGATCTACTTTCAAAATAAAATATTTTAATGCCCCAAGTCCAATAGTACGGTAAATTTCTGTTTTCTCATCTTCGGTATAACCATCTAACTTACCCAAATCTTTAGAAATCTCACCAGCAGTTACTACCATTTGATTAATTAAATCATCAGCATCTACTACGGTTCCTTCTCTACTTTTCATTTTACCACTAGGCAAATCAACCATACCATAACTTAGATGGTGTAAATATTGTGCCCAATCATATCCTAATTTCTTCAAAATTAAAAATAGCACTTTGAAATGATAATCCTGCTCATTCGCTACAGTATAAATCATCCCTCCTATATCTGGATTATCCTTAACCCGTTGTATGGCTGTTCCGATATCCTGAGTCATATACACTGCAGTACCATCACTACGTAGTACTATTTTTTCATCAAGACCTTCATCGGTAAGATCACACCATACCGACCCATCTTCTTTTTTAAAAAATACACCCTTAGCTAACCCTTCTTCGATATTATCTTTACCAAGGAGGTATGTACTACTTTCATAATAATAACTATCAAAATCTACTCCCAAAGTTTTATACGTCTGGTCGAAACCTTCATACACCCAACCATTCATCATTTCCCAAAGCTTCACCACTTCTTCATCTCCTGCTTCCCATTTACGAAGCATTTCCTGGGCTTCTACTATAACTGAAGCTTCTTTTTTTGCGTCCTCTTCTGTTTTACCATCCGCAACTAACTGTGCAATTTGACCCTTATAGACTTGATCAAATTTTACATAATAATTTCCAACTAATTTATCTCCTTTTAACCCAGTAGATTCTGGTGTTTTTCCTTCACCATATTTCTGCCAGGCTAACATAGACTTACAGATATGTATGCCTCGGTCATTAATAATTTGGGTCTTAAGCACTCTTTTACCACTAGCTTTAATAATCTCTGCTACAGCATACCCCAAAAGGTTGTTTCTTACATGACCTAAGTGCAAAGGTTTATTTGAATTAGGTGAGGAATACTCTACCATAATCGCTTTATCTCCTTCTGAAGGGGTAACAAAACCATAATGCTCAATATTTCTGATTTCTGTAAAAAAATTAAGGTAATATGAATCCGAAATTACTAAATTCAGAAACCCTTTAACCACATTATAAGCGTCAATTTCTTCTACATTCTCTATCAAATATTTACCTATAGATTCTCCTATCTGCACAGGATTTCCTTTTACTACACGAAGCATAGGAAATACCACTACGGTAACATCTCCCTCAAACTCTTTTCGGGTGGCTTGTAATTCTACAGATTCCAGATCAGCACTATACAATTGTCGTATCGCATCTTTTACTTTTTCTGAAATGGTTTGTTGTAAACTCATCTTCTTAAAAAATTAAGCTGTAAAGATAATAGAAATTACACAGCGATACTACGTGTTTTCACATCATTTCATTATATTGTACATAAAAAAACACTAGTCAACAACTCGTACAAAAACCCCCTGAGTTAAATTAGAAAACATATCTAGAAATCATCCTTCCTTTTGTATCAGCATAGGTAGATTGATTATTTATGACACAAATGATATCTATTTATTATTTTGCATTTGAGGTTTCGATCTGCAAGATTGTATAGTTAAATCAAATTTACTAGGACAAAACGCTAAGTTTTATCGATAAATTGCATTTTTTTTCGTATTTTTTATATATTTATTAAAACAATCATATGAGGCAACTATTACTAATTATTTTTCTATCAACATTACTTTCATCCTGTAATTCTAATCCTGTAAAAGATCTTGAATTACACAATTTGGTAGCTTTATTAATTGGTGAATTTTCTAATAAAGAACAAGCTGAAAATGATTCTAGCTTTGCCCATCTTAACTTAATTAATATTAGAATCTGGAAAGACAAACCTGGGTATTGGATATATTCTGAAGTATCAGATGCAAAAGGAGATCATTACGTATACAATCAGACTATATTAAACTATGAGAGATTAGATTCCTCGACTATTAAAAGCACAAGTTATAAAATCATTAGTGTAAAAGATCATACTACAGATCTAGACAATCCTGAATTTTCTAGCAAACCTTCGCCCGAACTCTTCGATAGATTAACTTTGGATAGCCTGAAAATGAAAACCGGATGCCAAGTATATTTCAAGAAAAAGACTTCAACAATATATTCTGGTAAAACAGGTAAAGGATCTTGCAATAACAATATTGATTATATTGATTATATCATGAGCACCTATGTGGTTAGTAAAAGCAAAATATCTATATGGACTAAAGGATATAACAACAGTGGAAAACAAGTATGGGGTAAAATCAAAGGACCTTATAAATACAAAAGAATCAGCAATTAAAGATCACTTTGTGATTACTTCACAAAATCTGCTAATGTTTTATTTTCCAGAACTTTTAACGTGCTATCTCTCACCTCAATCATAACACTATGTACCGCGCACTTATCTTCATCGGGACAATCGTCGCACTTTTCATAGAAATTAAGACTCACACAAGGCACCATAGCAATAGGCCCTTCTAAAACTCTAATTACAGATGCCATTGTGATATTTTCTGGTTCTTTAATCAAATAATATCCTCCTCCTTTTCCTTTTTTAGATCCTAAAAAACCTGTTTTTCTTAGTGTTAATAGAATGCTTTCTAAAAACTTTTGAGAAATATTCTCATTAGATGCAATCTCTGAGATTAGTACGGGGTCATCGCACCTCTTTTTTGCAATATATGTAAGTGCCTTTAGGCCATATTTAGTTTTTTTTGAAAGCATACTTTAATTGATTTCTTGTAATTTATAGTTACTAGTGAAGTTTTAACTACAGCTTATAGAACTACAAACTTTTCGGAAGAAAAACTTCTGCCATCATACAACGTGCACTCCCTCCACCTAATGTTTCAATTGTATTCAGATCGCTATGAAGAATTGCGCAATGCTTTTCTATCTTGACAATCTGATCTTTAGTTAGGCTCTTAAATGCTGCGGATGACATGACAATATAGCGCTTATCTCCCAAACCAACAACTTGGAGCATATTACCCGCAAAGTTGTTTACTTGATCTTCTGTAATTGCAATAATCTCTTTACCATCATCTTTTAAATGATTAACAAGATTTTTACGTTCTTTTTTATCATCTATAGATTCCAGACATATAACTGCAAATGTTTCTCCTACTCCCATCATAACATTGGTATGATATATTGGTAATCGTTTTTTATTAACAGTTTGATAAGCAGTAAAGACAACAGGTGTGTATTCAAAGTCTTCACAAAATTCTATAAACAAATCTTCATCTGCGCGAGGAGATAATGCGCAATATGCTTTTCTATTTACCCTATCTAACACCAAACTACCAGTACCTTCAAGAAATAGTTCTTCATCTTCAGCACTGGTATAATCTATAATATTATTTATTTCAAAACCAGAAACTTCTATTTGATCCAAAACTTCGGGTCTACGTTCTTTTCTCCTATTTACTGCAAACATTGGATATAATCCCACATCTCCATTTGCATGAAAAGACACCCAGTTATTAGGAAAAATAGAGTCAGGAGTATCATTTTGAGGATCATCGTCGATTACAATTACTTGTACTCCAGCTTCTCTTAATACTTTTACAAATTGATTAAATTCTTGTTGAGCTTTGATATTAGCTGCTTTTGGATCTATACCTGCAGTTTCCTGATAGTAATTATTTACAGCAGTTTGTTCATTCATCCTAAATTGAACCGGACGAATCATTACTATGGTATTGGTTATCTGTTTTTCCAAATAAATTTAGCTTATCATTTTTTCTGTAATCGTTGCTGTTGTCGCTTTTAATACATCAAAAGCAGCTTCTGCCATTTTATTCCCTTTATTATCCAATGTAGGGTTAACTTCTACTACTTCAAAGCAAACTGTTTTCTCTGTTCTCACAAATGCCTGAATAATACGAATTGCCTCATTAATATCAAATCCTCTAGAAACAGGTGTTCCTGTTCCTTTAGAAATCAAATCACAATCCATACTATCAACATCAAAAGATATATATATCATATCGCAGGATTCTAATCTTTGAATTGCTTCTTCAAGGCATTGTTCAAATCCACGGTAGCGCATTTCTTCTACCATATAATTTTTAATCCCATTTTCTGCAATTACTCCTTCTTCTGGTTCTTCTGTATCTCTTACTCCAAAATACACAATATTTTGATGTTCAATTTTTTGCCCTTCAATGCCAATATTTTTCATCTTGTTCCACAAATCGGCTGTCTCTTCTGACACCTCATTGATCTTAAAATTCAAATTATCATTAGAAAGTGCTGCTGCCAATGGCATGCCATGAATATTCCCTGATGGTGATGTATACGGTGAATGTACATCGGCATGAGCATCTATCCACACCACTCCTAATGTTTTGGTGGGAAAAGCTGCTTTTACTCCACTAATTGTACCCAAAGCTGATGAGTGATCTCCCGATAACACAATCGGGTATATATCTTTTTTAAGGTTTCTTGACACGCTATCACTTAATCGAGTACACACGTTAAGTACACTACCTATTCGCTTAGCGAATGAGTTGTTTACCTTATTATAAATAGTTTCATTCTCTGTTTCTACATTTTCATAAGAATACAGATTAAAATAATCATCATTTTTATTAATAGCTGCAATTTCTATTGCATCAACTCCCAGATCAGAACCTCTTGTTCCTGCGCCAATATCTGATCTATTTTTAACTAATTTAATTTCTTTCATTACTTATGCTACTGTTTTTAATCGCTTTCAGAAATATATTCTACAATTAAAACATCTTTATACAATCTGTTTTATTGAACTCATCATGAATTCATAACTAATTTTAATAATCCATCTCTCTTTAGAGGCGTATAAAGATAAAATAAAAAAGCCTTACTACTATTAATTATAACGTAAGGCCTTTATATTTTAAATATCTAACTTTTATCTATTTTCTACTTTCACAAAAGGTCTGTAGTTTTCACCAACATATATTTGTCTTGGTCTTCCGATTGGTTCTTTACGAAGTCTCATCTCTTTCCATTGAGCTATCCATCCTGGTAATCTCCCTAAAGCAAACATCACAGTAAACATTTCTGTTGGTATACCTAAAGCTCTATAAATAATACCTGAGTAAAAATCTACATTAGGATATAGTTTTCTTTTTACGAAGTATTCATCTTCGAGAGCTACTTTAGCTAGTCCTTTGGCAATATCAAGAACCGGATCTTCAATCCCTAAATCGCCTAATACTTCTTCTGCAGATTTTTTGATAATATTAGCTCTTGGATCAAAATTTTTATATACTCTATGACCAAATCCCATTAAACGGAAAGGGTCACTCTTATCTTTAGCTTTAGCAATATACTTAGCCGTATCTCCTCCATCTGCTTTGATTGCTTCAAGCATTTCTATAACAGCCTGGTTTGCTCCTCCATGAAGCGGACCCCATAATGCAGACATCCCTGCTGATAATGACGCAAATAATCCAGCATGAGAAGACCCTACAATTCTAACGGTAGAAGTAGAACAGTTTTGCTCATGATCTGCATGAAGTATCAATAATTTATCCAGTGCATCATATACAAGCTTATTTGGCTCATAAGCCTTATTAGGTCTTGCAAACATCATTTTATGTAAATTCTCTACATATCCTAATGAGTTATCTCCATAATCCAATGGAAGACTTTTTCTTTTTCTCATTGTCCAGGCCGCTAGTACTGGAAATTTTGCTAATATTTTTACAATAGCATTATACATTTCTTCTTCAGAATCAACATCTACTGATCCTGGATTAAAAGCTATCAATGCGCTAGTCAAAGAAGACAACACTCCCATTGGGTGTGCACTTTTAGGAAATCCGTCCAAGATTTTCTTCATATCCTCATCGACATGAGATTCTTCTTTTATATCACTATCAAATTTTTCTAATTCTACTTTTGTAGGTAGTTCCCCAAAAATCAATAAATAAGCAACTTCTAAGAAATCTGCCTTTTCTGCCAATTCTTCAATAGAATATCCTCGGTATCTTAAAATTCCTTTTTCTCCATCTAGAAATGTAATACCACTCTCACAACTTCCGGTATTTTTATACCCGGGATCAATGGTTGTAACCCCTCCAGTTGCCCCTCTAAGTGTTTTAATATCAATTCCTAATTCTTTCTCTGTTCCTTCTATTATCGGAAACTCATATTTATTACCGTCGATTTCTAACGTTGCTATTTTTGACATTTGATTATTTTAGAATTTTGCTATTATTGTAGGATTGCTAAATTACGAAATATAGTGTTAACATAGTATTAATCGTAAGATCATTTTCACCCTTACACTCATTTTCAAAATTATATAAAAAACAAAGCGACTACCTAATTTAGATAGTCGCTTTATATTCTATTTATAACCTTTGTTACTTTACTTTAAATGCATTTTCTTTTGGAAAATACGCAATACTTCCCAACTCTTCTTCAATACGAAGTAATTGATTGTATTTTGCCATTCTATCACTACGAGAAGCAGATCCTGTTTTGATTTGCCCTGTATTTAAGGCAACGGCCAGATCGGCAATAGTATTATCTTCTGTTTCACCAGAACGATGTGACATCACAGAGGTATATCCTGCATTATGTGCCATATTTACTGCTGCAATAGTCTCGGTAAGCGTTCCTATTTGATTAACTTTAATCAATATTGAATTGGCGATACCATTTTCAATTCCTCTTGAAAGTCGTTCTACATTAGTAACAAATAAATCATCGCCAACCAATTGAACTTTATCTCCTACCTTATCTGTAAGGTATTTCCACCCTTCCCAATCGTTCTCATCCATACCATCTTCTATAGAAATAATAGGGTATTTTGAAGCTAGTTCGGCAAGATAATCTGCTTGCTCTTCACTCGTTCGTATTACTCCTGTATCGCCTTCAAATTTTGTATAGTCATATTTACCATCAACAAAAAACTCTGCTGCTGCACAGTCTAGTGCAACCATTATTTCATCACCAAACTTGTATCCGGCTTTCTCTACTGCAAGAGCAATTGAATCTAAAGCATCTTCTGTACCATCTAATGCTGGAGCAAATCCTCCTTCATCACCTACAGCAGTACTCAGACCTCGGTCATGTAATACTTTTTTAAGGTTATGAAAGATCTCGGTTCCCATTTGCATTGCATGTGTAAAATTTTTGGCTTTTACTGGCATAACCATAAATTCCTGAAATGCTATTGGAGCATCACTATGCGAACCTCCATTGATAATATTCATCATTGGTACCGGTAGCGTATTAGCACTTACTCCTCCAACATAACGATATAGTGGCATACCTAGTTCGTTTGCTGCTGCTTTTGCTGCTGCTAATGAAACTCCTAATATTGCATTAGCACCAAGTTTTGATTTGTTAGAAGTGCCATCTAATTGGATCATAGTTTGATCTAATAAATTTTGATCAAATACAGAATATCCTAATAACTCCTCAGCAATTATTGTATTTACATTTTCGACAGCTTTAAGAACTCCTTTACCCATATATGCTGCACCACCATCTCGTAGTTCTACAGCTTCGTGTTCTCCTGTAGATGCTCCCGAAGGAACAGCTGCTCTTCCCAAAACACCGTTTTCGGTAATCACGTCTACTTCTACAGTTGGGTTACCACGTGAATCTAAAATCTGTCTAGCGTGAATATTAATAATTACACTCATGTTTTTAATTTATTTTGTTGGATAATTTTAATTCTTCGCAATATACAAAACCAGTATCCTTTAAGCTCTTCAAAAAAACCATAATTTACCATAGAAACCATGATATAACAGTCAAGTTATCAACTATAACGTTATAGGTTATAGTTTTACCAAAAGAGCCAAAAGCTACCATGCTACTGTTATATTATGTTATAACTTTTGTTTTCTTAATATTCTCAATAAATTGATCAAACAAATAGATTGAATCATTGGGCCCAGGGCTAGCCTCTGGATGGTATTGTACAGAGAAACAGTTTTTATTTTTCATTTTGATTCCTGCAACAGTATCATCATTAAGATGCACATGAGTTATTTCTACATCAGGATGTTTTTCTGTTTCTTCTCTATGTATTGCGAAACCATGATTCTGTGAAGTAATTTCTCCTTTGCCAGTAATCAGGTTTTTAACCGGGTGGTTTATTCCTCTATGCCCATTATGCATTTTATATGTGCTTATCCCATTAGCCAATGCTATTACCTGATGCCCCAAACAAATACCAAATAGTGGTAAATCTTTTTCAAGAATCTCTTTTGCTGTTGCAATTGCCTGAGTTAATGGTTCTGGATCACCAGGACCATTAGAAAGGAAATATCCATCTGGTTCCCATCCGCTCATTTCTTCGAATGTAGCATTATAAGGGAATACTTTTATATATGCGTCTCTGTTAGTCAGATTACGAAGTATATTTTTCTTTATTCCTATATCCAAAGCTGAAATCTTATAAGTAGCATTAGGATCACCTACAAAATAGGGTGTTGTAGTAGAAACTTTTGAAGCTAGCTCTAACCCATTCATATCAGGAACTGCTGCTAGTTCTTTTTTAAGTTTATCTATATCATCTACCTCTGTAGAGATTACAGCATTCATTGCTCCATTATCTCTAATATAACTTACCAATGCTCTGGTATCTACATCAGAAATTGCCAACAGATTATGTTTTTCTAAAAATTCTTGCAACGAACTATCTGCGAGATCCCGTGAATATTCGTAACTAAAATTCTTAACAATCAAACCTGCAATTTTAATGGAATCAGATTCTATTTCGTTTTCATTAGTTCCATAATTACCTATATGTGCATTGGTAGCCACCATTAATTGCCCATAATACGAAGGGTCTGTAAAAATTTCCTGGTAACCTGTCATACCAGTATTAAAACATACTTCACCAAAAGCACTACCTTCTCTTCCCACAGCTTTGCCATGAAAAATAGTACCGTCTGCTAATAAAAGAACTGCTTTTTTTCGAGATTGATATTTCATTTGTTATACCTATTGTTTTTAATGGTCCGACAAAATTCACATAGTATTTATTTTGATTGGTATTTCAATCTTTATTACTATGTTTATTTCATCATTTTTAACTTTATTTGATTATAAAATTTCCGTTTTGGCGGAAACCAAACCTTTTAGAATTATTCAAAAAAAAAGGATAAACGACGAACGTTTATCCTTTTTTTATTATGTGCGATTCGCATTTCTCATTTACTCTTCTTCAGAACTAGCGGTTTCGGTTACTGGTGCTACAGGAGCAGTCTCAGCTTTTTTTCCTTTACCACCTCTTCTTCTTGATTTCTTCTTAGCAGGCTTACCAGCATTGTATAGCTCATTGTAATCCACCAATTCGATCATAGCCATATCTGCATTATCCCCAAGACGATTACCAAGTTTTATAATTCTTGTATATCCTCCTGGTCTATCTCCTACTTTAGGAGCAACATCTCTAAACAATTCTGTTACTGCGTATTTATTACGCAATCTACTGAATACGATACGACGATTATGTGTAGTATCATCTTTAGATTTTGTCACTAATGGCTCTACAAATTGCTTAAGCGCTTTTGCTTTTGCAACTGTAGTATTGATTCTTTTATGTTCAATTAGAGAACAAGCCATATTCGCAAGCATTGCTTTACGGTGTGCTGTTTTTCTCCCTAAGTGATTTACTTTTTTTCCGTGTCTCATGACATTTTATTTTAATCATCATCTTGCTCAATCCGCCTCATGCAGAGAGCAAACTATGATGAGTTAGTCTTTATCTAATTTGTATTTTGAAAGGTCCATACCAAAGTTAAGCCCTTTAACATTCACTAATTCTTCAAGTTCTGTTAAAGATTTCTTACCAAAGTTACGGAACTTCATTAAGTCATTTTTATTGTAAGATACCAAATCTCCCAAAGTATCTACCTCTGCAGCTTTTAAACAGTTAAGAGCACGTACAGAAAGATCCATATCGATCAATTTAGTTTTTAACAACTGTCTCATGTGAAGTGATTCTTCATCATAAGTTTCTGTTTGTGCAATTTCATCAGCTTCTAATGTAATACGCTCATCAGAGAATAGCATGAAGTGATGGATTAATATTTTAGCAGCTTCGGTTAATGCGTCTTTTGGATGAATAGATCCGTCTGTTACAATTTCGAAAACTAATTTTTCGTAATCTGTTTTTTGCTCTACACGATAGTTCTCAATGCTATACTTAACATTTTTGATTGGAGTGTAAATAGAATCTGTAAAAATGGTTCCAATAGGAGCGTTAGCTTTCTTATTTTCTTCAGCAGGAACATAACCTCTACCTTTTTCGATAGTAATTTCTAGGTTAAGTGCTACTTTTTTATCCATGTTACAGATTACAAGATCAGGGTTTAACACCTGGAATCCAGAAATAAATTTCTGAAAATCACCAGCAGTTAATTGCTCTTGACCCGAAATAGAGATTGTAACAGATTCATTATCTATATCTTCTATTTGACGCTTAAAACGTACTTGCTTAAGATTTAAGATAATCTCGGTAACATCTTCTACTACTCCAGAGATCGTAGAGAACTCATGATCTACACCTTCTATTCTAAGAGAAGTTATAGCGAATCCCTCTAAAGAAGATAGCAAAACTCTTCGCAAAGCGTTACCAACTGTTAATCCGTACCCAGGTTCTAATGGTCTAAATTCAAATTTACCATCGAACTCTGTGGAGTCGATCATGATAACTTTATCGGGCTTCTGAAAATTTAATATTGCCATGTTATTGTTTCTTCTTTGAGTTATTACTTAGAGTATAATTCGACGATGAATTGTTCATTGATATTTTCCGGAATCTGAATTCTTGCCGGAACAGATACAAAAGTACCTTCTTTAGTATCATTATTGAACGTAATCCACTCATACACTTTGCTATTATTAGCTAGTGAGTTTTGAATTACTTCTAATGATTTTGATTTTTCTCTTACTCCAACAACATCTCCTGCTTTTAATTGATAAGAAGGGATGTTAACTTGTTGTCCGTTAACAGTTACATGCCTATGAGAAACTAACTGTCTTGCTCCTCTACGAGAATTTGCTAATCCCATTCTGAATACTACATTATCCAAACGAGATTCACAAAGTTGAAGTAATACTTCACCAGTAATTCCTTGAGAACGTGTTGCTTTTTCGAACATGTTACGGAACTGACGTTCTAAAACACCATACGTATACTTTGCTTTTTGCTTTTCCATTAACTGGATAGCATATTCACTTTTCTTTCCTCTACGTCTGTTATTCCCGTGTTGTCCCGGTGGGTAATTTCTTTTCTCGAATGACTTATCGTCTCCGAAGATCGCTTCACCAAATTTACGAGCGATTTTAGTTTTTGGACCAGTATATCTTGCCATTATTAATAATTTAGTTACTTAGGATGATTATGAATTAAGGTCTCTTTCCTTCGATAATCAATATTCCTAATTTAGATTTACCTATTGTTGTTTATATATAAAAGATCCCGAAATTAAAATTCGGGATAAAAATTATACTCTACGTCTTTTTGGAGGACGGCATCCATTATGCGGCATTGGAGTAACATCAATAATTTCTGAAACCTCTATACCAGCATTATGAAGAGAACGTATTGCTGATTCTCTACCATTACCAGGACCTTTAACATATACTTTCACCTTCTTAAGTCCAGCCTCGATAGCTACTTTAGAAGCATCTTCTGCGGCTAATTGGGCAGCATAAGGAGTATTCTTCTTAGAACCTCTAAAACCCATTTTACCAGCAGAAGACCAAGAAATAACGTCTCCCTTTTTATTTGTTAACGAAATAATTATGTTGTTAAAAGAAGCTGTTACGTGCGCTTCTCCTACAGATTCAACAATTACTTTACGTTTTTTTGAAGTTGACTTTGCCATACTACTTATTATTTAGTTGCTTTTTTCTTGTTAGCAACTGTTTTTCTTCTTCCTTTACGTGTTCTAGAATTGTTCTTAGTGCGTTGTCCTCTAAGTGGCAAACCAGCTCTATGACGGATACCTCTATAACACCCAATATCCATAAGACGTTTGATGTTTAATTGTACCTCAGAACGTAATTCTCCTTCAATAGTATAGACTCCAACAGCTTCACGGATACGACCTATTTGATCATCATCCCAGTCTGAAACTTTTACACTTTCATCTACTTTGGCAGTTTCTAAAATTTCTTTAGCTCTACTTCTACCAATTCCGAAGATATAGGTTAATGCTATAACTCCTCGCTTTTGTTTAGGTATATCTACCCCTGCAATTCTTGCCATAATTACCCTTGTCTTTGTTTAAATCTAGGATTCTTTTTATTAATTACGTAAAGTCGGCCTTTTCTACGCACAATCTTGCACTCGGCACTTCTCTTTTTTATTGATGCTCTAACTTTCATCTCTTTGTTTTTAGTTTCCAAAACATACAAATTATATCTTTTGGAGGTATCAGTAACAAGATTTTTCGGCCTGCAAAAGTACACAAAAAATCTTAATTTACAATAATCTTAAATTATTTAGTATCTATATGTTATACGAGCCTTTGTTAAATCATAAGGACTCATTTCTAACTTCACCTTATCTCCTGGTAATAATTTAATGTAATGCATACGCATTTTACCAGATATATGAGCTGTCACTACGTGACCATTTTCCAGTTCTACACGAAACATTGCATTTGATAATGCTTCGATGATACTTCCGTCTTGTTCTATTGCTGGTTGTTTTGCCATTATGCTACTGCTTTACGGTTTTTACCAGTTTTCATTAATCCATCATAATGCCTGTTTAACAAGTATGAATTAACCTGTTGCATTGTATCGATCGCTACACCTACCATAATAAGTAGAGAAGTTCCTCCGAAAAACAATGCCCAACCTTGTTGTACATTCAATAACTTAACTGCTATTGCAGGAAATACTGCAATTAACGCTAAGAATATTGATCCTGGTAATGTGATCTGAGACATGATTTTATCTAAATATTCTGATGTTTCACTTCCTGGTCGAATACCCGGAATAAAACCACCACTACGCTTCAAATCATCCGCCATTTTATTAGTTGGCACCGTGATAGCCGTATAAAAATATGTAAATATGATAATCAATACTGCAAACAAAACATTATACCAAAATCCAAAAATATCACTAAATGCTGCAGCAATACCTTGAGAGGTTTCTGAATCTGACAGACCAGCTACAGCAGCAGGCACAAACATAATTGCTTGAGCAAAAATGATAGGCATTACTCCTGAAGCGTTCAATTTTAAAGGTATGTACTGACGAGATCCAAAGACATTCTTCTCATATCCTCCTCCGGCTGTTCTTCTAGCATATTGAACTGGTATTTGACGTACAGCCATAACCAATAACACTGATGCTAGTATAATCACAAACCAGATAACCAGTTCTATTAATACCATAATCATTCCTCCTCCATCTCCTGAAGTTCTTGATGCAAAGTTTTGCACAAATGATTGTGGTAGCGTAGCAATAATACCAACCATAATTAATAGGGAGATACCATTACCTATACCTTTATCTGTAATTTTTTCACCTAACCACATTGCAAAAATACAACCTGTAGATATAATGATTACAGAAGACACAACGAAAACTGTTTGATTAGGAACTACAAAAGCTTCTGCCGGAAGTGTTGCAAACAGGTTATAAATATATCCTGGTCCTTGAACCAAAGTAATAGCGATAGTTAACCAACGAGTAATTTGGTTGATCTTTTTTCTACCACTTTCTCCTTCTTTTTGTAGTTTTTGTAAATAAGGAATTGCTATTCCCATTAACTGAACTACAATCGAGGCTGATATATACGGCATAATACCTAATGCAAATACTGAAGCGTTAGCGAAAGCTCCTCCTGTAAACGCATTAAGTAACCCCAACAAACCATCTTGAGTTTGTGTTCCCAGGTTTGCTAATTCTGAAGCATCTATTCCTGGAAGTACTATTTGCGCCCCAAATCGATATACTAAAAGTAATCCCAGTGTAACTAAGATTCTATTCTTTAGTTCTTCGATTTTCCAAATGTTTTTTATTGTGTCAATAAATTTCATGAATTGTCTATTATAAGGTTACTGCTTCACCACCTGCTGCTTCTATAGCAGCTTTTGCAGTGGCTGTAAATTTGTGAGCTGAAACTTTTAATTTTGCTTTCAGTTCACCTCTTCCCAATATTTTAACCAAATCATTTTTCCCCGCCAAGCCTGTAGTTAAAATAACATCTAGATCAACAGTATCTTTAATTTTGCCATCATCTACTAATTTCTGTAGTGTGTCTAAATTAATCCCTTGATACTCTTTTCTATTAATGTTTTTAAAACCAAATTTTGGCACACGTCTTTGAAGTGGCATTTGCCCTCCTTCAAAACCTATCTTTTTAGAATATCCAGAACGTGATTTTGCTCCTTTATGTCCACGAGTAGCAGTTCCTCCCTTTCCAGAACCTTGTCCACGACCTACTCGTTTGCTATTGTTTTTTACCGAACCTGCAGCAGGTTTTAAGTTACTTAAATCCATGTGCTTTTATTATTTTGTTTCTATCGAAACTAAATGTTTAACTTTATTTACCATCCCAAGGATATTAGGAGTATCTTCATGCTCCACAACCTGGCCGATCTTTTTAAGACCTAGAGCCTCTAGGGTTCTCTTCTGTCTTTGAGTACGGTTAATCGCACTTTTTACTTTAGTAATTTTAATCTTTGCCATCGTTCCTGAATTTATCCTTTAAACACTTTCTCTAGTGAAACTCCACGTTGAGTTGCTACTTGTTGCGCACTACGCAATTGTAACAGAGCATCAAACGTTGCTTTCACCACATTGTGAGGGTTAGACGATCCTTGGTTTTTAGAAAGTACATCATGCACTCCTACTGATTCTAATACTGCACGGATTGCTCCACCAGCAATTACCCCGGTACCTGTAGCAGCAGGTAAGAGTAATACTCTTGCACCACCGTACTTACCTTTTTGTTCATGAGGTAATGTACCTTTATGTAATGGAATACGAACCAAATTCTTTTTTGCATCTTCTACTGCCTTAGAGATAGCTTCTGCTACTTCTTTAGACTTACCTAAACCGTGACCTACAACACCGTTTTCGTCACCTACAACAACTATAGCCGAGAAACCAAATGCTCTACCACCTTTAGTTACTTTAGTTACACGTTGTACACCAACTAGACGATCTTTAAGTTCAAGCCCGCTTGGTTTTACTAATTCTGCGTTTTTATATTTTTGATACATATTTTCTTAGAATTTAAGTCCTGCTTCTCTAGCACCGTCTGCTAATGATTTTACTCTACCGTGATACAAATACCCTCCTCTATCAAAGGATACTGTTTCTACACCAGCTTTCTTAGCTTTTTCAGCAAGCGCTTTACCTACTAAGTTTGCTTTTTCTATCTTACTTCCTGTTGCTGAAGCAATGTCTTTATCTCTTGAAGAAGCAGCACTGATTGTTTTACCAGTTACATCATCTATGACTTGTGCATAGATTTCTTTATTACTTCTAAAAACAGATAATCTAGGACGTTGTTCTGTACCGCTTACATTTCCGCGGATACGCTTTCTTATCTTTAATCTTCTTAAATCTTTTGAGAATGCCATAACGTTAGTTATTATGCAGATTTACCTGCTTTTCTTCTTAATTGTTCTCCTACGAATTTGATACCTTTTCCTTTATAAGGCTCTGGTTTACGGAAGCCTCTAATCTTAGCTGCTACCTGACCCACCAATTGCTTATCATGAGAGGTTAATTTTACTATAGGGTTTTTACCTTTTTCTGAAATAGTTTCGACCTTAACTTCTGGTGCTATATCTAAAACTATATTATGAGAGAATCCCAAAGCCAAGTCTAATTTTTGACCTTGATTAGAAGCTCTATAACCAACCCCTACCAATTCTAACTCTTTGCTAAATCCTTCAGAAACACCATTGACCATATTATTAATCAAAGCTCTATATAAACCGTGCTTTGCTTTATGATCTTTGGCTTCACTAGGTCTTTCAAAAACAACCTGGCCATCTTCGACTTTCACTTCGATACTATCGATTTCTTGAGAAAGCTCTCCTAATTTTCCTTTAACAGTAACAACATTACCTGTCACTTCAACAGTGACACCAGACGGAATAGTTACTGGATTTTTTCCTATTCTTGACATTTCTTTTGTCTTTTATACTGTTAATATACGTAACAAAGTACTTCACCACCTACATTCTCATGCTTTGCACGTTTACCGGTCATTACACCATGAGAAGTAGAGATTATCGCAACACCTAATCCGTTAAGAATTCTTGGGATATCATTAGACCCAGCATACTTACGTAATCCTGGCTTACTGATTCTCTGTAATTCTTTAATAACTGGTTCTTTAGTTATCTTATCGTATTTAAGCGCTATTTTGATAGTACCTTGTGTTGTATTATCTTCAAATTTATAACTTAAAATATATCCTTGATCGAATAATATTTTAGTGATCTCTTTTTTAACCTTCGATGCAGGAATCTCAACTACTCTGTGTTGAGCACTATTTGCATTACGAATTCTGGTTAAATAATCTGCTATAGGATCTGTATTCATTGTTTATAATTTATGGTTTTGGTTTTCAATTTTTTTAATTGAACCTTAAACCAATTAATTTACTTTATTATTACCAACTAGCTTTTGTTACTCCCGGAATTAATCCTTTGTTTGCCATCTCTCTGAATGTTACACGAGAAATTCCAAATTGACGCATATATCCTTTTGGTCTTCCTGTTAACTTGCATCGATTATGCTTACGAACTGGTGAAGCATTTTTAGGCAATTTCTGTAATGCATCATAATCTCCAGCTTCTTTTAAAGCTTTACGTTTCTCTGCATATTTTTCTACAGTTTTAGCTCTCTTCACCTCACGGGCTTTCATTGATTCTTTAGCCATAATTAATTCTTTTTAAAAGGTAATCCTAGTTCGGTTAACAATGATTTTGCTTCTTTATCGGTTTTTGCCGAAGTTTCGAAGGTAACATTCATTCCAGAAATCTTATTTACCTTATCGATATCGATTTCAGGGAAAATAATCTGTTCCAGAACTCCTAAAGAGTAATTACCTCTACCATCAAAACCTGTAGCTTTAATTCCGTTAAAATCTCTAACACGTGGTAAAGCTGAAGTAATTAGACGATCTAAAAACTCATACATTCTTTCTCCTCTTAACGTAACTTTTGCCCCAATTGGCATTCCTTTACGTAATTTGAAAGAAGCAACATCTTTTTTAGAAATCGTTGATATAGCTTTCTGACCTGTTATATTTGTTAATTCGTCTACTGCATAGTCGATTAACTTCTTATCAGCTACTGCTGCTCCAACACCTCTACTTAAAACTATTTTTTTAAGCTTTGGTACTTGCATTACATTATCATAGCTGAATTCTTCTGTAAGAGCTGACACTACTCTGTCTTTATACTCTTGTTTTAATCTTGGGATATAAGCCATAATTATATTACTTCATTAGATTTTTTAGAAAATCTCACTTTCTTATCTCCTTCTACTCTATATCCAACTCTTGTAGTTTCACCTTTAGCGGTTAACAATGATAAGTTAGAAATATGAATAGCTGCTTCTTGTTTTACAATACCACCTTGTGGATTTGTAGCACTAGGCTTCTGGTGTTTTGACACTAAGTTCACACCTTCTACGATCGCCTTGTTTTTATCTTTCAATACTTTTTGTACTGTTCCCTCTTGACCTTTATTGTCTCCAGCGATAACTCGTACTGTATCTCCTGATTTTATTTTTAGCTTTGTCATCTTTACAAATGTTTTAAAGCACTTCTGGCGCTAGTGAAACAATCTTCATGAATTGCTTATCACGAAGTTCTCTTGCAACAGGACCAAATACACGTGTTCCTCTCATTTCTCCTGTAGGAGTCAATAGAACACACGCATTATCATCAAAACGGATATAAGAACCGTCTGGTCTGCGCACTTCTTTTTTGGTACGAACTACAACTGCAGTTGAAACTGCTCCTTTTTTAATGTTTCCATTTGGAGTTGCTTCTTTTACACTGACAACGATTTTGTCTCCTACAGAGGCGTATCTTCTTTTTGTACCGCCTAAAACACGAATGACTAAAACTTCTTTTCCACCTGTGTTATCGGCTACTTTTAATCTAGACTCTTGTTGTACCATAATTACTTCGCTCTTTCAATTACTTCTACTAATCTCCAGCATTTGGTTTTACTCATAGGTCTTGTTTCCATGATCTTTACAGTATCACCAATATTGCAGTCGTTTTTCTCGTCGTGTGCAACGTATTTTTTCGTTTTTAACACGAACTTTCCGTACATAGGGTGTTTTACTTTTTTAACTTCAGCAACCACAATGGATTTCTGCATTTTGTTACTAGTAACAACTCCTATACGCTCTTTTCTTAAATTTCTTTTTTCCATCTTTCAGCAGAATTAACCGTTTAATTCTCTTTTTGTTAGCTCTGTAGCCATTCTTGCAATAGATCTTCTCACTTTACGTAATTGTAAAGGGTTTTCTAACGGAGACATAGCGTGAGCCATTCTTAAATCTGAATACGCTTTTTGAGTTTTACCAAGTTCCTCTTGTAATTCAGCTGTAGATAATTCTTTTACTTCTGATTGTTTCATAATCCTCAAATATTAAGCTTGATAATCTCTAGCTACGATAAACTTAGTTTTTACAGGAAGTTTTTGAGCGGCCAGACGTAAAGCTTCTTTCGCTACGTCATATGGCACTCCACTTATTTCAAATAATATTCTTCCTGGTCTTACTACTGCTGCCCAATACTCAACAGCACCTTTTCCTTTACCCATACGTACTTCGAGAGGTTTCTTGGTGATCGGCTTGTCTGGGAAAATTTTAATCCACAGAGAACCTTCTCTCTTCATATAACGAGTAGCAGAAATACGAGCTGCTTCTATTTGTCTAGCAGTAACAAAACTTGAATCTAATGATTTGATTCCGAAAGTACCGTTAGAAAGCGTGTGTCCTCTTTGAGAAAGACCTTTCATACGTCCTTTTTGTTGCTTACGGAATTTTGTTCTTTTAGGCTGTAACATTGTTAATTTACTTTAAAAAATTACTTTCTACGACGTGATTTGTTATTACCTCCACCACTTCGTCCACCTCTGTCACCTTTTCCTTGTTTTTTGGATAAACCAACCAAAGGAGAAAGCTCTCTTTTACCATATACTTCACCTTTCATGATCCATACTTTAACACCCAATCTACCATAAGTAGTGTGAGATTCTACTAAAGCATAATCAATATCGGCTCTAAATGTTGATAAAGGAATACGACCATCTTTATAAGACTCTGTACGTGCCATTTCTGCACCATTCAAACGTCCCGAAATCTGGATTTTGATACCTTCTGCATTCATTCTCATTGCTGCCGCAATAGCCATTTTAATAGCACGACGATATGAGATACGGCTTTCGATTTGTCTTGCAACACTCGATCCTACCAAAAATGCATCAAGTTCTGGTCTTTTGATTTCAAAAATATTGATCTGAACTTCCTTTTCAGTAATTTTCTTAAGCTCTTCTTTCAACTTGTCTACCTCTTGACCACCTTTTCCGATAATGATACCAGGTCTGGCAGTAGTGATAGTAACGGTTACAAGTTTAAGCGTACGCTCAATAATTACTCTAGATACACTAGCTTTTGATAAACGTGCGTGTACATACTTTCTAATCTTATCGTCTTCGGCAAGTTTATCACCGTAGTCATTACCTCCGTACCAGTTGGATTCCCATCCTCTGATAATACCAAGGCGATTTCCGATTGGATTTGTCTTCTGTCCCATAGTTTATATTAGCTTTGTGTATTATTGTTTGCTGCAACCACTATTGTTACGTGGTTAGAGCGTTTTCTTATTCTGTGCGCGCGACCCTGTGGAGCAGGACGAAGTCTTTTTAACATACTTCCTCCATCTACACGAATCTCTTTTACAAAAAGATCTGCATCTTCGATGCTAGCGTCTTCATTTTTCGCCTGCCAGTTTGCTATTGCCGAAAGCAATAACTTCTCTAAACGACGTGATGCTTCTTTAGGGTTAAATCTAAGAATATGAAGCGCCTTTTCAACTTTTACACCACGAACCAAATCTGCTACTAAACGCATCTTACGAGGTGACGTAGGGCAGTTATTAAGTTTAGCAAAAGCAATTTGCTTTTTCTCTTCCTTAATTCTTTCTGCCATTTCTCTTTTACGAACTCCCATGACTTAAATTATTTTTTACCTTTATTTTTAGCACCAGCGTGTCCTCTAAAGGAACGTGTTGGCGAAAATTCTCCTAATTTATGACCTACCATATTCTCGGTAATGTATACCGGTACAAACTGGCGACCATTATGAACTGCAATTGTTTGCCCTACAAAGTCAGGAGTAATCATAGATGCTCTAGACCAAGTCTTAATAACAGACTTCTTATTAGCTTCTACATTTGCAGCTACTTTTTTCTCTAACTTATAGTGAACGTAAGGTCCTTTTTTTAATGAACGTGCCATATCTTAATTATTTCTTTCTACGTTCTACAATATATTTATTACTCGCTTTCGTCTTAGAACGGGTTCTAAATCCTTTTGCAGGAAGACCTTTTCTAGAACGTGGGTGACCTCCAGAAGAACGTCCTTCACCACCACCCATTGGGTGATCAACAGGGTTCATCGCTACTGGTCTTGTACGAGGACGACGACCTAACCATCTTGTTCTACCAGCTTTACCTCCAACGATCAATTGATGATCACTATTAGATATAGCACCAATGGTAGCCATACAGTTAACTAATATCATTCTCACTTCACCAGAAGGTAATTTTACCGTAGCAAACTTACCATCTCTAGCCATAAGCTGAGCGAATGATCCAGCACTACGCGCCATAACAGCACCTTGACCTGGACGTAACTCTATACAAGAAATGATCGTACCTAGTGGAATATCACTAAGCGGCATAGCGTTACCGATTTCTGGAGCAATATCACTACCAGAAACGATATTCTGACCTACCTGTAAACCATTTTGAGCGATAACATAGCGCTTTTCACCATCTTGGTAATTTAGCAACGCTATAAATGCAGTTCTGTTTGGATCGTATTCTATTGTAGCAACGGTAGCAGGAACTCCTTGCTTATCTCGTTTAAAATCAATGATACGATACCTTTTTTTATGACCACCACCTTTGTAGCGCATGGTCATTTTTCCTTGACTGTTTCTACCACCAGATCTTTTTTTCGGAGCCAATAGGCTTTTTTCCGGCTTATCAGTAGTAATGGCGTCATATCCATTTACTACTCTAAAACGCTGACCTGGGGTAATTGGCTTTAATTTTCTTACTGACATTTCTTAGTCTTAAAGATTACTATATAAATCAATTACTTCACCTTCCGCCACCTGTACAATTGCCTTTTTATAGGCACTTGTTTTACCAGTAACCATACCTGTTTTTGTATAACGAGTATTACGGTCTGGACGGACATTTATTGTTCGAACCTTAGTAACAGATACACCATAAGCAGCTTCAACTGCTTTTTTGATCTCTACCTTATTCGCTTTCTTGTCTACTACAAAACCATAGCGATTAAACACTTCACTATCTGCAGTAGCCTTTTCTGTAATAATAGGTTTTATTAAGATACTCATGGCTTCTATTTACTTAAATTCGTTTCAATTCCTTTCAAAGAACTTTCCAAAAACACAACATTATTCGCATTAAGTATTTTATAAGTACTTAATTCTGAGGAAGTTATGACATCTGAACTTTTCAAATTGCGTGACGACAAATATACATTTTTATTCGACTCTGCCAACACAAACAAAGATTTTTTGTTTTCAAGTCCTAAAGACTTTAAAACTGCTGTAAAATTCTTAGTTTTTACTGTATCAAAAGTAAAGTCTTCGATTACAGTTATTGCTTTGTCATTTGCCTTAATACTTAGCGCAGATCTACGCGCTAATCTCTTCAAGTTCTTATTTAATTTAAAAGAGTAGCTACGTGGTCTTGGACCAAAAACTCTACCTCCACCTTTAAATATAGGAGACTTTATACTACCTGCTCTCGCGGTACCTGTCCCTTTTTGTTTCTTTATTTTTCTAGTACTACCTACAATCTCTGCACGCTCCTTAGCCTTATGAGTACCTTGACGTTGATTAGCCAAGTATTGCTTCACATCTAAGTATACAGCATGATCATTTGGTTCTATACCAAAAACAGCGTCTGAAAGGTCTGCCTTTCTTCCTGTTTCTTTTCCGTTTATATCAATTACCGCTACTTTCATTACTTCTGAATCGTTACATAAGCGTTTTTATGTCCAGGAACACATCCTTTAACAACAAGTATATTCTTTTCAGGAACTACTTTTAACACTCTTAAGTTTTGAATTTTTACTTGCTCTCCACCCATTCTTCCTGCCATTTTCATTCCTTTGAAAACTCTTGCAGGATATGATGCAGCACCGATAGAACCTGGAGCTCTTAAACGGTTATGCTGACCATGAGTTGCTTGACCAACACCACCAAAATTGTGTCTCTTCACAACTCCTTGAAAACCTTTTCCTTTTGAGGTTGCTGACACATCAACAAATTCTCCTTCGGCAAAGTGCCCAACAGTTACTGTATCTCCTAATTTGTACTCCTCATCAAAACCTTTGAATTCGACAACTTTACGTTTAGCAACAGTTCCTGCTTTTTTAAAGTGACCTAAAGCCGCTTTAGTAGCATTTTTGTCTGCTTTGTCATCGAAACCTAGCTGAACAGCTTCATAACCGTCAACCTCTTCAGTTCTGACTTGGGTTACCACACATGGTCCAGCTTCGATTACTGTACATGGAATGTTCTTTCCATTTTCATCGAAGATGCTGGTCATGCCGATCTTTTTTCCTATTAACCCAGACATATTTAATTATTTATTAATGATTTACTTATTCTCTATTGAAATTACTTTCAATTTATTTTATTCTTTTACAAAAAAACAGGGTCAAAATACTTTCAACCCTGAATGTATTTTTTTGCCGTTTTTCCCTTGCATACAGCTTGGGACATTTTATTGTAAGCGCACTTACTCTTAAAGTTTTATCACACTTTAATCTCCACTTCTACTCCACTTGGTAATTCCAGCTTCATCAACGCATCAATCGTTTTTGAAGAAGAGCTATAGATATCCAAAAGTCTTTTATAAGAACTTAATTGGAATTGCTCTCTGGATTTTTTGTTTACGTGTGGAGAACGAAGCACCGTAAAAATTTTCTTATGTGTTGGCAAAGGAATTGGCCCAGTTACTACAGCTCCTGTACTCTTTACCGTCTTTACGATTTTCTCAGCAGACTTATCCACTAAGTTATGATCGTAAGATTTTAGTTTTATTCTGATTTTTTGACTCATTTCTGTAATAATTAAGCGTTAACTCCTTTTGCTGCAGCAATTACTTCTTCTGAAATATTAGAAGGAGTTTCTGCATAGTGAGAAAATTCCATTGTAGACGTTGCTCTACCAGATGACAATGTTCTTAATGTTGTCACATATCCAAACATTTCAGAAAGCGGAACAGTTGCTTTTACAGTTTTTGCTCCTGCACGGTCTCCCATATCACTTACTTGCCCTCTACGACGGTTAAGATCACCTACGATATCACCCATGTTTTCTTCTGGAGTAATAACCTCTAATTTCATAATTGGCTCCATAATTACGGCTTTAGCAGCTTTTGCTGAATTTTTAAAACCTAATTTAGCAGCTAATTCGAAAGATAGTTGATCAGAATCCACATCGTGATAAGATCCGTCAGTCAATGTTACTTTAATAGCATCCACTTCATAACCAGCTAAAGGCCCATTTACCATTGCCATTTTGAAACCTTTCTCTATAGAAGGAACAAATTCTTTTGGTACGTTTCCTCCTTTTATCTTATTAATAAACTCAAGTCCAACTACACCTTCATCTGCTGGTTCAATTGTAAATACAATATCTGCAAATTTTCCTCGTCCACCAGATTGCTTCTTGTACACTTCTCTATGTTCTGCTACAGCAGTAATAGCTTCTTTGTACTCTACTTGTGGTTGACCTTGATTTACTTCAACTTTGAATTCTCGTTTTAAACGATCTACAATAACTTCTAAGTGAAGTTCACCCATTCCAGATATAATAGTCTGTCCTGAAGCTTCATCCGAACGTACTGTAAATGTTGGATCTTCTTCAGCCAATTTTCCTAAGCCAATCCCTAATTTATCAACATCTGCCTTAGTCTTAGGCTCTACCGCGATACCAATTACGGGATCAGGGAAGTCCATAGATTCTAAAACAATAGGGTTTTTCTCATCTGTAAGTGTATCTCCTGTTTTGATAGATTTAAATCCAACAGCAGCTCCAATATCTCCAGCTTCTATATAGTCAATTGCATTTTGCTTATTAGCATGCATTTGATAGATACGAGAAATACGTTCTTTTTTACCAGAACGATTGTTTAACACATAAGAACCTGCATCTAAACGACCAGAATAAGCTCTAAAGAATGCCAAACGTCCCACAAAAGGATCTGTAGCAATTTTAAAAGCTAAAGCCGCAAAAGGCTCCTTTACATCTGGTTTACGTATTTCTTCTTGATCTGTATTAGGATTTATACCTGCAATACCTTCTTTATCCGTTGGAGAAGGTAAATAACGACATACCGCATCTAATAAAAACTGAACACCTTTATTTTTAAATGCAGATCCACAGATCATAGGAATAATACTCATATCCATTACAGCAGCTCTAAGTGCAGCATGCACTTCTTCTTCTGTAATCGATTCTTCATCTTCCATGAATTTCTCAAGAAGATCTTCATCATACGCAGCAACTTCTTCAATAAGCTTACCACGAAGCATTCTTGCTTCTTCTTTAAGATCATCTGGAATATCAATAACATCAAACGTTGATCCTTGCCCTTCTTCATGCCATACAATAGCACGATTCTTTACTAAATCAACAATTCCTTTAAAATCTTCTTCGTCACCAATATTCAATACAATAGGTACTGCATTAGAACCTAGCATATCTTTAACCTGCTGACATACTTCCATAAAATTAGATCCTTGACGATCCATTTTATTTACAAAACCGATTCTTGGTACTTTATAATTATCGGCAAGTCTCCAGTTAGTTTCTGATTGTGGTTCTACCCCATCAACAGCACTAAACAAAAACACCAACCCATCAAGTACACGTAAAGAACGGTTTACCTCTACGGTAAAATCAACGTGACCCGGGGTATCAATTATATTAAAATGGTATCCTTTAGTATCATCTACTGGTTTACCATTTTCTGTTGGAAAGTTCCATTCACAGGTTGTAGCAGCAGAGGTAATCGTAATACCACGCTCTTGCTCTTGCTCCATCCAGTCCATCGTAGCTGCGCCATCATGAACCTCACCAATTTTATGACTCACCCCTGTATAATAAAGAATACGTTCGGTGGTTGTAGTTTTCCCTGCGTCAATATGCGCAGCAATTCCTATATTTCTAGTATATTTTAAATCTCTAGCCATTTCTTAATGATTAAAATCTAAAGTGAGAGAATGCTTTGTTTGCCTCAGCCATTTTATGAGTATCTACTCTTTTCTTAACAGCAGCTCCTTCTTCTTTTTCTGCAGCTATAATCTCTGCAGCAAGTTTCTGAGCCATAGATTTCTCATTTCTTTTACGTGAAAATTGAATCAACCACTTCATAGCAGTAGATATTTTACGATCTGGCCTGATTGGGTTAGGAATCTGAAAAGTAGCCCCTCCTACACGGCGGCTTCTCACCTCTACGTGAGGCATTACATTAGATAATGCATCTTTCCAAATTTCTAAAGACGTTTTTTCGTCATTTTGTTTTTTCTCTTCTACAATATCGATTGCATCATAGAATATTTTGAAAGCTGTCGATTTCTTTCCATCCCACATCATCATGTTCACAAAACGTGTAACTAATTGATCGTTAAAACGTGGATCTGGCAAAATCGGTCTTTTTTTAGCCTTTCTTTTTCTCATGTCTTCTTCTTAAAGTTTTTTAATTACTTCTTAGGGCGTTTAGCACCATACTTAGATCTACGTTGCGTCCTTCCTTCTACACCTGCGGTGTCTAAAGCTCCACGAACAATGTGATATCTAACTCCTGGTAAATCTTTTACCCTTCCACCTCTAACTAATACTATCGAGTGCTCCTGGAGATTGTGACCTTCACCACCGATGTACGCATTTACTTCTTTACCATTTGTTAACCTAACACGAGCTACTTTACGCATAGCTGAATTTGGTTTTTTTGGTGTAGTAGTATAAACACGTGTACAAACACCGCGGCGTTGCGGGCACGAATCCAAAGCAGCCGATTTACTCTTCTTAGTTATTTTGGCTCTACCTTTTCTTACTAATTGTGAAATTGTTGGCATAATTTGCTTTACACTATTATTAAAATTTAAAAAAATATCCCTTTTAAAGGGCTGCAAAGGTAGAATTATTTTTCAGCAAATCAAATCCTAAGGGATTAATTTTTATTCCTTTATGCATGTTACCTAAAACAAATGAGGTAAAACAACCACACTAACTACAAAATCAACAACAAAAACATCTTATTTTAACTTCAATAGAAAATACGTATATTACATATATAATGTACACATGTAGGCCTATATAATGTATCATCTTAGCCGTATAATTTTCAACGCCCATCTTTTCACACTACTACCATCTTTGAATATCTCATTTCACTCCTACCTAAACACCACCAACAATAGTAATTAGAAAATAACCGAAACACATTACAATCACATCCTTTAGATCGTCATTAATTAGGCGATTGTTACCTATGAGTCAGAATAACATTTTTATTGCATCATTAAATTCTTAGGTTTTCTCATTCAAAAAAACTTTCCTCTAATAGTAATACCTAAATATATAACACGAAGGTATTGATTAATCCAATTACTTATCATTGTACATTACCATATAAAAATACATTGACCTAATAAGACATATAGTAATAAAGAACAACCTATATATAGAATTTGATGATCTTTTAAACACAAAAAAACAATAGCCTTTATCTGTTTAAGCTGGCAAATGGTTAATATCTCACTATCTCAACACCCAAAACGACTCATCTATCATCATAATTAACAAGAAGAAATCTTTATTTAACACAAACAGGAAACCTTTGTCAGAAAGCTCTTATATTTTTATACCATTAATCAAACAAGCTTCAAATCTGTAGAAGCACACACCAACACCACACTACAAACGATCAAAGAAGTTGTTCATTATGTGATACTTAATAATCCGAAAAACATAAAAAATCTTACAAACACCCCACACCCCTCCTACAACAACGCCTAACAATTTTGGATACATCATAGCAGCTACAATTTAAATTTTAATAACAAAAAGTTGTTTTATAAAGATATTATTATGATTTTTGGAACTGGCTAATTCAAATAAATTGTAAAATGAGAACAAAGTTTAGTGGAATTCTAACGCTATTACTAGCGTTTGTTGTGCAATTCACTTTTGCACAGGAAAAAACAGTTTCAGGAACTGTGACCGATGATAAAGGGTTACCTCTTCCTGGGGTTAATGTTGTTGTAAAAAATACAGCAAGTGGTACTCAAACTGATTTTGATGGGAACTATTCCCTTCAAGCGAATCGGGGAGGAGTACTTTCTTTCAGCTATGTCGGATTCGACACGAAAGATGTAGTAATTGGGGATGGTAACTCAATTAATGTTCAACTATCTACTTCAGCTTCAGAGCTAGAAGAAGTTATTGTAACAGCAAGAGGTATTAAGGCTAAACCAAGGTCTTTAAGTTATGCCATTGCTACAGTATCAGACGATGAAATCGAAAACACCGGAGAGGTTAACTTAGTAAGTTCCTTAACGGCGAAAGCCCCAGGGGTTTCGGTTGTAACATCCTCAGGTTCTGTTGGAGCATCTGCGAACATAAGAATCCGTGGTAATACTTCTATTACAAGAAGTAACTCTCCTTTATTTATTGTTGATGGTGTACCTATTGACAATTCAAGTGTTGGAAATGCTACCGGTGGTGCTGACCAATCAAACAGAGCTATTGATATCAATCAAAATGATATCGAAAGTATTTCAATCCTTAAAGGTATTGCAGCACAAACATTATATGGCTTAAGAGCCGCTAATGGTGTTGTAATTATCACGACTAAAAAAGGTAAATCAGGAGCTCCTACTATATCTGTAAATTCTACAGTACAAGTAAGCGAAATTACTCAAGTACCAGATTTACAAAGACAATTTGCTCAAGGAACCAATGGAAATTACCTTGGCCCTGAGACTGGGTCTGGATTTAGTTGGGGACCTCGTATTTCTACTTTAGAATATGATGGTGATACGTCATATCCATATCATAGATTTGGAGCACTTGTTCCTGCTGGTACAGGAAATGGTCGTGCTGCTGAAAGTTATGATAATTATGATTTTTATGTAAAAGGTTTATTAACGGATCTAAATGTATCTGTACGTGGTGGAACCGAAACTGTTAGATATTATTTATCTGGTGGTAAATTAGACCAAACAGGTGTTGCTCCTACTGAAGATTTTGGAAAAAAATCTTTTAGAGCAGACATAACTGCCGATTTATCTGACAAGTTTGAGATTTCTGCGAGTGGTTCTTTTGTGAATTCAGGAGGACGAAGAGTTCAAAGAGGTTCTAATATTTCTGGTATTATGCTAGGTTTATTGAGAACTACTCCAACTTTTGATAATGGTAATGGATTAAAAGGTAGAGCAGCTGCAGAAGATCGCACTGTATACGAACTACCTGATGGTACTCAAAGAAGTTATAGAGCTGGAATATATGATAATCCATACTGGACTGTTGGAAAAAACCCATCTTTTGATGATGTTAACAGATTCACAGGTAGATTATCTTTTGAATACAGACCATTAGATTGGTTAACACTACAAGGTAGATATGCTTATGATAGATATAGTGATGTTAGAAAAGCTGGTAGAGATATAAATTCTGCTGCTACAAGAGATGGTAGTGTGTTTGATGATAACATTTTTAATGAAGATATCACAACTAACTTCATGGCATTATTCAATAAAGATTTATCTGAAACGATCACATTTAATGGTATAATAGGATATGAGAACTACAGTTCTGATTATTTAAGAAGAAGTGTTCTAGCAAATGAATTAACTATTCCTGGATTCTTTGATGTTTCGAATTCTTCAAGTCAGGTTACAACTAATTCTGTATTTAAGAAAAAATTGGATGCAGTTTTTGCTGATGCGAAATTTGGAATCAACGATATGCTTTTCATAAATGGTTCTGTTAGAAATGACTGGTCTTCTACTCTTCCTATAGACAACAATGATTTCTTATCGTATAGTGCTGGTCTTAGTTTTGTATTTAGTGAGCTTTTCGAAAGTGAACTAGTAAACTATGGTAAACTAAGAGCATCTTATGGTAGAACTGGTAATGATGCACCTATATATGCTACTCAAACTTTTTATGCTGGTGGATTTGCCGGTGGTGATGGTTTTATCGGAGGTAACACTTTCCCATTATTTAATGCAGTTGCTTTAGAAAGAAGCGGTTCGTCAGGTAGTAATATTATTCAACCGGAGGAAACTACAGAATTAGAATTTGGGGGAGAAATAAAATTCTTCAACTCAAGAATAGGATTAGACATTACGTATTATGACAAAGAGACAACAGGTCAGGTATTCCCTGTGGATGTTGCTCCATCAACAGGTTTTAATGGTCGTAATGTTAATGCAGGTAAAATCGAAAATAAAGGATTTGAAATCGGTGCAAATTTTGTACCAGTTCGTACAGATAATTTCTCTTGGAATTTAGATATCAATTGGACTTCCTATGAGTCAAAAGTTATTGAACTAGCACCTGGTGTAGAATCATTTACACTTGCAGGGTTTACTTCAACATCTTCAAGAGTACTTCCAGGAGAATCTTATGGAGCAATATACGGAAGTAGATATTTAAGAAACGACAGTGGTCGTGTTTTAATCGATGATAATGGTTTCCCATTAGTAGATCCAGAATCAACAATTATTGGTGATCCAATTCCAGATTGGCAAATGGGTATTAAAAATACTCTTTCATATAAAAACCTTTCTTTCTCTGTTTTATTTGATATTAGAGAAGGTGGTGATGTATGGTGTGGTACTTGTGGTATCATTGATTATTTTGGTACTTCACAAAAAACAGCTGATCAAAGAGAAATTACTGATTTCGTTTATGATGGAATTGTACAGTCTACTGGACAAGAAAACACTCAACAAGTTGCTTTAGCTAGTAATACTACAGGTGTAAATGTTTGGACCAAAAATGGTTTTGGTGGTGTAGGAGAAGATAGTGTATATGATGCATCTTGGATTCGTTTAAGAGAAGCTTCTTTATCATATAGCTTTGGAGAAAAATTATTAAATGGAACTCCTATCTCTTCTGGCTCTATAACACTTTCAGGAAGAAACTTATGGTTAAACACTGATTATCCTGGTGTTGATCCTGAAACTAACTTAACTGGAGATTCTAATGGTATTGGTTTAGATTACTTTAATCAGCCAAACACCAGAAGTTATGCTGTTTCACTTAAACTTAATTTCTAAAAAAAGTAAAAATGAAAAGAACATATAAAATCAATAAAACTTTTATTCTCATGATAACAGCAGCAATGATGCTAGTATCATGTGAGTATGGCACTACAAATGAAGACCCTACGCGTCCCAGTGGTGATATTGTGCCGGTAAAAGCCATTATGCCGATTATGCAAACCCAATCGCATAGAAACCCAATCGCTGGACTAGGTCGTTTATCTGGTATCGTTATGCAACAATGGGCAGGTATAGATGCACAACAACTTGGATACACAAGTTATGTAATTGACGAGAATGACCTTAATAATTTCTGGAACACAGGTATTTATGTAGGTTCTATGAGAGATTGTATAGATATCATAAACAGAACTAGTGATACTGATGGTGTAAACAGTAGAGGTGTTGCAAAAATTTATCTTGCAGCAAATTTAGGTCTGGCTACCAATTCATGGGGTGACGTTCCTTTCTCTGAAGCTTTTCTTGGAGAAGAGAATTTAACTCCAAAGTATGATTCACAAGAATCAATCTACGAAAAAATCTTTGAGTTATTAGATCAAGCTGTGGCTGATTTAACTGCTACTGATCCTATTGGAAGTATTCAAGGAAGTTTGGTAACTCTTAGTAATGCTGGTTGGATTAAGGTAGCTTATGCTCTAAAAGCACGTTACTATATTCAACTTTCAAAAAGAGACCCACTAGCATCTTCTAAAGCATTAGCTGCAATAGCTAACGCAATGGGAAGTAATGCAGATCAAGCGCAATTTAACTTTGAAAACACAAATAATGGAGGGAATCCAATTGCTTTATTCGGGACAGGAAGACCAAATACAATGGCAATTGATCCTCATTTTGTTACTCTTATGACTGGAGATCCTCGATATAATCTATATATTGATTCTTCAGGTGCAAATGACCTGTTTTGGGATAGCGGTAACTCAGATTTATTTTGGGCTCAATTAGACAGTCCTAGTTTATTAATGACATATGCTGAGCAAAAGTTTATCGAAGCTGAAGCTCTTGAGCGTACAAGTGGTGATGGTACTGCTGCATTAATTGCTGGTGTAACCGCAAATATGGAATACCTTGGTGTTGCTGCTGCAGATATTACTGCATATACTGGTGGTTTAGCATTAGGAGGCACTTTAGAAGCTGATATTGAAACCATTATTGTTGAAAAATATAAAGCAATGTATGGTAATACTCCAGTTGAACCATGGAATGATTATAGAAGAACTGGTTATCCAGCTATAACTCCAAATGTAAATGGAGCAAATGGCTTTAACCCTTCAGGAGTAGTTCCAAGACGTTGGTTATACCCTATCGATGAAAGAGTATCAAATCCAGATTCTTACCAAGCTGCTATTTCTGCGCAAGGAGGTCACTTGATGGATGTATATATTTGGGCTTATAAAAATTAAGTCAAATAAATAATAAAGATTCAAAAGAGGCTATCCAGTGGATAGTCTCTTTTTTTATTTTATCAAAAAAACCACAGTTATATCCAATTTCCGAATAAGTATCTCCCTCCTCCCCTTACCCAATAAGTATCCTGTATTTATACATAAGAGATTTCTTCACTATACAAGGATGTTTAGTTTTAATCAAAAAATAAGACTGACTCAAATAGTACGCAATCAAGACTATCTCTCTATTATAAATACAAACTCTTTTCAAAAAATATTTCCTAAAAATTAGCTATTCGAATATCGCTACTTCCTAATAGGTAAAAATCAATAAGATTCCTAAAAAAGTACAGCAATCATTCATTACATCTGCATAAACAAGGCCAGCTTTTAAAAAGCCGGCCTTGTTTATTTTCAATAGCATTTTAAGACATAATAACACATCAATTATATAATCAAATTACGCAACCATATAGAAGCAGACAGTCTATAAGACAAATACTTTAAACAAAAAACTCTAATTAAAAATCAAGTTACATGAAAACACTTTCAAAAATCATACTTATTACTTTATTCATCATTTCTATGATATCTTGTTCAAATGATGATCAAGGAGTAACAGGAGTATCTGCCGGAGTAGCAGTTAAACTAGTGGATACTGAAATAACAATATTTGATATTAACAAAGACTTAAAGATTGATTTAAACAGCTTTACGAATGCAAAGGTTACTAATCTTGATGTATTTAAAGGTACTACCAAAATTGCAGATGCCGTGATTTCTGACAACGCAGCTACATTTAACTCTTCATCACTATTACCATTTGTTTTTCCTAGTGAAGAAGAAGGAAAAACAGTTTCATCAGGGAGTTTCGACTTAGATTTAGTATATGATATTTCTGGAGGAAATATCCCCTCTGCAATAACAGCAGAAAAGCTATCAGTTACAAAAGCTATTAATTTAACCGATAAAGTTTCATCTATAAAATTTAAAGATAGCGCATCTACCAATTTGATTACATATGTTACTTCTACCGCAGGGGCTAAGATTGACGATATTGTAGTCACCTGGAGAAAAGGAGAAATGGGAACAGAAACAGATATTTCTACCGGTTTTAATATTGACAAAGGGACAATTGATCTTAAAAACAAAGATTATATTACTTATGGTTTTACAAAAGGGGATCTACTCATTTATTCTTTTACTGTCTCCAGTGGAGTTCTTACTGATAAAGTAGAAGCTAAAATTGAAATTATACCTCAGCCATTCAAAAGTGGTGTAAGTGGAAATCTAGGTAATGATCTTACCAAAAATCAGATCAACCTCTTAACCGGTTCTACTTCTAAAGATGATACTTTTACAGGGGATATTGATTTTGTCGGACCACAAGGGTTTGGAGCTATCAACAATACCGTTAATGGAGAAAATTACACTGTAGACATACAGTTTGTAAAGCTAGGAGATACCGGAGCATCTTTTTACGACAAATATAACGATGTAGAGCAAGCAAAAGCTGATTTTGATGCCGGAACACCTTCTACCTCTTCTCAAGTCGTAAAAGACGAGATTTACGCATACAAAATTGTTAGAAATATCGGAACTACAAATGCTCCTGTATTAAAAAATTATTATGGAGCTATTCTTGTAGGTGATATTACAGTAATAAATGCAGGAACAAATGTTGACATAGCATTATCATTTAAAGAAAATAGTATTATAGATTAGTTCTTGCTTTGTCTATACATTTATATAAAGGATGTGATCTAATTGATCACATCCTTTTTTTGTATACAATTCCTAAAACTCATTTCTATTATACTATCTTTGATCCCATTAAATAAGCTACAAACAATTAAGTTAATACCGGTTTACTATATGGTAGGTATGGTCTTGACTACAAAACATATACTATATACAGATGAAAAACGATTCCTTAGTTTTTGGTATCAGAGCGATTATAGAAGCTATAACGTCTGGCAAAACCATCGATAAGCTTTTTATTCAAAAAGGATTACATGGTGACCTGGCCAAAGAATTAATGAATCTGGTAAGGAAGAATAATATCACCATTAACTATGTTCCTGTAGAAAAACTAAATCGATTAACCCGTAGCAATCATCAAGGTGCGGTTGCCTATACCTCTCCTATCGATTTTTATGACCTTGAAAACCTTGTCATGAATGTTATTGAATCTGGAAAAACTCCTTTATTTTTGATTCTTGATCAACTTTCTGACGTTCGTAATTTTGGTGCTATCATCAGAACTGCAGAATGTACAGGAGTACATGGTATTATCATTCAGAAAAAAGGAGGAGCACCTGTTAATGCAGATACTGTAAAAACTTCTGCCGGGGCAGTATTCAAAATCCCAATATGTAAAGTAGATCATATAAAAGATGCAATGTTTTATCTACAGGGTTCTGGTGTTCAGATAGTAGCTGCTACAGAAAAAGCCGACACTACTATTTACGACACAAATCTAACTATTCCTACCGCAATCATTATGGGAAGTGAAGGTAAAGGTATTTCTCAATCGGTATTAAAATTGGTAGATCACCAAGCTAAATTACCAATGTATGGAGATATTGCTTCGTTAAACGTATCGGTAGCTTGTGGTGTGTTTTTATATGAAATCATAAGACAACGGTTATAATACTAATCATTCTTCTTCAGGTTTCTCTGTATTAGATTTATATTCATAAATAATACTAATCTCTTCATCCAAATCTTCCTGAGGAAGGCTTTCGATAAAATTACCATTCTCATCAAAATGCCTTAGAAATTCATCATCTTCGGGTTTATAATGTTCGGATTCCCAGATATATTTTTTTGGTTGCACCACTCCCTTTTTAATAAAGAATGCTAATACAGCTCCAGATATTATACCCGATAAGTGACCTTCCCATGAAATTTTTGGGTCTATAGGTAACACATACATTACCATACTTCCGTAAATAAAAACTACAACAAAGGATAGCGCTATTAATCTAAAGTGTTTTGCTACGATCCCTTTAAAAAATAAAAAACCAAAAAGCATATAGATCACTCCGCTTGCTCCAATATGATTTGCGGGTCGCCCTAATAGCCAGGTTAAAAAACCTGTAAGAAAAACCCCTATACATAATACTTTCCAAGCATTCTTTTGATAGAAAAAGAACAGTGCTGCCGATAAAATCAATAGTGGTAATGTATTATGCCATAAATGGGTAATATCAGCATGAATAAAAGGAGAGAATATGATTCCTCTTAACCCGGTAATCGTTCTGGGATGCACTCCGAAATGATTGAAACTCAAATCAAAACGAATTTCAAACCAAAATACTATCCAAATAAGTAGCACAAACAACAATGGATACCCTACTACTCCGGTATTAAACTTAAAATGAGTTTCTTTTTCTTGCATAGTAGTATGAATGTATCAAAAAAAAGTCCAAAATAAAAAGTCCGGTTAAAATGTCAGGCGCATCATAAAATTTATTCCAAGCCTGTAATTTCTCATTTTTTGATTGTTTGCTAATAAATAGTATTGAGATAATAACTTAACCGTACTAAGCTTATTGTTTGGCAGGAGTACTTCATTCTATTTAAAAAAAATATACTATTCTATTACATTCCAATATTAGAGCCTAAAATTCTATAAAAGCTTGTATTTTTACACTTATGAATAAACCACTTGCAGAACGAATACGTCCAAAATCCTTAGAACAGTACCTTAGTCAGGAACATCTAGTTGGCGATGATGGTTCTCTGACCCAGCAAATTAAAAAAGGGCTTATCCCCTCTCTAATACTTTGGGGGCCTCCCGGTGTAGGAAAAACAACATTAGCCAATATCATTGCTAGCGAATCAGAAAGACCTTTCTATACTCTTAGTGCTATAAATAGTGGTGTTAAAGAAGTAAGAGAAGTAATTGATAAGGCTAAACAAAGTGGAGGCTTGTTTACTGCTAAAAACCCTATTCTATTTATTGATGAAATTCATCGTTTTAGCAAATCACAACAAGACTCCCTATTAGGTGCTGTAGAGAAAGGGTGGATTACTCTTATTGGAGCTACCACAGAAAATCCTAGTTTTGAGGTAATACCCGCACTTTTATCTCGTTGCCAGGTGTATACACTTAATCCCTTTGGTAAAAAAGAATTAGAAGCATTGCTCGATAGGGCTATGCAAGAAGATGAACATTTAAAACCCAAAGAAATAGTACTTAAGGAAACGGAATCTCTACTAAGATTGAGTGGTGGCGATGCTCGTAAACTCTTGAATATTTTCGAACTAATTGTTTCTAGCCAAGATCAGGAGCCCATTACAATCACTAATGATCTGGTTTCGAAGCTAGTACAACAAAACACTGTGCGGTATGATAAAACAGGAGAACAACACTATGATATCATCTCTGCTTTTATTAAATCTATTCGAGGTAGTGACCCTAATGCTGCAGTATACTGGCTTGCACGAATGATTGAGGGTGGTGAAGATCTTAAATTTATTGCTAGAAGATTAATCATATTAGCTTCTGAAGATATTGGAAACGCTAATCCAACTGCTTTGATTTTAGCAAATAATTCTTTTCAGGCGGTCAATACCATTGGTTACCCAGAGGCTAGAATTATACTAAGTCAATGTACGGTTTACCTTGCATCTTCGCCAAAAAGTAATGCATCATATATGGCTATAAATAAAGCTCAGCAATTGGTAAAGCAAACGGGTGATTTATCTATCCCATTACATATAAGAAATGCACCTACCAAATTAATGAAAGAATTAGGCTATGGGGAAGATTATAAATATGCTCATAATCATAAAGATAATTTTGTAAAACAAGAATTTCTTCCTGATGAGATTGCCGACACAAAATTATATGACCCTGGAGATAACCAGCGTGAAAATTCATTTAGAACATTTCTTAAATCAAGATGGGGAGATAAATACGAGTACTAATTTTTTTTATAACTCCTCATTTCATAATTATTCCATTCTAAAAAAGAATAATTAAATTTTACTGTCTTGCAAATGTATCTGTAATAAGTTTATTGGTCGCTGGATTAATACGTTCTAATATAAAATTACCGTATCCATCAAAATATCCATTACCGCTTAAATCTCCTGCCTGAACTATATAATTTTTTCCGCTTCCCGATTTAAAAATTTTCCCTACAGATGTTTGCTTTTCTTCATTTTTAAACATCTCATATCCGTAATCTTGTTTTTTAAACAGGAAACTTGCATCATTAAAAAGATATGTAATCGTATTTTCTGAAGGAGAAGGCGAAACAACTTCTACAGTTTCTTTTACTTCTTTAGTTTGTACTGGCTCTTTCTCTTTAACGTTTGGTGTTTTAACAACTTCTTTTTTAACAACCTTTTCTTCTTTATCACCACTATATGTATAGTTAAGTGCCTCTACTGATGTAAAAGTTTTTCTAAGCGCATCGTGATATGCTGCTTTAAATTCTTTTTCCCTACTCTTCGCTTCCAAAGATGTAAATACAACACTACCATTACAATCTTTTAATTCGAGTGTTAGTCTTGTTAAAAATACACCTGATCTTCGCTTTAAATCAGCTCGTAATGCTTTACAACCATTAGCCTTAAGGTCTTCTGGGAAATTTTCTTCCAGCATATAGGCTTCAAAACCATATTTAGTTAATAAAAATTTAGTGAGTGAATTAAGCTGATATGTATCCTCTCCCTTTAAAAAATTATAGCTCTTGGGAACTATCACATACTTATACTCATTAATATCTTTTTGAGCATTAACACTTAACGTAGAGATTAAAACAATCCCCAAAAACAAAATACGTAACATATCTATCACATTATAACATTAAAACCTAGTTGCACAGAAGTACCTCTTGCTTTTGCAAGGTTAGTATATTCTAATAAATTATTAGCCGAAATATAAAAATTAATTTTATTAATATGAATAGATGTAAGAAATCCTATATTATAATATGAATAATCATCTATGGTGTAGGTAAGTTTTGTTCTTAAAAAATTAAAAAAACGCTTATAATAAAACAATGAAGCTGCATATTGAGGTCTTTTTGGTCTAAACTGGGTAAATAACTGTAATCCCACTGCATCCATATATGGTGGCTTCTCCCCTTCGAGATAACAATCACAAGTACCATCATCATATCGGTTAAAAGAATACCTAAGGGAGCTATTTAATTTTAAAGGACGCATAGTTACATAAGCTTTACTCAATGTATCAAGTGGGACAGCTTCTTCTAGTTCATCTAGAAAATCCTGAGCGTTCTGGCCAGAAAACTGAATCGGTGTTTCAAATCCTTCAAAAACATAATTACCTCGCGCCTTATAGGTTTCTACATCTTTAGCATACAATATCATTCCTAGATCATTTGCACTTCCTGTAATAGCCAGCTGCTCATTTATTTTATGAGTAAACCCTATATCTACCCCAACACCCAGATTTCCTCCCAGAAATGCTCTTCCTATTAGTTTATTAACGATTTCCTTTCCTTCTGCATCTTTAAGAGAGGCATACCCCGATGTTCTAACAGTAACATCTGCATTACTAATCACATGTTGATAAACATTATTTCCTTGTGGTGTTTCTACAGTAGTAAAAGTCCCTCTATTTTTAGCACTACGAATATGAAACATACTTGAATACAATTTGGCTCTGACTCCAAAAGTCAGTTTCTTATTCACCTTTTTTGTGTACCCAAAATGAAATGCGGTTAACAGCTCTACGGATCCATTTATACTAGAAAAACGAAACGGTTGGTTAAGAAAATCCCGATTCCCTTGATAAGCAAGAACTACAAAATCTTTTGGAAAGTATCCAATAACATCTAATTCCTGATAGATTCCGCCAGAGAAATATATATTCTTGTTTTTTTTGCTTTCCCATCCAAAACTAATAAGTTCTAATTGCTGAGTTAGGGTTAAATAATCATTGCTTGTAAGAGTATTAAGTGTAGTTTCTATTTTATCATTAACATTTCTGCCATCATCTGCAAAAACATCATAAATAGACGCTCCTCTTAATCCTGCATTTATATGAAACTGTGATAAAAAAGGCACTCCTACATGGTAATCAAAATTTATATCAGCCCCAGGGTTAAGAAGTAAAGACTGAGGAAGGTCTGTAAAATCATATAAGGTTTCCTTATTTTGAGAATACCCCAAGCACCCCCACAGACCTATAAAGAATATAACAATTCTCATAGCTCGTAATTAAAAAAGTAAGTTCCTTTGGATCGCAATTCAAGAATCCCTCGTAAGCTACTATTAATATTTTGCACTCTCATTGAAGAAATAAGTCGTGTAGCATCTCTCAAAACATCAATTTCGGCAGTATCAAGAATGATAACTTCTGTTGTAACAATGGCATCTGTACCTTCTCCGTTTCCAGAATTGGCAGTCATACTATATAACGGACCAATTCGTTGGTCACTATCATTTAGAAATCCAAAATCAAAATCAAAATCACGCTCTATAGTATTTCTAAACTCAAAAGTTAATTCTACTCTTCCCAAATTATCCACTACAAAATCGGTTCCTAAAAGGTCGTAGCTTAAAGTATCATTTACGATCACCTCTGGAACAACTATAGCAGGATTTATATTAGAATCTATAAATTGGTTTGTATCAAATCGAGAATACACAAAATCAACCTCATAGACTGGAGTAAGCACAACATCTTCTGTCTGATCAAAATCTACGTCTTTAACGCAAGAAATTAATGGCATCAATATGCATATACCGCATAGCAATACATAAACCTTTTTTGTTTTCATTTTGTAGGGAATTATAAAAAGTTAAGACGAGTTCTTAAATTATTAGTTATTTATATCATCATCTTGTGCTAATTTCCTTTACTCCTAAGATTCACTTTTGGTCTTCGATTATAACAACAGTATAAGTTACAAATACCCTATTTTCAAATTGTTAATTTATTTCGTGTTTTTAAAAATATAATTTAAAACACTTAATAATCAATGTTTAAGCTACTAAAAAAACTCTGGGACTGTACATGAATTGAAATAAATTACAAATATTTATTTACTAAAGATACTTTTTAATCTGCTTTAATTCAGAAACTTGAACATTATGTGCCGGCAATTCTTCTTTATGGTAATTAAAACATATAGTTCTTAAACCTGCTGCCTCTGCTCCCATTATATCTGCTTCATAGTTATCTCCTATCATCATACTACTATCGAGTTTTGCGCCGGATTTTTGTATTGCCTGTTCAAAAATAAATGGATTGGGTTTTTTAACCCCTGCTTCTTCACTATTCGTTATTGTTTTAAAATAATGTAGTATTCCAGAATTTGACAGCTTCATGTTTTGTACTTCTCTAAAACCATTGGTAATGATATGCAAATCATATTTTGGATTAAGATATTCTAATAAATCTTGGGTTCCATCAATCAAATAGTTATGAAGTGGTAAAAAATTAATATAATCATCAGACATTGCATCTATAACTTCTAAAGAAAATGCGATATCAAGATGCATAAAAGCTTCTGTAAGCCTACTTCTGCGGAGTTGTGTTTTACTTACTTTCTCTTCTCTGTATAATTTCCAATATTTCATATTAATTGGCTGATATATAGCCAGAAAATCTTCTATTTTGGTATTAACATCAAATTTTTCAAAAATCATCTTAAATGCTAAAGATGAGTTCCTGTCAAAATCCCAAAGAGTATGGTCTAGATCAAAAAAAATATGTTTTATTGTATTATTCATCTTCTGCTGTCCAAATAAATTCTAAAATTGATTTCCAAAAAGGTTCATTTTGTAAATCACTAAACAATGTATTACAAAAAACCGGAATAAAAATTCCATTTACCTTTTTTACTTTATCCATATATACGCTGATTTCTTTTCTTGCAGACATCAGGTCATTAATATCTTCTCTATCGCCCTGACTGGCAAAACAAAATGAATGTACCACCAAAGGAGTTTGCACCTCATAATCAAGATCATAGAACATAAACGGAGTGCAAGTTCCTGCCCTAAAACCTGATTGCTTGGGATATCCCATAGAGTAATCTTCTCCTATCTCTAATTCGATAAAATTGCGATATGCTTCTGGTAATTTTATTTTGAAAAAAGAACAAAGTGAATATCGAAGTCTTCTGTTAACAATATTCTCTATTCGTAACTTTTCCTTTTTCAACAGTGATAAATCAGAGATAGCTTCATATGAGACCTTTAATCCTACATCAATATAATCTGCAATATGCTTAATGATTGCATGGTGTTTTGGGCGATTATAACCTACATTTTTCTCATATTTAGAGTAATCTCCTAATCCAAATAGCACTTTAGCTTTTCTTTTTTTCTTTTTTTGAAGTTGAATTATAAAATCAAATACATCATATGGATCTTTTTTAAATCCAATTAATACTTTTATCCTATCTGTTAGTTTATCAAATTGCAATTTCCACAAATCACGAATCCCTCCTCCTATAGATCGTAAAACTCCTTTGTTTTTATACACAAAAGTCTGAGCTACAGAAACAACAGGTATAATTGTAAATTTCTTTTCTCGAAATTCGAGGTTAGGGTATTTATCTAAAAGAACTTTTTTGAATTTATATGCCCATATATCTACTACCGGATCCTGTAAAAAATCATGGATATACCCAATACTTTCTGTAGCCGGAAAACGTCCCATATCATCTTTCACATGTGGCAAATATTCCTCATATCGTGTTAAGAGATAAAAAGTAGCCGCAAAAATATCAAAAGGCAATGCAGAGTCGGAATGCTTTACATCAAAAAAACATTTTGTTTCTTCCCAATCAAAAACCTGAACATCTATATCATTTAGTCCATGTTCAAAAAGTAAATCAACACTCTGAAAATAAAGTTCCTTTCCCAATGGTTGTTTACCGTATGAAAGCTTAGGTCCATCATGAGCGATAAAAGGCTCTATTTTAGATGTCAGATCAACATCAAAACCTAATATTCGCTTACATATTTGTTTAAATGTGTAGGATACTCTGGGGGTAATTTTTTGTACGTGAATTAATAGCATATTGTTGTATTATGACTTATGATTTATAATTTCGTAAGTCTCACTTTTATAATATGGATTCGTCTGCAAAGCTAAAATAGTTTTTTTCTGTAATAACAAGATGATCCAGTAGATTGATATCCAAAGTTACTCCTGCCTGTTTTAGTTTCTGGGTTAACATTTTATCTGATTGACTAGGCATCAATACTCCACTAGGGTGATTATGTCCCAGTATTATTCCTGTTGCTCCATATTCTAGTGCAGATCTAAAAACGATTCGAGCATCTACCAGAGTTCCTGTCTTTCCCCCAACACTTATCTGCTTTTTCTGGATTACTTTATTTGCATTATTCAAAAACAGCACCCAAAATTCTTCATGCTCCAGATCACCCATGATAGGTTGAAAAAGATGAAAAGCATCTTTGCTACACGTAATTTTTGGTACTATGGGTACGTTTTCATCTCTTCGTCTTCGCCCTAATTCTAAACCGGCAACAATAGTTATAGCCTTAGCCTCACCAATTCCTTTAAAATTCATCAATTGTTTCACTGATAATTTTCCCAACGCATTAATTTCATGATCTACACTAGACAAAATACGCTTACTTAATGCAACAGCACTTTCTTCACGATTGCCTGAGCTAATGAGTATTGCGATCAGCTCTGCATCTGTTAGCGTATTTTTCCCTTTAGCGATTAATTTTTCTCTTGGACGATCATCTTCACTCCATTCCTTGATAGAAAATGAAGAATTTAATTCACTCATATAATAAGTTTAACAATTAAAAATAGCTAATAAATCCTATCTGTAAGTATAAACTATTTATCTCAATTACAACAACTTATTACCGAATTAATATCACTATATTAACACTTCATTTACGATCAAATAACATTATTTTTCTACATATATTTGTTTGAAAATGAAAGTTTTACTATATTTGGACACCCTTAATCCAAAAATGAATATTTTAACACCTTCAAATTGACCTATTTATGAAGAATATTTTTACTTTCGTTTTACTTCTTGCGACCATAAGTTTTTATGGGCAGGATAAGAAGATTTCGTTTCTTAGTTTAGTAGGAAATAACATACAAGTCCCTAGAGGATGTGAAGCTCAATCTCAATATGAATTGCAGGCTTGTGACGGAACATCTATTAAATGGGATTATTATAGTGATGACATGTTATCTGCAGTTTTTGATGCTACAATAACGGCATTTGCAGAAAGTAATAGTTCAAAAACAGAAGTAACTTTTACTTCTTTTGGCGCTCAACTAAAAGGATATAAATTTAAGATGGGCACTACTTTCCAATATTTTTTGAAAGGAACAATTAAAGATCAACCGCTAATGATCAATCTGGGAACTCCAAAAGATATTGCAAATAATGACGATCTAGATGGGTTTCTAAGTCTTTTCTTTGATGAGGTAAGTTAAAAAAACATATATATAATATTCTATAAAGGCTAATCATATGATTAGCCTTTATTTTTTTGGTATAAAAATGGTATTTTTGAGTATACGTCATCTAAAAAATTTGATATGAAATCTCTCCTCGATTCAACTGCACAAAACGAAATAGAAAATCGTATAAACAAACTATCTGTTACCAGTACTGCTATCTGGGGGAAAATGAATGTTTCGCAAATGTTTCATCATTGTCAATTTCCATTAAAAATTGCTTTAAAAAAAGATCATCCCGAGCTTAAGCCTAATGTATTTGCAAAACTATTCTTCAAAAAATCTATGTATAATGATAAACCATGGAGAAAAAATCTACCAACGCATTCAAAATTAAAAGTAGTTGAACAAAAAGATTTTGAAACCGAAAAAGAAGAACTTTTACATCTTGTAGCCGAATTCTCTAACCAGAGAGACAAAAAAGAATGGGAACCTCATCCAATGTTTGGAAAATTTACTAATAAGCAATGGGGACAACTACAATATAAACATCTGGATCATCATCTTCAACAATTTAATGCGTAAGCCTCTAAACATTAATATAAGAGTATTTTGAAGTATTTAAGCTGCGAACTAACCAATAAGTATAGTAAACTTATAATTAGAGGCTATTAAAAACACTTTCAGTTTTCAATCCAATGTTTCACTTCATCAAAGTCTAATCCTCCATAATTACCACTACTCATAAGTAATAATGCTGAATTAGCTAAGTCTTTCTGCTTTAAGTATTGCTGAAAACTCTCTGGATCAGTATAAATAATCAAATCATTACGATTAAAAGCTTCAGCGATTTGGGAAGCAGAGACTTCTTTAAGTTGTTTTATTTTTACTGCATGAGGAGAATAAAACACTACCGCTTCATCGGCTGCGTTTAAAGCTCCTTCATACTCTTTTAAAAAAGAAGCATCCAGACTACTATACGTGTGTAACTCGAGACAAGCCACCACATTTCTATTTTGATATTGCTCTTTTACTGCTTTTGTAGTTGCACTTACTTTAGATGGACTATGAGCAAAATCTTTATATGCCACAGCATTATCACTCTCTGCAATTTTTTCTAATCGTTTTGATGCTCCTTTAAAAGAAGCAATAGCCTCATAAAAATCATCCTCATCAATTCCCATATGCTGGCAAATCCATTTTGCTCCGGCAAGATTATTTAAATTATGTGCTCCAAATATTTCAATAGGCATCTCTCCTTCGGGAGTATTTAATAAAGTTTCTCCATCCTCTACACTATACTCTGGGGTGGTATATTCAAATTTTCGAATAGGATTTTCTGTTAATTCTGCTAATTTTTTTACCTCAGGATCTTCTTCATTATACACCAATGCGCCTCCGTTAACAATAGAATTCATAAAAATTCTAAACTGATCAACATAAGTATCAAAAGTCGGAAATACATTGATATGATCCCAGGCAATCCCACTTACTAAAGCAATATTGGGGTGGTACAAATGAAATTTTGGCCTGCGATCAATCGGTGAAGACAAATACTCATCTCCTTCTAAAACGATAAAATCATTTTCTTCTGTGAGGTGTACCATAGTATCAAAACCTTCTAACTGTGCTCCTACCATATAATCCACCTCTTTATCATGATAATGCAATACATGCAAAATCATAGAGGTAATCGTTGTTTTACCATGTGACCCTCCTATTACTACACGGGTCTTATTTTTGGACTGTTCATACAAAAATTCTGGATATGAATATATTTTCAACCCTAATTCCTGAGCCTTAAGAAGTTCTTCATTATCTTTTTTGGCATGCATCCCCAAAATAATTGCATCAAGATCAGAAGTGATTTTTTCTGGAAACCAACCAAATTCATTTGGTAATAATTCATACCGCTCTAATCTCGATTTTGAAGGTTCAAAAATAGTATCGTCACTTCCTGTTATTTGATATCCTTTTTGATGTAATGCTATGGCAAGGTTATGCATCGCACTACCTCCAATAGCTATAAAATGTACACGCATAGTAAACTCTTAAATAAGAGAGTAAAGATACAATTAACAATTAGCTAATAAAATAATGAGGTAATGAAAAATAATTTCGGTTCTTATTATTTTCCTCATTAGATCATAAGGTTTCCTAAACAAAACAGAGACTTCCCTCATTTATCATTTTATCTATCCATTTTTAAGCCTTACTTAGTCTTCAAATAAAATGTGGCAGAAATTTTGATTTATAGCAACAAAATTATCTTGGCTCATTTCAAATACGTAGTTTTATGATGTTATTTATGAATTATGAAGCGTTATCATATAAAATAATACAGCATTTCTTTACGTTTATTTCACAACCTAAAATATATATGATGAAAAAGCATATCATCCTTATTATAATCTGTATATCAAACCTGTATATTATGAAAGGTCAAAATGACTATCAAAGTGATTGGAAAAAAGTTGAAGCTTTTAACCAGGAAGGGTTACCAAAATCTGCTTTGGAAGTAGTTGAAACTATATATGGTAAAGCCAAAAAAGAAAATAATGACAACCAGGTAATCAAAGCGTTACTTCACAAAGCGAAGTATATGCTTACTCTAGAAGAAAATGCGCAACTTACCATTATCAAAAACTTAAAAAGTGAGATTGATAATAGCAAATTTCCAAAAAGAAACATTCTGGAAAGCATTCTTGCCAATTTATACTGGCAGTATTTTCAACAAAATCGATGGAAGTTTTATAATAGAACTCAAACTTCAGAAAAAGTTGATGTCGAAGATTTTAGAACCTGGGACCTAGAAACATTATTTGCAGAAACGCATCTTTATTATCAAAAATCTCTTAAAAATGGGGTTTTAGCCCAGCAAACAAATCTTAATGCATTTGATCAAATCTTAGACACTCGTAGTGATTCTAAAAAATATCGTCCTACACTGTATGATTTTTTAACTCATAATGCTTTAGATTTTTATAAGACTTCTGAAACGAATATTACCAAACCTTCATATGCTTTTACTATAAATGACAAGAAATACCTACAGGAACACACTGTTTTTTCATCTTTAAAAATAGAAACTAAAGACTCATTATCATTACAGTTTAATGCTTTAAAACTATTTCAGGATTTAATAAAATTTCATGCAAGAGATAAAGCTCCAGATGCTTTGACCGAAGTAAATATAGAACGCATAAAATTTGTATCAGAAAATGCTGTTTTTGGTGATAAAAAAACCGTTTTACTCGAATGTTTACGATCAGAAAAAAAGAAATTTGCCACCCATAATGCTTCAGCTTTATATGATTATGAAATTGCGAATTTATATAAAGAATATGCTTCTACTTATATTCCAGGAGAAAACGATACGCATCGCTGGAAATTAAAAGAAGCCTTAGAAATATGTGATGCTACAATTAAGAAGTTCCCTGATTCGAGAGGAGCCAATCAATGTAAAGCATTAAAAAGTCAGATACTTCATACCGAATTAAGCATCAAAACCGAAAAATATGTTCCTATACAGAAACCTGGTAGATTACTAATCACATATAAAAACCTTAATAAGCTTTATTTTAATGCTTTTAAAATTACTCCTAAGCAACTAAAAGACTTAAATAAGTTATACAAAACTGAAGATCAGATCAAATTCTTGAGTTCCTTAAAGGTAACTAAAACATGGGAAGCAGAAATTTGCGATGAACATGACTATCAAACACATACTACCGAAGTATTATTACCAGAACTAGAGCAAGACTCATATCTTATTTTAGCAACTATATCAAAAGATCTTTCTCAAAAAAGCTTGTTTTCTTATGGAAACACCCAAGTTAGCAATTTGGCATTATCAGAAAACAGGACACCGCAAAAATCAATATTTCAGGTTTTAAATCGTAATAATGGAGCTCCTATTGCCAATGCCAAAATACATTTGAAAACAAGTAATCAAAGAGGATACGGTAACAAATTAGACAAAACACTAATTACTGATGCAAAAGGCCAGGGGTATTTAACAGTAAATACATATCACTATGATGTTAACATTACCGTTTCACATGAGAAAGATGCTGCCAGGTTTGAGGGGTACTATCTAAATCAATCTTATAAACCAGATTATAGTACCAAAACCAATACTACTACTTTTCTTTTTACAGATCGTAGTATTTACAGACCTGGACAAACTGTATATTTTAAAGGGATTATGATGTCTTCTGATGGCAAAGAAGAATTTAAAGTAGTATCTAATCAACCCACTTTTGTTACACTAAAAGATGTAAACGGGCAAGATGTAAAAACTTTACAATTTACAACTAATGATTACGGATCTTATAGCGGTGAGTTTATTGTCCCTGCTTCTGGACTTACTGGGGTGTATACCATACAAACTAATAATTATAATAATACTTCATTTTCTGTTGAAGAGTATAAACGACCTAAGTTTGAGACTAAATTTAATCCGGTTACAGAGACCTATAAAGTTAATGATGAAATAAAACTAACCGGAGTTGCAACGGCATATGCCGGTAGTGCAATTACTGATGCCAAAGTAGTGTATAGAGTACACCGTAAAGTGCAATATCCCCGTTGGTGCTATTGGTATCCAAGATACACAGTAGAACCTCAGGAAATTACCCATGGAGAAACCATAACCGATGAAAAAGGAGAATACAATATTAGTTTTAAGGCACTCCCAGATCTTGGAGTATCAAAAGAGGATTTACCAATTTTTAATTACGAGGTTACAGCAGATGTAATTGATATTAATGGAGAAACACGCAGTAGCACAACGATAGTTAATGTAGGATATCATGCGTTAACCGCAGATATTGCAATCAAAGATAAGATTGATAAAACACAAAAAGACAACACATTTACTATAACAACTATAAATTTAAATAATGAATCTGTTGCAGCAGCAGGAACGGTTAAGGTATACAAGCTGAAAGCTCCTAAAAAACCTATGCGAATTCGACCATGGAAAGCACCTGATTATGAAGGTTTCAAAGAAGAAAAATTCGCAGCACTATTTCCTCATGATGCTTTTAAAAATGAACATGATTATCGAAAATGGGATAAAGGAAATATAGTACTAGATAAACCTTTTAATACTGCATCGACAAAAGAAAATGAAGTAGGAACACAACAGCTTTCTTTAGGCACTATCAAAAAATGGGAATCGGGTAAATATGTTATTGAATTAAATACCAAAGATCGATTTGGTCAGGATGTAAAGGACATACAATATGTCACACTATACAGTCAGGAAGACAAAAATATTAGTGATCAGCAATTGTTTGAAATCACAACAAATAAATCGACTTACAAAATTGGAGACGAAGCGATTATAAAGTTTAGTTCTGCTTCAGAAGACATAACAATCACAGTAGATATTGAGAAGAATCATAAAATTATTGAGACAAAACTTATTAAACTCTCAAAAAACAGTAAAACTATCAAAATCCCGGTTACAAAAGAGGACCTGGGAGGGTTTTCAATCGGATATAGCTACCTAAACTACAACGGTTATCAGAGTGGAGCAATGATAATTCCTGTTCCTTATGAGCCTACAGAGCTTAGTATAGAAACCAAAACTTTTAGAGACAAATTACTTCCTGGTCAACAGGAAACCTGGAGTTTTACAATCAAAGGTCCTAAAGGAGATAAGGTTAGTGCAGAACTATTGGCTAGTATGTATGATGCTTCTTTAGATCAGTTTAGACCTCATCAATGGTATTTTGATCCTATCAATCGTCCTACATATTATACACAAAGTAAAAGACATGCTACACAGAGTTTTGGAGTACTCACATTTAGATTACAAAACCATAACAACCCATCGTATCATTATAGCAGTCAAGGGTATGATCAATTAAATTGGTATGGTTTATATTTTGGGCAACAATATTTTGGAGGTCGAAATAAAAATTATGACATTATGGAAAGCGGAGCTCCCGCTCCGATGATGAAAAGATCTGCCGCCAAATCTGCCGTTTCTAATGAAGTTGCAATGGAAGAAGCAGAATTTAATGATGATGGGGTTGCCGGAGTTGCCGGTGACGTTGCAGAGAAAGACAAAAAGGAAAGTAAAGCAAATAAACCGCAAGAACAACCAGAACAGCAATCTCTGGAAGGTGTTAAAATTCGGAAAAACCTACAGGAAACTGCTTTTTTCTTTCCGCAGTTAACCACTGATGCAGACGGCAATGTAAGTTTCAATTTTACTGCTCCCGAAGCATTAACAAAATGGAAATTACAGCTACTATCACATACCAAAGGTTTAAATGCAGCAACAACAACTTTAGAAACAGTAACTCAAAAAGAGTTGATGATTCTTCCTAATCCACCCAGGTTCTTAAGAGAAGGTGATAGAATTATATTAAGTTCTAAAATATCAAATCTTGCTACCAAAGATCTTAATGGTATTGTAGAGTTACAACTATTTGATGCTTTAACCAATAAAGTGATAGATACAAAGCTTCAAAATAATAATGCTCGTCAAGATTTTATGGTAAAAGCCAAAGGAAACACTAATGTATCCTGGGAGCTTCAGATTCCTGATGATGTACAGACTGTACAATATAAAATTATAGCCAAAGCAGGAGATTTTTCTGATGGAGAACAAAATGTGCTTCCGGTATTAAGTAATCGAATGCTAGTTACCGAGACACTACCTATGTGGATTCGTTCTGACCAAACAAAAACATTTACGCTAGACAAATTAAAGGATAACACCTCCAGTACACTAAAACACCATAAGCTTACTCTGGAGATGACTTCTAACCCGGCTTGGTATGCTGTACAGGCACTACCCTACCTTATGGAATATCCTTATGAGTGCGCAGAACAAACATTCTCTAGATATTATGCAAATACTTTAGCTAGTCATATTGCTAACTCTAATCCTAGAATCCAGGAAGTATTTAATCAATGGAAATCCAGTGATGCACTACTAAGTAATCTTGAAAAAAACCAGGAATTAAAATCTCTGATGATTCAGGAAACACCTTGGTTACGTGATGCACAAAGCGAAACAGAACAAAAGAAACGAATCGCTTTGCTGTTTGATCTTAATAAGATGAATAATGAGCTACAATCGGCATTAAACAAATTAAAACAAATGCAGTATGGTTCTGGTGGATTCCCGTGGTTTCAGGGAGGGCGAGAAAATAGGTTCATCACACAACATATTACTACAGGATTCGGACATTTAAAAAAGTTAGGGGTTACGAAGTATGATGGAGATACCGCAAATATGCTACAAAATGCAGTTCGTTTTCTTGATGCAGAATTTGTAAAAGAATACAAGGAGCTTAAGCGATATTGTGAGAAAAATAAGATTGACATCAATAAAAACCATTTAAGCTATACTCAGATTCATTATTTGTATATGCGTAGTTTCTTCACAAATATCAAAAGGCCAAAAAATACTAACGAGGCCTGGAACTACTACTTGGGGCAATCTAAAAAATATTGGTTAAGTCAAAGCCTATATGCACAAGGAATGCTAGCCTTAATAACACACAGAAATGACGATAGCACAACAGCTAACAAAATCATAAGATCACTAGATGAAAAAAGTGTATCTAGTGAAGAATTAGGGATGTATTGGAAATCAAATACAGCAAGTTGGTTCTGGTATCAAGCTCCAATCGAAACTCAATCGCTAATGATTGAAGTCTTTTCTGAAGTAGAAGCAGAACCAAAACGAACTGAAATTGTTGATAATCTGAAAATCTGGTTACTTAAAAATAAACAGACCAATCGTTGGAAAACTACCAAAGCTACTTCTGATGCTGTATATGCGTTATTACTGCAAGGCAGTGATTGGTTATCGGTAACGGATATGGTAGACATTGTATTAGGAGATCAAAAAATCGATCCAGGTAAAATGGAAGATGTAAAGGTCGAAGCTGGAACAGGGTATTTTAAAACCTCCTGGAATGGCAATGAAATAAAACCTAATATGGCAACTGCCAAAATCTCTAAAAAAGGAAAAGGTATTGCCTGGGGAGCTTTATACTGGCAATATTTTGAAGAGTTAGACAAAATCACTTCGGCAAAAACACCATTATCTTTAAAGAAAAAATTATTCTTAAAAAAGAATACAGATACCGGTGAAGAAATTACAGAAATTACTTCGAAAACCAAACTAGAATTAGGTGATCTGATAAGAGTGCGTATCGAATTGAGATCTGATCGTGCAATGGAGTTTGTTCACATGAAAGATATGCGAGCATCTGGTCTGGAACCAATCAATGTAATCTCACAATATAAATGGCAAGATGGTTTAGGCTATTACGAAAGTACTAAAGATGCTTCTACTAACTTTTTCTTTGATTATTTACCCAAAGGAGTGTATGTTTTTGAGTATGACCTTCGTGTAAATAACAAAGGAGATTTTTCTAATGGCATTACTACTATACAGAGCATGTATGCACCAGAGTTCTCTAGTCATTCTGAAGGAATTAGAGTAACCATCAAATAGAATAATAAATTTCTTTTAATTATTTTAGCCCTCATCTAGAATACCGAGCATGATTCGGTATTCTAGATGAGGGCTAACTAATATTTATACTTTATCATATGAGGTTAATCAAAAAGATATTGAAATACATTGGGGTTATTTTAATACTCCCAACACTATATCTTATAGTATCTCTGATATTAACCTATATTCCGGTAAACGGAAAAAAAGATAGTGAAGAAAAGAATCACACCATCTATTTAAGTTCTAATAGTGTTCATTTAGAAATTATCATTGCCAAAAATGACTTAAACACTATTGTTTTAGATGATCAATTAGATACTCCTCAGGTGCAATATTTCTCATTTGGCTGGGGCGACAAAAACTTTTATGTCGAAACTCCATTATGGGCTGATCTTACTTTTGTTAATGGATTTCAAGCTTTATTTCTTAATACTCCAACCTTATTACATGTTACCAGACATTCTTCTATGCAGGAGGGCTGGATAGCTCTAAAAGTCAATCAAAAACAACTTAGAAAGATAAACCAATATATATCTGCTACTTTTAGATTAAATGGTGAAAATAAAAAGATAGTATTACCTGGGTTAGGATATTATAAAAACGATGATTTTTATGAAGCTACAGGAAATTACACGTGCTTTAACACCTGTAATACCTGGGTAAATACCGGATTAAAACAAAGTGACATAAAAGCATGTTTATGGACTCCTTTTGATTTTGGGTTACTTAACATGCATAAAAATCAATCCAGATAGATAAAAAAAAGACCTGCTTGGTTTTAAACCAACAGGTCTGAGAATATTATAAAGATATGATCTATTTATCTATTTCTTAGGCATCATTACCGCATCTATAGTATGAATAAGTCCATTAGATGCTTTAACATCTGTAGTTACTAAATGACCTCCATTACCCATTTGATCTATAAGGAAAACTCTATCTCCTTTCATTGTTGCAGTCAATAATGCTCCTCCTATTGTTTTTAACTTTACACTTCCATTACCCTCATTAATTGCAATAACAATATCCTCTTTTGTAATTACACTAGGTATGATATGACAACTTAAAATAGTCTTTAGCTGCTCCTTATTTTCTGGTTTCAATAGCTTTTCTACAGTAGTAGGGTTTAATTTATCAAAAGCTAAATTTACTGGGGCAAATATGGTAAACGAGCCTTTATCCTCTAACGATTTTGCTAATTCGGTCACTTTAATTGCAGATGTGAGTGTAGAAAACCCCTTATCCATAGAGGCAAATTCAAGTATAGTAGGTAGTTTTTCCTTAATCGTTTCCGATGATGCCACATTCTGTGCTATCAATTTATCGTTTTCTTCTTGTGTAGTCCTATCATTTTTCGTTTCGCTACAAGCGGTAATTAACAACAACCCTGATAAGGTAAAAACAGGTAATACATTTCTAATTTTCATTGTAAGAATTTTTCGTTTTTTTGTTTGTATAGGAACGGTATAGAAATGTTTTTCTTTGGTAAACTTCGGTTAAATAAATCTTAATAAAATACTAAATTCATTATTCAACAAATTTTAAAAAGCAAAGAACAATACCATATGATTACTCTATAAAGGTAGTAGGGATGACCAAATTATGAACGTTAACTTATTATCCGTAGCGTTTCTTCTAGTATTCGTTTTTTAATCATATTCGTAATGATTTTCTTAATCTAGATTATTTTTTTAGTCATCTTATATATTGAATTTTGTCTTAAGTAATTAAAATCAAAGACATGGAAACAGATAGAATCAATATTAGTGAGGTTAACCCAAACGCTTACAAGCCCATTTTTGCGCTTTATAATGATATCAAAAAAAGCTCATTAACTGATTTAGAATTTTTATTGATAGAAATTAGGGCATCACAAATTAACGGTTGCGCTTATTGTGTGCAAATGCATATTCAGGAAGCTGTTAATCTAGGAGAAAAACAATATCGTATACATGCCTTACCTTTTTGGAGAGAATCCCCTTATTTCACAGAAGAAGAACAAATCATCCTCGAAATAACAGAAGAGGTAACCCATATTTCTGTAAATGGATTAAATAACGAATTATATCAAAAAGCTATTCATCTTTTTGGTGAAGAAAAAGTAGCAGATATTATCATGGCAATTTGCTGTATTAATGTATGGAATAGAATAGGAAGAGCTACTTTAATGAATCCAATACCTTCTCAAGAATAATTAATTATTATTTTATATCAAGCCCTTTTTAAGGACGAATATTGATCTAGGGGATATATCCTATAGTAACTTATTTTGGACTTAGTCTGATCAAAGAAAAACATCTCGAAATTGGGTATGTTATTGAATAAAAAGTGAATTGTATCGAATTACATCAAAACAACATAATTCGATACAATTCACTTTTTATTCTTCTTATTTTTGGGTCTTCTAATGATTACTTCCCTACTCATAGCTATTTTATTATTTCCTTAGTTGCGCTATCGACATCTACAGCTTCTAATCTATAAATCAATTCTCCGTATCTAATTCGGCTAGGCATATCTTCATATACATCAATGAATGTACGATCTGTATAAGTTTCTGAAATTAAAAAAGGTCTATCACCATTATAAGTTTCTACTATCAAAATATCATCTTGATATGTCCCTACTGCTTTAGACATCGTATTTACCAACGAGTTCCCTTCATAAACTGCTGCCATATCTACAACTCTAAAATCCTTGTTCATAGCTAGATCAAATCTGTAATAATTATAGTTTGATTCTTCTGGATTAGGTAGACTAAATGAAAACTTAAATTCGTTTTCCAGCACATCTTCATGATCCCATACTTTTACCAAATAAGTACCCGGAAGGAGTTTTGTATTTACAACATTTTCAGAATCAATTATTTCATTTATTGCCCAAACATTACTTGGTGTACCATTTTCATAAATCATCTCAAAAGTGACTGACTTTTGTTCTTCACTAGTATTAAACATTCTAAAATATTGTCTGGCTCCATCATATTCATTTTCTATAACACCAAGAATACCCCCACATAAGATCAAAAAAACGACAAACCCGAGAAAAATTTTTATAATTGTTTTCATATTAAACTTTCTGAAATGTATTACCTGTTGCGCTTAGCACTTTTTCCCTAAGGCTTTCATTTTCTTCTTTATGTTTTTTTAGTATAATTGATTTAATAAGAGTCATCAAAATCATTCCTGGAACAAAAGCTATAACACCTCCCAAAGCTCCTGCCAATTTATAGCCTGGTAAAAAGTCTAATGGCGCTATACGATTAGCTCCCATATAAGCCCCCACAAACATAAAAGGAAAGACTATGCCATACATTAAGAAACTACCAATCTTTGTAGATTCTGAAACCTCTATATTTAGGTCACTAAAATGTTGCTTCTTCCAATTTAAAGACAAAGAAGCTCCGATTTTATTTCCTTTTCTTATTTTTATATCATAACTCCAATCATCTTCTATTTCGGTATCTTTCCCTAAAGAAACTATATATTCGTTTCCAAAATCATTATTTAACTTAGCTGCTAATCCAGAAACAAATTCTTTGATTTCTTCTTTTGCTGCACTTACTTCTTTTATGTTTAATTTGTATACCATCTGGCTATTATTCATGTATTAAAAATTACTTGATTCTCTTTAATTGTGCTTTCTATTTCTTTTTCAAATCGTAACCATTTTGGTAGTAATATTAAGATAGGAAGAATCCCAGAAACTAATATTCTTGCCATTGTTGATGGTGAAAATCCACTTATAACTAAATAGTTGTTACCAGATTTAGTTTTTAACTTAATAGAAGCACCTACCCAGTTATTCTTTTTAATGACAATATCTGCTCCTATCAAGGAACTTAAATACACTTCATATCCAAAAGAAGAAAACATCATATCCAGGTAGTCTTTTAAGGCTTTTTTGGTAAGAGTTTTCTCTGTGATTATTTGAATCTTTTTTGCCATATTTATTTTCTTACAGTTCTTTAATCGTTTATCTTAATGTAATGTTGGCAATCTCTTTTTTGTTATTCAGATCTAAACACTACAGCTTTTGATTCAATTCATTTTCCCATTCTTCATAATTTTTCACAATGATTCGATATGTTTCATTTTGCTTATCTGTAACCTCTAGGACATTTTTTGTTACGCCGTGTTTTCCTTGGGTTATTTTCTCTATATCTTTAAACTCAAGGTTAAATCCAAAACTTTTCTTTTCGACCTGTCTTTTTAATAAAGCGCCTAAAATACCTAACCCACTAACTCCTGTCTTATGCGCTTCTATAACAAGTCTATTGGGTGTTAGGTAAAGTGTTCCTTGCATCAAGTTTAATTTTGATTTGAGGTATCCTACTTTTTCTTCTTTTTGGATTCCTTCTTTTACTAATTTTTCTTTCATAACTATTTTTTACCAGCTAAGTAACAGTCTTTATATCAGCATCTATAGCTTCAGTTCATGCCGTTTTTTCATATAGCTACACTAGTATTGTCTATTTCACTTTATCACAACTTAATTCTCCTCTATGACCAATGGTATGCTGCTTGATGTTTTCATCATATTGCCCATTACCTAAATAGGTTTTTAAAAATCCGAAATTTCTATAACCACAGCCTTCATTATCAGAATACAACACATCTCCTTCTACATAATTCCCTTTAATATTACCATAATCATCTTTTAAGATTTGCCAATCTAATGTGATCATAACTTTATGAAATTTCACTCCTGGCCAGTCTTTAGTATTTGCCCATAACTCAATTTGTTGCATCATTTCTGCTTCCAAATTTGCACTACGCATTACAGGAGTAGGTGCTCTTTTTGCTTTTAAAGCTCCTTCTTCAATTTCTTTAGCCATCATTATTAAATCTTCGGTGCCCTCTGTTGTGTCATAGGTAATCGTACCAAAATAGAGTTCATCTTCTTGATCCATTTTCCCATCGGTAAGTGAAATCCTTAAATTATGCTTATAAGGATCTAAGCGCTCCCCCATTCTCCCTAGCAAAAAGGAAGCCCCATCTCTATCTATTTTCATACTCGCTAAAGAAGAAGGAACTACTTGAAACACAACATAATTTTTTTCTAAATCTGCTTTTTTCAGACTTTTCACAGTACACTGATTTACTATTTCATTTTCTTTTGGCAACAGGTCTTTTTCCATTTTATCCATCCCGATAGTTATCCAATAGTGATTTCGTCCAAAATTATCTTGAAAATGATTACTTAGTTGTTTCAAATAATAGCTTTCTTTCATTACTGTAGAAAAGTAAGCTGCTGCCCAAATTTCATCTCCAATTTTAAAATCTGTTTTGATTGTTGAGATATCTTCTTTACCAACAGTAGGTTCTTTAGAGAAGAAAATTATTTTCCCTACATTTTTTTGATGAAAATCTGAAGTTGCTTCTTTTACAAAATATTCAAGGGGTCCTTTTTTTTCTTCTTCCTTCTTTTTTTTCTTTCCCCAGAGGCTTCCTAGTTCATTAGATAATTCGGATTTAATACCTAGTTGCTTTTTTGCAGCTTTTAGTTCTTTTTTACTAATTGCCAAAACTTCCTTTTTCACAATTAGGTTCATGTCTCCCAATACCAGAAGTGTTAAAAGATTATTCCTTTTTGTCAGAACATAATTTTCTTTAGTATTAACACTTTCATAACTACCTGGCAAATTTTTTAGTGATGAAAAAGCCATCTCTAAAGCCCCTCGATACGTGTCGAATGTTGCTTTTATACTTCCATCTCTTCTATTAAGAATAGTGATTTGGTTTATTTCATTTCCGCTTACAAAATAGAGTCCATCAGGGATTTTTTGAGCGTTTGTCTTTACAGAAAACAATACTAAAATGACAATGAGGATATTCTTAGATTTATTCATACTTATTAAAGCAATTTTTTACGTGCTCAAATATAGATATCGGTCAAAACAAAAAAAGCATTACTTCATATCCGCGTTACTTTTAGTGATATTCGATATGCATTATTTGATATTTGAAAATTAACAACGAATCTTTTTAGCTTTTTTATTGAATGGTATTATAGCTGCATATAGCAATGCAATGAGAAACCCTAGAATGTTCATTCTTTTGGTTTTCACTTTTCAGAAAAGGAAATTGAAGAATTATGAGTGCTTTTTATTAGAATAATAACAAGTATAGCAAAAATGGAAGAGGGCTACGCTAAAAAAGTTAATGCGTAATTTTAATAATGAAGCAGAGTTGATACGCTACATAACAAACCAATCGTAGCTTAATCAAAACGTATCTGTAATTTGATTTTTAGTTGCTATAGTATAGAGAAAAGCAATATTTTATAAATGAAATACCATTTTTCATACGACAAAACAGTAATTCTTTTTTTGCGAATACGAAACACACTCTAATTTAAGAAATCAAAGTTTTAATCATTCAACATTTGCCAAAGTTTATCCTTTAGCTCCTGCAATCCTTGTTGTGCTACCGAAGAAATAAACAAATAAGGAACGCTAAGTTGTTGATCTAACTCAACCTTCATTTCTTTTTTTAGTTCCTCATCCAGCATATCAGATTTTGATATTGCTATAAGTCGTTCTTTATCTAATAAATCAGGGTTGTAACGTCTTAGTTCATCCAAAAGAATTTCATATTGTGCTTCGATATCAGGGGCATCTGCCGGAACCAAAAACAACAAGGTAGAATTACGTTCGATATGACGTAAAAAACGATGTCCTATACCTTTACCTTCTGCTGCTCCTTCAATAATACCAGGGATATCAGCCATCACAAAGGTTTGAAAATCTCTATACTCTACAATACCAAGGTTTGGTTTAAGTGTAGTAAACTCATAATCGGCTATTTTCGGTTTTGCTGCAGTAATAACCGATAGCAAGGTAGATTTTCCTGCATTAGGAAATCCTACCAATCCTACATCTGCCAGTACTTTGAGTTCTAGAGTAATATCATGTTCTTGCCCTTCTACGCCGGGTTGAGCATAGCGAGGTGTTTGGTTTGTTGGGCTTTTAAAATGCCAGTTACCTCTACCTCCCATACCGCCTTCGGCAGCAATATATTCCTGTCCTATTTCGGTAATTTCTTTAATAATATTTTGGGTCTCGCTATCCCGAATCACTGTTCCTAGAGGTACATCTACATAAACATCTTCTCCATCAGCCCCAGTACTCCTGCTTTTACTACCATGCCCTCCGTGATCAGCTCTTAAATGACGTTTAAATTTAAGATGATGTAGTGTCCACATATTAGGGTTTGCGCGAATAACAATATGACCTCCACGACCACCATCACCACCATCGGGACCTCCTTTGGTAATGTATTTCTCACGATGTAAGTGTACAGATCCTTTCCCTCCGTTCCCGGAAGTTATATGTAATTTTACATAATCTACAAAATTCCCTTCTGTCATAATTCGTTTCCTATATCACCCTAATAAAAATCAGGAACATTTCAATTTTACGTTTACTACCCTGGATTAGATTCTGCTTTCACAGACTAAAGTTTGTCTATCACGCTACTCAATCTCTCTGTAATCTCATCAATACCACCTACTCCATCTACTCCAAAATACTTATCTTGTTTTTGGTAGTAATTCTTTAAAATGGCTGTTTCGTCATAATATACTTTAATACGATTACGTATCACTTTTTCATCCGCATCATCGGGTCGCCCTGATGTTTTTCCTCTTTCCAGTAATCGTTGTACCAATACCTCATCATCTACCTCTAGAGCTACCATTGCACTAACCATTGTGTCTTTTGACTCTAGCAAGTTGGCTAGTGAATCTGCTTGGGCTTCGGTTCTTGGAAATCCATCAAAAATAAAGCCTTTAGCCTCTGGATTTTTATCTACTTCGGCATTAAGCATATTAATTGTAACCTCATCAGGTACCAATTGGCCTTTATCAATATATGATTTTGCCAAAGTACCTAGCTCTGTTGCATTTTTTATGTTGTATCTAAACACATCTCCTGTAGAGATATGTACCAGATTATATTTTTGTTTTAAAACTTCTGCCTGTGTTCCTTTTCCTGCTCCTGGAGGTCCGAATAACACCAAATTTGTCATGTTGTTTGGTTTTAATTGATAAACTTCTGTAAGATTACGTCCTAATCCATTATAATCAAGTCCGTATCCTACAATAAATCGGTTTGGAATCTCTATCCCAATATAATTTATATTAATTTCTTTGGTATATGCCTCGGGTTTATAAAATAGAGTAGCAATTTTGTATGTTAAGCACCCTTTTTCTACTAACATCTCTGTTAGCACTTCGATTGTATTACCAGTATCTACAATATCTTCTAAGATCACTACTGTTCTTCCTGAAATCTCTTCCCCTAATCCAACTAACTCTTTAACCTTGTGTGTAGTTTCTGTTCCTTCATACGAAGCTAATTTCACAAAACTAATTTCGCAATCATGATCAAACCGTTTCAAAACCTCTGAAGCAAACATAAAAGCACCATTTAACACTCCTATAAACAAAGGGTTTTTATCAGCCAGATCTTTATTTAATCCATCAGATACTTTATCTATCGCAGTCTCTATTTCTTCCTCGTTAATAAAAGGAATAAACTGTAAGTCGTGCAGCTTTACCATTCTATTTTATACTTGTTCTGGTTTGATTTTTTAATTTAAAGCCGCAAAGATAGTGATTAGAAATGAGCATAGCTAAGAATTACGGCATCAACCTTCCTACGACTCCAGGCAGGCTAAAATGGTTGTTATATAAATCATATATAGCTCTAGATTGGTATAGATTTAATCATCAACATATAAAAAACATACCTATCAAATAAGCTTTCTTATAGTTTACTTATTGCATTTACCTTACATTATTGTGGTTATTCCTTCTGAAAAAATTATTTTTGCATTTTATGATAAATTTGAAACCCCGAAAATGACAAATTTTTTCTCGTCAAACTTTAAGTTAGGAATATTAGGAGGAGGTCAATTAGGCAAGATGATGCTCTATGATACCCGAAAATATGACATCCAAACATATGTCCTCGACCCAAGTCAAGATGCTCCTTGCAAAATTGCATGTGATCATTTCCAACAAGGTAATTTGATGGATTATGACACTGTTTATAATTTTGGAAAAAAGGTAGATGTACTTACTTTTGAAATTGAAACCGTAAATCTAAAAGCTTTAGTTCAGCTAGAGAAAGAAGGTAAGAAAGTCTATCCAAGTTCAAAAACTCTGGAGAAAATACAAAATAAAGGGAAACAAAAGCTTTTCTACGAAGAAAACAAAATCCCTACTGCAGAGTTTACCCGATTTTCTAATAAGGCACACCTTACCGAAGGAATTACCAATAATAGAATCAAACTTCCATTTGTCTGGAAAAGTACGCAGGGAGGATATGATGGCAAAGGTGTTTCGATTGTTAGATCTGGAGCCGACTTAGCAAAACTTCCTGACACAGAATGCATTGCAGAGCATCTAATTGATTTTAAAAATGAATTAGCTGTAATTGTTGTTCGTAACCCGAGTGGAGAAATCAAAACTTATCCTGTGGTAGAAATGGAGTTTCATCCAGAAGCCAATCAGGTAGAATATGTGATTTGCCCCGCAAGAATCGATGCTAAAATTGCTCAAAAAGCAATAAAAATTGCAGAAAAAGTATCTAAAGCCTTTGAACATGTAGGGGTACTGGCTGTAGAAATGTTTCAAACACAAGATGATAATATCCTTGTAAATGAAGTTGCACCAAGACCACATAACAGCGGGCATTATAGTATAGAGGCCAGTTATACTAATCAATTTGAGCAACACATAAGAGCCATTTTGGATTTACCTCTGGGAGCTACAGAAAGTAAAGTAGGTGGTATCATGGTGAACCTGGTAGGTAAAGAAGGATATACAGGAGATGTTATCTATAAAAACATAGAAGAAATCATGAAAATGAAGGGCGTTACTCCTCATATTTATGGTAAAAAACAAACACGGCCTTATAGAAAAATGGGGCATGTTACCATAATTCATGAAGACATCGACGAGGCTAGAAAAATAGCCGAAAAAGTAAAAAACACAATACAAGTAATTAGCTAATAAAGGTTTAGAAACTTATTTTATATACCTTCATACCTTATTATAACTAATAACTTTTAACAAACAAATACTAACAATAACAAACAATATAATGAGCAAGGTGGGAATAATAATGGGTAGTACTAGTGATATGCCAGTAATGGAAAAGGCTATCGAAGTATTACAAGGTTTTGATATCGAAGTCGAAGTAGATATTGTTTCGGCACATCGTACTCCAGAAAAATTATTTGACTATGCCAAAAATGCTCATACGAGAGGCATACAAGTTATCATAGCCGGTGCGGGTGGTGCTGCCCATCTTCCTGGGATGGTGGCTTCATTATCTCCTTTACCAGTGATTGGTGTTCCTGTTAAGTCACGTAACTCTATCGATGGGTGGGATTCTGTTCTATCTATTTTACAAATGCCTGGTGGAGTTCCTGTAGCTACTGTAGCTCTAGACGGAGCTCTAAATGCAGGTATTTTGGCAGCACAAATTATAGGCTCAAATGATAAATGTGTTTTAGATAAAATCTTAATCTATAAAGAAGGATTAAAGCAAAAAGTAATTGAAGGAGCTAAGCAGATAAAAAAATAACAAAAAAAAGAGTCACTTTTCAGTGACTCTTTTGAATATCAGGCCTTACAAAAGAATATAACAATATTTATTAACCAACTTAAATATATTACACAAAAAATTCATCGTAAGACCATTACTCTTAAAACCTACAACAAAGGTAAAACCTTACTTTAATTACACAATAAAAGTAATGCTAAAATATTCATAATTTTCGATGAAATACGCATATAATCGATAAAGAGCAATAATTGAGTGTTTTTTAAAGACTTTTTGATCGAAAAAACAGACAGAAAATCAGGATTTTTGCCTAAAAACCTGTTTTTTGGCAAAAAATAGAAGACAAAAGAGCCACAAAAATGCAGCTCTTTCGATATATTTGGTCTTTGCATTAGAATAATTATTTATATTCATACCCCAAATAAAAATAACCTTCTATTCTTAATACTAGACCATACTAATAAACCTAATCAAATCTATTGGTATAAAATTTAGTTTACTTAAAAACGCCCATAACCTGGAAGTGTTTTTCGACAAAAGACTATTTTTTCCGATATAAGGACATATAATAAAAAAATAAGAAGAAATTATCATTACAACAATGAACAATCCACTATTAAAACCATTTGATGCTGCACCATTTTCAGAAATAAAGTCAGATCATTTTCTACCGGCTATAAAAAACGGTATTTCTATCGCCAAAAAACAAGTCGATACAATAGTCTCTAATCCCGAACTACCTTCATTCTCTAATACCATAGAGGGTTTGGAATATTGTGGTGAGCTATTAGACAGAGTTACCAGTGTCTTTTTTAATTTAAATAGTGCTGAGACCAATGAGGAAATTCAAAAAATAGCACAAGAAGCTTCTCCTTTGCTTTCAGAATTCAGTAATGACATAGCTCTTAATCTGGATTTATTTAAAAGAATCGAAGTGGTATACAAACAAAAAGAATCATTAGATCTTAATCCAGAGCAATCCAGACTTCTTGAAAAAAGATATAAATCATTCTCGAGAAATGGGGCTAATCTTCCTGACGAAAAAAAGGAGAAACTTAGAGAGATCGATAAAGAACTTTCTACACTAAGCTTAAAGTTTGGTGAAAACGTGCTCGCCGAAACTAATAAATTCGAGATGTTGCTTACCGACGAATCTGATGTATCTGGTTTGCCAGAGGGAGCAAAAGAAGCCGCTAAATCTATGGCAGAAGCAAAAGATAAAAAAGGATGGTTAATAACTTTGGATTATCCTAGTTATATTCCTTTTATCACTTATGCTGATAATCGCGAACTGCGAAAAAAACTTGCTCTTGCTTTTGGGTCTAAAGGATTTCACAATGACGATCTTGATAATCAGGATATTGTTTTAAAAATTGCAAACCTTAGACATCAACGCGCTCTTCTTTTAGGGTACTCCTCTCATGCCGACTATATACTCGAAGAACGAATGGCAGAAACACCTGATACTGTATTTTCTTTTCTAAATGAAATTTTGGAGAAAGCCAAACCTGCAGCAGAAAAAGAATTTAAACAACTAGAATCTTTTGCAAAGGAATTAGATGGGATTGATCAATTACAAAAATGGGACGGAGCCTACTATTCTGAAAAACTAAAACAAAAACTCTTTGATCTTGATGATGAAAAACTGAAACCTTATTTCAAGTTAGAAAATGTAATCGATGGAGTCTTTACTGTAGCTTATAAACTGTTTGGACTTCAATTTAAAGAAATCAATGATGTAGACACATATCACGAAGAGGTAAAAACGTATCGTGTTACAGATCTTGATGGTAATTTTGTTTCATTGTTTTATGCAGATTTTCATCCAAGACCAGGAAAGCGTAATGGAGCATGGATGACTTCTTATAAATCACAAATGAGGAAAAATAAGGAAAACATAAGGCCACATGTTTCTATTGTCTGCAATTTTACAAAACCTACACCTAGTAAACCTTCTTTATTAACGTTTAATGAAGTAACTACTCTATTTCATGAGTTTGGTCATGCATTGCATGGTATGTTGGCTAATACTACTTATCCAGGTCTATCAGGAACCAGTGTATATTGGGATTTTGTAGAATTACCAAGTCAGGTTATGGAAAACTGGTGTTATGAAAAAGAAGCTTTGGAGCTTTTTGCCAAACATTATGAAACAGGTGAAATAATCCCTATGGAATTGGTTGAAAAGATTAAAGAGTCTGCTACTTTTATGGAAGGTATGACTACACTACGCCAGTTGAGTTTTGGGTTACTTGATATGTCTTGGCATTCTCAAGATCCTACTGCTATCAAAAAGGTAAAGGATCACGAGAAAAAGACTTTTTCTACAACATCTTTGTATCCTAATGTAGACGAAAACTGTATGAGTACAGCTTTTTCGCATATTTTTCAAGGAGGGTATTCTGCAGGGTATTACTCGTATAAATGGGCAGAGGTATTAGATGCTGATGCTTTTGAATATTTTAAAGAAAATGGAATTTTTAATCGTGAGATTGCTACCAAATTTAAGGACCATGTTTTATCTAAAGGAGGTACAGAAAACCCAATGATTCTTTATAAACGTTTTAGAGGACAAGAACCTAAACCCGAAGCATTATTAAAACGAGCAGGATTAATTAAATAAAAAAATACCATTGAAGTCTGTTAAAGTTTTTAGCTTCAACAGACTTCATATGGTAAGATTTAATACACCTTCATTATTATTTTATAATCATCTGCTTTGTAGCACTTTTTGATCCATTAAAAAGTGTCAAAAAGTATACTCCAGAAGAAAATTTTGAGGTATTGATTTGAGTAGCTTTACTTTTAAGCTTCACCTCTTGTACGATATTTCCTTTTACATCTACAACCAACACACTTCCTGATTTCCATAATTCATTATTAACAGTAAGCTCTATATGACCTTCTGTTACAGGATTAGGGTAAAAATCAAAAGACAAGCTATCATCAGATAATAAATCGACAGCAGAACTTCTTGCAAAAAGAGCTCCACAAGGCCCAATATGATTCCAACCATTATTATTGGTTCTTTCATAAAGATTACCTTGATACGTTACTCGATCTCCAGGTTGGTAATTTGTAGAAGAGTTATATGGTGCGACACCTGCACAAGGATCACTGCTTCCTCCTGTGGTAGTTACATTTATCACATTACTTGCAGCAGATACATTACCAGCAGCATCTTTTGCTTTTACACTAAATGTATAGGCAGTACTAGCTGTTAATCCAGTGATATTAGCTGTGGTTCCAGAAACAGAAGTTTCAACCGTATTTCCTTTATACACATCATATCCAGTCACTCCAACATTATCTGTAGAAGATGTCCATGATAAAGTTAGTGTAGTTTGGGCTACATTTGACGATGCTAATCCTGCTGGAGTAGAAGGTGCCTGAGCATCTCCTCCAGTGGATCCACCGATAACAACTGTATAGTCCTCTACCTCTCCATATTCAAAAGATTCACAAGCTGTAGGGATTGCATTATATTTCATAGAAACTCTCATTCTTGTGCTTCCATTTTTTGCTCCTGCTGGCACTGTAAAACTACCACTCACTGGTGTTGTTTTTGAAGCTGCTTTACTCCAAACTAATTCACCAGAATCAGCAAAATCTTTATCCTGGTTATAATCAATCCACACAGCATATCCTTCATTATAACTAGTTCCTGACCATTTTGGTGTAACCGTAATGGTATGTGATGTTCCTTTAGAAAGGTTGGTCGTTTCTGCTGTAAAATCACTATACCCTCCGCTTCCTGCAGTAGAGGTTTTATTTATTGTTCCTAGAGCAACTTTACCAATATATTCATCTGATGTTTTTTGCCCATTAGAAGCACAATATCCTGTTGGAGGATTACCACCAGAACCTGCATTAGAAATCTCTATAAGATACTCTAGAGCTAATTTTGCAAATTTGGCTGCATGAGTTGCATTTGCCGTAGGAAAATTAGATGATGTATCTCCAGAAGTATGAATCTTAGGGTTACTCTCACTAAATTTTGCTTCTATAGGGAATGCTGTTTCATATCCCTGTTGTGCAAAGCTATGGTGATCAGAACATCCATAGTTACATGCAGAATTGCTATACGTAATTTTATGTGTTCCTGAAGCATTATAGTGATCCATTAATTTCTTTAAGAAATTATTTAAAGAAGTACTATTGTATGAATCTGTTGTAATAAAGACATCCTGTGTAGAACCTTTATAGTTCGTCATATCCAATTGCATATAGCTCACTATATTCACATTACGATTTTTATAATCTCTCGCGATTTCTTTAGACCCTACCAAACCGATTTCCTCTGCGGCAAATGCCATAAATTCAACTGTTCTTTTTGGTTTGTAATTCATACTAAACAATACTCTGGCAACTTCTGTAATTGTTGCAATACCAGAAGCATTATCATCTGCTCCCGGAGCATCACTCTGATTTCGTGGCGATGTCGAATCTAAATGCCCTCCTAAAACCACATACTCATTTGGTTTTTCTGTACCGGTAATAGTCATAATAACAGATGGCATAGAGGTCCCAGAATGATTTACAAGCCTAACAGATACATCACTACGACTACCAGCAAGTCCTTCCCATTTTGCTTTTAAATCTGTAGAAGCTCTTTTTGCGCTAGCTTTAGTATGGAAACGAGTACCATAATTCTCAAGCTCTTTAATTTGTCTATCAATATTAGAGTTATTTACCAGCCCCAAACTTTGATTTACCAATTGATTCTGGGTAATCTCAAAAGCGACTGCTGCTTTTGCTAAGGAACTATTTTTTGATTTTTGAATTGAATTAGCTTTTACTATTGCTTCTATAGCAGCTTTTTCTGAAGTCTCATAAAAATATCCTGGTCCATGTCTTAACCCGGTGTGATGCAATTCTTCTGCCGAATGTGCATTTAGCATTACTGCACTATACTCATTAACAGATTTAATGATTTTAACATCATTTGGGTGATTTTCTTTTAGTTTTAATGCATCATGAGCATCCATGGTTGCATAAAACATTTTTGATCGCTCCTGCGCGTATAAACATGATGTCAATACACTTAGCGATACCGCCAAAATAAATAGATTTAGTTTTCTCATCGTTAGTTTAATTTGTTGAGTTTGTATTTGTGTTTGTTTAGCTAAAGTACATAATATCAAGGTCGAACAAAAGACGTTTTATCATAGAATAATCAAGGTAAATCCGTAATAATCCATCAATTATAAAGAAGATAAAAGGTGAATACGTTTTATTAATTATCATCCATAAAACTTGAGATCTTTCACTCATTCTGATGGATTATAGTAACAACAAAAAGAAATTTGTTTCTACCAAATTATTAGATACGTACTTTACCCTAAATTAAGGTGATTCCAAAATTTACATCTTACCCCTTGTAGTAACCAAGTCCTTTTTGTGAAGCGATGTTATAGATCAATTGTAAAGATCGGGAAGAATCCCGGGTCGCATTACAAATGTCCCTAAGTAAGTTATTGAGTTTCATAAGTTGATTTTTGTGTATTTAAGCCAACTAAACTATCAAAAAAGTCTTGTCAAGACAATATATGCATGTCCTAAATCAATGAAAAGATGTCCTAAAACACAATTTAGTACACCCTAATTAAGTATATCACATACAATAAATCATATTAAAATACAGCTAACTCGGATTATTGGTCATTTTCAAAATACATTATTAATCTTTCAATATTTTTTGAAAGTTTGAAATTTTTCATATATTTGTAACATGAATTACGATGAAGCAAAAAATAAGTTTATTTCTACCTGGGGATCTTTAGGAACCTTATGGGGTATCAATAAAGCTATGGCACAGATCCATGCCTTATTATTAATATCTCCAGAACCTCTTTCTATGGAGGATATCATGGAGCAATTACAAATCTCCAGAGGAAATACCAGTATGAACTTACGCCAATTGATGGATTGGGGTATTGTATATAAAGAAAATAAAATGGGAGAACGAAAAGAATATTTCACCTCAGAAAAGGATGTACAAGAGCTGGCAAGGCAAATCGCCAAAGAAAGAAGTAGAAGAGAGTTGCAACCAACTATTAAAATCTTAAAAGATGTTTCGAACATCGATGAAGATGGAACTGCAAAAACCAAAGAATTAATAAAGCAAACCAAAGCATTACATGAAATGGCGGATACATTAGATATTTTAATGAACAGAGTTATTGGTCAGGATCATAACTGGATCACAAAGGCATTGGTAAAACTTATTAAATAAAAAACAGCACCCAAAAGAAAGGAGAATATCTCCTTTTTATTTTCAATGTTAGTTTCAATTTTTTCTGAAACTTTAAAATTATAGAAATATGAAATTTAGTATCCCGAACTGGTTAATTATTATAGGTGGTATTGGTCAAATATTCACTGCATTAATATATCCATACATAAGACATAAAGTATTTGATTGGTATACCGATGTAAAACAATTAAAACCACTTAATCAAGAAATTGCAAAAACGTACGGAAGGTACATTCAAGGTCTTAATTTTTCTTTTGGGCTGATAGCAATCCTACTTCCCTCCCATCTTAAAGAACAATCTGAATTAGCGATTGCTTTAACTGGATTAATAGCAGCATATTGGGTTGGTAAAGTTGCAACTCAAATAGCATATTATCCCATGTATGAAATTCCGAAAAAAAAGATATTTAAAATAGGTAGCTATTTTATGAATTGCCTATTTGTACTTTTTGCTACTGTTTATACCTCATTGTTAATCTATAACTGTATTGGTTTTTTTAACCTTTAATAAAACTATATCATCATGAGTACACTTACCATATTACATAAACTAAAGCTTAAAAAATCTGCTACAAAAGAAAAAATAATCAGGTTTTATGATGAAGCAACAGAAGATTATGAGTTCTGGAGTACAGATTTCAATATGCATTTTGGATACTATATTCCCTTTAAAACCAATATCCTGAAAAGAGATTCAATGCTTAACGAAATGAATCAGCAGGTTTTTGATCGCTTACAAGCTCCTAAACAAAATTCACTTGTAGCAGATCTGGGATGTGGTATTGGTGGCGCTATACAGTATGGATTAAGAAAGTATCCTCTACTACATATTATTGGTGTAACACTTTCTCCTTTTCAGGTTAGAGAAGGAAATAAAAGATTACAACATAAGAATGGGTTAATTTTAGAAGAAAACTATTGTCATACATCTTTTAAAACTAGCAGTGTAGATGGAGCTTATGCTATAGAGAGTTTCTGTCATTCTGGGCATAGTAAAGAGGCTTTACAGGAAGCATATAGAATATTAAAACCAAATTCTAAACTAGTGATTGCCGATGCGTTCTTAAAAAAAGATGAAGAACAATTATGTATAGGTAGTAATTATTGCTATGAACAACTTTGCAAAGGATGGAGTCTAGAAGGTTTAGGAAGTATTAAAAAAGTAAAACAGACTTTAAAACATATAGGTTTTAAGAATGTAAGTGTCGAGGATGTATCATTTAGAGTTGCGCCTTCTGTTCTTCATGTTCCTTTTGCAATTACAGGGTTTATGTTAAAAAAACTATTTAGAAAAGAAACTCTAAAACCACAAAGTTGGAAAAACCTAAAAGGATCACTATTTGCACTACTTTCTGGTCTGCATACCAAAAGTTTTGGATATTATTTAATCACTGCAGAAAAATAAAATTAGAAAACATATGAAAAAAATAGTCATAGCAGCAGGAACAGGTTTTCTTGGAAAAGTACTCATAGCATATTTTAAAACGAAAGCAGAATCTATTACAATTCTAACCCGTGGAAAAAGTAGAATAGAAAATAATGTTCAATTTATTCATTGGAACGCAAAAACCTCTGGAGATTGGACACATGAACTAGAGAATGCAGAAATAGTAATCAATTTAGCAGGCAAGTCAGTAGATTGTAGATACACCCAAAAGAATAAAGATCGTATTCTAAATTCAAGAGTAACCTCTACAGCTATTTTGGGAGAAGTCATAAGTAAATGCAAAAACCCTCCCAGAATCTGGCTAAATTCATCAACCGCAACCATCTATAGACATTCTTTAGATAAAGAAATGGATGAAATTGATGGAGAAATAGGAACTGGTTTTTCTGTTGATGTCGCTACATCATGGGAAAAAACATTTTTTAGCCAACAAACTCCTAAAACCAGAAAAATTGCATTAAGAACCTCTATAGTCCTAGGTAAAAAAGGAGGAGCTTTGCCATCAATTCTTAATTTAACCAAAATCGGATTGGGAGGAAAACAAGGCTACGGAAATCAAAAATTAAGTTGGATACATGAGCTAGATTTTGCAAGAAGTATAGAATTTATTATAAATACTCCTAGCATTGAAGGTGTGGTAAATATTGTTTCTCCTAAACCAGTAACCAATTCAATCTTTATGAAAACACTTAGAAGGGTTGCAAAAATTCCCTTCGGAATTCCTATTTCAAAACCTATACTAGAATTTGGAGCAAGAATTATTAAAACAGAAACCGAACTTATACTCAAGAGCAGAAATGTAATTCCTTCAAAACTTATACATAATGGATTTCGGTTCTTGTATCCCGATATTAAACCAGCGTTAATTACTCTTATTTAGAAAATTATGACAATCATTCGACTAACAACTCAAATAAAAACTCCTGTCAAAAAAGTATTTGATTTAGCTAGAAGCATTGACTTTCACACAATATCTGCATAAAAAAAAAAGAAAAAGCCATAGCAGGAAGAACTTCGGGGTTAATCGAATTAGGAGAAACCGTTACCTGGAGAGGACGGCATTTTGGAATTTATCTCATTCACAAAAGTATAATTACAGCGTATGATTATCCAAACAACTTTACCGATAAAATGATCAAAGGATGTTTTAAAACTTTTAAGCACCAGCATATTTTTCATAAAACACCAGCAGGTACAGAAATGATCGATATACTCAAATACGAAACCCCCTACGGTGTTTTAGGTGTTTTTTTGATCATCTAATCCTAAAAAAGCATCTTACTCAATTTCTTACCACTCGTAATCAATCTATAAAATTGCATTTAGAATCCAAAAACACAGTAAAATCGGTTCATAAAAGCTATTTATAAGGATTCAATATTAATAGGCACAAAGTACTGATTCGTTAAAGCATATATAGGATTCAACTTTTTATCCTATTTTTGGAGAATATAACAACAGGAAATATAATGTCAACAAATACCATAGACCCTAATGCGTGGGTGGATAAGTACAGTGATTACCTATTTAACTATACCATTGTAAGAGTTGATGATAAAGAAATTGCCCAAGATTTAGTGCAAGAAACATTCTTTGCCGGACTTAAATCCATGAAAAATTTCAAAGGTGAAGCAAGTGAGCGTACTTGGCTTATTTCTATTCTGAAAAGAAAAATCATTGATCACTATCGTAAAATAAATAGTAATAAAGGTAAAGCAGAAGTAAGAATGAACTACACTTCTGATTCTGAAACTGAAGGTGACTGGTTAGAAGAACGTGTTGCGGATCCTTTTGATGGTAATGCAGAAGGCGAGATCGAAAACGAAGAGTTAGGGTTAGCCATACATGATTGCATGGGGAAATTACCTCAAAAACAAGCTCTTATTTTTAAATTAAAAACAGTACAAGGTTTCGATACTGAAGCTATTTGTAATGAATTTGATATCACTGCGTCTAATCTATGGGTGATCATCCATAGAGCACGTACAGCTATGGCTGAATGTCTAGAAAAAAATTGGTTTTAAGAAAAATGAGTAATAAAAAGGGAATATTAGTAAATTGTTCAGAAGCAAATCACTTCTGTGATAAAAATCAGTATAAAGAAGCTACTTTTTGGGAAAAAGTAAAGTTAAACATACATTTGATATACTGTAGAGCTTGTAGAAAGTACACTGCAAAAAACATGAAATTAACCAAATTGGTAAAAAATCCAAAAGTGATTAGTATCAATCGTTCTGATAAAGAAGCAATGAAAGAACGACTAAAACAAAGAATGTAATCCTAAATAGTTATAATGCCCTCGAATAAAAGAATTACCCAAATAGTACAATGAAAACTACGAATAAGAAGAAATTACTTGTATCCTGTGAAGAAGCAAAACATATTTGTGATAAAAACCAATATGGAGAAGCTTCTTTTCTAGAAATAGTTAAACTTAACATTCGTCTTGTATATTGCAAAATAACCCGGGCGTATTCTAAAAGAAATACAAAACTCACAAAAACCCTCAACAAATCTAAATCACAATCGATCAGCGCTTCAGATAAAGAAGCTATGAAAAAAGAAATACAAAAAGAATTAACTAAATAAGGATTCCAGAATAACCAGAATTAGTAACCACATTATAGGAACACTCTCTACCCAAAAAGAACAATAATATTCTGATTGTTTTTTCTCTGTTCCCCACAAAAAGAAAAGACTTATTATAGTTATCAATATTGTACTCAAAATTTCTATCGAAGATAATAACTCATCTTTTGCGGCTGTCAACAATAAAAATATAACCAGCAAAATACTACCAAAAAGCTTAGTTCTTGTCACTCCAATTTTTTGTGGAACCGTTTCTAACTCTGCATTATCATACTGCAAATCTCTTACCTCAAAAGGTAGCATCATAACAACGATAAACAAAAACCGTTGAACCATTTCTATTAAAAAATTTGAATCTAAATTTCCATTAACATGTACTAATGGAACCAGTACAGTCATACCAGCCCATATCATACCTATAATAAAGATTTTCACCCCTGCAAGACTCCTTAAGTTCTTCTTGTTAGGAAAAACCGGTACAACATATAAAACAGTAAGTGCTATAAATGGAGCCATATATATCCACGTATCAATCGACACCTTAAACGAAAGATAGATAAAGGACAAACAAGAAAGAATGGTCAAAACACGAATCCCTTTCATTGATTTGGTCAATCTTTTGTGGTAAAGTTTAGAGACTTTAGAATATTTCACAAAATTATATGCCATAATAGCACCTAAAAAAGAAAAAAGGATATAGGTAAATTGACCAGATATTCCATATTTCATAAAGGTAATTTGCACCAAAGCACATATAGCTAAAGCAACATGAATACTGCCGTTAATATAGAATCTGAATATGCTTTTTAAGGTTTTCACGTTACTTAATAGGGGTTATGTGTTAACAAAACCCGAATTTGGTTAAAAACTTGATAGGTCTAGGTTAATTAATTGTGAAAGTTTTAGCAATTAAATATGTATTTTTGAAATCTCAATTTCAACTGTTTTTTTTCGCTATGAAAACCGATTCCTTTAAACTACGTCATATAGGTCCTTCAACAAAAGATCTAGGTGAGATGTTAAACACAATTAAAGCAGATTCTTTAGAACAATTAATATATGAAACTGTTCCTGATGATATTCTTTTAAAAAAATCGTTAAATCTAGATTTTGCCTTGAGCGAACAAGAATATTCTGCACATATACAAAAGCTTTCTGCAAAAAATAAAGTATTCAAAACCTATATCGGTTTAGGATATCACGAAGCTAGTTTACCTGCAGTTATACAACGTAATATCCTTGAAAACCCGGGATGGTATACCGCATACACACCTTATCAAGCAGAAATTGCACAAGGTCGATTAGAAGCTTTGTTAAATTATCAAACCATGATCTGTGATCTTACAGGTATGGAATTAGCTAATGCCTCTTTATTAGATGAGAGTACAGCTGCTGCAGAAGCAATGACTATGTTATTCGCTGTACGATCCAGAGATCAGAAAAAAAATAATGTAAACAAGTTTTTTGTTTCAGAAGAAATATTACCTCAAACACTTTCCTTATTACAAACAAGAGCAATCCCTCTTGATATTCAATTGGTAGTAGGAAATCATCAACAATTTGATTTTTCGACCGAGTTTTATGGTGCTATTTTGCAATACCCAGGTAAATCAGGTCAAGTATATGATTATGCTGATTTTGTTGAAAAAGCTCACCTAGCAGAAATCAAAGTTGCTGTAGCTGCAGACATATTAAGCTTAGTATCATTAAAATCTCCGGGAAGCTTTGACGCAGATGTTGTCGTAGGAACTACACAACGTTTTGGGATTCCTCTTGGATATGGTGGACCACATGCTGGCTTTTTTGCTACAAGAGAAGCATATAAAAGAACTATCCCTGGAAGAATTATAGGGGTCACTCAAGATTTAAATGGAAGTCGTGCATTACGAATGGCATTGCAAACCCGTGAACAACATATTAAACGAGATAAAGCAACTTCTAATATCTGTACTGCACAAGTACTCTTAGCCGTTATGGCCGGAATGTATAGTGTATATCACGGTCCGGAAGGCCTAGGTTATATCGCTTCAAAAGTTAATGCATCGGCAGTAACATTAAGTGCAGAATTAGAAAAATTAGGTTTCAATCAACTTAACACAGCTTATTTTGATACCATTCGCATACAAGGTGATACAACCAAAATAAAAGAAATTGCCGAAGCTAGTGAAGTAAATTTCTTCTATCCAGATTCAGAAACAGCTTCAATTTCTTTAAATGAAGCAACAACAATTGAAGATTTAAATACGATCCTATCAATTTTTGCGAAAATTGCAGGAAAAGAATATACTCCTATTCAGGAAATTAAGAATTCAAATACCATAGATAAAAATCTAAAACGTAATACAGAGTTTTTAACAAATGAAGTATTCAATTCTTACCATTCTGAAACAGAATTGATGCGTTATATTAAAAAATTAGAACGAAAAGATCTGTCATTAAATCATTCTATGATTCCGTTGGGGTCCTGTACAATGAAACTTAATGCAGCGGCAGAAATGTTACCTCTTAGTGATCCACAATGGGGAAATATTCATCCTTTTGCCCCAGTATACCAAGCTCAGGGATATCAAGAAGTTCTAAAAAAACTCGAAGAACAACTTACAGAAATCACAGGATTTGCAGCTACCTCTCTACAACCAAACTCTGGTGCACAAGGAGAGTTTGCCGGGTTAATGGTAATTAGAGCATATCACGAATCGAATGGAGATCATCATCGTAATATTTGTTTGATTCCTTCATCTGCTCATGGCACTAATCCTGCCTCTGCAGTAATGGCAGGAATGAAAGTAATTGTTACCAAAGCTACCGAAGAAGGTAATATTGACATAGATGATCTAAGAGAAAAAGCATTAAAATATAAAGATAACCTTGCTGCTTTAATGGTTACCTATCCATCTACACATGGAGTATATGAATCTGGGATTAGAGAAATCACTCAAATTATTCATGATAATGGCGGACAAGTATATATGGATGGTGCCAATATGAATGCACAGGTTGGTTTAACCAATCCTGGTGCAATAGGCGCAGATGTATGTCACCTTAACTTGCACAAAACCTTTGCTATACCTCACGGTGGCGGTGGACCTGGTGTTGGCCCAATTTGTGTTGCACAACAGCTAGTCCCTTTTTTACCAGGCAATCCAATTATCACTACCGGAGGAGATCAGGCAATAACAGCAATTTCTGCAGCTCCTTGGGGATCTGCTCTGGCATGTTTGATTTCTTATGGATATATTACTATGCTTGGAGTAAATGGTTTAAAAGAATCTACTCAATATGCTATTTTGAATGCTAATTATATCAAAGAACGCTTAGATGGGCATTACAATGTATTGTATGTAGGAGAAAAAGGAAGAGCTGCTCATGAAATGATTATAGACTGTAGACCATTTAAAACAAATGGTATAGAGGTTACAGATATTGCAAAACGACTTATGGATTATGGATTTCATGCTCCAACGGTTTCTTTCCCGGTAGCAGGAACTATTATGATCGAACCTACCGAAAGTGAAAGTAAATCAGAATTAGATCGTTTTTGTGATGCAATGATCTCGATACGCAAGGAAATAGCCGAAGCTACAGCTGATAATCCAAATAATGTAATGAAAAACGCGCCGCATACTATGGCTATGCTTACAGCAGACTCTTGGGATTTCCCGTATTCGAGAGAGCAAGCAGCATATCCATTATCATATGTAGCCGATAACAAGTTTTGGCCATCTGTTCGTCGTGTAGATGATGCATATGGAGATAGAAACTTAATTTGTACATGTGCTCCTATTGAAGAGTATATGGAAACAGAAGCTTAAAAAAACTATTATCCCATAAATGAAAGAGGTGACTTTATGGTTACCTCTTTTTCGTTAACCATGCTATGATTAGAAAATAAGTGTAATTTTTTAAAACTGCACAGCAAACCTATGAAAGATATCACTTCAAGACAAGACATAGAATTCTTAATGAACGCTTTTTATAAAGACGCTTTTGCAGATCCTGCTATTGGTATCTTTTTTACCAAAATTGCAAAAATTAATCTCGAAGAACATATTCCGGAAATCACAGATTTTTGGGAACAACAATTATTTAGAACAGGAAATTACAAAAAGAATGTGATGCAGATTCATAAAAACTTAAGCAGTAAAAAAAAGTTAGAAAAAATCCATTTCGATACTTGGCTATCACTGTTTCACAAAACAGTGGATCGCAATTTTAAAGGAGAAAAAGCACACCTTATCAAAACAAGAGCCTTATCCATCGTAACGGTTATGCAACTAAAAATAGAATAGGCTTTATTGATTATAAATTTGGATTATGCATTAAAAAATTGGTAAGTACAGTGGTATATTTCGAAGCAGATTTAGGCTGTAATAGATTTTCTAATACACAATCAAGGTTTAATCAAATACATAACAAAAAAGGTTGGGCATCGTAGTATCTGCTATGCGCGCATAATAAAATGATTCTTATTGTGTACCTTACCATTCCATAATATATAATTGGGTACAATGAATATCAAAATAACGGGTACAGGGAGCTATATTCCTAATGAAATTGAAAAAAACAACGACTTTATCAATCATGAATTCTTTACCGAAAACAAGGTCTTAATCGAACATAACACTACCGCTATAATTGATAAGTTCAAAAAAATTACTGGTATTGAAGAACGTAGATATGCCTCTGCCCATCAAAACACTTCTGATTTAGCATTTCTTTCCGCAGAAAAAGCAATTATAGACTCAAAAATTGATCCTGAAACCCTTGATTATATTATTGTAGCCCATAATTTTGGCGATGTAGACAAAAACTCCTCTCAGGCAGATACTGTCCCTAGTCTTGCAGCAAGAGTAAAACATAAATTAAAAATAAAAAACCCGTACTGCGTTGCATATGATTTGCTTTTTGGGTGCCCTGGTTGGATAGAAGGAGTCATACAAGCCCAATCATATATAAAAAGTAATATGGCTCAAAAATGTCTTGTTATTGGGGCAGAAACTTTATCTCGTGTTATAGATAAACATGATCGGGATTCTATGATTTATTCTGATGGATCTGGAGCCGTGATACTAGAAAAAACAAAAAAACCAGGAGGGATAATTTCTTCAATAAGCGCTTCTCATACACTTGAAGAAAGTAATTTTCTATTCTTCGGAAAAACAAACAATAACATCTCTAATGATGATACCAGATACATCAAAATGCATGGGAGAAAAATATATGAATTTGCTTTAAATCAAGTACCAAAAGCAATGAAAGTCTGCCTTGACAAAACTGATATTAACATCACAGATATCAAAAAAATTATCATTCATCAAGCTAATGAGAAAATGGATGAAGCTATTGTAAAAAGATTCTATGATCTATACGACCAGGAAGTACCAGATGGTATTATGCCCATGACTATTCAAAAGCTAGGAAATAGTAGTGTTGCTACTGTTCCTACTCTATATGACCTTATTTTAAATGGTAAAGTAAAAAACCAATCCATTAAAGAAGGAGACATTTTGCTATTTGCCAGTGTTGGCGCAGGGATGAACATTAATACTCTTTTATACCAATTTTAAACCTTTTGTAAAATTCTCTTGGATGTGCAGATAGTAATCTGGGTAATTGTCTATTTTTACAATATAATTACTGATTTGACTATTATGTACGAAGGAAATTTTCCTCACCGACGATACCAAAAAACTTTAGAATTTCTTAGAGAAAATACCCCTGCCCCAGGTACTGTTCTGGATTTGGGTGTTAGAAATCCTTTTGTAGAGTTTATGGAAAAAGAAGGATATACAGTATCAAACACTTCTGGCGAAGATCTAGACCTCAACACAGAAGCTGTACAAAAAGAAGATATCCAAATTGTTACTGCTTTCGAAATTTTTGAGCACCTTATCGCCCCTTTTAATGTTTTACGTGACATCAAAGCTGATAAATTGGTCGCCTCTATCCCTTTAAAGTTATGGTTTTCTTCGGCATATCGTAGTAAAACTGATCACTGGGATAGACATTATCACGAATTTGAAGATTGGCAATTTGATTGGTTACTCGAAAAAGCAGGTTGGGAAATTAAAGCAAGAAACAAGTGGGCACATCCCGTTAAAAAAATTGGACTACGTCCTTTATTAAGACTTTTTACTCCCAGATATTATATTGTATATGCAGAGAGGGTAAAAAAATCTTAATATGATCTTATAATAGTAAAGCCCAAACGGAAACCTAAAATTATTTTTTTTGAATATATCTATTATCATACCAGCTCATAATGAGGAACGATTTATCAAAGAAACTCTTGATTCTCTCGTTTCACAAACATTGCTTCCTCAAAAAATAGTGGTAGTAAATGATAATTCTACAGATAATACTGTAAATATTATAAATAAATTTACAGATAAGTATCATTTTATATCATTGATCAATATCAGTAATTCTTCTAAAGAGCATATGCCCGGAAGCAAAGTGATTAATGCTTTTTATCAAGGTTTTCAGGCTTTGGATACTAATTATGACATCATTTGTAAATTTGATGCCGATCTGATTTTTCAAAAAAACTACTTAAAAAGTATCGCTGAAGTTTTTGAGTCTGATTCAAAAATCGGTATAGCTTCTGGCATCCTATACATCGAAAAAAAGAAAAAATGGATATATGAGCATATTGCAGACAAGAATCATGTTCGAGGACCAATAAAAGCATATCGAAAAGAATGTTTTGAAGCTATTAATGGGCTTAAAAAATCAATTGGCTGGGATACCTTAGATGTATTATTAGCTCAATATCATGGATGGAAAACCAAAACATCTCATAGTTTGATTGTAAAACACCTTAAACCTACAGGAAAAAACTATAATAAAAACACAAAATACGTACATGGTGAAGCCATGTATAAAATGAGATACGGGTTTTGGATTACACTAATTGCCTCTATAAAGTTGGCTCTACTTAAAAAACGACCAAGCCTGATCAATGATTATTTAACAGGGTATTATAAAGCAAAAGCAAGAAAAGAAGTATTCCTTGTTTCTGAAAAAGAAGGAGATTTTATTCGTAAACTTCGTTGGAAAAAAATGAAAAAGAAACTCATATAGCGAATAGCTCTAATTAGAAAAACTAGTACTTCTTTAACTTTTTTACAATAAATTATTCTTACATTGAACCATTAATTTTTTAAAAAATAATTTCATGAAAATCAAACAACTTCTTTGGGCATTAAGTTGCATATTATGCTTAGCTTCCTGTAATAAAGAAAGTAAAGCAGAAAAAGTAGATTACGTGCTTTTCTCTGGAAAGGTAAGTAATGCCGTAGAAAATGAGATTAATGTATTCGGAAATGGTAATGATTTCAAAAAAGTAATCTCGATTAATGAAGATGGGACATTCTCTGATACTTTAAAGATTGAATCCAAAGGCTCCTATCGTTTTATGATTGGCCGCGAAAGGTCACCCTTGTATTTAGATCATGGGGATCAACTAGAATTAACAATAGACACTAAGCAATTTGATGAAACCATAAAATACACAGGTACCGCTGCAGATGCCAACAACTATCTGGCAGAAAGAGCCTTAATAGAGGAAAGCCTTTTTGCTGGTGGCCCAGAAGGGTATAAAAAACTCTTTATTAGTGAGGTAGATGAATTTAAAAAATTAGTGTCGCAAAATGAACAAGCTAAAAATGATGCGATTAAAAAATATAAAGATTTAGATCCCGAATTTGTAACTACTCAAACTAAGGATAATCACTATGAATATTTAGCAATGCTAAATAATTATCAATCGACTCATAGTCATTATGCCAAAAAAGAAGACTATAAAACTCCAGAAGGTTTTTTGGATGAGTTAAAAGATTTTGATATTGACAATGCAGAAGATTATGAGAAATCTAGCGCTTATAAAAGATTAAGTTCTGATGTTTTCTATAGAATTTCTCAAGAAAAAGCAGCCAAGGATAGTATTTCTATGGATAAAGCAATGATGGAGAATTTGGCTCAAATAAAAAGTAAAAATATTAGAAATGCTTTTATGAAGAACATGGCATATCAAGTATCTCCAAGAAATGAGAATGCAGCAGAATTGTATGATATGCTTATGGCAGCCTCAGACGATGAAGAATTTAAAAGTGAATTAACTAATAAATTCGAAAAAATAAAAGTGCTGGTTAAAGGTAATGAGTCTCCTGTATTTAATAATTACGAAAATTATAAAGGAGGTACAACTTCATTAAGTGATCTTAAAGGAAAATATATATACATTGATGTTTGGGCTACCTGGTGTGGACCATGTAAAGCAGAAATCCCACATCTAAAGAAAATCGAAAAACAATATCACAATAAAAATATCGAATTTGTAAGTATCTCTGTAGATAAAAAACCACAACACGATGCCTGGAGAGCAATGGTTAAAGAAAAAGAATTAGGTGGAGTTCAATTATTCGCAGACAACGATTGGGGATCTCAATTTATTGTAGATTATGGTATAAGAGGAATCCCAAGATTTATCTTAATTGATCCTGAAGGTAAAATTGTAAGTGCAAGTGCACCAAGGCCATCTGATCCTAAACTTGTAGAAGTTTTTAACGAATTAAGTATCTAAGATTAATTTCTTATTCTTTAAAAAAATACAAATCCGCAAATTCTACAGTAGTAGAATTTGCGGATTTGCTTTAAATAAACTACCCGTTTTTACTCCTCTTCAGAATAATTTTGATTTAAAAACAGACAGACTTGTCTATTTTTAAAATTATTTTGTAGTTTTGTATCGTGAAACACTCTTTAGTAAGACAACATATCATAGAAACTGCCTCTGATCTCTTTTACCAAAAAGGATATAATCGTACTGGTATAAATGAAATCATAAAAGAAGCAAGTATAGCAAAAGCAACACTATACAACCATTTTGCCTCAAAAGAAGATATTTGCCTTGCCTATCTAAGGTTTAGAAATGATCTATTTACAAAAAATATAAAAACCTTTGTAGGCAACGCCAAAAAAGGAAAAGATCAACTTTATGCTTTATTTCATTTTCTCGTAGAATTCTTTTCTGAAAAAGATTTTAATGGGTGCTGGTGTGTAAATACTATTGCTGAAATCCCAAGAGAAAACGAAAAAATTAGAAAAGAGATACAAAAACAAAAAGAAGAATTTATTGAATTCATAAAAGAACTGGTAGAGCAGAACTACAGTCAAAATACAGCTTCAGAAAATGAAGCACTCGCCAAAAGAATTTATTTAATATATGAAAGTTCTATTTCTGAAAGTAAGTTACACCAGAATCAATGGCCAATAGACACAGGTCTATCTCTTTGTAAAAGCATCGTGAACTAAAAAAATTTCATCAACTATAGACAGACTTGTCTGTCTAATTTTATTAATCTTAAAAACAATAGAAATGACAACATTTAAAAACAAGACAGCCTTAGTTGTTGGCGGAACTAGTGGAATTGGTAAAGCCACCGTAAATACTCTAATCGAAGGAGGTGCAATAGTGCATGTAGTAGGGAGGAATATATCCAAAATACCAGATGCAGATAACGTAATTAAGCACCAGGTGGATATTACAAATGCCGCTAGTGTAAATGAATTAACCGATACCATTTCTGGATTGGATCGTTTAGATTATCTCGTAAACGCATCCGGAATCTTTGGACCAAAAGCATTTTTGGATCATACAGTAGAGGATTATGATTCTTACCAAGATCTTAATAGAGGTTTCTTTTTTATTACTCAATCTGCCGCTAAAAAAATGAAAGAAAATAATAGCGGGGCCATTGTAAATGTCGGTTCGATGTGGGCAAAACAAGCTGTAAAAGCGACTCCTTCTTCTGCCTATTCTATGCAGAAAGCAGGGCTACACACTCTTACTCAACATCTGGCTATGGAGTTGGCAGATCACGGGATTAGAGTAAATGCAGTATCACCTGCTGTAGTCGAAACCCCAGTTTATGATAGTGTCTTTGGAAGTGCCGAAGAAGCAAAAAAAGCATTGGTAGGGTTTAATAATTTTCATCCTATAGGAAGAAATGGAACTCCGCAAGATATTGCAAATAGCATAACTTTTCTATTATCAGATAAAGCTTCCTGGGTAACCGGTGCAATATGGGATACCGATGGTGGTGTAATAGCTGGACGTAATTAACCAATCGCATAAGGCTAGCTCCATATAGTATTACTACTATCACTTGCCTTACTAAAAAACAAGAATTGTAAATTCATAAAATAATACCCGAGTAAAGTCTCAAAAAAGAGGCTTTACTCTTCATATTTAACCATAATGAAATCAGAAGTACTTATAATTGGCGCCGGACTAACGGGGTTATTACTAGCCTATAAATTAAAGAAGTCATCTATTTCTTTTAAAATCATCGAAGCCAGAAGTAGAATTGGAGGTAGAATACATACAATTCTTACTAATGATGAAACCCCAATCGAAATGGGAGCTACCTGGATAGGGATCCAGCATCAAGAGTTGTTAAAAGTATTAGAAGAATTAAAACTTCCTGTTTTTGAACAATTTATGAAAGGGACTGCCCTGTTTGAATCTCTATCTACTACCCCACCTCAACAAATACAATTGCCATCCGATCAGCAACCAAGTTATCGAATACAAGGAGGAACTATTGCTTTGATTAACACTTTGGCCTCTTCTCTAACTAAAAAAGAACTTATTTTAAATGAAAAAATAACGGGCATTAGTTATTCTAAAAATGAATTTGAAATTAATACTGCAAACCACAACTATCATGCGCATAAAGTAGTATCTACAGTACCACCTATGCTTCTTGTAAACACTATACAATTTAATCCTTCTCTACCTGATAATATTATCGAAATAGCTAACAATACCCATACCTGGATGGGAGATGCTATAAAATTCGGGATTTCATACAAAAGACCATTTTGGAAGGAAAACAAATATTCAGGAACTGTATTTAGTAATGTAGGCCCCATAACAGAATTATATGATCATTCAGATAATAGAAACACCAAATATGCTCTAAAAGGCTTTTTACAAAACGAAATGCATCTGGAGACCGAAAAGAACAGAAAATCCAAAGTAATACATCAACTCCAAAAACTCTTTGGTAATGATGCTTTAGAATACACCCAGTATAAGGAAAAAATCTGGAGAAAAGACTCCAATACCTTTAAGGATTCTCAACATTTTATCTTTCCTCATCAAAATAATGGCCATTCTGTTTACCAAAATGAATTTTTTGACGATAACTTATTTATTGCTGGGGCTGAAACCGCAATCCAATTTGGAGGATATATGGAAGGTGCAGTTAAAAGTGCACAATCCATATATCAAAAATTAAAAGGATAATCCCTACTCTAACACAAAGGATAGCACTTTTCCTGTGGCTCCGTTAGGAAAAGCAATTCCTAATAAAGCCGAGATAGTAGGTGCAATATCCGGGATATATGTTTCTTGAGTTGTACTTCCTTTTTGTATTCCTTGTCCAAAAAACAATAAAGGAGCATGAGTATCATAGGTTAAACCACTCCCATGAGTTGAACCTGTTTTAGAATAAGATATCGTAGCAGGATCCATTACATATACCACATCACCACTTCTTTTTTGATTATACCCTTTTTGAATCAATGCTGCTATACCCGTAACATATTCACCTGTTTCTAACTGGTTTCTTGTAAACACTTTATCAATTTGATTTTCCTGAAGTATATAATGAGCGAGTGCTTTCTCTAGCTTCTCAGCAGATATTGCATTCTTTTTCAATACATTATATTTAAAGAACACTTGGTTATTTGATATATTTTCGATCAATCCATCTACCTTAAATTGTGCTTTTACAAATGCTTTAACTTTGGTTGTAAATGCATCTCTATCAAAGTAACCTGCAGGAATTTTAACCGATTTCAAATATGACGGTACATGTACAGCTCCATGATCTGCTGTAAGAAAAACAGTATATTGCCCTTTACCCACTTTAGTGTCCAAAGCATCAAAAAAACGTTCTAAATCTTTATCTAATCGTAAATATGTATCTTGAATTTCTTTAGAATTCACTCCAAAATTATGTCCGACATAATCTGTACTAGAAAAACTCACTGTAAGAAAATCAGTAGTCTTATCTGCTCCCAGTTGCTCTCCTTCAATTGCAGCAATTGCAAAGTCGGTGGTTAAGCTGTTTCCATAAGCTGATGATTTAATAATATCATATCCAGAATTTTGATCTTTTAGCTTTCCTAAATCATAAGGAAACGTAGCTGTTTCTTTACCTTTATATCCGCCCTCGAACTCATTCTGATCCGGACCACTTTCTGCATATGTATTAATATCATAAAGAGTATTCCATACTTTTAAGTAAGATTCTGCCTGGTTAGAGGTATTAAATTTTTTAACCCAATCTGGCAATTCATTACGATAATAGGTACTTGTTATCCATTTCCCTTCATCTTTACCTCTAAACCAATATGCACCATTCGCAGAATGACCTGCTGGTAGAATAGCACCTCGGTCCTTTATTGCAATACCTATTGTTTTTCCTTTTAATTGTGTATGCAATCTATTTTGATCGCTTATAGTAGACGTTTTCATGCGATGAGGAGACATTCGTTCCATTTCGCTATCAGATCCTACTGCTTTAACTAATGAATCGCTTGCGCAATATACCATTGCTTTGCCAAATTTATCATACCAGTGATTAGAGATAATTCCATGATTTTTTGGTGTAGTTCCTGTATATACAGAAGCATGACCAGGGCCTGTATAAGTGGGCACATAATTAAAATGATTGTTTTTGCAATTAAAACCTTCATTTATCATACGTTTAAAACCCTTATCTCCGAATCGATTATAGAAACGGGTTAAATAATCATATCGCATTTGGTCTACAACAATACCAACTACCAGCTTAGGTGAGTTACTGATCTCAACGGCTTCTTGCGCTTTACAAGGCATGCAGCACAATGCAACTAATAAGATTAGAAATATTCTTTTTGTCATTATATTTTGAATTTAAATAGCTAAAATACTATTAGTACAAATGTAAAACTTTAATAGAAGGTTAAATGCTATGGATATTTTTTTTTCTATTTTAGCCTTTCTAATTATAATGCATGTTTTACTTAGACGATATTGGTCGCTATTTTTTAATGTTAAAAGGCGTTTTTAGTCGAATGACTAAAGGTTCTGTAATACGGAACCTGATATTTAAAGAGATAGATGATTTAATTATTGGTTCTTTAGGAATAACCATATTTCTAGCCTTTTTTATTGGTGCTGTTGTAGCTATTCAAACTGCGCTCAATCTTACTAACCCCTTAATTCCAAAAAAACTTATTGCTTTTGCTTCAAGACAATCTGTAATACTTGAATTTGCACCAACATTTATTTCAGTTATCATGGCGGGTAAAGTAGGTTCTTTTATTACTTCAAGTATTGGTACAATGAGGGTAACCGAACAGATTGATGCATTAGAAGTAATGGGTATTAATTCACTTAATTATTTAGTTTTCCCTAAAATCATTGCAATGCTCACTTACCCCTTTATTATTGCAATAGCTATGTTTGTAGGTGTATTTGGAGGATACGTTGCTGGAGTTTATGGAGGATTTATTTCTAGCGCAGAATTTTTGACTGGACTACGAGAAGAGTTTATTCCCTATCATCTGGTGTATGCTTTTATAAAGACTTTTTTATATTCTTTTTTATTAGCAACCATTCCATCATTTCATGGATATTATATGAAAGGTGGCGCACTAGAGGTTGGTAAAGCCAGTACTTCTGCTTTTGTATGGACTACGGTGTCCATTGTTATATCTAATTATATTCTCACCCAATTATTACTAAGCTAATGATAGAAGTTACTAATCTGCATAAAGGTTTTAATGGAGAAGAGATTTTAAAAGGAATCACTACAACCTTTGATAGAGGCAAGACCAATCTTATTATCGGTACCAGTGGTAGTGGTAAAACTGTGTTTTTGAAATGTCTACTTGGGCTTTTTACTCCAGAAAAAGGTTCTATTTGCTATGATGGCAGTACTTATTCTGAACTCAATGAAGAACAACAAAGAGACCTAAGAGAACAAATGGGAATGGTTTTTCAAGGCAGCGCTCTATTTGATTCTATGACAGTAGAAGAAAATGTAATGTTTCCTCTAATGATGTTTACCAAACAGAAAAAAGAAGAAATGTTAGAAAGAGTTCATGAGGTTTTAGATCGTGTACATCTTGAAAATGCTGAGAAAAAACTACCTTCAGAAATTAGTGGTGGAATGCAAAAACGTGTTGCTATTGCACGTGCTATAGTAACACGACCAAAATATTTATTCTGTGATGAACCTAACTCTGGGCTTGACCCTAGAACGGCTATTGTGATAGATAATCTTATTAAAGAAATTACCGAAGAATACAATATCACTACTGTAATTAACACCCATGATATGAACTCGGTAATGGAGATCGGAGAAAAAATCGTTTTTCTTAAAAATGGGAATTTAGAATGGGAAGGTGACAAGACCCAAATATTTAAAACCGATAATAAGGCAGTAACTGATTTTGTGTACTCTTCTAATTTGTTTAAAAAAGTTCGAGACGCTCAGTTAAAAGGATTATAACATTAGTCTAGCTGTTTAAATAAAAGCTATCTATTAAGTATTAGTTCGCCTTACCATAGATAATAGTACTCCACTAAAAATTAATAGAGTCCCTATAATTTTATTTTGCAAGTGAACCTTTTCTTTATTTTCAAGGTATTTTTTTAGTCTGGATGCAAATCTAACATACATAAAAAGGCTAATTCCATCAATTACTAGATAAGTTATTCCCAACAAGAGTACTTGAGGTGCAAAAGCAAGACTTTCATCAATAAACAAAGGAAACAATGCAGCAAAAAAAACAATTGCTTTTGGGTTTGATGCCGACATAAAAAAACCTTCACTATATAATTTTAAAAAACTTTTTTCCCTATTCTTCTTTTTGAATTGTTCGACATTTGGTTTTGAAATAATTTTTGTCACTCCCATATATATCAAATACCCAACACCAATCCATTTTATCAGGCTAAAAATTTCTCCCGAAGAAATAACAATAGATGCTAACCCCAGCGAAGACAAAAGTATCTGTATAGTGTTTGCAGATAAGTCCCCTAATATAGTTCCAACTGTTTTTTTTGTTCCGTAATTCATACTATTAGCAGAAGCAAGTAGTACACTTGGCCCAGGAGTTACCCCAATAATGAAAACTGTTCCTATAAATGAAATCCAAAGCGTAAGATTCATATCGATTGTTTTTTATAATTATTCTAAAAATAGTAAAATAACGCTTGCAAATCCAAGACTAGTATTATTAATTTAGTCTAAGCAATATTGTTCGTTCTTAGTTTATTTTGTTTAAAGTTATTCTATTTTTCTTTTACTTCACCCCATTACTTTTTCAATACCATGCTTCGATTTTTCTAAAATGATTTTTAGTTCCCTCTTTTCTATATCAGTCAAAGGCTTTAATGGGCTTCTCAAATTTCCTCCCTCTTCTCCTAACATAGTTAAACCTGCCTGAACCGCTCTTGGTAGTCCTTTGTTAACTATAAATTTCAGAAGATTGATCTGTTTATAAAACATGTTCTGCGCATGTTGTAAATCATTTTCCCGAATGGCATCATACAACGCAATATTAAGTTCGGGAATAAGGTTTGGAGCTGCAGTACACCAACCCGTTGCTCCTGCAGAAAGAGCGGCTAATGCTAAAGGATTCGAACCATTATAAAAAGCTACATCTTCCCCCAATTCTTTTCTTAAATAGTGCATACGTTGCACATCACCTGTGCTTTCTTTAATCATGGTAACATTAGGGATTTCTAGCAAACGTTTTAGTAATGCAGGTGACATGTCTACTCCACTTGTAGCTGGATTATTATAGGCCATAATTGGAATAGAAATCTGTTTTGCTACCGTGTCGTAGTGCCGAACGATCTCATCATCTGTCAATTTCCAGTAACTCATTGGGATGATCATAACTGCTGTAGCACCAGCTTTTTCTGCAAACTTAGCATGATGCACTGTTCTTTCTGTTGTTAGATTCGAAACTCCAACTAAAACAGGAAGCCGTTTATTCACTTGCTGAATTGTTGCTTCGGTTATTGCCTCTTTTTCCTGATCCGTAAGATAAGGAAGTACACCTGTACTTCCTAAAGGAGCAATACCGTGAGATCCATTTCTTATTAATCGTTCTAAAAGTTTTCTAAACAAATCAATATCTACCTTTTCATTAGTATCAAATGGTGTTATTGGATAAGCAATCACACCCTTAAATGGTACATTTTTCATAATATATATTTTTTTTGATGATTATAAATCTCTACCTTCTTCTTCACGAAGTGCTACACCTAAGTTTTGAAGTTGTGGCGCATTTTCGCTGGCAATGTATTTTGCATTTTTTGTACTACTCAAATTTTTATGACGATGCCAGGTCCAACTGGGAATATAAACAGCATCTCCTGCTTTCCAATCCACTCTCACACCTTCTATTTCGGTATACCCTTCTCCTTCGATTACATACAATAATGTTTCATACGTATGCCTATGTTTATTTGTCATTTGATCTGGTAACAAACCTCCAATCGTCATACTTACATTTTTACTAGGTAGATCTATAAAAAAAACAGGATGTTTTCTTTCTGTAGAGAACTGATCGTGTACCCCTGCATTTTCTACATTTTTATGTATTAATGTATCGGGCATTACAAATTTTGGTCTTGCAAAAGTTTCATGAAAATCTTTTGAACTGAATTTTTTTTCTTTAGTTTCCATTGTTTTCTAATTTTTTGTTCATTGTATTATTACAATGTAAAAGTATTTCATATTTGGACTATCTTTATGGTACAGAAAATACATAAATAGATAGTCCAGATGCTTAGACCTTGGGAACTTCAAATTAAAATCGATCTTACTAGTAAGAAAGCTATATATCTACAAATTGCAGATGCTATTATTAATGCAATTAAAAATGAGCAATTACATAAAAACCAGGCCTTGCCAGGAAGCAGACAATTAGCAGAATTAATAAAAGTAAACAGAAATACGGTTGTTGAAGGTTTAAATGTCTTAATCGCAGAAGGGTGGCTTGTTTCTAAAGAAAGAAAAGGAACATTTGTGGCTAATGTTTTTCCTAAACAGAACCAACATAAAAGCGTATATAGGCAAAATACTATTGATGATGAGCATTCATCAAAACCATTAATTGTTTTTGATGATGGGTTTCCGGATAGTAGACTTGCTCCTACCATAGCATTAGCAAGAGCATACAGGCAAATTTTTAATCGCAAAGCTCGTTGGCAAATGATGGGGTACAGTAGTGAACTAGGGGATTCTGAGTTTAGAAATGCAATGGTACAAATGCTAAATTTTAAGCGTGGGATGAATATTTCAATTCATGAAATTTGCATCACAAGAGGTAGCCAAATGGCAATGTATTTAACAAGTCATTGTTTATTAGAAAAAGATGATTTTGTACTAATAGAAAATCCAGGTTATAAACCAGCATGGCGAGCTTTTGAAAGTATTGGAGCCAATCTTCTTCCTGTTTCGATAGATGATCAAGGGCTAAGTATCGATGATGTAAAGTATTATTTAAAAAAGCATAAAAAGATAAAAGCAATATACACAACTCCTCATCATCAGTTTCCTACAACTGTAACAATGAGCCTGCAAAGACGCTTAGAGTTAATCTCATTATCTAATCAATATGGGTTTACCATCATTGAGGATGATTATGATAATGAATTCCATTTTGGATACAGGCCTGTTTTACCGATTTCTAGTTTTGATAACGTTCAACATTTTATTTACATAGGAACATTAAGTAAGATCATTGCACCTGCTCTGCGTATTGGTTATTTGGTGGGAAGCCAAAGTTTTATAAAAAAGGCAGGAGATCTTCGTAAAATTATTGATGTACAAGGTGATAATATCATGGAGCAAGCTATTTTACAACTAATAAAAGACGGAGAAGTAAAACGTCATCTAAAAAAAACCTCGACAATATACAAAGCCAAAAGAGACTATTTCGAAACCTTACTTCATACATATCTAAAAGAAAAAGTATCTTTTAGTAAACCAGATGGAGGGCTTGCTTTTTGGTTGGTGCCTAAAAAAGAGGTAGATGTTTTTCAGATTGCCAAAAAACTAAACATGCAAGGTATAGATATTATTACACCTAATAAATTTAGTTTTATCAACCCCATACATGGTTTCCGTTTAGGGTATGCGTCATTATCTGAAGAGCATTTAAAAAAAGGAGTTATTGCACTTTCTAAGTTATTATAACGATATACCACACAAATCTCATCGTTATGTTCTTATTTATGATAATGATCTAAACCTGTTGTACTCATTACAGGAGTGAACTCTATTATACTATATTCTGCTACTTCTTTTTGTATTAGCGGATCTTTATCTAAGATTCTATAAACTTCTTCTTCAGACTCACAATTTGCAATTACAATTCCTCCATTTCGAGGTGATTTAGGCCCTCCTATTATAAATTTCCCTGTCCTGTATTGTTTTGAAATATAACTACGATGGGCTTCAGTAAAACGATTAACTTCTTCTATTGGTTTAACAAAATTAAAATTGATAATAAACATCGTATATTTTTTTAGTTCTTAGTTACAATTTTGACATCTAAACTATTCCGGTTTTATATCTAAATACCGTTCTTTTATGATATTAAAATGTCTTAATTCATGTCCCGCTATATGATATGCTAATCCCCTGACGGTTCTTTTATTAATATTTCCGTCAGATACACCACTTCTCATAAAACAATCATCTGGTAAATATTTAAAAAGGGCTATGGTCGATTTTCTTACCATCTCATATTCATCAAATATACTTTCTAAACTTCGATCGTTAGCTTTAGAATAAATTGCATACTCATTTTCTTCGAATCCCGGTAAAGACGTTTTGTCATTTCTTGCATACCGCAATGCCCGGTAAGAAAAAATACGTTCATCATCAATAATATGTACCAGAATTTCTTTAATAGTCCACTTATTCTTAGCATACCTATGGTACAATTTTTCTTCCGGCAGATTGTATATAAAGTTTTTGATTGCTATGAAGTTATTCCACAAATGATTCAAAATCTTGCCGTCATCCTTCAACAAGTCTATGTATATGTGAGAATAAGCAGGAAACTCACCTGGTACAGGTTTATCAATTATTCTCATAGCACTTTGTTTATATTGTTATTCGCCCAGGTTTCTATTAAAAATCTGGCGATAGAATCTGGTCTTGAAAGCGTGAGTTCCTCTTTTGAAACACTCTCATATAGTTGTTCTGCCGAAAACCAACCCGCATCTTTAATTTCTTCGCCATCTACCTGAAATGCCGTATGCTCTACCTCAGCTACAAACCCCATCATTAAAGAAGATGAAAACGACCATGGTTGCGAATCAACATAGCGTAAATTGGTTACATCTACATTTACTTCTTCTTTCATTTCTCTTACCACAGCATCTTCAAGGGTTTCGCCAATCTCGACAAATCCTGCAAATGTCGAACACATATATCCATTATCAATTTTTCTTTTACTCAATAAACATAATGACTGCCCCTCTTTTGGTTTATATTCAATAAGTACAATGATAGCTGGTGAGATTTGTGGATAGAAAATAGTAGCGCATTTCGGGTTTTTACATTTTTTGCTATGCCCGTTTTCCCAACTTTTAGTATCTGATCCACAAGCACCACAAAACCTGGTTATCTGATGCCACTTATTAATCCCCAAAGCATAGGCCAAAAGTGCTGCCTCTTCGTTTTCTAATTGACCTCCCAAATCTCTAATATCATAAAACCAACCTCCTTTTAAAATTTCTGAAACACTTTTTACATTTGCTTCTGTTAGCTCGGCTGTCCATATTTTTTTGTCTTTCTGTACTCCCAAAAAAGAGCTGTTAAGTGAAATCTGATTGAAGAGTTCTAATGGAAATAACGCCAACTCTTTTCTTTTTCTCTCTTGAAAGAAGTAAAATTTATGCTGAAACGAAATAATTAAAACATCATTTGCAGAAATGGTTGAAGAAACTCTTCTGTTTTCAATATCTCTATCAAAAAAGGGATTGCTATAATATTGTTTTTTCATTTCGAGGTATAATTATTTGCCCAGGTTTTTGCCCATTTGCCCAGAGGAGATAATAATTCGAATAACTCTTTTCCCTGCTGAGTTAAGATGTATCCATCAATAGAACGTTCAATAAGGTGAGATTCAGTTAATTCTTTTAATCTCTTATTTAACGTAGTAGGAGAAATTGATTCGCAATATTCTTGTAACTTTCTAAACGTACTTGGACCTTTGTATAAATGCCATATTACTCCCATAGTCCAACTTCTTCCTAATAGATCAAAAAGAGCCATAATAGGTTGACCGGTTTTTGATCCTCTAACTGGTTTTCCTGGTTTTGGTGTTGCCATAATAAATCTTGCTACATATTTGATAGCAAAGCTACATAAAGTGTAGCAATCAAACAACAAAAATAATACTTAAATAAAATATCAACTCTACCTCCTCTATTATATATTCTTTTAAAAATGATATTTCTCGATTTCTTTTTCTGACATCATATTTGATTCATAGTATCCTCGGTAGATGGGATTAATTATATGTTATATACTATTTTATAATTGCACTTACATCGGCATAGAAATTCTTTGAATTTTCTATCATGTGCCAATGCCCAACACCTTTATAGAGTTTATTTGGAATATGTTGCTCGTTTATAAATTCCTGAGTTTCTTTTGGGGTATCCAAATCACCCCAAATATATACTTTATTACAAGTTAATTTCTTGAACTCAAACCCACATTGATTGTCCTTAATATATTCCTGACTTGTAATCCCCCAGTTACGCATCCCCTGCGGATCGGCAAACCTAAGGCTGCTATAATATCTTTTATATCGTTCTTCTTTTATTGCATTTTCAAAAACCTCCTTTTCAAAGGATTGCGTAAATTCTTCTGCTGTAGTATACTGCAAAGGTTTGCTTGAAAAATAACTATCTGCTTCTGTTAGATTTCCCTCTATATTGATATAATAATTAATCTTACTTGCTAATTGTTGGCAGATCCAGGTCCCTATTAACGCACCTATCGAATGTGCTACAATATTTACTTTTACATTGTTCTCTGTTTCTTTTTCTATTACTTTGAAAAGCAAATCTGCTTGCTCTCTAATCGATATATAATCAGAATTCACAGGACTAACTCCAAATCCAGGAAGATCTACAACATAAAGATTAAATTCTGACACAAGATCAGAGTTAAAAACCTCTTTATATGCCAAGCCAGAATCAGCAAATCCATGTAAAAACCAAATCGATTGTTTAGTCTTATCTACAATATTATATCGTATAAATACACCATCAACGACTTTTATTTTCATATATCTTATTTTTTAAAATGTAGAAATTATCATTTGTGTTCAGAAAATCTGTCTGTTTTTTTATGAGATAATAACATAATCATTGTTATGCAATAAATGCATTCTGTCTTTTATAATTCGTTCGTCATTTTACCAAGATTTATTTTTTCGGCTTTCGTAAAATGTATTTCCCTTACAAACTCCATTTTTCCCCACAGGTAAGTATTACCTTTTAGTCCTTTTGTAGTTTTCATTCTTCTGTTTAATCGTCCTGTTTCTTTATCAGTTGCTTTTCTCCTTTCTCCTAACTCCCCATAGAGTTTAACCGCTGGGTAATTAGGGAATTTTCCTTTAAACAATGATTTGATCCAAAAAAAACGATTACTATTTACTCCCAAGGCACATATCTTTTTATTTGCTTTGGCATGTTCTGGCAATTTTGAAGGGAATTTTTCAAAATAAAAACCTGTTTGATTATCATTCAGAAATAATGATCCTATTGGGGTAACGGTTGGGTTATTATCGGCATCAACAGATGCAATTGATACATAAAAATTAGATTTAAAACTTTTATTAAAATGCTGTCGTACTGCGTTCCAATTTGTTTGTATATCCATTCTGATCTTGTTTATTTTTAAATATAAAGAAGGCTTCATTTTTTCATCTCCCTGTTTTCAGTGAAATAATGGTATCAGCAATTCACCTTATAAAGATTCTGATATGTTTTTTGTTCTTCAGAAAAACAAATTATTACCCTGCTTCTCTTTTGACGGATTTAACTTTACTTCCAAATTCAAGATTTGAATTTGTAAAAATCAGGTATTCTGGTTTCAATATATTGGTTTACATACTATTTATTCTTTGCTGTATATAGTTTGCTCTTGTATTGTACTAATATCTATTCTATATCCAGTAGCATTTTGCCCATCTGGGCTCCCTATTATTATACCGTAAAACACATTACCATCAATCAATATGTTCTTTTTATTGTACATAGATAGATCTAATCTTTGATCTTTACTCATTACTGGTATTGCTATTTCATCTCCTAGTAGTATTTCCCAATCCCAAAACATATGACCTGCTCCTTTTCCTGTTTTATTAGGCGTATATGCTCTAAATATTCCTTTAATAATCGTTCGCTTATTTTTATTTTCTTCAAGGCATTTAAAATTATCACAAGTAGTATAATTCTGATCTTTCACAACCTTACCATCTTTTCCTTCTTGTCCATATGAAATCGTGATTACCATAATCAAAAGAAGAAAGGTATGAAGTTTTTTATCTATTTTTTTAAACATTAGAGTATATCTTTAGAGAGCACACAAAATAATAACACTTGTGTACCATTACCAAACATCGAGAATAAAAACAATGTTGCCTAACATTTAGCTGTTTATTTATATTTTACTCAGAGCTAACCTTTCTATGGTTCTACTTTTAATTAAAAGCCATATTGTCAATAGAAATTCACCTAAAAAAGTATAGTCAGAAAGAGTAGGTATTTGCAGGTTTGGATAGAGAAACAAGAATATTGAATCTAGGGTATAACCAATACCTGCAATCACTAACATCACTCCGATAAATTCAGAGATTCGAGTATCTAATTTAAAGATCAAAATACCAAGTGGAAAAAGCCAAAGTCCCCAAAAAATTACAGCAATATGTGCACCATGGTTGTGAATGGTTGAAAAGAAATCCGTTAGATTTTGGCTTTCTGTTGCAGAGAGATCACTCATACCATTAATTACTATCATGGCAAAATGATTAACCTCGTTAACTAAAGAAATGGCTGCTCCAAATAACATTAAGATTAGCATAGATAATCCCATTGTTTTATTAATGGATGATAATAGTCTATAGAGGTAAATTACAAGCAGGATACTAATTACATTCATAACAAGAATGCTAAATATCCCTACTCGAAACATAAATGAGTTGTTTTTAATGTTTTCTACGGTTTTTGCAATATCCCCTTTTATTTCTATTTGAGGCAGAGCATAAACAAAACCATACATACCTATTATAATAAGTACTAAATAAAAAAAACCTGCCATTAATGCATTTTTCGTCGGTTTGATGTTTTCGCTATTATCCATTTTATTTATTTTTCATAAGTGAACACTTCTTCAAGAGATTTATTAAAAACTTCGGCGATCTTGAAAGCTAACTCTAGTGTAGGAGAATATTTTCCTTTTTCGATTGCCATTATTGTATGCCTTGTAACTCCTACTTTTTCTGCCAACTCTTGTTGTGTCATTTCTTTGGCAAGAAAACGCAATGTCCTAATAGTATTAGTAATTTTGATGTCTTTCATTTCAAATACTTTTTTTTGCGTAATAAAATTCAGATATGTTCTGGACTACAAAAGCAGCAAATATCGAAAGGAATAGAAGTTTGAACATAGTCGTAATTGATATTCCCAGAACGAGAAGTCCCATTGTTGTCACAAAACCAATCATAAATGTGTTGTTGAAATTTCGAGTGGCTCTAAGTTTGATCAGTTGACCAAACTCATCGGTAAGAAATTTATCCTCTTCTTTTTTTGTCATGACAGAATTCATTATGCTGTATAGCACATACAAAACAATTCGTGAAATAATCATTATAGGAATAAACAGTAGTATTGAAGCTCCCCAAAAAGGCAATTCTCCCATAGATATGACCTTGCTATTATAAACATTTAATAGAATGATATAATAACTTAGAAATGTGATGATATCAATGATCAAAAATACAATTGGTCGTTTTTCTTGTGTTGTCATATCTTTTTATATTAAGTTAACAAAGTACGACACAAAGGTAATAATTTTTTACTTAATGTAAAATATTTTTAACATTACTTAATATTTCAACCCACTTTACTAAGATTGAAATTTAAAAACATTTTAATTGATTATTATGAATCCCAAGGAATTACAGGCACTATAAGAGTATAAAAATTCTCATTACTAATTTACTCCACATACAATGTATCTGCTTTCATTTCTTTGGTTATCCATTCTTGTAGTTTGTTTACCCTAATGGTATTAAGGCTATCGGATACCTGAAATTTCCATCTTGGGAAGATAACTTGCACAGTATCTACTTTTAAGAAGTTTGACTTTTGCACCTCGCCATATCCTAGTTCTGCCAAATCAGGGAATCGTATTTTTGCATCTTTTGCTATACTGGCATATGGCATCACAGCTACTGGAATCACTTTATTCGCTTCTCTAAGCTGGGTTTCTAGACCTGCCATCTTGATCTTAAGATCTTCAATCTCATCCAGAAGCTTATCGTTTTCTTTTTCTACACGATTTAACTGCACAATAGATCTGTCATATGCTTTGGATATCTGATCAATGCCTCTTGACTTATTACCATTTATTGCTAATGCAAAATCACTAATACTCGTATATTTTTTAATTTCATTTTGCAAATCACTCACTGTTGCCTCATTAATTTCTCCATCAAAATATAATTTTATAGACTCGTTATTATAGTCGTAAAAATCCTTTCTGAGGTACAAATTTTCATTAGCATCAATTTCATTAGCTTTAAACGCTTTATAATCCCGATCTGCATTACTCTCATTAAGAGTGACATAGAATGTATAACTCGCAGGTATCATTACCAATATTGCCAATAAAGAGGCTAACTGTGCAATACGTTTTCTTTTAGCAGAGTTAGCGTACCGTAACATCGGGAAACGCAATAATTTGGAAACAATAAAAGTAGATAATGCAATAAATGTGGCATTAATAGAAAACAAATACAGTGCTCCCAAAGCATACTCCAATTTCCATTCTGCAATACCGTATCCTACAGTACACAGAGGCGGCATTAACGCGGTGGCAATAGCTACTCCTGCTATAGCATTAGGCATTGTTCCTTTTTTCGACTTGGCGACAATCAATGCCAAACCTCCAAAAACTGCAACTAATACATCGAGTATAGTAGGTGCCGTCCTGGATTCTAACTCGGGAGTCAATTCTGTTAACGGAGAAGCCCAGAAATATAAAGTGGCAGCAAGAACACTTAGACCTACCATTACACCCAGATTAACCAGAGATCGTCTTAAAGTATCAATGTCATTAATAGCAATGGATAACCCAACTCCAACAATCGGCCCCATTAATGGAGAAATTAACATCGCTCCTATCACTACCGCTGTAGAACTTACATTAAGACCAATAGATGCGACAAATACCGAAAAAATAAGAATCCAAGCATTATGCCCTTTAAAAGGGATATCATTTTTAACATCCTCTATCGTTTGATCTTTATCTGTTTCTGATCTTATATCTAATAGCTCTCTAACAAATGTATTAGCGCTGGCAAAAAGACCTTTGGCATCTCTCTTTACCGTTTCTGCCATCTCGTCCTGATCAGGAACGGGTTGATTTGTATTTTCTGTCATTGTACTTTATCCGTATTGTTCTCCGTATGTTTCTTTTACTTTTTTAAGCACTTTTTTAATATCCTGTTCTTTCTTTTTGGGATAGATTAAAAGCACTTCTTCTTTATCTATAATGATATAATCCTTTAATCCATCGACTACTACTATTTTATCATCAGACGTTCTAATCATATTGCCAGATGCATCTTCTGGTAATACTCTGGCATTAACTACAGCATTATTAGCTTCTGTTTTATCTAATTTATCATATAACGATCCCCAGGTCCCTAAGTCATTCCAATCAAAAGTTGCCGGAAGCACGTGTACATTATCTGCTTTCTCCAAAATAGCATAATCGATAGATATATTCTCTGCCAGCGGATAATTTTCTTGTATAAAATCGTTCTCCTGCATCGTATTATAGACGACGGACCCTTTTTCGAATAAAGCAGTCATCTGTTGCTGAAATTTTGCAAAAGCAGTTATAATACTTTGTACGCTCCAGATAAAAATCCCGGCATTCCATAGATAGTTTCCTTCACTTAAAAACTTTTTGGCAGTATCATAATCTGGTTTCTCTGTAAACTGAACTACTTTTTTCTTAGCGTCTTCGCTTTCTTTATTATATTGAATATAACCATATCCCGTATTAGGAAACGTGGGTTGAATCCCCAAAGTCATCAAAATATCATTTTCTAAACATGCTTTAAAGCTATATTCTAAATTTGCTATAAACGCATTTTCATCCTCGATCCAATGATCACTAGGAGCGACTACCATTACTGCATCTGGGTTATCTTTCTGGATCTTTAATGCTGCATACAAGATACATGGTGCGGTATTACGCATTGCAGGCTCGGTTACTACCTGTCGTTGTTCTGCTTCTGACAACTGTTCTAAAACCAGGTCATTATATCGTTCGTTAGTAAGAATAAATATATTTTCTTTGGGAACGATCTTAGCCAAACGTGAAAATGTACGCTGGATCAACGTCTCTCCTGTTCCTAACATATCGTGGAACTGTTTTGGGAATTCTGATGTGCTCACAGGCCAAAACCTTGATCCTACACCACCTGCCATCAATATTGCATAAAAATTTTTGTTCATAATCAATTTAATAGTTCAACTTCTGCGTTTGGGTTAAAAAGGTAAATTCTGCCAGTATTAAGTTCTACGCATTCATAGCGTTTTACTTTCTTATTACCTTTCTTAAAGACTTTTCCATTGTATAAACGGAAGACACTTCCGAGGGGTAACTCAAAGATATAATTTTTATCATTAGCAGGGTCATATTGTTTTAATGCCAATGACAATTTTTCATCGGTATCGCTACTAGCTCTAGGATTTTTAAAATGGTGCGCTATAACAGGTAATAATCTGGCTGGAAATACTTCGGGATTAATATAGGGTAACATTAATTGCTGAAAGGTTCTTTTCCATTCTATCCCATGCGGTTTTATATAACGTCCATACTTCTCAAAAGCAACAAGATGTGCTACTTCATGAATCAATGTAATAAGGAAACGGTATTTATTAAGAGATGCATTTACGGTAATCTGGTGTCTCCCATCCGGCATTTTGCGATAATCTCCATGTCGAGTAACTCTCTCATTGACGATTTTAAGATGTACATTACATTTTATAACGAGGTCAAATACCTTATCTACAGATCGTTCTGGAATATATTTCCTTAATATTTCTTTCAAATGCACAAAATTATTAATCTTCCTTTTACTTGCGCAAAATACAAAATTAAGCGCACCGGAATAGCACGCTTAATTTAATATTTTTTTTACTTTTTCACCCATTTAAAATACACAAAGATCACACCTCCTAATACTAGTAATGGCCAGATATAAAACAATAGTAATGTTAGGTTTTCTATAATCGACCAACCAAAAGACAACCCTTGTTTTGCTTTGTCTAAAAAGTGAGGTTGGTATGCCATAGGTTCTTCTTTTGGAACTATAGTTTGGTATACATCGACCTGAACTGTGCTATAAGACACCTTATTACTTAAATATTTTAATCTTCCCTGAGCAGATTCGATTTCTTCCTGGAGTAAACTAAGTTTTTCTTCGGCCATTAAAATATCCTCTACCGTTTTAGCCCTTGTTCTTAAAATGGTTTCATAACGTTCTTTTACATCCAATTTTGTTTTTAATCGTGATGTAATATCAATATACTCTTCAGTCACATCTATTGTAGATATATTTTTATAATCCACGAATTCTGCCAATCCACACACACTATCCAAAACAGTATCAAACTGGTCTTGAGGAATTCTGATCGTAAAACGATTTTCTTTAGTATAATTTGTATTTGTAAATCGCTCGTCAGAAATATACCCTTGATATTTTAAAGCAATTTTTTTAGCCAATATCGTTGCTTCTTCAACATCTTTCACTTTAATTCGACAATTAGCATTCTTAATAATCTTTAGCTTGGTATCAACATTACTTTTTTTAGTTTTCACTCTATCACTGTCCAGCAATGTTACTTCTTCTGTTTTTTCTTCAGATTCAATACTTGCTAACACAGGAGTTTCTCCAGTATCTTCAAGCATAATATTCTCTGAATCTAAAGCGTATTTGCTTTCACTATTAGAACAAGAATATCCCAATAATGTAATTCCTACTAAAATTATTATTCTGCTTATTTTAAATTTGTTCGTTTTCATTTTTATATTTTTTATCTTGTTAAACTGAAAACAAACTTAAAAGTTAACCTCATCTATCTATTGTAGAATACTTGTAAAGGAATTGTAAAACATTTTACAAAACACAAATAATTCATTATCAAAACATTACAATCATAACTTCTGAAGAAAAAATACTATTCGATCTCATTAAAAAAGCAGTTGCACAACGGTTTTTAAAGGAAAACACTGCTTCGAGTTATGATATTTCTGATTGGAAAGGACAGGATATCATATTGTTTCAGGAAGATTTACAAAAACGGGTCAAAGCTTCGATTAGCGAAAAATCTTTCTATAGTTATTTTAAAAATTCTTCAGAAAAATTACCTCGTGTTGATATCCTTAACCTACTCTCACAATACTGTGAATATAGAAACTGGAATGATTTTAAAAGTAATCACACCGTTTCTTCAAATTCTGCAAAGGCAATAGATACTCCTAAATGGTTTTGGATTGTACCATTAAGTCTTAGTTTATTGACGGTAATATACTTCTTAATTCCTACTGAAAACACTTTTAGTTTTTGCTTTATTGATCAGGATAGAAATCAACCTATTACTAAGATTCCTATTGATATTATTATATTAAACGACGAAGAATCTCCTTTTTACTCAAAAAGTGACAGTACAGGCTGCTTTACCTGGAAAACAAAAGATGATTATATTCGTTTTGTAGTCCAGTCTCCTTATCATAAAACCGATACCATATATCGAATGACTTCTTCTGATCGTCGTGAGGATTTACATATTAAAACAGATGACTATGCATTAATGCTTCATTATTATGCTAACGGAAAAGTTAACGATTGGCAAAACAGACGAAAAGAGCTGTCTAGAATAATTGCTAATGATGCAACTATTTTTCAGGTACTTCCACAGCGATTAGGTATTGAAATATATGCCAAAGATGAATTTATAAATAAACTAACCACGCCAACACAAAGCTTAAAAAATATTGAAATTATAGAATCCCGAAGATTAAATGGACAGATTGTTAAACTAAAATTCAGGATAAAATCATGAAAAGATTGATATATATCACAGTGTTTTTGTTCTCATTAGGTTGTGCCAATAACGCATCTAAATCAATGGAGATGGATGCTGTAGAGAGCTTTGAGAAAGTAGAAGAGCAATCTGAGCTTTCTGAGCATGATGCCTATTCCCTGATAATCTCCCAGAAACTTCAGGAATATCTGGACAAAAAAACATTGGCCAAGACCAATCCTGATTTTACTGTCGATACAAATAAAAATGAATTACTCTCTATAGAGAAAGGATCCCAGCTCAAACATATTAATTTTATCACTCCATTTGAAACTGTTTCAGATTCTGTAAAAAAAGTAATAACACGAGTTGTTCTTGAACACCAGACTGATACTATTATAACATTGATTAAAACGTCTATCATTACTATTGATAACGAAGTTTTTAAAACACATAAAATAGAGTTCGAAACGACAAAGGGTCTCAAAAATTAATAAAGGAATAAGGATTCCTTTGACACCTTATAGAAATGATCCCAAATATACTTCTAAATGATTGTTGTTACATAATAAAACTGGTCTTACAGGTTTTTAAACCTGTAAGACGACCTTATTAAGTTATGGTGTACTACTAGACACCTGAAGAGCTTTTCCGTTATAAAATTTATTTCCGTTTAAGGAGAATTCTTTTATGTATTTTGCCATTTCTATTGCAGTCAAAGGTGCTTGATATCCCGGGAATGCTTCTTCCAGCATTTCGGTTTGCACTGCTCCAAGAGCAAGAACATTAAAAGCAATACCACTTTCTTTATATTCTTCTGCCAATAACTCGCTTAAGGTAATTACCGCACCTTTACTAGAACTATACGCTGCCAATCCAGGAAACTTCATACTTCCCTGTATACCTCCCATGCTACTTACTGTAACCACATGGCTTCCTGATTTCATATATGGTAAAGTCAAACGCGTAATTTCGGCTACTCCAAAAACATTTACCTTATATACTTCTTCAAAATCCTGAGTAGAAATTTCGCTAAAAGGTTTATTTAATAATTTACCAGCGTTATTGATCAAGACATCTACTTGTTTCCAAGAAGAAGAGATGTAGTTACTCATCTTTTTAAGATCCTGCGGATTACAGATATCAAAAGAAAATGTATGTATATTTTTATGTTGTAGGGCATCGATAGGCTTTTCATTTCTTGATAATGCCAAAACCTGATGACCTTCATCAGCAAATAGCTTTGCCATTTCATACCCTATCCCTCTACTTGCACCTGTTATGATGATATTTTTCATTCTTCTGTAAAATCAAGCCCTATAAAAAATCATAAGATTTTTTACTTTTCAGACAATCTCTTTTTATTAATTTAACTTAATTTCTTTATCTGATGTATTTGCCATCTTTGTAATTACAGGAACACAACTGTTAATGAGTTCTGCCATAAATTCAAAATTCATTTCGGATGCTTCATCATCTACATGATGGTAATAGTCATAGTTTGTAAAATCAAAAGTAGAAATAGTCTGGCAAGGCACCTTAAATTGTTCATAAAACGGATAATTATCGCTTCTTCTAAACAGTTGAAATTCTTTGGCTTTTGGTAAATATCCTATCAATTCCGAACCTGCATATTCATTCATTTTTTGAGCCATATTGGATATTTCATACCCTGTAATATAGGCTTTATAGGGTTTATCATTTAATGGCACTCCTATCATTTCAAAATTAACCATGGCATACACATTAATATTCTTTTCTTTTAATACTTCTGCGAGATGCGCCGATCCTAGTAATCCTCTTTCTTCTGCACCAAACAGCACAAAAAGAATACTACGCTTGTTATTTTTTAATTGAGCAAATTGTTTAGACAAAGAAATTACCGCACTGCTTCCTGCTGCATTATCATTAGCGCCATTAGCAATTACATCTCCATTAACTTCTTTTCCTTTACCTATATGATCAAAATGCGCTCCTAATATGATAAATTCTTTTGATAGCTCATCATCTGTACCTTTAAGAAATCCAACAACATTATATGTTGCTGTTCCTTTTGCATCAAAAGCGTCTCTATAGGTTTCAAAATAAGGTGCTATTTTATTTTTTTTAAACTCTTCTTCAATAAATTTTGCAGCTTTTTCTAGGCCTTCGCTTCCAGTATCTCTTCCTTCTAATTCATCGCTAGCTAAAAAATCCACAATATTCTTAACATCAGAAACTTTAGTCTTTTCTACAGAAGTATTTTCTGTTGTCTTAGCTTGAGGTTGAGCAATTGTTCCTTGCTTGCAATTGATAAATAAAACCGAAATCAGGATGATCAATATGTTCTTTGTCATAAAAATATGTTTTGGATAAAGATAAAAAATCCCGCTTCATTAGAAGCAGGATTGAATATGAATATTATAATGATGGTCATCTACGCAAGCATAGTAACCGGATTTTCTAGATACTGTTTTAATGTTTGTAAAAACTGAGCTCCTGTTGCTCCATCTACAGTTCTGTGGTCACAAGCTAAGGTCACTTTCATTGTATTACCAACTACAATCTGACCGTCTTTAACAACTGGTTTTTCTACAATAGCACCAACCGAAAGTATAGATGAATTAGGTTGGTTAATAATAGAGGTAAATTCCTGAATTCCAAACATACCTAGATTAGATACCGTAAATGTACTACCGCTCATTTCTTGCGGAGTTAATTTTTTATTACGGGCTCTACCTGCTAAATCCTTAACCTTCGTTCCTATTTGAGTAAGAGACATATGATCTGTAAAAGGCAAAACAGGAACTACCAATCCATCTGGTACCGCTACAGCGACCCCTACACTAATATGTTTAGCATATCTAGTTGCTACGTCTGTCCACTGTGTATTAACCTGTGGGTGTTTACGAAGTGCCATTGCACATGCCTTAACCACCATATCATTAAAAGACACTTTGATATCTGGTAATTCATTAATCTTCTTACGTGAGGCCATTGCATTTTCCATGTTTACCTCGATAGTAAGATAGTAATGCGGTGCGTTAAATTTAGAAGCCGAAAGACTTTTAGCAATAGCTTTACGCATTTGTGAATTTTTCACTTCTTCGAAACTTTCTTCTCCTGCTGGAGTAAACGTTTGTGCTACGGGAGCAGAAGTTGTTTCTTTAACTGGTTGCGAAGTACTAGTACCAGCTGCTGAAGAAGGTGTAAATGATTCTACATCTTTCTTAACAACACGTCCGTTTTCACCTGTTCCTTTTACCAAAGAAAGGTCAATTCCTTTATCAGCTGCAATCTTCTTTGCCAACGGAGAAGCAAATATTCGTCCTCCTGATGAACCACTTCCTCCAGAATTTGCAACTGTTGTTTCTATTTTCTCTTCTTTTGCGGGCGTAGTATCTTTTGCCGGAGTAGCTGTTGCTGGAACACCATCTTTAAGTCCAGATACATCTGTTCCTGCAGGGCCAATTATTGCCAGTAAAACATCTACCGGAGCAGTTTGTCCTTCTTCTATACCAATATGTAATAAGGTTCCGTTATAGAATGATTCAAACTCCATAGTAGCTTTATCCGTCTCTATTTCGGCAAGGATATCTCCTTCTTCAACAGTATCTCCTACTTTTTTCAACCAGGTAGCTACGGTTCCTTCTTCCATTGTATCACTAAGACGAGGCATAGTGATAATCTCTACACCATCTGGGATTGTAGTAGTTTGATTAGATACGGGAGCTGGTTTTTCTTCTTTTACCGGTTCTGCATTTGGTGTAGTATTTCCGTTTAATAAATCAGAAATATCTTCATTTTCTTCTCCGATAATAGCAAGCAATTGATCTACTGGAGCTGTCTCTCCTTCTTCAATCCCTACATGAAGTAATGTTCCTTCATAAAAAGATTCAAACTCCATTGTCGCTTTATCTGTTTCTATTTCAGCAAGGATATCTCCTTCGCTAATTTTATCTCCTTTTTTAACAAGCCACTTCGCAACCACTCCTTCTTCCATGGTGTCGCTCAATCGCGGCATATTAATTACTGTAGCCATAATTTATTGTGGTTTGTGTGATAAAAATGGGTAATTATCCTGTTCGTATACAACATCATACATCACATTCTTCTCAGGGAATGGTGATTCTTCAGCAAACTTTTGACATTCTGCAACTCTATCCTTTACTCGTTTGTTTATTGTTGCAATTTCTTCATCTGTAGCATGCTTTTTCTCTTTTATAATATCCAAAATCTGAGTTATTGGATCTATTTTTTGATATTCTGCTACTTCTTCCTTGGTACGATATTTTTGAGCATCACTCATAGAATGACCTCTATATCGGTATGTTTTCAGTTCCAAAAATGTTGGCCCACCACCTGTTCTTGCTCTGGTAATAGCCTCATCCATAGCCTCTGCTACTTTTATAGGATTCATCGCATCTACCGGACCAGAAGGCATTTCATATCCTTGTCCTAATTTCCAAATATCTGTATGATTTGCTGTTCTTTCTACAGACGTCCCCATAGCATACCCATTATTCTCTACACAAAATACTACAGGTAATTTCCATAACATTGCCAGGTTAAACGTTTCATGTAATGATCCCTGACGAGCAGCTCCATCACCAAAAAACGTAAGTGTTACTGCATCTCTTTTATGGTATTTATCTGCAAATGCTAAACCTGCTCCCAAAGGTATTTGTCCTCCAACAATCCCGTGTCCTCCATAAAATCGATGCTCTTTTGAGAAAATATGCATCGATCCTCCTAAACCTTGAGAAGTACCAGTAGCTTTACCATACAACTCTGCCATTACTCGTTTTGGATCAACCCCCATACCAATTGGCTGGACGTGATTACGATATGCCGTAATCATTTTATCTTTGGTAAGATCCATCGCATGTAAAGCTCCCGCCAAAATTGCTTCCTGACCATTGTATAAGTGTAAAAAACCTCTTACTTTTTGTTGAATATAAACTTGAGCTAACTTATCCTCGAATTTTCTCCAGAAAAGCATTTCTTCGTACCAATTTAGGTAAACATCTTTGGTTATCTTTTTCATTTAGTTGTACTGATGTGTATGTCTAAAAAAACTAGCTACAAAACTAGTCATTATTTATTTTTTTCTCTTATTTTTTAAGAGAACGAAAAACAAAAATAACATATTCGAAATTAAGGGGAAAGGAGTTTGCTGATAAAATCAACGAAAACGTTATAAATATGAATTATCAAAAATAAGCGGCAATATATTAGATAAAGAAGATGACTTAACTACTTTTCCTGTTTCTCCCATAAAATAAATAGCTATTGGCATATTTTGTTTTACCTCATATTCTGCTATTGCTTGTCTGCAGGCGCCGCAAGGAGGTGTTGGAGTTAGTAACTGATATTTTAAAGATTTGGCAGAAAGCGCCATGGTAACAACAGGAACTCCTGGAAAATTAGCCCCAGCATAGTATATGGCTGTACGTTCTGCACACAATCCTGATGGATAACAAGCATTTTCCTGGTTATTTCCTAAAACCACCTCTCCATTCTCTAATAAAAGTGCTGCACCTACCAAAAACTCAGAATATGGGGCATATGCCTTATCTCTTATTGCAATCGATTGCTGCATCAACCTCTGAACATCTTCTGGCAATTCATCAAATGAATCATATACCTGTAAGACAGATTTTATCTCTATTTCTTTCATGTGTATATTATATTATTTTCTAACACCTCTTCATATCGTATTGTTTAGACCCATACAATTTTCTTCAATACTTCATAATGCACATCGTATTCATTTAATTTCAACTACAAATAGAAGCATTACAATGTACTATAAACAAAAAAAGTATCAAACCCTTCGGCTCGATACTTTTTTATATTATTATACGATATTTTCTAGTCGTAATATTCGTCTCCAAAATTAAAGGAAAGACCAAAACGTAATGTTCCTTCAAGTGGACTTCTAACAGAAGAAGTAGAAAATAAATATGATATATCTAAGTTTACGATATTATATCTAAAACCGGCACCCAGTGATAAGAATTTACGTGCTCCTTTTTCTTCAGATTCATTGAAGTATCCAGCTCTAAAGGCAAATACATCACGATACATATATTCTGCTCCCAGTGACCAGGTAATTTCTTTTAATTCTTCACTAAATCCATCTGGTGCATCTCCCCAAGAAGAAAAGATAGCTCCAAATTCACTTTTATCATTATACTCGTCGTTTGCAGCCTGCTGTTCCTCTGCTGTAATATCACCGTCACCATTAGCATCCGGATCTAAAGGAGTAGGCACAAGCAATTTACTAAACTCTATCGAGGGTGTAATTCGATTATCTTCATTAAGGATAAAATCAAATGCAGCTCCTAATCTAAAATTAGTAGGTATAAAGTTTTCTTGACCTGCATCATCATATTTTATTTTTGGTCCTATATTAGAAATTGTAGCTCCTGCTCTCCATCTACCATTAAAAGAATTAAAAGCAATTTCATCACTTCTATAAAAACCAGCGATATCTACACCAACACTTCCTGCTGCACTAGCATCTGCTCCCAGACCTTGTAATCTAAGATCTGAACGTAAGTAACGACCTGCTACCGCCATAGAGAACCTTTCACTAAGTTTTAATGCATATGAAACATCAAGCGTTAATTCATTTGGTTTTTGAACATTCGGCTCATCATTAGGCCCTTGTCTAAATTCTATATCCCCTAAGCTAAAATATCTAAAACTCGCTGCTACAGCACTTCCTTCAGTAAGACGATTATAATAATTTACATTCCCCAAGAATATGTCATTAACCAGATTACTTAAGTAAGGAGTATAGTTAACCCCAACTCCTTGCTTATTTTTTATAAATGCATATTTAGCCGGGTTCCATTGTTGTGAAAATGCATCTGGAGATGTAGCAACCCCCTGATCTGCTAAACCAGCAGCTCTTGCATCTGCAGCTATTAATAAAAAGGGAGTAGCAGTTGTTATTGCTCTGTTTTGTTCCTGAGCCTGAGTCTTAAAAGTAAAAACTGTAACACACAATAGGCTAAGGGTTAATAATCTTTTCATATCCTTTAAAAATTGAGTTTGACAAATATATAGTTATTTAGTTAGTAAGAATAGTGAGTTCTTAATTTTTTTAAGTTGATGATTTATAAACGTTGATTTTAAGGATATCTTATATTTCATTTTATTTTCCGTGATTAATTTTCATCAAAACATCCCAAATACAAGCTCTCGAACTCCCTGTAAGTTTTTAAATTTCAAATGGTTAGCAATTTTATCTCTTTATAAGTTTGCTCACCACAAGAAGTGAAAATAATGTTAAATAATTACATTATTTAACGTTTTGTTAAGAATTATGTTTTTTACAAAAAAAAATGAGCGCAATGTTTTTTTAATATTTTAAAATTCTTGTTTTTATTACATCACAAATAATAAACTCATGAATATTGCGTTAAACCAGAGTCGTTATAAATTCATAAAAAAATGTGAATTGATAATATTTTGAAAAAATTAGGGTAATTTTAACGTTTATTATTTATATTGCAAGCCCTAATTTCTACTTAAACGAACTTAAGATTATGAAAAACGCGTTTATTTTTAAGTCGCTAATGGCACTTTCCATTAGTGTTTTACTGTTTAGTTGTTCTAAGAACGATTATGGGAGCAGTTCTAGAGCCACAGGTTGGAAATACAATTCCAAAGATGGTGGATTTCAGGTACAGACAAATTACAAAGAGCAAGAGACTGGTCCTGGTCTAGTATTTATTGAAGGAGGTACATTTACTATGGGACGTGTACAAGATGATGTAATGCACGACTGGAACAACACTCCAACTCAACAACACGTTCAGTCCTTTTACATGGATGAAACCGAAGTTACTAATGTGATGTATTTGGAATACCTTGATTGGTTAAAAGGGGTATATCCTCCAACAGAACCAAAATATAGAAACATCTATTATGGAGCTCTTCCGGATACTTTAGTATGGAGAAATCGACTTGGTTTTAATGAAATGATGACCAATAATTACTTACGCCACCCTGCGTATGCTAATTATCCTGTTGTAGGGGTAAATTGGATTCAGGCAATAGAATTCAGTAATTGGAGGACTAACCGCGTTAATGAAAGAATTCTTGAAGAAGAAGATGTAATTAAAAAGAATGCTCCTTTTGAAGATGTTTCTGCAGAAAGTACTTTTGATACAGACACATACTTAAACGCTCCTACTCAAACTTATGGAGGTAATGATGAAGCCATCAGAGGTGGTAGAGCATCAGAAAAATACGAAAAAACAAATGACTCTACAGGTCTATATATACAACGTAAAGACGGATTACTTTTACCCAAGTACAGACTTCCGACCGAAGCTGAATGGGAATATGCTGCTTTAGGTTTAGTAGAAATTAGAAGTTATAACATCTATAGAGGTAGAAAAAAATACCCATGGACTGGAAAATACACACGTTCTGGAAAAAGAAGAACTCGTGGAGATCAATTAGCTAACTTTAAACAAGGTGATGGTGACTATGGTGGAATCGCTGGATGGAGTGATGATGGCGCAGATATCACTGCTCCTGTGAAATCTTATAACCCTAACGATTATGGTTTATATGATATGGCAGGAAATGTTGCAGAATGGGTAGCTGATGTATACAGACCTATCGTGGATGATGAATATAATGATTTTAACTACTATAGAGGGAACGTATATACCAAAAACGCTATCAACCCTGATGGAACTGTAAAAATTGTTATGACAGATTCTATAGTATATGATACACTTAGTAATGGAAAAATTATAGCTCGAGTATTACCTGGTGGAATTTTACAAGTTCCTATTGATGAAAACGAAACATACATGAGAACTAATTTTACCGATAGTGACAACAGGAACTATAGAGATGGTGATAAGAGTTCTTCTAGATACTATGAAGGGTTTCAAGATCAAGCAACTCCTAACCGAAGAATGTATAACGCACCTATTCACTATGTAGGTCCTGATGCAGAAGATAGCACACAAATGGACAGAAGATATGATGAATCTAGCAAGAGAACTACTATCGTTGATGATGAAGTACGTGTATACAAAGGTGGTTCTTGGAAAGATAGAGCTTATTGGTTAGATCCGGCACAAAGAAGATTTATGCCTCAAGATATGGCCACAGATTATATTGGTTTCAGAAATGCAATGTCTCGTGTTGGTACTAAAGCCAGAAAGAAAAAAACACCAAGACACCAGAAGCCAAAAGGATAATAGTTTAGAATTTAATTAAAGTTCGTTATAAATACAAAAGCCCTGTACATATTTGTCAGGGCTTTTTAATATCATTTAGTTAATGACCATCACCCAAATACATCAATTATTCTTAGCTAGCAGTGGCGTATGTACAGATACTCGAAAAATTGAGCATAATGTCATCTTTTTTGCTTTAAAAGGAGAGAATTTTAATGGAAACACATATGCGCAAAAAGCCCTGGAGCATGGAGCAGCGTACGCAATAATTGATGAAGTAGCATTTAAAACTACAGAAAATCATATTCTTGTAGATGATGTTCTAAAAACACTACAAGGCTTAGCTTCGTTTCATCGCCAATACCTAAATATTCCTATCATTGCTTTAACAGGAAGTAATGGAAAAACTACTACAAAAGAACTAATCAACAGTGTTCTCTCGTCTTCTTTTAAGACAACAGCCACTAGAGGCAATCTAAATAATCATATAGGCGTTCCTCTTACGCTTTTATCAATGACAAAGGAAACTCAAATAGGAATTGTAGAAATGGGAGCCAATCACTTGGGAGAAATAGCATTTTTATGCTCTATTGCTACTCCAGATTATGGTTATATCACAAATATTGGCAAAGCTCACCTAGAAGGTTTTGGAAGCATTGAAGGTGTTCTAAAAGGAAAAACAGAACTTTATGATTACTTAAAAAAACATGATAAACTAGTTTTTCTTAATCTTGAGGATAAAAAACTAGTAAATGCCTCTTCCAAAATAAAGACATATAGTTTTTCACAATCCAATACCAGTGATGCTATTATTAAATTGACAGATACCAATCCTAATGTAATTATCTCTTTTCTAGACGATACTATACACAGCAATCTAATAGGTCAGTACAACTTCACAAATATTGCTGCGGCCATAGCTATTGGATCCTATTTCAAAATTAGCATAGATAAAATCAAAGGCGCAATAGAATCCTACACCCCTACAAATAATCGTTCGCAAATCATTAAAAAAGGAAACCATACAATTATCTTGGACGCTTATAATGCAAATCCAACGAGCATGGAAGCCGCCATCAATAATTTGGTTCAATTGCAATACGATACAAAAATTGTCTTTTTAGGAGATATGTTTGAACTGGGTGATGATACATCTCTAGAGCATCAAAAAATAGCTGATCAGATAAGTGATACAGAAACAGACGAAATATATTTAATCGGGAGTCATTTTTTTGCCACTAAATGCACTAACCCGAATGTTCGAAAATTTAAATCTTATGAAGATCTTGAGACTAGTTGGAGTCTAAAAAATCAAAAAGATGTTATTCTGATCAAAGGATCACGAGGCATGAAGCTAGAACGAATTCTGGATCTTCTCTAACTAAGCCATAGCATCGTTTCTTACAAATGCTTTAAGATTATCCAAAGATGCGTTCATAGACTTTTTAATGGCTTTTTTTATCAAAAGAAACAACATAAGCTTATGTACTATTGATTTCGCCTTAGGATAGATCTCTACAGTAAGCAAGCATTCATTATCGGGTAATGGTTTTATAATAAAAAACTGATACAATGCATGTAAAGGAACATCCGTAGTACGTTCTCCATACACAATCTCATCAAGGCTTGCTTTTTTGGTCACTGTTGTAAAATTGAGTCGTTTTCCATCAATTACACAGACATGTTCGGTACCTAATCGAGTAACTTCTCCTGGGTTGTACTCGAATTTATCAACTCCCTTTGCCCAATAATGCCTATAACTATAATTAGTAATATATTCTAATAATTGTGCCGCAGGAATTTGAAACTCTCTCTTTAAAACTATGGATGGAGAACATTGAAAATCTACCACTTCTGGAATAGCAAAAGGAGTAAGTTTTAACTTATTTTTATTTATTTCAGAAAACAAGTAAATAATCTCCTTAGTATCATAAGTATCTTTACTCTCTCTAAAATGATATAATTTACTCTTATAATTAACAGGAAGTCCAATAGTTTTTGATACTTCACCACTTAATAAAGCATAGTTATCACTTACAATAGAATTTTTAAGTAACCTATGAGCCTCAATAACTACCTGACCAAAAGGCTTGCGCTTTTCTTGAACCGTAATAAATTGTAATTCCCCACAATGCACTACTATTTTTAATTGTAAATTAGGTGCTGTAGCACATGCATTACAAGGACAAACACGATTTTTCTCTAAAAGCTTAAGATGGCTATAAAACGCTGTAAACATTGTTTCAACCTGCGCCAGTAACTTTTCTTGTGATGGGATTTCATTTTCTTTATAAAAAAACAATGCATCCCCTTCTACTTCCGCTAATTTCAAATCTTGTGTATTGGCATTAATTAAAACCTCTAACAACTCAGAAATCACATGTTGACTATGTTCTACCTCGGTATTCTGAACAAAGTGCGTGAAACCCGAAATATCTGGTATAAAGAGTAATGATTTTGCCATCTGAAAATATACTATTTGTTTTGACTAAAATGATAAAAAGCATAATCCTTGTATACTTTTCGAATCATAGACTAACTATTTCTATGTATAGGTAGTAGGTATTTTTCTTTATACCTAACAATATACAAATCCTTATTGATCATCAACGTGTCAATAAATCTATTTAACTCTTCATTACTATTTTATGGCTTGATCATTTTTAGCTTATTCACTTTAGAATTCTTCTTGGTGTCAAAAAAAGCAATCCATAAATAACTAACCCTGCATAGGTTATAATTCTTTATTAGAAATGTCATTTATAAATCAGTCTTTTTGTATAAATACATCCACTCATAAATACTGATATCAAAGGGGTCATAAGCGCTGTTTCCACTACCTTTCCCTGTATTATCATAAGTTCTCGACCAAGAGTCATGACCGATACCAGAGTATATGGTTATCTTGGCTTTTGTTGTTGGGTTTTCTGCATTAATTGCATTAACCATTGAAATCGATTTATCATGTGAAATAATCCTATCTGCATCCCCATGAAATGCCCAAACAGGAATATTAGTAAATTGATTTCCTGTTGACACATCTCCCCATCCTGCGATAGGAATTATGGCCGCTACATATGATTTATTGCCTTTTGAAGAAACATAATCATAACAACCTTTCCCTCCCATACTAAACCCTGTCATATATATTCGTTGCGTATCTATCTTTAGGTTATCAATCAAAAAGGTAATAAAATTGTGCAAGTTTTCCGTATTCCAAATAGATGGAGATTGGGGCGATACAACAATCATAGGATGTTTGGGATTCCATTGATTTTTATGTATTAATGACGGAAGGCCATCAAATAAAATAGAATTTAAATCATTTGGGTTTACAGAGCTATCTCCTCTTGCTCCACCTCCATGTAAGTGGATCAATAAAGGGTATTTTTCTGTATTGGCGATATTATATTGAGAAGGAACATATGCATAGAATCCATATTGAGATTTTGTAGATCCTCTTGGATACGCCATCTGCACACCTGACGAGATTGTATTTAACTCAACAAGATCATTTGCATTTATACCTATAACACCATCACTTGAGCTACAATTGGTAAGTAATTGAATAGTTAAGAAAAACAAGTAGCTCTTTTTTTTAATAATAGAATATGCCATACTGATCTATATTATAAAAAAACCATGATCATTTTTGAGAAAAGAATGTCTCAAAACATCCTCTATCTGCCATAGTTACAAAACATTGAGTATTATTTTTCCCTCCAAAAGCAATATTAGTTGGTTTTTTTCCTTTTAGCTGTACTTCTCTTAGTTCTTTACCTTCAGGTGATAATACTAATACAGTTCCTTTATCATATCTACACACATATAAATTCCCTTTAGCGTCACATCTCATACCATCTAAGCCAAAATCTTTGAATGTTTTGAATATTCTTTTATTAACGGGTTGGCCGTTATCCATTATATCATAAACCCAAATGTTTCGTTGTATAGATTCATTAACATACAATTTCTTCCCATCGGGACTAACTTCTATACCATTAGTTGTTCCCATATTTTTTTCTACCAAAACAAGCTTTCGATTAGAAGTCATCCACAAATTACCTGTTCCATTTTTCCAGTTAGGATCACTTGCATACAATGTTCTATTAGAAGAAATAGCAATATCATTTGGTTGGTTCATTGTAGAGTCATGAGCAAAAACAACAACTTCTTTTGATCCATTTTTCAAAAACAGTATGTTATGATTTGTATAATCTGCTATATACATATTATCAGATGCATCAAAACGAATTCCGTTCCCAACACTACCCGTTGGTAATTTTACAAATAAGGAACTTTCTCCTTTACTATTAACAATACCTATTGTGCCTTCTTCTTTAAAATTGACTGCATATAGATTCCCTTTACTATCTACTGCCGGACCTTCTATACCTTTTGTAAACTCATATTCTTTAGTAAAATCGTTACCATTATCAATAGGTTTCTCTTTATTACATGAGCAAAAAACCATGACTCCAAAAAACATTACCGCGAAAATTATAGTATTTTTCAATATGTTAAGGTTTTACATTTTTAATTTCTAAACTTGAGATTAGTTTTTTAATTGCTAGTATTATTACTAGTTCTGTGTCAGCAATTGGTTTACTAAGAAAATCAATAATGCCTATTGATTTTTGATGCTCAGTTTTGTTTATACTTCCTCTTGCTATTCCTTTTTTTAGAATAGATGATAGTTCTGCTAATTTTGAAGATAGAGGTTCTAATTTTGCTAAGGTTGGATTATTATTTATTTCACTGAAATCAATATGATTTGTCATCCATTTGTCAAGCATCGATACAACCTCCTTTTTATCAACATCTCTGCTAGATTTTAAATATTTTTTTACACTTTTATTAAATAGTATAGCATCAATAGCATCTGTATTACATGCATCGACAAATTGCGTAAATGGTGAATACGATTTATACTGGATTCCTCCTTTATTTCTTTGGTATGCTTTTAATGGTTCACAAATTTTTGTGAGATTAATCAATGATTTTAAATCTTGATTATTACTAATGTTCCTTAAAATCACATTTCTATTTCTGATATGAGAAATACCTAATTCTTCTAATCTATAATTAACATTCTCTAATCTTTTAAGCATATTATCCGCATCATTAACCTCACTAGATGACCATAGTTTTTCTGCAATTGCAGCTGTTCTAGGCCAAATTCTAGAATCTATAGAAACAGGGGTAACTAATTCTCCCCACATTGTTGCTTCTCCTCCCAAAATATTTTTTAGTTGTTCTTCTGTTAAACCATGATCTTTTGAAATTGGTTCATTTGCATAATGATGTCTAATAGATTTTAGTAAATCTATATAATACCCTTTGGATAACACCGTTTTATAGCCTTGTTTGGCTGCCTTTAACATTGCTTCTTTGCCTCTCCAGGAATGTATAACAACATCTTTAGGTAAGGTTGGTTGCAAAATTTCATCCCATCCCATCATGATTTTTCCTTGTTCTTTTAATATTTTTTGAATTTTAATATTAAAATACGCTTGTAACTCATGGTTATCTTTTATATTATTTTTCTTCTTAAATTCTTGAATTTTATCGTTTTCATCCCAATGTTTACCTTCATTTTCATCACCTCCAATATGAAAATACTTATCAGGAAAAAGTGGAGCAATTTCTGAAAACACGTCAGTAATAATTTCGTAGGTAACTTCTTTTGTAGGATCCAAAGTAGGGTTAAAAATACCTGCATGTCTTTCTATTTTATAGGTGGTATCCTTACTTGCCATTTCTGGATATGCTACTAACCAAGAAGTTGCATGGCCTGGTATATCAAATTCGGGGACAACTCTAATTCCTAAATTGGATGCATATTCTACTAATTCTTTTATTTGCTCATGAGTATAGTATTGTCCATCTGATGCCAATTGATGAAATTTAGGCCTTGATTTCACCTCTACTCTAAACCCTTGATCTTCGGTTAAATGCCAATGAAAAACATTCATTTTCACAGCAGCCATGGCATCTAAATTATTTTTTAACACCTCTAGTGGTTCGTAATGCCTAGCGACATCTATCATTAAACCTCTCCAGGGAAATCTGGGAGCATCTTTAATATCAACTCCATGAAAAAAATATTTGGTTTTAGTGTGAGCATTAAGCTGTAATAAGGTTTCCAATCCTCTTATTACACCTATATCTGTTATAGCTGTTAAGGTTACTTGGTTATTTAATATTGAAAGTTCATACGATTCGTCTTCATTTAATTCTAATTTACCTTCTCTTTTATAATCTATAAATAAAGATGGAGTCTTTATTTCAGAAGTTGTTGTCGCAAACCCTTCTTCAATGAATACTCCTGTTCTACCAGATAATCTTCTTAGAAACTTTGTTGTTGCGTTAACTATTTTAGAATTAATATCATCTTTATTTATTGCAATCGTAAAATCTTCTTTAATGATAAATTTTTGACCGTTCTCTTTAATTGTTTTTGGCCAAGGCACTAAATCATATTTTTCTGACAGTTCAGCTTGAGCGTTAGTGTGGAAACATGATGCTATAAAAACAAAAATTAATATAATTTTTTTAATATTTTTCATAACTAGTATTGCATTTTACTTCAAATTTCTGTGGTTTGGTGATTAAATAGTGAAAACGATAATCCTTTCTATATTCATTAAAAGCATGAATTACCAGACTAAGTTTATTGCATGTATATCGTAATTTTTTATATCATTATTCTTATACAAAATTTGCAATAATCATGGCTACAAAAAACACTTTTCTATTTTCTGAAATTAATTCTGAAAAATAGCCATTCTTAAAAACTTAATCTGGCATTCATTTATACTCTATTACAAATAGTGAATTAATTTACATCCCACCAAAGAGCTGTAGACATTACATCAGGACCTTGAGCATTAATTGCTTCTTGTACATTAACACTATTAGAGGTTGATTCTGTACTAGAGTATCGTAATCTTCTAGGAACGCTACCATTATTAGGTTGGCTTACCCAAAAATTAACATTATCGGTTATTTGTGGTATTAAATCTACTCTTCTTACCAATGCCCAACTTTCATATCCGTTTGTTAAAGATGCTAACCATCTTTGGTTATAAACCTGATTAAGCTGATCTTGAGTAGGGCCGCTTAATGTAGCAATGGCTTCATTTGTTATAAAATCACCAGCATTTTGACCTCCCCAAAAATTAATATTAGCCAATATCCCGCTTTGGTATAAACTATTAGCATCTCCTCCATACCCTAACAATGCAGCTTCTGCTTGTAAAAAATAGGACTCCGCTGCTGTTAATACCATTACAGGTACTTGATCACTAATATCAGAAAAAGATGTTCCTACTATTTTTGGTCCAGGTTTAGACATATCCTCCCAGGCTGGGGAAACTCTTACATTAGGCATACCCCCGACATACCCTCCGTTTTCTGCTTCTGTTGCAATTTCTGGTAATCTTGGATCATTATTATCTTGCATAAGATTTACAAGTCTATCTGTTAAAATCCATTTAGAGCCTGTAACTCCATTACCTCCTTCACCAGTTCCAAATCCCCAAAAAACATCTTCAAAACCACCGTCTAGATTACCATTAACCAAAGGGTCACGAGATCTAATTAGTGTAGCCTCATTAGTTTCATTTATTAGAGGATTTAATAAACAATCTGCTATGACACTATCAATAAAAGCACCATCACCATCTGCTGTAAATGCATCTCTACTTCGTAATGCCATGCGCAATCGCACTGTATTTGCCAAAGTTTTCCACTTTTGAGGATCTCCTCCATATATAAAATCCCCTGTATCGCCACTAATAGTTGTTGTTGAGTTTCCTATAACATCCATTTGTGCCTTTAAATCTTCTAAAATGCTTCTATAAATAACTTTTTGTGTGTCATATTTTGGTGGCTTTACCTCGAACTCTGGTAGTATAACCTCGGCATAAGGGACATTCCCAAATATATCAGTCATTTTTTGATAAAAAAGAGACATCATAATTTTAGTCACAGCTTGACCATTGGTATCCTCTAATTCGCCAAATTTGATTAATAAATTACGTAGATTCAAACTACTCTTTGTAAATGATTTATCAAATACAGCATTGGTCCAACCTTGATCATTATCATATATATCACCACCAGCCCACCAGCTTCCTGCAACACTTGTTGAGAATTGATGAGAAAATTGTGATGAATATAATAAATTACCTCTCCATGCTACAAATCTAGGCTCTGCAAAAGTAAAATATTGCACTCCTCCCATAATGTTATCTGCTCCACTCTCTTCGGGTAAATTAGGGTTGATATTTATTTCTTCAAAGTCTTTAGTACATGAAGACGTTAAGAAACCAAACATTAATACAATAGTGAAAAATTGTCTTTTAATGTTTGAATAATTTTTATTATTAATATTTTTCATAATATTTTAAATTATTTAGTATTAAAATGACAAGTTTAACTTTACACCATGGCTAGAAGTAGAAGGGAAATCATAAATTTCAATTCCTTGGATAGAGGTATTAAAACCAACTTCTGGATCAAAATTTTGTGTATTCTTATGAAGAATTGCTAAGTTTCTACCAATATAGCTTATAGACATATTTGCAATCGAAAATCTGTCTAAAATACTAGAAGGGAAATTATACGTTAACGATACTTGTCTTAGTTTAACATAACTACCATCAGAAATCCAGTTTTCAGAGATATTACCTAATCTTTGATAATATGTTGCCGGATCAACTCCCCTAGCAGCAACACTTGGAGATAATGTGCCATCTACAACGGCATCAGTTGGTACCATAATACCATTACCTCCTGTATAAAATTCTCTTCCTTCTAAGGTTCTAATATCGTTACCATTTGTACTGGCTACAAAATCAGTAAATGAGAAAACATCTCCTCCTGATTTAATATCAATCAAAAATCCAAGTTCTATGTTTTTATATGAAAATGAATTATTAATTCCTAGTAAGAAATCTGGAGTAACATTTCCTATGATTTTATTTTCTCCAACAACTGGCAAACCATCACTATCATAAATCACACGTCCCTGATCATCCCGAGAAAATGATGGACCAACCAAATCTCCATACACATTCCCTTCGGTGGCAGTTAATTGTATAACATCATTAAATTGTCTTGCTATAATAGCAGTGGGTAGTTCATCTACAAGCTTTTCTATTCTATTTTCATTTTTACTAAAATTAAAAGCTGTATTCCATTCAAAATTTGTCAATTTTATAGGGGTTGCTGTTAAAGCGATCTCTACTCCTTTATTAGAAACCAAACCTGCATTAATTATTTTGCTCTGCGCTCCTGTAGTAGAGGGTAATGAGATTGATAATATCTGGTTTTTTGTCTCCTTATTATAGTATGTAACATCTAATCCTAATCGATTATTAAATAGTTTAACATCCATACCCAACTCATATTCTGATGATAATTCGGCTTTTAGATCTTTATTAGGTATTACGGTTCCTGGAGCAGCTCCTTCCTCTGCTTGTCCCTGTGTTAAATTAGGGTCTCCAAAATAGAATAATGTAAGCCCATTATACGGAGCAGAAGATACATTGTACACTGGAGCCAATCTGTAAGGCAGTGTTGCATTTCCAGTTTTTGCCCAACTTGCTCTAAGTTTTATAAGATTAACTTTATCACTATCAATACCAAAAATATCATGCAATAGAAAACTCGTTCCTACAGAGGGGTAAAAAAATGAAAAACTATCCACTGGTAATGTAGAACTCCAATCATTTCTTCCTGTTACTTCAACAAATGCAAAATCATTAAATCCAAATTGGACCGAACCAAATAAAGATTGAGATTTAAGATTACTTAATCTTGTACTAGCTCCTTTAGTTCCAAAATTATTTACTGAAAAAAGTGAAGGATCTAATAAATCTGATGCTTGCACAGTTGTAGATTTTGCTCTGTTCTCAAAACCACTGTATCCTAAAGTTGAGCTTACAGATATTTTTTCTGTTAAATAACCATTATATGATAATAAGAAATCATAATTTGATGTGGTAGTTTGCTGTGTGATTTCTACTAATTGCCCTGAAGGTGCATTATCAAAAACCCCTCGGCCTTTGAATATAGAAGCTGCATAATTACTTTGATCCTGAGAATATCTAGCAGTAGCAGATAAATCATCGGTAAGTTTATATGTTGCACTTATTAATCCTGTATATCTGTTTTTGGTATCTTCATTCAACTTAGTGTTGATTGCATAGTAAGGATTCATTGTAAATGAAGATCCTCCAAAATTATTTGGTGTACCATCAGGATTAACATAATTGGCTTCTAAATCTGCATTAGAAATGTTTCTAGGTTTTAAAATCAAGCTTCGAACTGTATTTGCCTGTCCATCTGTTATATCAGCTCTATTAATTGCTGTATTTTTTACATACGCAATTTTAGCTTGTACTTTTAATTTATCTGTCACATTGGTATTTGTATTTAATGACAAAGATTGACGTTTATAATCACTACCTGATAAAACAGGCTTATTAAATAAATTAGAATAAGACAATCTATAATCTATAATTTCAGACCCTCCAGATAAGCCTACAGAATTTATCATGGTTAAACCTGTTCCATAAAAATCTTTAAAATCACCAGGATTACCACTGTAAGGAGCTGTACCTACACCATCAAATCGTGTTTGCTGACTACCATCTAGTGCAGGTCCCCAACTACCAGGTCTGGTAATATCATGAACCAACTGCCCTGTAGCAGCATCAAAACGACCTTGTCCATAGCTATTCTGTAGTTTAGGAGCAACTAATACATTATCAAAAGTCACCGAAGAAGATAAGTCAACTTTAACTCTGCCTGCTTTACCTTTCTTTGTTGTAATTACAATAACCCCTGCGGCACCTCTGTATCCATAAAGAGCAGTGGCATTCCCTCCTTTCAAAATGTTAATACTTTCAACATCATCAGAATTTATATCGGATAATGCGTTTCCATAATCCAGGCCTCCAGAAAAACTTCCTTCTCCTAAACTACCTCCATCCAAAATAACACCATCTACAACAATCAATGCCGAATTTTGCCCTGGCACTAATGAAGTAACACCTCTAACGGTAACCGACGCAGATCCTCCTATACCTGTTCCATTTTGATTAACCTGAACTCCAGTTACTCTACCAGCAAGATTATTAACTACATTAACATTTCTAACTTTTGTTAATTCTTCGCCTTCTACCGTTTGTATTGAGTATCCTAATTTTTTAGCCTCCCTTTTAATTCCTAAAGCAGTTACTACTACTTCTTCTAAACTTGCAGTGTCATCTTCCATAACGACATCAATAGTTGATGAGTTTCCTACTGCAATTGAAACTGTTTTCATTCCTATAAATGAAAAATCTAATACATCTCCTATTGAAGCTTTTATAGTATATCTTCCATCAAAATCTGTTTGTACCCCTCTAGTTGTACCTGATATAATTATATTTACACCCGTTAATGGAACTCCAAGTTGGTCTTTTACAGTACCATTGACTTCTTTTTCTTGTTTTGTTTCCTTAACTGGTTCTGGGATTAACTTTTTAACGGCCTTATTGTTTAGTTTATTTTTGACTAAAATAATTTGTCGATCTATAACTTTATATGTCACTCCTTGGCTATCAAATAATTGATCCAATATTTTATAGATTCGTTTATTTTTCATTTTTATTGAAACCAAACGATTTTGGTCTATCACATTTTCATTTGCCAAAAATTTAAACTCAGATAACGATTCTATAGTCTCTAATACCTGTATAACTTTTACAGATTCTAAATTAATAGTAATCTTAGTATTTTGAGAATATGATTCTGCCTGAATTTTAAAGAGAGAAATGAATGTTAATAACAGTGTTAGTTTCATTTTTAAATTCAATTTAGGGGGGGTATATAAACATGCCCCTGAGGTAAAGAATTTTTTCATATTTTTGTGATGATTTAGTTAATAATAAAGATTCATGTCGAAATGATTCATATCGATTAAATCGTATTCTAGAATCGGGAAATATCTCACTATTTCTCGATTTTTTTTGCAATACGTTTTTTATTCTATAAATTATATTAAAAGTTTATATCATAGGCATTAATTTGGTTTATTGGTTTATTGGTTAATAAATTTATCGTCTATTTATTGTTATTCTATTTTTTTCAATTGTAAAAGAAAAATCTTCACTACTCTGAAAAGATATTAGTATTTGTTCTATAGTTTCTGTATCAAATTTTGCTAAAAAACGTTTTTCATTTAAGGAGCTATAATTATTTGTAATAACGACATCATAATTTCTTTCTAATATTTTAATAATTTCAGAAAATGGTTTCATTTTAAATAACAACTCTCCTTTAGTCCAAGCTGTGTACTCACTAACATCAACCTCTTTTACATTAATACTCTCTTCAGATTTATCCCAAGTAAATTTATAACCTGGCTGTAATACAGTAGAAGTATTTGTATCAAATTTCTCATCTACTTTATAAAGTCCAACTGATCCTTCTACCAAAACAGTATTCATTTCATTATCTTCTCTGTAAGAATTAACATTAAATTTAGTCCCCAAAGCTTGAATATTTACATCTTGGGTATTTACAATAAAGGGATGTAGTTTATCTGTTGCTATTACAAAATATGCTTCACCGCTTAAAAATACTTTTCGATCTTTGCCTTTTAAAAACTTCACTGGATATTTTAATGTACTGCCAGCATTTAAATGAACCATGGTCCCATCGGATAAAACAAGTTGCAGTTTTTTACCATAAGGGATAGATAGCTCATTATATACAAGCTCTTTATCATTTACTTTAGTATTCTTATATTCGAGTTTATCATCGTGATATACACCTACTATTGTTCCTTCCTCATTTATTATTCTTTCATTGTTATTCTCTCGAATAATTTTAACATCCCCATTTTCTAATTTTAAAGTAATCTCATTATCCTCAGTAACCACCTTATTATGGGTACTTAAGACATACAAACTACTAAGTCCAATCACACCAACAAAAATAGCAGCCCACTTATACCACTTTTTATAACTATTCTTTTGTTTACTAATGGATTTCATCAATGTCATATATTCACTTTCAACATCTACATCTTGTAACGCATAATTTAAATCATAATATTGCAGTATATGTGCTTTAAAAGTTTCTTTATTTTCATCTTTTCTTAACCAATCGGATAAATCCATCATTTCGGATGAGCTAATTGTATTGGTCAAATATTTTTCAATTAATTTTTTCAAGTTTCTGCTTTTTTTTCAACACTAACTACTATTCTTTATTGATTAAACGTATGGTCTACCAAAAACCCTTAAAAGAAAATTCTTTTTTTTTTTTGCATATTTGTAATTCACATTTCAGGAATAACGTTGAATTTAGCATGAATGATAGTAATTTGGTTCTAAAAATTAAGAAAAATGATGAAGATGCATTTAAATTAATTTTCAATGAATTGTATAAGCCTTTATTAGCTTATGTAACAACTTTAACATACGACACAGAAAGAGCTAAGGATATTGTTCAGAATTCTTTTATTATTTTATGGAATAAACGAGAAATTTTAGCTGAAGAGTCTTCTTTAAAAAATTACCTTTTCACAGTTTGCTACAGATTGTATATTGATCAACATCGTAAAGATCAAATAAGAAATAAGGTAATGGATGAATTAAAACTAAGTGTTTTAAAAAACCAAATCGAACACAGTGATCCTACTGAGCGGCAGTTAAGGATAAAAAAGATTTTAGCAGTTATTGAAGAGCTTCCTCCACGTTGCAAACAGATTTTATTGTTAAATAAAAGAGATGGGGTGAAGTATAAAGAAATTGCTGAAAAATTAGATGTATCTGTGAAGACCGTTGAATCTCAAATGCGAATAGCTTTTCAAAAAATTAGAGATAGTTTTAAAAATGAGAAAATTATTTTATTTATTTCAATATTTAAAAAACGTTCATTAAAATATTTGGATTAAATAGCTAAATACAAACTCGTTTTTCTACCTCCTCCTATTACTATTTCACATCTATTGTTATCATAAATAATCAGTACTGCAGAAACTTTTAGTTCCTTCTAAAGGATCCAAAATATAGAATTTTTCCTATTCAGATTAGCAAGAATATTTGCATAAACACAATATTTAAGACGATTATTTTTATCAAATAATTTGTAAGAAATAAAAAAGGAATCAACATTATAAAAATGAAGATTCCTTTTTGGTGGGCGCTAAGGGATTCGAACCCCTGACCCCTTGGGTGTAAACCAAGTGCTCTGAACCAACTGAGCTAAGCGCCCGCTATCTTGCGATTGCGGATGCAAATATAAGACAGTTTTATAGTCTACCAAAAGAATTTTAAAGAAAATTTAAATTATTTCTGCAACAACAAATGTGCTTCCTCCTACATAAACAACATCATTATCTGTAGCCTTCTGTAAAGCAGCTTCATACGCTTCTTTCACCGAGTTATAATCTTCACCTATTAAATTAAATTTTAAAGCTTCTTTTTTTAATTTTTTCTCATCAAGCCCTCTTACAATATCAGGTCGGGAAAAATAATATCTGGCCTGCACAGGAAATAACGGTAAAATAGTATCTAAATCTTTATCATCAACCACTCCTAATACCACATGAAGATGATCACATTCTTCCTCAATCAACTGCTTCATCACCATTTTTAACCCATCCTCGTTATGCGCAGTATCACATATCACTTTAGGTTTTTTTTGTAATATTTGCCACCTCCCTAACAAATGGGTATTCTTTACAACATCCAGAAGCCCTTTTTTAATATCATTTTCAGATATATTCCATCCATTTGATTTGATCAAATCTATGGTTTGCAAAACGGTCCTTATATTTTCTCTTTGATAACTTCCTTTTAGATCAGATGGATATACTATACAGTTACAATCTTCAGCAAAATACAGAGGACTACCGGATGCTTTAGCAACCTCTATAAAAACTTTTGAAGTCTCTTCTTCATTTCTTCCAATAACGACTGGCACACCCTCTTTAATGATCCCTGCTTTTTCTGAAGCTATTGCAGTTAAAGTATCTCCCAGAAAACGAGTATGATCTAATCCAATATTTGTAATTACAGAAATTTCTGGAGTAATAATATTCGTAGAATCTAATCTCCCTCCAAGTCCCACTTCTATCACAGCAATGTCTACCTGATTTTCTGCAAAATACTGAAATGCCATTCCTACGGTCATTTCAAAAAAAGAAAGTTGATTCGATTCTAGATAGGATTGATGTTTTGAAATAAAATCAATCACATATTCTTCAGAAATGGTAGCTCCATTAATTCGGATACGTTCTCTAAAATCTTTTAGATGTGGTGAAGTATATAATCCTACTTTATATCCTGCTTCCTGTAGTATTGAAGCCAGCATATGACTGGTAGAACCTTTACCGTTGGTTCCGGCCACATGTATGCTCTTAAATTTGGTTTCGGGATTTTCTAGATATGTTGCTAATTGTATCGTATTATGAAGATCTACTTTGTATGCACTAGCTCCCTGGCGTTGATACATTGGTAATTGGGTAAACATCCAATCGAGGGTTTCCCTATAGTTCATTCTTTGTATTATTCAGAAAGTTTAAACTGATAAATAATTGTCCCTACTTGTTTTGCCGGAGCTTTAGAGTCGCTATTAAATCGTGTAGCCAAAGCTGCTCTTTTTGCTGGCCCCATTAAACATGAAGCACTATTGGTAGTTCCTTTAATCCCTGGGGTAGCTCTAATCACTTTTCCGCTTTGGTTAACTTCTATTTTTACCACAACAATACCCGACTCATTACAATCTTGAACAAATTTTTCTTTATTAAGAGCCTTTCTACCGCCTAATCGATAGTTACCATCTCCATCTAATCCTTTTCCGGTTCCGTAGTATGATTTCGCATTAGGATCTCCATCCGGGCTTCCTTTATCCCCTGGTGATCTATCATCTCCTTCTCCTCCTTTTGCCTTACCGTCATTCTTAGGACCATTAGAAAAACTATTTAGGATATCAAGAGTAGATTTATCCGGTTTTGGATCTGGTTTTTTTTCTTCTACCTTTTTAACCGGTTTCTCTTTTGTTGTATTTTCTGAAGGTTTCTGATCTGAAGGTTTAGGTTTTTCTTTAGGCTTCTCTGTTTTCTTTTTGGGCTTCTTTTTTGGTTTTTTTTCTATTACCGGGGCATCTTCAAGTTCCTGAGTTACCACTTTATCTTTTATTTGAGGAGATTCCTCTTGTAGTTCTGGAGTTGACGACGTAGTTTCGGGAGTCGTTTGCTTTGGTGATGATTTAATAGGTTCGTTGGGTTGAATTTTACCCGAACCGGTTGCCGTGGTTCCAAAGTTTACAGCAATACCACTTTCTTCTTCAGGCTCCATATAATTTAAGCTTAGATAAAACAATAAAAAGATAATCGCTATATGTACCAGTATGGTAAGCACAAAGGATTTCTTTTTATGTCTTGTATCTAGCTTTATCATTTTTATTCGGGCCTAACGGCTAATATTACTTTAAACTTATTTCTATTTGCAATATCCATTACACTAACTGCCTTTTCTATAGGAACTCCTTCTTCTGCTCTTAGAATAATAGTAGGTTCATTTTTTCCTTGTAATCGCGATAATAATGTAGATTCTAAACTACTTTGACTAATACGCTCTTCATCGATATAGTATTGCAATTTATTAGTAATACTTACCGATATATTCTGAACATTAGAACTCTTTCCTTTAGCTTTTGGTAATATTAAATCCAAAGCTTCTGGAGTTATCGCAGGAGAGGTTAGTAAAAAGAAAACTAATAACAGAAACACAATATCTGTCATAGAAGACATACTAAACTCCGGACTAACTTTATTTCTTCCTCTTAAATTCATACTACGCAGGTTCGTTTAACAAGTCTAAGAAATCTACAGCATTAGCTTCCATACTGTGGATCACTTTATCTGTACGAACCACCAAATGATTATATCCTATATAGGCTACAATCCCAACGACTAATCCACCAACAGTTGTTGTCATTGCCGTATAAATACCTTCGGCCAAAACACCCATATCTGCTGTTCCTGAACTTGATGCCAGATTATGGAATGCAATAATCATACCTATTACTGTTCCTAGAAAACCAATCATAGGAGCAGCTCCTGCCACTGTAGCAAGAATACTAACATTTTTTTCTAATTTATATACTTCAAGTCTACCAGCGTTTTCGATTGCTTTATTAATATCTTCTAATGAATGACCTATTCTAGAAATTCCCTTTTCGGTCAATCTTGCTATAGGATTATTCGTCTGTGCACATAAAATTTTTGCGGCTTCAATTTTACCACTCACTACGCTATCTCTAATCTTATCCATAAAGCTTTCATCATATTTTGAAGCTGCTTTAATTGCAAAAATTCTTTCAAAATAAATATAAACTGCGATAAACAGTAATACAAAAAGAATCGATATGATTACGATTGCTCCTGTTCCACCACTAAGTAAAAGGTCCATAATGGACAATGTACTCTCTTCTACTTGCGGATCAATTTCTGGGGTATTCTGGGCTAAAGCACCAAACATTGGTAAATACGTCATTTTGATTTTGTTAATTTAGTGTTAGTATACTAACGTTATTTCTGTAGGTTAAGTATATTCTTTATTCTTATAATATATATATAACTCCTAATAAACCAATACCTCCGAGTACTATTGTATATGGAAAAGCCATCTTTACCATTTTAGTATATGACAATCCAATTAACGGTGCTAAGGAAGAGGTTAGTAAAAATAAAAACGCAGCTTGACCATTAGGTGTTGCAACACTAGGTAAATTTGTTCCTGTATTAATTGCAATTGCTAATTTTTCGAACTGTTCTCGTGATATTGCTCCATTATTAAACGCTTGTTCTACTTCTCCTATATATACTGTTGCGACAAAAACGTTATCACTAATCATTGATAAGACTCCATTAGCCATATAAAACATAGAAGGTTGTTGACTCGGATCTAAGGATAATGCCCAATCAATAATTGGTGTAAAAAGATGTTGATCATGGATCATTGCTACTATAACAAAGAAAACCACAATCAAACCTGTAAACGGGAGTGCTTCTTCAAAAGCTTTTCCTAATTGATGTTCTTCTGTAATTCCCATAAAAGCAGTCTGAACAATAATTAATGCTAATCCTATAAGACCAACTGGTGCCAGATGCAATGCTAAACCAATAATCAAAAGTACTGCGGATACTGCTTGAACGATTAATCCATATTTAGATTTATCAGATCTGTTTGCATCTTCATCTTCTGTATAGCTTTCTATAATCCTTCTGGCAACTTCTGGTAATTTTGCTCCAAAACCGAATGACTTTGTACTTTCTAAAACTATTGTTGTAAGCAACCCTGCTCCCAGAACAGGTATTGTAATTGGTGCCATTTTTAAAAAGAATTGTATAAAATCCCATCCCATTCGTTCTCCGATAAGTAAGTTTTGTGGTTCTCCCACCAAGGTACATACACCTCCCAATGCTGTTCCTACTACCCCGTGCATCACCAAACTTCTTAAGAAACTTCTAAACTGTTCTAAGGTTTCTCCACTTAATTCTTTTCTATCCAAAACCCCACTCTCATCAAAATCTCCTGACCCAGAATGAATTTTGTGATATACTCCATAAAACCCTACAGTAACACTTATTAAAACAGCCGTTACTGTTAAGGCATCCAAAAATGCAGAAAGTATTGCCGCCAGAAATACAAACAATAGCGACAATACCATCTTAGATTTTATTTTAGTAAATACTTTACTAAAAATATACATTAGCAAGGGCTTCATAAAATAAATCCCTGCAACCATAAAAACTAATAGTAAAACTACCTCCAAGTTCTGATCCACTTCATGATATGCTTTTTTTGGTGTTGTGAGATTTAATGCCAAGATTTCTATCGCCAATAGACCTCCTGATTGCAACGGGTAGCATTTAAGTGCCATTGCAAGGGTGAAAATAAACTCCCCAATAAACAACCACGCGGTTACCGTTGGCCCTAAAAGGAAATAAGAAAATACATTAAAAATCAAAAATCCGATCATTACGGTTTTAAACCATTTCGGACTGCTCCCTAAAAAATACTTGAACATAGTTTTACTCGCTTAATACAATTAATATTATATCAGCTGTCTGAGAGCTATCTCAAACGCTGTTTTACTGATATTAGTTTCTGTTTGTTTTTCGTTATAAGTATCCTGAATCGCTTTCTTTATGGTTTCTGAAGTATCTTTAAAAATAGCTTCATCAGTCATCTGTACTTTTCGCTCCATAAAATAAGCAAAGACTCTTGCCATTCCGCAATTAGAAATAAAATCCGGAATCAGACTTACTCGTTCATCGGTATATTCCATTATTGGGCCAAAAAATATTTCGCTATCTGCAAAAGGTACATTGGCTCCACATGAAATAACTTCTAAACCAGAATCAATCATTTTGGTAATTTGATCTTTAGTAATCAATCTAGATGCTGCACAAGGAGCAAATATTTCGGTTTGTAAAGACCATATTTTCTCATTCATTTCATCAAAAGGAATACGTTGTTCACTATACAGTTTATTCCCTCTTTTATTTAAATACAATTGTTTTATTTCTTCAAATGAGAAACCATCTTCGTTTATGAGTCCTCCGGCATGATCAATTATCCCTACAATCTTTGCTCCCATCTCAGAAAGATAATATGCTGCTGCAGATCCTACATTACCAAAACCTTGTACTACTGCTTTTTTCCCTTTTACTTCACCGCCATAAATAGTATAGTAATGTCGTACAGCTTCTGCAACTCCATATCCTGTAATCATATCTGCCACAGTATATTTTTTGGTAACATCGGGAGAAAACATAGTATTTTCTAATACTTTAATAACGCCCTGGCGCAGTTGTCCTATTCTATTTATTTTATCAGCTTCGGTTGGCTGAAAATGACCATTAAATACTCCTTCTTGAGGGTGCCAAACTCCACATTCTTCGGTAATAGGTATAACTTCATGGATTTCATCCACATTAAGATCTCCTCCTGTACCATAATAACTCTTTAATAAAGGGGATACAGCTTTATACCATCGTTTAAGAACTCCTTTTTTGCGGGGATCATCTGGATCAAAATTAATACCTGACTTGGCTCCTCCAATTGCAGGGCCAGACACTGTAAATTTGACCTCCATTGTTTTTGCCAAAGAAAGAACCTCATTCATATCTAATCCTTTGCGCATTCTGGTTCCTCCACCGGCGGCACCACCTCTCAATGAATTTATAACTGTCCACCCTTCTGCTTCAGTTTCTGCATCTTTCCAATTAAAAACTATCTCGGGTGTTTTATTCTCGTATTTATTTAATAACTCTTTCATTCTTAAAATTTCAATTTATTGAATAACCAATTGTTTTTTTAAAAACCATTTTAAAAAACAACATACTCATTTTATCCTATCTTTTTAATTAAATAATCCTCCATTACGGAGGTTAGAGTTGAGCCATATTACCAGATATTACAATAAATCGAATTATAGTCAAAATGCGACTTCACAAATATAAAAAACTAAACATGCAAAAGCTTAAATAAAAATAAAATTATGGTAATTAAACAGCAGTTTTTTTACTTCAAAAAAAATAATCCATGGTATTTTTACATCCCTTATAAAAATCTTTTAAACTTTATCCTAAAAAATGATTATCTCAAAAAATCAAAAAAACAGTAAAACTATCATATTATAGCTTATATTTGTGGTATTAATAACAAAATCGTGATTATCTCGATTTATTTTCATTGAAAGTGAAAATTTCGTGTTATGCACGCACAGTAAATTATAAAGAAAATTATGGACTTCAAATTATCCGAAGAGCAGTTAATGATACGCGACGCAGCTCGTGATTTTGCTAAAACAGAGCTATTACCCGGTGTAATCGAACGTGATAACAAACAAGAATTCCCTAAAGAACAAGTAAGAAGAATGGGGGAACTTGGATTTTTAGGAATGATGGCTTCTCCAGAGTATGGTGGCGGCGGAATGGACACTATTTCTTATGTTTTGGCAATGGAAGAATTATCCAAAGTAGATGCTTCTTGTTCTGTAATTGTATCTGTAAACAATTCTTTGGTATGTTGGGGCCTTGACACTTTTGGAAATGCTGAGCAAAAAGAAAAATATTTAACCAAGCTTACTACAGGAGAATCAATAGGCGCTTTTTGTCTCTCTGAACCTGAAGCTGGTAGTGATGCTACTTCTCAAAAAACAACCGCCATTGATAAAGGAGATCACTATATTCTAAACGGAACAAAAAACTGGATTACCAATGGTAATTCTGCTGATTATTATTTGGTTATTGCTCAAACAGATAGAGAAAAAAAGCATAAAGGCATCAATGCTTTTATTGTTGAAAAAGGATGGGAAGGGTTTGAAGTTGGACCAAAAGAAGATAAATTAGGGATACGAGGAAGTGACACACATTCTCTTATATTTAATGACGTAAAAGTTCCTAAGGAAAACCGAATTGGCGAAGATGGTTTTGGGTTTAAGTTTGCTATGAAAACATTGGCCGGAGGTCGTATAGGAATCGCTGCTCAAGCACTAGGAATTGCAGCTGGAGCATATGAATTAGCAAAAGAATATGCTAAGGTTCGTAAAGCTTTTGGTACAGAAATCATGAATCATCAGGCAATTGCTTTTAAACTTGCCGACATGCATGTACAGATTGAAGCTGCCCGTATGTTAGTTTATAAAGCAGCAATGGACAAAGACAACCATGAAAACTATGACTTATCAGGAGCTATGGCAAAACTAGCTGCGTCTCAAGCTGCAATGGATGTTAGTATAGAAGCTGTACAAATTCATGGGGGTAATGGTTTTGTTAAAGAATATCATGTAGAGCGATTAATGAGAGATGCAAAAATCACACAGATATATGAAGGTACCAGCGAAATACAAAAAATTGTAATTTCAAGAAGTATTCTTAGAGATTAATTAGTTAAAACTCTCTAATAAAAAAGCCCAAACTATGATCTGTAGTTTGGGCTTTTGTTTATCAATATTTTATCATCAAATAAAATAGTATCTATGATAAAATTCAAAATCCACCTACCTTAAAAGGTCTAATCCCTTCGAATCTCTACAATCATCATCACCAGTTTCCACGTGACAAGGAGGATAATGAGATGGTAAACAATCCCCACTATATCCTCCTTTGACTGATAGTTTTTCTACATTGGTTAGTTTTGTAATCCTAATTTTTTTTAATTTCACTTTTTTCATTTCTATAGTTTTACGTTAAAGTTTACAAAAATCAAATTTTAACATTCTAATCCCGTTTTTCAACTAATATTAACAATACTACAGGGAGATAATTTTGATTGAATTTCCTCTTCTATCATGTATCTACCTTGAATTAATAGTTTTCTAGACTAGAAAGCTGTCACCCTAATTTTTTTTTTAATTTCACTTTTTTCATTTTCTTGTTTTCATTAAAAATTAAATTTATAAGTTTAATATTATAAGAAAATTAGGAATAAAGACTATTAACTGTTCAAAATTATCTGGCTTTAATGGTAAGAATTTATAAATTTATACCAATCGCTCCTTCTCTTAAACTGGTTCAAACCATATCATTATCATACTTTTTAATATATTCTGCCGGATTGCAGCCTACTTCTTTAGAAAAAGCCTTTGCAAAGGATTGGATATTGTTAAAACCAACTTCTTTTGCCATAGAACTAATCGCATATTGTCGAAATTTTTTGTTGGCTTTAATTTGCTCTATACAATACCCTATTCTTAAATCATTGATATAATTGGTGAAGTTTTTTTGTTTTTCCAAGTTAATCACTTTAGATAAATAGGTAGAATTGGTTTTAAGTTTTTTAGAAGCCTTAACCAAGGTTATATCGTTTTTTAAGTATAGCAGACCCTTTTCAAAACTGTTTAATTTTCGCAAAATATCGAGTTTTAATTCTTCAGAAAGCTCAAGGCTTGTAGAACTGGAAGGTTTCTTTGTATTACTTTCCAACACCTTTACTTTTTCTAATTGCTCATCCAATTCCTCCTCTAATTTATTTTTTTTCGATTTGTATAGAAAAAAATATAATACACTAATCAAAACTAAGACCAAACATCCAATTATTATTATTCTGAACATTGAAGCTTTATTACTATCAATAGTTTGACTAAGCAGCAACTCCTTTTCTTTGATCAATCCCGGGACATCAAACTTTTCAACAATTTCCTGATCTAATTTTTTGTATTTTTCCTGTCTCTTTTTTTCATAGTGAATCCACTTTTCTAGAAGTTTAACCGATTCATCCTTATCTCCTTTTTCTGTATAATATTCTTTTAGTAATTCAAACGCCTCTCTAAATTCCAATCTATAGTTAGAATCATTCGTTACCGAATCTAGTTTTTTTAAATATTGTATTGCCTTAGTATTTTCATTTAATTGTCTATAGCTTTTTCCTAAATACAGGTAGGACATTCTTACATTAATATTATCTACGTTGTTATCTAACAACCTCAATGTTTTCTGTAAACTATCAATAGCCGATTTATATTTTTTTCTATGGTAATTATTGACCCCGGAAGTAAATACAAGTTCAGGGTAAAAATGATGATAATAACTAGCAAGACTATATTTGATACCAATATTTATATAATAATGAGCAGAATCATATTCTTGAATTCTATTATATGAACTCCCTAATAAATAAGCTGTAGAGATATAATTCTGGCCGTTTTTCTTGATGCTATCTTTTTTGGATAACACCGAAAAGTGTTTTTGATATATTTTTAAAGCCTCTTGGTTTTTACCTAAAATAGTTTTTAATTCAGCTATTATCCTCTCTGCAATCATAACTTGAATTTCATCATTGTTACTTTCAGCAATTTCTTTGGCTTTCAACAAGGATTCTAATGCTTCATTATATCTTTCCATATCTCGTAACACTCCTCCTTTGAAGATATAGCCGGTTCCAGGATAATGACTTTTCTTTAAATCTTTGGTAACATCAATGATAGAATCAGAATATTTTAAATAGGTTTCGAACTGTCCTTTACACAGATACATAAACATTTGATATCCATCTGCAATCCTCAATTCATTGTCAAGTTTTTTAGCTTTAGAAAGGTATACTTTAGCAAGATTAATTTTATATATAGAATCAAGATCTTTCACATTCCAAAATGCAGTTGCCAATTCTCTTAATGTTTTATTTTGTAATGAATCTTTAAAGGTATTCTGTTCTGCTTTTATTTCTTGCATAGAATATAAAGTAGACATAAAACATCCTAATACAACAAACGAGTAGATGGCTTTCATATGTGTTCTAATCAGGAATAAGAATCAATTTTAACAAAATTTTAGACAAACATACAAAGAATATTAAACATCAAAAGATTCATCTAGATAAGGTAAACTTTTATGATCAACCTTTTTTTTAAAGATTATACGAAACGTCTTATCGGTTCCAATCCATATTGACATAGTGTTCCTCAACATACTCTTTAAGGATAGCAATATCCTCTTTTGATGTTAGATCCGGCACATGTTCTGATACTGGTATCCCAATAACTGATGTTGGATGTTCCTTTACCATATTTAATAGAGCTGTAGGGAGTTCTTTTTCTTTTCGTTTTTCATTAATAGGGCAATTCTCTACATACTCCTTAAACGTTGCTCCATCAAATTTGAAAATATTCATACTAACCCGAAGTTTACCAAATCTATCTTTATAGAGTACACTATCTTCGACTGATGGTTTTTCTATTATATTTTTCAAAAACCCTTCTTCATCCAAAGATACCAGGGCAAATCGAGCTATCCGTTGCAAACTAAACTGCAACGCATCTCTATCATAACTCACAAAAGCATTTGCATGATCAGTAGTGCGTAAAGCTTTTAAAGCAGTTTCAGAATACAAATTATCACTATTACAAACGGTATAAGTTTCACTATTTAGTTCTGGATATTGTGTGATTGCCTGATGAAGAGCATCTGCTGTTCCAAAAGGTTTCTCTCTATCTTTTGGGATATATTGTATTGCATAATTAATAGTGAGGCCGTGAAAATTATTTCCACCAGAATTATCTCCATAAAACTCTTTTATGAGGTTTTCTTTTTCTCCAATAACAATGAATATATATTTATACCCTGCCTGTTTAGCATTATACAAAAGATAATCCATCACAGGTCTCCCTGTTGCACCTATACTAATAAGAGATTTTGATCGCGTATTAGCTTGCGCTGTTAAGTCGGTACTCAATCCTGTTTTTATTGCTTTCTTCATTCGCGAAGATGCACCTCCTGCCAAAATGATTAAATTTTCATGCATAATTTCTCCTTGCTTTAAACAACTCTTGCTCCAGAGTCAACATTTACAATATAAGCTGCTTTACCTTCTCGTTTAATAGCTTCTACAACTTCCTGCTCCTTATCTTTTGGAGCTATAGCCACAATACTGCCTCCTCCTCCTGATCCAACAATTTTAACTCCATAAGCTCCAGCTTTGATTGCTCTATCTACCATTTTATCTATTACAGGAACAGTTATTTTAAGAATATCTTTTAGAATAAGATGATGTTGATTCATCAAATTCCCTAAATACTTCATATCAGGATCTTCCTTTTTAAATTCTTTTAAAGCTTCAAGCGTTATAGAATGATTTTTTAGTGCAGCAAAGAAATATGGCTTCAAATCAGATGGAATATATTTTTCATATTTATCATACTCTTCCAGCAAAGTAGATTTTATACCGAAATCAGGTTTTTTAAGTGTCACATATTCTATTGCTTTTAATGCTTTTTCTTTCCGATCCCCCAGTGTCCCGATTGTTTCTTTTTTTACTCCGGATTCTCCCACGATTAATCCCGGTACAGTATTCTGTATCCTTTCATACGATGCTTTCTCACTGGTATCAATAAACAAAACTCCACCCAAGCCAATCGAGTACTGATCCATTAATCCTCCGGGTTCATTATGCTCCAGAACTTCGGCCTCATACGCTATTCTAGAAACCAATATTGGGGTTACTTCCTGGTTTGCACCGAATGCTTCCAACAAAAACCTTACCCATGCTACGATTAGTGCAGAAGAACTAGAAACTCCAGCATTAAGCGGTAAATCTCCTTGTATTTTTACATCATAACCTTTATTGGGAATACACCCGTATCGTCGAAGTACTCTAAGAGATGAAGCAAAATAATCCCTGTGCTCAATCTGCTCAAACTTTTCATGTATTAGAATATCTCTTTCTTCTGCAATATCAGGTAATTTTATCTTGAAAAGAGCAGTTGTGTTTTCAATAGCATTTAATTTGATATATTTATCTATCGCACATGCAATAACAGGTAATCCGAGATAATCCTGATGATCTCCAAACAGGCACGTTCTTCCTGGAGATATTATATTTATTTTTTTCAAAATTGCTTTTAAATATTGTATGTTTTATAGTAAATCAACTCCATAATCTCTACCAAAATTAATAGGTGTCTTTAATCCAGTTGTAAGGTTTTCTTTTGAGCCACAATCCTCTTGTAAAATCCGGAAAATCCTGCGGTTCTCCATTATTCTCTATAGAAACTTCTGATAATGGTGTAATTGCACTCCATGCAGCTGCATCATAAACATCTAATGGCGGTGCTATATTTTGTTTTGCGGATTGCACAAAGGCATTAATCACAAAAAAATCCATCCCACCATGACCTGCACCCATAGCATGTTCTCCATATTTTTCCCATAAAGGGTGGTCATATTTCGCCAGCCATTCGTCTGCCTGATCCCATTTATGTGATTCAGATTTTCCTTCTATGTATATTCTGTTCCCATCAACCTCCCATAGTCCATTGGCTCCCTGTACTCTAAATCCTAATGAATAAGGGCGAGGTAAATTACAATCATGAGTAACTATAATGGTTTCTCCCATTGTAGTCTCAATAGTTGAAGTAATAACATCTCCTTGTTTAAACTTAACTTTTGCATTTGGGTGGTTTTCTCCTCCATTTTTTACAATATAATTGTGTAAACCTATGCCTTTGGTTGCATTAGATGTAATTGATGAAAAACGATTTCCTCTATTAATATTACACATTGTAGCCATTGGTCCAACACCATGAGTAGGATATACATCTGCGTTTCTTGCCACTGAATGTTGTGTTCTCCATTTTGATTCAGAAATACCTTTTTCACCAAACTCTACTCCTTTTCCATATGCTGTTTTTCCATCATTTAATTTCACAAATCTCAAATCATGCTGATATCCACATCTAAAATGTACTAATTCTCCAAACACATTTTGCCTAACCATATTTAAAACCGCCATAACATCACGTCTATAATTAACGTTTTCTAAAATCATAAGATGTGCACCGGTAGCTTCATGCGTATTTACCAAATCCCAACATTCTTCAAGAGTATTTGCTGCAGAGACTTCTAGGCCCGTGTATTTACCTGCTGTCATTGAATCTTTGGCCATCCTGGTATGCCATAACCAGGGAGTAGATATAATTACAGCATCTACATCCTCTAGGTTTAGCAAATTTCTGTAGTCATACTCATTTTTACCAAATACTTTTGGTTTAGTTTTCCCTGCTTTATTGATTGCTTCTAAAGAAAGATCTATCCGAGTCTGATCAATATCACAAATTGCTGTTACTAACACATCATCTCTTAAAAGAACATTTCTTAAA
>NZ_CP151795.1:692500-5432500 GCF_051627225.1 Aquimarina macrocephali
CCATGCCCTCACTGCTGGTAAACATTTTATAGCATTCGGAGTTTGTCAGGAATTGGTAGGCGGTGAAGCCCCCGCATCCAATCAGTAGCTCTACCTCTATAAAACTATACCAACGCTGCACCTAAATGCATTTCGGGGAGTACGAGCTATTTCCGAGTTTGATTGGCCTTTCACCCCTACCCTCAGGTCATCCCAAGACTTTTCAACGTCAACGGGTTCGGTCCTCCACTTTGGATTAACAAAGCTTCAACCTGCCCAAGGGTAGATCACACGGTTTCGCGTCTACTACTACTAACTTAATCGCCCTATTCAGACTCGCTTTCGCTTCGGATCCGATGCTGAACATCTTAACCTTGCTAGTAAAAGTAACTCGTAGGCTCATTATGCAAAAGGCACGCCGTCACACATAAATGCGCTCCGACCGCTTGTAAGCGTATGGTTTCAGGATCTTTTTCACTCCCTTATTCAGGGTTCTTTTCACCTTTCCCTCACGGTACTGGTTCACTATCGGTCTCTCAGGAGTATTTAGCCTTAACGGATGGTCCCGCTTGATTCATACAGGATTACACGTGTCCCGCACTACTCAGGATACTACTAAATTAATGATCTTTACTTGTACCAGGCTATCACTGTCTATGGCTCCTCTTTCCAAAGGATTCTAATTCATCACATCTCTTATATCGTAGTCCTACAACCCCACAACTGCCGTAACAATTATGGTTTGGGCTAATCCGCGTTCGCTCGCCGCTACTTACGGAATCACTTTTGTTTTCTTCTCCTCCGGGTACTTAGATGTTTCAGTTCTCCGGGTTCGCCTCCATTGCTGGATACTATATCTTCAATATAGTGGGTTGCCCCATTCGGATATCTACGGATCAATCAGTATGTGCCTGTCCCCGTAGCTTTTCGCAGCTTATCACGTCCTTCTTCGCCTCTGAGAGCCTAGGCATTCCCCATACGCCCTTAATTAGCTTATGCGTCTTGCTTTAACTTGCTCTTTTAGTTTTTGTCGATACTAATAAAGTAACTAAATTAGTATCAACCTCTTTTATGTTCATTAATTGTAAACAATTAATGCTCGTATTTTTAAATCAATATGTCAATGAACGTTTTTCTTATCAAAAATATAAAACTAATGAGTATAAAGACTTTTTCATATCATGAATCCTGTGCTTTATAAACTATCAATCCTTATATCTAAAGAATCGTGGAGAATATCGGAGTCGAACCGATGACCTCCTGCGTGCAAGGCAGGCGCTCTAGCCAGCTGAGCTAATCCCCCATTATTTGAAATTCAGAATGTCGAATTTAGAATTACGAATAATGTGACTTAAACTCTATCTTCTAGAATTTCCTTTTCAATATTTTGTATGAACTTATTTTAACCTCTAATCTGTAATCTACAAATCAAAAATCGTAGTCTAAGGCAGACTCCCTTCGATAAACTCAGGATAAACTTCTTGTCTGTCTTTCGACTTCGTAGTCTCAGGCAGACTCGAACTGCCGACCTCTACATTATCAGTGTAGCGCTCTAACCAGCTGAGCTATGAGACTGTTTGTTAGTAGTGAGTAGTTAGTAATGAGTAGTTAGATCAAAATCTAAAACAATCTTACTTAATACTTAATACACAGTGTACTCAATACTAAAAAAATTATTAATTAACAGCATAAAGACTAAAAGCAACCAAGATACATTCCATCGTATCATTTCTGGTTTCCTTATAAAAGGAAATCTCTAGAAAGGAGGTGTTCCAGCCGCACCTTCCGGTACGGCTACCTTGTTACGACTTAGCCCCAGTTACCAGTTTTACCCTAGGCCGCTCCTTACGGTGACGGACTTCAGGTACTCCCAGCTTCCATGGCTTGACGGGCGGTGTGTACAAGGCCCGGGAACGTATTCACCGGATCATGGCTGATATCCGATTACTAGCGATTCCAGCTTCACGGAGTCGAGTTGCAGACTCCGATCCGAACTGTGATAGGCTTTATAGATTCGCTCCTGGTCACCCAGTGGCTGCTCTCTGTACCTACCATTGTAGCACGTGTGTGGCCCAGGACGTAAGGGCCGTGATGATTTGACGTCATCCCCACCTTCCTCGCGGTTTGCACCGGCAGTCTTGCTAGAGTTCCCGACATGACTCGCTGGCAACTAACAACAGGGGTTGCGCTCGTTATAGGACTTAACCTGACACCTCACGGCACGAGCTGACGACAACCATGCAGCACCTTGTAAATTGCCCGAAGGAAAGTCTATCTCTAAACCTGTCAATCTACATTTAAGCCCTGGTAAGGTTCCTCGCGTATCATCGAATTAAACCACATGCTCCACCGCTTGTGCGGGCCCCCGTCAATTCCTTTGAGTTTCATTCTTGCGAACGTACTCCCCAGGTGGGTTACTTATCACTTTCGCTTAGCCACTCAGACCGAAGTCCGAACAGCTAGTAACCATCGTTTACGGCGTGGACTACCAGGGTATCTAATCCTGTTCGCTACCCACGCTTTCGTCCCTTAGCGTCAATTAATTGTTAGTGATCTGCCTTCGCAATCGGTATTCTGTGTAATATCTATGCATTTCACCGCTACACTACACATTCTAACCACTTCACAATAATTCAAGACTTGCAGTATCAATGGCAATTTTCCGGTTGAGCCGAAAACTTTCACCACTGACTTACAAACCCGCCTACGGACCCTTTAAACCCAATGATTCCGGATAACGCTTGGATCCTCCGTATTACCGCGGCTGCTGGCACGGAGTTAGCCGATCCTTATTCGTAGAGTACCGTCAGAATATTACACGTAATATTGTTTCTTCCTCTATAAAAGTAGTTTACAACCCATAGGGCAGTCTTCCTACACGCGGCATGGCTGGATCAGAGTTGCCTCCATTGTCCAATATTCCTCACTGCTGCCTCCCGTAGGAGTCTGGTCCGTGTCTCAGTACCAGTGTGGGGGATCTCCCTCTCAGGACCCCTATCTATCGTAGCCTTGGTATGCCGTTACCATACCAACTAGCTAATAGAACGCATAGTCATCTTATAGCAATAAATCTTTAATCATAAAACAATGCTGCTTTTTGATACTATAAGGTATTAATCCAAATTTCTCTGGGCTATCCCTTACTACAAGGTAGATTCTATACGCGTTACGCACCCGTGCGCCGGTCGTCAGCGAGTGCAAGCACTCCTGTTACCCCTCGACTTGCATGTGTTAAGCCTGCCGCTAGCGTTCATCCTGAGCCAGGATCAAACTCTTCATCGTTTGTCTTTAAATATTATTCAAAACAATACAACGGAATTATAATCGTATCTCAATATGTTTCTAGTCTTTATTCTCTGTATAAACTATCTCTAGTTATATACGCGCTGTCAATCAATATGTCTATGAACTTTCTTAATCAATAAAGCGATCTTCATCGCTATTAATTATAGCTTGTAAATAAGGAATCGAACCCCATAAATGCTAACTAAAACACCCTAAACCATTACTACTATTTTTATGAACTATGCTTTGTTTCTCTAAGCGGGTGCAAATATACAACCCTTTTTATTTCTACAAAGCTTTTTCTGATTTATTTTTTAAAAAAAATTCTAAGAAAAAAACTAAACCAAATCTCAATGAACTAACAAAACTTAATCCCGTTTTGCAGGGCGCAAACATACAACCCTTTTTTATTCTGACAAGACCTTTTTAATAAAGTTTTTAAAACTTTCTCTTAACCCTAAAATCAAAAAAAATAACCCTCAATGAACTAACAAAACAATATCCCGTTTTGCGGGGGCAAATATAAAAACCTTTTCTTTCCTAACAACAACTTTTCTTAACTATTTTGAAACTTTTTTTTAATATCCTGATATTACACCTTTTACATAAACAACAAAATTATAGATGGTACTACAACCCCAGATATAGGTATCTCAATCTAAACATAGAAATGTTTTTTCACTCCAGAGAAGTATACTACTATAGTATCTAATTGTTCATTTTAAATACGAACAAAGGGTTATATCGTCGATATTTTATTTAATAGAATTGCACTTAGGTATAATCCGATTCCGAAAATGGTATGTGTAAGCAAGCTTTTTATCCTACCTATAGTTGGATTTGGTATATCTGATAATGCAACCCCAAACCCAAATGCAGGCTGCATAATAAAAAAAGGAGCGACGATAGTAACAAGACCTATTAAAATGGCTGGTTGAAAAGTTGGGTTAGCTAACCAATCTTTACTACAAACAAATACCAATAAAAAGGCAAATGATATACCTATTATATAATGCGATAACCAACCTATTACTAATTCATTTTTTAACGAGGGAGAATTAAAAATTTTATTATGAAAGAATTTTCCTTTAGGCATATAGCCAACCCAACGGCCAAGAAGACTATAGTCAAGTGATTTTATTTTAAACAGACTTAATATATATGACCAAATATCCATTGTAAATGTAGCGCCAATACCAATAATTATTGTTTTCAATATCCAATTCATTTTAAATCTGCTTTTTGATTCATTTAGACAATTAAGGAGTAGATAATAAATAGGTGTTATTATTTATGTCTACAAAATTAGCACTCACACGAACTACTAGAGCAGGACAAAATTGTAGTTTACTAGGATTTATCTAAAAATTTATGTCTAAACACTTTGGGCGAACACTTCATATGTTTTTTAAAAAACCTGATGAAGTAAGATGTATCATCATATCCTAAATCATAGGCTATACTACTTACTTGATTAGAAGTAGCCAAAAGATATCTTTTGGCTTCCAAAATTATGTGTTCATTAATTAATTCGGAACATGTTTTACCTACTGTAGATTTAGTGATAGCATTAAGTTGATACAAAGAAAGGTTCATCATTTCTGCATATTGAGCGGCGCGTTTACAGGTAATACAATGTGTTTCTAAAAGTTCTAAAAACTCTTGAAGTCGTTCTTGTGAATATGATGTACCACTGTCCTTATGATCTTTTCCGATATTCCGACTAAGTTCTGTAAGTAATATACTTAAGTTAGCGTTAATTACTTCCTGATATCCATCATCTTTATTTGTGAATTCCTGAAAAATAGCATCTAAAATCGATAGTGATTTTTTAAAACTAGTCGTATCAAGTTGATAAAAGTTTAAACTGCTTATTTTTCTTAACAATTCTATCCTTACCCTATCATGGGCAACATAAGAATTGGCATTAAAATTAAGTAAATACCCTGTGCATTCTGCATTTAGTGTAAGTTGATGTACCTGACCCGGGCGAATAAAAAATATCGAATGAGCACAAACGTCGTAAGGAACAAAATCTATTTCATGAAAACCGGTTCCCTGCTCTAGTGCAAGTAAAAAGAAAAAATCATGCCTATGAAGACTCTGGGTCATAGGTTTTCCACCCAACATCTTCTTAACATTTTTAATTGCAAAAATAGATTCATTTGAGTTTGCATTACCTTTTCTTACAGGAATGTCTTGCATTATAAGTCTCGGGGATTTAAGTTTAACTTGTTTTTTATAAGCATTAGATCATATACAAAGGCATTATAACATAAAAGAATACTCCTACTTTTTCATTGGCACTAAGATAATTAAACGGATAAAAATGCAGCTCTGTTTATCTGCTTAGTTTATTCCAAATTTTCTTAAATCTTTCTAAATTATCAGGGCTTAGATCTTCATTTGCCATCAGAATTTGTCCTACGTTTGTTTTGGGATTAAACATCATAAAAGCAGATGCTCCTAAATCTGAACCTGTATGGCCTATTTTCCCAGATTTAAAATAAGCCATAAAAAGCCCGGTATTAGGTTCTCTCGGATTAATATTCTGAACTTCGTTCTTTTCATTAAAATTCTTAGCATATAACTCACTCCACGATTTTTTAGTAAGTAATGTACTATTTCCGTTATATCCTTTTATGAGTTCAATTAAGTAAAGAGACAAGTCTTGTATGTTCGTTTTTAAGCTTCCATCGGGATATGTCACACAAGAATAAGGTTGTATGGCCTGATCATTTTCATCGTATAATATACTATGTTGTGTACTATTTATATTCTTATAAAACCAACCTGTATTATTCATCTTTAATGGTGTGAATATATTTTCTTCAGTAAATTCATTAAAAGGTTTCTTACTAACTTTTTCAATTATATAAGCCGCTAATGTTGCTCCAATATTCGAATATTCATATTGCACTCCTGATTTCTTTTTCGAAAAACTTTTCTTTACACTCTTCCTATTATGACTAAGATGCTCATATAAGTATGCTCTTAAAGATGTTTTTGGAGAAAGCTCATAAGCATATGCTGATTCGTATATTTTTTCATTATCCATAATTCCAGAGGTATGGGTTGCCAGATGTCGTAATGTAATGATGTTTGAATCATTGATATGCGGATTAACAATTTTAAAGTCCAGATATTCATTGATATCTTTATCCAGGTCAATTAGTCCTTTCTCTTTGGCTATCATTAAGGAAACTCCAATAACTGTTTTACTCACCGATCCTATCGGTTGAATTGTATTTTTTGAATAGTTCTTCTTTTTTTCTTTATCGGCTAATCCAAATGTCTCTATTTCTAAGACCTCATCCTCATTAACTACAGCGGTAGCATAACCTGTAAATTTTCCGTCTTGAGATGTACAACTCTGGACACTTAAAAAAGTAATTAAAATAAAAGTAAAATACGATTTCATAATTATTGTTTTTTTTGATTGATATATTCATTTTGAAATTACATACTACTCAAATATTACATATCACCCTATCGAGTAATTATTCTGTTGAGATTTGACACAAATAAATATGAAAACTACGATCCAAACGCTCCAACGCTTCTGTTGGCACCTATTTTTATAATGTTTTTTGGAGTGAGGATTTGAATTGGGATGGAGATAAACCGGTTTCTTTTTTAAATATTCTATTAAAGCTGGTTTTGGATTTAAAACCAGATTCGTATGCAATACCCAGAAGTGTAATATTACCATACTCTGATGATTTCATTTTTTCCTTGACAGAGGCTACGCGATATTTATTCACATAGTCATAAAATGTAGTCTCTAAATATTGATTTAAAAATGTTGAGAGCTTTTTATCAGAAATTGAAATTGCACTTGCCAACCTGCTTAAAGTAAGATCTTCGTCTAAATATTTTTCTCCAACAAACATTACATGCTCTAATGACAATTTCAGGTTATTCAATTCCTCATCGCTCATACCAGACAAGTATTCGTTTTTTTTACCTTCTTTATCTTTTTTCTCTGGTGTATTGATCAAAAAATCAGGGAGTAGGATTTTTGACTGTTTAACTCCATAATACCCTAAATATGCTATTAATATAATTACTGAAACTAATGTCAAATACGTAGTTTCAAAATTTAACTCTTTGACGTTGGTCTCATATAAAGTAAATACCACATCCAGGCATGAAATCACGAGCACACCAATTAGCATTCGTTTCACCCAACCAAAATCATTTTCAGAAATGTTTGAAAAATTAAGTTTCATTGCACTTTTGTAGGTGTTAAATAATTTTAATGAATATAATGTGTAAAAAATAAAATACATCATCAATAAAACGCCAAACAAATCACCATGATCATTGATAGTTTTTAAATAGTTAAAAACAAACTCTTTCTTAATGATTGAGATCAAAAAAGGAATGGATACACATAGCAAGTAGAGCAAAGTGGGAACAAAATGAATATAGTATTTTCTTATTAGTTTTTTCTTTCCTTCAAATAGAGACTTTATATAAACAAATATTAAAGGTCCGGTAAAAAATTCAATAATTTCATTAAACACAAAAGTGGTAAGAAATAAGGGTTTTAGTTTATGAATTTGTGCATAACCGTGAATAATGTAAAATAGGGTTATCGAAAAAAACAAAAGAAGTAATCGCTGCGGTGATTCTTTGGTTTTAGATTTTATCAATAACAAAAGTATAATTGCATTGATGACAATTCCTGTGGTTAAAAAGAAGGTAATTCCTAAATCCATATACTAAAAGTGCTGTATATTGTCTATTATTCGATATCTTTTTCTGTCATATTCATCTCCCATTTCATCTTTTGAATATTCCTTAACAAGCTCTATTAGCCCTTCAGAGCATAATTCTTCTAAATCCCTGTAAGAAATATCATTACATGTAAAAGATTCAGATCTATCATTAATCTCAAGAGACCAGGGGTACCATAGCAATCCATAATACTCCCAATAGTATTCAAATTCAGTACAATTTGCTTTTTTGCATTTTTCCCGAATTTCAGAAATAATACTATTCAGCCTTTCATCCATGATTATAATGTTGTAATCATTTGTTCATATTCCTTTATTTTTGATTGTAGTCGTTTATTTAGATACTCATTTTTATTATTAAGATGAGATGAAATTAATTTAGCTTCTTCACAATATTTAATTATTTTATTTTTAGTCCAATGTTCTGGTGGAATTTGGAGGTTTGTGATTCGGTCTGCTATTTTAACGATTCCAACTTCTTTTTGCAATTTATTTATACGAATCAAGCTATCCATCATTTTTTCTTCTTTGGATAGTAACTTCTCATCTTTTGTTAGCGCCTGTACAGCTATAGCAATAGGCTCATCAAATATCTGTTTGATTTCTTCAAAATCTGTATCTGTATCTTCAATTGTATCATGCAAAATTGCTGTTTGTATGGCAAAATCTATATCAAATGAATGATCAAAATTGTAAGCAAGTAACACTTCCATAGCTACATTTGAAATATGTAAAAGATAGTTAGCGTTTGTTCCGGGAACTTTTTGTTTGCTGTGTTTTTCTCCAGCAAATTTGATTGCTTTTTGATATAATTCTTGTGTCATAGTAATTTTATTATATACAACGGTTGACTATAATTTCATTGCGATAAAAAACCACAATGAATTATAGTTTTTGTTTTGTACTCTTTTTACTCAATCTAAATGATTGTTTTTTAACTCTTCCAGAAACTCTTTTTGTTTTTTCTCTCCTCCATCAATCAATGCTTTCAAATGTTCAGTTAATTTTTTGTCAACAGGTAAATGTTTTGATGCCCAAACACCAATATCCATAATTACTGGAAAAAGGTCAATTCCCATTTGTGTTAAGCTGTAAATATGTTTTTGTTTATGAGAGTCGTCTTTTTTTTTGGTAAGAATTCCTCGTTTTTCCAGCATAGCTAACCTATTACTTAGGATATTTGAGGCAATTTTTTCATCAGATTTGAGCAACTCTCTAAAATGACGTTTGCCAACCATCATTATATCTCTAATAATAATGAGTGTCCATTTATCGCCAATAATTTCTAATGACAAATTAATTGGGCAATAAGATTTAGATTCTTTCATTCTGTATGGCAATTCGCTAACTAGTTGCAAATTACAATTACTTTTTCTACATTGCAACTGGTTTTATTTAGCAACCAGTTAATTATTGTGAATGTTATAATGAATATCAAAGTCTTATGGATTATAAAAGGTCAATTATTATTAAATCTAACGAAAAATCTGCCTTTATGGCTTTAACCAAGGGTATTAGTAAATGGTGGGGAAACACGAGTAATCCTGTTCAAAGCAAGGGCGATATATTTACAGTTTCTTGGGGTGAACCCTGGTATCAATTTAAGGTTATAGAGTTTGATTCGTTTAATTCAATTACCTGGGAATGTATTGATGCTAATCAAATTATTCCGGGTTTAAAAGGCGTAAAAAAAGAATGGGTAGGTACCAAGTTAGAATGGATTATTAGTCCGGTTAATAATGGCAAAGTGGAAGTAAGTTTGATTCATCATGGATTAACCTCTGAAATAACATGCTATGAATTTTGTTCAGCCGCTTGGGATGGTTTTGTTACCAATAGCATGAAAAACTACTTAGAAGGATTGAATAATCAAATTTCAAAATAAAAAGGTTTTACAAGCATATAAACACGCTCAAACTTTTGTTTTAGATTCATTTCCCATATTTTTATAAATCACTAGTCTACTGTTTATTTTCTTTGGTCTTTAAAAATAGCACTAACATTTACCCAATACACTTCTCCTTTGGTTACTCCTTTCCATCCACTTTTAGGAGGATTACTATACCTTTTTGAAAAGAAAAAATACTTGCCATCTGGTGACATATATGGGCAGAAATAAATCCAATCTTTCTTTAGCGGTTCACCAATATCAAAATGAACCGGAGCTTGCCATTTGTTATTTTCTTTAAATGATATTGCAAAACCTTTCTCATCTGTATATGTGTTTCCGGTAATCAAATAACTTTCATCAGGAGAAACATAGGTACTACGTTCACCTTTCTTTGAATTTACTTCAGAACCAATATTCATTGGGGTATCGAATTTTCCTTCTCCTAGATATTGCGCTCTATAAATATCTCCTTTACCAAGGCCGCCAGGACGATTTGATGTGAAATATATACTTCCATCTGCAACAACTACCGGGTAGGATTCTACATACTTTTCTGTTGATATGGGGTATCCAACCTTTGAAGCAATTTGCCATTTACCATCGATTTTTTGACTTCTATATATGTCTGGTTTACTTTTTTTCAAACGATCTTCAGGGTTAATCCCAAGAAAATACATGGTATTGCCATCTTGTGTAATTGATGGGTCAATAGCAACCGATTCACTTTTTTGGTCGGTATACATTTGTATTGGTTGCGGCGCAGTCCACTTACCATTAATTAAATTAGAGTGATGTATAATAAAGTTACCATCAATAATTCTGGTAAAAAACATTTCGGTAAACGAAGCATTAAATACTGTATTAATTTCTATAGCATCTGTATTTACAAAAGATGGAGCAAATAGTTCAGGTACTATCCCTGGTAATTTTTCATCTATATAGGAATTATTTAAGCTAATTGGCTTACAACTTTGCAAGATAAAAACGAATCCAATCATTGATAAGAAATAATACCTCCTGTTCATATTTTCTGATTTAAATAATTGCTAACAGTTTATGCATGAAACGTTGCGCTCAGAAAGATACTACATTTATGGATTAGCATAGAATAGAGTTTTTATATTTTGTTTTAACTTCTCATTTTTGAAAGGCCATACTTCGACAAGCTCAATACAAGCTTTAAAAATTTGGCAACCTCGTACACATGCCCAAATCTTTATTTTAGAGTCATTTTTCTTTGTTTTTTATCAATTACTGAAACTGGCATAACTTGATTCTTAATTATGTTTTTTTAACTTTTTGCTTTCTAAGTGCTATCATAACCAAGATAAATAAGAGTAAACAAAAAGCAATGAAAGTATCTCCAATTATAGAATATATAGTGTTAGTTCTTTTTGTTGGATCTATTACTACTATTCCTAAACCTAAAAATATATTTTGCTCAGAAGCTATTCGATTTGCTTTATTATATAATTTATTTTCGTCTTCTTTTAATATTGAATAATACGATTACCATCTCACTATTTATGCTGATTGATAAAATCAATTACTTTTTCAGCAAAAAGATCAGGTTCAGTATCCATGGGGCTGTGTGCTGATTTTTCAAAAATGAAAAGTTCTTTATCACTAGACCCCAAATTGTCATAAGCTTCTTGGGCATATATAGTAGGAACACCAATATCATATTTTCCCCAAAGTACTAGAGAGGGTATTGTAATTTCAGATAATCTATCGGTAAACGATACCTTCTCAAAAAGCCCCTTTTTAACTAAAATAGACTGTATTTTGTTGCCATTCCAAATGGTTATCAATGAATTATATTGGAAGCTATTAAGACCATCAGATTTTGGTTTGTTAATTACCCCGTCATCTGCAAGCTTTTCTTCGGCATTATATGCTTCTCCATTCAATTTATAAAAATCCTCCTTACTGTAATCTGTACCCACGTTTTTTATTAAATCAAGTACACTTTTCCAATATTCAACATTATTTTGTAGCGCGATTTGCTCATCTGCTATTTTCTTAAAAGTAGTTTTATATTCATTATACATTCCTTTTGGATTATGGGCACCATCAACATCAATCCACCCTAAAAAATCTTCTTGATTTTTTAACAAGGTAGCAGGCCCTAATGTGCCTCCCCAACTATGCCCCATTAAAAAGAATTTAGAATCATCACCATACTTAGCTTTTAAAACCTTTACTAAAGCCAAAACATCTTCTGCCATTAGATCAATACTCACATCTTCTTCAGAATAACTGCCTTGTGAGTTGCCAGAGCCACGTTGATCAAAATAAACAACGGCATTATTTCTTTCTATTTTGCTTTTAATGGTGTTTTTTCTTTCCCCCCATCCAGTTCCCCCGGGACCTCCATGCAGTATGATTAGGAATACTTTTTCAGAAGCATTACCATGAATGTATGCCGGCATATCGGCTTGCTTATGCCGTACAAAAATGGTTTCATTTAGGTCATAAATATTATCATCATCTTTTGAACAAGAGAAAACGCTTAAAATTATTACTATTAGGACTACTATTTTTACTTTACTAAGAATCATTTTTTGCATTATTTTTTTCTTTTAAAATTAAACCGATGACCGTATTGTAATGAGAAAACAGGTAATGTACCTGTATTATAATTTGTTCGCAGGGTACATTGAAGGTTTAAATACCAACCTGAACGTTTTTTCCCTTTACGAAGTTTTCCTATTCCAATAGCAATAGAAGGGGCATAATAGCCTCTCCCAGGAAGGGAAACTTTAGAAACATGATCTCCTTTTACCTCATACGTTTCTGGTAAAAATGAACGATAATACCCAAGCGGATTTAACTCCACGTTGTATTGCTTGCCTTTGGGATTTGTTCTTCGCCAAATAAGGCCATAATAAGTAGATAGTCCATTATCTGTTTGTGTTGAGAAGTTTGTGGAGTAACCAAGGCTTCCGTTGAACAAAAATTGGTGAGTGATGATCTTTTGTCCCTTCTTTCGCTCTTTGATCTTAACATATTTTTTCCATGCATATTCTGCGCCAATATTAAGTCCGTTATCCCATACTATATTTCCATAATACCCTATTTTAAATTCGGTTCTATCTAAAAAAGAGGCACTACTGGTTTGACTTTGAGCTTGAAGATTTACAGCAGCCATAAGTAGAAAAATAATACTACGTATTTTCATGTCTTTGTTTTTATTTACAACCAAATAAAGTGGTTAATGATGAGTTTTTTGCAGCACATTTTTCTGTAGCCTTAGCTTGCATAGCCGTAACACATAAAAAAATAATCGCAATAATTAGATCTTGTTTTAAATTCATTTTAATGTTTAATTTATTTTGATGGCAAACGTATATGTATTAAGCATATTTAAGGTTTCAATACCTTAAAATTGGACAAATCCGGACTTATCTATATATTTTTCTGAAGATTAGTAGAGCTCTATCGATGTATGTAAGTAACCAGTATATATTACTCAACAGATATATTTTCTAATAAAGAAGAACCTAATTCGGTTATTTTATTTGAGTATGTACCAAGACCTGTAATATTGGATAATACGATAATCGCCTTTTTATTATCCTTGTCCAGTCCCAAATAGGAACTATAACCACCTGTTCCTCCATTATGGTTTAATATTCTATACCCCTCGCTTTCTAGAATATGCCATCCTAGCCCAACTGCAGAACCTTGCTCAATTTCAAATGTTGTTTCTTGCGGTAAATTATAAATCAAATCATCTTCAAAATTCTTACGCACAAATTTTTCTAAATCAATTACTGAAGATTTTATTGATCCAATCCCTGTCATTACTTCTAAAAAATTCCAATTTGGTGCCAGGTTATCTTTTTCATCTCGTCCAGCTACTAATTTTGTTGCATCAACATTTGCTAATAGTGTTGTAGAATTACTCATTTGTAGGGGCCCAAAAACTAGGCTTTGTAATAGTCCCTCATAGGATATACCCATTTTCTTAGACAAAATATAACCTAACATTCCCGTTCCTATATTCGAATACTCATATTGTGTACCACTAACCGAGTTTAAAGAGATGTGATTTTGCAGATAACTTTCTAAGTGATTTATGTCATAAGTTGCATATGGATCATTGGGATCAATATCTTCAACTTCATCAATATTTGTAGGTAAACTAGGTAATCCAGAGGTGTGATTAGCCAACTGTAATAAACTAATATCGGCACCGCCGTGTAATGAAAAATCAAATTGATGCTGTAATGTTTCTGTTAGTGTTGCATTATTTGTAGTAATTAATTTAGATAAGCATATACTTGTAAAAACTTTTGTTATTGATCCGATTTCAAATATTTTGTCTGCATTATTGGTTCCTCTTAGTACGTTATTACTATTATAAACACCAATGTATTTTGTAGATTCATTATCTATAACCGCTATGGCGATTTGAACATTTTTTGGTAAGTCTGAAACGTTATCTTCAATGGTTTTAACGAATTCTTGATTCTCTATATCATCTTTGAGTGTTTTTGGGGTATCGATTGAATCGTCATCATTACTACAACTTGATAAAATTATACTGCAAATTGATGCAATAATAGTCATTGTTTTAATTTTCATATCTTTTGATTTAAAGAAACGTATTTGTAATTATTTCTCTGCAAACCTATATGAAGTATGACTTTTTAGGGTTTCAATACCTTAAAATTGAATAAATCCGCACTTATTTATATTTTTTTCGATAAGCATTTGGTGTAGTACCCGTTATTTTTTTGAAAGCATTATGAAAAGTTGACTTTGAAGAAAAACCACATTCTAATCCAATAGCCAAAAGGTTATAATTATCAAACTCAGAATCTAAAATTAGGTTCTTGATTGCTTCAACTCGATGACGGTTGATATAGGTTGAAAAATTATCTCCTGTAATTGTATTTACAAGCTGAGAAACATAGCCAGGACTTATACCTAATTGTTCAGCCACTTTATCTCTGTCTAATGTACTATCCCTATAAATTTGGTCATTAATACAAAGACCTTCAAGTTTTTTGAAATAAGAACTTTCTTTAGTAAAAGATTCTATTTTTTTTGTGTCAGATGTTTTGGGTAGTGTAACATCAATGACAGCTTGTATCGTGCTATCATTTTTTTGTTTAGTTATTAATGCCCTAATTTCTTCCTGATCTTTGGCTAGTCTAAATTTAAAAATACCAAAGTAACTTGTCCAGTGTATTAAAAATGTAGCAAACACGGTAAGAATCTTCATAACAGGAGTAGAATCATAACCTAAAAATGCATCAGAAAGTATAGCAAAAATCCAAGAACTAAATAATACAGAAGCTAAAAACCATAGATTGGTAAGCCATCTTTTTTCTTTGGTGTTATTCGAAAACTTAATAAAAGTATAAGTGTAGATTAAAATACCAGGAATAAATAAAAGGATTATCATGAGTTCAATGATATCCATTAAAAGTTGATACTCAAATGGAATTCGAAGTGAATTGGCAATTACATCTACATCAAGAATACTAGAAATCAGGGAGTATAGATAAGGTGTGAATAACCATATTCTTTTTCTAGAATTTTTAACCGGGTGGTCAATTTGATGAACAACATATAAAAAAATAAAAAAAGGAAAAAGAATGCCTGAATCTATAATATCAATAAAGCGCAGAAACGGTATAGTATTATATATCCCAGTATCATCAAGAACAGAATTGAGTAGAGAAATTGAAAGTGAAAAAATGGCGTAAGCCAAGTACTTATTTGCTTTACTTTTGAATAGGGGAGATTTTAAAATAATTATCCCTAAAACTATTCCTTGGAATATTGCAATATTAAGAAGGGTTATTAATATCAATTGTAAATTTCATTTTAAGATTCAAGAGTTCGTTTAATGTTTTACAATGCCAGACTAATAGCCATTGTTGTAGTGCATTTTTATTCGGTTTTCTATTTCGGTCCAATGATCTTTTCTCATAGAATATAAAAATCGATTGTACAATTTTGTTTTCCATCTGAAAAGACTATTCTTTCTTTTTAAATATGCTTTTGTACAAGATTCATTTAGCCATTTTTCGTCAAAACCATTCCATTCTCCGGCAATACTCATTAAATTTCCTTTTAATACAGGAAAAACTTCATACAAGTCAATTTCTTTTAATTCCGAAATATGTAAATCAGAATTTAAAAAAATAGTAGTTATCGATTCGTAATTCTCGTCTTGTAATTCCGTATCTAAATAAAATTCAGAAATCGAATTCCATATTGGGATTCTTTTCTCAAGTTCAAGTTCTATATCAATTGAGTTATCTCTTTCCCAAGGATTAATGAATTTTTCAAATTCAACCCATTCTTCTTTTATTTGATTTATCAATTCTATTCCAGCAAAAGCAATAGTTCGTTCGTGAGTGTAATAAATCACAAAGCTCACATTTTCATCAACGTAAAAAGTATCATCTCCAGAAAAATCAACTATGTTCAGTTTATCAATAACTTTAGTTTCTTTAGGATAAGTGAATTCATAAATCCTTCCGGTTTTCAGGTTGTTATAAATTCTATTTAATTTGTCAAAACCAAATTTTTCATTGAATTCAAAGCTATCAAAATAGCAAGTGTTTTCTTCAGTTACTCCGGAAAGAGGAATCCAAAAATCGAATGGATTTATTTTCCATTTTGTTTTTAATTCTTTTATAATTTCTTTCTCGGTTTTCATTTTTCTCAAATGCACTATTACAATAATATATATGTACTGGTAGGCATATACTCATTATGTATTTTTGCACACATTTTAATAAACGTTTCTAAAAATACCAAAACGATCTCACAAAATCAGATTTCGTGGCCCCGTTTTTTGACAGTTTTAATTAAACCCAGGTCATGCAATCTAGTATACTATAGTATCCCACTGTTTTTGATCAGTTTCCAATCACTAATAATATCCCGATTATTAAAAGAACTACCCATCCCGGGTGTTTTCCTTTAGTTCCTACTAAAACCAAAAGAGATGACAAAAACATTGTATATATGATTGGCTGAATTATAAAACCAATACTAGTTGAATCTAGCTCATTTTGTTCTGCTGAAATTTTGATCAATATCGCTCCGATACCCCAACCAAAAACTGAAGCTAAATGCCAGGTTGCCCATAATATCCTTAAGTGCCTTTCTTTTAATGCTTCGCTTTTTTTTGACGGAACCAAGCTTCCTTTATTCCTTTTGCTATTAAAAATCAAATATTCTCCAAGAATTGAGTGAACAATTCCTAAGAGAAAACACAGAATTCCTGCTATACATACATACACATTCATAGATCAATTTTTATCGTATTCTTTTCGGTCTCTTTTGTTTAGTATTGTGTGTTCGTACTCTATTTTCCTATCAAAATATGGTATTCTTTTGGTATTTCAATTCCCTTATATCCATTTGTTAATCCATAAAATAGTACCAGTGTTAATATAACACCAAGTACAAGTATTAAAACAGATTGTTTTTTAGGTGTAATCCCCAATACGTTATTTTTCATTTTGGCATAATGAATGGCCGAAATATGACCAAAAAATGAAAATATAGCAAACCCATAATAGGGGATGAAAAATAAATTTATCGGAAAAGTATTCAATCCCGCTATTCCAAAGTAGATATTGGTATCTAAATCTAAAAATAATCTCCCTGAGAATACTGCTCCAAGATGAAACAGAAAGAAAACGGCTAGATATAATCCGCTCCATACTTGTAGTTTTTCAAAAAAACCAGTGGTGTTTTTTCTTCTCTTCAAAAATAGTTGTATCCCAGAAAAAATTTGAACACATACCGCGATCAACAAAAAAGTTTCGGCAAATACATTTCTATAAACCAAACGAAATTTATCCATTAATTGGATGTGCTCCTCTACTCCAAAAAGACTATAACCATGGTTAAACAAATGAAAACTTATAAAAATTGTAATTGTTATCCCTGAGATATAATGAATTCGTCTCATTGTTTTTTCACAAAGGTGAATCTAAATTATATCGTATCATTTGATTTATATCAAATTCGCTTTTTTAGGTTTTCTTATTCTGCTTAATGTTTCTAGTGTAATTCCAATATATGAGGCGATATGTGTTAAAGGTATTCTTTGGGTGACATTTGGATAAATAGACAATATATTTTCATATTTCTGTTCTGCCGATTGAAATTGGATTGATACAATTCGTTCTTGTTGCTGTAGCATGGTTTTTGTGACCACAATTCTATTTAGACGTTCAAAATCAGAATATTTATCTGATAGTTTTTCTACATTTTCTCTTGATATTTCTAATAGTAAAGAATCTTCTAGTACTTCGATAAAATGAGGACTTGGAATATTAAGGAAGAAGCTATTTATTGAACATATAAAATCATTTTCAAAAGCAAACCAGTCAGAAATATCTCTACCGTCCTTTAGATAGTATGCTCTTGCACATCCCTTTATTATAAAGAATGTTTTATCAGAGAATTGCCCTTCCTTAACAAGAATTGTATTCTTTTCTGGGGTTACTATTCTGGAGTTATTTGATAATTCTGATTTACAATCAGAGGTTAAAAGAGAATATTCCTCACTAATTAAGTCAATTATTTCCTCTTTATTCATAAACGTTTACAAAAAGAAATTCCAAACCAAACCGAAACGCAATACAGCATCACGTGTTGCATATCCTGGTGCAGAAAACTCGTTGTTTTGCCTAAAGGCTTCACCAAAATTTTCGACTTTAAAAAAGATTCTTGTCTGTCGCACCTTAGCATTAAAAAAGATATCAAACTGCGGATAACCACCTATCTCTTCGATATTTTGAACATAAAACTCTGACAAAACAGGATCATATGCATCTGCTTTATAGCTTGTAAAATATTTAAAGGTTACCCCTGTTTGTAAATACAATGCTTTTTTAAACCAATGATCATGATAATACAAGCTGTTTCTGGTTGTTATTTCCGGCACATTATATATCTGATCTCCTCCCTGAACATCTTGGTACATCACAGTATTATCAAGACCTAGTTTCCAGTATTTAAGTCCCTGTGTAAGTTTTACTTTTAATACATCAATACTTTCTGGAGCTTGTAGAGGGACAATTGCAGAATTTGCATCTTTTGCAAAATAGGCATACTTACTAATCGTAGCATAGCTCGCTTCTATCTCGGCAATTTTCCTGGCTTTAATATTAACTTGTATTTTTTGAGTTTCGGTATTATCAAAATTATTTTGCCAATTATAGTTTACATAATCACTTTGGTAGAGCAGAAAATTATAATTTGGCGCAACAGATTTAGAACTTATTTTGGCTCGAATACCATAGTTCTCATTAAGATCATATCCTGCACCTGCATTAAAATAATTTCCTGTAAAGTCACCAGAAACAATGGTCATCCCATCGGCAAATAGCCGAAACCCTTTATATGTATTCTTATACTCACCCCCAACAGAATATATATCTCCTTTAATACGATTGGTTATGTTTATTTGAGCACCAGAACTATTTACCTGATTTACAATCGCATTATACCCGTAGTTATAATTAGAGCTTCCTCCTAGTACACGTAAATTTCCCAGCCATTTATTTGTAAAATCCACATACACCTGGTTACTAAAATCTTCTAGAGCTACATTATCTGCAATATTTGCAGTTACATAGGACGCTCCCAAAAGATTATTAGGAGCAATTGCTACCTGATCATATTTAAATCTCTTATCTGTAAGATCCATGATATGTCCTACCGATAAGGCTGTAGAAGAACTATCTGTTTTTTTAAATATTGCGTATTGATGATTTAGATAAAATCGTTTTCCGAGCAATATACTTTCGGCATTTTGAAAATTAACAGACACTGATCCTCTATCAGAAAATTCACTACTTTCTCCAACAAATTCTCCCTGCGCCAAATATTGATTTACCCCTTCTTCTGATAATCCTCCATTTTCTTCATTAAGCAAATCTTGTGACACAAAATGTGTGTGCACTTTATATCGTTCATTTTTGGTCGAATAATTAGCTGTAGCTCTAAAATTACCTGTACTTGTTAAAGCATGTTGATATTTCCCTAATGACCGCACACCTTTATAAGCAATCGAAAGATTGAGTCTTGGTGAAGTATTTACCGTAAAAAAGGCATCTAATTGCTGTCCCTGTTCAAAGGTGGTTTTAAAATACAACTCGGTAAGAGGAGTAGGTACCTGATAATATACTATATCCTCGGCTTCCATAAAATTGAAATGCCTGGCTCTGGCCCCCATTAGTGGTAATATATGATCTCTTTCTTCTTGCTTGGCTAAACTATTATAGGTTTGCCCAACATTATGAATAGGAAGTAACTCAAAATCATCTTTACGCAGATAATTGAACTTATAATCCTTTTGTATGGTCAATGTTGTATCCAGATATGTCGTATCACTTTTTATTGTTATGATCTTATATTCTGTAACCGGTGGCTTCTTTTTTTTAGTCTTTGGTTGCCTTAACGATTTTCTGGGTTCTTGAGATCCATCTCCTAGATTAGAATCATCTTCTCTCTTCTGGTCTCCTTGCGCCCAAATCATCGAAGCCGATAAAAGTGCAACTATAAATATTATGTTTTTTCTCATTAGAATGCTAAACTGTGGCAAAAATATACTTTTTTAACGAAAGTAAATGACACTCATTGTTTGTATAATTTGGTTTATGTATTAGAAAATCTATTCCAGTTTCTAACTCCTGCAGAATATAACGCTTCGCTACATTTTTAAGTGTAATCTACTAGCGCTTATAAAATGTTATATTCTATGTAATTAGAATCCTCATCATAAAATTCTAACCTATAAGTTAACTTTTTCATCAATTTCAAAAAATTGTTTTTAGGTATTCTATGCATACTGTATCTTCGTATTATGCTTACATTAAAACTAAATCCTGACCTTCTCGAATGCGGTACCGATGAAGCCGGACGAGGATGCCTGGCAGGTCCGGTCACAGCAGCTGCCGTAATCTTACCCGATGATTTCAATAATTCGGTTCTTAATGATTCTAAACAACTTACCGAAATCAAAAGAAACCAATTAAAACCCATAATAGAAGACTCCTCTTTGACCTATGGTGTGACACATATTTTTATGGAAGAGATTGATGAGATTAATATTTTAAATGCTTCTATTTTGGCTATGCAAAGATCAATAGAGCAGTTAAAACCTCAACCAGAACATATAATTGTAGACGGAAACAGGTTTAAGCCATATCATAATACACCCTATACTTGCGTTATTAAAGGAGATGGAAAATATTTAAACATTGCAGCAGCCTCTGTATTGGCAAAAACATATCGTGATGAGTTTATGGAAAAAATACATGAAGAGTTCCCTATGTACAACTGGAAAAAGAATAAAGGATACCCAACAGTAGAACATCGAGATGCCATTCGTAAATATGGTATTACCAAATATCACAGGAAAAGCTTTAGGTTATTACCAGAACAACTTACACTAAATCTTAAATAATTATATCTTTGACGCTTACGGGAGAAAAACTCCAATTATATTTCGATCATTAAACAAGAATATCTATTTTGCAAACCAGGAAATTGAACTTTTTTATTTTGACAACTGAATTCAGGAATACAAAACGCATCGGCATAATGAAAAAAATAGTTGCAGTTCTCTTAGTTTTTATTGCTATTTCTTGTGACGATACATCGAAAAAATCAAATTCTTTACTGGATCACATTCCAAGAGATACTCAAATCATTATAAAAATCAATGACCTTGAAGGAGCTGCCAGTAAATTAAGAGATAATAATTTTATCAAAAACAATAACCAGATTGCTTTTTTTGAATACTTCAAAAACTTGTCTATCCTGGATCAAACCCATCAAACTGAAAGCATTTTATGTTTCTCTCCACTAGGGAAAAACGATTATGAATATACGTATATTTCAAAATTTGACCCTTCTGTAATCAATACCGATTCACTTAACACAAAACAAATTGAAACTATAAATTATTCGGAGAATACCATTTATAAGGTTACATCAAAAGGAAAATCATTTTTTGCCACTAGACAGGATAGTTTGCTTATTGCCTCTTCGTCTCAATTATTGATCGAAAATGCAATACGAATGCAAGCCGCTCCAATTCCTATTGATAAAGATTTACAAAAAGTATATGAAGTTTCTGGCACCGAAAACACACTATCTGTACTGGTTAACGGGAAAAAACTACAAAACATTCACAATGCTTTACTACCTAATACAGAACTGGAAAGCTTGCAAAATTTTAGCGGTTGGATATCTGCCGATGCTACTATAGGTCAAGATGCAATGTATCTGGATGGTATTGCTATAGAAAAAGATTCGTTATCCAGTACCATTGGGATTTTTGATAACACTATCGCTCAGGAAAATAAGATTTCGAAAGTTACACCTGTTACCGCAAAAGGTTTTATCTCTTATACTTATGATGATTTTGATGTATTGAAAAAAAATCTATCTATAGCGCAGGATAGGGAATTAGAAGATATCCCTGGGGATCTTGACGATATATTATCAGGTGTTTCTGAAATAGGCATGATTTTTCTGGACAAAGAAAATATATTAGTTCTAAATTCTCTAAGTCCCGAAACTGCTCAAGAGAGTTTGGCTGGAGACAAAATAGATACCTATAGAAATACACCTATATACAGTTATAAAGGCTCCGCTGCTTTTTCCCAAATCCTTAATCCTTTGGTTAGCGATTTTGATGCCAAGTATTATTTTGTTCGGGATGATTTTATCATTTTCGGATCTTCTACCAAGGCTCTTAGAGATGTTATTGCCAATATTCTAAATCAGACATTACTCCATGATCAAGAGTATTACAAAACAACTATAAAAGATTTATCTGACGAATCTTCGATATTAATAGCAGGTAATATCAAAAACATAAAAGAATATATCTCTGAAAACGTTGAAGAAGAATATTCATCACAATGGGAAGCTCTTAAAGATAAAGGATATCAAATAGGAATAGTACAGGTTATAAAAGAAAATGATTTTGCTCATGTACATAGCATCTTACAAAAAAACAGAGCTAAAGGGGCGGCAACGTCTGTAACGCAAACTGCATCAACTACGTTGGAGAATAAGGTACTAACCAAACCCATTCTTGTTAAAAACCACAGAACCAAAGGCATGGATGTAGCAGTACAGGACATCGAAAACAACATGTATCTAATTTCTGATAAAGGTGCTATTTTCTGGAAAAAACAAATCGATGGTGAAATACTTGGCGATATTCAACAAATAGATATCTACAAAAATGGTAGATATCAACTATTATTTAGTACTGCCAATACCATGTACCTGATTGATCGTGATGGAAAAGATGTAAAACCATATCCTAAGACATTCGAAAAACCAATTACACAACCACTCGTGCTATTTGATTATGACAAAAGCAAACGTTATCGTATTGTTATTACCCAGGGCAATGAAATAAAAATGTTTGATGCTGAAGCAAAAGCTGTAACTGGATTTAGATTTAAAAACACAGAAACAGATCTTATTTTACCACCGAAACATATTAGAATTGGGACCAAAGATTATATTTTACTTTCTGAAAAAAATGGAAAGTTAACGATCCTGGATCGATTAGGTAAACCACGAGTTAATGTAAAAGAAAAAGTTGATTTTTCTAAAAACGAATGGTATCAATATCTGAACAAATTTACATCCACTACCAAAAGCGGAAAATTAATTCAAGTACAAAATGATGGTAATGCTGTAGAACAAAACCTAAGTTTACACGAGGATAATAGAATGGTAGCTACCAATAAGACTCTGGTTACTTTTTCTGAAAATAAACTTACCATAAAAGGCAAAACCCTTGAACTCGATTTTGGAGTGTATACAGAGCCTAAACTTTATTTTATCAATAATAAGATTTATGTTACCATTACAGATATACAAGCCAAAAAAGTATACTTATACGATAGCAATGCTGAGTTATTTCCTAATTTCCCGGTATATGGTAATTCTGTACTAAGTTTAGGCAATATGGATAAAGATCCTAATCTAGAATTTGTAGTTCAGGGAGAAGAAAATGGCGTGCTCATCTACCAAATAAATTAATCCATTGTTAAAAAAATAACAATAATAGAAAATCTAAATTTTAGATTTTGGATTTTCTATTCACAGAATTCACTTTACATGTAACGCTATAATACATTAGATTTTACTGATTTTCGACATATCACTTTACAGAAATAAATTAATATATTTTCTTTAACATTAAATTAAGGTTTCATACAAGTTATTATTATTTTATGTTAAATATCATTTCCTAGGTACTAAATTTCATTATTAAGAGTTGTACAGCCAACGACACAAATTTACTAACACAAACCAAACTCAATTATGAAAACAAGTATTTTTAACAAAATACTGGTGCTCACGTTCTTACTCGTGAGTATTAGTGTTAATGCACAACTATGGAGTCCCATATCTCCTGCAAAAGCACAAGCCAAATCCAAAGAACTTAGAAAAACAACTCCAACTAAGTATCAACTATTTAACTTAAACACTACAGAGTTAAGATCTATCTTGCAACGTACACCATCAAGAGTACAGCAAAAAAGCTCAAGTATTGTAATCCAACTCCCAACTGCAAAAGGAGTACTTCAAAAATTTAGAATTCTTGAAGCTTCTGTTCTTGAAGAAGGACTCGCAAAACGATTTCCCAGTATCCAATCTTTTGTTGGTTATGGGATTGATGATCCTACATCTATTGCCAGATTTAGTTTCTCGAAAATTGGTTTACATGCAATGATAACTTCTGGAAATCATTCGACCATTTATATCGATCCTTATACAAAAGATAAGGGAAGTTATATCTGTTATGCTAAATCAGACTTACCTGCCGATCCTAATAATTTTGAGTGCCTTGTTGAAGAAAACGTTAAATCAAACTTTTCTAATCAGCAATTCAATGCTTTAAAAAATGCTAATGACGGTAAGTTAAGAACGTTTAGACTAGCTATCGCATGTACTGGAGAATATTCACAATTTCATATAAATAATCAGGGAATCAGCTCTAGTGCCTCTGATCAGGTAAAAAAAGAAGCTGTACTTTCTGCTGTAAATACTACCATGACTCGAGTAAATGGTATTTTTGAAAGAGATCTTGCTTTAACCATGGTATTGGTAAATAATAATACAGATATTATTTTTCTAGATGCAAATACTGATAACTTAAGTAACAGTAATGCAAACTCTTTAATTAACGAAAGTCAGACTGTTTGTGACAATGCTATAGGTTTTAACAATTATGACATTGGACATGCGTTTAGCACAGGAGGAGGAGGACTGGCACAGCTTAGATCTCCTTGTACAAACTCTAAAGCACGAGGAATCACAGGAAGTGGTCGCCCTATCGGAGATGCATATGATGTGGATTATGTTGCCCATGAAATGGGACATCAGTATGGTGGAAATCACACTCAAAATAATAGTTGCCAGAGATCCAATGCATCTGTCGAGCCAGGAAGTGCTTCTACGATTATGGGGTATGCTGGTATTTGTTCTCCAAACGTACAAAACAATAGTGATGCTTATTTTCATGCGATCAGCATTCAGGAAATGTGGCAGAATATTTCACAAGGAAACAGCACATGTGGTGCTCAAAGTAATACTGGTAATGCTGCTCCTACTGCCAATGCAGGGCAGGATTATACAATCCCGGCTTCGACACCATTTGTATTAAAAGGTAATGGATCTGATGCTAATTCGGGGAACAATCTTACGTATTGCTGGGAGCAAATGGATGCACAACCTGCAACCATGCCACCTGCTGCCACGTCAACAAACGGTCCTGCTTTTAGATCTTTGACTCCAATTGCTTCGCCTGATAGATATATGCCGGCATTACCTACAGTTATTTCGGGACAAACGTCTTCTACCTGGGAGGTTGTTCCTTCTGTAAGCAGAACAATGAATTTTAGACTTACCGTAAGAGATAATGCATCTGGTGGTGCTAGTAGTGCCAGCGACGATTCAAAAATAACAGTTGCAGGTGCAGCTGGACCTTTTGTTGTTAATGCACCCAATACTAATGTTAACTGGGCTTCGGGATCTACACAAACCGTTACCTGGGATGTAGCAGGAACGACTGCTAATGGTATTAATGCGGCAAACGTAGATATTTTACTATCTACCGATGGAGGAAATACATATACAACAACAATTGCTTCTGCAGTACCTAATGATGGTTCTCATAGCATCACTGTTCCCAATGCTGTAGGAACACAGAACAGAATAATGGTTAGAGGATCCGGAAATATTTTCTATGATATTTCTAATGCTAATTTTGAAATCTCTGGAGGAAGCGGTGGAGATACTCAAGCTCCAACAACTCCTGATGGTTTAGCTGCTTCAAATATCACACAAACTACTGTTGATCTTAACTGGAATGCTGCTACAGATAATGTGGGAGTTACAGGATATGATATCTATCAAGGGAATACTGTAATTACAACAGTAACCTCTACTTCGCATCAGGTGACCGGGTTATCAGCAAATACATCATATAGTTTTAGAGTAAAAGCTAAGGATGCAGCGGGTAATGAATCTAATTTCAGTAACACTGCCAATGCAACTACGCTTTCACAACCAGATACTCAAGCACCAACAGCTCCTGCCAATTTAGCAGCTTCTAATATTACAAAAACTACTGTTGATCTTTCCTGGGATGCTTCTACCGATAATGTAGGAGTTAGCGGATATGATGTTTATAGAGGTACTACAGTGATCACAACCGTTACTACTACTTCTTATCAGGCTACCGGATTATCACCAGATACTGCTTATAACTTTAGCGTAAAGGCAAAAGATGCTTCGGGTAACGAATCTAGCGCCAGTAATACAGTAAATATTACGACTTTACCATCTACAGGAGGTTCTTCTTGTACCGGAGAGATTTCGGCTTTCCCATATACTGAAGGGTTCGAAAATACTCTTGGAGCATGGAAACAGGCAACTGGAGATGATTTTAACTGGACTGTAGACGCTAACGGAACTCCATCAAGAAACACTGGGCCTTCTAGTGCTGTAGAAGGAACCTATTATGTATATATGGAATCGTCTACACCTAATTACTCAACAAAAAGAGCGATTCTTAATTCTCCTTGTTTTGATCTAACAGCTCAAACCGCTGCAAACTTTTCATTCCAATATCATATGTATGGTGCTTCAACTATGGGTAGCTTAGCATTAGAAGCGAGTAATGATAATGGTGTTACATGGACTTCAGTTTGGTCTAAATCAGGAAATCAAGGAAATTCATGGCAATCCGCAACTGTAGATTTAAGTGCATACTTAGGTTCTACCGTACAATTACGTTTTAATGGTGTTACTGGTACTACCTGGCAAGGTGATATGGCAATAGATGATGTAAACTTAGGTGAAGGAGGAGGATCAGGTACTACTTGTACTGATGTGTTATTAACTCTTAATTTTGATAATTACCCACAAGAGACAAGCTGGCAAATTGCTGATAGTAACAATCAAGTTGTTGCGTCTGGAGGAACATATGATACTCAGCCTGATGGATCAACATTAACAATCACAGAGTGTTTAGATCCTGGAACTTATATTTTTACACTTAATGACACGTATGGTGATGGAATTTGCTGTGCATATGGTAATGGTTCCTATACACTTACATCAGAAGGAACTACAATAGCCTCTGGAGGGTCTTTCGGAACTTCTGAAGCTACAACATTTACAATCGGTAGTCCTTCTGCAAGATCATTAGTAACCATTGATGGTACAATGACTACAAAACAACTAGAAATATCTGCATTCCCTAATCCAGTAGGAAAAGATCGCTTACTAAATGTAATCGTTTCTAAAAAAGATACTTCATATGAGGTTGTAAGTATTCTTGGGAAAATTGTAATGAAAGGTAAATTAGTTCAAAAAACAATCAATACCAGTGCATTACCATCGGGATTATATATTTTAAAACTTAACCCTGGAGGTGAAGGTAAATACAAATCTTTTCAATTTGTACAAGAGTAATATTCGATAATAGTTAATTATGGTAAGCGATGTATTGAGAAATACATCGCTTACTTTTTTAAGTTAAACCCAGATTAAAGCCTTATTTTTTCTTTAATGTTGAAGATTTTATGAGAAACTTCAGGTATTCTAAACGATACATCAATATTGATTTCGTCTTTTGATTTTTGAAGCTCCAGATTTCCATCTTTAACTTTATAATATCCTGCCTCTCCTCTACAAAAACAGTGTTTCCCAAAAAGTAAATGTACTTGCTCTAACTTCTCCCCTTTTAAACTTAGAGTCTCTGTAGTTTTATTGATTTCTAAATGTATCGTTTCAGAATAATCTGCATCTGCAGTACCTTCAGGTCCTTTGATTAAAAATTTAAATTCGATAACTATCCCATCTCCTTTTTCGATAACAGGGTAATATCTATCTGTGGTATCTTTTTTTAGTACCATCGAAGAATTCTTATGAAGTTTGATAGTACAGTTTCCGCCTTCCGGGCAATACTCCTTATTATTTTGATATTCAGAAACAACCGCTATTTCTTTTGAAGAATCGACTGTGTTTTGAGTTTTACATGCGCATACCAGCATAAGGGCACTAAGAAAAGTATATACCTTCATTTTTATTTATAATTTTAATCATTTCTTTTGTAAAAAGATCAGATCGTTATTGTATATAAAAACCCCGGATTAATTTTTTTAGTATGAAAAACTAAAGATTTAAATTTCTGTTTTTTGTTTTACAAATTCTGCTTCAAAAAGTGTTTTAAAATGTTTTAGCAGTTTTTCTTTAACCTCATCTACATTTATATGGTCTACTCCTAATTCGACTTGTAATGATGTAACCGTTTTATCTTTAATTCCGCAAGGAATAATATGATCAAAATACCCCAGATTGGCATTAATATTTAAAGCAAATCCATGCATCGTAACCCAGCGACTGGCACGAACTCCCATAGCACAGATTTTACGTGCAAACGGAGTACCTACATCAATCCATACTCCGGTTTCTCCTTCACTTCTTGTAGCATTAATATCATATTCTGCCAAAGTGAGGATAACCATTTCCTCCAAAAAACGAAGGTATTTATGAATATCGGTAAAGAAATTATCGAGGTCAAGAATTGGATATCCTACTATTTGCCCTGGGCCATGATAGGTGATATCTCCTCCTCTATTGATTTTATAAAATGTAGCTTCTTTTTCTTTTAATTGCTCTTCTGATAATAACAGATTACTGATATCCCCACTTTTACCTAAAGTATATACATGTGGATGTTCTACAAAAAGAAAATAATTTGGTGTACTAAGCCCGGCATCTTCTCTTCGGTTTTTGATTTTTATATCCAAAATCTCTTTAAAAAGAGTTTCTTGATACTCCCAGGTTTCTTTATAATCTTTACGGCCAATATCCTGGAGTTGAATTCTTTTATTCATAGTTCACAAAGATACATCATAAAAAAAAGTGAAACGATAATTTTTTAATTTTCCAGTTCTACTTCGACATCCAATATCTTAGGGTTTTCCATAAGTTCGATAAACCCGACTTCTAGTACAAAACTCTTCATATCAAGACTAAATGTTGCTTTATCAGATGACATTTTTATTATTTTTCTCGGAAAAGTATACTTTAGTTTATATTTAGAACTAGCTAAAAACATTCGGGCTTTTTCCAAGCTATCCATACTTTTTTTCACCTTCTCTTCATCAATAATCTCTGTAATCCTGCTAAACTTATTGTTTTTAAAACTATACTTCACTTTGGTCCCTCCTTCTTCAGACATCATAGTTTCTAAGGGGTTTATTTTACCTGCCCCTGAACCTTTATTTGCTTCTCCTACAGCCATAGAAATTTTAAAATCCCCAAATACATCTCCTAATTCTGAAACATTTTTAAAGTCCCTATACATATCCATATTCATTTCTTGAGCTTCAGAATTTACTACCATATGCATTTCATAATCTTTTAATCTCTGCAATCTTTCCTGCATCTCCTTTGATAATTTAGAAATACTATCTTTATGTTCTTCTAAAAAATCTTTAAAAACTACTAATGAATCAACATTTTCTTTTTTCTTTTCTGTAACCTGCCCTTCTCCCATCTTCATAAGCTCTGATCCATCAAAGTTTATGGTGATTTTTCCTGTTCCATCTTCATTCAAATTCAAATTCTCTGAAAATTGACATCCTACCAGAAGTAAAGATGATACTATAGTTAACACACAAAGACTAAATCTTTTCATATATTCTTATTATTTATTTAAACAAGGACAACCTATTATAACAGATCTATTTTTTATTAAAACTATGGGTAGCATTTAGCCTTTCCGCACACTTATGATCTGTGATGTAAAAGTAAATTAAATATTATAAAGTATTCTAAATAATGAGCTCTGAGTTAAGAATTAGTAATCTTTTGCTTAAAAATCGTATTTATCATTTTCACGTTTCTTTTTTTTTGTATTTTACCTATTATTTGAAAACAATGGTAGAATTATTTTTGTTTTTCAGTATAAATACTGTAATTCTTTCTTCACACAAACAATTAAGAGAAGTTCTATAATTATCAAATGAGAAAACAATTACACATATATGGACTTCTATTTTCTATGTCTTTTATTGGGTTTGCGCAAAATGGCCCAGGAGGAGTAGGAACATCTGATGGAACATCTTCTTTAAGGGTATGGCTAAAATCCGATGACATAGATGCTGATGGTGATAATACCGATAACCCTATTAATGGAACCGCAATATCCACCTGGTCTGATAATAGTGGTAATACCAATAATTTTACTCAGGCGGGAGCAAATCGGCCAACTTATAATACAACAGGAACTTTTAATGCTGTTAATTTTAATTCTGGTTTGGCTACTGCACAATTTATGAACGGTACCATAACAGGATCTTTTGCTAATGCAAGTGCTTATTTTGTAATAAACCCTGTTAATACAGGTAATTCTCATTCTTTATTTGATAACACAACTGCTTCTTTACGAGTAGAACAATGGTTTAATACGAGTAGAGTTGGTTTTACTCGTTATGGAGTTGCAGATTATGCTACGACAATAGCTTCTCCATTTGGTATAAACAGTATAATATCATACCATAAAGCAGGAGGATCGACGAATCTTAATGTAAGAGTAAATGCTGCAACACAAGTTTTAAATATAGGCTCTACTACTGCAGGTATTCCTTATGACAGAATTGGTAGAAATTCTAATGGTGCTGATGAAGCAACTGGGGATTTTTTAGAAATATTATTGTATAACAATAGTCTTAATGCTGCACAAACTATTATTGTAGACAATTACTTAAGTGCCAAATACGGAAGTATTCTAATCCCTATAAACGTGTATAATGAGGATGATATAGCAGCCGGGAATTATGACCATGATGTAGCAGGGATAGGAAGAGTTGATGCGACTAATTTTCATAATGATTCTCAAGGAACTGGTATCATAAGGGTTTTAAACCCATCTGGATTGGGTAACGATGAATTCCTGATGTGGGGGCATGATAATGGAGCCCTACTTTTAAACAATGTAACAGATATACCCACCAGTATACAATCGAGATTAGATCGAGTATGGAGAGTAAGTGAAGTTAGTACATTAGGAGCACCTGTCGATGTAGGAAGCATTGATCTTAGGTTTGACCTAACAGGACTCAGCGGTATTACTACACCTTATTTGAGACTTCTGGTAGATACCGATAATGATGGCTTGTTTAATGACGAAACTCCAATTTATGGAGCTACATCCCTGGGTGGTAATATTTATAGCTTTACAGGAATAACGGCATTATCAAATAATGTAAGGTTTACTCTGGCAACGGCTGTACGTAAGGTGATAACCAATAGGAATATTACATATCGAATTAACAGAAACTAAAGAAATAATCGATGGTATAAAAGTAAATTAATAAGTACAACAATATACTGTAGAATATATTATCGCAGTAATTATTGTTTTACACATAGTTTCTTTGAGAATACTAATTATTTAGTAGCCTTAAAACCATTTTTATTGACACTAACTTCCAATTCTTTACTCTCTACAGGAGTTTCAGAGAAACTTTGTTGCTCTGAATGCGCTTTAAGTTGAACCTGAAGAGTATCGTCTCCATTATATTTAAGTGAATCTATTATAATTCTATCTCCTAAAAAATAAGAATCAATCTGCCTAATTGTTTTACCTTCATAATCTAAAACAAACATACCTACATAATTAAAAATACCTGATCCCTGGTTTGAAACCTTGAAAGGGGCCATAAAATATTGTTTATCTTTAGAAGATTGATTTAAGGTTGTTATTTTTAAATAATCGACGATAACTTCTCCTCGTTCGTCTCCATCAATATAAACGCCTTTTACCACATGTAAAGAATCTGTATCAACTTCTGAAATCTTACATTTAGCATTTGTTTCAGGAATTGTAATAACCCAATCATTAGACGTTTTTAAACTAAATAACTTTAATAAAGCTTCAGATTGCGAAGATGTGTTTTCATCTTTACAACTTTGTGTTATGGCTATTATCATAATAAGGATAATTACTCTACCCGCTCTAACTATTCTTTCTTTGACCATATTATATTTATTATTTTATTTATTCACGTCCTGCAGCACCCACTCAAGCTCTTTATCTATCCCTTTTTCTGCTTCGATATAAACATCTGGTTTAATCCCAAAACCATCGGGCTCTACAGTATGAGGTGCATTTATTTTCATTAACCCCACTCTCATATTTATCTTAGAATTAGGAAGCTCTATATATGCAAAAAAACCTGCAATAGTACCGTTATATGCTCCACCTGTTTCTTCTCCAACAAAAGTAGCGCGTTTGGTCGCTTTTAGATGAGTAGATAAAATACTACTTGCAGAAAAACTTTCTCCATCTATTAATACATAAATTTTACCGGTATACGAATTTGATTTAGGCTTTCTGAGTTTACTATATTTAAATCTAAAATAAGGATCTCCATTTTCTTTTTTAACCTTAAAAAACTGGTATGTGGTTAAAACCGGGGAGAATAATATAGCTCCGGTTTTTCCGATCCAGGATTTTGTATGAAAAACCGGATATAAGAAACTTAACCGTTTAGTCATTTTTGCCTTCTCAATAAACACATACTCTTTATCGATTAAATAAGAATAGAGTTCTTCTATTTCTGCTAATCTACCTCCCAGATTTCCTCTTAAGTCTATAATGAGGTTTTTACTAGTTGCAGAATCTATTTTTGCGAAGCTTTCTTCATAAAAATCCTTATAATTTCCATTCGTAAAACTTCTTATTTTTATATAAGCGATAGCAGAAGTACTATCTGTTGTTATAAATTTAAAATTTCTATTATACTCTTTTTTGTATGTATCAAAACCATATTTATTATGCTGTTTACGCACCGCTTTATTCTTTATCCTGGCTATTTTTTTATCTGCTTTGCTTTGCTTTACTACTGGTACAGTGATAGTGTCTTTTTTTACGGTTTCTTTCTTTTTACTATATCCGGCATGTACATAACGAGAATAAATACTATCTCCGGTTTTTAACTTCACTAACACACTATCTTTTTGCTGGTGTGTTCTGGCATAAAACACTCCAAAACCATGACCAATATACTTTGGGATAAATGTTCTATTATAGCCATCTCCCGTATGTAGTTTTTGAAAAGACAGTAATAGATCGCTTGTTTTCTCATGATCAACACTCAATATCTCGGAGCCCACTACGAGGGTATCTTTTTTCTCATAATTCTTTTCGACATATACCTTATTGTCAACACTATGAAAAGCTAATGATTTAAAAGGATAGCTTCTTCTACCTTTCATTTTTTTCTCTTTTCTTGTTTGCTTTTTATAAGGAGGATAGATCGCTGTATGCCCCTGTCGTATACTAGTAATTACTGGTGCTAATCGTTTATAAAATGCAATGCTGGATATAGGTTCTTTTATATTTTTCTTTAGTGTACTTATTTTTTCATCCAATGAATCCTTACTTATATACCAATATAAATCCGGATGTAGTTTTTGTAATTTACGATGTATAAAATCTATATCATCGTGTATTTCTTCTGGACTATGGAGTTCACTAATTTGTTGATTATACTTTTTAACTGAAGAACAAGCTGTTAACGAGAGTACTAATACATACAAAAATAACTTTCTAATCATAAAGACTTGATTTTAGATTTGAATTTATACCACCAAATACATGCCACAATTATTGTATTATGGGTTCATCACAATAATTTTGTTTTTTTACCGTGTTATTTGCTTTCTGTAGAAAAGTCAGAAGAGCTTTCTGTCATTTTGGATTATTAAGTATAACCAATGCTGCTATTACTCCTGGCACCCAACCGCAAATAGTTAACAACAATACTATTACGACAGATCCACAACCTTTATCTAATATTGATAACGGTGGAAAAAAAATAGCCAATATAACTCTCCAGATACTCATAGTTTGTAATGTAAAATAAATTAAATGTTATACTTATAAGTAGACGACAATTTTATTATGTTACAATATTACCGTAAAATTAATTTCTATATTTTTAACTTGGCATGAGAATTAAAAACAATGAAACTAGCAATAACAAGTTTTAAAAATATTTAAATGCATGAAATTACCATTTCTAATACTATACTTTATCGTATTGATCAGTCCCAAAATACTTTTGGCGCAATATGAATTCTCTGGTTATGTCGATAAAAAAAACTGGTCGGGAGATATTTATTTATCATTGATAGAGGATTACAGAAAGTTATCTGGGGTCTATCCCGAACAGATTATTCAGAAAACGGTAAGTGACTCCATGGGATATTTTAGCTTTTCGGGAGATAATCTTCCTTTACAAAATCATATGTACAGGATTCATATAGAAGGGTGTTCTGAAGATGAAAAAAAACCAATTCATTTTAATGGGTTTTGTCCTTACAGTAAAGAAATTTTATTTATTGCAAATAACACAGATGCTCTTACCTTACCTTTTTCTTTTGATAATGAAATGTTTTGTAAAATTGTTTCGAATAATGAAAAAAGTAATGCTTTTATCAAGGTTGACTCTATCATAGGTGAAATGCGTTTTGCCTTTGCCTCATATAGAAGTGAAGCTAATCGTAAGATCAATGAAAAAAAGTGGTTTGCCACACTACAAGGTTTTGTAAAAGATCAAAATGAACCACTCACAGAACTCTATGTTTATGCTTTTTTATCAGATAAATCCAATAATTTGTATGCTCATTATCTTGAAGATTTAGAGCAAAATGTATACTATGATAACCTATTAGAACGATTACAAAAAAAATACCCTAGTAGTACATATACCAAACGATATGAAGCAGAACTAGCTTCAGACAAATTTATGATCAGTCCCAAGGAAGTTTCATATAAAAACTTGTGGTTATGGGTAGTGTTGGCATGTGCAATAGTACTTAATATTTTTCAATTCCTGAACTACCGGAAAAAGGTAAAAACATCTCATAATTCTGAAAAGAATCTTACACAGCAAGAACAGAAAGTATTAGACCTTATTCTTGATGACAAGACTAATAAAGAGATTGCTTCTACCATGTTTGTGAGTATAAGTACTATAAAAACTCACATAAACAATCTATATAAAAAGCTTGACGTGAGCTCAAGAGACGAAGTTAAATCACTAAATATCAAGAAGTAACAAAAAATCCACCTGGGGTCTAGTCCCCTTTTCAAACCTGTTTTTATTGATTTTGTTCTCTTATGTTTTCATTTTTGATACCTCTAATCAAAATTTGAAATCATGAAAAAAGAATTCCTAATCTTAGCCAGCCTACTTGTAATGGCTGTAGTATCTTGTAAGGATGATGCTACCAAAAAGATAAACGTAGAAAACGTTGCCGTTTCTGAAAGTCGAGATGCAAAAGTCTCAGATTTTCCGGTAATGGACTTTGCTCAAACCAATCACAATTTCGGGACTATTAATGAAGGTGATGTTGTAGAGCACAAGTTTACCTTTACCAATACTGGTAAAGCACCATTAGTTATTATAAGTGCCAAAGGTAGTTGTGGCTGTACTGTTTCTAAATGGCCCAAAGAGCCAATTGCTCCGGGAGCTACAGGAGATATGATGGTCACCTTTAATTCTAATGGTAAACCCAATATGCAGAACAAGCAGGTAACCATTACCGCGAATACCGAAAAAGGTAAAGAAATACTTAAAATCAAAGCTATGGTTACTCCCAGAGCTAAGGCGGTAAGCGGAGCTCCGATAAGTAAATAATCGCTTTATACAAAAACCAGTTATATAACTCACAATCAATCAACTCCTAATACAGGAGGAGTTATTCTTATACTCAAAGCGATCAGTTCTCGATGAGAGAAGCTATTCTTAAACCTTACATCTCCTCCCGTTGGGAGGAGATTATATATTCTTTATTTACAACATCATAAACACCTTCTTAAAATGAAAACAATTATATGTATTGTCATAGCTATGATTTTATCCATGATGACACTTTCTGCTCAATCTTTTAATCATGAGATCAAAGTAGAAGGAAGTTCTCCTATGCTTCTTGGTAAAATCAATAACCAGGGATTAACACAAGGTCCATATAACGAGTGGTTTTCAAAAAACCATAAAGAATATATCCCAAAACAAAGCAGTATAGACTCCTTAAAAACCCAATTATCTTCCTATACGATTACTCTTTTTATGGGTACCTGGTGCGGAGACAGTAAACGCGAAGTTCCTCGTATGTATAAAATATTAGAAGAAAGTAATTTTCCTCTGGATCGACTTACCGTCGTTGCCGTAGATCGAAGCAGGGAGGCATATAAACAAAGCCCCGGCGGAGAGCACGAAGGTTTAAATATACACCGGGTACCTACTCTAATTTTTTATAAAGACGGTAAAGAAGTTAATCGTATTGTAGAATCTCCAATAAACACCATAGAAGAAGACATACTCGCAATACTTGCTAAAAACTACACTCCAAAATATAGCTCGGTAATGCTAATGGATGATATCCTTACCAAAAAGGGAACGTCCTATATCTCTAAGAACACCAAAAAACTAGTCAAACAATTTAAGGATAAGACCCAGAATTTATACGAATTAAACACCTATGCTAGTGTTCTTTTCTATGCAAATAAAAAAGAAGAAGCCATAGCCATATTAGATTTTAATACGGCATTGTTTCCAAAAGAAGCGAATACCTATGTAAGTCTTGCCAATAAATATCTGTATCTGGATGATACTGCTAATGCGATTAAGTACTACGAAAAATCATTAGAATTTGAAGAAAATAAAGAAATACAAAAAAAAATAAAGACCTTAGCACAACACTAAATATATCTAAGTAATCATGGTATGATTTCTAGGTTTTACAATCTGAATTCGATACAAATTCATATACTAATCGTTAGTATTTATTAAAACATACCATGAAATATATAAAACAGCTAGTCTTAGTTTTTCTTTCATTTTTTTTCACTTCCTGCTCGGATTCAAAAACAAAAGAAAAGGCTGAAACATTAGTTCAAAATGAAGTCAGATTAAAACAAGAATTTGGTTTTATTCAACAAAAGATAACTGATAATCTTTATGTTTTAAAATCTAATAATTACAATACCAATATTGGTGTTTTTATAGGGAATAAAGAAATCCTCTTGATTGACCCTATGACAGGCTCTAATAACCATCATACTTTATTAGAAAAAATAAGAGAGCTATCTAATAAACCTATTAAATATGTAATCAATACTCATCATCATGAGGATCACAGCGGAGCAAATTCATTCTTTGCAGAATTAGGAGCAACAATTATTTCTCAAGAAAACATCAAGTATACTAGTGCTAAATATGATGTTATTTTTAAAGATAATTATACCCTCAACTTAGAGAATGAAAAAATTGAGCTTTATCATATTACTTCACATACTTTTGACGATGTGCTTATTTATTTCACTGAAAACAACACCATCTTTATGGGAGATACATATATGACTAATTTTTTTCCACACTATTATTACGGAGGTGGTGGTAAAGGTCATATAGAATTCATTAGCAAAGCATTATCTCTAGGAAATAAAAACACAACCATAGTCGCCGGTCACGGTAAATTATCCTCTGATAAAGCAGAACTTAACGCCTATAAAAAAAATTCAATAAAATGGATTGAAAGAATCAAAGAACTATCACTTATAGGTAAAAGCGCTAATGAAATAACTCAAGATATCGAAATTAAGGAGTTAGCATTAACTTTTAGTGGAAATAATAACGTGCATCCTCAAACAATTGAAAAAACAATTTCTGTTGACTACAATTCTATTATTCCGCTTCCAGAGGACGTACTAAAAAGTTACGAAGGAATGTATCAATATAAAAATGAGAAAATTGATGAATTAATTTTTCAAGACAAGAAATTAATTCTACGAAGAAAAGGTACATATATATTTGAGCTCTCTGCACTTTCAAATACAAAATTCCATATTAGAGGACAAGTACCATATAGATACATCACTTTTTCTAATGGAGGAAAAGAATTAACTTATTTTAATGGAAAGGAAAACCAAATAGCAAAAAGAAAATAGTAAATACAAACAATAGCTGATCTACGTAAAACTAAAGCTCTACTAACCTTTTAATTTACAATTGACTCTATTTTATAATCACAATCCATTGATAGATTTTAAAAATTCACATAAAATTATAGATGAACAGGTAACATTTTACTTTACTACCACAACACTTGTAATATTGTAAAACAATGATATGAATCTGAGTTTAATGTAGAGGTCTCAATATAAAAAGTCGTCAAATAGTGTGATTTTTTGATGTCTTATAATTGAGGTTAAAAGTTTTTAATCAGACCTTTCTTTAACTTCTTCAAATAGGCTATTTTTGTCCCTTTAAAATGACGAATTTATGCAATTATCAGAACAAGAACTTGTAAGAAGAGAGAAATTAAACGCATTACGCAATCTAGGTATCGATCCTTATCCGGCTGCATTGTATCCGGTTGACTATACCTCGAAACAGATAAAGAGCAAGTTTGAAGAAGGTAAAAAGGTAATTATTGCAGGTAGATTAATGTCGAGAAGAATACAGGGTAAAGCTTCTTTTGCAGAATTACAAGATACCGATGGTCGTATACAAGTTTATTTTAACAGAGATGAAATTTGTCCCGGTGAGGATAAACTCTTATATAATGAAGTCTATAAAAAACTATTAGATATAGGTGATTTTATAGGTATAGAAGGAGAGCTTTTTACTACCCAGGTTGGTGAAAAGACTGTATTGGTTAAAAACTTTACACTATTAAGTAAATCATTAAAGCCACTTCCTCTTCCTAAAACAGATAAAGAAGGAAATACTTTTGACGAATTTAATGATCCAGAGTTAAGATATCGTCAGCGTTATGCTGATCTGGTGGTAAATCCAAAAGTTAGAGATACATTTATTAAACGTACGCAGATTGTAAATACCATTCGTAGTTTTTATAATGAAATGGGCTTTTTAGAGGTCGAGACTCCTATTCTTCAGCCTATACCAGGAGGTGCAGCAGCACGTCCGTTTATAACACATCACAATGCACTGGATATTCCTTTATATCTTCGTGTTGCCAACGAACTGTATTTAAAACGTCTGATTGTAGGAGGGTTTGATGGAGTGTATGAGTTTGCAAAAGATTTTAGAAATGAAGGTATGGATCGTACTCACAATCCAGAATTTACCGTAATGGAAATGTATGCTGCATACAAAGACTACCATTGGATGATGGATACTACAGAAAAGTTACTAGAAAAAGTAGCTGTAACACTTCATGGTACTTCAGAAGCACAATTTGGAGATAATATCATTAACTACAAAGCTCCTTATAAGCGTATTGGTATTCTGGATGCCATAAAAGAGCATACCGGATATGACCTTTATAAAAAGAGCGAAGCTGAAGTTCGTGAAGCTGCTAAGGCATTAGGTCTCGACGTTGATGAAACGATGGGTATCGGAAAAATGATAGATGAAATTTTTGGAGAAAAATGTGAAGCCAGTTATATCCAACCTACGTTTATTATCGATTATCCTGTAGAGATGAGTCCGCTTACCAAAAAACACCGCTCTAAAGAAGGGCTTACAGAGCGTTTTGAGCTTATGGTAAATGGTAAAGAATTAGCAAATGCCTATACAGAGCTTAATGATCCTATCGATCAACGCGAACGTTTCGAAGATCAACTTAAATTATCTGAAAAAGGTGATGACGAGGCTATGTTTATAGATCAGGACTTTCTACGTGCCCTCGAATATGGTATGCCTCCAACCTCGGGGATCGGAATAGGTATCGATCGATTGGCCATGTTTATGACCAACAATCAATCTATCCAGGAAGTACTGTTTTTCCCTCAAATGCGTCCAGAGAAAAAACAAGTAGAACTTAATGATAACGAAAAAGCCATCTTTGAAATTCTTAAAAAAGAAAAAAGCATGGACTTATCCGATCTTAAAAATGCTACAGGCCTAAGTAATAAAGGCTGGGATAAGGGAATCAAAGGGCTTTCTAAATTAGGATTAACAAAAGTTACCAAGACTGATGATACTCTAATCATAGAGGTTACCGAGTAGACAAAGAACAAGGGGTCCTTGTTTCAAACTAAGACGTTAACATTTTTTTAACTATATTTGCGGCTATTTTATAAATAACCTCAACTATTATGAAACAAGGATTACTAATATCTATTACCCTATTGTTTTGTCTAATTTCGTTTGCGCAAAGTGCAGATCTAGATAAAGAAAACTTTAAAGTTTCTTATGTAAAATTACCTACAAAACCTATTCTGGACGATACCAAAAGAACGTATTCAACTAATAATAGGGGAATTTCAATTTCTGGATTCTCTAAAGTAAAATCTGAAGGAACATTAGATTACAATTACACTTTTAATGGTACCGAAATAGGAGAAGTCAATATTAATAAGAACAAAATTGAGAAAAAGGACAAAGAAGGAAAAGTCGTTTCTGTACGCTATGAATATATGGTAGTTGTTACCTATTCATCTTCTGGATCCTTATCGCTTAACAATGCAGAGACCGCAGAAAATTTTCAAAAAACATATTCAGAAAGCACCACCTATAAGAGTAGTACTTTTAGCAGTTATACTAAGGCAAAAGATTATTACAATAATAATCGAAACAACTTAAGAAACAAATATAGAAGTGCTCATAAGAGTACTATTATAAGTAATATCAATACCTATACAAATCGCGCATATGGATACATTCCTTATACAACCGAATATGAGTATTTATGGATTTTAGGTTCAAAAAAACATCCAGAATTTCAGAAACACCATGAAGCATTTGATAAGGTAAAAGTGGCGTTTGATAACATCAAATATGATGAACCAATTGATGAGATCAAGAAAGAGATGGAGCCGATAATCGAGTATTTTAATAGTGTAATCCCAAACTACCCGGGAGATAAACGTAAATTAAGAAAAGTGCGATATGCCAGTTACTATAACATCGCAAATCTATACTACTATCTAGAGATGCCTGAGAAAGTAAAAGAGTACGCTCAGAAAATCATTGATAATAATTATGATAAAAAAGATGGTAAATATTTTATCAATAAGGCAGATAAGTTAATCAAGTCTTTAGAGATCAATAAAACTAATACCAGGCACATGAAGGTGCTTACCGAGGATCTTAGTAATGTACCCGATGAGGAAGAAGAAACTGAGACTGCAGATGTAGAATTAAATAAAGCATACTTGATCACCAAAGAAAATGATACTACACTGGTTGATATCAAATCCAGTGATATTGCTTCAATCGGATACAAATTAAAAACGGTAGAGTATGATCAAAACGGTACTCCAATCGGAAGCAGAGTAAAGAGTGCAAAAAAATGTAAAGAACTTGTATTTGTTGATGGGCTTCATTACAGAAATATCAAGTTTAAAGAATCTTCTATCAAATCAGGAGCTGTAGATGCCGGACAAATGGTATTAGGTGGTGCTACAGATAAGCTTTGTAAAGTGCTTTTTGAGTCTGATAAGATTAACTTATACCTGTTTAATCAATCTGAGTTGGTTATTCTTCCTGCCGGAAGTGAAAAAGGAAAATCAACTATGGGAGCTGGTTTTGTTTTTGGTTTTAAAAAGAACCTTACCAAATATGCTGAAGGTTGCCCAACAGTAATTGAAAAAGTAGCTAATAAAGAGTACAAAAACAATCAGGAAAGTTTACTTAAGTTTTGTGATGAACTTACCAAATGTAGTTCGACACCGGCTCAAGACGGAAACTAATAGTAAGGTCAAAAAAAATACTGTAAAAAATAAAAAACGCAACCTCATTGGTTGCGTTTTCCCCTTAATAAACAATTCTGATTATACAAGAATTTCCCAGTTGTATTCGCATATTCTTTTCTAACAATGCAATAATGATATGCTAGTACACCTTGTAGTATTTCCCAGAATGTTATACTTATTTATGTATTCTCAATTCTAAATATTTGGATAGTGTATATCATTAATATCCAAAATCAAGTATCAAATAATTCCCTTTTAATCATTTTTTTTACGCGATAAATATAACATTACTTTTAGATATAAATGTTATATTTTTATTAAAAAACCGTAACTCAATTACGTTTATACCTCCATATCTCTAATTTATATCATATAAGAATTCCTAAAACTCACAAAACCTTGAAGTTTTATAATAAACAATTATATTTGAATACCTAAACACAAATCAGATGCCTATTATAACAGACGAAGAATTACAGGGTTTTAAAGACCAAATAGAAAAAGTCGAAGAATCCAAACGTGCTATAGAATATACACGTGACAAAGCTGTAAAAGACGAAAAAGAAAACTCTCGAAAATTTAAAATAGCAACCATTATACTTGGTATTATCGCATTACTAGGTGTTGCAGGAACTGTGTATTTCATGAATTTTAATACTCCGGATAACATGATTTCTCAGAAAAAACATAAATCTGAGGTTACCACACGAGATACGAAAATAGCCGAGCTAACAGAAACGATTAAAAATCTATCTATGAATCAGGAATTAGATTCAAATAGTACTGGAGGAGGAAATGGTCGTTCCCTGGAAGATGAATTAGTATATGCTGTACAAATCGGAGCTTTTGAAAGTATCGATTTGTCTATGTATTCTGAGAATTTTGTGAATTTCAGACAAATTAAAAGTGGCGGATATAATAAATATGCCTTAGGAAATTTTGAAACGCTTAATGAAGCCAAAAAATTTCGTAGACAATTAGTACGACTCGGGTTTAGAAATGCTTTTATCGCTTCATATCAAAACGGAGAACGACTACAGATTGAAGAAGCTTGGTAGATACAGGTTCTGGTTATAGTTAGAAAAACCAGAATAACAATATAAAGGAAAACCCCGGCGCCAAAACGTCGGGGTGTACCATCAAAACTAACTAATCAACTCAATACAACTAAACTTGTACTACAATATATTTTCTACCTGATCTCTTGTAGTATACTCCTTTACATCTGTAATATTTTACACCTCTTACTTTTACTGTTTTATATCCTCTGGGTAATGTAGTTACTCGCACTCCTGTAGGAACCGTAACTCTTTTATAGGCTCTATTCTTTTTTACATACCACACACCATCACTTCTATAATAATGTACATTTTTATGTACTACAACTTTAGGACGATGTACTTTGGTAACCACAACTCCTCGTGCCGGACGTACTTTTACTGTAGTCGCACAAGACGTCATTAAAAAACCAAACAATACAACCGGTACAACTATTCTCATCACATTTTTCATATCCTTATAATATTTTGATTTCTTATACTAAGACCCAAGGATTATAAAAAGGTTTAATGGGTAAATATTAAAAATGTGTGTTCGATATATATTTTCACCTTACTTAGCCTTTCATTCAACTTCTTATAGCTTACTGATTATCTAACAAATGAATTCAATTTTTTATATTTTTGCTCCCTTCGGTAAAACCCGAATCTAAATCCTACAGCTTCAGCATAAACAAAGCTTTGTAAAGTCGTATCATACTCTATTGGTGCATTTAAAGTTCTCATGATATCGATAACACGATAGAGTTTGGTCTTTGAGATTTCTAAACTAGATGCAAAATCTTCTGGTGTTCCCGTAGCCTGTAGGCGAATGAGCTGGTCCATTCGTTCCATAATTTCAATCTGTTTAATAATGATATTCATAATTTATTTTCTCTTTGATGTTATATTTTATTACAACTTTTAATGCTTAGATCAACTTCTAACCATCAAGGATAATTGATCACTTCCAGAGGCAGATCCTTTAACACTAAAGACAAAGTCAAACGACTTTTATCCAAAATCCTATTCTCGATACTCTTCTTCCTATGGTCGAAGCACTCGAATTGACGAATTTCTAATCAAAAAATATCAAAATGCATAACGACTCATTCTACATACTCCTGTATTGGTAGCCCTGCAATAATTACATCTTCTAAGACCGATGCTCCATCTTTAACATATACCACAGCATAAACATCCTCTTCCTGTGCATTTCTATTTACCTCCCTATAGGCTTTTTCTGCATCGTATGCTTTGGTTTCTTCCATATAAAATCTATTAAATGGTAGCTCAAACATGATTTCATCATTATATGTATTCGTTACTTTGGCCATAACATAATCACCACCAATATCAAGAGGCTCTCTACTTACCCGAACAACTTTAGCAAAACCTTCCTGATCATTTTCTATATACACTCGTACCTCATCTCCATACACGTAGGTAGTATCTGAGGTTTTAAAAGAATTCATTTCAAACTGAAGTGTAATATATTTTCCTCTAAACGGATCTGTAGGATCTATCGGCCTGGTTTTAAATTTATATGCCGTACCCGATATCAGGATATCCTCGTTATCAAAAATCATCTTTAGCGGAGTACCAATTTGTACTACTGCCAAGACTATAAATACTATAAAATAAATCGGTTTCATATCTCTATATTTTTAATTGCTATTTAATGCGCTGTTGTTTTTTCAGCATGATATAATTGGTTAAAAAGAACCCTGCTCCTACCATCACAAATAAAATTCCTCTAACAACAAAGCTCATTCCGGTATCAAAAAACCTACAGATAATCAGTATCGAAATGATCAATAATCCATAATTAAGGATCCCGAAGTTAACTTTATCTGCTCCAATTTTTATGGCAGACATCCCCAGGGCAAATACCAATGCATTCATTAGTACAACAGGTAAAATTCCTGTATCTGGCAGTAAGAAGTATACTAATCCAAAGACCACAAAAGCTATCTGAAACAGGTTAACAGCTCGTATTCCCTTTCTTATAACCGTATACCCCAAAACAGAGATACTTAACAAGAATACTACTACTGCTGTATAGAGCTCCTGAGTATCATAATTGAATGCCTCTGGGAGTTCATCCCATATCCAACGAAACGTAAAAATCATCAGCGATACTATAGTACCCAGCGAACCAATGATCAAAAAGCCATTTCTAAGTGTTCTTAACTCTTTAAATACAGGAAGTTTTCCTATAGAATACAAGAATCCAAACATGGTGATGTACATCACAAAACCAAGGTCTTCACTACGGCCTATAAATGCACTTAATGCAATTGCAATACTTGCCGGAAAAATCCAGGTAAAAATAGTAGCCGTATTGCTCGCCGTATGCTTTGTAATAAGAGTGTAGTAATATGGTAACACAGCCCCAATAAAAGCAATATACAACCAGGGAGTTTCTGTATTTCTATAGTTCCATAACCCAACTTCTACCGCGTAGTAGGTACTTAGCAGTATTGTAAGCAAGGCTACTGCATGCGATCGTAACAAGTATACCAATGGCAAACAAAGTACAATCCAGGTAAGTAAAAAAGAGCCTAATTCTCCCGGGATATTATAAATCTGACTTACCAATGCCATACATGCACCCACTGCGAAAAAAAGAAAAGTCCCTGATGCTTCTTTCCAGGTTGTACTTTTATTTTTTAGTATAGAAAAACCAGCAAAGATCTGACCCAGTATCAAAGGGCCAAATGCTAAAATTGTTTTTGTTAATCGCGAAAAATCATCCCAATTGTGTGCCAGCATTAAAATAATACCAGACCCGACTAATAACGCACCAAAAATCCCAAAGATCATAAACAGCTTATTAGGCTTTCCTGCATCTTTGGTAGCGTAGTATTGTCCTATTTTATCTGCAAGCTCTGGAGAGATAATCTTATCTCCTACCAGTGTTTGCAGTTCTTTATTAAATTTTGATCCCATAATATCATGTTGTTTAGTGAATTGATAACTCGCTGTGTATAGAATCGTAACGCAAAAGCGTTAAAATGCACAACGGGTTGTTTTCTATTGATAAAAAGACAGCCGCAACCATACGGCCGTCTTCTTTAATCATCAAAACAAGAGACCTCTAGCCCCCCAAAGGTCCCTTCTTTTGATTCCACTGTTCTAACCCGGATTATGCATCAGAAAATCTATTACGTCTTGAAACTACTTCAAAATATACCGTTGCACTACATTTTTCAGTTTAACCGTAGCGATGCTATGCTAATACTAAGAAAATGTCATATTTTATGGTACTTTCAAGCCTCATAACGAAGTTCTGATGCATAATTCGGATTTAATTACTCCTCGCTGTTTTCGATAAACTTCTTATCCCTGGTATTCTTCTGCACTGCAATGGCAGCAAATAAACTTAAAGCAAAAGACATCCCATAAAACCCTTTTTCACTAAGCTCCAGGTCGGCATTCCATAAGCCGATAATCAGCAATAAAATAGACGTGAGTGTGGTAAACCAACTAATCCCATAATAGATATCGGTAACCGGGATTCCCTCTAGCCTATCCCTAACACTTTTTTGCACAGATACTGCAGAGAACAATCCAAATAGCAGGATCGTAAAATAGTACCCTTTCTCATTAAGAACCATACCCGCATTCCATAATCCGGTGCAATAGGATATCATTCCTATAAATAGTGCAGACCATGATGCCGATATAAAAGCCGGAGTTGGCTTTTGATCATATACTTTGTTTTCTTTCTTTTCTACATTTTCGATTACTGTATCCTCGGATACATCATTACTAAATTTGTAATTCATAATAATTGATTTTGATGATTAAATAAAAATTCAATTGTTTATTTTGAACAGGACAAATGTGCAATGATATGCGTTGATATAAAATTCGATTTATCAAAAAAACTTACGATATATTTATGTTAATAAATCAATTATATCAATATTCATAGTATCTTTATCAAAATTATACTTACTATATAATGCATGTTATTTCTTCTATAATCCATACCTTATCTGATGAATCGAAGCGAAATTTCATCACGATACTGCGGCAAAAGAATAAAAGAAACGATACCAAAAACATTCAGTTATTTAAGCTTTTGGATACTACATCGACAGCTAAAGACCTGGATATTCAGATTTATGGAAAAAGAGCCAAGGGTGCCTATCACGCACTATGCAAAAGACTTTATGATACGCTGATTGATTTTATTGCCGCCAAAAGTTTTGAGGAAGAGACTTCAGAAGAGATGGAAACTCTAAAGCTCCTTAGAGCCAGCAGGAGTTTCTTTGAACAAAAACAATATAAAATTGCTTTTAAAACCATTTCCAAAGCAGAACAAAAGGCCAAAACCTATGCGCTTTTCAGTATTCTAAATGAGATTTATTATACACAGATTCAATACGCTCATCTTAACCGTGGGATAGCAATAGAAGCTTTATTTGCTAATTTCAGGAATAATAAAAAATCACTACAGCAAGAAGAAAACCTAAATCTGTTTTATGCTACGGTACAGCATGAATTGATGAAACAAAGAAGAGATGCAGTACCGATTATAAAAAATACACTATCCAAATTTGGATTATCGATTACACAAGATCTTACGTTTCGATCCTTATTTAAGATCCTGGAGATCACGAACCAAACAGCTCATATCACCAGGGATTATCACGCCATACTTCCTTTTGTAGAAGAAGTTTATACGCAAATAGATGCAAAAGAGGATGTAATCGACAAGCACCTCTTCTATCATATCCAGATCTTATACTATGTAAGTAATTCTTATTTCAGGAATAAAGATTTTGATACCTCGCAGCAGTACCTGATACTCATGCATGAGCAGATGAAAAAACATCAGGACAAATATTACAAGCGATTTTTTCCGCAGTACACACTACTACTGTCGCTTAATCTTAATTATACGGGCCTGGCAGAAGATGCTATTTTGATGTTAGATACCTTTGATTATGAAAAATACAAAGATCAGATCGCTTATATCCTGGATCTTAAATTAAGTCACATTGTTTATCATTTTCAGCAACAACAATTTAAAGAAGCCCTGGGTATTCTTAATGACTTTTACCACAGTGATCACTGGTATACCGAAAAAGCGGGGCTTGCCTGGGTAATTAATAAAAATCTGATTGAGATCTTATTGCGCATAGAACTTGATCATATAGATGTCGTAGAATCCAGGGTAAACAGTTTTAAAAAGAAACATGGTGCGTATCTTAAAAGCAATAGAGAAACGCGGGCATCAAAATTCCTGAAACTAGCGACTATGTACTACCACAAACCAGAGATTGTAACCACTGCAGCATTTAAGGATAAGATTTATAATGAACTCACTACTCCTACTCCCGAGGACGAAGACATTTTTGATATGAGTTTTTATGCCTGGATAAAGACTAAAGCCGAAGGTACTACGCTGTATGAAACCACTTTACAACTGGTACAACAATAAAAAAAAGAGAGGAGTTGTATGGTCTATCACATAAATTTGCTAATTTCCTGAAAAATTAAACCCCGGATCATACAATGTCATTAGATAATCTTGAATTTTTATCCATTACAGATCAAGCACAGGATTTCCCGATGCATTATCACGATACGTTTTGCATTGCATATGTTCGTTCGGGAATCGAGCAAACACAATTACAAAACCAGACCTTATTATGTACTGCAGGTGCAATTTCTGTTACACATCCCTACGAGGTACATACCACACCAGTTTTAGATAAAGATATTGGGGTAAGTTTTGATACGCTTTACCTTTCTAATGATGTGGTAAAATTCTTTCTTAATGGCAAGACCTTAAACTTTTCAGAACGGGTTATTTTTGATGATACGCTAACTCAATTGTTTTTTCAACTAAAAGAAGCACAGGAAAAACAGGATGTAAGCATAACCGAGCAGTATTTAAAAAACTTTATCCAGCAACTAAGCCTGTACTCTACTGTTTCATCCTATCATTATGATGATTGCATTCGGGACTTTAATACCATTAATTGTTATATCGAAAACAACCTTACTCAAAAAATCTCTTTAGAAGATCTGGCAAAAATTGCCAACATCAACAAGTTTAGTTTTACCAGAAAATTTAGAACAGAGACGGGTTTAACACCGATAAACTACCTGTTAATGAAAAAGATCATGGCTGCCAAAACGGCGATTCATAAAAACTCAGAACTCACCCAGATTGCTTACCAGTATAACTTTACCGATATGGCTCATTTTTCAAGAACTTTTAAAAGGTATATTGGTATATCGCCCAAAGTATTTCAGGATCGGTTGATACCAGTTCTCGAATAAAATTACGTACTAACTTGTTGATTTTTATTTATATCTTCTTACGTCTCATCGAGTGATTTTATTAGTAGCGATAGAGCGGTTGATAAAATTGTACTTCGACAGGCTCAGCAGAGCTATCGAGATGCAATAAAACCTATTACCACATTTAGTTCTCGATACAATTTTTCTCCATTACATTACGAAAAACCACTCGAACTGACGCTTTTTTGAACATTTTGACTTAGGTCGAACTCAGATTATAAAATTGTCAATATTATACAAGCCTGTTACATAAGATGCCTCGTTCTTTGTAGAAATCATTTTTATATATGAAGCATCTTATCGCAATCCTTAGTATCACCCTTCTTTTTTCCTGCAAATCCGAAAAAAAAGATCCGCTATTTGCTATGACTCCCGATCAAATGGAAGAAGATTTTCAACTCTTTCAATCTATATATGAAGAAGCGAATGCCGGCCTTTATAAATATCATAAAAAAGAACAGGTAGATAGTGCTTTTGCTGCCAACAAAGCTCAGATTACAGAAAGTACATCCTACCGGGAGTTCTATACCTTGCTTTGGAATGTAATTGATTATACAGGAAGTTGTCATAACCGCTTGACCTATCCCGAGGCGGTGGACGATGCGTTAAATCCCAAAAATGTTTTCTTTCCTATCCCATTAAAATATATCGACGGAAAATTCTATACAAATTACACCTACAATGGTATTGCGATGGGTAGTGAAGTGCTTGCTATAAACGAAATGTCTATAGACGAAGTAGCAAAACGTTGCGGGCATTTTATAAGTACCGATGGGCATAACCAAACCGGTAAGTACACCGACTTAGATTCTGACTGGTTTGCTTTTTATATGTATTTAGTATTTGGGGAGCAGCAGCAATATACACTGCAGTACAAAAATAAAGCAGAATCTACATCTACTACCCTACAAAGTGTAGATTATATTACCTTTTTTAATAATTATCAAAAGCGTCATTCTGCTACCTATGATCACCGCATTACCAAAGACTACTTCTTTACATACAAAGACAGCATTGGGTATCTAAACATCAACACCTTTGCTATGGGAGGACCAAAGTCTGAAGGTCATAAGAAATACGCTACCTTTTTGGATTCGGTTTTTATAGCTATAAAGGAGAACCATACCCAAAAGCTTATTATGGATGTTAGAGGCAATGGTGGCGGTAATGACCCTAACGACTTATTGCTGTATTCTTATCTCACTGATCGAAGTTTTAGAGAAAACACCACTGCACACACCCTTTTTCAGGAAGTTCCTTTTCCTGATTATTATCTCGATGATGACATCGATGAGCTGGCCAAAGAATTAAAAGAAGAGCATTCGGTTTTTAAAGATGGTAAATATTATCAAAACTCTACCTTTAATACCGCATGGCAACCCAAACCAAATGCATTTACAGGCGATCTTGTACTCTTGATTGATCCTCCTGTAGCCTCGGCCGGCTCACTATTTGCCAGTTTGGTAAAAAGTGACGACAACACTACCGTAATCGGCGAAGAAACACTGGGCGGGTACTATGGCCATACAGGACACATCCCCGTATATTATGAATTACCCAATTCTAAATTAGAGCTTAAATTTTCGATAGTTGATCTGGAGCAGGATGTCCAACAACTACCCGATGAGCAGTATGGTGATGGTGTGCAACCCGATGATAAAGTGGTACAAACCTACCCCGATTTCCTTACCCACAGAGACACACAACTAGAGTATGCGATTAAAAAGATGAGTTTGAAGTAATATCCTTCACTTACCCTTTCCCGTACCCTTCGAGAGCACTTCGACAAGCCCAGTATGACACCTCAGGGTACGGGAAGGGAGCGTTTTTTTGATTGTATATGCCCGTCAGTTCGAGTGATTTTTCGTAATGTAATGGAGAAAAATTGTACTTCGACTGGGCCTGTCCTGAGTTTATCGAAGGGCTCAGTAGACACCTCGGGGTACACCCAAAACCTAAAACCTACTACCTAATACCCCAAACCTAAAACCTCATACCTACTACCTCATACCTACTACCTCACACCTAAAACCTACTCCCCAAAATCATATCTCCCTTTTCATAAAAATACCCAACACAGGGTATTGAATGCCTCTAGAAGAATTACAACTTTTGAGTATTCAATTAAAATAACATCAAAGAACGATAATGAGGTTAAGCAATTTGCCGAATTAGAATGTTCTGAATAACCATAATTTAAACTATCATATCATGGACATAAATTTAAACACAAGTTTCGATTACCAATCTTTAGAATTTCAACAATATCTTTTTAAAAATAAAAATGTTTTTAAACCAAGTCGTTCTATTCCTGTAGATTTTGATTTTGATGAAAACGATGCCAGAATAAGTGACGATTCAAAACAAGACAATGTTATTTTTCTTGTTGAAGAAGAATATGTTATTGAAAAAGGAGAGTCCAGAGTTCTTGGTGATAACCCAAGACAATGTATAGCAGATGGAACAATAGAATATCAAGGCACAGTCAAAATCAAAATCGTATATAGTCATGATCTAGATATAAAACTTGAGTATTTACTTTATTTAAAAAAGAATATTCCACTCAGTGCGGGAAAACTAGTAAAGTCACTTTTTAAGCAATATAATAGAGTTACACATGGTGATAATATAATTAAATGGATTGAAAGTCAGCTTCGAGATGGTTTAACTAAGGATATGTTTATCATTGACACTCATCCTACCTTTGAAAAACTATCAGACAGGATTGAAGTCGACACAAGCCAACGAGAATCGTTATTTCGTCTATATTGTAGTTATGAAGGAGGTTTGATTTTTGATGAAAATGGAGAAAGAATACTTGGTTATGGTAAATGGGCAAATCAAGAAAATATAGCTTGTCGAAAAATTGGTGAAAAACTACTTTTTGGTAGTAATCAACCCGAAGAATCTTTAGAAGTAAGAGAATATCCTTCTAATACTCCTCCATCAAAGCAAGAACTTGATTCTATTACAGAAGCACTAATAAATAAGATCATGCCTCCAACTAACAATTGTGGCAAAATGCAAAGGTATAATCAAAAACTATTGCAATTACTAGAATGGCCAGAATTTAAAATCGAATGGAAGACTAAAAGGATTAAAATTGGTTGTTCAAAAATTACAATTTCATATCCAGTTCTAAGAACACGAAAATCTGAAATCGTATTCTACGCATATATTTCTGTACCTCAAAATGTAGGAGTTACAGCTTTTAATATTGCAAAAGCTTGTGCTTTTAGTTCGGCATTAAAGGGAGCAGTTATTGGTGTAGTATTAGGTAATTTACCATTGGCTATATCTACATTCAAAATATCATTTAAAGATTGTATAGAACGTGAAATTAAAAAATGTATTTACCCAGGTCTTTTTACCGTTAAAGAAGTAGGTTCTTGGAAATAGTGATATTAATGACTTGGGCAATACCAGATCTCCTGCCCGTACCCTGAGCCCACCACGTACCCTGAGCGTAGCCGAAGGGTACGTCTCAAACCTAACACCTCACACCTCAAACCCCAAACCTCAAACCCAAAACCTAGATCACATGCAAAAAACTTTCTCCTCACTATGTGGTTTCCCGCTATTGTATTAAAAAAGGTAGCTGTAATTTTAGGGAACTAAATAATAGACGTGAGTTTTTAATATAAATAGTATTTGGTCAGAAATAGATCACTATTAGAACTGTTTCTTTTTGCATAATTTAAGAAAAGCCACACATTTAAAATAAATGACAGACTATTACAAAACACTGGGGATTGAAAAATCAGCTTCTCAAGAAGAAGTCAAGAAAGCGTACCGAAAATTATCAATAAAGTTTCATCCAGATAAAAATAACGGAGATATATTTTTTGAAAATATGTTTAAACAAATTCAAGAGGCATATGAAACTTTAAACGATGTTCAAAAAAGAAATGAGTATGATAGCAAAACAAATCATCAGGCTAATCAAGATAATTCACATTCAAATTTTAAACCAATAATAGATTTTTTCAAATCTAATAAAACTTTATTTTATAGTGGAGACGAAATAAGATTTGAATGGAGAACCTTTAATGCAGACTTGGTTGAAATTAAACCATTTGGAATAGTTAGTGCAAATGGCAGCAAAACATTAAAGCTCAACAACATTAATAAACAATTCATAACGATTGAACTAAAAGCTACAAATACAAATATCTCTAGATATGTATCTAAACAGATTATTCTAGAAAATAATGTATTTAGAGATGCTAAAACACAATCAACTCATAAAAGTGGGTTTTCTAGCACCTACAAAAAAACAACTTCATATAGTTCTGCTAATAACATAAAATCAGAAACGTTTTGGTCGGCAAAAGATAGATTAAGAAGGAAGGATTATCTTATTAGACTAATTTTATTAGGACTACTCACTGGAATTGTAATGGCAGTTATTGAAAATTCTCGCAATGAAGTAGTTTTGTTTTTTTCTTCAATTATAGCGATTGCTTGTTGGATAATAATAACAATTCAAGCAATAAAAAGATTGCACGACATTAATATGAGTGGTTGGTGGTATTTTATTCTCTTAATTCCTTACATCAATGTAGTTTTTGGGCTATATGTTCTATTTGCGGACGGAACAGAAGGAACTAATAAATATGGAGCCGACCCAAAGAATCGATAAAAACCTCATACCTACTACCTAAAACCCAAAATCTAGTTCCATATCGTATCCTGAGCCCCGTCGAAGGACACACCTACTAACTCATACAAAAAACTTTCTCCTCTGCCATGTGGTTTCCCGTAACCGTAATAAAAAAGGTAGCAGTAGTTTTAGGGGATTAAAAAATACAAACGGGTATAAAGAATATATATCCTTTATACGATTGTCGTGTGTCATTAGAAAAAAAATGCGAGAAGAAATAAAACCCGAATTTGAAATACTTTATAGCGACTTAAAAAATCATTTAATAGGAGATTTTTTGGTTTCAAGAGAATTTAAAATGATGATGTCTAAAAATGGATATTATCAAAGTTGGCAGAAGACATATGAAAATGTAAAAAAGAACAGAGGTTATTTGTCTATCGGTGTCGACCATTTGAGAGGAGATAATATTGACACATTGGCTCTTTTTATAAATGCATCAAACGAGGCAGAGAACATCGAAAACGTTGTTACATTGATTATTTGTAGCTTCATAGAATATAAGAAAACTAATGAAGACTTTGAGGACGTTATCGAGGCAATGACTGTAGCGAAGTTTCAAAAATCTAATGTCGAACAAGTGCTAAAAGTATTTGACAAGCATAAAAATCAAAATCTGCCCGAAAAAGAAATTATAAATAGTTCACCAAAGAAAAAGACTAATGTGAAAAAAGCGAATGAGAAAGAAGTTTTTATCGTTCACGGACATAATGAAGAGCTGAAAGAAAAAGTTGCAAGAACACTTGAGAAACTGGGATTAACACCAAAAATTCTGCACGAACAGAGTAATGAAGGTCTAACAGTCATTGAGAAATTTGAAAAACATTCTAATGTAAATTTTGCAGTTATATTGTTAACTTATGATGACCACGGAAATATTAAGTCAAATAATGAGAAAAACAAGAGAGCCAGACAAAATGTAATTTTAGAATTAGGTTACTTCATAGCTAAAATTAGTCGTAAAAACGTAATGCCTCTGTATGAAAAAGGAGTTGAATTACCGAGCGATATCTCTGGAGTATTATATACATTAATTGATGAAACCGAAAATTGGAAATTCAGATTAGTTAAAGAATTAAAGTCTGCTGGTTATAACGTAGATGCGAACGATATCCTATAAATAACGGCACATAACAACGTATAAAACATGGCAAAAAGAACTTCAAAAGCAGCAGCTCCACAAGAGCCAACTTACTTAATAAAATCTAAATTAATTTTTAATAAAGAACTTGAAGATAGAATTAACGAAGGAGAAAGTATTCTGAACGTAAATATCCAAACAATAGAAGATTTCAATAAACTTAAAAATGAATATTCCTCTTGGCATGACTATAATTTAGAATTATTAAAACAATCATTTAATAAAACTCATAATGAATATCGCGATGACTATGATAATATAGGAGAATGGAGTGGAATGTTCCTTGGAGGTCGTCAAAGTCCTGCTGAAGAGTTAAAAGAGTTTGCTGAAAAATTCACTTCAAAAATAGACAGTTTAAAAAAGTTAGTACAAAAATTACCTTTATTAAAATCAAGTGTAGAAGATACCACATCTATCTCTGATGAAAAATCAGAAATAAATATGTCACAGGTCTTTATTGTCCACGGACATGATGATTTGGCTAAAGTAGAAACTGCACGATTTATAGAAAAACTAGGGTTTGAACCAATCATATTACACGAACAAGCAAATTCTGGAAAAACTATAATTGAAAAAATTGAAAGTTATTCGAATGTTGGTTTTGGAGTGGTTCTATATACAGCTTGTGATGTTGGAGCGAAGAAAGGTGAAGAAGCAAATCTAAAAAGTAGGGCCAGACAAAATGTTGTTTTCGAACATGGGTATTTAATAGGGAAAATTGGTCGCAAAAATGTTGCTGCACTCGTTAAAGGAAACGTTGAGACCCCAAATGATATTTCAGGTGTTGTTTATCTATCTATGGATAGCGATTGGAAACTTGACCTTGCTAAAGAATTAAGAGAGAGTGGATATACAGTAGACATGAATAAAGTAATTTAAAAACTATGCCCAACAAAGATGTGTATAGTGCATACACTACGGGATATGCTCCATATACGGATCGTTAGTATCAATTAAAAAGAAAAAACAGTTGTACTTCAAATGAAAAATGGCTACATGACTGAAATATTAGGATTAAACTGGCAATTGTTATTGGGGGTAATCATGCTTCTAATTTCAATCATACTAATAGTATATGGTCTTAGCAACAATATTAACAGTAAAACTTTATTCAACGTATCAAGATTATTAGCACTTATAAGTGTTGCAGGGATATGGTATTTTGGAAATATAAATACAAAAAATACAAGTCTTGAAATTGAGAAAAACAAAAAGGAAACTGCAGAAGCTATCACAAAAACGGCTGAATTGGAATTGAATGTAACTTCTGCAAAGAAAGAAACTGAAGAAGCTAAATTAGAAACAGAAAAGATAAAGCTCAAAGTTGAATCTGCAAGTGAAGCTGCTCAAAAAGCCAAATTACGTACTGAAGAAATGACTTTGGAAGTTGAAAAAGCAATAGCAGAAGCTGAGAACGCAAAATTAGAGCGTGAGAAAATAAGGCAACAAACACTAATACTTGAAAAGCAAAACACTGAATTAAAGATAGAATCGGATAGAATAAAATCATTCACAATTAGATTAATTTTTAAAATTAGAGAAGAAGGTAAATCTTCACTTTCAAAAGGATTCACGCAAGTATATGGTATTGAGGGCAGAGCAGCATTATTAGATGGCAATAGAGAGATACTCTATTTTTTCAATCCTGGAAATAATCATAACACGGATACAGCTAAAGATGGCAGAGGACTTTTGATATTTAACTTACATCCTGAAAACCCTGAATTATTATTCACAAAATCCATAAGATCATTGGAATCAGTAAACTCATTTGAATTTGCTTTGGGAAATTTAGTAAAGTATTTTAAAATAAAGGCAGTTAATTTAATTGATGCAGAAATCCAATTTATTATAAATGAAATTCAACTTTTTACCTTAAATATAAGAGAGTCTAAAATGGGGGAAATAGAGAATAGTAAATCATTACAAGTATCTGTGAAAAATCAATTTTCAAATATTATAGGTTTATACAAGTCTAAAACGAAAAAAAACTGAACCCAATAGCACGGATTTGCAATCCATAAACATACAACCTAGACAAAAAAACCTTAAAACGTAACCAACTCCGGTAACGAAACTTCCAAAGCTTTTGAGATTTCTAAAAGTGAATAAATGGTAGGATTCACTTTTCCGTTTTCTAATTTCTCTAACGCTTGTCTGTCTTTATCGCAAGCTCTGGCCAAATCAGATTGACTCCAACCTTTTTGAGTTCTTAACTCAACGATTCTGTTTCCTATATTTTTCTTTAGCTCGTCTTTGGTCACATAACAAATGTCAATTAATCATATGACATTCTTGTCATATTAAAGTTTGACACTTTAAATTAATTCATTAAGTTTGTCATATAATAATATGACAACTTAACCAAGATTAAATAGATACTACCATGCACCAAAACAATGAGCAGCTTATCATCGATTTGATACAACAGGATCTTAAACATTGCCAATTGGTATACGGCTTAGCGCAATTGGGATTAGAGGGATCAAATACACATCACCTGGAGATACTGGATATCATATACCAGCTTATGCATATCCCCAGTGAGAAAAAAAACGACTACCTGGCCGAGACCTATGCCGCTTTTATGAGTATGGCTACCGAGTATAAGATTACCCCTCTGGGAGAATCCCTGCGCCCCCTGGCAAAAGAATGCTACAATCGGTTAAAATATCTTATAGAATTGGTGTGATTGTACCCTTTGAGTGCCCATCATAATATCGTTTTCAAATGCATCTCGATACACGCTCGTTCCTCACGCACTCGATCCCGAGGAAAATTCGGGACAAGTTATGACGTAGCGTTTGTGTTGTGACGTACCCCGAGGTGTCATACTGAGCTTGTCGAAGTGCTCTCGAAGGGTACGGTATGCATAGTCGAAGGGTCCCGTGATCTATTTACACTCCATCCTCATACCATTCTTTAACAGGCCAGGCGCAGGTCCACCAGGTATACATCGTATATCCAATATCATCAAGAGGGCCGAGAAAAAAAGATTCCTCCTTATATTCCCGAAAACACGCATCGTTTAAGAATTTTTCCTTTTCAAAATAAAAAGCTGCCCTGCGCACATACTCCATCATCGTTTTTACATCTTTATGCATTGCATAATAACACGCCAGGTTATAACTAAGAGCCGACTCGTTGGCAACATAACGATCCTGCATAGGTGCCTTGGCGAGGATAGCACTTAGTAATTTTTCTCTACTTTCGATATCGTTTATATCTACCTTGTCTGCAATCGCCCCAACAGCAACGATTAACAAATCTAAAAACTGGGGCCAATCCTCTGTAAAATATATTCGTTCTGATTTGGCAATTACTTCGATCATGGTTTCAAGTGCCAATACCTCATCGGCTTTGTAATACCCTACAAGAATCTCTTTAATCTCGATCAATAAAGTAACATACTCATATTCGTCATCATCGACAGAAACGTCTGGCACAAAGTCCAGTGCTGCTGTAACATTACCACTTTCTAACGCTTTTTTTAGTTCGGGTAGCTGATCAAAAGTATATCCTGACATAGATTCCTGTATTTTGAAATTAATAGTGCTTTTCTATAAAAAAAGCTTTTCAAAATTACCGTAATACTTTATGAAATAAAAGAAATATAAGTACCTTAGTAACTCATCCCCTACAGCATGGGTTTGCAATCCATGCAATAACAATACACATCGTCTACATAAAAACGTTGACAAGCGTGAGTTTTATGATATAATAAACGCTTGTAAACAGGTATATACCGGTACGCAAATCATTGTTTATAAAGAAATAAGAAAGAAGGAAATATTAATTCTAAAATTAAAAAAAATGGGAAATCAAAATAAAGAAACCCCATGGCAAATATGGGCTTTAGTTACAATAGTTGTTGCCTTAATTGGTGCTTATGCTACAATTGAAAGCAATAGAAATAAACAAACTATTACACCTGAAATAAGAATCGTTGATGAACGAGAAATTGACTCCCCAGAAAAGAGAAAAAGACAAGAAAGCACAGATAACGTTAATTATGATAATAGCGAGGATGAAGTTTCCCCTTCTCAGAAATTAGTTGGGCATTGGGAATCAAATCTAACTGAAAATGGAGTTGAATTTACAATTTTGTTGAACTTAAAGTCTGATGGAAACTCGGTTTATCAGTTTGTTGATGAACATATAAAAGAAAACGATTATGATTATGGCACTTGGCAATATTCGAATGGAGTTTTATATGAAAAATTTTCAGATGGTGTATCTGGGAAAGGTAGAGTAAAGTGGATTTCAAATGATAGATTTGAATTAACCATTATTGATAATGGAACACCGAGTTATACAGGGCTAAAACGTTATTACCAAAGAAAATAATAACAAAATTTTAGAATCAATTATAGGCAGTACAAAGTATTACATACAATCCGACAACAAAGATTTATATTTCGATAACGATACTCAAACAAAAAAGTTCTCCTCCTGCCCTATACATTACCATTGCTATATCAAAAAGATAATGGTAGTTTTATGAAATTAAAAGAAAAAACCTTGATAAGCGTGGGGTTTATGACACGAATAAATCTTTGTATATACACCCAAACTTATATATGTATATACTATTATTGGTAAAAATTATAAATGCGAAAGTTTAAAAACCTTGGAATCTTAATAGTAATTATTGTTATTGGATATAATGTCTATGATTATTTTAAGATCAAAAGTGAAATCGGAAATAATGAAATTGAAGAATGTAGCAGGAAATTCAGATTAACTAATCCCGAAATTGATAAAAAGGTTGCGGAGAAATATTGTGAGTGTACTATTGAGAGGCTTGGAGAAAAATATAAAAACTCAGATATTGGAGCCGAAAAAATACTTGTGAATGAAAGATCTGTATTTCAGGACTGTTTTGACAAAGCAAATCATTGAAATAAAAACAATTATGAATACCTACAAACGGGTATATGTGTACTAGTATGCATATATCATTGTAGGCAATAATTAAAGATTAATCATCTCTTTTTTAGCGTAGAAAAAGACAATGAACTAAATCTTAATTTTTTAAGTAAACTGTAACATTTGTCATATTATCCCATCTTGATAAAAACTATTGTATCATGAAAAATATTAGAAAATTTTTATTTTTTGTTATTGTGTTGCTTGTTTGTTTTGCCTCAAGAAAGTCGTCTGCACAAAATGAGTATTCTATTGACTCGATTATTCAGTTAAATACATATACTTTCAAAATTGTAAACAATGAAATTATTGGAAATGGAAAAGATTTTCTTCAAAGAGAAGCTGAAAATTCTCAATTTTTTATGATTGGTGAGTTACACGGAAATAAAGAGACTCCCGAATTTACTTCTGCTATTCTTAACTTACTAAAGCCTAAAGGATACAACAACTTTGCTGTTGAGATTGGTCCTTTTAGTAAAAAAAAATTGCTGTCTATTATTAAGCAAAAAAATGGTATTGATTCTTTATCCAATTTTTATAAAAAGTATAATCCAGATGATTTAACAAATCCAATTCCCTTTTTTGATGGGGTTGATGAAGTTAGAATGCTAGAAACTGCTATAACTAATGCGTATAATATCTGGGGAATCGATCAAGAGTTTGTATATGCTGCTCCCTTTTTATTTGATGACATTTTTAATAAGACAAAAAAATTAAAAAACAATTCAAAAGGCTATGAAAAGATTTATAAAGAAGCTCGCACATCTTTATTAAAGCATCTTACTACGAAATCAAAATCTAAATTTAATCTTTTATTGAAAGATAAACATATTCTTGAGTTTATTTCTGAATCAAAAGGAGTAGATAACGACGTTACTACGCTATTGACAGAGTTAGAAAAAAGTTGGAAAATATATGCTTACGGAAATGGCCCAACAAAACAATACTTTGAAAGTAATAACTCCAGAGCGATTATGATGAAACATTACTTTTTTGACTATTATAAAAAAGCTTTATTAAAGGAGCCTAACCCAAAAATGATCTTAAAAATGGGTAGTATGCATACTGTTTATGGAAAAAATCCTTTAGCTATTTATGATATTGGAAATACTTTATATGAATTATCAATATTAAATAATTCCAAAAGTTTTAATCTTGCCCTTGCTGGCAGATATTATATTAGAAGTAGTGGAGAAAAAATTGATCGCTTAAAATATGTTCCAGAATATAAGAAATTATTTAAGCATCAGGAAGAAAATCTTTGGACTCTCTTAGATTTAAGGCCTCTTAAAAAGGCTATTTACAATGGAAAAATTAAGGTAGACGATAAGAAATTCAAAAAGCTACTTTATAGATATGATTCTGTTCTCATGAAAACTCTTACAGCTGCTACAGAGGATATTAGAGATTATAAAAACTAAATTGAAACTTTTGGAATGAATGGGTTGTACAATTCAAACCCAACAGCGTGGATTTATAATTCGATAACGGTACTCAAATAAAAAAGTTCTTCTCCTACCCTATACATTACCATTGCTATATCAAAAAGATAATGGTAGTTTTATGAAATTAAAAGAATTAAACCTTGATAGGCTTAAACAAAGGTCGTTGCACGTTTGCCACGTCTGATAAATGACTAAATATGACTAAGTTAAGTAACATAGATAAGTATACCGAAATACCATTAATATTAAACGAACCTTATGAAAAAATAGAACATGAGATTGAAAAAAACTTTTCTGATTCAATTTGTTTTGATGATGTAATTATAAGTCGACATCCAAAAAAAATCAAAATATGGGATATCAAAAAATTACCACAAATAAATATGATCTCTTCTTTTGAAATTGATTGGTCTGGAGAATTCATTAAAAAAAATGGTAATCTACTTTATGTTGGACAAAGTAAGGAGATAAAAGTATTTGACATCTCAGATTTACAACATCCGGTTTTGGTTAGGACAGTTACTTTTCCAAATGATGACAGTTTACCAACTAATAATTATGTAAACTTTCACATAACGAAGGGTTTGATTTATGTAATGATTGATAAAGCCATATATGTAATTGATGAAACTAATAATTTTTTAAAAATCATTGATTTATCTGAAAATAGTGCAATGATGTTTGATTACCCTATGGATATTAAAAAATATGGAAACAATTTGTATATGGTTTTCAGACATTGTGGATTATATGTTTATCAACAATCAGAACATGATAGAAAGTACAAATTCCTAAGCAAACATAAACCTGTTAATGGCTATACGCCCACTTACATGCAATGGTTAAACCAAGGTAATGATATACTGTTAATTGGGAATGACAATGTTGTACAGTATAATGTTACAAACGGTGAAAAATTGAAAAGATATAAAGCGGCTAAAATAGGAAAATCCGAAATCCATGGAGGAACAATTGAACGTGAAAATGAGTTGTTGGTTGTTGGCACAAAAGGATCAAAGGATCAATTTGTTACAGCAATAATACAACAAGACAATAAAGGTATTCAATTAGTTAATACTCCTAAATTAGAGTATAAAGCAAGAAAGAAATTTGGTGAAGGTATAAGTGGGCTGGCATTAAAAGACAATTGTCTACTTATTATTGGAAGAGAAACTGGCTTCTTTCTTTTTGAGGCTAGAGAATAGGCTTTATTTAAGCATACCTATCTTTCTTTAATCAAGAAAACCAACATTTACTAACACTGTGTAAAAATGCATTAAACCCCATTTTACACTAACTGTTGTAGTGTATTACAAGGAAAATGGAAATGGAATACTCAACGTCTATATAAAAACCTTGACAGGCGTAAGTTTTATGATATACATAAACAATTATAAACACCTACAAACGAGTATATGTGTACTGGCATTCGTATACTATTATTGGTAAAAATTATAAAATGCAAAAGTTCAAAAGCCTCGGAATCTTAATAGTAATTATTGTTATTGGATATAATGTCTATAATTATTTTAAGGTCAAAAGTGAAATCGGAAATAATGAAATTGAAGAATGTAGCAGGAAATTCAGATTAACTAATCCCAAAATTGATAAAAAGGTTGCGGAGAAATATTGTGAGTGTATTATTGAGAGGCTTGGAGAAAAATATAAAAACTCAGATATTGGAGCGGAAAAAATACTTGTGAATGAAAGATCTGTATTACAGGACTGTTTTGACAAAGCAAATCATTGAAATAAAAACAATTATAAATACCTACAAACGAGTATATGTGTATTGGCTTTCGTCTACCATTGTTACCCGTAATTCGAAATAAAATTGAAAATCACAAAAAAAGATATAGAAAAACTAATTGAATTGAGAAAAGGAGATACTTTTCTAAATCATTTATGGAATGTTTTTTCTCGTGATTTTAGATCAAAAGGAGAAATTGGTCGAGATGAAATCAAAGTATGGAGACAAAATATGTGGAATACCGCTTTCTATCCGATTTTTACGTTTGAATTAAATGCAAATAATCATCTGACCAACATAACTGATAAATTAAACCCGATTGGAAAATCAATTGTTGGATTGTTTTTAGTTGGTATTCTCTACCTAATTCTGGCAAATTTCCCCACAGACTTTGATTTTTCGGAAAACTGGTTATCAATTCTAATTATTTTAGCTTTTTTGTTGATTTTAATAACAGTTTTTCGGAAGTTTTATTTGTTCGAAAAACAAAATCAACTTGACGAAATATTTGAAAAACTTGAAATTAAAACTGAGAAAAAACTGTTTGAAAAGGAGTGGTCCTTAAAAAACATATTGATTAGATTATTTACATATCCATTCTGCCTATTTTTAATTGGTATTAATATATTTCTACTTATTCCGGAAGGGGAATTTATTTTTGCTTTAAGTAGCTTTGGATTTGTTGGGTTTTATTTAATTACTGATTTGAAAATGATATTTCGAAAAAAAACTACTGGTAACAAGATATAAGAAAACATAAGGCCTTTGTACTTAATCAAAAGGTCTGTGTTTATTTACAAAGTCACCAAATATAAAATTTTGATTGAGGTAATAGATATTATTAAAACCGTATGACAGTAGTATAACGACACAGCTTCTAAGAACAAAATGAAGAGGTTTTGTTTTTACTAAAATAAAATTAACTTTATCGATATCAATCAACATTTTATGAGAAACCAAATTATACTAGTAGCTTGTTCTTTTATTTTTATGGCCTGCAACAAAAACGAAACCGCCCCAACAATATCAAAACCTAAAGAGATCAAAAAAATAGAAGGAGCATGGAAAATGGTGTATGGAGAGATCAAAGAAGGAGATTCTGTGAAAATTAAAGACATGACTACATCAGATTTTATAAAAATCATCGGTAAAGATCATTTTGCATTTTTTAATCAAGATCATACAAACGTAGATGGTTTTTATGGAGGAGGAGGAACGTATACTCTAGAAGGAAATACCTATATAGAAACATTACAATATTCTGCGGTAGAAGCCATAAGAGGTCACAAATTTCCATTTACAGTAGAAATAAAAGGAGATACTCTTATACAGTATGGGCTAGAAGAAGTAAAAGAAGCTAACATAAAAAGGTATGTTGTAGAAAAATATATTAGAAAAAATTAATAGTATATTCTTTTTTGGGTCAATTACATTCTCTTTAACCCAAAAGTGCAGATTTGCAATCAATGCAATACAATACTCAGTGCTTAAATAAAAGTCTTGACAGGCATGAGTTTTATGATATATATACCACATTTCTGTACAACATATAGAAGCTCGATCAATCCCGTTTAAAATAATTCTACCTTAGATATTTAAAATTTCATTAAAAGAAAAGTTTACATTTCATTTTCAATTAGATAACCAGAAATTAATGTAGTTGAGTTAATTATAAAATACTTTTATCCTAAACTAAAATTATTAGAGGTGAAAGGCAATAGACTTATTTATGGAATGATTTCAACATTAATACTTTTAATTTTTCTATCAGAAAAACCAGTTAAATTAAAATCTGGAGATATTGCATTTATTGGGTTTAATGCTAATAATGATAGTTTCGAAATTATAACTTTTATTAATATACCTCCAAAAACATCAATTCATTTTACAGATTCTGAATGGAATGGAAATCGTTTTGGTGCAGACGAAAATGATCTAGTCTGGGAAACAGGAGAAGAGATTATATCTAAAGGGTCTATAATCAAATTTACCAGTCTAGATTCAAATCCCATTGTCTCCTCAGGCACATTAAAAAATACTCTTAGAATATCGAAAAAAGAAGAGGCAATATTTGCATACTTAGGATCGACAAAGATGCCCACTAAATTTTTAACTGCAATGGCTAATGATAAACTTGGATATGGAACATTAATAAATACGGGTTTGGATAACAACTCTGTATTAACCTTTCCAAAAGGTACAACCTATGCTTCCTATAAAGGCCATCATAATTATCAAAATGTTAATGAATATATTGTTGCTCTAAACAAAATATCGAATTATAGATTTCAATAATCAAATAGAACAAACGGAAATAGCCTGAACACCCGGGCAGCATAGATTTTCAATCTGTATAATACAATACTCAACGTCTACATAAAAATCTTGACAGGCGTGAGTTTTTGATATACATAAACACTTGCAAATATCTACAAACAGGTATATTTGTACTGGTATGCATATACTATTGTTAACAGTAATTCGAAATAAAATTGAATGACCAAAAAAGAAATAGATAAACTAATCAGGAATGAATCTGGAATAATCTTACTCAAAAAAGATTCTGAAGAGACGTTTTTGGAAATTTTGTTTAAAGAATTATCTATTTTGACTTTTGTCTATGCTTTAATTAAGAGAAAAATCGATTATTTGATACTCACTGAACAAAGGGTTCTTTTTATTATCAGGAATGAAGTTATCGAAAACAGAGTTTTGACCGGAACTGAAAAGTTAATATATAATGGAATTAAACCATCATTTGAAATTACTGATTCAGAACAACATTATTCTTTTTCTTTGAGTAAACTAAAAGTTAGTTATGAGGAGGCAAAGCTAATACGACAAAAATTAGCTGATTTTGCTAATCTAAAAAACAAATAAAACTGTTTACAACAACCTGTATATCTCATTGCAGTTAAATTCCTCAAAAAGAATTCATTGCGATTTTGTTACCTTAGTGATTCACTATAGTTAACTTCTAACTTAATCTTAAATCATGAAGATAAACAGATTACAATTTTCAATTGATATTAAGGCAGAGAAAACCAAGATATGGAACGCACTATGGAGCGATAGTTTCTATCGTGACTGGGCTAGCGTATTTTTTGAAGGTTCTTATGCCCTTACCGATAATTGGAAAGAAGGTAGTAAAGTAGTATTCCTTTCTCCTGATCAAAGTGGTATCTATAGCATCATCGAAACACACATTCCAAATAAAATCATGATGTTTAAGCATATCGGAAATGTGGTAAAGGGTAAGGAACAACCTATTGATGATGAAACAAAAGCCTGGTCGGGTGCAACAGAAATTTACACACTTACTGAAGGAACAGATAGTAATACACTTCATGTTAAAATAGATGTCCTTGATGAGCATCTGGACTTTATGACAATCACATTTCCAAAAGCACTGGAAAAGGTGAAGAATAACTGCAGTTAACAACGTGTCCTATAAATGAATTGCGGATAGTATTTAAAATGTATTTCGACCTGTGCGCCGAGATGTGTACGCACTCGATCCCGAGGAAAATTCGAGACAAGTTATGACGTAGCGTCTGTCTTGAGCGTAGCCGAAGAGTATACATTTTTAAAGGCTTGATCAGCAACAAATTCATAATAAATTCACAATTAACAGAGGTTACGCCCTTTATCAATCTACCTTTAACCTTACTTTCACATATGTCGGTTTCTTATTTTATTACCTTCCGCCGATTAAAAATTCTTCACATGCTCAAAAATACATTTAGATTGCTTCTATGCTTAGTAGTAATCACCACTAGTGGTTGTTCTGTTCTTCAACCTAAAAAAGGAAAAACCGCTACGGCCGAAGCCAAAAAACCAGGTAAAAACAAGGATACGATTAAGCCTTATAGCGAAGTCATTACCGAAAAGGCTAAAACCGACAAAGGTTTATTTGCCGTTCATAATATAGACGATAAATACTATTATGAGATTCCGGATTCATTGTTTAACCGGGAAATGCTTATGGTTACGCGTATTGCCAAAACCGCTACGGGGATTGGTTTTGGAGGAGGAAAACAAAACACCCAGGTATTGCGCTGGCAACGAAAAAACAAACAGATATTACTTCGTGTTGTATCACATCAGGTCTTCGCTTCGGATTCTTTACCTATTCATGAGGCCGTAGAGAATTCTAATTTCGAACCGGTGTTATATGCATTTCCGATCAAGGCATTTTATAAAGATTCTATCAATGCGGTAAAGAATGCAACAGTGATCGAGGTTACCGATCTCTTTAAAAAAGATGTAAAACCATTAGGATTTCCTGATAGCAGACGAAAGCAATATAAGATTTCAAAATTAGATGTTGCCCGATCGTATATCGATACGATTAGAAGTTACCCGTTAAATATCGAAACCCGTCATGTAAAAACCTATAGTGCTGCCGAGCCACCTTCTAATGCCAGTACAGGATCTATCTCATTAGAAATGAGTAACTCTATGATCCTACTTCCTAAAACACCTATGAGGCGTCGATATTTTGACCAACGAGTAGGATGGTTTGCCCGCGGACAAACGGATTATGGATTAGAAGCGCAAGAAAGTAAAACGGTACGTTACCTGGATCGATGGAGATTAGAGGTAAAAGATGAAGATCTTGCAAAGTTTAAACGAGGCGAACTGGTGGTTCCTAAAAAACAAATCGTATACTATATAGACCGTGCAACTCCAAAAAAATGGAGAACATATATTAAGCAAGGGATCGAAGACTGGCAGGTTGCCTTCGAACAGGCTGGGTTTAAAGAGGCCATTATCGCCAAAGACCCTCCAACAGTAGAAGAAGATCCTGATTGGAGTCCAGAGGATGTGCGCTACTCTGTAGTGCGCTACCTGGCCTCTCCAATCCCTAATGCCAACGGACCACATGTAAGTGATCCCAGATCAGGAGAGATTCTGGAGAGTGACATCAACTGGTATCATAATGTAATGACCTTATTACGAAATTGGTTTTTTGTACAAACCGCAGCAATCAATCCACAAGCGCAAAGTGTTGCTTTTAAGGATGAAGTAATGGGAAGATTGATTCGATTTGTATCTGCTCACGAAGTGGGACACACCCTGGGGCTACCGCATAATATGGGAAGTAGTGTTGCCTATCCTGTAGAATCTCTAAGAGATCCTGTGTTTACCAAAAAATATGGTACAGCACCATCGATAATGGACTATGCAAGATTTAACTATGTTGCCCAACCAGGAGATGGTGATGTTGCCTTAATGCCTAATATCGGTATCTATGATAAGCACGCAATACAATGGGGATATCGACCGATATTTACACCAACTGCAGAAGAAGAGAAAAAGACACTGGACAGCTGGATACTGGAGCATCAAAATGATCCTATGTATCGATTTGGGAAACAACAGTTTGGAGTTATTGATCCAAGTTCGCAAACCGAAGATCTTGGGGATGATGCTGTACTCGCCAGTACTTACGGAATCAAAAACCTAAAAAGAATTGTACCCAACCTCATCACATGGACTGCCGAAGACGGTAAAAACTATGATGATCTGGGCACTATGTACAGACAGGTATTGGGGCAGTTTAATCGATATATGGGTCATGTATCTTCTAATATTGGTGGAGTATATGAATACTACAAAACCTACGATCAAAAAGGCGCAGTATATTCTCATGTGACCAAAGCGAATCAGAAACGTGCCATGAAATTTTTACACGAGCAATTGTTTAGCACTCCGGATTGGTTACTCGACAACACTATTTTTGATAAAATAGAATCTGCAGGAAATGTAGAACGTATTCGTAATTTCCAGGTGAGAACCTTAAACAACCTGTTAGATCATGGTCGTATGGCACGATTAATCGAGAATGAAGCCTTAAACAATAAAGAGGCCTATACCCTACTCGATATGATGACCGAACTACGATCGGGACTATGGAGCGAATTGCGAAGTGGTCGTACTATCGATGTATATCGTCGTAACATACAGAGAGCATATATCGATCGACTAGAATTTTTAATGACCAAAGAGCAGCCTAAGATTCCAGAGAATATAAGACGCTTTGTAGTACGAACTAATGTAAATGCCTCGCAAAGTGATATTAGAGCGGTAGTGCGTGCAGAATTAAATACGCTACGCCGCGCAGTTAGAAACGCCACTGGCAGAACATCAGATAGAATGACGCAATATCACCTGCAGGATATCGCAGAACGTATCACCGCCATCCTAGAACCTAAGAAATAAGATAATACACCTATAATATAACACCCCCTGTTTGAATCATCAAGCAGGGGGTTTCTTTTAATAGGTACTTGTCTGATCGAGTGATTATATTATAGTTATCCTATTATTCTGCACTTAATCCGAAGTTAGAGAAAAGATCATACGAGAATAGAACCTGTAAAAGAAATATAAGTACCTTAGTAATTCATACCCTCATTATTAACATCAACAATAGAATAAACAACATGAAAAAATTAATTTCAGAATTTATTGGGACCTTATGGTTAGTATTAGGTGGGTGTGGAAGTGCTGTATTAGCAGCGGCATACCCAGAGTTAGGGATTGGATTTGCAGGAGTCGCTCTTGCGTTTGGTTTAACCGTTGTAACGATGGCCTATGCCATTGGGCATATTTCGGGTTGCCATCTTAATCCCGCAGTATCTATCGGATTATGGATAGGTGGTCGTTTTGATAAAAAAGAACTGCTACCTTACATTGTTGCCCAGGTATTGGGTGGTATTGCCGGTGCAGGAATTTTATACCTTATTGCTACAGGAAAATCTGGGTTCGAAATTGGTGGGTTTGCTGCCAATGGATATGAAGAGCATTCCCCGGGTGGCTATTCTATGCTTGCAGCTTTAGTAACCGAAATCGTAATGACATTTATGTTTTTGATCATTATTCTGGGAGCTACTCATTCCAAAGCTCCTAAAGGTTTTGCAGGCCTCGCCATAGGATTAGGATTAACTCTGATTCACCTTATAAGTATACCGGTAACCAACACCTCGGTAAACCCTGCAAGAAGTACGAGCCAGGCATTATTTGCTGGAGGTTGGGCAATAGAGCAATTATGGTTATTTTGGGTAGCCCCAATCATAGGAGCAATTTTAGCCGGATTGGTGTACAAATTTATTTCTCCGGAAGAAGCATAAAAAACACAATAAACCTATATATACTATAAACCCTTGTATGATGATTCATGCAAGGGTTTATTGTTTATGCTACTCGATCCCAAGGAAAATCCTAGACACGTTGTGATGTATCCTTCGGCTACGCTCTGGGTACATGCCCGTCAGTTCGAGTGGTTTTTCGTAATGTAATGGAGAAAAATTGTATCGAGAACCAATCATTCCCTTACCATGAGGTTTCCCGTAACTTTATTAAAAAAGGTCATCGTACTTTTATATAAGAGAGATAGATGTTACTCTGGTAACGTTATCTGGTCATATTTAGAATATCATTATTTGGATCATTGTTAATACTAAATTTAAAATGGGCTACGAAAATAAAACAATAGAACGATTTGCTGGATATGATGCCGAAATCAATACTAAAGGGGTGTTTATTTTAATCCTTAACATACTGATTATCGTTAGCATCACAATAATCATAGGAGAGTTAACAACACTCGTCTCCCCCTTACACCTTTCTCCGTTTAAGGTGATCACCAGTTTAATAATCCTTTTTTCATTTTTTTCTATACTGATTACTGTGTATACAATAACTCCATATTTAAATTCGTATAAAAAGTTCTTTTGGCTTTTTAATAGTATTGCGAATAGTAACAAAAAAGAGGACGAAGAAAAAGATATCGATAGTCAAATTTATGATTTAGAAAAAGGATTAAAAAGAAAACATAAGGGTGTTAAAATGGCTTTACTTATTAATTTTATTCAACTACTTTTTCTAACCTATATCGCATATATTATTGTATTTTAGATAAAATTCTCTAGTCATTATTAAAAATAAAAGCGTTGATGTACATGGATATCGTGATACAAAAAAACGCGCAAATACATATACATAAATTTAAACGATTATACAGGGTATATGCCTGTTTACACGAATGAAAATACTCCTAACAGGTGCCACAGGCTATATCGGCAAACGAATTCTCCCTTTATTAGTAAATAAGGGGCATCATGTGGTATGTTGCGTTAGGGATACCTCTAGATTTCATCCTCCCCAATCGTTGAGCGCAAGTATTTCTGTATTAGAAATTGATTTATTAGATGCTTCCTCTCTATCAAAAATCCCAAATGATATTGATGTGGCATACTATCTGGTACACTCTATGTCGACATCTGACGATTATAAATCATTAGAACAAAAATCTGCTATCAATTTTCGGAATACATTATCTAACACAGCTGTTAAACAAGTGATATACTTAAGTGGTATAGTTAATGAATCTAACCTATCTAAACATCTGCTATCAAGAAAAACGGTTGAAGAAGAACTAGGAAAAGGCAGCTACAACCTAACTTGCTTTAGGGCAGGAATCATTGTTGGATCGGGCAGTGCATCCTTTGAGATCATGCGCGACTTGGTAGAAAAGCTTCCTGTTATGATTACCCCAAAATGGCTTCTTACCAAATGTCAACCCATAGGGATAGCAGATGTGCAAAGCTTTTTAACAGAATGTATCCTTAAAGAGGAAACATACAACAGGAATTTTGATATTGGCTGTGATGATATTCTATCGTATAAAGAAATGCTACTTGATTTTGCTAAAGTTAGAAATTTAAAAAGGAGAATCTGGACCGTACCTGTAATGACCCCGAAGCTCTCTTCTTATTGGCTATATTTTGTAACCTCTACTTCTTACAAGCTAGCCAGATCCTTAGTCGATAGTATGAAGGTTGAAGTTGTATGTAGAAATCATGAAATCAATACCCTACTAAAAATCCAACCCATATCCTATAAGGAAGCCCTATTAAGAGCATTTGATAACATTAAAAACAATGAGATCGCTTCTAGCTGGAAAGATTCTTATTCTAGTAGTGAGATAACCAGCAACATATCAGAATTTATAGAGGTTCCAGAATTTGGATGTTTTAAAGACATGCGTATTCGACAAACTGAAAACTATGCATCATCAATAGAGAAGATCTGGAGTATTGGTGGTGAGAATGGATGGTATTACGGGAATTGGTTATGGAAAATCCGTGGTTTTTTTGATAAATTATTTGGTGGAGTTGGATTGCGGAGAGGTCGTACAAATCAATCCACTATATCTGTTGGAGACTCATTAGATTTCTGGCGGGTGCTCTATGCAAATAAACAAGAAGGAAGATTATTACTTTTTGCAGAAATGAAACTACCAGGAGAAGCCTGGCTTGAATTTAAAATAGTGGATAACGATGTGATCCAAACTGCCACATTTAGACCCTTAGGTTTGGCTGGCAGATTATACTGGTATGCTGTATACCCGTTTCATGGCTTTATTTTTAAAGGATTAATCAACCAAATAAGCACACATAACAAGACCTAATTAATTCTTAGTAAGGGTACTAAAACCCTTCACAATTCCCTACTCCTGCATCTCTTTTGTAGCCATACAAAAAACTTTTAAAATTCAACTAATCCTGGTAACCATATGATCCATAATCATATACCTTAAAAATGGCTCACAGCCTCAATATCACAACAAAAGGGCTAGAAGCGTAAAATATTCCTTATTTTAGTTACGCATATACACACATTAATCAACTTTAAAATTATTAATCATGAAAAAAATTCTACTCTTATTACTAATATTTTCGACAGAGTTATTTTGTCAAAATATCCCATGTGACTTTTCATGGGCAAATGCTCCGACTACAAGTGGTAATCAAAATTTTGTAACAAGCCCGAGAGCTCAGCCTTATCAAGGACCATGCTTAGCTTTTGCTTTTAATGCAGCTATTGAAACAACCTATGCTATGGAGAACAATGTATACGGTTCTAATTTATTTTCTCTTTCTGATGCATATCTTGATTATAAGGTATGGAATGCTCCTTATTACCTTCCTGATTTAAATTCGAATTTCAAAATCCCTTTGATAGCAAGTGGACAAATTAATTCGTTTGCACCTGCAACATGCCCTGTAAATAATCCTGATAGTAATGGATGTAGTATTAAAAGATCAGATGTATTAGATTACATAGAGCATCCAAATGGCCAAAGGTCATACAGGATTTTTTTAAACACAAACTTTTCGCCACCAATTTGGGATATTGAAGATGGAGGTTCTTTAGGTAATTATGTTACAGTAGGTAATGCTATTCAACTAAGTCAGAATGATATTAATTCTGTTGATGATATTAAAATGAAGATCTTAAATAGTGGTCCTGTAGTTGTAAAAGTATCAGGCAATCAAAATGGAGTTCATAATGCAAAAAAGTTTAGAAACTATAATATCCCTTCTGCTGGGCTATCCTACCATGCTTTTTCAATTATAGGTTGGACAAATGATTCCCGTTGGGTTATTAAAGATAGTTGGCCTGGAATGTCTGGAATTGTGAATACAAAACAAAATGTTGATATAGTAAACTTAATGAATAACGGAAACGTAGAGCTTTATCAAGTATCTGATATATCTTACAATGGAAATAATGCATCTACAAACCCAACAACTTTATCTCTTCCTGTATGTAACCCTACGGTAGATTTAGAATTATCATCTATAAGCATTGATATTGATTATGCCCATATTGGAGGCTATTTGTATCATAAGTTTTGGGTTTCAAGTAATGTCTCTGTAGACAGATGGGTTTGGGGGATTGGATATCCTAATGGTTCATTAAAACGATCTCAAGTGAATAACTCCAATTCTAGCTCTGTTTTATTGACTCCAACCACTAGTGGATTGGTAACAATTTATGTTAGAGCTTACAAAAACGGTGAAACTGTTACTAAAGAAAGAAGAATATACCTGTCTAATGGTCAATCCTCAGGAGGAGGGGGATCTGGTAATGCTTGGTAAAACTATTGCCAACAATGTATATAAAGAATAGCGGAGTAAATGCTAAAACGAAAAGTTAGTGCATGAAAATCCGCTACTTTTTATATATGAGATCGTTGTAGATAATTAACGAAATATGGAAAATATATTACAAATTTTAGGAGCATCTGTCTTAAGTCTTGGGGGAGCGAGTGCAATAATTTTAGGGTTGTCTAAATGGTTTGGAAATTTATTTGCAAAAAAACTCTTAGCAAAAGACAGTGCTAGATATTCACAAGAGCTAGAAACTCTTAAAAGTAATTTTCAAACCGAATTAGAAACTCAAAAAGCCTTTCAGCATGAGAAATTAGAAATTTTAAGACAGAAATATCAATCAGAGCTCGAATCCACAAAAATTGAATTAGAAAAATCTAAAGTCTTGTTTCTAAAGTACCGAGAAAATCAGTTTCAAATCTATAATAACCTATGGCAAAGCTTATGTGATTTAAAACTTAACGGAGTTGACTTATGGGAAGTAGCCTCAAAAGAAAGATTAAAAAACTTCTCGATTCAACTCAAATCTACAAGAGAATCCTTAGAAAAGAATGCGTTGTTAATTGAAGAAGGTCACTACAAAAACCTAATGAGTAGCCTTGATGATTTTGAGAATTTTGAAATTGGTAAACAAAGATTAATTGAACTTCGCAATACAGACTTCGATCATCTAAATGAAATTGGAGGAGGTGAAGATGAAATTAGATATAGAATTAGCCAGAATAGAGAAGTGAAAAATCGGTTTGAGAAAGAAATGAGTAAGATGGCAAAATATCTTAGAAAACAAATAAAAGGAGAATAAACAACATACTACAACAAGGTGTATAGCACATAAAAAGGCCCATATACTAAACCAATCACACGGATTTATAATCCATGTAATAAATAGCACCTAAATCAAAAAGTGATAAGCATAAAATAATTACTATTTTAGTTATTTATATAAAAGAAATAAAAATAATGGGATTAGACTCGGTAGAATTGTTAATGTCTTTTGAAGATAAATTTGGTATTTCAATTCCAGACGCTGAAGCAGAAAATATTGCTACGGTTCAACAAATGGCTGATTCTATTTTTGAAAAAATAAAGTTAAAACCGAATAATAAATGTTTATCGCAAATAGTTTTTTATCGGATAAGAAGGGCATTTGAAGAGTTTGGTAATGAAAAAATGGATGTTACACCCAATACAAAAATGTCGGATTTGTTGAGCAAGACGGATTTACAATCTGACTGGACAAGATTGGAAATTAAAATAGCTCTAAAAACACCTAAGCTAGTCGACTTAGACTTTAACAAAACTCTCAACAAAGAAGTCCGGTTTTTGGGGTTTAAAATATTTGATCGAACTGAACCTGTTGCAGAAAACACTTTAAGAAAATTTACGGATTGGGTAATTTCAATGAATTCGGACGAGTTAATTTCAATCGAAGATATTTCAAGCAAATACGAAATTGAACGAATTATTTGTGGGATGATTGAATATCAAATCGGAGTCCCATTAAGTGAAATTGAAATGCATCATTCCTTCACAAATGATTTAGGGATAGATTAATAAACATTCTATTACCTGTATAAAAGATTAAAATAATCTTGTGAACTAAATGAAACTGTTTCCAACAAAATACTATTCAATAGAATTACAAAATGATAGTTCAATCGCAATGACCGCATTGAAAAGTCATACGTTATCTAACGAACAATTTGTTACTGATTGGAATCATCAAACTTTTATTGGAAAAATTCATGATGACGAATTTGAAATAAAATTATCAAAAAACCTTTATGGAGCTTTCTGTATTCTAAATGGAAAACTAGAAAATCGAAACGGAACTCTGGAAATACAAGTTGGTAAAACTTTCAAAATACTATTTTTAATTATCGTATTATTTGTAATAAGCGGACTAATCGCATCTGTTATTCAAAATAGACTTGACACTTTACTTTCACTAGTAATCGCAATTATAGTTTTTAGATTTATTTTTATTGAATTCTGTTTTATAATGATTTCAAAAACTGGATTGGATAAATTGACTGAAATAATCGGGATAATTGAGCTAAAAAAAACAAAGCACAACAATATCAATAATCCAGATACCACTTCGGGATAGCTATGATACCACACAATAAGCATTAAAACACACAGCAATTTTCACTGAAAACAGTGAGAGAGTATACAACACTTACCATCTATCTTTGTTTTAAATGAAACAACTCATGAGTTAAAAAATTCTTTCTGAAAATTTAAACTCTAAAAACTCTCTGAGAATTACCTCTAGCATTAAATTGTATAGAGAAACTTTATAAAGAAATATTGTGGTTAAAAACTTTACATAAATAACAAATGATAATCTTAAACATAAAAAAAAACATCTTCCTTTTATTACTATCGTTATCAGGAATGCAATATACAGTAGCACAACACTGTGGATGGGGAGCGATGTGTCATAAGATTTTAATTTTGGAAAAAGAAGCTATACAGCCTAACCACGAATATGTAATACAACTATTAGACAGCACATATACTCCCGTAAAAGACATTAACAATGATATTGTTTCCTTTTTCCAACAAAAAAAGAACACTACATTACCATCGTATACGATGCATGATGTTTCACAAAACTTAGAAGAGTTTAGCCTTAAAAATTTCTCAGACCTTAACTATTTTGTTACATTGTTTCAGTCTTGTAATGATAAAAATTATCATTTAAAAGTTGAAAATAAAACAGTACCTCACAAACAAATCATAGACCTAGAGCCAAAACATTTTCAGACTATATGCAGTTCGTATATAAAAGTTAATCTACAGGATAAAACACTAGAAATCTATGATGCTGCTATTGAAAAATGTAAAGACGCAATAATTAAACTAAAGTAACATCTAAGTCAAAGGGTGATGAACATAAAATTTCACCAGTTCTAGTAACGTACCGATCCAGAACCACATATCTCAAAATGGATCGTATACATATGTCTCAATAAAAAGATGAAAAGCATAAAATATTTATTATTTTAGTTACGCATATAAAAGAAATATGAATAAGCTTTTTGCATTATTAATACTATTATTTTTAGTTATTTCCTGTAACAAGAAAAACAAAAAAACAAAAATCCTTTTTGTAACTACCAATATTAATGAAATGAAAAGTGAGCCAAACGGAACTTATCTAATTGAATTAACTGTTCCGTTTAATCAATTTTTAAAAAAGGGTTTTGAAATCGATATTGTATCACCAAAAGGTGGAGAAATTCCAATCTATCATAGTGGAGATACTACGAATGTAGTAAAATCTGTTATCAAAAATGATGTGTTTAAAAACAAAACGGAGAATAGTTTAAAACCATCAGAAATCAATCCAGAAGAATACTTGGCAGTAATCATTCCTGGCGGATATGGACAATTTTGGGACACTCATAAGAACAAAAACATTCTTCAGGTTATATCAGAAATATATGATTCTGGAGGTGTTATCGGAACAATTGGCCACGGAACTGCAACTCTTATAAATGTAAAATTGAAATCAGGAGAATACTTGGTAAAGGATAAAACAATGACAAGTTTCCCTACTTGGAATGAAAAAAACATAATGAAACAATCCGACTTTGGTAAATTATTGCCTTATGATATGGAAAAAGAATTGCAAAAAAGAGATGCTAATTTGAAAGTGTATAATCACGAAAAGAAAATGAATTACGAAATAGTAGATTCTAAAAACAGGCTAGTAACTGCTTCTTTTTCAAATAGTGGAGAGTTTGTAGCGGATGAAGTACTAAAATTGATTAACAAAAAAGAATAAAAAGACGACTCTGTGTATATTCAAAAACGTAGTTTTTTAATGCTACATTTCACATAAAAATCGTTTATAAACACCATTCTAAACTATGAAATTATCTGATTTAATTGACAAAAAAATCTCAAAAATTCGATTCAATTACAAATTCGAAAATGAACATGGTATTCAAGAATTTCAATCTCAGATTAGATTATCAAATGGCCAAATTGTATTGTTACCTAAACATTTGGATGACAATTATGATTTGATTGAACATTATTCAAACCATAGAAGTACACCTTTTGACAAAGCTCAAAGATGCGGATTAACATCGAGGTTAATGTTCAGAAATAAACAGATAATAGATATACATTTTAAGTTTTTGGATAACAAGTATTTAATGAATTCGTGCGCAATACTTGAATTAGATAACGGAAAATTCATAACTGAGAGCAATTATGGTTCAAAAGGCCTAATGAATATAGATTTAAAAATTATGAACAAAGCTCAATTCCAAGAGCTTGCCGATGATGAAATCCAAATACGATCGCTTCGAAAAGATATTTTGAATCATTAACAGTAAACGTATTCTAACAACGTCTATTAATTAAAATTAAAAATATTTAGTTAAATAGAATTAGCTAAGTTCAGGTCCAAAAGTTCAATTCTCTGAATTCCCGTACTAACCATCGTCGATATGTTATAGTACTATAAGTCTATCCAAGAAAATAGATTCAGGCAACTATCCCAACAAAATTTGCGTCTATACTAATAGAGCTATTTAGCTTGATAAAAACAATGAATCTAAAAAAACCAATGAAATATTTCTTCAAAGTATTATTAATTCTTCTTCTAACTTCATGTAGTTCAAAAAATAAAGATAAAACCAAGCAACATCATATGTCTGATTTTCAGAAAGCACTCGCTGCATATCCGTCAATTGATAGTATCTCTAAACATCAGGTTTTAACCTTAGGAGTGTTTCATTTTGACAGATCAAGAGATGGTAGCGATGTGGTTGCCAATGAGCATATTGATATCTCAACAGATAGCAATCAAAAGGAGTTGGATAGCTTGATCAATTTATTAGAGCAATTTAACCCCGGAAAAATAGCTGTAGAATGGCGTACATCTAATCAAGAATGGATGGACTCACTGTATACCGAATATCAAAAAGGAAATTACAAACTAGGTAAACATGAAACATTTCAACTAGGTTTTAAATTAGCCAAAGCCCTTGGTCATAGTAGAGTATATTGCATAGATAACAACCCTCCGTTCCCCGAATACATAAACGCCATTGATGACTGGGGAGTATATGCAGATAGCCTTGGGCATCTGGAATTATGGAAAGCTTATGATGCTGAAAATAAAAGGTACAATACATTTATGGACACCATACAAAGACATCTCAATGTATACGATTATATAAAACTGATCAACTCGAAACAGCACTCAAAAAGGTCAAAGCAACTTTGGACAACTGGACTTGTAAATGTTGATCATGGAGGTAACTACTTAGGAGCAGACGCTGTTGGCAGATGGTATAGAAGAAACGTACGACTATTCGCTAATTCGAAAAACTTAGTATCAAAAAATGAAAATTTACTCATCATATATGGAGGGGCTCATAAGTGGATTCTGGATGAACTATTTGAATCAGCACCGGATTTTCGAGTAATGACATTTAATGATTTGACAAAGCACTAACATTTACGTGACGAGTTATCAGGTTTGATTCCTAAAATAGCATTGAATTGTTTGACTTCGCGTTTATGAAATTGAAAGAATTTACGTAGAAAAAAAACGAATCTCTGATTGGGTTGTTTCATGTGTATATAATTTTGGATATACCTTATTAGTAGTACTACATATCAAAATATCACACTTTTTAGAAGAAATTTTTGAGATGAATACATGTATGGGTTAAGTTTTTAAAATAAACACAAACATGTATATGCATATTGGTACATATATTGTGGTTACTTTTTAATATGAAAAATATAGCAACCCTAACGCTTTTTGTTCTCTTAATAAATACATTTTGTTACGGACAAAACCCATATAAGTATTCTAAGCCAAAAGACCTTGATGACGGATGGAAAACAGCCCATCTAAGTTTACAGAATGTCGACACCACAAAAATCTATCAATTATTCGAACAAATACATAATGGCAAAAATAGGTTACACAGTGTTTTGTTAGTGAAAAATGATCAAATCATTATCGAAGAATATTTTAACGACCATTTTTCAAATAAGCAACACGACCTTCGTTCTACAACAAAAAGCATAAGGTCAATTTTATTGGGAATTGCAATTGATAAAGGATTTATTGATAGCATAGACGATCCTATATCAAAGTATCTCAAAAACCCGGTGCCAACCAAAAATCTAGACAAGAGAAAAGATAAAATAACAATCAGGCATCTATTAACAATGTCACCTGGATTTGATTGTAACGATTGGGATAAGAAATCAAAAGGGCAAGAGGATAAAGTTTATAAAAAAAGGGATTGGCTTCAATATACGCTTAATTTACCAATGGTTAATGAACCAGGAGCTGTCTCAAATTATTGCTCGATGGGCGTAGTGTTACTAGTCGAAATAATAAGTCAAGCTTCGAAAATGACAATCGACAAATTTTCTGAGCAATACCTATTCAATCCATTAGGTATTACCAATATAAGTTGGGGGCATACTTCAGACAAAAAGGTGATCCCATCGGGAAAAAGGTTGTATATGACCTCACGTGACATGGCTAAAATCGGGCAATTGATCCTCAATAATGGAAAATGGAATGATAAACAAATTGTTTCTGAAAAATGGATTGAAGAATCAACCACGCCAAAAACAAAAATTACTGGAATTGATTACGGTTATTTGTGGTGGAACATTCCGTTCAAAATAAACGAAAAAGTGATAATTTCTAAAACAGCAACTGGAAACGGAGGACAATATATCATGATTTTTCCTAAATTGAATATGGTAGCTGTATTTACAGGAGGTGCATACAACTCACAAGAAGACAAATTTCCTTTTGCTATAATGAAAAACATCTTCCTGCCAACATTCATAAACGAAAAATAACAACAAGTACAATCCCATAAATTATTTCAAAAACTGAAAGACACGACAAATCAATATCTTTACTAGATCAAAACGTTTTGTTAGTTGAGACGTTATACTACAGTTTGCTCCCAATATGAAACACATCTATAACATGATCAAACACTAAACATGGTATCTCAAAAAAAACTTCTAATTTCAATATTAATAATATCTTCTATAATTGTACAGGCTCAAGAAGGAATTTGGATTAATGAATACGCTATTAATCCCCAAACTAATAAAAAGAGTAATGAATTTTCGAATAGACTAATGTTTAAAATTGAAAAAGATTCCATATTCTCATTTGATCCGGGAAAAGAAGAATGGAAAGGAACTTTTGATAATGGATATCATTATCTTAAAAACAAAAACATACTTTCAATTCCATCTATTGGAATCAAATTTGAATTCCCCAATAAGCATCAGATAATTCTTCGAAATAAAGATGAAGTTTTATATTTCAGGAAAGTTGAGTCAAAAAAAATAGCTTTAAAAAAATTTAGGAAACTAATTCTAAAAAACATATTTATAAGCGATTTAGGATATCAGGAAAAAGACACCATTTCTTTTTATGAAACCCCTCATTCACCTAAATATAGTTTTAACAACATAGGCATTCGCTTTATGGAATTAGATAATTCATATCTTTTGTTTGCTGATTTCAAAGGTGCAGGTGTTTATGAAATAAATGATATTAGAAAAAACTCTTTTTCATTAAATGTGAATTCAAAAAAAGGAGTTCAAAAAATTGAGTTTAACGTTTTGAAGGTAAACAATCTCGATACATTTATCTTAAAAGAAGAAACATTAATAATAGAAAAATAGACACAATGCACTTGGTAATACAGTCTTAATGTAAAGAACACACCTATTGTGGCTGTGCATAGGTATTAAGGTTAAATCTATTGAAACAAACGACTAGATGATAAAAAAGAATCATATCCATAATAAAAACATCCTTACTGTTTTTATACATATAGGCTTTTGGTGCCTTGTGTTTTTATGGCCTCTTTTATCGTTAGATGAAATTTCTAACACACAATATATTATCAATAGAAATTGGCTATCTACATGCAGCCTTTTGATTGTTTTCTACATCAATTATTTTCTATTGGTGGATCAGTACTTTTTTAAAAATAAAAAAACACTCTTTTATATCATTAACTTCTTACTAATTATTATACTCTTTTTTTTGATAAAGAGCTTCTTAGAATTAAACCTCTTTAACCCTACAGAAAATGGCATTAGGCTAAGAGAAGTTAGAAGCGGTACCACCTCATCTCTACAACTCATTTTACCAATGATATTAAGTGTTGGAATGTGCGCTGGTTTAAAAATTAATAAAAAATGGATTAATGATCAATTGGTATTACAGGATGTAAAACAAGCGCAATTAAATTCTGAAATTAAATATTTAAGATATCAGATTCAACCTCATTTCTTATTCAATACTCTAAACAATGTGTATTCATTAATTGATAGTTCCCCAAAAATAGCCAAGACATCCATTCACAGTTTAGGTAAAATGATGCGCTATTTACTACACGATACTGCAACGAACAAAGTACCTTTGGTAAAAGAAATTGATTTTTTAGAGCATTATATTGATCTAATGCAATTAAGAGTGTCTTCGAATTTAAGAGTAGAAAAAAGTTTTCCTATCATTAACCAACCCATACAGATAGCTCCACTCCTGCTCATTTCTTTTATCGAAAATGCCTTTAAACATGGTATCGATGCAGTACAGCCTAGTCATATAAAAGTTGAGCTAACTATCGAAAATCATAATACGATACACTACAGCGTGATCAACTCTTCTTTTCCGCAAATTGAAAACGTAACGGATTCTGGGATTGGACTCGAAAATTTAAAAAAGAGACTCGAATTATTATATCCTAGTAAATTTGAGTTGATAACAGAAGAAAAAGACAACCTATATATCGCTAAATTAATACTTAACTTTAAAGAATGATGATTAGATGTTTATTGATCGATGATGAGCCTTTAGCGCTTAACCTATTAGAAAGTTATGTAGAAGCTACACCATTTTTAACACTGGTCGCAAAATGTCATAGTGCTATTGCTGCAATTGAAATAATGGATCAAAAAGACATTGATTTGATTTTTACAGACATTCAAATGCCTAATTTATCGGGGATGGAATTCTCTAAAATGATTGCCAACAATGGATCAAAAATCATTTTCACTACTGCTTTTGAAGAGTTTGCATTAGAAAGCTATAAGGTTAACGCCATCGATTATCTGGTAAAACCAATTAATTACCCAGAGTTTGTTACCGCAGCCAATAAGGCAAAACAGCAGATTTTAAATACAACAGCACATCCAGAAACAACAAATTATAATGATGATTACATTTTTGTAAAGTCTGATTATAAATTGATCAAAATAGATTTAAAAGATCTTATTTATATCGAAGGTCTAAAAGACTATGTAAAGTACTACACCATCTGTTCAGAAAAGCCTATTCTATCTTTAAAAAGCATGAAATCCTTAGAAGAAGAGTTATCTGGTAAACATTTTATGCGAGTTCATCGTTCTTATATTGTGAACTTAAAAAAAATAACAACCATAGAACGTAATCGCATTGTATTTGGCGAAAAATACATTCCTGTTTCAGAAAAGCATAAAGAAAACTTTCAAAAGTTTATAGACTCTGATTTTTCATAATGAATTAATATTCTTTTTAAATAGACAAAATCCTTTAAAACGTCTATTAAATCCTCTTGTATATCTATTTTGTTTGAATCCATACTTGTTTTGATTCAATTTTGAAGTATTAATCATTAAGGTTAATGCCTAAACAAAATACGTAATGAAAGGAATACAAATACTCTCAAAATCACTTTATCATTTTGAATCACGAATAAAGAAAACACCTTCGGTGCTTAAAATATGTATCTGTATTGTATGTGTATCACTAAATATACATGCGCAAGAGTTAAATAAAAAAATTGATGGCGTGATGCAGAAATATGTAGAACTAGACCTGTTTTCTGGCACCGTACTACTTGCCAAAGAAGGCAAAGTTCTCTATGCAAAAGCCTTTGGAGATGCAAATAAAAGCTACCAAATAAAAAACAATATAGATACTAAATTTAATATTTGTTCTATGGGTAAAATGTTTACGGGAGTCTCTATTTTACAACTCGAAGAACGAGGAAAATTAAAACTCAATGATCCAGTTAGTAAGCATCTAATAGACTTTCCGCTAGGAGATAAAATTACAATTCACCATTTACTTTCACATACCTCTGGTGTAGGCAATTACATGAGACATCCTGTGTATCGGTCTAAAAGAAGTGAAATGCGTACGATAAACGACCTGTTACCATTTATTTATGAGCAAAAATTAGATTTTAAAGTACCGGGTGAACGATTTTCATATTCTAACTCCGGGATGATTCTCCTGGGAGCCATTATCGAAAAAATTACAGGGCAATCCTATTCTGATTATATTACTAAAAACATTTTTTCTCCTGCTAAGATGAATGACACACAGATGAAATTCTGGGATGATGTGGTTAAGAATCGTTCAATCGGATATATGAAGTCACTTTCTGGTAAATACCAAAACAATGTCTATAAAAGTAGTGCTCCGCAATCAGATGGCGGAATCCTATCCACAGTAGGTGATATGTTAAAATTTGACCAAGCGCTTTACAGTTCTATTTTAATTAATGAGGCATCAAAACAAAAACTGTTTACTGCAGTCATGCCAAAGGTAACGTATGGTTTAGCTTTTCAGGTAGAAGATAGACATAAGAATAAAGTGGTTGGTCATAGTGGCGGCGCACCAGGTTTTTCCTCCTACTTTTCAAGATACTTGAAAGATAAATATACCATAATTGCACTATCAAATTATGATATGATTTCGAAAAATGTCGTGCATTATATAGAAGATATTCTATATAAAGTAGAGTATAAACTACCAAGACCCAGGCTTAATCAATTTATTTATAATAACATGAATAAAATTAGTGCCTTAGGATCATTAGAAAAAATGGCTGATTTTATTGGGACCTACTATACCATTCGTTCTCCTCAGCATCTAAATATGATTGCATATGAATTTATTCATGAAGATGAAAAAGATTTTGCAATTGAATTATTTAAACTTAATGTACACTTATTTCCAAATGTTGCTAATGGTTATGATAGTCTGGGAGAAGCCTATGAAAAAAACAAACAATATGATTTAGCACTCAAAAATTATGAGAAAGCCGTTGAAGTTGCGAAAAAGAATGCTGATCTATCATTAAATTCTTTTACTCAAACACTACAGCGGTTTAAGAAAGAATATCATAAATAAGCAAAAGAGAGTGTTTTACGTATTCAAAAAATTGTAACCTCCTATACACTGGTAATACCAAAATGCTATAAATAGTAATCAAAATATCATATCATAGTTTGCAAAACCTTATTTTTGACATGAGCCCACCTATACCAGGTGGGTTTTTAAAAAAATATAAACAAATATATCTGTACTAGTGTATATATTATTGTTTCCCATGTATTGATGAAACTAATAGATGTTATAACAAATATTGATGAAGTTAATGAAGAATCAGTTCTTTATGTGAAAAGAATTGATGGGCTGTTTTCTTTAAAATCTAAAACTATAATACTACAGTTAACTGAAGAAGAGTTAGAATGGAAAACTTTTGAAGTCACTGAAAAAAAATGCCCTGGATATGAGTATTTTCTAGAGGTGTTTTTAGTTAATGAAATTATCGAAGATCTAGAAAAAAATGAATCAATAGAGGTTAAATGTAAAAGATTAATTCATTACGCAGAATTCGATGCATAAAGGAAGATTGATGTTCTGGAAAAGAAAGAAAAACAAACCAACAGAATTTAAATGCTCTGAATGCGGACAAGTACATTCAGAATGGCCAGCATTGACTTTTAATTCACCAGCGAATTACCATACTCTTTCAGACAATGAAAAATTGGAAATTGGAAAATTGGAAACAGATTTTTGCGAAATTCATTATAAAGACCAAATTGATAGATTTATTAGAGTTACGCTTACTCAAAAAATAAATGAAGCGTGCGAAACCCTAGAATACGGACTTTGGGTTTCGTTAAGTGAAAAAAGTTATTCGGATTATAAAGAAAATTTCAATAATCCAAATCACGAAACTGGATATTTTGGTTGGTTATGCAACGACATTGCTGAGTATGGAAATACATCTTCAATCCCATGTGATGTAATTACAAAAATTGGAAATGACCGGCCCGAAATTTTTCCTCACCAAGATTTTGATCATCCATTTGTAAAAGATTATTATAACGGAATTTCAAAAAGTGAGGCTGAAAATCGGATAAACGAAATAACAAAAAACGTTGGGTAGTACTACATATGTGATCATTACTGATTTGCAATAAATCAATTGGTTCTTGTATTTTTGCAATGGCGTAACAATTTTAATCTGAAAAATGTATAAAATCTATACAGAAGTGCCAAAGATCTAGTAACCATTTGCAAGGCTACGACACATATATTAAAAGTCGTACATCATTAATGCAATACGAAATGAATGAATTCTATAAACAAATTGAATCTCGATTAAACAGGTTGGGTTTACCTTCTAAATTGAAACAAGAAACGTTATCTACTTTACCCAATAGGTTAAAAGAAATTCACCTACATAAAGTTTTTGGAACTGATTTGTTAGCAGTGCCTGCAGAACTAATAATTGAAGGTGATGATGAAGAATATGAGAAACCATTTTCTTTTCTTGACCTAGATGAGGGATTAGAAAATTTTGAAAATGAATTTAGACCAGAAATACCTAATAATTTTATTCCCTTTGGATATCTATATGGAGCTTCTGAAATAGTTTTGTATAACAATACAAACGACTCTGTTCATATTTTTCATGTCTCTGATATTGTAGACAGTGATTGGATTAAATACAAATTAGACAATTCAGTTTGTTCATTTGAAAAATTTATAAAAGAAATTAAACCTCAGACTGTGACTTGTCTGATTAACCCAAATGATTATTCGGAAGCAGTATTAATTGAAATAAGAGCTGACAAAATTTACTGTGATTATGAATTAGAAGAATTTAACACAAGCACATTGGATGACTACTATATTCGTTGTAAATCCCTTATTGAAAAGGGATTGGAAATACATTATGCTCCTAAAAAAGTAAAACTAGAATTTGAAAAATAACGAACGTATAACAATTACTATAGGTAATATGAAGCTTGGAGTTTAATCTATAGTATAAAACATATTGTTAACGATCTATACTATAGTGTCAATACAGAAATATGAAATTATCACAAGAACAATTAGATATTGTATTGAAGTCCTGGGGAAATTGCCATAGCTGGATTCAAGAAGACTCTGTTTTTATACCAGAAGTACGGTATATTGACAAAGAAGGGACGGTAAAGATTGCTGCAATCGATAAAGATGAGAGAGATGCATTAATCGACTTTGTTGATGCTCTGGATACAAAAGTAGAATTCGCAGTATTAAACAATGGTGGTTTAATCAATATAGACAACCAGCAAAAAAAATGTCTGATCAGTAAAATTTATTATAAAGGTGCTATTGACTCGGTAAAAATTCTATTGGCCGATCATGAATACAACTTTTCTAATGATACCTATGACAATGCTATTAGTTATAGTCTGACTGAAGCAAACAAAAAAATTCATTACCTGTTTGATTCTTTTATTAGTAATAGTAGAATAATAATCCCTCCAGCAGAATCACAAATGGATAGCATTATAAAGCTAATTAACAATGCTAAAACTGATAAGGATTGGGAGGATTTTAAAAATGTACTCAAAAATGTTGATATTAATTATATCGACCACAGAGGAGAAACTATTTTACACAAAATATTAAAAAGAGATTATGCCCCTGTATCGGTTATCAGGTATATGCTAAGTATAGGCGCAAACCCTAATATTGAGGATACTCCATATAAGACCACACCTATTTATTATACCGATAACCCAGAAATTCATAAACTTTTGGTTAAAAGCAATATAGATATTAACCATACAGATTTTTATGATTGGACTGCAGCTCAATACAAATTTTCTGATAAAGAAATTTTAAAAATTCATTTAAAAGCCGGGTTGGATACATCTCTTAAAAACAAATCTGGCAGATCTATCATCTTTGATGTTATTCAAAAAGGAGAACCTAATCAACTAGAGATTCTTAAATTATTAAAAAGTTTTGGTTGCGATTTCAAACAACAAGATGATTTTGGGTTAACTCCATTACATCTAGCAATTCAGCTTTTTAACCATGAAGTAATCGATTTTCTGCTAGGTATTAAAGATCTAATCAATATAAAAACAACCAGACAATACGAATTTTTGATCAGAGATACAGATACCTCTGTTATTTTAAATAAAAATAGTACCGCAAAGGATTTAGTGGTAACTATTAAAAATTGGTATGATAACCATAAGGATGATTTAGATACCGACAGGGTAAATCGAATAAAAGAGAATATTCATATATCATACAGACTAGTTTTTGACCAGGTACCTCTTGCTAAAATAAGAAAAGAGCTGCAAGAAGAAAAAAGAGGGCTTCAACATAAAACTCAAAAAAAGGACAATCAAGTCAATCTTTATTCTCTTTTAGAAAAATATGAAGAAGGCAAACCTCTAATCAAAAAAATAAAATTTCACGGTACAGCATCTATCTTATTATTTTTGGTAGCTATAATAGGAATACCTATACTTATTATTAGTCTTTTTATAAATATTTCGGTAGCGATAGGAATAGCAATATTTTCTATTTTATGTTATTCACTGGCCAAATTATCAAACAAAATATTAAATAACAAAAAGAACAAAGCCATTGAGTTGATTAACACCAAACGAAAAGCGGAACATGACAAAACGATCACTACTTCATTATAACAAATATGACAAAGCCACAAAAAAATATATTTTACTAATCATACTACATAATTATAATCTATCATGTTAACATTTCACTTTGCTACAATACTACTTCTAGCATTTTAATTAATCATCATAGTAATGGACGATAAAAACAATCCTAACCAACAACAGCCCAACAATCCTTTGCATGGGGTAAAATTAATAAACATACTAGAGGTATTGGTAGCGCATTATGGATGGGAACAATTAGCAATGAAAATTAATATCAATTGTTTTAAAAAGGACCCTTCGATTAAATCTAGCCTTAAATTTTTAAGAAAAACACAATGGGCAAGAGATAAGGTTGAACAACTTTATCTTGAGTTACATAAAAAAAATAATTGATACTCCCTATCCTTTTAAATGTAACATCAAAAAACGCTATAAATACCTATCAAAAACATCACATCCTATTTTGTAAAACCTTATTTTTGATATACGCTCATGTTTACCCGATGAGAGTTTAAAAATAAATACAAACGAGTATATATCTACTCGTGCAGATCCCGTGATTACAAGCATCAAATCGAACCCTATGAAAACAATGATAACTCTTCTTTTTATATTGATTGTTGGCTCCTCTATCCATGCCCAAAAATCTTCATATGTTCTGGTAAATGATAGAACAGAAAATCAAAGTGTTATTGAATTTTTAGAAGGATTAATGGATAAAAAAGAAAGTATTGAAGAACTTGATTTATCCCACGGAAAACTAGATAGTATTCCAAAAATTATCCGAAAATTTAAAAACTTAAAAGTATTAAGATTATATGGTAATAATTTATCCTATATAACAAAAGAAATATGCCAGCTCACCAACTTAGAGCGTCTGGATTTAAGGTTAAATATGCTTGAAAAATTACCCAAATCCATAGAATGTCTAAAACAATTAAAAGACTTAGACTTACAAGAGAATTTATTAACCGAATTACCTGAATCGATTGGAAATTTATCCAGCTTAACCGATTTGTCTCTACAAAACAATCCGATAAGAAAATTACCAAATTCAATAGGAAATCTTAAACAATTAAAAAAAATAGTTTTAAGAAATAACGCAATCAAAGAGCTTCCTGATTCTTTTATCGACTTAGAAAATTTAGAAATTCTTTTTATCGTAAATAACCCTTTAGAACGACTTCCTGATTCAATAGGAAATATTAAAACATTACAAAGTATCTCTATCTATGACAACAAAATTTCGAGTTTACCTGGATCCATGGAGAATTTAACCAGATTAAGATATTTAGATATTCACGGAAATAAAATTAATCCTGCGGACATAGAAAACCTGGAAATAAAATTAAAATATTGTGAAATTGAAAAGTAATCTTTTGCACATGAGTATATACTTATAGCATTTGTAACAATTTCAAAAGATTAATACATCATGAGAGAGTATGCAAAAAGAAACCCTGTTACTTTCTTCTTCATTCTAACGTTTGTTATCTCATGGAGTGGAATTTTGATTGTAGCAAGCCAAACTGGGATTCCAGCTACCTCAAAACAATTCGATAAATTGCTTCCGGTTGCAATGATTCCATATTTATTTGGTCCCAGTATCGCTGGTTTCATTTTACTCGGGATAACTAAAGGTAAAAAAGGATTCAAAGATCTACTTAAAAAATTAATGAAGTGGCACCTAGGAACTAGATTATACCTCATAGCGATATTGACTATACCCATTCTTTCAATTATTTCTCTCTTTATTTTAAATCTATTTTCAGAAGTATACACTCCAGATATTATCACAACCGATGATAAGACAACCTTAATTCTAAGTGGATTAATTTATGGAATAGTTGGGGGAGGCATTCTAGAAGAATTGGGGTGGTCAGGGTTTGCTATGCCTAAACTAAGAGAACACTATGGAGTATTAAAGACAGGGTTGATTATTGGAGTATTTTGGGGAGCTTGGCATTTCCTCCCAGTTATTTGGGGATCTGGTGACAGTTCTGGTAATTTAGTCCTATCTAAATTTCTACCTGGTTTTTTCTTTCATTACGCTGGCTTAATTCCCATTAGAATTTTGATTGTTTGGATTTATGACAAATCAAATAGTTTAATTCTACCAATTATTATGCATGCAACAGGTACAGCTTCTACATTTTTTATCTTTAATATCTCCGAAGTTGGAATACCTCTCTTTATTTATTATTTTTTACTTGCTATCATGCTTTGGTTATTCATTGTATTGACCCGATACAAATTTGGATTGTAATTGGAATCTAATAATACTCTCAATAAAAAAACAAATTCACAAAATATTAGCAATTTTTGGGTTGTAGCACTCTAAAAATAGTAAGACATTTGAATACACATTTCCTAAATGAAAAGAGTATGAAAATTGAAAATTGTACAATAGATGATATCGATGAAATATACAGATTATATCGAATAGCTTCGGCGTATCAAAAATCAAAAGAAGGAGTTATTGTTTGGCCAGAATTTGAGCGAAAACTTGTAGAAGACAGTATTTCAGAAAACAGGCAATTGAAACTCTCCATTGATAACAAAATTGCTTGTGTATGGACCATTACGTTTAGTGATGAGCAAATTTGGGAAGAAAAAAATGGCGATGCCGCTATCTATATTCATCGTATCGCAACTAATCCTGATTTTAGAGGTCAAAATTTTGTAGCAACTATTGTAAAATGGTCAAAAGAATATGCCCAAAAAAGTAATAAGGATTATATACGATTAGACACCCTTGGCAATAATGTAAAACTTATCGAACATTATAAAAAGGCTGGGTTTGACTTTTTAGGATTCTTTGATTTAAAAAATACCGAAGGATTACCTGATCATTATGGTAAAGCTCCTGCCAGTCTATTCGAAATAAAACTTAATTAGTAACCTAAAGAAGAAAAAAAACTCATCTATTTCACTGAAAACAGGGAACTAAAAAAGAGAAATGCAATCTATATTTGAGACAAAATAATAGTAATTCTACCTGATACATGAGTGACTTAAAAAATTTAATTATAGAAGAGATTAAAGAGTATGAATGGGACAAAATCGATGGTGTTATAAAATCGATTATCCCTAATATTATTTTCTCGGTCGATGAGAACAAATCTACTCAAAGTTTGTTAAATTCAAGATTTGGAGGAAAACCTGCAGCTCCTTCTGGTTTTAAGTGGCCTGTACAATCTTTAGGGCAAAAGGCTCCACTTGCTTTCTTTTTTCAGCTTAATTTTGAAGAAATAAAACCATTTGACGTAGAGAATATATTTCCCAAAAAAGGGATTCTTTTATGTTTTGCTTCTGTAACAGATGATATTATGTGGGAAGACGATTTGGAAGATGCTTTTAAAATCTATTTCTTTCCAGATACAGAAAATCTTGAGCTTGTTGATATTCCAAACAACATCCCGGATGATCAAAAACTAGCTACAAGAACGATAACTTTCAAAAATAGTTTTCAACTTCCTCGTTACCCTTTTAATTTTGCTTTACTAGAAGACGGTCATATTTCTGAAGATGATGCTGACGGAATTGATCAGGTTTCAGGAGATATGATGAGCGAAGCTATCAATATCCAAATGCAAACAAAAATGGCTCTTGAATCTGGTTTAAAACCACCAACTCCAAAAAATGATTTACACACCCTTTTTAGTCACAATATATTGTTAGGTGTTCCTTTTTCTGTTCAACATTATATTGCTGAAGAATGGGCCGAAAGACATCATGAAGATGATGATATGAGTCAAAATTACGTCAACCTAATTTCCTTTGAAATGAAAGGTCATGAAGGATATGGGTTTAGTTCAAACGGTGCTCATCTTTACCTTTGCATAGATAAAGAAGATCTAAAAAATAACGACTTTAGCAATGTTATTGCCTTAGTTCAGAACACATAAATCCTTATCTTTATTTCCTATTATACATAGTCAAAAATTGTTAATAAACACAAGAGGTTTTAGCATGTAAACAGGGATTAAACAATCACTACTTCATAATAATATATCGAAGAAATAAAATTATCTTAGTAACGCTATATACAATTAGGGTAACATAAGACTAAAAATGATGAACTTAGAAGAAAATAAAAAGAATGCAATAGCATTCTACAAAACTGCCTATACCGGAAATCCAAAAAAAGCGGTAGAACTCTATGTTGGTGATCAATATATTCAACACAATCCAGATGTTGAAGACGGTACTCAGGGATTTATTGATTACTTCGAAAAAATGCAAGTCGAGTACCCCGAGAAATCAATTGAATTTGTACGTTGTATTGCCGAAGGAAATCTGGTATCACTTCATACACACCAGACCTGGCCTGGAAATGACGAATATATAACCATGGATTTTTTTAGATTTGATGAAAAAGGAAAAATTATGGAGCATTGGGACGCTATCCAGCAAATCCCTGAAAAACGAGCAAATAAGAACACCATGTATTAATTAAAAACTACGGCTACTCTATAAAATTTTATACCAAATACCACAATTCTAAATTATAAAAGCACTGTAACAATTTCATGTTCCTTTCATCTTTACACAAACGTATCTTGATTAAGTAGTACAACACAAAGTTATCTTAATAACGATGTACGTTTGTTAGTAACAATTATGAAACATCAACTTATGAAACAATTTTCAAACAGTCTTTTACTATTATTAGTACTTGTAGTCGTATTTAGTTGTAATCCCAATAAAAGTAGCCCTGCCCTTAACGAGCTTGAGAAAGCAGAAAACACATTAAAAAATTATGATTCATTAACGCAATCAAAAATTATGATTGTAGGGACATTACATTTTGGCAAAGACATTCTCGAACCCAAAAATCAAGAGAATATTACAAAATTGGTCAAAGCTATATCCATATACAATCCTACAAAAGTAGTATTAGAATGGGAGCCTTCTGCATTATCTGTAGCAAACAAAGAGTATCAATCTTTTGTAGCTGATACATTTAATATTTCAAATAAGAGGAATGAAGTTTATCAATTAGGATTTCGCATTGCTAAGGAAATGAAACATGATAGCATATACTTTTTTGATAACCAAACCGAATTTATAGGGTCTTTAGAAAATTTTTCCTTTGATTCATTTAGTGAGTATGCTAAGAAAAATGATGAAGGTTTTTACAATAGATATGAAAAGCACCTAACCAAGATTTTTAATCAAAATCAAAAGACATACAACGATCATAATCTATATGATCGTATTGCGCTTATGAACTCTCCAACGGCTCAAAAATTTAATGCGCAACGTATGCATATGTATGAAATAAGAGTAGGAATCCAAAAAAACTGGATCGGCCCCGATTGGTTAGGCCGATGGTATCAAAGAAATATTAGAATGGCAGGCAACATTCTAAAAATGAAACAAACAGGGGATAGAATACTTGTCATTGTTGGTAGTAATCATAAATGGACATTAGACATGTTATTTGAAAACATTCCGGATTTTGAAGTGGTTTCAAGCTGGGAATATCTAAAGAATAATCAATAACAAAGTTACCCATAATCAATAACGAGTTTGACTTTAATCCAAAAAAAAGAACTCAACTATATCTGCAATAGAATAAAAGGTATATAAAACAGTAGTGTCATAAAATTTTCTACAGATGTGATGAACATACCTCCTATCCTGCTAATACATATACAAAAAATATGGATTATAAACGACATATTATCTACCGGTGCTGATCACGATAGATTTTTCTATCTTAGTCTCAATATAACATATCGTCGTGAATAGTTATCTAAAAATTAGAACCAGATCGACAACATAAAAAGAACATAATACCCGATGAAAAAAGGAATTATAATTCTCGGTAGTTCAAATAGTAATGGAGATACATATAAAGCAGCTTCATTCGTTAGTCAACAAATGAACTATTCTATACTAGATTTAAAAACAAAAAATATATCTGAATTTGATTACGAATTCAAAAATAGAAATGATGATTTTCATCCTTTAATTAATGAAATCGTAAGTCAATATGACCTCATTATTTTTGCAACTCCCGTGTATTGGTATACAATGAGTGGAATTTTGAAAACTTTTTTAGATAGAATTTCAGATTGTTTAAAAATAGAAAAAGATGTAGGTAGAAAACTAAGAGGAATGGAAATGGCAGTACTAAGTTGTGGTTCGGATAAACAACTAAAAGATGGATTTCATATGCCATTTGTAGAAACATCAAAGTATCTGGGGATGAACTATATTGGAGATGTACATTGCTGGATCGAAAACAATAACCTTCCTGACTTGGTAGAAACAAAATTAAGCGATTTTATAAATCAAATACAGTAATGGATATTCAACCCTATCTAGAACGAATAAAGTATACGAAAGACATAAGTGCTACTGAAAAAGTTCTTTTCGAACTTCAGCAAGCTCATTTAAAAAGTGTTCCTTTCGAGAATTTAGACATTCATTATAATAGAGAAATCACTCTCGACATTGATGCTATTTACAATAAAATAGTAGTTCAAAAAAGAGGAGGGTTTTGCTATGAACTAAATGGGTTATTCTATCATTTATTAAAAAAAATTGGGTTTGATGTAAAAATGATTTCAGGTAGAGTTTATAGCAAATCAAAGGATTATGGAAAAGAATATGATCATTTAGCAATAATAGCTTCTATCCGTAACAATGATTATCTGGTAGATGTAGGGTTTGGTAAATTTTCATACACTCCGTTACTGATTAAAACCGGGGTTAAGTTATCAGATGATTTTGGTTATTTTAAGTTCGATAAATTTAATGATGATTATTTAAGAGTAAATGAAATAGTAAATGAGGTATCAACTCCACAGTATATTTTTAAAACTATAGGTCGAAATTTTAATGAATTTCAAGAGATGTGTACTTTTCATCAAACAAGTAAGGATTCTCATTTTACACAAAAAAAAGTAATTTCTATGGTAACCGATACCGGAAGAATTACTCTAAATGACAAGCAATGCAAAATTACCAAAGGAACAGATTCTGAAATAATAGAGTTTACAGAAGAAATAAAATTTAATGAGCTTCTAAAAGAGTATTTTGATATCGAAATAAAGAAGCATACAAATATCAAATCATAATATCATACTACACATAAATGGCAACTACATTTCCCATAATAGAAACAGAACGATTACTGTTAAGACAGTTTACAAATGATGATTTAGAGAATGTATATCTTGGCCTTTCAAATCCTGATGTAATCAAATACTATGGTGTTAGTTTTAATAGTCTTGAAGCTACCAAAGAACAAATGACATGGTTTGCAGAATTAGAAAAAAATGAAACCGGGATATGGTGGGCCGTCTGCTCAAAGGATGGTAACACTTTCTATGGTGCAGGAGGACTTAATGCTATAGAAAAAGAAAACAAAAAAGCAGAAATCGGGTTCTGGCTTCTTCCTGAGTATTGGGGAAAAGGAATCATGAAAGAAGTAATGCCACTCATTTGTAAATTTGGATTCGAAAACCTAGGATTACATAGAATTGAAGGATTTGTAGATGCAGAGAATACGAACTGCAAAAATGGATTGGCTAAATTCGATTTCAAATATGAAGGGACTATGGTCGACAGTGAAATCAAAGACGGAAAACATATTAGCGTAGCTATTTATGCTATGTTAAATAAGTAAAAGGATAAAAACAAAAAGTGACGTATAACAACGCCTAATTAACAACAAATACATATCATGCCTAATATAAATAACTTTACTCTTATCGGTGCCGGAATTATGAGTGCCACTTTGGGCGTACTCATAAAAGAATTAATTCCTAATGCCCAGATAAACATCTACGAACGATTAGACAAAGTAGGCGCCGAAAGTTCTGATGCATGGAATAACGCAGGTACCGGGCATTCTGCCTTTTGTGAATTGAATTATACTCCCGAGCGAGAAAACGGAGCAATAGACATCTCTAAAGCACTAAGAATTAGTGCTAATTTTGAAGTTTCAAAACAGTTATGGGCATATTTGCTAGAAAAAGGTTCTATACAAACAGAAAGTCCATTTATTAATGATATTGATCATATGAGCTTTTTGTGGGGTGATCAAAACATTGCATTTCTAAAAAAGAGACATGAAGCATTGACTCAATACGACATGTTTAAGAACATGAAATATGCAGAAGATCATAAAGAAATCACTGAATGGATTCCCCTGATTATGACTGGTCGTGACCCTAAACAGAAGGTTGCTGCTACAAGAATGCCTATTGGCACAGATGTAAACTTTGGTGCTATTACACGCGGAATGATAAAATATCTCGAAACCTGTGATGGCGTAAACCTGCATCTTGGTCATGAAGTAGAAGATCTTAGAATGCAAGACAATGGTAATTGGCAAATTGATGTAACAGATTTACAAAGCTCAGAAGAAAAAACGGTTACTACTCAATTTGTTTTTGTTGGTGCTGGTGGCGGATCACTATTACTTCTAGAAAAATCAGATATCCCAGAAGAACGTGGATATGGTGGTTTTCCTGTGAGTGGTCAGTTCTTGCGTTGCAACAATCCAGATGTTATCGTTAAACACGAAGCTAAAGTCTATGGCAAAGCCGAAACCGGATCCCCACCAATGTCTGTACCTCATCTCGACACCAGAATGTTAGATGGAGAACGTTCATTATTATTTGGGCCTTATGCTGGTTTCTCTACCAAGTTTTTAAAGAATGGCACATATATGGATCTCCCACTATCTATAGAGGCACATAACATTTGGCCCATGTTAGCTGCAGGAATTCACAATTTGTCATTAACAAAATATCTAATCGAACAAGTATATCAGTCCCCAGAAGAACGATTTGCTACATTACAAAAATACTATCCCGAAGCTAAGTTTGAAGATTGGGAGTTAATCACTGCCGGGCAAAGAGTACAGATTATTAAAAAAGACAAAGAAGAAGGTGGAGTCCTTAAATTTGGAACCGAAATTGTTACCAACCAGAAAAAGACAATGGCAGTATTACTAGGTGCCTCACCTGGAGCCTCTACCTCTGTTTCTATAATGTTAGATGTTCTGTCAGAATGTTTCCCAGAAGAAATGAAATCAAAATCATGGGGCGATATCTTAAAACAAATGATTCCTAGTTTTGGTAAATCTTTAATTGAAGATGGTAAATTATGCCTTCAAACCAGAAATAGAACAACAGAGATATTAAAGTTACAATCGTCTAGACAAACTCCAACCTAGATCACTAAACTGTAAAAAAGAAAGTACATACTTTATACCAACCCTATTGTAATGTGATTTGTTTCTTAAATTATACACATATTCTACCTGAGGTACACAATTAAGACAAAATAAACTTTTATTAAGTATGAATTTTGAAATATTAGATTTTTTGATTTTAATAGGAGTAACTCAAGGATTCATCTTTGCGATCATAATTTTATTCTCCAGATTCTTTAAAAACAAAGCAAATTTATATCTGGGAATAAGTCTTTTACTTGGGGTTTTTATCAATATTCAATACTGGGCCTTACATTATGATTGGTATAAAGAACACCAAAGCTTTAGAATACTAGAAGATATTGAATTAGTATTGGTTTTTCCGGTAACTTTATATTTTTATTACTTAAAATTATTAAATCCATCATTAAAGCTTAGAAATAAACAATGGGTATTATTTGTTCCCTTTATTATATCAATAGGACTAAACTTGTATATTGGCGGGCAGTTTTATTTTGATTTATATCCTATTCATAATAAAGCATGGATACCACATTTTTATACGATAGAATATTATTTTTCAATCCTATTTAATCTAGCATTACTTGTAGTAGAATTTCGTTTGTTACTTAAAAATACGATCAAATATCAACCAGATATCGGCTATGATCTAAAATGGATACGTTTATTTTATACTTTTCATGTTTTACTCATCTTTTTTTGGATTATAACTAATGTAGTAGACTACTATTATAACAATGATTATTCTATTATTATATGGCTATTGCTTAATATTCTTTTTTATTGGATTGGTTATCAAGGTATATACAAGTTTACTTTGGCCAAAAACAGATTCGAAATAAGAGAGATAAACAAAAAGAAAGCAAATGAAAAACAGAAAGATATTATAAAATTTAAAGAAGGAGAAGACAACCCATATTTTAAAAAATTCATACAACTTTTAGAAACTGAAAAATTATATAGAAATCAACAATTGAGTAGAGATGATATTGCAGCCAGGTTAAATATAAGCATTGGTTACCTTTCTCAAATAATTAATAGTGTTACTCAAAAGAACTTTTCTGATTATCTAAATTTATATAGAGTGAAAGAAGCTAAAATCATGATTTTGAACCCTGAATTTGATAACTATGATATGGTTGCAATAGGACTTGAAGCTGGTTTTAATTCTAAATCTGCATTTTATAAATATTTCAAGAAAGAAACCGGTCATACACCAACTACATTTAAAAAAATATACAAAGAACAGATGTAATAATAAAAAGAGTCCATAATTGTTCAATTCTAACTTTTGGAGACTTCTAACTTTTAAAACCAAGCTAATTTTGCTCAAAACAAAAAAAGAAAATTATGAGCAAAAAATTAATTGTATTCGCTTTAATAGGGTTAAGTATTACTTTTTCATGCAGTACTGATGATGATATCGTCGGCACAATTAATGAAACCTTTATTATCGGTCAATGGCAATTATCCAGTTCTACTAAAAATGGAACTAATGTTGATTTAGATACCTGCGACCTTATGGAGACTTATGTATTTAACAATTCAAATAAAGTAAGTATTACTCTTCATACTTCTAATACAGAAAATATATGTGAAGAAGATTCTAAAACAACTTATGATTATACTGTTACTGGTGCTAATCTTACAATTAGCAATAATAGTGTTTTTGTAGTTTCGACCCCAGAAAACGCCACACTTATTCTCACATCCAAAAGTTCATCAGATACTTTTATAAATACATATAAGAGGAAATAATCAAAAATATAGTGTGTTAAAAATGTTCAGATTTGATATGATATTAGATCTGGACATTTCTATATCATATTCCCTGAACATATAGCAAAGAAACCTTTTATTACATTCGGCATAATGAAGATTTAACAATATCCACAACAACAAAACCTAGGGTCAGTACGTTAAGATATTCACACACGATCATGTTAAAGAACTCATGAATATATTACCTAAGTACGGGCTATTGCAGTTTAGAAATGCAGCGAGAATATATAGTAAGTCTATTACTGAAAGTCTGCAACTCTTTAAGGAAGAAACAAAATTCCTTAAAACCTCTCTGTTTTTTTCTTATAAACACGATGAGCTTGAAGAACTTGACAGTGCAATTAATTTTTTAAAAGGGTTTGGTGTACTTATCTATGCAGATTACTTATTGTTAGATCAGAGTACTCCAGAAAAACCAAGTAAAATAACCGACAAACAGATCCAAGAAAGGACAGAAGAAAAAATAAAGGATAATAGGAAATTTATTTTCCTGGCAACAGAAAATGCCATTATTTCTAAACGCTGTAAGTGGGAATTACGATATGCCAATACACAAAAAACCAAAGATCATATCGCTATTTTTCCTATACGAGAGGATTATACAGATTATGGAGGATCCGAATACCTGCAAAAATTCCATTACATTCAAAAAAGTGAAACAAATCCAGAAGGATATGATGTTAAATCTCCTAATGGAGATGTCATAGAACTAAGTGCCTGGTTAGCATCGTAGTTAGCTATCTATAACCTTAAACAGTAGCATGTCGTAGTTAAACATTTGTTATTCAAAACTTTGTATTTCTCATCAAATTTATACGCTACCGATGAGTTTGATCATTTTTTTTATTCTTCAAATATTTTTTACTTTTTTTTCAATATCTTCATAGTAAATCATAAAAAACTAAAAATTTACTGATTATCCGCATTTTTCATTAAAAAAAAGTGAACTCCAATTGGGGGGTAATGCCCAATAACACGTCTTATATAATAGGCACCATAGTCAATACAAGTAACAATTAATGTAGTGCCCACGCTTAACCAATTTCTATTAGTTGTAGGTATACTTACCTATTTATAGTATATCTCTTTGGTATAAATCTTAGTAAAAACACGAAAATGCTTCTAAATAAACCATTTAGTATACATATACTGCATGTTTCATTAACCTCTATGTTAATAAGACACCTTGATATTCTGCATATTCGATTACTCTTTATACCAAAGATGGTTTTCCTTTTTATTTCAGAATTTCATAGGATTTCACCTACTCTATATCCTCCCCAAAATATTCAAAATTATAATTCACTAACTAAAATGTAGTATCATTTTAATTCATGTCTAATCAAATCACAATTGTATGAGAAAACAACTCTTAATTTTAATGTGTGCAGTACTGCTATCGAGTATTGGCTATAGCCAAACTACAATAACAGGGACTGTACGGGACATATCAGGTCCCTTACCCGGGGCAACAATTCTAGTACAGGGAACTAGGACTGGAACGACGACAGATTTTGACGGTAAGTATACTATCGAAGCAAGTACTGATCAAACATTAGTCTTTTCGTATTTGGGATATGTCACGCGAGAAATACCGATTGCTAATCAAACCGCAATCGATGTTATCTTACAGGAAGATGCAGAAGCCTTAGGCGAAGTTATTGTAACCTCTTTAGGGTTTGTAGAAAAAAGAGATAAACTATCTTCTACTTATTCTAAAATCGATGCAGATAAACTAGTACAACCTGTAGAAAATAAGATTATTGATGGTATAGCCGGTAAAGCTGCTGGTGTAAGTATCAATGCCACCTCTGGAGATCCCGGAGCTGGTTCTAATATTCAAATCAGGGGAACAAGTTCTCTGGGAGGCTCTAGTCAACCTCTAATTATTGTAGATGGAGTACCCTTAAACAATGATACAATAGAAGGTTCTGGTAGTGGAGATACTTCTGCCGGAGTGTCACAGCAATCCAGACTTAATGACCTTAATCCCGATGATATTGAATCTTTTCAGGTATTTAAAGGAGCTTCTGCCGGAGCATTGTATGGAACAAGAGCGCTTAACGGAGTAATTGTAATTACCACCAAAAAAGGTAAAAAAGGTAAAATGAGAATTACCTTTTCTTCTGGTGTTTCTATTGATGAAGTCTCTTACAAACATCCATTACAACAATCTTTTGGGCAAGGTACCAATGGTAATTATAGCCCAACATCTGCTTTCTCCTGGGGAGATAGAATCACAGACAGAAGTGGAGCTCAAGACGATGTAGATACTACCGGTGAGTTTTTTGAATCTTTGGTATCCAATAATACTATTTATCCAATTACTCAAAAAAATAGAAGAGAACAATATGTCGATAGTAATTTTGATAAAGTATTTGGTACCGGGATCACACTCGATAACCGTTTCACCTTAAGTACAGGAAATGAAAAAGGAACCTATTTCTTAAGTGGAGGCCATGTAGATCAAGACGGAACGATTAAAAATAGTTTTTATAAAAAAACTAATTTCACCTTATCTACTTCTCAAAACTTTACAGATAGGCTTACTGCTAATATCAAAGGAAATTACATTCATACCAGTTCTAACAGAATTCAGCAAGGTTCTAATACTGCGGGATTATACCTGGGATTACTGCGTACTTCACCAGATTTTGATATCACAGATTATAAAGGAGATTATAATAATGGCTCTGGGACTATTGTACAATCACGTCATCGTTCTTACCGAAGATATCTTGGAAATAGTGACAACGCAATTTATAATAATCCCCTTTGGACAATCAATGAACAAGGAAGTACTGCCAAAGTAAATCGTTTTATTGGTACAGCAGAATTAAAATATCAATGGAACGATAATATCAATTCTATCCTTAGAGGAGGTGCAGATTTTTATTCTGATAACAGGGTATATTTCTTCCCATACTATACTGCAAGTTCTGCTCGAAGGTTTGGTTTACTTAATGACGAAACCATAAATAATGAAGAATATACGATGGATATACTAACATCTTTTAGATATGCATTAACCGAACAACTAAACACCAATGTAATAGTAGGATATGGTATCAACGACAGGAGAAGAAAACGACATTTCATTGAAGCAGATAATTTTATTGCCAATTTCAGAAAACCGTTGGATCCTGTAGAAATCTCGGCAAAAGAAAATATCTCCTCAGAGATTACCAGAACCTCGAGAAGAAATATCCGCTTCTATGGTACTGCTAATTTTGATTATGCCAATCAATTGTTTTTAACTCTCGGAGGAGCTTATGAAAAACATTCTGTACTCCCTAAAAGTGACAATGCATTCTTTTATCCGAGTGCAGAATTAGGATGGACTTTTAGTCGTTTGATCAATGGTTTTGATCCTTTATCCTTCGGTAAACTCAGGCTCGCTTTTGGTCAGGTAGGTAATGTTCCTCTGGCGCATAGAGAGGAGACTGTTTTTGAAGTAGGATCTTTTTCTACTTTTTCTGATGCGATAGCACTGGAAGATTTTGGAGGAGGATTTCAATTCGATGAACGCCTTGGGAATCCAAATTTAAAACCAGAAATCAAAACAGAATACGAGGTTGGATTAGATTTTCGTTTCTTCACCAATAAGCTTTCACTATCGACTACCTATTACAAAAACGAAACTAAAGATGTATTACTGAATATAGCAATACCTCCAACATTAGGGTTTTCTGAGATCTATGGAAATGGAGCTACGATAGAAAATGAAGGATTTGAAGTCGAATTGAAATATGATTTTATAAAAAACAGAGATTGGAAAGCTAGTGCTGCAATAAATTTTAGCACCAATAAAAATCTGGTTTCTAAGATTGAAGGAGGAGGAGTTGTTAGCTTTACCCCAGGTAGTTCTATCCAATCTGTAGCCATAGAAGGAGAACCATTAGGAGTTTTGTATACACAGGGAGCCCAACGTAATGCTGATGGAAGCCTGGTATTAGATGCCAATGGTTTTCCAATAGTAGATACTGGTGGTAATAAAGTGGTAGGAGATCCTAATCCAGATTGGTTAGGAGGTTTACAATTAAGTGTATCTTATAAAGATATATCGATATCAGCATTGTTTGATACCAGTCAAGGTAATGATATGGCTCAAAGAACCCGTTTCATTACTTCATACTTCGGGACCCACGGAGATGTAGGAAATACCATTACTCTAAATGAAGATCTGGTGAATTTTAATGGAGATGTTGTCCCGGCAGGTACAAGCGTAAGAGCTAATATAGGTAACTTCGGAAATGGAAATGTATTGCTAGATGAGAGTTATTATAGAAACCTATATGGTTTTGGAGATGGTAAATTAAATGAATTTGCTGTTGGTGATGCTAGCTGGACAAGGTTTAGAGAACTTTCATTATCCTACCAACTTAATTCTCAAGGGCTACAAAAAACAACAGGATTAAGCTCTATTGAATTTACAGCCTCTGGAAGAAACCTGGTCATCTGGACCGATGTAGTTGGTATAGATCCTGATGTAAATCAATTTGGGGTCGGTAGAGGAAAAGGACTGGATTATTTCTCGAATCCAGGAGTGAGAACCTATGCTTTTAGTATTAAGTTTAATTATTAAAAAACGAAATCATGAAGACTATATATAAAATAATAGTATCCTGTATCGTAATCACGATGTTCTCCTGCGAAGATTATCTGGATGTTAATGAAAATCCAAATCAGCTGGTTGAAGTTCCATCTGGAGATCTTCTATTAAAAGGAACACTCTTGGCCAATGCACAGGTACAACAAGGACAACTGGCCAGAACTTCTATGTATTATTCTGGTGGACTTATTGGATTAAATCTGGTACAACAAACACTCTATAATTATGATTATACCCCGGGTGATTCTGATGCTGTATGGGAATTGATCTATAACGGAATACTAGTTCAAAATAAGGAAATTAGAAGGATTTCTCCGGAAATAGGTTTTTTACAAGGAATGATAGACGTTAATGAAGCATTAGCCGTAGGAACTGGAGCTTCCTTATTTGGTGATATACCTTATAGCAAAGCATTACCTGACAATCCAAGTTTGGAATCTCCTGATCCAGACCTAGATTTGCAAGCAGATGTATATGCTAGTTTACAAACTCTATTAGACAATGCTATTCCTAAGTTAACAAATGGAGCCACTACTCTCTTACTCAATGATCAAGAAAAAACACCAGATATTTTTTATTTATCAGATCGACAAGCATGGGTTTCAGCAGCATACACTCTAAAAGCTCGATATTATTTACAAACCAAACAGTACAATCTGGCATTAAACAATGTAGTAAATGGTATTAACAGTGCATCTGGAACCATGGCTTATAAACCTATTGGTACTGTCGACTCCAACAGTAATATTCTTTTTAATTTTGTAAACAGTAGTCGTGCAGGTGATATGACTGGCGATAATGCCTTTTACCGGGACCTTATAGATCCTGCTAATGCTTCTGGCAGAAATAATACCAAGACAGATGAAACTGCTCGTAGAAACTATTCTTACATTAATGGTGATGGTGAACAAGAGAATGGTATCGATGGACCATCTACTCCTATGAAGTTAGTAAGCTACGAAGAAAATCTATTGATCTGGGCAGAATGTATCTTACGTGTTAATAATGACAATCAAGGAGCAATTGATAAACTCAATGAATTAAGAACTTATCTGGATTCTGGAAATGCATTTAACCTTATCGATGCAGCTGATACATTTAATTATGACCCATATGTTCTGGCAGATTTTCAAGCAGGAGGAATTGAAAATGCTGATAATATAGCGGTAGACAGAGCAATTTTAAGAGAGATTATCGAAGAACGTTATGTAACAGGGTTTAGTACCTATATGCCATTTAACGATGCTCGAAGATTACTAAAATCCGATAGTGATGTTATTGTTCCTTTTCCCTTAAACAATACCACTACCACAATTAATCCACAACGATTTTTATATCCGCAGGATGAGTTAGATAGTAATGCTAACATACCAAATCCAATTCCCGATTTATTCGCTCCTACGCCAGTAAATCAATAGCCTAGTTATTCCATTTTGGAAACAATTAAAAACCAACGAAGTTAACTTCGTTGGTTTTTTTTATGTAAAATTAGAAATACCGCCTGATCCGCTCCTAACAAATTTTGATTAGACAAATTTTAACATTTTTAGAATAGGGTAACATCAATACTAAATGTTGTGTATATAAATTGAAAAGCCAAAATAGTTTCATAGATATGAAAATTATTTTCTCATATGATGCAACCCTTTGGCTTTTAAATTGTCATTTACTATTAGGTAATATTTGTATGGAAACTAATCTATAAGCATTATGAGAAACATATTTTCAGTATTCGTTTTTGTTATAATAGGGTGTATTGGGTATACACAAGAGGCACAACTCGCAGAAGACCAAAATCCTAATTATAAAGTGGCTATGAATAGATTTTTAAAAAATAGTCAGGAATACACATTACAACAAGGTACTACTGCACAGGAAACCTATAAAGCTATTGATCCTCTTGAAGAAAAAAGAGAACTACGCTCATTACGAAGACAATACAGATCACAAAGAGCATACTGGAGACATGAACGAAGATTAGCACGTATCGAAAATACCAGATATTATGACTATGGATCTTATTATGGTCATAGATCGTATGGGTATAATTGGTTAACATTAGGAATTTTAGGAGCATGCATCCTTTGGTAGTAGTATTAAAAAAACAATAATTAAAGTACATTAAATAAAAATCACAAAATGAGAAAATTAATCGCTGCTATAGCAGTATTACTGGTAATATCTTTAACTTCTTCATGCGCAAGAAAAATTACACGTGTAGCTCCGGATACACAAATTGATATTAGCGGACGATGGAATGATACTGATTCACGCTTTGCAGCAGAAGAACTAACACAAGAAGTACTTACAGCAAACTGGATAACCGATCATGTTCAGGAAAAAGGGAAAAAACCGGTGGTTATAGTTGGTTTAATACGTAATAAATCACATGAGCATATAGAAAGTGAAACCTTTATTAAAGATATAGAGAAGGCATTTATTCAACGACAAAAAGTTAGAGTAGTACAAGGTGGTAAAATGCGTGAAGAACTAAGAGCAGAACGTGCCGATCAACAAGACAATTCCTCTATATCTACCGTCAAAAAATTTGGATTAGAAACCGGAGCAGATTATATGCTTCAAGGTAATATTAACTCTATAGTCGATGCACATAAAAGGGACAAAGTAGTATACTATCAAATCGACCTGGAACTAACAAATATTCAGACTAATGAGAAAGTATGGATCGGAGATAAAAAAATAAAAAAGTTTGTTAAAAACTAATTCTTGATACTCTAAATTCAAACAAAACACCAAGCTTTCTCAGGAAAGCTTTTTTGATAATTGAACATGATCCATATAAAAATGATCTTTCGTGCTACACTATTGTGTTGCCTTTCAATATTGCTTAGCAATTGTGGTAGTTATCATACCAAGAGTGCACTTTTTCAAGGAAAGGTGCAACAAGGTGATGTAGAAGGTGCTATGGAGGTAATTGAGAAAAATAAATTTTTAGGAAAACCCAGAAATCATCTTCTATACTTATTAGAAAAAGGGAAATTAGCATACCTGGCAGGTAATTATACCTTAAGTAATAAACTTTTAAACGAAGCAGATCTGTTTATAGAATCTAATAAAAGAGCTATAGGAAATCAAGTTCTGGGAATTCTTTTAAATCCCGAAAAAGAAACATATAAAGGTGAAGATTTTGAAAAAGTTGCAATACACTATTACAAAGCACTTAACTATATATTTTTAAACAAATACGACGAAGCTATTGTTGAAGCTAAACGCATTTCATTACAACTACAAAGAATAAATGAAAATTATCCTCCTGAGAAAAAGAATAGATATAATGATGATGCATTTGCTCATATATTGCAAGGTCTATTATACGAAGCTTCAGGAGATATAAACAATGCATTTATTGCGTATCGCAATGCTGTAGACTTGTTTGTAGAAAACCAAGGTACTTATATTGGAGTTAATATACCCGAGCAACTTTACCAGGATATGTTTCATACAGCAAGTGTTATGGGATTTACCGATGAAATAGAACGTTATGAAAACCTATTAAACACTACCTATATTCCTAAAAAGTCCACTGAAGGTGGAGAAGCAATTATTTTTTGGGAAAACGGACTGGCTCCTTATAAAGATGAAACCTTTTATACGTTTACCATCTTGCCAGGTAACGAAATCGGGTTTCTAACCATTATCAATGAGGATCTCTCTTTAAATTTACCATTACCGATACCAACTGGAGGAGATAATAATTCTGATTTTTCTGATCTGGATATTTTTAATGTTGCATACCCTAAATATGTGAGACAGCAATCTCTATACAATAATGCAGAGATACAAGTGGATAGTTTATCATATTCCTTTGAACTAACACAAGATTATGAAGAAATTGCTTTTAAAACTTTAAAAGACAGAACATTTAGAGAGATCGGAAAAATAGCTTTGCGACTAGGAACAAAGAAAGTTTCAGAATATATAGTAAAAAACCAAAATAGCGATTTAGGAGCTTTATTAGGTGTTTTTAATGCATTAACCGAAGGTGCCGATACACGTAATTGGCAGAGTTTACCTAAAAAAATATTTTATACTCGAGTCCCATTAAAGAAAGGAGAAAATACTTTAACCGTTAAACTACGTACAAATCAAGAAGTGCTAACTTCTAAAAATATCCTCATACAGGGAACTGGAGGAATTCAATTTGAAAAAATCACAACCCCAAGAGTTTTACACCCCAGTCAATAATTAATCTTGTTTATCTTCTAAAGTGTTTTAGCTACTTTTTGTACTACAGCAATAGTCTCATCCAGATCTTCATAAGTAAGTGCTTCGGTTATAAACCAGGTCTCAAAAGCGCTTGGTGCTATATAAACACCGTTGTCTAGCATCCCATGAAAAAACTTCTTAAAAGTATCGTTATTGCCTTTTGCAGCAGTATCAAAATCCACCACAGCATCCTCGGCAAAATGAACCGAAATCATAGAACCAATTCTATTGATCGTATAAGTGATATTATGCTCATCCAGGGCATTAGCAATTCCATGATGTAAGTATTCTGTCTTATCGGTCAGGCTTTTAAAAATCTCTGGGGTATTATTCAACTCGGTAAGCATTGCCAATCCTGCCGCCATAGCTAATGGGTTACCACTCAAGGTTCCTGCCTGATACACTGGTCCAAGAGGTGCTAAGTGATTCATAATTTCAGAACGTGCTGCAAAAGCTCCAACAGGTAACCCTCCTCCAATTACTTTACCAAAAGTAACAATATCGGCATCTACACCTGTAAGTTCTTGTGCTCCTCCTTTGGCTAATCTAAAACCAGTCATTACCTCATCAAAAATTAACAGTATATCATGAGCATCACATAAAGACCTTAGTCCTTCTAAAAATCCTTTTACCGGTGGGATACATCCCATGTTTCCGGCAATAGGTTCTATAATAATACAGGAAATCTCTCCTTTGTTAGACATGATAATACGTTCTACATGATCCAAATCATTATACCTTGCTAATAAAGTATCTTGTGCTGTTCCTTTAGTTACACCCGGACTGTTAGGGCTTCCAAAGGTAACGGCACCACTTCCTGCCTGGATCAGGAAAGAATCGCTATGTCCGTGATAACACCCTGAAAATTTAATAATCTTATCCTTTCCTGTATATCCACGTGCTAATCGTACAGCACTCATACAGGCTTCGGTACCCGAGTTTACAAATCGTATTTTATCGATATTAGGTACCATGGCAACAGCAAGTTCTGCAATCTGAGTTTCAATTTCTGTTGGCATTCCAAAACTAGTTCCTTTTTTGGCCTTATCAATAACTGCATCAACTACAGGAGGGTGTGCATGTCCCAAAATCATAGGTCCCCAAGAATTGATATAATCTATCAATCGGTTACCATCTTCATCATACAAATATGCTCCTTTGGCTTCTGTAACAAATATAGGGTCTCCTCCTACAGCTTTGAAGGCTCGTACTGGTGAGTTAACCCCTCCCGGGATCACTTTTTGCGCTGCTGTAAATAGCGCAATACTTCTTTTATAGATCATGCTTAATTAAAATCTTCTTCCTCTTCGTCGGCAGCTGCTACTTTAAGAACTTGCCCGACCGAGATATTATTATTGACCAGATTATTAAATGCTCTGAGTTCCTCTACAGAGATTTTATATCTCCTGGAAATCGAATATAGAGTGTCTCCTTTTTTTACTGTATAGCCATCCTTATTAGAAATGGAAGTTATAATCGCAACAGCTTCGCTTTTTTTACTTTTTCTTAAAGGTTTTGTGCCAAGTACCTCATCGTCAAATTTATCTAAATCATAACGTTCTATAATGGCAATAAGTTTTTGTGGATATTTTTTATCGGTAGCATAACCTGCTTCACGCAGACCACGTGCCCAAGATTTATAATCCTTTTGCTTAAATGTAAACAGTCTGGAATATCGTTTTCTATCTTTTAAGAATAAAGAATGATCTCTAAATGATTCACTTGCCTTATTGTATTTTCTAAAACATTCCTGAGAACGATCATCATCATGATATACCCGATCTCCTTCCCAATCATGACATTTAATCCCAAAATGGTTTCTTGCTCTTTGCGTTAGATCTCCATATCCCGCTCCAGACTCCAATATCCCTTGTGCTAATGTGATACTAGCCGGGATCCCGTACGTTTTCATTTCACTTTTAGCAATACCCGAAAACTCATTAATATAGCGTTGCACTTTATCGGTATACGACAATGCAGGAAGTGGTTTTCTGGTAGTATGCTCTTCTACTATAACTTTTTTAGGGCTTTGTTCAGCCTTGGTTATAACCGTTTGTTTAGGTTTAGGTTTATGCGTTCTCGAAGATGTTACCTTTTTGCTTCCTCCACAAGAAATCATAACCATAGCAATACATAACAATACAATAAATTTCCTCATTTTAATATTCAATTGTAATAAGGGGTAGTTTCTTTTTCTTTAATTTTTTGTTCATTCCGGCTATCCCTTGCAAACCACCGGTATGAATGGCTAAAATACGAGTATTTTTCTTAAAAACACCTTTTTGTGCCAGGTCAAAAATACCAAAAACCATCTTAACTGTATAGACTGGATCTAACGCAATATGTTGCTGATCGCTAAACACATTCATAAACTCAACTCCTTCTTGGTTTATTTTACCATATCCTCCAAAATGATATTCATGAATGAGTCTCCAATTGGTTTTTGATGTATATTTTTTAATCTCTTTGTCGAGGAAATCACCTTTTAAAGCAGGAAATCCCATAACGGTCTGATGAGGCTCTGTACTATTAATGATTCCTGCGATTGTGCCTCCCGTTCCTACTGCACAACAAATAACATCATAGTCACTATCTTGCGCAGTTAATATTTCCCCACACCCCTTAACAGCCAGATCATTAGTTCCTCCTTCGGGGATAATATAACATGAACCAAACTCATCCTTTAGTTGTTCTAAAAAAGCTAAAGATGTTTTATCTCGATATGCTGTTCTGCTAATAAACTTAAGACGCATTCCTGAAGCACTAGCAAATCGAAGGGTGTCATTTTCTGATAGTGTTTTCTCAAGATCCTCGGCCAGTTCTTCTCCTCTAATAATTCCTACGGTTTGTAATCCCATGATTTCTCCTGCAGCAGCAGTTGCAGCAATGTGATTGCTATAGGCTCCTCCAAAGGTAAGTACAGTAGTGCAACCAGACCTCTTAGCTTCAATAAGGTTATATTTTAATTTTCTGAATTTATTACCCGAAACGTCTTTATGAATTTGATCTTCTCTTTTGATATCAAGAAACACTCCGGCTTTGTCCAAAATAGAATGCGTAATTGATTGATTTTTTGAAAGTGGTGTTTCCGAAGAAAAAATGTGCATTTATCGATATTTAATAAAACTCCAGAGTTTTCTGGTTTTGAGATAATCGAGGTTATCTTCATTAAGATATGCTTCTCTTTCAAAAGAAATATTACGATAGGCTTGCTGTAAATTTCTATATTGAATAACTCTAAACAAATATTCTGTAAAGTAAAAAAAATAAAAAGGTACAACTAACAGTTCTGCCTGCTGTCTTAAATGGATTTTTTCGTGATTAATAAAGACTTCATCCTCTTTGAGGAAAGAATTATTAATCACAATAAAAGGCCAAAGAGCGATACCAACAAAATGGCGACCTATCAAATATTTGTTAACAACAATGGGCATATAACTGCAAGATACTATTTTTGTAACTTATGGACAATCCTAAAAAAGTATTAACTCCAAAAGAAGGAGATTATTATATCACTCCAGAAGGGTATCGTTGTTTTACAGAACAATATCACCTAAGAAGAGGCTATTGTTGTGAGAGTGGTTGCAGGCATTGCCCGTATGGCTATGACAAAAAAACAAATAGTTATTCTAAAAAATAGATTTGCTATCTGTCTCATGGTACGATTATTGTGGTTAAATTTATTGAATATAGCTATTGTTAAACGTATATCAAATGCTCATTAAATGATTGATAAAATGTATTTATCTTTCTCAATCATCACAAAATCTATTTGATATTATAAAAAACTAGGATTATGAAATTTTTTTCACTTTTATCATTAATCCTTATCATAACTCTTAGTTCTTGCTCCACAGTGCGTGTTGCTTCGGATTATGATAAGCAGGCTGATTTTAACACTTATAAAAGCTTTGCATTTTACAAGCCTGGAATCGACAAAGCAGAAATTAGCGATCTTGACAAAAAACGTATCCTGCGTGCTATCGAAGCAGATATGACCTCAAAAGGTTTTGCAAAATCAGCAAATCCAGATGTGTTGGTAAGTATTTTTACAAAGACTAAGGAAAATGTAAACATCTATCAAAATAACTATGGATGGGGTTATGGATGGGGGTGGAATCCATGGTTCTGGGGAGCTGGATACAATACTGTTTCTACGACTACAGAAGGCACTCTCTATATAGACCTTATAGATGCCTCTAAAAAGGAATTGGTCTGGCAAGGAATGGGTTCTGCAGCATTAACCAAGGATGTGAACAAAAAGCAAGAAAAAATGAATGAGATTGTTACTGCAATCTTAGAAAAATATCCACCACAGGAACGTTAAAAAAATACTCTTTTATTTATATTACAAATAGCCTTTCTTTATAAGAAGGCTATTTTTTTGTGTACATTTATACTCAACTTGATACTATAGATGTATGCGTAATTTTCTACTCGGTGCACTTTTAACAGCACTCTTGGTATTTGGAATCAAATATGTTATTGATCAATCTAATACCCAAAAAACAGAAGTAGCATCTTCTGGTCTTATTCTGGATCAAATCAAAAACGTTGGTAAGCTCGTGGTTACAGAAGGACACTTTTCTGATATAATTACTTATAAAAATGACAAAACCTATTTTAAAGTAATCTCATCAAAGAAAAAAATAATTGTAATGGTTAATGCCAATGTACAAGTCTCTTATGACTTAAGAAAGATTGAACATGTTATTGATCAAGAAACAAAAACACTTACTATAACAAGAATCCCTGCTGCAGAGGTTAATATTAATCCGGAAATAAAATATCATGATATTGAAGAAGGGATTATTAATAAATTTAACCCCGAAGATCATAACGCTATACGTAAAATAGTGATGGAGCAATTAGATAAAAAAGTAAAAAAATCTACACTTGTTACCAATTCACAAAATCGACTCATTAGTGAATTGCAGAAAATATATATCCTTACTAATTCTCTGGGTTGGACGTTAAAATATAAGGATGCAACGATAGACAGCCAAATAGGTGTAAAAGAATTTATATTTTAAATCTTAAACTATACATCAAAAAAAATGGGAAGAAATAATTCTTCCCATCTATAAATTTAAAAAAATCTGAATTACAGAATTCATTTTGTCCCTTAAACTCTAGTGTTATTACAGATTTACAAATTTGTTACTTCTTTATAACGCTTTACTTTCTAGATACCCTACCCCCTTTGTCAAAAAAAAAATTAATATCTCTAAAAAGGTATTCAACTTCTTTAATATGATATCTTAATTCATCGGTATCATCAGGTGTTCTATTTTCTTAACCTATATTTTCGTTCTATACTATTTTCTTTTTCTGCATAAAATTCTTCAACATAATTCATTTCTTTTTCAAGGATACGTATAGAACCTATATTATCTTTACTTGCGTATGCAGTTAACTCATCTAATTTAATTTGGTCAAAACAGTATCCAAACAATCCTTTTGCTATTTCTCTACCAAATCCATTTCCCCAGAAACATTCTCTTAACCGATAAGCTATTTCAAATTCTGATCTATCATTTTCATATACTCCACATATACCTACTAATTGATCGCTATTACGTTCTATTACTGCCCAGATTTTAAAAAAAATATCCGTATCCTTATAATACCCAATAAAACGATTCAATTCTTGCTTACTCTCCTCAAAATTCATCGTTTTTTTGATATATCGCATTACATTAGGGTTGCCTTGCATATCATAAAAAGATTCTAGATCACTATCCTCTAGATGTCTCACAAACAGCTTTTTTGTTTCAAATAGTATCATTTCTACTTTACAGATTACACATTATCATACATGACTATTTCTTTTTAAAGTTATCCCAAACCTCTTTTTTCCTCTAGAGATTCTACTCATAAAAAAGGCACAAGATTTTGTAACTTTTTCTCAAAAAAATTATCAAAAGACAAAAGCATGAGACAAAATTTAAAATAAATATAAACCAAACACACAAATTATGAAATCAATATCAAACATTAACAAGATTCTAGCTGTGGTTATATCGATAATTGGTTAGGTGGAGATTTTTTCTTTGGATTTAATTTATCAAGAGTATTTTAATACAATTGTTATGGTGTTTAGAAATACAATCCCTATTCAAAATCTAAAATGCAATAATTGCGCTATAGCCCTAAAAAAGGAAATATTGCAGATTCAAAATATTTCGAATGTGTATATCCATAGTGATTATTCTCATATTTCTTTTAATCATACTTCGGTTAATGATTTGTCGAATATTGAAAATATGTTGACTCTTTTAGGGTTTCCGCCTGTAGGCGAAAAAATCAAAAAAAAGAATAATGCAGGGTATTATTGTAATGATCAATCCAGAAATTATTGCGTCTTCGAAAAGATTAGTGCATAAATCTCTAATCCAGGTTATGAAATAATTCGATTTTTTTCCTTATTACAAAGAGTAATTCTACTTTAGGTTTTTAATTTTATTCATAAAAAACGGTCATCTCATTCAATCCTTTTCTTTTTAAATCCGGCACATAGGCAGGAAATTTGGGATAGCCAACTGGGAGTAATAAAAAAGCTCTTTCATTAGCTGGTCTTTTAAGGATATTTGTCAAAAAATTCATAGGACTTGGGGTATGGGTCAATGTCACCAATCCAGCATTATGAATTGCAGAGATTAACATTCCGCACGCAATCCCTATAGATTCATTCACATAATAGTTATTATGCTTATCACCATTTTCTTCGAATTCATATGCTTTTTTGAATGCTATAATCAACCAGGGAGCGATTTCTAAAAAAGGTTTGTTCATATCGGTAGCTAGTGGTTCGAGGTCTTTTTTCCATCGTTCACTCATCCTATTCCCATAGTTGGTTTTTTCTTCGATTTCTGCTTCTCTACGGATTTGAGTTTTTAATGCAGGGTTAGAAATGGCACAAAATGTCCAGGGCTGCTTATGTGCTCCAGATGGAGCAGTAGAAGCACTTTTGATAAGATTCTCAATAACCTCTTTTGGAACGTGTTTGTCAGAAAAATCTCGCACAGATCTCCTTTTGTCTAACCAATCATAAAATGATTTACTTTTTAAAACTAACTCTTCTTCAGAGAAAACATCAGAATGGTAAGAAACATGGTTATATCCGTTGATGGTAATGCTACTTGGTGATTCCATTTTTATAGTTTTGTATTATCGTTAATTATTACTTCAATATTCTTATCCTGCATTTATATTATTATATAAAGTTAATATACTTTTTCTAATTGATACATCTCATTCATTTTTTTCTGAATCAAGTTTTTTGGAATACTTTTTAGTATAAAATTCCTCATTCCTTTTCCATATTTCCAATGTGCCATTTTTCCTGTAGCCCAGGATTGTTTTACTATTGTATTTACTTTTTGTTTTCGTTTTTCCTGAAATAGCCTGAAAACATTCGTATTATTTTCGTTTTTAATAAGGTTACTCAAATAATAAGCATCTTCGATAGCTTGTGCTCCTCCCTGCCCCATATTTGGAGTTGTGGCATGACCTGCATCTCCAATTAGACAAATGTTGTTTTTATACCAATGATTAAGTGGTATTAAATCACTGATATCATTTCTCACTATTTTATCTTGAGATGTAGCTGCGATGAGTTCTTTGACTAATGGATGAAAATTAGCGTATGTTTTCAACAGCTTATCTTTTATCAATGTATCATCATCTTTCTGATTTGGCTTGCTTAATGAGACTGCAAACCAATACACTTTATCTTTGGCTACTTTTGAGATTCCAAATCGAATTTGATTTCCCCATAGTTCTATTCCTCTGTGTTCAAAATCAGCATCCATCGTATAATCTGCGATCCCTCTCCAACAGGTCTGGCCAGAATATCTTGTTTTGCTTGATGGAAAAAGCTGATTTCGTATTTTAGAATTAATTCCATCGGCACCAATTAAAAAATCAGTTTTGACCTTAGAATCATCATTAAAAGTAACCAGGATTCGTCCCTCTTCTGCTTCTTTAAATTCTTTAAACGATTTTCCCAAATGAATTTTTTCTTTTGGAACTTGTTGAAGTAATAATTTCTGAAGTTCTGCTCTATGAATAGCAATGGTAGAGTACCCAAATTTGTCTTTTACATCATGTTGAAAACTATCTGATAAAGGCGACAGATCAGATGTACCTACGGTTACTCTATCGATAGAATTTCCTTTTGTTACAACATCGTCTAGTATCCCAAGCCATTCGAACACCTGCAAAGCATTTGGAGCGAGCCAAATCCCTGCCCCTACTTCATTTAACTCAGGAGCTTTTTCGAATATCTGATACTCTATCCCACATTTTTCAAAAGCTAAAGCTGTGGTTAATCCTCCGATTCCTGCTCCTATTATTGTATATAGCATATCTTGTTTTTATCTTAAAATTTAAAGACTTTACTACATACAGAATAGAAAACTATGACCTACATCTTAATCAAGAATAGGTTGTACCAAAATCTTTATTTATGGATTCTAAATTTACTCATTTTACAGCAGTTAAATCAAAGAATTTACAATGTTTTGTTTAGTGATTACACTTTTGTTTTGTTGACAAGAACGCGAAAATTCTCTCTATTTATTTTTATCATATATTCCTGGATTATTTATATCAAAAATGTAGAAATTCTTTTATTTTAATTCCATTAGTACTCGTTGTGAATTACCTCCGTAATAGTTTGAATCATTTTTAATAATCTCGAACCCTATTTTTTTATAAAAATCAACTGCAGGACTATCTGGTTCGGTGGTCAAAATAATACTGCCAATATCCAACTCATTAATTTTTTTTATAACGGTCGAAACTAGTTTTAGGCCTATTCCTTGTTTTCTAAACCTCTTTTCAGTTGCCAGAGCGAGTATCCAGCCAACTTTCTCTTTAGGATTAATTCCTCCAAGAACATATCCTGCTATTTCCTTTTCTTCATTTTCGGCAACAAGAAAATAATCTGAAAATAAATCATAATACTGTCTAATTACAAATAGTGGATAGTTCATTGGGGAAAATACATTTTCCTCAATTTTATAAATTATCTCCAATTCACTTAATGTTACCGGTCTTATCGATATTTCCATTTGCTTTTCTTTCTGAGTTTTTTCTTTTGAGGTTTTCTTTTTTCATCAATCCTAATGCCCAAATCGCAAGTCCAAAATATAAAATGATTTCTCTAACTTCTAGTATTGGGTCTAAGAATTCTAAATTCAAGAAGTTGTCGATTAGAAATAAAACTCCTCCGATTACTAAAATTATAAATCCTATTATCTCTAATTTATTTTGATTTTTCATTTAATTAGTTTACTCTCAATATTGTTTTTTGTGTATTTGCTAACCTTCTGTGTATAGTGTCGTTTTTATCATTCGAGAATATCTCTAATTTCATTTATAAATTTTAATGATTCGGTTTCAATTTGCTTTGTTAAGACACTTCTATTATCAAAATTAAGCTTTTCCACTATTATATGATCTATAATAGAAAGACTGCTATTAATTGATTCTGCCAAATGGTATTTATCCCAACTACTGTCTTTAAATACCTCCCAATATTTCTTCCTAATATTTTTATTCTGACCAGATAAACAAATTTCAAATCGCATCATCTTATGATTGAATATTATGACAAATTTTAATTTTTGTTTTTTCAATTCCTGAGTAGTCAAGGAAAAATAGGAAAAATCCATATTTCCTTGATAAATATTTCCTATTATAAAATCTGAAGCATATTCATTACGAAAATAGGTCCTTAATTCTTTGATGTAATTTATCAATTGACTATAATCCTTTTGTATCTGCCCTTCACTGATTTGCTTTCTATAATTGGATAAGTTCCCCTTATTTAATGTCTTATCAGTTTTATCAAATTTAATTTTATTGCTTTTTTCAAGAGGGATACATATGTCTACTATAAATTTTTGTTCAGGATGAGTTTTATGATCATTATGATACACTTCAAAATAATCTCCATCTCTAAAGTTATACTCATTCTCTATCACCCATATACAAATACTCTCCCATGCTTTTGAAAAATCTTTTGCTTTAATTTCATAATGTCCGATAGCATAAATACCTTTTTGGATCACAAGTGGTCTGATTTCTCCTTCTGCTTCGATATCCTTATTAATGGTAACACACGCACTATATCTTACTTTTGAAGTCTGGGTCACATTGGGGTTATCGTGATACACGGTAATTGCCTTAAAATCAGACACACTCAACACTTCTTTTTGAGTTCCCCATTCTATTAATCTTTGATACATATCACCAATTTTATCAAATTCTCCAATATTCATTATACCAGCAAGTTTTATCTCATACAATTCTTCTACTGTTATTTGAGCATTCATATCAATCCATTTTTTAATGTTATCAATGCTGCAAATGTATTTTTCCATTGTTAGAGGTTCTATACCAATCTTGCTAAGTACACTTATTCCTTCCGATTTAAACACAGTAGGGCTAATACCATAATATTTTTTAAATGACCTTGAAAATGAGCTTTCACTATTAAAACCATAACTGTAAGCAAGTTCCTTTATAGATTTACTACTATCCACTAGTAAGATAGATGCAATACGTTCTATTCGCTTTCTATTGATGAATTCGTTTAAATTTTCACCTACAATAGCTGAAAATACTCTATGAAAATGATACAATGAATAATTGGCTTTTTCGGATAGCTGTTCAAGTGATAAATCTGCATCAAGATTCTTTTCAACAAAATCCAATACGTAATTTATTCGTTTAATATATTCTCGCCTTGTCTTGCTTATTTCAGATTGCATTTCTTCACTTGATTTTAATACAATTAAACACAACGGTTTGTGTATGAAACATAGCATAAAAAAGCACTAACCTTTCGACTTAGCACTCATCAGCTATGTTTTACATACTATGTCAGGCTCAGTTTTATTCCGAAAGTTCATTAATCATTTTTTGGGAATGCTCTGATGCCCATTTTTCATTTTCTGTACAATGTTCAATTGTTTTTTCAAAATATTCTATTGCTTTTTCTATCTTCTTTTCTTGTTGATAAATTACAGCCGTTCCATAATATCCACCAAAATAGTCTGGATAATCACTTTCTAAAACTGAAAACAGTTGTAATGCGTCATTTTTTTTATTAGCGTTAATGTAGCTAATTCCGAAATTGAATAGTGCACCTTTCGATACATTATAATTTAGAGTATCTGTTTTGATTCTGTTGTACAAATCAATTCCGTCAGTAATTCCATTCTGGTCTATTTCCTTTTCTAAAACTATCTCAAATGGCATTTTAAATTTACCATCTGTAAAATGACTTATTAAAGCTTTTGCTCTATTTGGTAATTCTTGTCCTTTTTTATTTCGGTTGGTAAATATTGCTACAGAAATATTCTCACTAGGTATTCTAATGACATGACTTCCGAAACCAGTTGATGAACCACCATGTTGCAAAATCTTAACTCCTTTGTCGTAATTGACTATCCAACCATATCCGTAGCCATTTTCATTAGATTTTCCGTTTTCATCGTAATTGTAAAAAGCATTATCTAATTCAGTTTGTGAAATCAGTTTATCAGAATACAATGCTTTGTCCCATTTATAATAGTCTAAAACAGATGAATAAACACCTCCATCTCCTTGAATAGCACTTGTCATACTTTGGTCTTTCGCAGTTATCGCAGTGTCTTTAACTAGATAACCGTAAGCTCGATTTTTAATTTCTTTATCTATTTCAAGAACTCTGGAATTAGTCATATTTAATGGTTGAAATATTTCCTTTTCCATAAACTTTGCAAATGACATTCCAGATATTTTTTCAATGACTTGAGCCAAAACAGCATAACCAGTATTACTATATGCATATTTTGTGTTGGGATAGAAATACGTGCTATCGGTTTTCAAAAGTCCGTTTAATACATCTTTGTCCAACATTTGTTCTGTTCTATTTTTCTCGACAAAACGATTGTATTTTACTAAACCAGAACGGTGTGTCAAAATATGTTTTATGGTAATATCTTTTCCATATTTAGGGAATTCAGGAAATATATCGGTAAGTTTTGTTTCGTAAGATAGTTTGTTTTGATTTATCAAAATCATTATTGCCAATGCTGTAAATTGTTTTGTGACCGAAGCAATTCGATAATTTGTTTTTGGTGTTGCGAGTATTTTATTTTCTAAATCTGCGTATCCATAACTTTTTGCAAACTCAATTTCTCCATTTTTTATTACAATAATACTTGCACTTGGTTTACTTCCACTATAATCTTTAAATAAATAATCGATAAACTTAATGTCGAAATTTGAATTTGTTTTATTCTCACTAACATTCTTTAATGAATTACATCCTAAAAATAAGATTGAAAAGATTGATATTAATTGAATGAATTTCATTTTTTCTAATTGTTCCTAACGTCTTTTGTATTGTGCATTTATTATTTATAGACTTTTCAGTTTTCGTAATAAAATCTTTGATTGCAAACTTAAATTTGTTAATCCTCTATTATAATTTCTCATTAGGATCACCCCGTACTGACTTTTCTTTTCAAAAAGAAGAGAGCAATTGTATCCTGCAACTGCTCCAGGATGTCCAACTGTTGAAATTGTGCTATCCTGATAGAGAAAAAAGCCCAAGCCGTATTTTCCATCTGGCGTTTGTTTGCTTTGCATTGTGGCTAGACTTTCCTGTCTTAATATTGCCTTATATCCCATAGTACTGGCAATGAATTTTGCCAAATCATTTGGCGTAGAATAAATACCGCCATTTGGCACTTTATATCCTCGGCCCATATGTTCCAATTCAGATTTGGTGTTAATTTCACCGATTGATTCATATTTCATCCCTTTTGCAAGATCAACCATCCTATTTTCTGGCACTACAAAAAAACTATTGGTCATATTTAATGGCTTAAATATTCTCTCTTTAACCAATTCGATGAATGACTTATTTGCCGCTCGAGAAAGAGCAAATCCCAAAATTCCAAACCCGATATTAGAATAACTAAATTCTTGTCCCGGCTTAGATATGAACGATGTTTTTGGAATTGATTGTAAAATCTTACTTTCCCAATCTTCAATTGGACCAGATGCGGCATCTTTTAATTCAGGTTCTTTAATTAATCCAGAGGTGTTACTTGCAAGTTGTTGAAATGTAATTTTAGTCGCATTTGAATATCCTTTTAGCTCTTTAATTTCTGGTAAATATTTCTCTATGGGATCATTTAATTTAATCGTTCCTTCTTCAACCAATTGCATCATTAAAAATGCAGTAAAGGATTTAGAGATTGAACCTGTACGATAAATGGTGGTAGAATCGGCCTTTGTTTTATTATCAATATCTGATAATCCATAAGCACCTGACCAAATGATTTGATCTCCTTTTACTATAACAGCAGAGATACTCCCTTTGACATTATCATCCTCTACATCTTTTTTAATCTTATTCCCAAATTCACTAATTATAGTTTGAAGATCATTTTTTTCTTGATACTGTGCATTTGAAGGGATATGATATCCAGCTAATATAATAATCAAGATTGCAAATAAAGTCTTGCTCATGGCTTCTATTAACTGGTTTAAATTGTTATGTTCTTTTTACTCTTCTAATTTTTACTTGATCAGTCAAATATCCTTCAGAACTGACATATTCTAGTTTCTCGTTTAACATCCTTTGGTCTAAGGAATTCCTAGATTTTAACTCAGCTTTGATCAACCCATTGATAATTTCAGTTTCTAAATTAGACCTTTGGTTAATTAATTCTTTGTCTAGATAGATCCTTCCAGGAATGTTTTGAGATTCGTATAAGCTCCAAGAAACATTTTGAACAAATTCAATCTCAAAATATTGATCATTTTCATTCCTGCATTTCAGTGTGATTGAACCGCCATCCATCCAAACCGAAATATCTTCGATTTCTATTTTAGATCTAAAATTAATCATACCTGTTATTCTTTCTATCAATGTTAAACAATATTGTGATTCTAGCAGAAATAATCATTTCAAATCATTCATGTTAATTCCCTGAAGTCCCATTCCTGATTCTTCAAGTAGCCAATCTATTTTAGATTCAATTTCTTCAAATTTACTCATTTTGATTTCATTGAACACAACGTTAAATATATGGCAAGTTGGGCCGAAAACAAGCAATTATTCTCGGTTTAGTCACAAGTCAAATCTTTTGTATTTTGCTTTAATTTTTTCTTTTAATCCCGAAACAAAATATTTGACAACTATTGCAAATAAAGGCAAACCTTTTGGTTAAAAATTAATCGCCCTATTTACTATATACAGTGGTAGCTACTGTCTTTGTTTCCGATATTTTATTTTCCTTTTGAAGACTCGATTTTTTTTTCTTTTTCCATTAACTATTTTATAAATAGTTTGTTTAGTCCAATTTGAATTTTTATCATATTTATACTCATACTCATAGTTATCAGATTTAATCAAATTTCCAAGTTCATTATATTCTGAATTCGGGTATTTTCTAATCAAAAAATCAATTTGGCTTTTATTTGTAGAAATAACTTTTCCATTTTCGTCAAGCACTTTTGTTTTTGAAATATTGTTTATATAGTCATATTCAGCAATTTCTTTACCTGAAAAATTAAAATTTTTCTCTTTTAACTTTAATTCAACCGGATGACCTTTTTCATTATTTATTAAAAAAATTTCTCTAAATAAAACATTGTTTTTATTTCTAGTATTAATCTTTATTAAAAATCCTTTTTCATTATATTCAAAGGTTGATATTTCGGATGTGTATCCATTATATTTGTTCCAACGTTCAAATTTGCCGGAAGTACTTTTTATTTTTGTTGAGTCATATTTAAAAGAAAGTCTTGCTTCTAATTTTCCTGTTTCGTCATATCTCATCTCAGAAACAAGTCTTCGATTTTCATTTATGATTGAGACTTCTTTATGTATTTCCATTCCATTTGAGTTATAGAATGTATTTGTAGAAGTAATTTGTGAAACATTTGAGTTTTCTCTTAAATCAATAGGCCTATCGTGATGTAATGCTGAATAAATGTTTTGAGAATATGATTCAAAACATATAAAAGTCAGGACGATTATAATTATTATCTTAATGTTCATTCAAATTGTAGCTAACGTTTAGTATAAGAAACGTAGGGCAGGTGATAAGCGATACGTTTCGGGTTGGTACTAAGCCAAATATAAATATTTTGCTTTTATCATTTTTCGTAAATACCAAATTTTATATTTGGCGACTTCTCAAATAAACACAGACCTTTCGATTATGCCCAAAAGCCCTATGTTTTCTTATACCTTGTTGCCAGTAGTTTTTTTTCGAAATATCATTTTCAAATCCGTAACTAAATAAAACATAACAAATCCAAAGCTACATAATGCCATAATAAATTGTCCCTTAGGGATGAGTAAAAATATATTAATACCAATTAAAAACAGGCAAAAAGGATAAGTGAACAGTCTAATCAATATGTTTTTTAATGACCATTCCTTTTCAGGTTGCTTTTTCTCAATTTCAATATCTAATATTTCATATATTTCTTCAAGTTGATTTTTTTTCTCGAATAGATAGAGTTTGCGAAAAACTGTTATTAAAATCAGTAAGAAAACGGAACCAATTAAAATTGGCAACCAATTTTCTAGAAAATCAAAATCAGGCGAAACATTAGTCAAAACAAAGTAGAGAATTCCTATTGAGAATAGTCCAATTAAAGTTTTTCCAATTGGATTTAATTTATCCGTTATGTTTATCAGGTGATTATTTACGTTCAGTTCGAATTTAAAAATTGGATAGAAGGCACTATTCCATAAATTCTGGTTCCAAACCTTTATTTCATTTCTCCTAATTTCTCCTTTTGGTCTAAAGTCACGAGAAAAGACATTCCACAAATGATTTAGAAAAGTGTCTCCTTTTCTCAATTCAATTAGTTTTTCTATGTCTTTCTTTGTGATTTCCAATTTTATTTCGCAATTACACACAACGCCAAATATATGAATCGGAGCAATGCAAACAAGCCTGAACCATTCTATTTATCTGCGTATTTTTATTTCTTGTTTAATTTATAAAAATCTAGCGCCATCACAAAAAGGAAACGACCTTTCGATTAAACACTACACTTTGCTCTGATTTCATATATAATGTTGTAAAGCGTTTTTTATCCCACTCCATTTACCATTAAGTTTTCATAAGTCTTTTTGTCAATATTAATGGTTATTTGCCAATAACAAGTTCCTCCATCATCAACCATTACATATTCATTTTTCCAATCCATTTTTGTCCACTGTTTTGATTTGCTTTCGGGTAAAGGTGGAATTTCCAAAATTTCGCAAAAGGCATTAATTTCAATTACTTTCTCTCCTTTTTTATTGATATACGGGATATATTGTTTGTAATACTTATTAAGGCTCTCCTTAATTGGCTTTTTTAAAAAGTCAAATTCTTCATTTTTGATAGCTTTGTCAATGATTTCTTGGATAGATATGATTTCGTTTTCCTTAGGTTCCCATTTTTGATACCCATAATTTTCATGAAGCCATTTGTTATGATCAGAATTTAATAATATCACTACTTTATCATCGGACAGAATTGAGCTTTCTTCTATTTGCCTTTCTTTTTCATCATTTAAACTTTTACAGGAGCAAAAGCAAGAGAATAAAATTCCGATAAATCTAATGGAGATATTCATTTTTAGAATGTTTTACAACAAGTAAATAAACACACCTATTGTGCTTATTTTTATAATTTGTTTTAAAAATACACTTTTTAGAATAAAAAATTCAGTTTTAAAAAAACATCACAAACACCTGATAATCAATATTTTTATTTATTTACAAACGACTACAAATGACTACAAGCGAAAATAAACACTTCCTAACCGAATCTACGTGAGACCCCACTTTATGTTTGCAGTGTTGAATTTAAACAAGCTTTTCTTATACAATACAAGAAGTTTATAAATTCGATACTCATTAAAAAGTTCCTGAAACGCATTCAGGACAAGGTATTAACTGTTTAACACGTAAAATTAAAATTATGAACACGCTAAAAAACAAAGTACAGTTGATTGGAAACTTAGGACAAGAACCAGAAATCGTAAGTCTTGAATCTGGTAAAAAACTCGTTAAATTCTCTATTGCAACAAACGATCATTATTATAACAAAGAAGGCGATAAAATCACAGATACCCAATGGCATAATATCATTGCCTGGGGTAAAATTGCAGATATCGTAGATAAATATGTAAACAAAGGACAAGAGATCGCTATCCAGGGAAAACTTACCTCTCGTAGCTATGAAGATCAAGAAGGTCAAAAACGATATATCACAGAGGTAGTTTGTAATGAACTATTAATGTTAGGAAATAAATAGTCACCAATTTATTTGAGTATATATTATAGCTAATCAAAAAACCGCTTAATAAAAATGTTAAGCGGTTTTTACATGATATAACTTGTATTTATTTATAATTTAATACCTATACCAGCTCCAAATATCCATGGATTAATATCTACATCTGCTCCTACAGTTGCTCCTAATGCAGTTGTAGCATTAACCGTAGCATCAGTACTTAAAAATACTTTTTTAACATCAACATTTATAAACCATTTGTCATTAAGCATAAAATCAAAACCACCCTGAAATGCAAAACCTACAGCAGTATCATAATCAACATCATCCGCCACAGGTCCTTCATCTGCTCCATAAAAAAGAGTTAGATTAAGCCCTGCACCAAGGTAAGGAACAAAATTACCGCCGGTAAAATGATATTGCCCAAGTAAAGTAGGGGGCAATAACCACACATCTCCTAAATCTATGTTTCCTGCAGCAGTACCCACAGCTTTCACATCATGTTTTGTCGTTGCTAAAATTAATTCTGCAGACCAGTTTTCGGTAAAGAAATAAGTGATATCTAATTCTGGAACAATAGCAGTAGAAATATCTACGTCACCTCCTATGGTTTCTATTGTAGCACTTTCATCTGGTGATACAACGATTCCTCTTAGTCTGATCTGCCATTTGCTAAAATCAGCATTATCATTTGATTCTTCTTGCGCGTACGCAAAATTAGTCACTCCTAATAGTACAACCAATACAGTAATTATTACATTTTTCATCTTGAAAGAATTTTGAATTATGTAACAAAAATATCGACAAGAAAAAGGGCTAAATATGACTTTTATCATTCCTTGGATTAGACCTTTCATGCCTTAAAAACAATTGTTTTTATACACTTAAAAATCAACATATTATCGCTAACAAAAAGAATAAAAAAGAATGATTTTAAATATCATTTTTACTCAGTAAATAACATACATTTGCGTTTTAAAAATAATTACTCTTAGTGCACAAGTTTTCACTTCAAAAAAAGATGGAAATAATGTATTTTTGCACTTGAATTAATGAAGAAAATATGACCCCTACAGGAACAATGGAATTAATGGCACCGGCAGGTAATTTTGAATCTTTACAAGCTGCTATTGATAATGGAGCAGATTCTGTTTATTTTGGAGTAGATCAATTAAATATGCGAGCCAGAGCCAGCATAAATTTTACGATTGCTGATTTACCTGAAATAGCTCGTCGCTGTACCGAAAAAAATGTACGTACCTACCTCACGCTTAATACCATAATTTATGATCATGATTTATCGATTATAAAAACGTTATTAGATGCTGCCAAGTCGGCAAATCTGACTGCTGTGATTGCCATGGATCAAGCTGTTATAGCCTATGCTAGACAGATCGATATGGAAGTTCATATTTCTACTCAAATCAATATTACCAATATTGAAACGGTAAAATTTTATTCCCTATTTGCAGATACTATGGTAATGAGTCGGGAATTGAGTTTACGACAGGTAAAGAAAATTTGTGATCAGATAGAGAAAGAGCAAATTAAAGGCCCTTCGGGAAGGTTAGTTGAAGTTGAAATTTTTGGACATGGAGCACTTTGCATGGCCGTGTCTGGTAAATGCTATATGAGTTTACACTCACACAATTCATCTGCCAACCGTGGTGCCTGCAAACAAAATTGCAGAAAGAAGTACAGTGTTGTAGATCAGGAAACCGGTTTTGAAATGGAATTGGATAATGAGTATATCATGTCTCCTAAAGATTTATGCACATTAGATTTCTTAGATCAGGTTATAGATACAGGAGCCAAAGTATTAAAGATTGAAGGTAGAGGGCGAGCTCCCGAATATGTGGCAAAAGTAATTAAAACCTATCGCGAAGCTATAGATGCCTGTGCCGATGGAGTTTTTACCAAAACGAAGGTCGATCATTGGATGAAGGAGTTAGAAAAAGTATATAACAGAGGTTTTTGGAGTGGGTATTATTTAGGACAAAAATTAGGAGAATGGAGTGATGTTTCCGGATCCAAAGCCACACAAAAGAAAGTGTATATCGGTAAAGGTGTTCACTTTTTTCCTAAGCCCAGTATCGCAGAGTTTAAAATTGAAGCTTATGATATTAAACTAGGAGATACCATTTTAATTACAGGCCCAACAACGGGAGTAGAAGAATTTGAACTCAAAGAGATGATGGTAAACGATGAGCGATTAGATACTGCACAAAAAGGAGATTCGTGCACTATCCCCACTAATTTTAGAATACGCCCGTCTGATAAACTTTATAAAATCGTTCAAGAATAATGGTAGTAGTTACCTTACAGCGCGAAAAATGTATTGGTTGTAATTACTGTGTAGAAATGGCACCTACCCAGTTTCAGATGTCTAAAAAAGATGGGAAAACGGTATTACTGCACGCTACAGATAAAAAAGGGTTTCATACCTTAAAATCTCCTGATAATACCATTTATGATGATTGTGTGCAGGCTCAAAAAGCCTGCCCTGTAAAGATTATTACGACAAAGATGGTATAACCCCTCCTATCTTTAATAATGTAACGTTTTTCTTTAAAGGGCAGTCTATTCTATAAATGCATTTCTATAGTGTTCCTCGCCTTGCTTGTTCTGCTTCTATAGATTCAAACAAAGCTTTAAAATTTCCTTTTCCAAAAGATTGGGCTCCTTTACGTTGAATGATTTCAAAAAACAATGTAGGTCTATCGGTCAATGGTTTGGTGAAAATCTGAAGCAAATATCCTTCATCATCTCTATCCACCATAATCCCGTGTTTTTTAAGGAGTTTCATATCTTCTGCTATTTCTCCTACACGATCGCCAACAGTATCATAATATGTTCCTGGCACGTATAAAAATTCTACCCCTCTTTTTTTCATTTCGCTAACTGTAAAAACAATATCATCGGTAGCTACTGCGATATGTTGGCATCCTGCACCTCCATAAAAATCAATATATTCTTCAATCTGAGATTTCTTTTTGCCTTCGGCAGGTTCATTTATCGGAAACTTAATTCTTCCATTTCCATTGGTCATTACTTTACTCATTAAAGCAGTATACTCTGTAGAAATATCATTATCATCAAAGGTAATCAGGTTTGCAAATCCCATCACTTCGTTATAGAATTTTGCCCAAACATTCATTTGACCCCAATCTACATTACCTACCATATGGTCGATATATTTTAAACCACAACTTGTTGGATTGTAATGAGATTCCCATTTTTCAAACTTTGGAAGAAATGTTCCATTATAGTTTTTACGTTCTACAAAAATATGCACTGTATCTCCGTAGGTATGTATTCCTGATCGCACTACTTCTCCATCTTTATCTTTTTCTACTCTTGGTTCAAAATAAGATTTTGCGCCTCTTTTTGTAGTTTCTTCCCAGGATTTACGTGCATCCTCGACCCATAATGCAATAACTTTGACTCCATCTCCATGTTTTTGAATATGATCGTATATTTCTTTGCTCTCACCACTTGGCATCGGTGTTGTAAAGACCAAACGTATTTTATCTTGTACCACAACATAAGATGTTCTGTCTTTTAGACCGGTCTCTAATCCAGCATAGGCCAAAGATTGAAATCCAAGTGCTGTTTTATAAAAATGGGCTGCTTGTTTTGCGTTCCCCACATAATACTCTACGTAATCTGTTCCTAAAAGTGGTAAAAAATCTTCAGCTTCAGGAAATATTTTCTCTAAACTATATTTATAATTTTCTATATTTTTTAAATCTGGCATATCTTTAAGTTTTTAAAAGAAAACCCTATTCGGTTTTCCAGGATTTATAATAATCATCTACTTGTAAATTCATTGCTTCTTCTGTAATCATAACAGGATTAAAAGGATCTATCATAACCGCAAGTTCTTCTGTCGATTTTTTACCAACACTTCGTTCTATTGCTCCCGGATGAGGCCCGTGAGGAATACCTCCTGGATGTAGTGTAATCTGACCTTTTTGGATATTATTTCTGCTCATAAAATCGCCATCTACATAATACAGCAACTCTTCAGAATCAATATTACTATGATGGTAAGGCGCTGGAACTGCTTTAGGGTGATAATCATATAATCGCGGTACAAAAGAGCAGACTACAAATCCTGCTGCTTCCCATTGCTGATGTATTGGTGGTGGCAGATGTATACGCCCCGTTATAGGTTCGAAATCAAAAATTGAAAAAGCGAATGGATAATTAAATCCGTCCCAACCAACTACATCAAAAGGATGATTGCCATAGGTATATTCCCATAATACATCTTGTTTTTTAGAAATGATCTTAAACTCTCCTTTTTCATCATGAGTTTCTAAATTTTGTGGTAATCTAAAATCACGTTCACAAAACGGAGAATGTTCTAAAAACTGCCCGTAATTATTTCTGTAACGTTTAGGTGATTCTATTGCACTTGATGATTCGATGAATAATATTCTATTGGTTTCGGTATCAAAATCTATCTGATAAGTTGTTCCTCTTGGTATGATCAAATAATCTCCATATTTAAAAGAAATATTACCATACATTGTTTTTAATGTTCCCGAACCAACATGGATAAATAACATTTCGTCTGCATCACTATTTCTATAAAAATAATCTTGCGAAAATGCTATGGGAGCAGCCAGACCTATCTTTAAATCGTTATTTGTAAATAGTATTTTTCTGCTTTCCAGAAATTCTTCTCCTTTAGGAAGTGAAAATCCCTGAAAACTCATTGCTTTCATGTTTTTATCGATAGCAATTTTTGGAGTGACATCTTTACCTCTTTTAATTTCTGAAACTACTGTGGGAGGGTATAGATGATAGATAAGTGATGACATCCCGGCAAAACCAGCTGTTCCAAATAATTCTTCTTGATACAACCCTCCTTTAGGGTTATCAAAAGTGATATGTCTTTTATGAGGGATCTCTCCCAATGAATGATATCTAGGCATAAATTATAGCGTTAAAATGATTAATAGGAAATAAATAGGCGTAAGGTTAGGTAAACCTTATTCTGGGTTTCTCTTGATGAGAAAGTGCAAATAGATGAGTATGTATATCCATTGAGAATTCACAACGCTAATAAAAGTATTGTGTCTTAGAAAAAACATGATAAATATCATATTACAACACATTTATTCTTCTGACAAAGAACATAGTAAATCAGAAAAACTATATGTAGCATATCAAAGAAGATAGAGCTGCTATTACCATTTCAATTCTTAAATCAGAAGCAACAATAAATTTGTTAAATAATACTAGTTATTTCCCTGATATTACGATCAGAAACATTTTCTTTGTCTTTCCTTTTAAGAATATTGTTCTACTATTATTTACTATTTACAAACAAATGGAAGATTATTTAATAGGTATCGGTAAACGTCTAAAAGAAATTCGCAAAAGCGATAAAAATACCATTAATGAAATTGCCACTAAAGCAGGGGTTAGCAATGGACTTATTTCTCGAATTGAAAATGGAAGAACCATACCTTCTTTACCTGTTTTGTTAAATATCATCAAAGCACTCGATATAGAGATTCCTGCTTTTTTTAATGGGATGCCTAGTCAGACTAATTTTAAGTTTTTAGTCACCAGAGCTTCTGAGTATAGTGTCATTGAAAAAGAGGACGATGCTATTGGGTTTAGCTACAAATATATTTTTGGCAAACAGCTGTCTTCTATTGGTTTTGAAGCTGTTTTTTTGGAAATCCAACCAGGTTCTAAACGTAATAAAGTAGAGACCGATGCTTATGAATTTAAATATATCCTAACTGGAGAATGCCATTATATTATTGGAGATGAAGAAGTTCTTTTGAAAGAAGGAGATTCGATTTTCTTTGACGGGCGGATTCCTCACGTGCCTGTTAATCGTGGAGAAACACCATCTAAAATGATTGTTTTATATTTCTTTTTAGACAAGGAAAACTAAAAAACCGCCATAAGGCGGTTTTCATAAACAAACAATTAAAACGTTATTCTAATAAAATATAATATTGATCAACTCTATTAACTCATTTACAATATAATCTGGTTTAGCTTTTTCTAGTTGTTCTCTATTTTGCGCTCCGGTTAAAACACCAACCGTAATTCCGCAATCAGCATTTTTACCTTCTTCAATATCAATCCCAGAATCTCCAGCTTTTAATACTCTAGAAGCGTCTGTAACATCAAACATTTTCATTGCTTTACAAATCATTTCTTTATGCGGTCTACCATTGGTTACATCATCTGCTGTGAGCAGTGCATCAAAATGTTCTCCTTTTTTCCAACCCAATTTCGTAATAAGTTGATTTGCTGTCTTTGAATCATATCCTGTATTAAGAACTACTTTTATTTCATTATTCTTTAATATATCGAATAACTCTTCAACCCTGTCAAAAGCTACAACATCTAACTCTTTATATAGTTTTTTTAAAATAGGTTTAAAATTAGAAAATGCTCTTTTTGCAGTACTTTTTACTTCTTCACAAGAAGTCACACTAGTCAAAATATCAACTATTGCCTGATGTTTTTCTTTACCTGCTCCATATTCAAGTACGTTATCCAAACTTATATCATACCCTTCGTCATTAATAACTTGTTGTACTGTTTTATAAACGATATTATCTTCATCTACTGTGGTTCCAGCCATATCAAAAACAGCGAGTTCTATTTTTTTATTCATATTTATAAATTAAAAATTCTAATACTATTTTCTTTTGCAAAGCCAGCGCTTCCTGTCATTCCTTTGCCTCCGATTCCGGTAATAATATGGATATTGCTACCTATCGTTTTCTGAAATATATCTTTTGTTTTACATTGAGAATACATTCCATACCATCGATGTTGAATATCATAGGTCGGTAAATCAATGATTTTTTGTGCTTCGGTAATCATAAAATCATCTATATTCATATCTAAATCATACCCCAAATCTTCTATATGCTTTGCATCGGCATATGTATGAGAATCTCCAATAATTACTGATCCATCTGGTGCCTGTTTAAACAACATATGTATTCCCCATTTTTTCTGAAGTGAATCCGGATCTTCTTGAGATTTAACTTCTGCAAAGGACCCACATTCGGTAAATGCTTCATATCGTCTAATAGACCAACCTGTTAATATATTTCCTGGCAATTGATATCTCGATTGAGGTTTAGTTTGAAGCATTTGTAATTTTGTTACTTCGAGATCACTTTCATTAAAAAGCTTTGGATACAGGTTTTTAAACTCGTTTCCATTACAAATGATCACTTTCTCTGCTTCAAAAATTTCTTTTGAAGAAGAGATAACTCGTACTCCTGTATTTGTTTCCTCGCAAGAGATTACATTTTGATTTGTGAAATAGGTCAGATTCATATGTTTCACCATAAAATCCTGCAATCGATGGATCATTTCCCGAGCTTCTACGGTAACTTCCTCTGGAAAAAATAATCCTGCTTGTATATAATCTGATCGCAATCCTGGGTATTTTTTCAGGCATTCTTCCTTGGTTAATACTACTGAGGCATATTGGTTGTTCTTGTTAATTTGATGTAGTTCTTCGATAAGTTGTACTTCTTCTGGATTTGAAGCAAGATAAACGGATCCATTTTCTCGAAGTGTAATATCGAATTGTTGCTGAATCTCTTTGTAGATTTTTAAGCTTTCTCTACCATAGGTCTGCCATTTGGTATTCATCCCAGATGGAACCACTTGCCCAAAATTTTGAGTCGTAGCTCCTTGCGGTATTTTATTTTTCTCAAGTAAGGCTACCTGCAATCCATTTTGTAGCGCATGATATGCATGAAACGTACCCAGCACTCCACCTCCTATAACAATGAGGTCATATTTTTTCATAGTATAATTCTGTTTGTATAGTTTTTAATCGGGTTTGATATGCATTTTTAAAATAAAACAAAGATCCCAGAATGCAAAAAATTCCTAATACTGTTACGCCGTATGCTCCGTAAATAAAAAAGTCTAACCATGTTAAATTTGCTTGTCCAAAATTTTTATATAATAAAGCAGATATACTGCCTAAATATCCAAAAGAATCTGCGATATAGATTAAAAAACCTGCATTTCCTCTTACTTTGAATGCTGCTATAAATCGATCAAAAAACAAGCAATTAAAGGGAACATAACAAATGTAGAGTCCAAAACCACAAATCACCATCCAGATAAAAGGGTTCAATATCTCTAACTGAAATAGAAGTGTAGAAACTCCAATACACAGGATACCTGTTAAAATCAAAAGATGATAGATATACAATGCTTTTGCATTGTTTTTGATATAAAATGTGCTTCCTAAGATTAATAAGACTACTATAGCAATGATAGTTTCTGAAGCGGTATACACAGATATGTCACCCTGATAACCGATACTATCCCAGAGCTCGCGGGCAAAATTATCTCTAAAATCCCTAAATGCAGTTAAGATCATATAAAACACTACAATTCCTATAATTGGTATAAAAAAAGAAAACAATAGATGTTTACGATCTTTGGATGACATTGGTACACGTACAGAACGCATTTTCTTATCCTCTTCAGTAGTACCAGGTAGTTTTTCTAACAACCATGCAAAAAATAACAATGGGACTATAAATAATGCCCCTGTTGCTGCAGGCATCCAAAACTGAGAGATCTCCCAGGTATTCATAAGATATAAGCCAATAGACTTTACAATTCCACTAGATACAATAAAACTGGAACATAGTGCAACCCCAAGTATTTCTGTGAATTTTCGTCCCTCTAAATAAGAAAACACAATACCCCATATCATTCCCAATGGTAATCCATTAAAAAATAAAGAAATTGCATTGTATGGTCTCGGAAGTATTGCAAAAAATAGTAATGCTAATTCTGCCAAAAAAATTAGTCCTATTAAATAAAATATACGCTTCCCTGTTTTTAATTCTGAAATTATTTTAATTCCAAAAAACTTTGATAAGGTATATCCCAATACCTGAGCAATAATCAATATGATTTTGTAGTCTATATTGAAGACAGAAAGGTTCTCAAAAGTAGCAACACTAAATGGTTTTCTAAAGGCATACATACAAAAGTATGCTCCAAAAGAAGCTATACAGGCATGTAAAATAAATTTAAGGTTAGAGAACTTAATTTTTTTCAATTTTTTTACAATTAGTAAATTTTATGATTCAAAATTGAACAATATTTTACTATTTGTAAAACTATAAGGTTTAAGAAATATTTACCATAGCTTTGATTAATTGTAAAACTATGGTTAAGGATGTTTCAGAAATAAAGAGGACTGATAACGAATTCTTAATCTTGAGAAAGCAATAATAACTATTATAATTTGATTAGGATACTACACAAAAACCTCACTCCTTCATCTTTTACTTTACTGATAGTCAATGAAATTACAAGATTTTACTCAAGATAATTTTCAAAAACAATTATACGGTAGTATTCTTAAAATTGAGTATTTTTAACAATACTACTAATAACTAACCCTCTATAATGAGCTAGAAGAATAATCTATTTTATTGCCAACACAGGTTATTAATAGTCTATATGGAGATCTATTTGACTTTATAATAAAGTCTGTTTTTTTAAATAATTTAACACCAATAACGAAGTGATTATTAGTCAGTTTTATCTGCAGAATAAAAACAAATTTTATGAACAGATGAAAGTCTTGCTAAAGTTTTGAGACCAAATACAATATTTATTCTGATCAAGATCAAAATAAATTCTACCTAACCTAATAAAAAAATAGATGAAGCAACCTGTCTTAATAGCACAACTTAGCGATTTAGAAAATAAAGAACCCGCTCATGCCTTAGTAAATGGATTAGATTTGGTCATTATAAAGTATGATGATGACATTTCTGTATTATATGGGAGATGTTTACACAGAGGAGCGCTTATGGCAGATGGACATATTGATGGACATAACCTCATCTGCGGAGTACATGGTTGGGATTATCGATACGATTCTGGTGTTTCTGAATATAACAACAGTGAGGTTTTACATAAATTTAGTACTAAAGTTGAAGGAGGTAACCTCTATGTAGATGAAATTGAAATCAATTCCTATATTGAAGATCACCCGCAACCATTTAATCGTGAAGAATATCTTGGTGCTTATGCGGATACTCATCCTGAAGATACAGAACCATATACTGGGTACATCAAAGAATTAGCAAAAAATGGTTTGAAAAACCTGGGACATCATGGATTCTCTGCATCAATGGGAGTAGATCGAAATACACTACCAAAATGGAATGATATCCAATTTTTACCTGCTCAATTAGCCAACAGGCCTTTATTAGACCATGAAGAAGTAGCCACCAAAGTAATAATAGGTTCTAAAGCCAAAAAGCCTTTAACCATTAATATGCCTCTATTCGTAAGTGATATGAGTTTTGGAGCGCTTTCTCGAGAGGCAAAAATAGCATTATCCAGAGGGGCAGAAATGGCAGGAACCGGTATCTGTTCGGGAGAAGGTGGAATGCTACCACAAGAACAGGAAAATAACACCAAATATTTTTATGAATTAGCTTCGGCACAATTCGGATTTTCATGGGACAAATTAGATAAAGTACAGGCTTTTCATTTTAAAGGAGGGCAAGGTGCTAAAACAGGAACAGGAGGGCATCTTCCAGGAAGTAAAGTAAGTAAAGAGATTGCAGAAGTTAGAGGATTACAGGAAGGACAGACCGCAATCTCTCCTGCAACCTTTCCGGATTTTCATAGTGTACAAGATTTTAAAGCTTTTGCAGATCAGGTACGTGAACGAACTGGTGGTATCCCAATCGGTTTTAAGATTGCTGCCAGTCATATCGAAAAAGATATTCAATTTGCATTAGATGTAGGTGTAGATTACATTATTCTTGATGGTCGTGGTGGAGGAACAGGTTCTGCTCCTACTATTTTGCGTGATAATATTAATGTTCCTACCATACCTGCACTCGCAAGAGCACGAAAATATCTGGATAAAGTAGGTGCAACCGATGTAACACTAATCATTACCGGGGGGCTTCGTATTGCCGAAGATTTTGCAAAAGCAATGATGCTGGGAGCAGATGCTATTGCCGTATCCAATTCTGCACTGCAAGCGATTGGATGCCTGGGGATGCGTGCTTGCGGAAGTAATAATTGTCCAGTAGGGATTGCAACACAAAAAGAATCTTTAAGAAGCAGAATGATTATAGAATCTTCTGCTAAACAATTACATAATTATTTTGACGCGACCAATGACCTTATAAAGGTAATTGCAAGAGCTTGTGGATATGATGATGTTTCAAAATTTAATCATGATGACCTCTCTACTTATGATTATAACATGTACCGATTAGCAGGTATTAATTATGCTGGTATTGTCTAAAATTGAAACATTACAGATTAAAACGCCAGTATAAAATGGTAGACATAGGCCTTACTTCAAAAATGAAAATTTCTGAAGTATTGAAAACAAATTGACCTGATAAACTAATAAATCAACAAAACATGACCACTCAAATGCATTTAGCAGCGCAATATCTGGCAGCTGCGGGGATTAGCTTTCTAGAAAAGAAAAATGATGATAGCCATACTAACCTGGGGTTTTCTATAGAGAAAGGAACTTTATATACCAGACCTCTTAATTCATCTAAAGATATACTGTCTCTTAATTATAATCTTTTCGCTTTAGAATGGAACAGTCATAACTTAACAAAGACATTGCAATTAGATGGTACTTCACATGCAGAAGTTTTGCAATGGATAAGACGTATGGCAAAAGATAGCAATATCAATACACCTTATACCTATGCTCTGCATTATGAGCTGCCTTATACGATAACAGATGACTACATCTATACACTGAAAAATATAAGTAGATTACGAGAACTGGTAGCATTTAGAAAATTATCCAAATCTGCTATCCAAGAATTTCTACAAAACAATCTACTAAATTCTGAGATTAGAATATGGCCTCACCACTTTGACACAGGGGCTTTTGCCTCATTAGAAGACGAATCTGGCCTTGCCATAGGTCTAGGACTTGCCATTCCTGATACGATGTGCAATGATTATTATTTCTATATCAGTGGGTATCAAGGTCATGATAGCCTGGGTACTTCCGATTTCAAACCATTAACAACAGGAAAATGGTATGATGCAGAGTTTAAAGGCGCTGTTTTACCTATTTCTGGAGTAAATAAAGCTACAGTTATTACCTTTTTTGAAGAAGCATTTACGGCCTATAAAAATTAAATACTATGGAACATTGGTATATCCCGGCTACCATAATACCAGGTATTGGGCTTTTGATATTATCTACTTCTAATCTATTAGTCAATCTCAGTACCGAGATTAAAACTTTAATTGTAGAAGTAACACTCAAGGAAGTCCTCATAAAACGTAAGCTTAAGCAACTTAAATTATTAAACAGCGCTATGGTTTTCTTATATGTCGCTGTGGCCAGTTTTGTGATCTCTGCACTAATTTCTGGAGTATATAAAAGCGTAGAAACCAGTTTTGATTCTGCAATATATATTACCATAGCAGGCATTATTAGTGCTTTATTAGGTTTGATTGCGCTAATTGTATATTCATTTAGAGCGGTAAAAATCAGGCAAGATCAATTTAATAACAAATGTTAACACCTAAAAATAATCGATCATGACTTCAGAAAAAGAAATAGTATGGTATAAAGTACTCAGTAATAAAGATAAACTTCCTGAAGGAAGGGTTCAAACCGTTACTGCTGGTCACCAAGGTGTATGCCTAACCCATTTTGAAGGAAAATTCTCTGCATTGGATAACCGATGTCCTCATCAGGGAGGGCCACTAGGAGAAGGGTCTATAGAAAACGGTTTGCTTCGTTGCCCTTGGCATGGCTGGGATTTTGATCCATGTACAGGACTTCCTCCCGGAGGTTATGATGACGGTGTAACTACTTTTGATGTTAAAGAAGAAGGTGATGCTATTTATGTAGGTATTCCTGAAGAACCTGCTCACGAAGAGACCGTTTCTGATGTTATGATTCAAACCATGGTTAACTGGGGAATAGATACTGTTTTTGGAATGGTAGGTCATAGTAATCTTGGTGTTGCAGATGCTATGCGAAGACAGGAAAAGGAAGGTAAATTACGCTTCTTTGGTATTCGCCATGAGGGTGCAGCAGCATTTGCTGCTTCAGGGTATGCCAAACTAACTGGTAAACCCGCTGCTTGTTTTGGAATCGCAGGCCCCGGAGCAACCAATATGTTCACTGGTATGTGGGATGCTAAAGTAGATCGTGCGCCGCTATTAGCACTATCAGGGCAAGTAAATACTCAAGTAGTTGGCACCGGAGCTTTTCAGGAAGTAGATCTTACCAAAGCATTTGATTCTGTAGCAGAATTTAATCACGCTGTTCATCAAAATTCTAACCATAGTGAATTGATGGCATTAGCAGTTAAAACTGCACTTATTAAAAGAGATGTTTCGCACTTAACTTTTCCTGATGAAGTTGCTTTCAGTAAAAAACCTGGTAACGCAAAACCACAAACTCCAGAAAACAGAATTACCACTTTTGGTATTTCTCCACCAAAAGAAATGGTCAATAGAGCGAGTGATATGATTCTTTCGGCAAAAAGACCCGTTATCATTGTTGGCCATGGAGCTCGTTTTAATATGACTAGTATTATTGATTATGCCAAGACTCTTAATTGTCCTGTGATTACTACATTTAAAGGAAAAGGACTTATTGCAGATGATCACGAATTAGGGTGTGGTGTTTTAGGTAGAAGTGGTACTCCTATTGCTTCCTGGTTTATGAACGAAAGTGATCTGCTTATCGTCTTTGGAGCTTCTTTTTCTAATCATACCGGTATCACCCCAAAAAAACCTATTATCCAGGTAGATTTTGACCCAATGGCATTAAGTAAATTTCATAAAGTTGATGCCGCCTTATGGGGAGAAATTTCAGAAACACTAAATATTCTTACCGAAAAGACAAAAGGCAAAACAAATACAATAGATCAAAAACCAGAAATAGACGAACGCTGGAAACTTTGGAAAGAAGAAAAACAAAGTCGTCTCGAAGATTCTAGTAGTAAAGGACTAAGCTCTATTGCTGTTTTTGATGCAATGAATAAAATAACTCCTGCAAATGCAGTAATTGCTGTAGATGTCGGAAACAACACTTACTCTTTCGGAAGATATTTTGAACCCAAAAACCAATCCATTTTAATGTCTGGTTATTTAGGATCCATAGGATTTGCATTACCCGCCGCTATGGGTGCATGGGCAGCACAAGGGCATGAGAGACCCATATGGTCTGTATCAGGAGATGGAGGTTTGGGACAATATCTGGCAGAGATTTCGACATTAGTAAAATACAATATGAATATTAAGCATATCGTATTAAACAATTCTGAACTTGGTAAAATCTCTAAAGAACAACGTGCTGCAGAATTAGATGTCTGGCAAACGTCACTCCATAACCCAAGTTTTGCTGCATATGCAGAGAATTGTGGTGCTTTAGGAATACGAATAGAAAAATTAGAAGATCTACCTACTGCTATGGAAAAATTAAGAGACCATAATGGCCCTGCTCTTCTTGAAGTAATAACAGATGTAAATCTTATTTAGTTATGACAATAGTAATTCAGATTATAGTAAGCTTTTTAGGGTTGTATTTTGGAATAGGTTTTTTATTCGGAATCTATTTTTTCATCAAAGGTGCTTCTCAATTAGATGAATTAATTACCGAAAGCAAATGGACAGTTCGTTTATTACTGGTTCCGGGAGCAATAGGTCTTTGGCCTATTCTTCTTTTGAAAATAATTAATAAATCAAGAATCGACTCATGACTTCAGGATTAAGAAAAATGCATAAAATTATATGGATATTACTGATCATTATCATGCCAGTAGTAATCATCTTATCTATTAAGAGTATTAAGGAACCTTTACTCACAGATGGTGATGTATCATTAACCTCTACACTATCCGGGGAACGTATAGTTATAGAAGATGATAATTTTTTTATTAGTATAAAAGAACAAAGTTCCTTCAACTCGCTTCAAATCATTCTGAAGAGACCTTTAAAAAGTGCTTCATCACTTATATATGGTATTTCTAATCATAAAAAAGATACCTATTTAGGAACCATAAATAAGAAAGGAGTATACACTTTTGAAATCGATAAGAAGATCAGAAGTATAAGAGTTTATGATGAAATAAAGAAAAATGACATTATTAATATAGAATTATAATGGGAGTAAATTATCAACCAGTCCTTTGGAATCGAAACAAAAAGATCTATGATAAATGGATCGTAATCAGTATACTTATCTATCTTTTATGTTTCATAGGAATTACTATAATCACTAATAATGGGACAAGTGTAGAAACATTAATTATACGAGCTTTTGGGACATTGGCAATTGCTTTATTGCATATCATATTAGCTATTGGACCTCTCGCCAGATTAAATTCCAGATTTTTGCCTTTATTATATAACCGTAGACATCTGGGAGTAAGTATGTTTTTGGCCGCGATGGTTCATGGCGGGTTTTCAATTTTTCAATTTCATTCTTTAGGAAATGTAAATCCTATCTATGCCATTTTTACATCTAATATGGATTATGGTTCCCTCGCAAATTTTCCTTTTCAGGTATTAGGTTTTTTTGCATTGGTCATTCTATTTCTAATGGCGGCAACCAGTCATGATTTCTGGCTAAAAAACCTTTCTCCTAAAACATGGAAACGCTTACATATGATGGTATATCCAGCCTATGGATTGATAATTCTACATGTTTTTCTGGGTGCTTTACAACAGCAACCATCAATAGGGTCTATTGCTATTATGAGCTTAGGGTTTATAACTATTGCTACATTACATTTGGTAACCGGAATAAAGGAGACCAAAGCAGATAAAATTAAAACTCAACATATCAAAAACGGATGGGAATATATATGTGATATTGATGAAATACCAGAAGACAGAGCCAAAATATTTATTGTAGACAAAGAACGAATAGCAGTTTTTAAATACGATAATAAATTATCTGCTATCTCTAACGTATGCAAGCACCAAGGCGGCCCTCTTGGCGAAGGAAAAGTAGTAGATGGATGCGTTACTTGCCCCTGGCATGGATATCAATACCTACCTCACAATGGGCAATCACCACCTCCTTTTACCGAAAAAATAACCACCTATCGACTTAAAAATGACAATAATAAAATATACGTTCTACCAGAAGCCCTTGCAGAAGGAACCGAGGTCGAACCTATCATCTTTTAAACATTAGATTTATGGAAAATAAAGAGGATGATTTTTACATCGGATACGTTGATCATGTTTCTACAAAAACAAAAAAAACAATAAAGAGCTTTGTACTCTTTGGTATACTAGCTCTTATAACCATAGCTGTTACTTTTGCTTTTACACAAAATACTTTTAAGAACAGCTCATTCGAACTTACGACCAATACCAAAATCATGGGGGTTTATCATGAAATGCCCTATCCTATGCTAAAAGTTAAAACAGCAGAAGATACTTTTAAAAATATACTGCTACTTGGTTTTGGAAAATCCAGTGCTAATCCATTTCTAAAAAAAATAAGAAATGAAGTATCTCAATTATCCGGGAGTATGCTAAGTATTGAAGGTAATCTCATCTACTATAATGGAAAGACATTATTGCAAATCACAAACGATGAGAAAATAACATTGGTAGAAAAAGCAAATTCAAAAAGATTACCTGAAATAAAATCATTGGTTAAAAACATGGAACTTAAAGGAGAAATCATTGATCCCAAATGTTATTTTGGAGTGATGAAACCCGGAAAAGGAAAAATTCATAGAAGCTGTGCCGTACTATGTATTTCTGGAGGGATTCCGCCTGTGTTGGCTACTACAGATGAAAATAATATATCAGAATATTATCTGATTACAGATCTCAAGGGAAATCCTATCAACAAAAAGATATTACCCTACATCGGAAAGCCATCATTGCTTACCGGTAGTATCGTACAATTAGAAGATTGGTATCAATTACGAATTGATGTTAATACCATTAAGGATTTACACAGGCCTTCAAAAATATATTAATATAAAACCTTAGAAAACATGTTACAATCTTTCAGCATCATTTTTGCTATCGCTGCTTTCTTCAACTTTGTGAACTATAAGTGGCTCAAACTACCTACTACTATTGGGTTGATGCTGATGAGTTTGGCTACAATCTTAATCATAACCATTAGCAAAAGTATTATCCCAGAATTCTATCAGTTTTTTTGTGACATTGTTACCAACTCAGATTTTAGATCTTTACTTTTGGATGGAATTTTAAGTTTTCTTCTTTTTGCAGGAGCGTTACACGTAAATATTGACGAATTAGCTAAAGAAAAATGGCCCATTCTTCTATTTGCAACTTTTGGTGTATTAATCTCAACCTTTATTGTAGGTGGACTAACCTTTGGAACTGCACAATTAATTGGTCTTGAGCTTCCTTTTTTACATGCCTTACTATTTGGTGCATTGATTTCCCCTACGGATCCAATAGCAGTAATGGCTATTCTTAAAAAGGCGAATATTGCTAAAAGCCTTGGCATTAAAATTGAAGGAGAATCACTTTTTAATGATGGTATTGGGGTTGTCGTTTTCTCTGCAATATTGATTCTTGCGGGAATGGGAGAGCACCCTATAGAAGGCTCTATAATCTCTGAAATAGGCAAGCTTTTTCTTGAAGAAGCTATTGGCGGAATATTATATGGAGGACTTCTTGGTTTTATTGGATATCAATCTATCAAATCTGTAAAAGACAATCCTCAATTGGCAGTAATGATTAGCCTGGCAATTGTAATGGGTGGTTATGCATTTGCATCCCTCATCCATGTTTCTGGTCCATTAGCTATGGTAGTTGCAGGAATGATCATTGGAAATAAATTAAATATTGCTACAAATAAAGGTCCGACCAGAAAAATGCTTAATGATATTTGGGAAGTACTTGATGATGTATTTAATGGTATTTTATTTGTACTTATTGGATTAGCCATTCATTTATTAAAATTTGATCTGGATCATTTAATCCTGGGAAGTATAGCTATCCTGATTGTATTGATTTCGAGATTCATTTCTGTATTTATTCCCTATTCTTTGTTGAAACATTCAGAAAATAACCCAATAAAAACGGTGACTATATTAACATGGGGAGGCTTAAGAGGTGGGATTTCTATCGCATTGGCATTAAGTTTAGCCGATAATCCTTCTTCAGAAATCATATTATATATTACTTATGTAGTAGTCCTATTTTCTATTATTATACAAGGACTTAGCATAGGGAAATTAGTAAAGAAATTATACGATTAACCAACCATGAAATCATTGTTATACGAGGTTAGTTATACTTATTAGTTTTTCCATGTCTTTAACCATAATTACATTTTCTTGGATCTCAATAATTCTCTCCTCCTTAAAATCATGCAATACTCGAACTAAAGACTCAATCGATGTTCCCACTATATTACTGTGGTCTTTCCTGGATAATTTAACTCCCACGTCCATAATTGATTCTTCATTAAAGAATTCTTCCAGTTTTATGATAGACAAAGCAGTTCGTTCTCTAACACTATGCTGAGCCAGAATCTTAGAATTATTTAAAAACACCCCAAACTCATGACTAATATTTTGTAATAAACGATTCAACATGTCTCGATTATTTTCTATGATCGAAAAGAAAATGTGTTTAGGAATTAAATAAAATGTACATTCTGTTAAACAAGCTGCAGAATGGGAATAGGTTTCATTACATAATATATTATGATGGCCAAGAATTCTATTTTCTCCTACCAAATGAAAAATATGTTCTTTTCCATTTAACCCAGTAGCATATTTTTTTACTTTTCCTTGCTTTAATATATATACCACAGTCGGGATTGATCCTTCATGAAACAATACCTGACCTTTTTTAAGCTTAAGAACAGTTTTTTTTTCTTCAATTATTTCTAATACATCATCTGGAATACATTGTAAAAACGATTCATGTATAAATGAATATTGCTTATTGGGGAAAAGAGCACTAATCATAGGGTATAATTATTTAGTGAATCTTATTTAAAAACGACATTTGATTCAAAAATTAACATCTTTTATGTTAATTTAACGTAAAAAACATGAATTTATTGTAATGGTAAGGCTACTTTATATTGTGTCTTAATAGCAGAAAGAGAGACAAATATAATAGTATACGTTATCTTAATCATAAAGAAAAGGTTCCCCTTATTTCTAAAGACAACCTCTCCTCTCAATTTAGGTTAGTGATGGGGAAACTTAACCTTTAATCATCATTAGAACGAACTATTCTTCCATTCAATGCTTGAACTGGTCTGAAATTTTCATGCATTATATGCTTAAATTGCTCTAACTGTGCATGTGATGCCTGGATAGGTTGTTTAACAACATACCAGGTAACAATTTCTGAACATGCAGGGGTCGTTAAAGAACCACTATAGGTATAAAAATCCATATCACCAGGAAGTATATCGGCTATATGGTACTCATCATTACTTGTGTAATATTCGTCCTCATGTTCGGGAAGATTATCCATAAACTGAGACAAAACTTCATTTTCTGCTCCTTCGGTAAAGAAAATACCGACTACTGCCAACAAACCAGTAGTTGGATTTCTATGTACCAAATGCATCTCCATAGGGTATCTATTTCCATCTACAGTATGCTCACTACCCGTATGAAAGTGAAACTGTAAAAGATCATAATCAATATTGTTTAATGAAGCCGAACTACCAGGAGTATAATCAAAACGTAAAGTATGACCATTATTAACAATAGTTGTAGTACTTGTAGTATAATTGGTATTGATATTATTAATATCATCGTCCTCATCTGCATCATCTGTTACAATATCAATTGGAGACTGTGCATTACCTCCACAATCTTTCCAATCCTCGCCGCAAAGATCAGCCCAGAATGCTGGACCTTCTGATCCTTCGTACTCAAAATGACAGTCTGATGAACTTTTTCGTCCAAAAAAGATATTCCCTAGATTTGTCTCGTCATTTTTATTAATATCCTGATTAACATTTTGATCTTGAATATCTATCTTTTCATTCTCACAAGAAGCTAATCCATAAATTAAAGCAAAAGTAAATAAATACTTAAAAAAATTTGATTTCATAATAAGTTGAATTTGTGTTTACTATTTTGCCAAAAGTATTAGATGCTTAGAATTAAAAGTCCATATTCATCAAGTAAATAATTGATTTATATCAACTGTTTATTTGATATTTGTTAATTATTTACAAACACAGCACAGCTTATCAGTTTTTTTAAAATTATTGATAATCAAAACATTACATTTAAATTAATCAACTATCTAAAATTAGCAACCGTGATTAATTTTTTTGTATCCTTAATGAGAATAGTATTTTTTTCAACATCTATAATTTGTTCTTTTTTGAAATCATGTAATACCCTTATCAAAGATTCAATCGAAGTACCAATTAAGTTACTATGGTCTTTTCTCGATAATTTGAAGCAACCCTTTTCTTCAAAGAATTCATCTAGTCTTAATATCGATAAAGCAGTCCGTTCTCTAACACTATGTTGAGCCATGATCTTAGAGTTACTAATAAACACTCCAAATTCATGACTAATACTCCTTAAAAGGCCTTGAAGTATTTCTTGATTATCTTCAATTATTGACAGAAAGATTTCTTTAGGAATCAAATGAAGTAGGCAATCTGTAAGACAAGCAGCAGAATGAGAATACACTTCTTTACAGAGCAGGTTATGATGGCCTAGAATTTCGTTTTCTCTGATTAGGTAAAAGATATGTTCTTTACCATTTAACCCAGTAGCGTATTTTTTTATTTTTCCTTTTTTCAATACATATACTCCGCTGGGAATAGTACCTTCATAGAACAATACTTGTCCTTTCTTTAGTTTTATCGGAATTATATTTTCTTCTATCAAAGATGAAACATTGTCCGGAATCATTTCAAAAATATTGGAACTCATAAAAGAATATCGTTTATGAGGAAAAAGAGTGTTGATCATAATATTTAAGTTGAGTTTTGTTTGTCTAAAACAAGTCAAGCTTAAAATACCCTACTTTTATTTTTATTTTTTTATTCTTAAAGAAAAAAGAGATACTACCAAATGGCAGCACCTCTTTTTACAACTATCAAAAATAATATACCTAAATACTAATTATTAGTATTAACAACCCTACCATTCAATGCTTGAACTGGTCTGAAATTTTCATGCATTATATGCTTAAATTGCTCTAACTGTGCATGTGATGCCTGGATAGGTTGTTTAACAACATACCAGGTAACAATTTCTGAACATGCAGGGGTCGTTAAAGAACCACTATAGGTATAAAAATCCATATTACCAGGAAGTATATCGGCTATATGATACTCATCATTACTTGTGTAATATTCGTCCTTATGTCTGGGAAGATTATCCATAAACTGAGACAAAACTTCATTTTCTGCTCCTTCGGTAAAGAAAATACCGACTACTGCCAACAAACCAGTAGTTGGGTTTCTATGTACCAAATGCATCTCCATAGGATATCTATTTCCATCTACAGTATGCTCACTACCAGTATGAAAGTGAAACTGTAAAAGATCATAATCAATATTGTTTAATGAAGCCGAACTACCAGAAGTATAATCAAAACGTAAAGTATGACCATTATTAACAATAGTTGTAGTACTTGTAGTATAATTGGTATTGATATTATTAATATCATCCGCATCATCTGCATCATCTGTTACAATATCAATTGGAGACTGTGCGTTACCTCCACAATCTTTCCAATCCTCGCCGCAAAGATCAGCCCAGAATGCTGGACCTTCTGATCCTTCATACTCAAAATGACAATCTGATGAACTTTTTCGTCCAAAAAAGATGTTCCCTAGATTTGTCTCGTCATTTTTATTAATATCCTGATTAACATTTTGATCCTGAATATCTGTTTTTTCATTCTCACAAGAAGCTAATCCATAAATTAAAGCAAAAGTAAATAAATACTTAAAAAAATTTGATTTCATAATGTGTTGAGTTTATAATTTTATGTGCTCAAAAATATGGGCTTGTTATTATTTTTTGTGCAATATCTATCAATCGAGAATATGATATTTATCAATTAATTTATTGACTATTGAGTGGTTTAAATCATAATAAATCGATATTTTTAAAGTATTAACTATCACACAAAACTCATGACACAATCTTCTGATTTACAACATAGATTAATTACTATTTTAAAGCTCTCTACTTTTCTTATTTTTTTAGGCAGAGCCTACCAACACATTGTTTGGGACGCTCCCTACAGAACTTTTCTATGGGACGAAAGTATCCTAAAAAGTAGTATTGAAAATGTTTTTGGTATCGCCTGGAATGATTATGTAACCAGCCTCTCGGCTGCTAATACAATTTCTTTTTCAATAAAAGCAATAGGTGTCTTTTATCTCATTTGTGCTATCATTACTTTAATGATAAAACCTAACATGAAAAAAACCGGTAAATTCTTTTTATTAGGAGGGAGTATCGGACTTTTTATTTTGGCAATCTTGTATTGTAAAGAGAAATTTTTACATGTTGGGCAATTTTTTGAATATACAATTCAATTCATGACTCCAGTACTTCTTTATATGGTATTATTCACCTCTATTGAATTTAAAAAAATACGCTTAATTGCTCTTATTGCTATTGCTCTTACATTTAGTTGTCATGGTTTATATGCTATCGGATATTATCCTAGACCAGGCAGTTTTATTGACATGACACTCAACACTTTGCCAATTAGCGAACCTAGCGCACATCTAATGTTAAAAACAGCAGGCATCCTTGATTTTGTAGTTGCCATTGCTATTTTTATTCCCAGGATATCTTATGCTGCTTTAGTATATGCCTTTGTATGGGGAGGGTTAACCGCTATAGCCCGACTAGTAGGTCATTTTCACGTTGCTTTTTTATGGAACTCATTCAGTCAATGGACCTGGGAAATGTTGATTAGATTACCTCATGGTTTAATTCCCTTGTTTGTGATGATTGCTGATCGTCCTAATTTACGTTATCTAAAGAAGCTTTCTTTCAGAAAAAACCCTCAAACTATATAATTCATTCATCACTATACTTCATAAATAATCCTCGGGATAAACCCCGAGGGTTATACTAGATTAAGTTCAGTTAATTATCTTTATATAATACGTCATATTCTTTCTCCTTACTTTAATTTTTAATGAATTGAGCTACAACTTTTGTTAGTTATAGGATTGGGCACTGTGAAATGGAAAATGAATTTCATACTAATCTTCTTTCTTCATAATCTGATCAATCATCAAGCTTAAAAAAAACAATGATATTTTGTTGAGCAAATCTTGGGATATTAACTCTTCTTAGAATAAAAAAACTGCCTGAACATCTTGTTCAGGCAGTTTACTACTAGTAAGAAAGATATTCTATTTCTTAATAAACTTCTTACTTTCCTCTCCTTCTCTTGTTTTAATAACAATGAAATATACCCCTGCATTTAATTTATCAATAGCATAGGTTGTTGTTTCTGATTTAAAGTATACTTTATCAACCACCCTTCCGAACATATCTCTAATGATAGCTTCAGACCTATTGGCCTTAGTATAATTAGGATATTTGATGTGTAATACACCAGATTCTATCGGATTTGGATAAATTTCCAGTTCTTTCTCTACAACACTGTTCTCGTCTGCCAATGAAGTATCATTTCTTTGTGCAACAGCTGCGATAGTATGCGGGTTATCAATAGTCACAAGACTACCTCCTGTAGGATTCCAAACATCGATATTGGTTGGTAAAACAAACAAGTTGTTATCACTCACCTGCCCAACACTGGTAGCATTATCTACTTTAATAGTTCTAAGCTCTATCTTATTCTTATCGATCCATAACCACTTAAATTGGTTAAACGATGCAGCAGCTCTTGTCCATGTTTTGGTATCAGAAGCATTACGTAAGGGAGCTCCCCAACATCCTTCACCAACATAAACAGCTCTCTTTGGATCGGTATCCACTCTCACAAATCCTTCATCACTTCCTGAACCTGTCGAAGGTTTGATTGGCCAGGTACGTTTCACCACATGAGAATCACTCTCCATCACCAATTGTACGGCATGAGTATAAAAAGGTTTAGACCATGCTTCATACTGATCATTCTGTTCTGATTTACCAGGTTCATGAGGTCTGGTTGCTCTATGATATTGAGCTACAGCCCAGGTGTGACTAGCAGAATTGGATGCTAAATCATTAGCCAACCAAGTTCCCTGTGTACCTGCTGGGGTTACCTCTGTGTTTAAGGTATAGGTTCTTATCAGATTCCCTCCAAAACTCAATGCATAATATTCTCCTCCTGCAGCAGTAGGAATATCAAAAAGATCTCTGATATCATTAGAGCTTTCATGATTCCCTCGTGCAGCTACTACCGGAATCATTCTTCCATCAGCACCGATAGTCAATTGCCAGTCGTCAAACCAGTTTTTCCATTGAGAACTAGAAGAAGAACTTGTCATATCTCCTCCAAATAGTACCGCATGTGGTCTGATCTTAGCAACCAGTCTATTGGCGTTCTGTCTTGGAGTACGATTGTTTCTCGAATCTCCTCCTGCAATAATTGATAAACGAGTATTAGGATCACTAGGTGCTGTCTTAAACCAGAACCTCTTAGAAACCCCTTCACTATCCTTGATCACAAAATAATAAGCAGTATCTGCCTGAAGTCCTGTTAGTCTTGCATAGTTATTATTCATTCCTTTACTGGAAACAGTTCTGTCTACAGCTTTGTTAAATGGATATGATGCAGCATTACTACCAAAATCTGTAGTACCATAATGTACCACAGGATTGGTTCCTGTTACTTGATTCCATCCTACAACCATAGTCGTGGATGTGTTACCTCTCCAGGTTAATCGATACTTTTCTGTTGATGTACTGATCACTGGAGTTTCAGTAAAGGTTGCTGTTACTGTTTTATCAGAACTCATGGTCACAGATCCCGGGTTGGTATTACCAGACAAGGCACCAGACCATCCACTAAAATCCCATCCTGATGCAGCAGTAGCGGTAACAGTAACTGAGGTTCCTGAGTTATAAGTTCCACCACCACTTACAGTTCCCTGTCCTGTCGTATTGGTCGTTAAGGTATATTGAACAACATTTGTTGTGGTGGCATTAGCAGCAGTGCTATTTGCAGATGCATTACCTGCAGCATCTTTGGCTCGCACCGTAAAACTATAACTAGTATTGGCAGTAAGACCACTAACACTATACGTAGTAGTGGTTGATGAACCAATACTTGCTCCATCTTGATATACATCATACCCGGTAACCCCTGTATTATCTGTAGAGGCATCCCAGCTAAGATCTAATGATGTGTTTGCAATATTAGCAGCTGTTAAGTTCGCAGGTACTGTAGGTGCTTGTGTATCGGGAATGATAGAAATAATCTTCACATTATCGATCGCTATATCACTACTCCATCCTGATCCTGTGGTTGCTTTAAATTGTAATTGGATTACAGATCCAGCGTAGGAAGTAAGTGCAACAGTAGCTTGGTTCCAAACATCTCCCTGGCTACCATTCTTTGACCAGATTGAAGTATAAGTAACTCCATTATCGGTACTTGCCAAAACTTCCATATTACCCATAGCGGTTCCCTGCATATGGTATCCAAACTCTAATGATCCATTAGGAACTCCTGTTAAGTCTATACAAGGACTGTTTAATAAAGCAACTTTATTTGGGCTACCTGCCGGAGTGACATTAGTCGAAGCTTCGGTATACAGATAGAATGAACCATCCTGTCCGCTTGCAGGACCGGTATTATTTGATGGAGTACCTCCTGAATCTCGGGTCCAATCAATATCATCTCCTGTAGCATTGGTCCAAACTCCAAAATCAGACTCAAAACTCTCACTGTATGGAAAACTGTTAATCCCAGCACACCCTGGAGTAGCTGTGGTAGTAACATTAGCAACATTACTGTTTGCTGATACATTACCAGCAGCATCTTTGGCTTTTACTGTAAAGCTATATGCTGTAGAAGCAGTAAGACCGGTAACACTAAAACTAGTGGTTGTCGATGTTCCTATACTACTACCTCCCTGAAATATCTCATATTCGGTAACGCCTACATTATCTGTAGAAGCAGTCCAGGATAAATCGACTGTTGTTGCTCCAATATTAGAAGCTGCTAAACTTGCCGGTGCACTTGGTGCTTGGGTGTCAGGTGTTGTAGAAATAATCTTCACATTATCGATCGCTATATCACTACTCCATCCTGATCCTGTCGTTGCTTTAAATTGTAATTTGATGACAGATCCAGCATAGGAAGTAAGTGCAACAGTAGCTTGGTTCCAAACATCTCCCTGGCTACCATTCTTTGACCAGATTGAAGTATAAGTAATCCCATCATCAGTACTTGCTAAAACTTCCATATTACCCATAGCAGTTCCCTGCATATGGTATCCAAACTCTAATGATCCATTAGGAACTCCTGTTAAATCTATACAAGGGCTATTTAATAAAGCAACTTTATTTGGACTACCTGCCGGAGTTACATTGGTCGATGCTTCGGTATACAGATAGAATGAACCATCCTGTCCGCTTGCAGGACCAGTACCGCTCGATGGAGTACCTCCTGAATCTCGGGTCCAATCAATATCATCTCCTGTAGCATTGGTCCAAACTCCAAGACCACTCTCGAAACTCTCACTGTATGGAAAACTGTTAATCCCAGCACACCCTGGAGTAGCCGTGGTAGTAATATTAGCAACATTACTATTCCCTGATACATTACCCGCAGCATCTTTGGCTTTTACGGTAAAGCTATATGCTGTAGAAGCAGTAAGACCGGTAACATTAAAACTAGTGGTTGTCGATGTTCCTATACTACTACCTCCCTGAAATATCTCATATTCGGTAACGCCTACATTATCTGTAGAAGCAGTCCAGGATAAATCGACTGTTGTTGCTCCAATATTAGAAGCTGCTAAACTTCCCGGTGCACTTGGTGCTTGGATGTCAGGTGTTGTAGAAATGATCTTCACATTATCGATCGCTATATCACTACTCCACCCCGATCCTGTAGTTGCTTTAAATTGTAACTTGATTACAGATCCAGCGTAGGAAGTAAGTGCAACAGTAGCTTGGTTCCAAACATCTCCCTGGCTACCATTCTTTGACCAGATTGAAGTATAAGTAACTCCATTATCGGTACTTGCTAAAACTTCCATATTACCCATAGCAGTTCCCTGCATATGGTATCCAAACTCTAATGATCCATTAGGAACTCCTGTTAAATCTATACAAGGGCTATTTAATAAAGCAACTTTATTTGGACTACCTGCCGGAGTTACATTGGTCGATGCTTCGGTATACAGATAGAATGAACCATCCTGTCCGCTTGCAGGACCAGTACCGCTCGATGGAGTACCTCCTGAATCTCTAGTCCAATCAATATCATCTCCTGTAGCATTGGTCCAAACTCCAAAATCAGACTCAAAACTCTCACTGTATGGAAAACTGTTAATCCCAGCACATACTGTAGTAGTAATATTAGCAACATTACTGTTCCCTGATACATTACCCGCAGCATCTTTAGCTTTTACTGTAAAGCTATATGCTGTAGAAGCAGTAAGACCGGTAACATTAAAACTAGTGGTTGTCGATGTTCCTATACTACTACCGCCCTGAAATATCTCATATTCAGTAACGCCTACATTATCTGTAGAAGCAGTCCAGGATAAATCGACTGTTGTTTGCGTTATATTCGCACTAGTTAATCCCGATGGTGTAGAAGGTGCTTGTGTATCCGGGATAGGTGTTAATGTAGTTACATTAACTACATTACTACTTCCAGATGCATTACCTGCAGCATCTTTCGCTTTTACCGTAAAACTATATCCAGTATTTGCTGTTAATCCATTTACACTAAAACTGGTGGTTACAGATGTACCAATACTTGCAGCTCCTTGAAATATCTCATATTCGGTAACTCCTACATTATCTGTCGATGCAGTCCAGGACAAATCTGTGCTGTTAGTAGTAGTATTAGAAGCAGTAAGGTTTGCTGGCACACTTGGAGCCTGTGTATCTGTACTAACAACTACACCATTAGCAATTAATGAAAAAGCCTGAGAACCATTAGTTAGTGTACCTTTATGAGTAACTGTAACTGTATATGTTCCGGCAGCTAAAACGGCATCTATCTTTTCGACATTATCTCTAAAATTATCGCCTTTTTGCGCAGCATCACTATAATTATTAAAGCTTCCATTAGGTACCATTACCCAGGGAGAATATGTATTACTGTTACCAGTTATACGAACATCCAGGTCATTTACCAATACAGGTGTATTTCCTGAACCAATTGCTCCAGCAGGATCGTTCCATACGATAGTCAAAGCTAATGGTGTAGATCCGTCAGAAATGATAGTTCTGGTATATGTACTTCCATTATTTAATGTTAACTCATCCATAATAGATGTGTTACCATTATTACTGATAACCTGAGCAGCTCTTTCTGCATTAACCAGCCCCCATCCACTTGCAAAATCAGGACCATCATTGGCTCCCATTTCATCAGCAGTATCAATAATCAATCCTTTAGCTGTGGCAGCTCTCATGTAAACTCCGTTGATATTTTTATAGTGTTCCTGTAACAAAGCAATAGTACCTGCAGTTGCTGGAGTAGACATCGAAGTACCACTCTTACTACCATAATCTGTATCACTGGCATTATCAGAAGAATATACCGTAGTACCATTATTAGTAATATCTGGTTTAATTCTCCAATCATCAGAAGGGCCGTAAGAACTAGATGAAGACATACTTACAGAAGAAGGTCCTGTATAGTTTAGGATATCATTACAATTTCCGACAACCAGTAAATTCTTTGCCAGCTGGTTTGTTTTTACTACTCCATAATTATTCCCACTATTTCCTGCAGATTTACAATGCAGATAAAATGGAGCATTATGAGCAACTTCATCCATATCACGAGCAGTAGCGTCATAAACTCCCGCCGAACCACTTGGTGTATTTGAATTATTAGCCAAAATTCCTCCGGCAGCAGCAAATGAAGCCGCTTCTGTTACCATCCCAGAGGCTGTATAGTTTTTGACAGTTGCTCCAGAGGCCATTCCTCTGGCTGCTGGATCGGTACCACTGGCGATTAATGTACCTCCTGTATGTGTTCCATGACTAGTAACAGATCCTCCATCACCTCCATTAGAAGCTCTGCCTCCAAATTCCTGATGAGTCGGCCTGGCATAACCACTTTCCCATACACCTATTTCAATGCCGGCACCAGTAAGATTAAGACCTGATGATCCTCCCGTCCAAATTTTGTTTGTACGTCCTGAAGCGGCAGCATCGACATTATCATCATAAGCATAAATGGGTTCTCCTTTTTCATTAAAAGAATAAAAAACTCCTAGCCGACCATCTATTGTGGTCTTTGTAAGAGGTACTTTTTGATTTGCAACTTTAGCCTTATTGGCATTGTTTATAGTATTAGATCTGCTAATAATCTTTTGTAGGGCTTGTAAATCGGTTTGTTTTTTAATATTCTCTCGGTCATTCTGATTTTGTGCGTTAACGAGTATCGAAAACAACAAAAAAGGAATAAGGAGGAATATACTCTTCCTTGATTTCATGTGTTGAGTTTTAATTAATTAAGATTGTGTGTTTTAAAAAATTAGTTTAAGATTTTAAAAGAGAAAAATCTTTTATGTCTAAAAAAGACATTGGGGTCGGGGAATAATAATCTTTGTCTTAATACTTGCATTTTTTTGAGTATTCATAGGTTTTAATTTGATTACTAATTAAAATGGTTGTGTCTATTTATTATGACGTATTAATCATGATCTCCCCCTAGTACATTATTTTTTAAAATGAAATAAAAGTTTTACTATCAATAGATTATGAGCTAATACTATAGACTACACCTATTCTGAACGTAATTCATTATTTTTTCACAAATTGAATTCACTCTTTTATAAAAGTGCTATGTGTTCTTATAAAAATGTAGTGTGGTTTTGTCTTTTTCTACAAATAGAAATTTAAAACAGTAATAGAAGATATTATATAAGGTTAGAGATAAGGGTATTTTCCTGGTTCTCATGAGTTTGAGTAGATTTGCGGTTAATGATGCTTCAAAAATACTTTCTTATCATCATTCAAATTCTAGAATTAATCAATCTAAAACCTGATATTTATCAATTATTTTTTTGACAAATGCTTACTTACAAATTTGTATTTATGGACTTTATAATAGAATCTATTACATCAAAATACTATGATTCTATTATTTAATACTATCAAAAAACAACAAGAGCCGCCAAATGACAACTCTTGTTTTTCTCAAATTAACTCAATTGAAAAAAGGGTACTCCAAAATGTTTAAAAAATCAATTTCAGTTATTATTTGTACTAACAACCCTCCCGTTTAATGCTTGTACTGGCCTGAAGTTTTCATGCATGATAGTTTCAAACGAATGTAATTGCTCCTGAGAAGCTTCTATAGAATTTTTCAAAACATACCAAGTTACAATCTCTGAACAAGGAGGTGTGGTTAAGGATCCGCTATATGTATAATAATTCATATCGGCAGGAAGTATATCCTCTACATTAAAGGTAAAACTGCTGTTATAATGACCTCCTCCATTTACAGGAAGATCATTCATAAAATTACTAAGCATTTCATTTTCTGCTCCTTCTTCGAAGAATATTCCGATTACTGCCAAATCTCCCGTAATAGGATCCTGATGAACAAGATGAGCTTCCATAGGAGATCGCACTCCATCAACGGTATGTTCACTACCTGTATGCAAGTGAAATTGTTTCAAAGTATAAGTAATACCGTTAATAGTAGATGTACTACCACTATTATAAATAAATTTAATAGTATGTCCATTGTTAACAATCTCGGTTGTACTTGATCCAAAACTAGTGGCAATATCTCCCAGGCCTTGATTTTCGATAGCAGAACTATCTTCAATATTGATTGGTGATTGTGTATTGCCTCCACAATCTGTCCAGGCTCCACTACAAAGAGAATCCCAAAATTCGGGTCCTTCTACACCTTCGTATTCAAAATGACAATCTGACGAACTTTTACGTCCGGTTAGATAATCTATAATCATTTCATCTTTAACATCTTGATTTAAATCCAGATTTTCTGTTTGCTCATTCTCACAAGAGATGATTACTGTTCCTATAGCCAAAACTAATAGGGTTTTTAACTTGTTTATTTTCATAATGTTGAGTTTGTATTATTAATGAGTCAAAAGTATTTATTAATACTATTTTAAACGCTTAGATACATCAACTCTAATTATGATACTTATCAGTTATTTATTTGACAAAAGTGATCTGTTTTCATGGTATAATCATTCCTTTTAGATCAGAATTTCTATGATTAAGGATAAATAATACAATTCGTATTTTTACTACTCTCAGAGAGTCTAACAAACCTTCTTCAATCTTTAAAAGCATATGTTATATTTCACAAAAATCAAGTATTTAACACCTTGGTTAATAACAGAGTCCATCAATTTATTGTTTATATTTACTTCTCAAAAACAATTCAACATTCACAATCAATGAACTCACACATCACGCTAAGGGTTACTTCCCTACTGTTATTTTTATGTACTCTCACTACATTTTCTCAAAGTGCTAAAAAGGAAAAAGATTCAATCAAAAAAGCAACTAAGGAGCTTCCTTTAGAGCCCGAACGTACAATATCATTTACAACTGATCAAGGAACCTGGATTTCACTAGATGTAAGTCCAGATGGAAAAACTATTGTTTTTGATCTTATGGGTGATATTTATTCTATTCCTATTAATGGTGGTAAAGCAACGCAAATCACCAGTGGTATGGCATATGATGTACATCCCAGATATAGTCCCGACGGTAAGTTTTTGGTTTTTATCTCGGATAAAAGTGGTTCTGATAATATCTGGACTCTGGATCTTGCTACTCAAGAAGATAAACAAATTACTAAAGAAGAAAAGCATAATTTCTTTTCTGCAGAATGGACAACTGATGGAGAATATATTGTAGGTGGCAAAGGACGTAGAAATATTAAACTACATATTTATCATAAAGAAGGTGGCTCTGGAAGTCAATTGTTTGAAAAACCCAAAAACATCAAAGCTATTGATCCTGCTTTTAGTGCAGATGGTAAATTATTGTATTTCTCACAACGTAAAGGTTCCTGGGATTACAATGCACAATTACCACAATATCAAATAGGGACTTATGATATGGAAGATGGCGATATGGCAGTAGTAACCTCTAGATATGGTTCTGCTTTTACTCCTACTTTATCCAATGACGGTAACTGGTTAGTGTACGGAACTCGTTTTGAAGAAGAAACTGGTCTTGTATTACGAAACTTAAAAACTGGAAAAGAACGATGGTTGGCATACCCGGTTCAACGTGATGAACAAGAATCGATTGCTCCTTTGGGAGTGTTACCAGCAATGTCATTCACTCCAGACAATAAGAGCCTAATTGTTTCTTATGGCGGAAAAATATATGCCGTTTCTGTAGAAAATAATACTGCCAAAGAAATCCCTTTTCAGGCAGATATAAATCTTGATTTAGGTCCAAAATTAGCTTTTAAATACCCAATAAAAGATACTGAAAATGTGCTGGTAACCCAGATTCGTGATGCCAAGCCCTCTCCAGATGGCTCTAAACTGGCGTTTACTGCACTGAATCGATTATATGTAATGAGTTTACCCAATGGTACTCCCAAACGTTTAACCACAAATAAGTATACAGAAGCACAACCCACCTGGTCTCCCGATGGAAAATATATTGTATTCACTACCTGGAAACAAGGAGGAGGTCATTTATTTAAAGTAAATCTCGATGGTCGTTCTGCACCTGTACAATTAACCAAACAACCAGGTATTTACACAAAACCCTCATGGTCTTATTCTTCAAATAGAATTGCATTTCATCGAGGAGTTGCTCAAACATATGATGATGCCATTGACCCATTTTCGAATAGAACCCAGGAAGATTTGGTATGGATACAGGCCAATGGAGGTGCTATCAATTTGATAGATAAAACAAAAGGAAGACAAAACCCTCATTTTACCAAAATAGATAATCGTATTTACCTAAGTAATAATGAAAAAGGATTGGTTTCTATTCGTTGGGATGGATCTGATGAAAAGCAGCATCTAAAATTAACCGGAATCACTACTCATGGTTCTCAGGATATCTTTGGTAAAGATCATCATGAAGGTAATCTTAGCAATTATATATCAAATGCCTTACCATCATCAGAAGAAGGATGGCGAGATAAAAGTAAAGCTTCTAAACCATCAGAAATACAAATTTCGCCAGATGGAAAAACAGCACTTGCATTAATCAATAATGATATCTATACTGTGCTTATTCCTCGATATGGTAAAACACCATCAGTTTCTGTAGCCAAAGTTAGTGGAGCTGCATTTCCGGCTATGAAATTAACAGTTATAGGTGGAGAGTTTCCTACCTGGTCCTCGAATAGTAAAAAAGTACATTGGTCTCTGGGGGCAAGTCATTTTAGATATGATTTAGAAGCAGGGAAAAAGTTTAATGATAGCATAGCTGCTGCCAAGAAAAAAGAAGAAGAACTTAAAGAAACAGAGAAAAAATCAGATACTACAAAAACAGACAAAAAAGAAGATAAAGAAAAAAAGAAAGATCCAAAATTTGAAGCTGAAGAATTCAAAATCAATGTAAACTATAAAAAGGATATACCCAAAGGAACTTTATTATTGCAAGGAGGGCGTATTGTTACCATGAAAGGGTACAATGTTATTAAAAAAGGAGATATTCTTATAGAAAATAATAGAATTAAAGCTATTGGTATTTCGGGGAGCTTAACAATTCCTGAAGATACCCATACCATTGATGTTTCTGGAAAAACATTAGTTCCCGGATTTGTTGATACTCATGCTCACATGTGGCCCAGTTGGGGTGTACATAAAAACCAGGTATGGATGTATTCTGCCAATCTGGCCTATGGCGTTACCACTACCAGAGATCCGCAAACCGGTACAACCGATGTTCTTACCTATGCCGATATGGTAGAGTCTGGTATGATTCATGGCCCACGTGTATATAGCACAGGTCCTGGAGTTGGGTTTTGGAAATATCAAATCGAAAGTCTGGATCATGCAAAAGATGTATTAAAACAGTATAGTGAGTATTATAATACTAAGAGTATCAAAATGTATTTGGTAGGTAATCGTAAACACCGACAGTGGATTATGATGGCTGCAAAAGAACTAAAACTAATGCCTACTACCGAAGGAGGGTTGGATTTTAAATTAAATATGACTCAACTCTTAGATGGCTATCCAGGCCATGAACATTCCTTACCTATTTACCCTATCTATAAAGATGTCGTAAAAACCATAGCTGATTCAAAAATGGCAGTAACACCTACTCTATTAGTATCCTATGGTGGGCCTTGGGCAGAAAATTATTATTACTCCCGTGAGAATGTTTGGGGTGATCAAAAAATACAATATTTCACACCATATAAAGAATTAGCACAAAAATCCAGAAGAAGACCAGGTTGGTTTATGGAAGAAGAACATGTGTTTAAAAAACATGCCGTATTTATGAAAGACCTGATAGAAGCAGGAGGCTTGGCCGGAATAGGAAGTCATGGACAATTACAGGGACTCGGGTTTCATTGGGAATTGTGGTCTGTGGGTAGTGGTGGAATGAAAAATCATGATGCCCTTAGGGTTGCCACCACACTCGGTGCAGAAGCATTAGGATTAGATACTGATTTGGGAAGTATTGAAATCGGAAAATTGGCAGATATTTTAATTTTATCAAAAAACCCATTAGAAAATATCAGAAACACAAATACACTAACTCATGTAATCAAAAACGGAAGGGTGTATAATGCCAATACATTGGATGAAGAGTGGCCAAAAAAACAAAAAGCAGAAATTTTTCATTGGCAAACCAAAAAGCCTAATGGATTGCCCGGAATTAAGAAGTAGGTATGTGAAAATAGAGTTAATTTCAATAAATATTTGGAAAACAACAGAGAAACTAGTAATATTTGCATAACAAAATGAGAAACAACAGACTACATATTAATCCTAAAACATTGTATAAACAATGTAAATATCGTTGGGTAATTATATTATCCCAACATAATAGGATGCTATGTAGTTATTTTTGATTTTTTTTGAAGTGATTTAAAACAAAGACTAAATATAACTCAAGCGTCCAAGAAATTGGACGCTTTTTTTGTTGAATCTTTTTGATGTAAAATGAAGCGAATACAGAAAATCTAGTCGAAATAATCCCCCTAAAGTGTAGAATATTATAAAGTAACAATACATTTTAATCTAATAAATTAAGTAATCTGAAAAAACTCAGCAAAAAAATTAAACATATGAATAGAAATTAATTAGCACATAAAAAATACCATTTGGAAAGTAAGCAACAGGGAGACAGACAATTACTGCAACTATCCAAAATCTGTTGAAAGACGGACAGGAATTCCTATGTTTCAAAATGACTACAACTAACTGATTATCAATAAAATAACTTGAAAAAATATTTACTTTTTAAAAAATTGTTTTGATCTTTGCATCGAAACAATTACGAACTTAGATTAATATCAATAGTACGTATTTAACTTAAAGAAATAAAAATGACACCTAGTAATTCACAACATATGTTAACCCGACTTTTTAATAAACAATGGAGGTATTGTTCTGGAGTGAACATAAAAGGTGTCTATTATATAGAAAAGATAATTATAAGAATATAACTTATAAACAAATCGAGATATAAAAAAGACGCCCTAATAAGGCGTCTTTTTTTATTGATATAGTTCATTGACATATTGAAGAAAACTAAATGTATTAGGTTCTAATACCAGAACCTCTATAGTATAGTATGTACTGTAGCACAATTGCTAGTGCATCCGACTGTCTCTTGGGTGTACATCCCGTCCTGCGGGATCAGTACTACTAATTTTTCTGGGTATTACTTTTCTTAATACCCAAATAGACAGCAACACCCCCTGTAAAAAACATTAATAAGCTATATACCGCCGGAGCAACTGCAAACGAAGTGTTTTTTAATAAAACAACAGCAATAGTTATTGCTAAAGTCCCATTTTGAATCCCCGACTCAATTGCAATTGAAATGGCTCTTTTATCTTTAATTCTAAATAATCTAGAAGAATAATATCCCACAATCATTGTAATAGCATTTAAACATAAAGCTACTACTCCTGCTTGTTGAAAATAAGACACAATATTATCTTTTTCCTTAATTGTGATACCCACAATTACAAGTATGAGTACAATCCCAGAAGCTCGTCGAACAGGTTTAGCCATTTTTAAAGCAAATCGTTCATTATATTTTCTAATCAACATACCAATACCTACAGGAATAATGGTAATTACCAATATCTGAATAATGGTAGTCATCACATTCAATCTAATCATTTGTCCTTCTTCCAAAAAGTGAAGAAGTGCAAAATTTATAATAAAAGGTATAGTTAAAATAGTAATCAAACTACTTAATGCAGTAAGAGTAACAGATAATGCTATATCTCCTTTTGCCAAATGAGATATTAAATTAGAAGTAGGTCCTCCAGGGCATGCAGTTAAGATCATAATTCCAATTGCAATTTCGGGCTGTATCGGGAATAAGGATGCCAATGCAAATCCCAACACTGGTAAAATTAGTATTTGATTAGTCAACCCTAACAGTATTGCTTTAGGATATATAAATATTCTTTTAAAATCATCAACAACCAAAGACAATCCCATTCCAAGCATTATAATAATAAGAGATAAAGCTAAAATAATTGTTGATATACTATCCATGTTTTATAGTTCTAATTGAATAAGCAATATAGAAATTTTCGAAGGATATTCTGGTAAAACATCATGAGGAATACGGTATTCCTCAAGCATCTAATTGCCACCAATTTACAGATCATCTAATACAATGCACAATTAACATATACCTAAAAAACTGATAAGATAACCTTATCGGTTCTATTAACCTTTTAAACAACAATCATGAGAAATAATGTATCACAATGGTTTTTACATAAAACCAAAGAAACAGGAAAGTTCATTGTGAACTCTACAACAAAGAAACGAACAGAAAATTATGCAAATTCTTTTCAAAAAATTGACTCACGCGGATATGAATCATCACGAGGCACATAAATAACAATTCAAAAAAAGTAATATTATGAAAACACAACTTACCAATACTAAAGAAAAAAATATAAAAAGAAAAATCAATACACTAGTAACAAAATGGTTATCTAATTACATCACGGCCATGAGTAAAGCTTTATATCCTCCTGGCTCAGAAGGAATACAAAGTAAAAACGACAGACATAGAATTTTTTATAAGTGATAATAGTGCCCTGTTACGAATTGGAAGGTAACAGGGCTTTACTGAATGGTTTTAAGCATAGAAACTTTTATAAGAAGCCCCGATAAATAACAATCCTTGTAATACCAATACATTCATAATAATTACGTATAAATACCTATACTTTTTACTTCAAAAATTCTCTACCTTTAAACTACACAAAACGAACCAACTTCAATATTACTATGGATATCAACCAAACACTATCCAACCTTATTAAGAATGATAAAATCTGGGTTATCATTATCTCTTTGGTTATTATCATCTTGGGATTTAGTAACCTATTAGTGGATCCAGCTATTGATTTTTTATCTGATGTAAATGGGGATATGATGCTAGGCCTTGGTGTAGCCATGGAATTAAAAAGTATTACTACAGGTATTGACCATTCGGGTATCCTCTTAGTGGGGGGACTGGCAATAGAGCTTTCTGATATTTTTACACGGGCAATCAATTATTTAACCTTTGCCAACATTGTAATTGCTGTTCAAACCATATTGGTAAATATGGGTAAATCATTACTGTTTAAATTACTTCCTGTGTTTTTCCTTATAGGTATATTTTTTGAAAAATATAAAAAAGTAGCTTTGAAATTGCTTATTATAGCATTACTCATCAATCCGGGACTTTCTTTATACGTTAATGGAATACACTATGTATCTGATACTATGGAACTAGATCTTGGTTCTTCATTACATGAGCACCTTTCATCTATCAAAAATAAATATGAAGCAAAGAGAAAGCACATTAAATCAAAACAAGAAGCTCGAAAAGAAAGGCAATTAGAGAAAGCTAAAGAAAAAGGTCATAAAAAAATAGGTCTCTTTAAAAAAGTTGAAGATGCAGTTGTTGATAAAGTTGAAGATGTTAGTGTGGATGTAGGAGAAGGATTTTCTGAAGCTTTTGAAATTTTGAAAGAAGGTAAAAAAGAATTGATGAAACTTATTATAAATATGATTAGTAACCTCATTGTTCTTTTTCTTATTTTGCCACTATTATATTTTTATTTCATGAGTTTCTTACTTAAAAAGTTCTTTCATTTTTCTGCATTAAGTAAAATCAAAGAAACCCAAGAGGAAAATTTAAAAAAACTTGGCAAAGATTTTACCAATAGTTCACAGTAATCTAAAACTTTATACAATCAAATACTCTTAAGACTTAACCAATAGAATTCATGAAAAAAATTACTATTCAACTTTTTATATTATCGTTAATACTACTTTCTTGTGCAACAGACAAAAGCAATTTGTGCAATTCAGAAAATCAAAGACTCGAAACAGATCCTTCTATTTTAGGAATGGATGTTTCTCATTTTCAAGGTGACATCAAATGGGATGACATTAAGAAAGACGGTGTTAATTTTGTTTATATCAAAGCTTCTGAAGGTGATGATTTTAAAGATCCAAAATTTAAAACAAACAGAGCAGCTGCAAAAAGTAAATGTATCTACAGAGGTGCTTATCATTTTTATGAAACCGGCTACGATCCTACAAAGCAAGCTCAAAATTTTATAGCAGCAGTTGGTAAATTAGAACCGGGAGATTTACCTCCTGTTTTAGATCTGGAAGAATTAGGGATTAAAGCCCCTGTGACCAAAAAAGAGTACCAAAAAAACACTTTACTCTGGTTACAAATTGTAGAAAAAGAATGGGGAGTGGCCCCAATTATATATTCTAATCTTTATTTTGGAATTAAATATCTTGACCATCCCGATTTTGCAAAATATAAATTATGGATTGCCGAGTATACCAAAAAAACTCCAAAAGTTCCTAAAACCTGGAAAAATGAAGGCTGGATTATCTGGCAACGTACAGATCTTAAAGATTTAAAAGGAATCAAAGGTGACGTAGATTATGATCTGTTTCATGGAAATGCTGAAGCGTTCAGGAAATTGTTAAAAAAATAATGCATCTCATCACGAAAGTGATTTAGGTGATATCGATGCAGCAATAATTTTACACAACCTTATCATATCTCTTCAAGTAAAAAACACTTATTATTAATATCTTATACCATCATTAATTTATTGAATATAAACTCTTAAAACCTTCAAAAATGAAAAGTATTCTAAATGTAAATGGGGTAAAAAAATTAAGTAAAGAGCTTCAAAAATCTATTAGTGGATCCGGGCCTAATTGTTACCAAATGGGAGACCTATGTTGTCGAAATGGTTTTTGCGGCATTGGAGAATGCAACGGTAGATTCTGTATGTGGGGATAAAAAATATACCCTGGTTGCTTTAAATAAAAGTCACCAGGGTTATTACTATTAATTGCTTAATAATTTAATAATTCGTCTATCTTCTCTTTTACCTTTTCTGTAGAAGGAATCATGGTTTGCTCAAGTGTACTGTTTAAAGGAATAGCTGGCATATTTTCTGACCCAATTGTCATTACAGGAGCATCCAAATATCTAAAGCACTCTTCCTGGATTTTACCCGATAAAGCTCTTGCAAAAGAATTATTGGTTGGCTCTTCGGTTACAACAAGGCATTTCTTTGTTTTCTTTACCGATTCCATGATAGTTTCCTCATCAAGAGGATATAATGTGCGTAAATCAATAACCTCAACTACTTCTTTCATATCCTTTGTAGCATTAAGAGCCCAATGTACTCCCATTCCGTAGGTTACGATAGTCATAGTCTCTTTTTCTTCCTGTTGCCATATACGTTGTACAGCATTAGCTTTTCCAAAAGGTAAAATATAATCTTCTGATGGTTCTATAGTTCTGGCGGCATCAGTTCCTTTTACCTTTGACCAATACAATCCTTTGTGTTCTAAAATAACTACAGGGTTTGGGTCGTGATATGCAGCTTTCATCAATCCTTTAAGATCTGCTCCATTACTTGGATATGCTATCTTAATACCTCGAATATTGGTTACTACAGATTCAACAGAAGAAGAATGATAAGGTCCTCCACTACCATATGCTCCAATCGGAACCCGAAGAATCATCGATACCGGCCATTTCCCATTAGACAAATAACATGATCTACTCACCTCTGTAAATAATTGGTTTAATCCAGGCCAGATATAATCGGCAAACTGTACTTCTACAATAGGTTTTAATCCAACTGCAGACATTCCCACGGTAGAGCCTACAATAAAGGCTTCCTGGATAGGAGTATTAAACACACGCTCATCTCCAAATTTTTGTGCCAGCGTAGCCGCTTCTCTAAATACACCTCCTAATCTTCCTCCTACATCCTGACCATATAGTAAACACTCTTTATGCTCTCTCATTAATTCTTCTACAGCAAACAGAGCGCAATCTACCATCACTACTTCTTCTTTATCTGCAGGAGATCGTTCTCCTTTCTCTTCTGTAATTGGTGTTGGTGCAAAATCATGAGTAAACAGATCTTCTGGTTTTGGATCTTCAGCCTTCATTGCTTCTTTCAAATCTTTGGCTACTACTGCTTTTGCTTCTGCTTCGATAGTCAACACTTCATCTTCTGTAAAACCAGATGAAAGTAATTGGTTTCTTAATACCGGATATGGATCACGAGAGCGAGCCTCTTCTAGATCATCACGATACCATTCCATTCGTACTCCCGAAGTATGATGATTTAATAACGGTACCCTAGCATGTACCAGAATCGGTCTTCTTTCTTCTCTAATCGTCTTGATTACTTCTTGTATCGCCAGGTAACTTTCGGTAAAATTAGCCCCATCGATAGAAATAGCTTCTAATCCATTAAATCCTGCTGCATATTCAAAAGCACTTTGCGCACGTGTTTCTTCTGCATTAGCCGAAATATCCCATCCGTTATCCTGTACCAAATACAAAATGGGTAATTGCTTTAAAGCAGCCATCTGAAAAGCTTCTGCAATCTCCCCTTCGGTTACCGAAGCATCCCCTAAAGAGCAAACTACCAGAGGTAGCTTTGTTACCTCACTCTTGCCAGAATCGTTTCCAGAAACATGATCTATCCCTACTAATTCTTTGTATTGCATCCCTAATGCTACTCCCGTTGCAGGTATTGCTTGCATTCCTGTTGCTGATGATTGGTGTGGGATTTTTGGTTTATCCTCATCACGTAAACTAGGATGTGAATAATATGTTCTACCTCCAGAAAATGGATCATCTTTTTTAGCCAACAATTGCAACATCAAATCATAAGGTCGCATTCCGATTCCTAATAACATGGCATCATCACGATAATACGGAAACGCATAATCCTGAGGCAATAATTGCATTGCCGTAGCTATTTGGATTGCTTCATGCCCTCTTGAGGTTGCATGTACATATTTAGAAACAGTTTTGAAATTCTCTTCATACAACTCGGTCATCGACTTAGCCTTACAAAGTGTCATGAACGCTTTTTGTAATGCTTCTTTTGCTATGGTCTTTTCTGCTAACATTTTTTTTGATTTTTGAATTACTAATAATTGTAATTCCGAATTCTTCATTTATCAATCTCAGGTCAGGTTGAGCCGGTCGAAATCTTTTCTAAACCTCATGAGTAAAGCCATTTTTAAAGGCACTGTTCCAGATTTATTTAAGGGCTCAATATGACAAAACTTTTATCTTACTTTCTCTCTAACAGGTACGGGTATAATCCAACCATGTTTATCTTCTCTTTTCTGAATTTTAATCTCATCCAAAGTATCCTTCATATCCTGGCTTACAGGGTTTGTATCGGGTAATGTGATCAATTCTTCATTATATCCAATAGCTTCTACCATAGCAATAGCAACTGCTGTACCTGTCCCAAAAGCCTCTTCTAGTTTTCCTTCTTTCGAATACGCAATAACCTCATCGATCGTAATCGGGCGTTCTTCTACTTCAAAACCTTTATCTTTTAGTAAAGTGATCACACTATCCCGTGTAATTCCTTTTAAAATAGATCCATTGGTTCTTGGAGTAATAAACTTGCCACCTACTTTAAAAAAGATATTCATCGTTCCTACTTCCTGGATATATTTATGTTCATTGGCATCCAGCCACAATACTTGGTCATATCCTTTGGCTTTGGCTTTTTCGGTAGGTAGAATTGCCGCTGCATAATTTCCTGCTGCTTTTGCTTCCCCTGTTCCTCCATCTGCTGCTCTTATATATTCGGTTTCAGCATATAATCTGATTTTTTTAGTAAAGAATGGACCTGCAGGAGAACAGATTACAATAAACTTATAACTTGATGCTGCTCGCATCCCGATAAAAGGTTCATCTGCATACATAAATGGGCGTAAATACAATGCACTTCCTTCTTGTGGTGGTATCCATCCATGCTCTATTCCTACAATTTGTTTTACTGCCTCTACAAAAAGTTCTTCGGGTACAGAAGGCATTCCCATTCTGGCCGCACTATGATTAAATCGTTTTGCATTTTCTTCTGGTCTAAATAACAACGGAGTATTATCATTACCTACTGTTGCTTTCATTCCTTCAAAAATTGCTTGCCCATAATGCAAAGCCATTGCTGCAGGATGCGTAGGAATTAATGCTAACGGTTCGATTCGTGGGTTTTGCCAAGCTCCATCTTCATAATCACAGATAAACATATGATCGGTAAAGGCTTTTCCCAAAGGAATATTATCAAAATCAATATCCTTTAATTTTGAATCTGAGGTTGTTGTAATTTTGATTTTTTGCTCCATTATTATTGTTTTGGGCACATCCCAGTGGGTCGGGCTATTCGCGCTACATGGTAGCCAGCTTCTATCCCTTGTGCATTTATTATTATATTTCTCTATTTATATCAAAAGCTTCCAATTCATCACCTACTTTACGTAAAAATGATCCTCCTAAAAACCCATCTACTACTCTATGATCAAAAGACAAGGATAAATACATCATACTTCTAATTGCAATTTCGTCTCCTTTTTCTGTAGTAATTACTTCGGGTCTTTTCTTAATAATCCCTAAAGCAAGAATAGCAACTTCGGGTTGATTAATAATTGGTGTTCCCATCAAACTTCCAAAGGTTCCTACATTAGAAATAGTAAAAGTACTTCCCTGTATTTCGTCTGGTTTTAAGGCATTATTTCTTGCACTATTAGCCAGGTGGTTTACACGTTTAGCTAATCCAAGTAAGTTTTTCTCATCAGCATTTTTAACTACCGGAACGATCAAGTTACCATTAGGCAGTGCAGTTGCCATACCAACATTAATATCGTTATGTACCACAATCTTCTTGTCATCTACAGAAACATTAATCATCGGGTATTCCTGAATTGCCTTAGCAACGGCTTCTACAAAAATTGGAGTGAATGTTAATTTCTCCCCATGTTTTTCCTTAAACTTTACCTTTACTTCATTTCTCCAATTCACAATATTAGTTACATCAACTTCAATATAACTGGTTACGTGAGGTGAGGTATGTTTAGAATACACCATATGATCTGCGATCATTTTTCGCATACGATCCATTTCTACAATACGATCTTTTCCTTCTACAAAAGAGATTGGAGGTGCATTGTAAGTTGATTTTGGTGCTTGTGGTTGTGGTCTGCTTGGTAAAGGATATTTTCTATTTTTTAGATAAAGCATCACATCACTCTTACGTATACGACCATCTACTCCTGTACCTGCAATACTTTGTAGTTCTTCTACGGTTATATTTTCTTTTTGAGCAATACTAATGATCAAAGGAGATAAGAAACCATCATTTTCTCCTGTGTTTAAAGTTTTGAACTCAGAATTATTTGCTTTTCTTGATTCAGAATTAGCCAATGGTTCCTGATTTTTTTGTGATTTTCCAATCGTTTTTGACTTTTCAGATTTTTGGCTCAGTGTTACAGATTTTGCATTTGCATCAATTACGGCAATTACCTGTCCTATTTCTACTACTTCATTAGGTTGGTAACGTATTTCTGTAATCACTCCATTACAAGGAGAAGGAACCTCAGAATCTACTTTATCTGTAGCTACTTCTAAAATCGTCTCATCCTCTTCTACCGTATCACCTACATTCTTTAACCAGTTAAGAATGGTAGCCTCTGATATACTTTCACCCATTTTGGGCATTTTTAATTCTACTGTCGACATCTTGGTTAACTAATGTTTGTTAGTTTATTATTTGTAATATATTAATTTTATTCGTTTATGCTACATTTAACTTGTCGAAGACTTTTTTATATCCTTCATTGATTATATTTCAACAAGCTTGGTGTAACATTCGTAATTATCTATTTTTGCTTAAACTCTTCCAGCGTTTTATAAAATGCTTCTTGTTTAGTTCTATCTTTCGGAACCTCTCTTAAAGGTTCTACTTCTTTAAGTGACTCATAACAATCTGCTGGTAATTGTTGATACAACTTTGTTCCTTTTGTTTTCCAGGCTATCATTTCATCACTCACTTCTTTAATTACCTTCGCTGGATTACCAACAATCAAACTTCGTTTTAGAAAAACTGCATTTGCTTTCACAAAAGACATTGCCCCCACTATACATTCATCTCCAATTTCTGCATCATCCATAATCACAGTATTCATCCCAATTAGGCAGTTACGTCCCAAATTTGCTCCATGAATCACTGCTCCGTGTCCTACATGTGCACTTTCTTTAAGCACAATAGATTTACCCGGAAACATATGTACCGTACAATTTTCTTGGACATTAACTCCATCTTCAAGGATAATCTCTCCCCAATCTCCACGTATCGCGGCTCCTGGTCCGATGTAACAGTTTTTACCAATAATAACATTACCGGTTACTGCTGCTAACGGATGCACAAAACTACTTTCGTGTACTATGGGTATATATCCTTTAAAGCTGTATATCATAACTTAATCCTGCGTAGGCAGGAATTTATTATTTAAATCGTTTCAATGTTTCTTTTGTAAAGTCACTTAGGACCAATCTTCCGCTAATTACGGCTCTATCTGCCAAAAGTGTATCCCAATCCTCTGTTCCTTTCCAAAATGCTTGTTTCATATCCTTCATTGCCTCTGGATTGTAGGTACATAAATGTTCTGCAAAAGCTTTTACTTCAGCATCTAATGTTTCTATATCTTCAAAAACTTTGGTAAATAACCCTTTATCTCTAGCCCACTCTGCATCATAAAATGAATTGGCATCAATCGCTATCTGCGTCATCGCAGACAATCCAATTTTACGTTCTACCGCAGGTCCTACTACAAATGGTCCTATTCCTACATTAAGTTCACTTAATTTTATGGATGCATATTTTGTCGCCATACAATAGTCGGTTGCAGAAGCTAATCCAACTCCACCACCAACAGTTTTTCCTTGTACTCGCCCAATAACAAATTTTGGACATTTACGCATAGCATTGATCACATTAGCAAAACCAGAGAAAAATACTTTTCCGGTTTCGGCATCATTAATATTGATCAATTCTTTAAAACTGGCTCCGGCACAAAACGTTCTGTCTCTTCCACTTTTTAATACAATTACCTTGATGTCATCATTATTACCAGCATCAGTAATTGTTTGAGCAAGCTTAGCCAAAATATCTCCTGGTAAAGAGTTATGAGCAGGATGAAAAAACTCAATGGTTCCTACCTGATTTTCTATGTTTATGTTTACGTATGGTTGTGTCAACTTAAATTTTTAATTTTATGGTTTATATTTTCTTTTCTAAAACTTCTTAATCCAACAAATTAAATTGATCAAAATGATGGTTTAAATGTTTTCTTTCTAACAGATACCATTCATATTTGTTCAACTCTCCGAAAACAATATTTTTTAGTATTGCATCTGGGTTTTCCTTAAAATATGTTTTATACACTTCTCTTGCTTCGTTCAGCTTTGTTACAGCTGTTTCAAGATCAGGATGCTTTAGCTCTTCTAACTCTCCTTTTTTAAGCAATGGAAAGTTTGTGTTTTTAGGAAAAGCTTCATAATTATATAAACTATTATGTACTTTATCCAGAATCTTCTCTGGCGTTGCAATCTCGAAATCCTGAATTTCTCCAGAAGCAATTTTGTATGTATACTCCAGATGTTCAACCATATGCTGGGGTGTCATGATTCCCCATTTTGGTTTAGCATCTGTGGTTAGCTTATGTAAACATTCCTTAATTTTTGCTTCAGTCATTTCTACAAGAGAGGTTTGTTTTTTCTGCACCATCGTTAAAATGGTAGCAATAGCTACTAACTCGTCTTCAGTATCAAAAACCTCTACAAACCATTTTACAATTCCGCTAGGGTGCTCTGCACTTGCAACATCACGATCTACTTTTTCTTTACAGGTTAGTCTAACATATACTGTGTCATTATGATAGATCGGTCTTAAAAATCTACATTCTTCTAATCCATAATTCGCTGCTACCGGACCTTTATTAGGATACACAAACAAACCTGCAGCTGCTGCAAGGATAAAATATCCGTGGGCGGTACGTTTTTCAAAAATACTTCCGTCTAAGGATGTTATATCTGTATGCGCATAGAAGTGATCCCAGGTAAGATTTGCAAAACCAATGATATCTGTATCAGTTACTGTACGTTTATGAGTTTTTAGTGACATCCCCGGCTCAATATCCTCCCAATGATACGAGAACGGATGATTCTCTGATTCTTTATATGCAGAATTAGCTTGATATATACCTGTTACTTCTGTAAGTGTGGTTGGTGTTCCCTGGATGGCACAACGTTGCATAAAATGCTTGATTCCTCGTATTCCCCCCATTTCTTCGCCACCACCGGCACGTCCTGGGCCTCCATGCGTAAGCAATGGTAGCGGCGAACCATGACCAGTGCTCTGTTTTGCATTTTCTCGATTACCAACTAGGATACGACCGTGATGAGAAGCTGCTTCTACTATATATTCTTTGGCTATTTTATCATCGTATGTAAAAATAGAAGATACCAATGATCCTTTACCCATTTGAGATAATGTAATAGCATCTTCAAGAGTATCATAAGGCATAATGGTTGCAACCGGGCCGAATGCTTCAATAGTGTGAGCGTTTGTATTTTTGAATGGATGATCTTCTCTCATCAAAATCGGACTCACGAATGCTCCTTTTTGAGCATCAGCTCCAACTGTTTCAAGTTTATCTAAATCACCATATACCATCTGAGCAGTTTTGGCTATTTCGGAGATATTATTCTTAAAACTTTCTACTTGTTGTTGACTTGCCAAAGCCCCCATTCGTACTTCTTTCAATCTTGGATCTCCAACAGTAACTTTATCTAACTGTTGACCTAAAGCAATCTGCACATCTTCGATAAGATCAGAAGGTACTATAATTCTACGTATGGCGGTACATTTCTGACCGCATTTTACAGTCATTTCTTTTCTAACTTCTTTGATAAATAAGTCAAACTCTGGTGTACCCGGTACAGCATCTTTTCCTAGCACCGAAGCATTTAATGAATCTGCTTCCATAGTAAAAGGAACAGATTCTTCTACTAATCTTGGATGCGCTTTCAGCATTCTTCCTGTATGTGCAGAACCTGTAAAAGTTACTACATCCTGAGATTCTACTGTATCCAGAATCGTTTTGGTCATTCCGCTAAGAAGCTGCAATGCTCCTACTGGTAGTATTCCTGAATCTATAATTACTCGTACTACTGCTTCAGTTAAATATGCGGTTTGCGGTCCTGGCAATACTACTGCAGGAACTCCTGCCATCCAATTAACAGCACATTTCTCTAACATTCCCCAAATAGGAAAATTAAAAGCGTTGATATGTACTGCAACTCCTCTTTTAGGCACCAAAATATGATGTGCCATAAATCGTCCGCCTTTAGACAAATCTATAGGATCTCCTTCTACATGGTAAGGTTGATTCGGAAATAGTTTTCGTAATGATGCGTTGGCAAAAAGATTACCAAAACCTCCTTCGATATCGATCCAACTATCCACTCGGGTTGCTCCTGTACGGTAGCTTAGTTCATAAAACTCTTCTTTACGTTTGGTAAGATATAATGCTAGTTTTTTAAGCATATTACCACGTTGTTGAAAAGTCATTTTTCGAAGAATTTCTCCTCCTTTGGTTCTTCCGTATTGTAATACCTCGGGGATATCTAGTCCTTCTGTTGAAGACATACCGATAACTTCACCTGTTACGGCATCGTGCATTACGATTCCATCTCCAGAACCCGAAGTCCATTTTCCGTTTATGTAGCTTTCTAGTTTTTTCATAAATCAGATATTTGTATTTTCAATTACACAAGCATACCCTTGACCTACTCCCACGCACATTGTAATTAGAGCATATCGTTTATTTTGTTGTTGTAATTCTAAAGCTGCAGAATATGCAATCCTAGCACCAGTCACTCCTAATGGGTGCCCTATTGCAATAGATCCCCCGTTAGGGTTTATTCTAGAATCGTCATCTGCTAATCCCCATTCTCGTATACATGCCAATGCTTGTGAAGCAAAAGCTTCATTAAGCTCTATAACATCAATATCATCCATCGTAATTCCTGCTTTCTCTAACGCTTTATTAGATGCCTGAACAGGGCCAATTCCCATAATTCTGGGTTCTACTCCCACTACTGCAGAACTTACTATTCTGGCCAGTGGTTTTAAGTTATATTTTTTTACTGCGTCTTCTGATGCTATAATAGTAGCTGCTGCTCCATCATTTAATCCTGAAGAGTTTCCTGCAGTTACACTTCCTTCTTTTTTAAAGGCCGGGCGTAATTTTGCTAACACTTCTTTGGTCGTTGTTGGTTTTACAAACTCATCATCAGAAAACAGGATTGGATCTTTTTTGCGTTGTGGAATTTCGACTGTAGTAATCTCTTTAGCTAGTCTCCCGGATTTCTGGGCATTGGTCGCTTTCATCTGACTCCAATATGCAAAAGTATCCTGATCTTCTCTTGAGATATTATATTTCTCTACCAGATTCTCTGCAGTATTTCCCATACCGTCTGTACCGTATAGGTCATGCATTTTTTGGTTTACAAATCGCCATCCAAAACTAGAATCATACATTTTAGAATCATTACCATAGGCTGATGATGATTTTGCAATTACGTATGGGCCACGTGTCATATTTTCTACTCCTCCCGAAATAAACAGATCACCATCTCCTGCTTTTATTGCTCTATTTGCATGAATTATCGCAGACAGTCCCGAGCTACATAAACGATTTACCGTTTCTCCCGGAACGGTAAAAGGTAATCCCGCTAATAATGCAGCCATTCTGGCTACATTACGATTATCTTCACCGGCTTGATTAGCACATCCTAAAATGACATCATCATAGGCCTCTTTTGGAATATTTGGATTATTTTCTACTAACTTTTCTATTACCAAAGCTCCTAAATCATCAGTTCTCACTGCTGATAATGTTCCTTTATAACTTCCTATAGGAGTACGGATTCCGTCTATTATATATGCTTCTTTCAAAAGTTTAAATTTTAAATGTTAAATCATAAATTCTAAAGTGTAATCTTATATATCCGAATCACTTTTACATTTATCATTTTACGGTTTTATATTTTAAATTCTATTTTGCTTCAATTAGAGATTCTGATCTTTAGTTTATTCTGTGTTAAGTCAAAGAATCGGAATAATAAAATTGTTCACTTTTACAGTAAACGGTTTCACTTTTAATATTTATTCTTCCCAGTCCTTACTGGTTCTGTATACTACTCCTTTAAAAAGAGCAACGATATCATTTCCTCTTTTAACTTCTACAATATTAAAACCTACTTTGGTCTTAGTAATATCAACTGTAGCTTCTGCTGTTAAATAATCTCCCTCTTCTAAAGCTTCGATATGATTGATCGAGGTTTCTATAGATACTGCATATTTACCATGAGTATTTGCCGAAAAACCAAAAGCTGTATCTGCCAAGCTATAAGATATTCCTCCGTGAGCTTTATTCATACTATTCAACATTTCTTTCCTAATCGTCATCCCTACTTTACATCTTCCTTTTTCGACTTCGATAATTTCGATACCTAACCATTGGCTAAAAGCATCTTGAGATAACATCTTATGAGGAATTCTTTCTGATTTTATCATACGGGTAGATTAATTATCTGCAACTAGTTTTTTATTAAAAAAAGTTCGATTCTCTCTCACCATTTTTCTTAATATCGGGCTACATCGATATCGATCTTCGTGATATTCGTTATAAAGATTGTCTAGCATATTGACACACCAATCCATTCCTTTTTCATCTGCCCAGGTTAACAATCCTTTTGGATAATTTACTCCTTTGGTCATTGCAATATCGATATCTTCTGCCGAGGCAATATTCCAGAACAGTGCATCTGCTGCTTCATTGATCAACATCACCAATACTCTATCAAAGATGTATTGCGCCAGTACTTTATCTTCTTTAGGGCTTTGCTTTATTACATTTTCACCATATTCATAATACCCTTTGCCTGATTTTCTTCCCAGATATCCTGCTTCAGACAATCTCTTTTGCGTAAAAGAAGGTTTGTATCGGGGGTCGTAGTAAAATGCTTTAAAAACAGTTTCTGTAACCGTATAATTGATATCATTTCCTATAAAATCCATTAACTCAAAAGGGCCCATTCTAAATCCACCCAAAGTTTTTAAACTCCAATCTATCGTAGCTACATCTGCCAAGCCTTCTTCATAAATACGTAAAGCTTCTCCATAAAAAGGCCGTGCTACACGATTCACAATAAATCCAGGAGTATCCTTGGCTAAGGCTACTATTTTCTTCCAATCTTTGATGATACTCACTACTTTATCTGTAACCTGAGTCGAAGTTTGTACTGCAGGAATTACCTCAACCAGTTTCATTAAGGGAGCTGGATTAAAAAAATGGATACCTATACATCGCTCTGGTTTTTTTAATGAAGATGCTATGGATGCTATAGATAAAGAAGAAGTATTGGATGCGATAATTGTATTTTCAGAAACGTATGTTTCTAATTCTGAAAATACTTTCTTTTTAATATCCAGGTTCTCTATAATAGCTTCGATTGTGAGATCTGCATCTTTAAGGTCTTTTAAAGAATCAACATAAGAAATATTACCTTGAATACGTGTTTTCTCTACTTGATCAATCCTTCCTTTTTCAATTAAACGGGAAAGAATTTTTTCTAAAGCTTGTTTACTTCTATCTAACGCTTCCTGTTTCGTGTCAAACAATTTTACTTCACAACCAGAAGTAGCGGCTACCTGAGCGATACCACTTCCCATTGTTCCTGATCCTATTACTCCAACAATCATAATTAATTTCGAATATCGAATGTTAAATATTGAATACTGAAATATTTATTTTCAGTAAGTCTATTAGCATTCATTACTTATTTTTATTTTGCGATGTTCGAATACTAGATACGAAAATCGCTATGAGTTCATTATTTTCTTTTATAATTAATTCTAACTTATCAATATCTATAACTTGATTCGTTCCTTTTTGAATTTTCAAATTCACAAGTGATTCTCTTAGTTCTTTTAAACATATTTTCATTTTATGAAGGAAATCTCTCGGTGACTCAGCACTTTGAGCTTCTCCATAATTTAATGCAGCAGAAGTTGAAGAACGTATTAATTGTTTAGATAAATGTTGAGAAGCAAAATTATCTTCTGATTTTCCAAAAACTAGAATAACATCAATTGAAAATTTAATCAATCTTTCTTCTAAATCGTATTTATAGTTTTTCACACTTAAAACTTTAGTATTCGATATTCTTTTATTCGTTATTGGATATTTCTATTTATTTACCTTTAAATATTGGTTTTCTTTTTTCAATAAACGCATTTACCCCTTCTGCATAATCTTCGCTTTCTGCAGATTCTATCTGTAAATCTGACTCCATTGTTAATTGCTCTTCAAGCGTATTTACCAAGGATTGATTTAGTAATCTTTTGGTCAATCCCAACGCTTTGGTAGGCATTAGTGCTAGTTTTGAAGTTAATTTAATAGCCTCTTCTTCAAAAGTTTCTACTTCAACCATTTTATAAACCATTCCTAATTGCTCTGCTTCTTTTGCGCTCACTTTATCACCTAACATCATTAAGGCAGAAGCTTTTTGGAAGCCAATCAATCTAGGTAGAAAAAAAGTTCCTGCACTATCCGGAATTAGTCCGATTTTACTAAATGCCTGGATAAAACTTGCAGCTTCTGAAACTATAACGATGTCACATGCCAATGCAATATTAGCTCCTGCTCCTGCAGCAACTCCATTTACAGCTGCCACAATCGGTTTTTCGATAGTTCTTATCCTTTGAATTATTGGATTGTAATGTTCTTCTAATATTTTTCTAAAACCTGGATTCAACTCGGGAGAAGTTACTTCTTTAAGATCCTGGCCAGCACAAAATGCTTTTCCGTTACCAGTAAGCATAATGGCTCTTACTTTATCATTAGTATTACACTCATCTAATGTTTTCTGTAACAACAAGGCCATTTCTCTATTGAAACTATTAAAAGTTTCTGGACGGTTTAACGTTATTTTCGCTATTCCATTATCAATGTGCAATTGGATTGAAGGCATATTTAGTTCTCTATTTTGAAATGTGGATTATAAATTATTCCGATACTATTATTCCATGGGCATTTTACCGACGCCACTACTATTTCTCCTCCTACATTTGTTGGTTTCTCATGTTCTGTAGCTCCTAAATCAAGTAATCTTTGATATGTTGCATCAATCTTTTCTACACCCCAATATGAAAGCACACCATCTGATTTTGCTTCTGAAGAAGTTTCTTCTGGAAGTAATCCAAGCTCATATCCTCCTATATTGAATCCTACGTAAAAAGGTTCATCGAAATAGGGCTTTGTATTAAACGCTTCTGAATACCACTTCTTGGCTTTATCCAGATCACTAACTTTATATATTGTTGTTCTTAATCCGAGCATCATTATTTAAGACATTTGAAATAATCAAAAGGTTCTAAGCAATCATTACATTGAAACAGTGCTTTACACGCTGTTGAACCAAATTGACTTATCATTTTTGTATTTGTTGAGCCACATTGGGTGCACTTTACTATTTTTTTACCTCCAAGTAGTGCTTCTTTATCAGCTTTCTCGTTTAAAGGTGCAGCAATCCCATATTTTTCTAGTGCTTCTCTACCATTTGGAGTAATCCAATCGGTCGTCCATGCTGGTGATAAAACCAAAGTAACTTTGGCTTCTATATTTTCTTTTGCAAAAGCATTAATAATATCGTCTCCTATCACATCCATCGCGGGGCAACCGCTATACGTTGGAGTAATTGTAACCTGAGCAATAGTTTCTATCATTTGAGCAGAGCGAACGACTCCCATATCCATAATAGACAATACCGGAATTTCGGGATCATGAACTTTTTCCAAAATTGGAATCAGCGTTGGATCGATATGTTTCTCTAATTCTATTGTCATAATAAATATTGAATATCGAATATTTAACACCAAAGATTGAAGTTTTATTTCTCTTCATCATTCAATATTCTAAACTCAGTATTCTATATTATTTTACCACTTCATATTAGGATAGGTACGTTGCATATATTGTAAATCTGAAAGTAAATACCCCATGTGTTCACTATGAATACCTTGTTTACCACCTTTCTGAAACCATTTTGTTTCTGGTATGGTAATAGTAGCTTCTTCAAATACTTCTCTAATTCTTTGATCGTATTTTTCTCGCAAAGCTTCAGTATTAACTCCAACTCCATTCTCTACAGCAATCTTATCATCATCTGTCATATGGAATAGTTCATCTGTAAACTTCCACAAGTCATCAACAGCTTCCTGAACTTTTTGATGGCTTTCTTCTGTACCATCTCCTAATCTTTTCATCCAATCAGAAGAAAATCTTTGATGATAACTCACTTCTTTAATTCCTTTCTTTGCAATTGCTGCTAATGTTTCATCATCACTATTTTGCAATTCTTCTAATAATAATAAATGAAAAGCATCATAGAAGAACTGTCTTGTAATCACATATCCAAAGTGTTTGTTTGGTTGCTCAACAAGAAGTACGTTTTTGTATTGTCTTTCTATTCTCAAAAAAGCAATATCATCTTCAGTCTTCCCTTCTCCCGAAAGCTGAGCCGCGTATTGATAATAGCTTCGTGTTTGACCTAATAAATCCAATGCCATATTAGTCATTGCAATATCTGTTTCCAGGTTTGGTCCATGACCACACAATTCTGACAATCGTTGACCAAGGATCAAAGCATTATCCGCTACACCGTAGATATATTGTATTTTATTTTCGTTTTTCATAATACAGCCCATAAAATGAGTATCTTATTTAAATAGCTTTAATTTCAAATAGTAAGTCTCCTGTATTCACAGGAATTGTAATTCTTACAGTTGCAAAAATTACATATGCTTTACTTCATCGGGTAATGTATAAAACGTAGGGTGTCTATACACTTTATCCTGAGCGGGTTCAAATAATTCTCCGTTATTATCAGGGTTTGATGCTCTAATATGTTTAGATTCTACTACCCATATACTTACTCCTTCATTTCTTCGAGTATACACATCTCTGGCATTTTCTAAAGCCATTTCTGCATCGGCTGCATGAATACTACCAAAATGACGATGTTCTAAACCATTTTTACTTCTTACAAATACTTCCCAAAGTGGCCAGTTATTTTTCATAATTATGAATTTTGAATTCTGAATTCAGAATTATTATATTGCTTTTTTAAGCTTTTTATCTTCTTGTTTTTTGGCATACGCCATAGCTGCGTCTCTTACCCATTCTCCTTTTTCCCAGGCATTAACTCTAGCTGTCATACGTTCTTTGTTACATGGACCATGACCTTTTACTACTTGCCAGAATTCGTCCCAATCTATTTCTCCAAAATCGTAACTCCCCTTTTCTTCATTCCATTTTAAATCTGGATCTGGAATAGTAAGTCCTATTAATTCTGCTTGCGGAACGGTTTGGTCAATAAACTGCTGACGTAACTCATCATTAGTTTTTCTTTTTAATTTCCACTTCATTGATTGAGCAGTATGCACAGATTCTGCATCTATAGGTCCTAGCATCATCAACGATGGCCACCACCATCGATTTAATGCATCTTGTGCCATTTCTTTCTGTTCTGGAGTACCATTCGCCAACGTAATCATTATTTCATACCCCTGGCGTTGATGAAAACTCTCTTCTTTACATACACGTACCATAGCTCTTGCATATGGCCCATAAGAAGTACTACATAGTGGTACTTGATTAATAATTGCTGCACCATCTACCAGCCAGCCAATTGCTCCCATATCTGCCCAAGTGATTGTAGGGTAATTAAATATACTAGAGTATTTTGCTTTACCTGTATGCAATTGTTCATATAGTTCTTCTCTAGAAATCCCTAAAGTCTCACATGCACTATATAGGTATAATCCATGCCCGGCCTCATCTTGAACTTTAGCTATTAAAGCTACTTTACGCCTTAAGGAAGGTGCACGAGTAATCCAGTTTCCTTCTGGCAGCATTCCAATAATTTCGGAATGTGCATGCTGAGAAATTTGCCGAATATGAGTTTTCCGGTATTTTTCTGGCATCCAATCTTTAGGCTCGATCTTTTCATCTCTGGCAATTTTTTGCTCAAAGATTTCTTCTAGACTTCGACTCTGCTCCGTCCCTTGGTTTTTTATTTCTTTTTCGCTCATAACACTTGAGTTTTATACATCAAAATCAACCACTACTTTTTCTGTGGTAGGAACAGCCTGGCAAGATAATACTAAACCTTTAGCAACCTCATCTTCTTCTAGTGCATAGTTCACCTTCATTTCTACTGCTCCTTCAATAACTTTACATTTACAAGTACTGCACACTCCACCTTTACAAGCAAAAGGCAAATCTGCTCCAGAGGCCAATGCTCCATCTAATATATTATCGTGATCATCATCCATTGCAAAGTGAAACTCTTTTCCTCCGTCTATAATAGTAACTTCAGTTCCATCAAATTTATGATCAACTACTTCTGCTGCTTTTTTCTTATCTTCTTCAGAAACACCTGAAAAGAAAAGTTCATAATGAATTTTCTCTTTTGACAATCCTGCATTCACCAATCCGTCTCTAATCAAGAAGATCATTTCTTCAGGACCGCAGACAAAGCATTCATCTACACTGGATATATCAATTACTTTATCAGTAAGTTCTTGTATCTTTTCTTCTGTAAATCGCCCATTAAGCAATGGTATATCCCGTTGTTCTTTTGTTAAAAAATAGAATATCTCTACTCTGCCAAAATACTTATTTCTAAGTGCTTCTATCTCTTCTTTAAAGATAATCGATTTAGCGTTCCGATTCAAGTAAAAGAGCTTGAAAGTACTTTCTGGCTCAGAAGCAAGGTGAGTTTTTAGTATGGATAATATAGGTGTAATACCACTTCCTGCAGCAAAAACAATATAGTTTTTAGCTTTTGACGGGGCTACTTCAACAAAAAAGTTTCCCATAGGAGGCATTACTTCTATAACATCTCCTTCTTTAAGTACATCATTTGCAAAGTTAGAAAACAATCCCTGATCAATTCGTTTAACCGCCACTTGCCATTTATTTTCGACAGGGCTTGAACACAAGGAATAAGAGCGTCTTACCTCTTCATCATTTATAGATGTTTTTAGAGTAAGATGCTGACCTTGCTTAAACAAAAATGCACTCCTAAGCTCTTCTGGTATATCAAAAGTAATAGATGTACAATCCTTAGTTTCTTTAGTTAACTCAGAAACACGAATAGAATAAAAATCAGTCATATCTTAATTTAACTATATAGTTATAGCTAAACAAAACTAACAATTGTTAGTTTGATACACAAATAATTATTTGTTAATTTTATTACTATACTAAAATATTGATCATGCTACCCCTTTAAGCAGCACCGATATCATATCGCGTTTCAAGATATCAGAATCAATCTCTTTTTGTTCGGGATACCACAAATACAATGTTCTTAAGGTAGAGAGTGTAGAAAAAACCATAATTTCAACATTATAGGGTTTAATCTCTCCTTTTTCTAATCCTTTCTTTACTATATCCCTAAAATTATCTTCATATTCTTCTCGCATTTTCTCAAAGTATTGCAGATTACTCTCTTCAAGATGCATCCAATCATTATTAAGTGAAGCCAGACCATCTGCATTTCGTAAAGTCACATCTATATGCAAGTCAATAATATTTTCCAGTTTTTGGATTGTATTTTCATCAGAAGTTACAATTTTATTCATCCCCACAGTAAATTCTTCTGCAAGTCCAATTATGATAGTAGACAATATTTCTTGTTTCGACTGAATATGATTATACAGGCTTGCAGCTTTAATCCCCATAGCTTTTGCCAAATCTCTCATAGTTACCGCACTATATCCTTTTTCTTTAAAAAGAATAGCCGCTGCATTTATAATTTCTTGTTTTCTGCTTTCGGGTCTCATCTGTTTCGATTTATCATTTTTATTGGTCAGAAAAATTCACATAGTAATTATTTTCGACAGGCTCACCTAATAAAGTGAAGCTGGTATGAAAACCTTAACTATATTCATTTTATGGTAGGTATTTTGTTTTCCACTCAAAAATAAATTTTAATCTCATATAACATACATTTTTGTTACCAAAAACAGAGAATACGACCAATTTATCTTATAAATAATACTATATTAACCATAAAAAGAATCTAGACTCATGAAATTTTTAATGATCATTTTGTTTTTCGTGGTATTTTCAAACACAAATAGTTGTGCCAACAAAAATAATGCAGCAGTCAAAAATCAGGAAAAAGAAAGTCAGGTTACTAAAAAGGCAACTTTTTTCATCACTCTTCTTAACGGGAAAGATGTTTCTGAGAGAAAGTTACACATCACTTTTGACGAAGAACAAAGCTCTGCTTATGGCCACGCTGGCTGTAACACGTTTTCATCTAAGTATACCGAAGAAAACGGAACTATTTCTTTTAGCTTCCCTATTGCAACAAAAATGTATTGCGAAAAAAATGCAGCAATAGAAAAAGAATTTTTTAAAACTCTTGTTGAAGTTAAAACCAGAATCCTGACAGAAGATTCTCTAGTCCTAAAAGACAGTAACAATAAAGAGTTATTCTCTGGTGTAAGATCCAAAGAATAACTCTTTAAATATTATTATTCTATATCTAGAATTGCTTACTTACAATTACTTTTTTAGTAAAAGAAGTACCATCAGATGTATTTTTAACATAAATAAAATACATTCCCGTTGATTTATCTGACATATCAATTTGTCCTTTTTCCTCAGATAACTTTCCAGAACCGACAACCATTCCAGAAATATTATAAAGATAATATTCTAATTTACCCTCTACTGTATTAGTAATACTAATTATAGCATCAGAAGCATTAAAAGAAACGGCTAACACCTTTTCTTCTTCAGGTTCAGGCTCTGGATCAATTGGCGGAGGTGGCGGAGGTGGTGGGGTACCATCATTTTCTTGAGAAAGCATATCTAATGTTTCTCTTCCAGTATTATCAGAATCTAACCAATTAGAAAGTCTGTTAGAATCTGAGTTACCAAAACTCCACGAAACATTAAACCTACCATAAAAATCTGAAAGATCATTATCATTTGTTCCCGAACAAGCGGCTCCTCCTCCTGCAAGTTGCCCTACTATTCTACCACTTGGGTTAAAAAGAGCAGAACCAGAAGATCCTCCTTCTGTAACTCCAAGGTCCCAATCCGTTACCTGCCAGGAATCAACGGGAGCAGTTAAGCCTCCAATATTAGTCTTTACTTGTACTAGAGCTACATTTTCTCTACATACTTTCATTATATCTCCACTAGGGTGATGAATCCCAACTGCAAAATTTGCTGCAATATCTCTTTTGTCCCATCCAGCCCATTCTAAATCCCAGGACTCATCTAAACCTCCATCTAAATTCAACAGTTTAAAATCAGATTCTGCATTCGAAGCTAATCGTGTAGCTCCACTTGTTGTTTGGTTTACTGCAGCATCTGTACTACCTGTAACAGTAGCACAGGAAGGGTTAGGACTAATCCAATTAAAACGGAATGCCCACGTAGATTCATTACCAGCATTACAATGATTAGCTGTCAAAAAATATGGCGCTTTATCATTCTTCGTATTATTAATCAATGTTCCTGTACAAACAAAACCGTCCATCAGTACAAAAGCGACAGCATGCTTCAATCTATCTTTTAACTCGTCAAAATCCTCTCCAACAGAGCAATCTACATCCTGATTACAATCTCCTGATTCATCTATTTTTTGCTGAATTTGAGTATTTGTAATCGAGCGATATCCATGAATTACTTTAGCAATGTTTAACTGACCTTTACCAGCAACAGAAGCAGGCTCAAAATATTCTACCCAAACATTATCTCCTTCTACCATCCATGTACCTAGCATCTGATCAGGTCTGTTAAAAATATTTGTATATGCACCTAAAAGATCAGACCTATCATTATTATAAAGATACACCGTAGCTCCTCGAGGTATTTTATAGGTATCAAAAATGAAATTTAATGTCTTGGCACCTTTAGATATAATATTAATACGCCATATCCTATCTCCATTAGGTAATTCGTCCCATACTCCCGAATTTTTAAGACCTAGGTTTACTTTAAGTTCATAACCAAATCTCCATGGTCTTGATTTATCTGAATCATTCTTAGCATCTTCTGCATTGATTCTATTTAAATCAAAACTTTTCATAAGCATCGGAACTATGCTTTTTCTGTTTTGCATACTCCAACTTGTAGGTCCTCCTTCATTAGAAATCTGGGCATTAATTCCTAATGTACCTAATAATAATCCTAATACTATCAGCTTAATTCTCACAACCATCTATTTTTTAAAATTATAAAACAAATTTAACTATTTAAGAATACTTCAATATCAAAATAAAACTATTAATTTTCCAATTAAATTGTCTTGATCAAAAATTAATTTCTTTATATGTCTCTAAATATTGCATCTAATCCCTTAATCGACAGGCTTCCTGCACACTTAAAACAGTTCATAAAACCACAAAATTATGAAGAATACACACCCATAGATCAAGCAGTTTGGAGGTATGTCATGCGTAAAAATACTACTTCACTTACCAAAGTTGCCCATAATTCATATCTAAATGGCCTTAAAAAGACCGGAATTTCGATCAATGAAATACCAAGTATGTATGGAATGAATCGAATCCTAAAAGAAATTGGATGGGCGGCTGTAGCTGTTGATGGATTTATTCCTCCTAATGCATTTATGGAATTTCAGGCATATAATATTCTTGTTATTGCATCAGATATCAGGCAATTAGAAAATATTGAATATACTCCTGCTCCTGATATAATTCATGAAGCAGCAGGACACGCTCCTATCATTGCTAATCCTGATTATGCAGAATACTTGCGTCGTTTCGGAAAAATTGGTTGTAAAGCTATCTCTTCTAAAAAAGATTATGATATGTATGAAGCCGTGCGTACACTTTCTATTCTAAAAGAAGCATATGGTACGGATCCAAAAGAGATAGAGGAAGCAGAAAGAAAAATAGAGGAACTACAAAACCAGAAAGAAAATCCTTCGGAAATGGCTTTGATACGTAACCTACATTGGTGGACGGTTGAATATGGTCTAATTGGCACAGTAGATGAGCCCAGAATTTACGGTGCTGGATTACTTTCCTCGATTGGAGAAAGTGAGTGGTGTATGACTAACAATGTAAAAAAACTGCCTTACTCTCCTGATGCTGCTTTTCAGGATTTTGACATCACCAAACCACAACCTCAGCTCTTTGTAACGCCAGATTTCGCCTATTTATGTCAGGTGTTAGAAGAGTTTGCAGATACTATGGCTTTAAGAAAAGGCGGACACCGAGGGCTTGCAAAATTAATCGAATCACAAAATTTAGGAACCATAGAGCTAAGTACTGGTTTACAAGTCTCAGGAGTATTTACCCGAATGATAAAAAATGAGGATAATGAGGTTATTTATTTTGAAACTAATGGCCCGACAGCACTTTCATTTAGAGAAAAAGAGCTTATAGGTCATGGCATAGAAACTCATTCTAACGGACTCAGATCTCCTCTTGGAAAATTAAAGGGTATCAATCTTGCTATAGAAAACATGTCTCCAAGGGATCTGAAAGCTTATAACTTTTATGATGGGGAATACATAGAATTCGAATTCGAAAGCGGAATCACTATTGCAGGAACCAATATTACTGGGATAAGAAACATTAAAGGTGAATTAATTTTAATTCAGTTTAGCGAATGTACCATTAAATATAAAGACGAATATCTTTTTAAACCAGAATGGGGTACTTTTGATCTGGCTGTTGGAAAAGAAATAGTTTCAGCTTTCTCTGGTCCTGCAGATGATAACTCATTTGATTTAGTAACCCATAATCCTTCATCGGTTACTGCGCAAAGAACATATTCTGAAAAGGAAAAAGACTTACATTCTTTATACTCGTCTGTTAAAAACATTAGGGAAGGAAAAAATGCTATGTTTTCGCTAGAAGCTGCATTCGAAATTTTAGAAAAAGAGCATACTGATGATTGGTTACTTTGTTTAGAGATTTATGAATTAGTTTATGATAGAGATTCAACATTTGCTTCACAGGTTTTAGAACACCTTAAAAACATACAATCCAAAAGACCTAAAATTCAACATTTAATCAGTAGTGGTATTGATACCGTAATCGACTCGGAGTTTACAGTATAAAATACCATTTCTTTTTTTAATTACTTCATCAAAAATCATAGCTTCTAGAATTTTTAGTTTGCTATCATATGGATGTGTTTTTTTCTAAAATTCCTAAACAAAAACAACAACAAAACACCAAGTACCTAAAAATCAAAGCATTAAGAAAAAAATGTAATTTTGTATGCATGCATAATAAATATGTAAAAAACAAAAAAACACTTATCATTTTTTATGGCTTAACCATACTTCTTTTGAGTATTTAATATACTATAAATCAATACAATACGACATCATTTCCCTAATTTTAAAAGACAAAACTAACTTAAGTATATTAATTATGAAAAAATCATTTTTACTTTTAAATGTAGTTCTCGTTTCCTTGTTATTTTTTAATTGTGAAACCGAAGAAACAGTCGTTAACGAAACTAACGTGGTTCAGGACACGAATAGTATAGACAAAAAAAGGATCGCATTTGATCTCATTGATTTACTCGCCAATACAGAATTTAAGACTAATATTGTAGAGACATTAGCCAAAGATCACACACCAGGCATTAAACTATCTAAATTATTAAAAGAAAACGCTTTCATATCGGATCAGAAATCGTATCAATCTTTAAAAAAAGTAATAGATGAAGCAGATAATCAGCTTAAATCTAATGAAGTCCCAGACAATATAGAAATTCCAGAATTATGGCTACAAAGACCGAGTAATAAATCGGTAAATTATGCTGATCTATTAGTATCATTTGCTCCCAAAGGTGATGAAAAATCATGGTCGAAAATTGAAGCATATACTCTTGATGGAGAAACCGTTTTTCTTGACGTTAAAGATGCACCTAATGTACCGGTACTTGTTATAGAAACCAAAGGCTATGAAACCTTAAAAGCAGAGGTTGATTATATGAATAAGCAGTTACAAACTGCCGGATTACAAAATGATCGTTTTAGGTCTGCTAAAATGGACTTAAGCCCTTCTTCAAAAGCCAATTCGGGACTTGAAACAACCAAATTAGATCAAATACGTTTAAATCAAGATGAGGAACCCTGGATCAGTGGTGCTGCAGAGGTTTATGCTATCACTTCTGGAATAAAAAATACCAGTAATGAAGCCGAAGTAAAGATCATACCTATGTATTATCTGGACTATGAAGGCACAACATATTATCCTAACCAAATCATGCTTTTCTGGGACGATTATAAATACCAGGCAGCAAATATCCAATTATTCGAAAAAGATGATAATTACAACTTTAAGCAATTGGTTACCATTATTGTTGATGGTATTTTTCAAATCATTGGTACTGTTTCTGGACAACCATGGGTAAATGTACTTGGACAAGTAGCAGGAGCTATTATACAAGCAATGCCAGATGAATGGTATACTAACAATGATGATTATGTAGACTCTTTATATACTATTCAAAAAAACACAACTTATACTAATCACGTTGGTGCTCGAGGTAATGCAACAGTGACTTTATCACCACTGTTTATTCCTAGTAATTAAACACATTATAAAAGAGGTTGCTATATGTATTATAGCAACCTCTTCTATTTTAAATATAAATAATTATTTACCCCCAAATCATATGAGGATATTCTTTATATAACTGGTATTTTTTTGCTTCTAGCTTCTGTAAGAATAACACATGTTGTTCACTTTTTGGATTAAACGGCCTATGCATCATTCCTTTTTTGATTTCCTCAACTCTATTCATGGTTTGAATAGTTTTTTCAGAAATCCAAATTTCGGAAAAACGTTCCCAGATATAGTGGATAGCCAAACTACTAGGATGAATCATATCTAAATCATAAAATCGATAATCTCTAAGTTCATCCATCATGATTTCATAAGAAGGAAAGTAGCTTAGATTTTTATTCTCATGAATAATTTGATGTATCGATGTGATTAAATGAGATTTACTTCTATTGTTTTCTACAAACCCATCTTTACTATGCCGCACAGGAGAAACGGTAAATACAATTTCTGCTGATGGATTAACACCTCTAATTAGATGTATACAATTTTGAAGGCATTGATTGATCTCTTCTACAGACAGTAATTCTTTTTCAAACTCTCGCTGCGGAATTTTATGACAATTCGCTACCACCATATCCAGAGACTTTAATCGATATACCCATGCAGTACCTAGAGTGATAAAAATATGTGTCGCAGATTTAATATTCTCTCTTGTAGCTGTTAATGCATCATTCAAATTAGACAATACTACATTTTGATCAGCATTGCTTAAAGAGGAATGTGCGTCAAAACAATGCCATTGTTCATTGATATAAAACAAATCGGTATCGGTATATTTTTCTCCCTGAGTAGCCATCCACAAAAATGTTTCTATAGCCTTAGGATGAAATAATATCCCAAATGGATTGATCTTATTCTTAAACTTAAAGTATTCGAACTTCTCTCCTATATTTTCTGCAAAGCATGATCCTAACAGTAAAAACTCTGAATTATAATCAATTTTTGGTTCTTGAGACTGTAGTCTTATTTTGGTCTGTAGGTTCATAAGTCTCCTTACTCTCTCCCTCCTCCGAAGAGGAAGAGTTTTATAGTTATAAGATTATTTCAAATATTGTTTTGCATTATCTAATGCTTCTTCTATACCTGCAGGGTTCTTTCCTCCTGCTGTAGCAAAAAATGGCTGTCCGCCGCCACCGCCTTGAATATACTTACCAAGTTCACGAACCATTTGTCCTGCATTCAATTTTTTCTCATCTACCAAATTCTTAGAAATATAGCATGATAATAATGCTTTACCTTTCTGATCCGATCCAAACAGCACTACAATATTTTCAAGTTCACCTCCTAATTCGAAAGACAAGTCTTTAATCCCTGCAGCATCTAAATCTACTTTTTTAGCCAGGAATTTAACTCCATTTACGTCTTCAAATTCTGATTTAAGATCTCCTTTCAGGTTTTTGGCCTTATCCTTAAGAAGGGCTTCAATTTGTTTTTTCAGACTTGTGTTTTCTTCTTGTAATGACACAATGGTTTTTAAAGGGTCTTTTGTTTTAAGAACTGCTTTTACTTCTCCATACGCTTCTGATTGAGTTGTAAAGTATTCTTTTGCTGCATCTCCCGTAATTGCTTCAATTCTACGAATTCCTGCCGCAATTGCACTTTCTGATACAATTTTAAAATGCCATATACTACTGGTATTTTTTACATGAGTACCTCCGCAAAGTTCCATAGATTCTCCAAATCGTATGGCTCTTACGGTGTCTCCATATTTTTCTCCAAATAATGCAATAGCTCCTTCTGCTATTGCCTGATCATAAGAAATATTACGCTGTTCTTCTAACGGAAGCTGCTCACGGATTCTAGCATTTACAAAATGCTCAACTTCTTTCAATTCTTCAGTAGTCATTTTAGCAAAATGAGAGAAATCAAAACGCAAATTACCACTATGAACCATCGATCCCTTTTGTTCTACATGCGTACCCAGAATTGTACGCAATGCCTGATGCATCAAATGTGTTGCTGTATGATTCGAAGCAGATCTTGAACGTTGTTTTTCATCTACTACAGCTGTCAAAGTCTCATCTATATGCTTAGGCAAGTTTTTAGTAAAATGAATAATAAGATTATTTTCTTTCTTGGTATCTATTATATATACAACATCACCATTAGGTACTTCTAAGTATCCTTTGTCTCCAACCTGTCCTCCTCCTTCAGGATAAAATGGTGTTTTATCAAATACCAATTGATACAGCTCTCCATCTTTCTTACTATTTACTTTGCGATAACGGGTTACTTTTACATTTGTTGTAAGATGATCATATCCAATAAAATTTTCTGTAGTAGTATCATCTAGTAATATTTTCCAATCTCCGGCAGTTACTTGTGATGCCGCTCTGGATCTATCTTTTTGTTTTTGGAGTTCTACTTCAAATGCTTTTTCATCTAATTCATATCCCTGCTCACTCAAAATTAAAGCTGTCAAATCAATCGGAAAACCAAAAGTATCATACAACTCAAAAGCTTTCTCTCCAGAGATTATATTTCCTTTAGTATTCTTGATTACATTTTCTAACAATACTAGTCCCTGATCCAATGTTCTTAAAAAAGATTGTTCTTCTTCTTTAATCACATTAGTGATTAAGTTTTTCTGAGCTTTCAATTCGGGAAAAGCTTTACTCATTTGTTTGCTAAGTGTTTCTACCAGCTTATAGATAAAAGGTTCTTTAGTATCCAGAAAAGTAAAGCCATATCGAATAGCTCTACGCAAAATTCTTCGGATCACATATCCTGCTCCTGTATTACTAGGCAGTTGGCCATCTGCAATAGAAAATGACACAGCTCTTACATGATCGGCAATAACACGAATTGCAACACTTACTTTTCCATCCTCATCGGTTGGCAAGCTATTTTTATCATATGTAGAATTGGTAATCGTTTCAATTTCTCGAATTATGGGCGTAAAAACATCAGTATCATAATTTGACTTCACTCCTTGTAATACCATACATAAACGTTCGAATCCCATTCCGGTATCTACATGCTGTGCTGGTAACTTCTCTAATGACCCATCCGCTTTTCGATTATATTGCATAAAAACCAGATTCCAGATTTCTACCACTTGTGGATGATCCATATTCACCAAATCCCGACCAGGAATTTTAGCTTTTTCCTCATCTGAACGGATATCTACATGAATCTCAGAACAAGGACCACAAGGTCCCTGATCTCCCATTTCCCAGAAATTGTCTTTCTTATTCCCCATGATGATACGTTCTTCTGGAACAATAGCTGTCCAGAGATCATAGGCTTCCTTATCCATATCCAGATTTTCATCTTTGGCGCCTTCAAAAACAGAAACATAAAGAATATTTTTATCTATACCGTAAACTTCGGTCAACAATTCCCAGGCCCATTGGATTGCTTCCTTTTTAAAATAATCTCCAAAACTCCAATTCCCAAGCATTTCAAACATGGTATGATGATAGGTATCCATACCTACTTCTTCCAAATCATTATGTTTACCACTTACGCGCAAACATTTTTGAGTATCTGTTATTCTATTACTTTTTGGAATACCATTACCTAAAAAGAATTCTTTAAACTGGTTCATCCCGGCATTAGTAAACATTAAAGTAGGGTCATCCTTGATCACCATAGGTGCCGAAGGCACGATGCCATGTTTTTTGGATTTAAAAAACTCTAAAAATTGATTTCTTATTTCTTGGGATTTCATGAATTCTATTTATTACTATTTTTTCGAAATAAAACACTTAATACAATCGCGATCACTATTTTGCGTTGTTTTAAAAAAAGATTCTAATTCGATATTTGTCAGTTTTTTCCGGACTTTGCAACAATTTGTTATATTTGTTGCGATGTCTTGGTTTATTATAAACCATGTATTGGTTAATATCCTGCAAAAATAGCATATTTTAGATTATGTCAAAGGTTAAATATTACTATGATAGTGAGACGCTTTCTTATCGAAGAATAGAGCAAAAGAAAGGGCGTAAATTTGGTATAGCTGCATTAGGAGTTATTAGCTCTTTTTTAGCTGGTTTTGTCCTTCTTCTTATTTATCTTAACATCCCTCAATTAGAGACTCCTAAAGAAAAAGCCTATAAAAGAGAGCTTGAGAATATGCAGCTTCAATATGATTTAATGAATCAAAGATTGAAGCGTGATGAAAATATTTTAAAAGAAATCGCAGAACGTGACGATAATATATATCGCCTTTATTTTGGAGCTAACCCTATTCCTGGTGAATTACGTAATGCCGGATTTGGTGGTGTGAACAGGTATAAGAATCTAGAAGGTTTTGAAAATTCTGATATTATTGTTGAAAGCAGTGAACGTATTGACAAATTAACCAAACAGATTGTAGTTCAATCAAAATCCCTTGATGAAATTGCATCTTTGGCAGAGAAAAAAGAAGAACTGTTAGCTACAATTCCTGCTATACAGCCCATACAAAACTCGGATTTAAAACGTATGGCATCTGGTTATGGATGGAGAAGTGATCCTTTTACCAAAGCAAGAAAATTTCATTATGGAATGGATTTTTCGGCTAGTACAGGAACTCCTGTTTATGCCTCTGGTAATGGTGTAGTAACCCGTGCAGATGCTAATTCTTCTGGTTATGGAAAACATATACGTGTTGATCACGGCTTTAATTATGTTAGTTTATATGCACATCTAAGTAAATATAATGTAGAGAAAGGCCAGAAAGTAAAACGAGGAGATGTTATTGGCTATGTAGGAAGTACAGGAAGATCTGTTGCTCCTCACTTACATTATGAGATTTTTAAAGATGGAGAAAAGATTAATCCTAGAAATTTTTATTATGGAAGTTTAACTTCTGAAGAATTTGATCAAATGCTTAAAGCTTCTAATCTTATTAATGAAACTCTAGATTAAATATTGATGCGCAAACTATTTCTTATTGTCTTCGTTTTTGGTTTTTGTTCTTCTATACAAGCTCAAAAATATTCAAAAGAAGTATTGGACTCGATGTACGTAATAGTCCAAAATACCCAACAAAAATTAGCAAAGCCTAAATATATTAAAATCATGGCCGTTGGCGATATCATGATGGGAACCGATTTCCCTAATGACAGTTATTTACCTCCAGAAGGTAAAGGCCCTTTTGATGATGTTAATACTGTACTTAGCCAGGCAGATTTGCTTTTTGGCAATTTAGAAGGTACGCTTACCGATGAAGGAGAAAATGCGAAACGCTGTTCTGATCCATCAAAATGTTATTCGTTTAGATCACCAGAATATTTTGGAAAATATCTTGAAGAAACAGGGTTTGATGTAATGAGTATCGCTAATAATCATATTGGTGATTTTGGTGAAATAGGAATTAAGAACACTTCTAAAACTCTCGAAAAGCACAATATTGCTTATGCAGGAGTATTTGCTCAGCCTTCTACAATTTTTGAAAAAGATGGTATCACGTATGGATTTTGTGCTTTTGCCCCTAACAAGGATTGCATAAAAATTCATAACTTAACCAATGCTAAAAAAATCGTAACCGAACTCAAACAAAAAGTAGATATCGTGATTGTTTCTTTTCATGGAGGTGCAGAAGGCCTTAAATACACTCATGTTCCCAGAAAAACAGAACGTTTTTATGGTGAAGATCGTGGTGATGTTTATCGTTTTGCACATACTATGATTGATGCTGGTGCTGATATTATTATTGGACATGGACCACATGTTTCAAGAGCTTTTGAAGTATACAAAAATAAATTTATAGCATACAGTTTAGGTAATTTCTGTACCTACTCCCGGTTTAATTTAAGTGGCATTAAAGGATATGCTCCTATTGCAGAAGTTGAGATTGATACCGATGGCAATTTTATTAAAGGTAAGTTACATTCTGCAAAGCAGATCGATGAAGTATATCCATTTATTGATGAGAAAAAAAGAGCATTAAAGGAAATTAAATTATTAACAGAAGAGGATTTCCCTGAAAGTAAGCTCATTTTTGAAGATGATGGAAGTTTTACACAACAAAAAGAATAAGTATGTATGTAGACTTACCAAAAAAAATGTATTACAGTATTGGTGAGGTAGCCGATGCTTTTGATGTAAATGCCTCTTTAATTCGCTTTTGGGAAAAGGAATTTGATATTATAAAGCCTAAAAAAAATGCTAAAGGCAATCGAAAATTTACTCCAGAGGACATCAAGAATCTCGAGTTAATTTATCACCTGGTAAAAGAGCGTGGATTTACTCTGGAAGGTGCTAAAATCCATCTTAAAGAACAAAAACAAGAAGCCTTAGACAGTTTTGATATCATTAGAAAACTAGAATCTATCAAAGGACAATTGCTAAAGATTAAAGAACAATTGTAAAAAGTCATCTTATTATAATTTGAGTTATGAAAAAACTTTTAATACCAGTATTAGTAATCGTAGGAATCATTGTAATTCTGTATTTCTTTTTTGGAAGTCGTTATAACACTGCCGTTACATTTCAAGAAGATGCAAAAACAGCGTGGTCTAATGTAGAAAGTGCTTACCAAAGACGTAGTGACCTTATTGGCAACTTAGTTAAAACTGTTCAGGGAGCTGCAGATTTTGAACGTAATACTTTAAAAGAAGTAATCGAAGCCAGAGCCAAAGCAACTGCAGTAAATATTGACCCTAGTAATATTACACCAGATCAAATAGCACAGTTTCAACAGGCACAAGGAGGACTAACCTCTGCCTTATCAAGATTATTAGTAACCGTAGAGCGTTATCCTGATCTAAAAGCAAATCAAAATTTTCTTAATCTGCAAACACAACTAGAAGGAACAGAAAATAGGATTAATGTAGAGCGCAACAGATACAACGAAGCTGTAGGTGATTATACAAAATTTATGAGAAAATTTCCTAATAATATCATTTTAAGTGTTTTTGGAAGCCTTGAGGAAATGGCACGGTTTGAAGCTGATAGAGGTGCAGAAAAAGCACCAGATGTTGATTTTAATTTTAAATAATGTCTAAGGTAGAAGATTTTCTCACTTATGACCAAGAGCAACAAGTCGTTGCTGCAATTAGGAGTGCAGAAAAAACGACATCCGGAGAGATTCGTGTGCATCTTGAAAAACATACTGAAATAGAAATTTTAGAAAGAGCTACCGAAGTTTTTCATTGGTTAAAAATGGACAATACTATCCAACGTAATGGAGTGCTCATCTATGTTGCTGTAGAAGATCGCAGTTTTGCTATTTTTGGAGATAAAGGCATTAATGATGTTGTTGAAGACGATTTCTGGGAAAGCACAAAAAATGCTATACTTGAGCAGTTTAAAAAAGGAGGTTTCACTCAAGGATTAATTGACGGAGTTCTTCTTGCCGGAGAGCAATTACAGAAATATTTTCCTTGGGATCATACCGATATCAATGAACTCTCTGATGAAATCTCAAAAGGATAGATGAATACAATAAAACAATTCATATTGCCTTTATTGTTTTTGGGAATATTTTCTATCCCCTTTCATACAATACATGCGCAAAGAGAAATCCCCGCTAAACCAAAAAAGCAAACATCAGTATATGATGAAGCTACAATGCTTTCTTCGTCTCAAGCAAAGCTTCTCGAAGAAAAATTAATCCGATACACCGACACAACCTCAACGCAGATTGTAGTAGCCACTATTTCTTCATTACAGGGTGAGAATATTGGTCTATATGCTGCAGAATGGGCTCATGAATGGGGGATTGGGCAAAAAAAAGAAGACAATGGAGTTTTTATTCTAGTTGCCAAAAATGATCGAAAAATATGGATTGCTACGGGATATGGAGTAGAAGAAAAACTCACAGATTTTACATCCAAAACCATTATTGATCAAATCATTACCCCAGAGTTTAAAAAAGGGAATTTTTATAATGGCTTAGATAAAGGAACAACAGCTATCTTTCAGGTTCTTGATGGCACTTTTAAAGGCTCTAGAAAGAATAGCAAGAATGACTTTCCTATACTAGAAATAATTTTGATGGTATTCTTTTTCATAATCATCATTAGAGCTTTTTCAAAAAAAAATAATGGCAATGGTGGAAAAGGAAATCGAGGAAACCAGTCCGGAAGTAGTCTTCTGGATATAATTATCCTAAGCAACATGGGTCGTGGAGGTTATGGCGGAGGAAGTTTTGGCGGTGGTTCTAGTGGTGGTTTTGGCGGCGGATTCGGTGGTGGTGGATTCGGTGGCGGTGGTGCTGGAGGAAGTTGGTAATCATTTTTATTTCTGTTTAGTTCCAAATTGCATAATCAAAAGCAAAAAAAAATGTAGTAAATCGTTTGAATAACTAAATTCAGAACGAAAAAGTAATTATGCAACAAATAATTCCCAAAAGACTTTATAAAGCAGAATCAGAAAACTAAGCCTCTACTTCTTTCTTAAATACACCGAAACTGGCACACCATGAAAATCAAACTCTTTACGAAGTTGGTTTTCGAGAAATCGTTTATATGGATCTCTTATATACTGAGGTAAATTGCAGAAAAACGCAAATTGAGGTTGTGGTGTTGGCAATTGCGTAATATACTTTATCTTCACATACTTACCTTTATAGGCTGGCGGCGGGTTACGTTCAATTATCGGCAATAAAACATCATTAAGCTCACTGGTTTTGATCTTCTTAGATCTGTTTTTATATACTTCTACAGCAGTTTCGATAGCTTTAAATATACGTTGCTTTGTTAAAGCCGAAATAAATACAATAGGAACATCGGTAAATGGCTCTGTTTCTTTACGTATATATTTCTCAAAATCTTTTAAGGTATTACTCTCTTTATCTTCTACAAGATCCCATTTATTAACTAAGATCACTACTCCCTTACGATTACGCTCTGCTAGCCAAAAAATATTTTGTACTTGTCCGTCAAAACCTCTGGTAGCATCCAAAACTATTAAACAAACATCACTATGCTCAATCGCTCGAACTGATCGCATTACAGAATAGAACTCCAGATCTTCTTTCACTTTAGATTTACGTCGTATTCCTGCAGTATCTACCAGGTTAAACTCGAACCCAAAACGATTATATTTGGTATCAATTGCATCCCGGGTAGTTCCTGCAATATCGGTAACAATATATCTATCTTCTCCTATCAAAGCATTAATAAAAGAAGATTTACCAGCATTAGGCCTTCCTACTACTGCAAATCGCGGTAATTCACTAGATTCATCGTCTTCTTTCTCGGGCAGTACTTTTACTAACTCATCCAGAAGTTCTCCTGTACCACTCCCATTAATACTGGCAATAGTATAATATTCGCCAAGGCCTAAATTATAAAATTCTACTGCATTTGTAGCTCTCTGCCCATTATCCACTTTATTTACAACCAAAAAAACAGGCTTATCTACTTTACGAAGCAGATTAGCAACATCCTGATCCATTCCTGTTATTCCTGATTCTACATCAACCATAAAGATAATAGCGTCTGCTTCATCGATAGCCAATTCTACCTGTTTATCGATTTCGGCTTCAAAAACATCATCACTACCCACAACATAACCACCGGTATCTATTAATGAAAACTCTACTCCATTCCAATCACTCTTTCCATAATGTCGATCACGGGTTACCCCGCTAACAGCATCTACAATAGCTTCTCTTCTTTGAATTAACCGATTAAAGAACGTTGATTTCCCAACATTAGGTCTTCCTACAATTGCCACTATACCACTCATTGATATCTATTCTAAATTTTGTGCAAAATTAGACTTTTTATTTTAGCAATACTATAAATGTTTTGATTTGATTAACAATAGGAAAGAAAGTAAAAATAAAAAGCCCAAAGGCCAATGTTTCAGGCCGATGGAACTTTTCATAATTGATAGTCAGTCAGTGAAATAATTACTTAGTCAAATATACCACGTATTGCAGTCAAGTTGGTTACTGTAAAACAACAAAGTTTTTATTGTTATTAGTGAAAAAATGAGGTTTTTTAGCCTCTCACCAGCATTATGACAGGGATTCTTCTATCGATATTGATTTAATCTTTTTTACTTATTTCATAAATAGCGACCGTATTAGACACTTCATTAGTTACTATTATCAAATCATTTTCTGTTGGACTATCTTCTGCTTCTACCACAATCAATCCTTCTGGAGAAATATCTGTTTCATTCTTTAACCATTCTAAAAATTTCGGATTAGAGGGATTGGATATATCATACACCAAAACTCCTCCTGTTCTCTCTAGCCCAACAAAAAGTAGTGTTTTTCTTCCCACTTTAAGGGTCTCTACAGCTTCTGGCTCTGCTCCTTTATCATCAGATCTTTTATCGGCTGCACTTCCTTCGTTATTATTAAAAGCACTCGGATCCAAGTCAAAAATCGTTTTTCCTATTTGATCTCCACTGTCATAAATAACTGCTCCAGATGTAGACCATATAGTAAATGATCTTCCACCATAAGCATAAATCATGTCATAATCTCCATCACCATCAACATCTCCATTTGCAGTAGTAACTTTTAGTCTTCCCAAATTCTCATCTAATTGTAAGGTAGCTGCATCAGAAAAAGCAACAGGATCAAGTGTAAGGTCTTTTACTCTCTTTTCTTCAGAAAACCCATCGTAATCTCTAGAATCTCCTTCATTTGCTGTTATTAAGTATCGTCCTCCTCTGATCTTAGTATACGTTATAGCATCTGGATGATAAAACCCTAAAACCGGCCAATTTTGAAAATTTCCTACAATATCATCTTTATCACTAGCGTCTATTTGATTATTTGTTAATCCATAATTTTTTACTCCTAGCCCGATAATATCAGTAATCGTTTTAGTTTCTAGATTAACGATTGCCAATCCATTATTCTCTTGTAATGTAACATATGCTGTTTTCGAATCATGAGAAATAGCTACATACTCCGGTTCTACATCTTTTGCCAGAGATGCTCCTGGTCCAAAAACCCGAAAATCATTACCAATAGTCTGATCATTAAAAGCTGTAAAACTGATGTTCGAAACCTGCCCGGTAGCAACCTCTATAACAGTTATTGATCCTTCTGGATCATCTGTATACAAATCATTAGGTTCTCCTTCATTTGCTGCTACAATATATTTTCCATTAGGGCTAAAAGTCACCATATCTGGTAATGCTCCTGCTGGATAAGTATATAGCAATTCTTGTGAATCCGAATTATAAATTGCAATCGTTCCGTTGGCTTGTTTGTTTGAAGAATTTTCTAAAGCCACAGCTACCATTCCGTTGTTCACAGCTACGCTATTGGGGTTACCAATCAAAGATATATCTACTCCCTGTACAGGTGCGCCTGGATCAGAAATATCCCAAACCGAAAGTTCTGATTCTTTTGGATTTACAACAAAAAGTTTATCTGTTTGTGGATCAAAAGCAGAAATCTCTGCAAATCCCTCACCTCCCGTTCCATTGGTAAACCCTCCAATTTTCTTGAACGTTAGTTTATTAGTATTCCCTCCACCATGATAATCATCAGGATCACATGCGCTAAAAAGGCTTAATGCAACTGCGGAAATAAGAATAGTCTTGTTAAAAGTTTTCATTATTGATCTTGTTTTGTGATTAAGGCTTCAAATGTTAACAACATATATATCCTTAACGTTATGCTAAGGATAAATTATAAACATCGATCAATAAATAATCTTCTTACAGGTAATGAAGAAGGTATAAAAAATAGTAACTAAAGTAATATTAATTAGGGCAGTAGCAATCAATTATTATATCCAAATCGCCTTAACTGACGTTCATTACTACGCCAATTTTTATTGATTTTTACATAAAGTTCTATATGTATCTTTTTTCCGAAAAACTTTTCCAGTTCTTTACGTGCCTCAGTACCTACCCTTTTTAAAGCAGATCCTTTATGACCAATAATTATTCCTTTTTGAGAATCCCGCTCCACCATAATTACCGAACGAATTCTAATAATATCATCATCCTCTACAAATTCCTCTGTCTCTACCTCTACAGAATAAGGAATCTCTTTTTTATAGTGTACTAATATTTTTTCTCGAATGGCTTCATTTACAAAAAATCGTTCTGGTTTATCTGTTAACTGATCTTTTGGATAAAAAGGTGGAGAATCTGGTAATAACTCTACTATTCTACCAAAAACTTCTTTCACATTAAAATTCTCTAAAGCAGATATAGGATATATTTCTGCATTGGGTACTTTTTGACTCCAAAACTGAACCTGTTCCTCTAATTTTTCCTGATTAGACTGGTCTATTTTATTTATGAGTAGAAGAATTGGAATTTTTGCATTTGTTATTTTATTAAAAAAAGCTTCATCTTTTAGATCCTTTTCACCAATCTCTACCATATATATCAATACATCTGCATCTTCAAAAGCAGACTTAACAAAATCCATCATTGATTCCTGAAGTTCATAAGCAGGTTTTATAATCCCGGGAGTATCTGATAAAATCACTTGAAAATCATCCCCGTTTACAATTCCTAAAATACGATGTCTTGTGGTTTGCGCTTTAGAAGTAATAATAGATAGCTTCTCACCAATAAAAGCATTCATCAATGTAGACTTACCTACATTAGGGTTACCTATAATATTTACAAAGCCAGCTTTATGAGCCATATGATTGATTTTAATACAAAGGTAGACGAATATTAAACAAGAAAACAACAGATCATAGAATTATTACATACATCCCTGTCTTATTAACATTTTCCTACAAAAAGTAGTTATTAAAATAAAGGTATTGAATTGACTTTTTAATTGAATTTTTCTTAAATTTAGTTCCAGTATGTTTTCAAATACCCCGTGGAAACAAGTTTTTAACATTAAATTCTGGGATCGTTTGAAAAATCACATGTTATTTTTTGCCTCAATCTTTATAAAAAGAAACTTTATTTCTTTCTGGGTACTTATTCTCTTATCATCGTCGCAGCTTTTTTCTCAAGATCAGGATAAACGTATAACTAAAGCAGATCAAAGTTTTACAGCATTTGCGTATATCGATGCCAGAGCAATATATACAGATGTGGCTCAACGTGGATATTCTTCTCAAAACCTATATTCTAAACTAGGAGATTCATTTTATTTCACAGGAGATCTTGAAGATTCTGTAGTATGGTATGAAAAATTAATCCAGAATTATCCAGAGGATTTAAATCCCGAATATTTATTTAGATATGCACAAAGCTTAAAAAGTGTTGAACGTTACAAGGAAGCCGATAATATTATGGATCAATTCTATGCTATTACAGGAAATGACAAACGTGCTAAATCTTTCATAGAAAAGAGGAACTATCTAGATTTCATCGAAATGCAATCGGGTAAATATGACATATTCCCCCTTAGTATTAATTCAAAAAATTCAGAATACGCTCCTAGTTTCAACAACAAAAATCAAATCGTATTTGCTTCGTCAAGAAGTAAAAACACTAATGATTCAAAACTTCATAAATGGAACAAAATGCCTTTTTTAGATATCTTCTCTTCAAACATTAAAGAAGATCAGATTACTCTGGAAGACCCTGTTAAGTTAAAAGGAAAAATAAATACAAAATTTCATGAGTCATCCACCAGTTTTAGTAAAGATGGAGAAACAGTATACTTTTCGAGAAATAACTATACCAACAACAAATTAGGGACAAGTAAAAAGGGGGTTGTTTTACTAAAATTGTACATGGCCACCCTCAAAGGTGGAATATGGACTGACATCGTAGAATTACCTTTTTCTAGTGACGAATATTCTGTATCCCATCCTTCATTAAGTGCTGATGGAACTAAACTCTATTTTGCCAGTGACATGCCAGGCACTATGGGACAGTCTGATCTGTTTGTGGTAGATGTATTAGAAAATGGAAAATATGGTGAACCAAAAAACTTAGGAAGTAAGATTAATACAGAGGGTAGAGAAACTTTTCCTTACATCAGCGACAGTGGAAGACTATACTTTTCTAGTGATGGTCATGTAGGCTTGGGAGGGTTAGATATTTTTATTTCTGTACCTAATGAATCTGGTTTTTCTAATGCTTTTAATATTGGCAAACCTGTAAATAGTTCTAAAGACGACTTTACCTTCGTATTAAATGAAGAAACCAAAATAGGATATTTTGCCAGTAACAGAAAAGGAGGTAAAGGCAATGATGATATCTACAGTTTTAAGCAAGTCGGGGAACTGATCACTTCTTGTATGCAATATGCAGAAGGCACGATCACAGATATTGCAACCGGGGAGCCGCTTATAAGAGCAGATGTTATCGTATTCGATAAAAATGGAAACATAGCACATCAGGCTGTTTCTGATTTAAAAGGCAAATACAAAATCAAAGTTCCTTGCAATGAACCATATGTAATACGGGCAGAGCTGGAAAATTTTATCCCAAAAGAAGTTACATTAGAAACTACAGATATTTTTGAATTTATTCATAATCTGCCAATTTCATTAACAAATATTGATGCAGAAAAATTATTATCCTCTACAGTAAAGATTACTGTTGGTGATGATCTTGGGGAAATTTTACAACTAGAACCTATTTATTTTAGTCTGGATGATTATGAGATTAGTCCAAATGCCGAAGTAGAACTCCAAAAAATAATTTCGGCGATGAATAAATATCCAGAATTAAAGATTGAAGTTCGCTCACATACCGATAGTAGATCCAGTCATTGGTACAACAAAAAGTTAAGTGTAAAAAGAATGAGAGCCACAATAAGATATATCGTACGAAAAGGAAATATTGATTGGCGACGTATACCCGGAAAAGCCTATGGAGAGAGAAGGTTGATCAACAAATGTGCTGATGGAATAGATTGTACAGAGGAAGAGCATCAGGAAAACAGGAGAAGTGAGTTTATCATTATGAAAATAAAGTAAAGCAAAGACCTGGTCTAATGTAATACAAAAAAATGATATTAGATCTTATACTTTTCAAAATACATTTTAGCTCTGGCATTTACTCTAGGGGCTAATAATAATCCAGAAATCACTGTAGGGATTGCCATTATAGCAAAAGCACTGTCAATAAGATTAATTGCAAATTCTATTTTTACTACTGCAGCAACTATAATCGACATTATATATAAATAGTTATAATATTTACCATACTTCGGTTTGGTTAAAAACCCTAAACATGTAGTCCCATAATGCGAATATGAAAACAGTGTCGAAAGCCCAAATACCAAAACCATAACAACCACTACAATATCTCCTAATCCATATGGAAGAACAGAATTAAAAGCTTCTAAAGTAAGAGATATTCCATTACCATTAGAGCTTTGCCATACCCCAGTAGAAAGTATTGCCAAAGCGGTTAATGTACATACCAGTAATGTATCTATTGCGGGACCAATCATTGCCACTAGCCCTTCTCTAATAGGTTCATTAGTTTTTGCCGTACCATGCATCATTGGCGCAGTTCCTATACCTGCTTCGTTAGAAAAAGCGGCTCTTTTTACTCCTGTTTTAATCAAATACCCTAAAGCTCCTCCTGCCGCTGCTTTTCCAGAAAATGCATCCGAGAAAATTAACATAAACATATCTGGTATTTTTTCTATTTGTAAAACCAGAATAGTGATCACTGTGATAAAATATAAAACCACCATAAAAGGAACCAGTCTACTAGCTACAACACCAATTCTTTTTATTCCTCCCATAATAACCAGCGAAGCGAAACCTGCTAATACAATCCCGATATACCATTTATAGTCATCATTCCAATCTAAAACATCTACTAATGTTTGAGTGAGTTGGTTTGCCGTAAACGCAGGGAGTGTGCCTACCAATCCTGCCAAGGCAAAAAGTACAGCCAGAGGCTTCCATTGAGCACCCAGACCTTTGGTGATCACATACATCGGACCACTAAGCAAAGACCCTTCCTCATCTTCAGATCGATACATTACCGCTAATGAACAGGTATAAAACTTGGTTGCCATACCGATTAAAGCACTGATCCACATCCAGAAAACAGCTCCAGGTCCACCCATGACAATTGCCACCGCCACGCCGCTAATATTACCCATGCCCACCGTTGCAGCAATAGCAGAAGACAAGGCCTGAAAATGACTAAGCTGTCCAGGAGCATCCTCATTATCATATTTACCTCGCAATACATTGATCGCGTGTTTAAAATAGAAAAAAGGTGTAAACCTAGAATAAATAAGAAAAAATACTCCTCCTCCAATAAGCAATACCAATAAAGGCCAATCCCATACCCAGGAGCTAAAACCAGCAATAAAATCTTCTACTATTTTAAACATAAACAATACGGATAGTGGTTATAAATGTAGTGACAAAAATTATATATGAAACCTTCATTTTAAAAATTACAGGAACTATGTTCTTATAAACCTTGGCTTATCAACTCCACGATCATACATAATAATGCTTCCTGCTACAGCAACATTAATACTTAGTTCTGATTTAAATTTGATTAAAAACTGTGATTTCTCGATAGCATTTTTGGACAACCCATGGTCTTCGGCTCCTAGTAAATACACACAACGTTTCGGATGGTTAAAAGTTTCGAGAGATTGCGCATTATCTGTTAATTCTACTCCTATCAACATTGCTCCTTTAGGTAAGTGTCGATAAAAATCTTCAAAAGTATCATAATGAAAATACGGCATGGCTTTTACCGCATTATGAGTATCACTGGCTTGTTTTGCATATCGATTGCCTATCGTAAAAATAAAACTTGCTCCCATATTTTGTGCAGAACGCCATAATACACCTAGATTCTCTGGTGTTTTACCATTTTGAATACCGATCCCAAAAAATTCATTCTCGAAATTATCAATCATAGAGCAAAAATAGAAAAACTGAGATATAGTTGAAAAACCTAAAATAAATTTAATTCTAATATACAATCACAACTAACTATTGCTATATTTTATGTAAGCATTTTTTAGTCTAGTATCATATTTATTTTTCTTATACCCCGATCCATTATATCCTTCGGCAAATCTTGCCCAGTTCTTTTCTTTTATCCAATCCAGTAGTTTTTTACCTTTAAAAGATGTAGTTTCTATAAATTTACCAAAAGCTTTAAGATGCTCTCTTTCATGATCATACATTTCTGAAACAAAATGATCTACAGAAGAAAAACCTAAGTTCGCATAATGAAACCCCATGATTTGGAAAGCTCCCCATGATGCCGAGCTATATGCTGCTTCATGAAAAGCTGGTTCATCAGACATTCCTGCAGCCTTTTCTAAACGATCATACTCACCAGCTCCCCCTTTATAGTATGTTTTGGTCCATTTTTCATATAATACGTTTTTAGTATATTCTGAAACATACTGAGATGGATTTACTCCCCGTTTATCCAGTTCTTTCCAAAAAATATGGCCTTCAAACAAAATTCTTGGCCTGCCAGATACCAAAAACCCTTTTCCATTACTTTCTATTTCATTAACCGCTTTTACCATTGCTAATTCTAATTCAAACTGATCTGCAAAATCCTTCACATCTTGTTCGGACAAGAGTTTATCATTAAATGCAATAAAGTCATTTTTGATTTCGATAAGTTTGGACCAGGTTTTAAGTCCTACTATACCATCTATTACAAGATTATGTCTAGTCTGAAAATCTCTGACGGCTGCATCCGTATCTTTTCCAAAAAAATTAGACACATATACTTGATATCCCAGTATGGTTAAAATTTCTTCCAAAAAATGAACATCCTGTCCGTTCGAACGGTAACGTATTGTTTTCATTTGTTTATATTTTATAGATTTTTGTATTGGGTCAACTTCTATTTTAAAACAGAAGGTTAAGTATCAAATAGTTTATAACTAAACGCAAAATTCTCTAAACATGTTTAGTAAAAACTAAATATCTGATATATCAATTTTTGTTTTCTATACATATTATATAGATAAACATGCACATCTTTGTAAGATCATGAGAGATGATCTACATTTTAATAGATGCCTAAAATCTAAATTTCGTAAGGGTAATTCTTGTGAAGATACAAAAAATAGTATCCCAAAGGCGTAATCTTAAAATCAACTTCAATCTCACTACACCACATATTATCAGATACTTATAATTGATTTTTCGGTAAACAGGCATAAATCAAAAGCAGTAAAAAACTATATAACCTAAAAAAATAAATTCATTACATGATTTGCTATACAGATTATCAATAAGCCCTTACCCCCTATCTTTTAAAGCACTAGAATATAAAACCACAAAAAGATGTTTTTTTTGCTAAAAACGAATTCTAGTTGAATCATTACGAATACTAAAAGCATATCCTAAAGAATAAGATAAGGAACTACTTTTATATCAAATAGCCAACCTCAAAATAAGCTGTTATGAAAAATGTTGCCATAATCATTATTCTGTTTCAAAGTTTTCAAGGTATCCATGCACAAAAAGTTTTTGCCGATACACAAGAGTTTTTGGTTACTACCGAAATTATGGACCGAGGAGAAAAACACCCCTCATATGTTATAAACCTGGTTCGTTCGGGAGAAGAAAATTCAGATAAAATATCGACTCTTACTATTGAAGACACAGAGCTTTTTGAGGATATCTTTATAACCGCCTTAGAGAACCCTGGACTAGAAGGGGTCTCTAAGGTGATTAAGATGGAAGTTGAATACTTAGCATGTTGTGCTCATGTAGAGTCCTATTATTACATGCTAAAAGAAGATAACACTATTGTAGCCTTGCCTGAACTTAACAATGTGTATTGCGAAAATTCTGACTCCGATTTTCAGTACATATTTCCAAATCAGGAATACGGTATAGAAGGTAATATATTACAAACACAAACATTTTATCAAGGAGCAACAACTAATACTAAATATGTAAACTTAAAACAAAGTTTTACCTGGAACGATGGCGTTTTTGAGGATTCAAAGACAACTGCTATCACTGGGTACTAATTAATCCTAACAGTAATCTCAATCTAATAAACAAAAAGGGGGAAACTTTTGTTTATTATACCGACCCACCCTAACAGGTGGTGTCGGTTTTTTTTTGATTATAACCCGGACCGAAATTCAGTTTGATTATATTTGTTACCAACCAGACAAACCTCTTGTGAACTTAAACTATAAAACCATCTATCTTGTTTCATTCCTGATATTAAGTATTATCGGTTCATTATCAGCACAAAATAATCAACTTAGAGCATATACATTAGAGGATGGATTGCCTCAATCACAAGTTTATGATATCGCACAAGATAAAATAGGCTACTTATGGCTAGGTACTCAAGGAGGTGGGCTCTCCAGGTTTAATGGAGAAGAGTTTAAGGTCTGGAACGAAAATGATGGATTACAGTCTAATTACATTCATTCACTTGCTTTTGTAAATGACAGCCTTTTTATTGGTACTAAAAACGGATTAAGTATTAAGGTTAAGAATAAATTCACTAACCTAGAAGGTCCTCGGATTAACAAAATATGCCAGATAGCCAACAAAACATATCTGGCCACTAATATTGGTATTTATCAATATCGTAAGAACCTAGGTTTAATTAAGATTAATCTTAATTCCAAGATTAACACTAGCATAATTAATGACATCGTTTTTGACGGCAAACTATATTGGGTAGCCACCAATAAAGGACTCTGGAAATTAAATAATATAAAACAGGAAACAAACATTATAGAAAGGCATAGCGCATATGATTTTACCGCTGCCATATTTCATAATAATAAGATATTTGCTGCTGCTTTCAACCAAGGGATTCTGGTTTTAAATACTAATGCAAAAACTTATGGTAATCGCTGGATTCAAAAGCCCGTACGAGTAACAGATATTTCTGTACATAACAATAACGAATTATGGTTTGCTACTGATAATGATGGCGTCACAATCCTCGATTTCGAAAAGTATACCGAAAAAAAGAAAATCAATCGAAAAAATGGGTTGTCTGTCTCTCACACCAGAAAAAGTATCTTAGATCGTCAATCTAATATTTGGATCGCCACATCAGGAGGAGGGTTTTATAAATATTTTCAGAATAATTTCACGCACTATGATCAAAATACAGGATTAAAAGGTAATCGCGTATATGCTGTTCATAACACAAAAAATAGTATCTGGGCATCTAATTCTGAAGTAGGGCTGGTACAGATCGATTCTCTGGGAATTCATCATATCCCACAGGAAGAACGCTTATCTGAAGTTAAGATTAAAACCATAACCAGTGATAATTCTGGAAATATTTGGGCAGGTACCGAAGGTAAAGGAATTCTGTTTAAAGAGATTAAACAAATTGATAGCATCGCTGTAGATACTATCGATGGTAAAGAATTAAATTCGGACCCAATTATTACAACCGACACTATTGCAATAACGGTTAGCGAAAATCATATCATTGATACCGATAAAGGTTTGCTATCAGACTGGATAAGAACTGTAGAAGTTGTAGACAAAACTATTTGGGTCGCATCTTATTCGGCAGGTATTTCAAAATTTATATACGATCCAAAAAAGAAACGTATAACATCTCTGAAGAAATTTACCAGAAAGAATGGTATTCAAGATGTGCAAATTAGAGACATGAAAAAAGATTCTCTCGGCAAAATCTGGTATGCTACTCAAAATGGGCATCTAGGATATATCGAGAGAAATAAAGTTACACACTTAGGCAATGTTCTAAACCAAAAGACAGCAATTAGCTCGTTACTTTTTCACAAAAACATACTATACCTTGGGACAGCAGGAAGAGGAATCTGGTGGTCTAATCTTGATGGAAATATCGCCTTCAAAAAATTAAAAGGTAGAAAAAAACCTTATTCAGACAATATTTATCAAATGATATTTGATGACAAAAACAATCTATGGGCAGGAAGTGAACGAGGAGTTGACAGAATTGAATTAAACCAATCAAATGATATTGTAGATATTTTTCATTTTGGAAGAAATGATGGTTTTTTAGGAATTGAAACCTGCCTTAATGCTGTCACCAAAGACAATGAGGGAAATCTCTGGTTTGGTGCAATATACGGGCTAACCAAATATCAACCTACAGGGACTACCAAAGCTACAATTAAACCCAGTTTATATTTTGAAGATGTAGAAGTTGCCTATCGTAGTGTAGATTCTATTCAATTAGGCGCCTGGGCAAATAGCAACAATGTTTTAAAACTAACACCAAATCAAACAGAATTATCGTTTAGTTACAAAACTATTGATCTTGATCACCCTAATGATGTAGAGTATCGCTGGAGACTAAACAATTCTGAATGGAGCCCCTGGTCATCAGATAACAAACAAAATCTTGCAGGACTAGCTTATGGACCTCATTACTTCTCTGCGCAATCCAGAAACTACAGATGGGAAGAAAGTGATCCTATTATGTTTCAATTTTTTATTGATAGTCCTATTTATGAAAAAGCCTGGTTTCAATTAGCAGTCTTAGCAATAATTGTACTAATTTTAGGAGGATATGCTTTATCTTACATTAGAAGAGTAAAACGAAAAAATAAGGAAGAACGTAATCGCTTACAAATGCAAAATCATTTACTATCATTAGAACAAAAAGCACTACGTTTACAAATGAATCCTCATTTTATATTTAATGCACTTAATGGCATAAAAGCAATGGGAACTAATAATCCTAATCGTATGAATACTACGATAAATACATTTGCTACTTTGTTAAGAGAAACATTATATAATTCTAGAAAAGATCATATAACTCTGGGTCAGGAAATACAAACTTTAAAGCATTATATAGAGATAGAACAATTAATGGGTAGCAAACCATTTATCTATGATATTTCTATAGATTCTGATTTTGATCCCGAAGAAATCCTAATTCCACCAATGCTAATTCAACCCTTTGTAGAAAATGCTGTTAGACATGGCATCTTAAAAGGTAGTCGTGATGGTGAATTAAAAGTACTATTTCATACTACTGAAGATTTTTTACATTGCACTATATTAGATAATGGGCAAGGTATTTTTCAATCACAAAAAAACAAAACTAAGACAGATCATCAATCTATGGCACTTACAGTGACCCGAGAACGGCTTGAATCAATTTCGGGAAAGGATTCTTTACATATAAAAGAAATTCTCTTAAACGGTAATTCTGTAGCAGGAACCGAGATTACATTTAAAATACCATTAGAAACCGACTATTAAAACAATTATGCTTACAGCAATTATCGTAGAAGACATGCCAGATGCACTTCAGCTTTTAAAAAGTGATCTAAAAGTGAATCATCCAGAAATAAAAGTAGTTGATACTGCCCAAAGTGTAGTTGAGGCAGCAAAATCATTACGCAACACGCAACCCGATATTCTCTTTTTAGATATTATGTTAGGTGATGGTACCGGATTTGATATACTAGAAATATTTCCCGAGCTAAAATCAAAGATCATTTTTGTTACCGCCAGTGATGAGTTTGCCATCAGAGCTTTTAAATTTGCAGCTATTGATTATGTCTTAAAACCATATTCAAATGAAGAGCTAGCTCAAGCTATTGCCCGTGCCAAAGAACAGATCCAACCTAACAAAGAACGTCTTAACATTCTAAAAGACACGTTATCTGCACCAGAACAAAAACCTGATAAAATCTCACTTCATACTCTTGATAAAATTATCATCGTAAATCTGGACGATATTATACGTTGTGAATCTGATAGTAATAACACTATTTTCTATCTTCAGGACGGACAGAAAATTTTTGTAACTAAAACATTGAAATATTTTTCTGACATGCTCAAGAATTATCAATTTCTACGAGTACATCAAAGTCACCTGGTTAATCTACAATGTATTAGTGCTTTTATCAAAACCGATGGAGGATATCTTATGCTAAAAAACGGAGAAAACATCCCCGTTTCGGTACGAAAAAAAATAGAAGTAATGGAAATCCTAGATCGTTTACATAGGTAAAGACCTATAGAATCTAAAAATTATCTCATTAAACTTCGTTTTCTATATCTATCATGTGCGCAACCGTTTTAATCAATCTGTTATGTTTGGTAACAAAAGGATTTGTTTCATCCCATACATAACCAGCTAAAACTGCACATATTTGCCTCTTGATTTGTGGGTTTTCTGGTCGATGGAAAAATAATTTTTGAAGATTTCCCGTATACCATTCTTTTACATAAGATGCAAAAACATTAACTCCGCTCTTGATATATTTCGTGTATTCTTGCTCCCAATCTACCGGTTTGTTTTGTAATTCTTTGGCAACAAGTTTTGCTGCTAATAATGCAGATTCGGTAGCAAATGTAACTCCAGAAGAAAACACAGGATCTAAGAATTCTGCACTATTTCCTGTTAGCACGTATCCTTTCCCGTATAATTGTTTTACAGATTTTGAAAAATTCTTAATTGATATAGGATCAAACATAAAATCAACGTTTTCAAAACGCTTATAAAAATAGTCTGAACGTTGTAACATTTGTGTCAATCTTTCTGTAGCATTACCTTCAAATGAATCCAGAAATTCAGTTGGTCCTACATATCCTATACTAGTAACTCCATTAGAAAAAGGAATTACCCATAACCAGGTTTCTGTATCTATTACATCAAATGTGATCAGTGTTCCTTCATTCCCTTCGGGTCTATTAATATCCTTAACATGAGTAAAAATCGAAGAGTGTTTTGGCAATTCTGAAGGTTGTTCTAAATCTAAAAGCCTGGGTAACACTCTTCCATAACCGCTAGAATCTATAACATATTTTGCAGTAATAACACGATGTTTCCCGTCTTTATCTTTTACAGTAGTTTTTGAAATTTCTCCCTCAAAATCTACCGCAACAACTTCTTCTTCAAAACTGATATCTACCCCTCTATTAATAAGTTCTTTTGTAAGGGCTGAATCAAAATCTGCACGAGGTACCTGCCATGTCCAATCCCAACCTTCTGTGTGCTTCTTACTAAAATCAAAATTACACACTTGTGATCCTTTAATAAATCGTGCTCCTGATTTTACTTCGAACTCACATGCTTTTAAACAATCCAACAGTCCTACTTCTTCAAAATGATCCATACATCTTGGCAAAAGACTTTCTCCGATCACAAATCTTGGAAAAAGACTCTTCTCAACTACTTTCACATTATAACCATTATTATGCAAATAAGAAGCTGCAACACATCCCGAAGGTCCTGCTCCCACTACTAAAACATCAATATTTTCATCATTCATAGCACTATTGTACTTATTAATTCCTTAATTATTATAAATTTGCAAACCAAAATAACTGTTTTATTTTTGGTTATTAAAATATTATTCATTAAAATTTTGAGCAAAATATAGATGCTAACACTAAAAGGGAAAATAGAAATACAGGACTTTTTTGACATTATATTTAAAGAAGAATCGATTGCAATAGACGAAAGTGTTCTAGCAACTGTAGAAGAAAGTTTTAATTTTTTAAAAGAATTTTCTGAAAATAAAATCATTTATGGTGTAAATACTGGTTTTGGGCCAATGGCGCAATACAAAATAAACGATAAAGAGAGAAATCAACTACAATACAATTTAATAAGAAGTCATGCTTCGGGAACAGGAAATCCAATTCCTCCCATGTATGTAAAAGCAGCTATGTTAGCGCGTTTAAACACCCTGTGCCTAGGATATTCTGGTGTTCATAAGTCTGTTATAGATGTTATGACTTCTTTGATCAATAAAGATATTACTCCTCTTATTTATGAACATGGTGGTGTTGGTGCTAGTGGAGATTTGGTTCAATTAGCACATTTAGCCTTAACTCTTATTGGCGAAGGAGAAGTATTTCATGAAGGAGAACAAAAAAACACTAAAGAAGTTTTTGAACAAGAAAATATCAGTCCCATTACGATTGCTTTACGAGAAGGACTTGGCTTAATGAACGGAACATCTGTAATGACTGGAGTGGGACTAGTGAATACTATTTACACAAGAAGGTTATTAAACTGGATGATTACTGCTTCATGTGCAATAAATGAAATTGTAGAAGCATATGATGATCATTTATCACAAGAATTAAACCATGCAAAAAAACATGTTGGACAACAACAAATTGCTAAACAGATGCGGGAGCATTTAGAAAGTAGTTCTTTAATCAGAAAAAGAGAAGAGTATTTATATACCGATCAAACTGAAGTAACTGTATTTAAAGAGAAGGTTCAAGAATATTATTCATTGCGTTGTGTTCCTCAAATATTGGGTCCGGTCTTAGATACCTTAAACAATATTGAAAAAATTCTAATAGAAGAAGTTAACTCTGCTAATGACAATCCTATTATAGATGTTAAGAAAAAACACGTATACCATGGAGGTAATTTTCATGGGGATTATGTTTCTTTAGAAATGGATAAATTAAAAATTGTAGTTACCAAATTATCAATGCTAGCAGAACGTCAATTAAATTACTTATTAAACTCTAAATTAAACGACATACTTCCTCCTTTTGTAAACCTTGCCAAACTAGGTTTAAACTTTGGAATGCAAGGAGTTCAATTTACAGCGACATCTACTACTGCAGAAAACCAAATGCTATCAAATCCTATGTATGTGCATAGTATCCCTAACAACAATGACAATCAAGATATTGTAAGCATGGGAACAAATGCTGCCTTGATCACAAAAAAAGTTATAGAAAATGCTTTTGAAGTTGTTGCTATAGAACTAATAACCGTTGTTCAGGCAATAGAGTATTTAGAGGTGAAAGATCAGGTTTCCACGAATACAAAAAAGATGTATGATGCCATACGAAATATAGTTCCTATCTTTACAGAAGATGTTGTTATGTACCCCTATGTGAATCAAGTAAAAGATTTTATTATAAATAATGAAGCCAAAGAAGCATAATGAAAATGAGAATACTTTTAATCATTCTTGCTTTTATTCAAACCATATTTCTATACGGTCAAGAGCTCGCTTTAGTTAGAGAAAATAGATTATGGGGTTATATTAACCTCATGGGCGAATATACGATTCAACCTCAATTTAAAGAAGCTAGAAGTTTTCATAATGGTTATGCAGGAGTTCTTAAAAACGGGAAATGGGGATTTATAAATACCAAAGGAGAATGGATTATAGAACCAAAGTACGATAGAGTAAAAGATTTTTACTCTGGATGGGCATTGGTTCTTCAAAAAAATGAATGGAGTTATATTAACAGCTCTAATGAAGTTTTGGATTGTCCCGTTCCAGATAAATATTATGACTTTAATGATGACGGAGTAGCGTTTTTTCAAAAAGGCAAAAAAATAGGATTATTAGATAGTGCCGGCAAATTGATTATAGAGCCCGAATATAACATAATACGTACTTTTGTAAATGGGTATGCCAGAGTGAATAATGGGAAGCATTGGGGAATGATTGATAAAAAAGGGGAAATAATTATCCCCTTACAATATAAAGTATTAGGACATTATAGTGCCAAAGGAGTTTCTGCAAAAATGAAAAACGGTTGGGGAATTATAATTGATAACTCTTTTATACCTGTACCAAAAGTCAAAGAAATTGGAAGTTTTTATGATCATTCCGATTTAGCTTTTGCAAAAAAAGGAGGGAAATACGGATTTATCAACACAAAAGGAGAATGGATTATAGAACCAAAATATAGAACTGTCAAACCATTTTATAAAGGATTTGCTCCAGTAAATAATGGTTTTAAATGGGGATATGTGAATGAGAAAGGAGAAGAGCCAATACCATTCACTTATCTTAATGCGGGTTTCTTTGGAAATAACGGATTAGCTAAGGTTCAAGTAGGGAAATGGGGGTTTATAGATACTAAAGGAAACCTTGTAATACCTGCTAAATATGATCTTGCCCCAACCATACTCATTAATGCTAAAAGATTAAAGGATTTTTTGGCTAAAGGATTTGTTAATGGTGCTGTAAGAGTTAAATACAAAAAAAAATGGGGATTCCTTAATAAAAAAGGAGACGTTTTGGGAGATCGATGGTATGTTAATGCAGAACTGTTCAGTAAATAAATATAGATAAGAAATTATTGCTAATAGAGATAAACATAATGACACCAATAAAAATGTATGATGCCATACGAAATATAGTTCCTATATTTACAGAAGATGTTGTTATGTACCCCTATGTGAATCAAGTAAAAGATTTTATTATAAATAATGAAACCATAGAAGCGTGATGAAAACTAAACATTTTTTAATTTTTGTATTTTCTTTTTGTTTGCTGGCAGGATCTGCCCAAGAACTAGCATTAGCAAAATTCGAAGGTAAATTTGGTTATCTTACAAAATCAGGTGATTGGAAAATACCTGCAACATTTGACGTTGCAAAAAACTTTTCTGAAGATCTAGCTGCCGCAAGAAAAGGTAAACTTTGGGGATTTATAAATAGAAAGGGAGAATGGGCTATAGAGCCTGGTTTCGATAAAGTTAAAGCTTTCAATTCTGGTATAGCAGTTGTTTTGAAAAACAAAGAATGGTTTTATATCAACACCAAAGGGGAGAAAACTCTTACCAATATTGATTCTGATAAAATTTATGATTTTAAAGACGGTTTTGCTATCCTAAGAAAAGGGGATAAAATAGGCTTTATCAACACAAAAGGAGAGACTACAGTAACTCCAAAATTTTCGAAAGCGTTCAATTTTGAAAATGGATATGCCAAAGTAAGAGAAGATGAAAAATGGGGATTAATAGATCCTTCTGGTAGTTATTTTGTAAAAACAACATATGATGGCGTTAGTAATGTATATCATAACACAATTGTAGCTACCCAAGGTCTTAGACATGGATTGATTATTAACGGAGAGTTTAAAGAAATATCAGGAGCTCAAAAAATCTGGGATTTCTCTGTAAATGGAGAATACACTTACGCTAAAAAAAATGATAAAATTGGTTTTATCAATAAAAATGGAGAATGGATAGTTGAACCCACCTACGATAAGGTAAGAGCTTTTAATAACGGGTTAGCACCTGTGCTTAAAGATGGTAAATGGGGATATATTAATACTAGTGGCGAAACTGTAATTCCTTTTAAATTTAGAGACGCAGAAATATTTAGTAAAGATGGGTTAGCACCTGTTAAATCTAAAAAACTTTGGGGATTTATAAATACAAAAGGAGAACTTGTCATAGAAGAGAAATATGAAATTACAGCTGGTGGTTTTTCTATTTTCAAAAAAAATGCGCAAAAAGGGTTTGTAAATGGCTTAGCAAGAGTTAAACAAAAAAAATCTTGGTGTTTTCTAAACACTAAAGGAGAAATACTTAAAAACATGTGGTTTGAAAACTTAGAGTTATTTAATTAATAAAACTATTAATCTTAATCCTTAATCGATTGAAATAACTATTACATCTTACCCAAAAAACGATATCTAAAATAAATGAAGTGTGCTTTAATAACAGGTGGCTCAAGAGGAATTGGAAAAGCAATTTGCATACAACTCGCTAAAGATACCGACTATCATATATTAATTAATTACAATAGTAACGAAACTGCTGCAAAGCAAACTCTTACAGAAATAGAAACTAATGGCGGAACTGCAGAAATTATTCAATTTAATGTAGTTGATGCTGATCAGGTAAAAACTAAGTTAGACACCTGGCAAGAGAATAATAAAGATGCTATTATTGAAGTCATCGTAAATAATGCAGGAATCACGAAGGACAACTTATTTATGTGGATGACCCAGAATGATTGGCAAAATGTTATTAATACTTCTCTTGATGGTTTTTATAATGTAACAAATCATTTAATTCAAAAATTACTACGAAACAGATACGGTAGAGTCATAAATATTGCTTCTGTATCTGGAGTTAAAGGAACAGCTGGGCAAACTAACTATTCTGCTGCCAAAGGTGCTATAATTGGTGCTACTAAAGCTCTGGCACAAGAAATAGCAAAAAGAAATATCACAGTAAATGCTGTTGCTCCGGGGTTTATTAAAACTGACATGACCAATGAGTTGGACGAAAAAGAACTTAAAAAATTAATTCCAGCCAATAGATTTGGAGAAGCTGAAGAAGTAGCGCATATCGTGTCGTTTTTAGCCTCCAAGAAAGCTTCATACATTACTGGTGAAGTGATTAATATAAATGGTGGAATTTACTCGTAAATTAATTTAGAATATATGAGAAGAGTTGTAATCACAGGAATGGGTATATATTCTTGTATTGGTAAAAACCTAGAAGAAGTAAAAACATCATTATACAACGGAACATCTGGAATTGTTTTTGATGAAAAAAGAAAAGAGTTTGGATATCGTTCTTGTTTAACAGGAATGGTAGCAGAACCAGAATTAAATAAATTACTTTCCCGAAGACAACGTATTAGTTTAGGGCAAGAAGGAACATATGCATATATAGCAACACTCGAAGCTTTAAAAAATGCAAATATAGATCAATCTTTCCTTGATCAAAACGAGGTGGGCATACTTTATGGCAATGATAGTACCGCACAGTCGGTTATTGAATCTGTAGAAAAGATCAGAGAAAAAAAAGACACCACATTAGTAGGTTCTGGAGCTATTTTTAGAGGGATGAACTCTTCTGTAACTATGAATCTTTCTACAATTTTTAAACTTAGAGGGATCAACTTTACGATTAGCGCAGCTTGTGCCAGTGGGTCCCATGCTATCGGAATGGCATATCAGTTTATAAAAACAGGATTACAAGATTGTATTGTTTGTGGAGGAGCTCAAGAAATAAACCAGCTTGCCATGGGAAGTTTTGATGGCTTAGGAGTATTCTCTACAAATACAGAACATCCAGAAAAAGCTTCTCGCCCATTTGATACTAATCGAGATGGATTGGTACCCAGTGGTGGATCTGCTACTCTTATTGTAGAGAGTTATGAATCTGCAATCAAAAGAGGAGCAACAATTCTGGGAGAAATTATAGGATATGGATTTTCTTCAAACGGTGAACATATTTCTACTCCTAATGTTGATGGTCCATCCAGAGCTATGAAAAAAGCGCTCCAACAAGCAAATATCCAAACATCGGCCATAGATTATGTAAATGCTCATGCAACCTCAACTCCTGTTGGAGATGCTAATGAAGCAAAAGCTATCTTTAATGTTTTTGGAGAAAACGGACCTCATGTGAGTTCTACAAAATCTATGACAGGCCATGAATGCTGGATGGCAGGAGCTAGTGAAGTGATCTATTCTATGCTCATGATGCAACATTCTTTTATTGCACCAAATATAAATTTGGAGCATCCAGATGAAGATGCTGCTAAACTAAATTTGGTTAATAAAACCCTAGATAAAAAAATTGATGTATTTTTGTCTAATTCTTTTGGATTTGGGGGAACAAATTCCGCGTTAATAATAAAAAAATTTAATAAATAGAATATGGATAAAGAAGTTATTATTGAAAAGATAAACGACTTTCTTATTGATGAGTTTGAAGTAGAAGGGGAAAATATTTCACCAGAAGCAAACTTAAAAGAAACTCTTGAGCTAGATAGCTTAGATTTTGTCGATCTTGTAGTAGCTGTAGAATCCAATTTTGGTGTAAAATTAATAGGCGAAGATTTTATCAATGTTGTAACACTTCAAAATTTTTATGACCTTATAGAAAATAAAATAAAATCGCTATAAACATATATGACTACTGAATGGAAAGGAAAGTCCAGAGGTACAGTACTTGGGTATAAAATATTTGTTTTCTTTATTAAAAAAGTTGGCTTAGGCTCTGCCTATTTTATTTTATACTTTGTTGCTATATATTTTTGTTTTTTTGCCTTATCTAGTAGTAGATCTATATATTACTATTTAAACAAGAGACTTAAATACCCTAGATTTAAAAGTTTTTTAAAGATATTCCAAAGCTATTATGTTTTTGGCCAGACTATTATAGACAAAGTTGCCATATCATCGGGTCTTAGAAATAAATTTACGTACGAGTTTGATGGTGTAGAACTAATAAATGAAACCTTAAAGGAAAAAAAAGGAGGTATTCTTATTAGTGCTCATCTTGGTAATTTTGAGATTGCTGAGCATTTTTTTGGTGAGCTTGAGGAAAATGCCGCAATTAGTCTTTTAACCACAGACATAGAGCATACTGCAATTAAGAATTACCTTGATAGCGTTACTTCAAAATCTAATATTAAATTTATTTTCATCAAAGAAGATCTTTCTCATATTTTTCAAATTAACGCCGCTTTGGCTAGAAATGAAATCGTATGTATTACAGGAGATCGTTATCTAGAAGGTTCTAAATATTTAACACAAGATTTATTAGGACAAGAAGCCAAGTTTCCTTCTGGGCCTTTTATGTTAGCCTCTAGATTAAAAGTACCTGTACTTTTTGTATATGTAATGAAAGAAACAAATACTCATTACCACCTTTATGCAAGAAAGGCCAAAGCAAAACATAGAGATGCCAAAGAACTACTAAAAGAATATACAGAAAGTGTAAAATGGATGTTAGATAAATATCCATTACAATGGTTTAACTATTTCGACTTTTGGAATGGAAACAACAAATAAAATGAAACATGTTTTAGTAATCCATTATTCGCAGTCCGGACAATTGTCAGAAATTGTTAAAAACATAGTTTCTCCTATGGCTTCTTCTGAAGAAATAAAGGTAACACATCATAGAATTGAAATGGAAAAACCTTATCCTTTTCCATGGAATAAAAAAGCTTTTTTTGGTGTTTTCCCAGAAGCATTTCTTCAGATACCAGAAAAAATCAAACCAATTCCTTCAGAAATAACAAATCAAAAATACGATTTAGTGATACTTGGCTATCAAATCTGGTATCTAACACCTTCTATCCCTACCAATTCTTTTTTAAAGTCAGAAAGTGCTAAAAAAATATTGGATAACACACCTGTGATTACAGTAATCGGATGTAGAAATTTGTGGATTCAAGCGCAAGAAAAAATGAAAATTCTTTTAGCATCTTGTAATGCAAAACTAGTAGGGAATATTGCCTTAGTAGATAGACACATTAATCACATAAGTGTATTAACCATAAAGCACTGGATGTTTAAAGGAAAAAAAAGTCGATTTTTAGGTTTTTTCCCTAAACCAGGGGTTTCTGATAAAGACATAAAGAATGTAGCAAAATTCACTCCTTCCATAAAGGATGCATTACTTGCTAGTAATTTTTCAGGATTACAAAAAAAATTGGTACAATTAGGTGCGGTAAAAATCAAACCGTTTCTAGTTATTGTAGATAAGCGAGGCAATATTATATTTTCAAAACTAGCCAACTTAGCTTACAAAAAAGGAAAAACAAGTAAGACTGGACGTGAAAATCTCCTTATTTTTTTTAATTATTACTTGTTATTTGCTATTTGGATTATAGCACCACTAGTTTTTATTGTATTTTTGACTGCTTATATTTTTATGTATAAAAAAATTAGCAGAGAAAAAAAATATTATTCATCTGTTGATACAAAAAATAATTAATGAAAGACGTATACATTACCAGAATATCAAAGTTTTTACCTAACGACCCGATCGATAATGATCAGATGGAAGAGAGATTGGGCATTCTAGATGGAAAAGTATCAAAAGGCCGAAGAATTGTTTTACGAAATAATCAAATAAAAACCAGATATTATGCGATTGATAATGATGGAAATATAACACATAATAATGCTCAGCTTACTAAAGAAGCTGTAGAGCTTTTGTGTGATGAAAGTTTTACTACAGAAAACATTGAATTATTATCTTGTGGTACAGGTAGTCCTGATCAAATATTACCATCACATGCCGCTATGGTTCACGGGTTTTTAAAAAATGGAAATGTAGAAATTAATTCCCCTTCGGGAGCCTGTTGTTCTGGTATGAGTGCTTTAAAATTTGGTTACCTTGCAATCAAATCAGGGCAAAATACTAATGCAGTTTGCACAGGATCTGAGCGTGCATCTTCGTGGATGAAATCAGATGTTTTTAAAAATGAAATAGAGCATTTAAAAAAGTTAGAAGAAACACCAATCCTAGCTTTTAATAAGGATTTCTTACGCTGGATGTTATCTGATGGTGCCGGAGCTTTTCTTTTAGAAGATAAACCTAATGGTCATCTTCCTTTAAAAATTGAATGGATGGATGCGTATTCTTATGCTCATGAAATAGAAGCATGCATGTATGCAGGAGGAGATAAACTAGACAATGGAGAACTCAAACCATGGAGCGAATACCCATCAGAAGAATGGGCACAAAAATCATTATTCGCGATAAAGCAAGATGTTAAATTACTATCAGAAAACATTCTAACAAAGGCTGTAGAAACCTTAGTTAAAGTATTTGACAAACATGATATTAACCCAGAAGACATCACGTATTATTTACCACACATTTCTTCATACTATTTTAAAGACGCCTTATATGAAGCTATGAAAGATAACGGTGTAGAAATACCTTGGGAAAATTGGTTTATCAATTTAAGTAAGGTAGGAAATGTTGGTGCTGGTTCTATTTATATTATGCTAGAAGAATTAGTGAATACTGGAAAATTAAAAAAAGGAAATAAAATTTTACTTTCTGTACCAGAAAGCTCCCGTTTTTCATATTCGGTGGCACTTTTAACTGTTTGCTAAAATGAAAAATACAAATTTTCCTATTACAAATATTAAACACTTAATACCTCAAAAAGAGCCTTTCGAAATGGTAGATACTTTGTTAGGTTTTTCTGAGACAAGTGTTGCGTCCTCTTTCAAAATCACAGAAAACAACCTTTTTCTAAAAGACAATCTATTTTTAGAACCAGGAATTATAGAAAATATGGCACAAACTGTAGCATTACACACAGGTTATGATTATTTTCTTAGAGACGAACCCGCTCCCACAGGCTATATAGGATCAATAAAAAAAGTAGAAGTTTTTTATCTTCCCAAATTAAATGAGACTATAACTACCGAAGCCGAAATCTTACATGAATTTATGGGAGTTACTATGGTTAAAATTGAAGTATTTAACGCCAAAAAAGAAGTGATCGCTTCTGGACAAATGAAAACAGTTATTGCTAGTTAATGGATAAAGTCAAAACATTAGATATCGCTAAATTCCTGCCACATCGAGCACCATTTTTAATGGTAGACAAAGTGCTATCTATTGATGATGAACATGTAGCAACCTCTTTTGATATAAAACCAGATTGTATTTTTGTTAACGATACTATTTTCAGTGAAATTGGTATGGTAGAAAATGCTGCTCAAACCTGCTCTTCAATCGTTGGCAAAAGTTATTTTGAAGAAGATGACCTCGAAGGTGAAGGCACAAAACTTATTGGTTTTATTAGTGCAATAAAAAAAGTCGTAGTGCATAGCTGCCCCAGTATAGGGGAGACAATAGTTTCTAAGGCTGTTTTAAAATCCCGATTTGACACCGAACAATACAGCATGTGTACATTAGAGTGCACTATCCATGAAGCAGATAAAGAATTATTATCTTGTGAAATGAATTTATTTATTCAGGAAATGAAATAGGTGTACTATGAAAAAAAGTGACATTCCACAAGATAAAGGCAGCTTAAAGTCTGCAAAATTTAAAGAATTATGCTATGCCGTTAATGAAAATGGAGAGTATACAACTGCAGGCAGCAGTGGATGGACTCCTAAGACCATTGCATTAAACAATGCGCTACAGGAAATAAACGAGCGTGTAGAAAAAGCAAAAATTAAAGTTTTAAATAATCAGACAAGCCCCATAGAATATTATATGGAACTACATAAAATGGACATTACTATTTTAGCTAGTTATGTTGGTCTATGGAAATGGCGGGTTAAAAGGCACTTTAAACCAAAAGTGTTTCATAAACTATCACAAAAAATATTACAAAAATACGCTGACATTTTCGAAATCACCGTAGATCAATTAAAACACATTGAACATGGAAATTAATTTTACACACCATCAATCTGCACACTGCGAAAATGGTGTTGTGTCTAATTTAATGAAGCATAATGGCTTCAATGTTAGTGAACCTATGGTCTTTGGTATCGGATCAGGCCTATTGTTTTGCTACATACCGTTTTTAATGGTAAACCATGCTCCTGCTCTTACATATAGAGCAATGCCTGGCTTTATTTTTAAACGATTTGCAAAAAGAGTTGGAATAAAAATAAAACGAGAAAAATTTAAAAACCCTCAAAATGCTAAGGCACGTTTAGACGAAAACCTTAACAAAAACAACCCTGTAGGGCTTCAAGTTGGGGTATATAATCTAGTATATTTTCCCGACGAATACCGTTTTCATTTTAATGCTCATAACTTAGTTGTTTACGGAAAAAAAGAAGATTCGTACTTAATTAGCGACCCCGTAATGGAGACCGTCACAACTTTAACAGCAAAAGAACTGGAAAAAGTACGTTTTGCCAAAGGTGCTTTCGCTCCTAAAGGGCATATGTATTATCCTATCGATTTTCCTAAAGAGTTGAATTTAGAAAAAGCCATAGTTCGAGGAATTAAACAAACCTGTAGAGAAATGCTTGCACCTGTACCTATCGTTGGAGTTAAAGGAATTCGAACAGTTGCTAAATTAATTCGTAAATGGCCGAAGAAGAAAGGCACAAAAGTGGCCAATCATTATTTAGGACAAGTAGTTAGGATGCAAGAAGAAATAGGAACCGGAGGTGGTGGATTTAGATATATCTATGCTGCATTCTTACAGGAGGCAGGTAAAGTATTAAAGAATGATACATTAATCGAGTTATCTACAGAAATGACTGCAATTGGTGATTCGTGGAGAGATTTTGCTTTAGATGCTTCTCGTATATACAAAAACCGAAGTGCAAAAAATGATGCATATAACGATGTTGCTTCGCAATTAGATGATATAGCAAATCGAGAAGAAGTTTTCTTTAAAAAACTAAAGAAAGCTATTTAATAGTAAAATAAAGCATGATTAAAATTGAACAATTATCTAAAAAATATAAAGGTGCAGAAGCATATTCTGTATCAGATTTAGATTTGTTTATCGATGAAAAAGAAATTTTTGGACTACTTGGTCCAAATGGCGCAGGAAAGACTACATTAATTTCGTTGTTATGTTCTTTAATAAAACCTACATCAGGATCATTTACTATAGATGGTTTAACCTATAAAAATCCCAATCAATTAAAACAACTCATTGGTATTGTACCACAAGAATATGCTTTATATCCGGCATTAACTGCGAATGAAAACCTTACCTATTTTGGTAGTATGTATGGTTTAAAAGGACAGTTATTAAAATCCAAAATAAGCCAGGCAATTGAAACATTAGGTCTGTCTAAGTTTGCTAATAAAAAAGTGAGTACGTTTTCTGGAGGGATGAAACGTCGTATTAATTTAATCGCTAGTATATTGCACGAGCCCAAAGTATTATTCTTAGACGAACCAACTGTTGGGGTGGATGTACAATCTAAAAATGTAATTATTAAATACTTGCAACTCTTAAATAAAAAAGGAACTACTATTATTTATACATCACATCATTTAAATGAAGCTGAAGATTTTTGTACCAGAGTAGCTATCATAGATCATGGAAAAATAATATCTCAAGGACAACCACAAGAATTAATTTCTAATCAAAAAAATGCAAATAACCTTGAAGATGTATTTTTAGCCTTAACCGGGAAAGCCTTAAGAGATCATGCATAAATTATGGGCTTCTACATATAAAGAATTTTTATTACTCACTAGGGATATTGGAGGCATTGCAATTTTATTCATAATGCCTATCGTACTAATCATCACGATAACAATAATTCAAGACAGTAGCTTTAAAACGATTAGCGATACCAAGATTCCTATACTTCTTGTAAATAATGATAATGGTCGTGTTTCTGAGACTATAATTAGTAGCTTAACAGCGTCCAATACTTTTGAGGTCATTCAAAAAGATAAAGAACAAGAAGCCAGAGACCTGGTATTTAAAGGAAATTATCAATTAGCGATCATCATTCCAGAAAAATTATCATCGGATTTAGACAAAAAAGTCAATCAGAATGTAGAAGGGATTTTATCAAAATTTGGTTTGGAAGAAGAAGAAAAAGAAGTTCAACCAGAAGAAACTATTTTAAGCAAAGAGGTTAGATTATATTTTGATCCTGCAACTCAACTTACCTTTAAAAGTTCTGTAAAAAATGGTATCGATAAGATGATTTCTAAAATAGAAACACAATCTATATACAAGGCATTTCATGAACAAGTATCAGAAGATGATACCGAGGTTATTTTTGAAACTGATAATTTCATCAGTTTTAAAGAAATAGTCCCAAAACAAGGAGACAAAGAGATCATACCCAATTCGGCGCAGCACAATGTACCAGCCTGGACTTTATTTGCCATCTTTTTTATTATAGTACCTTTATCTATAAATATTGTAAAAGAAAAAAATCAAGGAACTTTTGTACGATTAAGAACAAACCCTGTATCCTATGCAATAGTATTAGGGGGGAAAACAGTCGTCTATTTGGCTGTTTGTCTCATACAATTTACTTTAATGCTAGCAATAGGAGTGTTTTTATTTCCTAAATTAGGTTTACCAACATTAGACGTGTCGGGAAGAATATTTAATCTGTTTATTGTTGCTTTTTTTGCAGGTTTAGCCGCGATAGGATTAGGATTATTGTTAGGAACGGTTGCAAAAACGCAAGAACAATCTGCTCCATTTGGGGCAACCTTTGTGGTTATTCTAGCTGCTTTGGGAGGTGTTTGGGTACCTGTTTTTGTAATGCCAAAATTCATGCAACTGTTATCAAATATTTCACCAATGAATTGGGGCTTAAATGCCTTCTATGATGTATTTTTGCGAAATGCCAGCTTTATAGAACTTGTTCCAGAAATAATATTACTTTTATTATTTTTTATAATAACAGCTTTAATTTCTATTGTTTATAATGAAAAGAAAAATGCAGTCTAAAAATAACAAAGAGATAAGTTTCACCAGCCAGGTTAGAGTACGTTTTGTAGAAACTGACCCCTTAGGAATTGTCTGGCATGGTAATTATATTCAATATTTTGAAGATGGTAGGGAAGCTTTTGGAAGACATCATGGTATTTCTTATTTAGATCAAAAAAAATTTGGTTATGCTACGCCAATCGTAAAATCTAGTACAGAACACAAGCTACCTTTACGATATGGAGATATTGCTACCATAAAAACAATTTATGTAGATAGTCCAGCTGCTAAAATGATTTTTAGATATGAAATTTATAACCAAAATCATAAATTAGTCTGCACAGGAGAAACCGTACAGGTATTTGTTGGAGATACAGGAAGTGGTGATTTATCACTAACAATTCCATCTTTCTTCATCAAATGGAAACAAAAAGAAGGCCTTATAAAATTGGATGAGTAAGATTTACGCTTCATATAATAATATAATATCATCGCTTGGCTTTGACAGCCAAACTGTTGTACAGAATATTCATAACGAGAATTCGGGCTTACGACTTATCGATAATAAAGATCTGTTGCCTGATCCATTTTATTCTTCAATAATAAATACAGAAGATTTATATACCGATTTTAAACAATTAAATAATGAAGGGCAGTTCACACGTTTAGAACAGATGATGATTTCTTCGTTAAGCAAAGTTATTAAAGCATCTAAAATACCCTTAACAAATCGTGTTGGACTTATTATATCTACTACCAAAGGTAATATTGATGCCTTAAATAAAAACAATGAATTCCTAAAAGAACGAGCTTATTTAAGCTCCTTAGGAAAAGTGGTCCAAGAAACATTAGGATTTAAAAATGATGCTATTGTTGTTTCTAATGCATGTGTTTCTGGAATTTTATCTATTGCAATTGCAAAACGCTACATTAACCATGGTACCTATGATGATGTTTTTATTGTTAGCGGAGATATGGTAAGTGAATTTATAATAACTGGTTTTAATTCATTTCAAGCGTTAAGTAACGAACCCTGTAAACCTTATGATAAAAATAGAACAGGGGTTAATATAGGAGAAGTAGCTGCCAGTATTTTAGTTACTAATAATAAAAAAGGGCTACCAAAAGAAGCGGTTGCTATTTTGGGTGAAGGTTCTTGTAACGATGCTAATCATATTTCGGGACCTTCCCGAACTGGTGAAGGTTTATTTCGAAGTGTACAATCTGCTTTCAAAGAAGGGAATGTCACCCATAACGATATTGATTACATTTCGGCCCATGGAACAGCAACACTGTTTAATGATGAAACAGAATCGATTGCATTTGACAGACTTAATTTAAACAAAGTACCATTAAATAGTTTAAAAGGCTATTTTGGACATACATTAGGAGCTTCAGGATTAGTTGAGACTATTGTTGGGATGTATTCATTAGAAAAGAATACTCTATACACCTCATTAGGTTTTAAAGAACCGGGGACATCAAAACCTTTAAATATTATCACAAAAACCACCCCAAAACAATTACATATTTTTCTAAAAACCGCCTCCGGATTCGGAGGTTGTAATACCGCAGTTATATTTCAAAAAGTAAAATAATTTATTCTATAAAGACATGCCAATCCAAACAATAAAAGCTATAGACGCAATTCAGGAAGCTCAAAAAATAGCTTTTGCACCTTTTGTTTTTCAAGCCACAGTTTCACTAAGAAAACTGGGAGTTCTAAATCTTATTTTTGATAGAAGAAAAAACGGAGGAATTTCTATAGAAGATATTTCTAAAGAATTATCTATTAGCATATATGGCATTGGTGTTTTATTAGAAATCGCCGAAAGCTCAAATATTGTTAGTAAAAATAGTGATGACAAATATGAGATTACTACAATTGGTTATTTTTTGACGTATAATAAAACGGTTGATGTTAATATTAATTTCACAAATGACGTCTGCTATAAAGGGTTATATCATTTAAACGATTCTATTAAAGAAGGAAAACCCGAAGGCTTAAAAGAATTAGGAAATTGGGATACCATATATGAAGGCTTATCACAATTAGATCCCGAAATACAAAAATCCTGGTTTGAATTTGATCACCATTATTCTGATGACGTATTTCAAGATGCTTTAAAAATTGTTTTTAGAACTAACCCAAAAACTATATTTGATATTGGAGCCAACACGGGTAAATTTGCTATAAGTAGTTGCGAATTTAGTGAAACAGTTTCTATAAAAATGATCGACTTACCCGGTCAATTAAACAAAGCACTAGCTAATGTAAAAAACAAAGGGTTTGAAAAACGAGTTTCTGGTCATGAAATAGATTGGTTATCAGAAAACCCACAAATTCCTAATGATGGAGTAGATACGATTTGGATGAGTCAATTTCTAGATTGTTTTTCTGAAAAAGAAATCCTTAAAGTTTTAAAAACCTGTGTTAATTCTATGGATGATACGACTGAGTTATTAATCATGGAAACTTTTACAGACAGACAAAAATTTGATAATGCCAAGTTTATCCTAGAAGCTACATCATTATACTTTACAGTATTGGCAAATGGAAATAGTAAAATGTATCCTGCTACTGTTTTTACAAAATTAATTGATCAGGCAGGATTAATAATAAAAGAAGATTTGGTTGTGGGAGAATACCATACCATGTTTGTCTGCAAAAAAAAGTAATCGATTTATGGAGTCTGGATTTTATATAAAATCATTCTGTCACATAAAAGATAATAAAGTCTCTTTAAACGGATCTGTTATATATGACGATAAAGGTGCTTTAGATTTTTTAGAATTTATTAAAGCAGCTTATAGAAGTTTTGATATTAAATATCCTAAATTCTTTAAAATGGATGGGTTAAGTAAACTTGCATTTTTGGCATCAGATCTTATCCTACAAAAAGAAAAATTAAATATAGAAGACGAAAATAACATTGCTATTGTATTTTCAAATAAATCATCCAGTTTAGATACCGATGAAAAACATCAGGAATCTATCCAAAATAAAGACAATTACTATCCAAGTCCTGCCGTTTTTGTTTATACATTACCCAATATTTGTATTGGTGAGATTAGTATAAAATATAAACTTCATTCTGAAAATAGTTTTTTTATCTTTGACAGCTTTAATGCTGAATATTTATCAGACTATACAAATAGTCTTTTATTAGCAAATAAAGCTGATGAAGCCCTTTGTGGCTGGGTAGAATTTGATGGGGTGGCATATGACGCATTTTTATACTTGGTTTCTAAAGAAGGAACCACAACACATACTAAACAAAATATAGTAAATTTATATAATACATAATATGGAGGTTTTAAAACAAGAACTAAAGGAAAACATTATTGAGCAATTAAATCTTGAAGATATTGCTGTTGAAGATATTGCTGATGACGATATTCTTTTTGGTGATGGTTTAGGTTTAGACTCAATTGATGCATTAGAGTTAATCGTAATGCTAGATAAAAACTATGGTATTAAATTAACCGATCCTAAAGAAGGGCGTGAAATTTTTGCATCTATAGAAGTAATGGCAAAATATATTTCTGAGCATAGAACAAAATAAATTTTAGTTGTATTTAAATGAGTAAAGGTGTTGCTATAACCGGAATGGGAATAATTTCTGCTATTGGAAACGATGTCACAGAAAATTACCAATCGCTTATTAATGGTAAAAAAGGAATCTCCAGGGTTTCCAAAATTAATACCATTCATAAAGACGATATTATGGTTGGTGAAATCGCATCTACAAATCTGGAGTTAGAACAACAATTAGGTCTAACTCCTGATAATAATTACTCAAGAACAGCTTTATTAGGTGCTATTGCTGCTAAGCAAGCAATACAAGATGCTGGAATCTCTGATATCAACACCCATAAGACAGGATTAGTTTCGGCGACCAGTGTTGGTGGGATGGATATGACAGAAACTTACTATTATGATTATCTTGAAAATAAAAGCACCCAAAAATATATCGAAGGTCACCATGCCGGAGATTCTACTCAAAAAATCGCAGAGCAGTTAGGAATCAAAAAAAGCCTGGTAACTACAATAAGTACAGCTTGTTCTTCTGCTGCAAATGCCATAATGTTCGGTGCCCGATTGATTAAATCAGGAAAACTAGACAGAGTTATTGTTGGTGGTGCAGATTGTTTATCTAAGTTCACCATTAATGGATTTAAAACCCTAATGATCTTATCTGATACCTACAATACTCCTTTTGATGAAAATAGAAAAGGTTTAAATTTAGGTGAAGCTGCCGCTTTCTTAGTACTAGAATCTGATGAAGTGATTGCTGCAGAAAAAAAAGAAGTATTGGGATATGTTAAAGGATATGGCAATGCAAATGATGCCTATCATCAAACAGCATCTTCAGAAAATGGAGACGGAGCTACTTTAGCAATGCAAAAAGCTTTAAAAGTTGCAGCATACACAGCAAATGATATTGATTATATTAATGCGCACGGAACAGCAACAGGAAATAATGACCTATCTGAAGGGCGTGCTATTCTAAGAGTTTTTGGTGAAGAAATTCCCGATTTTAGCTCTACAAAAGCGTATACAGGACATACTTTGGCTGCAGCAGGAGCTATCGAGGCTGTTTATGCCGTATTAGCCCTTCAACATAATATCATCTATCCTAATCTCAATTTTAAAACTCAGATGAAAGAGTTTGATATTACACCACAATTAGAGCTCAAAGAAAAAGAATTGCACACCGTGTTGTCTAATTCCTTAGGTTTCGGAGGTAATTGTTCTACAGTAATTTTTTCAAAAGAACAATAGCAAAATTGTAAACAAAGGTTAATACCTATATGCAAAAACTGTTTAATTAAAGAGATATGAGTGCAGTCTATATAACCGGTGTCGGATCTATTTCATCTCAAAAAACTTTTGACAATACTGAGTTTTTGAAAGAAATCCTCACCTATACAGATAATGTGATTTCTGTGGTTAACCCTAATTATAAAGAGTATATCCCACCTGCTGCAGCACGTAGAATGGCAAAAGGCATTAAAATGGGAGTTGTTGCATCCAGAATTGCATTGAAAGACGCAAACATAGAAAATGTTGATGCCATTATTACAGGAACAGGAATGGGATGTGTTAGAGATTCAGAGAAATTTGTTAGTGCAATTATAGATAATGACGAACAATACCTCACCCCTACTTCATTTATACAATCAACTCATAATACAGTTGGTGGGCAAATCGCTTTAGGGCTTCAATGTAAAGGCTACAATTTTACATATGTACATGCAAGTGTATCTTTTGAATCGACATTATTAGATGCCCAATTACAATTAGAAAATAATGAGGCCGATACTATTTTAATCGGAGGTGTTGATGAACATGGTGATCATACAATTACCATTCACAAACTTATTAATCACATTAAATTAGAAAAAACCGAATCTACTAAGGTATTAGATTCTAAAACAGAAGGTGCAATATTTGGAGAAGGTGCAAATTTCTTTGTAGTATCAAATAAAAAACAAGATTCGAGCTATGCCGAAGTTATAGCAGTACAAACTTATAATACATTATCAGAAACGGAAGTCTCTCATACAGCTCAACTATTTTTAAAGGATAATGACTTAGCTATTGATGATATAGATGCTATTGTATTAGGAAATAACGGAGATGTAAAATACGATACATTTTACAATGAGTTAAGTTTAAATCTATTCAAAGAGACACAACAGATATATTACAAACATTTATGTGGTGAATTTAATACCGCATCGTCTTTTGGAGTATGGTTGGCTTCAAAAATTTTAAAAACACAAGAGTTACCAGAAGTAGTTAGGTTAAACAAAAAATCAACATCAAACTTTACTACTATTTTATTATACAATCAATATCGAGGAGAGAATCATAGCTTCACTTTACTGCGTAAATGCTAAATTTTAAATACGTCAATAGAATAACAGCACTCGCTTTTTTGGTTTTACACATAACCAATTACTCATTAGAAATACCGGTATGGTCTTATTTCTTATTAGCATTTATATGGTTAATTATTACTATGGCTGGTTCTGGGCTTATACAATGGAACTATCATTTTACTTCTCTTAATGTAAATAGAGATATAAAAAATAATCAAATTGCCATTACTTTTGATGATGGACCAAATCCCGAATTCACACCGCAAGTCTTACAACTCTTAAAACAGTATAATGCAAAAGCTACTTTTTTTTGCATTGGCAAACACATTGAGATGTATCCCGAATTGGTTAAAGAAAGTATCAAACAAGGCCATGTTATTGGTAATCATACGTATTCACACCCTAACTCTTTTGGTTTTTTAAAAACAGAAGAGGTAATTTCAGAATTACAACAAACCAATGCCATAGCAAAAGAAGTAACCGGGTTAGCTATGCGGCTATACAGACCTGCTTTTGGTGTAACAAATCCAAGAATTAAAAGAGCATTAAAAGTCACAGAATTACAACCTATTGGATGGAATGTCAGGTCCCTGGATACAACATCCAGAAGTTCGGATAAAGTACTAAAACGAATAACAAAAAAACTATCCAAAGGTGATGTCATTTTACTTCATGATACAAGTTCAAAAACAATTATTGTTTTGGAACAGTTATTGTTATTTTTACAACAACAAAATATAGAATCGGTTACAATAGATTCTTTATTTAAGATAAAAGCATATGCCTAAAATTGTTTATTTAATATTATTTATAGCCACTACTCTATCTGCTCAAACTAAAATGAGTACTATAGAAGCTGATGCCTTAAAAACAAAAGTAAAAGCTCTTGCTACTACAACAAAAACTATTTCAAGTGATTTTATACAATACAAACACCTGGATTTTTTATCGAATGATATTATCACAACAGGAAAACTTGCTTTTAAAACACCAGATGTTGTAAAATGGGAATATGTAAAACCTTTTAAATATTCTGTGTTATTTAAAAACAAGACACTATACATTAATGATGAAGGCAATAAAAGTAACATTGATATTGGGTCTAGCGAGCAGTTTAAGCAATTGAACAAACTTATTATTAATAGTGTAAAAGGAGATATGTTTAATGATGATGAGTTTAGTATTAGTTATTATAAAAACCAAAGTAATAGCGAAGTACATTTTAATCCCAAAGACAAAAAATTCGAAAAATTCATTAAAGCATTTCATATTATATTTAACTCCAAAGGTGATGTTGTTGAAGTAAAAATGATAGAGCCTTCAAACGATTATACGAGAATAGTATTTAGCAATAGAGTCTTAAACACCCCTTTGGCAGATGAGATATTTGCTCATTAGTTTTTGTTTTATATGTATAGGATGTGCTTCCTATCCAAAGAAAAACAATTTCATCAAAAGAGAAACATCTGATATAGAAATAAGAAATTTATATTTTTCAGATAAGGCACAAGACTATGTGTATAAGGCAAATATTGAAGTTTACAAAAAACATTTTGGTGGGATTTTTATTGTAAAAAAAATTGAAGATAAAAATCATCGCATTGTCTTTACTACAGAAATGGGAAATAAAATTTTTGACTTCTCATTTATTAATGAAGGCTTTACAGTAAATTACATCTTAGAAGATTTTAATAAAAAGATTTTAATAAACATTTTGAAAAAAGATTTTAAAGCATTGATTGAAGAAACTCCTGTGCTTTTAAATACGTTCTCATACCAAAACGATGTCGTTTTTGAAACTGAAATTAATAATGACAAACATTATTATTACAATACAAATAATGAAATAAATAAAATTGTAAGGACTGGAAATAGAAAAGAAAAAGTAGTTTTTACATTTTCAGAAATTAGTGATACTATTGCAAATCTAATTACGATTGAGCATAAGAATTTAAAGCTTAAAATTAATTTAAAATCAATTCAAAAATGAGAAATCTTTTATTAGTCATAACCTTTCTTGGTGTTTTTGGGACGGTTTCTGCACAAAGCAAGACATCTTTTGGATTAAGAGGCGGAGCTAACATTTCGGATCTTTCAAATGCCAATTTAGAAACTAAAGCAGGTATTTATATAGGAGCTTTTTTAAATATTAGATTTTCAGAGCTATATGCTCTTCAACCCGAAGTGGGATATTCTAATCAAGGTGGTAATAACAAATTTTCAAATGGAGATGATCTCGAAATCCATTACGTTTCAATATCTGCCACCAATAAATTTTTCGTTAGAAATACAGGATTACATTTAATAATTGCACCAAGTCTTGATTTTGATTTTGATGACACCCCAGTAAGTCTTGTAAACAGAGAAGAAGGTAATGATATTACCTTTGTAGATCTTTCTATTGCTGCTGGTCTTGGTTACGAATTTAAAAACGGAATTGGTATAGAAGCTAGATATAAGCATGGTACACTAGATGTATTTTCTGGTGATTTCCATGATTTTTCAACACAATCGATATACGAAGAAAAAAATCAATTTAATCGTGTTTTTCAAATTGGCCTATCGTATAGATTTAATTTCTAATTACTTATGTTACTAAAAGATTTTTACACCGCAAATACATTAGAGACTGTTGAAAATATGTCGACAGCAACTATTACCATCAACAAAAACCATAAAATTTTCAAAGGGCATTTCCCAGGGAATCCTGTAACACCAGGTGTTTGTATGATGCAAATCATAAAAGAATTAACAGAAGGTATTGTAGATAAAAAACTATTTATGCAATCCTCTAGTAATATCAAATTCATGGCCATCATAAATCCGGAAAAAAACCCAGATTTAGTTTTAACTTTAGATATTACCAAGACAGATGATACTTATAAAGTAAAAAATGTAACTACATTTGAAGATACAGTTGCTTTAAAATTAACTGCTAATTTTAAGACAAAGTAAATTTAAATATAAAACGAACATTAAAAATATTTTTAATTTTTAATGAAAGAATGTGGTGACTACGCTCATTCTCAATTTTATAATTAATATATTATCAAATAATTACCAAAACCTAACCGTGTGAAATTTTTAATTGTTTTCATATCATTATCTCTTACCATTCTATCGATAGATCTGGATACCATTAGAATCGCGTATAAAGAAGCTGCTCATGACAAGACAAAAGTAGCTGCACTTAATGAGCAACTTGCATCGGTAAATAAAGAAGATAATATTGTTTTAGTGGCTTATAAAGGAGCTGCTATCACATTGCAAGCCAAATATGAAAAAAGTATAAAAGAAAAAAGACGGTTGTTTATAGAAGGAGTTACATATATAGAATTTGCTATAGAAAAATCACCAAATGCTATCGAACCTCGTTTTATACGTATAGGAATACAAGAAAATACTCCTAAATTGCTAAAATATAAATCCAATATAAAAGAAGACAAATTATTTCTGCTTAAACAATACAAGACTATAAAACCCAAAATTTTAAAAAAGCATATCGGTGAGTATATTTTGCAATCGAAAGCTTTTAGTGATGAAGAAAAAGCAGTAATTTTAGTTCCTTAAAAATTGAAACACTTCAATTGAGTGATAAAAGAGTTTACAAAACAAAAAATCGACCTATTCAACGTATGTGTAATAATTCCTACCTATAATAATTGCAAAACATTACGACGGGTTATAGATGGTGTATTACTTTACACTAAAAATATTATTGTTGTAAACGATGGGGCCACAGATACTACTCAGGAGATATTAAAAGAATATCCTCAAGTTCAACAAATCCATCTGCCAAAAAATAAAGGAAAAGGTAATGCTTTACGTGTTGGGTTTGTATCTGCACAAAAACAAGGTTTTAAGTATGCAATTACGATAGATTCTGATGGGCAGCATTTTCCTGAAGATATTCCAGCTTTTATTACAGCTTTAGAAAAATCAGAAAATAAAAATATCTTACTCATTGGTGCCAGAAATATGAGCCAGGAAAGCGTTCCTAAAAAAAGTAGTTTCGGAAATAAGTTTTCTAACTTTTGGTTTTGGGTAGAAACCGGTACAAAACTTCAGGACACACAATCTGGGTATAGATTATATCCACTAGAAGAATTAGCAAAATTGAATTTTTATACTTCAAAATTTGAATTTGAAATAGAAGTTATTGTAAAAGCAGCCTGGAGTGATGTAATTGTAAAAAATATTCCAATACAAGTATTATATGATGAAACCGAACGGGTATCACATTTTAGGCCTTTTAAAGATTTTACCCGAATAAGTATTCTTAATACCTGGTTGGTTACGGTGGCTTTTTTATATATAAAGCCGAGAAATTTATTCCGGAAAGTTAAAAAAAAAGGAGTAAAACGTTTCTTTTTTGAAGATTTCTTAGAAAGTCAGGATTCCCCACAAAAAAAGGCATTATCGGTAGCTCTGGGAGTTTTCATAGGGGTGTCACCTCTATGGGGGTTTCATACAGTACTCGTGCTCTTTTTAGCTGTCGTTTTAAAACTAAATAAGGTAATTGCTTTTGCTTTTTCTAATGTAAGTTTGCCCCCTTTCATTCCTTTTATCGTTTTTATGAGTTTAAAAGTCGGTAGTTTTGTTTTAGGAGAATCTCAACCATCATTTACCAATATTGGTGAAAATTTTGAAATGATAAAAAGTCTAAAAACCTATATTGTAGGTAGTTTTACCTTAGCCATAATTTCTGCTTTTACTATAGGGATTTTGGCATATGTATTTCTTATCATTTTTTATAAAAAAAATAATGCATCATAATGGATAACTTTTTTTATAGTTTATATACATCTATTGTTTCCAAAAAAGTTGCAAGCTTTGGAATATTTGTACTCATTATTTCGGGTTTATTATTTATAGCTTCAAAAATTCAATTTGAAGAAGATATCACCAAATTGATTCCTACAAATGATAAGACTTCTGAGATTCAAAAAGTATTAAAATCAGTAAATTTTGCCGATAAAATTATAGTAAATATCACACGTCAACCAGGAGGATCGGTTGATGATATCACTCAGTATGCAGCACAATTTATTGATAGCGTTACTCTAAGATCTGGTAAGCACATTACCCAAATCCAAGGTAAGGTCGAAGAAGAAGATATTTTTAACACTTTGGATTTTGTGTACAAAAATCTTCCTCTTTTTTTACAAGAAAATGATTATAAAGACATTAAAAATAAAATTCAAAAAGATAGTGTTGAGGCTATCACAAATAGTAATTATAAAACTTTAGTTTCTCCTACAGGAATCATTGCAAAAGATAATATTTTAAAGGACCCCTTGGGGTTATCATTTATTGCCTTAAAAAAATTACAGCAACTTAGTTTTGGTGATGATTTCACATTGCACAATGGTTTTTTACTTAGTAAAGATCAAAATCATGTTCTATTATTTATAACTCCTAAATTAAAATCTAGCGAAACAGCCAAGAATGCTGCGTTTGTAGAAGATCTTTATCTAATAAACAATCAACTCAATGGTCTTTTTAAAGATAAAGTACAAAGTGAATATTTTGGAGGTGCTTTAATCGCTGTAGCAAATGCTAAGCAAATAAAACGCGATATCCAACTAACCATTAGTATTGCTATTACTATTTTATTGATCATACTTATCTTCTTTTATAGAAAAATTACTATTCCGATTATTTTATTTGTTCCAACAATTTTCGGAGGGTTATTAGCTATTGCTTTATTGTATTTAATTCGCGTAAAAATTTCTGCAATATCCCTGGGTATTGGCTCTGTACTGCTAGGGGTTACTTTGGATTATTCACTTCATATTCTAACACATATAAGAAGTACTACCAATATAAAAGCTGTTTACAAAGAAATCACTACTCCGGTTTTAATGAGTAGTTTAACAACAGCTTTAGCATTTTTATGTTTATTATTTTTAGAATCACAAGCCCTTCAGGATTTAGGTATTTTTGCAGCAATTAGCGTTGTCGGGTCCTCTTTTTTCGCATTAATTTTTATACCTCAAGTATATAAAAGCACTTCTCAAAAAAAGCCAAAAACAACATTAATCGATAATGCCGCTCAATATCCTTTACATAAAAACAAATGGGCAATTATAGTATTAACGTTGTTACTAATTGTAAGCTTGTTTACCTATAACAAAGTACAGTTTAATAATGACATTTCTAAGCTAAACTTTGAGCCACAAGAGCTAAAAGATGCACAATTAAGATTAGATGCTCTGACTAATATTGCTTCAAAATCAATTTATCTGGCAGCCTATGAAGATTCGGAGCAAGGTGCTTTACAAATAAATGACAAGATTTTCAAAAAGCTACAAATACTAAAAGCTGAAGGAAAAGTAATTGATTTTAGCTCGATTGGATCTTTAATTTATTCAGAAAAAGCTCAAAAAGAAAGAATTTCGAGATGGAATTCTTTCTGGAACACTAATACCATAGCAGATACAAAAGCTAATCTTATTGAAAGCGGAAACAAATTAGGTTTTAAACCTAATAGTTTTAATGCTTTTTACACCCTCTTAGAATCGAATTTCAAGCCTCTTAAAATTACAGATTATAATGCTTTAAAAACAATTTCTATTGCAGATTATATAACAACAAAAGATGATTTCATCACTGCAACAACACTCGTTAAGGTAAAAGATGAAAATGCGCAACATATAGTTGATATTTTTAAAGATCAGCCTCAAACTATTGTTATTGACAGGAAACATATGAATGAAACTTTTTTAGGGAATCTAAAAAATGACTTTAACAAACTAGTAGGTTACTCATTAATTGTTGTGCTGCTTATCCTTTTATTATTTTATAGAAGTTTATCTCTTACCCTAGTGACAAGTATTCCTATAGCGATCACATGGTTGCTAACAATTGGTATAATGGGATTATTTTCATTAGAGTTTAACATCTTTAATATTATAATTTCAACTTTTATTTTTGGTCTTGGGATTGACTATAGTATTTTTATGACTAATGGGTTACTACATGAATATAGAACCGGGGAAAAAGCATTAGCAACTCATAAAACATCAATTATTCTATCTGTTATCACTACTATTTTGGGAGTAGGTGTTTTAATATTTGCTAAACACCCTGCGCTATATACGATATCATTACTTTCTATTATCGGCATATTATCTGCAATTGTTATTTCATTTACAATTCAACCTCAATTATTTAGACTTTTTATTGGAAGTAAAACAAAAAGACCGATAACACTTAGGTTATTTATACATTCTGTTCTTTCTTTTTGTTATTATGGTATAGGAGGCTTACTACTTTCATTATTTAGTGTATTTCTGATAAAAATTATCCCGTTACCTAAAAAAATGAAAATGAAATGGTTTCATAAAATAATGTCAAAATTTATGGGATCAGTACTATATACAAACCCTTTTGTACGTAAAAAAATCATTAATCAAAGTAATGAAACCTTCAAAAAACCAGGGGTTATCATTGCTAATCATACTTCATTTTTAGACATTTTGGCAATAGGAATGTTATATCCAAAAATTATTTTCCTGGTAAATGATTGGGTGTACAACTCTCCTGTTTTTGGAAAAGCAGTTCAATTAGCAGGTTTTTATCCAGTGTCTAGTGGTATAGAGAATGGATTAGATCATTTAAAGAAGAAAGTTGATCAAGGCTACTCTCTTATTGCCTTTCCTGAAGGGACAAGATCTAATACCAATAAAATTAAACGATTTCACAAAGGAGCATTTTATCTTGCAGAGCAATTTGGGTTAGACATCATTCCGATACTTATTCACGGAAATTCCGAAGTGCTTCCAAAAGGAAGTTTTATTATTAAAGATGGTAGTATAACTATCAAAATACTCGATAGAATAAAAGCAAACGATACTAGTTTTGGCGAAAACTATGCTAGAAAGACAAAGCAAATCGGGGCGTATTTTAAAAGTGAATTTGGAAAACTTAGAAATGAGATAGAACATGATGCCTACTTTAATAATATTATTCTTGAAGAATACCGATACAAAGGTGACTCTCTATATAAAGAAGTACTAAACGATCTAAAAATTAATAAAGAAATTTATAAAATAATTATAGACACAGTCGGAAAAAAAGAAACTATACTTCATATTTCAAAAGATTCTGGTCAATTAGATTTCCTATTATCTCTAGATAGTCCAGACAGAAAGATTATTAATTATATAGAAAACAAAAACACTAGGGATATTGTTAAAAACAGCTATATTACTAATAATCATAGTAAAATTATTTGTGTCGATAATTTAGAAGAAACAATGGCATATGATGCAAGTGTTCTTATTATAAATTTAGCTACAATTACACAAAATGAATTAGAAAAGGTACTAAGCAGTAAAATTAATCTGTTAATTTTACTAAAAGAAGGTCAAAATATACATACACAGATAATTACTAATTTGGGATTCGAGATCGATCACCAAAAGAATAATCTGGTTATTTTAAAAAACAAAGAAAATTAAAGAATGAAAGAGCATTATGATATTGTAATTATCGGAAGTGGTTTGGGTGGTTTGGTTTCTGCTATCATTTTAGCCAAAGAAGGCTATAGTGTATGTGTGTTAGAAAAAAACAATCAGTATGGAGGAAATTTACAAACCTTTGTAAGGGATAAAACTATTTTTGATACAGGAGTACACTATATTGGCGGCCTTTCTAAAGGACAAAACCTATATCAATATTTTAAATACATTAATATCGTTGATGACTTAAAATTAAAAAAACTAGATGAAGACGGTTTTGATATCATAACTTTTGAAGGTGATGAAAAAGAATACAAACATGCTCAAGGATATGAAAATTTCATAAAAATTTTAGTAGATCAATTCCCAGAAGAGGAAGAAGCCATTATAACCTATTGTGATAAATTAAAAGAAACATGTCTTAAATTTCCGCTTTACCAGCTAAAACAAGGTAAACCTTACTTTGATGATACTGAAATTTTTGGTCTCAATGCAAAATCTTATATCAATTCCCTTACAGATAACAAAAAACTACAAGGAGTTCTTGCAGGAACAAATTATTTATATGCCGGGGATAGTGATCGTACTCCTTTTTATGTACACGCTTTATGTATTAACTCATATATCGAAAGTTCATATCGGTGTATAAATGGAGGGAGCCAGATTACAAAAGTTTTAATTAAAAGATTAAAAGAATATGGTGGTGAAACATACAAACACCATGAGGTTACTAAATTTGGATTTGATGATGGTAAAATCAGTTCTGTTACCTGTAAAAATGGTAAAGAAATAAAAGGAGATTTGTTTATTTCTAATATTGAGCCAAAACTCACTTTAAAATTAGCAGGAGAGGATAAATTTAGAAAATCATATGCCAATCGAGTACATAAGATTGAAAGCACAATCGCCGCTTTTACATTATATATCGTATTAAAACCTAACACTTTTGCTTATCAAAACAAAAACTTCTATCATTTTAATCATCCAGATAGGGTTTGGGATACACAAAGTTATACACAGGAAAGTTGGCCAGAAGGATATATGATGACTATGGGGATTAATAAAAACACAGATGAATATGGTGATAGTATTGCTGTAATGACATATATGCGTTATGAAGAAGTTGAACCTTGGGAAAACACATTTAATACGGTAGCTAATAAAAATGAAAGAGGACAAACCTATGAAGAATTTAAAGCTGAAAAAGCTGAAAAAATTATTAATGCATTAGAGAAAAAATTTCCGAATATAAGAGATTGTATTCAAGAAACATACACTTCAACACCATTATCCTACAGAGATTATATCGGTAGTAATGAAGGATCGATGTATGGTTATGTCAAAGATGTTAATAAACCTATGCACTCTTTTTTATCTCCAAAAACCAAAATTAAAAACTTAATGTTTACTGGCCAGAGTTTAAATATGCATGGTATTTTAGGAGTCACTATTAGTGCAGTCACTACTTGCTCAGAAATAATCGGTAAAGATTATTTACTTGATAAAATACTGGAAGCCAATAAAGAACAAAAAACTATTTAGGCAATGGGAAAAATTAAAATAACGAGCATCTAAAAAACAAAGAAGTATGTTCTCAAAAACATCTTGTTGTACAAAATGGCTGTGCTTTTTTGCACTCCTTTTTCTATTAATGTCGTGTGGCGTTTCTAGATCTATAAAGGATATTCCTGATGTTAGTGCCTATTCTTCTTCTATTGAAGAAAGAATTAAAGTTTCGGATTCTGTTTTTACTATCGGGAATAGTTTTCTTAGTAAAAACAAACAAGGTTTATGGGAACTTTATGTAGAAGGAGATCCTTTGCAAATAGGCTTACAAACCGGGAGTCTAACACAAGAATTATTTAAAAAGCAAGAACATGCTTTTCTATCTAAGGTTGGAGAATTAGTGCCTTCAAAAACAAAACAATATTTATTAAGAAAAGTTGTAGCCTGGTATAATAGGAAAATGTATTTACACATTCCTGCAGAGTATAAAGCAGAAATATACGGACTTTCAAAATATGCATCAAACGATTATAATCATATAGCAGAGAACTATCTAAGAATACTATACCTTCATGGTGCGCATGATATAGGGCATGCTTTGCAAGATTTAGCATTAGTAGGGTGCTCTTCATTTGCCGCCTGGGGAGAAAAAACTGTAGATGGTGATTTGATCATTGGTAGGAATTTTGATTTTTATGCTGGTGATGACTTTGCCAAAGATAAAATCATTGCTTTTGTAAGTCCAACAGAAGGCCATAAATTTATGTCTGTAACCTGGGGAGGAATGATTGGTGTGGTTTCGGGAATGAACGAACATGGACTTACAATAACTATAAATGCAGGAAAATCCAAGATCCCTTTATTAGCAAAAACACCAATTTCAATTTTGGCTCGTGAGATTTTACAATATGCTTCAACAATAGATGAAGCAATAGCAATAGCAAAAAAACGAGAAGTTTTTGTATCTGAATCAATATTTATAGGAAGCGCAAAAGATAAAAAGGCAATTACTATTGAGGTTTCTCCCAAAAACTTTGGTGTTTATGAAGTCTCTAACTCTAATCAATTAATTTGTTCTAATCATTTTCAAAGTGAGGCTTATTCTGATGATCAAAACAATATAAAACATATCGCAGAAAGTCATTCTCAATATCGTTATAAAAGAATGCTGGAGCTATTGCAACAACAACCAAAAGTAACACCACAAATTGCTGTTGATATTCTAAGAAATAAAGAAGGATTAAACAACAAACAGATTGGATACGGTAATGAAAAAGCTTTAAATCAATTATTAGCGCATCATGGTATTGTTTTTAAACCAGAAGATCGTATGGTTTGGGTATCATCAAGCCCATATCAATTAGGAGAATTTGTTGCCTATAATCTCAATGATATTTTTAATAAAAGACCGACAAAGGCAGCATTATCTCAATCTGAATTAAATATTGAAAAAGACTCTTTTCAATTTACTAAGGCATATAAAGATTATGAAAACTACAGGCGATTAAGTAAGGAGATTCAAATAGCAATTGACAACAAAAAAATGTTGGATTCTTCTTTTATTGGAGATTTTCAGAAGACCAATCCAGAGTATTGGGAAGTATACTATTTAATTGGTAAATATTATTACGAAAAAAAATATTATACCGCGGCATTACATGCTTTTGAGGAGGCAAGTAAAAAAGAAATTACGACAGTTCCCGACAAACGTGAAATCGATTTGTATATTAAAAAATTAAAAAGGAAATTAAAACAATGATTCCTGAAATAGAAAAAGCATCGTTGGCTCAGATCAAAAAAGTACAAGAGCAAGAATTAAAGAAATTAATATCTTATTTAGATACGCATTCTACTTATTATCAAAGTGTTTTTGCAAAGCATAATATTCTTCCTTCGACGATTAATACATTAGAGGATTTAGTAAAAATACCAGTTACTACCAAAGAGCAATTGCAACAGTTTAATGATGATTTTATCTGCGTACCAAAAAGCGAAATCATAGATTATGTTACTACTTCGGGAACTTTGGGAGAACCTGTTACTTTTGCATTAACAGATAATGATTTAAAAAGGCTAGCTTATAACGAAGCAATTTCTTTTGCCTGTGCTGGTGTGCAAAAGGAAGATGTAATGCAATTAATGACAACCATCGACAGGCGTTTTATGGCGGGACTAGCCTATTTCCTGGGCGCTCGAGAATTAGGAGCAGGAATCATACGCGTAGGAGCTGGAATCCCCGAATTACAATGGGATTCTATTTTAAAATTTAAACCTACCTACCTAATCGTAGTTCCCTCATTTTTATTGAAACTAATTAAATATGCCAAAGAACACGATATTGACCTCAATGCTTCTGGAATAAAAGGTGCTATTTGTATAGGAGAATCTCTTAGAAATCAAGATTTTTCGTTAAACACACTTGCAAAAAACATAAAAGACACCTGGAACATCGAATTATACTCTACCTATGCATCTACAGAAATGAATACCGCTTTTACAGAGTGTAGCGAGCAACAAGGTGGGCATCATCATCCAGAGCTTATTATTGCAGAGATTCTAGACGACAACAACAGCCCTGTTTCTCCTGGTGAGGTAGGAGAACTTACCGTTACTACTTTAGGAGTAGAAGCAATGCCTTTATTGCGATTTAAAACAGGAGATATGATCAAGGCACATACTTCAAGTTGTGCATGTGGGCGCAATACAATGCGTTTGGGGCCAGTAGTAGGAAGAAAAAAACAGATGATCAAGTATAAAGGAACAACCTTATACCCTCCCGCCATGGATAATATTCTCAATGATTTTAATGAGGTAGAGAATTATATCATCGAAATTTTTCATAATACAATAGGTACAGACGAAATTTTAATTAAAATAGTTACAAAAACCCCTACAGAAGAATTACTTCATGATATAAAAGATCATTTTAGAGCAAAGTTAAGAGTATCTCCAAAAATTGAATTTCACGATAAAAAAGATATTCAGAAACTTCAATTTCCTAAGCTAAGCAGGAAACCTGTAATTGTTATTGATAAAAGGGAAATGGAATAATGTCTTTTCTGATTTATGGAGTACTCCTACCTCCAAAGAAATCTTGCAATCTCTAGATTGATTTTAGCTATCTTCGACAAACAATAAGATACTCATAATGGCTACAACATATCCTGTATAAAATCATAATGGTGTTGTAGAGTGTTGTGTTTTGATTTCTCATAAGAAGAAAACTATTAATCTATAGGGTGACTAAGTAGTAAATCAACATTACTATAGAAGAAAATAGGATCTATCTAGATAAAATAGATAAATGACAGATAGGTGACATCTAAATGTCGTTACAACAACAAGGAGCTCTCCATAGCTTTGTATCAAACAAAAATATAATTATGGAAACCCAATCAATTGCTAAAAACTTAGTGTATCAACGAAAATTAAAAGGGTATACTCAAGAAGAATTATCAGAGAAAACACAAGTTACAATTCGTACTATCCAGCGTATAGAAAAAGGAGATGTAACTCCACATCTTCAAACTGTAAAATTGTTAGCTACTGCATTAGATATTGAAGTGAATGATTTATTGATATTAGAAAACCCAAAAGAAGAAACGATACAGAAAAAATGGTTAATATTATTACATAGCACTCCTTTTTTAGGCTTTATAATACCACTTGCAAATATACTTCTTCCTTTATTTATTTGGATTCATAAGAGAGAAGATAATGAGCTATACAACAGTCATGGTATAAAAATTATTAATTTTCAGATAACGATGAGTATACTATACTTACTATCACTAGTTGCCCTTGTAACTATTGAGAAATGGGGGTTTTTCTTGTTTATATCTGTAATCCCATTTAGTATAATTTGCATGTTATTTAATATAGTAAGAGTCGTTAATTCACAAAAATGTTATTACCCATTATCATTTCCGTTTATAAGCAGTACTAAAAAAACTGTATCCAAAAAAATGATAATATTACTATTGACAAGTACTATGTATTTCACAAGTTGCACTCAAGCGAAAGCACAAAATATTATACGTTTAGATGGAACCGAAATAGCTAAAGATTCATTAACAATTAAAATTAATCGACTCATCAAAAAGGCAAATATACCTGGGATTGCAGTTACTATTTTTAATGACAATGAAGTTACATATCAGAAGGCCTTTGGGTATAAAGATTATGATAAAAAATTAGCTCTAAATGATTCTACTAATATCTATGGAGGTTCTTTTAGTAAAGCAGTTTTTGGAGTACTCGTAATGAAATTGGTAGAAGATGGTGTTATTGATCTCGACACAGCTTTAGAGTCTTATTTACCCAAAAAAATATACGAGTACAAACCACTTACACGTTGGCATGATGATTTTTCTGCCTTAAAAAACGATAGCCTATATCATAAAATAACGGCTCGTATGTGTTTGACACACACTACAGGTTTTGCTAATTCCCGGTGGATGGAATCGGATTATCAACTGCGTGTAAACCGTGAACCAGGAAGCAGGTATAGTTATTCTGGAGAAGGATTTATTTACCTGCAAGTCGTATTAGAGAAAATACTGGGAAAGAATCTGGAGGAATTAGCGCAGGAATTAATTTTCGAACCATTAAACATGAGTCGCTCTAGTTACCAATGGTCACCATTATTTGAAGATAACTTTGCATATGGTCATACTATCACAAGTGAGCGTTTTAAAAAAGATATAGACAATGAGCCAAGAGGAGGTAGTACATTAGAAACTACTCCAGAAGATTATTCGAAGTTTCTTAAAGCCGTATTACAACAAAAAATTATCACACGAAACTCTTGGAATGAACTGTTTAAACCACAGTTTAGAATTCATTCTATCAAGCAATTTGGACCACTAGCTCTAAAAGATTCTACACAAAATGATCCTATTGAGTTAAGTTATGGATTAGGTTGGGGTATTTTGAAAACTCCTTATGGTTTTGGAGCGTTTAAAGAATGCCATGGCAATGGATTTCAGCATTATTCAATTATATTTCCAGAAGCACAAAAGGGTATAATGATAATGACCAATAGTGATAATGGAGAAAGTATTTTTAAAGAGCTATTAGAAATATCAATTGCAGATACGTATACACCATGGTATTGGGAAGATTATATCCCTTATGATGAAAAGTAAAGAATACAAAAGAAAGTAATAACGTTATCCCAATTAGGTTTTATAATCTAATAGGATAACGTTAATATATCAAGTAGAGATTACTTTTCTTTAACAGAAGAGAATCTATTATCATCGGTAGCCAAACGTGATTTTTTAACTTCTATTTTACGAAGCATCCAGTCTGGATAATCAGAAGAATCTTCGGCATCATAAATACGAACATCCTGATTTAGATCCACATCTGGTTGTATAAGATCATCTTGTCTACATTTGAGAATTAGTGCAGCTGTCTGAACTCCAGAATAACTTGCTCCTGCTACTCCATGAGATGCAATACTAGCGCCACAGAGGTATAAATTCTCGATCTCACTTTTTGGTTTATATGCTAAAGGACCAATATGACGTAAACTTTTTTCGGTACCGTACACACAACCATCGGTAGAATTTATATAGTACTCGTTGGTAATCGGAGTTCCTAATTTTTTTTGTACAATATGGTCACTAATCCCAGGAACTACTTTTTCCAAGCTATTCACAAACTTTTGAGTCAATTTTTCTTTGAATTGCAGATATTCTGGAGAGCGTTCTTTATTCTCATTTTCAAATCTTTCAAAAGCCTTATAATTAATATAAGTAATTACTTCCATAGTATGATATCGGCCATCATAACTTATAGGATCTTTAAGAGTTGTACAACTTATAAAAAGACCAGCAAATTCATCGCCTTCTTCAATATCAATTCTTTGCATCTCTGCAAATTGCTCATCCATATCTGCATTTTTGGGCATCATCCAAATATTACCAGAATCCAATCCTGCTTTTCGAAGATCCATATCCACAGTCAAAAACAGCATAAGTGATGTACACGAATATTTTGTTTTATTAAGTTTCTTTAATAATTTACGGCTTATATTATCACGACCTACCATATCTAAATAGGTTTTTCCCGGATCTGCGTTAGAGATCACCCTTTTGGCAAGAATTTTCTCTCCGTTTTCGAGCTCGACTCCAATAGCTCGTTTTTTCTTTTCTCCTTCTACCAAAATACGTTTCACACTTTGACCGGTACGTACTTCACTACCATGTTTTTTGATTGCATTAGTCATTGCCTTTACTATAGCTCCGCCACCGCCCATGGGATAAAAACCACCGTCAAAATAATGATCCATTACTGCACAATGCAGTGGAAAACTTGCCTTACCCGGTGGTAATCCATGATCACCATATTGTATATTAAGTATCGTTTTGAGTAATGGGTTTTTGAGATACCAACCGATCACCTTTTTTAAGCTAAATAATGCATATTTCCCCATGTATTTTGTTCGAAAAGGAATAGTAACGTGATCCCAAAAACCTTTTATTTTAGGAATTAATTGTATTTGTCGACTCACTGTACGAACCATAGTGAGGTATTTTTTAATATTCTTCTTTTCTTCTGGAAAACGTTGTGATAATGAGTCACATAATTCATCAAAATTAGCAGGATAATCAAAACGCTCATCACCAATCCAGCAATGTTCGTATGCTTGTGTATTCATTCTAAAAAAAGCGAGATCATTTGCAATCCCCAATCCTTCATAAAGCTCGCTTGTAGATTGCCCTTTATCTAACAACCCTACATAATGCACTCCAGGTGTAAAACGATACCCATTTAGATAAAAACTATGGCACCACCCTCCAGGCACATCGTGTTGTTCGAGAACTAATACACGTTGACCACTACGAGCAAGACAAATTGCAGAAGCAAGTCCTCCTACTCCAGAACCAATAATAATTGTATCTATTTCCGTTTCATTTTCATTTTTCAATTTTAGATCTGATGTTTCTTGAGGGTTGTCTCGCATTGTCTTAATAAAATGAAGGGTTATTTTTTTAATTGTGTTGTAATGATACAACTATATTTTCAGAAGTGATCAATGAACCTATCCTGAGTACCACTTTTCTCTATAAAATTCACATTTTACACTCTAATTTTGTTGTTTTTTCAATCTTCCATTTATCTACAAAAAATTACCATTCGTCTACACTAAAAATGCATTTCAACGAAAGAAATAATAAAATTCTCCCTAAAAAGGAGACCTTTAGTGTTGTTAAAGAACATTTTTTAACCTAACTTAAAACACTGAAATAATGAGTTTGACTTTTTTATTAATAGATGATGATGAAATAGAACGACTAAAATTTGCTAGAGTTATAGATAAAAATGGCTATCCGCATAAAATTGTAGAGGCCAAAAATGGTGAGGAAGCTTTAGATATTTTAGCTCAAAAAGATCAACAACCAGATATTATCTTTCTTGATCTAAATATGCCTAAAATGAATGGTTTAGAATTTCTGAAGGAGTTAAAGTCAAATGCATCGTTACAATACATACCGGTGATCATTTTAAGTACCTCTAATAATCATCAAGATCTTAAAGAGTCTTACAAAATTGGAGCTGCAGGTTATATTGTTAAACCATTAAAATATGAAGAATACACACATAAAATAAAATGTTTAATTGAATACTGGAGTGTTAATGAGCTTTTAAAAGTATAACGGTTATCTTTATTAACTTCAGAAATAATATAGACATGAAATAATTTTCTTTTTAATGTAAATATATTGTCATTATAGAAGTTCTTATCTGTTTTTATACCCCAAAAGAAAACATCAGTTTGAGTTAAAGTAATTTAATTTAAAATACTGAGAACTACCCCTATATTGTTTTCTTTCAAGATTACACACAATCATTCGAAACTACAACATAACAGTATTTTTGAGGTATAAAGGCGTCTAACCAAAAAGTTTTTAAAAGAATGAAAGGAATAGTATTTACAGAATTTTTAGAATTAGTCGAAGATAAATTCGGGTTAGCGGTAGTTGACAAAATCATCCAACAGTCTAATCTGCCTTCACAAGGAGCATATACTGCTATAGGTACTTACGATTTTTCTGAAATGCTAGGATTGTTAAAGCATCTTAGCGAGCATACAAAACTAAGTATCGATGACCTTCTTCTTACCTACGCCGAACATTTTTTTTCTGTCCTAGCTAGTAGTTACCCCGATTTAATTAACAAATACAACGATCCAATAGAAATGCTATCTTCTATCGAAAATCATATTCATGTCGAAGTTCGAAAAATATATCCTGATGCAGAACTTCCCACTTTTGAAATACAAGAAAAAACAGCTTCTAAACTGGTCATGATTTATAAATCCAGTAGAGCTATGTACAGCTTTGGACTTGGATTAATGCGCAAAACTTTTGAGCATTTTGATGCTACGGCTACAATCACTCTAGAAAAACTCACATCAGATGGAACGGAAGTAAAATTTAGTATCGTGAAAACAAATGAGTAGTGATGATATAGAAATACTAAAAAGAGCTATACAAAGAGAGAAATTAGCTCGAAAACAAGCAGAAAAAATTCTTGAAGATAAATCTCGAGAACTTTATCTAATCACTCAAGAATTAAAGGATACCAATGAAAAGCTAGAAGATCAAGTTGGTACAAAGGAATCTGAGTTACAAGGTGTTTTTGATAATTTACTGGATGCCTATGTTCGAATGGATATTTTTGGTAATGTTCTGGAGATGAATTATGCCGCCAGAAATTTATTTGGATACGATATTACAGAAGAAAAACTAAATGTTGTAAAACTTATTTATAAAGAAGATTATAAATATGCCATGGTTTCTTTTCAGGAACTGGTCACCAAAGGTTCTTTTTCTAATTACCAGGCCAGAGTATATACAAAAGATAATGGAGTACGTACCGTTCATATCAATGCCAGTCTTATTTTTGATAAAAATAAAACTCCAATTGGAGCACAAGGTATTGTAACGGACATTACTGATGAGCTTATACAAAAACAAATATTCGAAGAGCAAAAAAAACAACTATCTGTTATTGTTGAAAATTCGTCTTTAGGAATTGCTCTTTCTCAATTTGGAAAAATACTTCAAACCAATAAAGCTTTCCAGAATTTATTGGGATATACGCAAGAGGAACTACTACAAATGGAGATCAAAGATATTTCTTTAAAAGATGAATACGAAGCCTCGGCCAGTAATATGGAGAAAATGAATACTGGTGAGATTGATGATTTTTCTATAAATAGGAGGTATGTAAAACGAAATAAATCCACATTCTGGGCAAAAACCAATGTAGCCGCAGTACGAGATCCTAACGGAAATATTAAATATATGGTTGCCCTAGTAGAAGATATTACAGAGCAACTAGAGGTAGAAAAACAAAGGGATCAACTCGTAAAAAATCTGGAAAAAACAAATCAGGAACTTAAGGATTATGCGCATATCGTTTCTCATGATCTAAAATCACCTTTGAGAAGTATTAATGCTCTTGTAAACTGGATTAAAGAAGATCATGTTGATACACTTGATAAAACCGGGGTACGCCATTTTACCATGATCGAAAATACATTGGAAAAAATGGAAACTCTCATCAATGATATCCTTAGTTATTCTAGTGTAAGTAACAAAGAAGGCCTACAAACCAAAAAAATAGATCTTAATATACTTATTGGTGAGATAAAAAATACTGTATTAATACCAGAAAATATAACGATTTCTATTAAAAATAAACTTCCTGTAATCAATGGTGACATTACCAGAATTCAACAACTTTTTCAAAACCTAATTGGTAATGCTGTAATTTATAACGATAAAGAAATCGGAAAAATAGAAATCAATTATGAAGACAAAAAGACCTATTACCTCTTTAAAATTAAGGACAATGGTATAGGTATAAAAAAAGAACATCACGAGAAGATATTTAAAATGTTCCAATCTGTAGGAGACAATGAAAATTCTTCGGGAATCGGACTCGCCATTGTTAAAAAAATAATAGACCTGTATGAAGGAGATATTTGGCTGGAAAGTGAATTCGGTATGGGTACAACATTTTACTTCACATTAAAAAAATAGGCATATGAGATTTCAACAATTTGAAAAGAGAAAAAATCAAGAATGGACTGCCGTTGTAACAACAGAAAAAAAACTAAAAAACCCTTTAGTGTTGGTTTTCGGAAATCGATATGAACTAGAAGACCCAGAAGTTTATAATGACGTAAAAAAACTATTCCCAGATGGAGAAATTGTTATCGGTTCTACTGCTGGTGAAATTATTGGCGGTAAAGTTCTTGATGATTCAATAGCACTAACTGCCATAGAATTTGAAAAAAGTACTTATGTTATATTTCGTGAAAATAGTATCGACAATAATAAAGATGCAGTACGACTAGGAAATAAACTGATTCAAAAAGTACCAAAAGAAGGTTTAAAACATGTTTTCATTATTTCTGAAGGAAGTTTTGTAAACGGTTCGGCATTAATTGAAGGCCTCGAAACAATGATCGACAATGTTGCAATAACGGGTGGACTCTGTGGTGACGATTCGAGATTTGAAAAAACAATATCGGGTTATAATGAAAACCCTAAAGAAGGAGAGGTTATATTAATCGCCTTTTATGGTGAATCTCTAGAGATTAGTTATGCCCAATATGGAGGATGGACTGCTTTTGGACCAGAGCGAATTATTACAAAATCTGATCAGAATGTATTATATGAATTAGACAACCAACCTGCCCTGGATTTATACAAAAAATATTTGGGTGATAAAGCTGCAGAACTTCCTCAATCTGCTTTATTATATCCGCTTAGTGTTAAGTCCAAAGATAAAGAAGAGCCTATTGTAAGAACAATTTTATCGATCGATGAGAAAACCAATACGATGACACTGGCAGGAGATGTACCAGAAGGAGCCGTCGTTCAATTAATGATGGGACATATTGATAATATTGTAGATGGAGCATTGCAAGCAGCAGAAATAGGAATGAGAGACAGAAAGCATAAACCCGAACTAGCATTATTGGTAAGCTGTATCGGTAGAAAATTAGTCATGGATCAACGTGTTGAGGAAGAAGTAGAAGAAGTTATAGAATCTATTGGCGCTCAAGCTACCGTAGCTGGATTTTATTCATATGGCGAACTATCTCCTTTTGAAGGAAAAAATTCAAACTGTGAGTTACACAATCAAACAATGACTTTAACTTTATTTAGTGAATAGTATGCACTCATTATTGACCAGACAAATCAAAAAACATTTGGATACTGAACATAAAGAATCTCAGTATTCCGAAAAATTCTTAAGTGCTATTGATAGATCCTATCACAATTTTGAAGATCAACTAGGTATGTTACAGAGGGCAATGTCTATAAGTTCTAAAGAATTATTTGATGCCAACCAAAAACTTCAGAAAGAAGCAGAACAGCAAAAAAAAGTAATTGCCAGTTTAACCGATGCCACTAGAATTCTTCAATCCATAACTTTCAAAAATATGAAAGGAGGAAAAAATGGGGATGAACTCTCAGGAATCGAACTAGCTGTAATGATCGAAGAACAGGCTGTTCAAATTTCAAAAGTCGAGAAACAAAGAGAATTGTTACTCAAGGATTTAGAAAAAAGTAATAAAGAGCTTAACGATTATGCGCATGTGGTATCTCACGATTTAAAATCTCCATTACGAAGTATCAATACGCTTATTAACTGGATAAAAGAAGATACCCAAGGAGGACTTGAAGCGCCAATACTAAAGAACCTGAATTTAATTGATCAGAATATTGAAAAAATGGATAATCTAATTAGTGGAATTTTAGAATATTCTATAATTAGTGATAGAACAAAAAATCTCGAATCTGATATTGATCTAAATACTCTAATCGGAGATATTACACATGTAATACATCCTCCTGATCATATAAAAATTAGCATACACAATCAACTTCCTGTTATATATGCAGATGTATCAAGAATTAAACAAATATTTCAGAATTTAATTAATAATGCTATACAAGCAATAGATAAAGATAAAGGAGAGGTCATAGTAATGTATGAAGAAATCCCTAATTTCTGGAAGTTTGGTATTAAAGATAATGGAAGAGGAATTTCTGAAAAATATCACAACAAGATATTTCAGATATTTCAAACTCTTGATGACGAAAAAAAATCAACAGGTATTGGGTTATCGATCGTAAAAAAAATAGTAGAATTTTATAATGGAAAAATTTGGATCGAGTCTGAAGAAGGACAAGGAACTACTTTCTATTTTACATTAAAAAAATAACATATGAACGAAACTCCAAATCTCATATATATTAAAGAATTGGCGGCTGGTTCTGAGTCTTTTGAACAAAAATTAATTGGTATTGTAAAGCGAGAATTCCCTGATGAAAAAGATGAATTTCTTAAAAATTATACCTCAAAAACATATAATAAAGCAGCAGAAAATGTTCATAAACTAAAACATAAAATTGGAATGTTTGGTTTTGAAGAAGGGTACCAAACTGCAATAGACTTTGAAGAAGAGCTAAAAAGCGGTAACACTTCGTTATATTCAAAATTTATATTAATTTTAGAATCCATAGAGCATTTTCTAAAAACTCTTTAAAAATCCTTTAAAAACCAATTTATTATGAATTGCATAATTATAGATGATGAAGAAACCGCAAGAATGATTATTCAACAACTTTGTTCACAGGTTGATGAACTAAATGTTATTGATGATTTTCCGAATGCAATTCAGGCCATTAAATTTTTAAATAAAGAAGAAGTAGATCTTATATTTCTGGATATTCATATGCCAGACTTTACAGGTTTTGATTTTATTGATACCTTAAAGAATCCACCTAAGATTATTTTAACAACTTCTGACAAAAATTTTGCTTTAGAAGCTTTTGAGTATGAATGTATCGTAGATTATCTGGTAAAACCAATAACCTTACCTAGATTTCTTAAAGCAATACAAAAGGCAGAAAGCACAACAACAGTTGCTGCTACAGAAACCTCAACAGAGACACAAACAGAATCGTCCTTAAACACTTCTTCTTCTGAAGAAAATGAGCTTTATATTAATATAGACAGAAGGTTAATCAAGATTAATATCCCAACTATTAATTTGATTGAAGCCAAAGGAGATTATGTGCTGATTAAAACCGAAAAGCAAAATTACACAGTACATTCTACATTAAAAAAGGTTGAAGAAAAACTACCAACCGATCTTTTCCTAAAAGTACATCGATCTTATATTATTAATATCAAAAAAATTATTGATATAGAAGACAACAGTGTACTTATTGCAAAAGATGTTATACCGGTGAGTCGTTCTAACCGCCCGGAGTTAATGAAGCGCCTTAATATGCTTTAAGTTAAGAGAATAGTAGCCAATTACATAAATAACGTGAGTTCGACATAAGAAAATTTACGTCAGTCAGAGTGATTTTCGGTAGAAAATTGTACTTCGACCAAGCTCAGCAGAACTATCGAAGACAAGTAAATTTTCAAGCAAAAGCCTTGTCATCCTGAGCTTCGTCGAAGGGTCGATACAATTTTTCTCCGTTTCACTATGAAAAATCACTCAAGTTGACGGCTTTTTAAAACTAAATCCTTACATCGAATCCTGGTTAAATAACATCACGCCAGTCTTATCTAAGAAGGTAATTGAATTTGATATCTATGATATTTCAAATCGCATAATCTGGATTTAACCACTCCCACCCTCATGTACTCAACTCTATACAAAACCCATTCATCTACAGTAAATTACCCCTGATCGAATAACTCCAATATAGAGAGTTTATATAGATTAATTTTAGTCATCTGAAACCTAAATCTATATCAAAATGAAAAAAATAACTACCTTCATATTTATATTAGTAGTTTTATCTGGATACGCTCAACAACCTTTTGATTGTGATGAAGGTAATTTCTACCAGGTGATCTCTGGATCTTTAAAAGCATATGATCCAATTACCGGTTCATATTCTGATGCACTACACACCTACTCTACCACCTATAATGCTGGAGGATATAATCCCGAAGATAATTATCTATATGCAATTAAGAGAGGTGACAATCACCTCCTTAGAATTGCCAAGGATATGGTGATTGATCTTGGTGCTGTAACCCCTGCCGGGACTACAGTTTTTGGTGGTGGATATGCAGCAGATGTCGACGCAGACGGAAACCTTTGGGTGTATCAAAATACCAACAAAAAAACATTTCATAAAATAACAAACTTAAAAGATTATGACGGATCTTCTTCTCCTGTTTTCGAAGTTGTAGAAGCTGATCAGACTTCGCCCAGTACTTGTGCAGATATTGCATATATAAATGGTGCTTTTTATGGAGGAAGCAGAGGAAAGCTATACAAATGGGATCTGTCTTCAGGAACCCCTGTATTTTCTCAAAAAACAGTAACCAATCTACCTACTGGTACTTTTGGAGCTGCTTATGCCGATGCTAATAACAGATTGTATTTATCTGTTAACAACGGAGGTTTATACTTAATCAATGATTACGAAAGTGCTACCCCAACAGCCACATTGCTTAATCTTACCGAAACCACAAACTCTAATGACGGTTTTAAATGTGCCAACGGTATTTCTCCACTCGATAAAGATCAAGACGGGGCTTTAGATTCTATGGATGATGATAGTGATGGTGATGGTATAACAAATATTGCAGAATGTAACGGTATGAATCCTTATGGAGATAATGATGGAGATGATTTATACAACTACCTGGATAACGATATTAGTGGTAACGGAGACAATGTAGTACAAGACGCTTTTGATAGAGACAGTGATGGTAATCCCGATTTTCTGGATATCGATTCTGATAACGATGGTATCTATGATATTGTAGAAGCAGGGCAAGGCGATAAAGACACAAATAACGACGGGATTTATAATGGATCTGACAGCAATTTTCTGGATACTGATCTAGATGGATTAGCAGATGCGTTTGATCCTGATCAAGGGAATACTTTTATTCCTAACGATACTGATAATGATAGTATTTATGATTGCTACGATATCGATTCTGATAATGATGGAATTGTAGATATTATAGAAGGACAAAATAGTGGTAGCTATCAAGGGTTATCTAATATTGATGAAGATAAGGATGGTATGGATGATGCGTTTGATCCTGATTATGGAGGAACCACAAACGGAACCATAAATACTGATGGTACAGATACTTATGATCATCTGGACACCGATTCTGATAATAATGGTGTATCTGATAGTACAGAAGCATATGATAGTGATGGTGACGGAGTTGCAGAAACTACATTATCTGGAGTTGATAATGATAATGACGGATTAGATGATAGTTTTGATTTAAGAAAAAGTAGTTTTGCTCCAGAAAACGGAGGGCAAACTCCAGCAAGTTTTCCTATTCCTGAGATCTGTGACAGATATAACTACTTAGGTGATTTTTCTTCTAATGGAAAGCCACTGTATTTGGATGGGCAAGATGTAGTTACCCAGGAAACTATCGATTTGGTAAATAATGCATTACCAGAAGGGTATCCGGTACCAGATTTTAACCCTCATTATATTTCTTCTGGTTACGATTCAGATATTGAAGTACAGGAACAAGCTGATATCTGGGTTACTTTTATAGGAGAAGGTGCTGGATACAAAAATACATTAGGATTCTATACCTATGATATTAATAATCCATCAACTTCAATACCTGCTCCAGAAGATATTACCATCATTTTTCCTAACGTATCTGCTGTAGGAAGCGGCGGTGAATTAGAAATTGGTGATAAAGTAAAAATTGGAACTTTCCCTCCTAATACAGGAATAGGATGGGTACTGCTAGCCAATGCTTGGTCAGACGGTTGTGTGGGAACTGGATACTGGCAACTACATTCTAATCCAAATTATAACCCAGAAACAGATCCTTCATTAAGATACCACAACGTATTATTATCTGATCCTGATAATGAAAGAATTATATTAGGCTTTGAAGATATTAGAAGAGATTATGCTTCTTGTGATCAGGATTTTAATGATGCATTATTCTATATCACAGCAAGCCCTTATACAGCGATCTCAACAGATAATTATGTGGATATCGATACGGCTACAGATGTTACTTCTGCTAATAATGGTGGGTTAGAAAGTAACGGTGACTTAGCAAGCTTAATTGCTAAACGTAACTTTAGCAGAACAAAAACAAATAGTATTTTCAATACCAAAAAATCACAAAAAAGATTTCAACCTGGTATGAAATCGTACAAATCGGGTAACAATGAAGATTTAAGTATTTATTTCCCTAATACAGGAATATTCGGAACGGAGTCTACTTATGTATCAAGTCCAGATGATCTATTAGGTATCACTAATGCAAAAGCTGTATTCTCTGTAGATTACTACAAAGGAAATGAAAGAGTAGCAGCAGCATTAGCCACATCGACCAAAGGTTCTATTTATGATCATTCAAAAACAATTTGTGACCGATTAAATGGCTCTAAATTATTAGATGTAAGAACAGTAACTATTAAAAATCACACTATTGTGAGTACTAGAATAGAGAGAGCTTCTGGTCAAATTGAATATGCACTAACCTTTTCGGTTAAGAAAGGTGAATCTGAGAATGAAATCTATAGCTTATGGAATATTGGCAACTATCCTGATGGAGATTATATAAATTTCCAGGTATGGGGTGGATCAGTACCACAAGTAGCAAATATTGCGAATCATATTTTGGATTCATTTACAACCGACAAACCTATGCGTAGTCATAAAGTGAGTCATAGAGTACCTACTGTATTTGTAGAAAAAGGATCATATGCAAATGGAAAGCTAACCCTAAATATTATCAATAAATTAGGTGCCAATCATATGACATTTAATGGTAACATTAGAAAGACTGAACAATCAAAAGAACACAATATGATTGAAACAGTAGCATTATCAGGAGCATACAATGAGCAAATCACCATAGAAACAGGATATCTATTTGATATCGGGTTCTCTATCCTAGGACAAAACTCTACTCAATTAGATGCATTGTATCTGGCAGATGGTCCCTGGGGTATTGATTACCAGGAACAAGGAGTAGTGATCGAGAATTTTGAAGTAACAAAACATGATGTTGCAGCTCAGAAAAATGAATATACTATAGAACGTAATGCACTAGTATATGGTAATGTAAAAGAAACTTTAAATCTTTTTAGAAATATATTGGCAGGCGAATTAACGCTATCTGTGTCTGACTATGATGCTGTACAGTTTGAAATGTATAATGATAGAGATATCGAGGTGATATTAGTAACCGAAGGTCTTACAGACTGGAGTAACAGACTTAGATATAGAATTCCTGCTACCGATGAAAAAACAACGCATACCATTTCGTTTTCTGATTTCACAAATGGTAATAAAGAAAATGAAAGCTTCAAAAAAGTAAGAAGTATTGTGTTTTCTGTACAGGGAGATTATCAAAACTTTACTCCATTTCACTTGGAAGTATCTGATCTGGCATTCACCAATACAACAATAATAGATCCAGAATTAGATCCTGAAACACCTGTGGTGGTAGAAGAAAATGGAGAAGATAATAGCGACGAAATCGCACAAGTAGAAACAGATGAACAAATCACAGTTACTACGCTTTCTAATTATCCTAATCCTTTTAAAAACAAAACTTCAATTCAAGTACCAGGAACACATGAAGCATTAGAAATGGTAGTCATCGATATGATAGGAAGAACAGTACGACAAGAGCGCATGGTTGTATATAATAACACCATAACTTTTGAAACAAGAAGCCTTATCCCAGGTGTATATTATTACATCTTAAGAGGCAATAACAAACAAAAATATAAAGGTAGTTTTTTAATCCGATAACAAAAATAGGTTAAGTTCAGGATTTGGGTAATAGCGGGGATAACGTCATGGTTGTCCTCGCTATTTATATATAATTTATTTTGAAATACATAATCCAAATTTAACCAAGCATATGATATCAAGCCCATCCCAAAATGGCTCGAAGGATTACCAACGTATTTCGAACAGTCACCTATAATCCGGCTGTTTTGATATTAATCCTGAAGTAATTTACACAACCAACAATAGATAGTTAATCCCTCTTAAACGATACAGAATACTTTCTACTTATAGCATTAAAAAAAATCCGATAATCCAACATAGGTTATCGAATTTTCTATAAAAGAACATAGCTTCACAAAACAAAATCACTTTACATTAGATCCGTTTTATCTAAAGAATGTAGTAAGCTTGTTCTTTACAATTAATGGATAGCCATTGCTGCATACATTATATTTAACATATAGCATTGCGGGCATAAAACAAATGGAACAGGTCCTGGTCGTCGGTCATCATCTCCTCCATTGATTTTGGATAATTCTTTTCTATCTAACTTCTTGAAATTTTTAAGATTCTTCATAATTATTATTTTTGTTTATACACTTTTTACTTAACGCTTAACTTACGTTTCTAAGAATAGTATAAACCTAATAACAAAATGTTTTTTGAATATCCGAAATGTTTGAATTTCAAAAAATTCGGACGTTTTAGCCAGCGTTTCTATAAGTACCAATTATAATTCTTGTGAAGTTGTTTATCCCCGATAGTGTGGATTTAAGGTACCAATACTCGTTACTTTTGTAATTCCATTATCTTTTTATCAAAAATCGGTTTACGTAAGAAATACCATTTTAGTCTAAAACCAAATTCTACATACTCAAAACCTGCCGCTGTAGCCGAAGCAATATTACTATACTTGCCATAGAGGTCTGCTTTAAAACGTTCTGAAAACCGGTATCCAAATTTTCCTTCTGCTCTAAAAGTAGATGATCCCGGATCATCTTCTACAAATTGTCGCCCCAAAGCTGCACTAGCATTATAAAACCACTTTTTTTGTGGATCACTTACCACTTCTGCGAATAGCTCTCCTAAATTAAATCGTGCAGGGCTAAAATAGATTGTAGGTACCTGATTCTTAAAAGAAAGGTATTGATAATTAATACCTACTTTTAGAATAGGCCTTTGTAGTACCGTATAATACAAAGATGTAAAAAGTAGATTTCTACTATTATCATCGGTTTGAGAAGTATAGATATACTGGGTATACCATCCTAAATTAAAATTGGTACCAAGGTTATAATTCAAAAAGTAATTATTCATTACAATCTCACGATTCAACAAATCTGCATTAAAATTTTGTAGCTCTCTTTTATATCCAACATCTAAGTTTTGAAGGGTAAATGGTTTTGTTTTTAATATTGCCTCGGCAACCAATTCTGTATACTCAGTTGTAAATCCATCGGCATTGGTAATCCCTATTTTGGATTGTAGAGAAACTCTTCCATTAAATTTATACACTCCCCCTAGCCAAAAATCATGAGAAGTGGCTTCATTTTTGGTTACTGTATTTTTAGTAGTTCTATAATCATATTGAATCTCGGATTTGAATTTGGCAGATAATGGAATCTCGGTCTTTACCGTAATATTTACTGCTTCATTATCTCCATTGTCAAAAGTAAATGCTGTTTTTTCTTCTATAAAAGGCGTGTGTGTTTTCTTTAATGTCTTTATCAGTTTTTCGGCATCCTGTTGCTTTGGGTAATATTCTAATGTTTTAAAAGCATATGTATAGGATTTCATATCCTCTCCCACTGCTCTATATGCATTTGCTATTCCTAAATTACCATCAAAAGACCCCTTGTCTTTTCCTAAAATCGTATTGTATTTTTGAAGACTGGTTTTAAAATTGCTGGTATACATACCATGAGTAGCTTGTAAAGCCAGTACTCTCGAGTTATCTGGATATAATTGTTGTAATTGATCTATATCTTCTTTTGCTGCAGTAAATTTCCTATTCCATAATAATGCTTGTATATATCGTTCTCGTGTAGATAGATAAAGTTCTTTATCTTCTTCTAATCTTTTCACTTTATGCTTTGCCATACCAGCTATTGCTAATGCTTTCTTCTCTTTATATCTTTTATGAGCCACCAGAGCCAAGCCATTTAACGATAAAATACTATCCTTAGGGTTTACTGCCAAAGCGGTATATGTTTTTTCTGCGTTATCCAGATTATCTGTCATTAGATATAGGTTTGCCTTATTTAACTGAGTATCCTTATCATTAGGGAAATCAATCAGGTTTTGATCTAATAGCGCAATTGCTTCATCATATTTTTTGTCCTGTGCTATGGTATTAGCATACCCCAAACGAATATATTTTCGAGATAGTAAGGCATTAGGATTTCCTTTTTGTAGTTGTAATGCATTGTTGACCAACTTCAATGCATTTTCATATTTTTTGAGATTAGAAAGTGTATTTGCATATCCCAGTACCGCGGGAAAGCTTGTACTATCTTCTTTAATCAATTTTTCATAAAACGTTTCGGCTTCGGTAAATTGACGATTCCAGAGTAGTGACTCCGCATAATTTAGTTTAATTTCAAAATCATTTGGATATTCTTTTTTTAGTCCTGTAAAAATTGATACTGCTTGTTGTGAATCTCCTAATAACCCCACAGCTCTTCCATAACATAAACGTGCAGTTTTGTTATCGGGATATTGTTTTAGAATCGTATCAAAAAAAGATTTTGCCTTATCATATTTACCGGTTTCCAAATACTTAAACCCTTCTTGCATATCTTGTGCAAACAAAAATGAAAATGAAAACAAAAATAAAAGGCTAATAAAAAATGACTTTAAGTGCATTATTTTGTGTAATAGTTGATTAACATCGTTAAAGTAAGAATAACTAAAAAAACATCTGTCAAAAACTTAATAAGTTTTATAAAAATAATATCACCACCCAAGATTCATTTAAGAAAAAACACATCGGTATTAACATAATTTTATAGAATTAAGGATTAAAACAGGGGAAAAAACCCCTTTTTTTAACATTAAAATTATCAAAAAAGCATTTTTTTCTTTAACATTTGTAGTATTTTACCTTCTTTTTTAAATTCAAAAATGTTAAAATTTCAGTAAAAAATATCGATTAACCGATGAAATACACTGTTTTTGGAATTTGCGTAAACATTTTGTGGTTTTACCATAACCAAATTTCAAAAACACATATTACTTTTACAACGAGTTGATAACTAGCGCTTATGGTCAATTCGAGATTACAGTAAATTCGTCAAAATGTAAAATAATCTTCAAAAATCCCCAGAAGAATGTTTAACATGTTTTAAAAGATTTAGGTCTAAAAAAAGTAATAAAGACCAATATTAAGAAACCAATACTTCTACTACCCCAGAAGTATGTCCCAAAATCTAAAAAAAAATGACGAAAATTACCGGAATTATTATCCCATGTTATAATGAATATAATAGATTACCTCAAAAAAAGTTTTGTGATTTTTTAAGCAGAAATTCAAATTACCACTTATGCTTTGTAAATGACGGCAGTTCTGACGATACATTAAAAATGTTGTGTGAACTGAAAGAATTTGACCCACAAAGGATATCAGTTCTTGATCTCGAACATAATCAAGGTAAGGCTACTGCAGTACAAACAGGAGCAAACTACCTGGCAGATATAGACATTATAGAAAATATTGCTTTCCTTGATGCCGACCTTTCTACATCATTAGAAGAAATGGACAACTTAGTAAAGAAACTGAATAGTGATCCAAAACTAACCATGGTTTTTGGTTCTAGAAAAGCAGCAGAGTCAAACAATATTGACAGAAATATAATTAGAAAACTCTTATCAAACTTTGTTGGATTCTTTATCCGATTTATTCTTCAGCTTCCTATTAAAGATACACAGTGTGGAGCAAAAGTATTTAAGAAAAGTATCATCGAAAATGTATATAGCCAACGATTTATCAGCAGGTGGTTATTTGATATTGAAATCTTTCTTCGATTAAAAAAGCATGTAGGGTTAAAAGATCTATTAAACTGTATTAGTGAAGAACCGCTAGATAGCTGGATTGAAGTAGAAGGTTCTAAAATAACACTAAAAGATTCTTTTCTTATCCCAATCAATCTATTAATGATCTGGTTTAGTTACTTCAAAATCAAAACAAATAGCAAAAGTGCTTCAGACATTTTCAACCTTAAAACAGATTACTATATGGTACGATAACTACTTTTCTTCTTTACTAAATTTAATTCAAAATATATTTTAACTATCAATAAACGTCTGTATTAGTTTTCAATACAAGCGACCAGTATATACTATGAAAAAGATCATTATACTTTTGATAATTCTCCTAGCAAATATTACGTATGCCCAGCAATCATTAGACTGTAATGAGGGAAAATTTTATCAGGTAATTTCTGGAGCATTACGATCATACGACCCGATAACAGGAACATATTCAGTGCCTCTTCATACGCATACAGCATACAATGCGGGAGGATACAACCCTGTAGATAACTTTTTATATGCGATTAGAAATAGCGATAAGCATTTATTACGTATCGGAACAGACATCGTAGTAGATCTGGGTGCTGTTGCCCAAAATGGAAGTGTTTCATTTGGTGGCGGTTATGCAGCCGATGTAGATAGCGAAGGGAACTTATGGGTTTTTCAAAATGCACTTGATAAACAATCATTTCATAAGATTACCAATCTTCAAAGTTATGATGGCTCTTCATCACCAACATTTGAGATCGTAGTATCTGATCAGGCCTCGCCAAGTACTTGCGCAGATATCGTTTTTATAGATGGTAATCTATATGGCGGTAGTAAAGGAAATGTTTATAAATGGGATCTTACTACAGCTACACCTGCTTTTAGTTATAAGACCGTTACAGATTTACCGAGTCATACATTTGGTGCTTGTTATACCGATACCAGTAACCGATTATATGTATCTAGTAATAAAGGTGGATTGTATTTAGTAAATGATTATGAGTTAGCTTCTCCTTATGCCACATTACTCAATAATACCGAAGTAACAAATTCTAATGATGGTTTTAAATGTGCAGTTGGAGTATCACCTATTGATGCTGATAAAGATGAAGTTTTAGATCCTTTTGATAAGGATACCGATGGAGATGGAATCCCTGATATTGTAGAAGGTGGTGGGATTGATCCATATGGTGATGATGACTCTGATGGAATTTTTAATTACCTGGATCCAGATTTTGGGAATACTTGTAATAGTGGAGTCTCTTTGGCTTTTGATACTGATCGTGATGGAGTCCCTAATGTATTGGACCTTGATAGTGATAATGACGGGATATTCGATATCGTTGAAGCCGGATTAGGAAGCTATGATACCAATGGAGATGGTTTTTTTAATAGTCAGGATGCTAATTTTGTAGATTCTGACCTTGATGGAATTGCAGACATAGTAGACGTTGATCAAACCGGAATTGCATTTTACCCTACAGATACCGATGGTGATTTAATTTATGACCCATACGATATTGATGCTGATCAGGATGGTATTATTGATCTTATTGAAGGACAAAACAGCTCAAGTTTCGTTGCTCTTTCTGGTTCAGATCAGGATAGAGATGGTATGGATGATGCCTTTGATCCAGATCATGGGGGTACGCCTCAAGGATATATAAATACAGATGGCACTGATAATCCTGACTTTATGGATACTGATTCTAATAATGATGGAACTTTGGATACTGTAGATGGGTATGATACTAACAGTGATGGTACTGCTGATACAGTTGCCGCAGGAAATGATTTTGATCAGGATGGCTTAGATGATAATTTTGATCTAAAGGAAACCGTATTTGATTCTGAGAATGGAAACCAGACTCCAAGCAGTTTTCCTGTATTAAGTATTGGCCAGCGATACCAATATCCAGGAACATATAATAGTAACGGAACTCCTGATTATTTAGGAACAAACGAAACACTCGCTTCTGATTACCTCACACGAATCGACAACGCATTACCAGAAGGAAATTCTGTACCAAATCTTAATCCGAATTATATTTACTCGGGATACGATACCAATGTTACCATAGAAAGTACAACGAATGTTTCTGTAACTTTTATTGGTGAAAACACAAATTATAAAAATACATTAGGTTTTTATACCTATGATATAAATAGTCCTTCTACTGCGGCTCCTAACCCAGAAGATATAACTATTGTATTCCCTAATGCTTCTAAAACAGGCAGCAATGGTGAATTAAATGCTGGTAATACTGTAAACATAGGTAGTTTTGCTGCAGATACTGGTATTGGCTGGGTATTACTTGTAGACGGTTGGAATGGTAGCACTGTAGACTCTGGATTATGGCAAATCTATTCTAATCCTGATTACAATCCAGAATGTGATGAAGCACTACGACCACATAACATCCTTCTTGCAGATACAGCAAATGAGACCATAGTACTTGGTTTTGAAGATATCAGAAGAGATTATCCGGGAGTAGATCACGATTTTAATGATGTTCTTTTTCACATCAAAGCTGATCAATACTCATCTTTAAAAACTACAAATATCCCTGAATTAACAGAAGAAGGTGTTGTAACTTCTGGAAACGACGGTGGATTAGAAAGTAATGGTGATCTGGCAAGTTTAATTGCCAAAAGAAATTTTTTAAGATCAAAAACGAACAAAGTATACAATCAAAAGAATTTACAGAAACGTTTCGCTCCGGGTCAAAAATCATACAAGTCTGGTAATAGTCAAGATTTAAGTATTTATTTCCCAACAACTGGTGCCACAGGAACAGAAACATCTTTTGTTTCTAGTCCTGATGACCTGATTGGTATAACAAATGCTACGGCAGTATTTTCGATAGATTACTACAATCAAAATAAGAGAGTTGGAGCGGCCCTTGCCATGGCAACCAAAGGATCTATTTATGATCATTCTAAAACGATCTGCGACAGACTTAATGGTTCTGTATTAGAAGATATAAGAACATTAACAATTCGAAATCATACTTTGGTAAATACCAAAATCAGAAGAGTTACAGGAGAAATCGAACAAGCTTTACATTTCTCTGTGAGAATAGATGAATTTCAAAATGAATTATATAGCTTATGGAATATCGATCAATACCCAGAAGGCGATTACCTTAATTTCCAGATTTGGGGTGGTTCTATCCCACAGGTAGCAACTATTGCAAATACTATTATCGATAAATTGATCGAACAAAAGTCATTAGGTAAAACTTTTATTCCTAATAATATCCCATCAGTATTTGTACAAAAAGGATTTTATAGAGATGGTAAACTTGTTCTAGATATTATAAATAAATCAGAAGTAAGTCAGTTTAATTTCAGAGGAAACAAAAGAGCCACTGAATTGTCTAAAGAACAACTAATTACCAAAACAATATCCTTATCTGGTAAATATCAAGAGACCATTACTGTAGAGACAGGATACTTATTTGATATTGGATTTGCCATTACCGGTGATAATCCCAATACAGCAGATATACTATATCTGGCAGATGGCCCCTGGGGGATCGATTATCTGGAGCAAGGAGCTACCGTATTTAATTTTGAAATCATAAAAAATAAAAACAGTGAAACTCAAAAAGGGCATTATCAAGTAGAACGAGATGCCAAAGTAAATGGTAATCTAAAGGAAACTATGAATCTGTTTAGAAATATCCTTGGTGGTGATCTAACACTAAATGTTTCTGAGTATGATGCCGTTGAGTTTGAATTATATACTGACAGAGATGTAGAAGTAATTTTGGTAACCAAAGATCTTGCGAACTGGAATGAAAGGCTTAGATATACCATAAAAGCTAGTGATACAAAACAAACGTATACAATTCCTTTTTCAGATTTTTCGAGTAAAGCAAAACAAAGTGTTTCTATCGATGAATTAAGAAGTGTTGTATTTTCTATTCAGGGAGATTATCAAAGCTTTGCTCTTTTCAATCTCGAAGTTGCTAAACTCGCTTTTACCAAGGAAAAAGAAAACACAGACACTATCGATGAGGAAGATAGCGATGCTACAATTATTAATAATGATGATGTAGAAGATATTACTCTAGCTACAGATAATAATACTGTCATAAACAATTCTCCTAATCCGTTCAGGACACAAACAACTATCAAAATGCCTACAGTAAATCAAAAAATTACAATTTCTGTAATTGATATGTTAGGTAGAGTTGTGCAAAAAGAAGAGTTAGGAAGTGCAAGAGCTCCATCAGACACATTTACGTTTACCGCTAAGAATTTACAGCAGGGAGTGTATAAGTACATTATTAGAGGAGATGATTTTAAGAAAAGATACGAGGGAAGTTTTTTAATACAATAACAATAGTCAATAAAGCTGCTATACTACCTAAAAACAGGTAGTATAGTGGTTTTATCAAAAAGAGAATATTTTTAGAATAAAATGTAAACGTTGGAAAATTAAAAACTAACTTTATGAATATGATTCTTAATACTGCTTTAAAAAAATTAAGTGCTGAACAAAAATTTATGATCAGCGTTATCATTGTTAATGGAGGAAACTATCTATACAATTTGATATTAGGTAGAATCTTAGGTCCCGAACAATTTGCAGATGCAGCATTATTAATTACTTTTCTTTTGGTTTTATCTTTTATCGCTATGACATTTCAGCTATCCACAGCTAAATTTTCTGTGATTTTTGAAGATTCAATATTTAAAAGTTTTATCAATATTATTTATAAATATTCAAGTATTGTTGGAGTTATCTTTGGTGCTCTCTTACTTATTTTTTCCAAACAACTTCAAGTACTTTTTAATACTCAATCTTCTGTTATGTTTACCATTTTTGGGATTGGTGTTCCTATTTACTTCATAATGAGTGTGAACAGAGGAGTGTTTCAGGGCAGTAAAAAGTTTGACAGTCTTGCAATCACCTATCAGGGAGAGATGTTAAGCAGGTTGGTTATTACTCTTATTTTGATATATACCTTAGGTTTACAATCTTCTATTTTAGTTGCTTTGGGTATTGCTATTTCTTTTTTGTTTGGGTTATTACCTTTTCATTCGCGAGATATAGAGATCACAAAAAAGCATAAACTACCATCTGCAGAATCTAAATATATCATTAAGTTTTTCTTGCTAACGGCTTTCTATGAGTTTACTCAAATCATAATCAACAATAGCGACATTCTAATGGTTAAACATTATTTTGAAACTTATGAAGCTGGTTTGTATGCATCATTAGCATTGATTGGTAGAGTAGTTTATTTTGTGGCCTGGATGTTTGTGATGTTACTATTACCCAAGGTAGTACAAAAACAAAAGGACGGAGAATCCCATGCTCCTATATTATTTAAATATGTATTCTATATCACACTGCTTTCGGCATCCATTGTTCTGGGATGTTATCTATTTCCCGAATTGGTAATCAATATCATGTTTGGCTCAGAATACTTAAGTGTTGCTCCATTACTATGGAAATATGCAATCGCAACTTCACTTTTTGCTATTTCTAACATTTTTGCCTATTATTTTTTATCCTTAGATCAATATATACCCGTTATATTATCGGCTTTACTAGGGGTCTCACAGGTTGTACTTATTATATTCTTTCACGACACATTATCTGATATTGTTATTATGCAAATAATAGCAATGGCTATTCTTCTCATATTTCAAATCTTCTTTTTTATAAGCTATCAGAAGCTATCTAAAAAAAGCTCAACGAACAATTAAATCAATTCATCGAAGGATACTTGCACCTCAACAGATTTAGCGTAGAGATGCAAAAAAATTGATCCATCTTTGAAATATTAATAACCAATAAAACAATAAGTTATGGCTTTAAGAATTACTAAAAATCAAGGGATTTTTGAAATTAAAGGAAGTATTGTAGCAGAAAATACCAAATCTCTACAACATCATTTTGAGAAGCTATTATTCAATTCAGACAAAGTGATATTGTGTATTGACAAGGTTAAAAAAATTGATGCTTCAGGTGTTACGGTATTGACCAAGTTATTCAGAAATGCTATGGAAAGCAACAAGATTTTTTACATCATTGGAAAAGAAAACAAAAAAGTAAGTAATGCTTTTGGTAAAGTAAGTTACATACTAAGAAGTGATTTCGTATAACATTTAACACTCCCCCCAAATATAAAATATCATGAAACTACAAATAATAAATACGTCAGGAACATTTGAAGTAATAGGGAACTTTACTTTGGATAATACAGAAGTAGTAAGAGATCATTTTAACTACTTATTAGATCATTATGAAGAAGTAGTAATGTCTTTAAAAAAAGTAAATAAAATCGACAAAAAAGCAATAAAAGTTTTAAAAGACATCTATGCAAAAGCAAATAGAAGAAGTAAAATACTTTTTGTTTTAGGAAAAGAAAATAATGTAATAGTAAATGCTTTCAAAAAAAATAAAGCAAATCATATTTTTAGAGAAAATTACTAATCTAGGTATATAAGTTTATTACCTGTAATAGTCTTATAAAATTCTTTCTGATTGGCAACACTATAATTATTCTTCTTATGTTTCAGTTGTTTTTGTTGTTAGGTTATTATAAATTGTAGTTTATTATATTAAAAAATAAAGACGTACCCCATTCGTCCTAAAATCTTGAAACCTATATAACCAATAAGATTTCTACTCGATTTTAATTCGTCTCTGTCTGTTTCTAAAAAGAATACAAAATTCAACAGATGAAATTAGCAATTGTAACAGCATATCCGCCTAGTAAAGTAACTTTAAATGAATATGCATACCACCTGGTAAAACATTTTAGACAGCATGCCGAGGTATCCGAACTTATTTTATTAACCGATGTATCTCCTAATGACGCTGATACAGTTTTTGAAGAAAAAGGATGTAATGTAGTCGTTAAACAATGTTGGAAATTTAATAGCTATAGTAACATCTTCTCTGTCATGAAAGCTATTAGACAAACTCGTCCAGATGCAGTATTGTTCAATCTTCAGTTTATGAAATTCGGAGATAAAAAAATAGCTGCAGCACTTGGTTTATTACTACCCAAACGTTGTGTTTTTAACAAAATACCAACTATAGTTCTGTTACACAATATTATGGAGCAAGTAGATCTGGAAAGCTCTGGGTTTACAAAAAATAAAGTTTTACAAAAAATCTATAACGGGATAGGAACAACACTCACCCGGTTTATTTTATCTGCAGATATCGTTGCCGTTACTATTGACAAATATGTACATATTTTAAAAGCGAAATATAAAACTGAAAATGTAGTGCAGATTCCTCATGGAACTTTTGAAATACCTGAAGAACCAAAATACACGCTTCCAGAAGGTCCATTACAAATTATGACTTTTGGTAAATTTGGTACCTACAAAAAAGTAGAAATCATGATTGAAGCGGTAGAAAAAATACGATCAAGAACAAATATTGATTTAGAGATTGTAATTGCTGGAACCGATAATCCTAATGTTATTGGATATCTACAATCGATGAAAGAAAAATATACAGATGTACCTCAACTCACTTTTACTGGTTATGTAGAAGAAGCAGATGTGCCTCAAATCTTTACAGAAAGTGCAATGGTCGTATTTCCTTATACCTCTACAACGGGTAGTTCTGGTGTATTGCATCAAGCAGGAAGTTATGGTAAAGCTGTGGTTATGCCAGATTTAGGAGATCTAAGTTTATTAGTAAAAGACGAAGGATACCAAGGAGAATTCTTTAATCCGGAAAGTGTAGATAGCCTGGCCGATGCTATCGAAAAAATAGTCATGGACCCTGCATATCGTACTGCTTTAGGAAAAGCAAATTATAAAGCAGCAACTGCCTTACCGATGAGTAAAATTACAGCAATGTATATAGAGCAGTTTAATGCTATTAAAAAAAATAACGCTCGCAAAATTGAAAAGACATATAAAGGGGCTTCTTTATAAAAACATTTCTGCCTGTATACTGGCAGGATTGCCCCAAACTTAATGATTTGTCGTAACTGTAAAACACTCTATTGCAAAAACAATAGAGTGTTTTTTTTAAATAGCTTTGTATAATAGTTGCTATTATGCGAATGTATTCTGGTTAAATTCAATTTGTTTTCTTTTTCTTGAATATGTTTAATATAAGGTTCAATTCATACCCTTTATTTCCTTTAAAAAAAGAAATAAACGCATAGCATTATACTATAAATCTATGGCATGAGTTAGTTATTAAAGCTTACTAAATATTCTTTTATACACAAGGTTCTATTTCACTTCAAATTAATCGTAATTTATATGCTTAATCCCCAGTATTTTTTATTGTTTTTTCTATTTAGTCTTTCCGTGGTTGCCCAACAATGTGACAATAGGGTTTGGTCAGGAGTGGCAAAGTACCATCACGTGACAAATGCTACTACATCATGTGGATACTCCCCAATGGCTAATGATACATTATATGCTGCACTTAGAGCTACGGATTATCAAGCAGAAAGACTTTGTAATACATGTTTAAAAGTAAGTTCCAACAAAGGCAGTGTTATTGTAAAAGTAATGGATAAATCTGGTACTCATGGATTAGACATTCATAAAAAGGCTTTTGCCAAACTGGGAGACACTCTCCTGGGTAATGTTAACGTTACATGGAAAATCACAACTTGTCCCGAACAGGGAAATATGGGGTATTATTATTCCAAAAGTTCCTTTGCATCAGAAAAGAGAGTAATGGTTGTAAACACCAAATCGACCGTTAAGAAACTGTATTTCAGGTATCAAAACAATGATTTCAAAGAGGTGTTTCGTGCAAAGAATAATAGTAATGATTTTTTTGTAATCACTTGGAGAGATGATCAAAATTTAGGGCCTTATGATTTTAAGGTTGTAGACATTTATAATAATTCTATAATCGATCGGGATATAAGTTTTTCGCCAAATACTACTTTTTATGGTCAAAATCAATTTATTGGATGTGATGTGGTTTCTGAAATAAACAATGAATCTACAGATAAGGTAGCTATCAAATTTCAAAACCCAATGAGTTCTAATGGATCGATTTCTATCGAAACAGATCAAGAAAAACAATTCACAATTTATTTATATTCATTAAAAGGGCTTAAGATATTAGAAGCTAATCTTGAAAGTAATTCTAAAAAGCATCTCTTTAAAGGTATACAAGAAGGATTATACATTATCTCTGTCTATAGCAATGAGGGTTTAATTTTGAATAAAAAGTTAATCCTTCAAAATTAAATATTTAGGGTAATATCTGTTTATATGTTTCAATGCCTATCATTGGATGAGTAATATTGACCTCATTTTGATATCAGAAAACTGCGTCGGTTCAAATTTACTTACTTATAAACTCAAAAGCAGGTTTCTTATTTCCATTGCGATCAATAAACCCAAAGTATTTTTGTTTGTGTTTTCGCCAAGGTAATTTACCTACCACGGCACTAGGCACCTCATCAAAATCATATAAAGTCCAGGAGAGGTAATGGATATTATCTTGTTTAATGATCTCTTGAAATTGTTTATAATAATTGGCTTGCCCTTTTTCTGAAGGACCAAAAGGACTCCAAAGTCCCCTGCTAGAAGATAATCCAAATTCTTGTAAAACCATAGGTTTCTCAATTTTTGCACTCATTGTAGTATACGCTTCAGAAAAAGTATTGATGTCCAGATAGTAATGAAAAGAGATAATATCTACTTCATCCTGTAGTAAACTAGCAGATGCTGTATCAGACCACCCTATAGTAATCAAGTGATTAGGATCGAATTGTTTGATTTGACGAGTCATTTCTTTTAGCCAGGCCAATACATTTTCTTTTCCTCTGCTATCAAAATCCAGGTTAGGTTCATTTTTTATATCCCAGGCAAGGATAGCGTTATGATTTGTAAAAACACTTACAATTTGTTCTGCATGGCGATGGGTTAATGTCCAATCCAATACAGAGTAATCCCCATAAAAATCAAATAATGTAACAATAACTTTAAGGTTTTTGGCTTCTGCCTTATCTAATACTTGTTTAAGTTTTTCTAATTTTTCTGTTTTCACCTTAGCTTTTCCAAAAACTTCATAGGGTATAAAAATTCGTATCGTATTTAAGCCTGCATTCTTAATAACATCAAAATCGGCACCAATGACATTAATGTCATAATCATCACCAAACATATCCCATGGTGTTTTCTGCGGATAATAGTTAATCCCTTTGATCTGGTATTCTTTATCTTCTACAAATATTTTTTCTCCTATAACTTTAATCGAGCTATTGGTTTGCATTACAGGATCTGATGAATGATTTTTTTCTTTTACCATATGGCGTATCCGCCAAAAACCATCTTCTAACATTAACATCACCTGATAGTCTGATTGCAACTCTGTTTCTAATAGTAGTTCATTATCGCGATAAACTCTTTGATATTCTTTTACACCTGTATCTGTTATAACTGCTAATTGGCCATCTGCGCTATAAAAATCTAATGCTACATTATGAGTAGTTGTAGTGCTATGTATAGCAATATCTTTTTCTTTGTTGGATACTAATGATGTAACAATATGTTTCTGTGCACTTTTAGTATAGTAATCCTCTATTCCCTCTTGTTTATTAGTTTGGTATGCTGCATTGCGTATATACCATGCATTAAGGTAATCTTGTTCTATATCCTGTAACGTCTGTTTTTCTATAGGTCGCCCGGGGTTAATCGTGTCTTTCCATTTTAATTTGGGTAAATACACTTGCTCTTTATGTAAAGCCAGATGTAGCATCGAAGTTCGATCTGCTCCTGTAGTAAGATAAGATAATGTCTGGCTGATACCAAAGAGTATTAATATAATGACTCCAACAAAAGAAATGATGATGATTGATCTATATATGTTTCTATTCCAGCTTATCATTTTAGTGCTATATTCTTAAATTCTTTTTGTATTCCTAAAGCTTTGATTTGAATATCATAGTTCCCAGAAACATAAAACCCATCCTGTAAAAGGAATCTAACGATCCCTTGTGAAGAAGTCTTAATTCCGGTTTCTATTTTTTGATTATCCTTAAAAATATCAATCTTTACTATAGTTCCATCGGGGATCAATTGTTCCATAAAACTTATCAGAGGCCCAATAGTAATCTCTCGATTATTATCGTTAAATTTCACTTCAAAATCATTCAAAACCTGAGTATATGCTATAGTTAATGTATTGCTCTCTGCCATTCCTGGTACATAGGCTTTAATTTGCCACGTATCTTTGTGATCGGGATGTAAAATTTTACCTACCGCCTGGCCATTAACAGTACTTCCTTGTGTATGCAATAGTAATCCTTTTGCATCTCTAATTACAAATTTAACAAGGGAGCCATCACTTACTATATTGCCATATTCATCTTTTATGATAGAAGTAATAAACTCTGTAATTTGATTACCATCTGCATATGCATGTTTTCGATTACTTTTAATCTCAAAATTTTCTGGTAACGAAGGATATACCTCAACAGAAAACTCTTTAGAAACCGTCCCGCCAACTTTCGAAAACAATAATATTCGTCCTGATTGCTCATAAGAGAATATGTTTATCCAGCCTATCATATCTTTGCTTTGCAATATGCTTTCTTTTTCTATATCCAAAAATTGATGCCTGATCAATACTGCTGTACTATCCGGCAATGGATTATCATAAGAATCAGTAGGAACGATAATTTGCATTGTATAATCTTCTCCTCCTGCTATGATACTAGGAGGTCCAATATAGGATTCTAAATGCACTTTTGTTTTGGTATTAGGTATGATTCGTATTTCACCTTCATATAAACTCCCTGACTCACCAAGTAAGGTATACGATACTAACCCTTTTTTCTTTGCCATAAACTCTGGAACGACAAAATGAGCTGTATTCTGTTTATCAGAATCGATTATATTACTTCCAAAAGAAGAATGTATAAAAAGTTGAGTCCTAACAGGTGTATTAAGTTTAAAATCTAACACAATAGTATTTCCTGCTTCAAACACTCTTTCTTTGGTTAATAACACTGCAGAAACTTCGTCTGTTTTTTCTAGAACAGTCGTAAAAGCTATACTTATGGTACAAATTAATGACCCTAGCAGTAGTAGAATAATATGTTTCTTTCTTAGCTTCATTAATTTGGTGCTCCGATATAGGTATTAATTTCAAATTTAATATAACTAAACCCTTTTCCTTCTATTGGTAAAAATTGTGCTGATTGGTGTTCAACTTTTCTACTAGGAACCACTTTACTACTAATTAAAGTATTTAATAGTCCATTTACAAAAACGTTTTTCAAATCTTTATTAATAGTATTTACCCCTGATAAATCTAACAATCGATAATCAAAATATTGTTTACGTTGTGGGCGAATACCTTCTGGTAAATATTGATGATCTACCCATACTAGTTCATGATCCTTATTGTAATAAGAAACTAACAGTAAAGGAATGGTAACCTCTTCTAGTCCAGAGTTAAATAAAACTCCTTCTACATGATCATTTTTTATAGAGAGTTCATTAATTGCAACTCCTTTATATAAATCTACTGTTGTTACATTTCCTGCACATTGCAAGTTGAATTTAGCAGGTTTTTCATCAAACTTCATTGCTGTAAACTGATCAGGGTCAAAAGTTTTAGGCTTATGGTCCTCTTTATCTATCCAGGCAATTCCTTCAAAATTAATCCGGAAACTAGTAATTTCCTTAGGCATTAATTTATGTTTCATTTGATGTTTGGCATTGTATCTCGCTAATTTTTCATCATTACTATTATATAATGTGCCAGTGATTACAACATCTGCTGGTATATTATCGATATTTTGTATTTCGCCTATAAGACTATATTGATCTCTACATTCAATAATTTTTGCCGATAACACCTCTAATACAGGTTGTTTAAGAACATCTTCATGATACGTCTGTTCAGAACTAACTCTACGTCTTCCATGATTATAAAAAGCAGTGATGTTTTCTGCAAATAATTGATCCGGAGGAATATCCAAATCATATGGTAATGGCTTTACAAACCACTTTTTGCCATATTTTACCAACTTATGATAAAATATTTTATCTATTTTTTCTAATGGAGTGATCCAATAAGTAATTACTTTAGCTTTGGCCGTACTATCAGTTTGTGCAATAATGTCTACATTAATCTCATCTAATTTGGCATATGAACTTAATAGTCCATCTGTTACCGCAACCTCTAACATATATTGATCCATAGTTTTATCACTTTTCGGATCCAGATAAGAGTATGCCCTTTCAAATTCTTTAAAATCCAATGCATCATAATATGATTCTGTTACATTAACAGGGCTTATCTGTTTTACATTTTTTATGTATATCAAATAAAAACCATATCCCGTAAAAATCAACATTAGGAATCCCCATAGATAAGATGCTTTAAAAATTGATTTTTGAAATCCCTTATAGTGTATTCCATACTTAAAATATACAGGAAAACTTTTATGTTTAGCTTTTAAAGCATGTATCCATATCAACTGTATATTAATAATAAATGCCAATAATACAGTACATAATGGAATTAAACCCCACATTAATTTTTGAAACGTGGGAACATCTTCTTTGGGTAAAATACTGGATAACGGAGGAACATTTAGTTTTTCCCAAACCATAATCCCGTTTTCTAATTGTCGCAGCCTCTGCCAGCCACAGAAATATAAGATAGGGTCATAAAACTTATCATTAGAAAACACATATTTTAAATTATATTTCTCGGGAACAGTAAGAAATTGTTGCAGAGAGCCAATGCCTTCTACTCCTCTAAATTTTGAATTTTCTAAGCGTTCTACCGCTCTGGTCGTTAACTCTGGTAATCTCCTGGCAGAATGATAATTTCCATCAACCGTCATTGCTTTAGTTTGAGCAGAAAGCCATGCCATCTGATCTCCAAACCCCAAAGGAAGGTATCTCCATTGATCATGTTGATCCTGGCTTAAAAAATTTAAAATAGGTAGCATTTTAATCTTTTGCGGTTGCGAAGGTCTGAAGTATCCCAGGCTCATCGTAAAAAACGTTGTAAAAACAAGAACTCCCGTAAATAATCCTCCCAAAACTCTATGATACACACTTCCGTATCTTTCTTGAATTTTTTGTTTTAAATCTCCTTCTATAAATCGATAACTAAATTCACCAAACATAGGCAAGGCCATAATAGAGGCCCATAGTGTAAATCTGTCTAGCGTTAGGATATTAAAAGCATTTTCGCCCAGCATTATTCTGGGGATTGGAGTCGTTCCTCCTGTTCCCAAGATCGTTAAAAGTGTTATCGACAACCCAAAAAACAAATACCGCTTACTGTAGAATCGATACCATATATAAGGTAATAAGAATAACAAAATCCCCCATGGGATCAAAAAGAATATTAATCCCGATGAAGTGACTTCGAAAAAATTATCTCTGGATCCATGTGGTATGGGTACTTGAGTAATCGGATTATTCTTAGTATTAATCCAATAGGGAAGAATACAAACAATAATTAATAGTAGTGATCCAAAACCAAAACCTACAATTCTTTTAAAAAGAAAAAGAAAGCTTTGCAAGAACATCAAAAACCTAATTTCTTTATATGAACCCGCTTTTTCTTTGGAAACATCCATGATTACCATACCTATAAGCGGAAAAATGAAGAATACCATCCCAAAAATTGGAGTTACATGATGAGAAGTCACTGTAACCGCTAAAAGGCTCAAAGCATTTAATAAATATTTATATTTCCCAATTTTAAGCCATAGATAAATTTCGGGTAACGCATGCAATAGGATAGACAGCCCTATAATGCTGGGTAATTGTCCAAAAATATGTAGTGTTTCTATAAAAGCAGAAGAGAACACTGCAAGTATAGCTGTATATCCAGCAACTTTTCTATTAGAGGTAAGTACCAGGGCAAAACGGTATATTCCTGTTATAAAAAGAATGATGGCTATAATAGCCACAGTAAACAAACCAAATTTAAGCCCTCCAATATAAGAGAACAACCCAATACTTTGATGTACCAATGGTGGATATCCCATTACTGTAAAACCTGTATACCAACTATAGTTCCAGGGTTCAAACCAATTATTGGCGTAATGATTTCCAAAAAATAAATGAATTAACGCATCATATGTAGACTCTAGCGTAAAAAAAATAGTCGTACCATGAAAAACCACTCCGATGAGTAATGCACTTATCAAATACTTATTTGTGGTTTTATCCATAAAGACTCGCCATAGTTTTCGATTTAAATATACGACAAAGGTTTCGGTTTAGAACACCTCTAAAAAGAATGCAAATTAAAAATTAGCAGTTTATGGTTCTGGTTGACTACAAATCAGACTTCTATAGAAACCCGCGACCTACTCAGAGTAATCTCGAACCCCTCAAAACATTGGTTTTCAAGAACCAGAGCCTTCTAATATGAGTATAGACGAATGGTATGTCTTTCGATAAAAACCATTCATCGATAGCAATATTCTACTCATCGAAATACCTACTTGTAGAGTGCATATCGTGGCTACTTTTGGAATATAAACCTCAAAAAACTACCATTATGAAAACGGGAATTATCATACCATGCTATAACGAAGAAAACAGGTTAAATGTAACTGCTTTTTTAAACTTTATACAAAAAGAAAACGATTTTCACTTATGTTTTGTAAACGATGGAAGTAAAGATAATACTGTAGGTGTATTAAAGAACATTCAATCTCATAACCCTCTTAAAGTAAGTGTTATTGATATCAAAAAGAATTCTGGAAAAGCGGCAGCAGTAAGAGCCGGTGCCAGATATCTACATAGTAGAGGTGATATAGAATTTATTGGTTTTATCGATGCCGATTTATCTACAGATTTTGAAGATTTTGATGGGCTTTTAAAAACATTAAAAACCAATAGAAACTTAAGTTTTGTTTTTGGTTCAAGAGCTAAAAATGCATCAGATGATATCCAAAAAGATGGTATTAGAGCAATGATCTCAAAACTTATTAATATTCTTATTGTATTCATTTTGGGATTGTCTATTCAAGATACACAATGTGGAGCCAAAGTGTTTAAAGCTGATCTGGTTCCTGTAATTTTTAACAAAAGCTTTTTTAGCAGATGGTTATTTGATGTAGAAATGTTTATAAAAATGAAAAAGCATTTTGGTAAAACCGAAATCATGAATAAAATTTATGAGCAACCACTTAAAAGATGGGTTCATATGGAAGACTCAAAATTAGGGTTAAAAGATTCGTTAGAAATTCCTTACCGATTATTATCTATATGGTTTAATTATAATGTACTACAATCTTTACAGGTTTCATTTTCTAAAGAAATCACTGAGCCTACGATAGAAGTATCCGGAATGGTTACTCCAGCCTTAGCAGCCTAAGGCATAAGATAACCTTACAAAATTTGACTCGAAGTTACCCCTAAATATATCTATGAATAGAGAGAGTATTACTTTATAAAAGTATACTCTCTCTTTCTAATTTTGTATTGACTAATAGGATTATTTAGTGAGTTTTACGATTGTATATTCTCTATTCACCGTATCTCCTGTTTTACTTTCAATTCTTTTTCGGTCATAGTCATAGCCTTTTCTAATAAAAATCAATTGATAGTATACACTGCACAATGCCAGGTAAATTGATATGCTACATTATTATATGTTCCCGGTTTTTTATCTTCGTGTGTTGCTTCAATCACATATCGGGTTTTAAAAGGTAAACTAAATGTTATCATTCCATTCTTATCAGTCTTTATTTTTTTTGACCAATCCTCTTTTATGAATAGTGTAACTTCTGCTTCTGCCAGAGGCTTGTCTTTAAAAAGTATTTGAAGTTTAGCCTGTTCAGGTGTTGTAGAAAGATCGATTATCGCTATACTTTCTGGATTTACCGCAACCGTTTTATGTACCGTATTTTTTCCTACTTCTACCTTAGTAACCGAATGATATTGTGGTCTAAAAATACCATAATCATATTGAGTATAATCCAAAACCTTATACTTCTTATTATCTAAGACAATAGAATACGTACCTTCTGATTTTGGAATAAAATTAGCTACATGATAAGATGATTTTGCTTGGGTTTCTAGTTTTATCTTATTCCCTTGCTGATCCACAACCCAAAGTGTAAAATGTAGTGCATTTTGAAATACTTCACCGTCTGTTTTTTCAATTACCCCACTAGTAAACTCTCCAAAATAGATACGTATTTCGTGTTCTTGATTTATAACTCCATTAGGATTGGTTTCTATCCAAAAGAAGTGTGCAAAAGTTTTTGTAGTACATAATAGTAGTATAATTACTAATCCTGTTATTTTTCTCATTCTCTATTGCGTTATACTTTGATTAAAATTGTAAAAAACACTCCTAAACCAAGTTGTTCAGGAGTGCTTCTTCTCACAAGGTTAGATTAGTTAGTTACTTTAAAAATTCCTTTAAGTGCTAATCCTTGTATTTTAGCGCCTTTGGTTGCAGTAGCTGTTTTTGGATCTACAATATATACATGTGTTTCTGTCCCTGCATAGCTACTAAGGTATGCTTTACCATCTTCTACATACATTGGAGAAGTATATCGATTTGCATGGGTTGGTATTCCTTGTACATCGGTAACAGTTTTATTATCTAAATCAATAATTACCAATTTGAAAAAATCTCCTGTTTCTTTAAATACACCCCAAGGTCCAACAGTATCATCCATAATAATTCTGGCGATCGCTTTACCATTTCCTATATAATCCATCCAGAATAATTTTCCTCCATTAGGTGCAGATTCTACATCAAAGAAATAGTTTTTATCAAATTCTGTAGCTCCGTTTTTAATTTTTAAAATACCTGAAGGTTTTGTAGCAGAAGTAAAACCAGCACTTAATGCTGAAGTTGAAAACGAATAAATATCTCCATTTTCGGTTTTTTCAATTCCTGTGCTATGACCGTTAACTCCTATCGGACTAGTTCTGTCATCATAGATTATTTTTTCTAATTCGAATTCGGGATATTTAAAAACTGCTACATAGGCTCTATTCACATCTGGTGTTATATACGAACCATCTGCCATCCATTTATGATAAGAAACAAACAATTTCCCATCTCTTAAAACCATACCTGTTACCCAAGGAATCGTTCCTGGATTTTTTGCAGTACCATCACCTTTATCAATATCAATAGGATGCTCTACTATTTTTTCTAATTTACCTGTTTCTGCATTTATGATATGAAATCGCTTATCAGATAACCCACTATATGTAAGCTCTACTGCCAATAGTGTTTTATCATCTATAGCAGCATAGTTATCTAAAGTAGATTGAAAAGCAAAATTTGCTTTTTCTATCAATTTACCGTCTTGGTCTAAACCATAGGCTATGCATTTGTCATCATCAGAATACCCAGCAGTAAAAACCGTATTTTTTACGTTATGAAAAAATCTCCAACCCTTTAGTGGTGTTCCTTGTCCTTCTACAGAGATCTCACCAGTAGTAAGTGATGCCAATGACGGTAATTCTAAAATATAGTCTACCGGAGATGCGTCTCCAACAGGAAATGCCTGAAAACCAACTACATATTTAGAAACAGAAGTTGGGGTTGGATCTATAAGTTCTCCATCATCATCACTACTACAAGAAGTAGCTAGTATTGATACTGCTATTAGCAGCATCAAATATTTAATATAATTTATTATTTTCATTTTGGTGTGATTTATAATTATTACTAGTTTTTATTTGTTAAATAGTATCTTAATTTTACATAGAAAGCTCTTCCGGGTTGTTGTATTTCAAAATTGTCATACACTTTCTCGTCTGTTATATTTCTTGCTTGTACAGAGATATTATAGGTTCCCTTTTTAAAGGAGTACCCTAGTTGTAAATTATGCGAAAGTTGCTCTGGTATAATATCCCTATCATTAGGGTCTCCTTCTACAAAAGAGGTAAGTGGATAATCATGTACATAGTAAGAACCCCAGGAGAATGTTATTTGGTCGTTTGTAGAAAAAACATCTTTTAAGTTACATCCAATTCTGGCATTACCAAATAGATAAGGAATATTAGCAATCCGTTGGTTTTTTAGAAAATCAACACCAGCATTATCTCCTACATTGCGATCTATAATATTTTGATAGGTCGCGTTAATATCCAGAAATAGGATATCATTATATAGTGTTCTAATTTCACCTTCTATCCCTGTGCTTCTGGCTGCTGCAGTATTGTAAAACCTAGAAAAAATCCCTTCAGATCGAATTGCAACAAAATTTTCTGATTCTCTAAGAAAAATATTAGTATCAAAACGCAATTTGAACTTATTAATATCTGTGTTTAAAAGAATTCCCAGGTTTGCATTATAGCTTTCTTCTGGTAATAATTCGGGGTTTGATTTCAATAAAAATCCATCTCCAAACACCTCATAGCCATCAGGAATCCTAAATGTTTTCTCAAACGAACCTTTTATCTGAACATGATCAGAAAATTTATAGGTAGATGCAAAACCGTACCCTAGTTCTTCGAATGTATTCTCTACTTTAGTAAAACGATCTGCTTCTACTGTAGTAAATACATCTTCAATAATACCTTCTGAGTTTAGCAAATATCCTTTAGCGAATAGCGTAGTACTCCAGGTAGCATCAAACAAGCCCAAATTATATGATACCCCAAATATATTTTTGTCTATAATATGAGGATCATTAAAAGGTATTCTTCCAACTCTGGCAGGATCTTCACCTTTTCTTTTAACATAATTCTTGGTGAAATTAATATTTAACTTACTCTTGTCGTTGATTTTGTAACTCCCAAAAGCATTAATCAAATGTGTATTATCCTTAAATTCAAATAAGGTTTTACTAAATTCAAGCTCTCCTAAGTTTTGGTCTCCCCTTTCAATAAAATTACCAAACCAATCATATTTTCGAGCAGAAGTATCTACTACTTTGTCATTATTTTGACCAATAGAGGCATACAATTTTACTTTCAATTTTTCCTTGAGTAGATTTGCTTTTTCAAAAGTGACAGAAGCTTTAATTACATTATTCTCTGTAAACACTTCGCCAAAGGGATTCTGGGGATCAATGGGATGTTGAATCTCATTTTTATTGGCAGATGCAGTTATACCAACCAATAATTTATCAGCAAATTTTTTGTCAACAAAACCAGTTTCCAGGCTGATCATTTGAGAATTATATGCGTCATGAAATCGCTTTACATTATCGCGTCTAACTCCTGTATCATTGCCCAGTTCATCTCTTACTTCGATATCATCTATCTTATAATCATTATCAGAGTAATTATAAAAAGAAGAAACTTTTACAGCAAAGCCTTTATTGCTATAATATTGTCCATTTATGGTAGCGCGATGTGTATTAAAAGAACCTGTATCATAGGATACATCCAGGAAATCATTTTTGCGTTGGTTTGTGATGATGTTTACTGCTCCTCCCAAAGCATCTGCTCCTAAATATATAGGAACAACACCTTTATAAACCTCTGCTCTCTCTACCAATGTAGCAGGAAAATTATTTAGAGATAATGAGCTTCCAAAATTTTCTAAAGGAATACCATCAATAAAGAACTTAACTTGTTTGCCGGATAAACCGTTTAATGAAAAATCAAAACCAGAACCCAAACCTCCTCTTTGTCTTACATTAACACCAGGAATAGTCATTAAAATTGAATTGATATCTACACTTATATTTTTAAGCCCCTTGGTTTGTATAACTTCAACTTCAAATGCTTTTTCTCTTGTATTTTGAGCGTTAGATTTTCCCTTTATAATTACATCACTTAATTCTTTTATATCTTCCTGTAACACAATAGTAAGGGATGTAATCTTTGAATTACGTACTACTATCTTCTTTATATATTTCTTAAAACCTACAAAACTGGCTCTTAAAGTATATGATCCTGAAGGTATTTCTATATCGAATTTACCATCAAAATCACTTACCGTTCCTCTGTTTTTGAGTTCTAAAATTTGTATAGATGCTTCGGGAATCGGATTAGAATCTTGATCCAAAATTACTCCTGTTACCCTGCTTTGAGCGTTACAGACCATTGCGTATAAAAACAGAAAAAAAAGACAACTGTTTTTTCTTAAAATAATCACTGACATTACAATTTTTTTTAAACAATTTAGTTTAGACTTTATATTATTATTTATATTTGGTCTAAATAAATTTAATTGCAAAATTAGTATCTAGGGAAAGAGAAAAATGACGCATCATGGATAAAAAAAGACGCAATAAAGAGTCTTCAAAAACAACAGACTCAAATAATCAACATAAATGCACATTAGATACTGTTATAGAACTAATTAATACCCAAGAACACTGTGGTATACTTACAAAAAAATTTCAATTCCTACCCGAATATGGAGATGGTTATTTAGAGTATAACCATTTTGGTGGATTACATATAGCTATTTTTGATGTATCCTTAAACAAGGATTTTAATGTTTATGGGACACATGTGATAAATGCCCTAGAGCTTTCTTATCTAATTGATGGTGAACAAATCATTAAAATTGATGGAAAAAATTATGACTTGATTTATGAAAGTCAGGAAAGTTATCTTGTGTATATATCCCAAACTTCTGGTTCTATTAAATATCACAAGAATAAATACTTTAAAGAGATTAAAATCAGGATGAGTCCAAATTTTATCAAAAAACATAAACTCGACTCAGAGTATGGAATCCGTGAAAAATATGAATTAGAAAAACAGGATAAAGATTTCACAAAACCTTTATGTACGAAAACTCAGGAAATACTTGCAGAACTATTAACCGATACCCGACAGGGGCTATTAAAGCGCTTATTCTTGGAATCAAAAGTGCTAGAATTACTCTCCCTACAATTAGATATACAAAAGAATTCTAAATCAGCGGTCTCAAATACAGATAACCTTATTAAAAAGCTATACGAGGTCCAGTTTATTATAAATTCTGATTTGACCATTCAATATTCTGTTCACGAATTAACTCGTATGGTTGGACTCAATGATTTTATCCTTAAAAAAGAATTTAAACGTGTTTTTGGTACAACAATCTTTGAATATGCTTTGAATTTAAGAATGACAAAAGCAAAAAAATTATTACAACATGGAAAAAAACCGATATATGAGATTTCAGAATTAGTAGGCTACAAAAATTCTACTCATTTTACTGCAGCTTTTAAAAAACTCGAAGGCATTACGCCCAAAAAGTATAGACAAAGAGGATTAGAAACAATACGGTAAAGACAACTTTGTATTGCATATGTTCATACATCTCAAAAAACTTGACCTACTAACTTATCTGATTACTTCCCAGGATATCATTATATTCTTCGTGAAATAAAACACCTAAAACTAATTCTTCTAATCCATCCAAAATTTCTGGAGTCAACTTAAAATTAATTTCTGCTTTAGGAGTATTACATTTTATGGTTTTATAAAAGTTTTTATTATCGCAGTCTTCACATTCACATCCTTTTCTGGCAGAGCGAATAACAGTAAGAAATGTTTTTATTTCTTTACTATTCATCAAAACGGCAATATCACCTATTTGTAATTGTATTTTTTGCTTTACCTCTTCTTCATTATTTTTTTTCACCGTATAGGCGGTACCAGTACTATTACAATATAATGGATCTAAAATATACATATCTATCAAATTTCGATATTCAAATTTATTGCATTATTTTTATTTAGAATAATTAAAAATAATATATTTTTGTAGAAATATTTAATTATAACCATTATGAAAAAAATAGGCTTGTTCTATGGATCAGATACTGGATGTACTGATGACATCACAAAAGATTTTGTTTCTCTTTGGGATAGTGAAGAATTAGATGTGCGAGAAATTGATGATGTATCTAAAGAAGATTTTGATCAATTTAAAGTCCTGATTTTAGGATTATCAACATGGTATGACGGAGATCTACAAAGTGATTGGGAGGCCTTTTTTGATGATTTTAAAGAAATTGATTTTACCGGTAAAGTAGTAGCCATCTATGGTTTGGGAGATCAAATAGGGTATGGAGAATACTTTGTAGATGGTATTGGAATACTAGCCAAAGTCGTATTAGAAAACGGAGGAGAAATTATTGGGCATTGGCCCATAGAAGGATATCGATTTACAGACTCTGTAGCTATCATAGAAGAAAAAGAAAATTATTTTTATGGGCTTGCATTAGATCATGATAATGAATCTCAATTAAGCGATGAACGCTTAGAAAAATGGATCCATCAGTTAAAGTTAGAATTAGAACCTTATCTAGTTGTAGAAGAAGAAGCTGTTTTAAGCTAATTAATCTTTAGATTTCTACTTTTACTTTTCTAGATTGTGCATTTATGAGGATTTCCATTTTACGAAGGTCAAACGTACTAATCTTCATACACGCCTCTACCCATAAATCTGTGATTCTTAGCAGTTCTTCTTTTTGTAATGGAAAAACATTTTTCTTGCTTTTTACATGATGGTATTCAAAGTTAAATCTTTCGGCTGCTTTTTTTACAAAACTGTGTAAAGATACTATTGCTTCTCCTTTTTCGGTTAATTCTTCAATTAACCCCAATGATTGCAAATACCTTGCTTTATGAATTTTATCGCTTTTCAAAATTGTATCAGCATCTCCTGCACTAAGCTTTCTCGATAACAAACTATAGGCCCCCATCCCCGGAAATAGATTAAATTTGTTTTCTGGTAAGCAAAACTGCGTTTTTTCTTCTGCAATAATATAATCGTGAGCTAATGCACATTCAAATCCACCACCATATGCATTTCCTTCTACCAATGCGATCGTTAATACAGGCAGATCAAAAGAAGCATATATATTGTAAATAGCATCAATACATAAATATGCATACGTTTTTAGATTATCTATATTTTTAGATTGTATATTTTCTAAGAAAAACTGAAGGTCTCCTCCCATGTTATAAATCCCTTTATGTTCTGAAGCCGAAACGACGAATTTAAGAGGACGATCAGGGTGTGAAAAATAATCCTTTACCCAAGATGCAAATTCTTTAAATTCTTTCAGCCCTTTTAAACAAAAATTAGGCATTCCTGTATCTTTGATTTTCCATAATAAAAGCTCATGGCTTTTAAAATATTCTACTGTAATACAATCAAATTGTCGCATGATATTAAGATTTTTGTAGAGATATTGAATTCTTTGTGATATTATTCTGTTTTTTTGTTTTCTTCGACCAAAAAGGCTTATCAAACAACAATTTCTGGATTCCGAGTGTTAGCATTATATAAAGAGGAATCAAAATCAAAACACCTGCAATACCAAATTGCTGATATCCTAAACTTCCCATTCCCCAGCAAATAATCACCCATTGAATGATATATATTGTAGTTACTCGTTTACTACAGTAGTATAAAAACTCAAAAACTCTATTTGTTTTTATATAGGTCACCAATATATTCGCCAACCACATTAAGACTAAATTGAATCCTGCCAAATAAATAGTTCCGCCTGGTCCTAAATGGAAATAATCTCCGAAGTGATACTCAAAATTATAAAAACACAATCCTCCGCCAGTCAGCATCAAAAGAACACCCGCTACAAACATTCTTTTAAATATATATACATTACTTTTATTTTTCTCTTTATACCACATTCCAAAAAACACCCCAATAAGTATAAAAGAAAACCAAGGAAATACAGCAAAATATACATTCCACTCTGCTCCCCACATTAGATCCAGGATATAATCCACACTTCCTATTCCTAATCGGAAACCGTGTACCTCCTTGGTTACTACAGCTATTGTAAATGCAATAATTAATGGTACATATTTGTTTTTCGAAAATTTGTTTATAATTCCCATAAATAATAAAGAAACTCCTGCAAGTTGTAATATATCACCTGTAAGCAGCATGTAAATCATATTATCTACGGTAACAGGAGCTGTCCAGCCATAAGCTTCTATAAAAGCATCAGGCATTGTGCCGATTAAAACTGGTAAAACAAATTTTAGGAAGTTCATTATATATCCTGCTGCCAGAATATATAATGCACGTTTTATTGACAATACTATACTTTGATTTCTGGATAAGGTAAATGACACCCCCATCGCAATCAAAAACATTGGAGTTCCTTTTCCTATAAAATGAACTACTCCTCCTAACCAAGTATTTGATTGTGTAGATATATCACCATATATCCATAAGGTATGTACTATAATTACCATCAATACACTTATTCCCCTTGCCAGATCTATGGCTAAAATTCTATTGTTATTTCTCATTTATCTTTACGCTTATACTTCTTTTTGTACTCGTTTTATTAATTCGTCTCGTATCCATGCTTCAGATCTATAATCACTTGCTTTTTTACCTCCATCAATATGGTTCCAGCCTGGATACATAATCAAGTATTTAAATTTGTCTGATAATTTTCTGGCCGTTTTAATATCGATCCAAAGTTCTTTCCATAATAGTAACTGAATTTGCCATAAACTCTCACTATTTATACTATCTCCCATTAATCCATATTCTGGTTTTTCGTCATCCAGTTCTACCTGTAGGGTTCCAAAAATTTTATCCCAAATAGAAAAAGTCTCTCCATAGTTTGTGTCTAAGTACTTATGATTTTTTGCGTGATGTACCCTATGTAAAGAAGGAGTTATAAAAATCCATTCTAACCATGGTTGTCTACCGATTAATTTTTCGCTCACATGCTCATAAAGTCCATATAGATTTGCTATTAACTCTATGATAAAAATCATAAATGGGTCAAATCCTAATAGGGGAAGCCATAATATTGTATGTGGCATATGTAAAAAAATAAGAAATGATCCTCGTACTGCTACTGTTAGCTTCATTTCTTCTGCAGTATGATGCACCCCATGAATACACCAAAAGAATCGAATTTTGTGCCCTATAAAATGCAATACATAAAACATAAAATCATATAAAAAATAGGCTAGTATCCATATATACCATTCATATCCCAAGGTAAATAAGCGATATTCATACCCCCACATCATTATTCCTAAAATCACAATCTTACCAAAAAAAATGTATGGAATAGATTCTAATATATAGGATACTATATTTACTACACCCTCTTTATGGCTTTCTATTTTCCTGGTTATAAATAGAATAACCCATTCTATAACAACAAGAATTATTATAATAATTCCAGAAATACTCTGAAATTTATCTAACCATATTTGAATTGTTTCGTTCATATCTTGTTAGAAAAATAGATTAAACTGATCTTCTTTTATATGTTACTTATAGCGTGGGAATACTTACTCTATTTTTACAATACTCTGCTATAGGGTTTATAAGGGTTCCCACTAGTTGTAAGCTCTCTATAGGGTCTGCAAGACTCAACATTTGTTTTGTATTACTTAGTTGTAACCTATTGAGGCAACATCTGTCAAATTCTGGCGCAAAAAGATCATATTTCTTGAACTGCGGTTCTAATTCAGGATGTTTTCCTTGATATGTGTTTACGCAATCAGCAACTAACTCCCAGAATAACGTTTCAGGGTATTCACAATATTCTTCAAGTATATCTCCCATAAACCTAAAAAAGCAATCAAATACATCTGTGAAAATTGAAAGTATTTTCATCTTATTAGAAGTTTCGGTATACAGTCGTTTTACTTCTTCGGGTAAGTTTAATTCTGAATTAAAAACAAGTACTTCTTCGGTAATATCTTTCATTAATATCTTTACAGGAGTATGATTCTCCATCACCATAATCAGATTTTCTCCATGTGGCATAAAAACCAACTCATAGGTATAAAAACAGTGTAATAAAGGAGCCAGGTAACACTGTAGGTATTTATTTAACCAAGTTGTGGTATCAAACGGAGAGGCCTTTATCAATTCTGCTAATAACGAAGTATTATCATTATCTATATGTAAAAAGGCAGCCATGGTCATCACTTGCTGACCTTCTTTAATTTTAGATCCGGGAGCTTCTCTCCATAAGGCTGAAAGCATTTTATTATGAGGATTTGTTTTACCCAAAATCTCATAATTAAGGTTTCTATATCCAACTGTAGCAACTTCGGACAACATTGTAAAGCCTGCTTTTTTAAGGTATTTATCATCTTTAAACAACTCGGTTATCCAAGTGGTTATATGCGGGGTACTTTGCATATAATATGGAGAAAGGCCTCGCATAAACCCCATGTTTAAAATAGATAGTGCTGTTTTGGTGTATAATTTATCAGGAGTAGTTTTATTATATAACGTTCTTATCGACTGTTGCGCAGAATACTGATCTTCACCTTTTCCCAGAAATACGAGATCCATATTTGCAATATCCGCAGCAAAAATGTGAATTATCTTATTATGCCATTGCCAGGGGTGAACGGGTATAAAAACATAGGATTCCATATCCAACCCTAAGTCTTCTAGTGTATTATTAAATTTGGCTATGGTAGCGACACCAAGTTCTCGCCTCATTAGTGATTTATATTCAAATCCTTTTACTGCGGTAAATGTCGCTTTATCTTGATGACCTGCCAGCCATATAATCTGAAACGAATTATCGGTTTCGGGTGCATATTTAATGTAATCTTCGGCATCAAAACCTATTCGCCCATTATTAGCCACAAAACAAGGATGTCCTTCGGTCATTGCATGTTCTATTACCTGAAAACTACATTGTGCTAATTCTTTTGAAGAGCATTTTTTATTGTGATATTTATATGCTGCACCAGATAAGGTACTGGTAATTTCTTCGAGATAGGTAGGTAACATATCATCAGGAATCCCTAAAGTATATTTAAATTCTAAAATAAAATGTATAGCATCTACAGTTACCGGATTTCCATTTTGTCTTTTAACAAGGCTATTCTCATCAATATGCCAATGATCGAGACTTCGTTTTTTGGCTTTAAACTCATAGGTAATTTCTGGTATATCAGAAGCCAAAATATAATGTCCCCAATATTTTTCCTGATACTGAGGTTTTGGTTGTAAGAGTAATTCGTGTGTAAATTCGCTAATTGCTTTTTTAACAAGGGCTCGATTTACTTTTTTCCAAACATCAAGTCTTAGATGATCAAGATTAACTTCTGGTTGGATTACCATATCTAACTTAGTCATTGGTTTTAGTTTTATGTACTATATTTTTATTTTCTTCTAGCAAGAGTGCTTTCTCGTAATCTTTCTTATTGCAAAAAGCTAGTGCTGCTGTTTTATGAGGTAATTCAACTTCTTTATGATATTTAAATCCCGCCCTTTTATTAAGTGCATGAATTTTTTCATTTCTCACATCTGGTTCTACAACAATGCGATCCGTTTGAGGGTCACTAAACAGATATTCGAGAATAGTAGAAAACACATGCCAGGTAAAATTTGGAATCTTTTTTTTGACAGGACTAACCAAAATATGCATCCCACAATCTCCTTTCTCTACTTTATAATATGCTGAAATAGGATCTTTTAAGGCATGATAACGTTCCATTAAAAAGATTGGTTGATTATTTAGTATACCTATGAAAGCATCATGATGATCTGATTCGATTATTTCTTGATATGCGAGTCTTACTTCTTCTAAAGTATACTCTTGCATTCCCCAATAAGTAGCATAAGATCTGGTGACCCAATCGTAAATAGTTTCGGTATCTTTTTCTATATCCAAAAGACGTAAATGTATGTCTCCAAGACCTTTAATAGTTTTAGAAAAAATAGTGGTTGGCATGATTACAGCGTTATTCATAAAAAGGGATTTTATACCATTTCAAAGTTAAATTGGTATTATACGTCAGAGCTGGGTTTTTCTTTTCTAAAAGCGGCAATAGGATTTTGTAATCGTCCTGCAAACTGAAGTAATGCAACAGGATCATCCAGATCAATCATTTGTTTATTGTTATTTAATTGTAGCCTGTTAAGGCACGATAGATGAAATTCTGGCGCAAAAAGATCGTATTGTTTAAATTTGGTTTCCTTTTCTGGATAGCGTTCCTGATAATGTTGAATGTTTTCTGCTACTAATCGCCAGAAATTCTCTTCAGAATATCCTGCGTGTTCAACCAGGATATGGGACATAAATCTAAAAAATCCATCAAAAACATCTGTAAAAATTGATAGTAATTTCACATCCTCGGGAACCGGAGCGTACATACGTTTCAGATGCTCTGGCAATTTAACTTCCGGACTAAGAATACAAGCTTCCTCGGTAATATCTTTCATTAATATTTTTACCGGTATGTTATTTTCTAATACCATAATGATATTTTCGCCGTGAGGCATAAACACCAAATCAAAATGATAAAAACAGTGTATTAGCGGACTTAGATATGCCTTAAAATAATCATGTAACCATTCTGATATGGATAATCCTGAAGCAGCAATAATTTTGGGTAGTAATGCTTCGCTGGTTTGATCAATATGCAGAAAAGCAGCCATTGTCATTGGTTTTTGCCCCTCGTCGATCATACCCATCGGGCTTTCTCTCCATAATGACGCCAGCATTTTATTATAGTCATTATGTGGTCCGAACTCTTTGAAATATGGATTTACATAGCTAACAGAACCTATTTCTCCCAGCATTTTAAATCCTGTTTCTATGATGTATGGATCATTATACAATAATTCTTCTAGCCAAACTGCCATTTTTGGGGCTGTACCCAAATAATATAAAGGCAATCCTCTCATAAATCCCATATTTAAGATAGAGAGAGCTGTTTTGGTATATAACTTATGGGGATTCGAAATATTAAATAATGTACGTATCGATTGTTGAGCGAGATATTGATCCGGACCATAACCCAAACAAATCAGGTTTCCTTTGGCAATCTCTGGAGAGAATATATTAGCTAATTTATTAAACCATTGCCAAGGATGCATCGGAATAAAGTAGTACTCATCTGGATCAAAACCCTTATTCCTTATTACAGTATTAAATGATGAAATTGTATCTGTATCTAATTCTTGTTGAATTAAGACTTCATATGGTAAATCCTCGATAGCAGCATATACGGCACTACTTTTATGACCTGCTAACCATATGAGATAAAAAGAATTTCCGGCTTCGGGAGCATACGATCTATAGTCACTACTATCAAATCCTATTCGGCCATTATTAGCCACAAAACCAGGATGACCTTCCATCATTGATTGCTCAATAGTCTGAAAATCTGCAGAGACCAAATCTATTGCTAAAGGATTTCTTTTTACATGTTTAAAAGCACTTCCATACAAGGTGCTAATAATTTCTTCAAGATATACAGGCATTGTAGTAGTATCAATCCCTAATTTGTCTTTAAACTCTTTGATAAACAAAATAGCATCTAGCTTTACCGATTTTCCGCATTCATATTTCTGAATAGAAACTTCGCTAATCCATAAATGATTTAAAGCCAATTGTTTTCCTCGAAATTCATATCTAATCTCGGGGTTATCGGCTTCCAGAGTATACATACTCCAACCATCTCTTAGTTTTTCTACTATTTTGGCTTGTATAAGCAGCTCATGACTAAATTCACATATTGCTTTTTTGATTAGTAAAGTATTTACTTTAACCCATAACTCTGGTTGTATATGGGATACCGATTGTTGGGGCGAAACGGCGTTGTCTAACGTATTCATTGCACTTCGTTTATGGATTTGTGGAAATAATTTAAGTTCGTTATGTTTTTGTCTGGTTAAGAAAGCGAGTTGTGCCGTTTTATGCGGAAGCTCAACAATCGTATCAAGCTGAAATCCTACACGTTGGCAAATCGCAAACATCTTTTTATTTCTTATATCGGGTTCTACTATAATTCGATGTACTTTTTCATCCCGAAAAACAAAATTCATGATCGTATCAAACATATACCATGTGAAGTTTTCAATTTTACCTTCGGATGATGGTGCTACTATAATATGAATCCCGCAATCATTGTTCTGGGCCGGATAGTATTTTCCGATAAGATCATGTTGTGGATGATAACGTTCTAATACAAAAACGGGACGTTCTTTATATACACCAACAAAAATATCGTAATGATCTGGTAGTATTAACTTAGCATATTCGGCTTTTACTTTCTCTACCGAACTCTGTTGCATACCCCAGAACACAGCATAATCCCGATTTACCCAATCGTGTAATACAGTACTATCTGTTTCAATATCAAAATGCCGTATATGAATATCCCCAAAGCCCATATAAGACGATGAAAACTCATACCCTTCTTTTGCAGGTGTTATTAAACTTGTGTGTTCTTGAACTGACATATAAAATCTTTATGTTTTTGCTAGGTCTTTTACTCGTGTTCTAGATGTTGTTCTGTGAAATATGAAATAATACATTCCGAGTGTGATCAAAAAACCTGCTAATGCTACTCTAAACGGAATTTGTAATCCATGATGATCCACCAAAATTCCAACAGAAAAAGAAGCTAGTAATACTCCCAGATTCTGAAAAAAATGCACTTTACTATAATCAATAGCATAAGAATTCGGAGAGCTGAATTCAAACAATAATACATCAAAACGTACAACTCCCTGAAAAATCGCCCACCCATAAATAATTCTTCCCAATACTACAATCGTCTCAACAGGGAGTCCTTGAAGTATTAGCCCTATCATTCCCAGGAATAATGCCGATAGGATACTCTTATTTTTATATTTCGGAATATGCTTTGTATTAATCCAAAGGGCAATTAATGCTACAAAACCAGGTATAGCATATATACATCCAGAAATTAATTTACCATCATAATCAGAAAGGCTTTCCCAGTATAGTGAGAAAAAAGGACGGATTAGAAAATCACTAAAATATAAGACCATTGTTACTAACCCAATCTTAAGGATAAAACCTTGGGGAATAATTTTATCCTTAGCATCAAGAGTTGATTGAGTTTCAATAATTTTATTTGTATCATATTTTTTGCTACGCAGTACATACATACTTATTCCCATTTGCATAAAATCTCCAGCAGCCATCACCAGAAAAATATAACTGGCATCAACAAGGTCTACTGTCAATCCGCCAATCACTGCTCCTAAAATCCCTCCCAGATGTACAACAACAGAGAGTAACCCGATGGTGCCTGTATGTTCTTTTTTGGTAATAATTTTTAAGATATAGGGATATACCAAAAGATAGCTTCCTTTAAATATTACCATAATCAAGGATATGATCCAGAAGTTAATATAAGAGGTCGTCCAATAACAGTATAATGCTAATATTCCTGCAATACATTGGGTATATACCAAAATATTAAGCTCGGCCATTTTTTTGGATATGTAAGCCCAAAACGGAAATGCAATCATCACCATAAAACAAATAGCTGCAAAATAATATCCTACATATTTGGGGTCTGTAACCCCAAATCGAGCTTCAAAAAACTGTGGGTAAAAAGGGTGTAACAAATAATCGCTTACTACCGCTACCAGAGTCATGAGGATAAGGATTTTTTTTAAAGTCATTGTAGAGTTACAATTATAAACCTCACAGGCTTGTGCTGAACTTAATTTCAACACCCTATAAAGTTTGTGGTTTACCTTAAAACAGGTTCTTCCGTATTAATTTCTTCTTCCTGAGTTACTTCAAATTGCTGAAAAGCAATACGTTTTTCTATCGGGTAATATTCTTTTCCTGTTAGTTCTTTAATGATAAAAGAATTGCGATAACATGCCATTCCTAAATCTGGAGTTACGAACCCATGAGTATGTAATTCTACATTTTGCACATAGATATCCTTACCTTTCTTATCAATACTATAATTACGATGTACAGCGTATCTGTTTTTATCATCCCATTTAATATGATCTGCTATACCGTCTATAAATTCTGGTTTCTGATAGGTATAGCCAGTTGCTAATATTAGCGCTTCTGTTTGATGGCGGTATCGTTTATTTTGTTCAATTTGGTGTAATTCAAGATCAAAAGTATTTTGATTTTCATTATACTCTGCTGTGGTCAATTCAGAATTAGTACGCAATGATATCTTAACATCATTAGTCAATTGCTTGGTATAAATCATGTCATAGATATCTGCAATTAGATCTTGGTTAATTCCTTTAAAGAGATGTTTTTGATTTTGAATTAAATGATCCTTTTTATCCTGTGGTAAATTATAGAAGTAATCCACATACTCTGGAGAAGTCATCTCCAAAGTTAATTTAGAATATTCTAATGGAAAAAATCTTGGAGATCTGGTAATCCAGTTTAATTGATATCCTTTTGTTTCAACATCTTGCAAAAGATCATAAAAAATCTCTGCTGCACTTTGCCCACTACCTAATATGGTTATAGATTTTTTGGATTGTACTACTGTTTTACTCTTTAGATATGATGAAGAATGAAACGCTTTTCCATTTAATTTCTTACAACATTCTGGTACATAAGGTTGAGTTCCTGTTCCTAAAACCAGTTTTCTTGCTTTGTATATTTTTAATTCATCGGTTTGTGTACATTTTGAGGTAACAACATAGTACTCTTCTTTTTCATTATACTGTATATGAGTTACTTCGGTATTAAAAAACAAGTTAGGTAATTTTTGTATCACCCATTGGCAATATTGATTGTACTCATTACGAAGTAGTAAGAAATTTTCTTTTATATAAAAAGAATACATCCGTCCTTGTTTTTTGATATAATTCAAAAAACTAAATGGGCTGGTAGGATCTGCCAGGGTTACCAAATCTGCCATAAACGGAATCTGTAATGTGGTATCCTGAATCAACATCCCAGGATGCCAATCAAACTTAGAGTTTTTGTCTAAAAAAACTCCTTCCAACTCATTAATAGGTTCGGTCAAACAAGCTAATCCCAGATTAAAAGGACCAATACCTACCGCTACAAAATCTATTATTTTAGTATCATTCATCATATGTTGTTTTAATTATTTGTGGCATAGGTTAATCCCTGTTCTTTAATCATTTTAATAACCTCTATCAAATCTTCCTTTGTCGTTCTCGGATTTAACAAGGTAAATTTTAAGTAGGTTTTACTATTTAGCTTGGTACTTGCTACAGAAGCTTTACCATCATTAAAAAGTGTATTTTTAATATACAGATTCGCCGCATCCAATATTTTTTCATCGGATACGCCAGGGATTTTAAATCGAAACACAAGAGTACTTAGTTCTGGTTGATGTGCTACTTCAAAATAAATATCATCTTTAATGATATAATAAACTTCACGGGCCAGGTAATGTACTTTTTCCAGAAACCCTCCCAAAGTTTTAGTTCCGGTTACTTTTAAAGTAAACCATAATTTTAAAGCATCAAATCGTCGTGTAGTTTGAATAGATTTTTCAATCAAATTTGGATATTCTTCATCCCGATCTTCTATAGGATTTAGATAATCTGCATAGTAAGAAATATATTTAAAATATTTTGTGTCTCTAACCAGGAAGGCACTAGAGCATACTGGCTGAAATAAGGTTTTATGAAAATCAATAGTCATCGAATCAGCATATTCGACCCCTTTAAACATATGTTTATGGGTGTCGGTCAGGACGTAACATCCTCCATATGCTCCATCTACATGAAACCAGATATTATATTCTTTTGCAATTTTGGAGATAGTTTGTAAAGGATCAAAACTTCCAAAATCTGTTGTTCCTGCTGTGGCAACTATTGCTATTGGAATATTACCTTGTTGTTTTTCTTTTTCTATAGCTTGTACCAGAGCATTTACTTTCATCTTCATCTTATCATCGGTATCTATTGGTATTACAGAATCATACCCCATACCTAATAAAGCTGCATTCTTTTTGATACTGAAATGTGCTTTATCTGAACAAAAAATACGAAACTTACTTACCTCATCAGACCACCCATTCTCTTTTAGGTTGATTCCATAATGGGTAAATGCATAATGATCTCGTGCCATCAAAAGTGCCTTGAAATTAGACTGTGTACCACCACTGGTAAAAACACCATCTGATTCTGCAGGAAAATTCATTTCGTTACAAATCCAACGAATCATCTCTTTTTCTATTAATGTAGCAGATGTACTTTGATCCCAGGTTTCGATAGCTGTATTAACAGATGAGGCTATTAAATCCCCAACTAATGCAGGTAATAAAACAGGGCAATTAAGGTGCGCTACGTAATGAGGATGATGAAAAGAAATTGCATGATCAAGAAATACATCTTTGATTTCTCGTAATGCCTGATCTAATGTTAAATTGACATGTGAATTTACAGAAATACCTTCTTTACGGGATTTTAGCATTTCTGCGGATTCTCCACTATAGAAACAATCATTATCCAAAAAGGTTTTAATATATTGAACAGTTTTTTGTATATACTCTTCGTATTCGTGTTTAGAATGAGCATCAAAAAGGTAGTCAACCGCAAGGTCAGGTTTAAGGGTAATTTGGGTTTCCGATAGCATAGTTATTTTTATTTGGTCTAAATAAATTTTAATGCAAAACTAACTATCATTTGAAATAACTAAATGACGGGAACTGGATAAAAAATGACGTGAATATTTAACTAGGTGTTATTTAATACATACCTAATATTATTTTGAAATTTTATAGATAAATACCGAAGTGGTTTAAACATTTAAACTCTAATAATTATGAGTTAAACACTAAACGATTTAATAAAGAATTAATTACTCTATACTATATTTTATTTAGAATATAACATATAAAAAATTGATTTTAAACATTTTACAAGGCACAACACAAATGTTGATATTCATTTATCCTATTTAAAAAATCTAAATCACTTTATTTTAAGTAATCCGAAATTTCAACATACTCAACATCTTTTCTATCTTCATAAAAATCTTTCAAAACAGCTCGATGAGCTCCTCCTACAATAACCAAAAGTCTATCATCTTTTTGTGTTTGCATATCAATATTAGCCATAATATGAAAATTGCGTTCCCACCATTTTGAAACAAATTTTACTCCTATATAAGTTGAATCAGAAACAAACTGAGCAGTTCCTTTTAAATATTGATTTTTATTTTTTAAATCTTCTTTATTTGAGTTTTTATAAGCAAAATACTCTAATAATGTTGCTGTTTTTAAACGTTTAGAATCTTGTTTATCATTTTCTTTAATACTTGATAGAAAAGCTTGAAACTTTTGCTTTTCATACTTTTCTGCATATTTAGACAACGGTCCAAAAGGAAGTGACATTTTTTGATCTATGCAATAGAGTTTTTGATGCCCTAACTCTTTGGCAAGACGAAAACCTAATTGATCAATTTCATTAATGGTTAACGTATATATGTCTTTAAGATATTCTTTATAATCATCATTGAGCTTATCTTCTTTTCTGTAAGGATACTCAACCATAATTTTTGTTGGTTTATATGCTTTAAGTGCCTCTATTAACAAACGAATTTCTTTTTGCCTTTTATCAGATCTAAAATCATCAAGATCCATTGATGAATAATCTGAAGTAGTAGCAAAATGGAATGTACCTAATAAAGCAATGTTGGGTAATTCTTCTTTTTCTTTAGATGATTCTGACTGTTTGGTGTTCTCACATGACAGAAACAATACAATAATAGAAAGTAATATTACAGAAAACGGAGTTTTAAGATTCATCAGTACCATATTTATAGTAAAGATGTTAATTTACTTAAGTTGTTACAGAAAAGGTCTTTTCGTGATAAATAACAATCAAAGAATGATATGTAATGTTCGTTTTTTGAAAGAAAAATTCTGAATGTTTCTTAAATCCAAGTGAAACTTCTCGCAGAATGCTCGTTATCTACCTCTAACAAAGGAGTAAATAATTATCAAAGCATTTTTTGAGAGTTCACTTAGATATTCAAGAATAAGAGTTAGAGTTTATGCAATACCTCTTTTTTGATTAAACCGATATATGGTTATTCTTTTGATTTCACTATACTCTCGATCGGTTTCCCCGCATTTTCAACAGGGTATTCATTTCCCATAACTGCAGCAACTGTTGCAGCTATTTGGTTACTGTACAACTGTTCGTTATTTTTTACTTCTCCCAAAGCAGTTATTCCTTTTCCGAAAGCAACAATCCATACTTGTCCAGCATTTTTTATCTTTGTTCCGTGGCTTTTCCAGGTGTCCAGAGGCTCTGTCCCTCTACCATGATCTGTAGAGATAATAAAAACGGTATTGTCTTTATAATACGAATCCTGTTGGGTAAACTCCCATAATTCTTTGATCATACCATCTGTGTTATGAGCCGCTTTTAAATAAGCTTCATAGTCTCCATCATGAGCAAAATCATCTGTTTCACCATATGCGATATAGACTAAATCAGGATGGTTTTTCTTCATATACTCTAGCGTATAGTGATGAGTAAAAACATCTAAACGAACCGTACTCCAAGGGCTTGGAGTCTGATCCTGTAACTGGTTTAAAAATACTTCCCGTTGACTAAGATTGTTTCCTTTGGCGGCCTCAAAACCTGCATTAACAGGAACTCCTGAACGATCTTCGTTTACGATATACGGAAATACATCCCAGCTTCCAAAAGCTGCTACTTTTCCTTTATAATTTGGTAGATTATTTGTTATTTCCAATACCGTCTTATTTGGGTTATTTATCTTTTTATTGCTGTTGATGTTCTTATCATCAGCAACCCCGGTTAAGATCTCATTGTATCCCGGATATGAAAACCACATCATATTCGTTAGATTGACTTTACTTCCTGTATTTCTATTTCCATGTAGTTGTCCCATGGAAGCAATATTCTTCCAAAAAAATGGCATTAGAGCCTCTCTTCGGTCTTTTGCTTCTGATCTCCAAAAATCTGCTTTTAGCTTCGTCGTATCATTTACATACGTCTTATTTGTTATTAATAGTGAATCAGCACCAGTATAAAGCTCTTGCCAACGTAATCCATCCAAAGTGATTAAAATTACTTTTGGCGAATTTTCTTTTTGCGCATTACCATTAACTGCAAACAAATGCATAGCAAAAACGACTATAATGATTATATATTTTTTCATTCGTTATCTTCTTAAATATTAGTCTAAATTACAATATCACCTAATTAAAACCTTGTGATCACTAGTTCTCCCACCAGCCTTTTATATTGATATCGTTACCTCCCATCTGGGAAATTGCCTGCTCATAATTTTCATTATTAAGTGTTTGCTCGCTATCAGGATATAAGAAACGTACAGGTACACGATCACCGTTTACATTATCTGGTCCCGGAACAACTACCGAAGGTAACCCTGTTCTTCTAAAATCATACCAGGCTTCAAGACCAACTAAAAATGATGCTAACCATTTCTGAGTGATTATTGTTTCTAACTTATCATCATATGCTACACCAGTTTGTGCAAGGTAAGCAGTAACATCCTGATTAACACCCCAGTACCCAAAAGATAATCTCACACCATCTTCATATAATGTTTTGGCATCTGCCGTAACCCAGCCTCGTTGTGCAACCTCTGCAAGTATGAAATGTACTTCGGCTGCTTGTATGATTGCAGCTTTTACACTATTTGGAGAATCATAAAAGAATGATTGATTTATTCTTGATACATTACTGGCACCTCCATTAAAAGTTGATGCATTATCTTCACTCAATCCATTAGTTAATCCTACAAAAAGACCTGGATCATCATCAGGATTATCTGTGGGCTGAAACCACTTTGATAGACGTTGGTCGTTAAATTGTTTTAAAATGTTCTCACTGGTTTCACTAAGTCGGTGTTCATCAAATCCACCTATTCGACCTGTACTTATAGGCCATGAATCTATTTGTGTCGTTGCTGGGTATGATACCGCTGCATTATCTGCATTGGTTGTTATAAAAACACCGGTATCTACTATCTCTTTTATCTCTGAAGAAACATCTACTTTGTTCGAAATCCTTAAAAGATAGCGAAGTCTTAAAGAGTTTGCCAGTTTTCTCCATTTTTCAAGGTCGCCTCCATACAAAACATCACCGCCAAGAATAGGCTGTCCGATTGCCAATTGTTGTTCTGCCTTTTTTAAATCCAGAAGAATTGCAGTATAAATTTCTTGTTGATTATCATACTTGGGAGTGAAGTTTCCGTCTTGACCATTTATTGCTTCTGAAAAAGGAATGCTTCCCCAGTTATCTGTTAGAATAGAAAAAACATAAGATCTAAGGATTAACGCCATCCCTTCGTAACTTGTATTTTTGGTCTCTTCTTGCAATGAAGTTTTTAAAATAAGGTCAATTTCCGGAAGAATCCCGTAATATTCATTCCATAGTCCAGATTCTGAACCCCATTCATAACGGTCAAAACCTGTAAAATTGATCTTTGCTGTTAACTGACCTACAATATTTCCTCTATCCCATCCAGATTGCGCTGCTCTATTAGCAACAGTAGAGATAACTGTAGATAATAACAAATCTGAACTTACTTCTTCAGGTTGGTTGGGATTAGTATTCGTTTCTTCAAAATCATTAGTACATGATAGTACTGATATCAATATCGTTATTCCTAATATTATATATTTTTTCATCTTTTTTACTTTAGAAAGTTACATTTAGATTAATCCCATAGCTTCTAGAGCTTGGCAATGCCATATCTTCAACTCCTGGCACGATAGTACCTCCATTGAAAGAAATGGTCTCTGGATCAAAATGAGGGTTTTCTGTCCATAGCGCTAAATTTCTACCTACCAATGATAATGACAAGCTCTTGATGATCGTTTTTTCAAGAATTTTTTTAGGAAAGTTATATCCCAAACGTACTTCTCGTAGTTTTAGGAAAGAGGCATCAAATATTCCTATTTCTTCGTTTCCACGATTATAACGCCACCAATAATAATCTCGTCCAGAAAGCACTACATCATTTGGTCTATAGCTTCCATCTGTATTTTGGATAACACCTTGTGAGATGATTCCTGTTTCTCTTCCAACAGCTGTAAAATCCATCATTCCCGAAGTACCACCGATCAGGGTTGTTCTAGACATGATTTCCCCTCCTTGCCTCCAATCAAATAAGAAACCAAAATTAAATCCTTTATAACTAAATGTATTCTGCCAACCTACAGTAAAATCCGGATTGTAATTTCCTAATTTTTTTAAGTTTGGATCTCGTACAGAAAAACCATCTTCATTGTGTACGACCTGACCAAAAAATTGACTGTTAGGGTCATCTACTGTTACCAGACCTGTACCATAAATATCCCCCATTCTACCTCCAACCTGGGCTAGTACATTAACATAATTAGAGGATATCTCATACGTATCTAAATTATCGATCAAAGATTTTACTTCGCCACGTGCACTGGTAAAATTAACATTGGTTTCCCATGTAAATCCACTTTTACTTTTTATAGGTTTGGCGTTTAATACGACTTCAAAACCAGTATTTTCGATTTCACCTGCATTAATAATCCTTGATTCAAATCCAGAAGTATTAGACACAGGTAAAGTCAGGATTTGATTCTTTACTGTAGATTTATAATATGTAACATCAAAACTTAAACGGTTATTAAAAAAACGGATATCTGCTCCAACTTCGGTTGATGAAGCTTCTTCTGGTTTCAAGTTTTCATTGCGCAATATATCTGACGCATTTACACGTTGAAAATTACCAAAAGGCTCATTAAACGAGAATGTGTTTCTAAGCGCATAAGGATCGGTGTCATTACCAACAACAGCCCAGCCACCACGAAGTTTTACAAAAGAAAACATCTCTGGTAATTCTACCATATCAGATACTACAGCACTAAGACCGACAGATGGATAGAAATATGAGTTATTACCCTTAGGTAATGTACTCGACCAATCATTTCTTCCTGTAATATCTAGAAAGAGAAAGTTTTTATATGAAAAATTGGCAAATGCGTATAATGAATTGATTTTACGTTTATCATTAAATTGTGTTTTTGACAATGGTTCTGCCGAATTTTCGAAATTGTAAATTCCGGGAACTGATAATGAGTTTGCACTAATTCGTTTATATCTATTTTCTTCTTCTCTGGTATTACCTCCTACAGATAATCCCATTGTAAAATCTTCATTTAGGGCTTTATTATATTGTAGGAGAAAATCGGTGTTTTGCTCTTTGAAGTAAATATCATCTTCTCGATATTGTCCTTTTGCAAATCGCTGTGTACTATAGGCTCGTCTACTGGCACGTAGCTCACTAAAATAGTCAACACCTGTGCGCAACATAAGAGATAGTCCAGGTGTGATATTTATATCTACCCTGGCATTACCAAAAACACGGTTTTTATCAAATCCATTTGTGTTTTCATTCAATGTAAAAAATGGATTGTCATGCCAATTGTAGTTGTAGTTAAACTGTTGTCTCCCTTCGAGACCAGGTTGCCAGTAATTGCGAAGTGAATTCATATTAATCTGGCGTCCAAACCAAACCCATAAATACATGATATTCTCTGTACCGTAAGAGTTATTTGGTCGATTATTACTTTTGCTATTGACGTAGTTTACAGATGAAGAAACTTTTAACCATTTTGTTAAATTATAAGAACCGTTTAATGCATATGTTCTTCTGTCATAATCTGTATTTGGTAGAATGCCCTCGCTTTCTAAATTTGTTAAGGAAAGTCTTAGATTCCCAAACTCATTCCCTCCTGTTAAAGCCAGGTTTGTTGTTATTGTAGATCCTGTTTTAAAAAAGTCTTCAATATTATCAGGATTAGATTTCCATGGTGTTAGGATAATTTCATCTGCAAAAGTACCATCAGAATTTCTTGGTCTTACTGCAAAATCTCCTGCTCTAAAACCACTTGTTGTTGGGCTATCATGCTGAGCAATCAACTGTCCATTTAAACGTGGCCCCCAACTCTCATCAATATTATCATTTACACCGCCTCCAAATCCATCAAGAAAGGTAAATTCTCCTCCTGCCCCTTGGCCGTATTGATTTTGGTACTTTGGTATTCTTAATGCATTTTCAAAGGTTACATTTTGCGTAAAACTAATCCCAAGTCCTTTTGTTCTTTCGGCAGATTTCGTAGTAATTAAAACCACCCCGTTTAATCCACGAGATCCATAAAGAGCAGTTGCATTAGGCCCTTTAAGAATAGAAATAGACTTAACATCATCTGGATTAATGTCTTGTGCTCCATTACCATAATCTGTTTCAAGGTTTCCTTCGGCCCGATTACTAACAGTACGGTTACTTATCGGGATACCATCTACTACAAACAAAGGAGAGTTATTACCTGGGATAAGAGAACCTTCTCCGCGTATTGTAATTAACGAAGTTGATCCTGCACCTGATCCTCCTCCTGTTATTTGAACTCCGGCTGCACGACCTGCTAGTGAGTTAGTAACATTAGTTTCTCTTGCCGTTGTAAGTTGATCTCCCTGCACTTCTTGTACCGCATAACCTAACCGTTTTTTTTCTTTCTCTATACCCAAAGCTGTGACTACAACTTCATCCAAAGCTTCTGCAGAAGCAACGAGATCAATACTTCCTAAATTTTTAATTTCCCCTGGATGTATTGTAATTGAAATCTCCTTATCCTCAAAACCAAGATAAGAAATAGCAATACTATATTGCCCTTCCTGAATTCCGATGATTTCAAAATTACCATCAAAATCTGTTACTACCCCCTTTTGAATTTCCTGAAGCATAATATTTGCTCCGGGAAGCGGGGTTTGACCGTCTGTAATTATTCCCTTAATACTAGATTCCTGACCGCTGACTACCGTAGAAAAAAAGTAAAATAATACTGAAAAAAGTGTTAATGAACTTTTCATTTGTTAAGTTTAAATTTTACTAATACTAAATTTACTGGTCAAAATTGTACATAAATTTTAATATTAGTAAAATAGAAACATTATTTAATCATTACTATAATAATGACAAATCGTAAACCTAACGTTAAAAAGATTAACTTAATTTAACCTCCGTTTCTAGTTTTAAGAAATGAGTTACTCTTTTTGAAAAAATTATTACAAAAAGAAATGATTGGCAAGGAAAAACATGTATTAGAACTAAAATCTATATTTGAAAATTATACCCCTGTAACTAAAGAGTTCTGGGTATTAATTGAATCGATTTCTATATTTTTAATCCTAACAAAAATGAAGGTTATTAAGAAATGAGGAAATTGTAACAATACCTACATTTTGTGTTTAAAAGAATTTTTAAAACAAACTCATGATTATCGTCTATTCTTATGCCTTCTTACGTCTACAACATTAAAAATCTTTGCAACATCTTTTAGATGCACTTCGATATCATCATAGTATTCATTTAAAGAATGTAGGGTTAGGATTCCTTTTTCAACATCATGCTCTATAATTCTTTTTAAAAGAATACCCTCTTCTTTATGCACGATTACAAAATCCCATTTATTAATATGTAATTTACTACTCCAAAAATCCTGTCTAACATCTCTGCAAAGGATAAGGTCACCTTCTAGATAACTTTCATAACTACCGTTATCCATCGAATCTCCTTTTACTTCAAAAAACACATAATTACCTTTATATTGTCTATCTGCTAAATATGGCATTTTTGGTAATTCTCCTACATAACCTTCATTCTCAAAACCGCTTAAATATCCTGCATATGCATATTGGTTTACCAAAGGAATCATCATAACATTAATAGAATTCGATTTGATCTGTTCTGTATCACTAGTAGATTCCATATCATGAATCATTTCTGCTGTATCATTATTAAGTTTAATATTTTGAACTACAGCCAATAATTCTAAAGGCGGAACTTTTAAAACGTCTGATATTTTTAGAAAAGCTTCTAAAGTAATAGCCGTTTTCCCTTTCATATAATTGAAAAGAGTTCCTTTCTTAATTCCCGTCTCTTCAATCAAATCCTTGATTAACTTGCCTTTCTCGTCTGCTATTTCCTTAATCTTTTGTAAATCCATGCTTAAAAAGTTAACATTATAAACTTTATAGTTTAAAAATATATTGACATTCATTAATAAGTGTAAAATATTAAACTTAAAACTTGTTTAGTTTAATATTTTAAACTATATTTGTATTGCTCACAACCAAATATACAAAAAAATGAACAAAAAAGCATTTTCACCTGTATTAAGTACTATAAAATTGAATTACTCCCTATACTACCACTCTAAAGAAGTTGAAAATTTTGAATTCTAACAAAAGCTAAAAATTTGTCATAGATCAAAATCGAAGTGGATTAAAAACAGTAATCATAAAAGAAAAACTTAGTTATGGGTATTATTATTAAACACATTAAAACTATAGAACGAATAGATCAACTCACTCGTTTACAAGCCACAGGATCACCAGAACAATTAGCATCTCGTCTGGGGATTTCAAAAACAAAACTCTACCGTATTATAGATCTCATGAAAGAATTAAATGCTCCTATTAGCTATGATGTTTCCATACAAAGTTATGTATATGTAGAAGAGGTGGGTTTTAAGTTCGGATTCTACTTAAAGGAACAAAATTCAAATACCAGGTCTCATCTAGCACCTGTTTTGTGATTTATGAGTCTTAGGTTTAAGAATGAATATATAATTCCCGATTTTTAGTGCATTCCAATACTATATAATCAAACTCTCTTTTTTTAGTTTTTTTCAACTTATTTTTTTTCAGTTTATAAATATTTAGTTTTTGATGACAGTTCGTTAATTTCTGTCATGATTGTTTCACTTTTAAGAAAAGTACTGTCTCCTATTGAGAATAGTTGCAAACCTTCTGATTTTAAGCAACAACCATCCTTTTTTCCCTTCTTTTTTATGGTTAAACCCTTACTTTAATCCCTAAAAACACCCCTGTAAATCCTTAAAAAACACGGGTTTATACCTATAGGAAATGTTTTGGTTTAAAGGTATCTTAGTACAAGAGTACATTCATACTCAATATACCAACTTACACACACAAATCGAAAAGTAAATAGCAATGCTAATAAATTTCAACTATTTCTTTAAACCGGGGTTTTACGGATTTACTACTAAGAGAATTATATCATTAAGTATAATTATACTCTTTTTACATTTCCCAAATCAGTCATCATGCGTTTTAGCATCCTGTCCTGTAGTGAAATTTAATACCTCTAATATTAATACTATTGCTTTGAAAGAATTTCAACCTCTTGCTGTAGCAATTGAAACGGCAAAACTCAATACCTGTAAGATTGAAATTACTAGTTTTACCGGAGAATCAATTACTGTAGCCTTTTCTGGACTTCCTGCTAATCAACCATCAACATACAAAAATTTTATAGCTATTTGGGAATCATCTGTTATTCCCTGGACAGTAGAACCTATAAGAATGATAGAAATAGGGGTTAATACCCAAAGTGGTACCGTTACTATAGATGGTCTTACTATTACGTATAACAGCTATGTAGTCGGATATGGAGTAGGTTCTGGAACAGGAAATATTTGTGCTAGTGCAATTCTAGGTGCAGGAGGTATCAAGGCACCGCTGTCTAATGTACATATTGGAATTGAAAATTTAGGACAAACTTCATTATCTGTTTTCTATCAAACTCTTTCTGGCTACCTACCCAAAGAAAATGGGAATTGGGTTGGATTATGGAAAGGCTATGCCTCTCCATATAATCTACCTCCTGATGCTCTTATTAGAACAAAAATAGATAGCTATTCTAATCAAGGGATCGTAGCGCTAAACAACTTATCGTTGGGTAGAGATACTGAATATACTTTAATATACTTCATGGGAGCAGATAATACCACGGCTGCAGCCATATTAAATTTTAACACAAGTGATCCGGCATCGGATAAATAGATACATTTTTAAAACCTAAAATTAACATTTAAATCTAAACAATTATGAGTACTGCAACATTAGAAAAACAAGGAAAATCAACAACGGTATTAACTACAAAAATTGAGATTACTACCATTACGGCCAATTCTCTTGACATTACTTACGATACTCTTTCGGGGAATCAACCTAATACTTTTGGGAACCAAGTAGTATTATGGCAGAACAGTAACGAGATACCATTTGGTACACCACCACTTCAAAGCAAGATCATACCGAGTAATACTCAGGCTGGATCTTTAAACTTTGATGGTCTAGACCTTAATAACAATAGCTACATTGTTGGGTATGCGGTTGGTCCTACATTAAACGATCCTGCACAGACTTATGGAAACATTTGTTCTTCTTCATTTATTCCTGCTGCTGGACAACCAAGTCCTACTAATAATTTTGAAGGAACAATCGTTAACGTAAAACCTGGTACAACTAGTGTATCTTTTGGTTTGGAAAATTTCCCAAATCAAATCGATCTTAAAGGTAATAGTGCCTGGGCAGCTATCTGGCAAGCAGGAGCTCCTTCTTACTACGCTCGTCCGTTATCTGCGGTTCAGATCACTAGTAATAATGGCGGAGCTTTTAACAATGTTAATATTGGCAGAGGCCTTACCTACACTATAGCTATTTTCATGAGTGGATATAATCCTACTGGGAATAGTAATCAGGAAACTATGGCTGCTGCCTATACGTTTACTAATTAATAGTTCAGGTCAATCATTATCTCCTATACATTATGATCAGGAGTAAGCATTAATTTGTGTATTCAGAGAAGTAAAGGCCTATGCATGTATAGGTCTTTACTCACCTGAATTTCAGAAGTATTACTCCGATCATCATCAATGCTTTTTTGTCTAAAAACAAACTAGTAGTGTGCTTATATTCTCTTAAAACAAGGAAAGGCTTATCGCTTTTATCCATCTTAATTAGTTAGACATGACAGTTTTCTCTAAGAAGTTTATCAATCAGTTATACATCGCTGAAAATGCAACAGGTGATCGTGGTTTTATTGCTTTTGTTACTCCAGAAGGTATCAATCCTCCCGATGGTACTATTTACCTAAAAGATGCTCTGAGTAATACATATTATAATGGAAATTTTGTGTTTTCTGCACAAGCACCTTCTATTGAAAATGATACAGATGCTCAAATTTTTGTAAAAAACATAAACGAGTTAATTTCCTCTAGTTCTGCTAATAGAGCAATGATATGGCTTGAACAGATTGACATCAATGAAATCGACAAATCTAACACATCACTCATGGGGCTTAGTGCAGATGGTTCTAGTTTAAATACTGGATTACAAGCACCTCTTACCTCAAGTTTAAACCTTACGATACAAAATGGAATGGATCTCATTTTGGATGATGCTTCCAGCGTAATTACTCTTAATGGTAACCCAGGTAATCTGGTCATTAATTTTTCAGGAACTTCCTCTCCAAAAACTATTCCTACCAAAATAGGATACATCGATTTCTCGGGAGAGTTACGTGGCTGTATACGTTTTTCTAATTTTTTTATCAATAGGCTTTCTCTTTTAAATGATCTAAAATGGGGGTTTCAATATTTATTTCCAGAAGAAGAAGGAGATGAAGACTCACTATCAGAATGGTTACCATTAGCTCAAAGTACTCCTGCAGGAGATTATCTTGGTTTTAGTGTTGTTATTGATCCATCAAATGTTACTAATGAAACCTTTGATCCCTGTCCTAATGATGATTCTTCTGTATGTAATATCAATACTGCATACAACTCAAGAAGAACTTATTTTAACTTTACCGGCAAAAACAGCGATCAAAGAGATACTACCTTATACTCTTATTTCACTTCTAATTACGGAAATGAAATAGCACTATTACCTAAACAAGAAGCTAACAATATATATAACGCCCGTCTGGTAATTTCTACAGGGGCTATTAATGATAATAGTAATACAGAACAATTTCATTTTACTCCCGAAGGAGATTTTGAAATTCAATTTCAAAAAGAAACAACCACTGGTGAATACTACATGATGTGCGGTCTACAGGGTACAGAATTTTTCACCTTGAGTCAAAAAGGAGATACCATTCGTTTTATTTCTAAAAATGCAGCATTGGCACCTAAATTCCCTTTTGAAGCTGCTTCATCTGTAAAAGCGCCAGAATCACCAACTGCACCTTTATTAACTCATTCAAAAGAAACTTCCTGGGCAACTATACTAAATACTTCTGGCAATACGGTTACCTATGTATCTCAACCAAAAGGTTCGGCTCTTTTTGGAGAAGGTAATTCTTCATATAAATACCAGGATTTATTTGTTCATAATAATTTAGGGTTTACATATACTGCGGATAACACAACCCTATTTCCGATAGTTCCATACCTGGGGTTAACCGTAGGGAATGGAGTCACTTCTTTTTCTGAATCAGATACCGAAACGTTTGAAAGTCAAATCATCAGTCAAACCCGCAGAGGTAACATCGGAAAAGCAAGCACTAATACATCATTACTGTCTGCAAAACAAATGGTAAATAAAAACGGAGTTACACCCACTACTTCTACAACTCCTTCAGGGCTTCTGGCCAATACAACACAAAGCGGAGGACAAACCCTATGGAACGAAGTTTTCTTAGGTCAAAATACAGATCATAACGAAAAGTACAAACTAGAGTTTTTAAATCCCGAAAATGAACTGGTCGAGGCGCTACAAACCAGTGATCTCTTTTTAGTCACTGCGAATTCAGAATATTTAGGAGCATTAGGCGAAGAAGACCCTCTAACAGCTACATTTAATAACATCATGAGTATTGATAGTTGGCAATTACAAGCCAATGTAGGGCAAGGAAGTGAATACAACAACTACAAAAACATCATGATCATTAAAGGTCGTAAAGGTAAATTATACGACCCTAATCCTGACTCAGAAATAAGTGCTAAAGAAAGTCTCGTTGCTAATCCCAAAAAATGGACACAACGTGATCAATTTGGTTCTCCATCTACTATTAATTCTGAAGGAGCTCAACAAGAACCAGATACCGATCAATTGATCATACTATCACAATGGTTGCAATCTTATTTCAAAAAAACATATGAGCAATCTGACAACGAATATTTCTCTAAATTTAATGAAATCGCTATCGATGAAAACTGGACAGGTATTCTGGTATTGCGAATGGATATTAAAGAAATCCCAACGAATCTCCAGGGCATCATGGCTGGGATCACTAATCCCGAAGCATTTAATGCACATCATTTTGCTGTAGAAATAAGCCCTGTAAAAAAAGGAGATACCAAAAATGCAGGAGCCGTTGTTGATCAATCCAGTACTATGTTTGGTTTGATTTATTATGTAGATCCAGACTTTGATGACACCATTAATCCACCAGAAACCATCTCTCCGACTACTGCAGATACTTATGACTTTAGGCTACTATCGCTAAAAGTTTTATTCGAAAATACTGCAGTAAAAAACTTTGAAAGTTATTCTCAATTAACCATCAATAAACTTTTTGATAGTGAAGTATTAAGTATGGGAAATCCCGAAAATATTTTCAAAAATATTTTACTCAAAGGTAGTTTTCAGATTAATAATGGCAATGCAGTATATAGCATGGGTAGTGTTGAAGATAATATCTTCCTGTTTGACAGCAATATCTATAATAAAATAGAGATCACTAATGTACTATTAACTACACGAGACTCCCCTAAAGAAGGATATGATGAGTCCTGGTTTAGTATGCAGGGGTTCATTGATTATAAAATTATTGAGAATACAAGTGATTCAGAGAACATAACCAATTTTGACATTTTCTCTTTTGGAAGTCCTGATAATGACAATCTCACTCCAAGAAGTGGTCTTAATTTCAGCAATTTGGGGATCTCTATGGTTTATGAAATTGCAAACCCACAACAAAATAAATCTCTGAATTTTGATGCAGGAGAAATTACCTTTGATATCACCACCAGTACAGCCAGAAGCGAAAGTTTGTTTATCAATTTTGCACTGGATCTAAAGGGTTTAATTATCGGAAACAGTGAAAAAAGCCCTCAGGACAAAGGGTTCTTAACCGTAATCCCCGATGTTAGGTTGTCTGGGGTTGATAACTCTACCTGGTATGGTTTGGATTTTAAACTAAATATGGGGACTCCCGGGGAATTGGCAGGTAAGGTAAGTTTAGACTCTTTTCTGCTATTAAGCTGGGCACCCGATAGCACTGGAGATAATTACAATGCCAACATTGGCATTTCTTTACCAGGTACGGGAGGAGGAGCAAAATTGATTAGTTTACAATCGGTACTCAAACTCTCTATAGGACAGCTTCGATTGGCATTTGACGATAGTCAGAAATCATTCCTTCTTATGTTTACCCAAATCGCTTTGAAGTTTTTAGGCTTACTTAAAATTCCGCCTAATGGCTCTTCTTTATTTTATCTATTTGGCAATCCTAATTCTGGAGGAAAATCATCTGGACTAGGCTGGTATGCTATGTATAATAAAGATGATCCCAGCACTATAAAAAGCCTAAAAAGTAATAAGAAAACAGCAACACTAGTAGAATAGTGTAGACACGACATTTATAATCAACATATCATAATTCTGTAAAGAATTACACAAATCATAAAAATATTTTAAGATGGGCGACTTCAATGATCTTTTAACCAAATTAATGCAAGGGCAGGAAGCTAGTGAGTCTACTACCAGTGCATCAATAAAGGACATGCTTACACTTATAAAAAGTAAGGATGAGCTACGATTTTATGTAGACGGTACTCCAAATTTTGGGCATCAGGCCACTACAGTAAATATTATGAAAAGAATAGTTGATGCTACAGACTATTCTAAAAATATTCTAATGATCTATTCTGGAGCAGATACTCCAGACAAATTGGCTATATTACTTACCGATCTTATTCCAAAAGATATATTGACAACTAGTATAACCTATGGTAAAGCCACCATTACTTTTTTAGAATATAAAGATACAAAGCTAAATCTGGAGCAAATCGATTTTGGATTTACTGGCGGAGCCGATAACAGTGAAGTAAATTATGCAGATCTTTTTAATGTCACCTATTTTTTAAGACTGCAACCTTATTTATGGGAAAAAGCACCTAATCAAATAGAACGTAAAGATAAAGACCCATATGATTTAACAAAAGAATCAGCTTCATTTGCAGAATTAGCGTTTAAATTCCCTGCTGATTCCTTAACAACCGTTCCAGAAACTTTATGGACATGGTATGCCAAAAATCAAACCTATAATCCTGATTTAAAGATAAGATCTATAAATGCTGAGTCGATTTATAATGCCCATACTACTAAAAAAGAACTTCGACTTTGGCCAATATATGGTTTGCATCAGTTTTCTAGTCCAGCAGAAATGACTTTAAACTTAATCCTTTCTGCTTTTACCGCACAAATGAGCAGCAATACACCCATCGCGCTTTTTATACTTAGTGATATTGCCAAAATACAAGAAAAATATCAGGAAATGCCTTTCGATTATGCCACTGCATTTGCGGATGATCTCAAGAACAAGAAAGTAACCTTACCAAAATTAAAAGCAAAAATCCAAGAAGTTTACATCGATAATGATATGTTTGGGGCTTATGCTCAATTAAGTTTAGATAATTTTATTCTTAAACTGGGACAACAAGTAAAACCATTAATGGATGGAGGATACACATTATCATTAGTAGAAGGTTATAAAAATGGCAGTTATGTAAAAATTGATGACCTAACCAGTACACTTACCGGGGCAGGAAATAAAGAAATAGTGGCTATCACTCTCGGGCCAGTTCCTCAGGAAGTTTATAATTATTACTATGCCAATTCGGGATTACCCGGAGTTTTTGAAGGTCAAGGGTCTTCCAGTTTACCTATTAGTTTAGGACGACCCTTTCTACAAATTCCAAAAACAGGAGAAGAAGACAGGGCTAATTACCCTTCGACTTTATCTGCTGTAAATTATTCACTCGTTGCAGAAGCAGCAAAAACTGCTGCATTAAACATCAGAAATCAAACTTTTAATACCTATCTAAAAAAAACAAATCCAGGTAAACCCGAAGCGTACTACAATGCATTAGCTGTTTCGGGAACATTTATGGTTAATTCATATACAGAATCTAATGATGTACATACCTATTTCACGAATTTAGGAGTCTATTATCAACAAGATATCCATGATAAATTAATGCTTGGTCTGGTAGGAGTAAAATTAGTCTTACCTATTGTTACTTTATTAGCATCTTCAAAAGCTCGTACCAAAACCAGTTCTGATACGGATCTAATGGTTTTAGAAGAAGAGGCACTTACATTAGAAGGTGTATATAATAAACTCATCAATAATTATAGTAATGGTGGTGTAAATATCCTAAATGCATTACCAGATACATATTTATCATCTTTTTTCAAACTCGTAACAGGTAATTTGTTTTTTATTACCGTAGCCAAAGATGATATTACAAAAGAAAAAGACGGGGATATGGTAACACAGGTTACCTTATCCAAAGGAACAACAACTGCCTTTGGTCCTGATTTTAATATTACATTAAATTTTACCAGTCCCGAAGAATCGGTTGTAACAGAGATTGAAACGGAAATAGATCAAAGTTGGAATATCGACGGAATCCCTTGGATAGGTTTCGAAAAACCTGGTTTCAGTTTAAAAATTAACGAAGCCGGAAGTGCGGTAGAAGGAGGTTTGAAGGGGAATATTATTGGGTCTGGAAAAGATGCCAATAATGATCCTATTATACTGGAAACAATGATTAAATACCCTGAAGAAGAGAACACCTGGCTTATTACTGGTGGTTTTAGCAGTCCTCTTAGTGTATCCAGTTTTTTCCAGATGGCCGGAGGTATTAATCTGGTTCAAGTACTTCAACCTCCTTTGAATGGAATTGCAGGTTTTGGCTTAAAAGACATTCAACTAAACTATAACAATCAAACTCATGCATTTGATTATATGTCGTATGCAATGAGTACGGATACACCGTGGGAATTGTCTGCAAACCCTCCTTTTCAAATTAATCCCAGCGTAGATGTACAGGTCTATAATGTACAGGACGTAACGAACAGAAAAATTGAATTTACGGTAACCGGTGATTTTACAATAGGAGAAGGAACTGTTAGTGTTTTAGGTACCTACCCCGATTTTAAAGTCCACGGAGGTCTAAGTGATGGTGTAATCCAGCTTAGTGACCTACTGAAATTATTTGGAGCAGGACCATTGGATTTAGAAACCGCCGTGACCTTATTGGACTTTGACCTAAAACCAAATGAAAAATACTATCAGTTAAATACCATTCTTGAGGCTGATAAACCATTAGTTATAGGGCCACTTTTTACGATTAATAAACTAACAGTTAATATAATTCATAACACAGGTAATAATGAAGTTAGTATCGGAGGTGAATTTGTAGTGTTACCCGAAAGTATGAAAATTGGACTATCACTACAATCTTCCTATGCTACTGGAAATGGTTGGACATTTACAGGAACACAGACTTCTGGAGCTCTAGAAATTGGACAGTTACTTACTTTCTATATTGCACCAGCCTGGAAACCTAATGATGGATTTGATTATGCTATTGATGGCCTTGGTTTTAAAATCCAATCAAAAACCAAATATTGGGAGTTTAGCGGTAAAACTGCTAAACCCTGGGAGATTGATTTTCTTGATCTTAGTGTAGAAGGTAGCGCTATGGTAGCGTATGGTAAAAAAGATGAGAAAACTGAAGTAGGATATTACGGTAATATAAATGCTGATGTTACCTGGTTGGGTATTAATTTTCAGGCATTTTATGATTTCGATCCTAGTGTAAAATCCTTTGGGATTATCTGGGAATTCTTAAAAGGTGAAGTAACAAACACCGGCACCTCTGCAAAACCTCATTATGTAGCAGAATTAAGCTTTACAGAATCTACTACCATAGGTAGTATGATAGAAAAAATGGTTTCCTGGGCAACAGGAACTCAATTTGGGCTGGCTGCTCCCTGGGACCTTCTCAATAAAATACCACTTAACAATCTGAGTCTAAAATATGATTTTACATCAAAACAGGTTGGTTTCAGTCTGGGTATAGGCCCTATTTCATTAGGATTCGCTACTATAGAATCTATTGGGGTTACCTACAAATCAAATCAACCTGATCCAAAAGATAATGGGGTGATGGTTACTTTAGATGGGAGTTTCTTATGGCAAGACAAACCTAAGGAGCCTTTGACCTGGGATGCCGCCAAACCAGAAACTACGCCTTCTCCTTCGGGGCAAGGTAACAAATATCTTGATTTGAAATTACTGGCATTAGGTCAACATGTTACAATTCCTGGTTTTCAAAGTGTCGAAAAAGTACAGGATGCTATAAAAATTATGAGAGAAGATCTTCCATCTACAGAGCCAGGAGAAATTCCCGGTATCCAATTGGATGCTAACAGTAACTGGCTGGTAGGAATGGATTTTGGAGTACTTAAGCTTGAGGAAGATAAAAAATCTACATCGGCAGTGGCATTGGCAAATGGATCTGAAGCTAGTAGCAGTGGTTACTTTATCACCATGCAGATCGTTTTTAATGATCCTAATTTATATGCGCTACGCCTAGCTCTCGAAGGAGAACCCGCTCGTATTTTTAAAGGTCTGGATTTTCAGATTTTATACAAAAAAATCAGCGATACCATTGGGCTGTATAAAGCAGAAATCGCTTTACCCACAGTAATGCGAAAAATACAGTTAGGTCAGGTTAATCTTACATTACCAATTTTTGGCATAGAATTATTCACCAATGGTGATTTTCAGGTAGATATAGGATTTCCCTGGAAAGAAGATTTTTCCCGATCATTCACGTTTCAAACCCTGATTTGGACACCGATAGGTATCCCGATTCCTGTAATGGGTTCTGCCGGAGTTTATTTTGGTAAACTCAGTAGTGCTACAACCAATAAAGTACCAGATGCTACTAATGGTACTTTTAATCCTGTTTTGGTATTTGGTTTCGGTATGCAGTTTGGATTTGGGTATGATTTTGATGCTGGTATTTTGAAAGCAGGATTTAGCCTTACTGCAGTAGCAATTTTAGAAGGAGTTCTAGCTAAGTTTAATCCGTATCAATTAACAACAACCTCTTCATCTAATGATGCCCAGGTAGCAGAAGCGTATTACTTCTGGTTTAGAGGTACAGTAGGTGTCATCGGAAAACTATATGGTACTATTGACTTTGCTATCATTAAGGCAGATCTTAATATTGACATCAGGTTATTGGCTCAATTAACCTTTTCTCCATATGATCCTATTGTAATTCAGTTATCAGCCTCGGTAAGTGTCTCACTAAGTGTAAGTATAAACCTGGGGTTATTTAAAATAAAGATGCACTTCAGTTTCTCTGCAAGCATCAGTCAAAGTATTACGATCAAAGCAATAGCAAGCAATCCGCCTTGGCAAACTGCCTCATCTGGTATCGCTTTAAAAGCGTATGCGCAGAATGAATTACAAAACGCGAAACAACTTCGTATCGCTTTACATAACCCACTTACAGTAGCATTGACTCAGGTAACACCAAATTGGTCTAACCTGGAAAAAGCAGCAGCAGTTGTGCCACTAACAGGATATTTGGGATTGGGACTTACTATGGCAGGTGATAAAGCTACTCAACTAAGCGAGCAACAAGCATGTTATATTTCTATGCTCTTCTTAGAATCCATGACACCACCACAAGAGGATCGTGTAGATGGATATCAAAAAGCTTTTAAAGACACCGCTGATTCTTCTTTTGAATTACTAAGTAAAGAAATTTTTAGATGGACAGTCGCTGCACTTCAGAATGGTCCTATCTCTAGTGAGCAAGTAGATACTACTCCTGTTACCAGCTCACAATTAACGCAATTATTAGCTTATTTTAGTGATCCTTCAAATCCTAGTCCAATTCCAACAGAGGCTATCGATTCTTTTATGACAGATCAGTTTAATTTGCTTATTCAAGAACAACCACAACAAGAAACAGATGTCAATGCCACGTTCTTCCCAATGGCATTATCATTAGAATTATCGACACCAGATTATGGTACCGATTATAAAGGAGTAACTTATGATTTTGAAAGTTATAACACTATTTCTTCTACATATATAAGTGATCTTAGAAAATACTTCGATCAGTTAGCAATCCAGATGCAAGAGAAAGATCCTGCTACTTTTGCTGCCTTTGCAGAAGGGGAAGATATTTCTGTAGGTAATTTTGTATTTAGTGACTATTTCTTATTGATTGCCAAACAAATGGTTCAGAATGCTCAGGATTCTTTAAAAGATTTTAAATATTACACCAATAATGGGGATAGTCCAGATAGTATAGTAAAATGGATTAATGATAATGGTGATCTTTCTGGCGAAATGGCCTATACTGTTGATGAGCTTTTTAATGATAATTCTGGAATAGCATTAAATTCTGGTAAAACCATGCATATCCCTAATAGTACATATACTGTACAACAGGGGGATACCTTTGACAGTATTGCTAATCAAGCCATTTACGGAAAGAGTTTTGATGGAAATAGCCTGGCAATGCTAAACAAAAAAGCTCAAAACATTCTGCTAGAAGGTATCGCTATTAGTTTTACGTATAACAATTATACATACGATTACACCACTTTACCTTCTCAATCTTTAACCGAAGTTGTTGATGCTATCAATGATACCGTGCCAAAAGGAAATCAAATTGATATCGATATTTTGATTACTGATGGTGGTATTGCTTCTATAGCAAATTTATTACTTCCTGTCGCTACATTGAGTATTCCTTTAATTACATATCCTACTATTGAAGGAGATAGCCTGAGAAGTATTGCTTCTAAATTCAATGTTACTCAAAAGGATCTGGCCAAGAAACCAATTGACAAAACTTATAATAATGGTGAGATTGCAGATCTATTTGATTCTGCTACATTGGATATGGCCAATCTGGAACAGTTTAAAGTAGGAGAATTACTTAAAGAAATTCAAGCTACTCAAGGCATACAACACTTGTCTGGTATGACTTCTCGATATTACCTGGCTGGTCTTAAACTTCCGGTAGATGGAGTCACTCCAAACTATAAAGGTATGTGGGTAGAAGATAATAAAGGTGTTTTATCATACGGGGATCTCGAATCCGCAGGACTATATGCACTAGATGGTCAGCAGTTTCCTATCCCCACTCTTACAGAAGGTAATAATTTTGAAATTACCTTTAGCAAAAAATCAGATACTCTAAAATGGTTAGCGTTTAATGGTAGTGATCCTTCTAAAATGGTGATCACTATTAAACCCGATAGTGATGATGCAACTCGTATAAATAAGGTTGCTGAATATGCTACCAAAAACAAACTAAACACAGGTCTTAGTTTCTTAGGTGTTAATGATTTGTTTACAAATAGTGAAGCTAGTTATCCATATACATCAGAGATTGTTTGGAATGCTGCTTCTTCTATTAACTTACCGTATGGAGGTACTCCTCCTGGAGTACCAGCATTAAGTTTATGGCCATTACCAGATACGTTACTTCAACTACCGGATCTAAGCACCAGAGCGGTTAATCCAAGAATGGAGTTTTTAACAGGCCAATATGATGAGGTATCTAAAAAAATGATCAATCATGATGTTGCATATTATGGACTTGGATCTCTGGTAGAAGTTACTATAAAGAAAGTTCCTGTAGTTTCTGATAGTCCATCCACACAAACCACGTATGAAGTGGTTGGGGCAAACAGTAATAACGCTAATATTCTTGAAAAAATAGTTAGCGAAATTGGGGATAACAATTCGTTAATTGCCAGCTTGATCCCTGCTTATGCAGTTGACTCTAATGGAAGTACACCAGACGGTATCCAGACAGATGCACAAAATGCACTCACTATGGGATTAGCCCAGGTAAACCTTTCTACGGAAACCAGGCCTGATATGGCTTTTGATCTCATGCTAAAAAGTGCAGCACTTACTGAAGACGAAAAAATGCGACTGCTCAATACGCAAACAGACTTCTTACGTTTACTATGGCAAGCCAGTATTACCAGAAACGGAGGCTATTATTTATACTACTATAATGCAGATAGTAAACAAGGGCTTCCAGATCGTATTTTTGATGATAACGGTGAGGCGACATTATCATTTATTGTAATGTATAACAAACCTTCTGAAGAAAGTCTTCAAAATACAATAACTTCATATATGAATGTTTTTGCTAATGGAGAGGCTATTAACAAAGATAACTCTGTACTCTTTGCGCAATCAAATCCTAATATCATAAAATTAGCATCTACTAATACACAAACACTACGTGAACTGGCCTATGCTTACTACGGAAATATTGCCGATATAGCTACCGACAATCAGGAGTTGATCCTTAGATCTACAATTAAGTTAAATATCAATGAAGGCATCTATGAAGTTGGAGTTGGTGGTAATACGCTTCAGGAAATTGCTACTCGTTTTGAGACTACTGTTGCTGCTATACAGGAAATCAACAAACAGAAATCAGGTAGTGAATTACCTGATCAACTAAACTTGTTTGATTCTATTTTCTTACCACAGCTTACGATCACCGTAGGTACCAGCCCTGGCGGCACTACCTTCACTTCATTATCCGATTTTTATGGCGAGAATATTTCTTCTATAGCCAATTACAATCAGGATGTTGTTGGGATATTTGCCGATAGTCAAGACATTACAAGTACCGGTGGTCCAAAAATCAGAACAGCTACCGTTGCAGCAGGCACTACTTCTATAGATGCAATACGACCAATACCTGCTCCTGTTCCCGATAATCCAAAAACAGCAGATTTTGGAGAACTATTCTTACAAAATGTCTATAGTTCACTAACCTACCAAGTGGTAGCTAATGATTATTTTAACAGTAGTAATATTGGTTTACCTTCTGGTCCGACAACAGACGCAGAAGATACAGAGAGTACCGATAAAATCCAGGTTCCAAAAACACTAACAGCTGATGATACCTGGGACTATCAGGTAAGTATACCTTATACTCGTTTTAGTAAAGAGGTAGTCGCTTCAGAAAATGATCTGCCAGATGGAAACGACAGTCCATATTTAGGGTTAGGCGATATTCTGCAAGTCAATTTTGCATGGCAGGATATTTATGGTAACAGTATTATAAGCGAGTTATCAGATCCATCTGCAACCAGTAAGGAACCATTAAATGAACCTCCTGTATTAACAGGATATACAGATGCTATTCTTGGGCTTAACCAGTGGCCTTCAATCAGTTCTTCCTGGTTAGTAACCGGAGAAGAAGGACAAGCTAAACTGGACATGGGATTAAATTTTGACCCTAGTTATTATCAGGGACTAATCTCTACAACAGCAAAAAGTAGTACTACTATACTAGGTCAATATACTGTAACTGTAGATGAAACCAGTGCTATAGACAAAACTAATTATACAATTGATCAAAATGTCAATATCGAGTCGATTGTTCTTAATACCGATAAAAAATCAGTTACCATTACAGTTGATAACATTCCCGAAAATGTAGAAATCACAGTTACCATAAGTAATGTTAAAGCCGATTTAACAAATCCTAGCGATACCGATGTTCTTGTATTTAACGGTTGGTCTAAATTTAGCGCTGATAATGATACCGATCTGGCAACCTCTACAGTGATAGAGCAAGCTACCAGAGATTTACAAACTTACACTCAGATTTGGTACCAGTTAACAGATCCTAATGGTATTGCTTTTCAATTAGAGCCTACATTAACTTCTGATCCTTTTGTACTAAGTAAAAATGATGTAAACAGCCTGGTTCAAGAATGGATTGCTTCTATCTATCTATTCTTAGCCAATCGTAGTTTGGGTGAAATTACTACTGCAACACCAGATGGTGATCACACCATATCTTTCGACATAGATGCTGCACAGGTAAATACCGATCAAATATTTAGATTAGAGTTAAGTTTTACCATCGAGCGTATCGGAGGTTCTATTTCTGGTGATTTTGAAACTACCGGAGGCATTAAGTCTGCCAGTACTAGTATTCCGCCTTTATCAAAAGCAGAAGCAGGAAAAACAACAGGTTTAGAAGACTTTGCTGCTGGATTTGAAACTGCTTTATCTAAAAATGATGTATATCAACTTAAAGTTACTTCTGGTGTAGACCGTGATGAGAATCTAAGTAATGCCGGGGGTACAGAAATATGGGCTACTCGATTAGGTCTTGATTCGGCTACCAGTATTGGATATGAGGTCAACGATACCAGTAACCCAGTGATTTTTGCACCAAAACCAATATCAAATAAGCTAGAGACAAAAGATCACATTCCTATCTATTATTTTAACCCTAAGACAGGTATAGATTTCTCTACTCCTTCTACCTATACTGATTTTAAAAATATTGATATGGATCTTTGGGGTAAACAGATCTTTTCGAGTATCGATGATGTATTAACTCCAGAATTTACAGCTGCTATTCAATTAGTTGATAATTTCGGAAGCACAACATTCCTTACTGATATGTTGGCTAACAAAAAACGCCTGGCAGAAATCCTTAAGCTATCAATGGTACCTGTTTTTGCAGGGCAGACAGCAGATACATCTAATATTCAGGAAACCTTCTTACAGCAATTATTGGTTAAACTTAGTAATGCATATACCACTCGTGCCGGAATTCAATTTGCTGCCACAGTACAGGCAGATACCGTTCCCGAAGATGCAGATACTCCTCAACTATACGGAAATATCAATCTGAACTTTGTCTTTATGGGGGTAGAATTAGATCAGGAAGAAGCTACTATAGTGTATCTTTTCTTCTCTAATTTTATGAGTAAAGAAGAAGCAGAAAAAATAGGCAATTATACCGTTTCTGATGATATAAATGTTTTAAATGCTTCATTACTTAGCGAGAATAATCGAATTGTGCGTTTAAAATTAAGTGCCGATGCTGTAATCGACAAAACTATAGTAACTATAACAGATACATTGTTTGATGAAGTTGGAAATGTTATTACACCTCCACTAAGTCATACTGTACAGAAAAACGTTGATGGCGGTAACTTCAGTTCATCCTTTAGTCTAAGTTCGCCAAAATTGGCATTAAGTGAAAGTAAAGATGCCAAGCTGCCCTTCCTGCTTTCTTCTCCAGATATCATTAGAGGTACCGAGAATGAAGTATTATCCTATGTAGATCTGGATATTACCTATGCAGGTTTTGCTATCGAGCATCAAATTAGTTCGGTTCCGGGAATCGAAGATTATAAAGCTTCTTCATGGCTAAGTTTTATTTCAAAAAGTAAAACCAATCCATTAGAAACTTCATTAGGCAATTTTAAAGTTCCTTTGATTTTAAGGTCCTTCCCTACTGCACCTGCAATGGTTAAGCAAGAAGGTTCTTATCCTTATACGACCAATACGAATACGGTAGTTGATATCCTGAATTGGAATTACCAGATTACGTATTCTCAATCCTTCCACTATCCTCAGGATCAGGTTGATTTTGAGATTCTATTTAATGTTCAGGAAAATATAGCTAAAGCTCTTGTCAGTTTTGAAGATGCATTTGCGCAGATGGCCGAGTTCATTTCTGTTTTTCCTAACATCAATCAGGTATTTAATGATACATTAATCAAGATCGATGCTACGACTACAGATGCTTCTCAGTTCGAATCAGCAGCAGTAGCCTTATCCTCTTATAATAAAATGGTTTCCAAAATGGCAGATGCCGCAGAAAACAGTAATGGCTTTGCTCTTAATACTTTTAATGAGCTATTAAAACAAGGCTATACTGCAGATCCATATTCTTTTTATATCAAAGAAAGCTCTACAACAATAGAAACCAATACAGGAGTATTATTAGTTAATATTTTTGGTACAGTACCAGAAGGAATAGGTATCCCAATTGTAAACATACCTGATTACAATGCAATTTCTATTGATCCCGAGGATGGAGCCAGTTATAGTTATTATTATACTTCTAAAGATACAGGGAAAATCCTTGAAGCTTCTATTGGGCAATCTATAGCAAATCGTGAGGTACTTATCCCTACGATGAATATCCTAAACAGACAGGATGCTGATACCACTGCAAACTTGAAGCGTAATGTAGAATTGGTGCCCGGTAAACCATCTGCAGATGATTTTGTATATACGACAGGTAATATTGGGTTTTCAAATGCTTTTCACCCAACAATAGATAGTAGCAAACCACTAAATATTGCAACGATAAATAATCCGTCCAGCCCGAATGTTGGAACATTAGAACAACAGCTTACCATTTTATTTGATACGTTATTAGCAGAAAACTCCCAGGATACTATTAGTATTTTGATGAATGCTAATTATAGCTATCAGGCAAACAGCAAGCTAAGTGATATTTTTCTTCCGGTAATTATGCAACCATTACAAGCAATACAAGTACTAGGTGATGGATCGGATAAAGCACTCAAACAAATGATTTCTGATTGGGCAAATAGCATTAAAGAATGGTATAGTACAAATCAAGTAGATAATACCGAAGCATCACTTTGGTTTGATCTTACTATATTTTCTAATCTAACTGCACAACCAAAACCATTAATTCGATTAAGAACATTAACATTATCACTAGATTATATTACGGATATGTAATACATATGTAAAAACAGGCGAGCCAACCAAAACTCCATACGACTAGTCGTATGGGGTTTTTATGTATAGGATCAGATATGTTTTATACCAGTTCTGTTTGTATCTGCTATGGTAAGGATATACGACGAAGTGAATACCAACAATGTAAAATCATTAATATAAGCTACTTAGAATATTAAAATATCGTATTTTTATGAATTAGTAAAGGGCTTTACACAGGATATATTGTTATGCACTTTTTTTAATATCATTCCAAGTAACCAATTCGATATTGTTCTTTTTAAGTTTCGACCTATTTTGCTCACTTGTAAAGAAGTCAAAATCGATTTGTCTCCATTCAGAACCAAAATTTGGATGGTTAACGGTTACTCCTTTCATTTCGTTATCATCAAATGCAGGATGAATTAAAATAAGGTTCAATCCACTTGTCAAATTTTCTAAAATTGAATTGTAATAGTCGTTTAGTTTATTAGCCTCGAAATGTTCAAGTTCTCCAACATAAGTCCTGTCAATTAGAAAATCTCCTTCTTTAATATTTAATTCAGGATTTAGTCCAACCATTTTCATCAATTGTTTATTTATTAAAACAGGAAGATCATATTTTTTCCCTAAGTCTCTATATATGTCAAAAAACTCAGGACTTGTACCAATGCTATACATATGCGAATCAATGTGTGTTGGTTTTAATCCAAATTTGATTGCTTTTTCGATTTGTGCTTGCAACTCATTTTTAACATCTTCGGCAGATGCGTTTTTTCTAAGTTGTTCTCTTTTTTTGTAGAAATGACCATTCTCGTCAACCAAACTTGGAACCTTAGAAACAGGTAAAACAGGCCCAAATCTATAATTTTCCCATTCACAGGTTAGTGTCAAGTGAATTCCATTATCAAATTGTGGGTTATTTTTTGCAAATACTCCCATTTCATAAAACCACGGACACGGAACCATTATGCTATATGAATTCACAAAACCTTTCTCTAGTGATTGAATTGTTGCTATATTTTCAGAATGCGAAAGTCCTGCATCGTCTGCATGGATTATCAATAATTTTGCATTTTCCTGAAACCCCAATTTTTGTGCTAAATTCATTCTTAATGGATGTTTTTACTCTTTTGTATTTTGATTGTTCATAACGTTAAATGTAAAAGCGTTTTAATGCTTTTTACATAGTGTTATTTACTATTTGTTTGATTAACTGCATAAAGACGTGTTTGGCTTCCTTTTCCTTTGAGTTCTATACTGCCAAGTTCAGAAAAAACAAAACCTAAATTATTCAAATCGTTTTTTAAACTCTCAGAAATCAAAAACTCTTGCTTAAGTTCATTGCATTGACCTTGAATCCTTGCAGCTGTGTTTATAGTGTCTCCATGATATGCAATTTCTTTTTTGTATTTACCTACCTCAGCCACAGTAACAATACCCGAATTCATTCCTGCTTTAAAATGTGGGATACAATTATAATTCTTTAGGTAATACTCCTTTCGTTTATTCAATCGCTGTTTAAAATTGAAATAGACTTTAAGACAGTTTTGCCCTCTTATTCCGTCCTGAAGCTTCCATGTCAATATTACTTCATCGCCAACATATTGGTAGATTTCGGCTTCGCTTTCGACAGAGATTCCTAAATCAATAAAGCAGTCTTGAATCATTTTGCTGTATTCAACGTGACCTAAATTTTCGGCATGCATTGTTGAGGACTGAAGGTCAAGAAACATAAAAATTCTCTTTTCTTCTCGGGGCGTATAGAATCTGCCGCGAAAAAGTTTCCATAAATTATCACTTCCCAAAAAGAGATTTACTTGCCTTAGACCAAACATGAAAATATCGACAGATACTATATATAAATAAATAGCAAAACTACCAGGTTCAAATGCAAACTGAAGAAGCCCAATATCTTCACCGAAGATAAAATATGCTAATAGTATAATAGATGCAACAAATAGAATAGCAAATAGAAAACGAAGAATCAACAACTTTTGAAATGCTATCTGTTTATATCCGTGTTCTTCGGTCAATATTTGAGCAATACCTGAGATACTTCCAAAAATGGGTCCCATAAAAAAAGAAGCAAGGATCGCCCTCCAAACTTCCATTTGAATAGACCCCAACTCTTTTGTGCCTTCACCCCGAACAATACTTAAAAAAATGAACGCAATAGTCCATCCAATAATATATTGTTTCAGGATTTGTAATCTGCGTTTATTTCTGAACTTCATTTTATTGTAAATAACAGATTAGTATATGCTTTGTAGCGTATTTCACGTACTAAGATATAGTAAATTAAAAACAAATAAAATGATAACAAATATTTTCGTAAATCAGCAATTAGTAGCTATGAAGTATATACTATGTTGGCTAAAGTACGAAACACACCAACTGTAATTATCTCAATTATTTTTTCGACTCAGATTAAGCACAATAACTTCGTCTAAATCTCAAAAACTCATCAGGTATAGCCATAGTTCTGTTTCATTTTTATAACAAAGTATAGTTCCAAAAAGGCACATTTTATTGGGTACATCCAAGGTATACGTCATATTACTTAGTATCGCTACGCCAAACCAAAGTAAACACAAATTAAAGCAATGGTGTTAAAAAAACCATGTACAGCAATAACAAACCACAAATCGTATTTACGCAAGTAGAATATCAGAGCTATGAGTGCTCCGGTAATCCAAGTAACAAGCTGTCCTGTAATGCCTTGTTGCCAATGCATGAAGCCAAAAAAACCAGTAACTAGGACAATATTAAGCACTATACTGATTTTGCTTTCTCCAAAGAATTTTACAAATTGTCGCATAAAATAACCGCGAAAGATTATTTCTTCTCCAAATCCTGAAGTGGCCCACACTATTAATAAAGTAACTAATAAGGCAGGAAGATTTCCTTTTAATTCATCAAAACTTGAATAATCTATAGGAACTCCAGTTAGTTTTGTAATTACAGGAACCAATGCAAAAAAATAAAAAACAAAGAGTCCTAGTGCAACTAATGGAGCAAGTACGAAAATGTTTTTGGTTGTAAATTTTTCGCGTTGAAACCCAAGTTCTGAAAATGCTTTTCCTTTGTATTCTATGTAATTTGCTATGATGATTAGTATTGAAGCAATAATATTTGGAAGGAAACTTAAATTAATTGGTCCAAACCATAAAAAGCAGATGATTGCAAAGGTAATTGAAGGAATTAATATTTGTCGTAAGGTGATTTTGTTCATTGTTTTTTGATTTTAAATTCTAAACGAAGTAATGAACAAAATCTCTGAAAACCCCTTTAAACGCTTATGTTTTTACTGAATGGTCGAAATTCATAACTGAATAGTCGGTAGTTTTTGGCATCTTTTATTGAAACCAATCCATAAATGCTTTTCGCTTGTAACGACTGATATTAATTTCAGCAATCGTATCCTTTTTAATGAAAGCTTTTAACCGAATACGCAACTTGCCATTTTCAATCTTTTCAATTAGGTCTATAGTATCTTTGTGAATGATAATTTGCCGATTGGCTCTAAAAAACAATTGATCGTTTATTTTTTCTTCGAGCTCATTCAATGTAAAATCGGTATTAATTGTTGTGCCGTCATTTTGAACAGTATACACAATTTTGTTTTCGCTGTAAAAGCACGCAATATTTTCATAGGTAAGCTTCTTTATTTTCGCGCCGCTATCAATAGTAATTTCAGCTTCTCTTATAGATAACTTATATAAATTGTATATGTCTTGAGCATACAATAAACCTATGAAAATAAAACACAATAATAACGTAATTAGTAAACCAATTAATAAATAATAGAACACTGTCTGTCCACCTACAACTTTATCTATAATAATATTTATAGGGATATACATGATTGTAATACATCCTAGAGTAGAAACCATAAACCTTGCGATAGTGACAATTTCTACCTTTTTAGAGAAATATTTTTTCTTATAAAATCTAAAATTGATATCCGCTATGATTCCAACGAGAATAGATAAAACAATAGTCGACATAAAACCTTCTATGGGAAATCTATACGATTCACTATCCAGAAAATTATCACTCGCTGCTAAATGATTTGCTACTAAAGAAAAAATGATCAATATAATTGCTTTCTGAGACCAACGCCATGCAGAACTACTGATACATGTATGCCATACTGTTTTTACTGTATTCTTGGTTGGTTGTGTAGTACTCATGAATTAGAAACTCTTTTTTTGTCAAATTCAAAAGTAAAGAATAATTTCTCTATAGAATTTTCGCCAAGAATATTGCTCGTCATTTATTAAATTCAATCAAATTTTGACGTGTAATCGTAAAAAAAGTGAGTCTGATTAGGTAAAGGTTGCTTTGAAGAATATCCCTCGAATATTTTTGCCAACGGTATGCGTATGGTTTGTTGCGTTTGGTTTAGCGACTAATTTAATAAATAAAATTGCCGATAGTTCTTTTGCGAGTGATTTTCCGAAATGAAAACCCAAAGCAATAAACTATACACCTTGTTGGCAACAGTTGCTTTTAATTTTTCATCCATTTCATCAAGTCTTTCATAATTTCACCAAATCGGTCAACGTTATCGGCTATGAATAGTTGCGTGGTTTAGGACTTAACTTTGCAAGTACACGGCAAACTGAAAATATGCAAGGATTTTCTGAAATAGGCGAGAATAAAATTGATTATAACCGTTGTTGTAGGTAGTTTTAATTTCTTGGAAACTCGTGTATTCTAACAAAGCTTTTCGTAACTAGACTGTCTGAATTCAAAAGTTTAAGGGATATTTGTTCATTATTATAATCAACTTTCCAAAAACTTCTTTTAATTTTACTGTTATAAGGGATTAATTCAATTTCAGGTTTGTGTCCATGAACATTGTATACACCATTTATTTTTCCGTTTGATGAATTAATTAGGAATTTTTTGTCCCAACGTAAAAATAAATATTCATTATTTTCAACTGATTCATCAAAGAAAACACCATTTCCTTTTGAATTTTCTAATTTCCAAAGACCTAATAAATGATCTCCATAAGTTTTTGGGAGTTCATTTGTTTTCTCTAAAGTGACTACCACATTTTGTCCTTCTTCAATTCGTTTCCAAATCATTTTATTATTATCAAAAGAAACTTTAAACGGTTCATTTTGATCAATTAATCCATTGGTGTTTTTAATTAATAATTCTCTTGAATTTTTATTAAAATCCCAAGTTCCATTTGAATGTTGAAACCATCCGTTTCCAGTTTGTTGTGTAAAATCATTATTAAACCTAGTCCATCTAGCATTTGGAGTCATTTTCTTATCACCTACTTGAACATTTTTAACAACCCAAAGTCCTTCAATATTCTCTTTTTCACTACATCCATAAAACAATGTAGTAAGTAAAATTAACATAATTATTTTTTTATCCATAATTCATTTCATACATTACCTAAAACGGTTTGGGCTATGGTTTCGTTACAGAATCGTACGCGGGTATAATTCTGTCGTAATCTAAAGCTAATTAATTCAGCCGCAAAAAAAATACACGTTGTTGGCAATAGTTAATTTTTTATTTTATTCTATTTTTTTTAAGAGCCTTTCTAAAATCTCATCTTTTTCATCTAAAAGATGATCTTTAATAATAATATTGGGAACAACACCCTTGTTATTATCAATACCACTTACTCGATTAATTTTTCCTTTAGATATGTCCACACTTATACCTGTTTTAGGTAATTTATAATTAAAAATAGAAGCATAAAGGTTAGGATATTCTCCTGTTTCTTCTCCTACTATAGTACCAAAACCGTGATCCTGAATTTGAGCAGTAGTAACTGTAGATTGTGAATAAGATTGGCGATTGACTAATACATATACTTTGCCTTGATAACGTTTAGCTATAGGTTGTGGCTTATAAAAACCAAAATCGTAATCGTAAATTTCTCCATTTTTATGCTCCAAGATATATTTCCAATATCTTTGAGTAGTATCTTTGGTTTGTCTAGTATGTTCTTTTAGTAAAGTGCTAGTTTTAAGTTGAAACTTAGATGACCATAGAAAAGGTTTGTTAGCAATGTAAGAAACTAAATAATCTCCAAACTCATCATCACCTCCTGAGTGATTTCTTAAATCGATAATCAAGTTTTTTTTATTTTTTATTTCTATAAATGAAGAATCTATAAACTGTTTATACTTATCTAAATTTCCGCCAAAATCTCCAGGTCTTATATATGCTGTATTATTTGAGAGCATTTTTAATAGTTTATCATGCTTTATAATATCATCACGTTTCATTTCATATTCTTCTATAGCCTTTATAGATTTAAGCCTGTATGTTGATTGCTCCCCTTTTTGGATGACCTTTACTTTAAAAGTGATTTGCTCTCCAAAGACTAGCCAATAAAACCTAGGAAGAGTTAAATTTTCTAACTGTACATTTTTAAAATACAAACGTTCAGCCGAAATTTGAGGGTATATTTTCTTAAGAATTTTGTTTATTGGTATATTATTAATGTTTGTTAATTCATCGCCAATCTTTATACCCAAGTTCTTTGACCAGTTTTTTCTAATCAAAACCTTACCATTTTCAATTGCTACTTCTAGGGGGAAAATAGTACCACCATTTTGAGCAAAGGAAATATAGGATTGGACAGGAAATGGAATCCTTGTGTGTCCATTATTAGCTTTTGATACAACTTTTTGAAATATTTTTACACCTTCTAAAATACTAAAGCTATCCTTTTTAACTTCATGTTTAACTTTGCTATAGTTTTCTTCAAATTCAGATTTGCTTGTGTATGCGTATAGGTTGATATGCGTGTTTTCTAGAGAGGTTTTTAAAAATTCTAGATCAGATAATACATCTGTTTTTGAAAATTGATTTTGAACTTTAAAATTAGTTTGGTTTGTGTTTTTACAACTAAGTATTAAAGAAATTAAAATTACGATATAATATTTATTCATGATGTTTTGAATTTGTGTGCAAAACTATACATCATTTTAGTGCTAATCGTCCAGATGCTTCTATTAGGACTTGTTTTTTAATTTTTTAATATACTGTGTAGGAGTTAGTTGTGTGATTTTTTTAAAAGCATTGTTAAAAGTAGATTTAGAATTAAATCCACTTTCAAAAGCTAAACCTAAAACAGAGAATTTTTGAAAATTGTAGGATTTAGCAAGTTGTTTAAATTCATTAACCCGGTAAGAGTTAACTAAATCATAGAAGTTTTGAGAATAATTTTGATTGATTTTTAAAGATACTAGTTTAGGCTTCATATTAAGCGACTCAGCAAGTATGTTAAGATTTAATTCTGGGTTAAGATAAGGTTTTTGAGCATCCATTAACTCATTAAGTCTTGATATGAAAACTTTGTCTTTCTCAACGAAATTTGCTTTAGTTTTTTTTGGAAATTGTTTTAAGGAAACAAAATCGCGTTCTTTTTGAAGATAACCTTTAAATCCTATCCAGCACGTTGCTATAGATAGAATTACAAAGTTCGGCAAAAAATAGTATTCTCTTAAACTACGGTCGAAGACAAATCGATCTATTTCCGTTATAACATTCCATAAAACAAAATAGGAAGCATAAATAATTATTGGAGTTTGGAGCCATCTAAGAGTAAGATTATCAATTTTTGAATAATATTCTTTAAGCTGTTTCTGGTGTTTTACTAAAATGGTTAATGAAATAAAACTATAAACAAGAATAGAAATTACTCCTAGCCATTGTTGGGTTAAATATACATATGAATAGGTTGGTAGTACATCTAAATACAAACCATCAGATCCAGTTCTGTAAAAAGTAGTTCTGTAAAAAATAAACTCCAAAACTAATGGAAAAAAATGCAGATAATGTATTCGCTTAAATTCAAAATTTGGATCACTAATACATTTTGTGTAAAAATAGAGCGAGGGGCCAATACCAAAGAGCATTTCTAATTGAATATAGCGAAATACATATAATAATCCCTGATCTTTTAATACATTTACTAAAACAATATTTACAACAATAAATGCAAAAAAAAAGACTAGTAAAGCTAGAAAAATATTAGCGAGTCGTCTGGGGCGTTTAAAAGCAATTAACCCACTTAAAACCAATGCTTGCAGACCAAATACACACATAATAGTGAATAAAACGGGATTGGACGTAATCATTTTAAGTTAGTTTTAATTGTTGCCAACAATTGGATATACCGCATCATTGGGTAGTTTTATTTCAATTCTTTCTCCATTATGACAAATGGAATAATTTCCTTCAAGATTTCGATCATTTTGACAAGCAAAAAACAGTATTGATATTAAAATTATATTCCAGAGTTTAAGGTTCATTTAATAGTGGCTAACGATTCAAGTAAAAAATCGTTTTAATGTTTTTTACTTTTGTGTTATGAGGTGTTTGTTACTGATTCAATTATCTAACCTTAGATCTGATAATAAAGGCAGTTGAGTAATTCTCTCTACTCCCGTTTCAATTTTGTTTTCTTCTAGATTCAAATATTCTAACTTCACACAATTTTCTAAAGGAGAAATATCTTTGATACTATTCTTGTAAAGATTTAGCTTTCCTAGACTAGAAAGATTAGCAATGGGTAGAATGTCTTTCAGGTCATTTTCTTTGACTTCTAGATCAGTTAGTTTTTTCAGTTGTTCTATCCCTGCTAAGCTCTGGATTTCACATTCATTGACATCTAATTTTACTAATTGTATTAATTTAGAAATAGGTGTAAGACTGGCAATGGGATTATTCGAAATACTTAGTTGCTTAAGACCTGTTATATTCTCAAGTGGGCTTAAGTCCGTTATCTCGTTGTAGTCTAAATTTAGATATTCTAAGCCAGTCATTTTGCTAATAAATGAGATGTCTGTTAACCCTTTGTTACTAATGGATAGAGTTTCTATTGAGATTATTTTCTCAATAACGGTGTTAGATGTGTTATTCAAGTCAGAATTGAATATCCCATTCATCATCAATAATAAATTTTTAATTTCATCTGGCACTGTTTTCCACCATTCTTGATTATCAGAAAGCGTATTTTTAGCGGTGTTATCGCTGTTAAACCATGATAAAATTTCTTTAACAACCTCACTATTTGGCGTATTTGTGTTGGATAGCTTTTGTAGTGTTTGAATAACTTTTTCTTTTTTACCGATGTTTTCATCTCCTTCAACAATTTTTAATACTTGCTTGTAAGTGCTTTTTGCTTTTTCCTGATCTCCAATGTGGATGTAAGCTATTCCTAAGTAATGTTTTTTGTTAAACAAATGATCAGTATCTTTTTGAGGGTATTGTTCACCAAGTTTTATGAGTGCATTAAAATCTCTTTTTTTGGTAGCATAAAGTTCCATAAGGTTTAGAAAGCTGTCTCCATTTGATTTCAGTTTTAGTCCTTTTGTGTACCAATCAATTGCTTTTTGATAATCTTCAAGTTCACTGTAGGAAACCCCAATCATATTGCAGGATTTTTCTAATAAATCATTGCTTTCTTCTTCGGTTTGTAGGGTATCTGTTAATCTATTTTCTAGAGTATCAATTATTTTTTGCGCATACGTTTCACTAGAGGTAAATAATTCCAACTTCGCAAATGAATCCAGAACAGAATGATAAACATCCTGAAAGGTATCTTCTACCAGTTCAACATTTTCTGAAATTTCTCTTTCAAAAGTGTTCAAAAACTTCGCCCCCTCATTTTTAAGTTGGTCTGCCCATAAATCCAACACCAATTTTTTGTCCTCCTCTTTTTCTATGAGCGCATTGACTATATTTTGTCTTATACTTTTCTCTGGGAGGTGATAATCAAATGTAGAGAGGTAACTCTCCAAAGAGATAACATCAATGACCTTTATATTTGAGAGATGTTTTTGTAGGTCTTTATCCTTTTCCAACTTCAGAAAGGTAATCCCAAGAATCACACGAATTAGAAACCATTCAAGGTTACGGCAGTCATCCTCATCAAAAGGCCATTCTTCTCTTTCAAACTCTATCCTATACCCTTCATCATCTTCAAAAGGAATGTTTTCTAGTTCGCGATAAACACCTTCCAAGGTCCAGTCATATTTGTTTGCTTCTGGATCATCCTGATATTCCCAAAAGTCATCAGTTGGGTCAGTGCTCAATCCTAATCCATAACCTTGATCAGTCCAGTTTAGTTGAATGTAGCAATAGGACTTAGGTGAATAGTTAAGAATACCCGATTTGTATACTTTATAAACTCTTTTTTTTAGTTTTTCAAACCATTTTTCTTCCTTTTCCTCTGATACTTCTTTGTATCCTTTTTTCGTTTTAGCTTTCACTAATTTTTCGGCATCATGTATGGCTTCAGCATTATCGGTAAAGGTTTTTGTTTTTGATTGACCACTGGTCCCAATTTTTCCAAATGTTACGGTATGCGCATTGGTAATTACCTCAATGACCCAAAACTTGGATGATTTGTCATCTATATATGTTAACTGTTTTTTCATAACTATGCTTTTATACTGAATCTGGTTTTAGCAAAATACATAAGCTTTATTATCCAAATGCCCCTATTTTCCGTGAAAGTTGTTTTTAATACCTCATAACGTTGTTGCATACAAACCCGCAACGACCTTTGATTAAGCACTAAACCGCAATTATTTTTATACGGTGTTGCCAACAGTACTTATTTCCACTTTTCTATTAATTCTATCACACCTTTTTTAATTCCGCTATAAAATTCTCCGTTTTTAAATTCAGGTATTATTTTTTCTTCAATTACTTTTTTACAAATTTCGTCAGTCAAAATCAATTCAGTTCCAGTTCCAGTCGCAATTCCGATTTGCCTGCAAGGGTTACACACAACTATTGTCAATCCGTTATTTTTTTCGGCTGTTCCAACTCCCCAAGTTTGTCCTAAATCCGTTGCGAATTTTTGGATGTCGTTATATGGTTTTATGCTGTCAACTGTAACCACCACAATTTGTCTTGTCGTTTCAATATCGTAATCATAAAGAATTTTCGATAATTCAGTCCGTTGTGATTCCGTAAAAATTTGTCCGTAATCATTTATAATTCCAATTGGTTTTGGAATAGAACTTTTTTCCGTGTCCGAAAAATTAATTTCAGTTGTCGGTTTTTTAGTTTCCGTTTCTTGAGTAATTCCTTTGCAGGAAAGAAAATTTAAAGTCAAGAAAAGGATTAATATTTTAGTTCCGATTTTCATTTTTCGTATTGTTGGCAACGGTTGGTGTATGATACGTATCGTATTAAAAAGTACTAATTTTCGGTTTAGCAATTAGCCACATTTTTATCTTTTGTTTTTATTTTTTTATTTTAAAAGCCAAATTTAAAAATTTGGCGGTCTTTGTAAATAGGCACAAGTTTTTCAGTTTAGCACTAACTAGCTATGTTTTATACACGTTGTTGTAAGCCGTTTTTTCTGCTATAATTGTTTGCATTCGACTAATTGACTTATTCAGTTTGATTTTCATTTCGTTTTGCTCAATCATCTTTACAATTTCTGTTGGCTTAATCCTAACTTTCTCATAAGCACTTACTTTTTGAGTCCATTTTTCATTCACTTTCTCGTGCAGTAAATCTGTCACTTTGACTTTTTCTGGGGTGTATTCCAAGAAGCAAGTGAGAATTCTGTCTTTTGTACTTTTTACAGGTATAAATCTTTGTTCATCAGTTAACTCATTTGTGTAATCACGGAATGTTAAAATCAAATGTCCGTTAATTCCTAAAATTTTTGACGCGTCCGAAATCAGCTTTTCTATTTGCTTTTTGCTATCGAGATGTGTAATTGTGTCCCCACAACAAATTATTAATTCAGGTTTAAGAGCTTCAAATTCTGTAACGTTGGTTATATCCGCCAATTCAATTTTAATATCATTTCCGTTTGGGTTAGATTTTAACTCGTTTAATAACTGTTCGTTAAAATCTACAGCTGTAACTTTAAATCCTGAATTCTTTAGTGCAATACTTTGGATTCCATTTCCAGCTCCTAAGTCAATCGCAGTTTTTGTTGTTATAGGCTTAATTCCGTTAGAACTTAATAACTCTTGAAATTCGACTGATTTTGGTTCTAATTCTCCAACCATCCAAGAGTAAAAATTTGCAAGGTGTTTTTCGTAATGTTCTTTTGCTTGCATAGTTTATTTTAAATGGCTTACAACGTTAAATATATGGCAAGTAGGGCAGAAAACAAGTGATTATTTTCGGTTTAGCCACAAGCCAAATCTTTTGCATTTTGTTTTATTTTTTTCTTTTAACACCAAATCAAAAGATTTGGTGATTTTGCAAATAGACAGATACCTTTTGATTAAAAACTAATTGCCTTATTTGCTATATATAGTGTTATGCACTTGGTTTTTGTTCTTTCCAAATAATTAATTCCGATTCGGATTTTTTTCGATATTCAAAACCAATTTCATTCCAAAAATTGATAAGTCTTTTAATCGCTTCTTTATTATCCGTATTTATTATTTCGTGAGGCTCGTCTTTTAATTCTTTAACCCAAGTAGAATAAAATTTTAATGGGCCTAACTCTTGTTCCAATATATATCCTAAATACCCTATATCCTCACTATTGACATACTTTCGTCGTAAAATTCCAGCTTTTATTTGTTCTAAGCTTGGGATTTCATCATCAAATTCCTCAACACCTTCATTCAGATAATCCATATAATCTCCGTATACCATTTCTCCGCTACCAAGAAGTTTATATTCTTTTGTCAGTTTATTATACGCTACAGGTCCAACTCCAATACGATGTCCTCTCTCATCATCGGCATCATATTTTTTATGTTTCCAATTAACAAAAATATATTTGCTAGAATCGTGAATTCCATTGATTTCAAATTCAGAACCTAAAACTTCTTCTATTAATTTTTGAACTATTTTTTTATCGATATTCATTAAAGAGAGTTTTTTTCAACTTGTGCATCAATTGGATATACCCAATTGGGTATATTTCACTTTTACTCACAAATCTAGCAGATTTTTGGATAGACCTCAAATTATTTGTTGTCACTTGTGTATAAATTTCTGTTGTTTTGCTTGAACTATGACCTAATAAGGCCTGAATAATTCGCAAATCCGCTCCGTTTTCTAAAAGATGAGTAGTAAAGAATGTCTAAGCATATGGGCGTTACTCTTTTATATACCTTTGATTTTTGTGCTGTTTTGGCAACTATTATTCCTACACTTTTTCCAGAATATTTCATTGCATTTTAATTAATTCTCAGCATAAAAAAAAGAGCATATATCAGCCTGTTTCTTGAGGGTATTTTAAGTCATTTTATGCTTCAAAACTGAATGTTTTATGTGAAAAATTGAATTTTAATAAAAATCACACATTGGAACTATTGCTTTTACCTAGTAACACGGATTTGCACCTTAAATCCACACCATCGGGATGAAACTACTCTATTCATCAAAAATCCTGTAGATTTGTGAAAATATAATCGATATATGTATACTGATACATATACCATTGTTGTTCACGAAATAGAGAAGTCCAGAACTTGAAAGAAAAACCTCAAAAAAACATAGAGAAAGAACAACCGACAAGGTTAGAAACTAACTTAGTGTAAAGTCTAATCTTTAATTTGTGTATACCATGTCCCTTAACGAACAAAAGCTATGAATAAAAATATTGTCATATTACTTTGCATTTCTTTATCATTATTCCTCGCCAAATGTGATTCAGGACAAACAGATAAAAAATCCGATTCCGTTGAAATCGTTCAGGAAAAGGAAAATAATACACTTAATTTACTGACTGATATCGAACCTCTTCTGGATGATGGAGATATTAATGCAGTAATTGAGATACCTGCAGGTACATTGGATAAATGGGAGTTAGATAAATCAACCGGGGAAATACGATGGGAGTTGATCGACAAAAAACCTCGAATTGTAAAATACATAGGGTATCCTGGTAACTACGGAATGATTCCGAGGACTTTACTTTCAAAAGAAAAAGGTGGCGATGGCGATCCATTGGACATACTCGTTCTTGGACCTCCTGTAGAAAGAGGTCATATATTAAAATGTAAAATAATTGGCGTATTATATCTAAAGGATAGAGGAGAACAAGATGATAAATTAATTGCTGTTTCGAGCGATTCTCCAATATACGGAGTTAACAGTATAGATGAATTAAACAATGATTACAAAGGAATTACCGAAATAGTTCAGTTATGGTTTACAAACTATAAAGGATCGGGGAAAATCGAATCTAAGGGGTTTGGAAATAAAAAAATTGCAATTGATATACTTACAGAAGCAATTAATGAATATCAAATAAAAGATTCATATAATCAGTAATGAGCCAAGTTTTATTCCAAAGACAAAAAATTATACTGTGAACACGTTAAAAAATTGCACATTAAAACTATTGCTTTTACCCAGTAACACGGATTTGCATCTTAAATCCGCACCATTGGGACGAAACTATTCGATTCATCAAAAATCCCTTAGATTTGTGAATGCATATCGCATATAAAGAACATATGTCTTTTATATAATTGTTGTGAAGAATTGAGATGAATAATATTAAAACAATAGTTTTTGATTTATATAATACTTTGATTGAAATAAAAGAATCAAATCATTTCTTTTTGAAACTATTTAAAACTTCTCAGAACGGTTTTGGCATGGATGTTTCGGCATACGTACAGCTCGTGATGAAAAATGATCTTAACGAATTAAGAAATATTTTACCTTCTGAATTTAGCACATTATATGATAAAAAACTACCTGAGTTAGAACGAGAATTAAACTCTATCGTTATTTATGAAGAGGTTTTTAATGTTCTTAAAGATTTAAAAAAAGACTTTCGGATTTTCTTGATTTCAAATTTAGCATCACCATATAAGGAGCCGGTTTTTCATAATAATCTTGATACGTATTTTGAGAAAATGGTTTTTTCTAGTGATTATGGATTTTTAAAACCAGATAAAGAGATTTTTAAAGAAATAGAAAAGTTGACAGGTCACAAACCAAACGAAATATTGATGGTTGGAGATTCTTTTAAATCAGATATTGTAGGAGCAAAAAACATGGAATGGAATTATTTGAGAATTAATCGTTACACTCCTATTTCAAAAGAGTATGAAATAAAAAACCTGAACGAAATTAAAAAGCACATAACAATGTATAAAAAGTATTAAAACACATTTTACACAAGATGTTGGGGCACATAAAAACTGAATGAAAATATATAAAACATTACACATTGGCGAATTTCATACCAACCACTGCGAAGACTTCTTAATTGAGGAGCAAATCGGAACAAATGAAAAACTATTAGCTGTCTTAGACGGCTGTACAATGGGAACAGAATCCGTTTTTGCTTCAATTCTATTCGGAAAGATTTTACGAAATATTGCTAAAAATAAATTTTATGAAGAGTTTGTAACGGATAATTCAATACAATTAAAAGATAAACTCAAGGAAGTTGTTAAAATTCTAATTCACGAGATTAAACTCTTCAAAAATCAACTAGGCCTTGAAACAAATGAGCTGCTATCAACTTTAATAATTGGAATTGTTGAAACTAAAGAATCAAAGGCTGAGTTTTTGACAATTGGAGATGGACTAATCTGTAAGGATGGAGAGTTAATTGAATATGAACAAGATGATAAACCTGATTATCTTGGATATCATTTAGGTGATGACTTTGATAGTTGGTTTGATAGTCAGGAACAAAAAGTCTCAATTTCTAATTTTAAAGATTTATCCATTTGTACAGATGGTATCTTTACATTTAAAAACCTGGAGGACAAATCAAAACAGAAATCTGAAAACGAAATTATCCAATATTTACTAATTGATAATAAAGGGGAAGAATTCGATAATTTCCTTGATAGAAAGATTCGAGTATTAAAAGATAAATGGAGTCATCTGGTAACAGATGATTTAGCAATAATTAGAATAAAAAACAATTTATAATTCATCTACTTCCTTTCCTTCTAGAAACAAATCTAACCTATAAAAGATAGCATCCGTAAGCTAAAATGAACTACGCAAAGAATAGAATAGAGCTTGAAGAAAATGGATATTCCGTTTTAGCCAACTTATATTCAGAAAATGAAATAAGTCAAATTTTGACTTGTATAGAAAATACTGAAAAAGAAGAGAATTCATTTCTAAAAACAAAGGATTTGTTCGCAATTCGACAGCTGACAAAAAGTGTTCCTGGATTAACCGAGTTATTGTTTAATGCAAAGCTGACTACATTAATTTCGGACCTTTCTGAATCTGACTATTTCTTAACCAAAGCTATCTATTTTGACAAACCAAGCGAATCGAATTGGTTTGTAGGGTATCATCAGGATTTGAGCATCTCGGTAGATAAAAAAGCAAATATGGAAAATTATGTGAATTGGACTTTTAAAAAAGACCAATACGGGGTTCAACCGCCAATTAAAATTTTGCAGGACACCATCACAATCCGAATTCATTTGGACGATACAGACAAAAATAATGGAGCACTAAAAGTAATTCCAAAATCACATCTAAAGGGAATAATTCGAGCAGAATCGAAAGATTGGAAAATTGAAAAAGAGCATATCTGTGAAGTTAAAAAAGGTGGAGTAATGTTAATGAAACCCTTAACTTTACACGCTTCAAATAGAACAACCAACGGAAAAAAAAGAAGAGTAATCCATTTAGAGTTAAATAAACATAAGCTGGCTGAGCCGTTGAATTGGTTGGAATATTGAAATGGAAAAACTAGTAAGTGATACTTCAAAGGTTCTTGTATATTTGCTATAGCCCTAAATTTTATAAGTTTAACAAGAAATAAAAATAACACAGAATAATCAATGGATTCAGGTATATTAGCCTTGCTTTGATTCATGTATTTAGCGTTAATAACAATTAAAATGACACACCCTTTACGACAACATATTGAAGAAATAATCAGTCTAACTGATGAAGAATTCGATTTCGTTTTGAGTCATTTTGAGCAAATCAAAAAACGTAAACATCAATATATCGTTCAGGAAGGAGAAATTGTAAACAAAGAATACTGGATCATAAAAGGATGTTTAAAAAGTTATTTTATAGACCATACTGGAAAAGAGCATATACTACAATTCGGAATGGAAAATTGGTGGATTACAGACTATGAGTCGTTTGTAAAACAAACTAAATCCAAAACTTCTATAGACTGTATAGAAGATAGCGAGTTACTCTATATAACTTTTGAAAATAGAGAAAAGCTAACGGCCAAAATGCACAAAATGGAACGTTTTTGGGCGAAAAAAAGTAAAACCGGTCGAATTGCACTTCAGAATAGAATTCTATCATTATTAAAAAACTCATCTAAAGAACGATATGAATTACTTCTCGAACACTATCCAAAACTTTTTCAACGTGTTCCCAAAAAAATGATTGCTGCATATTTAGGTGTTTCTAGAGAAACGCTTAGCAGATTAAACTCTTAATTTTATTTCTTTTACCATTCATCACATAAAGTGACATATATCACTTTAAAGAAGTGACAATCCTCCTTCGTAATAGTCTCATTCTACAACACCTTTGTATGACAATTAATTTAATAAAAAAGTCATGCCATACATTAATATTAAAGTTACCGATGAACAAGTAACAATAGACCAAAAACGCCAATTAATAGAAGGTGCTACACAACTAGTCGTTGACATACTCAACAAAAACCCCAAAACAACTCATGTCGTTATTGAAGAAGTACCCATCGAAAATTGGGGAGTAAACGGGAAACAGTATTTAGGAACTAAAAAATAGAGAACATGAAAAACAAAACAGTAATTATCACAGGAGCATCCACAGGAATTGGTAAAGAAATTGCAAAATACTTTATAGCAAGAGAAAGTAATGTTGTAATGAACTCTTCTAACGAAGAAAACTTAAAAAACGCTTATGAGGAACTCGGTTCTCCTTCGAACGCAATTTACCTGGTTGGAGATATCAGCAAACAAGAAACAGGACGAAAACTCGTGAACCTGGCAATAGAAAAATTCAATTCTGTAGATGTCCTAATTAATAATGCCGGGGTATTTTCTCCAAAACCTTTTTTAGATGTTGAAGAAAAAGATTTAGACCATTATTGGAATGTAAACCTTAAAGGAACATATTTCACATCACAAGCGGTGATTCCTAATATGATAAACCAACAAAATGGCTCAATTATAAACATCGGAACCGTCTTAGTAGACCATGCCATTGATGGATTTCCAGCAACAGCTCCTCTAACAAGTAAAGGTGCCATACATGCTTTAACCAGACAACTTGCTGCCGAATTTGGTAAAAATAACATCAAAGTAAACACAATCGCTCCGGGAATAATTAGAAGCCCATTACAAGGTAAAATCGGAATTGAAGATGCCGATAGTTTAGCAGGATTACATTTATTAAACCGAATTGGAGAAGCTAATGAAATTGCAGAAGCAGCATATTATTTGGCTACATCAAATTTTGTAACCGGAGAAACGATTAATGTGGCAGGAGGGCATACAGTTGGGCACGCCATCTAAAAAAATAAATTATGTATCAAGAAAATATAAAAGAAATCGAAAATCTAATTACGAATTACTTTGAGGGAATTTTTTACGGAGATATAACCAAACTTGAATCTTGCTTTCATAAAAACGTATATATCTATGGAGATATCAAAGGTGTCGATTATTTAAAAAGTGTAAATGAATATATCGAAGGAGTTAAAAGTAGACAAAGCCCTAAAGGTCTAAACGAGAATCTAAGAATGAAAATTATAGGAATCGATATTATGGGCAAAGTTGCCATGGCAAAATTACACGTTCCCATGCTAGGTTATAATTATTACGACTATTTATCATTAACCAAAATCAATAATGATTGGAAAATTGTAAATAAGCTATTCACTCATGTGCAATAAATAAAGTATTACCATTTTAACCTGTTGTGTATTTTGATATTTTTGAATTCCAAATTTGTCAATTCGAGTGCTTCGACCATGGGAAGAAGTGTATCGAGAATAGAATTTGGGATCAAAAAAGATGAAGAGTTTCTTATAGCGGATAAAGTCTATTAGAGCTATGAATTCTAATAAATCCTTTGAAGGATTAAAAAATAACCTCATATTTGCGTCATAATTTTGAACCAAAAAACAAGTTTTAAGCCTATGTTATTATTTTTTACATATAAAAAGGACGCTGTAAAGCCGTTTTTAAATCAAGAATATAGGTAGTAAACTATACATAAGATATAAAAAACATAAGCGTCCAATATATTGGACGCTTATGTTTTATCATCTTTTTTGCATACCTATTTCTATCAAATAAAATGGTATTTGAAAGATAAACATCAGAACAGCAATTGGTTACCAAACAGGCTAATATCCGTTAAAAAACGGACAGGGATTCCCATGCCTAAAAATAACATAACTAACTGTTTATCAAATAATTAAAATTCATATTTTAGTTGCATAATTTAAAAATAGATTACATATTTGCACCGCAGTTCATAAATTGCAAAACCATAATAGTTAATCTTTAATAACCGAAGTAATATGATTTTTACAAACATATATTGCAACACTCCAAAAGAATCAGATTCTTTTATGAGTATGCTTCGGGACTTCACTAGTAAATAATTTCCATTATATATAAGAAGAAGTCCGAAGCCTTAAAGTTTCGGATTTTTTATTTTTCCTTTTAGTCAGACTCAATTGTCACACTGAGCCCTTTGGTAAACTCAGGACAGGCTTTGTCAAAGTGTGGTCGAAATCTCAATAAAATCTCTCGAAACATTTTATCAAGTTTATGTCAGTAATGAAAATTTATTGCATCACTCATTATTGACAAATATCAAAACCTATACTAATGGGAAAGAAACTAAGCGGAAAAGACCTAATTAAATTAGGCTTTCCAAAGAATAATAGTATTAATGTGACTTTAGGTCAGATTAATCGATATCAGAAGAGAGTAAAAAAAGAACACATATTAATTGAAGCCAAAAAAGTATTGCTTAATCCAGAAGCATACCATGGTGATGGTATCTGGGGAAAGATAGCAGAGAGTTTATTGAAACCAGTAGAGGTCAAAAAGCATGCATTGAAAACAACTCGATCTCCTTTTCAGATTTATGGTGAAAACGAAATTGATGAACAAACAAAATATCAATTGTTTGATGCCTTAAAATTACCGGTTGCAGTTGCAGGAGCTTTAATGCCCGATGCACATACTGGATATGGTCTTCCTATCGGAGGAGTATTGGCAACAAAGAATGCTGTGATTCCTTATGGAGTCGGAGTAGATATTGGATGTAGAATGTGTTTAACGATCTATCCTATAGCTATTTCTTACCTCAAAGGAAAAAAGCATCAGCTTGAGAATATACTTTCTGAACATACCAAGTTCGGAATGTATGAAACTCATAAGATAAAGCATGACCATGATATCTTCGAACGAGATGAATTTAAAACCATTCCGTTAGTCAAAAGATTGAAAGACAAAGCGTATAAGCAGTTAGGGACTTCGGGTGGTGGTAATCACTTTGTAGAATTTGGAGTAGTAACTATTACGGATACATCGAATGAATGGGGGTTGAAGACTGGCGAATATTTAGGAGTGTTATCGCATAGCGGTTCAAGAGGGTTAGGGGCTAATATAGCCAAACACTATACTTATTTAGCTACTAAACAATGTCCGTTGCCAAAGCATGTACAACAATTGGCCTGGTTAGATTTAAACACTCACGATGGCCAGGAATATTGGTTGGCTATGAATCTTGCTGGTGATTATGCACAAGCTTGTCACGATGATATTCATGCCAGAATAGGAAAGTTATTAGGATCAAAACCAGTCACAAAAATAGAGAATCATCATAATTTTGCCTGGAAACAAGAAGTAAATGGAGAGGAGTGCATTGTGCATAGAAAAGGAGCTACACCGGCCGCCAAAGGTGAATTGGGAATCATTCCTGGATCTATGACAGCCCCAGGATACATCGTAAGAGGATTAGGAAACGAAGCAAGTTTACAATCTGCATCACATGGTGCTGGTCGCTTGCACTCTCGAAGAAAATGTAAAGAGAAATTTACAAAAAGTGAAATCAAAAAGCAGTTAAAAGCACATGATGTAACTCTTATAGGAGGAGGAATTGATGAGGCACCAATGGCATACAAAAACATTGAAAAAGTAATGGCCAATCAACAAGAACTCGTAGAAATTCTTGGAACATTTACGCCAAAAATTGTTCGAATGGACAAATGATAAAAAGTAAAAAAATGAATCAAAAGATTATACAAATAACAGCAGGAAGAGGCCCGGCAGAATGTTGCTGGGTCGTAGCCCAGGTGCTTAAGTATTTTTTGGATGACATACGACATACAGGAATAACCTATAGTATCATACAGAGAGTAAAAGGTATAGAAAATGGCACATTGCAATCTGCAACAATAAAGCTGCAAGGCAATGAAGTAAACTCTTTGGTAAGCTCGTGGTTGGGTACTGCACAATGGATAGGCACCTCAACTTTTCGCAAATATCATAAACGAAAAAATTGGTTTGTAGGTATCTACGAATTAGATCTTAAGCCGATAGAAAAAATAGCAGAAAAAGATATTGCATTTCAAACCATGCGAAGTTCGGGGCCGGGAGGTCAGAATGTGAATAAGGTAAATTCTGCAGTTAGAGCAACACACAAGCTTACAGGTATAAGTGTAGTGGTAATGGATAGTCGTTCACAACATCAAAATAGAAAAATTGCTGTCGAACGATTAAAAACCAAAGTAGTTGAAGTGCAATTAGAACAATTAAAAAAATCGATATCAGACGAATGGGAAAATCACCTGAATGTTCAACGTGGTAATCCGATTAGAGTATTTAAAGGAACTGATTTCAAAAAGAAAAGAGAGACAAAAACCTTTAAAAACAAACGAAATCAATTAAAGAATTAGAAAATGAGTGATTTACTAGACAAATATTTATTTCAGGCATTAGACGCCTATCCTTATAACTTAGAGGAAGCCGTAGAGTCTTTGAACTATGCATTGTCTTATGATGAAAAAAATCCAATTGCATTAAGTCTTTTGGGTCAGATATATGCAGAAAATTTGAAGAATTATGAGGTTGCAAAAGAGTATTATCAGCAGGCTTTAGCAGAGGACATGTATGCATTGGATGTATATCCTAAGTATATCAATGTATTACTTTGGAATGAAGATTATGAAGAAGTCGAAAAACTAATCGACTTTGCTCTTACCGTAAAAGGAACAGATAAAGCAATGCTACATCTAAGAAAAGGGATCCTTTTTGAGCAAAAAAAGGACTATAAAAAAGCATTAAAATGTCTGAAGTTGGCAAAAGAGAATGCCTACAATAATCATTTCATCAATGACATAAAAGAAGAGGAAGAACGAATTAAAAATAAAATGCCAAAGAAGAAAAAATCTAAGGATAAGTCTTCTTCTAAAAAGTCAAAGAAGAAATCATAAAATTTGTCATTCCAGCCTTCGCTGGAATGGCAAATTAAAAATGAAAAAAATGAAAACAACAAATACAATTATAATCATAGACCTAGAAGCTACCTGCTGGAATGGAGCTATTCCTGCAAGTCAGGTCAATGAAATCATAGAAATAGGAATCTGCCTTTTGGATACTCAAACGGGAAGCATTTCTAAAAATAAAGGAATACTAATTAAACCCGAACAATCAGAAGTAAGTCCTTTTTGCACAGAACTCACTACAATTACTCAAGAGCTATTGGACAAAGAAGGAATTTCTTTTGAAGCTGCCTGCAAAATGCTAAAAACTCAATACAATGGTCATGAATACACCTGGGCAAGTTACGGGCAGTATGATCTAAATATGATGAAGAAGCAATGTGCCAACAGAGGGATGGAGTACCCTTTATCACAAAATCATATTAATGTGAAAAAACTTTTTTCTGAGACCAAAGGATTAAGAAGAAAGGTTGGGATGAAAGGTGCATTAGGAATTTTAGAAATCCCTCTGGAAGGAACTCATCACAGAGGAGTTGATGATGCCAAAAACATTGCTAAAATCTTACATTGGTGTATTCGATAATATAATAATTTAGTTAATTTTGAAACCAATTCATTTCACAAATAAGAATGACAAAATTACGGCCTATTATGTTTGTAGGAACAGGATCAGATGTTGGGAAGAGCATTCTTGTTACCGGTATTTGTAGACTCCTGAAACAAAAAGGATATGCTCCCGCTCCATTTAAGGCGCAAAACATGTCACTTAATAGTTTTGTAACTCCAGATGGGTTAGAAATAGGGAGAGCGCAAGCTGTACAGGCCGAAGCATGCAAAATTGATTGTGCTACAGATATGAACCCCATCTTATTAAAACCTTCTGGAGCAAATAAGTCTCAAATCGTTTTGCACGGTAAACCTATTGGTGATCAAACTATTAAAGAGTATTTCTTAGGAAATAATAAACAACAACTTTTTGAAGAAGCCAAAACCGCGTTTCTTCGACTTCAGGAAAAATATAATCCTATTGTTTTAGAGGGAGCAGGAAGCATTAGCGAACTTAATCTAAAACATCGGGATATTGTAAACATGCGTATGGCACAAGCAGCCAACGCAGATGTATACCTTATTGCCGATATTGATAAAGGCGGAGTTTTTGCAAGTGTATATGGTTCAATAGCACTCCTCGAGCCTTGGGAAAAGAAACTGGTTAAAGGAGTTATTATCAACAAATTTAGAGGAGATATTTCTTTATTTGAAGATGGAAAAAAGATATTGGAAAAACTAACCGGAATTCCTGTTTTAGGAGTTGTACCCTATGCCAGTGACATCTATATTGAAGAAGAAGACTCTGTAGCATTACAGAAAAAAGAGAAAACCATAGTGAATGGGCTAGTGAATATCGTAGTGGTCCTATTACCATACATTTCTAACTATACCGATTTTAATGTATTAGAAAAGGATTCTAGAACACATCTCTTTTATTCTAATGATCCCAAAAGCATATCTGAAGCTGATATTATTATACTTCCCGGTAGTAAAAACACTATTCAGGATCTTATATTTCTTAGAGAAAAAGGCATTGCTAAAGTGATATTAGACGCTCATAAATCGCAAAAAACCATTATTGGTATTTGTGGTGGATATCAGATGCTGGGAAAAGTGGTTGAAGATCCTCTGGGAGTCGAAAGCGATATTAAAATGCTTCCCGGTTTAGGTATTTTACCAATAACCACGCAGTTAACTTCAGAGAAGACTACTACGCAATGCAGCTTTACTTTTAAGGAATATCCAGAAACCATTTCGGGGTATGAAATCCATATGGGAGAAACTACGGTTGAAAATCATCAACCCTTAAATTATATCGATGGTCAACCAGAAGGATATATCCAGAAGAATTGTTGGGGAACCTATATTCATGGAATTTTGGATCACTCTACCGTAATTGAAGATTTGTTGCAAAATTTTACCAATACAAAAACATCTTTTGATTATAAAGCCTATAAAGAAGAGAATTATGATAAGTTAGCTGCTTTATTAGAAAAAAGCATTGATATAGATTCTATTATTTCTGAAATGCATACCATATTATGATATACGGACACGGTGATGACGGCTATCGCTACGCAATACCATTTAAAGCAAATTTTAGTTCTAATATTTGGCATGAAGGGACTTCAGAGCAGTTACTTTCATATCTTAGAGAGCAGCTACCTCTTATTGCTAATTACCCAACTCCTAGTGCAGATGTGTTAACACAACAAGTAGCAAATCATCATGGATTAAATTCATCACAAATAGTAATAACTAACGGAGCTACAGAAGCTTTTTATAATATAACCCCTCTTTTTTCTGGTAAAACAGCAGCCATAGGCATTCCTACATTTTCTGAGTATGAAGATGCTTGTTTAAGGAGTAATATAAAAATCAAGCACTTTGATCGTTCTAAGGTAATGAGCACTTCTTTTCAGGAAGATCTCGTATTTCTCTGTAACCCTAACAATCCTGATGGTTTTAGAAATACGGTTTTAGAAATAGAGAAATTAGTAACCGATTTTCCTGATACAACATTTGTTGTCGATGAAGCCTATATTGAGTTTACTCATAAGATCAAATCTTGTGTCGAGCTTCTCGAGAAGTGTACCAATCTCATTATTGTAAAATCATTAACTAAATTATTTTCGATACCAGGATTGAGGTTAGGATACATATTGTGTAGTACGGCAATAGGAGAAAAACTACAGCATTCTAAAATACCCTGGAGTGTTAATACCATGGCAATCGAAGCAGGAAAATATATATTTAAAAACTATAAGGTCTTATACCCGGACATGGCAACTCTTCTAGGGTATAGCATTCAGTTACAACAACAAATTGATAGATTAGATGGATTTACTGTTACCCCATCAAATACTAATTATTTTATAGTAAAACTAGAAACACCAAGTGCTCCTCTTCTCAAAGATTATTTAGCACATACCCATCAATTATTGATCAGAGATGCATCGAATTTCAGAGGTTTGGACGGTCATTACATTCGTGTTGCCAGTCAGAACCCCGAGAAAAATGAATTATTAATTCACGCTTTACAGCAATGGAGTACACAACAGTAGTCATCCCCTTAGTGATTGGATATATTCTCGATTTGATAGTAGGAGATCCCAGGTGGCTTCCTCATCCCATACGATTATTCGGGAATAGTATTGCTTTTGGTGAAAAAAAACTAAACACAAATCCTTTTGCTTTTATAAAGGGAATGGCACTCACTATTGGGTTACTCATAGGTACAATTGCATTCTTTTATTATACTCAAAAACTCATTTCCTCATATACAATTGCCTATTATACATTTACCTCTATATTCGTGTTCTACGCCTTAGCAAATAAAAGTTTAATAGATGAAGGCAAAGCTGTTTTTACGGCCTTACAAAAGGGAATAGAACAAGGTAGAAAACGACTGTCATGGATTGTGGGTAGAGAAACAGATCAATTAAATCCACAACAAATAAAATCAGCAGTATTCGAAACATTATCAGAGAATCTTAGTGATGGAGTTATTGCTCCTCTTTTCTACTATGCATTATTTGGGGTGGCCGGTGCTATGGGATATAAAATGATTAATACTCTTGATTCTATGATTGGTTATAAAAATGAGAGGTATATAAATTTTGGAAAATTTGCTGCAAAACTAGACGATGTAGCTAACTATATCCCGGCTAGAATTACGGCATTTCTAATGTTACTGGTAACTGGTAAGCTTCATAAAATCCCTTTTGTAGCAAAATATGGTAAACAACATTCCAGTCCTAATGCCGGATATCCCGAAGCTGCCCTGGCCGCAATTCTGGATTGTAAATTTGGCGGACCTAATTATTATCACGGAAAACTAGTTGAAAAACCTTTTATAGGAACGAATGATCGAATCCTGAAAGATCAGGAAATAAAAACGGTAGCAAGGATCAATCAAAAAGTAACCTTTACATTTGTCCTTTTAATTTGTATGGTTTACTATTTTTTATAATGGCCAAAAGATATATCATTACCGGAGCACCGGGAACCGGAAAAACAAGTTTAATCCAGGCTTTACAAGCTAATGGATATCAGTGCTTTTCTGAAATTTCGAGAAAAATAATACTTGAACAACAACAGATAAAAAGTAATAAAACTCCATGGGGAGATCTTCCTTTCTTTGCAAATTTAGTCTATCAAGAAACGATTAGAGAGCTACAGATTCCTGTTGAAAAAAATACATTTGTAGATCGAGGATTGCCTGATATTATAGCCTATTTAAAAGCCAAATCTCATCCTATTCCAGAATATTTATTGGGCTTCCCATTCAAAACACATTATACATCTACCATATTTTTAATGTCTCCCTGGGAAGAAATCTATATCAACGATCCCCAACGCCCTCAATCTTATCAGGAAGCATTACATATTCATCAATGTCTTGTACAAGTCTATCAAAGCTTTAACTTTAAAATAGAGGTAATCCCAAAAACAACTTTAACAAAACGTGTGGATTTTATCCAATCATTTATTTAGAACTCGTTTGGACTTTATAAATTAAAGTGAAAATTAGCAATTTTGTATTTGAAAGAAGGCTTTTTTGAGTTGCATAGCAGAGCTATGGAAGGAAGAAAAGGCAAAAAACAGATGCAAAAGAGCAATTTTTTAGCTAATTGAAAAAGTTTAAACGAGTTCTTAAACAAAAAAAGTATCTTCGCTGCTGATTTACGGTTCTTTTGGAAACAAAAGATGAAAAGGGAATTTGGTGAAAATCCAAAACTGTTCCCGCAACTGTAATACATATATAAAATTATAATCCATATACCACTGTAGTTATAACTATGGGAAGGTGATTATAATTGTGTAAAGTCAGGAGACCTGCCATAAATCAAAATGTAATATTAACTCTCGGGTAAAGGGTTGGTCTTGAATAGCTTTATGAATGTACATAAAGCATTCTTGTTTTTGACTTCCTTTCCTGTTTTTAATTTCTTTTAATTATGGGGAAAAATTTAAGTAAAGTAAACACCACCTTTCAGTTTTGTGATGGAGGGTCTTGCAAAAAAGCAAAAGGTGAAATCGCTATACGTGAAGCCAGAGCATATCTTCGTAACAAAGGGCTTTGGGATGCTACTCATACTATTAAAACAAAATGTAATGGTCGATGTGAAGATGCACCAACCTGGATCGTACAACCTGGTAATTTTTGGTATAAAAACCTGACTCCTGATAAAGCTGTTTCAATTCTGAAATCTCACTTAGAAGAAGATCAACCTGTAGAAGAATACTTATTATATAAAGAAGGATGGTCGGTCTTATTAACCGAGAATGAAAAAACCATTGCTCCTGTTACTTTTAAAGATAAAACAGACACAGCATTAGGAGAAGCCTTAGTAGCCCGATCTTTTGCTTCTGATCAACACCTTTATCCATTATTTAAGTACTTATTTCAAGAACCTAAATCTATTGCTGTGCAACAATACGACACAGCTGCAATTGAAATAAAATCGCCTCACCTGGTAGATTACACCGATGATTATGAAGTCAAAGTTACCGGAGAAGAGCTTCAGTTACAATTAACTATTGCCGGAATCCCAAAAGATATTTCTGATGAGATAGCCGATCGTAAAGTAAGTGTTGCAGAGGTGATCTGGCTTAAAAAATCTACTATCTTTACCAAGGCAATACGCTTGAAAAATAAAAAAGGAAAACACCTGGTAACATTTTGGATAAAAGAAGAGGATACAGTGACCTGGGAGCATATTCTTACTATTTACCTAGGGATGTCACCAAACCATATTAGAATCAGTGAAGAAGTCTAAACATATAAGTATATTAGGTTGCGGATGGTTAGGATTACCATTGGCAATAGATCGAATTGCCAACGGAGATACGGTAAAAGGGTCTACCACTACAGAAAGTAAAATCGAGAAGCTAAAAGCAGAAGGTATTATACCTCACCTTTTTACACTTGGAAAATCTTCAGAAAAAGAATATATAGATTTTCTATCAGGAAGCGAAATTGTCATTATCAATTTCCCTCCTAAACGAATCTCTAATATTATAGAAATATACCAAGACCAAATAAAAAGTATACTTCCCTTTATTTCTGAAACTCAAAAAATAATCTTTATCAGCTCTACTTCGGTATATCAAAATACTAATGGAGAGGTAACTGAAACATTGAATATTGCACCAGAAAAAGAATCAGGAAAAGCAGTTGCCGCTGTAGAGCGACTATTGCAAAAACAATTTGAAAATAGAGTAACCATTATCCGGCTATCTGGTCTTATTGGTGATGATCGATTACCAGGCCGATTTCTTGCTAATAAAAAAGAAGTGCAAAATGGAGATGTTCCTATTAATGTAATCCATAGAGAAGATTGTATTGGGTTAATTAATGCGGTTATCGAAAAAGAGGCTTGGGGAGAAATTATAAATGGTTGCGCAGATCAGCATCCGATACGAAAAGAATACTATACACTTGCTGCACAAAAAATAGGGCTTACCCCTCCTACTTTTATCAAACAAGAAAAGCAAGCATATAAGATTATCTCTAATGCCAAAAGTAAAACACTTTTAGGCTATTCTTATATCCATCCTGATCCTTTAAAATTAATATAAAACAAGCATTATTAAATAATAGCTAAAAATTTAAACGTTTAAAAATGAATGTTGTAGCCATAGTAGGTGCTGGTCCGGGAGATCCAGAATTATTAACTGTAAAAGCATCTCGCCTTATCAAAGAAGCAGATGTGATTCTTCATGATAACCTCGTTTCAGATACTATTTTAGCGATCAATACTATTGGAGAAAAAGTATATGTGGGACGCAAATTTGGAGATACTTCTGATCAAATAGAACGGCAACAAAAAATCAATGAATTACTCTATACTCATTATCAGAAAGGTAAAAAAGTAGTTCGTCTTAAATCTGGTGATCCTTATGTCTACGGAAGAGCAGCTGAGGAAGCACGATATCTAACAGAAAAAAATGTTCCTTTTGAGGTGATTCCGGGTATTTCTGCAGCACTGGCAGCCGCAAATATTTTTAATATTCCAATTACCGAAAGAAATAAATCCAATGCCATGCTGATATGCACGGCACATACAGCTGATTATTCTTTTGAGCAACTCACCGGGATTGCGCATATGCTCAAAGCTGGAAATACCATCTCAATATATATGGGGCTTAAAAGTTTGCATAGAATTATTCCTAAGCTTTTAGAGGTCTGCGAGGATGATACTATCCCCGTTAATGCAGCTTCTAATGTATCGAGGTCCAATCAGCAAATTATAACAGGTACGCTAGGTAGTATACAAGAACAGATCAAAAACAGTACATTGCAAATGCCTGTGGTGTTACTTATTGGAGCTAATCCAATTCGGTAAATTAATGCTTGGTATTCCTCTACAGACTGGAATCCATTTTTAACTATAATCGACAATTCAATTTATAAATAAAGACAATGAAAGAAGGAATATTACTTTGTGGACATGGAAGCCGTAGAGAAGCTGCTATTACTTCTTTTAAACGGCTAGTAAGTATCCTAAAAGAACGTTATGAGAGTGACTATGAAGTAGATTATGGGTTTTTAGAGTTTAATCATCCCACTTACGAAGCTGCTGTAGAGCGCATGTACCTTAATGGAATCCGAAAAATATATGCACTCCCGGTTATTTTATTTGCCGGGTCTCATGCAAAAAATGATATCCCTTATGAATTGAACACCATTCAAAGTTATCATAAGGATCTAACTATTGCCATGGGAAAGCATATCGGTGTCAATTCCTTTTTGCTGGATCTTGCAGTAAAGCGAATCGAAGAGACAGAGGCTACCTTATCTAAACTAGATCGAAAAGAAACCTGCCTGGTGGTTGTGGGTAGAGGGACAACTGACCCCGATGCCAATAGTGATGTATGTAAGCTAACCAGTATGCTCTGGGAAGGAATGGGATTCGGATTTGCTACCACTGCATACAGCGGAACAGCCTATCCCAAAGTTGATGAATCGTTACAAATGATTGAAAAATTAGGATTTAAACGAACTATCGTTATTCCTTTTTTCTTTTTTACAGGAGTATTACTAGAACGTATTTATGGTCATGTCACCGATATGAATACATCTTCTACCCTAGAATATATCTATACAGATCCTTTTGGTACCGATGAATTATTAATGAAAGCATTTGACGAACGCTTAGAAGAAGCCAAAAGCGGTACTGCTCATATGAACTGCCAACTTTGTAAATATAGAAAGCAAGTAGTAGGATTTGAGCAAGATTATGGTAAAGAACAAGTAGGGCACCACCTCAACGTAAAAGGTATCCTTTTTGAAGAAGATGAGAAACCAGGTGAAGTAAAAAACTCATTAGGTAGCAAAATCAAGAAAGTATTGGGAATCTAGATCTTTGAAATCCATTCCTATAAATTCTATTGAAAATAACACTCCAAACTTAGCATACGTACAATACAAGCCTTACAGAATAATATTAATTCGCTTTTACTAAGCCATCCTACGTACTCTGGTATTGTTTTGAGATGACTCCATTCGCTTTTGTCTCTTCTTAAAGCGCTACTATCTCATTAGAGACTAATTATCACCACTCTAAATAAAAATATTCTTCCCTTCTACATCTATCATTATATGTAATTATAATGCTATGCATATTATAAAAATATTTGTAAAATATAACTTGTTAGTTAAGGCTAACTTTTTTAGTTTTATATAACTAATAAATTATATATTTACACATGGACTACGTTATTGAACTATTAGAAATGAAGAAACGGCAGTTAAACCGTGAAGTCATGAATCAAAATCTTCTGCAGAAAGATATTAGAAAAGGAATTTCAGAATTATCAAAAATCACAGAAATAACCAAAGCAATAAAGGTTTTAAAAACAAAAAGATACAAATACAAAAATTAAACCATGAAGATCACACAACAATTACCAGACCTACCGTATGATAAAAAATCACTTGAACCCATAATTACAGAAGAAACTTTTGATTACCATTATGGAAAACATCATGCAGCATATGTAAACAATTTAAATACATTGATAAAAGATACTCCATTAGTAGATGTCACGGTACAAGAAATAATCCAATACGGGTTTCAACATAATGATACTCTGCTTTTCAATAACGCTGCACAACACTGGAATCATAGCTTCTTCTGGCATTGTTTATCTCCAGATGAAGGGAAAAAACCACACGGGGAGATCAAAAAACTTATCGAAAGAGATTTTGAAACATTCGAAAAATTTAAAGAACAATTTTCTACCAGTGCCATTAAATTATTTGGTGCAGGCTGGACCTGGCTTGTACAAAACCAGGAAGGAAAATTAGAAATTCTATCCTTGAAAGATGCTCAAACACCTATAATTGAAAATAAAACTCCTATCCTAACACTTGATGTCTGGGAACATGCATATTATATAGATTATCGTAATGCACGCCCAAAATTTGTAGAGAGTTTTTGGGAGATTGTAAACTGGAGTTTTGCTAATCAAAATCTAAAATAAGATGAGCGAATTATGCACTAATCAAATTGAAAATTATTGGAAAGCCAAAATAACAACTTCTAACATTCTGTTTAATAAAGGTAAACTCGACGAAGCATTATTAGGATATAAAAACGCTCTATACAGAGCTGAAATATTAAATATAAATCAGTCAGATTGTATTCGGGATAATATTCCATTTATACAGATATATATCATTTCTTGTAATAACATTGCTAATACCTATAAAGAATTGAAACAGTATGAAGAGGCTGAAAACACACTTAAAAGAGTCGTTTACTACCTTTTACACTTGTCTGGTAATGACGATTTAAACATAAATGAAATTAAAACAGAACTAAAAAGAGCTACCATTGCCTATATAAATTTTGTGAAGGAAAATGGAGGAGACAGAAAACAACAGGAACTATTATTTACCGTATTAAAAGAACAGTTAATAGAAAGTAATTAATACTACCAAAAACGTGAGTTTGATATAATATCTGGATTCAATTACTATTTGTTAAAATCAATAGTTATTATATCAAACTCACCTAAGTAAAATAGCAGTTTAGCAATACTTAAAAACGGCTATTTTTGTTATGCTATTATCTATTAAAATCGATAACCAATACGCAAGTGTAAATTTATAGCGGTCTCGCCTTTATCTTTTGAGAATCCGGCATTTTTAGAAAAATAATGAATGTACCCGACTCCAACTCCAGCTTCATAATTAAAATGCTTTCCTATATTTCTTCTAATTCCCCAGGTTGGAATTATAGATAGATCGGTTACTATTTTGGTATCTTCATCATTATCCAAAACAATTAGCAGATCAGAATGATGCAAACTAGTTTTTAAAGAAAAGAAATTACCGCTATTCCCATCTATGCGTTTTGATTTACTTTCGCGTTTAGCTAAATTATAATACCAGCGAGGTTCTAGAGTAACTACAGTAGTTAATAAAAAACCTGTGTCTGGATAAAAATCACTCTTCCCATTTCGGGCATCAAAACCTAACTCACTTCTCAGTGCTATTTGATTTGATAGTTTTAACTCATTGTATATCCAGAATCCTGCAAATCCGGTTTGTATTCCAAATGTTGATTGCTCTACACTAGCATTTTGAGATTTCGCAAATAGAGTAAACGCACAAAAGCCCAAAGTGAATATGATTTTTTTCATTGTATTATAAGTTTATAAATTCAATAACAAATCAATGAATTTATAAGCGCTTTGATTGACCGATAGATGCAGTGGTGCTCTTTTTCAAAAAAAAGACACTAATCTTATAAAAATTGCTTTTTATAAACCGAAGGAGAGAGTCCTGTTTCTTTTTTAAAAATCCTATTAAAACTAGTTCTTGACTTAAAACCACACTCACATGCAATCCCAAATAGACTATAATTGTCATACAAATCTGACTGTATTTTTTCTTTTACTACGTTAATTCGATACGTATTAATTAAATCATAGAAAGTAGTATTCATGTATTGATTTAACAACATAGAGAGTTTTTTATCTGTCGTAGAAATTTGATTCGCTAATTTCCCTAAAGTTAAATCTTCATCCAAATAGGGACGATTTGTTACTAAAACGAATTCTAATTTGCTTTTTAATATTTCAAATTCTTCTTTCTTAAAACTCGGTAAAGTATTTTTTGACTTATTGGTAGTGAATTGATTTTCTTCTAATATATAATCTGGCAATAACACCTTAGATTGATTCACCCCATAATATCCCAAAAATGAAATTAGAACAACCATTGTTATTACAGAAACAAAATCCACATTCCAATCAAAATCACCATAAAATGATTCATAAATTTTGAGTATTACATCAATACTAATAATACACAGTGCCCCCTGTAGCATAATCCTTATCCAATTAAAATCATATCGAGTTAAGTTTGAATAGTTAGATTTTATCAATCTCCTATACTTTGATAATAATCGCAGTGAAATAATAAGGTATAATATCAAATATAAATCTCCAATTCTTATAAAAAAATATATAAAATCTGATAGTATATATGACAATCCATCTATACTAAACATCCCGTATAACAATGTTGGAACTGCAATAAAGACAGTATATAATACCGCCGGAATAAAATGTGGAAGCGAATTCTTTATCAGACTTTCTTCTTTTAAGAATAACGATTTTATATACAAAAGTAATAATGGGCCTACCACCAAAACAGTCACATCATTGGGAATAAAACAGATTCGAAACAACCAAAGAATATCATGTAGCAAAGCATAAAAACATAGGATAACACATACCAGAAAGGCAAAAAATACAATTAGTATTTTTTGCGACAATTGTTTCTTCTTTGACTTTATCAATAGCAATAACAGTATTGCTATAACAATAACACCTCCAACTAAAACAAAATCTACAAGAAGTTTCATTACTTATTTTTAACAGTACAGGTTTTTTAATTAAGACTATTAAAAACAAAATAATGTTGCAGTTTTTATCTACTAAGGCCTTGCATAGGTCTTGTCTATACCTTATCAAGGTGCTCCCTATGATAAACAAGGTGATTGATTGGATCAAAATACTAGCTCGAGCTGTCGAAGTGCTACTTCTAAACAGCTCACAAGTTACTTCGAAGGGCTCCCAAAGTAGTTAGAAGGATTAAAAAGGTAGTTCGAACTACCTTTTTTGGGGTCGTTACCTCTAAAAACATCGCAAAAAACCTTTAAATGACCACTTTTACTCCTTATTATACGGCTTCAAAGCGTTAATCTATCACTTCGAAGAATTAAAGGATCAGCTCGAAGAATTAATGTAATACTTCGAACTACCTTTGGCTGGGTTTGACCCCATATCGATATGGGGCACCCCCTTCTTGACAAGAGGGTGTTATAAGTGTATTCACTCGTTGTTTTTATCTATGCTTTCAGAAGGTTTATTTTGTTCTAGACAACCAGTTTTTTATGATTCCCTTTTCTTTTCTAGCGCTATAGTATTTTATTTGTTTTCCTTGAATCATTTCTCCAAATGCTATATCATTTTTTGGGTATCTGCTTTTGTATCCTTCTAATTGATCAGATATCATTTCAACCATAGGACGATTTACTAACCCTGCATTGATTGCTTTCTGAACATTAAAATAATACGCCCCTACAGGTCTTGACCTCCATAAAGGCATTATTTTATAAGGAAGAATCCCATTTTTTATAAGAAAATCCCCATCAATCCAATGCAATTTTTTAGGCATATCTGTAGCATGAATGAGACTGGATACATAATCTTTAAAAGGAGTTGGATTAGAAGCGACATTGAATGCACCATATATCTTTGATTCTGAACAATGAACGATAAAGTTTGCCAAACTTTTTACATCTGTAACCTGCATGTGATGATTACGAACATTTGGCAATAGTATTTCTCCTCCTCTATAAAATCTAATCGGCCAGAAAGGCTCTGCATTTGGATCACCTGGGCGAGTAACTCTAAAACTTTTCATCCCATGAGATCTATATATCGTAAAATTATCCATCCGTTCTCTAATGGCTTCTTCAGCGAATGTTTTTCTTATGGCATATCTAAAATCTTCGCCTATTGTTTTTGGGAATTTTGGCAGAGGGTTTAAGGGTTCTGATTCTTCAATAAACTTTTTGTCCCATTTGTCATAAACAGATATAGTAGATATGTAGTGATAATGGCCAAATTGCCCTTTAAACTCTTCAAGGAAATCTGAAACAGCTTTTGGAGACTTTTGCCACGTATCTACAACAACATCCCAATAGGTTTCTTTATGTTTTTTATCAATATTTTTAAGTCCTTCCTTATTTTCTTTTTCCCGGTCACAAATGATAACGGGTAAATATTTAAAAAGTTCGGGATTGGTTTTTCCTCTGTTTAATAATGTTACTTCATAGCCTGATGCCAAGAATGTTTCGACAATAGTAGGGCCCAAAAATCCTCTACCTCCAAGGATAAGTACTTTTTTATTGATATCACCAAACATTTTAAATCCCGAAGCAGCTATTGGGTTTAAAAAAGTAATGGTTGAAGCGATCCCCAAAGTTTTAATAAAATCTCTTTTATCCATGTAATTCATCTTATGTTAGAATACAAATATGGGGGCAAGTAAGAGAATAGCAGAACTTCTTAATTAATCAGTACTTATTTCTTTTTTGAATTGTCCTGGAGTTTTTCCTGTATGTTTTTTAAAATGATGAAAGAAAGCCGATTTAGAGTTAAACCCGCACTCATAGCCTATACCTTCTAAAGTTAAATTTAATTCATCCCCCTCTTTTATTCTGTCTATAGCATACGCTACTCTTTTGGTATTGACTAAATCATAAAAAGTAGTATTCATTTCAGAATTTATGATTTCAGAAAGATGATGCTTAGGAATATTTACAGATTCTGACAAAACAGCTAATGAAAAATCGGGATGTAAATATGCTTTATTTTCCTCGAAAAAACGATTAATAGAATCTATAAACATAATTATCTCATCGTTTTTAAGCGGACTATGTTTATATTTCTTTTTATCAGTTCTAGCATCAAAAGGTACTTCAGGGCGGTATACCATTCCATATTTCAACCCATAAAACCCGATCACAGTTACGAGAATAACATACCGTAAAACATCCCAAACTTCAAAATACGCTACTCCCACCAAAAGTTCTATTGCTAATCTTATAAGACTAATTCCTATGCTTATAAGGAATAAAATTGCAATAATTCTAACCCAGGAGAGCTCAAGCATACTACTATCAGCTTTATGGGTTTTAAAAAACTTATCTGTTTTATAATAGGAATATAGTATGTACAATGGATAAAAAGTTAGAGAAATCAATTTTGCAATTAGAATTATTATTTCCCATAATAATTCTGATTCCTGCCTAATAAAAAAACTGAAAAAGGTAAAAATTACAAATGGCAAAAAATGTAAAAGATTGGCTTTAGTAATATATTGATTAAATAAGGATTTGGTATAAAACAGAAAAAAGGGACCGTGCAAAAAGCTAATTGTTGCTATTAATATCCCGGTTATACCGGTTAGGTATGAGCTTTTACCTATCCCTAATAATAAATGGATAGAAAACACTAAAAACCAAGTCAATAAAATTAGATCAGATGATTTTCTTTTCTTTTTCAATACAATGAGTATCGCAAATAAAATACTTTGAATAGATCCAATTCCTAAAATCACGACTAATACATTAGACATTTTTATTATAGATTTTGGTCTAAGTTACTAGGTATTATTAAAAATTAGAGAAAGATAATATGATTTCATCTTTAATTTCAAGAAATTTTTAACTCTAATAACTTAGTACAACATTCCTTTATATCTATTTTCAGAATTATAATAGGTTTTTACACATTCTCATCAAGTTTTACTTTTTCTTGTTTGGGCCATATACATCGCATACCATATCCGAAAAAATCCCAAAGTAAGCTGATCTATCTAGTTCTTTCACAGATAAAACTCCTGAACGTTGTGAAATAACGAATTTTACTTTTTCCATGGTACAGCGTGGTTCAATGACAAATTTGATCCAACCACTTACTTCAAAATCTTTTTGCGAGCCAACGGTGAGTTTCTGGGTGTAGGTGGTGTTCCGTTTTACAAAGTTTACCTGCCTGTCACTAAAAGGATCATAACTTTCTAACGCCTTTGGGAATTCTACAATAGAGTCTTTCATAGCAAGATTCTTAGTTTCACTTAATGAAAGAGCGAAACGACCCATAAAATTACCGTTGGAATGCGGAGATACAAAAAAGGACTTATCATATAGATCAATCGAAACAATGAGGCTGTACTCATCCTTATCTATGGTATCGATTTTTAACGCTAACGAATAAGGATCATCCATTTTGCTAACAGTTGCTGTTTTGAGCGGATCAATTTGGAAAGTCTCTTTCTCTATATTTCCTTCCTGATTGTTTTTAGTACAACCTGCACTTAATAGTACTATAAATACAATTATAAATTTGTTCATTTTTTGATTATTTTAATTTGTTCTTTATGATGATGATAAGGATATGCATACCTATGATTTTTCTTATATTATTTTTATTTTTAGTAAAGCTAAATCGAACTACGATTAAAAGTGTCAAAAAAGTGTCAAAGAAGTGTCAACTACTGTAAAATCTCATAAGATTGTATGTTATTTGTAATGTATGGAGAACAAAAAGATATATGTATTAGGAATTTTATTGGGGATTATTTTTCTCATTATGGGGTTCTCTAACATAAAAGAGCAAACAGATGAGTTTTCAGAACTAGTGAAAATTGCATTACGCGATGTTGGAAATCAATTATTGTTAACCAATCAAGATAGTACTTCTTTGGTTTTACCTATAATGGCATTAGAAAAATCAAAGTATCAACTTTCTTTTGAAAATTCACTTTCATTTGATCCCAGTGATTTGGTTTCTATTATAAAAAAAAGTTTTCAAAAAGCTGGATTGCCAGAGCAATATCGTGTTGAAGTATTGCAATGTTTTGATAAAGAAGTTCCATATAGCTTCCTAATAAGGGATGATATTGCTAGAGATATTATTCCTTGTGGCGGAAGGTTTTTACCAAAAGGTTGTTATACTATCGAAGTACGATTTACCTACCCCCAGTCCAGTGACTTCAGTAAACAGACGTTAATCTATGGGTTACTTTTTATTGTGTTTATACTTCTTTTGTTGGTTTTATATAGAAGAAAGAAACTTCATGTTAACAATAAAAATGACGCAAGCTATATATCCATAGGTAGCTTTCAGTTTTATCCTGAGCAACATAAATTGATTAAACAAACTGTTGAAGTTAGTCTTTCAAAAAAAGAATGTGAACTGCTAGAGATTTTTGTAGCACATCCTAATCAAATTGTTAAGCGAGATGAATTGATTAAAAAAGTATGGGAAGACAATGGCGTAATCGTAGGGAGAAGTCTGGACACATATATTTCTAAACTGCGTAAAAAGTTAAAAGACGACGAGGCAATTAAACTAATAAACATTCATGGTATAGGGTATAAGTTAGAGATAAAACCATAAGTATCATTATTTCACTTTTTAAACGTAAGTTGGATGCAATAAAACATTCGAACTGATCTAGTTTTCTTACATCCAACTTACGTTTTATAAAATCTATTTCCTGAATTGTTTACAACTGGCTTTTATACTGGTAGTTTTAATCCGATAATGTTTTGATAAAAAAACCTTGTACTTGTACCAGATCAATAACATCCACTTCTGATAAATTAGTTGTAGCCTCAATTCTAAGTACATTGTCTATATCTTCGAGATCAATTGACCATTTAATAATATCTGAATGATTGTTAAGCACTGGTTTTAATGATTTAACTTTTTTCTTTGATTTAATATCTGTTCGAAATATTAGTAATTCCATATTGAAATTTAGTGTTATTCTGATTCTGGTTTCGAAGTGTCCTCTTCCACTTGATTTGATTGTCGTTCGATATATTGTTTGTAATATTCATCACCTTCTTCTTTCCAAAACTTATCATAGTATTTCCATTTTGAAAAATCAGTTTTCGAATCTTTTTTACAAGCGTCATTTGAATCTTTTGATGATTTTTTACTACTACCACTACCACAACCTCCAAGAAATATTTTTAGTAATATAAATACTCCGACAGCCTGCCAATAGGTAAGAGTAGTCAGTCCAAAAATCTCGGGCATAAGCCAATTCCATAACCACATAATGACGAAGCCGAATAAAATGGCTAATCCTGTTATTGCAATTGCACCAAAAATGATTATTCCTACAATCTCTATTGGTGACTTTTTTCTGAATTTATGAGTGAAAAAATTTGTCATGATATATTTTTATTTTTATTAATCTCTACTTCTATTTTTTTATATAATATTCCTATTGCTCTATGCCTTCTAGACATTAGTGTTCCTATAGAAATTCCTGTTTTAGTCGAAATTTCTCTATATGAATACCCTTCAAAATCTACAGCTATGATAATATCTTTGTAGGCTGGTTTTAGCTGTTCTATGCACTTTTTTAACACTACTATCATTTGATCCGAAGTGTAATTGTCGGTTGATTGGTGCAATACCTCAGCTAATTCTAATAAATCTTTATCAATGTCAATCGAATTTGTCTTTTTTGTGGTTCGCATCACATCAATAATTTTATTTTTTATCGATCTGTAAACGAAACCAGCTACATTATTTATTGGAGCATATCGATCTGCTCCCGAAAATAATTTTAAAGCAACATCCTGGATGATATCTTCAGCATCCCGATTGGCTGTGTCACTTATTTTGGTTTTCACATACCTCTTGAGAGATTCATATTCTCTTCCAAAAAAATCGGTAAGCTTTTTACTGTTTTCTGATTCCAAATTCATTAAAACCTTTTATGAAGGGTCTTCAATTAGAAAGACGATACTTTTTTAATCTATTGCATTTTTTGTGTTTTTTTTCAAAAAAAGGACAACACCATTTATGGTGGATTGATTCTTTTTACTGCCTAACATATAGAAACTATGCAGTAAAAAAGAGTTTGAACTTAAAAGTAGGAACAAATGTTTTAGGTACTTAATTTAGCAATTACAAACTGAATAGAAAACCCTCGTGGATTTTCCTAAGTAAGATTGTACTAATAATAATCAGTTTTAAACAGCCTTATGTTTTGTTCCTCAATTTATTTAATACATCTTATTGAAAAAGCATAAGTTGGATGTTGTGATGCCTTTCTGATTTTATCTTTACCTTTTTCTAAAATATATGTCCAAATAAAATGTTTATCTTCTTTAGAATTTGACCAAAATAATGTGTTTTCATTAAAATTATTTGGATGTTCCTCATTATTTCCTATTCCGGAAGGTCTTATAGAAAATCTACTACTGTTTGAATTTATTTCTCCTTTCCAAAACTGTTTATCTTTATAATTGCCCGCTACATTATCTTTTGAAAAATTAAATAGTTTTTCCCAATCCTTGTTGTTTGGTAGTCTCCAACCTTGAGGGCATACCTTACAAGCAGTTTCGAAATCATATAACAACCCATACAATTGAACATTAGTTGAATCTCCATCAGGGAAAAAATATTCTATATTGTTTTCATTTATATCTCGTCTAACTTTGAGATTTTCAGTCATCCAAAAAGTTTCCCCATACTTCATTATTGAATATCGATTTCCATCAATATCAATTAATTTTGCTGTTTCACTTTTGCAACTAATAATTATGTAGAAAAGAAAAAATCCAAAAAATAATTTATTCATATGTTAGTTTTTCTAATGAAACACAACAGTTTTAACAGTCACTTGTTTTAGTGGTATCTATTTTTTGTTGGCAAATGTTTTATATTTTTATCCGAGCCATAAAACTTATTGAAAATTACGCTTGCAGTTAGGTCTCCAGTCACATTAACTGCTGTTCTAAACATTCCTAAAATTCTATCTATACCAATAATAATAATTAGTCCATCTATTGGAATTCCTGCGCTCTGTAGCACAGATGCAAGAATGATAACACCTCCTCCTGGAATAGCAGGCGTTCCGATGGACGCGGCTACAACTGTAGTGGTTATTAATATTAAGTTTATCACCGACAGCTCAATGCCATAAGCTTGTGCCATAAATAAAGTGGTTACACATTGAAATAGAGCAGTACCATCCATATTTATCGTTGCCCCAACAGGAATAACAAAGTCACTAATATTAGAGGATACCCCTAATTTTTCATCTGCTGTTTTCATAGATACCGGCATAACAGCTGCAGAACTAGCGGTAGAAAATGCTAATAGCTGAGGTTCACGGATCAAGTTTAAAAATTTCAAAGGATTCTTACGTGTGAAAGCGAATACCATTATTAAATAGAATATCATTAAGAGGATCAAGCCCAGAATAACGACTATCATATAGTAACCTAAACCAAGAAATATTTCAATGCCAATTTTAGATAACAAGGCTGCTATTAAACCAAATACAGCATATGGCACAAGCATCATCGCCCATGAAATTACAATCATGCAAATCTTCTGAATCGCTTCGACAAAACGAATGATAGGCCTTGCTGTGTCATGATTGAGCTGGGTAATCGCAACACCAATTATTATGGTAAATATTACTACTCCAAGCATTTCTCCCATTAAGATAGACTCCAGTGGATTATTTGGGATGAGCTTAGAAATAGTATCTGGAATGTTTTCGATCAGGTTCGTCTGTTCATTGGCTTCAATTAGTTTTTCTCCGCTGTTTGGAAATCCCCCCAGCTTGAAAACATATTGGCCGGGTTTCATGATGAATGTGACGATCAAGCCAATAGTGATAGCGATGACTGTAGTGAAAACAAAATACAATAACAGCTTTATCCCAAAGGCTTTAAGATTCTCAGATGTGTTCCCTACAATTCCCGAAATAATAGAAGCAAATATTAGGGGGATCATAATCATTTGAACTAACCTCATAAATATTTGACCTGGTAAGTCGAGCCAATTGGCTAATAATAAGCTAAAATTCTCTGGAACAAACCCAGTAGACGGGTTGATTACGATGCCAACCCCAGCACCTAAAATCAAACCAATAATTACCTTAAGCCATAAACGGCCTTTTATAAGGCGGTCCAAATAAACTGATAAATTATTAAGAGGTCTGATTTCTAGCATGGTGTGATTTATGAAATGTTTGCCAACGGCAGTTTGTGACGTAGTAGCGCAAAATGTTACCAAGCTATCAACGACTCTGTATTGATTTTATATCTTTTTCTTTCTAAAATCTAACACTACAACAAATATACGAGAACCTTCGATTAATCATGCTACTACTATGACATCTATACAATAGTTATTTTATAGCTTTAATCAGATTTTCTTTCGCTAATTTTAAAATTTCATGTAATTCCTTTAGAGATATTTCTGCTGCATTATTAAAATCCACTAGAACATGGTCATATTTTTTAGGATATTTTTCTTGTATAGCATCCCTAACAAATTTTACCGCAGGCCTTAAATGACGATATTCTCCATCAATAATAATAGATGATTCATAGAGTGCACAGAATAAGCTATAGGTGTTATTAGATTCACATACTCTAGTATCGTTTTTATTCCAACCTTCTGTAGACCCAAGTAGTTTAATCGTGTTTTCTATAATTTTCACTTCAATTTCACTAGGCTTAAACCAGTTCCCTTGTAATTGTGCATCTTGAAAGTTAAATTCTTTAATGACCATAGGGAGTATTTTTGTTCCGTCTTCAAAATTTCCCGCATAATAACCATCTGTATATTGAATAAGAGTTGCTATTCGTTTAGGCTTATTGGGCCAAGAAATCTCTACGAATCTTTGAACTGTATCGTTTTTGATAACTGTGAATTCCATTGGAGGTTTTCCATACGGAGCGAGAATGATGCTAGTTAAAGCCCTACCGTCCTTGATTATGTTATACCTACCTTGATGCACTTTTCCGTTCTCATCTGTGTAGGTTCCAAACCAAAGCTGTTCTTTCTGTGCAAAAATAGTACTAGAGAAGAAAAACAGAAATAGTAAAAAAAGGAGGTTTGAATAAAATGACGATTTGTTTTTTTTGATTGATGCTTGCATGACGTTTATATTTAACTGGTTAAATATAAGAGTACAATTACATCAAAACGTTACAGTTCAACAAGATAAGTCGATTTAGGCAAGATAATGTGGATACACCCAAGCAAATGTCATTTTCGCAATACGCTCATCATGATGTTTTGTGCTGCTCATATTTTGTGTTTATAATTTTGTTTAGTGCATTACCCTTGATTAAAAACTTATTCTTGTCATTGTTGTAAAAATTAGTAGCAATGTTAATATTCCAACAGCAGTTGTAAATATTCCGATTTTTTTTGATTTTGTCCATCCCGATAATGAAATCATAACCGTTAGAGAAAAGAGTCCAATCATAAAAGTCAGTAATCCAATTATTCTAGGAATTAAAAAGTCTTTTGTCACCACATCCTTTAAATATCCTCCTGGTGTAGTCATCATTGAGATTTGTATCATTGCAAATACAGTGACGAGAAAACAACCAGCAGATAACGTTGCAGACTTTAAAATTTTATTAGTTAGTTTATCTTTCTTGTCAGAAACTAATAGATTAGCAACTACGGTAATAGAAAAACCACTCAATAAAGAGCTTATCAGAATAGTTTGGTTAGCTAAAGTATTCCAATATTCTAATGTTATTTGCATATTCAGTTTGATATTTTTGTTTACTATTATTAGTAACTGTTTTGTCTAAAAGCACTTGCTTTTAAATAGCAATATACCTATTTAAACACAAAAAGCAGTTCGAGTTTGTACTCGAACCGCTTTTGCTTTTATATCTTGTTTTGCGTTCGCTTTTTTCTTCAACCCGATTATGCATTAAAACTTCGTTATGAGACTTGAAAGTACTATGAAATATGGCATTTTTTTTAGTTTTAGCATAGCATCGCTACGGTTAAACTGAAAAATGTAGTGCAACGGTATATTTTGAAGTAGTTACAAGGCGTAATAGATTTTCTAATGCATAATCCGGGTTTAATTAGTTTGGGGAATGTAACCCCATTTTATTTCCTTCAGAATCAAGAAACATTGCGAAATATCCGCTTTCATCGGCATGAGGTGTTTTGGGAACAATGATTTTACCGCTATTTTTCTCGACTTTATCAAGAATTACCTGAAGGTTATCTCCACCATTTAGGTATATAGTCACACCATCTGCCGAAGGTTGGAAACCTTCTCCTTTCATAATAACACCAGTAACCATCTGCCCTTCGTATGGAAGTATGCCCATTTCCATACCTGGCATTTCCATTTTCTCTATGTTAATATCCAAAATTGCCTGATAAAATTCGATTGCTCGTAAAATGTCTGTTGCTGGAATTTCAAAAATTGAAACATAACTTTTCATGGCTTTTGCACTTTGATTTATTGTTGAATCATTTTTCTGTCTTTCTAATTCGGGTTTATCTGTGCTATTACAAGCAGTAAAGCCCAAGATTAATAGTGCAGTAAAAAGACTACATATTGTTCTTCTCATGTTTACTAATTAAATGTAGAGGTAAAGTTAAACTGTAAATGAGAATCGAAATTGTAAAAATGCGACAGATTTAATTCATTTGTAGAAAATAGAAGAAAGCGTCATGTTTTCATTCCCTAAAAACTCTTTTGGGCTAATTCCTGTAAACTCCTTAAAATCTTTGATAAAATGCGCCTGGTCGTAGTATTCACTTTCGTAAGCAATATTAGTGAGGCTTTCTCCTTCTTCGTTAAGCAACATTTTTAGAGCGCTTTGTAACCGAATTACTTTACCTAACTGTTTCGGGCTGATCCCTATTTGTTTTACGAACATTCTTTCTAGTTGTCTCCTTTCGGATACATCTTCTTTAAGAATATCACGTATAGATGTACTCCCCTTTGTTGACAAAAGAGTATCTATAGTTGTTTTAACAATATTGTCGACTGTGACCTGCTCACTGAGTTTATTTAGAAGAAAAAATTCGATGATCTCTATTCTTTGTTTTGTATCTGTTGCTTGAATTATGTCTTGTTCTAATTTTTTGGCGGTTTTTTCTCCAAATAACATTTCTATTGGCGTTTCCTTGTTTGCCAACGTTCTGATTGGTACAGTTACAAAATTGGCAAAACCATAAGGATAAAAACGAATTGCAAATGTGTTAACATATCCTGTTGGCTCTATATAAAAAGGGGCAATGGTTTGTCCTAGCACCATTGAACGAGGTTGTATAATGAAATTATCTTCGGTAGTATATCGTTTTATATCATCTCCAAGTATAAATGCCATTTCGATTGTACCATCAGGAATTATTCGTTGTCTTTGGGTATCCTCTGCTGCAGGAACTTCCAAAGTCCAATAACAACTAATTAGCGATTCTAAATCTGGATGAGGCTGAAAAGTTTGATAATTCATGAACTGTTTCTTTTTCTTAAGTGAAACACAACGTCTCGGCTCGTATGTTTGTTTCTATGTATGAATATACGTTAATTAGTTAATATAGGAAGAGTGATTTCGAGTCTCGGCTTGATACTTTAAAAGATATCGTTTCATAGGTTCAATACTCTTCCTAAGCTAATAATTTAAAAGGATTAGCTTAGTTATAATAAACAAGCTTACATATTAGAGTTATAGATTTCTCGTCAAGATACATCAAAGGTGATATCGCATTATAGAACCCTTTCTCTATTATATTTTCTTAGAATCTGAACAGTACCTAGATCCTAATATTATAGAGGTCGAATCAAATGCGAGCAAAGATGCAGAAGAGAATAGGAGCTATTAAATTATATGTTTTATGGAAAAGAGACTAAAGCAGTGTTTAGGAATTGATGTTTCAAAACAGACATTATCCTTATCCTTAGGTTATTTAACATCGGATTTAAAGAAAGATTTTACCTTTCATTCAGATGTTTCTAATTCTATTTCAGGTTATAAGGAGCTTTTGAGATGGTTAAAGGAGTCTGTTGATTCCAATGTAACTATGTTGATTGTAATGGAAGCTACAGGGGTTTATCATCAGGGTATAGCCCATTATTTATATACCCAAGGTTATGATGTTTGTATCATGCAATCAGGTAGGGTTAAGCGTTATGCACAGAGTTTAGATCAACGTTCAAAGACAGATGCACTAGATAGTAGAATGCTTAGTATGCTAGGCTTAGAAAGGACAATACGTCTTTGGCATCCACCGAGTAAAGAATTACAGACATTAAAGCTATTAAGCAGAGAGCGTAGTTCTTTACTTAAGGATAAGACCGTTGAGACCAACCGTCAAGGAGCTATTGCATCGAGTGTTTATCATAATTCAAAATCTTTAAAACGACATAAGAACAGATTGAAGCTTCTTCTAACCCAAATAGAATTGATAGAAGAAGAGATGCAAGAACTGGTAATGAAGAGTGAAGAGCTGAAAAGAAAGATTGGTTTTATGATTAGTATTCCTGGTATATCGTTTATATCTGCAGCAACCGTTATTGGTGAGACCTTAGGTTTTGATTCCATAGCAAATGCAAAACAACTAGCTAGTTATGCTGGTTATGATATAGTGCTACGAGAATCAGGCAATTTTAAAGGCAAAACAAGGATTAGTAAAAGAGGAAACAGTCACATCAGAGCTGTTTTGCACATGCCATCAATGACTTGCGTGCGTTGTAACCCCACATTAAAGCAATTCTACAATAGACTTAAGCCAAAAAAAGCAAAGCCATTAGTGGCCTTAATAGCGGTTCAGAGAAAACTTTTGATACTGATGTACACCCTTTGGAAAAACGAAAAAGATTATGATTTAGAATATGAAAATAAAAAGCAGCAAAAGCATAGAACTCTTGCTGCGCAGGATAACAATTTGATTGCTCAATTTGTTTCCTAATATTTTAAATAAAAAACTTGTTTTTTGACACAGTACCTATGATTAGTACGGGATTAAAAGGCAATTAATTTCCGTTTAAGCTCTTAGCCAAAACTTTTTATTTTGTTTTATCTTTTTTGTTCTAAAACCAAATCAAAAAGATTTGGCGGACTTCATAAAAACACACCAAACTTTGACTTAACCACCAAAACCCGTATTAATTATAGCCATTGTTGCAGGTAGTTTTTTAATCAATAATTATACATGTCTAATTCATCAAAGTCTTTTATTTCAGACAGTTTGATTAGATTTTCTATTTCAATATTACTCCAAGTTTCCTTAAATATCTCATCTCCGCTTTCCGCATCCTCATTGGTATTTTCTCTAATTAGTTTCTTTTTTGTCAAGAAGTTAATGCTTGTTTCTCTATTTGTGATTGGACCACGATTACTACTAGAATCATATCCAATTAATTCAAAATTAGATTTTTGAAATCTGAAGGTGTAATCCCAATATCCGTATCTGCCGTGTCCATAATGCACATGCAATTTTTCATTTTTAATTTCAATCCATAATTCAGGTGGGAAATAAACTCCACCATCTTCATTTTCGGATGAAAAACAATTGTAATTTTTATCGGTAAGTTGATAACCATTCGCATTTTTAAATAACACAATTATTCCGCGCCTATTTCTGTTAACTGTTTTGTCAAAACGATTTATAACCACATTACTTGTATCGGTTTTCTTAATTACAAGTACGCAGTCATCTTTTCCATCTTTATTAAGGTCTCCAAAATATTTGTCAAACTCTACATATCCTTTTGGAATAAATTCAGATGGTTCATTGTTTTGCGCGTTACAACCAAAATTCATCAATATAATTAGGGATAATATTTTTAAAACTTCATTCATTCGGTTTTAACTTCTGGCGGTTGGTTCAAATTACCTACAACAATGTTATAAAGGATATATGTTCTTTATATTCCATGTATGTTTATTTACAAATCTACTGGTTTTTGCCCGATCTACGACATTAACCTGTTAGCCTAAAAGAAGATATACTTACTCTGTTAATCCTTCACCTTCCATATACAACTCTTCTAATTGTCTTTTAACCTCATCAGAAGGGTTTGCCCACATCCCTCGTTGTATAGCTTCCAACAAGCGTTCACTCATATCTTTTAATGCCCAGGGATTGTTTTGGGTAATAAATTCTTTGTTTTCAGGAGTTAACAAATAGCTTTCTGTAATTCCTTCATACATAAAATCATCAATCAGATTTGTCGTAGCATCATAGGCAAACAGATAATCTAAAGTGGCAGCCATCTCAAAAGCTCCTTTATACCCATGCCGTTGTACTCCGGCAATCCATTTGGGATTAATTACCCGTGAGCGGTATACTTTTAGTAATTCTTCTTTCAGTGTTTTTACCTTGGGGGTTTCTGGTCGGGAATGATCTCCAAAATAGATTTCGGCTTCATTACCTTTTACAGTTTTTACGGCATTGGCCAATCCCCCATGAAATTGGTAGTAATCATCACTATCCAAAATATCATGCTCCCTGTTATCCTGGTTTTGCATTACAATCTGCATCGCTTGTAATCGATATTGAAACGATTCATGTGCAGAAACTCCTTTTTTAGAATTGCCGTAGGCATATCCACTCCAATTGATATATACTTTGGCAAGATCTTCCTGGGTTTGCCAGTTCTTCTCATCGATTACTGCTTGCAGTCCTGCTCCGTATGCTCCCGGCTTAGAACCAAACACACGATATAAAGCACGTTGCGAAGCTTCCTCTTGTGGTAATCCTTGCTCCTGCCATTGTGATTGTTCTATCAAAAATCGTTTTCTGATTGGATTATCTTCTATAGGTTCATCCAGATTTGCCAAACGCGTTACCACCGCATTAAACAGATTGATTACATCTGGAAATGCGTCTCTAAAAAACCCTGAGATCCGTAATGTAACATCTACTCTGGGTCTTCCTAATCTTATTAAGGGAATTACCTCAAAATCAGTAACTCTGCGATTGGCATTTTTCCATAACGGGCGTACTCCCATTAATACAAATGCTTGTGCAATATCATCGCCCCCTGTACGCATGGTAGAGGTTCCCCATACCGAAACTCCAATGGTTTCTGGGTAATCACCATTTTCCTGCAAATATCGATCAATAATGAGCTGTGCGCTTTTCTCTCCCAAACGGTAAGCTGTTTCGGTAGGAATGGTACGTACATCTACAGAATAAAAATTTCTTCCGGTAGGCAACAAATCCAATCGACCTCGTGTTGGTGCTCCCGATGGCCCAGAGGGAACATAGCATCCATTAAGACCTCCTAATAAATACTCAAGTTCGTCTGTAGTTTGTTCTACCGCAACTAAAGTAGTAGATTTTATATGTCGTACTATTTGATTCAAGAAAGGATACTCTTCGGCAAGGATTTCTTTTTCTAAATACGTAATCAATTGTCTTTTTGCAATACTTTCTAATTGTTGAGTCACATGCCCTGCCGTTTTACAAAAAACACCTTCAATAGTCAACTCCATAGATTCTGTATAAGCAACCTCTAGAATGTTTTTGGTGATTCCTAAATCTTTGGCCAATGCTTGTGTGATTCCTTCCTGTTGATATCCTGGTACGCGATGTAATGCTATTAACAAATCAATGAGCTGTTCATCTACAGGAGCCTTTCCAAAAATATGGAGCCCATCTCTAATCTGTGCTTCTTTTAATTCACATAAATATCCGTCTAATTTGACTAATAATTCATCTACATCGTCTGAGGCGATTCCCAAATCCACATTTAATTTGGTTTGCGTAACCAGATCAGCTATTTCTTTTTCTAATACACGTGATCGTTTGGGATCTAAGGTAGCTGCTTCATAATATTCATCTACCAGATGTTCCAGTTTCATTAGACTACCGTAACTTTCTGCACGGGTCATCGGCGGAATTAAATGATCTATGATCACTGCCTGATTGCGTCGTTTTGCCTGTGTTCCTTCTCCCGGGTCATTAATGATAAACGGGTAAAAATGTGGTAATGCTCCAAATACGGCTGCAGGAAAGCAAGTTTCGGGATCTAGTGACACACTTTTTCCGGGTAACCACTCCAGGTTTCCGTGTTTTCCTAAATGGATCACTGCATCTGCCTGATAGTTTTGTTGTAACCAAAAGTAATAGGCAAGATATTGATAGGTTGGTGGCAGATCAGGAGAATGATAGATTGTCTGTGGGTCCTGATTATACCCTCTGGAAGGTTGAATACTCACAAAGATATTTCCCAATAAAAATCCAGATACTATAAATCCATCACCGGTATAATACGGATCATCTTCTGGTTTCCCCCATTGTGCTGTTACTTTATCCTGTAATGCTGAAGATAATGCCGAAAAACATATATCAAAATCTGCTCGATCAAAAGTCAATGCATGCGGCCTGGTCATTGTGGTCGTAACATCATTAGTGGTCACCTGTGTAATCCAATGCATTAGCTCTGTACCACTCTTTGGTAATTGTTCTCCTACATTATACCCTTCCGCTTTAAGCGTATTTAATAAAACAATACAACTTTCGGGTGTATCGAGACCTACTCCGTTTGCAAGACGACTGTCCTTATTGGGGTAATTTGGTAAAATGACCGCTACCTTTTTATCTATATTCTTTTTATACTGTAATGCTGCCCAGCGCTGAGCTAATTCTGCCATAAAATCGCAGGCAGGAATATGAGCCTCATATTTTAAAATAGAGCTATCGGTAAGTGCATCTTTACTAATTTCTTTTTTAAACGAAACTGCACGACCAATAATTCTTCCGTCAATTTCGGGTAAGGCGATATTCATAGCAATATCTGTAGGAGGTAACCCAAAGAGTCCTTCTTCCCATACTTGCTTATTAGCAGTAGAAAATATGGCTTGCAAAACGGGAATTTTAAGTTTTTCGAAGATAAACGCTGAACCATCCATGGGTTTGATCGTAAACCCTGTAGTATTAATAATGGTATGCACATCACGATTCCCGTTATGTGTCATTAATGCTTGTACCTGATCTAATAATTTAGGATCTCGCAGATTGCTGGCAAAAACCACAAAGGCATTTATTCCTCGTTCCTGAAGTGCTGCACTCATCACATGTAACGGCTCCATATTATCAGATAGAAAATGAGTGCGATATCCTAACAATGCCACATTAGGTTTGGAGGTATCTATAGTACTTTCTAAAACCTCTTGAGTAGTCATTCCTAACGCTGTAGTATACAAAAATACATCTGCAATACCTATAGCAGGTACAATCGGAAGTTGTATATCAAAGAAATGAGTTCGTAAATAATTAAATAGGGCAACAGCATTTTCTTTTCCTCCTTCTTGTAAATATTGTCGACACTGATGTACAATTTGTATGTCGACAGATGACAACTGCATTAGCTCAAAATCCGGTTCATGAGCTGGTAAAAATAACATCGTATTACCCGTTTGCTCTTGCAAATTCACCAGGGACTCTACCAAATATGTATAGTAGCTAATTCCTCCTAGCATACTACAAACAATAACTTTGGCTTTACTCAATACTTCTTCGAGATAGGTATCTATTGTCAATTCTTGTTTGAGATATACCAGATTGGTCATTCGCAAACTAGGTAATTTATTTCCTTCGGCTTCGTGTAGTTCCTTATACGCCTCATTTAAGGTATGAATTTCGGTATCTCCGGCACTCAGAAATACAATATCTCCCGGTTGCTGATCGATATAAAAAATACCATCATCATTGGGGTTCCACCCTCCGGGTATGGTTGCGATTAGATGCATAAATCTACAGGTTCTTCTAACGCTGCCCAGTACAAATGAATGTAGCTGGCGTATACGTTTTGATGTTGATATATTTTTGTTGAAACTTCTTTTTCTCTTGCCGAGAAGACTTGCCCTACAGTGGGTATGATATCATCGTTCATTACTTTGGAATAATGAAATTCGTGTCCCCAAATTTCTAAATCATTACACACTACTTTTCGATATCCTAAAGATAATTTTTTGTTTTGCATAGAAGTACGAAACGGAAATATTCCTACCATATCGTATTCCTTGCCTTCTTCATCAATAATGGTATTCCCCAGATACATCATCCCACCACATTCTGCCAGAATTTTTACTCCCCGATCTGCAGCTTTTTTTAACTGATTTCGCATTGCGATATTATCGGATAACATTTCAAGATATAATTCAGGATACCCTCCTGCCAGATATATCATATCTGCTTCAGGGAGTTTCTGGTCATGAATCGGGCTAAAATATAGGATTTCTCCAATAGCTTCTAACCATTTTAGATTTTGAAGATAAGTAAATGTAAATGCCTCATCTTTTGCTATAGCTATCTTATATTTTTTTTCTGAAGTTATAATATCCGATGCTTCTTGATCTATTTCAGGAACTATTTTTGCATATTCTAAAAGTGTTAGTAACGATATATGTTTTGCAATATGCGAGGCTGCTTTTTCAATAACATTTTCAAAAGTACCATCGATATGTAATCCCAAATGACGTGAGGGAATTGCAATTTCTTCATTCGGTGGAATGTATCCTAAAGATGGAATCCCTACAGTATCACATGCTTCTTTAAGGAAGGCATAATGTGATTCTGTTTTTATAAAATTAAAAATAACGCCCGCGATCTTAACTTTGGGATCAAAAGTTTTTAATCCGTGTAAGATTGGAGCAATCGTATATGCCATAGCACTGGCATTAACCACCAGGATTACCGGAATATCCAATAATTTAGCTATCGCTGCCGAGCTTCCCCGATCCTTTACTGCACCATCGAACAATCCCATCACTCCTTCTATAATACTAATATCGACAGACGCACTATAATGTTCAAAAACAGTTTTTACATGTTTCTCAGGCATCATCACGGTATCTAAATTTATAGCTGATTTTCGAGCAGCAGTACTGTGATGAATCGTATCAATATAGTCGGGTCCGCATTTAAAAGTTTGCACAGTATTTCCCTGGTTACTAAACCAACGAGACATCCCTAGTGTAAGTGTTGTTTTTCCCGAATTACTCCACGGAGCAGCTATTAAAAATGCTTTGGACATATGGTTTAGAAAGAATTGAGATTTTAGATCGCTTCGCTGTTAGAAGTTAGATCATAAATTTTGTATTGGTGTAATTTCTTCGATTCATTGTCATGCTGAGCTTGTCGAAGTAAATTATTGTAAGAATGTCCTTCGACAAGCTCGGGGCGACATTTCTTTTTATAATTGTATATTTCTCTACACATAATTATTTAAATTACTAAAAATCAGAGACTGTAGTATAATTCAACTTTAGCTGTTGTGCTAACTGCTTGGCCTTACCTAATCTTACAAACCCTGTTTCGGTATCAATAACAGTAGTTTTTTGAATCCTCGCCAGGTATTTTTTATACGTGGTGATTGCATATTGAAATGGATTTTCTGCTCCCGCATTTATTTTTCCATCTGTAAAAACAAACAATTGTACTGTTTGCGTATTTACAGATCGCAGCAATTCATATACTTTAAAAAAAGCAGCTCCCAAATTCGTCTTTCCTCCTGTTTTTAATTGATGATTTATATTTGAAATTTCCTGAGTATTAGCCGTAAACTCCTGGATAATTTTAGCTGTAGTATCCTGTAAGCCAACTATAGCATACTGGATTTTTTGCAAAGGATATGACATAATTGTTTTCTCTATGACCCCCTTTAAATATGCCATTTGTTGATCTAGTGCCATAGACGCACTGGTATCAACCAAAAATATAATTCGTGCCGTGGCTTTCTGTGTTGCTTGTTTATATATTGCTGTAAATTTCCCCGTCTTCAGATAGTGTTTTACAGATTGCAATACTGATATTTCTTGTTGTCGTTCTGCCGGTTGTGATACCGAATATAATTTCTGTGGGGTATCTAAAAGAATTTCTTGTTTTTTAGTTGCTTTTGAAACTGAAAATTTCAATCCTTGTTGTACAGTTTTTGGTAACTGAAATGTGTTATTATTTTGTCCGTTTCGAGGTACACTTTCTTCCCGGGGTGTATGGTTCTCTGTATCAGATGGGTTTTCTTTATTCTGATCTGTTGGAGGTGTATACTCTTTTGCTCGATGTTGCAATACAAAAGGTGCTATACTATCTACCATTTCTGCAGTTACCTGTTCCTCATTATAGAATGCTGCATAGGCTCTAGCCGTTTTCAAAAGTAAGATGTCTGCACGCATTCCTTCTACTTGATTGGCAATAGTTAATGCAGCACACTGTTCTTGTATTGATTCTGGAATAATTACATCATTAAGTCTCTTTTTGGCCAAAATAACTTGGTGTTTAACCTGCTGTTCTTCTTCTTGAAATTGTTTATAAAATGCTATTGGATCACTATCAAAACTAAGACGCTGCATTGCAATTTTGGTACGTGTCTTCATTTCTTTGGGAGTCTGGATAGTAACACTTAATCCAAATCGATCTAATAACTGTGGCCGCAAAGCTCCTTCTTCGGGATTCATTGTTCCTACCAGACAAAAACGACTATCCATCCATTGAGAGATTCCTTCACGTTCCAGGTGATACCCTCCTGTTGCCGAAGCGTCTAATAATACATCCATTAGATAATCATTGAGGAGATTTACCTCATCGATATACAAAAATCCGCGATGTGCCTGCGCTAGTAATCCTTTATCTACAATCGTAGTTTTCTGGTTAATCAATGCTTCTAGATTAATACTCCCTAATACTCGGTCTTCGGTAGCGCCAATAGGTAAGTTAACAAATGGAAAATCTTCTCCCATCAATTGACTCAACCCCCTTACCATAGTGGTTTTGGCAGTACCTTTATCACCTGTTGCCAGTACCCCTCCAATACTTGAATCTACCAGATTAAGTAACAAACATAATTTTAGATCTTCCTGATCGGGGATGGCAGTAAAAGGATAGGTATATTTTGGTTTCATCTGTATTTTTGTATGATTGGTAAAAATACGGATTTATATAAGTAGAATTGGTATGCTTTTTTATTTATATCTTCTATTTTCTATATGCACAAAACAAAGAATAATTAGAACTACTATTACCCTCATATTTTTTGGTTACTAATTTTATTTTTGGTGATATCACTTTTAATAACCTCTATTAAGTTCATAAAAAAATACAATAGAAATGAATTTTAATCTTTACTCAATTATCCTATAAAATCTATAGTACATTATAAAACATTAACACTTTATAAGCTTAGTTTCTTAATAATTCCCTACTTTTAAAATAGTTATTGATTTTCTTTTTAACAGAAGGGTGCTCAATTTCTAGTCAAAATGCAAACGAATAAGAAACCCTATAAAAATTATATTCGTTAAAGAAGTTAGTCTTCTACTCTTATCTAATTACCCCTATTTATATTTTTTTGAATATGCATATATCGATTTTATTTACTGAATTGTTATATCGTGAAACCTACTTTAAATGAAGAGAATTTTAGCAATAGATGACCAACAACTTGTTTTATTATCCTTAGAAAAACACCTCTCTGATACAGGGTACATTATCAAATGCGCAGATAATGGTCAATTAGGATTAGATCTTTTTGATAGTTTTAAACCAGATATTGTTATTGTAGATATTAATATGGATGGAATGTCTGGTCTTGATGTAATCAAAAATATTCGTCAAGAAAAAAAATCAGATGTTAATATTTTGGTGATGTCAGGTAATACAAATGAAGATACTATTATAGATGGTTTTGATCTGGGGATAGATGACTATATGAAAAAACCATTATCGCTTAATGAAATTTCGGCTCGTATTGCAAGAATTCTTGGTATAAAACCTACAAAAAAGCTAGAAAACAACTCTAAAGGTCAAATGTTACAAAGACATTGCGTTGGAGTTGTAATCCCTTGTTACAATGAAGAGGCAAGAATTTTGAGTACAGAATTTACTGATTTCACACACAGTAACTTAGGATATCATTTATGTTTTGTTAATGATGGAAGTACAGATAATACTCTAGAAGTTTTAAAAAAACTATCTGAAGGGAGAGAAGATAACATTAGTGTATATAACTGTGTTAAAAATGGAGGGAAAGGAGAAGCTGTAAGACAAGGAGTTCTTCATCTTGCCAAAGACTCACAGTTAGATTATATAGGATATCTAGATGCTGATTTATCAACAGACTTTAAAGATTTTGATGATTTGGTTAAAACTATAGAATCTTCAAAATTTAAAATCGTAAGTGGCTCAAGAATGAGTAGAATGGGAGCAAATATCACCAAAGAGTCTGCACGAAAAATAATAAGCAAAACTATTAATTTGATTATCAGAAATATCTTAGGTATGTCCTTTAACGATACACAATGTGGTGCCAAAATAATGGATAGAGAAATAGTCAATGAAATGTTTAGAGAAAAATTCATTACAAAATGGTTATTTGATGTAGAAATTTTTATGAAGATGCGTAAGTTTTATGGAAAAGAAAAAGCCATTTCTTATATATGTGAGCAACCACTTAAACGATGGGTACATGCTGATGGTTCTAAGTTATCTATGAAAGATTCTGTGAAGATTGTAGGGCAACTTGCTCAAATTGCTTATTACTATAATTTTAAAGTCAAATCAAAGTTTAAGTAAAATAGTAGAATCAAAAAAATCAATTATAAAAAGGAGTTATAGTGTACTTATGTATTCTGTTATCATTTGTAGAATTTTTTCAAAATCCTTCTTTAAATCATAACTTCCTTCTTTCAAATTGTTTTCATAATCTGTTGCTATTTCATAACTTTTTTCAAGTCCAAAAATACTGACCTTATGCTTTAATTTATGCACATATTCTGCAGCCTTTACAAGGTTTTTATTTTCTAAACTACTGAAATATTGTTCTTTTTCTATCGGGAATTCTTTTCTGATAACATTTAACATCTTTCCCTCAAAGACTTTATCCCCATTAGATATCTTATTTATTTCTGATAAATTTGGTTCTTCCATTTAGTTGGTTTTTAATTAGAGTATTCGAAGTACTAAAAATACTCCTTATTCTATAATTATTATCCAAATGATCCCAATAACACCCTCTGAATATGTTTTTTTATTCTCTTTTTGAAAAAGTAATTATATTATTGCCTTTCCCTTGTTTTCATAATCAGGTTTTAACAATGATCATCAAAATTTTAAGATAATCACTTGAAAATTTAACTCTATAAGATAAAACTTAGGGCTATCTAATATTTCTTATCCCTTCATAGACTACAATACTCACTGCATTGGCTAAATTTAAACTCCTTACCTTATCACTGTATATTGGTATTTTATAGAGTTGATCTGGATATTTTTCAATAATAGTTTTTGGTAAACCTGTAGATTCTTTTCCAAAAACAAAAAACAGATCATCTTCATAGGGTATAGAACAATAATCTTTTTCTGCATGGCTAGATAGGTATACCATATTCTTATCCTTATTAACAGTATAAAATTCATCTATACTATCATACATATGTACCGAAATGTGTTTCCAATAATCCAACCCAGCTCTTTTTAATCTCGAATCACTTAATTCAAACCCAAATGGTTTTACCAAATGTAGATTTGATCCCGATGCTAAACTAAGTCTACCAATATTACCCGTATTCATGGGAATTTCTGGTTCTACAAGTACAATATTATATGCCATTCTTTATTATATCTACGCTCTTCAATCGTTTATAAGCAATATATGCCAGTAACTAACATACTTAAAGTTATTCAAAAAAGTACACTTTGTAATACCATAAACCCTACTAGTATAGAAATGATACCAATAACACCATTCATCCATTTAAATATCGACATATTACGTTCAATAAAACGGCTCATGGTAAAGATCAGCACATAACTATATACCGCCATAGAAAATATAATTCCAATAGATTCTATTATCAATATCAGGATGGCATCAGAGATGGTATCTGCGCTAATAATTAGTGCAGAGGTTAGCGCACCTCCTGTACCTGCCAATCCATGTAACATCCCAATCCAAAACGACCTGTTAATAGGATTCATAGCAATTTCTTCGCCTCTTTTTCCATGTAGATGAATAGGATTATTAGCCACATGCTCGTGTGCTTCTATTTTTTTATGATCTGCCATCATCTCATTAATCTTATGATTTCTTTTGATGGCCATTACACCTAGCCAAATCATAATTGGACCAACAGAAAATTCTGCCCAAAAAGAGACGCTCTCTACAAAAGCATGTAAGGCTGCTCTAAATGCTAAAGCAATTCCTCCAAACATCAACAAAGTTACCGAATGTCCTAATGCCCATTGAGATGCTGTAAATGCAGTCTTAAAAGACACTTTCTTTTTCTGAATGGCATTTTCTGCCGCAAGTACCGATACTGCAGACATATGATCCGGTTCAAAAGAATGTAAAACCCCTGCTATCAGAGGGCGGGCAAGATTCATGATATTCATATAGTATATGATATGTGAGTTCCATCGTTATTAATCAAATACATAGCAATCGTTACATTTGGTGCTATTTTCTGACAATGATAATGGCATTCTTGTATTAGTTTTTGATAAAAATTTTCCTGGGCTGTAAAAGTAAAAATTTCCCGAAGACGTCCTGCCATATTTAATGCTAAAACTTTGTTAGCAATTTCTTCTGGATATCCTGCAGATATAGCTAGTTGATATATAAAATCCTTATCCCATGTTGTTTTTCCGCTATGTGTATTGGTTCTGCCTTGTGCTAATTTTGCTGCTTTTCCTAACATAATTCCCATAGATACCTTGGTTATTTGAGGAGATTGATGGATTTTTTCGAAAGTTTCCTGTATCCAGTTTCCATAATGTATACAGGATACCTCTGAAATATTAGAAAATATAGACCTCAACATTTTCTCACTACGAGCTCCAGAGTTTATTAATAATTCTGTCATACCATTTGCAACAGCAACATCAATCCCTTGTTGAATGCTAGCAATATAAGAAGCGGCAGAAAACGGAGTAACAATACCCGTAGTTCCTAATATTGAAATTCCATGTAATATCCCTAAACGACTATTCAATGTTTTTTTAGCAAGCTCTTCTCCGTTTTTTACAGATATGGTAATGGTTACTCCATGTTTCTCGAGATGATGGTCTGATACTATCTTTTTACAAACGATACGCATCATATCTCTGGGAACTGGATTGATTGCTGGTTCTCCAACAGGTATTTCTAATCCCGGCAAGGTAACTAGTCCTACTCCTTTTCCTCTTTCAAAAAGAATATCTCCAGTATCATTAAGAGATACAGTAGCCATGATCTCTGCGTTATGGGTTACATCAGGATCATCACCCGCATCTTTTATTGTTGAATATGTAGCCTCTTTTTGTGTTAATTTATTGGGTTGAACTCGAAATGTAGCGATTTCACCTATAGGTAATTGCACTTGAGTCTCAGTAATTTCCTGTTGAGTCACTAAACTCCATAATGCAGCTTTAACACAGGCCGTGGCGCAGGCTCCTGTGGTATACCCTTTTCGTAATGGTTTATCTGGTATGTCTTGTAATTCGCTCAATACTTATTGATTGTTGGTTTAACCCGCTTTATGCATTAGAAAATCTATTCCATCTTCCAACTACTGCAAATACTGACGCTTTGCTTTATTTTTTAATTTAACCATAGCGATGCTATGCTGAAATCAAGAAAACATCAGTATTTATGGCATTTGAAAACTTCATAACGAAGTTCTAATGCATAAAGCGAGTTTGATCCGATTCTCTTTTCATACCATTGTCTTTTCTTATGGCGTGCCCCTTTGGGTCAGGCTATTCGTTACAACTCCTCGTATCGTCTACCCTTCGACAAGCTCAGGAAGACAATACTTCGGGGTTTTCACTACTATCCTTCACGCAAAATACCGCCATTAAAGAAACCCTTAACTAATCTCTATCTACTAATCATTTTAATGAGCTCTGCTTCTGTATTTATGCAAAGATATCGATTAGAAATTTTTGGTTTTTTAAGAATAACTATCGGAATATTTACTGCTAAGGCCGCAGCTATTTTTTCTTCCAGTTTCCCATTACTCCCACTTTCTTTAGTAAAAATTACAGCTGGAGATAGTTTGGTAAATAACTCCGTTTCAGCTGCTTTAGATTGAGGATATCCAAATAACAACTTTGTTTTTGGAAACCCAGTTTCATCGGCAATCACCCTAGAGCTATCGCGATCCAAAATACGAAACCAGGTGAGATGCTCTTCCCAATAAGATCGCAATTTTGTAATGGTTTGCACTCCCGAAAGTGCCAATAATGAACTATAGTTGTTTTTATTAAAACAACGTATCGCTTCTTCAAAACTATCTACATAAAATACTTTTTGATTTAGTATTCTGGGAGAAAATTTTCTTTGAAAACGTATCAAAGGTAGTGCAATCGAAATATCAGAAATCATTTGATGCAATTGTACCGCAAAAGGGTGAGAAGCATTAACAATATGTGTAACCTCGTGTTTCTTGCAAAAAGTTTCTAATAGAGAACCTGTCATCACTCCATGAATTGGAATTCCTTTTCCTTCATAATCCACTTTTGTTTTGGTCGAATAGTAATACGGATATTCTAGTTCATCCAATATTCTGGCGACTTGTTTCCCTTCTGTGGTACCTCCAAAAACGAGTATCATGAGGATTGAATTTCTTTTTCTTTTTTCCTGAAAATATGATGCCATTTATCATCATATAACCACGATCTGTTTTTACGAGCACCTACGGCTTCGCCCACTACAATAAGTACAGTACGAGTTAGCTTATTTTTTTTGATGATAGTAGTTAGTTCAGAAAGGGTACCCGTCCATACTTCTTCATCTTCCCAACTTACACGGTATAGTATCGCTAATGGTGTATTTTCTGGATAATGTTCCAGAAGCTGTGCTTGTATTTTTTTAGCTATACCTACACTTAAAAAAATACACATAGTAGCTCTTAATTTTGCCATATCAGCAATTTTTTCGTGCTCTGGCATTGGTGTATTTCCCTCTCCTCGGGTAAGGATAATAGTTTGTGCTACTTCGGGAATGGTAAATTCTGATTTGAGATATGCAGCTGCCGCCTGAAATGATGAAATTCCCGGAACGATATAATAATCGTATCCTTTTTCATCAAAAATAGTCATCTGTTCCTGTATCGCTCCATATATAGAAGGATCCCCAGAATGTAAGCGTACAACAGATTTCCCTTGTTTATAATATTGATCAATAATCATTATTTGCTCTTCTAAGGTCATCGATGCAGAATTACGTACCAATGCGCCTTCTTTTGCCATATGTGTCAAAGCTTCTGGCACCAAACTCCCGGCATATAAAATACAATCTGCATTTTCTAGAATATACTGCCCTTTTAAGGTCAATAATTCTGGATCTCCCGATCCAGCACCCACTATTGCAATACTTGCTTTACGCTCATATCTGGCCGACAAGCTTAATGCATAGGTAAATTTCTTACCAGACGGCGTGAGAGCTTTTGTTTTTTCGACCAGCCACGTTGATTGACCTGCTATTAATGCCGCAGCTGCTTCAGAAACGCCATAAACACCTACTTTTTTCTTTACAACTTCTGAAGGGTTGGCAACTATAATGGTATTGAGTTCTTCGCCTGTATAGGTAATAAAAGGAATATTATAATACGCTGCAAAATCAAGATATGCTTGTTCCTCATTCTTAATAGTTGCAGATCCAATAGCGTAGATACTTTCTATCGCGATATGCTGTTCTTCTAATGCAGATTCTAATCCTTTCATTAGTAGTTGAGGCTCTATACCTTTTGCGCATCCACTACCTAATGCCACACAAGGAGGGTAGAAAGAAAGAAGAGGAATCTCTGTAGTAACAAGTTCATAACCCACATATAGTATTAATTCATAGTCGCTATGTTCAAAATCTTTCTGATCATAATAAATATCCACAAAATCCGGACAGGTTTTCTCCAGGTGTTGAACTCCTTTATTCTTAACTTTTAGAACTAATGCTGTAGATTTCCTATTCACAAACAATGACACGACCTTATTAGTAGGAATAGAACTTTTCATTTTCCATCCATAAGTTTCTGCCAACATATCCAATGCCCATAGGTTTTGCAAATCACTAGATGTAGATAACACGGCTTGCGCATTAAGGATTCTACTGATTTGAGTTGTGAGCGTATTGGCTTTACCAATATGACCGCTAAGTACAGCTTGTACAAATTTACCCTGATCATCAACATTAATCACAGCGGGATCACTTGTCTTATCTTTAATATGTGCAGCGATACTACGCACACAAATCCCTAATGCTCCGACAAAAATCCATGCATCATAGTTATGAAATGAATCTTCTATCAATTCTAATACCGAATTGATTTGCTTTATATCTTTACTAGCTTCTACAGTTCTTGTTGTAAACAGCTTAGAGCGATAAAATTCTTTTTGCAAGGTTTTAGCAATAGATACTCCCTGATCTGTAAAACAGAGTATTGCAACTTTTATAGTGTGTTCTGACATGTGTTTTTTGAAAAAGCTATTAAATTATATCATTTGTATTTTGAATTTACTGGCAAAGAAAATTAAGGTTTTTTTGTTTCAGTAAAGAATAAAAATCAAGCATAGCAGGGCTACGGGTTATTTTTATTCTGAAACTGAGATGAAAAAAGAACATTTTATTCCAGTAGATTTAAAGTGCAAATGGTATTACTCCTACGACACAAAGATATTAGGTTATTAACGTCTTAAAAAATGTTTATTAAGATTATACATACTTGTTATGCAAAAAACCAAAAATCAACAACAGGTTTTTTATTCCATAAGACGAGTAATTCTTCTATTTCTTTTTTCCCTGTTGGAGATGCTACCACAATAATTACCTGGGCATTCTCGACTGTTTTGATATCGTCATAATGCTCTAATCGTACTCCATAGATGTCCTTTCCTATTTTTCTCTCATTATCACATACCCAATGAAATTCATCAGTATAAGATTGTAAGAGTTTGGCCATATCTTTTCCGTTTTTCCCTGCGCCCCATAGTACTAAAGGTCGTGTTCTATCTCTATCTAATTCATAGAAAAAGCGTAGCTTAAGGTCAAAATATCGATTGTCTTTGTATTCTTCCCAGGTACGTGAGATTCTATCAGATCGATCTCTCCAGTGATGTAGAATTTTATCAATCCCTACAACTGTTAAACCTAACCTGTAGAATCGAAAACAGAGGTCGTAATCTTCTGGGTATATAATTGGATCAAAAGCACCTGCAGCATCAAAATCTTCTTTGTGTAGTAACCAACAATGAGACGGGATAACACATTCTCTATAAATCTCTTGATAGTGAGTACTTGTTCTGGCAACTTCATTAAGCCATTTTTCGTATTTAAGAAACCCATCACCCACAACACCTTCGTCAACAAAATGCTCAGTTCCTCCTGCAATCACAGTTCCTTTTCCATATCTACTCCATTCTTCTACAAGTACTTCTATTTTATACGCTGGCATTTTATCATCAGAATCCATTCTGTTGATCAATGTTCCTTTGGTTTCGGCATATCCTACTTGTAGTGTTGGGATTAATTTAGGTCTATCACTATTAAAAAATCGAATTCTAGAGTCTTTTGCAGCATACTCCTGCAAAATTTTTGGGCTATCATCTGATGAGTGATCATTTACTGCGATAAGTTCCCAGTTTTGATACGTTTGTGCTAGAATAGAATCTAAGCAATCTCGTAAATAGGGAGCCGTATCTTTGACTGCCATTATAATAGTAACTAGTGGTTGATTTGTCATTATCTTAAAGGTTTTCTCCAGGAATTCGGCAGCTTTTTTGTTATTTCAATGTTTTGGAATTCTTTACTAGAACGAGCCCCATGAGTCTTTACCCATTTGGCCATTTCTAAAAGCCCGGTTTCTAAATCTATATGTTTTTTGGGATTAAAAACAGTATCAAATTTTGAATGATTAGCATAGGCGTGAGTCACTTCCTCCCGTTTTTCCAGTTGTTCTATATTTAGTTCTGATTGCATTGCATTACTTACCGCTATTGCCAGTTCTTTTACAGAGTATACTGCATCATTTCCTATATTAAAAACTGTATTATGTGCTTCGGGTATCGTTACCGAACTAGCAATATAAGGTGCAATATCATCAATATGTGTAAAAGCTCTTGTTTGCTTACCATCTCCAAAAATGGTTAAAGGTTTATTTTCAAGAATTTGATTCATAAATATCCCAACAACATTACGATATTTATCTCCTATATTTTGATGTCTTCCGTATACATTATGAGGTCTGAAAATAATATAATCCATACCAAACATCTTCTGTGCATTTATCAGGTCCAATTCTACAGCATACTTTGCTATTCCATAAGGATCTTCCGGTTGCGGAAATTGTGTTTCTACCAATGGCAATGTATTTGTCCCATAGACCGCAATAGAAGAGGTGAAAACAAAACATTTCACTTCATGAACTACCGATGCGTTAATCAAATTAACACTACCGATCAGGTTATTCTGATAGTTGAAATTTCTAATAAAATGGCTTAATCCTTCAGCTGCATAAGCAGCCAAATGATAGACATAGGTGAACTTATACTTATCAAAAAGAGTATGTATTAAGGTAACGTCTAGTATCGAACCTTCATAAAATAGTGCTGCTGAGTTTATATTTTCCTTATCTCCTCCCGAAAGATCATCTAAAACGATAACCTGGTGATTTTGTTTTAGTAAATGATTAACCACATGCGAACCTATGAATCCCGCTCCGCCGGTTACAAGTGAAGTTATTTTCACACGTTTAATTTTTTAATGCTCGTTTCATTTGACAAACCTACATAAATTGATCATATATGGGACAGGTTTTGTTTAAAATGAATTATTTTCAAGATCTGTAATAGGGCTTGTTATAAACTTTCTGTTGTTTACACTCCTTATATAACAAGCCTTGTAAACAGACGCTAATGATTCTAAAGCCTATAACGATAATCCAATATGAGAAATGGAGTTATGCGGGTATTTGGGAGTGATTCGATCAAGTCTTCTGTGTCTGATCCTGGGCAATAACCTTCATTCAATAAAATGTTTTCATAAGTGACACACCTATTATTATCGTTAGTTTTTGTTGCTTTATCAATAATAATTTCAACATTCGGTGATGAAATGTTTTTAGTATCTATAACTTCTACAATAAGATTATTTGTAAATAATTTTTCAGAAGAAACAGTACTTATAACACTGTTGGTTTCTTCTACCTCTGTTTCTATTTCTATCTTTTTGATGTCGAGTTTGGACATATCACCATCCTTTCTAAAAGAATATAGAACAGCAGCACCAATCATCAGCAAACTAAGTAGTTTATTTTTTTTCATAATCATGTTCTTTTCCTAATACTTAGACACAAAAGTATACACTATATGAAGTGAAGAACACACTGGAAACCGTGAATTTTATTAAAAACGAGCAAGCCAGATACTGAATAAAAAATTAGGTTCTTATTTGGTTTTAGATCTTAATTTTATTGCTTTAAGCAACGTAATTGGATTGTATTCATCAAGTGACAGTATGGATTCTTCTACGATAGTATACCCTATTTTATTGCAACCCGCTTTAAAAGCTTGTACCGAACTTTCTTTGACAGCATTGATTACTATACAGGTTTCAAGTTGTAAAACCGGAGCGATCTTTAGAAAAAGTTCTTCTAACCTCCCCCCGTGACCACCAATAAAAATCGCTTTAGGTTTTGCAAACTGAGTAAGATCTTGCTCAAAAAAATCTCCCATTACTACCTGAATACCAGGAACGCCAAAACATTTCTGATTTTCTATCATAATTGCTTCACATTGTGGTCTTTTTTCGAATGCAACTACGGCTATATCTGGGTTCTTTAATTTTGCTTCTATACTAACAGATCCAGTACAAAAGCCGATATCCCATACTATATCAACATTAAGAATATCTAAATAATGCAAGGTCATTAATCGAATAGGCATTTTGGTAATCATCTTAGGCCTGCCAGGTAAGCCTTTAAAATCAGTGTCGCTTATCCCAAAATCAATTTGGCGATGTTCTGTTTTTTTTAGGATAACACAATTCAGTGAGTGAAACTTCATTGTTGAAGCTTCCAATAAAGATAATTTCTGAAATTTTTCCTGTTCTCCTTCTATGTCTTCTCCTACAATAATTTCATAATTATCATATCCATACTCCAAAAGTCTTTTTGCAATGATAGCTGGAGTTTTTTCTGTATCTGTAAGCACTCCTATACTTTCTTTTTGTTGGATTAAGATAGTATCTAATGCTTTCCAGCTTCTTCCGTGCACACTTACGGTTTCTAACCGGTTACTATTCAAATGCATTGCATTAGCCAATAATTGAATCGAACTAAAATAAGGAATCGTTATGATTTCTGCATCTGGATATTTATTTTTTAATGTATTCGAAAATCCATAAAACAGTGGATTTCCGGAAGCAAAAACAATAATCGGTACTGCTGCTTTTTCATATGCCTCGAATACCTGAGACATCGGAGATTGAATAGCTATCCATTGATGATTTTTGGGAAGATAGTCTTTGACCAATTCATAATGACGTTTTCCTCCGCTAAAAATACGAGTATCCAGAATGTTCTGTTGTTGTTCTGTCGTGAAATCCGGGGTCTTATTTCCGATACCTATAATATGGAAGATCATAGTGCTATTGATATTGTATGTATTCTCATAGAATCAACAAAGCTACAAAGTTAAAGTTTATAGAAATCAAAATATTTATCACTTCTCACTAAAACTCCATTCTTTCTATCATTTACAATTGTTTAGCGTTAAAGCAAAATATATTCAGTTATTTTAAATGAAAATATAACCTTTCAACTTAATCCAATAGCAAAAAAACTATATTTGCGCCCGATAAATGGTTTTTCACCTATGGTGAAAATTAAAAGGGAATTTGGTGAGAATCCAAAACTGTTCCCGCAACTGTAAGATTCACAAAAAGTAGTACCATAAAACCACTGTAGCAAAGGCTATGGGAAGGAGGTATTTACCGAGTTAAGTCAGGAGACCTGCCATAAAATCTAAATAATTATTAACTCTCGGGTAAAGAGTGAAAATAATAATAACTGCCTTTAACCTAAAAGGTAGCTTTTATTTATTTCTGCATTTTTCCCTGCTTAATCTCAATTTAAAAAATGAAAAAATTAGCATTATGCAGTGTCTTATTGTTATGGGGTTTCATTACCTATGCACAATCAAACATTACAATTACTGGAACTGTAAAAAGTCAAATTTCCGAAAAAGGAATTTCTAATGTTTCTGTTTATATACAACAGACAAATCACGAAACAATTACAGATGAAAAAGGAAAATATTCGATCTCATTAGAAAAAGGAAATTACAATATTTTGTTCTCTGCCATTAGCTATCAACAAACTATTAAAAATATTATTTTGGATAGAGAACCTCTCATTTTGGATGTAACACTTAAAAAAAACATTACTGGATTAGAAGAAGTATTTATTAATGGAGGAAACAATAAAACCAATAAGGAAATACTAAATGTTAACAAATTAGGAATCAAAAATATAGACATCCCTGTAACCACTAATAGTGTTAATGGTGAAATTATGCAACAACGTAATGTTTTTGATATCGGAGATGCAGTTAAAAGTGTTACAGGTGTAAGGCCTATAAATAGGTATGGAGGTTTCCAAACTTTTAGAATTAGAGGATTTAATAATTTTGTTATGCTAGTTGATGGTGTTAGAGATGAAAGGCACAACATATCTACAAGTGCACCTTCTACGAATCTGGTAAATGTAGAGAGAATAGAGGTACTCAAAGGGCCTGCAGGGGTTCTATATGGTCATTCGGCATTAGGAGGAATTATAAATATAGTCCGTAAAAAACCTACCTATAACCAAAAAGCTAATTTTAAAGCTACTTATGGTAGTTATGACACTTATAATATTGAAGGAGGTATTAGTGGTCCAGTTTCAGATAAATTACGTTATAGAATAGATATAGGAATGACACGTACCCAAGGGTGGAGAGATTATGGCATAGCGACTAATAATGGATCCTTAATGTTAGATTATACCCCTTCGGCAAATGACAAGTTAGCTTTCTACTTTCAGACTAATAAAGATGTATATGATACAGATACGGGTATTCCTGTAGGTGAAGATAGCTCTATTATTTCAGGAATGGATCCAGAGACCAGATACAACGACCCACAGGATTATTTAAAACACAAGCGTCTTGATTATCAAATAAAATACTCACATGATTTTAATCCTAATTTAAAGTTATCAAATCTCTTATCGTATTCAAATGATGATATAGATTATCTTTCTACAGAATTTCTAGAGTTAAATCCAACTAAAGATTCTATCACCAGAGCTTTCCCGTTTTATTTTAATCATCAAACTAAAACTTTGCAAAATCAATTAGATTTAAGCTACACATTCAAAACAAGTACTATAGAACATAAGACATTACTAGGGAATTCTATCAGTATTTTAGATCGTAAGACTTTTAGAGGAGAAGTAATCGGTCCTGGAACTTTTACAACTATTTCTGTTCAAAACCCTACTTTAAACCAAGGGTACATTGAGGCAATAGATAATAAAGTTGATATAAAAAAGGAGGTAGTATATGCATTTTATTTGCAAGATTGGATTAAATTTTCTGATAAATTTAAAGCACTAATAGGACTACGTTATGATACATTTACCGGAACTTATTATAGAGATATTATTAATAATAACAGAGCCTTAATTACTTCTGGAGTTCGCACAAAAATCCCTTCATCTTCATTCTCATATCGTGCTGGTATTGTTTACCAACCTGTTAAAGATATGATTAGCATTTTTGCTTCATACTCAAACTATTTTAAACCATCAAGAAGAGTAACTCCGAATGGAAAAGTATTTGACCCTGAAACAGGTTTTCAAAATGAATTAGGAATCAAGTTTCAAAAAAATGATCTGTTTACTGCTACACTTTCGGCTTATTTTATGTTAAAAAATAATATCGTAGAAAAAACAAGTGTCGATGATTACCAGCAAATAGGTTCTGCAGATTCTAAAGGCATAGAATTAGATATTGAATCAAAACCTTTTGAAGGATTTTATATTAAAGCAGGGTATGCTTTTATAGATGCCAAAATTAGAGATTATAATAAAACGCTACAAACTATACCTGCAGGAAACAGGTTACCATATGCTCCTAAAAATTCTATTAATTTCTGGGGAAATTATGAATTTCAGAAAGGGTATTTACACGGTTTAGGAATCGGTTTAGGACTAAATTACGTAGGTGAAAACTATACCAACTCAAGTAATACATATACATTACCTTCGCATACTACTATAGATGGATCCCTTTATTATCAAGCAAAAAAAGTTAGAATAGGATTAAACATAAATAATATAGCCGATACACTTTATTTTACCGATGCGATCTATTCAAATCAGTTTTTTCCTGGCCAAGGAAGAAACTATAAATTAAGTTTGGCATATAAGTTTTAAACAAATTTAAAAGGAGAATGTATCGATGCAATCTAACTATCGGTGCATTTTCCATTACTTTAATAAAATCTATAATTAGATACTCTGAAATATTATAAAAACAGATGAAAAAGATTATTTCTTTACATCATTGGCTTGGCACTTTTTTTTGTGCCTTATTCTTAATTTGGTTTTTATCAGGCTTTGTTATGATGTACCAAAGTTTTCCACATCTAAGTGAAACTGAAAGAATAGAAATGCTTTCTAATTCAGTAAGTACTGAAGTATTACCCCCTAAAAATGTTTTTAAAAATGATACTATTGGCGAGATATCTCAACTTAGACTGAATTATGTTCTCAATAGACCCGTTTTTCATTTGATTACAGGTCAGGGGAATTTTTTTTCCAAATATGCAGATAATGGACAAAAAGTGACCTTAACAAAAGAGATGGCATTAAAAATTGCAACAAAAAACACAGGAATAGCGGCTAATTCAACTGTCCAAATATTAGCAGAGCTAGACCAATGGATTCCAAGAACAAAGTATCTACCACATATGCCCATTTTCAAAATTGAATTTGAGGATAAAAACAATACGTTGGTTTATATCTCATCAATAACGGGAGAGCTACTTGCTATAAATACCAGTTCTGAAAGATTTTGGTCGTGGTTGGGTGCTATTCCTCATTGGATTTATTTTAAGGATATTAGAATTCATAATACATTATGGAGACAACTGGTAACATGGTTAGCCGCATTAGGGTTCATCATGGTAATTACAGGTATAATTACAGGATTGGTGAGATACAAAAAGAAACCAAAGGCAAAATTTAAAAGATTCAAAAACAAATGGTACAATTATCATTATTATTTTGGATTGGTTTTTGGGGTATTTGTATGTACCTGGATTTTTAGCGGATGGATGAGTATGACACCTTTTGAATGGACTCCCAGTACACAATTACAAAAAGAAGAAGTTCTAAAATGGCAAGCGCAAAAACATACTATAAATTATTATAATGAAGATAGTTGGAGTGGTTTTTTAAATCTGCAAAAACAAAAGAAATTTAAAGAAATAAGTTTTAATTTTTTTCAAAACAATGTTTACGCCCAAGTTTTTTTTCAAAATACAAGTTCTTTATATAGTTTATATAGTGCTAACCCTTCTTTAAGTATAGATAGCTATCAAAAAGTTATAAATTCTTTTTCTTCCGAAAATGGAGTGAAAGAAAGTATTCTCCTCAAAGAATATGATAATTATTATTATAGTCGACATAATGATAAAGATTTGCCCATAATTAGAATTAAAACCATTAAAAATGTAACCTATTATATCAACCCAAAAACAACTAGAGTGGTATATAAATGTGATACAAAAAACAAAATCCAACGTTGGATTTATCACGGTTTACATAGTTTAGATTTCTCATTTCTGGCATGGAACAGGCCGTTATGGGATATTGTTCTTTTTATTTTATTAACAGGAGGTACAGCACTTAGTTTTTCGGCAACTGGATTAGGGGTTAAATTCATCAGAAGAAAAAATAGACGAAGGATAAAAAGAAAAGAGAAAAAATTTAAAAAATAAAGTTTTACAATAGAATATCATTACTATACTATTACTTTACAATTTGGTTACAGTAATTTTTGTATAAAAAAAATCACAAACCTCAACCAGAGCAATCTATTTTGCTAAAAGTGAAGAATAGTAACATCTTCGATTATTTATATTTTTCTTCAATCACCACCTCTTTTTGAAGTTTTTTACGATCCCATTTTTTTAATTCTAATTCGGGTTGGTTATAAAACATGTCGGTGTATCCAAAGCATAAATACCCTATCAATTGGTTTTTTTCTGGAGCTCCAAGTACTTGTTTTACTTTTTCTGGATCCAAAATACTCACCCATCCCATTCCTATATTTAAGGATCGTGCCATGAGCCACATATTTTGTATCGCACAAACCACACTGTATTTACCCATATTAGGCATACTTGTCTGTCCTAAAACAGGGCCTTCTGCAGGTTTATAAAACACTGCCATATTTAGAGGAGATTCTAAAATCCCTTCTAGTTTAAGCTTGATGTATTCTTTTTGCTTTTCGTCTGTAAATTGTTGTGCAGCACGTGCCGTTTCTTCAGAAAAAGTTTCTTTTACAGCTTGCTTCGTTTTTTGATCCTGGATTAATACAAACTCCCAGGGCTGTGAAAACCCAACAGAAGGAGCTGCCAATGCAGCTTCTATGATCCTATCAATTGATTCCTGAGATACAGGAGTGTTTAAAAATCGATTCCCTCGAACATCCCTGCGATGCGCCATTATCTCTTCGAGCAATGCTTGTTCTTTATCATCAAATATACGTTGCGGATGCTCTTTCATTTGTTTTTATAATTTAGCTTCTTCTAGAGTAAATGCTGCATTAATTATGGCTGCTGCAAAATTACTACCTCCCCGTTTTTCGGTAATTAACGCATATGGAATATGGGATATTGTCTTTAATCGTTCTTTAGATTCAATTACATTGATAAATCCTACCGGTGCTCCAATAACTCCTGTTGGAGATAATATTCCAGCTTGAATCTGATCTGCAATCTCAATTAATGCCGTCGGTGCATTTCCGATAACAAATAGTGCATTGGGATATTTTTTTGCAGCAAGTTTTATTCCCGCCTGTGTTCGTGTTAATCCTTCTTTTTCGGCAAGCTGAAGAGATTCTTTATCGTTTAACAAACAAATTACCTGGTTGCCATATTTAGCGGTATACGCTTTTGTAATTCCTGCAGCCACCATAGTTACATCGGTAACGATAGTTCCTCCATTTTTAAGATAATCATGCCAGGTAGCAATTGCCTGTTTAGAAGTTTTCAGGTAATTTATATATTCAAAATCACCAGAAGTGTGAATACATCGTATAGCTGCCCATAACGTGTCTTTTGCTAATGTATTTGGCGGAATATTATTTAATATCTCATTAAAACTAGCTTGTTGTATTTCTACACCGGTCTCTGGTTTTCTGTTTAAATATCCTCTTGGAGTAATGAGATGATCTTTATATCTAAAGGTCTGGCTATTTCCTATCAACACCACACAAAACATATCGACTTCATTGACATTTAAATCTCCTAAAGTGGTAATTTTTATCTCTTCTTCTACTCTTCCTAATTGCTTACATATTGCTACAGGGGTTGTTGCAGAGCGGTATTGCAAATAGATATTTTTTAAGGCCTGAAGCTGCCAATACCGTTTTTTACTTTTTGGGTTATATAATCCTGTTACAAAATCTCCCATAGCCGCAGCATGGATACGTTTCTCTATTGTGGTCCATGGAGTCATCAAATCAGATAATGAGATACAACAAAAATCATGTCCTAATACAGCTCCTAATTTACTGCCGGCAGTAATAAAGGCCGAAATTCCTGGTACCGTTTCTACAGGGATATCTAATTTTTGTTCTGCAACTTTTTGGTATACAATAGATGCCATTGCATATATACTGGCATCACCCGAGCCAATAACAACAACATGTTCTCCTTCTAAAGCATGTTGTATTGCAATTTCTGCTCTTTTTTCTTCTTCGCTTAATTCTTTACCTATACATAAGGTATCAGGGCGTACTAAATGTTGTATAAATTGAAAATAATAGTGATATCCTATGATTACTGAGGCTTCTGAAATTGCCTGTGTAGCCATCGGAATGATATAATCTGAATGCCCGGGACCTAGCCCTACAACTTTGATCATTGTTTGATAATTAATAAAGAGAAATATGGAATTTCTCTATTGGTCAGAGTGTTTAAATCTGTTGTTATATATTCTTGATTGGTTCCTAAACGTTCACAATAATAACATTTCCAATCTTTCTGTACTAATTCTAACTGAAAATCATTCCATCCAGAGCGTATTTTCATTAATATTACGGTATCGAATTCTAAAAAATATTTAGAGATTTCTGCGATATTTTTTGCTCTTGGAACGATCGCAATTTTATCGTTAAGTAAACTTAATGGTATTTGGTGTTGCGATGCGCCCAGCGAAAAAGAATTGATTCCCGGCACCAAAGATACTGGTAATTGCAACTCTTGAAGCTCTGCTAATATATACGAAAAAGAAGCATATAAGCTAATATCACCTTCGCATACAATTGCTATTTTTTTTCCAGAACGACAGGCTTCTTCAATGTCTTTTACCGTTGCTGCATATGTTTCTGAAGCCTTTTTGCGGTCGTATGACATATTTAGGAAAAATCCTTTCAGTTCTTTATGCTCTAATCCGTGATATTGCAATATAGGATACACAAAGCTCTTTTTTTGATCTTTGGTAATAGATCCCGGATAAAAGATAAGATCAACTTCTTTTAATATTCGTAGTGCTTTAAGCGTAAGAAGCTCTGGATCTCCAGGTCCTAAAGCTATTCCATAAATTGTATGCAAAACCGTTATATTCTTTTCTTTTTTCTTTTATATAAAAACAACTGCCATTTTTCTTCTGCCACCCCGGCTTTATCCATTTCTGCTCTAGCCATGGTGAAGAATAAATCTGATAATCTATTAATATATGCAACCACATATTCTTCTACAGGTTCTGGATCTTCGTGCATTAAGGTAACTAATCTACGTTCACCTCTTCTGATTTGCGTTCTGCACACGTGACATAACGCTGAAATTTCATTCCCTCCAGGTAATAAAAAATAGTCAGATGGAGAACTAATATTGGCTTCCATCTCATCCATCCATTGTTCACAAAAATCCGCCCCGTCTTTAGGCCTGGGGTTAGGATTTTCTTTTTTAGAATCTGATGGCCTTGCGAGATGTGACATCATATCCATAAGATCTTTTTGGATTTTGTGAAGATTTGGCTGCCACTCATGGTCATTACTTAGTTTTGCACGTAGTAATCCAATAGTAGAATTCGCTTCGTCTAAAGCTCCGTTACATTCTATACGTGCTGAATCTTTAAATTCTCTTTTTCCTCCAAAGACTCCGGTCTTACCTGTATCTCCTTTACGTGTGTATATTTTCAAGGGATTAAAATTTTAAATTAATACTGAAATCATGTAAATGAATAGTTATACTCCTTCTCCTATCATCAATTTTTCTTCTAATATCTCTTGAATCTTTTGCTCTTCGAGTAGTTCTCCGATAATCACTAATCGAGTAGCCTTGATTTCTCCATCGATCCATTTTCTGTCAAAATAGTTTTCAAATCGATCCGCAACTCCCTGAACAATCATACGCATTGGTTTACCAGGTACATGGATAATTCCTTTAATCCTGTAGATATGGTGTTCTGCTACCAATGCCTTTAAATTTTTGATTAGAGTTTCTGGAGTATGAGGTGCCTTAATTTCTATCACAATAGAATTAATCGAATCATCATGATCATGGTCGTGATGATGATGTCCATGCTCATCATGGTGATGGTGATGGTGTTCTTCGTGGTGAGAATGCTTATCATCTACATGATCTTCGGCTTTAGCATCAATCCCTAATAATACATCGGCTGGGATATTACCTTTTACTGCAGAAATCAACTTGATGTTGCCACCAACACGATTCTGGATAATATCTCTGACTTGATTATATTCTTCTGTATTGATTAAATCTGATTTGGTCATTATAATCAAATCTGCACAAGAAAGCTGATCTTCGAATAACTCTTCGATAGAAGATTCGTGATCCAGATTTTCATCATCTAATCGTTGAGATTGTACTTTATCACGGTCACATATTTCTCCTGTGGCCTGCCCTACACAATCAACAGCAGTAATTACAGCATCTACAGTGATTTGTGGTTTCAAATCAGGCCAGTTAAAAGCTTTTAGTAATGGTTTAGGCAATGCTAACCCTGAAGTTTCTATAATAATATGATCAATATCTTGTTTACGCTCCATCAATTGAAGCATGGTGGGTAAAAATTCCTCCTGTACCGTACAACAAAGACATCCATTACTCAATTCTAATATATTTTCTTCTTCACATCCACAGTCATTACCTTTTAGAATTTCTCCATCCATTCCTAATTCTCCAAATTCATTAACGATTATTGCTAATCGTCTGCCGTTTGCATTTTTAGCAATTTGATGTATCAAAGTTGTTTTACCAGATCCCAGAAATCCTGTAATAATCGTTACAGGTATTTTTTGTGTGTTTAAAGCCATATAATTCTTATCAAAAATGATTCTAAGCAAAACTATCTATTATAGCTTAAAGGAAAAAACAAATTGTGATATGTTTATCTAAGATTTTGCCAGATAATGAATTTTATAAAAAACAACACCAATATAAAAATACACAAGGGATAATAGATAATTTAGACACAAGTATTCTCTTTTTATTTACAAAAAGCCAGTTATAGAAATAACTGGCTTTTTCAATAGAAAGGGAATAAACAAATATTATTTATATCATACTTTTTTCTTACGTAAGTCTGTATTAAAGACAACTCCAAATTGAAGAAATGCTTTTCCTGTATTTCTTAATCTTTGGTATAAAAGTCCGGTTTGAAGATTAACATTTTTAGATAATTGGTAACCTAGTCCTCCGTAGAGTCGGTTTCTATCAAAAAACTCTTCTTCGCCATTGATAAAAATTTCATCATAGACCCCAACAAACAATGTTCCTTTTTCAATTTTGGGTTTATTAAGAGGTAAAAAAAGCATCAAACGATATCTAAAACGTGTTTTGAAATCACTTTTGATAAAACGTTCCTCTACACGATAGCGATGTTCAAATTTTACTCTTCCAAGGTTGTTGGTTGTAATGAGTTGTTGCCAAATACGATGCTCTTCTACTTCGGGGCTTGTACGTTCTGATTCATAGATATGATTACTAATATACGCGTAACCTGCTGTTGCAAAAGCATTTTCAGCAAAATGATAATTAAGGCCTGTTCTTAACAATAATTGTTCAACATTAACAGGAGCAATGGTATGATTTCGGTATTGTACTTCTGTATGAATACTAAACTTCTCACTTATTTTATTTGTTCCAAAATACATCAACCAATTTCCTGTATCATCCTGACTAAAAATGGATGTAGGTATTAAAAACAGAAGTACTAAAAAATAAAAAAAACTAAATTTTGATTTCATGTCTAAAAGAATTTTACTCCGCCGGTTTTAATGTCATACATTCCGCCAACTATTTTTATTTCTCCTTTATTTTCCATTTCGGCAAGGACCTCACTTGAAGAACGAATATTGTCAATGGTCATGATTACATTTTTTTCTGCAACCTCATTTACAAAATCGATATTTTTTGAGTTTCTCAATGCATCATCTTTTGGTTCTTTAACCGCTTCAACTGCTGGTTCTATTTTGTTTATTAAGGCGGTTAAATTTCCTAGTCTGGCATGATCACATGCTCCTTTAACGGCACCACAGGCAGTATGTCCCAAGATCACCAATAGTTTTGTTCCTGCCAATTTACAGGCAAATTCCATACTACCTAAGATATCTTCGTTCACAAAATTTCCTGCAATTCGTATACTAAAAACATCACCCAGACCCTGATCAAAAATTAATTCTGATGATACCCGAGAATCGATACAACTCAATATAGTTGCGAAAGGAAATTGACCATTTGCAGTCTGGGTTACCTGTTGTAATAAATTTCGATCTGCCTTCAAATTATTTTGAAAGCGTTGATTTCCTTCTACAAGGGTCTTTAATGCACTGTTTGGGGTCATTGCATCTTGCGTTTCTTTTGTATGTGCTTTCATAATTATTATTTTTTGTTAGCCAGGACAAGAACTGGCACATTTGTTTTATTTATAGTTTGTTGAGCTTTATCATTGAGACCAATTGATTTGCTTAACTTTTGTTTGGTTTCTCTTTTTACACAAAGTAGTCCCAATTTATTTTTTTCAATGTATTTTGAGACACTATTACTATCATCCATTCCTTCTTCAAATTCAAAGATTACTGTATTTGCTACACTAGATTGTTCTTCAGGTTTCGAAAAGGTTATTGGTTTTTTAAGCTGAGAACCTGTTTTCTTAATTTTAAACAGCTTAAAAGGTTTATGAGTACGTTTTTTTAAATCCTGAACAATTTCAACTTCATTATTTAACGATGTATCATCAAGAAAACCAAGAGACACATCATGATAAGAAGTAAGGTTTTTATCACTTCCCGAAATAAGAATCTCACCTTTGTGATTCTTCAATAAATAAGATGTTAATCCATCTCCCAAAAAGTTTACCATTTTGGGTTTTCGTTTACCAATAACAACAACATCTGGCTGTGTTTTGGTAATGTGATTTTGTATTTCAGTAATAACATTTCCAAAAGTAAAACTATAAATGATAGGAATATTTTCTATATCTGATATAGTATCGACCAATTTTCGCATTGCCTTTTTTGAAGCAATTCTTTCTTCCTCTAATGTTCGCATTACAGCTATTTGGTTATCATATCGAACAACCTGCATAGGTGGTTTTACATAAAAAACCTCAATTCCTGCATCTATAACCTTTGCCAAATTTACAGCATTACGTAATGCTGTGTATGAGGATTTGGTTTGATCAATTAATACCAATAGCCTGTATTTTGATTCTAACATATTAGTTTTCATAAGTTTGTATTTTAAGCGCTTTTAGGGCGTAGTCTAAAAAATTGAATAAAGCTATCTGGATTTTCTATAGTACCTCTTTCTGAAATAAGCTGGATATCGATATTCCTATTCCTTGCTTTTTCGGAAAAGTCTTCAAGAATTTCGACAATATCGTTGTCTAAATACCTTGTTTTTCGAACATCAAGTTCTAAATAGGTATCTCTGGGAAGGCTGTCTAGTTCTTTAAGAATAGCTCCTTTATTAAAGAATGTTACTTCTTCTGCTAATGTCATCTTTATTTTATGCTTGCCGTTACTCTTATCTTCGATATGTAAGAAATGTGAGTTCTGAAAACTCTTAATCAAAATAACTACAATACCTACTAATAAACCTAATCCTATCCCTACCAAAAGATCTGTAAATACAATACCTGTAACTGTAACTATAAACGGAACAAATTGTTTCCAACCTAATCGATACATAGTTTTAAATAATCCTGGTTTTGCAAGTTTATACCCAACGATAAGAAGAATTGCAGCTAAAACAGATAATGGAACCTTATTTAAAAGTTTGGGTATTAAAATTACAGAAATCAATATCAAAAATCCATGTAAGATTGCCGCCATTTTTGATTTACCTCCTGATTGGATGTTTGCCGAACTACGAACAATCACTTGGGTAATCGGTAACCCTCCGATAAGCCCAGAAATAATATTTCCTGTGCCCTGCGCCAATAATTCGCGATTGGTAGGTGTTACCCGTTTACGAGGGTCTAGTTTATCGGTTGCCTCTACACATAATAAGGTTTCTAGACTGGCCACTAAAGCAATAGTAAACGCAGTTACCCATATTTGTGGATTGGTAATGGCTCCAAAATTTGGAAAACTAAATTGCGCTAAAAACGAAGATGCATCCTCTGGTACAGGTACACTTACCAGGTGTTCTGAAGAGATTCCCCAGGTACTATTTCCTGCTGTTACTACAAAGTATATAATACCAGCCGCAACTGCTACCAAAGGCCCTTGAATAAGCTTAAATACTTTTCCTTTTTTCGAAAGTACATTACTCCATAAAAGAAGAATTCCAAGACCGATAAACGCTATTAAGGTAGCTCCAGGACTAATAGCATTAATTGCGCTTAAAATCCCTGAAAACGTATTTTCTCCATCTATCTGGAAGAATGCAAAATCACCTTCTGGATCTGCATCATATCCAAAGAAATGAGGTATTTGTTTAAGTATGATAATGATACCTATTCCTGTAAGCATTCCTTTAATGACAGATGATGGAAAATAATATCCAATAATTCCTGCTTTCAAAAAACCAAATGCCAATTGTATCACACCTCCCAAAACGACTGCCATAAGGAAGTTTTGATACCCTCCCAATGCGCCAATAGCGGTTAATACAATTGCTGCAAGGCCAGCTGCTGGACCACTAACACCTATTTGAGACCCACTCATGGCTCCCACTACGATACCTCCTACGATACCTGAAATCAAGCCAGAAAACAGAGGAGCTCCACTGGCTAAAGCGATACCTAAACATAGAGGTAAGGCCACAAAAAATACGACAATACTGGCTGGAATATCAGCCTTAAAATTTTTAAATAAATTTGGATTATTCATAGCTATTTTGGTTTGAAAAATGCCATACCCCATTGGGCACAAAAACATTGATCAATTAATAATGTTATTATGTAAATTAATGAGTTCCATAGTAATGGAACCTGATTGAAATGCGGCAAGAATTCAGATTAAGAACGTAGAATCCTAATTTAATTACACCTGTTCGGGAGGTGGGATGGGAATTTCGAGAGCAAAATCATAATGAGGTTGTAGTACCTGATAACAAAAACATTCTGAAGCATAGATAAAATGACGATCTTGAGAATTTAAAATTTTAAATTCATTTTTTTCATCCTTACGATCATCTTCTTGTTTTTCTTCTTCATCAGAATCTTCATCAGAATCTTCTTCCCAATCTATCTCAACTAATTCGATATCATCATTAGCAAAAAGTGCAATAGTCCTTACTATTGGTTGTAACAACATACTCACAAATACAACGATAAACGAGCTATACTTTATAAAGCTAAATATGTTATTACAGAATAACCCCATCACACAACAGTTTTTTGTACTAAATCAGTATAAAATCTCACTACATTGTTTTTTCCTTCTTCAACATCGGTTAAGGCAGGAAGGTGTTGAGAAAAATAGCGTTGATGATGTGCTCCCTCCATTACTGTTGAAATGAGCATATGTGGAAATTCAAATTTTGGATTTATCTCCAAAACCATATCGCTCACTCTTTGTACAACTCTTTTATAAGTTTTATAGAACCCTTTTTTATTTTCTTCGTCTACATCCTTAGTATAATAGGCTTTAGCAGATTCTGAAATGATAATTTTATTAAGTAGTACTTCATTAATAAAAGTAAAAGAGTTGTCTTCTTTTACTTCCTCTGTAAGCAAGGTTATAGCAGTGTTCAATTTATCTTTTGCAGAAGTAATGTTTGTCGTTGCAAAAACCAATTTGTACTCAATCCAACTCCAATACCAATTAATCAAGTATACCAACAATGCATGTTTACTTTCAAAATAACGATAAATCGAACTTTCATTAGACCCTATAGCAACTCCCAGCTTTCTAAATGTGAAAGACTCAAAGCCTAAATCATTTATCATCTCGATACTAGTGTGCACTATTTTCTTCCCCAAATCAGAGGATTCAGGGTTTTTGGTGTATAACTCCGGACTAATTGTTATATGTATAGGTAAACCTTCCATTTAGAAAAGCAAATATATGAAAGTATTACTATTAAATAAGAATAGTTTAACTATTTTTTATGAAAGTATTGATTCTGGAAGTATCTCTGATCTAAATTAACATACAGCTTTTAGTTCATTATACATTGGATCTTTTTCGATCATTTTTAATAACTTCTTTTTGGCTTCGAATTTCTTTTTTCTGGTATATCCTTCAGAATGTCCTATGATTTTCGAAATTTCTTTCATTGATTTTCCTTCAAAAAAAAGAGATAATAGTTTCTTATTCTCTGTACTTAATTTTTGAAAGTGTTTTCTATAGAGATGTTCGCGTTCTTGATTTTCAATATCAGTTATTAAGGGTTCACTAGTTCCTTCTTCAAAACGATACCATCCATCATCGAGAATTAGTTTTTTCTTTTTCTTTAATCGATTTCTCCACAGGTTTTTGCAAATCCCATAAAAATAGGTTTTTATCGGTACTCGTAGTTCTAAAAGACCTGATCGTAATTTCTGATATAGCACAACTAATGCATCCTGAAAAACATCTTCTACATCTTCAGGATTTCCATTATTGCGAAGAATATATCCCTGAATGTATCGTATATTTTCTTTATAAAAACATGTTAGTATTTTCTCGTCCCCATTAATGATTCCAGCTATGATTATTTGATCGTTATCCATCATTATAGTGAGTTTGTGTCTTTTAGGATTTAGGTAATACCATTTATCTCTTGAATTTACTGAGGTAAAATGTTCTCTTTCAGTAAATTAAAACAACAAATGGTATAAGCTCATTATCATTTATCGCTCACTTGCTTTTATGATACAAACATAAATTGACTACGGCAGATGTCAATACAGATTTCTGTAATGTGATCTGTTTTTTTGCAAAAAAATATATTAGACTGCTTTTGAAGATGTACAGTACTTTTTTCTTTATCTGTTAGAAATTTGAATAGCGCTTTTATGCTACTATAAGCCTAAATTCGATGTAGGAAAAAGCTATTCTCTATAGTCCTACTGAGCTTGCCGAAGTACCGTTTTCCTCCATGTCACCTCGAACCTTTCGACTTTGCTCAATACAGGTTCCGTCCAGGGGTCATTCTGAAAAACCACTCGAATTGACGTATTTCATAATGATTTGTTTTTCATAAACTTATATAGTCTTAAATTTCATCTAATTTCCTTTGATTTGGTTTTCTGTTCATTTTATTGGATGTCTCGAATTGATGCTTTCAAATATTTTAGCTTACATCGAAACTCAGATCATAATATTCCTAAATCCTTTACAATAGCTACCAGATGAGTGCTATTCTTAGCTTTGAAATCATCAAAAAGTTTACTTACTCTTTTATCGATAGCACTTTCACCGTTTGGAGATATGTTTTGTTTTTGAAGCTTGGTTCTGATTTCTTTTTTGGTAAATCCTTTTGATAATTCTTCTAACAGTATCATATCCAAATCATCTAAATGAATCATCGTATTAGCATTAGAATTATTAGCTAATTCTGGTGGCCATACCATATTACCTTGATACACACCATCCACGCACGCTACTAATTCTTTTATCGCATGCTGACCTTTACAGACATATCCATTGATATTGAGTTTTTCGAATAGCATATTGATTTTGTCTGGTCTGTTTTCCTGAGAATATACAATCACTTTGATATCTGGTTGTATGCTTCTGATATCTTTTATGAGTTCGATACCTGAGGTCCTGGTTTGGACCTTATGATCTTCTCTAAACGAAAGGTCTGTGATCAATAATTCAAATACTTCCTGGTCATTATGTGCTTTTCGGAACTTGAGATAGGCATCATCACAATATTTAGCTTCTTCAATATTGTGAATTCCAATTTTATCATTTAGTACCTTTATAATGCCTTGATTCGCAATTTCATAGTCTTCTGCTACCAATACTTTAGTAAACATCTTGCTAACTTTTTAATTAGGGATTTGTATCTCGGCTTTAAAGCCTTTACCTTTTTCTGAGTCAAAGATAAGTGTTCCTTGTATAGCCCGAATACGGTTTTCTGTATTTCGAAGTCCATTTTTGGATTGTACATGTTCTTCTGTGACCCCAACACCATTATCAGAATAGTTAATTGTGAGTGTATCATTAGGGTTAGAAAACCTCAATTTAACCAGGCTGGCTTGACTATGTTTTTGCATATTGGTCATCAATTCCTGTAGTACTCTGTATACCGTTATTTTTATGGTTTTATCCATCTCATCCCAATCGATCCTATCAAATCCTATGGCAATTAACTGAATCCCATTTTGGGTATAGTTTTTTAGCATATTATTCAATTCTTCTGGATAGGTCTCCCCAGTCTCGAACTCATTGTTTTCACGTGAGATATCACGTGCTTTGAGATAGGTAGTATTGAGTTTATCTTTAATTTGGGAGTCATGGGGATCGTTTTGATATTGCATCATCACCTGAAAAATATCATTTCCTAATTCATCATGTAATTGTTTAGAAATACGAGTTTCGGTTTCGTAACTGGCTTCAAACTGTATTATTTTATTTTGTTGGTTGAGATAGTGCATTTGTTGTTTAAAAAAATAGATTATAAATCCAATACCAGTAACTAATAGTAATATCCCAAGCAGGTAAATCGTATTTTCGTTACGAACTTCTGATATTTTTCTGTTTTTTTCTGCGTTCTCCTTTAGTAAGTTTTCATTCTCGAATCGGGTAGGCGCATAGATTTCCCGTGTCTTTTTTCGAAGCTCCATCAATTTAAGGCTAGCTTCTTTAAAGCGTTGATGGTCTTCTAGAGATTTTGGATCCAGTTCGGTAATCAAAGTTAACACTTCTAGCAGTCCTTCGTAGTCACCAAAATTTTTTATACTTTGATAGGATTCATGAGCATGATGCTTTGCTTTTCCTAAATCTTTATTTCTATAATATTTAGCAAGATATATGTTGCTTGCAAATAGGCCTAATAAACTTTTTTCTTGTTGCCTAATACTAAGTGCTTCCAATAGCATCGTTTCGCTTTCTACATTCTTTGGATTTTGAAGGAATTTTATATATCCCAGATTGTTTAGAATTTGCGCATATCGTGTTCGTTTTTTTATTACGTTCTCATCTTTTAGTAAGGATTGTAAAATATCAATACTTTCTTGATATTTTTTTTGCTTTGCCAAAATATTTGCGCGAGTATTTTCAAAAATGGGTAAATTATTTATTCCTATTTTCTTTCTTGCTATAGAATCTTTAGTCACGTCCATGATTTTATTATTCCATAGAAGAGCTTGATTATAGTTTCCCAGCTCTTTAAATGCTATAGAAATGTTTTGGTGCAATCCACAGATAGTTTTATATTGATCAGAATTCTCTATGTATTTTAAACCATCTGTAGCGGTTGTTTTACTGGCATTATGATCCGCTAATATTCTTTGAATATTAGACATGGCCATCAAACATTTTCCTGCATTGATGCTATCCTTAAGATTTCTCCGAATCTTAAACGATTGATTATAAAACCCAAAAGCCTCCAGGAAATTGTCAAGTTTTTTATTATAAAACCCTAACCTATAATATGCTTTTCCTATATAAACACTATCCTTATTTTGTTGAGAAAGTTGTAATAATACATAAGATTGGTCAATCGCTTTTTGAGGACCTTTATATTTATTCAGCAATTTTGCATATAACGAGAGGCCTTTATGTCGTAACGAATCCATTTCCAGCTTTCTGGCTCCTTGTAAAAAGTTATTTATAGCCTTTAATCTTTTTTCCTTAGCATTGGAATTATCTGAGGCAATGTCATAATAGGTATGTAAAGAATCGACCTTTTTAATTACCTGCGAAGGAATCGGATCATTGGTAACATTATGATTACAGGAATTGAAAAAAACACCTATCAATATACACAAAAAAAAGAGGGATAAAACTGTATATCGTTTCATCCCTCAAAAGTACTAAATTATAATGATTAAGATTATCCTTCATCTTCTTCAATTCCTTCATCATTTCCACTAGTACTTAACACTTCTGTTTGTAGAGTTTCGTTTTCTTTAACGCTATCATCCGGCGTACAAGAAACAAGGTTGACTCCTAGGAGTATAGCTAATAGTATGTATCTTAAAGTTCTCATGTTACTAATTTTTTGTTTTTCCAAAGTGTAGGGTACGCCCATAGGTATCAACCCCAGATCAGTATGTTGCTACATACCTATTGCCTATGGGAAATTATCGATCGGTTTTTGGGAAAGTGTGATCCTATACAGTCGCGATACCCTACTTTCCCCTTTTGGGTAACAGCGAACTGTAATTTGGATGTTTTCGGTGGGTCAGTTTTCGGTATTTTCTATACAATCCAGTTGTACACCTAACAATTTGCTAAGTATGCATATACTGTGGATATTGATTTTTTAGGTATATAATTGTTTTACAGGTTCTTTATCCCAAAAACTATATATAGCTCTAAAAAAATCCTACATTGTTATAGAAAATACTGGTTGGTAATGTCGGTAACAGTTAGAGTATGTAATTAACTTATAAGAGATGCTACATCGTTAGATACTTGATTGATTATCCTACTCGGTTGATCATATTAGCACTTGCCAATATGGTGTGTTCATTGCTCGAATGGAAATCGATGTTTTTCTAACTATTGTTTAGTTTATCTCGGGAGACAAACTCAATCACTTATACGAATTATCATGTACTCTTATAAAGTTTACGAAACGAATTCTTTACAAGGAGTATAACTGCCTTTGATTACTACTTCACGGAAGTTTTTACTTATAAATTGAAGTGTTTCTTCCATTCTTTCGCCACCTAATGATTCGGTAATCACTTTTGGAAGAGGGTTAACAACCGAAGTATATAAGCCCATTCCAAGGACACATCCGAATGCATCGGTAAACAGATGGTTTCTGTCCTCCTGCCCTTTTTTAGAATTTTGATTATACTTCATTGTTTTATTTTTTGGTTATTAATTAGTATACAAATGTTCAGTACGATTACGCATTCTTTTTGCGTAGTCAATTAGTATTATTTTTCTAAAACTGAACAAATAACATAGTGTTTGTATTGAGATACAAAGATACGGATATTTTTAGGATTTCACAACTATTTTTTAATATTAAATTATTGATTATCAGGTATTTATATTTAAAATTAAGCAAAGAAATCCCTGTCCGTTTTACAACAGATTTTGGATATTTTGGCAATCGTCTAACTACCTGATACTTGCTTTCCAATCACTTATTCTTTATGTGCTAATTAGCTTTTATACATTCGTTTAAAATTTTACTTATTTTCTTTAAGATTGTTTTATAACATATTACTATTTAAGTCTGTTTTCATACTATTGCTCTCTATCGGTTTTATCATTTCGACCGGATTTTATGCTTTTGATGTAGTTTACATCAAAAAAACTCAATAAAAAAAGCGTCCAATTTCTTGGACGCTTGCTATTTTATATTGTTTTCTAATTTATATCACTTCAAAAAATGATTAAAATAGTTACATAGCGTCCTCTCCTGTAGAGATTCCTTATTAATCCATCGATAATCACCTAGATTAAACCGCAATTTTAATGCCATATGTATACTATTCTGTTTCATTTTGTTATATAAAAGATAACGATTTTAGTAGTATTTTCCAAAATTAGTGCGCAAATATATGTATTTGAATATGAATTCGATACTGATAATGACCAAAATTAGTAAAGTATCTTATTCTATTTTAATTAAGACGGGTAAATGATCAGAGAGTAATAGGTTGTTCCTTCTTCTATCATCAATATTAGTATAACTATTCACTACTATATTTTTGGTCAGGATGTAATCTATTCTCGAGATAATCTTTTTTTCAGAATTGAAACCATTAAAAGTCCCTATTGGCCCGTATGGACTAGTTTTACTAATCTCAAATGAGTCTTCTAACTTGGTTTTCAATATTTGAATAGGTTTTGTATTTGGTAAACAGTTTAAATCACCAATTACTGCGATACGTTCATTTTCTATTTTCATTTTTTTGATTAGTCTTAATACTAATTTAGAAGAGTTTTCCCTTGCTACCTCTCCAAGGTGATCATAATGACAGTTGAAAACATGAATAGTATCTCTAGTAGATTTATCTCTAAATTGACCATAGGTCACAATTCGCTCCATTGAGGCATCCCAACCAATAGATACCGTATCTATTTTTTCTGAAAGCCAAAATGTTTTAGTTTCTATCAACTCGATAGTATTAGTATTAAAAAACAGAGCAGCATATTCTCCTGCTTGGTGTCCATCTCCTCTACCTACACCAACAAAACTATAATTTGTTAACATAGTGTCTACATATTTTACCTGGTCGTTTAATCCTTCCTGAATTCCTAAAATATCGGGAGAATAGTAATGTATCATCTGTACGACTTCTTGCTTTCTATTCTCCCACCAATTTTCGTTATCGTTAGGGTTGTTATATCTTATGTTATACGACATTATAGATTTTTGAGCATTGAGACTCAAAGTAACTAATGTTAATAGAGCAATCAATTTTAAATTTTTCATCATCTATTTTTGTTTGATTATTATCAACTCTGGGCTCTATAATAATTTAGTGTTGTTAATTTAAAAATAATACCTTTTAAAAGCTTCTATCCCTGCATAATCTATCAATCCCAATTGATGGTATTTTTTTGCAGTATCTTTGTTACGTTCTTCTGCTCTTACCCAAAATTCTCTAGCATCATCTCCTTGAAACATCACATTATCTTTTTGAGATTGATGAAAAAATATTGCTTTTCGTTTTTTTAGCACTTCATCAGGACTTAGCGGAACAGCCATTTCGATATCATGAATATCCCATTCCTGCCATGCCCCACGATACAACCATACCCAACAGTCTTTCATACACTCTTCTTTTTTAATATCTTCTATTACCTTAAACAGTATATCTAAGCAGACTTTATGAGTCCCATGAGGGTCTGCCAAATCTCCTGCTGCATATATTTGATGCGGTTTTATATCTCTTATTAACTTGGTAAGAATAGCTATATCGTTCTTATCATAAGGCTTTTTCTTTACCGTTCCGGTCTCATAAAATGGTAAATCCAAAAAATTTACATGGGTATCAGGCAATCCCAGGAAACGAGTTGCTCCTAATGATTCTACTCTTCTTATTAATCCTTTAAGAGTTCTAATCTCTATAGAATCAATTGTATTTTCCTTTTTCTTTTTAAGTTCGGCAAGGATAACATCAATGTTTATACTTCCCACATTTTCTAATAGCATACTTTTAACAACCTCTGCATATTTAATAGCTTCCTCATCAGATACTGCAATATTTCCTGAGGTTTGATATGCCACGTGTACCTCATGTTTTTGTTCGATAAGACGAAGAAAAGTACCTCCCATTGAAATGACATCGTCATCAGGATGTGGACTAAGGATTAAAACTCTTTTTTTATGAGGTATATTACGTTCTGGTCGGTTAGTATCATCTGCATTTGGCTTACCACCAGGCCATCCGGTAATGGTAGATTGTAATTTATTGAACATACTGATATTAAGATCATAGGCTGACCCTTTTTCTGCCAACAATCCAGACATTCCGTTATCATTATAATCTTTATCTGTAAGTTTCAGTATTGGTTTTTGTACTTTCTGACTTAACCATACAATTGATTTATTCTTAATTTTCTCATCCCATATACAAGACTCTACTAACCAAGGGGTTTTAATTCTGGTCAATTCTCCTGCTGCTTCCTGATCTAATACAAAAGTGATATTTTTATGTTCTTGTAGATACGACGCAGGAATATCAGATTTTATTGCTCCTTCTACTGCTTCTTTTACAACAGGTGCTTTTTTATGGCCTAAGGCCATGATCACTATTCGTTTAGCTTTCTTTATGGTTCCTATCCCCATGGTAATGGCCCTTTTTGGCACATTTGCTATACCAAAAAAAGCTTCGGCAGCGTCAGATCTGGTTACGTGATTTAATGTGATAATTCGTGTTCCTGAATTTGGATGTGAACCCGGTTCATTAAATCCAATATGTCCCGTTCTTCCTATTCCTAATAACTGAAAATCTAAACCTCCTACTGCATTTATTTTTAGTTCATAATCTATACAATATTGATGAAGGTCTTTTTGTGAAACCATACCATCTGGTATATGGATGTTTTCTGGTAAGATATCTATATGATTAAATAGGTGTTCATACATGAAGTAATGATAGCTTTGTACATTAGTTCTTTCCATAGGATAGTATTCATCCAAATTAAATACTATCACGTTTGCAAAGCTTAGATTTTCCTCTTTATGAAGTCGAACTAATTCTTCGTAAACCTTAATAGGAGATGAGCCAGTAGCTAATCCCAAAACACAATAGTTTTGTTTTACTTGTTTTTCTTTTATTAACGTGGCTATTTCTTGCGCAATTACTATAGACGCATAATCCGAGTTTTTGAATATAACATTGTGAATTTTTTCAAACTTAGTGTTTTCATAAATTCCAGCTTCTTTGTAGCTAATGTCTTTAAAACTCTTTAATTCAACTTTAGTAATCATAATAATTTGTAATTGATACTCGATTTTATAATAAAAATAATTGCATTTACTCTTATCAATATTGAATATAACTGATAGTATGTCAACACATTTAAACTCTATGTAATGAAATCTATTATATAATAAATTTTAAATTTCTTGTTATCCCCGAACTATACTTTTATGCTTCATCATCATTATAACTCATTAAAGAAGTCATTATCTATTAACCTGGCTGCACCTATCAAAGCTGCACTCTCCCTAAGTGTACTTTTATAAATTGGTATGGTTATATCGAGCCTTTTAAATGTTTGGATTAAACCTTCTATAAAAAATACCCAGGCGTTACTAATGTTACCTCCAATTACTATTGCCTCTGCTTCAAAGCTTTGTAGCCAAGGAGCTAAAAAAATCGCCAAATTCTCTGAAAACTCTTTAAAAATTTGTGTAGTTATAGTATTTTCTTTTTCAAATCTAATTAGTTCTTTAACTCCTGTTATTTCTTTATTTGTAAGTTCTTTATAACGTTTTTGAAACCATACAGTAGAAAAACTAGTATCTGCAATGTCATTTCCGAATGGTAAATGATACAACTCCCCATATAGTGGGACTCCTTTTCCTTCTAATACAGGAATCCCTTTATGTAAAAACGTAGCTCCCAGACCTGTTCCTAAAGTAATTGCAATCGTTTTATTATAAGGGACCAATTCTCCTACCCAAGCTTCTCCTATTCCAAAACAAGCTGCATCATTATAAAACCGAACAGAAACAGAAGGTTTCAAGTTCAATTTTTTGATAATGTAATCTTTAAGATTAAGATTGCTTAGCATCACAAATTTGTTTTCTCCTTTGTCGGGAAAAACTCCTCTCTCATAATCAAAAGGGCCAGGCATAGCTATGCCAATTCCTTTCAGTTTTTTATTTCCCAAATTGTCAATAGCCATTTCTATAACACCAATCCAGCTATCTAATATTAGATCCAAACTGGAAGCATTACTTATTTTCATTGTATAGATATTCTGTACTTGGTTCGGTACATTTTTATCTATACTAGCTACAGTGATATGACTACCTCCAATATCTACTCCTAGAACCATTTTTATATTTTTAAAGTGTGTTTTTTACTTTGTACCCAACCAAACCGTAGAAAATTAAATATCCATAGCATATTACAGGTATAAAAAAAGATAATTTAATTCCAATATAATCTGCTACTACACCTTGTAATAATGGTATTAATGCTCCTCCAACTATCATCATTACTAATAATGAGGATGCCTGGCTTGTATACTTTCCCAAATCTTTTATTGCTAGTGTAAATATGTTTGACCATAAGATTGAGTTAAATGCTCCTATTGCAATAGCACTCCAAAAAGCGATCTCCCCATTACACAAGATCATGATCAATAATAATACTATAATTATTCCCACAAATAAGGTTAATACTTTTGAAGGTTTAGTGCCTCCTATTAGAAAAAACAAATAGTTACTAATTAGAAAAACCACAAATAACCATATCTTGGAGAATGATAAAAATTGTAGTGAAAATGTACCAGCCTCAATCTTTATTGCAGTAATAAAATAAAGAACAAAAAAGAAAAGTACCGATAACAAAGCCATTAGGAGGTATTTTTTTCTTGTGCTAGTGATTCCACTCATAGATACCGATCCCAAAAATCTTCCAATCATAGCACCTCCCCAATAGTACGATAAAAATACTCCTGCCTCGGCTTCTTTCATTCCCATAACGGTTTCCAAGCCAAAGAAATTTATTAAAAAACTTCCAATTGATACTTCGCCACCCACATAAAAAAAGATAGCAAACATACCCAAAACAACATGTCTGAATTTTAATACTCCAAGTCCTTTTTCAATTTTTTCATTATTGATAAAAGACGGTAGTTTTACAAATTTTATGATAATGGCTAATACAAAAAACAGGCTTCCATATATTAGATATGGCATCTTTAAAGAATCTACTGTGATTTCACCATCAGAGAATACCTTATATAGAAGTATTGCACCTACAATTGGAGCTAGTGTAGTACCAAAAGAATTGAACCCCTGTGCCAGATTAAGTCTACTTGGTGCAGTTTCTGGTTTCCCAAGTATAGCCGCATATGGGTTGGCTGTAATTTGTAAAATTGTTACTCCGGAAGCAAGAACAAACAAAGCTCCCAAAAATATAGCATATCGTTGATAACTAGCTGCAGGGTAAAAAAGGCAGCAACCAATTCCACACAATATAAGTCCTATAATAATTCCGTTTTTATATCCTATTTTAGAAATGGGATCCCCTATACTTACAGAAGTAATAAAATAAATAAGAGAGATGATAAAAAAGGCTCCAAAGAAAGCAAACTGTATTAATGCCGCCTGAAAATAACTAAGTTCGAAAACCGCCTTTAAATGAGGAATTAACACATCATTCATAACTGTAATAAACCCCCATAAAAAAAACAAAAAAATAATCGCAAAAAAGGGTTTATTGTAATTGTTTTGCCTTTCTGATTTTGTAAGCAAAGAGTTTGTTATATCTGACATATTATTCTTAAGTTATTTTAATTTGTTTTTAGAATAAAGGACTGAAGTATCCCATCATTATTTGCTATCAATACTTTTTTACCATCCTTATCATTAAGTATTTCAATTTTTTTAGCATCTTTCCTAGCAAAAAAACCGCTTTCTTTTCCTAATGAAGTAGAAAAATTGCCTTTACCATCTCCTAACATTAACACTCCTGTTCCTGCATCATTTCTTGGCGTTTCTATTTCCGATACAAATAAATTTCCAACCATTAATGCATCCAGATGATCGTCTTTATTGAAATCTTTAACCATAATATCATTAATACTCGAAAACTGTGCTTGGTATGGTAAAGGTGAAATCTTGAATACTCCTTTTCCTAAATTTTCGATATAAGAAGAAGCAAAAGTTTCTGTTTTATAGTGTAATGCCCCTTCTAATTTTTTTTCACCATAAACCTGATTGATTTCTAAAGACGCAAACAAATCATACTTACCAATCTCTTTTTTAAGGAGAGGTATTTGTTCTGCCGAACATGAAAACCCTCTTAATGGATAGTGCTTGTTTTTATTGTAATATCCCAAAACTATATCATCGCTACCATTATTATCAAAATCATCATAATAGATATCAAAAGGAGTTTCTTTGGATGTCTTATACTTATAATTTAAACCGATATTACCTGCTATAAAATCTATATCTCCATCATTATCAAAATCTCCTTTTTCGATACTAAACCACCATCCTGATGAGTTTTTTAAAGATTCATTAGTTTCTTTATATAACTTACCATCTTCATTTTTAAATAAAGTAATGGGCATCCATTCTCCTACGAGTATAAGATCAATATCATTGTCATTATCATAGTCGACCCAAACCGCATCTGTTACCATCCCAATATCATTTAGTTCTGGGGCTATCTTATCTGTAACATTTATCAATTGACCATTTTCATTACTTAAGAGCATGCTTGTAGCCGGCATTGGATATTGATGTGGTATAACTCTGCCTCCAACAAAAAAATCTATATCACCGTCTTTATCATAATCTTCTGCTATTACTTTTGATCCGCTATGGCGATTTACATTAAGGATTGCCCCTTTAGAAAAGTTTCCTTTCCCATCATTAAGATATAATCGATCTATATAGTGAGGGTCATTTTTTGGATATTCATTACCGCCACTTACTACGTATAAATCCAAAAACTCATCTCCATTTACATCGGCAAACATTGCATCTACATCTTCGTAAGCGTTTTCTTTTTTCCAGAAATTTTTAGTATTTCTCACAAATTTATTTTCCTTAGTTTGAATATAAAGTTCTGCATCAAACCCTGTGGCTCCTCCTATAAATACATCTTCTAAACCATCATTATTAACATCTCCTACGGCCAAAGCTGGCCCAAAATGAGACAATTTGTGTGGTAATAATAATTGATTGGCGTAATCATCAAATACGTTTTCATGGTGTTTAAAATCAATCCCAAATGATGTAGTATTTTCTGTAAATAAAAAGGGGTTTTTATGCATATCTGTCCTACTAATATTCGCAACAGAAGCATCGTTCATTTCTATTGGTAATAATTTATTTGCCGAAATATTCTTTTGTATTGTTTTCAAGCCATTAGGCCAGGTAACAATTAGACTATCTATTTTTTTATAATTACCAACTCCAAAATGCACTAAAGGCTCACTGGTCGAATAAATCCCTCTAACATTGGTAGTCTCCTGAGTTTGTACATCATCTCCACAATATAGTTGTATCCTAGTTCCAAAAACAGGTTTTCCTTGTTTGTCTGACAATTGAACTCTAAGGAAATTAGATGTCGATATTTTCTCAGAATTATTGCGATATATAAATGCTTCTTTATTGATATTATTTACCACAATATCCAGATCACCATCATTATCCAAATCGGCATAAGCGGCTCCATTTGAAAAAGATTCTTGGTCTAGTCCCCATTCATTTATTGTTTTTTTGAATTTTAGATTTCCGTAGTTTTTAAAAGCATAATTTTGCAATGGTTGCGATGGTATTAGTGATAATGCTTTATCCAAATCCAGTATTTCCCAAATACTAACCGCTCCTGCATTAGGATTTTGCTTTATCCATTTATTTGCTGTTTCAGTAATAAACTCTCCAACTTTTTTATCTGCATCGGTATTACGAATATCACGTAGCAATCCATTTGTGATATATACATCTTTTAATCCATCATTATCAAAATCTGCAATAAGATTAGCCCAACTCCAATCGGTAGCTGCCATATTCGTTAACTGAGCAATATCACTAAAAGTTGAATTGCCATTATTGAGTTGAACAGTATTATACATATATTGATGATGCCCTCCATTTTTTACTACTTTCTGAAAAGCTTTCGGATTCATTCCACTCATATTAGATTTAGAACGAAAATTATCCTCAGACACCATATCTACTACAAAAACATCCAACAAACCATCATTATTAATATCTGCAATATCTACTCCCATGCTATAATAAGACATATGATTTAATGCATAATCAGCCTGATTAGTAAAAGTGCCATCTTTATTATTTACAAAAAGAAAATCTGGTGCATAAAAATCGTTTGCTATGTAAATATCTGTCCATCCATCACCATTTATATCACTGGCAGATACGGCATTGGGAAAACCTGTTCGCATGAGTCCTGCTGCTTCTGTCACTTCTACAAAAGACTCTTTCCCTGTATTTTTTAGTAATTTGATATGATACTCGGGTTGAAGTAATTTTGTTCCAAAATAATCTGAATAACTTCCAGGATTGGGAGGTTGTGTTAATAAAAGTAAATCCAAAAATCCATCTTTATCATAATCAAAAAAAGTAGCATGTCTGGTTCTTTGAGAATCTGCAATGCCATACTTAGCGGCAGATTCTATAAAAGTTCCATCTCTATTATTAATATACAATAGGTTAGTTCTCCATTCTGGTTTATCATCATAGAGTTCTCTACTCACATAAACATCAACATATCCATCATTATTAACATCTGCAATGGTTACTCCTGTAGACCAACCCCCATCATCTTTCACTCCTGCTTGTTTGGTTACATCTTTAAAAACAAGATTTCCTTGATTAAAATATACTTTATCAGGGACCATATTTCCTGCAAAATATAAATCTTGTAAACCATCATTATTAAAATCACCAACCCCAACTCCGGCACCTCCATAAAAGTTGGCATATTTTAATATGTTTTTCTCTCTTGTATCTTTTATTGTATTTGAGAAGGTTACTCCACTATAAGAAGAATCTAATATTGAAAACCTTTTCTGGGTAGTATTATCAACCTTTTCTCTTTCATTAAAAAAAAGTAATACTAATAGTACAACGGGAATACAATACAGATATGAGTTAGTAATCTTCATTTCATCAAAAATCTATTTCTAAAAAAGATGAAGGGAAAATTAATTTCCCCTTCATCAATTTGGGTAATAAAAGGATTCAAAAAACATGTAAACTATTCTTTATCCCACCACATTCTTGTGGTTAATACATCTGGTCCTTGGCTTGAGATGGCTGCATTATAATTTTCGGTATTATTACTTTGTTCACTAGTAGCATATGTTAATCTTCTTGGTATAGTTCCATTAGTAACATTGCCTGGGTAATTAACGGGAACTAAGACAGGATATCCTGTTCTTCTCCAATTGGCAAATGCCTCATACTCATTCAAAAATGTTGCTGCCCAATACTGTGTATTGATTTGTTCTAATGCATTGGCTGCAACAAAAGGGTTATCAATTAAATATTGATCAATATCGGCATCTGCAATTGATCCTGCTGCGCCATATAATTCTAACATTTTCATGGCAGCACGTACTCCTGCATTATAATGTGATTCTGGATCGCCTCCTGCAAGACCCCATCTATGTGCTGCTTCTGCTAGCATAAATTCGACTTCTGCATACGTTTGGAAAAACATTGGAGCATCTTCTCCTGTAATAATACTTCTATTCGGTTCTGTATAAGCATCTGTATCCTCTTCACCTGTCAATGCCATTAGAGAGCTAGAATCTAACCCATTAGGTAATCCCTTTTGGTCTGCCGGAGCTGTACTACCGTCACTTCTTCGTGCTCCAAGGATAGGCAATCTCGGATCTCCGGTTAAGAAATCTACAAATGTTTTACTCAGGCGAGGGTTTCCATCTGCGGTAAAAACCTCTCCGATTCCATTTTTGTTAATTCCTTCTGGGCCTGCTGTATGCTGAATATAAGCGATATCATCATTAGATGTCATAACACCTCCTGTAATAGCTTTTGTAACCCATTGTTGAGAAGCTGCAGGGTCTGCTTTAATCAATCGCAATCCTAAACGTAACATCATAGAATAAGCAAACTTTTTCCACTTTTCCTGATCTCCATTAAACATTAAATCTCCTGAGCCAAAACCTGAAGTACCAGTGCCCAAAGCAGCAGCTGATTCTTCGAGTTCTTTTAACATATCAGCATAAATTTCACTTTGCGCATCATATTTTGGTTTAAGTACTCCTTCTAAAGAAGCCTTACCTGCTTCACTATATGGGATATCCCCATGCAAATCTGTCAATCTATGAAATACAAAAACACGATGTATTCTGGTGATCGCTTTCATTTCTTCTGGGTGTGCTTCTTCTTCCAGTTGAACTAACATATCTTCTAATGTTTTTACCGCATTCCCATAAATCCTATCAATCATAGAAGAAGCATATCCTTCATTTAAAGTATATTTATCTCCAGCCCAATACCCAGCTGTTGTAGACATATGTTGCATCATAGTAGAGCAATAAATTAGATTCGCTCTCCAATTCTCGTATCTTTCTCCTGATGTATATAGTTGTGTAGCAGATAACTTATTTACTACACTTACTTGTGTTGGCTTAGTAGGATCAACATTTAATTCTTCAAAACCTTGATCACATGAACCCAATATTATTGTCAGGAATATTATATAAATTGATTTTTTCATGATTCTTTTTTTTAAAACTTTAAATTCACATTTAATCCGTAACTTCTGGTAGAAGGAAGTCCAAAATATTCAAGACCTTGTGCATTACCAACATTATAAGCACTTTCTGGATCTATATTATCTACTGTTCGCATAATATAGAACAGGTTAGAAGCTATTACAGAAATTGTAGCACTATCAAAAAAAGTATTATCCAGCAACTTACCTGGTAAACTATATCCTAAACTTAATTGTCTGAATTTTATGTAATCTGAATCTTCAACAAATTCTTCTGCGATTCCACTAATTCTACCATAATATGTTTGTAAATCTTCTGGAGCTACTGTTGTGGTAAACTCTGCTCCGGTTTCTGCATTAACACCTGTAACCGTTAATCCATTTTCTCTACCAGCCAGAGTACCTTTATGTAATCCGTTTCCATAGGTAACAGTATTAGTTCCCGAAAAAACCTGTCCTCCAAACTTACCATCGATCAAAAAGTTCAATATTAAATTCTTATAGGTAATTGTGTTTGTAAATCCTAATGTTAAAGGAGGAACTCCTTTTCCCAGAATTTTTCGCTCTCCTCTTTGTGCAAGTGGAACACCATCTCCGTCAATTTCATATACTATATTTCCATTATCATCTCTCACATAGGATACGCCAAAAATAGTTCCGTATGCTTCTCCAACAATTTGTTTAATTTCTACATTTCTGGATCTGGGTTCTCCCAAACTAATTTCTCCTTCTTCTGCATTAGTTGCTATTACTTTTCCTGTGTTATGGGCTCCATTGATACTAGTTTCCCAACTGAAATTTTCAGTTTTTATAGGTGTCCCTGACACTAAAAATTCAATCCCCTTATTTTCTACTTCTCCAATATTTGCTAAAGCACTTGAATACCCTGAAAATACAGAAGTACCAACCGGAACTATATCATTGGTTGTTTCATTTGTATAGTATGCAATATCAAATGACAATCTACTATTAAAGAATCTAGCGTCTAAGCCTACTTCAAATTCGCTTTTATTGAATGCTACCAGATCAGCATTAGGGACTTGATTCCCTGCTATAGCTCCTAGAGGTTGCCCTAAATGTCCTTGTCCAAAAATCTCATATGTCAAGGCCAATTGATATGGATCCTGTGCTCCTCCTGCTACATTTGAATACCCGGCTCTTAGCTTTAAGAAATTAATTTTCTCGGGTAATTCTAATGCTTCCGACAAGATAAAACTTGCACTTACAGAAGAGTAAAAATCATCATTTGGAGTTGTTTTTCCTGGAAATGATAATGTAGAAAACCAATCATTTCTTCCTGTAAAAGTTAAGTAAGCAAATCCATCATAAGAGAGTTCAACAGATCCATATAAAGATCCTATTTTCCGTTTTCCATTACCTGGGTTGTCCCTGTCTGCTCCAAAAATATTCGCTGAAGATTGATTAACTGTATTCCCAAATTGTTCTAATCCGGGTACTATAAAATCATTTCCTCTAAGTATTTTTGTTTCCTGGGAGACACTATTTCCATTTGCTCCAATAAAAACATTTGTGGCTAGTCTGTCTGTTATATTTTTTTCTACTCCAAGTATTAAATCTGCATCAACCTGACTATATCTAATTTCTCTCTCTTCAATACCTCCCAGTGGTTTAAAAGCAGTACCAAAAGGCTCTACTGCTGTTCTTCTAATTGTATAGTGATCTACACCTGCTCTACCAGAAACATATAACCAATCAAAAATATCGTATCGTAAAGATGTCGAAGCTATGATTCTATTTTTTGTGTCTTCATTTCTAAAATTATAAGCAGCAAAGTATGGGTTTTGAGAAAACGTATTTGACGAATATTGTCGTTCTGTTAAATCTTCATTTGCTCCTGGATTCATAAATCTAACATCTACATTTGGAGATAAGTTAGACACCGTAAAGTTTCCATTTCCTGGAGCATCAGACAAACGAGGTCTATTCATAACTTTCTCTACAACATACTTTACATTTACCTGAGTTGTAAGTTTTTCTGCCATAACCGCACCCGAATTCAATGAGAATGTTTTTCTATTCAATCCAGAATTTGGAGTAATATCATCGTTAGTCAGATCTGAAACAGAAAATCTGTAATTAAAATTCTCTCCTCCATTTGTTAATGCAACAGAATTAATATATGTCGTTCCTGTTCTATAAAAATGGTCCAAATTACTACCTACATACGAATATGGTCTAGATACACCATCCCATTGTATAACACTAGAACCATCTAGTCTTTCTCCCCATGAAGATAGACCTACATCCAGCGCTTCTTCCTGATTTACAGGTTTGGTTGCTCGTCTACCCTGACCATATTCAGTCTGAAAATCCTGTAATGATGTGTCTACTTTATCAAATGTTACAGAGCTACTGATTTCTACTCCAAAACCTTTTTGCTCTTTACCTGATTTTGTTGTCACTATAATAACTCCTCCTGCAGCTCTCGAACCATATAACGCGGAGGCTGCTCCACCTTTTAATACGCTTACAGATTCAATATCATCGGGATTGATACTAGAAATCCCGTCTCCTCCATCCGAGCCTCCCCATAAACCAGCAGATCCATTATTATTATTACTAATCGGAATACCATCAACAACATATAGAGGTTGATTGTTTCCGGTTAATGAACTTGAACCTCTTATGATTACTCTACTCGAACCGGCTGCACCTGTTGAATTTTGAGTAACATTAACTCCAGCAATTTTTCCTTGCAATGAGTTTACTGCATTGGTTAATTTAATTGTAGACAATTCTTCTCCACCAACTTCGGTTAAAGAATACCCTAGAGCTTTAGTAGTTTTCTTTATCCCTAAAGCCGTTACTACTACCTCTCCTAGTTCTTCAGAATCTGCAGCTAATGTTACATTTATATTTGCCTTTCCATTTATGGCAATTTCTTTTCCTTCAAATCCAAGAGAGGAAAATATTAAAATACCTGATGGATCTGAAACTACAACAGTATAGTTCCCATCAAAATCTGTTGATGTACCATTAGATGTTCCTTTTTCAATCACATTCACCCCAACTAGTGGTACCCCGTCTTCACCCGTTACAATACCAGAAACGGTTTTTTTACTTTGTGCTAATGTTACATTACTTGATAAACACAACACAATTGTTAAAAAAATCAGTAATTTATCAATCATACTATCTTCTTTTAGTTAATTTATTTCTATATCGACAGTACAAATGTTACTCTAATGTTAATTTTTATATAAATTTTTCGATCAATGACAACTCAAAAAGGTTAGATAACATTGAATTGATTTATAATAGAAGTCGCTTACTACAGCATTTTCTTTTTAAATTATAGTGATAAACAAATTCCCTTATTTATTAATTTTTACTACAAAAGCGGAAGTATTCAAAAGCTGAGTTTTAATTTTTTCTGGAATGTTTATCTCCATGGAATTATCTTTTCTTACCCATTTTAAAGGAATGTCAAACCCAAGTAGTTTTAATTTTGCTTTGTCTGAAGGCACATAACCAGAGAACATAATTTTGGAAGGTATTTCTGTTCTTCCTTCTTCTATCAGATAGATGAGGTAGACTGTTCCATCTTTCTTACTTGTAATACAAATATTTTCAAATTTGTAGGGAGATATCGATCTTGTATCATATATGGCTTCACTATTTATTTTCATCCATTCACCAATTTCTTCAAGTAGTATGTATGCACCTTCATCCCATTCTCCCATAGCATTAGGAGCAATATTTAATAAAAGGTTTCCTCCTTTCGCAACAATATTTACCAATGTATGTATTGCTTCTCTTCCTGACATATATTTTGCATCTGGTGTCCAGGACCACCCACCCCCCGATATGATACAGGACTCCCATGGGTATGGAAGTGGTTTTTTGGGAACTCTATTCTCTGGGGTCAAATAATTTTGATTTTTTCCGTGGACTGCTCTATCCACCACAATCAGTTGAGGTTGCTTTTTTCTGGCTTTAATCACGAGTTCATCCATTTTGATATCCTGATTTACCATACGATGCTTTAAATATCCATTTTGTTCTTTTTGAAGCTTACGCTCATACCAATTTAGGATATCTTTTTTCGGAGATTTTGAAACCCATCCACCATCTAACCAAAGAATATCGATTTTTCCGTAATCGGTAAGCAATTCCAATATTTGATTATGTGTAAATGCCACAAATTTGTTCCATTTTTCTGGGTAAACTTCGGGTTGATAGTTCACGTTTCTATCTTTTGGTGGAAAATAAGGATCCCAATAATAAGGAGAATGCCAATCTGGTTTCGAAAAATAAGCTCCTGTCCAGAATGTCTCTTTTCTAAAAGCATCAAAAATCTCCTTGGTAATATTAGATTTTGGGTTTTTAGAAAAGGGAGTTTCTGAGTCCGTTATTTTATAATTGGTATACTTAGAGTCAAACATTGAGAAGCCATCATGATGTTTTGTAGTAAAAATTACATATTTCATCCCGGCATTCTTAGCTGCTTTTGCCCATTTTTCAGGATCAAAGTTGAAAGGATTAAAAGTTTTTTTAAGTCCTTCGTATTCTTTTTTATAAACATTATAATCATTAGGATTAGTCCCTTTTTTACGCTCGCACCATTCATATTCTTCGGGGCATAAGGACCATGATTCTACAATCCCCCATTGACTATATGTACCCCAATGCATCAACAACCCAAACTTTAAATTTTGCCATTCTTCCAGTTTTTTAAGCACTATAGTATCTGTTTCTGGGACATAGCGCTCTTCTTCGTGATGTTCCTGAGCTATTATTTCTATACTAGACACTACCATCATCAAAGTAGATAACAATAAAAAATGAATTGGATTGGTATTTTTCATATATTAGAATTTATAATAAAGTGGTCAATCTTATTTATTTCAAAATAAACTGTAATCTTCCTTTGTTAATTAATTCTTGATGTGAGATAAAATAGTCCTGATATTCTTTATCATTTACTATAACTGCATCTATAAAAGTTTCTTTTTCAGGGATGGTAGAGGTGATTACGATCTTATCATTTTTATAATATTCTTTATCTAAATGAATCGTAATTTTTTCAAATTTTGGAGTACAAAATGTATATATGGGTTGAGCTGGTGAAACTGGATATATCCCCATCATCGAAAATATTGCCCAAGCAGACATGGTGCCTGTATCATCATTTCCTGGTAACCCATCCGGAGCATTTTTATAATAAGTTTCCAGGAGTTCATTGACTGTTTTTTGCGTTCTCCATTCTTCTCCTTTTATGTAATTAAACAAGAAGGGGTATGCTATATCTGGTTCATTAGCCATGTCATATTGCTTATTGTCAAAAACTTTCTGCAATTGTTCTAAAAATGGTTGATCACCACCCATAAGTTTTTTTAATCCTGGGATATCGTGTGGAATCATAAAAGTATATTGCCAGGCATTTCCTTCTATAAACCCTGGATTTTTCACAAAATTGGCTCCGGTATCTGGATTGTAAGGAGATAACCAACTTCCATCATCATTTTTAGGCCGTAATAAATTAAATTTTTTATCGAATAGTTTTCTATAAGACAATGACCTGTCAGAAAAACGCTGATAGTCTTCATCCTTTCCTAGTTCTTTTGCTAATTGTGCTATGGCAAAATCTGTAATATTATATTCTTGTGTGGTAGATACTGATCCACTAGTAGTCGTTTTGGTGGTGAGATATCCTTTTTTAATATAGTCATTGATCCCAGGACGTAGCGGGTTATCTTGTAATTGATCTGCACTTTTAAGCATAGCTTTATATGCTTTTTCAATATCAAAATCCTTAATTCCTCTGAGGTAAGTATCTGCAATAATGATTCCTGCCGGATCCCCAACCATGGTTGTTGTTTCTGTTGCATTTAATTCCCACTTGGGCAGCCACCCTGTTTCATCATAAATCTGCAACATACTCTTCATCATATCTGATTGTTGTTTTGGGTATACCAAACTCATTAACTGATGTAAATTCCTATAGGTATCCCACAGTGAAAAAACAGTATATCTGGTTCCTTTTGTTTTTAAGGTTTCCCTGGTTTTCATTTTAGGGTATTCTCCATTTATATCATTCAAAGTATTCGGATGTATAAGTGTATGATATAGGGCTGTATAGAACTTTATTTTATCTTCTTTTTTCCCTCCTTCTACTTCAATTTTTGATAAGTATTGATTCCAGTTTTCCTTGGTTTCTTGTCTAATTTGATCAAAAGCTTTACCTGAAGTTTCTTTTTCTAAATTTTCTCTGGCATTCTCAATACTTACATACGAGATTCCTACTTTCATTTCTACTTGTGTAGGGGCTTCAAAATGATACTTCATATATCCTCCAATACTATCTCCTACTACCTCTTTTGTATACCCTTTCTTTATTCTTTCTTTTCCGTTATACCCCATCCACTGTGCTTCAATCCCCTTATGTATCTTTGGTTTTTTCCACACTCCAAATTCGTCTGCTGGTCTTGAAAATCGAGCTACAAAATATACCGGATATGCTTCTTCTGGCTTATAATAACAAAACGCCCCTACAGAACGTATTCCTTCTATTTCTGTTGAAGATACTATTTTGATCATTCCTCCTTGTTCATTCGTAAGCCCTAGTCCCAGATTGAGTACTATATTAGATTCTCCTCTTGGGAAAGTATATTTGCTTATTCCTGTTCTGGTTGTAGCTGTTGTTTCTACTTTAATATTATATTTATCCAATACATTAGAATAGTAACCTACTTTTGCAACTTCATTAGAATAGGTGCTGCCATATAAAGAATGATCGGTTTGGATTGCTCCTGTGGTTGGCATTGCGAGGATCACCCCTAGTTCTGGACATCCTACCCCACTAAGGTTTACATGACTAAAACCTGTTAAATAATTATTTTCGTGAACATAAGGTGTAGAAAACCAACGACTATCTTTTTCTAAAGGAAGATTTTGTTGTCCTGCTACATTAAAAGGGGAAACACTTGCCATTCCTCTTACTGCAATTGGTCCTGGATTGGTTGTACCAAAGTTTGAGGTTCCGATAAATGGATTTACATACTCTGTAACATCAATTGACAACTTTTTAGAAGTGTTATTTTCTTTTGTCTTTTCTACTTTAGTTTTCTTTTGGCAAGAGAAAGACAATACCATAATTATTACCCATAGCTTCAAAAAATACGTCTTTTTAAAAACAATACTATTCATCTTCTCTAATCTTTATATAACACCTTATAGATGTGATCCATGAAGGTCTCTTTTATAATTAAAACTATTCCTTACTTAAAGAGTATGGCACCTCTTCACTTGAGTTTGCCCAATCTTTATTTGGAGTATTAGCCATTTTGAAATCTAAACGTCCTCCTTGCTGAATTACTTCATAATTTAAATAACTATTCTGATATGCTTTTCCGTTTAATGAAACGGACTGGATATAAACATTTTCTTGATTATTTTCTGGAGCATTGATTACAAATTCATTTCCGTTTTCTAATGTAATTACGGATTTCCTAAACAATGGACTTCCTATTACATATTGGTTTACTCCCGGGGTAACCGGATAAAACCCTAATGCACTAAAAACATACCAGGCAGAGGTTTGTCCATTATCCTCATCTCCACAATATCCATCTGGTGTTGCCGAATATAGCTTAGTTAACACTTCACGTACTTTTTCTTGAGTTTTATACCCAGCATTAGCATAATTATAGAGGTAAATCATATGTTGGATAGGTTGATTACCATGGGCATAGTTCCCCATATTTACAATTTGCATTTCTCTAATTTCATGAATTGTAAACCCGTAGTAAGAAGCATCGAATTCGGGTGGCATATTAAACACATGATCCAGCTGCTTTTCGAATTCAGATTTTCCGCCCATTAGCTCAATCAAACCTTCTATGTCATGAAAAACAGACCATGTATAATGCAAACTATTACCTTCAGTAAAGGCATCTCCCCATTTTAAGGGGTTAAAAGGAGATTGAAAACTACCATCTTCATTCTTTCCTCTCATCAGTTTTGTAGTAGGGTCAAACAAATTTTTATAATTTTTGGATCGTTCATAGAATGTTTTTGCGATCTCCTCTTTCCCTAATTTTTCTGCCATTTTAGCAATGGTAAAATCGGCATATGCATACTCTAATGTTCTTGCTGCATTTTCATTGATATTAACATCATAAGGGACATATCCAAGTTTGTTATAATAATCAATCCCTTCTCTTCCTACAGAACGTATTTCCTTACCATTAGACAATGGACGTCCTTCTGATGTTGTTGCATTTTTTAGGATCGCTTCGAATAAGGTTTCTATATCTATGCTAGGGATTTCTTTTAAAAATGCATCTGCTATTATTGGTGTTGAATTAGAGCCAATCATACAATCTCTATGTCCAGGGCTAGCCCATTCGGGAAGCCATCCCGATTCTTTATACGTATTGGCCAACCCTTCCATTATATGACTATTCAATTCTGGGTACATCATATTGAAGAATGGAAATACTGCTCTGAAGGTATCCCAAAATCCATTATCCGTAAACATATAACCTGGTAGCACTTTTCCATTATATGGGCTATAGTGTACCACTTCGTTTTTTTCATTAAATTCATAGAATTTCCTTGGAAAAAGTAACACTCTATATAGACAGGAATAAAAAGTTTTGATATGATCTAAATTATCATCTTCTATCTTAATTCTACTTAACTCTTTTTCCCAAGCCTTTTTGGCCTTTATTTGAGTTTGTTGGAATGTATCGTTTCCTATTTCCCGGTTCAAATTTAATTGTGCTTGTTCTGGACTAATAAAGGATGATGCGACTTTTACATGTACTGTTTCTCCTTTTTTAGTTTCAAAACCTATTATAGCCCCCACATGCTCCCCTTCATTTTCTTTTGAATTTTCTACTAATTCCCAACCATCTCCCCAGGTATGATTTATTTCAAAATCTTTATCAAATTCGGCCACAAAATAATTGTGAAAATTATCTGGAACACCTCCACTATTATTTCTACAATAACCAATTATCTTACGTTCTTCTGGAATAATTTTTACCATAGAGCCTTTAAAAAAAGCATCCAGCATAATATAGGATTGTTCAGCTTCGGGAAATGTAAATTTAAAATGTGCTGCTCGCTCTGTAGGTGTAACTTCGGTTACCACATCATAATCTGCTAAATACACCTTGTAATGATATGGTTTTACGGTTTCTGCTTTATGAGAGAACCAGGAGGCTCTTTCATCTTCTTTATATTTGAGATCTCCTGTTACAGCCATCACTGAAAATGCCGCGTAATCGTTGATCCAAGGGCTTGGCTGATGCGTTTGTTTTATTCCTCTTATTTTGTTCTCATCATATTTATAAGTCCATCCATCTCCCATTTTTGAAGTCATGGGTGTCCAGAAATTCATTGCCCAGGGAGTTGCAATTGCAGGATAGGTATTACCGTTAGATAAGTCAAAAGCTGAGTCGGTTCCCATTAATGGGTTCACATAATCTGCCAAACTTTGTGCTAGAACGGTTTCTTTACTTTCTGTCTTTTCTATATTTTGTTCTTTACAGGATAGTATTGATATCACCATCAAACAACTCCATATTAGTCTATCTTTCATCTTTTACTTCTTTTATGTATTAACTACTATATCATCTATTGTTAATTCAATTCTACAGCATTTCCATGACCTCTATACAACTTCAATTCTCCTTCTAATTCTACTTCCAAAACAGTTACATAGGTATTTAAGTTTTCATTTTTAGGAACTTCTATTCTTACAATTCCCGGAATATTGTTCCAGGATGCTCCTCCGTTTCGAACAAAAGTTAATTCTTGTTCTTTTCCGACTACTTTAATTGATTTTATTTTATTCTGAATTCCTTTTAAAGAGATATAATTTTTAGGTTCATCAAACAGACATAAATACAATTTTGTAGTATCCTTACTTAGTAGTGTGGGACCATAAAAGTGGCCATATGGCAATCCTGCTTTAGTATCGAAAACAACTTTTTTATGTATGTCAATCCAACTTCCTAGTACTTCTAATCGTTCTTCTTGTTCTTTAGGGATTGTTCCATCTGGTTTCATTCCAATATTAAGCAGTAAGTTTCCTCCTGAGGCTATCACCTCAACAAACGTTCTAATAATCTGCGAAAATGGCTTGTAATTCGTATCTGAAGGATAATACCCCCAATTATCATTCATGGTCATACAAAATTCCCAGGGACCTTTTGGTCTTACCACAGGAATCCCTTGTTCGGGAGTACTATAATCTCCATATGTTTTTAATCGAGAATTCACAATGGTTTTAGGGTTCCAGGATAGTAATGAGTCTTTTAATGATTGCGCTCTCCATTCTTCACTTGATTTTTCCCAATCTCCATCAAACCAATATAAATCTGGTTGATATCGATTACTTAGTTCTTTTAATTGCCCTTTATAAAATCTAATAAATCGTTCCCACTTTGTTAGATTCTCCAATCCCTTTTGAGGGTAATCGTTTTTAGTATCAGGCCTTGGGAATACAACATCATAATCAGGATGCGACCAGTCACATAAAGAATAGTATAATCCTGCTTTTAATCCTTCATTTCTAAGTGCTTCTACATAAGGAGCTATTAAATCTCTATTAGCAGGTGTTTTTTCTTTAACATTTAGATCACTGTATTTGGTATCCCATAAAGCTACTCCATCATGGTGTTTGGTAGTCATTACAGAATATCTCGCTCCAATTTTCTTAAACAGTTTAGCCCATTTCACAGGGTCATAATGCTTAGCAGTAAATCCATTGCCCTGCTTCATATACTCTTCATATGAGATTTTTTTGTGATATAATGACCAGGATTCTGCTATTCCATTCACGCCATAATATCCCCAGTGAATGAATACTCCTAGTTTGGCATCTTCAAACCAGGACAATCGTTCTTTTTCTGTTGGCTTTTCGTCTTGTGCAACTATCAGGTTTCCAGTAATCAACAAAACAAACATGCAAATCGTTCTTATATATCTCATCTGATTCACCTTAAAATATTAATTATCAATCAATTAAAATCTCATCTATAAATAACCAAGTATCTCCTCCTCTTGGGTTTTCTTTTAAATTTGCTATTTTCACTTTAATAAATCTTGCAACATGCTTCTCGAAATTAATTTTAAAATCTTTTAATTCAATAGTAGAATTAGCCGCATAGGATCGTTTTACTTCTCCTACTTTTTTAAAATCTTTTCCGTCTATTCCCGTAAAAACTTCTATTACTACCGGAAAATATATTCCCGGGCCTTGATGTTCCATTGATCCAACAATTACCTGATTTATGGTATCTTCTTTTTCAAGATCTATAATAACCTCCATATCATCCTTTAACCACGCTTGCCATTGGCCATCCTGAAAATTTTTGGTTCCTCTTAAGGTATTTACCAATGTAGATTTTCCTGTTCCCGTATATCGATCACTATATGGAATAGTATACACTACATTACTGGCTACTCCTTTATGAAATACAATGGTATCCTGAAATACTTTACCAATCGGTTTGTTCTCTTTAAATATTGATGCCTTAACTATTGTAGTTTTGGTTAATACAATGGGTTGCTCATATTTGATAGGAGTATTGTCTAAACTAGAATTATCTAATACATACCGTATATCTGCATTGGTATATTCGCTTTGTAGTGTTAATGAAACCGATTTCTTTTCCAAATCTGTTTCGACTTCTGGTCGTATTAAATAAGAGCTCTTCGCATAATTTATTCCTAAGTATTCATACCGCTGAAACATACTGGTAATTCTACTAGAAAAATCATCCCAATTTTTTAGGTCCTTAGAACTCCACACTGCCTCGGACAATGCTGCTAACCTTGGATAAATCATATACTGGGAGTGTTCTTCTGTGAAGATATACTCTGACCATAAATTTGCTTGTCCTCCAAGCACATGCCCAGCTTCTTCTGCAGTCATTGAATCTACTACAGGATCAAATTGATATACTTTACTTAATGGTGTGTATCCACCTATTGCTAATGGTTCTTCATTTTGTGGTCCTTGATAATGATCAAAATAGCAATGAGTTCCAGGTGTCATGACTACATCATGTCCTTGTGCTGCGGCTTCTAGTCCTCCTTTTACGCCTCTCCAACTCATCACAGTAGCATCAGGAGCTAATCCTCCTTCTAAAATCTCATCCCAGCCTACTAATTTCTTACCATGAGAATTTATAAATTTCTCCATTCGTTTTACAAAATAGCTCTGTAATTCTTCTTCGTTTTGCAATCCTTCTTCTGTTATTCGTTTCTGGCAATGCTGGCATTTCTCCCAATTAGTTTTAGTCGCCTCATCCCCACCTATGTGTATATATTTTGAAGGAAATATTTCCATAACCTCAACTAATACATCTTCTAAAAAAGTAAACGTACTTTCTTTTCCTGCACAATATATATCTGTAATTGGCCAAACTCCACCTGAAGGCACTCCTATTGGATTTTCAAAACATGATAAATGTGGGTATGCGGCAATCGCACTAGATATGTGAGCGGGCATTTCTATTTCGGGTATAACCTCTACATTTCTAGATTGTGCATATTTAACCAATTCTCTTAATTCTTCTTGAGTCAAAAAACCTCCATAAGTACCTTTATCTTCTGATTTTACCGGTAGTCTGGCATTCCAATGTAAATCCTCCTGATCTACTCTCCATGCCCCTATCTCGGTAAGTTTTGGGTATTTTTTTATTTCTATTCGCCATCCTTGATCATCAACCAGATGCAGATGTAACACATTCATCTTATGCATAGCCAAACCATCAATTACCTCCTTTATGTATTCTTTATCAAAAAAATGACGAGAGATATCTAACATTAGTCCTCTCCATTTAAAACGGGGGGTATCTTTAATTTCTACATTTGGAATTTCCCAAGTTCTATTTTCTAATTTAGCTTTGCTTTCTATCTCGGGAGGTAGTAATTGACGTATCGTTTGTATTGCATATGAAAAGCCAACTGAGCTATTTGCTATGATTTCTATACGATTGTTATCCACTTTAAGCTCATATGCTTCTGGTTTACTATTCTCGTCAATCGTAAAAGTTATATAGTTATTTTTTGGTTGTTCTTCTGTCGTTTTCAAATCCCATCCAACTGCTGTTTTAAATTTATCTTTTAAAACACGAATCGACTCGTCTTGTATATCATTTGAAATAAAAAACTTGGTATCTTCATTAAATTCGAATACTCCCGAATTGATTTTTACCATTTCTGGTTTTGGGATAATATGAATATCCTCTTCTGAATACATTCTTTTTTCATCAGTTTTACAACCCAACAATATTAGAAGTGTCAGGGTTATCAGAAATTGTTTTTTCATTATTCTTTATTCTACCATATTAATATTTCATCTACAAAGAGCCATGAGGCTTTTCCTGCTCCTTGATGCCAAGATGGAAGTTTTTTTAAATTATGAACTACTACCTTTATGTACTTAGCGTCTGTTTTAGGAACATTTAGTGTAAAGTGTTTTTTCTTTATTTCTATTGCTTCTTTTGCATTGGTTACATTATAATTTGATGTACTAATTTTCTTAAATGAAGTATTTTCATTTCTAACATATACCTCAATCATTTTCGGAAACAAAATCCAGGATCCTGAATCTTGCAGACAACTAATTGATACATTCTCAATAGATCTGGGTTCATCAAAATTGATCGTAGTAATTAAATTCTCTCCTTCATATCCTGTCCATTTACCATCAGAAAAAAGTAGACTCCCTTCTATAAAATCAAATATCTTACCTGCTCCTGGATATCGTTCTGACGGTCTATGTACTATATCAAAATTCTTTACTTCATGTTTTATCTTAAAAAAATCTCTTTCTAAAACTGGACTTGGTAACCAGTTTTCCTTATACATTTTTGCTTTTAACTTGGTAAAATCAGCGATTTTTATAGGTTTAGTATATTTAACCGAAGTACTATCTGGATCTGTACCATCTAGTGTATATCGTATCGTAGCTTTAAATATTTGTTCATCAAAAGCAACTATTAAACTATCTGAGAATATTGTTTGTTCTGTGATCAGTTTTGGAGGTTTTAAAGGCATAATTTCTGTAAAACCCTCAAAAACTCCGTTATGGATAATCGTTTGATTACTTCTCATTAATTCCTTAGTAAAGCTCTCATCTACTTTTGTATTCCAGACATATATATCTGTTAGATTTATTTTTTCAATCAAGGATGCTATTCCTTTATTACCCACTGATGTATTATAAATATTTAGAACTTCTAAGTCTTCTAAATCTTCTAAATACTTAATAGTTGCATCAGAGATTTTGGTATTGTCCAAACGTAGTTTCTTTATTTTTTTAAGATGTCTAAGACCTTTGGTCATATCGTCTGTAAGCAACGTATTATTAAGATCTAACTCTACTAATTGATCTGCTATTTCTTTTAATTCTGTTACTGCATCTTCTGTAATCGAATCTTTTACATATTTAACTCTTAAGTACGGTTGATCTGCTACTATTCTATTTACCAAAAACCCTACTTCTATTACATCATTTAAGGCATTTACAGAAGCTTCAGAGGTAATTTTAGTATCTTTTTTTAGATAATTTTGTAATAGACCAGTTAGTGTATCATTCTTATGATAAGCTAGTGCTTTTTTATTAAAATCGGCTCCATTATCTATCCAATGTTTCAATAACCAAATCTCATCTGAAGTGATTTGATTTTTTCCTTCTGGTGGCATATGTTTCTCATCTTCTAAAGGCAATAAGATTCGTTTAATTATACGACTATTTAAAGCTTTTCCTGATTGTAAAGCTCTTCCATTTTCACCTCCTTCTAAAATCGTCGCTTCAGAAATCAGTGACAATTCTCCTTTTTGCTTTGTCGCATTGTGACATTGTATACACTTGGCATCTAAAATGGGGTGTACTACATCAGAAAAATACCGAAGACTATCAATAACTTGAGGTTTTTCTTTTTTTACTCTTAACGGCGAATATTGTGTAATAAAACTATCTCCATGTGTTAACACACTTCCATAATGTCCTGTTATACCTATTAAGATGATAGAGGTTACAAACAAAAAAAAGAATAGTTTTTTATAACGCTCTTGTTTTTTTAAAATATATAATAAAATTATTAAACCTGAAGTACCAATTCCTGTCCACATATGAATATTCGTTGTTTGAACTTCATACCCTCCTTCTAATGATAAAAAGTACCCCAGAATACATGCTAAACATGCAAAAATTGCGCTAAAACCTAATCCGGTTTTAACAAGAGTATCTGTATGTTTTTTACGAATGCGCCCTATCACATCAAAATAAAACACTAGTAGTAATCCTCCTATCGGAAGATGTAATATCAACGGATGAAAACGTCCTAAAAACAGTACAAATTCAGGAATATTATCTATAGAATTCTCTACAGGTACTACTGTTTCTGAAAAAAGAAAAAATAAATTAAATAAGACGAAGTTCATAGGTATTACTTATTGTTTCTTGTATTAAAAATCCATTCATCCATAAACAACCAAGCAGGATTACCTTTTCCTTGATGCCATTTGGGAATAGATTTTACATTCTGTATTTCTATTTTTATTTTCTTCATTTCTTTTAGAATAGAGATATGAAGGTTATCTAGTTTTGATACATCTTTATTAAGTTTTTCTATTGGTTCATCAGTTTCAAATTCTATAAAATTTACCCCATCCTGAGAGAATGAAATAATAACATCCTCTATCGGAAAAATCCAGGCACTCGTATTTACCAGATACCCAATATCTATAGATTCTAAAAACACTTTATCTTTAAAATCTACTATAGTTACCAGAGGTTCTACTATTCCTATCCATTGATCATCCTTGAAATTTGAAGTTCCTTTTTTATGATTTACCAGGGTGTTTTTTCCTTGTCCGGGATATTGTTTACTTAATGGGGTAAGTAAAGAAATATTTGAAATATCAATTCCTTTAGCATAAAAAGAAATCGCTTTAACATCACTGGGTTTAAAATCAGAGAGAAATGCTTTAAAAGTATATGTCCCAGGGTTTGAAACAGAGATAGTACTATTATATTTTTGTGATGTTTGTGTAGGTTCACTGCCATCATCCGTATAATAAATTTCTGCTTCATTTAATCGTAATGAAGCTATAATCCTTGATGAAGTGTCTAGAATTACATTTTTCGCCTCAATTCTTGGACTAGCCAATTGTATATTTTCCTGCTGTGTATATCTTACCTCTTGTCCATTTGTATTTTTACAAGAACATAAACATACAAACAACCCAATTTTCCATAATTTCTTCATATTCGGGTTAATTTTATAGGATAAGTTTGTCCAGAATTCCATTGTGTTACGTATATACTACCGTCTTCATCTATACATACATCGTGCGGATGTCTAAATAATTTTATAGTCTGGTACAATTCTGTTAGAGTATCTTTTTTATACACCGGTGGTGTTGCCCCTGGACAAGAAATTACTTCATTCTTCTCATTCATTATCAATAAAAACCCAGAATCATCATAGGTTGCTTCTCTTGATTTTAGTACTGCAAAATAAATATCACTATCATGAATGACAGGTCTACATATTAGTGCCCCAGGAACTTTTATCGATGATAAATAGTTTCCTTCCAGACTAAATCTTTTTAAAGTATTCTGTTCTCGTGCAGTTACTAACAATGTAGGATTAGCTTTATCTCTATGATCAAAACATATACCGTGGGCATTTAAGAATTGGTGATCTTCTGTTCCTTTTCCTCCGAATATATTTAAAAGTTCCCCTTTATAATTATAGTGTAATATGAATTGATTTCCATAACCATCTGCAACATAAAAATCTCCGTTTTCTAAAACAGTAGTTTCTGTAGGCCTGAATTCTTCCTTAGTTTTATATTTACCAGTTTCAACTGGATAATCAACGGTCATTATTTCTTTACCATCAATAGTAGTTTTAATAACTTGATGGCGTTCATAATCAGTAATGAATAAAAAATCTTCTCCATTCTCAACCGACAGGGTTAATCCATGAGCTCCGGGATAGACAGTCCCCCACGTTTCTATTAGTTTTCCTGATTTATCATAAATGATAATATTATTTTTGATATGATTGGTAAGCATTACAATGCGCCCCTTAGAATCCTGAATAATTTCATGGCAATCTTGCACTGGCACTTTCATCGGGTCCAAATTACCCCATTTCATATCTATTTTATATTGATGAGAATTATGCCCAATAACCAGGTCCTTATAAGAATCAAAAGAAAATGCCCCAGAATACCCGGGTAAAGTTAATATCCCAGCGGAAACACATGCCGATTTCTGCAAAAAACTTCTTCTATCCATAATTATCTTATTTAAACAATTAAATCGTTTATCACATTACCATGAACATCTGTTAACCGGAACCTTCTTCCCTGATGCTTAAAAGTAAACTTCGTATGATCTATTCCCATTAAATGCATCATTGTGGCCTGAAAATCGTGAATATGAACCGGGTCTTTTACTACATTGTAGCCCAACTCATCGGTCTCTCCATAGGTAAATCCTGGTTTTACGCCACCGCCCGCCATAAAGAGTGTAAAAGATCTTGGGTGGTGGTCACGCCCGTAATTGGTCTCTGTTAAGGTTCCCTGGCTATAATTTGTTCTACCAAATTCTCCTCCCCAAATCACTAATGTATCTTCTAATAAACCTCTTTGTTTCAAATCCATAATAAGAGCTGCAGTAGCTTGATCCACATCTTTAGCTTGTTTTTCTATTTGTGAAGGGAGGTTATCATGTTGATCCCACCCCATATGATATAATTGCACAAAACGTACATCTTTTTCTACAAGTCTTCTAGCTAAGATACAATTGGCAGCGTAGGTTCCTGGGATCTGCGAATCAGAACCATACATTCTAAAAACATGTTCTGGCTCATCATCAATGTTCATAGTTTCGGGTACTGAAGTCTGCATTCTGTATGCCATTTCATATTGAGCAATCCTGCTATTAATTTCCGGATCTCCAAACTCTGTTTCCTGCTTGTGGTTTAATTCACTTAAATAATCCAACATACTTCTTCTGTCTGCTCTCGACATTCCTTCAGGGTCTTTAAGATACAGAACCGGATCTTTCCCAGATCGAAATTGTACTCCCTGATGTAAAGAACTCAAAAATCCATTTCCCCATAGTTTAGAATACAATGGTTGGCCGTTTGGACGACCAGTTCCTCTACTTAACAGGACAGAAAAAGCAGGTAAATTATCATTAAGACTTCCTAAGCCATAACTCATCCAAGAGCCTATACTTGGTCTTCCTGATTGCTGAGAACCTGTCTGAAAAAATGTGATAGCAGGATCGTGATTTATGGCATCAGTCTGCATAGATTTCACAAAACAAAGTTCGTCTACTATCTTAGAAACATATGGCATCAAATCACTAACCCAAGCTCTGGATTCTCCATATTGTTTAAAAGAAAAGTTGCTATCTGCCAAAGGAAAATTAGATTGCCCCGAAGTCATCCCTGTCAATCGCTGGCCTTTTCTCACTGACTCAGGCAAGTCCTTACCTCTCATGTCTGTTAGCTTTGGCTTATAATCGAATAAATCCAATTGTGAAGGACCTCCACTTTGAAAAAGATAAATAACTCGTTTTGCTTTTGGAGCAAAATGTGGCAGTTTCAAAGTACTTGTCCCAAGGTTCAGACCCTCGGCAGTATTTGGTGCTGTAAACATAGTTATTGGGTCCAATATCGAACCCAGTGCAACACCTCCAATACCTAATCCAATTTTTTTTAAAAAATGTCTTCTGTTATTGTTGTTAAAATGTTTGAATATCTCGTTCATAATCTTTAACTCTTAGTTATGGTCTCATCTAAATTAAATAGTAAACTCACTAAAGCCGTATATGCCCTTAATTCTTTAGGTTGGATATCTTCCGGAATATCTAATGTGTTTATTTGCAATCTCTCTGTAATTTCTGTATCATTTTTAATATATCTTTCTCGTTGTTCATTGAGATATTGAGATAATTTATTCAATTCTATTTCATCTGGGTATCTAGATGTAATTTTCCTAAAGAGAACTTCAATCTTTTGTTTCTCATCAAAAGCTTCTTTTTTCAATACTTGAATAGCCATAGCAATTGATGCCTCAATAAGTTGGGGGTCATTCATTAATACTAATGCTTGTAAAGGAGTACTGGTTTTTTGTCTCTGTACACTACAAAAATCTCTAGATGCAGCATCAAATGTGAGCATGGACGGAGGGGGTACTGTTCGCTTCCAAAAAGTATATAGACTTCTTCTATGTAACCCCTCGCCAGTGTCTTCAATATATCTTGTAAGTCCCTGTCCTGAAGCTGTTTCTGCCCACAACCCTGGCGGTTGATAAGGTTTTACGCTTGGCCCTCCTATCTTTTTAACTAAAAGTCCGCTTACTGCCAATGCATTGTCTCTTATGGCTTCTGCAGCTAATTTATAGCGTGGGGCTCTTGCTAATAGTTCATTTTTAGGATCTTTTTCTAATAACTTAGGAGTAATTTTAGAATCTTGTTGATATGTAGCTGATAAGGCTATTTTTTTTAATATACCTTTTATATCCCAGCCTTCTTCTTTAAAAGTTACAGCTAACCAATCCAGTAATTCAGGATGTGTAGGAAGTGCTCCCTGATTTCCAAAGTCATCTGCAGTAGTGACAATACCTGCACCAAACATTTGTTGCCATAAACGATTTACCATTACCCTTGCTGTTAATGGGTTTTTATCATCAAAAAACCATTTTGCCAAACCTAACCTGTCTTCTGTATACTGATCAGAAAAAGGTAGTACCTTCTCTGGTAAGATATAAGGTACTTTTTCGCCAGGAGCATCATAAAGTCCTCGATTTAGTAATCGATTCTCTCGTATTCCTTTTTCATCTTTCATTACCATCAATTTTACCTTAGGAATGGAATCCGGCATACTAATAAAAGGTAATTTTTCCTTAACCATCTTTTGACCCAACGTTATAGAAGGTTCTGGTGTTTCTCCATACTCCATCCTTCCCTTTTCATTTAACTGATTAAAAAAGCTATACATACCATAAAACTCTTTTTGAGATATAGGATCATATTTATGGTCATGACAACGGGCACATTCCATAGTGAGTCCCATAAAGGCCTTAGAAGTTGTATTTGTCCGATCCATTACATACTCTACACGATATTCTTCATCTATCACTCCACCTTCCTGCGTAATTTTGTGATTTCTATTAAACCCCGAGGCCACTATTTGTTCTAGACTAGCATTATCTATTTGGTCTCCTGCTAACTGCCACTTTACAAATTGATTATAGGGTAAGTTTTTATTAAATGCAGATATCACCCAATCTCGCCAAGGCCACATTGTACGTTCCAGGTCGTCTTGGTAACCATGAGTATCGGCATATCGTGCCACTTCCATCCAATCCAAAGCCATACGTTCTCCATACGCATCAGAAGCAAGCAATCGATCTATTATTTTCTCGAAAGCATTGGGCGAAGTGTCTGTAGTGAAATCATTAATTTCTTCTAACGTAGGTGGCAAACCAGTAAGGTCAAAAGAAATACGTCTTATTAATTTTTCTTTAGTTGCTATTACTGATGGAGTAAGTCCTTCGGATTCTAGTTTTTTAAGAATAAAGTGGTCAACTTCATTATTTACCCATTTTTTGTCATTAACTTCAGGTACTTCGGATTTTTCTGGAGCCTTAAATGCCCAATGTGTATTCCATTTAGCTCCATCTTTGATCCACTTTTTTAAGATTTTTTTTTCATAATCATTTAAACTAAGATTAGAATGTGTAGGAGGCATGAGTTTATGTACATCTTTAGCGAAGATTCGCTTCATCATTTCGCTGTTCTCTACATCTCCAGGTATTACAGCATATCGATCGTTATTTTCTCCTAATGGGACATAAGCACCATCTTCTGTATCAAAACGTAATCCAGCTTCTCTGGTGCCTGCATCGGGTCCGTGGCAAGCATAACACTTATCTGATAAAATAGGTTTTACATCAAAACTATAGCTTATCTTTTCTGGTACTTTTTTTTCATTTTCAGATGTTTTTTGTTCTAAACTTAGTACCGTACTCTTCTCTTTTGCCAGTAATATATATTCTTCTTTTGGATTTGATATTAACCATTTTATAAAAACAGTTATTACAAAAAAAAGTAAAAAATATAGTACAATATTCCTTTTTTTCATACGTTTAAAATTTAACTATTTAGTTATATTTATCTTTACTATCCTATAGAAAAGGTGCCTTCTTATCATGCTAATTAGTAGCTAGTTTATTTGATCATATAGTCTGCATCTAATAATTCATTACTAGAAATCTCATTTTGTATCGCATAATTAAACCCGGGGCGTAAACAGTACGAACCATATTCTCCATCTTTATTAAGTGCTATAAAACCTACCTGTAAATACTCTAAGTCTGAATGATTTTTATGTATTTTATAAATCCTTTCAACTACTTCTTTACATGCCTGATAAGGAGATTTTCCTTGACGCATTAATTCTACCACCATGGCACTTCCTGCGGTTCTGATTACGGCTTCTCCTAAACCTGTTGCTGCCGCAGCGCCTACTTCATTATCCAAAAACAATCCTGCTCCAATTATCGGAGAGTCTCCTACCCTACCATGCATTTTCCATGCAGCACCACTGGTAGTGCATGCTCCTGAGATATTTCCATCTTCATCTAATGCCAACATACTTATAGTATCATGGTTTTCTATATTTATTACCGGTTTATAATTAGATTTCTGAAGCCATTCTTCATATGCTTTCTTTGATTTTGGTGTAAGTAACTCTTCCTTTTTAAAACCCTGTTCTAAAGCAAATTGCAATGCCCCCTGGCCTGTAAGCATTATATGTGGTGTTTCTTCCATTACTTTTCGTGCTACAGAAATAGGATGTTTAATGTGTTTTAAAAAAGAAACTGCTCCGCAATTACTATTATGGTCCATAATACATGCATCCAGAGTTACATTTCCTTCTCTATCAGGAAAACCTCCCAATCCTACAGTTTGTACTTCTGGGTTTGCTTCTGCAGTACGCACCCCTTGTTCTACTGCATCTAATGCGCTACCTCCTTTACTCAATATTTTCCAAGCTTCCTCATTGGCTACAATACCATGATTCCAGGTAGAAATAACGATGGGCTTTACAATCTTTTTAATTTCTTTTTCTTCCTTAACAACAGCTGTTTTTCCTTGTTTTTCATCAGTTTTACAGCCAAAAATTGTTACTATTAAAAAAAGTGACAAGCAGTAATACTTAGTGTTAGTTCTCATAATCAATATATTTTATTTAAATCTGGTAAAGACATATTTATAAATGCCGCATCATTCGAAAAATTACTCATTTCGAATTCAAGAAACCCTCCATTTACAATTTCTTTATGTGTTATATACATACGATCAAGTGGTTTTCCATTTAATCTTATGTTCTTTATATATGTACTCTCTTTGGATAAGTTTTTAGCCGTTATTAAAAACGTTTTTCCTTGTGGAAGCTGTATTTCAGTATGCTCAAATATCGGTGCTGTAATATGATATACACCCTGTGCCGGATTTACAGGATAAAGTCCAAGGGAACTAAATATGTACCAGGATGACATCTGTCCACAATCTTCATTTCCGCAATGTCCATTGGGTTCATTTTTGTATTGTCCTTCTAAAATCTTACGAGTTAATTCCTGAGTTTTTGAAGGTTGATTTACGTAATTATATAAATATGCAACATGATGACTTGGTTCATTACCATGTGCATATTGCCCAATCATTCCTGTACTAAATATTGGTAGTTTATCTTCTGGTTTGGGATCGTAAGAAAACATAGAATCTAACTTTTGTGTAAATCGTTCTTTTCCTCCTGTACTTTTTATCAACCCTTCTAGATTTTGTGGTACAAACCAATAGTATTGCCAGGCATTACTTTCGCAATAAAAAGGTGTATATTCTTTTGGATTAAAGGGTGCTATAAATTTCCCCAAAGTGTCTTTAGGTTGAATCCAGTTATTTTTATCGTTGTATAAACTTTTCCAATTCTCAGAACGTTTCATAAAATATGTATACTCCTCTTCTTTCCCTAAATCTTTTGCAAACATGGCTATACACCAATCATCATAGGCATATTCCAGTGTTTTAGAAACAGACCAATTTTCATGATGCTCTCCTATCGGGATATACCCTAAACGCTTATAAATATCTATTTGTCTATCATCTACCATAGCACTTTCTTTACATGCTTTATAAGCTAATTTGGCATCAAATTGAAAACCTTTGAAATATGCATCAACAATAACCGGAACGGCATGATACCCTATCATCATATTGGTTTCATTCCCTTGCATGGACCATACTGGTAATACTCCTGTCTCCTTATAATGAGCCAGTATGGATTGGATCATATCAGGAACTCTTTCTTGCTGAATAATAGTATATAGTGGATGTGCAGCCCTAAAAGTATCCCATAATGAAAATGTATCATAACGATTAAAACCTGTAGCATGTACTATGGTATCATTAGCTCCTTTATAATTTCCATTTGGATCACTTAGTAATGTTGGCGCCAGCATAGATTGATACATCATTGTATAAAAAACACTTTTCTTGTCACTATCTGGTGTGCTTATTTTTATTTTCTGCAGTTCACGTTCCCAAGTGGCCTGTGCTCTTCTTATATAGTGATCAAAATCGAAATGAGGAGCTTCTGTATCTAGCGATTCTTGGGCTCCCTCAATACTAGCTGTAGACAACCCGGTTTTAATGATAACCTGTTCATTCTCTTCTGTGTTATAGTGCAGTACAATTTTTGTATTTGTTCCATGAACGGGAAGTGTAGTTAGCTCTTCATCTTTAAACACTTGATACGTCATAAAAGGTTTTGAAAATTGCATTACAAAATAAACTCGTTGGTCTTTTGCCCATCCGGTAGACATCCGATACCCCTGAATAGTTTTGTCATCCACTTTTTCAATATAAGTATCTGTAGGTTTATCCCAGTTTATAGCGTATCCCAGATCCACATGTATTGCGGTTGCAGTATCTTTAGGGAACGTGTACCTATGTATGCCTACTCTATTGGTTGCTGTAAGTTCTGCTTTAATCCCATAATCCAATAAATCTACGGTATAATATCCTGGTGTAGCAAATTCTTTATCATGACTGTATGTAGAGAATGGTTTATAATTGTTTTCTTTTATTTTTTTTGAAAACTTACTATTGGTGGGCATTACCAAAATATCATATAAATCTCCGGCTCCGGTCCCGGTAAGATGTGTATGAGAAAAACCACTGATTATAGAATCTTTATAGTAATATCCTGCAATTCTATCCCACCCTGGAATTCCTATATCCGGACTCAACTGCACCATACCAAATGGAAGTGTTGCTCCCGGGTATGTATTGCCGGGACCATCTGTTCCTATGAATGTATTTACATAAGAAGTTAATGATTGTTCTGGTAGTTTTACTGAAACCTTCTCTTGATTGCAAGACCAAAACAATAGTAAAAGAATGATATGTAAATAGAATATTTTTTTCATTTTTGGTATGAATAAGACCTCACAGATTTTGATAACCTATTAAGTTCGTATATCGGATTACTTTTTTGATTTTCTAATTGCCTCTAATTGCTCTTCTGTTATCGCATTTCCGTCAAAAAATGAAATCCCTGACGCTCCATTATCTTTTGCTAATTGTATGGCTTTTGATACATCGTCTGCACTCATCGGAGGAAGATATATTCCCGTATGCAATTTAGTTTGCTTTCCTTGCAGATCATTAACTCCTTGTTTGGTAGCAAAACCAATCCAATCTATTTCCTCGTTATAAAAGTTGTGATAAATCATTGGTAATACTTCATCTACATTCCATTTGTCCCATCGTTGTCTAACCATATGATCTGCCATTTCGGGATATGGAAACACAGCTGCGGTTAACTTCTTATTATATTTATGAGCAATTTCATAAGCCTCGTCTACCACTTTTTTTATTTGATTTAGCCTAAATTGTTTCCACTCTATATCTATCGCAATATTTTTAGCTTCTTTTGGATTTTTATGATGTTCTTGTTCAAAAGTTTTTATACATACATCACAGTAACAAAAATCAAACTCTGGCAGCTCTTCATCCTGTACTAGATTATATTTTGGTAATAACCCTATAGGTAAATAGATATCTGAATATCGAATATAATCGAGATGTACACTGGTTATACCTTCAACCTTTGCCAGTTCTTCTACTAATCCCAAAATATGTGCTCTGGACTCTTCTCTGGTAGGACATAACCACTGATAATAATCTACATATGGTCGCGTATCATGGCACGATTTACCTTCTCTACTTACTGCATACCACTCTGGGTGCTTTAAGGCTACTTCATCCCCAGGCCGATTCATAGTAAACATCCAGGCATGAACTTCTAGACCAACTTGCGTAGCTAAAGGTGCTATTTTTTTTAAAACTTCGGGATCAGCGAAAGTATTTATCAATACTGCATCTATGCCATTTTCTTTATATTTTTTAAACTCTTCTCTATATTCATCATTTGATTTTGAGGGGTTCGCAGTAATCCAGGTCCAATATTTAAATGACGTTGTCTTTACTTCTGCTACAACCTCTTTTACAATTTCTTCTTCTTTTTTAGTTTCAGTTTTACAACTAACACTAATAAATACACTACACAAGAGTATAATTTTGAGCATCTTCATATTAATCTTCTTTTTGGATAATTTTACCATCTTCTTTAATAATAAACAGACGTTTTGTATGCGGGCTTACAACTGTTATATTCCAGCCTGTTTGATGATTCTCTATGGTTTTAACAACCTTATTTCCATCAACCAACAGATCATTGGCTTCTAGTTCTTTAAAGGTTTTTGCCCAACGGGTGTTCTTTTTAAAATATGCCTTTTGTTTTCTATATAATTGATACAACAATCGTTTTACTTTTTCATCTTCAGGAATTCTGAAATCATCATTTTTTCCTACTTCTTTTGAGGAAAAATATACATATCCCCAATCTTCGGGTTGATGCATATTAATTACCCCGATAGGAGACCAAACCCAATTGTATTCCGGTTTAAATTTTCCGTTATCATCTCGTTTTCTGGAGTATTTATCATTCTGAAGTTCAAAATCCCAATTCACTCTAGAAAAATTAACTCTCCAAAACTTATCTTTCGGAATATTTTTGTGATAATACGACGTTCTAAACACTTTAAATGGAATAGCTATTTCTATTACCCATCCTTTATCAGTATCATTTGGGTTATTTATAGTTCCGTTTACTTTGACTGAGGATTTAAATCCATTAGCATCCCAATCATTTAATACTGGGGTTCCTTCTCTATATGGTTTTGTAATAAACAAATCCCACAGTGTATTTAATGCATTAACTTCAAATTCATAATAATTATGAGTGTCATTATCAGGATCGATAAAAATTTCGAAATCATTATTATAAAAAATAATAGCGTCCCTTTGTTTAAGGTTACCCCATACATGAGGTTCTTCCATTTCTGCCAAAAAGTAAAAATACTCATCATCCCAAAGCATTTTTACAGTAGTTTTATATTTTGGAATTTTGCTTCCTTCAATATCTATAAAAAACTCTGTAGATTTTGCTTTACTCCAGGAAGATTCTAAAGCAGATCCATCTATATCTATTGATTCTTTAGTATAATGCGCGATATAAGATTTTGGAAGTATCTCATTTTCAACACTTTGCCCATAAACAATAGTTGCTTTACTCAAAATTAATACGATGACACAAAGTATTTTATTGATTCTATTTTGAAAAAGTTTCAATTTCATTTTAACCTACTTTATAATGAATTTTCTTTAGTAAACTTAATAATTTCACTTATCCTTCCAAAAGCCAATGCAACCACGGTATCTGCTGCTCCATAATAAATAGCCACTTTATCCTGTTCGATATCTTGTAGAGTAGCACAAGGAAATATCACATTAGGAACATCTCCTATTTGTTCATAAGTCACAGAAGGTGTTAAAAGGTATGGTTTTGTCCTGTACTTTACCTTATCCGGGCTACTCTTGTCCAAAATAGCAGCTCCCATAGCATACCTAAATCCATTACATGTATTTATTACTCCATGATAAAACATCAACCATCCTTCATCTGTAAGGAAAGGCACAGAACCTGCTCCTATCTTAGTGCATTGCCAGGCACTGTCTTCAAAAGGGGTTGCCTGCATTACGTTTCTATGTTCTCCCCAATATTTCATATCTGGGCTATAACTAATAAATATATCGCCAAAAGCGGTATGCCCATTATCACTTGGGCGACTTAACATTGCATATTTACCATTGATCTTTTCTGGAAATAATACTCCATTTCTATTGAAGGGTAAAAATGCATTTTCACATTGAAAAAATTCTTTGAAGTTAAAAGTATAAGCAATCCCGATAGTGGGGCCATAATACCCATTACACCATGTAATCCAATATCTATCTTCAATAAAAGTAACTCGAGGATCATACTTGTAATCAGAATCTATCATTTCTGTATTTCCTGCTTCCATGATAATAGGCTCTTCATTAATTTCCCAATCAATCCCGTTATGACTGAATCCTGCAAAAATATTCATCTGTACAGCTTTATTATCACATCTAAACACTCCTGCATAACCATCATTATACGGCACAACAGCACTATTGAAAATACTATTAGAAGTGGGTATAGCATCTCTAGAGATGATTGGATTTGCAGAATACCTCCAAATAGCATCAGTGCACCCTTCAGGTTTATCCTGCCATGGTATTTCTTTTTTCATCGTATTTCTAGTATAAATATTACTACTTTTCAAAAAGTATTATTTTGTCTTAAGTTTATCATACCATGTTCTCTTTAATATTACCGATGTAATAATCATTAATACTATCGCAAAAGCCAAGCTATAATATTCTTTTATAATTAAATACATAGGCACCAGAACAAAGGTCATTTGCCAAATAATCCCAATACCGCAATTAAACATATCTCTCCAGAAGTTTTTATTAGGTAAAAAATCCGGGTCCTCTTTTTGTATTGCATCAATAACTGGTTTCCACCATCCCCAGGGCTTGGTGGTTCTATAAAAGTTTTTTAACACCTCTATATCATCTCGTTTTCCTAATATTACTCCTAAAAAGCATCCGATAAAGGACATCAACAGGATACCTGGAAATAAGTAAATGGCGGTTGTATCCGGAAAAATTCCAGGTACTATTGTTGCTGCAATAAGTCCTGCCAACATTCCTCCAAAATAGCCATAAGAATTAAATCTCCACCATATCCACTTTAAAACATTTGCTGCTGCATATCCTCCATACAAAGCTGAGGTTAACCATATGGTTAATTCATTAATAGATGATGCAAAAAAACCACCAATCACCCCTACTAATACGATGAGAATAGATGATAAATAACTATACTTAATATATGTTTTATTTGATGCTTTTGGGTTGATATATTTCTTGTATATGTCATTAACTATATATGCTGGCGCAGCGTTTATAAATGCTGCAAATGTTCCCATAAAAGCGGCTAATAAACCTGCCAGCAATAACCCTTTAAAACCTATTGGAACAAAGCGATGAATGGCCACTGGTAATATGGTTTCAAAATCTACATCTATACCTGCTTGTTGTAATTCTGGTCCTAAATATACCAAACCAAGTACGGCAAAACCTGTAATCATTAAATACCTGGGTATAAAAAGAACAATAATTGTAAAAGCACTCATTTTTGAGGCTTCGGCTTCATTTTTAGTAGACAAAACACGTTGCATATCATAGCTGGGAACGGGACCTGCAAGGCTGGCAAAAATGCCTTTAAAGATCATCATCATAAATAGGAAACCAAACAAAGAAAATCCGTCTTTCTCTATCTTTTCATTTACACTATCGATATATCCGGTCCAATCCAAATCTAATTTCATATCAAAGAATAAATTATTCCAGTTTTCTGGTGTAGCGATGGCAATTTGTTCTGCTGTAACAGTAGTAAAAGCAATATATCCAATAACCAAACATGAAATGGTCATAATTACAAACTGAATGACTTCTGTTCCTACTACACTATACATTCCTCCTTTTAAAGTGTATAAAGTAGTTACACCAATAATTACCAAAGCGTAAGATTGCTCTGAAGCTACTACAAACAATCCAAGGTCTATAGATAAGTCCCAAGGAAAAAATACAATTGCAAATTTACCGATCCCTTCAAAAAAGTAGGCTATAAAACCTAAAGTGCTAATAACAGCAAAGATTGTTACTATGATATGAGATAATTTAGCACCCATGGCAGATCCAAATCTATAGGTTATCCATTGTGCTCCTGTCATCACATTTGACCTTCGTAACCACGCGGCCATAAAAATCATAATAAAAACCTGATTCCATACGGGCCATAACCATGGGAGCCAGGCACTTTTCATACCGTAGACAAAAAGAATAGTAACTGTCCACATGGTACCAGAAACATCAAACATCCCTGAAGCATTTGACAGTCCGAGATAATACCAGGGGATTTCATTTCCGCCCAGGAAATACGATTTCATATCTTTTGATGCTTTCTTAGCAACATAAAATCCAAAAAGAAGAGTAATAATGATATAACATAGAATTATTACAATATCTACGGTAGCTAGGTTCATTTAGAGTTGGTTATTTCTGTACACCCCAGTTTTTGTTAGGAGATGCTCCCATTACGAAATGCAATGTTCCTCCTTCTATTATTTCCTGATGTGTAATATATGATCGATTAAATTCTTTTCCGTTTAAGGTTGCAGATTGGATGTATATATTTTTATCTGAAACGTTCTTGGCTTCTATATTAAAACTAAGATCACCTGATAATTTTAAAGTAGCTTTCTCAAAAATCGGACTTCCAATTTGGTATTCTCCTGATGCAGGGTTCATTGGATAAATTCCTAAAGAGCTAAAGACATACCAAGCCGACATTTGCCCGCAATCCTCATTACCGCTTAATCCATTAGGTGTTGTATTATATTGAGTTTTTAATATTTGACTTACCCAATATTGAGTTTTCCAGGGGGCATTAGCTTTATTAAACATATAGGCAATATGATGACTAGGTTCATTACCATGTGCATATTGTCCTATAAGACCTGTAATATCTGCAGAAATATTATCTCCGGTAATTTCAGAATCTTCAGTAAATAGTTGTTCGAGCTTTGCTACAAAGGTAGTTTGATCTCCAAATAATTGTATCAACCTCTCAACATCATGAGGCACAAACCAACTATGTTGCCATGCATTTCCTTCTGTATAATCGGCATGCACTCTATGAGCAGAAAATTTGGGATCAAATGGCTCGTGCCATTTTTTGCCATCCTCGAATTTTCCTCTCATAAATCCTGTCTTAGCATCAAAGAGATGTACAAATGCTTTGGATCGTTTTAGGAAATACTCATAATCCTCTTCTTTCCCTAGAGTTTTAGCAACTTGTGCAACGCACCAGTCATTATAGGCATATTCTAATGTAATAGTAACAGATTCATCTAGCAAATTATATGGGATATACCCATGTTTTTTATAATACTCCAACCCTCTTTCATCTTGCATCATAGTGGTTTTCATCGCTTCATATGCTTTTTCGATATCAAAGCCTTTGATGCCTTTTAGATATGCTTCGGCAATCACAGAAACAGAGTGATACCCGGTCATAGTATTGGTTTCATTAGCATATAAAGTCCATACAGGTAATGTCTTGTTATTTTCATAATATGCTAACATAGAATTTACGATATCAGAAACTTTATTTGGTTCTAAGAATATCAGTAATGGGTGCTCTGCTCTAAAGGTATCCCAAAGAGAAAGTGTAGAATATGCAGTATAATTTTTTGCAAAAACAATACTATCATTTTCTTTTCTAAACGCTCCATCCTTATCACTATATGTTACCGGTGCTACTTGAGCATGGTATAATGCGGTGTAAAAAATGGTTTTTAACGAATCGTTTTTAGTATCTACTTCTATTTTAGATAGTACATTTTGCCAAGATGCATTGGCTTTTTCTACGGTTTTATCAAACTCAAATTTATTTTTATATTCAGAAATATTGTTTTTTGCATTTTCAACACTGACCGAAGAAACTCCTACTTTTACCTGTAATTGATTTTTATTTCCCTCGTTAAAAAACAACTGCGCCGATGACTTTACACCTTTAATAGAATTAACATTTTCAGTTTTTTTGGTATCGGTATACAAATCATAGTTATTGATGGCTTTAGAGAATTTCATCACAAAAAACACTTTCTGATTTTTTGCCCATCCGGTACTATTTCTATATCCTGAAACTGTAAATTTATCTTCAATGTGTATTTGTGATTCTAAAGTTTTATCCCAATTAATAGCATATCCTAAATCTAATACTACAGATTGCGTGTCTCCCTCTTTATATTCGTATCTATGAAAAGCTGTTCTAACGGTAGAAGTTAATTCTGCATTAATATTAAAATCTTCTAAAAACACACTATAATATCCAGGTACAGCTTTTTCTTTATCGTGAGAATATTTGGACTTAAAAGGTATTTCGTCTCTTGTGCTAAAAGAAGTAGATAAATCTACTTCTTTATTAATTGGCATCAATCTAATATCATTAAGATCTCCAATCCCTGTACCACTAAGGTGTAAATGACTAAAACCTATAGTTAGAGAGTCTGAATAATGGTACCCAGAGCACCAATCCCATTCTGAAATACCATTATCCGGGCTTACCTGTACCATACCAAATGGCACTGTTGCTCCTGGATAAGTATGACCATGCCCCCCTGTGCCAATAAAAGGGTTTACAAACTCAATTACCGTACTGCTTTCTGCTTTTATACCACCCTCATTATCATGTTCTTTCTTACACGAAAAAGTAATCAATATTGCTAGTACTACTAATTTAATATTGTGAAGTATTTTCATCTATTTACATTTATTTTTTTATCATTGTTCTACAGGAAGAGCAAGTAATGACATAAATATTTACAAAACTTATGGTTAAAAGAATAATTTTAGATCAATAACAAAGCAACTTAGTTAAACGTCATAAAATTTGGGGAAATATGCTGCAAAAAATAAAAAACGTACTTAATATAACATCTGGGAATAATTATACTATAACTGCAAAACATCATGTTATATTCTGGCTCGTATATTTTCTATTTACCACCTTTAAATGGGGTAGTTACTTTAACGATTATGTCTATTCTTTAAAAACTACTATTCTAGGGTTTATTATACATATGTCTTTAAGTTATTTCAACATATATTACTTAATGCCAAAATTCGTAGACAAACGTAAGTATTTGATATACATATTCTTATTACTCACATCTCTTTTCACAATGGTCCTGGCAAAATTTTATTTTACTTATTTCCTTGTTAACCATAATGTTTGGCCAGAAGGTCCTGAAGTAACAAATGAATTGACCTTAAATTATACTATAGAAATGATGCTGGGAGAGCTTTATGTTGTGTCTTTTGTTTCTGCTATTAAAGTAACCCTGGATAAGCTTAGAGAGCATAAAAAATTAATTGAGATAGAAAAATTACAATTAGAAACAGAATTACGGTTTCTTAGGGCTCAAATGTCTCCTCATTTCTTTTTTAATACTTTAAATAATATATACTCTCTTTCTGTAGAAAAATCAGACAAAACCCCAAAAACTATATTAAAGTTATCCGAATTAATGCGGTATTTATTGCATGAGACTAATCAAAAAAGACAATGTCTTAGCAAAGAAATTATATGTCTTCAAAACTATTTAGATTTAGAAAGAATCAGATACGGAGATTCTTTAAAAATAAATGTGACTGTTTCTGGTGAAATCGAAGGTAAAAAAATTGCCCCTATGCTGCTTTTATCATTTGTAGAAAATGCATTTAAGCACGGTGCTAATAAAAATGTTGGAGAAATCGAAATTAATATCTCTTTTAACATAGTAGAGGACTTTCTGTATTTTAAAATTACTAATCCAATTCCTGCAAAAAATAATAAAAACAAAATTGACTCCTTTTCTGGGGGTATTGGAATAGGAAACGTAAAAAAGAGACTTGAGTTAGGTTATAAACCTGATGAATATAATCTAACTATTAGTGAAAATAACGATCAATATATTGTTGAATTAAAAATTAAAGTATAATGGATTTAAAATGTGTTATAATAGATGATGAACCATTGGCTATTAATGTTATAAAAAATTATGTTGACCAGACAAAAGGATTGATTTTTTTAGCTTCATTCAACGACGCGACCGAGAGTATTGATTATTTAAGAAATAATGAAATAGATCTTCTTTTTTTAGACATTAATATGCCTCTTTTAGATGGATTAAATCTGTTAAAAAGTATGCATCAAAAACCACTCACTATAATTACTACTGCTCATGAAGAATTTGCAGTAGAAAGTTATGAATTGGAGGTCGTAGACTATTTGGTAAAACCAATCTCTTTTCATAGGTTCATTATGGGCGTAAATAAAGCTTTCAAAATAAAAGGCTATCAAGAAAAAGATAATGTTACTACTCCTTCTAAAAGAGCCTATATCTTTTTGAAAATCGATAAAAAAAAGATACAAAAAATATACCTGGATGAAATATTATCTATCGAAAGCCTTGGCGATTATATCAAAGTGAATACGTTGTCAAGCAACTATATTGTGCATCAAACTTTAAGTAATTTTACAGATGATTTACCCTCTGATAAGTTTATTAGAATTCACAGATCTTATACTATATCAATTGATAAAATAGAATCTGTTGAAGGTAATAGTATAGAGATTGCAAATAATCGATATCCAATTGGAAGAAGTTATTTAAATGAGGTAAGAAGTGTTATTTTTAAGGTGTAATCACTTGATTAAATCTTATATATAAAATGATAAAACACAGTCATTTTTTATACCCTAATCTTAATTACTTAAAATTTTATTTATAGTACCCTGCATCATTTTTTAAAGTTGTCGTCTTAAGAGATGAATACAAATTTTAAAATGATGAAAAACAATAATTTACCCATAGCAATAATAGGTGCTGGCCCAGTAGGATTAGCTGCAGCTGCACATTTACTAACACAAAATCTTCCTTTTATTGTATTTGAAGCAGGAAGCTCTGTTGGACAAAATATACTCTCCTGGAGTCATGTTCGTGTGTTTTCTCCCTGGAAATATAATATAGATCGAGCTGCGAAAGAATTATTACAACAAACCGATTGGATAGCTCCTGATGAAAATGAATTACCAACAGGACAAGAGTTGGTAGAACAATATTTTCGTCCACTAGCAAATTTACCTCAGATTAAATCACATACTCATTTAAATAGTAAAGTAATTTCTATTGGAAGAAAAGGCTTGGATAAAATGAAAACCTTTGGAAGAGAAGACAAACCATTCTCTATTAAAGTAGAAAAAAATGGTACTATTAATTATTATGAAGCAAAAGCAGTTATTGATGCTACAGGAACCTGGAATCAGCCCAATCCGATTGGTTCTGGTGGTGTATTTGCCGAAGGAGAACAAGAATTAAATAATCATATTTTTTATGGTATTCCTAATGTTAAGAAAGATCATTTAGAACATTACAAAAACAAAAATATTGTTGTTGTAGGGGGAGGACATTCTGCCATAAATGTATTATTAGATTTAGCAGATATCCAAAAAAATTATCCACAAACACAACTCAACTGGGTATTAAGAAAAGATAATATGAACAAGGTCTATGGTGGAAAAAAAGATGATGCTTTAGAAGCGAGAGGTGCTCTTGGTATTCGTATAGAGGAATTGGTTAATAGTGGAAAACTAAACGTCTATACTCCTTTTCACATCTTAAAACTAACCAAAAAAGAAAACGGTATACAAATTATCGGTGACCAAAATGGCGAAATAGAAACCATTAACCAAATAGACGAAATAATAAGTAATACAGGTTCACGACCAAATTTAGAAATGATTCGTGAGGTACGAATAGATTTAGATGCCTCATTAGAATCGGTTTTTGATCTAGCAGAATTAATTGATCCAAATATTCATAGTTGTGGAACAGTGAGACCACACGGAGAAAAAGAACTCCGCCATCCAGAAAAAGATTTTTACATCGTAGGGTCTAAAAGTTATGGTAGAGCACCTACTTTTTTAATGACAACGGGTTATGAACAAGTACGATCGGTTATCTCTTATTTGGCAGGCGATAAAGAAGCTGCAGAACGAGTAGAACTTAATTTACCAGAAACTGGAGTATGCAGTACCGATTTTGCAACTAATGAAAAAGAGAGTACTACTGGTAATTGCTGTTCTACAGCATCAGCTTTGGAAGGAGTAGAATCTACCAGTTCGAATTGCGGAACATCAGGATGCAATTAAAAAAATAAAAATGATGCATCATTATAAAAATCTTGCGTCTTAAAGAGTGAAAACAATACATAACAAAATAGAAATATTAAAATTTATAATTATGAAAACGAGAAATACAAACAAGCAAGTAGAAACAGTACAACAAGCTAGTGGATGCTGTGAATCTACATCGGTACAAGCACAATCTGCACAAAGCTCTTGTTGTGAGCAACCTACCGATGGGTCATCATGTTGTGATAAAAATGAGAGTAAAGAAATAAATATTGAAAAAACAGGATGTTGCTAACCAAAAGCCCGCCTATTCGCAAAGAACAAAGCTCCTCATTTCGAGGGGCTTTGCGTGCTAGTGGGGTCATGGCTTTTGCAGGATTAGGTGATGCCGTTCTATATCCTGTACTTCCCATTTATGGTAAAGAATTAGGGTTTTCAGTATTCTTTATTGGTGTGTTGTTATCGGTAAACCGTTTCGTAAGAATTATTGCAAACACATCTATTGCAAATTGGGTACACCAAATCGGAATCCGAAAAATGCTGATTATCACTGCAACACTAGCTACTCTAACCACTTTTCTATATGGACTGAAATTAGGTTTAATTTCTTTTCTACTAGCAAGAATTTTTTGGGGACTAAGTTATTCCGGGTTAAAAACTTCTACTTTATGCTACGCCTCGCAAGCTAAAGAAAAATCTGGCTTAGTATTCGGATTATCGCAAAGTATCAAATCATTAGGGGCATTATTCGTACTTTGGTTTGGACCAATAGTCATTGGTGAATTTGGTATTCAAAATGGGCTGTTTAGCATAGCTTCAATCAGTCTGTTGGGTATACTTTTAGCGTATTCATTACCAAAAATTGAACCCAAGGCAAAAGATGAGGTAGTAAAAACAAGCCTCACTTTTTATCCAAATACCATCAACTTGTTGGTCTTTATAGTATCTGTTTCAATAGATGGTATTTTAGTAGTATCTCTATCGTATTTATTATCTGGAAACATGGTCAATTCAAATGAGTTGCTTGGTTATGTGGCGTTTTATTTATTATTAAAACGATTATTTACCTTATTGTTTTCTATAATTGGAGGGGTTCTCTCCATACGTTTTCGGCCATTATTCTTATTTTCAATTTCAATTAGTATTTGTTTATTAGCAATGGCATTGATTGCATTTGATATTACTATTTTGGGCATTATTCTAGCCTTTTTATTTAATACAATTGTGGTTACTTTTTCACCTCTTATTGCAATAAAGAACTCACAAAATAAAGATAATTCCTTACAGGCAATTTCTAGTGTAAGTACATGGTGGGATATAGGTGCTGCCGTTGGTGCATTTATCGGAATCTACGCCATTGAGTTTATTGGAATACAAAACCTATATTTATCTTTGTGTATAACAGGAACAATTTTATTCATCAATTTCTCTATAAAAAATGCAAAATCAAGTCGTTCAACTATATAATCCATTATTAGGCTACGTTAAAAAGCGTGTTCGCAATCAGGAAGACGCCGAAGATTTAACCCAAGATGTATTTTTGAAATTATCCAAATCGAATAGTAATGGTGTCGACAACCTTAAAAATTGGGTATATACTATAGCCAAAAATACAATTACCGATTACTACAGAAAAAAACAGTTGCAAACAAATACTATTGAAGAGGATACATTTTTCGATTACGACACCGATAATGATGCTGGGATAGCGCTTGGCAAATGTGTAAATTCTTTTGTCAATCAATTACCAGAAGAGTATCGAGAATTAATGATCTTATCTGAGATAAAGGAAATACCACAAAAAGAGATCGCCGAACAGCTTAATATGAATTATGTCACGGTACGCTCTAAAATTCAACGTGGGAGAAAAAAGCTTAAAGAATTATTTGAAGGTTGTTGTACTATCCTACAAGGCGGAAAAGGAAGTATTCTGGACTATGAATCAAAAACCGGAAGTAATAAGAAATCATCCTGTTAACACTAATCCTTTTCATTACTTCTCAAACCACTTTTTAACCACTCATAATATACCTCAGTATCTGTATGTTTTTATTAAAATTTTAATTGATATTAGTATTAAATAAATATCCTATAAATGCTGTTAATCCCATTGCGAGTGTTCCCCAAAAAGTAATACGGAAAACTGCTTTTACCGGATTAGACCCTCCTGTTAGAGCAGCTACTATACCTAGTATTGCTAAAAATAAAATAGCAAAAATATATTGTATGTATTCCATTAAATTTAAAGGTGCTATAAATGCAACAATAACAGGAAAGAGACCTCCCACCGTAAAAGCAATTCCAGAAGAAAAAGCTGCTTGTAGTGGTTTTGCTTCTGTCATCTCTGTAATTCCTAACTCATCCCTTGCATGTGCTTCAAGCGCATTGTGCGCTGTTAGTTGTTTAGCAACTTCTAATGCTGTTTCTTTATTTAGACCTCTTTCTTCATAGATTTCAGAAAGTTCTATGAGTTCCTGCTCTGGTGCATCTATTAATTCTTGCCTCTCCCGTGCGAGGTCAGATTTTTCTATATCTGTTTGGGAGCTTACCGATACATATTCTCCTGCTGCCATTGACAATGCACCAGCAACTAGACCAGCCACTCCTGCTAGTAGTATAGGGTCACGAGTGCTACTTGCTGCCGCAACACCTATAATAATACTTGCTGTAGATAAAATACCGTCATTGGCTCCCAAAACTCCAGCTCTAAGCCAACCACTACGCGTTATATAATGTTTTTCTATTATTTTCTCATCCATGATTATTCTCCTATTAAATTAAATACTCCTTTAGTCAAAAACTGTGTATTAGATTTAAAAATAGCTTTATTTTCTATAACCGAAAAACCATCATAAGTTTCTTTAACCACAACTTTTTCTTGATGGAAATAGTACGTATCTCCATCTTTTTTATCTAAAACTAAGATGTAAAGAACTTCATCAACAACAATAATAGCCTCACTTGGTAACGCTTTTGCGAAAGTAGAATCTGTAATAACAGTAGCTTCGACAAACATTCCTGTCAAGAAATTATGACTAGATTCGTTCTCCAAATGTCCATGTACTTTAATCGTTCTGTTGTCTTCAATTACAGTACCTACAAGGTGTACTTGGGCTTTAAATGTTTCTGTTGAAACTTCTGGGATTTTGAAATCGATCTTTTGTCCTTTTTTAATTTTCATTATATCCTTTTCAAAAACAGAAAGTTCTAAATGTATATGGTCATTATCTATAATTTCCAAAATTTCAGTAGCAGGTGAAACATAAGATCCTTTTGTTACATTTACCTTTGTAATACTACCAGAAATAGGTGCGTAAATGCTTACAATAGAACTAATTGTTCCTGCTCGCACTGCTGCTGGTGATATGTTAAGCATTCTTAATTGCTTGTCTAAGCCTGTATGTCTGGCAACTGCTGTTTTGTATTCGCTTTCTGCTTTTAAATAACTCTTCTGAGATGTGATATTTTCGGCTTTCATTGTTACCTGTCTGTCATATTCTGCCTTTAAATAGGCAAGCTGCTCATTGATTTCCATATACTGTTGCTGCAAGTTCACAAACTCTGGGTTTTCAATTGTTACGAGTGCTTGCCCCTTACGTACTTTATCACCTATAAGTAATGGTGTAGTTTTGATATACCCACCCATTGTAGAATTTATGACGGCTCTATTTTCTGGTGGAACATCAATCATTCCGTTAACATTAACAGCAACAGGGAATGGTTTTTCTTCAAGACTTCCCAACTCCATTTTACTTTGTTCAAATTGTGCTTGAGTAACTTGGATTCCATCCATTATCTCTTCGCTTTCATCCTTATCCGATTGATTATTCTTTTCACTACAACTAAATAGGGTGAAAACAAGACTTAGCGGTACTATTTTATATAGGTTACGTTTCATAACGTTGTGTTTATAAGGTTAGGTAATTAATAGCGATAACGGTTTGATTATAGTCATTGAGCTTATCCAGATAACTCAACTTTATTTCGTAAGCACTTTCTAAACTTTGGATGTATTGATAGAAATCAATCTCTCCATTTCTGAAACTACCATTAGCCGTTTTTAAAATTTCTTCTGAAAGTGCCTCGCCTTCATTTTCATAATAATTCAATGCTTCTTGAAGCTGGATCAACTCTGTTTTAAGGGTTCTGAATTTTGTGTTCAACCGAATTTCATATTCGTTAGATTCAGCTATTGCAATATCTTCCGCAATTCTCGCTGCTTTAATTTGTGATGATTGACCACCAAAAAATATTGGTATTTTCAAACCTAATTGGTATCCATAAAGGCTTCCATTTACTTCTGAATTGGTGCCTTGAAAATAGTTAAAACTTATATCTGGCAGTAGTTCCTGCTTTTTAAAACGATGCTCTGCTTGTAGTAGAGAGATTCTGTTTTGGTAATATCCAATTTCTGCAATTCCATCAATATCCAAAGTATACATTGTTACTTTAAGCAATGCTTCATTAGCGATAACTATAGCTTCATCTACTTGAATTACTTTTAATAAGTTACCATAGGCTATTGCTACATCATTTTGTGCTTGTTCGTATTTAAGGTTGATTTGTTTTTGCTTAGATGCTGCTGTGATTTTCTCTAGATAGTTGGTTTCTCCTAATTCAAAACGTCTTGCAGCTACTTTAGAAAAGTTAGTATACAAACTATCCAATCTTTTATAAACGTTTTCTTTTTCTCTAACGATTTGATATTCATAATAAGTAGCTGTCACTTTGCGTTCTATTCCTTTTTTCTGAACATCATAACTACTTGAAACAACACCGTAGCGAGCTTGATTTACTTTCTTTTCAGAGAAATAAACTGTCGGAAACCTGAAATCTTGTTGAATTCCAAATACTCTCAAAGGTTTATTATTTAAAGCCAAATTGTTCTCATCAAACTCATAATAAACCAGTGTTTTATCAAAACTGAATGCACTATTTATTAGTGCATCAGATTGTTCTACTTGTAACGCACTAGCTTTTAATCCTGCATTATTTTCAATAGCTAGAGGGACTAATTCTTTTAGGGTCTTAGCATCTTGTTGCCCTTTTACATTCATAGAAAACAACAATGCTATAACACTCAAACCTGTTACAGTAATCTTACTAGAACTTTTTTTCTTTACAATAGGTATATTTAAATATGCATAGAGTACTGGCAAAACTACTAAAGTCAACAACGTAGCAGTAATTAATCCTCCTATAACAACAGTTGCTAGTGGTCGTTGCACTTCGGCTCCTGCATTTGTTGAAATAGCCATAGGCAAGAATCCTAATGCTGCCGCAGATGCGGTTAATAATACAGCTCTCAATCTGTCTTTTGTTCCTTGTTTTATTAAGGCTTCCATACTTTCAAATTCTTTCTTTTGTAATTCCTTAAAGTGTTCGATCAATACAATACCATTAAGTACTGCAATACCGAAAAGTGCGATAAAACCAACTCCTGCCGATATACTAAATGGTAGATCACGAATCCACAATAATAACACACCACCAACCGCAGCGAGAGGAATTGCAGAATAAATCATCAATGCTTCTTTTACAGATTTGAATGCGAAATACAACAACACGAATATTAGGATTAGTGCAATAGGTACTGCAACCATCAATCTTGATTTAGCACTTTGTAAATTCTCAAACTGACCACCATACGTGATAGAATATCCAACAGGTAATTTTATATTTTCGTTTATCAATCTTTGTACGTCATCTACCACAGATTGCAAATCACGATTACGTACATTTATACCAACTACGATTCTACGTCTGGTATCATCGCGAGATATTTTTGCAGCTCCTTTTTTATAACTGATATCTGCCAATTCACTTAAAGGGACCTTTCTACCTGAAGGCAAATCTATATAGAGATTTTTTAGATTGTCTATGTCTTGACGTTTCTGTTTATCCAGCCTCACAACTAAATCAAAACGTTTTTCGCCTTCAAAAACACTACCTGCAGATTTTCCTGCAAAACCCATAGATACCATATCATTAAGCTCTTGAATATTAAGTCCATATCTGGCAATTTTTGCTCTATTGTACTGTACGCTCATCTCAGGCAATCCGGCTATTTTCTCGACAGAAATATCTGCGGCTCCAGGTACATTTTTAATTAAAGTACCAATCTCGCTTCCTTTCTTAGCTAGTATATCTAAATTATCCCCAAAAATCTTAATAGCTATATCGGCACGTACTCCCGTGATTAGTTCATTAAACCTCATCTCGATAGGTTGCGTAAACTCTACTTCCATTCCTGGAATTATCGCCAATGCTTCTTTAAACTTATCTGCCAGTTCATCTTTGGATGAAGCAGACGTCCATTCGCCTTTAGGTTTTAGAACAATAATTACATCACTCTCTTCCATAGACATTGGATCCGTAGGCACTTCGGCAGCACCAATACGAGTAACTACTTGTTTTACTTCTGGAAATTCTTTTAGAAGTATCTTCTCTATTTCTGTAGTGATTTTTACCGTATTACTCAATGAAGTTCCTGTTTTTAGAACAGGCTGAATAACAAAATCTCCTTCATCTAAGGTTGGTACAAACTCACCACCCATCGTTGTATATAAATAAAGTGAAATAGCCAAAAGTGCTATCGCGATTCCTAACACTAACTTCTTACTTTGTAATGCCCAATGGATAATTGGCGCATACATTTTGTTGAGCCATTTCATTAATCGTACTGAGATATTTTTATCGGTGGCTCTTGATGGTTTTAAGAATATCGATGCTACTACAGGAACGTATGTAAAACAAAGAATCATTGCGCCAATAAGTGCAAAACTGAACGTTAATGCCATTGGTTTAAACATCTTACCTTCGACACCGCTTAGCGATAAAATCGGGATGAATACAATCAAAATAATAAGCTGTCCAAAGATGGCTGAGCTCATCATTTTTGATGCTCCAGAAAATGTAATCTCATCTTTTAATTCTTGTTGTTCTGCTTTCTCACTTCGGCTAAGTTTAGTATGAAATCCAGCGTTAATCTCATCCTTCTTTTGTGTGATTTGAAAAGCTATGAATTCTACAATAATTACTGCACCATCAATGATAATTCCAAAGTCAATAGCTCCCAAACTCATCAAATTGGCATCTACACCAAAGATGTACATTAAAGATAGGGCAAAGAGCAAGCACAATGGAATAACTGATGCTACGACTAGTCCAGATCTGAAATTACCCAAGAGCAAGACTACAACAAAAATTACAATCAAACATCCAAGAATTAAGTTCTCTGAAACAGTAAAAGTCGTTTTTGCTATCAATTCACTACGATCAAGAAAAGCATTAATATAAACGCCTTCTGGTAGTGATTTTGAGATTTCCGCAACCCGTTCTTTTACCGCTTCAATTACTTTCTTAGAATTTGCATCTTTAAGCATCATAACTTGCCCTAACACTTTTTCACCTTCGCCATTACCTGTAATAGCACCAAATCGAGTAGCGCTTCCGAAACCTACTTTTGCAACATCTTTAATATAGATAGGTACACCATCTTCGTTTTTAACAACAATAGTATTTATATCTTCTAGTGATGAAACAAGGCCTTCTCCACGTATAAAAAATGCTTGGTTAACTTTCTCAATATAACCACCCCCAGAAACACTATTATTCATTTCTAATGCTGTAAAAATCTCACGTGCTGTAATGTTCATAGCATTGAGTTTTTCTGTATTTATAGCAACTTCATATTGTTTCAAGAAACCACCCCAGGTATTGACTTCTACTACACCAGTAATGCCTGAGAGTTGTCGTTTTACTACCCAATCTTGTATAGTTCTTAGGTCTTCTGCATTGTACTTGTCCTTAAACTCTGGTTTTACATCAAGGATGTATTGATAGATTTCTCCTAAACCTGTGGTAATTGGTCCCATCTCTGGTGTCCCAAACCCTTCAGGAATTTTCTCTGATGCTGACTTTATTTTTTCGGCAATAAGTTGTCTGGGTAAAAAGGTTCCCATATCGTCTTCAAAAACAATGGTCACTACTGATAGTCCAAATTTTGAAATAGAACGAATCTCCAACACCCCTGGTAAATTTGCCATTTCTAGCTCTACAGGATAGGTAATGAATTGCTCCATATCTTGGGTAGAAAGATTACGCGAAGTTGTGATAACTTGTACCTGATTGTTTGTAACATCTGGTACTGCGCCAATAGGAATTTGTGATAATGAGTACAACCCAAATCCTATAATGAAGGTTGTAAATAAAAGAACAACAAATTTGTTCTTAATACTAAAATTGATAATATATGATAACATAATTCATAATGGTATAAATATGATTACATCATCGTGTATACACGATAACATTAATGGATAAAACCTATAAAATGAATTATGCTTGCCGTGGTGGTTGAAAGATTCCTGACAGATGACAATTGTAGTCAGGAGATTGATAGAAAAAGATAGTAGAAGAGTTTCTTTGCTCCTCTATTTTTTTATAATCATTCTTATTGTAATTGATAACTAAAGCCAGGAAAGAATTTGTATGTCCTTGATGCTGAAACGGAAGCTGCTCATGTTCTTCTTTTTCTTCTTGATGTTCTTTATTATGCTCTTGTTTTAACTCTCCGTAATGCTTAGAAATAAACACAAAGAAATTATCACCATATTCATCTGCGTGAAATTTGGCATGCTCCATTAACTCATCCAGTTGTACAATATCGACTACACCGACATTGAAACTTTGAGTTAATACTAAACCTGAGATTAATATAGATATTAGCTTTACAATCATCTTATTATGATAAAGATAATCTATTTGCAAGAATTTCTAATACTCCTTACTTAATTCGTAATTGTTCTAAATTAAAAAAGAAAAAATCTCTTCTTTTAGATGAACCAGGATATCTGTATAAATGTAATAATTGAGATTAATCTCTTACAATCCATGATGCGGGGCATCAGGTTTCGGGTATAAAAAAATCAGTTGTTTTCACAACTGGTTTTCTTCGTATTTGGAACAGGACTCAAATACTGAATCAAGTTCAGCACGAGCTCTGTGACCTTTAGGTTATGAGCTTTTTCCATTATAAAAGAGTATAATTTTTGACTGTTTTTTTAGAGAATATTGGTTAAGTAGAAAAACAGACTGGAGGAAATAATCCCTCCAGTTTGTTTATTGTTTTATGCTTTTTTCCATTTTCCAGAAGCACCTCCTTCAACTGCACCTGCTCCAGCCATTGCTCCATTAAATTGGCCAACTGGTGTCCCATTGCTAATAAAAAAGTTTACTTGTAAAATACCCCCACCGGAAGCAAAACTTTGAACGTGGAATGATGTTACATTTTTAAAGAAAGAATTCCAATTATCATACGCTGTGTACATAAAACCAATAGAACTTCCTCCTACTGCTCCAACACCCCAAAATGATTCGTCAAACTTCCAATTCTCATAACCTCCTGATGTAGGCTCAACGGTAACGTTACCGTAAATACCCGCAAAAATTAATGAAGCCTTTGCTCCAAGTGGTGCTGGTACCGATCCTTCTAATTTAGTCAAAAAGTTTTCTGCACCATCTTTATCTACAAAATCAATCTTGTTGAACGCATTTTGAGTTGCTTCTTTTATAATTGCATTAGAAGGATGAAATTTATTCTTTTCTGCTGTTAAAGTGTCCATTTTATTATATTTAATTATTCCTACTCTTTTGGCTTTTCGGTAACGCCCCGTTTTTTTAGTGATTCAGATCTCCACTACTTTTGAGTTGTAATATTACAACTCAAAAGTAGCACATAGCCTTCTTTAATTTATATGTAAAAACCCTTGTTCTGTGGGTGTTTTTCCTTGTTTTGACTTGGGTGTTTTCTAATTTTCGTCTGGGTGTGACTCAAGATGGAAAGATTTGAGAGCCTGTTAATTTAAGAAATCAATTCGGTCAGCTCCTATATAACCCAAATAGTACTCTAAGGATTGAATCAAATGTTATTGACTATATGAGGCAAATGTAAAAAAAGGGCTTCAATTTCTTAAAACCCTTGTCATTTCTAGTATTGGAAACAGGATTCCCTTCGACTCGTTCCTTGTTCAGGATAAACTTCTCGTCCTGTTGAGTCCTAATTAAAATGTTGTCAATAAAAAAAGCCTCACATTTCTGTGAAGGAACATGATTATGAATCCAAAATTTTTGCCAAAGTTTATTACTTATAAATATCTTAAGATTTAAGAATCCAATTAATTACTATATTTGGCAAATGAGAATGAACATTTGGAAAAATATTATTACTCTTTTTTTTCTATCCGCTTTTCTATTTCTTAGAATTGTCAATGTACATGCTATTTCTCATTTTTCTGATGACGATGATCAAATACATTGTGAGTTGTGTGAAATTATCGCGGTATCATATAAACTCACTCCTTTTACAGATAATACATTTGTAGAAGTAGAACAAAAATCTGCGATAAATTTCCAAGAATACAAAACCAATTTTTGTTACGAAACATCGCAATACTGTATTACACTACCTAAAAGCATCCACAATAAACCTCCACCTAAATATTTAGGGTAGTTGCGTTTTACTTTTGAAAATTTTCTTTTTGCATATTTATACTTATAACTATATGGTTTTATAAACCATATCATAGTGCACACATTAGATCAATTACCCTTCTCTGTTAGTCAGAAAATTTTCTTCCAACATTTTTAGTATTTAATTTTTTTTAGTCATGAAAAAATTACCCGTTACTGTATTGAGTGGTTTTCTCGGTGCAGGCAAGACTACATTACTTAACCATATTTTACATAATAAAGAAGGGTTAAAAGTTGCTGTGATTGTCAATGATATGAGTGAGGTCAATATAGATAGCCAGCTCATACAAAATGAAAACACCCTTTCTCGAACAGAGGAACGCCTCGTAGAAATGAGCAATGGCTGTATTTGCTGCACCCTTCGAGAAGACCTGATGATAGAAGTCGAAAAATTAGCAAAGGAAAACAGGTTTGACTATCTGATTATCGAGAGTACAGGTATTTCAGAACCTATTCCTGTGGCTCAAACCTTTAGTTTTGCCAATGAGGACGGCAGTATCGACCTAAGTCGCTTCAGTTATGTTGATACTATGGTTACTGTAGTGGATGCATATAATTTTTTGAAAGATTTTTCCAGTGCCCAATATCTATCGGATAGACAGCTTACTAATATCGAGAACGATGACCGTACAATTGTAAATCTACTTACCGATCAAATAGAATTTGCAAACGTGATTTTACTCAATAAAGTAGATCTGGTTACCGAACAAGAATTAAAAAATTTGTATGATATTCTTCATAAATTAAATCCAGGAGCCAGAATATTTTCTACCAAAAACTCACAAATAGCATTACAGGAAATTATCAATACAGGGTTGTTTAACTTTGAAGAAGCTGAAAGTTCTGCAGGTTGGATACGAGAACTCGAAAATGAACATGTTCCTGAAACTGAAGAGTATGGTATTGGTTCCTTTGTATTCCGTAATAAAAAACCATTTCATCCAGAACGGTTCCTCGACTATGTTTCTAACCATTTCCCTTCAAATATTATTCGAAGTAAAGGCCTGTTTTGGTTGGCCTCACGTAGTAATCAAGCCTTAATCTGGAGTACAGCAGGAGGCTCTACAAAAATTGACCCTGCCGGAGTATGGTGGGCATCTATGTCATTTGCAGAACGAATCAACTACCCTTCCTTTCTGGATAACCAAAAATCAATAGAGTCAGATTGGATAATCCCTTTCGGGGATCGAAAGATAGAACTGGTCTTTATTGGGCAACATCTCGATGTTACCACGATAACCCAGCAACTTGAAAAATGTTTGCTTACCGATGAGGAGATACTAGATTGGAAAACAGGAGAGTTCTCTAATATCGACAATTGGCCTATCGCAAGCTATCAAGATTCAAACGTATAAAAATAGTATTATGATCAATATTAACAATCTTACAAAGAAATACAGTGAACACGTTGCTCTGAACCAATTGAACCTTCAAATCAAAGAAGGTGAAATATATTGCCTTCTCGGAGCTAATGGTGCTGGAAAGACCACAACAATCAACCTCTTGCTAGGTTTTACAACACCAACCTCGGGCAATGCCTCTATTAACCAAATAGATGTACAGGAAAATCCTAAGGCAACCAAGCGTTTCTTAGCTTACATCCCAGAGAATCTGATGCTTTATCCAAGCTTAACAGCTTTGGAAAACCTCGATTATTTTTCTGGAATAGCAGGAAAGAAACTTTCGACAAAAGAATTAAAAGGCTTTTTGGAAGAAGCGGGACTACAAACAGAAGCCTTTGACAAACGTATCGTCGCGTTTTCTAAAGGTATGCGTCAAAAAGTAGGAGTCGCTATCGCCTTGGCAAAAGATGCTAAAGTCCTGCTGTTAGACGAACCTACTTCTGGTCTTGACCCCAAGGCCAGCAATGAGTTCGGATTGCTGTTGCACAAGTTAAAGTCAAAGGGTATAGCCACCCTAATGGCAACACACGACCTTTTTCGTGCCAAGGAAGTAGCCACTCATATAGGTATCATGAAAGATGGCAAATTACGGCAACAATTTGTGTCCGATGATATTTCCCTTGCCGAGTTAGAAAAGGTATATCTCGATACCATGGACTATAAAGAAATATTATCATGATAACAAAAACTTTTCTTAAGGAAACCAAGGAATTATTGCGTGATGGTCGCGTTCGCATCTCCTTAATTATTGTATTCTTTTTATTAAGTGTGGCGGTATGGGTCAGTGCTCAACAATACCAAAATGTGAACGCACAGTACTCGGCTGCTAAAACGGCAGAACGTGAGGTTTGGGACAATCAAGGTAAAAAGAATCCACATTCTGCAGCACATTATGGCACTTATGCTTTTAAACCTAAATATCCTCTTTCGTTAGTAGACCAAGGTGTAGATAAATATACAGGTACCTCCATTTTTTTGGAGGCTCATAAACGTAACGAGGCACAATTCAGCGCAGCGGCGGATCAAACGGGCCTCGCTCGCTTTGGAGATTTGACACCAGATTTTATGTTGCTCTTCATCATTCCCCTGCTCATTGTTCTTCTGGGTTATAACGGTTTTACCAAAGAACGTGAAATGGGTACCTTAACATTGCTCAAGAGTCAGGGCATTTCCCAATGGAAATGGATCTGGGGAAAATGGATGGCACTTTTCTTCCCTATTTTGTTGATCACGGCTATTCTGTTCTTGATAGCAGGTATCCTATTGTCTAACTTGCAAGATTTTGGGGTCTTCAAATGGGAATCATTGTTCTTATTGTTTATGATATATGTAGTTTACTATGTTATCTTTATCAACTTAGTACTGTTGATTTCTATCAAAACTAAAAAATCAGGTATCTCGCTTGTAGTGTCCCTATGTGTTTGGATCATCGCCTGTTTGGCAGCACCAAAAGCAGCGAGTAACTTTGCCGAAAACAAGTATCCCTACCCAACACGACAAGAATTTACGGCCAATGTCTTAAAAGACAAAAAATCAGGGCTCGATGGTCATAATCCCTGGAACAAGGAGGCCAAACTTCTAGAGGAAAAAATATTGAAAGAATACAGTGTGGATAGCCTATCTCAGCTTCCCTTTAACTATGATGCCTATAGAATGCAAAAAGGTGAGGAACACCAGGCAAAGATCTATCTAAAACACTATAATCATCTCAAGAATCAATATGAGCAGCAGTCGGATGTATACAGGAATTTGGCGCTTCTCTCCCCCTATCTTCCTACCCGATTTTTGAGTATGGCCATTGCCCAGACCGATTATGCTACGCATTGGGATTTTGCCGATGCTGCAGAGGACTATCGCATCGCTACTCAAAAATTTTTGAATGGGGATTTTGCCAAAAACTCCGAATATGGCAATTGGGCGTACCAAGCAGATGCCGAAACCTGGAAACAGTTACCTGACTTTGACTATACTCCTCCTCAACTCGGAGCCATTCTAGAGCAAAATACCTCCAATCTTATGGTCATGGGATTTTGGTTCTTAGGCTCTTTTGGATTCCTTTTTTTCATTCCTAAAAATTTATAAGTATGTTCAGTTACAATTTTAAATATGAATTAAAGCTGTTGCTTCGTAGCCGATGGATACAGCTCTTGAGTTTGATATTATTGCTTCTCTTCGGTTTTTCGGCCTTTAATGGAAAACAAAAAGTAGAGAAACGTAAAAATATCATTGTAAAGGCACAAGAAGAACTACGGGAAAGTGATACCAAAATGTTAAAACTTCTCGACTCGGTACAACGTGGGATGGAAGTAAGTGCTTCTCGATGGACCCTACCCACAAGCCCAATGGCTGTAGGAAATTATCATCCCAGGGTAGCTTCCATGAGCCTTCAACCTATGGCATTTGTATCAACGGGCCAAGCAGATCTTTTTACCCATTTTGTAAAACCAACGGCAACAGGCGATGATTTTGCCTTAAATTTTACCGAAATGACTAGCCCTGTGCAATTGCTGTTCGGTAGTTTTGACTTGACATTTGTGATTGTATATCTACTGCCTCTTTTGATCATTGCTTTTTCCTATAACGTGCTTTCTGCCGAGAAAGAAAGTGGTGCACTCCGATTGCTGGCCGCACAACCCATTGGTATCTCCAATTGGGTAATGCAAAAACTGGGATTACGTTTCTTTTGGATGTCGGTTTTGGTCATTGCAGCTTTAACACTTGTTTTTCTTATCATCGGTATTGACATCCTAAATCAAAGGAATCTAGTTTTAGGACTACTTGCTTTGGTGTTGGGATATATACTCTTTTGGTTTACTCTAGCCTTTTTGGTCAATCTATGGGTAGGTAGTTCGGCCAAAAATGCGGTAGCTATGCTTGGGCTTTGGGTATTATTTGTGTTACTGGTTCCTTCTGTATTGAACCAATTGGGGAATACCCTTTATCCTATGCCATCGCGCACCCTTATGGTCAATGAGATGCGTGAAGTAAAAGCAGAAATCACCCAAAAACAAGACGAAATCCTTGACAATTATTTACGTGACCATCCAGAGTATGCTATTAATGACACCTCTCAAAGAAGGTCTTTTTGGCACAGTTATATGGCTTCGCAACAGTTGGTCAAAGAAGAATTAGAACCTGTAGTAAGCTCTTTTGAGAACCAATTACGAAAACAACAAGACTGGATGAATAAATTCAAATGGATATCTCCGGCAATCACTGTTCAGGAGTCATTCAACCATTTGGCGGGAACTTCTACGGAAGATTACGAAAATTACCGAAAACAGGTCATGACTTTTGCAGGAAATTGGCGGGAATATTTTGTGCCCCTTCTTTACAATAATAAAGAGTTTACGCAAAAGGACTATACTACATTACCTAAGTTTCAATATAGCCCAACCTCATATCAATTGGTTCCAGTGGCTTTAACGCTCTATCTGATATCCACCGTCCTTTTTGGCCTTGGAATTTTCAGCTCAAAACGTCTAAAAACAAAAGGCATACTCAATTAAGAAAATTATGTTCAATTTTTAAATACAATAATAATGATTACTAAAGAAGAAGTACAAAAAGTACAAATGGAATGGGGCAACGGGGTTGTCGAGATTGGCGCTAAAAAAGATCAAAGAGAGGAATGCGAGCGTTTTACAAGCAAGTTCCTGGATGAACGCTATGCTTTTGATAAAAAAAAGGTACTGTTCAAGCCCACCAAAACATCAGTCATTCAATTTAGGCCTGATAAGGAGGGGGCACTTTCGTATTTTATTGCAGGAAACGATCTATACCCAGAGGATGGAGGTTTTGCTATTCAACCCTGGACCAAGGTACGCTTTGAAAACGAAGTTATGATACTCGAAGAAAAAAGAGCTTTGGCTATGGGTAACTATTACTTTACTGACCTAGATGGGCAGGAGGTCAAGGTTGAATATACTTTTGGCTATACTCTTGATCCTTCTGGAAAATTAAAGATAGACGTTCATCATTCCTCCCTACCTTATAATCCTGGGGCATCGGTATGATTTTTTTCGGTAAACGGCAAGAAAAGACCCTTTTTCTGGTTTGCCCTATGGATTTTATGGAACCTGTGATCAAGGAAAGGTATAAAGGAAATTCTTTTTTTTATACCGCCCTGGGGGTTGTTCTCGAGTTCGATGAGCCCACCCAATATAACCTTTATAAGCTAATAAGGAAAGAGGGGATAGATTATATCACATTGGTTGCCAAAGCTGATGGGGATTTCTACCAAGGAGCATTGCTCGATTGGCAAACGCCATTACAACTCCCTGTGGAGCGATCTTTGGCGCAATTGAAAATTGGTATTGCTCCCAGGATAGAACGACAGAAAGGCTCTTTCTTAAAATCGAGAATGATTATAGGTGAACACCTTGACCAGCAAAGAGAACGTCTTCTTAATACTAAACTTTTAGGGATTGAATTGCTACGTAATGGGATAGGGGTAGATAGTCTTGTTTATGAACCTTCCAATAAAAGCTTTACAACTACCGGAGATGTTTTAAATAGGGCAAAATTATTTGATGGGATGGTAGTTAATTAAAAAACGATATGAAATGAAAAACTCATGTTTTTAGTCTTTTTTCTTTGGATGAAGATTCTCTTTGCCATACAAAACGAGATAGACAACTTCCTGCTTCCAAATACCTATCATTATTTCGGTGGTAGGTATTGGGTGTTGATGAGAAATTAGATAAACTCGATTTTTTTGAACTTAAGTCATTGAAAATAGAAAATCCAAAACTGAAATTTAAAATCAATGAAAATAACGCCTAAACAAAATAATATTATACCGCAATGAACCGAAGGCATTTTTTTAGAAACGGAACACTTACTGCTCTTGGTGCAGCAATATTATCCCCATATGAGTTTATTAGGGCTACCCAAGGGGATAGGGTTCAGAAAAACAAAAAGGCCAAGAACATCATAATGCTTGTTAGTGATGGTATGAGTACAGGTACCTTGAATATGGCAGACCTCTATCTTGACCGAAAAAGCGGAAAGGGCAGTAATTGGTTGCAACTTTATAAAGAAAACAAAGTATCACGTGCTTTGATGGATATGGCCTCTGCCAGCTCCATCGTTACCGATTCTGCTGCTGCAAGTTCGTCTTGGGGTGGTGGAGCACGGATCAGAAACGGGGGGATCAATATTGGTGTCAATGGCGAGCCCCACCTTCCTATTTGGCAAAAGTTCAGGGCGGTAGGTAAAAAAGCGGGGTGCGTTACCACTGTACCTATAACTCATGCTACGCCAGCCGGTTTTTGTATCAACCAAAAATCAAGGAATGACCAGGCCTCAATTGCCGAAAAATATCTCGAACAGGGTTTTGACCTGTTGATGGGGGGCGGGAATGATTACTTTTCAACAGAAAAACGGAAGGACAAAAAAGATATGTACGGAGCTTTTATAGCCAAGGGCTACCATGTAGTTCGAAACCGTGATGAAATGCTAATCGCCCCAAACAGCAAGCCTCTTTTAGGTGTATTTACCGACAATGGGCTTCCTTATGCTAAGGATAGGAGGAGCAACCAGGAACTCTTAGAAAGTGTTCCCAGTCTTGCAGAAATGACACAAAAGGCAATAGACGTCTTAAAGGAACATCCAGAAGGTTTTGTGCTACAGGTAGAAGCAGGAAAAGTAGATTGGGCAGCTCATGGCAACGATATTGCTGGGTTGATCTATGACCAAGTTGCTTTTGACGATGCAATTAAAGTGGCTATCGATTTTGCGGAACGGGATAATGAAACTCTGGTCATAATTACCACTGACCACGGTAATGCCAACCCCGGGGTGATTTATGGCTCCAATGCCAACCAACAGTTCGATTCCATTCAGAATTACAAACATACTAATGAATGGATTCTAAATGGGATAGGAAAGGAAAGCTCCCCAAATCAAGTTCGAGAACGTGTTGAGTATGCCAATGGATTTGGTTTATCCTATGAAGATGCCAAATTACTATTGGGCTATTATGACACTCTCAATAGAGAAGAAGGTCTGTACAACCCTAAAAGTTTACCGTTTAGAGTTTTGGCTGAAATCCAAAAAAAGCACAATTCTGTGGGCTGGATCAGTATGCACCATTCTGCAGATTATGTAGAATTGGCATTATTTGGTCCGGGAAATCACTTATTGAAACCTTTTATAAAAAATACAGATCTACACTATCTTATGTTAGAGGCAGCAGAGGTTGAGAATACATTTTAAGACAAAAAACAAATCATCAATAAGGTCACTTTTAATACAGTTTTAATCATGTTTAACCGAATCGCTCTTCATATTTTTCTTTTGATGCTTTTAGTCTCTTGTAAGGATCAAGTGCAAAAAAAAGACGCCCCATCTATAATTGACCGAGAAAAGATTGATGCGGCCTTTGGCAAACATGTTTCTGCGATAATGTTAAATCATTTATATATAGTTCTGGATAGTCTCTCATATTCTAGTTTAATAAAGGACACTGAATGGAGCAAGACTTTTGGAGCATTAGATAAAGGGCTTCCTTCTTTTGCTCCAATAGATAATGATACACCTATGTGTTATCTAAGAGGACATAAACATTATATTGAAATTTTAGGGCCTAACAATATATTCAACGAACCTGTTGGGAAAAGTGGCGTAGGTTTCACTCTAGAGAATGATGATGAACATTTTCATTTAGGCGTTAAACCAAAACTAAAAGTAGAAAACACTCGGTTTCTTAATGCTACAAAAACTGTAGATATGGAATTAAGTAAACAAAAGGGAACTTGGTTCAAAGCATTTTATACCCCTAGTCCTGGTACTGCTTTACATACCTGGTATGCTTTTTATAATCCTATTTTTCTTGATAGTCTGTACCAAAAGCATCATACTTTTTATTCGCGTGAAGCTTTTTTAAAGCCTAACTACGCAAACCAAAAGCTTTTTAATGGCATAAAATCGATTGTAATGACCTGTACTACGGATGACTACATCCGTATCACACAAGAATTATATCATCTGGGATGCAAACTATTAGAAAGAGATGGTCAAATGCTTAGCATTGATGGAGGAGATATAATTATAAAAATTACGACATCTAATGAGATTGAATATAGTCAAATCACCCAGATACGATGTCATTTAAATAGATCTGACGATAGTGTAACTAATCTGGGAAATGTCACCATTGTCAACAAAGGGAAAGAATCTATATGGAGTTTTGATAATCTTCATAAAAATAACTTTTAAATCAGATTAAAATGAAAACTTATTATTTAACTACCGTAATCCTATCCTTGTCTATTACTTTTACAGGGTGTAAACAACAAAAGAAAAATGTTACTGAAGAAGAAATTGCAAACCCATCTGTTGAAGAATCTATAGAAATTCAACAATCGATCACCATAGAGAAATTAGAAAACTCTCCGATCTATCCAGATGCTGCGCTTACCTTGGATTTACCTGAAACCATAAAAATTTCTCAGGGAGGTGAAATGGATTTTGTGTTTAATTTAGAGAATTATGAATTAGGTGCCCAAACCCAGGGGCCAAATTCTCTAAAGTTGGCAAATTCGGGTAAAGGACAACATATCCATTTTATTTTGGATAATCAGCCTTACTCAGCACATTATGAACCTCGTTTTAAAAAAGAAATTCCCGATGGTGTGCATCATTTGGTTGCTTTCTTAAGCCGTTCGTACCATGAATCGGTTAAAAATACAAACTCGGTGATAGTTAGAAAACTTATGGTTGGTGCCAATCCCCAAGATTCTCTAGGGTTAGATATGAAAGCTCCAACCCTTATCTACAGTCGTCCTAAGGGAGAATATACTGGTAAGGATGCTGAGAGTTTATTACTTGATTTTTTTGTGCTGAACACCACTCTTTCTGAAGATGGGCATAAAGTTCGTGCTACTATTAATGGTGAAGAATTTATCATTACAGAATGGGCTCCACAGGTTATCAAAGGGCTTCCAATGGGAGAAGTGATTATTCAACTAGAATTGCTGGATGAAACCGGAACACTGATTCCTGGTCCTTTCAATAAAGTTACTCGTACCGTACTATTAAAAGAATAATAACGAGACATCCTGTTGTAGAATGGGTAAATCATTGATTCTTATGTTTAGAAATGTAAAATTATCGCATTTGAATAAAGACCTATTTACGTTTCTTAGACGTCGAGATTTTTGATGGTAATGAAAAACGTTATCATTTATTTTTTACCGTTACCAAAAAGTGAAACAATGTAATTAAATAATCGCATGGAAAACTCAGCTCTTGAATTTCTACCTAAGCATGTTATGTCTAAATATATACGGCATCAATTGTTAACCAAGCCATTTGATGATTTGAAATATGATCAATTTGAATCGGCAATTAACACCCAAATGATAAAAGAGGCTAGTGTTGAACAACAAGAATTTCTATACGTTTATACTGAAAAATGTATTATAGAGCCTACTTTTGGGTGGGCTCTTTCAGAAAATTTTCAGTTGATTGCAGAATCTTACCCTTATGCTCAATTTGTGCTTGACCAGTTCAAACCAACTATTACAAAAACTCATTATTTTCAGCAAAAGAGGGTAAAGCTAAATAAGGCTGTTTTGTTATCAGAAAATTACACGAACTATTTTCATTTTCTGAATGATTTTGTTGGACGATTAGCACTACTTAATCGTTTAAATGTATCACGAGACATTCCTGTTATTGTATCTGAAGAATTAAGATCAAGTATTTTTTTTCAGCAATTTAACATGTTATGTCCAAAATTCTTCAATCGTAATTGGATATTTCAGGCTAAAAATGAATATTATGAAATTAAAGATGCTACTTATTTTGTTCAAAATATAACCTGCAAACATGAAAATTTTCGCCCATTGCTTGATGAATTGTCTTACGAAGAAAACACTGTTGCTTCTCCTGATAAAATATTTATTACCCGCCGAGGAATCTACGGAAGAGGTTTAGTAAATTCCTTGGAAATTGAAAGCATTGCTCAAAACAATAATTTTAGAATAATCGACGCGCAGAACTTTACCATTGCAGAACAAGTTAAGTTATTCACCAATGCTACTCATATTATCGGATTACATGGCGCTGGGTTGATGAATATGATATATTGCAAAAATAAGCATGTTAAAATACTTGAATTATTTCCAGGAAACTTTTATAAAGCCGTTTACTATTGGCTGGCATCACAATTTTCACACAGTTATAGTTGTATCAGGGGTTTACCAACCACAAATAATGAGCAGACCATTACTTCAACATCTGTCATTTTTAAGAGTAACTTTTATATGCCCCCGGATGTTTTCTTGAACAAATTAATAGCATGGCTTAAGTAATAATTTTGACAGGAAAGACTTAACCAAGTCTAAAAAACCAACGTTGTACGCACGCAGGTTTTTACTTAGTTGCTCATTTTTTTAATTTATCAACCTACCCGTCGCCTCTTTTAATATATAATTACAGTGATCTACATCATCTGTATTAAGTTCAAGAATACCTGTAACCTCTACAATTTGATCTGTTTTAAACTTTGGCTTTTGTTTAAAAATAACTTCAACAATACTTTCTGGACCTGCTGCACCACAAAAAAAACAGGAAGACTTAGGATTTTTAGATACCATATAGAATTCATCTTCTTCAATAGAAAAATCTAAAAAGTAACCTTTAATACGAATTTGAGCACCTTGGTATGACTTTATAATAGGTCCGAATCTTGGTTTCAAAAAGATATCATCATATTTTGCACTATAAACATTATAAAATTTTACATCAGCCAAATCGTGCCAAGCTAATTTTTCTTGAGAAAAAAGGTTGAATTTAGTTACTATAAAAAATAGGATTAGGAAGACTATTTTATGCATCAGATATTGTTTTAGAAACATTTAATTTAAATAAAGGCAATGAGGCCAGAATCGCTGCCAGGAAGGTGGTTAGAATCACTAGTATCAATATGAGTAGTTCTTTATTAGTAGGAAAGCTAAATACAAAATGGTATCCATATATATTTTCTGTAAAAACTGAAAAAAACCAGATACTTATTCTCCCTAAAAACCATCCTAAAATGGATCCTAATAGGGATAAAAAAAGTGCCTCGAGAAAGACCAATTTTATCAACTGAAAAGTGTTGGCCCCATAGGTACGTAACAAGGCCAACTCTTGTTTTCTTTCTCTTACCGTTTTTATTAAGTTAATAAATATACTAAGGCCAGCTACCAACAGTATTGCAATAGCAATACCATTAATTGTACGAAAGCCAATTCCTAAAAACCTCATTAATCGCTCGATTTCAAATTTGGGGAGTGCTGCTTGCATGGTTGTTTTTTCATTAATAAGTCTAGACATTTGCAAAGCCCCCATAGGGTTTCTAAATTTAACTAGTAAAGAGGTTATTTCTCTTTGTTCTTCGTGCTCTTCTTCATGATGATTGTGTTCATCACTATGTTCATGCACTTCCCAAATACTTTGCAGATTAGTAATGATAAGGTGATCAATAATCGCCCCTGTTGGTTTTAATACTCCAGTAACAATAAAAGGTTTCTCATTATGAGTTTCTAATCCATTTTCGGCTAAACCATGTGCACTGGCAAAAGTATCTCCTATTTGTAGGTTAATTTTTTTTGCTACATCATTTCCAATAACTACTTCAAAAGGCTTTTCATATAACTTCCCTTCTTGCAAGGTTGCATCATACTTAGCCAAATACTCATTTGACGTACCTAAAACTCTATACCCTCTATAATTATCTCCATAAGAAACGGGTATCATTTCTTTAACCATAGGATTTCTAGCAATTTTTAAGGCTTCATCTAATGGTATATTACCCGTAGGATCATCAATGTGCAAAACAGAAGACAATACAAGTTGTAGCGGACTCCCTTTTGCACCAATAACCATATCAAATGGTTTAGTATTATTTTCTAAATGTTGGTTAAGTTGATTTCTTACCTGCAAAACAAAAGTTGTTAGCGAAATACTTAGTAACAATAGCAAAACACTCAAAATAGTATTCAAAGGTTTAGAAATCAGATTTTTGTAAGCCAGGTATAACAATTTTATAAAATTATATGATTATCAAAATGTGATTTCACTCTTTTATCATGAGTTATGATCACTAAATTGCTTTTACAGATTTGAGCCTCTTTTTTCAGTAGGGAAATAACTTTTTCACAATTAGTATCATCCAGGTTAGATGTAGGTTCATCTGCTAATATAACTTTAGGTTTATGTATAACTCCTAAGGCAATCGAAAGTCGCTGTTGTTGCCCTTCACTTAATTGATACACTCTTTTGCTTTGAAGATCTGAGAGTCCTAACTGCGTGATTAATTCTTCTCTTCGATAACGATCACTTTTCTTTTTGGAAAGTCGCTCACGTAGCGTTAAATTCTCAAGTAAGGATAAAGATCTGATAAAATAAGCTCGTTGAAAAATTAGCCCAATATTTTGTCCTATGAAACAGTCTAATTGCTTTCGTGTAAGTTTATTCAAACAAGTATTGGCAATAAAAATATCTCCTTCTTTAGGAGGTAAAAGACCTGCCAAAAGATGTAACAATGTCGTTTTACCAACCCCTGAAGGCCCTAAAATCAATATATCTTCTTTTGAAGGCAAATCAATATCTGGAAAACAAAAAGTACGATTTTTTGTATCCCGATAGGCAAACTGAAGAGATTTGGTTCGTATCATAAAATGATTTTTTCAAAAATAAACAAATATTATTAAAGCAACAAAGTTGCATTTGTAAAATAATATTATCTTTGTCTAACGTAAATAAATCCATTTTCTTTTGAACATATCTCACATACGTAATAACTCAGATACTTTAGGAATTGTAGCAAGTAGCTTATGTTTGGCGCATTGCTTAATCACTCCATTTCTTTTTATCGCTCATACTGGTTCAATAATGTTACAAGATGTACATCCCGCCTGGTGGAAGTCTTTAGACATTATTTTTTTAGGATTTTCTTTTATAGCGATCCGTAGATCTGTTAAAACCACTTCAAGACCCAAAATAAAATATGCTTTTTGGATAAGTTGGCTACTGTTATTTGTTATTGTTCTAAATGAAAAATTTCCCTTAATTTATTTACCAGAAGCGCTCATTTTTGTAGCATCTCTATTATTAGTGGGTTTACATTTCTACAATCTAAAATACTGTCAATGCAAACAAAAATGTTGTAAAACCAATTAGTACTAGTAAAATGAATAGAAAGAAAATAGAATTAATAGGAGATGCACATATTTCTAATACTATAGAAACTCCTTTACGAGAGGATGCTTTTGAAAAATCTGATAATGAAAAAATCGAAAATATTCAACATCACTTTTCTGAAATAATGAAAGAGTTAGGGCTCGATTTAACAGATGATAGTCTTTCAGGAACTCCGTACAGAGTAGCCAAGATGTATGTAAAAGAACTTTTTTATGGTTTAAATCCTAAAAACCGTCCAAAAATTTCAACTTTTGATAATAAGTACGGGTATCAAAAAATGTTGGTAGAACATAATATTACTATTGATTCTTCCTGTGAGCATCATTTTTTACCAATAGTTGGTACTGCGCATGTAGGGTATATTCCAAAAAACAAGGTAGTAGGATTGTCAAAAATTAACAGGTTGGTCGATTATTATTCACATCGCCCTCAAGTACAAGAAAGATTATGTCTGCAAATCCTAAAAGACTTACAACAAACTTTAGAAACCAAAGATGTTATTGTCGTAGTAAATGCTAAACACTTATGTGTTTCTTCCAGAGGAATTAAAGATAAAAGTAGTTTTACCACTACGATTGAGTATGGAGGCCAATTTATAGAACCTTCTCTACGAAATGAGTTTTTTGGGATTATTAATGAGTAATCATTTCTTTGGTTAATAAGTCCTTCGATTTCAAACTTCCTCTATAACACCGCGAAATAGCAATATAGAATTTTTTAGATGTAACATAAATGAAAGATTCAATATATAATATACTTGTATTTAGTCCTCTCGGATACTCTACCTAAAATGTTGTCAAAAAAAAAGCCTCACATTTCTGTGAAGCTTTTCTTTAGTAGCGGGAACAGGACTCGAACCTGTGACCTTCGGGTTATGAGCCCGAAAAAGCTATTAACACCACACTGTAAACCAGCTGTTTATAAATTATTACGTACACAAACACCAACAAATAGGCACAAATAGATACGTAAAAACTGTACGTAACGCTTACGTACAGTTTGTATATTATTTCAGAATTTCAAAGTTTCTTAATTCCAGTCCAAAGTAGAAAAAATATAAATTATAATCTAGTAAAGTATACAATACTTTTTAATCAAAAAAATGAACACGTAATTCTTGCCAGATCTTACAAATTACTTTAGGGATGATACAAAAAAACCTAGCATTTCTGTGAGGCTTTACTTGGCCGGGAGAATCGGGCTCATATCGAACTTTTTGACATCTGATTACAACCTAATTGTTAGGTTATCAGCTAATTTGCATAATAATGTGTCTAAATTTACTTAGATAAATTATTAGATTGCTATGATGATATATTTCAAAGATTACTTGATAACTACTAAGGAAATTAATTCATCGTTTTATGAGACAGAAAAGTAGATTACAAAGGATAAAATTAGATATTGTTTTATTTTCTATAATTAGATTAAGTCACTCTTAATAATAAACTTAGGAAAAAAATTCAAAAAAAGTTTTTGAAATCATTTTTTTATTACATTTGATTAAACAATAATGCGTTTTATATAAAAAACGCATTGCCTAAACAAAATGGAATCTTTTTTCAGATTCGGGCATAGGAGCATAAAGAAGTCTACTCCGAAAGCTGCCCTAGGGATAGGGAACCGAATTCTCAGGCTGACTTCTAAAGTATATACTACACTTAGACTATTGGAACGAATACAGTTCGTGCCCTACACTATTTTTATTTTTCGTGTATGAGATTAGATTGAAATTAATTGCTTTCGCAATTTCTTATGTATCAATTTCTAATTTTTCAAGCACATTATAATGAAAACAAAATATATCGATTTGATCGAACAGACCTTCCATTTTCCACAGGAAGAGTTTTCGCTCCAGAATAACTTATTAGAGTTTCACGGCATTGATCTTATGAAATTGATTGCTCAATATGGTGCGCCTTTAAAATTTACTTACCTACCCAAAATATCAGAAAACATTAATCGAGCAAAACACTGGTTTAACAAGGCTATTAAGTCAAATGATTATAAAGGAAATTACAACTATTGTTATTGTACCAAAAGCTCACATTTTCAACATGTATTAAGCGAAGCCCTTAAGAATGATATACATATAGAAACCTCTTCCGCTTTTGATATTGATATCGTTGAAAACTTAAAGATCCAAGGTAAGATTACCAATGACACATATGTTATTAGTAATGGCTTCAAACGTGACCAATATGTTCAAAACATTGCCAGATTGATTAATAATGGACACCACAATTGTATTCCTATCATTGATAATTACGAAGAACTTAATCTATTAAGCGATGTAATTAACGAAGATTTTCAGGTGGGTATACGTATTGCTTCTGAAGAAGAACCAAAGTTTGAGTTTTATACTTCTCGATTAGGAATTGGGTATCGTAATATTGTACCCTTTTATAATAATCAGATCAAGAATAACCCAAAAGTGAAACTAAAGATGCTTCATTTCTTTATAAACACAGGTATTCGCGATACTGCTTACTATTGGAATGAATTACAAAAATGTCTAAAAGTATATATAAGTCTTAAGAAAATATGCACATCATTAGATAGCTTAAATATAGGCGGAGGTTTCCCGATAAAAAACTCTTTGGCCTTTGATTATGACTATCAGTATATAATCAATGAAATTATTAATCAAATCCAAATTTCCTGTGAAGAAGCACAGGTAGATGTTCCAAATATCTTTACAGAATTTGGCAGTTTTACAGTTGGTGAAAGTGGCGGGGCTATTTACGAAGTACTATATCAAAAACAGCAAAATGACCGTGAAAAATGGAATATGATCAATTCATCTTTCATTACAACAATGCCAGATACATGGGCAATAAACAAACGTTTTGTGATGTTGCCCGTAAACAGATGGGATGATGAGTATGAACGCGTACTACTTGGTGGATTAACCTGTGATAGTGATGATTATTACAATTCAGAACAACATATGAATGCCATATATCTACCAAAATACAAAAAAGACAAACCTTTATATATTGGTTTTTTCAATACTGGTGCATATCAGGAAACCATAGGTGGTTTTGGTGGATTGCAACACTGCCTTATCCCGCAACCTAAACATATTTTGATAGATCGTGACGAGGCTGGAAATCTAACTACAGAAGTTTTTGCACCACAACAAACTTCAGAACAGTTACTATCTATTCTTGGATATCAAAAAACACCAAAAGAAGAAATTTTAGAATATTCACAAAAAGAAATAATTATAAACTCTAACTAACCAAAATCATTAAATCCAAACATTTTTAAAATGGAAACTAAGAAAACATATGCCGGAATTCCAGAAAAATACGCTGGCTATGACAAATCAAAAGTAGTATTGATCCCTGTTCCTTATGATGGAACTAGTACATGGGGCAAAGGAGCAGACAAAGGCCCTGAAGCATTTTTACACGCTTCAGAGAATATGGAGCTTTATGATATAGAAACGGAGAGCGAAGTATACAAACAAGGTATTTATCTATCTCAACCTATTGACGAAAAAAGCTCACCAAACGCAATGGTTACGGCTGTGCACGATACTGTAAAAACCAATATTAAACGCAACAAGTTTGTTACGCTTTTTGGTGGGGAGCATTCTATTTCTATAGGAGCTATACGTGCTTTTGATGAATGTTTCAATGATTTAACAGTAGTACAAATAGATGCCCACGCTGATTTAAGAAAAGAATATGAAGGTTCTAAGTACAATCACGCTTGTGCACTTTATGAGGCTAATCAAAATACCAATCTTATTCAAGTTGGGATTCGCAGTATGGATGCTTCTGAAAAACTTGTAATGAATGAAGAAAATGTCTTTTTCGCTCATGAAATGGCAACCGATGATTATTGGATGGACAATGCAATCGAATTAATGACAGATACGATCTATATCACTTTTGACCTTGATGCTTTAGACCCTTCTATTTTACCTTCTACCGGAACACCAGAACCGGGAGGGTTATTATGGTATGAAACCCTTGAATTTCTTAAGAAAATATTTGAAGAAAAAAATGTAGTAGGATTCGATATTGTAGAATTATGCCCAAATAAGAATGATAAATCTTCTGATTTTGCTGCTGCCAAATTATACTATAAAATGTTGAGTTACAAATTTACTGAACAAGATGTTGATGACGCAAATGAAAATTTATATGCTCTTAAAGGCAATGATAAAACTAACCACTTAAAATTTTCTGACGATGAATACGAAGGATAAAGGAGCGATCTCGCAATTTATAGAGAAGCACTATCTTCATTTTAATGCTGCCTCTGTAGTAGATGCAGCACAAACATATGAAGCTAAAATTAATAATGGTTCAAAAATGTTAGTATCTCTAGCTGGAGCAATGAGTACTGCCGAGTTAGGTAAGATTTTTGCAGAAATCATACGTCAAAACAAAGTGCATATTATCTCTTGTACAGGTGCAAATTTGGAAGAAGATATTATGAACTTGGTAGCACATAGTCATTATAAACGTGTGCCAAATTATCGTGATTTAACCCCAAAACAAGAGTGGGATTTATTAGAACAAGGGTTAAATCGAGTTACAGATACGTGTATCCCAGAAGAAGAAGCTTTTAGAAGATTACAGCAACATATTTTTAAGATCTGGAAAGATGCCGAAGAAAAAGGAGAGCGTTATTTTCCACACGAGTTTATGTACAAAATGTTGTTATCTGGTGTATTAGAACAGTACTATGAAATTGACATTAAGGATAGTTGGATGTACGCTGCGGCAAAAGCCAATTTGCCAATGGTAGTCCCAGGATGGGAAGATAGTACAATGGGAAACATCTTTGCTAGCTATGTATTGAAAGGAGAGCTTAAAGCCAGTACCATGAAATCCGGAATCGAGTATATGACCTTTCTTGCAGATTGGTATACCGATAATTCTGAAAACGGTATTGGATTTTTCCAGATAGGTGGTGGTATTGCAGGAGATTTTCCTATTTGTGTGGTGCCAATGCTATATCAAGATATGGAACGTACAGACACACCATTCTGGAATTATTTCTGTCAAATAAGTGACTCAACAACAAGTTATGGATCTTATTCTGGAGCAGTACCAAATGAAAAAATCACTTGGGGTAAATTAGATATTGATACTCCAAAATTCATTATAGAGTCAGATGCTACTATTGTTGCGCCATTAATATTCGCTTACTTATTAGATATGTAAAAGATATGAAAAATTCAAAAAACAACCATTTAAAAAAAGTTATTGTTGACTTCAAAAAGTTAAATAATAAAATTTTGGATTTACTGGTAACTAAATATCCTGATGGATACGATGATGATGACATCATTGAGTTTAGAAATGCTCAAAGTGAAATAGTAGAGTGTGTAGAAGTTAAAACTGAGGACATACTATACCTTGTAAAAGTGAGTAAACGTCTTGTTGGCGCAATGGAGGATTATTACGATGAGGATGATCAAGAGAAAACAACCGAATTACCCGGAGAACCAGATATAGAATAATTTTAATACCATTAATAATGAAAAAAGCAGAATTTCACCTTGCTCTACCTTGTGAAGACCTTGAAAAGACAAAAGATTTCTACAACTATAAATTGGGTGCTCAATTAGGTAGGTATACAGATACCTGGGCCGATATCAATTTATATGGAAATCAAATCACCTTTACTAAGGCAGGAGATTTTAATTTTAATTTCAAAAATTACCGTTTGGGTGAACAAATCTTACCTTCATTCCATTTTGGAGTAATCATAGATTTAGAAACTTGGGGAAAGCTATATTCTCGTCTTTTCTCAATGGATCTTGAAGTAACTACAGAAGTGACTTTTTTTGAAAATAAAGTAGGAGAGCACCTCTCCTTTTTTGTAAAAGACCCTAATGGATATATGGTCGAGTTTAAAAGTTTTAAAGATCACGGAGAGATATTCACCGTATAACGAAAATGAAAACACAAGCATATGCTGTACAAATTGCCGATGTAATTTCTATAAAAAATTGCAAGAAAAACTTTGAGGCTGAATTATTATTCTCAGATACAGATGAACTGTTTTATGAATATAATCAAGGACAATATATCTATGTTTTCAAGTATGGAGTGGTCTCTTTTTACAATATAAGTAAAGAGAATGCTGAAAAGATTTGTAATGAGATATTGATGTATGGTAAAAGTTTTATCAGAGAAGAAGTTTCTGAAAACATCGACATAGTTATTGGAGGAGAATCAAACGCTATATCTTTTGGTAAAGCAACCTTGAAAGAATTTAACGTAGAATCAATCCGTCTAATACTGCTCAATGTTTCTCAATCTGTTGCTCTTGATAATTATGCTAATATCTCAGAACAAATTTTAGAAGATACGAAGATACATACTACTTATCTTGAGGAGAAAGGTAGACTTGATATCAGTGGTAAAAATCTAAAGAAATACATCGGGAGAGTGTTAAATATTAAAAACAAAATTTCAGAAAATCTGTACATATTTGATTCTCATGATGTCACTTGGGATGACGAAACCCTTAACAAACTAGATCAGAATCTTAAACGTGTTTTTGACTTAAAAGATAGATATCGAAGTATCCAAGATCAGATAGAAATTATAAAAGAAAATCTGGAATTATTTAAAGACATAATGTTTCATAAAGAAAGTAGCAAACTAGAATGGATTATCATCATCCTGATTCTGGTAGAAGTCATTGATCTGTTCATTATAAAATTAATGTAGATACTAAAAAATTAAAGTTTAAAAGATAATTTTTAATTATTTCTAGCATGCGAATAAAAAAACATAAAGAGAAATCAAGGTTGATTGTATCTCAGGGAGATGAGTTACTAGTTTTACAAAAAAAATCAGAAGATTTGGAATATGGATTTATTGGCGGCTTTCTAGAAACTGGAGAATCTCCAGAAATAGCATTAATTAGGGAAGCATATGAAGAAACAGCTGTTCAACTCTCTGAAGAAGACTTTAATTATCATTGTTCCGTTACAATCGATTTAGGAGATAAAAAGCGACTTTCTAAACATTATTTTGTTTGCAAGGACAGTAACAAGCCATTCATAGTGGCAGAGCCACATAAGTTTGCAAAAGTTGAATGGGTATATTGGGAAGATACTATAAAATTCCTAGGCAAATCAGATAAAAAAGTGGTGAAAGAACTTTTTAAACCTTGTGAGCTTAATCATTAAAAAGAGCAAAAATGAGAGGTGTTATTATAAATCAAAATGTTGAATACGGAGTATTTAAGAAATACTACGACGGTTATTATCAGTTCGTAATGGATAAAGGAGATACTCTGGTATTTGAAGAAATATCATCATTGGCTATTCGCAAGTTTGACCTTAAAACTAACAAATTTCACGGGAAGAGTTTTGAAATTACCTATTCAGAATATGTTGAAGGTAATGATGAAGATTTTATAATGTATAAGATTGAAAAATTAGAACTCGCTTAAAAAATATTAATCATAAAATTTATACGAATCAAGAGCGACCTTTTTGTATATAATAGATCTAAATTCTAAAATAAAGTAATAATTCTAAAATCAATCGATCACACGTAAACTTCTTAGAGAACATTTACTAAAAGCACCAGACTTGACGTGATAATATTCTGGGTAAACAAAATAGATTAAAAACTTAATTATTAAACACCATGAAAATCTTAAAAAATGTTTTGTTATTAATGATTACTCTTCTATTCTTTAACTATTCGGTAATTGCACAAGAAGAAGAGGAAGAAATCGAAGAAGTAGTAGAGGAAATACCTCAGGGATCACGAATCATTCAAGGTACATTTGATGGATTTGATGGAGAATCGTATAGCTTTAATTATAAAGATGAAGAGGGAGAAGATGACGTATTTTTCTTTACTAAAATAGTTCCAGAAGTCCTGAAAACATATGATTTAAAAGGGAATAAATTCGAGGGTAAGGCTTTTGAAATCACTTTTATCTCAGAAACTGAAACAGAAATTGATGAAGATGGAGACGAGCAGGAGTATACCAGAAGAACTATCATCGGATTAAAACCTATTAAATAAAATAAGATGAAAGTATATAGAATATTAATCTTCATTGTTATACTCTTTTCTTTAGTATTCGCTTCTTGCAGAGAAACAAAAAAGGAAGAACCAAAAGTAGAAATCGAAACAGAAATAGTTGTTCCCCAAACTGAGGAAGAAAATATTGAAGAGAAAAACACAGAATCTGAAGAGATAGAAAACAGCTATAAAGATGAAGAAAGTGAAATCGAAGAATCTGAAAAAGAAACAGATACACTCTCTTTAGAAGGATAATTCAAACTCAACTTGGGATTAGGGTGCCTGCAGAATAATGTGGGTACTCTTTTTCATATTTATTTAAAAACTAAGTATCAAATGAAAGAAAAGATAGAAGCATTTATGGCAGAAGTAAGAGCTCGAAATGCTCATGAGCCCGAGTTCTTGCAGGCTGTACAAGAAGTAGCAGAAACCGTAATTCCATTTATTTCCTCTCAGAAAATTTATGATGGTAAAAATATACTTCTTAGAATGGTCGAGCCAGAGAGAACGATTACCTTTCGTGTTTCTTGGGTAGATGACAATAGAGAGATACACGTAAACAGAGGCTATCGTATTCAAATGAATTCTGCTATTGGACCTTATAAAGGAGGATTACGTTTTCATCCTACTGTAAATATGAGTATCCTGAAATTTTTGGCATTTGAACAGGTATTCAAAAATAGTTTGACTACATTACCAATGGGTGGGGGAAAAGGAGGATCTGACTTTGATCCTAAAGATAAATCTGATGCTGAAATTATGAGGTTTTGTCACAACTTTATGGCAGAACTTTTTAGACATATAGGACCAAATACAGATGTACCCGCAGGAGATATAGGCGTAGGAAGTCGCGAAATTGGGTTCTTATTTGGTATGTACCGTAAAATTAGAAATGAATTTACTGGAGTTTTAACTGGAAAAGGATTAAGCTGGGGTGGCTCATTAATTCGACCAGAAGCAACAGGATACGGAACCGTATATTTTGCCGAAAACATGTTAACCACTAAAGAAGATTCTATTAAAGGAAAAATAGTTTCTATTTCTGGTTCGGGTAATGTAGCTCAGTACGCTGCCGAAAAAGTAATTCAGTTAGGTGGAAAAGTGGTAACGTTATCAGACTCTTCAGGGTACATTTATGATGAAAATGGTATCGATTTGGAAAAACTAAAATATGTGATCCATCTTAAAAATGTTGTTAGAGGCAGGATTAACGAATATGTCAAAAAATATCCATCAGCTAAATTCTTTCAAGATGAAACACCTTGGGATATTGCTTGCGATATTGCACTACCCTGTGCAACACAAAATGAACTTAATGGCAAAGACGCTAAAGCTTTAATCAAAAACGGTTGTATTTGTATAAGTGAAGGTGCAAATATGCCAAGTACTCCAGATGCTATTGCTGAGTTTCATAAGGCAAAAATTCTTTTCGCACCGGGTAAAGCATCTAATGCTGGAGGAGTAGCAACATCAGGCCTAGAAATGACTCAGAATTCATTACGCTACAATTGGACTCGTAAGCAGGTTGATCAAAAACTACAACAAATAATGTCTAGTATTCATGCTTCTTGTTTGGAATATGGAATGGATGATACAGGATATGTAGACTATGTAAAAGGTGCAAATATTGCTGGATTTGTAAAAGTGGCAGATGCAATGCTTGCTCAAGGAGTTATATAAAATATTTATCATGAAAAAAAACGCCTTTGCGCTACAAATTGCAGAAAGTATAGATATAGATGCCTGCAAAAATCACTTTAAACAAACACTTCTATTTTCTAATAGAGATGAATTGTTTTTCGATTTTGAAAACCAGAAATATGCTTATATTTTTAAATACGGTATTCTTTGTGTTTTTAATTTCGCTTCAAACGAACTGGATCAACTGAGACAACAGTTATTTAAATTTACTACACATGCAAAGCTTATAGATAGTTCTTTAACCCAATCTATAGATATAATTATAGATGCCGAGTCCTTTCGTATAGATTTTGAAAGTGTTCATCTAATAGATAATAATATTGAAAAAATACGCTTGGTAATGCATAATGCATCACAATCAGTACTATTAGACTATTATACAGGCATTGCAGAGCAACTTATTGAAGACACAGTACAATACACTAATTTTATAGAGACAAGAGGGACAAGACTATATACAGATGATAAAAAACATAAACATTTCGTTGAAAAGGTTTTAAATTCCAAAAATAAGATTTCTGAAAATCTTTACATATTTGATTCTCCTAGTGCTGTTTCGGATGATGAAACGCTTACTAAACTAAATACTGAACTCAAGAAAAAATTTGAGGTAAATGATAAGCATAAAACTATAAGCCAGAAGCTAAACATTGTAAAAGAAAACCTAGAATTCTTTAAGCATATTACGGTACATAGAAAAAGTAGTAAACTTAAATGGATTATTATAGTCATCGTGATCTTAGTTTTATTCATACTCAAATTTATAAAATAGCACATTCAACAAATTAAGAATAATAAGAAGTGAAGAACGTAAACTAGCTAAAGCAAAAAATATTCTGGATTTGTCAATTGTAAAAAATTAAAATACAAAAAGCATCTAAACCTTATTTTCAATTAATTGACGAAGAACTATGACAATTTACGTTGCAAATTGAAAAAAGAGAAAAAGAAGTGGATTCCGTTTTAACGAATTATCATATGGTTAAAGAGTAAGTAAATTATTTTAAAATTAACAAAGATTAAATAACCAGATATGCGTATAAAAAAGCATAAAGAGAAATCCAGATTAATCGTGTTTCAAGGAGAAAAAATTCTGGTTTTCCAAAAACTTAAAGACAAGTTAGAATACGGACTTATTGGTGGGTTTTTAAAAGGAAAAGAATCCCCAGAAGTAGCACTTATTAGGGAAACACTTGAAGAAACTGCTGTTGAATTAGCTGAAGAAGATTTGATATATCATTGTTCAGTCACAATTGATTTAAAGGATACAAAAAGGGTTCCCAAGCATTATTTCATTTGCGACGATTATTATAAACCATTTGCACTTGCAGAACCACATAAGTTTAAAAATATAAAATGGGTACATTGGAAAGAAGCTGCAAAATTTCTTGGCAAATCAGATAAGAAGGTAGTAAAAGAACTTTTTAACCCTTGTAAACTTAATCACTAAAAAACGCGTAGATGAAAAGCTCTATTATTAATCAAAGTGTTGAGTATGGTGTATTTAAAAAATACTATAACGGTTATTATCAATTTATAATGGATAACGGAGATATTTTAATATTTGAAGGAATAACAAAGTTTGCGATTAACAAATTCGATCTAAAAACAGATAAATTTCAAGGTAAAAGTTTTGAAATCACGTATTCAGAATATAGAGATGATGACGATGACGATTTTATCACATATAAGATTGAAAAATTAGAACTAGCTTAAAGTTTATTATATCAATTTGAATTGATAAGGCAGTGATTGTTTTGCATAGCAGTAGCTATGCAAAATATGAACAAAGAATTTAGACTAAAAAAGAACAAAATGATACGCGACATTATTAGTACTAGTTGGTATTGCCACGAAAAAATAGACGTATTAAACAAGATTTTTATCTAGATAGGAGGTTAAAATTTTGGATTACAAATTGATTAAAAACTTATAATTTAATACAATGAAAAACTTAAAAAAAGTAGTGTTCGTAATGTTTACAATGTTTCTTGGCATATATACAGTACAAGCACAAAAAGATATTGATAAAGGCACTGAAACTATTAAAGGTTTTTTTGATAATTTTGATGAGGAAAATTTCACTTTTACCTATCTAAATGGACATAATAAAGAAGATACCATTTCTTTTCCTAGAATTACCCCTGAAATGCTTAAAAAATACAACTTAAGTAATAATAAATATGTGGGAAAAACCTTTAACATCATTTTTAATTCTGAAATCGAAATTGAAATTGAGGAAGATGGTGACGAACAAGAGTATATAATTAGAACTATTATTGGTTTAGAATTGTTAGAACAGTAAATGTAAAATACTTTTATAAAAGACAAAATTTACTTCTTTAATCACGAAAAAAAAATATGAAAATAAAAATATGCTTTATCATGTATCCTTGGGAAGAAGTCCGTCCATCACAAGATTCTACAATCAGAATCATACATGAAGCTGTTAAAAGAGGTCATGAGGTTTCAATTACCGATCCTTCTAACTTGACTATTAGAAATAGTATTACTCTTAGTTTGTGTAAGAACATATCACTCAAAGAAAAACTCTCTAAAAGTATGACTTCTTTTTATAAGACAGTAGAATTTAAGTCTGAAATGAGAGCGTTGAATGAGTTTGATGTAATATTTATGCGTGACAACCCTCCATTAGATGGTTTGGTTTTGAATTTCTTGGACTCTATAAAAGATGACGTTTTTATTATCAATGCAATTGATGGATTACGAGAAGCTAATAATAAGATTTATACTGCCGCCTACTTCGACCCTAATCATGAGCTTATACCTGCTACATATGTTTCTAAAAACATTGATTATCTCTTAAGCATAATCAAAGAATCAGAGAATGATAAGATGATTATGAAGCCGTTGGATGGTTATGGGGGTAGTGGCGTTATCATTATTGAAAAAGCTGCCATGCAAAATATCCGTTCTTTGTTAGATTTTTATATTAATCACGGTAAAGATCACTCCAACTATGTAATTCTTCAAGAATACGTAGAAGGTGCTGAAGAGGGAGATGTTCGGATTTTGATGCTAAATGGAGAGCCTATTGGTGCATTAAGAAGGAGACCTGTCCAAGGTGATGTACGATCTAATATTTCAGTTGGAGGAGCAGTCGAAAAATACAAATTGACAAAAGCAGACAAGATGTTGTGTAGGGAGATTGGTGAAAAATTGGTGAGAGATGGTATTTACTTTGCAGGTCTTGATTTGATTAATGGTAAATTGATCGAAGTCAATGTAATGAGTCCAGGTACAATCACAGACATAAATAGGCTTAATAAAGTTAAACTGCAAGAAAAGATTTTAGGCTATTTGGAAAAAGTAGTAAAAAGCAAAAATAAGTTAAAAGAGGATTTTAGACCTGAAACACTATTAGAAAATGCAGCAATTAAAAATTAGTGAGATAATTAAGCTAATAGAGCAAAAGAAGACCTTTGAAGCTATAGCTCCGGATAATTCTTTCAGTATAAAAATCAATAAGTATGTACCCTATTGCTGTACGGCCATTCATGATGGTGGTAACCTTCGAGATCGGTTAAGAAACAAAATTGCCATCGATGATTATAACCGATGGTATGAAGAAGATCCACATACTGGTCAATTTATCGACTCTTTACCTATTACAATAGTCGGATTGGACTCTCGTTTTGAGTATGATCTCAATAGAAAGCCAGAAGATTGCATCTACGATGAAGCATGGGGTAAACAAGTATGGAAACGTCCACTTACGCCAGCAGAAAAACAAGCAAGTCTTCAAAAGCATCATAACTTTTACAAAGTCATCCATGCATTGATCAAGAAGCTAGAAGAGCTATATGATTCTTGTATCGTTTATGATTTACACTCTTATAACTACCAACGTTGGGATAGGACTGTACCACTTTTTAATATAGGTACAGAACGCATTGATAGTGCGAAATATGAAACATTTATTGAAAACTGGGTCGCCGAATTAAGTGCTATTTCGCTAACAGGTATAGAGAATCAGACGGCAATCAATGATGTGTTCTTTGGTAGAGGTTATAATCTTGAATTTATTACTCAAAACTTTTCTAATACACTTGTGCTAGCTACGGAAATTAAAAAAGTTTATAGCAATGAATTAACAGGTGAAGATTATCCTAAATTAATACGAGAATTACAGCAAAAACTAAAACGAGCAATTCTTAATAACGCACAATATTTCAGTGAGGAAAACACCAATTGGAGATCTAAAAACAGCGTGCATTTATTAGATAAGAAAACCGATCCAGCTATTGTTTCTGTAGATAAGAAGCTTTTCAAATTATTGAAAGGTTTTGAATTATTGGCTTACGTCAATCCAATCAACACGAACTCTGAACAAAAGCGGTTTATCAAAAATAAATACGCCAAACCTCCTAAGTTTAAGTATGCACCCATTAAAATCAATCCATTTGAGCTAAAACAGCAATTAAGTACACTAAGAACACAGGATATATCTGATGTTTCTATTCGTGAACTATATGAGTCAGTAATCAATAGTTACTTTGATAAGATTGATCTATTATCAGCACTAGGTACAAAGAAGTTCTTATACAACTCCCTCCGATATTTCGGAAGACCAAGTAAGAAAGACTTAACCAATGCTCAATATATTCTTCACTTGCCATCTATCCCTAGTGAACCAAAAAGAGTACCTTTTCTATCGATGGATGAAGCCATGGGCGCATTTAAAAATGCACTAGATGAATACGGAATCGATTGTAAAATTGAACTGAGTAAGCGAGTAATTTCTCAAGTAATGGTACTGAACTCAAAAAAGACAATCTTAATTCGACCAGATGCTAAATTCACTAGAAAAGAAGCCAATGCACTCATAGAACATGAAATTGGCGTACACATGGTAACTACACAAAACTCTTCAGATGAGAAACTAAATATTTTCAATCTTGGTCTACCAATGAATACCATGACCCAAGAAGGATTAGCCATTTTATCTGAATATCTAAGTGGAAACATTACTTTGAAAAGGCTAAAAAAAATAGCATTCAGAGTAGTTATTACGGATATGATGTGTAGTGGGGCTGATTTCATTGAATGCTTCAATTTCCTAGTTAATCGACATGGTGTTTCAACTAATGATGCATACATCATAGTGACAAGGATTTTTAGAGGTGGTGGATTTACCAAAGACTATCTATACCTAAGTGGATTTGAGAAAATATTGAAACTATGGAAAGCAGATATAAATCTTTCTCCGCTATTGGTTGGTAAAACTTCTATGGACTTCTACAATACCATCAATGAAATGATAGAAAGAGAAATTATAGCAAAACCAAAACACATAACGAAAAGTTTTAAAGACCCTTTTGGCTATCAAAACAATGAGATTTATGAGTACATCATTAGTGGACTAGGTTAGTACTTAGCCAGTCCTAAAAAGTTTTTTAATAAATCTATAGACAAACCAAGATAATACCAGGATACAAATTGAGACTATCGAATTAACTGAGAATATATTGGAAGTTTGTCTTACTAATTTAATATTTCCATAGTTACTACCTAATAAGCATAAAAACATTCAAAATTTGTCTGTAAAAATAATTTTCAGAGTCATCTCGGGTACTTCACCCGAAGGACACAATTTTTATAAATAAAAGTATTGATTAATTTCAAAGTCTAAATTTCATTCAAAACATTAACTATCAATTGTTTATAGTAAAAATACTAACTCCAACTACTGAACCTGTTTATAGAGAAAAATCTCTCTCATTGGACTTTTTTAATAAAAACTGTACGTAAATGCTGTACGTAAACCTAAAAAATTGAAGGTTTTCAAGAAGAAAAAACCACTAAAAACAAAAATAACCCCTTCAATATGAAGAGGTTATGTAGTAGCGGGAACAGGACTCGAACCTGTGACCTTCGGGTTATGAGCCCGACGAGCTGCCTACTGCTCTATCCCGCGATGTATATTATGTAAATCAGAAACCTGATTTGTAAATTTTCTTTTATAAGAACTGCCGATTATATCCTGTTCATATCTCATCTTGTAATCGGAGTGCAAATATACAATCATTTTTAATTTAAACAATACTATTTTTATTAAAAAAAAGTAAACATATTATAACCACCTTGAAGTAAGCTATTTAGTATCATTGTTCGATATTCAATGCTTCAAAAGATACTAATTCCTGATCCTCAAATCGTGGATGCAACTCCATAGGGTTACAACATACTTCACAGTCTTCAACATATACCTGATACGGTACAGAAGGATCCAAAAGCATCGATATTTCCTCCCAGCAATATGGACATTGAAAATGGTATTCGAACATAAACTAAATATAACACCTCTTATTCTTTTATATGATCAAGAGTTTGATTTTAATAATTTTCTTTAAAAATCACTCAAAGTGACACCTTGATATTCTATAAAATTTATCTAGACTGGTATTCTATTCCTTAGAATTCTATATTCAACAACTGCCCCGTTAACTGTAATAGCTGAAGTTCTGCAATTTTTGCATCGTATTTTGCCGAATTCTTATTGGTTTCTGCCAAAATCAGATTGATCTGCGCTTGTCTAAATTCTATAGAAGTTATTTGACCTAGTTTAAAACGTTCTTGCGAACGCTCAAAATTATTTTGATTCGTGATTACATTCTGCTGCTGAATCTTAAACACACTCAAACGATTTTCATAATTCCCTAGTGCATTGGCAATATCTCTATTTACTTCTTTCTCTATTTGGTTTTTTATAATCTCCTGGTTATCCAATGCTATTTTTGCATTTTTTACTCTGGTAATCGTATTGCCTCCGTCAAAGAGATTCCAGGTAAGGCTTACTCCCGCCCCTAGTGTGTAAGTATCTGAAACATTACCAGGAAAGAATGCTGAAGGCGGATTTCGATTTTCATTCCAGCCATATGATCCCGTTAATCCTATGCTAGGTAAATATCCAGATTTACTTACTTTGATATCATAATCGCTAATTCGAATATTACTTTCATTTTGTAAAAGCGTTATGTTATTCTCTGTCGATTTTGATAGATACTCCTCTAACTCCAGTTTTGGGATAAATTTTATAATGGTATCCACCTCAAATTCATATGCCAGATCATTATCCAAAATTACATTCAGATCTCTTTTTGTATTTATTAATTGCTGCCTTGTATTTAGTAAATTAATACTATCATTAGCGACATCAACTTCTGCATTAAGCACATTAAGTTTTGTATTCTGACCGTATTCAAACTGATAATTAGATCTTAAAATACGTTCTTTCGAAATACGAAGTGTTTCTTCGAGAATCTCTTTATTTTCAGACAACCTGGCGACTTCATAATATACAGAGAATAATTGCAAAATCGTAGTTTCTATAGTCTCCCTCGCCTGTAATTCTGTGAGATTATATTGCTCTTTTAATCTCTTATAATTATAAAAACGCCCCAAACCATCAAATAACGTATAATTAAGATTTAACCCTGCATTATACCGTTGCGTTTCTGCATCTTCAATTTCAATATCAGAACGAGGCTCTCCCGTATTGGGGTTTATCGCTCCTCCAAAAGATGTTGTGCTATTGGCAGATTGATAATTCGCTCCGGCATTACCGGTTAACGTAGGTAGATATCCAGAATTAAGAACTCCTTTATTGTTTTTTGCTACAGCTATGTTATTGGTAGCGATTAATATTCCAAAGTTATTTTCTAAGGTAAGTCGTATTGCTTCCTGCTTTGTTAATTGCTGACTGATTACATTTCCAGAAATCAAAAACAGAAAGAACACTAATTTTAGTATGCTACTACCCTTGCAATTCATGATGCTCTTCATTCTCTTCTTTTTGTTCTTTAATGGCGCGTTCTACTTCTTCTTTGGTAATCTTGTTTCCGGTAACTAACCACTTGGTTCTTACTTTTACATTGTTACTAAACGATAAAAATAATGGTAACAGCAATAGGGTTAATATGGTCGCAAAACCAATCCCATAGGCTATAGAAATAGCCATAGGTTTTAAAAATTGCGCTTGCCTGCTTTTTTCTAATAATAAAGGTGCTAACCCGGCAATAGTGGTAAGTGAGGTAAGAAAAATAGCTCGAAAACGTGATCTTCCTGCCTGATAAATTGATTCATCAAAACTCAACCCTTCCCGAAGATTACTATTAAACTTACCAATAAGTACCAAGCCATCATTAACCATAATTCCTATAAGAGCAATAATACCCAACATGGATAATATATTGATAGGAAAATTATGTGCCCAATGTCCTAAAGCCACTGCTGGTAAACTTAATGGAATAAGTAATAGGAGTAATAATGGTTGACTATAGCTTCTAAACGTAAATGCAATGGTTATATAAATCAATGCAAGTACGGTAAGCCCCACAGGTCTTAAAGACCCCAAAAGTTTACCTGCTTCTCTATTTTGTCCTTCATATGATGGTGTTACTGTTGGATATTTAGAAATAATCTCTGGCATAGTCACCGTACGAATTTCTTGTAATATATCTGTTGCACTGGTAGTTTCTGCATCTTTTAAATCTGCAGAAATCTGTATTTCACGACGTCCTTCGAGATGGTTAACTGCTACATCACCTCTTTCTATGCTATACGTTGCAATTTCGTTAAGTGGTACTCGTTCTCCACTAATTGTAGTAATACGCATATCATCCAGATTAGATATTGAAGAACGATTATTCCGATCATATCGAACCCAAACTCTAATTTCATCCTGCCCACGTTGAAAACGTTGTGCCTGCACTCCGAAAAATCCTGCACGCACCTGCGTCATAATATCCCGAAGATTTAACCCCAGTAAATATGCATTTTCTTTTAATTCTATGCGAATCTCTTTAATTCCTGCAGGGTCATTATCCGTAACATCCTTCAGTAATGAATTATTAACTAATGCACCTTTTAACTCTGCTTTAGCAGCTTTCAGCTCTGCTATATTATTCCCTAATAATGAAACTGAAACCGGTCTTCCACCAAAGTTACCTCCACTACCATACACAAGGCTTTCTACACCAGCTACTTCTCCCATTTTTTTACTAATAAGGTCTGTAACCATAGCCGACCCTACCGCATCGGGACGCTCTTCTCCTGGTAGTAAATTAACAACTAATGAAGCCGAAGACGACCCGGGGCCTATATTGGTAATCACATTTTTGAATAATTTCTTACCCGCATATTCGGGTCCTTTTAAATACTGTTCTGTTAGCTCTTCATTAGTTTCCCAGGCTTTTTCTGCTATCAAAGAAATGATACTATCTGTTATCTTTTCATTGGTTCCGTTAGGCATTGCCAGATTAATTGATATTCGATCACTTGCTATCTGAGGGAAAAAAGAAGTTCGAACGATTCCTCCTCCTACGGTACCTATAGTTAGAAAAAGAAGGACAATAAAAAGCGAAAACGTAAAGAGTTTATTTTGCAATGAAAAACGTAATGCCGGGCTATAAATTTTATCTCGTAACCATCGCATAATAGCATCTCCAAACGTATTGATATACCGTAATTTTGCAAATAGTTGTCCAATTCCTGTTTTAGGTTTTGAATCTTGTGGTTTAAGCGCTTTGGAATGTGCCAAATGGGCCGGTAGAATAATCAAAGCTTCGATTAGAGAAACTGTTAATGTGAGAATTACAACTACAGAAACTTCTCCAAAAAATTCTCCTATACGACCATCTAAAAACAGGAAAATACCAAAAGCAAGTATCGTAGTAATAATAGCAGAAATAATGGGTGGTATTACTTCCATAGTACCATCTATGGCAGCTTGTACCGGGGTTTTTCCTTTTTCGTAATGTTGATAGATATTTTCTGCTATTACAATCCCATCATCTACCAAAATCCCAATTACGATGATCATTCCGAATAGAGATAATACATTTATAGTCACACCAAATGAGCCTGCAAAAATAAACATTCCCAAAAAGGCTATGGGAAGCCCAAAAGCTACCCAAAATGCTAAACGTGTATTAAGAAATAAGGATAAAAAAGCAAGTACCAGCAACATTCCGATGATAGCATTTTCTGTAAGAAGTTCTGTACGCTGTACTAATGTAATAGATCGGTCACTAATCACATTAAGTTGTACGTTATTATACTTCTCATTAAATTCTGCTATATACTCTTTTGCTTTTTCTGCTGAAGAAATAAGGTCTTCGGTATTTGTGCTTGTGATTTCGACATTAACAGCCAAATCTCCATTAAAATAGGTGGCATTAGCGGTTTCTGAAAAACGATCACGTATCTCTGCTACATCTTTAAGACGTATCACACTTCCCGTAGCATCTGCACGTACAATCAGATTAGAAAGCTCATTACCATAATACGAACGATTATTTGCTCTGATTAGATATTCTTCTGCGTCTGTTTTTATGGTCCCACCGGTAGTTAGAATATTGGCTCTACTTACTGCTTGTGCTACTTCACTAAAACTAAGATTATATGCTAATAGGTTTTTTTCATTTATGGCGATCTCAATTTCTTCTGCAGGATAGCCACTCACAGAAATTTGGGAAATCCCTTCTATCCCACGAAGATCATTTTCTACCTGTCTTGCAATCTCTTTGAGAGTAACCAATGGTATATTATCTCCGCTTATAGAGAAATTGATGGTCGGTCGAATTGCTTCTTGTTTTGCGACTACCAAAGGTTCCATACCTGTTGGAAATGAAGGTACACGATCTACTGCATTTTTTACTTCTAACAGCATGAAATCGATGTTCTTTCCTTTTTCGATTTCAACATTTATAGTTCCATTATTTTCTCTAGAAGTTGAGGTTACACGTTCTACTCCATCCAATCCTTTTAGGTTATCCTCTATCTTAAGTACAATCCCTTCTTCTACTTCTAATGGAGAAGCTCCTGGATATATAATATTTATAGTGATGTTTTTGGAATCAATTAGCGGAAAAAAGGAAGATTTTAGGGATAATGCTCCTACAACTCCAAATGCAAAAAATGCAAGTACAATCACATTTACCGCTACGTGATATTTAATAAAAAAAGCAATAATTTTACGCATCACTATTGTTTTTTAGCTGTACTAGCAGAGCTATCACTATGCACATTATTATTTTCTTTCTTTTCCTGGTAGATCTTAATCAGCATTCCTGCATATGCTCCCGGAACACTTTTGGATAAAATTATGGTCTCTTCAGGAATTCCCTTAAGAACCACTTTTTTATCAGAAAAATATACTGGTTTTACATCTATAACATCAAGAATACTATCTCTTACCACAAATATTTTATCTCCTTCCTGAAGCAATCCTCTTTCAATTTCGATAGCATTTTCTTCTTTCTTAGCATCAAGATTGGCTTCGAGATACATACCTTCTCTAAGAGAAGGATCTGCTACTTCGATGAAAGTTGTAATGGTCTGGGTAGCTTGATTAACGCTACTATTAATTCTGGACACTTTTCCTGTAAATGTCCTTGTTTTATTAAGGTTAGAAAGTTCTACCGATTCACCAACACGAAGTAGGTCTCCATATTCCTTCCCGATAGCAACCTGCATTTCATATACTTTGGTATCGATGTACTCTCCTAATTTTTGTCCCTGGCGAATTAAAGTTCCCTCGGTTACCAGAGCTTCGGTAAGTACCCCATTAAAAGGGGCAGAGATGGTATATTTTGCCAATCGCTGCTCCAGGTTTTTTACATTGTAGTAGGTGGTATAAATATTTCTTCCTGTTATAAAATATTTTTCTTTTTCTGAAGTAATTTCTGGCAGTTTTGGTGTGGCTTTACTCATATCAAAAGTATTGAGGTATCCTTGCCATTTTTCATAAATATCTGGATAATCCAGTCGCAAATCCGGCATAATAGAAGTTACCAGATTGTATAAATTACTCTTGGCAGATTGCACACTAGCATAATATTCTGATGCATCAATCCTTATCAATGCTTGTCCTCTTTGATATTTTTGCCCTGTTTTAAATAAGTGAGTCCCCCCTTTAAAAATCCCCTGAACCTCGGCGTATAGTTCTAATCTTCTTTTTGCAGTTAAATTACCATTTGCTGCAATTTTAATAGGAATAGTCTTATTTTTTACCGTATCTACAAAAACAGTTTTTATCACTTTTGCAGGTTTGGGTCTAAATCTTTTTTTACTGTCTATTATTGTTCTGGCACCAAAATAAGCTGCCACAATCAAAAGTATCCCAAGGATTGAAAGTATAATTTTTCTCATAGTATATCTGTAACCACACTTTTTGTAGAATTGCTACAAAACTATCAACCACACCTTTGGAATGCAGTTAAAGAACTCATAAAAGTTAACACAAGAGATTTTTACACTATAAATAGGTTTACCTATATAGAGTCACGATAATAAAAATAAAATTAGAAGAGAAAATAAACAACTCGTTATACATCGTTTAATGCATCCATTTCTTCTTGTAATGTTTCCCAATCTTCCATTAGAGAAGACAGGAGATCTTTTTTTGCCTGATAATTATCAAAAAAGTTGGGTTGCGCAATAGTTTGATCGTAATTGATCGCCAGTTCTACATCAATTTCTTTAATTTCTCTTTCGAGTTTATTGATTTTAGATTCTATATTACTCAACTTATTACTAAGCGATTTCACTTTTTTCTGATCCTGATAGGATTGCTTTGCCGTTTCTTTGGTATCAGAAGCTATTTTCTCTTGTTTATCTTTCTTTTCTATATCCCTAAGATCATTAATTCTTTTTTCTTCTAAATAGAAATTTATATCTCCTAGATATTCTTTTATCTTTTTATTCTTAAATTCATAAACGGTATTACTTAATCCTTGTAGAAAATCTCTATCATGTGATACCAAAATCAGGGTTCCATCAAAATTTTTCAAAGCTTCTTTTAATACATTTTTAGATTTGATGTCCAGGTGGTTTGTTGGTTCATCCATCACCAATACATTAAAAGGCTGTAAGAGCATTTTACATAGTGCTAATCGGTTTCTCTCTCCTCCAGAAAGTACTTTTACCTTTTTATCCACTTCATCACCTCTAAACAAGAAGGATCCTAACATATCACGAACCTTGGTTCGTGTTTTTTCATCGGCTGCATGAATCATAGTGTCATGAACAGTTAATTCTCCATCCAGATATTCTGACTGATTCTGAGCAAAATATCCTATCTGAACATTATGCCCCAACTTAAACTCTCCTGTATATGCAATTTCATCAATGATAATCTTAGCCAATGTTGATTTACCCTGGCCATTCTGACCTACAAATGCTATTTTAGACCCTCTCTCTACCAGTAAATCAATATCTTTAAGGATTTCTTTATCACCATAACTTTTGCCTACACTATCGGCTTCAATAACTACTTTTCCTGGTTGTACATGTATAGGAAAACTAATATTCATTACTGCATTATCATCTTCATCTACTTCTATTCTATCAATCTTATCCAATTTCTTAATTAAAGATTGTGCCATAGAAGCTTTAGAAGCTTTGGCTCTAAACTTCTCGATCAGCTTTTCGGTCTGTTCTATCTGCTTAGATTGATTCTTTTGTGTTGCCAGTTGTTGCTCTCTTATTTCTTTACGAAGCACCAAATATTTAGAATAAGGTTTGTTATAATCATAGATACGTCCCAAAGAGATTTCTATAGTTCTGTTGGTTACATTATCCAGAAACATTTTATCATGTGAAACAATAACTACTACTCCTGCATAATTTTTTAAAAAATTCTCTAGCCAGATAATCGATTCTATATCCAAGTGGTTTGTAGGCTCATCTAATAGTAAAATATCGTTATTCTGTAATAACAACTTTGCTAGTTCGATTCTCATACGCCATCCACCAGAGAACGTATCTGTAAGCTTATTAAAATCTTCACGAGCAAACCCAAGGCCTTGTAAAACTCTTTCTGTTTCTCCTTGATAGTTATACCCACCCAAGATCTCATAATGGTGTGTAAGATCGCTTAAATCGGTAATTAGCTGGTTGTATTTTTCACTTTCATAATCTGTACGTTCTGCCAGCTGAGCATTGATTGCATCAATATCTCGCTCTGCTTTCTTAATTTCTATAAACGCTTCATAGGCTTCGTCTAAGACTGTACGCCCTAATACAAAATCTATATCTTGCTTTAAAAAACCTATCTTCACCTCTTTATCCATAGCAATCTGACCAGAATCTGGTTCTTGCTCTTTAGACAAAATCTTAAGCATGGTAGACTTTCCCGCACCATTCTTTCCTATCAATCCAACTCGATCTCCTGCATTTAATCTGAAGCTTATTTCTTCAAAAAGGTACTCCCCTCCAAACGAAATCGATAAGTTATGTATGTTTAACATCTGCTTTTGAATATTTTGTGCAAAGATGATTAATTTTGCGTTAGAATAAAAACGCTCATGAACTTCTTAAAAGGAACAAAAATTTATAGTATTATAACTGGTAGTTGTCCTGTATGCCAGGAAGAAAGTATGTACAAGGAATCCAATCCTTATAAATTAAGTCAAACGTTAAAAATGCAGGAACGCTGTAGTCATTGTGGCACCAAATATAAAATAGAACCTTCTTTTTTTTATGGAGCTATGTATGTAAGTTATCCTGTAGGGATTGCTTTTGCAGTGGCAGCTTTTGTGATTAGTAACCTCATTTTTAAGCTGGATCTAATCGCGACTTTTCTTATAATTTCTGGAACAATGATTGGTTTTTTACCTGTTATTTTAAGGTTGTCCCGAAATATCTGGATTAACTTTTTTATGCACTACAAAAAAGAAGAACATTCTTCATAGGTTACTATACCGTTTACAATCTATTTCCTTATCCAAAGAAATTCCTTTTTCTATATGGCTGTATAACACCTTTGCCATAGTAGGGGCCAAAAGTATCCCTCTACTACCCATACCATTTAAAACATGCATATTAGCATACTTGTCATGTGTCCCTATCAAAGGTCTTCGATCTCTTACTGTAGGCCGTATCCCCGCTACCTGGTCTACCACTTCATAGGGTGCTTTTAAAAACTTTTCCAGCTTCTTTTGTAATTCTTCTCTGGCAATACTTGTTATTTCAGGAGATGTATCCTGATTGTTATACGTTGCACCTACTTTATACAAATCATCCCCCAGAGGAATAATAAATATTGAAGATTTTATCGCTTCCTGCAGTTTAAGCTCTTTAGATTTAATAATTATATACTCGCCTTTATTACCATATAGTGGTAACTCATTAAAAAATGGGTTCTTTTTTATTCCAAAACCTTCAGAAAATACAATATGCCTACATTTTACATCTTTATATTTAATACAATCTTCTTCTATGATTATTTTATCATACTCAAAAGATTCATCTTTTAGAGTGTTATTTTCTTTAAGGTTTTTTGCATAGGCAGACAGCATATTGCTAATATTAATCTTTCCCGTATGTTTTACTTTTCCATACTGAAATGGGATATCTAAAGCTGTATTCGTATTTCGAATTAATTCTGAAGAAAGGAACTTTCCTAAAACTGGTTTATCACAAGCTTCAAACCAATTGTTTTGCTCCTCAACAGCATTAAACCTACGTAATATTGGTAGTTCTAAAACTAATTTTTTTTTGAGTTTGGTTTCTACATTTTTATAAAAAGAGACTGCCGTTTCAATCTGCTCGGAGGCTTGCCAAGCCATGGTAAAACGTTTTAAAATTATAGGATTATACAGACCTCCTGCTACTCTTGATGATTTCTGTGAGGAGTCTTCATAAACCACATATGATTTATTATGATTTTCTAATTCTTCTACAAAAGATAACCCCGATAACCCCAATCCTACAACAATATAATCTAATACCATTCACTTCTCAATTTATGCAATTAAAAATATTCAATGTCAATAACTTAATAATAAAGCGTGAGTATGAAATAAGAATCTGATTAATAAAAAATCGTCAGATACAATGATTTTATTATCCCGAACTCATGTTAACATAGTTCAAAAATAACAAAACGCCCAACTATAGTTGGGCGTTTTATCTATTATTTATTGAAGAATACTAAAGTCGTTAATAACTCCACATATCCATTTCAAAATTTCGGATACTCTCTTTAATTCTCTCACTTTCAAGTAGTTGCATTAAGGCATTATCAATAACGTAATCCTTAATTTCGCGGTCACCTTGAATATTATCTTCTTTGTAAATCACAGAATTAAAGCGTCTTGCATTAAGAATATGATCATACGTAAACGGCATAGATGTATTTTTTCTATTAAATGCCATTGCATTATGAAATATTTCTCTAGCATCAGGATACCATATCCAGAATAATGCAACCATATCTGGCTCATCATCATCGATAAAGTTAACATCGGGAGCCACAGGTGCTAATCCAAGCAATCTGTATCTTAATTCTCCTAGTCTTTTATCAAAATACCAATATCCTCTTATTTTGTATTCTGAAATATCTGCAGAAGTAATATCTCTTCTATTAATGTATTGAGGATCTACTTGTTCTCCTGCATTATATTGCTCAAATCCTAAATCGGTAGTGTCTATTTTAGACATTGTAGATTGAAGATCTTCAAAAGTACGTGTCTCAGTAAAATATGAATCTGAATAAATATTTTTGATTTTTCCGTTTTTAATATTTGTTACCAATACATCATATAAAGAACGACGATTAGCACCAATATTAAACGTATCAATAGGATAGTACAATGGGAAATTTATTCGTTCATCAAGGTCAATAGTTTCCCAAGTTGTTTTTGCCCACAATACGTCACGTTTATCTACATATCCGTACTCTAAAGGACGATCATTGTCATATAAAATCTGTTCTTGAGTTTTCTTTCCTATCTCATCAGGGTTATTGGCATTTAAAACATTTGCCTGTCCGAAAGAAAGAGAAGAAATCAATAGACCAAAAACGGTTAATACAAAATTTCTCAAATTCATAACTACGTAAGTTTATTTTTTAATTCGTTAACTCAATAATAACCGGAGATATTTTTTTCAACTTATATCCAGAGCTATTAGCCAACCGCGCTTTTATATCAATAATCTGAACAGAAGAACCTCTTTTTGCTTTACGCAAAGCTGATTTTGCTTTAGCGTTAAGCCTACCTCCAGGAACACTTACTGTAGGTTGTCCTTCTACTTTAAATTTAAATCCAGTAACTTTTAATTTAATATCAAAGTCAAAATCAGGCAGAATCGCACCTACAGATGAAATTTCTAAGGCATTTCTTGCCATTTTGATTGCTCCATCTTCACCACGTACTGTTCCTACAGGTCTTGGTATACCTTTAATTCTAAATTTCTTACTATCACTTACTGTAGTACCATTTGCTAGTTTACCACTAACTTTGATATTAACTTCACGAGCTTTTACAGCAGTAACATTCATCATATATTTTCCTGCTCCTCCAGTTTTTCTTAGTCCAGGGGCAGAAGCATTTACAGCTGGTACACCAGGAATAGAAATTGTCATTGGGTTATTAACTCCACGATATACCACATTCATTTTATCTGCAGAAATTACAGCAGAATTTGGTCTAGGGATAACAGTATATGAACTCTTAATAGGTATTGTTACAGTAGAATCTCCTTCTTTAAATTGAAGTTCTCCAGCCACATCTCTTTCTCCAACATTTCCTGCTGGGAAATCTAACATGATTTGTCCGTTTGTAACTTCTGTTTGCTCTTTACCATTAACCATTACTTTGGTTGGTTTAAGTGTAGCATCAAAACGTCCTAGAACGATTCTTCCTTTAAAACTCTCTCCACTAAAGAATGCAGTTTTATCCGCAACTACGATTGCTTCATAGTTACTAAAAGAAAGTTCAGAAGCTTGCTGTCCAGCTAATAAAGCTGAAAGCACTTTACTTTCTGTTGTTTTAACATCAGCTTGCATTTGAGTAAGCTTGGTTAAAGAAGCAACTAAAGGAAATCCTTCAAAACTATAATTTAACCATTTTTTATTTACTCCAGATCTGTCTTTTACATCACTAGTAGAAAAGGTTTTAACCACATCATCAGCAACAGAAGCATCAACTTCTTTTACTTCTTTGATTGCAGCAGATACACCATCTCTATACTTTGCAATTTTATCTAAAAACTCCTGAGCTCCGGCAGTAACTTTACCACCTTCAAAAAACTTTTGATCTAACCTATCTGGTCTATCCATAGTTTCATAATCAGTAGGATCATCTCGGTCGTCAACCAATTCGGCTTTAAGTTGATCTAGATATGCATTAAATTCATTAGATAAAACACTAATCTGATCTGCTTTTTCTTTTAATGGGGTATATTTTTCTGGCTGTTCTGAAACCTTTTCGGCCAGACCTGCCATAAATCCAGTATTTCGTTGGGTAGCTAACTCATTTGATTCTGTCAATTTTTCTGACATCAAACCAAATGCAGTTAATACTTCTTTTGACATATTTAATGCCATCATCGCGATGAAAACCAAGTACATCAGGTTAATCATCTTCTGCCTTGGGGATAATTTTCCTCCTGCCATATTCTTCTTAGATTTTGGTAGTTATTATACTATATTTTGATTAATAAAAATGTTAACTTCTGTTCATTGCAGTTAACATACCACCATATACTCCATTAAGAGAAGAAAGGTTACTAGTAAGGCTCTCCATCTGATCTTTAAGTCTAGATGCATTATCAGCTATAGCTTGATTAGCTTCAGCCTGACGTGAAGAAGATTCTAACTGAACTTTATATAAGCTATTTAAAGACTCAAGATGCGACGCTGCACTTGCCATCTCTTCACTATATTTTTTAGTTCCAGCAATAGCATCTGTTGTAGGACCAAGGTTTCTTGCTGCTCCTTCGAAATTACGGATACTTTCACCAAGACTACTCATAAGGCCAGTATCAAGTCTAGCTTCCTTAAGCATATCATCTAATTTTTGAGATAATAATCCTTCTGGAGTTTCTTTCTCTTTTTTATCTTTTTTGTTCCCTCCTGCTAATTCAGGATATACTAGAGACCAATCTAGATCACTATCTACAGGTTCGAATGCAGAAACAGTAAATACTAATGCTTCAGTAATCAAACCAATGATAAGCATTTCGTTACCAAATGTCCAGTGCATAATTTTAAAAAGTGCACCTAATATTACAACGGCTGCTCCCAGACCGTAGACCATGTTCATTAATTTCTTGCTTGCTTTTGAATTTGCCATAATAAATTTGTTTTGTTTTTTTTAAATCTTAAAGTTTTAAAAAAGGGTTAGTAATTAAGTTGATAGAAAATTTTGGGACTTAGTTTTGATTTTGAGTATTAGCTTCTCCAGTCGATTCAGTACCCATGTAGTCCTGAACTGTTCTAAATCCGATAAAACTCCTCGCAGAATCTGCGTATTCGTAATCTCTGGTACTTACCTGTAGGAAGTAAGCAACATCTTTCCAGGATCCTCCACGAACAACTTTACGTTTATTTTCATCATCATTGACATTTGGGTTCATTGATGATACATATTCGTAAGCTGCGGGATCATAGGACGACTGTACCCACTCAGAAACATTACCGGCCATGTTATATAGGTTATAATCATTAGGGTCGAATGTTTTGGCTTCTACAGTATATAAAAAGTTATCTGCTGCGTAATTTCCTCTAAGAGGCTTAAAGTTTGCTAAGAAGCAACCTCTATCATTTAACGCATATGGGCCTCCCCATGGATACGTAGCTGACTCAAGGCCTCCTCTAGCGGCATACTCCCATTCTGCTTCTGTAGGCAGTCTGAAGTAATTCACGAATTCTTTACCTTTTTTCTTTTGAAAGGTATTTTTCTCAATAGTTCTCCAACGACAGAAGGCTCTAGCTTGTTCCCAAGAAACACCAACCACCGGGTAGTCATCGTATGCACTATGCCAAAAATAATCATTGTGCATAGGCTCATTATATGAATAATTAAAATCCTTGATCCAAACTGTAGTATCAGGATATACTTTTATAACTTCTTCTTTTACAAAATCTTTTCTTCCACCTTTTCTAGCACGTGCTGCAGCTTGGATATCCATCCATGTAAATCTGAATTCGAATTTACTTACATCTAAAGTACGTCTACCATTATAAGATTCTTCAAGAGGAATATACATAGTATCCATAACTTCGGCATAAAACTCATCGAGATAATCATCTACATCCCATTCGATATCTATATCTTTATTAAGTCTTCTACCTTCGTAGCCAGTTTCTCCTGTACCACTATAGTTATCGTACATATATTTTTCATAGACAGACATGTTCTCGGTATCAGCATCTAGGAATGCAAATTCGCCAATACCATCATCTCCTGGGGTTTTGCCTAATTCATCGGCCATTATCGCAAGTCTCATTCTAATAACAGAATCGCGAACCCAAGTTACAAATTGTCTATACTCGCTATTGGTGATTTCGGTTTCATCCATGTAGAAAGAACGAACCGTAACCATTCTTGTAGGGGCGTTTGCAAGTGCTGCTTTATCATCGTCCGACTTACCCATAATGAACGAACCTCCGGGGATGAGGGCCATGCCATATGGTTTCTGCGGGTGCCATTTTTTTCCTTGTGCTCCTACCAGTTCTCCTCGGTTTCCACCACCACAACTGTAGAGCATTGCTAAAATAGCAAAGAGTGATACAAATTTCTTCATAACGTGTTTTAGGTTAAGATCTTCTAGATTTAAGGACGTAAACCTATTTATTTATTTCCAGAAAAACAATTTTTTTCTAAAAAAAACCTTAAATCGACCTAATAAAAATGTTAAACTTCGTTTTTTTGTTTTGCCTTATACCATCTTTCAGGTATTTCTTGATTACAAGCTCGCTCATAATCGTTGTACGTGCAAGGTAATAACGTATGTCTTTTCAATTTATTATTACCAGACGAAATAAATGGTATTTCTATCCACCATCTTCCGGTCATAATACTCTTATAAAAAGACAAAATTTCGTCTTCTATTGGCACATTATAATGTAGTGTAGTTTTTAAATTTTTAATATTAACTTCGTTAGATCTGTAATTGATCCCTTCTACAAAATACCAGATCATCTGAGCGATCAATAAAGAGGCCGTTTCTTCGTTTTTGAAATTTTTAAATTCATAAATCCCAAAACTTTTTACCTTATCACTAATCCCTGCATATCTCGAAATCGCACAAATTTCGCGGCCATCAAAACCATTAGGAGAAGCAGTATGACCGCTTAAACTTGTAGAATTCACAACTCCTAAATCTACAGAAACAATATCTGCATCTCGCATAATGGGCTCCACAATAGTTACATCTGAAATAACTTCTCCCAAACGATAAGCATCAAAATATAATTTTTCGATCAGATCTATTTCTTCTTGAGTATTAAAATACGTTTGATAGCCTATATTACTATAGTTAAATAAATTATACGGTTGTTCTACAATAATCTTACCTACAAACGAAGTATTAGCAATAGGTTTAGAAGAATTTCCTAAATCAAATTTACTATCCACATTAACCAAATTTACCATTCGCTCTAAAATATCGAAGGATCTATATTGTGCATAGACCAGATCTTGACTACCTCCTATAATGATGGGGATAATATTTTTTACAAGTAATGCAGATAATACCTCTTGCACTAAATAGTAAGTATCACTAACTTCGTTACCTGGAGCAATATCTCCAAGATCTACCATGTTAGTGCCCCAGTTTCCGGGATAAAGCTCGTATAATGATTTACGAATAGTATCAAAACTTAGGCTTTCACCTAAAAAATTAATGTCATTTCTATTTTCTCGAATACCGAGAATAGCGACATCTATTTTTTCCAGATCCGGTACTCCATCAGCTGTTGTATGAATTTTAATTTGATTTCCTAATGCATGTTCAGAAAGCAACTTAGTATGCGCGGCAACTAAATCACTAACCGGTACAAGAAATTCGAAAGACATATATTGGTTTATTTCTTTTTAGTGGTCTTTTTTGTAGTTTTCTTTTTTGCTGCAGTTTTTTTCTTGGGAGCATTTTTCTCTATAAGATCTTTTACTTTATCCAGCGTTAATTTTGAAGCATCAACAGTCTTAGGTAGTTCAATTTTAACTTTGCCTTTTATAATATTACTGCGACCCCATCTGGCTTTTTCAACCCGAATTCCTTCTTCTTCCCAATTATGAATAACCTTATCAATTTCTTTTTGTTTCTTTTCCTCTATAAGTGACACAACATCATCATCAGATAGATTATCAAAATCATACTTCTTATTTACATTGATAAACATTCCGTTCCACTTAATAAAGGGACCGAATCGGCCTTTACCTTTTTGAACAGGAAGGTCTTCATATACATATATTGGAGCATCTGCTTTTTCTTTAGCATCGATCAACTCGATAGCTCTATCCAAAGAAGTATTTAATGGATCTTCTCCTTTTTCTAAGGAAACAAATTTTTCTCCAAAACGCACATAAGGTCCAAAACGACCATTATTAACTACAATAGTTTCTCCTTTATATTCACCAAGTTCTTTTGGCAACTGAAACAAATCCATTGCTTCTTCAAAAGTAACACCACCTAATGTCTGACCAGGAAGCAAACTAGCAAATTTTGGCTTATCCTCATCATCAACAGTACCAATCTGAACCATTGGTCCAAATTTACCTAATCGCACACTAACCACTTTACCAGTAGTTGGATCTTCTCCCAGAATACGCTCTCCCACTTCTCGTTCTGCATTCTGTGACACATCTTCTACTCTTGGGTGAAACTCTTGATAAAACTCTCTCATCACATGGGTCCAATCTTCCTGCCCTTCTGCTATTTCATCAAAATCCTGCTCTACTTTTGCTGTAAAATTATAATCAAGAATTGAAGCAAAATGATTTACCAGAAAATCATTTACTACCATTCCTACATCGGTTGGAATTAATTTTCCTTTATCACTACCAACTTTCTCAGATAGTTTTTTCTCATTGACAGAATCTCCCGAAAGAATCATCTGAATATAATTACGAACCTCTCCTTCTTTAGATCCTTTTTCTACATAATTCCTATTTTGAATTGTAGAAATCGTAGGAGCATATGTTGATGGTCTTCCTATTCCTAGTTCTTCTAGCTTTTTAACCAATGAGGCTTCTGTATATCGTCCTGGTGCTCTTGTAAATCTTTCTGTTGCAGAAATATAATTATTAAACAAGCTTTCTTGTACTTTCATTGCGGGAAGGATTCCTTCTTGCTCTTCATCCTCGTCATCATTACCTTCTAAATATACTTTCAGAAAGCCTTCAAACTTTATAACCTCACCATTGGCAGTAAATTGCTCTTTATGTGTATTAGCATCAATCCTTACATTAGTTCTTTCTAATCTGGCATCACTCATTTGTGAAGCAATAGCTCGTTTCCAAATCAATTCATATAAACGCTGTTGATCATAATCAACATTTACACTATGCCTTGAAAAGTCTGTAGGGCGTATCGCTTCGTGAGCCTCTTGTGCTCCTTTAGATTTTCCTTTATATTGCCTTGGATTACTATACTCATTACCGTAGGCCGAATCAATTTCTGCCTTTGCACCATTTTGAGCTTCTGTAGATAGGTTAACACTATCTGTTCTCATATATGTAATCAAACCTGCTTCATACAATCGTTGAGCCATCGTCATCGTTTTACTCACAGAGAAGTACAATTTTCTCGAGGCTTCCTGTTGCAAAGTTGATGTTGTAAATGGCGGAGCTGGTGATTTTTTTGCTGGTTTTGTAGAAAGATCTGCAACCTTAAACGATGCTCCAAGGTTCTTCTTCAAAAATGTCTCTGCCTCTTCTTTTGTTTTAAAATTTTTAGGAAGCTTAGCTTTAAAAGATTTACCTGCTTGATTAGAAAACTCTGCATCAATCCTATATGAAGCTTCTGGTTTAAAACCTAAAATATCACGCTCTCGTTCTACTATCAATCGTACTGAAACTGATTGTACTCTTCCTGCAGATAGCCCTCCTTTTACTTTTCTCCATAATACGGGAGACAACTCATATCCAACCAAACGGTCCAAAACACGTCTGGCCTGTTGTGCATTTACAAGGTTATAATCTATAGAACGAGGATTCTCTATCGCTTTAAGAATAGCATTTTTAGTAATCTCATGAAAAACGATACGACGCGTTCTATCTTTATCTAATTTAAGAGTCTCTGCAAGGTGCCACGCAATAGCCTCTCCCTCTCGGTCCTCATCACTTGCTAGCCATACCATATCAGCATTCTTAGAAAGATCTTTCAGCTTTTTTACGACATCCTTCTTATCTTTGGAGACGATATATTTGGGTTTAAAATCCCCTTCAACATCAACCCCTAATTCTTTGGAAGGTAAATCTGCAATATGTCCAAAACTGGATGCAACTGTATAATCTTTTCCAAGAAACTTCTCTATTGTTTTGGCCTTAGCAGGCGACTCCACAATCACTAAATTCTTAGCCATAGTCCTTTAATTTCTGACGACAAAAGTATATCAATTTTTTGATATCAAGATTCTTTATCAAAAAAATTAGTTTAAAAAAAACCTGCCAATCAGCAGGTTTCTTATTTTTTATTTTACAAATAATGTTTCTTTGTTTTCAAATTCGTCATCTTCAAAACCTAATGCATCCTTATATATAAAGTAGATTGGCATAAAAACAAAAGAGGCTGTAAAAAATATCCCTACAAAGCATAATACCATCCCAACTAGTTGAGATAAAATAGATGCTACTATTATTAAGCCGAATGAAATACCCCAAATTTTATTACCCAGTTTAAAGCTAGCTTTTATAAGATCTGAAGCGCTATACTCGGGATGAAAGGCAAATATCACTCCTAATAATTGTAAAGGAACCATTACATAAAAAATCGGAAGGTAGCATAGCATTGCAGCCAAAATCGCTATTCCAAATGTTGCTATTGCCAATGCAAACACTTTTCCTAAATATTTCCCCTTAAGAAACATAAAATATGAAGATGTCTCTGGCAAACCTAAATCTACCTGTTTACAGACCCTATAAAAATGTGCTGTAATCCCAAATTGAAGTGCAGAAGCAATCATAGTTATAACCAAAACCAATATAATAAACAAAAACATTAGACCTACAGATAGCTCTTCACTAGGATACCCGTAGTCACCATATCCTCCATAACTACTTTCGAATCCTGATAAACCTGCAAGAGCAATAATAGGAATATACATCACAAAAAATAAAGGAAGCATAATCAATATAGAAATAAGCAAGTGTACAAATCCCTGAAGCCATACTTTTTTAAAAAGTTCAATACTTTTATTAAAAATATCACCAAAATCCAAAGGCTTACTGTTTTCTATTTTCTCAAAGAGTTTATTTGTCATTACATCTACATTTATGGGTTGAAAGTTATCAAATATAGATTTTTTAGAAAATAAACCTCTGCCACTTTGTCATAAATCGTATTAAAAAGTATCTTTGCACACTATTTGACCCCAATCGATAAGGAATTATTTTTATGGAGAAGATTATTGACGAAAGCATACAGGGACAGTCACTTGCTCTTGATCAGAACAAAGAAAATAAACGTAAGCTTTTTATAGAAAGTTACGGTTGCCAGATGAATTTTAGTGATAGTGAAATTGTCGCTTCCATTCTGGCTAAACAAGGTTTTAATACCACCCAGAATCTCGAAGATGCTGATTTGGTATTAGTAAACACGTGTTCTATTAGAGAAAAAGCTGAGCAAACAGTTAGAAAAAGACTAGAAAAGTATAATGCCGTAAAAAGAATCAACCCAAAAATGAAAGTTGGGGTTCTTGGTTGTATGGCAGAGCGTCTAAAAAGTAAATTCCTAGAAGAAGAAAAAATAGTTGATCTTGTAGTTGGGCCTGATGCATATAAAGATCTCCCTAACCTAATCGAAGAAGTAGATGCAGGACGTAATGCTGTTAATGTTGTCCTCTCTAAAGAAGAAACTTATGGTGATATTGCACCTGTTCGCTTACAAAGCAATGGAGTATCTGCCTTTGTATCTATTACCCGTGGTTGCGACAATATGTGTACATTTTGCGTAGTACCATTTACCAGAGGTAGAGAACGTAGTCGGGATCCCCAAAGTATCTTAAAAGAAATAGATGATCTGGTATCTAAAAATTTTAAAGAAATTACTTTATTAGGGCAAAATGTAGATAGTTATTTATGGTATGGCGGTGGTCTGAAAAAAGATTTTGGCAACGCTAGTGATTTTCAAAAAGCTACAGCAGTAGATTTTACCAAATTGCTGGATATGGCAGCCGAGAGATATCCAAAATTACGCATTCGTTTTTCTACATCTAATCCTCAGGATATGACACTAGATGTAATAGAGATTATGGCAAAACATAAAAATATTTGTAAGCATATCCATCTTCCTATACAAAGCGGAAGTGATCGTATTCTTAAGGAAATGAATCGCTTACACACTCGACAAGAGTATATGGATTTGGTTGATAATATTAAAAAAATAATCCCAGATTGCGCAATTACTCAAGATATGATTATCGGTTTCCCTACAGAAACAGAAGAAGATCATCAAGATACATTATCTCTATTAGAATATGTAAAATATGAACATGGATATATGTATGCTTATTCTGAAAGACCAGGAACACTTGCCGAGCGTAAATTAGAAGATGATGTTCCTGAAGATGTAAAAAAACGAAGACTGGCAGAAGTTATTGCATTACAACGAACACACTGTGCATATAGACATCAGAGCTATCTCGGACAAACTTTTGAAGTATTAATTGAAAAAGAATCTAAAAAATCTGATCAACATTGGAGCGGGAGAACTACAAAAAATATTGTAGCTATATTTCCAAAAGGAGAATATCAAATTGGTGATTTTGTAATGGTTCGTATAGATGAGTGCACCAGTGCAACTTTACTTGGTGAAGCGATTGGATATTCTGAGAATAATTAATTACAACTGTAGACATACAATTAAAACAAAAAAACAAACTCCATAAATGGAATCAATTCAAGCCATAAAACAACGATTCGGAATCATAGGAAACGATCCTAAGTTAAACCGTGCCGTGGAAAAAGCGATCCAGGTAGCCCCAACCGATATTTCGGTTTTAGTGACCGGGGAAAGTGGTGTAGGTAAAGAAAGTATTCCTAAAATCATACACTCTCTATCTCATCGTAAACATGGTAAATACATTGCTGTAAACTGCGGAGCAATACCAGAAGGCACAATAGATAGTGAACTTTTTGGTCATGAAAAAGGAGCTTTTACAGGGGCCACACAAACTCGAAATGGTTATTTTGAAGTAGCCGATGGCGGAACTATATTTCTAGACGAAGTAGGAGAATTACCTCTTACTACACAAGTACGTTTATTAAGAGTATTAGAGAATGGTGAATTTATTAAAGTAGGGTCATCAAAAGTTCAAAAAACAGATGTTCGTATTGTAGCAGCTACCAACGTTAATATGTTTGAAGCCATTAAAAAAGGTAAGTTTAGAGAAGATCTCTACTATCGTCTTAGTACAGTAGAAATTCTTTTACCCCCACTAAGAAATCGCAAAGAAGACATTCATTTACTATTTAGAAAATTTGCTTCTGACTTTGCTACCAAATACAAGATGCCTACAATTCGTCTAAGTGAAGATGCCGTTATCCTGCTAGAAAAACATCGTTGGAGTGGTAATATCAGACAACTGCGCAACGTTGCAGAGCAAATTTCAGTCCTTGAACAAAACAGAACGATAACAGGAGCTACCCTACATGGGTATTTACCAAATATCGGAAGTAATTTACCCGCAGTAATTTCTGCAGATAAAAAAGAAAGTGATTTCAGTAACGAAAGAGAGATATTGTATAAAGTGCTTTTTGATATGAAAAGTGATCTTAATGATCTCAAAAAACTAACCATGGAGCTAATGCAAAGTGGTAATACGCAACAAGTACAAAAAGATAACGAAGGGTTAATTCAGAAAATTTACCAAAAGAAGAAAGAAGAAACACATTTTGAAGAGCCTACAAGACCGGCAACAACCTCTGAAGTGCTCGAAATACCATCTCAAATTGCAATCCAGCGACAAGAAGATGATAAATATCATTTTGCTGAGGAGATTGAAGAAGAAGAAACATTATCATTGCATGATAAAGAACTGGAATTGATTAAAAAGTCTTTAGAACGTCATAGAGGTAAACGCAAAGCAGCAGCAGAAGAATTAGGGATTAGTGAACGCACCTTGTACAGAAAAATAAAACAATACGATTTATAACATTGATGAGAACATTAAAACATATAGCAGCAATATTAATTGTAATAATCTTGTTTCAGGGATGTGGAGCATATTCCTTTACCGGAACAAATATTTCTCCCGACACAAAGACATTTCAAGTTAATTTTTTCCAAAATCAATCCCCGAGAATTTTTCCTGGAGCCGATCAAACTTTTACCAATCAGCTACAAGATTTAATCCTTAATCAAACTAATCTTAGCCTTTCTACTTCTGGAGGAGATATTATATACGAAGGAGAAATCGTACAAGATTATGTTTCTCCAAATACAGCAACATCAAATATAACAGCTGCTCAAAACCGGTTAACTATCGCAGTAAACATGAGGTTTTATGACACAAAAGACCCTACTCAAGATCTGGAACAACGTTTTTCTTTTTTCTTTGATTACCCTGCTTCTTCATCAGAAAACACGATAAGAGATCAGGCCTTGGATGTAATTTTTGAAAGAATCACACAAGATATGTTTAACGCCACCCTTGCCAGATGGTAAAAACAATAGCTATTATTATCAAAGAGTTGAATAATAAATAAAATACATAATTAGTACTAATTGAATATTAAAGAGTTTTCATATTTGCTTCAAAATCCTGCCCAATTAAATAAGGAGCAGGCAAAATCCCTTGAAAAAATAACAAGGACATTCCCTTATTTTCAGTCGGCAAGATCATTGGTATTAAAATCCCTGAAGGATGAGGAAAGTTTTAGATATAATCAGGAATTAAAAACCACTGCAGCATATACTACAGATCGAAGTGTGTTATTTCATTTTATTACTTCTGATCTTTTTAAAGAAAGTAATAATCGTGAAGAAGTAAAAAAGAAACATAAGTCTGACATAAGAGTTATCGATCCTGAAGAGATTAAAACACTCCCCAGAATGGATATGAATGATGCTGTAAGAATGAAAATAGAAGAAGCAGAAGATGTTCTGGATCCTACTTTATTTTCTAAAAGAAAAGAAATCAGCTCTTACAAACAAATCGAATTTGCGGAGTCTGAAACTCCTGATTTAACAGAAAAAGATCAATCAAAAAATACTCAAGACAAAAACAAAACTCCAGAAGAAACTTTACAAATTGATAAACCTCTGGATTTTAATAAAAAAGAAACACATTCTTTTGCAGAATGGTTAAAATTAACCTCTTTAAATCCAATAGATAGAGATTCTAACCAGGAAATCAAGACTCCAATTCCTGAAATTGAAGAAAAAAAGCACGTCAAATCATTAGACCAAAAACATAAATTCGATCTAATTGATGAGTTTATCACTAATAATCCTAAGATACAACCTGCTAACAAAAATACTCCTGCACGCAATCTGGCTAAGGAAAACCTGGTCTCTTCAGACGAATTAATGACAGAAACTTTGGCCAGAGTATATTTGGTTCAAAAAAACTATAAAAAAGCAATTCAGGCTTATAACATATTAATTTTGAAAAATCCCGAAAAAAGTGGTTTCTTTGCAGACCAAATTCGAGCGATAAAAAAATTACAAGAAAATAAATAACAATATAATGACAACGTTTTCAATATTTTTAATACTAATCGTTATCGTATCTTTTTTACTGGTAATAGTAATTATGGTACAGAACCCTAAAGGAGGTGGATTATCTTCTTCTTTTGGTGGTGGTGGAACACAACAACTAGGTGGTGTAAAAAAGACTACAGATTTCTTAGACAAGAGTACTTGGACTTTAGCTACGCTATTACTGGTATTAATCCTACTATCTAATATAGATTTAATGGGTGGAAGTTCTATTCCAGAATCAAAAGTTAACACTGAAGATGTTCAGGTAGAAACTCCTGTAACTCCTCCAGCAACAGGAAAAGATGACAAAGAATAACATCTTTTAAAAAAAGCAACAACAAAAATGTCGACTTGTCATATAGTCGACATTTTTTGTTTCAATTTGTCAGTATCGCCCCACTGGCATAATTTCTGAAATAAGAAGCATCGAAGATTTCATTTTAATTTTAACAAAAAAAACAACAAATCATAATGGGAGTAAACATCAAACCTCTTTCAGACCGCGTAGTTGTAGAGCCACTTCCCGCAGAGACGCAGACAGCATCAGGATTATTTATTCCTGACTCAGCCCAGGAAAAACAACAAAAAGGTAAAGTAGCTGCTGTAGGTGGCGGTAAAAAAGATCACGACATGACTGTTAAAGTTGGTGATACCGTACTTTACGGTAAATATTCTGGTACCGAATTAAAATTAGATGGAAAGGATTATTTAATCATGCGTGAGGATGATATCCTTGCTATCGTATAAGAAAGTATCAATTTAAAAATCACAAAAAAACAAATCCACTACTTTATTCAATAAATTCCATTAAGATATTCTGGAAGTTTTGAATGTTGAGATTTGGATTTTAATTTTTTAAAAAAATTAATTATGGCAAAAGACATAAAATTTGACATAGAAGCACGTGACGGTATCAAACGTGGTGTAGATGCATTAGCTAATGCGGTAAAAGTAACTTTAGGACCTAAAGGTCGTAATGTAATTATCAGTAAATCTTTTGGAGCTCCCACAGTAACCAAAGATGGTGTTTCTGTAGCTAAAGAAGTTGAACTTGAGGATGCTCTTGAGAATATGGGAGCACAAATGGTAAAAGAAGTAGCTTCTAAGACGAATGATCTTGCAGGAGATGGTACTACCACAGCAACAGTATTAGCACAAGCTATCGTAAAAGAAGGGCTTAAGAATGTAGCAGCTGGCGCAAATCCAATGGATCTTAAGCGTGGTATTGATAAAGCTGTAAAAGCGATCACAGAAGATCTTTCAAAACAAACAAAAGAAGTAGGTGACTCTTCTGATAAAATCAAACAAGTAGCAGCTATTTCTGCTAACAATGATGAAACTATTGGAGATCTTATTGCCAAAGCTTTTGAGAAAGTTGGTAAAGAAGGAGTAATCACAGTAGAAGAAGCAAAAGGAACAGATACCACTGTAGATATCGTAGAAGGAATGCAATTTGATAGAGGATACCTTTCTCCATACTTTGTGACCAACAGCGAAAAAATGACAGCTGATCTGGAAACACCATATATCTTACTTTATGACAAGAAGATTTCTGCTATGAAAGACCTTCTTCCTGTCTTAGAGCCTGTTGCTCAAACTGGAAAACCACTTTTGATCATCGCAGAAGATGTAGATGGAGAAGCATTAGCAACACTTGTAGTAAATAAACTACGAGGAGCACTTAAAATTGCAGCTGTAAAAGCTCCAGGTTTTGGAGACAGACGTAAAGCAATGTTAGAAGATATTGCTATCCTAACAGGAGGTACTGTAATTTCTGAAGAGCGTGGTTTTACATTAGAAAACACTACTATTGAGCACTTAGGTACTGCTGAAAAAGTGGCTATTGATAAGGATAACACTACTGTAGTTAATGGTTCTGGTGATAATGATTTAATCAAAAACAGAGTAAATCAAATCAAAGCACAAATAGAAACTACTACTTCTGACTATGACAAAGAGAAGCTACAAGAGCGTTTAGCAAAGTTAGCTGGTGGTGTTGCCGTACTATATGTAGGTGCTGCTTCAGAAGTAGAAATGAAAGAAAAGAAAGACCGTGTAGATGATGCACTTCATGCTACTCGTGCTGCTGTAGAAGAAGGTATTGTTGCCGGTGGTGGTGTTGCCTTGGTAAGAGCTAAAGCTGTATTAGACAAAGTAAAAACCGAGAACGCTGATGAGGCTACAGGTGTACAAATTGTAAACCGTGCAATCGAATCACCACTTAGAACAATTGTAGAAAATGCTGGAGGCGAAGGGTCTGTAGTAATTTCTAAAGTTCTTGAAGGTAAAGACAATTTTGGATATGATGCCAAATCTGAAGATTATGTAGATATGCTAAAAGCGGGAATCATCGATCCTAAAAAGGTAACACGTATAGCTCTTGAAAATGCAGCTTCTGTATCAGGTATGATTCTTACTACAGAATGTGCACTAATAGACATTAAAGAAGATGCTCCAGCCGGAGGTGCAATGCCACCAATGGGCGGAGGTATGCCAGGAATGATGTAGTCGTCCGGCGACAGCAAAAATATTTAGCAAGTTTGTGAATATAAATTTGTTAAGAGTACAAAACCCCATTCTGAAAATTCAGGATGGGGTTTTCTTTTACCGAAAAGGCGGTCTTTAAACTTGTCTAATACTAAGAATATTGTTTCATAATACCTTCTACCAACTCTGCCGTCTTTTTATGTTTCTCCTTAGCTAATAATTGCTTTGGAGGAGCCATCCTAACTTCACAATCTACCAGCGAACATGATTCGCAAGTGACTCCTACTTTTTCCTCTAATATTTTTGCATCATTAACAAAATTGATTTTTTTCTCTAGAGTAGAGGACTTTAAAAATCCAATTCCAATACTACGATAATAGTCTTTTCTAAAAGGGTCCTTTGTTGCCGAAGTAAATACCAGGTATTGCTGGTCTGTATCTACATAATCAGAGATTTGGATATTAAACGCGTAATCCAAATCCTCAGTAGCTGTATGCTGTAAAATCTTTATAGCCATCCACCGTCTACAGTAATGCTCATTCACCTCATTAGCATGAGGTTGCTGTTGATGTGTGATGTGCAGCTCTTTAACCAAATTAAACTTCTCTGCCCCTAGTTTATGAGTAAACCGGAGAAAGAATACATTTTGCATACCAAAATCTTTTGGCAATACATTGGTAAGACGTTGATAAAAAGATTCTGGAGAAGCGTTGTACAATTTCATAATCTTATGAAAAGCTTTCTCAGAAAATCGTTTCATTGAAAATAACTCTTTAAGATGTTCTTTCAAATGAGCTCTGGGAATAATTAAGGCTCCAGCAAAGTACGACGCATAAAAATTATGTAACACTTCTTCAAAATTATCATACTTTATCCATGAAAAGGTATAAGGTCTTTCGGTAATTTCCAGATATTGATACCCTAGCTCCTTAGCATAAATAAAAGTTTTTTGAGCTTCATCTACTCGATCTGATAGTAAAAGTGTTTTAGTAGATGGCACAAATACCGATCTCAGGTTATCCAATTCTTCCTGTTTAGGAATCCCGGCGGCATTAATTGTATACCCATATTCTTCTTTAAGAATATCCTCTAAATCAGCCGAAGTAATTTTTCCGCCTAAATCCAACTGATATGAGTTTGCACATCGTACAGCCTTATCTTCAAGGTCTTTAAAAAAGTTATTATGTGCCTCTTGATAAGATCGCAATGAAGCCAGATAAAAACCTTCTCTGCTCATATTATAATGCTGTGCAATCTCAATAATCGTACTTATAAATGCATTAACTTTTGATGGTGCATTTGCTATAATATCAATTAAATCGCTTTGCTGTATCCCGAACAGTTCTAACGGAATCTCATCTAATATCCCAGATTGCAAAATTTCACCAATAGGTGCCAGATTTTTATCCAATTTTAGAGAAACCAAATTATCATAAGGAACATCAAATGTCTCAGCAAGTTTGATAATTTTATCTGTCTTAGGGTACTTTTTTCCTTTTTCTATTTCATTTAAATACGATTTAGAAAGTCCGCATAACTTCGATAATCCAAAAAGAGATAAATCCTTCTCTGTTCGTATCTGCTTGATTTTCAGGCCAAAAATCAATCTAATATATTCTTCTGCTATTGCCATAAGTTCAAAAGTAACCATTTTTGCGTAATTCTCGAAAAAACAAAAAGTTCACATTTAGCGAACGTTCGCTTGTTTTATAAAAAACTTTTTTATAATATTGTTCACTCAAACGATATTAGTCATGGAAGCCCATAATGGGTATTAAGAAAAATCATCATTGACAGGCGCATTATATCAATAGATTAACCAGTCATTTAAATTTTTAAACAGATGGAAATTCAAACAAACCTTAGTCAGAGAATTAGCTTCGCCAAAGAAGTTAAAAACTACCATCCCGAAATATTGACCGATGGAGCCCTGATCTTTTTAGAAGCCTTACAAAATCGTTTTAATGAAAGGCGATTAGTCCTTTTAAAAAACCGTGAAAGCCAACAACAACTATTTGATTTGGGAACTCACCCTTCTTTTCCAGAAAACACCAAGGAGATTCGCAATAGCGAATGGGCAGCCGCACCAATTCCTATGGATCTACAAGATCGAAGAGTCGAAATCACAGGGCCTGTTGAGAGAAAAATGGTAATTAACGCTTTAAACTCTGGCGCCAAAACATTTATGGCCGACTTCGAGGACAGCAATGCTCCCCTTTGGGAAAACTGTCTTCAAGGGCAAAAAAACTTGAAAGATGCGGTTAACAAAACGATTTCGTTTTATAACCCAAAAAGAGACAAAACCTATAAGCTCAATGAAAAAACAGCCACATTAATCGTAAGACCCAGAGGTTTACATCTTAACGAAAAACACCTTTTAACAAAAGGAGAAGAAATATCTGCTTCCCTATTTGATTTTGCTTTGTATCTGTTTCATAACAATGAACAGCTTAAAGAAAACGGTACTGGACCTTATTATTACATCCCTAAACTAGAGCATTTTACCGAAGCTATATGGTGGAATGATGTGATTGATTTTTCTGAAGAATATTTAGGTATGGAACACGGAACAGTAAAAGTGACTGTTTTGGTAGAAACTATTACAGCAAGTTTTCAACTCGATGAAATTATCTATGCATTAAAAGATCATATCGTTGGATTGAATTGCGGAAGATGGGATTATATTTTCAGCTACATTAAAAAATTAAGAAATCATCCAGGATTCGTAGTTCCAGATCGTGCCCAGGTAACAATGACCAGCCCTTTTATGGATGCATATAGCAAGCTGGTAATTCAAAGATGTCATAAAAGGAATATCCTGGCAATAGGTGGTATGGCTGCACAAATCCCGATTAAAGAAGACGAAGACAGAAATGCAATTGCTTATGCCAAAGTACAAGCCGATAAAGAACGAGAAGTAAAAAACGGTCATGACGGCACATGGGTAGCACATCCAGGACTGGTAGCATTGGCAATGCGTGTATTTGATACTCATATGCCAAACCCTAATCAAATGGATGTTAAACGTGATGATATAAACATTACCGAAAATGATCTTTTAGCGATCCCAAAAGGTACCATTACCGAAAAAGGAATACGGCAAAATATTAATGTAGGAATTCATTATATCGCAACCTGGTTAGGAGGTAATGGAGCAGTAGCACTATACCATCTAATGGAAGATGCAGCTACTGCAGAAATTAGCAGAACTCAAATATGGCAATGGCTACAACAGGAAGTGACTTTAGATGACGGCAGAACACTCAATAACTCGTTATTTAACAGTCTTTTTAAAGATGAACTTAAGGTAATTAAAAAGCAGGTAGGAAGTTCACTCTTCGAAACCGAAAATTATCAAAATGCCATCCAGATTTTCGAAAAACTGGTAACATCTGATGAGTTTGAAGAATTCCTCACCAATAGAGCATATCAATACATATAAAATAAATCAATATATAGTAAAATCAATAAGTCATGAACACAGAACAAAGAATAGAAGAATTGATTATCGATTGGACTACAAATCCAAGATGGAAAAATGTAGAACGTCCGTATACTGCCGAAGAAGTAGTAAAATTACAAGGATCATACAAAATCGAACATAGTGTAGCCAAACAAGGTTCGGAAAAACTATGGATGAAATTAAAAACACAGGGGTTTATAGCGGGATTAGGTGCGCTAACAGGTAATCAGGCAGTACAGGAAGTAGAAGCTGGGTTAGAAGCTATATATTTAAGCGGATGGCAGGTGGCTGCAGATGCTAATCTTGCAGGGCAAATGTATCCGGATCAATCTCTATACCCTGTTAATAGTGTTCCGCAAGTAGTAAAGAGAATCAATAACGCTTTGCTAAGAGCAGATCAAATACAAGTAGTAAATGGTGAAGAAAACAAAAAGGATTATTTAGTTCCTATCGTAGCAGATGCCGAAGCTGGTTTTGGAGGAAACCTAAATGCTTTTGAATTGATGAAATCTATGATTGAGTCGGGCGCCAGTGGAGTTCATTTTGAGGATCAATTAAGTTCTGCAAAAAAGTGTGGGCACCTTGGTGGAAAAGTATTAGTTCCCACTCAGGAGGCGATTAACAAATTAGTAGCAGCTCGTCTTGCTGCAGATGTAATGGGAGTACCAGCAGTTATTATTGCGCGTACCGATGCCGATGCAGCCAATTTATTGACCAGTGATGTAGACGAACGTGACAGAAAGTTTGTTACAGGAGAACGCACAGATGAAGGTTTCTTTCATGTAAATAACGGAATAGAGCAAGGTATAGACAGAGGACTATCATATGCGCCATATGCGGATCTAATTTGGATGGAAACCAGTAATCCAGATTTAGAACAAGCTCGTAAATTTGCTGAAGCTATCCATGCCAAATATCCAGATCAAATGCTGGCGTACAATTGTTCTCCTTCTTTTAATTGGGCTGCAAAGCTTTCTGTTTCAGAAATGGAAACATTTAGAGAAGAGTTAGCCGCCATGGGATATAAATTTCAATTTATTACTCTTGCAGGATTTCATGCATTAAACACAAGTATGTTTGAATTATCTAAAGCATATAAAGAAAGAGGAATGGCAGGCTATTCTGAATTACAAGAAAGGGAATTTGCGCTACAAAAAGATGGATTTCGCGCAGTAAAACATCAAGGATTTGTAGGCACTACCTATTTTGATGCTGTACAAAATACAGTAACTGCAGGTAAAGCTTCGACTGTTGCTATGGAAGGCAGCACAGAAGTCGAGCAGTTCTAAATACAAAGCATGATTTTTCCGATTTTTACAATTATTGTGCTCTAAAAACGGCATTCATTAAGATGAGTGTCGTTTTTTTTAGTCATTGCCTACCTCAGGTATTAATCACATTTCCACTTGAAATCCGATATTTTATACTTTGTATTTCCTTTAAAATTATAGTGCCACCATTCTGTTTTTATAGTCTTAAAGCCATGCTTCTCCATAGCTTCCCTTAATAGCTTACGATGTCCAAGTACCGTTTGCGAAAGTGAGCTGTAAGAATGATGTGCTTTTTTTCCAAAATGGTCAAAGTCTGTACCCATATCAACATGCCCACCTGCTGATCTGACTAAAGTAATATCTACAGCTGCTCCTCTATTATGCACTGATCCCCCCTTAGGATCTGCAACATATCCAGGATTAGGAAAAATCTTCCACATTTTTTTCTGCACACTGTATGGGCGATAGCAGTCAAAAAATTGTATTCTATACCCTTGAGCAAGTAAATCATTATTTACCTTTATAAGTGCTTCTGCCACATCTTTTCTAACAAAGCATTTGGCACAAGAATAGACTTTTTCCTTTAAAAAATTATCAGAAGTAGCATATTTCATATCCAAAATAAACTCACTAGACATGCTCTCTATGTTTACAAAATCTTTATCATTTGAAGTGACTTGTATACTCGGCCCACCGATAAGCATTACTATCGAATCTTTTTTTCTGAGCATACTCTGTTCAACTTTTTTCCCCCGTAACTGTAGTGCTTTAGATTTTTCTATAAGAGCAACCGTCCGGGCTGTAGGCCCAGAAACTATTTTTGCTTCACTACAGGAAAAAAAGAGTACAGAAAAAATCAACAAGACTAATTTTTTCTCAATCATATCCTTTTTGTTTTATCCCAATTACAATACTAATCCAGTACATTTTTAATATCACCAATTTCCCTCAAAATTAGTTTATCTACGTACTTGATTTCTTTAAATATAATCAATATTTCTATCATAAGTATTTTCTTACTTCTCTATAGACAAAATATTTTTTATATTTTATATTAAAATAACATGAATTCACCTGTTATTTAAACGTCTTTTCTACACTTCCGCAGACAAGCATCCCTTTTCCATAATACGGATTTCTAACCTCTTCAGAATCAGATAACCAATATCCTCCTTCTCCATCAAATGCCATAGGACAGAACTGCTTATACACTTCTCCCGATGTAATTTCAGCGTTACCAACTAGTTTTTCCACTTCACTAGTTAATGTAACAAAAAAATCACGTTGCTTTTTAATGTCTTTGGTTAGTGAAATGAGTTTTGAAACTGCTTTAAGTTGCACATTCTCTTCTGAATCTTCAATAACAGCTTCTAATTTTTTTGTTTCTACCTGTACAACATCACTTTTAGAATTTACCAAAGCAGCCTTTACAGATAGATACAAACCATATATTTCTTGAATTTTCACATCAGAAAACTTAACTTCTGATCTAGAATCTGTCTTATTATAATCTACAGTTTCATTTACACTTTCATCAATAATAACCGATTCGGGCTTCTTGTCTTTATTACAAGATATGACCGCTAGAGCCATAAACACTACTACTACAAAAAATCTTCCTGTTGTTTTCAAAACACTATATATGTAATTATATATTAAAAATTAATCTAGTTTCTTTACTATTAAGGCATCAAAAATACTCTATATATAAAACAATCACCAATGCATTTTTATTTTTTGAAAGATTTTTTAACAAAACAATACCATTCTAAATAAGAGGCTTTTATAATTTTTTTAGATATTTTTGCCGGGAAAAAATTGTACAGGAATGCTTTTTGAAGATTTAAAACCCCAAGTTACTCATATACTTAAAGATAATGATGAATCTGTCACAGATAGATTGTATATGATTTGCAAACTACTTAAAGAAAATATAGACCACTATGACTGGGTTGGTTTTTATTTTAAAAACGAAGATAAAGAAGAGTTAAAGCTACGCACATATGTTGGCGAAAAAACAGATCACGAAATCATTCCCTTTGGAAAAGGAATCTGTGGTCAGGTTGCTATTTCTAATGAGAATTTTGTGGTTCCGGATGTGCAAGCGCAAAATAATTATATTGCATGCAGCCTAACTGTTAAATCCGAAATCGTAGTCCCTCTATTCAAGAACGGAGAAAATATCGGCCAGATTGATATTGACTCTGAGAGCTCAGATCCATTTACAGAAAAAGATGAGCGATTTTTAGAATTTGTAAATCAAGAAGTTGCTAAAATCCTTTAATTATTGTTCCTTCGTTGGTGCGAATATTAAATCATTTTACATATGAAAATCTTAGTCACGGGGGGATTGGGGTTTATTGGTTCTCACACCGTTGTAGAGTTACAAAACAAAGGGTATGAAGTTGTTATTATTGACAATTGTTCGAATTCATCACCCGATGTGATTAAAGGAATTTGTGAAATCACAGGAAAAGATCTTGTTTTTGAAAAATTTGATCTTAGAGAAAAGGATAAGGTTCAAGAGTTCTTTAAACGTCATAATGACATAGAAGGGGTTATTCATTTTGCAGCATCAAAAGCCGTAGGTGAAAGCGTAGAAAAACCTTTATTATACTATGAGAATAATTTATCGACTCTGGTATATATCCTGCAACAATTAGCCGACAAAGCATCGGCTAGTTTTATTTTTAGTTCTTCCTGCACTGTATATGGCCAAGCAGATGAGTTACCAATCACAGAAGATGCCCCGGTTAAAACAGCAGAATCTCCTTACGGAAACACAAAACAGATTGGAGAAGAGATCATAAGAGATACCTGCAAAGTACACCCAGCCTTAAAAGCTATTGCTTTACGTTATTTTAATCCAATTGGAGCGCATCCTTCGGCAGAAATCGGAGAACTACCTATTGGGGTTCCTCAAAACCTGATTCCTTTTATTACACAAACTGCAATAGGACTAAGAGAGCAATTGTCTGTGTTTGGTGATGATTACCCTACATCAGACGGAACTTGCATTAGAGACTACATACATGTCGTAGATCTTGCAAAAGCTCACGTAGTAGCCTTACAACGATTGCTAGACGGTAAGAATGCATCTAATTACGAAGTATTTAATGTAGGCACCGGAACAGGAAGTTCTGTTCTTGAAGTGATACAATCCTTTGAAAAAGTATCTAAGGAAAAATTAAATTATAAAATTGTAGAAAGAAGAGAAGGCGATATCACAGCAGCCTATGCAGATACTACTAAAGCAAATAATGAACTAGGATGGAAAGCAAAAAGTAGTTTAGACGATTCTCTTACTTCTGCCTGGAAATGGGAACAAAAGGTTAGAGGTTAGAGGTTAGAGGTTAGAGGTTAGAAACAAAAAATTAGAACTGATAAAATAAAAAATCCTGAAGAATAATTCTTCAGGATTTTTATTTTATCATATCAATCTACTATATCTTCTAGTAGAATTTAGATCTCTTATCTTCTATTTCTGCAGCCTCTTTAAGTGCTTCAAAAACTTTAGTATTAACTGCTCCTGTCTGAGTTTTAGAAGCTTGTGATGCATAGCTCATGTATGTATCTAAACCACTGGCTGGTGTTTTCTTAGTTACTTCTATAACATACACTCCATTATTACCAACAATAGGACCAGACATCTTTCCTGATTCTAAAGCAAAGGCTGCTCCCACTACTTTTGGTTCAGTTCCCGCTCCACCAATAGTTGGAGTTTTCATGGTTAATGCAGAAGCAACTTTCACAGTTTGCCCTTGACTTTGAGCGATTGCATCAAGTGCGCTACCAGAAATTTTACTTTTTAATTTTTCTGCCTTCTTTTCTTTAACCAAGATTGGTTTTATAGTTAAACTTGCATCTTCTACTTTCATTGATCCCTCATCTTCTTTTTCAGTTAATTGAACTACCGCATAACCTTCAGGAATATCAAAGCGTTTTATTTCACCTACTTTAGATTCCTCGTTAAAAGCCCATTGCACAATTGCTCTTCTAGCTCCTAACCCAGGAATATTTTCATCTAATTCTTTGATTTTATTTACTGGTCGTACAGCTAATTCATTTTCTTTAGAAACTTCCTCAAAATCTTTATCTCTAGCTGAAATCTGAAATTTGGTTGTTTCAGTAAAAATAGCATTGATAGTTTTTTCACTTGGCTCAACCTTTTGAGCTACTGTAGCTACTTTTATAGCTTTTTGCTCATTTTTTTGATCTTCTATATTTATAATATGATATCCAAATTGTGTTTCTATAATTCCCTGATCTCCAGTTTTGTTTTCGAAACAATAATCATTAAAAGCAGGAACCATTCTACCTGGTGAGAAATACCCAAGATCCCCTCCTTTATCTTTACTAGAAGTATCTGCAGAGAATTGTGTTGCCAGCGCCGAGAATTGTGTATTATCTGCTTTGGTTACTGCAATAATACTATCTGCTAAGGTCTTTGCTTCTTCTTTAGTTCGTTTTGTATCACCTGCAGTACCTAATCCAGCCCAAGAAACCAAAATATGACTTGCTTTAACCGAGTCTGGTATTTGCTTTTGCGCAACTACCTTTGAAATTTTAATGTAATCTCCATCTTTATACGGACCATACACATCTCCTATACCAAGGTTATAAATTGTATCTGCCTCTGTAGTTGGTAAATCTTTTTTAAACTTAAATCCACCATCAAACTTTACAGCAGAATTTTGATTTACAAACTCTTCTGCATCTTTTACATCAATATTTTTGAATCCCAAAATCGAATCATTCGTTTTGGTTGCTTCATTAAATTCTACTTTATCATCTAATAATGCAGCTACTTCTGCTTTTACCTGATTCTCATCTTCTTCGCTAGGAACTTCATTAAATAACACATAACGTATACTTCTTGAGGCTTCTGCTTTATATTGATCTTTATGAGCATCGATATACGCTTTAATTTCTGCATCAGTCACCTCTACTTCTGTATCTTCAATACTTGAAAACGGAAGTTGTACATATTTGATATCTACATTGTCGTTTTCCATTTTATAAGCCAGCTCTCCTTCTTTTAGAGTAGATCCTACACCAGCTTTAATCATATTAAGATAAGTTTGCTCTCTAGCACCTTTACTTACAGAAACTTCAAAATCTAACCATTGTTGATATGCTTGTGGCGAAGTAGCTTTTACATTAGCAACATACTCTTGCATTTTGGCTTTATCAAAAACTCCAGCTTCGTTTAGAAATGTAGGGTTACTTGCTAATGATTCTTCTAATAACTGATTTACCTGATCTTCTCCTACTCTAATATTTAGTTCTTCGAATTGCTCTTCAAAAACTGTTTCTCTCAATTCTTGATTCCATACATAATTTACAGCCTGGATACTTGATGTTCCTCCTCCGAAACTTCTTGATGCCAGTTCTACTTTTCTAGCAAACTCTGTTCGATCAATATCTTTTCCGTTTATTGTTGCAATCGTATTTTCAGCTTTCTGGGAAATAGCCCCTCCATTACGAATCAAATCTGCTAACACAAAAGAGAAAAGTGCAAGTGCAATGATTACGATTAGAAAAACCGAACGCTGTCTGATTTTATTTAAAACTGCCATGGTATATTATAATTTATTCAAAATATAGTGGGCGAAAATACCATTTTATTGTAATAATACCAATTAAAAAACTGAAAGTCTTATGAAGTTTTAACTCTTTCGGTTTTTAATATAGAATAGTGTGGTTTCTACGTACTTTTATTACTTTAAAAAATTTGATTTTTTTGCCTTAAAACACCACAAACAATCAAAAGCTGAGCTGCTGCATATGTAGTCATAATCCATATGTTACTCATAGGCAAAGACTGATAAAACATTGTAAATGCCAAAATGCTATCAGAGATCATAAAAAACAGGGAACCTATAAAAACCATAAGAAAGCTCATTTGAGAGACTCGTTTCTCTCTTAAATATGATGCATTTGACATTAACAAAATCACGATCATATACACTATCACAGGGATTAACATATCTCCTAGCCCAGAGTATAACAAATAGAACAAACCTGCTCCATAAGCAACGGTTAGTATAAGAAAAATCTTATTTTTTTTGTGCTTATTATGCTTTTTAAGAAACACCAAAATATACATTATATGTGCCAGCAAAAACATAACCAAACCTGCAATAAAGAAAAGTTGAGATTGTACAACAAATAAAAGTAGTATATCTCCGGCTAAAGAAAACAACAAGGCCAATATCATTAATCTAAATACAGAAATACCCAGTCCCTTTCTATGTACCAAAAAAAAGATGATTAATGAACCTAGAATTGAAGGTTTTGTAATATTTCTAAAATCCGAGTACGCTTCATTACTACTACAAACCAGATCACATATCACAACAATGATGTAAACTACAACAAATACTACAATCCCCCGGTTTTGTGTTTTTTTGCTCATCGCAATAGTATTATTAATCCTCTGGTATCACATGTAATTCTACAATCTCAATTTTAGTATTAGAAGTCTCTATAATTTTAATTTTGAAACCATCTATTTTCACTTCTTCTCCTTGTTGAGGAATTTCTTCGGTATGGTTTACAATCATCCCTCCCAGTGTTTCATAGTTTTCATCTTCCGGAAGGTTTAATTTATAGGACTCGTTGATATGATCTACTTCTATTCTTGCAGAAAATCGATAATCATTTTCTGACAATTGTTCTTCGATAAGTTCTACAGAATCATGCTCGTCTTCAATCTCACCAAAAAGCTCTTCTACAATATCTTCTACTGTAATAATACCACTGGTACCTCCATACTCATCGATCACCACTGCTATACTTTTATGTTTTTTGGTAAGAAGATTAAGTACATCTTTAACAAACATTGTTTCTGGCACAAAAACCACTGGCAAAAGAATTGACCTTAACGATTTAGGTTTTTTAAATAACTCGAAAGAGTGCACATACCCAATGATATCGTCTACAGTATTGTTATACACAATTATTTTTGACAAACCTGTATCTATAAATAAGGTACTTATTTCTTCTATTGATTGTAATTTCTCTACGCCTACTATCTCTGTTCTGGGAACCATTACTTCTCTCGACTTAACGTCTGAAAAATCCAATGCATTCTGAAAAATCTGGATTTCGCTATCAATTTCGTCATGCTCCTCGATAGTTTCCATTTGCTCATTTATATAATCCCCTAGTTCTGTTTTACTAAAAGCAAGTTGAACTTGATCTCCATCTGTTTTCAGAAATTTTTTGAGCACAAAATCAGAAACCCATATTACAAATGATGAAATAGGTGTAAATACAACATAAAAAACATATGCAGGAAATGAAAAGGCTTTGAGTAACGTATTAGAATAAATCTGAAAGAATACTTTAGGTAAAAATTCTGCTGTAATTAGAATCACCAAAGTCGAAATAGTTGTTTGTAGTAACAAAGTAATGCTACCTGCTATTTCAGGAAAATATCCGGCTATTATTTTCATCAGTATTTCGCCCATATAAAACCCATATACAACCAATGCTATATTGTTACCTACAAGCATTGTTGCAATAAATTTGGAAGGTTTTTTTGTTAATCGCGCCAGGATATTTGAGATAAATCCTCCTTGTTTTTTCTCAATCTCTATGTGTATTTTATTAGAAGAAACATAGGCGATTTCCATTCCTGAAAAAAAAGCTGAAAGAATAAGGGAAAGAATAATAACAATGATATGTAATTCCATGAATTAGTCTTTGTTATTGGCGTCAAATCGTTTTCTAAAGTTTCTTTTAAAGAAAAACATAAAAATTGCGGCGATTGCAAAGAAAATATAAAGCATACTTCTTCCGCCTTCTTGTCCCCACTCTACATATGCTTCGTAAATAAAAAAACACATAATAGCCAAGTAGGCATATTCAAAAAATCTAAATACTTTCATCATAGTACTGGATTACTCCTCTATAAACATTACCCCGTCATTTATTCGTGAATTCAAGATAGTAAAATCCTGATTAGCATCAAAACCATCTGCTTCATTAATTGTCCCATCTGGCAAATAACTTTTATAGGGTTGATCGGTAAATATCCAATTAATATTCGAATTCCAATATAACTGTTTGGCTTGTAAATGAGTACTATCGGCAGTTTGTATATCTACATTACCTCTCATATCGATTAGGCCCGTTTGCTGGTAAGAAATTGCATAATCCGAAGTAACTACACTTACTTTTCCTTCTTTATCAATGATATCTAACACGATACCTTCTGGGAATTCATGGTACACAAAAGATTTGTTAGAATAATCTAATATTTTTGATGTTTTAAGTATTGCTGTAAGTCTTCCTGAGTCTGTATATTTAAGATTTATCTCATATCCTTCTGCAATAGGGGCATCTTCTAAGATTAGACCACCCAGATCATTTTTTGTTGTTGATTGACATGAAAAAAACATTGTCACAGCAAATGCTGTGACAATGTTTACTATTGTATATATTTTTTTATTCTGCATTATAGCTTTGGCACTCTAACTGTTTCACCAATCCAGCATCCGATACTTACAGATTTTTTTTCTGGGTTGTTAAAAATATCAGTTTTTGATGGTGCTTTAGCATGATAGTTAGCTGCAAATTTATTTGCTGTAGATTTTAAACTTGGATCTACTTTTCCTGCTCTTAGGGCATAATTTTCTGCCAACCAATACACTGCTCTTTTACTAAACACATCGGCACCACAGCTATTTGCACTACTTGCTATCATACCTGCAATTCTAAGGTAGCAAACTCCCATAGATGGTCTATGCTTAAGTGCTTTTCTATAATAAGATCTAGCTTTCCCTTTACTTCCTTGTTTTTTCATCACTTCACCAATCCTGAAATAAACTTTAGCTTTATCTCTTGCTTTAGTTTCTAATTCTGCAGATTGATTAAAATACTTTAATGCAGTGGTTGTCTTCTTATCTTTTAACGCTAATATCCCTAAATAATACGCTGATTTAGAAGAAGGTTCTACCTTATGTAATGCTTCTACTAACTTAAAAAACAATGGATCATCGGTACAATCTTTAGACGACATTCTTCCTGCTGCTCCTTTTAACCAACCTGCATCTGTTTTTTTAGACTCAAACTGTCCAGCATAAAGAGGTATTAGGTTTTTACAATCAGCTAATTCTCCAAGTTTCTGGTTAATCCCTGCTTTTACTTTACTAAAGGCATTTAGGTTAATACCAGAATTTTTTAGTTTTCTTTTTTCTTTAGACGATAATGTAGTTCCTGCTTCTTCTTTTTCTGTAAGTTCTGCAATAATCTGCGCAAGTCTACTCTCTTCATCTTCTATTTTTTCTGTAATATCATCATATAGATCAAAAACTCCCTGAAGTTCTTTTTTCCCTTCACCATGAAGATCAACAAAAAGAGAGAAATAGGTATATAATTTCTTAGGCCTTTTAAAGTTTTTCTTATCTTTTGTATATGCTTTATCAAACTCTACAAACTGATTTTCTTTACTACCAATTTTATTATCATACATTAACTGACCTATATCAGAATGCATATCACCTATTTTAGTTTTTGCCGGGAAGTATTGAAAACGCTCTTTCCATAATGTAATGATTTCATTGGCAAGAGTAGTTTTCTCTGCAGCAGAAGCTTTTTTATACTTAGCCTCTAATAATTTTTGCCCAAATTGATATGTTGCGACGCTATATGTAGGGCATTCTTTTCTCACTTTCCACAGAGGCTCCTCTGCAGCAGCATAATTCTTCACCTTAGCATGCTCATAAGCGATGGATGCTGTAGTTGCACAGTCTGTAGCCTGAGCACTTGCTTTCGTAGTACTTAAAACTAATCCTGTTGCTATTATAAATAAAACTTTAGTATTCATAGCTGTAGTAATTATTGTATTTAATTAAATTTTATTTTTCTGAACCATTTATCATTTAATGATAAACTTAAAGAGATATTAAAAAACTCTTCTTTAACCAGCCCAAAATTTGTTGTTCCCCGTTGACCATACTCAAAACCTATATTAGTATTCGAGAATAATCTACCAACTGGTAGGCCTACTCCAAAAGATATGCCAAACTCATTAATCGAACCGTTATTAATATTCAACCCTGTCTCTTCATAACGAAATCCAGCACGGTATACCACCCTGCTAAAATAGCCTGTCAACGAATTATAATTAGGAATATAATACCCTCCTGCTTTGAATTTTGAAGCGTTCTCATATACAACATTATCCTGGCTAGATGCAAGATTAGTAAATTTTCCAGAATCCATGTATATATACTCTGCTCCTACAAACCATTTTTTGCGTTCCCCAATCCCGGCACCAAATTTAAATTCGGCGGGAAGATCTATTTCTTTATCTTCTACAGCAACATCTCGTCTTTCCACAACTCCTTCTCTACCACTATTATCGATAACAATCGTAGCGAGCTCTCTTGTACTATCTGTTGTTAATTCAAAAGAAGGTGTTGATACTGCAGAAGCAACTAATTCTAGTTTCTCTGTGATCATAGTTTTATATGTCACCCCAAAAGATAAACTAAAAGATGATAAATCTGAACTATTTATTTCTCTGGTATCAAATTGAACACCTGGTCTTCGTAATATTGTCTTATTTTCAATATTTCCAAAGTTATAATTTAAATCTATACCTATACTCAGATTCTTGTTAACTTTGAACCCTGTTGCCAAAAAGACCTTATTAAGTCCTCCACTTCCGGCAAATCGAAGTTCACTTCCATCATCTTTAACACTATTGAGTTCATATCCGACAGAGGTAAGAGGAATAACCCCAAAGCCAAAGCCAAATTTACCAGCAGGAATACCAATAGCCAAATAATCTAATGAGGCATTCTCTCCCGATGATGATTGATTGGTATTACTAATCTTATATCTACGATATGATGCTCCTACTGTATATGCTGTAAGTCTCAATTCTCCATAAGACGCGGGGTTTTGAAGGTTTACATGGATACTATCTGTATATATACTCAATCCCCCCATCGATCTGTTTTCTACTGTTCCTTTGAACTTCGGAATCCCTATCCCATAAAAAGAATACGGAGACGAAGTCCCTTCCTGAGCGTAAGATATTATGGTAACGTGTACCAATATGATCACTAAAATCTTCTTTATCATTTACTATTATTAAAAGCTAAAATGTGGTTTAATCCCTCCAACAAAAAATTAGAAGTGGCAAATATGCTATTTTTTAATCTTTTAGACAAAAAATGTGCATCTCCACCAGTTAAAATAACTGTTAAATCAGTATAAATGTTGCAATATTCTTCAATTACTCCATTAATTTCATGCAAAATTCCAAAAACTACTCCAGAATGTATTGCCTCTTCTGTACTGTTTCCTATATGATTTTTTGGATCAGTTACCTGTAACAATGGTAGTTTTGCCGTATAATTATGAAGACTCTCATATCTTAGCCGAACTCCTGGTCCAATTGCGCCACCAAGATACTCTTCTTTTTTGTTTTTGAAATCATATGTTATACAAGTTCCTGCATCAATTACCAATACATCCTTATTAGGAAATTGATTTACAGCTGCTGCCACCAAAGCCAATCGATCTATCCCTAGTGTAGATGGGGTCTCATACAGGTTCTTGAATGGCATTTCTACCAAGTGATCTAATATAAGCGTATTATACAAACTTTTAACATATGTTATATGATTCTCTTCTATATTAGATACTGAAGAAAGGATGGCATCGGTGATCAAAGGGTATTCTTCTTTGATTTTTTGGATTGCCTCTTTAAAACGATGTTGTTCAATCTTATTTTTATAGATAATTTTTGATTCTTCAAAAATTCCTATTTTGGTATATGTATTCCCTACATCAATAATGAGATTCATACTTTATTTTGTAAGTCGCAAAAGTACAAAACGATTTTTTTAATTTTTTCTTTTGTGTATTAAAAAAAGCGTTCTATATTTGCATCCGCTTACAGCAAGGTGCCTTAGCTCAGTTGGTAGAGCAAAGGACTGAAAATCCTTGTGTCCCTGGTTCGATTCCTGGAGGCACCACCTTAAAAACCCGAACAAATGTTCGGGTTTTTTTTATTATATATCATTAAAAAACTACCCTATTCCTCTACGGGAACTGTTTTGGTTAGTTTGGTGAAACATTTCTTCGTATTGCAAAATCTTTCTGTGGCAGGTGGTATACTATCACCTCCCTTGATTGTATTTGCATTAGCCAATTTGGTGATTTTTATCTTTTCTAACTTAAATGATTTTATTTTCTTATTTGTTTTCATAACAATTTCGGTTTGTGTGTTCTTAATATTAAAAATATAGCTTTTAACTAACTCCTAATATGACATACTAGTTGATATTTATAAATTTAAGGTATAAAAACATTGAAGTAGACACTATAAGCCTTTACTTTATATCTCTAAATGTTTAATGAAGTAAGATGGATAAATGCCTGTTTTTTTATAGAACGCAGAAGAAAACGATTGTGCATTTTTAAACCCTACCTCTTCTGCAATAGCCTTAATCGTATAGGAACGTAATGATTTATTAGAGGCAAGTTCATCTACCGCAAAATCAATTCTTAAATTATTTAGATAATTTGCAAAGTTCACATTTTTATACACATTTATAATCTTTGATAAATACGCACTATTTGTATTTAACTCTTTGGCTAATGAATTAAGTGTATAATGTTTTTTAGAAAACTTAGTCGAGTTCTCAAAATTATGAAGTTTTTTTAATACAGTTTCTATAACATCTTTTGGGATATCTATATCTTGTTTTTTTGAAATATTAGCACTGATATCAACAAAATCTAGCAGATTACTTTCTTTGGTTTTTTGATCTTCAAGTAATCTTAAAAAACGCCTTTTGTTTACATAGCTTTTGCGAAAACCATATGTAGCAACTATGATCAAAATGACAAGAAACACTATTAGAATAGTTATGGTTTCTTCTTTTAAGAATTTATCGTGTTGCAACTGATCTATTAATTTTTCTTTTTCAGAAATCAATTCTACTGTATCATATCTTTCATTAATGTTTTTGGTTAGATAGATTTGATTAGCATGTCTAATACTGTCCAATCTTAATAGTGTATTGATGTATTCAATTTGCTTTTCAAGATTTTTTTTTGCTTTAGAATCAGCAATCAAATAATCATATGTATCTATTAATTCGGGAATAACATCTTCAGTTTCTTTGAGAATACGATCTACATTTTTAAAATATTGCATACTCTGCTCTACCTTACCCTGATCCTGGTATGAACGGGCAATATAATAATCACAGATAGCAATTCTTGTCTTTACCTCATCAGATTTTTGTATTAGGTTTTTTCCTTTTTCAAGGCTGTCAATTGCTTGATTATAGTTTTTAGAGAAATATTTATACATCCCCGAATACACAACAAAATTAGAATATATAGATATATCATTTGTTTTTAATGCTTCTTGAATCCCTTTATCAATATAATCTTCGGCTAGATTAAATTGATTACTATAAATGTATGAATCAGTGAGAGCAAACAGCACTCTATTGTAAAGGTTTGAGGTTTTAAGTTTAGGGTTTTGATCTAAAAAATTTAAATACTCCAAAAAAATAGCTTGTGCTTCTTCTCTTTCTCCTGCAGTATTTTTTAATAATCCTATATTAAATTTCAACTTAAGGTATAGCAGTTCATTGCCGTTTTCTTTTGCAGATTTTGATGCTATTAGATAAAATTCTAAAGCCTCTTTGTAATTTCCTTCTTCATAACGCACATTACCTTTACGCAAATAACCCAAAGCCGGGTATCTTTCATAACTTTTACCTTTGGTAATTACAATAAGACTATCGGCATAGCGTAATTGATTAGAACGGTTAAATTTGGATAAAAAATAATACGCATTAGCCATACGTAGTGTATCTAATCGATATATGGCTTTATCAAGAGAGGTCTGTGCTACTTCTAATTTTAAGGAATCTTCTGGTTGCGCTGCTATTACCTCTTTTAATTCATTAAAATCTAATAAATCCTGAGCACTATTAGAACTCTTAGTTTGTCCTCGTAATGGTTGCACAAAAACAAATAAAATTAGCAGGTAACCTAAAAACGAATACTTCCTGGTCATTAAAGTGATTTTTATAGTCCTTGAAATCTGCTTAACAGCATTCAAAAATCATATCTTTTAATTAAATATATAAGTAAATGATATTAAAAAATAGTAAGGAATAAAACTATCAAAAAAATATTGTGAATATTTCATTCAATCTATAAAACTAACTATTATCAATGCATAATTTGGTATATAACAGCAAAAATTAAACCATGCGACATGTCCAAATTATTGGTTTAAATTTATAAATATCAAGAATATTACTTTGTATTTATTGTATCCATCTTCATATTTTTGAATTCTGTAGGGGATGAAATATGTACCAACCATAAAATTAATTCATCAAATACTAATTTTTAAAACTCTTAAAGCCATGAAAAAAACCAAATTCTTAGTTTCAATTTTAAATTTGATTTTTGCAATATGTCTATTATTGACTTCTTGTGAATCAGAAGGTGAAGATGTACCTCTGGAGCAAGTTTCTAATCAAACTGAAGGCAATATCAACACAAAATCAAGGGCTTTAAGTTCTCAAAACGTGTATCGATATTATAGCGGAGGGTCTGCATCTCTTCATACATATAAAACACAAGGAGGCCAAGGCATTGGAATAGGGAGCAGAGAAGGAGTTTCTTTTAGAACCGATGTAGCCAGATCTCGCCGAGAAATCGATTTTAATACACATAACGAATTATACTTTTTATTACATCCAAGAAAAATAGATTTTGTATTAACAACTAGCCCTACTGAAATTTTAACTTTAATCAGTAAAGGCTGGAAAGATGTTTCCAGGCTTGTTTTAATACATAAAAAACCCGGTAATGGAAGAAAAAAGCTATATCGCTTTTACCATACCAGAAATTCTGATCATCTATATACCAAAAATTATTCTGAAGGTATTAACGCCGGATACAAATATGAAGGAGTAACTGGCTGGGTGTATTAAGAAAATAATCTATAAGAAAAAGGTGCCTTCAAAAAATCATCTGAGTTTGTGAGGAAAAATATATTGATATTTATCTGAAGGAGTTACACCACGAAAAACCTGAACAAATGTTTAGGTTTTTTGTTTTTATAAGATTCTAAAAATAATATCTCTTTTTTATACCAAAAACTATAAGATTTCTAGCATTTTAAATTCACCCTGATACCTTTATCGTCTCTGTAAGGATATAACCATCGGTTGTATTTCCTGTTACAGAATTCGCTATACTACGATTAATATCACCCGAAAATATACCATCCTGGGTATTTGAAGTATCAAAATCTCCTTTATAATTCGTAGTAGCATAAACTGCTTTAGAAATATTTTCTGGAAAAGCAACTTGAGTAATAAGCAATGATTCTCCTGATGATTTCAAAATTTCTAAGTGAAGATGAGGAGCTCTACCAGGATACCATCCTGGATATATACTTATAAATGAAGCATTACCATTGGCATCTGTGGTTTGCCTTCCTCTTAGAAATTTTTGACTCGTAAAATCCCCATCTAACTGACCAGAATATTCAGAATAGTTTCCTTTTGCATCACATTGCCAAATATCCACAAAAGCACCTACTAATGGTCCACAGTTACTATTCACATTTTGCACCTGTATTGTTATTTTTAATGGAATTCCTGTACGATCACCAATTATATTTTCTTTTACCAAATCTGTCGGTGTTTTTATCGGAAACGGCCCTGCTGTCTCTACCGGAGAGACAACACACGTTCCTGTATCTACTGTACCTCCTGCCGCATCATCATCTTTATTACAAGATGTTATTAGTGTTGGGATCGCTATAATCGAACCTATTCCTGCTACTCCGTTTTTTAAAAATTTCTTTCTATCCATCATATCTATAATTTGTGGTTGTAGGGGCGTAATTACATTACTACAACACAGAAACGCCCCACAACACTTTATTAATCAATATTTTCTATTACAACATTTATACGAATATCATCTCCTGCTATTGCCTGTTCTACAATAGGCATATCAAGTTTTTCCTGAAGAAGACCTACACTCTCAAAAGATTGAAATACATTTAGATGTTACAAAATGTTATATATAAACAACAATCAAAATATACTTTACCCTATTTTATTATCTTTTATAAGTACCATCTGGCAATTTTGCAGGCATTTTATATGCTGAATTCGTAAATATTGCCCAGGCTTTTGTATCGATTGCCTCTACTTTGACTCTAGTGTTTAATTTCCACTCGTTATCAATTTCACCTAGTCTATTTTCCTGAGCACCGAGCATAGAACTCATTATCCAATATAAATATTCTCCAACCTGGCAATTGTAATCGCAAGTAATATCATCATAAGTATACCAGGCATTAGCTGGGTAATTTTCTGGAGGGGGTTGAAAGTTTCCTCCACGAGCAACATCCATTGCTTTACTGATTTCTGATCCAGATTGAGAACTAAAAATACCTGGATAAGCTCTTTCATGCCCCCCATTAGTAACAATATGCCACACTTCTTCTAAAGCAGCATCAAATGATCCTGTATGCCCATTTGTATGCCATGCTGGTACGGTCTCATCTGCTCCTAAATCTTGCCCAACTTCAAATCCAGCAGGGGGATTAAAATTATCTCTATCTGCTTCTGTTTTCCACATAAACAAAAAAGCTTTGTTAGATTTCATCGAATTGTGAATCGTTGTATTGTCAATCGAACCATCTTCGTCATTATCTAAATACTGAGCCATTAAATTAGCAGCATGCAATAGTTTAGTATCTTCTACTGCAGCTACAGCATAAATTGGAATATCAAAGACCATAACTTTTCTGTTAAATGAATCAAATCCAGCATCTGTATTTTTTACAATCTTGAAATTAGGATCATCACCTGGATTAACTGTTCCTGTTGTTGGCATTATTGCGGAATCATCATCATTTGAGCAGGCTACACAATTTAAAATAGCGCAGGCTACCACCAATATATTTAATACTTTAAAATGATTTTTCATACTTTGTTATTTTGTTACTTTATATTGGGTTATCTCTTCTTCTGTCATCCAGTGTACGCTTTCTGCCGGAGCGGCTTTAATAGTGAAATAATAAAAATCTTCTGCTTCTTTCTGCGTAAATCCTACCGACTTATAATAATTGATATATGGTAAATGCACAGCATGACCTACGGGATATGAAGTAGCGATTGGTTGTCCGGGAGCAGCTCCCCAGGAATGTACTCCGATACGACTTCCTTGTTCACGTGTTCTTTTTACTCCTCCGACATACATATCTACCGCTCCAGAAGCAATGACCGAACGAGCAGATAAATGAAATTCTACACCACTATCATGCATTTTTTTGGAAACGATCAAATTAGCATCATCATCTTCAGAACCAGGACAATCCAACATATTTACCCTTTTCAGCTTGGGATATTTTGCCAATAGGTTATTAAAATGAGTTGGGGTGTTACTCGTAATTGTACCATTCATTTCTGCGGTCGTATCATTTATTGATTTAAAGATTCCAAAATCACTTTGTGCTACATTGTTATCATCATCATTATTGCAAGCCAAAAAACTTATTGAGATTAAAAACAGGATGATGAGTTGATTTCTTTTCATTTTCATAATTCTAAGATTTTATTGTTTATATATACAACATTTAAATGCCGACAGACCCTAAAAATTATTCCACATAACAAGTCCGAATGCTACTATCCGTACTTTTTTTTAAATTACTACTAGGTTGATTTATAGCACTTACCGCATTCACAGTAAAATTGCCGAGAACAACCTTATTTTAAGCTTAAATTCGTGATATTTCCTGAGAGATTTACAGGTGAGATAGTAAACAATTTCCTTGGCGCAACTGGTAATACAAAGAATAAACAAACCCTTGTGAATAATTATTCACAAGGGTTCCTATCATAAAAAATCAATCATCAATTGTGAAATAATCACATTTCACTTTTTTTTATAATCCTGCCATTTATTGTTTAGAAGTACTTATTTCTTTAACGATGTCTTTGGTTGTAAAAACATGACTAGCTATCATTTGAAAGTTTACTACTGCTGCCTCATAAGCATTTAGACCTGGTAAAATAGCTCCTGCGGTTGCATCTTTTACTACAGCAACATCAAAACCAGATTCAATAAGATCTCTCATATGGGATTCTGTACAAAGGTTTGCAGACATACCTGCCAATATTACTTTACTATACCCATGTTTGCGTAATTGTAAAGCCAAATCGTTGGATTCTGGCCCATACACTTTGTGAGGACTTGTTACAATTACATTATCCTTTTTAATATATTTTTTGTACTTGTCTAACCAATCTGCTCCAGAACCTTCAAAACCCTCTGTAGATAATGCATCTTTTCTATCAAACATATTAATTTTATGCATTAATGCTTCTAATGCTCCTTCTATTTTCCAGGTATGATCATGAGGATAATAATAATGTGGAGAGACAAAAACTGTAATATTCTTTTGCTGCGCTACCTTAAATAATGCTTCGATATTATCAACAGTATTATTTGCTGTAACACTTTCTCCTACTACTCCCCAGGTTACACCATTAGGGCTTAAAAAATCGTTTTGAGGATCTGTAATTACGATTGCTGTATTTTGATCTACAGTAAATCCGGGATCAGGTAATTGTGCATACACACTTGTTAGACCTGATATGATTAAAGTTAATGTTATTACTAAATTTTTCATTGTCTTATTCTTTAGATTAATACTCAATTTGACAATGCAAAGATGGTGTAGAGAAGTAAGTTCTTGTTAGGTAACTATTCCCGAAGTGTTGGCAATTTTTCCTAGCTTACTTTTTCTTTGAATTCTGAAGGAGAACTCCCTTCCTGATTTTTAAAAAATCTACTGAATGCCTGTACGTCCTCATATCCGATTTCATAAGCTATTTCTTTTATCTGCATATTTGTATAATGCAAAAGTCTTCTCGCTTCCAGCATTTTTCGATCTTGTATATATTGTAAGGGCGTTTTGGAGCCCATCTTTGAAAAAATATTAGACAATGTCTTTGGAGATTTGTATAACAACTCGGCATACTCAGATACATGATGCTTTGTCTTGAAGTGTTGTTCTACCAAAAAATTAAACTCTCTTACAATATCAGAATCCTCTTTTTCATTGGGGAAATTCTCTTTTAACTTATAAATTCTGGCACATAGAATCAAATATCGTTTAAGCATCATTTGCAACATCTCTATTTGCAAACTATCATTAGATTGCATCTCTATGGTAAACATTTTCCATAACGTCTCGAATTTATCTAGTTCTTCTTCCGAAATTTGAATGATTGGTAATTGTGATGCTCCAAAGAATAAGATACCTTTACAGCCTACTTCGGTATCATGATCAAGAATACAATAGAAAGGTCTATTAAATCTTAAAAACCTAATACAATCAATATTTTTGATTATAACATTATGAAACTCTGTTAAGAAAACAATTTCATTCTTAGAGAATGCTTGCTTCTTTCCATCAATTATGAGTTCATTTTGATCAGATTCAAACCATAGAATAGTCAAACTACTTTCTATAGTTTCATTTAGTATTTTACTATTTTGACTATTGATTGTCTCTAATTGAAGATACTCCTTTATGTTTCCTAAAAATATCATATAAAGTATAGTTATGGTAATTCTGTTTCTTTTGTACCTTCTCGAATAAATGAATTAGTAAATTCTGATTCTTTTTTTTCTTTTTTAGTAAACAAATATATCCAAAATATTCTGGCATATTTATAGTTTGTAGTACTCAATAATACGGCGCTGATAGATAAAATAATAAAGAAGTGAATTGGTTTTACTATAAAAAAACTACTTAACAAATAAATTACAATCCCTTCAGCCACAGTTAGACCATAACTCACATACATTGCCCCATAAAAGTAACCTGGTTCAATCAAAAATTTATGATTACAATGTGGACATTTCTCATTCATTTTAGGCAATTGCAATGCAAACACCCCTCTTTTTTTAATAAAAATATCTCCTTCTTCACACTTTGAACATTTTCCCTTTAAGATATTTACCACAGTTTTCATAAAACTACTATTTTTACTGCAAAATATAGATATTTTAGCATTTGTATATTTTATTATTTACACTTTTATTTGTATAATTAAGACATTATTGATATATGACGAATCTTCCTATTTTAGATATTACACAATTTCACGATACCGGAAGCATTGAAAATTTTTATGCAAATGACTTTACAACTCATTTATTAAATAATCGAGATATAATATCACATCCACACAAGCATAATTTCTATCTTTCTGTTTTGTTTATTGAAGGAACAGGGGTTCACGAAATTGATTTTGAATCCTATCAAATTAAACCCGGTAGTGTTTTTCTTTTAAGGCCTGGTCAGACACATTTTTGGAAATTTACTACAAAAGGCAAGGGGTATATTATTTTTCATTCTAAAGAATTTTACGAAGCAATATGCCAGAATAAAAATCTCTCTATATTTCCGTTTTTTTTCTCAAATCAAAACTCTCCCTGTATCTATCTGGATAAAAACACACAGGCACTGATTGAGCCTCTTTTTGTTTCTATTTTAAATGAATCTCGATCTAACGCATTATTAAAAAAACAGAAACTGGTTAATCTTATTGATCTAATTTATATAGAATTATCACGTCTTGTTCTAAAAGATAATTTTGAAGATCTGATAAACTCTAAAAACCTTACGATGAAACTACATAAGTTTGAGCAATTGATTGAAGAAAAGTATAAGAGGCAAAAATCTGCTATTGTATATGCAGAAACTATGAATATAAGTGTAAAGCATCTAAATCGAATATGTAAAGAGACCGTCGGAAAAACGACAACAGATCTTATTTTAGAAAGAGTTATTCTGGAAGCTAAAAGACAAATTTTATATTCTGAAAATAATTTAACAGAGATCGCCTGGGATTTAGGATATGATGATTATTCTCATTTTTCAAAATTATTTAAACAAAAAAGCGGTATGTCTCCTTCTCAATTTCAAAAAATGTATCTGCAAAAAATTTAATTTTTTATCCTTGCATCACAACTCTTTTTTTGTTTAAATAGCTCTGGTCATATGATTTATTATGAATAAGTTACTATTTTTGCATAGCAAATTTCTACTATGACGCACACTAAAATACTGCTAATCTGCATTTTACTCGTTTCTACTTTCACAATTCATTCTCAGGATTCTCACGATGTGCAAGATTCTCAAAATGTTAGTGATACACTAGACACTCAACATAAAATGACCACCTGGCAAATGATAAAGCATGATGGTGTGTCTGTTTATGGTGGTGTAAAACATGTTTATACAAGTCCATTAAGGTGGAAAGAAAAAGACTGGCTAACCTTTGGTGGAGTTATCGCCGGGAATGCTATTCTTTTGGCAGTAGAAGAGCCTGCCGATAAGGTATTCACAAAACAAGGAGATGGGGTTCCTGATCTTATAAAAGAAGCTGGTTTTAGATTTGGAAAACCTCTATTAAACTATGGTTTAACAACTAGCGTTTATACTTTAGGGCTTATTACAAAAAATGAAAAAATCAGACGAACTGGCGTTCTTCTTATTGCATCTGCAACTGCAGGAGGACTTCTTCAAACATTAGGTAAAACTGCTGTGGGTCGTGCACGACCACTAGAAGGCAAAGGGAACTTAAGTTTCCGTTTTTGGTCTAATGAAGCTGGACATCACTCCTTTCCCTCTGGGCATGCAATTTTGGCGTTTACTACAGCACATGCATTTGCTAAACAATTTGATAACTTATTTGTGAAGGGTGGAATTTATGCTCTAGGCCTGATCACTCCAGTTTCGCGATTGTGGGATGGTGCACATTGGTTGACCGACGTAACACTTGGGTTAGTAATGAGTGTATTTATTGTTGACAGTGTTGATAATTATCTAAAGAAGGATAAACGTTATGCTTTTGGCTCTAAAAAACACAAAATCCGATGGAATTTACGAATAGGTGCCAGACAAATTGGAGTGGTTGGCAGGTTTTAACCCATTTTATTCAAATTCTTTTTCATAGTATGTAACAGCATCTTGAAGCAGTAAGTCCAGATATATGTTTTCTGTTTCAAGACGAGTTTTATCCCAATTTAGGTATTTGATAAGATCTTCCTGAATCAATATTCTATATCTATGAACGCTATTAATATCAAAATAGAGTCTTCCTGTTCTTCTCACAAAGAAATCTGCTAAGCTATTAGTCATTTCGTAATGCACACAATACCATAGCTCTGCCCGTATCAATCGTTCTGCTACCTCATCATTAAGAAAATAATTTACTTTACCAATAATGATATCTGCTTGTTTACCATAAGTCGAAGTAAGGTACCAACCATAATAGGGATCCTCTATTTTTAAAGCTTTGAGTTGTTTAGTAATCTTATGCTGGTATGCATGTACTTCTTCGGTATCTTTAAGAGGTGTACTGGTTAGCGGTATTTTCTGGGTATGTGATTCGGAAAACTTACTGCTCGTTTTATCACTCATGGTTTTAAGTACGGTATCGATTACGCGTTGTGCCATTTTACGATATCCGGTAAGTTTTCCTCCTGCTATAGAAATCAATCCTGTTTTTGACACAAAGATTTCGTCTTTTCTAGATAATTCTGATGGGTCTTTACCATCCTCATGAATCAAAGGTCGTATTCCTGCCCAATTCGACTCAATATCATCCTTGGTAAGTTTTAAACCGGGAAACATATGATTTACAGCTTTCAGCAAATATCCCGCATCTTCTTTTGTAGCAACTACCCGATTAAGATTCGCATTATAATTTGTATCTGTAGTTCCTACATAAGTTGCTCTTCCTCTGGGAATAGCAAAAATCATCCTTCCGTCTGAGACATCAAAGTAAATAGATTGTGTAAGAGGAAACCGCTCTCTTGAGAAAACAAGATGTACACCTTTGGTTAAATGCAAATGCTTACTACTCATCGAGTGATCTTTTTCTCGCAGCAAATCTACCCAAGGCCCTGCTGCCGAAACATAATTCCCGGATCGAATTGAAAAACTTTTCTTCGTATTATGATCTATGCATTTTAGACTTCTAATCTTACCTTCTTCATCATAATTAAAAGAAGTCATTTCACAATAATTGATACTATTAGCACCAAAAGAAGCTGCTTTTTTTAGTAACTCTATAGTAAGTCTTGCATCATCTGTCCTATATTCTGCGTAATACCCTCCTCCTGTAAGTCCTTCTTTACTAAGTAAAGGTTCTTTATTTAATGTTTCTTGTGCGCTAAGCATTTTTCGTTTATCATCACCTTCTACATTAGCCAAAAAATCATAGATTTTTAATCCTATGGATGCCATAAACTTACCATACGTGCCCCCTTCGATAATAGGAAGCAGCATTTTTTCTGGCATTACCAAATGTGGGGCTAATTTATGTACTGTTGCCCGTTCACTTCCTGATTCTTTAACCAGGCCTATTTCCATTTGTTTTAGATATCTAAGTCCTCCATGAATAAGTTTAGTAGATTTATTACTGGTACCAGAGGCAAAATCATTTTTCTCTACCAGACACACCTTTAAACCTCTAGAAGCAGCATCTAGAACAGTTCCTGCTCCAGTAACTCCTCCTCCGATCACAACAAGATCATAAGTTTCGTTTTTTGCACTTTGTAACTGTGCATCACGATCCAAAACCGAAAACCTAATCGGATTTTCTTCTTTTGTAGTACCCTTATCTTTATTCACTATAATTATTTAGATGTTTACCTCGGCTTGTATTTTAATAGGTAGAATCTCTTAATATTAAGGATGTTTTGACAATCTCGGTATTTGTCTTATAATTTTCAACAAAATCATCTAGTTGGCTTACTAAAATCTGAGCAGCTTTTACTCCTAAATCCTCGGCATGTTGAGAAACGGTAGTAAGTTTTGGGTACGAATATTTAGATAACAAACCATCGGTAAATCCAATAACCGAAATATCTTCAGGAATTTTATATCCTAATTTATGTGACATATTTATGGTGATCGCAGCAGCTGTTTCATCTAATCCAAGAACCGCATCAATATCATTATTTTTAAGGAATTTCTCTATTTCATATTCATTAGTATTAGAATCCTTCACTACCAATTCTATTAGGGATACTTCATCATTGGCACCTACAGCTTCTTTTGCCCCTTCTAAACGTAACTTAGCTACGCTAAGGCCGCCAATTGTTGTAATTACGGCTATCTTTTTACAACCAGTATCAATAAGATATTTCGCCGCTGTTTTTGAAGCCTGTTTATCATCAACAATCACTTTATCACATTCGATCTCTTCTGTCACTCTATCAAACATTACTAAGGGTACATTATCCCTTTTTAGTTCTTTAAAATGTTCGAATTCATTGAGAACTTGTGTTTCATGACTTAGTGATACTATAAAACCATCGACACTACTATAGTTTAACATCTCTACATATTCTACTTCTTTTTTATAAGATTCATTTGTAATGCAAGTCACAATTTTATATCCATTTTCTGAAGCTTCCTGTTCAATTCCGTAAAGGACTTTTGCAAAAAAATGATTGAGAATTTCGGGTAATATCACTCCAATAGTTTTGGTCTTATTACTTTTTAAACTTACTGCCAGTGCATTTGGTTTATAATTATAAAAGTCAGCAAGTTCATGTACTCGAGTAATTGTCTTTTGACTGATCTCTGAGTCGTTTTTTAACGATTTTGAAACTGTAGAAATAGAAAGGTTTAATTCTCTGGCAAGTTGTTTTAGGGTTACTTTTTTCCTCATAGCTTCAATTTTGGCTTCATAGTATTAAAAGAAGAACTGTCGAACTTCAACGCCTAAATTAAGCTTTTTTCTTAACGTAATATTAATATCGTAATTAGTTTGTAGTGTAATTCCTATATTTTTGCCAAAAAAATAGTTCATTTATTAATTAGGGTTTTTTATCTTACATATCTTTAAGAATTCACATACTTTTTAAAGAAATAAATAATTTCTAATGTAAGTATATCTATACCATTAACGACATAACATTACATGTCTGTAACTCAAAAAAAAACAATCCCATATGTCAAAAACATATTATGACCCTGCCGACTTAAGAAAATTTGGAAAAATCACTGAATGGAGTGAAGAATTAGGTACCAAATTCTTTGATTACTACGGTAAGGTTTTTGAAGAAGGAGCACTAAGTGCCCGAGAAAAATCATTAATTGCACTTGCTGTTTCTCATGTTGTGAAATGCCCTTACTGTATCGATGCTTATACTAAAGACGGGCTACAACGAGGGATTACAAAAGAAGAGATGATGGAGGCGGTACATGCTGGTGCTGCTATAGAAAGTGGTGCCACTTTGGTTCATGGAGTACAGATGATGAACAAATATGATAAGCTTTCTATGTAAATAGATTTGGTCTTACCAGGAACAAAAATTTATAAGCCACTTATCCTGGCTTGTTTTAAACTAAATGAAATCAAATTAGATTAGTCCCAAAAGAAATATAACCCAAGAACGGAAGATGTCAGAAGCTAAAACAAAACAATCTTTACATAAGCGCAATGATCAGTTAGCAAATGCCAACAGGCAATTAGAAATCTTGAATAATGGAATTTTTGCTAGTGGTGAACTCCCCAGATTTGCCGATAAAATATCAGAAATTGGTCATACTACTTTGCGCCCTAATACGCTTGAAGTTTTACAGATTAATGTGGGGTATATGTGCAATCAGGTTTGTGAGCATTGTCATGTAGATGCGGGCCCCGATCGTAAAGAAATTATGACCAGAGAAACCATGCAGCAATGCCTGGATGTTATTAAAAAAACTGGTGCGCATACCTTGGACCTAACAGGAGGAGCCCCAGAAATGAATCCTAACTTTAGATGGTTTGTAGAAGAAGCAAGTAAAGCAGGAATCAAAGATTTTATTGTACGTAGTAATCTTACTATTATTAGAGCAAATAAAAAATACTATGACCTTCCTGATTTTTTCAAAAAACATAACGTACATGTAGTCTCTTCTATGCCTCACTGGACCAGAGGAAAAACAGATAAGCAACGTGGCAATGGTGTTTTTGATAAGTCTATAAAAGCTCTTCAGGAGCTTAATGACAGAGGGTATGGTATGCCTGGCAGTAGCTTAAGGTTAGATTTGGTATACAATCCTTCGGGAGCATTTTTACCAGGAGACCAAGGATCAATGGAGAAAGATTTTAAAAAGGCGTTGTTAGAAGATTTCAATATCCAATTCCATAATCTTTTTGCCATTACCAACTTACCTATCAGTAGGTTTTTGGATTACCTAATCGCTTCAGAAAATTATGAAGATTATATGTATGCTCTGGTAGAAGCATATAATCCTGATGCGGTAGCAAATATAATGTGTACTAATACCATCTCTGTAAGTTGGGATGGGTGGTTATATGATTGTGATTTTAATCAGATGCTAGATCTCAAAGTAGCAAGTAAAGTAAAACATATAAGTGAATATAACGAAGAATTACTTCAGGACAGAAATATTATCATTTCGCAACATTGTTATGGATGTACGGCAGGAGCAGGAAGTAGTTGCCAGGGAACAGTAGCTTAATATTTCTTGAGATTCTAAATGAAGATTTTTATACTTTCAATATCATTATTTTTTTCAATTATAGCTAGTGCTCAGAATTCATTAGATGAATTGCTACGTCAATACAATAACGAAAGTATTCCTTATATTTCGGTTTCAACATTAAAAACCATTCAGGATACAGTACTAGTATTCGATGCAAGAGAGAAAAAAGAATATCAGATAAGTCATTTAAAAGAAGCAATTCATGTTGGGTATGATTATTTCAAAATAGAATCTATTACACAACAACATATCCCTAAAGATTCTCATATAGTCGTTTATTGCAGTATTGGCATTCGATCAGAAGATATCTCGGAACAGCTAAAAAATGCTGGATATATTAATGTTTATAATTTGTATGGTGGTATTTTTGAATGGAAAAATAAAGGCCTCCCTATTCTAAATTCTAAAGAAGAATTAACAGATGAAGTCCATACCTATTCTGAAGAATGGAGTAAATGGTTACATAAAGAAAAAAAAACTCCTTGAATTGAAAGAAAAAAATCTACTTCTAATCTTTACCCGAAATCCAGAATTGGGTAAATGTAAAACCAGACTGGCAGCCACTATTGGAGATCAGCCAGCTTTGGATATTTATAAATTCCTACTACAACATACAGTTGAAATCACTAAAAATCTAGAAGTTCATAAAGAAGTTCATTATTCTGTACAAATAAGAGATAACGACTCCTGGAAACCAGATATTTACACCAAAAAGCAACAGATTGGAGATGATTTGGGGCAGCGAATGGAGTATGCTTTTGCAGCAGGTTTTGCTAATGGATATCAAAACATTATCATTATCGGAAGTGATATGTACGATTTAACCCAAAAAGATATAGAAAATGCATTTCTGGCTTTGACATCTCATGAGTATGTAATTGGCCCTGCAGAAGATGGAGGATACTATTTATTTGGAATGAAATCCTTAAATTCACAAGTTTTTAAAAATAAAACCTGGGGAACAGAAACCGTTCTTAAGGATACACTAAACAATATTCAAAAAGAAAACCTAAAATTATTGGAAGAACGCAATGATATTGATTATTATGAAGATATTAAAGACATTGCTGTTTTTCAAAAATTTCTACCAATTTAATTTTTTGATGACGTATAATTAAATTGAATTATTTTTTTCAAGATTAAGGCAAAATATTTTTGCATAGCCTTAGTTATGGTAAAATATTTTAACAAAAAAATTGAGGAAAATAAACTATTTAATGCGTAATTAGAAAGTTAAATTGGTATTATAAGCTAACAAAACAATATGATCAAATACATCGAAGAAACCACAGAATTCCTTCAGAAAAAAGGCTTTGAAAATCCTGAAATAGGAATCATACTAGGAACTGGATTAGGACAATTAATTAATGAAATAGATATCATTAAAGAAGTAAGTTATAATCATATTCCAAATTTCCCAACAGCTACTGTAGAATTTCATAAAGGAAAATTAATTTATGGAAAACTAGAAGGTAAAAATGTAATAGTCATGCAAGGGCGTTTTCATCTTTACGAAGGATATTCGCTTCAGGATGTTACCTACCCGGTACGTATCATGCACAAACTAGGGATCAAAACTTTATTAGTTTCTAATGCCTCTGGAGCTGTTAATCTCAATTTCAAAAAAGGAGAATTAATGCTTATCGATGATCATATTAACTTACAAGGAAGCTCACCTCTGGCTTTTAAAGGTGTAGAACAGTTAGGAAGTCGTTTTACAGATATGAGTGCTCCTTATGATGCAGATATAAGTGCAAAACTTGAATCTATCGCCAAAGACAATAATATCAATCTTCATAAAGGAGTATATGCGTCTGTAGTAGGTCCTCAACTCGAGACTCGTGCAGAGTATCGTTATCTTAAAATTATCGGTGCCGATGCAGTAGGAATGAGTACTGTTCCCGAAGTGATTGTAGCGAATCATCTGGATCTATCTGTAGCAGCTGTTTCTGTTCTTACTGACGAATGTGATCCCGATAATTTAAAACCGATAAATATCGATGAAATTATTGCAATGGCAGGAAAAGCAGAGCCAGAAATGATACTATTATTTAAAGAATTAATAAAATCATTGTAAGTAGTAGTGAAAGTTTTTTCCTCGCTTTTCGACAAAACTGATTATAACCCAAAATAACTTATATTTCCTTCTTAATTGGAAAGACAAAAATTAATATATGAGCTACTTAAATACCACTCACGATGTGTATAAAGAAGCAGCATTAACTCCAGATATAGGTTTATGCTGTACTACTAACCCAATCTGGGAACTACCCGGGCTTAAGATTCCTAAAATTATGCAGGAAATGAATTATGGCTGTGGTAGTACGGTAAATGCACGTGACCTAACTAATTCTCCAAAAACCTTATATGTAGGTGTTGGAGGTGGAATGGAATTATTACAATTCTCATATTTTTCTCGTCAAAAAGGTGGTGTTATAGGGATTGATGTTGTTAATGAAATGTTGGAGGCTTCTCGTAAGAATTTTGAAGAAGCTGAAGCTCAAAATGACTGGTTTAAAAGTGAGTTTGTTGATCTAAGATATGGAGATGCTCTTAATCTTCCTGTAGAAGATAATAGTATTGATGTTGCCGCACAAAATTGTTTGTTTAATATTTTTAAAGCAGATGATCTTCGAAAAGCAATCGAAGAAATGTATCGTGTATTAAAACCACATGGAAGATTGGTTATGAGTGATCCAACTTGCGAGCAACCGATGAATGATACATTACGTAACGATGAGCGATTAAGAGCTTTATGCTTAAGCGGAAGTTTACCTATTGCAGAATATGTAAAAGCGTTAACCGATGTAGGTTTTGGTACTATAGAAATAAGAGCACGTAAACCTTATAGAATTTTGGATCCAAAACATTATGATACTGATGAATTGATCTACATAGAATCTATAGAAGTAGCTGCAATCAAAGATCCAATGCCAGAAGATGGCCCCTGTATATTTACAGGAAAAGCAGCAATATACTATGGCGATGAAGACTATTTTGATGATAAAAAAGGTCACGTATTACTTAAGAATCAACCAATAGCTATATGTGATAAGACCGCTGGTGCTATAGCTGATTTAAACAGAGATGATATATTTATTAGCGAATCTACCTACCATTATGATGGAGGTGGATGCTGTTAAAAGCGAGGGCTAATTAACTATAACCTGAGAAGTCGAAGACAAGTATTTGCCTTCGGCTTCTTTTTTTGTTTTCTTTCATAGATGCTGTAAGGTAATACAATACAATACGTCGGATTATGGACAACTAATTCTTAACTGGATACTGATGATATTGATTCTTCTTTTTATTGCTTCTTGTTTCTTGGCTTATAGTAATGGTGCAAATGATAATTTTAAAGGCGTTGCCACACTCTTCGGAAGCGGAACTACTAATTACAAAAAAGCAATAAATTGGGCTACAATAACAACATTCTCAGGTTCTGTTGCTGCTATCTTTTTGGCAGAAGAATTGGTAAAAAACTTTTCTGGAAAAGGACTGGTTCCTAATGAATTAATCCAAATGCCAATTTTTGCTATCTCCATTGCTCTTGGAGCTGCTTTTACTGTATTTATTGCCACAAAAATAGGAATGCCTATATCAACAACTCATAGCCTTGTAGGTGCTCTTTTTGGCGCCGGAGTAATGGCCATTGGTACCGAGTTTAATTTTGCAAAACTTGGGAAAACGTTTTTAGTTCCTCTTATTGTAAGTCCATTAATGGCTGCTGTATTAAGTTTATTATTGTATATCATTTTTAGATATATCAGGAAAAAACTTAATATCACAAAAAACAGTGGGATCTATATTGATAAAAAGCAAGAAGCAGAAGCGATAACAGTTTCTGCACATCATATGAACACAGTTGCTACAGAAACCAAGATTACAACTTCTATCCGCCACACCAAAGTAGAAACCTACAACGGGAAATTATTAGGTATTAATTCACAGAAAATATTAGACAGTTTACATTATCTAAGCGCCGGGATTGTTAGTTTTGCACGAGGACTTAATGATACTCCTAAAATTGTAGGGTTACTATTAATCATTAATTCTATGGATATTAAGTGGGGAATGATTGCTGTTGCTATAACCATGGCATTAGGAGGGCTTATAAATGCCAAAAAAGTTGGTGTTATTATGAGTAAAAAAATCACTCCTATGAATTCTGGACAAGGGTTTACTGCTAATATGATTACTGGTCTATTAGTAACTACAGCAAGTATTCATGGTTTACCTGTTTCTACAACACATGTATCTGTTGGTTCTATATTTGGGATTGGCACCGTAACCAAAAAAGCAAACCCTAAGATGATTTCTAAAATATTATTATCATGGGTACTCACGCTTCCGATAGCAGCTATTGCTAGCGGATTATTATTTAAGTTACTTCAACATATAGTATAGTCAAATTTCAAAACTTACGAAGTTTAATTAAATCCATATCCTACATTTCTAAATCACAATTCTTAAACCCATAAGAGCTTTAAAATCAATAAATTGTTATCTTTAGAAAGCAAATCATTTTAAAGATAAAATATCATGGATAGAAGACAATGGTTAAAATCTACTTCGTTGGGAGGGAGTTTTGCATTATTAGGAGGTTTAGGTATCACTAATGCTCTAACATTAGAAGAAATCAATAAATTCAATCCCAGACCACTATCAAAACGTATACGATTAAGTTCTAATGAGAATCCTTATGGTCCTTCAGAAAAGGTAAGAAAAGCCATTATAGCTGCTTTTGATCATAGCTGTCGATATCCATATGCATATGCCGATGAACTAGCCACAATTTTAGCTCAAAAAGAAAGAGTAACCAAGGATCATATTATTATCTGCGGTGGTTCTACAGAAGGGTTAAAAATCACAGGGCTTACTTTTGCTTCGAATGGAGGAGAGATTATTGCGGGGAAACCTACTTTTCTGGCTATGATGACATATGCCAAGCAATGGGGTGCAGAGGTAAATTGGGTACCTGTAGGTGACGATAAAGGATATGATATGGCTGAGATCGAAAAACGAATTTCTTCAAAAACAAAACTAGTTTTTCTTTGTAACCCCAACAATCCAACTTCTACTGTTCTCCCTTCAAAAAAGCTAATAGATTTTTGTGATGCTATTAGTAATAAAACTATTTTATTTAGTGACGAAGCTTACTATGACTATATCGAAGATCCTGATTACCCTTCGATGGTCGAACTCGTAAAACAAGAAAAAGATGTTATCGTATCCAGAACATTTTCAAAAGTATATGGTATGGCGGGTCTTCGTATTGGTTATCTTATTGCAAAACCAGCTTTAGCAGAAAAACTTCGAAGAAATATGGTGGCCTATAGTAATGTTCCTGCTATCGCCGCAGCTAAAGAAGCATTGAATGATAAGGAGTTTTATAACTTTAGTCTACAAAAAACCCGGGAAGCAAAAGATATGATTTATAAAACCCTGGATACTTTTAAACTCCCCTATGTAAAATCGCATACCAACTTTATCTTCTTCAAGTCTGGAAAAGATATACGCACATTACATAAAGAAATGTTAGAAAAAGGAGTTTTAATAGGTCGACCGTTTCCTCCTTTCTTTGATTGGTGTAGAATAAGTACAGGGACTATCGAAGAAGTCACTCTATTCACCCAGGCATTAGCCAGTCTTTATGAATAGTCTATACAGCAGTATTATAGACTAGACATTACATTTTAAACTTTATTTTTTAAAGGAATTAATTATACAACAAAATCACAAACAGTTTATTAACCCACTAAACATCAGTCTTTAACCCCTTGATCACTATTTATATAATACTTTATTTTAAGTTCCAGTATTAACAACAAAAAAAACGAGTATGGACTTAGGAGAAGTAAAAATTGCGGTCGGTATCAACGTAGATATTATTAAGGGAATTGTTACTCATTTATATGCTACAGAAGTTATTCCTTCATCATTTGAATTTGGAGATATTCAAATTCAAATCAATGAACCAACCGTAGAGGTCAGAGAACCTGCCACTAATAATGCCAGGCTAGGTTTACACATTACCGGTGAGTTTAAAAATGGAGATTCTGATGCTTCTCCATTTGATATTTGGATGAAACTTAGTCCTTTTGTACGAGGTGTTTCTGGTTCATCACCGGTTGCTGCTTTATCTGTTGAAGAGGTAGAAGAAGCTACACCAGAAGATATCGGCGGACTTGTAGGTACATTTGCCACAGGTTTGATCGATGATATCTTGAAAAATATGGATATTCCTATTTATAATTCGTTGATAGGAGGAATAGAAGGTTCTGTCTTTGAAGAAGATGAAATCCCTAACAGATCCACCTGGAATACTGATTTTTATCTGGGAGCTGTCTCACAAATAGAACATGTACAGGTTGGGTTTCCGCCGGGACAGCCACAAAACCCGCAAGTAAACAACAGTACGATGTTGGATACCACTCCTGCATTAATCGCCACATTGGCATTACCTGGAGAATCTGCTCAAATGCCAGAAAATCATTCCATTGTTCCAGAAAATACCGGGATCCAAATTATTATATCCAGAGATGCTATGGACACTGTGTTAGCAAAAAAAGCACAAGAAAAAGTAGGAGAAAGTATCGAGGGAGCCACTATAAATGCTATGCAAATGAGTATGCATGATTTGGGAATTCAGATAAGTGGTGAGGCCGAAAAATCGGGAGCAACTATAGAATGGGATGGGGTTTTACTCTTGTTTTTTAGAAAATTCTACAATGTAAAAGGCTCTATTCGCTGGCATGATGGATTTGTAAATGTATTTACCAGTGGAATTGATGTTGATGTAGATATCCCGTGGTATATCAAACTGTTGAGAGCATTTTTATTCGTTTTAGGACCTATTGGCTGGATACTTGATGCTACTTTGATTGCTCCAAAAATCAGTGAGGCAGACGAAGCGCCTGATCTTGTAAGAGGAGCTTTTAGAGAAGAGGTCGGTGAAGCATTACAGGATATGATTGGTAACGTCGGAGGGCTTTCTGGAGAAGATGAAGTCCCTTTTATGGACTTTGGACAAGATTCCTGGGTTCTTAATGGTCACTACACACATAGTATTCTTGCTTTTTCAGGACTCAATCGTGATGAAATAGCCAATGTAGAACACGATGTATTCGAAATAGAAGGGGCCCATGGTTCTTCGGTAGGAATGATTAACCTAGCTAGTGGATATCGACTTCATCCAGAAGAATTGGGTAGATTATTAAAGAAAGGTATTATGGAGATTCCAAATGTACATGGTGTAGAAGCCGATTATGGATTCTATGTTAGAACAAATCCTAATGATGACACTACAGATAATTTGGTAGACCCCTTAGAGATTCATACAGATTGATAATCTATGGTTCTATATTTGGTAGCGTTAAGGTAAAAAGTGTCAGTTTAAGTGCTTCTTCCCCTAAAGTCGAAGCACTCGAATTGACGAATTTCAAAATTAAAAAACACCAAAAAGTATATCACATTTAGTTTTTCAAAGAATCTTCATCCTACTCAGAGTATTATCCAGCAGGAAATGTATCTTAGTTAAATTAAAAAGTGATTATTTAATGAAGAACCTATTTTTTATCGTCTTAATTTGTTTTTTTGTTGCCTGCGGCGGAAGTAAAAAAGCCATTCAAAATACTACTCCCGGTGAGCACACAACAGCCGAAGAAAAAATAAATTCTCCTAAAATCATTGTTCCAGTAGAAGAAAAAGCACCAGATACAGCGATTGAAAAAGTAGAACCCGAAGAAGAAGAAGAAGAAGAAGAAGAAGTTGAGGAGGCTGCACAACAACAAAAAGAAACAACTACAATAAAGGAAGATCCAAAAGTCAATATCGTCAAAGCATTTAATCATCAACCATGGAATGATTTGCTACAGAAACATGTCTCTGCTAATGGTATTGTGAATTATATCGGTTTTAAACAAGACCATTTGGCACTTAAATCTTATCTGGCAGCATTACGTAAAAATATCCCAACAAAAAGCTGGAGTAAATCTGATACATTGGCATATTGGATGAATGTATATAATGCATTTACCATAAAATTAATCCTCGATAATTATCCTTTAAAAAGTATCAAAGACATTAAGAATCCATGGGATTTGCGTTTTTTTAAACTAGGAAACAAATGGTATACTCTTAATGATGTAGAACATAGAATTTTACGAAAAATGGGGAATCCCAGGATTCATTTTGGTATCAATTGTGCTTCTATTTCTTGCCCTCGGTTATTAAACAAAGCGTTCACAGCTCAAAATGTAGATCGGGAGTTAGAAAAATTAACTATTGACTTTATCAATGATACTAAACAAAATACAATAACTTCTAATAGTGTTCAACTTTCTAAAATATTTACCTGGTTTGCAAAAGATTTTAAAACTGAAGGTTCTTTAATTCATTTTTTAAATAAATACTCCAAAATTACTATTAATACTAACGCAAAAAAGAGCTTCAAAAAATACAATTGGAGTTTAAACGAATAGTAAAATAGTATAGAATTTCACTCATTTCTTGTCTGGCTTTTTATTCTAATACAAAATTTTAAGAAAATAAGTAGTTGATTATGGCTTTTTAAAAAGTTAAAATTTACCTAAAAAAAACATGTCTGCTACTAGCAGAAATTTTTATTAACCCAGAAAATCATCCTCAACATTAACAACTTACAATCAAATAGTTAGAATCATTTTCTCTATCATAAACTTCCTATTTACTCTATACCTCGCATACCTGATTATTAACCCAAAAATCAACTAAAACTAAATTTTAACTGTAAGTTCATTTCCTGATTCTCTACTAAAACCATAGATTTTAAAAGAAGAGTTAATAAAAACTAAATAATAACCATCTAAAACCTAAAAAAATGAAAGCTCCAAAAATTATATTAGTGCTATTTGCCATATTATCAATAAATCAGATTCAGTCACAAAACAGTTTTGATCATATCATTTGGGATCAAGCATTACTACTAAATGTATCTGATGATGGAAAAGTAGATTATAACGGATTTATGAGAGACAGCTCTCAATTATACCGATATTTTAAACAACTTTCTGATAATCCGCCTCAAGAAAATTGGACAAGAGAAGAGAAATTGGCGTATTGGATCAACGCTTATAATGCTTATACTATAAAGCTTGTTATAGACAGTTATCCCTTAAAAAGCATTAAAGATCTTGAAGATCCCTGGGGGAAAAAATTCTTCAAAATTGATGGAGTATGGTATAGTTTAGGTGAGTTAGAACACAAAATTCTAAGGAAATTTGGTGACCCAAGAATTCACTTTGCAATCAACTGTGCATCGATTTCTTGTCCCGTGGTATGGAACAGAGCATATACTGCTGATAACCTTAATACCGCTCTGGATAGTCAAACTGAAAAGTTTATTAATGACCCTACCCGAAATACAATTACAAAAGATAAAGTAATAGTTTCGAAAATATTTACCTGGTACAAAAGGGATTTTAAAGTAAATGGTGGTGATGTTAAGGATTTTATTAACAGATACGCTGCAATAAAAATTGACAAACAATCAAAAAAAGGATATAAAGAATACGATTGGAAACTAAATGAGCAATCAAAAGATTATCCTGCAGCAGTTGTACTAGATTAGAAAACAAAAGGTAAATAAAGAATATGAATGGAGCTTAAATGAGTAAATTTACAGTATAATCGAATTCTTAGTAAAATTGAAAATATCCATTATTATCCCCATATTAAATGAGGCAGAAACAATTAGCCGTCTGATTTCTCACTTAATTAGATCTTGTGATACTAAAGAAAATATAAAAGAAATTATCATTGTAGATGGCGGTAGTGTCGACGGTTCTCAAGATATTGTAAATACCATAGTAGAGAACGAATCAATTTTGATTAAGCTTCTTTCATCAAAAAAAGGTCGAGCCAAACAACTAAATACAGGCGGTAATACTGCAAAAGGTGATATTCTGTACTTTCTTCATGCGGATTCTTTTCCTCCTCAAGGTTTTGATACCGATATTATAGCAGAGGTTAAGAAAGGAAATAATGCAGGATGTTTCAGAATGAAATTTGATTCTAATCATTGGTGGTTGCAATTTCTTGGATGGTTAACACAATTTAAAAGTAAACGATGTCGAGGTGGTGATCAGAGTCAATTTATAACCTTGGCTCTATTTCGGCAAATTGATGGTTATGATGAGTCTTTTATTGTTTATGAAGATAATGATTTGGTAGATCGCCTTTTTGCTATAAACCAGTTTGTAATCATCCCCAAACATGTGATTACTTCTGCCAGACGTTATGAAGAGATTGGTGTATGGCGTTTACAATATCATTTTTTAAATATTCATATGCGAAAATGGATGGGAGCTTCTTCTGAAGATTTATATCGCTACTATAAAGAAAAGGTTGTTAATTTATAAGCCTTAGTTCTTCAATAGTATTAGTAATCTTATTTTTAAATACTACGATTTCTGTACTTTGGTCTTCTGTAGTATCCACATCAATATTATATTTCTTTACTTTTCCATCAGACATTAGTATTCTAAAATAAAACGCTCCCTGATCTACGCAATCTGGACACCCATATACCTTGCCAGTTCCATTTTTTAATTCATCAGGAATGCCTGATAACAATGAATTATATTTTTCAAATACTTCTTTAGAATACACAAATGAGCTTTTAAATGTAAAGTCATTGGAATAGTAATTTACAGTATTGTCTTTTGCTATTTTTTCTGTATCAATTTCAAATACATTAAAACAATTTTCAAGACACTCTCCAGAATATTTTCCGAAAACTAAAGATTTAATCGTATTTTCAGTAATAGTATCATCATCACTATTGCATGACAAAAACAAAAAGGTAAAGGAAATTAAAATACCATAAAAAGATCTCATCTGCATATATTTTTATACTTAGTAGATTACAGGCATGAAAAAAGGTTGCGTATTCCAAATACCAGGATCAAGATTGAATGGCGTTTCATACCATAGAAAAAAACGACTTCTATATAGATTAATATAAAAGTCGTTTCGTATTATTTATTGATTTAAACGCTCTATTTAATGTTATTTTTCTTTAAAAATTTAAGAATGTAACCTGCGATTTCATCTCCTTTTTCTTCTAATGCAAAATGTCCAGTATCTAATAAATGAAAATCTATATTCTTTAAATCTCTCTTATAAGGATATGCGCCTTCGGCCGGAAAAATATGATCATTTTTACCCCAAACAATTAATGTGGGCGGTTGATAATCTCGTAAGTATTTTTGCCATTTAGGGTATAACGGAATATTAGTTCTGTAATCATAAAACATAGCTAATTGAATCTCATTATTTTCTTTTCGTGTTAAATGCTGCAAATCAATTTCCCAATTGTCCGGACTAATTTTATTAACCTCCTGAACACCATGGGTATATTGCCACTTTAATCCTTCTAGCTTATGAAAACCCTCTAAAGCTTTACCATTTTTAACCGATGGGTCATTCCAATATGTTTTAAGAGGATCCCAAAACTCTCTAATACCTTCATTATAAGCATTACCGTTTTGAACAATTAATGATTCTATTCGATTAGGGTATTTAGAAGCAACCCTAAACCCTACAGGAGCACCATAATCCATAAGGTATAAACTAAACCTCTTCACTTCTAGTGTGGCCAAAAAACCTTCAACAATAGTAGCCATATTATCAAAAGTATAGTCAAATTCTGATAGCAATGGCTGTTCTGATCTTCCGTATCCAGGGTAATCCGGTGCCAAAATATGATAATCATCTGCCAGGTCTACAATCAGATTTCTAAACATATGGGATGATGTGGGGTACCCATGCAACAATAGAATGGTAGGCTTATTTTTTGCCCCTGCTTCTCTGTAAAATATATCCAATCCATTTACTTCAACAGTTTTATATAGTGTTGATGTATGTCGTGACTTAGTATCCTTATTACCTGTTTCTAAATTCTTCGTAAAAGAATACATTGTTAGTGTAATCATTGCAAGTACTGCAATTCCTAATGTGATTTTTATTGTTCTCATGATTCTAAAAGTGTAATGTTAGTAATTCAATTTAATTACCGAACGTTCGGTAATTTTATTATATAAAAAAATAGTACGATTACTATCTTTTCTTTTCTGTTGTATTTTAACGAGTTCTATGTTCGTTTAGGTAACCCGCTGAGATAAGTTTTGTTTCTTGCTGAGATAATTTCTAAATATACTTTCTCTCTCCTTCGGTTATAGCAATATCATTGATACTTGCATATCTCTTTTTCATTAAACCATTTACGTCAAATTCCCACATTTCATTTCCGTATGCTCTATACCAATCTCCTGTTTCATTCTCATATTCATATTCGAATCTTACCGCTATGCGATTATCTGTATGTGCCCAGTACTCTTTCTTTAATTTATAGGTGAGTTCTTTTTCCCATTTTTGGGTAAGAAACGCAACGATTTTATCTCTTCCTTTCAGAAAATGATCTCTGTTTCTCCACTCGCTATCTATAGTGTAGGCCAGGCTAACTTTTTCTGGGTCTTTTGTATTCCAGGCATCTTCTGCCATTTGTACTTTTTGTTTTGCTGTTTCTTCTGAAAACGGAGGTAGTGGGAATTTCTGTTCCATAATAATTCTGTTTTGATGTTTACTCTTTCCAGTAATTGATCTTGTCTAAACTTGATATTTTACTTCTAATACGAATACAAATATATAAACATATAGTTTTTTACCAAACGTTCGGTAATTAATTAACTTCTTTTTAACGAATAGGTGCGTATGGGTGCGTATGGGTGCGTATGGGTGCGTATGGGTGCAAAAAGGCGATTTTGAAGAAAAAAAATTCTTTTAAAAACCAACAAAATAAAACTTCAGCCTATAATAATATCAAAAAAATTCTTGCAAGAATAGACATAAACCTGAATGTCTCTAATTGTTCAGGAAAATTATATTTTTAAAACCTTAATTATGTTAAAAAACATTCTGAATTTAAATGGTGCTCAAAGATTAAGCAAAGATGAGCAACAATCTGTTAATGGGGGTCGAGCAGGAAATTGCCCTACATATCCTCCCGAAATATGCACCTTTTGTAGTGGTGGTTCATTATTCAATGGTTGTTGTATGGGATCTCCATTAGTGCATCAATGCTTAAATGATTTTTAGTAACTACTAATCCCACTAAGTAATAGGGTTTGGTTTATTTAAAGTCAAGCCCTTTGCTATATTGAATAAAACCAGATCATTAAAAATATTGCCCAATCCCAAATACAAATCCTTTAGTAGCATCGTCTGTAACCCCATGCCCATAATCAATTCTAAAAATGGCATTAAAAATTCGTTTATGCATAAAACGTAAACCTACGCCTGGATATATTCTGAAATTTTGAGACTCTCCAAAATCTCCAAAATCTCCTCCGGGATTACGCCAACTTCCTCCATCTACAAAAACATTGCTTTGCAGCACAAACCAATTTTTCTCATACAAAGTATGTCTATATTCGGTATTAAGAACAATCACTCCTGTTCCTCGATCAATAGTGTTCCCAACACCTCTAATATTAAGATTATTATCTACTGCAAACGGTGCAAATGGAGAATCATCATTGCTCGCTAACCCTAATCGTAGCCTGGAAGACCAATTTCCTTTTTTACCTACTCTTTTATGGTATAAAAAATCATTCCACCCAATAAGAAAATCGGGTAAGACGTTTTCGGTACTCACCACATATTGTAAATTTAATGTGCTTTTAAATCCCGACACATATTGGTAATCATAATCCAAATCATCGTATTCATATATTAGCTTATATAATAGCTTATTAACATCAAAATCTTGTGGTATTCCTGCTTCAGTAGCACCGCGTTTATATGTATAATCTTCATTAAAATAATTCACTCCCAACTCAATACGATTCTGAAGATTAAATTGATATAACCCTAATACTTCATACGAGGTATTGTTATACTTATAATCTGCTGTACCATTTTCTAGAAACACAGGTTCTTCGGTAGTAAGATTACTATAATTAAAGGCCACCCCTAATTTCTTACTAAACAAAAACGGTGCCCTTAGATTTGCTCCATAAGAGCTGTAAATATCATTTTGATACAATCCTCCCAGGGTTATATTTTGGCCAAACAAATTAAACTCATACAATCCCACTCTAAAAGCAAATTCATCATTATTAGTCGTATAGAGATTGGCAGAAGGGATGATCGTAAAATTTTCTTCTATCCCATAAATCACCTCATAGCCTTCTTCTTTTTCATTAACCTGGTAGTAGGCATGTGCTATAGAAGGTAATCTCTTTAATCTCTTAATATCCTCTTCGATCTGTAAAGAATCCAGGGCCTTTCCTTGCTCAATATTGGTGAGTCTTGTGATAGCCGAAGTCTTAGTCTTATTATTTCCTTGTATACGAATTTCGGAAACCACTTTGTTTTGCCCAAAGGCGAAACAAGTGGTAAAAAATATGATGAAAACAATTCGGGAAAGATTCATTTGTTTGTTGAGTAAAACTCTTTTATTAGTTGTTCTGAAGGTTTGTTTTGTATCGTAAATCGATTATTACGCTCTCCTCCAACTTTATTGTGATTATGGTACCATTTCCAAAGAAATCCTCCTGCAAACCAAGGTTCATTCCAAAATTCCTGATACAAAGCGGTCAATGCATTATTTTGTCCTTCGAGATCAACTTTACCATCAATACGACTAGAATCCCAAGGCTCTTTTCCTGTAAAATGAAGACTTCGATAGCCATATTCTGTAAATAAAACAGGTTTCTTCATTTTGGTTTGTAATGTGATAATATTACTTTTATGTTTTTGCCATCCTTCCTTAAACTCCTCTACTGTTGGTGTTTTACTATGAGAAATTGGAAAATAAGCATCTACACCTATATAATCCAATTGATCCCAAAAAGGTGCTTTATCAAACTGATCCCAGTTTTCTGCATAAGTTAATTTTCCTTTATATACCGATCGTATTTTGGTAATCAAATGATTCCAAAACTCGGATCTTTTCTGAACGAACGTATGTAACTCTGTACCGATACAAAGTATAGGAACTTGCATCTCTTCTGCCAATACCGCATAGAGTAGTATAAAATCTTCGTATGATTTTTCGAGTGTTTTCCAGTCTTCTTCAGATTTCATACTGATATTACCTGTAAACTCTCCTCTCCACACCCAAATTTGAGGTTTTAACATCACCTTAATTTCTCTATCATGCAGTAATTCAATCGTTTTTTTGGCTCCATCTCTTCGCTCTCCCCACCATTGCCTTTCGATATTAAAAACTACAGTGGGTGTTTCTAAGTTTTTTATAAATCCAAAAGGCATCACTGCAGCCCAATTGGCATTGACTTCTACAACAGGATCAATCTCTGCAGCCGTAATCTCCTCTGGAGAACCTACAAAACTAACTCCATTTATCTTAGGTCCTTGCCCAGAACACGTACAAAAAATAAAGGCTAACAATAGTAGGAAAATATTTTTCATGCTCTTTTTTTACTGCTGAAAATACGATTTTTATACTATTGTTCTAGAATAATGCTCTTAAACCTAAACTAAATGTTTGCCCTAATCCTTGAAAATTATTCCCTCTAACAATCTTACCAAAGGATGCTTCTAAATTAAGAACTTTAGTCAGCTGATATTTACCACCAAACCCTAACTGTGTATAATCCTGATCAAAATCATTTCCTAAATCAAACAAAAAAGCTTGTTGAGCATTTACAAAAATTGTAGATTTTGAACTTGGGAAATAACTTAAAAAAGCACTTAATGGCACAAACAAACTATTATTTGCAAATCGTTCTGATATATTTTCACTAGCTGGATCAGCATCTACTGACTTTTCTCCAAAATTATATCCTAAATCCGCTTCTGTAAAAATCTGCCATTTGTTACCTCCAAAAGTTTTATCATAGAAAAACTTAGTCTCCCAGAAAAAGCTTCTTTTATCTAAATAAGGTGCATTTGGAACATCTTCAAACACAGGGATAAAAAACGAACTGGTAAAAGAAAAGTTTGCAACATTTTTAAAAGGCTGTATTCTTATTGAGGGTGCAATTGTAGTAAGTCCACTTCTGGCATCAGTAGTATTATCTTTAAAATTCAGTACTTCCAATGCTCCTGCTCCTCCATAAGTATTTGCTCGAACCTGAAAGATAAGCCCAATATTAACTCTCGAATTTTTACTAATCCCGGTAAATATTTCAGTAGTATTGGTAAAAAAAGTTTGTCTATCTATAGTAACCGATTTAGATCCCGAGTCGGTTTGTTCTGTTTGTGTGTATATGCTATTAAAAAATTTAATATCCCATTGTCCTTTCTTTAAAAGTTTAGAAGGTGTAAACTCCTGGATATTTGATTTTCCTGAATCCTCATCCTGTGCTAATCCTATGGCCATAACAAAAATGCTTAGCGCTGTAATTAGTATTCTTTTGGTTTTCATTATTGTGTTTTTTTTACATAAGTATCCTCTTTCAAAGTAGCTTTGGTATAAAAAACTTTGATGAAAATTCTTATTTGTTGTTATAGATTATTTTGAAAAAATTGTGATTATTTAACTTGATTTAAACTCCAATCATAGGAGTAATATGATACTTTGGCTTTTGCCGGAATTTTCTCTTTTCGGAATTTATTTACAAAATCTACCTCTGATCCGTTCTGAGTAAAATCTACCTTATACCATTCAAAAATTTGTGATAATTGTACTTTATTACCCTTTACTTTAATAAAATTAGGGTTATTTAAAGCTTTTACCGTTTGGCGTTGTAATTGAGCTTCTAATGTTGAAGGCTTATAAGCCGAAGGTATAATTGGAGGACAACCTAGACCTGCACATACTAACACAAAGTGAAATCGAGCTTCCTTAGGAAATTTTTTACGAAGGATCTTATTTTCCAGATCATTAAGTGTTGTTTTCTTACCTCCTAAAGTATAGGTCGTTTTATCAAAAAAACCTTTGATGTCTAATGGAGATTTAACAGGGTATTTATTAATAACACCCTTTATAACTGCCAAATTATACGCATTAATATAAAAAGCCTGATACGTTTTTGGTTTGCTTGTAGTAACTTTTATGGTTGCGGCCATCTCCAACAATTCGTTTAATGAAGATGGATTCTTTTTTATGGTTTTATAATTCACTCTCCCATTAGATACATAGGTTTTAAAAAAGCTATCTGCTTTAGTAAAAAACGCTGTACTACTTTGCGAAAACCCAAATTGAATTGAGAGAAGAACTAATAGAATTGTTATTTTTTTCATCCTTTACCTTTTATATCAGTTCAATCAAAAAACTGAATTTATCGTATTTTAAATTGTTAAAATTTACCTTGGTAATGGGCATTCAGTCGAATGACAAATCATCAACTTACAAACAATTTTAGATTTTATTTTTCTACACAGCTCCCAGATCATAGGTCTCAATGTGTCCTGATTCTTTTATAATCAAGGAATCAGGACACACATCATCGCTCCCCTGTTTAAATTCGCCGTTCAACAAAAAAACCAAAATCATGATCGTATTAACACAAAAAAAATGGGTATGTAGCTGTATTGCATTCATAACACTTACTCTCTCATTACAAGCACAGGAAGTTATTATTCCTGATACTAAATTTAAACAAGCATTATTACGAAATCATAATATTGACACCAATAACAATGGCAAAATAGAAGTTAGCGAAGCCCAGGCATATACAGGTACTATAACTGTTTCTGGCGGTCCCATATCTAATCTTATTGGTATTGATGCTTTTAAGAATATTACAGGCTTATCGATTAGCAAAACTAGTATCAGAGAACTCGATCTTAGCAAAAACACAAAATTAAGAACATTAGTATTCTATAAAAACTATAAAATAGCCGACTTAGATCTTAGCAAGAATATCAAATTAACAGATATAGATTGTAGCTATAATAAATTAGAATCACTAATGATACTTAGCCGTGATTTGATCACATTAAATTGTATTTCTAATAGGTTAACTAAACTTTTTCTACCAAATAGCAGAAAATTAAAATATTTGTATTGCGATAAGAATAAGATAACCGAACTAAAACTAAGCAGACAAAAAGAATTAAAATACCTGTTTTGTGGTGACAATAAATTAACGCAATTAGATATAAGCAACAATACTAAACTAGAGAAATTCTCTTGTTCTATCAATAAATTAAAAAGCTTAAATGTAAGTAAGAATACCAAGTTAAATTACTTATCCTGTCGTAACAACAGCATAAAAAGCTTAAACGTAAGCAACAATACTAAACTAGAGAAATTCTCTTGTTCAACTAATAAACTAAAGGGTTTAGATGTAAGTAAAAATACTTCTTTAGAGATTTTAATATGTAACAGCAATAATCTAACTAGTCTAAACATAAGCAAAAACACCAAATTAGAGGATTTAAATTGCGCTACCAATAAACTAACCAGTCTAAACTTAAGTAAGAATACCAAATTAGAATATTTAAGTTGTAATACTAATGAATTAAAAAGCTTAGACGTAAGTAAGAATACTTCTTTGGAGGTTTTATATTGTCGTGATAATAACCTAACCAGCCTGATAGCATCCAACAATAGTAAATTAGAGTATATGAATGCTCGATACAATTCTATTGAGTGTATCGTAGGGTATCCTTCAAATGGCGCTACATGGCATAAAGATCCAGAAACAGAATTTTGCCCAGAAAAATCCAGAACAGCAAAAAAAGAAAGTCTTCATCAAAAAGAGATAACAACCTATCCTAACCCGGTTCAAAATATACTGTATATACAAACCGGTCAGGTAGAAAAATCTCCTGTTACTATAGCCTTAACAGCACTACACAATGGGAGAGGTAGTACCCAAAAACATATCCCAGATAACAAAGGTGTAGTTTCTATTAATATGAGTGCCTACAAAACAGGGTTGTATACTATAAAAATAATAACCAAAGATCAAGTGATCACTCGTAAAATAGTAAAGCAATAAAAGAATATCCAGAAGTATCTAAACAAAAAAATCAAAATCATGATCGTATTAACACAAAAAAAATGGGTATGCAGTTGCATTGCATTCATAACGCTTACCCTCTCACTACAAGCACAAGAAGTTATTATTCCTGATACTAAATTTAAACAAGCATTATTACGAAATCACAATATTGATACCAATAACAACGGTAAAATAGAAGTTAGTGAAGCTCAGGCATATACAGGCTGCATAAGAGTTTCTGGCGGTCCAATATTTAATCTTATTGGTATTGATGCTTTTAAAAATATTATAGGCTTATCGATTAGAAAAACTAGTATCAGAGAAATCGATCTAAGTAAAAACACCAAGTTAGAATCACTTGATTTTTATAAAAATTATAAAGTAACTAATTTAGATCTAAGCAAAAACACCAAGTTAAAAAATATATTCTGTAAAAGAAATAACCTAGAATCACTAACAATACTTAGCCGTGATTTGATCGAATTAAATTGTAATAATAATAAGTTAAGTAGCTTGTTTTTACCTAATAGTCGGAAATTAAAAAAATTATTTTGTAGATATAATAAGATAACCGAACTAAAACTAAGCAGACAAAAAGAATTAGAAGAATTATTTTGTAATCATAATGAACTAACACAATTAGATATAAGTAACAGTACTAAATTAGAAGGACTATATTGTTATAACAATAAATTAAAAAGCTTAAACATAAGCAAGAATACCAAATTGAAGAAATTACTTTGTGATAACAATAAATTAACCAGCCTGATAGCATCCAATAATAGTAAATTAGACTATATGGATGCTCGACAAAATTCTATTGATTGTATAGTGGGATATCCAGCAAATGGAGCTAATTGGTTAAAAGATCCTGAAACAGAATTTTGCCCAGAAAAAACCAGAACAGCAAAAAAAGAAGAGCTGCATCAAAAAGAGATCACAACCTATCCTAACCCGGTCCAAAACATACTGTATATACAAACTGGCCAGGTAGAAAAATCACCTGTTACTATAGCCTTAACAGCATTAAACAACGGGAGAAGTAATACCCAAAAACGTATCCCAGATAACAAAGGTGTAGTTTCTATTAATATGAGTGCCTACAAAACAGGATTGTATACTATAAAAATAATAACCAAAGATCGAGTGATCACTCGTAAAATAGTAAAGCAATAAAAAATCTCCAGAAGTACTAATACCAAATTCAATTTGGTATAAAACACAGGGTAAACAAAAAAAGTAAAACTGCCTGAGAAGCTTTTTCTCAGGCAGTTTTTTATGGTACCATAAACACATCCCCCCTGTTCGATATAAAGTAGTAACCCTTACAAATTCATTAGTTTTTAGATTCATTCTAAATTAATCCAGCTATTTAAGTTCTTATATTTATATACGACTTACTGACCGAAGTGTTCACTTCTTAATGAAGTGATTTAAACTTTTTCGATTCTGGCGAAAAATAGTTGTTTTTTGATCAATTGAAGTGTTTTTTGCACTTCATAGCAGCGCTACGGAGTAATAAAAAGACGAAAATTGAGTGAAAAAGAGCATTTTTATAGCGAATTGAAAAAGTATAAATCACTTCAATAACTATTGACAACCAACAATTATCTTTTATGGAACACATTGCAATTATTGGAAATGGAATTTCGGGAGTTACTGCTGCTAGGCATATACGTAAAATGTCTGACAAAAGAATTACTATCATTTCTGCCGAGACCGAATATTTCTTTTCGCGTACTGCTCTTATGTACATATATATGGGGCATATGAAATTCGAACATACGCAACCCTACGAAAATTGGTTCTGGGAGAAAAACAGAATCGAACTTAAAAATGGTTTTGTTTCCGAAGTTAATCACCAGGCTAATGAGCTTGTATTTGCAAGTGGAGAAGTCATGGCATATGATAAACTTATTATTGCAGTAGGTTCTAAGCCCAATAAATTTGGTTGGCCAGGTCAGGATCTTGATGGAGTGATGGGTATGTATCATAAACAAGACCTTGAAAATCTAGAAAAACACGCCCCCAATAATCAAGTATGTAAACGTGCCGTAATTGTGGGAGGAGGATTAATCGGTATTGAATTAGCAGAAATGCTTCATTCTCGTAATATTCCGGTTACATTTTTGGTACGCGAAAATAGTTTTTGGGATGCTGTCTTACCTGCTGGTGAAAGCGGAATGATTAATAGACATATCCAAAATCATCATATAGACCTTAGATTAGGTGTAAACTTAAAAGAAATAGTTGCTGATGATAACGGCAAAGTCAAAGCTGTAGTCGTGCAAGAAACAGGAGAAGTCATTGATTGCAATGTCGTTGGATTAACACCAGGTGTGTCTCCCAATGTAGATTTCCTAAAAGATTCTGGTATCGAATTGGGTAGAGGTGTAAAAGTGAATAGATTTCTCGAAACCAATATCCCTAACATTTATGCAATTGGCGATTGTGCAGAACAACATGAAGCGATAGGAAATCGTCGTCCTATTGAAGCCGTTTGGTATACCGGTCGTATGATGGGAGAAACATTAGCACAGACTATCTGCGGAAACAAAACCGAATACAAACCAGGGCATTGGTTTAATAGCGCAAAATTTCTTGATATCGAATATCAAACCTATGGTTGGGTATTTGGAAGGGCACAAGAATACGAACAGCAGTTTCATTGGATACACGAAGATGATACCAAATGTATTACAGTATCCTATCATAAGGAAACCGCAGAGTTTTTAGGAATCAATACATTCGGAATCAGAATGCGACATGAAGTTTTTGATCGTTGGCTTACAGAAAAAAGAGATGTGAATTATGTGATGCAGCATCTTGCAGAAGCCAATTTTGATCCAGAATTCTATTCGGTCTATGAGTCTGATATTCTTTCAGCTTATAAAAAATCACAGCTTCAAACCACTTAAAAAATAAATTATAGACCTCACAGGCTTGTACCAAACTTGTTTTAATATTTCTTGTGAAGTCCGACTAAAATATATACGATGAGTAACAAATTAGATCATAGCATGTCTCTTGCAAATCCTAATACCAAAGGGGTTTCAATACAGCAAAAAATAGCTCTAGCCATAGGCTTGGTTGGACTCTTTATTTTGGCTCTTGCCATTTTTAATACTAATTTCCCGAATCAGGGAGTGTTTTTAACTCTTTCTCTGGTATTAATTACTGCGGGTACTATATTATTTGCAAACGATATATATTTAAAAAAGCTAGAAGGAATCAAAAATGATGGAGTCTGGTTTAAATCTATCTCTTCGCGAGGTATCTTGGGATGGCTCACCGGAGTAGGACTAACTGCTTTTTATATTGTGCTATATTTTTATGCAGAATTACTGGGATTAGGAACTAATGGTGAAGCCAATACAGGATTAGTAGCTTTATTCGATCCTCTAAGTAGAATTTTAAGTGGCAATCCTGCAAGCCAATGGTTTGTGTATGGAACTCTTTATACTGTAGCCATCATTGCTTTTGGGTATAAGTTCATCCTAAAATACAGACACAATCGTTATCAACAGATACGAACTGTTTCGGTGATGTTTTTTCAACTTGGATTTGCATTTCTGATTCCAGAATTTATGGCAAGATTAAACACTAGTCCAGACTATAATCTTCCTTATTACGATTTAAAAAGTATGTGGCCTCTTAATTATTATCTATTTGATGGATGGTCTCTTGATGGCCTTTTATCATCCCAAAACCTTGGTCTGGGGATGCTAATTTTTGGGGTGGTCACTATATTTGTAATCAGTCCTATTTTAACCTACAAATTTGGAAAAAGATGGTATTGTTCCTGGGTTTGTGGTTGTGGTGGACTAGCAGAAACTGCGGGAGATTCTTTCAGACAATTATCCAGTAAAAAATTGAGTGCCTGGAAACTAGAACGTTGGTTAATCCATACCGTTTTAGTTTTTTCTGTAGTGATGACTATAGCCATGATATATACATATCTGGGAAGTGATCCAAATAAATATTGGTTAACCCGAGGTACTTTCCTTGCCGGGGCAGCAACTATCCTGACTCTTGTTTTTGCAGTAGTGATGATTTTTAAAAGAAAAGAGCTTGGTAAAGATGCCAGATATGGTGCGATTGGATATTTTGTTATCATAATTTCATTTCTGGTAATGCATTATACCGGCACTACAAACGAAGTATTCTTTATTAAATCAGGGAGCCTTAGATCTGCATATGGATTATACATTGGTTCTATATTTTCTGGTGTTATCGGTACTGGTTTCTATCCTATTTTGGGTAACCGGGCATGGTGTAGATTTGGTTGTCCTATGGCTGCAATTCTTGGGTTTCAACAACGTTTATTTTCTAAATTTAGAATTACCACCAATGGTGGGCAATGTATATCTTGTGGGAATTGCTCTACCTATTGCGAAATGGGAATTGATGTACGTGCATATGCTCAAAAAGGTGAAAATATAGTGCGATCCAGCTGTGTAGGTTGCGGAGTTTGTTCTGCAGTTTGCCCACGTGGAGTACTAAAACTGGAAAATGATACATTAGACGGCCGTATCAATTCTAATGAAATTTTACTAGGTAACGATGTAGATTTGATGGATTTTGTAAACAAAAAATAATATCATATACATTACCTACATATTGTAAATAATAGAGTATCAAAATATATAAATCTCGCTATATAGCGAGATTTATATATTTTAGAACAATCGACTTCTATAATGCGTATTGGTATAATTATTGAGGATTCCTCTCACTAATTTAAATATGTATTATACCCTATGAAAAACTCTTTGTTCTTACTTCTTTTTTTATGTTTTATTCCTTGTGTTTCGCAAACCTTAAAAATAGACAAATTAACATCAGATGATTACCTTTCTGATTTATCTTTATTAAATCAACTTATAAAAAAACAACATCCAAATCCTTATAAAATAATCTCTGAAAAAGAGCAGTTAAAGGAAAAAAAACAGGCTATAGCTCTACTAAAAAAAACGCCTTCATATCCTAATTTCCTAAAATGTATCAATAGAATTGGTGATGGGCACTTGGCATACGGTCCCCCCGATGAGTTTACCTACGACATGATCGAAAATTCATCTTTTTTTCCTTTTCCCGTATTTGTTAAAGACCATAGAATGTTCACCAATATAAAGAGCAAAATACTTCCTTATGGCACAGAAATAACCAGAATTCAAAATATTACCACACAAGAATTAGTAGACAGAATGAATAAACATATTCATGGAGATAATTATAATGTGACCAAAACAGCATCAGAACTCACTTCTTCGTTCCCTTTGTACTTCTCTAATCTTATTGAGAGAAACCCAAAAACGTTTAAAATTGAATATTTAGATATAAAGACCAAAGACGTAAAAACGGTAACCCTATCCTCTATCGATTATTACGAACTATACAGAATAGACAAGCTATCTATTTTACCAATTAATAAATTAGAAAAGGAGAGTACTATACACCCTCATTATTATAAAGAGAAAAAATTTGGTGTGCTCACTGTAAATACTTTCGATCTTACAGAAACTTATGCATATGACGAGTTTAGCAAGTTTTTTAAGCGAGTTAATAAAGAGAAGTACAATAACATTGCTATTGACCTAAGAAGTAACGAAGGAGGTAATCCAAATATAGCTGCTTTGTTATTTTCTTTTATTACAAATTCTAGTTTTAAAAATGTATTTAATTATAGAGTTTCTAGTATTAAAATTGAAAAAGAAAACTTGCTTAACGACAATGGCAATCCTGCCGGAGAAGATGAAGTACGAGGTTTTGAAAACTTTTTATACCAAAGATTTAATGAGACAAAAGACAGCCTCTATGTCGGAAATGAACGACTTAAAGAAGGAGTGTTAGAAAATTTCCCTCAGGATAAAGACAATTTTAAGGGTAATGTATATCTAATTGTAGGGGGGCAAACTTTTTCTGCTGCTGTCTATTTTGCTAAACTATTTAAAGATCACAATAGAGGAAAAATTATTGGAGAAGAAACCGGAGGTAATGAAAACTCAACCTTTGCAGGGTATTTTTTAACTTATAAACTCCCAAAAACAAAGTTACAGGTAAGAATTCCAATAACAGAATTATTTTTTGACAAGAATACAGCATCAAAACATGGAATTATACCAGATAATAAAATTCCTATACAAAAATATTTGAAATACTCTCGTCTGGAAAAAGATCCCGAAATGCAATTTTTATTTGATATGTATTTACATTAAAACAATTACTATTTATCATATCATAGAGTTAGAATAAAAGTTTGATTCTATGATGTGATCTCAAAAGAACATCTCAAAATCATCAGTTTATATACAGATTTAACGGTATACAAAGTCAAAATAATAACAAGTAGTATGTGTAGGTCTTCAATTAATTATAAATCTATGAAACCTTAATAAAGCATTTTAAAATATTAAGATAATAATGATTGTGTCCAGAATCCAACACTGATATAACATTTTTTAATCAAATAATTAAAAAAAATGTTAGTATGGGTATTTACTTTCGTCTAAGAGTCCATATAAAACTGTAACCATGATTCAAAATCTTTGTATCCTTTTATTTATGTTTTCCTTTGTGGGAAATCAGGTTACTTCTACAAAAGAATACCATTATGAATATTATCCTAATGGTATACTTAAAGCTGAAGGGTGGAAACTAGGAGAGTACAAAGTCGATTTTTGGCATTTTTATCACCCTAACGGAAAAGTGTCTAAAGAAGGGCATTTCAGAAATAACAAAAAAAATGGATACTGGTATTTTTATTCAGAAAACAGTAAATTGTTGAAAGAAGGGCATTTTGTAAACGATAAAGCCGAGAAATGGTGGATTATTTACGATATTGCAGCCGAAATAACTCGAAAATATCAATATAAAAATAATAAAAAAGAAGGATACTGTCTATTGTATAAAAACAACAAACTTTTTAAAGCCGAACGCTATATCAATGATAAGAAAACCGGTGAGTGGACTGATATTTTTAGTTTTAAAAGAGACAATCCTAACGCTTCCTTATAAATGCCTCCCATTATAAACGTAATCATACCTGCTTTTAACGAAGAAGATTCCATAGCACATGTAATCAAAGAAATACCGGATATCGTTTCTGAGATTATTGTGGTGAATAATAATTCTACAGATCAAACCGAAAATGTTGCAAAAAAAGCAGGAGCTACAGTGCTAAAAGAAAAGCAAAAAGGATATGGTTATGCATGCCTGAAAGGAATGGAGTATATAGCATCAAAAGATATTAAACCAGATATTATCGTATTTTTAGATGGTGATTATAGTGATTATCCTGCTGAGCTTACTCAAATAGTTGCACCTATTATAGAGCAAAATATGGATTTAGTTATTGGATCTAGAGTCAAACATCTACGTGAAGCAGGTTCTATGACATCCCCTCAAATTTTCGGAAACTGGTTGGCTACAGGATTAATGAAACTTTTTTTTGATGCAAAATTTACAGACCTCGGGCCTTTTAGAGCCATTAAGTATGATAAACTATTAGCCCTCGGGATGATTGATAAAACCTATGGGTGGACTGTAGAAATGCAATTAAAAGTGTTAAAGAAACGTTATAATTATACTGAAGTCCCTGTGCATTACAAAAAGAGAATAGGTGTCTCAAAAGTTTCAGGAACCATAAAAGGTGCTATATTTGCAGGCGTTAAGATTTTAAGTTGGATTTTTAAATATAGCTTTACGTAATGGATATTGCTATCATCATAACCTACACACTAGCCTTACTAATCATATTTATGTATAGTCTGGCGCAGCTGAATTTACTTTTTAACTACCTGAAGTCTAGAAAGCAAGCTGATAATTCACCTACTTTTGATTTTTCTAAAAAAGAAGAAATTCCGCATGTTACTGTTCAGTTACCAGTATACAATGAATTATATGTAATGGATCGTTTATTGGATAACATTGCCGAACTTGATTATCCAAAAGATAAATTAGAAATACAAGTACTGGATGATTCTACAGATGAGTCTGTTATTACTACTACGGCACATATAGAAAAGCTACAACAAACAGGTTTAGACATACAACACATTTGCCGTGAAGATCGAACCGGATTTAAAGCAGGAGCACTAAAAGAAGGACTTAAAATTGCCAAAGGTGAATATATAGCCATTTTTGATGCAGATTTTTTACCCGGTAAGAATTGGCTACTGCAAACTATCCCATATTTTAAAGATCAAAATATAGGTGTAGTACAAACCCGATGGGGGCATATTAATAGAGATTACTCAATGCTTACCAAAATTCAGGCATTTGCTTTGGATTTTCATTTTACTATGGAGCAGGTAGGTCGTAATTATAAAGATCACTTTATTAATTTTAATGGTACAGCTGGTGTTTGGAGAAAGACTTGTATTGAAGATGCCGGAAATTGGCAGGGAGATACATTAACCGAAGACCTGGACTTAAGTTATAGAGCGCAATTAAAAAAGTGGAAGTTTAAATATCTTGAAGAAGTAGAGACTCCTGCAGAATTACCTGTAGTTATTAGTGCAGCCAGGTCACAACAATTTAGATGGAATAAAGGTGCTGCAGAAAACTTCCAGAAGTTGTATTGGAAAATGCTTAAAGATAAAACCGTGCCTCTTAAAACTAAGTTTCATAGCTTCTTTCATCTATTGAATAGTAGTATGTTCTTATTAGTATTATTGGTTGCTGTATTGAGTGTGCCTGTAATGTATATTAAAAATAGTAATCCATTATTTAGCTGGTATTTTAATGTAATTGCATTTTTTGCCTTAAGTACTGTTATATTTTTCTTTTGTTATTGGTTTACTTTTAAAAAGATTCATGGTAAAGGGTTTTGGAATTTTATGGAATATATAAAAATGTTCTTCACCTTTTTCTCTATTGCAATGGGCTTCTCTGTTCATAATTCTATGGCAGTTCTCGAAGGTCATTTTGGGAAAAAAAGTGAATTTATCCGTACTCCAAAATTTAATATCGAGTCGTTCAAAGGTTCATGGAAAGAGAATAAATATATTAACAAAAATATCTCTGGAAACACCATTATAGAAGCATTACTCATGGGATATTTTGGTTTTGCTTTATACAGCGCTTTTAAGCTTCAGGATTTTGGACTATTCTTGTTTCACATTATGTTATTTCTTGGATTTGGATTTGTATTCTTTAAATCTGTAACGTCAAAATTTTAATGTTTCGGCAATGGAAATATAATCGATTTTCCATCCTCCTTATTGTTGCTGGTTTACTTTTTTACTGGAGTTTTTCTTATCAGTTAGAACGAACAGATTTTACCAAGATGATCAGCCTTTGGGCTGCCTTATTTTTTGTTTCTTATAAAATCATTCAACTCAATCCTGATAATTACAAACTACTGGCCATTACTGCATTATTATTTAGGATGGTCTTTTTATTTGCCATACCCAATTTATCTCAGGATTTTTATCGATTTATATGGGACGGGCGTATGCTCTTAGAAGGTTTTAATCCTTATTTATCTCTTCCCGAGGTATGGATAGCACAAGGAGACGCTCCAATTGCGCAAGCACAGGAATTGTATGCTGGTATGGGAACACTTAACGGAAGTCATTATACCAATTACCCTCCCGTAAGTCAGTTTTGTTATTTTATCGCATCCTTGTTTGCCAGTAAAAGTATTTTGGGATCTGCAATGGTATTTAGAGTACTTATCATCCTAGCTGATATCGGTACATTTTTCTTCGGAAGAAAGTTATTACAATCATTTAATCTACCCGAGAAAAGAATCTTCTGGTATATCCTTAACCCTTTTATCATTATAGAACTTACTGGCAACCTTCACTTTGAAGCTGTTATGGTATTTTTCATCATATGGTCATTATATCTGTTACATAAAGGCTATTGGTACTGGGCTGCAGTTGTCCTGGCACTTTCTGTTTCAGTCAAACTAATCCCTCTATTATTTTTACCTTTATTTTTCCAGAAATTTATTCTTGATAAACAAAAAAACTTAAATACATCCAGTCTTACCATTGGATTACCAAAGCTATTTGGTTTTTATAGTATTGTTATAGGCACATCCTTTCTAATTTTTGCTCCTTTCTTATCCGGAGAATTCTTAGCCAATTTTAGCAAAACAATTACCCTTTGGTTTCAGACTTTCGAATTTAATGCGAGTATTTATTTTATCATTCGTTGGATTGGATACCAAGTTGTAGGGTGGAATATTATTGAGACTACCGGTAAAATTTTGCCTCTGGTAGTAGTAGTGATTCTTTTAGGGCTAACCTTCTTTAGAAACAATCGAAGCACTCTACAACTAATTATAGGTATGCTTTTAGGTATTTGCATCTACTATTTCTTATCAACTACGGTGCATCCCTGGTATATAGCTGTGCCATTATCACTTTGCATATTTACAAATTACAGATTTCCGATTGTTTGGTCTTTTGTAGTTATTTTTAGCTATACCGCGTATCTTCATCCTGATTTTAAAGAAAACCTATGGATGGTAGGGCTTGAGTATCTTTTTGTTTTTACTATCTTTAGTATAGAGATTATAAAGGCCTATCAAAACAAAATCCATAATACATTAGAAAACAACTCATAAAAGCATATCAATTTTGAAAATTAATTTCAGGAAAATAGGTCGTAGATTTGCAAGATTTCTAGTATTTATTATTATCCTGATTCTTTCTGGATACCTGTTTTTATACCTAAGGCAAGAGCGTTTTTTCTTTAACCCAAAAATTTTGGAAAAAAACTATGTTTATTCTTTTGACCAGCCTTTTGAAGAGATCAATATCCAAGTAGAAAAAGATATTACTCTTAACGCATTGCTTTTTAAAACAAATACTACTAGTAAAGGTCTTATTCTATATTTTCATGGTAATGCCGGGGCAATTCATGAATGGGGGACACGTGCTTCTTTATACACAGAAAACAAATTTGACATTCTATTTGTCGATTACAGAGGCTACGGAAAAAGTGATAGTTTTTACGAAGAAGAATCAGAAATATATAACGATGCCCAAAAAGTCTATGACTATGCAAAAACACGATATGCTGAAAAAAACATTATTGTTTTAGGTTTTTCTCTAGGAACGGGGTTTGCCGCTTATACCGCAGCAAAAAACAATCCAAAACTCCTTATACTGGAAGCTCCTTATTATGCCTGGAATGATTTTATAGCAAGTATTGCTCCAGTACCAAAAATGCTTATCAACTATGAGATTCCTTCTTATAAATTCTTAAAAGAAGTAACCTGTCCTATTCGAATTTTTCATGGTACTCATGACTTTCTAATCAAACCAGAAGAAAACTCTAAACGACTAGAGGCATTATATCCAGATAAAATCAAACATACAATGATCAAAGGTGCTGGTCATAATGGTATCTATATCACAAAACAATACTATGATGAACTCAAGAATTTGTTAGAAAGGTATTAAAGATAATCGCTTTACATCATCCTAAGGTTAATCACTTCTTGTTCTGTAAGTATTCTCCAGTGGCCACGAGGTAAATCTTTTTTGGTTAATCCTGCAAAGATTACTCTATCTAATTTGACTACACTATAATTAAGGTGTTCAAAAAGCTTATGAATGATTCCATTTTTAGCAGATTGTAACTGAATCCCAATTTCATTTTTAGAAGCACCTTCTATATAAGAGATTTCATCTACGTTTATAAAACCTTCTTCTAATTTGATTCCTTTCTCTATCTTTTGAAGGTCTTCAAATTTTAGATTACGCTCTAATTCTACATGAAATATTTTACGAACTCCACTTTTATGATGCGTTAGTTTCTTTTCTAAATCTACATCATTGGTAAAGAGTAATAACCCAGTTGTATTTCTTTCTAGTCTACCTATCGGTTTTAATACAGATTTAGATGCATTTGCTACTAGATCCATTACCGTTTTAGTTTTCTCGGGACTAGTGCTGGTTACGAAACCTTTAGGTTTATTAAGCAGCACATATTCTTTTTTATAAGGAGTAATGAGTCGTCCATCAAACTTAACTTCATCGGTAAGTTTTACTTTATATCCCATTTCGGTAATGGGCTTACCATTTACCCATACGCTCCCTGTTTTAATATACAAGTCGGCATCTCTTCTGGAGCAAACCCCAGAATTAGCTACATATTTATTAAGTCTTATTTCATCAGAATCAGAGAGTTTTTTTGGTGCTGCATTACTAGCTTTTTTTGCTAATGCCTTACCTCTTACATAAGGTTTATTTCCATAATTGGATTTACCTTTATCATTTGCATTCGACTTGCTCTTTCCTTTTCCTTCCTGTTTTCTGCTAGTTTTCCCTTTACCAGAATTATCTCCACGACTCATATCTTAAATTTTGTGCAAAGATAATTGTTTAAAGCATAGGTACAACAACTATTATTCATCAAACCGAACTGTACTTTGACGCTTTCTATTTACATGTAATTGGGTCACGTCTGGTCTCGAATAATGCCCAACAGGATCAAAATTCTGGCGCTCTTGTAATACCCTGTTAAAATCTAAGGTTTCGATTAAGAGTCCTTCTTGATTTACTACAGGTTCCATCACCCATTCTCCATCGGGGCCAGCAATACATGAGCCTCCATTACCTAAAACATCAGGTGCTTTCTTTAAAATCTCATCCAAATGTGGAGTAGATTTAGGAAAATCTTCTGTTCGCATCAAACTAGAAACCGAAATCACATACGATCGAGACTCTCTGGCTATAAAACGAGTGATATCTTTGGTGTTATAATCACTACCAGGCCATACTGATACGTGCAGGTTTTCTCCCTGACCATATAATGCTGCTCTGGGTAAAGGCATCCAATTCTCCCAACAGTTTAATCCTCCAACAGTAAAAGCCTTTAATGGGTGCACCAACAACCCATTACCATCTCCCGGTGCCCAGGTTAATCGTTCTTCATATGTTGGTTGTAATTTGCGGTGTACAGATCTAATCTCTCCCTTTTGATCAATATATACCAATGATGCATATAAACTATGTCCTCCCCGATCCATTGGACGTTCAATGATTCCTAAATAAATTGCAATATTATATTTGGCGGCAAGTTCGCATATGGTATCCAAATCTCCATTTTCGATAACAATCGAATTCTGAGCATAATGCGCGTGAATTTCTTTTTGAATCTTACTGTCGAATTTTGCGCCATCTGTTAGCGATACCCAAAACGGATAACCTGGTAATAACGACTCTCCAAAAACGATAAGCTCTGCTTCCTTGGAAGCTGCCTCAGTAATAGAATTTTCAATTTTTTTAATTGTAGCTGTTTTATCTAACCAAACCGGAGAGATTTGGGCCAATGCAACTGTTAGTAATTGATTTTTCATGAAAATGTATTAATGATATAAATTTTTATTCTTAATGATCACGTGTTTTTAAGAGGTTTTCAACATACGACTAACCAACAGTTAACATATAAAAAATTGATTTGCAGCACATTAAATATCAAAAAAGCGATATGGTAAAACCTTAATTTAACCTTATGGTAACATTAGAACTCTACTAAAAACTTAAAAATTGGCATTATTATGATACAAATGTTAAGGATTTACTATTCTATAATCAATTTTATATCCATTCTTAAAAAGTAAACATATAAAAAGTATTTATTCTGCAAAGTTTAATTTACGTTAAAACATATCCCTTTTAACATAATCGTAATCATTGTAATACATTCTAATAAAACAAAAAACAAAAATAATGGAGTATTCGACTCTACATTTGTCCTGTACAATTAAAACAAATAATAGTTTAAGCTCAAATCTTAAAACATAAAAAAAATGAAAAAGTTAACAATTTTATTCGCAGTATTCGTATTAGGGTCAATGCAAATTTTTGCTTCAAACAACAACCCTAGTAATTCGGAACAACAATTAAGAAACCAAATCGCTACTCTTTTAGAGAATCCAGAATTTAATCTAGACAAACAACAACTTAAAGCAAGTATCGAATTTACTTTAAACGGTGAAGGAGAAATTGTAGTATTAACTGTAGACTCAGAAGATCTTGATGTGAAAAGTTTTGTAAAATCAAGATTGAACTACAAAAAAGTAGATTCAAAAATATCAAACATAGGAAACAAAGTATTTAAAATTTCTTTAAAAATTTTAAAGCCAGAAGGAGTATAAACTTTCTGCCTATACATTATTAAGAAAGCAGTTGTATGTATTTACAGCTGCTTTTTTTACCACAGAATTCTATCCAGGATCATATGTACATCAATTAAAATAATACTAAATGTTCCTGCAACAATAATGAGTTTTAAAATATTGTGTAACCAAACGTAATGTGTTCTTCCTTCTGATCTCCATATACCAAATAAAAATGCAAAAAGAAGTATAATACATGCATAAAAATATAGGTACATAAACCCTATCTCATATCGAGTGAGTAGTAAATAAATAGGAACACAAGAAGCCAAAACCAAAACACTTACTATTCTTTTTGAGACTAATTCTCCATACACAATAGGTATCGTTTTATAATTCTGGGCCAGGTCTCCTCTTAAATTTCCCAAATCTTTAATCATTTCTCTCATGATCAACATCAAAAACAAAAATGTTGCATGAACAAAAATAACCTCATCAAAGTTTTTATAATAAATGAATACGGCAAAAAATGGGGTTATCGCTAATAGAGAAGCAATAATATTTCCTATTATCGGAAACTTCTTTAGTTTATGGGAATAGAACCATATCCCAAAAATATATAAAGAAAAAAAAACAACTGCCCGAAAAGAAACATAGCTGGCACATACTACAGAAAGAAAATTAAGGACAAAATACCCGGTAAGTTTAGTACGTTGACTCACTAATCGATCCAGCATGGTCTTTTGTGGTCTATTAATTAGATCTTTTTCTTTATCATAAAAATTATTAATGATATACCCCGCTGCAATCACTCCAGCAGAAGCTAATACAATAACAAATAAATTGGGATCCAGAATAACATCTCGTAACCTGATCTGAGGTGCTAAAATAAATATTGAAGTAAGATATTGTGCTAATACAATAATTAAGATGTTATATCCTCTAACGACAGAAAATAAACTCAATAACTTGAGAAAAATGAGTTTGTTTTTTCTGGTAAGCATAACAATGCTTATTAAAAATTGTAGACTACCTCTAACTTATAATCCTTAAGCGAGGCCTGTGCTTTGTCAAAATCTTGTGTAAATCCTAAAATATAACCACCGCCTCCAGAGCCACATAACTTAAGATAGTAGTCATTGGTTTCTATACCATGTTTCCATAATGTATGAAATTGCTTTGGTATCATTGGCTTAAAATTATCTAAAACCACATGAGAAAGCTCTTTTATATTAAAGAATAGGGATTTAACATCTCCTTTTAAGAAATCCTCTACACAAGCGTCTGTATATTTTACAAACTGATTTTTGAGCATACTACGAAAACCTTCTTGCTTCATGTTTTCCATAAAAATACTAACCATTGGTGCAGTCTCACCAACAATGCCACTATCTAACAAAAAAACAGCACCTTTTTTATTTTCTACACTTTGCGAAGGAATTCCTGCCGGCTCAATATTGTCTTTAGAGTGAATAAGAATAGGTAAACTAAGGTAACTATTTAATGGATCCAGACCAGAGCTCTTTCCGTGAAAGAAAGATTCCATAAGTCCAAAAATCTCTTTGAGTTTTAATAATTTATCCCGGGTAAGATTTTCTAATACTGTAATTTTGTTATCTGCATATTTATCATAAATAGCGGCTACTAATGCGCCACTACTTCCTACTCCATATCCCTGAGGAATACTACTATCAAAATACATCCCAGAATTGATATCAGAATGAAGTTTATCGAAATCAAACTTTACGACTCCTTTATTCTGAATTTCTTCAAGATAGGTTACAAAATTCTTAAGGTTTTCATTTGATTGTACAGCCTCTTCATCAGGTGTTTCTGACACTTTTAATGCACCTTTAAAAAAATTATATGGTATAGAAAGACCTTTAGAGTCTTTAATAATACCATATTCTCCAAACAAAAGAATTTTAGAATAAAATAACGGTCCTTTCATCTATCTATATGTGTTGTTTTAGAGGTTAGATGGAATCTTTGATGATTAAAATAATCATTACCATGTATGGTTAAAGACTTTTTTAATCGAGTCGATTTCATTATCTCTATAAATAGTTATATCTAATTTGTCGCCTTACTAGGATAAAGTTACACTATTTTTGCACCTAATCCTATTTTGTCGCAAATATACTGCCCATTCTGACAATACGCAACTAAGTCGTTGGTAATGAAATCTAAAACTTGATTTTTTTCTGTATTTGGATACAAAACATGAACATTTGCTCCTGCATCCAGCGTAAAACAAACTTTAGATCCTGTTGTTTCACGATACTCCCAAATTTTATGAATTACAGATAACGTATTCGGTTTCATTAATATAAAATAAGGTAAAGAAGTCATCATCATTGCATGTAGTGTCAATGCTTCACTTTCTACTACTGTGATAAAAGCATCTAAATCTCCGATAATTAATGTTTCTTTTAATTTAGCAATATTACCAGTTGCTTGTTCAAATCGTTTTGCTGCAAAGGGATGACCGTGCATTAAATTATGACCAACAGTACTACTTACTTGTTTTTCTCCTTTATCAATTAATAAAATTGTATCCTGATAGTCATCAAAATTTTGATGCACAGGAAACGGAAATGGTATTGCATACGCATCACTACTCCCACTTAAATCTGGATGTTCTCCCCAAACGGTAACAGGTCCCTCTATACTTCGACATGCGCTCCCCGAACCCAAACGAGCCAAAAATGAAGATTTCTGAAGGTATTCTGAATCCGAAATACCTGGGTTTATCTTTTTTTCTAACTGCATCAGGCAATACGCCAGCGCACTCATCCCACTAGCTGATGATGCAATCCCACTACTATGCGGAAATGTGTTACTGGTTTCTATTCTGAATGTATATTGTTTGAGGAAAGGGAGATATTCTTGAATCCTTTCAAAAAAACTTTGAATCTTAGGTTTAAAATCTGGTTTAGGTTTTCCTTCAAAAAGGAGTTCGAAATCAAAACCTTCCTCTACACTATCTCGTCTTTTATACGTTAAACTTGTTGTTGTTTTACAATTATCCAATGTAAAACTAATCGATGCATTTTCAGGCAATTGCACTGGTCTTTTACCCCAATATTTAACTAAAGCAATATTGCTGGGTGAAGTGCAAGTTACCATACCTTCTTCAGGTAAATTTGAAACTATAGGTGAGATAAATTCTGGATAATCCGTCATAAGTATGCAATGATTTTGAGCAAAGATAAGCGTATCGTATATTTTAACCCGTTTTATGCATTAGAAAATCTAGTATACCCCAAAATTATTTCAAGCATTATCACTTCACTTTGTTTTTTAATTTAATCTGGATTTATCCATAATGAGGCAATACAAATTCTAAGAAAACACGAGTCTGTAATGTACTTTTAAGTTTCATCATAAAGTTCTAATGCATAAAGCCGGTTTAAGCGCATTGGTAGTAAAAATAAATTGCTATTTTAGTACTGTGCTAACTTGTTTCAATGAAAAAAAAGTTATTTCGGATTGGTATTGCGGTATTGATATGCGGTTTAATCGGTTTTTTGAGTAGTATTGCTACTCAAACTTCTGTTAATACTTGGTATGCTGCCTTAAACAAGCCTTCTTTTACTCCGCCAAATTGGATTTTTGGACCAATGTGGATTCTGCTGTATATTATGATGGGAGTTGCAGCTGGAATTGTTTGGAGCAAAGGCTTTTATCATAAATGGGTAAAAACTGCGTTATATCATTTTGGGTTTCAATTGTTACTCAATGCTGCGTGGTCTATTTTTTTCTTTGGATTACAAAACCCGTTGATTGCATTACTGGATATAATTGCCCTATTTATCCTATTGCTGTTTACCATTAAATGGTTTACCGTAGTAAATTCTACCGCTGCCTACCTACTTATCCCTTACGTTGTTTGGGTTGCTTTTGCGACTGCATTAAATTTTGGCATATGGCAACTAAATTAAACCAGGAATAAGGAATATGATTTTTTATGAGTAAAAAAGCAATAGTCTTACAGACTACTCTAGAATTAATAACTAAACAAGGTATTCATGCCACTTCTCTTTCTCAAATTATTAAAGAATCAGGCGTAGCAAATGGAACAGTATATCACCATTTTAAAAACAAAGAAGAGATTATTACAGAACTCTATTTGATGCTCACCCAGGATTTTGGTACGGTCGTCATGCGTAATATCCCAGAAGACGACATAAAGAAACAATTTACCGTGATGTGGCTCAATCTATTCTATTATTTTGTCAATAACCCCCTTGCTTTTATATTTTCTGAACAGATTGCACGTTCTCCAGAAATTCCTCAATCCTTAAAGGATAAAGCAAGGCAATACTATGGTGAAATCGAAAGCTATTTTAAAAAAGGGGTAAAACAAAAAATGTTTAAATCTTATAACACCCTTATTATGGAAGAGCTCTTCTTTGGTAATGTGGTATCATTAGTAAAGATTCATGAGAATGAACAAGTAAAATTACAAGAAAAACATATCAATCAAGCTATTGAGATCTCCTGGAGAGGTTTTTTGAAAGATCAGACAATCATTTAATACAAATTAATAGATAAAATTGTTATAAAAAACACATCCTGCTTTTCAGCAGGATGTGTCTAACTTAGTCTTAGTATTTTAATTAATTAAATACAATATTTACACAAGATTCTTTATATAAGTTCCTAAGTACAAATTCTATTGCTTTTCGAGAATTACTCGTTTGCCCGATTAGCCCTCCTTTATAGGTAAGTTTTCCTGTATTTACATTCCAATAATACTCTTTACTATCAGATTTAACAATGCGCTTTTTGTCTTTGATCATGACTTGAAAAGCATTAAGTTCCTGACTATATTCGAGTCCTGACGGGAAATACATTTCGGTTACAAATTTTGTAGTGCCTTTTTCATAAAAATAGCACACACATTCTCCTATATCTTTTGCTTCAGAGACTCGAACCATATTATTTTGTACGATTTTCCATCCGCCATTAATGCGTATAGCAACCACATCCATTAACATAGTTCCCTTTTCGGCAAGTCTTTTATCGACAAATGATTCAAAATTGATAACCGCAGAAATAGTTCCTGCTCTTTCTTTCTGGCTTTGAAAAACTATTTTATCTATGGTTAGCTTAAATTGATAATTATCATCGTGGATAATATCATCTAACTGAGAAGAAATATCTTTTTTGCTATAATTCTTTCTCACTAAGGTTCCGGATAAATTCACAAAAACAGTATTTCCTCTATATTTTTCATCAAATAAACTCAGTACATCTTCTTTTTGGGTTCCCTCGGTTAACGCATTCATTTTATTGATATAATCTACCAATAATCTTTTTACAGGATCTTTTTCATTAAATGCTTTGACTGGGTGAACACTACTAAATAAAAATATAAGGGTAAGAATAAAAGTAATTTTTTTCATAGTGATGGGGGGTATTAGTTAAACTCCTTTAAGTTACAAAAAATTACTCAAAATCGCTAATATTAACGCACTATTCTTCGCTATAAATTACTTAATTCCAATAGTTTAATTACTGTTTTTAAATTCCTGTTAGTGACTATAGACCATAATTTTATTTTAAAAAAACTATCCAGATATTATCGATTTTGCTGCAATAAAAGCTCCGGTCCATGCATTCTGAAAATTAAACCCTCCTGTGATAGCATCTATATTTAATACCTCTCCTGCAAAATATAAATTCTGACACTTCTTACTTTCAAAAGTTTTAAAATTGACTTCTTTAAGATCAATCCCGCCTGCAGTTACGAATTCTTCTTTAAATGTACTTTTTCCTTTTACCTTAAAAACTCCTTGGGTAAGCTGTTCTGATAGTGCTTTAAGTTGAATTTTACTCACATCGGCCCAACGGATATCATTTCTTATTTCTGAAGCCAAAATTAAACTCTGCCAAAGTCTTTTTGGTAATTCAAATTGAGTGTATTTAAATATCTGTTGTTTTGGATGTTGATCTTTGAGCACTTTAAGTCTCCCAAAAATTTCCTCCTGTGAATAGTACTGAAGCCAATTCACTATGATTTCAAAATTATACTGACATGCGTTGAGTTCTATAGCGCCCCAGGCAGAGAGTTTTAAAATTGCCGGACCACTCATCCCCCAATGTGTAATTAACAATGGGCCCTCACTCGATAATTTTGAATGCTTAACCTGTACTGAGGCGTTTGTTACTACACCAGGCAGATTTGCAATTCTTGGGTCTTTACTATTAAAGGTAAATAGTGAAGGAACCGCATCGACTGTCTGATGTCCTAAATCCTGAACTATCTTCCAGATTTTTGGATTACTCCCCGTAGCAATCATTAGTGTTTTAGTCACAAAATCACCCTGACTGGTTTCTACAAACCATTGTTCATCTTTTTGGTAGAAATTTTTAACCGCATGGTTTTTTAAAATTTCTACCCCATATCGTTTTGCCTCGGATAAAAAACAATTGATAATCGTTTCTGAAGAATCTGAAACCGGAAATATCCTACCATCATCCTCTATCTTAAGTGCTACTCCACGGCGGTCAAACCATTCCATCGTATCACCTGTCATAAACGTATGAAAAGGCCCTTTGAGTTCTTTTTCTCCTCTGGGGTAGTTTTTGCTTAACTCATCAGGGATAAATTCTGCATGAGTTACATTGCATCGCCCGCCACCAGATACTCGAACTTTGGACAACACTTCTTTTCCTCGTTCCAGAATAGCTATTTTTAGTTTTGGGTCATTTTCTGCCACATTAATAGCTGTAAAAAAACCAGCTGCACCACCACCAACAATTATTAAATCATAGTCCATCATACAAAATTCGGAAAATCTGTGATGATACCCTCAACTTTCCATGATTTTGATTGTTCCATTTGCATTTCTGTATTTACGGTCCATACATATATCTTGTATCCCCGGTCTTTTGCAAGATTTACGGCATCCCGGGTTAGTGAGAAAATTGGAGGGTGTATAGAAAATGCTTCTAATGCTTCTGCTATAGATAAAACTTCAATTGTATTTACTTCGCTTAGCACACCTATCTTAAAATTAGTGGTAATTGCTTTTAGTTCGAATAACTGTGAGTGATCAAAACTAGAAATGATAAAATGATCGTATTTCCAATCTGTATTTTTGATATATTCTTCTAGTAATGCAATCGTGGGCAGGGCTGTATTTTTGCCTTTCAATTCTATATTAAGTTCGCATTGCGTATTAATCACATCCAGCACTTTACGCAATGTCGGTATCGTAAACCCTTCTTTTGTTTCAAACTGTTGTAGCTCTTTCAAAGTATATTCTAACACATTTCCTGTTCCATTGGTGGTTCTATCCAAGGTTTCATCGTGGATAACTACCAATTCTCCACTTTTACAGCAATGTACATCAATCTCGATACCATCTACTTTATAATGCAAAGCTTCGATGATAGATTCTAATGTGTTTTCGGCAACTAAGCCAGCCGCGCCACGATGTCCGAATATTTTCATGAGTTAGCCTTTTTAATTATAATTTTATATTCTTAATTATATCTTATTCTATTAATCCCAAAGAAACTAAAATTGTTATTTTTACAACAACTTAACATCACCCAAAGGTAACAATCTGTTATTATAGTACATGAACCTATGAATACTACCGAGGATCACAAAATTTTGGAAGGTATCGTCACCGGAAATGAGGTTATCATTACTACGTTTTATAGAAAAAACCTACCTTACATAAGGCAATATGTTCTACAAAACTCTGGTAATGAAGAGGATGCAGAAGACGTATTTCAGGATGCTTTGATTTTGGTATATCAGAAATCAAAAACAGATTCTCTGGATTTACATTCTTCATTACGAACTTATTTTTATGGAGTTTGTAAAAATATGTGGAGAAACAGATTACGAAAAAACAAAAAAATGATTATCACCGAAAAATTACCTGAGGATGCAGAAATAATTACCCCTACAGTTATCGAAGATATAGAACGTAAAGAAAAAGAGCATGTATATCGTAGACATTTCCTAAAACTAAGTGATACATGTCGTGAAGTTTTGAGCTTAATTTTTCAAGGAAATAGCATGAAAGATATTGCACGTATCACTGGATATTCTGAGGGATATACCCGAAAGAAAAAATTCGAATGTAAACGATACCTAATCGAAATGATCGAAAAGGATCATGCTTATCTAGAATTACAACTAAACCCTGAAAAAGGATCATAGTATGGAAAGAACCCCAGAAATATTCGAAAAAATAGAAGGGTATCTTGCACATACGTTACCTAAAGAAGAAGCAATCGCTTTTGAAAAAGAATTAATTGCTAATCCAGAACTGCAAGAAGAAGTTGAAAAACACAGAGTTTTGCATAAAACCTTAAGTGATAAGGATACTTTGGATTTTAAAGAAAAATTAATGCAGATCAGTGCTACTATCAAAGAAGAACAGAGCCATCCTCCTGCTCCGACATCTTCTCCTTCCTATTGGAAAATTGCAGCATCTATTGCGATACTATTGGGGGTAGGAATGCTATTCTGGTATACATATACCAATCAGCATAATACTCAAGATTTATACGGTGTTTATTATGAGCCCTTCCCTGTAGAAGACGCAATGCGAGGTAATACCGATAATGAAATGCAGAGCATTATAAAAAATTATGCTAAAGGTGCTTATGATTCTGTAGCGGTTGTACTAGAAAAACACCCAAACTTAGATAGCCAACTACAATTATATCTGGGTAATAGTTATTTAAATATTAATCAGGAAGAAAAAGCGGTTTCTTTGTTTAAAGACATTAAAAGTAGTGGCAAGTATTATGAAATTGCCAAATGGTATTTATCGCTCACCTATTTAAAATTAAATACTCCTAAAAAAAGCATTCCACTGCTTAAAGAAATCATTACCTATAACGGAGCATATAAAGATAAAGCTACAAGATTACTTACAGCGTTAGAAAAAAAATAGGGATTATTTACAACACTACCTATTTATCTATATTCACCTAAACTAGACTTTACAGATCTCAAAAGGGTACTGAAATAAGGTTAATATAATCCTATAAAACCTAATCTTTTTATATCTCCCCCCTCTCGATACAGGATGTCGAAATACTTGTCTTTTAACATACCACACTCACAACTATAGTCTTCAAAATAAAATATTTAGCACTAATCAAACTCTAAAAAGATTACCTGTAAAAAAATAAGGTATGTGAGGTAACAAAATGATATGTCGTGACATAAATATATAAACCCCATATATATTGATTAATCTAATAATTCAATCTTCACTCTAAAGAAACAATTATGAATGTTATCATCAAACACGTTGAGCTTATGAATCGAATCGACCAACTAATTCGTTTGAAAGCTACAGGGAATCCTGTAGAACTAGCAGAACGACTGGGAATTTCAAAAACAAAACTCTATCGTATCATCAACATCATGAAGGATCTAAATGCTCCTTTAGAATATGATATCGGTCTACAGAGTTATGTCTATGTAAAAGCTGTAGGATTTAAATTTGGATTCTTCACAAAAGAAAGAAGTACAAAAGAATTACACACTTCTGTGGGATAAAATATTAATCTGATCTGTCAAATCAGATCATTTTCACACAAAAAAACCTGAATAGTTTTATGCTTATGTTAAACTGAGCTTGTCGAAGTGATTAGAAAACTGATAATAAACGGTCTTCGACAGACTCAGATTGACAAATCATATACTTGTATTTTTCAGGCAACTTTGATACAAGAGATTTCAGAACTTCTTATTTAAAAGCAGACATCCCGGTAATATCCAGTCCTGTAATTAGTAAATGAATATCGTGTGTTCCTTCATAGGTAATTACACTTTCGAGGTTCATCATATGACGCATGATGCTATACTCACCCGTGATTCCCATTCCGCCAAGAATTTGTCTGGCTTCTCTTGCAATCTTAATTGCCATTTCTACATTATTACGTTTTGCCATAGAGATTTGTGCGCTAGTTGCTTTACCCTCATTACGCAACACTCCTAATCGCCATGCTAATAATTGTGCTTTTGTGATTTCGGTAATCATTTCTGCCAGTTTCTTTTGTTGTAATTGCGTTGCTCCAATAGGTTTATCAAACTGAACACGCTCTTTGGCATATCTTAACGCAGTATCATAACAATCCATAGCGGCACCAATTGCGCCCCAGGCAATACCATATCGTGCAGAATCCAAACATCCCAGCGGTGCACCAAGTCCACTTTTCCCTGGTAATATATTTTCTTTTGGCACTTTTACATTATCAAAGATTAACTCTCCTGTTGCAGATGCACGAAGCGACCATTTATTATGTGTTTCTGGGGTTGTAAACCCATCCATACCACGCTCTACTACAAGCCCATGGATTCTTCCTTCTTCATTTTTGGCCCACACCACCGCAATATCAGCAAAAGGTGCATTAGAAATCCAAAGTTTAGCACCATTAAGTAAGTAATGATCCCCGTTATCTTTAAAATTAGTAGTCATCCCACTAGGGTTTGATCCATGATCTGGTTCTGTAAGACCAAAGCATCCTATAAATTCTCCAGATGCCAGTTTAGGTAAGTATTTTTTTCGTTGTTCTTCAGAACCGTATTTCCAAATTGGATACATCACCAACGAAGATTGCACAGAAGATGTAGATCGTACACCAGAATCTCCTCGCTCTATCTCCTGCATGATCAAACCATAACTAATCTGGTCCAGTCCAGCACCACCATATTCTTCGGGTATATAAGGTCCAAATGCTCCTATTTCTGCAAGTCCTTTAATAATCTGCGTAGGGAATTCTGCACGTTGTGCAAAATCTTCTATAATAGGAGATACTTCGCGTTTTACCCAACTACGAGCAGCATCACGAACCATTTTATGTTCATCACTCAATAATTCGTCAATCTGGTAATAATCTGGTGCCTGGAATAAGTCTGGTTTCATTTTTAAAATATTTTCTAAATTACTGCATATAAGTGCAAAACAAATGTAGGTAATGCTAAAAAAGCAAGCAATTTTTTTGACATTTTTAAAGAAATTGATCATTCTGCTATTACATTTAATATCTTTTGACCAAAAAGTTATCCAAATACGTTACTTTATTGCATCTATTCCTGATAACAAAGTAAATTTAATTTTCTACAAAGGTTAAAATTAGCCACACCTGTCTACTAAAAAATTTGTGTATAATTTCCGCAGTTCACTTCTTTTTTCTACACAAATAAAACCCAGAAAAAGAAAAAGTATTAATTCAAAAAATCCATAAATATCTAATTATCAAGTATTTACATGTATAATCAACATCTCTCATTTCTTCTGGCATAATTATTCTATATATAAACACATAACAGATTAAAATTTATTAAAACTAAAATTATAATAACAATGAAAAATTTATTTGTATTACCGGTATTAGCTTTTGGATTATTAGTAGGAACTCAAAGCATGAATGCTCAGGAAGTAGCTTCTAATGATGATACAGAAGTAGTTGCCCCTGTTCAGGAAAAATATATAGACCTAGCTGTAGAAAACTTACCTCAACCTGTTCTTGATGCAGTTGCAAAAGATTATGCTGGTGCGACTATCAAAAGTGCTGGAGCCAAAGAAGATGCTTCAGAATTTAGATTAGTATTGAAGCAAGGTGATAAAGAAATGGAAGTTTTCTGTGACGCAGAAGGAAAATGGATTTCTAAGAAGGGATAAACCTTTGATGGTACATAAAGAAAGTTTTAATTTATGGTGATATAAATTAAACTGTAGAGTGATTGAATTTAGAAAAGGAAGATATATATCTTCCTTTTTTTTATGAATCACATTTTTAGATAAAACGCTTTAGTAAGCTTTATATATGCATCGGTATATTGATGACGTTGCGTTTCTATAATCAATTCATCCGCCTCAAAATCCATTTGATCTCGACCAAACAACAACAGACTTCTTTTAATCTCTGAAGCTGGTGTGCCTTTTACTCTCGTGATTTTTTGCGGAAACAAATTTACCTGTGCAGCTATATCAATAATACGTGATTCTTCTTTATATGGTATAATCATTGCAAATCGTCCCTTATCCGATAACAGTCTTGATGCTCCAATTAAAAGATGTTCAAAAGGTAGAGCATCTTCGAATCTAGCCATATCCCGTTTGGCATCAGAAGTTTTATAATCCTCTGCATAAAATGGAGGGTTACTTATTAGCAAATCATATTGATCGTCAATTTCTGCCACAAATTCCTGAAAAGAGGCATGGTAACAAAATAATCTATCTCCCCAGGACGACGCCTCAAAATTTTCGACTGCCTGCTCATAAGCATCTGCATCAATTTCTATAGCATCAATCACCTCTGCTTGAGAACGTTGCGCTGTCATTAAAGCGATCACTCCCGTTCCTGCTCCTATATCAAGAATTGAGGTTATAGCATTACTAATAGGAACCCAAGCTCCTAGTAGCACTCCATCTGTACCTACTTTCATGGCGCATCGATCCTGATGGATCGTAAAGTCTTTAAATATAAAAGGCTTAGTCATATGTTAACATTCATCGAGAAACAAAAGCCCGGGTATTTATCGGGAGGACAAAATAAAATTAAAGATACAAATCAATGAGTCCTTCGGGAGTATGAACAGTAATCGTTTTTGATTTTCTATCAATTTTATCAATAAATTCATCATTCATAGGAATAAGAATCTCGGTACCTTTACGATCAATTTCGAATAAAGCTTGAGCCGTTGTATCGTTAATAGCTTTAATAATTCCTACTTCTCCAAAAACACTATCAATAATCGTAAAACCAATTATTTCGTGGTAATAAAACTGAGTTCCTTCAAGTTTTGGTAATAGTGTAAGTGGTAAATATAGCTCTGTTTTCATGAGGTCATCTGCATCTTCTTCAGAATTTACATCCTCAAATTTTATACGTAGTAAATCACTTTTATGTAGCGAACATTTTTCAATAAAAAATGGAACCAGATTATTGTTATAATGAACAAATACTGATTCCATTTTCGTATAACTTTCGGGTTCATCGGTATCCAGTTTAACCAATACCTCACCCCTAAAACTAAATTTACTTACGATTTTACCTAGATAGAAGCATTCTTCTTTCTTCATCGTGAATAATTACAACTATTCTTCTTCGTTGCTAGCTTCCTCTGTTACTTCTGCTTCTGCAGTAGCTTCGACAGCTTCTTCCGCTTCAGCAGCAGCTTCTTCTACTTCTTCTGCTTTTGCAGCAGCTTCACGTTTAGCATTAACTTCTTTTTCAGCTTCCAAAGCTTTCGCTTTTTCCGCTGCTTCAGCTTTTGCTAACGCATCTTTCTTAGCATCAACAGATCCTTCTTTTTCTGATACCCAAGCCTGATATTTTTCTTCAGCTTGTTCTTCTGTTAAAGCACCTTTTCGTACTCCACCAGCAAGGTGATTCTTTAATAAAGCTCCTTTATAAGATAAGATAGCTTTTGCAGTATCAGTTGGTTGTGCACCATTCTGTAACCACTTTACAGCACCATCAATATCTAAGTCAATACTTGCAGGGTTTACATTAGGATTATAAGTTCCTAATTTTTCAAGAAATCTACCATCTCTTTTTGATCTAGCATCTGCTGCTACGATCCAGTAAAAAGGCTTTCCTTTTTTACCGTGTCTCTGTAATCTAATTTTAACAGGCATATATAAATTAATTTTTGGGTACTCGACCCTATTCATAATTAAGGCCGCAAAGGTAATTATTTTTAATCAATTCAAATCAATAAATAAAAGTTTATTCTCTGTAAAATAATCATTTACATAAGTAATACATAAAAAACCGATTCATAAACTCTGTTTTTATGAGGAAAAACACCTCTATCTTTTGATTTTTATTAGGAAAAAATATCATTTTGTGTATTTCATCGATAAAATATGCTTTTTTTCGATGAAAAAGTTGTTTTCTTAATATTTTCATTATATGTTTGTAGGTGTAAACATATTTTTACGGTTTTTCCGTAATAAAATCATACTAAAGCCCCAAGCCTATGATTAAAAAAATTACCCCTCTATTGGCAGTAATCTGCCTTTTTTTAACTTCATGCTCTACAGATATCGAAATAAACACACCAGCTTTACAAGCAAAAATTGACGGTGAGTTATTTAGATCATCTATAAAAAAAGCTGTTATTTATGATGATGGTACATTGGTAATATCAGGAAGCTCGGGAGATAAATCTATAAGCTTTACGACTACATCTACTAATGTTGGAACCTATAAAACAGCTCTTCAAACCATAAGTAAGGTTAGTTTTCAAAAAAATCAAACAAAATTCATTTCTAAAGACGGAGAAACCGAAGGGGAAGTGTCAATAACAGAAATATATAATAATGAAATTTCTGGTAATTTTCATTTTAAAGACCTTAAAGATGATAATGGTAATCCAATAAATTTTAATAATGGATGGTTTTATAGATTACCATTAGAAAATGGTACAATTGAAGAAGAAGTAACTCAGGAAATTAATCCTTGTTTACTTAATGCTTCTTTAACCGCTATGGTTAATAATACTGAAATGATTACTGATGATCATACTGCCAAATTATTTGGTGTAGATGATGCCTCCATTCTCATTACTGCTACCAATGAAACTGAAGAAGTTAACATTGTATTTATGGCAGATGTAGCACCAGGCACATATCCATTAACCGGATCTGGAAATTATAGCGCCTCTTATGAAGTAAATAATGATAAGTCTTCTGCATTATCAGGAACCCTTATTATTACTAATCACGATATCGAGACCAAATGTATTAGTGGAAGTTTTGAATTTGAAACCCGAAGTGGTTCTCAAATATCACAAGGCTCCTTTGATTTTGGTTATTAATTTAATTACCCCTAAATAATTACCCTACTCGACTTTGCTCATGAAAAGCGATCATTTATGAAATGATCGCTTTTTTCATACCCCTATTTTCTTGTATCGACTACACTAAAAACTATGGTTAATAATTCTGGATAACTTTTCGAAAATCAAAGTATCATTTTAGTTATTTTTGAAAGTCCTTTGTAAGGGATAATTTTCTTGAAATACCTCTTTTTATGTACTTAGTTTTTGATACTGAAACCACCGGGTTACCAAAACGATGGGACGCCCCTATTAGCGACACCGATAACTGGCCAAGATGTATACAAATTGCATGGCAGTTACATGATGCTATGGGAAACTGTATCGAACACCAAGATTACCTTGTACGACCCGATGGATTTAATATCCCATATGATGCAGAAAAAATTCATGGTATCTCGACCGAGTTAGCAACCCAAGACGGTATTACATTACAAGAAGTATTAGACAAGTTCAATATTGCTCTATCCAAAACCAAATTTGTTGTCGGACAAAATGTTGGATTTGATGTTAATATTATGGGTGCAGAGTTCTATCGTCTTGACGTAGAAAATAAGTTACAGGAACTTCCTGTTTTAGACACCTGTACCGAAATCACAGCAGGATTGTGCCAAATTCCGGGCGGTCGTGGTGGTAAATTTAAACTCCCGACACTTACAGAACTTCATCAACATCTATTTGGCACTGCATTTGGCGAAGCACATAATGCTACTGCCGATGTAGAGGCCACTACCCGATGTTTTTTTGAATTGATTCGTAAACAGGTTTTTACAATCGAGGAACTTGATGTAGAAACAGATTATTTTCAAAATTTTGCAGAAACTAATCCTGAAACGATTCAGTTAATAGGATTAAAACATATCAATCTTAAAAAAGCTTCTCAGAAAATTCAAGAAGCACTTTCTAAAAAAGAAGATTCTGACTTATCCCAACAAGAGATTGATGATAATATTGCTGCTCTGGATGAAGTTAACTTTACCCACCTGCATAATCATACCCAGTTTTCGGTATTACAATCAACAACCAGTATTCCTGATTTAATAAATGTAGCTGCACAGCATAAAATGAATGCTGTTGCCATGACAGACCATGCTAATATGATGGGAGCTTTTCATTTTGTACAGGGAATCTCTAATCACAATGCAGCTATAAAAGCAGCCAATGCGGAAGCAATAGAAAATGGACAAGAACCAGAAGGTGTAGAGATAAAACCTATTGTAGGTTGTGAGTTTTTTGTTTGCGAAAATCACACAGACAAGTCGAGAAAGGATAATGGATATCAAATTGTATTATTAGCCAAAAACAAAAACGGATACCATAATTTGGCAAAAATGTCCTCAACTGCTTTTGTTAATGGATTTTATTATGTTCCCAGAATTGACAAAGAAGTCATCAAACAATATAAAGAGGACATCATTGTTCTCACCGGAAACTTATACGGAGAAGTCCCTAGTAAAGTCCTTAATATTGGAGAAAAACAAGCAGAAGAAGCATTACTATGGTGGCATCAAGAATTTGGCGATGATCTATACATTGAGATTATGCGTCATAATCAAGAAGATGAAAATAGAGTAAACCAAGTATTAATCCAATTCGCAAAAAAACATAATATTAAGACCGTTGCTACCAACAACACATATTATTGCGAAAAGAAAGATGCTAATGCACATGATATTCTTTTATGTGTAAAAGACGGAGAAAAGCAAGCTACTCCTATTGGTCGTGGCAGAGGATATCGATATGGCCTACCAAACCAGGAATATTACTTCAAATCTCAGGAAGAGATGAAAGACCTCTTCAAAAATCTACCAGAAGCGGTCATAAATATCCAGGAAATCGTAGATAAAATTGAGCCTTTTGTACTTGCCAGAGATGTATTATTGCCTGCGTTTGATATCCCCGAAGAATTTAGATCCGAAGAAGACCTGGTCGATGGAGGTAAACGAGGTGAAAATAAATATTTAAGACATATCACTTACGAAGGTGCAAAAAAACGATATGGAGATATAACTCCCTCAATCGATGAGCGTCTGGATTTTGAATTACAGGTAATCGAAAAAACCGGATACCCAGGATATTTCTTGATTGTAGAAGATTTTATTCGAGCCGCTCGTGACATGGATGTCTCTGTAGGTCCTGGACGTGGATCGGCTGCTGGATCTGCAGTAGCCTATTGTCTGTGGATCACTAATCTTGATCCTATTAAATACGATTTGCTTTTTGAGCGTTTCTTAAATCCAGATCGTGTAAGTATGCCCGATATTGATATTGATTTTGATGATGAAGGCCGAAGCCGTGTCATGGACTATGTAATTGAAAAATACGGTTCCAATCAAGTAGCACAGATCATTACTTATGGTACAATGGCTGCCAAATCTTCAATACGAGATACCGCGCGAGTATTAGATCTTCCACTTGGTGATGCAGATCGTATTGCAAAGCTTATCCCTAACATGTCAAAACTCGGAAAGATTTTTGGTGTGGACGAAGCTACATTAAAGAAAAAATTTAGAAGCGACGAATTAGAAAAAGTTAATGAACTTCTTAATATCGCCGAAGGCAGTGATCTCGAAGCAGAAACACTTAACCAAGCCAGAGTATTAGAAGGCTCTGTTAGAAACACCGGAATTCATGCTTGTGGAGTTATCATAACACCAGATGATATTACCAAATTCGTCCCTGTAGCATTAGCTAAGGATTCTGAAATGTACTGTACACAGTTTGACAACTCTGTAGTTGAAAATGCAGGACTACTAAAAATGGATTTCCTGGGGTTAAAAACATTAACCTTAATTAAGGATACTGTTAAGATTGTAAAAGCAAAACATGGAGTAGAACTAGATCCCGAAAACTTCCCTCTTGATGATGAAGAAACCTATGCTCTTTTCCAAAGAGGAGAAACTGTAGGGGTATTCCAATATGAATCTCCCGGGATGCAAAAATACATGAAGGAACTTAAGCCTACTGTTTTTGCCGATCTTATAGCAATGAATGCCTTATATCGTCCTGGGCCATTAGAATACATACCTAGTTTTATCAATAGAAAACATGGTACAGAGGAAATCATTTATGATCTTGAAGCTTGTGAAGAGTACTTAAAAGAAACCTACGGAATTACGGTTTATCAAGAGCAAGTGATGTTGCTTTCACAAAAATTGGCAAATTTCACCAAAGGTGAAGCCGATGTACTACGTAAAGCAATGGGTAAAAAACAAAAGGCAGTTCTTGATAAGATGAAGCCTAAGTTTATAAAGCAAGCTTCAGAAAAAGGTCATGCAGAAGATAAACTAGAAAAGATATGGAAAGATTGGGAGGCTTTTGCTGCCTACGCATTTAATAAATCTCACTCTACCTGCTATGCCTGGATTGCTTACCAGACAGCATATCTAAAAGCACACTATCCAGCAGAATATATGGCGGCTGTGCTTTCTAATAATATGAACGACATCAAACAGGTTACCTTCTTTATGGAGGAATGCAAACGTATGAAACTGGATGTACTAGGACCCGATGTAAATGAATCCTATCGTAAGTTTTCGGTAAACAAAGATGGAGCCGTTCGTTTTGGAATGGGAGCCATTAAAGGTGTAGGAACTGGTGCTGTAGCTACCATAGTAGAAGGCCGAAAAGAAGATGGACCATACAGATCTATCTTTGACCTTGCCAAACGTATCGATCTTCGTGCAGCTAATAAAAAAGCATTCGAAAGTTTAGCTTTGGCCGGAGGTTTTGATTCCTTTTCTGAAACTCATAGAGGACAATATTTTCATGAAGAGGGAGATGGTATTACTTTCTTAGAAAAAGCAGTACGATATGGATCCAAATTTCAGGAAAGTGAAAACTCTTCACAGGTAAGTCTATTTGGAGAGGCTAGTGATGTACAAATCCCCGAACCCATAGTACCGCCTTGCGAAGAATGGGGAACAATGGAAAAATTAGCACGTGAAAAAGAAGTCGTAGGAATATACCTCTCTGGTCACCCCTTAGATGATTTTAAATATGAAATGAAATATTTCTGCAATGGCACCTTGCTCAATTTTGCAGATCTCGAAGGTAATATTAATCGTGAAATCTCTTTTGGAGGAGTAATTTCTAACGTAGAACATCGTACATCCAAAAATGGTAAAGGCTGGGCTACTTTTATGATAGAAGATTATAACACAGCTCACGAATTCAGGATTTTTGGCGAAGAATACCTAAAACATCGTCCTTTCCTGGTAAAAAGCACCTTTGTATATTCCAAAGCTTTTATTAAAGAAGGCTGGGTAAACCGTGATACTGGTAAAAAAGGAGATCCCAGAATACAATTTAATAGCTTTCAATTATTGCACGATGTAATGGAAACCTATGCAAGAAAACTTACAATCCAAATGGATATTAATGAGCTTTCTGATTCTAGAATAGATGACTTAAAAGAATTGCTAACAGAGCATACTGGAAATCATACACTCAATTTTGTAATTTATGAAATGGCCGAACAGTTAAAACTGCACATGCCCAGCCGAAAACAAAAAGTAAATATCTCTCCAGAATTACTTGTTGCTCTTGAGGATGAATCCATATACTATAAATTAAACTAAAACATAATACCTTACACTTATACACAGAAGTTATCGCGTATAATTGATTAGATTTATGAAAGAAAAGACAGGTAACTAAAAACTATTAAATCGAACACGATTTCCTTATATCAACAAAATCACCAAAACTTCTTACTATCTGATTTTCTTGACATAAGGCAAGAACTTTAGCTTAGAAAGCTGCTACATTTGTTCTTAATGTATATTTAAAATAGCATTAAACACTAATTACTCATAGTGTTAGAACAAACAACAACCTTGTTAGATATAAAACCCTGTTATGTTAGAAAATTTAGCTCCTTATATTTCAATTATTTTTATTATCACCACTTGCATTAGTGTCTTTTTATTTTATATAGCATCTCATAGTTCCAAAAGAGTTTTGTTTCTCATTATAGTATGGGCAAGTATACAGGGGATACTGGGGTATTCATCTTTTTATTTAGACACTTCATTACCTCCTCGCTTTAGTCTAGCAATTATACCCCCTTTATTACTTGTTGCTATTTTGTTTTTTACAAAAAAAGGAGAAACATTCATTGGTCAGCTTGATATCAAAATACTCACAATACTTCATACCATAAGGATACCTGTAGAATTAGTTTTATACTGGTTATTTTTACATAAATCAATACCAGAGCTCATGACTTTTTCGGGGAGAAATTTTGACATCCTTGCAGGAATAACAGCTCCATTTGTATACTATTTTGGGTATATACATAAAATTCTTTCTCCAAAATTTCTATTAGGCTGGAATTTGATATGCTTATCACTATTATTATTTATAGTAATAAATGCCATACTTTCCTTTCCTTTCCAGTTTCAGCAGTTTGCTTTTGACCAGCCTAATGTCGCTTTGTTCTATTTCCCATTCGTGTGGTTGGCATCTGTAGTCGTTCCTATTGTATTATTTTCTCATCTGGTTTCAATACAATATTTATCCAAACAACTCAAAATTCTAAAATAATTCAACTTATACCGATCATTTTTGAGATGTAATTTGCTATAAAGTAATACTTTCATATTATATTTGGTATCAGAAAATCAAATAACCCTATAGTCAAAACAAATATTACTGATGTAAGCTTTGGCAGAATTATTGACTAATTTTGTGAATATTAAAATAACAAGAATTTTTTAAATAATAAATAACTATGGCACTAGAAATAACAGATGCTACTTTTGATGAGGTAGTACTTAAAAGTGATAAACCTGTATTGGTTGATTTTTGGGCGGCTTGGTGTGGTCCATGTAGAATGGTAGGCCCTATCATCGAACAAATTAGTGAAGAATATGACGGAAAAGCCGTTGTTGGTAAAGTAGATGTTGATGCGAATCAAGAATTTGCTGCCAAATATGGTGTAAGAAATATTCCTACAGTATTGGTTTTTCAAAATGGAGAAGTAGTAGGACGTCAAGTAGGAGTTTCTCCTAAGAATGTATATGCAGAAGCATTAGATTCTTTGATGTAAAAGACTATCATTAAAAAATAAAAAAAGGTTTGACTTATAAGTCAAACCTTTTTTTATGAATACTAATTTTGTAATACGTATATTGTTATCATTAAAAAATTAAGAATATAGATCTTCGCTTTTTTATAAAAGAATATTACCTATGGACATTCAAAAAGAGATTAATAAAACCGGAGGGTTCACTAATCTGGAATTACTTGCCAAGCAAGTTGTAGAAGGTTTCATATCGGGTATGCATAAGAGTCCTTTTCATGGTTTTTCTGCTGAGTTCGCAGAACATAAAGTGTATAATAATGGAGAAAGCACCAAACATATAGACTGGAAACTTTTTGCTAAAACAGATAAGCTATTTACCAAACGTTATGAAGAAGAAACAAACCTGAGATGTCATATTATTATCGATAATTCTTCTTCTATGCATTACCCTCATGTAAAAGAACATCGTCTAGGTTCATTAAATAAAATTAGCTTTTCAGTTTTAGCCACAGCTTGTTTGATGAATATCCTTAAAAAGCAACGTGATGCCATCGGATTAAGTATTTATAGTGATGAATATGATTATTACGCCCCAGAAAAAGGTAGTGAGAGGCATCATCAAATGTTACTTAATCAATTAAATAAAACCATAACAAGCACCTCCAAAAGCAAGAATACAGATACTTTTAAGTTTTTACACCTGATTGCCGAAAAAATACATCGCCGGTCATTGATTTTTTTGTTCACTGATATGTTACAAGCTACATCTAATCCTGAAAAATTATTTGAAGCTCTTAGACATCTTAAATACAACAAACACGAGGTTATTCTCTTTCATACGTTTGATAGTGAGAAAGAATTAAATTTTGACTTTAGTAATCGACCTACCCGATTTGTAGATGTAGAAACAGGCGATCATATTAACCTATACGCAGATAATATAAAAGATAATTATCAAAAAGTAGTATCTTCTTATTTTTATGATCTAAAAATGAAATGTGCTCAATATGGTATAAAATATGTTGAGGCTGATACCACAAAAGATTTTGATAAAATATTAACCACTTATTTTGTTGAAAGACAGAAATTTACATAAGCTAAATATTATAAAAGCAAAAAAAACAAAAAAAACATTTGCGGGTAATAAAATGAGGTGTATATTTGCATCCGCAATAAGGCCTTGGTCTGGTAGTTCAGTTGGTTAGAATACCTGCCTGTCACGCAGGGGGTCGCGGGTTCGAGTCCCGTCCAGACCGCAAAATTGCAAAAAAGCTTCAATTTATGTTGAAGCTTTTTTTAGCAAGAAAATGTTGTGTTGTTCCCGAGTTATTCGGGATGGTTTAGTAGTAAACCGATGAGAAGCTTTTCCATAAATTTGGAGAGGCTTTTTTTAATTCCAATAGAAAAATGAATCCAATATATACCGTCTACATAATTCAGAGCTTGAAAGACGATTCTTTTTATATTGGATACTCTGCAAATATTGAGGAAAGAATAAACAAACACAATAGTGGAAACAGCAGATATACTTCCAAAAAAATTCCATGGAGATTAGTCTATACCGAGGAGTTTTCTTCAAAAAGTGATGCTATAAAAAGAGAACGTTTTCTCAAAAAACAGAAAAATAGAAATTTCTACCTCAGATTAATCCAAAATAAAAATTGAGATCGCGGGTTTCCCGAGTACTCGGGATCCAGACTGCAAAATTGCAAAAAAGCTTCAATTTATGTTGAAGCTTTTTTTAATTTAGGAAAGAATCGATCTAACCCAAAACATGCAGCAGTTAAATATCCCTGTATTCGGGGGATTTCAACATCCTATTTATACTTACCTTAGACCTTGAGTAAAATTTCAAAAAAATGAAAACTAATATTAGTTCTGTTCTTTTTTCGTTAGCCATTGTCATTTCTTCTATAGTTTTAGGGAATGCCTATATGAATCGCAATAAACCCAAAAGAACAATTGCCGTTACAGGACATGGTACCACCAATTTCACTTCGGATCTCATCGTTTGGGAAGGAGGATTCACCAAAGCAAATATCGACCTGCAACAAGCATATAAAAACCTTAAGGAAGATAAAAAAACAGTTACTGATTATTTAAGCTCTAACGGGATCGATATAAAAACTGTAGTTTTTGATGCAGTAACAACCGATCGTATCACAAAACCAAATTATTCTAATGCTGGCAATTATCTTGGTGAAAGCTTTACTGGATATCAACTCTCACAAACCATAAAAATAAACTCTAACGAAGTTGAAAAGGTTGAAAAAATATCTAGAGAAATCACAATGTTATTAAACAAAGGTGTCCAGTTTTCTTCAAAAAAGCCTCGGTATTACTATACAAAACTTGCAGAGCTCAAAATCGAAATGATTTCAAAAGCAACCGAAAATGCACAATTAAGAGCAGAGAAAATAGCTAAGAATTCTGGATCAACACTCGGCGAGCTAACTCTTGCCAAAATGGGTATTTTTCAAATAACTGGTAAATATTCGGGAGAAGATCATTCCTGGGGCGGTGCACTAAACACTTCTTCGAGAGAAAAGACAGCTGCTATTACTACAAAACTCATCTACACACTAAAATGATTTTTCTACAGTGATGTTGACATAAGAAAGCAAAAAAATCATCTTTACATTGTTGAAAAAATAAAATTACATATGTTATTCTTGTGAAAAATGTTAAAATATCAAATACAAAACATGTTTTTGTCTTAAAAAAAACACCAAAAACGACTTTCTGGTCATTCTTTAGCAAAATCCTATAATTAACTAATAATAAAGACATTAAGGTGTCTTAATATTTTACATAAGCCGTCTTAACCATAGTTTAGGACAGGTGTTTGTTGATACAAAACCTTGTTTAGGATACTTTCGTCTGCTTAATATACAAACACAAAATCAACAATTATGAAAAAAAGATTAAACATCTTAATTGCATTTGCAATGATGATTATGCTTTCTTCCTATGGACAGGAGAAGTATAACATTGTTCAAAAAGGGGGCAACGGAATGGCTCCCAATGCTATCGATTTTGATGCTACTCAAAACGCAGCAAAAAAATCATCATTCTCTTCTCCAGAGAATTTTATGACAGAACACTTTGGTACAGTATCAGGACAAGGAGTTATCGTTTCTGATGTTATCAAAGATGAATTAGGGTTTACACATTACCGTTTACAACAATCTATTAATGGGATTCCTGTAGAGAGTTCTATGTATTTAATCCACGTTAAAAATGGGCAAGTAACTTCTGCCAACGGAGAATGGTTTACAGCAATACCAGCTAAATCTTTTGCAAAGAGCAGTACGCTATCTTCTGATCAAGCATTACAAAAAGCAAAAGACGTAATCAAAGCAAAACGATACGTTTGGGAAGCTAGAGCTCCCAGAACTAACAACAAAACTTTCAATGATGAGAAAGTAAGTGGTGAAGGCGAATTAGTTTACATCACTAAAAACAATGCAATGAACGCTGATGCATTGAGATTAGCTTACAAATTCGACATGTATTCTGTTGAGCCTTTTGGACGTAAAGAAGTTTTTGTAGATGCTGCTAATGGTGAGATTCTTTTTATTGAAGAAAAGATACACCACGTAGATGGCACTACAGATACAGGATATTATGGCCCTCAAAACATAACTGTTACACAAACAGGTGGTCGATATGAAATGAGACAAACTGGAGACAGAAAGCTCGCTTTGTATGATATGCAAGGAGCGCAACTACAAGTAAATGCTTCAGGAACATCAATAATTGAACCCACAAACTCTCGTTCTATCTATTCTAATCAAACCAAGGATTTCAGAATTGGTGGGGAGCAAAATCACAGAACAGCAGCATATTGGGGAGCAGAGAAAACCTGGGATATGTTTAAAAACGAGTTTAACCGCTCTAGTTATGACAATAAAGGAAGTAATATCAACATATATGTAAATGGAGCTGGTCGATATGGTGATGATAATGCTTTCTGGTCTGGTACCTGGATGTATTATGGAAACACTAGACAACTTCAAGGAACTCCTGTTACTGCATTAGATGTAGTGGGGCATGAGATGGCACACGGGGTTACACAAGAATCTGGAGCAATGGTATATCAGGGAGAATCTGGAGCGCTTAATGAATCGTATAGTGACATGTTTGGTTCTCTGGTAGAGTATTACACATTTAATAAAGTAGTAGATGCTAAGGTTTGGAAACTGGCAGACAAACACCCAGATCCAAGACTTAAAAGAGATCTTTCTAACCCTAAATTACACAATCAGCCTGATACGTACAGTGGCACTAAGTGGGTATCAACTGCACAAGGTTCTGCAGATAATGGAGGAGTTCACACCAATAGCGGTGTAATGAACCATTGGTTTTATATCGTATCTCAAGGAGCTAAAGGATCTAATGATAGCGGCACAGCTTATGATGTAGAAGGTATTGGCATCGAAAAAGCAGGAAAAATCGCGTATCGTTCTTTAACCAATTACTTAACAAGAAGCTCGAAGTATGCTCAAGCTCGAAATGCAGTAATTAATGCAGCTAAAGATTTATATGGTGCTAATTCTTGTGAATTAAAAGTGGTTACTAACGCAATGAACGCTGTGGGTGTTGGTGCTAAATACACTGGTAACGCAAATTGTGGCGGTGGTGGTGATTGCTCTGCTATAAGCGGAGTAGCAGCATCTAATATTACTAAAAATGGTGCTACAATTAACTGGAATGCAGTTGCAGGTATCTCTACATACACTTTTGAGTACAAAAAAGCTGCAGATGCATCATATACTACATCTTCTGTAACAGGCACTAGTAAAACATTAGATGGATTGACTGTTGATACTGCATATGAAGTACGTTTAAAATATGCTTGTACAAATGGTGAAACTGCACCATACTCAACCGTAGTACGATTTACTACTGCTGCTGATGGTGGCGGTGACTGCAAAGCCGTTACAGGAGTTAACTCTTCTAATATAACTATTAATTCTGCAACAGTAAGTTGGACTGGTATAAGTGGAGTATCTAGCTATACTTTTGAGTATAAAAAAGCTACAGATGCTTCTTATACGACTTCTACAGTTTCTGGAGCTACTACTAACCTAACAGGTTTAGCAGCAAACACCAAATATGAGGCAAGAGTAAAATACACTTGTTCTACAGGTGGTACAAATCCTTGTGCTGGTGTACCGGCATATCAATCAGGTAGCACATACCAGACTGGTGATAAAGTTACTTATTCAGGTAATTTATATGAAAAAACTGCTCTTTCATGGAAAAACCTAGGTCCTTGTGGTGGATCTGGTGGTAACCAAGTAGATGCCCCTTATTCTACCGTGATAAGCTTTACTACATTAGAAGACACTAATGGTAACAACTGTGATAATATCCCAGAATACCAAGCAGGAACTACTTATACTGTTGGAGCTAAAGTAAAATACTTTGGTACCATATATGAGTTAACTGCTTCAGGTTGGGTAGTTATTGGTTCTTGTGATGCTACATTTTTTGCCTCAGCATTCGGAAGTGACCTAAATAACGCTACTGGATTTAATGTGTACCCAAATCCAGCATCGAAAGATCTTAACATATCTTTCAAATCTTTAGATAATGTTTCTCAAATCAGAATTGTTAATATGCTAGGAAAAGTAGTATACAACAAAGAAGTAAAATCAACTTTAGGAAATAACACCATAAAGGTTGATGTATCTCGATTAAACCCTGGAATTTACTTTGTAAAGAGAGGAAATCATGAGGTGAAGAAAGTAATTATTAAATAGTAAGTTATTTGTGTAGTTATGAATATCAGCTAACTTTTCTAACTCAACTTAGATTTTAGCAGAAAGAATCGCCCGGAAATATTTCCGGGCGATTTTATTTTTATTCCTTACTTAAATATTGGACGTCAAGTTTTAAGTAAGGTCATCAAAAATATAGATATCATGTACCTATCATTAAACGAATCTATAAACCAATTCTCTTTAAAATTAGATAGCATCAGAATTTAGGCTCTCAAAATAATCTGAAGGGGAAATACCTACAATATCTTTAAAGTTTTTATAAAAAGAAGCTCTAGAATTAAACCCAGCTTCTTTTGCTAATGCTGTATTGCTATATTTTTGATATTTCTCTGATTCTATTAGTGTTTTAAATTCTTCAACCCTGTAATGATTAAGATACATATTAAAGTTCTTATACTCCATTTCATTAATAGTTTTAGAAATGCTACGGCTTGACACTCCTACTCTTTTTGCAAAAGTTTTTAAAGTCATATCCTGATCCAGAAAAGCCTTTTCCTCTACCATATATCTCTCTATTTCCTTTGAAACCCGCTCATAGATTTCTTTATTTTCTTCTTGTTTACGCTTTGATGATTCTACCTCACTTTCAGACGTGATATTAACAATGTTAATTTGCACCAAACTTCCTATGGTAAAATAATACAATAATAATGAAGCCAAACTATCGGATACGGTTGTCATATATTTAATATCTGATAAAACAGTCAAAGATGCTAATGCTATTACATGATAAACAATAAATACAATACAAAATATTTTTAACCATAACAGAGATTTATATTTTGTATCCGTGTAAAAGAAAGGTAAAAAAGTAGTATGACTCCTAATAACCAACAGTATTCTGATACACATATATGCTATAAAAATTGAGGAAGAAATTATATAAGAATATAAAAATATTATGGTTTTAGAGGAATATACTAAATCCGGAGTTTCATTTACTTTAACAAAAATCAAAGACAGAATAAAGAATTCTAGTACAGCAGGAATATAATATCGATACTTATTCCTAATCTCGATGCCCGCAGTCTCTACAGCATAGAAATAAATAAGAATTATATTTAAAAAATTAAATCTAAAAGGATTGTAAGTTGCTATATATTGATCCGTATTTCGCATCAAAACGTAGCTGAATAATTCTATACTAAGAAAAATGAAAAAAAAACCCAGATATTTATTTACCTTTTGTTTTTTAGATTTATAAAAAATCAGGGTTAAGGCAACTATCAGGGATTGTATACCCAATACTAAAAAGAAAATAAATATTGTATCCATAAAAAAAGTTGAGTTTGTGTGTGTGTGTTTGCAAAATACTTATTTTTTTCACAAAATTTATGCCAAATCCGCAATAAAATCTTCAATACGCCTTCTACATATCTTACACTTATAAATAACCAGTATATAGGAATATTATTATATAGGATATATAGACTTATATATCAAAATGAATATTTCTGATCAAGATTCTTGTTAAGAAGACTATGATATCAATGCAAGGATTTAAAACAGTTCTCCCCAACTCTCCCATACTTTTACAAAAAAGAAGATGAGGAATCCAACAGATACGATAAATTTAAGAAATGTACCTGCCAAAAAACCAATAAAAGAACCAAAAGCAGCCTTTAATGCCTTTGAAGATTCGCTACTGTCTTTTATAAGCTCCCCAATAAATGCGCCAGCAAAAGGGCCTATTATAATACCAAAGGGCCCCATAAATATGATCCCTATAATAAGGCCAAGAGAGCTACCTATCATTCCATATTTGGTGCCTCCAAATCGTTTTGTACCTAGTGCAGGAACGATATAATCAAGGATCCAAACTACTATCGATATCCCTAAAGTAATTCCTAAAAAAGTCCAGTTTTGTGGGATTGCATCTGTAAAATGGATTATCAATAATCCTATCCATGAAGTAAATGGCCCGGGTAATACAGGAAGAAAACTTCCTACCAACCCCAGGAGGCAAAATAAAAACCCTATGATGATTAATGCTATATCCATGTTCTTTATTTATATGACGATAATGTTTCTGATTTGTTACGCCAATATCAATTAACTATGCCTTTCATCTATTAGTTTCTTTATATACATTTTAATACGCTTTTATTTATTTTTTTTGTTCACGCAAACACAAATAAATCATTAATTGATTATAAAACTACCCAAAAATTATGCGATCCATTTTAATAGTATCTATTGGATTAATGATGTTTTCTACATCTTTTTCTCAAGATAACCCTTCTATAAAATGTAACAATTCAACAAACGAACGCATAAGAAGAAATTGTATCATTAATACAATTCAGGAATTTGTAGATGCTAATTATAATATTGCAGCAATAACATCCTATGCGAAGCCAGGTGCTAATCGAGTGTACACCCGATTTAAAATTGATCAAATTGGTCGAATCGTTGATATCCAGGCAAAATCGTCATCTATAGAGTTAGAACTAGAAGCCATAAAAACGCTACAATCTTTTCCGTATACGATTCAAAGATCAGAAAAGACTTCTACAGAAGAGAAAGAAGTTTTCGAAAACATATACACCCTACCTATTGTATTCGAAATACAAGCGACAGAGATCAACCTGTCTTCGCAAAAACGAATAACCGGTAACGATTAATTCTAATAAATTCTGAATCCTGCTTTTCTAAATACACACAGTCAACTTTTAATCTTTTCAACTAAAAAATTAGTTTAAACTAATTTTTTAGTTATATTCGCTTTATAGAACTAAGCTTTTAGTTAAATCATTTTCGCCTTTGCGGAAATACAATACAACAGCAAATAGATGAAACAACTTACAAAAGCAGAAGAAGAAGTAATGCAATGGTTATGGCAACTAGAAGAAGCTAATGTTGCTTCTATTATTGAGCAAATGCAAGAACCTAAACCTGCCTACAACACCATTTCTACAATTATCAGAATCCTGGAAAACAAAGAATTTGTTTCTCATCGTAAAGAAGGCAAAGGCTACATCTACTTCCCTCTTGTTAAAAAAGAAGAATATAGTAATCAATCTCTTAACAAGTTGATGAACAATTATTTTAATGGGTCTTTTAGGAATATGGTTTCTTTTTTTGTAAAAAAGAATGATATGGATATCAAGGATCTGGAACATATCTTAAAAGAATTGGATAAAGAAAAATAGAAATCATGCTCTACTACCTACTACAAACTGTTATTTTTCAAGTCCTGTTTTTGGTTCTTTATGATGTCTTTCATAAAAAAGATACGTTCTTTACCTGGAATAGGTTGTATCTGATTATTACACCGCTCTTATCATTAGTATTGCCATTTATAAAAATCGAAGCCTTTAGAAATCAAACATCTCAAGTGTATGTTACAAAACTTGAACGAGTTATTACAATTTCTTCAGAAAACTTAGTTATTCTTGGCACAACAGGAGCCGATCAAAATCCTACCAACTGGTGGTTAGTACTATATTGTACCGGTGCAGGGTTAAGTTTATTGTTACTTATACTGAAGTTTTATAAACTTAAGATCTTAAAGACCGTTTCTTTTAAAACCGGCCTTAATAATAAGAGAATAGTCACTCTTCCAAACAGTAATCAGGCCTTTTCTTTCTGGAATACCATTTATTTAGGAGATGCCTTGAGTGAAATAGAAAAAAAGCAAATTCTTATCCATGAGATCGTACATGTCGAACAAAAGCATTCATTAGATCAAGTATGGTTCGAACTGCTTAAAATAGCATGGTGGTGGAATCCAATGATATATAACTACCAATCCAGAATTACTATACTTCATGAATATATCGCAGATGCAAGAGTTATTGCAACTATAGATAAAAGAAGCTATATAGAACAATTATTAAATGTGACTTTTCAAACACAGGAAATCACATTTGTAAATCAATTTTTTGATCAATCATTAATCAAAAAACGAATCCTTATGTTACAAAAATCCAAATCTAGAACTATTGCAAAGTTTAAATATCTATTATTGATTCCTGTTGTTGTTGGAATACTTATCTATACCTCTTGCGGTAATGAATCAAATTCATCAATCGAAAATGATATAGGGAATTCTAAAAATATTAAAAATGGAGATTTTAATTGCTCAAATCAAAATTCTAAATACAATTACAAGCTTGATAACTATTTAAGGCTTACTAATAGAAAAAAATCAGATGCAATCATAGAAATTAAATCCACCGAGACCTTAAAGACAATAAGAATTGTGTATGTGGCCAAAAACACAACCCAATTTATTAGAAATATCCCAGAAGGTAAATACCAGATTCATATCACTTATGTCGAAGAATACGCCGAAAAAACTATTGATGAAATCTGTACAGACTATTTAAAAAACGAAAAAACAAAAGAAATTGATGAGAATACCTTAGATTTTTATACCTATAAAACTGGTAAAAATTTAAACGTCCCTTCATATAATTTGTCTCTTGACCCTGATATCAATTCTGATAAATCATCATTAGATAATAATATGAAAGATAAATCTTTAACAGTTCTAACAAAAAACGTTGTAGAACCTGAAATTACAGAATTAACAATACTAACGGAAGATATATCAGGATACAAGAGTCACAACATTAAAACGGGATATTATTTGATTACTAATATCTTTAAACATGAATCTTATCTAAAAAAAGGTTTAAAAAAATTAAAAGAGCAAGGATTTATTCCAAAGGTTTTTAAAAACCCAAAAGACAATTATTTCTACGCTTATCTTGAAAGATACGACACACTAGATGATGCTAAAAAAATGCACTCTTCTAAAATGAATGGTAAGTATAATAGTGATTTGTACATTTTATTGATAAATGGCAAATAAGTGATATTCTCCTACCATGAATATAATTATTGACCAGATTAAACTTATAGAACGAATTGATCAATTCATTCGTTTACAAGCTACAGGATCTCCAGAAGAATTTGCATTTAGATTAGGGGTATCAAAAACTAAACTATATCGAGTTATAAATACCATGAAAGAATTAAACGCTCCAATAAAATATGACATCACTATACAAAGTTTTGTATATGACGAGGCTGTAAGTTTTAAATGTGGGTTCTATTCAAGGCAACAGTATAAAGAAGTATATCCTTATGTTTTATTTGAAGGTAAAAACAATTGATCTCATTTTTTACTAATCCCAAAATAAAACATAAAAATTCAACTTATACTGAACTGAAAAAAATAGTATCTTTTAACCACATTACTTTTCTTATACAGAACCGATATAAAAAACATGAATAGAGCTCTAATATTTATCTTCTTCATTATCATTCATCAAGCCAAAGCCCAGTCTTCGGCCTTGACCATAGCTGATAGTTTATATAATTTTGGGGATTACTCTAATGCAATTAAAAAGTACCAGGAAATAGTACCTAAAGATCAATATACACTCTTGCAAATCGCAAAATCACATAGAGCCAAAGGAACTTATACAGATGCACTATCCTACTACAAACAAGTATTAAAAACCACGAACCTTACCACTTCTGTAAAATTAGAATACGCCAAATTATTGATGATCACTGGTAAACTAAAAAAAGCAGATAGCATGTATACAGATCTTGTCTTGAAGCATCCAAAAAATCCTGATTTTCAGTATCGATTAGGGGTAATTAAAAAAAAGCAGAAAGACACACTGGCGATCTCTTATTTTAAAGAAGCTTTTCGGCTAGATAGTACACATCAAAAAAGTTGTTTTGAAATCTCTAAGAGTTACCTAAAAAAAAGGAATTACGATATGGTCTTGAAAACAGCAAATATAGGCCTGAGTTCATATTCTGAAAATGTTGAACTCATAGGTGTTTTGGGGCAGAATTTTTTATTTCGCAAAGATTATGATACCGCACTCCCGTATTTTCAAAAACTGCTTAAACTAAATCAGGAAAATGAATTTATACATTCTAAACTAGGATTGTGCTACAGCAAAACCTATGAATACAAAAAGGCGATTTCTCATTTTAATGAAGTACTAAAATATGACAGCAAATCCCCGAATACCTATTCATTACTGGGACATGCTTATGAACAGCTCAAAAAATATGACAATGCATTAGAATATTACCAGAAAGCACTTGCACTAAAAGACACCCCCATAGAAGAAGATCTTCTTTCTATTGCATTGATATATCGGTTTCAGGAAAAATGGAAAAAAGCGATACAGTATGCCAAACTAGCAATTAAAGAAAATCCGGATAATACTAGAGCTCACTATCAATTAGCAATGTTTGCAGATGCTCACTATCAAGACCCGGAAATTAAGCTAAAGTATTACAACAATTATCTGAAAAAGTTTGATACAGTTAAAAAAGATTATTTTAATATGATTGTCAAAAAAAGAATAGCTCAGCTGGAAGAAGAAATTCAAAATAAAACCAAAAACAAGTAATACTTCTCTCTCTTAAAAATTTTATGTAGTTTGGCTATCCGAAATAGTCTACGCATAATGAGTGTAAGGAATTGGTATATAGGTCTATTGGTTTTTATGTTGTTTTCATGTAAAGACTTTGTGCTTAAAAAAGAGCATAAAGACGATATCATAAAAGAAGGACTAGAGAAACTAAACTGGAACGAAGTAGAACAACCTCCACTATTCGCAGTTTGTAAGCAAAAATCTGAAGAAGAACTAGAACAATGTTTTCAGAATACAATTACACAACATATACATAACTACCTTATAAAACATACTGTTACAGTAAAAGAAGCTATTAACGATACTATATGGGTTCCTTTACTGATCACTAATGAGGGAAAAATTATACTCGAAGATTTTAGATTGCCACCTGATATAAAAGCACAAATCCCAGATCTAAAAGACAGTTTAGAGAAAAGTATTAGTTCTCTGCCAGAGGTTAAACCTGCCCATACGCGCAGTACACCTGTTACTACACTCTATAGGCTTCCTTTAGTAATACATATAGATTAAAACTGTACTTATTCTTAATTGCGTAGTTTTGTAATATAAAACATATCCTTTCTTTTGAGTAACGAAAAAATTATACTAGGTATTGATCCCGGAACCACAATTATGGGGTTTGGACTTATTAAAGTTCAAAATAAAAAAATGTCTTTTCTACAATTAAATGAGCTTCAACTCAGTAAGTATGATGATCATTATTTAAAGCTAAAACTTATTTTTGAACGTACGGTAGAACTTATCGATACCTACCACCCAGATGAAATTGCGATAGAAGCTCCTTTTTTTGGTAAAAATGTACAATCAATGCTTAAACTGGGGAGAGCCCAGGGAGTAGCCATGGCAGCAGGACTTAGTCGAGAAGTACCTATTACCGAGTATTCTCCCAAAAAAATCAAGATGGCAATTACAGGTAACGGTAATGCAAGTAAGGAACAGGTGGCCAAAATGTTACAAAACCTCTTACAGCTCAAAACACTTCCTAAAAATCTGGATTCTACCGATGGTCTTGCTGCAGCGGTATGCCATTTTTATAATATGGGTCGAGCTGATATCGTGGGTAAAAGCTATACAGGTTGGGCCGCTTTTGTAAAACAGAACGAAAAACGGGTGAAAAAATAACTACAAATTATGGTTTTTGATGATTTCAAATCTATAAATCCTAATTCTAAAATCTAACAGTATCAGCGGTATTTATATTCATATCCCATTTTGTAAGCAAGCTTGCCACTATTGTGATTTTCATTTTTCGACTTCGATGAAGAAAAAAGATGAAATGATTACTGCGCTATGCAATGAAATTAAATTGCGAAAACCAGAAGTCGATATCAATGAAACCATCAAGACCATATACTTTGGTGGTGGCACACCAACTGTGCTATCTATAGATGAGTTGCAACGTATTATAGATGTCATTTATGAAAACTATCAGGTTGCTGAAGAAGCAGAAATAACAATCGAAGCCAATCCAGATGATCTTACCGAAGAGAAAATAGAATTGTTGGCCAAAAGTAACGTAAATCGTTTGAGTATAGGTATTCAATCATTCTTTGAAGAAGATCTCAAAATGATGAATCGTGCTCATAATGCCAAAGAAGCTAAAAAATGCCTCTCTCTGGCGACTCGCTACTTTGATAATATCTCGATAGACCTGATTTATGGCATTCCAAATATGTCAATAGATCGATGGAAACAAAATATCCAATTAGCATTGGATTTTAAAGTACCGCATATTTCCTGCTATGCCTTAACAGTAGAACCTAACACTGCATTACCAAAATTGATCGAAAAAGGAGAAATCCCTTCGGTTGATGATAATGTGGCGCAAAAACATTTTGAAATCCTCGTAGAGTCCTTAGAAAAGGAAGATTTTAAGCATTATGAATTATCTAATTTTGGTAAGCCCGGATACTTCAGTAAAAATAATACCGCATACTGGCAAGGGAAACGCTATCTCGGTATTGGACCTTCTGCACATTCCTATAACGGAAAACAACGAAGTTGGAACATTAATAACAATGTAAAATATATCAAAGCGTTACAGCAAAATCAACTCCCCAGAGAGATTGAAAACTTAACTATTACCGATGCCTACAATGAATATATCATGACAGGATTACGTACCATTTTGGGGGTATCCTTGCAAAAAATAGAAAAGGATTTTGGAGAAAAACACAAAGAATATCTCCTTAAACAAGCAAAAAAACATATCGATACTCATCTTTTATGTTTAGATGGTGGTACATTATTTATAACCAAAAAAGGAAAGTTTTTAAGTGATGGTATTGCAAGTGATCTTTTCTTACTAAATTTAGAGTGATTTTCTCCCTAAAAATAGTTGGAAGAACATATGATTACAACAATAGAACACAATAATCAGTCTTACAAAATTGATCTTTCAAAACCGTTAGATATATCCATTCCTTTAAGAGCATCTCAAGAAAATGTAAATGCATGGTATATTGATCGCCCCAGAATTGAGCCTGTAACAGATGGAGAATGGATCGGAAAAGTATCCGAAGGTGCTTCAACAAACTTTAATAACATTTATTTTAATCCTCATGGCCATGGTACCCATACCGAATGCGTTGGTCATATCACTCCCGAATTCTATAGCATCAATGATGCATTAAAACAGTACTTTTTTATAGCTGAAGTCATTTCTATTCTGCCAGAAAAGCAAGGAGAAAATCAGATAATTACCAAAGATCAGATTGAAGCTGCAATAACTTCTATACAACCAGAAGCATTAATTATAAGAACGCTTCCTAATACAAAAGATAAATGTAATAAACACTACTCTAATACCAACTGGCCTTTTCTTACGGAGGAAGCTGCTAGGTATTTAAAAAAGTTGAACATAGAACATCTTCTCATTGATCTGCCATCTGTCGATAAAGAAAAAGATGACGGAAAATTATTGGCTCACAAGGCCTTCTGGGGCTATCCCAAAGCAACTCGACATTATGCTACAATCACAGAAATGATTTATGTAGACACCAAAATCTCAGACGGGCAATATCTTCTTAATCTTCAGATAGCACCCTTTGTAAACGATGCCTCACCAAGTAAACCTGTTTTGTATAAAATGTTGTAAAAATGAAAACAACCCTAAAGCTCGAAGAAATTGCAATGCTTGGATTAGGAATCTATTTATTTAGTTTACTATCCTATCCCTGGTGGTTATTTTTGGCTTTATTCCTCCTACCCGATATCGGAATGTTAGGATACATTATAAATAATAGAGTTGGAGCATTAAGTTATAATATATTTCATCATAAAGGGATTGCAGTTTTGATTTATATTATGGGAGTATACATCTCTAACGAGCTATTACAGCTTTCTGGAGTTATTCTTTTTGCGCATGCTGCATTCGACAGAATTCTGGGATACGGCTTGAAATATGAAAAAGGGTTTAAATTCACGCATCTAGGCGAAATAGGCAAAAACGAATAGAACAAAGTTATTTCTAGTATAACTTTTAACTAAAATATAACAACATCCAAAGGCAACTTTTTTGGTTACATTTCATCTAGGTAATAGATCAAAAGTTCAAAAATAGTGAAAACAAGACCATTCTCTTACGTATTGAAAATTTTTAGTATTCTTTTTTTATTTGCTGCTTTTTCATTCTCCTGTTCTGGTGATAATTCCAAAGAACCAGATTCCAATACTAGTTTGGCAAAACTTAAAATAACGCCTAAACAATGCAAAGAACCCTGGTTACATTCAGAAGGCAACACATTAGAAAACAAAGTTCAAAACTACCTTAAAACCCTAAATATCAAACTTAAAGGTTTCGAAAATATCACTCCCAAAGATGTGGTAATGTGCGAAGCTTGTGAGATATGTTCTGGCCCTACAATTACCATAAAAGTAGATAAAACTCATGTCGATCGTTTGATTAAAGAAGGATTTTCTCTAGTACCTAATTAATATAAATACCTCTATTTTCTTAAACGATATTCTTCATATCTTTACGCCATGGAGTTATTGTTTATCGGACTTTTAGGAGGAGCTATTGTAGCATATTTTATTTTTGCACGATTTAGTGCTGCTAAAAACAAATCATCTGTACGAACACAATCTGTTGTACTTAAAGAAAAAATTAAAAGCGTTTGTAAATTAGTTACTGTTGAAGGTGATTTTGCTGAAATCTACCATTATGAAAGCGTAAAAGAAAAATTCTTTAAATTACTATCGGGAACCAAAAAAGCATTGATTATTATCGAAGCTAAAGCATATGTAGGATTTGATTTATCCCTGATAGCATTAGAGAGTGACACCAAAAATAAACGAATTATCCTTACTCATTTTCCGCAACCAAAACTCTTAACTATAGAAACCGATTTTAAGTACTATGACAAAAAAGAAGGCTGGCTTAACCCTTTTACCTCTGGTGACCTTACAGATCTTAACAAAGAAGCTAAGCAATTTATAAAAGATAAAATCCCTCAGAGTGGATTAATGGAATCTGCAAAAAAGGAAGCCCTGACAGCTATTTCACTTATGGAAACTCTTGCAGAATCTATTGGATGGACATTAGATTATTCTGCTTTAAAAATCGACGACAATAATCAAGATGCAAAACAGTTAGAATAAAGAACAATGAGTATAGTTATTTCTACCGATAAAGAAAAATTAGATATCAACTTTATCCATGAGTTTTTAACTCGCTCTTACTGGGCAACGGGCAGAACTAAAGAACAAGTAAAAACCACTATTGAACATTCGTTGTGTTTTGGACTGTATCTTGATGAAAGACAAATAGGTTTTACAAGAGTGTTAACAGATTATGTAGTATTTGCCTATTTAATGGATGTATTTATTATAGAACAACAACGGGGAAATGGATATTCGAAGCAGTTAATGCAAGCAATAATGGATCATCCAGAACTACAAGCTATTCGAAGATGGATGCTACTCACAAAAGATGCTCATAAACTATATCAACAATTTGGGTTTGATAGTATAGACAACCCTTCATGGGTGATGGGGAAATTAAATATATAAACTTTTAAAATGAACATCGAAGCATTCAGAGAATATTGTTTATCAAAAAAAGGAGTTACAGAAGAATTCCCTTTTGATGAAAGCACCTTGGTTTTTAAAGTAATGGGTAAAATGTTTGCTCTAACAGGATTAGATCGAATGCCTTTTAGTGTAAACCTAAAATGTGATCCTGATCGTGCTATAGAACTTCGTGAATATCACCCAGAAATAACTCCTGGATATCATATGAGTAAAAAACATTGGAATACTGTTAACTTTTCTGGTGGTTTACCTACTAATATGATACTCGAATTGATCAATCACTCTTATGACCTAGTAGTAAGCGGTCTGACCAAAAAAGTAAAACAAGAATTAGAAAATCTTTAATAGTAAAAAATAGTAGAATCATTAATTACCTTCTCAAGGGATAATAAGAGAGTTTTGTATCTCTAACCCTTTTAAAAGAGAGGTTTTCAATGTTCTTATCTGATAAGTACAAAATGAACAACCCACAACAATTTTATAAAGAGCAAATTTCTCTTCATACTGTATCACTAAAAAAAATAAAAAAACAACTCACCATTTCCAGTACCATACGTCTGTTTGTTTTTTTGGCGATAGTAGCCGGCATATATTTTGGGTACCCTAATACTCAGATTATCATCGGTAGTATTGTTATAGGGATTGCTGCTTTTATCTTTTTAGTAAACCGGCATACTGATCTCTCGTATTCTAAAAATAAACTGCAAAAACTAATTGACATCAATACACTCGAGCTTGACGTTTTTAAAGGAGACGTAACTAACCTTACTCCAGGAAAAGAGTATATCGATGCTACACACCCTTATAGTCATGATATCGACCTGTTTGGAGAGCAGTCTTTTTTTCAATATGCCAACCGTACAACTACCCTGGCTGGAAAAAATAAACTAGCAACCATACTTAGCGCCAATGCTATAGATCATATTGAGAAAAAACAAGAAGCTATAAAAAATGTCTCAAAACTCTCCGAATGGAGACAAGAATTTAGTGCCATTGCATCAATGGTTAATGTAAGTGTTTCAGTTTCTTTAATACAAAAGTGGTTGCAAAACTACAGTGCTTTTGTCCCCAAGATTATGCGTATACTTCCTGCAATAGTCTCTAGTATTTCGTTGATATTATTAACATTACTATTTCTGGATATAATCACTTTTGCTATGTTTTTGGTTTGGTTTTTTATTGGCCTGGGAATAACCGGGACACAACTTAAGAAAATCAACAAGCTATATAGCAATGCCAATAAAGTAAAAGATACCTTTGAACAGTATTATAAGCTCGTAGATAAAATTGAAAATGCAAATTTTGAGGCTGCCTTATTACAAGAAAAGCAACAATTGGTAATTAGCGAACGAGAAAAAGCTTCGCAAACCCTAAAACAGTTTGCCAGTATTCTTAATGCCTTTGATCAACGTAATAATATGATGTTCGGGGTTCTTGCCAATGGGTTAATATTATGGGATATTCTACAGAGTTATCGTATTGAACAATGGATCGCCAAAAATCACGATAAAGTAGCACAATGGTTCGAGGTTATAGCCTTTTTTGATGCTTATAATTCCCTTGGGAACTTTACTTTTAATCACCCCGACTATATATATCCAAAGATAACATCAGACAATAGTATACTCAAAGCCAAAGAACTGGGTCACCCTATGCTTAATGCTCATAAAAGAATAGATAATGACATTACCATAGACAAAGAGCAGTTTTTAATCATCACAGGGGCTAATATGGCAGGAAAAAGTACTTTTTTGCGCACCGTTGCCTTACAAATCGTGATGTCTAACATAGGGTTGCCTATTTGCGCAAAATCATGTGAATATCGCCCTATCAAATTGATTAGTAGCATGAGAACATCCGACTCATTAAGTGATGATGCTTCTTATTTCTTTTCAGAATTAACACAGCTTAAAAAAATTGTAAATGCCCTCGAAAAAGATGAGTATTTTATCATTCTCGATGAAATCCTAAAAGGCACCAATAGCAAAGACAAAGCTGCAGGGTCCCGTAAATTTGTAGAAAAACTGGTTAAAGCAAAAGCAACAGGTATTATAGCAACACATGACTTAAGTCTTTGTGAAATTGCATCAGAATTACACCAAGTAGAAAATCGCTTTTTTGATGCTCAAATCGTAAATGATGAACTATACTTTGATTATAAATTTAAAGATGGGGTTTGTCAAAATATGAATGCTTCATTCTTGTTAAAAAAGATGGGAATTGTATAATTAAGGTTAACACCTTAGACTAATAGAATTTAACAACACAAAGACTTTATGTAACGCGCTGAATTACAAAAGTATTCTTCTAACCTCCCTAATAGAGAGGATTCTTAAATTTATAAGAAAGCCACAATATCTTCAATCAAAAAAAAGGTGCATATCAAGTCTATTTAAGTCTTTTGACAGTATCACAAGAAAAACAAATATCCCGGATTACTTTTACTAATAGAAATTAGAGAAATAACATAGTTCTACCTACGTATTTCTTTAAAATATAAGCTTTACCAAAAAACATACTGATAAGAATGTTTTTTGTATATTTGTCATATGGACCAAAAAATCAAATCTAAAGAAACCCAAAGTTTAATCATCAATAATGCTTTTGAGCTATTCTACAAGCATGGTTATAACAAGACCAGTATTCCAGAAATTATAAAGGGTACGGGGCTTTCTAAAGGTGCTTTTTATCATCACTTTAACAGCAAGAAAAATATTGGAGAAAAAGTAATTGACCTTACTGTAAGAAAAAGAGTCTATGAAAGGATGGTTGTCCCTCTCAAAAATCCTGATAATGCGCCCGTAATACCATTGCTATGTGATGTCTTTATTAAGCGTATTGAAGGCTATTCTGATTTGGAAAAAGATTTAGGTTGTCCAGCAAATAATTTAATTAATGAAATTGGGTATTCCGAAAATTCATTCAGGAAAATGCTCAGGGGTATTATTGATAATTGGCAACTGGTTATGGTCAATCTATTAGAGCAAGGCAAAATAAAAGGTGAAATTAGAAAAAATGTTGATACATCGGCAACGGCTATTTTTCTAATAAGCGCCTTTGAAGGCGTAAGAGGTATTAGAAAAGTATATGATAATGATAAAATATTGGACGAATATCTCATAGCTGTAAAAAATTATATTGAGCAGTTAGCATAATTTTTAAATAAAAAAATAAAATGGAAACAATTCAAATTACACTAGAACAAATATCAAATACAGCAATGCAATTAAACAATGAAACCATAAAAGTCATTGTAGATCGCCCTCTAAGTCAAGGTGGAGGTGGCAATGGATTAATGGGTGGGCAATACTTATTGACAGGTATTGGAGGTTGTTTTTGTAGTACATTTTTTGCCGCAGCACAATCTAGAGATTTAGAAATTGAAGGTTTTCAAGTGGATGTAATTGCAACCAAAAGCGAAGATTTACCCAAACGCTTTACAGACATACTCCTTGATGTATCCTATAAAAAATGTAGTGATCCTACAGTATTTAAAAAATTACTTAGAATTGCTGAAATGGGTTGTTTATCAATTAATACCATTAAAGAAGGAATGGGATTTAAAGTAAATCAAAAATGAAATAAGTTATTTACAACAAAGATACACCGGGAGGAATTGCCTCCTTTAATCAAGCAATCCTGAAAGGCAATCAGAACAAGTAACTATTGATGTAAAAACCATAATATTTATAAGCAATAACGATTAATTAAATTATTCAAAATTAATGCAGTATATGAAACTAATAGAAAAATTTAAGGACATTACAGACTACTTCTCTCCAAAAATAATTGGAGAAGTTAATGATACTTACGTTAAGCTGGCAAAAATAAAAGGTGATAAAGTACCCTGGCACAACCATGAACATGAGGATGAACTCTTCTATATTATTGAAGGAAGCCTTCTTTTTGAAACAGAAGGACAAGATCCTTTTACCATGAATCAAGGAGATCTGTTTATTGTAAAACGTGGTGTTAATCATAGGGTTTCCTCAATAGAAGAATGCAAAATCATGCTAATAGAAAACAAAACGGCAGCGCATACAGGAAAAGTAAAATCCGAAATCACCAAAAATATCCAAGAACAACAATTAGAATCATGAAAGTTCTATTGTAAATGCAAAATCATTAGTTTAAAATATTTTATAACAAATACTTGCCTAAAGCAAGTATTTGTTATATTTGTACTATGGAAAACATAGTTAACAAAATACGTGGGTTTAATCGGTTTTATACTAGAATCATCGGGGTAGTCAATAATCACATATTAGAAAGTCAATATTCACTTTCAGAAGTTCGTGTTATGTACGAGATTTATCATAATCCTAAAATTACAGCTCGACAAATAAAAGAGATTATTCAGGTTGACGAAGGTTACTTAAGTCGCTTGATAAAAAAGTTAGTTACCCTAAACATCATCAATAAAATAAAATCACAAGACGATCATAGAATATCATACCTAAAGCTCACAGAAAATGGTGAAAAAATATTTTTAAACCTTAATCAACGCTCATCAGATGCTATTTCTGAGATAATCCAACATCTTAACAAAGGAGAGCAAGAAGAATTAATTCTATTATATAAAAAAATAGAAATTTTATTAACCAAAAAAGGAAATCAAAATGAAGATTAATGACATTTCTATCAGAACAACTATCAAACCCGGTGACTTGGGGTATATCATTCATCGTCATGGCAAACTATATGGTGAAGAATATAACTATGGAGTAGCATTCGAAACCTATGTTGGGGAGGGAATGTATGAATTTTATAAAAATTACAATCCCAAAATGGATAGAGCCTGGATATGTGAGCATAATGACAAGATTGTAGGTTTTGTTTTATTGATGCACAGAGAGAATAAAACCGCTCAACTTCGATATTTCTACCTCGAACCAGCATATCGAGGGTTAGGACTTGGAAAAAAATTAATGTCCCTTTTTATGGATTTCTTTTACAAAACAGGGTATCAATCTGCCTATCTATGGACAACTCATGAACTATCTGCTGCTGCTTCACTTTATACAAAACACGGGTTTAAATTAACAGAATCAAAAGAATCAATGGCTTTTGAAAAACCTTTGATAGAAAATCGCTATGATTTTTCAACTACACCTTGAACTGAAGTCAAATTCTAATAAAAATTTATCTATCACTTGGGTCTATAGTTCAATTAAATTTTCATACAATTGTATAGCTAAGAAATACCGGCACTAAGACAGTAATGCTTTTATAATCGAAACATCATCATAAATAAATAATGATATGAAAAAAATAAACTTAATCTACATAGTACTAATCTGTATCGTTCATATTTCTCTGCATTCTTGTAAAAACCATTCGAATCCTGAGAAAAATAAAGCTCCCATACCTGAGCAAGTAGATAAAGAAAATACTACACTAACAGAAAAGGAACCAAAACAAACAAAATATCCAACACTAAATATCAAGTCAAATGATCGAATAAACTCACCCATCGAAATAAAAGTGAATTCTGAAGGTGTTTGGCTTGCCAATGAAGGAGAACTTGGATGGATCCAGTTAATCGATGACAAAGGAAATGAATTGGCAAAAGGTATATTAAGTGCTGATGGTGATTGGATGAAAAGTGGCCCCGTAATGTTTTCAACCACCTTAACATTTGATTCAAAAAATATAAAAACCGGTAAACTTATAATTCACAACGACCCAGGAGAAGGAGACGGTGATGAAGCAGGAGAATCAATAAGCTTTGAAATACCTATTATTTTTTAATCTCAAAAAATGATATTACCTATTCTACAAAGTCTTATCTTTTTTATCCTTGGGATTATTCATTTTAATTGGGTTGTAGGAGGAACATTTGGATTTGAAGCCTCATTACCAACTAAAGAAAATGGAGAAAAAATACTAAATCCAAAAAAAATTGATAGTGCCATAGTAGCACTTGGACTAACAGTTTTTGGATTTTTTTATGTACTCGAATCTGGTCTTATAGCTTATGAGTTACCTAAATGGCTCCTGAAATATGCAAAATGGATTATCCCTTCTATTTTTATACTCAGAGCTTTGGGGGACTTTAAATATGTTGGCTTTTTTAAACGAATAAAACAAACAAAATTTGGCAAATTAGACACTATCTTTTTTTCTCCATTGTGTCTAATTATAGGATCAATCGGACTGATAATAGCCTTAACAAAGTAATAAAACAAGTGAACACAAAAGATAATTTAATGATGGCCGGCTATGAAAGCCTGGATAATTACTGGACAAGGACAAAATTAAATTTGTTGCAGAAATTAAAAGTACATACTGCTGCTATTTTAATTACCATATTCAAATTTATCATTAAACCTATCAGGTTCTTATTTGGTAAAAGCTTTAATTTACTTGCAAATATTGATGAAGATTTAGGAGAATTCGACATATTAGGAAGTAAAAGAAAAGAAGAGTTTGGACAACATTACCTTACACAACCAGAAATAGATAAGTTTATAAATAGTGGTATTCATGGGCCATTTCGTGTATTAGACACTATAGAAGCCGAAAACCTTGCAAATGAAAGCGATGATCTATTTAAAAAACACTTTCATAAAACTACTATATTTGGTAAAGATATTTTGAATTCGCTAAAAGCATCTGGTGATTACTCTATTAATTATCTAGGTTTTTTTCAGGGATCAAAATACAGAAGGCTTTGGGATGTATTAAAACATCCCAAATTATCACAGCCTCTTCAAAGTATTTTAGGTGATGATTTATTATGTTGGAGATCCCAGTTTTTTGAAAAAAAACCAGGACAGGAAGGTACATTTTGGCATCAAACTGGCACTTTTCGAGAATCTGATGAAAAGCCAAAATTAGAACCCTCTCGTCTTACACATCCTGCTATTGCACAATTATCTGTATGGATTGCTCTAAGAGATACCAATAAAGAGACAGGATGCCTACGCATGATAGAAGGCTCGTTTCGAGATGGCCGTTTTGAAAGAATTGTAACTAATATTCAGGATGATTTATCTGGTTATTTAATGTCCCTGCCCTACTCAGAAATTGCCAAGACCTTAAAAACTATTTGGTATACTACAGGCAATTTCAAAAAAGCACAATTAGTATTCGAAAAGATAAAAAAAAAGGTCCCCTCTCTTTTTGAGAATGTTATCATTAGAGATCTGGAAATGAAAGCAGGCGAAGCAATCATTTTTACTTCTTTAAACACTCATGCATCTTATGCAAATACTTCTGATGATCGTGTGCGCTTGGCTTTGGCAGGAAGATATACCCGATCTGATGTTCATATATTTAAACATGAATCAATTTCTGTATTACCAACCAAAAGTGGTGGTATCCCATATAATGTGTATAAAGAACCTTCTATTCCCGTGTGTGGTAGTCCTAAACATCCAAAGACCAATAATAATATAGCAGAATACCCTATATCCTAAAAGAAGTCATGATTAACCAAAACTTGGTTCATGTAATCTTTTTTTATAATCTGAAGGAGTCATTCCTTTAATTTCCTTAAATTTTCTATTGAAGTTAGAGAGGTTTTTAAAACCACTACGATAAGAAACTTCAGAAATGGTGATATCCGATTCTCTGGATATTAATCTACACGCATTCTCAATTCGTACCTCGATCAAAAACTGAAAGAACGTTTTATTGGTTCGTTGCTTAAAATATCGACAAAAAGCATTAGGTGTCATATTAGCCAAATCAGCAACTTCTTTTAGAGAAAAATCTCTATTAAACTCATTCATCACCACCTGAAAAACTTTGGCCATTCTCTTTCCTTCATTATCAGTATATGCTCTTTTTGAAATGAAAGATGATATGGTTTCAGTTTTTGATGTTTTCAGTATTTTTAAAACCTTCAAAAAAATGGTAAAACGATCTAGTTTTTCTTTCTTCTCAACAATTTTTAGAAACTGTTTTTTTAATTTTTCCTTTTTAGAGAATACTTTAATCCCATATACCGAATTTCTAAAAAATCCTGACAAATCATTAAACTCAGGAAGTTTAAAAAATAGATTCCCAAAAGATTCTTTGGTAAAAAAAAGTGAGATCATATAAGATTTTACCGCAGAAGAAGCGCTCTTTAATACATGAGGAACGTTACTCCCAAAAATCAAAATATCATTAGCCTTATAATCAGTTATAGTATCTCCAACAATTAAACTCCCTTCTCCCGATATTATAATTGATATTTGTATCTCCTCATGTTGATGAAATTTATCATAAAAAACAACTTCCTTATCCTCCTGTACAATTAAAGTGTCGGTCGAGGATTTTGGTATTTTAAAAGGTAATGCTTTCATTTCTAATTCATCTATGAATCAATATTAATCATAATTATGCATATATTAACAATAAAAGGTAATATAGTATCACATATAGATAATTTCTCAATGTATCTTTCATCGGTTTCATAATATCTTTGAATAAAATTTTAAATATGGTAATAGATTGGAAAGGTGTAATGCCTGCAGTGACTACAAAATTCACCAAAGAGGATACACTAGACTTAAAAATGTTTGAAATTAATATCAATGCACAACTTGAAGCTGGAGTACATGGAATTATACTAGGCGGGACTTTGGGTGAGGCAAGTACATTGAGTGATGACGAAAAAAGAATTTTGGTTAGAACCACAGTTGATATCGTTAAAAACAAAGTTCCAGTTATCATTAATATTGCAGAACAAACTACAAAAGGTGCTATCGAAGCTGCAAAAAAAGCAAAAGAAGATGGAGCTAGTGGCTTGATGATGCTCCCACCAATGCGATATAAAGCAGGAGATCGAGAAACTGTAGTTTACTTTAAAGAGATAGCTAAAAGTACAGATCTACCTATAATGATTTACAACAATCCTGTTGATTATAAGATAGAAGTCTCTTTGGATATGTTCGAAGAGCTATTAGCACTGGATAATATACAGGCAGTAAAAGAATCTACAAGAGATATTTCTAATATAACACGAATTAAAAATCGCTTTGGCGACAGGTTAAAAATTCTGAGTGGAGTAGACACATTAGCTCTCGAAAGTTTACTAATGGGTGCTGATGGTTGGGTTGCTGGATTAGTAGATGCTTTTCCAGAAGAAACTGTAGCTATTTATGAACTTCAAAAAGCAGGTCGAATTAAAGAAGCTATTGCTATTTATCGTTGGTTTTTACCCTTGTTGGAGTTAGACATAAACCCTAAATTAGTGCAAAATATAAAACTGGCAGAAGTAGCTACCGGAATCGGCACAGAACATGTACGTCCTCCCAGGTTACCACTTGTTGGAGATGAACGTAAAAAAGTATTGGAAATTATTGAAACTGGTTTAAAAACAAGGCCACAATTACCCGAATACAAAAACATTGAATTAATAGATTAATCCCTAAAATGATGTAATCAAAAAATAATAGAGATGACATCATTCTTTCATTAGAAATTAATCTATTTACACATTAAATCATTTAGAATTATGATAACAGGCAAAAACTATATAGGAAATCAGCTCTCGGCTATAGGAAATAAAACCTACACAACTTTTAATCCTAAGCTAAATATTGAAAATGAACATACATTTTTTGAAGCCTCAGAAGAAGAAATCGAAAAAGCCGTATCATTAGCTTCAGAAGCTTTTGAAATTTTCAGAAAGGTTTCTGGTGCTAAAAAGGCAGAATTTCTAAATGCAATTGCCGATGAGATTCTGGCTTTAGATGATCTTCTAATAGAAACATATAGATCAGAAACTGGTTTGCCAGAAGGAAGAGCAAAAGGGGAACGAGGTAGAACTATAGGACAATTAAGAACTTTTGCTGATCTGGTAGCCGAGGGCTCGTGGGTAGAAGCTTCTATAGACACTGCTGATTTAGATCGCAGTCCTATCCCTAAACAAGATATTCGTAAAATGCTGGTCCCTTTAGGGCCCGTTGTTGTTTTTGGAGCAAGTAATTTCCCATTAGCCTATTCTACAGCTGGAGGTGATACTGCTGCCGCATTTGCTGCAGGATGCCCTGTGATTGTAAAATCACACCCTATGCATGCAGGAACCGGAGAATTAATATCTGCTGCAATTATCAAAGCTGCTATAAAAACAGGGATGCCAAATGGAGTATTCTCTAACCTTAATAGTTCAGGAATTGAAGTAGGTGTTCAATTAGTAGAACATCCCGCAGTAAAAGCAGTTGGTTTTACAGGTAGTATTAGAGGAGGTAGAGCACTATTTGATTTGGCTTCAAAACGACCAGAACCAATCCCGGTATTTGCAGAAATGGGAAGTATAAACCCTGTAGTCCTATTACCTGAAGCAACAATTACCAAAGGAGTCGATTTAGCTAAAACCTATGCAAAATCAATAACAGTAGGAGCCGGACAGTTTTGCACAAACCCTGGTTTGCTTATCGGTATTAAGGGAGAAGCCTTAACCAATTTTATAACAGTACTTTCTGAAGAAATTGTAAAAATCGAACCTTCATGTATGTTGCATCCCAATATTATTGGAAATTTTGAAAGAAACAAAACAAATGCATTGCAACAAAATGGATTATCTGTCACAGCAGAGCTTGATAGTGATATTGCCGTGAATTATGCAAGACAAACAGTTACCACAGTAGAAGGAAAAACATTTTTAGAAAATACAGCCCTACATCAAGAAGTATTTGGGCCATTCTCTATGGTTGTGCAATGTAAAGATGTTGAACAATTAGAAACTATAATCAATACTTTAGAAGGACAACTTACAGGAACTATTATAGCAGAAAAAGAAGAAGCGCTACAATACAATACAGTTATTGATGCATTACAAAACAGGGTAGGAAGAATCATCTTTAATGGTGTTCCTACAGGAGTAGAAGTATGCCCTTCTATGTTACATGGTGGTCCATATCCTGCCTCTACAGATAGTAGATTTACAGCAGTTGGTATTCACTCTATTAAACGTTGGGTACGCCCATTTAGCTATCAAAGTTGGCCGAATAATTTATTACCAAACGAACTTAAGAATGAAAACCCTTTAGGGATTTCAAGATTGGTTGATGGTAAGCATACAGATTCTAAAATCTGATTTTTATAATCAATACTAAAAAAATTAATACTTGTTTAGAATGAAATTTTTTAAAATCATAGCAATTCTAATATTGCTTTTCTGTTTTAGTTGTAATGAACAAAAAGAGAAAGAGAAAGACCCATCGGTTCCATTACATCAAATTATTGCAGAAATTGAAGAAAGAAAAGGCTATGATGAAGATGAATATCCTCTAGGTCTCTTTACCAAAGAGTATTTCAAAAAAGAAGCTGATTTTGCACAAAAAAAGATAGAAGAACTAAATGGTATTGATGCTGCACTACTCAAGGAGACTGATAAAATATCTCTTGAGTTATTAAAATTTACTTTGCAGAGAACTGTTGATTTTTATGAGTTCGAGGGGTATCTTAATCCTTTATTATCCGACTCTGGATTTCATAGTAATCTCAATTATATGGTTAGGCCATTGGCCAATTACAAGCAGGTCAAAAAATATCTGAACAAACTTAATGCAATCCCCGAATTCGTAGATCAGCATTTTATAAACTTACGAGAAGGTCTTGAAAAAGGAGTCTCTCAACCAAGAGTCATTTTTAAAGGATATGAATCAACATATAATGATCATATCGTTGATAGTGTTAAAAACAGTTATTTTTATTCTCCTTTTAAAAGTTTACCAGAGATTTTAACCCAAACTCAAAAGGATTCGGTACGTAATGCTGCGAAAGAAACAATTAAAAACAAGGTTATTCCTCAGTTTAAAAGAATAAAAACATTCTTCGAAACCGAATATTTACCCAAGACAAGAACAGCCATTGGTGTATCCCAAACTCCAAAAGGCAAGGCATACTATCAAAACAAGATAAATTTTTATACCACGAGTACTACATATACTGCAGACGAGATTCATAATATCGGATTAAAAGAAGTAGCCAGAATAAAAGCTCAAATGGAGATCATCATAAAAGAGCTTAATTTCCAGGGTAGTTTTGCAGATTTTTTTAAATTTCTTCGTACCGATGAGCAATTCTATGCAAAAACGCCTGAAGAGCTGCTTATGATTGCCCGAGATATGGCTAAGCGAGCAGATGAACAGTTGCCTCGTTTTTTTAAGACATTACCCAGAAAACCATATGGAGTAGCCCCAGTACCAGATGCAATTGCTCCAAAATACACCAGTGGTCGATACGTAGGTACAGAAGCTAATAGTACAGATCCAGGGTATTATTGGGTAAACACGTATGATTTGCCTAGCAGAACATTATACACACTACCATCGCTTACCGTACATGAAGCTGTACCCGGGCATCATTTGCAAGGCAGTTTAAACAATGAATTAGGGGATAGTATCCCACAGTTTAGAAAAGATTTATATCTATCTGCATATGGAGAAGGCTGGGGATTATATTCTGAGTTTCTGGCAGAGGAAATGGGGATGTATACTACACCTTATGAGCAATTTGGAAAACTAACCTATGAAATGTGGCGTGCATGTCGCTTGGTAGTAGACACAGGGATTCATGCCAAAGGATGGACACGTGAACAAGTCATCGATTTTATGTCTTCGAATACAGCATTATCATTACATGAAATACATACAGAAACCGATCGATATATTTCATGGCCAGGTCAGGCTTTGTCTTATAAAATTGGTGAATTAAAAATTAGAGAACTGCGTAAAAAAGCTGAAACTGTATTGGGAAGTAAATTTGATATTCGCGAATTTCATGAAATAGTCCTTGAGCAAGGTACAGTTACGCTTTCAATTTTAGAAAACAGAATTAACACTTATATCGAAAAAACAAAAAATGGCTAGAACCACTTTCAAATGTATCGATGCTCATACTTGCGGAAACCCAGTGAGGGTTGTTACGACGGGCAGACCTGATCTAATTGGAAAAACGATGAGCGAAAAACGTCAACATTTTCTTACAACATATGATTGGATAAGAAAAGGATTAATGTATGAGCCTCGAGGACACGATATGATGAGTGGTAGTTTTTTATTCGAACCACACCACCCCGATAATGATTTTTCTATTCTATTTATAGAGACGTCTGGATGTCTACCTATGTGTGGCCATGGTACTATTGGAACCATCACCATAGCCATAGAAGAAGGGTTAATACAACCCAAAACCCCAGGAAAAATTAGAATGGAAGCTCCAGCTGGACTCGTAGAAATAGAATACCAGCAAACAGATAAAAAAGTAGATTGGGTAAAACTCAAAAATGTAAAATCGTATCTGGCAGCAGAAGGTTTAACTATAGAATGCCCAGAATTAGGAGAACTCGTTTTTGATGTTGCCTATGGTGGAAATTTTTATGCTATTGTAGATCCTCAAAAAAACTTTAGCGGGGTTCATGATTTTACTGCAAGTAAGCTAATCCAGTATTCTCAAGTGGTACGAGAACGTATTAACAAAAAATATCCTGACGCATTTATCCACCCAGAAAATAATACGATCAGAGATGTTAGTCATATGCTTTGGACAGGAGACCCTATCAACCCAGATTCGTCGGGTAGAAATGCTGTTTTTTATGGAGATAAAGCTATCGACCGCTCTCCTTGCGGAACAGGAACCTCTGCAAGAATAGCACAATTATATGCTAAAGGAAAACTACAACAAGGAGAAGAATTCGTTCATGAAAGTTTTATTGGAAGCACATTCATAGGTAGAGTCGAAGAAGAAACAGAATTAGGTAACATAAAAGCCATTATTCCAAGTATTCAAGGATGGGCAAAAGTTTATGGATACAACACTATCATTATTGATGATGAAGATGATCCCTATGCACATGGGTTTCAGGTTATTTAGTCAAGGCTAAATAAGACATAATAAAGAACTAAGTAAACATAACAGAATACCACACTAAGCTTGTCTAAGTGTATACAATTATGAGTAAAGAAGTTATTATCATAGGAGGCGGAATCATAGGATTATGTTCTGCATATTATTTACATAAAGAAGGACATCATGTTACTATAATAGATCAATCTGCAATGGATTCTGGTGCTTCTTACGTTAATGCAGGATATCTTTCTCCAAGTCATATTATCCCTCTTGCAGCACCTGGTGTAATGAAAAAAGGATTAAAATGGATGTTTAACCCCACTAGCCCATTATTTATAAAACCTCGTCTCAATTCGGATTTCTTACGTTGGACATGGGCATTTAACAAATCTTGCTCGGTGAAAAATGTAAATCGAGGGATTTCTGCCATTAAAGATATTGCAGTATTAGGTAGAGATTTGTATTCTGAAATCAGATCTGATGAAAATTTTGCTTTTCAATTAGAAAAAAAAGGTCTTTTAATGATCTGCCAAACCGAAAAAATGCTCGAAGAAGAACTTCATGTTGGTAAGATTGCTACCAAAGAAGGATTACCAGTAAAAGAGCTTTCTTTTGACGAATTGAAACAAATGGAACCCAATGTACAATTGCAAGCAAAAGGAGCAGTCTTATATGAATGTGATTGGCATACTACCCCACAGACCTTTATGGATGAAATGAAAGCTTTTCTTGAAAACTCGGGAGTAACAATTCATAAAAATGAAAAGGTAGAGGATATTAGTATACAGAACAATAAAATTACTTCGATACATACTAAAAATAAATCATACACAGCAGATGAGTTTGTATTAGCGGCAGGATCATGGTCAAATTTATTAAGCAAAAAACTAGGGATTAAATTGTTACTAGAAGCAGGAAAAGGATACCGTATAAATTCTGAAAGAGATTTAGGGATAACTATGCCGGCTATACTAACAGAGGCTAAAATTGCTGTAACTCCTATGCAGGGATTTACCAGGTTTGCCGGTACTATGGAAATAGCAGGCATCAATCACACAATTAATAAAGTAAGGGTCGAGGCTATCGCAAATGCCACACAGCAGTATTATCCTGATATTAAACTTTCTAATGCAGAAAAAGAGGCGACTACATCTGGCCTTAGGCCTGTTTCTCCAGATGGCTTACCATACATTGGTAAATCTAATACTTGTAACAACCTTACTATTGCTACAGGGCATGCTATGATGGGTTGGACCATGGGAACCTCTACAGGAAAACTGGTTTCAGAAATTATTTCTGATCAAAAACCTTCTTTGAGTTTAGAAGCTTATCATCCCGATCGTAAGTTTTAATCAAAAAATAATAGAATATTTCCCTGTTTCTTACTTTATTCTGTAGTATTAAGATTTATAACTTACAAAGGTCATCTGTAGCTTCATTAGGTAAAGATAGTATACTTCCTATATTGCCACAAAGTGTACCTTTTTTGTTTCCTCCTTTTACTTCTGAACTATTTAAATGGGTAAGCTTATAAAAATTAAAAAATACGATAGATACTCTTCATTCTTATATTCAAAATGCCTAGTTAAAAATTGTTAACAATATAAGGGATAACCATATAAATAGAGTATGATTTTAATAACAAATCATAAAACCTTCTTAAAGAAACAAACTCCCTGATAAAAAGCATTTTGAAATTAAAAACAATGGTTAAGATTTATAAATATACTTATCAAGATTTATAAATCTTAAGTTACTCCTCTTGTCATAGTGTAGTTTTCGCCTTTATCTTTGTCTTAAATTAAAACCTACTATAGACCTACACAAAATTTGAGATAAACAATCAAAAACATCCTAAATACAAAGTCTAAAAAACAAATTCTTTAACAATTCATCAAATTAAAACTAACCCATTCATACTATGAAGAAAATTATCTTTCTGGGGATACTACTATGTCTTACCCTAACCTCTTATGCACAAATTAATATTCCTGATCCAGTTTTCAAACAAGCTTTACTAGCATCATCAATAAATACCAATAATGATTCTACTATAAGTGAGCAAGAAGCACAAAATACTATCAATATAACTATTGATGGTTCTTCCGGTACAAATAAAATATCTAATCTTACCGGAATTGAAAAGTTTATCAACTTACAAAAACTAATTATCCCTCATCATAATTTGACTTCTATTGATTTAAGTAAAAACACTAAGTTGAAAGAATTAAATTTAAATAATAATAATCTAACCAGTTTAGATGTAAGAAACTGCTCTTTGGAAAAATTGGTTTTCTTAAATAATCAATATATAAAAACGGCCTTGTTAACAGGGCAGAACTTTGGAATGGTAAAACTGGGTAATCATTATTATGGTGATTTTACTAAGGTACATTATGAAAATTGCCCAAATTTACAATTTGTTTGTGTAGACCAGCCCTATGTACAATCTGCTCAAGACAGAGCTGCTGGGCATAATATCCATCCTAATTATAGAGTAAGTAGTAATTGTAGTTTAGCTCCTACTTGTGAAATCATCAATTTCCCAGATCCTAATTTTAAACAAGCATTATTAGCACAATCTCCCGCTATAGATACAGATGGAGATGGAGAAATCTGTGTAGACGAAGCAAAAAAAGTAACTCATTTAAATATTGAAAATAAAAACATTACAGACATAACTGGAATTGAATATTTAATTAACCTGGAAGTGCTTAATGCTAGTTTTAACAAGTTAACTTCTGCCGATTTTAGCAAAAATTCTAAACTAAATCATTTAAATATTGATAACAATCAATTAATAAACATAAATCTTAAAAATAATCCAAGCTTACATTATTTAACAATAGGATTTAATCAACTAACTCAAATAGATCTTAGTAAGAATAAAAAATTAACTACATTATTTATTGGCAATAATAAACTATCTCAATTAGATTTAAGTGACAATATAAATTTACATACTCTAGTTGCTGTTGACAATGTATTGACTTCTTTAAACATTAATAATTGTTCTTCATTAGTAGTTATACAAATCTGGAATAACCAAATAAATCATTTAGACATAAGTACTAACTCTGATTTAGAATCTATACAAATTCAAAATAATAGATTAACCGAACTTGAAATAACAACTAATAATGCAAAACTATCACAATTAGATTTAAGTAATAACCTAATTAATAAAATTGACGTTAGGAATTGTACTTCTATAAAATCATTAAATGTGAGTAATAACCCTAACTTAACAGAGGCATATTTAACCGGAAATCATGAGTTTTATCAAAGTTATGAGCATTTTCACACCATAGTTAATAATATTAATCATCTTAATTTGAGAAATTGCTACAAGTTAAATTTTGTATGTGTTAACCCTGTCTCTTTTTTAAATGATATAAGAAATTATATAAAATTTACATTAGGCTATTTAAACTGTACAGTGAGTGATGATTGCACCCCGACCACTACAAGTGCTTTTGATAATCACTTTGTACTTTCGCCAAACCCGGCAAGTAACTATTTAGTAATAACTCCTAAAGATCCCTTGACCAGTGGTAATGCTGCTGTAACTATACTAAGACTTTCTGGAGAAATTGTAAAAAAAATAGTCGTTAAATTTGCCGTAGATCCTAGAGAAGAACTTATAAGAGAAGATCCATTTGGTACTCCAAGTCCAAGAACTCCAAATAATATGTTAATTGGCCCTAATTCTGTTTTGATAGATGTTACTGGATTACCTGTTGGTCAGTACATTCTTCATCTTCAATCTAGTAAAGGACTATTAACCACTAAGTTTATTAAAAAATAAATCGATACTATTTTAAAGAAAAGAGGTTGTGTTATTAGTTATTATTTGTAAATGGCCAGGGAAATAGGTTGAGTTAGAAGTATAAAACACCTGTCATAAAATGAAGAATATATATTCACAACCTTTTTTTCTACAGATAGTATAGATTAATCATTTTTTTATAGAGCAATGTTAAACGAACAGACCTCACGAGCAATAATATAAGCCGTGAGGTCTGTTTTTTTTTATCTAACCTGGACAAACTATAAAATTCCTGTCTGTCGTTTATAAAAAGCATCTTGTTGCTTTTTCATCATTTCTCGTGCAATTTTTTTCTTATATGCATATAGTTCTTCTTCTTCTGTAAGATCACTATATACTCTATCATTAATAGTATGATCTGTTTCTAATAGAACTTTTCGCTGATCTTCTTTTTGCGCAACCCATGTTTTTATTTCACTTTCTACATCTTCTAATTTAAAATCATACTCTCCTTTGGGTGAAAATAATTTTGCAAAGATAGGTGAGGTTTCTATTGCTAGAAATAATAAAAAGATAAAGAATGAAGGCAACCAGGGTAATTCATTTAAAGCACTCACTCGAGCCATCAATCCATCAAAATTATCAATAACGGGTTGTGATACAGCCACTTGAGTATCATATTCGGCGGCCAATTCTGTTTTTTGAATTTCTAAAGCAGTAACTTTCTCTGCATTCGTTTTTTTCAATTCGGCTAATTCTGTTAAGGCTGCATCATGTTTCTCACGTTTTTCTTTATATACAGGTCCTTTTCCGATAATCTCAGTTCCTTTTCTTCCTTCTGCTTCTGCAATATAGGTCTCATAAAGATCGTTAACCTCGGTTTCTTTGGTTGTTATTTCCTGTTTAAGTGTACTAATTTCAGAATCAATTGCAGCAATAGCCGGAGTATATTGGGTTGCAATTTGCTCTTGATTAGCTAAAGTGAAATCATTCTTCTGTTCAAGCAAAACACGATCAATTTCTTTTTCAAAAATCTTTAGTTCTAATGGTTTAGAAATTACAACAGCTATTATAACGGCCAGAATAATTCTAGGTGAAGCTTGTAAGAGTTCATCCATAAAATTATCCTTCTTCTTAATAGTAGATACAATAAATCGATCCAGATTAAAGATCAATAGTCCCCAGATTAAGCCAAAGAAGATGGCTGCAAAATAAGTATCAAATACGGTATATAAGGCATAACTAGCTGCAATAAAAGCCATTACTGCAGTAAAGAAAACTGTTGCTCCGATACCAGCATATTTATTCTGTTCTCCATCAGAACTATCTGCTAATATATCGGCATCTGCGCCGGAGCATAAAATAAAAAAACGTTTTAACATCATCTAAGGGTTTTTGATTGATTATAAGTATAACGCTGATTTATAGCGATATGTTGCACAAAAAAACTCCCTAAGGGGAGTTTTCGTTCTTAAAATTATCAGAAAATTGATCTGCTAATTATTCTCTTTTTGTGCTTTTTCCCTAGCTCTTTGTTGTGCTTTTCTGGCTTCTTGTATACGCTTACGTGCTTCTTTTCTCTCTTTGATAGCCTCTTTTCTTACTACATCACGAGCTCTTTTAGCTTCGTCCATAGCTTTTCTACGAGCTTGTTCTGACTGTCTTCTTGATTTCTCAACATTATCTCTCGCCATCGCTCTCGCTTTCTCGGCTTGTTGCATAGCCAGTCTAGCTTCTTCCCGAGCTATTTTAGTATGGCCCATTACCTGTTTTTCAGCCTCAAATCTTGCTCTTTCAGCATTTCTCATTGCTTCTTCCCTTATCTTATAGGATTGCTCCCGGGCTCTATTTGATTCTTCCATAGCAACTACTCTGGCTTTCTCAGCCTGTTCCATCGCCATTTCTCTTACTTCTTCTGCTTTATATCTTGATGCTTCTGCCCGTTCCATTGCCAAGGCTCTTTCTACTTCTACTTGTTCGATCAAGGTTTCCCTTTCTCTTTCTGCTACTTCCATTGCAACCTCAACTTCTTGCATAGCAAGCTCTGCTTCACTTTCAATTTCTTCACTTTCAATTTCTTCATATTCTGCATGAGAATAAGAAGGTGCTTTAGGAAGCTTTGACACTTTTGGTGCCTTAAGCGGTTTTGGAGGCTTTGGAGCTTTTAATTTTTTATGTGCTTTAAGAGAAGGAGGAGGCCCAGGAACGACATTTGCTCTCATTTTTGGTGGTGCCGGAGGTGAAGGCGGAATAAGATCATGCCCATCTGGATTAGCTTTATATAACCTTGTTTTTCGGTATATCTTATTGAGTTTTTTAATAAATTTATCATTTGTGTTTTCTAATTTGACACTAAATTGAAACTCTGTTAACTCATGGTTTTTCCACTGTTTTGTAGCATTATCAATAACGGCAGCCACACCAGATAAATCAGTGGTAATCCCATTAATATTAATTTGTTCTCCACTAACTCTAATCTTGATTTTTTTATCTGGATGAGTTGGTGCTACAGTATTGGCGATTGTACTTTTTTGTTGGGCTACCATCTTATTGTTAAATAAAAGAATACATGCAAAAAGAATTGGTAAAAATAGCAGCAACCGAGTTGCAGCCTTTGTTTTAGAAAATTGTTGTGACATCATAACGATTCGTTTTTTGGTTAATGAATAATTGATAGGGCTCGCTAATGCAGCTTGATGAGTACTGTTTGGATAATTAACGAGTAGGTCCATATATTGATGTATTGAAAACTGTTGCTTCAATACTTTTTGATCAGCAAGAAATTCATGATTTAATTTAATTGATTTTTTTACCCAAAACCATATTGGATTGAACCAAAAAATCATCTGAAAAATCTCTACAAACAGAATATCTAGAGTATGCTTTTGTCGAACATGAGTTTTCTCATGTAATAATACTTCTTGTGGTATAGCTTTTTTCTGAAATTCTTTTTTAGGAACAAATATGTAATGTAAAAATGTGTGCGGAATAATAGAATTTGCAAGAAGTACATTAATGTGTGAGAACTCTTTCAGATTCTCATTTCTTCTTACCTTCTTAATCAAATGATACATATTTTTTATAAACCTAACTGCAAAAATCAAAACACCTACCCCATAAATGATCCATACTATTACCGAAAGATAGTTTGATGATGTAGCTTCTACCTGTGGATTGTCAGTTATAATCAAATGATCTACAGATTGTTGTAAGTTTTCTTGATTATGTACTATATCTGTTTCATAAGTAATAGTAATTAAAGGGATCGTATATGCAAAAATCAAACTAAAAAGAAGATAAAATCTTTTAAAATGATGCATATTTTCTCGTTCCAAAAACAGCCTGTAAAATGACCATAATAGAACTAAACAAAGAGATGATTTTATTATATATATAATCATTGCTTTTGTTTTTGGATTTGTTTATCTACTATCTTTTTAAGCTCTTCTAATTCTGTAGTAGATAAGTTTGTTTCTGATGTAAAAAATGATGCAAACTGCGATGCCGAATCATTAAAAAAATTCTTGATCAATCCATTTACATGTTTAGAAAAATAATCTGTCTTTTTTACTAATGGATAATATTCTCTTGATTTTCCATATAACGTATAATTTACAAAACCTTTATCAATCATTCTTTTCAATAGCGTAGCTACGGTAGTAGTTGCAGGTTTAGGTTCTGGAAAAGAGTCTAATAAATCCTTCATAAAGGCTTTATCTAATTTCCAGAGATATTGCATTAGTTGTTCTTCGGTTTTTGATAATTGCATTGCTCTACGTTATTAGAATTAACTCTACAAATGTAGAATAAAATATTTTACATACAAAACTTATTTGTGATTACATTACTATTTTTATGGAAAAACCATATACAACATATTAATAATCAATTATTTAACATATACTTTACATTTAAAAAAAAAGAATAGAAATAGGGAATTTGTACCTTTAGAAATAAGATTTAACCAATAAATTTATTACACAATGAAAAAAATTATTTTATCAATAGTGACTCTCTTGAGCGCTATAGGATTGTCTGCACAACACAATTACGACAATCAGAACACTATTTACAGTCTAAGTGGTAATGTAGGAGTTGGAGTGACTAATCCAGCAACCAAACTACATATCAACGGAGACATCAGAGGAAACCTAGCAGGAGGAGCACTGCGTATTAACGGAACCTATGGGTACATTGATGTTGGCCCCCTTAACAGCGGATGGGCGCATATCTATACCGATATGCCAAAGTTTATTTTTAACAAAGATGTATACACAACTACAAATGCATTTTCTTCTTACAACAATGATCTAATCTTAAAAACCAAAGGAACTGAACGTTTAAGGATTAAAGACGAAAATGGATATATGGGAATCGGTATTTCTAATCCTCAAACTAAACTCCATATTAATGGAAGTATTAGAGGAAATCTTGCAGGAGGAGCATTACGAGTTAATGGAACTTTTGGATATATAGATGTTGGACCTCTTAACAGTAGTTGGGCACATATCTATACCGATATGCCAAAGTTTATTTTTAACAAAGATGTATACACAACTACAAATGCATTTTCTTCTTACAATAATGATCTAATCTTAAAAACCAAAGGAGTCGAACGCTTAAGGATTATCGATACTGATGGAACTGTTGGTATAGGAACTACCAATACCAGAGGTTATAAACTTGCCGTAAATGGTAATATTAGAGCCAAAGAGATTGTAGTAGAAGCTTCACCGTGGCCTGATTATGTATTTCGCTCTGATTACAAATTACCTTCTTTAAATGAGGTCAAAAAACACATTAAAACTCAAGGACATCTTCCCAATATACCGAGTGAAAAAGAAGTGTTAGAGAACGGTATTCAAGTAGGGAATATGCAAGCAAAATTACTCGAAAAGATAGAGGAGTTAATGCTCTATACAATTCAACAGGACGAAGAGCTTAAAACTTTAAGAAAAACGATATCTACTCTTCAAAATAAAGTCGAAAATCTTAGCAAATAAAAATTCATTCGATAACTCTTAAAACCAAAACGATGAAAAAATTATCAAGTTTAATTCTATGTTTTTTTATAGCTGTACTTAACCTTACGGCTCAAGATCAAATTATTAATGGCAAACTTACTGTGACTAAACAAATCAAATGGGGAAGCACAGGAGCCATTATAAATACAGACCAGGGTGCTTCTGTTGAACTAAGAGGCGATGGAGTTCCTTATTTCGATTTCTCTAATGACCCTACTACCGACTATGATATGAGATTAATCCTTAGGAATGATAACTTACTTTCTTTTGAAGGCGGCGATGTTAAAATGAGTAATAAGCTATCTACAGGCCAGAGTATTAGTTGGGGAAATACCGGAGCTATAATAAATACCGATCAAGGTGCTTCTATTGAACTAAGAGGTAATGGAGTTCCTTATTTTGATTTCTCTAATGATCCTACAACTGACTATGATATGAGGCTAATCTTAAGAGATAATAATACTCTTGGTGTTTCTGGAGGGAATTTAGCCATTGACGGAACCACAAAAACCAAAGAAGTCATAGTAAAGCCTAATGTTTGGTCAGATTTCGTATTCGAATCTGATTATATACTACCGAGTTTAGAAGAGGTTGAACAGCATATAAAAACTAACGGGCACCTAAAAAACATTCCTTCAGAAAAAGAAGTATTAAAAAAAGGAATTTCGATAGGAGAAATGAATGCTAAACTTCTTCAGAAAGTAGAAGAATTAACGCTTTACACCATTCAACAAGAAAAAGAAATCAAAAGATTAAAATCTATTGAGGAAAGATTAGATCAGCTTGAAAAGCTAATAGAATCTAAAAAATAAAAATCTAATTAAACTTAGTAAAATTATGAAAAACTGGATTTTTATTTTAACTCTTGTTTGTACAGGACTAGCTACAAAAGCACAGATCACCGAGGCTCCCAATGGAAATGTTGGTATTGGGACTACAACTCCATCTTCTAAGTTACATGTAAATGGAGATGTGAAAATGAATATTGGAGAAGGATTTAGATTATTCGGAGACACCGAATACTTTGGACAATATCTTGATGCTATCATTTTTGAAATGCAGGATGGCAATTCTTCTAACGGAGCAACCGATGGAGGGTTTGTTTTTAGAGGATATACTCCAACCGATCAAATAGCCAAAGAATGGATGACCATAAAAAGCGGCGGTAAAGTTGGAATAGGAACTTCTGACCCAGTATCAAAACTACATGTAAATGGTGACCTAAAAATGAATATTGGTGAAGGATTCAGATTATTCGGAGATACTGAATACTTTGGACAATACCTCGATGCTATCATCTTTGAAATGCAAGATAGTAATTCTTCAAACGGAGCGACCGATGGAGGATTTGTTTTTAGAGGATATACTCCAACCGATCAAATAGCCAAAGAATGGATGACCATAAAAAGTGGTGGTAAAGTCGGAATAGGAACAACAAATACCGGTTCTCATAGGTTAGCTGTCGAAGGATCCATAGGTGCAAGAGAGATGGTTGTAGAAGCAGGGACTTGGTCTGATTTTGTTTTCTATGACGATTACAAATTACCTACTCTAAAAGAAGTTGAAAATCATATTAAAGAAAATAGACATTTAAAAGATATTCCCAGTGCATCAGAAGTGCAAGAAAATGGAATTTTCTTAGGAGAAATGGATGCAAAACTTCTTCAAAAAATTGAAGAGTTAACTCTATACATTATCGAAATAAATAAAAGGGTCGATGAATTAGAAAAGGAAAACTTACAATTAAAAAATCAAAACTAAACGATGAAAAAATATTTATACGGTATCTGTTTATTAATTGCTTGTAGTATTCAAGCGCAGACCAAAGTAGGAGAAGAAGTTACTAGCACTCACCAAAGTCCGCATCCTTATCAGGGTAACATGACCAGTGTACATAAGATGGTCTGGAGTCAAGAAGTATCTCAAAAAGATGCAGGTTATGTGGCGGTACATTTCAGTAAAATACAATTAGCAGCAAATGACTATATCGTTGTAAGAGATGTAAACAATACTAGATCCTGGAAATACTCTGATAATACAATTCAGAAAAGAGGTAATAGTTTTTGGAGTATTCCTATTTATGATGATAAAATGATCATTGAGATATTTAGTAGTAATTCTAAAGGAGGATTTGGGTATATTATTGATATAGTTGCAAAAGGATATCCTTTAGAATCAATACGAGCTGAACAGGATGAAGCTCTTTGTGGAGCTGATGACTCTAGAAATGCTATTTGTTATTCAAATAACGAGCCTAATGCCTATAATCGTTCACGCGCAGTAGCCAGATTACTAATTAACGGAACATCTGCTTGTACAGGTTGGTTAATCGGAGATAATGGTCAATTAATGACCAATGAACATTGTATCCAAAACCAAGCTGATGCTAATAATGTGACTGTAGAATTCATGGCACAAGGTGCAAATTGTAATTCAAATTGTGATTCTTGGCTTGCCTGTTCAGGTACCGTTGAGGCTACATCTGCAAATCTTATTCGTGCAAATGCACCATTAGATTATGCTCTTTTACAATTAAACACGACTACTAATTTACCGCAAAACTATGGGTTTCTACAATTAAGAAATACTGGTGCGGTTATAAACGAACGTATCTATATCCCTCAACATCCACGAGCTTGGGGTAAACGAATTGCATTACTTTCTACAAATACAAATGATCAAGGAGGTGTAGCCCGTATATTTTCTTTAACTCGACCTCGTTGTGGTGGAAGTGGTAATGATATAGGATATTTTGCCGATACCCAAGGTGGATCTTCTGGATCTCCTGTTTTGGGATATGGTGATGATCTTGTAGTTGCTTTACACCATTGCGCCAATTGCCCAAACAGAGGAGTACCTATTGAAGAAATTATTCAGAATTTGGGTAATGACTTACCTCCAAATGCTCTCCCATCAAATGGATGTCCTGATAATTTGACTGTGACTCAAAATGTTCCGTCAGGAACCACTGATAATCAAGAAGCCGCAAATATGTTAACAGCAAATAATACCATCTCAAATGGTGGTATTGCAACATATACTGCTGGTCAAAAAGTGACACTCTCAACTGGTTTCAAAGCTTCAAGTGGGTCAAAATTTACTGCAAAAATTCAAAATTGTACAACTTCTAGAGAAGTAGAATCCACATCAATAGAAGAAAATAAAAGTGTTTCTGCCATAGACAAACCTGAATTTGAGGATTTTGTAATACACCCAAATCCTACAAATCATGAGTTCACTATTTCTACATACTCTCTAAAAAATCTAGATAATGCATCTATTAAAGTTTATGACATTTTGGGAGCTATAAAACTAAAGCAAGATATCTCATCTACCAAAAACAATGTAAATGTTCAAACTCTTAAAGAAGGTTTGTATTATATTATTATATCGACTAATAACGGAATTTCGATTTCTAAAAAATTACTGATCAAACGATAACAAATTTATTTCTAAATAAAAAAGCGGGTGTGCAGTATAAGTAACTGTCACCCGCTTCATACTGTCTAATCTATAACCAGGTTTATTAGGTTATTTTTTTACAATTGTGTGTATTTCTGAAGCTCCTTTTGATGTTATTTTTACGAAATAATTTCCTTTTTCGGTTATTGCTCCTCCAAAAGGAAGTACTCCAGGATTTCTGTCATAGTTTTTATGGTAAATACGTCTTCCTAAAAGATCATATACACTCATAGTAAACCTTTCTTTACCTAATTTTGTCAGGTCAATATTTGTAGTCTCGGTAAATGAATTAGGGTATACCTTAACCAAATTCTCTGCTTTTTCTGGACCTGCTGCTGCTGGCCTTTTGGTTGTAAGTCCTTGACCTGCATTAGTGTTATATGCATAATCCAATATAGTATACGATAACCCATCATTTGCTACAGTAGCATAAAACCATCCATAATGTGTATTGCCGCTAATTTTAAAAGTAAATCCTATGTAGCCTGATTTACCATTCCAACTCGTATATGAAGAAGAGCTTACTACATAACTATTAGATTCTGCAACAAAATTACTAGAAGCTCCTACTTGTACTCCTTCACCAATCATGGTTACATTTCTGCTACTACCTTCGCATACTACATCTTTATTATAAGTTACCAATCGTACCGAATTACTAGAAAACCATGCACCAAACCCATTATCGTCTCCTACTTCTATTCTGAAGAAATTCCAGGTACTTGATGAGTTTACAGCGATATCTTCATTATTTACATAGATAACTCCATCGTTAGTAGCACAAGGGGTACACGATCCACCACAATCTACTCCTGTTTCATCTCCGTTCTGAATACCATCTGTACAGGTAGGATTAGATCCTCCTGTTCCTATGGTTACTGTGTAGTCTTCTACCTCTCCGTAGCTAAAAGATTCGCATGCCGTTGGGATACCATTGTATTTCATAGATACTCTCATTCTGGTGTTTCCATTTATGGCACCAGATGGAACAGTAAAACTACCACTTACTGGGGTATCTTTTGAAGCTGCTTTACTCCATACCTGCTCGTCTGCATCAGCAAAATCCCCATCTTGATTATAATCAATCCATACACTATACCCTTCTGAGTATACTGTTCCTGACCAAGTTGGAGTAATAGTAATGGTCTGAGAAGACCCTTTAGATAATGTAGTAGATACAGAAGTGTAATCTCCATACCCTCCAGTAGAACCGGTAGATGTATTATCAATTGTTCCTAACTGCACTCTACCGATATATTCGTCTGATACACTTTTTCCATTAGAATCACAGTATGTTATTGGTGTACTGCATGGTGTACACGATCCTCCACAGTCTACTCCTGTTTCATCCCCATTCTGGATCCCATCATTACAAGTAGGAGTTGCCCCTAATTCTTTACTTCCTGCTTTAATAGTACCATAAGGTTCTGTACTATATGCATAATCTAATAATGTGTACGAATTTCCACTAGCATTTACCTGAAATCGAAGCCAACCGTGATATTCTTTTGCATTTTTAATAAATCTAAATCCTGCATACCCTGTTTGTCCATCCCAATTGGTATATGAATTTGTTCTAATCTCATGTAAATCAGGATATGCTCCTCCATCTACCCAATTACTAGTAGTACTAATTGGTGTATCTACTGGTAGATTTGCAACCCTTTTTGTACTTCCTACAGTAATCATTGCAGCTTTATAGTTTTCGAATTGTAATGCAGGCTGACCACTTGGATGCCCAGAAGCATTGTAAAATAATCCTCCGTAATTTGTTCCTCCTCCTAAAGATGGAATATTTGCATCGGTAAATGGCTTCCATGTTGTAGTAGCATCAACTGTAAGATCACTATTATCTACATAAACCACTTTAAAAGGATCATAAAATGAGAAATTAAACAGTACTTTATCAGAATTTAATGTACTTGTCCCACCTGAAATAATAGCATTTTTAAGAGTGATTGTACCTGAAGCATTATCAGCAGCACCATGGTTATTAGTGCTTCCACTAAATTTTACTCTTATTTTTGTATTACTAATTACGGTAATTGTAGGAGAAAATCCTTGAGGAAGGCTTGAAGTGAAATGCGTTCCTTGTGTTAATGCTCCAGAGCTTAATGAATAAGTACCTCCTTGTATATCTATATCATAAGAATCATCTACTAAGGTTCCATTATTAGATAAAGATTCTTCAACAGTATTATTATTTGCTACTAGTGAGGCTCCTGTAAGATTTACCCCTGTAGCTGTCAGGTTAGCTGGTTGCCATAATGGTTTTCTTGTTGGGTGTTGTAATGCTGCAAGCATTCTATTTACCTGCCCCTGAGTATACATTTTTGCGCACCCTGCAGCAGAATCATATCCCATATAATTTTCATAGTTAATCAAATTCCCACACTCACTAGCTCCTACTGTACATCCTTTATCTCCCGAGTTAGAATCTTCTTTTGGAGTATCAGCAACTTCATCTCCGTTAGGATCATCACACCCACCTTCAAAAGTATGTATTAAATTAAGCCAATGCCCAAACTCATGTGTAAATACAGATGCAAATTCTTTATTGGTATTACCGTGTAAATATTGTCCGTTATAAACTACTCTTGCAATATTCGCATCCGACATTGTTGTGTTTGGATACCATGCTACTCCAGAATTGTTTGAAACTCCATCACCATACAAATCACCCGTGATATACACATTCATATATTTATAATTGTCCCATCCGTCTGAAGCAACAACAGGGCTACTATAATTTCCCATTCCAGAAGCTACTGGATGGATAATTACCCCATTAGTACTACCGCCATTAGGATCAATTTTAGCCAATGCGAATCGTACACTTAATGTTGATTTACGACCATCAAAAACGGGATCAATTGAATTAAAATCATCGTTAAGTCCGTTAAAATCTTTATTTAACGCATCAAGAGCTCCTTTTATCTTATCATAATCAACGGTCTTCCCGTGTTGTGTAGTACCATATACATGAACTACTACAGGTATGGTATACGTTTCTGCTGCTTTTTGAGAAAAAGCTTTACTCTGAACATAATTTTTGGTAAACTTATTAAAGTTTTCATATTCGGCTTTTGCTTTGGGATTTGCCGAAAAAATATACGCATTGGCATTACTTGCCTCACATCTTTTTGCGTCTACTTGTTGTTGCCCCAGAAGAGACGAAACATAAGTAAATAGCATAGCTGCTAAAATAATAGTTTTAGTTTTCATAACCGTATTGATTTTGTGTTATAGTTAATTATGAAAATTAAAACTATTGAAGCATTTAGGGTTATACTATTATAACCAAACACCATACTATGTTATCTGTTTCACATTATTTTAACATTTATACTACTAATAAAATAAGACTAAGACATAATTACTGTTTCTTTTCAATAAAAAAGAAGGCAAATAAGCACCCTAGATTAAGGGTGTTTATTTGTTTTTATTGCTCTGTTAGCTATTGATAAGCTACATCTAATATTTAATTAAATTATTGAGAAATAATCGAACTATTACCATTTCCTTCTTGAACTATCGTTACCGATAATGAGGTCCCTTCTTGAGAAACAGCTAAACTATTAGCATTACCAATTTGTTGTGTAGTAAGAGTATTGAAATCTCCTACTTGAGTGACATCAGTACTATTAAATGATCCATTCTGAGCAGAAATCATCATATTCTTATTTCCATGTTGCAACTGAGATAAAAGGTTCTCTTCTCCACTAAGGCTTATATTATTTTGTGTAGCTTCCATAGTATTGGTCCCTCCTTCCATTTGAGTTTGTTCAATGGCATTAGATAATCCTTTTTGTATACTCATTATTTGATTTCCATCTCCAATACTTTGAGCTACTACTGTATTTCTTTCTCCTTCCTGGGTTTGTGTAATCCTACTATCAATTCCCTCTTGTAGAATGGCCGTGGCTTCATTATAACTTCCTACTTGATTTTGCTCTATCATGACTTCTGAGCTCTGAGAAGAAGAGCTAAATGAACTACTTATAACAGCTTTATTGTCTTCACCTACCTGCTTTTGATAGGTTCCAACGTTAAAGGCATAAACATGTGTTGAAGAAGCATCATTTCTTATCCCTTCTTGTTTCTGAGTCACAAAACCTCTACCTCCCAGATTAACTGAAGCTTGATTATCTTCTCCTACCTGGTTTTGAGAAATATAAGAAGGTCGTGTACCAAACTGATCTATTTTATCTTTAGAGGCATATGCTATATTTCTTATTCCTTCCTGGTATTGATCAATTACAGAAAATTCTCTTGGTTCCTGTTGAGCAAAGGCTTGATTAAAATCTCCTATTTGAGTTTGTGTAATAGCATGTCCATTATTCTGGATCGCAGTAGCCACATTATAATTTCCGTTTTGTGATTGAGTAATGAAATTATCTCCAAAACCATGTGGTTGTGATAGCTGACTAGCGTCTACAGTATTTCCTGATCCTTTTTGATCCTGAACAATACTACTTAGACTAAAGCTTCCCCCATATTGGGTTGCTACGGCACTATTGTATTCTCCAGATTGCTCTTGCTCAATATTAAAACTATATCCCGAAATCGAACTCTGATCTGCAATAGCTTGATTAAATTCTCCTTCTTGATTTTGTGTAATGATTCTAAGATTAGAATCATTGTTAGATTGACTTGCCTTTGCCGTATTAAAATTTCCTCTTTGTGTTTGATCAATATTATTTTTAACATTTACTGCAAATATTGAACCTTCACCCTGTATTGCCGCTGCTTTGTTATTATTTCCTATTTGAGTTTGTTTGATTTTACTTTCTAAAATATCTGAATACTGAGTAGCTTCTGCACTATTTGATGCTCCTAGCTGATTTTGATATACTACATTAAAATCTCCTTGTTGCATAACATATACATCATTTTGATCTCCAGTCTGGATTTGGCTAATCATACCATTTCCTTTTGTAGATCCTTCTATTCCCTGCTCTACTTTTGCTTTGTTAACATTACCTTCCTGAACAATCGTTAACGTGTTGTTTGCTCCTTTCTGAGAAATTTCTGTCTCATTTCCTTTTCCGGTTTGGTTGATATCTGTAACATTAGTCTGGGCAAAAGTAAATGCCACACTTAATAAAGCCGAAAACCCTAATACTGTTTTTTTCATTGGAATGTTTATTACTATTAAAAATTGATTTTTTAAATGCACATTGATCCAAATAATGTTTACTATAGAGTTTTGAAGAAATAGAAATTAGGGGGAATTTTACTCTTTTAAAAATACGATTAAAAAAAGGTAAAAAAGCAATATATTTTGCATTTTCGACAAAAAGTATGGACTACAATTTTCATGTAGGTTGTTTCACTCATTATGCAAAACTAATAGATAAAACAAAAAAATCATCTCATCTATAATTCGAATTTAATCAGGTTTCTTATGCGTTAGGGATAGTAGTGGCATCCTTTTTTGGCACCCCTAAATCTCTGAAAGAAATGTTTGACTGGTACAAAAAAGATATAGCGAATAGCCCGACCCTGATTAAAAATCAGGGTAACGCCATTATTATTTTAATTTATGTAAGAATCTTACTTACTCAATTCTGTAAAATATTTATAAAAGAAAGGAATCGTTTCTATTCCTTTTAAGTAGTTCCAAACTCCAAAATGTTCATTAGGAGAGTGTATTGCATCACTATCTAAGCCAAATCCCATTAAGATTGTTTTACTTTTTAATTCTTTTTCGAATAAAGAAACAATAGGAATACTACCCCCACTGCGTTGTGGGATTGGTGTTTTACCAAAGGTATCCTGATATGCTTTACTAGCTGCTTTATATCCAATATTATCTATTGGAGTTACATAGCCTTGCCCACCATGATGCGGAGTTACTTTTACCGTTACTGCGTCTGGTGCAATGTTTTCAAAATGATTTTTGAATAATTCTGTGATTTCTTCCCAATCTTGATTAGGAACCAAACGCATAGAAATTTTGGCATAAGCCTTACTGGTAATAACTGTTTTAGCCCCTTCTCCTGTATAGCCTCCCCAGATTCCGTTCACATCTAATGTAGGTCGAATAGAATTGCGCTCATTGGTTGTATATCCTTTTTCTCCATACACTGCATTGATATCCAGTGATTTTTTATATGCATCAAGAGAGAAAGGTGCTTTTGCCATTTCAGCTCTTTCTTCTGTAGAAAGGTTTTCGACTTTATCATAAAAACCCGGAATAGTAATATGATTATTTTCATCGTGTAAAGAAGCAATCATCTTAGTCAATATATTGATGGGGTTTGCAACCGCACCGCCATACAAACCACTATGTAAATCTCTATTAGGTCCCGTTACTTCGACCTCAACATAACTTAATCCTCTTAACCCGGTAGTAATAGAAGGAACATCCTGAGCGATCATACCTGTATCACTAATTAAAATCACATCATTTGACAGCTTATCCTGATTACGCTCTACGAACCAGCTTAAACTTTTACTTCCGACTTCTTCTTCTCCTTCGATCATAAATTTTACATTACACGGTAACTGGTTAGTCTTGGTCATAATTTCTAACGCCTTTACGTGCATATACATCTGCCCTTTATCATCACATGATCCTCTGGCAAAAATGGCTCCTTCGGGATGAATCTCTGTCTTTTTAATTACGGGTTCAAAAGGAGGACTATCCCATAACTCTATTGGGTCTGCTGGTTGCACATCATAATGTCCATAAACCAACACTGTTGGAAGATTTTTATCAATAATTTTTTCTCCATATACAATTGGATATCCGGGAGTCTCACAGATTTCTACAGTATCACATCCCGATTCTTTAAGACTATTACTAATCTCTTGTGCTGTCCTGATTACATCATCTTTAAATGCCGTATCGGCACTTACAGATGGAATTTTAAGCAGTTCGAAAAGCTCATTTATAAATCGATCTTTATGTTCCTGAACGTAAGATTGTATGTTTTGCATGAATCTGAGTTTATTTTCGCCTAAAAGTAGTAAAAATGAAGTAATTTGGCTGTTATCTATTCAAGTTATCCATCGATGAAGAATGCATTTTTAAAACTTCCTTTTTCATTTTCTGAAAATCGGCTATTACAAGACTTAGCATATTGCAAATCTCACCCATTTATTTCTCATTTTAATACAAGTGATTATTCTGGAGATTGGAAATCTATTGCACTTAGATCTCTTAATGGAGCTATCGATCAAATCTATGCGCACTCATCTGGTGCTCATAATTACAAGAATACTTCTCTACTGGAGTATTGCCTTTATTTTAAGGAAATAATTGCACTTTTTGAATGCGAAAAAGAATCTATTCGTTTACTCAACCTTTCTCCTAATAGTAGCATAAAAGAACATACAGATCATAATCTGGGATATGAGGATGGAAGTTTTAGAATTCATATTCCGATCACAACAAATCAGGATGTTCATTTTTACATAAATAACAAAGAAGTGATTATGGGTGTTGGAGAATGTTGGTACGGAAACTTTAATTTGCTTCATAGAGTAGAAAACAATGGGACAACTGATCGTATTCATTTAATTATAGATTGCATCCGTAATGAATGGTCGGATCACCTCTTTGCAAAAATTGGTTATGATTTTACAGCCGAAAACAAGCCATTTCAATATACCGAGGAAACCAAATTGAAAATGATAAAAGAACTAAAAGCAATGAATACCGAAGCATCAAAAGCATTGATTAATCAACTAAAATCAGGATTGTAGCTACCAAAAAAACGAAGGGATCCTAAAGAAAATATCTTCGTTTCTTAAATTGTTATGTATTACTTTTCATATTCTTCAAAAAAAATAATTTAAGTTCTTTGAGATTTATAAGGAATATGTATATTTGCACTCACTTTTACAGAAAGTCCTAAGTATTGTAAAAGTATTAATGCGGGCGTGGTGGAATTGGTAGACACGCTAGACTTAGGATCTAGTGCCGCGAGGTGTGAGAGTTCGAGTCTCTCCGCCCGCACAGCAAAAAAAGCCGACTTTATGAGTCGGCTTTTTTTATTTAAGGTGTGTCTCGTCCTGAAATAAGTGGATACAAAATTGACTTATTTATGAAAGATTCAGGAAACACTAACAAGAAGCGTACTCAACGCGATTACAATTTAGGCTTTAAATTGGGAGTGGTATCCCAAGTAGAAAAAGGCGAGATGACCTATAAACAAGCCCAGAAGGCTTTCTGATTTATTGATTGTTAAATCACACTTTTCAAAGTTATAATGGCTTCTCATTAAACAAAAAAAGATTAGAACATATTTTACGTCTACTCTTAAAGAGTTTTTTGTTGGAATTATTAGTGACTTTGTTTATCTTTTGGTGTCTCAATATATATAACAACAAAATCATATTATAAAATGAAAAAGATTCTTTTAATTTTAGCAGTAGTATTAACAGCTAGTTTTACCTCTATAGATAATAATGATATCGTAGAAGCACAGGTAACTTATAGCGGACAATCTGATAAAGCGTATTATTTTACTAATAAGGATACGGGAAAGGTACTCGAATTTACTTTTGTAAGTAAAAAAGCGATCTCTAAGTATGATTTAAGTACAAAACAACTTACAGGAAAAGAGTTTATAATTACTTATGAAATTGATAACATAGAAATTGCAAGCAAGGATACGCAAGTGAAACAATACAAGAAACGTTTAATTCTTATCGATATAAGGATGGCAGAGAGCGAAGTAGTTAATAACTAACAAAATCTTAGGTAAGAGAGTTTGAATCTTTCTGTCTGCACAAAACAAATAAAACCTGTAAATAATTGATTTACAGGTTTCTTATTTTTTACCCAAATCTTTCATCTATATCATTATCACACTTTATAGGTTTTTTTTGATTATGAATAATTACACTTATCCATTTATGAAGTAAAAAACGGGCTAATTACTAGTGTACGGTTTGTAAGAGAATGATGGCATAAAAATTAAGTTAAAACTCAGACAATATGGTTTATTGATAACTAAATCGCTCTTTTTTGATAAAAGAGCGATAATTACCTCTACATAAGTGCCATAGCTTAAGTTTTTACCGCTATTTGTGTCTTAGGGATAAAAAAACTCTCCATATCAAAGGATATGGAGAGTTTATATTAACACTATGGTTATAAAACAAAAAACACGCTTTATTATTTTAATAAAGTATACTTTAATTTCTGGTTTCCTCTTTCAATACTCTCATTGACAACCTTGAAAAAATAAGGTTTATAATAATTCTTTGAATATCCTTTACGATGTAATATCTACCCTCTTTTTTGCTCGAATATTAAATTGAATCAAAAAAATAAAAAATAAAACAAAAATTCATTTCTATTTAGATTCATTCTTAATAAATTTGCAACAAATATATAATTATTTTAATTCAATCTAAATAAGGATTAGTAATTTTTAAAATATTCAAAAATGAAACGATTAACACTTTCATCACTTTTACTATTAGTTGCAGTATTTACGATAACTGCACAGGATAAAAAAAAGCAGGATAAAAATGCTATAAAAAAAATGTGTGGCTGCTATGAAGTAACCTTCAATTTTGCAGAAACTTTTCAATATAGCAATGATTCTCTTTATAAGCCTTCAAAACAAAAAATTGCCAAAGGGTTAGAATGGGCTCAATTGGTTGAGGAGGATAAAAACAAGATTTCTATTCAGCATTTATTACAAGTAGGTGATCCTTCAAAACCTCATATTGTAAAACATTGGAGACAAGATTGGATATTTCAAAACACAGATTTCTATATGTTCAACGGTAATAATTCCTGGAACTATGAAAGTAAATCTAAATCTGATGTAAAAGGCCAATGGACTCAAAAAGTATATCAGGTAGACGATAGCCCTCGTTATGAAGGTTCTGCAACCTGGGTACATGTAGATGGAAAAAGTTTTTGGGAAAACAGAACAGATGCTCCACTACCAAGACGAGAATATACTAAAAGAAGTGATTACAATGTAACCGTTAGAGGAAACAGACATGAGATTACTAAAAATGGTTGGATTCACGATCAAAATAATGATAAAGTAATACGTGAAGCGGGTAAAGCTGATGTTATTTTGGCTAAGGAAAAAGGATACAATACATATGTAAAAGTAGACGATAGTAAATGTAAAGTAGCCGCAAACTGGTGGAAAGAAAACAATCAAAAATGGGCTTTAGTTCGCAATAAATGGGAAAAAGTTTTTGGAAGAAATGCCAATTTAGTACTAGAAGCAAAAGTTGATAACAAACCACTATATAAGCATCTATTTTCTGACGAATACATAAAAGAACAAGATATCAATAAAGTCATCGAATCTTTTGTAATTCAATAACCACAACCACAACCAATAAATATTACAATCATGTCTGTCTTTAAAAAATTACCCCTATTGCTACTTCTATGTGGCTTGAATTTGATGTATAGTCAAGCCACTATACAAGGTGTTGTAAAAAGCGAATCTGATGAGGCGATTCCTTATGCAAATGTATTCATCCAAGGAACCAGTCTAGGTGCACAAGCACAAGAAGATGGTACTTTTACTATTAACAATGTTCCTTTTGCTACCTATGAGATAGTAGCTAGTGCTGTTGGATATAACGAACTTAGTCAAAAGACGGCTATATCGGGAGATATATCAGGTCTTGTTTTTGTATTACAAAATGATACTCAGCTAGAAGAAGTTGAGCTCTTTGGTTCTAGAAATAAAAGAGCAGAAAAATTAGAAACACTTACCAGATTACCTTTACAGCCCAACGAACAGTTACAGAGTATTTCTGTACTGTCACATAAACTTATCGATCAACAAAATGCTTTAACACTAAGTGACGTTACCAAAAATGTTGCTGGTGTTTATACGTTTGCTACATACGGGAATATAAGAGAAAGTATGTCTTTAAGAGGGTACAGAGGTATTCCTTTATTAAAAAATGGAGTTAGAATCAATTCAGATTTTAGAGGGACTGGTGTCATTACTGATATGGCAGGGGTCGACAATATCCAGGTATTAAAAGGAATTTCTGCAATCAGTCAAGGTTTAGGAGGTGATTTAGGTTCTGTAGGAGGAGTTATTAATGTTGTAACCAAAACTCCTAAATTTTACAATGGAGGTGAAGTAAGTTTAAGAGTTGGTAGTTTTGGCAAAGTACGTCCCACATTTGATTTTTATGGCCCTTTAAACAAAAAGGAAACCATTGCTTTTAGAGTAGCAGGTTCATATGATAGAGCAGATAGTTATAGAGTGAAAGTAAACTCAGAGCGTTTTTACATAAACCCTTCCCTCGCATGGAAACCAAATGAAAAAACGTCTATCGTTTTGGAAATGGACTATATGGATGATAGTAGAACTCCAGACCAAGGAACCATTAATTTTGGAGATTATGCAACCAACACTATTTTTAAATTACCAAATGATAAATTTTTAGGCTTCGAATCTGATAGAAATAATTCTGTAAATACTACGTATGCAATACGTTTTGAGCGAGAAATAAATGATGACCTAAGTATAAAAGCTGGGTATTTTGCTTCTGATTTAGAGACCTATGCAGAGACTTCTTATGCTTTTCAGGGAGGTGGAAGATCTGGATTACCAGAGTTATTAAATACACAAAGATATCGAGAGTACTACGCACAGGGAAGAAGTGATAAAAATAGTGTTTTACAAATAGATTTGGTAGGAAAGGATATAAAAACAGGGTTCTTAACACATACATTTCAGGCAGGAATAGATTATAGAAATACCACTTTTGACAATACTGCTTATACGGCTAACTATCCAGATATTGATAATGACCCCGATAATGATCCTCCTACTTATATAGATATCATTGATGTCACTCAACCTATCAATAATATTTTACCTAATGGTGTTACTGTAACACCAAATCCTGCAAGAGCTACAGGATCAAAAACAAAATCATATGGATTTACCATTCAAGATAAAATTTCTGTTACAAAATGGGTAGATCTCTTTTTAGGATTGCGATATACCTCCTTAGAAAGAACCAAAGGTAATTTTATAGGAAGAAGTTTGACCGGAGCAAAACGCGACGATGCCTTTAATCCTTTAATAGGATTAAATATCAAACCTACAGAAAATATTATTATTTTTGGCTCTTATGCCAGTAGCTCTAACCCTATGACTTCTTTTTACCGAGACATTAATGGCAAAGAGTTAGGTACAGAACGTTGGGATCAATTTGAAACAGGTATTAAATCGGTATGGTTAAATAAAGCCTTACGCTTTAACATAACATATTTTTCGACCTACAGCAAAAATTTAAACTTACAAGCAATCGACCCAGCAGGTAATTTCTTAGGATATTATTTAAAAGGAGGAGAAGATACCAGAAGTGGTGTTGAAATAGAATTAATAGGTAGAGTATTGCCTAATTTAGAAATAATTGGAGGTTATTCTTATTTAGATGCCAAATATAAAGACCATGCATCATATTATTTTAATTCTAGTCCATTAAATACACCTAGACATACGGCTAATTTTTGGGTACGTTATAACTTCAAAAAATATGTAAAAGGATTGTCTTTAGGTGCAGGAGCTTATTATTTAGGAGAACGTCCTCATAATGTATGGTCCAGAAATTACACACATACTGGAGTAGTTCCTGGGGTTAGGCCATTTGATTTAAAAGCATATACCACGGTAAACGTACAAGCATCATACAAATTTAATAGTAAATTAAGTTTAGATGTTTTCGGAAATAATGTTTTTAATGAAATTGGATATAATGCATATCGTACAGTATATCTTAACAGGATTCAACCTGCTAGTTTTGGAACGGTATTGCGATATAAATTTTAAATTAAAAAAAATGAAAACAATAAAATTATTAGCCGCATTTATTTTGTTTGTAAATATTTTACAGGCTCAGACAAAAAATGTTTTTTTAGAAAGAGAATTCTGGGAAACTAACCCTTCAATAGAAGTTATAGATCAGAAAATAACAGAAGGTAATAATGCAATAGCATTAAATAAAAATGGATTTGATGCTGTAGTATATGCTATTTTGGAAAACGCAGATAATGCTATAATAAAACACTTACTTTCTAAAAAAGGGAATGATGTTAATAAGCTAACCCATGATAAAAGAACCTATGTGTTTTGGGCAGCTTATAAAAATAATGTAGAATTAATGAAACATCTTATTGCTCAAAAAACAAGGATGGATTTAAAAGATTCTCATTACTTTTCGGTATTGACTTTTGCAGCAGCGGCCGGCCAAACAAATACAGAAATTTATGACTTATGCATTAAAAACGGGATTGATGTACAAACTGACAAAGATGAACACGGAGCAAACGCTTTATTGTTAGTAACTCCTTCCCTAAAAGATTTTACTCTTATCGATTATTTTACTTCAAAAGGTTTAGACATTCATGACAAAGATGATGATGGAAATGGAGTTTTTAATTACACTGCACGTACTGGAAACATAGAAATGCTAGACCAATTAATCAAAAAAGGTGTTTCTTATAAAGAACTTAATGATAAAGGTGACAATGCAATGATTTTTGCCAGTAGAGGCACCAGAACAGGTTATAATTCTTTAGACTTCTTTCAATACTTAGAAAACTTAGGTATTGAACCAAATATTACAAACAAAAATGGAGTAACTCCTCTACACAATCTAGCGTATAGAAATAACGATTTTAAAGTCTTAAATTATTTTTTAAATAAAGGGGTTAATACTAATCAAAAAGATGATAAAGGTAATACTCCATTGCTAAATGCATCTCATAGTAATACATTAGAGGTTATAAAATTATTTGCAAAAAATACAAATGATATAAATATCACTAATAAAGAAGGACATTCTGCATTAACCAATGCAGTAAAAAATAATACAATAGACGTGGTTGATTTTTTAATTAGTCAAAAAGCCAATGTAAATGTAATCGATTCTAAAGGGAATGATCTAGGATACTACACACTAAAATCGTATAATCCAAATAAGGTAGATCAATTCAAAAAGAAAATAGACGCCTTGACTAAAAAAGGACTTGATATTACCAAGCCTCAAAAAAATGGAAATACATTGTATCATTTGGCAATAGAGAAAAACGATCTAGAGTTATTAAAAATGATTCCTGATTATAATATCGATATCAATGCTAAGAATAAAGAAGGAATTACAGTCTTACATAAAGCAGCAATGACCGCCAAGAACAATAAAATCTTAGCATATTTATTATCTATAGGAGCTAATAAGGCCATTAAAACTGATTTTGAAGAATCTGTATTTGATCTGGCAAGTGAAAATGAAGTATTAAAGACAAACAACGTAGATATAAATTTTTTAAAATAGAATGAAAAAAATAGTAACATTTAAAGTGTTTCCAATAATAGCACTTGCAATTTTTACTGTATTTGGGTTTAAAAGTACTACAGAAAGTAATACCTATAAATGCATGATACAAATGACAAATTATACAGGAGAAGGTGCATATATAGTTATTTCTTTACTAGATCCAAATGGGAACTACGAAAAAACACTTTTTGTACAAGGTGATGATGAAGAATGGTATCATGATATTACCGATTGGTGGAAATTTTATGGAAAAAAACGTCAAGATATTGACGCTATTACAGGAGCAACTGTAAGTGGTGGTGGACGATCTATCAATATTATTGAAATTGAAAGTAATAAGATTGACTCTGGTTATAAAATACGTTTTGAAACCGCTGTAGAAGATCAAGAGTATTATAAAGATGATGTAGAGTTTGAGTTAACATCTGAGACCACAAAAAGTAAAGTTGAAGGAAAAGGGTTTATACGATATATTCGTATGATGCCACAATAACAATACGACTAAATGACGATTTCAATTTGGAGATATAGCCACCTTGCTTTGGCTATATCTTCATTTGCTTTTATACTTATAGCCTCCTTAACAGGGATTGTTTTAGCATTCGAACCTATATCGAATCAGCTAGAGCCTTATGCTACATACAACGTAAAAAACATTACTCTTGCGCAAACGATAACAGTACTACAAAAAAATTATGATGAAATAATTGAAATTGAAATCGATAATAATGATTTTGTATCAACCTCGGTAATTACCAAAGAAGGAAAAAATAAAACTTTTTATGTCGATCCTCTAACTGGTAAAAAGGTAGGTGACATTATTGAAAAAGCTCCCGTTTTTAAGTTTGCTACCAACCTACATCGTTCTTTATTCCTAAAAAGTACCGGTCGTTTTTTTGTAGGATTAGTTTCTTTCATATTATTTTTAATTGCAACTACCGGAATCCTTTTAATTATTAAAAGACAACAGGGTATACACCGTTTTTTTTCTAAAGTTATAAAAGAGAATTTTGAGCAATATTACCACATACAAATAGGTAGGTTAACATTGATTCCTATTATCATAATAGCTCTAACAGGTGTGTATTTGTCATTAGAAAAATTTTCACTATTACCATCCAATATAATTAAACATCAAATTGATTTTGAGAATATAAAAGAAGCTCCCAAACAGCAAATCAAAGATTTTAAAGTTTTTAATCAAACACAACTTAAAAATGTTAGAAAAGTAGAATTCCCTTTTTCTGATGATCGCGAAGATTATTTCCACATAAAACTATCTGATAAGGAGTTGAATATTAATCAATTTACAGGCGAAATATTAAGTGAAATAAAATACCCTTTTAATACACTAATATCACATTGGAGCTTGGTATTACATACAGGGCAAGGAAGCATCTTATGGTCTATTGTCTTACTTATTTCTAGCTGTTCTATTCTGTTCTTTATGTATTCAGGTTTTTTAATGGCTTTCAAACGAAGAAAGAAAAGTCTAGTCCTAAAAAATGTTTATCATAAAGACAAATCTGAATACATTATTTTGGTTGGCTCAGAAACCGGAAATACATTTGATTATGCAAAACTTTTCTATAATGCTTTGATTGATTTGGGAAAAACGGTCTTTATTTCAGAATTAAACAAATATTCATCCTATAAAAAAGCAGAGCATTTAATTGTATTTACAGCAACTTATGGTAAAGGGGAACCTCCTACAAATGCAAAAAGTTTTGAGCAATCTTTTAAGAAAATCAATCAAAAAAAAGAAGTTTGTTTTTCCGTTGTGGGTTTTGGCTCTTTAGCATATCCAGATTTTTGTGAATATGCAATAGATATTGATAACATGTTACGTTCACATTCAATGTTTAAACCAATTCTAGAACTGCATAAAATTAACAATCAATCTTTCGAAACCTTTAAAGATTGGTCATCGCAATGGGGCAAAAATGTTGATTTATCAATACCTTTAAAACAGCCACAGAAGGCAATAAAAACTAAAAAAAACAAGCTATTTTCGGTTGTTTATAGATCTCCACTAAACATTGACAACACATTTTTACTGCGTTTACATCCAAAAGAAAAAATAAGATTTCAATCAGGAGACTTGTTATCCTTTTACCCAGAAAACGATTCTGTAGAACGTTTGTACTCTATTGGTAAAATTGATGACGATATTATTTTGAGTATTAAAAAGCATGAATTCGGAATATGTTCAACCTATTTTAGTAAGCTTAGTCAAAACGATAGCATTAAGGCATCAATAAAACGAAATCCTCATTTTAATTTTCCAACTCACGCAAAAGAGGTCGTTATGATTGCAAACGGAACAGGAATAGCTCCTTTTTTAGGAATGATTAGTGAAAATCATAAGAAAATAAAAACACATCTATTTTGGGGAGGAAGAAATAAACAATCTATTGAATTGTATAATGCAGTAATTCAAGACAGTTTAAAAAACAATAATTTAACTACTTTTTATCCTGCATATTCAAGAGCCCAGCCAGAAAAAATATATGTACAGCATTTGCTAAAAAGAAATAGTAACCCAATTACAAAAATATTAGACAAAAACGGAGTTGTACTAATTTGTGGATCTATTATTATGCAAAAAGAGGTTATCAATGTGCTAGACGAAATTTGCAGAGAAGTCAATAATAAGCCAATAAGTTATTATCAAAATAAAGGACAACTTAAAATGGACTGTTACTAACTTTTAAAGCTCTTATCATATTCTAATCAAACAAAAAAAACCTGACAAGTTAAACTCATCAGGTTTATAAATAGACACTAAATTAAGGGCAACCTTTACAAATCAAATCATTACTACTTATTATTTACCCCTTAATTACTTCTATTTTTAAAGACATCTAGTTCAAGGCCTACCCAAAAACTATCCTTCTTTATGTTCATCACCTTCGTAACCCAGTGTGATACTATCTATTGCATTTTTTAATTTGATATCAATTTCTTTTAGGGCACCATCAATCTTGGAAGAATAATATTTATACTCTTTACCATTAAAACGCAATGTAGTAATTGGCCAATCTCTCACTTTTTTAAATGCCAAATCTTCATTTAAACCTTTATTCAATATTGTTTTTAACGCTCTAAACTCCTGTTCTTTTAATTTTGTTTTTATATTTCCTTTTGCAGAAACGTGTTGTATTCCCGAATAAGAAACCGAACCGTCTTCATATATCCACACATCATACACCGGGCATTTTCCCATACAAGACCCTTTTGAATAATATACCAGTGCTTCATCTTTTGAAGTATCTGTAGAGGTATTCTTGGTAGATTGGCAAGAAAAATTCACCATTATCAATACTATCATTACATATTTCATACGCTATCTTTTTTTAAGTACTAGTGGTTCGGATAATCACACCATTAATACCATTTTTATCATTTTAATGCTTGTGAATACTACAGTGTGTTTTATTCTTATTACCGAAAGTATTTGCATTTTTCCATGATCCCGGAAGAGGTAGGAAGCTTCTACTGCTTTTTGCAATATTTCCTCTTATATAATTTCGCAGCTTTATCATTTCGGCATTATCATACATCATCTGTACCTTTTTTTCTGCTCTACTGTTTCCATTTACTCCTCCAGCTCTGGTCACAAACGTAGCAAAGACCTCTGCAATATCTTCTCCAGGATTGGTAGAAGCGTACTGAGTTACATAACGCTCTTTATATTTATCATAAAATTTTTGTGCATCACTCTGATTATTCACCTTTCCAAATTCTTCCCAGATATCAGCCCAATGACTTTGATATAGTTTATTAATATTAGAATTACCCCTAGAACATCCTTCTCCGGTAAAGAAATTTTTGCAGTCGCCTTGAGATACAGAAGAATCGACCTGCACTTTATCCAAAGTAATGATATGCCCAAATTCGTGCACTATAGTATATGCCAGTTCTCCTCTTGCATTAAACCCTCCTTGATATGCAAAATCTATCGCAATACCCATCTGCCATTTTGAGAGATCTTGTGTTCTTTCTACTACATATCCTGCGGTTCCATCATTTTCACCAGCAAAAATTACAAACTCACTCATTCTTGATCTATAATCTGGCGGAACTATCTTTTTTACTAAATTCCATATTTCCTCATGCTTTTTAGTATCCTTTTGAAACTCTAATAATTTCCCGGTTACTTTATAATCCTTTTCTTTTACTATTTTATCACCTTCAACTTTATAAAGAGTTATACTTCCTCCATCACCTTCAGTTCCACTATCAGTTCCTGTATTACCACCTGTATTACCTTCGGTATTTGTATTCGAATTCGGCTGTGGACCTGCTGCATCATCATCTTTACTGCAGGATTGGATAGAAATTGTTACAATACTCAGAAAAATGACCAGTATACAATTCCATTTTTTTACGTTTTTCATAGTTTATTTTGGGTTAAAAATTAAACGTCCTTTCTTACACAACAGTGAACTTTTAAAACACCCTATTTTTTTTATCTACTTTTTTCAAATCCTCCATATTATTTTTTAGAAATAGGGTAAAAGCAAAACATACTGTTGTTATAGTATATGGAGATATCATTACAATAAAAGCTTAAGTAGAAGGCATTAGTAGAAAGAAAAAAGAACATCTTTCTATACTTTTTCTTTAAATACCGTAGTTTTGAAAAAAAAGCTAAGTATTTCTAAGATGTCAGAAAAACAAAAGTCTGTTTGTGATGAAAAAAACTTTAGAATGATTTTTGATAATCATTCTGAAGTGATCCTGAATTTCATTTATTATAAATGCGGAGATATGAAACAGGCAGAAGATATAACACAGGACGCTTTTGTAAAACTTTGGAAAAATTGTAAAAAAGTACTTTTTGCTAAAGCAAAGTCATTTTTAATGAAAGTAGCTCAAAATGCTTTTTTTAATGAATTAAATCACGAAAAAGTAATCTTAAAATATAATCAGCAAAGCTTTTCTTCTATTCAATATGATTATAGCCCGGAGTTTTTAATGGAGGAAAAAGAGTTTATGGTAAAATTACAACGTAGTATTTCTGAACTCCCGGCAAAACAACGAGAAGTCTTTCTATTAAGTAGAAAAGACAAGAAAACCTATAAAGAAATTGCAGAGATTATTGGGTTAACGCAAAAAGCGGTAGAGCGAAGAATGCATTTGGCATTATTAGAATTAAGAGAAAAATTAGGGCGCACGGTCTAACAAAAAGCAAAAAAATGGAAAAGTCAGATAACATAGATGTTTTTTTAGCCAAATGGGCCAGCGGTGAATTATCCGAAGAGGAAATCAATGCTTTCAAAAAATCTAAGGATTATACTTTATACGAAACTATTCTCGAAGGAACAAAGTTACTTGAAGTCCCTACAGTAGACAGAGAAAAACTTTTTGATCGTATTCAAGAAGATGTCTCTAAAGAGAAAAAAGTGGTCTCCTTGATTCCTGGATGGGCATATGCAATCGCTGCAAGTATTGCACTAATCCTTGGGTATACTCTATTTTTTAATCAAAACATTACGCATCAATCCGGATTTGGAGAACGGCTAGCAATAACACTTCCCGATGGTTCTGAAGCTATTTTAAATGCCAAGTCCAAGCTGTATTATAAAAAAGGAAGCTGGGAAAATACTGATCGAATCGTATTTTTAGATGGAGAAGCCTTTTTCAAGGTGAAAAAAGGAAATACATTTACCGTAAAATCTGATAACAATGCTGTTTCGGTATTAGGTACACAATTTAACGTTAATGCTTCCTCTGATTTTTTTGAAGTGATTTGTTATGAAGGTAAGGTTAAAGTAGAAAATGGTACTTCTTCAAAAATTATTACCAAAGGACAAGCGGTAAGAAGTGTCGATTCATCATTCGAAGAATGGGAACTAAATGATACTACTCCCTCATGGACAGTAGGGGAAAGTAGTTTTGTCAACACCCCACTACAACAGGTAATATCTGCTCTCGAAAAACAATTTAAGATTACTATTAAAAGTGAGCATATTGGTATCGATCAACGATACAGTGGCGGGTTTGCTCATGATAATTTACAAAATGCTTTGCATACTATTTTTGATGCAATGGATATTAAGTTTATTTTTATAGACAAGAATACTATAGAATTGTCTAAAGAATAAATGAAATACCACTTTTTATTGCTTATTTTTCTTTTTTCTCTAACTGCAAATGCTCAAGAAAAAAAGAAAGACATACATTACCTTGACCTCTCATTAGACGGTTTTCTAACCGAAATGGAAGGGCTGTTTGATGTGAAATTTTCTTATAACACTTCGTCATTCACAGATATAGTGATCACGATAGATAAAAATGATATATCATTAAACGAAATTATAGCTATTGTATCCGATCAATACCCTATACATTTTACACAAGTCGATGAGCGGTACTATGTTGTTAAACTTATTAAAACAACTTCTTTTTGTGGATATCTAACAGATGAAACCCATACTCCTATTGAGGGAGCTACTATACTTAACGAAGTCAAAAAAACAGGGGCCTCATCTGATGAAAAAGGATTTTTCTCTTTAAAAGACAACAACTTATCAGATACTTTGACGATTTCATACCTTGGATATAAAACTATTTCTATTCCTCTTAAAAAAGTAGTTGATAAAAAATGTGATACGTATATCCTATCTCCCGAAGATTTTGTGTTAAATGAAGTAATCATAAAGGAATATTTAACCTCGGGGATCGTAAAAACCAGAGATGGTTCGGTTAAAATTCAACCTAATAATTTAAACATAATTTCGGGATTATCTGAGCCCGATATTCTGCAAAATATTCAACTGCTTCCTGGGATAGAAAGTCCGCTCGAAACCGCTTCTGGGATTTATATAAGAGGCGGCACTCCTGATCAAAACCTAATTCTATGGGACGGTATTAAAATGTACAATTCTGATCACTTTTTTGGGCTTATTTCTGCTTTTAATCCCTATATCACCAAAGATATTACAATATATAAGAGTGGAACTCAACCCATTTATGGAGATCGCGTTTCGGGAGTTATTGATATCAAAACAGATCAAACTGTACCCGATAAAACACAAGGAGGTATAGGAATCAATATGACTCATGCCGATGGATATCTGAAACTTCCTATTTCTAAAAAAATAGCTGTTTTAGTATCAGCCAGAAGATCTATTACCGACATTATTGATACTCCAACAATTAATACTTACTCTAACCGAGCCTTTCAGAATACAAGTATTACCGATAACAGGTCTATTTTTGATCCCGAATCTTCAGAAAGTAAAGAGTTATTTTATTTTACCGATGCAACCTTAAAATTAATTGCCAACCTTTCTAAAAAACACGACATCTCTATTTCTAATTTGTTTACTCAAAATAAACTTGACTATTCTTTTCAAGATTCTCAATTCGCAGATATGTCTCAGGATAAACTCGCTATTAAAAATTTTGGAACCAATATTTCCTGGAATAGTAAATGGGGTTCTCGATTCTCTACAAAAACACAATTTTCATATTCTGAATATGTACTCGAATACCAGGGAAGGAATCTCTTTGTTAATCAAGATCTAACTATCGAAAAAGAAAATGCTATCGAAGAATATGGTCTGTTATTTCATTCTGAATGGAATATTAATCCTCATTTCACTTTTTCTAATGGATATCAGCTCTACTATAACCGAACAGCATTTTATCTAAGAGAAAATGATTCTGAAGTCGGAAATTTTCAGGAGAACCCTACTCATAGTTTTTATTCTCAATTACAATATAGTGCTCCCCAAACGTGGTTGATTAGTTTTGGACTAAGAGGAAATTATTACGCTGGTTTAAACTCTACTTTTATCGAACCCAGATTCTATGTAGAACGAAAAATGGGAAAGTATTTTAGAGTTAAAGGATCTGCAGAGGTCAAAAACCAATCCATTAGCCAGGTGATTGAATTTGCCACTTTTAATTTTGGCCTAGAAAATCAGTTATGGGTCGCAGCACAAGAAGATGATATTCCATTGTTGAGAAGTCAGCAATATACCCTGGGAACTCTTTTTCATAAAAAAAACTGGAACATTGAGATAGATACCTACTATAAAAAGATAAAAGGACTTACTTCACTAACCAGAGGATTTGAATCTACTTCTGGTGACTTGTCTGAAGGAGAAAGTATCTCTAAAGGAATAGATTTATTAATTAAGAAGAAAGCTGGTAAGTACTCTACTTGGCTTGGCTATTCATTTTCTGATACCGAGTTCATATTTAACACACTTAATCAAGGTAAAGCTTTTAAAGGAAATAATAATATCACTCATTCTATTTCTTGGTCTCATGCTTACCAGTGGAAGAAATTTCAGTTTTCATTGGGATGGAAATATCGTACCGGTACCCCATATACTCCTGCATTAGGGTTTACAATAGTAGATGATCAACCCATTGTTCAATACGGTGCTATAAACTCTAAATCTCTACCCGATTATCATAGATTGGATTTTTCTGTAGTATATGATTTTAACTGGTCATCAAAAAACGATCGAGTAAAGAGTCGTCTGGGCTTTTCTTTATTAAATCTATATGGGAGAAAAAATATCTTAGATCGAAGTTATCCTCTCTATCAATTAACTGATAGTGAAAATAATATTTCTTATGAATTAAGAGAAATCAATAAATCTTCTTTAAATATTACTCCTAATGTTACGTTTAGACTAAGTTTTTAAATCATTATTTCTCTATATACCACAAAAAACTCCTCAAATTCTGAGGAGTCTTTATCATGAGTATAAAGAATTAGTTCAAATAGCTAGTTCATAAGTTTTTGTATTAATGGCATTACTCAAAAGATGTTTCTCCTTTATTAGGGTTATACACATAGTTAAATGTATAATATTGTGATTTTTTAGAAGTATCCTCATCCTGATAATAACTTAGTATTTCTACCTTGGCATAGTTACCGTTACGGGTTTTAAAAACAAGTATTTTTCCAGGGATAGGAGAGATCAAGTGGGTTGGAGGTCCAGCATAATTATACCAGCCATTATCACTACCTGTAGGGATAGCAAATGCTGTATCTGCATCTTGACTAAAAGTTACATCCTTTGCACTGGTTACACCTGCAAAGGTACCCGTAACTACTGCTGCTCCTACGCTACCATTACGTGCAGGTTCTTCTGCTACACCAGTAACTGTTCCTCCGTTAACTGCTATATTAGTACCTCTAAATGCAACATCCCAGTCTGTATCACTGGTTGTTATTTTTCCTGTTTCAAAATCAAACTTGGTAAACACCCCTCCTACAGGGTTTCCAGTTCCCTGACCGCCTGTTTGTATAGCTTCAAGGTTAGAGATCTTTTCAGATTTAACAGGTATTGGAGTAGTTGTATCATCATCGCTACTACACGAAACAAGTACTGTACTAAGTACTAAAAATAATATTGATAATTTTTTCATTGTCATGACATTTAAAATATTAAAATTGATAGTTAAGTTTTGCATATAATTGTATCCCCGGTAAAGTGGGAATGTTGTCTTCGGTATAATCAAAAAGATTATTTGCACCTATTTGTAGTGTAAAGTTTTCATAAAAAGTTTTACTGGCAGCAATATTTGCTGTTACATATCCATCAACAAAGCTGGTATCATAATCATCTATAAGATCATTACCGTTTGTATCAAACAAGGCATATTTACTTCTATACAATAGCCTCAAGTTTATATTCGCTTTCGCGGAAACGATATCATAAAAAACCTTAAAGTTTGCATTATGTCGTGAGCGATTCACAAGTCCAAAGTATTCTGATCTCGAGACTACAACTGTTTGATTAGTTTCGGAATCACGGGCAAATACTTCGCCATTTTTTACTTGTTTTTCTTTTTGTTTATCAAAAGCATAGAGTAACTGATAGCCAGCACTCAATCTTACATTATCGGTTATTCTGTAGTTGGTATTAAGCTCTAGACCTGTGGTGTATATTTCATCAAAATTGAAATAACTAAACACATTTTGCCCATTAGTTTTACGGGCGACAACACGAGTATCAATAAGGTTTTTAAAATCGTTTTTAAAGAAATTAAGTTCTGCATTCCATCGCTTTTCTTTATAGGTTAACCCTGCATTATATCCTATAGAACTCTCTGCTTCAAGAGGATCTTGTAACGATGATTCGGGAACGACCACATCAAGAATCTGTCCCTGAGCCTGTAGCTCATTTAATTTTTCTAAAGCTACATTATATCCCAATACGGTATATCCCACTGCAGAGTTTGTAAAGTCAAAATAAAGCTGTCTAAAATCCGGAGCTTTAAAACCATATCCTATAGAGGCTTTGGCGGCCAGTACATCTGTTATTTTATACCGTAATGCAAGCTTAGGGCTAAACTGGTTGCTATATTCTGAATGATTATCAAAACGTGCCCCCGCAATGATGTTTAATCGCTCAATTAGGTTTACATCATATTGAGCATACATATATTGAGAATTAAAATCTACTTGTTTATCAAAAAAAGTACGATCTAGTTGATCGTATTGAACACCTATCCCGGCAGTAAGTTTACTCCTGTCTTTAAATGTGTAGGTAGTTCGTATCTCGGGACGTAATAAATGCTGATCAAAATCACTATCACTTACTATATCGCCAGAGGCAGAATCTGCCAGTTGTTCTTTGGCATTATAATTAGTATAATAAAACTCGTATTGGGTAGTTAGATGATCACTCCATTTGTGATCAAGACGTACGTGACCGTTCCATTCCTGTTCCTCACTATCTCCTTCAAGACTCGTAGTATTAGCTGTGAATCCCGCATCCTGATATTGCGTATATAAACGACCAGACAGAAATAACGAAAATCGATCAGAAAAATCATAATACAACCTACCATTAAATGTATAATTCTCAAATGGGTTTACGGTCTGGCCGGCTGTATCTGGATTAAGATCATAGCCTTCACTAGAAAAGCGGTTTGCAAAAACCCCATAACCAAACTTCTTAATACGCTGCTTAATATCTACGTTAATATCCTGCTGGGTATAACTACCAATACGATATGATGCATTGCCCGATAGCACATCGCTTTTTGGCTTCTCTGTAATGATATTAATTACACCACCCAAAGCATCAGAACCATAGAGACTACTAGACGGCCCTTTAACTACCTCGACTTGTTTTATATTCCCAACAGTTAACCTGTTTACATCAAAATTTCCGGCTTTTCTACCTACCAAAGGAACACCATCTATAAGAATCAAAATATAATCTGAAGCAATTCCTTGAATTTGCACCCCTTCAAAACCACTTTCATCAGCAACAGTAATAATTCCTGTTTGCTCATTTAGAATTTCATTAAGCCTAATGGTTCCCGATTGTTTAATTATTTCCTGAGAAACAATTGTAACCGGTAAAGGCAGGGAAGAAAGCTGTCTTTTTGTTCGGGTAGCTGTAAGGACTACCTCTTGTAATTCATTAACCAAAGTAGTATCTATAGCTTTTTCTTGCGAATATCCATTTACGACAACTAAACCTGTTAAAACACAGATTATCAGACTCTCAAACTTCATTTTTATTTAGAATGTTTCTTAATAGATTGCAAATATATATTTATTTTTATTTATTCTAAATAAACTTAACTATTTTTGTCATTAAATTACAGAAATAACTTACAAATCATGAAAACAACATTTTATATTCTTTTTAGGAAAACTATTACTATCAATAGTAGATGCTCAGGTAGATAAAAAAGGGCATTTCAGACAACCTCTTTTGTTGCTGGTGTATGTATTTAAATATATAATTACCCCAACTTTTAGTTTATCATAAATTGAGTCAAAGGAATGAGATAACAAAAGGTATGTATATGATGGTAATTAACCTGTCATTCTGGACTTGATCCAGAATCTACTTTGGAATAGTATTTTTTTCTATAGATATTTTAGATGAAATTTACACTAAGCACTTGGAGATACTCAGTACAACTGTAAACAGGGCACCGGAATGATAAGAGAAATCAGTCCTGAAACCAATTTCGAAACAGGTTTCAATACACGACTTTTATACTTACTTCTAAACCGTAACTTCTTACAATCAACACTATAAAACGCACAACATAAATCACTGTATTTTAGATTTTTATACTAGTGTTATTGTATTTAATACGGAAAAAGCATGAAAAATATTAAAAAAAAAGAAGAAATATCTTACGGGAAACCGTAATTATTTGAAAGCTTCTTACTATATTGTGCTTTAGGAAAATAGAACTACTAAAAAAGGTAAAATAGTTCGTTTTATATTTTTTGGACACAAATTATCGAATAGAAATTATATATAAGGATTTAGGGTTAAATCATTCAGAAATCATATCCTTTTTGAGCTATTTACTCTAAAAACATCCTTATAATGGTTGATTTATTAAATCAATCGTTATTCAGACCCTGCTTTTGTTGGCTCGCCAAAGTTTTACAATTGCGGGGTTGTTTCTGTCTTATAGCTACCTATTTAATAGCCTTTTACGATTGATCAATATTTCTAATTGCTGTTTTTTTAAGCCAACAATTTCAATTATTTTAAGTGTTACTTCAAATTTAAAGCTAATAAACGACAATTCCTTATGGATTTCCGTAATAAAAGCGTTAAACTAATGTGAATCTGGTATGGTTAAAATTTAAATATCTGATTTTTAGATTTTTACACATAACCCATCTCATTGCTTTATCTGGTAATACTTCCTGTCTGCTTAAGTATTTCGACATAGTTCTTTGATAGTACCTCTGCTGAGTTATTGAGAACAGGTTATACTTTCATAAATACTTCTCGATACACCCTCCCAGGGCATGACACTCGATCCCGAGACAAATTCGGGACAAGTTGTGATCTAGCGTTTTTAATATGAATTAGCCTGTCATTCTGGACTTGATCCAGAATCTACTTTGGAGTAGCGTTTTCGTTTATGGGTTCCAGCCATTAGTTTATACTGAGCCCTTCGATAAACTCAGAGCAGATCAGTCGAGGGGGCGGAATGACAAAAAGTATATTGGGATGACAAAAAGTGCTGAGATGGAGACTTACCCTTCGACAAGACTGTCGAAGGGATCTACCTATAAAAGGCCTAAATCTTTGGTCATTGCCACCAGGTGAATGGCATTTTTAGCTTTAAAATTATATTTCAATTTATTAAGTCGCTTTTCTATAGAGCTTGTACTATTAGGAGAAATTTGATTTTTCTTAAAATAATGCCCTATTTCTTCCTGGGTAAGGCCATCTGATAAATGCTTTAATAACAAAATATCATAATCCTGGAGTTCGAAAACATTATTCTTACTCATCGCACTTTCTAACTGTGGAGATACATATCGAATATTGTTAAACACATCGGTAACAGATTTTACCAATTCGTTTAGTCCATAGCGTCCTTTGCATACATAGCCATCTATGCTCTGTTCTGCAAAAAATGATTTAATTTTACCGGGTCTATCTTCCATAGAATATATAATAACTTTAACATTAGGTTGGATCTCTCGTATGGCTTCTACAAGTTCAATCCCTGAAGCCAATTTTCGTTCTCTGTGACTCTCTTTAAACGAAAGATCTGTGATCAACAGATCAAAAGGGGCATGATCACTAATTGCTCTTCTAAATTTTAGGAGAGCATCATCACAATATTGTGCTTGTTGTATTTCATCAATCCCAGTTCTTTCTCGAAGAATATGTGCGATACCATGGCTAATACTACCAAGATCTTCTGTAACTAAAACTTTCTTAAACATAAGCTCTATATTATAATTAATTTGGAAAATTTATCTTCGCTTTAAAGCCTTTTCCTTTCTCTGAATCAAAGATAAATGATCCCCCGATCGTTTTTATACGGTTTTCCGTATTTTGGAGTCCGTTACTATATATTATTTCTTCTGCAGCTACGCCAACACCGGTGTCAGCATACGTGATTACTATACCTTTGGACGTTTTCTTAAATGTAATCGCTACCAGCTCGGCATAGCTATGTTTTTTCATATTTACCATTAATTCTTGTAAAGTACGATGTACAATGATCTTTTTTTCTGGATTTATCGCCTGCCAATTAATATCATCTATGTCTTTGATAATAATCTTGGTACCATTAGTACTATAACTACTTAACATACCATTAAGTTCGGTAGCATATTCCTCGCCTGTTTTAAAACTATTATGCTCTCTAGAGATATCCCGGGTGGTATTGTAAATTTCTTCTAATTTATCTAACACCCCAGGATCATTTTGATCATTTTGCATTTGCATCATCACCTGGTATACATCATTTGCCAGCTCATCATGTAGTTTTTTAGAGATCCGTGCTTCTGCATTATACACCTCTCGTATTTTTTCTCGGCGTAATCGTTGTCTATATAGATAGAACACTACTCCTCCTATTAAAAAAATAAACAACGTACTAAACAAATAAATAACTTGTTGTCGTTCTTTTCTGGCCGTTTCTGCTTTTAGGATCAGGTTCTCGTTGGTGAGTTTATCATTTTCATAGCGGGTTACGGCATAGATCTCCCGGTTACTTTGGTTAGCCTCCTCTAATTCATTATGGATTTCTTTAAACTCTTTAGCTTCTTCATTCGTAGCTTCTCTTAACTCAAATATAAATCCTAAGACTTTAAGAATTGATATCAAACTATGGCGCTTTTTTGCATTTTGATAAGCCTCTTCTGCATACTCTAATGCTTTGGTTTTATCCTTTATAAAATAATATTTTGTTAAATCAATATAACTTGCAATCAATCCTCCAATATCATTGGTTTCTTTTCTTATTTCTAATGCAGATAACAATAATTTTTCAGAACTTCTATTATCTTTATTTTGAAGCCATTGTATATAACCTAAATTATCGAGTACTCGGGCATATTCTCTTTTGTCTTGTTGAACTACCGGATCTGTTACCAGTTTTTCTAATATAGCTATCGCTTGCTTATAATAACTCTGATTTGCTAATATCAAGGCTTTGGTATTTTTAAAAATCAAAATGTTTTTGACCCCTATAGTTTTTGCTGACATACTATCTTTACCAAGAGTCAAGGCTTGTTCATTATACTTGAAAGCTTCTGCATAATTTTTTTGCTCCCTATTCGCTACTGAAATGATATGATATAAACCTGAAAGACTTCTTAAGTCTGAAGTGCGTTCTAAATATTTTACTGCATCAATAGCCGTTGTTTTACTTCCAGAATAATCCCCCAAATAGGTCTGTATATTTGACATACTAAGTAAGATTCTCCCAGCTCTTAATGTATCTTTATGAATCCTTAATATTTTAAAAGCCTTGTTATAATGATTAAAAGCTTCGGTCAATTGATTATTATTTTTATAGTATATTCCTAACTTATTAAGAGCATTTACTATATACATAGTATCCTGATTTTGCTTCGCTATATCGTATAATTGATGCGTATATACAATGGCACTATCATATTGTCTGGATCTACCTAATAACCATGTTTTTTGCATCAAACCATTATAGATCAAAGAATCCTGTTGCGATAACAATATTCCTTTTAAATACGAACTAACATGCTGTAAGCGTTCTGATATCGATAAAGAATCTTTTTTACTCAAGTCATAGTATTGGGCAAGACTATCTAACTTATTTTGAGATAGAGAAGTTTGTATTTTTGTTTGACTAAATGCAGAGAAAGTATTACATAAAATTAGTAATACACTAGTTATAATAAAGAAGGAATCGACACGCCAAAGTTTCATCCTCCTAAAATACTAAATATATTGGGTGTATGTAGCATAAAATCCACTACATACACCCAATTTAATAATTATCGCTCGATAGGAAATTATTAATTCCCTCCTGTATCTTCATTAGTATCAACAGTTCCATCATGTCCTTCAGTAGCAACTGTCTCGGCAGAGATGTCTTCTGTATCGTTAATATTATCTGCAGTACAAGATGCAAGGTTTGCAGTCATAAATAGGGTCATAAGTAGGTATAAAAAAGTTCTCATAATATTTAATTTTTTTAAGATTTAACATGGGGATTGCCGCCTGGTTTTACACCAGTGATTTGGGATAGCAATCAAATAGTTCGGGGATTTTCCCTCTTTTTTTTCGGAAAGTTGAAATCCGATGCGGTAGTGTTTAGCCACTTTCCTTTTGAGCTTTTACCATCGCGCTACGGATTTCCGTAACATCTAAATCCATACATTTACTATGTTAGCAAAATGAAACTGGAACTAATTGTTGAAGCGAATTTATAAAGACCCCAAGTCTATATCCGTAAACAATTCCAAGGATTCCAAAGATTCCATTGAAATCCGAAAGATTCCAATAACCCATGCCTATGAGAACAAAAACAAGTATGACGTACAAGAATGAAATTCTTGAAAAGTACAACAGGGAAAAAGGTGGAGAGATGAGCTGTTATCTCCTGGAACCAACCCGTAAACAGATTAAAGAAGCCTGCTTATGGCTGTTAAACCGTAGAAAAGAGAAGTATGATGAAAGTATTTTAAATCGTTTTTTTCAATTTGAAGAAGGAGAAAACAAATCATATGCTATCGAACGTGTTAACGGTGATAAGTTTAAACCCATCATCAATTTTTTAACAGGAGAAACAAAATCAACCACTCCTGCCAATCTAGAATTGATTGCATGGCTTATCGATTTTAAGCCAAGACCCTTATCTATGTATTTAAAATCTAATACTGAGAATGAAGTAACATTAAGTGAGTCATTTCAGAAAAAAGAAAATGCCTACTATCTTAAAAATGAAAACCAAGTTGTAGACATTATTCCTGAGACTAAGGTGATTGAAAAAACAGATAAGAGTATTACCATTATCTCTCAGATCAATCCCACGCTTAGGATTACGACTATCGTATCCTTATGATGAGGAATCCCGTAAAAAGACCCGTTAAACTTATAATAAATCAAGTTTAGTATAAGTCGAACAAATCAACAATAACCAGTGTAGTCATAGGGTGTCTGTCAAAATGTAATTGGAAAAACATGATTTTATAATCATTGACAAGACCCAGACTAACATTTTTTAACAGAGTTTATTCAAGGAATAGGATATACTCACCCCTAAGTGTAAGACCTCATAGATTTACTGAAATGATTCAGTAAATCTATGAGGTCTTTTTAATGATGCGTATAATTATCCTACTAACCTTATTTCAACTGTCTATTTTAAACGCATTCCTATAAAATGAGTCATACTAGCCCGGTTAACACCAACCGAAATGATTATAGATGAATTCCATCTGACCGATAAAAATAAATAGATGAAACTTTTCAAAATAGAGTTTTACTAATAAAATTTCGCTGTATCTTTGTGTATATAACGAAACTACCTATGATAGCTGTAGAAAAAGCCCTTCAACTAATACAAAATAGCATCAAAAAAACAGATGCTGTCACTACAATACCTATATCAAAGGCATTGGGATATGTACTGGCAAAGGATATCATGTCTCCCATCAATATGCCTCCTTTTCAGCAATCTGCAATGGATGGATACGCTTTGGGATCTACCGAAGAAAGAAAATTTGACCTGATTGGTGAAGTAAAAGCCGGAGATGATACCGACCCTAATCTCGAGCAAGGTAAAGCGATTAGAATTTTTACAGGCGCCCCTGTACCATCAGGAGCAAAGGCTGTTATCATGCAAGAAAAAGTAGAAATACAAGATAATCAGGTACTGGTACAAGAGACTGTACTGCCTAATGCTAATATTCGTCCTCTTGGTGAGCAAATAAAAAAAGAAGATATCGCACTTCCTGAAGGAACCACGATTACGGCTGCTGGCATAGGATATCTCGCATCTTTGGGAATCACTCATGTACATGTGTATCAAAAACCATCTATAGCAATCATCGCTACAGGAAATGAATTAGTACCACCGGGACAAACTCTTAAATATGGACAAATCTATGAGAGCAATTCGATCATGCTGTCAACTGCTCTAACCAAAGTAGGGTTTACCGATATATCTTATTTTAAGGTTGAAGATGAATATGATATTACCCTTTCTCTTTTAGAAAATACAATAGCTCATTATGATGCGGTTTTAGTTTCTGGAGGAATATCAGTTGGAGATTATGATTTTGTAGGTAAAGCATTAAGAGCACTCGATGTCGATGAAATCTTTTATAAAGTAAAGCAAAAGCCAGGAAAGCCTCTCTATTTTGCCAAAAAACAAGGCACAACCATATTTGCACTACCTGGTAACCCTGCTTCTTCGCTAAGTTGTTTTTATATCTATGTATTGCCTGCATTATTCAAAATATCAGGATATAAAGAGTATAACTTAAAACGAACCACCGCTATTTCTAATCTCAAATATGCGAAAAAAGGCCAAAGAGCCGAGTTTTTAAAAGCATATTCTGAAGAGAACAAAGTAACTATCCTGGATGGACAAGCATCTTCTATGTTAAGATCTTTTGCCATGGCCAATGCCTTGGTTTATCTTCCCGAAGATGTAACAGAAGTTAATATTGGGGATACAGTGCAGGTGATTAATTTGCCATAAAGTGATAGAAACATCAACAAAAAATTTATAAAATGGACAAGGCTGTCTGAAAAGGTAAATCTAGGACAGAATTGTAAGCCTGAGCTAGTCAATAAAAAATTATACATTGAATAATTGGCGTTCCAAAGCAGAGCTTTGAAAATCTTTTTCACCAGTATAGGATTTGTTTTGTGTTAGAAAATCTTGAAGCCTTGGAAAGATTTTAGCAAAACTAATCTGGTTTTCAGTACAACTGAAAAATACCTTGAAAAAGTGCCTTTTCTTTTGTTTCGTTTTCTTTGGACGAGTAAAGAAAATGAAAAGAAGGTAGAATCGAAGCTATTTAGCTTAAGCACAAAACAAAGTTATCTTATTGAAAATCAACACTCCAAAAAATAAATCAATGATAGCCTGTCGAAGACTAATCGATTATCAACAGTATAAAAACTTCGATATAGCCTGTCCTAAGTTTACCAAAGGGCTCTGTTTGACATTGAAATTAACCTTTTCAGACAACCTCATTCAGATTATGTATTAAAATCTTCTAAAAGAAAAACATCTCTAAAAAAATCGTTGTATCTTTGAAAACCTAACGGTAGTATTATGGATTACGTAATAAAAAGTAGAATTTGGATAGAATCTGAGCATGGTGTTTTTCTGGGTGAAGGAAGAGTAAAATTATTAAAAGCAATCGCTCAAACAGGCTCATTGAGCAAGGCCGCCAGTGATTTAAGCATGTCATATAAAAAAGCCTGGAACTTATTAGACAGTATGAACAAATCTACCAAAGAACCTTTGGTGATTACTTCTACCGGTGGTAAAGGTGGTGGTGGTGCCAATCTCACCCCATATGGTGAGAAAGTCATTAAAACATTTGATAATATCAATCAAAAATGCTGGGAATTTCTGGATAAAGAGCTAAAACAAATCTCGCTTTAACCATTTTAACGTTTATATGATTGATCCAAAAAATATAACAGGAATTATTCTTGCCGGAGGAAAGAGCTCTAGAATGGGAAGAGAGAAAGGATTGATCCTACTCGACGGCAAACCTTTTATTCAACATGGTATTGATGCATTACAACCGTTGGTCAATACAATAATCATCGTTAGTAGTAATTCTGATTATGACGTTTTTGAAGTGGATAGAGTCGAAGATATCATTGTTGAATCTGGGCCGTTAGCTGGGTTGCATTCTGGATTAATGCACAGTAAAACAGAACATAATTTGGTCATAAGCTGTGATGTCCCTTTAATTACAACTGAATTTTTAAAAAAACTACTGTACTATAAAAAAGAAGATTACGATATCGTTCAATTTGAAGCCGAAGGAAAAAGTACTCCACTAATCGCATTATATAAAAAACGATGTGCAGATCAGTGTCAGGAATTACTTGCTAATGGAGAGCGACGTTTACGCAAACTCGTTTCAGCAGTAAAAACAAAAACCATTACAGTACTTGACAAAGAGCTTGTTTTGGTAACCAATATGAATACCGTTGAGGATTTAAAAACAATTACAAATGCAATTGACCATTAAATATTTTGGTATGCTGGCCGAGGCCACAACAATTAATGAAGAACACTTGCAAACTGAGGTTTGTTCGGTTTCTCAATTAATAAAAAAGCTAAAAAATCAATATCCAAAATTAGATAATGCTGATTTTAAAGTAGCTATTAACCAACAATTAGTTGACCAAAGTCATATTATTAATTCAGAAGTAGAAGTAGCTTTGTTGCCGCCATTTGCTGGTGGATAATTTAATTATTCAAAACATAGATAATGAATTCTTTTAATCCCAGATACCATAGACAAGTTATTCTTCCTGAAATCGGCACCGCTGGCCAGGAAAAACTAGATGCCTCTAAAGTATTAGTTATAGGAGCAGGTGGACTGGGTTGCCCTGTATTACAATATCTTACTGCAGCAGGGGTAGGTACAATTGGTATTGTTGATTTTGATACCGTAGATATCTCCAATTTACACCGTCAGATTTTATATGGGACTGATTCTTTAGGAACAAATAAGGCTGTAGCTGCAAAACAGCGTCTTACAGATCTTAACCCCACACTAACTATTAATACATATACAGAAAAACTAACTCCAAAAAATGCCATATCTCTTTTTTCTGAGTATGATATTATCGTTGATGGGACCGACAATTTCTCTACCCGATATCTAGTTAATGATGCCTGTATTATCACCGATAAACCTCTGGTATATGGTGCTATTTTTAAGTTTGAAGGGCAAGTATCTGTATTTAATTATCAAAACGGCCCCTCTTATCGATGCTTATTCCCTGAGCCTCCAAAAGCAGGAAGCGTTCCTTCCTGTTCTGAGATAGGTGTTCTGGGAGTATTACCAGGTATTATTGGCAGTATGCAAGCAAACGAGGTTCTTAAAATTATTTTAGATCTGGGTGATGTCCTTAACGGAAAATTATTAATGTACAATTGCCTAACCACACAATTCTCATTTTTCACTATTAATCGAGTTCCTTCTGAAGTATCCAAAATACTCGATTCTGCAAATCGTTTTGAAACTACAGACTACGACCTTTTTTGTGGTGTGAAGCAAATTTCAGAAATTACGGCCAAGGAAGCTTTTTTAGTAAAAAATGCCCAATTTATAGATGTTCGTGAAACTCATGAGCAACCAAAAATTGAAAGTTTACATCCTATTTGTATCCCATTAGGTATTCTCAAACAAGAATTAGATACTATTCCCAAAGAAAAAGAAACGATAGTCTTTTGTCAATCTGGTATTCGAAGTAAAAAAGCTTTAGAGATTTTACTTCAGAACGGATTCGAAAACATATCTCATATAAAAGGTGGGGCTATTGCTTTACATGAAATTATACCAGATCTAATAGATCTAAAAAAATAACTATGGAAAAAAAGAAACCAAAAAATGTATTTGTGCAAGGTGCAATTTCGTCAGAATTTATAGGGACATCTATTGCAAAACATCAAACTAAAACCAGTATAGGAGCTCATAACATTTTTTTGGGACAGGTTCGCGCAGATCAAATTGATGGTAAGGTGGTAAGTGCTATTGACTATACTGCTTATGAAGAAATGGCAAATCAAAAGTTCCATGAAATACGAGAAGCCACTTTTGAAAAATTTGACCTTACCTGTATGCATATTTATCATAGTTTAGGAACGGTAAATGCCGGGGAGATTTGTCTTTTTGTGTTTGTGTCTTCCCCAAGAAGAAAAGTAGTGTTTAAAGCCCTGGAATATGTGGTTGAAGCTATTAAAGCAGACGTTCCCGTTTTTGGAAAAGAGATTTTTGAAGATCAAACACATCAATGGAAACAGAATAGTTAGTCCTGTTTTTGAAATTTATTATTTAAAAAAATATGGTAGACATCACTCATAAAACATCTACACTGAGAATTGCAACAGCCCAAGCAATTGTAAAGGTTAGTAAACCCGAAACTATAGAGGCTATAGAACAAGGTATCGTTCCTAAAGGGGACGTATTTGCAATGAGCAAAGCTGCAGGGTTACTTGGTGTGAAGAAAACTCCCGATTTACTACCTGATTGCCACCCATTACCTATAGAATATACCGGAATTGAGTATACCATTGAAGGACTAGAAATTACAGTTTTGGTTACTATAAAAACAATTTATAAAACCGGTGTAGAGGTAGAAGCAATGCATGGAGCAAGTGTTGTTGCTCTAAATATGTATGATATGCTGAAACCTATCGATAAGGGTGTCGAGATTCATCATATTAAATTACTGAATAAAAAAGGAGGGAAATCTGATTATAAGGATAAATTTAGAAGAGATCTTAAAGCTGCTGTTATTGTTTGTTCTGATACTATTTCTGAAGGAAAGAAAGAAGATAAAGCTGGTAAAGCCATCATCGCAAAATTAGAAAAATGCGAAGTTGATATTTTAGATTATGTAATCATCCCCGATGAAACCGAAATCATACAGGAAAATGCAAAACAGTATCAACAACAAGGAGCGGATCTCATTATTTATACCGGGGGTACCGGCCTCTCTAAACGAGATGTCACCCCAGATGCATTAAAACCACTTTTAGATCGAACCATTCCTGGTATCGAAGAGGCCGTACGTAAATATGGACAAGATCGTATGCCCTACTCTATGTTATCCAGAAGTGTAGCAGGAACAATTAAAAACACCTTGGTATTGGCATTACCAGGATCTACTAATGGAGCAAAAGAATCTATGGATGCAATTTTCCCTGAAGTATTACATGTGTTTAGAATTTTAAAAGGAGCGAGACATGACTAAGTCAAACATACTTACCGATACCTTTGGCAGAAAACACAATTACCTGCGTATTTCACTCACAGAGCGATGTAATCTTCGATGTACCTACTGTATGCCAGCAGATGGTATTCAATTATCTCCCAAAGATCACCTTATGACTTATGAGGAAATTTATACCATCGCCAAAGAATTTGTAAGCATGGGAGTTACCAAAATTCGATTAACGGGAGGAGAACCTTTGATACGCAAAGATGCTGCTCTTATTATGGAAAAACTCTCCTCACTTCCTGTTCAATTAACATTAACTACCAATGGTGTGATTGTGGATAGATTTATTGATCACTTCAAAAAATGTGGTATCAAAACCCTTAATGTTAGCCTGGATTCTCTGGATACCAAAAAAAATAAAGAAATTACCCGTAGATCATACTTCGAAAAAGTATATCAGAATATCATTTTATTAGTCAAAGAAGGTTTTCAGGTAAAAGTGAATTGTGTTTTGATGAAAGATTTTAATGATGATGAGGTCATTGATTTTATTAATTTGAGTAAAAACTTACCTGTACATGTTAGGTTTATCGAATTTATGCCCTTTGACGGGAATCAATGGAATATGGAGAGACTCGTTTCTTTACAAGAGATTCTCACTAAAGTACATTCTAATTTTAAAGAGAATGAGGTTATAAAACTCCAAGACGCCCCTAATGACACTACAAAAAGTTATCAAATAAAAGGGTATCAAGGCACTTTTGCTATTATAAGTTCTGTGACCAATCCATTTTGTGATGGTTGTAATAGAATACGTCTAACTGCAAACGGGCAGATAAAAAACTGTTTATTCTCTTCAAAAGAATCAGATCTTTTAACCACACTAAGAGCAGGAGAATCAATAATTCCTATCATTCAAAAAGCAGTACAAACCAAATTTAAAGTACGTAGCGGGATGGATACACTGGATAAATTTAGCCAACCAGACATGCATTCTAATAATCGTAGTATGATTGCTATTGGAGGTTAACTCATTCTGAATAAAGACAATAGACTGATATCATGACGGATATCATAGTTATTCTATCCTATCTGATCTATTTTTAAAATTATAAATCTTTTATTCATGAAAAATATCCTTCTTCCCACCGACTTTTCAGACAATGCCAGAAACGCAATACATTATGCTCTAGAGTTTTTTAAAAATGAACTTTGCACTTTTCACATCTTTAATGTACAAAAGGCATCTCACTATACTACAGATGATCTTATGGCTGCTCCCGCTAATACAACAATTCACCAATCAGTGATTAGCGATGTTAAAAAAAAACTGACTCAAATGGTTGAAGAGTTAACCGACCAATATCCAGACGAAAATTATACATTTAATACCATTACCGATTATGATGTTTTTACAGATGCTATTCGACAAACAGTTAAATCTAAGAACATAGATATAATCGTTATGGGAACAAATGGTGCTACAGGAGCATCAGAAGTTGTGTTTGGCAGTAATACACTTAATGTCATTCGTAAAATAGATTGCCCTATAATTGCAATCCCCCAAGGATGTAAGTATAAAGACCCAAAAACTATTTTATATGCTATAGATTACTGGGATCATTTTAATACAGAAGGTATTGAACCATTGATGGATACTATAATAAAACATAAATCATCTTTACGGGTTCTTAAAATTAAAGAAGATGATACTATTACTGTAGCCGATTTTGATGACAAAAAACACATGAAGGAGTTTTTTAAAGAAATAAATCATACCTTTCATTCTATTATCAATGTACCTACTGCTTTGGCTATAAATAGTTTTGTGCAAATCATGGATGTCGATATGACAGCTATGTTTATCAAAAGAGAAACATTTTTAGATCGGTTTTTTAAGGGATCTGAGACTTCTAAAATAAGTTATGGAACAAGAGTGCCTCTTTTGATTATGCATAGTCAATAAATCTTATAAAACTCATACAATACATGTTATTATATATTGCTACAACGCTTTATATCCTACTAGGAGTTTTTATTGTCATACGATTGCTTTTAAACGGAATGCGTCCTACAAAAACATTGGCCTGGCTTCTTACTATTTTTACTATTCCTGTTGGCGGAATCTTTTTGTACTTAATGCTTGGTAGAAATCGTAGAAAAAATAAATTATTCCGATTAAAACATACCCCAAAAGTAACCTCATATATTACAAAAGCATTAGATCAATATTCTCCAATAACAGAAGAAGAATATACAGAACATCATAAAATCATTTCTTTAATTACCAAAAACTCCTACTTTGCTCCCTGCACAGGAAATGAAGTGAAATTACTTAAAAATGGCGAAGCTACTTTTCAGGCTATATTTGATGCTTTGGAGAGTGCAGAGCATTTTATCCATTTAGAATATTACATTTTTGAAGAAGGTAAATTAACATCTGATCTTTTTGAGCTTTTTCATAAAAAAGTAAAAAACGGAGTAAAAGTACGGGTGTTGTACGACGGCATTGGTAGTATGTCTTTGAGTAAAAAGTATATCAAAAAACTGCAATCTATTGGAGTCGAAATCCATAAATTCTTACCTATCAAGTTTGGTAAATTTTTATCATCGATAAACTATAGAAACCATCGTAAGATTATAGTAATAGACGGTAAAATTGCATTTACAGGGGGCATCAACGTATCTGATAAATACGTAAAAGGCGATGCTAATCTAGGGGCTTGGCATGATATGCATTTACAACTCAATGGACCCGTTGTTCATAGTCTTCAGGCTATTTTTGCAATGGATTGGTATATGATAAGTGCTAATGATGAAGTCCTGGAGACTTCATATTTTCATACGTATAAAAAGACAGAAGGTTCTACAGTCCAAATCGTACATAGTGGCCCGGATTCTGATTTTTCGGCAACTCAACAGATGTATTTCTCTATAATTAATGAAGCCAAAGACTATATCTATATTACAAACCCCTATATTATTCCTGGAGAATCTATTCTGGATGCATTAAAAGTAGCATCAATGAGCGGAATTGATGTAAGAGTATTACTTTCAGAAAAATCGGATAACGTTATCGTCAAATGGTGTATTCGTTCTTATTTTGAAGACCTACTACAGGCAGGAGTAAAAATATATCTATTCTCAGAAGGTTTTTTACATAGTAAAACCATTGTAGCAGATAACACCATATCATCTGTAGGAACAACTAATCTGGATGTTAGAAGTTTTGAACAAAACTATGAGGTAAATGCAGTAATCTACGACGATAATTTTGCTGTAGAATTAAGAGATGATTTCTTAAAAGATAGTAAAAATAGTAAGCAATTGGATTTTAACACTTTTATACAACGCCCCTGGAATGAAAAATTAAAAGAAGGTTTTGCCAAAATCTTTAGTCCGGTTTTGTAAATTTATTAATGAAAATGAAAGCATTTAAAAACATAGGGATAGTACTCTCTGGCGGAGGATTTAAAGGGGTTGCGCACATAGGGGTTATACACGCCCTGGAGGAAGCTGGAATGACTGTCGATTTTGTTTCAGGTACAAGTGCAGGGGCTATTGTAGGATCACTATATGCAGGTGGTTATTCTCCAGAGGAAATGAAAAATTTCTTTACCAAAACACCTTTATTCAAATTAAATCGGTTCTCTCGAAAAAAAGCCGGTTTTTTAGATTCTGAAAAATTCTATAATGACCTACTCACCTATTTTCCCGAAAACTCCTTTGAATCCCTGCATAAAAAATTATTTGTTACAGCCACCAATCTTATTGAAGGAACAACAAAAGTATTTAACACAGGAGAATTGATAAAACCTTTATTGGCATCTGCCGCATTTCCAGGTGTTTTTACTCCGGTTACAATTGATAATGAACTCTATGCTGATGGTGGGATTTTGGATAACTTTCCGGTATCACCGCTCAAAAAACATTGTGACCTGATTATTGGTGTAGACGTGTCCCCGATTAGGAAACCAAAGATTTCTGATTTTAAGCACTCATACAACGTTATGCAACGAGCCTATTATCTTAGAGCTATGCCAAATGCTGAAATTAAATTTAATCTCTGTGATATAATAGTTCAACCAAAGAAATTGGTTAATCATGGTATTTTTAGCAGTAGTAGTTTGGATAAAATATATGACCTCGGATATCAGGAGGCAAAACTACAATTAGGATTATTTCTAAAAAATAAAAAAGGATGATTAAAGAAATAAAAAATAAATACGGTCATCTTTTTGAAGACGAATTGCTCGAAGAAATTAATCAGGTAGGCACTTTTAAAGAAATCCCTGAAGGTTTTGAGCTTATCAAACCCGGAAGCTATATTAAATATATGCCTTTGATCATTAGTGGTGCCATAAAAGTGCTTAGAGGGGATCATGATGGAGACGAATTATTATTGTATTTTTTAGAACAAGGAGATACTTGTGCTATGACATTATCTTGCTGTCTGGGACATCATAAAAGTGAAATTAAAGCCATTGCCGAGACAGATACCAAATTAGTAATGATTCCTATCGCAAAAATGGAAGAATGGACTACAAAATACAAATCCTGGAGAAGCTTTGTTTTTAGTAGCTATCATAAACGGTTAATAGAAACCATTGAAACCATAGACAGTATTGCTTTTCTAAATATGGATGATCGGTTATTAAAACATCTTAAAGATAAAACCAAAATCAGTCATACCAAAACTATCAATACTACACATCAGCAAATTGCATATGACCTTCATACCTCTAGAGTAGTAATTTCCAGACTGCTTAAAAAACTTGAAAAAAGGGGTGTTGTTAAACTTAATAGAAACAATATCGAAGTATTAGAAATGTAAACTATTGATATTCTTAGTACAGAATTAACTTACAAATAAGCTTTGTAACAATTGTTACTGTATTGCAATAATAATTGCCTTATTTTTGAATAATAAATAATAAATGCATAGCTTCTCTTCCTAAAATCAAGAAAAGTTTAAAAATAGAATACATGACGATAGAACAAATATACACAGGGTGCCTCGCTCAGGGAGCTTATTATATAGAAAGTAACGGTGAAGTAGCAATTATAGATCCTCTAAGAGAAATAAAACCATATATAGAAAAGGCAGATGAAGATAATGCAAAAATCAAGTATATTTTTGAAACTCATTTTCATGCAGATTTTGTAAGTGGTCATGTAACGCTGGCTAAAGAAACTGGTGCTGATATTATATTTGGACCTAGTGCCAATCCCTCTTTTGAAGCAACAATTGCCAAAGATAAGCAAGAGTTTCAGCTAGGAGAAATTACGATAATTGCTTTACATACTCCTGGGCATACTATGGAGAGCACTACCTATCTTCTAAAAGATGCTACAGGTAAAGATCATGCTATTTTTAGTGGAGACACTTTATTTCTTGGTGATGTTGGTCGCCCGGATCTTGCTCAAAAAGCTGCACATATGACTCAGGAAGAGTTGGCAGCAACGCTTTATGACAGCTTACGCACCAAAATTATGCCTCTGGCAGATGATGTTATTGTATATCCTGCACACGGTGCTGGTTCTGCTTGTGGTAAAAACATGATGAAAGAGACAGTAGATACTTTGGGAAACCAAAAGAAAATGAATTATGCGCTTAGAGCAGATATGACTAAAGAAGAGTTCGTAAAAGAAGTCACAGATGGATTACTACCTCCTCCTTCATATTTTCCACTTAATGTGAAAATGAATAAAGAAGGTTATACCGATATAGATGAGGTAATTCAAAAAGGAACAAGACCGTTTTCTCCTAAAGATTTTGAAGCTTTCGCTAATGAAACCGGCGCTATAGTTCTAGATGTAAGACATCAGAATGAATATGTAAAAGGGCATATTCCCCGATCCATATTTATTGGTATCGATGGTGGATTTGCGCCATGGGTTGGAGCATTAATAGCAGATGTACAACAACCTATTTTATTAGTAACACCAGAAGGAAGAGTAGAAGAAACAATTACTCGGTTATCAAGAGTAGGGTTTGATAATACCCTAGGATATCTAGAAGGTGGTTTCGAAGCCTGGAAAAAAGCAAGTAAAGACTATGATACCTTAACTTCAATCTCTGCATTAGAATTTAAAAATGCTATAGCTGATGATGATATTCCTGTTTTTGATGTACGTAAAGAAAGTGAGTTTATAGCAGAACATATTGATGATGCTCATAATACGCCATTGGATTTTATTAATGATTATTTAGCTGAATTTCCTACCGATAAAACCTTCTATGTACATTGTGCAGGAGGATATCGTTCTGTGATTGCAGCATCTATACTAAAAAGTCGAGGGATTCATAACCTTATTGATATAGCCGGAGGTTTTAAGGACATTAAAGAAGTAGGTATTAAAACTACAGATTATGTGTGCCCATCTACCGTAAAGTAAAATATAAAAACTCTGTAACTTAAGTTACAGACAACTCATTTTCAATTTAATTACTTTGTCTAAAAAATTAATATAAATGAATTGGATTTATAACCCCTGGCCGTGGTATGTATCGGGACCATTAATTGCATTAGTATTATTTTTATTACTAATGGTTGGAAAAAGATTTGGTATGTCATCTAATTTAAGAACGATATGTACTATCTGCGGAGCAGGGAAAACAACGGATTTTTTTAGATTCGACTGGAAAGCTCAGCGATGGAACCTAGTTGTGGTACTTGGTGTAATTATAGGAGGATTCATTGCCAATACTTTTTTATCGGTAGATAATTCTGTATCCATTAATCCAAAAGTAGTCTCAGAGCTTCAATCCAAAGGTTTTAATAGTGCCGGAATGGAATATATGCCTGATATGTTATTTTCTAATGAAGCCTTAACAGATCCCAAAGCACTCTTTTTACTCATAATCGGAGGAATATTTGTAGGTTTTGGAGCCAGATATGCTGGCGGGTGTACTTCTGGGCATGCTATCTCTGGGTTAAGTAATCTGCAAATCCCTTCTCTTATTGCCGTAATTGGGTTTTTTATTGGTGGACTAACTATGATACACTTTATTTTTCCTTTAATTTTTTAAACATATGCGTTCAATTATATATTTAGGTATTGGTATTTTTTTCGGAATTGTATTATTCAAATCAGAGGCTGCATCGTGGTTTAGAATCTATGAAATGTTTCAGTTCGGATCCTTTCATATGTACGGAATCATTGGATCTGCGGTAGGATTAGGCATTATTATTACTCAAACTATAAAAAGATTTAAAATAAAGTCCTTTTATGGTGACCCCATAACTTTTGTTCCTAAAGATAGGAGTTTCAAAAGGTATATCTTTGGAGGCATTCTATTTGGATTAGGATGGGCTCTTGCCGGGGCATGCCCTGGACCTATGTTTGTTCTTTTGGGAGCTGGTTATTTGCCAATTTTAATTGTGCTTATCTCTTCTATATTGGGCACTTTACTATACGGAATAGTTAAAAACAAATTACCTCACTAACTCTGGGGTCAATTCGTTTTTACCAGGCTTATTTTGTTGCCAGCAATTGATATTATAAAAGGTTGTTTCTGCAATAGTTGTGAGAGCTTCTTTGGTTGCAAAAGCCTGATGCGGAGTAAGAATTACATTGGGTAAATCAATAAGTTGTTGTAGTGTTTTATCTTCATGCTTATTTTCAGAATGATCGTAAAAAAAGATTCCATTTTCATATTCATAAACATCTGCTCCATATCCAGCAATTCTTTTTGAGATTAAAGCTTGCAATAGATCTTGTGTATGCACTAATGCTCCCCGTGCAACATTAATAAGTATCGCTTCCTTTTTCATATGCTGAATTCGATCGATATCTATAAGATAGTGGGTTTGTGTATTGAGCGGGATACATAAAAAGATAATATCAGATTGTCTGCATAAATTTTCAAGATCCATATACAACACCTGATACTCTTCTTCCAATTTTTTATCTTCATAAATATCATGGGCTATGATCTCACAATTAAACCCGTGCATTATTCTGGTAATTGTTTTTCCTATTCTACCGGTTCCAATAATACCAATAGTTTTTTTATTGATATCAAAACCTACAAGATTACTCAACGAAAAATTATATGTATTAACCTGATGATTAGAAGGTATGAGTTTGCGGCTAAGAGCTAACAATAATGCAATGGCATGTTCTGCTATGGTTTGCGGAGAATATCCCGCTGCATTAGCTACTTTGATTCCTAATTTTTTAGCTGTATTAATATTTACATTGTCATATCCTGTAGAACGAAGTGCTATATATTTGACTCCAAAATCTTTCAATCTTTCCAAAACCATAGAAGATCCATTATCTGCAGAAAAAATAGATATCGCATCAAAACCTAACGCCAACTCAACAGTTTTTGGAGTAAGCCGTTCTGGTACATATTTAATTTGATGTTTGTCATTATTTGCTTTTTCCAGAAAGGGAATTTCAAAGTCCTTGGCACTATATATCAATATCTTCATTAGTAAGTTCTTCAATAATTAATAATTGTTGCCCCTTTAGCGCCCAAACCAATACTTTAACATAATCACTTACAGCTTTTTTAATATTTTCGGGTTCTGTGATATCTATAGATCCTTTCCATATTAATTCTCTCTCTTTATCAGGGCAAATACAATACAGTGAGGATTCTGCATGAAAAATTTGATATTCCTCATAATAATCTTCATCATAATATATATCCTGATTTTCATAGTAGTCATCTCTAAAACTGTCAAATGTTTTATCTAGGTTTCTATATGCTTTTACCACTGTTACCTTATCTTCGACTCCTAATACTTTGGAAAGTAAGATTGCATCAAAACCATTTTCTATAAGCTGAGACTCAAGAGACATCATTTCTTTTTCGGTTTTTGGAGAAGTTGTAAAAGAACTCTCGAAATAGTCTAAACTTTTTACAGCATTAACTCCGCTTTTTTTTAGTTCTTTTGCCAATTTCTTTTCGAATACTTTTCGTGCACTTTCATCCGGAGTGATTCCAATAACCAAAACTTTTTGAGCTTCAAACGTATCAATATCAGGGTTTTTCCAGTTTTCGACTAATTCACTAGACGTGCAACCGTACAACAACCCACTAATTAATAAAAGACATATATATAACTTGTTCATATTTTCTAGGTTTACGTTATTAAAATTTATTTAAGGTCTGCGGTTTTATAATTTTATCCAATCGTTCTACTACTATATTGGTATATTCTGATGTTTTTTCGATAACAGATTCTCCAGATATTACATCAATATCTTCTAAAGCTATATTACTACTCCCTACTGTGGAAAGAATAATGAGTTTATCTAATTGATCCGGGTGATTTTTAATAAACTTTTTCACATTTCTGGGTGGACTCCCATATTCCCAAGAGTTAATAATAACCAAAGCATCCCACTTATCAATATTTACAGTAAACATGGTATACACATCTATTACCTTAAAATAAACCGAATCATTTTGATAATGCTTAAGGATATTCTGGACCAAGGAATCCTTAAACCTGCTTCCTTGTGAAGCTATCAAAACCTTAGTTTCCAGGTTAGAATCATTAACTTCAAAAGGGATTACAGTATCCATAGAATAGGTATACTCATACCACACCCAAAACCCGGAAAAGAGTATCAAAACAGAAAATACTATGATTTTTAGTATACGGTTCATCTGCTTATAATTGATTGTTTTTTTATGTTCATTATACCTGATTAACGCAACAGACGTTTTTGTTTGCTTTCTTTTATTATAGCCTTTATCAAATCAAAAACTTTTCTTTTTATTTCTTTATACCTGTTGAGATATGTACTTACCTCAATTGTTAACGCCCAATGATCCTCTTTGTATTGTTTTTCTTTGATAGGTTGATCAACTCCATCTAACAATATGGTAAGTTCATTATGGTGATTAATTATTTTTTTTAACAATGGGTCAATACCCTTTCTGCTAAGTGATAATTCTTGCAGTATGTTTTTACTCTTTTCAAAAGTTTTTTTTGAAATTAGTTGTAGTGTATGATTTTCGATAAGTTCATCTAAAAAGTGTTGTTCATCTTTGATAAACTTAAGTTCTGATACCCAGTTTAAAGAAATCTCATGTAACTCTTCTGGACTGTGCCATTCTACATATTTCACCCTTGGTTGTTTTGCTTTCATGATTTCATGGTTATTATTTTAGGCTTTTATCGTCCTTGATTAAGGAACGTGGTGATCCAGATTAATACATTAGAAGAGACAGAGAATAATATCCCTAAATCTATTCTCTGTCTTTCTGTTAGAGGTTAATCTATTTCAATTACTTTTTTGGGTTGTTCTTTTGCTTCTTCTCTTTTTATGAGATTAAGTGTTAGTACCCCATTTTCGTATGTAGCTTTAACCTTTTCATTTTGGTTTACACTGGTAGGTAATTGTAATTTTCTGTCGAATTCATTGTAACTAAATTCTTTACGTGTATACCCCTTATCCTCTTCTACTTCTTCTTTACTTTTTTGAGCACAAATGTGTAATACATCATCTTCCATAGTTACTTCAATATCTTTTTTTGAAAAACCAGGAACCGCGAGTTCAATTTCAAAATCATCCTTGTTTTCTTTGACGTTCATTGCGGGAGGTTTTCTGTCTTTCACGAAAAAATCGTCTGCAAAAAAATCATCAGTATCTAACCATGCAGAAACACGGTCATTGATCCAAGGAAATCTGTTTTTGTTAAATTTAATTAATGACATAACGTTAAGGTTTATTAGAGTTATTATTACCCTAAAGTTAAGTTCACAACAGGTTTATCAAAATGATAATTATCAGTTTATTAGGTTTTTAACCTAGCTTTAACTTTACTTCTTATTCTTTTTTAAAACCCCACCTGCGTAAAGAAAAACTTCGGACTTTAATCTGCTGAAATTTTTATAGAAATCATCAAACGTACACCTTACCAAAATATGATTTTTATAATAAAAATTGTCGCAAGAAATAGTATCACATTCTAACATGCCCCCCAATTCACTTTCGTGTGTTCTTATACCTTGATTTATATTTTGTATTTCTTTTTCTAGTACTTCAATTTGCTCTTTAAACTCTTGCAAACGTTCAAAAAGGTTTGGAGTAGTAGGTTCAAAAACATAAGAATTTAGTAATTGATTGATAAAAAGTATTTCACCTTCTATAAATCGAAGACTTGATTTCCATTTTAGAATATCAAAATGGATCTCTTTTAGTTCTTTATCTGACGTATTATCTGTTGCTGCCATCATTTTTTCCAGGTTTTTAAAGCTTACCAAAAAGGTACTTAACCTCTATAAAATAAAAAGTGATAATTATCAGGTTTTGTGGGTTTTAACAAGGAAGTAGTTTACAAGATGTAATAATATCTTTAATATCTAATCTTTTTCGTATCCTTTCTGGGTATTCTTTTACTTTTCCTATTCGTAAAAGCATTTGTATTTCTTTGTCTATCTTTAATGATGTCTTTAATAAATCATAATATTCTTTTTCTTCTAATACTTGACTCATAGGGTGAACCGCAATTTGGTTATGTATACATTCTAACCAAACTCGTTCTAATAATCTTCCTGTTTTTATCAATTCGGCTTTACTATAAGAATCAGATGTGATCAAAATATATCCTGAACAAGAATTTAGTTGTTCTCTTGCACTCTTAATAGAGCTTTTTATAAATGTTTTTCCTGTGACTGATTTTTTCGTAAAAAAAAGATTGAATAAAAAACGTTTAATTCCTTTTATTTCTAATGCTTCAGGTGTTATTCCATCTTTTCTCTGTTTTTCTTCTTTATAAGAAAAAGTCATCCATTTTGCCAATTCTCTAAGCTTACTAGTATCTTTCATTTGAAAACTATACGCATTTAAAGAATAATCAATGATTTTTTTGGTTTCTTTATTTTCTATTGGAAAGTACAAGATAGCATCTGATGGGCTGATCAATTTTGTTATTGTTGTATCGTCTATTTTTTTTTCTAAATATGGTTTCCTAATTGTTAAACGTTTCTTTATCAGCTCAATATTTCGATTTGTTTTTACCAAATTATGATCTTGTTGAAGATTAAGGATTATTTCAACATCATTAATCGTTACAGTTGAACTATATCCTAAATCTTGTGCAGATAACACACAATTTTCTATAAATGCTCCTATTGAAATCCATGTTTCTCTATTATTTGGATCAACAAATGGTAATACTCTATCATAATTAGGGTACACTTTAATCTCATTATTTTTTGGTATCTCAACAGTCCACATTTGGGCATTATGACTACTTGGAGCATAAGAACCGTATGTTATTATTTCTTTCATATCAGTAGTTTAAGAAGAACTAAGTTTCTTATTCCTTGCACAAGTTTTATTTATCATAAAAAATCAAACCAAAATCTCTATAACCTCATATAGCTTAGGGATATGAACTTTCCAGTGGTATGTATCTTGTATTTTTACTCGTAATGTGTCTGCAGCAGTAGCTTCGCCATGAACCAGAAAAACTTTTTCGGGTATATTTTTAATCTCACTCATCCAGTTTAATAATTCTTTCTGATCTGCATGAGCCGATAGGCTCTCTATATTATGAATCTTTGCTTTTACCGGGTAATATTTACCAAATAGTTTAACCTCATGAGCTCCTTCTTGCAATTGCCTGCCACGGGTTCCTTCTGCCTGGAAACCTACTAGTACTATAGAAGTATTATCAATATCTATATGTTGTTGTAAATATGTAAGTACTCTACCTCCTGTTACCATTCCGCTGCCTGCAATAACAATTTTTGGATGAGGATTATCGATAACCTCCCAGGTCTCTTTGTAAGACATCACAATATTAATATGGTTGCAGATCGCATGATATTCATTCATTGGTAATTTATGCCAGCCGGGAAAGCTTTCAAAAACAGAAAGCACATTATTCCCCATGGGGCTATCTACATAAACAGGAAGGTTTGGTATGCGGTTTTTTTGATATAGTTTCCAAAGTATATACATCAAAGCTTGTAATCTTTCTACTGCAAATGAAGGAATTATCAAAATCCCTCTGTTATACAATGTATCATTAATCAAAGTGATGAGTTTTTCTTCAACAACTTCACGAGGGTGCAACTTATTACCATAAGTACTTTCTATAAAAAGAAAATCTGCCCAATCTGGTTTTTCTGGAGCATAAAGTAATACATCATCTGTTCTTCCCAAGTCTCCAGAAAACACCAATATCTTTCCATAAAGATTTAACTCGATAAAAGTAGACCCAATAATATGTCCATTATATCTGAATCTAAATTGTATATCCTTAGATAACGAGATCCAGGTATCTTTCTCCTCTCTTTTAAAACATTTAATTGTTTTCTCTACATCATTCTTGGTATAAAAAGGTAACGCAGGGTGATGTTTAGAATATCCTTCTTTGTTAGCTTTTTCGGCTTCTTCTTCGTGTATCTTTGCACTATCTCTTAAAATGATTTCTGTAATTGCCAATGTAGGTGCTGTAGCTACAATATCTCCTGCAAACCCTTGCTTAATTAATCTTGGCAAATAACCTGTATGATCCAAATGCCCATGAGTAAGCAGTATAATATCAATCGAAGAAGCATCGATAGGTAAATCTTGCCAGTTTAATTCTCGCAATTCTTTTATTCCTTGAAACATACCGCAGTCAATCAATATGTTTTTTTGAGGAGTTTCTATATAAAATTTAGACCCAGTAACAACCCCGGCAGCTCCCAAAAAGTGAATTTTAATTGATGGCATAAGATTCTATTTTATGCTGTACATAGCATTTTGATTTCATTCATAATATTTTGTTTTCGTTTTTCAGAAATACCTAAATGATCCAGAAAAAAAATCTGTTCTATCAATTGTTTTGCTAAAACAATATTTCGGCTTAATAAAAATTGCTTTTCACGATTTGTTAAAAGTGTAGACACTGTTATCGGATATAGCCCTAAACGATCAATCCTGTCTTTAAGGCTATTCTCTTTAGGGTAATCCCAACTTAATAAATACAATCCTGCACACTTGCCATATTGAATTGCGTCTTTTGTAAAACGTGTGTTGGTCACTACCCAACCTTCATTAGGAATCATCTTCCCGCTATGTTCATGATGAGCTTCAATATCTCTAAATCGGGAATGGATATATAAAGGGACTTTTACATTACAGTTACGCCCCTCTTCGCTATGAAACTTACATTCTATAACAAGGTAATCACTATTTTTTCTGGCCACTACATCAACCTCATGAGAGACACACATACCTTTAATGATCTGCCCCACTTCTACCTGATATCCAGAATATTGTAATATAGATGCGACAAAACGTTCAAAAGGAAAACCCGTTGGCCCCAACTCATAAATCGCTTTTTTTAGCTTATATTTTGAAGCAAAAACAGATTTCTTCTTTTTAAGTAATGCGAAAGCACGATTATAAATTTCTCTGGTAGAAATACCCTGATATAATTCGTCTCTAACAATTCCCAGAATATGTTCTATTGCTCTATCATCTGCACCACTTCGTTTTAAGGAATTACGAAGTTTCTGGAGTGAAAATTTAACTTTTTCTCCAGAAGATTTTATAACATCAAAATTCTGGTTTTGCATTAAAATTATTTAAATATGAAATACAACTAAACACCTTAATGAATACGCTGCTGATCTTTTTTGAAATATGATCTTACCAAAGCTTTGGTTTGATTATCGGTCATACTATCTGCTTTGATAACATCCTTTACCTTTTTACTTATTTCTTTATAGTTTATCTCTAATTCTTTACTGAATTTTTCTCCTGTTTCTGCAGGTCCGTAAATTACGATCTTATCTGCATCTTTTATATGAGAAGCTACGTTCTTAAAATAAGCCTTAAACTGGTGTTTTTCGCGCTCCAGATATTTACTATCCTGAACCACATCCTGTGGTCCGCCTTTAAATCGTGTACCAGAACCACCATGTATGCGAAAATTCTCTATTCCTGATACTATAGTTGTCATATCCTCATTATCCTCTTTTACCAAAATGACATGAGCCTTTTCTTTATCTATCCAGATTCCTATATGTTTCATATTTTTAAATCTATTTTATGTTCTACGATTACAAAAGAGTACCCAGTAAGTAGTTATAAAGATTATTAAAACGACAAACCGGATACCCATACTTACCTAATTTGTTAAATCATGCAGTGCTAATACAGGGACTTTAGAATGATGCCCCAAACTTTTTACCATTGGTTTTGAAAATATACTTCCAAAAAAACTATGTTTTCTATTAATAAAAGTAATCATATCACTTCCTCTACTTTCAACAAAACTGCTAAGTCCTCCTTTTACATCTATATTATGCAGTGTATGAAAACTGTATTGTAAACCATCAAGGTATTCTATGAGTAGTTTTTTATTGTTCTCTTGTTCTTCTTCTAAGGTATCATCGTTAGTTATATGAAGAATTTTAATTTCCGCATTAGTGATCCTTGCTATTTCAATAAGATATTGCAATTCTCTACGTTTGACATGAGTTTTATAATCGGTTGGAAACACAATTTCTTTTGGTTCCTTATAATTAGCATCCTCTGGGATAGCCATAACAGGGCAATTTCTTACTTTTTCCATCACCAAAACTGTATTACTACCATAAATCAAATCCCCAGCATTAGTAGTCCCTTTGGTTCCCATAACGATCATCTCTATATCCTTTTTCTCTACAGTATCTTTGATAGCACTCAATACAGTATTGAATTCAGATATCATAAAAAATTTATGATTAGGGTTATCATCTCTAAAACTTAACCTTTCCTCGATTTTACTTAAGCCTTTTTCTGATTTCTCTTTAGCCTCTTCATAAAGTCGTTCTCCTGGTTCGGGAATCATCATACTTTCTAATGCATAACCTGTTGCATTAAACACATTAAGTACGTAAAAATCACATGTTTCGTTTTTATATAATTCTATAGCATATAGTATAGCATTCCACGCGTTTTTTGAAAAATCCGTGGGTAATAAAATCTTTTTTTTCATCACTTAGGTCTTTTAGGATTAGTCTTATCAATTTATGGATATAGCCTTACAAAAACTATGATAATTATCAGCTTTACTCAGGAATAACCAAGAAAGGAATAGGCGTATGAAATCCTATTTTTTTAATAACAGGTTCGTGTGTAATGCTTTCTATAAGACTATGTTTGTATTGTGACATACATAACATATCAATATTCATATCATCAATAAATTCATTTATAAGTTTGGCTTTTTGAGTAAATCGAGGAATCCAATGAATACAATAATTATAGTCTTTGAAATTTTCTTTAAGACTCTTAAGATTATGTTCTTGTATTTCGTCTAATTTCTCTTCTTCATGGATATGCATTACTCTAATATTTGAAGAAAATACGGTAACAATCTCCAGAAGAGGTTTTAAAGATTCTATACTATAAAGACATTTAAAATCTGTTGCAAAAGCAATCTCTGTAGGTTTTTTAAAATCAAATTCATCTGGTACCGCCAGTATCGCACAATCCTTAATATTTTTGATGGCTTTAACGGTATTACTTCCTATAAGAACTTCTTTAACACCACTAGCTCCCTTAGTCCCCATAACTACAAGATCAATGTTTTTACTCTTTATTGTTTTGTTAATGGTATCGGTGAGTTTTTTGGAAACCGAAATAGTTTCAAACGTATGCTTAAAATCTTCTGTATCTCTAACTATAGAATGAAGTGTTTCGGTAAGTTTTTCCTGCGACTCATTACTTAATTCCTGATATAACAAATCTCCTTTGGTAGTATTAATTCTGCTGGTTAAAACAGAAGTATCTACATCAAAAGTATTCAAAATATAGAATTTACACTCCTGATCTTGAAATAAACGGGTGACATAAAAAAGGGCACCATAGGCGTTATTAGAAAAATCCGTGGGAACAAGTATTCTTTTCATCGCTTTTCAGTTTTACTAATTATATTATAAAACTAGCTTTATAATACTAGGAATACTATGACAAATCTCATGTCTATATAAACTCTCAAATAGCAGTATCAGCAGGGATCACTAAAAAAGGGATTACAGTATTAAATGTCATTTTTTTGATAATTGGTTCTTTTATTATTCTTTCTACAAAACTGTGTTCGTAATTAATCATTACCAGAATATCAATTTCTAGTTCTTCAATGAATTCCTGGATAGCATGCTCTACTGTTGAAAAATCTGGCATAACATGAAAATCATATTTTACACGTTTAAAATAGTGTTCTAATGAGCTAGAATTATAATGTTGTAAAGGACCTAAGTTAGGTTTATCATATATATGAATCATCCTAACAGTCGCATTCTGATTTTTGGCAAATTCTAGTATTGGAGTTACCTCAGCCTTATGATACATTCGTTCAAAATCTGTTGCAAAAGCTATTGCCGAAATTTCTTTAAAATAGGAATCATCAGGAATGATGAGAATTGGACAATGTGATACATTCTTAACTACTTTTTGTGTAGTACTTCCTAAAAAAAGATTTTTACTCCCGGTTGCTCCTTTGGTACCAATAATGATCATATCAAAAGAATTATTTTCTGAAAGTGTGTTTATGTTTTGTACCAAAGATCCTTTTTTACTTATGGTTTTAAAGGTATGATTCAATCCTGGTTTAGAGTTATTGATATCCTCCATTGTCATTAGTAATCCTCGCTCAGATTCTACCTTAACCGCTTCATAAAGATGTCCAACACGTTGAGAACTTACAATACTTATAAGTTGTACTGGTTCAAGATCATAAGTGTTTAACAAATAAAACTCACAGGGAACATTTCTATATAATTCTATAGCATACAATATAGTATTCCATGCATTGTCAGAAAAATCTGTAGGGATTAGAATTTGTTTCATTTGTCTATATTTATTAGACCTATGAGGTCTATAATTAATTATTACTCTATCCTTTCTTTAGAAGGAATTACCAAAAAAGGGATATTAGTATGATAGGCTACTTGGTTAATTACCGGTTTGAATAATAGATTTTCAAAGAAAGAGTGTTTATTGTGAATCATGATCAATAAATCGATTTTGTACTTTTTCTGGAAATCTTCTACAGCTTCTAGCACATCCATTCCTTCGGCGATGTGAAAAATATGAGCATTATCTTTAAAATACTTGTCTAATCCCTCCTTAATCTTTTGCTGTTCGGTTCCTAAAGTAACTCCATAATAAGCATTTAAGATATTGAGTCTGCAAATATTTTTATCACAAATTTCTTTTACCAAAGGCAAATATTTATTATCCATACTCAGATTATAATCTGTTGGAAATAAAACATCTTTAGGTTTTTCAAATTCAAAACCAGAAGGAACTGCAATAACCGGGCAATTCACTTTTTTTATTGTATACATAGTATGTGTACCAATAAAGACTTCTTTGGCACCTGTAGCTCCTTTAGTACCCATTACTATAAGATCAATATTATACTTTTCAACAACCTCCTTAATCTCACCTATAAGAGTATTAAAAGTTGATAATCTAACAAAATTGTGTTTTGGATTCTCAAACTCTTCTTTTATTTTTTCTTCTGTTTGCTCTATATCACGTTTAGAATTTATCATTGCAATATCTTCCATGCCATACGGTGCAGGGTTCTCTATAAGATATCCAGTGTGATACGATACAGGTGTAAATGTATTGAGTAAATAAAAAGTAGTTTCTTCATCTCTAAATAGATTCAATGCATATTTGATCGCATTAAATGCGTTATCAGAGAAATCGGTGGGTAATAAAATTCGTTTCATCTCTATATGATTTTAATATCGTTGTAAATTTTGCATCGCTAAAAAAGGAATCTTAATACGTAATCCTATTTTATCAATTGTAGATTGATCTAAAAGGTTTTCTAAATAAGAACGCCTTGAATTTACCATTACCAAAAAGTCTATTTCATTACTCTTAATAAATAGGTTTATAGCATGGGTAAGGTCTTCTGCTGCCTCTTGATGAAATTTCAATTCTGCATGAGATAATGATTCTTTTAAGAAATACTTATTATCTTCTTGCCTGATAGAAAGCTTCTCAAAATCAGATATATATAAAAAATTAATAACAGATCTAAAACTTTTAGTTAATGTACTAAACAATTTTAGTTCTCTTCGTTTAAATGGTAATTGATAATTTGTAGGAAATAAAATATTTTTTGGCGGATTATAACTACAATCACTTGGGATTACCAACAAAGGGCATTTTACATATTTAAGCACTTGTAAGGTATTGCTTCCAAAAGTAAGTTTTCGATCATCAGTTTCTCCTCGTGTACCCATAACCAGAATATCTATATTTTCTTTATCAACTAAGTCATTAGCCTCATCAATTAAACTTCCAAACATCGGTAGTAATTTAAACTCATGTTGAGGATTAGGTGAAATACTTTTTATTTCTGAAAACACCTTCTCTAGGGCCAAATCAGAGTTTTTATGTATTTTTTCTTTTAGCTCATTAAAAATTTTACGGGAAACCAAAGTATTATGATTGTATACCTCATCGGCATAAGCATGTAGAATAAAAAAATCGCACCGTTCATATTTAAAAAATTCAACAGCATATCGTAAAGCATTCATGGCATTTTCTGAAAAATCTGTGGGAATCAATATTTTCCTCATCGCTTACTTTTTTTTGATATGTTACACTCAAAACTAGATAATTACAACTACCTAAACTATGATTTTTATCAGTTGAATAATCATGACATTTATCATATTATATAAAGGCTTACTTTTTCATATTTGTAGCAAATAAATTCTATGTCAGAGCATACTTGTTTTCACTGTGGAGATGATTGCAGTAAAACGGTAATCAAATTTGATCAAAAAACATTCTGCTGTAATGGGTGCAAAACTGTATTTGAAATTTTTTCGACTCATGATTTATCCTGTTATTATGATTTACAATCTGCTCCTGGCGCCATTCCTGAAGAAATTCAAGGAAAATACGATTATCTCGATACTGCTTCTATTGCTGAAAAATTAATAGAATTTAATGATGGTAACACTCAGATCATCACACTGTATATTCCGCATATGCATTGTAGTTCCTGTATTTGGATATTAGAAAACCTACATAAGCTTCAACCAGCAATTACAGCATCTCAAGTTAATTTCCCTAAAAAAACAGTTCGTATTACTTTTAATAGTGATCGTATTTCACTTAAAACAGTGGTCATTTTACTTAATTCTATAGGCTATGAACCCTATATTAGTTTGGATGACTACACCACAGGGAAGACACAAATAAATCGAAGCTTGATTTATAAACTTGGTATTGCAGGTTTTGCTTTTGGAAATGTGATGTTCTTATCGTTTCCAGAATATTTTGAAGTATCAGAATACTGGTTAGAACAATACAAACACCTTTTCCGTTGGTTGATGTTTGCTTTTTCATTACCCGTAGTTTTTTATGCTGCTCAGGATTACTTTATTTCTGCCTACAAGGGATTACGATCCAAAATATTAAATATAGATATTCCGATTGCTTTAGGGATTCTGGTTCTTTTTCTAAGAAGTACTACAGAGATTATTTTTGATTGGGGAACCGGTTTTTTTGATAGCCTTACCGGACTGGTATTTTTTCTGTTACTAGGAAAATTCTTCCAGCAAAAAACCTATTCTTTTTTATCCTTCGAAAGAGATTATAAATCTTATTTCCCCATTGCAGTAACAAAAATTGCTGTTGCAAAACACAAAAAAGAAAGAAAAGAAGAGAATATACAAGTCTATGATATTAAAAAAGGAGATCGACTATTGATCAGAAATGGAGAGTTAATTCCGGTAGATGCAATTCTTATCGAAGGCGATGCCCAAATTGACTATAGCTTTGTAACTGGTGAAAGTGAATCGGTCACTAAGCAATCAGGTGATACACTTTTTGCAGGAGGCAGACAACTTTATGGAGCTATAGAAATTGAAGTTTTAAAATCTGTAGAACAAAGCTATCTTACACAATTATGGAGTAATGATGTGTTTAATAAAGATAAAACTGCTTCATTTACTAATCTTACCGATACGATAAGTAAATATTTTACCATTACAATCTTATGTATCGCTGTACTCGCTACTTCTTTTTGGCTATTTGTTGATCCCTCAAAAGCAGCACAAGTATTCACCGCAGTACTTATTATTGCTTGCCCTTGTGCATTAGCTTTAGCAAGACCTTTTGCCTTGGGTAACATCCTTCGCATCTTCGGAAAAACCAAATTCTATCTCAAAAATGCAGATGTTATAGAACGATTAGCCAGAGTAGATACCATGATTTTTGACAAAACTGGTACCATAACTACCACAATTACAAGCGAAGTTACTTATGAAGGAATGATACTAACGCCAGAGGAAGAATCCCTGCTTAAAAACACCTTACGGGCATCAAATCATCCACTTAGCAGAACACTTTATGATATATTAGCAGAACACGATATTCTAACCTTAGACGAATATCATGAACATATTGGAAAAGGAATTGAAGGTAAATTAAAGGAAGATACTATCAAGATAGGATCAGCAAATTTTGTGGGAAATAACATCAATCCTGAAATCATAAATACTGCAGTTCATATTAGTACAAATGAACAATATAAAGGTCGTTACATTTTTCACAATCAATATAGAAAAGGAGTAAAAAAGGTATTTAATCAATTATATAAGGATTATAAACTCGCTATTTTATCAGGTGATAATGAAGGAGAAAAAGAATATTTAAAACAATTACTCCCAGAAAACACGTCTTTATTTTTTGATCAAAAACCAGATGATAAATTAAATTATATTAAATCACTACAGAAGCACGATCAAAATGTTATCATGGTTGGTGATGGATTAAACGATGCAGGAGCTTTAGCCCAAAGTGATGTAGGTATTGCTGTTTCAGAAAATGTAAATGTGTTTTCTCCAGCCTGTGATGCAATTCTTGATGCTTCAAAATTTGATACCATATCCTCTTATCTTAACATATCTAAAAAAGCGATTACAATTATTAAATCAAGTTTTGCCCTATCGTTTTTATACAATATTATAGGCCTGTATTTTGCTGTTACCGGTCAACTTTCTCCTGTGATAGCAGCAATACTAATGCCATTAAGTTCTATCTCAATTGTTGCATATGTTACTGTGCTTACAAACTGGTCTGGAAGAAAATTAAAATCAAAATAATGATGAATACTTCTGATGACCATAACCCAACCCAACATTTTCAACAATGGTTTCATGAGGTAGATAAAGCTCATCCCGAGGATGAAGCTAATGCAATGTTACTCTCCACCATCGGCGTAGATGGTTTTCCCAAAAGTAGAATTGTATTATTAAAACGCTTCACCTGGGAGGGTTTTATCTTTTTCACAAATTATAATAGTGAAAAAGGAAAGGCCATAGCACAAAACAACAAGGTTTCTATTGCTTTTAATTGGACAGCAGCAAAAAAGAAAGTCTTAATTTCGGGAACAGCAGAAAAAATTGCCGAAAACTTATCTGAAGGGTATTTCGAATCACGACCAGAAGGCAGTAAATTAGGAGCTTGGGCTTCTGATCAAAGTAAAGTAGTTTCTTCACGAAAAGTGCTCGAAAATCAATTAAAACACTACGAAACCAAATTCAAAAATCAGACTATTCCAAGACCAGAGCATTGGGGAGGATATATGATTAAGCCCAATAGATTTGAATTTATAGAACATAATCAGATAGAAAAGCATACTCGCACCATAACATATAAACTTCTGCCAGATTATAACTGGCTCAAGGATACAGGATACACTCATGAATAGATAATAATATTCATTCATCATAATTATATTAGAAATATAAACTCCCGAGGGTTTCACTCTAATTTCTAAAAATTTTGATTACTTGATAATTATTTTAGTAAATATCCATTACTAAAACTGATTTTTCCTAACAAGATATTATTTACATAAAACCATCCGTAATTAACATTTTTTTCACATATGAGTTTAGTTCACTGTACATTAGGTCTGTCTTCAAAAAAGAGAAGGGTTTATTCCTGAATTCTATTCTTATTTAGATTCAATTAATATATTGGCTTTATGATAATTATCATGCTTTAAGATCCCATTAGAGAATAGTTTTATCCGTATATTATAAGGTGAAAAAAGACATCTAACTATTTGTTTATTTTATAATCTGAGAAAAATAAATAGCTTACTCAGAGTATTATTAAAAAATGAGAATGATGATTGATTTTGCGCCTTTTATTTAGTCAATTTTTACATTAAAAATATTAAACCTGATTGATATCATTGCACGCAATAATTAATGAACCAATATTTACCGGAGTTAATTTATAATCAAATCTTACTATGAAACTCGTTAAACTTAGTACTCTCTTTTTTTTCACATTATTCATCACAAATATTAATGCTCAATTAAAAATCGATGCCGAAGTACGACCTCGATTCGAGTACAGACATGGATTTAAAACTCTTTTCCCAGATGATGCAGACCCCGCAACATTTGTATCTCAGCGCACACGATTAAATGCTGGATATAAAATGGAAAAATTAAACTTTTATTTAAGTCTGCAAGATGTAAGAGTCTGGGGAGATGTACCCCAACTCAATACAGCAGACAAAAATGGTTTTAGTCTTCATCAAGCTTGGGGAGAAATTCTTTTTAATCCCAATATATCATTAAAACTAGGACGTCAGGAAATTGCATATGACGATCAGCGTATTTTTGGGAACGTAGGTTGGGCACAGCAAGCCAGAAGTCATGATGCTGCACTTATAAAATATAATAAAGACAGCTTCAAATTCGATCTAGGTTTTGCATTTAACCGGGGAGAAGAATCTCTAACAGAACATACACTTACAACACCGAATACGTATAAAAGTATTCAATACCTATGGTTACATAAAGATTGGGAGAGTTTTTCGGGAAGCTTCCTTTTTCTTAACAATGGATTACAGTTTACAGATCCAGATAATTCTAATAATAATGAAAGCAGATATAGTCAAACTGTAGGAACTCATTTAAAATACAAAAAAGGAAAATTTGGCCTTGTATCTAATCTTTATTATCAATTTGGAAATGATCTGGGTGATAATGACCTAAGTGCATATTTATTAGGTCTAGAGGCAGACTATAAATTATCAGAACAATGGAAAGTATTACTTGGTGGAGAACTACAAAGTGGTAACGATAATGGAGCACCTGCTAATGGAGATAATGAAGCCTTTACTCCTTTTTATGGTACCAATCACAAGTTTAATGGATTAATGGATTATTTCTATGTTGGAAATCATATCGGAAATGTTGGACTAATCGACTTGTATCTAAAAGCTAATGTAAAATTCAGTCAAAAATCTACATTAAATGTAGCTGCACATAATTTTATGGCTGCAGCAGATTTGCCTACAGATGACTCTAAACAACTGGGTACAGAAATAGATCTTGTGTTTTCATATAATTTACAAAAGAATGTAAACATCAAAGCTGGATATTCTCATCTCTTTGCTTCAGACGGAATGGAGATACTGAAAAACAATTTTGATGGCAATACCAATAATTGGGGATGGGTCATGGTGACAATTAAACCAACTCTATTTACAACCAATAAATAATAAAACTATGCCAATTAAGAGTTATTTAGCACATCCGAAAAAAGGAGAAAAAAATGAACTTATCAATGCACTATCTTCACTAGAGCACTGTGAAGTCATGCCAGCCAATAATAAGGATGTACTCATCTTAATTACAGAAACTGAAAATGAAAATGAAGAAGCTATTCTAAAAGAAAAACTAGACACTATAGAAAGCCTAAAACTATTAGCTATGGTTTCTGGATTTAATACACCACAAAACAATTAGTATTATGTATACCTCTCTCACTAACAGAAGAAAATTCATAAAAAAGATGGCTATGTTGTCTGCGATGACTGCTGCAGCAACTATGTTTCCGGGAATCTTATTTGCAGACGAACAGGAAAAAGGATTGCCAAGCGGTGATATCGATTGGAAAAAGGCTCCATGTAGATTTTGTGGTGTAGGATGCGGAGTGCTTATAGGAACCGAAAACGGAAAAGCCGTAGCCGTAAAAGGAGATCCTAAGAGTAGTGTTAATAAAGGACTACTTTGTGTAAAGGGATACCACCAAATCATGTGTATTCAATCAAAAGATAGATTAACTCATGCATTGGTAAAGAAAAACGGTCAGTACGTTAAAACTCCAATCAATGAAGCTTTGGACATTGTTGCCAATAAAATGAAGGAGACTATTCAAAAGCATGGCAAAGATAGTGTAGCGATGTACACTTCTGGTCAATCCACAATTCCGGAAGGATATGTTGCTTCAAAATTAATGAAAGGTGCAATCGGTACAAATAACTTAGATTGTAATGCCCGTTTATGTATGGCAAGTGCAGTAACAGGTTTTTTAACCTCCTTTGGTGCTGATGAACCTATGGGCTGTTATGAGGATATCGACCATGCAGATTATTTCATTACATGGGGTAATAATATGGCAGAGATGCACCCGGTATTATTCTCCAGAATGCTCGAACAAAAAAACAGAAGAGGTGCTAAGATTATTGATTTTGCTACACGTACAACACGTTCTAGTACTGCATCTGATAAATCTATATTATTTGAGCCTCAAACCGACTTAGCCGTTGCCAATGCAATTTGTTATGAAATTATTAATAATGGATGGGTAAACAGATCTTTTGTAGAAAAACATTGCAACTTTAGCAAAGGGCTAACCAATATGGGATATGGTCTGGAAGATAATTACAAATTTAAAGACAAACCACAAAAAATAGATTTTGAAGCTTATAAAAAATTCTTAAACGATTATACTCCAGAAAAGGTAGCTAAGTATTCAAAAGTATCTGCAAAAGATATTAAATATTTAGCCTCTATATACGGAGATCCAAATAAAAAGGTGGTTTCTTATTGGTGTATGGGGATGAACCAACATACAAGAGGGACCTGGATGAATAACTTAGTTTATAACATTCATTTACTTACCGGAAAAATTTCACAACCAGGGAATGGACCATTTTCATTAACAGGGCAGCCATCTGCCTGTGGTACTGCAAGAGAAGTAGGTACTTTTACTCATAAGTTGCCTAAAGGAGTTGTAATGAATGAAAAACATAGACGCTTGGCAGCAAAAATATGGAAAGTGCCTTATGAGAATATTCCTTCTAAACCAACATATCATGCTACAGAAATGTTTAGAGCTGTTGATCGTGGGGATATTAAATTTATTTGGACGCAAGTAACTAATCCACTGGTTTCATTACCAAAAACAGGTAGATATCGCCCAGGTATGGAAAAAGACTCTTGTTTTGTTGTAGTTTCTGATGTTTTTCCTACGCCAACATCTGATGTAGCTGATGTAATTTTACCAGCATCATGGCATATAGAAAAAAGCGGATTGTATGGAAACTCTGAACGAAGAACACAACATTGGGATAAAATGGTAGATGGTCCCGGAGAAACAACTCCAGATGCATGGATGACAATTGAAGTTGCTAAACGTTTGGGGTATGGTGATTTATTTCCGTATAGTGAAGAAAACCACGTTGAAGAAATTTATAATGAATATAGACAGTTTCATGAAGGAGCAAAACATGGAATGGCACCTTTGGAAGTTCTTAAGAAAGAATCCGGAGCAATATGGCCCTATGTAAACGGAAAATCTACACAATGGCGCTTTAATGCAAAATATGATCCGGCTTGTTCTAACGGTGAAGATTTTCATTTTTATGGAAAACCAGACGGAAAAGCAGTCATATGGCAACGTCCTTATGAACCGGCAGCAGAATCTCCCGATGCAGCATACCCTTTTTGGTTAAATACCGGAAGAGTTATCGAGCATTGGCATACAGGTTCTATGACACGTAGAATCCCTGTATTACATAAAGCGATGCCAAGTGCCTATGTAGAATTTCACCCAGAAGATGCAAAAGCATTAGGAATTAGAGATGGCGAAAATATAAAAGTAACATCACGTAGAGGTTCATGTATATTACCCGCATCGATAAACAAAAGAGGATTACCTACCAAAGGTCAGGTCTTTGTCCCTTTCTTCGATGAAAACATGCTAATTAATGACGTTACTTTGGATGCTTTCTGCCCAATTTCTAAAGAACCTGATTATAAAAAATGTGCTGTTAAAGTTGAAAAAGCATAGGTTATGAAAAAGAGACTCGGAATCATATCACTTTTTTTATTGTTGTTCATAGCCTTTATCACTATCTGGAATTATAGTTATCAAGAAGGTTTGGAAGAAAGTTATATCCCTATTGAGGGAAATTCAACAGATACATTCATCCCGTCAGAGAGCGGTGTGTTCAAGCGTTCTGGATTGGCATTAGAATATGCAAATATGCCCGTTGATGAAGAACATCAAAGATCATTAGACACTTATTATGATAATAGAGCATATCCTGGAGCGCCGCCCAGTATCCCGCATCCTGTAAAGGAAGAAATGAGTTTAGGAGCAAATACCTGTTTGCAATGTCATGAAAACGGAGGTTTTGTACAAAAGTTCAATGCATATGCACCAGTTACACCACATCCAGAAATGGTTAATTGCAGGCAATGCCATGTAGTACAAAAGACTGAAACTCTCTTTACTGAAAATAGTTTTGCAAAGGCTTATGCTCCAAAAGTTGGGATAAATAATGCTTTACCCGGGAGTCCACCAATGATCCCGCATCAAATACAGATGAGAGAAAATTGCTTGTCTTGCCATGCTGGACCTGCAGCTCCAAAAGAGATAAGAGTATCTCATCCAGAGCGTATAAATTGTAGGCAATGTCATGTTCCTAGAGATAAAGCAGTAACTGATATTGAAGTTTTCACCAGAGCTAATATTACTGAAAATGAATAGATATAATAACATACATATTCTGATGTATACTTTCCTTGCCGTCATATTATTTTCATGTAAACACGGAGAAGGTGAATACCATAATATTACGGATAAAATAGAGGCCAAGAGTAAAAATTATCACGGTACCTCTATTTCCTCAGAACAGTATTTAGAAGGTATTAAAACAATCAAAATTACAGAAGGAGCACATACATTTTTGATTCCTGAACGTAAAAGTGAAATCAAATCATACGCCTGTACCGAATGTCATACCAAACCACTAGAAGAATTAAAAAGTAAAGATCCTTCAAAAAAAGCACATTGGGATATTAAGCTGGCTCATGCGGATTTAAATACTATGAACTGCATTACTTGTCATAATGGTAATGATATGGACAACTTAACTAGTTTAACAGGCACAAGCATTGATTTTAATAGAAGTTATAAATTATGTAGCCAATGCCACAGTAAACAGTTTAAAGATTGGAAAGGTGGTGCACATGGCAAAAAGCTAGGAGGATGGGCTCCTCCCAGAGCATCAATGACCTGTGTAAATTGCCACAACCCACACAATCCAGGTTTTGAAACCAGGTGGCCTGCCGGGTATAATACTCAAAAAGTAAAAGAACGAGAATAGTTTAGCTATCACACTTTCATGTAATACCTCTTAACAATTTAACAATGAGCGACAATACTAAAAAATGGTTTTCTCTAAACCTAAATAGCAAAAAGAAACAAAATACGGGTTCTTGTGGTTGTGGAAAAACATCTGGCGGATGCGGCTCTCATACTAAAGATCAAATTAGTGATAAGGAATTTGATGCTGCCGTAGATGCTGCTATTGGCGATGAACGCAAAAAAGATGGTTTTGACCAAGTTTTTGATGTACAAATGGATCGCCGAACTGCTTTTAGGAAACTAACCGCTAGTTTGGTCATCGGAGCCGGAGCAGTAAGTACGTCTTGTAATCTGACTACTGGAGAAGAAACCAAAGAAAAAGCACAAATCGATTGGGAAGAACAATTTAAGGGTAACTATAAATTAATGACCGATGATGAAAAGAAAGCTACAGTCGACCGATTAGTTCGTTCCTATCAATTGCGAAAAGGGGAAAATATTGATATGTCTTCTAAAAATGCTGAGAAAGATGTGCTGTTTGGATATGCTTTTAATATCTCTAAATGTCAAGGCTACATGGATTGTGTAAGTGCTTGCGTTGAAGAAAATAATCAGGATCGAAATTCGCAGATGGAATATATTCGGATTCATGAAATGAAAGATGGTAAAGGTCTTAAGTTTGATGAAGCCGATGACAATTATTACCATGAAGTCCCGGCAGAAGGTCATTTTTATATGGGAACACAATGTTTTCATTGTGATAATCCCCCATGTGTAGAAGTTTGCCCTGTACAAGCTACATGGCGTGAAGAAGATGGATTAGTAGTCGTAGATTATGACTGGTGCGTTGGTTGTAGATATTGTATGGCTGCCTGTCCTTATGACGGACGACGATTTAACTGGAGTACTCCCGAAGTTCCCGAAAATGAGATTAACAAAAATCAACATTACCTGGGGAATCGTATGCGTAAAAAAGGAGTAATGGAAAAATGTACTTTCTGTGTGCAGCGTTCACGGGCTGGTAAAAATCCTGCTTGTGTAGAGGCTTGTCCAACAGGAGCACGAATTTTCGGAAATTTATTAGATCCCGAAAGTACAATACGATGGGTACTCAATAATAAAAAAGTGTTTAGACTAAAAGAAGATCTTGGGACAGAACCTAAGTTCTGGTATTTTATGGATTAATAAAATTGCGTGAGGGATTGAAACGGCATCCTTTTCTGTCACTTCGAGATGTCACTCTGAGCTTGTCGAAGAACGAGAAGTAGGTAAGAAAAGATATAGTGAAAAGCCCGACCCTATGGGCACGCCAAAAAAACAACACATGAAACGACTTAAAGTTTTTGGAAGTTTAGTTAAAGATAGCCTAGATACTACTACTCAAGGCTCAAAAAAATACCACATCTGGATGGCATTTTTGACTTTTGTCATGCTCATTGGTATGTACTGTTATTCTTTACAAATAGAACACGGTCTAAGTGTCACAGGAATGACCGATAGAGTAAGCTGGGGGCTGTATATTTCTAATTTTACATTTCTTGTTGGTGTTGCTGCAGCTGCAGTAATGCTCGTTATGCCGACTTACGTATTAAAAGATATTGATTTTAAACAAGCCGTACTTATTGGTGAGGGACTAGCCGTAGCAGCATTGATTATGTGTTTAGCGTTTGTTGTAGCAGATATGGGTGGACCATCTGTATTGTGGCATATGATACCGGGAATCGGAGTCTTTAATTTTCCCGCTTCAATGTTAACCTGGGATGTTATTGTGCTTAACGGATATTTATTTTTAAACATCTCGATCCCGTTTTACATTTTGTTCACACGTTATCAGGGAAAAGTGCCTAATCCAAAAATCTATGTGCCGGGAGCAATTTTATCTGTATTTTGGGCAGTAGCTATTCATTTGGTAACTGCATTTCTATATCAAGGCTTACAAGCTCGTCCTTTTTGGAACAATGCATTATTAGGCCCTCGATTTTTGGCATCAGCATTTGCCGCCGGACCCGCCTTGATTATTCTTGTTCTGGCAATCATCAGAACATTTACCGAATTTAAAATAGAAGATAAAACGATCAAAAAAATTGGTATGATCGTTACTGTAGCGGCTCAAATCAACCTGATCATGTTAATATCGGAGTTGTTTAAAGAATTTTATGCTCCAACACACCATAGTGAAAGCGCATATTACTTATTCTTTGGCCTACAAGGTAAAACAGCGTTGTTACCGTGGATATGGACAGCGATTCCTTTAAATGTCTTAGCAACCGTATTGCTAACTTTTGGTAAGCTACGCAACAATTTAAAAGTGTTATATTTCTGTTGCTTTATTCTCTTTATAGCAATTTGGATAGAAAAAGGATTTGGTTTGATTGTTCCTGGTTTTATCCCTGGACCTTATGGAAAAATTTCGGAATACACTCCCACGGGAATAGAAATTGGAGTAACTCTGGGTATTTGGGCTTTAGGAGCCTTCGTTTTTACTATACTGGCAAAAACTGCCATCAAGATAGAAACAGGAAAATTACAGTTTAGAAAAAAATAAATGAAGGCCGAATTTTAATTAAAATTCGGCCTTTTAGTATCTAATAATTCTTAACTTAATGTGCGTAGCGCTTAACTCCCGTGAACAAAGTGTCTTCATAATTATAAAGCTTTGGTGCACAATCCAAAAACATATTTTGTTTTTGTGTTGCTGTTTTTAGTTGTTTTCTAATATTTCGTAAAGTTCTCATGATGATTAGTTTTTGATCCCAAGGTATTGGGATAGGTTGATAAATATGAATTATCTGTATCGCCTTTTCGAATTCCAGGTATATCCAATAGGAGCATTTAATTTTCTAGTGATTCTGTTACTGTCTATAGTTCTCATAATTTCTGTTTTTTGATTGATGTATAAATTGTTAATTTTTTAATTGTTGTACCTAAAATTATCTGTAACGTCTTTTTGAGTTCCAAGTATATCCGATAGGAGCATTTAATTTTCTAGTGATTCTGTTATTGTCTATAGTTCTCATAATTTCTGTTTTTTGATTGATGTATAAATTGTTAGTTTTTTTAATTGTTGTACCTAAAATTATCTGTAACGTCTTTTTGAGTTCCAAGTATATCCGATAGGAGCATTTAATTTTCTAGTGATTCTGTTATTGTCTATAGTTCTCATAATTTCTGTTTTTTGATTGGTTTATAAATTGTTGTTGTTTTTAATTGTTGTACTTAAAATTATCTGTAACGTCTTTTTGAATTCCAAACATAACCTTTGGTCGTAATTAATTTTTTAGTGATTTGATTGTTGTCTAAAGTTCTCATAATTTCTGTTTTTATAATTGATGTATACCTACTAGACGTTGATAAATCATTTTTGTTACAGTACTATGTATAAAAAGGTACTATTTTAACAATTATTAACATTATACGCCTATAAAAGGTCAATAAATTAGATATTCTTGCTAAGAATGGGCTTAATTAATAAAACCTGATAAATGTCATTTTTTTAGAAAATGTTCACGCATACTTTTGACTCATAATCAAAAGTAAGCATGGGTGTAATCTATATACTCTTAACGATTAGTATTATCGTTGCCATCGTCTTTTTTATTAGCTTTATTATATCGGTCAGAAATGGTCAATATGATGATGTCTATACTCCTTCTGTTAGGATGCTTTTTGATGATGAACTTATAAAAGAAAGCAAAGAAAAATCTTCAGAATCCACTAAAACTAAACAATCATAATATGGAAATGGAACAATTCTATTACGATAATAAAATCGTAAAAAAATTCTTATATGCCACTCTACTCTGGGGTGTTGTTGGGATGTCTGTAGGCTTGCTACTGGCGTTTCTATTTTTATTCCCTAATCTAACAGATGGAATCTCATGGTTAAGCTTTGGGAGATTAAGACCATTGCATACCAATGCTGTTATTTTTGCATTTGTTGGTAACGCCATATTTGCAGGAGTGTACTACTCTACTCAACGTTTGTTAAAAACCCGTATGTTTAATGATACACTTAGTAACGTTAACTTTTGGGCGTGGCAATTGATCATTGTTGGTGCGGCTATTACACTTCCGTTAGGATATACCTCTTCAAAAGAATATGCCGAGTTAGAATGGCCTTTTGATATTGCAATTGCTATTGTTTGGGTAGCCTTTGGGTGGAATCTAATTGGAACCATTTTAAAAAGAAGACAACGCCATATGTATGTTGCTATATGGTTTTATCTGGCGACTTTTGTTACAGTAGCTGTTCTCCATATTTTTAATAGTCTTGCATTACCCGTAAGTGCTTTAAAAAGTTATTCGGTATATGCAGGTGTTCAGGATGCTTTAGTACAATGGTGGTATGGTCATAATGCGGTTGCATTCTTTCTTACTACTCCTTTCTTAGGCTTGATGTACTACTTTATTCCAAAAGCTGCAAATAGGCCAGTCTATTCATATCGATTATCTATTGTTCACTTTTGGTCTTTAATATTTATCTATATATGGGCAGGACCTCATCACCTTTTATATTCATCTTTACCGGATTGGGCACAGAATCTTGGTGTAGCATTCTCTGTTATGCTAATTGCTCCATCCTGGGGAGGTATGATTAATGGGTTACTAACATTGAGAGGTGCCTGGGATAAGGTACGTACCGATCCTGTATTAAAATTTATGGTAGTTGCCATTACTGGTTATGGTATGGCCACTTTTGAAGGACCTATGTTATCCTTAAAGAATGTAAACGCCATTGCGCATTTTAGTGATTGGATTATTGCACACGTTCATGTTGGTGCATTAGCCTGGAATGGATTTTTAACCTTCGGGATGGCCTATTGGTTAATTCCGAGACTGTTCAAAACTAAATTGTGGTCAACAGGATTGGCTAATGCTCACTTCTGGATTGGTACTCTGGGGATCATTATGTATGCATTACCTATGTATGTTGCCGGATTTGTACAAGCTTCTATGTGGAAACAATTTAATCCAGATGGAACACTTACTTACGGTAATTTCTTAGAAACTGTAAATGAAATCATCCCAATGTACTGGATGCGTGCTATCGGTGGTAGTTTATTCATCTTCGGAATGTTTATCATGATATATAACGTAATTAAAACTATAAGAAATGGTAGTACCGTTACAGATGAACTTGCAGAAGCTGCTCCACTTGCCAAAGTGACCAAACATAGAACCGTTAAAGAAGGATATCATACCTGGTTAGAGAGAAGACCTGTGAAACTAACCATCTTTGCAACCATAGCAATCTTAATTGGTGGGATCGTACAAATAGTTCCTACGCTAATGGTAAAATCTAATATACCAACGATTACCAGCGTAAAACCATATACTCCTCTTGAGTTAGAAGGAAGAGACATTTATATTAGAGAAAGCTGTGTGTCTTGTCATTCGCAAATGATCAGACCTTTCCGTAGTGAAGTAGAGCGATATGGAGAATATTCTAAAGCAGGTGAATATGTCTATGATCATCCTTTCTTATGGGGAAGTAAGCGTACGGGACCAGATTTAATGCGAATTGGAGGGAAATATTCTGATAACTGGCACTTAAATCACTTTTATGATCCACAAACAACCTCATCTGGATCTATTATGCCAAGTTATAAGTGGCTGATCAAAAACAAGCTTGATCGATCTAATACAGAAACCAAAATGAATGCTATGGTAACTCTTGGTGTTCCTTATACTCCCGAAGAAATTACCAGAGCACAGCAATGGATGGATGAGCAAGCAACTACTATAGAGAAAAACTTGTATACCGATCCTGATTTTGTAAAAACCTACGAAGCTGATAAAAAATATGCACAGGAAAACGGATTGGATTTCATCGAAATGCGAGATAGAGAAGTTGTAGCCTTAATTGCCTACATACAACGGTTAGGAACCGATATAAAAGTTAAAAACGAAGAAACTGTAGTTCAAAATAAAGAATAAACGTCATGCTAAAATTTATAAAAGGCCATATGGAAAGTATTGAGGGCATTGAAATCTACCCTATGATTTCGTTACTTATCTTTTTCATCTTCTTTGCCGCATTATTCTGGTGGGTTTTCACCGCAAAAAAAGAACATATAAAAGAAGTTAGTCAAATTCCATTAGAAACTGAAAACGAAAACGTGTTATGAGAAGTACTGCATCCTATATAAGAATTATAGCTTTTCTATTCATAGCATATCTATTAATAGAAGTAACTGTAGAATCAGGAGAACAATCTGCATTTATAACACAACCCCTTACCTGGTTGGTATTAGGAATGGTTCTGCTATTTATCATAGCAATAGAAATTAGTTTAGAAGCATTAAGAAGTATCCTGTTTCGTTCCTTAAAACCCGATGCACAAGAGCGTTATCTTCTGGCAGAAAAAGCTAAAAAAGAAAAGCAATTTAGATGGTTTAAAAACATCTATTTAAAGCTCCTCGACAGTAAACCAGTAGAAAGTGAAGAAGAAATCATTTTGGATCACAACTATGATGGGATTAAAGAGCTCGATAATAATTTACCACCATGGTGGGTCTATATGTTTTATGCTACAATTATATTTGGTATAGCCTATTTAGTTCGTTTTCATGTATTTAATGAATATACCCAGGCAGAAGAATATGAAACCGAAGTAGCCGAAGCTAAAATTGCAATCGAAAAATACAAAAAAACGGCCAAAGATTTGGTTGATGTAAACACTGTTACATTACTAACAGATGCTTCTGATATCAATGCAGGTAAAGCCGTTTATACAACCAATTGTGTTGCCTGTCATAAGGCAGATGGTGGTGGCGGTATTGGACCAAATCTTACTGATGAACATTGGATTCTGGGAGGAGGTATCAAAAATGTGTTTAGAACAATTTCTGAAGGAGGTCGAGATGGAAAAGGAATGGTTGCCTGGAAACAAACTCTAAAACCTGTTGAAATGGCGCAAGTGGCGAGTTACATTATCACATTAGTAGGTACAACTCCAGCCGAACCAAAAGAAGCACAAGGAGAAATTTGGACTGACCCCGATGCACAGAAATAAAAAAGTAGAAGGAAGAAATTCCTGAATCTGTTTCGAATTTAACAACTGTAGGTAGTACTGAACGAATAAAATCAAAACCATTGGAAACACCCGAAAACGAAAGATTTAGAGATTCTATCGGCACCATAAACGAAGAGGGTAAACGTGCATGGGTGTATCCCAAAAAACCTAATGGTAAGTATTACGATTATCGTAAATGGGTGAGTTATGGATTATTGATATTTCTTATTTCTGCTCCTTTCATCAAAATTAACGGTAACCAGTTCTTACTATTTAATGTCCTAGAACGCCGTTTTAACATTTTTGGAGCACCATTTTGGCCTCAAGATTTTCATTTGTTTGTGATATCCATGCTCATTGGTGTTATATTTATAACTCTATTCACCGTTGCTTTTGGTAGGATATTTTGTGGGTGGATATGCCCGCAAACGATTTTCATGGAAATGGTTTTTCGAAGAATAGAATACTGGATCGAAGGTGATCGCGGAAAACAAATACGTCTAAATAAACAACCTTGGAATGCAGAAAAGATTCGAAAACGTATCCTTAAATGGATTATATTTTTTATCATCTCGTTCCTAATTGCTAATATATTTTTAGCCTATTTGATCGAAAGTGATGTGTTGTTACGATATATCATTGATGGACCTTTTCAACATGTAAGCACCCTAATCTCTTTACTTATATTTACGGCTGTCTTCTATTTTGTATTCGCATGGTTTAGAGAACAAGTTTGTATTATTGCATGTCCCTATGGACGATTACAAGGTGTGCTACTCGACTCTAAATCAATTGTAGTTGCTTATGATTATAAGCGTGGAGAGAAAGAAGAAGGAAGAGCCAAGTTTAAGAAAAATGAAGACCGTCCTTCTACCGGGAAAGGAGATTGTATTGATTGTTTTCAATGTGTACATGTTTGTCCGACAGGAATTGATATTCGTAATGGTACACAGCTAGAATGTGTAAACTGTACGGCTTGTATTGATGCCTGTGATCATATGATGGAAAGTGTAAACCTTCCTAAAGGATTAATACGATATGCCAGTGAAGATAACATTGCTAAAAAAGCAAAATTTAAATTCACCCCAAGATTAAAAGGGTATAGTGCTGTTCTGGTAATTCTAACTGGTGTTTTACTAGGAATGTCATTTCTAAGAAACGACGTAGAAGCAAATATCTTACGATTACCAGGGCAATTATACGAGAGAAAAAATGATAATATCATTAGTAACGTATACACCTATAAACTGGTTAATAAAACCACGGCAGAAATTAAAGATGTTCGTTTTGAATTAATGTCCCATAAAGGGAAAATAGAGCTAGTTACTCATAAGAATTTTAATGTTCCTAAACAGGGAATTGCCGAAGGCACTTTGTTTATTGAAATCAATGGTGCTGCTCTAAATGGGGACAGTGACCGATTAAAAATCGGAGTATATAGTAATGACAAATTAATTGAAACAACGATTACTGCATTTTTAGGACCTAGAAGTTATAGGTAATAAAAATATAAAACTATAAATTATAGTGGATTTTCAACCTATGCCTGAATGACAAGTATTTTGTTCCTTTTTGTCATTCTGGTATAGGTCAAACCCATAACAGAACTAAAGAAAGATATTATGAAAATAAACTGGGGAACCGCCATCGTATTAGTATTTATAGGGTTTATCTCTTTTATCCTATATTTTGTTGTAAAAATGAATACTAATTCAGACTATGAACACGATTTGGTAACTGAAGATTATTATAAACAAGAACTTGCTTTTCAGAATGAAATCAATGCTGAAAAAAACTCAAAAACATTACTAAAAGATGTTATCGTTAAAAAAACAGCAGAAGGTCTAGCCATCTCTTTTCCAGAAGATAAAAACTATAATGATATTTCTGGCACTATATCCTTCTACAGACCATCGAATAAAAAGTTGGATTTCGAAATTCCTATTTCACTCTCTACTTCAGAATTAATAATTGAAGATAAGAATCTACTAGAAGGACGTTGGAATATCACTATTGATTGGAAATATGAAAATACTTCATATTTATTTAAAAAATCATTTACATATTAAATGCTTATATCTGCGTTCATATTAGGTTTATTGGGTAGTTTTCACTGTGTGGGAATGTGTGGTCCTATTGCCTTTATGCTACCTGTAAACAAATCTAATACCATTCAAAAATTCTTTCAGGTATTTCTATATCATTTTGGGCGATTATTATCCTATAGTATCATTGGATTATTCTTCGGAATCATAGGGAAGAGTTTAAATCTTTTTGGATTACAGCAAAAATTATCTATTGGAGTTGGCGTTTTGATGATCGTAGTTATATTGATCCCATATCAAATTTTTTCTAAATATAATTTCTCAAAACCGATTTACAAAATTATCTCCAAAGTCAAAAATGCCCTGGGGGCTGCCTTGAAAAAGAAAACGCCAGATACTTTTCTCTCCATTGGTTTCTTAAATGGTTTTTTGCCCTGTGGTTTAGTTTATATGGCTGTTTTTGGAGCCATTGCTTCTGGTCATATCCTCAAAGGTAGTTTGTATATGACTTTTTTTGGATTAGGAACCATACCTTTAATGACAATGGCTGTATATGCTGGGAATTTTTTAAACAGAAAAGCCCGGCAACACATTCAAAAAATGATTCCTGTATTTGTAGTCATAATCGGATTATTATTTATTATACGAGGTCTTGGATTAGGGATCCCGTATCTTTCTCCTAAACCTGTAACCGAAATAGTTTCTGCAAATTTTGAGTGCCATTAATAGTGTATTTCGATAATATTTACTCCCATAAATTCACTTCAATAAAATACGCGACTGTACTTACCAGAACATATATGTAACCTTTGTTACTGAAATAAAGAATGAAAAACGTTAGATTTATGAGGTAAAACAATAACTGTTTACCAAATGAAAAGACGAAACTTTGTTAAAAAAACGGTATTAAGTTCTATGGTAGCAGTCATAGGATATGATATTGTTTTTGGAGCTATAATGCCCGAAGGATACGAGCCACTGGCATTGCAAGGTTCAGACCCTTACAAAATATTCAAAAAAGATAAAGGAATGGTCATTTTAAATGACAAACCTTGGAATATTGAGGCTAAAGCTCATTTATTGGATGATAAAGTGACTCCTAACAAATATATGTTTATTCGAAATAATGGTCTAATTCCCAAAAATATAAATGCTACAAACTGGACGTTAACAATTGATGGAGAATCTGTAGTCCAAAAGAAAACCTATACACTTACTGAACTAAAATCAAAATTTAAACAACATACCTACCAACTAACCTTAGAATGTGGAGGTAACGGCCGTAGTGAATTTGACCCTCCCGCAAAAGGCAATCAATGGACCGTTGGAGCGGTCTCTTGTGCAAATTGGACAGGTATTAGATTACGAGATCTTCTTGAAGATGTAGGCATAAAAGATAATGCCGTTTACATTGGGTATCATGCTGCCGATACTCACTTAAGTCAAGATCCCAATAAAGAACCTATATCCCGAGGAGCTCCAGTAGCAAAAGCTCTTCAGGATGAAACACTATTAGCCTTTCAAATGAATGGAGAAGATATTCCATTAGTTCATGGATATCCTCTACGTTTGATCGTTGGAGGATGGCCTGCTTCTGTTTCTGGTAAGTGGATCAACAGAATTAGTGTCCGTAACAAAATACACGATGGCACCAAAATGAAAGGGACTGCATATCGAATACCTTGTGAACCAGTAGCACCTGGTAAAAAAGTAAGTGATGAAGATATGTGTATCATAGAATCGATGCCTATAAAATCCTTAATTACACATCCTAAATCAGGAGCGATGATTGATGAAGGAAAAAAAATAAATATTAGAGGGCATGCCTGGGCTGGCGAATTGGAAGTCGATAAAATGGAATATTCAATTGATTTTGGAGCTACCTGGGAAAAATGTTCAATAGAAAAACCTGTAAATCGTCTTGCCTGGCAGCATTTTTATGCGACTATTAATTTTCCGAAAAAAGGATACTATGAAGTTTGGGCACGTGCCACAGATACACAAGGTGTTAGCCAGCCTATGATTCTCCCCGGTTGGAATCCTAAGGGATACTTAAATAATGCCTGTCACCGTATTGCAATAAAAGTCACATAAATGGAACAGCAAAATCAATTCAGACACTATGTTAAAGTTATTTATCGACTTTTGGTAATACTATTCATTATGGTTGGAATGATTACGATTAGTGGGGTTTATCTTCTTGTTGACCCTACATTGTCTGCATTTAAAAAAGAAGAGTTTAATTCAACTTATGTTACAACCATAGAAGAAGATGAAGACAAAATTGAAAATGGAATACATCTAAGAACTGGCCTGGTTGAAGCCAAAGGGTTAATGGAAGTAATAAATAATTGCACTAATTGTCATTCGTCTAAGCTCCTTATACAAAACAGGATGACTACAGAACGATGGATAGAAACGATACGATGGATGCAGGAAACTCAAAACTTATGGGATTTAGGAACCAATGAAGAAATCATTGTAAACTACCTCGTTACTAATTATCCTCCCAAGAAAAAAGGAAGGCGTGAAATATTAACAAATACTGAGTGGTATGATTTACAGGATTAGCAGCATGATAATTTTGGGGACACTATTTTTTTCCTGTACAAAATCTAAAGATAAAGTAAAGGATGTGATTTCTACAGAAACCAAAATAGATACAAAAACTTATTATAGTTCTAAACATCTAATAGAAGTTGAAGAATTAGTATCTCTTTCAAAACAGCAACATATAAAAATAATAGATTTTAGAACAGCAGAAGACTATGCTAAAAATCATATTAATGGGGCAATAAACATCTGGCGTACAGACATAGAGGACTTTTCATACCCCTATAACGGGATGATGGCTAAAAAAGAAAAAATTGAGCAATTATTTAGCAGATTAGGGATTAAAAATAACGATACCTTAATAGTATATGATGATAGAGGATCCTGTGATGCTGCTCGCTTCTGGTGGGTACTTAAAAATTATGATTTTAAATCTGTAAAAATATTAAATGGAGGGTTAATCTCTTGGAAAAAAGCAGGAGGCTTGATTAATAATCATACTGTATCGATTACTCCATCAACTTTTACACTTCATAATAATACTTTTGAACTATATATTACAAAAGAAGAAATCATTAAAGCCATAAACTCTGATAAACAAGTCGTCATTCTAGACACCAGAAATATTGATGAATTTAGCGGCAAAAAACAAAAAAAAGGAGCTAATAAAGGAGGGAGAATTCCAAAAAGTATACTTATCGATTGGGCAGAAACAATAGACCATAAGGGAACGTACAAATTTAAATCTTATGATGATCTAAATACTATTTATGACAGAATGGGAGCATCAAAAACAGATACTATCATCACATACTGTCATAGTGGAGTACGCTCTGCACATACCACCTTTGTGCTCACAGAATTACTAGGATACAAAAATGTCAAAAATTATGATGGTTCCTGGGTAGAATGGAGTTATTTTAATGATCTGCCTTTTGAACAAGATGAGACAACAACAATAAAATAATAGTTATGGAAAAATATATAAGTGCATTTATCGACTCCTTTATGGGTAATATACAATGGACATGGAAATCAATGTTATTTGAAGTTCCATGGTATACCAATTATTTCTGGGGACTTATAATTATATCATTATTAGTCTGGGGGTTAGAAGTTATTTTTCCCTGGAGAAAAAATCAATCTGTTTTTAGAAAAGATTTTTGGCTAGATGGTTTCTATATGTTTTTTAATTTTTTTCTTTTTGCTATTGCTATAAGTGGTTTTTATAAGCTACTTGAAGTAATTTTTAAAGATATTGGGGTTTCTGCAAAAACTTTAACCATAATTGATGTTTCTAATCTTTCTACATGGGTACAACTTCTACTATTTTTTATTGTACTGGATTTTGTGCAATGGTTTACCCATATTTTACTTCATAAGTATCCATTCTTATGGAGATTTCATAAAATACACCATTCTGTTAAAGAAATGGGGTTTGCTGCACACCTAAGATATCATTGGATGGAAAACATTTTCTATAAACCACTTAAAACTATTGGTGTAATGGTTCTAGGTGGTTTTGAACCAGAACAGGCTTACATTGTACATTTTTTAGCAATTACAATTGGTCATTTTAATCATTCTAATATAAAAATTACCTGGGGACCGCTTAAATACATCCTAAATAACCCAGTCATGCATTTATATCATCATTCTTATGAATTACCTAAAGGCTCTTATGGTGTGAATTTTGGAATTAGTTTAAGTCTTTGGGATTATATCTTTAAGACCAACTATATCCCCGAAGATAGCGGCACAATAGCTTTAGGATTTCCTGGTGATGAAAAAGTCCCTGAAAATTTTATTGGTCAAATTATCTATGGCTTCAAAACATCAAAACAGAAAAAAGAATAGCTTTTCAAATTCTTAAGAGTATCAAACAGTCATTGAAAACAACATTGTTTCTGGTATTTTTCGTTGTAATCTAAGGTCAAAAGCCATACAGATATTACGAACAAAAGGGCGTCCTTTTTCTGTGACATGAATATGAGAATCATTAATCACCAGTAATTGATCTGCTTCTAATTCTTTTAAGTTCTGTAACACCTCGGGTAGTTCTTTAAAATACATATGATCATCTTCCCATTTGGTACTAAAATGACACATCAAATTAAGGATATGTTTGCGTATAATCTGATCTTCTATAGTTAAAATATGCCCTCGATAAACAGGAATAATACCCTCTTTCACCAAATGCTGGTATTCTTCTACTCCTTTTACATTTTGAGCAAAACCATACCAACTATCACTAATTGCAGATACTCCCAAACCAATCATTGCATGTGTTTTGGAAGCTGTATATCCCATAAAATTACGATGCAGACTTTGATTTTCCATAGATTGGTATAGTGAATCATTTTTTAAGGCAAAATGATCCATCCCAATTTCTACATAACCTACTTCTGATAGTAGCTTTTTTCCTATTTCATATTGTTTCCGCTTTTGTTCTCCTGTTGGGAGATCCGATTCTTTAAAACCTCGTTGCCCATTACCTTTCTGCCATGGTACGTGCGCATAACTGTAGAATGCCAGTCGATCAGGTAATAGTTCTTTTGTCTTTAGGATTGTATCAACTACTGCTTCTTGTGTTTGAAAAGGCAGTCCAAAAATAATGTCATGCCCAACAGAGGTGAAGCCAATTTCTCTGGCAGTCTCTGTTACATATTTTACATTCTCAAAAGGTTGAATCCTATGGATTGCTCTTTGTACCGTTTCGTTATAATCCTGCACACCAAAACTTACTCTTCTGAAACCAACATCATATAACGCCTGCAAATGTTCTCTAGTAGTATTATTGGGATGCCCTTCAAAACTTAATTCACAATCTTTTGCTTGTTCTACTCCAGAGAAAATACCATTAATTAGATACTGTAAATTTTCGGGCGAAAAAAATGTAGGTGTACCTCCTCCCAGATGTAACTCTTTTATTTTGGGCTTAGTCTCAAAAAATTTAAGGTACAATTGCCATTCTTTTAAAATCGTATTTATATAGGGTTCCTCTACATCATGTCGTTTTGTAATACGTTTATTGCATCCACAAAAAGTGCACATACTTTCACAAAATGGTAGGTGGATATATAAACTTATTCCTTCTGTATTATTACTTTCTGTAAACGATTGTTGTATGGATGTTGTCCATTTTTTTAATGAAAAAGTATTGATATCCCAATAAGGGACAGTAGGATAACTTGTGTATCGAGGTCCAGGAATATTATATTTATGAATTAAATTTGTGCCCATTTTTTTGTTTTTTGAACTATTCTTAGCTGTCATCAATGTGGCTAGCTTACACCTAATTAATTATATTATAAAAACCCGATATTTCTTCTCTCCTCATTTACAAATTATTCATGTAATACTAAAAAAGGGATATTAATATGATAACTTATTTTTTCGACTGTAGGGTGAAACAAAATACGTTGGAAGAAATTAAGGTTTTTGGCAATCATAGTAATCATATCAATGTCTCTGCTTTCAACAAAACATTGTATCGCTTCTTCGATATTGGGGTTAGACAGGAAGTGAAAACTATGCTCTATTTCATCTATAGAATCATCTAGAAAGTCTTTATTTTTTCTTTGTCGATCGGTTAATTCTTGTTCTTTTTTGGCAACATGCAAAATCCGTAAAGCGGCTTCATTTAAAGTAAGAGTATCCATGATCGTATTTAGCACTCTACTTTTGTATAACATATTATAATCTGTGGGAAATGCAATTTCTTTAGGCTTAGTATACTTGGCATTTTCGGGGATAACCAAAACCGGGCATTTTACTTTTGTAATTACATCTCCTGTATTACTGCCTATGGTTTTTTCCTTAATCCCAGAAGCTCCTTTGGTTCCCATAACAATAAAATCAATATTCTTTTCCTTGACCTGTTTTCTAATCGCGTCTACAAAAAAGATATATTCATTAATTGTGAAAAAGCTATGTTTCGTATTTAAAGGTAGTTTCTCTATTCTTTTAAGCAATAATTGCATTTGCTCTTTATCGCTTTGCGTGCTTTTTTCTAAGACTGTTTCTTTTGAACCATAAAATGAATCTCCTCCCATCATTTCTTCAAAGGGAGAGACATGTAGCAAATAAAAGTTACATTTCACCCTTTTAAAAAATGACAATGCATATGTAATGGCATTCCACGAATTTTCAGAAAAATCTGTAGGGATCAGGATGTTCTTCATTTTTAATACTTTCTAATACAGCAAATGTATTAGGATGTACTCATGAAAAATATGACAAAAATCAGTTTGAGTGCTTTTGTATTTTTATTCTACTAGCTGAAGGCCAGATAAATCCAGAATTTTTATGTTACGCCCTTCGATTTCAATCAACCCATCTTTTTTAAAACTGGATAATGTACGTATCAAACTTTCTGTTGCAATCCCGGCTACACTTGCCAAATCATTTCTGGATATTTTTATACTATCCTGAGATTTTTTATTCAATACGTCGGCAAATTGAAGTATCGTTTGTGCCGTTTTTTTGCGTACCGAACTATAGGCCATTTGTAATAGTTGCTCTTTAATTTCAGAAAGATTATCTGTAAGTAGCTCCATTAATTCGAGAGAAATATTCTTACTTTTTTCTAGAATCTCTTTTAAATTGTTTTTTGATATTCCTGCTAATTCAGAGTCTTCAACCGCTGTTGCTGATTCTAAATATGGTGTATTATCTATAAACGAAGTAAATCCTAGGAAATCATCGGTTTTGTATAAAGTAGTGATCAGTTCTTTACCATTCTCATCCATTTTATGACTTTTAACAACTCCTTTTAGGATGAGATATATGTTATTAGAATGCTCTCCTTCTTCATAGATTACTTCTCCTTTCTTAAATTCAGAAATCTCACCATTATCATCAAAAAAATTCTTAAGCTCATGTAAATTCCTAAGTCCGTTATCCTCAGAAGTACTTTTAGTAGAGGATTGTTGATCTCTAACAATTTTAGACAGTAATGCTGCTTTTGCAAGACGGCTCTCGATTGCATTCAATAGCTCCTCCTCTTCAAAAGGTTTGGTTAGGTAGTCATCTGCTCCCAAGTCCATTCCTTTTCTAATCTCTTTATGTTCTGTTTTTGCAGATAAAAATATAAAAGGAATATGGTTGGTTGTCGTATCAAAGGACAATGCTTCTAGTACTCCATATCCATCAACTTCGGGCATCATAATATCACAAACAATGATATCTGGTTTTTCTTCCTTGGCCTTAACGATCCCAACTTTTCCATTTGGAGAGGTGATTACTTTATAATCTGAAAGTTCTAACAGTTCTGCAGTGTTTTCTCTAAGTGCTGTGTCATCTTCGATTAAAAGAATAGTTTTCATGATTCGTGAGTATTGGTTGTAGGTACAGTAACAGTAAATGTAGAACCTTTATTTTCCTTACTCGTAAAAGTAATACTCCCTCCTAGGTTTTCCAAATGACTTTTCACAATATTTAGTCCAATACCAGTTCCTTGATCTAACAAGGCATTTTCTGCCCTAAAATATCGCTTAAAAATAAAATCTTGTTCTTTTTTAGGAATACCAATACCTTGATCGATAATCTTAAATGTAAGGATATCATCTTCAAAACATACCTGTAAATCTATAGTGGTATGTTCTCCAGAATACTTGATGGCGTTGTTAATTAAATTAGTGAGTGCAAGCTCCAAAATCTTTTCATCAAACTCTATAACATAGTCATCAATATCCTTAGGGTAATTTATTCTTTGCCCGTCTTTAAGTAACATATTAGCATCATAGACCACTTCATTAACAACTTTACTTAGTGGAAACTGACTGTATTTATAGGTTACTTTACCTGTTTCTAATCGTTCGATAGATAAAAAATCATTAAGGATATTGTCCAAGTACTTTACTTTGTTTTTTATGGTATCGAGATGCTTTTCTCTCTTTTCCTGTTGTTCTGTTTTAGTGTATTTTCCTGCAAGTGTGGCAGAAGTAAGAATACCACTTAATGGTGTTTTAAATTCATGTGAAACAAGCGAAAGAAATTTTGTTTTCAACTCACTTAAGTCTCGTTCTTTTTTTAAAGATTCTTTGGTTTGAGCTTCGGCCTCCATACGAAGTTTTACTTCTTCTTTTAATTCTTGTATGGTATGATGCAGTTCTTCTGTACGTTCTTCTATTTTATGCTCTAGCTTAGCATTTAGATCTTGTATTTGCTGTTCTTGTTGTTTCCGAAGTGTAATATCGATAACAAGGGCCATTACATAATTGTTACCATAAATTGTAAATGGATTTAATCCTGCTTCTACCGGAAATACAGAACCGTCTTTTCGTATCCCAAAAAGATCTCGCCCTGCTCCCATATGTCGTTTTTCACTGTGGTCTACAAAACCTTCAAAGTGTTTTTTGTGACCGTGATGGTATTTTCTTGGTATCAAAGTATTAAGGTGTTTTCCCACTAACTCATCTTTGTCATAACCAAAAATAGTATTCGCAGAACCATTAGTTGCTACTATTGTTTGCTCCTCGTTCACCACAATGATCCCTTCTGAAATGGCCTCAGAAAGTAATTTGAAAATATTATTATCCTTTTCGAAAACTTTCATGCTTCAAAAGTAATGATTTTGATTTATTACCAGAACTGATTTATGTCATAAAAAATATGATCAGATCTGATTAAATTTATATTCATTAACCGATAATTTTTTATGATATGAATACTGCTCAAAATATAGGGATTATATTTTATCAAAACCTAGGCAAGCTATTTTATGCAATTGCTGCATCGGATAAAGTAGTCCGCAAATCAGAATACGATTCCTTACGAAAAATTGTAAAGACAGAATGGTTAAAAGTAGATGACATTGAAGATGAGTTTGGTGTCGATGCTTCTTTTCAAATCGAGATTGTTTTTGACTGGCTTGATCATGAAGAGTTGAGTGCAGAAGATTGCTTTACTCAATTCGAAACATTTTTTAAAGAACACCAATCTCTTTTTACAGATAGACTAAAACAATTGATTTGGACTACATCTAATGCCATTGCAGGTGCGTTTTCTGGCAAAAACAAATCTGAATTAATGATGCTTGGTCGATTAAAATTAATTTTTGAAAAACAATAACTAATTTTCAAGTTAGCATATGGAGTTTATTGATTACTATAAAATATTAGATGTTTCAAAAAATGCTTCAGAAGGAGATATTAAAAAGGCGTATAGAAAACAAGCTCGAAAATATCACCCAGACCTAAATCCAAATGATAAAGAAGCAGAAAGAAAATTTAAAGAAGTTAATGAAGCAAATGAAGTATTAAGTAATCCCGAAAACCGAAAAAAATACGATCAATACGGTAAAGATTGGAAACATGCAGAAGAGTTTGAAAAAGCCAAGCAATCTCAGCAACAATACAATCGATCTGGACAACAGCAATACTATAAAAATTACTCAGAAAGTGATTTTTCAGATTTTTTCGAGTCTATGTTTGGAGGTTCAAGGAGAAGTTCTGCACAAGGTAGAACTCGATATAGAGGAGAAGATTATAATGCAGAATTACATCTTGATCTAATGGATGTCTATAAGACACATAAGAGAACACTAACTGTTAACAAAAAAAATATTCGTATTACAATTCCTGCAGGAGTTGAAAACGGGCAAACTATAAAGATCAAAAATCATGGAGGTCCAGGAATCGGAGGAGGTCCAAATGGAGATTTATACATTACTTTTCGTATTGAAAACAAAACCTTGTTTAAACGGATCAAAAGTGATCTCTATCTACAAGTAGATATTGATTTGTATACTGCAGTTTTGGGTGGTGAAATTACAATCGAAACCCTTGACGGAAAAGTAAAACTAAATGTAAAACCCGAAACTCAAAATGGAACCAAAGCCAAACTAAAAGGAAAAGGATTTCCGGTATATAAAAAAGAAGGACAATTTGGAGATCTTTTTATCACATATGCTATCAAAATCCCAAATAACCTGTCGAAACAACAAAAAGAATTATTTAGAACATTATCCAAGCTTTAAATGTATTATAATGACTAAAGGACATCTTATACCAGCAATAGAATTCTGTTCACGTCACGAGATAGAATTCTCCTTCATAAACTCATTACATGAGTTTGGATTAATTGAAATTATTACTATTCGTCAAACCGTATTTTTAAACTCTGACGAATTACCCAGAATCGAACAAATTATACTATTCAATAAAGAATTAGAAATTAACCTCGAAGGAGTCGAAGTCATCATGCGTCTACTAGAACGAGTTCATCAAATTCAAAATGAAATGAACATACTTAAAAACAGATTAGGACTATATGAAAATTAACACCGGTAACGGTTCAAAGATTATCTGTATTCATCAAGCTTTCTTATGATTAGTTTGATTACATATTTGTAAAAACAAATAGAAAACAGATTTTTTTAATTACACACTACATAGTAAGAGGCGGGTTTCTAACGAAATCCGTCTTTTCATTTGTTAAACAAGATGATCATTATCATATTTTTTGATGATTTGCTGCCCTATTTTTATATGAATTAAAAACAAACCTATGAAAACTCTTATCGCTTGCCTCATTTTTTTAAGCCTTATTGCATGTAAAAAAGAGGTCTCTCCGCAAAAATCATCAGAGCAACAAGAAACCGAACAACATACAGAACAAAAAGCAGAAGATACGATATTGGTTTTTTCTGAAGAAAATCTTGAGCTCAACAAAGAGAAAACAAAAGCTATTAAAAAAGAACGATTAATTACCGCCAAAGATGATAAAACCAAATTACAAGAATTAGTAATTTCTAAGAGCTTTTTAAAAGAAGAAGATCTTTATGTTCTGGATTACAAATATCCATACCTAAATGAGAAAATGGATCCTTTATACTCGGTATTTAATAATTTTATTTCAGAAAATTATCTGAATATTGAAAAAACAGAAAATCAAATTCTTGAAGACAAAGAGTTACTTTGTGACACCTTAAAAATCGATAGGTTTAGAGATAAAAGAATTATTGATTATAAAATCTATAGTGTAAAAAGTGATCGTATTAGTGTTGTCCTTTACAAGGAGAATTATTATTCTGGAATGCTATATTCTACATACCTCTTTGATTGTGTGAACTTTGATCTTAAAAAACATGATTTCATTTATTTTGATGATTTCTTTGAAACTGGCACAGAAGAAGAAGTGTTTACTACTATAAATACAATTATAAAGGACGGTATTAGTTCTGGAGAATTGTATTATGACTGTTGGGAGCTTTCAAAAGGGGATTTTAAAGCTTATAAAAATAATTTTGTGGTAAATGATGATACTGTAGAATTTTATTTTGATGATTGTGTAATTTGTCCTTCGTATACGGGAACGTATTCTATAGAAATCCCAATAAAAGTTATAATGCATCTTATCAAAAAATATAATGACCGCCCGATAGTAAGTTAATTTCTTTAATTAAAAACTTTCTCGGTTCATTATTATAACTTAGCAATTAAGAGATTTGGCAGTATGAATAGCCATAATGATAAAAAAAAACAGATGAAAAGTAGTTTTAGCAATATCATTGAATCAAAAACACCAGTATTGATAGATTTTTTTGCAGATTGGTGTGGCCCATGTAAAATGCTTGCGCCTATTCTTAAAGAGGTTAAAGATGAACTGGGAGATACGATCAAGATTGTTAAGATTGATGTAGATAAAAATCAACCTTTAGCATCAAAATATCAGGTTCGCGGTGTACCCACAATGATATTATTTAAAGAAGGCAAACAACTCTGGAGGCAATCTGGAGTATTGCAAAAAAATGATCTGCTTGGAGTAATAAATTCACACCAATAACCATGACACTCAATACATATATAGATCACACATTATTAAAAGCAGATGCTACAGTTGATGATATTAAAAAACTCTGTGCAGAAGCAAAAGAATATCATTTTTATGCAGTTTGTGTAAATAGTTATTATGTTGGTCTGGCAGAAAGTGAATTAATGCATACAGATGTTAATATAGCAGCTGTAATAGGTTTTCCTTTGGGTGCTACAATTACCAAAGTAAAGATATATGAAGCTCAACAATGTATTGATGAAGGTGCAAATGAAATTGATATGGTACTTAATATCGGACTCTTAAAATCCGGGTACTATACTATTGTAGAAGAGGAAATAAGAGTAATAAAGAAAGTAATTGGAGAACGTGTCCTGAAAGTAATTTTTGAAAATTGCTATCTCACCGATGCCGAAAAGAAAATTGCTTGTCAATTATCCTTAAATGCGGGAGCAGATTTTATAAAAACATCTACAGGTTTTGGCACCAGCGGTGCTACTTTGGATGATGTAAAACTCATGAAAAATGAAGTGCAGGATAACATCCAGATAAAAGCTTCTGGAGGAATCAGAGACTTGAAAACAGCAAAGCAATACATTGATTTAGGTGTATCCAGAATTGGTACCTCATCTGGGGTCACTATAGTAACTTCAAAATAAAATAAGATGAGTCTACACATCGCAGCACAACCGGGAGAAATAGCAGAAACAGTTTTATTACCAGGAGACCCTATGCGTGCCAAATGGATTGCGCAAACTTTTCTTGACAATCCTATCTGTTACAATGAAATTAGAGGAATGCTTGGCTATACCGGAACCTATAAAGGAAAACCTGTCTCTGTACAGGGTACTGGAATGGGAATTCCCTCTGCTTTAATTTACAGTCATGAACTTATTAGTGATTATGGAGTCAAAAATTTAATTCGAGTGGGTTCTGCAGGTTCATATCAAAAAGATATTAAGCTCAAAGATATTGTTATTGCCATGGCTGCCTCTTCTACTTCGAATATCAATACTGCACGATTTATAAATTCGGACTATTCTCCTACTGCAGATTTCGAATTATTTATGAAAGCAATACAGTATGCAAAAGATAATAACATTCCTATTAAAGCGGGAAATGTATTATCTTCTGATGAGTTCTATGAAGACAACCCTAATTCATATCAGCGTTGGGCAGAATTTGGAGTACTTTGTGTTGAGATGGAAACTGCCGGGTTGTATACTATTGCAGCAAAACATAAGGTTAAAGCTTTAGCTATTTTAACGATATCTGATTCATTAGTCACGGGAGAAAAAACATCTTCAAAAGAAAGAGAAACGACTTTTAGCAAAATGATTGATATTGCTTTAGGAACCTTATAAAAACACCTTACGATTATAATACAAACCTCGCAGATTTTAGAAACCTGCGAGGTTTTTTTGATTTATATTTTAAACGTGATCACAGGCTTGTTTGCATGATTTGCAATATCCTCACCGATACTACCATTAAAGAAATGCGCCAAACCACGACGACCATGAGTAGGAATCGCAATAATATCTGCATTGATCTTTTTACTATAATTAAAGACTCCGCTTTCTACACTATAATCGTTAAAGCAAGCTACCTTATTATACATATCAAGATTACCAGAATCTGCTTTAAAAAGGAATTCTTTTACTCTTTCTTCTATTTGGTCCGAACTTCTAAATTGTTCTCCCGGTAAATTAACATATAGTAAATGTATATTAACGCCTAGGGAGTTAAATAGTGTCATTGCATTATGATATGCTTTAATATTTTCTACCTTAAAATCACAGGCAAATACAACTTCTTTTAAAACAAAGTTATCTACAGGGTTCTTTATGACCAATACTGGGATATCTGATGTGCGTACTACTTTTTCTGTGTTTGATCCTATAAACACTTCTTCTCGTAAACCGCTAATACCATGGGATCCCATAACGATAAGATCTGCTTCCTTTTCATGAGCGACTTCGTTAATTTCACTAAAAATCTTATAATTTTGTACAGTCTCTGTAACTTCAATACCTTTAAGATATTCTTTATCTAGAAAGGTACTAAACCTTTTTTCGGCAAGCTTCATATAATACATCGCTTCATTTGCCTCCTGAGCTTCATTTTTAATCAATACGGCTTCAGACAATCCCAGCATATGCAATACTATGATTTCAGCATTTTGCTGTTTAGCCAATAGTGCTGCAACCTGCAATGCATATTCTGAATATTCTGAAAAGTCTATGGGTACAAGAATTTTTTTCATGATTATCTGTTTTTATACTATCAAAATTAAAAGATGTTATCGCCAATTAATATGATAATTATCATATCATTACACTACGCTAAAAAACAGTTTATTTGTAATACCTTTAAATACTAATACAGACAATGCAAAAACATTATAACATCACAGTCGAAGGAAAAGTCCAGGGAGTTTGGTATCGCAAAAGCACCCAAGAAAAAGCCAAAACACTCAAAATTAAAGGACATGTAAAAAACCTACCTAACGGAAACGTCTACATAGAAGCCGAAGGAGATAAAAATCAACTTAGTCAATTATTAGAATGGTGTGCTATAGGTCCCGAATTTGCAAAAGTGGATACTGTTTCTTTTGAAGAAGTTGATTTACAGTTTTTTAAAAGCTTCGATATTTTGCGTTAGATGATCTTTATTAATTAAATCATAAATTAATTTAAGATCTTGTTAAGTATGACATTTCTCATTTTTAACCCTTTCAACAGGTGGTATTTTTAAGCTATAAACTTAAATAAGTTAGTAATAAAAAATGCGCTTATGCATATGCTTAATAGTCTTCCTTTTTCAAGGATCATATCATAAGTCTTTCTCTTACTTAAATTAAAAATATTAGAATTATGGAATCAACAGAAATAGAAATGAACAGTATGCCCAGAATAGGTGACGATGCACCAGATTTTGATGCGATAACCACACACGGTGCTTTGAAGTTATCTGAATACGCAGACGGAAAATGGGTAGTTTTATTTTCGCATCCCGCAGATTTTACACCTGTTTGCACAACAGAACTAAGTGGTTTTGCAAAAAGAAAACAAGAATTTGAAGATTTAAACACTAAACTTATTGGGTTAAGCATAGATAGTATTCATTCTCATCTTGCCTGGGTAAATAATGTAAAAGAAAAGACTGGAGTATATCTTGATTTTCCGATCATAGCAGATCTGGATATGAAAGTTGCTAAACTATACGGTATGTTACAACCTAATGAAAGTAAAACCGCAGCTGTACGGGCTGTATTTTTTATTGATCCATATCAAAAAATAAGACTTATCATGTACTATCCTCTCAATGTTGGACGTAATATGGATGAAATCCTTAGAGTGTTGCATGGTTTACAAGTGTCTGATGAATACAAAGTAGCTTTACCGTTAAATTGGAAAAAAGGAGATAAAGTAATCGTTCCTCCTCCTAAGACGTTGAAGCAAATGGAAGAGAGAATACAGGATACTTCTTGTGAAAAAGTAGATTTTTACCTTGCCAGAAAAGAATTAAATCTCAACTAATACATAGTTAAGAGTATAACCAAACCTCCTACATTTTATATGCTTAGGAGGTTTTTGATTACTAACAAACAGAGGTCATAACTGTTTAAAAAACAACAAAGCCTACTAGAACCTATTTCTAGCAGGCTTTGTCAACTAACCAATCAATTATTGAAAAAACTTAGCATTATATGCAGCTCAATAAGACTGCATTACTTTTTTATTTTTATTTTTTGCCAATTCGTATCAGCTTTCTTTTGCAACTTTGGAGCATCTTCTTTTATCCATTTATCCAGTGTATTAATCCCCCACGAATTATAAAACAAGTATAACTTACCATCTCTTACTTCAAAGGTTTTAGGATTTATATCTACTTTTTCACTATTCACCGCTACAGCATAGGCACAATACCCTCCATATTGTGGAACATATTTATCAGGATTACTTTTAAATTTCTCTAAATTTTCCTGACTTGCAAATTTGTAGTTTACTTTATCATGAGTTGCTATAAACTTACCATCTCCCTTAACTGCCTTATTGCCAAAGTATTCTGTAACATCATATCCTTCTGCCACAAAATCTTTATTAGTATTATAATCTACTTGCTGAGCACTTACTACTGCTACAAAGGCAAAGAATAGTATAGTTATATATTGTTTCATGTATTAGTTTTATTACGCTCTTATCCATTAAGTCGTAAAAAAACCTAATCATTACACTTTTAACATAATTATAAGGTGTTTAAGCTATTATAGCAGAAAATTAGTAGTTTCCGGATACGGTATCAGGGCACTAATCAATAGACTAATGCTATCTTTTGCTATTAAGGTAATCGATAACAATGTAGCAGTAACTACTACAGCAGAAGCCAAATTATTTTGTTGAATATCTTTAAATTCATTTACACCTTTGGTAAGAGCAGAAAAAAGTAAAAAAACCGAAGTATTAATAAGCAAGGCAAATATAAATCCAATACATAGATACAATCCAGAATATTGAATAATCTCTCCAAATGTAATTTCATTTTCTCCAGACATCGACAGTCGTATCATATTGGTTATAGATGGGATAATTTCTCCCAGGATCATACCAATCGATAAAATAATTCCTGCTGCAAAAACAGAAAAAGCCATATTATCTTCTCTAAAAGAAACATTCTTAAAAAATACGCTTTGCAGAATTTTAAAAGAAATAAACAGTATGAGTACAGAAACGACAATAGCAAGTACTATTTCTATAAAAGCAAGGGTTAATAGTTTCGTTTGCATGAGTTTTAGGTGTTAGTTAGTACAATATGCCAATGATTTATGTTATCAAAATTTTTGGGTAATGTGCCAATAGTAAAATGTTTATTTGTGGTCTCCCATATATAATATCGTTTTCCATTCTGCACTTTATATATTCCTTTTGCCGGAATATGCAGCCCAAGAACAGAGTGCTTATAATAATCACTATTAAGAATAGCCACATCATACCCAAAATGGCTAAGAATAGCATAAATAATTACAGTTCTGGTATCGCAATCTCCTTTTAAATTTCCCATAAAACCTACAGGGTTTTGGATTCCGAAAGGAATATTACCTATACAGCAATCAGAACATTCTTCTAATATCACCCGAATAGATTCTTCATATTTTTCTGGAGACTCACAGTCATTTTCAAAAACAAAAGAGTAAGGAATATCCTGTATAAAAGTCACTACCATTTCTGCAAACTCAAATTGGTTTAGTTTATTTGTGTTTTTAATAGTAGTAAGTTCTTCGAGAATTAAGTCCAGCCTAGGCGTATCAGAAGTTACAAGATATTGATACAACTTACCCCAAGAGCCTTTTTTATGTTTTTGTACGGTATTAAGATATTCCTTTTTAGAGGAAAAGTAATCCTTTTCCCGAATCGAAAACTTTCCTTTAAAAGTATTACCATAATTATCGGTCCATTGTCTGTCCTGTCGTAATAACATTATAGAATCTCCTTCTTCAAGGGTTTTCTCACGATAAATATATTCTGAAACATCAGATTTCTGGTTTTCTATAGATACAGGAATAGCATCCAATACATGTCGTAATCCTAATAAAGATGCTAAAACAAATGTACTATACAGCATATATCGCCATTGAAAGCTTTTTTGATGACTATCTAATTTACCTAATAACCACGAAAGCAGTAATAGTAGTAATGCAAAGGCCCAGAATAAAGAAATAGGGAAAAAACCTTGTACAACACTACTACCAACCAAAGAGATTAATATAATCGCCGGAAACGAAAAACAACCTAATTTCTTTTTAATTGCCATATTTATAGCGCCATTAAATTACAGCCTCTGATATCACTATGGTCAAATCTACCAATAATTTCAAAACTCCCATTAGTATAAATTTTACCTAGGTCTTGAGTAGCGATAAAAGAACATGAATTTATATTAGCCAGATCCATAATATTTATCCCCCCTGTTTTATTCACCTCTAATTGAGTTAAAGCATCTTCAGGGTTCCTGACAGAAACTTTCATCCAGGGTGGGCAGTAAAAAAGTCCATCATTTTTAGAATACGCCTGCGATAATAACTCGGTCATCCCGTATTCACTATGAATTTGAGAAACCCCAAAACCATTTTTAAGAACTTCATGTAATTCTTCCCGAATCATTTCTTTTCTTCTCCCCTTCATCCCACCAGTTTCCATAATTATAGATGTATCGTTTAGCTGTACATTATAATTTTCAACAAGATCCAATAAAGCAAATGAAACACCCAGAAGAAGAATTTTTTTGTCTTCTGCAATAAGTTGTTGAAGGGTATCTACCAGTTTCTTAGTGTCATGTAGATAAAATCCACTCTGGGGATGATTACTATCGTTAATTAATTTTTCTGCCATATACACTAGAGAAGACCCGTCCCTTTCTAAATAAGAAGGTAGTAATGCCAATACTATATAATCGGTGATATCTCCATAGAAATGTTGAAATCCTTTTCTAAAACTTCTTTCATATACCGTAAGGTCACTAACATAATGTTTACTAGTTACATTACCTGTTGTACCGCTACTTGTAAAAATTTTATGTATCGAAGCTGTAGTACTAACAATTTTCTCTTGTTTAAAAAATTGAATGGGCAAATACGGGATATCATTAACGCATTTTACAGAAGTTTTGGCAATTCCTAAAAGATTACAAAATCTCTGATACGTTAAATTGTTGTTATATTGATAGTTAAAGATGCGTAGTGCTGATCTCTCAAAATCTGTGTCGTTCTGAATAGAAAAAATAGTATCAGCATGCATAAGGTTTGTTCAACAAATTTTGTAGAACAAAGGTATAAAAAAGACTCCCTTATTTAGCAGTGTTTTTTATAAGATAATTTAAAGTATAATTAATGAAAAACGATTATAGTTTAAAAAATTATTTAATGATAAGTTTCTTAGTAGCTTTTAATTCTCCTTCGGTAACCTTAATTACATATACACCAGGATTTAAATGGCTAATATCTAACTCTCTACCAATTAAAACTTTAAAAAGTACTTTTTCTCCTAAAACTGTGAAAATTGAAACTGTTTTGGTAAGGTCTTTAGTAGAAGTAATAGATAACATACTTCCAGCAGGTGCTGGATTAGGGTACAAACGCAATCCTTCGATTTTTATGCTCTTCGAATCTTGTGTTTTGGCCGTATCAGACTGTGCTTGAATTCCTGGAGCAAAAGAAAAGCAAATAAGACTAATACATGTAAGCAGCAAGTAGATTTTTTTCATACAAAAATTTATTTTGGGGCAATAAATATACAACATTATAATTAAAAATATTACAAATTATTAGCATACTTGTGTATAAACCACAGATTACATGGTAGTTCAGTACATAAGTTACGGTTTTCACTTACTATGCGTCTTGATTTTTATTCCTAGTCTACAAATTTAGAACTCTTACGAAGAGAAAAAAATCAAGATGAGTTACTATTTAAATTTTGTAAATCAAAAATAATGCCTGATATTTGTTTCATCATGAAGTTATAAAAGAATTATGTACATAATTGTGCACATAGAGACCTCTCGATTTAGAAGCTAAGAATTCCTTCTTCAGTACTTCTTATTTATTTTTTTAATTCATAATTCTTTATTATCATGACTCAAAAAAAACTCACACTTACCCGTATATTTTCATATTTCAAGATTGCACTTACTGGCAAAGAACAAGAATTCACTTCAGGAAGTATTCGCAGAGCAGTTTTCATGCTTTCTGTGCCTATGGTTCTCGAAATGATGATGGAATCTATATTTTTTCTTGTAGATGCTTACTATGTTTCTAGTCTTGGAGCTAATGCTATAGCCACAGTAGGATTAACAGAATCTGTACTTACTCTGGTATATGCAATTGCTATTGGGCTTAGTATGGGAGTCACTGCAATTGTTGCCCGTAGAGTGGGTGAAAAAGATATTAGTGGTGCCTCACAAACAGCAATACAATCTATACTTTTAGGAATCGTAATTGCTATAATAATTAGCGCTATTGGTATTATTTTTCCGAAAGAAATACTTGGACTCATGGGAGCCGAACCCGATCTTATTGTAGATGGATATGGTTACACCCAAGTATTATTAGGCGGAAACGTGACCATAATGCTACTGTTTTTAATCAATGCTGTATTTAGAGGTGCAGGTGATGCCTCTGTAGCAATGCGAGTATTGATCTTTTCTAATATATTAAACATCATTCTGGATCCAATTTTTATTTTCGGATTTGGTCCTGTGCCTGCTTTTGGTGTACAGGGAGCAGCAATTGCTACAACTATAGGTAGAGGTAGTGCTGTGATATTTCAACTATTAATTCTTTTTTATGGCTGGAGTAAGATCAAGGTTGCTTTTAAAGATATTGTTTTTAGAGCCGAAATTATGGGTAATCTTATCAAAGTATCTATAGGAGGGATTGGACAATTTATTATCGGAACATCTAGCTGGGTATTTTTGATGCGGATTATGGCAGAATTTGGTAGTGAAGTACTGGCAGGGTATACTATAGCTATTAGAGTATTAATGTTTACTCTAATGCCTTCCTGGGGAATGAGTAATGCTGCGGCTACATTGGTAGGTCAAAACCTAGGTGCTGCAAAGCCAGAACGTGCCGAGCAATCTGTTTGGAAAACAGGAAAATACAATGCATATTTCATGGCTATTGTATCTATATTTTACCTCTTATTTGCAGAAGCAATTATAAGAATCTTTAGCGATGAAGCATTAATCATAGAATATGGAGCCTTAAGTTTACGTGTGATTGCTGCAGGATATGTATTCTATGCGTATGGAATGGTGGTCATACAATCTTTTAACGGGGCAGGTGACACCAAGACTCCTACTATCATCAATTTCTTTTGTTTCTGGGTATTTCAACTACCATTTGCATACCTCGCTGCTTTAGTTCTGGATTGGGGTGCAATGGGGGTATTTCTTGCAATTACCTTTGCCGAAGTTTTAATCGCAGTGATTGGAATTATCTGGTTTAAAAAAGGAAAATGGAAAGAAGTAAAAGTATAGTATTCTTCCTTAATGATAACAATAAAAAAACACCCTCATGTTTTTGAGGGTGTTTCTATAATGCGGCTAATCTATTGTAATTATTATTCTTTTACAGTATAGTTGGTCCAAGCAAATTTTGAGAAATCTGCACCAACTCCAGCTTTTACTGTTACAGTACCATCGGCAGCTACAGTAATAGCATCGTTATCTGTAGTAAAAGTACCCGTAATAGTACCTCCAACTTTATCGTCACCTACATCTCCTTGTTGTATAGCATTTGTAAAAGTAACTGAACCATTTCCTTTCTTATCATCTGTATCTACTCTGTTTCCAAAAGAAGCTTTACCAACTGTTCCAAAGAAAGCATTATTAATAGTAGCTTCTGTACCTCTTCTTATTTCTGCTCCAGCTTTTAATGGAGTTATTTCAGAAAGGTTTAACACAGTAACTTTTTCGAAAGTAGGTTTAGAAACCGGAGTTGCAGCATTGTTAGAACCATTACTATCAAATTCTATACCTCTTGGATCCTCGGTAGCGTCATTAAATCCGTTTTCTCTAACTCCAAATAGATTGGTTAAAGTTCCTGTATATCCTTGAGTACCATCAAACATATCATCTTTGATATTCACACAAAGAACATTCTCTACACTTACAGTTCCACCAAAGAACTCAATACCATCATCTGCACCGTTGAAAATAGCGATGTTATTGATTGTTGTTCCGGTACCTACAGTATATAAAGAAATTCCATTAAACTCTTGATCTCCATTAATTTTGGCTCCTGTATATTCTGCAATTACATAAGTAAGAGTACCTGAGCTATCTGCGTTATCAGTACCTCCATAGTTAAGTCCTGCAACTTCAGACTCAGCAGTTGCTCCTTTGTTAGTTGGAGTTTTTCCTGCAATTACTATTCCTCCCCAGTCTCCTGGTCTTGGATTAGCTGCATCTGAAGTAAATTTTATTGGAGCAGCCGCAGTACCTTTAGCTTCAATTTTTGCTCCTTGCTCAACAGCCAAGTATACATCAGTACCTCCGGCTTTTGCTTTTACAGTTGTTCCTGCTTCTATAGTTAAAGTCTGCCCTGATTTTACAGTTAATGACCCAGTAAGAACCCAAGTCTTACTTGCTGCCAGAGTAATATCACCTGTAATATTACCTTTTAAATCTGCTTCATCTAAATCTGGATCATCCTGAGAAGCTATCGTACCATCTTTTGTGGGTTCAGAAGGAGTTGGTGCAGGAGAATCATCATCGCTAGAACAAGAAAATATTGTTGCTGCTATTACTAATATTGGTAAAAACCTTAATTTTTTCATTTTGTTTGTTTTTTGAGTTATTATTTCATTCTTAACAAAGAACCCTATAGAATCTAAACTCAGAGTAAAGGGTTCATTATGTATATGTTATATATTCTACTTTAGTTTTATCTTAAGGTAAAATGCTTTTTATATGTTAAAATTTATAGTTAAGTCCTAGTGAAAAATTTATTCCTCTTTGATAAGATCTCATAACAAATTCTTGAGGTACATCCCTTATTTGTTCAATTTTGGGATTTAAGAGGTTAGTGGCTTTGAATTTAATTCCTATTTGATCATTAAACTTTCGTTCCATAATAAAATCGAGATTAGCTACAGCTTTTTGAACAATATTATTATTGAAGTTTGACCCAATACTAAATACTTTATCGGTTTGATATGCAAATACCAAGGTTGCCAAAAACTCTTTCTTGTCATTAACACTTCTATACGTGATATCACTATTAATTAAAAGCGGTGCCGCTCCTTCTAATTCAGAGTCTTTACCCGTAATAAGAATCCCCTGATTTTCAAGTTCATCTGTATCTTTGAATTCTAAATTCGTATACATATATGTAGCATTTCCTCCAACACTTAATTTTTGAGATTTATCATCATCTGTTTCATTTTTATATATGTTCTTTTTAACCTCAATTTCAATTCCTGCTATGGTAGCATCTCCTAAATTAGCATATGTAAAGTTCCTGTCTGCTGCAGATATACGTTCTATTCTATTGATTGCGTCGTTAACTTGTTTACCAAATACTGAAGCTGATATCAATTCATCACTTTGTGGATATATTTCCCATTTTAAATCGATATTATAATTATCTGATGGTTTCAATTCGGGATTTCCAGATTCTAAATAATCAATTCCTTCATATACAAATGGTGCCACTTCCTTAAATTGAGGATATGTATAGGTTTGACTTGCTGAGAGACGAAGTATATTTTTTTCGTTGATGTTATATTTTAAGTTAAGAGAAGGAAGAAAATAAGTTTCATCTATATCTAATGGTCCTCCATTATCTCTATCTGAATTTGTAAGATTAGTAAACCATTCTACCTCCATTTTTACATCTTCAAATCTCCCTCCTACACTGGCATAAAACTTTTCAGAAAACTTATAATCTATACCTAATGCAACAATGTTCATAGCCTTATTAGCATCATATGTAAAAGGGTCAAGAGCATTTTCTCCAAAACCAAAACCAGTTGTAAACCTAAAGACATCATTATCCAGTGCTGCCTGGTTTAAAGTAGCTTCCAGGTTGTTAGGATCAATAACTATAGTACTAGGTAAATTATAATCGAAATAAATGGCTTCAAAATCCCTTGTTGTATTTCTAAAATTATATGCAAGAGTTATTTTTCCTTTATTTTCATCTTTCGCTCTTCCCCCAAAATATCTTGTTATTGTTGCTTTGGCATTAAGATCATCTTCTTTAAGATTATGATAATAACGACTGTTATTTCTAGGTGTACCAGACGCCAAACGAATTATATCCTCATCGGTATTAATGATAAAAATATTTCTCTTCCTATTAGGCTCATCATTCTTTACCAAATTATAAGAAACCCCCAAATCAATATCAAAAGATTTCCCTATTTCATGTTTTGAAATAAGTTGATTAACATACAATAGGTTTTGATTCTGAGTTTGCTGTACTACTCGTGCAAGTTCACCATCGGTATCTGCAACATCTGGTTTTGTTCCTAAATAATCCTGAACTTTTTGACTATTTGAGTGTACTAAAAATGTATTATAAGATATGTCATTGGATAAATTTATTTTATATTTAAAATTACCCATTGCCACCTTGCTATTAGAGTAGTCAAATTCTTCGGCACTCGTATAACTACTTCCAAAAGTACCATCGTTGTTAAAGTTTATTGAACTACCATCTTTATAGTTATATCCATTACTTAAAGAACCTACTAAGAACATGGATAGCGAGCTTTCGTCTCCAAAATTATATTTCTTTCCCCAATCTAAAGAAACACCAAGGTTTAAGGGCACAATTCCTGATTTATTTGGTGCTAAGTTATCATCAAAAGCATATACTGTTAAGTCTGTTATTTTTGGATCTGTATGATCAGCTATTCCAATCCAATTAGCACCATCTATTGTTTTAAAGTCTTTATTTTCTACTGCTTGAGAATTTACTCCGCTGGACACACTTACTTTAAAACCGCTTTTACCTTCAAAAATCTTACTGTTAATATTTATATTCGCACCTCCAACATCTCCATTCTGGTTATTAGAAAAGGCCTTACTTACCCCTAAATTTTGTATAATATCTGTAGGAAATAAGTCTAAAGAAATATTTTTATATCTAGGATCGTTTGATGGTAACGGAAGATTATTTAAGGTTGTACTATTATATCTGTCGCCAAGTCCTCTAACATAAACTTTATTAGAACCTTCTTGTTTTGCTACTCCTGATATTTTGGCAGCTGCAGCTGTTGCATCGCTCACTCCTTTTCGCGAAAGCTCTTCTGCACCAATTTTTTGTTCAATTTGAACAGCATTTTTCTGCTCTATTAAAAGGGCTTCTTCGCGTTCACGATTAGTAACTACTTTTATCACAACTTCTTCTAGTGCTGCTGCTGTAGCTCCCATAGTAGCATCTACCACCGCTACTTTATCTGCTTCTACTACTACATTAGGTATTTCTACCGTTTGATATCCTGTAAAACTAAACAGTAATGTATATGTCCCTACAGGAACTCCCGTAATCTCATATAATCCATCAAAATCTGTAGACGCTCCTTTGGCAGTACCTCCTACAATTACATTAGCAAAAGGAAGAGGTTGATTGTTTGATTCTTTATCTAATAATTTTCCGGCAATAGTCCCGGTTTCTTGTGCAAAAATAGCTCCTACAAAAAATAGCGCTAGTACTGTAAATGTTTGTCTCATTATATGTTTTCAAAATCTAATACAAATAAATACGGTTTTACAGTAATTGATTTTACCCCACTATTATGGTTAGTTTAAGGGAATGTGATGTAGGAAAAACGAAAAAAAAGGTGACACCTGTAGGGTTATTGAGAGAATTTACACCTAGTATTTATGCTATTAAATTGCCAATAAACTACTGAATCATAAGGTATACTCGAATCAAATAAGGCATACTGATCTATATCATATTTTGAGCCTCAAATATTAACGGCGATACAAAATCTATTTTTTATAAATTATTAGAGAATTGTTATGAAGGTGTTAAACCGAGTAAATTTATAGAATCTGCCTTAACATTGAGATAAAACACCATAGCTAAATATGAGATTCTAAGATTAGTTTTCTTTACGTTTTTAATCTTTCAACTTGATTATTACCTATTTGTAAATTGTTTATTCTGGAATACACTAAAAAAAGAAGCCTGGCAATTAGCCAAGCTTCTATAATTCAAATACTTAATATGGGATATTATATTATAAACGAGTCCAATCTGATGTCCAGGTATCGCTCTCTTGTAATGCTCCGGCATAGTTAGCAGCATCAAAGAATGCTCCTAATGTAGAAGGGTCAAAATTATCTACACCATCTACCGCAGCAGTATACGTATAGGTTCCTCTTACACCAGTAATTTCAAAACCGGTTGGTATAGCAGTACCTGCACTATTAAATGGAGCACCAGAACCATCTATCGTAAAATTATTAAAAGTTGCAAAATCTGCCAAATCCACAGTTGCACCACCATGATCCAAATCAAATGATTTTGCATTATCGATGATAGAATTTTTAACAATTACTTCATTATTATTAAGATTGATCAATGTTTGATCATCATCAACTTCAATTCCTTTTCCTGGGAATGCTTTGATTATAGCATTGTACATTGTTACTTTGGTTCCTGCTCTAAATTCAATTCCTTTATTTTCGCCATCACCATCTTCTGCACCGATTAGCGTAATATTAGATAAAGTAGGGTTAGAGAATGGAGCAGCATCAGGAGTAGAAGACAAATTATCTGCTTCGATTCCTTTATCTCCTGCAGCAGAAGTTTGCTGTGCGATCCAGAATTGCCCATTTCCTATCCATCCATCTGTCCAATCAAAAGAATCATCTCCCGCACCAGTTACAATAGCATATTTTAAATTTACGGTTCCGCCAAAAAATTCTACTCCATCATCATTTCCATTAAAAGCCTGGATATATTCTAAAGTAGTTCCATTACCAACACCATATAATGAAAGTCCGTTATATTCTGCATCATCATTAATTTTTCCTCCTGTATATTCTAATCGCACATAACGCAATATTCCCGAGTTATCTGCCGGATCAGTCCCTCCATAAGTAAGGTTTGCAACTTCTGTAGTTGCTGTAGTTCCTCTATTGATAGGAGCTTTACCAGCCAATAATAATCCTCCCCAATCTCCAGGATTAGGAGTAGATTTATTAGAGGTAAATACGATAGGTTGTGCTGCAGTACCTTCTGCAATAATTTTTGCTCCTTGCTCGATAGCTAAATATGAGAATACTCCTCCTACATCACCTGCGATAATTTTTGTTCCAGCTTCGATAGTTAATGTCACTCCATCTACCACTGATACACCTCCTCTTAACTCGTATACTTCGCTTGATTTTAACGTAGCATTTTGTGTAATCTGACCTTCTAATATTTCGGTTCCAGAAGTATCTCCTCCAGAACCTCCCTGGTTGATTGTGATATCTCCAATATTATCTTCCTGTATAGTACAAGCACTAAATAAAACTGCTGTTCCTATTAATATTCCCGTAAATAATTTTTTAGTTTTCATTTTATATAATGATTAATTTTAGTTGTGTTTTCCGTTTATAATTAAAGTTTAAAAGTAACTCCAAGGCTAAAGTTGATTCCATTATCAAATTTGTAGGTAGTAAACTCTTGACCTAAGTCTTCTTGATCCTGATATCGTTCTATAGATGGGTTTAATAAATTTTTAGCTTTAAGACTTATTTCAATATGCTTTCCTATCTCATCTTTAAAATTAAAGTTTAGCACTCCGAATCCTTTTTCAAAAATATCTCCTACTCCATTTCCACCAGCAGAATACACTCGATCTCCAAAAATGTTAAAATCCAAAGCTGAAGTAATTTTGTGATTCCCAAATTCTTTGGCATACACTACATCTGCATTTACCAGAAAAGGAGAAGCACCTTGTAATTGTCTTTCTACATTAGTTGGAGCAATATTAGACCCATTAAACGTTGTAATTGTTGGGTCAATTTCTACCTGTGTATACATTATTGTAGTATTAACACCAAAGTTTAGGCTGTTCCAGATTGTTTCTTCTACTTTAAAAAGATTACCCAGATTCTTTCTATATTCTAATTCTGCTCCAAAGATTACAGCATTATCAGAATTGATAAATGTATTTACATTTGAAGCTGATGCCACATATACTTTTTCGATTGGGTTTTCGATATATTTACCAAATAATGTGGCTGCTACCAATTCGCCAGTCTGCTCGGGAAAATGTTCCCATTTGATATCAACATTATAGTTATCAGAATTACTAAGAATAGTATTTCCCAGAGTGGCTTCAGTAACATCTTCGTCTAAGAAAGGTGCTATTTCTGTAAATTTTGGCAGTGTAACTGTTTTACTAGCTGCAAAACGAAGGTTTGATGTTGAGTTTAATTCATATTTTAAACTTATACTAGGCAGGATAAACGTTTCATCAATCTTTTGTGTTTTAAAAGGAGACGTTTCTAAATCCTGTTGTTCTCTATAAAATATATTTTGCTCAAACAATTCTGCACGAACACCTCCATTGAAGGTTAATTTCTCTGTGAATGCATATTGTAAATTTGCATACCCTGCAATGGTTAATAAATCTGCTTCGTAAATTCTTGTTGGATTAAGATTTTCTAAAACAACATACTCTCCACTAAGGAAATTAGTTTCGTTTAGTACTGCATCCGGATTCTTAAAATCTACATTTTGATTTACAAGACTATTAAGATTATAGTTTAACTGATTAGATTCAAAATCTCTATCTTTTGATCTTGCTGCCAATCCAAGGGTAAGTGCGTTTTTAAAGTTATCATCTTCATCCTTTCCAAAATTAATATCAAAATCAATCTTACCAGAATAATCATTTTCATTTAATTCCTGATAAAAACGTTGATTGTTTGCCAAATCCGGACTTGTCCGATTTCCTAAAACAAGATTTCCATTTTGTAACTCTGTAAACACCAATTGACGTCTGTCTGGTATTAGGCCCTTAGCTTTATTATAAGCAACTCCCCAATTTAGCTCATATTTCCCTTCGTTAAACCTATGTTCTCCCGTAAGTTGTTGTGTAAACAGGTTATTTTGCTCATAGGTTCCTCTTCTAAGACGAATACCAACATCTGTATCTTCACTACTTACACCATCTGTAAATTCTCTGAGTTCATCTTCGGTATCATTAACAAATAAGGTAGTCGCAAGAATTTTATTATTACTATTCCATCGGTATCCTAAACTTCCTAATAACGTAGTGTTAGTAAAATATTCATATCGATCTACATTTTTAAAATTTCCTAATCCAGTAATACTTTCTCCCTGAGAGTTAAAAGCAGCTTGGTTACCTCCCAAAGCAGTTCTATGGTTTTGACTAAACGATCCAGTCACCAATACATCTAATTTCTGATCTTCTGCAATTGTGAAGGTTTTACCCCCTGTAATACTCATGCCTCCATCTGGAGCATTAAATTTTTTAACAGGATTAAAAGAAGTACTAAAAGGATAGTAATCTATTTCTGTACTATTGTAATTGTAGTTCGGGATGTCTAAGAAAACAGGAACTCTCCTTGATCCATCATCTAATCCCCATTCATCGTATTGCCCACCATTAAGTAAGAAAAAATCATTACTAACAGCATTAGAATTTACTCCCGAACTAAAACCAACTTCTAAAAAACCTTTTCCAGGACGATCTTTGGTATCTATATTTACACTTGCTCCTGCAAAATCACCATAGATATCTGGAGAATACGTTTTATAAATCCCTAAATTCTCAACTATATCGGTCGGAAATATACCAAGATCAATAAGTTTTAACTTTGGATTTAATGATGGGATAGGTAATCCATTTAAATAGGCATTGTTATAACGATCTCCTAATCCACGAACATATAATTTATCGCTCTGCCTAGAAATACCTGTTGCTTTAGTTAAGCCTGTAGCAACATCACTAACTCCTTTTTTAGAAAGTTCTTGCGCTCCTATCTTTTGCTGAATAGTTACCGCATTTTTTTGTTCTAATAAAATAGCTGCTTCAGATTCCTTTTTGGTGGTAGTTTTAATTATAACTTCGTCTAATGCAGCTGCACTTGCTGCTATGGCTGTATTGACTGTAGTGGTTTCATTTGATTTTACGATTACATCTTTAATGTCTAAAGTTTCATACCCTACAAAACTAAACTCTAGTACATATGTTCCTGGCTCCAGGTTTTCAATAGTATATAAACCATCAAAATCTGTAGTCGTTCCTTTGGTTGTTCCTTTAATTAATACATTAGCAAAAGGTAAAGGTTGATTATTAGATTCCTTGTCTAACAATGTTCCGGTAATCGAACCGGTTTCTTGCGCGAAGAGTATTCCTACAAAAAATAACGCAAAAAGTGTAACAATTTTTCTCATTTAACTTGTTCTGAAATTCCCGGCAAAGAACGACAGGCAGTGTTAAATCAGTGTTATTCAAAAATTAATTGTGTATCATATTAATGTTAGAAAATTGTTATCTCGTAGTGTTTATCAAATGTTTTCTCAGTATTAATTCTATGTTAGATTCGCATACAAATCACTGTAAATAAGAAATTAACATCTATAAAACCATTCTTAAAAAAGACTCATTTTATTGTTAAGAAAACATATAACGAATAAGTAATGTAAAAAAAATTATAACCTTTCTTACATAGAAAAATCAAATCAAAGAAGTAATATCATTCTTTTTTGAAAGTTTTGTAAACAAAAAAGACCTCCAATAAGGAAGCCTTTATCTGTTTATTTTTTGTAGTAAAATCTAATTTTTATAATTTACGACTACATTGTCTTTACCCGACCAAGTTGTTACATCAGCGATTTGATTTTTATCATAATTTACTTCTGATAATTTATCCGCATTCCAGAAGAACCACTTCCCAGTTTTTATTCCATTATTGTATTGTCCCATGGCAATTTTCTTCCCTGTAGCATCATACGATTTCCATTCTCCATGAAGTTTACCTTCTTTATTATAGAAACCCTGCTGTCTTACTGTTCCATCTTCAAAATAAAATGTACCTTTAATCTTGTCTCCTTGCTTTTCAAAAGTAGGTTTTACATCCTGAGCCATTACAGTCGCCGAAAATAAAATGGCCATTGCTACTATTATCTTTTTCATGATTTTAAATATTTTATGATTATTTGGGATGTCGACTTATACTATAAAAGTAGTGTTTATTTTACATTTAAACAACGTTTAGGTAACATTAAATTAACATTAATCTTTTAATACAATGATTATCAAACTCTTAACCGATGTTAAATTTACTATTCACAATATCTAAGATTTCAAATCTAGCTATCTGTTCTGCTTTGTTTTTGTAAAGGTCAGACTCACACTAATCTAGATAACAAGCCTGAAATTAGTAACAATTATTGGTTACATATTTTAGTCTAATTTAGTGGCCTATTTCATATTTTTGATCGGCTTAGTTCTCCGTATAATTCCAGAATCATACTATAAATGAATAAAAAGAAAAAGCTTATTGAGGTTGCTATTGTTTTCTTTAAGTTGGGTTGTTTTGCTTTTGGTGGTCCGGCAGCACATATTGCTATGATGGAAAACGAAGTCGTTGATAAAAGAGAATGGATGGATAAACAACATTTTCTGGATCTTATAGGAGCCACAAATCTGATTCCTGGTCCCAATTCTACCGAAATGACGATGCATTGCGGTCATGAGCGTGCTGGGATTCCCGGTTTATTTGTCGCCGGAGCCTGTTTTGTTTTTCCTGCCGTAGTTATTACGGGGGTTTTGGCCTGGTTTTATACTTCTTATGGGCAGCTACCAGAAGTAACTCCTTTCATTTCGGGAATTAAGCCAGCTGTATTAGCCATTATTTTATCAGCAATTCTAAAATTAGGAAAGAAAGCATTAAAAAACTGGGAATTAGGTACTATCGGAGTTTTAGTACTAATTTTTAGTTTATTGGGGGTAAATGAGGTTATTGCATTGTTAAGTGCAGGTCTTTTTGGAATATTATATTTTTATTCTAAATCGAAATTAAATACCTCCTCTAAATCTGTTGCTCCGTTTTTTATATTTAAAATTTCTACACTTACGTTTATTAAACTTTCTTCTATAAAAGTTCTTTGGACATTTTTTAAAGTTGGTGCCATATTATATGGTAGTGGTTATGTTCTGTTTGCATATCTGGATGCAGAATTAGTGACAAAAGGGTGGTTGACCAGATCAGAATTGATAGATGCTATTGCGGTAGGTCAATTTACACCAGGCCCTGTTTTATCTACTGCGACCTTTATTGGGTATCAATTAGCGGGATTTTGGGGAGCCATAGCTGCTACTTTAGGAATTTTTCTTCCTTCTTTCCTTTTCGTATTACTTCTTAATCCATTAGTTCCCAAAATGAGGAAATCAATACTGCTTAGCTATTTTCTCGATACTGTAAATATTGCAGCCGTAGCCATCATGTTATCGGTATTATTTGTAATGTCTTTGGATACTTTAATCGATTGGAAAGCAATAAGTATTGCCATAATAAGTACTATCATCATTTTTGGAATTAAAAAAGTAAATCCTATGTGGATTATACTCGGCGGATCACTTCTCGGTTACATGTTAAGTCTTATATAGAATCACTTTTAATGATAGCTTAAAGTTTTGGTAACATAAAAACTCGCCAAATAAAATATTTTTGGCGAGTCGTAAGACAACATGTAGTTTCAAAAAATCATATTAGTTTTTGTCGACTTAGATTTTTGAAATACAGGGCTAACCGAAATAGGTTAGCCTTTTTTGATTTTACATAAATACTCAAAAAAAACATTCTAATATAATCATTATAAAACATTAAGTTAACATTAACTTAACATTGATACAGGTTCTTTGCAGCGACAAAAACTAGTATTGATTATGAAATTAAAAAACACACTAACAGCGTTAGTCTTTTTTACGCTTTGTTTTGTGAATGCTCAGGAAACTACTGAGACTAAATTTGGAAAAGGAATCCTAAATGTAGTTGCTAAAGATAGCTCTTGGAGTATGAAATTTGCAACCAGATTTCAATTACTTTCTACCACTGGTTGGGATATTAATGATGGTGACTACAGTAAACCCGAGACTAATTTTTTAGTAAGAAGAGCACGTTTAAAGTTTAGTGGTTTTGCTTATAGTCCAAAACTTCAATATAAAATAGAGTTGGGATTATCCAATAGAGATATTTCTGGAGCTTCAGAATTCACTAGTAATGCTCCTCGTTATATTCTTGATGCTGTTATAAAATGGAATTTCTACAAAAACTTTACCCTTTGGGCAGGGCAAACAAAACTACCCGGTAATGTAGAACGTGTTATTTCTTCAGCAAACTTACAATTAGTAGATCGTTCCAGATTAAATAGTCGATTTAACATAGATCGTGATTTGGGAGTACAATTAAGACATCACTTTAAATTATCTGATAAATTTATAGTTAGAGAAGCTTTTGCAGTTTCTCAGGGAGAAGGAAGAAATATTACCAGTGGGAATTTAGGTGGTCATCAATATACAGGAAGACTTGAATTATTACCTTTTGGTAAATTTAAAGGTAAAGGAGATTATAAAGGAGGGGATCTTAAGAGAGAACAAACTCCTAAATTAATGCTGGCGGCAACTTATGATTTTAATGCAGATGCTGTAAAAAACAGAAGTAATCAGGGTTCTTATATGCAAACCAATACTGGTTTTTATGAAACTAACATCTCTACAATATTTGTAGATGCTGTGTTTAAGTATAAAGGTTTCTCTTTTATGGGAGAGTTTGCTGATAGAGATGCAGATGAAGCTATTGCGGTAGAAGAAGATGGGACACCAACAGGAGATATCGTTCAGGTTGGTAATGCATTAAATTTTCAAGCCGGATATTTATTTAAAAGCAATTGGGAAGTAGCAGGACGTTATACCAATCTTAATTACGATGCAATTGTTGGTAAAAATCTTGAAGAACAATATACCCTTGGTGTATCAAAATATATAGCTGGTCATAACTTAAAAGTTCAATCTGATATAAGTTATACCACTGAAGACGGGGATAGTAGTGGATTAATGTATAGATTACAATTTGATATACATTTCTAAATCACAAGCTAATACATAACAGTTTGGTAACATTAAGCTGAGAATTGATTATAATATTTGCACCTTAAACAAAAAGTATGGATAATATTTATTTATTAATGGTAGTCGCGCTAGCGATATTAGCGATTGCCGATCTTATTGTGGGAGTTAGTAATGATGCGGTTAACTTCCTGAATTCTGCTATTGGTTCTAAAGCAGTGTCTTTTAGAACAATTATGATTGTTGCCAGTATTGGTATTGCAGCTGGAGCTGTTTTCTCTAGTGGATTAATGGAAGTAGCTCGTAAGGGTATATTTAACCCTGGCGAATTCTATTTTGATGAGATCATGATCATCTTTATGGCAGTTATGATTACAGACATACTCCTACTCGATTTTTTTAATACGCTGGGGATGCCTACTTCGACAACGGTATCTATTGTATTTAACCTTTTAGGAGCAGCAGTATCTATTGCTCTAATTAAAATTGGAGCAGATCAAGGATTAACTTTCTCTGATATAGGAAATTATATTAATACTAAGACAGCAACAAAAATTATTAGTGGTATTCTGCTCTCGGTCGTGATAGCATTCTCTGTGGGTGCTATTGTACAATTTATAACCCGTTTATTACTATCCTATAATTTTGAAAAGAAAGCCAAATGGGTTGGTGCTTTATTTGGAGGGATTGCATTAACTGCATTACTGTATTTCATTTTCATGAAAGGAATTAAAGGTACTAATTATGCTAAAGCCATAATTGATGTTGTTTATAATGGTGGTCCAGAGGGACTATTGGACTGGGCTAATAATTATTTTGGTAGTGCATACGAAAGTGTAAAAGAATTGGCTAAAGCTCAAAAAAGTCTATTTAAAATTGATGGAGATGCAGGGACAATTAAAATGACATTGAGAGGTTTTTTAGAAACCTATGTATTTCAGATCGTAGCTGCTGGTTTTGTACTGTGGTCAATATTGTCATATATTCTTATTAATTTCTTTAAAATAAATATTTATAAGCTTATTATCATTGTAGGTACATTTGGATTAGCGTTGGCTTTTTCTGGTAATGATCTGGTAAACTTTATTGGTGTCCCAATTGCAGGCTGGCAATCTTATGAGGCCTGGGTAGTTTCTGGTGTTCCTGCAGCAGAATTTTCTATGGATGTTTTAGCTAAAAAAAGTGAAACGCCAGTGTTATTATTATTCTTGGCAGGGGGAATTATGGTTCTTACATTATGGTTTTCGAAAAAAGCACGTTATGTTGCCGATACCGAAATTAATCTTTCTAGAGAAGGGGAAGCTAAAGAACGTTTTAAACCAAATTTTTTATCAAGAGGTGTTGTTAGAAGTACTGTTTTGATATCTCAAGGACTTGCTGCTATTACACCAAGACCTGCTATGGAATTTATAGAAAAAAGATTCACTAAACCTGTAATAGATTTACCAAAGAACAAAACTTACCAAATGCCTGCATTTGATATGGTAAGAGCAGCAGTAAATCTTATGGTAGCTGGAGTTTTGATTTCTATTGCAACTTCTATGGGATTACCACTTTCTACAACCTATGTTACTTTTATGGTAGCAATGGGTACCTCATTAGCAGATAGAGCATGGGGAACAGAAAGTGCTGTATATCGTGTAGCCGGAGTACTTAACGTGATTGGCGGATGGTTCTTTACAGCTATAAGTGCATTTATTGCAGCAGCAGCAGTAGCATTTTTGATTAATCTTGGCGGCCCTATAATGATTGCAGTACTATTACTTGTAGCAGTATTGCTTTTAGCAAGAAATACTATTAATTATAGAAAAAGAGTCAAAGCAGAGAAAGCTGAAGACAGTCTTAAAAATTCTGAAAGTAGCTCTGTTCAAGGAGTGATCGAAGAAAGTGCAGATAATATCAAATCCTTTGTAAATAGAGGAAATAAGATTTACACAAGTACAATCGAAAGCCTTGTAAAATATGATTTGGTAGCCTTAAAGAAAAGTAAAAAAGGAATTGCCAAACTAGATGAAGAAGTTGAAGAGCTAAGAGATAATATTTTCTACTTTATCAAGAATCTCGACGAGTCTAGTGTAGGTGCCAGTAACTTCTATATTAATATTTTAGGATATCTGCAAGATATGTCTCAATCTTTGGAATATATTACCAAGGCAAGTCATAAACATGTAAATAACAATCATAAAAAACTTCGATTCAATCAGATCAAAGACTTAAAAGAGATCGAAGAGCAATTAAATGAGTTGTTTAAACAAATCAAAAAAGCATTTAACGATAGAGATTTTGATCATATAGATAATATTATTAATGAAAAACAAGAGCTCTTCAATAAAGTAAATCAAAAAATTGATAAACAAGTTGCTAGAACAAGAACTGAAGAAAGTAGCCCAAAAAATACAACTCTGTATTTTGGATTACTATTAGAAACCAAAGATCTTATTACTGCAACAATGAACTTGTTAGAGACTTATAGAGAACACAAATAGTAAATCTCATCTTTAAGTACATTATAAAAAAAGGCTAAACATTTATTGATTTAGCCTTTTTCATTTTCACAAAAACAATTCAAAAAAATAACTACGTTAAGTAAATGTTACCTACTCATCCCTTGAATGTTAGCTTATCGTTACCAAGTCTATATAAATATGTATACTTGGTATTAAGTAGTATATTTATCCAATGTTATGTAATGCTAAACAATAATGAATAAAAAAGATATTACGATACTATTAGTTGATGATGAACCTGATATTTTAGAAATTGTTGGGTACAATCTTACTGCAGAAGGATATACAGTATTAACCGCAGAAAATGGAGTTGAAGCTGTAAAAGCAGCAAAAAAGAAAAAGCCACATTTAATCATTCTTGATGTAATGATGCCAGAGATGGATGGTATAGAAGCTTGTGAACATATACGAAAGCTACCAGATTTACAAAATACAATCATTACTTTTCTTACAGCACGTGGTGAAGATTATTCTCAAGTTGCTGGTTTTGACGCAGGTGCAGATGATTACATCACAAAACCTATTCGTCCTAAAGTTTTGGTAAGTAAAGTAAAAGCCCTGTTAAGAAGACTTAAAGAAGAGGAATCCTCAGATAATGTTGTTAAGATAGGAAACCTGGTTATCAACAGAGACGAATATAAAATTGTCAAAGATAAAAAGGAGATTGTATTACCTAGAAAAGAGTTCGAATTATTATCTTTATTGGCCTCTAAGCCCGGTAAGGTTTTTAAGCGAGAAGATATCCTTGATAAGGTTTGGGGCAATGAAGTTATTGTAGGAGGCCGTACTATTGATGTTCATATTAGAAAACTAAGAGAAAAAATCGGCGATAACAGTTTCAAAACTATTAAAGGAGTAGGATATAAGTTTGTAGTTTAATGGCAGAAAATTTTAAAAAGTCGTACAGGTTCGCATACCTATCGTCTTTATATATAACCATATTAATAACGCTCGCATTGAGCGTTTTTTTATATACTCAATCCCTGTTTAACCCATTTTTTATAATAGGTTTTACAGCAATCTGTTATATGATTTGCTTTATAATCATACAGTACAGAGTAGAGAAATTTATTTATCGTAGAGTACGTAAAATCTATGATGATATAGAGATGTTAGAAGTAGACTCTATTGGAGAAGGCCCTGTTACAACAGATATGAGAACTCTTATCAAAGAAGTTGAGAAGTTTGCTCAACAAAGAAAAACAGAGATCGAAACTCTAAAAATCAGAGAAGCTTATCGTAAAGAATTTATGGGTAACGTTTCTCATGAATTAAAAACACCTTTGTTTACTGTTCAGGGATATGTTCTTACCCTTCTTGATGGCGCAATGAATGATCCCGAGATTCTTGACAAATACTTAAATCGAGCCAATAAAGGAGTCGAACGTTTAATCTACATTGTAAATGATCTGGACATGATTACCAAGTTAGAAACTGGTGATCTCAATCTCAACTATACCAACTTTGATATTGTAGAATTAGTACAAAGCGTATTTGATTTATATGAGATGAAAGCGTCAAAAAAGAATATCGCCCTTACTTTTGATATGAACTATGAAGAACCTATACTTGTGCATGCGGATAAAGAACGTATACAACAAGTACTTTCTAATTTGATTGTAAATTCAATAAAATACGGAAAAGAAGACGGTACTACAGAAATAAGCATCGAAGACTTGATTCGTAATAAAACCATTATTAGAATTACTGATAATGGTGAAGGGATTGCACAAGCTCATATTCCTCGATTATTCGAGCGTTTTTATCGTGTAGATAAAAGTGGATCGCGTAAAGAAGGTGGATCTGGTCTTGGACTAGCTATTGTAAAACATATTATCGAAGCGCATCATGAACGTATTTATGTAGAAAGTGATTATCGAGTTGGAAGTGAATTTTCATTTACTTTGGAAAAAGTGAAAAAGTTCCCTGTAGTCAATATCAGTACTAAAACTACTTAGCCCTCTATACGCATTTAAATCCCTTAGTTTTGTTAATGTAAATTCGTTCTGATTACAACTAGGAACCAATTTATTAATAGTTAAACGTTCAGCCAAATATTCTTGTTCAAACTGCCCGGGAGTTGGAATAAAAAAAGCCTTTTTCTTCAGTTTTGCAAGATCCATTACTGTTGTATATCCAGACCTCGAAATAATCAAATTACTACTATTAATAGTATCTTCCAAATCTTTTCCTGTTAGATAATTATGAATAGTGATATTATTTTTCACAAACGTCTGCTGGGTTTCCTCAATACGTCCACGTACAAATACAATCCTCTTATCGCTTTGTTCAAATTCGTAAAACAGTTTTTGCTCTAACAATGTGCGTTGTGGTTCTGGTCCAGAAAGCAATACCATAATATCATACTTTTTAGGTACAATATGATATTCAAATCTACTTAATGGTCCAAGATAAGTCACAGGAATATTGTTTTTCCTGGGATGGCCTAATTCACCACTTAGATTAGGGTCGTCTGCCATATCAGGAACCCAACACACATCAAATTTTTTAATATACTTGTTATGTAACTTAGTACTTATAGAAGTAGTTTTTCCGCTCAATACAGTAAGTTGATGTGTAATAAATACCGAAGGAATACTCTTATGTCGTACTCCCATTCTATTATCAGAGATAATCCCACAAAATTTTTCCTCTTCAATGATTTTTTTTATTGCTTTTTTTTCAGCATTAATTGCATGAGCAATTTTAGGGCTGTTTAACAACATCTTTAATTTGAAGTTACTTCCTTTTTTAGAATACTCTATATTATAAGAAGGGAGTTCTTTGGTAAGTAACATAGGAAACTCCTTTTTTAATAACGATAAAGCAACTCCATCAGAAGCAATAACAGGCTCCAGACCTTCTGCTAATAATGCATTGATAATAGGAATACATCGGGTTGCATGACCTAGCCCCCAATTAAGAGGAGCAACAAGTACTTTTTTCTTCAAACGTTCTAGTATTTAAGTTGTTATAGTAACTATCAATTTGATTCTTAATAATAAAAGTAATCCTATTTTCTTATGCATATATTTCCTTAATTTTACCAAAAAATTATCTTTAGTGAAACTTCATATTCAAAAACAAGAATGTATTGATTATTTAATTGAAGCTGAAGGGTAGGAAAAACAAGTATATCTCATAGCAAAATGAGATACACTTCTGGTATTCGACGTAAAAAAATACGTCAATCATAATAAAAAGGATAGTATCGACAAGTGTTAGTGTAACACAAATCGAATTTAAAAGACAAGTAAGTAAAGAAATTAAGAGGATCAGTGGGAAGTAAGAATAAATTAAAACGATTTAACGAAAACAAAACCTTTCATAATGTAGTAGAACCTACTCGAGAGGATGTGCTTAATAATACTTTGGGGTATAAAGGAAAATGGAATGATGAATTCTTCAAAAACCAAAACCCCATTGTTCTCGAATTAGGTTGTGGTAAAGGAGAATATACTGTAGGGTTAGCAGAACAATACCCCGATAAGAATTTTATTGGTATCGATATCAAAGGAGCTCGTTTTTGGCGAGGAGCAAAAACCGCAATCGAAGATGAGATCCGTAATGTGGGATTTATAAGAACTCAAATAGAATTAATCGATCATATTTTTGAAGAAGAAGAAATTGATGAAATATGGATTACCTTCCCAGATCCGCAAATCAAATATAAACGTACAAAACATCGATTAACCAATCATGATTTTTTACAGCGTTATAAAAAAATCCTAAAACCAGATGGTATTGTACATCTTAAAACAGATAGCGAATTTATGCATGGATACACATTAGGGTTATTGCATGGTGAAGGACATGAAATACTCTATTCTAACCATAATGTTTATCATAATGAAGGGTCTCCAGAGGTTGTAACTTCGATTCAAACTTTTTATGAAAAACAATATTTAGAACAAAATAAACCTATAACTTACATCCAGTTTAGGATCACGTAATTACCTCAGTAATTTTGGAAACTACCAAACTATTTTTAGTCACATTTTTTGCATCACTGGTTGGAGTGATTCCACCTGGATTGGTAAATATGACCGTAGCCAGAACCTGCCTTGAGAGAGGTAAAAATAACGGAATCTTAGTTGCAGTTGGTGCATCAATAGTTGTGATATTTCAGGCACTGATAGCAATTCTTCTAGCCAAGTATATTTTCTTCAATCCATATGTTAGAAATATATTACTTCGTACAGGAGCAGTAATCTTTTTTTTCATGGCCATCTATTTTTTTGCAAAAGCAAAGCAAAAAAGCACAAAAATAAAGGTCTATCGAAATAATGACACCAGAAGCTTTTTTAAAGGTGTTATGATGTCTGCAATTAATGTATTACCCATACCCTATTTCTGTGCTATTGCTGCAGGAATGAGTGTTAGTGGAAAAATAGAATATGACACCTTGCGAATTACTGCTTTTATCATAGCAGCAGGAGCAGGAACCTTTGTAACGCTCTATTTTTATGTGTTTTCTTTCCTTAAAATCGAAAAGAAAACTGCATCTATTGCCAAATACTCTAATTACTTTATGGGGATATTAATGTTGGTTCTAGTAGTTATAACCTTAGCAAGAATTATATATACATGGGAGTAAAGAAAAATGATATAGATACCGGATCAGAGTCTGGTACAAATTTTTTTGAAAGAGTATATGAAGTCGCCAAACTTATTCCATATGGCAGAGTTACTTCTTATGGAGCTATCGCAAAATGTTTGGGTGCCGCACGTAGTGCTCGAATGGTAGGCTGGGCTATGAATGCTTGTGGAGGTCGTGAAGATGTTCCTGCCCACCGTGTTGTAAATAGAAAAGGAATTCTTAGCGGAAAACATCACTTTCAAGGCACAAATCTAATGCAACAGTTGTTAGAGAATGAAGGTATTGAAGTGATCGATAATCAAATCATCGATTTCGAAAAGTTGTTCTGGGACCCTATGAAAGAGCTATGAGAATTTTTCATCAAAATCGTCACCTTTCCAATAATTTGCGGTCTTTTTATTGATCTTGATTTTTTTTAGAATATTTCGATCTACCAAACTTTCCAGATCAGTTCTTGCAGTCTGATTAGTGATTGAAAAAGTAGTTTGAATTTCTTTTACTGAAAAATAACGATTTTCATTTTTCTTTATCCAAAATAATAGCTGTGCCTGTCTTTCATTAATATTAGGTTCCTTATAAAATATCGATAGTTTAACTTCTTCTTTTTTCTTTTTGGCAACATATTTTTTTAAGTCTTCAAAAGCTTGTGTTAGTACTTTTACTTGGTAGTAAATAAAATAAGTAACATCCATATCATCTATTTCAGTATAAATATATGCTTTTTCATACTGCGTTTTCGTTTTCATAATTACTCTTGAAATAGAGAGATATTCTGCCAGCCAATATCCATCTTTTAGCAAATACCAATAGAAAATCGCACGAGCTGTTCTTCCATTTCCATCCACAAATGGGTGAATATATCCAATCAAAAAATGCAAAATACTTGCTTTAACAATAGGGTGAATAAAATTATCTTTTGGATTAGTATTAAAAAAATCACAGAACGATTGCATAAGTGTATCAAGCACCTCAAAATCAGGAGGTGTATGAATAATCTCTCCTGTAATTTCGTTCATTACATGTGTTTCATTATTCTTTCTAAAAACCCCTACTTTTTCTTCTTCTAATGTGTTTTTGGTAACCAGTCTATGAATCTCATAAAGTTTCTCGATTGAAATATCTTCAGTTTTATGATCACTTATAAATCGAATAGTTTCATAATTATTCAGAATCATCTGCTCCGATTTATTTTTCGGGTTTTTATTTTTCCTAAGCATATCTTTAGCTTTCACTCTTGTAGTGGTAGCCCCTTCTATCATAGATGAAAAGATTGATTCTTCCATCAATGCATTATTAAGATATTGTTGTTTATCTAATTCTGAAAGTAATTGTTCTTTTTGTAATCCTGCTCCAAAATTATGATCTAGATAATGGAGTTTTTGCTGTAGAAATTCATTTATGTTATAATTAAACCACAGGGTTCTGTTTTTCCCTTCAAGATATAAAGCTACCTGATTCAAAAACCTTTTTGTCTTTATGTGTCTCCAAGCTGCATTGGCATTTAGATTTTTAAATTTCAAATACTTTATTTTGTCCCAAAACAAATAATTCGAATTTATTTTTGCGAACGCATCTTTGTCTAGACTATTTTCTATATTTAATGCTCCCATTTGAAAATAAGTATCATTATCTGGTTCAAAACCTGGAGCTTTTTCAATCATATTTCCTAATTTTTCAAAAATTTACAAATATTATCAAATATACGATTTATCCTAATATCTCCTAATTTTTCAAAAATTTACAAATATTAAGATATAATCAATAGCGATACAGCTATAAATCATTTCAATTTATAGGCTTTATAATCTTAACTTTTCAACCTATCTTTGCGTTTAGGATCCATCTGGATTGATAAAATTAGTTAGAAAAAGAAATAATACTCATGAAGTTAGAGAAATCGGATATTTTAAAAGCATTAGAAACTATCACCGTGGCTGGAGAAGGCAAGAATATGGTAGAAAGTGGTGCTGTAAAAAATGTAATTACTTTTGGCGATGAAGTCATTGTAGATTTAGTCTTGACCACTCCGGCATTACATATTCGTAAACGTGCCGAAGTAGATGTAATGAAAGTTATTCATGAGAAAGTATATGAAAAAGCAAAAGTAAAAGTTAATATTAAGGTTGAAGCTCCCACAGCTCAACCTCAAAACAACGAAATCAAAGGAAAATCTATCCCAGGAATTACTAATATTATTGCGGTAGCTTCTGGTAAAGGAGGTGTAGGAAAATCTACTGTAACTTCTAATATTGCAGTAACTTTGGCTAAAATGGGATTCAAAGTTGGGGTATTGGATGCAGACATTTACGGCCCTTCTGTCCCTATAATGTTTGATGTAGAACGAGAACGACCTCTTTCTGTAAAAGAGGATGGGAAATCCAAAATGAAACCCATAGAAAATTATGGTGTTAAGATCCTATCTATTGGGTTTTTCACGCAACCAAATCAGGCAGTAGTTTGGAGAGGGCCAATGGCAGCAAAAGCACTAAATCAAATGATTTTTGATGCAGCATGGGGAGAGCTCGATTTTATGTTAATCGATTTACCACCGGGTACAGGAGATATACACCTTTCTATTATGCAATCTCTACCAATAACTGGAGCCGTGGTGGTTAGTACCCCACAAAATGTAGCATTAGCAGATGCCAGAAAAGGGGTAGCTATGTTTCAGCAAGACAGTATTAATGTACCTGTCTTGGGGATTATAGAAAATATGGCATATTTTACACCAGAGGAGCTTCCTAACAATAAATATTATATCTTTGGTAAAGAAGGAGCTAAATATCTTGCAGAAGATCTTGATGTTCCATTTTTAGGAGAGATTCCATTAGTGCAAAGTATACGTGAAGCTGGAGATGCAGGTAGACCCGCAGCATTACAAACAGCAACACCAACAGAAAAGGCCTTTGAGGAATTGACAAAGAATGCAGTTCAGGAAGTAGTGAACAGAAATGATAATCTACCTCCTACCGAAGCAATTAAAATAACAACAATGGCAGGCTGTTCTGCTGTAAAAAAATAGAAAATGACTTCTGAAGAATTAAAAATTAATGTAGAAAAGGCCTTAGATGAAATAAGACCTTTTTTGGAAAGTGATGGAGGAAACATTTCTTTAATTTCTATTGAAGATGGTAAGATCGTTAAAGTTCAGTTAGAAGGTGCATGTGTAGGGTGTAGTGTAAACCAAATGACCCTTAAATCTGGAGTAGAAATGACTATTAAAAAATATGCTCCTCAGATCGAAGCTGTACTTAATATAGAATAAGCACAATACTTAAACATAGGGTTTTTTTAGCCCAAAAAATGGATGTAAAACGGGTATTCTTAAAATGATCAAATGATAGATCATCCAACTACCTAAAAATGTACCTAAAATTAATATTGTGAACTTAGGTATAAATCCCCAATCCAGATTCATTACATAATACCCTATTGCAATCATAATCGTTTGATGTAAAATATAAAAGGGGTACACTGCTCGGTTACAATATGCTAATTTTTCACTCTTCTTATTTAAGAATTTTGCTCCATACCCAAATATTACCAAAATCCAGGACCACAAATTAATTACTTTAACTAAAGCTTCAGAGAAATGCACAAATGTGCTATCTTCTAATTGCAACCATATCCATATTTGGGTACTGAATGTAATAATCCCTATGATCAGTGCTTTAGATTTTATTTGATCTATACTATTCCAGAATTCTTTTCCAGATGCAATAAGAATGAATCCAAAGAAAAATAAAATAAAACAATTTATAAAATTGAACCAATCATCGATTAATGCATGAGTGACAGGAAAAAAAGGTTCTAAAAAAGCCTCAGTGAGATATAATGGTATAATAAAAAGATATAATCCATACTTTTTTTGCACTTTTCCTTTGACCCAGACAACTAGTTTTGTCGGATTTTTTTTAATCCAGATAAATACTGGTGAAAGCACTAAAGAGAATATCAACAGATAGGGCAAAAACCAGAGATGATGCCAACTAAAATTACCTTCCGGATATATCCCGGCATATGCTATGGTAGTAAAATATTCTATTAGCGAACCAGAGAATTGATGGTTTGACATGCGTTCAAAATATACCTGTGGAGGGACAATAAACAGCATCCCAAAGAGTAATGGAATTGCCAACCTCTTAATACGTTCCAGATTAAATTGCCATAAATTTCTGGAAGAAAGTGCATAGTAGGTACCCATACCTGATATCACAAATAAAATAGGCAAACGCCATTGATTTAAAAAGAGCATAGGCCAACGAAGCCAATCATAAATTATGTTGTTTTTAATATGAAACCCCCAAGGCACAAAAAACATTCCTACATGATAAAAAATCAATAACCCAAATACAATAACCCGTAACCAGTCGAGATCATATCGACGAATTTGTTTCTCCATAATATGTATACTATTAAAAATTTGTTTCGCCAAAAGTGAAGTATTTTGCTTATAATCAACTAACAAAAAAATAGTATTACGTCTAGAATTATAATTTTAGACATTTTTTGACCGGTGTTTAATCCTAAGAAACAGGTTTTTGAAATTTTATAAATGCTTTTGGAGACATTTCTACATGTTTTTTAAAAGCGTTATAAAATGTAGCTTTTGATTTAAAACCAACAGAATTACCTATAGCTTCAATAGTGAGATGACTATAATTTTCATCTAGCAACCTTTTTTTAGATTCTTCAATTCGATATTGATTTATGAAATCATTAAAATTTAAATTGGTATTTGCATTTATAATTTGAGAAATATAATTAGAATTAGATCCTAAGGTTTTTGCCAAATCTTTTAATGAAGCCGAAGGCAATAAATAGTATGTTTCGTCTTCTATAAAAGCTTTTATTTCTTTTATAGAATTTTGATCATTTTTAATTTTTGAAGTTTCATACTTATCAGCTATCCATGAATTTTCAAAGAATCGTGATTCTGAAAGTAGAACAAAAGTTGTGATTAGAATAAGAGTTGTAAGAAAGATAAAAATATAATGATCACCTGCATCATCTTCAAAATTTAGAAATACTAAAAACACAAGGATAAATGTTGCCAGAAATCCAATGATCATGTTTCTAGAAAAATCATATTTAGTAACCTTTATATTATTTGCATTTTTTGTTTCACTAGTATAAAAATGCCTTAATATAAGCCTTATAGATAGCATAATGTAAATGACAAAGCTGGATAAAACGAGCCATCTAAATTCATCTTTAATCCATAGGTAAGAATAATCGATATTATCTGGAACAGGAATTCTTGGTATTTCTGAAAAATACGCTCCTAAATATGCATTAATTTTAATAGAAACAGGCCCTATATAATATTTTATCTGAGACAAAAAATATACTGCAGACGGTAAAATGTGTATCCAATGTTTCTTAAAAGTAATTGAATTTCTTTCGAGCAGTGCATAAATAAACATATAAATCGATGGCCCTAAAAGTAATACCAGAGGTTCTGTACTGTCGTTTACATGTGGTACATATTTTAAGAGGCCTGTATAACATAAAAAAACATCAACTGCAATAATAGATTGCAGCAATAAAGACCATCCATATATTCTAAAAGCAGTATTTTTTGAGGTTCTAAAAAGAATTACTAAACTCAGTAATATTCCTAAAAATATACCCAAAAACATAAAATATGATACCAGGTTATGACGTATCGGGATCTTATCGATTATATATTGAACATTTTCCATTAATAGAATGGTCTATTCTGTAATAAATTCGGTTAACTTTTGAGGTCCTTCCAAGGGAACTCTAATGATTTTTAACGTTCCGTCCTCAGTAGTAGAAATTTGCCATTTAATCAAGGTGATATTACCATTTTCAATTTCTATTCCTGTAATAGATCTGGGATGCACACAACTTCCATCATTAAACAAAGCTAGTTCTCCAGCTTCTGGAAATCTAGGTCTGTGAGTATGACCAATAATAGTTAACAAGTTCTCATTATTGGCTATCCATTTTTTGATTCTGCGTTCTATTCGTATGGTTTCTTTGTAGTTTTTTGCAGGACTGGTTGGATCTGCTATCCCCACTACCTGAAGAGGTTTCCATAAAATCCGCACAAGAAACCTATTTATTCTCCAACCTATATAATTCATAAAATCTGCTTGATGACCATGAATCAGGAAAACTTCCTGCTCTGTATTCTTATGTTTCAATACAATAGCTTCATGGTATTTTATATCAGGGAACAAAGGAACTTCTTTATCTGTATCTGTTTTTTGATCAAAATAAGAACTAAGATGTTTTTTTACATATTTTGGATCCCGGTATACCATATCATGATTACCCCAAATCAAATTTAATCTATAGTCCGCATGAAATAATTGTAATAACTCGTATATATCTTTATGTGCTCTAAATATGGTTTCAAAACTTAAATTCTCCCACAGTTCGTCCCCATCACCTAATTCACAATAGGTAAACCCTTCGGTATAATAATGTTTCAGGGCATGAAAATAAATATTTCTGTTATTAGCAAACTCATCTGCAAAACTATTATCTCCCCGGTGACAATCACTAAAAAAGATAAACTTAGAAGTATCATCAAACTGAATTACTTTGGCATTTTTATAAGCACGATCCAAACGGGATTGAGAAGACATACATTACGTTTTTGTAAATATAAAATATTCCTGTTTAAATAACTTCAATTTCGAATGATGGATGGATACAAGTATTTTAAATAATTAATATAGTTAGTATTCTTTTTATCTGAATAAGATTATATTAAATAGAGTTGATACAAATTGACATAAGAATGATAATCAAAATTTTAACTTGTAATAAACTTATTCTGCTTCAATAAAGGAGTATTATAAACAGTTAGCCGGATTTAAACACAAAATTTGATTTTAAACGAGAAAAAATGATTAATTAAAAATTAATTTAATCATTTTTTTTTATCTAATTTAGCAATTGTTGGTATCTAAAAAAGGAGGTACATAATTCGCATTAATATAGGGAAATGCAATTAACACTAACTATCAATTTTAACTTATGAAAAGAGTAATACTATATTTATTAGTATACATAGGTATATTTAGTACCTACAGTCAAGAAAAGCTTACAGAATTCACACTCAAGATAGTACAGATTCCTTAAAAATTTAATAATCATAACATTACATAAAAATAATTACCAAAACAGGTTTAGTCAATATATTTCCCCAAAAATAAAACACTCCACATAATCTTAACGTAACCCAAAAGAAACCCCTGATTTCAGGGTGTATTGTTGTAAGTTACACTAATAACTTTACAGTCAACCTGTAATAAATTAGATGTTGCAAAATGAAATTAAACACTAACTAATCAATTTTTAATCTAGTTTAATCTATGAAAAAAGTAATTTTATGTTTACTAGTAGCTGTAAGTACATTTAATATTTACAGTCAAGAAAAACCCACCGATGTTGTTTACAGAAGAAGCTCTTTGTTTACACTTATGGTAACCGATCAAGAAAGGCAATACGCAGATGTTATTGAAGAGGCATTTACATCGGCTGAGCTTCCAGAAAAATTTAATAATCATAACATTGACTTAAGAACGATTGCCAAGGTTTATGATGAGTCGTTATCAAAAGAAGAGATAAAAGAGGCTCAAAAAGTTGCTATTGCAGAGTATTTTTCTGCTAACAAGATTGCAAAAGCTGTAGTTGCAAAATGGTTTAACAGAAGTGAACAAGGAGGTTTTAATATGGATCTCATCTCTGAAAGAGGATCATACAACGCTACAGAATTAGATGTAAAAATTGCTAAAAACAGTGAAAGAGGACTAGCTTTATTAGCTGATGCCGGAGAAGAACTTATTAAAAATACATTTATTGTTGTTAATGATTTTAAGTATATCAGTAAAGAGGAGGTAGCTCAGACCGCCAAAAAAGGATTAGGATTTGCAGCAAGTCTTACAGGAAAAACTGGTCTAGGTTCAAAATTAGCAGGAAAAGCTCTTGATGTTGCAGGAAAAGGGTATGTGATAAAAACAACTTCAAACTTATACAAATTGATATGGAATGAAGAAACCGCTGCTATTTTTTATAATGATTATTGGACAGATGATGCTAATTTTGATGAAGCCAAAAAGAAGGCTTTTGATGATTCTGATATTTTTAAAGTAGAATTGGTAGGTACAGAAATAGCCTGGGCCGATCTGCAAAGTAGTTCATTTACTAGAAAAAGCGAAGAACAATTAGTTGCAGTTGCCACTGTAAAAGCAGTTGATGCTGTAATCGCAAAATTGCAAAGAAAATACGAAGTATTTAGAACCAAGACGCCTCTAATAAGCGGAGATCCTTTATCTGCAAAAATTGGGCTAAAAGAAGGATTAGAAGGAGGAGATAAATACGAAGTATTAGAGCAAACAATCGATAAAAACGGAAAAACATTTTATAAGCGACAAGGAGTTATAAAAGTAGACAAGAAACAGATTTGGGATAACCTCTTTATGGCTGGTGAAGAACGAGAATCTACAGAAAAAATTAAGGAATACACCTTATTCAAAGGGGGGAAAAAATATTACTCAGGAATGTTGATCAGACAAATTAATTAAGAAATTCAAACTTTATATTATGAATAAATCCATCATGAAAATAAGCTTGGTATTAATACTACTATTAAGTTTTAGTTTTAATGCCAATGCACAGAGAAAAAAGAAAATAGCAAATAAAGACACAAAAGCATGGAGGTATGATATTGAATGTGAAGGCATTGCTAAACAAGGCTCCAAGCTTGTAAAAGTTTGGTCATATTCAAAAAAACCAAAGTTCGCTATCGGTCAAGCTATGAAAAATGCTGTACATGGTATAGTTTTTAAAGGATATGCAGGAGGAGGAAATGGATGTACTTCTTTTAAACCTCTTGTAAGTAAACCCGGAGCAGAAAATGAACATGCAGCATTTTTTGATACTTTTTTTAGCGATGGCGGTGAATTTATGAAATACGTTACCGCTGCAACCGATGGTAATATAGCACCCGGTGATCGTTTAAAAGTGAGTAAAAGGGAATATAAAATAGGAGTTGTTATAAATGTTGCCACTGACCAATTAAGAAAAAAATTAGAAGCAGAAGGAATAATTAGAGCATTAAACGCTGGATTTTAAATTTAAAACAAAAGATTAATGAAAAAAAATATTATCGTACTCGTTGGGGTTTTAATGCTGACTATATCATTTGGTTTTGGTCAGGCAAAAAAACCTACTATTATGGTTGTGCCTAGTGATGTTTGGTGCAATCAAAATGGATATATGTTAGGTTTTAACAATCAAGGAACAATCGTAAAAGTTCCTGATTATAAAAGAGCATTTCAAGAAAATGCAGAGGTGCTTCAGGTAATCAGTCAAATAAATGGAATGATGGCCGAAAGAGGTTTTCCTCTTAAGAATATGGAGTCTGCTATAAAGACTTTAGAGTCTAATGCTGCAGAGGACAATATGCGTTCTTCAAAAGACACGGGAAGTGGTGTAAGTGAAAGTCCGATTGATGCCCTTAAGAAAATCGCTAAAGCAGATATTATAATGCAATTAACCTGGACAATTAATAAAACCGGACCTAAAAAATCAGTTAATTTTAACCTTCAAGGGTTAGACGCATATACAGACAAGCAAATCGCAACAGCAACAGGTACAGGAGCCCCTTCATTTTCTGCAGAAGTACCAGTATTGCTTTCTGAAGCTGTATTATCACATATGGATAATTTTACCGGTTCTCTACAAACTCATTTTGATGATATGTTTGAAAACGGACGTGAAATTATTGTAAGAATCCAGAAATGGGATGATTGGGATGGTGACCTAGAAGCAGAATATGGAGATGATGACGAAGAGTTAGGAGTTATTATTGAAGACTGGTTAGCTGATAATGCTGTTAAAGGTAGATTTAACACAACAGACATGACGGCAGATATGGCTCTTTTTGAGCAAGTTAGAATTCCTCTTTTTAACGAAAAAGGCAGAGCAATGGATGCCCGAAGATTTGTAAGAAAACTAAGTAAAAAACTTAAGGCTGAACCTTATGCAATTCCTAACAAACTTGTTATGAAAGGCCTAGGAAGAGCAACCATCATATTAGGAGGCAAATAAAATTATAAAACGATGAAAAAAATATTATATATAATGCTGTTTTTTGTAGCAACCTCAATGGTAGCACAAGAAAAAAAGAATAACGATGGGATCTCATTAGCAGCATATGTACCTAGTCAAGTAGAAGGGATTCCTGCTTCTGCAAAAAAAATGTTATTAAATAGGTTAGCACAAATTATTACTAAAAATGGAATTAGTAAAAATGCGTATAACTCAAGGTTTATACTAGCACCAAACATTAGTGTGTTAAGTAAGGACATTACTGCTACAGCTCCACCAAAGACAGCATTAAATTTAAATGTTACTTTATATATCGGAGATGGTGTATCCGGGACTTTATTTGCAAGTCAATCAATCGAATTGAAAGGAGTAGGTAATAATGAAACTAAAGCATATATTTCTGCTATTAAAAGGTTATCACCTAAAAATCCTGAAATCTTAGAATTTGTTGAAAAAGGAAAAGAAAAAATCATAGAGTATTATAATGCAAACTGTTCTAACATTCTTAAAAAAGCGGCAGCATTAGAAGCTCAGAATGAATTTGATGAAGCTTTGGTTGTATTGACTAACGTTCCTGAAGCAAGTACATGTTTTAATAAGGTAAAATCAAAAATCAAGGTTCTTTATCAAAAGAGTATTGATAGAGACTGTAAACAAAAGCTTACTGAAGCATCAGCAATCTGGGCAGCAAACCAGGATATAAATGCAGCAAATGAAGCTGGAGCTATTTTGTCAACCGTAGAACCTCAAGGAGCTTGTTACGGTCAGGTAAAATCTTTATATGCAAAAATTGCCGCTAGAGTAAAGGATCTAAGTGATAGAGACTGGAACTATCAGTTAAAAGTATTAGATCTTAAGAAAACATATATTAAAGCTGCTAGAGATGTAGGAGTAGCTTATGGTAAAAATCAGCCCCAAAACGTTAAGTATAATGTAAGAGGTTGGTATTAAGATTATACATCATATACATATAAAAAAGGCTGCCTCTAGAGACAGCCTTTTTTATGTTTCAAAAACCGCTTCATAGGATAAAACTTAATACCATCTTACCATAATTATACTATACAGTATTACTATCTATTATCTGAACACCTGATTTATATCATTTTTATTAGCAAATCCTACTTCTATCTTTGAATAACCTTGTAGCTAATCATTTATGACACAATCACTTCGCATAGTAGAAAGGACCAAAGCTTTTTTTACAGAGATAGGCGATTTGTCATATTTCTCAGGACGTTTTTTTAAAGAAGTATTTACTCGACCTTTCGAGTTTCAGGAACTATTACGACAGTGCTATAATATGGGTAATCGTTCTTTACTTTTAGTTGGAGTAACCGGGTTTATTTTAGGATTGGTTTTTACGCTTCAGTCTCGACCTACTTTGATGGAATTTGGCGCAGAGTCCTGGATGCCTTCTATGGTTGGGATTTCTATTGTGAGAGAAATCGGACCCGTAATTACTGCTCTTATTTGTGCAGGACGCATTGGTTCTGGAATTGGTGCAGAACTGGGTTCTATGCGAGTAACAGAGCAAATCGATGCTATGGAAGTATCAGGAACCAACCCTTTTAAGTATCTTGTTGTTACACGTATTACAGCAACAACCTTAATGCTTCCTATATTGATTATCTTTGGAGATGCAATTGCTCTATTTGGTTCAGCCATTATCGAAAATCTAAAAGGAGCTGTCTCCTATCAATTATATTTTAATCAGGTATTTGATGCTATAAAGTATAGTGATATCATTCCTGCTACAGTAAAATCATTCTTTTTTGGATATGCGATAGGATTAGTAGGATGTTACAAAGGATATTACTGCAAAAAAGGAACGGCAGGTGTTGGTGAGGCATCAAACTCTGCAGTAGTATATACTTCAATGTTATTGTTTGTCATTGACTTCGTAGCAGTATTTCTGGCAGATATATTTTTTGAAATTTAATGAAACCTAAAAAAAACATAACCTCTGTTCTGGAGATCAAAGATCTAAGAAAAAACTTTGGCGATAATCACGTGCTCAACGGATTTAATCTACAATTATTTGAAGGAGAAAATCTGGTTGTGATGGGCAAATCGGGTTCTGGTAAATCGGTAATGATTAAATGTCTGGTGGGGTTAATGCAAGCAGATAGTGGTAGTATACAAATAAAAGGGCAGGACATTACTATTTTGGGACAGATAGAACTGGATCTACTTCGAACCGAGATTGGCTTTTTGTTTCAAGGTAGTGCTCTATATGATTCTATGACCGTTCGAGAAAATCTGGAATTTCCTTTACGTAGACATAAAGATAAATTGAATATGACAGGGCATACTGAAGCTTTAGTTATAGAAGCACTAGAAAATGTAGGTTTGGCACATGCAATTGACCTAATGCCATCAGAACTCTCAGGAGGAATGCAACGCCGAGTAGCACTGGCAAGAGCCTTAATCCTAAAGCCTAAAATTATTCTTTATGATGAACCTACGACCGGATTAGATCCAATAACCTCTAAAGAAATTATCGAATTAATGCGCAGTATCCAAAAGAAATATGGAACCTCATCATTAATCATCACACATGATGTGGATTGTGCAAGAGTGATTTCTAATAGAATTATTTTGCTCGTAGACGGAATTAATTATGCAGAGGGAACATATCAGGAATTATCTCAATCAAATGACCCCCAGGTAAAAGCTTTTTTTAAGCATTAGAGGATAGATAAAACTAAAGTGAAACGTTATGAAAAAAACAGCATCTCAAAAGTTGAAACTTGGTGTCTTTGTCGTGATTGGCACAGTATTACTTATCGCCGCATTATACTCTATCGGAAATCGAAAAAATCTCTTTGGTAGCAATATCAGAATCATGACTCAATTTACTAATGTCAACGGTCTCGAATTAGGAAATAATGTTCGGTATTCTGGTATCAATGTAGGAACAGTAAGCAAGATTAAGATGATAGACGATACTCAAATTATAGTCGAAATGCTTATTCGAGAAAATATAGGAAAACATATTAAAAAAGACGCCGTAGCAACTATAGGATCAGACGGCTTGGTAGGCAATATGATTGTAAATATTATCCCTAGGGAAAGCAAAAAATTACCTGTGATATCAGGTGACACCATCCAATCTTACAGTAAGGTAAGAACCGATGATATGCTCAGTACTCTTAATGTCACCAATGAAAATGCCGCCTTACTTACAGCAGACTTGTTAAAAATAACTACAGAAATCATTGAAGGTAATGGAACCATAGGGTTATTGATCAATGATTCTATAATGGCAAAAGACCTGAAACAAACTATATTTCAATTAAAAAATGCCAGCACAGGTGCATCACAAGCTATTACAGAACTTAGAAATATCATCTATTCTATCAATCAAGGTAAAGGTGTGGCTGGTGTTTTGTTACAGGATAGCCTATCTGGTCAGAAAATGAAAACTATTGTTGATAATCTGGAGCAGTCAAGTGTTGATATTAATCAAGTGACCAAAAATCTTACGGTAGTTCTAGAAGAGGTAAAAGAAGGAAAAGGAGCGTTACACTATCTAACAACAGATCCAAACCTGGTTAAAAATATTGACTCTACAATGAATAGCATTAAAGAAGGAACATATCGTTTTAACGAGAATATGGAAGCTCTAAAACATAATTTTTTGTTTAGAGGGTACTTTAAAAAGCTAGAGAAAGAAAAGAAAAAAGAAGAATCTTTTAAGAATAATAGCCATGAAAATTGAACATCTTGAAGAACGGGTTAATGATTATAGGAATTCTATAAAAACGGTTGTAGATAAAAGAATGCTTTGGAAAAACAAAACCAAAGATATTCTACTTAAAACCTTACAGGGAATTGTACAACAATATGATATTGGTTGGAAAGTTCAGGAATTGAGCTGGATTCATAATAACGAAGCTATAAATATTACTTTTGATTCCTTTCCTCAAGAACTAATAGATTGCACAAACCTAATACCTGCATATCAATTTTTGCCAGGAGGAGCCTTAATTTTTTCACAATCCTACAATGGTGACATTTATGTTTTTATGTTATTCCCCGAGATCGAAAATAAACCTCAAGAAAATAACATGATAGAATTAGGAGTATATACTCCAGAATCGATAACTCAAAAACTTATAGTTGAGAAAGTAGATGAATTTTTAAAAGAAATTATTAAATGGGAAGTCCCTTCTCTAAAGAATAAAGTAGGGTATTGATCCAATTCTGGATAGTTTGTTTTGATATGTATTGTTAGCTCATTAATTTGTAATCAAGAATATTAGCTTTAAAATACTTCTGCTTCCCTTTTTTAAGATCCCAGATCGCAGTCATCGTATTCGGAATCAACAATCCATTATAATCTTTATATTCTCCTACTTCTCCAATAAAATCTTCTAGTTCTGTATCTCGATATCTTTTGGTTTTAAAATGATCTATCATTCCATTTTGGTTAAATATAAAAAAGCCTTCAAGAGTATGATTATCGTTTACGATAGTAGCTTTTATCGTTCTATAATCTATAGCTTCCCACGAGATATCAGAGTTTAGGAAACCTATCGGAAACCAGATAAGTTCTCCCAGATATCGCCCTAATGAACTTTGATCTACTTTTTGACCTGTAAACAGAACTATATTTTTTAACCCCAGTACACTCACTCTTACTTCACCTTTACCATTAGTATATTTATCCCTGATTAGCATAGGTAATGCTTTGGCTTTCCAAATAAATCCAAAATTGTTAGAAGACATGTATTGTGTAGCAGAAAATGGTAACCACTTTTTTTCTGGACTCGTTCTGATCTCTCCTTTTTGGGTAAAAATAGCATTGCAGTATTTTGGTTTCCCCACAATATTCACTTTGTTAAGGTAATTTTTCATCAGATCAGGAAGGTCATCCAAGTCTTTCTGGGTGACTTTTCTATCTATTTCTCTACCTGTATTAAATAATAGTGCTCTTTCTTGTTCTACAAAAGCATTAAACAATACTATCCCTACTATGGATATCACAACGAATAGTATTAGTATACTTCCAATTATAACCAATATCATTTTTAGAATTATTTTTTATTAAAAATTATAATTAACCTATAATTCTACCATCTCCCATTTCTATAATTCGATCGGTTTTATTCGCAAAATCTATATCATGGGTAACAACCAGAAGTGACAGCCCTTCTTCATCACTTAATTGCTTAAAAACATTGAATACATTTTCAGAATTATAGCTATCCAGGTTTCCTGTGGGTTCGTCCCCCATAATGATAGCAGGATCATTTATTAAAGCCCTAGCTATGGCAACTCGTTGTTTTTCTCCACCAGAGATACGTGAGGCTCTTTTTTTGGCAAGGTGATCAATTTTAAGGATACGAAGCTTCTTCATCGCATCATACTCAATTTCTTCAATAGATTTTTCAGCTAATTTTTTGGCAGGAAGCATTACATTTTCTAATACCGAAAATTCAGATAACAAATAATGAAACTGAAATACAAAACCTATATGTTTGTTTCGTATATAAGAGAGTTTTTCTCTTTCTTGTCCCGTTATGAGTTCGTTATTCAAGTATAACCCTCCTTCATAATCTGTATCCATAGTTGATAAGATATACAACAAAGTAGATTTACCACACCCCGATTTTCCCATAATAGAGGCAAATTCTCCCTTGCTTACCTTAAAAGAAATATCTTTTAACACATGAAAAAGTACTGGTTTTCTAAAATACTTATTGATGTCTTTGGCTTCAAGAACTGTTTTCATAGCATTGTTATTGTCCCCTGATGATACGCACAGGGTCTATTTTTTTTGCTTTCCGAGAAGGTAAGTAACCTGCCAAAAAAGTTGAAATCATAGCGAATGTGATACCAATGCTATAAAACCAGGGATTGTGATTGATAGGATAAGTAGTAATTGTTGGCAATGCCTCTGTCTCAAAAGGTAACTGATCAATAAGATGAGATAGACCAAATCCAATTAACAGTCCTAAAACTCCACCAACAACACCTATGATCATGGCTTGGCTCATAAAAATCAATTGCACATCTTTTCCCGAAAAACCAGTTGCCTTTAGAATAGCGATATCATTCATTTTTTCATAAATGAACATATTTAGAATATTGTAAATACCAAAACCTGCTACAATCAATAGTGTTATAGAGACGGCATAGGTAATTAGGTTTCTAATCGTAGTCCCTGTTTCAAATTGTGCATTAGCAGTATTAATATCAATTGCTTTGAGTTTAAACTGTTGCTCTACTTTTTCTGCTAATGCGATGGATTGTTCAATATTGTGAAGTTTTACATTGATATCTGTAATATAATTTTCTGCTTCTCCCAAAATACGCTGTATAGTTTTAATAGTAGCAAAACTTTGAATGTTATCAATATCAGCAATCCCACTTTGGTATATTCCTACAATTTTTAACGGAAAAACATCTCCTTTTATAGTACTGATCTGTACTCTATCGCCAATATCAAGAGACATTTTTTTTGCAACACCCGCACCTAGTAAAATTCCATTATCATTATGTTTCAAAGCCTGGGGAGTTCCTTTAACAATGTAATCTTTGAAATTAAAAAATTCCACTTCTTTCATAATATCAACACCGGTTAGATTACCTCCTAATTCAATAGACCCTGCGATATAAAATATTTGTGACTTAATCTGTGGTATTGCCCCCCTAACCTGAGGATCTTTATTAAGATAGTTAATGATAGGAAGTGCATTATGAATTCTTTTCTGGCTTTGTTTTGGTTTAATCGAATGCACTACATTAAATGTATTTTGAAATTCACTATATAAGTCTACAGGTTGTTTTTTTGAAGGTTCAATTTCATTAAAAATATGAATGTGTGGTGTCTGATTAAGAATCAAATCATCTAGCATCTTATTCAGCCCGGTCATAAAACAAACCAAAGTAATATATGCGCCAATGCCAAAAGTTACACCCAAAGCTGCTGTCGCAGTTTGTTTGATTTTGGTAACCAGATGTGTTCTGGCAATGTTTAATATGACTTTCCAATTGGTCATTATTCGGGTTTATAGATCCAAGTGTTTTTGGTAATTCCTGATAAGATTTCTACAGTATCCATACTCTGAAGCCCAATAGCAATTTCTACTGTTCCTTTTTCAGTTTTTACTTTAGTATCATCAATCAGGTATTCTTTTGGTATCGTTAGTACTTCTTTTCTTTGAGCTATGATAACATTTGCCTCTCCAGACAATCCCGGATATAATACCTCTGGGCTTTTGTCAAAAAGAGCTTCAACCATAAAAGTCTGATTACGCTCATCCTTTTTAGGGTATATTTTACTCACTTTTGCAGTAAATACCTCTCCATTATATGCGTCCAGGGTTATTATAGCTTTTTGGTGTTTTTTAATTTTTACAATATCCACTTCATCAACTAGCATTTCGACAACAAAGACAGTAGCACTACCCACTGCTGCAATGGGTTCTATAGTATTTACAATCTCTCCGGGATTCTTATATAAGCCATATACCTTGCCATTAATTTTGCTATTAATAGTAAAGTCTTTGGTGGTTATTACCGAGGTTTTATAATTGTTTTTTGCCTGTTGTAACCGAGTCTTGAGTTCTTCTCGAGTTCTATCATACTTATTTTTCAACAGGTTCAAAGAATTTGCAGAAAGTTCGTAGGTGAGTTTTTTAGTATCATGCTCTATTTTAGAACCTATCTGTTGACTCCATAGATTTTTCTGACGACAATAATTTATAGAATCATTAGTCATTTTAAGAGTTGCTGATTTAATTTCTTCTTCTATACTACTAAGAATTGCTGCATTGCCATTATAGTTTTTTTGGGCAAGCTCAAACGATAACCTAGCATTTTCTGCATTTAACCTAGGGTTACTGTTTATGATCTGAAGCAATGGGGTTTCTTTTTTGACACTATCTCCTTCTTCTACAAGGTTTTTATCCAAAATACCATGTACCGAAGCATATACTTGATACAAGCTGTCTGGCTGGATAGTAACCGATGAATATACCAATTCTGTAATGTCTCTTACTGCAGGACGTATTTTTTCCTCTTTATCTCCACAGGATATAAGAACAGCAGTAAAAAACATCCATAATACATATTTAGACATACCTACATATTTTTATCGAATTTCGTTGAAAAGACTGATTTTCGGAATGATATTTGTCATATTTAAAAAAGATGATAGTCTTTATTTTAGCATAGAGATTAGACCAAAATACCTGCTCTAATGAAGCTCAGAAAATATGTGAATTTTACACCAATACAGAGCAGTATAGATCTAACAATTAAAAACCATAAAATACGAACAAATGCAAATCAATATTCAATTTGTACAAATGCCAACTAGTGAAACCATGGAAGGTTATGTACATGAAAAACTAAATAAATTATTCAAAAAATATGATTGGATAATTAAATCGGATGTATTTTTCAAAAAAGAAAACGACCCAAAGGGAAAAGGTAAAATCTGTGATGTAGAGTTAAGTTTACCAGGACCAAAACTATATGCTACATCTAATGAGAAAAATTTTGAATTTGCTTTTAAAGAAACACTTAGTGATTTAGAAAGACAGCTCAAAAAACGGAAACAAGAAATGAAACCATATATCTAGGCACTACATTTCTGAAATGAGTCAAAAATTTAACATTCTAAAATTCAAAAACTGACATTTGTCATGTTTTATAAACACTAACAGAATTACTTTAGCTCATGGTTAACAAATGATTTCTTTAAATTTTTAGTTAAAAAGAAATGGGTTTTGTTGTAGAAATGTAACAAAGCCACAACAAAGAAATTAACTCTATTTCTAGGTAAATAGTCCAAAACTTATATTTAGCAATAAATTGAACATTAAGGATTAATATACCAACTAATAAAATTAATTTCTTTGAAGAAAACAGGTAAGTATATACTTACCTGTTTTTGTTTTATATACACTTATCTTTAAAATTTATCGAAAATAAATAAATTTTTTATTGGTTATACCAAAATTGGGTAAGTGTCTGTTTTTAAATACAATTCAATTCTTCACTACAAGGTAACCATAGTTTTATTATGCTAAACCCTTGATTTACAGTATAAAAAGCAAATTTACAAATCAACTCAAATACAATATCAAGTATTCATTGATCGTTAATTCCCAATATACAAACACAAATTTAACTTAAAATTTACATTATGAAAACAAGTAAATTATTAAGCCTCTCGGCTTATGCATTATCTGTATTGATGTTTACCAATTGCCAAACAGAAGATGAGTCTGTAACTACAGAAATTAATCAGGAATCTTCTAAATCAGAAGCTTCTGCAGAAGTTTATCCTCTAAATGGGGCTGAAAAAACTATATCAAAAGACTTTTTTGATGTCAAAACAGAATTTAAAGAAGTAGATGGTAATCTTATCCTTGGAGATATGATATTATCTCCCGAACAGGTAGAAGAAACTAACACTTTACAAAAGGGAGTGATCCGAAGAAATAGGCACTGGCCTAAATCAGGAAATTACTATTATATTCCTTATACTGTTGACAGTAATTTATCAAACAAAGGTCGTGTAACTAGTGCAATTAATCATTGGGAAAGTAAAACCAAAATACGATTTATAAAAAGAACAAATCAAAGAGCTTATATTCGTTTTAGATCAGGATCAGGGTGTTCTTCTTCTGTAGGAAGAACAGGAGGTAGACAAAATATCACCTTAGCTTCTGGTTGTTCTACCGGAAACACTATTCATGAAATCGGACACGCGATTGGCATGTATCATGAGCAACAACATCCCAAACGAGATAATTATGTTACTGTTAATTTTAACAACATCAAAAGTGGTAAAGCTTCTAATTTTAATAAAAGATCTTCTTCTTCGGTTAGAACCTCAACATTTGATATTGGATCTATTATGATGTATGGCTCTTACTTTTTTAGTAAAAACGGAAAGCCTACAATCGTAAGAAAAAACGGAAGTACTTTTAATGTACAACGTCGTGCTTTAAGCAGCAGAGACCTTAGTGTTATAAAACGATACTATAAATAAGAAGAAGGGTCGTTAATTAGAAAAAGGAGAGAAATATCAAATATTTCCCTCCTTTTTTATATTTCTATTTTCAAATAAACTTGATGTAGGTATTCTAAAAATTAGATTCTACGTGTTTTATACCACTCTGATCACAAAATAGTTTTTCTTACCACGTTGTAATAAAACGAATTGACCATTGATCAAGTCATTATTTGATATCGAATAAGTATCGTTAACCTTTTCTTTGTTTACCGAAATAGAATTTTCTTTCAGTGCTCTTCTAGCTTCTCCATTTGATTTAAGAAACCCTGTGTGTTCTGCCAGGGCACCAATAATATCAATACCATTAGCTATTGTATCCTTTGCAATCTCGGCTTGTGGTACACCATCAAAAACATCTAAAAAAGTAGCTTCATCCAAACCTTTTAGATCTTCAGATGTAGATTTCCCGAAAAGAATTGCAGATGCTTTAATCGCATTATCAAGATCTTCCTGAGAATGTACAATAACGGTCACCTCATCTGCCAGTTTTTTCTGCAAAATTCGCTGATGCGGAGCTTCTTTATGTTGCTCTATTAAAGTATTTATTTCAGATTCTGTTAAAAACGTAAAAATCTTAATGTATTTTTCGGCATCTTCATCACTGGTATTTAACCAATATTGGTAAAATTTATATGGTGATGTTCGCTTAGCATCCAACCATACATTTCCTCCTTCAGATTTACCAAATTTTGATCCATCAGATTTAGTAATTAACGGGCATGTTAATGCATATCCTTTTCCTCCTGCTATTCTTCTGATCAGTTCGGTTCCTGTAGTGATATTACCCCACTGATCGCTTCCTCCCATTTGTAAAGTACATGCATGTGCCCTATACAGATGTAAAAAGTCATATCCCTGCACCAGTTGGTATGTAAATTCTGTAAATGACATCCCTTCTGATGATTCTGACGAAATTCGATTCTTAACAGAATCTTTCGCCATCATATAATTTACAGTAATATGTTTACCCACATCTCTAATAAATTCTAAGAATGAGAACTCTTTCATCCAGTCATAGTTATTGGCCAATACAGCTGCATTGGGAGCATCACTTTCAAAATCCAGAAATCTGCTTAGTTGTGATTTTATAGCTTCTTGGTTATGACGAAGTGTTTTTTCATCCAGTAGATTACGCTCTGCCGATTTTCCTGAAGGATCACCGATCATACCTGTGGCACCACCTACCAATGCAAAAGGCTTATGCCCTGCTCTCTGATAATGTGCCAGTAACATGATAGGAACCAGGTTACCGATATGTAATGAATCTGCTGTAGGGTCAAACCCCACATAGGCAGATCTCATTTGCTCCATTAAGTATTCTTCGGTCCCAGGCATCGCATCATGCAACATTCCTCTCCAGCGTAATTCTTCTATAAAATTTGTAGTCATTGTACTATAATTCAATTAAGAGCGACAAAGATAAAAATATGGATAATATCCAGCTATGATTATGGTAGAAATTGGATGGTATTGATTTATCATCTTCACCAATTGTAAAACACCTGTTACACTAATAGCCATAGCACTAAAATATCCATTCCTCTTTTCTCTTAAAAAAATTACCGAGTAGTCTAAATACACGTTTCTGGATTTTCACTGAAAACAGGGGGTATGCAGTCTTCAAATAGTAATAATTTCCATTTCTATTAATTAAAACCAATTTATATTATGAAAAAACAAGCAAAAAATTCTAAAAAACTGAATCTTAAAAAATTAGAAATCGCAAAATTAGATGGTCTAAATACTATTTATGGAGGACAACCACACAATGGACAAACTGATAATGAAGCTCCAACCTCTGGTGATGAGCCTATAAAGTCATGTAGATGTAGTAATATTTGTGAGTAATTTTTACGTTTAAAGAAAAATTCAAAAGACCTTAATACATATTCAAAATATTGAGGTCTTTATTATTTAACCCAAAAATGTACATTAATTGTTTACTTTAGTATCGTAGAATATATACTATGATATTAGTTACAGGAGCAACAGGTTTAGTAGGAACGCATTTACTGGTTAGACTTATACAGGAAAAACAACAAGTACGTGCTTTATACAGAACCGAGACTAAAAAAGAACAGGCCAAAAAAGTGTTCTCCTCTTATTTCACAAGTGAAGAGAAACACTTGTTTGATACTATAGAGTGGGTGAATACTGATATCAATAATATCCCTGTTCTAACTGAAGCTTTTGAAGGAGTTACTCATGTATATCACTGTGCTGCCAAAATTAGTTTTAATCCATCTCACTATAGAAAATTAAGAAAAGCCAATATCCATGGCACAGCAAATATTGTAAACCTTTGTTTAATCAAAAAAGTGGCCAAACTCTGCTATGTAAGTTCGATTGCAACACTTGGGGAAAATTTATTAAATGCTCATATTGATGAGAAGGCAGAATGGAATCCTGAAACTCCTAATTCTGTATATTCAATTACCAAATATGGTGCAGAGATGGAAGTCTGGAGAGGAATACATGAGGGTCTTACCGCTGTAATTGTAAACCCTGGTATCATTATCGGCCCTGGTTTTTTTGATAATGGTAGTGGATATCTCTTTAAAAGGATTTACGCCGGAATGAAATATTATACTACAGGAACTACCGGTTATGTAGCCATACAGGATGTTGTCGATATTATGTATAAACTCACAACAGGTACCTATAGTAACCAACGCTACATTCTGGTTGGTGAGAATTTGAGTTACAAAAGTGCTTTTAGCATGATTGCCAAGGCACTGCACAAACCACTACCTAAAAAGAAAATTTCTCCTTTCTTGATGAAAATTGCCTATTATGCGCAACGTGTTAGCCATATTTTGTTTAGAACGAATAGATCGATATTTAGATCATCTATACGAAGCGCATTTTCTACAAAATACTATGAGAATGATAAAATAAAAAAGGAACTTATTTATAGTTTTACTCCAATTGAAAAAAGTATCAAAGAAACCGCTACTGCTTTTTTGAAGGAGGAGCATTAGTCCTTTTCCCTTTAGCTTCTTCTATCTTTTCCTCGATTATATCTTCTGTAACAACAGGTAAATCTTTAAGCTTAAGTGTATCTTTATTTTTTGCAATAGAATCTTCAATTTTTTTAATAGAATCCTCTTCCTTTTTCAACTTCTCGTATTTTGCCATTTCTTTATCCAGATTGGCCTTTACGCGAACAAAAATTGCTTCATACTTTTCTATCTGACCAGAATACCAGGTATTATTTTCTACAAAAATAATGCTGTCTATACCATGTTTTTTCAGAATAAAAACCTCAGGGTTAATACTTTCTTCCTCTAAAGTTTTTCTATCAGAGCTTTTTGCGGCCCTTACAAAAGCAATATCAGTTAAAATTTCAACCATACGGTCTTCTTCTATAAACGATTCTGGTTTAGGGGGTTTATTTATACTCTGACAAGAAATAAAGGTCAGAAAAGCTATAGTGTATATTATATTTCTAATCATCTGTCAAAAGTTAGTCGTTGTGCGTGTCGCACATCATAGAATTTAAAGTTCTTATATACCAAACTTCCATTAATAAAAGTATGCGTAACTCTCGATCTAAAGGTAGTCCCTTCAAAAGGTGACCATCCACATTTATATGCAATATTATCTTTATTTACTGTCCAGGGTGCATTTATATCGACTAAAACAGCATCTGCATAATATCCTTCTTTTATAAATCCTCTTTTCTCGATCTGAAATAATATTGCCGGATTATGACACATCTTCTCAACGATTTTTTCTAAGCTTATTTTATCCTGGTGATAAAATTCTAACATAGCAGGAAGTGCATGCTGTACCAATGGTCCTCCAGAAGGTGCTTTGGTATACACATTATCTTTTTCTTCTTTAGTATGCGGAGCATGATCTGTAGCAATTACGTCTATTTTATCCTTTAGTAGTGCCTTAAACAGAGCATCCCTGTCTTTTGCTGTTTTTACAGCAGGATTCCATTTAATCAATGTTCCTTTTTCTTCATAATCTGTATCAGAAAACCACAAATGGTGAATACATACTTCGGCTGTTATTTTCTTTTCCTTAAGCGGAATTTTATTTGTAAATAGCTTTAATTCCTTCGCTGTCGAAAGATGAAAAATATGTAATCGTGCTCCTGTCTTTTTAGCTAGTGCTACCGCTTGTGATGAAGACAAGTAACAAGCTTCTTCACTTCTAATAATAGGATGAAATTTTACAGGAATATCATCACCGTACTCTGCCTTATATTTTGCGGTATTACGCTTAATCGTTTCTTCATCTTCACAATGCACCGCGATTAACAAATCTGTAGAAGAGAATATTTTTTCTAACACTTCTGGGTTATCGACCAGCATATTTCCTGTAGATGAGCCTAGAAACAGTTTAAGTGCTGCTACTTTTTTAGGATCTACTTTAAGGATTTCTTCTAGATTATCGTTTGTACCACCAAACATAAAAGAGTAATTCGCATAGCTTGTTTTTGCAGCGATTTCAAATTTTTCTTCGAGTTTTTCTATTGTTGTTGTTTGCGGCACAGTATTAGGCATTTCTATAAAAGAAGTAATCCCGCCTGCTATAGCTGCTCTGGACTCCGTTTCTATAGTTGCTTTATGTGTTAATCCAGGTTCTCTAAAATGTACCTGATCATCAATGACTCCTGGTAATAAGTATTTACCTTCTGCATCAAAAATGTGCACATCTGGCGACTTTGCACTTATTTGTGGTGCAATTTCTTTAAAAACACCATTTTCTATATATACATCTCCATTAAAAACCTGCCCTTCATTAACGATGTTAGCATTTTTAATAAGCACATTATCCATAATCATATTTCGTAGCGATTAAATAAGCTGTTAAATTTCATTTTTATAACTCCAAAAACAGCTTCAGAAATAATTCCTTTACTCATTTTTGATGTCCCCCTGGTTCTATCTGTAAAGATTACAGGAATTTCTTTTATTTTAAATTTTAATAAATGAGCCTTAAACTTCATCTCTATCTGAAAGGCATATCCTACAAATCGAATTTTTTTAAGATTTATTTTTTCTAATACCTCTCTTTTATAACAGACAAATCCTGCAGTTGTGTCATGAATATCCATTCCTGTTATAAATCGAACATATTTTGAAGCCCCCCAGGATAATAAAACTCTACTCATTGGCCAGTTCACTACATTTACTCCAGTCACATATCTAGACCCGATAGCAACTTGAGAAGATCCTTTGGCACAAGCATTATACAACCGTATAAGATCGTTAGGGTTATGAGAAAAATCTGCATCCATTTCAAAAATGTACTCGTAAGATCGTTCTAATGCCCATTCGAAACCAGTAATATATGCTGTCCCTAAACCTAATTTCCCCGCTCGTTCTATCAAAAAAAGCGACTCCGGGTATTCTAACCGTAACTCCTTTATCTTATCTGCAGTTCCATCTTGAGAATTATCATCTACAATAAGAATATGGAAATCACGCTGAAGCGAAAGCACATTCTTAATGATACGCTCCACATTTTCAATTTCATTATAGGTAGGGATTATAACTAAGGCATCCACCATCTAGGCTATTTTTCAGGCAAATATAACTAAATAATTACTAGTTATTTTCTTGTTTTTATGAGTTAATTGATCGTAATTTTGATCCCAGAACAGAATATGGAATTTATTTTACGAGAAATAACATCAACAAATTGGCTTACTATCATAATCACAGTATGCCTAATGCTACTAGCTGCGGCCAAAGGGGTGAATATGCTTCGCTTTACCGATTTCATGATGCTTTTTAGTAATAGCAAATATATTATATCATATCAAAAGCTAAATAAGCTTTCTTCTTTATTTAATGCAATTTTACTATTATTTCAGATCGTTTCGGTATCTCTGTTTCTATATCTATGTTTTGGTGTATTCGAATGGCAAGTTGTACCCAATCAAATCACATTGTATTTTAAGATTGCAATCATATATACTGTTATCGTTATTTGTAAATTACTTATAGAAAAAATAGTTGCAACTATTTTTTCTATTGATTCTATAATTGATGAATATTTATTTTACAAAGTGTCGTATCGTAATTTCATGGGAGTCATACTATTACCTATTAATATTGTATTTATTTATGCATTACAACCTTCTATAATTGCATTTATAATATTGCTGATTTTACTAATTATTCTTAATACAATCATGCTTGTTTCTTTTTATAAGAAAAACGAAAATATTATTTTGAACCACTTGTTTTATTTTATTTTGTATCTTTGCGCACTTGAAATCGCACCCTATTTTATACTGTATAAGCTTATTAGTTAATTAGTAGGATCTTTACAAAAAAGAAAGAAAATATATGAAAGTGAAGACAATTTTGGTTTCACAGCCGGAGCCCAAAGTGGAAAATTCACCTTATTTTGATTTAGAAGAAAAGGAAAAAGTAAAAATTGACTTTATCCCCTTCATTCATGTAGAGGGAGTTGACTCAAAAGAAGTAAGGTTACAAAAAGTAGATTTATCATTATATACTGCTATTATCCTTACCAGCCGTAACTCTGTTGATCATTTCTTTAGAATAGCAGATGAGATGCGTTATAAAGTACCTGATACCCTCAAGTATTTTTGTCAAAGTGAAGCCGTAGCATATTATCTACAGAAGTACGTTGTATATCGAAAAAGAAAGATATATGTAGGAAAACGTACTTTTCAGGAGTTATCTCCTTTGATCAAGAAGTATAAAAACGAGAAGTTCTTATTACCTTCTTCAGATAAGCTAAAGCCACTAATTCCTGAAACATTAGATACTCTAAAAGTAGAATGGAAGCAAGCTGTTTTTTACAGAACTGTGGTAAGTGATCTTTCTGGTTTAAGAGATGTGTTTTATGATATTTTGGTGTTTTTCAGTCCATCTGGGATACAATCTTTATTTGAGAATTTTCCTGATTTCAAACAAAACGATACCAGAATTGCTGTATTTGGAAACTCAACAGTTAAAGCAGCCGAGGAGCACAATCTGATTGTTAACATTCAGGCACCGACTCCAGAAACGCCATCAATGACAATGGCACTTCAAAAATACATTAAAGAAGTAAATAAGAAATAGATAGTTTTATTTATTCTCAATGCATAAAAAAAGGGATCGATATTCGATCCCTTTTTTAGTATTAAAGTAAAAAATCTTATTCAAATTGTTTAAAATTCTTTTTGAAAGAATTTACCAGTTCTCCAGCCTTAGTGTCATAAGCATCTTTATCTGCCCATGTATTTCTTGGATTCAGAATATCCGAAGGTACATCAGGACAAGTTTCTGGCATGCTAAGGTCAAAATAATTATCAGTAATATAGGCTACATCATTAAGCTTACCTTCTAAGGCAGCATTAATCATTGCCCGGGTATATTTCAGTTTCATTCGGCTTCCTGTACCATATGCTCCACCAGTCCATCCTGTATTTACCAACCATACATTAGCTCCGGTTTTTTCGATCTTACTCATTAGCATATCTCCATACTCTTTAGGATGTAATGGCATAAAAGGAGCTCCAAAGCAAGCAGAAAAGCTTGGTAATGGTTCATTAACTCCCGCTTCTGTTCCTGCAACCTTAGCAGTATACCCGCTAATAAAATGATAAGAAGCTTGCTCTTTGGTTAACTTAGAAATAGGAGGTAATACACCAAAAGCATCTGCAGTAAGGAAAAAGATATTAGTTACCGTTTTACCTCTACTAGGCACCTTGATATTTTCTATGTGATCAATCGGGTAACTTACTCTTGTGTTTTGAGTAATACTGGAGTCTGTATAATCTACAACTCCATTATCATCTATAATTATATTTTCTAATAATGCTCCTTTCTTAATAGCATTATAAATTTCCGGTTCTTTTTCTGAAGAAAGGTCTATTACTTTTGCATAGCATCCTCCTTCAAAGTTAAATACTGTATCTTCTTCTGTCCAGGCATGCTCATCATCTCCTATTAGTCTTCTTTTAGGATCTGTAGATAAAGTAGTTTTACCAGTTCCTGATAATCCAAAAAACAGAGCTGTTTTACCATCTTCTCCTTCATTAGCAGAGCAGTGCATAGGTAAACAATTACGTTCTACAGGAAGAATGAAATTTAAAGCAGAGAAAATCCCTTTCTTAATCTCACCTGTATATCCGGTTCCTCCTATTAAAGCTATCTTTTTAGAAAAATTAAGGATTGCAAAATTATGCTGTCGTGTACCATCTACTTCTGGATCTGCCATAAAGCCAGGCGCATTAACGATCAACCAATCAGGATCAAAAGACTCTAATTCTTTCTTTTCCGGCCTTAAAAACATGTTATATGCAAACATATTTGACCATGGATATTCATTAAGTACCCGAATATTTAATTTATACTCCGGGTCGGCACATGCATAGCTATCACGTACAAATACTTCTTTCCCTGAAAGATAATTTGTTACTTTATCATACAATGCATCAAATGCATTTTGATCAAAAGGAATATTAATATCTCCCCACCACACTTTATCTTGTGTGATATGATCTTTAACAATAAAACGATCCATAGGGGATCGTCCAGTAAATTCTCCTGTGTTAATTGTTAATGCACCTGATTTGGTAATTTTCCCTTGACCTTTTTGCACTACTTCTTCTTGAAGATTTTCAGAAGATAATTGGTAGCGCATTGTAGCATTTTCAATACCGTAATTCTTTAACGAAAACGTTTTCGTAGTTGGATACAGTGGTTCCATATATAATATGTTGTGTTTGTTATGTACGTGCAAAATTATAAATAAAAATTACACCAACCGACAAAAAAATCACTTAATCTTTACCAGTGAAATTACTAAGAAAACCCACCCTAGTATCAATAGAAGGCCTCCCAAAGGGGTAATAAAACCAATACTTGACAGGGAAATCCCTAAAACTTCATCGATCACCAAAAGGTATATTGACCCTGAAAAAAGGGTTATTCCCCCCATGAAAAAGTAAAAAATACGCTTTCTGGTAACTTCTTGTAAAACAGACATATTCCCCAAAATAATACAAACGATAGCGTGATACATTTGATATCGCACTCCGGTGGTAAAAGAATTAATCTGTTCTGGATCTACTAATTTCTCTAATCCATGAGCTCCAAAAGCTCCTAATAGTACCGCAAGTAATCCCATCACGGCACCGGTAATCAAAATTGTTTTGTTTGCTGATATTTTATCCATAATTGACTATAACTAGTATTAAATTTTAAACTTTAGACAAAAATTTTTCAAAAATATAATTAATCCGCAGCTATAGAGAACCTAATCTTTGCGGTATTTATTACATTCGTATCAAAGTTATCAAAATATCAGAAGGTATGCGAAAGATCTTAGTTATTGGTGCAGGTAAATCTACTGCGGTTCTCATTAAATATTTCCAGGATAAATCTATTTCAGAAAATCTATATATCACTATTGGTGATATTTCTATTGAAAACGCAAAAAAACTAGCTGGCGATCATTCTAATACAGAAGCAGTACTTCTGGATGTTTTTGATCAAAATTCACGAGAAAAAGCTATTCAAAATGCAGATATTGTAGTATCAATGCTTCCTGCACGGTTTCATATCGAAGTGGCTAAAGACTGCCTGCAATTTGGCAAATCTATGGTTACTGCTTCATATGTTAGCCCAGAAATGCAGGAACTTGATGCAAAAGTTCGTGAAAAAGGGCTCGTCTTTATGAATGAGATTGGCGTAGATCCTGGTATTGATCATATGAGTGCAATGCAGGTCATCGATCGAATTAGAAATCAAGGAGGTAAAATAATTATGTTTGAGTCATTTACAGGTGGCCTGGTCGCTCCCGAAAGTGATACTAACTTATGGAATTATAAATTTACCTGGAATCCTCGTAATGTTGTTATTGCCGGACAAGGTGGTGGTGCAGAATTCCTACAGGAAGGAACATATAAGTACATACCTTATCATAAATTATTTAGAAGAACAGAATTTCTCGAAGTCGAAGGTTATGGCCGTTTTGAAGCCTATGCAAATCGAAATTCTTTAAAATATCAAAGTATCTATGGATTAGATGATATCTTAACTCTATACAGAGGAACTATAAGAAGAGTAGGGTTTTCTAGAGCCTGGAATACCTTTGTACAACTAGGTATGACTGCGGATGATTACACTCTTGCGAATTCAGAAGATATGAGCTATCGTGATTTCACAAATTGTTTTCTTGCTTATTCTCCTTCGGATTCGGTAGAGTTGAAACTTCGTCATTATCTTAAGATTGATCAAGATGATATTATGTGGGACAAACTCCTGGAGCTTGATCTTTTTAATCCAGATAAAAAAGTAGGCATTCCTAATGCTACTCCTGCACAGATTCTTCAGAAAATCTTAATGGACAACTGGACCTTGGGTGAAGGAGATAAAGATATGATTGTGATGTATCATAAGTTTGGTTATGAGATTGACGGCAAACACAAACAGGTAGATGCTACTATGGTAAGTATTGGCGAAAATCAAACGTATACAGCAATGGCCAGAACTGTAGGCTTACCAGTTGCAATGGCGACATTACGTATTTTGAATAAACAAATTACTACCCCAGGAGTACAGATCCCTATTCAGGAAGAGGTGTATACTCCTATACTCAAAGAACTTGAAGAGTATGGTATCGTGTTTAAGGAAAGAGAACGTGATTATCTTGGCTATAACCCCGATGGTGTAAAAGGGTAAATTGAATTAAAGAATTATCCTTTTTTAAATTAATCTAGAATCTATTGAATTGTTATCTAATTTAATTTTTTAATAATTTCTAGTTTTACGTTTCAATTACAAACCATTAATTGTATTTTTAGTTAATAATTGTAATTTTATATCCTATGAAAGGTCAAAACAATAACTTAAAAATTGACGGCATTGACAAAGAGATTTTACGCAATCTTATGGAAGATGCCCGAAGACCTATCCTGGAAATTGCCAGAAAAATAGGAATATCTGGTGCCGCTATTCATCAAAGACTTCGTAAGCTCGAAGCTTCAGGGCTTATTACCGGATCAAAGTTTATTATCGACCCCAAAGTACTAGGATATAAAACAATGGCTTTTGTAGGTGTACATCTCGACAAAGCCGTAAGTAACCCAAAAGCAGTAAAACAATTACGAGACATCCCAGAAGTAATCGAATGTCATTACACTACAGGAAATTGGTCTATTTTTATTAAAATACTATGTAGAGACAATGAACATTTAATGGTTGTATTGAATAAAAACATTCAAGCTATAGAAGGTGTATCTCGTACAGAGACTTTTATATCATTAGATCAGCAGATTGATCGACAGATTAAGATATAGTATCGTAAATCACATTTTCTGTATTTCTCCAAAAATATTTCAAATCACACAGTTTATAGACTATTGAGTGTACTTTGTTCTTATGCTATTATTTTAATTATAACCTATAGCAAGTAACCTGATCAAATAATTTTATGTTCTTAAGAAGATGATATTGCAATAATTTTATGTTTTAATAAAAAATAAATTCTATCGACTATCATTTTAACAAACTCTTCTTTAATATTTTTTGCATCATCTTCTAAAAAATTTAACATCTTAAAGATTAACTCTCTATAATTAATATATCTATCAATAGTATCTACTAATATTTCATCTATTTCATCAACCCGAAAAAACATATCCCTATTATCCAAACATTTAATTGCAAAAAATTTCAACTCTTCCTTCTCCTTCTTACTATCTAAACTAACAATCTCGTTACAAGGGAGTCTTATTATTATAAAATCCTCTTCTGAAACAATATTTTCGCTGAACAACTTAGGTAATTCAACAGAAAGTAAATCTCTAGACAAAAGGAATTCATCTGAATTTTCTAGAATCTTTTTACTTTGAATCTGAGCTTTTAATTGATTTATTAACTCTGCATTTCTTTTTTTAGTAAAATTATAAGTCCCTGGTATATTCTGATATTCATTAATAAATAATTGAACAATCTTTTTAAAATACATTGGATAGTGCTTGATTATATAACTCTCCATCATTCTACACGTATTGGAATCTCTTTTATAATCTCCTAACAAATGTAAATACGTTTTCTTGTAAGGAACTTCATCAAAATCTCCAAAACTTTCGTAACCATTATCATAAATATCTTCATTAATTAAAAAATTAACTTTTTTTGATTTATCTAAAGTCATTTGTCCAAAAAGTAATTGTTCAAAAAAAATATTAAAATCTATACCATTAATATCCTTCCAAATAGCTTTATTCTTATTCACAAAGTCAAATGATTTTCTTGAATACTCTTTTAAGAATTGAATATCATTCCCTCCAAAAACCCCCATATTACATGAATAATCTCTCCCTTTTTCATATTTTATTAATTCATCTGGTTTGAAAATTAAATTTGGTGATAATGAATTCCATGATTTTCTATAATAATCTGTGGTTATTTCATGATTTTGAGATATTAATCCTGAATTCATTAAATCTTCAGAGAAATTTTCCCATATAAATATGTCTCCATCTACATGTAAAAAAGGTTCGTTTTGTAGTGAATAAGTTTTTATTTTGGCTATAGCCCAAAAACTTTCAGGATAGTGATTTATTTCATCTAAAACCACATGGACTTTTGTGTATGGCAATTTTAATTTATCTATTAAAATTTCATAACCCTTATTATCTGTAAATAACTCAACTTTATCATAAAACAATCGTAATTGATTAACCGATAAAACCCAGCCCAAATAATGACTTTTCGAGTTTAGCCATCCATAACTGTTCTCTAACGGCTCTTTATTTCCTGTCCAAAAAGATTGTATAATCTTCATTCTTCTGTATGTATTCTCCAATCAAAAACACTAGTGTTTCCGTCTTTTCTTATTTCTTGAAAATGTTCAGAATATCTTTTGTGAGGATCAGGACTATGGAACATATATAAAAAAGGATGGGATTCTACATAAAAGTAATTTTTATTAAATAATAATTTATATACTGGCAAACTATTCTTATACGGTGTTTTCAAATAGTTATAATCATCTTTATCATTAGAAACTGTATAGATCGTTTCTCCCAAAAAATAAGTTCCTTCTTTCAGTATAGAAGCTTTTTTTCTATAAAAAAACTTCGAGATTATCACATCAAACTTTTGATAAAAATTAAACACAAAAGGTTTTATAAAATTAATTCCCAAATATTTTATATAATTCGTTAATTGTGTATTCTTTCGAATATTATACCTATCAATAAAGAAAACATCTGGTATTACATCCCAATTGGGTTTAACAGAAAATATATTATATTTATAACTCACAAAATGATACAATAATACTTCAAACTCATTTTTATAAGTTAAAATACCTCGATCCCATTTTAATCTGCCCGGAGTTCCTTCTACAACCAAAAAATCAAAATGCACATTTATATTACCCTTTTCTTGTTCCTTTACAAGAACTTCTAACATGCTTTCTGCTGCACAATCCATTTTTAATATATCTCTAGGTTCATTTAAATACATGTATTTATAATTACACTCATCAAAACAATAATTATTTATTGATGTAAGAATTTTTTTGTAATCCTTACTTTTGCGAAAAATATTGTTTACGAATTCTGTATTTTGAAATAGCATAAAAAAACCTGAAGTATAATCATCTCTCACAGATATAACATTATAATTATTCATAAGTTCATCTGTAATAAACTCCCTAATTCTACCCAAAATCAAATCAATGTCACAAAAACCCCAAAAATCATATTCTTTGATATAATCCTGAAAAATCACACCAAAACAAGGTTTAAAATCGCAAAATTTATATGGCCGTATAATATCAATTTCAAACCCTATTTTTTCAGTAGCTAATTTGTTAAAGCTTTCAAGAGTTGAAGGGATAATCTTCATATTGGCAGGAATCTTGCCGTCTATTTTATTATCTGTAAAAAGTAAAAAATCAACTGTAGAGTTATATTCACACGATTTTAAAAAGAAATCAACATACCAAGGAAATTTCCCAAAAAAGAAATTAATTAAAACAATTTTTTTCATAAAAGCCAATTATATCATTCCTTACTAGAATCCTCAACTAAGTCATCGATAAAATAAGGCAAATCTTCTTTATCATATGTATTAGGAAACAGGTGATCATTAATTACAAAAGCAGGTGTAAACAATAAGTTATTAGCTTTACACCACCTGTACTGAGATCGAGTTATCTTATCTACTTTTTCAGCACTTATTATTTGTTCGTATTGTTTTTTCCAACTTTCAATATTCTTAGTATCAAACCATGTTTTTAAAGCAGTTAAAAACATATTTTGCCCCTTATCAATATAGATTTGCACTAAACTTTTAAATAAAATATTTCTATTTACATCATTAGTGCTAGGATCATAATTAAACCTTAGATAGATGCTAACATTTTCAAAATGTTTTTCTAAGATATTCTCTATAAGTTCATGAGCTTCTTTACAATAACCACAATATGGGTTAGTTACTATATCTATTTTTAGATTTGCATTTTTATTCCCTAAGATTATTGCCCCTTCTAAAGAATTGTCCTCTATGCTATTTTCAGAATTCAAAGCCAACCTAAACAACTTATAATTCCTTCTAAACCTCAAGTTTTCTAATTGAGTTTCTTTTAAATCTTTGTTTTTAATCAACATAGGTTTTAAAAATAACCATAGAGAAAGAGTAAATAAATTAACCCCTAAGAAAAGAAGGAATTCAACGATTGAAAAAGAATAGGATGTGGGGAATAATCTAGTACAAATTAACTCTAAGTACAAAATAAAAACAAGAAGAAGACATAAAGGGCACCATTTTTTTTCTATTTTCCATTGATAGTAAATTGAAACTATTGAAATCGGAATTGTTAACCATAATCCCCAACTTTGTAATGAGAAAAATGTTCCTTCAAAGCTAGACAAACTCATGAAAAAAAGTGAAGCTAATTGTCCGAAAAAAAAGATGATAGCAATGTCACTTAAGTTTACTTTCTTAAAAAAACTCCATTTATTAGAATTAATTACCGAATCACAATCTGTACTAGGAGAAGTATTGCAAAATCCTTTTGAGAATGACGACTTAATGCCTAAAATTTGTTTAAATGTTTCAATCGCAACCAATAGGCCAAAACTAGATAAAAGCAAAAAAACGTATGTTCTTAAAGGAGTTTTTTCTGTAGTAAGTAAAATCATGAAAAGAATCCATGAAGTACTTAAAATGAACCATTTTAAGTGACTAGTTTTTTTAATTTTTAATTCAGAAATCTGAGAGTTTTGATCTGCTAAAAGCATAATGCCTCCCCATTGTTTTTTGAGTTCTTGCCAGGTAATTGGTTTTTCATCCTTCAAAAATTGATTTTTTGAAACTTGAATAAAAGATAGAACTTCTCCTTGCTCCTTATCCTGAAGCAATGCAACAAAGTTATCTGGGAATTTTTCTTTATCTTTAGTTGTCACCCTTATTGCTGCATTTTCTATCTTAAAAAACGATAGCGCATCACTATAAGCTAACAAAGAAGGGAAATCCGGATGACTTTCTACTTGAAATTCGAATTCTTCATAGTCAATTTTAATTTCCTCTTTTTTAAGATATGAAAAAATTGATTTTATATCTGGGTTTTTAGACATATATAGAGATTATTGGTTTATCTAGAAAGTAATTGAGTTTAATAGTCCACAAATACTAATTCCATATGCAGAATTGATATTTTTACTATAATTAAAACTAACAAACCTTAGGTCTCTTGATAGTATATAAATTTATACACTATCAAGAGATTATTTATTTTTATTTCTTCCAACCACAGTACCCAAGACCTCCCGTAGAACTAGGTAGACATGTACAACCATTAAATTCTCCATCACATTGCCCATCATACCAACAGTCATACCCATCACATACCCCAGAACCAGATCCTCCTTTGATTGCTCTCTTTTCATTTCTTGACAAACCATCCTTAATGGTTTTTAAACTAATTTTTTTCATAATTTGTAAGATTTTAAAATGTTTACTTATGGGACTATCCCTATTGAAGTTCTTTACTTAAAAACAACTCCAATTTTTCAGGGGAAATATCTTTAACTATTATTTCTCCATTATTCTTTACAAGAAAGGTTGTAGGAAAACTTCTAATATTCAATTTATAGGTTTCAATACCATTTTCATCTAAATAATGTATCCAATCAAAATTTTTCTTATTTATTGTTTTTTTCCAATTTGTAGAATCTTTAGTTTTATCGACAGAAATACTTATTATTTCAAATCCTTTTTCTTTATATTTATTATAAATAGGTTTATATGCTGGCATCTCAGACAAACAGGGACGACAATAAGAATACCAAAAGTCAATAAGAATATATTTTTTATTTTTAAATTTCTTCAAATCAAAATAGTCTTCTTTTAGAGCGATATTTTTAAGTGGAATAGCTTTATCAACAAACGAAAAGTTTTTTGCCTCAACTACTTTCTTCTTAAACACTTTATAAGGATATGTATCTTTAATCTCTTTTGAAAAGTAATTAAGAGATTCTTCATAGTACTTATTATAGTATAGATCATTAGAACAAAAACTATCGATTAATAACCATAGTGCAACATAAGAATTTGGTCTTTTTTTAAGATAACTTACTAATACAGAATCCTTTTGCACTCTATACTGTTTTCTTTTTTCTTTAGATATCGTAGTCCAAATTTTTTGGTTTATTGCATCTAGTTTTGTTAATTTTAGCAATTCATACTCATCTTGTGATTTTGATTTTGTAATCAGAACCCCTGTATCTCTTTGCAAAAAACTAATTCGTAAGTCATAACTTCCTTTTTCTATAAAAAATAAATCCGATATTTCTATCCTGTTTGTAAATCTTGTAATTAAGGTAAACATATGAGGGTAATCTATATTTCCTTCAAAATAAAAATTACCTTCATTTACTAGGCTTGTATCATTTTTTTTAAGGATGGATCTAAGAATTCTCTAACAAGAAACTTTGATGGAGTAAGATAAATTGAATCTACTTCTGCTCTTATTTTTCCATTAATTTGAAATTTGTTATCGTTGTCTTGACGGTTAATTTGACAACCATACAATGACGCTAATAATGCAATCAGGAAAATTTTGTTCAATTTATATCTGTCATATTGATTTTTATATAGTCTTAAAATATAGTAAACACATAATTTCATAATATTAATCTAATTTATAGAAACAGTTTTTAGAGAAAAATAATCCTTAAAATCACAAGTCAACCTGCCTCTGTTTGAATACTTCTAACCACCTACATATTAAATCTTAAACTAGATTATAAAATTAGTCACATATAAATTATGAAAGTGTTACAAAAACATTAACGCATTGCAACTATTTAACAACAAGCTATTTACACTCTATACTTTAACTTTTTGATGTAGTCATGATGTAGTCACATTTATATTAATTACTCTTTTGAAATTGAAAATTTATAGAAATAGGAATATGAGAATAGTTAAGAAACTTCAAAACATTAAAGCCTTCTATTATTAAATATGTTAGAATAAAAAAGCTGTTTACTTTGTATCGCAAACAGCTTCTTATAAATATTTTTGATTCCTTTATGACAACAAGGAAAATTATATTTAATCCCTTCTACCCATAAAGATAGATATAAAGTACAGCAAGGTTGCCAAAGAACCCAAAGCAGCTACTACGTAGGTACGAGCAGCCCATTTCAATGCATCTTTTGCCCCTGCATGCTCCTGGGTAGTAAGCATATTATTATTTTCTAACCATGCCAATGCTCTATTACTAGCATCATACTCTACAGGAAGTGTAATAAATGCGAATAATGTGGTTACTCCGAATAATATAATCCCAACCAGGAAAATAGTATTCCCAAAGATCATTCCAGATGCTGAAAGAATAAGCCCTCCCATAATCACAAAATTAGAGAGTTTACTTGCAACTCCTACAGCAGGTACTATCTTTGATCGCATTGTTAACCAACTATATGATGTGGCATGTTGCACAGCATGACCACATTCATGAGCAGCAACTGCCGCTGCCGCTGCATTACGTTGACTATACACTCCTTCACTCAAATTTACTGTCTTATTTAACGGATTATAATGATCTGTAAGCATTCCTGCTGTAGAGACCACCTGCACATCACGAATCCCGTTATCCTGTAGCATTTTCGTAGCAATTTCTGCACCACTCATGCCATTTTGCAAACTGATATTAGAATATTTCTTGAATTTACTTTTGAGTTTATTGCTTACATAGGTACTCACCAAAAATATGACTCCCGCAATAATATAATATCCCATCATAACTATTCACTTTTTTTATTGTAATTAAACTTGGTATATAAAATACAAAAACCTCGCCATAATAACGAGGTTTTTGATTAAATAAACTTGAGTTAGCCAATAAATCGAGTTTAATTCAAATATGCATTTACATCTTTTAAAGGAAGATTAAAAGCTTCGGATATCGCAGGATATACGACATCACCGTTAATCACGTTTAGTCCTTTTTTAAGTGGTATATTTTCATTACAAGCTTTTTTCCAGCCTTTATTTGCCAATTGTACTGCATATGGCAAAGTGACATTAGTTAATGCCAAAGTTGACGTATATGGTACTGCACCTGGCATATTTGCAACAGAATAATGTACAACATCATCAATAATATATACTGGATCCTGGTGCGTTGTTGGTTTTGTTGTTTCAAAACAACCTCCCTGATCTACTGCTACATCTACTACCACAGTTCCTGGGCGCATCTCTTTAAGCATATCACGAGTGATCAATTTTGGTGCTTTTGCACCTGGTATTAATACTCCTCCGATAATTAAATCAGAATCTTTTATATGCTTACGAATATTATACTCGTTAGAATATTCTGTCTTAACATTTGCAGCCATTACATCATCTAAGTAGCGTAATCTCTTCATACTAATATCCAAAATCGTTACATCAGCTCCCATTCCTGCAGCCATCTTAGCAGCTTGAGTTCCTACTACACCTCCACCAAGTACTAATACTTTTGCTGGTGGAACACCAGGAACACCACCAAGAAGAACTCCTCTTCCTTTTAATGGTTTTTCTAAAAACTTAGCTCCTTGTTGGATAGACATACGTCCTGCTACTTCACTCATCGGAGTTAATAATGGAAGACTTCGATCTGGATCTTCAACAGTTTCATAAGAAACACAAACCGAACCGCTTTCAATCATTGCATTAGTTAATGCTTCTCCCGATGCAAAATGAAAGTATGTAAACACCAATTGATCCTTTTTGATCAATTTATATTCTGGCTCAATAGGTTCCTTGACCTTAATAATCATTTCAGCAGTACTATATACCTCTTCTATAGTAGGCAAAATTTTAGCACCTGCTTTGATATATTCTTCATCTTCAAAACCACTTTGAAGACCAGCATTCTGCTGTATGAAAACAGTATGACCATGTCTAACAAGCTCCATAGTCCCGGCAGGAGTTACACCTACTCTGTTCTCGTTATTTTTGATTTCTTTGGGAACACCAATTACCATATCTCTAATTTTTGTGCCAAAAATATATGTTTTTCGCAAAATACACAATTAAAAAACTTCAAAAAATACAATCTTAACAATTTTGAAGAATCTTTGATTTTTCCTAAAAAAATTAGTTTTTCAACAGTATATTTCGTTTTTATTGAAATTTTTTCGATAGAAATCAAAAATCACTTACAGATTGATATTTTCTGTTTTTATATCACTAATTATTTTTTGATTAAAAAATAAAAAAAACAATAAATTAACATCAAATAATGGTAAAACCATCACACAAAGTGAGGTTGACGGTCCTACTTTTACCCTTAAACATCTCAATGAAGTAATACATTAAAAATCAATATACTACCCAACCACATTTACAATTTTACCAGGTACTACGATTATCTTTTTAGGTTCTCGACCAGCAAGTTGTTCTTGTGTCTTTTCATGCGCCATAACTGCTTCTTCGATCTCATCTTTGCTTAGGTCTAACGATAACTCCATCGTAAAACGCATTTTGCCATTAAACGAAATCGGATATTGCTTGGTACTTTCTACCAGATGTTTCTCTTCGAAAACAGGAAATGCTGCTGTCGATATAGATTCTTTATGTCCTAATTTGTACCATAACTCTTCTGCGATGTGAGGAGCATAAGGAGAAATTAATACGATCAAGGATTCTAAAATCGCTCTCGAAGTACATTTTTGAGCTGTCAATTCATTTACCGCAATCATAAAGGTACTTACCGATGTATTAAACGAGAAATTCTCGATATCTTCTTCTACCTTTTTGATAGTTTTATGCAATGTTTTTAAATCGTCTTTGGTAGGTTCGGTATCGGTTACACCAAATGTCTCGCCATCATGATATAATTTCCATAATTTCTTAAGAAAAGAATGCACCCCTGTAATCCCGGCAGTATTCCACGGTTTTGCTTGTTCTAATGGCCCAAGGAACATCTCATACAAACGTAAACTATCTGCCCCATACTGCTCACAAATACCATCTGGATTCACCACATTAAACCATCGTTTCGACATTTTTTCTACTTCTCTACCTACGATGTATTTTCCATCTTCAAGTTCAAAATCAGCATCATTAAATTGTGGTTGCCATTTTCTTAAAGCATCCACATTTAGTTCATCCGAATTATTGATCAAACTTACATCCACACGAAGTTCTTCTGTTTCATATTGATCTTTTAACCCTTTAGAAACATACGTATTAGAACCGCTAATCCTATACACAATAGCACTAGTTCCTAAAATCATCCCTTGGTTGATTAGTTTTTTAAATGGCTCATCAACGGTAAGGTATGCTCTGTCTTTTAAGAATTTTGTCCAGAAACGAGAATATAATAAGTGACCGGTTGCATGTTCGTTCCCTCCGATATACAAGTCCACGTTTTCCCAGTACTGCATCGCTTCCGCGGAAGCGAATTCAGAATCATTACCAGCATCCATATATCGAAACGGATACCACGAGCTCCCTGCCCATCCTGGCATGGTATTTAATTCTAAAGGAAAGACGCTAGTGTGATTTATTAGGTCATTATAAACCACCTCATTTTTCTCGGCGTCCCATGCCCAAACATCGGCGCGGCCTAATGGCGGCTCACCGGTTTCTGTAGGTAGATATTTTTCTACTTCGGGTAGTGCTAACGGTAAATGTGCTACATCGATCATCTGTGGCATCCCATCTACATAATATACCGGAAACGGTTCTCCCCAATATCGTTGACGGCTAAATACCGCATCGCGTAATCTATAATTGGTTTTACCTTGCCCCTGACCTAGTTTTTCTAATTCATAAATAGCAGTCTTGGTTGCTTTTTTATAGTTTAAACCATTAAGGAAATCAGAATTTCCAATTATGGTTTTTTCTTTATCGGCAAAAGCTTCTTCAGAAATATCTACTCCTTCAAAAATATTAGTGATAGGTATATTAAAATGTTTTGCAAAATCGTAATCACGTTGATCCCCACATGGCACTGCCATTACAGCTCCGGTACCATACCCTGCTAATACATAATCTCCGATCCAGACAGGTACTGGTTCTTTGGTAAATGGGTGCTCTGCATATGCCCCTGTAAATACTCCACTAATGGTTTTTACATCTGCCATACGCTCACGTTCGCTACGTTTGGCTGTTGCTTCGATATAGGCTTCTACATCAGCTTTCTGTTCGAGAGTTGTTATCTTAGCAACCAATTCATGTTCTGGAGCTAATGTCATAAACGTAGCACCAAAAATAGTATCAGGACGTGTGGTAAACACTTCGATTACTTCATCGTGTTGTTTTATAGTAAACATAACGCTGGCACCAACAGATTTCCCGATCCAGTTACGTTGTGATTCTTTTAGAGAATCTGTCCAATCGATTGTTTCTAATCCTTGTAGTAATCGTTCTGCATAGGCAGAAATACGCATACTCCACTGTGTCATTTTTTTACGAATCACAGGATATCCTCCTCGCTCAGAAACTCCGTTTACAATCTCATCATTTGCCAATACTGTTCCCAATTGCGGACACCAGTTTACTTCGGTCTCTGCCAAATAGGTCAATCTGTATTTTAATAGTACTTCTTGCTTTTCTTTTGAAGAAAAATTATTCCAATCCCCGGCAGTGAATGGTGTTATATTTTCATCACAAACTGCATTTACTTTTGCATTTCCTTCTGATATAAAAACAGTTTCCAGATCATCAATCGCTCTTGCTTTATCAGCATCTTTATCGTACCACGAATTAAAAAGCTCTATAAAGATCCACTGTGTCCATTTATAAAAATTAGGATCACTGGTTTTTACTTCGCGACTCCAATCAAAAGAGAACCCGATTTTATCTAATTGCTCACGATAGCGAGCTATATTTTCTTTGGTTGTTATTGCAGGATGCTGCCCTGTCTGGATCGCGTACTGCTCTGCCGGTAATCCAAAAGAATCATATCCTTGCGGGTGTAATACATTAAATCCTTTATGACGTTTATATCGTGCATAGATATCACTGGCAATATACCCTAATGGGTGTCCAACGTGTAATCCTGCGCCTGATGGATATGGAAACATATCCAATACATAATATTTAGGTTTATCACTGTTGTTTTCAGCTTTAAAAGTGCTTTTTTCTGCCCAATATTTTTGCCATCTGGCTTCAATAATATTAAAATCGTAGCTCATTACGTTTATTTCTGTATTACCATTTTTATGAGAAGTGCAAAAATATGGTATATACTAATATTATTGTGTCTAATTTGAAGAAATGTAATAATATTAGAAGTCTTTTATCGATTTTATAAAGTTCTGGCTCTAGTCTCCATCGGTAACAAACAACTATATATAAAGGTATTTACAGGTGTTAGAACTCCTAATTTTGCTCCTTCTTTTGCAATAAAACCGTTAAAATTATCTAATTCTGAAGGTCTGCCTTCCATAATATCACGTTGCATAGAAGCTGTAGAATTGTAGGGTTGTTTACTGATAAAAACCAGAATTCGACGTACAATATCCTCTGGTAATGAAACTCCTTTAGCAATACCTACCTTATAAATTTCGGTAGCTGTTTGTTCTAAAATACGATAGGTCTCTGGGTTTTCATATACTTCTCCTATAGTAGCCCGGGTAAGTGCACCAATACCACTAACTGTAGTAATAAACATAAATTTGCTCCAGATATCAACATCTATATCTTCAGAAATTACATTGTTAAAGCCTGCTCTGTCAAACACTTCTTTTACTACCTCTAGACGATCTGTTTTACTTTTGTCTAATTCGCCAAAAACAACTTCGGGTTGATGACCAAAATGAGAAATAACACCTGGACTTTCTATCTTACTATAGATTTTGCATAACCCTCCCAAAACATGCTTTGTATCTAATACAGAACCTACTTTTTCTGCATTATCTGCTCCATTTTGTAATGGAATAACAATAGTATCTTCTTTTAAAACAGGATGAATAGATTTTGCTGCCTCTGCAACCTGCCAGGATTTTGTACAGATCAGTACTACATCTGCTTTTTGTACAGTATCAATCTGATTCGTTGCATAAAATGGGTGAGTCACAAAATCCCCATTGATACTTTTAACTTGTAATCCATTCTTTTTAATAGCTTCAAGATGTTTTCCCCTGGCTATCAAAGTTACTTTCTGACCAGAATTGGCAATTTTTCCTCCAAAATATCCACCAACTCCTCCAACTCCTATAATAACTATATGCATATTAGATTTTTCTTTTTAATATGATTTATGGATCAACATATATGCTCAAATTTAATAAATTCTTGAAGTTTCTTAGTCTTTTGGATCAAAACAAAAAAGGAAGTGTCTTTTACAATAACACTCCCTTTCTTGAAATAACTAGTTAAAGCAGTATCTTATTTTTTTATAACATATGACGAATAATCAACATATACTACAATCCCATCATTAGCTTTAGATCTGGCTCCATTCCAGGTTCTTTGGTTAAAGGATGTACCTATGGTATAATTTGAAACATGTGGATTGTGTCTTTTGTAATCTACCCATTTCTTTGATGTAGTATCATATTGATACGTAATATATCTTCTCCCTCCTGATGCTGTATCGCTCCATGGAGAACAACTGGCATCACATTCTCCTATTTCTGAGACAACTCTAAAACGTTGATTGCTTCCTGTTTTTACTTTAAAATCGATCACTTTCCCTTTTCCTATTTCTTTTTTTCTATTCTCTCCTTTTATCGGGTAATAATCACGTATCCTATGTTCTATCCCATAACCCCAATATATTTTTTCACCTACTCGATACCAATTGCGATTTTCTACATCATATTTCTGCACATATAATCTTCCAAAAAGCTCGGCTCCACTAGTATTATGATCACTACCTTCATGTACAGCAGCATCGAGAGGGTCTATTCTAATCGTCTCATAATTTACAAGATCACATGTTCTAACTTTATATTTTATGTTTTGAATTACTTTAAAAGGCCTATTACCTTTAACATAATTAACTTTGTATGAAATCGGATATCCTGGGTTTTGACGCGACACATTTGCTCCTTTTTTCAAAAATTCTACAACTTTTTCTAAGTTATTAGCTAAACCAGACAATGAGGATGCAATACCATCTGCAGGATCTCCTCCTAGTTGTCTAACCTTTACAGTGGCATTTCTAAAAATATTCTTGTGACGAACAGCCAGACTAGCATTACCATCACTAATTCCACCATTATAAGCAAATTTCAAAGCAGCTTCTACATCTGATGCTCTTTCTGTAGACTCATATATCATAGTATATAACCGCCCATACGTGACTGATTCTATAAAAGAAGATGGGTTTGCCTGATCCGCACTAACCTCTTTAAAATCGGTTACATACGGATCAAGCCTTTCTGGGACAACACTATTACTTAACCAGCCATATTGGCCGATTATGTTCTCTTTTGGGGAAACAGAAGTAGTAAAAAAACGTTGCTGAAGCGTAACGGCAAATCTGGTTTTTTGTTCTTTAAAGTTAATTCCTAACTTTCCAGATATATCGACGCTTGGCCCTGAATACCCAGCACTTAAAGCAACTTGCAATTGTTGTTCGTTATGTATTCTTTCTATAGATATTTGAAAACTTGCAGGAAATTTTGCACCACTATCATAGTAACTATTCAAAATAGCATTTAGATTATCCTGCACTTTTCCTGGTGTTGGAGCTTGGATCGTTTTATGTGTTGAAGTAGGTGTTCCTGACAACACATTTATTCTTACTTCTATAGGATTTCGATCTTCTCCATAAATAGGAATTGACACAGGCGCTCCTTCTTGTATAGATCTAGAAGCTAATAAATTACCCGGCCAAAGCAAAGAACTATTAGGATCTAATAGAAAAAAATCAGAATCGGTTTGATTAAAAGAAATATTTTTTGTCATACAGTTTTCTTCTTCTAATGTTTTTGCATTAGAATCTGTACTGTATTGTTCTGTTATAACCAAATTACTAATACCATCAGGAATGTCTTCATTTAGATATTGTTCTCTTGCCTCAAGATTTGAGGTTGTTGTATCATTGGTAAGATCATCATTTTGACAGGATATTAGTGTTCCTAAAAAAAACCCTGTAAAAGCAATAGCTCTATACCTTAATAATAAACTAGGTTTGTTTGTTTTCATAATTGATTGTGTTTTTGTTAATAATTAGGTTTTACGTTAATAAATTTTGGTTTTTATTGAGTCAAACCTAATTATTAACCAATGGAGAACAAAAAAAAGCAAGGGGACAAAAGGGGGACTCATCATGATAATCAGCAAACTATAAAAGATGCAGAACCTTAATTGTTGTTTATACACTATAGCTAATACAATTGACAGTAAAACAAGGAAAATCCCGTTGTAGAACGGGATTTTCCTTGTTTTACTGATGCTATTAGTAGAATTATTTATGGGTTTACGTACTAAAAATTAGTTTTAATAATTAATTTATTTCTATCAGCTGTGGCAAAGTCCATCATGATGGATCCATAACGACCAGAAGTATTGTTCCTAAAATAATTACTTATTTTAGGATTGATAAAATTAGAAATCTCGGATATTCTAGGTATGCCAAACCAACCTGGTTTATAACCACTAGCAAAATTAATGTACATCGTATTACTATTTCCGTTTTTGGCAGCTCTCAATAAGCTAGTTACACTATTCCATTTATTATTCTTGTCAGAAATTTTGTATTTATCTTGTATCTGTAAAGTTGCATTTGCATTATTTATAGTAAAGGTGGTGTTATCTTTCCAATTGGTAACATTTATACCTTTGGGTGTACTACTTCTTTTATTAAATCTTCTTAATAGTACAATTTTTCCTCTTACGTTATTCAATCTAGGGATATTTTCTCCCAAATACCACTTGCTACGATTTTGGTTAATATAACTGTCTAAAGTAGCCTCAAAAGAACGGCTATTACCAGATGAGTCATGCTCTTCTTTTACCGACATGATAATGGTTTCGGTAGGATTTTTGTTTAAAAAGTCAAAACAATAGTTTAACACATTATTAAAATTAAGTTTTTGATATACCGATCCATGGTGTATCGTGAAACCATCTTTAAAATGTCTACATCTGATGTCCAAAAAGCGAGTACCACTATTTAACTGTTGTCCAATGGTTAAATTTTGGTTTTTTGCAGTGCCCGGAAGAATAGGGTGATCATATCTTGCTCCAGAATTATGTGTTCCAGGGATACTCAATGCAGAAAGGCTTACATTTTTATTAATTGCCCCCATCCAATTAGACAAGGAATACCTAGGCACAGTTTTTTTAATGTTGCTAGCACCTAATGTGGTTTGAGAAACAGTAGGTCCAAAATTATCATCCTTTTCGCAAGATTGGAAAAATAAAATTACCGTCACAGCTAAAATAAATTTAGCAATACAATTGATTTTCATAGTTATAAATTTTTGGTTTTTATTAGAAAGTTAGGTTCGTTGTCTTTCAAACTTAATTACTGATTCTTGAAGAATAAAAAAAAACAAGGGGACAAAAGGTAGACAGCCCTAGAGTATTAATAAAACATGGGAAGTACAGCCTTTTAATTCTTATTTTTGATACTTAACATTTTGGTATAATACTACTTTTAAAATCAGAATAAAGACCTATACTATATTTTACTTAGGTTATCATGATCATAAACTTAAAAAATAATTACGTCTAAGAATACGTTAATTGGTAAACTGAAGTTGATAAAATTGATAATAAAGTAAAAACAGATCCCGTTCTGTAATGGGGGTAATTCGAGTAATTTATTCTAAAATGAGGTGCGTTTTAGAATAAAAAGTCTCATTAACTTTATTATTTTTACACACAAATCAATTTATTTATGAGCTCATCTTTTGAAAAATATCAAAAACGACGACTAATCTCTTCTTATTTTTCTGTTGTTATTAGTATTTCTTTGGTATTATTTTTATTGGGCTTATTAGGCTTATTGGTATTAAATACTAAAAAAGTAGCAGATCATTTTAAAGAAAAAATTGCACTTACAATTTACTTAAAGGATACCGCCAAAGATGTTGAAATCAAGCAACTGGAAAAAACTCTGGCTCTGGCAGAATATACTAAATCAACTACTTTTATTTCTAAGGATGAAGCTGCCGAAGAGCATAGCAAGGACATAGGAGAGAATTTCATGGATTTTCTAGGATATAATCCGCTTCAAAATTCTATTGATGTTTATTTAAAAGCTGATTTTGTCGATCAGGCAAAAATTGAAGAAATAAATGCTTCTATCATCAAAAAAGATTTTGTGGATGAAGTAATCTACGACAAACCTTTGATCTCATTATTAAATGATAATATAAAACGCATTAGTTTTTGGGTACTTCTCATTAGTGGTATTTTTACTTTTATTGCTGTATTACTTATTAATAGTTCTATACGTTTATCGGTATACTCTAAAAGATTTATTATTAAGACTATGCAAATGGTAGGTGCTACAAAGAAATTTATTCGCAAGCCTTTTGTATGGAAAAGTGTACGACTAGGAATGATAGGAGCAATTGTAGCTTTAATCGGAGTTGGGATTGTATTGTATTATCTTAATAAGACATTCCCAGAACTGGCATTGCTTGATGATGAAATCTTACTTATTATTTTATTTGCCGGTATTTTTGGAATTGGTGTGCTCATCACCTGGATCAGTACATTCTTTGCTACACAACGGTTCTTGAATCTAAGAACTGATGAATTATATTATTAGTCTGTTTTAATAGTATCTCTATAAAAAGACTAATATAACCCGTTATGCATTTGAGCTTTTTTAATTTCTAAATGCACAACGGATTAATATAGTCCAGAAACAAGGGTTCTTATTAAGGATATCATTAACTGTACTGTTTACAGCAAGGTTAATCATTGTGTTTGTTTTCTCAAAAAATAAATCAGGCCCTTAAAATAAGGGCCTGATTACATTATAAAGATTATAGTGATACTATTCTTTTTCTGATCTTATTTTTTTACTAATCGTTTAGTGACGGTTTTTCCATCCATAACAAAATTGATCAAATACATTCCCGGAGATAAATCATTTACCTCTAAAGTATTACCATTTATTTTTCCTTGATGTATTGTTCTACCTGTCATACTATATACTTTATAAACAGTATTAGCGTTATGGCCTACAATATTAATTTTATTTTGATCACCTGATAACAAGTTAGGGTATATCTCTAATTGTTGGCTTATTTTACTTACTGCTATAGAATTATCATTTGAGAACGCAGAGGATAATGGTCTTGCAAATACCTGAACCCAAAGATTGGCCACTCTAGCCATTCCTATCTCCGTATAATTAGCACTTAAGATATTTCCTCTATGCCCAGAACTATTCATCCACGTATTGTGTACTTCCTGAACAGTACGCTGTCCATTTGCTATGTTTTCTGCTACTCTACTCCATGAGTATCCTTGATCTTGAACTCTATTACTCACACTTGACCCATTAGAACCTGTATGTGAGAAAAAGTTGTTATTTTTCATATCATTTGCATGAAACTCTGCCGCTGCAACTAGTTTAGCATTCATTTTTAATGGTTGCTTACCATCTGCCGCTCTAGCTTCGTTTACCAATTTTAGAAGATCTAACATTTCTTTAGAAAATCCACCATCAGTTCCTTTTAGCGTAGTGATACTTATTTTATTAGAAAACTCTGATAAATCTCCCTGAACATTTTTTGCTCTTACCGAAAGGCTATACAATGTCTCTGGTGTTAATCCATCCAGAGTAACTGTTTTACTTCCTTTTACACTTTTTACAACTTCATTACCATTATATATGTCAAAAGTGGTAAGGTTTGTAACTTCTCCTTGAGTCTCCCAGGAAAGACGTACTGAATTACTTGTAATATCTGATCCTACTAAATTTAATGGAGTTGGTGGTGGCGAAGCTTTACCAATAGTAAATGATTTGGATTCTGAAGAAGTGAATGAGCTTCCCGAAACAAGTGCTGTCCCGTTTAATGATACTGTATACGATCCTTGCCCATAAGAACAACAAAGCCCATCACCATATGAATCACTAATAATAAATGTATAAATCCCATCTTCTAGGCATACATTTTCTGAAACATCTGGAGCAGAGTTTTGATAACCACTTCCTGATACTACAACTTGTCCATTTTCTCTTTCTATTTTCCAACTGATATCTGAAGCATACCGATCAAAAACGATAGCAACAACAACTTCTGTACAACTAACAGTCGCACTAGTTGTAAAATTATTTCTATTGCTGATTTCTGAAACATTTCCAGTTTCATCATAAATTGCTTTATTCTCAGAATTTCCGAAAATACCAGATATAGGACTATCAGCATGTTTAGCATGGATAATTGATGTCCAAATAAATACGAATAAAATGATTTTTTTCATGGTTTTAAATTTTTTGTGTAATTATTATTTTTGTTTTGGTTAAGGGACTAAAACTTAAAACACGGTTTCCTATTGCTCATATAATTGTTAAAGTTTATATAATTATTCTTGAAAAAACATAGTTTTGGGTTCTATAAAAAACATCTCATCATAATCGTTTTTATGCATAATAGTTAAAAAGGTAAGATGCGTTACTTTGAAAAAAAATAACACTTAATATTAAATCAAAAACATAATAATATTTCTGTAATGGGTAAAATCGCTAAAATATATCTTTCGATCATTTTTGTACTTTTTGTTGGCTTTATGATAGCAGTGATACAAACATTTCGACCTGTACGCAACGTGCAGCCAGAGGATGTTATGAAAATCGAAGGAATTGTAACCGACATACAGGAAGGACCGGGATTTGATATCGTGATTATCCTTAAGAATGATGAGCATCACTACTATATCAATCGTGGATTGCAATATCAACTAACAGTAGAACAATTGCGCTCTGATATTCTTAATAAAAAAGTTACTTTGTATGGTATAGAAAGATGGACTATATTTACCCGTGATAAAAATATGGGACATATATCAAAATTAATGATTGATAATAATGTGATATTTAACGAAATTGATAACGATGAGCATGAAAAAACAATCCAATAAAAATACGCCTCCAAAACCTGATTTTGTTTTTGGAAAGAAAAACTATATCGTTATGGCCATAGGAATAGCAGTAATTGCTCTTGGCTTTATTCTCATGGCAGGAGGAGGAAGTGATGATCCTAATGTTTTTAATCCTGATATCTATAATTTTAGAAGGATTCGATTAGCACCAACTATTGTTTTAATTGGTTTTGGTATCGAAGTATATGCTATTCTTCTAAATCCTGAGAAGAAGAAAAAACAGTAATTTGACATTTTATTTTCCGGTAGTTATATCTTTGCGTCAAATTTAAGAAATCCCAAAATTTTCTATGGAAATCATTGATGCAATTATTCTAGGTATAATACAAGGGCTTACCGAATTCTTACCTGTTTCTTCTAGTGGTCATCTCGAACTTGGCAAAGCTATTTTAGGCGATCAAAGTGTTCCAGAAGAATCTTTACTTTTTACCGTAGTGCTACATTTTGCAACAGCACTTAGTACCATGGTAGTCTTTAGAAAAGATATATTAGAGATTATAAAAGGAGTATTGAAATTCAAAAAAAACCAAGAAACCCTCTTTTCTTTTAAAATCATCATTTCTATGATTCCTGCTGTTTTAGTAGGTTTATTTTTTGAGGAGCAATTAGAAAAACTTTTTGGAGGTAATATTATGTTTGTTGGCTTTATGCTACTTATTACAGCTGCACTATTATGGTTTGCGGATAAAGCTAAAAGCACTCGAAAATCAGTAAGTAATTCAAATGCATTTGTAATTGGTATTGCACAGGCAATTGCAATGCTTCCTGGGATTTCAAGAAGTGGTGCAACAATATCTACATCGGTATTGTTAGGAAATGACAAAACCAAAGCCGCTCGTTTTTCTTTCTTAATGGTTGTTCCGTTGATTATAGGGAAAATTGCTAAAGATATACTTGGTGGCGACCTTACTTTTTCATCAGAAAACAGTATCCCATTAGCCCTTGGCTTTCTGGCTGCATTTGTCTCAGGGCTTTTTGCATGTACATGGATGATTTCCTTGGTAAAAAAGAGTAAGTTAACTTATTTTGCCGTATATTGTATTCTTGTTGGCTTATTAGCCATCAGTTTTGGTTTTATTAAATAGCCCCCATCTATAATGCTAACCGAACAAAATTATAAAGACGGTCAAATCCTTTTGATCGATAAACCGCTGCAATGGACATCTTTCCAAGTTGTAAATAAACTTCGTTGGCTTATCCGGAAGAATTTTGGTATCAAAAAAATTAAGGTAGGTCATGCAGGAACACTTGATCCTCTTGCAACAGGGTTATTACTTATCTGCACAGGAAAATTTACTAAGCGTATACAGGAATTTCAGGGACAAGCCAAAGAATATACTGGAACAATATTGCTTGGAGCAACAACACCCTCTTATGATCTGGAAACCGAGATTGATAAGACCTTTCCTATAGACCATATTTCTGAAAAAACTATACACGAAACAACATCTCTTTTTATTGGAGAAATAGATCAGTATCCTCCTATTTTTTCGGCTTTAAAAAAAGACGGTAAACGATTATATGAATATGCCCGTGAAGGAGAAACTGTAGAAATTAGCTCCCGAAAAATTACTATAAATGAATTCGAAATCACCAAAATCAAATTACCAGAAGTAGATTTTAGAGTTGTATGCAGCAAAGGGACATATATTAGATCACTAGCACATGATTTTGGAAAAGCATTAAATAGTGGGGCTCACTTAACTGTTTTAAGAAGGACTAAAATAGGATCATTTTCTGTTGAAGATGCTACTACAATTGAATCTTTTGAAAACCAGTTATGCCCAAAAATTGAAACTACATAAAATATTGTAGAATAAAAGTAGTTATAGATACCTATGGAATTTGTAGAAAAACATAAAGCTCTGATTATCACATCAATGTTGATGGGGATCGTTGTTCTAAGCCTTTACAATATCAATATGATAAACAAGCAAAAAGAACAATCTGAAATCCTAATGGAAATCCCTGAAGAGTTTCTTGCCGAAGAAGAACAACCTGAAGAAGAATTAATCGCTCAGGAAGATCGACAATTAATTGCTGCCAAAAGAACACATTCGGCCTTTAACGAAGATTTTGAAGATCCTGAAGAGTTTGAACAACGAATGAAATCATTGACAGAAACCGAAGCTGCTTCCGAAGAAAGTGAAGAAGCTGCACCTACAGAAGGTGAGGTTCCTATTGATGAAGAAGAGAAAAATGAAAATGAAAAAAAGGAAAAACTAGAACCAGAAGGTAAAGAAACTAACAATAGAAATAGCTCTCTTACTTATAGCTTAAAAAACAGAAAATCTATAGATCTACCTAATCCTGTATACACATGTAACGGAAGCGGTAAAGTAGTCGTAAAAATCGAAGTCAATAAAAATGGATATGTAGTTAATACCAAAGTTGACAAGAGAAATTCTACTACCCGAAACGAATGTCTTTTTGACAATGCAATGGATTATGCCAGAAAGGCTTTATTCTCTCGTTCTGACATAGAAGAACAAGAAGGTACTATTACATATTACTTTAATTATGGATCTTAAACTACAGTAGTTTTAATACATCTTCGGCAATATTCGTGCCTTTATCCTTGTTATACCAAACTTGTAAATCTTGCTTAAATTCTGGATTTAAGCTACCATGCTGTTCTTTATAATCATTTACCATTTGTGTCGCTACAGAAGGTCTTGGACCCCATGAATTTAACACCTCTTTGCTTTGATTATCATATGCAATTAATTTAGGTATTGATTTCCCTCCGTTGGTCAAAAAATTATTCATCAACTCATCGTGATCATCTCTAGAGATGATTTTTAAATCTATCCCCTCATTTAATTCTGCAAGTTTATTCAACACAGGTAATACATGTGCAGCGTCCCCACACCATCCTTCTGTTAATACTACCCAGGTTACATCTAGATTGGCATTAGAAAATGAAGCGGTAATTGATTCGTCTATTTTCAAGGTCTTATCCCATCGTTTCATTCTACGGTCATTAAGCATACTATAATTTGTTAATGCTTCAGATTGTTCATGACCAGTAGATTTATCTTCAGTTAACAAGTCACTAATCAGATTCTTATATTCCTGGTATGTGTATGAATTATCAATTCCTTTAGTTATTAATTCGGGTATTGTCATAGTAGTAGGTTGTTCCATAATTATAGCTTTCAAAAATAGGTAAAACAATATATTTACTGTCTAAAATGTCTAGCTTTTAATATCAAGCTTATGAGCATTTTAATTTATTATTACATTATCTGGCAATGTCTAAAAAATCATCTTTTTATATCAAAACCTTATAATTGTCAATTCTTAAAGGTTTCTTATACATAGGACGATAGTTATCCTTAAAACTTACAGATATTATATATACCCTGTAAACAGTGGGTTTATTTTTACTGTTAATAGTGTACTCTACGTGTGATTAGATTTCAATCTTTGTATTCAATTTCTAATAAATCTTTAACATAAAGGCAAAAAAATATGGTTTTGAAGCTAACAGTCAGGAATTTAAATAATAACTTTACAAGAGGGACATTATACACTTTACACACTACAGACTTATAGCATCATTTCAAGGGGTTTTCGATAGAAAATTTTAAATACATGAAAAAATTATTTACTATAACTATACTATTAATAGGGTATATGACTGCTATTGGTCAGGAAAATAAAATTTACAACTCATTACAAGAGGCATTGATCAATAAAGATCATGTGTACAAGTTAGATCTTAGTTATACCAAGCTCACAAAACTACCTGAGTCTGTAATACAATTAAAACAGCTACACTACCTCAACCTAGAAGGGAATGAAATAAGCAAATTACCAGAAACTATTTCAAATCTAAAAAAACTAAGAACGCTTAACATAAAAAAGAACAAACTTGTCGACCTACCCTTATCTCTTGGTGATTTACAAAATATAGAGGTTTTACTTTTATCTGAGAACCTGATTCTCACACTACCCGAATCTATTGGAAATTTAAAAAAACTAGGATGGTTATTTCTAAAAAACAACCAGATCAAGGTCTTACCCGAATCCTTTGGTAATCTTACAAATCTAAAAAAATTAGATCTGAGACAGAATCAGCTTATCGAGTTATCTAATACTTTTGGTAACCTTGCCAGCTTACAAGAACTTCTTATAGAAGGAAATCGACTTTCTGAATTGCCTCTGACATTTGGAAATCTAAAAAACATAGAAGCATTAAATCTATCAGATAATCAAATTGATGAATTGCCAGAATCTTTCGGAAATCTAAACAATCTGGAGTGGTTGATTTGTAAAGAAAATAAATTGGATCGAATTCCTGAAACATTTGGAAATCTTTCGAAATTAAAACTTCTGTATTTAAATGCTAATAAAATCAGTGAATTACCAAAAACCATTGAAAATCTAACCAACTTAAAAGATCTTAATTTATCAGGCAATAGGCTTTCTAAAACTAAAAAAGAAGCAAGTAAGCAACTATTGCCAAATTGTGAAATTAATTTTGAAAACAGTTACTACTCCTTGAAGAAGGCCTTAGAAAACAAGAAAAATGTTGATATCCTGTACCTTTCAGATAGCGAACTAACAGAGTTACCAGAATCGATAGGAGAGCTTAAAAATTTGCAAAAATTATATCTAATAAGTAATCAACTTAAGAAATTACCAAAATCCTTTGAGAAACTAAAAAAACTGGAAACTCTTTCTTTATCCTATAATAGTATTGCAAGTTTACCAGAGTCCCTATACAAGCTTAAAAACTTAAAACAACTCTATTTGGACAGCAATAATCTCACTTCTTTACCAGAATCTATAAAAGATTTAAAAAAATTAAAAATTATTCATCTATCTGGTAATAATTTATCTGATCTAGAAAAAGAAAAAATTAAAAAACTACTGCCTGATTGTTCAATTTCTTTTTAAAATAAACAGTATTTTAGAAACTTGATCTATAAAACAAACTAAGTATATACTATGCAAAAACACAGATGTGGTTGGTGTATTGGCGATCCATTATATGAAGCCTACCATGATACTGAGTGGGGAGTACCATTACACGACGAACAGCTTTTATTCGAATTTTTAATTCTTGAAACTTTTCAAGCTGGGTTGAGTTGGATTACCATTTTACGAAAACGAGAAAATTTTAAGGTTGCTTTTGATAATTTTGATTATAAAATCGTCGCTAAATATAACGACACAAAGAAAGAAGAACTATTACAAAATGCTGGAATCATTCGCAATAAGCTGAAAGTAAATTCTGCAATAACTAATGCTCAGAATTTTATCAAAATCCAAGAAGAGTTTGGTAGTTTTAATGAATATATCTGGGGTTTTGTAAATGGAAAACAAGTTCAGAACAATTGGCCTCACCATAAAGATTGTCCGGCTACTACAGAAACTTCTGATATCGTAAGTAAAGATTTAAAAAAACGAGGGTTTAAGTTTGTGGGCTCTACCGTTATTTATGCTTTTATGCAGGCTATTGGAATGGTAAATGATCACGAAGTGGGTTGTTTTAGATACAAAGAAGTTTAGAAACACATTAAAAACATCAAAAAATGAGTGGAGAAACTAATTTAACTACTTTAATCAGAAACATGTCTCCTGTATTACAGGCTGGTGAGTTTGTTTTTTCTACAGTAAAAAATACAGATAATATCCCCAGAGAAGATAGTATTGGTGAATTTAAAGAACAGGAAGGAGTAACTATTATACTTGATCGCAAAAAAGCAGAACAACTTAATCTTTCTTATGAATATATTGCCTCATGGATAACTCTAAAAATCCATTCTTCTCTAGATGCGGTAGGTCTTACAGCTATTTTTTCGACAGAATTAGCAAAACATAAAATTAGTTGTAATGTAATTGCCGGCTATTATCATGATCATATTTTTGTTGACAAAAAAGATGAAAACAAAGCAATTAGTGTTCTAAAGAAACTATCCGAAAATTATGAAGAATAGCTTAAAGTTTTATTCCAAAAGATAAATCTCCCGCATCACCGAGACCAGGAATAATGTAGCTCTTATCATTTAGTTTTTCATCAACTGCAGCAATCCAAAGATGAGTATTTTCTGGAAACACATTTTTAATATATGATATCCCTTGCTCTGATCCAATTACAGAAACAATATGTACTTGCTCAGGCATACCATGTCTTTTCATCACAGTAAAAGTATTCTCAAGAGTTTTTCCTGTTGCCAGCATTGGATCTGCCAAAACCAAAGTTTTATCTTTTAAAGAAGGCGAAGCCAGATATTTTACCACAATTTCAAAATCATCATCATCATTTTGATGATCCCTATATGCTGAAATAAATCCGTTTTCTGCAGTATCAAAATAATTTAATACCCCTTGATGCAATGGTAATCCAGCTCTAAGAATAGAACATAATACAAGCGCATTCTTAGGTACCGAAATTTCCTTGGTTCCTAAAGGTGTTTGAACTGTTTTGGTTTCATAATCCAAAGTTTTACTTAATTCGTAACTTAGAATTTCGCCTATTCGTTCAATATTTTTCCTAAAACGCATTGCATCTTTCTGTATAGTAACATCTCTTAGTTCTAAAATAAATTGATTTAAAATTGAGTTTTTTAATCCTAAATTATGAATAACCATTGATGCTACATTTTAAGAAGTTATTAAAATCTTTTTTTAATTATTTTTGAAATCAGATGAAAAATCAATCTCTAACTCATCTTACCTCAAATATTTTATAAACGCTGCCCTTGTAATTTCTCTGGCACCTAAACTTGCCAAATGATCAGTATACACCTGGCAATCGATCAACTGTATTTCTTTTGCTATTAACCACTCTACCAAAGTAATAAAACCATATTTAGAAGCATTACTAGCTTTAGAAAACATACTCTCACCGCAAAATACTTTTTTCTCTCTTAACAAAATCCCATACAACCCACCTACCAAAACTGATTCTTGCCAAACCTCTACAGAGATAGCATATCCTAACTCATGAAGTTTTTTATACGCTTTTTGCATATCGTTTGTGATCCAGGTACCTTCTTGTTCTGGACGTGTGATTGTTGCACAGTGTTGTACAACACTTTCAAAAGCTTTATTAAATGTTACTTCAAACTTATTTTTTCTGATAAGTTGGCGCATACTTTTACTTACTCTAAGTTCTGAAGGAAAAAGCACCATTCTTGGATCAGGACTATACCATAGAATAGGTTGATCCTCATCATACCAGGGAAAAATTCCGTTATGATATGCCTCCAGTAATCTATCGACCGAAAGATCTCCTCCTATAGCCAAAAGACCATTCGTATCAGCAAGAGTTACTGGTGGAAATTGTATTGTATCTGTTAAAATGTACAAAATATACTTATAAATCTTTATACAACGTTAAATATCAATCAGTTGTTTGAATTGACCAAAAAAATCGCAATATTTGTTAGGACCTTTTAAGATAAATTTTGTTCATCATTGCTTTTTTGAGTTTTATTAAAAGGTTAACCTAAAACCACAATAATGAAAAGTCCGATATGAATAATATCGGACTTTTTTCTTTTTATTAAAATACTGTCTAAAAAATCTATTTAGAACGGTAAATCATCATGTTCTTCTTCAGAAAAATCTTTTGCAGGCTCAAAGGCATCTACTGGCGGAGTTGGAGGAGCAGAAGCATTCTGAGCTGCAGGTTGCAAACTCTCAATTCTCCATCCCTGGATAGAATTAAAATACTTAGTTTCTCCCTGTGGATTTACCCACTCACGACCACGTAAATTAATACTTATTTTTACATCCTGACCTACTTGAAAAGGGTTTAATAAGTCACATTTATCCTGAACAAACTCTACCATGATATGTTGTGGGTATTGCTCTTCAGTAGTAACTACAACTTCTCTCTTTCTAAAACCATTGCTTCCAAAGGTTTGAGTCTCACCAATCATCTTTACTTTACCTTGTACTTCCATCTTATTGAATTATTATTTTGCTGCTAAAATGTTCCATGCAGTATCTATATCGTCCTGATCAAGATACTGCTTTGCAAATTTATGAATTTCTATTAGGTTAGCCTCCTGAATTTTACCCTTAATATCATTATGGTTATTAACAAATTCTAAAGCTTCAGTTTTTGTTGGCATTCCTTCTACATTTCCAAGCTTACCTAAATCATTTCCTGTAAAAACAGTACTGCTTCTTACTTCTTCTGGCAATGCATCTACACCAATCCCTATTGAGCTTAATGGTTTAGGCACTTCAAACATCCCCATATTAGCCCTACTATACCAATTACCTCCCATACGGGCAACCTGATCTATCTTATGCTGATCTATTCTATTATTTTCATCCATCACATTCTCATTAATATGCATAAGAACTACTTCGCAAATAATAAGATTACCAGCTCCTCCTTCATCACCCATAGGAACTACTTGATTAACCTTGCATTCAAACTGTACCGGAGACTCTCCTACACGATATGCTTTGACTTTTTCTGAAGGTACCATGGTAAGCCCAGACTTTTCAAATTCATTAACCCCTTCTGGATACTCTGTACTTGATAATGACATCTGCTGAACAATATCATAATTCACAATATTAATGACTACTTCTTTGGTAGATTTCGCATTCTCTAATGTGTGTTTTGTAGTATTATCTCTTACTCTTCTTGCCGGAGAAAAAATAAGAATCGGTGGATTCGCACTAAATACATTAAAAAAACTAAACGGAGATAAATTAGCATTGCCATTTATATCCATCGTACTAGCAAAAGCTATAGGTCTGGGACCGATTGCTCCAAGAATTAAACCATGTAATTTTCCAGTAGTAACCTCTGATGGATCAATTGTAATCATAATTTGTTTTATATTGAGCAAATATATAAAAGTTTGGTTTTAGAATCATTAAATGAACAGGTTTTAGAATCTGTTTTATAAACAATAAAATCGTTTTAAAACGTTTATATTTAGGATTTAGTTAACTAGTCTGTATGAATTTTTCTGATGAGCGTAATTTTTCGAGCTATTTTATCATTATAGCTGTTTTAGTAATAACCGGTCTCGTTTTATGGAATACATCGTTATTCATGCAACGTCTTAAGGATGATGAACGAACTAAAGTTGAAATATGGGTGCAATCCCAGAAAGCATTAGATAGCGAACAATCCGATGACTATCTCGAATTATCTATTGTCATAAATACTACAAACAAATCTATTCCTATCATCATCACAGATTCTAAAGGTGATTTTATTAGAGATTCTTTAGGGAAACCTGATCCAAGTTATTTTAAAAATTTATCTAAAAATGAAGTAACAGATGAAGATAAGCTTAAGTCATATTTAAAAACGTTAAAATCAGAAAATGACCCAATAGAACTCGATCTTAAAGATACCGTTCAATATATTTATTATGGAAATTCGGATATTTTAAATAAACTGAAATATTACCCAATGACCATTGCCATCATTATATTTTTACTAATTGGAGTAATTTATTTCTTTTTTACCACCTCTAAAGCTAGTGAACAAAATAAACTATGGGCAGGTATGGCTAAAGAGACTGCTCACCAAATCGGCACACCATTATCCTCATTGGTAGGCTGGAACGAAATCCTTAAAACCGAAAATGTAAATCCAGAATATATCGTAGAAATAGAAAAAGATATTGAACGATTAAAGATAATTACAGAACGTTTTTCTAAAATTGGATCTATTCCCAACCTTGAAGATGTTGATATTGTAGAAGAAACCCGAAACGCTTATACATATCTTCAATCCAGGAGCTCTAAACTCATTAATTTTTCGCTTAATTTACCCGATAAACCTATTCAAGTATCATTAAACTCCCAATTATATAGCTGGACAATCGAAAATCTCGTAAAAAATGCTATTGATGCGGTACGAGGAAAAGGAGATCTTGAAATTGACCTTATAGATGATGCAAAACGGGTTTTTATACGAATTAAAGATACCGGTAAGGGTATTCCTAAAAGTAAGTTTACTAAAATTTTTGAGCCCGGGTATACATCTAAGAGCAGAGGATGGGGTTTAGGTTTGTCCTTATCAAAAAGAATTATAGAAGAATATCACTTAGGAAAAATTAAAGTTCTTAAATCCGATATTGGTAAAGGCACTACTTTTCAAATCACACTTCGCAAGTCTGGAGTTACTTCTTAATCTTAAATTTTCCTAAAAGGGTATAACAATATTTTTTTCGCAACGTTATAGAATACCTATTTAACGCCAAATCTAAAACAAAGTGAAAACTGAGTATATTATTTTAAAAGAAACAACTCTTAACAATAATTGTCCAGAATGTTACTCTACCGATGGCATGATACTTTCTTTCAAACAGCAAAGACTAAAATCGAAATTTCTGGTAAAAACCAAAAGCAATATTGTAGAAAGTATTAACTGTAACAAATGTGAAAATCAAATTTTTCCGGGACAGTGGACCACAGATATAGAAAGAGTCTATGATTATCATAAAAAAACAATCACTCGTCAATCTGGATCATTACGTTTTACCAAATTGTTTTATATTCTATTACTTCTTGCGATCACTATAGCAGCTTTTCTGTATATCTATCTTTACAGGCCCGATCTTTTAGGAATCTAATATTGTTTCATAACCTCTCGTAATTCATCTGTAATCAGAAAGGTTTTATCTGTATTAAAATCAAAACAAACGGCTACATCGTGACCTTCTGCACAAAGTACACCCTCATCATTATACAATTGATGGTATAATCCAAAACTAGAGTTTTTAATAAAATCGACTTTAGTTTTAATTACTACATTTCCTGGAAAAAACAAAGGGTTTTTAAAATCACATCGGGTAGAAACCAACATAGGTCCCTTTTTAGTTTCGGCATATAATTTTGCCAAACCTGTTACTTCCCAAAATTGAACACGTGCACTTTGCATATATTTCATGAAATTTACATTGTTCACATGCTGATAGGTATCCATCTCACTCCAATCAATACGAAGTTGTAGAGATAATTTAAAATCAGATTCTTGCATATGTCTTTATAAATTCGAATGAATCTCTTTTGCCAGTGTTTTAAAATCAGACTCCGCCATAGAAATTTTATGCTGAAAAGTCATTTCTTTCATTTCATTTAATGGAATTAAATGCACGTGTACATGAGGTACTTCTAAGCCTACAACGGCAATACCAACACGTTTACAAGAGACTGTTTTTTCTATAGCTTTAGCTACTTTACGAGAAAAGCGCATTAACTCCAGATATTCGTCTTCGGCCAGATCAAATATTTTATCTTCTTCTTTTTTAGGAATACAAAGTGTATGTCCTTTAGCATTTGGACTAATATCCAAAAAGGCGTAATAATTCTCATCTTCGGCCACTTTATACGATGGAATTTCGCCATTTACAATTTTAGTAAATAGGGTAGACATTAATTAAATTTTAGTTGGGTTACGGTTTTGGAAATATAGTTTATTTATCTGTAAGTCAAAACCATAAAAAAGCCTTTTTTAAAAAATTAAAAAAGGCTTGTAATAAAATCTAAAAAATTACTTCTTTTATTCTCTTGAAATCTCTACAACATCAAACTTCATAATCCCGTTAGGGACCTGTATTTCGGCTATTTCGCCAACACTTTTCCCTAAGAGACCTTTTCCGATAGGAGAATCTACAGATATTTTTCCTGTTTTAAGATCTGCTTCACTTTGTGCTACCAATTTATAGGTCATTTCGGCACCATTAGTTTGATTTTTGATCTTTACAGTAGAATGTATAAGGGCTTTAGACGTGTCTAATTGAGATTCGTCAATTAAACGTGCATTTGAAAGAGTTTCTTCCATTTTAGAAATTCTCATCTCTAATAATCCCTGTGCCTCTTTTGCGGCATCATACTCGGCATTCTCACTTAAATCTCCTTTATCACGTGCTTCAGCTATTGCCTGAGAAGCTTTTGGGCGCTCTACATCCTTAAGTTGACCTAGTTCGTCTCTTAATTTTTTAAGCCCCTCTACAGTATAATAAGATACTTTGCTCATAACTTCATCGTTTATATAAATACAAAAAATCCCATAAGAATGGGATTTGTTATTCAAAGATAACAAAAATTTTACTGAAGACTACAAATTTACGTAATTTGCCAATACAATATTAGTGTTATGAAAAAGACTTTATTTTTAGCAAGTGTTCTTTTAATTTTATCATGCAGTAGTGATGATAATGGAGACAATAATCAATTTCTACCTCCTTCGAGTGTTAATTATCAAATCAATCTTAATTTACCTCAATTTAACAAGCTTAAATTCCCGAGTAATCATTTTGTAGATAACTCTGAAAACGGAAGTATTAAAGGAGTCATCATTTATAATATTGATAACACACAGTATTCTGCTTTTGAGCTTAGCGACCCTAATCATTCTCCTAGTTCTTGTTCTGCCCAGACAATAGATGGGATTACCTCGACTTGCAATTGTGATGATGGAAACAGTTACAATATTGTTACAGGACAGCAAACCTCTGGTGATGGTCAATTTGGATTAAGACGATATAGGGTGCGAAGAGAAGGAAATACGTTATTTATCTCTAACTAATTATAAAAAGAAAAAAACCAGTATCTTTTTAATCTGTATCTTGTTTTTTTGAAATCACAACATTAAAAGACAGTAGAAAATCAAAATCCTTTAACTTAAATTCATACTCGTTCCATAATGAAGGCGCATATGTATATTCTGTTTTTCCTTGTAAACCATACCTGCAAACTTCTATTTTCCCACAATTATTCCCTTTAGAAAGCGATAACTGGATAGTAGTTTTTGTTGGACCACTGGTACCGGGATATGGTGGGCGTTTATGAGAATAACCCGTTAATAGAATAGATAAAGAATCTGTAAGCATTACTGGTATATTAGGTTTTAATTCCACCAGTATTGGGTTTGTATACTTTATTGTTTCTGTATCCTGTTCTTGTTGAGCATAGCCTGAATGGCTCCAAAAGAGAAGAAGAGAAATTACAGTAATTATCCTACTCATAAAAATAAAATTATATATCCATATTTACAATAGTGCTTTTTTTGGCCTTAAACCCGGGTTAAATATATTACAATTTATTTCCAATTATAAGCCCAGTCTTTCCAAACGACTTCTAGCCCCTTATTTTTAAGCATTTTTACTACATCTCCTGTAGAACGTTCATCCGAAATTTCGAACTGTTCTAAAGATTGTGGCTCTACAACATAACCTCCCGGATTAGTTTTGGATTCGGCACTTATAGAAGTGATTCCAAGATTTACAATATGTTCTCTAAACACTTCACTTTCTCGGGTAGACATAGACAATTCTACATCTTCATCTAACAATCGAAAAGCACATATCAATTGCACCAAATCCGAATCTGTCATTTCTACTTTTGGCTCTAGTCCGCCACTGTATGGTCTAAGTCTCGGGAAGGATATCGAATATTTTGTTTTCCAATACGTTTTTTGCAAGTAGTTAAGGTGTAATGCTGTAAAAAAGCTATCTGCCCTCCAATCCTCTAGACCAAAAAGAGCTCCTAATCCTATTTTATGAATTCCTGCTTTACCTAATCGATCCGGTGTTTCTAATCGATAATCGAAATTAGATTTCCTTCCTTTTGGATGATGTTTTTTATACTCTTCTTTATGGTATGTTTCCTGGTACACTAATACTGCATACAAACCATTCTTGATCAATAGTTCATAATCAGACTGATCTAATGGTTGTATTTCTATAGTAATATTGGCAAACTTTGATTGTATGAGTTGTATTGCATTATTAATATAATCTACTCCTACTATTTTATTTGCCTCGCCGGTAACCAGAAGGATATGATCATATCCTTTTGATTTCAAGAAATCTACCTCCTCCAGAATCTCCTTATTGGTTAATGTTCTTCTCGGAATTTTATTAGTCATACTAAACCCACAATACGTACATATATTTTGACATTCATTACTCAGGTACATTGGAGTATACATCTGGATGGTGTTGCCAAAGCGTTTTTTAGTAGTATAGCTACTTATTTGCGCCATATGTTCTAGATATGGTTTTGCAGCGGGAGAAATTAGTGCTTTAAAATCTTCGAGGTCTCTTTTGGATTTGGCAAGAGCATTCGTAACATCTGCTTCTGTCTTAGAAAAGATACTGGAAAGTGTTTCATCCCAATCATATCGTTCGAATATATCTTTGAAACTATTCATTCAAAAAACTCGTTAACGGGCTACTCGCCTCTGCATGCTGTCTAATAGGGGCTAATTTTGAATTATATGCCATATGACCAGCCTCTACAGCCATTTTAAATGCTTTTGCCATCGTTATTGGTTGCTGTGATACTGCAATAGCCGTATTTACCAATACAGCATCTGCACCAATCTCCATCGCTTGTGCTGCATGCGATGGGCTTCCGATACCTGCATCTACGATTACAGGAACATTACTTTGATCTATGATAATTTCTAAAAACTCTAATGTTTTTAAGCCTTTGTTACTTCCTATAGGCGCACCTAGTGGCATCACACATTGCGTTCCTACTTCTTCTAATCGTTTACATAAAACAGGATCTGCATGAATATAAGGCATGACCACAAATCCTTGTTTCACCAATTCTGAAGCTGCTTTTAAGGTTTCAATAGGGTCTGGTAATAAATATTTTGGATCCGGATGAATCTCTAACTTTATCCAATTGGTCTCTAGTGCTTCTCTTGCCAATTGAGCAGCAAAGACTGCTTCTTTAGCATCCCGGACCCCAGATGTATTAGGGAGTAAATTAATTCGCGGATGATCCAAATGTTTTAAAATATCATCATTTTCATTATTAACATCAACCCGCTTTAATGCTACCGTTACCAGCTCACTTTCTGAAGCAAGTAACGCTTCTTTCATTAATCCAGAAGAACTAAACTTTCCTGTTCCTGTAAATAAACGGGATGAAAATTCTTTATCTGCAATTTTTAATTTTTCCATTTCTTAACGATTGGTCAATAGCTTTTAAACCATTATATTTTTTATAGATTCTATTTTTTTCTTCAAATTCACCTGGTTTGTCAATTCTCCCGAAATGGCAATTCCTGAAACTCCTGTCTGCATAAGTGCTGCAACATCCTTCTCTATAATTCCTCCAATCGCAATTATGGGTAATTCTAAATTTTGATTTTTCAATTTGGTAAGAATACTTGTGTAACCATCAATCCCTAATACTGGACTTAGTTTCTTCTTGGTTATTGTATGTTTATAAGGCCCAAGACCTATATAATCAACACCATCTTTACTATGTTGTAAGCAGTTTTCTATAGTATTTGCAGTACCGCCAATAATAAAATTATCTCCCAGGATTTTTCGTGCCCCCCGAGGATTCATATCACTTAATCCCAAATGTATGCCATCGGCCAGAACAGCTTTTGCCACACTTACATTATCATTGATAATCATAATTACATCATATTGATCACAGATATTTCTACATTGCAACGCTGTATTTAAATAAGTAGCCATATCAACCTCTTTAAGACGTAGTTGTATCCATTTGCAACCAGCTTTACAAGCATTTTTTATGTTATCAAGATGCTCCTGTGGAGTTTTGCCTTGTGAGATATATTGTAAACCTACTTCTTTCATAATCTTTATTATTAAATTCTATGATATCCCAGCAAACTACTATTAGAAACCAGTACTTTTTCGGTATATCTTTTTCCTCTATAACAAGCTTTTATTAATGGAAATCCTAATGCCAAATATGTAGTAATTGCAGAAGAAAGTACGCAACCGCTTCCGTGTTTTTCTGATACATTTTGTCTTTTGGGATTAAACATAAAATTCTTTCCACTTGTAGTGAATAGTTCATCTTTTCCAACTGCTTCTTTTCTATGCCCTCCTTTTAGAAAAAGATTAGTTCTACTAGAGATATAAGCAATTGTTTCTTTGATAGTTTTACTTGAGTACAACTTCTCTATTTCATTATAATTTGGTGTCAAAAGGTAGATTTTATCTAATACAGTCTCAAACTGTTTCTCGATATTATCCTGATCATCTGAATTGTCGTTAGAAGAATGAAAATCAAAATCTGAACTAGACTTTAATACCGGGTCTAAAACAATTTTAATGGCATTATTTTTTTCTAATAAAACATCAATAATTGTATTAAGTATTTTCCAACTCTTAACGATTCCTATTTTTACATACGCTATTTCAAAACGATCAAATAGTATTTCTACTTGACTTTTTATCACATCAATATCGACCCAATAACATGTTTTGAATTCAACATCATTCTGGATAGTATTTGCAGTACAAACAGACAAACCATAGCCCTTTAATGCTTCAATCGTTTTAATATCTGCAGTAAGTCCAGCTCCGTTTGACGGGTCAAAACCTGCAATAGTAAGTACATACGGTCTTTTTACCATTCTTATTAAGAATCAACTTTAAATAGTTTGTATCGTTTTAAGTTTATCATAAATCATTTTGAAGCTTTTTAATGAATCCTCTGTATTCCATATCCCGCCTAAAACACCGACTCCTCTATACCCCAGATCAAATGTTGCTTGCAATGTGTTTTCATTAATCCCACCCATTCCTATAACAAATTCATCTAGATCATTGACATCAAATCCTTTTCCTTTATATCCCGCTTTAGAAATTGAACCAAAAACGGGACTCAACAAAACATATTCAAAATCAACAAGACAGTTTTTAATATCCTCTTTAGAATGAAAAGAGCTGCTTATTTTAAAACCTTTCGTTTTATAATCATTAACATACTCTTCTAATTTTTCTTCTAAATCTAGTCGTGGTTGTTCCTGAATATGAGTTCCTCTCAAATTAAATTCTTCGCATAACTCATGAAATTGATGTACCATAATACGGCTATGGTATTTTGTGTCAATTTGGTTGAGCAAAGTTCTATACCCTTCTACATCTAATGTTGGTTTGCGAAAATGCAATATCTCCAGACCATTATCGAAAAGTTTATTGATTTCACCTGCTTCGTTCTCTAATTCTCGTTCTGAGGTTAATATGATTAACATAGGTTTTATATATTAGGTTTCGGCGCTCAAATATCAGGTATCAGTAAATTACGGAAACCTGATGTCTTGATTACTATGATCTACAAATATACTTCGCTTCCTTTTTCTTTAAACTCTTCTGCTTTTTCCTGCATTCCTGCTTCGAGTGCTTTTCGATCATCAATTTCTTTTTTTGCAGCATAGTCACGTACCTCCTGAGATATTTTCATCGAACAGAATTTTGGGCCACACATACTACAGAAATGAGCAATTTTTGCACCTTCTGCTGGTAGTGTTTCGTCGTGATATTCTCTTGCTAGTTCTGGATCCAGAGATAAATTGAATTGATCTTCCCATCTAAACTCAAAACGTGCCTTACTTAAGGCATCATCTCGATGTTGTGCTCCAGGGTGTCCTTTTGCTAAATCTGCGGCATGCGCTGCCAATTTATAGGTAATCACTCCCGTACGCACATCTTCCTTATTAGGTAATCCCAAATGTTCTTTTGGGGTCACATAGCACAACATTGCTGTCCCATACCAACCAATCATGGCAGCTCCGATTCCCGAAGTGATATGATCATAACCAGGAGCGATATCGGTAGTCAAAGGTCCTAAGGTATAAAAAGGTGCTTCTCCACAAGCTTCTAACTGCTTATCCATATTTGCTTTGATCATATGCATTGGCACATGTCCTGGCCCTTCAATAAAAGTTTGCACATCATGTTTCCATGCAATTTTTGTTAACTCTCCCAGGGTTTCTAATTCTGCAAACTGCGCTTCATCATTAGCATCTGCAATACAACCCGGGCGCAATCCATCTCCTAGTGAAAATGCTACATCATAGGCTTTCATGATCTCGCATATTTCTTCAAAATGCGTGTATAAAAAACTTTCTTGATGATGCGCAAGACACCATTTTGCCATAATAGATCCTCCTCTAGAAACAATACCAGTGATACGTTTTGCTGTCATCGGTACATACGCCAGACGTACTCCTGCATGAATAGTAAAATAATCTACTCCTTGTTCTGCCTGCTCGATCAATGTATCCTTAAAGATCTCCCACGTTAAATCTTCGGCTTTACCATTCACTTTTTCTAATGCCTGATAAATAGGTACAGTTCCTATCGGTACTGGTGAGTTACGAATAATCCATTCTCTGGTTTCGTGTATGTTTTTTCCTGTAGAAAGATCCATAATATTATCTGCTCCCCAGCGGCATGCCCACACTGCCTTTTCTACTTCTTCTTCGATACTTGATGTTGTGGCAGAATTACCAATATTTGCATTTATTTTTACCAAAAAGTTTCTCCCTAATATCATAGGTTCACTTTCTGGGTGGTTGATGTTAGATGGGATTACAGCTCTACCTCTTGCAACTTCTTCTCTCACAAACTCTGGAGTAATTACCTCTGGAATACTAGCTCCAAAATCTTGCCCAGGATGTTGCTTCGAAAGGCGTTTTACTTCTTGAAGTTTTTGATTTTCGCGTATAGCTACATATTCCATTTCGGGAGTAATGATACCTTGTTTCGCATAATACATCTGGGAAACATTTTTTCCTTTTTTAGCTCGTTTTGGTTTACGAAGATGATTAAATCGCAAGTGATCCAAACTAGAATCCTTTAACCTCTCATTACAATATTCTGAAGAAAAACTATCTAATTCTTCTACATCTTCGCGATCTAAAACCCATGGTTCTCGTATAGGTTCGATCCCATTATGAACATTGATTTTTTTTGAAGGATCCGTATACGGTCCACTTGTATCATATACCGTGACAGATTGATTAGCCGTTCTTTTTTCTGTAACACTATCAACGGTGTCACTCAACCTGATCTCTCGCATTGCTACCTTAACTTCTGGATGAATAGTTCCAGATACATAGATTTTTTCTGAACTCGGAAAAGGTGTAGTACTAATTATAGTATCCTGCGGTGCTGTATCTTTTTTCTTCATAAATATTGTGTTTCAGGTTTTGATTATACTCTTTGCTATTAGTTTTTTATGATATTCTTAATGATCTATAATTAATCCTATCCGCCTTGAGTGGCTTTTATAATTACTATATCATCATCGTTTTCAATCATTGTCTGTTCCCATTTTTCTTTAGAAACGACTTTATTATTAATAGCAATAGCAATTCCGTTAGGAACAATATCCAATTGTTCTAACAGTTTTTTTATTGAGCTATTTTTTAAAATTAATTGAGATTGATTGTTAACGTTTACGGTCATCTTTTTTAGATTAATTCCATAAACCTTAGGTCCTAATTGCCTAAATAGAGAAGAAAAATCACATCTATAAAAAATGTGACATTTACTTTTCCCTTCGTCGGTACTAACCGCATCAGGTTCAAAGGGTATTTCTCAGACCTAACCGAAGTTAAGGACACCCCTAAAGTTTATGTTATAAAAGTAATAAAACTCAAGTTTAAAATTACTTTTAAACTTGAGTTTTTAATTAAAATTTTAATGTTGCTCCAAGTAAAAAATTAATTCCTGCCTGTGGATAAAAACCTGCTCCTTCGACAGTAGTTATTGTACCTGGATTAGAAAAATCATCATCAAATGTAAAAAAGTATCCATTAGACACATACTCCTCATCAAAAATATTGTTTACCAATCCTGTTAATACTATAGATTTAAAAACAGGAATGTTTTTGATTTCATATACCACATTAAGATCATTTATAAAGAAACTATCGAGTTTCGAAGTTTCACTATCAATATTACCCATGTATTGCTCTCCTACAAATTTAGACAGCAACCCTAATTGAAGGTTTTTTATAGGGCGATAAACAAACATATTACCCGCTACAATATTAGGAGAATATGAGATGTTTGTATTTCCAAGATCGACTAAACTACCATCTCTAGAGGTTACAAAATCTTTATTCTTATTAGTACTTAATGAAATATTGGGTTTAATTATAAATTGATCAGAAAGTGTAATATCTGCATCTATTTCGATTCCTAAACGATAACTTTCTCCACTAGTTGCTCGAATTGGTGCGCCTACATCATCCAGTGCTCCTGTTAACACCAATTGATCTTTATACCACATATAATAAAGGTTGGTATTTACTATTACTTTGTTTTTTGCTAATCGCCATCCTAATTCAATATCATTAAGTCTCTCTGCTGTATCAATACCATTTTCAAAATCATCTCTTCTTGGTTCTCTATTCGCTCTGGCATAAGATGCATATACATGATTTGCGTCATTTACATGAAAGGTTGCTCCCATTTTTGGATTAAAGAATGAGTAACTTTTATCTACTTGAAGCGGAACTCTTTTTGAAGTTAACCCTGTGGTTTCGTAATTTACAAAACGTCCTTGCAGGTCTAAAAATGCACTCCATTTATCATTGACTCTATAGGTTGTTTTACCAAAAATAGTATATTCGGTTTTCTTCCCATTTCCATAATAGTATTTGTCTCCACTCTGAAAACCGATAGGGTTCTCTGTCCAAATAATTTCACCAAAATGGTCTCCATCGTAATAACTATAGAATCCACCAAAATCGATATCAAAACTATTATCTTTATAGTTTACACTTGCATTTGCAACATAAAAGTCATTCTGCAACCATCTTTTGCGTAGGTAATCGGTTTGTGTAATTTCTTCTCCGTTAACAGTAACAGGATTTACTCCCAGAAATGCCAAAGTTGCCTGATCAGAAAATAACACATTACCATAATGCCACTCATCTACATATTGCTCAAAGAACCCTCGACCATACGTATAATTTAAACCTAGGTTTGTAGACCAGTTGTTGTTATATCTTTGATTCCAATGCAATTGGTAATGATCCTGTTTATAATTATCTACTTCACTCTCATAAAACCCTTGAAGATTTCCTTCTGCATCGTATTGAAATCCTATTGGATTAAATCGTCTGTCATTTTCTAAAGTAGTCTTATCGATACCATTCCATGATTGATATGTAATCTCGTGTCCTCCAAAAGTAATTGCTTTAATTAAAGTATTATCATTTACATAAGATCCTTGAACGAAATATGATTTTAAATCTGAAGAAGCACGATCGACATAACCGTCTGATGCAATAGCTGATAAACGACCCGCTATTTCTATCTTTTCATTGATTAAACCTGTACTAAATTTCAGATTATGTTTTCTGGTACCAAAGGATCCCACGGTATTCGAAATTTCTGCATTAGCTTTTTCAGAAACGGCATCTGTTAATAGATTTAAACTAGCTCCAAAAGCTCCCGAACCATTAGTTGAAGTTCCTACTCCACGCTGAAGCTGTAGATTTTCGACAGAAGATGCAAAATCAGGAAGGTTTACCCAGAATGTACCCTGGCTCTCTGAATCATTAAAAGGTATCCCATTTAATGTAACATTTACTCTTGATGCATCACTACCTCTTACTCTAATATATGTATACCCAATTCCTGTTCCTGCATCAGTAGTAGTAACTACTCCTGGTAAATAGTTTAATAAAACCGGAATATCCTGACCTAGATTGCGTGATGCCAGTTCCTCTTTAGACAAATTAGAATGAGTAATTGGTGAATCTGCTTCTACACGTACAGATTTTACTAAGACTTCATCTAGTTTTTCTATCTTAGTTTGAGTAGAATCTGTTGATTTTTCCTGAGCTGTGAGGTTAATGCTCAATAAGAAAAGTGTAAGATAAAATAATACGTTTTTCATTCGTAAACATTCATTACGAATAAAAGGGGTTATTATTCTGTTTTAAAAATTAGTAATTAAAAAATGCTTAATAACATTAAGGATATACGTTCTATCTAAAGTGTTATCTCGCATGTCACAAACTAGGCACATAGTACCTTTTTTAGTTCCACAGTCCCTTGGCAACATTACCTGCCCAGGTTCATCGGGTATGATCTCAGCCTTTTACGTTAAAAACTTAAAAAGCACCCCTTTGAGATTTTGGCGCAAAAATACTGTGTTTTATTGATTTATTGTACATTTATTTGATGTAATGTCGAATCTATACTAAAACAAAGCAATGCTTTGGGGTTTTTGAAGTTATAAAAGGGTTATGAAGAATACGAAAAGATCGGTTACTTTTAAAATTATTGCAGGTTACTTACTTGCAGGTTTACTTGCTGTAACTGCTTTTTGGGTTATCTACCAGCAATTAGGAAACTATACCCAAATTGCCGAAATCAAAAATCAAAATAATGAGAAACTCTTCCTTGTTGGTGAAACTATAACAGGGTTATATGAAGCTGAAAGTTTAACAAGAAATATCATTCAGACTTCTGATGTTAAAAAATATATTACCTATAAAACCAAAATAGACACCATACTAAAAACGATTAATCAGGTTTCTGAAATTTCTGATGACACCCTGCAAACTCGAAAAATCGATAGTATCAAACTTCTTATTGATAGTAAAAATAAAAACCTCGAAGAGCTTATTAAAATTTATGAGCAACGAAAACAAAAAGGGTTATACGAAACTGCTATTGATGAACTGGAAAAAGTAAACAAAAGCTTTGGTGGATATACTAAATATGATATCCGATTTAAAAAATATGACCCTCGTACAAGAAGGGCGCTGATTAATATTTTGGAATTGACCAAACAGGATAATGCAAAACGACTTACCAATCAGACTGTAGATTCATTGGCTACTTCTGTAAAACAAGTACTTGCAGAACTTGAGCAAAAGGATAAAAAATCTAGACGTGAAATAACACTAAAGGAGAACAATCTTCTCAAAAAAGATCAAATCATTACAAAACAACTAAGAGATTTACTTGCTTCTATTGAACGTAATGAAAGAAATCAATATTTTGCACGTCTAGAAGCTTCAAATCAAGTTTTAAATAATACCGCCGATATTATTGTAGTAATCGCAGCCATCAGTCTACTAATAGCAATTATATTTCTGTTTTTGATTACTAAAGATGTTTCTAAAAGTCAAAAATATCGTAATGAACTCGAAGCCGAAAAAACATATACCGAATCTCTTTTAAAAACACGAGAGTCTTTAATTAACACGGTTACTCATGATCTTCGTTCTCCTTTAAATACAGTTATTGGATATTCAGATTTATTAGAAAGAACGGGGCTAGATAATAAGCAAAAACATTATCTGGATCACTTAAAGAAATCATCTGACTATATTCTTCACCTGGTAAATGACCTTCTTGATTTATCAAAACTTGAAGCTGGCCGAATGGTAATTGAAGAGCTTCCGTTCTCTCCAAAAAAATTAATAGAAAATACTATTTCCAGTGTTATTCCTATAAATGACAAGAAAAATCTTGATATCAGGATTATAACAGAAAGTCAATTAAAAAAGCAGTATTTAGGAGATCCTTTTAGAATAAAACAAGTATTGACAAATTTGGTAAATAATGCTTATAAATTTACTAATGAAGGTTCTATAACAATTGACAGTAAGGTTATCGAAAACGGCTTATCAGAAAAACAATTGGTCATATCTGTAAAAGATACAGGAATCGGAATTACAAAGGAACAACAGCATTATATTTTTGAAGAATTTTCTCAAGGAGATGATAATACCGAGAAAAAATATGGCGGTTTTGGTTTAGGACTCGCTATTACCAAAAAAATAATTAAACTCTTAAAAGGTAAGATTGAATTAGATAGCGAGCTCAATGTAGGTAGTAAATTCACATTCTACATCCCTCTTAAACAGTCTGATATATCAATCCCCGAAGAAGAATCAGAAGTTTCAGAAATACAAAATTTTACAAATAAGAAAGTTTTGATTGTTGATGATGACCCAAGTCAATTAGCTTTAACTAGCGAGGTAGCTACATTAGCTGGTCTGACTTATGATATTTGTAAAAACGGTATCGAGGCCATCTCATTATTACAGACCAATACATACGATCTTGTACTCACCGATATCCAAATGCCAAAAATGGGCGGATTTGAACTTTTACAATCTATAAAAAGTAATGCAAATCAATCCAACATACCGGTTGTTGCATTATCTGGTAGAACAGACACTTCTTTTATGGAGTACCAAGAGGCCGGATTTGCTGCTAGTTTACGAAAACCATATGCTCCAACAGAACTAATTAACCTTATTGCCAAGGTACTTAGTGTTGATTTAATCAATTATAATGGGACAACTCAGAATGATCTTAACCTTTCTGACGAGCAATATTCTCTTAGTGATTTAATGCTTTTTGCACAAGGTGATTCTGATTCTCTATATGCAATTCTAGATACATTTTATGAAAGTACTATTGGCAATGTTAAAGAATTAAAAATGACAATCAGAAAAAAAGATATCTATCATATTAAAAAGATTGCTCATAAAATGCTTCCTATGTTTAAACAAATCAAGGCAAAAGAAGTAGTTCCTATTCTAGAAAAACTAGAACATCCTGATCAATATGATCTCAATAAAAAAGCTATACTGAATCTAACAAATGATGGTATCGAAAAAATTGAAGATTTAATTGATAAATTAAAGGTAGAAAATTAAAGACTAATATCGTACTGTTTTAATTTATTGTACAGTGTTTTTCGATCTATTAAAAGCATTCTAGCAGCTTTAGCCTTATTTCCATTTGCTTTTTCTAACGCATCAAGAATCAACTCTTGTTCATTCTGATTTTTAAACAAACCATAGGTTTGTTTTGCATTATGAGGAGCATATGCAATATCATTTGGCAATACATCTAATGTAATCATATCGCTTTGAGAAAGAAGAACAGATCGTTTCACCATATTTCTTAATTCTCTTAAGTTACCAGGCCAATTGTACTTTTTAAATGCTTCTAATACTTCATCAGCGAATCCAACTACATGTTTTTCTAATTCGATATTTGACTCTTCAAGAAAGTGATTCGCAAAAAGCATCAGATCTTCAATTCTATCTCGCAATGGTGGCACCTTGATAGAAAACTCATTTAATCTATGATATAAATCTTCTCGAAAATCTCCTTCCTTTACGGCATGACTAAGATCTTCATTGGTAGCGACTATTACTCTAATATCTACTTCTATTTCTTTATTACTACCTACGGGTTTGATTTTTCGTTCCTGTAGTGCTCTTAACAATTGAACTTGCAACTCATAACTTAGATTACCTATTTCATCTAAAAACAGTGTGCCTTTATTTGCAGCCTCAAAATGACCTACTTTATCATTTACAGCACCGGTAAAGGATCCTTTTATATGACCAAAAAACTCACTAGAGGCTATTTCTTTAGGAATAGCCCCACAATCTACTGCAACAAATGGTTTGTCTGCTCGCTTACTTGCCTTATGAATACTACTTGCAACATATTCTTTACCCGTACCACTATCACCTATTACTAAAACAGACATACGTGTAGGGGCTACCAGAGCTACATATTCGTTTAGTTTTTTGGAAGCGTCACTAACTCCGCGAACAAAAGAATTATTAGCTCTTTTTGGTATTTTAGGCGATGTTACACTCGTTTCCTTTTCTTTAACTATTTTGTCTGATATAGCTCCTTGTTTGTATAATGCTTTTTCTATAGTATGCAGTATAGTATCTGGATTAAATGGTTTTGAAACATAATCAAAAGCTCCTTGCTTAATGGCGCTAACGGCCATATTGATTTCGGCATAACCCGTCATAATAATTACTTGAGTATCCGAATTATGTTTTAAAATTTCGGCTAATAAAGTAATACCATCACTATCAGGTAATCTTACATCAGAAAGTACAACATCAAAAGTGTCTTTCTTAATTTTTTGAATAGCTTCATTACCAGAAAATGCTGTAAAGACCTTATACTCCTTTTTTTGTAAAAAGGTCTTGAGCATTGTACAAAAAGCCACATCATCTTCAACGATAAGTATCTTAGACATATTTAAAAATTTATTACCTAAAAAAAGCTATTGTATAAAATTACAATTTAAAATACTTAGTTCGAATAAAAACATAAAAAAAGAGACCCTTGGGATTGAGTCTCTTTTTTAGCACTAAACAACTTTATATCGTCCTTGGTTGCAAAACGATATTCTTTTCTACCCCTAGATTTAAGATTTATTGTCGTTTGGCTTTATCCATTTGCCATTAGCGCTTGCAAATACAACTTTTGTATTATCGTCTTTACCTTGTAAGATAATTTTATATGTATTATCCTTAGACATATATGCTTTTACAATCCTTAACTCTGCAAAATCTTTGGCAGCTGCTTCTTGGATTGATAATGGCAGTTCTACAATATTGATTTCAGTATATTCCTGCTGCTCATACTCATAATCTCTAAACTCGAGATCATCACTTAGAACGGCTAATTCGTCCTGAGCTACAACACCCTGTGCCGAAAAGATACTTACTACAATCGCTACTATCATTGGTAACTTTTTCATTTTGGGTTACTGAATTATTTCTACAGTTAATAAATAGTAATAATTGTTCCAAAGATGCAGTCTGAAGGAAAAACAATTTAAATATCTGATTACCAGTGTTTTATTATTTTTACATGTATAATCATTTAAGTGTAGAAAATGTAGAATCCACACAAAAGTGTAGAAATATTACACGTTTTGGAAAAAGAAATTCACTTATAAAGAAGGCTTTTTACGGTTAGCTTTCTTTAACGAATGCTTTTGTTTGTTATCTAAGCGTTTTTTGATAGCTCCCTTAGATGGTTTAGTTCGTTTTCTTTTCTTAGGAATATGGAGACTAGCCTTAAGAATATCCAAAAGCCTTTTAATTACCAGTTCTTTATTTCTATGTTGACTTCTACTATCGTCACATTGTAATACTAAAACACCAGATTTGGTTAATCTGGAAGACAGCTTCTGGTTTAACCTTAATCTTTCATCATCGGTAAATCCTGTAGATGTCATAATATCTAAAGTTAGCTCTATTTTTGAAGATACTTTATTTACATGTTGACCTCCAGATCCAGAACTTCGAATGGCTTTAAATTTTAGTTCATTTATAATTACTGAAGTATTCACGAAAAAAGAGTTACCTGGTGCGCCGACTTAAGTAAGTCGTTTACTGTTTTTACAGGGTTAAATGTAGTTAATGGCACTTCTACAAACACACTAATCCAATTTGCCATTGCACCATTCCATAATCCAGGAAGTTCCAGTGCTTTTAGGATCTTACCATTCATAGTTTTTTCTGTAATAAATCCTGCATCAGGATCCACAAAATCCAGCAGGTCAAATTTATTTCCATTATAATCTCGTACACCACATACCAAATCAACTGGATTAAAATGAGTAGCATTACCAAGAATCTCTTCTTGTCTACGATCTTTTTTATCAATTTGTGGTGCCTCGATAATCTGTAATACCAATCTTCCGTTTTCGCGCTTTATCCAAAATGGTCCCCCTCCCGGTTCTCCTTCATTAATCACCATACCACAAACCCGAATAGGTCGATTTAAAGATTCTCGCAAGAATTGAAGTTTATATGTATCAGAAAACTTATCAAAATCCAATGGTAACCTAACATTAAGTTGCTTCACTAAAAATTTCTTGATATCCTTTAATTCTGCTTCTGATGGTTTCTTTTCATCAATCGCATTTAATATCCTAAATACTTCGTCCTGAATTTCGATTAACTTACCTGCAAGTACTTTTTTATATCCCGAAACTTCATCCTGATATTTACGTACTACTACATTGTCTATATTTTTAATATAAATGATATCTCCATCCAAATCATTTAAGTTTTCGATCAACGCTCCATGTCCTCCAGGTCTAAATAACAAACACCCATCTTCTTTTCTAAACGGTTCATTATCCTCTGTTACTGCAATAGTATCTGTTTCTGTTTTTTGAAATGAGTATGTAATACTAAAACTAGTATTAGTCTTCTCTTCAACTTCTTTCTTAATTCTTTCAAATTCTCCCTTAAAAGCTTCGAGATGTTCTTTAGAAATGGTAAAATGTAGTTTAGAATCGCCTTTATTGTTAGCATTATAACCTGCTGCTTCATATAAGTGCTCTTCAAAAGAGGTTGCTATACTATCGTCATATTTATGAAAAGGAAACAACCCTTTAGGAAAAGTCCCATAGTTTAATCCTTTTTCCTTCAACATCATTTCGACAAAAATATACAATTGCTTCCCTTCGGATAAAGATCTAAATTTAGGATAGGCGCTTTTTACTTTTTCCATAACTATATCATAGAATGGAAATTTTTCCAGGCCTATTAAAAAAAGACGTATTGCATTTGCTTTTTCATGATTCGTATAAGAATTAAGGCTTTCTTTTTTAAAATCATAATTATCAAGAAACCGAAATAAATCTTTAAACATTCGTGTAGCTGCACCAGATGCAGGAACAAACTTTATAGTATCAAGGTGCGGCACTCTAGAATCGTATAACTTGGTAAGTTCTGAGTGATAGTGTTCAGAAAACTTAAGGATTCCATTATCCAGTGTTGCTGCACTTCTTAATGCAACAAAAGGGATTTCATTTTTAAAAATTTCTATTTGTGAGAGTACTTTATCAATCGTTAATCCTTTTGATTTAATTAACTTAATATCTTTATCCGTTATATTCACTTTTATCTTCTATTAGTTGGCTAATGTGTGTCAATGCTTTTTCAAAACGAGATATTTTATCTCCTTTTATGACGATATATGGAAGATTATGTTTTTCAAGACATTCTTTAAATCTTAAAAACATTTCTTCTCGTTCGTGGGGTTTGTCCCTTAGATCATCGGCAATCCAAGGAATGTCAATATAAGTCAAAAGATACAAATCATAAACATTTTCTAATGAAATTTTATTTAAGGTTTCGGGAACTGCCCCGTCATAGTATGCTTCTGAATATACTTTTAGTTCCAAAAGGTTTGTATCACAAAACAACAGGGTGTTAACTTTTTGGGCCATTTCATTTTCTAATTTCATTTGACCTTCTGCAATCTGAAGCATATCATCGTATACACATACTTCTTTGGTCTCATCCCATTTTCTTTGCAAATATTCCCTCATATATTCAGGAACACACTCGGTGTTATAATACGCTGCCAATTGCCTAGATAATGTAGTTTTGCCCGTACATTCTGGGCCAAACAATACTATTTTTATACAATTGCTGGGTTGTTGTCTAAGCTTTTCTTCCATGTGATATATCCAAAAATTGCGATAATCGTAAATAATACATATTGCAAACTGGTAAATGTAAATCCTTTATAAAAATATAACGGTACCGAAATAATATCTCCAATAATCCAAAAAACCCAGTTTTCGATTTTTCTTTTTGCCATTAGCCACATCCCAACAAAGAATATTGCCGTAGTTAAAGTATCTATATAGGCCGTCCAATCATTCAACTTATCAAAAACAACATAAACTCCATACACAAAAAGCAAGGTCATGATAAAAATTATTGCTGATATATTCTTTTCTTCAGTAGTTGTTCTTGCGATTGGAGTGACATGTGTTTCATCTACTTTTCGGGTCCAGATATACCACCCATAAATACTCATTATGAAATAATACGCGTTGATCATCATATCTCCTAATAATGACCATTGCAATAATAAATACACATAAATTGCAGTGCTAATAATACCTGTTGGATACACCCAAATCTTATTAAACCAGGCAAAGATCACACTTAACAGACCAAAAAGTGCCGCTATAATCTCGAGGGCTATGTGTAAATCGGAGTATTCTGAATACTGCCCAAATAAAAATTCAAAAATGGGGCTCATAATTACTTCTATTGCTTTTTACCATTTTCATATACACCAAAACGTGATCCATATCTCCAAATGCATTTTTAATCTCTAAAGTCAAAAAAGGCATTACTTTATTATACTCTCCATAAATCTGAGTACTTAAAGGATTTTCTAAAACTGTAAACTCTGATGCTCGTAACCGTTTTATAAAACGAATAATATGTTCTTCAAAATCAGCTTGAAGAGGGGTAAGGGTTAATTCTATTGATATTTGCATGTTATCTTTTTATGTATGATATTTCCCATAAAATATTCATGTATTTGTGGTTATAAAATTCATATTTCTGAAGCTGGTAAAGCATATACGCAGGTAAATCCTTCAAACTCTATAAATGCCATATCATAATGAGTTATTTCATCTTTATAATTAACAGCTCCATAAACAAATGGATATTCTAATGTAAAAGGAGAAATAAAAATATGCTGTTCAAAACTCAAGCCCGCCGTTGCATATAACTTATACAAAGATTCTTTGGCTCCCCAAATTATAGTTAATGCACGAGTCTTATCCAGTCTTTGTTTTTCTAGAGAATCATTCTCAAATTCATTCACAAACTTATGCGCAATTTTATGAATCTTTTCTCTTTGTTTTTCGATATCGATTCCAACGAGTTTATCACTGATTATGATTCCTGCAAATTCATAAGAATGGGTAATTGAAATTTGTTTTCCATCTTTAAGATGTGGTTTTCCAAATTCGTCATAATACAGATCATGATCGGTATAACCAAATGCAGCCAGCAGATGTCGAACGCTCATAAAGCCTCTGCGATGCATATCAGATTTCATATTATCTACTCTATTCTGGCAGTGTTGTGTTAATTCTATTCCCTGACATAGGGACTCGTAAGATTCTTCAATCTTCCAAATCAACACATTAGTAGTTTCATCTACTGTTATAGTTTTGTAAAGAGGCATTTAAATTCTTAAAGTTATTATGTACCTTTGCAAACCGAAAAAGGAATATTATTCGATTTTTCGGGAACGAATTTAGAACAATTTAGTGCGAAATACCAGAAAGCACTTCATAAACATAAAATTAACTACTATGAGTACCAAAACTGTACCTTATGTTCCTTACAAGGTGAAAGATATTTCATTAGCTGCTTGGGGAAGAAAAGAAATCGAATTAGCTGAAGCAGAAATGCCAGGACTTATGTCTCTTCGTGAAGAATATAAAGATGAGCAACCTCTTAAAGGTTCTCGTATCGCAGGTTGTCTTCATATGACGATCCAGACTGCAGTGTTAATAGAAACACTTCAGGCTCTTGGAGCAGAAGTAACTTGGAGTTCTTGTAATATATTTTCTACTCAGGATCAAGCTGCAGCTGCTATTGCAGAAGCAGGTACCCCAGTATACGCTTGGAAAGGTATGAATGATGAAGAGTTTGATTGGTGTATAGAGCAAACTCTATTTTTTGGCGAAGATCGCAAACCTTTAAATATGATCCTTGATGATGGGGGAGACTTAACTAATATGGTGTTAGATAAGTATCCTGAATTAGTAGAAGGAATTAATGGTTTATCTGAAGAAACAACTACTGGAGTCCATAGACTATATGAGCGTATGGCAAATGGAACACTTCCTATGCCTGCGATTAACGTAAACGATAGTGTTACTAAATCAAAATTTGACAATAAATACGGATGTAAAGAAAGTGCTGTAGATGCGATTCGTCGTGCTACCGATGTAATGCTTGCTGGTAAACGTGTTGTTGTTTGTGGATATGGAGATGTAGGTAAAGGTACCGCTGCATCGTTTAGAGGGGCCGGTTCTATAGTAACTATTACTGAAATTGACCCGATTTGTGCTTTACAAGCAGCCATGGACGGTTTTGAAGTGAAAAAACTAGAAACTGTTGTTGGAAAAGCGGACGTTGTTATTACTACTACCGGAAATAAAGATATTGTTCGTGGAGAACACTTTCAAGCAATGAAAGATAAAACCATTGTTTGTAATATTGGACATTTTGATAATGAGATTGATGTGGCTTGGTTAAATTCGCAAAGCGAGAAAATTGAGATCAAACCTCAAGTAGATAAGTACAATATTGGAGGTAATGACATTATACTTCTTGCCGAAGGTCGTTTAGTAAATCTAGGTTGCGCAACAGGACACCCAAGTTTTGTAATGAGTAATTCATTTACCAATCAGACTTTAGCACAAATTGAACTTTGGACTAATCTCGAAAGTTATGAAAACAAGGTATACATGCTTCCGAAGCACTTAGATGAAAAGGTAGCAAAATTACACCTTGCTAAAATTGGAGTAGAACTTACCGACCTTAGCAAAGATCAAGCTGAATATATTGGTGTAACTGTTGAAGGGCCTTACAAACCAGAATATTACAGATACTAAAAAAAGATCGCTGTGGCGGTTAGATTTTAGAAATAAACAAGAAACCCCTTATCTTTCGATAAGGGGTTTTTATTTAGAACAATAGCAGTATTATTATTTCTTTTTCCTAAAGATATAACTCATCCATACAGGATCATTCTCTTCAGAAACAATAGATTGTCGATCTACAAACTCCCAATTAGCGGCATTCATATAATTCAGTAAATCTGAAGTCCTCTCTAGGTCCTCTAATTGCTTAATGGTTATTTGTTTGCCCACCAAAGAGGTCTGCTCCTCAACCTTAATTCTTTTTACCTTACCTCTATTATTTGCCTTTTGAATTACAATAACCTCAAGATAGTCGTATTTAGGAATATCTTGTGAAGTTGCATCAAAGGTTATACATAAAAAGAAGATACAACATAATGCTTTAGCTATTAAAGTATTCATCGTTTTTCTATTTTTGAGTTATACCAAAGATTAACCAATATTACTTTGCCTTTTTAAGGATATATTTTGCCATTTCCTTAGCTAGTTTAGCATAACTCTCGGCTATTCTGTATCCAGAGTTATAATCGGCTCCATAAAAATTACTTCCTGGTACCTTAAAATATTTTGTAGAGAATAATATTTTATCAGGATTACCAGTTTCATATACAATGATTGTTGCATTTACCTTAGATGGCTGTTTCATAACACCTACATTATATCCCGGGTAAATCCATGTTGTCTTAACTTTCATAGTATGAGTAGCACCTTCTAAACCTTTTTCAACTTTAACAGCTCCACCATCAAAACGTTTATTGAAAGACTCTATATATTTTGGTTCAAATAAATTTTCGCGATCAGCAAACCAGGATTTTTTAAATTTTTCTCCTTTACCAGCTTCTTTAGCTTCTCTCTTTTCCATTTTGTTTTTCAGGAATTCTTCTTCAGTATCAAACTTGTCAACTTTAAGATTTTCGTAATCGAAAACTAAATTATACGCTGTGATACCTTTCAGATTTTTAATACTTCCTTCTTGATCTTTTCTTTTTTGACTAAAAGCAAGGGTAACAGTCATTAACAATGTTAATAATAATAACTTTTTCATGATTAGGTTTTTAAATTTGATGATAAATATATTTCTTTTTTTTAAGAATAGGGAAAAAGTCTTTAACCGCTCGGTTCTGAGAGGTCAAAACAGAAAATTCCTTAAATCCAAAGTACGCATTAGAGAGCTTATAACAAACAAAAAACCCTTTTCTATACAAGAAAAGGGTTTTTTATATTACAAAGGAAAGATCCTTTATGCTTCAAATGGAACTATAGAAACATAGGATTTATTGTCTTTCTTTTTAGTAAATTTCACTAAACCATCTACTTTAGCATGTAGGGTGTGATCTTTACCAGCGTATACATTTTCGCCTGGTTTGTGGGCTGTACCTCTTTGTCTTACAATGATGTTACCAGCCACGGCAGCTTGTCCACCAAATATCTTCACACCTAAGCGTTTCGATTCTGATTCTCTACCGTTTTTCGAACTACCAACTCCTTTTTTATGAGCCATTTTCTTTCGGTTTTATATTGTTAATACTTACAGGGGTTACCTGCCGTTTTTTATTTTCCTTGTAAAGCTTCAATTAATTCTGCTTTCTTCATAGAAGAAATACCAGAAATTCCCTGAGCCTTAGCCATGTCTTTTAATTCAGCTACTGTCTTAGTGCTTAAATCTTCTTTATCAGCTTTTGGCTTTGCTGCTTCTTTCTTAGGAGCGGCTGCTTTAGTTTCAGCTTTAGGAGCAGAAGCTTTTACTTCTTTCTCTGCTTTAGCTTTTGGTTCAGTTTTTTTAGTTGCTGTTTTCTTAGCTCCAGAAGTTACTATACTTTCGATAATAATTTCTGTAAGAGATTGACGGTGACCATTTTTAACACGGTATCCTTTACGTCTCTTTTTCTTGAAAACAATAACTTTATCACCTTTAAGGTGTCTTGTGATTTTTGCTCCTACTTGAGCTCCATCTATAGCTGGGGCGCCTAAAGTAACTTTATCTCCATCTGCCGCAAGAAGAACTTTATCAAAAGAGACTTTGTCTCCTTCTTCTCCTGCTAAACGATGTACAAATACTTTTTGGTCTTTTGCAACTTTAAATTGCTGCCCTGCTATCTCTACAATTGCGTACATAGCGTAACGTTTAATTAATTATTTTTATAAATAAAGAACTGCGCCTATTTTTAAATAGGCGGGTGCAAATATACTGCTAATTAATTAAATGACAAATATTTTATGCCTCTACAGGCTTTGAATTGCGATTTTTTTTTGGATTCCAACTTTCTTTAAATAATTGCATAAAAGATAACGTAAGCACAAAAGTAGTGGCAAACCCCATAACTGCTGCAACAAACACAACTATTCCTACTCCTACATGATAATGCGAACTCCAATTCGCCAGCATTTCTGGTAAGAAATCAGTATTGATATTAGTTACATAGATCGCAAAGAAAATAATAAAAACAATTGTAGCATTAAACCCAGTAAAAAGCCCTGCCATAAATCCTTTTTGATATTCAAAATCACTTCCTTTTTCCTGCTTGTAGTTTTTCATGGCTTTGTACAAACCAAGAGCTACTATAATACCATTTCCTAAACTAAAAACAGGTTCTGTTTGTACACCGATCAAAGAAAGGATTAAAAAATACGCAATAAGTCCAATAGCAATAAGAAGTCCATATATAACAGGAATAGTTGATTTTTTCATGGTTTCGCTCTTTAGGATTCTCTCTTAAAAGTAAGGAATTTAAGAGTTTTTTAACCTTAAAAGCTTGTTAATTTATTGTTTAACAGCAACATATGAGAATGAGAATTACCTATTCCTATTAGCCAAATATACTCCCAGGATAATAACTCCAGAAGCTAGCACTTGATAAAATGTAAATTTCTCATTATCCAATATCCCCCACAGCATGGCTACAATAGGAATCGTATAGGTTACCGAAGTCGCAAATACCGGAGTACTGATCTGCACCAGTTTATTAAACAATACTTTGGCAATACCCGTACCTACTATTGCTAGTATAGAAACATACATCAAGCTCATATGTACTTTTGGGCTAGTTATCACTTCTGTTTTAAAAAAATCTGAAAAACATAAGACGATTAAAGCCGGAATCACTAATACAACAAAATTTCCGTTAGCAATTGCCATAGGCGAGATATGCTGCATATATCTTTTTATGATATTTACATTTATTGCATAACATACCGAAGCACAAAGCACTAATAACGCATACCAATAGTTTTGATTGGGGTTAACCGAAGCTCCTTCTAATATAAGAGCAACACAACCAATTAACCCTACAATCACACCAAAGAATTGGTTTTTATTAAATCGCATAGAGAAAATCAACATCCCCAGGATCAAAGTAACCAATGGTGTGGTAGAATTAAGGATTGATGCTATACCACTATCAATTTCTGTCTCGGCAAAGGCGAATAAAAACGCAGGGATGAATGTTCCTGCAAAGGCAGATATGATTATCCATTTCCAATCCGATGCTGCTATTTTTCGCATACTCCTAAACCCGATCAAGAATAAAAATGTTGCCGCAAATAGCGTTCTTAAAGCACCCAATTGTAGTGGCGTAAGTCCGATCAATGATTTTTTGATAAGAATAAATGAACTACCCCAAACCAGAGAGAGTACTGCCAGATATATCCATTTTAGTTTTGTGTTTTGCATTTTTGCGAAGTAAGTTGCAAAAGTGATAAAATTATAAGTACACAGAATACCTTTTGGAAGAAAATTAACTATAAAATGGTTTAAACTTTTTTCAATTTGTCACAAAATGATTCTTTTCACTTCTATTAATAAACGTATTTTAAAGTTTTTACTTTTTCCAACGAAGAGTTTCCATAAAATACCTCATATCATTACGCAAATAATTCGCAGCAGGAAGTATAGAATCATAATTAGGTTTCACCTTAAAATACATAGAACCTACTATAAAATGCCGAATACTATCGGTTGCATAAAACTGAGATGGAGAAGCAGCATCGCCAGAAACCTCATAAAACACACCATATACTTTATTTTCTTCATTTGCATAAGGTGTTTGCACGATCCCATCTGCTTTGATCACATGTTCCTGAGTAAGGTTTTGAGCATCCCTAAGTAATGAATCCAGGTTATTATTAATTTCATAATAAGAAATATACATTGTAGCTCTTAGCTTTTTATACTCTAGATTATACCAACAATTTTTATTTCTTCTGGCTCTACGAAGTTCTGAAAATTCATTCTTTTCAAAAGAATAAGGGCAAGGCAATACCAGCTCCTTATACTCGGGAGCAGGATAACTTAATCGTAGCATTCCTTCTGGCTTAGGCAATACTTCACCTCCACAAGAAAATAGCATACATACGCTGGTCACTATAAAAAATCTAACTATTTTCATTTTCGTTAATGGTCAATTTCACTTGTTTTATTCGCTTGTTATCCAACGATTCTATTTTAAACGCATACTGATCTACTTTGATAATTTCCCCACGTTTCGGAAAACTCCCAGAAATCTCCAATAACAATCCTGCTATGGTTTCTGCATCTCCTTTCTTTTCTTCAAAAACGCCGTTGTTTTCGAGTTTCAGTACTTTATAAAAATCTTTTAAAGCCGTTCTTCCTTCAAAAACATAGTTTCGATCATCCAATTTTGAGAATATTAAATCTTCATCATCAAACTCATCACTAATATCTCCTACAATCTCTTCTATAATATCCTCGAGAGAAATCAAACCACTGGTTCCGCCATACTCATCCACAACAATAGCCAGATGATTTTTTTTATCTTTAAAATCATTAAGTAAATCATCTAGTTTTTTATTCTCTGGCACAAAATACGGTAATCTTAATAAAGATGTCCAATCAAAAGAAGGTGTATTAATATAAGGTAATAGGTCTTTTACATATAGAATCCCAATTACATTATCAATACTATCTTCATATACCGGAATCCTGGAATATCCTTTCTCGATAATCTCAGGAAGAATTTCCTGATATGCAGTTGCACTATTTAACGCAAAAATATCCATACGAGGATGCATCACCTGTTTAGTATCTGTATTTCCGAAAGACACAATACCTTCTAATATTTTCTTCTCTTCGTCTGTAGTATCCTTGTCTGAGGTTAATTCTAATGCTTGTGATAATTGATCTACACTCAAATTAGATTTCTGTTTCCCTAATCGATTATGAATCCCAACAGTGATACTACGCATTGGCATACTAATCGGCGCAATGATCCAATCCAGAACTGCTAAAGGTCTTGCCATAAATTTGGCAAATTTCACTTTATTTCTACTGGCATATAGTTTGGGTAAAATTTCACCAAACAATAAAATCAGGAATGCTGCGACCCCTACTTCGACCACAAATCTTACATTAATCCAACCTAACCAAACATAATCAAGATTGCTAAAATATATCTTACCTAAGGTATCAAAAAGCAACACTATCGCTATATTGATAAAATTATTCGCTACTAATATGGTAGCTAATAGCTTCTTAGGGTTATCTAGTAATTTAGACACAATCTTAAGATTCTTAGACGCATTCTCTTCATCTTTAAGATCTGCAGGAGTTAAAGAAAAAAGAGCTACTTCACTACCTGATATTAATGCAGAAAAAATGAGCAGCACTACCAGTACAACCACATTAATGGTTTGCATAAAATCAAAAACAAATAGTGAAATAAATAACGGTTCAGGATCAGGGTCCAAATTATCTTTGTTTAGTTAGACATATCAGAACGGAAGATCATCGTCTTCTGTCGCTGGTGAATTAGATGAAACTTCCTGCGAATTACTGGCAGCAGGTGTATTCGTTTGAGGTGTATTCTGAGGTTTGTGCTCAGAAGGTTGGTTCTCATTCTTAGGTGTAAGAAAAGTAAAATCTGTACACTGTATTTCTGTACTATACCTATCTTTTCCTTGCTCATCTTGCCATTTTCTGGTTTTAAGACGACCTTCAATATATACCTTATCTCCCTTATTAAGGTATTTCTCGCAAATTTCTGCAGCTTTATTTCTGACTACGACATTGTGCCACTCTGTAGTATTTACACGCTCTCCTGTGCTTTTATTTACATACGAATCATTAGTAGCAAGAGGAAATCTACCTATGCAACTACCTCCTTCAAAATAATGCATCTTTACCTCATCACCCGTATGCCCTATAAGCATTACTTTATTTAATGTTCCAGACATTTTAGTTTATGATTTGTTGTTTTGGTTTATCATTGCAAAGAAATGACAAACTGTACTAAATAACGCTATCCTAATACTTCTTATTTTTCAAAGTAGCTTTAAATAACTTTGTTTATAGTAAATGTAATAAAAAAATTAATACATAAATGATACCCCAATCGTCTTAACTTAGGTTTTAGATCTTTCTCAATATCAATTCTGCTGAAAAAATATATCTATAAAATTACCTAACAGAATAGGAACGGGATATGCATGTATTTCTTCATAATCAACGATCTTTTGATCCTGGTTTACTTTTGAAGGGATATCTGATTTGATGATATAGAATCGAGTATACAGATGCTGATGAGATAATTTGTGCACTATAGGTTCTTCCTGGTGTGGTATAATTTCGTACTCTTTATCTTTTATCATTTCTCTAAAAACAGTGTGAGACGATATCGTATCTATATCTATCGCGTCACTTTCTATTAAAGGAAATTCATATAACCCTTTCCATATACCATTACCTACTCTTTGTTGGATAATTGTTTTCTTATCTTCTGTAAAAAACACCAAATAATTAAAGTAACGTTTCTTGATTTTTAGTTTTTTGATTTTAACCGGTAGCACTTCTACTTTTCCATTTTTTAGTGCCTCACAACTATCTCGTAGCGGGCATATAATACAATACGGGCTTTTGGGTTTGCATTGTAGTGCTCCAAACTCCATAATTGCCTGGTTATACTCTGCAGGTTCCTCATGATCCATTAAGGTTATTGCAAGTTCTTTGAATTCTTTTACTCCTTTTGTACTATTAATAGGTGTATCGATTCCAAAATACCGTGATAATACCCGATACACATTTCCGTCTACAACAGGAACTGCTTCCTTATAACATATAGAAGCTATTGCACTCGCTGTATAATCTCCAACTCCTTTTAATTGTAAAAGACCTTTATATGTAGTAGGAAAAACGCCATTTAAATCATTTGCAACGTATTTTGCAGTGGCATGCAAGTTTCTGGCTCTGGAATAATATCCCAATCCCTGCCACAATTTTAACACTTCTTCTTCACTTGCATTTGCAAGATCAAATACTGTTGGAAAAGCCTCTGTAAATGATATATAATATGGTAATCCTTGCGCCACTCTGGTCTGCTGAAGTATAATTTCACTAAGCCAAATATGATATGGATTTTTAGTTTCTCGCCATGGCATCGATCTTTTGTTTTGTAAGTACCACGTAATGAGTTTTTTAGAAAATATCATAGTAAAATTATAAGTTTTACAAAATTAAACGTTTAAAGATGAAAATATCATCTTAAGTATTGATATTTTGGATTTTAAATTCTTATATTTGCCCCCTTGAAAATTTAAAAACCCCTAAATAGGTAATATAATGACTAAAGCAGATATTGTAGCAAAAATTTCGGAAAAATTAGGAATAGAAAAAGGTGATGTTCAGGCAACGGTTGAAACCTTTATGGAAGAGGTGAAAAGTTCACTAGAGAGTGGAGATAATGTATACCTTAGAGGATTTGGTAGCTTTATTATCAAAACCAGAGCAGAAAAAACAGGCCGTAATATTTCTAAGAACACTACGATCAAAATTCCTGCACACAATATACCTGCGTTTAAACCTGCAAAAGTATTTGTAGAAGGTGTAAAAACTAACGTAGAAGTAAAATAAATAATTATAAATATAAAAAGCATACACTATGCCAAGTGGTAAAAAACGTAAAAGACACAAGGTAGCTACGCACAAGCGTAAAAAAAGAAGAAGAGCCAACCGCCATAAGAAAAAGTAGTTTCTAACTACTTTTTTCATTTAAAAAGTTAAGTTCTTTGAAATCGAAATAAAACATACTACCCCACTACCGGTATCTTTGTTTTATTTCAACGGAATTGTAAAAAATTCCTGTGAAAAAATTGTTTAATCCATCTCGATAATTATCGGGATAAAAATCTAATCAGAGTGAACAACGAATTGATCATTAGGTCAGGTTCCTCTACGGATTTTGCCTTATTAAAGGATGGAAAACTAATTGAATTACATAAGGAAGAAGACGACAGTGATTTTGCGGTAGGTGATATTTTTATTGCCAAAATCCGTAAATCTGTCCCAGGTCTAAACGCCGCATTTGTTAATGTAGGCTATGAAAAAGATGCATTTTTGCATTATCATGACCTTGGTCCTCAAGTATCTTCATTACTTAAATTCATAAAACGTGTAAGCACAGGTAAATTAAAAAATTATTCTCTTAAGGATTTTCCTTTTGAGAACGATATTGATAAACACGGTACTATTACCAATGTGTTAAAATCAAATCAATCACTATTAGTACAGATAGTAAAGGAACCGATATCTACCAAAGGCCCTCGAATTAGCTCAGAGCTTTCGATTGCCGGTCGATATATTGTTTTAGTCCCTTTTTCGAATCGAATTTCTATTTCTCAAAAAATAGAATCCTCAGAAGAAAAAGAACGTCTAAAAAGGCTTGTAAAAAGTATTAAGCCAAAAGGTTTCGGAATTATTGTACGTACAGTAGCAGAAGGCAAAAAAGTAGCAGAACTAGACAAAGATTTAGAAAATCTAATGGGACGATGGCAAAGCATGTGTAAAAAATTGCACAAAGCTCATCACCCTTCAAAAGTACTAGGTGAAATGAATAGAGCATCTTCTATATTAAGAGATGTATTTAATGACACTTTTACTTCTATTGTTGTAGATGATGAAGATCTCTGCAACCGAATCAAAGAGTATCTGCAAGAAATTGCTCCAAAAAAGGAATCAATTGTAAAACTTCATAATCCTAAAATACCTGTTTTCGAAAAATATGGTATTGAACGGCAAATCAAAACAAGTTTTGGCAAGACGGTATCTATGAGTAAGGGCGCTTATTTGGTTATAGAGCATACAGAAGCAATGCATGTAATCGATGTAAATAGCGGTAACCGATCTAATAAAGCCAAAAACCAAGAAGATACTGCACTAGAAGTAAATCTGATTAGTGCAGCTGAAGTAGCCCGCCAACTGCGTCTTAGAGATATGGGAGGTATTATTGTAGTCGATTTTATCGATATGAATAATGCAGATAACCGTAGAACCCTCTTCAACCAATTGCGAGAAGAGATGAAAGACGATAGGGCGAAGCATAAAATTTTACCGCCAAGTAAATTTGGCTTGATTCAAATTACGCGGCAACGCGTTCGACCAGAAATGAATATCAAAACCCGAGAGGATGATCCAAACGGAATAAATGGCGAAGTTGAGGCGCCTATAGTATTGGTAGAAAAAATGAAAGTCGAATTAGAAAAATTAATTAAAAAAGATCATAAAAAGATAACGCTAAGTGCGCATCCTTTTATTGCAGCTTTTTTAACCAAAGGATTTCCATCCACCCGATCCAAATGGTATTTTAACCATAAACGATGGGTAAAGATTGTACCTAGAGACGCTTACACGTATTTAGAATATCATTTTCACGATAAAAATGGTGAATTGATAAAATAAAATTAAACCCGGCCTGATAACAGTGCCGGGTTTTTTTGTTTTTAATGGTTAACACACCTATCAAACAAAACCTTCGATTGCTTCTCGATATACTTTCTAAAGTTTTACAAAAACTAGTTATCTTTGTTATAAATGTAAAAATGAGTGTGATGAATATTGAAGCTACAAAATTAGAATTGATGCATTTACTATTGCAAACGCAAAAGGAAACACTTTTGGTTAAACTTAAAAAGGTCTTTGAGGAAGAACAAACCGATTGGTGGACAGAAATGAATAGTGAAGAACAAGAAGAAATCAAAACCGGAATAGCACAAGCAAATCGAGGAGAATATATCGATAATGATACTGTAATGAAACGTTTTAAGAAATGACGTTAAAAATTGTTTGGACACCACAGGCACTAAAAGGATTAGAAAAAGTATTAGAGTATTTAGAAGCCGAATGGACTCATAAAGAAATACAAGCTTTGGAGATTAAAATAAAGGAGTTTATAGAAAGAATTGCGAAATACCCCGAAATCTATCCTTCAACAAGTCAATATAAGCACACTCATAAGGCGGTCATAGATAAAAACAATTACATCATCTACAGAATAAGACCTCAAAAAAAGATAATTGAACTTATTAACTACAGAGGAACAAAACAAAAACCACTAACTTAAGAATAAATAACTTCTCGATACACCACACCCAAAAGTGCGGCATTCGAAGTGACGGCGTGTATTAAGTAAAAATGCAATTCCATATCAAAATTATTACTCCAATGTGGATTCCGGATCAAGTCCGGAATGACAGGCATAATGGATTCTGGCGTAAGCCAGAATAACAAACGAGTAGTCAATATGCTCAACATGATAACCACTCAGCGACGTGTCATTCCAGCGTAGGCTGGAATCCATAATAACATGCTTCTCGATACACCACACCCAAAAGCGCGGCACTCGAAGTGACAGGTGTGTACTCAAACCCAAAACTCTACCCCTCCAGCTTTTTTATAAAATACGAGGGATATATCCCTGTTTTTTTGTAGAACGTTTTAGAAAACGCCTCTGCGGTATTAAAACCGACCTCTTGTGCGATAGCTTTAATCGTATATTTCCTGAATTTTGTATTTGAGCGTATCGGGATAATACTTATAACTTAAATTTTCAAGTTCATCAATACTCTTATCCTGTAACGAATCCGGGATTTGAAATTGTTGCCCATACCCAAAAAATGATAACAAGAAGATCAATAGCGTAAGATAGATGGCTCGCATAGTTGGTTTTGGTTAGCCTATCAAAAGTATTGAAATAATAACTAACCTCTAAAAAAATAATCGCCCTGACTTGTCTAAGTCAGGGCGATTATTTTTTTTCTACTTGATTAATATATACGTAGTACTTATTGTATTGCAATTGTAATCAATGTTTATCTATATGCAACAAGATCATTAATATCTGTTTGATTACCACATGGCGGTTTATTAAAACTTCGGCAATCAGCAAATACAGAATGTTCACATCCATTAACTGCAGCACTTGGCACTTCTCCAGCTCTGATCTGCGATAGTTTATGTGATGTTAATAGGGTAATGTTTAGTTTTTTTAATCCCAGCTTCTTTGTTTGATGTTGATTTTTCATGAGTTTTTATGTTATGAGTTCAAAACAAATGTAGGGGATAACCTTAAAAAAATAAAGTAAAAAAAGGAACTACTAGTCTGTATTCTAAGAAATCAGACTTTTAAATAATTTAAAATCAAATAGTTACATATTTTCCTTTTTCGAGTTGCTTGATAAAGTAAGAAGGGTAAATTCCCGTCTTTTTGTAGAAGGATTTAGAAAAAGCTTCGGTAGTATTAAACCCTATTTCGCGAGAAATTGCTTTGATAGTGTATAATCTAAATTTTGATTCATTCTTTAGTTTTTCGATCACATACTCAATACGCAATTCATTTATATACACACTAAAGCTTTTTTTCTTATACGTATTAATGATCTTAGATAAGTATTTAGAATTGGTCTGTAGTTTTTTGGCCAACTCCCCGGTAGTAATATTCGCCGATACATACCCCTGTTTATCTTCAAACTTTTGCAAGCCTTCTAAGACTGAGTTTACAATATCCTCAGAAATCCCTATTGCTTCTGGTGTTGCAGGATCCTTATCCAATACTTCTTTAGGTAAAGCAGTATTGAGGGTTGGTGTATGCATTAGTTCTTTAAAACGCCTTCTATACCTTACATTTTTAATATAGATCAGGACAACAACAATGATCAGTACCACAGCAAAAAAGACGACAATGATAAACTTTATACTCGTCTTTTTCTCCTTTTGTTCTAGAGCATCAATTAGATTTTGCTTTTCTTCTAATAGTTTCGGTGTATCATACTCCAACACTATTCTTTTACTTAGGTTTTTATAATTGGTATCCAGGATACTATCTACGGCAAACAATTTATTAATATAGTATAACTGTTTATTTTTATCATCTACCAATTTATAGTGATCAATCAATAGTTCATATCCTTCTCGCATTTCTATAGAAACAAAACCCGAACGGTCATACGATTGATTGATTTTTAATAAATACTCCAGGTACTTTTCTTTATTATCAAATTCCTTATAGAGTTTTGCCAAATGGATATAGGTATTAACCAATGACTCTTCTACTCTTGGTCTAAATTCCTCTATAAAAGGCATTGCTTTGTTTATACTATCTAGTGAATTTTGATACTGTTGTTTATAGAATAAATTGATGCCTTCATGTAACACAAAAAAAGGATAAAGCTCTAAACTATCTTTAAGCGATTCTTTTATTCCTTTGGTATTATAAAAGGTGGCAGAATCCCTATATTCTAGTTTTCTATACGAATCTGCTAAATGTAACATGGTAACTAAATGCCCTATACCACTTATATTATTTTTATCTTCATAATCTATGACTTCTTTAAATATTGTAGCCGCCTCATCAAATTCTCCTATATCTTCTTTTAAGCTACCAATATTGTGTTTGGTTAGATAGTAAAAGTTTTTATTATTGGATGCACTAGAGTATTTTAAGGCCGCCAGATAGCTATCCAATGCTTTATTATAATCCCTTATTTGTTTGTATTCTCCTCCTTTAATAGAATATGGTACCGCAGGATATAGCTTATGATTTAAATCTTTACTTACCGCGATTGAGCTATCCAGATATGCAATTCTTTCAGGAAATTTATTCTTAAACATAAATACCGCAGATCGATATGCTTTGGCAAGAGACAATGGGTCATTTTTTTGCTTTGCTTTGACTAATAACGTATTTGCATAAATTTCATGCTTAATAGAATCATTATAATACTTAAACCCTAACCTTTCGATCTCATCAAACGTTTTATTCTTTAGCGAATCCGGGATGGTAAACGTACTCGTATCCTGAGCAACTCCCAGGATAGTGTATAAAAAAAAGATACTAACGATGAGTACTAGTTTTTTCATGATACAGTATAGCTTACTTTTGTTTTTTGGTATCGTACTAAAAAATCATAACACACCAACTCATAAAATCGTTGTTTGGATCTAAAGGCACGATTTACCAGCATATGTATATAACTGCTTAGCAAATCGTCTAATGGCATTTCTAACTGGTTATCCTGCTGTGTTTTCATGATCTTTTGTATTGCTCCTAATGATTGTTTTGCTTTATGATCCAACAAATCATCCAGGACTTTATAGTCTTCCTGCATAGAAGTTGTCTCTAAAAAAGAAGAAAGCTTGCTTTTTAACCCTCTGTATTTTTTATCTAATTGCTTATTTAGTCCTTTATCTGCATGAAATTCTCGTTTAAATCCCTGGCAGTTTCGGGTTACTAACTCTAACTTTTCTTGTTGCTCGTAGCCAAAACTGTTTAATAATCTATCGATCGCTTTTACTATAAATAAGAAGTACAATTCTTCATCTTCGATCAACTCAATAGCATCCAGCAGCATGGTACTATCATAAAAAAACAGGGTTTCAGAGATAGCTATAGTGTTTATACCATAACGCTCTAATTCTCGTATGTACGTATCGGTTTGTAGTTTATATACCACTCGTTGCTCTACATATCGCTGCATTGCTGCATTGATATGCAGGATCACCCTTCCTACAGCATGTATATCGGGCAGATGAAATCGTATCCTGATATGAAAATCAGGATCCCCGTAGCGTATAAAAAACCAGGAGTCGATCAGCCCTTGTTCCAGCAACTGTGTTGTGAGCGGTTTTATGGTTTCGGTAAGGAGTACATCAGACGTACGGGCACCACAATATATTTTGTAGTATAGCCATTCGTCTCCTAGTATATATGTTCTTTTTGCACTCATGTAATATCCCCTTGTTTTATGTTTTTAACAAATCCAAAGTACATCTCGATACAATCCTCCTATCGTAGGATCACTCGATGTGACGAAAATGTTATTTTACTTATACCTCAACTGCTTTTGATGCTTCGATCTTCTTTCTTGCTTGCTCTAGTTTTTCCTGGTTATACATCGAGATCACAAACTGGTTGGTATAACTCATACCTTCTTGCTGTACGGTACCTTTTTGCTCACTAGACTGCCCTTCTTCTGCAAATAAAAACTCTTCTAATACACAGGTTTTTTTATTTTTTATGGTATCTAACCACATATTTATCGAATTCGTATTCTCTAGGTGGATCAGCAAAGTATTATCCCCGTCGATCAATTGCACCATCTCGGGTATATTGTGTTTTGCTCTCCAGCTAGTTACCATTGCCATCTTCTCTTTTTCATTATTCTCTTTTAGAAAAGGTAAGTCTGCCATTGTGATCTTCCATCGGGCTTTTGCCAATATAAACTCTTTATATACCACTCTAGGTAAAAAAGTATGCTTCTCTAACGCTTCTCCCCAATAAAACCCAAGACCCGGTCGACCGCCTTGCTTTTGTACATCACATAAGAAATGATATACCGGCAATGCATTAGCACTATAATTATGGGCATTGGTCAAACGAGGGATAATTTCTTTATTAAGTGTTTTAGAGCGTAGTATAATACGACCATATTGCACCGATATCATTAGATCTGATATCGCTACCTGCTGCTCTATAGGTACATTAGATTTTCCTAAATACGGGATTTCATACTCACGTATCGTTGCTCTACGAATCACATTGCCCGTTCTGGATTCTGGTAAATGAACAACTTCGGCCAGGATCTGGTTTTGATACATTTCTTGTTCTATGGCCGCAATATCCTGTACGTGTTTTAAAATATCCTTGTTTCCGGTAGAAAACCGCCCTAACAGATTTGCTGCAGAGGATCCTCCTATAGAAGAAAATATCATCTTTTCTTCACCATCAACCGTTGCAATTTGAGCGATCGAAGACATGGTATCGGGTAAGTCGCTCCAGTTTAATTCGAGGTGTTCAAAATCCTTATCTTCGAGTGCTAGTGTATACTGGTTCTCTTTATGAATATGTTGTAATTTCTTATTTAGAATCTCCTGTACCGGAGTCCAGTGCATTTCTTGTCGTGAAGCAGGTTTAGAAGGAATATACAGATCGTCTAAAAAAGAAGTAGAGTCATTAGCACTCTGATACTGCAGGTATCCAATACCTATCTCGGTGTCCAAAACTGTAGCCAGAGGAATTTCCTGGGTTTCATATCGTTTTGTAAATGCATCTTTAAACTTTTGCAAGTGCGTTTCTGATGATGCACTACTCATTCTATTTAATAGCTCTAGTGCTCGTGTTAGTTTATACCCCCACCGTATATTTAATTGATTAGATTGTGCCTGAGTATACATATCGGTCTGAAAAAGATATTTTAACTCAAAAGGCGTTTCCAGCTGCGCTACTCGTTCACTAAGTTTTAGGTATTCATCAGATCCATTACCTAATTTCTGATCTATTTGTTCCAGAAATTTTTTATAATGATGAATCTCTGTTTGTATAGCATCGGTACCTTCTATTTGACCTAAACAAGCTTCTAACTGTTCTAAAAAATCATCTCCGGTTACAGAGGGTTCTATCTCACTCACCAGAATTTGATTGTCTATCAATTCATCTATAAATTCTGAAGCTTCTTCATGAGTAATTTCATCATCAACCAAGAGAGAAGCTAATTCTTTTATTTTTTTACCAGACCTGGCACTTTCGATTATATCTTCGAGATACTCTGCATAGGCTACTGCCTCGATAGAATGTTCTCGCCGATTATACTTGTTATACTTGTATTCTATATATCGATATTGATCTCCGATTTTATAGAGACTATTATTAGTGTACCACAATAACTGCTTTTTGATTGCCTCTTCTTTGGCCATCTTTTGTGAGAAAGCCACCAAAAAGTTCATATCAAACCGAGTTTGCCTTTGATGGGTATCATAATTAGACAATTCTATTGCTGTGGTCTTACCAAATGTTCCTATACTACAGCCGGCAAATAATCCAAAAGGAGTACAACGCGAACTCATCCTGGATAAATATTTTAACAACGACGATTCTAATCGTTTCTTCTTTTTAACATCTTTGAGTTGTCCCGACAACCATTTCTCTATTTCAGAAAATAGTTCTGGTGACGCCAGGAAAATAGCTTCTCTAATGCTATCATTTTTCCAGACATCTTTAAACACTTCTACGGGTATGTCCTTCTCTTTGGTAAGGTTATGATAAAAGTCTAATGATAAAAGGGGAGTTCTTAGACAATACTGATCAAAGAAGGTATATGGGTTTTTTAGTTTCAAGAGGTGTTGGTATTATGCTATACTTATTTAATAGGATATAAATATACTATTTTCTGTTTTAAGATTTCTTTTAGATAATTATAACAAAACTATATGATAATCAGCTAATTACTTTTTCAAACTAAAAGTCTGCATTCTGCGAATTCCGTGTTTGTTTTCAGGAATCACGACTTCCTTCTCTTGTTTTTAGGGTTTTATCAGGAGTATATTTGATCAAATCAAAAAACGTAGCAGTCGCTTTAGTTTCACTCAAAAAAATCAAAACTTATGATACACGTACTGATCAATTTCATTTCACAACTCACGACTTTTCTGATGGATCATTTTATCATCATGTATCAATCTATTGTTAACGTTTAAAGAATATCCAGCATGAAACAATTATTTCCAAAAGAAATTATAGAAAACACCATAGAGGTACATCAGTTTGAACATACCAGCAAAAGTAAAATGATCTATACAACGATATTGGTCGCTTTTGTCATTGCATTAGCACTTTTACCATTTATCAAAGTCGATATCTATACCACAGCAAGAGGGATGCTAAGACCTAGTAAAGAACGAATTGCTATTACTCCGCTTCAATCTGGTAAGGTTGTTTTTGTAAATATGGTTGATAATCAAAAAGTAAATAAGGGTGATACCTTGCTTATGACCAATACCTCGGTCGTGAAAGAACAAATCACCAGATCCTCGACACAGATTGAAGAAACCCAGCAGTTTATTGCAGATTGCGAATATCTGATCAATACGGCTACCCCGAGATTTAATAACATACAATCGGCACGTTACCAAAAAGAGTATCTGTACTTCACTCAAAAAATACAGGAGTTAAAAACCCGATTTGAAAAAACAAAAATCGATTACCTGCGTAATCAAAAACTATATGAAAAAGGAGTAATCGCCAAGGTAGATTATGAGAATAGTGCTTTTGAACACCAACTGGCATCCAGTACACTACAACAATACCGAAAACAACAAAAAAATAACTGGCAGGCGACAGTAACAGAGTACCAGAATACCACCAGAGAATTAAAAAGCGGATTAACGCAACTAAAACAGAATCAAAAAGAATTGGTGATCATAGCACCAATAGATGGGATTCTTAAAAATGTTTTGGGTATCGAGCCAGGTAGTTTAATTGCAGGAGGGTTAACTATTGCCGAAATATCCCCTGATACCGGATTGATTGCAGAATGTTACCTCTCGCCATCAGATATAGGTTTAGTGGGGCGGAATAAATCGGTGAATTTTCAGATCGATGCTTTTAACTATAATCAATGGGGGTTGGCTACCGGAAAAATTCTGGAGATCAGCAAAGATGTAGATATCATTAATGATCGGCCAGTTTTTAAAGTACGTTGTGCTATCGACCAGGGACATCTGGAACTCAAAAATGGTTTTAAAGGTAGTTTTAACAAAGGGATGACACTAAGCGCACGATTTCAACTTACACAACGCACCTTGTATGAATTACTTTATGATAAAGTCGATGACTGGTTTAACCCATCGAGTCCCACTATTGCAGAAGTGAAGAAATAACAAATGAATGTAAAAACAGATATCCTCATCTGTTAGAATGGTTCGATCGTAGGAAGTAATGTATAGAGAACCTCGTGACGATGAATATCAAATATTGAAGGACAAAATAAAACAAGCATCATGGCTAAGACAAAAATAAAACAACACGATATCACTGATTGCGGTGCGGCTTGCCTGGCATCGGTATCAGCACATTATAAATTGCAACTGCCTATCGCACGTATTCGACAGTTTGCAAGTACAGATAAAAAAGGAACCAATGTATTGGGATTAATTGAAGCTGCCGATAAACTCGGGTTTGAAGCCAAAGGAGTACGCGGGGATCTGGACAGTTTGTTTAAAATCCCTAAACCTGCCATCGCTCATGTGATCGTGAATGAGAAATTGCATCATTATGTAGTGGTCTACGAAGTGACTAAAGAGCACATCAAAATAATGGATCCGGGTGATGGCAGGTTTCATAAAAAAACACATGAAGAATTTAATAAAGAATGGACAGGAGTATTGGTACTACTATTACCAAAAGAAGATTTTATAACGGGTAATGAAAAAGTATCGGTATATAAACGATTCTGGTTTTTGTTAAAACCGCATAAAGGAGTATTGATACAGGCTTTTGTTGGGGCGATCATCTATACCTTATTAGGATTTTCTACCTCGATATACATCCAAAAACTTACTGACCATGTTTTTATGGGTACCAGTACCAAACTGCTTAACCTGTTAGGGATTGTAATGGTCACATTATTACTTCTAAAACTAATAGTAGGAGCATATAAGGATGTTTTCCTGATTAAAACCGGGCAACAGATCGATTCGCGACTTATTCTGGGATACTATAAACACTTGTTAAAACTGCCTCAGCAATTTTTTGATACCATGCGGGTCGGAGAGATTATCTCGCGGATTAGTGATGCAGTAAAAATCAGAAACTTTATCAATGGGGTAGCTTTAAACCTAACCGTTAATATCCTGATCCTGGTGTTCTCTTTTGGATTGATGTTTACCTATTATTGGAAACTGGCGCTGATCATGCTGGCGATTATCCCAATATATGCAATCATATATGTAATCACCAATAAACTGAACAAACGCACAGAACGTGGGATTATGGAGAAATCTGCAGATCTGGAGAGTCAATTGGTAGAATCTCTAAACGCTGTAGGAACCATCAAAAGATTTGGCCTTGAAGGTTTTGCTAATATTAAAACAGAAACCCGTTTTATCGGACTATTAAAAACAGGATACAAGTCTGCATTAAACAGTGTGTTTTCTAACTCTAGTACCAGTACTATTGCACAATTATTTACCATTATCCTATTGTGGAGTGGTTCCTTTTTTGTGATTCAAAAAGAAATTACTGCCGGAGAGCTTATGGCTTTTTATGCCATCATAGGATATTTTACCAGTCCTGTTGCCGGTTTAATCAGCGCTAATAAACAGATTCAAAATGCACTTATTGCAGCAGATCGTTTGTTTGAGATCATGGATCTGGAACGTGAAGAAGATGAGCAGAAAATAAAACTCACAAAAGATAGCATTGGTGATATTAATTTCTCTAATGTAGGGTTTAGATATGGATCCAGAGTTGAAGTTTTTAAAGATTTCAGTCTTGAGATTCCGAAAGGAAAAATCACTGCAATTATCGGGGAAAGTGGTTCTGGAAAATCTACCCTGATGTCTTTACTACAAAATATCTATCCAATCCAGAAAGGGCAAATATCAATAGGAAAACAGGATCTGAAACATATCGAGAATGGTAGTCTTAGAGATCTGGTAAGTGTGGTACCACAAAAAATAGATCTGTTTGCCGGTAATGTGATAGACAATATTGCAGTAGGAGAATTTGCTCCCGATGTAGAACGCATTATGGAAGTATGTAAAGCCATAGGTATTCTTGAATTTATAGAAAACCTACCCAATAGTTTTGCCACATATTTAGGAGAAAATGGAGCTACCCTGTCTGGAGGGCAAAAACAACGTATCGCCATTGCCAGAGCATTATATAAAAACCCTGAAGTATTAGTATTAGACGAAGCTACCTCATCACTGGACAGTACTTCTGAAAATTATATCCAGAAAGCAGTACAAAGTCTGCGCGATCAGGATAAAACCATCATCATTATTGCTCACCGATTAAGTACAGTGATTAATGCCGATAAAATTGTAGTACTCGAGAAAGGGAAAGTGGTAGAAGAAGGCAATCACAATGTACTATATACCCGACAGGAAAAATACTATGAACTATGGCAAAAACAAATGCCAATAGCAGATCACATTCCTAAAATAAATGCTGTTGCATAACTAGAAGATGGTTCAGCAAAATTTAATTGATAATTATGTTTTTAAAATGCTAAAAACTTTTTAATCTAAATATCTGGTTATGAAAAAAATAGAGCGTCAAATTGAAGTCATAGAACGATTAAATCGGTTTATACGATTAGGAAAAACAGGAACTCCTGATCAATTATCTGAAAAATTGGAAATCTCAAAAGGATCTTTGTTTCAGATTCTTGGAGTAATGAAACAACTTAATGCTCCTATTGTATTTGATATCACACTACAGAGCTATGTCTATGAAGAATCCGTAAACTTTACCTATGGTTTTTATACCCGTAAACTCTATGGAGAAGAAGTACTTGAGGTATCTTCTTATAGTGCTCAAAGTATTATGATGCAAGTAGATTTTAAATATCCAAGCCTAAGAATAGTATAATAACATTTAAAAAATAAACTCATGAAAAACTATGATCCACAAAAAAACGAAAGCAACCTAACAGAGCACAAATTAGAAAAAGATTTTTTGCAACAAGAAATCAATGATCCAGAGCTAAAACATGTGATATCTGATGTTATCTCCTACTCTGAAGAGTACGAAATCTACATAGATCATGATGATATGAACGATTGGATATTATAAAAACGATATAAGGATTACAAATCGCGTAAAAAATTCAATCATATCAATCATTAAAATACTTTATTAATCAAAAAACGAACAGTTATGAACATTATCATCAAGCAAATCGAACTTATCGAGAGAATTGACCAACTCATACGCCTACAAGCCACAGGAACTCCAGTAGAATTAGCATCAAGATTAGGGATCTCCAGAGCACAAACCTATCGGATTGTTGATATTATGAAAGAACTAAATGCTCCTATCACTTATGATTTTACAATACAGAGTTTTGTATACGAAGAAAGTGTAGGTTTTAAATTTGGGTTTTACACAAAAGAACTTGATGCCACAGAAATTAGATCAGTAAGTGGTGGAAATTCTTTTGAAAGATTACAATGTTTAGCTGCAATTTTATAAAATGAAATATTGCAGGTACAACTATAGACAAAAGGATTTATAATACTTCCTATAATTTTAAATTGTTCAATATAGGTAAACAAAAAAATCATGAAATCAATTACACTTTTAATTGTACATCATACTTATGTTTAACGCAACCGTATAGATACATGAATCTAAAGTTAGAAAGTAAAATGAAAAATTCTTTTGAATAAAAATCCTGGAAAATCAATTTTCCGGGATTTTTTTATACCACCCTATCGACTTTATCATTTTAACGTGAATAAATGGATAAGAAATTTTCGTCAGTTTGAGTGCCAAATCTCTGATTTGATGTATCGAAAACAAGAAAATTTATAGCTAAGAAGTACTTCTCGATACTAAATTCTTACAGAATTTCACTCGAAGTGACGTATCTGCTCTTATACATTTATTCACGTCATTTTAATATATTTTATATAAGTATCTCATAAAATGAGACCATCGCGCATTATCATTGTAGTGTAAAAGAGATAGCGTAGCTGTATTTACAGCTGTAACAAAAATCATTAATCATTAAATCGTAAAAAAATGAAAAGTCTAAGTAACAAAGAGGCATTAGAAACCAACGGAGGATCAGCATTTCCTATTCCTAAATGGTTGCAACCTTTAGCAGATTATCTTTTTGGTGTACCAGAAGAAGAAAAGGAAAACTATAAAAATTCAAATAATCACTAATTATAAAAACATAAAAAATGAAAAATTTAAACAACTACAACGTTCAGGAACTGCAATCAAATGAACTTTTAAACAATAACGGAGGTACTATACTAATATCTGCTACTACTCGTAAAATTGTTTGTGAAGTTATTACTGGTGTTTTTAATATTCCTACTACAACGTTTATCCCGTCATAATTATTTAAAAGTCTTAATGAGCATCAATTAACACAAACCGATGGCGGCCTCCATCCTTTTATTGAAATCAGAACATTCAATTTGATCACAAATCAGTTTTTGCATTGTTAAAAAAGAGTCTTGTAGTAACAAGGCTCTTTTTTGCTTTATGACAAATACCAGTCCATTATTCTGGAGAGATATTAAGAAATGACAACAAGTATTTCTGAAAAAGCCATAACAACTATAGTATTATACCCTGAAGTAGATCCTGGACCAGGTTCTAAGAAATACAAATAGCGAAACTCTTAACAGGCTTCTAAGCAGTAATGATGCTACTCCTATTATTCTACATATCATGCCTTCTTTAAAAATAATCATGAAAAAAATGAAAAAAAAATATCAGTCTCAGAAGATGAGACAGCCCCAACGTATCATTGTACTGTGAAAGGGAAACAACAACGCTTTTCACGATTGTTGCAACAACAAAAAACAGTTTACATATCAATTTGACGGAATAGATAGTGTAAGCATAAATTAAAAATCATTAATCATTAAATCGTAAAAAAATGAAAAATTTAAACAACTTAGAATTTCAAGAATTATCAAAACAAGAAGCAACAGAAATTAACGGAGGTATCGTTTGTGGTGGATGGTGTATCGGTATTATAGTTGTAGTTGCAGTTGGTGCTCTAGGACTTGGTGCATACAATGGATACCAAGATGAAAAAGACAAGCACGAAGGTGTAAAATAAATTTAAAACAAAACATTAATTAATTTAAAAAACAAACAACATGAATACTTTAGAATTAAACGTAGCAGAATTATCAAGCAATGAATTAAGAACCGTAGAAGGTGGTGTTATCGATCCTATTACAGTAACAGCAGCTGGAGCAGCAGTAGTACTTGCAGCTATCGGTGGGCTTTATAAAGCTGGAGAAGCAATAGGAAAAGGGCTTTACCACCTTTTTAACTAATATAACTATCATGGGTATATTTCAAAAAGGTAGTAGTGTTGATATTACTCCTTATTTAGAATATGTTGTACTTGCAATTGTTGCAGTAATCTTTTTCTATAATGCCGGAGTTGCAATAGGTAAATTTATATACCATATTAAACACTAGACCATTAAATAACCCTCTGGCATATTGCCAAGAGGGTTGTTTACTTTATAAAAAAATCATCAACTCGTGCTGAACTTGTTTCAGTATCAAAAAAACAGGATATCATGGAATCAAAAGTCTTAATACATATTATAAAAGAAATAGAAACAGTAGAAAACACAATACAGGTAGAAGAATTTATTACCGATTTATTTGTATTTACAAAACAAAAGAATAATGATGTTTTCTATAGAAAAGATGAGGATAAAATATATGCTGTAAACGAAACATCAAAAAATATAACTCTTATTTCATTAGATCAAAGGCAACAACAAGCTGATCAATTTAAGAAGCTATTTTCCCAAATCGATGTTCAACATAAAGCCGAAGAAAATAGTCGGAGCATAAGTATTGATGGTAAAGGTAATGTAGTTACCATATCGGGAGAAGTAAAAATATCTAAATTTCCTGATCTTGAACACACTGCAAATATTGCAGCATACAAATTACTAAGCAAATCGGCCCTGGTAGATATCGATATGGAGAATAATGAAATTACTGATTTTGTCGATATTGATATTAATGTACAAGGACAAAGAATAAAAAATAAAACCGTGATAAAAAATATAGAGGTTTTAACAACCGATATTAATCGATATGATTATTTGCTCAACTATTCGGTGAACTAACTGCCTAATCTTCTATAAGTATAGAAACCTATATAAAAGAATCTTTGTGATTTTCAGATGATCATGTGAATTCTCTGGCCGTTCGATCGTTCGGCTGTCTGAAATACATTGCATTCACTCTAATGTATAACTGAAAAAACATTTTATTTTGGATCAAACGGTATTAAAAATTCTTTTACAACTTAAAAGAGAACTCTCGCTAGAAATTTCCAACGAGAAATTAGAATCACTTTTGCTTAGTCATCAGGATTATCCCAGTATTTTTTCTTTTTCTGATACTTTAAAAAAAATAGGCGTCGAAAACAAGGCTGGTAGAATTTCATCAGATCAATTATTGAAATTATCTCCGATTTTTCTAGCATATTCTATAGAAGATGGCCTGGTAATCGTTACTAAAATTTCAAATGCAGAAATATGCTATTATAGTGGTAATAGCAATGATCTTATTATAGAGAGCTTCGAGAGTTTCTTACAGAAATGGAATGGTATTGTACTTTTGATTGATACCGATGCTATTGTTGAGATGTCTAATGAGGACCTAGCTCGCCAAAAACTAAAAAGAACGAAGCATTTTGGAGCTTTGTCTTTATTAGCTATTCTTATCACCATATCGATTAAAAGTTATCATGGGGTTTTTAACCTGTTCTTACTTACAAAATTAGCTGGGACTCTTATTAGTTTATTAATAGTATATACCGAAGTTAGTATCATACATAAATCCAAATTTTGTAAATCTAATGATCATATAAGTTGCGAAGGTGTTTTAAATTCTGGGGCTTCCAAAATTTTTCCCTGGCTTTCTATGTCGGATTTAGGGTTGCTATATTTTTTAGGAAGTTTTATAGCAGTTTGCATTGCCTCTATGACCTCTAATTTCAAGAGTGTTGCTTTTTTGATAAGTATACTTTCCTTTTTTGCATTTCCATATATATTTTTCTCTATTTACTATCAATATAGAATAGTCAAGAAATGGTGTGTCCTATGCCTGGCAATCCAAGGGGTATTTTTTATTGAAACCATACTTTCCTCATATTTTCTTTTTAACAACAACTTCGAATCATCTATAAATGGATTTCTCATACCTGGTATTTCTTTTTCGCTAATCATCATTATATGGTCCTATCTAAAAAGCCCTGTATATAAGTATTTCCTGTTTAAAGAAAGCATGTATAAATATGCAAGGTTAAAAAACAATCCCGAAGTTTTTAGTCTACTACAAGAGAAAGAGAATCTTCTTAATACTGCATTTAATGAAAACCATATTATATTCGAGGGTGCTAAGGATATCGATAAAAGAGCAGCATTGGTTATAAATCCATATTGTCATCTTTGTGCAAAGGAGTTTCAAAAAATTCTTGAAATCAATAAAACTTCTGAAGGCATCAATTTCTCATTGATTTTTTCTGATACCGATAGTAATGAAATCTCACAATTTCTTATTGAGCTTTATTACAAAATGACAAAATCAGAATTCTTATCTGTATTAAGTAAATGGTTCGAACACAAGAATTTAAATACGTTAAAAGAAAAATACGCTATAGAAATATCTGAGAAATCAAGAGCAACATATGCTCAACATAAAAAATGGTGCACTCAGAATAATATTCTGCAAACACCACTTACTATTTTTAATAATAGAAAGCTATCAGATCACTATGCAATAGAAGATCTTATCACATTCTAACAGGGTTTTTCTACACTTTTTTCAGAAAAAAATATAGCGTCTCATAAGATGAGACATTCACCACTTATCATTGTACTATGAAAAGGAAGTGACAAGACTTTTAATACTTATTACCACAAAATAAATAGTAATCATAAAAACAAAAAACATGAAAAATTTAGAAAAACTTGGAGTTCAACCATTAAACACCACTGAAACCAGAGAAACACAGGGAGGTATAATTTTCCCAGGATTTTACACAAGCTTAGTAACCGAGGCTATCATCTTTGTACATAATGTAAAAAAAGTAATCAAACAATTATAACAAATTGCAAAAATTAAGTGTCATGAAAAATCAAGCTATAAGTCAGTACACATTATTATCATCAAAAGAAATTACGACCATTAATGGTGGTTGCGGAGGAGAGGATATTGAATGTCCAGAATTAGAGCTAATCCAAGAAGTATTAGACAATTTAAAGCATCTACTTACAGTGCTCTAAGCACTTTGGTATCATTAATAATCATCAATCTTAAAACAAAAATCATGAGAAATTTAAAATCATTCGAAGCATTAAACAATGCCCAATTAAGTACCATCAATGGTGGTTTGGCAATAGCAAACCTGGGAGATTTAGATATATTTCCTATCGTACCATTTGGCGACCCTAGAGAGTGGGATAACTATTTTCCTAAAAAAGAAACTCCAGGTTTCTAAAAACACTTTAATTTCATCAATCATCAATCATCAATCTGAAAACGAAATCACATGAAAAGTTATAACACTGCATCCTTTCAGGAATTAAATGCATCAGAACTAATCACAATAGAAGGAGGTACTTTTTTTCCTGCAACTTCTACCTCTGATACACCAGGATTACCTGGCCTTGATGACCAATTTAATAAAGATTGGGGATGGGCCGGAAGCGGTCCCGGAGGTCAAGATACTAGCTTGTAAACTAATGAGTTAAGTTAGTGAGTTCATTTTCTCCTATGATCTATTTGATTATAGGAGAATTATGCTTCTAAGCACTCCTTTATAAAAAGACAATTCAATTCTATATATCTCAAAAACATAAACCATGACAAACGAAAAAGAGCTACTCTACAAAATCCTTGAAAACTTTAATGGAATGGGGAAAATCGAGGCTTATGACCTAACACATAAGCTAGAAACTCTTTTGTTTTATGCATCTAATCCAATTAATGCCAAGGAACTTAAGCAACTGATAGCTTCTGATATGGATCATGATCATGAAATTGATCCTTTTCATTTTACTATCCTGCCAAATGGTAATTTTTGTGAGTTTGTAGGGTGCAATAATTGGATTCATATTTATAAAGAAAATAAGAGAATATTACCTGATTGGCCTGTTTTTGAAACTTATTATTTTAAAACAAGATATGCTCCATTAGATCTTAAAAAATTAACAAAAAAAAATCTATTGAACGATTTAAAAGAAAAAAATGAAGAAGAAAAAGTAAGAGCTTTTTTAAAGCAATATAATGTTTGCAAAAAGGATGTAATTACTAACAGATTATTAATTTTAGAAGCATAACTTTTGGGGTAATTATAAAAGTCACTGTACATTTGCGGTAATGTATAAGAATTCTATTACATCTATAACTGTAGCCGAAGCACTGCGAAAAATGGAACATTATTGTGCCTATCAGGAACGCTGCCATAAAGATGTCGAAGATAAATTAAGGACGATGAGGCTTATTCCTGAGGCTAAAGAAAAAATCATCCTGCATCTTCTGGATCATAATTTTCTTAATGAAGAACGTTTTGCCAAAGCCTTTGCCCGAGGAAAATTTAATATCAAAAAATGGGGTAAGCAACGCATAGTTCGGGAGCTTAAATTTCGTAACATCTCACCTTACAATGTAAAAACGGCACTTAAAGAAATATCAGAAAAAGACTATTTTGAAACTTTTCATAAGCTTGCCGAAAAGAAATACAGTACTTTAACAGAGCACGATAAGAACAAGAAACGCAAAAAACTTGTTGATTATCTTTTATATCGAGGATGGGAGACCACTCTTGTTTATGAAAAAGCAAATGAGCTTTTTTAATAAAAAAACCCCAAAGAAATCATTCTAGAACCCTTTGGGATTTTGTTATATAGTATTCTATTTGTTTAATATTTCTATTGCCAAGTCAATTCCTCTATCTTTTTCATTAATAAAATCATTATTAGAGAATAATGGAGCCCTATTCTCTTCACTTGGACCAACCCCAATAGCTTCAAACACTTCTCCATTAGCATCGCTATATACCTCATTAGACAACCCTATTAAAGCTCCGTTTGGCAAAGTATGTGTTAGAATATCCGAAAAAACTCCATTTGTATTATCTCCAATCATAGTTACATATGGCAAATCTTTCATACATAGTGTAAAAACTTCTGCTGCACTTGCCGTCAAAGGACTTGTAAGTAACATAATATCTCCTGTAAATTGAAAATCACCCTTTGGAGTCATATTTATTGATGTGCCTTTTGTAAAGCCGTCTCCTAATCTTGCTTTTTTAGAAAATGCCAATCGCTCTTCGTCTAAAAATCGTGAAGCGATATTCACCGAAACCATATCATATCCTCCACCATTAAAGCGAACATCAATTATTAGTCTAGAAACTCCATAATTTTTAAGATCACTCATTATCTTATCTAATACTGAGTTTAATGTCTCCAACTCATTTTTTGCATTAGAACCATAACCTTCCATACTTAAAATATTAACATATGCAATATCATCACCAATTAACCCCCATGCTATTTTTCCATTTTCATCAATCTCAACTTTATTATTTAAATATTTTGATGCTATGGTTTGTAATTTCTGGTTATAAAGTTTATTATAATCTTCTCCGGATTCAATAATTAAATCTCCGCTTAGACTTGAATTTAATCGAGAAAATAAACTAGGTGAACCAGCATCGATTGCAATATTATTAGCTTCATCATCAATTCCTACATGCCCATCCTCCATAAGGAGAACTAACCCCTCTAAGGTATCATAAAAATTCTCTGAAGTTACTTGTTCTCTTAAACTCTTGTATTGCGACCAGTTAACCTTTCTTGTTTCAAAAAAAGCATAATAATCATTAAAAATATTCCAAAAATGATCAAAATTAATCTTTGGATCTTTAGTATTTGCAATTTGTTCAGGAAGACAAAAATCATTTTGATTTAATAACCTCCTGAACTCAATATTTGATGCACTAAGCCTTGGCTCTGCTATCAATTCGTTAGGACCAATAAGAGCTAGCGCTACACCAAAAGATTCTTCTGGCACAAAATTATCTTCTATGATTGTGCATCCGACCGAATTTACGCCATACAACACCTTTTTTTTGTCTGTAATCTCAATGACATACCCTTTATCTTTGGCTAACCAAAAACCGTTTATAGTTTTTTCTGGTTGGGGTTGATCCTCATCAGACTGACAGGCCATGAATAAAATCACGGATAGGAATAAAAAATATCTTTTTAAATTTTTAATACTGATGTGTGAATTCATATTAATCTACATTTTTAAAAGTTACGTTTCATTGACAAATAAAAACCTATCGGTTTCATTAAAAATGATCGCAATGAAGTACTCGCAAACATCAATTTATAAATAGACCGATACGCAATTAATTATAGCCAAAACTAGATAGGCTTTATGAAATCAATGTTCGATATTATTAAAATTTAAAAATTCGGAACCTTTTTGTTTTTAGACCTAAACTGACTAGGAGTTAATTTGGTTTCTTTTTTGAACGAAGTGTAAAATGTAGTTTTGGATTTAAATCCTGCTTCTAGCCCTATAGTCAATAGACTGTACTTATCAAATTCTGTATTAAGAATCATACGCTTAACTTCTTTAACTCTATAGGAATTAATATATACTGTAAAATTCTTTTTTGTAATATCATTTACAATCTGCGATAGATAACCCGAACTTATATTTAATAGTTTAGCTATCATCTCTTGACTCAAATTTGGATCGCGATAAATACAATCTTTTTGAAGAAGATTTTCTAACTTTTGAAAATATATGTTATCTTCTGAAAACGAAGTATCTGGATTCGTTAGTTCTTTCTGTTGTCTCTTATCAAGGGTTTCTGTAGCATCTACATATAAAGTGACATTTTTAACCTCACCGATATTATCTTTTTTATTATTGGTAAGTTTTAATGTATAAATTCCATAATACACAACCCAAAACACAAATACAGAAGTACTTGTACATATAATAGATATACAGATTTCATAACCTATATTAAAAACCTTATCGATAACACCTATTATAACCCAGAATGTTATTAAGGAAAATATCCTAGCACATAATTTTTTTAGCCATCTAGTATTAGGATGAGTTGAATACCTTTTTTCCTTAAGAATCTTATAAGACCAAATAGCAATAATTAAATTGAATGAATAATAGCCCAATTCCTGAAAACTAAAAATCCACCCGTACGCATACTCTTTATGTTCCCAAGTATAAGTATACCATTTATAGACATGTTCCAGATTAAAAACCACATTAAGAATCACAGAAAACATAAAAGGTATGTACAACCAATATCGTTTCTTACTTTTTTCTAAATCATGATTGATTGATTTTAAAAAATAAAGGAAGAAAAAAACCGGGAATAAAAATACCCATTCGATGTCGTATAATACCTTAAACTTCGGGTATTTTACAAACACAGCCATATCATCAAGATACACATTGAGCATCAATAAAGAAACTATCAATATTGTATAACTTAAATAATTATTGGTTTTACTTCTGAAAAATGGAGAAACTAAAATAACCAAACCAAAAATGAACCCCTGAGAAGCACTAATTATCAATAAAGAACTTACTGTGTTCATTGATCAATATTTACAATTATATCTAAAAAAATTCTTGATTTTTTGTTTTCATCCAGACGTATACAAGACGAATTATGTACTCAAAAAACTTTATATGATTAGGTTTGTTGCAAAAATCAATAAACTAAGTACTTCTTTTATTGGTTTTTTTATAGCTTCATTATTTTTATAATCGATCCACTTCTTTCCTCATGTTCTTCGCATAAAATTATCCAGACATCACATAAAAAACACGTTATACCAGGCTTTTTATCCATCATACCTGTAAATCTTTATCAAGTGTATCCGATTTTAAATTTAGGATAGGTTTAAAAAAATCAATATTATCCAAATTGCCTAAATCATTGTAAACGATAAGTAGACACAAAATTTTAGTCTATCTCAAAATATGAGACTCTTGCTTCTTAAGTTTGAACCAGAAAACGATAAAAAACTAAAACATTAATTAGAATTATAAATCTACAAATTATTTAACTATGAAAAATTTAAACGAATTAAAAGTAAGTGAATTAAGTTTTGAAGAAATTACTCAAATAGAAGGACGAGGTCCTATTGGAGACTTAATTGATGATATCGTAGAAGTTGTAGAAACTGCTGTTGAAGTGATTAAGAATTTAAAAAAATTCACCCCAACCTTGTAAACATGCTAAGAGATTTTTAATCAGATTTTTTCTGATAGTAAACATCCTTAGAAAACAAAATCTTGATTACTGAGTTTCTTGCTCATAGTCGAGGTTTTGTTTTTTAGAATAATCATTTCTTTTATTTGTTCGTAGAACTGCTTTATTATTTTTATAATCGATCCACTTCTCTCCTCTGGTTTTTCGCATAAAATTATCCAGATATCGCATAAAAAACACGTTATAACAAGCTTTAGAAAACTGAGTAACTCCTTGGGCTGCAGAACGGATACTCATAGAAAATCCTGGAGTTAAATATGTCATGTGGTGCCAGTACCCTTCGGGCATATACAATGTCTCGCCATGTTTTAAATTTGCAATATACCCTTTGGCATGCTTTAACGCAGGCCATTTTTTAAAATCAGGATTTGTGTAATCTATTCCTTGATGAGATAGTAGTGAATGTGGTAATTTGTATAAATACTTTGTTTCTGAAGGTGGAAATAATATACATTGTTTTTCTCCATGAAAGTGAAAATGAAGAATATTGGCTAAATCAATATCGTAATGCATAAATACTTTAGAGCCACTACCTCCGAAAAATAAAAATGGTAGTTTCTTCATAAATTTTAACCCTATCTCTTCTGGGTATCTAAAATCCTCTTGAAGCAAAGGTGCTTCTTTTAGTAAATTATATAAAAAAATACGATAATTGGTAGGCCCTTGTTCAAGTAGATTAAGATATTCTCTCATTCTCATACTAGTATGAGCCTCATTAAATCTACGCTCAGACGAAACTGGTCGGTCATCATACAAAGGAACAGTCTTATTACCTGCTACATCATTGATATAAGAAAGATTCCATTTCGTATACGCTGGCCAATCTACAGTCAACTGTTCGATTACAACCGGCTTTTGTAATGTTACATATTTCTTAAGAAATTCTTCTTTGGTAATTGTTTTTACCCTTGGTATTTGTTCTAAATTTAATTTCACTTACTAAAAAATAAGCCATAAGAATTAACGCGATATCAGCCAAAAGTAGGTGATGGCAATTTTATACTGATCTACATCAACATAATCCGACGATTAAAAAAATAAAAGACGTAGAGAGAATATTATAAAACCTTTAATTTTTTAAAAGGCCTTGATATCTTTACTTATCCGCTATTATTCCTTTAGCTTTCTGTTTTGCTGTTTGATTTCTTTCGATAGTATGGTCTGGTCTGGACCATTTAGGCTTTTCTCCCAGAGGTTCAAAAATAGAATCTTCTGCTTCAATTGTTTCTGGTTGAGCCTTTTTTACAAACGGTTTTTGCGGATTAAGTCCTAATGTTTTAAACATCTCCATGTCCTTATTTACATCTGGATTAGGAGTCGTTAGTAGTTTATCTCCTGCAAAAATAGAATTTGCTCCTGCAAAGAAACACATCGCTTGCCCTTCTCTACTCATTTCGGTTCTTCCTGCAGATAATCGTACTTGTGTTTTTGGCATAACAATTCTGGTAGTAGCTACCATTCTAATCATATCCCATATCTCTACAGGCTTTTCATCTTCCATTGGTGTCCCTTCTACTGCTACTAAAGCATTTATGGGTACCGATTCGGGCTGAGGGCTTAATTTTGACAATGCTGTCAACATTCCTGCTCTATCACTTACTTCTTCTCCCATACCGATAATACCACCACTACAGACAGTTACATTAGTTTTACGAACATTATCAATCGTTTTTAATCGATCCTCATATCCTCTGGTAGAAATTACTTCTTTATAGTATTCTTCTGAAGTGTCTAAATTGTGGTTATAGGCATATAATCCTGCCTCTGCTAATCGCTGTGCCTGATTTTCGGTGATCATACCCAAGGTACAGCATACTTCCATATCAAGTTTATTAATCGTACGAACCATCTCCAGCACATTTTCAAATTCTGGACCGTCTTTAACGTTACGCCAGGCAGCTCCCATACATACTCTAGAACTTCCAGAAGATTTTGCACGAAGTGCTTGTGCTTTTACTTGCTGTACGCTCATCAGGTCATTTCCTTCGATATCAGTATGATATCTGGCTGCTTGTGGACAATATCCACAATCTTCAGGACATCCTCCTGTTTTAATAGATAACAGGGTAGATACCTGTACAACATTTGGATCATGATATTCGCGATGAATAGTTGCTGCTTTATACAGTAAATCCATCATAGGTGTATTGTAAATATCAAGAATCTCTTGCTTGGTCCAATCGTGTCTAATAACGCTCATAAATCATCTAAATCTAAAAGTCAAATGTAAGAAAATCTGGTGTATTTGTATCAATTAATATGATAAACTCATATCTCAAAAATTAATGCTTTATCTCTAAAAAACGCTCAAACAGTTTAAAAAACTTTTCTGGCTCTTCCAGATATGGGTTATGACCACTTTTTTCAAACATTACAAACTCTGCCTTAGGCATATAGGTTTTATACTGTATTGCAAATTCTGGAGTAGACACACCATCATAACGCCCAGCAATGATTAAAGTTGGTGATTGTATTTTCTTTAACTCTTTTCTAAAATCTATATCTCCCATATCACCCGTAACATGAAAATCAGCATCTCTACCAATAATGGTATAATACACATCAGAGTTCCATGAACGTTTTACTTCTTTGGGTACAGGTTGTCTTAATTCTGTATTATGATAGTATATATATTTTGTTGGAAAATCTCCATATACTTTCGAAAACTCTGAATCACTAGATACAAATCCTTCTGATCGTAATGAATCAACTACTTTCCATTTTTCTGGAAAGTGTGTTTTGGCGTAATGATTATAACTATCACAATTTGCCTGCCACATTAATCCACTATGAAACCCATTAATCAATATCATCTTCTCGGTATATTGAGGATATTTTAAAGCATAGGCTTGAGCAACTACTGTACCATAAGAATGCCCTACTACTGTCCATTTAGTCAACTGCAACGCTTTTCTAATACCTTCTAACGTTTCTACATCACCTCGTATAGAATATTCCTTGATATCCTTAGCATCATCAGACAGTCCTCTCCCTAAACCATCAAAAAAAACTACTTGCCGATTTTTATGATATTTCCCAAAATTACCCTGCATATAATCATGAGAATTTCCGGGTCCTCCTGCAATAAATACTATTGGATTTCCTTTACCTTTAGTTTCTACATTAATCTTGTATCCATTTATATTGATTAGCTGAGATTCAAACTCACTATGAATAGTTTCTTGTGCATGGACTGAAAAAAGTAAGATAAGACTTACTAAAAAAAGAGTGATTTGTGTTTTCATGTATTATAAATCTTTTTAATTACTTGAGAACGCATATAACAGCATTCTAATACCAAAAATTTTATATTCCAAATATCGCAAAAAATTAAAGACGCTCGAGCAAAATACTAACAGCATTGCCTCCAAAACCAACAGCGTTTACTATTATTTTGTTTAACTGCTTAGGAAGTTTATCGTATGTTACAAAGGGGACCGGAATAAATTCCTGATGTTTTAGCATTAATACTGCAAGCTCCAAACTCAAGATCCCGCTGGCACCAAAGGTATGTCCTATTTTCCATTTATTAGTTGTCAAAGCGGGTAATGAGTCTTTAAAAACAGCTTTAATAGCATTATATTCTGCCAAATCTCCTTTTGCTGTGCCAGGTGCGTGCAATACAATAGCATCTACCTCATCTGCAGGGGTTTCACCTAAAGCCAATTTCATGGATTTTTGAAAACAATCTGCCTCTGTAGATATAGATATATTATGCTTTAATGGTTCTGTAGCATAACCAATACCTCCTATTAAAGCCAAAGCATTTTCTTTCACTCCTTTTTCTAAACATGCAATAGCAGCACCTTCACCAAGAAACATAGAATTTCTTTTTTTATTCCAATTCATTGCCTGGCATGGATAAGCCGCCTTATCATTTGATGCATATATCTTAAGGGCTTTCATTTGTGCAATAGTAAATGGTGTTAATGGAGCTTCACTTCCGCCAACCAAAAATTGATCTGCCAAACCCGATTGCAACCAGGCAACACCATTAAGCACAGCATGTAGTGCCGTAGAACATGTAATCGAGTGACTTATTTCTGGCCCACTGGTTTGTAAATCATGAGCAATCCACGATGAAATATTTCCGAGCGTAGTCGTAGGTGAACTTAACGTAGATGATTTACCGCTTTTTAGAAACTCCTGATGATATTTTTCAAAAAGCCCTGTTGCCCCACGAGAAGAACCTATATTAATCCCAAAATTACGATCTCCATTCCATCCAGCATTTTTAACTGCTTGTCTGGCGGCAAAAACACCAAAAAGAACAGAGTCATCCAATGCCTCATAATGAGAACTCTCTGCTCTTAATTCTTTTATTTTTTGTTTTGCGTTTTGAGAAAGTAATGCAATCGGGGCTTGTTCTCCTTCAAAATCTTTAAAAGAGATACGATGTGATGGATCTTTATATGCTTTCCATATATCGCCAGAAGAAACTCCCAATGGAGATATAGAAGAAATTCCTGTTATTGATATTTTTTGTTGCAATTTTCAAGTTTTGGCAAATGTACTGGTTTGTTCTATCTTGTTCAATAGTAATATCATTTATCATAAGATTTTAGTAACAAAAAACACATTTTAGATACTTATCTTTATAGGATATAATAATAAAAATTATGGAAGAGCATATACAACAAAAAAGCTGGTTTGCCAGAAATTGGGGATGGGCAGTTCCTGTAGGGGGTTGTCTTACTCTTATTGTCATATTTTTTATTTTTTTGGGCTCTCTAATATTTGGTGTGAGTGAGTTAATTACTGAGTCTACTCCTTACAAGGATGCTCTTGTTAAAGTAAATGACGATGAATATACAGTAAATATCCTGGGAGAACCTATAGAAACTAATGGTATAATGAACGGTAGTCTTTCATATAAGAATAACACAGGATCCGCAGATATATCAATTCCTATAAAAGGGCCAAAAGGTGAGGCACAATTATTTGTTGTAGGCACCAAACAGAATGATCAATGGACCTATAAAGAAATGTATGTGATCATTGATGAGACCGATGAACAAATTGACTTGTTAGGATATCAACAAAATGAGTATGACAACGAAAACCCATAGTAACTTAGTAGTGTTTGGAGTACCATTACTCCTTATTTTATCAGTGATTTTGATCACCAAATCACAAATATTTGCAACAAATACTAGTGCATTATCAATTGGTATCACTCTTGATCTACTTTTTACTATACCTATTGTTTATTTTATATTAATCAAAAAGAAAAATATTCCTAAAACTACAATCGTCCCTTTTTTTATTCTGGGAATGGTTATCGCTTCTTATATTATCCCGCAAGAGCATCAATCTATACTAAATTGGGCAAAAAACTGGGTTTTTCCTTTTGTAGAACTGGGAGTTGGTGTTTTTGTGTTTTATAAAGTTCGCCAAACCATAAAAAGATATAAAGCAAATTCAAAACAGGAGTTAGATTTTTTCTCTGCGTTAAAGGAAACTTGTAGTGAAATTGCACCTGGTAAAATTGCAATATTTCTTACCATGGAGCTTGCGGTATTCTATTATGGATTCATATCCTGGAAAAAGAGAATCCTAGCTGAAAATGAATTTACTTATCATAAAAACAGCGGAACCATTTCTTTATTAGCTGCACTTATCGTAATCATTGGTGTTGAAACCTATGTACTACATATTCTTTTATTAAAATGGAGTGCAATTGCTGCATGGATTGCAAGTATATTGAGTGTATATTCCAGTATTCAAATCTTTGGTTTTCTAAAATCTATTATTAAAAGACCCATTATCATAGAAGATGGCATCTTGCATCTACGCTATGGTATCCTTAGTGAAACCACAATAGATATTAATACTATTGAATCTATAGAAATCACAAGCAAAGAAATCGAATTCGATACTAAGACTATAAAATTATCTCCACTTGGTGAGTTAGAAAGTCATAATATGCTAATTACTTTGAAACAAGAAAATACATTTTCTGGACTTTATGGAATGAAAAAGACCTATAAAACGATAGCATTTTTTATTGATGACAAAGAGAGATTTACATCTTCTATAAAAGAGGCGTTAAAAAATTAAACACCCTCTAACAACTCAACAATCGTATCATACACCTTCTGTAATTGTTCTTGAGTAATCACATAAGGAGGCAAAATATAAACCGTGCTTCCCAGTGGTCTTAATGCTACGCCATTTTTCATGAAATGGTCAAATATCTCATAACGTTTTTTACCATAACGATCCATCTCAATATCCAGATCCAAAGCGTAGATCACTCCTGCTTGCCTAGTTCTTTTAATTTTAGGGTGGTCTTTGATTTTAGCATCAAAATCCTTGTGAGACATTGTTATTCTGTCAATATTATTTTGGATTTCTTCACTTTGTAAAAGTGCTATCGCCGCGAGGGCTACCGAGCAAGCTATAGGATTAGCAGAGTACGTATGTGCATGAAAAAAGGCTTTGCCAATAGAATCATCAAGAAAGGCATCATAGATTTCCTGAGTACAGCTTGTTACCGCCATAGGTACGAATCCTGCTGTTAAAGCTTTAGACATCGAAATAATATCTGGTTTGGTTTCTACATGATCAGAAGCAAACGTTTTTCCGGTTTTTCCAAAACCCGTCATCACCTCATCTGCAATGGTAATTATGGTATTGTCTTTACAAATAGTAAGGATTTGATCCAAATATCTCGCTTCGTACATATGCATTGCATTGGCTCCCTGTACTAGTGGCTCATATATAAAAGCAGCTACTTCATTAGTTGCGATACACTCTTGTAATTCTTTTATAACAATATCAATATTTTCAAAATTAGGAGTAGGAATACGTTTAACATTTATAAAAAAATCTTCAAACGGACCGTTATACACTGATAATCCTGAGGCAGACATAGCTCCAAAAGTATCTCCATGAAAACCATCTTCAAAAGCGATAATTGTATTTCTTTTTTCTCCTCTATTAAAATGGTATTGTAGTGCCATTTTAATTCCTACTTCATTGGCGGTAGAACCATTATCTGAAAAGAATATCTTTTCTTGATTATCTGGTAATATTTTTATCAATTCTTCAGATAATTTTATGGCAGGTTCGTGAGTAAAACCAGCAAATACAATCTGATCTAATTGCTGCATTTGAGATTGCACTTTCTCTAAAATATAATCATTGCAGTGACCATACATGGCAGTATACCAGGAAGCAATTCCATCGATGTATGTATTCTCATCTTCATCATAAAGCAAGGCTCCTTTTGCTTTTATAATTGGTAATGCTTCGGGATGTATTTTATGCTGGGTGAGTGGATGCCAAAGATGTTTTTTATCTCTTTCTTTTAAAGTCATATGTGTGTCATTTCCGCGAAAGCGAATATTTTTATAAATACTAAAGTGATTTTAATTTATCTCTAAATAATTCTGCATATTCTGCAATCACCATTTTATCAAAATAAGGCTCATTATCAATTCTTCCTATAACTGTAACTCCTGTCATTTCTTTTATGATACTTTCGGTAGTTTTATGTGCTGCCCCATTAAAAATAACAGATATAGTACATCCTTTTTCTTTTAAAATCTGGATGGTCATTAAGGTATGATTAATACTTCCCAAATAATGTCTGGAAACTACAATAACATGGTAATCAGAATGTATTAAATCCAGGATCGTATTGTTATTATTTAATGGCACCAATAATCCCCCGGCACCTTCAATAACTAAATGATTATTTGTTTTGGGAAGTGTTATTTTATCAATTTCGATAAAAACCTGATCAATTTCTGCCGCAGCGTGTGGACTCATCGGCGTTTTTAAAGCGTAACTATTGTCGTGAAACTCAGATTTTGAATTAGACACTAGTTCTTGTACTTTATCGGTATCTGAATATTCTAAATCCCCTGCCTGTATCGGTTTAAAGTAATCAGCCTGCAATGCCTCAACCACAATTGCCGAAGCTATAGTTTTGCCAACTTCTGTACCTATTCCTGTAACGAATATCTTTTTATTCATTTTAAGTAAAATTTGTGATTACAGTCCTCACATCTATATTTCGTTTTTTGATTAATTGGTAACATAAACAATAGAAGAAGAACTAAACTTTTAAGGCTATCGATTGTTGAATCCAGAACTATTTTTTTTCCATTACAGTTTGGACAACAAATAGATTCTCCCTGATCATCTATAGCATATTCTTGTATACTTTCTATAATCTGCAGTGCTTTCTGTTCGTCTTCTGCTTTTACTCTCAATTTAACGCCTCCGATAGCATTACTTACCAAAGGATCTGTATCAATAGTATGCATATCCATAGTAAAAACCTGGATTCCTTCTGATTCTATTCTTCCTTTGATGATCAATGCTTCTGCCGAATATTGAAAAACAGCGACAGTTTTAAATGTTTCGCTCATATGCATACAAAAGTAGCAAGTAGTTCTAAGACTTCCGAGATTTCTTCTTTAGAATTATAAGAATGTAAACAAAAGCGCAATCGTTCTTTACCTTGTGGCACAGTAGGTGACAAAATCGGCTTGACATCAAATCCCTTTATCTGAATTTGGTTTGCAACTTTTTTCACGTTTTCATTGCCCGAAATAATACAGCAATGTATTGCAGAATTACTTTTAATAAATCTTGATGTTAGATGTTTGGATTTAAGTTCTTGGTCGAAAAAAGTAATATTTTCAATGAGTTTTTCAATTTCAGATGTACATTTAAGTTCTTCATACGCCATTTGGATTGTTGCAATAGAGTGTGGTGGTAATCCGGTAGTATATATAAAACTTCTACAAAAATTTACTAAGTATGCTTTTAGATCCTTTGATCCTAAAACAACTGCTCCATGGCAACCTAAAGCCTTACCAAAGGTATTGATTCTTGCAAAAACCTGATTTTCTAACCCTAATTTCTGGAGTAGCCCCACACCATAGTCTCCAAATACACCAGTCGCATGTGCTTCATCTACAATAAGGTGGTAACTATATTTCTGGCAAAATGCTATTAACGATTTTAAGTCTGGACAATCCCCATCCATTGAAAAAACAGACTCTGTGACGATATATATTTCTTGATCGCTTCTCTCATTTCGATTTCGCTCAATCTGAAAATTTAGGTCTTCTATATCATTGTGTTTAAATTTATACGATTTTGCATTACTCATCTGCATCCCATCTCTAATAGAGGCATGGATTAGTTCATCATAAAAAATAACATCTCCTCGTTGTGGTACCGAAGAAAAAAAACCAACATTAGCATCATACCCAGAATTAAAAATCAAAGCTTCTTCAGCATTATGAAAATCTGCAAGCATGTTTTCAGCTTCTACATATAATTTATGATTTCCAGAAAGCAAACGAGAACCTGTTGCTCCGTTTTTTTGTAGTGTTTTTTTAACCAATAATTGATGTGCTCCTTCAAAAATTATCTTGGATGATGTAAATCCCAAATAATCATTAGACGAGAAATCAATCAACCCTTTAGAATCAGTTAATAACCGAAGAGAGTTATTTTCGATACGATTATTTAGTTTTTGCTTTAGTTTTCTGGAAATCATGTTTCAAAGATACCACGAGGTTTTAGAAAGCTAAAACCAAAAATTAAAAAATAGGTTTTTTTGACAAAAATTATCGTTTATCAATAATTTTTGTATATTTGTTATCGTTAAACGATAATAAAAATGAAAACAAAACAAGTTTTAAGTGCAATGAAAATAGTATCATGGATTATATTCATTGGTTTATGTATTAAGTTGGGAGCAATACTCATTTCGAGTGCAATAAGTCTTCTTGTAAACGAAGAGGCCACCAAGGATCTATATCTAGGTTTAGATTTATCAAATCTTTATAATTTTTCCATTCAGTATTATATTATGCTTCTATCACTAATTGTTTCCATATTAGCTTTTAAGGCATATATGTTTTATTTAATCATTAGGATTTTTTCAAAAATTGATTTTGATAAGCCATTTACTCCTGTTGTAGCAAATCTAATTTCTAATATTAGCTATGTCTCATTATGGATAGGTTTATTAGCTTATTTTGCAAGTAGGTACAGCAAATGGTTATTAAAGAAAGGGGTTGTTTTTGAACTAGATTTCGGAAGCTCAGAATTCCTTTTCATGGCCGGAATTATCTTTATTATTGCATTGATTTTTAAACGAGGTATTGAAATTCAATCTGAAAATGAATTAACAATATAACTATGAAAATGTTCGGAAAAAAATCATTGTCAACATTATTGTTTTATGTGACCAGAGTTACTGCTATCGGATACGGGGTTTTTCTATTATTTATTGCATTTGCTATGGTTACTAATTCTTTTTTAAATATCTCTGGTAATAATTTTCAGATTAAGATTCCTTATACCGACTCGGTAATAAAGGGAGTGTATGAAATCAATACATTTGCATCAATTATTGTATTCTTCTTTTTTTATGCGTCATTTTTCTATGTCTTATCGCTTGTTTTTGAGACTTTTAAAGCAGAAACTTTATTTTCAAAAAATGCGATAAAGCATTTGACTTATTTTACAATTATAAATTTATTCTTTCCCGTATTATATGGTAGCATTCAGTTGCTTATTTTTCAAGGAGGAAATTTTAATGATTTGTATGCAGTGTTTTTACATATCATACTAGGTGTTTTTGCTCTTTTTATTGCAACCATATTTAGGCAAGGAGTTCAATTACAGGAAGAAAACGAACTAACAATATAACTATGCCAATAATTGTAAATCTTGATGTGATGCTAGCCAAGCGAAAAATGAAGAGTAAAGAATTGGCAGAAAAAATTGGCATTACCACTGCTAATCTCTCTATTCTCAAGTCTGGAAAAGCTAAAGCAATACGTTTTTCAACACTAGAAGCTATTTGCAAGGTTCTGGATTGTCAGCCATCTGATATTTTAGAATACATCGAAGAATAAATTTATATCCAGAATTAAGTAATCTCAATTTTCTGAACTATTTATTATAGGCAATGATCACATGTCATTGCCTAAGAAAACTATTGTCTAAATCGAAACAAAAATGAAAAAGATCAAAAAATGGAAATTATTTCTACTTTATCCAATATTAGGGATACTTACCCTAATTCTGATTATTATAGTTTACAAACTAAATCAGAGTACTGTTATATTGACAGAGAATGGTATTTACAAAACACTTAAGGTTCCTATAAGATCAAAATTTATTGATTTTAATGCTACTTTGGCTGGGGCTGCAGATACCCCGACATTTGATGATGATTTTATTGAAGGCCCTATTGTTACATATCAAAAAGACAATACCATATCTGTAGATTGGTATCAAAATGATAAAGCACACCACAAAACGTATGATTCTATTATTAAAAACTTTACCATTGATACTACCCTAAATTTATCCTTGCCAGAAATTAAAGTACCTGTCACAGAAATTACAACTACTCCTGATAAGATTGCTTTTATTAGTGACATTCATGGAGATTATGAATATATGGATACTCTTTTAAAAAACCTTAAGGTTATTGATTCTCTCGGTAATTGGAGTTTTGGAGAAAACCATTTGGTTATTGCAGGAGATATGGTTGATCGTGGAACTAAAGTGAGTACAGTACTATGGAAAATAGTTCAGCTTTCAGAACAGGCAGAATTAGCTGGAGGAATGATTCATTATCTACTTGGAAATCACGAACAGTATGTTCTCAGAGGGAATTTCAGTCGTGTACATCCTGCCAATTTATTTGCTATTCAGCAGATGATGTCTTTTAAAGATGCTTTTTCTAATAAAACATATATAGGACAATGGTTAAGAACACGACCTGTACTACTAAAAATCGGAACCATCCTAATTACTCATGGAGGAATTAGTCCCGAAACCGCAACAAAAAAATATTCTATAAAGCAAATAAATCAAGCTATTTGGGATTATTGGAACGACAAACCCATTGATGAAAATCTTAAAGAAATTATATTAGGAAAAACAGGAGTAACTCAATATAGAGGCTATGTAAAACAAAACGATGAAATTAAAAAATCTTCAAAAAAAGAAGTAGAAGAGATTCTTAAAGTTTATAATGCATCTCATATAATTGTCGGGCATACTAATGTTTCTACTATTGAACCGCTTTATGATGGATATATATACAACATTAATGCTATTGAAACATCTCCGCAGGCATTATTCTTTGAAAATGGAATCCCAAAAATTATAAATACCGGAGTTATAAAAAAGGAAAAAACACCACAGGTATATTTTCGGGATTTTTCTTTTTTCAAAGTAAATGATTTGAAGATGGTAGCATTAACAATAAAAAATATTGTTAAACTTTCTAGTATAAGTCATCCTTATTAAAAAGTTATCTAAAAAGAACTACAATTAATACCTATATTTGATTTTCATCATCATTTCACAAACAAATCATAATGAAATTAGTACAGATATTAATTGCGATACTATGTGTTCAGTTAGGCTTCTCTCAATCAAAAAATCAATATCATATTTCTTTTGACAATGCTGTTCATCATGAAGCTAAAATACAAGCTACATTTTCTGATATAAAAACAGATATTATTTCTTTACGAATGAGTAGGACATCCCCTGGAAGGTATGCTTTGCATGAATTTGCAAAAAATGTTTATGATGTAAAGGTTACTGATAGTCAAGGTAAAAAAGTTAAGGTAACCCGCCCTAACCCTCATCAATGGGATATTTCCGGTCATGATGGCACCATTAAAGTATCCTATATTCTATTTGCAGATCGAGGAGATGGAACGTATTCTCAAATTGATGAAACTCATGCACACCTCAATATTCCTGCTACTTTTATGTTTGCTCCTGCTCTTAAAGACAGCCCTATAGAAGTAACTTTTGATACTAGAAAAGATCTAAACTGGAAGATTGCCACGCAACTTTTTCCTGTTGGAAACAATAAATATACCGCACCTAATCTACAGTATTTTATGGATAGCCCTGTAGAAATTAGCAATCACTCGGTAAAAGCATTTACCGTTCAATCTGAAGGTTCAGAATACACCATACAATTTGCATTACACCACTTAGGGACCGAAGAAGAAGCTAATACTTATTTTGAAAAAGTCAAAAAAGTAGTACTGCAAGAGAAAGAAGTGTTTGGAGAATATCCAAAATTTGACAACGGAACCTATACTTTTTTAGCCTGTTATATGCCGAATGTATCTGGCGATGGTATGGAACACAGAAACTCTACTATCCTAACCAGTACTCGTAGTCTTGCCAAGGAGGGAATGGACAGAAACATAGGAACTGTTTCTCATGAGTTTTTTCATGCCTGGAATGTAGAACGTATACGACCAAAAACATTAGAGCCTTTTGATTTTGAAAAAGCCAATATGTCTGGAGAATTATGGTTTGCAGAAGGATTTACCAGTTATTATACGGGATTAATTTTATGCAGAGCAGGTATTATAAGTCAGGAACAATATATACAAGGGTTAGCAAGGTCTTTTAATTATGTATGGAACTCTCCTGCCAGAGTGTATTTTAATCCTACAGAGATGAGCTACCAGGCTCCTTTTGTAGATGCAGCAACATCTGTAGATCCTGTAAACAGAGGAAATACATTTATATCATATTACTCTTATGGCAGTATGCTAGGGTTAGCTCTGGATTTATCCTTAAGAAACTATAAGGATAGCCTTAATCTTGATGACTACATGAAGCTTGTTTGGCAAAAATATGGAAAAACCGAAATCCCGTATACAGAAGAGCATCTGTTAACCACACTGCGCGAATATGCAGGAGAGTCGTTTGCCAATGATTTCTTTGATAAATATATCAATAGTAGCCAGGTACCAGATTATAAAACTCTATTTGCTAATTTTGGAATTTCAATGATTAATAATCAAGAAAAAGTATACTTTGGAGGAGTACCCATAAAGTTTGAAAACAACGATGCTTTTATCTCTGATTACCCAAAAAAGGGATCTCCAGCTTATACGACAGGATTAGATAAAGATGATATTATTATAGCTATAAATGAAGATCCTATTACAGATGAAAAGCAATTATCTGAGGTGCTAAAAAAATACATTCCTGGTAAAAAGGTAACGATAACCTATAAAAGATTAGGTAAGGAAGTAAAAACAGAAATGACTTTTACTACACATCCAGATATTGAGACCAAATTACTACAAAACGCTGGTAAGGAAGCCATAAATAAACGCGAGAACTGGTTAAAATCTAAATAATATACAATGAATATAACTTATACTGTTATTAGTTCTGAGACAGAATTACAGCAGATTTTAGTGCTTCAGCGTAATAACCTACCTGTTTCAATTTCTCAAACAGAAAAAGAAGCAGAGGGTTTTGTTTCTGTACAACATGATCTTGATATTCTAAGAAAAATGAATAGCAAACAACCTCATATCATTGCTAAAGATGGTGATAAAGTAGTTGGGTATGCATTGTGTATGCTAAAAGATTTTAAAGAGGATATAGAACTACTAAAGCCCATGTTTTCTATAATCGAAAATCACTTAGATTCTTCTATATCCTATGTAATAATGGGACAGGTATGTATTGATAAAGCCTATCGTAAACAAGGGATTTTTAGAGGTCTGTATCAAACCATGAAAACCGAATTACAAGACAAATATAATCTCCTAATCACCGAAGTAGCATCAAATAATTTGCGTTCTTTACAAGCGCATTATGCCATCGGTTTTAAAACATTAATCACTCATGAATCTGATGGTACAGAATGGCATCTTATTCATTGGAACTGGGCGTAATACTTGATGCTCTTGTATTCTCTAAACCATACCCCAAGTCTTTTCCTTTTTGTATTCTAGGAACCCCTTTGGTCATCCATTTAGGGGCAGGCTCTCCTTTTAAATAATAATCAAAAAATTGCATCATTCTGATAGAAAGGTCCTGCCTGTTTTTCACTTTTTTCAAATTATGAGCTTCTTCATTATACACCAGTAACCATACTGGTTTTTGTAATCTACGCATTCCCATAAACATTTCTATACCTTGATAATAAGGTACTGCTCCATCATTGTCATTATGCATCATTAGCAATGGAGTTTCTATTTTAGGGATACCAAAAAGTGGTGAATTTTCAATATAAAGATCAAATCCATCCCATAAGTTTTTACCTAATCTACTTTGTGTTCTTTCGTATTGAAATGCTCTGCTCAATCCCGATTTCCATCTGATTCCACCATAAGCAGAAGTCATATTACTCACTGGTGCGCCCGCCATCGCTGCTTTAAACTTGTTAGTAACAGTTACCAAATATGCCACCTGATATCCTCCCCAGCTTTGCCCTTGTATTCCTATATTATCTCTATCTATATATCCTAATTCTTCTAAGGCTTCTACTCCAGAGACTATACAATTGTATGCACTGGCTCCAGGTTTACCTTCATCATATACAATATCGGGAACAAACATGATATAATCATTACTTACCAAATATGAAGGGTTTACAATAGAAGCACTGGGTCTAGGTATATGATAATTACGATAGCTATCAGATCGTTTTTCATAAAAATAAGTGATCAAAGGGTATTGTTTGGAAGGATCAAAATCTTCGGGTTTATAAATAATTCCCTCTAGTTTTTTACCATCATATGTTTTCCAGGAAAACAATTCTGAAGTTCCCCACTTAAAATCTTTTTGATGTGGATTTACTGCTGTTATTCTATGTGAGTTTTGAAATGTATTTGTTGATACATAAAGATCAGAAAATGTAGTAAAGTTTTGTTTTCTATAGCTATACACCTCGGCATTCTTTGCCTTTCGATAGGAGTTGATACGAAACTCTGACGGCCTGATTTTTTCTATCAATTTTCCTTTTCGTAAAGTATACAATCCAGAAGTTTTTGTTATCTTATCAAAACTGGTAATCAATAATTCTTTATCACTATATGTTGCTTTGTTTTTTTGTTCAGGATCCAACATTTTTGTTCTGTATTCAACATTGTTTTTCCTTCCATTTTGTGTAAGATTCTTTGGTTTTTCTTTTCCAGAAAGAGAAACTCGCCAAATATCAAATTTATCATAAATCAATGCGTTTCCTTTCGAATCAAATCCCCCAAAACCATAAGGAGAAGGTAATGAAGGGTGATCATCATCTTCATCATAAAATGCTACATCCAACTCTTTGGTAAGGTTTGTTTTTTTTATAGCCGATAAATCAATCGAAAACCAATGTTTTTCTTTCATATCATAATGCAATGCATATTGCCCATCTGGAGAAAGAATAGGTTGCCTTCCTTTGTTTTTAAGAATCAAATGTTTATTTCCCGTATTGGTATTAATCACATAATAATCTTTTGTCCATGGATAATCCCATGAACGCATTACATCATATGGAGATGTTGTTGACCCTACTATATATTGTTGTTGCTTATTTTTATCAAAATTAAGAGTTTCGATTGTCTGATCCTGAATGTGAATGTACTGGCTAGATTTGGTATTATAATAAGACAAAAATGCTTTTTTATTAAGCTGTTCAGATTTTGATTTCTGTTCTGGCTGAATCAATTTATCCTGCCAATTCCAAACATCTACCTGTGGTATTTCATCTTTTAATAATGTAGTATCTTTTGAGTACACTACTTTTGGTTTTGAATAAAAATATAACCTATCCCCATTATCAGAGAAAAAAGGTGTCTGATCTTTACTCAATTCCCAGTTTTCTCTAAGGTTCTTATCTGGGGTATTTACAAGCTTTTGTAGCTCCTTATTTTTATAATAATACAATTCAAACTTTAAGGAGTCTATTGCTGTAGAATCAACGGCAGATAGATAAACAAATTGATTTCCATCTTTATATACTGCCAGCTTATCATAAATATATTTTGTAGTATCAATAGCAACTTTTGCTCCAGATGTTAAGTGATACTCGTAGACTCCGATATCTTTTTGTTTATCCTTTTTATTTTTCAAAGTATAATAAAATGTCTTGCCTTTCTCGGGTAGAATAAAATCTTTTATTTGATGAATTGTATCTTTCTGTTTTGTTTTTAAATTATAAACCAATGCATAATTCTGTTTAAACGCCATTGGAGCATTTTTATCTATACTATCCGTTTTTTGCTCAGAGTTTGCCTTTTTCTTTCCTTTTTCCTTCTTTTTTACTTTTTTAAAATTTTCAACAACCAACCAACCATCTTGTTTTTTGGGCATTTTATATTTTTTCACCCTTAAGATAGAATCATAAATAGTATTATTTTTCACATCGTAGACAAACAATACATCTTTAGTTCTATTTTCCTTTTTTATTTCTTCCTTCTTTTCTTTTCTGGTGAGTTGATATTTAGGTCTTTTCTTAAAAACTACATAGCTCTCATCTAAGGATATTGAAGTATCGTACCCATTAGGGTACTTAAATTTAGTTTTATTTTGAGTATTATATATCTCTATATAGCCATCTCCTCTTTTGGTATTGGTTTCAATAGTAGATACAATTAATTTCCCTTTATCTGATATTTTAACATCAGTAATATTTTTCCATAAATCGTAGTCAGCATGAGTCAATGTTTTTTTCTGGGCAGAAATCAATGAGGTGCTTAGTATAACTACAAAGGTGATCAGTCTTTGAATCATATGTAAGGTTTTAATAATTAGAGTGATTATATATGCTCTGGAAAAGTATAAAACCTTTTTACTAAAAAAGGCTGTTTAACATAATTTTATCTAAAAACCAGCTATTTAGACAGGCAGTCTTATTTATTTTATTAGATAATTCAAATTCTAAACATAATATTAGCACTTCTTTTTATAATTCCTTGAGGTTTTAAATAAAAAATCCCTGTTACATCTAGATGTAACAGGGATTCATATATACTATTAATAATTAATTATCGTATTAATCTAACTAATCTGCAAGTACAATAACTTTATTATCTTTCATTTCGATAGTTCCTGAGGTAATAGAAAGTAGTGTTGCTCCATTTCCACCTTTTGTGAATTTATCGGCAACTTCTTCTTCTAGATTCATCTCACCATACACTTTTACATCTCCTTTTCCTAGCAAAGAAACAATAGGTGCGTGATTATCTAACATCTGAAACTCTCCATCTATTCCTGGTACAGCAACCGAAGTTACTTCACCACTAAATAATATTGCTTCTGGAGTTACTATTTCTAAATACATATTTTTAAGTATTGAGTATTGAGTAATTAGTATTTAGACTATAATGAGAAAGAAACTAATCTCACTACTCAATTACTAACTTCTCACTACTAATTTATGCCTCTGCTAACATTTTTTCACCAGCTTCTATAGCTTCTTCGATTGTTCCTTTAAGGTTAAATGCTGCTTCTGGCAGGTGATCTAATTCACCATCCATAATCATTGTAAATGCCTTAATGGTATCTTTAATATCTACTAAGCATCCTGGGATACCAGTAAATTGTTCTGCTACATGGAATGGTTGAGATAAGAAACGTTGTACACGACGCGCACGTCCTACAGCTAACTTATCTTCTTCAGATAATTCTTCCATACCAAGGATAGCAATAATATCCTGTAATTCTTTATAGCGTTGTAATAGCTCTTTTACTCGTTGTGCACAATTATAATGCTCATCACCAAGAATGTCTGCCGAAAGGATTCTTGAAGTAGAATCTAGTGGATCTACCGCTGGATAGATACCAAGCTCTGCAATTTTACGTGATAATACTGTTGTTGCATCTAAGTGAGCAAATGTTGTTGCTGGTGCAGGATCGGTAAGGTCATCTGCAGGTACATAAACTGCCTGTACAGATGTAATCGATCCTTTCTTTGTAGAAGTAATACGTTCCTGCATCACACCCATTTCTGTTGCTAATGTAGGTTGGTAACCTACCGCTGATGGCATACGTCCCAGAAGTGCTGATACTTCAGAACCTGCTTGTGTAAAACGGAAGATATTATCTACGAAGAAAAGTACATCTTTCCCTTGTCCATCTCCAGCTCCATCACGGAAATATTCTGCTATAGTAAGACCAGATAGTGCTACACGTGCACGTGCTCCTGGAGGCTCATTCATTTGTCCGAATACGAAAGTAGCTTTAGATTCTTTCATTACCTCTTTATCTACTTTAGAAAGATCCCATCCTCCATTTTCCATAGAGTGCATAAAATCATCACCGTATTTGATAATTCCAGATTCTAACATTTCACGAAGAAGGTCATTCCCCTCACGTGTTCTTTCTCCAACTCCTGCAAATACAGAAAGACCACCATGTCCTTTTGCAATATTATTAATCAACTCCTGAATAAGTACTGTTTTACCTACACCGGCACCACCAAATAATCCAATCTTACCTCCTTTTGCATAAGGCTCAATAAGATCGATTACTTTAATCCCAGTAAATAAAACCTCTGTAGAAGTTGATAAATCTTCAAATTTAGGAGCTTGACGGTGAATCGAAAGTCCTGCTTTTCCTGCTTTTGGAAGATCTCCAAGACCATCAATCGCATCCCCAATTACATTAAATAGACGTCCATATACGTCACCACCTATTGGCATTTGGATAGGAGCTCCTGTTGCAACTACTTCAATCCCTCTACTCAATCCATCACTAGAATCCATTGCAATAGTACGCACAGTATCTTCACCAATGTGAGACTGAACCTCTAACACTAGTATACTACCGTCTGTTTTGTTAATTTCTAACGAATCATAAATTTTTGGTAATTCAGTACCAGCTGCGAATTCTACATCGATAACCGGACCTACAATTTGAGATACTTTACCCGTAACTTTAGACATTATATAACTATTTAATGTTTAGTATTTAACTATGTTAAAAAAATCAAGTACTCAACCATACTGAATACTAGCTTTTTTCAGGCTGCAAATATAGTCTTTTAAAATGAAAAAAATAACTCAATTTCTTTAGTTTTTTTCAAGTAGCACTTTACTTCTTTTTTCAACTCCCATGACATCTCTTTTTTTATGGTTATATGGCAGCTTCGAATTGTTTGATTGAATTAATTTTTCGAAATAAATATTTTCCTTATTTTTAGATAAAACTAGTTAAATGGAAACTTATGCAACCGCATTAAGCTATGCAATACCGGGCTTTATTGTACTCATACTTATTGAATATTTAATAAGTAGATGGAGAAAAATACCGGTTAATGAAGGTATGGATACAATTTCGAGTATTAGTTCGGGTATCACAAACACACTCAAAAGCTTGATAGGCCTTACTGTTATTATTTTAAGCTATGAGTGGATGGTTGAACATCTGGCTTTAATAGAAATTAAATCTACAATTTTGATATACATTTTAACCTTTATCGGCTTAGATTTTGTTGGCTATTGGTCTCATCGCTTTAATCATACAATAAATTTATTCTGGAACCGGCATATTATACATCACAGTAGTGAAGAATTTAATCTAGCATGTGCTTTACGGCAAAATGTATCTGCAATAGTTGCTATTTATTTTTTTCTTTACATTCCATTAGCATTAGTTGGGATACCAGCAAGTATAGTTGCATTTGTTGCTCCTATCCATTTCTTTGCTCAATTCTGGTATCATACCCGATTGATCAACAAAATGGGGATTTTAGAACATATCATTGTCACTCCTTCTCACCATAGGGTTCATCATGCTATTAATGATGAATATCTGGATAAAAATTATTCTGAAATATTTATTTTTTGGGATAAACTTTTTGGAACTTTTCAAGAAGAATTACCAGACAAACCACCGATTTATGGCGTAAAAAAGCCTGTAAACACCTGGAATCCTTTCTTTATCAATTTTATGCACCTGTGGGGAATAATAAAAGATGCATGGAGAACCCAAAATTGGTTTGATAAAATCAGGATATGGTTTATGCCTACGGGATGGCGGCCAGAGGATGTAAAAGAAAAATATCCCATACAGCTCATTACTAATCCTTATTCCAGACAAAAATACAAAACTGAAAGTTCATTGGTCTTAAAATTGTGGTCCTGGATTCAGCTCATAACCACAGTAACACTTATGTATTATTTATTGATTAGCGTTGGCGATCTGGAGTTTATTCAAATTATAAATTACTCTATCTTTCTGGCGGTATCAATATTTGCTTATACCTCTCTAATGGATCGACATATAATTTCTTTGTTTGCAGAGTGTATTAAACTTGCAATGGGATTGTACTTTATACTTTACTATGGCAGTTGGTTTAATATTGATACAATTTTTCAAGGAGCTACATTTGTTGTTTTAGGGTATATAATTATATCTTTTTTACTATCCTTATATTTTCAATTAATAGAAAGAAATTACAATTCTCATTCTATTCAGCAAACAGCATAAAAAACCCACTTTAGGATATCTACAGTGGGTTTTATTATTTTAGAATTTATGATCTATTTTAACAAAGGCGAATAAAAAGTTGGGTAATCCACCGCTTTCACCATAGGTAAATTAGAACCATATGTAGTATTTATAGATTCCATTGCTTTATTTGCTAAAAAAGCATAGCCTCTAGCAGTAGGGTGTACTCCATCCAAAGAAAAAGCGCCACCAAAAACTAAATTTCCTTGCAACAAAAAATCATCAAACATTACTCCGCTTTCTGAAGCTTCTTTAAGGATTGTATTTGCATCTACAAATGCTAAACCTGCTTGCTGTATTGATGTACTTATTATGGTATTAAATGTAGTAGTTGCAGCAGATATCTCTTGTTGTTCTGTTGGTATTAATACCCATTTATCTTCCAAAGGAACTGAAACCCCATTTATTAATAATGGATTCCCTCCAACTGTAGTACCTATAAAAGAAGAACTTGGCAATATCAACAAATCTTCTGCAGTAGCATGTCTGTAATTTGGCAAACCAGATCCGGTTAGATTTGTTAAACTTTCATCTTCGATTACTACTGCATTTTGTCCTGCTGCAAATTCTATTGTTCTGGCTTTTCTTTCTGCCTCATCAATTCCTCCAAGGCCTTCTATTTGTAACAATCCTGCATTATAGGCCGCATATCCCTGGTTAACTGCTCCTGCTGTCGCAGCGTCTAAAGGAACAGGGTTATAAGGTACAGTTGTAAAATGTGGTATCGATGTTACATCAGGAATATTAAACGCTACTCCTTTTGCTCCACCAGAAGTTAACGTGGTGACTAACGCATTATAAGCCTGCGTAAATGTAGTTTCATCTGTGATTGGGTCTGTACCATCTCCTCCGGATAAAGCATACCCCAGCACATCGTTATTGCCGATCCACAACGAGAAAAATGTTGGATTCTGAGCCATAGCATCTCCAAGTACTGATGCAGTAGGACCAGAAGCAATTCTTACAAAATAAGGATTAGCCAAATTTGGTAATCCCGCTGCATTACCATATCCTGCTGCAGGTAAATGAAAGCTCTTAGCTCCAGGAATCCCCATATTATTAAAAGGTCCTGATATTACATTTGTTATTTCTGTCGTAGGTAACTCGGGAGTATCATCACCTGGTGTAGTTCCTAATAATCGTGGCCCTGACTCATTAGGTGGATCAGGATTAGGATCACTATAAAAATAAAACCTTGGGTTTAAAGTTGGAGTTCCTCCTATTAAAGCCCCCCCGATATTATCATTCATTAAAGGTTGAGTAAATTCTCCTCCTCCTGCCATGGCAAATTGCTTCGCCAAAATATTAGGCATTGAGTTCTCCTGTCCAGCAATAAACAAGGCGCCATCGGTAAACCCGGCAGCCAGAGAATTTCCTAAGGAAACATATTTTGAAAAATCCGCATTCCCAGAGGTAATTACTACTTCTTCAGCTGTGGTAGAAGCATCATCATCAGATTCGCAAGAAATACATCCAAAAATCAACAGGAGTATTAACCATTTATATTGAGTATTCATCTGTTCTTTTTTTATTGTTTTTTAATCGTTGCTTACAAATTATTTATTGACAAGCCTATGTAATACTGGGATCCAATAAATCCAGTTCCAAATGCCGTGAAGTATTCATCTCCTCCAATGTTAGTCGCACCAACTTTAAGAGTAGTTTTCAATTTTGGGATTTTATAATTTATCTGGGCATCGATAACCGAGAAAGATGGTATATCTCCATTTCCAAATGATGCTTCCCAGAAGTAACCATCACTCCAACGATAACTCACGTTAAATCCAAAATTTTCAAACAAATTTGTATGCCCAAACGTAGCTTTTACCTTATGTTTTGGAGTATTAAAATTAGTCATGAAATCAGGGTCTTTATCTTTATCAAAATCTTGTTCTGCATAGGTATAGTTTACGCCTAAATCAAAATCTCCTGGAATTCTGGTATTCACACCAATCGTAGCTCCAAAAGATTTTATATCTACATCTGAATTCGTATACGCCTGATACACTTTAAAATCATCATTCTGCAATGCTAGAAGTGATAATGTTCCATCTCCTACCTGACCGTATAATGGCACTATCACATTTTCGGTTGATATAAAATCTGTATACTGGTTATAATACCCGCTTAGATCAATAATAAATTTCTTTATTTTACCCCGATACCCAACTTCGAAAGCAGAAATTTTTTCTGGCTCTACAAGTGTTGAACCAGAGGCTTCTGGTGCTCCATTTGTTACTGAACTTGCCGAAAACGAATTTTCATAAGCTGCTCTACCTGTTATTGTAACCGTATCAGATCCTACAATAGTTTCACCTGCTCCACTTAAGTCATCAAATGATCTTATATCTCTGTCTAAATTATCTTTAGCCGATCCAACCAATATTGCACGTCCTACATCAAGGCCAATATACAAATCCTGTGTTGTTGGATTTCTAAATCCTGTTTGTACAGAGGCACGAATATTATGATTTCTTTCACTACCTAAGGTATACCCAATAGACAACCTAGGCGATAAATTGCCATCAAACAATTCAGATTTATCATATCGCACAGATCCTGTTACTTTTACTCTTTCATCTGCAAATTTTTTCTGAATTTGTGTATATGCTCCATATTCAGAATATCTAATAGGTCCGTCAAAATCTGTAAAGATTGTGCCTGAAGAATTCAGTTTATACTCTCTAAATGATCCTCCTATCTGAATATCTGCGAAATCGCCAGTAAAATGACTTAAATTATAATTAACATCCACGTGTTTTAATTGAGAAGCATCTTGAAATTTTGATCCGGTTAATAGGTTCGGGTCATTGGTTACCGTTTCAAAAGCTTGTTCAAACCCTGGTGTTCCTGGTATGAGACGACCCGTATCTGCTGTTTGCCTTGCAATAAGATGAGCCTGTTCTGGTAATTGGCCAGCTAATGTTGCCTGGACAAAAGCACCTGCATATTCACCAAACCAAGTTTGATCGTCTTTCCATTTTCTATTAATATTAATTCCGGTAAATCTTATATCATAAGAATCTCCTGCACTTTCATCTGTTAAATACCCTCTAACAAAAAAGTTATTATTCTTAAATTCTAATTTGTGCTGCTGCAAGAAAAAATTACGAATTGAATATCGATTTGCTCCTTGGTAAATTGTAGTTCCTCTACCTATTTTTCCGTTATAAATAACTTCAAAATCATTAGCAAATGGTCTATAATGCAGTGCTGCATCGAATTTTATACTTTCTGCTTTATTAGCATTTAAATCTTGCTCATCATATCCTGTTCTACTAACGCTCTCATCTGGCAGTAGGTTTTCGGCTCCTGCTGGTAAAATCCCCCTATTTACAAGTGCTTCTCCCACACCTCTTATATTGATTCCAAAATCATCACCATATATATTAAGACCATCATAATTGGGGTCTGACCTATCTGTAGTCGGGTCTAAAACATTAACAGTGCTGGTTGCAAACCAATCTGTACCTCTCAGGTACGAAAAATTTGCTTTTGCCGCGAATTTCTCAGAAAACTTATGCGCAACCCTGATTCCGTAATCATAAAACTCATTATCTCCTGCGGCTTCTTGTGAAGTAATTCCGCCTTTAAAATATGCACTAATTCCATGATGGTCAAATGGATTTTTACTCGTCATAAACAGAATTCCGTTAAAAGCATTTGCACCATACAATGCAGAAGATGCTCCTGGCAATAGTTCTACACTATTAACATCTAATTCTGTCATTCCCAACAGATTTCCTAATACAAAATTAAGAGCTGGTGCAGTATTATCCATCCCATCTACCAATTGCACAAAACGAGTATTTGCAAATGTTGCAAATCCTCTTGTGTTAATCGATTTAAACGTTAAACTGTTAGTATTGACATCAACTCCTTTAAGGTTTTCTAATCCATCATAAAAATCTACTGAAGGTGTGTTTTTAATTTCTTTAATTCCGAAACGTTCAACACTCACTGGTGATTCGAAGATACGTTCTGGAGTTCTGGAAGCCGAAATGACTACTTCATCTAGTTCTGTACCTTCGTTTAATATAATAGTCAAATCTGTCGTTTGTGAAGATATATCTATTGATGAGGATTCGAACCCTACAGAACTCGCTATTATTGTAAAAGGAAGCGATTCCTGAACCGTTAAAGTAAAAATACCGTCAAAATCTGTTACTGTTCCCGAAGAAGAGTTTTTTAATGCAATATTGGCTCCAGGAATAGGTTGGTTACCATCATCAACAACTTTTCCACTAATTGTTGTTTGTGCAGTAGCAATAATGCATACCATCATCATTATTACTAATGTAATTTTTTTCATGCCCCTAAGTTTTAATAGTTATGACAACAATATACGTTTTTTTAATAATCTTTCAATAAAACTGCCAAACCTTTGTGATTTCATTATTAAAAAAACCATTCTACAACATTATTATCATTTCGTGATTTCTATTTGTTATCCTATCACTATTAAAAGTTCTAATAAAAGCTAAAAACCCTATCCGAAATTTTTCAGATAGGGTTACTATATTTTAATCAATCTCTATATAAGAGAACTCGTTATTCTACAGTTACAGACTTTGCAAGATTTCTTGGTTGATCTACATTTTTATCCAACATTACAGCAATATAATATGATAATAATTGCAAAGGTATTGTTGTAAGAAGAGGTGTTAAAAATTCTTCTGTTTCTGGTATTTCTATAACATGATCAGCAAGTTCTTTCACAGTAACGTCTCCCTCTGTAACAATTCCGATAATCTTTCCTTTTCTGGATTTAATTTCCTGAATATTACTTACCACTTTATCATAGTGCCCTTTTTTGGTTGCTATTACAACAACTGGCATTTGTTCATCAATTAATGCTATTGGCCCATGTTTCATTTCTGCTGCCGGATACCCTTCTGCATGTATATACGATATCTCTTTTAATTTTAATGCTCCTTCCAAAGCAACAGGAAAATTATATCCTCTACCTAAATACAGGAAGTTTTTTGCATCTTTATATGTATCTGCAATAAACTTAATATGGTCATTAGATTCTAAAGTCTTTTTAACTTTTTCTGGAATTCTCTCTAATTCTTGTAAATAATAATGAAAATCGCTATTAGAAATTGTTCCTTTTCTCTCTGCCAGTTTTAATGCTATTAAAGATAGTACTGTTATTTGAGTAGTAAATGCTTTTGTAGAAGCAACCCCTATTTCTGGTCCTGCATGAGTATAAGCCCCTGCATGAGTCTCTCTCGAGATCGAGGACCCAACCACGTTACAAACTCCAAAAACAAAAGCTCCATTTTCTTTAGCTAGCTTAATTGCTGCCATTGTATCTGCCGTTTCACCACTTTGTGATATTGCTATTACAACATCATCCTGATGAATTACTGGGTTTCGATACCTGAACTCTGATGCATATTCTACTTCGACAGGTATACGAACTAATTCCTCAAAAATATATTCTGCCACCAAACCAGCGTGCCATGAGGTACCACAAGCAATAACAATGATGCGTTTTGCATTTAATAGTTTAGCAAGATTATCATCAATACCTGCCATTTTTATAATCCCTTCTGCAACTCGCATTCTACCTCTATAGGTATCGCTAATCGCATTAGGCTGCTCATAAATTTCTTTGAGCATAAAATGATCATATCCTCCTTTTTCTATTTGCTCCAGGTTAATTTGCAGCTCTTGCAAATATGGATCTACTGGCTTATCATCTTTAATATTCCTTACTTTGACCCCCTTATTTCTTCTTACAACTGCCATTTCACCATCTTCGAGGTAAATTGCATTATTTGTATATTCTATAAAAGGAGATGCATCAGAGGCTATAAAAAACTCATCTTCACCCACGCCGATAGCTAGCGGACTACCCAATCTCGCTACAACGATCTCATCTGGTTTTTGCTTATCAAAAACAGCAATTGCATACGCACCTACAGTTTGATTTAGAGCAATCTGAACTGCTTTACCCAGTTTTACATTTTCTTTAGTCTTTACATCCTCTATAAGATTTACTAATACTTCTGTATCAGTTTCTGAGGTAAATGTATATCCTCGATTAATCAATTCTTTACGGAGAGCATCATAATTTTCTATGATTCCGTTATGAATGATTACCAGATTACCCGAGTTAGAATAATGTGGATGTGAATTCACATCATTAGGAACTCCGTGTGTTGCCCATCTGGTATGTCCTATTCCTATTGTTCCTTTTGTAGGAATTTCTTTTAGTAATCTCTTTTCCAGATCTGCTACTTTTCCTTTGGTTTTAGACAATTTAATGTCTTTTCCATCGTAAAGAGCAATCCCTGCAGAGTCATAGCCTCTGTACTCTAATCTTTTTAAGCCTTTTAAAACAATTGGATAGGCTTCTCTATGCCCTATGTACCCTACAATTCCGCACATGATTTAAGTTTTTAAAATATTGTTAGTTTTCCTTTGACGATGTATAAAAAATATCAAGTTTTAAACGTTTTGATTCAGGAACATTTACTCCATTTCCATAGAGAATTGTTCCTTCGTGGGAAACTATTGATGAGGAGGGAATTATCTCATTTTTAGTTGTAGGGGTATCGCCTATTGCGCTTGTTATTATGTTTACATTTTGAGATACTGACAATCCTAGTTTAGCATTTTCAATTTCACCTTTTAAAACGTTTAGGATATACTGTGTTATTCTTATTTTATAAAATTCTCCATTCTTATCAGAATCACGACTAATTCTTCCCAAGTGGTTAATACCAGAAACCAGAGGAATATCTCTATCAATACTACCATCCAACAAATAATCAAGAAGCACTGTTCCTGTCTCCATATTAAATATAAAGATTCTTTCGGGCTCTGTATCCCCTCCTGTTACTTCATTTTGATTAATATAGAATTTTAGGCTTGCATCATTAACCAACCAATCTTGCCTCTTTAAGAAACTAAGTTCATTTTCTTCTTCGCCATTTTCATTGGTGACATTGCCTCCAAATAAATCGATTACTGCATATGAACCATCACCTCCTTTTAGGTATAAATTACTTTCTCCATTTATTGTATCCTGATTTTCCTCTTTCAATTCGTCTGCGATAGGCGAATTATCATTTAGAGTTCCATCCAATTCGGTGGTAATAGAATTTATAAAAGTATTAGCAAAATTTAAATCCAATTTATCATCTTTACGCGTAGTGACATCATTTGAAGTTTCATCAAAACTGTAATGAAGGGTTATCTGCGCATCTCTAGTATTAAGGTATATTAAATTTCCATTATTATTTATAGGTTCTGCTTTAATATAAATTCCTCTAAAATAATTTCTGAAATTGTTTAAATTGCTCAGCTCTACACTACCTGCTTTATCCAAAAACAATGTTGAAAACAGTGTTTTTATATCATCTGGAAACTCAACTCGTAATCTAGGAGTTAGTCTTTCTCTTTTGGTCGTAGTCTCCCCGTTGGTAACGGTTTCGGTTGTTACAATAATTTCTTCAGCAGAAGGAACAAGATTGTTATTAGTATATAGCAATGTTTGCTCTACTTCTGTTCCAAAATTAGTTTCAACATCATCAGAGTAATATACTTGTCTTTCATTAGATTCAGGATCAAAATCTCTTAAAAAGTAATTAGATTTATACAACGAAAGTTTAATAGGTTGGTTTCCATAAATCGAATCTAACCTATAGGTAGTTGCTGTCTCTGTAACATTATCTACTTGAACCGATGTTGTACCTGTTGCAGTACTAAAATATGGCAAGCTAAAAATAACACTGTCTAACACTGCATTGGTTCCAAAAGCAGGGTTTAACTTTGACGGTTGAATCTGCGACAAAATACTATACACCGATTGCCCATATATAGGATCATTATAAACTCCTAACAAATTAGAATGTGCAGTCCCTTGTTGATCAATCCCTAAACCACTTGTACGTACTCTTTCGAATTTTTTACTGTATGCTATTGGCACTGCAGAGTATTGCTTGTCCTCAAAATTAACATCTCCGATAACTTCACTACCAACAGAATCAAAATCATCGTTACAAGACAAAAAGGTAAAAACAACAGCTACTATAGCCATTATCCTAATTAAAATATTCTTCAATTTCATAAATAATTTCGTCGTTTTGCTTACACCAATACCTCTGTCTGATAGAAGGTTTCATAGGCATCAGCAAATTCATCTGGTTTTTTATATTCTAAAACTGGTTGGTCTATTGTTTTTAAATGCTCAACAAGTTCTGATGGAATTTCTTCGGATCCCACAATAATTGCATCAGAATTATCCACAGCCACCTTCATAAGGTTACTATATGTTGGCTGAGCTAAATCACTTATTTTTTCTTCAGCTATTCCATCAAACTTTACTTTTTCCATCATATTCTTATCCAATATCCCGTCATAACCATTATTATATACAGAAGTAACAATTTTACTATGACCAAAAAGAGGTTCATTAGCATAATAATTCTTTAAGTATAATGGCAAAAGAGAAGCTAACCATCCATGTACATGAATCACATCTGGTGACCAGTTTAACTTCTTAACTGTTTCGATCACTCCTTTAGCAAAAAAGATTGCTCTCTCATCATTATCAGGAAATAATTTCCCTTCTTCATCAGTTAATGTTGCTTTTCTTTTAAAATAATCCTCATTATCGATAAAATAAACTTGCATTCGTTCTTTTGGAATAGAAGCAACTTTAATAATAAGAGGCATATCTAGGTCATTAATTACTAAATTCATACCTGAAAGCCGAATTACTTCGTGCAACTGATGCCTCCTTTCATTGATATTGCCATATCTAGGCATAAAAATTCTTATTTGACCCCCTTTATTATTTACCATTCTTGGCGCTTCAAAAGACATAGATGAGATTTCAGTCTCTGGCAGGTAAGGTATTACTTCTGATGATACATACAATATCCTCTTATCTTTCATATAATCGATACTTTTATCGTCCTCCTTTTGGAATTAATTTTGCAAAATTACGAAAATTTATGCAGTCTGCCAGTAATATCTTATTTTTGCACGCCTTTAAGTTATACACCAAATGCGGTTACACGGAAAAAGACGAGATATACTAGAAGATGTTGCAGCTTTTAATAAGCAGAACAAAACCATTGGATTTGTTCCTACTATGGGAGCATTGCACAAGGGTCATCTTGCACTGATAGAAAGAGCTCTCAAGGAAAATCAAAAAGTTATAGTTAGTATTTTTGTGAACCCCACACAATTTAATACTACCGAAGATTTGGTTAATTATCCTCGAACTTTGGATTCTGATATTGAACTTTTATCAGAGTTATCTAAAGAAATAATTGTATTCGCTCCTACGCCAAAAGAGGTCTATGGAGACCAAATGTCATCAACTAATTATGATTTTGAAGGGTTAGAAAACGAAATGGAAGGCAAATACAGGCCTGGTCATTTTGATGGAGTTGGGACGGTCTTAAAACATTTCTTTACTATTGTCAATCCAAATAAAGCATACTTTGGCGAAAAAGATTTTCAACAACTTCAAATTGTTAAAAAATTAGTTGAAATTGAAAAAATGTCAGTTCAAATCATTGGTTGTCCTATTTATAGAGAAAAAAACGGATTGGCTTTAAGTTCTCGAAACAAAAGGCTAGACCAGAAACAACTTAATGAATCTCCCTTGATTTATTCAATCCTGAAACAGGTAAAAAAAGACTTTGGCACAAAAAGTGTTCATATCTTAAACAAATGGGTGTCAGAACAATTCAAAAATAATGATGAATTAAAATTAGAATACTTTGAAATTGCAAAGGTATCTGACTTAAAATCCATTAAACGAAAACAAAAAGATACTAAATACAGAGCTTTTATAGCTGTATTTGCAGGAGAAATAAGACTCATTGATAACATTGCCCTAAATTAAAAATAACTAACTTTGTAACATGTTTGTACACGTAGTAAAATCAAAAATTCATCGCGTTAAAGTGACTGGTGCCGATCTTAATTATATCGGTAGTATAACTATAGATCAAGATCTAATGGATGCTGCTAATATTGTTGAGGGAGAAAAGGTACAGATTGTAAATAATAATAATGGAGAACGTTTAGAAACTTACGCTATCCCAGGACCTAGAAACAGTGGTGAAATTACATTAAATGGTGCTGCTGCTCGAAAAGTAGCAAAAGGAGATGTATTAATACTAATCACCTATGCCATGATGGATATTGAAGAAGCTAAAAACTTCAAACCAAGACTTCTTTTCCCAAACGAGGAAAATAATTTATTAAAATAAATGTGAACCCTAAACTTATAAAGTTTCTTAAAATTATACTCCCTTTAGCATTGGGAGTTTTTTTAATTTGGTATTCTATCGCTTCGGCAACTCCAGAAGAAAGACAAAAAACGCTTCAGTATATCACACAAGCAGACCCTAAGTGGGTTATCCTTTCTGTTATTATGGGAATTATTTCTCATCTCTCAAGAGCATACCGTTGGAAATTTTTATTAGAACCTTTAGGATACCCGATCAAACTATCAAATAGTTTTATGGCCGTTATGGTGGGATACCTTGCGAATCTAGGAATCCCAAGATCTGGAGAAATTCTACGTGGAGGTACAATATCAACATATGAAGGTGTTCCTTTTAAAAAAGCTTTCGGAACCATTATCTCAGAACGAGTTATTGATTTGCTAATGCTTTTACTAATAATAGGCATCACACTGCTTTTTCAATCAGAACTTCTATTATCGTACTTAGAAGAAAAAATTGCAAGTCCTTTTATCACTCTTACTGTTTTATTAGGGCTATTAATTGCCGGAATAGCATTCTTAAAAATCATAAAAACCTCTAGCAATCCATTACTTATTAAATTACGAAATTTTGGAAATGGTCTTTTAGAAGGAGTAAAAAGCATTTCTAAGATAAGGCAAAAAAGAGCTTTTGTGTTTCATACTTTTTTTATTTGGACACTTTATATAGGGATGTTTTATATCATCAAATTTACGGTTCCCGAAACCACTTCTTTATCTATAGGCCCCATATTAGCAACCTTTGTAGCAGGATCATTTGCTATGTCTACCACCAATGGAGGTATTGGTGCATTTCCTATCGCCATTGCTACAATTTTACTGCTTTTTGATATCGAAAAACCAGCGGGAGAAGCTTTTGGCTGGATATTATGGGGCTCGCAAACCGCAATAAATATAATCATTGGGGCGTTATCCTTTTTGTTTCTCCCTATTTTAAACAGAGAAAAATAAGGAAATAATTTATATATTGTCCCTTGCTTAACCTTAATCCTAATACTTATGAAAAAAAGTGTGACTCTTATTATAGCTTGTATTTTTGTTGTTTCCAGTTATGGTCAAACAATATATGAGTCTTTCAGATCTATCAAATTAGACCAAAGTAGAGAGTTAAAAATTCAGCTTCCGCGTAATTACAAGAAAAATGAAGATAAAATATACCCCTTGATTATTGTTCTTGATGGGGATTATTTATTCGAACCTGTTGCCGGAAACGTGGATTACTTTTCCTATTGGGAAGATATGCCTGAATCAATTGTTGTTGGTGTTAATCAAAGAAAAACCAGAGAAGATGATTGCAGGTATGATACTGCAGAGTTTTTACCTACTCTAAAAGGAGCAGAATTCTTTGAATTTATAGGGCAGGAGCTTGTTCCTTATCTTAATGAAACTTATCGTACTGCACAACTTAAAATTATTGTTGGACATGACTATACCGCTAATTTTATAAATTACTTTTTATTTAAAGACAATCCTATTTTTCAGGGATATATATGCATTAGTCCAGAATTAGGACCACCAATGGGAGATCGAATTTCAAGTAAATTAGAGATTTCTTCTGATATTTGGTATTATCTGGCTACTGCAACTAATGATGCCGATAATATCAAAAAGAACCTCATTGCTCTAGATGAAAAGCTGTCTACAATAGAAAATACTGAAATGAGTTATTTCTTTGATAATTTTGAAGAATCTTCTCACTATACTTTGGTTGGAAAAGCTATCCCTAATGCCCTCGAAGGTATTTTTGAAATGTATCGCCCAATCAGTAAGAAAACTTACAAAGAAGTTCTCCTTACACTAGAAACTTCGCCCTATGACTATCTTGTAGATATGTATAAAACTACAGAAAAGTTGTATGGTATAAAGCGTAAAATAAGAATCAACGATTTTATTGCAGTATCTACCGCTCTCGAAAAGAATGAAAACTGGTCAGAATTAGAACCTTTAGGTAAGTTAGCTATAAAAGAGCATTCTGATTTAATGCTGGGATATTATTATTTAGGTATGTTCTATGAGCAAACAGGAGAACCTAAAAAAGCTATGAGAGCTTATGAAAGTGGTTTTCAGCTTTCTGAAGTTGCTTTCTTAACTAAAGATTATATGCTGGATAAAGTCAACAAAATTAAAGAAGATTTTGGCTGGTAAACTTATCAATCACGTACATAAAAAAAGATCTTGTTTTTCAGGATCTTTTTGTTTTTGATAGCTACGTATGATTTTGTTGGTTAAATATTCATAGATAGGCCTGTGAATACTATATATAGATATTGTATTTCCGATTAAGAAGATTGATTTTTTAAATTCGAACAAAATATTTGATACTTGTTTTAAGAGTTCATTTTTGTTTACGGTATTATCAAAATAATAGTATTTTTACACTCTTATCAATCTTCTATGGCTAAGATCAAAACTGTTTTTTTCTGTCAGAATTGTGGAGCACAATATTCCAAATGGCAAGGACAATGTACATCGTGTAAGGAGTGGAATACTATTGCCGAAGAAGTCGTTCAAAAAGCTTCAGCAAGTGACTGGAAAAGTGCTACATCTAGCTCTAAAACAAATAAAACAGCAAAGCCCTTACGGATTTCAGAAATTGACACTAGCCAGGAAGCACGATATAATACAGATGATGCAGAATTAAATCGGGTACTTGGAGGAGGATTGGTACCTGGCTCTTTAACACTACTAGGAGGCGAACCAGGAATAGGAAAAAGTACATTACTATTACAAATCAGTCTTAAATTACCATATAAAACATTATATGTTTCTGGAGAAGAAAGTCAACAGCAAATCAAGATGCGTGCAGAACGTATTTATTCTAAAACGGATAATTGCTTAATTCTTACCGAAACCAAGACTCAAAATATCTTTAGGCAAATTGAGGAGACTCAACCCGATATTGTTATTATAGATTCTATCCAAACCTTACACAGTGATTATATTGAAAGTAGTCCAGGAAGTATTTCTCAGATCAGAGAATGCACTACAGAATTAATCAAGTTTGCCAAAGAAACTGCAACACCTGTGGTATTGATTGGTCATATCACAAAAGATGGCAATATCGCCGGCCCAAAAATCCTGGAGCATATGGTTGATACTGTACTACAATTTGAAGGAGATCGAAACCATGTATACAGAATTTTACGTGCTTTAAAAAATAGATTTGGGTCTACTTCTGAGTTAGGAATTTACGAAATGCAAGGAAGCGGTCTTCGTGAAGTTACGAATCCCAGTGAAATCCTGATCTCTAAAAAAGAAGAAGAATTGAGCGGTACAGTTATAGCCTCTACTGTAGAGGGTATGCGGCCACTCATGATAGAAGTACAAGCCTTAGTAAGCACCGCTGTATACGGAACACCTCAACGTAGCGCAACAGGATACAATCTCAAACGTCTTAATATGATCCTTGCAGTTTTAGAGAAACGCGCTGGTTTTAGATTAGGAGCCAAAGATGTATTCCTTAATATCACAGGTGGCATCTCTGTAGATGATCCTGCAATTGATCTGGCAGTAGTTGCAGCAATATTATCTTCAAGTGAAGACATACCTATACCCAAAGACTTTTGCTTTGCTGCAGAGGTTGGCCTGGCAGGAGAAATACGCCCGGTAACCAAAGTAGAACAACGTATACAAGAAGCAGAGAAACTAGGTTTCTCTACTATCTTTGTTTCTAAATACAATAAAATATCCCTACAAAATACTCAAATTCAAATTCAGATGGTTGCCAAAATTGAAGATGTAGTTGAGTTTTTGTTTGGCTAAGGAGCCGGATTAGGATTATTTTCATGTACCGCCTCTATCTCATCTAAAATCGTATCAGAAAGGGTAATATCGATACTACCAATATTTTCTTTTAACTGATCCAATGATGTAGCACCAATAATATTACTAGTTACAAAAGGACGATCATTTATAAATGCCAAAGCCATTTGAGTTAAACTTATACCATGTTTTTTTGCTATCTCATTATAAGCTCTTGTTGCTTCAAACGATTTCTCGTTGTGATATCTTGCAAATTGAGGAAATAAGGTTACCCTGGCGTTTTTTGGAGTTTCATCAAGGTATTTTCCTGTTAATTGCCCAAAACCAAGAGGAGAATAGGGTAAATGCCCAATATTTTCGCGATGCAAAACTTCGGTAAGACCAACCTCATCTTTTCGGTTTAATAAATTATATGGGTTTTGAACCGTAATCATTTTCGGAGCTCCTTTTCGAGCTTCTTCAGCATAGCGCATTACTCCATAAGGCGTTTCATTAGAAAGACCTATTTGTCTTATTTTTCCTGCTGCAACAAAATCCTGAAGATAGCTTAACACCTCTCCAAAATTATCTTTCCATTGCTCTGATTCGTCATGAGTATACCCTCTAACTCCAAAGAAATTGGTCTCTCGTTCTGGCCAATGCAGTTGGTATAAATCAATATAATCCGTTTGTAATCGTTGCAGACTTTTATGTATTGCATCAGTAAACTCTGCTTTTGTAAAACCTCCTGTACGAATATGATTAACAAAATCTCTCGGGCCAACAATTTTTGTAGCGATAACTACATCATCCCGTTTGTTTGTTTTTTTTAACCACGTTCCAATAATTCTTTCTGTGCTTCCCTGGGTTTTTTTATCTGCCGGAACAGAATACAACTCTGCAGTATCAATAAAATTAATCCCCTGATCAATCGCATAGTCCAACTGTTGATGTCCTTCTTCTTCTGTATTTTGTTCACCCCAGGTCATGCTTCCCAGACATATTTTACTTACTCGTATATCTGTACCTGGTAATGTAGTGTACTTCATTCTTTTGGTTATAAATTTTTAAGTTGAGAATAAAAAAACTTCAAATCAGTTTTTGATCAAAAGTAGAAACTCTTCTCTTAGTTAGTGTAAAAATTATCATAATAAATCTGATTAAAACACAACCCACACCTCTGCATCTTTTCTTTCTAGATGTGAAATAAATCCACAATCAGCATACCAAATCAACAGTTTTGAAATAACGAGTTAAAAACATTTATTACATAAATTACTTATAATCAATTATTTAAATTAAAAAATAAAATGTTTCATATTCTGGAATGATAATTTCTTTTTACATAATAAAGTATAACAAAATTAATTCTAAGAATATGAAAAAGATAAGTATCATAGCTGCTATCTGTGTTGTCCTATTTTCATTCCAAACCGTATCTGCACAAGAAGTCGAAGAAGCTCTGCCAATTACTAAAACTGAAGCTTCTACCAATCAGGAGGATTATAAGCAAGTTAAAATAGACAAGCTTTCTGAAATCATTAAAGCTGCTGTAGAAAAAGATTTTCCAGAAGCTAGTATTTCTGAAGCCTATACTGATAAGATTGGAAATTACAAATTAATCCTTACCATAGGTAACGACACTAAAACGGTATATACCAACGCTAGGGGAGAATGGTTTGATCCAAGTAAAAAAGGGTGATACCAAGTTACTGACTTCCTTATTTTAACCAGAAAAGAGCTTCTTATATAAGAAGCTCTTTTTTTAATTAAAACGGATACGACTACCCCTTGCCGCATCCGTTTCACACACTAAACCAACCTAAAATTATTCCTCCAGCATCCATCAAATATATTTTAGGAATGAACCTATAAAAGCTTCTCTCTATACATAAATGCTACATTTTTTCCTTTCTATTTTTACTTTATTTGAACCCCTATTCCAAGTTTAATCTATAGATTAAAGTAATCATATGTTCATTGGTTTACTCAAAAGTAAGGCACACTATCGTTTTACAAAACACAGAATGAGGGAATGGTGGTTTTGAATGAGGGAACTCTCATTTTTAAGGTATTATCTAGTCGTTATTTGGATAGATTTGTCATCAGACTTGATCAGAAATCTAGAGCTTAGAAAACTCCTTTATGTTTAAAAATATGCAGTATACAAACAAAAAAAGCGCTCTCAGCGCTATCTCTATGGCATCGGTAATATTTCAATTACTTTACCATATACATTTTTGGTCCACCCATTCAGGCGTCCTCGGTTATTACCGATCAGCAATCCTCGTTTAGCATTTTTTCCTTTGACCAAATGCGTAAAACAATTCCCTCTTACTTTACAAAAAACAATATCTCCTGCTTCACAATCTTCCCAATCTACGGGTTCAAGAATTACAGGTTGTTTTGATTTTAAGATGGGTAACATAGAATTACCAGGTTCTTTGGAGACAATAGTCTCACCATTCAATAGTTTTTGAATTTTCCAATTCATCATACATAGTTTTAAAAATTAAACATAAATTCATAAACTATGGAGTATGGTTTTATACCAAAGAACTTGTGCAAAAGTAGGTATTTAACTTGAATTATCCATAATACTTAACCAATTACCAATCTTATCGAAGTAAATCTATAACTTAATAACCCTTTGACAGTGCCTGTACTAGGCCCTTCGACAAGCTCAGAACAGACCTGTTGAAGTATATTTATAATTTTACATTCCCATTTTTCCTTCTATGCAAAAATATCATCAAAAGCATGATTCCTACAACACCTAATCCTAAAACCCAATATAGTTGGGTATCGTTATTAAACTGCATTGCAGTAGTATCACCTACCAGGTAAAATCCTCCCCAATAAAAAGGATCGGTGCGGTTTATATTAGCAGTGCTCAGGTACTGTAGTTTAGCTTGCTGTAAGGCTTTTCCTTTATGCATTCCTGCTTTGAGATTGGTATAGAAATATTTCATTAACTCTGGAGTCGTTTGATCTGATACCTCCCAGCTGGTGAGTAACAAACTTTTGGTTCCTGCATACTGAAAAGCAGTCCCCAAACTCATAATCCCTTCTCCTTTGGCAATCTTACCACTACCCGTATTACAGGCACTAAGTACGGTGAGTTCTGCAGGGATATCCAGAGCGAACAGTTCATGGCTATAGAGCAGGTTGTCTTCTATGGTGTCTTTACTCTTGGTAAAATAGAGTTTAGAGTTCTCTGGGCGTTCATTATCTACCTCTCCATGTAGTGCTAGGTGTAAGATGTTGTATTGACCTGCATTGCTCTTAAAATTAGCTTCTATAGCTTGTGATCCAAAATAGTATTGCCCATCGATGATATCAGAAATAGCTTTGATCTCTTTACGGGTTCCTGGTAGATCACCACCAGTATCTCTTAGTGTAGCCATACTCATTGTACGGGTTTCTGTAGTTTGAGTACTATCTGAAAAAGAAAACGCCAGACATTCTTGTAATGGTTTAGTTGTCAAATCACTTTTAAAAGTAGTAAACAACAGATTTGCAGAATTGGCATAAGTAACCGCATATTTCTTAAGTAAATACGATAAGAGAGCTGGATTATTAGAATCGTCTTTTTGAGTGAGCAATAACTCAAAGTTAAGATGCCATAGCGGTCCATCGGGGATTATGATCAATTGATCCCCGACTAATTTATCTTTAACCGGTGCTATAAGTGTATTATACAAAGCATATGCTTGTTGTTTATATGCTCCTGTGTTTTTGGCAATAATACTTTTACGAAATGCCTCGATTTGCTCGGTAAGTTTTGGAGTCGATAGTTCTTGTACACTAATATCATGTTTAGAAATCGTAAAAGCATAGGTGATACTATCTGCAGTAAAGTATTCTAATAAAGTAGTTTCTTGATCTAACTTTTTTTGAATATCGACAATTGAAATTACTTTGTCATTATACTTTAAATGGTAATATTTAGGGTAGTTCTTTTCTAATACCTCATTTAATGAATCTTGCTTCCTGTTTATACTAAATAATTTATTTTTGAATTCTATTAATTTACTTGATTCAGATTTTTCTTTTTGGATTTTTGATTGATAATAGGATCTGTCAATTTTTAATTTTTTTTCGAATTTTATTATCTTTTCAGGTAATCCTGAAAACCTTTTAGAATCATTATTAATCAATTCTATTAAAGTGTTTGCTTTACTTTTTTCAGAAAAATAAAGAACATCTTGTAAATCTAAAATATCATTATTGTACAGCAACAATGATCCTTCTATTGCAATCTTATTAATATCTTTAGCCTTTTTAGAAAAAAATACTTTGTCCTTGTAATTCGTATTATGAAACCTTGCAAAACGTATCAAAGAATCCGAAATTTTACATTGTTTCTGGCTTTTCAAAAGGTTATTCGTATTCAAACTTTTTCTGTATGCCAATAAATATGCTTTAGCTTGCCCTTCATAAGAACTCAATAAAATACTATGATTCAAAAAATTAGAAAACTTTACTTCTGTTGAAGAATTAGATCTTTGGTTTGATCCAACTGCTTTTTTGAAGTTAGAAATAGCCAAAATATAGTTATCATTAGCCAAATTAGCATTTCCTATTAGGTTGTAAATATGAGATACTCTAGGGTTATTTTCTCCATATTCACTAATTCTTATTTCTAAAGCATCTTGAAGGTATTTTAAGGCAAGATCTATATTCTTACCTCTAGTATATAATTGACCTATTTCTTTATAACTATTGGCAAGAGATACATGACTTCCTTTATATCTTTTGTTTTTAATCTTTAGGGATTTCATGAAAAATTGAAGCGCTTTATCCTTTTCATCTTTAAGCATATATACTGTTCCTAAGTTATTATAACCATCTGCAATAGCGATATGACTTTCCCCATAAACTTTTTCTTTTAAATCAATTGACTTTTTTAAACACTCTATTGCTTTTATATAGTTGTCCATTTCTATATAAATAAGCCCCATTTTGTTATAAATAAAAGCAAACTCTCTATCGTCTTGATTGTTTTTTTCTAATAGACGAATGATTCTCCGATTGAAGTCAAGAGCCATATTCAAACGCCCTGTAAAATAATATATACTGGCAAGATTATAATAAACAAGATAAAGGTCTAAGTGATCCTCTCCTAACTCCTTTCGGATCATTTTCGAAGTCTTCACTAATATTTCTGACGCCAGGTCATAAAACCCTTGTTCTTTGTATGAATTGGCCAGATTAACATTAACTTTTCTTAGTTTTAAATGGCCTTCACCAAAAAAAGATTTTTCAATAGCTAATACTTTATTTTGATACTTGATTGCAGTATCGATTTCTCCCTTAATATAATGATATATTCCCAATTTACTAATAGAAGAACTTGTTTGCAAATTGTTTTCGCCAAAATATTTTTTCCTGATGTTAAGACTTTTTTCAAAATTATCACGTGCTTGTTCGAAATTCCATTTTCGGAGATGATAATGCCCCTTTATATCATAGATATCTGCTATTTTATAATGACTAGATCCATGATGTTTAGTAATTAAAGCAAGTGCCTTTTCAACATTTTTTCTTACGTCTTCATACTTACCTTTATAAATATTTATCCTGGCCAAATTAATATAGAAATTGTATAAATCTGAAGGGTATTGAAAAGCTAGTTTTTCTCGAATGTTTAATGCTTTTTTATAATATTCTTCGGCTTTTTTATTATTGGATTTTATGTAATAATAATAATCTCCTAAATTATCCAGAACTTTTGATTTTTGCTGATCTAATTTATGAGTATTACATAAAGACAATGCCTGTCGCATAGAAGACATTGCCTTTTCATCTTCAATTAAAAAGATGTAGTTTGATGACAATCCGTTATAACAAGCTACAACACGTTCCTGGGCTTTGGCTTTTTCATAAATAGACAAAGCTTTTTTAAAATAAACGATAGAACTATCTGAATACCTATGTACCAATAACGAATCTGCTTTTTTATAGTATTGAAAAGCTAGCAAAGTATCATTTGTTACTTGTGCATGAGTAGCCTGTAACGATAAAACACACAAAATAATAGAGAAAAAGGAGGTTAGAAAAATCGATGCTAATTTTTTCATAAGAGAGCTTTGATCAATAAACGAAATTATAGTTTTATATTTTATCACATACATAGTTCTATCTCTTTAAAGAGAAGTGTACTGTTCTAAAAATAGATCATCTAATAAAAGTATGTTTCTCTATAGATGATCTTTGGGTAGGATTGATAACAAAGATATAGGTTTATATCGTCTCATTACTTATTTTTTATTCTTTGCTTGTCAACAGATTCGATGTAGCGTCTACTTTGTAATATGTAATTTTCGATAGAAAATTGTACTTCGACCAAGCTCAGCAGAGCTATAGAAGACAAGTGAATTTTTCATCAAAAGCCTAATTTCGATACAATTTTTCTCCATTTCATTCCGAAAAACCACTCAATTTGACGGCTTCTGATTAGCTTAAAAGTTATATCGGACTCACATTGCTAGGATTAACAAAAATATATAAACTTAGGACGATACCCCTTCGATAAACTCAGGACAGGCCTTGCCGAAGTACTATTTTGCTTCACTATGTTTCACAAAACACTCGATCCGACAATAGTACTTCAATCATCACAATGTACCCTATTGTCTCTTCGAGTGGTTTATTTGTAGTGGTAACGGAAAATAAATTGTATCGAGAAGCGTTTCAATTTGTAATTTTACTAAAGTGAAAATTTATTACGCATATATTAAAATGCTCGGATAAAACTTATTATACAGGAGTGACTTCTAATCTTGAAAAAAGATTATTTCAGCATCATTCGGGATGCTATAAGAATTCTTATACCTCATCAAGAAGACCAGTACATTTAGTTTTTTACTGTGAGTTTACCGACATTAATATCGCTATTGAAAAAGAAAAACAAATTAAAAAATGGTCTAAATCAAAAAAAGAAGCATTAATAAATAATGAGTATGATATGCTTCCAAATTTAAGCAAGAAGCGTTTCGGTAAGTGATCAATTCTCGATACATTTTGCTTCACTATGTTTCACAAAACACTCGAACAGACAATAGTACTTCAATCATCACAATACGCCTACTCTCTCATCGAGTAATTTTATCATTAGCGATAGCGGTTGATAAAATTGTACTTCGACAGGCTCAGCAGAGCTATCGAGATGCAATACAACCTAATTACCACAATTGGGTCTCGATAGTTCTACCGAGCTTGCCCAGACATGTTTTTCGCCAAAATATTGATTTACACCGCCTGTGACTCGAATTTACTGGAATATAGAAACAATTCATGCTATGGTTTATTCACTTTTTTGGCGATACCACATTTTCTCCGAACAGTTCTTTCGGCGAGGGCTGCGACATTTCTGGCCCGATCCTCAGAGCCTCCGTCTTTAATAACCTCATTATATATTGTTTTGTTTTCTATAAGACCACGTAGGATACAGGTAAACCCTGGGCTGTCTTTACCTCTAAAAGGATTCTTTTTTTTGGGTTTTGCGATCAACTCCCCGAACAAGCGATCTTTTAATACTTTATCTTTTTGGACTTCTACTACCAACGTATATAGGACATTTTGATCTTCTGGATCCATATCATTTACCTTATCCAAGGCATTGGAATATTCATCATTGGTGAAATTAAAATATTCATAGATGTCTAAGTAGTTGTTTTCTCCTTTTTCATCTTCCTGCACCTCTTCTTCACTTTGTATTTCTTCTTCATTCTGGTACCCTTCTTCGCTTTCCTGGCTTACTCCTTTGATCATGGATACTATTAATATTACAAAAATGGGTAGCCTCTTCATTTGTTCTAAAGTTTTAAATTAATTGGTATAATAAACGTTTGGTAACGTCCTTTTGTTACTTGCTTTCCTTATTTTTATATTTTTATATAAAAACAGTATGCTTTTTCATTATATGCATAATTAAGGATTTTATTTTTGTTTACTAAATACGTGGCATGCTTTTTGGTTTTTATCAAATAAATTACCTATTTTGAGGCAATTTTTAAGGTTATTTTAACAATAAAATAAATTTTATCACGTTCTGATAACCGGTGTAATTAACCTATAAACTATAATACATTATTTTAACACCCAAACATTATGAAAAAATTATTTCTACTTGCATTTGTACTATGCGCAGGATTATCACTTCAAGCTCAAGAAGATTGGAAAACCCAAAAAGTTGTATTTGATAGGGTATACTCCTTAGCTACTGATCTTGGTGAACAAACTGATAAAGTGGCTGCAGCAGGTAATGTGATTTCTGTTATTACTGGTAAAGGAACTATATCGGTACAAAAAAAATTAGATCCATCTAAACCTAAGCATTTAAATCACTTTGAATATCATCTATTGACTACTGCAGGTAAGGATATTTTATTAGATAAAATGAATGCTGAACGTGTGATTGAAACTTTTCATGCCAAGCTTTTAAAACTAAAGACATCATTAGCAGAGAATCAAGATGTTGATGTAGAGAATATTTTGAAGGATTTATTTAATTAAAATACAATTCTTTTTCAAACAAAAGAGCGACACAATGTGTCGCTCTTTTTATATTTAATTACTTCTTATATATCATTCAACAGCTTAGTGATTTCATCCAATTTTGGAGTTAGGATCACTTCTATTCGTCTGTTTTTACTTTTTCCTGTACTATTATCATTAGAGGCTACAGGGGCAAACTCTCCTCTACCAGCCGCAGTAATGTTTTGCGGGTCAATTTTCTGGTTTTGCAACAAAATATTTACAATGGCAGTAGCTCTCTTGGTAGACAAATCCCAGTTACCAGATAGCTGCCCATTTCCTGTATACGGTACATTATCGGTATGTCCTTCTATCAAAACAGCGATATCGGTATTATCACCCAATACTTTACCTAATTGTTTTACCGCTTTTTGTCCTTGGGCTCCTACTGCCCAACTACCAGATTCGAACAGTAGTTTGTTTTCCATAGAGATATAGACTTTACCATTACGCTCTTCTACAGTAAGACCTTTGCCTTCAAAATTTCGTAGTGCTTTGGATATTGCATTTTTAAGCGCCTGCATTTTGGCATCTTTGGCGGCAATCAATCCTTCTAATTCATCTACTCGTTTAGAACGAGAAGCCAGATCTCTCTGTAATGCATCCAAACGATTACGTTCTTCGGCCAGAGCTCTTTCTTTTTCTTCCAGTTGTTTTAGCAGTTCTCTGTTTTTCTTACTATTTGCTGCTATAGCCGCCGAACTGTTCTTCTCTAACGCATCATACGAATCTTTTAAGTTTTCATAATTGGCTTGTGCAGCATTATATTTTCCTTGTAAATCATCTCTTTCGGTTTTAACCTTTTGATATTCGGCATCTAATTGTTCTAATGCCTTTCTAGTGGCATCACTTGTTTTTTCTAAAGCTGCTAATTCGTCTTTGGTTTTACGATTTTCTCGCTTCAGACGGGCATACTTGCTTTCCAATTCTTTGTATACTTTAGAAGAAACACAAGAAGTCATAAGAGTACCAACAAGTATAACAGATACAATTCTTTTTATCATTTTATGTTGTTTATGGGGTTACTATATTTTTAATTTCGTCAACAAAATCTACACATCTAATTCGACTACAATAGGGCAATGGTCACTATGTTTGGCTTCTGATAGAATAACGGCTCTTTTTAAATTATCTTGTAAAGGTTGAGATACCATACCATAATCCAAACGCCATCCTTTATTATTCGCTCTGGCATTAGCTCTATAACTCCACCATGAATATTGATGTGGTTCTGTATTAAAATGCCTGAAAGAATCTATAAAACCACTATCCATAAAATTACCTATCCACTCACGCTCTACTGGCAAAAACCCTGATACTTTTTTATTACGTACTGGATCATGAATATCGATTGCTTTATGACAGATGTTATAATCTCCTAGTATCACCAGGTTGGGATGCTCTTTTTTTAATTCATTTATATAGGTTTGAAAATCTGCCATATATTTTAGCTTATGTTCCAAACGATCCATATTGGTGCCACTGGGTAGGTATAAACTCATTACCGATACTCCATTAAAATCAGCTCTCAGGTTACGACCTTCAAAATCCATATAATCAATCCCGGTACCATACTCTACATGATCAGGTTTCGTTTTTGATAGAATAGCAACACCACTATATCCTTTTTTCTGAGCACTGTACCAGTAATTATGTGGATATCCGGCTTCTGAAAACAGATCGAGATCTAACTGTTCTTTATTTGCTTTTATTTCCTGAAGACAGATCACATCGGGGTCAGTTTGCTGTAACCATTCTAAAAACCCCTTGTTTATTGCTGCTCTAATTCCGTTTACGTTATAGGAGACGATTTTCATTGAATTGTGGTTTAAATTTTAGTAAAAATAAAAAATGAAGTGTCATATCGATACATTTTAATCATCTATTATGAATTTAAATTGGTATATAAATCCCATCATATTGTAATAATTTTTTATGATCTTTATAGTAAACAACCACAAATCATGAAAAACATGCTTAAAATGGCCTGCTTGCTTCTACTATTTAATGCATACAATTGTGTTCCTGCAAAGAGAGTAGATGCTAAGAATACTTCGGATTCAAAAAGTGGCACTCAACTTATAACATCAAAAGAAATGGTAGAAAAAGGGTTTAGCAAAGGCACCATAGTGAGTAGTAAATCTGAAGGGTGTCCTTATATTCTAAATGTTGAAGAATATAAAGATAATCTGGATCCTATTAATCTTAGTGAGTTTTTTAAAGCCGAGGTTCCCAAACATGTTTGGGTAAAATTTGGCAGCCTTAGAATGGCAAGTAGATGCAACAATGCTCGTCCGGTTTCTATTACAGAAATCAATACACGTAAAGAATAAGTGTATTATTGTACAACAAACCTCGTAGCGTCTGCTTTTCTATTGTTACCAAATCGTGCAAAATAGACTCCTGATCTCGCATAGGACATATCTAAATCGTATACAAATCTACCATTAGCATCTTTTCTCACTATATTAGAAACGATAACTTGTCCTAGAATGTTAAAAATATAAAGTCTCGTTTCAGTTTCTGAGCCTGAGTCTGATTTGGTGATCAAGAATTGATTATCGGGTTCTGTAATTACAATCAATCCGGTATCCAGTTCTTTATTTTCTCCTAACTCTACTGTATAATCATGGGTCGTACCAAAGTCCATCGAACCACATGAATTATTAAGAGGGGCTCCACTATTGGTATTAACATCACCTGCACGAATCCTAAGCAAATGGCTTCCTAACACAGCATCGGCAGCAATTGATATAGTGAACTCCTGATCTGTATTAGCAGCTTCAATAATCTGGTTATCTACCAACAATTCTGATTCTTCAAAAACAATATTGTCATTATAATCAATCCACATAGATACTCGCTCTGATCCATTATTGTCTGCAAACCCTGTTTGTACGGTTAATGTATAGTTTCCTATAGATCGATTTAAATTGATGGTAAAATCATTCCTGAAATCCTCATACCCTGTATCACAAGTAATTTGAGTATTCGTAACATTTGCCAATTCGAAAGACTTAATTCCGTCCTCAAATCGAGTGCAATTTGATGTTGGTCTACAAAACGTTCTTTCTATTGTTCGGGTAATCATATCGTTCCCCGTATTCTCATCTGTAGCTAAAGCTGTTCCTAATTGAAATTCGAAAGTTCCTGTTCCTGTAATATCTACCAAAGTGGTAAATGTATAACTTGCTTCTGCTTGTGGTTGCAAGGTGCCTGTAAAAACTTCTTCTATTCTGGTTCCGTTATTTAAAGTATAAAAAACCGGAATATTAGTTTGCGCAGTAGAACCAAAATTATACAATGTAACTGTAATTGCTTCTTCAGAAGCTGTAATTCCACTATCAGGAGCGGGGGATAATAATTCTCCTACTCCTACATCAATAGGAAATAAATTATTGAGTGTTACTTCGCTACAATCATTTTCTGGATTAGTATCTCCCGCCGCATTAGTTTCTGCTGTTATAGTATATACTCTTTCTGTACTAAGATCTGCATTGGTAGCAAATGAAAAGGAAGCTGTTCCTAACGGAGCTATAGGACCTGCTAATAACTCATTAACTACTGGCCCTCCATTAATAGAGTATGTAACCTGAATATTACTTTGAGCTGTAGATCCAAAATTCTTAACTGTTACAGTAATGTTTTCAGAATTGGTAAAAGTAGCATCATTTCCTGGGGTATCTATACTTACTACTCCCACATCGGTAGTAACTGTACCAGCCACTTTAAAAACACCTACTACATTTCTTGAGTTGTCTCCTGTATTTTCAAAATATTCTGCAATGTGCCAAAATGTTTGATCATCAACAGGGTCTACAGTAAGTTGCGCATAATCTCCATATCGTTGCGGATCTCCTTCGCGTTGTATATCGGTTCCTATTTTGATATCTTGTTCTGCTATAGTCATTGTTCCTAATGGGTCACCTGCAAGTCTACCAGTATATCGAATTGAGGCAAAACTATCTGCACTTGCTCCGGTACTGGTTGTACCCATTGTAGTATATCCCATACCAATATTACCATAAATATCCATAGCCATACTCCCGCACCATGCACTTTTACCATCGGGAGAGGTATAGGTTCCTTCTTGAAATACAGTCCAGGGTTGACCATCTCCACTTTGTCGTAGTTCATACCAACGTATTCCTGCTACATCATCTGCATCTGCATCTATATCTACTACATGATTAAGTACTACAGAGTTATAATTACAAAACCTCCTGTAATTACTGGCAAACATAACTGCACCTTGCAATGCATCAATATTTCGATCACTACCTGGTTGTGGTAAGTTACCAAAAGACCCACCATCAAAAGTAGAGTCAAAAATTGTTACTGCAAGCTCTTCGGCCTCTGTAATTGTTGATTGACTGGGAGAAACCCAGTCTACATCAATTTTCCATAGTTTTAAAATATCCTGATCGACACCTTCCCATTCATCATCCTGAAAATAAACAATTCTCGCATCACCATCGGGAGGTAACGTTTTTCCTAAAGCATTAAATGATGCCGGGCTGTAAAACCCACCTATTCTAGCTCCTGGAAGCGGAAAACCTACCATTTTTACATTTTCTTCAGCTGCTCCCTGTAGCATTTTTTCTCTTTCGATCACAAACACGATTTCACTGGTTTGTACCGAATTCTGATCTTTATTTGCCGTTACATAGTATCCATCAGACCAAATTGAAAATTTTGTGTAATCAGGAAATCCTTCTGTATTAAATCTATATGTAAACCATCCATCATTTACAGGGTCTGGCCCTTGACCTACAGCTACCAAAAATCCGTTTGGAGTATTAGAAAACTGAGTAATCACAAATCGATCTGCAAAACTATCATAAAATACAATTGGATCTCCAAGAGTTTCTCCTGGGAATATATTGGCTAATGATGATGAAGCCACTAACTCATTACCACTTCTATCGTGTATTGCAAAAGCAAAGTTTTTGGCACTTACATAATGATTAGGACCAACAGCTCCTGTAGGATCTGAAGGAGCTCTATTGCTAGAATTTACCTCAAATGTAAGAGAAGGAGCTTTACCAGCTCTCATCATCTGATTGCTCTTTTGTTTTGCAAGTAAAGGATCCATTCCTTTTGGAAAACCTTTTCCCGGAACAATCTTATTCGCATCTGTTCTTCTAGGATTAATCTTACCTTCTCTTGATTCACCAGGTAATAATTTTTTTCCTGCCAATGGCTCTATTGCCCTCATATAAGCAGCAGTAGTTACCATACTAGCATTCATGGTTTCTTTCTTTTGCGAAAATCCTATGGCAACAAAAAACAGAAAAGAAACTACTACAATTTTCTTTAATAACATAAGCAATAATTTATATTAAGATCTGGCTCTTTACTTAGAGACTAAAATACAATTAAACTTCAAAATACGATAACCATAAGGCACTTTATCCTTAGTATTGATAAAAAAACGGTTAATTTTAAAAAAAATTATCAATAATTGTCAATGATTATATCTTATCTATGTTTTTATTAAAATAAAAAAGCTGCCTCATAATGAAGCAGCTTTATCATGGAAAACCTATCCCAAAATTATTTTAACCAATACTCGGCATCTGTCTTTTCAGAAATGATGGCTTTAAGCTCTGTAATCGCCACTCGTTTCTGCTCCATAGTATCTCGATCTCGTATCGTAACCATGTTATCTTCTTTAGTATCATGATCTACTGTGATACAAAATGGGGTACCATTAGCGTCTTGTCTTCTATATCGACGTCCAATAGCATCTTTTTCGTCATAAATGACATTAAATTTCCATTTTAGATCATCAACAATCTGTTCTGCGATCTCTGGCAGGCCATCTTTTTTAACCAAAGGAAGTATTGCTGCTTTTACTGGCGCAACAACTGCAGGTAGTTTCAATACCACCCTACTGCTACCATCTTCTAATTCTTCATCTTGTAATGCGGTAGAGAATACAGCTAGGAACATTCTGTCTAATCCAACCGAAGTTTCAACAACATAAGGAACATAGCTTTCTTTTAACTCTGGATCAAAAAATTGTAATTTTTTACCTGAGTGTTCTTCATGGGCTTTAAGATCAAAATCTGTTCTAGAGTGAATTCCTTCTAATTCTTTAAATCCAAATGGAAAATCAAACTCAATATCGGCTGCGGCATTCGCATAGTGTGCTAGTTTATCATGATCATGAAAACGATAGTTCTCTTTACCTAATCCTAGTGATAAATGCCAGTTTAATCGGGTTTCTTTCCAGTATTCGTACCATTTCATTTCTTCACCAGGACGTACGAAGAATTGCATTTCCATTTGTTCAAACTCCCGCATCCTAAAGATAAACTGGCGCGCTACGATCTCATTTCTAAATGCTTTTCCGGTTTGGGCAATTCCAAACGGTATTTTCATTCGTCCCGTTTTCTGAACATTCAAGAAATTCACAAAAATACCTTGAGCGGTCTCTGGTCTTAAGAATAAATCGGTAGCAGATTCTGCAGATGCTCCTAATTTAGTACCAAACATTAGGTTAAATTGTCGCACCTCTGTCCAGTTTTTAGAACCAGTCTCTGGATCAGCAATTTCTAATTCTTCTATTAATGCCTTTACATCTGCAAGATCTTCGTTATCCAAAGATTTTGCCATACGCTGTATAACCTCTTCTTTTTTAGAAAAGTATTTTACCACTCTCGGGTTAGTAGCTACAAATTGAGCTTCATCAAAGTCATCTCCAAAACGTTTTTTTGCTTTAGCGATTTCTTTTTGAGCCTTTTGATTAAGCTTCTCTGCATAATCCTCAATAAGTACATCGGCTCTATATCTTTTTTTAGAATCTTTATTATCAATAAGAGGGTCACTAAAAGCATCTACGTGCCCCGAAGCTTTCCAGGTTGTAGGGTGCATAAATATTGCAGCATCAAGACCAACAATATTCTGGTGCATATTTACCATGCTTTTCCACCAATATTCTCTTATATTTTTTTTAAGTTCTACTCCATTTTGACCATAATCATATACCGCACTCAGTCCATCATAAATTTCACTAGAACCAAAAATATACCCATACTCCTTAGCATGGGCAATAACCTTTTTAAATTTATCTTCTTGCTTTGCCATTGCGCAAAAATAACTGAATTTAAATGATTTGAAAACGAATCTGATTTTGTTTTTATTAAAATCTTCATCAGTTGCTAATGCAGGGGTTACTCATCGAAAGTAATTTCTGACAAAAGCATAAAAAAACCGTCATATTTTAAGCAATATGACGGTTTTTAATTCTGTATCTAAAAAAATTATCTTAGTTCAAACTGAGTGTTTGAGATCATTTTTGGTCCAGAGAATACATTTACAATATAGTTTCCTTTAACTAGTTCACCTTCTGCTGCATCTACTAATACACAAACATCCAGTGCTTCATTTTCATAGAATACTTTATTAGTTCCACTATAGGTAAGTGTAGCACTATCAAAGTTTATAGCTATTTTATCTCCTATCAAAACATTATCAGGATTAACTACCTGTACATAAAGGTTTTTATCTCCTTTTTCTGTTAATTTATTTGGTGCAAGTGTAAAACAAACTCTTACTTTTTCTGCTCTACTTGCTTTAGAAGTTGTTGATATTTTACCACTGTTACGTACACGTACTCCTTCTGCTTTGATATTTGCTGCCGTAAGCGCCGAACCTCTTTCTACAATATCAGCAAGTTTACTGTTTTGAGTTTGTAACGAATCTGATAAGATTATTCTTTTATTTAATGCAACAGAAGTACTATCTAAATCTGTAGTTAATTGCGTATTTGCAACCGTTAAACTATCTGCAAGCTTAAACAATCTTTCACGTTCCTTTTTAAGTTTACCTACTTCTCTTCTGTATCGAGAGATCAAAGCCAGATTAGCATCATTATCTTTTACACTATCTAATAAGACTACAATACGTTCTTTAGCCTTAAGTAAATGATCATCCATTACTTCATTAAGAGCAATAGCATTGTCATACTTTGTTATCAATTCTCCTAATTCACTTTCAATAAGATCCTTTTCTTGTTGCAAAATTGCTTTATTTTGCTTCTCTTCGTTGTAAAACTTATACGTAAATATCCCTAGAATAAGTAACAGTGCTCCTAGAACACCGATAAGAATCTTAAGGGTTAAGTTATTGTTTTGAGTTGTCATAATTAAGATTTATAATTTTTGATGGTTATTTTAATAGCTAAATATAATAATTAATGTTAATCTCCCTAATAAAATGCTAAGAGACTTAGCGTATTTATTCTATCCTATATATTGTGCTGCCTGTGACAGCCCTCTATATACTAATGAAAGGTTACTGTGCACTTCTTGCAGACACGAGCTTCCTTTGGGCAATTTCCATAACGTAAACGCAAAAAAAATTGAAAAAGTATTTTATGGTCGCGTCAAAATTGAAAATGCTACTGCTTTATTTGTATTTCATAAAGATAGCTTAGTACAAAATTTAATTCATAACTTAAAATATCGAGGAAGAGAAGAGATAGGAGAAGAGCTAGGAAAATGGCTCGGCGAGGAGTTAATTCAAACATCTGGATACCAGTTTATTGATTCTGTAATCCCAGTTCCTTTACACAAAAAGAGATTACAGGAAAGAGGATATAATCAAGTAGGAAAATTCGGAGTCGAAATTGCCAAAAAACTAAATGCCGAATATGTTGATTCTGTTTTGAAAAAAATTTCCTACAATAAAAAACAATCCAAACACGGAAGACTTAGCAGATGGATAAACACTGTTGAAACATTCGGGATTCAAAATGAGTCCTTACTTGTAAACAAGCATATTTTGTTGGTTGATGATATTGTTACAACAGGTGCAACAATAGAATCCTGTGTAAATGCGTTAAAATCTATTCCTGGTATCAAAATAAGTGTCGCCACAATAGCTATAACAGAGTAATTAGAATAAAGTCTGATATACAATAAATTTACATTTGAAACCTTTTATACAAGTGAGATTGATACAAAGTATTTCTATTTATATGCCAATTTTGAATTCGCTCTTAAATAGAATTTCATTAAGTTTTTTGTTTTTTAAATATAGTTGTTTCTTTGTGTCCTAAAATTATTGCGGAGATATGAGCAAAAGAATAAATATGATATTGCTTACCTTGGCGTCACTTGTCATCGTGGTTAGTTGTGCCAAAAAAGGTTCTATAACCGGTGGTCCTAAAGATGAGACTCCTCCGGTTTTTATAAAAGCTATGCCTCCCAATTTCTCTACAAATTTTGACAAAAACGAGATCAGAATTTATTTTGATGAATATGTAAAATTAAAAGATCCGCAAAAACAAATCATCGTTTCTCCTCCTATGGATCCTAAACCAACCATCACTCCTTTGGGAGGAGCCAGTAAATACATAAAAATTAAATTTCTTGACACCTTATTAGAAAACACAACCTATAGTATTAATTTTGGTGAAAGTGTAGTAGATAATAACGAAGAAAACCCTAATTCTTTTTTTAGATATGTTTTTTCTACAGGAGACTCTCTTGATTCTTTAAGTATAAAAGGTACTGTTGGTGATGCCATTCAAAAAAAGGTAGATCCTTATATTACAGTAGCTTTATATGAAATTGATGAAAACTACTCAGATTCACTAGTATATAAGACTGTTCCCAGATATATTACTAATACCTTAGATAGCTTAGCTTTTAGTCTGCATAATCTGAAAGAAGGAAAATTTAAACTCATTGCTTTAAAAGATGTTTCTAATAACTATATCTATGAACCTAAACAGGATAAAATAGGGTTTTATGAAGAGATAATATCACTTCCTGAAGATACCGCTAAAGTCTTTAATCTTAATATATTTAAAGAAACCCTGGATTTTAAAGCGCTAAATCCTAAACAAGTCTCAAAAAACAAATTTATTTTTCCATATGAAGGTGAAGTAGATAGTATGAAAATTAAGTTGCTAAGTGACGCACCAGATACATTTGAAACTCGAATCTTTCCCGATAAAAACAAAGATACATTGCACTATTGGTTTAGACCATTTTTTAAAGCTGATTCATTATTATTCGAAGTAACCAATGTCAAAAAATATCGAGATACTGTACTTACCAGATTTAAAGATCAGTATAAAGATTCTCTTGTAGTATCCTCTTATATTGGAGCTACACTTCCACCTAATAAAGATTTTGTTTTTACAGCAAATACCGCACTGGACAGCATTAATGAGCAACTCATCTCTCTAACTGATAAGGATACACTTGAGATTCCTTTTTCTATCAAATTAGATATCGCAAAAAATGAAGCACAACTAGCTTTTGAAAAAACAGAAAATAATGCCTACAGTTTACAGTTTTTGCCAGAAGCTATTAAAGATTTCACAGGCAATGTTAATGATACTATAAAAATCAATTTCCGGACAAAGAAATTAACCGATTACGGGACTATTTTCTTAACACTCCAAAAAGTAGAAGCTTATCCAATTTTGGTTCAAGTCACAAATGAAAAAGAAGAAGTGATTTCAGAAAAAAATGTGCAACGTCAGGAAACTTTGGTTTTTGATTATCTCGACCCGTCTAAATATTACATCAGAATCGTTTTTGACCGTAATAATAATGGTAAGTGGGACAGCGGTAATTTTTTAAAAGGAATACAACCTGAAGAAATCCGCTACTTTGCAGAACCAATAGATGTTAGAGCAAACTGGGAAATAAAACAAACCTTCACATTAGATTAATTTAAAATTATCTTTATCATCAAGAAAAGGTAATTTATTTCTTATTTTTTTAACATGAGAAATATCTAATGTTGCATATAAAATAGCTTCTCTCTCGACAGGGTTTTCTTCTAAAACCGAATCTCCTAAAACATTATATACTCCAGAGTGACCATTGTATTCATATCCTTTACCATCAAGACCAACACGATTTACCCCGATACAATAACACATATTTTCGATAGCTCTTGCTTTTAGCAATGCATCCCATGCATCAATACGAGGTTTTGGCCAACTGGCAACATATAACAATACATCATATCCCGAAGTATTTCTTGCCCATACCGGAAATCTGAGATCATAACAAATTAGAGGCTTAATTCTCCAACCTTTATATTCTATAATCACATCTTTTTGGCCTGCGGTAAAAACTTCTTGTTCTTTGGCTAGTGTAAATAACTGATGTTTATCATACATCTCATAAGTTTCATCAGGAAGCATAAAGACCAATCGGTTATAATAGTTTCCTTTTTCTTCAATAATAATACTTCCCACAATTGCACAATCCCCCGATTTGGCCATTTTCGCTAGCCATTGTAAAGTATCATCACCCATTTTTTCTGCTACTTCGATAGCATTCATTGTAAACCCTGTAGTGAACATTTCGGGTAAAATAATTAGATCTACTTTCTGGGATATCGAATTAATTTTTTGAGTAAAAGCTGCACGATTCTGTACTGGGTTTTCCCATGCCAGATGAGATTGGAGTAATACAATATCTAGAGTTTCTTTCATCTGTTTATACTATATTTAGAGATCAGATCTGTATTGAATAGATCAATACAAAATCACATGTAATTATTTCGTCGCCTAAAAATACTAAAATCTAACCGCTGGCAAATGATTTTAAAAAGAGATCTCATTATTCGACATTACATATCGTTTATTTCAAAATTAATATTACTACTACTAGGTGTGTTTTCGATAAAAATTCAATGAAAAATTGAATTCTATGTTAAAAAATCATATTTACCTAACAATTATTTCATATCACATTCCAAATTCACCCTTCTTTTTTCCAGAAAATCCTTATTTTCGCACACTTAATAGAAAGAACGATCAAATGAGCACGAAGTTTCCTGAATATAAAGGACTTGACTTACCTAAAGTAGCTGACGAAATACTGGATTTCTGGCAACAGAATACCATATTTGAAAAAAGTATTAGTGAACGAGATGGAGCAAAACCGTTTATCTTTTTTGAAGGTCCTCCTTCAGCAAATGGATTACCGGGAATTCATCATGTAATGGCTCGTGCAATTAAAGATATATTTTGTCGCTATAAGACACAAAAAGGATATCAGGTGCAACGTAAAGCCGGGTGGGATACACACGGACTTCCGATAGAACTTGGTGTAGAAAAAGAATTAGGAATTACCAAAGAAGACATCGGTAAAAAAATCACTGTAGAAGAGTATAATGAAGCTTGTAAAAAAGCTGTGATGCGTTATACCGATATCTGGAATGATCTTACACAAAAAATAGGATATTGGGTAGATATGGAGGATCCATATATCACCTATAAATCTAAATATATGGAAAGTGTATGGTGGTTACTTTCTCAGATTTATAAAAAAGGATTATTATACAAAGGATATACGATACAGCCGTACTCTCCTAAAGCAGGTACAGGACTAAGCTCACACGAACTTAATCAACCTGGTACGTATCAGGATGTTACCGACACAACAGTTGTAGCTCAATTTAAAGCTAAAAAAGAAACATTGCCTTCGTTTTTGCAGGAGATAGAAGAAGCTATTTATTTTTTGGCCTGGACGACAACTCCATGGACTCTTCCTTCGAATACAGCATTAACAGTAGGTCTCAAAATTGATTATGTAGTTGTAAAAACATTTAATCAATATACTTTTGAACCGATTCATGTTGTTCTTGCAAAAAATTTGGTAGGAAAACAATTTGCCGGCAAGTTTGTGCAGGCAGAAACTAAAGAAGAACTAACTACATTCAAAGAAGGAGATAAAAAGATTCCTTATTTCATCTTAAAGGAATGTAAAGGAGCAGATCTGATAGATATCCGTTATGAGCAACTTATAGATTATGTGCAACCATACCATAACCCAGAGAATGCCTTTAGAATCATTGCAGGTGATTTTGTAACTACCGAAGATGGAACCGGGATAGTACATACTTCGCCAACTTTTGGTGCAGATGATGCACTAGTAGCCAAACAAGCAAAGCCCGAAGTACCTGCATTATTAGTAATGGATGAAAATGATAACCTTGTACCTACTGTTGATTTACAAGGGCGATTTATCTTGCAAATGGGTGATTTGGGTGGTAAATATGTTAAAAATGAATATTACGATGATGGTGAAGCTCCAGAGAAATCTGTTGATGTAGAAATAGCCATTAAACTAAAAATAGAAAATAAAGCCTTTAAGGTCGAGAAATATGTACACAGTTACCCAAATTGCTGGCGTACCGATAAACCTGTTTTATATTATCCTTTAGATTCGTGGTTTATAAAAGTAACCGATTTTAAAGATCGTATGCATGAGCTTAATCTGGGTATCAATTGGAAACCTAAAGCAACTGGTGAGGGCCGTTTTGGTAACTGGCTGGCTAATGCTAATGATTGGAATCTATCTCGATCTCGATTCTGGGGTGTTCCATTACCAATCTGGAGAACAGAAGATGGTAAAGAAGAACTTATCATCGGCTCTGTTGAAGAATTAAAAACCGAAATGAGTAAAGCGGTTAAGGCAGGGGCACTCGAAGCAGATATATTTGCAGACTTTGCAGTTGGCGATATGAGCGAAGAGAACTATGATAAAATTGATCTTCATAAAAATGTGGTAGATCAAATTACCTTAGTATCTCCTACAGGAAAACCTATGAAACGCGAAAGCGATCTTATCGATGTATGGTTTGACTCTGGGTCAATGCCTTATGCGCAATGGCATTATCCTTTTGAGAATAAAGAAAAGGTAGAAGCAGGAGGAAGAAAAGCCGATTTTATAGCCGAAGGAGTAGATCAAACTCGTGGATGGTTCTATACACTTCATGCAATAGGAACCATGATCTTTGATGATGTTGCCTATAAAAATGTAGTATCTAATGGTCTTGTATTAGATAAAAATGGACTGAAAATGTCTAAAAGACTAGGTAATGCAGCTGATCCTTTCGAGACTTTAAAAACTTTTGGACCAGATGCTACCCGATGGTATATGATTAGTAATGCCAATCCTTGGGATAACCTGAAATTTGATTCTGAAGGAATTGCAGAGGTTCGCCGTAAATTTTTTGGCACACTATATAATACGTATTCATTCTTTACTTTATATGCCAATATCGATAATTTCACTTATACTGAAGCCGACATCCCATTAGCAGAACGTCCTGAGATTGATCGTTGGGTTCTAAGTGAGCTACATACCTTGATCAAAAATGTAGACACCTATTATAATGATTACGAGCCTACAAAGGCAACCAGAGCAATCTCTGATTTTGTTCAGGAAAATCTAAGTAACTGGTTTGTACGCTTAAGTAGAAGGAGATACTGGAAAGGCGATTATCAAAAAGATAAAGTTTCTGCCTATCAAACATTGTATACCTGTATGTTAACCATTGCTAAATTAGGAGCACCGGTAGCACCATTTTTTATGGATCGATTATATAAAGATTTGGTAACAGGGACACAAAAAGAAGATTTTGAAAGTGTTCATTTAGCGCATTTCCCTGAGTATAATCAGGATTTTGTAGATACACCTTTAGAACACAAGATGCAGAAAGCGCAGACTATATCTTCTTTGGTACTTTCTCTTCGTCAAAAAGAAAAAATCAAAGTTCGACAGCCATTACAGCGTATTATGATTCCTGTGCTAAACGAAGCCGAAAAGAATGAAATCAATGATATTGCAGATCTTATAAAAAGTGAAGTTAATGTTAAAGAAATAGAGCTTATAGATGATGCATCGGGTATTCTGGTAAAGCAAATCAAGCCTAATTTTAAAACATTAGGCCCTCGCTTTGGTAAAGATATGAAACTGATTGCCAGTAAGATACAGTCATTCGATCAAGAAACCATTAAAATTCTTGAACAAACAGGGCATTTTGATGTAGAAATTAATGATAAAATTATTACATTAGGTACCGATGATGTAGAGATAAGCTCTCAGGATATTGAAGGTTGGTTAGTAGCAAATTCTGGAACTTTGACTGTAGCATTGGATGTAACGATAAGTTCTGAGCTTAAAAAAGAAGGAATCGCCAGAGAGCTTGTAAATCGTATTCAAAACATTCGTAAAGATAGTGGTCTTGAGGTGACTGATAAGATAAAAATTGTTTTCCAAGAAAATGAAGCTATTAAAGAAGCTATCGCCACTAATGAGAATTATATTAAAAATGAAACCTTAACCGAGACAATTGAATTTGCATCAGATGTAATAAATGGTACAGAAATTGCGTTTGACGACATTGCAACCCAATTGATAATAAAAAAACATTAAGAAGTATGGCAGAAGATATCAAAGTAAGGTACAGCGACGCTGATTTAACGATGTTTAAGGAAATCATCGTAGAAAAAATGGAAAAAGCACAGAAAGATTTAGAATTAATAAGAAGTGCTTACAAAAATGACGGAAATAACGGTACAGATGACACTTCACCAACGTTCAAGGCATTTGAAGAAGGAAGTGAAACTATGTCTAAAGAAGCAAATACACAACTTGCTATTAGACAAGAAAAATTTGTACGCGATTTAAAGAATGCTTTATTACGTATTGAAAACAAAACATATGGTATTTGTCGTGTAACAGGAAAATTAATTAATCCTGATCGATTAAAACTGGTTCCACATGCTACATTAAGTATCGAAGCAAAAAATATGCAGAGTTAAATACAAAAAAATAATCTATAATTTTAGATTTGACCTCACCGGTTTTTAAACCAGTGAGGTCTTTTTTTTATCTTATATTAAATAGATTATAAAATGAGACTAAAAGAATTTGATTTATCTGATATTAAATGTAACCTTTTTAAAAAAACAAGGTATTAGTAATAGAAACCAACCAAAAGAGTAACATCTTGAAAAATCTAACTGACGAAGAATTAATGATTCTGGTATCCAATGGTAATCTGGATGTAATGAGTGTCCTTTTTGAAAGATACCATATCAAAATCTTTAATTTCTTATTAAAAATGACGAGAGATCGGGAGATCAGCCAGGACATTACACAAGAAGTTTTCTATAAGGCGATTAAATATAGATCCTCTTATAAAAAAGGAAAGTTTTCATCGTGGATCTATACCATTGCCAGAAATATATTTAGCGATCATTATCAAAGTCAAAAAACAGTCGCTCAACGCTTTGAAAATGTCGAATATAAAATAGAACAAAAAGAGCAAGATAATATCGAAATAAAGGAGACTAATGAGGAATTATATCGAGCATTAAATCAACTTAATAAAACTGATAAAGAGCTCGTTGTTATGAATCGATATCAAGGAATAAAGTATCAGGAAATAGCCGAGATCACGGGCTCTACAGCAGGAGCTGTAAAAACCAAAGTTCATCGGGCTATCCATAAACTAAAAGATTATTATTTACAAAACATATAACTGTTATGAACTGTAAAGACATACAAAATCAACTGATTGATTATATAGATCATAATCTGGATCAGGAAACATATCAAAAAGTAGAAGTACATCTCAAAAGCTGTAAACAGTGCAAAACAGCCCTACAAGAACTTCAAACCGTTTTTGAAGCTATACATAACACTTCTTCTCAGGAACTTCCTGATCAAAGTTTACAAATGAACTTTGAGGAAATGTTGAAGAAAGAAAAAGAGGGAGTCAATGATCCTAAGATTGTATCCTTAAATCCAACAACCAAAAGCTCCTGGAAAACAGCTTTGCAGATCGCTGCAACTATTGCACTTGTTCTTTCGGGGTATTTCTACGGAAAACTAGAGAATACCGCATCACTTTCTGAAGAAATGGCAGTATTAGAAAAAGAAAAATATCAAATGAAGCAAACGATGACTATTTCTTTAATAGAAAATGAATCTGCAAGCAAACGCCTACAGGCTGTAAACTACGCAGAAGAATTTGAAAAACCAGGAAATGACATCTTAAACGCTTTAATCAATAAAATGCATTATGACGATCATACCAATGTGCGATTAGCTGCAGCAGAAGCACTGGCAAAATTTTCGGATTCTGAGATGGTTCGTAAAGCATTAATCAATGCCTTGGATATTGAACAAGATCCAGGTATACAAATTGAATTAATTCAAATATTAGTTTCTATTCAGGAAAAACGCGCAGTTCCTTCTATGGAAAAATTACTTCAGAAAGAAGAAACACCAGATTATGTAAAAGATCAGGTAAAAATTGGGTTGCCCAATTTAATTTAAAAGTACAATCAAAAAACAAATAGTCATGAAGAAAATAGCAATCGCATTACTAGTATTTATAGTAGCAGGAAATCTAACCGCACAAGATTATAAACACTCTCTACAAGGAGTCAAAAAAGTAAGAATAGCTTCAGAATCTGGAGTTATCGCAAAAACTCACAGTCAAAATGAAGTATTGATCAAAGGAGAAGGAAGAAAAACTCCCGAAAAAGCCAGAGGATTAAAGGCCGTGTATTCTGGCGGAAGCGACAACACCGGTATAGGGATTTATATTCAAAAAGAAGGAGAAACGCTTATTATCAGAAACTTAAAAGGTATGCATAGCGAGACCTTAGAAATCTATCTCCCAAAAGAGATCAACATCACTACAGAGAGTAGTAATCTGGGAAGCTTATCTTTTAATGGGTTTTCTGCCGAAATAGAAGCAAGAACCAATGTTGGAGGTATTACATTAAAAAATGTTACAGGTCCAATTGTAGCCAAAACTGCAACAGGTGAGATTAATATTGTATTCGACAAAGTAAGCCAAAGTTCACCAATTTCTATTGTATCTGCTACGGGAGCGATCGATGTAAGTCTGCCATCTAGCACTCCTGCAAACCTAGAATTAAAAACTTCTATGGGAGAAATCTATACTGATTTTGATATAAAATTCCCCGTTGAACATAAAGACATGAAAGTAATCAGTGGCAGAAGAGCTATAAACACCAAAATAAATAATGGTGGAGTTGATATTACCCTAAGGTCATCCACAGGAAATATTTACCTGAGAAAAAAATAGTAGAGGTCATCAATTAATCAAAAAAAACAACGAACATGAAAACTGTATTAAAACTCATCCTATTGTGCTTTGTTTCATTACAAATAAATGCACAGAAAGTAATCCAAAAAGAACTTACCACTTCTGCCGATCTAATCAAAGTAGAATTTAAATTTGCCCAAGACATCGTTATCAAAACATGGGACAAAAGCAACGTATCTTTAAAAGCCAGTGTAAGTATTAATGGCGGTGAATTTGACGATTATTTTAACTTAAAAATAAAGAACACCTCATCTGTTCTGGATATATCATCAGACTATGGTGATCTATTCGACAAGTGGAAAAAAGAACGTGGTGGATCAAACCGTAAAAACAATTGGGGTCCTTGTAATAATTTAGATATTGATGCTATGTACACCTTGTATCTTCCAAAAAATTCTACTCTAAGAGTAAAAAGCATTTCTGGAAACGTACAGTCTGAAAATTATCAGGGAGAATTAATTGTAGATATTATTAGTGGAAATATCGATATAAAAAACTACAATGGAGATCTTAATCTTAAAACCATAAGTGGTGATATAGACATCAATGTTTCAAAATCGAGATTAAAAGCTGAAACAGTTACCGGAATGATTTATTCTGATAAAGACATGAAATTTGATCATGGTAAAAACAGAGTAGTAGGGAGTAAAGTAACAGGTACTTTTGGAGACGTAAGAAGCGAGCTAAAACTTGGAACCGTGAGTGGAAGTATATTTATTAGAAAACAATAATGAGAAGAATATGAAAACAATTGCCTTAGAAAAATAAGGTAATTGTTTTCTATTATACAACAGTAAATATCCAATGTAATGAAACCAGTATTTCTTTTATTCTTTTTCACTTCATTTTTTACTTTTTCACAAAATTGTTCTTGCGAAGATAATTTCAACTGGTTAAAGAAAACATTTGAAGAAAACGATGCTGGTTTTCTTTATACATTAGAGCAAAAAGGAGAAGACCTTTATGCAAACCATAATAAAAAATTTAGAGCTAAAATAAAACCTGTTAAAACCATTAAGGAATGCTCTTCTGTACTAAATGACTGGCTTCGGTTTTTTAGATCTGGGCATATAGGAGTACGGATTAATAATCAACAAAACAAAGTTCAAAATGGATCTTCTGATACTGAAACTTTAGATCAATTTAAGGATTGGGAAAAATATGATATAGGAGAAAAAGAATTCGAACACTATATTTCTAAATTAAAAAACACTACTTATGAAGGGGTATGGGAATCAAAACCGTATAAAATTGGTGTCATAAAAACCAAAAACGAATATATTGGATTTGTTCTTGAAGCTGATGGAGTTTACTGGAAAAAAAATCAAATCAAATTTAGGGTCAAAGTTTCTGAAAATGACCAGAAAGAAGCTGTTTATTACATGAAAGATCATTCTGCCAGAATATTTAAAGATATAAAATTGGTTGGAAAAAATTACCTACAAATGGGCTTTATCACTTTAAAAAGGTTAAAACCATATTTTGAAGTTGATAAAACGATAGAAGAACATTTCGCGTTAATCAAAGCCCAAAACCCTATGATTAAAGAGTTAAATGACAATACCATTCTTCTTAGAATTCCATCATTTTCATATTCTAACAAAAAATATATAGACAGCTTGATTATGGTTAATCACGATCAGTTGACTCGTAAAAAAAACCTCATCATTGATGTAAGAAATAATGGTGGAGGAAGTGATGCTAGCTATAAAAAAATCATTCCTTATTTGTATACTAACCCTATACGCACAGTAGGTGTTAAACTGCTATCGACACCACTTAATAATAATCGAATGAAGAAATTCATGAAGGACCCTAGCTGGTCTGCTGAAGAAAAGAAATGGGCAAAAGAAGGGTTGGAAAAATTGAATAAGCATATTGGTGAATTTGTAAATCTTGATGACACCATAATAGATATCAAAAAAATAGATACTATCTACCCTTACCCAAAAAATGTTGCTATTGTAATTAATAAAAATAATGGCAGTACAACAGAACAATTTTTATTAGCAGCAAAGCAAAGTAAAAAAGTGAAACTCTATGGCACTACTACAACCGGTGTTTTAGATATTTCAAACATGAATTTTGTTGATTCTCCCTGTAAAGATCTACAATTGGGATATAGTTTATCCAAAAGTATGAGAATACCAGAAATGACAATTGATAATAAAGGTATTCAACCAGATTATTATATCGACAAGAGCATTCCTGATTATCAATGGATCAAATATGTTGAAAAAATACTAAAAGAAGACTAGTCATAAATTTTATCTTAATGCTGAACAAAAATTCATAAATCTTGTAGCTAAAACAATAAGTATCTATAAAACAAAATAAAACACTATTTTTGTCCGTCGCTTTTAACAGCCAAGCAAATTAATACTTATATGTCTTTAAAGAAATCTATTTTAGTTATAATTTTAGTGTTACTTATTGATCAGATCACCAAAATTTATATTAAAACTCATTTTACTCTTCATGATAGTGTCGAAGTATTCGGTTGGTTTCGCATCATATTTGTAGAAAATAAAGGGATGGCCTGGGGATTTGAACTTCCGGGTAATTATGGAAAACTTATTCTTACTTTATTTAGAGTAGTTGCCATTACAGGAATCGGATATTGGTTGTACGATTCTGTTCGCAAAAACAGCCCTACTATTCTTACCTTCTGCATTGCATTAATTTTTGCTGGTGCTTTTGGAAATATTATTGATTCTATCTTTTATGGTATCTTATTTAGTGAAAGCACACTTGTGGAGATTGCAAGTTTCTTACCAGAAGGTGGTGGTTACGAAAGTATTTTTTATGGTAAGGTAGTCGATATGATTCAGTTTACCTTCTATGATGATATTCTGCCAGATTGGATTCCGTTTATGGGAGGCAAACATTTTTCATTCTTTGATCCTGTATTTAATATTGCCGATTCTGCAATAAGTATTGGTGTATTCTTATTGATTGTTTTTAACAAAAAAGCATTTCCGAAAAAATAAAATAAGTATTAAATTCTAACTATATCAATATTCTCTCGAAGTCATCTAACTTAATGGGTTTGGTAAGATAATCCGACACTATATCAATAGATTTGGCACGTTCTATATCTCTGGAATCTATAGAAGAACTTACTACATAAAGGCTAATTTTTTTTCTAATTTGATTTTTGATTTTAGAGAATTCATTCAAAAATTCCCAACCATCCATAACTGGCATATTAAGATCTAAAAAGATAATCTGTGGCACCTCTTCGTTTTCTTCTTTCAGTAAAGACTGTAGAAAAAAATCTAAAGCTTCTTTACCATTGTTAAAAACTAAAACAGACTCTGATAGTTTTTTTAATTCAATGATCTTGCTTAGTAGATTAATATAAATATGGTCATCATCAATGATGCAAACACTTTCTATATTTTGGGGCATTTTTTAGAGGATACAAGTTAAAATATCTAATATACAAAAGTATTCTTTATTTCAGAAAATCCTATTTACTTCTTAATAGAGTAAACCTCTGTTGGAGTAACACAAAAATCAAGTGGTATATCTGCTGTCGTTACATTTTCTATTTCTTCTTCAGCAGAAAAAAAAGAAAGGCCAATTTTTAAAGTATTGGGATTACATTTTGCCAAAAACTTATCATAAAACCCTTTTCCATAACCTACTCTATTCCCATTTTGATCAAATGCTAATAAAGGCACAAAAACTACTTCTATTTTATCTTCGGGGATTGGGATCCCATCAATTGGTTCCGGAATTCCCCAAGAATTCACTTTTAACGCAGTGGTATCTGTAAGTAAAAAATGCTGCAATGTATTCTCTTTAAAATTACTTTTTGATACGATGACATTTTTATCCTTTCCCAGGAGAATATTCAACAAAAATTCTGTGTTGATCTCTTTCTTTTGATCAATAGATAAAAAAATATGATAATACGACTTTTCCCAAATAGGTAATTCGAGCAATCGATTTGCTATATCAATGCTTAGATTCTCAACTTCTTCGTTACTTAAATGAGATCTAAGGGTTTTATATTTAGCTCGTAGTTCTTTTTTATTCATTGACTAATTCTTTAGTTATACGAAAAATAGCATCTCCTTTATATACAATTGAAGATTCATTTACATTTATCACATACCCTTCATTATTTGCTTTAACCACATGCCTCATCTTACCATAAGGGTCTGTAATTGTTGCCATAATCTCTCCTTTTTCTATATGTTTTCCAATGGGTACTTTAATATGCAATAAACCACTATATTTTGCGCGCATCCATACGCTTTTTATGACAATTTGAGTATCCGATTTCTGAACTAGAGATTCAAATTCGGTGTTCAGCATTCCCAGATGATCTAGTATCCGCATGGTTCCCTGTACTCCCTCTCTGGCTATTTCTTTACTACTGTTTTGGGATTTTCCTCCTTCAAATAATAATATATCTTTTCCTTTTTTGGCACAGGTAGCTCGATATGATCCTTCAAGATTCTTAGAAAAAAGAGTGAACGGAGCATTAAAAATTTTTGCCAAAGCTATCAATCTTTCATTTTTAGGATCCACTCTGATGTGTGGAGCATTAAATCTACTGGCCCCTCCGGTATGAAAATCTAAACAAAAATCTGCTGCTGGTAAAATCTCATTTATAAATTGATAAGCAAAGCGACTGGCTAGAGATCCATTTTTGGTTCCTGGAAAAACCCGATTAAGATCTCGACCATCAGGAAAAAAACGATCCATACTCAAAAAACCAAATACGTTAAGTACAGGAATACATATGATACTACCTTTTGCAGGCTTATTGATTTTTTTTGCAATGATCTGCCTCACAACTTCTACTCCGTTGATCTCATCTCCATGAATTCCTGCAGTAATAAGCACTGTAGGACCTGGCTTTTTTGATCTTTCTATAATTATAGGTATTTCTACCTTGGTAGAAGTATATAACTTGGCTATATTAAAATTTATTGTTGTACTTGTCCCGGGCAATACTTCTTTACCAAGAATATTAAGTATATTTTTTCCTGTTACTTTGGTCATTGTATTATAAACTTCTTTCAATATAACGAATAATGGTTTTTGCGATATCTTTTCCTGTAGCTTTTTCTATACCTTCTAAACCTGGAGAAGAATTAACTTCGAGAATGAGAGGTCCTCTATCACTTTGTAGCATATCTACACCTGCTACACCCATTTTTAAAGCTTTCACTGCTTTTATAGCAGCTTGTTCTTCTTCTTCACTAAGAGTAATCACCGATGCACTACCTCCTCTATGTAAATTAGATCGAAACTCACCTTCTTTACCTTGTCTTTTCATAGCTCCGACTACTTTTTCATCAACAACAAGAACTCTTATATCTGCTCCTCTGGCTTCTTTTATAAACTCTTGTACAATTACACGAGCCTGTAATCCATTAAAAGCTTCTAACACAGATTCCGCAGCAGTTTTAGTTTCGGCCAACACAACTCCTAATCCCTGGGTTCCTTCTAATAATTTAATAATTAAAGGAGCTCCTCCTACATGAGATATAACCTCAGAAACATCTTTAGAATAATTGGTAAATACTGTTTTCGGAAGTCCCAATCCTGCTTTAGATAATATTTGTAAACTTCTTAGTTTATCCCTAGATTGTAGTAACGCCTGTGATTTAAGCGTAGTAAAGACATTCATTAACTCAAACTGTCGTACTACCGCAGTCCCGTAAAAAGTAATAGAAGCTCCAATTCTGGGAATCACAGCGTCTACATGATCTAATTTTTTACCTCGATAATAAATTTCAGGCTTTTGTTTTTCAATGATAATATCGCAATTAAGAGGATCTATTACCTGTACATTATGCTTTCGTTTTACTGCTGCCTGAACCAAAACATCAGTAGAATATAAATTTGCGCCACGCGACAAGATTTTGATATTCATTACCGTTTTCTATTATAAGACTGATTTTCTAATTGGGGGTCAACCAAAAACTTACCACTTAAAAATTTACGGCCAATTAACACTGGAAAACGCATATCATCACGGGGAGATAATGTAAGAGTTATAGGATACGTTTTATCAAATACAATAATTTGTGTTCTAATGGCATATCGCACTTCTACTTTTCCATTATTACTTTTTACTGCGGTAATGTCATAATTTTTAAATGTAAATCTTTTGCCATTATGTTCTGAATGCGCTATATCAAGAAGATTGCATTGCAATGTTTGATCAACCTCTCTTATATCAATACAGTGAATAGATGAAGTATATACTCCTGTATCGATTTTGGTATCGATATCTTTCAATTCTAAAAGAGGAAAATCCACTTTATCAGTCCTGCCAATTATTTTCTTTTCTTTCTCCAAAAGATATGATTGATATTGCGCTACTAATGTAATAAAAATCAATAAGCATTGTATTACATCCTCACTATTTAATAGAAAACCATAACACTAAACAGTACTTAACAAAAATTTAAACTCCTAATATTCGTATTACAATTGAGGTAAACTCTTAACTTTACCATTCGAATATGCAAGAAGCTACTTTAGACATACAAATTAAAATATTACCTACCAGTCCTGGAGTATATCAATATTATGATAAAGACGATACAATACTCTATGTAGGAAAAGCAAAGAATCTAAAAAAAAGAGTCTCTTCTTACTTTACAAAGAATCATGATAACTATAAAACTAAGGTTCTTGTAAAGAAGATTCATACTATAAAACATATTGTTGTTGAAACAGAAACAGACGCGCTGTTATTAGAAAACAATCTGATTAAAAAATATTTACCCAGGTTCAATGTCATGCTCAAAGATGATAAAACATATCCTTGGATTTGTATCAAAAAAGAGCGTTTCTCCAGAGTATTTCTTACTCGTAATCTTATCAAAGATGGCTCAGAGTACTATGGCCCTTATACTTCTGTAAAAACAGTACATGTCCTTTTGGATCTTATTAAAGAACTATACCAGCTTAGAACATGCACTTATGATTTATCCCAGGAAAAAATAAATAATGGAAAATATAAAGTCTGTTTAGAATATCATTTAGGTAATTGTAAAGGACCTTGCGAAGGGTTACAAGATGAAAAAGAATATCTCGAAAACCTTGAAGCTATTCGTCAAATTGTAAAAGGAAACTTTAAAGATTCTCTTAATCGCTTTAGAGGTCAAATGATGATACATGCAGAAAAAATGGAGTTTGAAGATGCCCAGCGGATTAAGGAAAAAATACAAATACTAGAAAACTACCAGGCAAGATCAACTGTAGTTAATCCTAAAATAAGTAATGTCGATGTGTTTTCTATCATATCAGATGAATCCTATGGGTATATAAATTTTCTTCAACTATCCTATGGTGCGATAATTAGATCACATACTACAGAGGTTAAAAAGAAATTGGACGAGTCTGATAAAGAACTTTTGGAACTTGCCATTATTGAACTCCGACAGCGTTTTAACTCTACATCTAAAGAAATATTTGTTCCTTTTAATGTAGAAGTAGGAGAAGGTCTAAAAATCACAATTCCGCAATTAGGTGACAAAAAAAAGATTGTAGACTTATCTTTAAGAAATGCAAAATACCATAGACAAGAACGTTTTAAGCAAATCAAGATCATGGATCCTGATCGACATATAAAACGCTTGATGGCACAAATGAAAAAAGACTTGAGGTTACCCGAAGAACCAAGACATATCGAATGTTTTGACAATTCGAATATCCAGGGGACTAATCCAGTCGCTGCCTGTGTGGTATTTAAAGACGGAAAACCCAGTAAAAAAGAATATAGAAAATTTAATATAAAAACGGTAGAAGGTGCCAATGATTTTGCTTCTATGGAAGAAGTCGTATATCGACGATATAAACGATTAACAGAAGAGAATCAACCTTTACCTCAACTAGTGATTGTAGATGGAGGGAAAGGACAGCTTTCTTCAGGATTAAAAGCTCTGGACGCATTGGGTTTAAGAGGAAAAATAACCATTATTGGTATTGCAAAACGATTAGAAGAAATTTATTATCCAGGAGATTCTATACCACTATATTTAGATAAAAAATCAGAATCCTTAAAGGTCATACAACATTTACGAAATGAAGCACACCGATTCGGAATTACTTTCCATAGACAAAAAAGAAGCAAAGCCGCTTTAGATACCGAATTAGATTTAATTCCTGGGATTGGAGAAAAAACCGTAATAGAATTATTAAAAAACTTTAGATCTGTAAAAAGAATAAGTGAAGCTTCTAAACACGAATTAAGTGAAGTGATAGGGGATTCGCGCGCAACCAAAGTGTATAATTATTATCTTTCTAAAAAAGAATAAGCGTGGCCAGACACAATACATTAAGATTTTTTTTATCTGGAATACTACTTTTAGTATTCCTCACTCCCGATATAATTTGGTCGCAAGAAAAACAATCCTTAGAAGTTCACGATAATCCTGCTACAGAAGATCTAAAGATAGGATTAGTCTTAAGTGGCGGTGGTGCAAAAGGACTTGCTCATATTGGTGCTTTAAAAATAATAGAAGATGCAGGAGTACGTATCGATTATATTGGTGGTACCAGTATGGGAGCTATTGTAGGAGCTTTATATGCTTCTGGATATCGTGCGGCAGAACTCGACTCTATCTTTAGGGCTGTTGACTTTGATGCATTTATACAAGACGAACTTCCGAGAAGTGCTAAAACTTTTTATGAACGAGAAGATTCAGAAAAATATGCCATAACCCTTCCTTTTGATAAATTTAAAATCGGTTTACCCAAAGGGCTATCTAAAGGACAAAATTTTTATAACCAATTCTCAAGATTTACAGCTCATGTAAGTGAAATACGTGATTTTAATGACCTGCCAATCCCTTTTTTCTGTATGGCTACTAATATTGAGACTGGAGAACAAGTACTGCTGGACAAAGGATATTTGCCCGATGCTGTTGCTGCTAGTGGTGCATTGCCCTCTGTTTTCAGCCCTGTAGAATTAAATGGAATTTTAATGACAGACGGAGGAGTGACCAATAACTATCCTGTTAAAGAAATTAAAGAAAAAGGAGCAGAAATAGTAATAGGGATTGACGTACAAGACAGCCTAATGTCTAGAGACCAACTAACCTCGGTAACTAATATCATGCTTCAAATCAACAATTTCAGAACTTATGAAGCCATGAAAAATAAAGCTTCTGAAACAGATTTATACATTAAGCCTTCGATAACGGATTTTTCGGTAATCTCTTTTGACCAGGTTGATAAAATTATTGCTAATGGCGAAAAAGCTGCCTTTGCAAATTATGAAAAGCTCAAAGCAATTGCAATGCGTCAAAAACCTCGATCAAAGAAACCTGTAATTGCTAAAAGCTCAGAAAACATATTGGTCAGCAGTTTGGCCATTTCAGGAAATGAAAGATATACAAGAGCTTATATCAAGGGAAAGCTAAAACTAAAAACTCCTAGAGTTACTACCTATGGAAAATTAAATGAAGGCATTAACAACTTATCGGCAACGGGAAATTTTGATCGTGTAAGTCACAAACTCATTGACACAAAAGATGGCAAGCATCTAGCACTTAATGTAAAAGAGAGTGATAACAAAATGTTACTACGTTTTGCACTTCATTATGATGATCTATATCAAACTGCAGCCCTAATTAATGTTACCAGAAAAAGCCTGTTATTTGATAATGATGTACTTTCTGCCGATGTAGCTTTAGGTGATAATATTCGTTATAATCTGGACTACTATATAGACAAAGGTTTTTATTGGAGTACCGGGCTAAAAGTTCGCTATACCAATTTTAAAAAAGCGATTGATTTTGATTTTATAGGAAGATTTGGAGAAATCCCTGATTTAGATATTAATACTATCGATGTAGATTATACCGACTATAATGCACAAATCTATGCAGAAACCTTATTACAACAAACCTTTTCTGTTGGATTAGGTGCAGAATATAAACGCCTTAGTATTATTTCTGAAACGTTTGGAGAAGATGAAAATCAAATTCCAAGAACTGTATTTGATGACAGCGATTATTGGAGTGCCTTTGGGTATATTAAACTAGATACTTATGACAATAAATATTTTCCAAAGCGTGGATTTTTATTTGAAGGTGATATCCACACCTATCTCTTTTCTTCTGATTTTACAGAAAGTTTTGATGAATTCTCAATTACCAAAGCGCAACTAGGGTTCGCTACACCATTATATAATGATTTTTCTATGAATATTAGCCTGGAAGCAGGTACTAAAATTGGAAATACTTCTCTAAGTTCTCTCGATTTTCTACTTGGAGGTTTTGGCGCTAAAACTATTAATAATTTTATTCCTTTTTATGGATATGATTTTTTCGGAATGACAGGGCAAAGTTTTGTGAAAGCCTTACTATCTGTAGATTATGAGATGTTTAAAAATAACCATATTAACGCATCTGCCAACTTTGCAAATGTAGGCAATAAGTTATTTAGTACCGGAAAATGGTTTGAAGGCCCAGAATTTTCTGGTTATGCTTTGGGTTATGGCTTGGATACCTTTGCTGGACCCGTACAAGTTAAATATTCTTATTCCCCAGAACTAGACGAAAGTAGCTGGTTTTTTAGTATTGGTTTTTGGTTTTAAAAAATTATACTGCAAAAGAATAGAAATATTTACGATATTTGTATTGTTATGAACTTGTTTTGGCAGGATTTACTATTATTACTACACTACCTTATTAAGCGCAATCCCGAATAAGGTAGATCTGCTATTTATTATTGTCTTATTAAAAAAAGTAGTTAATATTATAAATTTGCAACATCATGCCTTTTTATCATACTCTCGGGGAAATACCCCCAAAACGCCATACCATCTTTAAAAAACCCGATGGTAATTTATATTATGAGCAATTATTTGGAACAATAGGTTTTGACGGAATGTCAACCAATTCATATCATTGCCATAGACCGACACAAGTAAAAGAAATTAAAGGAAGTTATAGTGTAGCTCCCAAAGTAGCTATTAAAAATAATATCAAATCCTATAGACTCCACGGCTTTAAAGTCAATCCGGAAAAGGATTATTTACAGAGCAGAAAAAATGTACTAATCAATAGTGATGTAAGTATTATTTTATCTGCCCCTCAGGAATCCACTACCGATTATTTTTATAAAAATACAGATGCGGATGAGTTAATTTTTGTACATCGCGGAAGTGGAAAATTTCGTAGCCACCTAGGCAATCTCGATTTTAAATATGGAGATTATATATTGATTCCCAGAGGAACTATTTATAAACTTGATTTTGATACTTCTGATAATCGCTTGTTTATTGTAGAATCAAGAAGACCAATTTATACTCCAAAAAGATATCGAAATTGGTTTGGGCAATTGCTAGAACATTCTCCATTTTGTGAGCGTGATATCAGGACTCCATACGAATTAGAAACTAACGATGAAAAAGGAGACTTTTTAATCAAGGTAAAAAAGCAGGATGAAATTTTTGATATGATCTATGCTACACATCCGTTTGATGTGGTAGGATATGATGGATTTAATTTCCCTTATGCCTTTTCGATACACGACTTTGAACCTATCACTGGTAGAATACATCAACCACCACCAGTGCACCAAACATTCGAAACTGATGCTTTTGTGATTTGTTCTTTTGTACCAAGACTATATGATTATCATCCAGACAGTATTCCTGCTCCCTACAATCATAGTAACATAGATAGTGATGAAGTATTATACTATGTAGATGGTGATTTTATGAGTAGAAACGATATTGATGCAGGACATATTTCCTTACATCCTGCAGGGATACCTCATGGTCCTCATCCTGGAGCAGTAGAGCGAAGTATTGGGAAAACCAAAACTGATGAATTAGCCGTTATGGTAGATACCTTTAAACCTCTTATGGTTACCGAAGAAGCTATGAAAATAGCCGACGAAGACTATCATAAATCCTGGCTTGAGTAACACATCAGGAAATGTTTTATAACCAAAATAGCTTTAAAAAAGATAATTTGTTATGCTAAATTACAGGAAAGATATTACAGCGCATTTAAGAGCCATGTGGTAATGTTTTTAGACTACCCTATTCGAGAAAAATCATGAATATATTTTTCTCATTGACTCATTTATTTAACTATAAAAATTAAAAGCATTATGTCGACCAACATAACACCTCAGAATTTAGAAAAAGTAGTTCCACAAGCAGAAGATTTCTTGCCGCTATTAGGAACAGATTATGTAGAACTCTATGTAGGTAATGCCAAACAAGCGGCCTATTATTATCAAGCAGCATGGGGGTTTCAAATTATAGCCTATGCCGGATTAGAAACAGGACGCAAGGATAGTGTTTCTTATGTACTACAACAGGATAAAATAAGATTGATTCTTACTTCTCCTCTACAACCAGATGGAGATATTAACAAACACATAAATGCCCATGGTGATGCAGTAAAAGTAGTAGCTCTTTGGGTTGATGACGCTACCAAAAGCTATCAGGAAACCGTAAAACGTGGTGCCGAATCCTATATGGAACCCACCGTTGAAGAAGATGAAAACGGTCGTGTTGTGTTTTCGGGAATCCACACTTATGGAGAAACAGTACACATTTTTGTAGAACGAAAAAATTATCACGGAATATTCTTACCCGGCTATATGGCTTGGAACAAACCCTATAAAACAGAAACTACAGGTCTTAAGTTTATTGATCATATGGTAGGTAATGTAGGATGGAATGAGATGAACAAATGGTGCGAGTTTTATGCCAAAGTTATGGGGTTTGCACAATTAGTCTCTTTTGATGATAAAGATATTTCTACAGAATACACAGCCTTAATGAGTAAGGTAATGAGTAATGGTAACGGCCGTATAAAGTTTCCTATAAACGAACCTGCAGAGGGAAGAAAAAAATCTCAAATTGAAGAATATATCGATTTTTATAATGGTGCCGGAGTGCAACACATAGCATTAGCTACCGATAACATTATTGAAACCGTTTCTTCACTTCAGAATCGAGGAATAGAATTTCTTACTGTTCCTTCTAGTTATTATGAAACTGTTTTGGATCGAGTTGGAGAAATCGATGAAGATCTTGCACCACTTAAAGAATTAGGAATTCTAATCGATCGGGATGATGAAGGATATCTGCTTCAGATTTTTACTAAACCAGTCTTAGATCGCCCAACAATGTTTTTCGAAATTATACAACGTAAAGGAGCTCAGTCTTTTGGTAAAGGTAATTTTAAAGCATTGTTTGAAGCTATCGAGAGAGAACAAGAACAAAGAGGTACGCTTTAAAAAGAGCATAACACTACATTTTAAGAAAATAGACTTATTATTTTCTTACCATTTTTATATACCAATTATTTAGAACTTATCTTTTAATTGGTATATAATGTATGGTATAGTATTTCTAAAAAATCAAACAAAAGTTTCCCGTAAAAATAGTTTCCTCGAAATGAAATTATAATACAGGTTATGAACTTCAAAGAAAAACGATACAATGAAATTAGCAACAATAAAAAATAACAGCCGAGACGGACAACTAGTGGTAGTAAGCAGGGATCTAACCAAAGCAATAAAAGTTCCTGAAATTGCTCAAACAATGCAAGAAGCCTTGGATAATTGGGATGATATTTCTCCTAAACTAGAAAAAGTGTACGATCAGTTACAAAATAATACATTACCAAATACTTTTGATTTTGATTCGACCGAAACCATGGCTGCAATTCCCAGAGCCTATCATTGGGCAGACGGTAGCGCCTATGTTACTCATGTAGAACTAGTAAGAAAAGCAAGGAATGCCGAATTACCAGAGACTTTCTGGACCGACCCCTTAATGTATATGGGAGCTTCTGATGCATTCATTGGAGCAAATGAAGATATTGAAATTGAAAAAGAAGAGTGGGGAATAGATTTTGAATCTGAAGTCGCTGTAATAACAGATGATGTTCCTGCTGGTGTAAGTGCAAAAAATGCTCAAAAGCATATTAAACTTGTGGCAATCATTAATGATGTTTCATTAAGAAATTTAATCCCTAATGAGCTAGCTAAACAATTTGGGTTTTATCAATCTAAACCATGGACCACATTTTCTCCGGTAGTAGTTACACCAGATGAACTAGATGATGCCTGGAGTAATGCAAAAGTACATCTACCGTTAGTCTCTACATTAAATTCTAAAGTTATAGGATCACCTAATGCAGGAATAGATATGACTTTTGATTTTGGCCAATTGATTGCTCATGCAGCTAAATCAAGATCTTTAATGGCTGGATCCGTAATAGGCTCAGGCACTGTTGCTAACCAAGGGAGTCCAGATGGATCAAGTTGCTTGGCAGAAGTTAGATGTTTAGAAATTATAAAAAACGGGAAACCATCCACTCCTTTCATGAGTTTTGACGATCGTATAGAAATCGAAATGAAAAATAAACAAGGAGAAACAATTTTTGGAAAAATAGATCAGGTAGTAAAACAATACGAACCTATAAATTAAATAAATTGTGAATTTAACATTTTTAATCAAAGACAAGTTAACTCAAGTTATCGACAAGCAGATCAAATCTCCTTTTTAAATTTAAAATGGAAAGAATTTTGGTTAAAAAAAATAACTGAAATAGGCTCTTTTTTATGGATTAAAACTACTTTTTGATTTTTGAGAAAAATGCAATTTTCGTAGCAATCGATATAAACTTTTGTTAAATTTCATAATAAAAAAACGTTTTCGTTTGATAATTATTCAAAAAAAGTCCATTTTTGCATATAATAGGTGGAGTGGTTACCGCCTATATCTAAAACAATAATTATTCTCATAATTTAAGTTTTTAGTTGGTTAATAAAAGTAAAGAAGAGAGCTGTGGTGGCTCTCTTTTTTTGTTTATATTTTTAGATTAGATAACAATATTCATTTTTATCTCTTCATATTAAATAGTATTTTTGGAATGGATATTGTAATTGCATATTCAAATAATATGTATATCAAATAATAACAATGCCCTAAACTATGAAAAAGTATATCATAATATTGCTTTTGATAACAAGTATAGTTCCTGCTTTTGCGCAAGAGAACCATAAAGCATTCGATTCTGGAGAATGGTTTAAATTCAGAATTCATTATGGTCTTTTTACAGCTAGTTATGCTACACTTGAAATTAAAAAAGAGCAGTTAAATGGGAAACCAGTACATCATATAATTGGTACAGGTAAATCATCTGGTTTTTTAAGTGTCTTTTTTAAAGTAGAAGACTATTATGAAACTTATATTGACATGGATAGAGTAAAACCATATCGTTTTATTCGAAAAATAAATGAAGGAGGGCATACCAAGAATATAGAAATTAACTTCGATCATAATGAAAACAAAGCATTAGTTTTCAACAAAAAACACAACACAAAAAAATCTTACCCTATACAATCTGATGTACAGGATATGATGTCTTCTTTTTACTACTTGCGTAATAGCATTAATACATCTTCTCTAAAAAAAGGAGACGAACAATATGTAAATATGTTTTTTGATAATGAAAGCTATCGTTTTAAGTTAAAATTCTTAGGAAGAGAAGTAATTAAAACCAAAATGGGTAAAATTGCATGTTTAAAATTTAGGCCATATGTCCAAGCAGATCGAGTTTTTAAAGAAGAAGAAAGTATGACTGTATGGGTAAGTGATGATGATAATCGTATGCCTGTAAGAATAAAAGCTGATATTGTTGTAGGCTCGATAAAAGCAGATTTAGATGCATTTAAAGGACTTAAACACCCATTTAAAATTATAGTAGATTAATGAATGAATCTATAAAACCAGAGATTGCTGAAAAAATAAAGCAACTAGAAAAGAAATTTAAAAATTCTGGCCAGGATTTGGGATCATATTTGGATGGCTTGCTTCATGATCGATATTTAACCTATTGGGACTATATACATCTGGACACTCTATTAAGTTTGCAAATTCCAAGAACGCATTTTCCCGACGAAGAAATTTTTATTACTTATCATCAGATTACAGAACTTTATTTTAAGCTCATTATACATGAGTTAAAACAAATTATTGATGATAAATTACAAAATGCAGCGTTTTTTACCGCTAAAATTGATCGAGTAAATCGTTATTTTAGAGTTTTGATCAATTCTTTTGATGTCATGATTAGAGGAATGGACAAAGAACAGTTTCTTAAATACCGAATGTCTCTTCTGCCAGCAAGTGGTTTTCAATCGGTGCAATTCAGGTTGATCGAAATATATTCAACTCCCCTTGCAAATCTTGTAAGTGCTAAAGAAAGAAGTTTATTTTCTGAAAAAGATGTCCTCGAAGAAGTATTCGAACATTTATACTGGAAATCTGGTGCTACTGATAAAGAAACTGGTGAAAAAACACTTACCCTTAAGCAATTCGAATATCGATATACGCCAAGAATGATGCGTATTGCTCACCAGGTACAACACAGCACTATTTTTCATAAATACCTCGAACTACCAGAAAAAGAGCAAAATAATGTGCTCCTTATCGAAGCTTTGCGTACTTTTGACATTAATGTGAATGTTAATTGGTTATTAATGCACATGGGTGCTGCCTATAGGTATCTCAATAAAGAGAAAGGTGAAGTTTTGGCCACAGGAGGAACGAACTGGAAAAGTTTCTTGCCTCCAAGTTTTCAAAGAATTATGTTTTTCCCTAATCTTTGGACCAAGGAAGAAAAAGAAAACTGGGGCCAACAATGGGTTGCTCATCAATTTAATGCCGCAAAATAAAATAGTCGTCAGTTGAAGCAAATAGGTTATTTACTACTTATAGCGGTAGTATTATTTTCATGTCAGAAAGAAAAAAAAGAAGCAAAAATTATTGTTCCTGAAGTTATCGAGGAAGAAAAAGCACCCCCCGTTATAACCGAATTTGGTTATGTCCTAAATGATTTTAATGTTGTCAAAGATACCATACGCCCCGGAGATAGTTTTGGTGCCATTATGGATACTCATGGTATAAGTAGAACTAAAGTATTCGAAATCACCAATACAATTAAAGATACTTTTAATGTAGCCAGAATTCAGGCAGGAAAACCTTATATGCTTCTTAAAACAAAGGATACAACAGAAAAAGCACAGGTGTTTGTATATCAAAATAACAAAATCGATTATACCGTAATTGATTTTAGAGATAGTATCATTGCCAAAAAAAGTAAAAAACCGGTAACACTGGTTGAAAAAACTGCTTCTGGAATCATAAATAGTAGTTTAATGCAAACATTTGATGATATGGATCTCAATTTTCTGGTTGCATATAACATGGCAGATATTTATGCCTGGACTATTGATTTTACAAGATTACAAGCAGGAGATAGATTTAAGGTAATTTATACCGAAAAATTTATTGACGATACTATTCCTGCAGGAGTTGACCAGATCAAAGCATCCTATTTTGAACATAGAAGCAAACCTATTTATGCCTTTAGATTTATAGATGATTCAATTAACAATTCTATAGATTATTACGATGAAGAAGCTAATAATTTGCGTAGAGCATTTCTTACTGCTCCGGTAAAATTTAGTAGAATTTCTTCGAGATACAACCTTAAACGTAGAATCAAATACTATGGTAATAAAGTAAGACCACATCGAGGCACCGATTTTGCCGCTCCTATTGGCACACCGATATTAGCCACTGCAGACGGAGTCATAACCAAATCTGAGCGAAGAGGTGGAAATGGTAAATATGTAAAAATAAGACATAATGCCACTTATGACACTCAATACCTACATATGAGCAGACAAGCTGTAAAAGTAGGTGAGTTTGTAAAGCAAGGAGATGTTATAGGCTATATTGGGATGACTGGTAATACAGGAGGTCCCCATGTATGCTACAGATTCTGGAAAAACGGAAAAGAAGTAGACCCATTTAAACAAGATCTTCCGGCTTCAAAACCACTAGCCGATAGTCTTAAACAAGGATTTTATAACCATGTCCAGCCTTTAAAGACCGAATTAGATAGCATTCCTTTTAAACCACAAAAACCCCTGGAAATTTTATAAACCATGACATTACCAACTATTAACCCAACCACCACAAAAGCCTGGGAAGCATTAAAATCTCATTACGAAACCATAAAAGAAACACATCTTAAAGATCTTTTTGAACACAATCCGGATCGTGCAGATGTTTTTTCGATTGAATGGAAGGATTTTTATGTAGATTATTCTAAAAACAGAATCGATAAAACTACAAAAAAACTGTTATTAGATCTAGCCAGAGAAGTAAAGCTCGATGAAGCGATACAACATTATTTTGATGGAAGTACCATTAATGAAACAGAAAATAGAGCCGTTCTACATACCGCCCTCAGAACACCATCAACACATCAAGTTAATGTTGATGGTAAAAATGTAATTCCGGAAATTACAAACATAAAAGAAAAAATAAAGTCCTTTAGCCACCAGGTTATTTCGGGAAATCTTAAAGGATATACAGGTAAAGCTTTTACCGATATTGTAAATATTGGTATTGGAGGATCTGATCTTGGTCCTGCTATGATTACCGAGTCCTTAGCTTATTATAAGAATCATCTTACTCTACATTTTATTTCTAATGTAGATGGAGATCATGTTCATCAAAGCCTAAAAAAATTAGATCCAGAGACTACCTTATTTGTAGTCGTATCTAAAACCTTTTCTACTCAAGAAACTATATCAAATGCTACAACAGCAAGAAATTGGTTCACCAAAAATGCGCCAAAAGAAGCTATAGAGAAGCATTTTGTAGCCGTATCAAGTAATATTCCTAATGTTACTAATTTTGGGATTGCAGAAGAAAATATTTTCCCGCTATGGGATTGGGTTGGAGGTCGTTTTTCTTTATGGAGTGCAGTAGGACTATCTATAAGTTTATCCGTAGGCTATGAAAATTTTGAAGCCCTGCTAGCAGGTGCTCATGAGATGGATGAGCATTTTAAGAATACTCCTTTTGAAGAAAATATTCCTGTAATTTTAGGAATGCTTAGCATATGGTACAATAATTTTTTTAATGCAGAAAGTGAGGCTGTCATCCCTTATTCTCAATATTTACATAGATTACCAGCGTACCTACAGCAAGGTATTATGGAAAGTAATGGAAAAAGTATAGATCGCAATGGTAACCCTATTAACTACCAAACTGGTACGGTTATCTGGGGAGAACCAGGAACCAATGCCCAGCATGCATTCTTTCAATTAATTCATCAGGGGACAAAATTGATTCCAGCAGAGTTTATTGGTTTTAAGCACTCTTTATTTGATGATCAAGATCATCAAAATAAATTAATGGCCAACTTTTTTGCACAAACAGAAGCCTTGATGAATGGTAAAACCCAAGACGAAGTGCTTCGGGAATTAAGTGCTAAAAACACCGCTAAAGAAAAGCTGAAAAAACTGCTACCTTTTAAAGTATTTGCAGGTAACAAACCTACGACCACTATTTTAATCGACACCCTTACCCCTAAAAGCCTAGGGGCATTAATATCGATGTATGAACAGCGTATTTTTGTTCAAGGTATTATATGGAATATTTTTAGCTATGACCAATGGGGTGTAGAATTAGGTAAGCAATTGGCTACTACTATTTTATCTGAGATCGACACTCGTGAGATTAAAGAACATGATTCTTCAACACATACTCTTTTACAACGGTATTTAGGGAAATCTGAATACTAAATCTATTTTCAGATAACATAAAAAAATAAGTCTCAAATCGGTTTATGATTATAAATTGATTTGAGACTTATACTCTTTTTTTGAAAATAGTAATGTGTTAATATTAATCTATTTAGAGGCTGTTTTCCAAGCTCTAGACGTTTTTTTTACTCAATGTTACAAGATTGAATCAATTTTTAATTAACAATTTCTTAGTTAATAACTTTTTAATATCTTCAATTAATTAATAATCAATCTGGTACAAAAAAAAATTATCTTAAAAACTATAATATAAATCTGTATAAAATTTAACATTTTAATAAACTATGCACGCATAAAGATTCGTTCTTTTGCGAAGATTATTAACTCTATCAATTATTTACGAAACTGTATACGATTTAAATGATTTTAAACCTTTTAGTGTAATTATTTTAATCGTTAAGAGTTTCATGAGACAATTAAAAACTATTAAAACACACTCATGAAAAAGATTACATTTTTATTTGTTGTAATCCTTATGGCAGTCGTTGGGGAAACGTTTGCGCAAGGGGTAACTAAGTCTTCCATTAATGGTAAAATGACTGATAATACAGGAGAAGCTCTTCCTGGTGCCAATGTAGTTGCGATCCACACTCCATCTGGAACAAAATATGGCGCAATTACTGATTTTGATGGCTTTTACAGAATAGCAAATATGAGAACTGGTGGACCATACAAGGTTACTATCTCATATGTTGGTTTTAAGGATTATGTAAAAGACAATGTTTTTCTTCAATTAGGGGATTCGCAAAATATAAGCACTCAAATGATTGAAGAAGCTAGTGCACTTGAACAAGTTATAATTACAGTAACTAACAATAGTGTATTTGATTCTGGTAAAACGGGTACAGAAACTACGGTGACCGAGAGACAAATTAATTCTTTACCCTCGGTATCAAGATCTGTTGCCGACTTTGTAAGAATTACTCCTCAAGCTCAAATAACTGAAGGAGATGATGGCTTTTCAGTTTCTTTAGCTGGGCAAAATAACAGATACAATGCTTTGTATATTGATGGGGGAGTAAGTAATGACGTATTTGGTCTAGCTGGTTCTGGTACTGATGGTGGTCAAACAGGGGTAAACCCATTCTCAATCGATGCGATTGAAACTTTTCAAATTAACATTGCTCCTTTTGATGTAAGACAATCAGGATTTTCTGGTGGTGCTATAAATGCAATTACTCGATCAGGAACAAATAGCATCGAAGGATCTGCCTATACATATTTTAGAAACGAAAGTCTTTCAGGAAAAACTCCTCCAGATTTAGTAGGAGCTGGTGATTCAAGGGAAAAATTATCTGATTATTCTGCAAAAATTTACGGAGCTCGTATTGGTGGTCCAATCATAAAAGACAAATTATTTTACTTTGTTAATTATGAGAGAGAAGAACAAGAAACTCCACAGCCGTTTAATTTTAGTAATTACCAAGGAAATTCTACTTTGGCTGATATCCAAAATCTATCTAATTTCTTACAGACTACATATGGCTATAACCCTGGTGGGTTTGACAATAACACAAGAACATTAGAAAGTGATAAGTTAACAGTTAAACTAGATTGGAATATTAATGATAACCATCAATTAAGTGTAAAGCACAATTTTGTAAAAGCTGATAATCTAGAAGCAAGAAATAGTGGAAACAGAAATATTGGTTTTATTAATGGTTCTGAGCTTTTTGAAAGTACTAAAAATGAAACTACTTTAGAATTTAGTTCGTCTATAGGAAGCTGGGCTTCTAACAACTTACTTATTGGTTATAAATCAGTAAGAGATGATCGTGATCCTTCTGGTAACCCGTTTCCAACTGTTGATATTCGTGATGGTGGAGGAACAATTTCTTTTGGAGCAGAACCATTTTCTACTGCAAACCTATTAGATCAGGATATTGTTAATATAGCCGATAATTTTGAGATTTATAGTGGTAAACATACTGTAACTATAGGTACTCAACATGAGTTTTCAAAAATTAAAAACTTATTCTTTGCTTTTAATTACGGAGATTACACCTTTAATAACTTAAGTGACTTCTTTAATGGTGTTATTGATGAATACCAAAAAGGATATTCTCTAGTAGGTGGTACTGCAGTAGGTGATGAATCTGCCGGAGCATCAGAATTTAAATTATACCAACCGAGTTTTTATGTTCAGGATGAAATAAGTGTAACTGATAATTTTAAACTAACAGCTGGATTAAGAGTTGATGTTCCTATTTTTGATGCTGGTGCTGAAAATGCTGATTTTAATGACAGAACTATTCCTCTTCTTGAAGCTGCCGGAAAAGATCTTCAAGGAGCAAGAGTAGGTAAAAAAATAAGACCTTCTGCACATTTATCTCCTCGTGTTGGATTTAACTGGGATGTAAAAAATGATAAGACTACTCAAGTACGTGGTGGTTTTGGTATTTTTACTTCAAGAATTCCGTTAGTATGGCCTGGTGGTTCATATAACAATAATGGTATTACTGGTGGATTTACTGGCGGATTTAATCTAGATCCTTCTACAATAACGTTTAACCCAGATGTTAATCAACAACCTGTAGCTGTAACACCAGGAACAGGAGGAACAGCAGGAAATATCGATATTTTCACTCCTGACCTAAAATTACCTCAGGTAATGAAATATAATATCGCTATTGATCAAAAATTACCACTTTGGGGATTAATTGCAAGTGCAGACTTTTTATATACTGATGTTATTACTAATATTTATTATCAAAACTTAAATATTCGCGGCCCAGAAGGAGCCTTGAATGGTGCTGATAACAGACCATACTATAGTGATAGTTTTGGAGACTTAATTGATAATACTTATGGTAGAATAACCCTTGGAACCAATACTGGTGAGGGATTCTCTTATAATACATCTTTTACCCTAAGAAAACCTTTTGACAATGGATTTCAGGGAAGTGTATCTTATTCTTATGGTGAATCAGAAGCTATTTTTGATGGTACTTCTTCACAAAACAGTTCACAGTGGAGAGGTATTCAAACGGTAAATGGTAAGAACTCATTCTTACCAACATCAAGATCTGATTTTTCACAAGGGTCTCGTTTTTCTGCTAATGTTAGTTATGAAAAAGAATACCTAGGGTTTATGAAATCAACAATTGCATTATTTTATGAAGGTACACAAGGTGCTCCTCACTCTTTTGTTTACAGAGAAGGTAGAGACCTTTTAAATGATGATTCTAGAGATAATGCTCTTATCTATATTCCTTCAAACGCAAGTGAAATTAACCTTGTTCCTTTTAGAGATCGTGACGGAGACATAATCCCAGGATCAGATACTCCTGCAGAGCAATGGGCTGCACTAAATGCTTTTATAGAAGGAAATGATTATTTAAGAAAAAGAAGAGGTGGATATGCAGAACGTAACGGAGACAGAGGTCCTTGGAGTCATGCTATTGATTTAAAATTCTTACAGGATTTTTATATCAAAACCGGCGAAAAGAAAAATACGCTTCAGCTTTCTCTTGATATCTTTAACTTCACTAATCTTTTAAATAAAGATTGGGGAAAACGTAAATTCATCCCTGGAAATGTTGCATTAATTGAAACTGTAAGAGGTGGAACAGCAGATCCAGAGTTTACCTTTGACGCTAGTTCTTTTGAAGATGGAATTGAACAAATAGATGATAATGGTCTTCAATCATCAAGATGGCAAATGCAAGTTGGATTACGTTATATATTCAACTAAGAAATTTATAAATCAAATATCAAAAACCTCATTCGAAGATCGAATGAGGTTTTTTTTATCTCCTCAATTTCTGATCTTCATTATTCTCCATAATAATGAATACTAAATCATAGTAAAAACCGTTGTAAATTTCTGATATCGAAATATTTACAACGGTTTATTTTTTTTCAAAAAAACACCCTTTTATCTGTAAGTATCTCCATATGATAACGACAGTAAAAAATCCAACTTTAACATATATATATTAACACAAAAAAAACACTATGAAAAACGTACTTCAATGGGGTGTAATCCTTGCAATATGTATAGGATGTAAAAACGATTCTAAACAAAAAGACAAAGATTACGTTCCAGTTTCTTCAACTGAAAATAAGACAGTTGCAGTATCAGAAATTGACAAGAAAGCCCGAGAAATTTTTGGTGTATTACCCGAAATAGCAGAAAACCCAGACAATCCAATAACCCAGGAAAAAGTAACTCTGGGGAAAACACTTTATTATGACAAACGACTTTCTAAAGACAATACACAAAGTTGTAATACCTGCCATAATCTAAAAACATATGGAGTAGACAATCTGTCTTTTTCAATAGGTAACGATGGTAAACCGGGAGGACGTAACTCCCCTACAACTTTAAACGCTGCATTACATATGACTCAATTTTGGGATGGACGAGAACCCGATGTAGAAGCACAAGCCGGAGGCCCCATATTAAACCCAATAGAAATGGCAATGCCTAACGAAGCAGTAGTGGTAGACCGAATATCAAAAATCGATGAGTATATTGAGCTTTTTGCCAAAGCTTTTCCAGAGGAAAAAACTCCGATAACATATAGAAATATAGAAAAAGCTATTGGTGCTTTTGAACGAAAACTGATTACTCCCTCTAAGTTCGACAAATATATGGCTGGAGATGGTTCTGCACTAAACAAATATGAAAAGAAAGGTATGGAAACCTTTATAAGTGTTGGTTGTATTACTTGTCATACAGGAGCATTACTAGGAGGTAATATGTATCAAAAATTTGGGCTTACCGTAAATTATTGGGAGTATACAAATAGTGAAAAAGTAGATAATGGTAGGTTTGATCTCACCAAAAATGAAGCTGATAAATATGTCTTTAAAGTTCCTTCGCTACTTAATATTGAAAAAACCACACCTTACTTTCATGATGGCAGTATTAAAGACCTTAAAAAAGCCATCTCAATTATGGGAGAAACTCAATTAAATCAAAAATTAAATCCACAGCAAGTTAATGAGATTCACTTATTTTTACAAACCTTAACAGGAGAGGTCCCAGAAGAAGCTTTAGAATAAAACTGGTATGTTATATATAGCTATGACTAAATAAATTTTCAATAGAGCAAACACTTTGTAGAATAAGTCTAAATAAAGACTCCTGTGCTCGTAGGATGAGGCTTTTTTATGCATTATATGTACCTTTGAAAAAATTAAACACATCATTATGTACGAAGCTATTCAAATCGTCCATTCATATTGGGCTTATCTTGTTGTTCTTATCGTTACACTAGCAACTATTAATGCCCTAGCTGGATTTTTTACCAAAAGAGAATATGCTCCAAAAGATTTTAGAGTCTCTCTATTTGCGCTTATCGTTACCCATATTCAGCTTCTAATTGGTATTATTATTTTCTTTGTATCTCCTCTGGTAGTTTGGTTCTCTGGAACTCACAAAATGGGAGAAATTATGAAGGACGCTACTTTACGATTATATAATGTAGAGCATCCTATGGTAATGATCTTAACCATTGTTTTTATCACAATGGGATACTCTAAACATAAAAAGAAACTTACTTCTACACCTAAGTTTAAAATGCTAGCAATTTTCTATACTATTGCCTGGATTCTTATGCTTTCAAGAATACCTTGGGCACAATGGTTCTAAATCAAAAGTGTTTTAATTATAGCTAAACTAGGCTTGTAAAAATCTATAATGCTTGTCATTCTGGTCTACGCTGGAATGACAAGTTTAATTAGAATAAAACCAAAATGGTTTTGTTACAGAAGTAATCTCGATTAACTTATAGTCTCTAAGACCCATAAGCTGTTAAAACCAGTTTTCTGAGGCCTCCAGAATCTCTATGTTCACAGAGATAAATGCCTTGCCATGTTCCCAGATTTAATTCTCCGTTAGTAATAGGAATCAAAACAGAAGTCCCCATCAAAGAAGCTTTGATATGAGCAGGCATATCATCAGGTCCTTCGTAGGTATGAATATAATACAAAGCATTTTCTGGAACCATAATATTCATATGACTTTCAAAATCCTGTCTTACTGTGGGATCCGCATTCTCATTTATAGTAAGACTAGCAGATGTATGCTTAATAAACACTTGTAATTGTCCCATTCGTATCTGTTTGATTTCGGGTATCTTGGCAAGAATCTTAGAAGTAATCAAATGAAACCCTCTGGGGTATGATGGTAATTGTATTTCTTTTTGAAAAAATTTCATGGTATTGTCCTAGTACGACTCGGGATTTTTTTAATTAGTATTTAATTTACTTTGGCAGGTAATATCAAACCGATCAAAGCTCTTTATTTACTAGCAATTTAATACAAATTTTACAGTTATAATACCCTGTATTTATTCTAACTCTAATACCTTTACAATTAAAATTATACACTACTATGGATCTATCCCAAATCAAAATGGTTGCTACAGATATGGATGGCACACTTCTTAACGCTAAAGGTGAAGTAAGTCGTCATTTTTTTGAACTTTTTGAAGAGCTAAATAGCCTGGGCGTAACTTTTGTTGCTGCTAGCGGAAGACAATACTATAGTATTATTGATAAACTAAAACCCATTAAAGATGACATTTATGTCATTGCCGAAAATGGAGCTTTAACCATGCAACAAGACAAAGAACTTCAGATTACAGAAATCGATCGTAAAACATACCTGGAACTCCTTGATATTACTAAAACATTACAAGGTTCACAAGTAATCGTTTGTGGAAGAAAACGAGGGTATATTGAAGACTACGGACAAGATTTTGTCGATATGTTTAGTGAATTTTATGACCGGTATGAAATTGTAGAAGATCTTTCTGAAGTAATTGATGATCAATATCTCAAAATTGCCATTTGTAATCAAAAGGGAGCAGAAGAATATCTCTATCCTGCTTTAAAACATCTGGAAAACAAATTGAAAGTAAAAGTGTCTGGAGAAATCTGGTTGGACCTTTCTCATAACCTCGCTAATAAAGGTCATGCGCTACAACAGTTGCAAAAAAATAATGATATATTACCTGAAGAGACTATGGTTTTTGGAGATTATAACAATGATCTTGAAATGATGACCAAAGCAACGTATAGCTTTGCTATGGAAAATGCCCACCCAAACATAAAAGCAATTGCTAATTACTCGACAAAGAGCAATAATGACAATGGTGTAGAATATATGTTACACAAAATGATTGAAGCCAAGAAAGCTAACTAAATCTGCTATTTTATATTAGCCTGAGAAATATCAATCTCTATAGTAGCTTTTTCTCCTGTAGCCTGCCAAAAATTAAAGAAAAAATTACCCCAATCAGGAGTTCCTTTTTTAGTAAAGTTATCTAGATCCATATTAATAGATGCAATCCTTTCATCACTTAATTTTGAAGTAGAAATAACTACGGTAATTCCTTTAAAGCTTTTTTGAGAATTCTCTTCAGAAGGTACGCGAGCTCCATTCTTTGCAATAAGGTCTGCTGCTGTAAAAGTTGTAATTTTATCTGCTGCAAATTTACCTCCACTTGCTACTGCTTGTGGATTCTCAGCCACTTGAATCGATTCGAGTTCGCTTTCTTTTATTAGCCCCATAAGGTATAATTCTAAATTCCCATACGGCAATGTGTTTCCTCCATTAGCAAAAGTTCCAAATCCATTTTCACCATTCCGTTTTCCTTGATAATTATTACCTCCTAAATCAATAAGCTCATCAAAACCACCAAGTTGCCCTCCTACGCTAGAATATCCCCAGTGACCACCAACCGTAGTTGGGATAAAATCATAATTCCCCCAATAATGCATTATTTCATGTAAAAAGGGGCCATTTTTAATATATTCGGCCCTTGGCATATGAATGATACTCTTCAATGTGCCCTGAGATCCATAGGCAGCAGTATTATTATATATGGACGAACCTATACCTTCTACATCATTTTTAACCTTTTGAGTAACTCCATAATACAAATCATTAGGTTGTTCTGTTTCAACAGAGAGTATAAAAATAAAATCAAAATTGTCATTTAAATGCTCATACACCTTTTTAGACACCATAGCAAAATCACCATTTCCGGCAATAAATTTATTATAATCCGCTTCTGATAAAACATAGTTTATAAGTTTGCTGTCTTTGCCTAAAATAAAATCTTCTGTAAAAACAGTTTGTTCTCCTGATGGATCAGGATCAGGATCAACTCCTGTATCTGTAGAGTCGGTAGTATCATCTTTACTACAGGATAAAAAACAAAAAACAAATAAACCTACAAAAGATAAGATCTTTAGGCTCTGCTTTGGTTGGGGCTTTAGCATGATATAAATTCTTAAGTTATAAAAAAACAACGCTATAATAGACACTTTATTTGAATTACACAGCAAATAAATTGAACCTATTTATAAGGAACTGATAACAAAATTTCTAGTCATTTAGCTTTAATACCGCCATAAACGCTTCCTGAGGAATCTCTACATTTCCTACCTGACGCATTCGTTTCTTTCCTTTCTTCTGCTTTTCTAATAATTTACGCTTACGAGAAATATCACCACCATAACATTTGGCTGTTACATCTTTACGAAGAGCTTTTACCGTTTCACGAGCTATAAACTTAGCTCCAATTGCTGCTTGTATCGGGATATCAAATTGTTGGCGAGGGATTAATTCTTTTAATTTCTCACAGATTTTTTTACCAATATCATAAGCATTATCCTTGTGCAATAATGCAGATAACGCATCTACAATATTTCCGTTAAGTAATATATCTACCTTTACCAGTTTAGAAGCACGTAAACCGATCGGCGTATAATCAAAAGACGCATATCCTTTTGATACTGTTTTTAAGCGATCATAAAAATCAAATACGATCTCTGCCAATGGCATATCAAAAGTAAGCTCTACTCGTTCTGTAGTTAAATAGGTCTGATTAGTAATCTCTCCACGTTTCTCAATACATAAAGACATTACAGATCCTACAAAATCAGATTTGGTAATAATAGAAGCTTTGATATATGGTTCTTCTACTCTGTTCATAGAAGAAGGGTCAGGTAAATCCGATGGGTTGTTTACAATTATGATATCATCGGGATTTTTATTAGTAAACGCATGATAAGATACGTTAGGTACTGTAGTAATCACAGTCATATTAAACTCACGTTCTAATCGCTCCTGGATAATCTCCATATGTAACATCCCTAAGAATCCACATCTAAAACCAAAACCTAATGCTGCAGAACTCTCTGGTACAAAAACCAGAGAAGCATCATTAAGCTGTAATTTTTCCATAGAATTACGAAGCTCTTCATAATCTTCTGTATCTACAGGATAAATCCCTGCAAATACCATGGGTTTTACATCCTCAAAACCTTCGATTGCATTTTGTGTAGGTGTTTTAGCATCTGTGATAGTATCTCCTACTTTTACTTCTCGAGCATCTTTGATTCCTGTAATCAGGTATCCCACATCACCTGTTTTGATTACTTGTTTAGGTTCCTGATTTAATTTCAATGTTCCTACCTCATCAGCAAAATAGTTTTTCCCGGTAGCCACAAACTTAATCTGTTGCCCCTTCTTAATCTCACCATTAACTACCTTAAAATATGTTTCTACGCCTCTAAATGAGTTATATACCGAATCAAAAATCAGGGCTTGTAATGGCTCTTCAGGATTTCCTTTTGGTGAGGGAACGCGCTCTATAATTGCAGTAAGAATCTCTTCTATCCCAATTCCTGTTTTAGCACTTGCAGGAATTACATCCTCTGCATCACATCCTAAAAGATCCACAATATCATCGGTAACCTCTTCTGGATTAGCACTTGGTAAATCTACTTTATTGAGTACCGGAATAATTTCCAGATCATTTTCGAGAGCCAGATATAAATTAGAAATTGTCTGTGCCTGTATACTTTGTGCTGCATCTACAATTAGCAATGCTCCTTCACAAGCTGCAATAGAACGAGAAACCTCATATGAAAAATCAACATGGCCAGGAGTATCAATAAGATTAAGGATATACTCCTCTCCTTTATGCGTATATTCCATCTGGATTGCATGACTCTTGATGGTAATCCCACGCTCGCGCTCCAAATCCATACTATCAAGTAATTGCGCCTGAGCTTCGCGTGCGGTTACTGATCCGGTAAAGTCCAATAATCGATCTGCCAGTGTACTTTTACCGTGATCAATATGTGCGATAATGCAAAAATTTCTAATATTTTTCATGTAGTCTCTCTCTTGTATACCGTCAAATCTAACATAATCATTTATAAAGGTATATCAATCATTTTTAAATACCCATTATGGGTCTCATTCTTCTTTTTCAATACGTTTTAGGGCGTGACCCGTCATTACATTATGGGGCGGGCTATCTGCGCTACATGGTAGCTTGCTCCTATCCCTAACGCAATTTTCACACTCTTAATAACTTGCAAATATAATCGATTTTAGAAGCTTTATACTATCTCTCCCTGTATTTTTAGATCTTACTCATTTCAAAAAAATAAGGCCTCACAGATCTCAGAGACCTGTGAGGTCTTAAAGAATTTGTATTTTTACCAAAAAAATAGTTGCTGTGACCAAAATAGGAGACATAGATGTAGGAGAATTCCCATTATTATTAGCCCCGATGGAAGATGTAAGCGATCCTCCTTTTCGTGCATTGTGTAAAGAGCAAGGAGCCGATGTAGTGTATACAGAATTTATTTCTAGTGAAGGACTAATACGTGATGCTGCCAAAAGCGTCATGAAGCTTGATATTTATGAAAAAGAACGCCCGGTTGGTATTCAGATTTTTGGAGCTAACTTGGATTCTATGCTTAAATCTGTTGAGATTGTAGAAGCATCAGGCCCTGATATTATTGATATTAATTTTGGGTGCCCCGTAAAAAAAGTAGTGAGCAAAGGTGCCGGAGCAGGAATTCTTAAAGATATTGATCTTATGGTTTCTCTTACCGAAGCCATGGTTAAACATACCAAATTACCTGTTACCGTAAAGACCAGATTGGGTTGGGATCATGACTCTATCAGAATTGTAGAAGTTGCAGAGCGACTACAGGATGTGGGAGCCAAAGCCATTTCTATTCATGGTCGTACCCGGGCACAGATGTATAAAGGCAATGCAGATTGGAAACCTATTGCCGAAGTAAAAAACAATCCGAGAATGCACATTCCTGTATTTGGTAATGGTGATGTAGATACTCCCGAACGCGCTATGGAAATGAGAGATCAATATGGTCTTGATGGTGCTATGATTGGCCGTGCCAGCATTGGTTATCCCTGGTTTTTTAAGGAAGTAAAACACTATTTTGAAACTGGTAAGCTTTTACCACCACCAACTATAGAAGAACGAGTAAATGCAGCACGTAGACACTTACAAATGGCAATCGATTGGAAAGGCGAAAAACTAGGTGTTTTTGAAACCCGTAGACATTATACCAATTACTTTAAAGGAATACCTCATTTTAAAGAATATCGGACCAAAATGGTAACCAGCGACCTCCCAAAAGATGTATTTGCTGCTTTTGATGAAGTACAGTCTACATTCACCGGTTTTGAGTTTGTATAATTTTAAAAAACCAAAAGGCATTGTGTTAGGGATAGTAGTGATTACCCCACAGAAAAGTTGCCATTCTGAGCCCAGTCTAAAGATCAACATATCGAGGAGTAAAAACGGATAGCCCGCCCGAACACCCATATCTTTATCTATAATAATGACTACACTAATTCACCAATTTCTGATTAATTCTACTAGAAGCTAAAAGAGAAGCTATAAAACCGATAATAGTAATCGTAAAAAACACCACAACAAAACTAATCATGGTAATACGAGTTGGATAAGGTAACGAAGGTGTGATCATTAATAATTCAAATTGCTGTTGCAATACAATAAGTATAAACCCTAATAACAATCCTAATACTGTACCCAAAACGGTCATAAGTGAACCTTGAAACAAAAATATTTTTCTGATACTCGGCAGAGAAGCCCCCACATTATAGAGTGTTTTTACATTGTTTTTCTTATCGATAATCATCATAATAATGGCTCCGGCGACATTAAACAGGGCAATAATGGCAATCAACGTGATCACCAGATAGGATACTAAATTCTCGGTATTTAACATCTTATACAATGTATCATTAAGCTGTACCCTGTTTTTTACAATCACATTATGATCAAAAATCTGCTGTAATTCATCTATCACTACTTCTTCATTAGCTTGTGGTGATAGTTTAAGCTCTATATGAGTCACTTTATCTTCTGGTAATTCCAATAATTTTCGTACTAATCCCGTAGTTGCAAAAATATATTTTTTATCAAGTTCTTCATTTACACTATACACCCCAATATTTACTGCTTTCTCTGATCTAAATGCTTTTGATGGGTCGCTGGGAATACCTTTACCCGGTTTTGGTACATAAATACTTAGCAGGTTTGTATACGTTTGCTCAACTCCCATATTAAGTTCCCTGCTAATGCCATTACCCGCAACTACCTGAAAATCATTATTGGTTAACCAATCCCCGAATACCAGTATACTATCGGCATGAATAACGTTATGATAATTAGCATCTACTCCTTTGATATAGGACATCTTTTGTTTATCCATAAACTCTAGGAAAACACGCTCTTCTACAATTTCAGAAAAATTGGCAACCCCATCAAGTTTAGCTAGTTTTTCTTTTTGGGTATCGGTAAATGTAAATGTCTTTCCGCTTGACGGAAAAATCTTAAGATCGGGATCAAAATATGAAGAAAACTGAAGGCTAAAATCCTTAAGCCCTGCAAATCCCGATAACACAAGAAATAATGCCATCGCTCCTATGACTACACCGGTCGCAGCAATAATTGTAATAATATTAATAGCATTGCTACTACCAGGAGAAAACAGGTATCGCTTTGCGATGTAGTATGAAAAATTCAAATCCTTATGATGAGCATTAGATATGTATGAAATTTTAATTCTGCAATAAAGATAAGAGAAAAGAAAATTCTATTTCTTCTACTTTCTATGATTTTTCTATTTTATGGCACTACCTAAAATTACTTCTTTTTACGTTTTTCGAGAAGTTCGGGATTATTAATCGGATCTTCTTTCCCTTTTACAGCTTCTTCTATATTAGAAATATACTCAAGAGAATCATCAATAAAATAGGATAATTCTGGCATACGGCGTAACTGATTTCTGGTACGCTGTGCTACCTGATGTTTTATTTGTGATCTTACCTGGTTTACTTCTTTTAGCACTCTTTCTCCTTCCTGATGCGGGAATACACTCATATATACTTTTGCAATAGATAGATCTGTAGTCACACTTACTTTGGTAACGGAAACCAAAATCCCCTGTACTCCCGCTTCACGTAATGCAAGTTGTATCACATCGGCTACATCGCGTTGTAATACTCCTCCAATTTTTTTCTGTCTGTTTGTTTCCATGGTGCAAAAGTACAATTTATATGTATTTTTGCCACATAGTGATAAAAGTATATTATGAATCATATCAATAAAATAGAACACCTGGGCATTGCAGTCAAAGATATCGAGCAAGCAAATACATTATATGAGAAACTTTTGGGAGTCGCTCCATATAAGCAGGAAGCCGTAGAAAGCGAAGCTGTAATCACCTCTTTTTTTAAAGTGGGAGATAGTAAAATAGAATTACTGGCCAGTACCCGGGAGGATGGACCTATCGGAAAATTTATTACCAAAAAGGGAGAAGGTATTCATCACATCGCTTTTGATGTCGATAATATCGAACTAGAGCTGGATCGATTAGAAAAAGAAGGGTTTCAATTAATCAATAAAACACCAAAACCTGGTGCTGATAATAAATTAGTTGCTTTTCTTCATCCTAAAAGCACAAATGGGGTTTTAATAGAGTTATGCCAGGAAAAACCTATTGATCAGGATATTACAAAATAAATACTATCGTTTTTATAGCTCTTTTTTCCTTTTTTAAAGAGGAATCAAAGCCATTATCTGGCTTAGGAATAAAAGACTATTAAAATAATAGAAAAATGTTTGGCGTGTTTATATCAAATCCTTAAATTTGCCCTCCGTTTTAGGTCCCATAGCTCAGCTGGTTAGAGCACCTGACTCATAATCAGGGGGTCCTTGGTTCGAGCCCAAGTGGGACCACCTAGTTAAAAAGCTGTTTCTTGTATTAGAAACAGCTTTTTTTGTTCACTCATGATACTGCTATCATTATTTATAAGCCCGCTTTTTACAAAACCCGAGTGCTATCTTGCTTAATACTAATTTCATCTCCCACAGCAATGGCAAAATCTTTACTATCGACAAGTTTAAGATATCTTCCAAACCAGATTTTTCGCTCTGACAATCGATATTGCGATAGTGTTTTTAACGGTTCTTCTCCTTTTTCTCCCGTTTCCTGATTTACCGTCGTTACTGTACACCGAGCACATGATTTGGTGATTTCGAAAGTAGAATCGTTAATTATAATCTTCTTCCATTGATCTTCAATAAACGAGCTTCCTCCTGTAAAGACAATATTAGGTCTAAATCTGTTCATTTTAACAGGAGAGGATAACTTACTATTTAGATCATCCAAAGAACTGTCTCCTACAATCAAATACTGGGCACCATCCTGAAAAAGAATTCGTGCATCATTATTTTGTTTAACCCATCTTTTTGCTGTACTCGATTGCCTAACCAGATATACTTCTTTTCCTAAACAATCCGAAAACCAATCATTCACCACCTGTTCTTCTTTTATAGCCTCTACTTTTTCTTTAAAAACAGAAACTAAAATAGGTTCTTTTAAGGTTGGATTTTCTAATCGAATTTTAATACTACTTTCTTTATAGGTCACCAATAATGAATCCTGTGATAGTGCCACCTGAAACAATGCTAATTTAGGTTCTTCTCGCTGGGTAATATGTTTTCCATTGCTATCGGCCAGCATCCAATGCCGATCATACTCAAAACCTGTTTCGGATATAGTAGCACTTTGTAATTCAATTCTACCCAGCGATTTAACCGGGTACACATATAGTTTTGAGATTTTTAGCATCTTTTAACTTTTGATATTTGTTATCTATAGTTTAACCAGAATGGTTTTGTAAAGTTCATCTTTTCTTTTTAGTAAACCCAAATAATAACAGACCAATAATTACAATACCTCCTCCTATGAGTTGCACAGCATATAATTTTTCCCCAAAAGGAAAGGCAAGTAATACCGTAAAAAACGGAATAAGGTTCATAAACAGTGTCGAGGTTGTCGCTCCCAGTTTAACAACACAGAAATAAAATGCAGTATATGCAATTCCCGTTCCTAGTACACCCATAAATAAGATGCTACCCCAAAAAGATAAATCTATAGGGATATCGGTTGCTATAAATTCTGGTAATGACAAAACCGCAAACAAAACAAAAGCCATAAGCGAGGTGATCGTTGTCATTACAACAGCATCTATATGAGGTAGATACTTACTCACAATGATCTGAGAAAGTGAGAATACAATTGCCATACCCATAATATAAACATCTCCTATTTCGAACTGCAATTCTGCCAACTTACTAAAATCTCCTTTTACCAAAATAATTGCTACTCCAAAAAAGCTAATCGCAATAGCGATCCACTGCATTAGTTTCACCTTCTTTCTTTGAAACACAAAAGCAAAAACAGCAGTAATTGCAGGACTAGTTGCAATAATAAGAGATCCATTTACTGCACTGGTTGTTTTTAGACCCTGGTTAAAAAAGTATATGGTTAAAAAGATTCCGAAAAAAGAAGTAAGAAACATATACCACCATTCTTTTGCAGAAAACCTGAATTTGAATAATTGATTACCAAATCTCAAATATACCAGGAGAAACAATGAGACAACTCCAAAGAAAAATCGCAAAGCAGCAACACTTACAGGAGAGTAAAACTCTAAAGCTATTTTTACCACATGAAAATTAGCTGCCCAAAAGAGCATGGTTAATATCAAAAAAAGAAAAGTAATTGCTTTATTCATAAATAGTTATATTAAATTTTCAATGCCTTCTATCAAAGAGAAAACTGCCAATTTAGATTCTGGATACCATAACTGTGGCTCTATTACCTCAAGTTCCATTAGCAGAATTTCACCTTCGGTTCCATAACAAAAATCTACTCTGGCATACATGGGTATTTCTTTAAGGTTTTTACAAACCTCAAGCACCTCTTCTCCAAAATCTATCTCTTTTTGAGTTGGATTATATTCATATATAGTGCCTCCATGATATGGTTGTACCCTAAAATCATTTGACTTAGGTTTTTTTACTCTTGCATGTGTAAATTTACCATTTACAAATACCAATGAAATTTCTCCTTCTTCTACTATTGATTGTATAAATGGCTGAATCAGCATTGGCTGTCGTTTCACATCTGATTGTATTGCTACTACATCATTTTTACTATATGGATACTTTAGGTAATAGGTGTCTTTTGAACCTCCAGATATAGTTGGTTTAACCACAAACCCATTACCTCCCAAATTTTTATCCCACAGGTGTGGATCAAAAATATCTTCAGTATCCAACAAATGAGTTTCTGGTATTTGAATTCCATGCTTGCTTAATTCAAGTAAGTAATGCTTATCCATATTCCATAAAACCAGTTCTTTGCTATTAATAAGCGTACACTTTTCGGACACTTTTTCAAGCCAAATTCTAAATTCTGGTATAAGATGAAAATAATTCCATGTGCTTTTTATAAGAGCGACTTTAGTTGTTGACCAATCAAAATTAGGGTCTTCCCAAGCAACTCGCTTACATATGATATTCTGATTTTTGAAGGCTGTGATGAGTGTTTCATCTTCTTCAATAGCTATGGCACTGTGTTTTATCTCTGTACTTGCTTTTAAGCACGCTTTTTCTGTTACTATTACTATATCTACCATATTCATTTTAAAAAAATAAAGGTTTCAAAATGCTGTACTTCTTCCTCGAGTTCTAATAAAAATTCTTTGTCTTTCGGATAGTATTTTGCTTTGGTGTAATCTTCACCAGAAAATGCTTTGATATCGTCATACGATTTCCACTGTGTTACTGTATGAAAATGACATACCTCTCCTTCAATTCTTCGTAAAATTTCAACATTTAAAATTCCTGAAACGGATTTATAATCGGCAATACCACTTTCAATTAGATATTCTAGATATGTATTGGCGTCTTGTTTTTTAACAGCACCATGCCATGACCTTGTAATCAATTTTTTCATTTCTATCTTATTTTAATTCTATTAATACTTCTTCAATTGCCTTGGCTGTAGTTTCAATATCGTCTTGAGTATGAACAATACTTGATAGTGAATGTAACGATGCCGAAGGGTTCATATAAATTCCTTTATCCATTAATTTAAGAACAAAAGTTCTAAATTTTTCTTTGTCAACAAAAGCGCAATAATCACGATAATCTGTTATTTCTGATTTTTCTGTAAAGAAAATCTGAAACATAGAGTTTACACCTTGACAAATTACATTACTTGCTCCCGATTGCTGTATTGCGTTTTGTATAGCTAATGTCATTTGTTGACCTATAGATGTTAATTTCTTAAAATTTTCCTGTTTATTTGCAAGCATTGTTTCTAGCATTGTTTTACAAGCATATAGAGGAAGTCTTCCACCGTTATGTGTACCATAATGTAATACTTTCCCCCATTCTAGCCCTTCCATAACAGATGCGCTACCACCAATTGCCGCCATAGGAAATCCTGCTCCCATAGCTTTACCATAGGTTACAATATCTGGACTCAGATCGTATAGTTCTGCAACACCTCCAGCTGCCAGTCTAAATCCAGTAACGGTTTCATCCAGATAAAATAGTGCCCCATACTGTTTGCACAATTCCTGCATTTTTTGCAAGTATCCATCTTTTGGAGGAATAACCCCAATATTAGCCATCACACCTTCGGTAATTACACATGCTGCTTCTCTTCCATAGTTTTCCATAACCCTTTCCAAGGCTTCAAAATCATTCCAGGGAACAACAATGGTATCTAACCATGCTTCTTCAAGAATTCCTGATGACTCTGGAATACGAATGGGCGAAAAACGATGCCCCAAATTATCTGCAGGTCTTGAATTGATATTCAATAATACTTGATCGAACCAGCCATGATAATGCCCTTCAAACTTTATTATTTTACGCCTACCGGTAAGCCCTCTGGCAAGACGAACAGCTGCCATAGCAGCTTCTGTACCTGTATTTGCAAAACGTATCTTATCTACATGAGGCAATAATTTGCACAGTATTTCGGCAACCTCTACTTCTACCTCCAAAGCAGTGGCAAAATGAGTACCTCGGCTTATTTCTCTGGCAGCCATATCAACTATATTGGGATGAGCATGACCTAATGGTAATGCGCCAAAAGCCATCATCCAGTCAATATACTCATTACCATCTACATCATAAAGACGACTGCTCTTTGCATGGGACATATATGGTGGTGTAGTACCAAAAGCCGCAGGACCACGAGAAGAAGAAGAAACTCCTTCTACTAATATCTTTGTACCTCTGTCGAAAAGATGTTGTGAATTTGATTTCATATTGCAAGGTTTTATGTTGAATAAATAGTTAATGCGTATAATGTTTCATGTAAATTTCTAGTTCTCTTTATTAGGTTTCCATGTGTAACAACCACAACGTTTTTTAGAGTTATTTTGGTAATACTACATTATTGATTTTGTTAATAATGGATATCCCGTACTTTCGATATAACCGAGATCTAAATTTTCGCAAAGCGATAATTCTTTACCAATGGTTTAGCTCAAAATATAATTCGTTGAAAAGCTATCACAATCAGAACTGGATACTAAATGTTTTGCAGTAAACTCATGTTTACCAAAAATATCGTTCTAATTTAAAATCATTTAAAGTCATACCACTAAAATCAATTACACTGGTGCAAATATAAGATAATATTTTTACTACCAAAACTTGTTTTACTGGTTATAATTATTTTACTTTGCACTATGAATAATGTAGAACATATACAAAACAGCCTTTTAGATGGAGGAAATCTATCCCTCGATTTCATCAATACGATTAAAGACAGGTTGGTTGCAGACCCTATAGATTACCTTACCGGAAAAGAGGAATGGATTGCCTGGTTAAAACGCGTTGATATTTTAGAAAATGAAACATTAAATTTTGAAGAAGCTAGCTTTAATCTAAAGGAAGTTATAAGGAAAAGAGAATTTTTGCATCGTGTATTTCAAGGACTTGTTTTTCAAAGAGAGATTAAAGAAAAAGATCTTAAATGTTTTGATTTACTCTTACAAAAAATCAGAAGATCCACTAAGATTTTTGTAGTTGACAATAAACCTCAAGAACATTTAGAGATAGATCCAAATGACCTGAATAGCTATATTTTAAAAATTGGAAAAGCTGCACATGAACTATTGATGTCTGAAGAAATAGATCGAGTAAAAGAATGTGGTAATTGCGGATGGATTTACTTTGATTCGAGCAAAAACAAATGTAGAAAATGGTGTAATATGGACACTTGTGGCAATGAGGTAAAAGCCAGAAAATATTACGAAAGCAAAAAAAATAAAGTATAAAACTATATAAAATGAAAAACAGAAAAAACATTTCGTCTGGTAGCCCCTGGGAAGATATCGTAGGATATTCCAGAGCTGTAAAAGTAGGAAACATTATTGAAGTCTCTGGTACTACTGCTACTGGTAAAGATGGTGATATTATTGGCATAGACGATCCTTATCTTCAAACCAAAACAATTATAGAAACTGCTAAAAATGTTTTGGAAGATATGGGATATGGCTTAGACAATGTGATACGAACAAGGATTTATACTACCGATATATCCCAATGGGAAGCTATAGGAAAAGCGCATGGAGAATATTTTGGTACTATAAAGCCCACTACCGCAATGGTAGAAATAGCCAAACTAATTAATCCTGATATGCTGGTAGAAATAGAATTTACAGCCATAGCAGATTAATTATACAAAAATGAATTAAAAATTAGTACTAACCCTTAAACACTCATAATTATGAATTGTAATGTAGAATGTTTACCAAATGATTGTTCAGTAGTAAGAGAAAAGAGCACTACCAAAATTTTTATTCAATCTATTACCGATTGGTTAAAAACTTTTAGAATCCCAGGAGCAGAAGATGCTTCAAGATTTAAATAGTATTCTATTTCAACAATCTATATGGTGTGAAATAAACCGCATAAATCATCTTAGTTTACCTGTAGAGATATTAAACAGACAGTCAAAAACTAAAACTAAAGGATTTGCCAGGTAGATTCTGATAAAAATTTAATTGAAACAAGTACTTTATGAAAGATAAAATCTCCAACTCAAAAATTCAATCGTACAGGTCAGAAATGATGACAGCATACAAGAAAGAGATCTCATTACCCTATCTTTCAGATTTTGATGTAGTACTAACCCCAGACGAAGCTTATCAAATTCAGAAACATTTGGTACATGTAGCTTCAGAAAACGACACTATCGTTGCCTACGAAGCAGGTATGACATCTGAAGGTTCTCAAAAAAAATTCGGAGCAACCCAACCACTTGCCGCAGCACGATTTGCTTCTGGACTTCATTTCAACACTACAGAAATTAAAATCTCTGAATTTCAAAATCCTATCCTGGAAACAGAAATCGGTTACCGAATAAAATCAGAAATCACAAAAAAGGTAACTTTAAGTACCATAAAAGAATTGGTGAAAGAAATTGTACCTATGATCGAAATCCCGGATATCAAACATCCAGATATATCCAGGTTAACCCAAAAGGATATGATCGCGACCAATGGTGCTGGTGCTGTAATTATTCTAGGAGAACCAGTGAATGCAGATGTAAATATTAATGAAGAAATTACAACCTTAGCATTAAACAAAGAAGAAATTAGTAGAGGAAAAGGAAGTGATGCTATGGGAGATCAATGGACATCATTAGCATGGTTAATCAATAAAATTTTGGATCAAGGATATCCAATTACTCCAGAACATATACTCATGACCGGTACAGTTGGACAAATAGTGCCACTAACCAAAGGTTCTTATACTGCCACATATGGAGCCCTGGGAACAATTGAGTTTACAGTAGTCTAGATAGGCACATAGGGTAATAAAAAATGAACTGAAAAAAGTATCGTGAGGAATTTCCAGCATTAAACATATATAAATAATTCGGAACACATAACAACTAATTAAGAGTTTCTTTGAATTCCTATGCTATTCAAAAAGACATTGACTACTTCATAGAGATTTCAAAAAAAATAGTCGCATGAAAAAATTTACCGTATACCAAATAGATTCTTTCACCAAAGAAAAATTTAAAGGAAACCCTGCAGGAGTTGTAATTAATGCAACAGGATTAGATGACTCACAAATGCTGGCTATCGCGAGAGAATTAAACAACTCTGAAACAGCGTTTATCTTTCCTTCTGATAGCAACGATAATGATGGTGTTATACGATATTTTACCCCTGCGGTAGAAGTTCCTATTTGTGGTCACGCAACTATTGCTGTCATGTATGCCAAAGCCATATCCGAAAATCTTGATTCTTGCGTATTAAGAATGAAAACCAAGGTAGGAGTTTTACCATTTGCAATCCATAAAAAAGATGATGATTATAAAATAGAAATGACACAAGGCTCAATCAGTTTTGAGTCAACTTTTAATAAAGAAATTCAAAGTCAAATTATAGCTGCACTCGGACTAAAAAATACAGATATAGATAAAAAATGTCCTATTCAGATTGCTTCTACAGGACATTCTAAAGTAATGATAGGCATCAAAAATAATAAGACACTTAATGCTCTAAAACCCAATAATAGTAAGCTTAGTGGACTAAGTAAAATAATTGGTTGTAATGGGTATTATGTTTTTACGTTTGATTCTACCGATAAGGATTGTCTGGTTGATGGACGCATGTTTGCTCCGGCCATAGGTATAAATGAAGACCCTGTTACTGGTAATGCTAATGGACCTTTAGGGGCATATTTAGTACATCATGGATTAGTTTCTCATAACGGTAAAAAATTTACATTTAGAATAAAACAAGGTGAAAAAATGGGGCGAACTGGACATATGGATGTTACAGTTACTATTGCAAAAAATCAACCTAAAATAATACAGATTACAGGAGATGCAGTATTGGTATTCAAAACTGAAATAACACTCTAATAATAGATATCATTAAATTAATAAAAATAAAAAGTTATGTCAAATCTAGTTTACACATCAAACATTAAAATTGAACGTAAAAAAGGATCGTTACGCCATGCTTATTTACCAGCTGAAACAGAACCTGTAAAATTTGGTCTTCATGGCGCTATTGCAAAACACTATGGAGTTAGCGATACTATTGATAACCCACATGCAACTACTATTGATTACTTAATTTCTGCTGTTGGTGGCTGCCTAACGGGTACATTTGGTGGAGCATTAAGAGTCCGTGAAATTGATCCAGATAATGACAAACTTTCATCAGAAGTTATAGGTGAAGTTGAACTTGAAGATAACGTTCTTGTTATTAAGAGAATACTTGTTAAGTATACACTTTTAGCTCAAGAAAAAGACAAGAAAACGATAGAGCGAGTGCATAGCATTCACAAAGAACATTGTGCTGTTTATAAATCCGTTTATAAGGCAATTGATATCACCACAGAATTAAAAATTGAATATCTACAGCTTTCATAAACAAGTTTTTGAGTAGATATAGATATTTCTTTTTATGAAGTGATTTAAGCTTCTGTCCATTTTGAAAAGAATCAAGCTCAAAATTAGCTACTATTCTTATATAAATACATGTTAGGCAACATATAGCCACTTAATAACAAAAGGTGAAAAAAGCAAAAGATGAAAATAATAGAAGGGGTTTTCTTAAACAATGTAGTTTAGCAACAATCCCTATTTTGCTCCCAGCAATTGGTGTAAATGCAAAGCCCGTAATACAAACTGGATACAAAGTCCAAAAAGACAGGAAAGTGAACATCAACTTTATTTATGATGGCCTTGGGCTATCACCTCAAGAATATATTGAAAAATTGACAAAAATCAATAAAAATAATCTTATTGAAGAAGACTATTATGGAAATGGAGGAGCGACTCAATTATTAGAAGATGAATTTGCAAAATTGACTGGAAAAGAAAAGGCGATTTATCTTCCTACAGGCACAATGGCTAATCAATTAGCTATAAAACTACTTAATGAGAATAATACAAAAGTGATTGTTCCTGAAAATTCTCACATTTATAGAGATGAAGCTGATGCAGCACAAAGTGTCCATAATAAAAGACTTGTACCAATTGGAAAGAATAAGCCTTATTTCGAGCTTGAAGACTTAAAGGATGCTATTGAATATATAAATAAAAATGAAGCATTTAAAAGTGGATTGGGGACAATTATGATTGAAAACCCTGTTAGACGTGCAGACGGAGTCGCGGTTCCAATTGAAATAATAAAGGAAATATCGAACTATTGCAAACAGAATGGCTATAAAATGCATCTGGATGGAGCAAGAATACATTTGGCATCTTCATTTACCGATGTCTCTCTTCTTGAATATTCATCCTATTTTGATACCGTTTATATCTCTTTATATAAATACCTAAATGCCACAGGTGGAGCAATACTATGTGGTGATTCAAAATTTATAGAACAAATTGCACATCAGATAAAAATTCTCGGCGGTACAACTTATCAAACTTGGTCTACCACAAGCATGGCTTTACACTACCTCGATGGAATATCAGAACGATTAAATAAAGTTGCTGAAACCAGCAAAGAATTAATTGCTGAACTGAATAAAATTTATGGATTGAGTATAAAAAACATAAAAAATGGCACTAATATTTTTCAGCTCAATTTAGATAGTAATCTCAGTTCAAAAAAATTGGTTGAATATTTATTTGAGCAACATAACATTTCTTTATACATGAACAAAGATGCAAGTATACGCTTCGTTGTTAATGAAAGTTTGCTCCTAAGAGATACTAAAGAAATTGCGGATGCTTGGAAATTAGGAATAGAACAAGCTCACAAATAAAAACGATGTCTAGTAAAATAAAGAATACAAACTTAGAGTCATGCAGTGGCAAGTATTTAAAACCACAATAACACTATGAAAACAACAAAAATTCAAAAAATAGCAGCTTTCTCTTATAATAATAAAGGGGGAAATCCTGCAGGCGTTGTCATAACAGATAAAATGCCGAAAGAAGAAGAAATGTTTAGCATTGCTAAAGAGGTAGGATATTCTGAAACTGCTTTTTTACATCCTAAAGACGACGGGTGGCGTATTCGATATTTTTCTCCCGAAATAGAAGTCGATTTTTGTGGTCATGCTACCATTGCCACAGGAGCAGGCCTGGGACAAAGCCATGGAGAAGGAACATACAAGCTGTTTTTAAACAACGGAGAAATTAGTGTTGCCGTTAAAAAAACCACGGGAAATGATTTTAAAGTAACATTACAATCGCCTGAAACCTGGTCAAAACCTGCACCACAAAATGTTATAGATGATGTTCTTGATGTATTCAATCTTCCTGCTTCAGCACTGCATGTAGATTTTCCGATTCGATATGCGTTTGCAGGAGCCAAACATCTTATTCTTGTAGTAAACGATAGAAAAACGGTAGCCGATATGAATTATGAATTTAAAAAAACCAAAGCTCTTATGCTTAAAGAAAGCCTGGTCACCATAAGTTTACTATGGTTAGATGCCAATAATGTGTTCCATTCCAGAAATGCATTTGCTTCTGGAGGAGTATATGAAGATCCTGCCACAGGAGCGGCCGCGGCCGCTCTGGCTGGCTATTTGCGTGATATAAATTGGAAAGGAAATAACAAATTTGAAATTATACAGGGCGAAGATATGGGATCTCCGTCTCGATTAATAGTAGAATATACGCCCATAGTTGGAGCCAGTATAAAGATTTCTGGAAGTGCGCGAAATATTTAAAAACAATTTTTGAACACCCTAACTCAAATAAAAAATATGGAGACAAATGAAATATTAGATACGCCAAAAAGTAATGGACACTATACTATGTGGGTAGAACATAAAGGTACTCTTTACCTAAGCGGTCAATTACCAATACATCCAATTACTAAAGAAGTACCGGCAGGTATCGAAGCACAGACAAAATTGCTCTTGCACAATATAGAACTCACACTAAAAGAAGCCGGAAGCAGTAAAAATCATATCATTAGAAATGAGATTTTTATTGCTGATGTTGCGCACTGGGCAACAATAGATAAAGTATATGCTGATTTTTTTGGAGATCACAAACCAGCCAGAGCAGTAGTCGGTAATGCCGAATTACATCTCGGTTGCCTCATTGAAATCGTAACAACAGCAGCAATAATCGAATAATTAATACTAAAAAAAATGAATTCATCTATAGTAAAAAAATATGCAGATTTATTAGTTCGCTACTCCCTTGATATACAATCGGGAGACACCTTATTTATTCAAAGTACAACACTTGCAGAGCCATTAGTGCGAGAAGTGTATAGAGCAGCCATCAAAGCCGGAGCACATGTAGAATATCAATTAGAGTTTAGTGAAGCTCATAAAATAAAAATTGATAATTCTGAAGAAAAGCAATTAAATCAGCCTCCTGTATTGTACGCACATGCAATGGAGCATTTTGATGCTTATCTTAAAATTATGGCACCTCATAATCTTATCGAAAATCAAAATATAGATGCTCAAAAACAACGAAAACACAAAGAAACTTTAAAACCGATAACAGAACATTATTACAAAAGAACGGCCAACGGTAGTTTAAAACGAACCTTATGCTTATACCCTACACAAGCCGGTGCACAAATGGCAGGTATGTCACTAGAAGAATATTCTCATTTTGTGTTTAACGCTTGCCATCTTTTTGAAGAAGACCCTAAAGCTTCCTGGTTACACATACGAAAAGAACAACAAAACATTGTTGATTATTTAAACAATGTAGACAAGGTACAGTACATCACCAAAGGAACCGACATACAGTTTAGTGTTAAAGGACGTAAATGGATAAACTCAGACGGGCGAACAAACATGCCAAGTGGAGAAGTATTTACCGGGCCAATTGAAGATAGCGTGAACGGAACAGCATATTTTAGTTTACCTTCTGTATTTGAAGGTCATATCGTGAAGGGAATTACACTAACAGTTAAGGATGGTAAAATTATAGACTGGAAAGCAGAAGAAGGACAAGAACTATTAGATGACATATTTAAAGTTCCCGGAGCTAATTATTTTGGAGAAGTAGCTATTGGAACCAATTACAATATACAGCAAGCCACAAAAAACATTTTATTTGATGAAAAAATAGGAGGTACTATACATATGGCGGTAGGACAATCGTATTTTCAAACTGGAGCTAAAAACAAATCTATCATTCATTGGGATATGATTACAGATATGACGCAAGGAGGTAAGATATTGGCAGACGAAAAACTGATCTATGAAAATGGAAAGTTTCTTATATAATACACAAAAGATTAGCAAAATAAATCGTAGATGATATTATTTGTTATTTAGATATACTGAAACGTAAAATTACTCTTCTTTTACCACTGTTTTAGAAGAAAGGAAACTATACCAACTTAATGTCTTCCTTAAATAACATGTGAATATATTCGGCATGCACTTCTGCATGGTGTTTATTTTCCAGGCAATGAAATAATAAGTGAATTAATCCATAATCACCTAAGCTATCCCGATACTCATACTTGGCCTTATTTTTTACCCATAGAATAAAACAACACAAATGACCTATCTCTCCCAGTTTTTGGGCATCTTTTAAACATTCTCTAAATTCATCCAATGTCATATGTGCATACTCATCATACTTTCTTTTGCAGAAGTCATAATCAAAAGTATGCTTATACGATTGTAATTTTCTATTTTGTATTTCGTAGTTAATACCACTCATAACATAAGAGTAATTTGCACTAGGTTAAGTATTCATATTCTCATAAGTATACGATTCGAAGTTATCTCTGTTTTTGCAAAACGTATGCCAGAACTTTAAAAGATTAACCAAAAAAAGCTTAAGTAAATCTTAAAATTTTAATTCATAACCCATATTCCTTATTAGGAATAATTCCAATACAAAAATACGGAATTAGGAATGATTCCAATAATAATATTTCACTTTTATGTCTTTATTTTTCAATTTTTTACCTAAAAAAACAAGAATACAACGAAAACCAAACAATATTTAACTATTTGACCTACAGTTATTTAATCATTAAAACCAATAACTGTTGTTAATAAAACCTGATAAGTTTATTTTAAAAAACCAAGCATGTCTATTAAATTTACTTTTGAATTTGATACGGTATGGTATGTTTTTTGGGGAAAGAACTACGATAACGAAAAATTGGGAAAATTAATCAAATCTAGAATTATGCGGTATAAAGTAATTGATGCAAAAAGCCAGTATTTTGGCAAAGTATTGGATTTCGAATCCTGCGCTACTTTAAGTGATCTGGGAGGAGTACTCTTAAAGATCGGAAGAAACAGGGTTTCACTTTTTAAATTTAACGAAGTAGAATTGGTATAATTGCCATTCTACTTCTTTCAACCTTCCTTATTATTTATTACGAATAAGTAATTATAAATTCTTTTAGCCTTTTCTTTATCAGGAATAAGGTAATTAAGGAAAGTTAAAACACCTACTGGTAATAAATATATAGTAAGCTATCTTAGCTCTGTAATTCGTTTTACGTATTTACCAATAACATCAAACTCAAGGTTAACAAGACTGCCTACTTTAAAAGTATTAAAGTTTGTATGTTCATATGTATACGGAATAATAGCAACGCTAAACTCATTCTTTTTAGAATTAACCACAGTCAAACTAACTCCATTAACTGTTACCGATCCTTTTTCTATAGTGATATTATTTAGTGATGGATCATAATCAAAAGTAAAGTACCAACTTCCATCAGCTTCTGTAATTGCCGTGCAAATTGCAGTTTGATCCACATGTCCTTGCACAATATGTCCATCTAACCTATCTCCTAATTTCATTCCTCTTTCCAGATTTACAACAGTATCAACTGCGAGGGTATTAAGATTGGTCTTATCCAGCGTTTCTTTGATCGCCGTAACTGTATACATATCTTCATTAATAGACACCACTGTTAAACAAACTCCATTATGCGCTATACTTTGATCAATCTTCAATTCTGAGGTAAAATTCGCACATACTGTAATATCCAGATTTTCTTTATTAGTTTGTAAAGAAGTAACAATTCCTAATTCTTCGATGATTCCTGTAAACATAAATGCGAATTATTTAATTAAATTTGTGACCTTGAAGTTTGAAGTCTGATTTTAGATTTCAAAAATACTGATAAAGTAGTTTATATAATGAAGAAAGAAGAAAAAATAAGATTAGGGATTTCTATTGGTGATCTTAACGGAATAGGAAGTGAAGTTATCCTTAAAACTTTTGAAGATTCGCGAATGTTAGATTTTTGTACTCCGGTAATTTTTGCCTCGGTAAAAATTCTTTCTTTCTTAAAAAAACAATATACTAGCAACATAAACCTTCATGGTATAGATAAGACATCTCAAATTCTGGATGGTAAAATAAATGTTCTTAATGTTTGGAAAGAAGCCGTTAGTATTAATTTTGGGCAAGAAGATGAAAAAGTAGGAAGCTACGCGATCAAATCACTTAAATCTGCAACCGAAGCTTTAAAAAATGATCAAATTGATGTGCTGGTCACCGCACCTATTAACAAACACAGTATTCAATCTGAAGAATTTAAATTCCCGGGACATACTGATTACCTGGATCAGGAACTAGAAGGAAATAGCCTTATGTTTATGATCACCGATGATCTAAAAGTAGGATTACTTACTGATCATGTTGCCGTTAAGGATATTGCCGATACTATAACACCAGAATTGATCGAACAAAAAATAGACACTATTCATCACGCGCTTAAACAGGATTTTGGTATCTCAAAACCAAAGATCGCGGTACTAGGAATCAATCCTCATAGTGGAGACAACGGTGTAATTGGCAAAGAAGATGAAGATGTATTAAAGCCAACGATCCAAAAAATTAATGAATCTGGCATATTAGTATATGGACCCTACGCAGCAGATAGTTTTTTTGGTTCTAATAATTATAAAGCTTTTGATGCTGTTGTAGCTTCATATCATGATCAGGGATTAATTCCTTTTAAAACACTCTCTTTTGGCAAAGGAGTAAATTATACTGCAGGCTTACATAAAGTTCGCACTTCTCCAGATCACGGTACTGCTTTTGAAATTGCTGGGAAAGACCAGGCCGATAATAGTTCATTTAAAGAAGCTGTTTTTGCTGCATTAAGGATTTTCAAAAATAGAAATGAGTATAACGAATTAACCAAAAACCCTCTAAAAAGGCAACCTCGTAAACCTCAAAATAAGCCATGATAGGTTAGGAATTAAGTATGAAAGTAGTTCTCAAACCTATTACCATAATCCACAAACCTAATTAATCACTAACAATCTGATATAATTTTGTTTACAAAAATACTTTCATAACGAATTTTTATTATCTTTGCACCCGCCTTTATCAAATTGATAGGCACTTGAAACTGATGATGAAATGATACAACTTAAAGAGTATACTATTCCTTTTGTTGGGCTGAAGCAAGGATTACACCAGTTTGAGTATCAAATTGACAATGCGTTCTTTGAACATTTTGAGTATGATGAGTTTAATTCATCTGCAGTAAAAGTTGATATGGAGTTTAATAAAAAAGCGACTTTATTAGAACTTCAATTTAAAGCAACCGGAACTGTAAATGTAAATTGTGATCTCACCAATGAACCTTTTGACTTACCTATTAAAAATGAATTCTTTTTGGTAGTGAAGTTTGGAGACGAATATAATGATGAAAATGAAGAGCTTCTTATTATTCCTCATGGGGATTATGAAGTAAACGTTCAACAATATATTTATGAGCTTATTGTTTTGGCTATGCCATCCAAAAGAGTTCATCCTGGTGTTGAGAACGGAACATTAGAATCAGACATACTTGAAAAATTAGAAGAATTAAGTCCAAAAGAAAAAACAATAGTAAATAACAATGAGGAGACAGATCCTCGCTGGGATAAATTAAAAAACTTATTAAACGATAAACAATAGCTAAGCAATGGCACATCCTAAGAGAAAAATATCGAAAACAAGAAGAGATAAAAGAAGAACGCATTATAAAGCTTCTGTACCACAAATAGCTACTGATCCAACTACTGGAGAGGCGCATTTATATCATAGAGCACATTGGCATGAAGGTAAATTATACTATCGTGGTCAAATTGTTATCGACAATACTGAAGAAGAAGTAGCGTAAGGATACTGTTAAAATTTTAAAGAGAGCTCTCACAAATGTGAGAGTTTTTTTGTTTTTAGTTGAATATGTGTCAAAATCCCGTTATTTTGCGCCATATTTGTGTATAATTTAGTAATTTCGACAACTTTTTGAGCGCATTTTTATGCTATAGTTTGTGAAACTAAAACTAAGATATGAGTAAAATCACAGCCGCTATCACCGCTGTAGGTGCATACGTGCCAGACTATGTGTTATCTAATGATATATTAGCAACAATGGTCGAAACTAACGACGAATGGATAACCAGTCGTACAGGTATCAAAGAACGCAGAATACTAAAAGATAAAGATAAGGGAACTTCTTTCTTAGGTATAAAAGCAGCAGAAGATCTAATCGCTAAAAAAAATCTCGACCCTAAAGAGATTGATATGGTGATTTTTGCAACTGCAACTCCAGATCTTCCAGTTGCTGCAACAGCAGCATATACAGCTTCAAAAATCGGAGCCGTTAATGCTTTTTCTTATGACTTACAGGCCGCTTGTTCCAGTTTTTTATATGGAATGTCTACCGCCGCCAGTTATATAGAATCAGGAAGATATAAAAAAGTATTAGTAATAGGAGCAGATAAAATGTCCTCTATTATTGATTATACTGATCGTACCACTTGCATCATTTTTGGTGATGGTGGTGGCGCAGCTCTTTTTGAACCCAATTATGAAGGTCTAGGACATCAAGACGAATACCTTCGTACCGATGGTATCGGAAGAGAGTTCTTAAAAATTGAAGCTGGAGGGTCTATCCTTCCTCCATCAGAAGAAACTATAGCCAAAAGGCAACACTTTGTTCAACAAGACGGAAAAACTGTATTTAAATATGCAGTTTCTAACATGGCAGATGCCAGTTCTAAGATTATGGAACGTAATAATTTAACAGGACAGGATGTAAATTGGCTTATTGCACATCAAGCCAATAAACGTATCATTGACGCTACAGCCAAAAGAATGGAGCTAGATGAGAATAAAGTCCTTATGAATATCCAACGATATGGTAATACAACCTCAGCCACATTACCATTACTGTTACACGATTACGAAAAACAACTCAAAAAAGGAGATAACATAGTATTTGCTTCATTCGGTGGAGGCTTTACTTGGGGGTCTATTTATCTTAAATGGGCCTATAATTCCTAAACAACTAAAACACACAATACCCAACATTATGGATTTAAAAGAAATTCAGAATTTAATTAAATTCGTAGCCAAATCAGGGGCTAGCGAAGTAAAGTTAGAAATGGATGACATTAAAATCACCATTAAAACTGCATCAGAAGATGGTAAAGAAACCACATTTGTACAACAAATGCCAGTAACTCCTCAAGTGGTAGCTCCCGTACAACCAGCACCCACTGCAATTACACCTGCAGCAGTTGTTGAAGAAAGTGCTTCTGACGATAATTCGAAATACATAACTATTAAATCACCTATAATAGGTACACTCTACAGAAAACCATCACCAGACAAACCTACGTTTGTAGAAGTTGGTGATTCAATAAAAGAAGGAGATGTACTTTGTATTATTGAGGCGATGAAACTCTTTAATGAAATTGAAAGTGAAGTTTCTGGTAAAATTGTAAAAGTATTAGTCGATGACTCTTCTCCAGTAGAATTTGATCAACCACTATTCTTAGTAGACCCATCATAATTAAACCCATAATTTCAAATCTTTAAATTTCAAATCACATATTGAGAATTGGAATTTGTTGTTTGAATATTATAATTTCTAAGAAGTTATGTTTAAAAAAATTCTAATTGCAAATAGAGGTGAGATTGCATTGCGTGTAATCAGAACCTGCAAAGAAATGGGGATAAAATCCGTTGCAGTCTATTCTACAGCAGATGCAGAAAGTTTACATGTACGTTTCGCAGATGAAGCAGTTTGTATCGGACCTGCACCCAGTAATGAATCTTACCTTAAAATGTCTAATATTATTGCAGCTGCAGAAATCACAAATGCAGATGCAATACATCCAGGTTATGGTTTCCTTTCTGAGAACGCTAAGTTTTCTAAGATTTGTGAAGAGCACGAAATAAAATTTATTGGTGCCAGTGCCGAAATGATTGATCAGATGGGTGATAAAGCCTCTGCAAAAGCGACTATGAAAGCAGCAGGAGTACCTACAATCCCAGGTAGTGAAGGTATTCTGGATTCTTTTGAAGAAACCGAAAAGCTTGCCGATGAAATGGGATACCCTGTAATGCTAAAAGCTACAGCCGGTGGTGGTGGAAAAGGTATGCGAGCCGTATGGGCAAAAGAAGACTTGAGAAAAGCATGGGATAGTGCCAGACAAGAAGCTGCCGCTGCTTTTGGTAACGACGGTATGTATATGGAAAAACTTATCGAAGAGCCACGCCATATCGAAATTCAGATTGTAGGAGATAGCAATGGTAGAGCTTGTCATTTATCCGAAAGAGATTGCTCGATACAACGTAGACACCAAAAACTTACAGAAGAAACTCCTTCGCCATTCATGACAGACGAATTGCGTAAAAAAATGGGAGAAGCTGCAGTAAAAGCTTCAGAATATATCAAATATGAAGGAGCAGGAACTGTAGAATTTTTGGTTGACAAACACCGTAATTTCTACTTTATGGAAATGAATACTCGTATCCAAGTAGAACATCCTATTACAGAACAAGTAGTCGATTATGATTTAATTAGAGAACAAATTCTTGTTGCTGCCGGAATACCAATTTCGGGTAAAAACTATTTTCCACAATTACACTCTATAGAATGTAGGATCAATGCAGAAGATCCATATAAAGATTTTCGACCTTCACCAGGTAAAATTACCAATTTGCATATACCTGGAGGCCATGGTGTGCGAGTAGATACTCACGTATATAGTGGGTATATTATTCCGCCTAACTATGATTCTATGATTGCCAAGTTAATAACCACCGCGCAAACACGTGAAGAGGCAATTAATAAAATGAAGAGAGCATTAGACGAATTCGTAGTAGAAGGTATAAAAACTACCGTTCCTTTTCATAGACAACTTATGGATCATCCAGAATATATAGCTGGAAATTACACCACTAAGTTTATGGAAGATTTTGAAATGGAAGACCCAACTGAATAACAACCAATTAAGCCTCAGCAATGAGGCTTTTTTTTTGCTTTTACTTACCATCAAAAATTACATTTTCAAAATAACAAGATTCTACCCCTAACCACTTTTAAGGACACTTTCTTAAAATGTATTTTCTACTAATGTAACTACACAAGAAATCATAAAATCTCTTTAGGAACGACTATATTTGTTTTTCTAACAAATAATACCTCTTGTACTTTGAATTTTAGCTATTGGGAACATAAAACTTGGTTATCTAATATTGATTTTACTATTATCGGAAGCGGTATTGTAGGGCTTACTTGCGCATTAAGATTGCAAAATAATTTTCCGAAAGCCAAAGTTCTTATTCTGGAGCGTGGTATATTACCCAATGGAGCTAGTACCAAGAATGCAGGCTTTGCTTGTTTTGGAAGCCTCTCTGAAATTCTGGACGACCTAAACTCGCACAGTGAAGAAGAAGTATTGCAGCTTGTTAAAAAAAGACACAATGGGCTTCAACTATTGAGAAGACATCTGGGAGATCAGGCTATCGGCTATCATCAAAACGGAGGATATGAACTTTTTACCAAAAATGATCAAGCTCTTTATGAAGATTGTTTTTCAAAAAGAGAGCAAATAAACACCTTATTGAAACCAATCTTTAAAGATGACGTTTTTGGCATAAGTGATAATGTTTTTAATTTTGAAAATATCCAGCCTCAATACATCATTAATCAATTTGAAGGTCAAATCGATACCGGAAAAATGATGGAAGCATTATTAAAAAAGGTTCAAAATTCTGGGATTAAGATTCTAAATAATTGTACCGTCGAAACTTTTGATGATGACAACACTGCTGTTAAAATAAAAACCGATCAATTTACGTTCTCTACAAACAAAGTATTGATTGCTACAAATGGTTTTGCTTCTCAATTAGGAATTCAGGAAGTAAAACCCGCTCGTGCTCAGGTTTTAATTACCCAGCCTATAGAAAATTTACACATTAAAGGAACATTTCATCTAGATAAAGGATATTATTATTTTAGAAATATTGATAACAGAATCTTATTTGGCGGAGGTCGAAATCTAGATTTTAAGGCAGAAGAAACTACAGATTTAGCTCAAACAGAGTTGGTACAACAAAAATTAGAAGAAATTTTACGAGATATCATTTTGCCCGATATTAATTTTGAAATCAATCATCGCTGGAGCGGAATTATGGGTGTAGGAAATCAAAAACAATCTATTGTTAAACAATTATCCCAAAACGTATTTTGCGGTGTGCGCCAGGGCGGAATGGGAGTTGCAATAGGAAGTTTGGTAGGTGCAGAATTAGCTGATCTTTTATAAGTCGATTCCTGTTGAATTATGAAAAAATACTTCCGTTTTATACTAAAAAGCTGCATCGCATTTATCATATTAAGTGTGCTGTGGGTACTCATATATACATGGGTTAATGTTCCTGCTACCCCGTTAATGGGAATTCGAAAGTTACAATCTAAAAATAAGTATACTATTCGCCATCAATGGGTACCATTATCCAAGATCTCTAAGAATCTACAACTAGCAGTTATTTGCAGTGAAGATCAACGATTTATTGGCCATCATGGTTTTGACAAAGAAGCTATCGAAAAAGCAATGGCAGAATATAAATCTGGTAAACGATTGCGAGGCGCAAGTACTATTTCTCAACAAACTGCCAAAAATATTTTTTTATGGCCTCATCGCAGCTGGATACGAAAAGGATTTGAAACCTATTTTACATTTTTGATAGAGACTTTCTGGAGTAAAGAACGTATTCTCGAAATTTATCTGAACAGTATAGAAATGGGAGATGGCATCTATGGAGCCGAAGCTGCTGCCCAATTTTGGTTTAACACCTCTGCAGTTGCACTCAATAAGGATGAAGCTGCAGCTATTGCAGCAATACTTCCTAATCCCATACGCTTTTTGGCAAATCCTCCTTCGGCATACACCAAAAAAAGAAAAAAATGGATTATGATACAAATGCGTAATTACGGTACTTTAGTATTTGATAAGAAATAGTAATATGAATCCACAAAAAATCAAAGAAGAAATACTTCATCAATGCCAAAATTATGTAGATCAAAGATTACAAAGAATTCAAAATACTATTACTGGTATTCAAGAATCTTTAACTTCTGAAACCAAAAGTACTGCTGGAGATAAACATGAAACCGGGCGAGCAATGTTACAATTAGAACGTGAAAAAGCAGGAAAACAATTAGCCGAAGTACAGAAACTGCAAGAAGTCTTAGCGAAGATTAAAATTTCTCCTTCAGAACATATTCATTTAGGCAGTCTGGTGATTACCTCACAAGGTCATTATTTTATTAGCATCTCTGTTGGTAAACTCTCTATAGAAAATAAATCCTATTTTGCCATAGCTGCTAATTCTCCTATTGGTAAATTACTATTAGGAAAAACTACTGGTGATCGTTTTAGCTTTAATGGAAATGAAATAATAATCAAACAAGTCTCCTAGATAAGGAATAAAAAAATCTGGTTTTAAACATAGCGGCTATTAAATTTTTAAACCTGTATAGCATACAAAAATGATTTTAAGTAAATTGCCAGTTCATAAATCATCTTTACCATGAATAAATTTTTTGTGCTTACCCTAATAGGGGTATTGCTTTTTTCGTGTAAACCATACGAGAATACCAAAATCAGGAAAAATCAAATCACCTATGAAGATTTTAGATCTGATCAAAGATTATATCCTACAGATGATGGTTTAATTAAATATATAGATAAAGGAAAAGGGCCTGCAATTTTATTATTACATGGCGTACCTACCTCGGGATGGTTGTATCGTAAAATGATCGACCCCTTGGTGGCAAATGGATATCGTGTCATTGTTCCTGATATGTTAGGGTATGGCTCTAGCGATTCTCCAGAAGGTTTTGAAATCTATAATGGAGAAAATCATGCCAAACGCTTGTTACAACTTATGGAGGCATTGGGCATCGATACCTGGTCTCATGTTATGCATGATGCTGGTGGATTATGGACCTGGGAACTTATGAAACAAGCTCCTGATAAAATCGAAAAACTAATTGTACTTAATACCATCATTTATGATGCTGGATTTTACCCTCCTGTACGTATGAAACCGGGAGGTCTAGCCAAAACAGCTATGTGGGGTTATAGAAATGGAGTTACAACCAATACCTTGCTCAAAAATCTATTTAATCAAGGACTTAAAGAAAACGTTTTAAATTCTCTTGATGTAGAAGGATATAAAACTCCTTTATTAGAAGGTAAAACACATGCTATGTATTATTTCTATAGTCAAACCTGTAATGAATTACCTGACTACTCAGATGTTTTTGAAAATATCAATATCCCTGTTACTGTTATATGGGGGATACATGACACAATGCTACAATGGCCTCCACAACAAGTTCGTGCAGCTAATGCACTAAAGGTTAAGAATGAAGATATTCATTTTATAGATGAGAAACATTTTTTGCAGGAAACAAAAGCAAAAGAAATCACGTATAAAATTGTTGAGTTTTTATATAAAAAAGAATAAAACCATTTCTCACATGAAATAGATTTTCTAATACATAAATCCGGATAATGATTTTAAGTTAAGGGTAGGGTTTAAAATTTCTTGTCACACTGAGCCTGTCGAAGTACTTTCAAATACGGGTTTTCAAATGTCTTCGACAGGCTCAGACTGACAATTAAAACCTTATCTACGCACGGGTTCAATTAAGAGATAGGTTCCTCACCCAATCTTTTAACTCTACTCTAAAAATAGTACCCTTGATTAGTTCCTGGATTTGATGAACCTCTTCTCTACTTACTGCTAAATCTATCTTATCAGAAGGTGTTCTCAATAATAATGATTTACACTGTTGTGAATTTTTGCATTGATTACAGCATTGAGATTCAATAGTAGTAGTACAAGAATTAGAAAAATCCTTTAATTCATTTAAAGTAAGTAAAAATCCAATATCTCTAAATACCAACTGAACTCTAGGCGTTGAAATATGCTTTTCTTGTTTCCAAAAGAAAGAAATACCTAATTCGTTACTGTATATTTTATCTATAGCGTTCATCCTGAATACATATTTGAATCAAAAATAGTAACTATTTATAATAAATCTAAATAAAAATAAGTTAATTTATATCTTTCAACTTTAATTGAAGAGATACTTCTCCGTTCCACTCATTTTCGTCGATAGTATACGCAGCTTTAAAGTGTTGCCCTTCGGTTATCAAATCATATTTAGGACCAAGATTAAAGCCAATAGTTCCAATAGCAACTCCATTTTTTTGTACTCTACATTTTAAATGTTTCTCATCACCTCCTACACGTTTTCCATATCCGGTATCATTTAATCCTTCTGTCATAAATACCGGGGCCATGTTTCCTGGACCATATGGAGCAAATTGTTTTAAAATACGATAGAATTTAGGGGTGATTTGATCTAATTCAAGAGATGCATTAATAGATATCTCGGGGATAAGCATTTTTTTATCAATAGTAGAAGACACTACTTCTTCAAATTTTTGCTTAAACGGCAGATATTGCTTTTCTTCTAATGTCAAACCTGCAGCATATTTATGGCCTCCAAATTGTTCTATATGCTCAGAACAGGCTTCTAATGCATTATACACATCATATCCCTTTACAGATCTTGCAGAAGCTGCTAACTTCGAGCCACTTTTTGTAAAAACCAAAGTTGGACGATAATACGTCTCTGTTAATCGTGATGCTACAATACCTATCACTCCTTTATGCCAATTTTCTTCATACACCACAGTAGTATATCTATCCTCTTCTTTATTCTGAAGTATCTGTTCTAATGCTTCTTGAGTTATGTTTTTATCAGCATCTTTTCTATTGGTGTTATACAATTCTATTTCTGCGGCATATTGTAATGCAATATCAAGATTTTCTTCTGTCAATAAATTAACAGCATGTAATCCATGTTTCATTCTTCCGGCTGCATTAATCCTGGGTGCGATGATAAACACCAAATCTGTTATCGTTAAAGTTTCTTTTTTCACTTCAGATAACATTGCCCTAAATCCAATTCTTGGATTTGCATTAATAACTTGTAAGCCATAATATGCCAATACACGATTCTCACCTGTTATTGGCACAATATCTGCGCCAATTGCAGTAGCCACCAGGTCTAAATATGGAAACAAATCTTCTATAGTCTGATTTTGATCAACTGCCAATCCCTGAATCAATTTAAACCCTACTCCACAACCGCATAATTCTTTATATGGGTATTCGCAATCCTTACGTTTTGGATCTAAAACCGCGACTGCATCAGGAATTTTATCTCCTGGTCTATGGTGATCACAAATGATGAAGTCGATTCCTTTTTCTTTGGCATACGCTACCTTCTCTATAGCTTTAATCCCACAATCTAAAGCAACAATAAGAGAAATATCATTATCATGAGCATAATCAATTCCCATATATGATATCCCATATCCCTCACCATACCGATCAGGAATATATGTAGCAATTTGATTGGATAAGGTTTTTAAATAAGAAGACAGTAATGCTACAGATGTGGTACCATCTACATCATAATCGCCATATACCATTATGTTTTCGCCATTAGCAATTGCTTTTTGGATTCTGACAGTTGCCTTATCCATATCTTTCATCAAAAAAGGATCGTGTATATCTTCTAAAGACGGTCTAAAGAATTTTTTGGCCTCATCAAAAGTTGTTATCCCTCTTTGCACTAATAGCGAAGCAATTATTGTATCTACATTAAGAGTTTTTGCCAGATTTTCTATTGTTGAAATATCAGGTTTTGGTTGTAGTGTCCATCTCATTCGTGCGGTAAATTCCTATATTAAAAAATCCAAAGTACAAAAAACATCCTGACCTCTCTTGATTTGACATTAGTTTTGTATTTTGCTTTGCTAAAAATTATACGTTTAAACTCAAAAAAAAAATAGAATATGGCATTAGTTACTCCATTATCGGCAGATCATGATCCAGAAACCAGAGAATTAGCAGAATTTTTTAATGAAACCTTAGGGTTTTGCCCTAATTCTGTACTTACTATGCAAAGAAGGCCAGCTATTTCTAAAGCATTTATCAACCTTAACAAAGCCGTAATGGCAAATGAAGGTAAAGTAACTTCTGCATTAAAACGTATGATTGCTTGGGTAAGCAGTAACGCTACAGGATGTAGATATTGCCAGGCACATGCTATTCGTGCGGCCGAACGATATGGAGCAGAGCAAGAGCAATTAGATAATATATGGGAGTATAAAACGCATGCCGCTTTTAGTGATGCAGAACGTGCAGCACTTGATTTTTCGCTTGCTGCATCGATGGTTCCTAATGCTGTAGATGACACCATCAAAGAAGAATTATATAAATACTGGAATGAAGGAGAAATTGTAGAAATGCTAGGCGTGATTTCTTTATTTGGATATCTAAATCGCTGGAATGATTCTATGGGCACAATGGTTGAGGAAGGAGCTATTGAATCTGGTGAAAAATACCTAGGAAAACACGGTTGGGAGAAAGGAAAGCATATTTAGTATTTTCTGAAGCTAAAGATTATAATAGAATATTTCGTATTAGAAACCTGTCGGGATTTTAAAATCCCGACAGGTTTATTTTTACTTTCCTAAATGATTTGACCCGCTTTATGCATTAGAAAATTTATTCCATCTTCCAACTACTGCAAATACGGGTATTTGAAAGCTTCATAACAAAGTTCTAATACATAATCCGGGTTTAAACAGAAATGATTTTCTCTTTAACTACCTTAATAACTAAACCAGCCGTATTTTTTACGCCTAATTTACCCATTAAATTTTTTCGATGTCCTTCAATTGTTCTTACACTTAGAAAAAGTTGCTCTGCAATTTCTGCAGTTGTAAACTCTTGAGTAATCCCTTCTAACACTTCTAATTCTCTAGAAGTAAGGTGATAATCTTTTCGTATAGCTGGGGGTTTAGAAGTTTTATGCTTCAACCCTTTTAATAACGCTTCTGATACAAAAGAATTAAAATAAAATCCTTTTTCGTATGTAGATCGTATTGCTATTTCTAACTCATGCTGGGTGGTATCTTTTAGTAGATATCCATTAGCTCCCGCTTCCATCAAATAAGAGATCATTCTTTCTTCTGTATGCATTGTTAGAATAATAATTTTTAGATCAGGATACAATTCTTGTAATTTTAGAGTTGTATCCACACCATTCATCTCTCCCATCTCTAAATCCAAAAGGATTACATCCGGAACCACATTATTCAACTGTGCTAACAGGTCTTTACCACTCACCGCTTCTAATACCAATGTAATATTGGCCATTCTTTTTAACAGTGACTTTATACCTTCACGAAATAAGTTATGATCATCAATCAGTCCTAGTTTTATAGTTTCCATGATTAATTGTGATTAAAATTGTTAGTGCTTCTTTTTACTTACTTAGGGGTTTTTTTACTGTTTTTATGATCAAACTGGTATTGCAATTTTCACTTTCATACCAGAGCTCTTTTTTAAAAAATGTATATTTCCAGAAAGTATCGACAATCTACTTTCTATATTTTTGAGCCCTAGCCCTTTTTTATGTAAAAGGTTTTTTTGTTCCAAACCCTTCCCATCATCTTCATAAAGTATAATTAACGAACTTTTTTCATTTTTTAACTCAACACCTATTACAGAAGCCTCTGCATGTTTAAGCGTATTCGTAATTAATTCCTGAATGATTCTATACAGGTTAAGTTCTTTTGATTTGGCAATCGTTTTTATAGTGTTATTTTTAAAATGCACACTAATTTTTCCCGAATCATTTATGGTTTGCACCAAGCTTTGTATTGCTTCTATAAGTCCTAATTTTTCTAGAACTACAGGTCTTAGATCTTGAGAAATACTACGTACACTTTGTATCATATCATCGAAAAAAGAGCTCATTTTTTTAGCAATGCCTATAAGCTCTTCTGGAGGTAATTCTGGTGTAATTTGCCCAAAATACAATTTGGTAGTGGTTAGCATAGCTCCCACATCATCATGTAATTCTTTGGCAATCCTACTCCTTTCTTCTTCCTGACTAATAATCGAGGTTTTTAGTAATTCTTTCTGATAATCAGACTCTATTTTTTGATGTTTCTGCTGTTGCGCCAACAACCTACGTTGATAGAGAATAAAAAATATAATTACTGATAATGATAGCAAAAAAATCACCACCATACCGATAATTATAACCTTTAACGCAACAGCTTCTTCGGGTTCACCCATAAAACAAATAGTATAAAAAATAGTAAAGAGCTATATCAAAATACAACAAGCTATATTTCTGCTTTTTTGCTAGCAACACATGATTCAAAATATAGCTCTTTACTTCTTAATTAATTATCTTTTCCAGACTAGTCTCCTGGTGGTACACAAGTTGGTGGGCAAGGTGTCAAATACTCATAAATAAACGTTCCTGTTTTTAACAGATTCTGCTTTCCATCCAATTCTGGTAAAAAAACAGTAGTAAACTTACCTTTGGGGTTAACACCCCATACTAAATTTACGCTTTTTGAACCACTTTGCAACATATGCATTGCCACCGCTGCAGGCATACTAAAATATTGAATACGTTCACCATCATAAGCAATAGCTTCTCGTAGCGCATTACTTTTCCATTTTTGTTGCCAACCAGAAACAAAATCTACTGCTTCATCTGGTTGCAATATATGAGAGGCTACAGCTTTAGAAAGTGTTGCAGTCTCAAAACGCTTAGATTTTTCGGCAACTAGTTTATTAACAACTTTTTGTAACGATACAGGTTTCGCCAATACTCCTTTGGTGATATCTCCATTTGGATTTGTACCAGCTACACGTATTTGTAGTTGTTTATTTTCTACTTCCAGAATAAAACGAACTGTAGATACCTCTGGTAACTTCAAAGCCTTTTCTAATGCATCTTTAGGTATATTAAATCCATTTTTAGGAGTACCAAAAGCCTCTTCGGGACTTGCAGTTTTCCAATTAAGTGTCAAATCTTGCAGTTCTACATTGTTTTGAGGCTCCTCTTCTTGCTGACAAGCAACAGTTAGTCCCAATAGAACTAAAAATAATAAACGAATTGTTTTCATGATTTTAGGTTTTAAAAGTTTACATAAATATAGCTCAAAAAAACAGTAAAACCAGCACTTCAAGCCAAAATCATTTGATCAAAAACCACTATTTTCACTAACCTCTTTTTTGGGTTTTACCCATATTGCAACCGTATAAAAAATAGCTAATACAATATTTATAATAGCATGTAACCCCCAAACTATAAAACTAGCTTCGGTAGAATCCTTAAACAATGTATTATTCATAAAAAACAAAATTAAACTACTGGAAAAATAAATCAAAAATCCAGAATTGATCCAAAACATAGGATTCGTTTCCAGAGCACTATATTTTACCTCTTTAAGCAATGCATAAAAATAACTTAGAGCCAAAAAAATAATTATCGCTCCCATAAGTGTTGTTGCATTAGAATTAAAAGTCATTAATCCTTGTAAAAATATAGTATTGATGATAGCAAATATGGTAAAACCAATACCTAAAACAATAAAGAATAATTTTGAATAGGTTTGTGATAACACCTTTCTATAAATATTAATAATTAATAAAAAATGAATCACTGTAAAAAAATGATACAGCGGCAAATTGTTTATTTTTTTACGCCATAGTATATTAGAAATAATCTCTACTACAAAGACTAATATCAATAAGTAAGAAAGCTTTACTTGTACCTTACTTAATGACCTAAACTTGTATATGCTTAATAATAGAGGCACCACTACTATAAAAGATGAAATATTACCTAAAATATAAAATTCTTTACTCATTTAATTTAATTAATGCTGCATAGGACAAGTAGGAGGACAAGGAGTTGAATACTCAATAAACACCTCGTTATCGCTATACTCTACGATACCAGCTCGTTGTAATACATTTTCTATTGGCTCCTTGGGTGTGATCCCAATAACAGGAGTAAAAGATATCATGTCCTTATATTGAAACTTGTTCATATCTAATCCAGGGTAAAATTTTATTGCTTCAATACCATTAGGCAAATAGGGATTGATCAAACCTGCTGTTACCGTATAAAAAATTACTCTTTCCATTGGTTTTTTCTTTGTTTTTACTGTAAACAAATCATCAATCAGACTCATATCTACCTGCTCCCAGTTATCATGAATCATTTGCTTAAAGGTTAAAGGTACAATCTCGGATCCCAGTTCATTTCCTTTATTCTGTGATTCTTTCATTTCTGGTTTTTGAAAAGCTTCCAGACCAAAAAACTCTTTATTACCATCTATATCAACAATCTCAAAAATGGGAAAAAATGTAAACTTTTCTTTATATCCACGTTTCAACGCCATGTGCATAGTAAAAGTCTTAATTTCTTGTATGTCATTAAAACGTTTAACATCATCATCGCTCATACTAAAATAATAAACTCGTTCATATTGCCCTATAGCGGGATCTAGTTTATGAAAATGATGTGTTAATTGTAGTACATCTGCACTTTTCCATAAAGAGGTCGTTTTTTCAAAAACTTCTTCTGTCATTAGGGTGTTTTCTTGTGTGATTACGTTTTCCATTGGATGATATATTTATAAGTTAATAATTAGTATTAAAGTTAATCAAAAAAAACCTGCACACTTTGTTTTAAAAGGAATTTACAGGTAATTACCATTTAAAAACACGTATTTACCACGTATTTTAATTTCAAGTATTTTTTCGATTTTTTATATGTTTTTTATTAGGAAAATACATGGTAAAAATGAGTTCTCACTTCGATTATACTCTGTATAGATTTGGGTAAAATTCACTAAATTTAGTACCATACCAAAAAAATGGATCCCAGCCTTTAGTTTATCCTGAGCTTGGCCGAAAGGTTGGAGTGACAAAAAACAATAATCTACATCAGCGTATAAAGTGATTATTTTTTTAAGTAATATCGATAGCTTTTATACAGCAGATACATGGTAATTAATAAAATTAATACTGCCCACATCCAATAGGTGCCAGATAGATGAGCCGCAATCATTTGCGTATCAGAATATTGGATTTTCCCGTCTCGTTCGAATTGTTTTGTAAATAGATATCCTATTTGTAGGTATGAACTTAACACACATTGAGTTCCTAAAAACAAGAGCGTAAAAGCTTCAAGGTTTCTTACTCGTAGAATTGCGATAAAAAAGAGAAGTGCGGCAAAAACACTTAGGATAATTAATGCCAGTAGTTCATGAATCCATAAGCATAATGATAGTACCATTATTGCAATTAGTAACCATAATGCAATTTTAGAGCTTATTCTATTTCTGGCCGAGGCTATAAGTATAGCTCCCGAAATTGCCGGACCTAATAAGCCTCCTGCAGCGGTAATACCTCTGGCGATTTTAAAAGGTAAGTAACTAGCCGAAACATTAGAGTAGGCTACACCACCTCCGTTTTCATATATTTCGAGGTAGATAAACTTACCTCCCACCAGTATTGCAGTTAAGCCATGGCCCATTTCATGAAACCAAGTACCTAACAGTAATAATGGATATTGTATAAACCCAAAATAAGGTAGTTGCCACAATAAAAAAACAAGCAAGCTAATTCCTATTATAGAAAGCAAGGGGTAGTTTTTCACGCACTCAAAGTTTTATACTTAAAATAGATAACGATTTTTATGTCTAAAAATTGAAGCCCTCTATTTCTTACCTTTTACAATAATTACAATTTCACCTTTTGGGGGCTTCTTTTCAAAATGCTTTATGACTTCTGCTGTGGTTCCTCGTATGGTTTCTTCGTGCAGTTTACTCAATTCACGTGATACCGAAACTTGGCGATCTTCACCAAAATAGGTTGCAAAATCTCCTAATGTTTTAATTAGTTTGTGAGGAGATTCATAAAACACCATCGTTCTAGATTCTTCAGATAAAAGTTTTAATCTGGTTTGCCTTCCTTTTTTTACGGGTAGAAAACCTTCAAAGACGAATTTATCGTTAGGTAAACCACTATTAACCAAAGCAGGTACAAAAGCTGTTGCTCCAGGAAGACATTCTACGGCTATCCCTTGCTCTACACATGCTCTGGTGAGTAAAAAACCAGGGTCGCTTATTGCGGGAGTACCCGCATCACTTATTAATGCTATAGTTTCTCCTCCTCTTAATTTTTGAATAATACGGTCCACCATTTTATGTTCATTATGCATATGGTGACTTTGCATGGGGGTAGTAATCTCAAAATGCTTCAATAATTTTCCGCTGGTTCGAGTATCTTCGGCTAATATCAAATCTGCCGCTTCAAGAACTTTTATCGCTCTAAAAGTCATATCATCAAGATTACCAATCGGTGTAGGTACGAGGTATAATTTTGACATTAAGGTCTTATTTTTTTACCAATAGTGTAGGAAACTATAAGAATTAAAATTGCATATACTGATAATCCTATAGGGTGTTCTGCATGATAATGTGCTAACGTAGCCAATACCAAATCAAAGAAAAAACCGGCATATGCCCACTCTTTGAGCCATTTTATTTTATTTGTTAGAATAGCTGTTATTCCTAATACTTTAGCCACTGCCAAGGGAATTACTATATATGTTGGATAATTAAAACTTTCAAAAAAACCTTTTACCATTTCAGTTTTAAAAAAATACATCTGAGCAGAGTACAGCATTATAGCGCATAAAGCAATCGTGGCAATCCAATATATAATTTTCATAATCTGTATTTAGTGATCAAATTTACTAAGAACAACATCCATAAAACGCTCCTCATATTCTTCTTTACCTTCCCAATTTTGATAATCCGGCTTTATCATAGTTGTGATAAATTCTTCTGCTTCACTTTTCTCTCTTAATGTATTTAATTGGGATAATACACGATTATAATCAGGAGCACTCCCCCCGAAAAGGTATTTTATAAAGGCTAATCGATCATTAAGTCCAATATGAATTTCTTTTCTTAATTGATCATTAAGAGATTTAGGTCGATCATTAACGTCTGTGTTCTGTAAAGAAGATATATCCTCTGCAGTTGGAGTAACATCTTCCTTGTCGTTTTTATCATATGATGATTGAGGTGGAATCGAATCTGAAAAAGAAACAGCTTCTTCTACCACTTTAGTATTTGCTGGCACAAAAAGGTCCTCAGTAACCCTAGCATTAATTTCTTCGATAATAATTTCGGGTTTGTTTTCTATAGCAGTGATATCATCTGTTTTTTGCTCCTGATCATTCTTTGGCGAAGAAAATTGTTCGGGAACAGATTCTTCTTTTTTATCAAAAGTTGGTTTGGGATCAATAACAGCTTTGACTTTTTGCTCTACTTTTTTTAATTCATCTGACTCATTTGATTTGTCAGAGGTATCTAATTCATTAGTATCCAAGACTGCTTTAATCTGGCCAATAGTAGGTTGTGGCCCTGCAAAATGAGACTCAGAAAAATTAAGAATGGTTAACTTTTCATATAGTTCACGGGCTTCTTCCTGTAACTGTGATAAGGTAGTCTTATCCTTAAGTTGTAATATTCTATGGGCAATACTTATAAGTTCCGCTTCCAATTTCTTCTTCATAACTTTCTTATTCGTTTACAATACTGCTTTTTGTTTTTTAATAAATTTACCTCATCTTTAGAGTAAGGAGAAGGGATTTCTTTAATTGATGCTGAAAAATACAAAATGTTTCTCGAAAATACGGTAAATCATAAAGAGCAATTTGGGTGGATAGAAGTAATCTGTGGTTCTATGTTTTCGGGTAAAACCGAAGAATTGATTCGCAGATTAAAGCGCGCGCAATTTGCCAAACAAAGTGTTGAAATTTTTAAACCTGCAATTGATGTTAGGTATAATGATGAAATGGTAGTCTCTCATGACGCTAATGAAATTCGTTCTACCCCTGTTCCTGCAGCAGCTAATATTAGGATTCTTGCTGATACGTGTGATGTTGTTGGAATTGATGAAGCGCAATTCTTTGATGATGAAATTGTAGCTGTCTGCAATGATTTAGCTAATAAAGGGATTCGTGTTATCGTTGCTGGATTAGATATGGATTTTAAAGGAAATCCTTTTGGACCAATGCCAGCATTAATGGCTACAGCAGAATATGTGACCAAAGTCCATGCTGTTTGTACCAGGACAGGAAATCTCGCTCAATTTAGCTATAGAAAATCTGCAAAAGATGATTTGGTTTTATTAGGAGAAACAGATGAGTATGAACCTTTAAGTCGAGCTGCATATTATAAAGCCATGCTCAAAGAAAAAGTAAATCAAATGGAGGTTAAAGACCCTAAAGAAATATCAAAAAAAACTGAAAAAACTGATGAGTAGTGTAAAAGAAACTGTTTTGCAAATCAACCTGGCTCATCTTACTCATAATTTTAATTATTTAAAAAGCAAGGTTAACTCCAATGTCAAAATCTTAGCAGTAGTAAAAGCTTCGGGATATGGTAGTGATGCTTCTGTAATTGCAAAACACTTAGAAAAAATAGGAGCCGATTATTTTGCCGTTGCTTATGTATCAGAAGGTATTGCACTTCGGGAATCGGGTATAAAAACTCCTATTTTGGTATTGCATCCGCAGCCCGTAAATTTTCAAAAATTAATCGAATACCAATTAGAGCCTAGTCTATATAGCTCCAGAGTGCTCAAAACATTTATAGCAACAGCTACAATGCTGAATCAAAAAGAGTATCCTGTACATATCAAATTTAATACTGGATTAAACAGAATTGGTTTTTGGGAAAATGATGTTGACCATATTATTGAAAACCTCAATACTACTGAAGCTATTAAAGTAGTTGCTCTTCTTTCTCATCTGGCGGCTAGTGAAGACGCTTCAGAAAGGGATTTTACGATACAACAGATCAATTCTTTTAAAAAAACTACGCATAATATGATCGATAAGTTAGGGTACACGCCTATACTTCATCAATCTAATACTTCTGGGATTCTTAATTATCCCGAAGCACATTTTGGTATGGTACGAGCTGGTATAGGACTGTATGGATACGGAAATGATGCAAAATATGATGCTGCACTAAAGCCTGTAGCTGGGTTAAAATCGGTAATCTCACAAATTCACACCTTAGAACCCGGAGAATCATTAGGGTATAACAGAGCATTCATTGCTTCAGAACTTACAAAAACTGCTACCATACCTATCGGGCATGCCGATGGGATTAGTAGACAATATGGAAATAAAAAAGGATTTGTAACCATACATAATAAAAAAGCTTATGTTGTTGGTAATGTATGTATGGATATGATCATGGTAGACGTTACCAATATTGATTGTAAAGAAGGAGATGAAGTCGTTATTTTTGATATAGACTCAAGCGCAGCGATAGTAGCCGAAAATTCGGGAACAATCTCTTATGAACTACTTACCGCAATCTCTCCCAGAGTAAAACGTGTTGTTGTCGACGATAATTGATTTTTAACGAAAATCTAATCGTATTAGACAGGATCACTTTTATAATTATTTTAATTTTTTATTAAATTAGTACATTACTAACTATCTAAATAAAATTAATTATGGGGTTTTTTAAGGATTTTAAATCTTTCTTACTAAAAGGAGACATTGTTGCACTAGCCACTGCTGTTGTAATCGGAGGTGCATTTAATAAAATTGTTGGCTCTGCTGTAGCAGATATTATAATGCCTGTCGTTGGCGTTATAACAGGAGGAACAGATTTTACTCAAAAGTTTATTGCTCTTGATGGTGGAGAGTATGCTACTCTTGCTGCTGCTAAAGAAGCGGGAGCTGCCGTTATGACCTATGGTAACTTGATACAAGCAATAATTAATTTTATTATTGTTGGTTTATTTATTTTTATGGTACTCAAAGCATATGAAAAATCTAAAAAGAAAGAAGAAGAAGCTCCTGCAGCACCAGCAGGACCAACTCAAGAAGAATTATTAACCGAGATACGAGATTTATTAAAAAAATAAAAACTCCAATAGTATAACGAATTATCTATAGCTACCGCTATACTACATATTCTAACACTAAACCGCCCAAATTTAGGGCGGTTCTTTTTTACATAATGTTATATAATACACAAATAGTACAAATTTTTATATTTTCAATATAAACGCTTGCTATCTAGGAAATATTCCTCAAATTTGTATGAAATTAAAAGGTGTATGACTTTCGCGATGCGAAAATGAAAACAAATATAAACTGATGAAAGTAGCTGTAGTAGGTGCTACCGGTCTGGTAGGAACCGTAATGTTAAAAGTATTAGAAGAAAGAAATTTTCCGGTAACAGAATTAATTCCCGTAGCGTCTGAGCGATCTATTGGAAAACAAATTTCATATAAAGGCAAGGAGTTTTCTGTAGTAGGACTTGCTACTGCCATAGAAATGAAACCAGATGTTGCCTTATTCTCTGCCGGAGGAAGTACTTCTCAAGAATGGGCTCCAAAATTTGCAGAAGCAGGAATAACTGTTATTGATAACTCGTCTGCCTGGAGAATGGATCCTACAAAAAAACTAGTCGTTCCAGAAATCAATGCTAAATCATTGACCAAAGAAGATAAAATTATTGCCAACCCTAATTGTTCTACTATACAATTGGTTATGGCTTTAGGTCCATTACACGATAAATATAAAATAAACCGTGCTGTGATTTCTACGTATCAATCTATAACAGGTACCGGAGTAAAAGCAGTACAGCAATTAGAAAATGAATATGCAGGTGAAAAAGGAGAAATGGCATATCCATACCCTATTCACCGTAATGCTATTCCACACTGTGATGTGTTCCAGGAAAACGGATATACCAAAGAAGAGATGAAGTTGGTGAACGAAACCCAAAAAATTCTTGATGACCGTACTATTGCAGTAACAGCAACAGCAATTCGTATTCCTGTAGTTGGTGGCCATAGTGAGAGTGTAAATCTCGAATTTGCTAGTGATTTCAATGAAAATGAAATACGACAACTTCTAAACGAAACATCTGGAGTTACTGTGCAGGATAATCCTGATACAAATACGTATCCTATGCCAATCTATGCCGAAGGTAAAAACGATGTTTTTGTTGGTAGAATTAGAAGAGATCACTCTAGAGAGAATGCTTTGAATATGTGGATAGTATCAGATAATCTACGTAAAGGAGCTGCTACTAATGCAGTACAAATCGGAGAATATCTGGTTGAAAATGAACTTATAGGTTAATCCATCCTAACAATACTATTAAAGAAGATCCTTGTTTTCAAAGTGAAAACAAGGATCTTCTTTTTTAATTTATTATGATAATTTTGTCATTCTCTTACTTTAGGCACAGATATATGATTTCCTAAAAACAATGCATTCAAAAACAGACGATTAGTTCCATACCATGAACCTCTAAAATTAGGGTTATCCGCAAATAGAATTACACGTCCACTACCTAATTTACTTACAATTAGCGAAGCCGAAGGTTTTAAGTAATTTTCATAATTATCAGCAGAAATATAACCATCAATATGGGCGTTTTCTGTATATTTTGCAATCGTAGAATATGGGTTTTTACTGGGTGCAATAAACACTTCATTATTTTTATATATCGGAAGAGAAGTATCACGATACCCAAAACCTAATGGATGAGTGATATCCAGATCAACTTCAAAAATAGCACCCCCCAAACGTTCACTACCAATATTCTCCCCTGCATCAACATATGGCAATCGTTTTATTACTTTATTCTTTGTCGTATCCTTTGGTTTTTTGATAAGCTTCTCTTTTACAATCTTCTTATCAATCGCCCATTTTGAAGCCCTTGCAATTGTAATTAAGGTATTTCCTTGTGATACCCAATCTTTTATTTTTTTCTGACGAAGAGAATCTAATGTATTATATCTTCCCGAAACCATAACCAACATATTATACTCCTTTAAAGGTGCATTGCCAAAATCACTCATTTGTAATTTTGTAATAGGCATATGCACTCGTGTATCCAGCAAATGCCATACTTCTCCTGCTTCATAAGAACTAACACCTTCACCAACCAGTACTAATGCTTTTGGCTTATCCAACTTCTGAAAATTCCTGCTCCCTAAATCAATTCCTGATACACTAAAACCAGAATTGACAGAATATATGGGCACATCGTACTTGTTTTGTGCTTCTTTAATAATTGCGTACACCTCATCATTGGTTTTCTTCTGCTTACTTACAGGGACCATCACACTACCATAATTAAAGCTTTTATTTCCTTCTGTGGTTATACTACTAAAAGGTTTAAATGCCGAGGCTACTTTTAATCCTTTAGACTGCATAAAATACAAAGCTGCCGGAGCATTATAATCATCCCAATCCATAACATATGCATAGTTTGATTTTGATACTTTTGACACATTCACCAATCCATCTGTCGATAGAATTTCTTCACTCATATCAGTAGATTTTATGCCTTTATATTTCATATTATAAAAATTGGCTATGCTCCATGCCGAAGCATCATAAAATACGCTATCCCGATACTTATTATAGGTTTCAAAAATCGTTTGCACCATACGTTGTTGAGGCTGCTTTACAGGCACTACAAAACGTGTTCCCTTTTTATAAACCTTTATATGATGAAGTAATAGTTTGTCGATAAAAGCTTTATTTCTATTATGATCATATGCATCTCCGAACTCATATGCATCATTTCCTTTTTTGAAAGTATTGCTAACTGCTGATTTAAAAAAGTCTTGTTGGTATTTACGTAGTTTGCTCTTATTATCAACTGCAGCTTTAACAGTAGCAATACTAGATACATATTGGTTACGGATTGTAAATGGAAACGATATGGTTCCATACTCTGTATCCTGTAAATGCCCGCGAGAACTAGCTTGTTCAAACAATAGTGCCAATGCTCCTTGTAAATCGGGATACGAAGAACCATATCCTGGATAGGTGCCATCAAAAGCTTCTTTGGTAAAATAAAATGATCCAATATTATCCAGAGCTTTAGAAAAATATGGTGCAAATAAATTGTTTAGATCTTCATAATTTTCTTTGGGCATAATAGGATCCTGAGAACCAATGGGTTTCATAGGTTCAAAAAAATAGGTGCTATTCGTTCCCATTTCATGAAAGTCGGTCACTACATTAGGATACCACTCATGATACCATTGTAGTTTTCCTCGACTCTCTGGATTAATACCTAGTAACCAATCGCGATTAAGATCAAACCAATAATGGTTAGTACGTCCCCGAGGCCACATTTCGTTATGCTCTGCATCATAATTATCACTCACCAAAGGGGTTCCTCTAAATTGGTTAGCCCATTGCGTATGTCTGTCACGCCCATCTGGGTTAATTGTCGGATCAATAAAGATTACAGCATTTTCTATATAATTTTTTACTTCTGCGCCAGTAGATGCCACCAACGTATATGCTGTTAACATAGCAGCTTCTGAACTAGAAGGTTCGTTACCATGTACATTATATCCTAATTGAACAAAAATTGGAACTGCATCATAGTTAGTAGGCGTCTCAGAAGGATTGGTAAATGCTAAATGTTGCTGCTTTAATACAGAAAGCTTATTTAGGTTTTCTGGAGTAGAAACAGTAAGTATTACTAATTTTCTGTTTTCATGAGTTTTTCCATAGCTAGTGATCGTTGCCCGATCAGAAACTTCTGCAAGTTTAGTAAGATAGGCTACAATTTGATCATGGCGAGTATGTTGCTGTCCAATAGGATATCCAAGAAATTCTTCGGGTGAAGGGATTTCTGTATTAAAAGGTGCTTTGTCTTTAAAAAAATAATCCTGCGCAGTAGCAGAAAAAACAGAGAATATACAAACCAAAAAGTGGATTTTTAGCAAGTTCATTAGTTTCATTGATTTTCAGATTAAATAGATTAGCTACATAAAAACAATTGAAGTCACTCATAATTAAGAGACAAATCAATGTAGTGTACTTATAATCTCGAAAGGTATTTTTTTAACTCTGGTTTTCCTTGACATTTGTAAGGTTTTTAACATTTCTCCCTCTAATACAGCAATTTAATCCCTTAAAAATATAAAAATGAATAAATTGATTTTAGCCTTAAGAATACTACTCGGAGTGATGTTAGTCGTTTTTGGAAGTAATAAATTTTTTGAATTCATGCCTGCTTTTGAATTTGCCAATCCCGATGCTGGTATTTTTTTTGGCGCGTTAGCCAATAGTTATGTACTAAAGGTAGTAGGGATTATCGAAGTGGTTGTCGGACTTTTACTTCTTACAAATAAAGCAGTTCCCTTTGCCCTAGTATTATTAGCTCCTATTTCTGTAAATATTATTTTATTCCATGCCACATTAGATCCTGCCAACATTGGTCCCGGAGCATTAGTCTTCCTTATAAACGCTTTTTTAATATTTAAATATTGGGACAAGTATAAAACACTTTTCTAAGACCAAAATTTTTCGTTTCTTACAGAAAATTCTGACTGCTCCTACATATTAATCCTACATAGTGCTATACCCCAAAGCAATATGGTAGAAACCTTACTTTCTTTACAGGTTAATTGCGGAGCAGTCTTTTTTATATTTTCTTTAGCATTTATAGACACATCTTTTGATAGATTTGTGAATCATATTAACGCATTACATCATGAAAAAAGCACTCCTTGTATTATCCATCATTACAATAATGGTGGCTTGCAAAAACGAAACTAAAGAAGAAACCTCTAAAACTACCATTGCATTGAACTACCCTGAAACTAAAACAGTTGATACAGTAGATACGTATTTTGGTACTCAAGTAGAAGATCCATATCGTTGGCTAGAAGATGATCGTAGCAAAGAGACCGAAGACTGGGTAGCTACACAAAACAAAACTACTTTTGGGTATTTAGAAAATATCCCTTTTAGAAAAGATCTAAAAAAACGTCTAACGGACCTTTGGAATTATGAAAAAGTTGGTCCTCCTTTTAAAGAAGGAGATTTTAGCTATTTTTATAAGAATGACGGACTTCAAAATCAATATGTTATCTATCGTTTTAAGAATGAAGATGATGAGCCCGAAGTTTTTCTAGACCCTAATACCTTTAGTAAAGATGGTACAACATCTTTGGGTGGAGTATCTTTTTCTAAAAACGGAAAACTTGTAGCTTATTCTATTTCTGAAGGAGGTAGTGACTGGCGTAAAGTAATTGTTAAAAATGCAGAGACCAAAGAAATCATAGAAGATACTATTGTTGATGTTAAGTTTTCTGGAATATCCTGGAAAGGTAACGAAGGCTTTTACTACTCTAGTTATGATAAGCCAGAAGGAAGTGAGCTTTCTGCCAAAACAGATCAGCATAAAGTATATTATCATACCCTGGGCACTTCTCAAAAAGACGATGCTTTAATTTTTGGAGGTACACCAGAAGAAAAACACCGATATATTGGTGCAAATGTTACAGAAGATGACCAGTATCTTATTATTTCTGCAAGTGTTTCTACATCAGGAAATAAGTTATTTATCAAAGACCTTTCAAATCCAAATAGTAAACTCGTTACTATTATGGGTACTACAGATAGTGACACTTATATTATAGAAAATGTAGGTTCTAAGCTCTATCTTGTTACCAATCTAAATGCACCCAACCAGAAAATTGTAACGGTAGATGCCTCTAATCCAACTCCAGAGAACTGGAAAGATTTTATTCCTGAAACTGAAAATGTATTAAGTCCTAATACAGGAGGAGGATACTTCTTTGCAGAATATATGGTTGATGCTGTTTCTAAAGTAATGCAATATGATTATGATGGTAAATTGATTCGTGAAGTAGAATTACCAGGAGTAGGAAGCGCAAATGGATTTGGTACCAAAAAGGAAGAAAAAGAATTGTATTACTCCTTTACCAACTATAAAACACCTGGTAGTATTTATAAATACAATATTGCCGAAGGTACTTCAGAATTATATCGTAAACCAAAAATCGATTTTAATCCAGAGAACTACGAAAGCAAGCAAGTTTTTTATACTTCTAAGGATGGTACAAAAATACCGATGATTATTACTTACAAAAAAGGGATGGAGCTTAACGGTAAAAATCCAACTATCTTATATGGTTACGGTGGGTTTAATATTAGTCTTACTCCTGCGTTTAGTATTGCTAATGCGGTATGGATGGAGCAAGGTGGAGTATATGCAGTACCTAACCTAAGAGGTGGTGGTGAGTATGGTAAAAAATGGCACGATGCCGGAACAAAAATGCAGAAACAAAATGTATTTGATGACTTTATCGCTGCGGCAGAATATCTTATAGAAAACAAATATACATCTAGTGATTATTTGGCTATTCGCGGTGGGTCTAATGGAGGATTACTTGTTGGTGCTACGATGACACAGCGACCAGATCTTATGAAAGTAGCTTTGCCAGCTGTTGGTGTTTTAGACATGTTGCGTTATCATACTTTTACTGCAGGAGCAGGATGGGCCTATGACTATGGTACATCAGAAGAAAGCAAGGAGATGTTTCATTACATAAAAGGATATTCTCCTGTACATAATGTAAAAGCAAATGTACAGTATCCTGCTACTCTGGTTACTACAGGAGATCATGATGACCGTGTTGTACCAGCACACTCGTTTAAGTTTGCAGCACAGCTACAAGCAAAACAATCAGGGGATAATCCTACATTGATTAGAATTGAAACCAAAGCAGGACACGGCGCAGGAACACCGGTAAGCAAAACAATAGAACAATATGCCGATATTTTTGGATTTACGCTCTATAATATGGGATACGAAGTATTACCAGAAAAAGTTACCGACGAAGTAAAAGGATAATCTTTTTAACTTAAAAAAATAAAAAATCCGTTTTCTGAAAAGAAGCGGATTTTTTTTGTTAAAGTTCAATATATTTGAGTGATGTTAAAAGTAGACAATATATCATTCGCGTATGATCAGCTTCCCGTTTTAAAAAACATTAGTTTTACCATTGAAAAAGGACAACATATTGCCCTAATTGGTGCTAGTGGTTGTGGAAAAAGCACCTTGCTTAAAATCATTTATGGCCTTTTACAAGTACAGGAGGGAGAACTATCCTGGAATGACAGTAAAATATTAGGGCCTCTTTTTAACCTTGTACCCGGAGAGGAAAATATGAAATACCTCTCACAAGGTTTTGAGTTACAATCCTACCGTAGTGTTGCAGAAAATATTGGTCAATATCTGTCTAATTTTCAACCAGAGTTAAAACAAGGGCGGGTAGATGAGTTACTCGACATTGTAGAAATGACTGATTTTGCCAATACCAAAGTCGAAAACCTAAGTGGTGGTCAAAAACAAAGAGTAGCACTGGCAAAAGCATTAGCTAAAAGACCAGAATTATTACTGCTTGATGAACCTTTTGGAAATATCGATAACTTCAGACGTAGTTCTTTGAGAAGAAATCTATTTAGATATCTAAAACGTAATAAAATCACAAGTATCACCGCTACACATGACAAAACCGATATTCTCTCTTTTGCAGATCAGACCATTGTTATTCGGCAGGGTAAAATTCTAACTCAAGAAGATACGATCGCTTTATATCAAAATCCTACCGATTATTACATTGCTTCTCTTTTTGGAGAAGTAAACAAAATAAAGATTTCTTCATTTACGACATCTGATAGCCAAGATACTATTCTGGTTTATCCTCACGAGATAGAAGTTAATCCTAGTTCTATGATAAAAGCACGAGTAAAAAATGCATATTTCAATGGGGGGTATTATTTGATTGAAGCGATACTCGACAATACAATTCTCTTTTTTAATCATCACAGTAAATTAACCGCTCCCAAAATGATTGGGATTACAATTCCTGAAGAAATCATGGAGAAAAGAAAATGAATCTAGTTGTTGTAGTGTACTAACTTAAGCTCATTTCCATCAAAAACACCATAGGTATAATGAGCAATCCAGTCTCCCAGATTTATATATTGGGATTGTTCATTTAATTGTATTTCCATAGGAAGATGTCTATGTCCAAAGACAAAATAATCCCTGTGCTTACTTTCTAATTTTCTTTTGCAATATTGTACCAACCACTCGTTATCTTCTCCTAAAAAAGTCACATCTTCATCTCCCGAAATCAATTTATTTTTTACAGAAAGGTACTGCGCCAGTTTTACGCCAAGATCTGGATGTAGCCATCTAAAAAACCATTTTGCTACAGGATTGGTAAACACTTTTTTCATTCGTTTATATCCTTTGTCTCCCGGGCCTAAGCCATCGCCATGGCCAATAAAAAAAGTAGTGTCATTAAAAGTGAACTCCTGGGGTTTATGATACACGGGGATATTTAATTCTTCTTCAAAATATCCGTTCATCCACAGGTCATGATTTCCTACAAAGTAATACACAGGTATTCCAGAATCTGTAATTTCTGCCAGTTTCCCTAATGTTCTGGTAAATCCTTTGGGAACCACAGTTTTATATTCGAACCAAAAGTCAAAAAGATCTCCTAACAAGAAGATAGCAGCTGCATCTTTTTTAACTTCATCCAACCATTTTACAAACTTTTGCTCTCTGGGAAAACTCTTTTCTGATGTTGGAGCCCCTAGGTGATTATCACTCGCAAAGTATATTTTTTTCCCTTCAGGAAGGTTCATACGTATAATTTAAAAGGTAAAGGTAAGAAAAGGACCTAAGATTTATATGCTCTATTGATTATCTGATGCATACCACTCTGCAAATGATGTTTCAGTTTCTTGAAGTTTTAAAGAATACAACTTAATATCTTTAGGCAATCGAGAGGTAATCTTTTTGGCAAAATCAATTACCATATTCTCACTGGTAGGTTGATAATCTACTAAAATTACATTATGCCCTCTGTCTTTTAATTCTTTTGCAAGTTCTATATGTGGTGTGTTTTTGTTAAATACTGTTGCATGGTCAAAAACATCTTCAATATCTTCTTTTACAATCTTTTTAAGGTCTCCAAAATCAATTACCATTCCTAATTTTACATGCGAAGTATCTGTAATCGGTGTTCCAATTACAGTTACGCTTAGTTTATAGCTATGACCATGAACATTTCTACATTTACCATCATATCCATATAAAGCATGTCCGGTTTCGAAAGAAAATTGTTTCGTGATACGAATTTTACTCATCGTTTACTTTGTGATTTTTGACAAAGTTACGGAAGATTATCGTCTCTTTCTCTTATTTATAAAGTAAACCACAACCAGAACAATTCCTAATACCAGAAACAATCCATTACCTCCTAAAAAGTTTAGTATATCCATTATTTATTTAGACTTTTATTTATAACTCAAGTTCTACATAAGAAAACAACGTCATTTTGAGTGTTTTCTTATAAAAAACTAATAAAAGCGGGTAAACCCGCTTTATAATCTAATACTGCTAGATGAAATACGATCTAAAAAACTCATACCAGTTGTACTTTGAATTTACTGCAAAAGAAAATCAGCTATTTTTTGTTTATGCAAAGAAGAAAAATTCAGCATAGCCATAGCTACGGTTAATTTTTATTTTGAAGCATAGGCGAAAAAGAGAGTTTTATTGTGGTAAATTTAAAGTGTAAATGGTATAAATCACTATACATTATATTAACACATAGACTTGCATACAGCTAAACTTGCCGCACAATGAGAATGACCATCTTCTCTACAATCTACAAAATCTTGTCTGCATTCTCGCAAACAACTATTTGCTCCTCCATTAATACTTGATTGCTCCGTTTTGTTTAATGACTGAACATCATTACGATTTAAAATGTTTTTTAACATGGTTATAGGTTTTAATTTATAATGATGTAATGTAGGTAAAATATAGGTGTACAACAAATTTCCTTTTTCAATTGAAGTTTGTTTTTCTATTGATTTTTTTGTGTGAGGGATAGTAGCGGTTACCCCACAGTCTGACAGAAAGGAAGTACGAGGAGTAAAAGTGAATAGCCCGACCTTTTGGGTCACGCTCAAAAGACATAAAAGAAGATCATCATAGAGGCAAACACACAAGATATTAAATGAGTCATCCTAAAATAAGTTGACATAAATTCGACTTATTTTAGGACGAGACATGTAATGTTAAGTGAAATACAATCTAAAAAAGTAAATCACAATGCACAAGCATTAACACGCAGATCTACATGCAATATAATCTGCCAGACAGTTAGAACCTCCACTGCCTAGACAACTAATATAATCTTGTCTGCAAGCGAGAAAACAACTGCTTCCTCCATTAATACTTGATTGCTCTGTTTTGTTTAATGACTTAACATCATTACGATTTAAAATGTTTTTTAACATAATTAATAGGTTTTAAATTTGTAATGATGTAATGTAAAGAAAATAACAAAGGCAAAATTGAGGATTACCGTAGACCCTTTCATTTTTTAAATTTTTCTAATGCTTTTTTAGTAAATTCAGAAAGCACCAATTCGCCAGAAATGGCTGCTCTTTCTATAAGAAGTTCTTGCCAATGCTCTGTTCCTTTCCAGTTTACTTTTTTCATTTGTTGTGTTGCCTGTGGATTATAACCAGCAAGTTTTTCGGCAAACAATTGTATTTCTTTATCTAATTCTGATGTGGTACCAAAAACGCGGGCATACAATCCTTGTTCTTTTGCCCAGTATGCATTTTTCCATTGTGATGCATCCCACGCAAGAGTTTCAAAAGCTGCTAATCCTATTTTTCTTGATACTGCCGGTTCTATTACAAAGGGGCCTATACCAATTGTTAATTCACTTAATTTAACCGATGCTGCTTCTGTAGCCAGGCAGTAATCACAAGCGGACGCTAACCCAACTCCTCCTCCTACAGTTTTACCTTGTATTCTTCCAATAATTGGTTTTTTACATTTTCGCATTGCATTAATCACATTCGCAAATCCAGAAAAGAATTGTTTTCCTTCTTCCAGATTTGTTATTGCCATTAGTTCATCAAAAGAAGCTCCTGCACAAAATGCCCGGTCTCCTTCTGATTTAAGAATGATTACAGATACAGATGTATCCTCTGATAATTCATCAAAAGCTTTAGTTAATCTTACTAATAATTCTGATGGAAAAGAATTACTGGCATGGTGCCCAAATTCTATCGTTGCAATGCTGTTTTCGGTATGAGTATATAAACTTCCGTTAGATCTTGGTATCATTATTGTTGTAACTTTTATAGTAAAAGTAACTAATACCAACTGAAGATTAACATACCACACATAATTATTTTGGTTGGTATCATTCACCCATCTGGTGATCTCTGTATTAAAATTGTTTAACAAACAATCTTAATACAGTCAAATGATTTATTTCTTAGTAAAAATTAATTGTAATTATCTAAAATATAACACGTTTATATATATAGATAGTTCATAAAATATATGAAGAAGATGTTAGAAGAGTTTTTTGAAAAAAACAGATTACGAATAGGGATTTTCTTAATCCTTATCTATGCTCCATTATTATTCATCCTTATTTATCCTTTTTAAGAGATCAAGGGCAAGAACTTATTTCTAAACTTTATGACGAGTGCTACTCCTCTAAAAAGTGCCCAAACCGTAAACGCTATCCATATCCCGTATAACTTTAAATCAAAAAAGTTACATAGATAAAGGGTAGGTATAAACCCTAAGAATGTTGCTCCTAGCAGTACATTTCTTAAATAACTCATTTCGCCAAGGCCTTTAAAAATCCCATCAAAGACAAAAGCCAAACCATTAATGGGCTGTACAATTAAAACAATAAAAAAGACACTATAAAATGTTTCTAACACTATGGTTTCACTTGTAAATACTTCTCCTATTGCATCATAAAATATAAATCCAAATAGTGCCAAAATCAAACTCACGCCAACACCATAAGTGCTTACACGCTTACCTAATTTCCAGAGGGATTTATAATCTTTCGCACCTAATAGTTTTCCGCCAAGGATATTACCTGCTCCACCATAACCGTCAATAAAAAATGCAGTAAACATCCAGATATTCATTGCTATCGTATATGCAGCGATATATTCGTCCCCATATTCTGTAGCACTAGAGGTTGCAAAATATAATGCCGTATTTAATGCAATAGATCGTACAAATAAATTAAGACTCATAGTAACCAGTCTACCCAATTCTTTATTTAATGGAAAACGTAATTTGAGGCTTACATTGGTTTTAGTCAACAATAATATGAAAACGATAACCGCCATTAAGAACTGTGAAATTAAACTTGCCCATGCGGCTCCGCTAATCCCCATTGGAGCAATAAAACCTTCGATCCCATATACCAGGATAAAATCTAAAACAATATTAGCTACTGCGCCAATTACAGCAACAATCATTGGCCAAAATGTATTCTGTAATCCTCTAAAAATCCCAAAAACAGCAAATGTGAATAAGGTTAAAGGAAATCCCCATACCCTGATATCATAATAGACGACACAGTATTTTAAAATTAATCCTGAAGCATTGTATAACTTAAAAATCTCTTCAACAAAAAAAACAGTAGAGATCAATACAAAAATACTAAGAGCTACATTAAAGAAAATAGCTTGTGCAGGTAATGTTTTAACTTCTTCAATTTTACCTGCTCCCAGGTATTGAGAAATGATAGCAGAAATTGCACTTCGGGTTTGTCCGAGAATCCATATTAATGCTGACAAAAAAGACCCCACAATACCTACTGCTGCAAGAGATTCGGTACCGTATTCGGGAATATTACCCACGATAGCTGTATCGGTTATCGATAGCAATGGTTCTGCAATACCAGCAACAATAGCCGGAATAGCCAGGCGATTTATATTTTTAAAACCAATTACCTTACTCATAAAACGAGTTCATAACAGTGAAACGGGTGTTCACTTTGCTTTGGAAAATAGATATCTTCCAAACGTTGATACCCTCTGATTTCATAAAATTTCTGGTTTCTTTTATTTTGACTAAAGGTATCTAGTCTAACCGATTGATATTGATTTTTTTTAGCATATTCTTCTCCAAAATCCATTAATCTTTGAGCATACCCCTTTCCCCAATATTCTGGATCAACCGCTACGCGATGTATATAGAGATTATTGGTATTATCTGTTAACCATGTAACAGGAATATACTCTTCATCTATTAGATCAGTAAGTACAATAATTCCTTTGATACGGTCTTCTTCTTCAAGGACATATAGTTCTTGTAACTCAACATCTTTTTGAAAACGTTCCTGAGTAGGGTAATGCTCATTCCATTGATAGATGCCATTAGCTATCATTGCTTTGGCACAAGCTCGAGTCAATGTGTAAATAGCATCCAGATCAGATAATACTGCTTTACGAATCATATTTTTTTGGAAAGCAGTAAAAATACTAACTTTATATTGCAGTTAATAATCAAAGGTTATATTTAAAAAAACTTTAAGAAAAAAGCTCTTTTAGACTACCAGAAAAGCTTTAAAAATAATATTATATCAAGAAATGAGTTAGTAAAAGGTCTAAAATTGTAATTTTACACACTGAAACACAAATCATAATAATTAATGAAGAATATATTGGTTCCTTTGGGCTTGTCTGAACATTCAATTAGTATGGCCAGACTTCAATACACTATAGATTTTGCAAAAGAACTCAAAGCAACAGTCTATGTTGTAGAGGTTTTTAAAGAGCTACCCAGATCTGGTAGTCTTCCCTCTGTAAACAAAACACTAAAGGAAATCACAGCATCTTCTATAGAAGAAAAAATAGCAAAAATTGACAAAAAAGGAGTAGAAGTAATTGCCTTACCATTACAAGGAGAACTTCTTGAGGCTATCCCTAAGTTTAATTTACAACACGCTATAAATTTACTCATTTTGGGGGCAGAGGTTAGGGATATTAAAGATCCTTATTTTCTTGGTCCAATTTCGGGTAGTCTTGTAAAAAATACAGAAATTCCTGTATTGATTATTCCTCAAATGTATACTTTTTCACCTATTAAAAAGATACTTATGGCAGTCAAATCAGGTATCGTGAAAAAGAAAAATGCGTTAACTCCTGTAAAGGAAATTTTAAGTACTTTTGACGGTGATTTAAAATTGCTTCAGGTAAAAACAGCAAATTTTTTAGTTGAAGATTCTAAGTTTGATAAGGATTTAGGAGAGATTACCTCATCCTATAAATCGTCTGAAAATGCTACATTATTTCAAGGAGTTTTAGAACATCTTAATGAAAATTATCCAGACCTTATTTGTGTTTTTAGACGGAAACGAGGTTTCTTTGCTAAACTTTGGGAAGAAGATGCTATTTTCAAAAAAGACTTTGATAGTAGAATTCCTTTATTAGTTTTAAGAGGATCAGATTAAAAAAATACTGGGGATGTAGCTTCCCGAAAACGCTACGCTCATCGGGACAGGCACTTCGCTACATCCCCATGAGAAAAATTGGGGATGTAGCTCAGTTGGCTAGAGCGCTTGACTGGCAGTCAAGAGGTCGTGGGTTCGAGTCCCATCTTCTCCACAAAGAAACAGAGGTCTGCACTGTAGTGCAGGCTTTTTGTTTTTCTAGAAAACTCAGAAATAATAAAAGACATTACACCTATATTAGAATCTAGTGATTAGCTTCAATACATACTAATCCCTCATTATTTCTAGCAAAAAGAATCACTTCTTTTCCTTTAAATTTAAAAGGTCGTATTGCTTTTACATCTCCTTTAATTAAGGTGCCACTTTTAACTGCGGGAATAGGGCCAAAATTATTCTTTCCATTATTTTTAAGTAACAATCCGTAACCGGCATCATTTCTCGGAGTTTCAATTTCTGATTGAAATAGGTTTCCGGCAATAAGAATATCTTTTAATCCATCATCATCAAAATCATCAATATGAATATCGTTTATAGAAGATAGTTGTGCTTGTTTTGGAAGTTCTATAATGTTGAATTTTCCATCTCCTAAATTTTCTATAAAAACAGAAGCAAATGTATACGCTTTGGCGTGTAAAGCTTTCTCTAGTTTTTCTTGCCCATATACCTGAATTAGGTCTGCAGAACCAAAACCTTCATAGGTTGGAAATTTTTCTTTTATAAATGGCATTTGGAGCGAGGTACATTCTCGACCACGAAGCGGAAACAAATCTCCATTGTTATAATATCCTAATACAATATCATTGGTCCCGTTATCATCAAAATCATGTGCATAAATCTCGAAAGGTTCTTCGGCAGAGGCTTTATATTTATAGTTTAGACCTAAATTACCCACTATGTAATCCATATCTCCGTCCTGATCAAAATCGGCACTATTAATCGAATTCCACCAACCATCGGTATTCTTAAACAAAGTAGTATCTTTTTTAAAAGTCTTATCTGTGTTTCTAAATACCGTTATAGGCATCCATTCTCCAACTAGAACCAAATCAGATAAGCCATCCTGATCAATATCTGTCCATATTGCATCAGTGATCATACCGATTTCAGATAATTCTGGAGCAATCGTTTTGGTAATATCTTTAAAAACACCGTTGTTGTTTTCTAATAGATAATTTGCTCCGGGATACAGATATTTTTGTGGTGTATGCCTACTCCCAACAAATACATCCAGATCTCCATCCTGATCATAATCAAATGGTTTTATACAACTACCACTGGATACTATCTTTGGTAATCTATTGTTTTCTTTAATAAAGTTTCCGTTAGTATTTATATACAAACGATCCTGATACATAGTATGATTTGCTGGCCATTCATTCCCACCACTTACCACATATAAATCTAAATCGTTATCCCCATCTGCATCAAAAAATTGCGCAGACACATCTTCAAATGCTTTTTCTTTTTCCCATAGCGTACTGCACGAAGATTGAAAAGAACCATCAGATTGTTGTGTATACAATGCTGCTGGATGGTCTTTTGCTCCGCCAATATAAAAATCATCCAATCCATCCTTGTTTACATCTCCAACAGCAAGTGCAGGACCAAACTGAGACATTTTATGCGGCAATAAACTTTCTTTTTCAAAATCATCATACATATTTTCTACATGCCTGTGGGATATGTTTATGCCTTTTGTAATATTCTTAAATAGCGGTACTACAGGATTCTTCTTTTTTTGATTTGTAAAAGAAGCATCGTTGTAATTAATAATGACTCTTTTGTTAATTTCTGGATTGTTAATTACCTCTACCTTATCATCTGGCCAGGTTACTATAATTTCTTGTACCGTTGTGTTACTATTCAATCCGATATGTATAATTGGTTCTACCGCAGATTGATATCCTCTTGTGGGATAGTTTTCGAATATTTGAGTTGTTTTTTCTGTTTGTACGGCAATACGTGTACCTATTCCAAATGGGTTTTGGGAATCTCCTTTAAATTGAAACTGTATATAATTCTTATTTCTGGTATTATTTTTTAGAATAGTAGCTTCCTGATCAATATTATTAATAACCAGATCCAAATCCCCATCGTTGTCTAAATCTGCATAGGATGCACCATTAGAAAAAGTAGGAGCATCAATTCCCCAGGATGTGGATGTCTTTGAAAAAGTTAAGTCCCCATTGTTTTTAAAAAAGTAATTTCGGGTTTTTCGTTGTGGAGTTTTAAGAACTAGCTCTTCGATTACTTTTTTTATATTTTCCTTATTCTTTTGAGCCTGCTCTAATCGTTTTACTTTATATTTTCTAAAATCATTATTTCTAAAATCTCTTTTAAGACCATTAGTAATAAATACATCTTTTAATCCATCATTATCAAAATCTGCAAACAATGGTGCCCAACTCCAATCGGTATTTGATATTCCTGCGAGATGTGCGATCTCGCTAAAACATTCGTCAGAATTATTAAGCTGTAATGCATTAAACATATATTGATAATGAAATCCATTATCAACAGCATGATTAAATGCCTTTGGGTTCATCCCACTCATACTGGTTTTGATCCCATAATTATCCTCGGCTACCATATCCAATGAAATGATATCCAACAACCCATCATTATTAAAATCTGCAATATCGGTTCCCATCGAAAAATTAGACGTATGCCCGATAGATGATTTTATTTTTTCTGTAAATGTGCCATTTCCGTTATTAAAATAAAGGTAATCATGCTCGATATAATCGTTTGCTACATATATATCGGGCCAACCATCTTGATTAAGATCCCCTATAGAAACCCCTAAACCAAAACCTAAAGGATTTTGTATGATTCCTGCCTGATCAGAAACATCTGTAAATTTTCCTAAGTTATTTTGATACAATCGATCTCCTACCAGGTCATTTTTCTCGCTTTTATAGTCTTCTGGGTTATTGGTATTAACAGGAGACACATTATGATTTAATAAAAACATGTCGACATCTCCATCTTTATCATAATCAAAAAATGCAGCTTGCGTACTATATCCAGAAAAATTAAGTCCATATTGGGCAGCCGACTCAGTAAACGTACCATTTTTGTTGTTTATAAAAAGTTCGTTTTCTCTATTTATCGCTTTTCCTTTACCTGACTTACACACATAAAGGTCTAACCAACCATCTGCATTGATATCTACCATGGTGACTCCAGTTGTCCACCCAAAAGAGCCTTTTACTTTTGCTTTCTCTGTGTGATTTTCAAATTGAAAATTCCCTTTATTGATATAAAGTCTGTTTTCTTTGAGATTGGAAGTAAAATAAATATCGGATAATCCATCATTATTAACATCTCCTATAGCAACACCTCCACCATTATAGAAATATTCATACACTATACTATTCATGGCACTACTCTCTGGTATTTGGTTTATGAAATGAATCCCCGAATGATCTGATAAAACTGAAGTAAATAATGTTTTATTTTTATCAGAATTTAGGTTTTGTTGAGTAGCTTCATTGTTGCGACATGATATGATTAGGAATATACTTATTAGTACTCCAAGTATTTTTATTCTTTTACTATCTGTGATCATGACATATATTGTATACTAGCATAAACACCTAAAAATAATAAAATTCTTAGGTGTTTACTAGTTTTAATAACTAACTCAACTTTCGGGTTTTTTTACCATCCAGGATTCGGTTTAAGATTAGTATTAATATTTATCTCCTGTAATGGTATAGGGTATAAAATATGTTTATCCTGGAAATTCTCTGCGAATGGTTTGTTATGATTTTCTAGCGTTGTTTTTATCGATTCTGTGACTGTACTTCCTCTTTGCCACCTATAAAGATCAAACCAACGAATACCAAATTCCATAGCTAACTCAACCGGGCGTTCATGATGTCGAATTTGATCCCTTAGCTGGCTTTGCGTCATTACTCCTAATGGAGCTGCTTTCCCTCGTTCTCTAACTTTATTTATCTCTATTATCGCTTGATCTGTTTTACCATTTTCATTTAAAGCTTCGGCATACATTAATAAAACATCTGCATATCGAATTAAAGCAATGTTTGTTCCGTTATAAAAGCTTACATCCTGATTAAAAGCATATTTTTTGAAGTATTTAGGATGGTTAAGATCACCAGATACAGCACTATATGCAATAACTGCATCTGCATCTCTACTATACATTTCAGAATTAGGATCGTCAAAGAAAATACTCTCATATACTCTTTCACTAATTTCTCCTCCGGTAGTTAAATCTGTTTTCATTTCTTCAACTAACCAATCAGAGGGATAGAATAATTCCCACCCACCAAAGGCATAGGGAGAAACCTGAAAGTTAAAAACCTGTCGTTCATCATTACCATTAGCACGATCTCCCGAAAATTGAATTTCAAATATACTTTCATTCCCGTTTTCTGCAGCTCCATTAAAATTATCTGCATAATTAGTTAATAAAGAGTATCCCATACCGGTTACTTCTCCTAATTTGACTTCTGCCTGGCTCCATTTTTCCTGAAACAAATATGCTTTACCCAATAATGCTTTTGCAGCACCTTGTGTAGCTCTTCCTTTCCATTCTGATGAATGTTCTGTCAATAAATCTGGTTCTGCTTCGGCAAGATCTTTTTCTATCTGCTCCCATATTTTATCAGGAGTTACCTGAGACACAAAAAGACGATCTAATTCTGTTTCATAAGTAGTTACCAGAGGTACATTTTCAAAACCGGTTACCAGCCAAAAATAGTATAGTGCTCTTAAGAATTTTGCTTCGGCCACAATCGTATTCTTATCTTCCTGAGATAGAGCTTCCATTTCTGGTATTCTTTGTATGATCTGATTAGCTCGACCTATACCTGCATAGCTACTTTGCCAAATATTGTATGGGCCTGTATCTTCTGTAGTATTAGAGAAACTTGCCAGTGATCGACTATATGTTTCTGCCGTATTATTGGTCACATCATCAGCTCGGTATGCCATTGCAGTATACACCTCTTCAAAGAAAGCCCATTTACTTCCACTTGCACTATGCATTGCTCCATAAGTAGCTGTTAGCGCTTGTAACGCATGTTCTTCTGTTTGCCAAAAACTAGAATCAGTCAAATTCTCCTTGTTTGCAACATCCAAAAAATCGTCACTACAAGAATTTAGTATTCCTATACTTAGAACTATAATTAATAAATAACTAATTTTTTTCATTGTTCTGTTTTTTAATTTTTTTTCTAACTATTACATCGATACACTAATACCGAAAATAAAAGATCTGGTTAATGGGTAGAACCCTCTGTCAACTCCTCTATTAAATGTTCCTCCATTTCCTAGACCTGGATCAAAACCTGAATAATCTGTAATGGTAAATAGATTATTGGCGGTTGCATAAACTCTGATTCTCGAAACAGGAATCTTACTTATTGCAGATTCTGGAATCGAATATCCTATCTGTAGGTTCTTTAATCTTAAATATGATCCATCTTCCAGAAAATAGCTAGAAGGTCTAATATTATTGTTAGGATCACCAAATGCGTTTCTTGGAATATCTGTATTCGTATTTTGTGGTGTCCAAGCATTAACTAAATCAGAAGACACATTATTTCTATCTGTTCTATACAGCCACATTTTTACGCCGTTGTAGATTTTATTCCCCTGAGTCCCTTGAAAGAATGCACTAAAATCAAAGTTTTTATATTTAGCATTAAGGGTTAATCCATATTCAAAATCAGGAAGACCACTACCCATATACTTTTTATCATCATCGTTTAATTGACCATCCCCGTTTACATCAGTAAATCGTAAATCTCCCGGAGCCGCATCTGGCTGAACTGCATGCGCATCAATCTCTGCTTGATTTTGAAATATCCCATTGGCTTCAAACAGATAAAATCGTCCAATTTCTCCTCCCACTTCGGTACGAGTGGTAGGAAAATTATTAAACTCTATAAAACCATCAACACGAGCTTCGCCTTCTACTCCCAGTTTTGTGATCTTATTTTTTGAAGTACTTAAGTTTGCAGTAATATCAAAAGAAAAATCTTTGTACTCTTTACTACTATATGTAGCAGAAAACTCCCATCCTTTATTTTCTAAATCTCCTGCATTGGTTAAAGGATCTGTTGTAATCCCAGAACTACCAGGAACCTTAGTAAATACCAACATATCACTTGTTTTAGCATTAAAATAGTCAAAGGAAGCTTTGATTCTATTATCTAATATCCCAAGATCAATACCAACATTGGTGGTTGCCGTTTCTTCCCATCTAATATCAGGTGTTGGCAATGAAGTAGCGATAGCACCAGATAATATTGCTTGTGTTACATCTTCACCAAATGGGTAGTTTAATTGTTGTCCTCCAGAACCAATCCTAGCCAAAAATAAATGATTAGGGATAAGTTGATTTCCTAATGTTCCGTAACTAAAACGAGGTTTTAGTTGAGTAAACAAATCTGATTTAAAAAAGTTCTCATTATGAACTGCCCAACCCAATGAAACAGAATAGAAAGTACCATATTGGTTCTTAGCGCTAAAGCGTGAAGAACCATCTCTTCTGGCACTGGCTTGTACATAATATCTATTAGCATAATCATAACTTAAACGACCAAAAACAGATTGTAATGTACTGGAAACATTTCTACCAAAAGAAGAAGCATCTCCTATCCCGGCACTCAGAGCTTGTATAGCATCAGATGGTAGTCTATTATTACTACCGCCCACCGAGTTAAATACATTTTCTTCTTTAGAGCCACCAACAAGGATATCAAAATCATGATCTCCAAATGATTTGACATAATTCAAAGTATTGTTTAATGTCCAACTGGTAGTCCTTGTTCTGGTTTCAGATAAAAAAGGATCTTCATTAATAGATTGTGGTCCAAAATCATATGCTGGCTGAAAGAAAAAGAAATGTTCATTTTCTACATTTAATCCATATTGAAATTGATAACTTAATCCATCAAATAATTTTAAGTTGGCCGCAATATTAAATTGAGTGTATTCATCACGATCAATACGATCAGTTAATTCTCCCTGGCCTATTGGATTCCCAGAACCTAAACCAGTTGCAGGTGTAGCAAATCCATTTAACGAATTTGCATCATATATTGCCTTATGAGGTAATTGAGAATAGATATTTAGAAATGGAGAAAAACTAGCATTACCTCCATCAAGTGGTTCAAAAATACTTCGCCTTTTTTCTTTGGCATATGCCAAACCAGGAGAAATCTTCAGTCGGTTATTCAACAATTTAATATCCATATTTAACCGGGTATTAAATCTGTTGAAATCTGTATTAATAACAGTTCCTGAATTCGTAAAATAACCTGCAGAAAAATTATAGGTAGTATTTTCTGAACCTCCCGAAACTCCAATATCATGTTTCTGCTCAAAAGCGTTTTTATAATAAGCATCAGCCCAATCAGAATCTGCATACTGTTCTCCATTAGTAAGATATGGAGCAGGAGTTTCTCCTACATTAGCATATGCTTGGAGTTTTATCTGATCGTGTTGAGCTCTATTTGCTACCTCTATATTATCATTAATAGAATGTGTACTTATATATGAGTTTACTACAACCTGTGGGTCTCCTCTTTTTCCTCTTTTTGTAGTAACAATAACTACTCCATTAGAGGCTCTAGAACCATAAATAGTAGCAGCAGACGCATCTCTAAGAATACTTATATTTTGGATATCGGCAGGATTTACATAAGATAAATCTCCCGGGACCCCATCAATTACAAATAAAGGATCATTATTATTTACGGTACCCATACCACGAATCCTAATTACCGGAGCACTCCCCGGAGCACCACTGGCTATTGCTACATTAAGCCCAGCTACTTGCCCTTGCAAAGATGTTGCTATATCGGCAGTAGGAATTTTTTGTATCTCCTCTATATTTACCGAAGTAATTGCGGCAGTTAATTCTGATTTTTTTTGCGTTCCATAACCTACCAGAACAACCTCTCCCAGGCTCTGCGCATCTTCCTCAAGGCTAACATTGATTACCGTTTGATTACCAACTAAGATTTCTTTGGTAACAAATCCTAAATATCGATATACTAATGTTGTTTGCTGGCCCGAAACTTCAATTGAGTAATTTCCATCAAAATCAGTTTGTGTTCCTTGAGTTTGATCTCCCATAATTGTAATTGTAACTCCCGGTAAAGGAGAACCGCTACTATTTTCTGAAACATTACCTGTTATTACTGCATTTTGCGCATAAGTATTAGCGAATCCAAATAGAGTAAGCCCAAGTAGAGTTAAAAAAAATGAATACCATTGGTTTTTCTTTTTTTTTGCTTCCATAATCACATTGTTTTTTGGTGATAATCCCCAATTTTACGAGGGGTTTAACGTAAAATATTGGCGCAATATAGAATTTTAGTTTTTAAAAAAGCAACTAGTACCTACCAGTTTTTTTAAAGAAAAAATATGATATATTTGTAGTATGAAAACAATTAATGTGGTAGAAAACATAGGTGTACCTAAATACAAACAGATCATTTCATCAATTGAAAGTGCTATTTTGTCTGGAGAGTATAAGCGTGGAGATAAATTACCATCAATCAACAGTGTAAAGCTTCGATTCTCTCTCTCGAGAGATACAGTATTGCTCGCTTACAATGATTTAAAAGTAAGAGGAATTGTAAATTCTGTTCCTGGTAAAGGGTATTATGTAAAAAGTGAAAGTATAGAAATCGCTCAAAAGATTTTTTTATTATTTGATGAACTAAATGCCTTTAAAGAAGATTTGTATAATTCTTTTTTAAAAAGTTTAAATACGAATATCGAAGTAGATATTTATTTTCATCATTTCAATTATGACGTATTTAGCAAATTAATTTACGACAATATTGGCAGCTATAATTATTATATTATTATGCCTGCAAATTTAAATGACATCCCCGCAATACTAGATGTCTTACCTCAAGATAGAGTATATATACTGGATCAAACTCGTCCCGAGCTTTCACAATACCCTACCATTCATCAAAATTTTAAGAAAGATATTTTAACCGGTTTGGTCAAAGGGCTTCATCTTCTAAAAAAATACCAAAAACTAGTACTACTTTTTCAAGAGCAGAAACAGCCTGCAGGAATGTTTGAAGGTTTTAAAATGTTCTGTAACACCTATCGATTTGATAATGAAGTGATCGATTCTCTAGAAGGGAGAACGCTGGTTAAAGGAGAAGTTTACATAATTCCTGATGATAGGAGTCTTATTCGCATTATTAAAAAAATAAAAGAAGTAGAGTTTACTCTTGCAAAAGATATTGGTATCATATCCTATAATGATACACTTCTTAAAGAAATCGTAGAAGGAGGCATAACTACTATTTCTACCGATTTTAATAAAATGGGAGAACGCCTGGCCGAAATGATTACGAATAAGGAACAGATTAGAATCGAAAACGTAAATAATTTAATTTTAAGAAATTCTCTTTAGCTTTTGTATCAAATAAACCACATAAAAGGGCAAAAAAGTCCTAAGCACCACATCGAACTTTTAAAAGCAGATCAAAGTTCAAGTGCCATAATAGCTTTAAATTTAGGAGGAAGCATACAAGGGTTATCAATTAATGGTAAGCACATAATAGTTGGGCTTGAATTATTAGATTATAATACCACATATGCCTCTGCTGTTTTATTCCCTTTTGCCAATAGAATAAAAAATGGAAAGTATATTTTTAAAGACAAACAATATGTTTTAGACCTTAATGTAAAAAAAGAAAACAATGCTTTACATGGCCTGATATATAATAAGACTTTTACCTATATAAAAGAAGAAGTTAGTCTCAATCATGCTTCTGTAACTATTGGTTATGAAGAAACCAAAAAAGTAAAAGGATTTCCTTTTAAATACGCTATACATTTAACATACACTCTATCTGCCAATACTTTAGAACTCTCTGTAGTTGTAGTCAATAATGACCAAGTTCCTTTTCCTTTCACTATTGGATGGCATCCATATTTTTTAAGTAGTGATTTACATGAGAGTTTTCTTACTGTTGAAAGCAATAAAAAATTAGTATTCGATAAGGATATGATCCCTATGAAGATCAAAGATATTACCATAAAAGAACCTATCCAGATCAAAGACAGGCTTTTTGATGATTGTTATATTCTTAACAATAATTCAGCAAAATTTAATACTCCAGAGTATTGTTTGATTCTTGAGTCTTCTTCTGAAGAAAATTATCTGCAAGTATTTACACCCGAAAAAAGAAATATAATAGCCCTCGAACCCAAAACAGGGCCATCTAATAGTTTTAATAACAAACTCGGATTAAGCACCCTGAATCCAAAAGAAACCTACAAGATAAATTGGAAAATTAAACTTCAGAACAATGGATAAGCATGCTCTATTTATAATGATTTCGGTTCTCATATTGTGTTTTGGTTGTAAAAAGCATACAAAGGTAGCAGCACCAAACATTACCAAAAAAGAATACCTCTCTTATAGTAAAAATATTCTCAACTATAGAGTTACTCCAAAAGACTCTATAGATAAATCCGGATTGATGTTTTCAGATCAAGGTGCATGGTTTGCCTATAGTTTTCCTGATTCTATTAGTCCTTCTCCCGGGTTCTCAGGGCCTTTTTTAATGACTCAGCAAAATGGAATCTGGAGTAGTGAGATGCTCATAAAACTAAATATTAGAGACATTTCCTGGAGAGAATATAAAACAACCGCATATAACAGTCATTTAGAACAAACCTTTGCAAACAAAGATGTAGTTCTAAAACAAAAACTGGTATTTGCCTCTGGACATTCGGCATTAATACAATATACGTTTACCAATAAAACGGATAAAGCAATTGAGTTGGAGTATAACTGGAAAAACCAGCCACTTTTAACAGAAACTCTAAGATTAGAATCAGCAGAAAATAAAATTACCATACACTCTTCAAAATCTAATTCCATTGGTCATATTGTATTTCCAAACGAAACAAAAATCACAAGCACCGACAGCTCTTATTCTACTAATAATCAACAGCTACATTTAAAACCAAAAACGACTAAAGAGATTGTGGTTTCTCAGACTTTTATTTTTCCCGAATATTCCTGGGAAGAGGAACAAAAAACTATCGCTACCATTGATTTTGATACTATCTTAAGTAAACGCAGCGTCGAAAAGGAAACGCAGCTAAAATCTTTAATTAAGGCAAGAAAAGAAAAATTTCAAGATGACAAATATGCTACGGTACTTACCAAAGCTCATCTTACTTTACAAAACAACTGGCGTATTCCTGCTGGAGAAATACAACACGAAGGATTGTTCCCCAGCTATCACTACAAGTGGTTTAATGGGTTTTGGTCATGGGACTCATGGAAACATGCTGTTGGATTATCCTATTACAATACAGAATTAGCTAAAAAACAGATGCGATTGATGTTCGAATTTCAGAACGAAGATGGTTTTGTAGCAGATTGTGTATACAGAGATACAAGCATAGAAGACCATAACTATCGAGATACAAAACCACCATTATCTGCATGGGCAGTAGTTAAAATTTATGAAAAAGATAATGATCTTGATTTTGTAAAAGAATTGTACTCTAAACTTAAAAAATACCATTATTGGTGGTATCAAAAACGAGATCATGATAAAGACGGACTATGTGAGTATGGGTCTACCGATGGAAGTCTTGTTGCTGCCAAATGGGAAAGTGGTATGGATAATGCCATTCGTTTTGACGATTCTAAAATTCTTAAAAATGAAGAAGGAGCCTATTCTTTGGATCAGGAAAGTGTTGATCTTAATGCATACCTCTATGCAGAAAAACTGTATTTAGAAAAACTTGCAGAAGCTATTCAAAAAGATGATGATGCAAAACAATACCAGGCAGAAGCAAAAAAACTGAAAGAAATAATTCAAAAGCAATTCTATGATCCTGTTGATGGTTGGTTTTATGATACTAATCTAAACGGAACAACATTTATAAAAGGAGAAGGCAGTGAGGGTTGGACATCTCTTTGGGCAAATGTAGCAACCCAAAAACAAGCAGAGGCTGTAAAAAATAAGATGATGAATCCCAATAAATTCTATACCAAAATACCTTTTCAAACCGTGTCTGCAGATCATCCAAAATTTGATCCTTTAAAAGGCTATTGGAGAGGCCCTAACTGGTTAGATCAATCGTATTTTGGAGTAAAAGGACTGCGTAATTATGGATTTGATAAAGAAGCAGATCAGGCTACTGTACAAATCATCCAAGGAGCAGAAGGGTTATTAGAGAAAGGAAAAGCAATTCGGGAAAATTATCACCCAATAACAGGCCAGGGCTTACATGCACAAAATTTTAGTTGGAGTGCAGCACACATTATAATGCTATTAATAAAAGAATAGATGATGAAATATTCAACGTTACAGGTAACTATTAATCAGGCAGAACAAATACTGCAGCAATTATTCGGTATTAAAGGAAAAGTATCTCCTCTTCCTGGAGAAATTGATTTTAATTTTAGGATTAAAACCGAACATGGAGATGGATATATTCTTAAAATATCAAGACCTGATGAAAATAGTAATTATCTGGATTATCAACAGCAGCTACTAGAATATGTAGAGAAAAATGGAAAGGACCTTATAGCACCCAGAGTGATACGAGATAAAGAAGGGAATGATATATCAGAGATTATAGATGAAAATAATACGCTTAGAAAAGTACGTCTATTATCTTGGATAAGTGGTAGAATTTGGAGCAGTGTTAATCCTCAATTAGACACATTACGATATAGTTTAGGAGAACAATGCGGATTACTAACAAGCGCCTTACAAGGGTTTGACCATCCTGAAGCACATCGGGAATTTGTTTGGGACATCGCACAATCATTATGGACCAAAGAATATCTACACTTGTTTGAAGGTGAAGAAAAAGATATCATTTCTTTTTTTCAAAATAGATTTGAAACCATCCAGGATTCATATGCTATACTTAGAAAATCGGTAGTTCACAATGATGCTAACGATAACAATGTTATTGTTTCAGAAGACTTGATTCACCCTAAGGTTAAAGCTGCAATAGATTATGGAGATGCGATACACACTCAGGTTATTAATGATGTAGCTATCGCATGTGCGTATGCTATAATGAATCATAATGATCCACTAGAAGCAACTTTACCAATATTGCAAGGATATCATGCTACTTTTCTGCTAAAAGAAGAAGAACTAAAATATCTGTATGTAGCAATAGCTATGCGCTTGGTAATTTCTGTTACAAAATCTGCTATTAATAAAATCAAGGAACCAGATAATGAATACTTACTAATAAGTGAAAAACCAGCTTGGGAAGTGCTCAAGAAATGGAGACAAATTAGCGAAGAGTATGCTCATTATAGTTTTAGACATACTTGCGAGTACTCTGCACATCCTAATGAAAAAGCATTTAGAGTTTGGGTAGAAAATAATAATTATTCTTTATCAGAACTATTTCCTTCAATTCAAAAAAACGAGGTGTGCTCTTTAGATTTGAGCGTATCCAGTAAATGGGTTGGACATCAACAAGAATTTAATGATTTAGAAGTATTTCAGTTTAAAGTAGATCGTCTTCAAAAGGAAAATATCAACAAGATTATCGCAGGCGGATATTTAGAACCAAGAGCACTATATACGTCAACTACATATGATAAAACAGGAAATAGCGGACGAGAAAGTAGAACAGTTCATCTTGGAGTAGATTTTTGGCTCCCAGCAAATACTCCAGTTCATGCTATATTAGATGGAGAAGTTATAACGGCATTTAATCATACCGGAGATAAAAACTACGGAGGGTTAATTATACTTAAGCATCAAAATGATTCATTAGAATTCTATACCCTATATGGGCATTTAACGGTTGATAGTGTATTACAAAAACAACCTGGAGATAGTATAAAAAAAGGAGAATGTATCGGATATCTTGGTGATCCGACTCAAAATGGAAATTGGGCTCCACATTTACATTTCCAAATTATGCTTTCTATGCTAAACTATACAGTAGATTTTCCTGGAGTAGCATATTACAATCAAATAGAAGTTTGGAAAGGGCTTTGCCCGGATCCAAATTTCTTATTCAAATTAGAAAGTCTAAATGCTCAAAGTGATGCGACTAATGAAGAATTAATCACTTATCGAAAAAAACATTTGGGCAAGAGCTTGAGCTTGCAATATAAAGTGCCTATTAAAATGGTACGTGGAGCTGGGCAATACCTAATAGATCAATATGGCAAAAAGTATTTAGACACGGTAAATAATGTAGCTCATGTAGGGCATGAAAATTATGCAGTAGTCAAAGCAGGGCAAGAACAAATGGCCTTGATTAATACTAATTCTCGATATCTACACGATACTATTAATCAATTAGCAAAGGAATTGATAGAAACCTTGCCTCCAGAATTGAATGTATTGCATTTTGTTAATTCTGGAAGTGAAGCCAATGAACTCGCTATTAGAATGGTTAAAGCTGTAACAGGAGAGCGTGATATCATAGCTTCAGAAGTAGGTTATCATGGAAATGCTAACATGTGTATTGATATTAGTTCCTATAAATTTGATGGTAATGGAGGCCATGGAGCTCCAGAGCATACTCATATATTTCCCTTACCTGATGCTTATAGAGGAAAATACAGAGGAGAAAACACGGGAGAACACTATGCTTTAGAGGTTAAGAATTGTATTAATGATGTACATGAAAAAGGAAGAGGAATTGGGGCTTTTATCATAGAACCTATTATAAGTTGTGGTGGTCAGATTGAATTGCCAGACGGTTTTTTACCTAAAGCCTATGAATATACTCGTGCCGCAGGAGGATTATGTATATCTGATGAAGTACAGGTGGGATGCGGAAGATTGGGAAAAACGTTTTGGGGATTTCAATTGTATGATGTAATCCCTGATATTATAACCATAGGAAAACCTTTAGGTAATGGACATCCACTGGCGGCAGTTGTGTGTACACAAGAGGTAGCAAACAAATTTGCTAATGGAATGGAATACTTTAACACCTTTGGAGGAAACCCCGTTTCTTCGGCTATTGGAACTGCAGTTCTTAAAACAGTAAAACGCGAAAATCTACAATCCCACGCTTTACAAATTGGAGAATTTTTAAAAGAAGAACTACAAAAACTAGCTATAAAATATCCAATCATAGGAGATGTTCGAGGACAAGGATTATTTCTTGGTTTTGAGCTTGTAGATGGCAACATGAACCCTTTGGCAAATCATGCTGATTATTTGGCCAACAGGATAAAAGATCATGGCATCTTAATGAGTACAGATGGACCGAATCATAATGTATTAAAAATTAAGCCTCCTATCATTTTTACTAAAGAAAATGCAGAAGAATTAATTTTTTACCTCGATAAGGTATTTGCAGAAGACTACATGCAGAGTATTAAAGAAATATAACACAATGATGAAATTAAAATATATAATCATATTATTAGGGGCAATAGGGATGTACAGCTGTAATAAAGAGCCATTACAACCTGTTTCAGAACAAACGAATCATTTTAATCATCAGATATTCGAAGAAAATAAACTACCTCCCAGAGCTACTTTCTTTGGCTTCGAATCTAAGTTAGTAAAGCAAAAAGAAAAATCGAAGCGATTTTTAAGTTTAAATGGAGACTGGAAATTTAATTGGGTAAAAGACCCCAAGCAACGTCCGACAACTTTTCAACATACTGAATATACTGACCATGATTGGGATACAATTCCTGTACCCGCAAATTGGGAAGTACAAGGTTATGGAAAACCAATCTATCTGGATGAGAGGTATCCTTTTACAACAAAATGGCCTAATGTTCCCAAAGATTATAATCCTGTAGGAACCTATAGAAAGTTTATTCATTTAGATGAGAATTTCCTGTCAGAAGACGTTATTCTCCATTTTGCAGGAGCTAAATCTGCTATGTATGTATATGTAAATGGCCAGTATGCAGGATATTCACAAGGAAGTAAAACCCCTGCCGAATTTAATATAACCCAACACCTTACCAAAGGAGAAAATCTTATAGCATTACAACTCTTCCGATGGAGTGATGCCAGCTATGTAGAGAGTCAGGATATGCTTAGAATGAGTGGTATAGAAAGAGATGTCTATTTATATACACAACCCACAGTATTTGTTTCTGATTATTATACCTATACCAACTTAGATGAATCCTACACTAAAGGGGTTTTTAAAGGAACTATATCTGTAACCAATAGTCTTGAAGAGGCTGTGACCAGAATGGTATCTGTTACGGTATTAGATGGAAAAAATATTATTTATACTACTTCAGAAGAGATAAAAATACCTGCGCAATCAAAAATTGATGTTACTGCAGAGAAAATAATAGAGAACGTTAAGAAGTGGTCTGCCGAAATTCCGAATCTATATAATTTGGGGATCACTTTAGAAAACCCGGATCAGGGCAACAGTAATCAATATATTAATCGACATATTGGTTTTAAACGTGTAGAAATTAAAAACAGCCAGGTTTTAATTAATGGCAAAGCGATATATATACGTGGTGTAGATCGACATGAGACCGACCCGTTTACAGGGCATGTAGTCTCCAAAGCTTCTATGGAACAAGACATCAGGTCGATGAAACAACATAATATCAATGCAGTACGAAGTGCACATTACCCTAATGATCCTTATTGGTTAGATCTATGTGATCAATATGGATTATATGTTATTGATGAAGCAAATATAGAAAGTCACCCATTGGCTATCGATAAAAAAACTCAAATCGGTAACGAGATGAGTTGGTTACCGGCACATATGATACGAACACAAAGAATGTTCTATAGAGATAGAAATCATCCATCTATCTATTCCTGGTCTTTAGGAAATGAGGCGGGAGAAGGAGAGATTTTTAGAACTACCTATGCATGGTTAAAAGAACACGATGACAATCGTATTGTACAATATGAACCCGCAGGTAAAGAAGAGTATACCGATGTGTATTGCCCGATGTATCCTAAACCAGAATACCTGATTCATCACGGGCAATCTGATTCTGATAAACCTTCTATCATGATCGAATATGCTCATGCAATGGGTAATTCTGTTGGTAACTTACAGGACTATTGGGATATCATCGAAAAATATCCTAATCTTCAGGGAGGATTTATTTGGGATTGGGTAGATCAAAGTTTAGAATATAAAGACGAAAACGGAAATCCATATTTAGCATACGGACATGATTATCATCCTGATCTGCCAACAGATGGTAACTTTTTAAATAATGGGTTAGTAGATCCATATCGAAATCCACACCCACATTTATCCGAAGTAAAAAAAGTGTATGAACCTGCACAATTTTATACTACCGGAAAAGGAGTTATAGAAATAGAAAATAAAAACTTCTTCGAGGATTTTACAGATAAAAGTATTTCCTGGAAAGTATTAGAAGATGGTGTTAAAATAGCAGAAGGTAATGGGATTTCGGCACTTGTATTACCTAGAAAGAAAAAAGCAGTAACTCTAGAAAAATTTCCCAACGTTTTAGATAAAAACAAAGAATACATTCTAGAGGTAAGTTTACTTCAGAAAGATGCAAACTTATTAATTCCTAAAGGGCATGAAATTGCATGGGATCAGTTTGTTATTCAAAAAGGAACTGGATTTATGAATGCACCTTCAGTTTCTAATGATTTAAAAATCACATCTAAAGATCAATCTATTGACATCCAAAACAAAATAGTAGATCTGAAACTTGATAAAAAAACCGGTGAAATTATTTCCTGGAAACATCATGAAATTGTGATCACTAATCATCCTATCAGGCCTAATTTTTGGCGCCCTCCTACAGATAATGATCTAGGTAATGGTATGGATAAATGGGCCAAAACATGGCAATATGCTTCTTATAATTATAAAGCAAAACTTGTCGAAAATCCTGTAATAAAGAATTCTGGTGTTTCTTATAAAGTAGCCTACACACTTCCTGCAAACGAAGCAAGTGTAGCCATAACGTATCATATTAGTGCCAATGGAGAAATGAAAGTAGATTTTAGCTTTACTCCAAACCAGAGTGATTTACCTAACATCCCAAGATTAGGAATGTACCTTACATTACCTAACACATTCCAGAAGGTATCCTGGTATGGTAATGGTCCAGAAGAAAGTTATTGGGATCGCAAAACAGGGGTTAAAACAGGAGTATATACAGGTACGGTCGATACACAATTTCATACCTATTCCAGACCACAAGAAACCGGGAATAAAACAGATGTGAGATGGATAAAAATTGCTTCGAATGCAATATCTGTTAAGGCCAACAGTTCGTCATCATTACTCAATAGTAGTGTTTGGCCTTTTGCTATGATCGAATTGGATTTTAATAGCGAAAAAGATGGAGCCGCTTCAGCTTCGGGATTAGTCCCGGTTACTAAGAAACACGGAGCAGATATTAAAAAAGGAAAAACTATTCAATGGAATATCGACTATCAACAAATGGGAGTAGGTGGAGATACTTCATGGGGACGTTTGGTACATGATGAATACACCATAAAACCAACAAAACATAACTATTCATTTACAATACAACCAATTAAATAAGAAACTATGCAGTTCATTACATTTATAGGGTTTACATTATTAGTGGCAATAATAGCTTATGTAAAAAGCAGAAAAACAGATGAATCTTCTTCTGATGGATATTTTCTGGGAGGAAGAAGTTTAACAGGGGTCGTTATTGCAGGTTCGTTATTACTAACCAATTTATCAACCGAACAAATCGTGGGGTTAAACGGGGCCGCCTTTAAAGAAGGGATCCTGGTTATGGCATGGGAAACGCTGGCGGCAATTGCCATGGTGGTTACAGCCGTATTTTTATTACCCCGATATCTAAAAGGAGGAATAACCACCGTTCCACAATTTTTGCAAAGACGATATGATAAAACGACCAAAACAATCACCTCTGCATTGTTTCTAAGTGGATACGTGGTCGTGTTACTACCTATTGTTTTATATTCTGGAGCATTGGCAATTAATACAATGTTTGATGTACCTGGTATATTAAATGTTAACGAAACTACTGCGTTATGGATAACCGTTTTTGGAATCGGTATCATAGGATCTATTTATGCCATTTTTGGAGGTTTAAAAGCGGTAGCCGTATCAGATACCATTAATGCTATAGGGTTACTGATCGGTGGATTGTTAATACCAATATTCGGATTAATGGCTATTGGTGATGGTAGTCTTTTTGAAGGAATCACTACATTAACGCAATCTCACCCACAAAAACTAAAAGCATTAGGAGGGCCAGAATCTTCAATTCCGATAGGAACTATATTCACTGGCATGATGCTCGTTCAATTATTTTATTGGGGAACCAATCAGGCAATTATCCAAAGAGCTTTAGGAGCCAAAAACTTAAAAGAAGGACAAAAAGGATTGTTATTAGCTTCTTTTATAAAAATACTGGGACCACTAATCGTTGTATTACCGGGGTTAATTGCTTTTCACATGTTCGGGAACACATTGGATAACCCAGATGAAGCATATCCAATGTTAGTGACCAAGGTGCTACCCACAGCTTGGGTAGGATTTTTTGCAGCAGTATTGTTTGGTGCTATTTTAAGTTCTTTTAATTCAGCTTTAAACAGTTCGGTCACTTTATTCGGAATTGACATATACCAATCACATTTTAAACCTGATGCTACAGAACGGAAAACGGTAAAAGCAGGAAAAAGTTTTGGCATCATATTAGCAATTTTAGCCATGTGTATTGCTCCATTAATCGCATACGCTCCTGATGGGCTATTTGGGTATTTACAAAAAGTAAACGGATGTTATAGTATTCCTATCTTAACCATTATTGTAGTGGGATACCTAACAAAATATGTTCCTGCAATTGCAGCAAAAATTGCTATCATTTCTGGTGTGGTTTTATATGTTGCTTATATTTTATTAGATGAATTTGTTTTTGTTGAACAATTCCCTCACTTCTTACATGTTATGGCAATATTATTCGTGCTCAATGTACTTATCATGTTACTTATTGGCAAATTCAAACCAAGAACAGAAGCTTATGAGCAACACTATACAGAGCAGGTTGATATCACTCCCTGGAAACACCTTAACGTTGTAGGGATCACTATTTGTTTGATTGTTTTAGGAATCTATATATACTTTGCATAAATGACAAATGAATCATTACTAGAAAAGGTAGAATCTACTTTTCTGAAACGATTTAGCACCAAACCTGTATTATCCTTTTCTCCCGGCAGGATCAATCTAATCGGAGAGCATACCGATTATAATGGTGGGTTTGTCTTTCCTGCAGCAATCAATAAAGGGATAGTTTCGGGGATTCAGAAAAACAACAATATGTATTGTTCGGTCTATGCCATAGATACCGATGAGGTTTTAGAATTTTCGTTACAAAATATCCAACCTGCCAAAAATGGAGGATGGAAAAATTATGTATTAGGAGTAGTTGCCGAAATTATTAAAAGAGATATCATAATCTGTAGTTTTGATTTGGTCTTTGCTGGTAATATCCCTCTTGGAGCCGGATTATCATCCTCTGCTGCCTTAGAAAACAGTATCGTTTTTGGATTAAATGAATTGTTCGAACTTGGACTAACCAAAGAAGAAATGATTTATATCTCTCAAAAAGCAGAGCACAATTATGTAGGAGTACAGTGTGGTATTATGGATCAATATGCGAGTATGTTTGGAAAAGAAGGCAAGGCTTTATTATTAGATTGCAGAGATCTTAAAGCGACCTACTTTTCTATTGATTTTAAAGAATATGATATTATTTTAATCAATACTAATGTAAAGCACAGTCTTACAGAAAGTGCTTATAATGAAAGGCGCTCGGTATGTGAAGCGGTAGCTGCGCGCTTAGAAGTATCTGCTCTAAGAGATGCCACATATGAAGCCTTATTTACTATTAAAAAAGAAATTACTGAAGACCACTACCAAAAAGCTTTATTTATCATACAAGAAAATGAAAGAGTTTTAAAAGCTGCTATTGCCTTAGATAAAAAGGATTACATAACTTTTGGCAAACTACTTTTTGAGTCGCATAACGGGCTGCAAAACCAGTATAAAGTAAGCTGTACTGAATTGGATTTTTTGATAGATCATACCAAACAGAATCCAGATGTATTAGGTGCACGAATGATGGGGGGTGGATTTGGTGGTTGTACTGTTAATATCATTAAAAAAGGAGCTACAGATACATTTATTAATACGGTTGCACCGTTATATCATAAACAATTCAATAAAACCTTAAGTCGATATGATGTACAAATTGCAGAAGGAACATATAAAATCAAATAATATGATAATGAGATATCTATATATATTGGGAATACTAATGGGATTGGCCAGCTGTCATCAAGAAATAAAAGTAGATGAGAAAGCCGATAAACAGCAAATCATTGAAGTGCTAAAAGCACAAGAACAAGCCTGGTCGAATTATGATCTGGAAGGATATATGCAAGGATATTGGAAATCGGATTCTTTAAAATTTTATGGTAGCAGAGGATTAACGTATGGTTGGAATAAAACATTATCTAATTATAAAAAAGGATATCCCTCTAAAGCGCATACTGGTAAATTAAATTTTGTCATCAATGACATTTCACGAATTGATAATGAATCCTATTTTGTGATGGGAGAATATCATTTAATACGCAGCGTAGGTAATGCTGACGGTACTTTTATGATCATTTTCAAAAAGATAAATGGTCGTTGGAAAATTGTAGCAGATTCCTCATGTTAAATACAGATTTACAAGAGTATTCCCACAGGCGTTATAATCCACTTACAGGAGAGTGGGTATTGGTATCCCCGCACAGAGCAAAAAGACCTTGGCAAGGCCAGGAAGAAGAAATTAGTACACAATCATTACCATCTTATGATAAAGATTGTTATTTATGCTCGGGAAATAGTAGAGCAGGAGGAAAGAAAAATCCAGACTATCAGGATGTTTTTGTTTTTGAAAACGACTTTGCCGCATTACAAAACGAATCTCCTTCTTTTGCTATAGAAGAAGAATTGTTTAAAGTGAAAAGTGAAACAGGAATCTGTAAGGTAATATGTTTTAGCCCGGATCATTCTAAAAGCTTGGCCAATATGTCTGTAGCGGCCATTGAAAAAGTGATAGCAGTATGGCAAGAAGAATATCAAAAATTAGGTGCGCTACCAGAGATTAATTACGTACAGATTTTTGAGAATAAAGGGGCGGTTATGGGATGTAGTAATCCTCATCCCCATGGGCAGATTTGGAGTCAGTTTCATCTACCCAATGAAATCTTAAAAAAAGACAACAATCAAAGACTCTATTTTTCTAAACATGGCAAATCGTTATTAGAAGATTATGTGATTCTGGAATTAGAAAAGAAAGAACGCATTATATTTCAAAATCAACACTTCGTTGTATTAGTTCCTTTTTGGGCTATTTGGCCATTTGAAACGATGATTATTCCAAAAAAGAAACAATCCTCTATTTTAGAAATGAATCCAAATGAGCGAAATGCTTATGCAGAATGTATTTCTGTATTAACTCGAGCTTACGATCAATTATTTAATTGTTCTTTTCCTTATTCTAGTGGGATTCATCAAGCCCCAACTCATAATCTTGATCATACGCATTGGCATTGGCACATGAGTTTTTATCCTCCATTATTACGAAGTGCTACTGTTAAAAAATTTATGGTTGGCTATGAAATGTTTGGGATGCCACAACGAGACGTTACAGCAGAAACCGCTGCAAAAATGCTTTATGACTTAATCCATTAAAAAAAGTAGTACCGTACTTACTCATACCCAGTACAGAAAACATTACCGTGCTATCTGGTGCGTTTTTTAGCAATATGAGATGAGTAGCTGATCAGTATCTCAGCAATGTTGTTTGTTCGCATAGATTTAGTTTTGATAGGGTTGTATTGTTCTTTTTCTACTTTCTGGCAGGCTAGAGAACTGTTTTCTTAGTTCACTTTATAGCATAAAAAAAGAGTTGTATTTCTACAACTCTTTTTTACTTATATAATTTATTTGGTAATCAAACTTTATAATGTTCTTTTTTCAAAAGCACCAGTTTGACCCATTACCCTTTTCTACTTATATAATTTATTTGGTAATCAAACTTTATAATGCTCTTTTTCAAAAGCACCAGTTTGACCCATTACCAGTTTGACTCATTACCTTAATCACTCTTCATGCAGTGAAGAAGTTAATTCTGATCTAACATCATCATCAAAATAATCCTTGTAATCTTTAGAGTTAATCAATAATAATGTGGTTTTTTTGATGCTTAAAATATCCCGATGGCGCGGATTTGCAATCCGTGTTTTTAAAACTTCAAAATAAATTTAAAACAACAATTTCTAATTCATGATCTAAATCTGCATAATTTCTAGCAGAACTAAAAATATAATCCTCTGGATTTAAAGTAACCTTATCTACAACTAACTTATTAATAATTTACGATAACAAAAAAACAGCCACATTATAAGTGACTGTTTTAATATTTCGTTATGTTTCACGGATTGCAAATCCGCGCCATCGGGTTTGATATGCTTTATAAGAGTATGAGTTTTGAAATGAAGTATGACAATCTTTACAGAAATAGCGTTGTTTACCATTTCTTTTACCTCGTTTTATACAATTTGATTGGTTACAATTTTTACAATTCATAACTGCAAATATAACCAAGCACCAATTTGACCTACGTAGCAATATAAAACCTTTATCTAATAGGTTCTAAGCAATGTTAAGTAGTATAAACAACATAAACAAGCCTCAATAAAGAGGCTTGTTTGTTTTATAAATTACTGATAATCAATCTTAAAAACATGCTTTTTTTCAAAAGCACCAGTTTGACCCATTACCTGATAGAGCACTATAAATGGACTTATTCTTTTATTTTTTATTGTATTCCAGTAGCAATATTAAATCATCCCAGTTTCGTTTTTCGGGACTGAGAAAAAAAATGAAAGTTTTTTTGAAATAAGTCTGAAGGAGTATCAGGCTTCTGGGTAACTGTTCTCTTAGCTACCCTATAAAAGGAGTAATGATATTCTTTTTTTGACCTTTTTTATAGAACCCAAAAGTAAATCCTACCGGTTCGGAGTACACAAAACTCTGTGTGAGCGTGTCGAATTCTACAGGTGCATTCAATTCTTTCATAACACAAAGGGTACGATATAATGTGGTTTTGGAGATGCCTAACTTTTCCGCCAGTTCTATGGGAGATCCTGTAGCTTGCAAACGAATAAGTTGATCAATTCGCTCTATCAATTGTATTTGCTTTAACATGATATTCATAACTATGGATTAAAAACGCATACTACACTGCTAAAAATGATAATGGTAGTTTTTTGATTATGTTCTTTACGGCTATTGGTATAGTAACAAAAAGCGAAATTATGGTTTTTCCGTATTTAATATGTGAGGAAAACCGTAAACTAAATTTTTAATTCATGGTGTTATAGTTTTCAGGTTTACATTTGATATCAAAGTGTATTTTAACGAGTAATCCTCCTATCGAAAAAAAGGAGTGTTTTTGTAATGAATTTGGTTTGTATAAAGCATATGTACTCGTTTTATAAACCGTACTCATAGAATAGTACTATCCAGTATTTCTTTGGTTTCAGAATTATCTAAAACGGGCGCCATTAGGTATTAAATCAGTAAAAAAAGCATCAATACAGTGACAATAGTTGCGTAAATCTATACATCATATATACATTAATATGTTAAAAAACAGAGGCTTACCTTATAGATGCTTATTTGTAAAGATTTGATTTTCATGATGTTATATTATTTTCGTGTTTTCACTCAAAAAAAGGAGATTCCTATTACAAATACATCATCTAACTTTATGAAAGTATTAAAATAGTAAAGAAACTACCTGCACTTCATCTTTATTAATTCGATACAAAAATTAAACAACGCAAAACAAGTAAGGCCGTTTTTTTTGCTCAAAAATCTAGTATTAACTTAACTATTATTAAGTATGACAAAATTTGTACAATTACTATTATTTGTTCTATTTACAAATGGAATACAGGCACAAAAAGTTTATGAAGATTTTAATTCGAATACTGCTCAACTTCAATGGATTGCTTCTAATGGTATTTACACCTTAGAAAGCAATCCTGAAAATAATCAATCACAAATAGGTGCGTACACAAAATCACCTTCGCATCCATATAGTCTATTCTTTGCATCCATAAATCAAGGAATAAATTTGACTACCTTTAATCAAATCAGAATTAAAATATACAGTAGTTCGCTAAGATCATTTACGATAAAACTAGAAGGAGACAATGGTGCTATAGAGAAAACTACAACGATTACAGAAACCAATAAGTGGATCGAATACGAATTTGATTTTAGTGATGGTAGTTCTATCTCTGGGTTAAACAAGATAATCTTGTTTTTTGATCCTGGTTCTAATCGTGGAGAGAAATTTTACTTTGATGATATTGTTGCTTATACTGCCGCGCAGGCAAACACTCAAATCGTTGATACTTTTGAAATTGGAGGTACAAACTGGAACGGTAATAATGGGGTTTTTAATACCGTTAATAACCCGCAGCCTTTACAGACACTAAATACAAGTGCTACCTGTGGTTTGTTTACAAAAAACAGTGCTGCTTATTCTTTTGTTTCAACCACTATCGGAACTATTGATTATAGTACTCACAATGAATTACAAATCAAAATTCTACAAAATCAAAATTCTGGAAACGATCAATATACCAGATTTACCGTAAAATTAGAAAACTCGGTCACCCAAGAATCTATTGAGAGAAGAGGGTTTATCGGTAATACAAATACATGGACTACATATTCTTTTGATTTTAGTTCAATTCCTCAAAACACTACATACGATAAACTATTCATCTTTTTTGGCCATAACGATACTTCGAATACTAATTCCTTTTACTTTGATGATGTGCTTTTTAGAACAAAACGTACCTATCCTGTAAATACTAATCGTACTATAGATCAATTAACTCAGAATTCTTATGAAGTCTTCAAATTGCTTAGAACCAATAAAGGTGCGTATCGGGATGCTAAGTTGATTTCTAATAATAATGATTATCATCCTGGATCTACCGCATCTACAGGAATGGGATTGATCGCTTTATGTATAGCCAATGAAAAAAACTGGGAGTCTAATGCTCCTGATTTGGTTATAAAAACATTAGAAACAATGACAGGGCATACTTCTGGATTTAATTTGGATACAAATGCCAGTGGTTTTGCTAGGCACTTTTTTGATCTAAATAGTGGACAGAGAGCCTGGAATTCTGAGTATAGCTCTATAGATACCGCTATCCTTATGTCTGGAGCACTATTTGCAAAGGAGTATTTTTTAGACCCTTCTGCACCTAACAGAGCTACTACACAACAAAAAGACCGAATTACAACCCTTGTGAATCAATTATGGAATTCTATAACCTGGGATGAAGCTATAGAAAATGCAAATAATGGTACCATATATAGAGATTTAGATAGTGCAGGAAAAGGTATTCCCGGTACAACTACTTTACCATATAACGAGTATATTATTGTAGCCGATTTGATATACCGATCGGGATCTGCATCGGGTAAAACACTTTGGGACAAATTTTATAAAAACCCATATAATACAGATGGTAACGGACAATATTTACTTCCCAGAGCAACTGCAACCTACACTGCTCCCAATAGCACAGTAATCAACAATGAAACACTTACGGATAGTAGTGGCAATTTCGTTTCTAGTTTTTTAGTTCAATTTTCATATTACCTAATTCATGATTTTGCATCTAGTACTTCTTATGTTAACTATATGAAAAATGCGAAAAATGCTGATAAAAACTGGTGGAAACATGTTTCTGAAGATCAATATTCCAATCCTATTTCCAGAGCATCTTTTGAATGGGGTACAGGAGCTGGTGCTGCCAATGCAATAAACGGTTATCATGCAGATAAAATTTATAATAATGATAACGACAATTGGACTAAGATTGTATCACCACATATTATTGCTGGTTTTTTACCAGTCGATCAAAATAATGAGATTAAAAACGATATTCTTAATTTATATACATCGGGAAAAGGAATCTATACGCTACCTAATACTTCTCAAACTGAAATTTTATGGAGATATAGTAAAGAGGATATTAATTGGAAAGCAGAAACTATTCAAGGTGTAGATTTTTCTACTATGCTTTTTGGTCTATATCATTTAGAAAACCCTGGGTTCTTTAAGAAAAATAATAACTATACTATTACAGGAACGCCTTCTACAAATGATGTAAAACTGCGTATTACTTTTGATAATTATCCAGACGAAACCTCATGGGAAATTAAAAATGCGAACAATCAGACAGTACACTATGGAGGGTCATATGGCTCTCAAGCAAATGGCTCTACTCTTACTATAACTAAAACTCTGGATGCAGATTGTTATACATTAGTAGTTAAGGATACATTTGGTGATGGGATTTGCTGTGGCTATGGTAATGGTTCGTATGAGTTAACCAATAGTGTTTCGGGTGCTGTATTAGCCTCTGGGGGATCATTTACTTCTGAAGATACTATAAATTTCTGTACAGGGAATACCACAATGCATAACTTTAATACAGATGAGAAAACAGATTTAGAAAGTTCTAACATTATTATTCATCCTATTCCTGCAAAAGACTTTATCCTGATTCGAATGAACAATGCCAAGGATTCAAATTATAGCATCATTAACCATATCGGTCAGATCGTAAGAAATGGGAAAGTATCTGAAAACAGAGTAGAATTAAACAATTTACCAGATGGAATGTATTTCCTTTCGGTTATATCAAATGATAAAACACTAACCAAGAAGTTTATTATCAAGCAATAACATAAATTCAATTATAAAAAAGGCCCTGATATCAAATTTGGTATCAGGGCTTTTTTTATATTCCTCTAACTTAGTTAATTAAGAGAAATATATATAAACAGCTATAACAAGCAGACAAATTATCCCTCCTGTTACTTTTACATATTTCCAGGGAGTGATATCCACTTGTTTTGTGTACTCTTGCTTATACTCTTCTTTTCTGGGATAGAATCTACCTATAATTAACATGATTATAATATTTAGCATAAATAATATTGCCATTACATGTAGAAAGTGCGGGTAGTCTTCTGTTCCAATTACAAAGGGTTTTAGTATAAATTGACTAACAATATATAATAAGGATCCTAAAATAATCCCAATTTTTGCTGCAATAGCAGGAACACGCTTGGTTATATATCCTACAACAATAATGGTTAGAATCGGTATACTATAAATTCCATTTGCTTCTTGCAAATATCCAAACAATCCATTTGTTGCATGCGCTAAAAGAGGAGCGATACACATTGATATTAATGCCAAAAATATTCCAAAGGTTTTTCCGGCCTTAACAACTTTTTTTTCGCTTGCTTCTTTATGTATATATTCTTTGTAAATATCTATCCCGAATAACGTGACCGAACTATTTAAAGCACTATTAAATGAGCTTAAAATAGCCCCAAATAATACTGCAGCAAAAAAACCTACCAATGATACGGGTAATACTTTACTTACCAGCATAGGATATGCTTCATCGGGGTTTGCAAGTTCTCCTTTAAACATATGAAATGCTATAATTCCTGGTAAAACGACAATAACAGGTCCTAAAATCTTAATAAAAGACCCCAGCAAAAGACCCTTTTGACCTTCTTTTAAATTTTTTGCTCCTAATGCTCTTTGAATGATCGCTTGATTGGTACCCCAATAAAACAATTGCACCAGCATCATCCCTGTAAAAATAGTTGAAAAAGGTACCGAAGCTTCTGGAGAACCTATAGCATTAAATTTTTCGGGATGAGATTTTAATAATACATCAACTCCTCCTAATAAACTCCCATCTCCTATGGCATATAACCCAAATATAGGAATCATTAAACCACCTATTAACAATCCAACAGCATTTATGGTATCTGATACGGCTACTGCTTTTAAACCCCCAAAAATCGCATAAATTGAGCCTATACCCCCTATCGCCCATACAGTAATCCATAATGCTGTAGTATCTGATACCCCCATAAGCTCAGGAATATCAAACATTGTATTTATAGCTAACGCTCCCGAATACAAAACTGTTGGTAACAAAATAACCGCATATCCCGTTAAAAACAGTCCAGATGCAATTGCTTTGGTCGTTCTATCGTATCTCCTTTGTAAGAATTGGGGTATGGTAGTTATTCCTCCTTTAAGATATCTGGGTAATAAAAATATTGCAGTGATTACCATAGCAACTGCTGCTAGTGTCTCCCATACCATTACCAGGATTCCTTCTTTATACGCAGCTCCATTTAAACCAACAATTTGCTCTGTGGACAGATTAGTTAATAATAGCGATCCAGCTATTACTGATGCTGTTAAACTACGTCCTCCTAAAAAATATCCATCTGATGATTTTTCATTAGTATTTCGAGTTAGCATATATGAAATAAAGCCAACGATAGCGGTAAAAGCTATAAATATAAGTACTCCCATGTTTTTAAGTTTTTGTTTTTGTTCTGCTTTTCGTTATCCCATCATCAAAGTTTGGTAGCATATTAAAAAGGGAGAGGAAAAATCCTCTCCCTTTATTAAATAACTCCAAATTATTCAGTTTAAATGGGATACAACTGAATTAAGAATTTATTCTTCCGGGGCTATGGAGTTACAAATTTTAGATCATCGATATGATAGATATCGGTAGCTGTACCGTCTGATTGTCCTCCATTAAAAAACAAGACTACTCTAGTATTTCCATTACCTGCTGCTGCACTAAAATCAAAAGTGTAGTTTTTCCATTCTCCGGCTACATCAATATTTCCCCATATTTCTACAGCTGTACCACCTTCAAGTTTAGCTAATAAAGGGACTGTTTTACTAGAATGTATTTTAATACTCAATTTTGAATTAACTGATAAATCGATAACACCGCCAAAATCAACAGCCAGATTATCCCATGCATTAGTTCCGTCATCAGTATGTTCTCCAACATTAGAGCTTCTATTTAAACAGCTAACATCTGGGTTTGCGACTAAGGGTACAAATCCAGGGGTGTTTCCTAACTGAAAATTTTGTTGACAATCAAAATCACTTATAATACTAAGATCAGGAGTAACCCCCGTACAATCTTCGACGATTATACTGCAATCCTTAGATGTAAATCTTATATCATCGATATAATAGATATCAGTGGCTGTACCGTCTGATTGTCCTCCATTAAAAAACAAGACTACTCTAGTGTTTCCATTTCCTGCTGCACCGCTGAAATCAAAGGTGTAGTTTTTCCACTCTCCGGCTATATCAATATTCCCCCATATTTCTGCATCTGTACCGCCCTCAAGTTTGGCTAATAAAGGGACTGTTTTACTAGAATGTATTTTGATATTTAATTGTGAGTTAACCGATAAATCGATAACTCCGCCAAAATCAATAGCCACATTATCCCATGCATTGGTTCCATCATCGGTATATTCTCCTACGGATTCACTTGTGTTAATTCCACTTTTATTTGGATTTTCTACTACAGGTACAAATCCAGGACTATTGCCTAATTGAAAATTTTGTTGACATTCAAAATCACTTACAATACTTAAATCTGCAATGGTGCCTGCACAAGGATCTATAAATTCTCTAAATCTAATATCATCTATATAATAAATATCTTCTGCTGTACCATCTGTCATACCTGCATTAAAAAACAACAGTACATTTGTGTTTCCTGCTCCAACAGCCGTTCTAAAATCAAAAGTATATTCTACCCATTGATCTATCGTACTTATTGTTTTTGTTATTTCAATAGGCGTACCTCCATCAAGTTTTACAGTTAATGGGCCTGTCTTCTTGGCAAGAACCTTTATACTCAATTGTGAATTGACAGATAAATCTATTGGTGATTCTAAGTCGATAAACAAATTATCAAAAGGCTCGGTACCATTATCTTTATATTCTCCTACAAATTGGCTTGTGTTGATTCCACTTTTATTTGGATTCGCTATAACGGGAGCTGTAGTATCCATAGTAGGGTCTCCAAGGAATACATTTTGTTGACAGTCAAAGTCACTTAATATGCTTGAATCCTTTTGGACATTTTCACACGGATCAGGAATAATAATTGACACATCAAAAAAGAGATCATCTAAAAAATATACTTCTTTTGTTCCATCATTTTCTATACCCTGATTAAAGAATATTAGAATTTTTGTATGATTTTGATCAGTTTGATCAGTTTGATCACTAAAATCAAACTCATACTCTATCCATTTATTATTACCATCAAGAGAAACTGTTATTTCTACAGGGGTTGAAGAACCTCCTTCTAATCTAACTTTTGCTGTTGCCGAAATATCAGTTTTAATTTTAATTTTAAACAGTGCATGAGTAGATAAATCTATTGGTTTGCCAAAATCTATAACCAAAGCATCCTGGGTCCCAGTACCATCAGTATACTTCCCAATAAACTTACTTTTATTGATACCTATCTCATTTGGGTTTCTAATCGCCTCTACATTAGATAAAGTTTGGTTCGATTGACATTCAAAATCTGTAACGATATTAAGGTTTGCAACAACATTATCATCTTCGCATTGAGCATACTTTATGGTTTGTAGCTCCTCTAGATCATCTTCACATGATAAATTCAACACTAACACCATAAAAAGGATGCAATGTATACTCGAAAAAAACTTTACTATTTTCATGATAAAAAATTTACATTAATAATTGGCTACTTCTTTTATATGTATTGCCATGCCTCCTCCAGAAGCTAGTGACACATTTAATAAAGTAGTATGATTTACTTTTATTATTTTATTTTTAAAAGCTGTCGGATTGTTTAGATAATGCGCTTTATCTCCATCCAGATACAATTCTGCTATATATTTTTTGTTGTGATCCAAATACTCAAAAGAAAGTTCTAAATCTCTACTTTCTTGATTGGTAATACTACCAATAAACCAGCTTGATGAGTTTTTATCCTTTCTTGCTATGGTAAGGTATTCCCCAATCTTTCCATTAACTACTATTGTTTTATCCCAATCTACTGGTACATCTTTTATAAACTGAAATGCTCTTAGATTATCCTCATAATTTTCTGGTAAATCGGCTACCATTTGCAATGGACTATACAAAATGATATATAGTGCCAATTGTTTGGCTAGCGTAGTCCTTACGTATTGATCGGTACGATACTCATCAAATTTTATATCAAAAATACCTGGTGTATAATCAATAGGACCTGCTAATCCTCGCGTAAAAGGAATAATAAGTGTATGTTCGGGAGAATTACCGCCTCCCCACGCGTTAAATTCCATTCCTCTAACTCCCTCTCGGGTCATCATATTGGGATACGTTCTTCGTATTCCTGTAGGTTTTATCGGTTCATGAACATCTAATGTTATTTGATATTTTGCTGCTGTTTCTACAACTTTTCGGTAGTGATTCACCATATATTGACCGTGATGAAATTCTTTATTATCAATAAGATGATTTGCATACCCTGTCTTTACCGTATTAATTCCCAATGTGCTATAAAATGCAAATGCACTATCTAATCTTTTTTCATACGTAATAACATCACCCGAAGTTTCATGATGCCCTATAATCGTAACTCCTTTTTCTTTAGCATATGCTACTACTTCTTTTATATCAAAATCAGGGCTTGGAGTTACATAATCAAAAAAATCTGTAGCACCCTTTACTCCCCAATATTCCCATCCTGTATTCCAACCCTCTATCAATACTCCTTTGATCCCATGTTTTGCATTAAAATCTATATACTTTTTTGCATTTATAGTCGTTGCTCCGTGAGATGTGCTATTGCCAGACCAGCCTCCTTCATTTTTGTTTGCCCAGGAGCTTTTTCCCAAATGCATTTCCCACCAAATACCCGAGTATTTCATTGGCTCAATCCATGAAATATCTTTTATTTCTGAAGGTTCATTTAGATTAAGAATAAGAGTATTGGTTAACAATTCTTTTGAATTTTCTGCTATTTGGATCGTTCTCCATGGTGTAACAAAAGGGGTTTTTATACGCACTTTATCTCCGTTACTCCAGGGCACTAATTCTGATTGCAATACATGATCTTCTTTTATAGCTAATGTCATATCAGAATAATCAGTAAGATTAGCTTCGCTAAAGCATAAGTAAATACTGTTCTTTGTTTTAACTGTTAACGGTGTGTTTACAGCATGTATATTTGGTATTCTATTTTTCTTTGTATTGTCATAACCTTCATTCTCTTTAGCATCTATTTTACTTAAAATTGTGTGGCTATAGATATGTTCATAACTATCATAATCAGCAGGAATCCACCATGCATCAGCGTCATCTGTAAGTTTAAATTGAGTTTCTTCTCTGGTAATCACCAGCTCATCCAGGTGCTCTTGTTTTGGAAACTGATATCGAAAACCAAGACCATCATCATAGATTCTAAAAACAATTTTAAAATTACGTTTAAGATTCGAAGTTTCTTTCAGTGTAATTATTGCTTCATTATACTTGTTTTCAATACTTTTTTGTTGACCCCAAACCGGTTTCCAGTTTGTATGTACTGTATCGGTTACTATAGATATAATTTCCAGATCTTCTTTTATTGCAGGGTTATTTTTAAACTGAAACCCAACAAACGAGGTATCTATAATAGTTTCGGTTTTATGATGAACCATATACCAAGGCTCTCCATTAGAGTTCACACTAAAATGCATAGAGATTTTAGCGTTTGGCGACTTTAATTCTATTACAGATTCTTTTCTTTTATCGCAAGACGACAAAAGAAGTATCATGATAAGTATAAGAATATATTTTACGCTTGTTAACATTATAAGTTATAGTTTAAATTGTAACCTATTTTTTTTAAAACCGATAAAAGAACACTAACATCCTTTTTTACTTGATGTTAGTGTTCATAAACTAAAGTTAGTGATCAGAAAATGAGAACTGATGTGTGAATTTTTGATCTGAACTACCTCCTACAAAAAGGTCGTAATCTCCTTTTTCGTTCACAAAATTTATAGTACTGTCATAAAACTTTAAATCATTAGCAGTTAGGATAAATTCTATTGTTTTTGTTTCTCCTTTTTTTAGGAATACTTTTTTAAATCCTTTTAGCTCTTTAACTGGTCTGGTAATACTTCCAAATCTATCTTTGATATATAATTGAGCAATTTCTTCTCCATCATAATCCCCTGTATTTGTAATACTGGCTGTAATCGTGATTTTAGAGTCTGGTGTAAGTACATCAGAATCTAAAGTCACATCACTATATTGAAAGGTTGTATAACTTAACCCATATCCAAATGGAAACAATGGTGAATTATCGACATCTAAGTATCTGGAAACAAATTTTGGATTTGCTCCTTCGAGATCGACAGGTCTTCCTGTATTTTTCATATTATAAAAAACAGGTATTTGTCCAATATTTCTCGGAAACGTAACAGTTAGTTTCCCCGAAGGGTTATAATCACCAAACAATACATCTGCAATCGCATGACCGCCACTTGTACCCGGGAACCACGCTTCTACAATGGCATCTACAGTTTCATTCTCCCATGATAAATCCAGAGGCCTCCCATTTAATAAGACCAGTACTATTGGTTTTCCTGTTTTTTTTATTTCGGCAATTAATTCTTGTTGATGACCAGGGAGTTTAATACTTGTTCTACTAGCTGCCTCACCACTCATATTTTCTAGTTCTCCCATAACCATAACTACCACATCAGCATTCTGTGCAGTCTTTACTGCTTCTGCAAAATTTGATGTATCTCCTTCTACAATCTCACAACCTTTGGTATATGTAAACGTGCTTTCTCTTGCTTCAAGACCTTCTTTTACGCTTACTGCAATCCCTTCTCTATTACCATGCGCAGCCCAATTACCAATGATATGAAACTCATCACTTGCCAATGGACCAATAAGAGCAATCTTTTTTACCTTATTTAAGGGTAGTACCTCATCTTTATTTTTTAATAAAACGATAGATTTCCTGGCAGCATCTCTAGCTGCTTCTAGGTGATCATCATTAAGAATCACTTTGGCTTCCTTATCTTCATTACAATATTTATATGGGTCGTCAAAGAGGCCTAGTTTATATTTTAGTTTTAGAATATCTTTTACAGCTTTGTTCAATCTATTTTCTTCTATTTTACCTTCTTTTATAGATTGCTGCATATAATTTTTATATACTCCTCCCTGCATATCCATATCTACTCCGGCATTCATTGCTAATTCTCCTGCATGTTTTAAGTCTTCTGCATAGCCATGAGGGATCATTTCATTTATAGATGTGTAATCGGTTACTACAAAACCATTAAATCCCCATTCTTTTCGCAAAACCTGATCGAGTAAAAAGGTATTCCCTGTTGCTGGTATCCCATTAAGTTCGTTAAATGAAGTCATAAAAGTAGCTACCCCAGCATCTACCGCTGCTTTAAAAGGTGGTAAATACACATTTCTTAGTGTATTCATAGACATATCAACAGTATGGTAATCTCTACCGGCTTGTGCTGCGCCATATGCAGCATAATGCTTGGCGCAAGCCAAAATGGTATTCTTACTAGAAAGATCATTTCCCTGAAACCCTTTAACTCTTGCTTTGGCAATTAAACTCCCCAAATAAGTATCTTCTCCGGCACCTTCTGAGATTCTACCCCATCTTGGATCTCTGGCAATATCTACCATAGGAGCAAAGGTCCAATGTAATCCTTCTACAGAAGCTTCTATAGCAGCAATGCGGGCACTTTTTTCCATGAGTTCTAAATCCCAACTGGAAGCTTCTCCCATAGGGATAGGGAAAATAGTTTTATATCCATGAATTACATCATACCCAAAGAGTAATGGAATTCCTAAACGTGTTTTTTCTACTGCTATTTTTTGAAGCTTTCTTGTATAAGCAGAACCAGTAGCATTAAAAATAGCTCCTACTTGTCCTTTTTTAAGATATTCTACATAATTTTTATCCAGTACAGGTCCTGTAATATCTGCTCCACTAGAGTATAAGACGGTTTGCCCTATTTTTTCTTCTAATGTCATTAAAGCCATTAAAGAGTCTATTTTATGTTCTATTTGGGTATCCTGATTTGATAAATCAGATGATTTTGTTTTGTTTTTACAACTAAAACAGAATACTCCAAGTGATATGATCAATATTATTTTTTTCATCAAAAAAATGATTCTTATATTTATAATTGTTTGATTGAATTCTTTTCTAGAATCCTAATTTTGATAGCCCATCTTTTATTTCCTGATCCTTCATAAAAAGTGACCATAGAAGTTGTGTTCTATAATTTTCTATCATTGCTACAATAGGTCCTTGATCAATCGCCAAATACCCATCAGAATACCAATCTTGTTGTTCTGAGTAGGCATCATAGAAACCATACTCGCCCCATAACTTGTCGTTTAGTTTATAATAGAAATATTCTAATGCTTTTTTTGACTCTTCTGGAGTATAAGGAAAAGAGGAAAGTGCTGCCGTTGGAGTGATAACGCCATTATCTTCTGTTGGACTGTGTACACCATATCCACCAGGTTGATCACTTGCAGTAAGTCCCCAACTATTTTCTCCATACCCTTTAAAACCTTTTGGGTTTTCGATACAGTATTCATAATTGACAAGTGCATGTGCTTTATTCTGATCAAAATAATTCGCATATTGATCTTCTAATCCTCTTGGGTCTAAACCAATAAAGGAATACTGTGAGAAAAATAAGGGTCCTCCAAAATCCGGACCTAGAGGTAATACTGTACCAAAAAATGATTTTCCATTTTTCATTCCTCCATTAGAGGCCCATCCATTATCATATGTTTCTTTGTCTATAGAATGAGTAGGGGATGACGCTCCTAATACATAGATGATAAGTGCTTCATTCCATCCTCGTATCTTTAGGTTTATATCAAAATTATGGTTGGGTGACCAATGCCATGTAAGTAACTTTTCTCCCCGAGTATACCAATCCCATTCTACAGCTTCCCATAGTGCCGTTATTCTATCTCTAATATCCTTTTCCTCTGTAGTATTGGCAGAAAAATATTGTCTGTTTATTAATAATCCTTGTATTAAAAATGCGGTTTCAACAAGATCTCCACCATCATCCTGTGCGCTGAAAGGTCTTGTTTTGGCTGTATCGCCATAGTACCAATGCGAAAAAGCGCCGTGATAAGAATCTGCTCCCTCCAGGAAAGTCAATATTTTTTGTATCCGTTCTATGGCTTCTGATTTGGTTATCCACCCTCTTTCGACTGCGGCAGGAAAACATGCTATTCCAAACCCAGATCCTCCTGTGGTTACTACTCTTTTAGATTGCCCTTCGAATGCGTCTTCTTGTGAACGCTCTCTTGCCAAACCGCTATTGGGCTCGGCAAAATCCCAGAAATAATTAAAGGTGCGTTGCTGAACCAAATCCAATAATTCTTCAAAAGGAATTTCTGGTATTGGATTTTCTTCTTCGAATATCGCTACCACATCAGGTGGTGGCGGTGTAACATCGTCTGTATTACAGCTATTAAAAAATAGTATCGAAGAACAGATAAATGAGAGTAAAAACATTTTTTCTTTAATTATTATTAATGATTTCATAGGATTATATTTTTATTTCTGAAGTCAGAAAATTTCTTCTAATTGAGTTTAGGGATATTTTAATATCCAGGATTTTGGATAAGAAGCCCTCCACTTTTTTGGATTTGATCATTAGGTATAGGAAACACTTCGTGTTTTCCATCAACAAAGGACTTACCATGTGCTCTAAGAATAGTACCTGCTCTTCCTTGTCGTACCAAATCAAAATACCGATCATGCTCAAAAGCAAGTTCATGCCTTCTCTCGTTCCAAACGGCCATTTGATTTACACTAATAGCATCACTTAGACCTGCTCTATTTCTAACTTGGTTTAATGGGATTGCGGCATCTCCTCCAACTTGTAAAGCTGCTTCGGCATTGATCAATAGTATTTCTGCAAAACGTAGTACTCGTATATTTTTACCGGTTTCCCAGGCATCTGATAATGCACTGGAGTATGCTTTCTGATTATACATTGGGTTTACTACCGTATTTGCGACTAGTCTACCATCAAATAAAGTTTCACCTCTAAATATTATAGTACCATCTCTTCTTGTATCTCCTGCTTCGTATGAATCGGCAAGATCTTGAGTAGGAGTATTAAATCCCCAGCCCCAACCACCTTCGCCTCTGGCTCCTTGACTTACACTATATCCTTGTACTCCTGCAGTAGGTGTTTCTCCACGAGCTTGTATTTCAAAAATAGATTCGGTGTTATTTTCTCCAATCTCTTTCCAGATATCTTCATAGTTGGCAGTAAGGCCATATTCTCCAGATCCTATAATTTCATTAGTAAGCTCATATGCTTTTGTCCATTTATTTTGATACATACTCACTTTGGCCAGCAATGCTTTTGCTGCTCCATTGGTTGCTCTACCCAAATCAGAACTGTCATATTCACTCTTTTTGGGTAATGCCAGTATAGCCTCTTGTAAATCTGTTTCGATAAAAGCATAGATTTCTTCTTTTGTAGCTCTTTTTAGAAGTTCATTTGGATTTGAATTAAGATCTGGAACATCTCCAATTAAGGGTACACCTCCAAACATTTTAACCAATCTAAAATATAGTAATGCTCTTAAGAATTTTGTTTCTCCAATAAGTCTACTTTTTAACGTATCGTCTAATTCATTAAAAGATTCTAACCTACTTAATGCTTGGTTTGCTCTTTGTATACCGTCATAGTGGGCTTCCCATATTTCATTAAATGATATTGAGGTAGCATCAAAAGTAAGCGCATCTAATAGATGTTTATCTGTTCCTGTATCTCCCGGATCACTACCTTTATCTGCATCATCCGAAGTAATACTAGAAATCCCGTTCCATGAAAATGAATTCATTGGCCATTGTAAAAAACTATTATAAACGGCATTTACAAGCTCTGAAGCATTCTCTACAGTTATGGCTCCTTCTGTTTCCTGATTTGACTCTACTTCGAGAAAATCTTCACTGCATCCTAGTAGTAGGATGAGCATAAAAAACAAAGAAAGATGATATCGCATTGCGCTTTTTATTGAATTTTTCATATTAATTTTTTTAAAAAGAAGTGTTTATACCAAAATAAAATGACCTGAGTGTGGGATATGCATTTAGCTCAATCCCGGCTGTCCCCAGAGGGTCTCCCGGAAGTTCTGGCGTATACCCCGAAAATCTCTTGAAAATAAAAGGGTTTTTTGCCGATGCATAGATTCTAACTTTAGAGAAAATACTTATAACATCTTTTGGCAAAGAATACCCTAATGTGATATTATTAATTCTAAAAAAATCTCCCGATTCTAAATAATAATTAGAAGACAGTGGTACATCATTTGAAGCAATTGGAGTAGTATTACTCGGTCTACCAGAAGTCCATCTATTGTTAAATACAGATTCTTCTATATTTTCATTTCCGAACCGTTGTGCTTTTTTCCCGTTATAGACTTTGTTACCTAAATTACCAAAAGTATCTACAGAAAAGTCAAAGTTTTTATATTCAACTCCTAGATTAAGTCCAAAGAAATATTTTGGAATATAAGATCCAAAGAATTTTCTGTCTCCTTCGTCGGTAATACCATTATTATTTACATCTTCATATACTAATTCTCCTCTGTCATCAATACCAATTGCATTATATAAGAAGAAACTTCCTAAAGGCTGTCCTACGGCTACTTTTTTGGTATACTGCCCATTATCAATATTTCCTCCTTGTTGTTCATTAAAAAACGGGCTGGTTACTTTGGTAAGTTCATTCTCATTAAAGGAGAAACTTCCTCCCAAATTATACTTTACCGCTCCTATAGTATCTGCCCAGTTTAATGTTACTTCTGCTCCTTTATTTACAATTTCTCCTACATGAGAATTAAAAGGATCAAAACCAAAAACATCTGGAAGTTGTACTTCTAAAGTAGCATTGGTATTGGTTCTTTGATAGTAATCTAACTCTCCACTTAATTTATGATTTAAAAGAGCAAATTCTAATCCTACGTCAAATTCATTTGTTCTCTCCCAGGTCAGATCTTCATTGATGGTACCTGTAACTGTGATCCCTTGCTGTAGCTCCTGATTAGGTCCGAAAGGGAAAAACCCGCCACTACCTGTTGTTGCTGTTACTACATTAAAAGGTACATTTTGATTACCCAACTCCCCATAACTTGCTCTAAGTTTTAGTTTATCAAACCATCCATCTTGCATAAAATCTTCTTTGGTCAATACCCAACCTACACTTACTGCATAAAAATTACCAAATCTTTTTCCGGGTTGAAATTTACTTGAGCCATCTCTTCTAAAAGAAGCATTAAATAGATATTTACTATCATAATCATAATTTACTCTGGCTATATATGAGTACAGTTTATCTGACACACTAAATGATCCAGATGAAAGTTGAGTGTCATCTTCGTCACCAGTATTTAGGTTAAATCTAAGGTTAGAATCCAGGGGGACATTATTTCGTACTCCTGTTAAAAACTCTCCACCACTTTCTTCAGAGGTAATACCTAATGTCGTTTTAATTGTATGAGATTCACCAAATGTTTTATTGAAGGTGAAATAATTATCTAAAAACCACCTATAGTTATTGGTATGTGTAACAGTCAACCTGGTTTTTGCGGGGTTTTCTATCCCTCCCTCAAAATTACTTTCAAGATTTGCAGGATTGTTTGCTAAAAAAGAGCCTAATCTATCTTCAAAATTATAAAACCTCCCATATTCTGTTTCTACAGAAAAACGAGATGTAAACGTTAATGGTTCTATTATTTTATAGTCTAATTTAAATGCTCCTTGTAGTTTAAAGAATTTTTGCTTTTCGTCTTGAAAAAATAAATCTTTTACCGGGTTGGATACATTATTAAATGCTGATGATGATCCAAACCGTCCTTCTTCATCTCTTATAGGTACAATAGGGGATTGCTTATATGCATTTGTAAATGCATTAAATCCTTTTGGAGTTATATTAGCTAATTGTGCATTTACATTGTGAGAAAAATTAAATTTTTCGCTGATCTTATAGTCAACATTACTACGTAATGTAAGTCTATCAAAATTGTTACCTATTAATATCCCTTCTTCTTTATTAAAGCCTGCACTAAAAAAAGAATGGATTTTTTCTGACCCTCCTGATATCGATAGGTTGTAGTTAGATATACGACCTGTTCTTGTTATTGCATCTAGCCAATTTGTATTATATTTTTGATTGGAGAAGAAAAAACCACTGGTATCATTATCATTATTTGGATCATCATCGTTTCTCAAATCTCTCAGGGCTGCCTCGTTATTATAAGTCACAAAAGACCCAGCATCTGCCAGTTTAACTCTACTTAATATATCTCGATACCCAGTATAGGAGTCAAAAGAAATTTCCATCTTTCCAGTTTTTCCCCTTTTAGTAGTAATTATAATAACTCCATTAGCTCCTCTGTTTCCATAAATAGCTAGGGATGCAGCATCTTTTAAGATATTCATAGTAAGAATATCTAGTGTATTGATGTTATTAATATTGTTGGTCAATACACCATCAACTACATATAATGGCTCTCTACCACCTTGAATAGTTCCTAATCCTCTAATAATAACTGTTGAAGCTTGCCCAGGTGCGTCTGAAGCAATTACTTGCACACCTGCAGCTTTTCCTTGTAGTGCCTGAGAAGCGTTAATAATTGGTTCTCTGGATAATTCGCCTCCCTTAACAGTAGTTACTGCACTTGTAAGAATAGATTTTCTTTGTGTTCCATATCCTACAACCACCACCTGCTCTAGTTCTGAAGCGTTAGACTCCATATATATAGTATAGTCAATACTTTTTGTTATTACGATTTCTTTGGTTTTGAAACCTAAATAACTTACCACAAGAGTATCTCCTATTTGAGTATTTATTGTGAATCTTCCATCAAAATCTGTTAATGCCCCTTTGGATGTTCCTTTTACTAAAACATTACATCCTGGTAGTGGCATATTGTTATCAGAATATATTGTTCCGGTAATAGTTTGCTGTGCCATTACACTATTATAGATCAACAGTAAGCAAATGAGAATTTGATTTTTCATCTAAAAATTAATTATTTGTTAACACTAGGTTAAAATTACTTATTGCCGTTGTAAAAATTTTTGTAGTATCAATAAATTCTTACATCACTAAACATAAACACCTCTTTTTCATTTATTTACAAAATAAAATACATCAATATTTTAACATATTGATGTATTTAAGATGTAATTATTTTTAGAAAACAAATGAGGTATTTAGAGTTTCATTAAGAAACTTGATAGGCTATCTTTAGCATTAAGCTCTAGTTTTTTTCTTAATCGATAGCGTTGTAACTCTACACCTCTTACACTTATCCCTAATAATGGAGCTATATCTTTAGTAATTAATCCTATTTTAATATAGGCACAAAGTTTAAGATCTTTGGTGGTTAGTTTTGGGAATTTTGATATTAATGATTTGAAGAAATCCTCATGTAATTCATTGAAATTAGATTCAAAAATTTTCCAATTATCATTACTATTAATATGCTTTTTAGACGTGTCTAGTAGTCGTTTAGTTCTATACTCATTTGTAGAAAACCTTTTTAACCTATTAAGTTCATTTCTTAGCTCTATAATCATTTCATTTTTGTTCGTGACTGATAAAGTAGAATTGGTAAGCTCTCGTTTTTTATTTCTTATTTCTTTTTCGAGGTTTCTCTTTTCAATTTCATTTATTTTCTTTTGCGTCTCTCGCATGTAATCTTCTTGAAGTGCCAATTGTTGTTTTCTTATCTTTATTTTATTGATTTTATAAATCATAAATAGTAATCCCATTGCCAGAAGTGAGTACAAAAATTTCATAACATTAGACAAGTACCAAGGAGGTAGTACCTTTAAATCTATCTGTTTTATTGAATTTTCTCCCTTTTGATTATTATTTTCTAATGCTAATGTATAATTTCCATAAGGAAGATTTTGTAGGACCAACTTCCCTTCTTTAACAAAGTCCTTTTGATCTACTTCTCCTGATAACGTATAACTAAAATCATTTCCATAAGATTTTGGCATGTATATTTCAAATGCTAAATATTTAGCATCTTCAAACGGTATATGAATAAGTGTATCATATATTGAGAATTGTTTTTTTCTAGAATATATTTTATCTATTACCGGAGTTTGTGAACTCTTTTTATCATTTCGTAACGCATTTATATTATACATTGCAAAACCATCATTAAGATTGATCATCCTTAAGGAATCATTTTTGAATATAATCTTTTCATATTTTGCAACAAGACGTTGCTTAATGCCGGCAACATTAATTTTATAGATTTCCTTATAGTTACCATCTGTAAGGGTTAATGTATTTTCACTTTTTCTATCTATAAACCAAGCTTCATTTTTTTCTTTATGAATAAGTACCTTGTCATCAAAATCTTTAAACTTCTCAAAACTACCAATACTGTCTTTTTGTTGAAAATACTGAAACCATTTTCCTGAATTATAAAATACTATATCAGAATCAATCTTAAAGATATTGGTCTGATATTGTTTGAAATTCTTATTCTCCCCATAAGGAGTAACTTTTATTGCTTTGGTATAATCTTCATTCAGTTCTATTCTAAAAACTCCTTTATACGAATGTGTAACCCAAATCACTTTATCAGATTCAAAAACAATAGTATTCATCAAAAAAGAAAGATTTTCAATTACATGAGAATACCAATCGTTTCCATCCTTTCTTAAGAGATTAATTCCGTAATACGTTCCTTGTAAATACAAATTTGGTTCCCCTGGTACTTTTACAGTACAATAGACTCCTCCTGATGTTAGTTTTCGGGATAATTTATTATCCTCGATCAAAAAGCTACCATCATTGTGTCCTGCAATAATTTGGTTTTCTATACTACTTAAGTCCCACACCTGTCCTTCTGACCCTTCGATAAATTGTAGTTTTTTATCATTAGAATAGGTATAAATCCCGGTATTACTTGCCAGGTAATATTTTTCATTTAAAAAGGCAACATCATATACTGTTCCTATGGTTCCTGTAAAATCTTTATAATACAAAAAAGGTGTTTTGAAATCAATCCTGCCAAGTCCATTATCCAAAGCTGCCCAAAGATTCCCTTCATGAACTTTTAGCCCCAAAACTGTATTGTTTTGCAAACCCGATTCCTTATTAATATATTGAAATGTTTTTGTGTTTAGATTATAAATTATAATCCCATTCTTAATTGTTCCTAAAGCCAGATGATCTTCATCTAAAAAAACAGCTTTGTTAAGTACGTGAGTATTTAAAAATAAATTGACTTCTTCAGGTAGTGGTAACAACCTATTAGCATCGTAAATAAATCCTCCTTCATTCAAATCAAAAAAGAATAATTTATCTGAAATTACTGCAAGATTATTTACTGAGCTAATAGTATATGAATTCTCAGAAAAATCAAAAGATATTAACTCCTTTTCTTTTAATTCCTGAATTCCTTTATTTCTATTAGCAACTATTAATCTGCCTTCGTAGATAGCAATATCATACACGCCCAAACTATCTTCTACATATTGAATTTGGTTGCCATCATAGATATAAACTCCTCCTGCAAAGGATTCAAAAATAATACGATCTTTATACTCAATTATCTTCCAAAATTGTTCGTTCTTAAATTGGTGATTGACATCAAAAGAAGGAACTAATGAGGTATACTTATAATTCCCGAAAATATCTTTTTCCCAAAATCCAAATTCTTCATAAGAACCCGTATAAATCCTATTTCTTACACATAAAACTGACCTAACAATCGTTTTGTTTGGTAATTCAAATAATTGCCAGGATTGCCCATTATATCGTAGTAAACCTTTATTGTTAGCTACATAAACAACTCCATTAGAATCAATATCAATGCCCCAATTTTGATTATCGGCTTTATAATCGGCTATAGTATAGTTCTCTATTTCGGGGTGAAATGTCTGACCAAACGAAATACTATATACTACAATAAAAAAGGTATGGAGTAATAATTTTTTCATATGAATTGTCAACATTAATTAGCTAACATATGAATTGATTTTCAATAATTAACAATTATTTTGTAAGAATTAAAACATAGAAAACCTGGGGCCTTAGTCGTTTCTAACTACTACCCCAGGCAACTACTCCCCCGAACCTAACTACATTTAATGCTTTATATAGAGATATCTACACGATATTTTCCTACTATTTCAATTCTAATATTGCTCTTTCGATCACCTCATCCTTTGCAGTATCTTCCAAATTAAGTACTACAGGGATATCGGGTTCAACACCATCATCCAGGTGTTTTCCCTGAGCGTCGATAAATTCACTTGTAGACAGGCTCCAATACCACCCGTTAGCCAAATATCCATCTGCCACAGATCCACTTCCTCCTCCTGTTCTTTGTCCTACAGTTTTTATACTTTCTACCGGATCTATAGAATACAAAAAAGTGGTAGATGCACTATATACATTTCTATCTGTAAGCACCATCACAGGCTTCAAATATTTGTTTGCACTACCTGATGGTTGAAGAGTAACATGACTATCCGAAAAATCCTTTGGTCCCGGACCTGTTTTAAATCTTTCAAAACCTGTATAAATAGGTTTATCTGTAAAATAAGACGCAAATTTGGTTGCCAAAGCCGGATCGCCTCCGGTATTAGTACGCATATCAAAAATAAGACCTTTGGTATCTTTTAAATCCAAGAATATTCGCTCAATTTCATCATCAGAAATCTCAACATTCCAAGAAGGAATCCATAAATATCCGATTTTTCTATCTTGTGGTAAAGTACCCCATACAGCTCTAAATCCCTGTCCTCCTGATAATGTCTTTATTTCAGAATTAACTGCATTACCGATATAATTATTCACTAAGATCGCTGCGTCTATTCCCGCTGGATATCCTTCTTCAAGATCAAAACTTATAGACATACCATTTGGATTGCTCTGATCTTCGATAAGGCTAGAATGCCCATCTCTTAAGCTTTTGGTAACCTCGCCTACTATTTCAAAAAAATCTTTTTGAGTTGTAGCATTATTAATCTTTCCTCTAAGGTTATTTCTCAACGTATTTATGTTCACGTTCTTAAATTCCAGCATGGCATATTTCTCCTGTACCAGAGTCGTATACTCATCAAATACAGCAAGTGCATCTGTTTCTGGATTTGGTTCCATTAACGCTTTTTCGCAAGAACTGAACACAGCCAAAAATAGAAGCAGATATATTTTTATTTTTAGATATTTCATTATAATGTTTTATTAAAAAATTAATTAAAATGTATCACTCTTACTTAGCGCGTTTGAAAATATTATATCGAATAGAGAGCGAATGTGTACCATACGTTACCGGGTACTTCTTAACCTCAGAAAACTTTCTCAGATGCCATTTATATCCTACAGAAAACCTGTTTGATAATTGATATCGTATGCTCGTTCTTACCTGAAAATGTCTGGGTATAGTTCTCAACTCATAGTACTTAAAGGCAAAAGGATTATCAATTTTATCATTTTGATAATCAAAATCTCCGTTTTCAAGCACATTCTGCGATGAAGAAAAAGCAAACCCTGTACTTTCTTTGAAATAAGAAATCAATCCTAAATCTAAACCGAAACGAAACTTTTTATAATCATATATCGCCGAGGCCCATAATGTGCTTCCTGTAACATTGTATCCACTATTATTACCTAAACCGTCAAAGTTTTTAGCATATAAATCCAGCACATCCCATGTTGCACCAACAAATAGATTTTCTTTAATACGATGAAGATACTTGGCCTGTAACATAGGGTTGTAAGTACTTACCGTATTGTCGTGAGTAGCAGCTTTTTCTGTTGTTACTATTCCTTGTAAATTAACTCCCCAAATTGCTTTTTCATTTTCTTTTAAATATCCTAATCCAAATACACCACCAAATCCATTATACCTTACATTAGAGTATTTTACATCCTGAAAAGAGGAAAAACCACCACCAATATCAACATAAAAAGATGATGTTTTTTGTGCATGAAGCTGTACTAGGCTAACTGCAAAAAAGAGCAAAATTAAATAGGTTTTTTTCATGTTTTCGTTTTTACGAATTAATTCACTATTATATTGCTCGTTTAAAAATGTAACGCGTAATAAATATCCCATTACTATCTCCTTCACCAGCATCACTTTCTACTGCGCTGGTTACAAAAACAAGATCCCAACCTTCTGCCAACATTGTGCTTATCTTTGATGAAATCACCGCATCATTTGCTGCAATATTTTGAAAACGAATCCCTACAAGATTATAAAAGTTTAAAAGTTTGGTTTCCTCAAAATCCTTAACACGAATTTTTTTTCTTTTTGATTTATTACGTGTATTATCCTCTTCTGTTTGTGTAGAAGTGAACTCCTTATAATCTCTTTCTGCATTTGCTGAAATAAGTCTTGAACGTCCTAAACCACTTGGAACTATAGATTCTACACTTGTAATAACTTTTACTTCATATTTTGGAGTTGAAGTTTGTGCAGTACTCGTTACGATTGATGCGATAATAAATGCGCTTAATAAAATTACTTTCTTCATTTTTCTTACTTTTATATTATTTACTATTAATTTCAGTGTTCTTCCTTCTTACACAACAGTAAACTTCTAGAACACCCTATTTTTTACTGTCTAAATATTATTTTACTTCTTTTATCAATTGTTTCGCTTTCTCTAAAACAGCATCTTTTCCATTGTTAAACTCTTTGATTGTTGGATATACCTCATAATGTGGCATCGTACCACTGCCTTCCGGAAATAATTTCTTATCAACGTCTTGCTCATTAATCACAATGAAGATGGAAAAGATCAATTTAGAATTGGGTAGATTATAAAACAATGGAATAGATCCTGTATGCCTGTAATATCCTCCCCCAGTTTCTTCTCCTATAAAAATGGCATTACTTTTATCTCTCACTAGTGCGCTAAACAAACCTCCTCCAGAAAAAACTTTACCACTCGTCAAGACAAATACATTTCCTTTAAACTTATTTTTTGCCGGATCACGATGAATAACTTTATCTTCTTTCCAATAATACGCTCCATCATCTCCTTTAATCATTTCTTCTTTCACCATCTTTTTCATAGTTTTCTGGATAATCTCTGGGGTACTGTTCGAATCTAACTCCATCATATCATACCATTGCGATAGTAAATATTGTGGATATGGTGGTACATTATCAATGGTGCTTAATTTTCTATACTTATTCTCTTTAAAATGCGTATCAATTAAGTACGAGGCTAATTCCATGTCATTTCCATCATCTCCACCTGTATTTTCTCTGATATCCAAAATCAAATTCTTAATTCCTTTTTTACCTATTTCGCTAAAAGAATTTTTGAGGAACTTGAAGAATTTTTTTTGATTTTTTCGAGTCTCTGTAGAAAATGTATTTACCGTTAATAAAACTGTACTACTATCAAGGTATTCCAGATAATATGGTTTTTCATAATGACTTTCTGTAATTGTACTTTCTAATTCAGATTTCGGAATTCCCGGTAATTCTACAGTACAACTTTCTTTATCTGAATTATGTAAATATGCTATGGTAAATTTCTCTTGTGGGCCAAAAGCCAAAAAGTAATTGGTCGAAAAATCATCCTCTAATTGCCTGTATTTAAAAGTAGTATTATACCCATCAGAGCTTAATAATTTAAAAGTCTCTGTAGTTATCTTTTTGGTTGTGTTTCCGTTAATACTTAAAATCTGATCCCCTTTCTTTAGTTTCCCATAGTCCTGTGCAGCAATCAATGTGTCTTTTAAGAATTTTACTTTGAAAGGAAAAAAGGCGTTGGTAGCATTATTTTTTAATTCTGAAAAAATATCTCCCGAGGCATAAAAACTAGAATGCCCACAATTTATTTTAGTATGAATTCCTGCAATTAGGTTATAAAATTCCCGAATATTTTGAAGCTTTGGTAATCTTTCATTTGCTTTTTTAAATATCGAATCAAAGGTTTCTTTAGCTGTATATAAATACATTCCGCTATGTGCCGTTTCTATAATATCACGATAGATTTTTAAATCTTCTTTTAATACTAAAGGATCAAATGGTTGTTTAGGCAATGCTGGTGTAAATACTATTTCTTGTCCATCTTGATTAATAAAAACAAACTGCGTTTTGGTTAGTTTTTTAATAGCTCTAGTGTTGACCTCTTTAGTCGTACTATTTACATAACTTATCGTTTTGCTATCACTATTATAAGTCCATTTCTCTTCAGTAACATCTCCATTTATCTCTGTATTTAATGTATAGTCTGAATTGAATTTGAATCTGGCGTTAGACACCAACTCTTTAATAGATAATAGTATTTCCTGTTTATTAGACTTTAGTTCTTTACTTTCTTTTTTGTCTCCTTTTTTTTCTGCTTCGGTCAATATTTTTACATATAAACTCTCTGCTGCAGATTCTATTCCCAATGGATCGTATTTCCATTCTCGGTCTAATAAATATTCTAAATCTTGAATCTTCTGGCTATATACAGAAATACTTATAAAAAATAAGAGGCTGATTATGTATGTTAGTTTTTTCATTTCTTTTTTGATATTGTAATAATTTGATCAATCACATAAATTGTTATTCCAATCAGGATAGGTAGTATAAGAACCAGATCAACTCGTGTTGCCGGACCAGTTATGGTTTTTTCCCATTTAGTTATTTGCATTTCCCAGACAATAAAACTGGACCATACCACAATTAAAAAAACTAGCAATATTATAACTACACGTTTCATTTTTAGATAGTTTAATTTTTAACTCTGTACAAAGATTTGTTAAAAGGAAAAAGACAGCCAAAAAAAACAATGGAGTAACTGTTCGGAATTCAGAAATCCGAACGGAATGAACTATAAAATTGAAGATATTATTCCTTTTTCAGGAATCCGGACTTTTAAAAATGAAGGTTATGCACTGTTTTTGAAACGAGAAGGTGTGGTGCCTGTGTATTTTTTAAAAGCGTCATAAAATGTACTTTTACTTTGAAAACCTACTTCATTACCAATACCTTCGACACTTAAATTATTTGCAATATCACTTCTTAGAAGTTCTTTTGCTTTTTCAACTCTAAAACTATTGATATAGGTATTGAAATTTTGATTAAGTTGAGAATTTATAACACCAGAAATACGTTTGGGATGCGTTCCTATTTTTTCTGCAATATCAATGATGGTCAAATCGGGTACAGTATACACCTTTTCATCCTGAATATATTTCTTTATTTCTTGTAATAATTTTACTGTGTTTTCACTATTTATTGAAGAATCATTGTTTTTGTCGCTTTTGTCAACAGTTTTTTCACTATTCTCAAGAGGAATTAAAGTCTCTACATTTTGTTGAAGAATACCTCTTACAGATATCCAATATAATAACATAACATTAATGGTAGAAAGAGTTAAATCAAAGTAAAAACCGGTGTCAAAAAACTCAGAAGCTATTGCAATAAAAGTAAGGAGAAGTCCAAAACCAACAAATCCTCTTGCCCAACGTAACTCTCTATATTCTGTAGAAGTATATTGATCTTTTAACTCCTTAGTATGTTTTTTAATAAAATTTAAGGTTTTAAAACCTATATAAAAAGAAAAAAGAACTCCTCCCAAAAGTATCAGATTATACCAAAGGGATTCTTCTATTTCCATTTTCGAATCATTATCCTGAAAAAACACAACTATTGCGATAATGAATTCTAATACTCCAGGAATTAGTGTCCAGTAACTAAGTTTGTTTTTAGAAAGTATTGAAACCTGCTGAACGTAGATATAAAATAAAGGAAACATCAACCAGGTAAAATCAAAAGGCAATAAGTCATATTGAAGGTAATACGTTATAATATTTAAATCTTCTAAAATAACGGGAAGTAAGTTTAATGCATATACAATTATAAACAAGCCCAAAAACAAAGTAGATTTATCCTTTTTTCTATTTATGATAATGAGTAACAAGCCGAGAATAACACCTTGTATTAACCCAAGAGTATCTATAAAGGATACAATATTATAATTTATTTCCATTATCTAAATGTATAGAAATTTGTAGATGAAGCATTGTTACAATAATGACTCCAAAAAAACATTAATTTATAAAATTATTTTGGTTGATTAAAATTCACTCGGGTTCTTACCTGTATATTTTTTAAATAGTTTATTAAAATGACTGGAATCTGTAAAACCTGTTTTTTGAGCTATTTCAGAAATATTCAAATTTGTTTGTTTCAATAATCGTTCTGCCATTTTGATTTTTGTCTGAATTACATATTGTTGTATAGAAATGCCCGCATGTTTTTTAATAAATACACCTACATAACTAGGAGACATATTAAATGTTGCAGCAATTTCCTTTATTCTAATAGTATCTTTATCCAAAACATTCTGCCGTATATAAGTGAGTATATCACTCACCTTTTCTTCTTCAGAAATAGTATGTATAGCAGCATTTTTATTAAGATTTCTTGATATTATAATTAATAATGCACCTAATAACTCTAATAAAATTGATCGGCTGTAAAGTGAGGGAGTTATATACTCTTTTTTAATAATTCGAAACAATTCGAACACATGAGATCTGTCTGTAGTATTAGAAATAATATTTTCGGGAATACTATTGGCATGTAATACAACGGCATCTAAATTCTTTCGCCATTTTAAATCAGAAACAAGTTCTGTTTTTTCTATGAAAAGCTGCTCTGTGAATTTAATAAAACCAAAGTCTGTATGATCTCTAATCCTAAATTCGTGCTCATCTTTTGGGGTCAACAAGAAGATGTCCCCTTCGGTATATTCAAAAACACTTTCATTTAAAACATGTTGCCCAGTTCCTTTCAGAATAAAAATTAACTCGAAAAAATTATGAGAATGCTTTGGATACTCCCACTTATCAAGCGACAGCTCAAATACATTTAAAGACTTTGCACTAAAAAAACGTTTTGACACAACTATACTAACATAGATTTATACAAATATACAATGAATATATACCAAAAAAATACTTCTTCCTTCACATAAATTTGCATTATAAATCAAATGGTAAACCCAATGAAACTAATAAAAGTATTTTTTTTAATACTATCTACAAGCGTATGTATAGTTCTATTTTCTAGCCATACTTCAGAAAAAGAGTTTATAAAAACGACAGCAATAGAAAACGACAGTATAGCAGATCGTTTCTGGCCAAATGATGCGCGACTGGTAATCTCATTCTCAATGCAATTTGAAACTGGTGGACAGCCTGAGGGTGCAGAAAGTCCTTTTGCTGCAAAACCATTACCAAAAGGAAGTCCAGATCTTCCTGCAGAAAGTTGGTTTCGTTATGGTGCCAAAGAAGGCATTTACAGAATGCTGGATTTGTGGGATAAACACAATATCAAAGTTAGTTCTCATATCGTTGGTGCTGCTGCTATCAAATATCCCGAAGTTGCCAAAGCTATAGCAAATCGTGGTCATGAAATTGCTGCACACGGTATCGCCTGGAACGATCAATGGGATATGACTTATAAACAGGAATTAGCATTTATAAAAACCGGTATTGACACAGTTGAAACCATTACCGGACAACGCGGCAGAGGTTATAATGCCAATTGGTTACGACGTAGTCCCAACACATTAAAGGTTCTACAAGAACTTGATTTCTTATATCATATAGATGATTTAAGTCATGACGAACCATTTATCACAGAGGTTAGGGGAAAAGATTTTGTAGTCATGCCGTATACCCTTCGTAATAATGATATCGTAAATATTGAAGGCAAAAATTGGTCTCCTGATCAGTTTTTAAATCAATTAAAAATGGAGTTTGATCAATTATATGATGAAGCGGGAAGTAAAAGAAGAATGATGTCTGTGAGTTTACACGATAGAATCGGTGGAGCACCATCAATTGTTCGTGTAGTAGATCTATTCATACAGTATGCTAAGAAGCATAAAGGCGTTGTATTTATGCGTAAAGATGATATCGCAAAAATGATAAAAGATGACCCAAAAACTCCAAGAGATAATTCTGAATTAATGTATAACAAATGAAAAGTACAACTTCAAAAAATCATGCCTATTTTCTACTACGATTAGTAATAGGGATCAACCTTTTAGCGCATGGATTAGCAAGGGTTCCAAAAATAAAAACCTTTAGCAACTGGATGGTAAACCTTTATAAAGAAACAATACTACCCGAAATATTTATTTCTCCTTTTGCAAAAATATTACCCTTTGTAGAACTTACTATTGGTGTATTCCTTGTTTTTGGATTGTATACTTATCGTACCTGTCTCACCGGCGGAATACTAATGACCATCCTCATTTTTGGTTCTTGTTTAGCCGAACAATGGGAATGGGTTGGATTTCAAATGGTCTACGTACTGTTCTTTTACCTTTTGATTAGTACATCGCAAAACAATCATTTTTCAATTGACAATCTCTTACAAAATAAATCATGAAAACTACACTATATACAAAATACCAAATGAATGGACTTTCATTAGAAAATCGTTTTTTAATGGCACCCATGACACGCTCCAGAGCAGAAGAATCTGGAAACATACCTAATGCTTTAATGGCAAAATATTACGAACAAAGAGCTTCTGCCGGGATTATTATTAGTGAGGCTACTCAAATTTCTGTACAAGGAATGGGCTATGCAAAAACCCCTGGAATCTATTCTCAGAAACAAATCGAAGGTTGGAAACTCGTTACCGACGCAGTGCATAAAAATGGAAGTAAAATCTTTTTACAACTATGGCATGTAGGACGTGTAAGCTCTTCGAAAGTAAATGGATTGCAACCAATCGCTCCTTCTGCCGAAATAGCAAAAGATACACAGGTATATATTTTTGATGGTGCTCCTAATGGTGATGCTACATTTGTTCCTGTCGAAAAGCCTCGGGAAATGACCAAAGGTGATATTACCCAGGTTATAGAAGAATTTAGGACAGGAGCAAAGAATGCTATCGAAGCTGGCTTTGATGGGGTAGAAATTCATGGGGCAAATGGGTATCTAATTGATCAGTTTTTGCGAAGTAATAGCAATCATAGAACAGATGAATATGGCGGAACCAAAGAAAACAGAATTCGTATTCTTAAAGAAATTACTCAAGTTGTGGCAGATGAGATAGGTGTTGATAAAACAGGAGTGAGATTATCCCCTTTTATAAGCTTTAAGGATATGAATGATCCCGAAATTTTAGAAACCATTATGATTGCTGCAAAAACATTAAACGAAATAGGAGTAACCTATATTCATTTATGCGAAGCTGATTGGGATGATGCTCCCACAATTCCAGAAGATTTCAGAATTAAATTGAGAGCTAATTTTACACATACAATTATAGCTACAGGAAATAAAACTCCTAAAGAAGCTAACGATCTATTGGACAAAAATTTAGTTGATCTTGTGGGGTTTGGAAGAAAATTCCTAACCAATCCTGATTATCCTAAACGAGTACAACTAAATGCTATAATGAACGACATTTCTGATACCCATACTCTTTTTGGTGGTGGTGACGCAAGAGGGTATACCGATTATCCATTTCTAGAAGTATAAACCTATGATGATAAAAGAAATTAATCCCGTCGGTAGTTTTAAAAATTGGGATAACACTAAAATACTAGAGCTACAAAACAGCAATGACAGTGATCGTGTTGGAGATACTCTTTTATTTGAAGATGATAGTATTAAAGTTTGGTCTATTATTTTAAAACCCGGAGATAGGTTGCTTTTTCATAAGCATACAAAAAACTATACCTGGGTTTGTTTAACCCAAGGAACCGCCATATCGCATTATGAAAATGGTAGAATTGTCGAAATACAGTATCAAAAAGGAGATGTATCATATTACGATCACGATACTAAAGGTGATTTTGTACATAATTTAGAAAATATCGGTGATCTGTTATTAAAGTTTAATACGGTAGAATATAAATAACCTCCTATTACTTGGTTAACATACACACCTCACCATCCAATTCTGTTTCAATAGTACAATGGCTAAAATGATATATCATTAAGACCTTTTTAACCTCTGATTTTATATCAATAATCTGATCGGTTTCTGTAATGTCTTTTAGCTTAACATGCGCCGTAAAAACATGATGTTCTCCTTCTAATGACCAAACATGTAAGTGATGTATAGAATCAATATGTGGTACTTGTAATATTTTTGATTTTATTTCTTCTATATTAATATCTTTTGGGATCCCTTGTAGAAATACAAATAGTGTTTCTTTTAGTCGCTTAATAACATTATATAGAATATAAAGTGTTATTAATAGAGAAAGGGCAGGGTCGAGATACTGAACATCTGTAAAATATATAGCAATTGCTGCAAAGAGCACAGCAATCCAACCCAATACATCTTCCATCAAGTGCCAGGAAACCACTTTCTCATTCAATGATTTCCCATTACTTACTTTCCATGCGGCATAACCATTGACTGCTATTCCTATGAGCGCAAAAACAATCATTCCTCCGGCATCAGAATGTTCGGGTTCTAATAATCGACCTATGGCTTCATAAATCACATAAATAGATCCTAAAATCAAAACAATGCTATTAATCAATGCCCCCAAAAGCGAGAAACGCCTGTAGCCAAATGAGAATTTAGCATCGGCTTCTTTTTTAGATTTCCCTTCGAGATACCAGGCAGTACCCAAAGAAAGTGAATCTCCTAAATCATGAATAGCATCAGAAATAATAGCAATGCTATTTACATAAAAACCTCCGATGATTTCTAAAATCGTAAAACCTAGATTTAGAAAAAATGCAATTTTTAAATTCTTTCCTGCGTGGTCGTGTGAATGGTCGTGTCCCATAATTACTTTTGGTATGATTCTAATTTCATTTTTAAATCATGAGGTATAGGCATTGTTTTTAAAGGAGGTATATTAGCACCTCCTGTATTACCAATAGGAACCCTATTGATAAATGATTTCCAACCACCCACAATCAAACGAATAACTTGTCCAAAAATTTCTCTGGTATCTCTACAAAGAACACCATATTTGAGCATCAAATAATGTGTATAAGAATGCTCCCTGGGATATGATTGTCCCAAAATATGGCTGCGCTCTAAATGATCCCAAGCCTTGGGTAAATCGTTATTGGATAATGCTGTTTTATAAAGCGACAATTCTTTATCATATTCAATTTTAAGCTTTGACGGCATTGTTATATTAAACTTCATACGGTTATTTCTTTTGTACAAAAATATGTATAGTAGCCGTGCAATAGAAGTGCATTTATTGACCACTACAATGCTCACATATACCTTTTACTACCAAATTCATATCTTCGGCTACATATCCATCTGGTAAATTGATTTGAGGAATTTTATGTTCTGTAAGACATATCGTTTCTCTACAATTATTACAATGAAAATGTAAATGCAAATCTCTGTCAATATCACAATTACAACCAGCTTCGCAAAGCGCATATTTTATAGTGCCCGTTCCATCATCTATCTGGTGTACAATCCCTTTTTCTTCAAATGTCTTTAAGGTTCTATACAGTGTTGTTCTATCTGCTTTTGCAAAAGCATTTTCAATATCTCCAAGTGTTTTAGCTACATTACTCTGGGTCATATATTTATAGACCAGCATTCGCATCGCTGTTGGACGCACTTTCTTTGATTCTAAAAAAACTTCAATGGTGTTCATTGCTAATGCCCGTGACCGTGACCTCCTTCTTCACTGTTTTTTGCCTTCCCCAATATGGTAAAAGCATCTTTTATTACTAATCGAGTAGTACTAATGTCTTTATTTTTATCCTCTAATGTAATCGCTACAAATCCTTCTTCTTCGGTTCCTTTGGTAATAGGTATCATTTCAAAATCCGTAACTATTGCTTCTCCCTCACTTCTTTTCTCACCTGCTGCAAAAACATAATGGTTTCCATCAAAACGCACTATGGCTTCCTCTGGAACAGCATAAGCTTCGTGAGCATCAACTTCAATTTTTGCGTTTACAAACATTCCCGGAAGCAACTCCTGGTTTTTCTCTTTTAAATGCCCATGAATAGTTATAGATCTATCATCACTAACATTGTTACCTATTAAGAAAATCTCTGCTTCCATCCATTTATCAGGTTCATTTGCTAAACGAAAACGAATACGTTGCTCATTTTTTATTAATGGGATATCATCTTCATATACTTTGAGCTCGACATGCAAATCTTCAGCATTGGTAATATCCATTAATACATCTTCTGAACCAAAATATTTTCCGGTATTTACATATACTTCTCTCACTACTCCATTAATAGGAGAATACACATTTACTATAGAAGATACTCTTCCGTTAGTTACATTAGAAGGGTTGATTCCTACCATTTTTAATTTACTTTCTAAAGCTTGAATATTTGCTTTATTAATCAAGTAATCGCTTTTTGCTTTTTGAAATACTTTTGTCGAAGAGACACTTTCTTTATTTAATGTTTCCTGACGTTCATAATCTGCTTTCAGATATTCATTTTTTGCAACTGCTTCCAGATAATCTCTTTGAAATTCTATAAAATCAGGATTCTCTACTCGAGCTACAAGTTGTCCTTTTTTTAATCGTGTCCCGGGAAGCATATCGGTAAATTTCAAAAACCCACCATAAGGAACTGTAATAGAAAGGTTACTTTGAGGAGGAACATCGATCATTCCGTTTACACTTAACTCATTTCCTATTTTACGCTTCTGGGCTTTACCTATTTCTATTTGAGTTTGCTTCATTTGTTCATCTGTCAACTCGATATGATTTTCGTTAGCTTCTTCATGTTTTTCTTCAGAAGTTACTGCAGGTTTATTAGCACACCCTAAGATAAGCAGAAGTACGAATATGGCTATTAATTTATATATGTTTGTTTTCATTTTTATTGAATTGCGTTTATACTTTCAATTTCGATAAGAGTTTGATTGTAAGCGTTTATGAATTCTAAATATTTGGTTTGAATTTCTAGTGCCCGATTGAGTCCTTGTACATATTCTATATATCCAATAGCTCCTTCTGTAAAACCTCGCTGAGATTGTTTTAATAACAGTTCGGATTGTGAAAGCGCATTTTTCTCATAATATAACAAGTTCTTTTGGTTTTTTTCTAGTCGCCCCAAAAGCAAATTTAATTGAGTGGTGACTTCATTTTCAATCACATCCAACTGCGCCTGACTTTCTTTTTGACGGATTTTGGCAGCTTTTATTTTTGCTGTATGTGGTTTGCTCCAAATTGGAATCGCCAAACCTAACTTTACCCCGGTAAATCTGTTTCCAGAATCAAAAATCACATCGGATCCATTTACGGTTTGTCCCGGGCCATTAAAAGATTGATTAAAATACCCTAATGTGATATCAGGAAGCATTTTTGACACCTCCACCGATTTCTTAATATCGGCAATAGTTATTTGTTCTTTGTAAAAAGATAGTACAGGATTTTTCTCTACAGCTGTAGTATTTTGATCTACTGGCAGCAAATTTGATTTTACTTTTAAATCTCCTACATCAATATCAACTTTGTTTTCAGAATTTACCAAATTTTGCATAAGCAATTGATATCCCCTTATAGTTGCATTATTCTCCTGTATTTTAATCTGTAAATCTGCAACTTCTGCATTGGCTGTTGCTTGTTCTAATGCATTACTTTCTCCTGTTTTAAATCGCAGGTTTGCAGCATAGACAAATCGCTGATAAATACTATCTTGTTTTTGAAGCAATTGTTGTTTACTCTTTAGAAACCACAATTGATAATACGTTGCTTTTAATTGCTTTATCACCTCGTTTTGAACCACTTCCTCGTTCAATTCACTGGATTTTATCGTTGCTTTAGCCAACTTATTCTGGTTGGTGTAAAGCGTAGGAAAGGCAAATTTTTGGCTGATACTAAACCTAGTATCATTGTCAAAATCGCTATTCATTTGCCCATATTCTAGGTAAAAATCAGTTTTGGGTAGGTTAAAACTAGTTCCTTTTATAGCATGTTCCTTCTCGGTTTGAAATGCAGCAACTTTTAGATTTGGATTATTTCTTAAAGCTGCGTCCATAACTTCTTCCAAATTTTGATATATGGTTTTTGCTTCACTAGTCTGAGCATTTATGCTAGTCATATTTCCTGCTACTCCAAGAAGTACTACTAGTAAAAGCATTGCTTTTTTTGGTTTCATTTGTACTCTTTTTTCAAAATAATAATAAAGAATAGGCAACACCACAAGGGTTAAAAAAGTAGCGGTAATCAATCCTCCTATAACTACTGTTGCAAGAGGTCGTTGTACCTCTGCTCCCGAGGTTTGAGAAATTGCCATTGGTAAAAACCCTAATGAAGCAACAGTTGCAGTCATAATTACCGGTCGTAATCGAGTTTTGGTTCCTTTATAAATTCGTTCAAAAATATCGGTAATACCTTCTTTTTTTAATCTATTAAATTCTGCAATAAGTACAATTCCGTTTAATACTGCTACACCAAATAAGGCTATAAAACCAACACCTGCAGAAATACTAAATGGCAAATCCCGAAGCCAAAGAGCAAAGACACCTCCTATAGCAGAAAGGGGAATCGCTGTAAATATTAAGACTCCTTGTTTTAAAGAACCAAAAGTAAAATACAATAGAATGAAAATAAGCAATAATGCTAAAGGAACTGCTATCCCAAGGCGTTGCTTAGCTTTGACTAGGTTTTCAAATTGACCTCCATAAGCAACGGTATATCCCGATGCAAAATTTATCTGATTGTCAATTTTAGTACTAATTTCTTCTACAACACTCTGGACATCTCGATCCCGAACATTGAAAGCAATGATAATACGTCGTCTTGTATTATCCCGTTGTATTTGATAAGGGCCATCCTTGATAGATACTGTTGCCAGTTGTTGTAATGGAATCTGTTCTCCTTTGTGTCCATTAATATAAAGATTCTGCACATCTGCAAGACTGGTTCTGTTACTATTATCCAAACGCACTACTAAATCAAAACGTTTTTCTCCTTCATAGACCAATCCTGTAGATGCCCCTGCAAAAGCTGCCTGAATTGTATTGTTAACTGTTTTAATATCTAAACCATACTTTGCTAATTGAGCTCTATTGTAATCTATTACAATTTGTGGTACTCCTGTTACTTCCTCAACATAAACATCGACTGCACCTTTGACTTTTCTGGCAATTTTACCAATTTGATTGGCATAAGAAGAAAGTCGGGCTAAATCCTCTCCATAAATTTTTATGGCCACATCCTGGCGCACCCCTGTCATTAATTCATTAAATCGCATCTGTATAGGTTGTTGAAAACCAAAAGCCACTCCTGGTATCACTTCTAAAGCTTCTGCCATTTTATTAGCCAATTCTGAACGATTGGAAGCAGATACCCATTTTGATTTATCTTTAAGAATAATCATCATGTCTGCAGCTTCTACGGGCATAGGATCGGTAGGTATTTCTCCCGAACCTATTTTTGAAACTACTTGTAATACTTCTGGAAATTGATCGAGTACTATTTTCTCTGCTTTGGTTGTGGCTTTTATTGTATTAGAAAGAGAACTTCCTGTAAGTACCCTGGTTTCTACTGCAAAATCTCCTTCTTCTAGTGTTGGAATAAACTCTCCTCCAAGGTTATTAAATACCAGATATGCTATTATAAAAAGTCCTGATGTAATTGCCAGAATAAATATTCTGCTACGCATTGACCATTTGATTATAGGCTCATATAGCTTATAGAAGAAATTCATGATTTTATCAGAAATATTTTCTTTATGGGTTCCTTTTTTGCTCAATACCAATGCAGACATCATAGGAACATAAGTGAGCGATAATATGAAAGCTCCCAGGATAGCAAAACCAACTGTCTGTGCCATTGGACCAAACATTTTTCCTTCTGTTCCTACCAAGGCTAAAATGGGTAAATACACAATAAGAATAATGATTTCACCGAAAGCAGCAGAATTTCTGATTTTACTTGCTGATTTATAAACTTCTTCATCCATCTCTTTCTGTGTCAACCTCTTGTTAAGTTTTAGGGCTCCAAGATGAAACAAGGTGGCTTCTACAATAATTACTGCTCCATCTACTATCAAGCCGAAATCAATAGCTCCAAGGCTCATTAGATTTGCAGAAACATCAAAAAGATGCATCATACTAAAAGCAAACAAAAGTGATAATGGTATTACCGATGCTGTAATAAGTCCTGCACGCCAATTCCCTAGTAATATTAGTAGGATAAAAATGACAATCAATGCACCTTCTATGAGATTAGTGGTCACTGTACCAATTGCATTATTTACTAATTTAGTTCGATCTAAGAAAGGTTCGATCATTACTCCTTCTGGAAGTGTTTTGGTAATAGATGTTATTTTATCTTTTACATTTTTAATTACCTCTGCAGAATTTGCTCCTTTAAGCATCATTACAATAGCACTTACTACTTCTCCCTCTCCATTGCGAGTAGAAGCACCATAACGAATGGCTTTTCCGGTTTGCACCTTAGCTACATCACTAATTAGAACTGGTATCCCATCGGATGTTTGTTTAATGAGAATATTTTTTATATCCTCTATAGTTCCGATTAATCCTTCACTTCGTATAAATAAGGCTTTATCATTCTTTTCTATATAAGCACCTCCTGTATTTTGATTATTAGTTTCTAATGCATTAAATATTTCTGAAATAGATATATTCATTGCATTTAATCGTTCGGGTCGTATGGCAATTTCATATTGTTTCAGATACCCTCCAAAACTACTTACATCTGCTACTCCTGGTGTACCTAATAGTTGACGTTTTATAATCCAATCCTGAATAGTTCTTAACTCTGTTGCATCATATTGGTCTTCATAACCTGGTTTTGTAGTAATAACATATTGGTAAATCTCTCCCAGACCAGTGGTCAAAGGAGCTATACCAGGTTTTCCTATATTTTCAGGAATTTGGGATTGTGCTTCGACAAGGCGTTCGCTAACTTGTTGTCTTGCCCAATACACATCTACGTTTTCTTCAAAAACAATGGTTACAACTGATAATCCAAAACGTGAAAACGAGCGTATTTCCTCAATTTCGGGAATGGTAGCCATTGTAATTTCTACGGGAAAAGTGATTAGCCGCTCTATTTCTGGTGATGCCAATGTTGGAGAAGAGGTAATCACCTGTACTTGATTATTTGTAATATCGGGAACAGCATCCACTGGCAGCTGTTTTAATGAATATATTCCCAAAATAATCAATGCCAATGTTAGTAATCCAATAATCAATTTATGAGTTATGGAATACCTAATTATTTTATTAAGCATATAATATTTTTAATTCAGTTAGACATCTCGATTCAATTCGATTAAACAGAATTTATCGATGTTAAATAACTGTTACTTTCTTTTAAAAAAGATAGCAACAAGACATAATTATCCTATAAAACTAAATTAAACTTGGGGTGGTTGGAATGGCGTACTAGAGATTTCTTTACCAACACTATCAAAATGGGCAAATAATTCTGTAGAAATTTCTGGAGATATTAATTGATATGTATCAATACTAAAATCAATAACATGAACGTGGCAACAATGACATTGACAGAAAGGAGAGCATAAATCATTCTCTATACCATGATCGTGATTTTCACAAGAATCTGCAAAAGCTTCAATTTGAGAATCCTCTGTGATAGGTATACTATCATTACAAGGCATAAAATCGAGTGCCAGAAAATATATTGATAATATGAATGCTAAAATTTTCACATTACAAAGATAGTAATATTGTAATGCAATGGTATTGCAAAATTATCTAGATTCTAAATGTTACTAATTATTTTCTTTGGAAGTATGGATATTATTCATAAAAACAAAAAACAACAGGAATTGGGGTACGATTTTTAAGGTTTAATATTCAAAACCAGATCAAAAAAAGCGACCCCCGGGTTAACTACTCCCAGGGGTCTAAATTGAAACTTAATTGTATTTAACACAAACTCAACTTATACTAATTATGATAGTTTCAATTTTATTGTTTGTTAGTCTAGGTTTATGGTATAAAGATACGCCCTATCCTATAAATTTTTTAACATTTTTTTGATGATAATTAACATTTAATGGTATGTTAATACATTGATAAAATCAATTGTACTAACCCATTAAAAGTCAATTTTCAAGCTACTTTTTTACTTTATGTAATAATTATGATTACTGTATTCCCAGTGTTTTTTAAACTTTTCCCTAACACTGCAGATTTTTTTATTACTGCAAAATTAATGCCAATTTTGTTTAGTTCACTTTTTTTTAACTTAAATTTAAGTAAACCCTCGGGTAACTACTCCCGAGGGTATGAATTGAAACTAATTATGAAATTTTACACAAATTCAACTTACATAATTAATCGAGTTTCAATTATTGTACTGTAATATCAAAAATTTGAGTAATATCTGTATTACCTCCTGCATTAGCAATATTACCTCCAACTACTCCTTCTGCAGCTTTATTTGGTTCGTGTCTCAACGTTACGGTCAAGGTCCCGGTTCCTGCATCTGTTGTTGTTACTGTAAATGTTAGTCCAACAGGATTAGTTGTAGTAAAGGATGTTCCGTCTTCTTTTTTATAATCTGATTCTTTATCAGTATACGCTGTTGTAATATTTAGTGCAGAACTTGTTGCATAAAAAAACTGATGTTCATCTGCTTCTGCTTCTATTTCTTCGTTAATTAATTCGGCAGGGCTCTCAGATTCATTAAGTAATTCTATAGATCCATTATATGTTGTATTGGCAGTTAAATTACCAGAAACCGATACTACCGGTGCTACTGGTCCATCTGCTCCATCTTCATCTGTAACAACTAAAGTTACGGTTCCGCCTCCACTAACTAGAGATACTGTCATTTTGGTTATTAATTCCTCTTCATTAACTGGTACAGGATTATCATCGTCACTAGAGCAAGATGCGAATAAAATACCTCCTACGATAAGCATTGACAAAAGTTTACGTGTGTTCATCATTTCTAAAATTTAATTTAATAGTTAATTGATAATCTTAATAAAAAATTCCTACCCAAATCATCTGCAAAATATCGCTGACGATTTAAGTAATTTCTATAGCTTGTATTTAATATATTGTTTATTGTTAACCCAACTTTTAGTTTGTTTCGTTTTCCTAACGAGAACTCCATACTGGTATCTGCATTTAACAAGTGATATGCATCTGGAGGAGTATTGATCTCTAACAACACATCTTTTTGTTGTTGGATAGAAAACACAGATATATTGGGCGGGTATTCATTTTGTCTAAAAAAGTATTGACTTTCTAAAGAAACATTAAGTCCGAACCAATTTTTGTTACTATAGGTAATACCGTTATTAAAAGTAGGCGCAGGGATATTAATCAACGCAACATCTTTTTCAGTTTCTTTTCCTTTTACCATAGAAAAACTATGATCTGTTCTCCAGTTCTGATGCCAATTAGCATAAAGTTTAGCATCAACACCCAATAATCTAACATTGGTTTGTCGATATTCCCAAACAGGAAATGCTCCTCGTATCGATAATTCGACATCTACAGGCTCTAGCAAAATATAATCATTTATAAAATTGGCATATGGTGCAATTTCCCATCCCCATTTTTCTGTATTTTTTTGTGCGGTTACAGATATTTTATGTGATGTTTCCTGATCCATCCTTAAATCTCCTAACTCAATTCTGGCAGCCGAGTGGTGTAAGCCATCACTAAATAACTCTGAAGGATTAGGAGCACGTTGTGCTAATGCATAATTGAATCTAAATTCGTAATCTTCTTTATAGGTATACTGCATCCCTGCAGTACCAGAAACGCTATGGTAATCAAAAACAGGATTAGTAAGCCATTGCGAATTAAAATCTTCAATGATCAGGTTAGAAAAATCTCCGTCGTACCCTCTTTCATCCCATCTGGTTTTTAAGTAAAACTTCTTAGCATCCATACGATTATAATCGTATCGAATACCTGCATCAATAATGATATCATTTGTTATACTATATTCACCCGTAATAAATACTCCAGCATCATGCTTATCATAGTCAGGAATTAATCTTCTTACTCCCGTACTTGCATCTGGAAAATTGTTCTGATATCTATATAACACTCCTATATTCCACAGAAAATCAGGATTCGAATCAAAACTAAAATCTGATGTTAACGTATGTGTTTTTAACTCAAGGTTTATACTAGGGCCTTTTGTTCGTTCTTCTGTTCTTCGAATATCAAACTCAAATCGTTTGTTATATTGAAAATCATATTGTGTATTCCATTTCCCAAGTTCTTCAAAACGTTTAAAATACCTAAGGCGTCCCAAATGATGTGTAACTTCTTGTTTCGGATTATCAATCTCATAAGTAAAATCTCTAATGATTGCAGGCTGCTGCTCATTAATAGCATTTATAAGATCATCTACATTACCAATATGAGATGTTGCTAACACCCCTATTTCGTTATCAAAAAAAGAATAATATGCATCCCAGCCGTGGGTAAATTTATTTACTCCAAAAGATAGGGACGCTCCTTTTTCGAATACTCCTGTATTAGAAAGAACATAGTCTGGTGTTTCTACATCTCCAAAGCGTTTTAATGATCCTTGTACTTTAAAAAACCATCCGTTTTTATATCCTTTTATCAATTCTGAAGAAACCGATCCTCCTCTGCCATTTACAGCTCCTGTTACCAAGGTCTTACCAAACAAAGTATCTTTTGAAGGTACTTTACGAGGTTCCATAATAATAACACCGCCAATTGCGTCTCCTCCATATTGTAGTGCAGAAGCTCCTTTGACAACAGTAACATTTCCGGCTGTATTAATATCTACATTAGGGGCATGTTCATCACCCCATTCCATATCTTGCATGCGAACGCCATTATTCATAATCAATACACGACTTCCGCTAAGACCCTGAATAATGGGTTTTACTATCGTAGATCCAGTATTTAAAGACGAAACACCCGTAATTTCTCTAAGAGCATCTCCCAAAGAGGCACTGCCGTATTTTTCTATGATATCAGAACCTATAGTTTCTTCTTGAGCAGAAGTTGTTTTAGTATCATTAGCTCCCGAAACTTTTACTTCTTCTAATTCATTAAGGTGATGTTCTAAGGAGAAATCTTTTGAGGACGTTTTGCCTACATCAAGAGTTACTACCTGCGAATTACACTTTTCATGAGAAACAGTAAAAGCATATGCTGTTGCACATAAACCAGTAATAGAGTATCTACCAGAAGCGTCTGTCACGATTGTACGATTATTAAATGTTATTGTGGCGCCTTCAAGGGGTGCTCCGTCATGAAAATCTATGACTCTGCCAGAAAGTGTTTTATCACATTCTTGTGCTGAAAGGAGATTTATCCCGAGAAGAAACACAAGTAACCAAGTGTGTCTTTTCATTTGTAAAATAAATAATGGATAAACTGATCGGTATGGATATACCACAGTTAAGTTTCAGTAATAAAGTTTAGGTAAAACTAAGCTGCAGGGGGAGCTTTGTTTAGAAAATTGTAAGCTGCAGATGAATCAAAATATCGATTCACATAAGTTGCTCGAACAACATCGGCAGGAACATGTACTGCTTCAGGAACAGTAATTGTATCTGCAGATATAAAATTATCATTATGATGATCAGAAGTAAATTTACAAAGAGTGCAATCTGCATCATTAGCATCATGACCCACAATATGTAAGTCTGCTAATTGAATGATACCAAAGAGTACCAAAAATACGGAAGCTAGTATTTGCCTATTAAACTTCATAACAGCAAATAAACGAAAAAAAATGATTGCTTATTATATTTTTTGGCTAAGAAAGTGTTAAAGACGTATAAAATCTATACTTTTTTGTACTATTTCCTCAAGGTGTTTTGATAAATTGTTGTTTTGCCAAGGATGTTTTACACCAAAGATATGATCTGCTCCTTCTACTATGAATAGCTGACTATTGGCACTCCAGGCACGTATATTTCTACTTTCCTGCATATCAACTGTCGGATCACTTGTACCATGAACAATTAAATGTGGTATTTTATTTTTTTTAGCGGCATTGGCGATAGTTAATCTATCTTCATTCTCTATAAAAGACGTATAAAACTGAAAATAATGCGGCATTTGTTGTTTGGTTCTCCCGTTTTCGATATACATGATCCCATTATTCTTCCAATATTCAAAGGCTTCTCCTTTTGGAAATCGATTTTTATAATCAGAAACACTCGCCCATGTTATTAGCTTTGTGACTCTCTTATCTTCTGCAGCTTTAATAGTTACAATTCCACCACCGCGAGAATGACCTATCAAAGAAATATTTGAAGTATTAATTTCATTTTTAAATTTAAAATCCGGTGAGGTAGCCCAATCTATAATTGTCTCTAGGTCATCTAATTCTTTGATATAATTATTATTACCAAAAGCTTCCAGATCAGGAAAATCAATAGGTTGTTTTGTAGTGCCTCCGTTATGCGAGAAATTAAATTTTATAAAGAAAAACCCAGCGTTGGCAAAAGTTTCTGCCACCAAATCCCAAGCTCCCCAATCCTTAAAACCTTTATACCCATGACAAAAAATAATAATAGGTTTTTGCAACTCATTATTAGTATAAAAAACATCTGCCAAAATTGATTTTTGATGTCTTCCTGTTACTATTATATTTTTGCTTTTGGCCATCATAATTTTAAGTGTAACGTTTAATATCTACTCTATTATCTCGCAGCTATACTTCTTTTTCAATAAATGGGGTTTCAACATCAAAAATTTCCAGGATCAGTTTTTTTAACTGTAGCAGATAATCATCAAACACTGCATTGGTGATTTCGTAATTTGCTTTCCCTCTTATGCTTTCTTTTGTCCCAAACCTAAGAAACCCTTCCTGAAGATTCTTAAATGAAATTATACCTGCTTGAAAAGCTTCTGAAATTGGATTTTCATTATGTTGCATATATGCATATGCCAAAACCTGGATTACTTTGCTGTATTTATACTCATCGGTAATTATATCCCAATCCATAATAACGACATCATTTCGACCTACTCTTCCTGTCTTATAATCTATTATCCTTACTTGCCCATCTAGCTCATCGATACGATCTACTTTTCCTTTTATATAAATAGGAAAATCCAACTCAGGAATTCTCAGTTTTGTTTTTAGATTACTTTCTATGGCCAGAATTTTTAATCGGGCTCCACTCTTTATTAGTTTCTCCTCGGCTTTCAGGAAATTATATACATACTGCTTAGCTACTTCAAAAATCAAAAGATTTTTACCTTGCGTGATATTGAGCTTTGTATATTCTTGTTTAAACTGATCCCGAAGTTCGATGTCAATATGACCTCTCATCTTATTGATATCTTCTACAGTAAGAAATTTACCTTCTAATGGCTTATAAAAAGTTTCGAGCGTATTATGAATAACTGTCCCTAAAGTATTTGCAGCAATAGTTTCTTCTACCTGTTCGGTTTCAGTAACACCCAAAACATATTTATAATAGAAATCCATTGGGTTTCTTATATAAGCAGTTAGTGCAGAAGGGGATAATCCATAAGTACTTAGTTCTTTTAACTTTAGTAAAACAGCTTCATTTTTCTTTATCTGTAATGGCTGGTTAGTTAACATAGGTACTTCTGCAGACACTACATATTTTGTGAGTTTATGTTTTGGTCTTTTGTCAATATCCAACTGAAGTAGAAATCTGCTCTTTTCTCCACCACCTACTCCTTCGTCTTCTGTATTGTACAGTAGATATACTTTTTTGGCTCTTTGGATCAATCTATAAAAATGATACGTATATATAGCGTCTTTTTCTTTATATGTAGGGAGATTGTACGCTCTTTTCAGATCATAAGGAATAAAAGAATTCATGCTTTTCCCGGCAGGTAAAACTCCTTCATTAACTGAAGTGATAATAACAGTTTCAAAATCAAGACATCGAGACTCTAACATCCCCATGAGTTGTAATCCACTAAATGGTTCACCAGAAAAATCGAGTGTCTCAGACATCATAATATCTTTATACAATGTATATAAAGATCCAATCGTTTCTAAATATTGATAGCTATTGTGTAGTGTAAAAACTTTATTAAAAACTAAATGGAAATGGTATACATATTCTAATTCTAACTCATCGTTTTTCTTATCGAGATTATTCTTGAGTAATAGTATTATTTTTCTACAATTTTCTAAGGCTGTGGTAACATCTTTCCAGAGTTCAAATAGTAATGCAAGAGTTTCTTTTTCCTTATCTGAAGCTTTCTCCTGTAGTTTATCTAATGTTATGTAAACGATATTTTCTTTAGAAATGGTATTAATTAATCGTGTTGCTTCAAACCCTAATATCCTATGTGCTGGCAGGCTATTTAAAATTTCTAATACTAATTTATAATAGAATCCTTTGGAGTTAGAATTCTTATGAAGCCCAAATAAAAGTTCAAAAAATGCAGCTATTGGAACTTCTTTAAGAGGTAGTCCCATTGTAATATTTAGGGCTTCGATTGTATTGGGCAAAGAATTAAGTAAAGGCTGCAATAGTGCTTCATCTGCAAGTACTAAAGCTGTTTTTTCGATCTCGGTCTTGGGTATCGTAGTCAATATTTGGCCAATGGATTTTGCTTGTCCAATATTTTTAGGTACTCCTATTAGAGTGATGTCTTTTTCTTCAGAAAAATTGTTTTGTACCCATTGAAATGGATTCTTTTTATAATACCCCCATTGATTTTTATATGTTCGTAAGAATAAAGACGCTTCGTGATAGGTGTTCTCCACAAAAAACTGATCAGCATCCCAATATACCTGAGCAATATCTGCCTCTAAGAGTGATTGAAAAATGGTCTGTTCTGCATTATTAAGTGCATTAAATCCTACCAGAATATGTGTTCTATTTTCGGTATTAATATATGCTTGAATATCTTCTGATGCTTTTCTATACAGCAATCCTTGATATCCAATTTTTTTGGAAAGCAGTTTATTTTTAAAATTGTCATAGTAATCCATCAGGTTTTCCCAAAACCTAATATAATTTTTAACCAATTCGGTTTTTTCTTTTTGTAAATACCAATGGTTTAAGTCTTGTATTCCTGATAAATAAGTAAAAAAACTCTGATGATCTATACAATACCTGTCGATTTCATTAAAATCATAGATCAGGGTCTGAGCCCAATTACTAAATGTTTCAAAATCCTCTTTTTCTAGGTGAGTATGAGTGTTTAGGTACGTTTCATAAAACTCAAATAATGTCTGAACATTATCAATTTGTTGCAATCCTGATAGTCGAACAATAAATTCTTCAATACTAAGGATTACCGGAGCAAAAAGAGTTTGATCAGGATATGTTTCTAAAAGTTCTTTTTTAAGAAAAAGCCCTGCTCTTTTACTAGGTACCAGAAAAATTAGATCACTTATTTTTTCTGTAGTGCCTTGCACTTCTAGTATAACTTCTTTTAGAAAACTTTTCAAGTATTTATGATTTTATGTGCAAGATATTAAATCTGAAGGCAAACCTGAACCTCTTAAGAAGAATCGATCGTGTTAAGTCAAGATCTTTATTTAATTTTCTAAAAATAAAAAACGTCCCGAAATTTTCGGGACGTTTTTATTATTATGATTGAGAGACTTTATTCTTATTTTACTAAGTTGATCTCTACACGTCTGTTTTCTCCTCTACCTTTTCTAGTTTTGTTAGAAGCGATAGGTCTGTCTTCACCATAACCAACAGCTGATAATCTGAACTGATCGATACCATTTTCTGTCAAGTAGTTCTTAACAGCATTTGCTCTAGAATCAGATAATCTCTGGTTAAGTTTAGCACTTCCTACACTATCAGTATGTCCTTCTACAGTAAACTTAGCAGTAGGATACTCTTTCAATATACCAATGATATCTCCAAGTACTTTATTAGATGCTTCTTTGATTGTAGATTTACCAGAATCAAACAAGATAGTTTTTGCATAAGCATTAAGAGTCTTCTGTACTTCTTCAGTTACTTCTGGACAACCATTGTTAGCAACAGTACCAGCAACGTCAGGACAGTTATCATCTTTATCTAATACACCATCACCATCTTTATCTTGGTAAGGACATCCATTATTAGCAGCTGGTCCAGCTTCATTAGGACAACCATCTTTACCATCAGCGATTCCATCACCGTCAGCATCAGGACATCCATTAAGAGCAGGTAATCCAGCTTCAGTAGGACACTCATCTTTAGGATCTGGAACTCCGTCACCGTCAGTATCAGGACATCCATTAAACTCAGCAGTACCTGCAGTATCAGGACACTCATCTTTAGCATCAGTGATTCCATCACCATCAGTATCAGGACATCCGTTGAATTCTTCTAAACCAGGAACGTCTGGACATTCGTCATCTTTGTCATATATTCCGTCACCATCAGTATCTTTACCTCCAAATGCGAAAGTAAGTCCTGCAGAATGTTGGAAATGAGTTGGTGGGTAACTACCAGTCTCATAATCTTCAAATACGTGCTTGTAAGTTGTTTGAAGGTTAAATGCTAAGTTTTCAGTTAACCAAAAGTTGAATCCAAGAGAACCGTTTAATGTTCCAGCTCCTTTTTCATCAAGCCAAGTATAACCTCCACCTACACCTAAGTAAGGATCGATCCAACTTGAACCAAATGCTTTCTTAAAGCTGTAGCTAATTCTACCATCTAAGGCATAATAAGATAGGTCATCAACTTTTAAATCTTCTCCTGTAGTAGGATTTTCTCCCCAGTTTTCTATTTTGTTAACCGATCCTGCCGCTGTAAAACTAAAACCATCTCCTATATATCTACCAACAGATAATTTGGAAACAGATGGAAGGATGTTCCAGTGGTCACTAGCATTAAAATATTCATCGAAAATTTCTCCCTGACTGGTAAGGTCTCCCCCAGTAGGAAAGATGTCAACGGCATTAATGCCTATAGAAACCGCCCAAGGATTGTTTTCATCTTGTGCATTCGCCGTACTAAATCCAAGTACAAGTAACGAAGCCACTAAAAATCTGCTAAGATGTTTCATATTCAATAATTTAATTTTTAAGTGTTAATTAGAGCAAATGTAATATGTTAAAAATAACTGTCAAAGATAAATCTAATAAATTTTTCTTAACAGGCCAGCATATATCGCAGCTTTGGAGAGTGTAGTCGTTTTTTCTTACAGTTTTCTAGCCCCAAAAAAAGCAATGATTTTAACCTTATTAGAGAAAAATTAAAGTATCTATCTCAGCAATTACGTTACAATTATAAGATAAAAATACCTTTTATCCTTAAATTTCTTTTAGTAATTATAAAAATGATAGTTTATTTATACATGTTTTAAGGTGATATTATCATTAAAATAAATTAGAATTTTATCTTTTATAGTGTGTCCCATTTTTTCAAGAAGTGATGCATAACCCTGTATTTGCATAGCATGAGAAGCATTATGAACTCCTGTTTTATAATCTATTATGGTCGTTAGATTATTTTTATCAATTACTATTCGATCAGGTCGAAATAATCTTCCATTAGAAATTATATCTCTTTCATTATGCACTATATTGTCTAAAGAGAAGTATTGAGAAAGCTCTGGGTGGTCTACAATATCCTTTATTTCGTCATGAAGTATTTCTTTTTCAGAAATAGTAATTTCTCCTGTTTTGTATGCTTCCTCAACAACTCTTTTCACATCCTTATATGTATCTATAGAAGCCATAAGATCATGTATCAAATTTCCTTTTTCTATTGCACTCTGTTGAGATGTATCCCATAGTTTACCAGAATTAGTTACAATATTTACCTTATATTTTCTCGAGGAATCCTCGAATCTAGAAAGTTTAACCACTTTTGGCTTGTCTTCTATATCTGTGTTTATAACCTCTGGTTTTAAAGAGTGACCAAAAGTATATTCCGTTTTTTGAGGATTCCATTGATCCAAATGTTTTAGATACGCAATTAATTTCCCAGAAAAAGTATTTGGATTACTTTCTCCTTTAGAATTTAATTTCAAATTAGAAACAATATACAGCTGTTCTTTTGCACGAGTAAGTACTACATATAATAGATTAAATGCATCTAATTCTAATTGAGCTTGTCTGTTTAAAACAATTTCTTCTGCATCTTTACCATACTCAGATATACCTTTATTATAGTTGATAAATACTTCTTCAAAATTGTCATATTTTTTGCTATCCACTGCTAACCATGTTTTGGGCTCTATTTCTTCATAGATATCAATATTAGCATATGGATAAATAACACAAGGAAACTCCAGTCCTTTTGCCTTGTGTATTGTCATGATCTGAATTGCCTGCTCTGTTTCTGGAGCAACAATGCTTAATTTATCTTTTTTGACATGCCAATACCCTAAAAAACCTACAATACCTTCTGTATGTTTTTGAGTAAATGCAAACACAACATCCAGGAAAAATTGTATGTACGCTGTAGTTTTATCGGCAAGAGAAAAACTGGCTATAATATATTCTACTGCATCATAAAGAGGTTTTATAGCTACTTTGGTAAGATCAAAATCAAGACCTAGAGTTTTAAGCTCAGAGGAAAATGTATTCTTATTACTATTTATCATTTTTTCCAGAAATAAATGCTTTTCTTCTATTGAAAACTTCTCGGTCAAGAAATGTAATACGTTGATTTTTGATTGTAGATGATCTGGTTGTATACACCAGGTAAGTAGGTCAATAATAAATACAACTTGAGGAGCATTATTAATTAATAATGTCTCTGAAGAAATTATAGATAGTCCTTTCTGGGTAAGAAGATCTGCTATGGCAGCTCCTTCTTTTTGCTTTCTTACGATAACACATATTTCATTGAGAGGATATCCCTTTTTGTTTAGTTCGAGTACAGTTTCATATACTTTCTCGGGGTATAAGTCATTCTCCTGAGCTACATTTTTAGCTTCAACAAATGATATATTAATATATCCATCTTTTTTGGAGTTAACTTCTTGTTTATTACCCAATACATATAATTCCCGATGTTTTTCATTTTTAAAATCACCAGATAAAAAGGTGAATAGGCTATTATTGAATTTAATAATTTCTTCGTGACTACGATAGTTTCTAGGGAGATTAAGAACTTGTTTTTCTTGTATCGAAAAAGGGTTTTCATCAGAAGATAAATTGATAAATTGTTCTGCTTTCCCTCCTCTCCATCGATAAATTGCCTGTTTTGCATCTCCTACTATGGTAACTTGCCCTCTTTTACCTGTTAACGTTTCTGTTGAAACCGCATTATCAATAAGAGGGATCAAATTACTCCATTGTAATTCTGAAGTATCCTGAAATTCATCAATAAAATAATCTCTATACCGCTCTCCTAAACGTTCGTATATAAACGGAGCTGGCTGATCCTTAATTGCATTACTTATAATCGTATTAAATTCTGATATCAATAGAATTTTTCTTTCCTTTTTGATTTCGATTAACTCTTTATTAATTGTATTTAATACTGAAAGAGGGGTAAGGTTTTTGGTAATGTTCTGGAAAAAACCAATTCGTATTAATGATTGCTTTGTTTTTAGAAAGGCTTCTTCTATAGCGGGTCTAATGCTATCGATTATTTCTTTTTTATGAGAGTCTAACTTAGCATTATAGAAAGAAGCTTCTTGTATATTCTGTTTCCAGACTGCTTTAAAATCTGCTTTCACTTCACCTTCTACAAGTTTTAAAAAATGGTTAGGAATTGAGCTGCGAGTAAAATCTGTATATTCTACTCCTTGGGTTTTTATTAATTGTAAAATTGTATTCGACTCAGAAATAATATCTTTCTTACATTCGGCAACTCTGTGATTCAACTGTTTTTTCAGGATCTCAAAATCAGTAATTGTTTTATGCGAAAGTTTATTGAGATGTTCTCTATCATTTTCACTAAACAACAATCTGGCTATCTTATTAAGCTCTATAGTGATATCCCAACTTTTATCATCCTCAAGCTTGCTGATTGCAAAATCAACAATCAACCTGGTCAACTCTTCGTTTAGTCCTATCTTGGCAACTACTGCGTCTACAGCTTCTTCAATTAAAGAATCTGTATCCATTTCGATCTCAAAATTCATAGGAATCCCTAAATCATGTGCAAATGTCCTGATTACTCTATGTGTAAATGTATCAATAGTAACAACATCAAATGCCGCATAATTATGAAGAATACTTCTAAGAATTCGTTTTGCTTTTTGTTTAAGTTCGAGTTCAGGAATTTTGGTCTCTGCACTTAATTCATTTAGTAAACTCTGGTGTTTTGACGAAGTATCAAGAGCACTAATAGCAACAAGGTTCTCTAATATTCTGGATTTCATCTCGGCAACTGCTTTATTTGTAAAAGTAATTGCCAAGATATTCTTATAACTGTCCCTAAACTCTCCTTTTAAAAGAGCAATTAAATATGCTTTTACCAAAGTATAGGTTTTACCGGCACCAGCAGCAGCATTATAAACAATAAAAGCAGTAGTCGAATTCAATTCTTTTTTTTACTAAAATACTAAAACCCGAAATTCTTATACTATCGATTTCTATAAAATTATAATAACAAAAAGGTTGTTTTTACTATCCTGCGGGTTTTAATTAATTTATAACAATTATAAATTTTTATTCATCATTCGAATTGTTAAATTTGATGTCGCTTTTATTTTTTATTAATTAAAATAATAACATATGTCATTCGAATTACCAAAATTAAACTACGCTTTTGATGCGTTAGAACCTCATATAGATGCTCGTACCATGGAAATTCATCATGATAAACATCATGCTGGATATACTAGTAAATTAAATGCTGCACTTGAAGGAACTGATCTTGAGGGTAAAACCATTGAAAATATTCTTATTAATCTAGATATGTCAAACGGTGCTGTTAGAAATAACGGTGGTGGATATTATAATCATAATTTATTTTGGGAGATAATGTCACCTAATGGTGGAGAAAAACCTTCTGGTGAGATTGCAGATGCAATTAATGCTGCATATGGATCTTTTGATGCTTTTAAAGAAGCATTCTCAAAAGCAGCTGCGACCAGATTTGGATCTGGATGGGCTTGGTTATGTGTACATCAAGGAGGGAAAGTAGAAATCTGCTCTACACCTAATCAAGATAATCCTCTAATGCCAGGTATTGGATGTGGAGGAACTCCTATCCTTGCACTAGATGTTTGGGAACATGCATATTATTTAAACTATCAAAACCGTCGTCCGGATTATGTTTCAGCATTTTTTAATGTAATTGACTGGAACGAAGTGGCTAGCCGATATGCTCAAGGAAAATAAGTGATATTATATATTTAACAAAAAGAAAAAGAGTTGCAGTATTGTGACTCTTTTTTATGTGAAAGTGTTACGAAATGTTGGAAAATAAAAAAAGGTGGAAGAACCACCTTTTTTTGCCCCAAATCTACCATGAACTTAACCTACTTATGCTATGGCTTTGCTAATATAGAACGTTATTTCATAGTGAAAAAATGTTTTAGACGAAAGGTCAAAATACTTGTTGAAATACACAAATTAACCCTTTTTAACAACAAACATTTTTGTTTTTTTAATAAGCTCTTTCATTTTTACCTTCAAAGAAGTTTATAAAAGCCTTATTTACAACTCTGTTTCCTCCTATTGTTGGATAATCTCCTGTAAAATACCAATCTCCAAGGTTCTTAGGACACGCCTGATGAAGGTTATCAACGGTCTGATAAATAATCTTTACTTTAGCTTTTACTGATGTATCACTTAACAATTCTGATATTTTATCACTTATTTCCTGATCAGAAAATCCGCTATAGATTTCTTTTACAAAATTTTGCACCTCTGAGTCTACCAGATTTTCTTGAGCTTTACATTTTTCATAAACCTGCTCTACCAAATCATAATTCCCATTTTCTTTTAAAAGCTCTAATGTTGCTTTAAATGCGATTAAACCTTCTAATCTTGCCATATCAATTCCGTAACAATCAGGATAACGAATTTGCGGTGCCGAAGAAACAATAACGATTTTCTTTGGCTTCAATCTATCCATCATCTTGATAATACTCTTTTTCAGCGTTGTTCCTCTAACGATACTATCATCAATTATGACTAAATTATCTTCTTGTTTTACTACACCATAAGTCACATCATAGACATGAGCTACCAAATCATCTCTACTACTATCTTCTGTAATAAAGGTACGAAGCTTAGCATCTTTGATTGCAATTTTCTCTGTTCTTAATCTGTATGAGAGAATTTCTGATAGACGCTCATCTGTTAATGTTTCTTTTTCTGAAAGTATAGTTTCGTTCTTCTGCTTATTTAATTCATCCTGAGCAGCTTCAACCATACCGTAGAAAGAGGTTTCGGCTGTGTTCGGAATAAAAGAAAAAACAGTATTTACTGTATCATGATTAATTTCTTTTAAGACCTGAGGCATAATCAACCTTCCTAAACTCTTTCTTTCCTCATAAATCTCAGCATCACTTCCACGTGAAAAATAAATACGTTCAAAAGAACATGCTTTCCGTTCTAGTGGATCAATAATTCTATCTACAGAAGTATCTCCGTTCTTTTTGACGATAATTGCTTTTCCCGGATCAAGCTCTAGTACATCATCAAAAGCAACATTAAATACTGTTTGAATAACAGGCCTTTCTGATGCTACAACTACCACTTCATCGTCTTTATAATAGTATGTTGGCCTGATTCCTGCAGGATCTCTTAAAACAAAAGCATCACCATGTCCAAGCATTCCTGCCATGGCATAACCTCCATCCCAGTCTCTTGATGATTTTTTAAGGATTTTAGCCACATTTAATCGTTCTGCAATTTGCGGAGAGGCTTCATTTTTATTAAACCCTTCTTTCTTTAATTTCTTATATAACTTGGCTACTTCAGAATCCAAAAAGTGGCCGATTTTTTCCATTACAGTAACGGTATCTACCTTATCTTTTGGGTGCTGTCCTAATCTTACAAGATTATTAAATAACACATCATTGTTAGTCATATTGAAGTTACCTGCTACAATAAGATTACGATGCATCCAATTGTTCTGTCTTAAAAAAGGATGAACACTCTCTACACTATTCTTGCCAAATGTCCCGTAACGCACATGTCCCAGAAGTACTTCTCCTATATAAGGAATATTCTTTTTCTGTAGTTCGACATCATCAGCATATTCTGGATGATCCACCAATTCTTTATTAATTCTATCATTAATCTGAGAAAAAATATCTTGTATTGGCTGTGATTCACTAGATCGAACCCTGCTTATGTATCGTTCACCAGGAGCCGTGTCTAATTTAATACTTGCAAATCCAGCACCATCTTGACCGCGATTATGTTGTTTTTCCATCATTAGATACATTTTATTTACTCCATAAAATGCACTACCGTATTTTTCTTTATAATACTCTAATGGTTTTAGTAGTCTGATAAATGCTATACCGCATTCGTGTTTTAACGCATCACTCATTGTATTCCAAAATTCTAAATGTTGTTGTGTTAATCATAATTAAAAAAGCCCCAAACAATTGCTTTAGGGCTATACTTTATATCAAGACAATTCTATCTCGAATTGTGTTAACTCTCTAAACTGCTGAAGTCGCTTCTGGACCTCATCACGATTTAAATTTTCCATTCGCTCTGTACCAAATTTCTCTACACAAAAAGATGCGAGGTTTGAAGCATGGATAATTGCTTTTTTCATATTCTCAAATGAAATATCATCTGTCTTGGTTAGATATCCCGAGAAACCTCCTGCAAATGTATCTCCAGCACCGGTAGGATCAAAAACTTCTTCTAATGGTAGTGCAGGAGCAAAGAAAATCTGTTCTTTATGGAATAATAAAGCCCCATGTTCTCCTTTTTTAATCACAACATACTTTGGGCCCATCTTTTCGATTGCTCTGGCTGCTTTTACCAAAGAATATTCTCCGCTTAATTGTCTAGCCTCTTCATCATTGATAGTAATTACATCTACTTTTGAAATCACTTTTAGAAGATCTCCTAAAAAAGCATCTTCCATCCAAAAATTCATAGTATCTAATATCGTAAGTTTTGGGGTAGTAGTAAGTTGTTCTAAAACACCAAGTTGTACTAACGGGTTTAGATTTCCTAGCATCACAATGTCAGCATCTTTGTAATCATCAGGAACCACAGGATTAAAATCAGCAAGTACATTAAGTTGTGTATCTAATGTATCTCTTGAATTTAAATCATTATGATATCGACCACTCCAGAAAAAAGTCTTTCCTCCTTTTACGATTTCTACAGCAGACGTGTCAATATTTTTTTTCTGAAGGAGAGAAAGATAATCCAAAGGGAAATCTTCTCCAACTACAGAGACAACTGCTGAAGAAACATTGAAATTTGAGGCAGAAAGCGCAATATAAGGCGCTGCTCCTCCTAATATCTTATCTGTTTTACCAAAAGGCGTTTCAATAGCATCAAAGGCGATAGAACCTACAATAAGTAATTTACTCATACAACTAGCGTTATAATTTTTTTGCAAATATACGTTTTACTTTTAAGTACCAAGAAGATTAATACAAAGGTTATTTTCTATCAGAATCTACAAGTATTTTTCTTTATGATTTTACTTGCTGTTTGATAAATTTAAATCAAGAAATCTAAATTTTATTACTCATTACAGAAATGGTAAGCACGTAATACTCCTTTTACAAATTGCTATATGATTTTGGTCTTTTCAATTTCAACCACAACATGCTTTAAATCAGGATTTAACCTCTACATTCTATTCTATTGAAAATAATTTCGATTTATGCTTATTAATTTATGAAAATGATAATTTTTTGGCGCTAAAATTTAGAAAAAACTATAATATCCAAAAAAAAAATTAAAAAATGCTAAAATAATCTTAAAAAAATAACGTTATTTACCCAATACAAACTCAAACTTATAATTAATTATGAAAAAATTAAATTTAGCTAAACTCGTTTTAGCTACTTCGCTGTCGGTTTTATTCTTCAATTGCGAAAAAGATTCTGAAGACATTATCGAAACAAATCAACATGCAGATGCAAAAGCTGCTCATGTATGTGTCGAAAAATGGAATACTAACGAGAATGATTCAAAAGCTGCCAGTGTTAAAGCAAAAGAATGGCAAGCCGGTCAAACTATTCGAGTGAAATTCTTAAATGGTAATAATTTTGTACAATCCAAAGTTAAGCAATATGCTGTAGCTTGGGAAAGTCATGCAAATATTAAATTTGAATGGGTTTCTTCAAACAGCAGTGCTAACATCAAAATTGGTTTTAAAGAAGGTCAATTTGCAAACGATGGTGGATCTTGGTCTTATTTAGGAACTGATTCTAATGACCATGCACATAGTATGCATTTTGGATGGTTTAACAACAACACTTCTGATACAGAGTTTAGAAGAACTACAATTCACGAATTTGGACATGCTCTTGGTTTGATTCACGAACATCAAAATCCTGTAGCTGGAATTAACTGGGATAAAGAGGCAGTTTATGCATACTATGCTGGACCACCAAACAACTGGAGTAGAGCACAGGTAGATAACAACCTATTCAGACGTTATGAAGCAAATATTTCTAACTACAGTGCATACGATCCATTATCAATAATGCATTACCCTATTCCTGCAGCACATACTACAGATGGTGTTTCCGTAGGAAGTAATTCTCAATTATCTGCAACAGATAAATCTTTTATAGCTACTATATATCCTGGTTCTAATACTGGTGGTGGTAACTGTGATGGTGTTGCTGCATATAATAGTAACACTTCTTATTCTACTGGAGATAAAGTAACATATAATGGAGATTTATACCAAAAAACTGCTACTTCATGGAATAACCTTGGAGCTTGTGATAGCGCTCCTAGTACTGATATTTGTGCTGGTGTATCTGCATATAACAGTAGCACTTCTTATTCTACTGGAGATAAAGTAACATATAACGGTACTTTATACCAAAAAACTGCAACATCATGGAATAATCTTGGAGCATGTGGTAACTAAAATAAAGTAATCACAAACCTAGTTTGTTCAATACATTAGATTAAAAAATCTTATTTATATAAAAATGCTCCGGAAGAATACCGGAGCATTTTGCATATACATTATTATCCTAAAAAATCTTTTTAAAACTATTTTCTACCAAAATCTGCAGGTATTTCTCCCCATGCTTTGGTTTCCCATTTTACAATTGTAGTTATATATGTATTTTCTTTGAGCCATTGTGTTGCTCGATCTACCAAATCAAAGACTTCTTTGTTTTTTGCAGTTCGTTTCAGCTTTGTTCTACATGTCTTTTGTTTTACCCATCCTATTGCTATCTTAGAATCAGAATAAATAATACGATCACTATTTTTCTTTTTAAGATATGCAAGACCATGCACAAGTGCCAAAAACTCTCCTATATTATTTGTGCCTTGTCTAAAAGGTCCCTGGTGAAAAAGCTGTTTTTCGGTTTGGGTATCTACTCCCCGGTATTCCATCTTACCGGGATTACCACTAGAAGCAGCATCTACTGCTATAGAATATAAATTAGGTTCTCCTATTTTTGATAATTGTGCTGCAGTAAGTGTTTTTTTAGGTTTACTCTTCCCTTTATAGTCCTCATAATCTCCATTATATGCTTTTTTTGCAATATCAAAAGAATCAAAAGATTTATACTTTGCGCCGGCATACCCCTTAACAGCCGCTTTACAATCATCCCATTTGGTGTAAATCCCAGGCTTGTGTCCTTCCCAAACCACATAAAATTTTTCTTTCTTAGCCATTCTTATTAATTGATCGTTGTTGGTTGATAGAAATTTTTCTTTTTAAACGGTTTTTGCGTTAGGGATAGTAGTGAAAATACCGCATCCCGAGTACTCGGGAGAGGAATTGTAACGTATAGCCCGCTCGAACGCTATAATAAACAATTAAATTAATAGTATATACAATATTCCTTTCGTTTCTAACTAATAAGCATCACTACTCATTACTTTTTTTATTATCAAAAAGCAGTTCTTCTATAACGATTGGAAAATATTTATATTCTAATTTATGGATTGCCTGTGCTACATCATCGGCAGAATCTCCTTCAGAAATTGATGTTTTAGCCTGAAAAACTATCGCTCCCTCATCATAATGTTCGTTTACATAATGGATTGTAATACCACTTTCTTTTTCTTTATTTCTAATTACAGCTTCATGTACATGGTGCCCATACATTCCTTTTCCACCATATTTTGGTAATAATGCAGGATGAACATTTATCACTTTATCAGGGAAGATCTCGATGATTTTTTTAGGGAAAATCCATAAGAACCCAGCTAGTACAATAATGTCAGGTTTGGCATCTTTTAAGATATTAAGCACCTCATTTGTGTCATAAAATGACTCTTTGTCAAAGTGTAACGCCTTTACTTTCAGGGCGTGAGCTCTTTTTAATACTTTGGCACGCAGGTTGTTAGAGAACACATGTGTAACCTCGGCAATTTTTCGCTCGTGGAAGTACTTAATTATATTTTCGGCATTGGTACCTGAGCCGGAAGCAAAAATTATAATACGCTTCATAGATAGTATGATAAAGTTGTTAATTAGAGAGCACAAAAAAAATAATTATTATTCAATTTTAGGCAGCAAAAAGGCAATACTTCGCTATATTTGATAAAATACAAATACATTTTTATGGGATTGTGGGGTTTTAAAATAAAGTTTTTTATTTTTGCCACCTAATTAAAAAATTAAAATTAAACATTATGTCAGACATTGCATCAAGAGTAAAAGCGATAATCGTTGACAAATTAGGAGTAGACGAAAACGAAGTTGTAAATGAAGCTAGTTTCACAAACGATTTAGGCGCTGATTCATTAGACACTGTAGAATTGATTATGGAATTCGAAAAAGAGTTCGATATTCAGATTCCAGACGATCAAGCTGAAAACATCGCAACAGTAGGTCAAGCAATATCTTATATTGAAGACGCAAAGTAATAACTTCACGACAAAATATGAATCTTAAGCGAGTTGTAGTCACAGGACTAGGTGCATTAACACCTATAGGTAACAATATTGATGAATATTGGGATGGATTAGTAAATGGAAAAAGCGGTTGTGCTCCCATTACTTATTTCGATACCGAAAATTTCAAGACTAAATTTGCTTGCGAAGTCAAAAATTATTCTCCCACAGACTATTTTGATAGAAAAGAAGCACGAAAACTTGATAAATTTGCGCAGTATGCTATAGTATCTTCTGAAGAAGCTATAAAAGATGCCGCTATTGACCTAGAAAAGGTTGATAAATTTAGAGTTGGTGTGATCTGGGGTGCAGGAATTGGCGGAATAGAAACTTTTCAGGAAGAAGTAATTGGCTATGCCAATGGAAATGGAACACCTCGTTTCAATCCTTTCTTTATCCCGAAAATGATCGCCGATATTGCTCCTGGTCATATTTCTATCCGAAATGGTTTTATGGGACCTAACTATACCACAGTTTCTGCTTGTGCTTCTTCTGCAAATGCAATGATCGATGCGCTAAACTATATTCGTTTGGGCCATTGTGACATTATCATTACAGGAGGAAGTGAAGCTGCTGTTACTATAGCTGGTATGGGAGGATTTAATGCGATGCACGCTTTGTCTACAAGAAATGAAAGCCCGGAAACTGCCTCCAGACCATTTGACGCAACCAGAGATGGTTTCGTTCTTGGAGAAGGTAGTGGAGCTCTTATTCTTGAAGAATATGAACACGCAAAAGCACGAGGTGCTAAAATCTATGCCGAAGTCGTTGGTGGTGGAATGTCTAGTGATGCATATCACATGACAGCTCCGCATCCAGATGGAATAGGTGTAGAACGCGTGATGCTTAATTGTTTAAAAGATGCAGGTATATCACCAGAACAGGTAGACGCTATAAACACTCATGGAACATCCACTCCATTAGGAGATGTTGCAGAATTGAAAGCTATTACCAAGGTTTTTGGAGATCATGCACCTAACATCAATATCAATTCAACGAAATCTATGACAGGACACTTACTTGGTGCAGCTGGAGCTATAGAAGCTATTTCTTCTATTTTGGCTATGCAAAAAAGTATAGTACCTCCTACTATCAATCACACTACTGTGGATGAAAACATAGATTCTTCATTGAATTTGACATTAAACAAAGCTCAAAAACGTGAAATCACATACGCAATGAGTAATACTTTTGGTTTCGGAGGTCATAATGCTTGTGTGTTATTTAAAAAACTGAACGAATAAATGAATGTTATTCGAAACATACTAAATTCCCGCTCTGAAAAGAACGGGAATTTTTTTTCCAAAATTCAAAAAATACTAAATTTTAAGCCCAAAAACATTAAGCCTTATGAAAAAGCATTTACGCACAGGTCTTTAAATTTAAAAGACAATAAAGGAAATGCTGTTAATTTTGAAAGGCTAGAGTTTCTAGGTGATGCTATGTTAAGTAGTGTTATTGCGGCGCACTTATTTAAAGAAGTACCAGAAGGCAATGAAGGGTATTTGACCAAAATGAGAGCCAAAGTAGTAAGCAGAAAACACCTTAATGAACTAGGTAAAGATCTTAAACTAATTGAATTGGTACGCACCAATATTCCTAAATCTCAATTTGGAATAAATATACATGGAAATCTTTTTGAAGCACTAATAGGTGCCATTTACCTGGATCGTGGCTTTGTATATTGTGAACGATTTATTAAAGAAGCTGTAATCGATCCATATGTTGATATCGAAAGCCTCGAAGGACAAATCATTAGTTATAAAAGCTTATTGATAGAATGGTGTCAAAAAGAGAAAAAAGTATTTAGCTACGAAGTATATGAAGATACCGGTAAGGATGAAATGAAACATTTTGCCGTAAAATTATGGATAGATGACAAAGTAGTCGCAAAAGCGAGAGCTACTTCAAAAAAGAAAGCAGAAGAAAAAGCTTCAAAAAGAGCTTATTTTGCATTTCAATCTAAAATAAACATCTAAATAGCATTAGAATTTTTCTTATCAAATTAGGCAAAATATACACATCTTAGAAAAACTATTTTTTTTATAGTTAAAAGATACTAACTCAATCGTTTTCGTAAAATAACTTTATCTCTAATTAAACTTGTTAGGTTAATTTATTTGTATATTTCGCGTTAAATCGGAAACAAAAAAATCAAAGTGGCTGTTCAACGGTTAGTATTAGATGCCTTTGCCGATGATGATTATGAACTCATTGCCATTCATTGTTCATTAGCTTCATATCGGTTGGCTTTTTTATTGAATAAAAACCTGAATTTAAAGCTCTATAGAAAAAAAGAAGATATTAATTTTGAGTATAATGATCTCACTGCAAATTTTCCTTTGTACCAGTATGATGATCATTTTCAATATAGCACATATAGTCTTATAGGAAATAAATTTCAATCCCAAATAAAATCAGAAAATAAGATTTCTGAAGGGCTATTTACAACTATAGAGAATACATATACCACAAAATATTTAATTCCAGAATTAAAAAATGTAGATTATTTTCTAAAAATTGAAACTGAAGCATCAAATTTTTCAAGTAAATCTTTACTTATAGACATGCTTACCATTTCACAAATTATAACAGCATATCCTTTAGAATATGCTACACTTAAATCAAAGAACAACCTAATATTCGAATAATGCCAAAACGTAAAAGAACTAAAATAGTCGCTACTCTTGGACCCGCGACCAGTAGTGAAGAGATATTAAAAAAAATGTTGGAAGCAGGTGTAAATGTTTTCAGAATAAATTTCTCTCATGCTGATTATAGTGATGTGAAAGAGCGCATAAAGATTATACGAAAACTAAGTAAAGAACATGGCTACAATGCATCTATACTTGGAGACTTACAAGGCCCTAAATTGCGTGTAGGTGTTATGAAAAGAGATATTATTGCTAATGATGGTGATATAATCAGTTTTGTAACCGGTAAACCTTTTGAAGGCACCTCTAAAGAGGTCTATATGAATTATGAAAGTTTCCCAAAAGATGTAAAAGCAGGCGAAAGAATATTATTAGACGATGGTAAATTAATTTTTGAAGTTATCTCTTCTAACAAAAAAGATACGGTTAAGACCAAAGTAATACAAGGAGGTCCTCTAAAATCTAAAAAAGGAGTGAACCTTCCTAATACTAGCATTTCTTTACCGGCACTAACGGAAAAAGATATAAAAGATGCAATTTTTGCATGCGAACAAGGAGTTGACTGGATGGCATTATCTTTTGTGCGACATGCCCAGGATTTAATAGAATTACAAGATCTCATAAAGGAACATAGTGAGCATAAAATTCCAATTATTGCTAAAATAGAGAAGCCCGAAGGAGTAGAAAATATTGATAAGATTGTAGCTTATTGCGATGGATTGATGGTGGCAAGAGGAGATCTTGGAGTAGAAATTCCTGCTCAGGAAGTACCGTTAATTCAGAAAAATTTAGTGCTCAAAGCTAAAACTGCAAGAATACCTGTCATTATTGCTACACAGATGATGGAAACAATGATCGATAGCCTTACGCCAACACGTGCCGAGGTAAATGATGTAGCCAATTCTGTAATGGATGGAGCTGACGCCGTTATGCTATCAGGAGAAACTTCTGTAGGGAAATATCCTGTACAGGTGATTGAAACTATGTCTAATATCATTAAAAGTGTAGAAAATTCTGATTTAATAACGGTTCCTCAAAACCCTCCTCACATCAGAACAAATAGATTTATTACAAAATCTATTTGTTACCATGCTGCAACAATGGCTAATGAAATTGAGGCAAAAGCAATCTGTACTCTTACTAATAGTGGCTATACAGCATTTCAAATCTCTGCTTGGAGACCAGATGCTCATATTTTGGTCTTTACCAGTAATCATAGAATCTTATCTCAACTTAGCCTTTTATGGGGAGTTAAGGCTTTTTTCTATGATAGATTTGTAAGTACCGACGAAACTGTAGAAGATATTAATAAAATTGCACTGGAACGTGGGTTTGTAGAGCAGGGAGATATGTTGATTAATCTTGCAGCAATGCCTATCACCGCAAAAGGAATGGTAAATACACTTAGGGTATCGCAAATCTAAGAAATTCCTTTAATAGAATATTTAAAAAAAAAGCTTCTCTATACGTGAAGCTTTTTTTATAAAGTTTGTTTTAAAAAGATAGTCTCTAAGTCTTCTATTGTAACTGGTTTTATAAGATAATCTTTTACTGTATTAATGCTTTTTGCCCTTTCTATATCCACTGGATTAATTGAGGAACTTACAATGTATAGTGTAATTGTTTTTCCGAGTTTGTTTTTGATTTTAGTGAAGTTGTCCAAAAACTCCCATCCGTCCATTACTGGCATATTTAAATCAAGAAATATTATTTCGGGAATTGTTCTTTTATTTAAATTAGTCAAAATAGCCTCAAAATAATTAAGAGCATCCTTACCATTTTGAAATACCATTAAGTTTTTACAAAGGTTTTTTGCTTCTACAATCCTTTTTACAAGATTTACATACATATTGTCGTCATCAATAATACAAGCTAATCCTATTTTATGACTCATGATCTGTGGGGTTATTTATTTTTAAAATTCAATTATAAAAGTTGTTCCTTTATCTACTTCGCTCTCTACAGTAATTTTTCCATCTAATGATTCTACCTGATTTTTTGTTAAAAACAACCCGATTCCTACCGCATCCTTATTGTAATGAAATGTTTTATACATACCAAATATTTTATCCTTGAACAGTTTCATATCAATTCCGCGACCATTATCTGTGACTTTTAAGCACTCTTTACTACCTATAGAATAGCTTTTGATTTCTACTACCGGGTCTCTGTCCTTATGTTTATATTTTATAGCATTTGTTATTAAGTTTAATAGGATACTCTCTAAATACGCAGAAATATAATTAATCGTATTTAATTCACTAAAATCTGTCTTGATTTTAGTCTTACTCATAGAAATCATTTGTCCTATTCCACTTTTAACCAAATTAAAAGCATCCTGAAATTTGACGGGTTTTTTTTCCTGATCCTTATTTGTATGTATCGCTACAATCTCATTAAGGTGTTCAATAGTTGTATTTAGACTATATGATATCTGTTTAATTTCTTTGATCAATCCAATCTTTTCCTCGGGGTTATCTATATCTTCAATCAATTGTACTAATAAAGACAGGTTACTGGTATGCGACCTAAGATTGTGAGATACGATATGAGCAAAATTGAAAAGTCTAGAATTCTGAGATGCGATAATATCCATTGACTTTTGCAGACTTAATTCTTTCCTTTTGATTTCATCTATGTCCTGAAAAACACCTCTAATCCCAACTATTTCTTTATTTTCATTATATACCGGTTTTCCTATAGCTCGCACCCAAAACACTCTATTGTTAGCGGTTACCATCTTTATTTCGGTATTAAAAGGTGTACCCACCATCGCACAATTAAAAAACAAATCTGCTGCTTGTTGCCTCGAATCCTCTGCGTAGTAGTTGGCAGAATCCTTAAGAGAAGGAATATAGTCATCGGCATATTCTAAAATTCTTCTGGTTTCAAAATCCCAGAAACTTTTCCTTTCCTCAAAATCTACATACCAACTCCCCGTAGCTGTCATTTGGGCAGTTTCTTTATAGTAGAAATTATCTTTTGTAATATCCTGCTCAGGTTCTAGTTTGATTTCAATAAAAAAGATAAGGTTAATCTTAGATTTTATATTTACTGGTAACTCATCATTAGTTGCACATCTATATAGCTTATAATTTCCTTTTTTATCGAGAATTTTTATATGCTGCTTAAAATTTACAGCATTACGTCGATAGCTAAAAAAATTATCTCTAAATAACTCAATATCCTCCTGATGTATCAAGTGTTCTAAAAAATAATCTATTTTTGACTCAAATTCATCTTTTGTATATCCTAAACTATCATAAAACTTTTCTGACCAAACTTCTCTTTCTGGATCATCATACAGCTCCCAATATCCAGCATTGAAATCTTGAATTACATTATTAAAAAGTTCATTTTGAAGCATTCGGTACTATTTATCATAACAAGATAAGGATTTCTTACGTATCCTCTTCGATTCTATTAAGCCTAATAGCAAGTGCTTTGGTAGAGATTTGAACTTCTATAAATGATAAAAAAAGTGAAATCATAAGTAAAAAAAGACTAATCCCAAATACTATATTGGCCCAAGATATCTTTTCTACATACAATAAAAACATGGTAATTACACTGGTGAGAAAGCTAGCAATAGCTATGGCTTGCATATTTCTAATCAACCATAATCGTTTTCTTAAATTTTTGATCTGTAATACGATGTTTTTTGATCGTGAAGTCAAATATTCCTTATGTAATTGCCGTATCAATGCTGCAATAGCCAAATATCTCGCATTATAGGCTAACATAGTTAGTGATATTGCAGGAAATAACAAGGCTGGAATACTCATAGTAAGCGTCATAAAAAAGAATTTAGGACTACTAATTTAGACTAAAAAAATAGAGCACAAATGATAAATCATATCTCAGCATTATTTATATCATTCAAATTTCAGAATTTATTCATATAAAAAAGTGAGCAATACAAGGGCATTGCTCACTATACATAATTCAAATTAATGATTGGTTATAAAGATTATTCTGGGATATTAAATAAAGTTATGATTTCATCATAGGACATAGATGAATAGTCTTTTGCAGATTTTGTAGCGGAAGAAGTAGGGTTTGTTGCAACTCCTCCAGGTATAATTACATATCTAAAATCATCAAAAAACCCAAACGCTTTTAAAAGTCCATCGGTTGTTCTGGCCTCAACCCGCAAAGATTCGAAACCAAATCCTTCGCCCAATACCATATTATAAAATTCTTCATTATCTATATTAAAATAAGGAAGTTTATATACATTAAAAAACAAGGCATTGGCTGGATTACGACCATACACCAAAATGGCATCAGTATCTTTATCGAATGCAGTTAGACTACTTAATAATAACATACTTTTATCAGTAGCTCCTCCTCCTGGAAAATCAGCAGGAATCCAATCAGAATAAATGACATTGGCTGTTCCTGGCTGCCCATCTTCACCATTTTGGCCATCGGTGCCATCTCCACCATCATTACCGTCTGTTCCATTAGTACCATCAACTCCGTTAATTCCATCCTGACCCGCAGGTCCAATTGCTCCATCTTCCCCATCAGAACATGAAAAGACCAATAGCGATACCATCACTATCATCATTCCCTTTACTAAATTTGTTATTGCTTTCATTTTTATAATTTTTAAAAGTTAATGGCACAAACCTAGTATGGGTAAGAATATGTACTATCCGAAAAGTTTGAAATTCAAAGAATTCGGACATTTTTTAAGGGGTTTGACTGTGTTTTTAGAGTAAAAACACTTAGAGTACTTTAAATACTATACTTTTTCTATATAATTTAGATATTTATGTTGATGTATGATGTATGATAATTGATGTAGTAAAAACTCTTTAGGTTCTTCAATCTTTACCTCTCATTTCTCTACATTCAATAACCTGTTTTACCTCTGCCTCTAAACCATAGTTTTTCCATAAAGTCACATCCTTTTTTAGCTCTAATGCATTTTGACCAGACTGAATATATCTTTTAACGGATAGTAAAATAGGATCATTACTATCTTCTATTTTTAACATCGACTTTCCTCCCGGAATGCTATAATTATCTTCATACTCATAACAGAATACCAATACCTGATCATCTTTTTTTACATCTTGCTTATAGAAGTAATCTGAAACAAAGAATTTCTGTTTACTATACGTATTCTTCTTAAGACCTCTTGAAGTTAATACTTTATCAATTTTTATAATTCCTTTTTGAGAAGTATACGCTCTATCATCATCCTCGACTGGTTTATCAATATGTTGAATAGTGCCTAAAAAAACGAATGCATATCTATCACCACAATTACCAATAAAAGGTCCTGATTGTGGCCACCAGTATGTATATCCAACCTTAAGCGTATCGGATACTTTAGGTGTCGATTGATCCTTTTTTATATCTATTTCTTTTTTCTGTGCATAACTTGTACTACAAAAAAGAAAACCAAAAACTACTATCACTTTTGTCACTATATGGTACATTTTTATTCTTAAATTTAATTCGTTTTTACTCTCCTAGAATACGTTTAAATACTATTCCCTCTTTTTGATATATTATGATAAACGTATTACTTTCTTCTCTTTTATAGACTTCTGGTGTTGATTTTATTTCCCAGTTTTGCTTTCTATGGATAACTAAACTATTAGTCCAATCAGAAGTATATTCTTTAGCGTCAATTTTAGTAAAATCTGCGATCCAGTGCTTAACTTCTAACGGTTCTACTTTTATTGCAAACTGATAATCCCAAGATGATGGTCCAGGAATGCTTGTTATTCTAGAGTTAGTAAACCCATTTACATTAAACAATAAAAATTCGGCATCATAAAACTCTGATTTGCTTACTATTTCTCTTTTCAGCATTGCTATTCTATCTTCTGCGCTTTCTGTTTCTATACTTGTAAGCGTATTGTTTTTATGTGAATTCACACAAGAAACAAGAACAAAGCATAAAACTATAATCTTATATACTGATCTCATACATGTTATTTTAACTCTTCTATAGAGGATATATATACCAAACAAAATTCGGCATTAGCTTCTCCATATTCTTTTAATTCTGAAGATGTAACTAGAAACATTTCATTTCTAAACTCAAAAAAACCTTTCAGATCATATTCTTTGCCTCCACTGCTTCCTGGATTATCGGCAACAAAAGTTTCATAAAATATACTGATCCCGTTTTCCAATTCTGCATATTTTGAATATTGTTTTTTTGGGATATCCAAATTCATTTTTTTGATAGTAAAACCTTTATTATATCTTTTATCCGGATTTAAAATTACATTAACATAATTCTCTCCCTTAAATAGAGAGTGTTCCTTCGGAACCCAAATTCTAATATTTAATTCCTGTAATTCTAGTTTAACTAATTTCTCTTTATCACCTTTTGATTTACAACCAAATAGAACACCTATTAGTATTGATGCAATGAATATTGATTTCATTCTAAATATATGATAACTTCTCGTTGTGTATTCTGGTTTTTTGATAATCAAACAAAACTTGTTCTAGTTTTCTTTTTTCCGTTTAATTCTTTAACCAAATTAATCATTTTCATTTTAGTATGTCTGCAGATTAATTAACGAATTCAAACGTATCTCCATTAAATTTAAAGGAATAGGCACATCTTTGGACTTTATTTTCTTTTCCATATGATTTAATAGCGTCGTCTTCATCACAATAACAATCTGTTGATGCAGCATATTTCCTATTTGGTATATATACGACATCTATAACATGATTTATCTTGTCATACTTGATTGTATATTCATCCCCTTCATGAGCCAAAGAATGATTGAATTTATTAACAATTTTGCCCTTGTCATAAGTATAAAGACTAATATGATCCATAAAGTTATTCCCTCGCACCTTATCATGCCCAATCAGTACATATTTGACCCCTGTACCAGTATTAATTGTATCTATGGTATTATAGCTGTTTGGATAGAATTCATACAGGGTTTTCTTCTCTTTATCGACACGAATACTTTGATGTTCACTCCAATCAGAATCGTCATAGTACAGTATAGAAACTTGTTCTCTAAATAATACTCCAAATACCTTTGCATCAAATGAAAAATGAAATAATTTATTGTCCTCTGATTTTACCATTTTAATCAAATCATCATCTAACAATGCCATGATATCTTTCTTTGTAAATGTTTGGTGATTTGTTATTTTTTGAAGATTATCGATAATTCGATCTTTATAATACCTAATGATAGAATATGCTATAATAGAATCTTTATCGGCTGACAAGTCTTCTCTATGATATGAATTCTTAATTTTATGAATCTCTTTGTTTGTTAGCCCAACATCATTAAGTGCATAATACTCTTTATATTCTTGTAATTTATGATATTGCGATAAGTCATAATTTGTTTGTCTTACCAACTTTTCAAAATCACTTTGCGGAAACACCATCATCATAGACACCACAATCATAGGAAGAGCCAAAGACCCAAAACATCTTTTTACCCATTGCTTTTTAGTGTTATATTTTTTTACTTTTTTATACATTTATTTTTATGGGATCATTCCTTGTCAATTTAAAGACTACTTATTCAAATTCGTAAGCTCCAATATCGACTGTAGCATTGAATATCCTATTATTAAACAGTATATCAGTAGAGATCACTCCGGTATTATTTCCTGTATCAACACATGGTGATAGACTTTGTAACTTCAACCCATCATCATTAGTTCTCCAAATTCCATCACTTCCCGGACCAATATCGATATTCGAAAATAATGGATTGGCATTAATATTTCCTGTTGCTGTACCCGCAATTATGTGCGGAGAAGTTTGTCCAATTAGATCTATATCAGAATAGGTTGCTACAACTTGTGCTCCTTGCCCTCGCACATAAAATTGTGGACTTATTTCTGTAGCGGTGTTACCCCAGACAATACAATTCTGTAAGGTTACTGTGCATGAACCAGAAGATGTGGTTCCGTTTTCATCTAAATTATCTGCTATAAAAGCTCCTCCATATCCATTAAGAGCTCTGTTATTGACAAATACACAATTAATCAATTGAGGATTACAATTTCCTCCCGGACCACCTCCCCAGGCATACATGGCTCCTACATTTGAGGCAGAAGTGTTTTCATAAAAAATTGAATTAATAACTGTAGGACTCGCATTTCCTCGAACTCCGTAGCTATCCATACCTCCTGCTTCATTTAATGCATGATTTTGATAAAAAATACAATTTATATAAGTGGGTTCTGTATGTCCTCCATTATAACCATTATTGAAGGCTCCCGCACCAAAAGATGCTGTATTTTGAGTAAATAGGCAGTTTCGTATGATAGGGCTACAAAATCCGCCTGAGCCATATCCATGATTGTAAATACCACCACCTAGTCCGTTTCCACCAGATGTTGGTTGGCGGTCGTCATTACCGCCCTTAATTTCAAATCCATCTATAACTGCTGTATCATCCAGTTGTTCGTTATAAATTACAGTATAGCTATTATCGACCGCTCCAACAATACCAATTTCGCCGCTTAATATACTAGTAATCCCATTAGTCAAATTTCGCTCAGAAAGCATTGTCTCGATACCTGCAAAGCTTCCATAAATCGCTACACCATTTTTCATATTAAATGATATTGTTCTATCCATAGTAGGGGTTGTAATATATGTTCCTGTTGCCACCCAAACTTCATCACCAGCTTCCGAAGCATCTATGGCATCTTGTAATGAGGTCCCTGGATAAGCGTTTTCCCAACTTGTTCCATCTAAGGCACCAGATCCTGTAGGGGTTACATAATGAATTATATCATCAGTACTCACTGGATCAATTGGAGCAGGAGGAGTATCACTTCCTGTGGTATCATTATCATTATTTTCTATAGTATCATCTTTTGAACAACTAATTAATAGCCCAAAAAACAACACAAAGCAAATACATATTGATTTTTTCATTTTCTTGATCTTTTTAAATTCGACTAATACAGGTTTTCAATTATACTTCGATAAGTTCTGGTCATATTTAAGTTTTTAGCATCTGATTTTACCGTTTTAATCAAATTATCATCTAGCAATGCTGTGATATCTTTTTTTTTGTAAAAGTTTGACGATTCGTTATCCTTTGACGGTTATTAATAATCCTATCTAATACCCAATAATAGAATCTTTATTGGCTCACAAATCCTCCCTATGATATGAATTTTAGTCTTTTTGAATCATCTTAGAAACCGGTTTTGTGATTAGGCTTTATTTAGTTCAAATGTATAATTGGAGGAGGAGGAGATAGTTCGAATGTTTTAGCATACTCTATAATACCATCTTTATATTCATACTTTACTCCTTTAGAAAAAGGCCCTTCTGTACAAAAACTATACTTTGCCCCTTTTGGAATTCGGTGTATAGTAGTTTCAAAATTATAATTATTATTCATATCTAAAGGCTTCTCAATTTTGATAAAAAGCCCTTCAAGTTTAAGACCGTATTTATACAACATATAAAAACGATTATTCTTCCAAAAATTCAGGACTACATTAGAAACAGGATAAACAACTTCAGGATAGTTTATTTCATCAAAAAAATCAGGTGATGGAGATTGCATTAACATCGGATTAGGAACCCCACGAGAATATCTGTTTCCTAAAGAATCAACTAATGTTACTTTTAGATCATCTACTATTTTATTATCGAATCTTACATCAATAATAATTAGAGTTGTCATATCATTTCCGCAATGTTGTCCATGTCCTATACCTGTTATAAATCCAAAAAAGACAAGTGTTACAAATTTTTTCATGTCTGATTTTTTTAAAAGAACTACTCCAAAACAAAAGTTACTTGTACATAATGTTTATGTAGTTCGTTAGGTTTAGCTGTATTAAAATATAAATATGATTTATTACTGGAAGTTTCTATTTTTTGGATGGCTCCAATCTTTTTATTGATACTAGTGGCTGTTATCTTTGCTCTATTCATCGCATCTTGTATTGCCATTTTATCCAATGCTGCAAGATCTGTATTGGTATTTTCCTTGGCAAATATTTCTACCCAAGTAATTGTTACACCTTTCATTTGTTGTCCAAACATCTTTTCTACTTTTCCAAAAGATGTAGTTGTATAAGTATAATACGAAGTTGTACGATACGTTAAAGCAGTGATTCCGTACAATTTATTTTGCTTAAACTCTTTAAAATCTATACCTATCTCTTTTATTTTATTTTTGTATTCTTCGATAATTTGAGATCTGCTTTTGGCTTCTATATTTTGATATCCATCAGCTACAAGATCTTTAAATTCTATATTAACAATATACTCCTTGATATCAACTTTTTTAGAAGCCTCGCCTCTTACTGTTATTGTATTATTTTGTTGCTGTCCAAAAATTGGAGCTGTACATAGTAATAATCCTATAATTAATTTCTTCATGTTCTTATTTTTATAAATTTGATGCGTACATTCGTCTAAATCGAAGCACAAAAATTTTGTATATTTTAGTATTCTCATTCTTTCTTCTTTTTTTATTCAAAAGACCAGATATCGGTATAAAAATCATAATAGTTTCCTTGATCCAAACCGTATCCATTAATGACCCATAATTTTTTATCATAGTGTACAGATGTATGTTCTGTTCTTTCTGGAAAGTTTTTGGATGCTTTTATTTGTGCCCAGGTTACACCATCGTTACTAAACCACACGTCATTAAAATATTTAAAATCATTATTTCTGGTTCCTGCCGTTAACCACATTCCTTTTTCGTTAACAGTTAATGCGTGATTTCTTCTTGGAAGGAAATCTGCATTTGCTGTAGCAAGAAACCATTGAAAACCATTTGGAGAATACCACACATCATTTAGAAAATTATTATTGATATCATAGCCACCAATAACCCAGATCTTATTATCATACACTACGGCCGCATGATCCCTTCGTTCTCCAAAAGGTGCCAGATTAGTCGCTAAATTCCATTTAACTCCATCACTGCTCACCCAAACATCTCCTTTTTCAACACCATTTTCATGACCTCCAATCACAAACATTCTTCCATTTAGATCTACCATAGCATGCCCGGAGCGTGGTGAAAAAGAAGCATTACTTATAGCTTCTTTCCAAGTCTTGCCATCTGTACTAAACCAAACATCATTCATTTCATTAACAAAATTACCACCTGTTATCCACATTTTCCCATTAGAAACTGTTGTAGCATGATTTGTTCTCTCTGAAAAAGCTGCATTTTTTGTAGCTGCAATCCAGTTGACTCCATCACTACTAGACCATGCATCGTTATAATAAATACCTGGTCCATTGCCCGCTATTACCCACATCTTTTTATCAAATATTAATGAGGTATGATTGGCACGACCTCCAAAAGAGGCTTCTTTGGTAACTAATGTAGATTTCAGTTTTTTCTTTGTTAGAGACAGCATCTTTGTAGATGTAGCTTCTACTTCTTCTATTTGATTATCATCGGTGTCGCATGATAGCACTATCAAAGACAAAAATGCCAATATTATATATATATGTTTTTTCATTTCAACTTGTTTTATTCTGTTTTAATAAAAACCTTTCAATCATTAACTATCTAATTATTTTTTCATCGCTTTCATTATTTAACTTTTAAAAGTTATATGACAAATTTAGATATAGGTTGCTTTTTAGATGTCCCATATATTTGATATTCAAAATATTCGGACATTTTACTTCTTAGGAACAGACTCTTTTTTTCTTTAGAAATACGATCCCAACAATACGCTAATCACTTGAAACAGTTAATACATTAAATAAATAAGGAGAAATATTGTTTCTCCTTTTTGACATGCTTAAAATGCCCTTAGCTATTTATTTTATGTTATTCTTGTTATCAAATCAGGTTACGTTTTTAAATTATAGCTCTGTTTTATAGTTAAAATTTGCTCCAAAATATCCTAAGTGGTAAATCGTTATCTATTTATATCAAAAATTTCTCCGGAATGATACATCTCTTTTAGCTTGCTCTTTGATATTCCATAGGACAATTCAGAATAGTTTTCGGGTTTATTAATTCTATATATTCTACTCTTTTTACTTATTTCATATTCATTTGGAGATACAAATACACTATCCTTCGAGACACTAATTACTTTTAATGTAGAATAGCTACTTGTTTCAATTTTGTATTCATATATGTCGCCATTTACAGGAGATGCTATATACTCCAACTCTAGCTTTTTATCTTCACCACTAGCATAACTACTCCAAGCAATCAAAACTGCAATAATACCTAATCCTGAAAATTGCCATATAGGCCCTTTAGCTTTATTTTTCAAGTTATTGTACTCCCTTCTAATTGATTCTGACATCTCCTTAGTTTCAAGAACGTTTTTACAATGGTGACACTGAGACATTCCTTTTTTACCAATTGGAAATAAAGGAATCCAGAAAATATGGGCGTGTCTTCTGAATACCTGTAACGTCAGAGAACCTTGAGTTCCACAACTTGGACAAATGGATGTTTTGGATTGTTCAGATTTTATATGAACTGCTTTACTTCCATAGATTATCATACTCTTTTTCTTTTAATAATTTATAACAAAATGATTACTATAATATCTTTCTATAAAGGGGAATACAAATTTTAAAATTTCACAAAACCTTAAGACATTGTCTTGAGATTTGTTTAAAGATGAACGTTCTAGGGGGATTATTGTATATTAAAAAGCTCGGTAATTTCTTTGTAAGACATTGTAGTATAATCCACCGTAGATTTTGCAGAGGCAGATTTGATAGGTTGTCCACCAGGTATAATTACGTAACGATAACGCTGAAGATAGTTACCTGTATCTATATTTGTACCATCATTAGTATCTAGGCGAATTCTTACAACTGCAACCCCTTTATCTGAAGCCGACGGAGATAGAATCTGTGCACGGTAAATACCATTGGAAACAAAAGTAACAGGCAATTGAAAGTTGGTGGATAAAATTGCCCCCGTTGCTCCGTCAGCTACTCGTCGTTGTCCAAAAACTAAAATAACTGCTGTATCTAAATGTTCGGTAGTAATTTCTGGAGCTTCAATATCAAATACCGTATTCGGGCTAGCTACCAAAACAGGAATTTCAGTATCTATCCAATCTGAATACATCACATTTGCGGTTCCTGGATCTCCTGAATCCCCCGGATTACCCTGTGTTCCTTGATCTCCTTGTGTTCCGGCTGGTCCCTCTGATCCTGCTGGACCTATGGCACCATCTTCTCCATCAGAACAGGAGAATATAGATACAGATAATAGTAGTACCAAACTCAATTTCACTAAATCTTTGATTACTTTCATTTTTTGTTATTTTTAAAATTTTAGAGTACAAACCTAATGAGAGCAAGAGTTTTGAATATCCGAAAAGTTTGAATTTCAATGAATTCGGACATCTTAAATAGGTTTTGTCAAAATATGAGTATCATTCGTTTTTCTGGGAGTTCTTTCCTATCATATTATCCCAAGTGTCTAAAAAATGTTTTTACATTTCTTTTATTTTTTCCCCAATCAACTATTTGGGTTGAAAGATAACATTCACTTGTCATCGTTACATTTCCATTTTCTTCGATTCTTATGCTTATTTTTTCAAACCAAGACCAAATATTTAATGATGACTTTGCATAGATGGTTCTATTTTCTTTATCAATATTTTCTATCTCAAACTTAGATTTGTCAATGGCAGTTTTGATGTTATGAATTAATTCAATCTTGCTTGAATCGTACTTTTTTGAAGCTTCGAATTTTACTCCCATTTCTTAATTTTTTAAATAATTTGAAAACCTTATATACAATTCTTAACTCTGCATTATATCCATCCCATATTAGCGGGAATTCGTCATTATATCCTTTTTCAGAAATACTTTTACCCACTTTTATCCATAATAATACATCACCTTTTTTCTTTTTGTTTAGCTTGATTCGAATTCCCAAATTAATATTTTCATTACTAAACTTTCTTACCACTTCATCATCTTGTGTCTTATAAGAATTTGTACTATAATCAATAGTCATAAACCGATAGTTTATTCCCGCTTCAAAATGAAAAAATACTACAGGAGCAATTCCTCCTGTTAATCCAGGTAAAGCATATACTGATGTTTTTCCTATGGCATACTCTACACCAGCAGACAATTTATAGGTAAAAGGAGGTATGGATACACCTTGTATTCCGTAAGCTATTCCATACGCAAGATTAATATTGAATTTTTTAGGTATCTGATCGGCATTATAATTTTGTTGCCCAAATAAAAGAGGTAGGCTTATAAAATATATTAATACGATACTTAACAGCCTTATTCCTCTATCCCTATGAAACATGAAAAAATCGTTTAGATTAATTGTATTACTAATGATTATTAGCCGAGCTTTTAGAGGTATTGACAATAATATTTTATCAGGGAATTACGGTTTCTACAACACACCAATTCTCAAAAAAACTAGTATGCTGTATAACAAAGTTCTGAGTGCCAAAGTTTAATGGACAATGGGCTATATTATTCTTATCATTGATTCTGTTGATTTGAAGTTCAGTTCTGTTTCCCAAACCTATTCTTCCCAATATTTGACCTGCATTCACTCGGTCACCTAAAGAAACATTAACATCTACTACATGATCCTGTATGATAAGCCATGTAGAATTATCATTTGGTTTTATCCATATTTCAAAATCATCAATATTTGAATTCATTCTGATATCTTCTACAATTCCATCTGAAACCGATCTAACCTGTATATTTGATTGCTTAGTAAAATATTCAATTGCAGGGTTTTGTTGAGTGGGTGTTAGTGACTCACCAAATGCGATAAATGAATCCACCTGATCAATTGCTAATGGTGTAACCATAAAAGATGGTGGAGTAGGATCTAACAAAACATCATCATCTGTGCACGCAATACATAACAAAACAGGAATCAAAAACAACATACTTTTCATAATAACTCTTATTCAATACTAGTTTCCAGAGTTATTATTTATATCCCCATACATCCTAAATGTATTTTTCATAGCAATTATTTTCAATATTATGTAATCAAAAGTAGGTAGAGGTGTTCACCTAAGTGTCCAAGAAATTTGAATTTCAAAGAATTCGGACATATTTTAAGAGGTTTACCAAAAAACACTTCATGCTAAATTGAAGAAAGTAAAATGTCTAGGTTTGAGTAGAAACTCTGATACTTGCTTTTTAAATTGAAAAAAGCAACTCTTTTTTTGCAATAATAATCAGATCCTTTGTAGTAGTACCTACGTATTGGGGATGTGTTTTTCGTCTTTCATCCAAAATTGTAAAGCGTCTTCTTTTGATAAATATGTTGAAATCCGGACGTTTTTGAAGGATGTATTTTGTAATATTCCCAGGGCCGAAGCCAAGTTCTAAAACTTCTGCATTATCTTTTTTTATAGATTTGCAAAACAAATCAAAAGTATCATGGTACATCTCCAAATTCATAAATTTATCCTGATACACCTTAGCAAATTTGTCAAAATCTCTATTGCGATTTTGGTTTTATCCTTAGCTAATCTGTTTTTCTATCTATTTGGTGTTCTCCTTTTCAATATCCAAATCCCAACTCCAATACAACCTAATATTAACCATACAATCATCCAATAATCGGTCTCTTCACTTTTTCCCTCTTTTTGTGAATCATTAGCAGTCTCAATTACCCTTTCTTCTTTTACTAATTCTTTTTTAAACAGGCTATCGATGTGTTTTTTGAATGTACTATCTAGTAGAACGTTTTGTTTTGGAATAGGCCTATAATCTATAATTTTTCCAATTGTAGTATCTCTGGCATATTTTCTGTCAAGATCCAACTGATTTCCTTTTCCCTGTTGAATTCTTACTCCGATTTTGGGTTCTTTGTAGTATTTTGTTGTAAACTCATGTTCTGGATTTATTCCTGATCGTATCCATGTCATTTCATCATCACGTATTTTTTGATAAAATCTATTTCCTTCATTAATTTCTTCTATTAGCAATTCTTCTAACTCATATAAAGTAATTTTTTTTCCTCGTCTTTTTGTATACTGATGAAAAAGAGTAAATACGATTTTTTTCTTATACACTTCTTTTACTATATCGTCTTCAATACTATAAGCTGCTTTAAAATACGCTCGTGCTGCGAGTTGCCTTGCGCCTTCTTTCCAACCTGTTCCCATCAGTAAGTCTCCTAAAACTTCTAATAAAACAGGGGAATCATAATTTCCAAATTTCATCATGCCCATAATACCGATAATGGCATTTTCTAATTCTTTTGGAGGTAATTTTCTTATTGAGCTTTCCTTTTTCTCTTTATATTTATTTAAAAGAAATGTATAAAAATTATGCTCAAGCTCTGGTTTGGGAGGACAATCGAGACACCTTCTAAATTTGGAAGATATGGGTAACGGAATCTTGCCGTTTTTCATTTTACCGAGGACATACTCTGCAACATGTCGTTGATATATTTCTCTACCAAAATGCGCCTCAGGATTAATTGCTACAGCTTTATCGATGTATTCTATTCCTTTTTTAAATTGGCCATCATGTAGATAAAATGTACCTAAATTAGCATATGTTTTATATTCTCCAGGCTTGATCCGCTCTTTTTTGAGGATAACTTCGATTGCCTTTTTATCATCCCCTATTTTTGAATATGAAACAGCAAGGTCATCTAAAAGACCAAGGCTATCTGGGAATTTTTCAAGTTTTTCTTCTCGATCTTTTATTCTCCAATAATGAAACTCTGATGAGTGTCGAAGGAATTTTCCTGAAATCAATTCGATTATACTAGGAAATTGTTGTCTTTCCATTTCAATAGTATCATAATCCCAAAAGCATGGGAAAACGGTAAAAAAACCTATAAAAAAAACTATGATTGTGAGTCTGGTGCGTTTCATTTCTTAAATATAAGTATTCTTGTTTTTTAATTATACCATGTTCAAAAAAAGGATCCTCATTACTGTTGTTAGGTTAGCTAATGAGGATCCAGGGTAATGAAAAGCAATTGGACAAAAAAACCTAATCATTACGTTACTATTGTTATATGAGTATACCTGTTTATTCTAGTTTTATAATCCAATAATTGAAATCGCCTGTTGTACCTTCGCCAGCCCCCATAATATTTGTATACCATGTTCCTGCAACGATATATCCATTATCCGCAGTTTGTTGTATCGAAAATCCATAATCATCCCCAGGTCCTCCTAAACTCTCTTGCCAAATGATATTACCAAATGTATCTAATCTTAAAATCCAAAAATCTCTCGCCCCATTATTAGAAGTCAAGTCTCCATCTAATGAATTTGTACTACCAACAGCTATGTATCCTCCTCCTACTTCCTTAATTTCACCTACTCCATCAGAACCAGAACCACCGAGTGTTTTCTCCCAAAGTAAGTCTCCAGTAACATTAAGCTTTATAATCCAGGCATCTGCAGATCCTTTATTTTCTCCTACATCACCATCTACAGATGTAGAATATCCTCCAATAATATAACCGCTATCTATGGTTTGTTCTACCGAAACGGCTTCTTCATTTTCAGATCCTCCTAACGTTTTTTGCCAATCTAAATTCCCTGTATCATCTAATTTTGCAATCCACAAATCTCTTTTATTTTCTGTTGTTGTATACCCCGCTACAATGAATCCCAAATCAATCGTTTGATCTATAGAACCCATAAAATCGTTCTCAGGTCCTCCAAGATTAGTCTCCCATACTAAATTTCCAGTTTCATCAAGTCTTACAATCCAGGCATCAGCTTTACCATTATTTCCTGTAACATTTCCATTACCTGACAATGAAAAACCAACTGCTACATAACCTCCATCTGATGTTTGTTGAATAGATTCTAAAATATCATCACTAGTACCTCCCAAGTTAGTTTCCCACACCAGATTTCCTGAGGCATTTAGTTTTACAATCCAAAAATCCCGCATCCCATTATTACCTCCAACATCACCATCACTTGATGTAGAAAATGCTCCAACGATGTAACCTCCATCCATAGTTTGTTGTATCCCATGGATGGTCTCATTATTTGATCCTCCCAAGTTTGTTTCCCATTCTATATTTCCAAGGCTATCCAACTTTATAATCCAGCAATCTTTACCTCCTTTATTTCCTCCAACATCCCCATCTGTAGATTCTGATGAACCTCCTATTATGTATCCGCCATCACTTGTTTGTTCTATCTCATATGCTTCATCATCAAATGTTCCTCCAAGGGATTTCTGCCATGCTATAGAAACTTCTTCATTGATGATCTCACCTCCCTCTGTTATAAAAGTAAAAGTATTTTCTGATTCATTCTCATTACCATCAGAAGCTACTACTTTACCATTATAATTAGTTTCAGCTATAAGACCTTCTAAAAGGAACTCTGTCGTTTCCAGATTTGACTGTACTTCGTTATCTCCCAGAAATACAGAATATGTCACTTTATCATCATCTGGGTCAACTGCCGCAGTCCATTCTAGTAATGCACTATTATCGGTTATCTGACTAACCTGTATTGTAAAATCTCCTGGTACCTGATTCTCGACAGACGCAGGTGGTATAACTTTATCGTCGTCGTTATTACATCCTACTATTGATAAGCAAAGGATAATTAAACTATACAAAAACGGTTGTTTTTTCATCTGTTTATCTTTTTTTGTGATCTATTTATGAAATATATTATCATTATTTAGCTTGCCATGAAATAGCAAACAGCTTAAGCAAATACCATGTTTGCAATCGTATAATACTTAGGGTGATAAAATTAATTAGGGTGAAGTGTACGAATGTCCAGAAAGTTTGAATTTCAAAGAATCCGGACGTTTTTTTTAGGGGATTTTCCTGTATTCTTTTGGCGAGATACCAGTTAGTTTTTTAAAAGCACTGTAAAAAGTAGATTTCGAATTAAACCCAGATTCCAAAGCGATCGCTATAATGGTGTAGTTTATAAAATTAGGGTTTCTTAATTTAGATTTTGCATCCTCTACTCTATATCTATTTACATAATCGGTAAAATTATGCTCGCTCAATTTATTAACTAGTTGTGACAGGTAATTACCACTTATGTTTAGTTTTTTGGCCATACTATCTAATCCCAGATTTTGATCTCGATATATTTTGGCTTCTTTCATTAAAAAATCAAGTTCCTTAAAATACACATTATCATTTGTAATGTGGGATTCGTTTTTTATGTGAATTTGTTTTAGTTTTTTTCCAGTTAGCCTGGCAATTAACTGAAACAAAAACACATGATTGTTGCTAAAAAAATCTTTTTGAGAATGCTCTGAATCCAGAACTCCTACTACCTCATCATCGATAAAAATAGGAATAGACAATTCAGACATTCTATGATCATCGTCTATGATATACCCAGGATCATTAGTCACATCGGACACATACTCAAATATTCCTGATTGTGCCACTCTACCAACAATACCTTCTCCTAATGGGATTTGGATAGGGCTTATGACTTTTCTTTCTCCATTATTTTTATGACCAAATGCTGCTTTTTGTATCAAAACCTTATTTTGGGTATCCAACATATAGATCACACAATCCTCTAGTTCTAGTTGCGAAATGCAATTCTCTACGATATCCCACAATACTTCTTCGAGCTTATTTTTTTCAAATAGTGATGATGCAAAATAGCTTAGTATTCCTATTGTTTCATTTGATGTATTTTGATGTTTTATATGTTCTTTTTCAGAAAAAATCTGATCCTGTCCATGTATACCAAAATTTGAAATTGAACTTCGTATCAAATCTTTTTTACTCTTTACTTTATCAAACTCTGGTGTTAACTGTTTTGTAGTAGTAAATACACCATTATACGCTACGGCAAATACTTGATTAAAAAAAAGAGGTATCCTAAAATAGAAATTAGAAAAATTCTTTAGGACTATACTCGAAAAGAAAAAAGTAAATACCATGATAAGTAATACTATATTTAATACAATCAGCATTGTAAACATATGCCTTGTATTAAATAAGAAAACATCTGTACTTAGCATCTTATAACACATGGCCATAAAGAGAAATACAATCCCACATATTAAAATTGCTGAAACCTTTATTGCTATTTTATCACCTATATATTTCTTGATATTCATGATGATTGATTTTTTTGTCCAATTCAAATATATACTGACAACACCTTTGAAAACAAACGAAATATCTCGATATTCTGAGAATTTCGAGATTAATTCACGTATGTAATTTGCTTATCACCAACTACTTATGCCGATTTTGTTTTAAAACCTTATAAAACCAGAAAATAGTATCTTTATAGCTAAATAAATCGATAAAACCCCTTGAACACAAAAAAGACATATCTCTTTTTCACTTTCTTTTATAAAAGGATAACTATTGTTTTTTTACTGTACTGTATACAAATTACTACGGGGCAGGAAGAAGATTTTGTAATTCCCGATTCTTTAAAAACCTTGGATTATGATAGTATCTATAAAATCCATATGAAAACCTATAGAGATACTCTAATTTCAAAAACTTATTTATATACTTATTTAAAGAAAGCCATTTCAGAAAACAATACTCTAGAAATGGCTAAAGCCTATAGTTGGTTGTTTTATTATGCTGAAGAAGAATCGGAAAAAATAAGATTAATTGATCGCTCTATAGCTTTAAGTAAAAATTTAGAAGGTAATATCACAATTAAAGGATATTCTTTTAAAGGAGGATATTATTTAAATAATGGTCAGTATACTTTAGCATTAGATAATTATTTACAAGCATTAGCATTAGCCGAAAAAGAAAATAGTACCGAATATATTTCTATTACCGAACATAATATTGCTTGTATTAAAACCGAAATAGGAAAGCATCAGGAGGCCTTACCTCTTTTTAAAGAAAACTTTGCTCATATTATTACAAAACATGCTACTGATACGGTTCGATATTTAAATTCTATAATCCCTCTAGCAGAATCTTATCGCTATAATAACCTTCTGGATTCTGCTTCAGTGTATCATTATAAAGCAATTAAACGATCTCAAAAACCGGAGCATTATTATAATAGGTTTTATGGCAGGGTTATCATTAATGAGGGTATCAATCTCTTCTATAAAGAGAAATTTAAGAACGCTTATGATAGCATTGCTAAGGGTATACCTATCCTTGATAAAACCCGATCTGAAAACAGAAAAGCATATATTTTGGGTGAGTTTTATTTGGGAAAACTACAGCTTCTAAAACAAGACGCCATAGCAGCTAAAAAACACTTTCTTACTGTAGATTCTATCCTGCAAAAAGAAAAAATTACTCCCCTGGAAATTCGGGAAAGCTATGAGTTTATGATAAACTTTTATAAGACGAATCATAAAAAGGAAAAACAACTCGAATATATCAACAAACTACTACAATTTGATAGCATCGTTAACCAGGAAGCTTCTTTTGTATCCTCGCGCTTATTCAAAGAATTTGATACTCCCTTATTATTAAAAGAAAAAGAAACCCTAATCAATGAACTAAAAGGGAATAATAAAAACCTAAACCTTTTAGTAGTTTTTCTCTCATTACTTACTCTTGTTGCCATTGCTTTTTTATATCGTCAATATCAAAAGAGAAAAACCTATCAGGAAAAATTTGAACAATTGATTGCTGAAGACAAGTTAGCCCAAACTATACAGAGGAAACAGCAAAGTGATAGTGATATTGGGGTGGCTGATGATATCGTTGAAGAAATTCTTAATAAGCTGGTCCTATTTGAACAAAATCATCATTATCTAAAAAAGAATATTAGCACTACCTCTTTGGCCAAAGACATTAAAACCAATACAAAGTATTTATCAAAAGTCATTAATCATCATAAACAAAAGAATTTTGCCAATTATATCAACGATCTTAGGATTGCACATGCAGTAACCCAGTTAAAAGAAAACAAAACTCTTAAACACTATACTATACAGGGTATTGCAGAAGAAATGGGGTTTAATACCGCTGAATCTTTTTCATCTGCCTTTAAAAAGAGTACCGGTATCAAAACTTCTTATTTTATTAAGAAGCTACATGACTTAGATACTATGTAATTTATCGAAATTCTGTGAATTTCGACTAATAACTCTCTCATTTATAAGGTTTATGCTATTTTTTACCCTATATTTATTCTTGGAATTCAAAAAAAGTAACTTACATATCCTTTTATACTGTTAGGCATTTTTTATCGTCACTTTGAGTGATTTTTGATAAAAAATTGTATCAGTAATGTTCTGATGCTGGTAGAAAAGGTATGTGTATAATAATCTTTAAAAACTAAAAATTATGAGAAAAGCAAAGGGAAAAAAATTACATCTCAAAAAATTGAATGTTACAAAATTGGAAAATTTGTCATCTATCCAAGGTGGAAATGAAGGTCCAATAAAAAGTCAGGTACATACAAGATGTCCAATATTCTATAAACCGATATTTACCATTATTACTTGCCCAACTAATTTTGGATGGGGTTAAACAAGGTTATATAATCATTGTAGAATACTAATAAAGAATAAAAACCCTCAAACTATAAAAATGGGAAAACATAGTTTGAGGGTGTATTAATTTAGCCCTTCAGTCTATAACCATATCAGTTTCTATAGTCAACCCAACCCCGCCAATGAATAGGATAGTCATCATTGTGAGGTCTACGGATTACTTTTCTTATTCTTTTCGATACTCCAGGATATGTTATTCTTTTCCAATATCCTCTTTTTATTGTATGAGCTGTTTTAAAAATAATCCTCCAACTCCCGGACGAATTTTTATATCTAGATTGAACATTCATCCCTTTTGTTTTACTATTAGTATCAGAGAAAACTTGTGAAAAAATTTGCACTATTCTTTTTCTACTCGAAGATGTCACTTCATTTCTCCTCATCCATTCACCTGGGTGACAAAAATCTGCACTCACATCATCACAAAAACCACGATTAGCTGGGTGTTTTTGTAACAATGATTCAGGAATTTTTGTCATTTCTATAGTAACAGGAGTATTCAAAGTATATACCACCTTCCTTTTTTCTAATAATTTCTGATTTTTAGCAGATTTAGACAGATCCATTAATATCTGGGGAATGGGATATTCTTCAGAAGTAAGTCCTAGATATATATCTAACATAGAATGCGTATCAAAATCAATGAATGTTTTATTATTTTCAGGCCCTGATTCCATAGCAATGATGATAGGATCGCCTTCTTCATCACCTTTGATGAGTTGTAGTTTGTTGCCATTGGCAAAGGTAAAGACAGCAAATTCTCCATCGTTAGTTTCCAGTAGAACCTCTTGTGTAGACTCTGCTTCATTTTCACATGAAGAAGTAAAGAGTAAGATGCAAATAATGCATAAAGCTTGTATGAGTTTAATACGTTTCATAAAATTTGTTTAAAAAGATTTATGTGATAAAAATTACCCGAACCTTTTTAAGACACCCGGGTTTATGTCTACTCTTGCAAGAATGTTTTAGAAAATTAAATGTGCTTTGAGGGTTCGGATCATATCCATTTTGATAAAAAAGCAGCAAGAGAATCAAAAGTTTCTACCTGCTGCCTACCAAACCATCATTTCAAACTGCTGAATTACTAGCTAATAAAATTCTCATTATAAAATCATAATTCCTGTGCTAACAATTTTATTTCGAGTTTCGAAAATCAGTATACCCTTTCCAATACAAATATTCTGTTCCAAGGCCAGTTGATTCATTAACCCCACTACGTGCTGCTCTTCTGTATCTTTTCATTTTTCCCGGTATTGCTAATCTTTTCCACCTTCCGGGATATACCTTGTATTTCCCTTTGGTGTGTGTCACCCATCCTCCAGATGCTTTTCTATATCTATGTCTTACTTCCATATACTTCCCTTCATTGTATGATTCTTTAAACACAGAGGTATAATTTTCCATTGTTTTACATCGACTACTAGATGTAATATTAGACACTTTACTTTTTTCTCGGTTATAACAATAATTATAGCTCTCAGGAATATTATCACAAAAATCTGCTTTATTATTACTCTTCATTTTAAGTGTTTCAGGTATTTTTTCAACACTAAAATTTAGTGCCGTATCAAAATCCTTAACAACACTTCTATGATGCAAATGGTCTTTGTCTTTTGAGATGTCTGCAATTATTTTAGGGAGAGGAGAATCATCAGGAGTTAACTTGAGATATATATCTAATATAGAATTAGAGTCAAAATCTATGAATTCTATATTTTTATTTGACCCAGATTCGATAGCTAAGATAACCGGGGCTCCTTCTTCATCACTTTCAATTAATTGTAGTGTATTGCCATTAGAAAATGTAAAGACCGCTAACTCTTCATTTTTATTTTCCTGTAGTGTTTCATTATTAACTCTCTCGCAAGAGAACGTTGCAAATGCCAAAAGCGAAATGTATTCGATTAGTGCAATTCTTGTAGGGATAAGATTTTTCATGTTAGTTAGTTTTTTAAATATTTGAAAAGGTGAGTATATTTTAAGGGTTTAAAACCTACTCACCTCATACACAAACTCAACTGTATAAAATACAAGTGAGGTGCAATTCTAATAACATTAAAAATTATAAGTGTCCTTAAAGTTTGAATTTCAAGAAATCAGGACACAATTTGTTGCTGTTGTCTATATTCTTTGGGAGAGACTCCTGTGTGTTTTTTAAAAGCAGAATAAAAAGGTGACTTCGAATTAAATCCACATTCCATAGCAATACCAAGTACGGTATAGTTATCATAATCAGGATCATTTAGTTTGGATTTTACTTCCTCGACTCTATAGCTATTTATATAATCAGAAAAATTGCAGCCTCCTAGTTTATTGATCAATTGAGATAGATAGTTACTGCTTATTTGTAATCTTTTTGAAATATTTTCTAAACCTAAATTAGGATCGATATAAATTTTTTCTTCTTTCATTAAAAAATCCAGCTCTTTAAAATAGGCATTATCATTTGTAATATTGCTAAGTACTACCGTATTGGTACTGGTATTGATTTGAGAAAGTTTTATTTCTGTTAATTTAGCTATCAATAAAAATAATGCGATATGATGTGATTTAAAATATGCTTTCCCATCGTGTTCGGCATCCAAAACTCCTACCACTTTCTCTCTTATAAATATAGGAACAGAGAGCTTTGATTTTCTTACTATATCCTTCTTGCTATCATCTATAGTTACACTTAAATTTTCTATACATTGATATTTCCCGAACCGTACTACTTTACCTAAGATTCCTTCTCCAATTGGGATAGGTCTTTGTTTTTTTCTTTTTGTGATTTCACAGCTGTTCTTATTGCTATATGTTGCCTTAGGAATTAATATTTTATTTTCTTTACATATCATATAGATACTGCATTCCTGTAGTTGTAATTGAGAAATACAATTCTCTGCAATATCTGACAAAACATCATCTCTCTTATTTTTATCAAACAAAGAAGTAGCAAAATAACTTAATATGCCCGTAATAGATATGGGATTAGAGTGTACTAATTGAAGTTCTCTTTCGGAGAAAATATGACCTAGTCCCGATAGCTGAAAATTAGTAATCTTTTTCTGTATTGGATCTTCTAAATTATTAACGCTACCCGACACTTTGTCTAAATGTTTTATTCCCAAAAACAGAAAGACATAGCAAAATATCATATATAACATCCAAATCGGGTAATATGCAGAATGACCGGTTATTTCTTCTTTAATAAAAAACAAAGTAATAGTAAGCATCCATAACACAGATAGGAGCACTAGTACAGCAAAAATATTCTTTATCCATTTTGTTTTTTTTCTAACATAAACAAAAGATAATCTTCCCAAAGAATTCTCATATCTCTGTATAATACGATAATTCCATATCGAGAGTAGAAAACAAAAAATAACAGTAAAATTTTCATCTATTTCATTAAGTAGAAAGGAAACTGTGCTTTTTGAAAAAATAGAATAGTCTATAAGAATATTAACCTTTATTAATGTGTACACAACAAAAAATACCGTAAACGGAATTAAAAGATAATATCGGTATCTATTATATATTTCCTCTTTTTCAAGATAATAGCACGTAAATGCTGTAAAAAAAACAGGAGACAAAAATTCGAATGGAGTATATAATATAAGAATCCAAGGATATAATTTAGTGATTCTAAAATCTATTAGTAGTATTTGAATGATTACTAAGTTGGCAGTAATCAAGAAATAATAAAAAAACCTAAAAGTCTTTTCTTTTTTTCTGCAACAGCATAATTTAAGGACTGCAAAAACTACAATGCCCAGACACCCTATAAGCAAAATAATATTGTATGGGTTTATTTTCATTGATTACATAAATGTATTCCTACTACAATATCTATAACGTCTAATAACGTACAGACCCCACCCTTTATTTCAGGTTATTTTTACGGTTTATTATAAAATTATATTAATATGATAAGGTTTCTTGTTAATTTATCATAAAAACACCTACTAAATTTAAAATTATCCACTTTTAGCACACTTACCACGCTGAATAATATTCTGTTTTTGATAAAAAAACATAATGCCATTCGAATTGTTTTCATTTTATGAAAAATAAAACAGTCTTGTTAAATAATTATCAAAATTTATCTACAAAATTTGAAATATCAACATTTAATTCTTTTTGATGATGTTAGACTGAATATAGGGAAAACAAGTACTTAACAGCATTACTAAAAAATATAATATAACGGTAGATACATCTATATCAATAGATGTGTCAAGCTCAACCTATACCAAAAAACAGAGCATATAATTAATATTAATACAAATTTAAAACAACACTTTATGGAATAAAATCAGACTCTACGAAGTATTAGAGTAATCTTCTCAAACAAGGGGAAAAGAACAAAAAATCAATTTTTAGAAAAACGAATTATGAATAAAAAAATCAATACATATTTTTTGAATTCAGCAGAAATTATTAAAAATCAATTATTTACAACCACAACAATTTTTATGTTATGTTTATCTGTGGGGCTGTTTAGTGCATATGGAAACACTCACAAAATAAATAAAATTGGTGATGTTCTGCAAGAAAGAGAAATAAAAGGAAAAGTAACAGATGATAGTGGTATACCACTACCTGGGGTAGCAGTAATCATCAAAGGATCAAACCAAGGAGCGCAAACCGATTTTGATGGAAAATACATCATTAATGCCAAGGTTGGTGAGGTATTAATGTTTTCTTATATCGGAATGAAAACAGAGGAGAGAATAATCGATGCCATATCAGACACTATCAATATTGAAATGGTATCTGATACTCAAGAACTTGAAGAAATCGTTGTACTTGGGTACACTACAAGAGGTAAAAATGAAATTACCGGTAGTACTGTACAAGTCGTTGCCAATGAAATTAATGATGTACCAGTAGTAACTGTAGATCAAGCATTGCAAGGTAAAGTAGCGGGTCTAAATATAGCTTCTTCTTCGGGAACACCCGGATCGACACAACAAATCAGAATTCGGGGAGTAGGTTCTATTACTTCATCTAATGCCCCGCTTTTTGTAATCGATGGTGTGCCTATGGTTAATTATAATACTTCTGGTAGCAGTTCTGCAAGTTCTTTGAGTTCTCTATCCAGTATTAATAGTAGAGATGTAGAAAGTATTACTGTTCTTAAGGATGCTTCTGCAACTGCAGCTTATGGGGCAAGAGGATCCAATGGGGTTATCGTAATTACTACAAAGAATGGTAAAAAAAATAGAAAGACGACATTTAATTTTACCTCTACTTATGGGTATCAGAAGCAAGCTGTAGAAGGATCTAAAGTATTAACTGCTGCACAGCGGGAAGAACTTTTTTATGATGCTGTATTTAATACATATGGAGAAACTTATAGTATAGACAGATCAGAAGCCAAAGACATTTATGAACGGTTTCCTGGATTCTGGGGTACCTCATATACCGATTGGAACGCAAATGGAAGACCCGAAGCAAACTGGCAGGAAGAAATCAAAACTCCAAACCCAACTTTGATGACTTATGATTTTTCTGCCACAGGAGGAAGTGAAACATCCACATTCTATACATCTCTAGGATATAATAAAACCGAAGGTATTGTTAAAGGAACCGAATATGAAAGAATCACAGCTAAGTTCAATTTTACCAAGGACATGACTAAAACATTAAAATTCACAAATAATATTAGTGTTTCTAATTTAAATCAAGATGGGTTATTTGAGCAAGGAGCGTTTTATGCTAGTGGACTTTCTGTTCAGTTTTTTGTGCCACCAACACTACCACCATATAATGCTGATGGAACCCTGAATCTTACTGATTTTGGAAGCACTATCAACTACTTCAATTATCTTTATTTAATTGAGAATGATATTATTAATAATGATGTTACTCGTGCAATGAATAGCTCATCTTTAGAATGGAAAATTCTTGATGGTTTAAAATTTAAAACCAATTTTAGTATCGATTATACTCTGGCTAATTACAAACGTTTTGCCAATAGAGTCCATGGTGGAGGTGTCGAAGAAGGAGGTATTTCTGCCGCTGCGACCGCTCGTAATTTTAACTGGGTCACTCAAAATTCTTTAAATTATAAAACCAGCATAGATAAACATAATTTTGATATTACCGTATTACAAGAATTTCAAAAGAATAAAAATGATCTTATCAGTGCTCAGGGAGAAAAATTTGCAAAAGAAGGATTGACCTATATAGCAGAAGCTAGTACTAATTTTTCAGCAAGCACTTCTTTTGCCGATTGGAAAAACCTTTCTTACTTGGGGATGTTAAATTATAATTATGATGATACTTATATTTTTGATGCTACATATCGAAAAGAGGCTTCTTCTCGTTTTTCACCAGAGCAACGATTTGGTGACTTCTGGTCTGTAGGTGCAGCATGGAATATCACCTCAGAAGAATTCTTATATGATAATGCTATATTTAATAACCTGAGATTAAGAGCTTCTTACGGGACCAGTGGTAGTGCCGGCGTAGCAATTAACAGCTATCAGTCATTATTAGCCTATAATGCAGATTATAATGCTAATCCAGGAATTTATCCCATAGGATATGGTAACGATGCTTTATCCTGGGAAAAAAATAACACACTGGATATAGGAATCGACTTTGGTCTTTTTAATGATAAAATATCGGGATCTGTTGCCTATTACAATAAAAAGACCTTTGATATTTTACAAAGTGTAGGTCTATCTCGTACTACTGGGTTCTCATCTATTAACAGAAACATAGGAGAAGTAATAAATAAAGGGATTGAAATAGAACTAAACTATAATATCATTAGTACTGATGATTTTAACTGGAGTGTTTTCGGAAATTTTGCCACAGTAGATAATGAAGTAACAAAATTGGCTAAAGATGCTAATGGAGAAGATATTCTGCTTACTTCAGGAACCAAGAGAACAGAAGTAGGACATCCGATTGGTGAATGGTATATGAGAAAATGGGCAGGTGTAGATCCCGAAAATGGTGATCCTTTATGGTTTATTAATGGAGTAGATGGTGAAACAACCAATACGTATAGTGATGCAGAAGTAGCATATCAGGGAGCAAGTGCTATACCAACCTATAGTGGTGGTTTTGGAACACATATTGATTACAAAGGGTTCTTTATGGATGCTAACTTGTACTTTACAGGTGGTAACAAAGTATACGAAAGCTGGTCATATTATACCAAAAGTAACGGATTAAACAGTACACTATACTTTAATGGTACCGAAGAACTCTTACAAAGCTGGAAACAACCAGGTGATATTACAGATTACCCTGCATTACAATCTAATACAGCAGCAGGAAACCAAGCTTCTTCTACATCAACAAGATTTTTATATGATGGAGATTTCATCCGATTAAGAGAGTTGGTACTAGGATACAATCTTACTAACAATACACTAGATACTATAGGTATTGACGGAATCACATTTACTCTAAGAGGTACTAACCTATTTACCTGGGTAAAAGATGATCGATTAAAACACGATCCGGAAGTAAGAACTGATGGATTTACCAGATTAACTACACCTCCTGTAAAATCATTTGTATTTGGTGTTAACCTAAAATTTTAAATCATGAAGAAAAAAATAGTATACCTCGTATGTAGTGCTTTATTTATAGCATCAATATCTTCTTGTAGTAATGATGATTTAGAGCCTACTTTACTTCAAAATCAAAACTTAGAAGGTAATATTAGTACCATAGAAGATTTATCTAATCTTCTAAATGGCACCTATAGTTGGATGACTCAATCTACCTATTATGGAAGAGATATCATCGTATATGGAGAAGCAAGATCAGATAATGCGTATTCTACTGGTAAATCAGGTCGTTTTATTAGTGTTAGCGATATGAACATGTTAGAATCAGACGGCTACGCTTTAAATACCTGGTCAGTAATCTATACTGCGATATCCACAGCCAATATCGCTATTAATGTCGAAGGGGTTGAAGGAGATGAAGATCAAATCAATCATACTAAAGGTCAGGCTTATGTCATAAGGGCTTTAGGTCATTTTGATTTATTACGTTTATATGGTCAACAACATGTGGATAACGGAGGGCTAAGTGCTTTAGGAGTTCCTTATATTGATAAATTTAAAGACGATGATGATCTTCTTCCAAGTAGAAAAACTGTAGGGGAAGTAAAAAATTTAATTCTTGCTGATCTTGACAAAGCATCATCTTTAATGTCTGAAACTCTTAATGGTACATCTACCTACATAACCACTTATGCTGCTAATGCAGTTAAGGCAAGAGTAGCCTTATATTTTGAAGAATATGGTATAGCCAAAGATGCAGCTAAAGCTGTAATTGACTCGGGGCAATTTACAATATTAGATTCTGCTTCATATGTAGAGAGTTGGTCTAAGGATAATGAGCCTAACTCGATCTTTGAACTAGCTTATGACAAAGATGACAATCAAGGCATAAACGGTTTGGCAAATATCTACCGATTTGGGTATGGTGATATTGTAGCATATGATGATTTTACTTCTATTTTTGATGCTGGAGATATTAGAAGAACTACCAGTATGATTGATATTGACGGAGATAAATTGAGAAATATTGGTAAATATCCTTCTCAATCTTTTGATGATAATATTAGTTTAATAAGATATGAAGAAATCATTTTAATTTATGCAGAAGCATTACTAGAAACAGGAGCCACGGGCGATGCTTTAATCTGGTTAAATATGATTCCTGATAATAGAGATGCTAACTTATATACAGAGGCTACCAAAGAAAATATTCTTTTAGAGAGAAGAAAAGAATTATGTTTTGAAGGGTTTAGATTTGATGATTTGGCTCGTACAAAGCAAGATATCCCAAAACTAAATGTAGTTTCTCAAGGGCCAGTATACGGTAGCTATAATTATGCCTTTCCTATTCCTTTAGCCGAATTAAATGCAAACTCTAATATGGCACCCAATAAAGGATATTAAAGAAAATGTGATTGTTTTATATCATAAATGTTTGAATTGCTTAAACCCCATCAAAATATTCTGATGGGGTTTATACAGTAAAAGTGTAAGCTATTAAGAATCTTTTTTTATTTAATTTTCCATATAGTTTTTGCTTTTTGCTTTCCAGCAGAAACTTCTACTGAATATCTTCCTGTAGGAAGGTAATATTTTCCATTTTTTCTTTTCGAAACTTCTTCATCAGGAAATTCTTTTTCAAGTATATTTTTCCCTTTTTCTGTGATCGTAAGATCATATTCTACATAGTTAAGCCCTTTATCAGCTTTTGTAGAAAATTCCTGAAGTACTTTTCCTTCTTCGGTAGTAATTTTAATAGAAAAATCTCCTGGTTTTCCAGAATAAAATTTAATGGTAGTTGTCGGTTCATATGGTGTAGACCATTTACTCCAAGAAACACCCCATCGATCTGACCACTGTATTGCAGGTGTGTCAAAAACATAAAGTCCTTTATTTATTACATTATCATCAAGAAGCTGCACTTCTTCTATATTTGTTTTGTATATACTTCTACCATGTGTTCCTAATAACAAGTCATTAGCCTCTGGTTGGATTACAATATCATGAACCGCCACATTAGGCAATCCATTAGAAAAAACTTGCCAGCTTGCCCCTTTATCTAATGAAACATAAGCTCCATTATCTGTTCCTATATATACTACGTTTTCATTTTTAGGATCTTCTTTAATCACATTTATTGCAGATACAGGTAAACCGTTTCCTATATTCTTCCAACTCTGTCCATAGTTTTCACTTACATAGATATAAGGTTTAAAATCATCCCATCGATATCCATTTAATGTTACATATACTCTTCCCTTTTTATGAGAAGAAGCAATCACTCTTGACACCCAAAGATCTTTAGGAAAAGATTCCGAAATCTTACTCCAACTTCCTCCAGAATTTTTAGTTACATATACTAATCCATCATCACTACCTGTGTAGATCAGTCCAAATTGAAATATTGATTCGGCAATAGTAGTTAATGTTCCGTAAGCTACATTTCCTTTTTTGCCTCCATTCGTTAAATCATTAGATATGGCAGTCCAGTCATCACCTTGATTCATAGATCTCATTAACTTATTACCTCCTAAATATAAAATATCTTGATTATGAGGAGATAGTAAAATTGGTGTTTGCCAATTAAATCGATAAGGAGAATCTCCTAACTCATGTTTAGGTTGAATATAGGTTTGTTTGTTTTTTTCACGATCTATTCTAAAATAATTACCAAACTGAAATCCAGTATATACAATATTTGCATCCCGATCATCAATCTGCACCTGCATACCATCACCTCCCATAATGCTTTCCCAAGGGTAATGACCATTTTGATGCCAGGAATCATCTTCTTTAGCATTATGTGCTCCTACCCAAACTCCATTATCTTGCAATCCACCATACACATTATATGGTTTCTCATGATCAATATTAATTGCATAAAACTGTCCCACACTAGGTTGATTTGCTTTTATCCAGTTTTCTCCATCATCATAAGAGATATTTAGCCCTCCATCATTACCATTTATCAAGTGCATGGGGTTTTTAGGATTAATCCACAATGAATGATGATCAGCATGAACATTTTTTCCATTAATATTGGTAAATGTTTTTCCTGCATCTTTAGATTTCAAAATAGGAACTCCAGAAATGTATATATGATCCTTATTAGTAGGGCTTACTTGTATCTGAGCAAAATAATATCCATAACTATAAAATAAATCATCAATATAGTCTTCATGGGTTTTTGCCCAGGATTTACCACCATCATTGCTTCTGTATACTTCTGCTCCTATAACCGGAGTATCAAATAACATTGCATTAGCATTTTCGAGATATTTGGCAAGATCAATTGGTTTTACCGTACCACTACGCACAAGTTGCTTTACATTATCTGCTCTATATTTTTCTTGAAACCCATTGGTTTTTAAAAATGTATTTAGCTTTTTGTTTTCCAGTTTTAAAAAAGCTTCTGATGACATCGTTTTAAAATCCTCTTTGGTTAATCCGACACCACTTTTTTTGGTTTCATTTTCCTTTCTTCTATACTGGTTATCATGTACAGCATATACTGTGTTTTCATCAAAAACGGCAAGGCCAATTCTACCAACTCCTTCTCCCGTAGGAAACCCACTTCCTTCTATAGATATTTTATTCCAGGTAGTTCCTGCATCAATACTTTTATAAATCCCTGACCCTAATCCATTACCTTTAAAATCCCAAGCTTTACGATCTTTATCCCATGCAGCTGCGTACATAACATTATAGTTGCCAGGCGCATATGCCAAATCAATGATACCAGTTCGATCGTTAATAAACAACGTTTTTTTCCAGGTAGTCCCTCCATCTGTTGTTTTATAGACTCCACGTTCTTGATTAGAAGAATATAAGTGCCCCGTTACTCCCACGACTACCTCATCTGGATTATTAGGATTAATAACGATTCTACCTATATGATGTGAATCGAGTAGTCCTACATTTTTCCATGTTTTACCATTATCTGTAGATTTTAGAATTCCTATTCCTGCATAGGATGACCTAGACGAATTATTTTCACCGGTTCCTACCCAAATAATATTATTTTTCCAGTCTACTGCAATATCACCTACATTAATTGTCTCTGCCGAATCCAGAACAGGTTCAAAAGTAGTTCCATTATTTACTGTATGCCACAACCCTCCAGAAGCATATCCTACATAAAACTCTGTAGTATTTTCTGGGTTTACATCAACATCAACTACACGACCACTCATTACAGTTGGGCCAATATTTTTAAAAGGTACATGTTTTACTAAAGAAGACTTTTCCATTTGCTTTTTGTTCAGCAATCCTTTCTGTACTAATTCTGCATTAGTAGCGGGTTGTTGAGAAAAAATAAAAGAAGAAAGAAATAGGAAAAATAATGATGATGTAAATGTTTTCATTTTGATGGGTGTTTAGTGCGTTGAAAGTAGATATTGTTATAACAAACTCAAAATTTTTAGATATTGTTTAACAATCATTTGCCATAAAACAATAGTTATAAAACGCAAAGGATAGTGTCTATTTTTTGCGTTTCTCGTAAATTTTTAGTTAATTTATTACACACTAATCAATAAAACACACAATCATGGAAGAGTATTTACCGTTAATTATTCAATTAATCAGCGGGGCCGTGGGAGGAAACATCGCAGGCTCATTATTAAAAAACGCATCTTTGGGTAAAGTAGGAAATTCAATTCTGGGAATACTCGGAGGAGGTTTAGGTGGATATTTGTTAAGTTATCTGGGAATAGGTACTTCTGGCGGAATGGATTTGTCCGGAATATTAGGAAGCATTGCTGGTGGTGGAGTTGGTGGTGGTGTATTAATGGCTATAATAGGTTTAATCAAAAATGCAATAAGCAAATAAAAATACATTCATATTAGCAAAAAAAGTTAAGGTAAATTAAATATTTAAAAAGGAACTCATAAGATTTTGAGTTCCTTTTTTTATTACGCAAATAATAATCATATTTTTGAAGAAAATCAGTATTCTTAATCCTCGTTTGGTCTAGAGGGCTTATGAGGTTTGTAATTAAACAACATATCATACAATGAAATATAACCAGATCGATAGAAATCTCTTTATCAAAAATCGTAAAAACTTTACAGCACAAATGAAACCCAATAGCATTGCTATATTTAATAGTAATGATATATATCCAATTAGTGCCGATAGTACTATGCCTTTTGAGCAGCATAGAGATATTTTTTACCTAAGTGGTGTTGATCAGGAAGAAAGTGTATTATTACTTTTTCCCGATGCTCCTAAGGAGAAACATCGTGAGATTTTATTTCTAAAAGAAACCAATGAACATATTGCAATTTGGGAAGGTGAAAAATTAACCAAAGAACGAGCTTTTGATGTTTCTGGAGTCAGAACCGTATATTGGCTTCAGGATTTAGAGAAAATTTTCTTTGAACTCATGACACAATGTGAAACCGTGTATGTAAACACTAACGAACATTACAGATCTAGTGTAGAAACAGAAACTCGTGAAGATCGTTTTACCAAATGGTGGAAAGCAAAATATCCAGCACATACCGTAGCAAAAAGCAATCCTATTTTACAACGATTGCGTGCAATAAAAGATCCTATAGAAATTGATCTTATGCAAACAGCTTGTAATATTACCGAAAAAGGATTTCGAAGACTTTTAAGCTTTGTAAAACCAGATGTTTGGGAGTATAATATTGAAGCCGAATTATTGCACGAATTTATCAATAACAGATCCAAAGGTTTTGCCTATACTCCTATAATCGCAAGCGGAAATAATGCCAATGTACTTCATTATATAGAAAATAACCAACCCTGTAAAGCAGGAGATTTAATCCTTATGGATGTTGCTGCAGAATATGCCAATTACTCTAGTGATTTGTCACGTACAATTCCGGTATCGGGAAAATATTCTAAACGTCAACGAGATGTTTATGACGCTGTACTTAGAGTTAAAAATGAAGCTACCAAAATGTTGGTTCCAGGAACTGTTTGGGCCGATTATCATGTTGAAGTTGGTAAAATTATGACATCTGAATTATTAGGTTTAGGTCTTATAGATAAGGTCGATGTGCAAAAGGAAGATCCAGAATGGCCTGCATACAAAAAATACTTTATGCACGGCACCTCTCACCATATAGGATTAGATACTCATGATTATGGTATCCTTACTGACCCTATGAAAGCTAATATGGTATTTACTGTTGAGCCAGGAATTTATATTCCTGATGAAGGTTTTGGAATTCGTATTGAAGATGATGTAGTAATCCAGGAAAAAGGAGAACCTTTTAACCTAATGGCTAATATTCCTATCGAAGCTGAAGAAATTGAAGAATTAATGAATAATTAGAATTCACTAAAATCAAATATAGACCCCCATTCATTTTATGTATGGGGTTTTTAATACGCTCCAAAACACGAAAAAAAAACGGTGGTAAAGCCGTAAGGTAGTTTCTCTTATTTTTTATAGTTTAGCCGAGAATAACTCTAAAACCAGCTCTACTATGAAAAAGCTTCTTCTATGTTTTTTCGTCATTACGTTTTGCAATGCCTGCACTAAAAAAAACAAATCACCATTAGTTGGTAAATGGAAGCTAACACATGTACTGGTCGATCCAGGAAATGGAAAAGGTGCCTTTCAAAAAACGAACCAAGAAAAAGTTATCGAATTCTTTAATGATGGCACCTTAAAAACAAACGTATCTTACTGCCCATTAGACAATGATAAGACTATTGGAATGTCTGGAACGTATGATATGAATCATACTCAGCTTATCATGGCTTGTACATCTTCAGAATCTAAAATAAATTTTGAAATAAACGATTCTAAGTTGATCATCGATTATCCGACTCAATGCATGGAGCCTTGCAAAGAAAAATATACCAAAATTGATTGATAGTCTTCTTTTTTAAACAACCGAACTAAATCTAAAATTCGCATAAAATCTTATAATCGCTAGTAAAAAATCTCTCATCTTGTTATATAAACTAATTAAGAGTTTCTCGTAATTGATAAAAACCGTATTTCTTTTATTGACTTTGATATCAATATTTAAATACTTTTGACTCTTAATTAAAATTCTAAATGGTATGGTATGTATTTAAAACTACTTAGCAGCATTGTCATTTTTTCTATCTCGTTTATAAGCTATGGGCAATCTTTTCAGGTTCCTGATTCCTTGATGCAAAAAACATACAAACAGCTTAGTGAAGACTTTCATACAAATTTAGATAGTAATAAGTCAAAAGCAAGATTATATGCCCAGGCATATTTTAACAAAGGAAAAAACAGCAAAGACAGCAGTCGCATAGCGTGGTCTTATGTATATAAAAGTCTATTGTATAATGATTCGAAAAATAGAAAAATAGAAGCTCTAGATAGTGCTGTTTTTTTTGGCAAAAATATAGTTAAAAAGAACCATCCAGAGGTTTTCTATAATAAAAGAGCAATTGCCTTTGGAGAGTTTGGTGACCTTAATAATAGTTTTAAGGACTACTTAACAGCATTAGACCACTCTAGAAAAAACAATAATGTACCATATATATATCTTCTAAAGCATAATATTGCAAATTTAAAAAGGAAACTAGGAAAATATGACGAGGCCAAAAGATTATTTATAGAATGTATAACGTATGAAAAAAGCATCAAAAACAAAACGAAACGAGACACTATTTCTTATCTATTGACGCTAACAGAACTCGTCTCTGTATATAGATTAAATAATCAAATAGATTCTGCAAAAATTTTAAATAAAGAAGGAGCTAAGTTTTCTAAAGGTAAACCCGTTGGATTTTTATTCGACTTAAATGATGGTGTTTTAGATTATCACGACCAAGAATATAGTACTTCGGTAAAGAAAATTAAAACAGTATTACCCAAAATTATTAATCCTGAAAGAGGTTATGAAAGTACTACCGATTTAATTAATGCGTATCTATATTTAGGAAATTCTAATAAAAGCTTAGGTGAAATCTCAAAGTCTATTAATTACTTCAAAAAAATAGATTCTATATCTAAAACTTTAAATTATTTTTTACCCGAAAGTAGATCAGCCTATATAGAACTGGTTGATTATTACAAATCTATTGATGACCACACCAACCAATTACTGTACATAAATAAATTATTAAGTGCAGATAGTATTTTAACAAAGAACTACAGGATTGTTAGTGATAAAATATTAAGAGAATTTGATACTCAGGAACTCCTTGAGCAAAAACAGAAAATCATAGCTTCATTAGAAAAAGAAAACAATAGGATATCTTCTCAAAATATTATCATATTAATATTTCTGTTATTAAGCCTAATTGGTATTGGTTACTATTACTATCGACAACAGCTTTACAAAAAGAGGTTTTTAAAACTCTTGCATCAAATTTCTGATCAAAACCAAAAAAAAAATCAATCTAATGATGATCCAAGTCCCTCATCAATTAACAAAAAGACCCTAGACAAACTACTTAACAAGCTACAGCAATTTGAAGAAAAAAAAGAGTTTTTAAGACCTCTAACCTCAAAAGATCTTGCCAAAAGCTTTGGATCAAACTCTAGTTATCTTTCTAAAGTGGTTAATACTTTTAAAGAAAAAAGTTTCAGTAATTATATCAATGATTTACGAATCGATTTTGTAATCGATAAATTAAACGATGATTCGATATTTAGAAAATATACAGTGCAAGCCATTGCACAAGAAATTGGTTTTAATAATTCTGAAGCATTTTCTAAAGCATTCTATAAAAAGACAGGGATTTATCCTTCATATTTTATTAAAAAGTTAGAAAAGCAAAAAAATAGTAAGTCTAATCAGTCTTCTCGTTGATATTTCTACTCATCTATAGAATATTTTCTATACTTCCTTCGTTGAATACAAAAACTCTCTTTTATATATTATGCAACGAATGAAAATAACTGCTGGTCACCAGCAAGCTATGCCATATATAGTAGTAGAAAAAGCTGAAGATTTTATTGATTTCATTCGAAAAATCTTTCAGGCACAGGAAATGATACGAAGCCTGGATGTTGATAACAGAATACAGCACTCAGAAATTAGGATCGGTGATACCACTATTCTTCTTACAGAAGCTTCACAACATAATCCTGCACACCCCGGGTGCATGTATGTTTATGTAAAAGATACTGATCAAACATATTATGAAGCAATAGATGCAGGAGCCAAATCCTTGATGGAACCTATAGAAGAAGATTATGGAGCCAGAGGAGCCGGTTTTCAAGATCCATTTGGTAACACCTGGTGGATTGCTACATTAAATTAAGTCTGATCAAAAACGATTATTCTATATTTAGTTACATCCTAAATCCTGTTGAGATTGTACATCATTAACCGGAAAGCATAATCCCGATTTCAACGTTTCAGGCACATACCGATTAAGATCAGTATCCCGTAAACTAGTTTCTATAAAAGCCGTGAGGTTATCTATTTCCTGATCTGTCAAATCAATAGTACCAAATTGAGTTGCCAGGTTTTCATCTGTTACTTCTGTTGATTGCGGGATTCCTTTATTTTTATATACCACAACATCTCTTACCGATGTAAATGTTCCTCCGTGACCATAAAAACCATTATCAGTTATATTATAAAGAGTTGGTGTTTTAAATTTATAGTTATCATTTGGATTTTTAGTAAAACCTCCCCTTCCTTTCTTTACATTTTCAAAACCTGCACTATCTAGCACCAATGCTTTATTAGAATTATCAAAGTCCCCCATCCCAAAAGCATGAAAACTCTTATCATTTAATGCTGGACCAGTATGACATTGATAACATTTTCCGTTACCAAAAAACGAAATTGCTCCTTTCTTTTCTGCATCACTCATAGCATCATAGTCTCCTTTTAACCACTCTTGCCAAGGCGATTTATTGGCAAGTAATGTTCTTTCATAAGCAGCCATGGCCAAACCTGCATTCTTAGTAGTATATCGCTGGCTCTCTATAATATCACCAAAAGCCTTATCAAACATTTCCTTATATCCAAGTGTATTTACAAAAGCCTCATCAATCAATAGTCTATGTACTCCCTGACCTTTTATTGCTTGAACTTCTATGCCTTGAAATCCTAAAAAATTCTCTTGAATATTTGTCCAATTACTTTCTGTTCCTGCATTAGTTCCTGTACCTCCAAATTGTCCATTCCATAACATTACATCTTGGTACGCCACGTTTAAAAGAGTAGGTGAACGAAGTGGTTGGATGTCAACAGAATCAATAGGAACATTAGTATTTATTAATCTACCATTACCATTGGTTCCAAAACCTATACCACATTCTCCAATACCTTGTCTTAATCCTGAGCTAAATCCCGCAGCAACTTGATGACAAGAGGCACAAGAATATGTCGCTTTCATCTCATCTATTTTTGGGTTTCCGCCAAGAGCTGTTTCATGCAATAATAACTTTCCTAATTCAACTTTTTCCTTAGTAATTGGATTTAGAGGATCTTGAGGTATTTTAAGATAATCATCACTTTGTGGTAAAATAAAATAAGCAAGACCTTTGTCTTCAGAAATATTGGTTAAAAGAGTTTTTAAGTCTTTATCCAAACCTGATGCTATAGGTACATAGTCATCATCATTAGCACAAGAAAATAAAAGTAATGTAATAAGTATAAGAGTAGTTATTTTTCCCATAGATTCCCTTTATATAAAATTATTAAAATTTGTTTTCTGGCGCGAATGTAACAAAAACTAATACAATACAAAAGGGGAATTTACCCCTAAAAACCTTTAATTTTTATGTTTATAAAAATCACTTTGTTTTTGAAAAGATATTCATAACAACTAGTGCTACCAATGCTGGTAATAACCAAGCTAAGCTATATACACCTAAAGGAAGGACTTTTATAAGCGGAGCAACATAGTCCTGCATTCCAATAGACCCTAAAAAATCAGGAATACTAAATAAAATAGTTACAATAACAACAGTTCTAAATACTAATGAAGAAGTGAATCTATTGGGTAAAACATTTAATAGAATCAAAATGATGGTTATAGGGTAAATAAACATAAGTGCCGGTATAGCCACATTGATGATATAGTGTACATCAAACTGTCCCATTAAAACACCCAAAATACAGGCTACAATTGCAGTAATAAAATATGCTTTTTGAGATCCATTATAGATACCTTTTATAAAATCTGCCGTACCTGTTACAATACCTACAGCTGTAGTAAAACAAGCTAATCCAACTAGAATACTTAAAAATACTTTACCAATATTGCCCAGAGTTTTTAAACTCATCCCTGATAATAAATCTGTTCGGGAAATATCAGTGTCAAAATCAGCACCAAATAATGCACCGCTATAAATCATCCCTGCATAAATAACAAAAAGACCTACTCCCGCCAAAATACCTGATCCAATGATCAGTTTTCGATTTCTATCAAAATTATTTTCTCCTTTAATTTTTAGAGAAACAATAATAACGCCACCTACAACAACGGCTCCTATTGCATCAAATGTTTGATATCCTTCTAGCAACCCTTTAATAAAAGGAGTTTGAAATTCTGAAGGATTAATCGCAGGAGTTTGCATTGAAAAAATACTAATACAAATAATACTAAGTACGACGATAAATATAATAGGAGAAAGAAATTTGCCTAATAAACTAAGAATCTTAGATCGATTAAGTACAAAAAGCAATACTAACGCAAAATAAATAGTACTGGTCAACCAGGCATTTGTGCCAAAAAATGGTTGAATTGCCATCTCATGAGTAACAGATGCTGTTCTTGGAGAAGGCAATGTGATCGAGATCAAATAAACCAGTATACAATAAATAAGACTAAATGTAGGAGATACTTTCTTTGCAAAATCAAGCATAGTTCCTTGTAAGCGAGCATGCGCAAAAATTCCTAACAAAGGAATAACTACTGCCGAAATAGCAAAACCCATAATAACCAGAAACCATGCATCACCCGCTTTATACCCCAAAAGTGGAGGAAGCATCAAATTTCCTGCACCAAAGAACATTGAAAATAATGCAAATCCTGCAACAAAAGTTTCTTTATTAAATCTCATTTAGTTAGGTATTTATGTCCCTTTAAAAAGCAATAATAATGAAACCATAATAAGCATACAAAATAATCGTAATAGTATTTGTAAATAGAAAAGCAATAACAAGCTGAAAATTAATATATAACTATAGCTAAAAAACTAAGTACATTCATAAAAAAATATTCATTTACATTTTAAAAGAGTATTGTTTCTAGTTTCTTTGCTCTTTAAATTAAAAAGCAAAATGATAGTAACATATAAAGGGATTAAAGTAAATTATAACACCTCTGGAAAAGGTACTCCTATAATCTTTCTACATGGGTTTCTAGAAAATTCTACTATGTGGGAAGAAACCATCGACCTTATATCAAGTACATATCATTGCATTTCGATAGATCTTTTAGGTCATGGTCATACCGAGTGTATCGGATATATACATACTATGGAGGATATGGCACAAGCAATCAAGGTTGTTTTAGATCATCTAGATATCTCTAAGGCTTCTTTTGTAGGTCATTCTATGGGAGGATATGTAGCTCTCGCATGCATAGATCTTTTTCCAGATATAGTTTCAGGATTAGTATTGTTAAATTCTACCTCATTTCCTGATAGTGCCGAGAGAAAACAAAACCGTAGTAGAGCTATTGATATTGTCAAGAATAGTCCTAATGCATATACCAGCATGGCAATTGCTAATCTTTTTGCCGAAGAAAACCGATTGCGATTTGCCGACAAAATAAATATAATCAAAGATCAGGCTTCAATGATTTCTTTGCAAGGAATTATCTCTGGTTTAGAAGGAATGAAAGTAAGAAAAGATCATACATCTCTTTTGTCCAATTTTAATAAGCCTAAAATCATATTTGCCGGAACCAAAGATCCTATATTATTATATGATCAAAGTATTAAAGAATCTAAACAATGTAATATCAATCTTGTTAGTTTTGATGGGGGACATATGTCATATTTGGAGAATAAGGACGAATATGTTGCAGAACTTTACCAGTTTCTGAACTCTTTTTAATACAAATCTTAGAAGATAATAAACCCATTTTTGGTTTCTTTAAAAACCAGACAGTTTTACACATTTCTTAGACGAAATACCTTTTTCGTAGTCAAAAAACACTACAAAAGGAGTATTTCGACTAAAAATCAATGATTTATGGTGATTTTTTCTTACAAAAATGCAGATAATAATAAAAAAAAGATTATTATTGTATTGATAATGAACCCATAACCCTTTTCTATGAATTTTTAACCCCCTAAGAATAATGAAAAAAACTACCCCATCCTCCGCATTTTCTTTTTCAAAAATTTACTGCTCTCTATTTGGCCATGACTATCTTCTTTCTAAAAATGTTACTCATCACATTAAAGAATATACCTGTTCGCACTGTGGTGAACAAGCTACTACTAATAGTAGAGGACGATTAGAAGCAATGACACCTAAATTAAAAGAAATTAATAATGCTTTAGCCTCTGTGCATGCTAAGAAACAGGCAAGAACTAATCGTGATACTCCATTTCAGGCAGCTTCATAATTATTAATTATTCCTCGATTGGATTCCAACCCTGAGCCTGTATGGCTATCTTTTCATTTGCTCTGGTTACTAGTCCTATTCCACTTTTCTCATCTGTTATATGACCTATAACTGTAAGACTGGGATTTGCTTTTATTTTAGGATAATCTTCTTGTTTCATTGTAAACAGTAATTCATAATCTTCTCCTCCATTTAGTGCTACTGTTGTACTATTCATTTTAAATTCTTCGCATGTAGATATAACTGTAGGGTCTAATGGGATTTTTTCCTCATATAAATTTACTCCAACTTTAGATTGAGAACAAAGATGTATTATTTCTGATGATAGTCCATCACTTATGTCAATCATACTTGTTGGTTTTACATCTAATGCTTTAAGAAGTTCTGATATGTCTTTACGTGCTTCTGGTTTAAGTTGTCTCTCAATGATGTAAGCATATTGATCCAGGTCTGGTTGCGAATTAGGGTTAACCTCATAAACTTGCTTCTCTCTCTCTAATACCTGAAGCCCTAAATATGCTGCTCCCAAATCACCAGTTACAACCAGAAGGTCATTTTCTTTGGCCCCACCACGATATACCAAATCTTCTTCATTTGCATATCCAACAGCCGTAATACTAATAAGTAAACCGGTTGTTGAAGAAGTTGTATCTCCTCCTACTACATCTACATTATAAATCTTTGCTGCAGTTTCAATTCCTGCGTATAATTCTTCTAATGCTTCCAAAGGAAACCTGTTTGATACTGCAATAGAAACTGTAATTTGTGATGCTGTTGCATTCATTGCATAAACATCAGAAAGATTAACCACCACTGCTTTATATCCTAAATGCTTTAATGGAACATATGACAAATCAAAATGTACTCCTTCTATCAATAAATCTGTTGTTAATACGCATTTTTTATTTTTAAAATCCAAAACTGCTGCATCATCCCCAATCCCAAGAGAAGTTGTTTTTTGGTTGATCTCAAAATTCTTGGTCAAATGATTAATCAGTCCAAACTCTCCTAATTCCGATAGTTGTGTCTTTGGTGTATTCTTATCTTCAATCATTTTGCAAAGGTAGGTAACAAAGTGATTTCAATTCATAAAAAACTTCTGATTTTTCAACCCTCTAAACTTAACACTAGGAGTCTTGTAGCTTGGGGATATTAAAACAATACTCAAAAAAGTTTAGTACATTTATTAAAATTGAAAACATTATGAAAAGGTATTTTATATGCGAATTGTTATTATTTGCAGCTTTTATAAGTTGTAGTAGTGACGACAATGGTAATGACGTTTTTAATAATCCGCCTGTTGCTACAAATGATGTTAAATCTGGCCCCTGTGAAAATGGTCTTGCAGGTGGGTTTTACCCTTGTAGTGGATATGATCTGATCACTAGAGTATCGTTGACAGAAATGTCTGCGGGTGCTGGCAATGATAGCTGGGGATGGACAGACCCACTAAGTGGTAAAGAATATGCATTAATAGGACTGGACAATGGTACGGCTTTCATAGATATTTCTACACCCGGTAGTCCAATATATTTAGGCAAACTACCAACCGCAACTGTAAATAGTCCGTGGAGGGATGTAAAAGTCTATCAAAATCACGCTTTTATTGTAAGTGAGGCTATCAATCATGGAATGCAGGTTTTCGATCTTACAAGACTACGAAATGTAACAAACCCGCCTCAGACCTTTACTTCTGATACGCATTTTACCGATTTTGGAAGTGCACATAATATTGTTATTAATGAAGATTCTGGATTTGCATATGCAGTAGGAACAAGTAGGTCCGGAACTTATCGAGGAGGTCCTGTATTTATTAATATACAAGATCCTAAAAATCCAATTGCTGCAGGAGGTTTTCTTTCTACAGGAGATAGAGCCTATAGTCATGATGCACAAGCAATTAACTATCAAGGACCTGATACCGATTACACAGGTAAAGAAATATTAATTGGTAGTAATGAGATAGAAGTTGTAATCGCAGATATTACAGATAAGAATAATCCTGTTACTATATCAACTATTAAATATACAGACGTAGGGTATACGCATCAAGGATGGTTTACAGAAGATATGAGATATTTTATATTAGGCGACGAAACCGATGAACAAGGAGTTGGATTTAATACCAGAACTATAGTTTTTGATTTTGAAGATCTTGATGACCCTAAGTTTCATATGAATTATACGGGTCCTACATCTGCCGTAGATCATAATGGATATGTAAAGGGAAATCTATTTTATCTGGCAAATTATAGAGCTGGAATTAGAATACTTGACATTTCTGATATCGGGAATAAAAATATGACAGAAATTGGCTTTTTTGACACTTTCCCATCAAGTGATAGTGCAAATTTTAATGGGGTATGGAATGTATACCCTTATTTTCAAAGTGGAAATATTGTGATTAGTGATATCCAAGGAGGGTTTTTATTGATTCAAAAGAGCACTCCATAAAAAATATAAATTAATTATGTTTTATAACATAATCCTACCCTCTATATAGATCAAAATATGATCGCAGTCAAAAACTTTAATTGCTCTTTATAGATTTTGCTTAAAATCAAAAAATACATATCACTTTAATACAATTTCTTATTTTTTAACTCATAATTATGTGAAAAAGTGTTAAAAAAAGTTAAAAAAATACAAACTACACACATAATCAACAAATACCTATACATAAAATCGATAAATTAGTTAATTATTTAAAAACTAAACTATTAGCGTATGACATAAACTTCAGTTTCTAAACAAACTCTTAAACCACAAACTCAATGAAAAATCTAACTACTCTTCTGCTGTTATTATCAGCAGTATTCTCTTATGGTCAGACCCCTTGTCAAAACGGGCTGGCAGGTTCTTACCCTTGTAACGATTACGATTTAATGTCTCACATCACTCTATCTCAAATGAGTGCCGGAGCCGGTAATGATAGCTGGGGATGGACAGATCCACAAAACGGTAATGAATATGCAATTATTGGTTTAAATAACGGAACCGCATTTATAAACATTTCAAACCCAACTAATCCCGTTTATCTTGGTAAATTGCCAACAGCTACCTCTAATAGTTCTTGGAGAGATGTAAAAGTGTATAAAAATCATGCTTTTATAGTAAGTGAAGCTTCAAATCACGGAATGCAGGTTTTTGATCTTACAAGATTGCGTAACGTAGCAAATCCTCCTCAAAATTTTACCGCAGATAAAAGGTATACAGAATTCGGAAATGCTCATAACATTGTAATCAATGAAGATTCTGGATATGCCTATGTTGTAGGGGCTCAAAGAAATTCTGGTCCTTATAAAGGAGGACCTCTTTTTATTAACATTCAAGATCCTAAAAACCCTACTAACGCAGGGGGACTTTTATCAGGGGGTCAACGTGCATATACTCATGATGCCCAGGTTATTACTTATAATGGTCCGGATAGTGACTATACAGGAAAAGAAATTCTAATCGGTAGCAACGAAATTGAAATCGTAATAGCCGATATTACCAATAAATCAAATCCTAAAACAATATCAACCATAAAATATTCTGATGTTAAATATACTCACCAAGGGTGGTTTACAGAAGATTTGAAATATTTTATATTGGGAGATGAACTCGATGAACAAGGAGTTGGTTTTAATACAAAAACAATAGTTTTTGATTTTCAGGATTTAGATAATCCAAAATTTCATTTTAATTATTTTGGCCCTACACCTGCTACAGATCATAATGGATATGTAAAAGGTAATTTATTCTACTTGGCAAATTATAGAGCAGGGATAAGGGTTATAGATATTTCTAACATTGGAACCAAAACCATGACAGAGGTAGGGTTTTTTGATACTTATACCTCTAGTAATAGTGTAACTATGGATGGTGTGTGGAATGTATACCCCTATTTCAATAGCGGAAACATTGTTATAAGTGATATTCAAGGAGGGTTTTTCTTAATACGGAAAAGTGCACCTGCAGTATGTCAAGCAACAGTTCCTACAGGTGTTGGGTCTTCTAATATAAATGCAACTTCTGCTACTATTAATTGGACAAGTGTTGCCAACGCTACTTATGATTTAAGATATCGTCAGACTGGTACTTCTTCCTGGACAACGACGGCTGTAAATGGAACTTCTAATACTATAACTGGTTTGTCTGCCACTACATCTTATGAAGCACAAGTAAGAAGTAAATGTCAAGACGGCACTTCTTCTAACTACAGTGGTTCTGTTAATTTCACAACTACAGATGTGCAAGTGAATTATTGTAATTCTAATGGAAATAGTGTTTCTGATGAATATATTAGTAATGTATCTATCGGGAGTATAAATAATACATCCGGGGCATCCAGTGGTGGTTATGAAGACAACACCTCTATATCTACCAGTCTTGCAAAAGGAACATCACATACAATTACAATCACTCCAACATGGTCGGGCACAGTATATAGTGAAGGGTATAGTGTATGGATCGATTTTAACCAAGATGGTGATTTTGTAGATTCTGGAGAACAAGTATGGTCACAGAATGCAACGAGGACTACTCCTGTTAGTGGAACATTTTCAATCCCATCTAGTGCATCAGCAGTATCGACCAGAATGCGTGTCTCTATGAAATATAATTCTGTCCCAACATCCTGTGAATCGTTCCAATATGGTGAGGTAGAAGATTACACGGTTACTATTACCGAAGGTAGTGGTAATGTTTGTGCCGGTGGAGTATCCTCATTCCCATACAATGAAAGTTTTGAAAACACTTTAGGTTTGTGGACACAATCATCATCAGATGATATCAATTGGACAGTAGATACTAATGGAACTCCATCAAGAAATACAGGACCATCAAGTGCAAGTCAGGGAACATATTATCTCTATGTAGAGGCTTCTGGAAACGGAACAGGGTTTCCTAGTAAACGTGCAATACTAACATCTCCTTGTTTTGACTTAAGTGGTACTGCTTCTCCTGCATTCACATTTGCATATCATATGTTTGGCGCATCTGATATGGGGAGCATAGCAGTTGAAGCATCAACAAATGATGGTGCTTCATGGACAAGCATCTGGAGTAAAACCGGTAATCAAGGAAATTCCTGGAATACCATTAATCTTGATCTTTCTCAATATATTGGTGAAGCTTTAAAACTAAGATTTAATAGAGTTACAGGGGCTACCTGGCAGGCTGATATTGCCATTGATAACATTTCTCTTACAACCAGTGTTGCTGCTAACTCTTCTTTGGTTTCAACAGAAAACATATCTTTTTCGGTCTTCCCAAATCCGGTTCAGGGATCGATCATGAATGTATTTATGAGTGACAAAAGTGCTTCTAAGGAACCTTCAAATTTTGAAATCAAAAATTTTGTAGGGCAATTAGTAGGTAAAGGAGTCGTTAAAAATACAATAGATGTTTCCAATTTGAAAACAGGAGTTTACTTTTTACAAATCACCACCAAAAAACAAGGTGTTATTACCAAGCGTTTTGTAAAAAAATAATGTCTTTAAAATATACTAACAAATGAATCGCTCTAAATTCTTATTCAATGTACTTCTCGTCTGTATTGCAACATTAGTTTTAATTGCTTGTGGTAGCGATGATGAAGATAATGTGACACCCGTTCCTCCTTTAGAAGGGTTTTTGGGTGAAATAGACTGGGTAAAAACATTTGGAGGAAGTAATGAAGATAATGCCCTATCAGTAGTTGAAACTACTGATGGGGGTTATGCAATAGCTGGATATACCCAAAGCATTGATGGAGATATTACAGATAAAACTGCTCCAGATAGTGATTATTGGTTACTCAAAATAACTAAAGAAGGAGAAATTTCGTGGAGTAAAACTTATGGAGGCTCTGGAGATGAAAGAGGAGAAAAAATCATTCAAACTACCGATGGAGGATTTGCGTTGGTAGGATATAGCAGAAGTGCCGATGAAGATGTAAGTGCAAATGCCGGATTACAAGATTACTGGATCGTAAAAACAGATGCTTCGGGAGGTATACAATGGGAAAAGAGTTTTGGATTTCCTGGAATAGACAGAGCCTTTTCTGTTGTACAAACTCGTGATGGTGGATACTTTATTACAGGTTTTCTTGATGTAACTGCTAGTGGTGGAGAAGGCAATGACAACAAAAGTGGTTTTTCAAAACACGGAGTGGGAGAATTCTGGGGTATTAAACTCAACTCTTCTGGAGAAAAAGAGTGGCGACGTTTTTTTGGGGGTACCAATAATGATCGTAGTTATGATGTAGTACAAACTCAAGATGATGGGTTTTTAATGATAGGATCTTCAGAAAGTATTGATTTTGATGTTACTGGTAGTAAAGGAAGCTATGATTTTTGGGCCGTAAAAATTAATAAAGAAGGTACCAAATTATGGGAAAAATCATTTGGAGGATCAGAGATTGACGTAGGTTACGCAATTGCAGCTACCGGTGATGGGAAATTTCTTATCGTAGGAGATTCCAGAAGTGTAGATGGTGATATTTCTAGTGCTAATGGAAATGCTGATCTTTGGTTGATACAAATAGATGGCAATGGTAATTTACTTTGGCAAAAATCATTGGGAGGTACCGCTTTTGATACCGGAAGAGCTATCTCCAAAATGCAAAATGGCGGTTTTATTATTACAGGTAACTCTAGAAGTAATGACATCGATGTGGCACAAAACAAAGGGCAAAGTGATGTATGGAGTATGATAATAACCTCTAATGGAGAAATCCAATGGAAACTGGCCAGTGGTGGTAGCGAAGCAGAATTTGGAGAAGGCTGCATAGAAACAAGCGACAAAAAAATAGTTGTTGTAGGCAATTCTGAAAGTAGTGATTTTGATGTCCCTGGTAATAAGGGATCCAAAGACCTATTAATTATTAAATATAAATAAACACAATGAAAAATATAATATACATCCTCATAGCAACATTGGTCATCGTTTCTTCCTGTAAAAATGACGACGAGGGAACGACAAAAACCTTTGGAAATGTTGTACTTGATTTAAAAAACACAATAAATAGTAATGGTATCGAATTAACTACTGATTCTTATACTAACGGAAGTAATGAAGTCTATATCATTTCAGAATTAAAATATATTATAAGTAATGTTGTTTTAATTAAAGCTAATGGTGAGGAGTTTACGTATCCTGTAGATCGAAGCTATTTCTTAATTAACGAAGAAGTTTTAGAAAGCAAAAAAGTAAACCTTTCTGATATTAGTGCAGGACAATACACTAAAATCAGGTTTGGTTTTGGGGTCGACCAATCAAAATATCCACTTAACGGAATGGCGAACTTTATTCCTACCGCAGAAGAAAGCGGAATGTTATGGAGTTGGTCTGCCGGATATAAATTCCTTAAATTTGAAGGAACATATACCACAAATGGTGGAGCTAGTACTGATTTTTTAATTCATGTAGGAAGTCATGGTACCACTTTAGACAACTATAAAGAAATAACACTCGAATTACCCAGCACATTGACCATTGAAGAATCAAAATCACCAGAAGTGGCAATTAATGTGGATATTGCAAAAATATTTGATGGTACAAATACGCATTCACTAGAGGTAAAAAACAGTATTCAGGTAGATGCAGAATTTGCTCCAAAAATTGCAGAAAATATAAGTACTATGTTTACTGCATCTAGTGTATCTAATTAAAGTAATATTTTGAAATTATTATCATATATAGCTATTATCCTTATCGGAACTGCATGTAGTTCTGATAAGGATAATTATGTTCCTATCGAAAATAAAAAATTAGAATTTACTATACCCGCAAACTTTCCCGACCCAACTTATGATATAGCACTTAATCCTCCCACAGAAAAAGGTTTCGAACTAGGAAAAAAGTTATTTTATGATGGTCGCCTGGCCTCTGATGGTGTGATTTCTTGCGGTTTTTGTCATATTCAGGATTTTGCATTTACCCATCACACACATATTGTAAGCCATGGTGTAGGCGGTGCTTTAGGAACTCGTAATGCACAGCCTTTACATAATATGGCATTTATGAAAGAATTCACATGGGATGGAGCTGCAATACATTTAGATCTTCAACCTATTATACCTATTACTGCAGAAGTAGAAATGAATGAAACCTTCAATGGCATTCTTAAAAAACTAGAAGAACAACCAGAATATGTAAAATTATTTGCAGAAGCCTTTGAAGATCAAAAAATCAATTCTGATAACATGCTTAAGGCAATTTCTCAGTTTATGATTATGATGATTTCAGCAAATACCAAATACGACAAAATAGAAAGAAATGAAGGCTCTGTATTTACTGTAGAAGAAGCCGCGGGTTTTGAACTCTTTAAAACCAAATGCGCCTCTTGTCATAAAGGTACCTTATTTACAGATCAATCGTATCGCAATAATGGTCTACCTATTGACCCTCTGTATAATGATATAGGAAGAAATCGTGTTACAGGATTAACCGAGGACATACAAAAATTTAAAGTTCCTAGTTTAAGAAATATTGAACTTACTTTCCCTTATATGCATGATGGTAGATTAAAAACTTTAGACGATGTTTTAAATCATTATAGTGATGGTATGGTTGATTCTGAAACCTTAGACCCAATACTTAAAGACCAAAATGGTGCCTTGGGAATCCCAATGACAGCTGAAGAAAAACAACAAATCATCGCTTTTCTAAAAACACTTACCGATGATGATTTTGTAAACGATACTCGTTTTTCAGAATTTTAAAACCTTCTATCTAAGTCATTATAGCTTTTACCTATTCCAATATATAACAGATATATGTTAGGTTTTGTGTATAAAATCTACTTATGTAGTATATTTGCATTTCATTTAGAATTAATCTATATTATAAAAGTATGATTAAGGTATCAGACATAGCAAAAAATAAGGTCATCGAATTGATGAGTGACGATGGATATGATGCAGTTACCGATTATGTGCGTGTAGGTGTAAAAAGTGGAGGGTGCTCTGGTTTATCATATGATTTAAAATTTGATAAAGCACAAGAGGAAGGAGATAAAGTATTTGAAGATAATGGTGTGAAAATCATTGTAGATAAAAAAAGTTTTCTCTATTTAATCGGTACAACCCTAGAGTATTCTGGTGGTTTAAATGGTACTGGTTTTGTATTTAATAATCCTAATGCCAGTAGAACTTGTGGCTGTGGAGAAAGTTTTTCCCTTTAATCGATAAAAAAGATCCTGAATTAATTTAGGGTAATAAAAATGGCATATACTGAAGACGATTTAAAAAAAGAATTAGAGACCAAAGAATATGAGTATGGATTCTATACCGATATAGAATCTGATACTTTCCCTGTTGGTCTTAATGAAGATATAGTTCGTGCGATTTCTAAGAAAAAAGAAGAACCCGAATGGATGACAGAATGGAGACTTGAAGCTTTTCGAGCATGGGAACAGATGGAAGAACCCGAATGGGCAAATGTTACTTATGAAAAGCCCGATTTTCAGAATATATCTTACTATTCTGCACCAAATAAAAAACCTAAATATAATAGTATTGATGAGGTAGATCCAGAATTACTCGATACTTTTAAAAGACTTGGGATTTCATTAGATGAACAAAAGAAATTAGCGGGAGTAGCGGTAGATATTGTAATGGACTCTGTATCAGTAGCTACAACATTTAAAGAAACCCTTGCAGAAAAAGGAATTATATTTTGCTCTATTTCTGAAGCTATTCAAGAACATCCAGAATTAGTTAAAAAATATATTGGAGCTGTGGTTCCGCAGAAGGATAATTTTTATGCTGCCTTAAACTCTGCTGTTTTTAGTGATGGTTCGTTTTGCTATATTCCTAAAGGTGTTCGTTGTCCAATGGAACTATCTACCTATTTTAGAATCAATCAGGCAGGTACAGGTCAGTTCGAGCGTACTTTAGTTGTGGCAGATCAAGGAAGTTATGTAAGTTATCTGGAAGGGTGTACTGCTCCTTCTCGTGATGAAAACCAATTACACGCTGCTGTTGTAGAATTAATAGCATTGGATGGTGCAGAAATAAAATATTCTACAGTACAGAACTGGTATCCTGGTAATGCCGAAGGAAAAGGAGGGGTTTATAATTTTGTGACCAAAAGAGGAATTTGCGAAAACAACGCTAAAATTTCTTGGACACAAGTAGAAACAGGATCAGCAATTACCTGGAAATATCCTTCTTGTATATTAAAAGGAGATAACTCTGTTGGAGAATTTTATTCTATTGCGGTAACCAATAATTTTCAGCAAGCAGACACAGGTACAAAAATGATACACTTAGGCAAAAACACCAAAAGTACTATCATTTCTAAGGGTATTTCTGCAGGGAAATCTCAAAATAGCTATCGAGGATTAGTGCAAATAAGTAGTAGAGCGACCAATGCACGTAATTTTTCACAATGTGATTCATTATTGATGGGCAATGAATGTGGCGCACATACGTTTCCTTATATAGAAACTAAAAACAAAACCGCTCAAATAGAACATGAAGCAACTACAAGTAAAATAGGAGAAGATCAAATTTTTTATTGTAACCAACGAGGAATCGATACAGAAAAAGCAATCGCTTTGATCGTTAATGGTTTTAGTAAAGAAGTATTGAATAAGCTACCTATGGAGTTTGCAGTAGAAGCTCAAAAACTTCTGGAGATTTCTTTAGAAGGTTCTGTAGGCTAATTGTAAAACCATCAAATCTACATTAATGAAAAAAACATGTATTTTAATTGCACTAAGTCTTATTCTTTTTTCCTGCAAATCCGAAAACAAAAATGAAGAACCTAATTTAATTCGTGGCGAATTTATTCTTATAGATGATGCGGCAGTCTTAAAAGGTAATGATTTTATATATGGTGTGATAATTAATGATATCACGCTTGAACTCGCTAAAAAAGTAGAACCTCTGCAAAGAGAAGAATATGACATGGTTCCTGTTGTAGTAAAGGGAATCATAAAACCCAACCCAGAACAAGGGTGGGAAGAAATAGTAGAAATAAAAGAAATTATCGGAGTAAGTGCACCAACTTCAGAGTTGCCCACTAAGATTAAGTCTCCAGAAGAAGACAAAAACTCTGAGCTAGAAAAAGATAAATAACTAAATTATATCTCATAAGAGATAAAAGCTTTGTACAACATGTTAGAGATAAAGGATTTACACGCAAGTGTCGAAGGTAAAGAAATTTTAAAAGGTCTTAACCTAAATGTAAAAGCAGGAGAAATACACGCAATTATGGGTCCTAACGGTGCCGGAAAAAGTACATTAGCCAGTATCGTTGCAGGTAAAGAAGAATATGAAGTTACCAAAGGAGGAATTCTTCTGGAAGGAGAAGATATCGAAGAACTTGCAGCAGAAGAACGTGCTCATAAAGGTGTTTTTCTATCGTTTCAATACCCTGTAGAAATTCCTGGTGTAACGGTAACTAATTTTATGAAAACTGCCATAAATGAAACACGAAAAGCACAAGGCCTTGAAGAAATGCCTGCCAAAGACATGCTTAAAAAAATTCGTGAAAAATCCGAATTATTAGAAATCGATCGAAAATTTCTATCTCGTTCTCTTAACGAAGGATTCTCGGGCGGTGAGAAAAAACGTAATGAAATCTTTCAGATGGCAATGATGGAGCCTAAATTGGCAATCCTTGACGAAACAGATTCTGGGCTTGATATAGATGCTCTACGTATTGTAGCCAACGGAGTGAATAAACTGAAAAGTGAAGACAACGCTATCATAGTAATTACTCACTATCAACGTCTCTTAGACCATATAGTTCCAGATTTTGTACATGTATTATATGACGGTAAAATCGTAAAATCTGGTACCAAAGAATTAGCTTTAGAACTAGAAGAAAAAGGATACGATTGGATTAAAGAAGAAATAAACGCTTAAGATTATGGAGTTGAAAGATAAATTGGTGTCTTCTTTTTTGGCTTTTGAAAACACGGTAGATGTTGATACAGCTGTTCATGATATCAGAAGTCAAGCTATTAAAGCTTTTGAAGAAAAAGGATTTCCTACCAAAAAAGAAGAAGCGTGGAAATACACTTCTCTGAATACTGTACTAAAACACGATTACAGCATTTTTCCAAAAGAAGAAAATGCTATAGAATTTAGAGATATAAAAAAGTACTTCCTTCATGATTTGGATACATACAAAATTGTGTTTATTGATGGTAAATATTCATCTCATTTATCTGAAACAACTCATGATAAAATCGACGTATGTTTAATGTCATCAGCATTAAGCAATGAAAAATATCGATTAATAATTGAAAACTATTTTAACAAAGTAGCTCGTGAAGATGGGCTTACTTCTTTGAATACAGCTTTTTCTAGAGAAGGAGCATATATCTATATTCCAAAAAATAAGCTAGCCGATAAACCCATACAGATTATACACTTTTCTACAGGAAATGAAGCTGCCCAAATGTTACAACCTCGTAACTTGGTTATTGTTGGAGAAAATTCTCATGTGCAAATCATTGAACGTCACCAGAGTTTAACAGATAATCCTGTTCTTACGAATTCTGTAACTGAAATTTTTGCAGATAAAAGAGCAATTGTCGATTACTATAAAATCCAGAATGATAATCAAAATGCTTCTTTGATTGACAATACTTATATCGAACAACATGCACAAAGTGTAGCATCAGTGCATACTTTTGCTTTTGGAGGAAATATCACCAGAAATAACCTTAATTTCTATCAAAAAGGTGAAGGAATTGACTCTATACTTAATGGTATAACAATTATTGAAGGAAAGCAGCATGTAGATCACAATACTCTGGTACATCATACCGCACCAAATTGTGAAAGCCATCAGGATTACAAAGGTATTTTTGATGAAAAATCTACAGGTGTTTTTAATGGAAAAATTGTTGTAAATAAAGAAGCGCAAAAAACAAATGCTTTTCAATCTAATAACAACATCTTATTAAGTGATAAAGCAACTATCAATTCTAAGCCACAGTTAGAGATTTTTGCAGATGATGTAAAATGCTCGCATGGTTGTACTATTGGACAATTGGATGATAATGCATTATTCTACATGAAATCAAGAGGTATTGGAGAAAAAGAAGCTAGGGCTTTATTAATGTATGCATTCGCAAACAATGTGTTATCTAGTGTAAAAATACCTCAGCTAAAAAGCAGAATTAACAAACTAATCGCGACTAAACTTGGCGTGAATATTGGTTTCGATTTGTAAGACAACTGCTTTAACAACAAACGATATTAGGAAAGCCAAATCTTATAGGATTTGGCTTTCCTGTTTTTATTTCTCTATTCTATCGAATCAACCATTTCTTTTAAAAATGTATTGAAGTCCACTCCTGCATCTCCAATGAGCCCAAATCGTACAATGACCAAATCTTTAGAAGGAATAATAAACACACGTTGCCCCTGAAATCCATTTGCAGAAAACATATCTCTTGGAGCATCTGGATAAAACCCTCCTGCATTTAACCAAAAATGCCCTCCGTAATCTCCTTCAGATGTAGGGCTTGGGGTTGTCACATAATCCACCCACGAAGGTTCAAAAATCTGCTCTCCGTTCCAATTCCCTTTATGTAGATATAATAATCCAAATTTACCCCAATCCCTTACTGTTGCCCAAGCATAAGAAGAGCCTACATAATTACCTGTCATGTCCGTTTCTATAAGCATAGAATTCATTCCTATTTTATCAATAAACTCTCGATATGGATAATCAAGATACTCCTGGTAGCTTTTGAACTGTTTTCTCAAAATCCCAGATAGCAGGTTAGACACACCAGAAGAATAATACCAATATTCATTGGGTTTGTGAATTGCTTTTTTATGAATTTGGGGAATTGTCATATCTTTATCTACATATAACATTTTTGTAACATCAGAAATAGAGCCATAATCTTCATCCCATTCCAACCCACAATTCATCTGTAAGAGATTATTAATCGTTATCTCTTTTCTTTCATCATTTTGCCATGCAGACACTGGGGCTTTATCTTGTATATTAATTGCACCTTGTTTTTGTAACACGCCATAAACTGTAGAGAGAACACTTTTCGTCATAGACCACCCTAGCAACTTAGAATCTTTATTCAATCCATCTATATACTTCTCGGCAATAATCTGATCTTTATAAAGCACAAGAACAGCCCTTGTTTTCTTTATATACTCTCCATTCGTATCAAAAATTGAAGTAATAGTCCTATTTATCTTATCATAATCGACCGTAGTAAAAACTGTATCTTTTTGTTCTAATTGGCCATATGGATATGATAACCTTGTCTCTATTTTAGTTCTTTGCGGTATTAAAACAGGTATATTTTCATCAAAATCGTCATCGATCAAAACACTACCCAATCCTTCTCTATAAATTGCTTTTCTCTCTTTAAGACCAAAAACAGAGGCAACAGATGTCCTGTTATTCATATTTACCTCATCATCTGCTAAGTGAACCGGAGCAAAATTATTGTCATTTAAATCCGTAAACTCTAAACTTCTGTTTGCAATAAAAACCGATGAATTCATATTCTTTGCAGAATATCCTGTTAGAATTGTAAGTTTTGGGTAATTCAGTACAAATGCAATACAAATTCCTGCAAATAGAATAAGAAAAGCAATCCCAATAATTTTTTTAAGTCGTTTCATTATAAAAAGGGTTAAATCATTCTAAAAATAAACAATCCTAATTAGAAATACTTACTACTTTTGCAGAAAGAAATTGATATGTTAGATGTACAGAAAATACGAGAAGATTTCCCAATACTTACCAGAGAAGTACACGGAAAACCTTTGGTGTATTTTGATAATGCGGCCACATCTCAAACACCGCAGGTAGTTATAGACGCCATTGTAGATTATTACAGCAACTACAATGCGAATATTCATCGTGGTGTTCACACTTTATCACAAGAAGCAACAGATGCATACGAGATGGCTCGTAAAAAAGTGCAAAAACATTTTAATGCAACACACACACATGAGATTATTCTCACTTCGGGAACAACTCATAGTATTAATATTATTGCTACCGGATTTACCTCTCTTCTTTCTGAAGGTGATGAAATCATTGTTTCGGCATTAGAACATCATTCTAATATTGTGCCTTGGCAAATGTTATGTGAACGAACAGGGGCCATCCTTAAAGTCATCCCGATGAACGAAGATGGTGAATTAGTAATGGATGTGTATGATCAATTACTTTCTAACAGAACTAAACTTGTTTTTACTAATCACATCTCTAATGCATTAGGAACTATAAATCCTATTGAAGAAATTATTGAAAAAGCACATAGCGTAGGTGCAGCTGTATTGATCGATGGTGCACAAGCTTGCCCTCATGTTAAACCAGATGTTAAGGCTCTGAATGTAGATTTTTATGTTGCTTCTGCACACAAACTCTGTGGACCCACAGGAGTAGGTATGCTATACGGAAAAGAAGAGTGGTTAAACAAACTACCTCCTTATCAAGGTGGTGGTGAAATGATCGAGCAAGTTACTTTTGAAAAAACTACCTATGCCGGTTTGCCTCATAAGTTCGAAGCTGGCACTCCTAATATCTGTGGCGGTATAGCTTTTGGAGTAGCGATCGATTATATGAATAGTATTGGTTTTGACAATATTGCTGCATATGAGAACGAACTTCTTGAATACGGTACACAAAAATTATTAGAAATTGAAGGGTTAAAAATTTACGGTACCTCCAAAAACAAAACTTCTGTAATCTCTTTCAACCTGAATGATATTCACCCCTATGATGTAGGAACTATTGTAGATAAACTTGGTATTGCAGTACGTACAGGACATCACTGTGCACAGCCCATCATGGATTTTTATAAAATACCAGGAACAGTCCGTGCTTCTTTTTCATTCTATAACACTAAGGAGGAAATTGATGCTTTGGTTGAAGCCGTTAAAAAAGCCAAGATGATGCTCTCGTAAATTATTTTTTATACCATTTGGTTTTGTTCAACGTTATTTAATTACCATACAACGTGTTAAATAAAACAACCAATCTATGAGTAAGTTTTTTTCCTTATTAAGTATCGTTATTTTATTTTCTTCATGCCAGGAAACCAAGCGAGTATTTATAGCTAATACTTTGGAAGATTGTGTTGGCGTTGGCCCTCAAAAATGCATGTTGTATAAAGAAAACCCAAATGATGAATGGACTTATTTTTACGATACAATCGAAGGATTTGAATATGAAGAAGGATATAACTATGAAATTGAAGTTACCGTTACCAAAGTAGAAAACCCTCCTGCCGATGGTTCTTCATTACACTATACTCTAGTTAAAATACTATCAAAAGAAAAAAATCGATCCATAGCCCAAAACATTCCTTTAAAGAATAAAAAAGATCAGGGCAATATAGTTAATGTCGAATACCAGGCACTCTCCAGGGGTTCCTTTTTTCAAATCAAAATTAATAACGATCGTATTGAAAAAGCTACCGATGTAAATTTAAAAAATAGTCATTCAAAAAAATGCTCAAAAAAAGATTGGAATACCATTACTTCACTCCTCGAAACTATAGATATTGATAAAATAAGTGAGCTAAAAGCACCTACCAAAAAAAGACTTTTTGATGGTGCTCCTCATGCACAACTAAAGATCACTTCTTCTACCAAAACGTTTGTCTCGAATGGCTTTGATCACGGACATCCTCCTCAAGAAATACAACAATTAGTTAATACTATACTATCATTGGCAGAAAGTATTGAATAGCAACAATTCTTGTTGTACTTTTGTTGAAAATTTGTACGTAATGACAATACAAGAAATCCAGGAAGAGATTGTTGATGAATTTGGTATGTTTGATGATTGGATGCAGCGATATGAATACATGATTGAACTAGGGAAATCTCTACCTCTTATTGAAGAAAAATACAAAACAGACGACAATATCATAAAAGGATGCCAGAGTAAAGTGTGGGTACACGCCGAAATGAAAGATGATAAAGTTCAATTTACTGCAGATAGTGATGCCATTATTACCAAAGGTATTATTGCAATATTGATACGTGTCTTTTCTGGGCAACATCCCGCGGCCATCATTGAAGCTGATACTAATTTTATTGATGAAATTGGTTTAAAAGAACATTTATCACCAACACGTGCTAATGGTTTAGTAAGTATGATTAAACAACTAAAAATGTATGCTATCGCTTACCAAACACAATTGAATTAAATCAATTTTTGTCGCATAAAGCTTGTTAAAGCAATATTAAAACTAAAAAAATGAGTGAAACCACTATAGATACAAACGACTTAGGAGAAAAAATTGTACGAGTATTAAAGACAATCTTTGATCCAGAAATTCCGGTTGATATATACGAGCTAGGGCTAATCTATGATGTATTTGTTAATGAGGATTATGAAGTAAAAATTCTAATGACACTTACTTCTCCTAACTGTCCTGTAGCAGAGTCTCTACCAGAAGAAATACGAGAAAAAGTAAAATCTCTTGATGCAGTAAAAGATGTAGAAATGGAACTTACTTTTGATCCACCATGGTCACAAGATTTAATGAGTGAAGAGGCTAAACTAGAACTGGGAATGCTGTAGCAGAGAATGCAGTCATTTCGGAACAACTTTCTAAAATAAATAAACAAGGAAAATGAATCCTGAACATTATAGTAAATTAGAAAGAATGTATCTACAGGCAAATATCAACACTGCATTGTATGATACCACCAAAGTCAAAATCGATGAAGGTTTAGCACAAATCGAGCTTGAAATTTCAGAAAAGTATTTTCATGCATTAGGAGCTATACACGGTTCTGTATATTTTAAACTACTCGACGATGCTGCTTTTTTTGCTGTAAATTCTATTGTAAAAGATGTTTTCGTCCTTACTACTTCGTTCAATATTAATTTAATACGACCTGTCGATAAAGGAATAATTACAGCTGTCGGAAAGATAAAATTTAAATCCAGAAGCCTATTTGTTGCAGAATCAACTTTATACAATCAAGATGGTAAAGAAATTGCTTTTGGAACTGGAAATTTTGCAAAAAGCAAGATAGAACTTTCAGAAAAAATAGGGTATAAATAACATAATACAACGATACAATGGCCGATGAAATTGTAAATAGAGTTGCTAATAATAAAAACCTCATCACTTTTGATTTAGAAGAATACTATCCTAAAGGCAATCGTATTCTTTTTGATATTAAAAATTGGCTTTTTGAGGGGTTAATTTTACGCGAAAAAGAGTTTAGAAAATACGTCTTAGATCATGACTGGAGTCAATACCAAGACGTCTATGTTGCATTAACTTGTTCTACAGATGCTATTATCCCAGGCTGGGCATACCTTTTATTGACTAGCTCATTACAGCCCTTTGCAAAAAAAGTAGCCGTAGGATCTTTAGAAGCTCTGGAAACGATACTCTATGCCGAAATTATAAATACTATTGACATTTCAGAATATCAAAACAAGCTGATTATTATAAAAGGTTGCACTAACAAACCTGTTCCTCAAGGGGCTTATATCGATTTGATCCAAAAATTACAACCTGTTGCAAAAAGTATTATGTATGGAGAAGCATGCTCTTCTGTTCCTCTATATAAAAGGAAATAGGTTCTTTTGTCTATTAATACTGTTTTTTATCGAAAAATAATGGTCTGCCAGCATACTTTTAGGGTAAAAAACGTTTCTTAAAATATATTTGCCAACATAAAAATTTACACTGGTTATTTATGCCGGTTAATAAATTATTTAACCATAAAAATAACCTGATTAAATTCCTTAAAACTATCATCAAATGAAAAAAACATTGCTAACAGTAGTTCTATTAATTAGTTCTACAATTCTATTTGCACAAGAAGAAACAAAAAAAGACGAAGCTCCTAAAGATGGATGGACCAAAGGAGGTAATATTAGCCTTTTAATAAATCAATCTGCTTTTAATGCAGAGTGGCTTGGTGGAGGAACATCTAATATCGCAGGAAATCTATCGCTATCCTATGACTTTAATTATCGTAAAGGCCCTATTACCTGGGATAATAAAATTCTTGCTGATTATGGTCTTACCAAACTTAAAGATCAAGAGTTTATACGTAAAACTAATGATCGTTTAGAGTTAAATTCATTATTGGGTAGACAAATCAAAGAATCACTATGGTATTATTCTTTTTTCTTAAACTTTAAAACACAGTTTGATAAAGGATACGAATATGGAGAAGAACCTATTTTAGATACAACTACTGGAAATGTTATAGGAACAAGAGAAATCCGAACAGAAACTACTCGTATTTTTTCTCCTGCTTATTTACAGTTAGGTCCAGGTATGTTATGGAAAAAAAGTGACAATCTCAAAGTTAATATCGCCCCTGCAACAGCACGATTTATTTTTGTACATGATAAGTTTACAGATGTGGGTAATGATCAGGCAGCAATAGATGCTTTTAATGATGCCGGAGGTTACTTTGGAGTAGAAGCAAACGACACGTTTCGCTTTGAATTTGGTGCGGCACTTAATGGGTATGCTAAATTTGAGATCATGAAGAATGTATCTATGGAAAACATTTTAAATTTGTATTCTAACTACTTAGAAGATCCACAAAATGTAGATATAGATTATACTGCAAACATCGTTATGACAATTAACAAGTATTTATCTACTAATCTAACATTTCAGGCTATCTATGATGATAATGCTGTTGGTGCTTTTCAGATTAGAGAAGTGTTTGGTCTAGGAGTAAATTACGGGTTCTAGAAACAAGAAAATATAGCTCTTTAAAAAAGCATCTTTTATTTGATAAAAGATGCTTTTTTCTTTAGTAAGTCTACTGTATTTATGCTTTACTAGGCACTAATTTCATATGAAATTCATGTTTATCCTCATCAACTGTCTTAAAACCCATACGTTCATATAAATACTTAGCTGGGTTTTCTTTTAATACTTTTAGTATCATATTTTTATTTGAAGCTTTGGCAGTTTCTATTAGATCTTTAATCACATACTTCCCTATTCCATGACCTTGATATTCGGGTAACACTTGTATTTGTAGTATTTCTATCGCGTGTCCCGTTTCAATATATTTCAATACACCTGCTCTTTGATTTGATTTTAATATCACATAAGCACTATCATATTGAAAATCTATTCTGGATAAATGTTCTTCATCTGATAAGAAAATTCCCATTTTCTGTAAGTGCTCGACCATTGTTGCCATTCTTAAATTAAATAAGAAATCCTTATCCGATTCTTTCGCTTTAATCAGTTCTAATTTTTCCATAGGAAATCATATAATACAGTATCACGAATATACCTTAAATTATGAAATACATTTTTGATAATACATATCATAAAAAAAGTAAAAGCGAGAGTAAAGAAAATACTCTCGCTTTTTTATGTATCTCATTTGCAAGCAAATTACTTAGAACGATCCTCTGCAGCAGGTACTTTGTTCTTTGGGTTTTTGTCACTTTCTTTAAGTGTTTTTAGCACTTCATTAATAGCGCGATCCAGTTGCACGTCTATACCTTGAGCATCTTTTCCTGGGTTTTCTGGAACATGGATATCCGGCTCTACACCATGTCCTTCTGCAAACCAGGTTCCATCAGGATTATACATTCTAAATGTAGGTACTGTTACATATCCACCGTCTATTAATTCTGGTGCTCCCGAAATTCCTATTAGTCCTCCCCAGGTTCTTGTACCAATAAGCGGTCCTACTTTTCTTTTCTTGAAATAATCAGGAAACGCATCTCCTCCACTACCACTCCATCCATTAATAAGCATCGCTTTAGGACCGTAATGTCCTCTTGGAGGCCAGGCCCAATCTTTGCCTTCTCGCACTTTGTAATAGCTTAATAATGGTCTGTTTAACAATTCTACAAATCTATCTGGTATTTGTCCTCCATTATTAAATCTTTCATCAATGATTAATCCATCTTTATGATGTTGAGCATAGAACATTCTAACTAATTCTTCTTGTCCATCTATTCCTGTACTTGGCACATAAATATATCCTATTCTTCCTCCTGATTTTTTATCTACATATTTTCGCATTTCTTCAATCCAGGCAAGATTTCTCAGCCTTGCTTCACTTCTTATGGGTTGTACAAGGTATTGCTTGCTATTTTTGCCATCAGGAGTTTTGCTAACTGTAATCTCTATCGTTTCATTTGCTTTTCCTTCTAATGCTACATAAGGATCTGCATACTCTGTTAATTCTATTCCATTAATACGCAATATATAATCGCCTTGTTCAACTAATACTCCAGGTTTTCTAAGAGGAGATTTAACCTCTGTATCCCAAGGAGCTGGTGTAATGATTTTTTTTATTCTGTATTTTCCCTGATGCATTTCCCAGTCAACACCGAGATAGCCAGTAGTTTTGTTAGAGCTTGATACTACATCTCCTCCTCCTCTATATGTATGAGAAGCATTTAGTTCTGCAATTAGTGCTCCGGTTATTTTATTAAGGTCATTTCGACTTGCTGCATATTCTATTAATGGCTCATATTTCTTTTTCATAGCTTCCCAATCTAATCCGTGTAGATTTTTATCATAGAAAAAATCTCTTTCTAAACGCCATATATCTGCAAAGATTTGTCGCCATTCTTCTTTTGGGTTGACGGTCATTTCCATTTTAGAGGTGTCTATATGATCTTCGAGAGATTGATCTTTTGCTACTTCTATAATGCCCATTTTTTCTTCGCTAAACACTAGAATACTATTATTATCAAACGAAAGTTTATAATCGTCTACATTTTCAAGAATTGTCTTTTCTTCATCTTCTTCAAAATCATAATATTTTAAAACTGATTTTTCATCCTTTGATCCTGTTCTGGGATGTTTTAAGAAAATGACTTTACCTTTGGCAGCCTTTATTCCTCCCGTATTTCCTAGTTCTACAGGTAAAATAATCATTCTGGATTCTATACCATTAAAATCTATGCGTATCGGTTTTACCTTTTGATCTTCTTCTTCTTCTTTCTTCTCTTTAGAATCCTCTTTCTTTTTATCCCCTTCATTTATAGCAACTACATCATTTTTTAATTCAATAGGGTGTACTGCATCTTTTGTAAGCGGAATGATTCCAATTTTGGTTGCATTAGGATATGTCCAGCTATTATCATAATCACTATATACCGGATCAAAGGTTCTATTGGTCGTACAATAGATATACTTGTTGTCAACAGAAAATACAGGATTACCATCATCATAAAAAGCAGAGGTGATGGTGTTCTTTTTCTTTTTATCGATATCGTATATAATGATATGCTGGTTTCCATTTTCATGAGAATTTGCATAGGTAATATATTTACTATCACTTGACCAACTTACAGAAAACCCTGATAAGCCACCTTGAAACAATTGAATTTCCTGATCTATTTCAGTAATCGTATTGTTAGTAATATTTGCCAGTTTTATATGCATTTCCTGATCTACAAAAATCAATTTTTTACTATCAGGAGACCAGAACAATTGGTATCTAAATCCCGGGCCCTGCTTTGAGATTTGTTTCTCTGAATTATCTTTAAGGTTTCTTACCATTAATTCATATTCTCCTGTTTTATCACTCCAATATGCAATATATCTTCCATCTGGTGACCAACTGGGATAGCGCTCTGCAATACCACTTGTACGTGTTAGGTTCTTGGTAATCCCATCTTTTTTAGGCACAGAAAAAATATCTCCTCTGGCACCTACAATAATTCTATTACCATCTGGCGCGATACCTACACTATGAATGTATTTTTCTGCTTTCTTTACTTGAGGTTTTAATCCTGTAAAATCCCCAATAGCACTTATAGATATTTCTTTTGTTGTTTTTGTTACCACATCTAACAGATATAGTGTTCCTCCTGCTTCAAAAACGATTTCAGATTTTCCTATAGAAGGGCGTTCAATATCAAATTCTTTAAAAAATGTAATTTGCTCGTGTTGTTTTGATTGTAGGTTATATTTCCAGATATTAAACTTTTTTGAAGCATCTTTATCCGAAAGATAATAGAGGTCATCATTATTCCACATGGGTAGTTCATCATTACCATCGTTATTGGTAATGTTTTCAGAGGTTAAGGTTTTGAGGTTAAAAAGATAGATATCAGAAGCCATTCCTCCTCGATATCTTTTCCAGTTTCTGCTAAGCCTTGATTTATCTGTCATTGCTACAAGATCACCATTAACATGTAGATCTAATTCTTCGACTTTGCTTATTGGTATTCTTACTGGTAGTCCTCCATTAACAGATATTTTAAACGCTTTAGAAAAACGTTGTTTACCACTTTCCATTCTAGAAGTGTAGATTAAAAATTTTCCGTCTTTAGTCCACGCTTTAATATTATCAGACATTCCGTGGGTTGTAATTCGTTTTGGAATACCACCAGTTACAGGAATTGTATATATGTCATGGTTGCCATCATAATTAGCATTAAACGCTATAGTTTTTCCATCTGGAGAAAATTTTCCCATTGTTTCTCGGCCTGACTTAGTTGTTAACCGATGTGCTGTGCCTCCTTGTTTATTTACAATCCATAGGTCATCTGCATAAGTAAAACAGATATGAGAATCAGAAACATCTGGATATTGAATCATTTTTGCTGGTAGTTGGCCATAATTTATGTTTGGCAACAAATACAATAAAAGTAGTGTAATAATCTTCGAGAGATTTTTCATGACATTAAAGTTTGTTTTGTGATTGATATGTATTGTTTTTACTATGACCTATGATTATTTAAAACGTTACATCAAGTGCTCTGATTATTATCTTGTTATATTCATGTGTCATTATATCAAAAGTATCCCAAATGGTTTTTATTTTTATACGATTCTGACACATTAACCTACTGTTAACGTTAATATAGTATGTAATTACCGAACAATAAAGGGTTTACTTATCTATGTTAATAGATGAGTGAATATGAATTGATACTATGGTAAGTAGTCAATGCAGATGCAATTTTATGTAAGATGTTTTTAAGAAATATCTCTAATTTGAAAAAGCTAAGTGCATACCGTATCTTTGTATTCTACCCTTGCAATAAAAGATCAAATGAGTAGATTTTTTTTAGCTATTTTTCTGTTTCTGTTAGTAACAAAAATTTCTGGTCAGGAAAAAGAAAAAACAAAATACCTGGATTCAATTCAAGTTAATTTAAAACGTTCTCTTGATAGTATTTTAAAAAACACCACAAATGACTTAAATATCATAGTTTTAAAACAGAAACTAAAAGAAATTACTCCTAAGAAACCAAAAGAAGAACATATCGGGTGGAAAAATAAGGCAAACTTTACTTTACTTTTTAATCAATCTGCATTTAACTACGACTGGCAAGGTGGAGGAACATCTAATATTGCTGGAAATGTTACATTAAATTATGAGTTTAACTATAAAAAAAATAGCCTAACCTGGGATAATAAAATTATTGCAGATTACGGACTTACTTTTTTAAGAGGAGAGGATTTTGCTCGTAAAACCAATGATAGGATCGAATTTAATACTCGATTGGGGCAAAAAATTGGTCAAGGTTTCTGGAACTATTCTTTGTTTATCAATTTCAGATCTCAATTTGATAAAGGATATAGATTTACCAAAGATCCCGATACAGAAGAGACTATTCGTACAGAAGAAACTCATTTCTTTTCTCCAGCTTTTATACAGATCGGACCAGGACTATTATGGAAAAAAAGCGATAATCTACACATTAATATTGCTCCAGTCACCTCTCGTATGATATTTGTAGACAAAGAATTTACCAATATTGCAGATTATGTAGATGGTGATTATTTTGGTGTAGATGCTGGCGAAAGCTCTCGATTTGAGTTTGGTGGATCTCTTGCGGCATATTCTAAATACACTTTGGCAAAAAATATAACTCTAGAACAACTTTTAAACCTGTACTCTAACTATATTGAAGATCCGGCCAATGTAGATATTGATTATACATTAAATATTAGCTTACTTGTAAACAAATACATTACAGGTAGTTTTGTGTTTCAAGCAATTTATGATGACAATGCTACCAGCGGATTTCAGATACGTGAGGTAATTGGATTAGGGCTTAAATATAAGTTTTAAGTTAGAGCTTGTTTAAACACCTTGCTTCCTGAAAACTACTATTTTGAGAACCTTAAGGTTACTTCAAATAATTCTAATATCTCGATATGCTCATGATTTGAAGTATACCCAGAACCTCAAACCACTGATTTTCAGTTCTCATTGTAATTAAATATGCTCTTATTCTTCGACAATCTCAGGATATAAAAAGTTATTATAAGGGAAACGAGTTACATGAATATTTCGTGTTTCTTTATATACTCGTTTTCTAAAGTCATCAATATTCTCTTTCTTGATCGCAGAAATAAACAAGGCGTTATCTCCTATTTTACTCATCCAGGTCTGTTTCCATTCTTCTAGAGTATAATGAGCTTTGGTTCTTTCTGTAGTTAAATCATCACTATCTATTGTCTCATGTTGATAAGCATCAATTTTATTAAAAACCATCATAGTGGGTTTATCTCTACAATCAATTTCATCAAGAATCTTATTCACTGATTCGATATGATCTTCGAACTGTGGATGAGAAATATCTACTACATGTAATAATAAATCTGCTTCTCTTACTTCGTCTAATGTGCTTTTAAAACTCTCTACCAGTTGAGTAGGTAGTTTTCTAATAAAACCAACTGTGTCACTAAGTAAAAATGGAAGGTTGCCAATAACTACTTTTCTTACTGTAGTGTCCAGAGTAGCAAAAAGTTTGTTTTCTGCAAAAACCTCGCTTTTGGCAATAACATTCATTAGTGTAGATTTACCCACATTGGTATACCCTACTAAAGCTACTCTAACCAATTTTCCACGATTACCACGTTGTGTCGCCATCTGCTTATCAATGGTAAGCAGTTTCTTTTTAAGCAAAGAAATTCGGTCTCTAACAATACGACGATCTGTCTCTATCTCTGTTTCTCCCGGACCTCGCATCCCGATACCACCACGTTGTCTTTCTAAGTGAGTCCACAAGCCTGTTAATCTAGGTAATAAATATTGATACTGTGCCAACTCTACCTGAGTACGGGCATAGCTGGTTTGAGCACGTTGGGCAAAAATATCAAGGATTAAATTGGTTCGATCTATAATTTTAGCCTTTAGAATACGCTCTATATTACGAAGTTGACCTGGGGATAATTCATCATCAAAAACGACAGTACCAATATCATGTTGTTCTACATAAATTCGTACATCCTCCATTTTTCCTGATCCTATAAAAGTTTTAGAATTAGGCATATCCATCTTTTGGGTAAATCGTTTTACCACTTCGCCCCCAGCTGTAAACGTAAGAAATTCTAATTCATCCAAAAACTCTTCAAGCTTCTCTTCATCTTGATTCTTGGTTATGATTCCTATCAAAACTGTTTTCTCGTATGCTATTTCTTCTCTTTCTAACATTAGCTACCTAATCTTCTATATCTTAATTTATTATATTGTGCCTTTAAACAAATGTACAAAAGTACAACAATTATGTACTCGGGAACCAACATTATAGCCGGTTTCTTATAAAATTAAATGCCATGGCCAATAAATTTTATTTCAGTAAAAAAAGCACAAATCACTTTACCATAGCATTTTATAACCTGGAGAATTTATTCGACACCAAAGATGACCCGAAAACCTTAGACAATGATTTCTTGCCAGATTCTGAAAAAAAATGGAATCAAAAACGTTATGAAAAAAAAATATTCAAGCTTGGTACAGCCATTTCTAATATTGGATTTTCAAAGACAAGAAGAGCTCCTATCCTGGTTGGTGTTGCAGAAGTAGAAAATAAAGCGGTTCTCAAAGATCTTATAAACTCTAAACATTTAAAACAAAAAGAGTATGGTATTGTTCATTATGATTCTCCAGATGAACGAGGTATTGATGTAGGATTACTATATCAGAAACAATATTTTGAAGTAAAAAATTCTAAAACTATTACTGTTTTGGTAGATAATGAAAAAGGAGAACGGGACTATACTCGCGATATTCTATGGGTAACCGGTGCTTTAAATCAAGAAGAAGTTCATATCTTAATAAATCATTGGCCATCAAGAAGAGATGGAGCAGAAAGTACAGCCTATAAGCGCATTACTGCCGCAGAAAAAAACCGTGAGATTATCAACCAGATTACTGATAAAAATCCTAATGCAAAAATTATCATCATGGGAGATTTTAATGATGATCCTTCTAGCGAAAGTATAAAAAATTTGGTGCAGCAAGATCTTTTTAATCCAATGGAACGACTCCTTACCCGATACAGAGGTAGTACCAGTTACAGAAGTCAATGGAACCTGTTTGATCAAATAATCTTTAGCCATAACTTTCATCAATATGAAGGGGGAAAACATAGTTTTTCTAATGCTGCCATCTTTGATGATGACTTCCTAAAGATCTACAAGGGTCGCTATAAGGGTACTCCTTTCAGAACTTATGCAGGAAGAAAATATAAAGGAGGATACAGTGATCATTTTCCTGTGTATATACGTTTAAGACACAATATATAGGAGGTGTTTTAACCCTGGTAAAACAGGTAAAAGACCTAAAAAAAGTCCGAATAGTTTGAAATTCAAGCTATTCGGACTTTTCTATTTTGACCACTGTCTATATTCGCCAAATAAACCAATAATTTTAAATATGAAAACACAAAATTTTAAAAATCTAGTTTTTTTATGTGTGGGACTTTTAATGTTTTCCTGCAGTAAATCTGATCTTTCTGAAGCCGATGAAACATTGGTATTAGAAAAAAGCGAAGTTGAAATTGTAGAGAATCAAGATGCTAAGGGGATAATACTCCCTGGATTGCTACCTGGGATTTATGGGTCTACAAATATTAATACTTATGAAAATGAGACGTATAGTTATGTTTTAACTCAGGCAGAACAAAATGCTGTTCCGAGTAGTTCAAGACGATTCAAAGTGCGTTTTCAAGTATGGTCTGGGGGTGCTTGGGTGCATAAAAAAACATACAGTAACCAACCTAGTACAGTAACAGCCAAATTTCCAAAATATGGAAATAATAACAATGTCTTCTGGAGAATTGGGTTTCAGATGTATAATAAAAACACAAATGCGCACTACAGTAAAAAATGGAAAACAATCTTAGTACATAATTAAACACAGTACTTACATTGTACCTTCTAGATCATTTTTATAAAGACATCTGGATAGATATCTATCCAGATGTCTTTCGTGTTTATACACATAAACACTTGCATTTTTTAAACTTTTTTTATTGCTCAACTTATCTATAAATTGACTAAAAATAATATCTGCCAGATTCAATAAAATCATCAGAGATAGTAGTATATGAATCCCAACAAGTATTACAAGTAGAATCTAACCATTTATTAAACCCTGTTTTAGAATTAAATTGCATACCTGTTTCTGTTGCTTCATTGTAACCATAAATAGAAATGTATCTAAAACGCCACCCGTCTGTCCCTTGTAATTTAATAGTAGCCGATTCAATTTCCATCCATTCAATATCAATAGGTTTTGGTAACGTTAGTTCTAGTTCGTATGTGTCTATACTGCCTTGTTCTCGCCCTCCCTGTAATACAAAATTCCTTTTGGTCATTATTCCTTTATCGGTCTTAAAAACTATATCAATCTTTACAACTCCATTCGTTCCTTCATGTGTATTAGTGCCAGTCATTGTCGTTATTCTAAAAGGAATTTTTGTAATCGACCCTGAAAAAAAGGAGAATCCTGTTTTTTGCTTATGTCCTGTGAGGTTTTTCTCAAATTTGGCTAAGGCTTCTGCTTTACTCGTTTCGGCACTAAAACTCATATGAAATATTGGTTTTATTACTCCTGATTGATCATCTGCTACAGTAACATCACTATTTCCTGTAGTACTCATGAAACCTTCTTGCTCTTTTATGTTTAGTATCTCGGTATCTGATTCTGTTTTTTCACATGATGTAATCACCAAAACACCTATTGTTACGAATATGTATTTTTTAAGTTTTGTTACTGTTTTCATTTTGTTCATTAAGAGTTTTAATTATAAAAATATTTGTCTTTGATTCAACAAATGTAAACTCAAGTATCCTATTTTATCAATCGTAGTTGATGGTCTGCTATTTTGAATTGATCAAAAATATGTTTCAATTGATAGTTTGTAATCTTCACCTATTCAGTTACATCAAAATCATTTGGATTCTAGATTATAATCTATAACTAAGAAAACTATATCCTTCTTTAACAAACCATTGATTAATATGTGATTACAAAAAAATACTTGATTTTCTTAAACTTTTTTTAACATATCTGCCCAATAATAATCATTCTAATACTCTAACTTGCATTACGCAAAAAATCACACAAAAAATTTAATAGTCATGAAATTAAAATTACTCTTAATTCCATTCGTTATCTCCTGCTTTTTTTGGACTCAGAATGGGTTTACTCAATCCGTATTTATTAATGAAATACACTACGACAATGCAAGCACAGATATAGAAGAAGCTATCGAAATTGCCGGGACAGCAGGGACAGACCTTTCTGGTTGGAATATTGTTTTGTATAATGGGTCTAATAGCGCCGTTTATAATACAATTTCTATTTCGGGAGTGATTCCTGATCAGCAAAATGGTTTTGGAACGATAGTAGAAATTCTTCCAGCCAATGGATTACAAAATGGTGCACCAGATGGGATTGCATTAATTGATAACAATAATACTGTTATCCAGTTTTTAAGCTATGAAGGTGTTATTACTGCAACAGATGGACCCGCATCTGGGTTAACAAGTACCGATATAGGTGTATCAGAATCTAGCAGTACTCCCGTTGGAGCCTCTTTACAACTAGCAGGAACAGGAACATCTGCTACAGAATTTACTTGGGAAACATCTACAACCAACTCATATGGTGCGATAAATACTAATCAGGTTTTAGGAACACCAGTTATCATACCAATAATTAACGAGTTTGTATTTAATCATACCGGATCAGATACTGATGAATTTGTAGAAATATTAGCTAGTGTAGAAACAGACTTAAGCGAATATTGGTTACTAGAAATTGAAGGAGATAGTAATGCTTCTGGAGTTATCGATGAAGTAATACAATTAGGCACTACAGATATTAATGGATATTTCACTACTGCTTTTGGTAGTAATGTATATGAAAACGGAACTGTCACTCTACTTCTGGTAAAGAATTTTACAGGTAGTTTAGGGCAAGACCTAGATACAGATGACAATGGTATCTTTGATGTTACCCCGTGGGAAGAACGCATTGATGATATTGGAGTTAATGATGGTGGTGCATCTGATCTTAACTATGCCAATATTACTTTACTACAATCCTTTGATGGAAGCTCATTTACTGTTGGAGGAGCATCGAGGTTTCCAAATGGTCAAGATACCGATGCTATCACCGATTGGAAAAGAAATGATTTTGATGGAAGTGGGTTACCAAGCTTCCCCTTAGCTATAGCAGAGCCGGGAGAAGCTGTTAATACTCCTAATCGAGAAAATGTAGTTATTGATGATGTTGATCCTACAACCGTTATAGTAATTAATGAAATTGACGCAGATACAGATGGATCTGATATTTTAGAATTTGTAGAGCTGTTTGACGGCGGAGCCGGAAACACATCTCTGGATGGACACACTTTAGTATTCTTTAACGGATCCAATAATCAGAGTTATGCTGCCTATGATTTAACTGGTTCTACCACAAATGCTAATGGATACTTTGTTATCGGTAATGCAGATGTAGCTAACGTCGGGGTTACGTTTCCTGGTAATGGACTACAAAATGGAGCAGATGCTGTAGCACTATATAAAACTGAAGCTTCTAATTTTCCTAACGGAAGCGCTATCACAACAGAAAATTTGGTAGATGCTATTGTATACGACACCAATGATAGTGACGATACAGAACTATTGGTTTTACTAAACAGTAGTGAACCACAAGTAAATGAAGACGAGAAAAATGATAAGAATTTCCATTCATTACAACGTTTCCCTAATGGATCAGGAGGATTAAGAAATACCTCAACATATACACAAGCAATTCCTACTCCGGGAGGAGCAAATACCAATGCAACAGAGATAGCTAATCTTATTATTAACGAACTGGATGCAGATACTCAAGGCTCTGATGCTTTAGAGTTTGTGGAACTATATGATGGTGGAACCGGAAATACCTCACTTGATGGTTATGTATTGGTAAATTATAACGGAAGTAACAATACCAGTTATAATGCCATTGATTTAGATGGTTTTACTACCAATGCCGAAGGATATTTTGTCATTGGTAATGCAGATGTTGCTAATGTAGGCCTTGTCGTTCCCGGAAATACGTTCCAGAATGGTGCAGATGCTGTGGTCTTGTATTTTGGTGATGCTACAAGCTTTCCTAACGGAACAGCGGTTACTACCGAAAATATCATTGATGCCATTGTATATGATACCGATGATGCTGATGATGTAGAATTATTAGTACTTCTAAATACAGATCAGCCACAGGTAAACGAAAACACAAACGGAAATAAAGATGGAGAATCTTTACAACGAAGCCCTAATGGACAAGGAGGAGTTCAAAATACTGCTTCATATGTAGCTAAAGCTCCAACACCAGGAGCAGATAACGATGGTGTAATAGTAATTCCTGGCGACCCAATAAGCATTGCAGAAGCTAGAGCTACTGCCGAAGGTACACCAGTTACTATCACCGGAGTATTAACTGTTACTGATAGTTTTAATGGTCCTGCATTTATTCAGGATACCACCGGTGGTATCGCTATTTTTGATGACCAGGTGCAAGCAAATGCTACTTTAAAAGTTGGAGATTCTATTACCATAACAGGGATCAGGGCTGCTTTTAATGATCAGATTCAGATTAGTTCTGTAACAGATGTAGTAAATAACGGTCTTCCTCAAAACCCAATTACACCACTAGACATTACACTTGCAGAGCTTGCAGATCATCCGGGAGAATTGGTTCGAGTACTTAATACTACATTCCCTAATCCGGGAGATCTTTTATTTGGAAACTCTAATTTCACCCTTACCGATGCTAGCGGAAATGGAGAACTACGTGTTGATAACGATGTAGCTTCTATAGTAGGTAAAGCACAACCCATTACCTGTTCAGAAATCACTGGTGTGATAGGTCGTTTTAGAGAATTCTTCCAGTTACTGCCAAGGCAGGTTTCAGATATTCCTTGTGCGGTAGAATTTATTCCACCGGGAGACACTGTAGGGTTCCCTAAAGAAGATACTTTTGATGTAGTAACCTGGAACATCGAATGGTTTGGTGATGAAAACAACTCGCCTGTAGGTCAAAATCCTATGTCTGATGCAATTCAAAGAGATAGCACGGCTACAGTACTTAAAAAGTTAAAAGCAGATGTATATGCCGTAGAAGAAATTGCTGATGATGTATTATTTGAAGAATTAGTAAACCTGTTATCAGGGTATGATTATATTTTATCTGATGCTGTTTCCCGTCCTAATTCTGGTGGAGTATCACAAAAAGTAGGATTCATTTATAATACAGAAACTGTTTCTGTGGTTGAAACAAGAGCAATGTTTACATCCATTCACCCGCTATATAATGGTGGTGATGCATCTGCACTTGTAGATTATCCTAGCGAAACAGATCGTTTCTACGCTAGTGGAAGATTACCCTTTTTAATGACTGCAGATATAACTATTAACGGAGTTACAGAACGTATTGATTTGATCGCACTACATGCCAGAGCAAATAGTAGCAATGGTCCTCAAAATCGGTATGATATGCGTAAATATGATGTAGAAGTATTAAAAGATTCGCTAGATGCTAATTTTGCAAACAATAAGGTTATTCTTTTGGGAGATTATAATGACGATGTAGATGAAACTGTAGCAGACATCCCATCAACCATTTCTAGTTTTCAGGAATATGTAGATGATACAGCTAATTACACGATTGTATCTTCTGCGTTAAGCGAAGCAGGATTGCGATCATTTGTTTTTAGAGAAAATATGATTGATCATATTATGGTTACTAATGAACTTAATGAAGCTTATATCGAAAATTCTGTAACAGTTCATTACGACGTATATGATAATGATTACGCATTCACTACATCGGATCACTTACCCGTTTCTGCACGATTCTTACTAGAACCAGAATTTGTAAACAATAATTGTTCTGGGGCATCTGTGGTAGCTTTTGATCAAGGCAAGAGAAAAGATGGAGGAAGAATACCTCGACTTAGAAGTAAAACTAAGCGTGCCTTAGGAACTCCTAGAGAAAAAAGATATTTTAATTTTGTGAGTTTAGGTTTTGGTGGATCGATCACCATAGAACTAAACAACGAAATTTTTGATAATGCTGATACTAATGAATTTGCAGTATTCGAATCTACAGGGTTCTTTGACAACGTCCCTTGTAATTACTATCCAGAATCAGCAGAAGTATTTGCTTCTCTAGATGGTATTGAGTTTGTTTCTTTAGGAACAACTTGCCAGGATGGAGAATTTGATCTTGCAACGGGTAACTTACGTTCTGCAAAATATATCAAAGTTGTAGATACAAGTGATAAAGCTAGTTTCCCATGGTTTGCAGATGGCTATGATCTAGATGCTATTGTATGCCTTGAAAATGGTGAGCGTATCGCTACAAAAAATACTATGGCAAATACAAAACCTCCTACTGCTCTAGAAAGTGAATTACTAACCGAAGATTTTGGATTAGAAGAAGCAAGTGTTTTTGTTTCCCCAAATCCATTTAAGAATCAATTATCTATAGATTTTAATACTCTTGTTGAAGGAGATGTAGATGTTATAATTACTGATGTAACTGGCAAAACTGTATATACTCAAACGATACAACTCAATGCCGGACAATCCAAATTATCTATTGATATGAATCGTTATCCAAAAGGATTTTATGTTGTACATGCTTCTAGTACAAATGGAAAACTTAATATAACTAAAAAGATAATTAAAAAATAATTGAATTAGAAGGAGGCTATTTAGATAATCTCTTAAACAATACCAGATCTAAAAAAGGCTGAATTAGATAATTCAGCCTTTTTATTATTTACTTATTTCTTTTTCAAAACACATCTAATGCATTGTTTTTCAGTAACATAACATTACGGGTTCTCATCAAAAAAAAACATCCAAACACCTGTTTTTATCCAGAGTTTATGACTAGTCTCTATACAGTTAATTAACCCATTTTTATATAGTGATTTTCCTGAATAATAGTTTAATCATCTAATAATCAATTAATTATATTTTCAAACGATTAAGAATGCTATTATCTATTTTTATAGATAGATAGATTTGAATACTTTTAAAATTGAAATCAATAGAGATTAAATATTTCTTCATTTGATACTACTCCACTCTAATGGTTAGAATCCCACAATGATTATAGTATCATTAGGACAAAACCATCCAATAGGTAAGAAACAAAAATATATCTGGCGCCGAAAGTAAATGTTTCTAAAAGAATGATCTCATGAATCCTTGTAGGCTTCAAAAACTAACTTATTTAATAATCTTAAAACTAAATCAAAATGAAAAAATGGAAATTATTAGCGCTTTGCGCTATTATTGCTGGATTTATTTCGTCTTGCCAAAAAGATGAAGTTACAAATGAAGCACTAGAACAGGTAAAAATAGAGCCCACAAAAGCGCAACTCGAGAAGTTGCATAATATGGGGGTGAATACTGATAATGTTACGATTGAAGATTTTACCTTTTTAGACGGTTCTTCTGCCAAACACTTGGTTTCAGGAGATATTACAGTTCCAATAGCAGATTTAAACAAATATCCGGAACTAGAGTCTCGTGATGATGATAGTAAACAATACCGAACACCGAACCTGGTATCTCCACCTAATAGAAATATTAAAATTCTTGGGTATACTGGGGGTGGTTTTGCATTAACTCCTAAGATGAAAACAGCTTTATCGTGGGCCGTTTTCAACTATAATGTGTTACCCAACACACTTAATTTTACACTTAGTTATGGTACTAATGTTGCGGCGGCTGATATCGTAGTTTATAAAATCGCAGGAGCTGCAGGTGGAATTGCAGGGTTTCCTACTCCTGCCGGCAAACCATACAAATGGGTTAGAATCAGAGCAGGAACAGATGCATATAGTACTAATGTTAATGAACATGTAATCGGTCATGAGATTGGGCACTGCATTGGATTCAGACATCAAGACTGGTATAACCGTCAAAGTTGTGGGTATACTGGTACTTTGCCTGCCGAGTCTACTGCTATTTGGATACCAGGAACCCCTTGGTCTCCTAATGCAGACTCTATTATGTTGGCATGTTTTGGTGCTGGTGAAGATGGTGAATTAACACCTACAGACAAAACAGCATTAAATATACTATACTGATAATATTGTTCTGAAAGATAAAATAAATCTCCAGAGTTTTGCTCTGGGGGTTTATTATAAAAAAGAACAACTCTTCAGAAACCTCAATACGTATCAACCCAATATGTAATATTAAGACTGAAGTCTTTATCTAATTAATTACATTAAATACATACAAATTTCAAAAATTAAATGATCTAATTATTCTTAAAACTAAAACAAAATGGAAAAGCTTAGACTACTAGCATTTTGTGCTATTATTACAGGGTTTTTTTGGTCTTGCCAAAAAGAAGACCTTACTACTCAAACTCCTGAACAAGTAACTTTAAAACCTACAAAAGCACAACTTGAGAAGTTATCTAATATGTTAATAAATACAGATAATGTTACTATTAAAGATATTACCACATTAGACGGCATCAAAAAAAAATATTTGGTTTCAGGAGATATTTTAATCCCAGTATTTGATTTAAAAAATTATGGCAAATTAAAACCTAAAACAATTAACCAGAAACAATTCCGGTTTCCACACATAGTATCACCACCTTATAGAGTTATTGATATTCTTGGATATACAGGTTCTGGATATGCTCTTACCAGTAAAATGCAAACCGCTTTACTATGGGCTGTAAATAACTATAATAGCTTGGGTAATTCGCTACGATTTAGACTAACCTTTGGTACTGATTTTGGTCCAGCAGATATGGTAGTTTATAATAATAACCAACCTGGTGGTGGTGGAGCTGCTTCAATTCCTAATGCAGCAGGTAGACCAGGTAAGTATATCCAAATTAATGCAGGTACAAATAGTTTCAGCACTAATGTGGTAGAGCATGTAATGACTCATGAGATAGGGCATGCTATAGGGCTAGCTCATCAAGATTGGTATAATCTTCAGAGTTGTGGGTATACTGGTCCAGTGCCTGCCGGGCCCTCACCTATTTGGATACCGGGAACTCCTTGGTCTCCATATACAGATTCTATTATGTTAGCCTGTTTTAGTGCTGCCGCAGATGGTGAATTAACAGCTACCGATATTCTGGCGTTAAATATATTATACTGAAAATAGTTTTGAAGTATAAAAACAATAGATCAAAAAAGGCTGAATTTAATAATTCAGCCTTTTTACTATTTACTTTTTGTTATTCTCGAGTTCGCGCTTTTTTCTTCTTGCTTGGCGTTCTCGTTTTCGTTGTTCTCTTCTTAATTTTCGCTGCTCTTTTTTAGATAGCGTTTTAGTAACTATCTTTTTTTGAGTCTTTTTAGCGACTATCGCAGTCTTTTTTGATTTCTCTGTAGCTTCAGCCTCTTTTTTCTTTTCACCACAGGCCAATACTGCAAATACTAATACTACTACTAATAAACACTTTTTAAAAGTTTTCATAATACAACATTTTTAGTTTGTACAGTCTATAAAACGCTGTAATAAGGCAATTGTTTTATAATTCTGTTATAGCCTGATTTTACTAGTGGTTACATAGCTTCACACTAACAAAAGTGCTCAAAATCATACAACAACAAGCTATAATCCAGTCTAGAAGAGCAGAAGTAAAACATATAAACAAACCCATCATGAAGGATTTTAGATTCAACTCTTACTTAACACAAAGATTATAGCTTTACTGTTAATTCTATCAGAATATATGAAAGGTTAGATGATATAAAACATTAATCTTTAATTGCTACTCCTTTAAAAAAAGTATAACAAAATGTACCTCCTCCCTCAGCCGTCTTATACAAATCGTTAATACCACTATTCATTTCTTCTTTGCTAATGATTTTCTTTGCTAGTGCTTCTTCTGTAATCCCTCTGACCATAGCCGTAAAAGTATTTTTAATAAACCCATCTACTAATTTGGGTTTTGAATCATCAACGTATACCTGTCTTGGAGAAATCGTGATGTTCTTAAATCCCGAATCAAGTAATAATGGATATAGCGCTCTGCCAATATTAGCATTCCCGCCTTTTTGTTGTTGTAAAGTTACTTGTGCCTGAACCACTTTTTGTGCAGATAGACTATCTGGGTAAAAATATGTAGAACCATGGTCTCCTTCAATGATCATAAGTGTCCCTCCCGGTTTAAGAACTCTCTTTAGTTCCTGTAGAGCTTCTTTTGGATGAGGAATATGTTCTAAAACAAAGCAAACAAAAATGTGATCAAAATGACCGTCTTTGAAAGGTAAGTTTAACAAATCGGCAGCCTTAAACGCTACATTTTTGATATTGTGTTCTTTGATTAATGCTTCTGCTTTTTCTAATGACGTAGTGGACAAATCAATAGAAACAAAAGTCGAATCTGAGTTGTTCTTTGCTATAATTTTGGTTTGTGCCCCAACACCACAGCCAGCTTCAAGAATTAGTGAACCTTTTTTCCATTTTGAGTCCCAATGCAAAAGTTCTGCAATAGAATTAGCCTGATCATTTAATCGAATTGTCTCTTCTTGAGAATATCCATGAATATAACTCTTCATATGATCTTGACTTATTTCCTGAATATTATTTTCTGCCTGTTTCAGACGTTCGAGTATTTCCTTACTGGCATCTAGTAACTCTTTCCCCGAGGTGGTAAACACCAATTGATTATTAACTCTATAAAAAATCTGGGTACCTAGACGCGATTCTAATTCTTTAAGCTGATGGCTTAATGCCGATTGTGTAAGAAAAAGTTTCTCGGCCGCATTTTTTAAGGTTCCTACGGCAGCAACAGTATCAATAAGTTTTAAATGACGGATTTCTATATTAGCCATTGTTTTTAATTTTTTTATGCAAATTACAACGCTTCGCTAAAAACCAATGACAAAAGAATATGAAAAAAAATAATAGGTTACTTGAATATAATTCAAGCGGTTATAAAATTAGAATTTACTGTTTTAATTTCTAAGAACGCCGAGGTTATAATTACTTAGTATTGTTATGAGATACCTAATTACATAATCATGGTTATTATAAAATGGTGATAACAAGACTACAGATAAATTATCTCAAAATTCAATTTTACAATGCGGTATTAATTTTTTAAGCTCTTCTTTTTTATATTCATTTAATTTATTAGAAGTTAAAATAAGCCAAGTTAAATTCTTGAGTTCACCAATAGATTTCGGAAGACTAATGAGTTGATTTGCATTTAAAAAAAGTCCTGATAAACTCGTAAGCTGACCTATGGTTTGTGGAAGACTGGTAAGTTGGTTATGTTGAAGAAAAAGATCTGTCAAATTTGTAAGTCGACCGATGGATTGCGGAAGTCTGGTGAGTTTGTTAGAGTATAAAAAAAGATCTGTCAAATTTGTAAGCCGACCGATGGATTTTGGAAGACTCTTGAGTTGATTATTATTAATCTTTAATACTGTCAAATTTACCAAATTACCTATAGATTCAGGAAGACTGCTTAGTTTATTTCCATTTAAATTAAGTTTTGTCAAATTCGTGAAACTCCCAATAGATGCCGGAAGGGAAGTGAGTTGGTTGTTATCTAAATCTAGTAAAATCAAATTCGTGAAATTCCTTATAGATTTTGGGAGAGTGTTAAGGTTATTATTACTTAAGTTAAGCCTAGTTAAATTTGTAAGCTTCCCTATAGATTCAGGAAGACTGCTTAGTTGATTATTGCTTAAATCTAGTAAAATCAAATTCGTGAAATTTTCAATGACTTTTGGAAAGTTGGCAAATTGATTATTACTTAAATTAGACCTAGTCAAATTCGTGAAATTCCCTACAGATTCTGGAAGATTACTAAGCTTATTATTGCTCAAATTAAATACCGTGAGATTCATAAAACTTCCTATGGATTTAGGAAGGTCTGTAAGTTGATTGTTATCCAAGTCAAGCACTGTCAAATTCATGAGTTCACTAATAGATTCTGGAAGACTAGAAAGGCGATTGTTACTTAAGTCGAGCCATGTCAAATTCATAAGCTGACCAATGAATCCTGGAAGATTAGAAAGATGATTGTTACTCAAGTCAAGCCATGTTAAACTTATAAGTTGATTAATAGATTCTGGAAAACTGGTAAATCGATTATTATCTAAGTGAAATTCTGTCAAATTCGTAAGGTTTCCAATCGATTCGGGAAGAGTGTTCAATCTGTTTTTTCCCAGGGTGAGCTCTGTCAAATTCGTGAGGTTCCCAATCGATTCGGGAAGACTAGAAAGGTGATTGTTATGCAAGCCAAGATCTGTCAAATTCGTAAGGTTCCCAATCGATTTGGGAAGCATACTGAGTCGATTATCATTTAAGTAAAGCTTTGTTAAATTCGTAAGGTTTATTATTGATTCTGGAAAACTGGTGAGTCGATTCTTATCCATACCAAGTCTCGTTAAGTTTGTGAGTTTTCCAACAGATTCGGGAAGACTGGTAAATCGATTAATTCCCAGGCTAAGCCTTGTTAAATTCGTAAGATTTTCAAAAGATTTAGGAAGACTGGAGAGATAATTATAACTTAAAGTAAGTTCTCTTAAATTGGTGAGTTGACCTATAGATTCGGGAAGAGTACTAAATTTGTTTCTCCTTAAAGTAAGCTCTCTCAAATTGGTTAGTTCTCTAATGGACTCAGGAAGACTACTAAGGTGATTATTATCTAAATTAAGGGTTGTTAAATTCGTGAGTTTTCCGATAGATTTCGAAAGACTAGTGAGTTCACGTTTACTTAAATCTAATTCATAAACTTGATCCGGAGTTTTTAGAGCTTCTTCTAGAGATTTATAGGTTCTATATTCTTGAGCATTGACTCCTGCAAAGATGATTATGATTATCGCTAAAGTGACTGTTTTTTTCATTGTCTTTACATTCATATTAGTCTTTGGCAGAAAGTCAATGATGTTATTTAGATTAATATCGTTTAATACCTATTAATTTAATAAGGAATTTTCTAAAAACATTGAATCTTTACAACCGTAACCTATTAACTAACATTAAGATATACATAATATGGCTACTATGCAAACAATTCAAAAATCATTAAATTAATCAGGAAGTTCAATATAAATACACTATAAAAATCATAAGGTTTAGGGTTTCTACATCTAATATCAGTTTTGTAAATTCTATTTTATGTTTTCATGTTGATATAAATGAATATCTCTTTGAGGAAAAGGAATAGAGATCCCATCTGATTCCAAGCGTTTTTTTGCTTCTTCGAGAGTATAAAAATGTATATCCCAAAATTCTTCAGTAAGTGTCCAATATCGTAATGAAAGCGTTATCGAGCTATCCCCAAGTTCTGTCACCACTACCACCGGTAAAGGATCTTGAACTATTTTATCTTGTTCATTTACAAGGTCTAGTAGTACTTGTTTGGCCTTCTTGATATCACTATCATAAGATACTCCAATTGTAATATTATCTCGTCTTTTACCTTCTTCAGAGTAATTAATGATATTGTCATTAGACAATTTACCGTTGGGGAGAATTGCCAATTGATTACCAAAAGTATTTAATTTTGTAGTGAAAATTGAGATTTCTTTTACTGTACCCTGTATGCCTTGTGCTTCAATAAAATCACCTATTTTAAAGGGTTTAAAAAATAAGATCAATACCCCGCCTGCAAAATTTGCCAAAGATCCTTGTAATGCCAAACCAACGGCCAGACCAGCGGCACCCAAAATAGCAACTAATGACGATGATTGTACCCCTAATTGAGTCACCACCAAAACCACCAGGAGAACTTTAAGCCCTAAATTCAAAAAATCATAAAGAAATTTTTCTAATGTTTCATCATAATCCTTCTTTTTGAAAAACTTGCGAAGCATACGACTTATAACATTAATAGCCCATATACCTACTATAAGAATAATGATAGCCGAAACTAAGCCCGGTATAAAATCCCATAACCATTTTACAAATTGATCCCAGTTCTCACTAGTAAGTCCAAGTTTTTCCATAATTTATATTTTTAAACTAATCTGCAAAAATAAAGGATTTAACCTTGGTGAAATATTCTTTTTTAAACTAATACCATTTACAATTTGAATTTACTGTAATAAAACACCCTTTTTCCTTATTCTCCTATAATTCTAATATTATCAATATGGTAACGTGTAGTAGCTCTGGGATCACCACCAATATATCGAAAACCTATACGAATTGTACCATCTAAACAGGATAACCCAATGGGTCCTGCTGGTGTAGCATTACCAAAAGCATTTAATGGCCCTCTCGGGATCAAAGCATCAAGCTTTATCCAGGATGTGGTTGTTGGGTCTCCGGTAAAATTATTGGTTGCAAAAACCTCAAGAATATTTCCGTTATCATATCCTGCTTGCAGATCAAAATGTAAAACCTCATCTATTGAGGTACTTACATCAATATCTGGAGTAATAAACCATACCTCATATAGGCTTTCTTTAGATCTATACCCAGTAATTTGTGCATATTGATTTTCACCAAAGTTACCTATCTTATACTTTAATTTTCCTCCTGTGATATTACTATTCATCCATCCAGAATCTTCTAAATCACCAATTTTGAGATCACTAAAATCTTCTTCAAATAATATCGTAGCCCCTGTAGAAATTGCTGGACATTCTAAAACTATAGGATCACATCTCGTTTCATTATCAAATACTAACCCTCGCGGATCATTAAGTACTAAGTTATATCTGTTTCCTAAAAAGTTTTTAGTTAATATTCCTTCAAAACTTCCTTGTTGAATTGGTAGTTTTACCCCTTTAAAGTCTGAAAAAGTGCTTGTACTCATTATCGTAGTTCTTCCTGTTGCACAACTCTCTACAATACGTTCTCCATCAAATTTATCATAATTTTCTGCTGCAAAAGTAAAAGTGTTATCTTCTAAAACAAGACTTTTGGTGAACTGAATATTATTTACCTTAATATATAAGTTTACTAGTTTATCTGTAAAATCTTCAATCGTTATTTCTAGCGGAGTTATAGTCTCTATTTCTGTAGATCTTATCACAGTTTTTTCTATAAAAAAAGAGGGAATTGCGCCAATGGTATTTCCTTCTGAAACTCCAAGAGTTGGAATCCCGTTTTCTATGCCAAGAGACAAACCATCTAGCTTAATGTACATTTTACGTCCAAATTCATAAGTAGTAAATAATGGATTATCATCAATTAATACCCGAACTCCTGCAGAAGGGTTAGCATTTTTATCCTGAAGCACAAGTTCTTTAAAAAAATTACTGGCTTTATCACTGGATACTACGTAACCTGGTATAAAATTGTTGGTATCTTCAAAAATTACTTTGGCTTTTTCTCCATCTTCTATAAGTTTTTGTCCCAGAATACCGAGTATTGCATCAATTGTAATTTGTGTGCCTACAATTTGCGGTTCATCTATGGTAACCGGAGATATTTTAAATTCTTCTTCTGATGAGCAGGCCATAATTGTATACGATACAATTAAAATCCAAAAACATTTCTTTGTGTTCATTTTTGTACGATATTTTTGTTGTATTTATTGTTTTTATAGTGAGATCTGAAACTAAAATCTTACATAGACATTGAGATAGTAGGAAGTACCAAACCCGTAAAAATATTTTGATCCAAAAACGGGAGTATCACGTTGTGATTCTTCTAAAGCCAATCTGTAATTCGCACTCCTAGCCTGCTCAAATCCTCCTGTTCTATATTCTTGATCAAGAATATTATTTATAGAGGCAAAAAAACCAATGTAGTACTTCTTGATTCTCCAGGATTTTCCACCAATAGCATTTACAAGAAAATAATCCTTAAACTGCTCCTGTTGTAAAAGATGCTTTGCAATATTTTCGTCATAATCATTAAAAGGTAATCCATCAGTATCTTGATAAAAATTCGTGGTTCTTGCAAAAGGACTTATATTGATATACGCATTAGAAAAATAATTTGTAGTAGCCCCAAACCACCAAAAATCTGGGTCACGATATTCAAAACCTAATTGCCCTGCGCGTTGAGGTCCTCCTGAAATGTGATACCCCTCCAATGCTGATTTTCCGAAACTTCGTACCCCTTGAATGTCTGAAAATGCTTCACTAGTGCTAGTTAAGACTAAGTCTGGATCATTATCATATACAAAGCTACCAACAGCAGCAGCTCCTTTAATCTTGATAGTCGGGGTAATTTGATATTCAATTCCAAATTCTCCACCAATGTATCGTTTATCAATATTGGTAAGTATTTCCTGAACAAACCCTACATCTGATCCTGAGATAGCTTCGGTAAAAAAGAAAGAAATATTGGTAGCATCCATAACCTTGGTGTAATACCCTGTTAATCTTGCTTTTATTTTTGAAGAACGAAGTATATAACTACCATCTACAGATTGAATTTTTTCACTTTCCTGAGATTCACCTAATAATTCTGCTACAGTACTATTATTCTGTCTTGCATTTGCAAAAGTATTACGAATTGTAGGTGCTTTATTGAAATAAGCGCCTTGTATTTTTATAAAATGATGTCCATTGACAGTAAGAGTAGTTCCTGCCTTTATTCCATAATTTATAAAGTTCAAAGCTTCGCTTTTTCCATAAGAAGCATTCCCTGGAAAGTATCCATTTTCAAACAAACCATTTCTTTGATAGGAGGTTTGTGAAAATGTTCCTCCCAAAAAGAAGTTAACTCTTTTCAACTTAAATTGCCCTTGAAGAAATCCCTTAATTGCAGAGGCCTCAATCTCATAGTTATAATCATACCGATCTCCTACTCCTACAATACGGTTAGGGTTACGTAAATCACTCTGTGCTCTATTGGATAATTCAGAAGGAGTTAATTCTATCGAAGATAAAGCAAATACGTCAATATCCAGAAAACCAGTACCACCCAAAAGATCGGTTACCTCAGCAAAATTTTGGCTCTTTAAATTCTTGTACCCGATTGCTGCATTTAATGTAATGTGTTGATTGAGCTGACTATTTAGTATCATATTACCACTCAACTGGGTATCATCTGTTCTATCCTCGTATAAAATATATGTTGAATTATTACCTTTTTGCGCATTTTGTTGATTGGTTTGTAACAAATCAGCCCAGTTTAATTGTCCATTGTTGATAAGACTTTGTTGCGCCAAAAATGCATTTTGATACTCCAGAGGAGTTGGGTCAGGATTTTCTAAAAAAGAACTTGGCATATTATCCGGGTGCACAGGATTGGTGTCTGCACTTCTGCCTCCTCCAATATAAGTTTGTTGCCCGTTTGGACCTATTATTAAATCACTGCCTCCATTATCTATTCTACTATTTGCAATTTTACCGGTCTGAAATGCTATATTCGTCTGTAAACGAGAGTTTTTTGATATATTCCAATAATGATTTATCATAAAGACTGGCTCCTCTATTTTCCGCTCTCTGGAGTTCCTTATTTTTCCGTCTAGATACCCCCAGTTAGGGTTATATTTATTTCCTTTAAGATTAAATACTTCATCGGTAATCGCTGTAGACCTCCCTCTACGATTTGGAGTATAAAAACCTGTTAGGTTTAGACTGTGTTTTCTCCCTAATTTCTTTTCAATCGAAATAAAAAATGAATTTGAATCATATAAGGTTCCCTCAACAAAGCCTTCTTTTCCATATCTTCTAGCTAAGGATACAGAGAATGCCCATCCTCTTGCGGTAATCCCAGAATTATACGTTCCTATTACTCTCCCTTGATAACTACGGTTAGAAATGGCATAAGATATTTTGCCTCCTTTTCTGTATTTAGAAGCCCTCATAATGATGTTAGAAGTTCCTAAAAGATTTCCAAATGTATAGTCGTTTTCTGAGATCCCTAGTGAAAATTCCTGATTGCGTTGCACATCATTTAACCCTCCCCAATTGCTCCATTGTGGTCTTCCATTAGAAAATTTGTTCATTTCAACTCCATTGATCAGAACTTTTCCATTTTCATTTCCTAAACCTCTTGGGCGAAAAAAAGTTGAGCTAAAATCAAATGCTGCAGCAGTAAGAAATACATCTCGGGTAGATTGAAGTAATCCGGAAACACTAAAGGAAACATCATTATCTTCATCTAATTCATGATCAGAAAGGCTAATCGTACCTATATGTTGTTCTGTATTAAAATCAAACTGTAAGTCTATTTTTTTAAGATCCAGGACATCCCCTTCATTAATTACAATAGGAAAACGTTTAGTTATATATCCTTGTTTCGATAGTATAAGTACTTGCTCCCCTATAGGAAGCATAGTATTTCTAAAATCAAATTCGCCAAAGGAATTAGTGAGTACAGTAACCTTTGTTTCTTTAATAGATGCTGTAACCTTTTCAAGATTTACATCAGAAATAGCATCGATAACTTTTCCTTTTAGCCCGGTTTGTTGAGCGTGTATGCCCACAATACTACAAAAGAACACTAGCAATATAATATATTTTGAATCAAAAAGAGTATGGCTCATAGTGTGTGATATATAGGGTTGAATAACTCAAAATACTCCCGAGTTATATGTTAATAATGAGCAAGTATAAAATATCCCAGTTTCATTTTTCGAAACTGGAAAAACCAATATTTGTCTCGAAGTAGGTGCCAAGATCCTGATTTTGATATCTGTCTAAAAGATTAACCCTAAACCTCACATTGTGCTGAACTTGATTTAGTATCTCTGTGAGGTATGATAAAAAGCAAGCTTATGTTTTTGAAAAGTATCTGCGTAACACTCATTTTATTAACCACTTCCTTTGTTTTTGCACAAGAAACAAAGGAGTATAAAATCCATACCATTGCATTTTACAATCTTGAAAATCTCTTTGACCCCGAAGATGATCCTATAACTTTTGATGATGACAGAACTCCTAAAGGAAAGGACCATTGGACCTATAAAATGTATACTCATAAGGTGAAAAATATGGCCAGAACAATCTCTGAAATTGGCGAAGACCTAACTGCCAACTCTCCTGCTATTTTGGGAGTTGCAGAAATAGAAAATAGAAAAGTGCTCGAAGATCTTGTCAATGATCCAAATCTTAGGCCAAAGGACTATGGAATTGTTCATTTTGATTCTCCAGATCGAAGAGGGATAGATGTGGCTTTACTCTATCAAAATGCTCTGTTTAAGGTGAAAACCTACAATAAACATAAGTTGGTAATTTATGACAGAAATACTGCTAAGCGAGTGTTTACAAGAGATCAATTACTGGTAAGTGGTTATCTGGATGGAGATTTACTACATATAATTGTAAATCATTGGCCATCTAGAAGAGGTGGAGAAGCTAGGAGTCGATATAAAAGAGAAAAAGCAGCAGCACTAAACAAAAAGATAATGGATTCTATATTTGCTGTTGATCCATATGCAAAAATTATCACGATGGGTGACCTTAATGACAATCCTAATGACTCTAGTGTAAAAAAAATACTGGTTGCAAAACAGTATAGAAAAAATATTAAAATTAAAGGGCTTTACAATCCTATGGCAAAATTGGCTAAAAAAGGTTTGGGTTCCCTTGCTTGGAGAGATCAATGGAGCCTGTTTGATCAAATTATTATTTCTAAAAACTTTTTAGACACGGATTATTCTTCTTATCGGTATTATAAAGCTGGAGTATTTAATCCAGAATATTTGATTACACCAACAGGTAAGTATAAAGGGTATCCTTTTCGTAGCTATACTAATGGTGCATATACAGGAGGATACAGTGATCATTTTCCTGTGTATATATATCTTATTAAACAAAAAAAGTGATCAAAAATGATCACTTTTTTATTTATTTTTTATAAAGATATTATCTGATTATTGACAATCAGAAAGTTCTACATATTTTTCAAAAGGAACACCTGTATCTCGAGGAGTTAATACTCCTTGATGAAATTCTTGTATAAAAGCATTTCCGTTTTCTCCTCTGCATACCCGCAGAGTAATATTGTTATTAGTACAATTCAGACAAGTTTGCCCTCCAAACTTACAATCTCCTAATATTTTTAATTGCTCTTCATAAACTTTAATTGTTTCATCATCAGCAGCGCAGCCATTATTTAAAACTGTTTCTATTGCTGTTTTATATGCAGTACAAGCTTCTGTAGAACCAATGTTTTGACTATATACTACGGCAGCTTCTGATAAGTCTACATTAGCTTTAACACAATCTACATCTTCATCATCGCTTCCACATGCTGTAAATCCCAGGGCAAGGATACAGGCAACGACATACACAAGTTTTTTCATTTTAATTCTTGATTTTTAGGTTAAGTTAAACTCAAAAGTAAGAAAATTAAACTGGACTAGGTAATATCGCTATATAATCCCATAGTTTCATCATCTATAAAATTGGTTGTAACAAGTAACTATCTTATATAGAATATGGTAATTTATTTTACTTCTTCGATATCAATGGGCTTACCAATATAGGCTAAAAAACTACCTTCTTCTACCTGCTCTATTTCTTTACTAAATGATGATATAATTCTAATGTCTTTATTGGTATCTTTTATAAACAGAGGGATAATGTCTTTATCATCTTTAGTCAGATCAATCAACGTTTTATATTGTTTTTTATCCTTAATCTTTATTTCTTGAATTCCAGGATATTTTTCGGCAAGTTCAATAAGTTTATAGTAGTCATCGGTATGAGAAAATAGGCCTTCCTGAGGGTTATTTTTGGGGTCTTCCATTTCTTCAGAAGTAATTAATCTAAAAGCCCCATATTCTCCAAATTGATCTTTAAACTTATTAATTGCATATTTATTTATATCACTATTGCCCGTAAGTGCCATTAGGTATCCCATATCATTTAACTCAATATTGTCGTTGAGCTGATCACTATAAATATTACCATCTATCGCTTCTAATCCCAGATCCTTGGCTTTATTAATGTTGTCTCTATTGCTGTCTACCAAAACCACATGTCGATTGTTGTTTTTGATATATACTGCAATCAATCTGGAAACTTTGGAGGCGCCTATAATTAAAATACCTTCAGATTTTTTGAGAAATACTCCAACTAATTTGGCAAAAATACGTGCTGTAGTAGCATTAAGTAAAACAGTACCTAATACAATCATAAACACAAGAGGTGTAATATACTCTGCTCCCGGAACTCCTTCTTTATATAGTTTTAATCCGAATAATGATGCAATACCAGCTGCTACAATACCTCGAGGCCCCACCCAACTAATAAAAAGCTTTTCGTTAGTTTTGAGTCCTGAGTTTAAAGAGCTTAGAAATACACCTATAGGCCTTACTATAAAAACGACAATAATAAAAAGTAAAGCAGCTTGCCAATTATAGATTAGTTGTAAATCTTCGATATTGATATTTGCTGCCAGAAGAATAAATAATATTGAGATCAGAAGTACACTTAGAGATTCTTTAAAGTATAAAATTTCATCAATGTGAGGAAGGTTTATATTTCCTAATACCATACCCATAACCACTACAGAAAGTAACCCAGACTCGTGAGCAAAAGCATCAGATAACACAAAAACACCTAATACCAATGCAAGAGTTACTACATTAAGCAAGTAATGAGGGATAATTTTTTTCTTAAGAGAAAATGCCAAAGCATGAGCAAACGTAAAGCCAAACGTAAAGCCTACTAGTATAATTTTACCAAATTCGATCAAAGCTGTAAATGTAAATTCTTCGCCACCGCCTACTCTAATAAATTCAAATACCAAAACAGCAACCAAGGCTCCAATTGGATCAATTAAAATACCTTCCCATTTTAATACTGCAGACACGTCCTTTTTAAGAGGAATATTTCTAAGAATCGGAGTTATTACTGTAGGACCAGTTACAATAATTAATGAAGAAAATAAGAAAGAAATAGGCCAACTTAAACCAAAAATGTAGTGTGCTGCTAATCCTGCACCAAAAAAAGTAACAATAACGGCAATTGTGATTAATTTTATAATCACAGGACCAACATTAAGAATTTCGCTTCTTCTTAGAGTAAGACCACCTTCGAAAAGAATAATGCTTATGGCTAAAGAAACAAAATAGAATAAGCTCTCACCAGGAAAAAGACCTTCTTTCCCGTTCCAGATAGGTTGTATCAATTTAGTGCCATCACTAGTAAATAAAGTAGCAAAAGGACCAACCAAAAGCCCAATTAAAATTAATGGTAAAATTGCGGGTATTTTAAATTTCCATGCTACCCATTGGGCTAAGATCCCCAATATAATTATTCCTGCCAGTTCTAACATGTTTTGTTCTTAAATCAGATTAATGTGAGAAAGATCGGGATTTTTTTAAAAATAACAGAAATAAGTGCTATTTTCTGATTTTAAAAAATTAAGTTTATATTTTGCCACTTATAATTATTACAAAATAAATCTTTGAACGAATTACCTAATCATAAATTTAATACTATCCTTATTGGGGTAGCCTTTTCTCCTAACCTAAAAAACAATATTTTTGAGGCCATGCGAATGGTTGATTTTTTTGATTCTAAAATGATCATTGTTCATGTAGGTGAGAAAACTAAAAAGAAAGAAGATAACATAAAAGAACTCATTTCTGGATTTTCTGACGATGATGATGAAAAAGTGAGTGTTATTTGGAAACAAGGTGATCCCGTTACTATTATTATCGAGACTGCCAGAGAAAATAATGCTGATCTAATTATGCTTGGTGCTATCCCCAGAGAAGACTTTCTTAAGTTTTATATTGGGTCAATTGCACGAAAAATTACCAGAAATGCACATTGTTCTGTTTTGTTGTTAATAAAGCCATCAGAAGATTTAAGACCCTGTAATCATATTGTGGTAAATGGTCTTAAAGATGAGAAAACCAGACAAACAATTCTTGATTCATTTGAAGTAGCCCAGAATCTTGGTGCACAAAAACTCACTATTGTAGAAGAAATTTCTCGTCAAGAGGTTAAGGTTGTTGTAGAAGACGATCGATCTTTGCTTAAGGACACATTAATAAAAGAACAATTAACTAAAAAAGAAGATCTTAGGGTACAACATATCTTAAATGATGTTCCGGAAGATCTTAAGACCGGTATTTTAATAAAAACACAGTCTATTTTTGGAAAAAGAGGATATTCTATTGGTCATTATGCAAAAGTAGTAGCGGCAGATCTTCTTATTATGAATGCCCCAAAAAGAACTACGTTTTTAGATCGTATTTTTCTTCATGATCTTGAGCATATTTTATCAGAATTACCCACAGATGTTTTAATTATGAGATAAATGAAAAAGGCGAGCAACACTACATCTGGTTTTTTATCTCAATTGCCCAAGAATATTTTTTCGGGCTTTGTGGTTTCATTAATCGCATTACCATTGGGGTTAGGGCTAGCTTTAGCTTCTGAAGCTCCTCCTATCTCGGGAGTAATTGCCTCTGTTGTTGGAGGGATTATTGTAAGTGTTTTTGGAGGATCTAAAGTTACAATTACAGGTCCGGGTAATGGATTGGTAGTCGTTTTACTAGGAGCCATCACAACACTTGCTAATGGCGATCTTTATCAAGGTTATATTTTTACATTAGCAGCCATTATATGCTCTGGAGTACTAATGATTATCATTGGACAATTACGATTAGGTATTTTGAGCGATTTTTTCCCTTCTTCAGCAATTCAAGGAATGCTTGCTGCAATAGGAATAAGTATTTTTGCAAAACAGTTTCATGTTATGCTTGCCAATACTGGCATCAAAGGAGATACTATTTCTTTGTTAACAAATATTCCCCATAGTATTTCGTTATTATTTAAGCCCGAATATAGCGCCATTGCTATTGCTGCATTGGTTGGAGTTTTGAGCTTATTGATTATGTTTTTTTATGGTAAAATCAGAAATAAATATTTTCAATTGGTACCTGCACCCATGTGGATCGTTCTTATCGCTGTAGGTTTAAGTTATTATTATGAGTTCTTTTCTAGTGCTCCTTATCCAATAGACACTTCCTTGTTAGTACAAATACCAGACGATATTTTTTCAAATTTCCCTACTCCGAATTTTTCATTAATTCTTGACTTTAAATTTATAGGAGTAGTTATTGCAATAACTTTAATTTCAAGTATCGAATCTCTATTAAGTATTAAGGCTGTAGATAAGCTAGACCCTTTAAAAAGAAGATCAAATATAAACAAAGACCTTACTGCATTAGGTGTTGCATCAATTGTGAGTGGTTTTTTAGGAGGGCTTAATGTAGTTACCGTAATTGCCCGTAGTTCTGTAAATGTTAATAATGGTGGTACCAATCGGACTTCTAATTTCTTTCACTCTGTATTCTTAATACTATTTGTGGTTTTGTTTCAAGATCAACTTAAAAGAATTCCGCTTACAGCATTGGCAGCTATTTTGGTATATACAGGATATAAACTGGCAGCTCCCAGAAACTTAAAAATTGTTGCAAAAATCGGTAAAGAACAACTTATTATTTTCTTTGCCACAATTATTGCAACAATAACAACAAACTTAATCACAGGGATCCTCATCGGAATCCTGACAACGATTGTTATACATTTTATCCTTAATAAAAGCGTGTTGTTTTTTGTTAGAAATCTTTTTAAACCTAATGTACTTATGTTTAAAGAAGGCTTCAACGACACCTATTTTGTTAGTGTAAAGAATTTTTCGAGCTTTCTTAATTATTCTCGATTAAAAAGAAAATTAGATACAATCCCTGAGAATCATGATGCCATTATCGATTTTTCTCTTTGTGACTTTGTAGACTACACTGTACAGGAGAGTCTATTAGGGTATCAAGAAACTTTTAAGAGAAAAGGAGGGTCTTTTGAGATCACAGGACTTGATATTCATGGTACTTCTTCAGAACACCCTCTAGCAATAAGAAGTTTGATTCCTTTTTCTAAAAAAATCAAAATTGGAGCAAAATCAAATCTTACCAAAAGACAAAAAGATTTACAGAATATTGCTAATGATTTTTCCTGGCGATATGACCCTAAAAAGGATAATCATATTTCTGGTTTACACGATTTTGTGTTTTTTAAAACTAAAAAAATCAATTATCTAAACAACTCTATTTATGATCCTCAGTCTATTTTTAGAATTTCTGATACCGAATTTTCTGAAGGTGAGTTTATAGCACGTACATTGGTTAGAACTACAATATTAACGATACAGTTAGAAAAAGAAATTCCCAAATTTACCCTAGATAAAGAGGGTTTATTAGAGTTTATATATAAGTTTTCGGGTTTTAAGGATATTTTAATTTCTGGACATCCTGATTTTTCTAAGCGATTCTTCCTTTTAGGGGAAAATCCAGAAAAAATTCGAGTGTTATTTAATGATGATTTAGTGCTGTTTTTAGAGAGTAATCCATACTATCATATCGAATGTAATGGCAATTCTTTACTTGTAATGCGAAAAGAACGTTTAGCTAGTATTAAGGAAATTAAAGCATTATTAGATTATGGAACTCGCTTAGAAAAAGTAATCTCAAATATACAATATGATGAAATATTGTTAAAAAGTCCAAAAATTAAATCTTGATCCCTTCCATTTTTTCTATTTTGCAAAGATTTTTAATTATTCTTGAAAAGATGCTAATGAATGAAACACAAAGAAAATATGTAGCAGGTGTTTTGGTAAAGAGATTAATTGGTACTTTGGATATACCAATCAGTCCTTTGTGATATCATATAATTGAAAACATAATTTAAAGAAAAACAAATGAATTTATATCCCATAAAAGCAGGAAATTTTAAACTTGATGGAGGGGCTATGTTTGGAGTCGTTCCTAAAATTTTATGGAACAAAACCAATCCTGCAGATGAAAAAAACCTAATTGATATTGCATCAAGATGCTTACTGATTGAAGATGGTGATAGGTTAATTCTCATTGACTCTGGAATGGGAGACAAGCAATCTGAAAAATTTTTCAGCCATTACTCACTTTGGGGTAGTGATAGTCTTGACGCTTCTTTAAAAGAAAAGGGGTTTCACAGAGATGATATTACTGATGTTTTTATTACCCATCTTCACTTTGATCATTGTGGTGGTGTGGTGCAATGGAATGATGCCCGTACCGGATATGAGTTGGCCTTTAAGAATGCCAGAATATGGAGCAACGAAGAACATTGGCAATGGGCTATTGCACCTAATAAACGGGAAAAAGCTTCTTTTTTAAGCGAAAACATTGTACCGATACAAGAAAGTGGCCAATTAAATTTTATTTCCAGATCAGATACAGCGTTTCAAAAAAGTTCTGAATTAGGTTTTGGCGTACTATTTGTTAATGGACATACAGAAAAACAAATGATTCCTCATATAGAACACAAGGGTAAGACTATCGTATTTATGGCAGATCTTCTGCCTACAGCTGGTCATATACCATTACCATATGTAATGGGTTATGATACAAGACCTTTGTTGACTTTGGATGAAAAAAAACTGTTTCTTGATAATGCTGCTACCAATGGGTGGTATTTATTCCTGGAACATGATGCCCATAATGAAATAATAACAGTACAACATACCCAGAAAGGGGTGCGTCTTAAAGAAGTTTTTACTTGTAATGAAATATTTAATTAAAATAAAAGATCAAATGATTCCCTCATCTAATAAAATTATTGCCGCTATTGCCTCATCTATGATTTTGGTAAGCTGCGGTGGTGCTCCAACTATTGTATCTACACCCATAGGAAATATTGATACAACTCCTCTAAAAAATATGGATCTAACCGATACTCAATTAAAAGGTTGGAATTCACTTGATTTGGTTTCTGATACCATCCCAGGAATGAGTGTAAACAAAGCATATAATACTCTTATTAAAAATAAAAAAGGTAAAACCGTTATTGTTGGCGTTATTGATAGTGGTGTAGATATCGAACATGAAGATCTTGATGGAGTAATCTGGACCAATCCAAAAGAGATCAAAGGCAATGGTAAAGACGACGATAATAATGGCTATGTAGATGACATTCATGGATGGAATTTTCTTGGAGATTCTGAAGATGAAAACTTGGAATATGTAAGAATTATAAAAAAACTTAAACCAAAATATGCCGGTAAAACTTTAGCTTCAATACCGCAGGCTGATCGTAAAGAATACCAAATGTATATTGAAGCAAAAGCAGAATTTGAAAAAGAATATCAAGAAAATTCAGCACAAAAAGGGCAATACGAGCAAATTCTTCAGCAATCTAAAATTTCACATAAGGCAGTTGTAGAAGCAATTGGAAAAGAAAACTATTCTCGCCAAGAACTTTTAAAAATTGATGCAAAAACCCCAGAAATGCAACAACATGTTGCTTTTCTGGCTCAAATGTTTGGGTTTATGGATCCTGATGATACTGTGCCAGATTTTATAAAAAATATTAAAGAAGGGGTAGATCATTTCACAGATCAATTAAATTATAATTTAAACCCGGAATTCGATGGTAGAACAGCGGTAGGTGACAACGTAGATGATATTACAGATGTCAACTATGGGAATAATAATGTTATGGGCCCGGATCCAAAAAAAGAAGGGATAAAACACGGAACCCATGTTGCTGGTATTATTGCTGCAGAGAGAAATAACGGGAAAGGAATGAATGGAGTGGCACAAAATGTAAAAATAATGGCAGTTAGAGCTGTTCCTAATGGGGATGAATATGACAAAGATATTGCACTTGCAATACGATATGTTGTAGACAATGGAGCCAAAGTAATTAACACTAGTTTTGGTAAGTATTACAGCACCCATCCAGAATGGGTAAGAGAAGCTATTACTTATGCCGCATCAAAAGATGTATTAATCGTAAATGCAGCAGGAAACGAAGGAAAAGACCTTGATAAAAAATCAGTATATCCAAATGATCAAATGAGTAACGGCTCCGAAATCGCTAATAATTTTATTACCATTGGTGCTTTAAATTATGCATATGGTGCCAATCTTGTTGCTGATTTTTCTAATTATGGAAAAAGTAATGTTGATGCTTTTGCTCCAGGAGTTAAAATATGGGCAACTACACCTAATAATTCATATGAATATTTACAAGGAACCTCTATGGCTGCTCCGGCTGTGGCGGGAGTTGCTGCTTTAATTAGATCATATTACCCTGGTTTAAAGGCTCCACAAGTAAAACAAATACTTATGGATAGTGGTTTAAGTACCAAAGCCTCGGTGGTTATCGGAGGAGAACAAACTAATGTGGGAAGCTTTTCTGGGTTATCAAAATCTGGTAAAATGGTTAACCTATATAACGCCCTTATTATGGCGGATAAATTGTCTAAATAGTTTTATTATGTTTAAAAAGATTGTTTTTGTTTTTTTTGTTGGCATCTTTTGTGCAATCGCACAAAACAATACTTCGTATTGGCAACAACACGTAGATTACACCATGAATGTGGATATGAATGTTGAAAATTTTCAATATGAAGGGACACAGGAGTTAATATATTCTAACAATTCTCCAGATACATTATATCAGGTTTTTTATCATCTATATTTTAATGCATTTCAACCAGGAAGTGAAATGGATGTACGTTCTCGTAACCTACCGGATCCAGATCCCCGGGTTGGAAACAGAATAAGTAAACTTACCCCAGAAGAAATCGGATATTTAAAAATTTCTTCTTTATCACAAAATGGAAAATCATTAACATATGAAACTGCTGGGACTGTTTTAGAAGTATCATTAGATAAACCTATTGCACCAGGAGAAAAGGTTACTTTTTCTATGAAGTTTAACGGTCAGGTACCTAAACAAATACGTCGTTCTGGACGAAACAACAAAGAAGGTATCGCATTATCGATGACGCAATGGTATCCAAAACTTGCAGAATATGATTTTGAAGGATGGCATGCTGATCCATATATCGCCAGAGAGTTTCATGGAGTATGGGGTAATTTTGATGTAACCATAAATATTGATAAAAATTATATTTTAGGTGGTACAGGATACTTACAAAACCCGCAGGAAATTGGATATGGATATGAAGAACCCGGCACTAAAGTGACAAGAAAAAGCAAAAAGCTTTCGTGGCATTTTAAAGCTCCAAACGTACATGATTTTGCATGGGTTGCAGATCCAGAATATTTACATGATGTTGTAAAAGTACCTAATGGTCCTACGCTTCATTTTTTGTATAAAAACAAGAAAGAAATTATAGAAAACTGGAAAGACCTACAGCCAAAAACTGTAGAATTAGTAAATTATTTTAGTGAAAAAATAGGGAAATACCCATATGATCAATATTCTGTATTACAAGGCGGTGATGGTGGTATGGAGTATGCTATGTCAACTCTAATCACAGGAGAAAGAAATTTTGGTAGCCTTGTTGGGGTTACAGCTCATGAAATGGCACATTCATGGTTTCAACATATTCTGGCAAACAACGAGTCTAAGCATGAATGGATGGATGAAGGATTTACCAGCTATATTTCTACTCTAGCTATGAATGATGTAATGAAACAAAATAACCCTAATTCATTAAAAGGAATGTATCAGGGATATTACCAATTAGCTACTTCTGGTATAGAGCAACCACAGACTACTCAAGCAGATCGCTATTCGCATAATACCGCTTATGGGGCCTCTGCCTATACAAAAGGAGCTGTTTTTCTTTCACAATTAGGATATATTATTGGGAAAGATAATCTTGCAAAAACAATTAAGAGATATTTTAATGAATGGAAATTTAAGCACCCTACTCCTAATGATTTTAAAAGGGTAGCAGAAAAAGTATCTGGAATACAATTAGATTGGTATTTAACAGATTGGACACAGACAACAAATACAATAGATTATGGGATTAAAGATGTTGTAGAAGACAACAACAACACCAAGGTCACTATAGAGCGTATTGGATTAATGCCAATGCCTATTGATGTTTATGTAGAATATAAAGACAGTACTATAGAATCATTCTATATTCCTTTAAGAGTAATGCGTAATGAAAAGGAAAACCCAATCCCATCAATGAAGAGGACTATACTGCCTGATTGGCCTTGGACCAACCCAACCTATTCATTAAATCTTTCTAGACCAAAATCTGAAATAAAAGCTATTGGAATTGACATTACAAATACTATGGCTGATATAAACCCTAATAATAATAGCTTTTCAGAATAATAGCTGTTAATAGGAGTGGATCATATAGACTAAAGTCTTATTAAAAACCGGTTTTAGTACCGGTTTTTTTATTACTCATATAAGAAATCTAATCACTACATTTAATGCCAATGAAGGCTACTTTTAATAAAAAAGAAAGGTTAAAAAGCAAAAAGGAAATAGAATTACTTTTTTCTGAAGGAAAATCTATATCCAAATACCCCGTTAGGTTAGTGTATAAAAAATCAAATTTTGAAGAGAATATTAAAATCAGGGCTGGTGTATCGGCTAGTAAACGCAATTTCAAAAAAGCAGTAGATCGTAATTGTATAAAACGTTTAATGCGTGAAAGTTATAGAAAAAATAAGTATATTGTACCCAACACTACTCATCAATTCACTTTTATGTTTTTATTTTCAGGTAAAGAAATACCTGAATATTCGTTAATAGAATCTAAAATAAAAGGAATATTACAAAAATTTGTCGAACAAGAAATAAAATCAAAATAACAACATCATATGTTTACTTGGTTTCCAATATTTAAAAGAAAACATCAATGAAGAAGAAAATTATCTACCCTGTAGTCGCTGTGATTATCTTACTATCTACTGTAAGTTTTAAGTCAGATTTTTTTGAAATCGCTAAGCAAATTGAAATTTTCACTACAATGTTCAAAGAATTAAATATGAACTATGTAGATGAAACGAATCCGGCAGAATTAATGGATACGGCAATCAAAGCTATGTTAGATGATCTGGATCCATATACTAAATATTGGAATGAGCAGGATGTTGAAGCTTCAAAAATACGTAACGCAGGAGAATATACAGGTATTGGTTCCTCTGTAAAAACAATAAAAGATAAAATCATTATCATAGAACCTTATAAAGGCTATCCAGCAGATAAAGCTGGTCTTAAAGCTGGTGATGAAATTATACAAATAGGAGATATAAAAGTGGCCGATTTTAAAGATGATGCAGGAGAACTTCTTAAAGGAGCCAGTGGAACTAAAGTTGATATTACTTATAGAAGACAGGGAGTCACCAAAACCACTGTATTAACAAGAGAAGAAATAGAGGTAGATGCAGTTCCTTTTCATACATTGCTAGATGATAATACTGGATATATTGTATTATCAAAATTTAATAACAAAGCTTCTAGTGAAACTATTGATGCTTTAAAAGACCTAAAAGCCAAAGGTGCTAATAAGGTGATTTTAGATTTAAGAGGTAACCCAGGCGGTTTATTAAGTGAAGCTATAAATGTTACCAATATTTTTGTGCCAAAAGGAGAGTTAATTACCACCACAAAATCAGTGGTTAAAAAGTATAATAAAGAATATTTTACAAAAAGAGAACCTGTAGATATCCAGATTCCCTTGGTAGTATTAGTAAATGGAAGAAGTGCATCGGCAAGTGAAATTGTTGCAGGTAGTATTCAGGATCTTGATAGAGGAGTGGTTATTGGTGCCAGAAGTTTTGGTAAGGGACTAGTACAGCGACCAAAAAAACTAACCTATGGTACTCAATTAAAAATTACTATTTCTAGATACTATACTCCTAGTGGTAGATGTATTCAGGCATTAGATTATTGGAATCGTGATAAAAACAATAATGCTGTGCGTATCAATGAACAAGATTTTAAAGCCTTTAAAACCAAAAACGGAAGAACGGTATATGATGGTGGTGGTATACAACCTGATATTGAATTAGAGACCTCTAAATTCAGTAAAATTACTACAGCTTTATTGCGATCTGATGCTATTTTTGAATATGGAACAAAATATTATTATTCTCATCAATTAAAAAAATCCTCTGATTTTAAATTTACAGATAAAGATTATGAAGATTTTAAAAGTTTTGTGAAACAAAGTGAGTTTAATTTTGAAACCGAAACCGAAAAATCATTTAAAAAATCATTAGAAGTAGCGAAAAAAGAAAAGTTTGATAAAGATATAATCGCTACCTATAACACTCTTATTGCTTCGATAAATACTTCTAAACAAGCAGCTTTAGATACCTATAAAACCGAAATTGTTAATTTACTAACAGATGAGATTATTAAGCGTTATTTCTATCGAGAAGGATTATATTCGTATTATGTAACACACAATCCAGAAGTAGCTAAAAGTCAAGAAATACTGAGTAATAAAAACAAATACGAAGAACTTTTAAAATAAGAATAAAGACTCGTTAGGTTCATGAACCTAACGAGTCTTTATTATCTAATCATACCAATATGAGAAATACCATCTTCGAGGTATTCTTCTCCTATTTGTTTAAAACCATGTGTTTCATAGAATTTTTTTAAATAAGTCTGAGCAGATATTTTAATTACTTTAGTTTTATAATGTGTTTCTATGGCGTTTACAGATTCTTTAATTAGTTTGTGACCATACCCATATTGTCTTTCCTTTTTGGGTATGACTACTCGTCCAAAACTAGTTTCCTTAAAATAATCACCTGCATCGAATAATCGCGTGTATGCGACAACCTTTTCACCCTTATATCCTATTACATGAAGTGCTTTTTGATCCTTATCATCAATATCCTGATATATACATTCCTGCTCTATTATAAATACTTCTGCGCGCAAGCGCAAAATTTTATATAGTTCTAGTGCAGAGAGTTCATCAAAACGTTTAACTTTAAATTTTATATCCATATTTTTTAATCCTGTACAATAATATCTTTATTATCCTGATTTCCATATTCTGGTTGTAGGGTAACATGATTTATTCTGAATTCTTTATAAAGTATATCTTCAATAGTGTTAAGTATTTTTCCAAATTCTGAAACCAAAATATCACTATCAAAATCTATATGTGCTTCTAAATGTGTTTCTTCTTCATTAAGTTGCCATACATGTATATGATGTATACTTTTAACTTTTGGTAAAGCATTAATTGTATTTACTATTTCTTTTAACTCAATAGAATCAGGAGTATACAACATTAATACTTTAAATGATTTTTTTAAGAGATCATAACCTACAATAATCAGATAGATCGCAATTACAAAAGTTAAAACACTATCTACCCAAAATAGTTTATAAAACTTCATTAATAACCCTCCTATCAAAACTGCAAAAGATGCCATTAAGTCTGTTATAAGATGTAAATATGCCGATCTCATGTTCATATTTACTTTACTATCTTTTCTTAAAAGCAAAACGCTTAGTCCATTCCCAAAAATTGCTATTATAGAAAGTATAATTACAACATGTGCACTTATTTCTTGAGGATTCAGTAATCTTTCTATGGCTTCCAACACAAGAATTAATGCTATTACAACTAATGAAATAGCATTTATAAATGCTGCCATAATCTCTGCTCTTTTAAAACCAAAAGTTCTTTTAATAGAAGCTTCTCTTTTTGCCAATCGATTAGCAAAAAAACTAACTATCAAAGAAAGTACATCACTAAAATTATGTAATGCATCTGATAATAAAGAAAGACTACCAGACATTAAACCACCAACTACCTGGGCAGCTGTAATTCCAATATTTAAAAGAATAGAAAATAATAAATTACGCCCAGTAAGTTTATCATGAGAATATGAATGGTTATGGGCGTGAATTTTTACCATAGGCTAAATACACATTGGTATTTTATGTACTCTGTTTAAGTGTCTGCCTCCTTCAAATTTTGTTGCTAAAAATGTTTTTACCATTTCGATAGCCTGAGGTAGTGATGTAAATCTTGCGGGAATACATATGATATTAGCATCATTATGAAGTCTGGTTAATTCTGTAATTTCTTTTGTCCAACAAAGTCCTGCTCTAACATTATTGTATTTATTAGCTGTCATAGCAACACCGTTTCCGCTTCCACACACCAAAATTCCAAAACTAACTTTTTCAGTGTTCACATCTTTTGCTACAGGATGTACAAAATCTGGATAATCAACACTATTGTTTTCATTAGTGCCGTAGTTAGTAACCTCAATTCCTTCAGATTCCAAATATTCTGCAATTGCAAATTTATATTCAGTCCCTGCGTGATCATTTCCAATAGCTATTTTCATTTTTTTATTCATTTCATTAGTTAAGCAAAGATAATTCAATCTAAAAAAAGTAAACTCCAAAAAACCAATAATTTAACCCAATATTACTCTAATGTTAATAACTCATAACCTTCTGTTAACAGTGAGTGTGGATAAACAGTTCTTAAAATTCATAAAGTATTTTTGGTAGTTTTGATTTTTATTAGAATACAAGTATAGTAGTAAGAAATCAAAATTTTAAACCCTCTTTTTTTGGCTAAGTTTTCAAGTATTAAGTCAATGTTATAAACTACGGTTTTACCGTAAAAATATTAAAAATTTAAGCTGTTGATTAACTATTAACAGTTGTTAATTAAATTTCATTTTTATAACATTTTCAAGCAATTAGAATAATGATATCCTGTTCATATTTTTCTCAAAATTCAGTTTAACTTAAAAAACAAATAAAACTCAAAAAAGTTATACCGCTATCCACACTATATTATAATCATCATTATTAATTTTAAATTTAAAAAAAAGAAAAAGATATACTTAATATATGTTGAAAACTATAAAGAAATAAGAATAGTCGTTTATACTATTCTAAGGTGAGAATCTGTGTTAAGATCGTTTATAATCTGAAGTACTTTATTTTTATCTTTTTGATGAACTTTTAAATTAATACCTCCTAGTGCGTTTGAGTAAAAAGGAAAAACACCTACCATTGTTTCGTTTTCAAAGAAATAAGAAATACCTTCTCGATCGAGAAGTAGTTTTAGTATGGCATATTCAAAAGGATATGTGTATGTTTTAATAGTAATAAAATCTTTCATTTTTTAAAATTATTCCTTGATAATCTTCCTTTTACAAGATACAAAATAAGCGCAACAATCAAATTAACGGTAATCAAAACGAATATCAATTTTTCTTAGATTGATAAATAAGTTTATACAGTAAAAAATTAATTGATTTGACTGGCTTCACGATCAGTTTTTACAGAACTATTTATTTCTGATCCTTCCAAAGTTTCTTTTTTCTGATCTATTGTATTGTTAATGTATAAGGTAAACGAATATATGCCCAATAGAAATATGAGTATGAAGAGTAATATTATCTTATGTATTTTTTTGATTTTATGCATATCGAATTAAATACTAAACGGATAAAATCGAATCCTAGTGTACTAAAATTAAGTAAATTTTAAGAAAAATGACTGTATTTGCTTACTTTTTTTTGATGTAATATCTTGATTTACAGATAATGTATTTTAGAGTTATTCAACAGCAATATGATTTAAGTATTAATAAAAGTTTAAAGTTAAAATTACTGATGTTAAAAGATAAGCTGTACTTTTATCATAAATATATAGAACAGATATTAATGAAAAGAAAGAGTAGAAGAAGAAAAAAGTCACCTAAAATAGAGAATATTACACAGGAAATACTCAAAATATTAAAAGCCGAATCAAATAAAAGTTTTAATTATAAACAAATCGCATCAAAATTAGGAGTAGACGATGCAAGTAGTAGAAATCAAATTATAAAAAAATTATCCCAACTTGCTGCTAAGAAACAAATTGAAGAAGTAGAAAGAGGAAAGTTTAAGATTATACCTAACATTAACACTTATACAGGTATTTTAGAAATCACTTCAAAAGGTACAGGATATGTAATTGTAAAAGATCTTGAAGATGATATTTTTATCCCAAATAACAATCTTAATAAAGCACTGAATGGTGATGAGGTAGAGGTTTATATTTATCGTAGAAAACGAAGAGGAAAGAGTGAAGGAGAGATTTCTAGGATTATTTCTCGTAAAAGGAGTGAGTTTGTTGGTATAATAGATATTCAAAAAAATTATGCCTTTGTAAACATGCAGGATGGCAAAATGTATACTGATATTTTTATCCCTAAAAATAAAATAGCAGACGCAGAAAATGGAGATAAAGTTTTAGTAAAACTAGAAGATTGGCCAGAAAAAGCAGATTCACCTTTTGGAAAAATAATTAAAGTACTAGGAAAACCAGGTGAACATAATACCGAGATACATGCTATTTTGGCTCAGTATGGTTTACCTTATGAGTTTCCTGAAGAAGTCGAAGATTATGCAAATACTATAGATACATCTATTCAAGAATCAGAGATCAAGAATCGTAGGGATATGAGAAAAATTCTTACGTTTACTATTGATCCTAAAGATGCTAAAGATTTTGATGATGCGTTATCATTTCAGGTTTTAGAAAATGGTAATTATGAAATAGGAATTCATATTGCAGATGTATCACACTATCTAAAACCAGGAACAATACTTGATGATGAAGCTTATGAAAGAGCAACATCTGTATATCTGGTAGATAGAGTAGTTCCTATGTTACCCGAGGTTTTATCTAATAATGCCTGTTCCTTAAGACCAAATGAAGAGAAATATACATTTTCTGCAGTGTTTGAATTAAATGATAAAGCAGAAATAAAAAACCAATGGTTTGGGAGAACAGTAACCTATTCTGATACAAGATTTGCATACGAAGAAGCGCAGCATATTATAGAAACTCGCGAAAATGTAATTCCTGCAGAGATCTCACTTACCAGAAAAGAATATAAAGCTGATCAAAAAATAGCTGATGCAGTACTTAAATTAGATGAACTTGCTAAAATTATGCGAGGTAAACGAATGGGTGAGGGAGCTATTTCTTTTGATAAAGTAGAAGTAAAATTTAGTCTAAACGAAAATAGCGAACCAGTAGGAGTGTTTTTTAAGACTTCTAAAGACGCTAATAAACTTATTGAAGAGTTTATGTTATTAGCTAATAAAAAGGTCGCAGAGTTCATAGGAAAGCAAAATCCTAAAAAAACATTTATTTATCGTGTACATGATGAACCAAATGATGAAAAATTAGCAGCACTACAAAACATTATTGGAAGATTTGGATATAAATTAGATCTTAGAGATCGAAAAACTACCACAAAATCGTTAAACGGATTATTAAAGGATGTTCAAGGTAAAAAAGAACAAAATTTAGTTGATACTTTAGCTATACGAAGTATGAGTAAAGCAGAATATACTACTCATAATATTGGTCATTATGGATTAGCGTTTGATTATTATTCGCATTTTACTTCTCCAATACGAAGATATCCAGATGTTATGGCACACCGTTTGTTACAACATTATTTGGATAAAGGGAAATCTGTTGCAGAAGATGAATATGAAGAAAAATGTAATCATAGTAGCAGTATGGAAAATCTGGCTGCCAGTGCAGAGCGTGACTCTATAAAGTTTATGCAGATAAAGTTTATGAAAGATCATGAGGATGAGCAGTTTTTGGGAGTTATCTCTGGAGTTACAGAATGGGGAATTTATGTAGAAATCATTAATAATAAATGTGAAGGTATGATTCGTCTTAGAGACATGAATGATGATCACTATGTTTTTGATCAAGATGAATATGCCATTATAGGAGAACAAACCAAAAAAGTATACCAATTAGGAGATGAGGTATATGTAAAAGTAAAAAATGCTGATCTTATAAAAAGACACTTAGATTTCACCTTGTTAGGAAATAAGGAAGAAATAGAGTAATCAAAAAAAATAGTGTCGTTTGTTTTATGTAAGATCAAAATTGAAATAGAAATTTTAAAAGTAGGGCGATGAAAAAATTAATATTTCTTTTTGTGTTTTTATTAGTCGCATTAGGACAAGCACAAGAAGACGTTAAAACTAAAAATCTAGATTATTTTACAGAAGTAAAAGTTTTTGATAAAATAAAGGTAACTCTTGTTAAAAGTGATAAACATAAAGTTATAGTCACTGGTTATAAAAGATACGATGTAGAAATTATTCAAGAAGGTCTTATTTTAAAAATTAGAATGTCTTTGGATAATCTATGGGATAAAAGCAATACCGAAGTTTTAGTTCATTATGAAGAACTTAGAAAAATTGATGCTAATGAGGGATCAACGGTAGAAGTAAAAGATGTTCTTAATAGAAATAAACTTGATTTAAGAGCTCAAGAAGGAGCAGTTATACAAGCACAAGCTGAAACAGAAACATTGTTTATTAAGGCAGTTACAGGTGGAGAAGTGCACTTAGAAGGTATATCTAAAGAACAGGAAATTGTTATTAATTCTGGAGGGAAGTATTTTGGTAGTGAACTCGAAACAGAAAGAACACAAGTAAAAATTAGTGCAGGAGGAGTGGCAGAAGTAAATGCTAAAGATTATATTAAAGCAAATACTAATGCCGGAGGAACCATAAGAATTTATGGAGATCCTAAACAAAAGGATACTAAAAAATTTTTAGGTGGAAAAATTGTTGAAGTTAACTAAGTAGTTTTTTAACTTTGTAATAAATACGCTTAGACCCTATGCTTCAAGATGCTCAAGCAGCTATACCATTAGGTTTTTTATTAGCCTTTTTGATTGGACCCGTTTTTTTTGTACTTCTGGAAACAGCGGCTATTAAAGGGTTTAGAGCAGCTTTGGCTGTAGATTTAGGAGTTATTTTTGCGGATATAGTATTTATTCTTATCGCATATTTTAGTACCAATCAGATTTTAGAAAAAATAAAAGATGATCCTGCCTTATTTATATTTGGTGGGATGTTATTATCTACTTATGGCATAATTTCTTTTATTCAGGAAAGAAAAAACTATAATAAACTTAGAGATACTTCGGTAGAAATTATCAATAAACACAATTATCTTATGTTATTTATAAAAGGGTTTTTACTCAATTTTATAAATATTGGAGTATTAGGATTTTGGTTAAGTGTTATCATTGTTATAGGACCACAATTAGATATGAATACGAATAGAATTCTACGGTTTTTTACTATGGTTATAGGTACATATCTTTTTATTGATTTCTTTAAAATGCTGCTGGCAAAAAGACTGAAGAGAAAATTAACACCAAAAAGAACTTATATCATCAAAAGGGTCATTAGTATTGTTATGATTGTGTTTGGTGTATTTCTTATTTTAAAAGGTGTTTTGCCGGATACAATGGAGAAACGAATCCAAGACGAGATCGAAAAAATAACACCAGAATCCAGGTTTAAATAAAAAATCCTGTACTTATGTACAGGATTTTTGAGGTGTCGAGCGGATTCGAACCGCTGTAGATGGTGTTGCAGACCACTGCCTAGCCACTCGGCCACGACACCCAATTTTTGATTGGAAGGCAAATGTAAAAAAATTTATGATTACTTCTTAAATGATTTTACAATAAAACGCTTTTCGTACAATTTTAACACTATAATTATCGGTTTTTACTCCTTGTGATAGTAACCATTTCTACATTTCCACCAATAGGTGGATTAATTTTTGAAACATCTACAATAACTTTATCAACCAATGGTAATTCATCTAATATACGAACTAAAATTCGCTCTGCAGCATGTTCTAACAATTTAGAACGAATAGCCATTTCTTCTTTTACAATATGATTAAGATGAACATAATCTACAGTTTCTGCTAAACGATCGGATATTGCAGACTTTGATAGATCAGCCTTAATCTTAAGATCCACTCTGTAATCAGATCCTATTTTTTTCTCCTCGACAAGGCATCCATGATAGGCGTAAACCTTGATGTTTTTCAACTTTATTAATCCCACGGGGTTTTTAGGCAAATGTAAAAAGAATCTTTATGATTTAAGCAGGGAGAACACCCCTTTTCTAATGAATTTTGATAATAATAAAATAATTGTATTAAAGATTTTTATACAATAGCAAGGCAGCATTAGAATTTGTAGTTTTGTGTTTTATTAGATTACAGATGTCAGAAGAAAAAAAACCGCTTAATTTTATAGAGCATATTGTAGAGGAGGACCTTACAACCGGTATGAGTACAGAAAATTTACGTTTTCGTTTCCCTCCAGAACCCAATGGATACTTGCATATAGGACATACCAAAGCAATAGGTATTAGTTTTGGTCTTGGTCTTAGGTATAATGCACCGGTAAACCTACGTTTTGATGATACTAATCCTGCCAAAGAGGAACAGGAATATGTAGACGCAATTAAAGAAGATATAACGTGGTTGGGATATCAATGGGATAAAGAATGTTATTCGTCTGACTATTTTCAGCAATTATACGATTGGACTGTTCAACTCATTAAGAGTGGGAAGGCCTATGTAGATTCTCAATCTGCAGAAACTATTGCTTCTCAAAAAGGAACTACCGTAGAACCAGGAAGTAATAGTCCATACAGAGATCGTTCTGTTGAAGAGAATTTACAACTGTTTCAGAATATGAAAGAAGGTAAGTTTGATGAAGGCGAGCATGTAGTGAGAGCTAAGATCGATATGGCAGACCCAAATATGTTAATGAGAGATCCTTTGATGTATAGAATATTAAAAAAATCTCATCATAGAACTGGGGATGATTGGTGTATTTACCCAATGTATGATTGGACACATGGCGAAAGTGATTATATAGAAAGTATCTCACATTCTTTATGTTCTTTAGAATTTAAACCTCATAGAAAATTATATGACTGGTTTCTTGATCAGATATACAGTACTAATATACGACCAAAACAAAGGGAATTTGCAAGGCTTAATCTAAGCTATACAATTATGAGTAAGCGTAAGTTACTCAAGTTAGTAGAAGAAGGAGTAGTATCTGGATGGGATGATCCAAGGATGCCTACAATTTCGGCATTAAGAAGGCGTGGTTATACTCCAACATCAATACGAAAGTTTGTTGAAACTGTAGGTGTTGCAAAACGTGAAAATGTAATTGATGTATCATTATTAGAGTTTTGTGTACGAGAGGACCTTAATAAAACTGCATCAAGAGTAATGGCTGTTTTAGACCCTGTTAAACTTGTTATAACAAATTATCCAAAAGGAGAAGAAGAATGGTTAGAAGCAGAAAATAACCCAGAAGATGAAGCTGCAGGTTCTAGAAAAGTACCTTTTTCTGGCGAATTGTATATAGAAAGAGAGGATTTTAAAGAAGAGGCAGGTAGAAAGTTCTTTAGATTGACTTTAGGGAAAGAAGTGCGGCTTAAAAATGCGTATATCATCAAAGGAGAACGTGTGATAAAAGATGCCGAAGGAAATATTACAGAAATCCAATGTACATATGATCCAAAAAGTAAGTCAGGGAGCGGCACAGAAGAATCAAAACGTAATGTAAAAGGTACATTACATTGGGTATCAATAGCACATGCAATTCCTTCAGAGATTAGGATTTATGATCGATTGTTTAATGATGAGGCTCCAGATGGTCATAAGGATAAAGATTTTATTGAGTTTTTAAACCCAGATTCTTTAAAAATAATAACAGGTTATGTAGAACCTGGTCTAAAAGATGTTAAACTATTAGAGCAGTTTCAGTTTCAAAGATTAGGGTATTTTAATGTGGATATTGATAGTAAACCTGATGCTTTAGTATTTAATAAAACTGTTGGTTTACGAGATACATGGGCAAAAGTAAAACCAGTTTTGACACATCAAAACAATCAAAACAAACCTCAGAATCAGCAAAATGCAATACCTGCAATCGAAGAAATAAAAAGAGCGGGGAAGAAGTATACAAATGTACCTGATGCTAAAAGAGAAGTGCTTAAAACTAAAATTATAGAAGCGGCCAAAACTGTAGAAATAGAGGAGCTTGTACCACTTTATGATACAGCTGTAAAAAAAGCAGGAACCCGCATTGCTACTATGATTGCTTTAGGTATAATTCTTAAAAATAAAGGAAATCAACCTGATCAATTAGCAAAAGATTTTATTACTAAAGCTCTTGATGATAAGAATGAATTATTACAATTAGAGGCCAAAGAAGTTGCTTCTAACTATGACATATAAAGAGAGAACTTATAGATACAGAAAATACTTCTGTGTCTATGAGTTTTTTTGATTTTTAATTATCTGCAATATGCTCATCTAAAGGAATTTCGATATCTGTCTTAAAATTAGGAAAGAGCTCTTTAGTTTGAGGATCGTCAAGAAGTTTATTAGACTCTACAAAATACCATTGAGATTTTTTTCTGTTATAAAAACCAAATAATGAACTTTTTAAGGTAATTAGCCTACCATTAAAGTCCATTTTTACGGTGTTTTTAACTAAACAATGATATTCTTTGTTTTCTTTTTTTATCTCTGTTACTTCATCTACTTCAGAACTAAGGATTTTTATTTTTTGAGCATCCATGGTTCTATAAATTTCGTCCATGGTATCCATTAGTTGTTTTTCTCCATAAGCTTTGTAAACTTCTGGATGAGTATATTTGAGTATTGTATTTAAATTTCTATCCATTGATGCTTTAGAGGTAGCTTTTGCATCTCGTAACGCAAATTCTTTTAGTGTAGTCATGTTTTGACAAAAAACACTTCCGGAAATAAGAAGGAAAATAAATAAGTAATTTTTCATGGGGGAAAATTTTTCATAAAGATAATAATTTTTTGTGGTATAAGTAATTTTTATAGTTTTTAAGAAATCATTAATTTTTCTTATTAAAAATAGCTTGATATAAAATGATGTAAGAGAAGAAAAAAAAATAGTAATATAATCGTATCACTTTTATGCGTTGGTTATATAAAAACGCTTTATTTTGAGTTTTTGGTAAAAATAGTAGCAGTTTTTAATCCTTAAGGAAAAAATAAACCCGATCATAAAATCTGATCGGGTTTGGTAATAGAAATTATATTTTTATTAATTTTTATCTGGCTTTTTGCCAAGACCTTTTTTAGCATTTTGTTTTTTCATTTCTTCTCCAATTTGATTTGAAGCTGTAAATGATGCAATCATGTTATTTAACATATCACTTCCGGCTTGTGGAGAATTTGGAAGCAAAATTAAATTACTGTTAGTTTCTTCTCCAATAGATTGTAAAGTATCATAATGCTGTGTTACTACAATTAGAGCAGAAGCTTCCTGAGAATTAATACCTACATTGTTTAAAACGTCAACACTTTCTTCTAGACCTCTGGCAATTTCTCTACGTTGATCTGCAATACCTTGACCTTGCAATCTTTTACTTTCAGCTTCAGCACGTGCTTTTGCCACAATTTTGATTCTTTCAGCTTCAGCTTCATATTCTGCGGCAACTTTTTCACGTTCAGCAGCATTAATACGGTTCATTGCTTCTTTAACCTGTGCATCAGGATCTATATCGGTTACTAAAGTTTTAATGATGTCATAACCATAGTTTATCATAGCTTCATTAAGCTCTTGTTTTACAGCGATAGCTACATCATCTTTACGTTCAAAAACATCATCCAGTTTCATTTTTGGTACTTCGGCACGAACCACATCAAAAACATAAGATGTAATTTGATCATGTGGATTTTCTAATTTATAAAAAGCATCGTATACTTTTTCTTTAATTACCTGAAATTGAACAGAGATTTTAAGACGTACAAATACATCATCTTTTGTTTTGGTTTCGACAAGAACATCAAGCTGTTGGATTTTTAGATTGATTCGCCCAGCGATTCTATCAAAAACCGGAATTTTAAAATGTAATCCCGAGTTTCTGATACTCAAAAACTTACCAAAACGTTCGACAACCGCAGAGGTTTGTTGTTTTACGGTAAATATCCCTGAAAGCAGAATGATAAACCCTAAGATTACTATTGGAATTAAAAATAGCCCCATTGTTTTATATATTAAGAGTTAAAAGTTTTTCTGTAAATCAATGTACTAATAAATAGCAAATGATTGATTGTTATTTTGAAAGAGTTATCATAGCAACATAAGTATTAGCTAAAAAAGAAACGTCTACAACGTCCCAACCTTGTTTAGAAAACTCATTCATTGTGTTTTCTATTTTTTTTCTAAGCTTTTCTGCAGACCAATTTTCTGATACGCGTATAACCTTATATTGTTTTCCCATGACAAAATAGTTCTAAAGATCTTATACTTAATAAGTGTAGAATATGAATGAAATGTTACAAATTTTTGCAAACAAAAGACCATTGTTTAGCTAAACAATGGTCTTTTTAATTTTTGATATAGATGTTGTTAATTTTTTTCGATAGCGTTTTCTATTCTCTTAATGGTTTCTTTTTTACCAATCATTGATGCGATTTGAAACACATCAGGTCCTTGTAGTGAACCCACTAAAGCTATACGTAGTGGCATCATGATTTTACCAAAACCAATTTCTTTTCCTGTAATCCATCCTTTTACAGTGGTTGAAACATTGTTTTCAGAAAAATCTGAAATGTCATTTAGTATCCTTGTTAATTCGTGCATTAAACCTGGCGTATCTTCTTTCCAGGCCTTTTTAATGGCTTTCTCATCATATTCACTAGGTGATAAAAAATAAAAATGACTAAGGCTCCAGAGATCTTTAGTAAATGTCGCTCGTTCTTTTATTGCATTTATAACAACATTTAGATCTAAGGTTGTAGAAATATTTTTTTCAGATAGAATAGTTTCAAATTGTTGAGAGAGTAGGGCATTATCCATTTTTTGCAGTTGCTGCTGTTGGAACCATTTGGTTTTTTCTGGATCAAATTTCGCACCAGCTTTATTAACTCTTTTCAGATCAAATTCCTGAATCAATTCTTGCAGAGAAAATAACTCTTGTTCTGTACCTGGATTCCATCCTAAAAAAGCAAGCATGTTAACAACGGCTTCTGGTAGGTACCCATCTTCACGATATCCTGAAGAGATATTTTGATTTTTAGGATCTATCCATTGCAAAGGAAATACTGGGAATCCCATTTTATCTCCATCTCTTTTACTAAGTTTTCCTTTACCAACAGGTTTTAGAATTAGTGGTAAATGAGCAAAAATTGGAGCCTCCCAGTCAAATGAACGATACAAAAGAACATGAAGAGCTAAAGATGGTAACCATTCTTCTCCTCGAATTACATGTGTAATTTTCATTAAGTGATCATCTACAATATTAGCAAGATGATAAGTAGGCATCCCATCACTTTTGAATAAGATTTTATCGTCAAGAATATTGGTGTCAATCTTCATATCTCCCCGAATTTCATCTGTAAGATGTAAAATTTGGTCTTTAGGAGATTTGAATCGAATTACATAAGACTCACCAGAATTGATTTTTGTTGTTACTTCATTCTCAGATAAGGATAAAGAATTGGTAAGTTTTTCTCTATTATGCCAATTATAGATAAATGTTTTACCATTAGCTTCGTGATCTTTTCTGTGACCATCAAGAGCTTCAGTAGTATCAAAAGCGTAATAGGCATGACCATCTTTTATCAATTGATCAGCATATTGTTTGTATAAATGTTTACGTTCACTTTGTTTATATGGGCCAAATCCTCCATCTTTTCCTGGACCTTCATCAAATGGTATGCTACACCAATCTAATGCTTCTTTAATATATTCTTCTGCCCCGGGAACATATCTGTTTTGATCGGTGTCTTCTATTCTAAGAACAAAGGTTCCATTGTGTTGCTTTGCAAAAAGATAATTAAATAATGCGGTTCTCACACCTCCTATATGTAAGGGTCCGGTGGGACTTGGTGCAAATCGTACCCTAATGTCTTTTGTCATGATTGTGTTTTTTAAACTTTAAAAAGTCATACAAATAAAAGGCAAAGATACAATCTTAAATATGCTATGGAAATGATTTTGTGGTATAACCGTTTAATTTCTTATTACCTTTTTAAATAGTTTTCATTTCACGTGGAACATGTTTATTCATAATCAAAAACCATAGAGGAGGAAGTAGTGATAACACCATGGATGTTGGATAACCAAAAGGTAATTGTGGGCTGTTATCATGATGATCCAGAATCTGATATTTTTTTGATGCTCTGTGATGATGATCACTATGTCGTGTTAATTCATACAACATAATTCTACCCAAGGTATGGTTCGAGTTCCAGGAATGAATTTCTCTAACACGTTCATAGCGACCAGAGGAATTTTTTGTTCTTATCAAACCATAATGCTCAATATAATTTATAGTTTCAAGTAATAAGAATCCTGTTATTCCGCCTAAAACGGCAACCAGTAACCCATAAAGATCAAAGAAATATGTAAGTATCATAAGATATGAAAGGGTGATTAAAAGATACCAGAGCATATCATTTTTTATAGAGAAGAATGCTAGGTTGTTTTGTTTTAATAATTTGAATTGTATTTTCCAGGCACTAATGTATTGCCGGGTAGTCGAAGTTATCCAAAAAAAATACACAGGTTGATTGTACTGTGCCGTGGCAGGATCTTCTTTAGTTGCGACCTTATTGTGGTGACCAAAATTATGTTCTATATAAAAATGCATATACAAAGACGGTAGGAGAAGTGCTTTACCAATATAGCGCTCTTTGGTAAATCGATGTCCTAACTCATGTCCTACATTTATACCATTAGATCCTAATACGATTCCTAAGGAAATAATGATACCAGTAACTTCATACGTATCCAGATTTGATGTAGTACAAGTAATAATGGCAAAGAGTAAAACACCATAAACAATGGGAAGATTTATATAAAGCATCCAATCAAATATCTTTTTTTTTGATTGTAGTATTTTGTCGTTATCATCTATGTTTTTGGCAGATGAATTTGTAAATAATTCTAATATCGGAATTAAACCAAAAGCATATATAGGAGCTAGATAAGTATAAATTCCTTGTAACCAGATACCAATAATCGCCATAAAAGGTATTGTGTATGCACAAATATATTTAAGATCTTTCATAACAACTTATGTTCTAGAGGGTTGAATTATCATAAATATAACAATTCTATTAAAAATAAAATTGTAGATTTAGTGGTTAATGAAAAAGGAAGGTTTAAAATATGGATAATTTTCAGTTCATAAAAAGTAAATTAGAACAGTTTACAAGAAAATATTATATCAACGAACTCATAAAAGGTATCATACTTTTTTTTGCTATAGGTGTTTTATATTTTTTAATGACACTATTAATTGAAAATTTTTTGTGGCTTAGTAGGCTAGGAAGAACAATATTGTTTTGGCTATTTATTGCGGTTGAGTTTGGCTTATTTATCAAGTTTATATTGGTGCCAATTGCAAAGTTGTTTAAGCTTACAAAAGGAATAGATTATGAAAAAGCATCAGAAATAATTGGAAACCATTTCCCTGAGGTAAGTGACAGGCTTTTAAACTTATTACAACTAAGTGAAAATAAAAATTCATCTGCCTTGTTACTAGCGGGTATTGAACAAAAATCAAGTGAGCTAAAACCAATTCCCTTTAAGCTGGCTATCAACTTTAAAAAGAATGCTAAATACCTCAAATACGCAGCAATTCCTGTAGCTATATTCCTACTATTGTTTGTTTTTAATAAGACCGGTTGGATTTCTGATAGTTATAAAAGAGTTGTCAATTATGAAGTAGCTTATGAACCACCGGCACCATTTCAATTTTTTATAATTAACAAGGATTTGAATGCTTTTGAAAATAAAGATTTCGTACTTAAAGTGAGAACTGCTGGAGATATAGTACCGGATAATGCTACAATTACATATAACGATGAAGTATATTTTTTAAAAAATGTAGGCTTAGGTGAGTTTGAATATAGGTTTATTCAACCAAAAGAATCTTTAGAATTTATAATAAGTGCTAATGATGTAAATTCTATTCCACATCGTTTATCTGTGGTTCCAATTCCCGCTTTACTTAATTTTGAAATGAAATTGGACTATCCAGGTTATACTAAAAAACGTGATGAAGTTTTAAAAAGTTCGGGGAATGCAACCATCCCAGAAGGAACAAAAGTAGATTGGATAGTTTACACAAGAAATACAGACAAGGTAGAATTAAAGACCAAGGATTCTGTTATCCCATTAGCAAAGAACGGAACGGATTTTTCTTATCAGAAAAATGTGTATTCTAATATGGATTATCAAATCACTACATCGAATCAGAATGTAAAAGATCATGATAATTTGGCGTTTAACCTTAATGTGATTAAGGATCAGTATCCAGAGTTAAATCTAAAATCTGAAAAAGATTCGGTCGACAATCAAACTGTTTATTTTTTTGGTAGAGTAAGTGATGACTACGGTCTAAGTAAACTTCGATTGGTATATTATGATCAGGAGAACGCATCTAATATTAAGATTAAGAATATAGCAATTAGTAAAACTGTGTTTGATGAATTCATTTATGCTTTTCCTGCGGGAATTGATTTGATAGAAGGACTTAATTATGAGTTTTATTTTGAGGTTTTTGATAATGATATTATTCATAATTATAAGAGCACAAAAAGTCAAGTGTTTAATTTTAGGCAACTCACAAAAGAAGAAAGAGAAGATACATTATTAAAAAAGCAAAATGAGGCGATATCTGGATTGAATAAATCATTAGACAAGTTTAAGGAACAAGAACAAGAATTAAAAAGCTTAAGTAAAACTCAAAAAGAGAAAAAGAATCTAGATTTTAATGATAAGAAAAAGTTAGAGGATTTCCTAAAAAGACAAAAAGAACAGGAGAAAATGATGCAGGATTTTTCTAAAAAATTAAAAGATAATCTTGAGCAGTTAGAGAATAAAGAAAAAGAAGAACCTTTTAAAGATGCACTAAAAGAAAGACTAGAAAGGAACGAAGAAAAGTTAAAAAAGAACGAAAAACTTCTTGAGGAAATTGAACGTTTGGCAGATAAAATTCAAAAGGAAGAGTTAACAAAAAAACTAGAAGAGTTAGGTAAGGAAAATAAGAATCTAAAGAAAAACTTAGAACAACTTTTAGAATTAACCAAACGATATTATGTGATAGAGAAACATGAAAAATTGGTTAAGGAACTTGACGATTTATCCAAAAGACAAGAAGAATTATCTGAGAAAAATGAGGAGGAAAACACAAAGGAAAAGCAAGAAGAACTAAACAAAGAGTTTGAAAATTTCCAAAAGGAAATGGATAAACTTAGAGAGGAGAATAAGGATTTAAAAAAACCAATGAGCTTGGATCAAAAAAAGGAGGATGAGAATGAGATAAAAAAAGAACAGCAAAAGGCAAGTGAAAACTTAGAGAAGGAAAATAAATCAGACGCTAAGAAAAACCAAAAAAGTGCAGCTCAGAAAATGAAGCAGATGAGTAATGGTATGATGATGCAAATGCAAATGGCCGGAGGAGAACAACAGCAAGAAGACATGGAGATGTTAAGACAGATTTTGGATAACCTTGTTGATTTTTCTATAGGACAAGAAGGTTTAATGAAAAGGTTTAAAGGTATAGATATTAATAATCCCAGCTATTCTTCTAAGCTTAGAAAACAAAGTATATTAAGAGAGAATTTTATACATATAGATGACAGCCTTTATGCTTTAGCATTACGAACACCACAAATAACAGAAGTGGTTACACAAAAACTTACAGACATAGAATTTAATATAGATAAATCCTTAGAGAGGTTAGCAGAGAATCAAGTTGTTCAAGGTTCGGCCAATCAACAATATACTGTTACTGGATCAAATGATTTAGCATATTTATTGAGTAGAACTTTGGACCAGATGCAAAACAGTATGTCGGCTTCAGGTAGTAAAGGTAAGAGTGGTTCTAATGAATTTCAATTACCAGATATTATAAAGAAACAGGATGAGTTAAATAAGAAGATGGAAGAGGGTGCTGAAAAAGGGAAAAAGAAAGGCGATAAACAAGGAGAACAAGAAGGAGATAAGCAAGGAGAAAAAGAAGGTAAAAACAGTAAAGGTGGTGGTAAGCAAGGAAACCAAAAAGGCGGCAAAGAAGGAAACAAAAAGAATGGTAAAGGTAAAAATGGCGAAGGTGAGTCGCAAATGCAGAAGGAGGATATGAATGGAGAATTGTATGAGATATATAAACAACAGCAACAACTTAGAAATGCACTACAAGATAAGATTAAGAAAGAAGGAAAAGGGAATAAGATTGGAAGCAGCTTGTTGCGTAAAATGGAACAGGTAGAGCAGGAACTTTTGGAAAAGGGATTTAACGAAAGAACGTTATCAAAGATGCTCAATTTAAAACACGAGTTGCTTAAACTGGAGGATGCAACTTTGGAACAAGGTGAGGAGGAAAAAAGAGAAAGCAAAACAAACCAAGTGCAGTTTGGTAATCAAAATAAACAGCAATTAGAAAAGGCAAAACAATATTTTAATACTACTGAAATATTAAATAGACAAGTATTACCTTTGCGGCAAAATTATAAACAAAAGGTACAAGAGTATTTTAAGAAAGATAATGATTAATTTTTTTTACGAAACGAACATAAAACTACCCAATGAAGCCGCTTTATCTTCTTGGATTAATGCAGTTATTTTATCGGAAAACAAGTCAGAAGGAGAGATTAATTTCATCTTGTGTGATGACAAGTATTTGCTTAAAATAAATCAGGATTTTTTGGATCACGATACATTTACTGATGTCATAAGTTTTGATAATACAATAGGGGACCAATTAAATGGCGACATATTCATTTCTGCAGAAAGAGTAAAGGATAATGCTAATGAATTTATGGTTTCTGAAGAGGAGGAAATGAGACGTGTTTTGATACATGGGGTACTACATTTTTGTGGATATAAGGATAAGTCTGATATAGACGAAAAGCTTATGAGGCAAAAAGAAGAGGAAAAATTATTAATGTTCCACGTGGAACATTAGTGTGTTGTGATGATGTATAAAGTAATAATTGTTCCACGTGGAACAATTGTTTTTGATTAATAAATTTATGTTCCACGTGGAACAATTGTATAGAAATTATGTTTGATACGGAGTATGATGTAATAGTAGTTGGTGCAGGTCATGCAGGAAGTGAAGCGGCAGCGTCAGCTGCCAATTTAGGCTGTAGCACTTTACTTATTACAATGAATTTACAGAACATTGCGCAAATGAGTTGTAACCCGGCTATGGGAGGAATTGCAAAAGGACAAATAGTAAGAGAGATAGATGCACTTGGGGGGTATAGTGGAATCGTAAGTGATCGTACTGCGATACAATTTAAAATGTTGAATAAATCAAAAGGACCTGCAATGTGGAGTCCAAGAGTTCAAAGTGACAGAATGCGTTTTGCAGAAGAATGGAGATTGCTATTAGAGCAAACTCCTAATTTGGATTTTTACCAGGAAATGGTGAGCGGACTTTTGGTTGAAAATGGAGAAATAAAAGGAGTACAAACATCTCTGGGAATTGAAATAAAAGCAAAGACTGTTGTGTTGACTAACGGAACATTTTTGAATGGATTAATTCATATTGGAGAAAAACAATTTGGCGGAGGTAGAGCAGGTGAAAAAGCCGCAACTGGGATAACAGAACAATTGATTGATTTTGGTTTTGATGCTGGAAGAATGAAAACAGGAACTCCTCCTAGAGTTGATGGAAGATCTTTGGATTATTCTAAAATGATTGAACAACCAGGAGATGATAATCCTGAAAAGTTTTGCTATACAGATGCAACAAAACCACTCACCAAACAAAGATCATGTCATATGACATATACTTCTTTAGAAGTTCATGATTTGTTGCGAGAAGGCTTTGATCGATCTCCAATGTTTAATGGTAGAATTAAAAGTATCGGACCAAGATATTGCCCATCTATAGAAGATAAGATTAATAGATTTGCAGATAAAGAAAGACATCAATTGTTTGTGGAACCCGAAGGGTGGAATACAGTAGAAGTTTATGTAAATGGGTTTTCTACATCATTACCAGAAGATGTTCAATTTAAAGCTTTGAAATCTGTAGTAGGTTTTGAAAATGTAAAGTTTTTTAGACCAGGATATGCTATAGAATATGATTACTTTCCTCCAACACAATTAACACACACGTTAGAAACAAAATTGATTTCTGGATTATTTTTTGCGGGGCAAATTAATGGAACTACTGGATATGAAGAAGCAGCTTCTCAAGGATTAATGGCGGGAATAAATGCTGCTCTAAAGGTGAAAGAAAAAGAATCTTTTATTCTTAAAAGAAGCGAAGCGTATATTGGTGTTTTGATAGATGATCTTATAACCAAGGGAACAGAAGAACCATATAGAATGTTTACTTCACGCGCAGAGTACAGAACTTTGTTAAGGCAAGATAATGCAGATTTTAGACTTACACCAAAATCTCATGAGATTGGTTTAGCATCGGATGAACGAATGAAGAGAATGGAAGAGAAGGAAAAGAAGGCAAGTGCCTTTGTTCAGTTTTTTAAAGATACAAGTGTTACTCCAGAAGAAGCAAATCCTGTTTTAGAAGAAAAGAAAACATCACCCATTAATCAGAGTGGAAAATTGTTTAAATTATTTTCTCGACCTCAGATTACATTGGATGATATAAAACATTTTGAGAAAGTTTCTACATATATAGAGGAGAATCATTTGGATAAAGAGGTTCTGGAACAAACAGAGATTCAGGTTAAATATTCTGGTTATATAGAAAAAGAAAAAAATAATGCTGATAAACTAAACAGGCTTGAGGATGTGAAAATCCCCAAGAATTTTGATTATACAAAACTGAAGTCATTATCTTTTGAAGCAAGAGAGAAAATGTCTAAAATAAAACCAGCGACCGTTTCTCAAGCATCACGAATTAGCGGAGTATCGCCAAGTGATATTTCTGTACTTTTGGTTTATATGGGTAGGTGATGAATAGTGTGCTTTGTAAACAAGAAAAACCTGTAAAAGGAAGAATCTTATCTATTTTGATTTTGGTAATTTCTATTGCCTTTCTTTTTTATACAGAAGAGCCACTTTTAACCAGATTGATCTTTTTACTTTTATCTTTAGGAGTGTTTGGATATTCTATTTCTTATAAAATCAATAAAGATTTTAATAATCAAAAACTTTTTTTGGTTTTTGGATTCCCTATTTTTAAAACAAAACTCGATTTAGAATATCCTGATTATATTTCCGTTTTTACAACTTCTTTTAGTTTAGATAATGAGTGGGGTGCTGTTAGTGCAATTGGAACAAAAGAAAGACATAGCAAAATTGTAGTTCGCTTTTTTGCGGGAAACAAGAATTTTACACTTTATAAAACAGAAAAAGATGAGAAGGCCTATAAGAAGGCTAATGAGTTAAGTGAACTTTTAGGAGTTGAAATTTATGATAGCTCTAAAGAATAGTTCCACGTGGAACATTTTTTGTTGTAAGACATTCTAATTCATAAAAAACAATTAATGAAAAATACTTTTATACTGTTTTTTGCTTTGTTCTCGTTTTATTCGTGTATCACTACACACAAGGTAAGACAGATTGATAATTTTAGAATTGAAACAGAGAATGTGTTTAAAGAAGAATCATTTCTTTTTAAACCTAATATGTATCCAGAAGAAGCCAAGCGTTCATTGCGAAAACAGTTTGGCTTAACAAAGAATCAAAACCTATCCGATTTTGATGTAAAACTGTTCGATAATTTTGATATGGAATTTAATATCAAAATAAGTTTTGATGTGGATAGAGAAGTAAGATCAAATTTGGTTAGTGATTTAATAAATAAATCGAACAAAGAAGATGCTGAAAATGAAATAGGAGATGTTGAAACTTTTGTAAAAATTATCATTGTAGATGCTAATGGTGATAATTGCCTTTCTACAAGATCGTTGTTTTATAATAAAATGCGGTCGTTTTTAATTGATATAAAAAACAACATAAAAATAGAACCATTATTTTAAATTTTTCTATCTACATAAATGAATAAACAAAAAACCTTAGATTTTTTTATCGAATGTAAAGATTATACGGTTTCTGGAGAAAAGTTTCAGTTGCTTTATGATAAAGAATATGATATGTTGGTTACTTCTCCGAAACCTAATGAAAAAGAATTGGGTAAATATTACGAGAGCGAAGATTATATTTCTCATACAGATTCCAAACGATCTCTTTTTGAAAAACTATACCACTTAGTTAAAACCTATTCTTTAAACAAAAAGGTTAAACTTATTTCTAAATTAAATCAGCAACGTGGTGTACTTTTGGATATTGGAGCAGGTACAGGAGATTTTTTAAGTGCAGCAAAAAATAGAGGTTGGAAAATCGAAGGAGTAGAGCCAAATAATCAAGCTAAAGAACTAGCAAAACAAAAAGGAATAGATTTAAAACCCGAAACAGCTAATTTGGATTCAAAAAGTTTTGATGTTATTACGATGTGGCATGTTTTGGAACATATACCAGATTTGCAACTTCAAATTAGAGAATTAAGACGCCTTTTAAAACCAAATGGATTTGTAATTATAGCTGTACCAAATTTTAAATCATATGATGCAAAACAATATAATTCCTTTTGGGCAGCATATGATGTACCCAGACACCTTTGGCATTTTTCTAAAACTTCTATCCAAAAACTTTTTGAAGAAGAAAATTTAAAATTAGAAAAAGTACTCCCCATGAAATTTGATTCATTTTATGTGTCACTTTTATCAGAAAAATACAAAAGTGGTAAAATGAACTTTTTAAATGCTTTTTGGGTTGGATTACGTTCTAATCTTAAAGCAAAACGATCTGGTGAGTATTCTTCGCATATTTATATTCTTAAAAACGACTAATTTTTGTTTTTAGATGCTTTTTTCCTCTTTTTAGAACAAACCATATCTATTTACACCTCTTTTTTTTAAAAAGAGCTTAAAACGGCTTATTTTTATTTGTTTTTAATAGTTTTTTTATATTGTAACATGTAAAATGATTGTTTTTTCTTATATATGGTTTTTTACGACTATATAATGAATAACATCGCACGAACTTTGATATTTTTGCTCAGAACTAAATTTTTGAAAAATGAAAAAAATAGTATGGGTTGCAAGTGCATTATTAATTTTAGCTTCTTGTAATCAACAAATAGAAAAAACGGGTTATGTAAATAATACCAAAGTTGTTTCTGATTATAAAGAAATGAAAGTGGCACAAGAAAAATGGACAAAGCGTAATAATGAAGTACGGGCTGAACTTGAAGAAAAGGCAAAGCAATTTCAGATTGAGGTAGAAGGGTACAAAAACATTATGAAATCTATGTCTGCTGCTAATAGAGAGAAGAAAGAGCAGGAATTGATGGTTAAGCAACAAGGCCTACAAAGAGAGCAGCAAGCCAAAATGCAGGAGATCCAACAAGGAAGTCAAGTAGAGATAGATTCTATTATAGGTAAAGTGAAGAGCTTTATAGAGGATTATGGTAAGAAAAATGGATATACATATATCTACGGAGACACAGAAACCAGTAATATACTTTATGGTAAAGAAGAATTAAACCTTACCGATAAGATTCTTAAAGAATTAAATGGAGGTGATGCAAAAACTACCGAAACAAAGGAGTAGTTTTTCTTTAAAATATTCTTGTAACCCTCATTGAATATTCAATGAGGGTTTTTTAATGATTAATATTAATCTTGACATCATATTAGGCTGTGAATTCACCATGTTTATGGTTACAATCATATCGGATTTCCTAAAGAAATGTTACTTGTAAAATACGCTTACCAAAATAACTTCAGCTTATTTTATAAACACTATTTTATTGATAACATACTAATAATGAGTATGTTATAAGAATATTTTTTAATAAAATAAATGATTGATTATCAAATAGTTAAGTGTTTTTATATAACGAATAACTAAGGTTTTATGACTTTTTTGAAAGTGGATTTATCTATAAATTTGAAGAAATAATCTTAAGACCTAAAACTAAATAAATAATTGTTATTATATGTTTTATAATACTACCAGTTAATGCTTTAAAAACCAGAGAATACATTTTATCTTTTTTGAATACGACACCGGGTTTATAGCAATTCTTCCCAGGGGGATATTGGATTTCCTTCTTTTCATTATAACCTCAGATTCATGAGGACAGAATTCTAATTTAAGAATTAATGTACAAGCAAGTTCTAGTTTAAATGCAGTACAAGAAAATATCTCTTTTTAATATTTTGATTTTCAAAAATTGATCGTACTGATCCAAGGAAAATTTGGACTTATAAGATAAGGATGCTCTTTATTATTATAATAACCAAAAACAATTCTGTAGTTAGAAAACGTTCGATAATAGTAATGGGATAATTTTATGATTTATGGTGATAAATTCCTAAAATTTTTATCAATAAAGAGAAAGTTTTTCGTAGCATTTTTCTTGAAGAAAAAAACTGATTTAAAGAAAAAACAACTTAAAAACAATATGAGTTTTTATGTGAAAATTTTTACATAATTTTTATATAATATCGTTTTTGAAGAGCCAAAAACTTAATGTTATTTTTTACACTTTATCGAGAAAAATGACCTTTTTTAGAACATTTAACGTAAAGAAAATACGCCCAAAAACGCGTAAATAGTATGTTTTTTTTACCATATACTTCCGTTTTTTTAATAAAAATAGGGGAGATTTGAACTTTTTTTACAAGCTTGGAATGATTTTTTACGTTAGCTCAATACATTGATTAACAAATTTTTATGTATATTGAAATGTTTTTTGAGATCGTATTTGCTTCAGTTAAAATAGGGCAAGTAATAAAAGGTCAGAAAATTATTACAAAAAAAAGTTAAATTTTAGTTTGATATAAACATTTAATTTATAATTTTATGTCTTGGTAAAAAATATATTAACAATATTATTAACAAGCGCCCCAAATCGCGAAGTTAATATAGTATATTCACCTTAATCATAAGTGTGATATCATGAAAAAAAAACTTAACCTCATATCATTAATTGCTATAGTGACAGGCTTTCTATTTTCTTCTTTGAAAGCCAACGCTCAGGATATTAGTGCTCCTTTGTTTTCTATTAGTGGATCGACCACTACGATACTCTGTGTAAATCAAAATACTCCTAATCGAGAAGCTATAGCTAAGGCAAATATTTTATTTGCAACAGGTACAGAATTTGTTTTAGAATTATCCGATGAGAATGGAGTTTTTTCTAATGATGCCACCAGAGTTTTAACACGATTTACCACATCTATAGCGATTCCTCCAGGAGGAGATATCGAATTCCCTTCTTTTGTTATTCCTACGGATTTACGTGGAGAAAATTATAGTTTACGTGTGAATGTACCGGCAAGTAGTATTTTAAGTGCAGTACAAGAAAACCTCCCTATTTATTATTTTGATTTTTCTCAAGGCGTCACATTAACCGGAGCAAATATTGAGGCTAACACGGTAGCTTTGTGTGTTGGGGAATCAGCCACATTAACAGCTTTACCAGGAGATTTTCCAGAATATATCTGGTCTTTTGATGCTACGGGAACCAATAATTTTACTGTGATTCCGGGTGAATCAGGTAATACACTCGAAAATGTAACACAAGTAGGAACCTATAAAGTTCAAGTTAATTTTGGAAGTTGTAATGCCTTATTTAATTTTGACAGTCAGACAGTAGAAGTAATTGATTTTAATGAAACAACAGTACGAATCAATGAGCCTTCACCACAATCTTTTTGTCCTAGTGATGTAAAAATATTAACTACAAGTGTTACCGATCCGGGTTTCACTTATGAATGGTTTAAGGACGGAGTTTTGATTCCGGAGTTTGATGGTCCTTCTGAGATTTTACCAGAGAGTAATTTTGGAGGTTTTTATACAGTTAATGTTACTGGGACTCCAACGTGTAATATAATTACCACTCCCCCCGTGGAGGTTATTAATTTGGGTTCAGATATTTTGACCAAACCCCCGCCCCTGATAATGTTATTACCTACACAGCCTACGTTGACCTTGTCTATTACGACAAATGCTCCTGCTGCTGGTAGTACGGTAGAATGGTTTAGGAACGGAATAAGTATTCAAGGTCCGCTCGCGGTTAGTACACCGGGAGCTTTGTCTTTTGATGTCACCAATCCTGGTATATATCGTGTAGATGTATTTGCAAATGATGTATGTATGGATACTCTTCAGGCTACTACAGAGGTTTTCGAACCAGTAGGGTTTAGGACTCAGATTTCTACATTGTTAGATTGTGATGCCGATACAGGGACTTTGGGGTTAGAGAATTTATTTGGTATTACTTCTACAGGATTAGAAGTTCCTATTATTACTGATCAATATTCTTTATTTGATTTTGAATGGTTTTTAGGTACTCAGTCTACAGGTGTTACAGAGACTACTTTTACAGTAACTTCTGCTAACATAGGTGAAGTTTATGCTTTAGAAGCTACTTTACGAAGCACTTCATTTCCTACAGCGAGATCAAATGATTTAACGGTTGAGTTTTTATCAGATGTTGTAGTTATAGAAGCTTCCCCGACTTTTATTCCATTTGGAGAGACATCTACATTAAGTGTTCCCCAAAGTAGTAACTATGCTTATGAGTGGTTTATTGTTGTAGATGGAGAGAATCAATCTTTGGTAGATGGTTCGACCGTTATAAGTGGTCAGGGTACAAATTCTATAGAAATAGATACCATCGGTGATTACTTTGTTAGGATTACATTGTTGGATTGTGTTATAGATTCAGAGATACTTAATATCTCAGATGTTGCAGGATCTTCAGAGATTATTCCTAATGTAGTTACACCTAATAGTGATGGTATCAATGATAATTGGTTACTTCCACCAAGTTTGTTTAATCAACAAGAAGTAGAGGTTACGATTTATAATGCACGAGGTCAGGTAGATTTTACATCACCAAGTTATCAGAATAACTGGCCCAGAGAGAATTCGAAATCATCGGGTCAGGACCCGTTTTATTATTATATAATAACCAAAAACAATTCCGTAGTCAGAAAAGGTTCGATAACGGTAATGAGATAATTTTATGGCCAGAAAATTACTATTAATAATCATTTGTATATCCTTTAACCTTCTTAGAGGACAGGATGAAAGCACGACTACTTATGGCATTCTTCCAACCGATATTCCTACTCATAACCTAGTAAAATATAACCGTTTTTATTTTAATCCTACTTTCTCTTTAGTTCGCGAAAACAAAAAATCTATTAATGTTTACAATAAAACACAATGGGCTTCATTTAATGATAACCCCCAGACATATCTAATTAACTATACGTCAAATTTTGATGAAAAAATAGGTGTTTCTATTGGTTTGCATCAACAAAATGAAGGTATTTACAGATATTTTGGTGGTATAGCCAACTTTGCATATAATATCGAATTAAATAGAGATATGAACTTCACTTTTGGTTTAAATCTCGGTTTTTCGCAAAGCGGAATTAAATCTAATATTGATTCGGCGACAAGTATTGTTTTAAATAATGGAGTAGAAGTAAGTGATCCTGTTATTCTTAACTATGAAAACAGCTCTGTTTTTCAATTAACTCCTGGTGTTAACTTTAATTATGCAGAATTTGATGTTGGAGTTTCTGTATCAAATCTTGTTGCTTATAATATAACAGGTAGTGAACTATTGACAGACAATATGGCTTTTACGGGTCATGTTATGTATACCACCAGTTTAGAAAGAAGATCGGATAAGCTAATACGAGGAATGGTATATGCCAATATGTTACCCGATTCGGGAGCAGATTCAAATCTTAGATATGGAGGTAATGTTATTGTTGAATTACCAGCACTAGGTTGGGCTCAAGCGGGATATAATAGTTTCTATGGAGCCTCATTAGGTATTGGTGGTAATATCACATCGAATATTTCGGTTGGATACACCTACGAAACCGGGTTTGGAGATACCAGTAATTTTGGAGCAACTCATGAGGTAGGTTTAGCATATAATTTTGAAAAAGAAAGGTCAAGAAGAAGAAGAGGTAGTAGAACAAAATCAAGTACTCAAAAGGCCTATGAAGAAAGAGATTCTGAGATTAGAAGACTTAAGAAAGAAATTCTTGAACAGAATAAGTTAATAAGAGAATTACAAGAGGAACAAGGAGATTCTCGAAGTCAGGACCAAAAAGCCATGAGTGAGCTTGAAAAATCAATAGCAGAAGCTAGAGAAAAAGAAGCTAAGGCTGCCAGAGAATTAGAATTACAACGTGCAGAAGAAGTAAAACTACTTAACAAAAAAGCAGAAGAAGAACGTCTAGCTGCTCAGAGACAGATAGATCGTGAGACAGCAGAACAAAATGCAGAAGAAGAACGTCTAGCTGCTCAGAGACGTATTGAACGTGAGACAGCAGAACAAAACGCAGAGGAAGAACGTCTAGCTGCTCAGAGACGTATTGAACGTGAGACAGCAGAACAAAACGCAGAAGAAGAACGTCTAGCTGCTCAAAGACAGATAGAACGTGAGACAGCAGAGCAAAAAGCAGAAGAAGAAAGAATAGCCACCGAAGAAGCGGCACGTGAAGCAGAAGCAGCAGAACAAGAACGTCTAGCTGCCCAAAAAGAGTTGGAACGTGAGGTTGCAGAGCAAAAAGCAGAAGAAGAACGTCTGGCTGCCCAAAAACAATTAGAACGAGAAGTTACAGAGCAAAAAGTAGAAGAAGAACGTCTAGCTGCTCAAAAACAATTAGAACGTGAAGTTACAGAACAAAAGATAGCAGATGAAGCGGCAGCAGCAGCTCGTTTAGCAGAAGAGAAGAGACTGGCAGATGAGGCAGCAGAAGCAGCTCGTTTAGCAGAAGAGAAGAGACTGGCAGATGAGGCAGCAGCAGAAACAGCTCGTTTAGCAGAAGAGAAGAGACTGGCAGATGAGGCAGCAGCAGAAACAGCTCGTTTAGCAGAAGAAAAGAGACTGGCAGATGAGGCAGCAGCAGAAGCAGCTCGTTTAGCAGAAGAGAAGAGACTGGCAGATGAGGCAGCAGCAGAAGCAGCTCGTTTAGCAGAAGAGAAGAGACTGGCAGATGAGGCAGCAGCAGAAACAGCTCGTTTAGCAGAAGAGAAGAGACTGGCAGATGAGGCAGCAGCAGAAACAGCTCGTTTAGCAGAAGAGAAGAGACTGGCAGATGAGGCAGCAGCAGAAGCAGCTCGTTTAGCAGAAGAAAAGAGACTGGCAGATGAGGCAGCAGCAGAAGCAGCTCGTTTAGCAGAAGAAAAGAGACTGGCAGATGAGGCAGCAGCAGAAGCAGCTCGTTTAGCAGAAGAGAAGAGACTGGCAGATGAGGCAGCAGCAGAAGCAGCTCGTTTAGCAGAAGAGAAGAGACTGGCAGATGAAGCAGCAGCAGAAGCAGCTCGTCTTGCTGAGGCAGAAAGATTAAAACAAGAAGCAGCAAAAGCAACAACAACTGCAAACGAAGAAGGCTTAGATGAGATTAAGAAAGAATTGGATAATAGTAGTCGAATCACAAGTAAGATATTTGCTCGTAGAGATTCATTACTAACTACCAACTTAAATGTGGATAAACGTGAATTTAGCAAGCTTTTAGAATCACTTGTTAGTATGAATGATGATGCCGATGAGGCTAAAAGAGAAGCTGATCCTGCTAGTTCTAAAAGATTAACAGCTAAAAATAGATTTGTGAAATTTGCAGAAACAACAAGACCAGAAGCTCAAATCGCAACCAAATATATACCTGGATACCCAGAAGGATATTACTTAATTGGTAATGTATTTAAGGGAGGAACATATGCTGATAAATTCTCAGGAACTTTAAAAGATTTAGGATTCAATGATTCTAAAATAATACTTAACCCAGAAAATCAATTCCAGTATGTAGCTATAGAAAGTTATACAAACAGGGATGAGGCGACAGAAAAGTATTTAAATAATATTGATAACAGATACTTTGGTGATATGTGGATATTGCACATTGCCAAGAGTAGAGTAGAATCCTATAAAAAGCTATTACAAGAAACTCGACTTATCAAGGATACAGTTAAGGATGATACAGTATTAACAGAGAGTTTATCATATATCGGAGGACATAATATTGAAAATGGATATTATCTGATTACTAATATTTTCAAGAGAGAAAATTACTTTGAAAGAGGAATGGCGAAGCTACGATCTCAAGGATTAGAGCCTCAATATTTCAGGAACCCCAAAGACAACTATATATACGTTTACTTAAAGAGACATGACAATCTTGATGAAGCTAAACAAAGTTTATTTTCTAACGTAAACAATTCGTATGATGGAGATCTTTATATATTGAAAATTCAATAATGTAAGAAAGAGATTATGATGACTAAATACCCAAACACCCCACGGCTTATGAAACTTAGACTGAAATCTGCTATCGTTTTGGTTTTTTTAATGATAGGCGTACAACAAATATCAGCTCAGGTCCCCTTTACCGAGGTACCTAATAGTACGTTAAGAATTAATGGAGAGCTTAAAATAATTGGTAATGCTATTATTGGACTAAACCAAAGTGGTTTTACACCTAATGATAACTATAATGGAAACGCTTCTAACAATGCAAAAACCTTTGGGTATATAGATATAGATGGAGATGGGAGTACATTTAGTTCCAGTAGTGCAGAACTTGAGTTAACATCTGGTTGTGAAAGGATTGCATATGCAGGATTATATTGGTCGGCATCATATTTTGTACAAATGAACCCGTCTGATACTCGTTTTGTTCAGTATACGGGTTTACCTTTTCCTGATAATAGACCTGATTTTAGAACTATAAAAATTAGACCACCTGGTGGTGGTGGGTATGTTACTATTCCACCTACTCAGACACAAGTGATTTATGATGGATATCGTAATACTGCCACCAATCCAAGTAATACTGCAGCAATAGATATTCCGTATGTATGTTATGCAGATGTTACAACACTAATACAAGGGCTTGGGGCAGGGAATGCAAATGGAACATATACTGTTGCAGATATGCGTGCTTCTACAGGTTTTTCTGGATTTAATGCCAACGGTATAGCTGGGGGATGGGTACTGGTAGTTGCTTATGAAGACCCTACCTTATCAGCAAAATTTATAAGTACAAATAATGGATATTTAGTGATTGCTCCGGGTAATCCACTTCAAACTTTTTCATATACTGGTTTTCAGACTTTACCTGCACCTTTACCAGTTCGTGCGCGATATTCGATTGCTACGTTAGAGGGTGATAGACCTTTTTTAGGAGACATATTTCAAGTGCAAAGACCAGATACTGCCTGGCAAAATATTTTTACAACTCCCGCTAATCCTAATAATAATTTTTATGACAGTTCGATTTCTATAGATGGTCAATATGTTACCACTGCGAATCCATTGACTCCAGATAGAACTCCATCTTCAATAAACACTTTAGGATTTGATGCCGATATTTTTGATATTCCGAATCCGGGTAGAACGGTTATTGGTAATGATCAAACTTCTGCTAGTTTTAGAACAACTTCTGCTGGTGATGCGTATAGTGTGTTTTTCAATTCATTTCAAATAGAAATTATTGAACCTGAGCTTACGGTTACCAAGCGAGTGTTAGATAATAATGGCATTGATATTACAGGATCTCCTGTAAATTTTGCAGATCAGTTGTTTTATGAACTTACTATAGAGAATCAAGGTAATGAGGATATTACTGCAGCAAGTATTAGGGATGTGCTTCCTGATAATGTTGATTTTACATTGGGTAGTATAACTACTAGTAACCCAGGAATAGTTGCTACTCCTAATGGTACAAACCGACAGATAGATATTACAATAGCAGATCCATTAATTGTTCGTAATGGAGGGATTCATACTGTTCGTTTTGGAGTTAGTGTTGTAGCCACCTGTGCCGACTTGCGAGATGCTTGTTCTAATCAAATTAATAATGTAGCAATTTCAACCTATACAGGAGTTGAATCTGGTATTACACAAACTGGTGAAGAAAGTATTTTGGAACAAGATGCGTGTCAGTTTGACATTACAGGTACATCTAACGTTTTGGTTAATGATGGTATTTGTTTTACAGAAAGCCAACCAGCGTTTATATGTACGGGTTCTTTAACGCTTACAGCGGGAGCAGGTTTTACTTCTTATGAATGGGTAAACGCTAGTAATCCAGGAGTTGTTATAGGCACTAATAGAGATTTAGTAGTTACAGCCGCAGGAACATATATAGTTACTGAGACCGGTGCACCAGGTTGTCAGGATAAACAACAAACCTTTGATGTTGATGCTTTTAATACTGTAGTAAATCCGATTGTAGCTATTGCAGATAATTTACCATCTGCTGCCAATCCTAATGTTTTTGGTGAACCAAATGATGGGCCACCTTCTGGTACAGGAACGCCATGTCCAATTACCGGAGATCCATTACCGGAGATCTTTTTATGTGGAGCAGGGACTACATTAACTGTTCCAACTCCAGGAAATACGCTAGGTTTTCCTATTGGAACTACAGTTGAATGGCAGCGATTAGATCCTGCAGCTTGTCCTGCAGTAACAAGAGACCCTAATTGTCCTACTACAGATGCAGGATGTGATGGTGATTGGGTAACGGTAAGTACAGATATTAATAGTTTTACAATTTCACAATCAGGAGAATATAGAATTAATGCCACTTTTGATAGTAATTGTACCATACCTTTTTACTTTAATGTATTTCAGAATAATTTTGATCCTGATCTTACAGTTGTACGACAAATCATTTGTAGTACGCCAGGAACAATACGAGTTCAAAATTCCTCTCTTCAATACGAATATCAATTAATTACACCAATAACAAACACAGTAATTGGGTATCAGGCTTCAGCAGAGTTTACAGGATTAACAGAAGTAGGAACATATGCTGTTAATGTTCGTCAAGTTGGAGGTTTGCCTACAGCTTGTGTTTTTCAGGAAACTATCTTTTTAGACGAATTAGATGCAAGAGAAACAGTTACTCCAACTTCTCCTACATGTCCAGGCGATCAAGGAAGGATTGAAATAACAGTTGATGATTCCCAAGTTAATTATAGATATATTATTAATAGTACTTCAACGACTTTTAATGATACAGAGGGACCTACAACGGTTCCAAACCATACATTTACCGGGCTTAATCCTGATACTTATAATGTACAGGTATTATCAGCCGATGGTAGCTGCTCTGAGGTTTTTGTTGTTACAATAAATGACCCTGCAGCATTTTCGGCTACAGTGAGACTTGTTGAGGATTTGCATTGTAATCCCGGGTATCAACCTGATCCTAACCTTAATGACCCATTACATCCAAGTTATGATCCATTAGCCCCACCGTTTGACCCCGATCAATTTATTGCAATTTACGAGGTTACAGTCACAGGAGGTTCTGGTAATTTTGCATTTAATAACCAGGCAGATTTCTTGGGTACTGTATTAGCACCGATAACAGGAACGACTTATCAATTTAGAGCAATTGCTGCGGGTAATTACCCAGTATTTGTTAATGATCTTGATAATAGCTGTACAATAGCAGCAGGTAGTGTAGATGTAAGCCCTTATACGGCAATTACAGCAACAGCTACGCCAGTTAATCCTGTTTGTCCGACAGATAATGGTTCTATTCAAGTTGCTGTTACTGCTGGATCAGGTTCACCGTTTACTTATATTTTAGATCAAGGAACAGCAACAGAAGTAACTATTGGACCAACTGTTAGTACTTCTGAAACGTTTAATAATGTAGATCCATTAACAACACATACAGTTACTGTTCAAGATGGATTTGGATGTGATTTTGAAATTACAAATATAACTTTTACAGCTCCCACATTAATTACAGTTACAAATATTGCTGTTACGGAATATCGTTGTGATGCTTCTGGTTCGAGTACGACACCTCAGTTGGCACAGATTACGATTTCTGGAGCTTCAGGAGGTAATGGAAGTTATGAATATAGTATTGATGGAGTTGATTTCAGTAATACTACGGGTATATTTCCAGGTTTAACAGATGGTACTTATACTATTTATATTCGAGATACGGCTACTGCGGCATGTCCTGTTAATTTGGGTCAGCGTACAATAGATCCACTTCAGGTGGTAACTGATCTTACCTTTGCTCAGACTCAACCTCAATGTCCTGCACTTACTTCGGATATTACTGTTAGTGCGACAGGTACTAATGGAGCTGCTAGTTTTGAATATCGAATTACTTCACCTGCGGCAAGCGTTACAGCTTTTAGTACTACTACAGTTTACACTTTACCAGCAGGAGATACTTATACATTTGAAGCAAGAACAACCACAGATGGTTGTATTTATCAAGAAAATTATACGATAGACGCTATAGATCCTATAGCAGTTTCTGCTAATATTACTGCGGAGCCCACCTGTGCTACAAATACAGATGCATCTTTATCATTTGATGTTACAGGTATAGATTTAACATCTACGAGTTATAGTTATGTTGTTACTGGAGGAACAATTCCTGTTGCCACTCCGATTACAGGTAATTCTATTACTACGACTCCAACTTCAGTACCTGGTCTTGGAGCGGGTACTTATACTATCGTAGTTACCGATGATACTACTAATTGTAGTGCAACACTTACTCCACCGATTACGATTACTGATCCTGCTGTTTTAGGTTTCACTACTACTGTTGTGGATTCCAATTGTGGAGTTACTTCAGGTATTATAACGGTAAATGCTACAGGCGGTCGAGGAGGTTATCAATATGAATTACGAACTTCTGGAGGAGTCGTTATTACGGCATATCAGAATGGTGATACTTTTAGTGGTTTAGCTGCTGCGAATTATATAATTGCGGTACGTGATGGTTCTACTGCAGCAGCATGTGAGGTTACCAATCCAGTTACTGTAGGTCAACTTACTCCACCTACTATTGCCACAGCAGTAGGGGGTGATGCGTGTTATGACACGACCAATCAGGCGACACAATGGATTACGATTACCCCGAGTATTCCAGTTCCATTGGGTCCATTTACATATAGTTTAGATGGCGGTGCTCCGGTGGCGGTAGTCTTTTTACCAGGCCCAGCACCAGCTAATACTTTTGAGATTCCAAATCTTACTCCGGGAACACACAGTGTTACGGTAAGCAATACAGGAAGTAATTGTACATCTACTGCGATTAATTTTGATATTAATCCAGAGTTGACCATTACTGCCAACTTAGATAAAGATTTAGATTGTTCTGCGACACCAAATGCGACAATTTCATTTACTGCTACAGGCGGTGATGGTACATATACTTTTGATGTTATTGAGGTAGGCCCTGGCACTGTTTTTCTTGCAGGAGTTACTTCTCCTGTTTCTATAAATGCTGCGAATACGTATGAGATTCGAGTTACAGATGGGTTGAGTTGTGTAGCTACTTCTTCAGAAATCATTGTTAATCCTACGGTTGTACCTACGGCGACAACCACAATTACAAATGTAGTTTGTAATGGAGATTCGAGTGGGGTTGTGGTTATAAACCCAACTGCAGGAGTTGGTCCATTTGAGGCAAGAATAACATCACCTGTTGCAGGTGCATTTACAACCAACCTTACTTTTACAGGTTTGGCTGCCGGAACCTATGATTTTGAGATTAGAGATGCTAAGGAGTGTTTAGGTACAGTTCAGGCAATTGTCACAGCTCCCACATTAATTACAGTTACAAATATTGCTGTTACGGAATATCGTTGTGATGCTTCTGGTTCGAGTACGACACCTCAGTTGGCACAGATTACGATTTCTGGAGCTTCAGGAGGTAATGGAAGTTATGAATATAGTATTGATGGAGTTGATTTCAGTAATACTACGGGTATATTTCCAGGTTTAACAGATGGTACTTATACTATTTATATTCGAGATACGGCTACTGCGGCATGTCCTGTTAATTTGGGTCAGCGTACAATAGATCCACTTCAGGTGGTAACTGATCTTACCTTTGCTCAGACTCAACCTCAATGTCCTGCACTTACTTCGGATATTACTGTTAGTGCGACAGGTACTAATGGAGCTGCTAGTTTTGAATATCGAATTACTTCACCTGCGGCAAGCGTTACAGCTTTTAGTACTACTACAGTTTACACTTTACCAGCAGGAGATACTTATACATTTGAAGCAAGAACAACCACAGATGGTTGTATTTATCAAGAAAATTATACGATAGACGCTATAGATCCTATAGCAGTTTCTGCTAATATTACTGCGGAGCCCACCTGTGCTACAAATACAGATGCATCTTTATCATTTGATGTTACAGGTATAGATTTAACATCTACGAGTTATAGTTATGTTGTTACTGGAGGAACAATTCCTGTTGCCACTCCGATTACAGGTAATTCTATTACTACGACTCCAACTTCAGTACCTGGTCTTGGAGCGGGTACTTATACTATCGTAGTTACCGATGATACTACTAATTGTAGTGCAACACTTACTCCACCGATTACGATTACTGATCCTGCTGTTTTAGGTTTCACTACTACTGTTGTGGATTCCAATTGTGGAGTTACTTCAGGTATTATAACGGTAAATGCTACAGGCGGTCGAGGAGGTTATCAATATGAATTACGAACTTCTGGAGGAGTCGTTATTACGGCATATCAGAATGGTGATACTTTTAGTGGTTTAGCTGCTGCGAATTATATAATTGCGGTACGTGATGGTTCTACTGCAGCAGCATGTGAGGTTACCAATCCAGTTACTGTAGGTCAACTTACTCCACCTACTATTGCCACAGCAGTAGGGGGTGATGCGTGTTATGACACGACCAATCAGGCGACACAATGGATTACGATTACCCCGAGTATTCCAGTTCCATTGGGTCCATTTACATATAGTTTAGATGGCGGTGCTCCGGTGGCGGTAGTCTTTTTACCAGGCCCAGCACCAGCTAATACTTTTGAGATTCCAAATCTTACTCCGGGAACACACAGTGTTACGGTAAGCAATACAGGAAGTAATTGTACATCTACTGTGATTAATTTTGATATTAATCCAGAATTGACAATTACCGCGAATTTAGATAAAGATTTGGATTGTTCTGTGACTCCAAATGCGACGATTTCATTTACTGCTACAGGCGGTGATGGTACATATACTTTTGATGTTATCGAGGTAGGTCCTGGCACTGTTTTTCTTGCAGGAGTTACTTCTCCTGTTTCTATAAATGCTGCGAATACGTATGAGATTCGAGTTACAGATGGATTGAATTGTGTAGCTACTTCTTCAGAAATCATTGTTAATCCTACGGTTGTACCTACGGCGACAACCACAATTACAAATGTGCTTTGTAATGGGGATTCGAGTGGAGTTGTGGTTATAAACCCAACTGCAGGAGCTGGTCCGTTTGAGGCAAGAATAACATCACCTGTTGCAGGTGCATTTACAACCAACCTTACTTTTACAGGTTTGGCTGCCGGAACTTATGATTTTGAGATTAGAGATGCTAAACAATGTTTAGGTACAGTTCAGGCAATTGTAGCAGAATCGCCTCAGATAACTGCTACTGTAGACTCAATTACCAATATAGACTGTTCTACAACTACAACGGGAACTATTGTTTTAGATCCTGCTACAGGAGGTTCTGTAGGGGTGACAGATTATACGTATGTATTATTAAATAGCGATTTAACACAAAACACAAGAACAACAACAAACCCTGTTACTTTAGCAGTGGGTACAGGTCCTACTTTTGATAATTTGGACCCAGATTCTTATTTTGTTGATATCATAGCATCTGATGGATGTAGTAACAGAATTGGACCGTTTATGATAACACAGCCTCCATTTGATTTGGATTTTGATGTAACAGCACCTCCGGCAGATTGTTCTACGGGAGCGAGATATCAGGTAGAAGTTTCTGGAGGAGAAGGCCCATATCTAATTAATGAATTTAGAGCTACAGGCTCAGCAATACCGCCTTATGAAGCTCTGAATGGAATGTTAAACGGAGTGCTTACTCCGTTACCAAATGGATTTGGTAATGAGACAAGACACGAATTTACTGGCCTTGATTATGGAGTACCGTATGTGTTTGAAATTATAGATACTTCTACAGGATGTAGATATTTTGAAGCAGTAATTCCAGTTGACCCTCCAGGGTTTGATATAGCAATTACCAATAATGATCCAGTGGATTGTTTTGGAGGAGCTAATGGATTTATAGATTTTACAGTGACTACACCAGCAGGAGCAACGACTGTAGACTGGGAAGTATTTGATGCTGATACCGGTATTACCACGGGGATATCAGGAAGTTTAGTTGCACCTCTTCTTAGTGGAACAGCCTCTGGTTTAAGTGAAGGTAATTATTTTATTAGAGCTATTGAAACTGGTGGAGCACCTATACCTTGTACAGACGCAACACCTTTTACGATAACACAACCTAGCAGTCTTCTTACGTTAAACTTTTTAAGTGCTACGATAGCAGATTGTAATACAGCCTTATCGACAGTTACTATGGATGCTAATGGTGGAGTTCCTGGATATAGTTTTGCAGCGGTTGCTGGATCGGCTCCACAGCCTGACCCAGGTGTTTATCCACTTACAGAGGTGTTTACTTTAGACCCTGCGACTACTACTTGGGTAATTTTTGTACAGGATGCTAACAATTGTGTTGTATCAAGAGAAATTACGATTCCACCTGTTACTCTGGCTCCAGTTATTAATACTATAGACCCTTTTGTAGATGATGCATGTATATTTGATAATGATTATACTTTTACGGTTACCGCTACGAGTAATGTTCCGATACCACCAGGTACAGGTACATTGACATTTTCTATAGATGGCGGTGCTCAAGTATCAGGTACTGTTACAGGAGCAAATACAGCTAGTCATGATTTTTCAGTTTCAGGTCCTGGTACGTATAGTGTTGTTGTTTTTGATGAGAACGGATGTCCTTCACCACCAAGAACGATTACGGTATATCCAGAGTTATTGGTTACTGCTACATTAACAGAGCCGACTTGTCGAGATAATGATGCTACGATAGTGGCTACGGTTAGTGGTGGTTCAGATATTACGGCTAATCCGGGTAACTTTACCTTTGATTTGGTTAATGCTGGTACAGGAATAACAGTACTTGGCGTAACTCAAACCGCTGGACCAGGAGCAGATCAGGTTACTTTTAGTAGCACTGTTGCAGGTACAGACGGTATCTTTCCAGGGGATTATCGAGTAGAAGTTATAGATAGCGCGATTGGTCCTGCACCAGGATGTGAAGCTACTTTTGAAATTACAGTACCTACTTTCGTAGATCCGATACCATCAGGAGTATCGACTCCTGTTTCATGTTTTGCAGGTAATGATGGTACTATTTTAGTAAGTTTAGATGCTACGGCAGATGACAATCCGCCTTATCAATATCAAATTGTAGCAGGTCCATTAACACGACCACTACAACCAAATCCTTTATTTGAAAATTTAGAAGCAGGAACATATGACATTGTAGTTGTTTCGGATAAAGGTTGTTCTAACACCCCAGCGATTCAGGTGGTAGTTGGAGGCCCTACAGCAGCTCTTGATGTTACATTTGTTCAGACGCCTTATGGTTGTAATAATGTATCGAATGCAGATATATTCCCGGTAATTACGTTAACTATTACTGATGGTACAGCTCCGTATGATGTTTCTTATAGTGGTGCTGCTAGTGGATCAGAGACTGATGTAGCAGATGCAGATGGTAATCCTCTTAATGGAGTTCAATATGAAATTACAGCTACTGTTGCAGGTACCTATACGATTTCGGTTACTGATGAAAATAATTGTGCTTTTACCAATTTTGATATTATTGTGCCGGCTTTTCCAATTATGACAGATCCTACCATAACCAGAGATACTGCTGCAGTTAACAATGGTGTTATTTCATGTGATAATCCAGAAACAGTTACTGTTTCTATTACAGGAGGTATAGGTCCATTTGATTTTGTAGAAGTAGGAGGAGTATTATCCTCATTAGGAGTTGTTGCACAAGCAAATGATAACCCAGGTACAGTTGCAGTTGAGGCGAATGCTACGAATGTGACTTTTGCTTTACCAAGTGTTGGTTCGTATGTATTTACGATTACGGATCGAGGTACAGATTGTTCTATAGATACTCCAGCATATATGATTGCTCCTTTTGATACGATCACAGCGACATTAACTACAGTTACAGATATATTGTGTAATGGAGCTACTACAGGAGCGTTGGCGTTGAATATTGGCGATTATACAGGTGCTTATAATTATACGGTTGTAAACACTGTTACAGGAGCTAATGTTGTAGGTTATGTAAATATTGCTGCTGACGTAGCGACACAAAATCCAGAACCGATTACTGGATTACCAGCAGGAACATTCGAAGTTTCTGTAGAGGCATTGGCTACTCCTTTCTGTGATGAAGTGTCGAATACAGCTACAATTGATCAACCAGCACCTCTTACGTTAAACTTTTTAAGTGCTACGATAGCAGATTGTAATACAGCCTTATCGACAGTTACTATGGATGCTAATGGTGGAGTTCCTGGATATAGTTTTGCAGCGGTTGCTGGATCGGCTCCACAGCCTGACCCAGGTGTTTATCCACTTACAGAGGTGTTTACTTTAGACCCTGCGACTACTACTTGGGTAATTTTTGTACAGGATGCTAACAATTGTGTTGTATCAAGAGAAATTACGATTCCACCTGTTACTCTGGCTCCAGTTATTAATACTATAGACCCTTTTGTAGATGATGCATGTATATTTGATAATGATTATACTTTTACGGTTACCGCTACGAGTAATGTTCCGATACCACCAGGTACAGGTACATTGACATTTTCTATAGATGGCGGTGCTCAAGTATCAGGTACTGTTACAGGAGCAAATACAGCTAGTCATGATTTTTCAGTTTCAGGTCCTGGTACGTATAGTGTTGTTGTTTTTGATGAGAACGGATGTCCTTCACCACCAAGAACGATTACGGTATATCCAGAGTTATTGGTTACTGCTACATTAACAGAGCCGACTTGTCGAGATAATGATGCTACGATAGTGGCTACGGTTAGTGGTGGTTCAGATATTACGGCTAATCCGGGTAACTTTACCTTTGATTTGGTTAATGCTGGTACAGGAATAACAGTACTTGGCGTAACTCAAACCGCTGGACCAGGAGCAGATCAGGTTACTTTTAGTAGCACTGTTGCAGGTACAGACGGTATCTTTCCAGGGGATTATCGAGTAGAAGTTATAGATAGCGCGATTGGTCCTGCACCAGGATGTGAAGCTACTTTTGAAATTACAGTACCTACTTTCGTAGATCCGATACCATCAGGAGTATCGACTCCTGTTTCATGTTTTGCAGGTAATGATGGTACTATTTTAGTAAGTTTAGATGCTACGGCAGATGACAATCCGCCTTATCAATATCAAATTGTAGCAGGTCCATTAACACGACCACTACAACCAAATCCTTTATTTGAAAATTTAGAAGCAGGAACATATGACATTGTAGTTGTTTCGGATAAAGGTTGTTCTAACACCCCAGCGATTCAGGTGGTAGTTGGAGGCCCTACAGCAGCTCTTGATGTTACATTTGTTCAGACGCCTTATGGTTGTAATAATGTATCGAATGCAGATATATTCCCGGTAATTACGTTAACTATTACTGATGGTACAGCTCCGTATGATGTTTCTTATAGTGGTGCTGCTAGTGGATCAGAGACTGATGTAGCAGATGCAGATGGTAATCCTCTTAATGGAGTTCAATATGAAATTACAGCTACTGTTGCAGGTACCTATACGATTTCGGTTACTGATGAAAATAATTGTGCTTTTACCAATTTTGATATTATTGTGCCGGCTTTTCCAATTATGACAGATCCTACCATAACCAGAGATACTGCTGCAGTTAACAATGGTGTTATTTCATGTGATAATCCAGAAACAGTTACTGTTTCTATTACAGGAGGTATAGGTCCATTTGATTTTGTAGAAGTAGGAGGAGTATTATCCTCATTAGGAGTTGTTGCACAAGCAAATGATAACCCAGGTACAGTTGCAGTTGAGGCGAATGCTACGAATGTGACTTTTGCTTTACCAAGTGTTGGTTCGTATGTATTTACGATTACGGATCGAGGTACAGATTGTTCTATAGATACTCCAGCATATATGATTGCTCCTTTTGATACGATCACAGCGACATTAACTACAGTTACAGATATATTGTGTAATGGAGCTACTACAGGAGCGTTGGCGTTGAATATTGGCGATTATACAGGTGCTTATAATTATACGGTTGTAAACACTGTTACAGGAGCTAATGTTGTAGGTTATGTAAATATTGCTGCTGACGTAGCGACACAAAATCCAGAACCGATTACTGGATTACCAGCAGGAACATTCGAAGTTTCTGTAGAGGCATTGGCTACTCCTTTCTGTGATGAAGTGTCGAATAGAGTAAATATTGCAACGCCTCCTGCGATTACAGTAACGTTAGATCAGAAACAAGATGAAACCTGTAATCCTGGTGATGACGCTTCGATAGAAGTAGTTGCCAATGGAGGAACACCTCCATTTAGATATCAGCTAGAAAGCGAAGATAGCGGAGGTATTATTACAATACGAGTTCCATTCCAAACAACAACAACAATTTTTACAGGGTTGGACGCAAATAACATCACTACAAATGTACTCTATAGAGTACGAGTTTTAGATGCTAATGACTGCCCATCAGACGAAACAATAGTTATAAATCCACCAGTACCTTTAGGATTAAATGCAATTGCACCAACGCTATTAGCTTGTTCTGATAGTGAGGATGGTACAATTACAGCTACTGCTACAGGAGGTCAGGGACCAGGGACATATTTCTTTATGTTAACATTTCCTGATGGTTCACAATCTGTTGCGGTTGCAAGTACTACAGATACTTTCCAATGGATAGATCTTAAACCAGGGAACTATATTGTTACGGTTACCGATAATTTAGCATGTGAAGCTGTTCAAAACCCTGTGGTTATTAATGCTCCACCAGCTGTGACGATAGATGTAGTTCAAGGACCAATAACTTGTCTTGCTCCTAGTCCTAACCCGATAACGGTTACTGCGGGAGGAGGAACTCCTGGAGGATATGAGTTTAGTAGCGATGGAGTTACCTTTGTTGCTGGTAATACAACACCTACAGTCCATGAATTTACTTTACCTGCAGGGGATTATAACTTCTTTGTTAGAGATGTTAATGGATGTGTTTCTCCGGCTTCTAATACCATACCAGTACGAGATCCTGTTCCTTTAACAACGACATTAGACTTAAGTAATACGTTTATTGTTTGTTTTGGTGAGCCAACAGGTTCTATCGACGCAAGTGTTACCGGAGGATTAGGTAATTATGGATATCGAGTGACAGGTACAGATTACTTAGGAAATGCTGTAACATTACCTGGCCCATTAGCCACAGATACTCAAACTACTAGCTTCTTTGGTGATTTACCGGCAGGAACTTATACCTATACAGTAACCAGTGGAGACTGTGTAGATAGTGTAACACCTTTTGATATTACCCAACCAGCAGAATTTATAGCAGAAGCATTTGCAACGCCTATTTCTTGTAATGGAGAAACTGACGGTACTATACGAGTAACTGCTGTTGGGGGTACTGCACAATACTACTTCTCATTATATAATAGCGCGGGTACTGCAGTGTTTACCTTTATTGAAGATGAATCTGAAACACCTCTTAATGAGCATACGTTTATAGATTTACCAGCGGATACATATCGAGTAGAGGTAGAAGATGATAACGGTTGTCCAAGAACTATTATTGATATTCAGATTATAGAGCCAGCACCAATTTTGGCTACTGTAAATTCGACAACGCCAGAAGATTGTGCAGGAGATATGAATGGTACAGCTACCTTATCAATTACAGGAGGATTACCACCTGCAAATCCAGCAGACCCAAGTTATTTCTGGAGTATTGATGGTGTAAATTATCAACCCGTAACAGATCCTGCAAATTTATTTATTGATAATCTACCAGGAGGTACGACTACAGTATTTATTAGAGATTCACAAAACAATGCAAACTGTCAGGGAGCCTTTAATATTGATATTGAACCAGGCGTTAATCTTGCTGGCGAACTAGTACCAGAATTAGTATGTCCTATATTTGACTATAGTGATCCTGCGAATCCTGTGATGACTAGTGAAGAGCAATATCTTGTAAGTTTTGATATTGTCGAAGAGGCACAAGGATTAGGTATTATTTATACTTTGAATGGTATAAATGGAACACCAAATCCACCTAACAATTCGAATTTGACAGGTAATTTTGAGGTAATTCCAGGAGAGTATGAAGGTATTATGGAGTTCCAGGGATGTACAAGAACTGTAGATACAATCGAGATTCTTGAGTATACTCCATTGGCAATACCAGTTGCTCAAATGACCAATAACCCAGAAGATCCTAATGAATATCAAATTATAGCATCTGGAGGAAGACCATTTGAAAATACTCCTTTCTATGCATTCTCATTTACGATGTTAGAAGATGGAATGACGTTGGATCAATTAGAGCCTTCAGACTATACAGAATTAGATGGAAATATTTTTGTAATACGACAGACTGCAGATTATGTATTACGCGTAGTTGATGCAGATGGCTGTGAGGTACTTACGGTTCAGAATCTGACGTATATTAATATTCGTATTCCTAACTACTTTACACCGGATAGTCCTAATAGTACAGCAGAAGATCGTTTCTGGTACCCTAGACAGATTACTCCTAATATAGATGATCCTTTCTTCTTTGAAAACATGGAAGTAATCGTCTTTGATAGATATGGAAGAATGCTAGCAGAATTTAAAGGAGACCAACAAGGATGGGATGGTTTATACCAAGGAAAACAACTTCCATCAGGAGATTATTGGTATTCTATAATTCTGAATGACGTAGATAATAGAGAATTTACAGGCCACTTTACATTATATAGATAATATATAGAGCCTTAGTAAGTTATAAGACTATATGGATAAAAAGCCAAATGGTATAGAAAGAGAAAAGTTAATGATCTGTAATTTTTAATATTAGATGAAGAAGTATATTATCATATTTAGCCTATTTGCAAGTTATTGTACTTTTGCCCAGGAGTTTTTTGCCCCTGTACAAAATCAATATATCGCAGATAACCCATATTTGATATCCTCGGCATATGCGGGTATTGGAGATTGTTGGCAGATCAGAGCTTCAGGTTTTGAGCAGTGGGTTAGTATCGAGGATTCTCCAGGTACACAATCCTTATCAATAGATGGTAGAATATCAGACCGTTCGGGTGTAGGTGCTATTCTGTTTAATGATCAGAATGGATTTACTACTCAGAAAGGGATTCAGTTATCTTTTGCTCACCATTTAACACTTAACGAATACAATAATCAATACTTATCATTTGGAATTAGCTACAAGTTCACCCAATTTGGTATTGATACTTCAAAGTTTAATAATGGAGACCCTGATAACCCATTTAATCCTGGATTAGCAGATATAAGTGTAAATGATTCTAATTTTGATATTGGATTATTATATCGTATTGGTCGTTTCTTTTTGAGCGCCAATGCTGTGAATTTATTACAGAAAGAGATAGATGATTTTAATCCAACAGAACCTTCTCAAATACAGAACTATTATCTGTATACTGGATATACATTCTATCATAGATTTAGTGATATCGAGGTAGAACCGTCTATACTATACCAAAACTTTGCTGGAGATGGTCGTTCTACAGCTGATCTTAATCTAAAGGTTCGTAAAATGCACCGTGGAGATTATTATTGGATAGGAGTTAGTCTTCGATCTTTGGTTGATCAGGATTTTAAACCACTTTCTGTATCTCCTATGTTAGGAATCAAAAAAGCTAATTTTTATGTTGCTTATGGATATCAGATTAATGTAAACGAAGTTTTACAACCTACCTCTGCAGCAGGGTCGCACATGATCACGTTAGGATTCGATTTTGGTTGTAGACAAAGTAAATGTGGATGTACATATTAATAAGATTTTAAAAGAAATTCTAAAAACCTGCTTTGTTTAAGCAGGTTTTTTTTTTTAAATTATTTATCCATATATTTTTGATTATTTAGTTTCTTCAACAAACTTCAAGATGTAAAACCCCTGAAAACCGTGATTTTTATTTAGTTACTCCATTGTATTTTTAACAAATATAAATGAGCTTCAATACTATATTATTAAACTAATATTTGTGTGATTTTATTTAAATATTTATAGCTCTTAAAACCCAAAACATGAAAAAATTATTATGTAGCATTACTATCCTTTCTAGCTCTGTTTTAGTTATCAAAATGCCTTTTAATTCCATATTTAAATAGTACCATTACAATAAAAGGCGAGTCAAAGACAATAGGAAATAGCATTGTTGGGTTAAATGAAACAGTAGATGGTCTCACACATGCACCAAACGAATTATAAATGTAAATACAAAGGTTACCAGTATAAAAATCTATGATAGAATGGCAAACTTGTAATAGAAACTACAGAAAACATATACAATATTGCTAATCTTCGTGATGGTATTTATTTTGTTAAGATCTTAACAAAAAATAAGAAGGAAATTATCACTAAAATAGTAAAGAAATAATATTCCCCAATATTTATTTCTTTAACCCGCCTTATGTAATAGAAAGTCCATTCTGTATTTAAGAAGAGGTGAAATATTACCCACACCAGGTTGGTATTACTATTTTATTCTAAAAAAGTTTTATTACATAAGGCGGGAGACTAGAAGGGCACTAATTAGTGCCCTTCTATATTATAAAGTATTTTATAAAGAAACAACGTATAACCCAAAGATGGCTACTATAAAGTAACAGGTGATTGTTAAAGCTCCTTGATAATCTTTTGCTACTCTTTGTCCAAAAAGCAACATTAAGAGCGTTATACAGGCTAAAAACATAGCTAAAACAGCATAGCATGTAATGTTATCTGTAATAAGGTAATACATACCAATAACGCAACATACCGCCGTAATCATTTCAATAATTAAAATAATTGTTAAAAGAAGAGGAACCATATTACCCATAAAAGTAGACGCAAAATGTTCTTTTAACCAACTAAGATTTCCTTTCCAATCGATTATTTTATCGATACCAGATTGCAAAAAAGTAATGAGAAGAAATAATAAGATGGTTATTGAAACAATATTATTTATAAAATTATCCATGTGAGATTAGTTTAGGATATCAAATATAGAATAAGATTTGAGACTAAAAACACTGATTTCTAATTTAGTATTCTTAAGGGTTAATAGGCAGTACACTAAGCGTGATTAACTTTTTTTATGTAATAATCGGGTAAGTTTTATAGAAAGATCTGTGAGGATGATTTTTGCATTACCGTTTCGTTCTATATGATAAGCAGCATCTTGAAGTTCATTACAGATGTCCATAATATTGGCTCCGTGTACAAAAGGAGCGAAGTTTTTTAATTTGAAACCATTTGTATTTGGTTCTAGAAAGACTAAATCTTCTGCACCATAATTAAGTAACATAGCTTGTCTGAAAAAATCCAGACAATATTTTAGGAATTTTTTTTGTGTTTCTCTTCCTGTACCAGCAATAGATTCGCTCCAGGTGATTAGATCATTTACAGCAGACTTGTTTCCCTTGGCTTTAAATGCTGTACGCACCCATTGTATAAACCAATCTTCAAATTGATCATCACCACCATCATGATGTAGCAGGTGTAAAGCTTTACTATAATCACCATTAGCCTGATGTGCTATTTTTAAAGCATCACCATCAGAAATATTCTCTTTTTTCTGAAGCGCTTCTTTTATTACCTGTTCTCCCAAAGGAGGAAAATGTAATACTTGACATCTGGATCTAATAGTTTGTATAAGTTGCTCCTCATCTTCTGCGATAAGTATAAATATGGTTTTTGCAGGAGGCTCTTCAATTAATTTGAGAAGCTTATTAGAAGCTGCAATATTCATTTTATCAGCCATCCAGATCAACATTATTTTATAACCTCCTTCATAACTTTTTAGCGAAAGTTTTTTTACGATCTCAAGCGCTTCATCAACTCCAATCTGACCTTGTTTTTTTTCAATTCCAAGAGAAAGATACCAGTCAAAAATACTTCCGTATGGATTTTCATTTACAAAATGTCTCCACTCTTCTGCAAATTGATCCGATGTAGGATGCTTTTTCACCTTATCATTTACAGCAACAGGATATACAAAATGTAAATCGGGATGCGCGAGATGATCAAACTTTACATTACAAGCCTCGAGACCATCTGTATTTTCTCCATTTTGATTTTGGCACAAGACATACTGCGCATAGGCAATAGCCATGGGCAATGTTCCACTACCATTAGGACCAACAAAAAGCTGGGCATGAGGTATTCTTTGACGATTAGCACTAGTGGTCAAATAGCTTTTGATATGTTTTAAGCCTAAAATTTCTGAGAAAAGCATAGGCAAATATAAGGGATACCTAAAAAAGAAAGCAGATCTATAAGATATAAAACCTGATAAAAAATAAGCAACCTCTAAAATAATAATTAGAAGATGTAGTATTTATTTGACTTTAGGACATGTATTTGTACTAAGTATTAGTCATTATATATTACTAGAAAATCCTTTCTATAAAATAATCAGGGTTAAACGAATTTTAATAGGTATTGATCTTTACAGAAAATCACAACCCTTTTAGATAAACTCCTAGTAGAAGAAGCACATATCCTGCAAGTACGAGCCAATTACTATTTTCTGCCAAAACAGGATGAATACGTGAACCTAGAAGGCCTAAAAGAACAAGTACAATACTTATGATTACTGTAATTTTTTTTGGTGTTTGTGCGGATAAATTACTCATAATTAGTTAGTTGTTTAGTGTTTTTGCATATACAATATAGAAATAATTTTTAACATAAAATACTATTATGGTATTTTGCCAAGACAAATATGATGTTAATAGCATCAAAGATTTATCGTATTCTAATTCTAAGATATCGAAACAAATAGGTATAGTAAGAAAGAAAAACATGAAGTTGGATAAGAACCCCAATTTATTATAAATATCAAAATCGTATCTTTTTTTGGTTTGACAGTAATCCTATTATTTGACTATGATTCTTTTATTGAAAAAAGGGTTTTTATAAAAATTTGATAAAAGTGAAAAATTACCTTTGATTTCGGGTAATTTTTCTATCAGATTTTGATGTTTTTAATGAAATAGAATTATTTTCGTTTGCGAAAAACCAATTCAGCATCATGAAGACAATTGACGATTTTAATTTTGAAAATAAAAAAGCCTTAATTCGAGTAGATTTTAATGTTCCTTTAAATGAAAATTTTGAAGTAACCGATGATACTAGAATTCAAGCAGCAAAACCTACAATAATTAAAGTTTTGGAAGACGGAGGAAGTGCGATCTTAATGTCCCATTTAGGTAGACCAAAAGGTGTTCAGGATGAGTTTTCATTAAGACATATCGTAGATAAAGTTGCAGATGTTCTTGGAGTTCAAGTCAAATATGTAGCTAACTGTGTTGGTCAGGAGGCAGAAGATGCTGTCGCAGCGCTAAACTCTGGTGAAGTTCTATTATTAGAAAATTTAAGATTTCATCCTAATGAAACAAGTGGAGATGCAATTTTTGCAGAGCAATTGTCAAAGCTGGGAGATATCTATATAAATGATGCGTTTGGTACAGCTCACAGAGCACATGCTTCTACGACTATTGTAGCACAATTTTTTCCTGAGCATAAATGTTTTGGTAGTTTATTAGCAAAAGAAATAGAAAGTATTGATAAAGTATTAAGAAGCGGAGAGAAGCCTGTTACTGCAATTCTGGGAGGATCAAAAGTATCTTCAAAAATTACAATAATCGAAAATATTCTGGATAAAATAGATCACTTGATTATTGGAGGAGGAATGACCTATACATTTATTAAAGCTTTGGGAGGTCAAATAGGAGATTCTATTTGTGAAGATGATAAACAAGAACTGGCATTAGAGATTTTAAAGAAAGCTAAAGAAAAAGGAGTAGAAATTCACCTTCCTGTAGATGTATTGGGTGCAGATGCATTTGATAATAACGCAAATACTAAGGTTGTTGCTGTTAATACAATTCCTGATGGTTGGCAAGGACTTGATGTCGGACCCGAAACAATGAAAATTTTTCATGAAGTAATTCTAAAATCAAAAACCATATTATGGAATGGACCATTAGGTGTTTTTGAAATGGAAAATTTTTCTAAAGGAACAATAGCATTAGGACATTCTATCGCAGAAGCTACAGAAAATGGAGCATTCTCTCTTGTCGGAGGAGGAGATTCTGTAGCAGCAGTAAAACAATTTGGTTTTGGTACCAAAGTAAGTTATGTTTCTACAGGGGGAGGAGCTATGTTAGAAAGCTTAGAAGGTAAAACACTACCGGGAATTGCTGCAATAGAAAATGAATAAGGTATAATTTTGTAAGAAAACGCTTATTTTTTGTAAAAATTATGAAAAAACGGTTGTTTTAACCGTTTTTTTCATGTTTTTAACGCTTTGATTTTTTGCAGTTTAGAAAAAAAAGCACGATTTTCGTTGCTGTATTGTTGATAACATGTTAAAAACAATACAGATAGTCCCCAAATTTCCGTTGAACTAAAAGCAAATGCATTTGTAAAATGAATAACTATTGTACATTATTTCTTTCTTTTTTATTAGTTTCGATTTCATTAGCGGGACAAGAAACATCATCAGAGGAACAATCAAATCCTAAAAACACCAAGGAGATTGTACTTAGTAAGACCCAGGACATAAAACAAAATACAGTTCGGGTAGTAGATACAACTCAAGTAATCAAAACAACTGGCGAACTACAAACAACTACGTTAACATCGACGAGTGCAAAAGACAGTGTAATTTATGTAGCAAATGACCATCCCAGGATGTCGCAGTTAGATTCTATCTGGAAACAGGAATTATATAACTCTAACCTTTTTGATACTATTTACAAATCAGTTACCGAACTGAAATATGAACCAGTAGAATATGTTGATCTTCCTACTGATACTTTAAAAGCAAGATTAGCAGCATTAAATGCGCGCACTCCTTTTAATGTAGAGTATAATACCTCATTAGAAAGTGTTATCAAAAGATATTTAAAAAACAGGCACGAACATTTAGAGCGCTTAATGGCACTAAGCGAATTTTATTTTCCACTTTTTGAGCAAGAGCTAGACAATCAAAATATTCCTTTAGAAATAAAATACCTTGCTATTGTAGAATCTGCTTTAAAACCTAGAGCAAAGTCCAGAGTTGGAGCTACAGGATTATGGCAGTTTATGTTTGGTACAGGTAAAATGTTTGGTTTAGAGGTAAGTTCATATGTCGATGAACGTATGGATCCAATTATGTCTACCAAAGCTGCTTGTAAGTATCTTTCTAATTTATATAAAGTATTTGGAGATTGGGATCTTGCGTTGGCTTCGTATAATTCAGGTCCTGGTAATGTAACCAAGGCTATTCGCCGTAGTGGTGGATATACAAACTATTGGAATATCAGACATAATCTTCCTAGAGAAACTGCAGGATACTTACCTGCTTTTTTGGCAACAATGTATATTTTTGAATATGCAGACAAACATGGTTTTAAACCGAGAAAACCCGAGTTTGCATATTTTGAAACCGATACCATACGAGTTAAACAAATGATCACATTAGATCAGGTTTCAGAATATATAAATATTGATATTGAAGAATTGCAATTTCTAAACCCTTCTTATAAACTAGATATCATTCCATATATCAAAGATGAAGATTATGTATTGCGATTACCATTGGATAAAATTGGTTCTTTTGTAACTAATGAAGATCAAATCTATACATTAGCTAAGGCAGAATTTGATAAGCGCGAAAAACCGTTACCTAAATACCGAGAGGCAAATGATCGGATTCGATATCGAGTACGTAGTGGCGACTATTTAGGAAAAATAGCAAGACGCTATGGCGTTAGAGTAAGTCAAATTAAAAAATGGAATGGTTTACGAAGTAATAACCTTAAAATTGGTCAACGTCTTACCATTTATCCTCGTAGACCAGTAGTGGATAAACCCAGAAAAACTACAACAAAAAAAACCTTAACTAGGGTTGCAGCTAATAGCTCTGAGGTGTACACGGTTAAGACAGGAGATACTTTATGGAGCATTTCACAAAAATTTAAAGGAGTATCTGTCGAAAACCTTAAAAATTGGAACGATATTAGTGGTAGTGGTATAAAACCAGGTATGACACTGAAACTTTCAAAATCATAACCGCTAATATTATCTACCTTATGAGAAAATTATCCCTCGCAATTATTTGCATACTTTGTATCGTTAGCTGTACAGAGGTTAAAAAAGATAAAAACCAGAAGAGTCAGGAATCTATGGCGCACTCTAATGGAAGAATAAATCATCTTTCTGTAGTTATAGATAATGAACTATGGAACAGTAATGTTGGCGATACCATTAGAAAATATTTTGGAGCCGAAGTACCGGGTTTACCTCAAGAAGAACCTTTGTTTACAATGCGACAAATGCCAAAGGAAACCTTTACCGGCCTCGCAAAACAGAGTCGTATTTTTCTTTGGATTGAAAAACAAAATGAGGGAGAAAATAAATATGGGCTATTAAAAAACAAATTTTCTAACCCTCAAATTGGCGCAGTAATCTCTGGAGCCACAAACGAAGATATTGCTACTTTGATTCGAGAGAATCATGAAAAGATCATTTCGAAATATAAGTCTATCGAAATTAAGGAAAAACAAGCAATTATTAAAAAGTCCTTAGAGAGGATTCCACAGCTACAAGAAAAAATGGGAATCACTTTAAACATCCCTTCAGCATATCGTATCGCTATTGAAGAAAATGAGTTTTTCTGGATTCGTAAAAATATTAAGCATGGTAGTATGAATCTTATGATCTATGAATTACCACTAGGAACGGTTACCAAAGATTCTAATACAGTTTCTAGTATCATAAAAATGAGAGATTCTATGGGAACAGTGAAAATTCCTACCCCAGAAGTTGGTCATTTCATTACCGAAGAGGCTTATGCACCTTATCTTTATGAAATTGAGTTAGACAATAGATTTACTTTCGAGACCAAAGGAATCTGGGAGATCAAAGATCGTTTTATGTCGGGCCCATTTGTTAATTATGTTATAGAAGACATTGCTAATAATAGATTAATGGTATTAGAAGGCTTTGTATTTGCTCCTTCGGTAAGTAAAAGAGATAATATATTTGAACTTGAAGCAATTATAAAAACGGTAAAATTCGATTAAGTCTTATAGACATTACAGAAATTTAATATCTACTGTTTTTTAATTGACAACTAGTTATAAAAACAGTTTAACCTTATTACTATTAGTTTTTTAATTCTGAAAGGACATTTTTAACTAAAAATCTAGTTAAAACCTTAGCAGTTAATTAATATGAGTTTTAAGGATTTTATATACTAGAGAAATAAAATATAAATAGGGGCTTATGAATCACTTTTTTACAACACTACTATTGTTCTTCCTTTCTATAGGATTAAATGCTCAGAATAATAGTTTATCACGCTCTGCACAACAAGCTAATAATGATTACTTCAGTATACCTAGAGAAACATTATACTTGCATTTGGACAAAAGCACTTATGTTAATGGAGAAGAAGTATGGTTTAAAGGCTATGCTTATGATCGACAAAATAATCTTCCATCTTTTGGTTCAACAAATTTTAATGTTCAATTATTCAATCAGGAAGGAAAGGAACTATATAATGGTTTGTTTTTTGGTTCCAGAGGTAATTTTAGAGGTAATATAAAAATTGATTCTACTTGGAATAATGGTAATTACTATATGAGAGTATCAACGAACTGGATGAATAATTTTATAGAAGACGAATCCTATACCAAGAAAATAGAGATCATAAAAGAACCCAATCCTGAAGAAGTTTTAACAGAAAAGTTAAGATATGATTTTCAATTACTTCCTGAAGGTGGTTATCTAGTCTCAGACACAGATAATAGCGTTGGTTTTAAACTGATTAATAGTAGAGGTTATGGAGTGCATTTTGAAAATGGTTATGTTTTTGATGATAAGGGAAATAAAATCATTTCATTTGGTTCAAATAAATTTGGGATGGGCAAATTTAATATACGTCCAAGATTAGATAAAAAATATAAAGCAATTGTAGAACTCAATAATGGCGAGAAAATACAAATACCATTTCCTCAAACATATGATAAAGGAATAGCTATAAGAGTTGACAATATGGCAACAGATCATACGTTGGTAGAATTTAATACCAATACAAGAACATTAGAGGATTTAGCCAGTGATCATTATTATTTATTAGTTAAACAAAATCATTTATCTAAGAAAATCCCTTTGCATTTTTTACCCAACGAAGTAAAGAGGAGGATTTCATTAAAAAAAGACGTGTTTTATCCAGGAATAAATACACTAACCGTATTTAAAGAGAAAACCCCTATTGCAGAAAGATTATTGTTTAATTCTTTTGATAAAACTGTTGAGGACATTAGTGCTTCTAGCAACAAGACTATAAAAGATTCTTTATTAATAAATATCAAGGTGCCTACAAAAAAAGGAGTTAGATATGATCTAAGTATTTCTGTATTACCTGAAGGCACAAAATCATATAATCCAAACGATAATATTTATTCGGCAATGGTATTACGACCTTACTTAAAAGGTTTTATAGAGAATGAAATATATTATTTTACTGATATAGACAGAAAAAAAAGATATGATCTTGATTTATTATTAATTACTCAAGGTTGGAGTAAGTATAGTTGGAATACCATCTTTAATAATAAGCCTAACATGTTGTATGAATTTAATCAGGGGTATATACTAAAAGGAAAAATACAAGGTAAGAACAAAGATGATATATATAAATTATATATGCATCCAACTACATATCAAAAAGGTAATTTTATTGATGTTGATAATACAAATTCTTTTGAATTACCTAATTTCTTTCCTGAAAAAGGGGAAGAAATTAAGCTTTCTGGGGTAACCTCTGATGATATTTTTGTAGAGCCAAGATTATATTTACAAATACTATTAGATCAGCATAAAAAGCCACTTAATGATATTGTTATTTCACAACAAAATAATATAGAAAGCAAAAATATAAACAAGAACATAAAGATTCCTAAAGGGTTTATTGCCGATAATGTTGAGGTTTTAGATGAAGTTTTGTTGAAGGCAAAAAGTAAAGAAGAATCAGAAAACACAAGTAAAGTACCAATACTTAAATACATTAAAAATAATTCTAAAAAAATCACTCCTAGGATGGCAAGGGATTTTCCAGTGATATTAGACTATATTAAGTCTGTTGGAAGCTTTTTTATACGCGATCAGAGACCGGCTACTTCAGATGTAGTTATTTACAGCCGTGCACCAAGTTCTATAAATTTTCCAACTCAGGTTCCTGTATTTGTGGATAATGTTGAGTTAAGAGGCGATAAAAGTATGTTAACAGTATTACGAACTAATGAAGTAGATAGAATTTATATTGATAAAATAAGTTATGGTTTGGGTGCCCGAGGGGGCGCAGGGGCATCTATAAGGATATATACTAGAAAAGTTCCTTTAGGATCAAAAATTGACATTGATGAAAATTCTGTAGGATACACAATGGAAAAAGGATTTGAACCTGTTAAAGAGTTTTATAATCCAGGATATTCAAACTATCTTGATTTGGGATTTATAGACTATGGTTTGATTCATTGGCAACCTTGGGTTGATTTTAATAAGGACGGCTTAGGAACGTTTAAGATTAAGAATACCAACTTAGAGAATATTACACTTTTTATTGAAGGAATGGGAAGTGATGGAAGTTTGATCTCCAAGATTCAAACAATACATCTGAATTAGAATTTTGTGATACGTCTTGTATGTATAAAAGCAATTTTCTAAAAAATTGTAGAAAACTTTCTCTTCCGCATAAAATAATCCGCCATTTTTGGCATTATATTTAGCGATTCTAAAACTTGATTTTATGAGTATCGTTTCTTTTATAGCGAAGCAGATTCCTGTTTCAGAAAAACAAATTGCTAAAACTATTTCCTTACTAGATGATGGGGCTACGGTTCCGTTTATCTCTAGATATCGTAAAGAGATGACTGGAGACCTTGATGAGGTGGCTGTTGGCGAAATAGTAAAGTTTAAAGCTGCCTTTGAAGCTCTTCAAAAAAGAAAAGAAAGTGTATTAGCCACGATCAAGGAGCAAGAAGCATTAACACCAGAATTAGAGAAAAAAATTCTATCTGCAGATACACTTACACAAGTAGAAGATCTGTATTTACCGTATAAGAAAAAAAGAAAAACTAAAGCTTCTGTTGCCAAAGAACAAGGATTAGAACCCTTGGCTAAGATCATTATGCAGCAAAGAGAAGAAGAAATTCTTTTTGTCGCCTCGCAGTACCTAAACGATACTATTACTAGTGAAGAGTTAGCATTGCAAGGAGCAAGAGATATTATAGCAGAATGGATTAATGAAGATGAAAAAATAAGAAATAGGCTTAGAAGATTATATCAACGCAAAGCTACAATAGCTTCTACAGTAATTAAGACAAAAAAGGATGATGTAGCTGCTCAGAAATACTTACAATATTTTGATTGGGAAGAACCACTTCATAAATGTCCTTCACATCGCTTACTAGCAATTTTAAGAGCCGAAAATGAAAAAATAGTAAGAGTGAAAATTACAGTGCCAGAAGGCGATGCATTAGATATTATAGATGATGTGATGATCAAAACTAATGTCGAAGCCTGTACAGACCATATGTTTTTGGCTAGTTCTGATGCTTATAAACGATTATTAACACCGGCAATTTCTACAGAGGTACTCAATCAATCTAAAGAAAAAGCTGATGATAATGCTATAAAGGTTTTTGCACAAAACTTAAAACAATTACTGTTGGCTTCGCCACTTGGGCAAAAGAAGATATTGGCTTTGGACCCTGGTTTTAAATCAGGTTGTAAACTGGTTTGTCTTGACAATCAAGGTGATTTACTACATAACGAGAATATTTATCCCCATCCTCCACAACGAGAAGTAACAGGAGCAATCAAAAAAATCAGATCTCTGGTAAATGCATATAAGATTGAAGCTATTGCAATAGGAAACGGAACCGCTGCCAGAGAAACAGAAGCTTTTATTAAAAAAATACCATTTGAGAAACCAATCCAGGTATTTATGGTAAATGAAAGCGGAGCTTCAGTATACTCGGCATCCAAAATTGCCAGAGCAGAGTTTCCAACTTATGATGTAACTGTACGTGGTGCAGTATCTATCGGAAGACGACTAGCCGATCCTTTGGCAGAATTAGTGAAAATCGACCCAAAGGCTATTGGAGTGGGGCAGTATCAACATGATGTGGATCAATCTAAGCTCAAAAATGAATTGGATACCGTAGTAATGAGTTGTGTAAACGGTGTGGGTATTAATGTAAATACCGCTAGTGTCCCGCTACTAAGCTATGTTTCGGGTATTGGTGAAAAGCTTGCAGAAAATATTGTAACGTATCGATCAGAAAATGGAGCAATACAATCACGAGAAGAACTGAAAAAAGTACCTAGACTAGGAGGAAAAGCTTATGAACAAGCAGCAGCTTTTTTACGAATTACCAGCCCTAAAAACCCACTTGATAATTCTGCAGTGCACCCAGAGCGATATAAATTAGTTTCGAAAATGGCAAAAGACGCAGGAGTTCCTATAAGTGAATTGATAGGAAATAGAGAGGCTATTACAAAAATCAAACTACAAAACTATATTACTGATGAGGTAGGACTTCCTACATTAACAGATATTGTTAGAGAATTAGAAAAACCGGGTGTAGACCCTAGAAAAAAAGTGACAGTCTTTGAGTTTGATCCTAATGTAAAAACCATAGAAGACATAAAAACAGGAATGAAACTACCGGGAATTGTAAATAACATTACAAATTTTGGATGTTTTGTCGATATAGGGATTAAAGAAAGTGGATTAATTCATATCTCAAAACTGGCAAACGAATTTATTAGTGATGTCAATGCCGTGGTACAATTACAACAACACTTGATGGTTACGGTAATAGAAGTGGATATAAACAGAAAGAGAATTCAATTATCACTTGTGGATTAAAAAATGATATATTTTGGTGGTATAAGTATAGCTTTATTTATCTCTGCATTACTTCTTAATAAAAGGAACAAATCAAAATCAGACATCTTTCTTTTTATATGGATGCTTTTGATGGCAGTACACCTTTTTTTATTTTACATTGATCATACAGGGCAGATTTATAATTGGCCTCATCTATTAGCGATAGAAACCCCATTACCACTATTTCATGGCGTTTTTCTATATTTCTATGTTTCTTCAGTTACAAATCAATTTCCAAAAAATAATTGGATGGCAGCATTACATTTGTTACCAGCTATTTTTGGATATACCTATCTTACTAATTTTTTTTTACTTTCTGGTGCACAAAAAATAGAAGTGTTTGGAAATCGAGGTGAAGAATATGAAACATTTAGAATTTTTGGATTAGCATTAATTTTTATCTCAGGAATAGCTTATGTGTTCTGGTCGAATATATTATTAATTAAGCACAGAAAAAATATTCGTGATCAATTCTCCGATATTGAAGAAATTAATTTAAAATGGTTACAGTTCTTAACTTATGGTCTTGGAGGAATTTGGAGTGTCGTAATATTAACAAATAATGATACTTATATTTTTGTCGGAGTTTCGGTTTTTGTGATTTTAATTGGTTTTTTTGGAGTACAACAAAGAGTCGTTTTCAATAGTAAAATACTAGTTTTGGATGAGGTTAATATGAAATCTTCTGAAACAAAAACCAAAAAAGAAAAGTATGCAAAATCTGGGTTAACAGATAAATTAGCTGAAGATTTGTATAAAAATTTAATGAAATTAATGATCGAAGAGGAGTTGTATAAGGATAGTACACTTTCTTTAAATGATCTTGCATCTAAACTTGATGTTCATCCTAACTATTTATCCCAAACAATTAATGAAAAAGAACGAAAGAACTTTTACGATTTTGTTAATACTTTTAGGGTTGAAGAATTCAAGAAGTTAGTTAAGATAAATAATAATCAACAATTTACTTTGTTGGCTTTGGCGTATGACTGCGGCTTTAATTCTAAATCATCTTTTAATCGATATTTCAAAAAACGGACTGGCAAAACTCCTTCTCAATATGCCAAATCAGTTATAAAATAAATTTTTCTTTTAGTAACATGGCGCTAAGTAAGTCTCAGATTGCAAGTTGAGGCGTTTACGTCCTTTGTTACGCCTATGTTTGTACTAATATCAATCAATTATTAGAAGAGATACTTATGAGGTTAAAAGGAATAATTACTACTCAGGCTTTGATAAATAGTATAAGACAAATTAGATATAAAAAAGTAGTCTGGGTTGTATTCGCAATTCTTGCCATTTCTATAGGATTATATCCTTTAACTTTTTTAGCTGTTGATACTAATACGGGTTTACTAGGACACAAAAGTGAAGAATTGCTTTCGAGTGTCATTTGGAATTTTGCATTTTATATGCATATTTTTTTAGGAGGAGTTGCACTTATCATTGGATGGTCCTTATTTATAAAGAAGTTTAGAGTCAAAAATATAGGGTTGCATAGGATTATAGGTAAAATTTATGTTAGCCTAGTACTTCTGAGTGGTATTACAGGTTTTTATATTGCTGTTTATGCCACGGGTGGAATAATTGCTAAACTTGGTTTTAGTGGGATGAGTATTGCGTGGTTGATTACAACGATAATAGCGTATACATCAATTCGAAATAGAAATATCAAAAAACATCAAAGATGGATGATTCGAAGTTATGCAGTAACCTTTGTTGGAGTTACATTTAGATTGTGGATGCCAATACTTCTATTTGTACTTGATATGAAATTTATAGAAGCATACAGGGTTGATTCATGGATCTCATGGATTCTAAACCTAGTCTTTGCAGAATTAATAATAAAAAAGACAGTTATAAATGAAATAACGAGCAATAAGTAAATATAAAAAAACCCAGTTCCTAAGAACTGGGTTTTTTTATATGTATTTGAATACAAAAATTATTTTTTCTCATCAATCTTAGGATCTTCTTCTTCTTCTTTTGAGGCATCCTTAAATTCTTTTATACCACTACCAAGGCCTCTCATTAGCTCGGGGATTTTTTTTCCACCAAACAAAAGCAACACAATTGCTACAATTAGAGCAATTTGCCATGGGCCAATCATTCCTAAAAATATACTAGATAATATCATGATCTTAACTATTAGATTACAAAGTTAGCAAGAAATGATTAAATATATGTTTTTAGCTGTTAAAAAACGGATTTTTATATCAATTTTATCAAAACCGATAGACGATTTACATATCAAAACCGTTGTGTTTTAATATGGATAAGTTGAATTTTTCACTGATTTATATTTGCACTTCATACGTTTGATTTTCTTTGATGAACAAACCGTTTTTGAATATAATAACAATGAAGTAATTTGATAAAAAGACAAAATTAAAAGGTAAAATGTAAATTTCGCAGGTAAAAGGTAAACCCAAGATGAGTTCATTATGTATATTTGCGATTAATGATACCGATTTGATAACATTCTTTATTGAAGATGTAATCTATGGCAAAAAAGAACAAAGAACAAAAAAAAATCACCAAGAAGCTGCTTAATAAGTACCGCTTGGTTATCCTTAATGAGGATACTTTTGAGGAACGAATATCATTTAAACTAAACAGGCTTAATGTTTTTGTAATGGTTACGATTACCTCAATTGTCTTGGTAGCAGGAACTACCTTTTTGATTGCATTTACCCCGCTTAGAGAATATATCCCGGGATATTCTTCTACATCACTCAATTTAAGAGCTACCAGATTGGTGGCTACTACAGATTCTCTGGAGTCGGTAATTAATATTAATCAGGAATATTATAAATCAATCAGAAAAGTACTTACAGGGGATGTAAAAACTGTAGAATTTGATATTGATTCTGCAATACAATCCCAAAAACTAAACCCTGAAGAGGTGGACCTTAAACCTTCAGAACAGGATATACAACTTCGTGAAGAAGTATCTAAGGAAGATAAATATAGTCTATTCGAAAGTGAAAAATCAAGCTCTGATTTTTCATTATTTCCTCCAGTAAAAGGTAATATCACTTCTAACTATAACATGAATGAAAAACATTATGGTATAGATGTAGCAGTTCCCAAAGATACTCCGGTAAAAGCAGCATCTTCTGGAACTGTAATTTTTTCTGAATGGACTGCAGAGACTGGTCATGTAATTATACTTAAGCATAGCAATAATTTACTTACAGTATATAAACATAATGCTTCTCTAACCAAGCAACAAGGAGAACAGGTTAAGGCCGGAGAAGTAATTGCTACAGCAGGTTCGACAGGAGAATTATCTACCGGGCCTCATTTACATTTTGAATTATGGCGAGATGGATACCCAACAGATCCTTCTAACTTTATTGATTTTGAACAATAATTATCTATGTCCTTAAAAACATTAGGAGCTAAAGTATTTGCTAGGCGAATTCGCAAAAAAATTAATAAATGGGCATCAAACCCAATAAAAACTCAAGAACAAGTTTTTGCAAGGCTTATAGAAAAAGCAGAAAACACGGCCTTTGGTAAAGATCATAATTTTCAGCAGATAAAAACATATTCAGATTTTACTCAAAATGTCCCAATACGAGATTATGAAGAATTAAAATCATATGTAAATCGTGTTGTAGCTGGTGAGAACGATGTACTTTGGCCAGGAAAACCATTATATTTTGCTAAGACATCAGGAACTACAAGTGGTGCAAAATATATTCCTCTTACCAAAGACTCTATGCCTACTCATGTTAGAGCAGCTCGTAATGCAATTTTGTGCTATATTGAAGAAACCGGAAAAACTGATTTTGTTGATGGCAAGATGATATTCCTTCAGGGGAGTCCAGAGATGAGTGAAAAGAATGGGATATTGCTAGGAAGACTTTCGGGAATAGTAGCACATTATGTACCAAAATATCTTCAAAAGAACAGAATGCCTAGCTGGGAAACTAATTGTATTGAAGATTGGGAACAAAAAGTTGATGCCATTGTTGAAGAAACGGTACATCAAAATATGACAGTGATAAGCGGTATTCCACCATGGGTACAAATGTATTTTGAAAAACTACAGCAAAAGGCAAACAAAACCATAGGAGAACTTTTTAAAGGTTTCGAGCTTTTTATATACGGTGGTGTAAATTTTGAACCCTATAAAGCTACATTCGAAAAATTAATTGGCAGAAAAGTAGCAGGTATCGAATTGTATCCGGCTTCAGAAGGGTTTTTTGCGTTTCAGGACAGTCAGAACGAAAAAGGAATGCTATTGCAACTGGATTCGGGGATGTTTTATGAGTTTGTAAAGGCAGATGAATTTTTTGAAGAAAACCCAAGGAGATTAACTATTGGTGAGGTTGAAATAGGAGTAAATTATGTAATGCTTGTTTCTACTAATGCTGGATTATGGGCATATAATATTGGAGATACAGTACAATTTACAAATACATCACCATATAAAGTAGTTGTTTCTGGTAGAATAAAGCATTTTATTTCAGCATTCGGAGAACATGTGATTGGTAAAGAAGTGGACCAAGCAATTAAAGATGGTATAGAAGCTACCGGGATAATGATTAATGATTTTACAGTAGCGCCACAGGTTAATCCAAATCAGGGCGAACTACCATATCACGAATGGTTTATAGAATTTCGAGAAACTCCAGAGGATATAAGAAAATTAACTTTAGAAATTGAGAGCTCATTGCGAAAACAGAACTCTTATTATGATGATTTGATCGAAGGGAATATATTGAGAACATTAAAAATAACTCCTGTTCCAAAAGATGGATTTAAAGATTATATGAAATCTGTGGGTAAACTAGGAGGGCAAAATAAACTTCCAAGACTTTCTAATGATAGAAATATTGTAGACAAACTCACTACTATAATAGACAAATAGTCCTAATTGAATTTTAATGTTCGGTTAGTATACTTATATTTGCTAGGAAAAATTTATGGCAAATCTTATATTACAAGGAAGAACGAGAGCTCAGGAAAGCTCTAGCGCAATTGAACGCATGTACATAACTATGCGTCATCTTTTTAATAGAGGTTTTTATAAACCTATGGGTGTTTCTGGGGATACACTTAGAGAAGCACTATTAACACTTCGTCCAGAAATTTATGGTTCTGTCGCAGAAGAAAAAGTAGAACTTAATGGATTACTCTATGTTATTGATCGTTTACCATTTGGTATTGAAGAGTGTAGATATATTAATCTAACCAGTGATGAAGGGTATAAAAATTCTCATTTTAAAGCCATAGTACCTCCCAAAAGACGCAGGAACTGTTATCGTATAGATGAAGAGCAAATGAATATCGAGATCACCCGAGGGCGTTCAGAAATTTATGATATCCTTACACACCTTACATTTTTATTTATAGAATCGCATAAGATCATGAATCGAGTGGTGATTAATGAGCAGGGTAATGTTACCAGAGATTGGCAGAAATTAGAAAAAGCTGTAACTTCTAAAAAAGATTTGACCAAGGCCGAAAGAGAGGTGGCTTTGACCCATACAGCTAATATTTTAGGAAGAACCTTCGAGGAGGTTTCTTCTGTATATGGTAATTTTTCTTGTCCAGAAAACAAAGAACGGTTTTTAGATATTATTTATTGGCTAGGTAAATTGGCCATAGAAGAATCAATTGAAGATGAAAAGAGAATCGTAACTTTTAGTCCGGTTTTAAGAGAAAGACTAGGTCATCATATTCATGGAGAGATTTGGGCAAATACAATTAAAAATAAACTAGAAGAACTAAATTTATTACACCGCCCAATCCATATTATCAGTGCTAATATGCATAGTGTAATGAATGCTTTATATGCTCCAATAGCATTAAAAACAGAATTAAAAGATAAAAGCACTTTTGATGTTTATGAATCATTAAGCGACAATAAAAATGATAAATTAAGAGCAAAAGTGCGAAAGTTAGCCTTGCAAAAAGGAATGACTTACCTAGAAGATCATAGTGGTGCAAATATTAATATTCAGATATTTGATACTGCTCAATATGCTGATGGTGAATATAAAAATCTGATTGCTGATATCGAAGATGATAAAAAGCCAGTGATCATTGTTATGGATTATGCGTTTGGTGAGCAGGCATACGAAACTATGGATGAGCTATTAAAGCCATATATTACTTCTCAAGGAAACAAAACACATATAGATGTTAAATCTATTTCTATTATGGGTAAAGCAGGTATTCTTGAAGGAGGAAAAGGGGATATAATGATACCATCTGCTCATGTCTTTGAAGGAACAGCAGATAATTATCCGTTTAAAAACCAGTTAAAAAAGAAAGAACTAGAAGGCCATGGCATTGATATCTATGATGGAGCAATGATTACAGTTTTAGGAACGTCTTTGCAAAATAGAGATATCTTAAAGTTTTTTCATGATTCTACCTGGAATGTAATTGGATTAGAAATGGAAGGAGCACATTACCAAAAGGCCATACAATCTGCTTCAAAACTTAGAAGTAGTATCAGTTCAAAAGTAAAAGTACGATACGCTTATTATGCTTCGGATAACCCTTTAGAAACTGGAAGTACACTAGCTTCTGGAGGATTAGGAACTACAGGAGTAAAACCAACATACCTAATAACCGAAAAAATAATAGAACAAATATTTAAAGAAAGATAATAACTATGGGTAATGAAAATTACAAAGAGGAGATAGATGTAATACAAGTTTTTGGCATGTTTAGGAAATTTTTTAAAAGCTTTCTAAGGTCGGTTATATCTGTAATTCGATTCTATAAGAAAAAGGTAATCTTATTCTCGATTTTGTTGGTTATTGGTGTGGTTGCTGGTTTTTTCTTAGATCAAAATCAAGATACAAAGGGTAAGTACGTACAGGAAGTTATAATCGAACCTAAATACAATAGTGCAAAGTACATTTATGATTTCGTAGAAGAACTAGAGAATAATTTTCAAGACGATATTTTTCTTAGCAAACTTGAGGTTAGTTCGGATCATGTTAAAAACATAAAAAAAATCACTATTGAACCTGTGGTAAAAGGAACAGATGTTTTGGATAACTTACAGGAGCGGTATAAAAATAGAGAGTTTTTTAAAGATGTTATGGAGGCCTATGAAGAAGATCAATTAAGAGAAGAAGGGTTTAGAGACTTTTATAAACATCATAAACTCACTATTAATTTTAACAAAGCAAGTGAGCATAATAGTAAAATAACTTCGTCTATTCTGGAGTATATTAAATCAAATAAATACTATCAGGAGATATCTGATCTTACACTTAAACAAAAGAAAATTGACATAGAAAGAAATAAAACATCATTGCAATTTATCGATACGTATTTGGGTAATTTGGAAAAAACACCTTTAAAGGCAGAAAACGAAGCTATTATTATTTCCTCAGGATCAGAAATGCCTATGATCTCAATAGCTTCTCTATTACAAAAGAAAGAACTTTTAATAGAGTTGATTAATGACCAGGAACGTGCTTTGATTCTTGACAAAGAAATATTTTCTTTTGTTGCCTACGGAGATGTTATCTCAAAACGGAAGAAACTATTGAACCGTATGATGATACTAGTCCCAGTACTTCTTATAGGACTGGTTTCTTTATTCTACTTTCTTCAATATCTGAATGAGGAGATAAAAGACTTTGTAAAAGACGAATAATGATAAATCTTTACAATTTTTAATCTTTATTCATTAGTATAAGTATTCCTTGTCAAAACCTATGAAAGAATTATAAAAAGTAATAATTATGCTATATCCTTTAAAATTTCGGCCAATTCTAAAAGAAAAAATATGGGGAGGAGATAAATTAAAAACTATTCTCAATAAGCCTGCAATAGATGAAAATACCGGTGAAAGCTGGGAAATATCAACAGTGGGAGATGATATTTCGATAGTATCTAACGGGAAGTTAGAAGGAAAAAAACTAGATCACCTGATTAAAGAATATAAAGGAGAATTATTAGGTAATAAGGTATATCAGGAATTTGGAAATCAGTTTCCTTTATTAATAAAATATATAGACGCCAAAGAAGATTTATCTGTTCAATTACACCCAAATGATGAATTAGCAAAAAAGCGACATAATTCTTTTGGAAAGACAGAAATGTGGTATGTGATTCAGGCAGATGAGGACGCTAAATTGATTGTTGATTTCAATAAAAAAACTTCAAAACAAGAATATGAAGCTTTTTTAGAAGACGGGAAAATAACAGAATTACTAAATTTTGAAAAAATATCAGAAGGAGATAGCTATTTTATTAAAGCGGGTAAAATACATGCAATAGGAGGAGGAACATTAATTGCAGAAATCCAACAAACATCTGATATTACATATAGAGTATATGATTGGGACCGAAAAGATAACGAAGGAAATCAAAGAGAATTACACACAGATCTTGCCCTGGAGGCATTAGACTTTAATGTAGACGGTTCTTCTAAACTAGAATATAATAAAATTGAAAATTGTGTAAATAAGTTAGCTTCTTCAACCTATTTTACCACCAATTTTATTGATGTAAATGGTAGTTTAGAAAGAAATTATATAGGTTTAGATTCTTTTAAAATTTTGATGTGTGTAGAGGGAAGCGGAAACATAAACGTGAATGATCATTCATTAAACATCTCATTTGGTGAAACGATATTAATTCCTGCCAAGATTGAACATTTATCAATCAAAAGTGATGCTCTAACAATGAAAATGTTAGAGATTTACATTTAAACATATAATGAAAAAAAATATACTAATAACAGGAGGTGCAGGGTTTATAGGGTCGAATTTTGTAAACCTAGTTTCAAAAAGTGATGACTCAAAAATCATCAATCTTGATGCGTTAACTTATGCTGCTGATCTTACTAATATTGAGGTCAAAAATGATATAAATTATACTTTTATAAAAGGAGATATTTGTGATTGGAGTGTGGTTGAAAAAGCTTTTGTAGAACACAAGATTGATACCGTAGTTCATTTTGCTGCAGAATCTCATGTCGACAACTCTATTAAAGGCCCAAAGGCTTTTATTGAAACTAATATTGTAGGGACTTTTAATTTGTTACAAGCTGCATATCAGACATGGATGAAAGCTCCAAATCAACCAAAGTTAGAATTTGAAAACGCTCGATTTCTACATGTTTCTACAGATGAGGTCTATGGTACATTAGGAAAAACAGGCCTCTTTACCGAAGAAACCCCTTATGCACCTAATAGTCCATATAGTGCTTCAAAGGCATCTTCTGATATGTTAGTTCGAAGTTATTTTCATACCTATGGCTTACCTGTGGTAACAACAAACTGTTCAAATAATTATGGCCCTAGACAGCATAATGAAAAACTAATCCCAACTATTATTAGAAAAGCTATTAATGAAGAGAACATACCTATATATGGTGATGGCAAAAATATAAGAGATTGGTTATATGTCTTAGATCATTGTAAAGGAATAGATCTAGTACTACGTAAAGGGAAAATTGGGGAGACTTATAATATTGGAGGAAAAAACGAAAGAGAAAACATATATATCGCCACTACTATTTGTGAAATTTTAGACACTATAATTCCAAGGAGTACTACTAAATCATATAAAGACCTTATTACTTATGTTACCGATAGACCTGGTCATGATTTTAGGTATGCCATTGACGCTTCTAAAATTGAAAATGAATTAGGGTGGAGTGCAGAAGAAAATTTTGAAACAGGAATCAAAAAAACGATAGATTGGTACTTAAAAAAGTATAAGAATTAGTACTGTTTTTTAAGAGGAAAATTTGACTAAAATCCATGTTCAGACAATAATACTATAAAAATGAAAGGAATAATATTAGCAGGAGGATCGGGGACACGTTTACATCCACTTACACTGGCGATTAGTAAGCAATTAATGCCGGTTTATGACAAACCAATGATATATTATCCACTTTCTACATTGATTTCTGCGGGGATTAGAGAGATTTTAATTATCTCTACTCCTCAGGATTTACCATTATTTGAAAAACTACTGGGTGATGGTAAAATCTATGGCTGTCGATTTGAATATGCTATTCAGGATCAACCTAACGGATTAGCAGAAGCTTTTATTATTGGAGAAAAATTTATTGGCGATGATAAAGTTGCCCTTATATTAGGAGATAATATATTTTATGGATCTGGATTAGAAAAGCTTTTAGAAAACAATAATGATCCTGATGGAGGCATTATATATGCTTATCACGTTCAAGATCCCGAACGATATGGTGTTGTTGATTTTGATAAAAACGGTAAAGCCACTTCAATAGAAGAAAAACCAAAACAACCAAAATCAAATTATGCTGTACCGGGAATTTACTTTTATGATAATAAAGTAGTAGAAATCGCCAAAGCCATTATGCCAAGTGCTCGAGGAGAACTAGAAATTACGGATATAAACAATGTATATCTGCAACAAGGAAAATTAAAAGTAAGCATACTCGATAAAGGTACAGCCTGGTTGGATACAGGAACATTTAACTCTCTTATGCAAGCAAGTCAATTTGTTCAGGTTATAGAAGAACGACAAGGACTTAAGATTGGAGCTATAGAAGAAATAGCATATAAAAAAGGTTTTATTGATAAAAATCAACTTCAGGAATTAGCAAAGCCTTTGTTAAAAAGTGGATATGGTAAATATTTATTACAACTAGATTAAGATGGAAATTCAATCTACTTTTATTGATGGGTGTTTTGTAGTTAAACCCCGAGTATTTGATGATGAAAGAGGCTCTTTTTTTGAAAGTTTTAATCAAAAGGTATTCGAAGAAATTACCGGAGTAAAGATCGATTTTATACAAGATAACCAATCTGTTTCTAAAAAAGGAGCGCTTAGAGGATTGCATTTTCAAACAGGCGATTATATGCAAGCAAAATTGGTTAGAGTAGTTAAAGGAGAAGTATTGGATGTGGTTGTGGACCTAAGGCCTAATTCTAAAACATTTAAAGAACACTTTTCTATTGTGTTAAATGATCATAATAATTTTCAGCTATTTGTTCCCAGAGGTTTTGCACACGGGTTTATTACATTGAGTGAAAGCGCAATTTTTAATTATAAATGTGATAATTATTATCATAAATCTTCAGAGTCAGGAATCATATATAATGATCCTGATCTTGCAATTGATTGGAAATTAGATATTTCTGAAATTCAATTATCAGAAAAAGACAAAGATCTATCTTTTATAAAAGACTTAAAATTATAACGTCTTAAAAATCTTAAAAATCATATTTATTTTTTAAGGTAAATATCTGGTGTTAAAAAAAATGTTAACTCTCATTTTTGTTATTTTTTTTTATTAATTTGCCCTAGTTTCTTTTAGAATTTTAAAAGAAAAACCTGTATTTTTTTGGGAAAGCACAAATACTAGTGCTATATAATTGACGTTTTCCCTACCCTATCGTCAAAATAATAATATTTCATTGATTCTAATAAATAAGAGACTTTTTGACATGTCTCCTGTATTTTGAATCTACGATATTATGTTATTTAATTTTATTTAAAGTTTATCAGACTTTTGAGCATGATTGCTTATTAAATTAACCTACGACGATGAAAGAAAACACTCCAGAAGAAATTGACTTGGGAGAACTATTTAGATTGATTGGCAATGCTCTTAATAGATGCATTAAGTTTATTGATACTATTTTTAAAAGCCTTTTTCACCTTTTTATCCTATTTCTTAAGTTCATAAGAATCCACTTTTTAAAATTTGTGACTGTTGTATTTATAGGACTTATAATAGGAGGGTATTTAGATTATAGATCATTGCCCATATATAAATCCTCTATGATTATAGAACCTAATTTTAATAGTGTTCAACAACTATACAATAATATCGAGTTTTATAATCAATTAGCTGTACATCAAGAAAACAAAGCTTTATCCGAAGCCTTACATGTTAGTGAAAAGGAAGCATTATATATTAAAAAAGTTACAATAGAATCATTTTCTGATGAAACACAACGAATAAAACAGTTTAGTGAATTTATTAGTGGATTAGATTCGATATCTCAAAAACAAGTAGATTATGAATATTATTTAGAGAACTTTAATGATATCAATGCAAAATTTCATAGAATACAAATAGAAGCAACCTCTCCAGAAATAGCAAAACGATGCCAGAAAGCAATTGTAACATCAATAGAGAATAATGAGTATTTTAGACTACAGAAAGAAATTAACGAGCGCAATATTGCTCTTAAAGATTCGGTTATAGGCACTCAACAGGAAGAAATTAATGATTTACAAGCATTTTATAAGAAGATAAAAATCATGGAAGCTCAAAAACCTGATGGAACCACCAATATTAATCTGGCAGAAAATCAATCAGATCAAGTATCAGAGATTGAATTACTAAATCAGACTGGGAAACTAAAAGACGAAAAAATTGAATTAAATAATGAAAAAGCAAATACAAAGAATACCATTAATATTATTTCAGAATTCCCTAATAAAGGAGCCCTGGTAAATGATTTTATTAATAAAAAAATCGTATTGGTACCAATAGTATTTGTGACTATCTTATTTTTGATCCTAATTCTTATTTCATTAAATACCTATTTAATGAATTATGATAAATTAAGTGCATGAATTTGGTAAGACAATAAATGGAAAAAAAATCAGAGAAAAATAATATTTTGATTACGGGGTCGAGTGGTCAATTAGGACAATGCATAGAAAAAATTAAGAAAAGCTATCCTGGATTACAGTTGTATTTTGCCAATTCTGAAGTATTAGATATCACAAAAAAAGAGGAGATACAGCATTTTTTAAAGGATAAATCATTCAATTTTGTAGTGAATTGTGCTGCATATACCAATGTAGAGCAAGCAGAAAAAGAACCAGAAAAAGCTTTTTTGGTTAATGCTACAGGAGTGTTAAATCTAGCACAGGTTTGTAAAGAATATGATACTACACTTATCCATATATCTACCGATTATGTTTTTGATGGTTCAAAAGAAACTCCTTACATCGAAGAAGATACTCCAAATCCTATTAATGAGTACGGAAAATCAAAATTAGCTGGTGAACAATACATCCAAGAAATTTTGGAAAAATATTTTATCATTAGGACTTCATGGTTGTATTCTGAATTTGGACATAATTTTTTTAAAACTATTGTGAAAAAATCAGAGACCGAAAAGGATCTCACCATTATTACTTCAGAGATAGGTACACCAACAAATGCTAATGATCTGGCAAAGTTTATACTGGATTTAATTTTGATTGATGGGTCTAAATATGGGACATATCATTATAGTAATCTTGGCGAAGCCACCTGGTATAATTTTACAGAAGAAATTTTAAGGTTTTCTAGGAAACTTGATACTATTAAACTTAAAAAAATAGATAATTACCCTACTTTTGCAAGAAGACCAAAATATAGTGTTTTGAATAAAGAGAAGTGCTTAACATCTTTTGGTTTAGAAATTGAAAATTGGAAAATATCTTTAGAAAAAATAATGAAAAACTAAAGGTTATGTAGTTATAAGAAAATCAGGATAAATCATTGCTCTGGTTCTAAAACAGAAGGATTTATAATATAAAATAGATTATTTTAAATGAACATATTAAAACTAATAGGAAGAAAGCAAGAATTATTTTCTAAAGACATCACAGAGAAAGAATCAGAATTGAAAAATATTGTTTCTTCTTCATCTTTTCTGGTTATTGGTGGTGCAGGTTCTATTGGACAAGCAGTAACTAAAGAAATCTTTAAAAGAAATCCACAAAAGTTACATGTTGTGGATATTAGTGAAAACAACTTGGTAGAATTGGTAAGGGATATTAGAAGTTCTTTTGGATATATCGAAGGAGATTTTAAAACTTTTGCTTTAGATATCGGATCATTAGAATATGATGCTTTTATAGAAGCCGATGGAAAATATGATTATGTGCTTAATTTATCGGCTTTAAAACATGTAAGAAGTGAAAAAGATCCATTTACATTAATGAGAATGATTGATGTAAACATTTTTAATACTGATAAAACATTACTTCAGGCTATTAAGAAGGGAACCAAAAAATATTTTTGTGTATCTACTGATAAAGCTGCTAATCCTGTAAACATGATGGGAGCCTCTAAGCGAATTATGGAGATGTATTTGATGAGGAGAAGTAAAGAGATTAAAATTTCTACAGCACGCTTTGCTAATGTAGCCTTTTCTGATGGATCATTACTTTATGGGTTTGATCAAAGAATCAAAAAACAACAACCTATAGTTGCTCCAAATGATATTAAAAGATATTTTGTAATACCAAAAGAATCAGGAGAACTTTGCTTGATGTCATGTATTTTTGGTAATAATAGAGACATTTTCTTTCCAAAATTAAGCGAGGATCTTCATTTAATCTCTTTTGCAGATATTGCAGTTAAATACCTTACAGAACTTGGGTATGAACCTTACTTGTGTAAGGATGAGAATGAAGCCAGAGAATTAATAGAAACATTACCAAAAGAAGGAAAATGGCCTTGTTTATTTTCTTCTAGTGATACAACAGGAGAAAAAGATTTTGAGGAGTTTTTTACCGATAAAGAAACGCTGGATATGGATAGATTTCATAACCTTGGAATTATTAAAAACGATTTAAATTTTGACGAAGAAAGATTAAATCTTTTCACTCAGATAATTCAAAACCTGAAACAGAACAAGAGCTGGAATAAGAAGGATATTGTTGATCTCTTTTTTAAAATGATACCTGATTTTGGACATAAGGAAACGGGTAAATATTTAGATGGTAAAATGTAAACCTATGTATAAAGAATTTATATCCTTTGTTAAAGAGAGTTTTAGAACAGAAGAATTTATCCCGTTACATGCCCCAATATTTATGGGTAATGAAAAAAAATACCTGAATGAATGTATTGATTCTACATTTGTTTCTAGTGTAGGTAAGTTTGTTGATCAGTTTGAGGCAGATATTGCAAAATTTACAGGAGCAAAACATGCTATTGCAACATCTAATGGCACAGCTGCTCTTCATATGGCACTTCTAATGGCCGGAGTAAATCAAAATGATGAAGTGATTACTCAACCACTTACGTTTATTGCAACAGTTAATGCTGTAAGTTATATAGGAGCTCATCCTGTTTTTGTGGATGTAGATAAAGATACTCTTGGTTTATCTCCAGAAAAACTAGATCATTTTTTATCACAAAATACTGAAATACTAAATGGTGAATGTATAAATAAAACCACCAAGAGAAGGATAAAAGCTGTTGTTCCAATGCACACCTTTGGATTGCCTTCAAGAATTGATGAGATTGTATTAGTTTGTAATAAGTTTAACCTATCGGTTGTAGAAGATGCTGCAGAATCATTAGGTAGTTATTATAAAAAACAACATACAGGAACGTTTGGTTTACTAGGAACATTTAGCTTTAATGGAAATAAAACTATTACAACTGGTGGTGGTGGAATGCTAGTTACCAATGATGATGACATAGCCAAAAAAGCAAAACACATAACAACAACGGCAAAAATACCACATCAATGGGATTATGAACATGATGTGATAGCCTATAATTATCGTTTGCCAAATATTAATGCAGCACTGGGGTGTGCCCAAATGGAGAAACTCCCCGTTATTTTAGAAAAGAAAAGGATATTATCAGATAAATATGACGCCTTTTTTGATGATAAACAAGTAGAATACATCAAAGAACCAAAATACTCAGTTTCTAACTATTGGTTAAATGCTGTTCTATTGGAAAACCTCGAAGAAAGGAATGCATTCCTTAAAGAAACCAATGAAAATGGAGTAATGACCAGACCTATTTGGAAACTAATGAATGGTTTAACAATGTTTAAAAATGCCCAAACCGGAAATCTCGAAAATGCAAAATGGTTTGAAGAGCGCGTAGTAAACATACCTAGCAGTGTTATTTTATGATTAGCAGAAACCTTATTTTTATGAAAAACAAATACCTATTATACTTATTTGTGTTCTTTCTTTTCAATAATCTATTTATGCTATTTAATAATGGTGTTTATTGGGATGATTGGACAGTTTATAAAATGGATAGAATTGGCTTAATGCAACATTTTGGAAATAATGGTGCTTTGATGCTAGTATATGTTCATGATTTTTTAAATGATAGTGATTATTCTCCATTATTGTATCATTGGTTATCATTTATGTTTCTTTTAGGGATATTCATGTTTTTTTTTAAGATTCTTAAGCAATATGGATGTAAGGAAATAACAGCTTTTTTTATATCCTTATTAGCAATGTTAGCTCCTTATTTTGAAATAAAAAATACTATTATTTGCATGCCGTATCCCTTGTTTTTATTTTTATTTACGGCTGGGTTGTATATGGTGCTTGATTTTTTAGAAAATAACAAAAAATATATAAGTTTAATTTTCGGAAGTTTTTTTCTTTTAGTAAGCTTTTTTTTAAATTCTTTACTTCCTCTGTTTTTGTTTATATTAACGTTACACTTTATAATAAAAAGAGATTTTTCGTTTGATAAAATAAAACAAACAAATTATAAAACAATATTTTCTTATTGTGGTTTAGGATTACTTCCTTTCATTTTTTGGATATTTAAGAAAGTATTTTTGCCAATAGGAGGAGCATATGCTTCTGTTGGATATAATAAAATAAATATTGTTTGGAAAGAAATTCCAATAAAATATGCAAATGCTTTTACTGATAATATTATTGGGATATATAAAGAGCTTATAACTGCGTTTCAAGATCATTTTTCATTTAGTATTGGTGTCTTTTTTATAAGTATTTTCTTTTCTTTTTTTGTACTTAGAAATGTTTTGTTTAAAGAAAATTATGAAAAATCAAAACTTTTAAAATTTATGATTTTTGGAATTTTGTCGTTCTTGGTAGTTGTATTTCCTTATTTAGTGGTTAATAAACCACCTTCTTATGAAGGATATGAAACAAGGCATCAAGTATTACTTCCACTAGCTTTATCTTTTTGTCTATTTCCTGTTGTATTTGTGCTTCCTAAAAATTTTAGAAAGGCAATCTGTATTTTTATACTTTCCTGCTTTCTTACAATTAATATAAATGCAAATGCCAATTATTTAAGAGGTTGGATAAAAATAGAAGCAGTAAAGCATAATATTAAATTTTTAAATGAAAATAGAGATGGTACTATTTTTACTGATGGTTTTAATGGTGAATATAATGCAACCGAAAGGCAACTTATTTTTTATGAGCTGAATGGAGTTTTTAAAGAAATTTTGGGAAAAGAAGATAAATTTATTATACAAAATATAAGTAGTTATAATTATCTATCAACTTTTTTAGCACAACCAGAATCATATAACATTAGGGATTTGACTGAAAATGTTAACGAAGATGTGATTTTGAAAGTAGAGTATGGTGATGAAGCAGATTATGGGCGGTTAGAAATTATGAAGAGTATCTATTATTATTATTTTAATCACGATAAATTTAAAGAAAGAGTTGAAAATATGTTAAGCATGAAATATCAACCAAAGCCAGCCAGTATTGTAAAATGATTTTTTAAATAATATTGTATAACATTAAAAAACATGACAAAGCTAATATTATTAGGTGGGGGCGGACATTGTGAATCGGTAATAGAAGTAATAGAAATTCTTCCTGATTATCAAATAGTTGGTATTTTGGATCCTCTTTATTCCGAATTGACAGAGGCAAAAATATTGGGCTATCCTATTTTAGGAAATGATGATGATTTAGATAAGTATATTCAAGAAGGTTGTGAGTTTGTAATTACAGTTGGGCAGATCAAATCTGCAGCTATAAGAAGAAAATTGTTTACAAAAGTGAAGTCCCAAGGAGGTAAATTACCTATTATCATTTCATCTACAGCGCATGTATCTAAACATACTACAATTGGAGAAGGAACTGTTATAATGAATTTTTCTATGGTTAACAGTAATACTTCTATAGGAGCATGCAATATCATAAATACATTCGCTAATATAGAACATGGTTGTAGATTAGGAAATTTTAATCATATTTCTACTAGAGCAACGGTGAATGGAGATGTTAAAATTTATAATGATGTTTTTGTTGGAAGCGGAACTGTGATCAATGAAGGCTGTATTATTGAAGAAAATGTAGTTATAGGTTCAGGAAGCCTGGTAAGAAAAAATATTACATCTAATAAGATTGCTCATGGCAATCCTATAAAGATTATTAAAAAATAAACATATGAATCCAGAGAGAGTTCTTATCATAGCCGAAGCGGGTGTAAATCATAATGGAGATATTAAACTAGCAAAGAAATTAATAGATGCAGCTGCTATTGCCGGAGTAGATTATGTGAAATTTCAGACGTTTAATTCTAAAAAACTAGTGAGCAAAAATGCTCAGAAAGCTACATATCAAAAAGAAAATACGGGTAATGCATCAGAATCACAGCTAGCCATGTTGCAAAAGCTAGAATTGAGTAAAGACATGCACCTCGAATTAATACAGTATTGTAATTCAAAAAATATCAAGTTTTTATCTACCGGTTTTGATTTAGAAAGTATAGATTTTTTAAATGAATTAAATATAGATGTATTTAAAGTTCCTTCAGGCGAAATAACCAACTTACCATATCTAAGAAAAATAGGAAGCCTTGGTAAACCAATTATTATTTCAACAGGAATGGCAGATCTTAAAGAAATAGAAGAAGCTGTTCATGTTGTGGTTGGAGCGGGTGCAAGTATATCTAGTATCACCATATTGCATTGTAATACCGAGTATCCTACACCAATGCATGATGTTAATCTTAGAGCTATGAATACCATTAAAGAGACATTTAATGTTCCTATTGGATATTCTGATCATACTTTGGGTATCGAAATACCAGTGGCAGCTGTTGCTCTTGGCGCTACGGTTATTGAAAAACATTTTACACTAGACAAAACTATGGAAGGCCCTGATCATAAAGCTTCTCTAGAACCACAAGAGTTAAAAGCAATGGTGACCGCTATTAGAAATATCGAAGAAGCGCTGGGTCATGGTAGAAAAGAACCCAGTAATAGTGAAAAAAAGAATAAAGAAATTGCAAGAAAAAGTATAGTTGCTAAAACATCAATACAGTTAGGAGATATTTTCACAGATGATAACATAACTGTAAAAAGACCAGGTAGTGGTATTTCTCCTATGAAATGGGATAATGTAATAGGAACAAAAGCATTAAGAGATTACCAAGAAGACGATTTGATATGAAGAATATTGCGGTCATAACAGGTACTAGAGCAGAATACGGGTTGTTAAAACCTCTTATTCAGGCAATAACCGATGATTCTGAATTTAATTTGCAATTAGTGGTTACCGGTATGCATCTATCACCAGAGTTTGGCCTTACCTATACTCAGATAGAACAAGATGGCTTTGTTATCGATAGCAAAGTAGAGGATCACCTATCCGGGGATTCTGCAGAAGCAATTACTAAGGCTATAGGAACAGCTATGATTGGTTTTGCAGATACCTATGAAAAACTAAGTCCTGATCTTATAATAGTATTGGGAGATCGCTCAGAAATATTAGCAGCTGCAACGGCTGCAATGATAAAAGGAATACCGATAGCACATTTGCATGGTGGCGAAACGACAGAAGGAGCTTATGACGAAGGAATCAGGCATGCAATCACCAAAATGAGTTATTTACATTTTACCTCTGCAGAGGTATATAGAAAAAGAGTGATACAACTAGGAGAATCTCCTGATCGGGTTTTTAATGTAGGAGCAATAGGAATTGATAGTATAAAAAGCTTAAAACTACTTAATGTAACAGAATTCGAAGAATCAATTGATTATAAGCTAAATAAAAAGAATGTATTAATTACGTTTCATCCCGTAACACTCGAAAAAGCAACTGCAAAAAAACAATTCGAAGAACTTTTAACATCATTAGATAAGTTAGAAGATACTACCTTAATATTTACTAAACCTAATTCTGATAAAGATGGTAAGATAATTATCGAAATGATAGATGATTATGTGTCAAAAAAACCAGAAAAATCTGTAGCCTTTACCTCGTTAGGACAGTTACGATATTTATCGGCATTACAATATGTAGATGTTGTTATAGGAAATTCTTCTAGTGGAATTTATGAGGTGCCAATTTTTAAAAAACCAACAGTTAATATAGGAGATCGACAAAAAGGAAGACTAATGCCCGATAGTGTTATTAATTGCGAACCCAATATTGATGCTATTGATATAGCAATACAACAAGCTTTTGACAAGGAGTTTATTAAAAGCATACAGCGACAAAAAAATATTTATGGCAACGGTACAACGACATCTCAAATTATAGAAATACTTAAAACAGTTAAGATAAAGGACATTAAAAAGTCATTTTATGATTTATAGTTTTATAAAAATATTAAATACATATGAGTAATATACTAATCAATAAGAGTAAGACTATCCTAGACGCCTTAAATAGACTAAACTCTATTAAGGATGTAAGCCGATTAATTCTTTTTGTTGAGGATGACAAGCAACAAGTAATAGGAACATTAACCGATGGTGATATAAGACGTGCGTTGGCGCAAAATGAAAATATTTACGAGACTATAGATTCGGTTTGCAATAGAAGCTTTACTTATATTGAAGAAGGGTACTCTTTTATTAACCTAAATGAGTATCGCAAAAAAAACGTAAAAATATTACCAGTTCTTAATAAAAAAAAGCAATATGTTGAGTTATTAGACTTAGATAAAATAAAAGCAGTATTACCATTAGAATGCATGATTATGGCTGGGGGTAGAGGAAAAAGACTTAGTCCACTAACCGATAAGGTACCTAAACCAATGTTGTGTTTGGGAGATAAGCCAATTATTGAACATAATATTGATAGATTAATATCCTATGGGATTCAAAAAATCTATATATCGGTTAAGTACCTGGGAGAACAGATCGAAGAATATTTTGGAGATGGTAGTTCAAAAGGAATCTCTATAGAATATGTATGGGAAGATAAACCACTAGGAACTGCTGGAGCATTATCATTGGTAGATAAATTTGATTCTAGCCATGTGTTGTTAATGAATAGTGACTTATTTACAAATGTTGATTTTCAGGATTTATTTTTAACACTATTAGAATCTGATGCAGAAATGGCTGTAGCTTCTACAGAATATAAAGTCGATATCCCATATGCAGTTTTTGAAACCAATGGAAATTATGTCAAAAATTTCAGAGAAAAACCATCTTTTATCTACCAGTCTAATGCTGGGATATATATACTTAAAAAAGAATTGATAAAAGAGATTCCTAAAAATCAGTTTTTTGATATTACAGATTTAATGGAAAAAATTGTTAAAGAGGATAGAAAACTAATTTATAATCCAATCTTGGGATATTGGATAGATATAGGTAAGCCTGTAGATTATGAGTATGCCAAAAACTTTATAAAACACCTGGGACACTAATGGAAAATATATTAATTACAATATGCGCTAGAGGCGGTTCAAAAGGAATTCCTGGTAAAAACATAAAGAGCCTTAATGGGCGACCAGTAATTGATTACTCTATTAAACACGCAGTGATGTTTGCCAAGCTTCATGATAATGTGGATATTGCACTGTCTACAGATAGTGAAGAAATAAAGAAGGTAGCCGCATCATGTGGGTTGAACTCAGAGTATACACGTCCCGATTTTTTAGCAAATGACACCGTTGGTAAAATTGATGTTTTGGATCATATTCTTTACCACGAAGAAGAGCAACGTCAAAAAAAGTATGATATTCTGCTGGACCTCGATGTGTCTTCCCCAATGAGAACTATTGATGATTTACAGCAAGCATTTAAAATATTTATACAAAATAAAGAAGCATTAAATATTTTTTCGGTTTCAAAACCACATAAGAACCCTTATTTTAATGTTGTAGAGCTCAAGGAAGATGGTTTTTGCAAATTGGTTAAACAGAGTGATAGTAAATCACGACAAGCTGCTCCGGTAGTATATGATATGAATGCTTCGTTTTACATCTATAGAAAAGCATTTTTTGATCAAAAATTAAGATCTGCAATAACCGATAAAAGTTTACTATTCTTAATGGATCATATCTGTTTTGATATAGATGAACCAATAGACTTTGATATGATGGAGTTTCTTCTATCAGCAAATAAATTAGATTTTGAGATATGAATGTATTAATAATAGGATTAGGTTCGATAGCTACAAAACATATTTCGGCTATAAAAAAAATCAAACCTGATGCCCGATTTTATGCACTACGTTCTTCAAAAAAAACAGATGAAACAGCAGGTATAAGCAATATCTTTTCTTTGGATGAATTACAAAAAATCAAACCTGATTTTGTAATTATTTCTAACCCCACTTTTGCTCATCATAAAACTATTATAAACCTTATTCCTTTTAAAATCCCTCTATTTATTGAAAAACCTCTTTTTTCTGAATTGGATAATGGAGAGGTTGTTAAAGAAATACAACAAAATAAATTAATCACTTATGTTGCCTGTAATCTTAGGTTTTTAGATTGTTTACGATTTACAAAGGATTATATAGCTAATAAAAGAATTAACGAAGTCAACATATACTGTGGTTCTTATTTACCCGATTGGAGACCAGGCAGGGATTATAAATCTACCTACAGTGCAAACAAAGAACAAGGGGGAGGAGTGCATATAGATTTGATTCACGAAATTGACTATGCGTATTGGTTACTTGGAAAACCTTTACAAGTGTCTAAAGTGTTTTCTAATAAATCCTCATTAGATATAACCGCATTTGACTATGCCAATTATACCTTGGATTACTCCAATTTTAATGCAAGTATTGTTTTAAATTATTATCGTAGAGATCCAAAACGAACTTTAGAATTAGTCTTAGAAGAGGAAACGATTTTGGTGGATATACTAAAAAATAAAGTCTACAGAAATGATGATATTATTTTTGATTCTGCGAAAACAATAGTAGATACATACGAAGATCAATTACGATTTTTTATGGATCATGTTATTGCAAAGAAAAAAGAATTCAATACAGTTGATGAAGCTTATGAAATACTAAAAATATGTTTACAGAACGATTAAAAAATAAAGTAATTATTGTTACGGGAGGAAGCGGCTTAATAGGAAAGCCAATTTTAAAACACTTAAAAGATAATGGAGCAATCGTTATTAATGCAGATATTAATGCCGAAACTAATATTGAAACCAATGACTATGCTTGTGATGTTACCTCTGAAACATCAATTCTTGAACTGATAGATTCTGTGATTAAAAAACACGGAAGAATAGATGGTTTGGTTAACAATGCCTATCCTCGTACCAAAGATTGGGGGAATAAGTTTGAAGACGTACCCATAGATTCTTGGAGAAAAAATGTCGATACGCAAATGAACAGTGTCTTTTTTATTTGCCAACAGGTGTTAAAAGTAATGGAAAAGCAAAAATCTGGTTCTATAGTAAATATATCCTCTATTTATGGAGTCGTTGGTAACGATTTCACTATTTACGAAGGGTATGGTGGTACCTCTCCTGCTGCGTATTCGGCAATAAAAGGAGGTATTATTAATTTCACCAGGTATTTGGCTTCCTATTATGGTAAACATAATGTTAGAGTAAATTGTGTATCTCCAGGCGGGATTAAAGATAACCAGCATCCATCCTTTATAGAAAGATACGAGTATAAATCACCTCTAAAACGCCTGGGACAACCTCATGAAATAGCTCCGGCAATTACTTTTTTGTTATCAGACGAAGCTTCGTTTATAACAGGACATAATCTAATGGTAGATGGTGGGTGGACAGCAATATAAGATTGATTTTTAATTTAAAAAAACAGCTCTTAGATGGTAACATTTATATGATGTAGTACATTAATTAGTATAACTATTAGTTATGGCGAATATTCTGTACGAGAAAAGATAACTACGTAGAATATGTTGTTCTCTTTATTAAATTTCACAAAACTAATATACTTTTATTATAAAGTAGCATCTATATAGTATAATACATTAATTAATATTATCAAAAAATGAAAAAAATAGTTTTTTTAACGTTATTTTCTATTACACTTTTAAGTTGTTCAAGTGATGATGAAAATACTAATCCAACCTCATTCGAGATTCTTGAATTTTATTATTCTAGGGGATGCAGCGATGATCGTAGGGATCAAAGAGAATTTATTAATTTTTCCTTTAATCTACCTACAGATTCAGATGGAGATAAAATTTCATATGAAATGAATTTTGGAGGATTAATATGGGATCTTCCTTCTGAAGGAGTTGAAACATTCCCTGGGTTTTCAGGATTTAAAGATGGAGTTGGAAATTTTAGGAATATAACAGAATTAAATTTACCTGCCGAATTTCCTGATTTTTCAGGCTTCGAGGAAGTTGAGTTCAAAATAACGGCAAGAGATGGAAGAGGAGGAGAAAGTGCTGTCTCAAAAGTATTTAATGTTACCGCGACCAATGTAGATTTAGGAACACTATCTCTGCCTTATACAAATGTAGTAAGCTATGATAAAGAAAATGAGGTCATTGATGAAATGATAGAATATACATTTACGGTAGAGAATGATGTGAATTATAATATAACGTTTGAGCTAACCGATGATGGGTCTTCATCAGACAGATATCCATTAATATCCATTTATAATCAAGCTAATGGGGAGATTGTCCAAAATAATAATAGTGGAGATCGACTTTTATTGAATGGGACTCTTTCACCTGGAGTATATGTTCTTAGTGCCAAAAGTTATATTTTTCCAATTGTTGCTGGGGGTTGTATACTATTAAATGATTTACGCGCAGGCAATATTACAATTACTATTGAGTAAACTATTAAATAATAGCACTTCAATTGAATGCATTACTGCTAAGTTTATAAAAAAACCAATTAGTAAAATATAGTATATCAATTTCATTTTCGAGCCATTGTACTGGCTTTAAGAATCCTATACCGAGCCTTTAACTATCTTTAGTGATCAAAAGGCGGTGTTAGTTGGACAGAAAATGTAATTTTGCTATATTTTAAATTATTGTTAAGTAAACATTATTATTCTATTGAATCATGGACGAATTATTAAATCAATTTAATTTAAATATCCAAGAAAATTTTTCAATTTCAATTTTCTTAATCAATATTGTAACCGCCTCCGTTTTACTTTATATTCTTTCAAGGCTATATATTAAATTCGGAAACTCAATGTCTAATAGAGACCAACTCTCTCGGGTGTTAATTATAATAGGAGTAACAACTTTTTTAATTATCACAATTGTGAAATCCTCGTTAGCACTTTCTTTAGGTTTGGTAGGAGCATTATCGATTGTTAGATTTAGAACAGCGATTAAAGAACCTGAAGAGTTGGGTTTTTTCTTTATTGCAATAGCTATTGGTTTAGGCCTTGGTGCTAATCAATTAATTCCAACATTAGCAGGCTTTATAGTTTTAGCAATTATAATTATTTTTCTGAATAGAAATAAAATGAAAGGAACATTAACCCAAAATATCATTATTAGCTTATCGTCTAATGAAAAAGATAATAACACTATTGTAGATATGGTTAGTTCTGTTTTGAAAAATAATTCGAATCAGTTAGAAATAAAGAGATTAAACTCAACAGAAGACAACTTGAGTTTGAATTTCTTAATAAATGTTACTGATTTAAATGCTCTTCAAACAATCTCGAAAGAATTAAGTGATATTGATAAAAAAATGAATGTAACTTTCATAGATAGTATTATATAAGTGATGTTTTTTAATAACTTAAATCAGATCATACTATGAAAATACATACTAAAAAAACTGGATTTGCTAAGTTTATACTACCAGGAATTATATTGATTCTATTAGTTATATTTTCTCTAAGCCAGAGATCAAACGATAAAAATAGTAAGAAAAATAATAAGAGTAATTCTATCGAGACGCATTCTGCGTTATTAGACACTAAAGGTATAGAGGAAATGATCGTTGAGGATATTAATTTGATTCACAAAGATCGCGAATGTTCTTTATACTTTAATAATTCTTTTGGTGCACCAACCTTGTATTATATATATAAAGATTCTTTAAACGCCGTACAAAAAACAGATCGGGTATATGTGCATATACATTTGAAAGATAATTCTAAATTGGAAAATGGTCCTTTTATTAATTTGGGATTAAATTTTGAACCAGTAGAACTGGTAATCAATGAATCAAAGTATTATATATTTAAAATCCCTTTTGTTAATAAAGATCTCGAAATAAACAACGTGGATTATTTTAATACAGGAAGATATAATTCTACTACAGCAAAAAAATCATATCAAGTTAATGAACTAAAAATAGATGAACTTTTTCTTAAGGAGATTTTAAATAATAATTTTAAGAAATTAGTTATTTCATTAAAGAAGAAAGCGTATACTAAAATAGCAGATAAAAGAGAAGAAGCATTAGAAGTAGGTATTTTATCTTCTGAAGATAGTGATTTAGTTAAAGCTGAAGTTTGGTCAGGAAATTCTAAAAATATAAAAGCAGAAATACGCTTGAAAGGTGATTGGACAGATCATTTAATTGATCCTCTTAAATGGTCGTTCCGAATTAAGTTAGAAGATGATAAAACTTTGTTTGGAATGAGGAAATTTTCAATTCAACATCCAAAAGTTAGAAATTATGTTTGGGAGTGGTTATTTAATAAAACATCAAAAGAAAATGATCTAATTGGTTTAAGATATGATTTTTTGAATGTGAGCCTTCAAGTAGAAGGAGATGGTAACGTTGACCTCAAAAATATGGGTGTCATGGCTATTGAAGAATCTTTTGATAAATTATTAATTGAGAACAATAAAAGAAGAGAAGGGATAATAATTAGTTTTGACGAATCATTTTTATGGGATGATAGAAAAAAGACCCAAAAATTAAAATTGTCTGCGGATTCGTATTCTAAAGACCTTCATTCATTTATGAATGCTCCGATAAGAGTTTTTAATGAGAATAAAGTATTAACTTCTCCTAACTTGTCAAAACAATTTAAAACGGCTAAAAACCTTCTGAATGAATTAAGAAATGGAAATTTAAAAATTTCTGAAGCCTTCGATGTAGACAAATTAACTTTTTTTGTTGCTCTATCCAACCTGTTTGGAGGTGAGCATGGGTTGATCTGGCACAATTTAAGGATATACTATAATCCGATAACAAGTAAGTTAGAACCGATCTCATATGATTCAGATTCGGGTCATAAAATTGATCATATATTGAATTATCCTTTTCATGGAAAAGATACATTATATCAACAAAAATTGATTGAGAAACTAGGAATAGTAAGTAGTGATAAATTTTTACAAAATTTGATAAATTTTAAGGAGTTAAACTCCTTAATATCAAATATGAATTCTGAGTACAATACCAACTTTGATATTTCTATTTTAGAACACAACATTAATTTTATCAAAAAGCAAATCTATCCTTCTAATACTATTGTTTCATATTTGTATACACATGACTCTAGGCAAATGTTTGTTGATATTGAAAATATTTCTGGATTTCCAGTTGTAATTAACGGGTTGCAAACAAAAAAAGGGAAAGCTTTATCAAAATCATTTTCTGACAATATTATTATTTACCCAAAAGAGCGAAGGGTTGTAGGTTTTATTTTAGAAGATTCATTTATAAATGCTTTTGTTTCAAAAAAAAACAAAAAGGGAGAATTTCGATACCCTAAGGACTTAGCAAAAATAAATCTTAATTATAATATACTAGGATCTGGTTACAAAAGATCTGATAAAATTATACCTTATACAAAAGAGGATACTGATTTTGCTACTTACTATAAAGAATTTTCATCATTCAATCTTGATTCTTTTGATTTTATTTCATTAAACAAAAAGGATAGTATTATTTACTTTAATTCGGGGAAACATATTACAAATACAACTATTCGTATTCCGTCTGGCTATAAAGTTATTGTAGAAAAAGGATTTAGTTTAGACTTAAAAGATGAAGCCTCATTAGTTTCTTTCTCTCCTATATTTTGTCAGGGAACAAAAGAATCTCCTATTAATTTTTTCTCTTCAGATGCTACCGGATGCGGCATTTTTATTTCTAATGCAAAAGAGAAATCAATCCTAGAATATTGCAATTTTAACAATCTTTCAAATCCAAAATCATCAGAATGGAGTCTATCTGGTTCTGTAAATTTTAATGAGTCTGATGTCAATATTTCAAATTCAGTATTTGAAAACAATCGAAGTGAGGATGGGCTTAATATTATTAGATCAGAATTTCATATCGATTCTTCTGTTTTTCGTAATACAATGTCAGATGCTTTTGATGGGGATTTTGTAAAAGGAAGTATTGTTAATAGTAAATTTGTTAATTTAGGCAATGATGGCATTGATGTTTCAGGATCAAGCTTAAAAATAAGTAATATAGATATCTTAAAACCTTCTGATAAAGCAATTAGTATAGGTGAAGATAGTAAATTGTCGGGCGAAAAAGTGAGAATAACTGGAGGGGAAATTGGTATTGTGAGTAAAGATTTATCTCATATTGTATTAAATGACGTTAATATTTCAAATTCTCGATTGGCTTTTTCATGCTTTCAGAAGAAAAGTGAATTTGGACCTGGATCAATAGCTGTATCTGATATAAAATTGTTAAATAATGAACTAGATTACTTGATTGAAAAAAACTCTAAACTATCGATCGATAGAGTTTTTATGGAAACAAAAAGCTCCAAAGTAATAGAAAAAATGTACGGAAAGGAATATGGTAAAAGTAGTAGATAAAGATTTAAACAATGAACTTAGATTTGAAAGAAAGTTTGTTTTTTCTAAAATTCACCTAAACGATTTGATTCAGAAACTATATTTGAACAGTTTTTGTTTCACTGAAATCTTTGAAGAAAGAAAGATTAATAATGTATATTTTGATGATAATGATTTAAGTTTTTATAGACAAAATGTTATTGGTGTTGGTGAAAGATTAAAGTATAGATTAAGATGGTATGGGCAAGATTTTTCGTTGATTGAAAACCCTACAATAGAAATTAAAAAGAAAAAAGGTGAGGTTGGAGATAAGGTAAGACATAAGTTTACGAACTTTTCCTTTAATCTTGATACTAATACTCCATCAGAATTGCAAAATATAATTATAAACAGGCTGGAAGACAATCTGGCGATGAAAAATAAGTTTTATCAACTACAACCAGCGCTTTTAAGCTCTTATGAGCGTAGGTATTTTTTATCTTTTTGTGGAAGATATAGAGTAACTTTGGATTACAATCAAGAGTTCTTTAACCCCAATTACATAAATTATAAAGATTCTAGAAGAACTATTGACGAAAGTATTATAGTTTTAGAATTAAAATATAGTATTAATGAAGATGTGGATTCCAGAATAATCACGCAACAGTTTAATACACGGTTATCGAAGAATTCAAAATATGTTCAAGGGATAGATTTTATTCATGATCAAATAACATTCTAATAACGTATTAATAATAATATAGCTTAATTTTATTGAAATTTTAAGGAAGTCGAACTGTAATTAATGTTTAATGACTAGAAAAAACAAAAAAAAAATTCCCTCCAAAAATTATACTTCTCTATTCTATAAAAAATCAGGTTTTATTGTTTTTTTAAGTTTATTAATGGCAATTATTTTTTTTCAAGTACAAAAGAAAAATCAATATAAAAAAGATATAGAAGAAAATACAAGAGCTAAAGAATTGGCAAATTCTGAATTTGTAAAATTATTAGATCAAAGGCCAATTTATGGAGATAGTATTTACAAAATATATATTGCTAAGTTTGGAGAACATACTAAAATAGTATTTCTGCGCAAAGGTTCGATTTCTGAAATCCAAAAAGAAAGTAGATTTTTCCTACATCTTTATCCAAGAGATAAAACTCTATTAGGAGAATCAGAATCTAAAAGCCCATCCTTTGATTTTAAAAACAATGTTTCCTCATTTACCTTTAAACAATCAAAATACTTTGTGTCTTCTACAAATCTGCCAGATATTATGATAGATAAAATCAATGTGGGACAATATGGTTATAGAGGTGATAGTAAAATCACTTGGCAAATTTCTTCTTTACTAAGTGCTGAATCTATTGAAGAAATACTTAAAATAAATAAAGAAGAGAACAATATTTTTAAAAGAAGATAAAAATTGAAAAATATAAATGTTATCGTGTAAATAGTGTTAAAAACGTACAGTAAAAAGTCGTGTTAATGGCGTAAATATTCTTTAAAATTCTTAGTATAAAGATGTAAGTAAAGAATAAGTTTAGCATATTTTTTTGTAGTTTAGCTGCCTCTAAATGGGCATTAGCATATACTTAAAAAAAATCTTAATTGTCAAATTGTTTAATCAAAAAACAAAGGCAATTCATTTTTAGAAATATGTATGCCTAAAATATAGAAAATATAGAATGAAAACAGTTAGAATAATACCTAGACTAGATATAAAAGGACCTAATTTGGTTAAAGGAATTCATCTAGAAGGATTAAGGGTATTGGGTAAACCTGCAGATTTTGCAAAATACTATTATGATCAAGGAGCAGATGAGTTAATGTTTATGGATGTAGTTGCTTCATTATATGAAAGAAATAGCTTGCATGATATTATTTCTGAAACAGCAAAGAGTATTTTTATCCCTATTACCGTTGGTGGTGGCCTTAGGACAATTTCTGATATAAAAGATGTATTGAGAGTAGGGGCAGATAAAGTCTGCCTAAATACCGCTGCGATTAAGAATCCCGATTTAATTAAACAAGCATCCAGAATGTTTGGTTCATCCACTATCCTTGTCGCAATAGAAGCTATAAAAGAGTCAGATGGTAGATATTTGGCATATACTGATAATGGTAGAGAATATACTGGTGTAGACGTGTTTGAATGGGCCAAAAGAATAGACGAATTAGGTGCAGGAGAAATTGTAATTACATCTGTAGATAATGAAGGAACTGGTCAAGGGTATGATATAGATTTAGTATCTAAAATAAGTAATATGGTTAGTATTCCTGTAATTGCTCATGGAGGCGCTGGTAAAACACAGCATGTTACAGACATATTGAAAAAAGGAGATTCGGATGCAGTAATGATGTCATCCTTATTACATTACCATTATATAAAAGAAAATGAAACCAATGTTTCTAAGAATGAAGGAAATGTAGAATTTTTAAAACAAAAAAGGAGTTTTCATACTTTTGAACCATGTAGTATTGAAGAATTAAAACAAGATTTAGTCAACCATGAAATCGAATGTAGAATATGACAAATAAGAAGGTAGTCATAATAGATTATAAATTAGGAAACCTGTTTAGTGTTAAACAAGCATGTGATACAGTCGGTATAGATGCTAAGATAAGTTCTGATAGAGAAGATATTTTAAACGCAGACGCTTTAATTCTTCCTGGTGTAGGAGCATTTATTGAAGGTATGAATAACCTTAAGAAATTAAACCTTGTTTCTGCAATTAAAGAAAAAACAAACAATGGAAATCCCTTATTTGGGATTTGTTTAGGTCAGCAATTACTCTTTTCTAAAAGTGAAGAATTTGGTGCAGGAGAAGGCTTAAACATAATATCTGGAGTTATAAAAAAGTTTCCCGAAAATTTTGAAAACTCTAAAGTTAAAGTGCCGCATATTACTTGGAACAAAATTTATTCGGCTAATCAAGAATGGGAAAACACGGCTTTCGTTGAATTAAAAAATAACGAATTTATGTACTTCATACATTCTTATTTTGTTAAACCAACAAGTGAAAGTTGTATTTTAACCAAAACAAATTATTCGGGAATAGAATTTTGTTCATCTATTTTAAAAGATAATATTTTTGCAACTCAATTTCATCCAGAAAAAAGTGGAGAAAAAGGATTGTCTATATATAAAAACTGGGCTTCAATAAATAATTTAATATAATGTCAGAAAGTAAAAAACACCAAGCATTCTATGGCTTACCAGAAGAAGTAAAATTTTGCACCAAATGTGTAATGTCTAATCAAAGGCCTACATCTGCTATAGAATTTAAACATACTAAAGACAGTAAAAAAACCACCATGAATTTTGATGAAGATGGTGTCTGTGATGCATGTAGAACAGCAGAAATAAAAGACAATATTGATTGGGGGATGAGAGAAGAAGAGTTAGTAAAACTCTTAGACAAGTATAGGAAGAACGATGGGTCTTATGATTGTTTAGTTCCAGGAAGTGGAGGTAAAGATAGTGCTTATCAAGCGCATGTATTAAAATACAAGTATGGCATGAACCCATTAACAGTAACATGGCCACCAATTTTATACACAGATTATGGTTTGAAAAACTGGAAAAACTGGTTAGATAGTGGGTTTGATAACATTTCTTTTTATCGTAATGGAAAAGTAATGAAATTACTAACCAAATTATCTATTGAAAATTTAATGCATCCATTTCAAACATTTATTCTGGGGCAAAAAAATCTTGCACCTAAAGTAGCGGCTAGATATGGAATTAATTTAATATTTTATGGTGAAAATGAAGCTGAATATGGAAACCCTTTAGCAGATAATACCAGTTCCTTAAGAGATAAATCTTATTATAGTTTTGAAAAATTAGATGAGATTTATTTAGCAGGAGTTTCTGTTAAAGAATTAATGGAAAAGCATGATGTAAGATTAAGTGATTTGATGTCTTTTTTCCCTCCTACAACCAAAGAACTAGAGCAATCTAATGTAGAAGTTCATTACTTAGGGTATTATTTAAAATGGACACCACAAGAAGTTTATTATTATGCTGTTGAAAACACGGGCTTTAAAGCTAGACCACATAGAACACAAGGAACATATAGTAAATATAGTGGTATTGATGATAAGATAGATGACTTACATTTTTATACAACTTTCATTAAATTCGGAATTGGTCGTGCTACATATGATGCAGCTCAAGAAATAAGAAATAAACATATCACAAGAGAAGAAGGTGTTGCTCTTGTCAACCGATTTGATGGAGAATTCCCTGACAGATATTTTGATGAAGTTATGGAGTATATTGATATGAAACCTGATCGTTTTCATGAGCTTTGTGATAAGTTCAGATCTCCGCATTTATGGGGCAAAAACGAAAAAGAAGAATGGCAATTAAGACATACAGTTGCCAAGAATGGTTTGGAAGATTAAACTATTTTTATGATCAAGGAGATTATATCGAGGATAAAATTCTGGAAAGCAACGGATAGAATTGGACCAGATGTACCTTGGTATTATTGGAAACTTTTTTTTAGAAGTACAATGCTAAAATATTGTACTTCTAAATTTTTATATTTTGATCCAACCGCCGAAATTAGACCAGGTTGCTTTATTGTTGGATGTTCTCAGATTTCAATAGGCAAAAGAGTAGTGATTAGGCCTGGTTCGATGATCCATGGAGAAACTTCTACTCTAAAATTGTCAATTCTAATCGAAGATGATGTTTTGATTGGATCAGGGGTTCATATTTATATAGAAAATCATAAATTTGAAGGCCCAGACCCCTCTATTTCTATAATTGATATGGGTCATACACAAGCAAAACAAGTAACGTTGAAAAAAGGATGTTGGATAGGTGCAAATGCAGTTATTTTGCCCGGAGTCACCATTGGAAAGAATAGTGTTATTGGAGCTGGTAGTATTGTTACTAAAAGCATTCCAGATCATTGTGTAGCAGCTGGAAACCCGGCAAAAATAATTAAAAGAATTATCGAATAGTGAAAAAAAGCATTGAAAGCATTGCATCAAGATTAATTTCAATTGCATCTAAATTTTTAACACTTACTTTTTTAGCTAAAGTACTATCGTTATCTGATTATGGGTCATATCAGTTAATTACTTATTTTGTAATGATTTCGGTATACATTTATGGTGTAGAGTATTATATGTTTGGAAATCGAGAGGTAGCCAAAAGAACTGATAATTCTAATAAAATAAACGATCATCTAAGTTTTTTTATTACCATGTTCCCGGTAACGTTCATGATTCAGTTAGCTACTCTTTTTTATCTGATACCTCATGATATTTTAAGTGTTTTCATTGTCATTTTTATCATTTTTATTAATTTTTGTGAATACTTTAATCAGGAAATATACAGATATTTAATAATGATGCAGCAAATAAGGAAAGCCAATATTTTATTGATTTCTAAAGCTGTTGTTTTTTTGATATTAATTTTTGGCTACCATTTTTTATTTGAAGAATTAGAACTTAAGAGCGTTGTTTTTTTAATGTTTATCTCCTATTTGATTCTTTTGATAATTACAAGCTACTTTTTTTTCAAATATGTTATTTCAAAAAAAGACATTAAAATAAAACTATTATCAATAGTAGAATTTAAAAAAACCTTTCGCTTTTTATTACCTTTTATTGGGTTGATGATATTTACCAAGGGGCTAGAGTTTTTTGACAAATTTGCAATTGAATATTTTTATGGAACGAAAGAAGTGGGTATTTATTCATTTCTGTTTTCGATTGCATCTTTGATTTACATATTTGTCACCTCTGGATTTTATTTGGTTTATTTGCCCGAGTTAATTGAAATGAATGAAAAGAAAATCTCAGGGTTCAAAGAAAAAATTTATAGATATAGCATTTTAGTAATTATTTCATCTATAATTTTAATAGTAGGAATTGTGTTTACTATTGAAATTCTCTTAAATCTTATAGGAAAAAGCGAATTAATAGATAATATAAATCTTTTATATATTCTATTAGGCTCATTTTTCTTGCTTAATATAGCAACAATACCAAATATTATACTGTATGTTGCAAATAGAGATAAGGACCTTATGAAAATAAGTGGAATAACCTTTGTCATAAATATAGTTCTAAATATAATATTTATAAGAGAATTTTATGTTTATGGTGCTGCATTAGCTTTATTTATAAGTTATTTAATAAATTGTACAATTACATTTTATAAAGGAATTTTGGTGTGGAAAAAAATCAAATAAAGCTGTTTATTACTCTCGAAGAACATTTACAAGAGCGATATAAATATATAATCGATAAATACAATTTTAGAAGTTATAGTTTAGAAAATTTAAAAGACCTTGGTTTAGGTAATTCGATTAATTCAATTGTAAAAAGAATCCGATACAGAAGAAAGATAAGGCAAGAATATATAAAGTTGAGAGACTGGATTAAAAATGAAAATGAACAAGGCGAGGTCGTACAAATATATTTATCAAATGTTGAAGGATATATAGCACATAACATTATAAAAGCAATAAAAAAAGACTTTCCGACGATTGAATCTATAGGATTGCAGCATGGGGTTTTTGAGTTTTCTTTAAAACCCAAAAGTCCAATAAGAAAATTAATTAATAATTTTTTTAAGATAACCATGGGAATATATCCTTTAGGCGTAGGGTTTGGAGGTAAAATTGTCGATAAATATATAGTTTATAGTAAAATATATAAAGATTTTTTAATCAATGAATTCGATTGGGATAGAAGTAATGTTGAAGTTAATTTGGGGTTTTTAAAAGCAGAACTTCTGGATCAAAAAAAAACAATTACTAAGGAGGGATCCATAGCTCTTTTTCTTACTCAATGTCTAAGTAAATCTAGTCTGTGTAGTAATGAAGTTGAAAACTATTTGAATGAAAAAGTGATTTCATATCTTATTAATAAACATGATAAGGTATTAGTTAAAAGGCATCCCGCCTGCAACGAAGATAATTCGACAATTATAAATTCTAATGTTACACCGATAGATGATTTAATAGAAGCGTTTAATATGAGTACGCATGCTTATAGCTATTCATCTACAACACTAATAGAGGCAGAGCTATTCGATATTGAAGCGTATGCTATCAATTCAAGTTTGGTTGAAGAAGATAAGTCTGTTTATAAAATTTTTAAAAATGTAATAGATTTCGATAATGAAATTGACATCTAAATCTGCGTTATCTGTTTTATTTTTTTCTATTCCTCTTAATTTTATAGCAATAGAAGGAATAGGGAACCTTTATGCGTCTACCCTTATAATTTTAATAGAATTCTTTTTTTTATTCTTTTTGACAAAAGGGAATATTTTAACTAAAAAAGATGTCTTATTTTCTCTAGTGGTTTTTCTTTCAACAGTTTTGGTTACTGTAGTTAACGTTGTTTTTTTTGATCGTTCTCTAATAAAAATCCAAACAGTTAATACTTTTATTTATTTACAGAATACTTTGGTTTTTATTTTGGTTTATCATTTTCATTATAAGATCTCATTAAACACCTTTTTAAACTCTTTCCTGATTATCGCTTTCGTATCTACACTTCGAGTTTTTATAGAAGAGCCAGATCATGTTTTTATGTTAAGTACAGCTGCAAATGAGAGGATTGAAGCTTTGTTTATAGGAGGAGTGAATAACTTTGCTTTGATTGTAGGACTGGCTTTTCTGATTAGTTTTTTTTATATAAAAAATAAAACATTAAGAATATGCCTATCACTTTATTGGTTAATAATTGTTATTCTTACCATGTCTAGAGGGGCATTATTAGGGCTAATTATTACACTATTTATTACATCAATTTATGATACTAATAGAAAGACACTTAGATTACTGATTAGATATTCTCTTTTACTTATGTTGTTGGGGATCTTGGCTTTGATTTTAACCGGAAAAATGGATCTAATCATTGATAAAGTTGAAGATAGATTTTTTAGTGTGTTTAATGGTAAAACGAAGCTAGACGACTTCTTTTCGGGAAGAGGAGCATTGTTGATAGATATATTTTCTAGGATGTCTGATTCATCTATTTTTCAAATCTTATTTGGTCATGGTAACGGAGGAATAGACTTTTATAATACAGCAACAAAACAAGACTATGAGACATCTCACAATATTTTGATAGATATATTTTATAGGAATGGACTTTTCTTTTTTATTTTGTATTTGATGATGATTTGGTATTTGTTGTTGTTGTTTTTACAGAGAAGGAGCAGAGATAAATTGGCTATATTTGGTACTTTTGTTTTTTTCCATCTGGAGTTATTGGTAAACCCCATTTTGTTTGCCGCTCAAACCGGATGGCTATATGCAATTTTCATTGTACTTTTTCTAAAACAAAATAAAATGAAAGGTTTAGAAGAAAATAATTTGGAACAAATATAACGCTGAGGTAATACTCAAATATCAAGTAAAATAGTACTATGAACGTATCTGGATTGTATACTAATTCAAAAAAATATAAAAATATTTTAGAAAAAGTAACTCCCGTTTTATTAGCCTTGTTACCAATTATGGTTACTTTTTTTGGCGAAAAACTTGTTCCTGTTGCGATCGTTTTATTAGTTGTTTCTTTTTTGTTCGAAGAAAATAAAAAAGAAAATTTCGCAGCAAATAAAAAACTACTATTGCCCTATGTAATATATATATCAATATTTATTTTATATTCTTTTTTTGCAATAGAAGTTAAATTAGCAATGAAAGTATTAGAAAGGCAGGTTTCGCTACTTTTAATACCAGCGATAGTATTTTCGAGTAACCTTAATACAGATAGAATTAAGATATTCATAAAGACCTTTATCATCGCGATGCTGGTGATTTTGATATATTCTCTTATAAAATTTTCATGGTTTATATATACTCAAGCAGAGTGGATAGAAATCATGAATAAAACTAGCGGCAATTCAACCTATTTACAGTTTAAATATCCACATATTGTTGGTGCTCATCCCACGTATTGGTGCTATTTGTTGATTTTGGCAAATATCTTTTTGTTAAGTAATTCTTTTATGAAGATATTTTCAAATAAATATTGGAACATTTTTTTACTCATTATATTCAACATAAATATTTTTTTCCTGTCTGCACGAACACCTATCGTGATTAATATTTTGATTCATCTTTTGTCGTTTTTCCTTTATCAAAAAGATCAGAAAATATCATTAATAAAAATTATTGGGATAATTGGTGCTGTGTTTTTAATAGGGATTTTAGCTATAAATTCGCCTTTATTAAAGGCCAAAGTGCTTGGTGTAGTTAATGACGAAAGGGTGTATCTATGGCCAAAAGCTCTTGATCAAATTAAGCAAAATTATTTTGTTTTAGGAGAAGGATTGGGGCAAGGTAAAAAAATACTAAAAGATTATGTTATTCAAAATGGAGACCCAAGAGAAGAATATATTAGATTTGATCTTCATAATCAATACCTTAAGCATTATCTCGATATGGGGATTATGGGGCTCATATCATTACTATATTTGTTAATTCATCCATTTTTTAGATTAAAAAACCTATTTAGTGTTATGAATTTGCCATTAATTGGATTTTGCACGCTCTTTATGTTATCATTATTCACAGAGTCCTCTTTATATCTAATTAAAGGAATATTAATATTTGCTATTTTTTCATCAATACTATTAAAAGATTATCAAAATCAGCAAAAAAACATAGAATAGATCTGATTTTTGATTCTAGAATTAAAACAATACATTTAAAAAGTATAACCAATGCATAATGTGTCATTAAATAAAAATCAACTTATTGACCCAACATCTCAAAAAACTATTAGAATTAAAAATTTATTATGAGTGATGTAATCGAAAAAAAAACCTTAACCAATGTTTTTAATGCTTTGGGTAAAGAATTAAAATCTATTGATAACCAAGATAGTGTTCTGGGAGCTTACTTTTATTTAAAGCAATATGAAGAACTTCATGAAATTACAGCAGCCTTACCAGGAAATGACCTGTTAGATTGGGGAGCGGGGTATGGACATTTTTCATTTGTACAAAGCAGTTTAGGAAAAAAGGTTCACGCTTATAGCCCGGTTGAAGATGAGTATACAATATATCCGGAAACGTTAAAAAACCTATCTAAAAAATCTTCATTTACATATGAATTAACGGGAGAACCAATAGCACTCCCTTATGAGGATAACTCATATGATATAGCTGTGTCTTGTGGAGTCTTAGAACATGTACGTGAGTTTGGAGGAGATGATGAAAAATCACTTTCTGAGCTATATCGTATACTTCGCAATGGAGGATGTTTAGTAATTGGACATTTACCAAATAAGGGATCTTGGATTGAAGCATTTAGTAGAGCAACAGGAAGAACACATCATACCTATTTATATACCAAAAGTGAAATTAAGAAAAAAGTAACTGATGCTGGCTTTGAAATAAAAAAGTATAAAAGGTATGGATTCGCACCAAAAAATACGATAGCGGTCTTTTTGATGCGCTATAACGAAGACAGTAAATGGGTTAAATTCTTAACAAAATTTATTTACGGAATGGATAAGTATATTTTAAGTAAATTATTTCCATGGTTTGCTCAAAATCACTTATTAATTGTTCAAAAGCCTAAATGATTGCTCAAGTATTCTTAACGACCTTAATTTATATATAAAAAAACAAGAAGGAATCGTGCTGTAAACTACTTTATTAAAAATATATTTGTATTCCAATAAATTGATATATGAGGGCTTTCGCAATAATTTTCGGAGGTAGTGGGTATATAGGAACTCATTTACTTAGAGAACTACTGAACAAAAACGAATTTGATAATTATATTATTGCAGACATTAAACCTCTTACAGGGTTTGATGAGTATTTAGAAAAAGGTAATGTTAATTACATAATAACAGATGTAAGAAAAAAAATAGAATTTGATCTTGATTTTTTAGACATTGATCTAAACAAAAGCTGGATATTCAATTTTGCAGCAATACACAGAGAACCTGGTCATGAGTTTCAGGAATATTTTGATACAAATATCCCTGGAGCAGAAAATATTAATGATTTTGCCAGAGAAAGCGGAATAAAAAATATTTTTTTTACCAGTAGTATAGCTCCTTATGGGAAATCTCTAGACCAAAGAATAGAATCCTCTCCATTATACCCCGAAACGGCTTATGGCATATCAAAAGGATTTGCAGAGAAAATCCATAAAGAATGGTTAGCAGAAGATGATTCAAGAAAACTTATCATTGTAAGACCAAGTGTTATTTTTGGGCCAAAAGATCCAGGTAACGTTTTTAGAATGATTAAAGCACTTAAAAAAGGAGCTTTTGTCTTACCAAATGGAGGGAAAGTAATTAAAGCATATGGCTATGTGTATGGGCTTGTAGAAAGTATGTTGTTTACTATTAAAAAAAGTGAAAGATATATAGTTTATAATTATGCAGAGAACCCTGTTGTTCCTTTAAATGAAATGGTTAATATTGCAAAAGAAGACCTAAAGATTAAAAAACCAACAATAAAATTACCCGTTAATATACTAGCAGTTATTGCTTTTTTTGTTCAAATACTGTTTAAAATTATTGGAAAAAAATCTGATATCCACCCTGTGAGAGTAAAAAAGGCAGGGTTTCCTACAAACATAAAACCACAATATCTAATTGATAATGGTTTTCAATTTAAATACGATTTTAAAAACGCGTTAAAACATTGGAAATCTATTTCACCAGAAGATTTTGATTAATGAAAGTAGCCATAATACATGAATGGATAACTGTAATAGCAGGATCCGAAAGTTGTTTTAAAGTTTTTACAGAAATTTATCCAGAAGCAGATATATTTGTTCTTGTTTCTGATGATAAGAGTATTAAAAAGTTAGGGATAGACCCGAGTAGAGTTAATAATTCGTTTATTCAGAAACTACCAAAGGCTAAAACCAAATGGAAAAACTATCTTCCTTTATTTCCTTTTGCAGTAGAACAATTTGACTTATCAGAGTATGATTTAATTATTTCATCTTCTCATGCTGTAGCAAAAGGTGTAATTACTAATGCAAATCAAACACATATCTGTTACATATACTCTCCAATTAGATATGCCTGGGATCTTTATCACCAATATTTAAAAGAAGCTAATTTAACTAAAGGAATTAAAGCTTTTATAGCAAAAAGTATATTACATTATATAAGAAATTGGGATTTAGGAACGTCTAACAGAGTTGATGCATTTATCCCTATCTCTAAATATATTGAAAAAAGAGTTTGGAGAACATATCGTAGAGAATCTTATAAAGTTATTTACCCTCCGGTAGATGTAGATGCTTTTACATTAGAAAATAAAAAAGAAGATTTTTATCTTACTGCTTCTAGAATTGTTCCTTATAAAAAAATAGACCTTATTGTAGAGGCATTTTCTAAAATACCCGATAAAAAACTTGTCGTTATTGGAGATGGCCCCGAGTTTAAAAAGGTGAAAGAAAAAGCAGGCGACAATGTTTCTGTTCTTGGATATCAAGATTTTGAAGTGTTAAAAGACCATATGCAAAGAACCAAAGCATTTATTTTTGCGGCAGAAGAAGATTTTGGTATTATCCCTATCGAAGCTCAGGCCTGTGGAACACCAGTACTTGCATATGGAAAAGGAGGATCTTTAGAAACAGTAAAAGGAAAATTTGTAGACCAACAGTTAACTAGTGATGATACTGGAGTTTATTTCGAAGATCAAACAGTTGAATCCATATTAAGTGCAATAAACTTTCTTGAAGATAATTATGATGTTTTTGAGCCAGAAAAGATTAGAAACTTCGCACTAAAATTTGACAAAGAATTGTTTAGAAAAAATATTGAAGAAACATTTAATAAAATTATTAAAGAAAGAAGAAAATGAAAAAGGCTATAATTACAGGAATTACAGGTCAAGACGCAGCATATTTAGCAGAGCTTTTACTAAGCAAGGATTACAAAGTTTATGGAACGTATAGAAGAACGAGCTCTACTAATTTTTGGAGAATAGAAGAGTTAGGTATAGAAAATCACCCAAACCTACACTTGTTAGAATATGATTTAATAGACTTGTCCAGTGCATATAGAATTATAGCAGATGTAGAACCTGATGAAATCTACAACCTGGCCGCTCAAAGTTTTGTTGGAGTTTCATTTACGCAACCTATTGCTACTGCTAATATTACAGGTGTCGGAGTATTAAATCTGCTTGAAGCAATACGAACAATCAATCCAAAAATTAAATTTTACCAGGCCTCGACTTCAGAGATGTTTGGAAAAGTTCATGCAATACCGCAAAATGAAGAAACACCTTTTCATCCTAGAAGTCCATATGGAGTAGCAAAAGTTTTTGCACATTGGGCAACTTTAAATTATCAAGAATCTTATGATTTATTTGCAGCAAGCGGTATATTATTTAATCATGAATCTCCATTAAGAGGAAAAGAATTTGTGACAAGAAAAATAACCGATGCAGCTGCAAAAATACATTTGAATAAACAAGATGTATTAGAACTAGGAAATCTAAATGCAAAAAGAGATTGGGGATATGCAAAAGAATATGTTGAAGGAATGTATAAAATTCTACAAGCCCCAGAAGCAGATACCTATGTTTTAGCGACAAACCAAACACAAACTGTTAGAGATTTTGTTACATTATCATTTAAAACAGTTAATATTGACATAGAATGGAAAGGAAATAATGAAAATGAAATAGGTATAAATACTAAAACAGGAAAAACACTTATAAAAGTTAACCCACAATTTTATAGGCCAGCAGAGGTTGATCTACTCATAGGAGATGCATCAAAAGCTGAAAAGAATTTGAAATGGAAAGCAAAAACAACTTTAGGAGAGCTTGCAGATATGATGGTGAAAAGTGATATTAAAAGAAATGAAAATGGCGGATCTTTCTAAGAAAACAATTTTCATAACAGGTATTTCGGGTTTTACAGGCCAACATTTAGAATCTTTTTATAAAGAGAAAAACTATAATGTTTTTGGAACAACCTATACAACATCTAAAAATCCAAATCACTTTCTTTGTGATATTACAAAAAAGGAACAAATAAAGGAAGTATTAAAAAACATACAACCAGACTATATAATACATACGGCTGCAATATCTTTTGTTGCAGGAGATAATCAAAATGAAATGTATGGAGTGAATGTTTTTGGAACAATAAACCTTCTCGAAGCACTGATTGAATGTGAAATAAGTCCTGAAAAAATAATTATAGCAAGTAGTGCTGCCGTTTATGGTAATATAGGAAATATACTTTCCGAAGATATGTGCCCTCAACCTGTTAATCACTATGGCAATAGTAAATTGGCTATGGAAAACATGGTTAAAAACTACTTCTCAAAACTTAATATTCTTATTGTAAGGCCTTTTAATTATACAGGAGTAGGCCAAGCTGAAATTTTTTTAGTACCAAAAATAATAAAACACTATAAAAATAAATCTTCTGAAATTGAACTGGGAAATATTAATGTTTTTAGAGAATTTAATGATATTGATTATTTGATAAATTGTTATCACCAACTCTTATTAAGTAATAGCAAATCAGAAATACTTAATGTTTGTTCTGCTAAAACGAATAGTATTGAACAAATTTTATCTTATATGGAAGAAATTACCAATTATAAAATTAAAACTAAAATTAACCCAAAGTTTGTTCGCAAGAATGATATTAAAAGCTTAAAAGGGTCTACACAAAAGTTACATAGCATTATTGATGATTTTTCTAATGAATATTCCTTGAAAAAGACGTTAGAAAAGATGTATTTTTCATAATAATGTAAAAGAGCAAATAATAAAAGCATGAAAATAGCAGTAATAGGCTCTGGATATGTGGGATTAGTAACAGGAACATGTCTTGCTGAGACCGGGAATGAAGTTGTATGCATAGACATAGACGAGAGTAAGGTTCAAAAATTAAGTATGGGTGAAGTCCCTATTTATGAACCACACCTGGATATGTTGTTTGATAGAAATATAAAAGCTGGGAGATTAAAATTTACTACTTCTCTTGAAGAAGGTCTAAAACATGGCGAGGTTATTTTTTTAGCATTACCCACTCCAGAAGAAGAAGATGGTTCTGCAGACTTATCATATATTATTGGTGTTGCAGAAGATATAGGGCAGCGACTTAATGAGTATAAGGTAATAGTAGATAAGAGCACTGTTCCGGTTGGGACAGCAGAAAAAGTTCGAGCCACTATTGCAAAGTATACAACATGTGATTTTGATGTAGTTTCAAACCCTGAGTTTCTAAGAGAAGGTTTTGCGGTAGATGATTTTTTAAAACCAGAGCGAATTGTTGTGGGATCAAGCTCAGATAGAGCAATAGAGGTTATGAAAAAATTATATAAGCCTTTTGTGCGATCCGGTAATCCTATAATTGTGATGGATGAAAAATCTGCAGAACTTACTAAATATGCAGCAAATTCTTTTCTGGCGACCAAGATTACTTTTATGAACGAAATTGCAAATTATTGCGAAAAAGTTGGCGCAGATATTGATAAAGTAAGAATAGGTATAGGAACAGATTCTAGGATTGGAAAACGTTTTTTATTCCCAGGTATAGGATATGGAGGTTCTTGCTTTCCGAAAGATGTAAAAGCACTTCATAAATCAGGTAAAAATTCAGAATATGATTTTAAAATTCTGGATGCAGTAATTAGAGTCAATGATAGTCAGAAAATTGCATTATTACCAAAGATCAATACATATTTTGATAACGATCTATCTAACAAAACATTTGCAATATGGGGATTAGCTTTTAAGCCAGAGACAGATGATATTAGAGAAGCACCCGCATTATATCTGATTGATGAATTGCTAAAAGAAGGGGTAAAGATTAGAGCATTTGATCCAGAGGCAATGAAAAATGTAGCCGATAAATATGGAGATAAGATTGACTTGGTTACTACTATGTATGAAGCGGTTCAGAATGCAGATGCGCTAATCATTTGTACAGAATGGAGTATTTTTAGAACTCCGGATTTCAATAAAATAAAAGAAGGATTAAAAAACCCTTTGATTTTTGATGGAAGAAATCTTTATGATATTGTTGATATCGAAAAAGAAGAGATTTCCTATTTTTCTATAGGGAGGAAAGATATTAAATTATAGCTATGCAAAAAGTTTTAATTACAGGAGCAGCTGGTTTTTTGGGATCTCATCTCTGTGATCGGTTTATTAAAGAAGGTTTTCATGTGATCGGTATGGATAACCTAATCACAGGTACGCTAAAAAATATAGAACACCTGTTTAAGCTAAAACATTTTGAATTTTATCACCATGATGTAACCAAATTTGTTCATGTCCCTGGTGCATTAGATTATATATTACATTTTGCATCTCCCGCCAGCCCTATAGATTATCTTAAGATTCCTATTCAAACATTAAAAGTAGGGTCTTTAGGAACACACAATCTTTTAGGTCTTGCAAAAGAAAAAAATGCTAGAATTCTTATTGCATCGACTAGTGAGGTTTATGGTGATCCATTAGTTCATCCACAAAGTGAAGATTATTATGGTAATGTTAACGCTATTGGACCTAGAGGTGTATACGATGAAGCTAAACGTTTTCAGGAATCAATCACAATGGCATATCATACCTATCACGGTTTAGAAACAAGAATTGCACGTATTTTTAATACTTATGGCCCAAGAATGCGATTAAATGATGGACGGGTAGTACCTGCATTTATCGGACAAGCATTAAGAGGTGAAGATCTAACTATATTTGGAAATGGATTACAAACACGATCTTTTTGTTATGTAGATGATCTGGTAGAAGGAATTTATAGGTTACTTTTTAGTGATTATGTATATCCCATAAATATAGGTAACCCTGATGAGATTAGAATCAAAGATTTTGCTGAAGAAATTGTAAAGCTTACCGAGACAAACCAAAAAGTAATTTATAAACCATTACCAGTTGATGATCCCCTGCAACGACAGCCTGATATTGGTAAGGCAAAAGAAATTTTGGATTGGCAACCAAAAACAAGAAGATCTGAAGGGATGAAATTAACTTTGGATTATTTTAGAGGATTTTCTGAAGAAGAACTTCAAAAGAGTGAACATAGAGATTTTTTAAAAAAATAACTTAATACTTTATGAAAAGTAGGACCGGTAGATATTCAGTATACATAAAACCACTTTTCTGTTTGGTAGATTTATTTATTTTAAATCTTACCACCTTATTGTTTCAGACAAATATTGATCAAAACCTTTTATTTTCAGCTTATATTTCGGTTTTATGGATTATCCTTTCCAGTAAGAACAAGTTTTATGATATAAAGCGATTTTCGAAATTAGTTCATATTATCGCTTCTTTAATTCGGCAATTTTTAATTTTTGCACTTATTCTTTATGCTTTTATAGGGTTTTTTAAACAGCCAAATATTAGCAGATGGGAGATGGGGAAGTATTTTGTAGCAATAATTGGATTAGTTACTTTTTTTAAGTTTGTTTTACTTTTTTTACTATCCAAGTACAGAGGGATATTTGGCGGAAATATTAGAAGAGTTGTTGTTATTGGTGATAATAAAAAAACAAATCAATTAATTAAATTTTTTAAAGAGAAACCTGATTTTGGGTATAAGTTTCAAAAAAAATTCTGTGTAAATAAAGAAGATTTTGATCTTGAAAAGTGTTTTTATTATATCGTAGAGAATGAAATCGATGAGGTATATTGTTCTATTGCAGAATTATCAAATAGTCAATTGCGAAATATCGTTAATTTTACAGAGAATAATTTAAAAATCTTAAAATTTATACCAGACAATAAAGATATATTTACCAAAAAATTAATTTTTAATTACTACGGCTATATTCCAGTATTATCATTTCGTGATATACCATTGGATGACTCTATAAATAAGTTTGCAAAAAGAACTTTTGATATCTTATTATCCTTATTTGTTTTAATAGGCATCCTTTCATGGTTAACACCTTTAATAGCATTTCTTATTCAATTAGAATCTAAAGGCCCTGTGTTTTTTAAACAGCGTCGTAATGGGTTGGATTACAGAGAGTTTTATTGCTATAAATACAGATCGATGAAACCTAGTACGAGTGCTAATCAAGCAACCAAAGGTGATGCGAGGGTTACTAGGGTGGGAAAATTTATTAGAAGGACTAGTATTGACGAATTGCCGCAATTTCTTAATGTGCTCAAAGGCGATATGTCTGTAGTTGGTCCAAGACCACATATGGTAAAGCATAATGAAGAATTTGCAAAACGAGTGGATAAGTTTATGGTTCGTCATTTTGTAAAGCCAGGGATTACAGGATTAGCTCAGGTTAGTGGTTTTAGAGGCGAAATAGAAACAAATAAGGATATCGTTAACCGGGTAAAATATGATATTTTTTATGTAGAGAACTGGTCATTGCTTTTAGATATTAAGATTACTATTCTTACTGCTATAAATGCGATTAGAGGAGAAGAAAAAGCATATTAGCTTGCCTTGTAAAAAAATAAAATTTGTATTTACGCATTAAAAACATGTGATACCAAAGGCAAAAATAGTTGTTGTGTAAGCATATATATCTAAATATGATAATACAAATTCAAAAAAAACGTTAACTACCCCATAATACATCTTATAAAAAGTGCAACCAGTTAACATCATAACTCAGGCTACCAAAATGTTTTATAAAGAAGATCATTGGGTTGTAATGACCTTTTGGAACAGCCTGTATATTGCCTTTTTTTTACTACCATTAGGTATCAATCTCCCAACCCCGTTTTTTATAGTTTCGATCATTTTTGGGATAGGCATGATGTTTAGATCCGAAAAAAAATTTATTCTGGATAAGTCATTATTGCTTTTCCCCTTATATTTTATTGTAATGTCTTTGGGGTTGATCTACACCGATAATTTGATCAGTGGATTTGATTTGGTACAACGATCCCTTTCATTATTGTTATTTCCTATAATTTTTCTATTTGTTAAAGAAGATGCTACTACAGTAAAAAGATTATTTGACTTTTTGCTTATGGGGTTAATTGTTTCATTCTTTGTTAATGTTTTTAAGGCTGGTGATAACTTAACATGGCATATTATTGATGAAAGAGAAAACATAGAACCCCTTTTGTTTATAGAGGGAATTGTAAAAAATTGGCATTATTTTTTTGTTGGATCTTTATTTTCAAGATCAGTTAATGCTAATTATATTTCTATATACATACTGCTGGTATTAAGTTATTATCTTAAAAACAAGTTGAAATCTCGAATACAGTTAGTAATTGTTATTCTCTTATTTCTATATCTTTTTTTATTAGCTTCAATTGCAGCCTATCTTATTTTGTTTGTAATGTCAATACTATTAGTTCTTGACATTGCTGATAAGCAAAAGAAATACGCTATGACTATTATTTTTTTGATGGGATTATTACTGTTTTTGAATAACCCCAGAGTATCTGATTTTTATTCCAGAATAAAAGATTTTAGTAATGTAGAAGAATATTATGACGCAACAACTGCAGAAAAATCAAGGCTGTTGTCATGGGATGCCAGTATCAAATTGATTAAAGATGCACCCATATTTGGTTATGGAACAGGAGATGCAAATGATGTTTTGATTCAAAAATATAAAGAATTAGATTATACCCTTAATTACAAGAGTAAGTATAATTCACACAATCAGTTTTTGCAAACATATTTACAGACAGGCATTATTGGATTTGGGGTCTTGGTTAGCATTTTTGTTGTATTGGCAATGCGCATGAAAAGGAGTTGCAATGAGTTTTCGGTCTTTTTAATCCTCTTTATATCATTAGTATTCGAATCTATGTTAGTTCGATTTAATGGTATTGTATTCTTTTCTATTGTTACCCCTTTGCTTTTAAAAAAGAGAAGTATTTTGAGTAGTAGGATTATTCGCAATGATGGTAATGAATAGGATTAAAATATTATATCAAGGCATCTGATTATTATATGGCAGGATAGTATTAGTTTGAGAAGCACGTATAAAGAGCATGAGTTTTTATCTAGAAAGAATTAGCTATACAACTACGAATAAACTATTTTTGAGCCCATAAAAACAAGCCATAATAAATCATGAATATTTTAGTACTCGGATCAGGAGGTAGAGAACATACATTTGCTTATAAAATTGTGCAAAGCCCGATTTGCGACACCTTATTTGTAGCACCTGGTAATGCAGGAACAGCTCGTATAGCTACTAATGTACCAATTGCAGTTACAGATTTTCCTGCGATTAAAGAGGTAGTGTTACAAGAGAACATTGAAATGGTTGTAGTTGGCCCAGAAGATCCATTGGTAAAAGGGATAAGCGATTATTTTGCAGAAGACAGCCAATTAAAAAATATTGTAGTTATTGGTCCATCTAAAGAAGGTGCACAATTAGAAGGAAGTAAAGAATATGCCAAAGAGTTTTTAATCAGGCATAATATACCTACAGCAGCTTATCAAAGCTTTACTGCCGATACTGTTGAAGATGGAAAGCGATTTTTAGAAACTTTACAGGCGCCTTACGTGCTTAAAGCAGATGGTTTGGCCGCTGGAAAGGGTGTATTAATTCTTCAGGATATAGATGAGGCTAAAACTGAGCTTGAAAATATGTTAACCAATAAAAAATTTGGTGCAGCAAGTGAAAAAGTTGTGATCGAAGAATTTCTCGATGGGATAGAGCTTAGTGTTTTTGTACTTACCGATGGTAAAAATTATTTAACCTTACCCACAGCCAAAGACTATAAACGTATTGGAGAAGGAGATACAGGGTTAAATACAGGGGGTATGGGAGCGATCTCACCAGTTCCTTTTGTAGATGATACACTTATGACTAAAATTGAAGAGCGTATTATTAAACCTACTGTACAAGGATTGGAAAAAGAAAATATAGATTATAGAGGTTTTATTTTTATAGGGCTTATTAAAGTAGAGGATGACCCAAAAGTAATCGAATATAATGTACGTATGGGGGATCCAGAAACCGAAGCAGTCCTACCGAGAGTAAAGACAGATTTAGTACAACTGTTTCAGCATGTCGGAAATCAATCGCTAGATAAGATTAATCTCGAATTAGATGAACGAAGTGCAGCTACCATAGTAACTGTTTCTGGTGGATATCCAGAAGCTTATGAAAAAGGAAAAGAGATTACAGGTATAGATAGCATTACAAACTCTATTGTTTTTCATGCAGGAACATCTCTAGAGGGTGATAAAGTAGTAACTAGTGGTGGAAGGGTAATTGCTATAACATCATTGGATGAAGATTTTAGAAAGGCCCTTAAAACATCGTACCAAAGTATAGAAAAACTTAATTTTGATAAGATGTATTATAGAAAAGATCTAGGATTCGATTTGTAAAAAACATCTCACACACATAAGACAATTAAAAAAGCGTTTAATTTATATAAATTAAACGCTTTTTTAATATTTATAACATCCGAAATCTCAAGAATTACTTCTTGATCAGAGGAGGTTTTAGTTTAAAAAAGAATGTGCTTTAGGATCTCTATTCTCTTCATTATTATCATTAAATTTCTTTAATTCCTTCATCCAATATATAAAAGCAGCAAAACCAATGAACATAAACGCCCAATTAAGCATATTGGCACCAAACCAGTTTTCTAATTCTAATGCTCTAAACCAATCAAAAGGAATAAATAATACATCTGTAAAAAGTGCCCCTATGGCTTCAAAAAAATCTTTCATAACTTGTTCTATATTTTCTTTGTAAAAAGTCTAAAGCGGTAAACTAAAAACTTTTTATAAATTAGTTCAATAATACCAATAGACAATTCTTTACTATTGTCTGGTGCAAAAATATAAAAAATAGTAGTGTTATCAAGCTTTTTTAGTAAATCAAAACCCATTAATTATATTGCTGTGGCATTGTATATGGGTATACTATTTGGCATTGCCCATTATAGAAAGGGTTTTGAGGCCGAAAGCAGCCATATTTTACTAACAGCTGCGAGTATTTTTTTGTATATTTTACCAATGTTGGCCCTTAATTTTGTAGCGCAAAAAAATGACCTTACCAATAAAGGTACATTTACAATACTTTTGTATGCTTTTCTTACCGCAATATTACCTAATTCTCTAACCAGCTTTCCTATTTTATTGTCAAACGTATTTGTATTACTGGCAGTACAAAACATCTTACATCTGCGAAATGAAAAACACATTAAAGCCAAAATCTTTAATGCATCAATCTTTATCGGCTTGGCTTCGCTAGCTTATTTTTGGAGTATTGGGTTTATTATTTTGGTTTTTTTAGGGATACTGTTTTTCGATCCCAAAAATTATAGAAACTGGATTATTCCTTTTATTGGGGTTAGTATGATCTACGTATTCGCAAATTGTTTTACACTGTTGTTTTATGATTCGTTTTTTGCAATTGCCACCTATATTGATTCGATATCATTTTCATTTCAAACTTACTTTATAAAAGAACATCTTTTCTCTGTAGGAATAATATCTATTTGTATTGTATTCTTTTTTTCAATCTACCTTATCAAATTTGGTAGAAAAACGGCAAATACAAAACCTATATTACGAGTTGTTATCATCTATTTAATTGTGGCGATTGTAGTAGCGGCCATTGCACCAGAAAAGGATACTTCTGAGCTGTTTTTTATAGCAACACCTCTTTCTCTTATTGGCACTACATATCTCGAAATGAATTATCATCAATTTGCTAAAGAGATAAATATTTGGGTATTCATCCTGATTCCGTTTACAATATTATTGTTTTAAGAATGTATGATTGGAGTAAGGAATAAGAATAATTGCTAAGAAAAAAATAAAAGGCTTTTCTATTGAATTTGAGAGAACTACAAATTTGTTTTAGATGTTTACTACCGATAGTAATACTTTTTTTTAATGCCATAACAGGAAGTGTTTTGTGTTTAAACCCGGCGTATAATTTTTGTTGAGGTGGATTGAATTATCATATGCTAGATACTATTGCAAAATATAATACCTTTGTACCTGCCGAAAAAATAAGGTTACGTACTTATGATCGTTCTGTATATTGAGAAAGATATAAAGTTAAAACCAACTTTTGAAGAATTGGTAAGAACATCAATTCATAAGCAGTTCGAAGGGCATAAAACAATACTATAGAAAGTATAAAAGCGTACAAATTATAGAATATTTACACATTTTAGAAAAATAATAGCACAGATGTTTACCGACAAAGCAAATTCCATTTTTAAAGAAGTTATAGAAAAATACCACGTGATCGATAGTGTAGATCAAGAATTCTCAAATCCATATGATAGTAAATCACAGGCTATAGAGCACTTACTATATCGAAAATGTTGGATTGATACTGTGCAATGGCATTATGAAGATATCATACGAGATCCAGAAATTGATCCGATTGCAGCCTTAAAACTAAAACGAAAGATCGATGCCTCTAATCAGGATCGAACAGATATGGTAGAATATATTGACGGTTATTTTTTAGAATTGTATAAAGAGATAACTCCCAAGACAGATGCCACCATTAATACAGAAAGCCCTGCCTGGGGAGTAGATAGACTATCTATTTTGGCGTTAAAAGTTTATCACATGCATGTAGAAACGATTCGAGAAGAGGCTACAGATACTCATAAAGCGGCATGCCAAAACAAATTAAATGTATTACTAGAGCAACAAGTAGACTTGTCTACTGCTATTGATACATTACTGAATGATATTGAAAATGGGGATAAATACATGAAAGTATATAAGCAAATGAAAATGTACAATGATGATGAATTAAACCCAGTATTGCGTGGCGGGAAGTAATATAAAGAGATCTAAAGAATTTGAAACGAACGTTCTGGTAATTCGCCTCTCTGCTATGGGTGATATAGCAATGACTGTTCCTGTTTTAAGAGTTTTTAGAGCTACTTATCCCGATGTAAAACTAACAGTACTTACCCGCAAGTTCTTTGAACCTATATTTTCTGATATTGAAAATCTAGAAGTATATCATGCAGATGTAGAAAATAAACATAAAGGTTTTATTGGTCTTACGCGATTATCGAATGAATTGCATAAACGGAAGATAGATGCTGTTGCCGATATGCATAATGTATTGCGCTCTAATGTGCTAAAAACTCTATTTTCGTTACGAGGGATAAAAACAGTTCAAGTCGATAAAGGTCGTGCAGAGAAAAAAGCATTGACTCGATCAAAAAATAAGGTGTTTAAACAATTAAAAACAACGCACCAGCGATATGCTGATGTTTTTTCTGCTTTAGGGTATCCTATTGATCTTACAACTCATAAGTTCCCTAAAAAACAACCGTTAACACCCGAGATTCTTTCCATAACTCAAAATTCGACCAAAAAATGGTTAGGGATTGCACCATTTGCACAATATGAAAGTAAAACCTACCCACTAGCATTAATGATTGAGGTAATTGAGACCTTGAACAAGGAAGACGGGTTTGAGATTTTCCTCTTTGGAGGAGGTAAACGAGAAATGGATATTCTAAACAACATAGAAAGTAAGTATAAGAACGTAACGAATATAGTTGGTAAACTATCTTTTGAAGATGAGCTAAGACTTATTGGTAACCTAGATGCTATGTTATCCATGGATAGTGGAAATGCGCACTTAGCAGCGATGTATGGAGTGCCAACAATTACCTTATGGGGAGTTACTCATCCGTTTACCGGGTTTATGCCTTTTGGGCAACCTATGGAGCGCGCTATTTTGCCTAATTTAGCAAAATATGACCAGATTCCAACTTCAATTTATGGTAATAAAGTACCTCCTGGTTATGAAAAAGTGATGCATACGATCAAACCAGAAACTGTCGTAGAAAGGATTAATAAATTATAAACTTATCATACATTTCAGCCTTGCTGAAATGTATTTTTAACAGATAAAGTTAGTGGTCAAAATCAAACATCATCAAAATCAACAGTAATTGATGATGAGGTTGGGTGAGCCTGGCAAGCCAAGACTAATCCTTCTGCGATTTCTCCATCAGTAAGAATACTATTTTTTTCCATTGCTGCACTACCTTCTGTGATTTTGCAAATACATGAACTACACACTCCTCCCTGGCAGGAATAAGGAGCATCGATATCCTGGTCTAGTGCCGCATCAAGAATTGTTTTTTTCTGATCCATGGTGAAATTAAATTCTTCATCATCCACCAATACTTTAATATTGGATTTTCCTTCGAGATCAGCATCTATTTCTGTTGTAGAAGCACTACTGGTAAATAGTTCAAAATGAATATTATCTTTAGAAATATTATTTTCTGATAAAATTGAAGTTACGGTATTGATCATTTCTTCGGGGCCACATAGATAAAATGAAGTAAAAGAAAGATCTTTAAATTTATTTTTTAATACGTAATTTACAGTTGACTTTTCTATCCTTCCAAAGTGAGCGTTATCTTCCTGACTTCTACTATATATAAATTCTATAAATAAACGATCTGAATAGTTAGCTTGTAACTCTAGTAATTCTTTATAAAAGATAGTTTCTTCTGGTGTTCTATTTCCGTATACCAAAACAAAACGACTATTTGGCTCTTCTTCAAGAACCGCTTTGATCATACTCATTACAGGAGTAATACCACTACCTGCTGCAAAAGCAGCATAAGAATTACTTGCTTGGGCATTAGTGGTAAGTGAGAAGTTACCTTCGGGAGTGTGAACTTCGAGTACATCACCCTCTTTTAATTTATTATTAGCAATGACCGAAAATGTACCTCCGGATATTTCTTTAACGGTTACTTTAAGGACATCACTTTTTGGAGAACTACAAATAGAATATGCTCTACGCACTTCTTTTCCTTCTACCTCAGTTTTGATAGTAATGTATTGCCCGGGGATAAAAGAATAGGCATCCTTTAATGCTGTTGGTACTTCGAAAGTTATAGAAACAGCCAAGGGAGTTTCTCGAGTAATATGTTGTATGGATAATTTATGAAAATCTGACATTGTATTTTACTAAAAACCTAATTTGAAAACTTCATTATAAGGAGAATTCAAAATAGACAGTTTAACTAATCCGATAATATATCGGGATCTCATTTTTAAATTTGTGACAAAAATAGTAAATGCAACAAGAGAAGATAGCCTTTACGAAAGAATTTAAGTGAGTTCTTGATTTATTTTTGTAACAAAATTGCGATTTTGATTACTAAATAGTTAAATACATCTTATCTATGTTTACCCGTTTCATCAATTTACAATGGAAATCTTTTTGGCGATCTGCTTCATTAACCTCTGGATTATTTATGAAGTTCTTTATGGGGTTTTGGGCACTTTGGTTTATTGTCATGATGGCTTCGGGAGGAATTGGCGCGTTTTTTTTAATTAAAGAAGAGCTTAATCTCGATCCTCTAGAAACCATAAACAGGTTTTTGATATATTGGTTAGTAATTGATTTGTTATTTCGATATGCATTGCAAAAAATGCCGGTTATTAATATTAAGCCATTACTGATTCTTCCTTTTAAGAAAAGAAAAATAGTTTCTTTTGCTTTTGGAAAAACAGTATTTTCATTTTTTAATATTATTCATGCTTTCTTTTTTATTCCGTTTTCTATTGTATTGATAGGAAATGAATATCCAGTATTTGATGTGTTATTATGGAATATAGGATTGGCAGCATTAATCTATAGTAACAATTTTCTAAATATTATTCTAAACAAAAAAGACAACCTTATATTTATCATAGGTGGTATTTTGGCAATTTTAGGAGGGTTACATTATTTCGAATATTTTGATATCACTACGTATACGGCACCATTTTTTAAAGGATTATATGAAATTCCTTTTTTGGTATTGATTCCTATAGCGATACTATTATTTTTAATAACCATATCGTTTCGATCCTTTGTAACCGACTTGTATCTGGATGCTGGATTAGCAACTAAAACCAAAAATGTAAAAACAGAAAATCTGGAGTGGTTAGATAGATTCGGAAAGACTGCAACCTTTCTTAAAAATGATATAAAACTCATAAAAAGAAATAAACGAGCCAGATCTACAGTTTTGGTGAGTATTCTGTTCTTATTTTATGGATTGTTATTCTTCACAGGATTTGTAGAGGCATATGATGGACCCGTTTGGAGAATTTTTGCTGCCATTTTTGTCACCGGTGGATTTCTATTAAGTTTTGGACAGTTTGTACCTAGTTGGGATAGTTCATATTATCCGTTAATGATGAGTCAAAATATACGTTACAAAGAATATCTATCTTCTAAATGGTGGTTGATGGTAATTGCAACATTGATTTCTACAGTATTAGCATCTGGATATTTGTATTATGGATGGGAAGTATATCTTGCTATAGTGGTGGGAGCAATCTATAATATAGGAGTGAATTCTCATGTAGTATTATGGGCGGGAGCTTATGTAAAAACGCCTATTGATTTAACTAGTAACAAAAATGCATTTGGGGATAAGCAAGCTTTTAACGCTAAGACCTTACTATTATCGTTGCCTAAAATGGTTTTACCTATGATATTATATGCAATAGGCCATTATGCGTATAGTCCTTATGCGGGATATGCTCTTGTAACTGTAGCAGGTATCGCGGGGTTTGCATTTAAAGATGCAGTTTTTAATAAAATTGAACGTATTTATAGAACAGAGAAGTATAAAACGATCTTGGCATACAAACAAAAAAAATAAGAAAAATGATATCAGTACATAATCTTACTAAAACATATACCGGAAATACCGTACTTAATATAGAATCTCTAGAAATACAGAAAGGAAAAAGTTTTGGTCTGGTAGGTAATAATGGAGCAGGAAAAACAACTTTATTTAGTGCTATATTAGATCTTATTCAGCCCACAACAGGGTATATCGAAAATAAAGGAATTAAAGTTAATGAAAGTGAAGAATGGAAATCGGTAACTTCTGCATTTATTGATGAAACGTTCTTGATAGGATATCTTACTGCAGAAGAGTATTTTTATTTTATTGGAGAGCTTAGAGGGCAAAATAAAGCCGATGTAGATGCATTACTATCTGGTTTTGAAGACTTTTTTCATGGTGAGATTTTAGGGCAGAAAAAATATTTAAGAGATCTTTCTAAAGGAAATCAAAAGAAAGCAGGTATTGTTGCAGCACTTATTGGTAATCCAGAAGTAATTGTTCTAGACGAGCCTTTTGCCAATTTGGATCCAACGACACAAATTCGCTTAAAAAAAATAATTAAAGAACTATCCGCTGATCCAAATATTACAGTTCTGGTATCAAGTCATGACTTAATACATGTGACCGAGGTATGTGAGCGAATTGTAGTGTTGGATAAAGGACAAGTAGTAAAAGATCTTTCTACATCAGAAGAAACACTTAGAGAACTCGAAGCACATTTTGGTGAGGAAGAATAAAAATAAGCATGTGTTGTAACGGGTTTGAAAACGTATTGAAACCTGCTATGAAAAAGCCTGTAGATATATAAGAATGACTAAAAGATCAAACAATTTTAAAATTGTTTGATCTTTTAAATAGAATAAAGGTAGAGTTTTTGATTAATCACACCTTACCCATCTGCCACTACTACCGGTTTTTTTCCATTTATGGGCATTTCCTCCAGGGCAATTCGGAAATTCATTGCTACAATACTTTTTTTCTGTGATTGTTACGACGTATTTTTTTTCGCATAACCAAAGACAACTCCAATGTTTTTTACAAGATACATCTGTATAGGTACGCTCTCTGGTTTCTCCACAATCAGTTGTTCCTCCACACTCCCAATCCCCTGTGAGATCTTCAGAAAATTCTACTGTAACTATTTCATCTGACTCTATGTTTCTTTTGTTTTCAAAACTAGTAAGTACAACAATAAAAATTAGTAGCCCGACTACTGATAACAAAATAGAGATTATTGATTTTTTTGTTTTTTGTGATTTCATAATTGTATGGTTTTAAGAATTAAATTTTTAAAAATGAGTTTCTATACTAAGGCAGGGTTACAGGGTCACACTTTCCAAAAGAAATACCTGTAAAAATGCTTCTGGTTTCATCGGTTGATGTCCCCATTGGAGTACAGAAAATATATTTTCTATCTATTCTATAATTCGAACAAACAAGGTTAAATGAAGTACAGCTACAATCAGTCTCTTCAGGTACCCAACCAGTAGGACAATAGCTCTCTTGGTTTTCAATATTTGAACTTTCACGAGCAATGTTAGCATTTAAATTTTGTAGAGGAGATACTAAGAATATAGATATTAAAATTGCACATGCTAAGGCAAACGAAGTTTTTAAAAACTGCCCTTTTGATGTTAAGAAATACTTTTTCATGATTTGTTGTATAATTGGTTAATAAATTGTTATTCAGTATAAAATTACTAACCAATCATGATTTGTGAAGCATAAAAACCTTTGTAAAACGTTAACTTAAATTATTCTTTACTCCTTTTTTATTTAAGTTTCGGTATTTAGAAGGTGTAGTAGAGGTGTGTTTTGTAAAGGCCTTATAAAAAGTGACCTTATTATTGAAACCCGACTCAGTTGCAATGGCTTCTATTTTATAAATATTGTATGCAGTGTCTTTAAGTAATTTTTGAGAATACGCTACTCTATGTTTATTCACGTAATCATTAAAATTTTCTTGAATACATTCAGAAAAAGTCTGTGAAATTTGATAAGGTTTCACATTAAGTTCTTCGGCCAAATACCCAATGGTAAGATCATTTTTTAGAAATATAGAATCATGAATAAAGAGCGCATTAATTTTCTTTTGAATTTGGGCCATAACGTTATAATCCAATGTAGAATTTGAGTATTTTTTCTTAATCTCTTTAAGAAATTGAGGATTGGTATAGAGAATAATCCCAACAACAAAAATCATGATATTATTAAACAAATAATAATAAGCAAATTGACGCCATCCATCAGCAAATAGAGTAAGAAATGAGATAATCAGGGTAGAACAGATATATATACAGGCAAGTGTAAATAAGTACACTAATACATTTGATGATAGTTTTACCTTGTTTTTTATGGTTATATAAATAATGCCAATTGCATATAATAATTGATGAATGGCCCTGGCGTAATTTATAGGCATTATTTGATCTAAAAAACGCTCTCTCATATATTGCAAACGTTCTTCACTAGGTAACATCAAAATATCTATGATGAGTATATATATAATTACGAATGCTATAAAATGTAAACCATCAATTTTTGAATACTTATTTTTATTATGGATAAAAGATTGAAAGTGAAACCATAATAATGGTCCATAAAGAAAACCCATATCAAAATAAAACCATCCTAAAAACTGGGGGTAGACTATCAATAGTTTACTAGTCCCATAAAGAAATACTAATATTTCTAAACCAAATATTCCTGAAAATAAGGCAATAGTCCAGCTTTTTAGACTTTTAGAATGTTTGAAGAAAATACCTCCCGAAATAAAAAGAATTGTAAGTGACTGTATGAGAAGAAAATACCTGATGATGGTCATAAATAATCAGTTAACTATTCTGCTTTTTATTAGAATCAATGCGACACCATAAAAAAGAGAGCAGTAGAAGCCCTTCGATATCAAAAGAAAGGTTATTAGAAGATGTGTTTTTATTTTAAAGGGTACTGAAAAATTTGATTTCAGTACCCTATTATTTTTAGATTAAATGAATTAATTCCAACAAGTACCACCTGGCTGTAGACCAGGATAAGAATCTAAAAAGCATAATTCTATAGCATAACAACATCCCTGTCCACCAGGGCAATCTTGGTGGCTGGTACAATGTCTGTGGGCACCACCTTTAATTTTTTGTTGCTGTCTTTTGCTTAAAGCTTTACCTAAGTTTAACAATTTTGATTTCATAATAAGAGTTTTAAGAGATTTTGTCTTAAACATTTATAGACACTTAAGACGTGAGTCTAAAAATTTGATAGTATGTAAAAATCACAATGAATTTATTGAATAATTTTTACGTGGAAAACAAATCGCAATTATATTTAATATTTTGATAATCAATAAGATGTTGATGTTGTGATTATCTATGAAAAGAGAAATAAGTTTTTACTGATTAATGTGACCAATAGTCACTTTATTGAAATGAAGGTCAAGAGTATTGTATATTTTTATTTAAGATACAGCCATAGAAATATTATGGTTTTGCCGTAATATGAAATGTAAAATTAGCACTACATTTTTATATAAATAATTCCTACCCTTAAACATAAATATCAAATTCAACTGTAACTGATTGTTTCAGAATGATATTTATGTTACCAATCAATACTATGTATATAATACACTGTCTTTTTTAATCAAGACAGGTGATAAATTGTTGTACAACATGGTAGGAGTTACCTGAAAATCCTGTAAAGAGTAGGGAAAAAATAATTTAAATTTAGACTATTATGTTAAAAAATGTTTTAAAAATTGAAGGAGTTACTGTTCTTAAAAGAGAAGAGAAATTAGTGGTAAAAGGACAATCTTGTTTAGATCGTGCATGGGAATATGGATCAAAATACGGACATTTATATGGTAAAAATGGAGAATATGAAGCAATGAATCTATATTACTCAGCTAATTGTGCTTAGTTAGGTTGCTTTAACCAATAGAATTCCCCGATGCACAGCATCGGGGTTTAGAAGAAATTTGATAATTTTATGGTTTTATCAAACTAAAAATAAAATTGTTGCCATTGGATATCTTGATGGCTTTGCCTTGAGGCAGCGTATTTAAAAATTGAACTATTTAGTGAGCAATTCGATTTGACCTCTAAAACAATACATCTAAACAAATGAAAAGTATAAAATATTGGATTTTACTTTTATGTCTTATATTTCCTTGGTTATCTAATAGCCAACATAGTGGTATTGTTACTTATCAAAAAAGAATGACTCAACTCATTTCTGAGACTGAAGAGTCTAAAAAAATAGCTAAAGAAAAGCCCAGATATTATAAAACCATTGCTGATATGGATCATGGTATGCAGCTACTTTTGGAAGATATGGAGTTTAACCTTTTCTTTAAAAATAATGAATCCAAATTCAAAGCAGAAACAACTTTAGAACATGAAAAAAATAAACTTTTAAGAGGAGCACTTAGCTACGGTATAGGAGAAGGACTATATTATACCCATATTGAGTCAAACGAAGTACTTCATCAAACAGATATGATTGGACAGACTTTTATAGTAAAATCCGAAAAGATTAATTGGAAATTAAGTAACGAGTCTAAAAAAATAGGAAAATATACCTGCTATAAAGCTAAATATATTGAGAAAACTAAAGCATATGGTGGTAAAATACATGAAAAGGAAGTGATTGCCTGGTATGCCCCGGATATCTCTATACCTTTTGGAGCTGTAGGTTATGGTAATTTGCCGGGATTGATTATTATGCTAGACTATGGAGGTTTTGTGGAGTTTGTGGTAAAACGCATAGATTTAAATCCTAAAAAAGAAATTAAGATCAAAAAACCCGAGAAAGGAGAATTGGTTACCGAAAAAGAACTAAAAGAACGAGTAGATAGGATCATGGATAATATGAGGAATTAAAAATTAATACCATCTAATAATACGTGTTAAGATATTTATTGGTTATTATATTATGTATAAGTAGTATAGCATTTTATGGGCAAGAAATATCCCTATCAGGTGTTGTAAAGGATAGTGTACAACCCTTAAGCAATGTAAACATTATCGCCAAACCACTTTCTAAAGATATTAACCTATCATTTTCTATTACAAGCGAGAAAGGGAAATATACATTATCACTTCAGAAAGATCAAAAATATACGATTACAGTAAGTTATTTAGGGTATGATAGTCATACGTTTGAATTGAATGCTACACAAGATGCTGAAAAAGATGTTGTTTTAAATAGGGCAACCGAGCAATTGGATGAGGTAATCATAATTGAAGAAATCCCTATGCTAATTAAAAAAGATACGATTATTTATGATGTAAAAGCATTTACCGACGGCAAAGAACACAAACTTAAAAATATTTTAAAAAAATTACCGGGGGTAGAGGTCGAAAAAGATGGAGAAGTAACAGTTAATGGCAAAAAGGTAACCAAAATGATGGTAGAAGGAGGAATTTTTTTTGGTGGTGGCAGTAAACTGGCTGTGGAGAATATCCCAGCCAATGCAGTTGATAATGTAGAAGTATTAGATAATTATAGTGAGGTAGGGTTCTTAAAAAATTTTGTAGATAGTGATGAGATGGCCATGAACATCACCCTAAAAGAAGATAAGAAAAACTTTGCTTTTGGAGATATTACCACTGCAGTAGGAGAAGATAAGCATTATGAATCTCATGCAGCGTTATTCTACTATAGCCCAAAAACCAATATGAATTTTATTGGTGACCTTAATGATACAGGAAAAAAAAGTTTTACCATAAATGATTATATGAATTTTGAAGGAGGGAGGAACAGGCTTATGGAAAAAGATGGTACTTCGCGGTCAAATTCGATTCAAAATTATACCAACCTAATCAATAACCAGCCTGTATTTAAAAGTAAAAACAAATTTTCGGCCCTGCATGTATCTTCAAATGTAAATACCGATTTAACAGTATCGGGTTATGGGATTTATGCCGACAACCATACTATAAGAAGGAGGGAAGTTATTAATGATTATTTCTTTGAGAATTCCAGTTACAGAGAAGAGGTTCAATCTGGTCAAGAAGATGATAATATTCTAGGAATAGCAAAATTATCAGCTGATTACTCACCAAATTTTAAAGAAAAAGTATTTGTTGACCTACAGGTTAAAATTATAAACAATGAGAGTTTAGAAAAACGTTTTACTTCAATAGATAATGTACTCACCGATTTTGGTAATGAAAATAAAGTTAAAGGCCTTGAATTACACCAAGATTTTGAATGGCATAAGAAACTCAACAGCAAACACACAACTTCTTTAGTCATTAGTAATACATATAGCAATACAGCTCCAAAAGAGTTTTGGAACACTAATCGCCCTATTTTTGAATCTATTATCCCGCTTATACAAGAAGAACGATTCAATTTAAAACAGAATATTGATTTTACAAACCATACGTTGGATATTGTTGGTAAACATTATTGGGTGCTAACAAGTAATAGTCATTTGTATACTACTCTAGGAAACAAATATTTGAATCAAGAGTACATAACCAAAGATTTTCAGCTACTGGAAGATAATACTATAAATGATTTTGAAAATTCTGGATTTAATAATGATCTTGATTTCAGACTCAATGATCTATATTTAGGTACGCATTTCAAATTTAAAACCGGAGAATTAACCGTAAAAGTTGGAGGTCATCTTCACTATTATAATTGGAAATCCAAACAAGAAGAGATACTCTCTAATGACAAATTTGTTTTTCTTCCAGATGTTACCGCCAAATTAGAGCTAAAACCCTCAGAAAATCTAACATTTACATATAGGTTTTTAAGTAATTTCACTGATGCCCCTAATTATGCTAATAAATTTAGGCTTTTGGATTATAACAAAATTATTAGAGGTAATTCTATTTTGGAGAATGAAATATATGAAAACGGAAGTATACGATATTCAAAATTTGCAATGTATAATGGTCTTATTTTGAATGGTCTTATCGATTATAAAAGAAAGAATAGTTTTATAAGAAATCAAATACAAATAGAAGGAATAGATCAGTTTTTAATACCTGTTTTACAGGAAACACCAGAAACTACCTTAAATGGCATTTTTAATCTGAGGAAAAAAATCAAAAAAATAAATCTAAAAATAAATGCAAGGGGACAATATACTACTTTCCAAAAGATTATTAATACAATACATAGTGAGGATACAAGAATTGATATAAATTTAACCGGAAGTATAACAACCAGATTCAAGAAATGGCCTAATATAGAATTAGGCTACAAAACAAAATTTAGTATGTATAATTCAGATATGAGAGAAACTAGTTTTGTTACTAATGAGCCTTTTGGCAATATTGAGTATACTTTTCTTAGAAATTTCACTTTTACATTTGATTATAGACTCACTAAATTCAAAAATAAAAATACAGATACTTCAACCACATTTGATATGTCCAATATATCATTATTTTACAAAAAAGAGAATAGTCCTTTTGGGTTTGAAATAAGCGGTTCAAATATATTTAAGACTCAATTTAAACAAAATAATGCATTTTCAGATTTTTTAGTTTCAGATACAAAAGATTTTATTATTCCTAGAATACTTATGTTTACTATGCATTATAAGCTTTAAATAAATCTAGTTGTTAAGGAATGTAAATATTCTAACCCCTCTTTATATAATCCATATTGTTAATAAATCAAAAGAGCATAACGAAAACAATAATTGAGCAGAGAAAAATATGTTAACAACCTGTTTTTTAACGAAAGAAATGTATTTTTACAACGCACACACAATTTTTGTGTACAATCAACACACTAAAAGTCAAGTTTTTTAGTTATCACACGTATAAATTTATCTGGTTTGGGCAGAAAGCTATTAAAGATCACGCTGATATTGTTTCTAGCAATTGTAGGATTTGCTTGTTCTCGTAAAAAGGACAAGTTTATAAATCGTACGTGGCATGATGTTACGACAAAAAATAATACGCTATATAATGGTCGATTGGCCTTTGAAGTAGGTAAAGAAGATATCATTCAGTCTTACAAAGACAATTTCTGGGAATTACTACCTGTAGAACGGATGATTGTAAGTGAAGACGTTAGACTTCCTAACGAAGTACTTAATAAAAACTTTGATAGAGCAGAGGAAAAAGCAGTAAAAGCAATCCAAAAGCATAGTATGCTTATTGATAATAAGGAACGTAACCCTAAGATCGATGAAGCATTTTTGTTATTGGGGAAAGCTCGTTATTTCGAACAACGTTTTGTACCAGCATTAGAAGCTTTTAACTATATTTTATATAAATATCCCACAAGTAATACGATCAATCATGCCAAAGTGTGGAGAGCCAAAACAAATCTTCGCCTTGATTATAATGATAAAGCGATAGAGGATCTAACCAGAATGATCGAGCAGGAGTTTATGAAACCTCAGGATTATGCCGATGCAATAGCTATGATGGCTCAGGCATATATTAACTTAGAAAGAAAAGACTCTGCCGTTACTTATATTACTAAAGCAGCTGTTCATACCAGAAAAAATGAAGAGAAAGGAAGATATCTCTATATAAAAGGTCAATTATTAAATGAATTGGGCTATAAGGATAGTGCAAATTACGCTTTTGATCAGGTCATTGCGCTCAATAGAAAGTCACCTAGGAAATATATGATGAATGCCTATATGGCAAAAGCTCGAAATTTTAATTATGAGAGCGGCAATAAAGAAGAGTTTCTTGAATTATTAGCCGATCTTGAAAAAAATCGAGAAAACCGACCGTTTTTAGATAAAATATACAACCAAAAAGCAGTTTATTTTAAAACTCTGGATTCTATTGATCTGGCTGTAGAATATTATAATAAATCATTACGAACAAAGTCTGAAGATAAATACTTAGAATCTCTTAACTATTATACCCTTGGGGATATTAGTTTTGATAGAAAGGAGTATGCTATTTCTGGGGCGTATTATGATAGTACACTTCAGCGAATGATTGTAGATTCAAAACGGTATAGAGTATTAAAGAAAAAAAGAGATAACCTTGATGATGTTATTTTATACGAGGGTATTGCCAAAACAAATGATAGTATTCTTACTATTTTGGCCATGTCCCCAGAGCAGAGAATAACGTATTATGCAGAGTATACCGATGCGTTAAAAACAAAAGCTATCGAAGAAGAAAAAGCTGCAGAAATTGCCAGAATAAAGGATAATTTACCTGTAGAACAGAGATATAGACAACCAGGCTCTGGATTTGGCACAGATACCAAAGGGCCAAGTGTAGAAGGAGGAATCTTTTACTTCTATAACCAAACCACTGTAGCTTATGGTAAAACTGCTTTCAAAAGAACGTATGGAAACAGAGAGTTGCAAGACAATTGGAGAGTTTCAAGTATTTCTAATCCGGGCGCTGTCTCTACAATAGAGAAAGAAGAAAAGGATGAATATTCTATCGATACAGATCCAACGTTTGATCCGCAAACCTATATTGCTCAATTACCAACCGATCCTTCAGCTATTGATAGCCTTCAAACTGATCGTAACTTTGCTTACTATCAACTTGGAGTTATATATAAAGAAAAATTTCAGGAGTATGGTTTAGCTACAGATAAATTCGAAAATCTATTGCAGAACAATCCTGAAAAACGATTAATTGTTCCTTCTAAATATAATTTGTATAAAATCTATTTGACACAAGGAAATACCTCGAGATCCAATGCAATGATGCAGGATATTATTAATAATCATGCAGAATCGAGATATGCCAAAATTCTTCAGAACCCTGATGAAGCATTAAAAGATGATGAAAACAGTCCTAAATCAATATATAATAGATTGTATAGGGATTTTCAGAACCAAAAATATGCATCGGTAATAAAAGAAAGCGATGAGATGATTACGAAATTTGGAGGAGATGAAGATTTTTTACCCAAATTCGAATTGTTAAAAGCTCAGGCAATAGGACGATACAGAGGATTTGAAGCCTATAAAGAAGCGCTTAACTACGTGTCTCTTAATTATCCTCAAAGCCCCGAAGGTAAAAAGGCCCAAGTGATTTATCAGGTTACGATTCCGCAAATTCGAGAAAATGTATTTTTAACTGATATAGATGAACAAGATAACCATAAGTTGGTTTATGCATTTTCTACTTTTGGAGATAATCAGGCTCAAGGACTAAATGAACTAATAGATGCTATTATCAAAGAACTTCGCTATGAGAAGATGAAAGTTTCCTTAGATATATATAATAAAGATCAACAATTCGTAGTTGTACATACAAAAGGAAATAAATTGGCTGCAGAAGGATTGGGAGAATTATTGTCTTTAGGTAAAACCGAAGACACCCGAGGTGTAGATTTAACAAAGTGGAACAGAAAAAAGAAATATTATGAAAAGGTAGAGGCTGCGTATTTTACGATAGCATCTCCAAATTATCGAGTGCTTCAGATTCATAAAAATCTCGAAGAATATATTCAATCACAACCAGAACCAGAAACCGAATAATCATTTAATCCCCCTTATATATTATGTTTTCAGACAATAAAAAAGGAAGAGACTACGGCAATACGACCGATTTCTCTCGCAACCAAAACAAAATCTCAGAAGGAACTAAAATCGTAGGAGATGTTATTTCAGAAGGAGGTTTTAGAATTGAAGGTACTATCGAAGGAACTTTTAAAACTACTGGTAAAGTAGTCGTAGGAACATCAGGCTTTATTAAAGGCACATTAGAGTGTTCTGATGCAGATTTTGAAGGTAAGTTCTCAGGAACTCTCATCGTGTCAAATACCTTATCTTTAAAACCAACTGCGCATATCGAAGGCGAAGTTACTGTAGGTAAATTGGCTGTTGAACCAGGAGCAAACTTTAATGCATCTTGTTCTATGAAAGGTAGTGTGAAATCTTTAGGTAAGCCTAGTGAACAAAAATCTTCACAACCGCAAACAACACAAGGACAAGGGAAATCAGCTTAGATTAGAAGTTTGTATCTACTGTATTAGGTTTTCGCTTGATTGAGTGAATACAAACTTCTAATATAAACAAGATGTAACTATAAATAAAGTGTAAGATGAAAAATATCAATTCTATAAAAACACTCAATAGAAGTCAGTTACATAGCACCAAGGGAGGAAGTTCTCCTCATGGAGCTGGAGGAGGAACAGGAAACCGTTTTTTATTAAATGACTCCGATTATTTAGGAATTACTTATTCTGGTCATGGTATTGGAGACGGGACTGGACAGAACCATTAATTTTCTATCCTATTAGAATGCTTGTTTAAAACGACGTTTTTCTTAATAAAAAGAACCTTGAAAAAAAATAATCGAGGTAAGAAAGCCTTTAATAAATACATTGCCCTTACAGGAATAGCTTTCCAAATGGGAACTACTATATTCCTGTGTGCTTACGCCGGAAAAAAACTAGATGCCTATTATGAATTGGATAAAAAATGGTTTACCATGGGGTTTATACTCTTTGGAGTAACAGCATCTATATATTTGGTGATTAAACAACTCAATCGGATTAATAAATCTGATTGATTACTATAATGTGTCATTAGATTTTTTAAATTCCTTAAATGCTTCTATAATGTTTAGAAAATTTAGATATTTGATGAGTTTATTTTTTGAATAAAGAATTTTAATACATTAATGGGAAAGAACGTATTCCGTTTTTTATTTCTTTTTACTATTGTAATAGCCGGCAGTTATATGATCCATATGGGTATCATAAACGCCTTTTTACTCGAAAGAAATATCAATATTATCAAGCTTTCATACGTATTCAATAGTGCATTCACCTTTGTGTTTACAATTGTTATACTAGTGCTAAGCAAAAAATTTAAAGACCAACTTGGTTTTATTTTTATGGCAGGTAGCCTTATAAAAATTGGAGTTTTTATGGCCGTCAGTAAGCTTAATGATTTCGAAATCAATAAAAATGTCTTTCTTGATTTTTTTGTAGCCTATCTAATCTGTTTAATCCTCGAAGTCTATTATGTTTCAAAGATTTTGAATTCTACTAAATAATTGATTTTCAGAAACTTAATCATTTAGGGATAATCTTAAACTTATTTAGTCAAAATAGTTTAAGAATCTAACATAATTATGTACATTTGCACCGAAATTTAGGAACCGAAATTTTACGCGTAATGCAAAAACGTACTGTAGTTAAAATTTTATTGATTTTTAGTCTGGTCTTTACGACAGGAAACTTATTCGCCAAAGAATCCGAGAAAAAGGAAAATGAAGGAGAAGGAGGTTTAAAAGAACGAATCAAAGAATTTGTAGATCATCACCTTCAAGACTCTTATGATTTTACATTGTTTTCTGATGAAGAAGCAAACAAGCATTATGGCTTTCCTTTGCCTGTGATTTTATGGGATAATGGACTAAAAGTTTTTTCTTCCTCTAAATTTCACCACGGTGAATCTGTTGCCGAAGTTGATGGTAATCACTATAAGTTATACCATTCAAAAATTTATAAAACAGATGCATCAGGTACGATCAATTATGATGAAGATCACCATGCTACCAATGCAAAACCACTTGATTTTTCTATTACCAAAAATGTTGTAAGTATGCTATTGATTAGTTTGCTTATGTTTTTTATGTTTAGAAGTCTTGCTAAATCATATAAGAAAAATAACGGTATCCCAACAGGGGTAGGGCGTTTCTTAGAGCCTTTGGTTCTGTTTATAAGAGATGATATAGCTATTCCTAATATCGGAGAACATAAATATAAGAAGTATATGAGCTTTTTGCTTACCGTTTTCTTCTTTATTTGGTTTTTAAACCTTTTAGGAATGACTCCACTTGGAGTTAATGTTACAGGAAATATTGCGGTAACTTTTGCATTAGCATTAGTCGTATTTTTAATCACTAATTTAACAGCGAATAAAAATTACTGGGGCCACATTTTCTGGATGCCGGGTGTGCCAACTTTTATGAAAGTTGTTTTGGCGCCAATAGAATTATTAGGAGTTTTTATCAAGCCATTTTCATTAATGATTCGTTTGTATGCGAACATGACTGCAGGTCACGTAGTATTAATGAGTATTATTGGAATGATATTCATATTTAAAAACTGGATAGGTAGTCCATTATCATTTGGATTAGCTTTTGCGTTATCAATATTAGAATTATTGGTTGCAGCATTACAAGCTTATATATTTACGATGTTGTCTGCGCTATACTTTGGTATGGCAAATGAAGAGGCACATCATTAGAATTTGAACGTTTAATTTTTAATTATATAATTATGGAAATTCCAAATATTGTTGGAGCAGGTTTAATCGTAATCGGAGCTGGTATTGGTATCGGTAGAATTGGTGGTCAGGCGATGGACGCTATCGCTCGTCAGCCAGAAGCTTCTGGTAAGATACAAACGGCTATGCTTATTGCTGCCGCTCTTATTGAAGGTATTGGATTTGCTGCGTTATTCGCAGCTTAATTTATAAACAACAGCTATAACGGTTGGTTATAGCTGTTGTTAATTTAGATTTTTAAAATTAAACACTAAAGAAATTAATATAATTAATAATGGAGAAGTTAATAAATGATTTTTCGTTTGGTCTGTTTTTCTGGCAGATTTTAATCTTTGTAGGTTTACTATTATTATTAAGAAAATTTGCATGGAAGCCTATTTTAGAGGCTGTAAATAATCGTGAAGAAGGAATCAAAAATGCATTGGAGTCTGCAGAAGAAGCAAGAAAAGAAATGCAAAACCTTCAAGCTGATAATGAGCGAATCTTAAATGAAGGGAGAGCAGAGCGTGATGGTATGCTTAAAGAAGCCAGACAGCTTAAAGAAAATATGATCTCTGATGCAAAGTCTGAAGCACAAGCAGAAGCTGATAAAATAGTAGCACAAGCACAAGTAGCTATTGCTAGTGAAAAGAAAGCAGCAATAGCGGATCTTAAAAGTCAGGTAGCTGGGCTTTCTGTAGAGATTGCAGAAAAAGTATTGAGAAAAGAATTATCTGGTAAGGACAAACAATTAGAATTGGTTGAGTCTATGCTAGGGGATGTTACTTTAAACTAAACTAAATGAGTAGAGCAGCAATACGTTATGCTAAAGCAGTTTTGAGCCTGGCTCAAGATAAAAAAGCTACTGAAGATGTTCAGAAGGATATGCAAAGTATTATCGCTACAGTTAGCGGTAGCGCAGAGCTCAGAATGGTGTTAAGTAGTCCATTGATCAAAAGTGAAGTAAAACTTGCTTCATTGCGTGAGATCTTTAAAAGTACTGGTGAGATTACACAAAAACTTTTTGATGTATTAATCGAGAATAAAAGAGTGAACTTGTTAGATGATGTAGCAAAGCAATACATTGTTTTGTTTGATCAGTTAAACAACACTCAGGTTGCAAAAGTAACCACTGCAGTACCATTGGATAAAGGGTTAAGCGCTAAAGTTTTGGCCAAGATTAAAGAATTAACAGGTAATGAAGCTACTATAGAAAATGTAATCGATGAAAGTATTATCGGTGGATTTATTCTTAGAGTAGGTGATTTACAGTATAATGCAAGTATAGCAAATAAGCTTACGAACTTAAGAAGAGAATTAAGCAATTAATACATACATTTTAAAATATAAATTTAATAATAAGAGAATGAGTGTTCATGCTCGTTCTTTCAAACTATTATAAAATGGCAGAAGTGAATCCTGCTGAAGTATCAGCAATATTAAAACAACAATTATCTGGATTTGAAGCATCAGCTTCATTAGAAGAGGTAGGAACGGTATTACAAATAGGTGATGGTATCGCCAGAGTATACGGATTGTCTAATGCTCAATATGGAGAATTAGTACAGTTTGAATCTGGTTTAGAAGGTATCGTACTTAACTTAGAAGAAGATAATGTTGGGGTAGTACTTTTAGGTTCTTCAACTGAAGTTAAAGAAGGTGCAACTGTAAAACGTACACAACGTATTGCATCAATTAACGTTGGAGAAGGAATTGTAGGTCGTGTAGTGGATACATTAGGTAACCCTATCGATGGTAAAGGTGCGATCGAAGGTGAAACTTTCGAAATGCCATTAGAACGTAAAGCTCCTGGAGTAGTTTTTCGTCAGCCTGTAAATGAGCCTCTTCAGACAGGGATTAAGTCTATTGATGCGATGGTACCAGTAGGACGAGGACAACGTGAATTAGTAATTGGTGACCGTCAGACAGGTAAAACAACAGTATGTATCGATACTATTCTTAATCAAAAAGAATTTTATGATGCAGGTGAGCCAGTATATTGTATATATGTAGCTATAGGGCAAAAAGCATCTACAGTAGCATTAATTGCTAAAGTACTAGAAGATAAAGGTGCAATGGCATATACTACTATCGTAGCGGCTAATGCTTCTGACCCTGCTCCAATGCAAGTATACGCTCCATTTGCTGGTGCTGCGATCGGAGAATATTTCCGTGATACAGGACGTCCTGCTTTAATTATCTATGATGATTTATCTAAACAGGCAGTAGCATACCGTGAAGTATCTTTATTATTACGTCGTCCGCCAGGTCGTGAGGCGTATCCTGGAGATGTTTTCTATCTTCACTCTAGATTATTAGAGCGTTCTGCAAAAGTAATTGCAGATGATACTATTGCTAAAGATATGAATGACCTTCCTGATTCTTTAAAAGATAAAGTAAAGGGTGGTGGATCATTAACAGCATTACCAATTATCGAAACACAAGCGGGTGATGTATCTGCATATATCCCTACAAACGTAATTTCGATTACAGATGGTCAGATATTCTTAACATCAGATTTATTTAATTCTGGTGTACGTCCTGCAATTAATGTAGGTATCTCTGTATCTCGTGTAGGAGGATCTGCGCAGATTAAGTCAATGAAAAAAGTAGCAGGTACTCTAAAATTAGATCAAGCGCAGTTTCGTGAATTAGAAGCGTTTGCTAAGTTTGGATCTGACCTTGATGCAGCTACCCTAAATGTAATAGAAAAAGGAAAGCGTAACGTTGAGATTCTTAAGCAAGCACAAAATGATCCATATACTGTAGAAGATCAGATTGCGATCATCTATGCTGGTTCTAAAAACCTATTAAGAGATGTGCCTGTAAATAAAATAAAAGAATTTGAAAGTGACTATATAGAGTATCTTAATGCAAAACATAGAGATACACTAGATACTTTAAAAGCAGGAAAATTAACAGACGAGGTAATCGATGTGTTAATGGCAGCTTGTAAAGAAATTTCAGCGAAATATAAAAACTAGTATTAAATACAGCGTATTAGATTCTAATACGCTGTATTTAATAAAATAAAGTTTACTATTTAGAATGGTATTGATCTAGAAGGTACTCACTACTAACTACTCAATACTCAATACTAAGAAAAATGGCAAATTTAAAAGAATTACGTAGTAGAATTACCTCTGTATCATCAACGATGCAAATTACCAGTGCCATGAAAATGGTATCTGCAGCAAAGTTGAATAAGGCACAGATGGCGATTACTGCAATGCGTCCTTATGCAAATAAACTTACCGAACTACTGCAAAACTTGAGCGCTTCACTAGAAGGAGATAGCGCAAGTGCATATGCAGAACAACGCGAAGAGAATAAAATCTTAGTTGTTGCTATAGCTTCTAATCGTGGTCTGGCTGGAGCATTTAATTCTAATATAATTAAAGCTTCAAAAGAGTTATATGAAAATGTATACTCTGGGAAACAAGTTGATTTTGTTACTATTGGTAAAAAAGTGAATGATATTATTTCTAAGACACATAGTGTAGTTTCCAATAAGAATGAAGTATATGATGACCTTACATTTGCTAATGTTGCTGCTATTGCAGAAGAATTAATGGAATACTTTACCAGTGGTTCTTATGATAAGATCGTAGTTGTATATAACAAATTTAAAAATGCCGCTACTCAAGAGGTTATTACAGAACAATTTTTGCCAATTGTTCCAATAAGCGGAGAAGCAGCAACTAATACAAATCTGGATTATATCTTCGAACCTTCTAAGGAAGAGATTGTAGAGCAATTAATCCCTAAGTCACTTAAGACTCAATTGTATAAGGCAATACGTGACTCATTTGCATCAGAGCATGGAGCACGTATGACAGCTATGCATAAAGCAACAGATAACGCAACTGAGCTTAGAGATGCACTTAAATTATCATATAACAAAGCAAGACAAGCTTCTATTACTAATGAAATCTTAGAGATTGTTGGTGGTGCCGAAGCTTTGAATAACTAATTATAATTTGATGTTAATTCAGCCTGGCTGGAATTCATTATAATAAAATACCAAAACCTCATAAGTTTCCTTATGAGGTTTTTTGTTTTTTCAGCAGGTATTTTGCCTATTTTCCTATCTTTAGTGAAACTAAAATTACCAAGGCTATGCTTTTGGTATCAATTTTGTTTTTCAATACTTAAAATATCAAAAATGATAAATTTGAGAACAATAAGTACAATAATTGGTGTTTTATTCCTACTTATAACTTGTACACAATGTGCCAGTAGTCAACAAATAGATATGAAAACTCCGATAGAGCTTAAAGATGTTTATTTTCAGAAATGGATAGCCGGAGTTGAAGGTGGTGGCTCTGGTTTTATGTTGTATATAGAAGTTAATGAGAAATCAGATGTACAATTAGAACATGCATATTTTAAAGGAAAAAAGATAGAACTGGGACATAAAACCAATGAACTTGTATATGTAGGTCATCATACCTATCCATCTAGAAAACAGGATTTGAGTATGAGCGATGACCCCAAAGAAGAGTTTAAGAACCAGTTGCCGGCAGTTGAAGAAAAACCTCGTTTCCAACTTAAAGATAATGAGTGCATTGTTGCGTATACCAAAAATGGTAAAAAAGGATATTTTAAATTAAGCAATGTACCCGAAAAAGAATTGCAAGCGTATCCGACCAGAAAGAGTCAGTAAATTGTATTGCTGTACTATTAAAAATTGTAAAGAAAAACTAGTCATATATTGATGTATTTAGGGAAACAATATATGACCAGAAACACTATTTTTTGAATAAAGGAGAATAATCAACACTGTAAATTTATAAATAGAAAATGAAAAAAGTAATTACTTTATTGGTGTGCGCAATACTATTACTAGGAAGTTGTGCCGATACTAAAAAAGAAAAAATTGAATTGAAACAGGAAACTTCTTTGCCTAAGTATGAAGAAGAACCGCATTCTTTCGCGCAGCCAAATAAAGCCGCAATAAAACATTTGGATTTAGATATAGATGTTGATTTTGAAAAAGAAATCATTAAAGGAAGTGCTACTTATCAAATAGAAAATAATAATGCTTCAGAAATCATTTTGGATGTTAAATTTTTGGAAATTGAGAATGTACAGGCAGACGGAGTTGACACCAAATTTTTATTAGGAAGTTTTGATGAATACCTGGGGCAACCACTAAAAATTGATATTCAAAAAACCACAAAAGCAATAACAATTCAATATAAAACCACCAATAAAACCGAAGCATTACAATGGTTAAGCCCACAACAAACAGCTGATAAAACACATCCTTTCTTGTTTACTCAGGGGCAAGCAATATTGACTAGAACCTGGATTCCCATACAAGATAGTCCGCAGATTAGAATAACGTATAATGCTACAGTAAGTGTCCCATCGGATTTGATGGCAGTAATGAGTGCAGAAAATCCAAAAGAGAAAACAGAAAATGGAGAGTATCAATTTAGAATGAAACAACCTATCTCCCCGTATCTGATTGCACTGGCAGTTGGGGATATTGAGTATAAGGCAATTAGTGACAGAACTGGTGTCTATGCTGAGAAATCTATGGTAGATGCTGTTCATAATGAGTTTTCGGATATGGAAAAAATGGTTGTTGCCGCCGAAAAATTGTATGGAAAATATGCTTGGGAGCAATTTGATGTGATCGTGTTACCACCAAGTTTTCCTTTTGGAGGAATGGAAAACCCACGTTTGACTTTTGCTACCCCTACACTAATAGCAGGAGATAAAAGTTTAACAGCTGTTATAGCACATGAATTGGCACATTCCTGGTCAGGGAATTTGGTTACTAATTCAACCTGGGATGATTTTTGGCTTAATGAAGGATTTACGGTTTATTTTGAAACGCGTATAATGGAAGAATTGTATGGAGTAGATAGGGCAAATATGTTAGCATTAATTAGTAGACAAAGTTTGGATGATGAAATAGAAGGTTTTAAAGCAACACCAGATGAGACTAAACTAAAACTGAACTTAAAAGGACGAAATCCTGATGATGGTATGAATAGTATTGCCTATGAGAAAGGATACTTATTTTTAAGAACGTTGGAAGAAGCAGCGGGACGTGATAAATTTGATAAATTTCTTAACAATTACTTTCAAACACATGCCTTCTCTACCATAAGCACAGAGAAATTCATTGTTTTTTTGAATGAAAATTTATTGATTAAAGACGATATTAAGTTTAACGCTGGAGAGTGGATTTATAAAGCAGGTGTTCCGGATAATCAAGCAGTTGCAAAATCTGATAAATTTGATAAGGTCTTAGAAGCGTTAACACAATTTATTGCAAATAATAAAGTAGATGTAAAAATTACCGAAAACTGGACAACTCAGGAATGGGTGTATTTTGTTCGTAATTTTCCAAAAGATATAAATAAAAAACATTTAGCAATGTTTGATAAAGCTTTTAATCTAACGAATACTACCAATTCTTATATTGCAATGGTTTGGTACGAACAATCAATAAATCATGATTACCATGGTAATGATATAGATAAAAAAATTGAAGACTTTCTTATTACTGTTGGACGTCGTTGGTATGTTTCTACTATTTTTAAAGCGTATCAACGAAACAATAAAACAAAAGTAGCATTACTTATTTATGAGAAAGCACGACCAAACTATCATTCTGTCACTATAAATACTATTGATGATATTTTAGGCGTTAAGAAGTAGTTTTTAGTAACGAACTCGTTTAAATTTTTTCAATTGACTAAAAAAGTTTAAACGAGTTCGTTGGTAAGAAAAACATGGCAATACGTAAGACAAAAAATTGTATTTTTACAGCTATAAGTACACCACCAATTGAGTATATTTCAGAAACTCTTTAAGCAAACTTTTATCTATGGGCTGGCAACAGTACTACCACGTATGTTGTCTTTTATTTTAGTCCCTCTATACACAGATTTGTTGCCAACTGGAGAATACGGCAAAATTTCTATTATATTTTCGTATTTCGTGCTATTTAATGTTATACTGGCTTATGGGATGGAAACCGCTTTTTTTAGATTTTTTAATAAAGAATCTGATAAAGATGCAGTAGTAAGCACATCTGCAATATCTTTGGTGATATCATCATTTTGTTTTTTTGTTTTAGCCTTGCTATTTAAAAACCAAATAGCAATACTTACTGATATAAGAGTTGATTACATTACTTTGGTGATCTGGATTCTTTTATTAGATGCTTTAGTAATTGTCCCCTTTGCATGGCTAAGAGCAAATGAAAGGCCAATGCGCTATTCATTGATTAAGATTGTAAATGTAATCGTTAATCTGGGATTGAATATCATTCTGTTACTATACTTAAAAGGGTTATCAAAAGATTTTTCGATACTAAAGAGTATCACCATAGAGAATTATGAGATCAATTATATCTTCATTTCTAATTTGATTGCGAGTGGATTAACATTGGTATTATTGATCCCTTTCTATAGTAAGATTAAATATCGCTTTAACCGAGTCCTTTGGAAAAAAATGATGAATTATGCTTTTCCGATTCTTATAGCAGGAGTTGCATATTCTATTAATGAAACGTTTGATAGAATTTTGTTGGATTCTTTGTTGCCAGAGGATGTAGCTGATCATTTAGTTGGAGTATATTCGGCTTGTTATAAACTTGCATTATTTATGACGTTGTTTGCTACAGCATTTAGATTAGGAATAGAACCATTTTTCTTTAACTACTCCGAAAATAAGAATGCCCCCGAAACCTATGCCAGAATTACCAAATACTTTGTAGCTTTTGGAGCGGTTATTTTACTTGGGGTAGTCGTTTTTGTACATGTATTAAAAGACTTTATTATAAGAGATCAAGCATATTGGGAGGCCGTTAAAATTGTTCCTATAATTTTATTGGCTAATCTCTGTCTTGGGATATATCATAATCTCTCCGTATGGTATAAGATTACCGATAGAACTAAGTTTGGGGCATATATTTCTGTAATAGGCGCTATAATTACATTAGTATTAAACTTTATTTTAATACCAAAATACAGCTACCTTGGATCAGCTATTGCAACACTAGCTGCTTATGGGGCTATGATGATATTATCATGGTATTATGGCAAAAAGTATTACCCTATTCCTTATAATCTTAAGAAGATAGGAATGTATCTTTCTATATCCATTACCTTTTCAATTCTGTCATTTTATGTTTTTGATAGTAATTATATAATTTCTATCCCATTGTTACTTGGGTTTTTAGTAATTTTGTACGCCTCAGAAAAGAAAGAATTAAAACAAATTTTAAAAAGATAAATCCAGTTAAAATTTTGACTTTTAGCTTTTACGGCAAAATAGTATAACTTTTTTACAGGATAATAGTATGTCAATATGCAGATAAAAATAATTAATCAATCATCTCACGATCTACCTCATTACGAAACTATTGCTTCGGCAGGAATGGATCTGAGAGCACATATAACAGAATCAGTAACCCTAAAACCATTAGAGCGTACAATTGTAAAAACTGGATTATTTATAGAGTTACCGGTGGGATATGAAGCACAAGTACGTCCACGTAGTGGATTAGCAGCCAAAAAAGGAATTACAGTACTTAATGCACCAGGAACAATAGATGCAGATTATCGGGGAGAGATAGGAGTAATTTTAGTAAATCTGTCGAATGAAGATTTTACCATTCAGAATGGAGAACGAGTAGCTCAAATGGTAATTGCAAGACATGAACGAGGAGAGTGGATTGAGGTAACAGAATTATCTGAAACCACAAGAGGAGAAGGAGGATTTGGGAGTACGGGAGTTAAATAAAATAACAATTAGCATTAATTTTCTATTTAGTAACTACTAAAATTTAAACGTGTGAAAATCATAGTACCAATGGCAGGAAGAGGATCGAGATTACGACCTCATACACTTACAATTCCTAAACCATTAATTCCGGTTGCCGGAAAACCAATTGTACACCGGTTAGTGTCTGATATTGCTAAAGTTTTAGGAGAACCAGTTGAGGAGATAGCCTTTATATTGGGTGACCCTGCGTTTTTTGGAGATGATGTGGTAGAAAGTTTAACGACATTGGCAGAAAGCCTGGGAGCAAAAGCATCTATTTATAGACAAGATCAACCCTTGGGGACAGGACATGCCATTATGTGTGCCAAAGAATCTTTGTCTGGACCTGCAGTAATTGCTTATGCAGATACATTAATCAGAGCGGATTTTAATCTCGATAAAAATGCAGACTCTGTAATTTGGGTGAAGCAAGTAGATCAACCCGAAGCCTATGGTGTCGTAAAACTAAATGATAAAAGCGAGATTGTAGAATTGGTAGAAAAGCCTAAAGAGTTTGTATCAGATCTGGCGGTAATAGGTATATATTATTTTAAAGATGTGGCAGTTCTTAAAAACGAATTGCAATATGTTCTGGATAATAACATTATTAATGGAGGAGAATACCAAATAAATGATGGTATTAAAAGAATGATGAGTAATGGAAAAGTATTCGTAACCGGACAGGTAGATGAATGGATGGATTGCGGAAACAAAAATGTTACTGTTGAAACAAATACCAGAATGCTAGGGTTTTTACAAAAAGATGGAGAACATTTGGTTAGCAATGAAGTTATTCAAGAAAACTCAACGGTTATTGCTCCATGCTATTTGGGTGAAGGAGTAACGTTAAAAAATGCTACTATTGGACCTAATGTTTCGATAGGAAAAGGGTGTACAATTGAGAATGCTACAATCAAAAATAGTCTGATTCAGACCAAAACTGTCATAAAAAATGCTACCTTAGACAATGCTATGATAGGAAACAATGCTGTTTATGACGGAAACTTCACTACAGTAAGTATTGGAGACTATTCTGTTTTGGAATAATTTATGATGCAATACCAGTATTGTAGAACACGATTTATGATTAACTATTGGAAACATATATGTCTTTTATGTCTATTCTTATGGAGTGGAAATAATGCGGTCTTATCTCAGGATATAGAGCCTAAACAAGAGATAAATATTGACGACCTTGGAAATGTTTCTGACGAATTTCAAGAGAACTTTTTTGAAGCTTTAAAACAAAAAGCGATTACCAATTACGATAAGGCAATTGAAGCCCTGGAGAAATGTATCGCGATTGATCCAAAACCAGATTTTTTATACCTAGAATTAGGTAAGAATTATTTAGAACTAAAACGATTTCAGAGTGCAGAAGATAATTTCGTAAAAGTATTAGATGGTAAACCTAATAATAGGTTTATTCTCGAACTTATGTTTGAAGTTTATTTCCAACAACGAAAATATCAAGAATCAATAGGAGTAGTCGAAAAATTGGTCGCATTTAACCCTATGTTCAAAGAGCAATTAGCAAATTTATACTTTCTAGAAAAACGATATGAAGAAGCATTAATCGTTCTTGATGAACTAGATGATGAATTTGGAACTGATGAATATCGCAATCGATTACGAAAAAGGATCTCTTCAAAAATTATTAATCCAAATGGTCAAATTAGTAGACTAGAGAAAAAGATAAAAGAAAAACCTAAAGTAGAACAGAATTATTTAAACCTGATCTATCTTTATAGTAAGGATAATCAAAAAGAGAAAGCATTTGAAACGGCTAAATTACTATTGAAGAAAAAGCCAAAATCAGAATTTGTACATCTAGCACTATATAAGTTTTATCTTGAAGAAAATAATATTGAACAAGCCATCAATTCAATGAAAATTGCTTTAAAAAGTAATAAAATAGATATTGAATCAAAATATAAAGTAATTAATGATTTTTTACCGTTTCTAGATAAGAACCCACAATACGAATCTCAATTAACGAGTATTGTTACATTACTCTCTAATGGTCAAAATAATGGAAAAGCTTTTACAGAATTAGGTCATTATTATTATAAAAAAGACAAAAAAGAGCAAGCGCTCAATTTTTATGAACGAGGAATAAAAAGTAATGTCAATGATTTTGTATTGCTAAAAAGGATCTTATTATTACAACTAGACTTAAAGCGATATGAAAAAGTAGAGACAGGAAGCGAATTAGCTTTAGAAATGTATCCTGCACAACCTATTTTCTATTTGGCCAATGGCGTAGCATTGATTCATCTCGAAAAAGCGGCAGAAGCTGTTGAAATTCTAAATATAGGTATAGATTATGTGATAGATGATCTAAAGATGGAATCAGACTTTTATCAACAAATAAGTGAGGCATATCGCAACCTGGGAAACACTACAAAAGCCTCAGAATATCAACAAAAAGCAAATCAACTTCAGAAAAAATCGTAAGCGGGTAATGAACAGAATATTTTATCTATTGTGCATTGCTATGATGATGCTTAATTCTTGTAAGGGAACCAAGGCGATAAGTACGTCTGGCATTAAAAAACTAAATGCAGAAAAAGTAATTGCAAATCACTATAATCGATCTTTTAATTTTAAAACACTTAATACTCGTATAAAAGTAAAATACGATAATGGTAAACAATCTTATAGCCCTAATGCTACGCTGCGAATCGAAAAAGATAAAACCATTTGGGTTAGCGTAAAGATGTTGGGCATTACATTGGCAAAGGCACTAATAACACCAGAAAAAGTAAGCTATTACGAGAAAATTAATAACACCTATTTCGAAGGAGATTTTAAACTGCTAAGCGATTGGTTGGGTACAGACCTGGATTATAATAAAGTACAACAGATGCTTTTAGGACAAGCGTTGTTTAACTTAAGGGACGATAAATATAAATCTTCGATAACTGGAAAAGTATATCGATTACAACCTAAAACAGAATTGGCACTTTTTGAGCGATTGTTTTTAATACACCCAGATACCTTTAAAATGTCCTCGCAACGATTAAAACAACCTATAGAAAATAGAGATCTAACAATTAATTATCAAAGCTATCAAAAAGTAGGAAATCAAGATTTTCCTAAAGAAATTTATATTGAAGCATTGCAGGATAAAGAAAAAACCATGATTGGGATAGATTATAAAACGGTAGATTACAATGCTAAGGTGAGTTTTCCGTTTAAAATACCATCAGGGTATAAGCAAGTCACTATTCAATGAGGTTTTTAAAGGGTATATTTTTCGTAGGTTTATTAGTAATCTGTAGTCCAGTTTTTTCTCAAAGTAGCAAACAACAGCAACTTGAAGAAGAGCGCCAACGACTTAGAGAAGAGATTGAACAAATGAAAGAGCTACGTGCTAATAACAAACGTAAAGAGCGTTCTGTTCTTTATGAAGTAGAAACTATCAACTCACAAATAGGGACGCGTAAAAATCTAATAAAAGTTACCAATCAACAAGCTAATTTATTGACCAGAGAGATCAATACGAATTTTAAAAAAATAGAAGCGTACCGTAAGGAACTTACAGCACTTAAAAAGGATTATGCTAAGATGATTACAAAATCCTATAAGAGTAAATCGCACCAAAGTAGAATTATGTTTTTACTTTCTTCTTCTGATTTTTCTCAAGCCTATAAGCGATTACAGTATATGAAACAATATAATGAACATCGTAAAGAACAGGCAGGACGAATAGAAAACGATACCAGGGCACTTCAGGTTTTAAATACAAATCTGTCGAGGGACAAAAAAGAAAAACAAGTACTGATCGAAGAGAATCGTGAGGAACAGAGTAAGCTTAAAGAAGAGAAAAAGGAGCAACAAATTTTGATGTCTTCTATTCGGAAAAAACAAGGAACCTATACCAAGCAAATCAAGGTAAAGGAACAACAAGCCAGTGCAATTGACAAAGCAATCGAGAAGTTGATTAGAGAAGCCATAGCTAAAGCCAATAAGAAAGCAGGTAAAAAAGTAACCAAAAAAGGATCTGCAACAACATTTGCCCTTACTGCCGAAGCCAAAATATTAGCCGATAATTTTACATCTAATAAAGGAAAATTACCTTGGCCTGTTGGAACCGGAAGAATAACAAAGAAATTTGGCCGTCAGCCTCACCCTACGCTCCCGAATATACAAATCAATAGTAGTGGGGTAGAAATTGAAACGAGATCAGGAGAACGTGCACGAGCTATTTTTGAAGGAGAGGTTATTGCTATTCAAAAACTAAAAGGAGCGAGTCGTTTGGTGCAGATTCGTCACGGTAATTATATTACTACCTATTATAATATCGAGAATATTAGTGTTAAAGAGGGTCAAAAGGTAACTACCAAACAAGCAATAGGTGAGGTACGTACCAACCCAACGACTGGTAGAACGATTATGAAGTTCTTAATCTATCAAAATGCAAAACGATTAAATCCGCAAAGTTGGGTTTACAAGATGTAGGTAATCAGGTAGAAACGATTTTTATATCTTCACTTCTTGTTTGCTTACTTATTAGTAAGTATATTTGTAAATTATGTCTGATAAAAGAATAGAAATAATGGATCTGGCAGAAAAGCTAATCAGAACTAAAGGATATAATGCTTTTAGTTATAAGGATATATCTGTGCCATTACAAATAAAGAATGCTGCGGTACATTATCATTTTCCGAAAAAGTCAGACCTGGGAGAAGAAATTATTCTTAAAACAAGAAATGCGTTTAAGAAAAAATATATAGAATGGGAACAATGTTTACCAAAAGAGAAACTAAAGAATTTTATTGCTCTTTATGAGAAAAACCAATCGCTTAACTTAGTTTGTTTGGTAGGAGCATTGGGTTCTTCTTATGAATCTTTGCCAGAAAATATGCAGATTTCACTAACAAAGATGAGTGAGGAAATTCGTGGTTGGATGCAAGACGTACTTAACGAAGGTCTTAAAAAGAAGGAATTTAATTTTACTGAGACGGCCGATGAAAAAACCGATGTGGTTATTGCAGCTTTACTTTCATCCCTCATCCTTGATAAAGTCATTCAGAAAAATATTTTAAAATCTGTTAAAGCTTCAATATTGAAGAGTATATAATTTTTTTAACCATTTAAACTTACTTATTAGTAAGTATAATTTGTATTGATATGAAAGAAAAAAGAGTTGTAATCACCGGTTTAGGCGCTATAACCCCTCTTGGGAATTCTGTAGAAGAATTTTGGTATAATGCGATTAATGCTAAAAGTGGAGCTGCAAGAATTTTGAAATTCGATCCATCTTTATTTAAAACTCAGTTTGCTTGTGAAGTTAAAGGGTTTGATCCACAAAAATACTTGGAACGAAATGAAATTAGAAAAAGCGACTTATTTACTCAATATGCATTATATGCAGCAACAGAGGCGTTTGAAGATTCTAAAATTGATGTAAATTCAATATCTCCTTTCGATATTGGAGTGATCTGGGGTACAGGACAAGGAGGTATGAATACTTTTGAAGAAGAAGTGAAAGGGTATATTGCAAATAGTAATACCCCTCGATTTAATCCATTTTTTGTGCCTAAATTAATATCGAATATGGCTTCAGGAATGATTTCTATGAAATTTAAACTAATGGGGATTAATTATACTACGGTTTCTGCTTGTGCTACCTCAAATTCGGCCATAATGGATGCCTACAACTACATAAAATTTGGGAAGGCAAAAATATTTATAACCGGCGGGTCTGAAGCACCAATTACAGAAGCTTCTATAGGTGGATTTAATGCAATGAGAGCGATGTCTACCAGAAATGATAACCCAAGTGAAGCTTCAAAGCCTTTTGATAGTGAAAGAGATGGTTTCGTAATGGGAGAAGGAGCAGGAGCACTAGTGATAGAAGATTTTGATCATGCTAAAAAAAGAGGAGCTAAAATTTATGCCGAAATCATAGGTGCTTCAATGACAGCTGATGCATATCACATGACAGCAACACATCCAGAGGGGCTTGGAGCAGCAAAAGCTATAGAGCTTGCTTTGAATGAAGCACAAATTAACCCTGAAGAAGTCGATTATTTAAATACGCATGCTACCTCAACTCCTGTTGGAGATTTAAGTGAGATCAAAGCAATCACAAAAATTTACGGAAACGCACCCAAAAACCTTAAAATCAGTGCAACCAAATCTATGACTGGTCATTTACTTGGTGCCGCTGGTGCAATCGAAAGTATATTATGTATTAAAGCAATTAACGAAGGGGTTGTTCCACCGACCATTAATACAAATACTATTGCGAATGAAATTCCAAAAAAGCTAAATATTATTACAAAAGAAGCTATAACAGGAACTGTCAATATTGCTATGAATAACACATTTGGTTTTGGAGGTCATAATGCAATAGTAATATTTAAAAAGATCTGATATCCTTTAACAAGGAGTAATTTTGAGCAATCTATATAAATAAAGCTTTTAGTTCTGTAGCATCACTAGGCTTCATTTTTCCTGCTAAAACCAGACTCAATTGTTTACGGCGTAAAGCGGCATCATACCTTTGTTTTTCGAGCTCTGTCTCTGGGGTTATTGAAGGTACGGCTACTGGGTTTCCGCTTTCATTTACAGCAACAAAGGTGTAGATAGCCTCATTGGCTTTAGTTTTATCTCCACTCTGGCGATCTTCTACCCAAACATCTATATATACTTCCATCGAAGATCTAAAAGCTCTGGAAACTTTTGCTTCAACGGTTACAACACTACCTAGTGGGATAGCCTTATTAAAAGCAACATGATTTACAGAAGCAGTTACCACAATTCGTCGAGAATGTCTACCTGCTGCAATTCCTGCTGCACGATCCATACGAGCTAAAAGTTCTCCTCCAAATAAGTTATTTAAAGGGTTGGTTTCTCCTGTTAGTACCAAATCGGTTAAAGTAGTAAGAGATTCTGAAGGATGTCTGGATTCCATGCAATTTTAAATTTTTTGCAAAGATATGCGGTAATACCATAATGAGAAAATTATAAATGGTATTAATTCATGAGTATTTAAACTTCATCTTAAAGTATTCTATTGCGGTCGCGACAGAATACTTACACTATATAATTGTAGTATGATTTTTGGATTACTTTTTAATCAATAACCAGGCTTTAGGGCTTTGTTCTCTTTTAATTCTGGCTAAAGCTTGTATCGCTTCAGAACGATTTTCATAACTTTCATATGCTACCTGATGTAAACCATATCTATTTACTCCAATAAGATGAGCATTAAATCCTTGGTTTTTAAGTTTTTGCACTTTACTATCTGCATTAGATGCAATTCTAAAAGCGCCGGCTACAATATGAAAATTTCCTGATACAGTTTTAGATACTTCAGGAGTTGAAGTGTTATCTTCTTTACCTTTTGTAATAGTAAGATTAATAGCAGGGAGCGGGTTTGAAATTTCAAAAGTAGCCTCCTGTATTCTATTTTCAATTTCTTGATTGGCTTTTTGCCATTCCTTATTATTATAACTTACATTAGTATCACTAACTTGTTTCAAACCAAAAAACCCACCAATTCCCAATACGATTGCTGCAACAGCTGCATACTGCAAATAGGGACGTTCACGACGTTTTTCTGGAGTAAATGTAAGCGGGATTACTTTCTCAATAGCTTCTACATTCTCTTTATATACTTCGCGCTTGATCTCAACATTCCTTTTAATTACAGGAGATGCAAAAGAGTGTAAACCAAAAGCTTCTGTAAGATAGTTTACCTCTTGTAAAGGTTCAAATTGTAATGTGTTTTCTACAGAAGTATAGAAAGAACCAATTTTCTCTAATTCTATACGTTGTCCGTTTGCCATCTTTTCATTAAGAGACAAAACATAACGTTGGATTTTGGCAACAGCATCTGTATATGAGATGTTTTCTGCAGATGAAATATAATTAGCTAACAAGCCGTCATTGTTTTTCAATTGACTATTAAAAGAAATTAATTTTTGAGGAGGATAAAATGCATTAGTACCATCTTGGATTGTAGCAGGTTGACGTCTGGTCAAAAATGCTCCAAAACCTGGTAAGATTATGCATTCATATCTATATAATAATTCGCTTATGTAGTTAGCTGTGTTATTCATTACCCCTTTTAAAATATGCTTTCTTTGTTAGTGAAAATTAATTATCCCAAAGGTATAAAAAAATGGAGGTCATTTAAACTCTAGCTGCTGAATTTATTAACAGTTTCGTTTTTTTTTGTTTCTTGCACTGACTTACAATTTATTACATGACCATCGAAAAACTTCTGGCTTTACTCACCCTTAAAAAAGTAACCAATCTTGGGGATAGTTCTATCAAAAAATTAATACGTGAAGTAGGTGATGCAGAAGCAGTACTTACCGAAAAAACAAATAATCTGCTCAAAATTGACGGAATAGGAAAAATGAAAATCAAAGATTTGCATAATCCTGAATATCGAAAAACTGCAGAAAACGAACTACGATTTGTACAGGAAAATAATATCAATTGCCTGGTGTATGATCAACAAGATTATCCAGAAAGGTTGAAACATTGTGTTGATAGTCCGGTGGTATTGTTTAGTTCGGGAAATATTGATCTTCGACACAAGAAAATCATAAGCATTGTAGGTACTCGTCAGGTGACTCGTTATGGAGTACAGTTTTGTGAAGAATTGATAGAAACACTGGCTCCTGTAAACCCAGTTATTGTATCTGGTTTTGCCTATGGTGTAGATATCACAGCACAACGCGCAGCGGTCAAGCATAATTTGCAAACTGTAGGTTGTCTGGCGCATGGTTTAAATCAAATTTATCCTAAAGCTCATAAGAAGTATGTTGCTCAGATCGAGGAAAATGGTGGGTTTTTCACAGATTTTTGGAGCACAGACACTTTTGATCGCAAAAATTTTCTTGGCCGTAATCGGATTATTGCAGGACTTAGTGAGGCAACTGTTGTTATCGAGAGTGCTGATAAAGGTGGCTCTTTAGTAACTGCAGATATTGCTAATTCCTATAATCGGGATGTATTTGCAGTACCAGGTAGAGCACATGATCCTTTAAGCAAGGGATGTAATATGTTGATAAAGACCCAGCGTGCCCATATGCTTACCAGTGCTGCTGATCTAATGTATATGCTTAATTGGAAACTTGATGAAAATGAACAACCTGCCGTACAGAAAAAACTATTTGTAGAGTTAGATGAGCAAGAAAAGAAAATCTATAATTTTTTAACCGATAACGGAAAAGAGCTGTTAGACGTCATAGCCTTACAATGCCAAATCCCTACATTTAAAACGGCTTCTGTCTTACTTAATATGGAGCTAAAAGGAGTTGTGAAACCTCTGCCAGGAAAATTATTTGAGGCAGTCTGATCAATCTATGATATTACATCTAATAACTCTTTTATGATTTTTTACTTGTGTTGGGAGTGTAACCATGTTTTGTGACGAGAAATGATTATTAAATAAACGATTTGGAGTTATATCTTAAAATAATAAATATTAGTTTATAGGTATTCAGAAATATGGCTATATTTATTAGATAAAAAGTATATAGAATAATGCTCTGTACTCAATTCCCGGATCCAAATGCTAGTACAGGTTCTTTTTATAATAATTTGTGGGAGCAAAATATTTTATTGCAAGCAAAAAGTAAATCTATTGCTTATATAGATAAAAAAGGACCACTATCTTTAAAAGCAACCTTAAAAGGATCAGAAAGGTATATTATAGATAAAGTTCCAATAGAAGTTAATCCAGGATCAATTTTAATTATAAACGAAAACCATTCTTACTCTAGTATAATTGATTCTGATTGTGAAGTAGATTCTCTGTCCATATATTTTAAGAAAGATTTGGATAAACAAGTATTTGCGGGTTTAATTAAAGAAGAAAGTTTTCTCCTCTCTAATCCTGACTATACTCTGGTAAATATGAGTTTTTTTGAATTTAGGCAAAATAGAAGTAAGCTGCTTAAACAATTATTTACTCGACTTTTAAGTCAATTGTCAGAGCCATCCTCGATATTTTTAATTGATGAAATTCACATATCAATTGTAGAAGAATTGATAAGATTAAACTATGGAATATATACTCAAGCCAATAGTTTGAAATATCGAAAAAAAAGCACCAGGCTAGAAATATTTAAACGCATTAATTTAGTAAAAGAATACTTACACTGTTCTTATGGAGAAGATGTAAATCTATCACATTTATCCAAAATAGCATGTATGTCTGAATATCATTTTCTTAGGTGCTTTAAAGAAACAATGGGAAATACACCACATAAATATTTGATTGAGTTACGACTTCAAAAAGCTTTTGAATTATTAAAAAGTGAAGCGTTTTCTGTTCCCGAAATTAGCGATATTGTTGGTTTCAAAGATGTAAAATACTTTAAAAGAATAGTTCAGAATAAGAGTATGTTTAAACATGCTCTATGCAAGACTAAATACTGATTTAAAATTAGCAATTTTTTCTCCTTAGTAATCTTGATATGGTATTAATTTTGGTATTTCATAATATGACTAATACATTTAAGACATGACCATAAAACCATTTAAACTTGAAAGATTTTATACTATTCATGAATTTACTGCCGAATATCTTCTGTGTAGTTCTGATTGTGAATCGATGTCTGTTCGTGACGTACTTTCTTTAGAAAATGGAGCACTAGAAAAATTTCAGGATTTATGGCTTGGATATACAGAAACAAAAGGAAATCCTTTTTTACGAGAAGATATTTCTTCGTTATATAATACTATAACACCAAATGATCTATTGGTGTGTGCAGGAGCACAAGAACCTATTTTTTTGTTCTCACAAGCAATTTTAAAGCCCGAGGATGAGGTAATTGTTCAATTTCCTTGTTATCAATCAGTACAATCTATTCCAGAAAGTATTGGGTGCAAGGTTTTGGATTGGACAGTTCGATATGAGAATAAAAAGTTTGTGTTTAATATAAATGATTTAAAGAAGCTTGTAAGTAACAAAACAAAAGTAATTTACCTAAATACGCCACATAATCCAACAGGGTTTCATTTCTCTAAAAGAGAACAACTAGAAATAATAGAGATAGCAAGAAAAAATAACATCATTATTTTTTGTGATGAAGTATATCGGGAATTAGAACACAAACCTGAATATACAATCCCTGCATTTGCTGATATATACGAAAATGGAGTTTCTTTAGGTGTAATGTCAAAAGCTTATGGCTTACCAGGACTTAGAATTGGGTGGATAGCTACCAAAAGTCAAAAAATAATAGAAAACATAGAAATATTAAAAGAATATACTACAATCTGTAATTCGGGACCTAGTGAATTTCTGGCAGGGATAGGTCTTAGAAATAGAAAATCAATATTAGAGCGAAATCTTAAAATAGTAGAAAAAAATATAGCACTGCTCGACCATTTTTTTATTAAGTATTCTGATTTATTCTCTTGGGACAAACCAAATTCTGGTCCAATTGGATTTGTAAAAATTAATTTTGATGAGGATGATATGGCATTTTCTGAAAGAGTTATAAAGAAAAAAAATATACTATTACTACCAGGAGAAATTTATGATTACAAAGGTTTTTTTAGAATAGGTTTTGGTAGAAAAAATATGCCGGAAGCTCTTGAGAAATTCGAAGAATTTATTACTGAAAATTTAATTAAATAATAGTCATACCACTATTCATTAAGTTAGATGAGTAAGAAAAGAAAATCTATCATTTTTTAACCAATAACGGAAAAGAGCTGTTAGACGTTATAGCCTTACATTTAAAATTGCTTCTGTTTTACCTAATAAGGAACTAAAAGGAGTTGTGAAACCTCTGCCAGGAAAATTATTTGAGGCAGTCTGATTGTTTTTTTTATTAAGAACCTGCTCTTTTTTTATTGTTATATTTGAAATGAAACCAGGAATTCTTCAAATCAAAAAAACACAAATGAAATTACTATCGATATTCATAGGGATACTATGTTTTTTTGCTTGTTGTACTACTAATACCATTTACAATTTGAATTTACTACAATAAAACACCCTTTTTCCCTTTCTATTTCATTATAAAATGAAACCGTAGCTGATGCTATGTTTGAATTTTATAATTCATATAAAGAAAAAAATCATTATTTTCTTTTACAGTAAACTCAAACTATAACTGGTATAAAATAAATACTACTATGACAGATTATCAAAAGGCTAAGGAAATTCAGGAAAAAATTGAGAGGGGAGATTTGATGATTGCGATATTGGATATCAATAAGGTTGATGAAATGATTGACCTATATACGAGATCAGGAGATTCTGGTAACTCTGCTGGTTGGTACGAATTAGGTATGATTTATTATAAGGGTATTGGTGTCGATCAAAATGCAGAGAAAGCGGTTTCTTACTTTAAATTGGCTGCAGAATCGGGACATGACATCGATGCGTGGATAAAATATATAAGAATAGCCTATTTTGCTAATCTCACATCTATACCCGCTAATGATATCATCGGTTTAGTTAGAAAATTGGAGAAAGAAGATTCTAGCGGAGAATTATATTTATTAAAAGGTTATATGCTATATCAAGGGTATGCATATAAAGAAAATCCGGAAGCTTCTTTATTAGCACATCAAGAATCCGCCAATAAAGGAAACGCAGATGCTATGTTCGAATTGTGTATTTATTATACCCAGGGAATAGGGGTAGAACAAGATGTACAAAAAGCGTTGGATTGGTGTACTAAAGCTGCAGAAAAAAATAATACCAGAGCAATCTATAATCTGGGAGCATACTACGCTACAGGATACGAAACTATACCAAAAGACACCAATATGGCCATAGAATATTATACCAAAGCAGCTAATCTAGGTCATGGTAAAGCAGCAGGACAATTGGCTGCAATGTATATTATGGGAGAGGAAGTCGATAAAGATGAAGAAAAAGCCAAGATGTTTTATAAATTGGCTTTTGAGAATGATTTTGATGTTGATATTTTCTTTGATAGTTTAGATCTTGAAGAAATTGATATTTAAGAGTTAAAAACAATAATTATTGACTCTTCTGAAGGAGTTTTGTAATCTCTAACCATTCCTTTTTTTTATGCCATGAAACAAATTCTGGTTGTTTAGCTATTTGAAATCTACCTTCCCATTTTCTCCAGATAAGAACTTTCAGAATTTTTTTACAGATCCGTTTAGAACGGCTATTCTCGAATGGAGCAAGATATAATGACGCCTGATAAAGTTGTTCATTACTAAGTTCTCCATAAAATGATATTGCGTTTGCAATATGTGTATTTGCCGAATCAATGTTTTTCTGATTTATAAGTTTTTCAAAGGTTTCAAAATTTTGTTGTGCTTTTTGATGTGAGGTTGCTAATGCTATCTTAGCTTCTTCTGCACTAGGGCGTTGATATTTGATGCCGTGAAAATATGCATATACCTCTATAGGTTCCAGAAGCCCTAATGCTGTTCTTCTTTTATCCACATTAGCTGGATCTTTAATAGGGTGAGGAGCATCCTGCGCCATGCTTGCTCCATAGATTTGTTTTTGCCAGGTATCTCGAGCAATTCTATCATTAAGTTCTGCATAATGATTGGGATCCATATCTCCCTTCTTCATTGCTTTTTCAATTAGAGAAAGACACTTTTGTTTAAAAAAAACATCAGGATAATGTTGTGGTATTGCCCAACTTATTTTTGCTCCATCTTCTCCCACAAGCTTATTTCCGGGCCAACCATAAATATCAATTATACTATCGAGCTTATTCCTGTTTATTTCCCATCGGTCTTCGACGGGTTTAAAGAGTAATTGGTATTCTTCTGCAGAAGCATTGCTGTCCAGAGATTTTGTGTTTTCTTCATATAGAGATAATGCAAGTTGATCCTGTGCCCACATTTCTTCCAATTCTTTTAATAGCTCTGGGTTTTTAATAGCTTGTATATACGTTCTTCTATTATTACTTATAGTATGTAGTAGTGTATTCCATCTTAAGTCGTTTCTTAGATTAGATAAGCCGGGATAGGTTGCTGTTAATACAGAATCTCTAAGCCCTGCTTGTATAGCTTTATGTAAGGATTGAAACGCTTCGTCATTTTTGTTTTTGGGAGCATAAATAGTTGCTGCCATAAAATAGATCTCCCAATTTTTCTTGGGCATAAGTTCTGCCGCCTCATATAGTTGATTAGCTGCCTCAATACTTTGATTCTCATTTAGGGTTCTATATGCAGTGATTAAGCTACTTACCCATTTTGGATTTTGATCGTTGGTAGTGTATTCTTCCTCAACAACTTTTTCGGTTTCTTTTTTAGAAGTGGTACACCCTATAATTAAGATCAAAAGACATATATATACTATTGATAATGAATGATTTTTCATACTATTTATTTAGATAACGCTAACAAAGAAATGTAATGGTTATTTAAAAAAATAGAACAGAATTTGCCTTCTAAATAAATTTAATGATAAAAAAACTGCTCTTTTATGATTTTTCCATCACTCACTTCATAGATAATGATCTCATCAATAGCAATATTATCATTGTTTACCATGATTACATCTGTGATCATTCGTATACTAAAATGATGTGCACTCACTAATGGTTCTGAAACTTCAAAATGATTCCATTTTTTTATATACAAAAGAAAACGCTTTTCTTTTTGAATCATAGCTTCTAAACCTACTACTGATTTTTCTTTATACAAATCAGGTTCTTGATTTATTGCATCTGTAGCAAATAATTGTTGCTGAGCCTCCAAAATTTTTTTTTCTCGTAACAATTCTACTAGTTTGTTAGCTATTGTTGTAGTTGTCATGTATTGTTTTTTTATGGTTTTTAAAATAAGAAGGGCGCCATATAAGACTACCAAAGATGATTCTAAATCGATCAATCCAGGTTCTGCATTGCTTTACGTCTTTCCATATATTTTTATATTCAATAAAATTAATAGTGATGGGGTTGTTAGAATTTATGTTTTTGGTTAATCCATAAATCACTTTTTCTTCTTCTCTCTGAAATGTGCCAAATAGTTTATCCCATAGTATAAGAACCCCACCATAATTTTTATCAAGGTATTTTTCATTTGAGCCATGATGCACTCTATGCACAGATGGAGTATTAAATATTTCGTCTAACCAGCCTAGTTTAAAAATTCTTTCGGTATGTATCCATGTCTGATATTGTGCAACAAAAATTAATGAAACTATTGCCTGAAAAGGATTAAAACCAATTAATATCATCGGGATAAGAAAAATCCACTCGATTGCACTTTCTATAATGCTTAATCGCATAGATACTGTTAGGTTATAATCTTCAGAAGAATGATGCACACTATGATTGGCCCATAAAATACGATGCTCATGTTCTAGCCTGTGCATCCAATAGTATGTAAAATCAGCAGCCAACAAGCTTAACGCCCAGGTCCAGCCATTCATAGGAATCTCAAATGGCGAAAGATGATAAAAGGGTAGGAGGCAAATGATCCCGATAGTACCAAAGGCTGTTTTTTCTAATAATTGCCCAAGAAAAAATATAATGATGTTTGCTCCTGTATCTTTCCATCTTCGTTCCTTGCTGGTAAAAAAGTCTAAGCAAATTTCAAAAAAGATAAGCGCTATATTGATGATAAAGAAATACGCTACATAGTCTAGTATCTCTGAGGTCTGGAAAAGGAAAACAATTTCTTCTATATTCATTTTTGTAGTTGGTTTTCTGGTAAGAAGTATAAAAACCAAAGAAACCATAACAGGTTTGTTACTCCCCAAATAGAACCATGACCATGGTAATAATCGATCACATCTGAGAACGTGTAGAAACCAATACACCCTAAAACTCCTAAGTACCAGTATTTTTGAAACGTAAAATTCTTCATGCTTTTTACTTATATGGCAAAAGTAATAGCAATACTAAAGAGCATGTTTGTTAATTTTGGACAATATGTACACAAGGAAAATAAAAACATAAACCTCACAGGAATACTGAAACAGGTACAGCACAAGCCTGTGAGGTTTAATACAATCAAATAGTAATCTATTTGCTATTTTGTTGCATGTATTTTTATTTCATTCTCATTAAGAACTCTAGAAAAGACCTGTAGTTCCTTCGCTCCCGCTAGCGTCTCGCTAGTGGCGTCAAAGATAGTGCAGGAATGGAATGAAAAATTTTCTTTATTTTTTTAGATGAACGCTAGACTATAAAACACTAGCCGAACGTTTTGATGCATGTGTTGCGTCGACTGACCTTGGGTATATCAATTGCTTTTTCCGGTGTTTTAATAAATCCAAACGGCTGGTTAGGACTGAAACTTATCGTTCTTCTTCGAATGATACACCTGCGCCGATAAATAATACTGAGCGTTCTTCAGCAGTGCCATCTCCATCAAACCTTACAAATACACTTATGACCATCGGCCCAAATACTGGTCTATCGGGGAGATTAAGTTTAACTATGTCCTTAAAACTTCTGAGCCCAAAGCTAGTTACATTGTTGAGGGGAATTGGTTGATTTCCATTATGTCCAACTATGGAATGGACTTCTATTTTCTCAATTTCTGCATGATCCTCAACGTGAACGGACAAAAAGGCATGATACGCCTTTGCTCTCCAATCATCGACGATTGCAGGTGTTGGTATCGGTATGTGAAACCAGTTTGACGTTCCGTTATTTTGCCGAACAACAGTGCCCCAACTAAGTGGAGCCATAAATAGGCCATTGTCATCTTGAGTTAAGTGAGGAGTATGTTGTGGAACTACTGTGACGCCGTGGCTCCAAAGCTCATGTGTATCTGCCATCTTAAAGTTTTTAATGATTAATTATTTCTGCTCTACTATGAATCGTTGTCAGGATTTTAACCTGCACGTGTTTACACAAAGATTTAAAAGTTTTTTGCAAATCACAATACTGCAAAATGCGTATTTATAGAAGGCCTTCTTTTATAGAATAGGAGATTACTTCTGGCATAGAAGCGCAATGGGAGTTTCTTATAATATTGTTTCTGTGTGTTCTTACGGTATTGTACGAAATATAAAGCTGATCTGCTATCTCTTTTGAGGAATAGCCCTCTGCAATCAATTTTATTATTTGAATTTCTCTTGACGTAAGTGTCTTTTTGTTCTGGGGAGATTTGGTCAAATCAGATATGTTGGATATGTTGTAGTAGGATTTGATCCCTCTTATATCAATAAACGAAATTTTTCCATTGTTTACTTTTGTTATATGGTCTATTCTGGATTGATTGGTAAAGACCTTTGATATTCTATATTCATCGTCATAGGAAATAGCTATTGATTGCCTGAGAAAAAGAGCTGGGCTATTTGTGCTATCCACCATCTTAACTTGATAGGAAACCTTATAAAATGGAATTTCGGAACCTTTTATGAACTTAAAGAGGAAATACCCGGCGATTTTTTCACAATTTACCACGTGGTCGAGATCTTCTTGTATAATTAATCGAGTATAATCTTCCAAAGTGAAAGTTTCAGAACAAAATGCAAAGGTTTCCGTTACGTTATTGCTTACGTATTCGAAACTTTTAGTTACCATATTAAGTATATATTGAAATGAAGGTCCAGGAGAATAGATATTGGCCAATAAACTATTTAAATAATCTGCATCAAAACTAATATCCAATCTAGAGACACCATCTTTATTCATGTCAATAATCCTATTCAGTAATTGCTTTCTGGATTCCATATTTGACATTAATTTCAAGAATACCTTATAATTGTTATAAGATTAATTGCTATTAAATATAAGGATTATTTTTGATCGTTTTTGCCTATTTGCTTCAACCTGTTGACCCCAAGTTGCAAAAAGGGTTTTCGAAACCTGAGAACGTGTAGAAACCAATACACCCTAAAACTCCTAAGTACCAGTATTTTTGAAACGTAAAATTCTTCATGCTTTTTACTTATATGGCAAAAGTAATAGCAATACTAAAGAGCATGTTTGTTAATTTTGGACAATATGTACACAAGGAAAATAAAAACATAAACCTCACAGGAATACTGAAACAGGTACAGCACAAGCCTGTGAGGTTTAATACAATCAAATAGTAATCTATTTGCTATTTTGTTGCATGTATTTTTATTTCATTCTCATTAAGAACTCTAGAAAAGACCTGTAGTTCGTCTATTGCTCCTACAAAAGGTAATTCCTGATGCGGTATAGCACCATGAAGTGTCGAACCTATAACACATGCGTTATTGGCTTGCATAGTACTGGGGCTCCAGTTATTCTTATAAGTACCGTCCATCTGGACACCATCAACAAATATTTTGATGTTATCTTTAGAAAGCGTATCTCCTTTGGTTCCAGACCATACAGCAACTACACTATGCCAACCATCGGTCTTAACTGTTCCTTCTAATGTAGTAAAAGCATTTCCTTGCGTGTCTGCAAACTTAAACTTATTTGATTTTGTAATCCAAAGGACAAACTTATCATTACACGCTAAAATATGTTGATGTAGGTTTGCAGTAGAAACCTTCATCCAGGTTGCTACGGTAATAGGACCATCAAGATCAAAACTTGTATGATCGGGAAGAACCACAATATCTGCGAGAGTAGAAAATTTACGAGCTTTATTTATAGGACCTAGTGTGTCGAGGTTTCTCAAAGTTTTACCATGATTTTCAAAAGGACCAAAATCTTTCAGCAACCCAGTACTGGTATACGTCTCAAAATCATAAGATGCTACCAGACCATTGCTTGAAATTCCTTTCGAACCCGTCTGATTCTGATCCGAGACTCCCGTGTATCGATGCTGCCCCATAGTGATCGTGGGAAACAGCAAAAAATTGACTATAAAAAATAGCAATAACACACTAACTTTTTTCGCGGCGATACTTTTTTTAATCATAATTACTGGTTTTAGCGGGATCGTTATTGTGATATCTGATATACATACCTTAACAATGCGATGTTGTTAATTTTGGACAATTACTTGGTTCCTAATTGCTTCATTATTTCTGATACCGCTTTATCTAATTGTGGTTGACTGTTTTCTAATCGATTTTTAAATGTTTCTTTAACATAGATATCTGGTGCAACTCCTGTTTTTTCTAAATTTTTACCATCCAATGTATAACATCCCCAGGAAGGTAAACGATAGGAGGAACCATCTACCAGGCCTTTGCTAGAAGTAAAAATAATCCATCTATAGGTTTCTGTTCCTATGACTTTACCCAGGCCTAGTTCTTTAAAACCAGCAGAGGTCATTTCTGCATCACTTAAGGTTTGCTCATTTATCAGGATTACAATTGGTTTTGCTGCTGGTGCAAAATTGGGTTGTGAGGTAAGTTTACCATCCCTGTATTTCCATTTTAGATAAGGCTTTTGGGATAAGAATTGTAGTACTTCATCGTGCACATTTCCTCCTGTATTATTTCGTAAATCCAGGATCAGGGCATCTCTTTTGTACCCTTCAGAAACCATTTCCCTTTTAAAATTATTGAGTTGCCCACGCACCATATTCTTCATATGAACATAGGCTATTTTTTTATTACTTTTTTGATCTATATAGGACTGGTTACTATCGACCCATTCATCATATCGTAAGTTTCTCAGACTTCTTGATGAAATAGGGTGTAGGTTTACCGTTATCTTCTTCGAATTACGTTCTAGTGTTAATTGTATTTCTTTATCCAGTGATGGTTGTGTAAAATATAGTTCTCTATTGTTTTTTGGGTCAATTTTTTGATTATTTACAGCAATTAATCGATCACCAGGGAGTATATTTTTATTGGCTACATCTGCAGGGCTATCGGTAATAATTCTTTCTACCTGATAATGATCATTTTTAGAGAAAACAATTCCTGTTGCCAGTGTTTTGGTATTATGAAATTTCTTTTCTTCTTTACCGGTAGAACGAAACCCAAAGTGAGATGTATTTAGCTCACCCAACATATCATTAAATAATAGTCTTAGGTGAGAACGATTATTGATATAAGGTAAATACGCTGCATATTGATCTCTAAGTTTTTTCCAATCTTCTCCATGAAAATCACCATCATAAAAATTTTCTCCAAAACCAGCCCAGGCCTCCTGGAACATCTGTTGAAATTCATCAGACAATGTTTTTCTAAATTTAAAATCAATTTTGATTTCTTCAGTCTTATTGCTTTCAATATCCAGAGTGTGAATAGTACCTTCTAGCAGTACATAATAACTATCTTTTGCTGATGCTATTTGATACCCAAAAACTTTGGCATCTCCGACTTTCTCTGTTTTGTTTTCTTCAAAGGGTTTAATCGTGGTTTTCCATAGCTTAGCATCTCCTTCATCATGATTAGAGATGTAAAACACATAGGTAGTTTCTTCTTTGTCAAAAACATGAACCCCACCTTGATACCCAAAAGCAGGACTAATACGTTCTATACGCTCCATCAACCCTTTTGGGTTAATATTGATCTTTATCGCTTCAGTCTTATCTTTTTTATCGGCATCTTTCTTTTCATCCTTGTCCTCGTCATCTTCTTTTTCTTCTACAAATAATTCTTCAAACTTCTTAGACGTATACGGAGCTTCATACTTATCTAATGCCATTTGATAAATACCAGCTTCATCTAGCCCATAGGGATAACTGGGCTGTGTAAGGTTAGAACTAAAGTAAATGTATTTACCATCGGGAGACCAGAAAGGGCTACTTTCGTTTACTCCTGTCTGAGTGAGATTGATTGTTTTTTTTGTAGAAATATGGTAGGTAAAAATATCTTGTTCAAAATTGCGTATCGCATTATAAACGAGATACTGGCCATTTGGAGAAAACCTGGGTTGCGGTGGATATAGTGCCCAGAATTCATCTTTTACCACAGTCGTACTTTTTAGGTTTTCGAGATTAAGAAGGCGCAATTCATCTCTACCACTTATATAGGCTACTTGTGTACGCTTTGGGTTTATTTCGAGATTTACATTACTTCGGGAGTCAGAGGTGATTTGTTTTTCTTTCCCTTTTCCTTCCGCAGAAATAGTAAATAGATTAAGATATCCATTTACAGTCTGGTTGTATAACAAGGTGCGATTATCCTTAAGCCATTTTACCTCAACTACACGTTCTGCAGGATTAACAGGTATTTGCTGAATAAATTTACCCTTTGGATCAGAAACAAATAACGCACCTCGCGAGACGAAGGCCATCTTTTTATTATCGGGAGAGATATCAAAATTGGTAATGTTTCCCTTTGTCTTAAAATCCTGGGTTTTATCTAATGTGTTATTAAGGTAGATCTTAATCGGTATTTTTTTTGTGGTATTCGTAACTACATCATACAGGTAAATTTGATAATCTTTACCAAAAACCACGTGACTTCCATTAGCACTTACTTGTGGTCTAGCGATAGAGGTATCAAATTTGGTAAGGGCTGTTTTTTTGCCATTTTTAAAGGTGTACAGATTATATTCTCCGTTAGCCTCGTCAGAAACAAAATAGAGGTTGCCATTTTTGTCTATTATTGTCCAAAAGTCTTTTCCTTTATAGGAAGTATGTTCTTTATATTCTTTGGTTTGGGGATTATAAGATTTTATATTGGGATTATAATCTCCTTTATATCGTTTTCTATGGGTAAAATTTTTGCTTTCCCAACTCTCATTAAAGAAAATTTCTCCTGTCGTAGGGTGGGTTGCTATATTATGAACAGTATTAAAATAATGATCGAATAAACGCCTTGGAGTCCCGCCAGAAACAGATACCCTATACCCACTAAAACGATTTTCTCGGGATGAGGTAAAATATATACTTTTTGAATCCCATGCCCAGCTATCTACATCATCTGCTGCATCATGAAAAGTAAGTTGACGAATTTCTCCTCCTTTCATAGGCATGATATATACATCCTTATTACCATATTGAGTAGCACTAAAAGCTACCCATTTCCCATCGGGAGAAATAGTTGGTAATGTCTCTTCTCCTTGCATTCCTGTAAGTCGGGATGCCTCGCCACCGGCAGAAGGGACTTTCCATAAATCGCCATCGTAACTAAATATAATAGTTTGCCCATCTGGGGTTAAAGTAGGATCGATTGTAAAATATGCTTCTTGTGCCTGAGCCCCAATACTAAATACAAAACAAAGAATTGAAGTGAAGAGTGATTTGAACATGTTGATGTTTTTGATTGATGCAGGAAAGATACTAAACTTGAGTAATACAAAATTTAGAAGAAAAAGTTAAAAAAGTGATTATTAGTGAGATGTAATTAGTATTGAATATAAAAAACTTCCTAGGGCGTTACTTATTTTTTATTCTGTTTTATCTACCCAATTTAAAAAATCTTTGAAAACATCATTCCAATGTTCTTCAAACCTTCCATTTTCTATTTCTTTTCCAAATCCATGATCTAAATCGGGATACACTTTAAAAGTAAGGTTGTCTTTTTGATGCCTTATAAATTCGATAGGGATTAAGTAGGCCGATTCTAAAGCTACAGCTTGATCTTTTGTTCCGATGGCGGCATATATCGGCTTGTTAATTTGTAATAAATTTTCAACGGGTGGTTCAGAAAAATGACTCCATCGTTTATAACTATTATCATCTCCTTGCCAAAATTTATCGGTTGCATTGGGATTAGACATGATATCTCTTAAGTCGTTAAATACCGAATCTATTTTTACTAGAGCTTGCTGCTCTGTCAAATTTCCTTTATCCACATCTTTTCTAATAAAGGTTACAAAATCAACAAATTGTGTGTTTCCTCCACCAGACCAATATCCGAAATGCGTTATTTTTTTGTTTATGGTTCCGAGTTTTGCAGTAACATCACTCCCTTCAGAATGTCCGAGTACGATTATTTTATCAATTTGTTTGTTGTATTTATGATGTAAGTCGTTAATCACTACATCTGCTTGATTTGCTCTATATGTAAGAGTTTGATTTTCAAAATATGATTTAGGAACAGAAAAAGGTTTGTCTGTTTCGGTTACAAATGGAAACCCTTTACGCGAGATCACCACAAATAAATAATCATCCGGGATTGTGGCAAAATCAAAGGGGACAGTTGTTCTAATCGACATACTTCCTTCTCTTTTTTTTATCTGATACAAGGACTTTGCCCTTGAGCCTTGAAGATATAAAAACAAAGTAGTAATAGAATCAATGTTTTGTTTACTATATGTATGGTAGTTTATAGTATCATTTTCTGTTATTACCGAATGATGCTTGTAGCTGTTTAGGACATTATTTTTTTGTGCAAATACTAGTAAATTACTTGTTAATAGTAGTGTAGTCAATAATAGGTTCTGTCTCATTCTCTATAGTAGTTTCTGTTAAAAATGTATTCCAATGATTACTATAGGTCTGGTAGCAGGGCAAAATGTTACTTTGTTTTTCGATTTTTCTGTACACTGGGTGCTACCTTTTGCTTTTTGTAAGCATTACGCCTTACCAAAAATAAGAAGAACCATTCGATTGAGCATGAATCTGCTGTGATCACATATATATATTGTTGTCTGGAGTTATTTTTTTCGCATTTTTTTGATTAACAATATAGCTCCAAAGATTAAAAAACCATAAATACATATCTTTCCTAAGATATAACCTGTTTTGAACCATTGAGAATTACCTCTCATTTGACGTGGTCCATTAGCGTAGTTAATTTTTAGAGAATTTAGATATTCATTTTTGTTTTTTTTATTAAAATTAGTTCCGTTAATATATGTTGCAACATAAAAGAACTCTTCTAAAATTAATGTATTTGTTTCAGCATTTTGGATTCCAGTTTCGGAATCGTTATAACTAACCTTATATCCAATGAAGTCATCAATTTTAAATTCAGTTGAATCCCTTAAGTGAAATCCAGCTTTTTCCATTTTTTTGATTTGCCCACGGGTAATAGCTTTATAAGATTCTTTTAAACTTTTCTTATCAGACGGTAGATTATTTAATTCACTTTGTTTTGAATCTATTTTCATTCTTTGAATTAAATATGCTTCGGTTTCATTTTCGGAATGAAAATTTAAAATGTATAATCCTTGAGCAATTGTGTCAAGTTTAGAAACATTTCCAGGGATATTGATAGAGATGTATTCATCAACTTTTGTTTGCCCATAAATTGAAAATGTAAAAAGTAAAACAACACTAAGTAATGCTAATCTAGGTATTTTCATAAGTTGATTTAATTGTAGACAACGTTTAATATATGTGTCGTAGCAGGGAAAAATGTTATCTTTTTTTTCGATTTTTCTGCGCATTGGTTGCTACCTTTTGTTTTTTGTAAGCATTATGCCTCACCAAAAATAAGAAGATCATCTGTTTAACTATCTAGTAGCTGTGATATCATGTATGTTGTTGGTAAATCGTTTTTTCTTTTAGATTAAGATAACCATTAAATTCCAAGTGATATGGAAAACCAAAGAAGGTCCTATAGATTTTGATTTATAATATATGGTTCCTGATATCAATCCTCCAAAAAATGCTATATACGCTAGGTGTCCATTAAATTCAATACTATTTAAAAAGACTGCTTGATAGGGTAAGTGAATTAAAGCAAATAACAAAGTTGAAATTCCAATTGCAATTATTGGTTTATATTTCGTTAGAAACTGCTTTAAGATATACCCTCGAAAGAATAGTTCCTCAGCCATAGGGATTAGAAGTATGACAGCAATTGAATTCCAAGTGAGTAATCCTTCCATTCCGTAGTCATAAGTAATTCGATATGATGTATCAAAAATTAGATTATAAAGTTTGTTTAAAGGGGTTTGGATATAAGGATAGCTAACCCCAGCGATAATCGACGCCAAGTAATATCTAATGTTGGTTTTTAATGGAATTACATTTTGATTTCTAAGTACAATTTTTAATAATAATAAAACAAATGCTAACTCAATAATTCCATTAATTAGATTATAGAGTCTAGTAGTAAAAATATTTTCTTTTTCAATATCAAAGAGCAGAATCCAAGAGGCTGTCAATTCAAAAAAGATGACAAAAAATAGAGTTAATAAAATTGATTTTAATATTGTCATTTAAATGCAGACCAACGGTCTTGTGTATGATTAGTTAGAAGAAAGTACGCGAATACTTTTCGCAATTGATTATACACCTTGCTATACTAGATTTTTATTTCATTAATATATTTCGCAATTATCTCCATTCCAGTTGCATACGAATTGGTTGTTCCGTTTGATTTGAGTATCCAGTCAAAATTGTCGATCCATTTTTTACAAACATTCTCAAAGGTCTTACCCTTCGCCCAATTCGGATTATAAGATGAATTGTTCACACTTTTCCAATCTCCAATTATATTCTGAAGTTTTTTGTCTAATAGCCTGGAGTATTGGTCAAAAAGAACCCAAATTACTCTACCAGCTTGAATCATATATTCCCATTCGGTTTCACGAAAATCTAAACTTGACTTTTTCTTCTTTTTTACCTTAAACTTTTCAAAGTCATTTTTAAGATTTTCTGAAATCGAGTTAAGGTTTGCACTTAATTCTTTTAATTCAATATTTTCGTTTTTAATTCGGGTCATTTTAAGTGTAGCCCAACGGTGTTGTAGTACGTTTTTTATTTTAATCGGTTAAACATTTTATTTTCCTCCAACCCCGTATTAATTATAGTCATTGTTAGATATTTTTTTCTCGGGCAGAGTTGTTGTAAAATCCACATCATATTTTTCTTGTATCATATAATTGAGAACGGCATCCTTTTGAAGCGAATCCAACCTCTTTAATTTTTCTATTGGAGAATCCTCGGTCATTCTCATTATTTGATGTCCATGTTTTTCTATACGTTCATTATAGAAGACTAAACAACTATAGAGTGATTCATGTTTTGTGTTTTTAAAAAGAAAGAATTTACGTTTTGGTTTTTTTCTATGTAAATCAACTGTTAAGTCATACATGAAGCGTTCAATCCAACGTATCTCTAAGACAATAGTTCCTTTTGGACAATCTCTTTCAGCTTTTAGGTAGTAAGATGTGTCAGCATATTTCCTTTTATTTTCTTTAATTATCTTCCACTTCATAATTATGCCTAACGTTTAATATATGTGTCTTAGTAGAGAAAAACGTTACCTTACTTTTCGATTTTTCTGCGCATTGGTTACTACCTTTTGTTTTTTGTAAGCATTATGTCATACCAAAAATAAGAAGATCATTTGTTTAACTATCTAGTAACTATGGCATATCAAACTCCTTTCTCTACTTTTAAAATATCTCCTCTGAGCTGATTAATGTTGCGCTTAAAGCTTTCTATTTCTTCTTTTTCCTGTCTATCTTCAATATCAGCAGATAGTTGGTCGAACAGCTTAACTTTTTCCTTAGCTCTACTGATTAAATCATCTAACTTTTTCCCTGTAACTCCTTTATTTAATGTAAAGTACAGTTCATTGCTAAGTTTATGAAGCCCATTTTCAACCTCTTCACAGCGCTCTAAAAATAAATCAGTATCCATTTTTTTCTTTTTAATTAATGCTAACGTCTCTTGTATGGTGCGTTTGCATCCCACAGGGTGCATATGCAATATACAAATTGCTAGCTTTTCGTTTTTTATTTACAGTATTTGTCAATCATTTCTATTGCGTCAGAATCTCCCGTTTTTTGAGCTTCTTTTAAATCCGTACAACCCTCCTCATACATTCCATGAGCTATATAGATTATTCCTCTCCAATATAAACTAGCAGGCTTTTCATAGTTTTTTTGTAAACAAAAATTAAAATCTTCAAAAGCAAGTTTTAAACTGTCAATATTATATCTTGCTATTCCTCTTTCAAAACGAATCTCTTCCATAGCAACATCAAACTCAAATCCTGTATCAATAAATGAATTTTCAACTTTATTGATATAGAGTGTTTCTCCTCCTTTGGTTTTAATTGCCTTTTCAAAGTCCTCAATTGCTCCGAAATAATCATCTAACCTTTTTTTATTCTTTCCTCTATTTAGATATGCTAGAGTATTATTCGAGTCTATTTCAATAATTTTAGAGTAATCTTCTATGGAACCTTTATAATCTTCCAAAATCGACTTATCTACACCTCTATTAATTAAAGCGTATATGTTTTTTGGGTCTCTTTCAATCGCTTTGTCCAGTAATAGAATAGCTTCCAAATATTTTCCCGCTTGCTCCAATTTCTCTGCTTCGGCGTTATAGTTTGCCGATGATTTAAAATCGCAAGAAATAAAGATTAGAATACTTGATATGATTATTATATGTTTCATTCAATGAAGCCTAACAATAGAATAAAGGATATATGTCCTTTATATTCTATGTATGGTTATGTTTACTTAATTCATATCACATTTTTTATACTTAGTATTTGCTAACGTTTCAAGTAAAAAATCGTTTTAATGTTTTTTATTATAAGTCGTTCTACTTTTTTGATTCTAGGAGTTTTTTAACCAAAGATTGTAATTCTTCAATCTCATCAGATTGCTTGTTCAATTGCTTTTCTTGTTGGATTGTGTAAAGAGTCAACTCTTCAATTTTTTTAAGAAGATTCATATCCATTTCGGCCTGCATTACTCCGTTTTGTTCAAATTCTTTTGCAGAAGGGATTTCTGGTAAATGACTGTTTTCTTTAATAAAAGTTTCTACTTCTGCTATACTTCTCAAATTATAATCACTTTTGAATACGTAATCAGGAGCGGGAACATTAAGGTCAATTTTTACTTCTTCGGCATGAATTTTTCCTTTTACGGTAAGTTTCATATCTGGATTAATGGTTCCAATACCTATATTTCCATTTGCTTTAACAGTCATTTTTGTAGAATTACTACCAGCTCTAATACTTAAATCGTGATTGGACATGGTCGAAATAATCCCTCCGTTAGTGTCTGCTCCGATTAAGAGTTCGTGTCCATTATTAGTTTTTAGGTTTAGGTAAGAACTTTGGGCACTTAATATACTTAATTTTCTATCTGGACTAGCGGTTCCAATTCCAAAATTACCATTACGATCAAAGTGAAATTCTGAATCTATGCTCCTGATTCTAACATCTCCAATTTTATTCCAAAACAATGTTCCGGTCCAATTAGGATCTGTATAACCTAAAAGGGCACTAACACTAGCTGTAGCATTTCTTTTGATATTTAAAAAAGAAGTTACTTCTTGTGCATTACTATTGATACTAATCATTACCAAGACTAAAGTAAAAATGGTTTTTTTCATTTCTTTATTTTGTTTTGTTTCTCTGTTTAGTATTGATGTCTTTATAATCATAATTGTTACTTAAATTTTGAACAATCCTTACACAAAAATAAAAATATAGACCTCACAGTACTACTGGAGCAAATATAGCACAAGCCTGTACGGTCTCATCAAATCAATCACCGCTATTTTTTCCAGTTCCGAAAAATGAAACTAGCGTGCTGTATCATTGTATATCAATTATTTATTAACTCATAACCCATTGTTTGCTTTATAGTAAACAATGGGTTTTTAAAACATGTTATACGATGTCTAAAGAAAATTATGACACCAAGCTGGTCGTGCTAGAAGCATTACCACAAGAAGCGGTAAAATCACCAACAATCCCTGTTGATGTATTTATGCAAGAAGCCGAAAACTTATTTGTATGGGCAGAGGAGGATAAAGACACGTTAATCGCCAAAGGATTAGATTGGCAGGCGTATGCCGAAGATTTACCAACCCGAACCGGGGCATGCAGATATGCACAGGCCGTTTGGATGAAAGAGCGCTATAGCCAGGAAGAAGCAGCCAAAGCCTGGCGGGAAGAATCGCCCAAAGCCTACGAATTTAGAAACGACCTGTTGGCCGATTTGCGGTTTGCGTTTCGCAAACGATTGGATCTACTAGCCCGTGTACGTGCGATTGCAGATGGGGAGGGCGATGCAGATATGATCCAGGATTTAATGGATATTAGTGTATTGGGTAAAGCCAATATAGCAGAGCTAGAAAAAGCAAAGTATGATCTAGGCAACTTTGATATTGCAGCGCAACAATCGGATGCCCTGGCAGAATTGCTGGCCAAAGCCAATGGGGCGACCTTAGATAATTCTAAAGCCAAAGAAATACGGGATCGTGCCTATACCCATCTTAAGGAGGCTATAGATGAGCTTCGCGCAACGGGTAAATATGCGTTTAGAAAAGATCCCGAGCGTTATAAGGGATATGTTAGCCGATATAAACGTCGATAATCTGTTGCTATTACTGGCCCCCGCACTGGGTTGGGCTCTCCGCGCAGCGGGGGAGGCTCACCCTATTGCGAGGGTTTGTTTTACCCCTGCGGGGGAAGCAGCCGGTATGCCAATGGTCGATAAAAGTAGTGCGAGGAAGAGGTATCTATATGAGCTGAAAGCTACACCTATACCGATGGTCGATACAAATGGTGCGGGGGTGAGGTAAATTTATGCGGGGAGCGTTGATTTGTTATTTTGTTGAAGAATAGAATCCTCTTATGAATAACATTATACGAAAAAGAATCTCAGTTTTTAGTTTATCCTAAGCTGAGACTACAATTGGGATGTAAAAATTATGAGTTATTTGATTTTTTTTTTGATAGAATTTAAAGATAATCTCATGGTAGATTGTTTTGTACTAGATTTTTGAATTGGAATATGCTCTCTAAGAAGTGCCCAATCATTAACAAAATCAAAACTTAACCTAAACACTTTTTTGTTAATGGCTGATTTTGTTCCTATATCAGAAGGCTTATTATATAAACAAATCCAAGAATCAAAACCTTGGAAGTCTAGTTTTTTATTATCATTAAAAGTATTAAAGATCATATACTTGTTTTTATTTAAATTGTAATAGTATATTGTAGTACCTTCATTATAATCTCCTACTTTATCTAATGTCTCTTTGAATCCTAAAGCTAATAGTTTCTGTTTTCCTTTTGCAATCATTGGTTTATTGAATTTTTATTAATTTAAGTGATAACATTCACAACGGACGCTAATAAACTTATACATAATTGCTCCAGTTAAATTTCGTTGTCTTTTTTTATTCTTGTACATCCCAAGTTCTTCTAACATATATATTTAAATAATCTCGTTCCAAACTTGAGTCAAATTTGTTTTTAATTATACTATCTAATTTTTCCTTTACGAATCTGTTATTGTGAATTTTTCTATAATAAAATTTTGTAGCATATTCTCCAACCCATTCAGTTTCAAAAAGGTCGTAATTAAAATTATCCATATCAATTAACCAAGTATAATAAGAACCAAGGTCTTTGAATGATTCAAATTGTTCTGTTGTTGTATCGATGTCAAATTTGAAACATAAGTTCAATATCGAATTGAGCCTGTCAAATCGCTTATCGTCTATACCTGAAAAAATACTCTTAAATGACACTTGTTTACTTTTAGGTAGTGACATTTCTATTGCTTTATTTAGCATATTTTTATCAAGTGGTATTAATTCAAATAAGGTAGCTTGATAAAACAAGTTAAATGAGAAGCTTTCCTGAAGCTTTTCTATAATTATATTCCCAATCGCTTTTTTAAAATCTGAATTGCCAATCATTAGATAAAGTGGAATTATAATTGAATTTCGGTGGTTCTTTTTGCAAAGAGAACACTCTTCAAAAGCAATATTCTTAATTGTTTGAAATTGTTTTTCAGTTATGCTAATACGTTCTTTCTTTTTTTCTATAATATTTAATAGTGAATCATAGAATTCCGAGTTATGGTAGAATGGTTTGTTGATTCCTAAGTTAAAAAATCTATGGATTGATTCTTTATCAATATTTTCTCCACAACGATATAAAAACAAATTTATTTGTTCAAAGCTCTGAGAATCAATAAAATTTTCTTTTTCCAAATAGCCAACAAGTTGCTTGGAAAAAGAGTTAATAAATGTTTGGTTAAAATCAGAAATAGAGACTAAGGTTAATAGATTTTTAAAAACCCTATTATAGTATTCCCAAAACCTACGATTATTACTCTCACAATTTTCAATAAGAGATTTTCTAAGGTTTACATTGCTGAAAAAGTTGTCAATAAGTTCAGAAAATGAGTCTCCATTTGAAGATGTTTTTTTGTAGCGAATCTTTTTAAGTTTATATCTCTTATAGTACTTATCTATTATTTCAGGATTTCCATATTGAAGTAAATTTGTAATTAGCCAGTCATCAAAATTCTCTAAGCGACTATGATGCTTATCTGCAATTGCATGCGACGCAAATAATCCTTCAATGAAGGTCGAAAAAACATCTTGAAACTCCTTGAATTTATCATAAACAATGTAATTGTCAACCAGGAAGCTTTTAAGCTTTGCAAATTCATTTATTAGAATCCATACATCATTATTAGAACTCCAGCTCCCATTTAAAGAGCTATAATATTGATCAATTAACTTATTAGAGGTTTCTTGTATTTTATTTCTTGCATCAGTATAAAAAGTGTTTTCTCTTAGATGCTTAATTAATTTTTTATTCTCATTGGAAGATTTATTTGTTTCTACGTATGCTAAATCAATTGCCTTTAATTCTTTTACTAATTCATTTTGTGAGTTCTCTCCAAAGTAATTGTTTCTAACAAAAATCGAGAGTTTGGATAAATTAAACTGACCTATAAAATAAGAAGTATTTAGTCGTTTCTTATTATACTCAAATAATGCTTTTTTTTGTTTTTCTACAGCAAATAGATAGTTTCCAATTTGATAATTCAAATAACTACTTTCTTGTAAATCTTTTTTACTGTTTGTATAGGAATCTAAGCTTTTAAAACATTCTGAAAATTTAAATTTGCTAAAACTACATTTGGGACATTCACAGTTTTTTACTTTAGAGTATCTAATTGGCAATCGCTCTCTTGATTTTTTGCTAGAAATATTAAATATTAGGTTGCTAGACAATCCCAACAAAATGGCTTTTATTTTAGCTTCATAATTCTCAACTCCATTATAAAATTTTTCATCAGCAATACTGATTTCATTGTCATCAGATATTTCAACTGATTTAAATAATTCAATTAGCTCTTCATTGTCAGTATTTAAATTAAAGGTTGAATAATAGCTGTAAGAGTTTGTTTTAAGAGGGTAATGATTTATAAAAAGTGAAATAGGATAAAACTTAATTTCTTTGTGTCTTATTGAAACATAATCGTACAGTTGTTCTAATAATGGCTTTGTTTTATCGATAACTACTTCATCTTCTACTTTAGTTACACTTGTACTATTTATTTCTTCAGGTAATAGAGAAATTGATAATTCTTGTTTTAAATTATTAATTGCTCTACCTATGTCATTGATATATTGTACATTGATTTGCGTATAGGTTTCAATGATTTCGGGATGTATTTTTGATTCTAAGTCCTCAGGAGAACCAAAATCATCTTTGTTTGCAGAGATAAATAAAACATCTTGCTCTAATTCCGTAAAATATTTTAATGCCGAGAAAATAATATAAGCATCTTTTGTACTGTCAAGTTTATTATGAAATGGAGCTTTCTTGCTTATGGTTCTATCGCTGCAAAATATTTTTATATCATCAGATGTTTCAAGTAAAATTGAATTATTTAATAATTCATCAATTGTTTTGATTTGATGATCAATATTTTGAATATCCGGTTGCAAAAACTCAGGAATTAATAGTTTTTCTTTCTTTCCTATCTCAACAGTATGTTTGTATTTAGTCCTTAAAGAATCTTCAAATCTTTTTCTTTGTTTGTTTTTATGCTTATTCCATTCTTCAATAATTATCTGGTGAGTTACGAAGTTTAAACAATTATTATTTTTCCAAAAGACTAAATGTGGGAGTAGCTTATTTTTATCTTCTGATAATAAGTCAATCAAACTACAAGTATCAATTAAAATGTTTTTCATGTCTGAGTTCGATGTAGATTAATGAATGCCAACGTCTTTTGTATGGTGTGTTTGTATCCCGAAGAGTGCACATACAATATATAAATTGTTATAGGTAGTTTTAAAAGTACTTATTTGTATTCCGATATTTCAAAGTAAAAGGATTTAGAATTGGATTTAAGAGACTATTTTCAGCAACAGGTCTGCCTAAAAGTGTAATTCTTGAATCTTTTTTTTCCTTCCAGTCTATAGCAATAGGAACCCTATTCAGATGCTTATAAATTTTAATTAATTGGGGTGAACCTCCAATATCTAAGTATTTACTATTAGATTGTCCTTCAATTAGCATTTCAGACAAAACTTGTAGAGGTTCAAAATTTAAAGAACCTTCCATTAAATTCTGATTTTCTTTCAGTTTTTCTATAAGTCTTCGTTTTGCATCATCAACATAATCTCCAATAAATACAACCTTTTTATCTCCACTTACTCCTTTCCAAAATTTGATTTGATGAGAAGTGAATTTTTTATATTCTTTTTGATAGACTATTTTCCAAATCTTAAATTGGCTTTTCTCCCAATTATAGCCTGCGAAAAGAAATTCTATTTCAGGTAACTCATAATCGCTCTTATATTTGAGCATATCATTCATTATTTTTACAACTAGGCCTTTGAATACTCCAATTCTTTGAAAGCGACTTTTGATTTTTGGGTTTGTATCAATAGTGTTTTTTATTTGAATCATCATAGGATATGCAAATGTTGTATCTCCTGCAAAACACATTGCACAATCAGTTCGAGAAAACGTAAAAATTTTTGGATTAACATCCCAAGAGCCAAAAGACCTTAATCGACTATCTGTTGCTATTAGTAGTTCTTCTATATCTTTATTTTTTCTCAACCAAGCGGTACAAAGAGTCATTATTGTTTTTTTAGTTTAAAATTAATATTACTTTAATAACCTATCAACAATAGAATAAAGAATATATATTCTTTATATCTCATGTATGGTTGTTTATAAATTTAATCTTGTATCAAACTTTTATTATGGGGTACAATATCAGCGATTCATTTATAAAATAATTGTGGATTACCACAATTACCGTTTGTTTTTACCAAACAACCCCATTCTTCAACTCTTAAGAGTTGAAGAATGGGGTTGTGTTTACCCTATAAATGTAACTATTATTGTTGAGTATAAAAAACCTCCTAAGACGTTACTTATTTTTTAACATACTGTGGTATGATCATTACTATTTTAATAATGGAGAATGATGGGTAGCTATTTGGATTGTTTAAACAGTAATGCCACTAACGAGACGCTATTGGGAGTGGGAATCAATATAATAACTAATCAGTTGCATACAACCGATTGTTTGCAATCACCTGTAAACAATCTATTACATATATCTTCACGCTATGAGAAAAAAGTAAAACATGAACGTCTTGAAATAGTGATTATTTTGGCAAAAGGAATTAAGCAAATTTTATCTAAATCAAAGAAAACCATAACTATAAGCAGATGAAAATAGATCCAGACACTCAGATTTTTCCGCAATTTAAGCTATCGACACATCAGGATTTGATCTTATTTCTTATTAAGAATGAGTTATTAGGTACCCGATTTATAAATCAATTAGGCACCATAGGTTTTGACACTTCTTTTTTTAGTGTAGAACTGGGGATGGCGATATTATCACTAATGGGGTTTAAAAACCGAACCGATACTTTGTGGGAGTGGTATCATGATACTGTAGATATGTATGCTGCTAAGGTTTGTCTAGAGGATCATACCGCTACCAGAACCGTTTCTTTTGATTTTTATATTGCATTACGAATCAAACTACATACCGAACAAGGGTAAATGATGCAATGCAAAAATCTGTATAAGGTTAATTTAGAAACGTGAATTCGATGTAAGGACTTGATGTTAAAAAGTTGTCAAATTGAGTGGTTTTTCGTAGTGACCTCTCGACTATGCTCGAGATGACATGAGAAAAATTGTATCGACCCTTCGACGTAGCTCAGGATGACAAGGCTTTTGATGAAAAATTCACTTGTCTTCGATAGTTCTGCTGAGCTTGGTCGAAGTACAATTTTCTATCTAAAATCACTCTGACTGACGTGAATATTGTTATGTCGAACTCAATTTAGAAAGCTATACAATTGATTTAATTCTATCGGTTTATTGAACTTTTATTAATGTTCTTCATGTTTTGGATTAGGAAATATAGTAGTGTAAGAAACTATCAGGATGACCATACTATTTTAAAAATAGATAGTGATGGGTATCTATTTGGATTATCTAAACTTAGTGTATTCACATTATTGGTTTCCGCATCGATGTTTTTCCGTTGGATGCTTTTCCAGTTTTATGACAATATTTTTCGGGAAAATCCTCATTACCATATTCGTTCCATATTTTCCACGATTCTTTACTCATTGGCTGTTTTGGATTGAATTTTATTTTTTTACCAGAACGGATACAAAATCCGTATTCAGTTTTTAGTTCAATTTCTCGTTCAGGTCTAATATCAGGTTTTGAGCCTAACTCCAACTCTTCTGCAAAATCATTAAGTCTTTTGTTTTCGGATTGTTTATTCTTTGAAAATCCGTAAAACTTGTCTGTTGAGTCAAACAGTATATCTGATTTTACATAGTTTTTACTTAAGTTAATAATGAGTTTTTTGTTCTCATAAACGGGTCTCTTAATAAAAACAACTTCATTGTTTTTAGCAATCTTCATACATTCATTCCAGGCATCATTATCAGCAGATGCTTTAAATTTATCCAAAATACTTTGTTGAGAATAAACTCCAAACTCAATATTGTTTTTGAATGAATAGTCATAAAGGTTTATTGATGTTATAATTCCTTGCTTTTCATTTCCGTAATATTTTGCGTGCAAGTTCGGAACGTGGATAATACTAACATTTAGAAACTTTTTGAAGTAGTCAAAATCGGCTTTACTCATACTTTTTTGGACTGCTTTTTCATTTTTCCCGAATACTAAAATCAAATGTATTTTTGGATTGTTTTCGTGTTTGTCAAAAAGTTTTTTAAAATAGTCGTCAAGCTTTATAAAGGGTGAAACAATCAACAACCTACTTTTTGTTTCCCATATTGTATTGTAAATGGTATTTTCTAAATCTTTTCCAGTTAAAAATTTATTCATTTATTCGTAATGTTTGTTTTTCAGGCATTAAGCACAACAATAGAATAAAGAATATATATCCTTTATATCCCATGTATGGTTAATCTTATATTCACTTTTATTAAGTGATACAATATCAATGATTCATTTATAAGATAATTGTGGTAGTCCAAATCACGATCTATTTTTACCAAACAACCCCATACTTCAATTCTTTAGAATTGAAGTATGGGGTTGTGTTTACTTGATATAAATGTAACTATTATTATTTAGTATAAAAAACCCTCCTAAGACGTTACTTATTTTTTAACATACTGTTGTTTAATGATGCTATTTTTAAAATAGATAGTGACGGGTATTTATTTGGATTATCTAAACAGTAATGCCACTAGCGAGATGCTGGTGGTAGTAGAGGATAGACATTATAATAATTGGATTTTAGTCCAAAATGTCTTTTCTTTTAATAGTATACATTTTAAATAAATCAACAAATCCCTTTTTTATTTTATTCACTTCAGACTGTGGTGTATCTTTTTCTAGAAAAATTGTTATACTAGATGCGGTTTCCCCATTGAAATGTTCTTCAGTTTTTATGTTAATCTTTTTGGTCTTAATAGAATTATTGGGGAAAAATATTTGAATGTATTTACTTTCTGCTTTTTGCTTGACTGTTATTTTTGAATACTCTTTTGCGGTCAAATAATATGCTGTTGAACAAAGTTTAAAAGCTGTACAGAATTGTATAAATTTAATCGTTTTTTTATGATTAAAGTCAACCTCCTCAAGCAGATAGTTATAATTTTTTTCGCTATCATAAAGCTTATTTAGATCTATTTTTTCACCCAAAGATATAAGTGCTTCTGCTTTAGTTTGACTTGAACATTTTGTGTAGATAGATAATAAAAATAATGCAACAAATAATTTTTTCATAATTAGATAATGTTTTTTTGAGTTATGGTTTACAACCTCCAACTAAATGAGTATGCTCTGCAGTTACCAGAAGTAATCATGTTAGTGATTTACAAATCCCTCTCCACAAACCGTTTTTGACCCAGTGTTTAGAGCTGGCAGAATATGACATTATTAAAAAGGTAAGAATGAGGATTGTTTTTAATTTCTTTAGGTTTAATATTTTATACAGCAAAATTACCTCTTATATGTAATTGATAAAATAGGTAATTGTACTGATTTTATATCCGTAGGATTACAGAAGAGCCATAGGAGAAGAAGGTTGAGTGCTACTAGAAATCTGGAGTAAACCCGTTTCTTATGCCATATTTAATAAGGCCTACAATGGTTTTTACTTTTGTTTTTCGAAGAATATTTTGACGGTGTGTATCAACTGTTCGCCTTCCTATAAAAAGTTTGTCTGCAATTTCTTGACTACTATATTCTTGGCAAATTAATTCGAGAACTTTTACTTCCCTATCTGTCAGTTCATTTGTTTCGGCTTCAATTTTCCGTTCTTTTTTAACCTTGTTCACCATAACAGACAAGACTTCTTTGCTGTAATAAGTACCATTGTCTGTAATTCTGGTTAGTGCTTCAATGAGCTCTTGTTTTCCTGTATTTTTGAGGATATAGCCATCGGCTTCACTCATCATTATTTCGCTAACAATTTCTTTGTCGTTATGCATCGATAGCACAAGTACTTTCAAGTTGGAGTAAGTAGATTTTATTGTTTTAATAAGTTCTATACCACTCATTCCTGGCATACTAATATCGGTAATAACAATATCAACAGTATCTTTTTCAAGCTGCTCTAATGCATCTTCAGCGCAAAGGTGTTCAGATACAATTTGTAAGTATTCCTCTTTTCGAAGCAATGATTTAATTCCATCAATAAACATTTGATGGTCGTCTACAATCATTATTTTCACAGGTGTTTCCATATTTAAAGAATTACGTCAATTCGGATATCTGTTCCTTTTCCCTCAGTAGAAATAACATCAACTTCACCATTTATCATGGATATTCTAGAAAAAACATTTTGCCAACCAATGCCTTTACTTTGGTGAATGGTACTTATATCAAACCCTTTTCCATTATCCGAAATTAAAAGGTGTACGTTATTGTTTATTCGATTCAATGCTACAGTAATTTTATCTGCTTTAGCGTATTTAATCATGTTGTTTAGAACTTCTTGAACAACTCTGTATAATGCAATTTCTTTACTTTCCTCTAATCGGTTATCCATTCCTTTGTAGCTAAAATTAACATGAAGTGCTTTAGACTCATTTATTGTATTGGCAAATGATTCAATGGCAGAAACCAATCCGTATTCCATAAGTGCGGCTGGCATCATATTGTGTGAAATAGTGCGTACTTCATTTACAGCCTCATCTATCAATTTCATTGAATTTTGAACTAATATCTTATCCTCTTCATTTACTTCGTCTTCTAACCCTGCAATGTTTAGTTTTGCTGTAGAAAGCAACTGGCCTAAGCCATCGTGAAGATCTTTTGCAATACGTGAACGCTCTTTCTCCTCTGCTTCAAACACAGCTCTATAGCGTACAGTTTCTTCGCCACGTTTTGATTTAGCCTCTTTTACTCGAGTATTAAAATAATAAATCAACCCTAGTAATATCACTAGCCCTAAACTTAATCCACCCCAAAGCACTAAGTTTTTGTTAGCAGCTCTTTCTTCTAACAGTTTTAAGTCTTTAATCACATTTTCTTTTTGCAATTCTGCATTTTTACGTTCTTCACTTAGTTTCTCATTCAAAGTTCGTTGTGTTTCATATTTATTATGTTTTTCTGCAATTGCCATTTTCATATCATTTTTGAAGATGGTGTCTTTCAGATTAGTTTGGATTTTATAATATGAAGCCGCCTTTTTAAAATTCTTTACTCTTTCGTTGTTAGTAGCTAATTTTCCTGCCAATTCCATCTGGTGGTAGAGAGAACCAATTTCTGTTGCAATTTCATAGGCGCTTTTAAACAATTTGTTAGCTTTTTGATGCTTCTCTAACCAGGTATAAGCTATTCCTTGGTTGGTCATTATTATCATTACCTGTTGCTTGTCATTAATAGAAGAGGCTAGTGTGTATGCAGAATCGAGCATCACCAAAGCTTCATAGTATTTTTCCCGGGACTCATGTTGTAAACCTATTTCGTTAAGCGTATTTGTTTTAATAGTGTTGTAGGGCATTTGCTTAACTACTTTTAAGCTGTCAATTATACTTTTATTCTGTCCAAATGCAGAATTGAACAGTAGTAAAAGTGAAAAGAAGAATAACCAATTTTTCATATAAAGTGTTATACTCAGAGAATTGTAGCTAACAAGGGAATAAAAGATATATATCCTTTATTCTATCTATGTTTATTTTTTAATATGCTGTTGTTTAATGATACTATAGTGTAATTATTTGCTTTCTTTTTTCAATTTTAAATCTCCACAAACATGTTCGAGTAGTTCGCAGGCATCTACTTCTATGGCTAAAGCGATTAAATACAATTCGTCTGCTCTAAGCTTTGTATTTTCATTGATCGAGAGTTCGCTTATCCTTTGTTTACTTATACCTGTTCTTCTAGATACTTGGGATTTATTCACTGCTTTTCTTTTTAAATAAGCTCCTAGCTTTGTCATTTGAATTTCATTTTATTCGGTCTAATTATATGAATTATTATGACTAATGTGAAGAAATTCTTCATTTTATTTTTATATAGTCAATATTATATGTATAATTGTCAAGAAAATATGTAAATAATGATTGATAACAACCAAAAAAAGTGCCAGACATATATTAAAATTCCTCTTACAGAAGAAAAAGAACTAGAAGTATATAAAGATGGGATCCTGGGAATATTAAGCAAAGTAGAAATACATAATGCAGACAAAAGAATGATAGGGTATCTTAAAACTGTATACAAATTATTAGATTGTATAGAAGTACAGGATATACGATCTATTTCTTAACACAGGTATCCCAAAAAAATGAAATCTATTATTATGATGGGATTAAAAAAAAGAGTAAATTTGTCAAAGTTTGACAAAATGAATGAAAGAAACGTTTGGAGAATATATCAAAATGCTTAGAACAACAAATGGGCTTACGCTAACCCAACTGGCGGGTCTATTACAAATGGATTTTGCAAATCTAAGTAGAATGGAGAATGGCATACGTGATTTTGATAAAAAGAAACTTTCTAGATTAGCAGAAGTTTTTGATCTTAGTATAGAAGAATTACAAGACGAATATGCAAGTGATCAACTCGCTAAACATATGTATGAGATGGGTTGTTCTAAAGAACTACTTAAAGTTGCAGAAGAAAAAGCAGAATATCGCAGAACAATAAAAAAATAATACACATTGTGCTTTTGGGAAAAACATTGTGAAAAAAGCTATTCTCGATACATTTTGTCTTCATTTCATTACGACAAAACACTCGAATTGACGCTTTTTTGATTCAAAAATCTTAAATGCACAACAAATTAAATACAATACCTTTTTTACAGATTTAAGGTATTCTTTTTTCAGGGCTACATTGCGCATCCTACCCGGCAATCCTGTAAATCTGTTAATTTTTATAGTTAATTAAGGCAGGAGGAATGCTCCTGTTATGTATAAAGAGAAAGTCATAGTATGGTTGATCATACGTTTTAAACCTGGGTTTTACTCTTTACAAGTCGAGCACACTTATATCCGCTTCTTTTTGAGAAGGTAGCACTTGGCATGCATTTGGTTTTCCTGATGTGTGTTTTAGCAAAGGCCGGAAACTACGCTAATTTTATCTAATTACCAGTTTATGTAAGAACTGGTATACACCAAAGGAAACCATAAATATAAGCAGATGAAAATAGATCTAGACACTCAGATTTTTCCGCAATTTAAGCTATCGACACATCAGGATTTGGTCTTATTTCTTATTAAGAATGAGTTATTAGGTACCCGATTTATAAATCAATTAAGCACGATAGGTTTTGACACTTCTTTTTTTAGTGTAGAACTGGGGATGGCGATATTATCACTAATGGGTTTTAAAAACCGAACCGATGCTTTGTGGGAGTGGTATCACGATACTTTGGATATGTATGCAGCTAAGGTTTGTCTAGAAGATCATGCTGCTACCAGAGCCATTTCTTTTGATTTTTATATCGCATTACGAATCAAACTACATACCGAACAAGGGTAGTCATTTTTTTTATAGAACGGTTATGCTTATTTCTTATGTGTCTTTAAAGTACCCCGATATCTTTTAATAAATATAAAATAAGTTTGATGCCAGAAGTCGGACTCCAGATTTCGGACTCTAAACAACCATCAACCAATATCATTACTTCTTTTATAGGGTAGGTGGGGAGACTGGTAAACCTAAGATTTGATCCCCTTCTTTATCTCATTTCAAAAAAACTTTCATTTTTTTTTCTCAGTCCCGAAAAACGAAACTGGGATGATTTAATATTGCATTGGGAATATGATTAAAGAACAAAATCAGTGACTAATTACTTTTATATGAGAACACAAATAATATATCTATTCTTGTTTCTTTCAGGAATAGGATTTGGGCAGGAACTTAATACATATAGCCCTGTGTCTCCAACAGCAGCAAGCTTAGGAAAATTTGGAGTGTTTCCTGTAAATACCAATTTAGGTACAACAAACATTTCTATCCCTTTATACACTATTAAGCAAGGGGATATAGAAATTCCAGTTAGCTTAAGCTATAATGCCACTTCTGGAATCAGGGTGAATGAAGAGGCTTCCTGGGTTGGTTTAGGGTGGACATTAAATGCTGGTGGAGCTATTGTAAGAAATGTGAAAGGACAACCAGGTGCAGGAGATATTCCGAATTTGGAAAATGTAACATTTGACGCTACTTACAATAGATTTTTTAGAGATGTAACCCAGAGATTAGCTGATTCAAATCATGATGAATATATTTTTAATTATTCTGGAAATACGGGTAAGTTTATTTATGATCAGAATGCCGGTAAATTTGTATTTATTGATTATAAACCTGTAACCATAAATGCTACAGCTAGTGAAGGAGACTATACTTTTTCGGCAATTACCGAGAACGGGAGTGTCTTAAATTTTGATGCTCATGAAATTACAGATAATTTTCAGGATGACCAATCGGCATATACGTATAGAAAATTTACAACCTCTTCATATCTTACCAAAATTACTTCTGCCAATCAAACGGATATTGTGACTTTAGAATATGACAGTCATACGTTTAATAAAAAAAGAGAAATCACAGGAGATCAAGTATCAATGCCACTGTCTTCTGGAAATGGAGGACCTCTACCAGGATGGAAGCCTCTTCCTCCTAAACCATCATTACCTAAACCTTATATAGCTCATGAAAAAACATTGAAAAGGATAAATTTTAAATCAGGATATGTCCTTTTTGATTATAGTATGGATAGAGTTGATAGTGAATCTTCTAAACTAAACCACATCAAAATATATGCAACTATTAATGGGGTAGATCAACTTATTAAACAAATTACCTTTAATTATGATTATTACAATAGATCGGGTGGAGGGTACCATTTAGAATATCAAAGTTTACTAAAACCTCATTATCGAAATTCTTTACGATTAAATGGAGTAGATGTATATTCTAATACTAGTAGTCCTCAGAAATATCACTTTGAGTACAATACTACTCCACTACCATTACGTACTTCTTCGGGTCAGGATTTTTGGGGATATCCCAATAACAACACAGGGAGTTATGTGCATAAACATGAAACAGATTTTCATTTTATGATCGAAAATCATAAAAGTAGAGCTCATAAAGCAGAAGTAGGAAATGGAGACAGAACGCCAGATGAAACAAAAATGAAGGCTGGAATATTAAAAAAAATCATATACCCTACAGGAGGATATACCGAATTTGCTTATGAGGCTAATAAATATCAAGTACTTAGCAATGTGCCGGAATATGGAAATGAAAGAATTAGCGTTTCCTCACAAGGCATGGGATCCAGAGATGGATATACCTGTACCCCGACTGGGTTGGAAACAAAAACATTTAGGCCACAACAGGATAATATTGTCGAGGCACAACTCAATATTTCTTTTACCAATGCTTTAGATCCCAACAGTAGTAATAACCCCACCCTTAACGGTAGTACTTCTTATGTGAAATTTGATGGAAAAACATATCAAAGAAAAGGAGGATGTAGCCCTCAATATTGTGCAACATCGTATGCTGTAGATTTAACAAATTTATCAAACAATTTTGAACACACTTTAGAGGCTAGAGAAGATGGTAATGGGGCTTTAGGAGCCTCTCCTTGCCCTTCTGTATATGCTAGTGTAAGTTGGAAATATTTAAAAGGACATAATCAAGAAACGGTTACTCATCTGGTTGGTGGATTACGAATTAAAACCATTACTAATTATGATGGGGTCAACTCAAATTTTACTTCTAAAAAAGAGTATACTTATAACAAACCCAATGTTTTAATTCCTGTAAATCAAGGGGATTATAAAACATTACATTTAGATACAAGCTCACCACGAATACTTAATATTATTACTTCTTACCCAACATATGCTTTAGATGTAAATGGAGGACCTTCTGCAGAGTATACCCAGGTAACAGAGTATAATTATGATTATTCTGGAAAAGATAATGGTAAAATTGTTTATGTATATGAACCTACTCCGGCAGATAGGATAATGGATAATGGGGTGACAGGTTCTCAATTTAATTTTTTTATGCATCCCAACCATCTAGGGAGTTGTATTGAATTTAATATACCATACAATCAACTGTATCTCGGAGCAATGCAAATCTATGGTTATGGCAATTTCATCAATTATTATACAAAGAGCTGGGCCAGTGGAAGTTTAAAAAAACAGGAGTTTTATAAACGTAATCGTGATAATAGTTATACCAAAATAAAAAGTGTAGAAAATGATTATACACTTTTTGATCAAACAAGTCTTCCTATTAATTATATTCACTCAATTGATCCATCTGGTTTGTCAGTATCAGGAGGAAGAAGTGGTTTTGGGCCATGTAGCGCGGCTAATTTTTCTTTTCTCTATAACAGAGGTTTTTATTCTTTTGGTAAAAAATTATTAGCAACAACCAAAGAAACCAATTACGATACTAATGGAGGTAATCCAATAGTTACAGAAAAAACCTACAATTATGATCATCCTAATTATTTCCAGACACAAAACACAATAAAGAATAGCAAGGGTAATGAACTAAAAACCAAAACATTTTATCCTAATTTGCGTAATACACTCACTAATTTGAGTATCGATGATAAAAATGCATATGGTAAGTTAGAACAACTTCATAGGATAGCCGTTCCTATACAAACCGAAACCTATTCTGATAATACCATTTTATCTACTCAGCGTAATTTATATAAACCGGGAACGATTACGAATTCTTATTTCCCTAAAAGTATACAGGTAGCCAAAGGAGTAATTACTGCTAGCAATCCTTTAACCGATCGGATACAATACCATAAGTATGATGCTAAAGGGAACCCTATAGAGGTTTCTAAAGTAGATGGTACACATATCATGTATATCTGGGGGTATCAAGATACCTATCCAATCGCTAAGATTGAGAACGCAACTTATGTAGATACTGCTCCCTATATAGCCGATCTAAAAACTAAATCTAATGCAGATATTGATCATTGTAAAGAAGTTACTTGCAAAGAACAGGTTCTTCGTGTAGCATTACAAAATCTTAGAGAAGCCTTACCCAATGCTATGGTATCTACGTACACCTATGACCCGCTTATTGGAGTGACTAGTATGACAGATCCACAAGGAGAAACAGCATACTACCAGTATGATGAAATGAATCGTATGCAATATGCACTGGATAATGATCAGCATATCGCGCAACAAGTGCGCTATAATTACCAGGGGCAACAATCTGCTACTTTGGGAGATGTGACTATCCAACTCTCAGCTTCTGGATCTGTTCAACCTAATCAATCGGTTACATTTACCGCCAATACCTCAGGAAGCGGGGGTGCGAATCTCTATACCTGGTCTGTAGATGGTACACAAGAACAATGTGATAGTACGACTAGTTTTACCAAAACCTTTGCTAGTGAAGGCACATATACTGTAACGGTACTTGCCTATAATACGCAAACCAAACATAGAGTCAGTAAAACGATGAATGTTGTGGTGGCGTATCCTCCTATCAATATCCCAGTGTTAAGTGCAAATTATAGTAGTGTGATCACAGGTACTAATGTTAATTTTAGTGCCTCGGGTATCGGGGGAGGAACGGGAGACCTGCGTTATGAGTGGTATGTAAATACTATAAAACAAGCCAGTACTGCTACCACCTTTACCTATACCAACAACACAGCAGGCACCTATACGGTGTATTTTAAAGTGATCGATAACAGAAGTGGTAAATCTACCGATAGCGAAGTTCGATTATTGCATATGTATAATCCACTAATTGCTCCTGTAATAAGTGCATCAAAAGCACATATTGTACAAGGAACAACGACCACCTTTACAGCTACTGGTATAGGAGGCGGTACAGGTCTTCGATTATACCAATGGTATATTAATGATGTAAAGCAAAGTGCTACAGGAACCACATACTCTTACAATTTTCCTAATGCAGGAACCTATACGATTAAATTTAGAGTAGTGGATCGAGGATTAGAAAACTCACAGTATCAATGGGGTGGTAATGCTCCTATTGTTAAATCATACCCAGGTATGGTAGCAAGTACAAGTCAATCTCATACTTCTATTTCTGGTTCTAATCCAAGTGTTACTTTTAATGTAACAAGCCTTACCGGAGGTTCAGGAAATTCTCAGATCACCTGGAAAGCCTATAACAGTATTAACCTCTCTCAAGCCTTAGGATCAGGTAGTGGTACAAACTTTGGTTTTTCTAATTTCGCTACCGGTACTCATGAGTATACAATTCAGGCTAAAATTAAAGATAACCTCACAGGTCAGGAAATCACCAAGGTGATGGTGGTTGTCGCCACAGTTTCTACAGACACTGGCGGCGGCGGTAATACAGGAGAGCAACATTAATCTCATAAATAATATAGTAAGATGAAAAAACAAATAATATATAGCATCGCGATACTACTAATGGGGTTGAAGCTTCAGGCCCAGGTAGTACTATCGGATAAGAATTATATACATTCGACAGTTCCTCAAACAGCCATGACTATTGCGCAGATAGAGGCTGTAAATTGTACTAATATCAATGATATTGATAAGACGATAGAGAGTGTTACCTATTTTGATGGACTGGGTAGACCGATACAACAACGAGCAATCAAAGCCTCTAAAGATGGTAAGGATATTGTAACTCATATCGAGTATGATGTGTATGGCAGACAAGACAAACAATACCTGCCTTTTGAGGCAAGTAATACGGTGGGGAGTTATAAAGATATTAATGTAAATCAAGATATTAACCAATATTACAAAGACAACTATACAGATGATTTTCCCGGGATTACTAATACTAATCTGGGAGAGGTTAATGCCTACTCAGAGAGTATTTTTGATAAATCTCCTCTTAATCGAGTAATAAAAATAGGTGCGCCTGGTACAGCTTGGAAAGCTAACCCTAATAGTGATGCAGATCACGCTATTAAGACAGATTGGTATACTAATAAAGTTAATGAAGTAATCTATTTTAAAGTAGACTTTGCCAATCCAAACGATACTGAAGCTCCTAGCTTGGTAAAGGATGGTTTTTATGGTGCAAATCAATTGTACATAACCATTACTCAAGATGAAAACTGGACTCCGGCAGCTGGTAATAATCATACTACTAAAGAGTACAAGGATAAACAAGGTAGAATTGTTTTAAAACGAACCTTTAATGCAGGATCAGCGCATGATACCCATTATGTATATGATAGATTTGGGAATTTAACCTATGTAATACCACCTAAAGTAGATACGAGTACTACAAGTATCTCTGCTATTGAGCTTACCGAATTGTGCTACCAATATAAATATGATTATAGAAACCGATTGATCGAGAAGAAGATCCCTGGCAAAGGCAAGGAGTATATTGTGTATAACAAACTCGATCAGCCGATTATGACCCAGGATACCAACTTAAAAGCAACTAATGCATGGCTCTATACCAAATACGATGCCTTTGGTCGGGTAGCCTACACCGGTAAAATCACCGATCCCAAGGATCGTGCAGCCCTACAAACCGAGGCTACCGCCTATAGTGATGCATTGTGGGTAGACCGTATTGCTCCTGTACTAGTAGATGGGGTACAATTGTACTATAATGATGGGGGCTATCCCAAAGTGACCAATGCTACACTACTCACCATCAATTATTATGGGGACTATACTGTTTTAGGCAGTGAAGATACCTTTTTTAATGCACCAGCCATGGTATATGGTGTAACCCCTAGAGCGCAAACCAAATCCTTACCGGTAGTTAGTAAAGTACGGGTGTTAGAAACTCTGGATTGGATCACTACGGTTACTTATTATGATACCAAATCAAGACCGATCTATGTAGCCAGTAAGAATGAGTATCTAAACACTACAGATATTATAGAAACCAAGCTGGATTTTGTGGGTAAGGTAGAAGAAACCACAACCACACATATCAAAGATAGTCATGCAGCGATTGTAACGATAGATAGTTTTATGTATGACCATATGGGTAGAGTACTCAACCAAACCCAAAAGATCAATACTCAGGATCCAGAAGTTATCGCAGCCAATACCTATGATGCTTTAGGGCAGTTAGTGTCTAAAAAAGTGGGTAATGGATTACAGGATATTCACTACAAATACAATGTAAGAGGCTGGCTAAAAGGAATCAATGATGTAAATAACTTGGGGAATGATCTGTTTGCTTTTGGCATCAATTACAATACCCCACAACTTGGAACTACGCCGCTGTTTAATGGTAATATAGCAGAGACCCATTGGAAAACTCAAAGTGTAAACCCTAACCCTCCGAACAATCCGGTAAGCACTTCATATGTGTATAGTTATGATGCCCTTAATAGAATTGTAAGTGCAACAGATAATACTGGTAACTATTCGATAAGTAATATCACGTATGATAAGGTTGGGAACATTCTTTCTTTAAATAGAAAAGGACATATTAATGCAGCAGCCACAGATTTTGGGGATATGGATATACTCTCTTATACGTATGACAGCGGCAATAAGCTCATGAAAGTTAGTGATGCTGCCCCTATAGATCAGTTTGGCTTTAAAGATGATGCGGTGAATACTACTGCTGATACTTCTAATGATTATGTTTACGACACTAATGGTAATATGACTGAGGATCAAAACAAAGGGATTACAGGGATTACCTATAATCATTTAAATCTACCTCAAACAGTAACTGTAAATAATACAGATCATACCGGAAATATTAATTATATTTACGACGCCACTGGAGCAAAATTAAAAAAGATTGCAACAGAGGGAAGTTCTTTAATAGAGACTGAGTATGCCGGTAATTATGTGTATAAGAATGGTGATCTGGAGTTTTTTAATACCTCAGAAGGGTATGTAGAACAACACTCAGATGGCTTTAAGTACATCTATCAATATAAAGATCATTTAGGTAATATACGTTTAAGCTATAATAAAGGCGGTAACAAGACTTTTTTAAATGATACTTTTGATAGTAGTACCGATGGCTGGGGTGGCGGAGGCGTATCTGCAGTTAATGGTCGTTTAGGCGTTAAAGTAAGATATACGTATAGTGGTACTAATAAAAAGATTACACAATCTTTTAGTGCTGGTGAAACTGTGAAGATACGACTGAAACTGGATGCTAATGGCAAAGGGTATAAGATGCGTGTATTGGTCAATGAGATTGATGCTGCCAACAAAAGTACAGGATGGTATTCTGCTGGTGATGCTGGCGAAGGTAATTTTGAAGCTACTTACCAGATCAAACAAGATGCTTCTAAGCTAAATATCAAGCTGGGATTAACCAGTAGTATAGCTACAGAAGAAGAGATCTATCTGGATGATATTAGTGTGGTACAAGAAACCGAAGAAGGGATCATTGTACAGCAAGAGAAGAATTATTATCCTTTTGGGCTGCAACACAAAGGGTACAACTTTGCCGTGAATGGTAGGAAGCATCAATGGGGTTTTATAGGAAAAGAAGAACAAAATGAACTTGGGCTTGGTTGGATTGATATAGATGCACGTAATTATAACCCTGAACTTGGACGCTGGATGAATGTTGATCAGAAAGCTGAATTGTTTTATGATTGGACACCATATAAGTACGGCATGAATAATCCTATACTTTTATCTGATCCTGACGGTAATTGTGAGTTCTGTAAAACAGTTTTAAAAAGTGCTGTGAACACATATAAGAGAACTCTTTCTAATACTTATGAAGGAGCAAAACAACTTGTTAGTAGCCCAATACAGACAGTTAAGAAAGCTGCAAATAATCACTTTAGCAAATTAAGCAGTCCACAAGGATTAGTAAGCTTGGCAAAAGATGCTGCATCAGCAGCAACGGCTGGAATGACAAATGTAGCACATGACGTAGTGGAAACAGCTTTATCTCAAGATCCGGCCTCTACAATAGGTAATAAAATAGGAGAGAAAGCAGCTAATGTGACAGTTGAAGTAGGGTTGTTAGCTGCAGGAGAAGTAGCAGGTAAATTAATAGGTCCTTTAACAAAAGCTTCTACTAGAGGAGTAAGTGGAGAATTACAAGTAGAAGTAAATGCTACTGTTTCTAATTTACAAGCCACTGGTCAAGCTCCTGCAACAGTAGTTGGAGCAGAGTTAAATGGGGCTACGTCAATCGCTACGAGTGGAAGTATTCCAGGTGAAATAGCTCCAGCATTACAAAAAGCAGCAAACAAAGTAGGAGGTGTTGGAAATAAAAATGCAGGTAATACTGTAGGGTGTTGTGGTGAATTTAGAGCAGGAAATGATGTTTTATTAAAAAATCCAGCAGCGTCACCTACAGACGTAAACTTTACACCTGCGATTAGACCTAAAACAGGAGCTACAGTTTCGCCATGCGAAAACTGTCAAACAATATTTGGGATATTCGCTAAACAATAAAATTGAATAATGAGATTTTCTTTAATAGAACAAGAAACAAATGATATTGATTGGTTTTTTGTTGATATGAATAATGAAATTGGGTTTGTAGCTTCTGGAGGAGGTAGATTGCCTAATTCAATAGCAGATAATAAATATAACTTAAGTTCTTATTTTAGAAACTTATCCAATATAAGTGATTATAAATTGAATAATGATTTACTTAAAATAGGTGAAACAGAAACTTTAAAGCAATATTTTGACTTTATTTTATTAGCTAAGAAAGGGTTATATTGTTTTGATAAAATTGATTTAAATAATTTTGATGATACTAGATATAATCTAATTGTTAAACCTGTTAGAGGTTTAAAAGTAGACGAGATACCTAGTAATATCTTAAAAATACTTAATATAACTAAATTAAAATTAGAGCTTAATAAAATAAAAGAATTGGATGTTAATCTAATAGATTAAAAGAACAAAGAGACTTTCTGAATACTTTTCAGGTTCAGGAAGTCTTTTTATTTTATAATCATCGTTTCTGTTAATCTAACATCATTTAGATTACCTCCATCTAAAAGTAACTTATTTATAGCTTGAAATTCTGCACTTAGACTTGCTATTCTTAGAATTACCTCACTATCAGGATTATTATTAAAATAAGTTTGAGTCTGAGCATCAATAATATTATATAGATTATTGTCCTCAAATCTATGTTTTATACGAGTCCCAGATTTTTCAACCTGAATATAATATTCTGGGAATTTTACATCGGGAAGCATTTTTTTACAAAAAACTATAGGTAGGAATAAAGAAATATCCAATGCTATGATGCTAGACATCCCTTCTTTTTCTAATAAAATTATTAAATCTTCACTGCTAATAATCTCATATTCACTTAGAGAATTAATAGTAGCTGTTATTTTATTATGCAGATCATTGTCCATAGCTATTATAAAATAGATTGAATCTTTCTTTTAGCAATAAAAGCATCAATAACAGAAAATATATGTTCTTTATCTTCTTCTTCAAATTTAGACACTTCTAAAATGCGGTTACGTGTATGTTTATCCATCTGTACATCAGCTTTACCAGTTAGGTAATCAAGGCTTACGTCAAGTATATCGGCTATTTTACGAGCAATCTCAATAGAGGGTAATACTTCATTACGTTCATATCTACCTAATACATTTTTATGAATACCAAGTTTAGTAGCCAAGTCTGTTTGTGATATACTTTGTTCTTTTCTAAGTTCTACTACAATACTTCCAAAATTCATAAAAAGAAACTCTATAAGGGTTTTAAACCTTGATTATTACTAATAAGCAAATATATAGAAACTAAATCAGTTCTTCAAAAACTAAAAAGTTTGCACAATAAAACTAAAATGGTATCTTAGCACCTAATTAGTTGTCAAATATATTTTCAAACTTTTTTAGCGATGTTAAATACTACTAACCCGAATAATTACGAATACACAACAAAGCATTTAGAAATATCCATCTTGGGCGGTATCAAACTCAACCATTTAGAAGCGTTACGGGTTACTTTAGGGATCAAAAAGCCAGAACAACACAATGTGTTGCGACACAATGTAGATTTGTATAATGATAATCAAGTAGAGAAATTAGTTAGAAAAGTAGCCGAACGTATAGAAATCGGTACAAGTGTAGTGCGTAGAACATTACAGGAATTAACCAATGAACTAGAGCAGTACCGATTAAGTCAACTTGATAATGATGAGCAGGAAACCACAATTAAAGAACTTACAGGAGCAGAACTACGAGCCGCAGAGGCATTTTTAAAAAAGAAAGATTTATTACAACGCACTAATAGACTTATCGAACAAAGCGGCGTTATCGGCGAAGAAACCAACCGATTATTAATGTACCTAATCTTTACCAGTCGTAAAAGCTACAATCCATTGCATTGTATAAGTTTAGGAACTTCTGGATCAGGAAAAACACATTTACAATCTAAAGTAGCAGAACTCATACCAGATCACGAAAAAGTAGAAATTACCGTATTATCAGAAAATGCATTTTACTACTTCAATAGAACAGAACTACGAAACAAACTCATCTTGATAGAAGACTTAGACGGAGCAGAAAGTGTACTCTATCCATTACGAGAATTACAATCCAAACGAAGAATAACAAAAACCGTAGTTCATAAAGACAGAAAAGGAAATACCAAAACAATACACCTAACCGTAGAAGGCCCTGTAAGTGTTGCAGGCTGTACTACCCAAGAAAGTATTTACGAAGATAATAGCAATCGTAGCTTTTTATTATACATCGATGAATCTAGCGAACAGGATCAAAAGATAATGTACTATCAACGATTAATAAGCGCAGGCAAAGTAAATGTAGAGAAAGAATACCAAGCGAGGCAATGCCTCCAGAACGTACAAATGGTATTACAATCTGTGAAAGTAATCAATCCTTATGCAGAGTTTTTAGAATTGCCTCAATCTGTATTTAAACCGAGAAGAACTAACACTCACTATTTACAATTTATTGAAGCCATTACCTTCTATAAGCAGTACCAACGTGAAAAACAATATGATCAAAATACAGGTGAAGAATATATAGAAACTACTACTCAAGATATACAAGAAGCCAACGAGATTATTAAAGAAGTTCTATTACATAAAAGTGATACCATTACAGGAGCTTGCAGAAATCATTTAGAACGCTTAAAATCTTACCTAAAAGAAAATACCCAAACTACATTTACCAATGCAGAAATACGCAGAAACTTACGGGTAAAAGAAACCACATTGCGCAGATATAACAAACAGTTATTGGAAGAAGGTTATATCAAACGTATCAAAAATGCTAAAACCAAAAGTTATTGCTTCGAGATTGTAGATTTACAGGAATATGATGAGTTAAAAGATCAGATTGATAAAGCATTACAAAACTGTATTACACAAATAGAACTCGCCAGTTCGCCACCAAGTCGCCATACCTCAAATAACGAAACTAAAAGCAAGAAAGCTAGTTAGTTACAGCAACTCGCCATAGCAATCTAAAAAAGACATACCGATGAAAAAATTAAGACTACAAAATGATAGTTACAAGATACTTATATCCAATTTTAAAGAATGGTTAGATGTTTTAGGGTATGCAGAGACTACCGTTTATAACTTACCAAACCATTTACAAGAGTTCTTTTATTGGCTCGAATGCCACGGGCATACCGATATAAATACCATTACCGCAAAAGATATCAAAGAGTATTACGAAGAACTGAAACAACGTAGTAATGAAAGAAGATATGGAGCATTAAGTAAATCCTATCTCAACAAACACCAACAAGCACTCAAAAAGTTCAAGGAATACCTACAAAATCATAATCATAAAGGGATCAGTATACACTTAAAATCTGAAAGTTATCCCACAGAAGAAAGAATCAATATTTTAACCCAAAAAGAAGTAAAACAACTTTTTAGAGCTACAAATCATAGTCATTACAAAAAGCAGTATCGACAACGAGATAAAGCGATACTAGTATTACTCTACAGTTGCGGACTTAGAAGAAATGAAGCCGTACATTTAGATACTAGTGATATCCTTTTTGATAAAGAGAGAATCTATGTACGAAAAGGAAAGAACTACAAAGAACGATTTGTACCGATCAATAGGTATAATCTTGAAATCCTAGAAGATTATCTCTACGATGCACGATTAGAATTTAATATTAAACACGATACAGAAGCATTACTACTCAATCATCACGGTACACGATTACAAGGAATGACCTTTGCCTATCGACTGCAAGCTATTGTAAAAGCTACAGAAAATAAGGCTATAGAAGAAAAGAAAATCACATTACACACCTTACGTCATTCTATCGCTACCCATTTATTACAAAAAGAAGTACCACTCGAAAGTATCAAACACTTTTTAGGGCATAGTAGCCTAGAATCTACACAAATCTATACTCATATCGTAAAAACTCTAGAAAATGAATGATTATACTACATATCTAAAGAAAGAAGGATATACAATAAAGACTATAAAATCTAAAGAACTAGCACTACAGTACTTTACAAAATGGTGCAAACGACAATCCACTTGCGCCATCGAAATAGATTACAAAACTTGCTTAAAATACATCAAACACTTAACCAGAAAAGGTAATAGTAAAAAGACTATCAATCATAAATTAAGCAACATAAAAACATACTTCAATTACCTGATAAGTGAATCATACAGAACTGATAATCCAATCGAAAACACCAATGTACGAGGAACACAAAGAAGTATAAATTATAATCTACTCGAACCAGAAGAACTAGAAGACTTATACTATAGTTATGAAACTGATACCTATCAAGAAGAATACCACAAGTACACCTCAAAACGTAATAAAATCATTGTTGGATTACTGGTCTACCAAGGATTAGATACACAAGATTTAAAAAACCTAAAACTAGAACACTTACAACTTAACAAAGGTAAAATCTATGTGCCGAGCAGAAAACGAAGTAATGCCAGAGAATTAGAACTAAAACCGTGGCAGATGATGGAATTTATGGAATACATTAATGAAGTTAGAAAATACCTATTACAGCGATTAAATATAGATACCGATCAACTCTTCCCTTCTGGAGATCGATTTATAATTACCAATACGATCATTAAAAAACTTAAAAAGTACAACAGGAAAATAGAAAGTAATAAACAGATCAGAGCATCCGTAATTACTAATTGGTTAAGTCAGTACAATCTTAGAAAAACGCAGGTACTAGCAGGGCATCGTTACATAAGTTCTACAGAACGATACTTGCAAGATGATCTTGAAAACCTACACGAAATCGTAAATAATTATCATCCAATACAATAAACTATACATTATGAACAATCAAGAATTTACACCAGAATACCCAAGTAGCGTACACACCGACCCAGTAACACAGCAGAAATATATTAGAATCCCAATTACAGAACCTGGGGAGTTACAATTTATGCAATACGTCTTATCAGAAAACTTACAATTACTTAGTCATTTAGAAGACGATTATAAGTTTAATGGAATCTTTAAAGACTGTGTGTACTGGGTATCTAAAATACTACTGGCAAGTTACCCTTTTGAAGATCATAAAGTGATAAGACAAAAAATAATAGAAGCTTTAAAATTAGACTCAGAAGAATTATAAGCTTTTAAAAAACTTAAAATAGCTTCTAATGGCTTTAAAATAATGATGCTCAATTACTAAAAATATGGGGTGTTAGAAATCAAAAACTAAAATTATTAGTATATTAAACTATCTTTGTTATGAATGTAAAAATGAGAATTATGGGAGCATTAGAGTTAAGGAATCTTATATCCGAGTATGTAAATACAGCAGATGAGCGCCTATTAAAAATAGTGAAAGCTGTTATGGAAAGTTATCGTGAAGATGAATTTACCTTAACAGAGGAGCAATATAAAATACTAGATGAACGTAGAGAACGTCACTTAAAAGGAGAAAGTAAATCTTTTACTTGGGAAGAAGTAAAGCAAAATGCTAGACGTGCTGCTCAATGAAATATGAATTAGAGATTAAGGAGGAAGCAAATCTTGAAATGATCAAAGCTTACCTTTATTACGAAAAACAGCAAATAGGTTTAGGAGAACAATTTTTAACACATTTAGATATTTATATTGATAGGATACAAACGAATCCTGAACATTACCCTGCTAAACGACCACCATATCGAGAAGCTTGGATTAAGAAGTATCCATACTTAGTTGTTTATGAAATTATCGAAAATAAAGTGATTATTTACTCTATATTTAATACTTGGCAGAATCCTAAAAAGAAACCTTAAAAAGCTTCACTGCTTCCTACGGTCGCAGCTCGCTAAACATACAATCCTAGATCGAAAGGTCTGGGATTTTTTAGTTAAAAGTCATTTATGAATCGAAAGTTACGGGCTGATCAAAGGTGTTCCTTCGTCACTCGTTCCCTGCTTCGCCAGTTGCTATCGCACCATAATTACTTCCTCACCTTTGGTCGTCAGCAATTATTACTGGTCTTCGCGGGACTCCTTCCTCTATCACCCGCAGCTCTCTTTTTGTATGATTAAGGAACGCTAACGCTATGAGTTTATATATACAAAACCGCTGCTTCATGGGCTACGCCGCTTAGTCGCAACCTAGCCGATTATTTATGTGGAAGTTAATATCTGATAAATAAGAATACATAAAAATCGTCTGGCACACAAAACCACTACGTTCCTTTTTGTGTGTCGGTTACTCCACTACGCTTCGGCTACGCCTTTGTTCTGCGTTCGCCACGCAGGCATCTTCAATCGCCAGATGACTATGATAATTATTGAAGCTGAAGCACAACAACTACAGCCGTTGCCCTCTTCAGCTTCAATAATCATCGTTCTTACTGTTGCGGAAAACTATTTTAATAAAAAGTGGAATGCGGTGGCTGATGTAGTAGGTCTTCCGCTTTTTATTAAAATACTAGCCTTAATGGCGACTGAATGCCTTCAAACCCTTCCAAATCATGTCTACGACACGATTATATGTGTGTAATACTATAATATCTTCCGTAAAAATAGCTTGTTAGAAGTCAGAATCTTCAAGTGTAGCAGTTGGTGTGCGGCTATTTTATATAAACCCTGTTATAGACCCTGACTATAGGGAAGTGCGGGTATAATAAGGATTATGTAAAGATAGCTTTGATCATGCGGCTGGCTTTAGAAGTTAGATTGCACAAATACAGAATACTGTAATACAAGTAAAGCGTAAATCCTTATTTTAGCTATGTAGAATGATGATAGATCAGGACGTTCTTTTAAAAAAATGTAAGTTGTTCTTGGAGTAGAACCGTGGGAAAGTGTGCCAATGTTAAAAAAATCGCATAAACGTCTATCCATTTGGGCTGCAACACAAAGGGTACAACTTTGCCGTGAATGGTAGGAAGCATCAATGGGGTTTTATAGGAAAAGAAGAACAAAATGAACTTGGGCTTGGTTGGATTGATATAGATGCACGTAATTATAACCCTGAACTTGGACGCTGGATGAATGTTGATCAGAAAGCTGAATTGTTTTATGATTGGACACCATATAAGTACGGCATGAATAATCCTATACTTTTATCTGATCCTGACGGTAATTGTGAGTTCTGTAAAACAGTTTTAAAAAGTGCTGTGAACACATATAAGAGAACTCTTTCTAATACTTATGAAGGAGCAAAACAACTTGTTAGTAGCCCAATACAGACAGTTAAGAAAGCTGCAAATAATCACTTTAGCAAATTAAGCAGTCCACAAGGATTAGTAAGCTTGGCAAAAGATGCTGCATCAGCAGCAACGGCTGGAATGACAAATGTAGCACATGACGTAGTGGAAACAGCTTTATCTCAAGATCCGGCCTCTACAATAGGTAATAAAATAGGAGAGAAAGCAGCTAATGTGACAGTTGAAGTAGGGTTGTTAGCTGCAGGAGAAGTAGCAGGTAAATTAATAGGTCCTTTAACAAAAGCTTCTACTAGAGGAGTAAGTGGAGAATTACAAGTAGAAGTAAATGCTACTGTTTCTAATTTACAAGCCACTGGTCAAGCTCCTGCAACAGTAGTTGGAGCAGAGTTAAATGGGGCTACGTCAATCGCTACGAGTGGAAGTATTCCAGGTGAAATAGCTCCAGCATTACAAAAAGCAGCAAACAAAGTAGGAGGTGTTGGAAATAAAAATGCAGGTAATACTGTAGGGTGTTGTGGTGAATTTAGAGCAGGAAATGATGTTTTATTAAAAAATCCAGCAGCGTCACCTACAGACGTAAACTTTACACCTGCGATTAGACCTAAAACAGGAGCTACAGTTTCGCCATGCGAAAACTGTCAAACAATATTTGGGATATTCGCTAAACAATAAAATTGAATAATGAGATTTTCTTTAATAGAACAAGAAACAAATGATATTGATTGGTTTTTTGTTGATATGAATAATGAAATTGGGTTTGTAGCTTCTGGAGGAGGTAGATTGCCTAATTCAATAGCAGATAATAAATATAACTTAAGTTCTTATTTTAGAAACTTATCCAATATAAGTGATTATAAATTGAATAATGATTTACTTAAAATAGGTGAAACAGAAACTTTAAAGCAATATTTTGACTTTATTTTATTAGCTAAGAAAGGGTTATATTGTTTTGATAAAATTGATTTAAATAATTTTGATGATACTAGATATAATCTAATTGTTAAACCTGTTAGAGGTTTAAAAGTAGACGAGATACCTAGTAATATCTTAAAAATACTTAATATAACTAAATTAAAATTAGAGCTTAATAAAATAAAAGAATTGGATGTTAATCTAATAGATTAAAAGAACAAAGAGACTTTCTGAATACTTTTCAGGTTCAGGAAGTCTTTTTATTTTATAATCATCGTTTCTGTTAATCTAACATCATTTAGATTACCTCCATCTAAAAGTAACTTATTTATAGCTTGAAATTCTGCACTTAGACTTGCTATTCTTAGAATTACCTCACTATCAGGATTATTATTAAAATAAGTTTGAGTCTGAGCATCAATAATATTATATAGATTATTGTCCTCAAATCTATGTTTTATACGAGTCCCAGATTTTTCAACCTGAATATAATATTCTGGGAATTTTACATCGGGAAGCATTTTTTTACAAAAAACTATAGGTAGGAATAAAGAAATATCCAATGCTATGATGCTAGACATCCCTTCTTTTTCTAATAAAATTATTAAATCTTCACTGCTAATAATCTCATATTCACTTAGAGAATTAATAGTAGCTGTTATTTTATTATGCAGATCATTGTCCATAGCTATTATAAAATAGATTGAATCTTTCTTTTAGCAATAAAAGCATCAATAACAGAAAATATATGTTCTTTATCTTCTTCTTCAAATTTAGACACTTCTAAAATGCGGTTACGTGTATGTTTATCCATCTGTACATCAGCTTTACCAGTTAGGTAATCAAGGCTTACGTCAAGTATATCGGCTATTTTACGAGCAATCTCAATAGAGGGTAATACTTCATTACGTTCATATCTACCTAATACATTTTTATGAATACCAAGTTTAGTAGCCAAGTCTGTTTGTGATATACTTTGTTCTTTTCTAAGTTCTACTACAATACTTCCAAAATTCATAAAAAGAAACTCTATAAGGGTTTTAAACCTTGATTATTACTAATAAGCAAATATATAGAAACTAAATCAGTTCTTCAAAAACTAAAAAGTTTGCACAATAAAACTAAAATGGTATCTTAGCACCTAATTAGTTGTCAAATATATTTTCAAACTTTTTTAGCGATGTTAAATACTACTAACCCGAATAATTACGAATACACAACAAAGCATTTAGAAATATCCATCTTGGGCGGTATCAAACTCAACCATTTAGAAGCGTTACGGGTTACTTTAGGGATCAAAAAGCCAGAACAACACAATGTGTTGCGACACAATGTAGATTTGTATAATGATAATCAAGTAGAGAAATTAGTTAGAAAAGTAGCCGAACGTATAGAAATCGGTACAAGTGTAGTGCGTAGAACATTACAGGAATTAACCAATGAACTAGAGCAGTACCGATTAAGTCAACTTGATAATGATGAGCAGGAAACCACAATTAAAGAACTTACAGGAGCAGAACTACGAGCCGCAGAGGCATTTTTAAAAAAGAAAGATTTATTACAACGCACTAATAGACTTATCGAACAAAGCGGCGTTATCGGCGAAGAAACCAACCGATTATTAATGTACCTAATCTTTACCAGTCGTAAAAGCTACAATCCATTGCATTGTATAAGTTTAGGAACTTCTGGATCAGGAAAAACACATTTACAATCTAAAGTAGCAGAACTCATACCAGATCACGAAAAAGTAGAAATTACCGTATTATCAGAAAATGCATTTTACTACTTCAATAGAACAGAACTACGAAACAAACTCATCTTGATAGAAGACTTAGACGGAGCAGAAAGTGTACTCTATCCATTACGAGAATTACAATCCAAACGAAGAATAACAAAAACCGTAGTTCATAAAGACAGAAAAGGAAATACCAAAACAATACACCTAACCGTAGAAGGCCCTGTAAGTGTTGCAGGCTGTACTACCCAAGAAAGTATTTACGAAGATAATAGCAATCGTAGCTTTTTATTATACATCGATGAATCTAGCGAACAGGATCAAAAGATAATGTACTATCAACGATTAATAAGCGCAGGCAAAGTAAATGTAGAGAAAGAATACCAAGCGAGGCAATGCCTCCAGAACGTACAAATGGTATTACAATCTGTGAAAGTAATCAATCCTTATGCAGAGTTTTTAGAATTGCCTCAATCTGTATTTAAACCGAGAAGAACTAACACTCACTATTTACAATTTATTGAAGCCATTACCTTCTATAAGCAGTACCAACGTGAAAAACAATATGATCAAAATACAGGTGAAGAATATATAGAAACTACTACTCAAGATATACAAGAAGCCAACGAGATTATTAAAGAAGTTCTATTACATAAAAGTGATACCATTACAGGAGCTTGCAGAAATCATTTAGAACGCTTAAAATCTTACCTAAAAGAAAATACCCAAACTACATTTACCAATGCAGAAATACGCAGAAACTTACGGGTAAAAGAAACCACATTGCGCAGATATAACAAACAGTTATTGGAAGAAGGTTATATCAAACGTATCAAAAATGCTAAAACCAAAAGTTATTGCTTCGAGATTGTAGATTTACAGGAATATGATGAGTTAAAAGATCAGATTGATAAAGCATTACAAAACTGTATTACACAAATAGAACTCGCCAGTTCGCCACCAAGTCGCCATACCTCAAATAACGAAACTAAAAGCAAGAAAGCTAGTTAGTTACAGCAACTCGCCATAGCAATCTAAAAAAGACATACCGATGAAAAAATTAAGACTACAAAATGATAGTTACAAGATACTTATATCCAATTTTAAAGAATGGTTAGATGTTTTAGGGTATGCAGAGACTACCGTTTATAACTTACCAAACCATTTACAAGAGTTCTTTTATTGGCTCGAATGCCACGGGCATACCGATATAAATACCATTACCGCAAAAGATATCAAAGAGTATTACGAAGAACTGAAACAACGTAGTAATGAAAGAAGATATGGAGCATTAAGTAAATCCTATCTCAACAAACACCAACAAGCACTCAAAAAGTTCAAGGAATACCTACAAAATCATAATCATAAAGGGATCAGTATACACTTAAAATCTGAAAGTTATCCCACAGAAGAAAGAATCAATATTTTAACCCAAAAAGAAGTAAAACAACTTTTTAGAGCTACAAATCATAGTCATTACAAAAAGCAGTATCGACAACGAGATAAAGCGATACTAGTATTACTCTACAGTTGCGGACTTAGAAGAAATGAAGCCGTACATTTAGATACTAGTGATATCCTTTTTGATAAAGAGAGAATCTATGTACGAAAAGGAAAGAACTACAAAGAACGATTTGTACCGATCAATAGGTATAATCTTGAAATCCTAGAAGATTATCTCTACGATGCACGATTAGAATTTAATATTAAACACGATACAGAAGCATTACTACTCAATCATCACGGTACACGATTACAAGGAATGACCTTTGCCTATCGACTGCAAGCTATTGTAAAAGCTACAGAAAATAAGGCTATAGAAGAAAAGAAAATCACATTACACACCTTACGTCATTCTATCGCTACCCATTTATTACAAAAAGAAGTACCACTCGAAAGTATCAAACACTTTTTAGGGCATAGTAGCCTAGAATCTACACAAATCTATACTCATATCGTAAAAACTCTAGAAAATGAATGATTATACTACATATCTAAAGAAAGAAGGATATACAATAAAGACTATAAAATCTAAAGAACTAGCACTACAGTACTTTACAAAATGGTGCAAACGACAATCCACTTGCGCCATCGAAATAGATTACAAAACTTGCTTAAAATACATCAAACACTTAACCAGAAAAGGTAATAGTAAAAAGACTATCAATCATAAATTAAGCAACATAAAAACATACTTCAATTACCTGATAAGTGAATCATACAGAACTGATAATCCAATCGAAAACACCAATGTACGAGGAACACAAAGAAGTATAAATTATAATCTACTCGAACCAGAAGAACTAGAAGACTTATACTATAGTTATGAAACTGATACCTATCAAGAAGAATACCACAAGTACACCTCAAAACGTAATAAAATCATTGTTGGATTACTGGTCTACCAAGGATTAGATACACAAGATTTAAAAAACCTAAAACTAGAACACTTACAACTTAACAAAGGTAAAATCTATGTGCCGAGCAGAAAACGAAGTAATGCCAGAGAATTAGAACTAAAACCGTGGCAGATGATGGAATTTATGGAATACATTAATGAAGTTAGAAAATACCTATTACAGCGATTAAATATAGATACCGATCAACTCTTCCCTTCTGGAGATCGATTTATAATTACCAATACGATCATTAAAAAACTTAAAAAGTACAACAGGAAAATAGAAAGTAATAAACAGATCAGAGCATCCGTAATTACTAATTGGTTAAGTCAGTACAATCTTAGAAAAACGCAGGTACTAGCAGGGCATCGTTACATAAGTTCTACAGAACGATACTTGCAAGATGATCTTGAAAACCTACACGAAATCGTAAATAATTATCATCCAATACAATAAACTATACATTATGAACAATCAAGAATTTACACCAGAATACCCAAGTAGCGTACACACCGACCCAGTAACACAGCAGAAATATATTAGAATCCCAATTACAGAACCTGGGGAGTTACAATTTATGCAATACGTCTTATCAGAAAACTTACAATTACTTAGTCATTTAGAAGACGATTATAAGTTTAATGGAATCTTTAAAGACTGTGTGTACTGGGTATCTAAAATACTACTGGCAAGTTACCCTTTTGAAGATCATAAAGTGATAAGACAAAAAATAATAGAAGCTTTAAAATTAGACTCAGAAGAATTATAAGCTTTTAAAAAACTTAAAATAGCTTCTAATGGCTTTAAAATAATGATGCTCAATTACTAAAAATATGGGGTGTTAGAAATCAAAAACTAAAATTATTAGTATATTAAACTATCTTTGTTATGAATGTAAAAATGAGAATTATGGGAGCATTAGAGTTAAGGAATCTTATATCCGAGTATGTAAATACAGCAGATGAGCGCCTATTAAAAATAGTGAAAGCTGTTATGGAAAGTTATCGTGAAGATGAATTTACCTTAACAGAGGAGCAATATAAAATACTAGATGAACGTAGAGAACGTCACTTAAAAGGAGAAAGTAAATCTTTTACTTGGGAAGAAGTAAAGCAAAATGCTAGACGTGCTGCTCAATGAAATATGAATTAGAGATTAAGGAGGAAGCAAATCTTGAAATGATCAAAGCTTACCTTTATTACGAAAAACAGCAAATAGGTTTAGGAGAACAATTTTTAACACATTTAGATATTTATATTGATAGGATACAAACGAATCCTGAACATTACCCTGCTAAACGACCACCATATCGAGAAGCTTGGATTAAGAAGTATCCATACTTAGTTGTTTATGAAATTATCGAAAATAAAGTGATTATTTACTCTATATTTAATACTTGGCAGAATCCTAAAAAGAAACCTTAAAAAGCTTCACTGCTTCCTACGGTCGCAGCTCGCTAAACATACAATCCTAGATCGAAAGGTCTGGGATTTTTTAGTTAAAAGTCATTTATGAATCGAAAGTTACGGGCTGATCAAAGGTGTTCCTTCGTCACTCGTTCCCTGCTTCGCCAGTTGCTATCGCACCATAATTACTTCCTCACCTTTGGTCGTCAGCAATTATTACTGGTCTTCGCGGGACTCCTTCCTCTATCACCCGCAGCTCTCTTTTTGTATGATTAAGGAACGCTAACGCTATGAGTTTATATATACAAAACCGCTGCTTCATGGGCTACGCCGCTTAGTCGCAACCTAGCCGATTATTTATGTGGAAGTTAATATCTGATAAATAAGAATACATAAAAATCGTCTGGCACACAAAACCACTACGTTCCTTTTTGTGTGTCGGTTACTCCACTACGCTTCGGCTACGCCTTTGTTCTGCGTTCGCCACGCAGGCATCTTCAATCGCCAGATGACTATGATAATTATTGAAGCTGAAGCACAACAACTACAGCCGTTGCCCTCTTCAGCTTCAATAATCATCGTTCTTACTGTTGCGGAAAACTATTTTAATAAAAAGTGGAATGCGGTGGCTGATGTAGTAGGTCTTCCGCTTTTTATTAAAATACTAGCCTTAATGGCGACTGAATGCCTTCAAACCCTTCCAAATCATGTCTACGACACGATTATATGTGTGTAATACTATAATATCTTCCGTAAAAATAGCTTGTTAGAAGTCAGAATCTTCAAGTGTAGCAGTTGGTGTGCGGCTATTTTATATAAACCCTGTTATAGACCCTGACTATAGGGAAGTGCGGGTATAATAAGGATTATGTAAAGATAGCTTTGATCATGCGGCTGGCTTTAGAAGTTAGATTGCACAAATACAGAATACTGTAATACAAGTAAAGCGTAAATCCTTATTTTAGCTATGTAGAATGATGATAGATCAGGACGTTCTTTTAAAAAAATGTAAGTTGTTCTTGGAGTAGAACCGTGGGAAAGTGTGCCAATGTTAAAAAAATCGCATAAACGTCTATCCATTTGGACTACAACATAAAGGGTACAATTTTGCCGTGAATGGTCGAAAACATAACTATGGATACAACGGTAAAGAAGAAAATGAAGAACTAGATTTTAATACACTTGATTATGGTGCAAGGTTTTATGACCCTGCTGTAGGTCGATGGTTTACTCCTGATGCTATGGCAGAGAAATATCTTTCTACGTCACCATATACTTACGCACTAAATAATCCAATTATCTATATTGATCCTGATGGTAACGAGGTTGAACTTTGTTGCAATTGGAAGAAAATAATAGATGCAATTAATATATCTATTGGAGGATCAGCAGGTGTTGGGCTAAAAGCTAAAGTAACTAAGCATTTTTCAGTTGGCTTAGGAGCTACAATTGTTGATGGAGAATATAGAATTACAGATGACAGACTAAAATTAAAGGCATTAGGTTTAAATGGTAATTTAACAATAGGGAAATATTTAAATACAAAAGGTAGTGTCTTTGTTTCTACATTGGAGATAAATAACTTCAAAAACATGCTAGATGGTAGATTCCCCAATTTTAAAAGTTTTTCTTTTTTAGGAGCAGAAGGAAAGGCAAAAATATATAAAGTAGTAGATGCTAAAGGGAAAGCGTGGATTTTGAAAAGAGAAGCGAATGGGAAATGGGATGTTCTTGGTGCAGATGGAAAAATAACTGCTGATGGTGTTTTTGAAAAATCTGATTTAGCAGCTGAATTTAAGCTTGGGCTAAAATTGAAAATAGGTGTTGATTTAGGTAAATTACTTGATGGGATATTAGATGATGGCAATGAAACCAATGAGGACACAAGTTCAGATGAAAACAATGAAGATAAAGGCACTAAACTAAATAGCCTGTTAAATAACTTAGATTCGACACAAGAAGGAACATATACTTGGAATGGAACAGAATGGGTTCGTAAATAAATTGAGTAATTTTAAAAAGCATATTAAATAATTATGGAGATAAAGTATATGTATTATGTAAAAAGGTTTTTAGCAGCTTTAATAGATGTTGTTATTATAGCATTTATAATGTTGATATATATTAAAGTTCGTAATGGATCTTATAATTTGAATGATGAAAATGTCTCGTCAGCAATATTTATTCCGTTCTTTTATCTTTATTTTATACTACAAGAATTTATTTTTAAAACAACAGTAGGGAAAAGGATTTTTTCTTTAAGTATAAAGTGTAATAAAAATCATAACTTAATTAGAATAGTATTACGAAATCTATTTAATTTTATAGAAATAATACTACCTTTTATATATGTTCTAGTAGTTCTAATTACAGGACTTACTGGTAAAAAGAACCCTAGAAAACTTGGAGACATATTAAGTGGATGCTATGTTTCATTAAAAAAAGAGAATGTATAAAATTGTTTTTCTTTTAGCTTCTATAGCTGTATTATTATTGAGTACATACCTTTACTTAAAATACAAAAGGTTTAAAAAAAATGCTATTCAAGCTAAAGGAGAAGTAACAGGTTTTACAGAAAAAATTATTGATTCCTTTGGAGAGAAAACATTGTATTACTTTCCTATTATTAGGTTTGTTGATATTAAAGGAAATAAGCATGAAGTAGAATCAGATGTAGGAGAAGGAAGTTTAAAAAAAATAATTATTGGTAATACTATAAGAATTGTATACAATCGAAATAATCCAAATGAAATTATAACCAAAGAAAACCATAATTTAATACTTCCAATAGCATTATTCATATTGTTTGTAATATTTTTAGCTATTGCTGTATTATAAATTAATAAAGTAAAGAAACCTTGCTAGTGCAAGCATCTCGACCAGACCCCTGCTGTCGCTAGAGTGATCGCTACCGCAAGTTTGCAACTTGTGGCGGTAAAGATTGACAGGTAAGAGTAAATAATAAAGATTAAGAAACAGTTACAGGCTTAGGCTTGTAGCTGTTTTTTTTATGCAATCAATCTAAGAATAGGCTTGTCTTGTTTTGTAATCTTTAATAGATATATCAATGAAATAGTATACTTTTTCTTTTATATCTTCAGGTAATCGTTGTACTTCTAAAATACGTTTTAAGGTATTATCATCAAGTTCTTGATCAGAATTACCAACAAGATAATCTAATGATATTCCTAGTATTTTAGCAAGCTTTCCTGCAACTTCAATAGTTGGTTTAGCAACTCCTCTCTCATACCTTCCAATAGCCGGACCTTTAGTGCCTAGCAAATCAGCTAGTTCTTCTTGAGAAAAACCACGTTTTTTTCTAGTCTCCATCAACCTTTTTCCAAAACTTGTTTGTTCTATTAAACAATTTATCAACAATGACCCTGACCCAGTTAAAAAACAGCGTAGATATCGTGCATATCGCTCAAGAATTAGGCTTACAACCCGACAAGAACGGTAAATGTCTCTGCCCTTTTCATAAGGACAAGAAACCAAGTTTACAGTTTAGTCAAAAGAAACAGATCGCAACTTGTTTTAGCGGGAACTGTAAAGCAGGCACAATGGATGTCATCGAACTGGTCAAAAAGTTCTACAGTTGGGAGCTTCCAGAAGCCGTAAAATGGCTAACACCAAAGGCAAACGGTTACAGTATTACTGATATTACAAAACCAATAGTAGAAGATTATGAAATCATTTATAAAAAACTAGCTGCAGGCTTTAATACAGGCAAAGAATATGACAAATTAAAATACTGTATCGTCTTTCCTTTGAGAAGTGAAAAAGGACACATTGTGTCTTTATATGGCAGAAGTATTTATGACAATGCCAAATGCAAACATTACTACACCACAAACCGAAAAGGATTATATCCAAACTATCCTAATCCAGAAACCAAACAATTAATCATTACCGAAAGTATCATTGATGCAGCAACATTAAAACAATATTTTAATCTTTCATCAGAAACCACAATACTAACAGCATACGGAACTAATGGTCTAACTCCTGAACACTTCAAAGCTATTTTATACTTGCAGCAACTCGAAGAAATCACACTCTGGTTCGATGGTGATAAAGCTGGTAACAGTGCTACAGCTAAGTACGCCAAAGAACTAAAAGAGTTAGTTCCTAACATAAGGATCAGTAAAGTAGAAATGATAGAAAACGAGGATATCAATAGTCTGTTAGATAGTCATGAAACAGAAATCCTGCAACATCTTTTTGAAAAAAGAAGAATCATACATCAAACTACTGCAGAAAAGGAAATTTCCAAAACTCCGATACAACCTAAGAAAACAGCAAAACAATCTTACACCCTAAATATCCAACCCAATCACACCATCTACAAAGACGAGTCTTTAAAAATCGATGTGTTTGGTAAGTTAGATTTAAAAGACCTGAGCAGACTAAAAATGACATTGGTAGTCTATAAAGCAGCAAATTTAACACAAACCCCAAGCAGAAATACCATTGATCTTTATCACGATGATGCCGTAGAAAAATTGGTTCGTAAGATTGCCGAAAAGCTACAAATCGGTACATCTGTAGTTAGAAATGTATTAGATAAAATTACCCGAGGATTAGAAACTCATCGATTAGAGAAACAAAACGAGTTACCACAACAAAAACTACGATACAAACTAAGAGACATCAATGATGCTGATAAAAATAAAACAGTAGCATTATTACAGTCTAAAAGTCTCATAGAGACACTAACCAAACAATTACAAGCTACTGGTATCATTGGAGAAGAAAAAAACGCATTGTTCCTTTTTACCATCTTACTCAGTCATAAAATGAATAGAACATTACACGCAGTCGTACAAGGAACAAGCGGAAGTGGAAAAAGTCATTTGATCGGTAAAATAGCTGACTCTATGTATGACCAGAATAAAATCAAACGCTTTACCAGGGTAACTGATAAGAGTTTTTACAATTACGGGGAACAGGATTTATGCAACTGTGGTATTATCTTAGAAGATTATGACGGGCTTACTGAAGAAGCAGAACTGGCATGGAGGGAATTACAAAGCAACGGTAAACTCTCCAGTAGTGTAAGTCAGAAAAACGAGCAGACTGGAGAAATCACCACCGGAGAGAAATATGTTTTTGGACCGATAGCAAGTTTAGTAGCCACTACACATTTTAGGATTTATGAAGATAACGAAAGTCGTGTTTTTGTAATTGCCATTGATGAAAGTGAAGCACAGACAGAGAAAGTGCTCGAATACATGGCCAACAAAGCAGCTAAAATGGTCACCGACGATCAGGAACTCGCAGCACGAAAGGCAATACAAGATATTGTGTATATGCTAAAACCTTATAAAGTCAAAAATCCATATCGGTTACAACTCCCCAAAACCACCAAACAACGAAGACGGTTAACACAGATGTTACATGATTACATTGAGCAGATTACTTTATTACATCAATACCAACGACAAAAAGTTGATGATACGATGTTGGTTACAGAACTAAAAGATATAGAAATTGCTATTGATTTAATGTTCAATAGTATTATTCTTAAAACCGATGAACTCGATGGAATATTAAGACAGTTCTACGAAAACCTAAAAAAGTATGTAGAATCCAAAGGCAAAGACTATCAATTTACCCGTCGAGAAATCCGTCAAAAGTTCAGGATCAGTAAAACACAAATGCAACGCTACATCACAGAATTAGAAGAACTGGAATATATACACAAAAGCAGTTCAGGATTACGAAATAGTTACAATTACAAGATCAGTTATTGGGATAATATTGAAAAGTTTAGAACAGCAATAAGAAAACATCTATACGATCAAATAGAAGACTACAAGAAGAAAAGTAACTAAATACTAAAAGACACCATGTGTCTGGATCGCTTTGGATCAGTTATGGATCGGTTACGGATCGCTTTTGGATCAGTCAAATAACAACGGGTCAGTTATTTAACTACAAAAGCGGTCTAGCGATCCAAGACAAGTATAATTAGGGATAAAAATCACTACCCACCCATCTTACTAAATACAATATCCTTGTTTAAGGACTATAAATGAATACTAATCAAATCCATATACAAAATGAAGCAAGAACGCAAAAAGCGATCTATAAGACGCTATACGAAGATTGACAAACTAAAAGGACGTAGATACCATGTCCATGACCTGAGTACCATTATCAAAGTCCTTTATCCTTACAGAACCACGATTAACAAATACAAAATACTTTTAGAAAAAACACACTTTACTACCTCTCAGAAAGAACTTATTTTAAACACTGCCCATAGTCTTACTATTGTCAACGAAATGTATCGTGATCAAGATATTTTAGGTAGATTTTATGTCTGTAGAGAAGATATGCTCAATGCCATTTATATGTTACAGAATGAGCTTCATTTACCAAAACATGAATACTTATTGTCTGCTGATCTAAGATGGTTTTATAAAGAATTACAACTGTATTTTGATGGCAAGGAATTTACTAACAAAGATATACGTTGTAGGCTGGGCAGAAGTCGAAATACAATCTATCACAAGCTTACCGAACTGGTAGACCGACAATTTATAGAAATCATTGATCGTAAGCAATCAGGGTTTATGTATCGAATCAAATCCAGATCATTATGAAGACAAGAGTATTGATCCCAATTAGAAACCAACAAGAACTCGAAGAACTACAATACGTACTTGCAGAAATGATTTATACGTTAAGCCAACCTGAGCAATCAGAACAACAAGAAAGCATTTACTGGTTATCCAAAATATTGATGTTTACATTTACATTTGAAGATAAATAATAAGGTGACTCCTTATAGTCGATATACTATTATGGGCGCAGCAAGAAAAATGCTTTGCCCATAAGTACTGTCAAAGGAGTTCCTTCGTCACGCCGCAAGCTATTTTTTGTTATTCCACAAGTGTAGAAAAAACACTTGTTCCATACCGTTACAACTTCCTCGCCTTCGGTCGTCAGTATCCACTACAAACAAATAGCCTTGCTCTGTTCCTCTATCACCCGTAGCTACTCTTTTGCTTAAAAACAATAAAGGTACGCTATCGCTGAATAGTTCATTAAGCAAAACCGCTACTACATGGGCTACGCCGCTAGTCACTGCCTACAGGATTTTTAATATTGAAGTTTATATTTTTCAAATGAAATATTAAAAATCCTGTGGCGCATCCCACCACTACGTTCCTTGGTCTGCGTCGGCTGCTCCCTTCGCTTCGGCTACGCCTTTGTTCTGCACGCATGCAGCTTATCTTCAATCGCCAGATGGCTATGATTAATCTTGAAGCTGAAGGTCAACCGCAACAGCAGTTGCGCTGTTCAGCTTCAAGATTAATCGCTTACTCGGATGGGTAACACTACGGAAATTACTATTTTAGCATCATTGATGGATAGATGACGGGAGGACGTTCTTAAAAAAATAAGGTTGCTGTAGGTATAGGTCAAAAATAAGGGATACCGTTAAAAAAAAACGCGTAAACTACTATCCCTTTGGACTGCAACACAAAGGGTACAATTTTACTACAAATGGTAGAGTGCATCCTTATGGATATGCTGATAAGGAATTAGAGAAAGATTTAGGATTAAACACTATTGCATATGGGCAAAGAGATTACGATCCTGCAATTGCTAGATTTACTAAGATTGATCGCTTTACTGAGAAGTATCGTAACGAAACACCATATCATTTTACTAAAAATAATCCAATTCTTTATCGAGAAATACAGGGAGACTCTGTTTGGGTATTTACTGAAAGAACCGCTGGAGTAGGAAGGCATGCATTTTTGAGAGTAAAAACTGATAATGTTGACAAAATTGTGGAACTATGGGGTCCTGCGGAAGGAAGTAGAACAGGTAGGCCAAGAGTTGATGATTTTGATCAAAATGGATATACAAATGGTAGAAGTGGTGTAAGTGATCCTTTTCTCATAGAACCTAGTTCGTCTAATGAGAATAATGAATTTGAGAATAGTATATTGGAGTTTGCAGCATTCTTTCAAGAACAGACTACAGATGAAAATGGAAATCAAGATTTTGGAAACTTACCAAATTATGATTTTACAGGACCAAATTCAAATGGTTTTGTAGTCTCCTTAGTTGCTAATGCAGATGGAGGAGTTAAATTACGACTTCCTTTTAATGCGATTGGTCAGAAAGAAACAAAAGCTTATGATTTAGCTATTACAGGATATGCACTAACACAAATAAGGGATCAACTCTGTACTAGTGGTACTTGTAATGAAGAAACTTTAAGTAATTTAGATGCTTTAATACAAAGAAATCAAGAACAACAAGAACAGAATAGAGATGATCAACAAGAATAGTATTTTAATAATTGGATTTGTAATAGTTAATATTATATCCTACCTAATAAGTGATAGTATTGCACATAGATATATTAGTGTTAATAACTATGCATCTATTTTGGGGGGAGAAATCTTTAATATAAAAAGTACTTTATATGAGATGATATTTATATTATTAATGACTTTAGTATTTTATTTAATACTCAAAATTATAAAGAAAAAAGTATTTAGGGTGATACTGTTATTATTTGCAATTGTAATATCTATACCAATAGTTAGTTTGTATGGATTGTAAAATAAAAGAAAACCAATAGCGTAGATTTACAACCCGATGGCGCGGATTTGTAATCCGTGAAACAACATAACGAAATATGAAAACAGTCCTCCTCCTGCCACCGCTAGAGTGATCGGTAAGAGTAATAAATAAACGATAAGAACCAGTTACAGGGATGTAGCTGGTTTTTTTATTGTAAATTATTAATAAGTTAGTTGTAGATAAGATTGTTTTAAATTCAGAGAATTATATTTTTAGTTCTGCAAGAACTCATGCAGATTTAGATCATGAATTAGAAATTGTTGTTTTAAATTTATTTTAAAGTTTTATAGGCACGGATTACAAATCCGCGCCATCGGGATAATTATGAAAGTGCGTTAACGAAAGGTTTAATTGAAACGATTAGTGCGGGACTCGGGGAAGTTGTTAAAGGGAGTGTCCATATTGAAGAGGCAAATAAAACTTTTCTTGAATCACATATTACTCTTTATGAAAACGGTGTCGAATCGAAGGTTGCAAAAGAACAAGAATAAATTTAATTAATCATTAAACTATGGATTTTATTAATATCATAATAGGCTTATTATTAATAGTGTTTGGTGTTCTTCTTTTAATTTATTATCGAGATCATGTAAAAAGAAAAGAGGGTCTTGTTATAAAGCTTATGTTTGCCGGAATAAGTTTTGTTTTAATAGGGATTGCATTTATAATAAGAGAATTTTTAAATATTTAAAATAAAGTATATATTATTTATTTCTTGTTGGTCAATTAAAGCCCAAAACTGTAAAGGGCTTATGCAAGGTACTTTTGAAATGAAATATCAATATGGTGAAGTTATGATTGAAAGATTTGGCAATTGGCAATTAGAAAAAATTGAAGAGTATGGTGTCATTAGTCTTAATAAAATAGAAAAGATAAATGATTGTAAATATCTCTTAAGTTTTTATAAATCTTTAAAAAGAGAGAAACTTCCTGAGCCTGATAAAAAAACGAAAAGTCTTACACAGATAACCTATATTGAGGGAAATAAATATTATTATGAATCATCAATGGTAGGGACTGATATGATTTTGAAAGGTGTTTTTATAAAAAAATCTAATGAAATTAGTGATGAATTTAAAAAGCTAATTGCAGAGGAGGAAAAATCTTTAGATTAATTTAACAGTCAACCTTAATTATAATAAAAACAGTTACAGCAATGTAGCTGTTTTTTTATGCAATAGATTTAAGTTTTACTGATTTAATAAGGGCATCAACAGTATATAGAATATACTTTTTATCTTCTTCGCTAAACTCTGAAATATCTTGAAATCTCCTGCTACCGCTAGAGTGATCGGTAAGAGTAATAAATAAACGATAAGAACCAGTTACAGGGATGTAGCTGGTTTTTTTATTGTAAATTATTAATAAGTTAGTTGTAGATAAGATTGTTTTAAATCCAGAGGATTATATTTTTAGTTCTGCAAGAACTCAATTTAGAAAGCTATACAATTGAGGAAAACAATCTGGTTTAATGCTACTATTTATACTGTCGAGAATCTTTCTGTAAAACAACAACAGTTGATTAAATTAATCCCCTGGAAGCAATGTTATACCTCCAGGGAATTTTTATTTAAAAAAGCTATTCTCGATACAATTTTTCTTCGTTTCACTATGAAAAATTACTCGAATTGACGCTTTTTTATATTATTAGTTTTAAAATGCACAACGAGTTTTACAATAGTTATGATTTCTATAAATGAGTTAGGCGTATTGAGAAATTAAAATTCCTCACCGCCACCGCCGCCATTTGAGCAATCTACAAACTCGACTTCGGTGCCAAACCATTCTGCAATACCACAAGAGTTCGTTCTTTTTACCTCAAAAAGATACCAGCCAGGAGTTGGAGTATAATTTAATGTTCCAGAATCTCCTGAGTAATTAGTTGATGGGCTGTATACAATAGATAGATTAGGATATCTACGCAGTCTTATTTGATGTGTTGTGCCTGATAGTCTTGGGAATATGCTGTAGGTATTACCAGTGTGACTAGAACAAAAATAACCGATCTCACCTATACCATTTTCGAATTCGATCATATCTACGACAGCTTCTCCTACCCAAATATTTCTACGTACCGTATGTGATGGTAAAGCGGCTTGAATAAATCCTGCCCCATTAAACGAGCTATTTACAGGCCTTACCGTAATACTGCTATTTGATGAGGATAAGATTTGAAGATTTGATGAGGTTGTCCAGTTTATAGGAATAGTCGAACTACCCACATTATAAGTCACTGTAGAAGTGTTACATATTAGCGATGATCCGGCTAAAGTGAGAGGAGGGAATAAGTATTTTATTGCTAAAAAATCTCCAGCACTAAAGTTGTTAATTGAGCATGCTTTACCGCCGTTCATTACAGATTGAGCATCTGAACTTGGTGTGCCTGGGATCAGGCTCGCAGAAGATTGATTGGTATGCATAATACCTAAATTATGACCTAGTTCATGTTGTACATTAGAAATTCTCATATTCTGTGTGATAGCCCCACTACACGCATTAAAATCTGGATTCACCCAGATTCTTACTCCAGGCAAACCGTTGGTTGTTGGAAATGTTCCTCTTCCAAAAACATTAGAAGCTAAATTTACACTCGGATCTTGTGAGTCATACATGATCTGGATATGAGCATTGGCAGTTGTTGTAGTTATATTGAGGAATAAACCTGAACTAACAGCATTCCACCGGCCAATTGCACTTATAGAAGCATTTCTCCAATTTAAGTTCATATTGGGATTTATAAACACATTGATATTGTTAATCGTCACAGAATTGGGATGTTCTCTTTGTTTGGCGGTGGATTTTTTAGGAGCATGGTATTTTTTATTTTTATAAAAGACCATATCTTCATCTACCAAATAATATGTTCCTTTATCTTCGATTTGATCATCTGAAAACCCCCAGTTCTTCAAGGTTTTGAGCACAGAATCATTTTGTGATAAACTTTCGTTTTCTACCAGATAGTCCTCTTCAGAACATCCGACGAGGATAGTGAACAACAGACTTAAAATAAATAGTTTTTTCATTTTGTGTGAGTTTTAGTTTTTGCCTTACTTTGTTATGGAGTGTTCGGGTCAAATTTTTCTCCTTGTGATTAATAGCTCTAGGGGTAGTGAAGTGTTTTTTGTTATTGCGAAGCCTATTTTGTTCTTTAAATTTGGTTAAAGAAATTCAAGTTCTCTTTAGTAATATATGTTGTGTACCACCACTTGTAATAGCATCAATATATTTCCTCTTGTTTAATAGGGTATTTGAGCTTTTGGAGTACATAGCTAATGAGACTTAAGAGTCGTAAAATAGCTTGGATACCGACTAGAATTTGTTATCGCGAAATTGAGAATTGTATACTTACGGTCTGAGTAACAATAAGGTTCTTTGTGTGAGTGTTTTCATAATTTTCTGTTGGTTAATATTGATAATTGTTAAGTTTCACAAGGTTGTTACTTTTTACCTTGCTTACTTTGATACCTTAAATTTAGGGTTTTTTGTGTAAACCCTTCTGGTTTTACCTTAAAAATAGTTGGATCTAATGTGTTCTATTTTGCAACTCAATAGTGCGGATTTGTAATCGGTGAAACATACCAAAATATCAAAACAGTCACTTATAATGTGACTGTTTTTACTATTGTAAATTATTAATAACCAGTTGTAGATAAGATTGTCTTAAATCCAGAGGTTTATATTTTTGGTTCTGCTAGAAATTATGAAGATTTAGATCATGAATTAGAACTTGTTGCTTTAAATTTATTCTGAAGTTTTAAAAGCACGAATTGCAAATCCGCGCCACTAAGTAATGCGTCACAAAAACTTGTTTAAACTCAATTTAGAAAACTATATAATTGAGGAAAACAATCTACTTTTTATAATACTGTTTATTCTGTTGTAGTAATCTTTGGTTTAGTCTTTTCTATTGAAGAAGCGTGATCTTTGATCACATACCATTTGTTATTTATTTTTTCTAAATCATAACTAACCATCATATGATTAAAATAAGGACTACCATTTCTATTGGGTTCTCTATACATAGCCTCGGTAACGGCCATCCCGATTTTATCTCCCACTTTTACATTTACTATTTTTGTCTCTATAGTCCAGGTAGTATCTTTAAACCATTCCTGGTGTAAAGCGATAAACTCATCTGCTGTGTTTTTAATTTTTAAACCGGGTAAAATAAGTTGCATTTCTCCTGTTGGAGATAGTGTTGATTTTAAAGAGTCGAGATTTCTGTGTTCTATAGCTGTAAGGTGTGTTTGCAATGTTTTTGTAAAAAGTAATTCGTTTTGTTCTTGGGCAGCTTTATGATCAATGGGTTTTTTGGTGGTACTAGTACATGAGCTTAAAAATATTGCTAAAAACACAAAGACGGCAACGAATTGAATTGTACGACTATTTTTCATAAGTTCTGTTTTTAAAAAGATGACTTGTTTTTGTTGTGATAGGATACTATGTTTTTATCTGTTTTTGCTTAATACATTACTCAATACATGTGCATGTTCTAAAATTTTTGATGGTTCAAAAACGCTATTAAACATACGCTCTCCCTTTTTAAGTTCTTTTATGAGTTTTGAGGTATTAAAATAGTAACGACCTTCGAATATGGTTTCTGGCTGCAAAGAGGTATCAAAAGACATCCATTCACCAGATGGATCGTAAAGGCTTTTAAACTTGTTTTCTTGTTCATAGGCAAAAAACAGTTTACCTTCTTTTAGGTAATATTCTATTACAACAGACCCATAAGAAACTCCAATCCATTCTACATATTTTACCAGTTGATCATTCTCAAAATACCCGGTAAGTTGGCCACCACCATCTGTTGTATGCTCCATGAACTCCTCATTGTATAGGTCAATCTTTTCAAGTTGATGATTTGAATTAATACGTTGAAACTCTTCTCGAATTTTTAGAATTTGCTCATCGATATTCTGTGAAACTCCTATAAAAGAAATGGTAAATATTCCTATAAACAGTAAAATGGTTCTCATAGTAATAATGTATAAAAATCAGTATTTATTATAGTACGATTCTTTCTTTTTTGTTCTTCCCCCAGGCGATTACTTTTACTCCTTTTGAATATTGAATTTTGTCGGGCTTACTCTTGATGAGTTTATCAAACCTCGAGTAGTTTACCTTTAGGTTAGTAACCTCAATTTTTCGTATTGGCCACTCCAGGTGATGAATCTCAAATTCATTAATTGACTTTTTTGTATCTTGAAACAAAGCATACCTTTCTGTAAGCCATGTATCGAGAGCGCTTTTATCTGTAATTTCTTCTCCAATAGAAAATAGGATGTCTAGTTCATCTTTAAACTCTGGATTTATGGATAAATATTGATTTTTGCTTCGTTTTATTTTTGAATACCGATATGGCAATTCAGAAATTTTCTTCGCTATTTTACAGGATAAATTTGTTCCTCCTTCTATACTTAGAAAATAAACTCCCGTTTTTGTATTAGACTTGACATATGTTCTGATGTTAATTTCATCAAAATTAGAGATTGGAGGAAATGCCGGCAGGTTTTTAGGTCTAATTTTTTCCATGGTAAAAGCTACCAAAGAAATCCAGGGTTTTCCTTCAAAAAGATCGATTTCAAGCTCTTTTGGAACAAATTTTTGTAATTCTGATAATTCGACCTGCCAATGAATAAATATTGTATTGTTCCATTCCTGGTAGAATTTCCAATCTTTATTTGGGATTTTCCAGGGTCGATGCTCGGTCGTATTTAGTAGTTCTTTGATTGACACAATTAATAAAATGATATGTTTATTTCTATAATTTGGTTACTACAATTTCAATTATAGTTGAGAATTTTTTCTTTTCCAGATCCCATTAGGATACATGATGGTTACTAGTACACAAATTAGTAAAAAATTATATTCTATTCCATTTCTTCCATCTCCTACCACATACCAGCCTTCTTGGAGATGAACTAAAAAAATACCGGCAATGAGTATTAAAATAGTTATTAATGAAGACCATTTCAGATATTTATTCAATATAAAAAGGACAGCACATACAACATGTGATAATTTGATAGTCCAGGCTATGTATACTCCAAAAGGAGAAAACCCAATCTCATTTAAAAACAAATTACCAAAGTTATTAATACCATTGTCGAACATGCCTGGTATACTATGTGTTAAAAGAATAATTGCTACTGCTAAACGAAGAATAAATGTGGGATTCATTGTTTTTGTTTAATATTCACTAATAAATAGTCCAAAGTAATATATGGTTTGCTAATCAATAATGATCGGCGTATACTTTCTATTAACAATAAATCACTAACTATCTAATGACTCCGCCACATACTTTTAATCGTAAGATTTTCTTTACCGACTGCATTACCTGTTTTTTATAGGCTGGATTGGTTTTCATTTCGGCCAAGATAGCATTTATTGTTTTTATTTCGTTTTGTGGCATCAGGATCAGGTCACAACCAGCTTTAGAAGCGAGTAGGGGAGCATTGTCTAAAATCGTAACGGCTTTCATGATATTAAGTGCATCAGATATAATAATACCTCTAAATCCCATTTTTTCTTTTAATAGCCCAGTAACAATTTTTCGAGAACAACTAGAGGGTAATCCATCAGTATCATACTCCTTATTATTTTTAATAGTGATGTGGGCAACCATGATAGAGAGCACACCATCTTCGATAATTTTTTTATAATTATCTACTTCCTGTAAAGGACCATCTATGTATACACTTTGTTTGTGGGTATCTCCTTTTACAAGACCATGACCTGGAAAATGTTTTGCTGTTGCTATGATCCCACTTTCTTGAGAACATTTTATAAACTGATTCGCGAGGCGAACTACATCTTCTTTATTATTTCCATAACTTCTGGATTTAATAGCTTCATTACTAGAACTTACATCCAGTACAGGAGCATAATTATGGTGTACACCAATATCTCTAAGTTCCTGATTGATAATGTTGACTACAGAGTCTGATTGCGCCTCATTTTTGATATCAATAGTTTTACCTACTTTACGGGCTCCTTTAATTCTACTAGAGAATAAACTAGGTTCGGCATCCATGCTAAACAGAAGCGGGATGGTCTTGTTTTTTGCAGTAATAGCATTAAGTGCAGCAATGTCTTCGGTATGTTTTTGCTTATGTCCTTTTAAATAAACTACACCTCCAATAGCATTTTGCATAGCTAATTTTCGAACTGTAGCTGCTGGCTTTCCTATTTCTCCACCAGAAGTGATGATCATTTGGGCGACCTTTTGTCGATCGCTTAATGTATTAAAAATAGAATCTACTGTATATTCTAATTCAGAAGTATAGGTATAAAAATCTTGTAAGCTAAATTTTGGTGCTTTTTGAGCATAACAATTAGCCGATAACAAGGCAATGCAAAAAATCAATCGAAAAAAACAATTCATATAATATAATTAAGCAGATATTTTAATTTGTATTTAACATTGAATAGGAACTCCATCCAACTGCCCCCATTCACTCCATGATCCATCATATACGGATACATTATGATATCCTGCCAGCTCTGCGGCAAGCATAATAATACATGCAGTAATGCCGGACCCACATGTAAAGATCAGTTTTTTGTCTTCAATATTAAAATACTGTAGAATTTTTTGCAATTCTGTCGTAGATCGCATTTTACCATCATCAAGTACTTTTGTATAATGCAAATTCATTGAATTTGGAATATGCCCTCCTTTAAGGCTTTCTCTGGGTTCGGGCTCTGATGCAGTAAATCTACCCGCAGAACGGGCATCCAGTATTAGAGAACTTTGAGAATTCATTTCTATATGTACCGTTTTAGCATTGGTGACCAATTGGGAAATGTACTTGGCTTCAAAATTTCCACGGTTGTATTCTTGTGGGCTGGTATCCTCAGTTTCGCATGGTTGTTCAGCTTTTTGCCAGACCGGGAAACCACCATCTAATATGGCAACGTTTTGGTGTCCCATGGTTTTAAACATCCATCGTACTCTTGGGCTAGAGTAGATTCCTAATGTATCATAGATTATTATGGTATGATGAGAACTAATACCAAGTGCTTTGCAAGCTTCTGAGAACGCTTCTGGAGAAGGAAGCATATTAGGAATATCGGTGGTTGTATCAGAAAAAACATTTTTAATATCAAAAAATCGAGCTCCTTTAATCTTTAGATTCGAGTTTTTTGGCTTGTCTTGAGAAGTTACTTTTTTAATTGTAGCATCCAGAATTACCAAATCTGGATGATCTAAATACTTAGAAAGCCAGTCTATTGATACAATGGGTTGTGTGATTTGTAATGTGTTCATATTAGGTTAAAGTATCAAAATCAAGAGGCCATAAATTTATCGAGCATTTTATTGGTTTGCAGGATTAGTTTTTTCTTAAAAAAACCAGTTCCACCAAGCAAAGCGCCTTTCCATCCGATAGCTTGAGAAGCCCATCGATGCAAGTTAAAATCATCTATGTGTTTTATGATTTTACCATCTTTAAATTCGAATTGAGCATCGATCTTATTATGAACTGATTTTCCTGTTTTACTAAAAGAATACCATGCTTCCCAATGAGCTGATCCCTTTTGATCATTAGCTTCAACTTGTGAAAATTCGACCTTAAAATTTCTTGCGTTTTTACATAGCATACGCCACATACCTTTTGCACGATTACCTTTTAGTTTTCCAAAACCGGGATCTTCAAAAACCACATCATCGTGATAACATGATATCATGGTTTCGGCATCGAGATTGCTTAATCCGGTATAAAACGTTTCGATAAGCTTCTTCATAAGATGTATAGTAAAAAATCAGAGGCATGAAGATAAGAATAATTAATCTAGCTTATCTGTTAGTTTCTTAAATACTTTTTTTGGATTTTTATTTTCATACAATACAGCATGTACTGCATCAATGATAGGCGTTCGAGCAGCTTTTGTAGCATCGAGTTCATATGCAGTCTTTGCAGCATAATATCCTTCGGCAATCATACTCATTTCCATCTGGGCACTTTTTACTGTGTATCCCTTACCGATCATATTACCAAACATTCGATTACGAGAGAAAATAGAATATCCGGTCACCAATAAATCACCCAAATAAGCAGAATCATTAATGTTACGTTTCATTTTATGTACTTTTTTAATAAAACGTTTCATTTCACGAATTGCATTACTCATAAGAACACTCTGAAAATTATCACCATACCCAAGACCATGTGCAATACCTGCAGCTACAGAATAGATATTCTTGAGCACTGCAGCATATTCGGTACCGATAATATCATCACTGGTTTTGCATTTAATATAATCGCTACTTAAATGATTAGCCATTATTTTGGCTTTTTCTTCATCATTAGAAGCTATAGTAAGATACGATAGTCGTTCTAGTGCAACCTCTTCTGCATGACATGGCCCGGTAATTACTCCAATATTATTAAAAGGGATGTCATACTGATCATGAAAATGCTCTCCTACAATAAGTCCTGTCTCTGGAACAATACCTTTTATAGCCGAAAAAATAATCTTGTCTTTTAAAGATGTTGTTAGTTTTTTGAGTTCGCTATTTAGAAAAGCAGAAGGAATAGCAAAAATCAGATAATCTGCATGCTCAACAGCTTCATTTATATCATTGGTAAGTTTAAGTTGTTTAACTTTAAATTCGACCGAACTTAAATAATTAGGATTGTGTTGTTGTCTTTTAATATGCTCTAAAGCATAGGTACTTCGCATATACCATCCAACTTCATTTAGGTTTTCGGTAAGCATTTTTACAATGGCAGTTGCCCAACTACCACCTCCTAGTACTGCAAATTTTGCATTTTTTTCCATAAAAAATATTGTGGGTTCAAAAATAGGAAAAATACAACTCAAAATAAAGACTTGATAATCAGTTTATTATAATTTTGGCACGTGTTTTGGTTCTCAGTTAATGAAATTGAAAACACACAGCATATGAAAACGCTAAAATTACTTTCGGTTATTTTTTTAAGTTCAATACTATTAACTTCTTGTGTAGCAGAGGTTGTTATCGAAGAAGATGTTTATGTAGAAGAACCAACAATTACTTTAAACGAATTATTAAATACCTATGAGATCTGGTATGTAGATATCGAACGCACAAAGGGTAATGGTGAGATTCCGTTTTTACAAAAAGCGTTTACAGTTTCTTTCCGAAACGGAACGTTTTATGCCAATAATAATTTAGTCGATATGGGAAGCAATGGAAATGGCTATGGATTAGATGTTGGTTTCTATAATACTTTTAGAATGGATCTGGATATCAGCCATGATATTGACGGTGCATATAAATTAGTAATCACTCAATTATCAGATAATCAGATAGAAGTGTATGATCAGGTGACGAATACTAGTTATTTCTTGATTGGATATCAACGTAATAATTTTGATTATGATCAGGTATTTTATGATAATATTCATTATTTCTTGCAAGAGTATGAAACCTGGGAAAAAGTCTTTACTAGTGAGTTTGGAGTATTGAATGAATTTGATAACGAAAACTATTTGAAATTCTCATATTTCGGATCTGGAGAAAATTTTAAAAGCTCTCAGGATGAAAATGGAATTCATATTGACGATATCTTTTATGATTATACAGGACATTATGAGGTTAATGATATCGTTAACATTTTTGATAGGAAAACTTTAACACTTGATTACGATTATCTGGGCAATGAATTCTTTGAGTTGTCCGTTATAAATGATAGTAAAATAGAATTGTTTCATCCAACCTCTGAAACGGTGTACCAATTCGTAGGTAGAGGACATATACAATTTAAGAGTTCTGAGAAAGGAAAACCGACTCAGAATGAAAAGAAAAGAATAAAAAAAGCTGATTTTTTGAAGCTTTCAAAATAAAAGTAAGGTAGCACTTAACAATATTAACTTTTTGGTTGGTTATTTAGTTGGGAATCGCTCTACAAGAGAAATCTTGTTTGAGCGATTTCTTTTTTGACCTAGTTTTTAAGAACTAAAAAGAGATTCAAAATATCTTGAATATTAAGTCAATCCCGCTCTAGAGCGGGATTGACTTAATAATTTTTAACTTAGAGTTTAGTCTTTTTTCTAAGCCAACGGTAGATAATTAAATGTAAATTATCTTTTGAAAATTTTCTTCACAATAGTTTTTCCGTCCATAGTAAGTCTCAAAAAGTAAATTCCTTTTTTTAGAGATTCTATATTTACTTGTTTTATGTGGCTCCCTTTATCATAAAGATTTTTATGATTCGAAATGAGTATGTTCCCTTCAAAATCTCGTATTGAAACAGAAACATCAGTATTTGATTTTGTTGCTGTAAAGCTAATGTTTAAGAATTTATTTGATGGGTTAGGAAATATAGATAATGAAATATCATCAGTAATTATATCTTGTCTTGGATTTTTCTTTTTATCCTGGTATACGATATCAAAACGTTCTCCTCCTATAACTCCTCTTTCATTCTTTTGGACTACATCAAATATGAAAGGCCTTCTAAAAGGTTTGTTATCATTTAACTTAAACTGCATCTGCATAGAAAAAGATTCTCCTGGTTTTAGATGAATTCCTTTCATAACTGCTTTAGAATCATAAATCTGTACGGTGTTTTTATCAATAATTTTAATTCCTTCTCCTTCTTTTTGCCATCTTTCGAATAGTTCTGGGTCCATAGTTGCAATTACGGTTCCATTTCTCAGGAAAGGATTTTCGGTTGAAGTACCATAATTTCCATCCATAAAATATAAGTCAATAACATCTTCTTTTTTCCTAAAAATATTTCTGATATAGACATTTGTATAGTTAATATTATTAGAAGGGTTTACATCATATACAGAGATGTTTTTCCAGGCGATATTATTATTGTTTTTGGTATTACTGTTAACCGAAGCTGTTTCTAGACCTATAGGATCTATCTGAGATTCTACTCTGGCAATTAAACAAAAATGGTGTATGTCGTAATCAAAATCATTTGGATTAGGCGGATACCAAGGAATTTCAATAATGGTTTCATCTCCAGGATTGAGTGTAGGGATGCTTAAAGGTATGCTGGTAATTTCATCTCCATGTAAGACATAGGAACCACTTGGTGTAAAATCGTAATAATTGGACCAATGTGTTGGCCAGGATAATCCTGTAGAAGCTTTAGAAAAATATACTCTTAATTTGCCATCAGAGATTGGAGCACATCCTCTGTTTTTAACCCGTACATATACTCCATTAGGACTTGTTGTTTTGTACTCCGGGTTTTCATGAGTTGTACCTCCATCCACATCTTGTCTTACCCAAATATCTCTACTTGTCCACATAGGCCCACTAAAAGTATTAGGCTCTATACCAGAATCGGTTACACTATGATAAGGAGCGCGATTATCTTTAATATAAAGGTCACCTGTTCCGTTTAATGTGAGTTGATCTCCTAGGTTGATAGGCATTTCATTAAATTGCGGAGTTTCGGATTTAGTATCATTAGCTTCTGCATAATCAAATGCTTCACGTTTACTAATTACACTATCAGAGTTTGTATCGGGATTTACGACAGTACCAGAAGGCAACGCTTCATTCATTGCCGAGGTCCAATAGTAAACAAATTCATCGGTATTAATAGTTGGTCCTGCCCATGACAATTCATCATGTCTTGCGGCAGTTGCAATTACTCTATTTGGACCAGATAGATCATCAATAAACCCACCACTATTACATTGCTCCATAACGATAGAGATTTTACCGGCATTTACCTTATTTACTTCTATTGCAAATTGATCATCTGTAATTGTTTCTCCCCATAAATATAATAATGTATCCCATGCCGATGCTCCAGAACTATCTACGCCTCCGTGATCTGTAGTGAAAATAAATAATTCATCATCTTCATCTAAAATTCCTGAAAGCGTGTTAAAAACAGAAGTGATATTAGCTGTTGTTGCAGAAAACTGAATATCATTGTCCCCATCACCATCTAGGTCAGGATTAGAATTTGTTCCATTAGAAATATCAACTGCAGCGTTGGTTCCGTCGGACATTAATGTATAAATATTTGCTTCATCATATCCATACTTGTTGATTAAAGTACTATATACAAAAGAACAATCATTCCAATACCGAATATGATTATTTCCTTGATTCCATCCTCCACTAATAATAACTGCATATTTGTTATTCGATGTTCCACAGGCTATAGTATTTGTTTTTGCAAAATCTAAAAAACGCTCTCTGGTTTCGATGTACTTTTTAAAAATCTTCATCTCATGAATTATATCAGGAGGTGTGGTTGCTCTTTTGATCTCAAACTCACCAGAGCGGATATCAAAAAATATGTATTTTGCTGGATGCTCCCAATTTGCATAAGGATCCTCATCAATAAAAAACAACCACGATTCAAATTTCGAAGATATTATGGTTTTATTGAAACTTCGGATTTTGTAATTAGGAGGAATAGGTTTTTGTAGTCCATATACCCATTGGTTTCGTCCTTCGGGAATAATTTGTTTTTCTACTAGAATTTTGTAGGCTTCTTCTTGCGAAATCTGGGACCAAGCCAGAGTTGAGCTTAAGAAAATAAAGGTTAAAAGAAATAATTTTTTCATGATGTTATATTTAAAAGTTAGTAGCTATAAAAGTTAGATTTTAACATATAAAATGTAAGAGGTATTTAACGGTAAAATCATAGGTTATCACCTATAAAGAAGTGTGGTAATACCGCAGGATGAGGAAACGAGAAAATCAATTATTTCTTTTTTGAAAACTAAAAGGGAAAATTTGATTAAATTTAGTCTCATAAATAAAAAAATAACTAAAAATAGTAGTGTCGGAAGAGTAAATAATATTTTCATTATAAAAACACAGTATCTTTACGTTTTCAAAAAGTAACTTATACATGGCAACAGCAATATTAGATTTCGGAATTGAGGAAGCACTACAGCAACTGGGGGTTTCTGAACACAATAAAGGGACTTCTACTGGAGCAAACTGGCTCTCTTCAAAAGAAATGATTTCGTCTTATTCACCTGTAGATGGAGAATTGATAGGTAAAGTAGAAATCACTACAGCAGAAGATTATGAAAAAGTAATACAAACTGCAACTAAGGCATTCAAAACCTGGAAAATAATGCCGGCTCCACAACGTGGAGAAATTGTAAGACAGTTCGGAGAAGCATTACGTGAATTAAAAGAGCCTTTAGGAAAATTAGTTTCTTATGAGATGGGAAAATCCTATCAAGAAGGTTTAGGAGAAGTGCAGGAGATGATCGATATCTGTGATTTTGCAGTAGGATTATCTAGACAGTTACATGGTTTAACAATGCATTCTGAGCGTCCTGGTCATAGAATGTACGAGCAGTATCATCCGCTTGGGATTGTAGGAATTATCTCTGCATTTAATTTTCCTGTAGCAGTATGGGCTTGGAACACTGCATTAGCATGGATTTCTGGAGACGTATGTGTATGGAAACCTAGTGAAAAAACACCACTTTGCGGAATAGCATGTCAAAATATTATTGCCAAAGTTTTAAAAGATAATAGCCTACCAGAAGGGATTTCTTGCTTGATTAATGGAGATTATAAAGTAGGAGAGATGATGACAACAGATAAAAGAGTTCCTTTAATTTCTGCTACAGGTTCTACCAGAATGGGTAAAATTGTAGGAGCAACTGTGGGACAGCGTTTGGGAAAATCACTTTTAGAACTGGGAGGAAACAATGCAATTATTGTTACACCTGATGCAGATATTAAAATGACTGTGATTGGAGCTGTGTTTGGTGCAGTAGGAACTGCAGGTCAACGTTGTACCTCGACACGCCGATTGATTATACATGAATCTATTTATGATAAAGTAAAAAATGCAGTAGTAGCCGCTTATGGACAGTTGAGAATCGGTAACCCTCTTGATGAAAATAATCATGTGGGACCATTAATAGATACTGATGCAGTGAAAGGTTACCAAAATGCGTTACAGAAAGTAGTAGAAGAAGGAGGAAATATTGTGGTAGATGGAGCTGTGCTTTCTGGAGAAGGTTATGAAAGCGGATGTTATGTAAAACCTGCTATCGCAGAAGCTGATAATTCGTTTGAAATTGTACAACACGAAACATTTGCACCAGTATTATATCTATTAAAGTATAGTGGTGATGTAGAAAATGCTATCGAAACTCAAAATGGAGTAGCACAAGGGTTATCCTCTGCTATTATGACAAATAATTTACGCGAAGCAGAACGTTTTCTATCACATGCAGGATCAGATTGTGGGATTGCCAATGTAAATATAGGAACCTCTGGTGCTGAGATTGGTGGTGCTTTTGGTGGTGAAAAAGAAACCGGTGGTGGTCGTGAATCAGGATCAGATGCTTGGAAAATTTACATGCGACGTCAAACCAATACAATAAATTATACTACAGAATTGCCATTGGCTCAAGGAATTAAATTCGATTTATAGCCAGATAATTTTGTGATAAATAATAAAAAATGCATCCCACATGGGATGCATTTTTTATTAAATGTTGTACTAATATGTAACTTTTGTGGTTTATGTATGTAATAAATACTGTATAGAGCATGTTAAAAAAACGCAACCATAGCTTTTTAAAAGCATCTTATGTACAAGTAATAACTTATAAAGTTAAAATAAATGAAAAAAGTTTTTTTACTTTTATTAATACTCTGTGTAGCTTGTAATGATGACGATAGGACAGAAGATCCTGTTTTATGTACCCTAGAGGCTAGACCAGGTTTAGAAGTAACAATTAAAGATACTATGGATGCCACGTTTTTGGTAGATGGTATTACAGTAGTAGCTATAGATAGTGAATATAAAGAAACCCTAGAGAATATATCGGGAACTAATATTTTTGTTGGAGCCCATGAACGAACTGGTAATTATGTAGTTATGGTGAGTAAAACGGGGTATACAACAATTACCAGTGATCCTATTATTGTAGCAGAAGATATATGCCATGTAATTACCGAGAGTTTAGAGATTTTATTAGAGAAAAAGTAAAAAAATCGTAAAATTCCTTAAGATTTAAGAAAAAAATTCAAAAATTTAAGCTAGTTTTGAAGAATCACTCACAAATCAGCTTAAAAATGAAAACATTATTATTCTACCTCAAACGTTCCGTTTGGGCGGTTTCTCTTGTGGGAACCATTACTTCAGTAAACGCACAACAGCTTAAAACACAGGCAGATCAACAAGAGAAACCTGGAGGTCATTCACTTTACAAACAATCTAAAATTTACGATAGTAAATATGGATCTAAATCGGATGTAAAAAAAGTTGGTGATAAAGCGTTAGAAAGAATGAAGTGGGAATTTGAAAGACTCAAAGACCCGAACACTAATGAAATCCCTTTTGGAATTAGAGACAAAGAAGTAAATTTCTCTAGTAAGATTTCTGAAGGAAATGATTCAAAACAATCAATTAGCAATGCTGCGAAATCTTCAAAAGCAGGTCGTTTTTCATATTGGAAAAACAGAGGCCCTTACAATGTAGGAGGAAGAACAAGAGCACTCGCTATTGATCGTACAAACGAGAATGTAATTCTTGCCGGAGGAGTTTCGGGAGGATTATGGCGCTCTACCAATGGTGGAGAGTCCTGGAGAAAGGTAACATCTCGTAGACAATCACCAAGTATTACTTGTATTGTACAAGATCCTAGACCTGGTAAACATAATACTTGGTATTATGGATCAGGAGAACGTTTTGGTAATTCTGCTGGAGCAGGAGGAGCCTTTTTTCAAGGAACCGGAGTTTATAAATCTACTAATGGTGGAAGAACCTGGAGACTTCTTGAAGCTACCAATGATAATGACGTAAGAACATTTTCTCCTTTTGATTTGATTAACTCTATTGTGGTTAACCCAGCTAACGGAGATATTTTTGTAGGTACTTTTAATGGTGTACACAAATCTAAAGATGGAGGAAAGTCATTTGAAGAAGTATTAGCAGGTGATTTTGACAATACTGCAGAAGTTGCAGTTACAAGTACAGGTCAGATTTATGCAACTATCGATTCTGGAGGAAATCCTAATAATGGTTATTTCACATCTACAAACGGAGATGTTGATACATGGACAGAAATATCACCAGAGCTTTTACCAGCAAGTTACGGAAGAACTGTTATGGGGATAGATCCTTCTAATGAAAACATTGTATATTTCTTTACTCAAAATCTAGGTGATGGTGGACCAGCATTTTTATTTAAGTACGATGCTACTGCAGCTACACCAGAAGAAACCTGGACAGATCTAAGTGCTAATCTACCTATCGGAATTGGAGGATCAGTAGGAAACTTAAATCTTCAGGGTGGATATAATATGATCGTTAAGGTTAGTCCGGCAGATCCTAATCTAATGTTTGTAGGAGGAACTAATATATACAGATCTACAACTGGATTTACTACTTCTGCAGGACAAGAAAGCTGGATTGCAGGATATTCTCCTTTAAACAATATAAGTGTATATCCTGATCAACATCCTGATCAGCATGCATTACTTTTTTATCCATCTAACCCTAATAAAGTGTTATCTGGTAATGATGGAGGTGTATTTGTAACCGAAGATGTTACTACTTCTACATCTGCAGCAGAACCTGTAGATTGGATTTCTTTAAATAATGGATATGTAACTACACAGCCATATCATGTATCTTTTGATCCAGAACCAAATAGTGATGATTTACTAGCTGGTTTTCAGGATAACGGTACTTGGTTTACATCTTCTGCGAGTTCTATAGAACCATGGATAGAAGATTTTGGAGGTGACGGAGCTTATAGTGCAATTGCAGATAACGGAAGAACAAGATATGTGTCTTCACAAAGAGGAAATGTATATAGATTTAATTTTGATGAAGCTGGAGAATTTCAATCATTCACCAGAGTAAGACCTGCAGGAGCTAATAATCTTGCTTTTATTACACCATTTATTCTGGATTCAAATAATGATAACATTATGTATTTACCTGCGGGTAATAGAATTTGGAGAAATAATAATCTGGATGAAATCCCTCTTTTCTCAAATGCATTCGCAACAGTAAACTGGGTAGATCTTCCAAATACAGACACTCCAGCAGGAACTTCAATATCTTCTTTAGATGTTTCTAAGTATCCAGTTGCAAATAGACTATATTATGGTACTAATACAGGAGGTATCTATAGAATGGATAATGCTAATCTTGATGATCAAGAAGTAGTAGATATTTTTACAGGAAAAGGATTACCAGAAGGTTTTGTAAACGATATCAATGTAGATCCATCTAATTCTGATAGAGTTATTGCTACATTCTCTAATTATAGAGTAATAAGTGTATTCTTAACTACAGATGGAGGAGATACCTGGACAAATATTAGTGGTAATTTAGAAGAAAACGCTGATGGATCAGGAAATGGGCCATCTGTAAGAAGTACTGCATTCTTAGGAAGCAGCCAAGGATTCTTTGGTTCTAGATTACAAAAAGTATATGCAGCAACAAGTACTGGATTATACTATACAAATAGATTAAATGGAGAAAGAACCCGTTGGATCAAAGAACCTTTTGCTATTGGTAATGCCGTAACAGATGAGGTAAAAACTCGTAAAGATGGATTTATCGCTGTAGCTGCACATGGTAGTGGAGTGTATAGTGCAAAATTTCCAGTATTTAATGAATTACCAGAATCTTCATTAAGTGTAGCTTACCTATTAGATGATCTTCTTGTAGCAGAAAATAGCGAGGATGTAGAAGTAGACGTAACAGACTTATTTGTTCACTCTAACGGAAATGCAATAGATATAGAATTTACTAATTCTAATCCAGAATTAGTAACAGCAACATTAGAAGGAAATACAATCACTCTTTCTTTTGCACCAGATAGCTTAGGTAAGGCAACAATTGGTCTTATCGCTACCTCTGGAGATGAGCAAGTTGCAGAAGGATTCACAGTATCTGTAACCGAGCTTGCAATTTATGAGCAAATAGAAGGAGCTACATCATCATTAGCATCTCAATTCTTTGTTGATTTTGGTGGTCTGGCACAATCTGCAGATGATTTCATTATTCCTGCAGGAAATACATGGACGTTAGAGAGAATTGTAGCTTTTGGAGGAGCTAATAACTCACCAGCATTAACCAATGCAACTGTTGTAATATATAGTGATAATGCAGGGGTTCCTGGTGATGAGGTTTATAATAGTGGAGAGATTACTCCAATCTCTAATCCAACAGATACAAACTTAAATCTAGCGCTTCCAGCAACGGTAACATTAGAAAGTGGTAACTATTGGTTATCGGTTTATGCTAACTTAGCTTTTGGTGCTGGGCAAGAACAATGGTTCTGGTCTTCACAAAATGGAGGAATTGGTCAGGAACCACATTTTAAAGATAATTTAGACTTATTTGGTACTGGAGCGACAGATTGGACACCGGTTTCGGTTGCATTTGGTAGAGATCCTCTTGATCAGGTATTCCAGATTTATGGAATGGTAGATGATGGTGGTGCAGGTGAACCTAAACCTTCAGTAGATCCTTTGGCTGTAATAGAAGTGTCAAAAAACACTACAGCTTCACCAAATCCATCTAATGGGATGTTCTCATTTAATTTTAAAGATACAGCATTAAAATCTAATGAAAATACTTCTAGATCTATCGAGATCTTTGATTCTATGGGTAATAAGTTGTATTCAAATAGTAATGTTAGTGATAATACGATCTGGGATGCTTCAAATGCAAGATCTGGATTATATTTTGCAAGAATTACAGAAGATGGAAATCAAAGCACTCTAAAACTTATTAAGAAATAAGTTACAATAATGATAAACTTAAAAGGAGTTGAAAATTTCAACTCCTTTTTTTATTTTTATAGAATGGATAAAATACTGTATATATTAATAGTAGTTGGTTTATTTTCTTGCAAATCAAATAGTATTGCCCAGGAAAAAGAAGCCGAAAAAACTAAACCTAAAGTAGAAAAACCGAAGTTTAGTGATCTTCAGAATAATACGATTGATCCTAATACAGTGCATTTGATTGCTGTAATACAAGGTGTAACTAAGAATATATCTATCTGTGAAAAGAGCTTTAAAACGGCTACTACAGTAAAAGTAAAACAAATTATAAATTCTGGATCGGGTATTACAAATATGATTTCTCCCGGACAAGAGATTACTTTTGGTTTTATGAACTCACCAGCAAATGATTTTGATACTCTAAAACAACGTATGCCTAAGGATAAGGAAGTTTCTTTTAAAATAAGAGAAAATCTATGTCCCGATATGAGTAAGACAGTGTATGAGGTTATTGGATTTAAAACTAAGGATTAGAAGCTTGAGCTTTGCAGTAGCATTATTTTAGAAAAAAAATACTAAAAAAGATACTGGTTTTTGACCAGTATCTTTTTTTTATGAATTAAATTTTGTGACTGCCAATTACCTTTCACGGGTAAAATTATTTCTCAGCAAACCAGACAATTATTGCAATAATAATGAGTATAAACAATACAAAGAAGAATATTTTCCAGAAAGAGTAAGGTCTGCTTCCAGAAATAGCTCCTGTTTGGCCATTGATAAAGAAATTATACTTTTTACTACTAAAGCGATATGCACTAATATATACCGGAAGCAGAATATGCTTAAAGGTCTCTTCACTTAAACTCATATCTATATGGTGTACTCTTTGAGTATCTCCTCCTATATCACGTCTGGCCCAGGATGTTGCAATACGTTCTGCTTCTTTGGTAGATGATAGGTGACCATCCTTTAATGGAATCGTATATTTTTCGGTAACAAACCCTGCCAAAAAATTGGTATTAAATGGTGAAAGAGCATCCAGATTCCAATTTGATATTTTTCTTGGTACTGGATTCTTATTTTGGTGTGATGCTTTAATTAAAGTATCATCAACAAAACCACTTACATTTCCGCTTGCCGGAGACCATCTTGTTCTACGTTCTTGTCGGGTTCTGGTAACAGATTTACCATTTACCGTTGTTGTATACGGAACACTAACATAATAATAATCTCCACGTTGTCCTGTATAATTTGCATACAATTGAGCATCAAAGGTCCAGTATGGTAAGTAGAGGCCTTTGGTATTTTGAGGATCTAATGCTGCTTTTTTAAGATTATTAGGGGCGAACCATAATCCTTTTACCCATTTTGAAAATATCTGATGTGATTTTTTCTGATCAAATTGAAAAGGAAGAACTGCTCCGGGTAATATCCAATCCTCTTTATATGCATCTTCTATAATCAAAGGCATAGTGCAATACACGCAATGCAAAGATTTATAGTTTTCTTCGATATGTTGATTTGCGCCACAATTTTTGCAATGCAGCATCATGATTTCTTCAGAATGCGATTGAGAACCCATTTCTTCGAGATAGGGTTTAAGTTCTAATTCCTGAAACCCATTTTGATCATTTATAATCGTTTCATGATGCCCACAATACTCGCAAGTAATCTCAGTCGTTCCAGGTTTATATTTTAATTCTGCACCACAATTAGTACAGGATTTTTTACGTTCTGAAACTGCTTTTTTTTCTTCTTCCATTTAGGAACTAATAATACTGGATGTTATATAGAATAGTTCCTTCTCCCCTATGGGAGAAGGTTACGTCCTATCCCAAAATTAATTTTGAGATGAGTTTTTATTTTTTAATTCCCAGGTAATGGAGGAGGAGTGCTTCCGCCTAGAAATGATTTTAGCTCTTCTACATCTTTTAGTGCAACCCAGCTATCCATTCCTTGTTTCCATACCAAAGAATCTTTATTTATGGTTCTATTGGCAAATAGTGCTTTTAATTGCTCAAAGGATGCGGGCCCTGCCTGTTGTCCGTTTTGAGCATAAAAATACTGTACTTGCACTGGCATTGGTGGTGGAGCTACCGGAGTAGTTTGTTGAGGTTGTACTTGTTGTTGTCCTCCCATTGGATTCATCATGCCTCCCATTTGTTGAGCCAGAACAAATCCCATTCCCATTCCCATTCCAGCTCCTGCCGTACCTCCTTCATTGGCTGCGGCAGCCTCAATAGCTTTTGCAGTCTTAAATTTGGTTAATTTGTCCAGATCAAGCTTATCAATTCTGCTATATTCAAAGATCTCTTTTTTCAACTCTTCTGGCATAGAAACATTCTCGATAAAGAATTTTTCCAGAGAAATACCTACAGAGTTAAATTCGGGTTGCATTACATCAAGACAAGTCTCAGATAATTCTGTAGTATTAGCGGCATATAGCTCGATAGGTAAATTAGCTTCGCCAACCGTATCAGTAAATCGCGTAGAGATTAAACTTTTAAGATGTTCATTGATCTCGAAATTAGTGAAATTAGCATCTGTTCCTACAATATCAATTATAAATTTACCGGCATCATTAATCTTAAATGCATAGGTTCCAAAAGCACGAATTTCTACTAGCCCAAAACGATCATCGTTTAAGGTAATTGGATTTTTGGTTCCCCATTTTTCATCAGTAAATAAATGTGTATTTACAAAATATACTTCGGCTTTAAAAGGACTATTAAATCCATATTTCCAGCCTTTTAGCGTCGTTAAAATAGGTAGATTTTGTGTATTTAAGGTGTATGTTCCGGGAGTGAATACATCTGCCAGTTGTCCTTCATTAATAAAAACTGCGGTTTGTCCTTCTCTTACGATAAGTTTCGCTTCATTTTTAATTTCATTTTGATATCGTTCAAACCGATGCACAATAGTATCATCGGTATAGTCTAACCATTCTATGATATCTATAAATTCGTGGCTAAGTTTTTTCTTTATTTCGTCAAAAATTCCCATTGATGAGTTGATTTTAAATTTGTGTTCTAAAGCTACAAAATTGAACGGTTGATGAAAAATTTTTTTCAGCCAATCTGAAGTAGACAGTATATAAATAGGAATCTGAATTTTTAATTTTGAAAAACAATGTTTTTGCAACACAGTTGTTACAAAGACATTGTTTTAAGAATTAACTAGATAAAACAATAGGAAATATCACTTAAGGAAATTATCCATCAATGCTGTAAATCTGCTTCTAGAAGGAATGTTAGTAATTACATCAATAGTTGGGTTAAGTGTTGCTGTTCCTTCTACATCATCCAATTGAAAAACTTTTGCATCGTTTCCAATACCTATTTGAAGTTCTTCAATGTCAGTGATATAGAAGTACGCAGTATTAACATGCCCACTAATGGATTTGTACTGCAACGTGATCGTTTTTTGCCCATCCGGACCAGGAGGTGCGGTGATGTAATATCTTGCAGCCTCATCATGAACTGTTGGGTCGTCAATTACTGTTTCATAATTGTGGCCTATCATTACAAGAAGTGTCCCTTGTTCTGCATCTCCTGGTGAGGTAACGATTCTGGTATTAGAAGGAATTCCTAGTACTAAACGATCAACACCAGTATCAGACCATAGCGCATTTCCCCATGCTCCTCCTCCAAAAAAATTAGGACCAAGCCATGTATTAGGTTGCTGATTTACTTCATCTACATGCCAGACAAAAAGATCTCCGCCATTTCCGCCAAAGACTCTAAAATCACGTGCATTCCCTCCTATAACAACAATATCTGTCCCGTCATAAGTATCCAGAGCATCTGTTCTACCATCGTTTCCATTTCCGGCATCTACTGCTGCTCTTTCCCAGTTATTTACAAAAATTAAATCATTTCCCGGACCTGTATGAATACTAGTGGTTATAATATCATATACCCCTGGATTTAACACTTCTGCGCTTCCAATAATTACTAGATCATTATCATGCTGGTGGCCTGTTGCACTAGAACCTGTTCTAACTGTTGCTGAATGGCTATGACGAAACCTTAACATATCTGGGCCATCACCAAAATTTACAGGATCTCCATAAATTGGATTACCCGCAGAACTAAAAGAACCTTGAGGTCCTAAATCAATAATATCAGTACCTGGCGAACCATGAAACAGTTCTAGATGTGAAGTCACATCAACCCCAGCAATTACGTTGCGATTGAGTCTCCAACCAAATTCTTGGTCAGAAAAATCAACAAGTAAGTCAAAGTTTCCTACAGAATCTGAAAACCCTCGCCAATTTGCCAGTAATGAGGTTATGTTCCAATCCCATTTCCCAGGAGGCAAAATAGGAGAAGCTTCCCCTTCCACAGTATGTCCATCAAAATAAATCTTGTCGTATAGTCCATCAAGAGGGAAATCATCTGTGGTAGGCTCCCAGGAACCATCCCAAGAATATGCATTGTGTTCTAATGGCCAATTGGTTCCGAAATCATCAATAATATCCGAATCGGGAATCTCATCTATTAAAAAAGATTCATCGGTACAACTCCCTGTGAATATAAGTATAAGGAGACAGAAACATTTAATACTATTTTGCTTTATGTAAACTTTCTTTAAGGTAGGTTTTGTGTTGGTAAATTTAGTTTTCATATTATCTAATTTTACCCAATTCTGAATGTAGTGAACAAAGTTTTTTGATAAAAGAAGTTGTAAATCTTTATGATAGTGATACTCAATTCGGGATAAAATGCCTGTAAAGTATTTCATTGTTTTAATCTTATTTTTAGTTTAAACACTCTCTAACTCTTGATCGAATTAGAGAGTGTGGGGATATTCAGTAACCCAGACAGGGAATTAGAAGATTGGAAAACATTTAAAACGGCATAGTGATATTGAATTCAAAAAATATACTACACAAACTACTTCTGGGTTACTTATAAAACTCTAAATTATCAATCATGATAGCTCCTGTTTCATGACCCGGAACATCAAATACGAGGAATACTTCTTTTATATTTGAAAGGTTAATAATGTTACCAAATGCACTTAATGGTATTAGTGTACTGGTCATGGCACTTTTTGTAAGTTTAGAAATGGGTGTTTGTAAAGGGAGTATAGTATAGCCACTGTGTTTTATTGGATAGGGTATTATACCAAAATCACTGATCTTCACTTTTTTTGAGTATTTGCCTTGTTTATCCTTGAGTCTAATGTAGAAATCCTGCTCTTTATCTGTGGTGTTGTAAATGTTCTTATAAATTTGGGATGCTCTGATGCTTAGAAATGAATATGATGACAAATTACGAGATGAAGGGTATTTAAATTTCACAAACGAACTTCCTACATTTCTTTTGGTCCACGTTATCCTCATTGCCTTAGTATGATGAGGTGAGTAAGAATGAAGTTTCCAACTGTTGCCTACTTTCATTGTATTAATCCCACTAGAAGATTTAACGATATCTCCTCCAGCATAATTTTTGGTAGACGAATTGTTTTCGAAGTTGGCAAGTACACTTTTTTTGGCATCTGTATGTTGTTGATAAAACTCGGATACATCATTTTGGGGCATATTAGAAGGCCTTCTCTGGTATTTAAAAAATTGGTTGTATTCTGGGCGATTTTGAAGATATAATTTTAGATGTGCCAATATGTAGGCATTGATCACTTTATTTTGATTAACACCACTGTATTGATAATTAAGAGGTTGCTGAGCCCTATCGGTATACATAGTATGACGTCCATCTTTAAAAAAGATCATGTCTTTTGTAGGAAATAGGTTGCTAAAAGTTGATCCTTCAGCAGAGCACTCATCATAAAATTTAAAGCCACTTTGCTCTCTTCCGTCAAAACTTTTCACTCCATATCTATCCTCATCGTTTCCAGAATATATGACTAGTAGTCCTTTTATGGTATTAATAAGGTTATGTTTAACATTCATATCATGCTGTACTGCGGGGGCAAGCGATATTACGGATTTTACATTTTTACCCGTTGTGGTTTCCAGATCATCGGCAAATCTTACCACGGCTCCGCCTCCCATACTATGGCCTATAAGTGCTATCGAATTAATTAATTGTGGATATTGATTAAATAACCAGTTAATATGCTTTGTCATTTCTGTATTTACACTCAGATCATGTTTGCCAGAATCCCATTGTATGCTAGCACTGGCAATACCGTGTTTGGCGAGATGTTTTTGTAAAACATCATATTCGTTGTATGCAAATCCATTTCCGTGCATGATTAATGCTAAAGGGTAATTAGAAAAGCCACCGACAGGCATGTAATATTTACCTTTATGCTCTTCTTGGTTTTGTGTAAAAAAAGAATAATTTTTAGCTTTATAGTTGTAAGGGCCATCAGATATAATCGGAGGAAGTGGAGCTTCAAAAACTAACTCTTTATTTTCGACTAAGGTTTCATTTTCTAATACCATATCCTCTTCGTAGCTACACGAATAGAATAAGAAAATAGCGAATACTACTATAGCTTTTGCTAAACTTGATTTGATTAGGTGTTTCATATTGATTTTAAGAAGGATTAGTTTTTTAACCCCTAACCATGAGTTTATGACTAGGGATTAATTGCTTATGGGGCATAAAAGATTTATTTTTTAGTGTCTATAATTAGAGCAATAGCAATCTCCATTATGAAGAGCTCCTGTGTCATGTCCATTACTTCTACAGTACTGACAACACGATCCGCAATAGTTAGAAAAGACTCCTCCTGCAATTCCTTTTTGCTGTTTTTTGTCAATTTTTTTGACGTTTTCTAAGTTTGAAATGTTTTTTAACATGGTGTGAAATATTAAGATTTTTTAAATAACTATACTGATTTATATCAGAGGTTTAGGTGTTATACTTTAATTCTGTATATCACCATTTTGGTAAATTTAGAGTAGTTAATTAAGAGTGGTAAGAAGCAATTGACAATAGGTGTGTTTCAATTGATGGATGTATGTTTTCAATAGATGAGCATAGCTTTTTAATTGATCATCGAACAAATTGGTTGTTGTTAAAACAAGAAGAACCCCCTAATCCTAAATTTGAGATTAGAGAGTACTCCTTTCCTTACTTAATTCAACATTTACTAACAAACATTATAGATGCTAAGGGGTTTTGTTGGGGTGGACTTTTTATGCTAAATAGACAAATAATTATTTAGTTATTATCTAATCCCCATACATTGTCTTTGTATCCTGAAAAACGTACTTTTCCTCCATATCGATGTCCATTAAAACTTACGATTTTTATGAATCGTTTCGCCTTTGCGAAAAATGATTTTGAGTAATATTTATGTTTACGTGGAGGAATATCGATAATGGCATAAGTTTTTGCAGGACCATTATTAGTAGCATACTCATGATAGATCCTTAATTCTTTGTTATAATCGCAATTGGTTAAACCAAACTGCACTCTTCGACATTTATTTTTTTTATTATGAAGTTCACTACCTGAAATATCATATGTATTATAATTTTTGAAGGATATTGTAACACGATCAGGTTTAGAGTTTAAGTTTTCAATGTACCTTTCTTTCCACCCATTACACAAAGAAGGGAATCGTAGAGCTTTAATATGGTTTGAAAATGATTTAGCAACAGATAGATTTACACTGTGTTTTTCTATTGTAGCTCTTTGCAATGCTTTTTCTTTGATTTTTTGATCTTCTTCTAATTTGATAAGATCTGTAGGTACGGCAATACTTTCGTCGGTTAAGGTTAAAAAACGATCTAATAAGCTTAAATCATTTAACCCATCTAATTCGCCAAAATTATCAGAATCTCCAGAAGCTTCAAAGACAATACCGTCGGTTTCTGTTTTAAAAGTAATCGTAGTGTTACTAGGCAATTCTATAGTTACCAAAGTTTTAGGTGTTAGAACGGGTATTTCTATCGATTCTTCATTTTTATGGATAGTATCTTCTTCAGAACTACAAGAATAGCATAAGAAAAGAGTGAAAATTACAATGATCCTCACTAAATTAAATTTGATTTTGTTTTTCATGGTTTTAAGTTTTAAAATTAAGTTCAAACTTAAATACACCTGAAAACAATCGATGGGTAGAAATTAATAACCATATGGTTTCAATTGATAGATATAGCTTATCAATTGATAAGACAACACATTAATCGAGATATGGATTCATTTTGGATATGTAAATGACAAGAATACGGTTTGTTGTATTATTACTGCAGATGACTCATAGAAACAAGAAACTTCTCTTTTTTGTTTTTTGAGATATTTATACTATCATTATTGTTCATTATAATATAACCTCCATCTGACTTCACAAATTTTTTCACTTCCTTTAAATTGATCAAAAAACTATTATGTATTCTCATAAATTGTTGTTCGATCAATAAGTTTTCATATTCTTTAAGATGTTTGCTTACTAATAGAGATATATTATCTTTAAGAATAAATGAAGTATAGGCACCATTAGCCTTGCAGTATATAATATCCTCTACATTAATAAACTCTACACTATCTGCTGTAGAGAGACATATTTTATTAAACTTTGGCTGTTGTAGATTATCTATTAAGGTTTCTAATTGTTTTTTATAAATCTCTTGATCTTTCTTTTTCTTTGCTTTTTCTATGGCATTTTTGAGTTCTTCGATACTTAAAGGTTTAAGTAAATAATCTAAAGATGAAAATTTTATGGCTTGTATAGCATATTGCTCGTAAGCAGTGGTAAAAATCACTTCAAAATTTATGGTGTCGATTTGGGTTAATATATCAAAACCTATTCCTGATTGTAGTTCGATATCCAAAAAGACAACATCAGGATTATAGTTTTTAATTTTATCGACAGCTTCTGTTACAGAATTTGCAGTAGTCAAAACAGTTGTTTCCAGGCAAAACTCTTCTATCAATTTTGTTAAGGTTTCTCTACTGTGTTTTTCATCATCTACAATTATTGCTGTTAAGCTCATAATTAGAAAATTTTATTCTGTTTGAATTTTGATAATTACCTTTGTTCCTATAGACGCACCATGGTTATTTATTTTGTCTATAATTTCTATATTTTTTTCTTCAGATTTGTGAAATCTTTGTAATCTTTTTTCAGTTAATTCTAAACCTCTGGATTTTGTAGTTTTTTTAAGAGACGAATTTATATTTTTAGTAGCATTTCTTCCTATACCATTATCATCTATTTTACAGATAATTTGATTTTTTTCTTTTCTGAAACAAATACTTAGTTTTTTACTACCTTCTTTTTTATTCAATAAACCATATAGGATTGCATTTTCGACAAATGGCTGAATGATCAACATAGGTACTTCTTCGGCATCTGCGTTTAGAGTATCATCTACATGAATAGTGTACTCAAAAGAGGTGTCAAAACGTAAAGCTTCTAATTCTAGATACTGCCGTAGTAAGTTGATTTCATCAGATAATACGATATTTGTTTCTATAGAGTTTTCAAGAAGGGTTCGTGTTAAATGACTAAACTTAACCAGATATTTTAAAGCAGCTTCTTTTTTTTCGAGTACAATTAAATGTTGAATTGACCCTAAAGAATTAAAAATAAAATGAGGGTTTATCTGAGCTCTTAGCGCTTTACAATTGTTAATAAATGATTCTTTTTCGAAGAGGAGTTTTTCTTTATGCTCCTGATGTATTTTATAGGCTAAGCCTAATGCAAAAATTATGATTTCGAGAGTTGCTCCAGCCATCATATAATCGCATGCCTTGGTAAAAAAGAAACCCAGGGTGCCTATCATGAATAAGAATGATCCAGCAACTATAAAATAAGCTAAACGGTTTTTGGCAGTTAGAAGTAAATAAATCATCCCGCCAATACCAAAAAAAGTCATTATTAAACGTTGAATATTCATAGTATAAATAGCTCCTTCAAAATAGTTAAAATACAAAAAGAAACTGTCTGCAATTATGATAATACCAAGTGTGTAGATGATGTATTTTATGGTACGATTAAGTGCAGGATAGTCCTTTTTTGTGACTAAATAAAGCGAAACAAAATAAACATAACATAAATTAATTAATACTTGTATGATCTGAAAAAACCAGTAAATGATGATGTTATAGTTATCAAAAATGATGTTGTTTGCTATAAGTAAAGGACCACTTAGATAAATAGATAACGATAAAATATATAAAGAGTAAAATAAGAATTCAAAATTTCTTGAAGTAATAAAGAACGCAAGAGTAAGAATAAACATAACCAGACATACACCTGTAAAAATGTATTTGCGTATTGGGGCTTTAATATTTTTTTGATAATAATAATTTTGTACAGACTGGTTTATGGTTTGTGAAGCAAAGTGAAAATTCCAATTAGTAACATGATCCGAAAATCTTAAACGTCTTATTTTTAAATATATAAATTGATTTTTGATAAGTGAGCTGTATTTAAGAGGTATTCTATTAATATTGGATATAGAATTCATTTTTCCTGAACCATCAAATAAACCAAATTTCTTTTCTACCAGTGTATTGTTCTCAAGACAAAACATAGATGCGTGTGCATAATTACTCGATTTTAGAAACCAAAGACTATCAGTTTTTAATTCTTTATTGAGGTCGATTTTTATCCAGTAAATATCTTTAGGCCTGGTTTTTTTGGTAAAATATTTAGACGATCGAAAAAGAGTGTCAGATTTTATAATATCATGTATCGATATGGTACCATTGGTAGTTTTATATACTTCAAAAGGAATTTGAGTTGTATTTCTATCTTGGTTATTTTGTGCATTGAGGCTACAATAATATACATTTGATACAATAAGAACAGAAATTATATACAGTAAATTTTTTGGCATATGCCCTATTGCTATTTATCGTTGAGAGTGTGTTATTAATATAACGTTTATAGAGGGCAAGACCCTAGCCCTTCATATAGATCTTGTCTAAAATATTTTCCGTTTTTAGATGAGCACTTATTCTGTAATGGTAAAATAGAATGTTACGGCCTATGTTGGTTTGTTATTCTTTAAGTCATACGCTGATCCCTTTTTTAATCATAGAATATGTTTTTTAAGAAAAGAAGAAATTAAAAAATAAATCAATTGATTTCGAAATGCTCTAATAGAACAACCCCCTACCCATGAAGAAATTGGGTAAGGGTTGCTTATCATTTATTATATAGTCAATTTTTTCTTTAAATACTCATGTTTGACTACTACATGTTGAAGTTAATCTGTTAGATTATAAAATGACTGTACTTCTAGATAGTTCTCAAAATTAATACCGCTGGCATCATTGCCTTCTACCAACACAAACCGAAGTCTAAGATTAGATTGAGTAAAAGTAGCACGTAATGTGGCTTTTCCAACCTCAATCTTATCGATCTCTAGGATGATTTGCTGGCCTAGACTAAGTGGTAAAGTTTCCCAATAGGTATTACCCGTGACCGTAACATAGGCATAAACAATACCGGTGTCAAATATTTCCTGTGTTAATTCGGGAATGTCAAAAACATTATCTCCGTTAGATATCGTTTGGTTTTCGAATAAAACAGAGACTACATTAGCGTTCCCATCTTGTCCATTTGTTCCATCAGCTCCTGCTGGTCCCTGTGGTCCTATTTGACCATCGACCCCATCTTCTGTAGAGCAAGAACCTAAAACTAAGATTAGTACCAAAATACCATACTTAAATTTTTTCATTATTGTTTCCATACTTTTCATGTTATTAATTATTAATTGTGTGAATATTCAATTGTTTATTTGCGAAGTGTTTTAATAAAAGATCCCACAATTACAACTACATGCTACAAAGATGCAACGAGCTTAAAAAGTTATCAAGAGGCTAAAACCTTAATTTATATATGGTAAAACCATATGTCTATAAGGGGTTATTTCCCGAATTTGTATTGTTTTAAACTCATGTTTAAAAAACACTATCAATTCTGTAGTCTATTTCATTTTGAAGAATAGAACAAAAAAATGAGTTGTAATTGAATCTAATATCTATCTAGCTAGGTTCTGCTTTGAGGATTGATTTTTCTATTAGATTGATCTTTTCCTTTATAATTATAAAAATTAAAGAAAAAGCTATTAGTAAGTATGCTAAAAATTTTATCGTTGTTTTCATGATATGTGATTTTTTATCATTTACAACCTTAGATCAATAACTTTAAATTTTTGTTACCCTTGGGGAGTAATTTTTACTATAAATTTTTAGTTTCTACCATTCTCATGTGGGTATAATTGGTATACGGGATCACTTTGCCAAAATTCCTTGGTATTAATATCCATTATAGTAAGTGGTCCTTTAAATGCAGCTCCTGTATCCATATTCCATACACAAATAGCTTGTGTTGGGGTGGTTTGATTGATTCGTGTAACGGGAGTATGGCCAATATAAACCTCATCAAAAAGCAATAGTCGTTTAGGGTATTTTAGATCTGTTTTTTTTAGATTGGGATCCGTTGCCAATGCAGTTTCCCATAAAGTCCTGTCCCAATAAAATGATTCACTAAAATATTCTCGATGAGGTCCGCGAAGATTAGTGAACCCAGCATGAAGAAACAAACGATTATGAGTATCTATGTGATAATTATTGAGGGTTTCATAAAAATGGAGATGAGTATTAATTTCTTTTGGTGATAATTTTGCATAGGAATCTATAGTCGCTTGACCACCATGTTGTATCCATTCAGAATTGTGAGTATGTTGTGTGAGCCAGGTATAACAAAGATCATCATGATTTCCTTTAATAAAAATGCAATTATGTGATGTTTTGAGGGTAATCAGGAACGAAACTAATTCGGCACTATGACTCCATCCATCTACATAATCTCCCAAAAATATAAGAGTGTCATCTTTAGTTACTTTTGCTCTTTCAAGTATTTGTTCTAATGCGATTAGCGCACCGTGAATATCTCCAATTACTAAAATTCTTCCCATAGTTGATTAACCGTTGATCTTTTTTGCCCCATTAACTATATCTAACTTTTCTCAAAATTCGAATACTTTCTTTACAGAGAGAATATATAGTATCGTTATAGAGTTTTAAATATGGTTTTGCTTCTTCTAATTTTTCTTTTGCTTCACTAAGATCATTAAAATAACATATCAAATAAGTGGCAGGAAGATTTATAATATCTTTTTCTTCGTTTTTTGATAGAGGAATTTTGTTTTTTAATTTCTCGATTAATGCATTGTTACTATTATATAAATGATATAATGTTTTAAGGTCAAATTTTGGTGGATCAAAAAGAAGTTTACTTTCGATATCATAACTGGCATTATCCTTAAAGGTGATCACCACTTCTTCTAAAGGATAATAACTAAAAGTATCCTTTAAACCTAACTGTACATATTCTATAATCTTAAATTGGTCATCGGTTAAGGATATACTTACTTCATCTAATTCTGAGTAAAATAGCTTTACATGCTCATTGATTAATTCAATATCTACTCGAGAGTAATATATTTCTCCATTTTGCCGTTTTTCTTTGGCTGCCCAGCAAACCACAAAATATTCTTTAAAAACCTTATATGCAGGATTGTAATCGATTCTAGAATTCATAAAATCAAATACTCCATCCAAAGTAAGTTCAATATTATTCTGGGCATGACTTTCGATAGCGTCTACAATTTCTGAATTGACATCTTTGATTTCGATATCAAAAACTTTAGGCATACTCATGCTACCATCCCTAAAAAAGACACTACCTCCATAATATTTCCAGATATTTTTACGAAGAGAGCAGAGTTGTCCCCCTTGAGGTCGGATTGTTACTAAACCTACTACTTTATCCGATGATAGATGAGGAAAAGGAATATTTTCATAAGACACGATAGGAGGGTTGTCTAAATATGCATTTACCAGATTTTGGATTTTACTATCATCAAAAAAATCAACCCCTATGATTTGATTATCTTCATCCTCAACTCCTATTACAATATATGAATTGTTTTTGGGGTTAGAATTGGCCAAGGCACAAATATGCTTTAAGAATTTGGCTTTTCCTTCTTTCTCTCCAATATTAAGTTTACGCTTCTTATCATAAAAACTATTTTCGTCATTATGTGCCAGTAGGTTCTTAATAAGGAGGCGTTTGTTAATCATTCCGTTTACAAATAGCAATTGAAACTTTTCCCAATATAAACTTAGCCATTTTTATTGGGTCAACAATGCGATAAGAATAAAGAAATTATAAACTTTTATTAACTATTGTACTGCCAGCTTGTGCAGTTGGGAATACAATAAGATCTGCAATATTAACGTGATATGGTCGTGTAACCACAAAAGCTATAATATCAGCAATATCTTCTGGAGTTAATGGATCAAAACCTTTATACACAGTATCTGCTTTTTGATCATTGCCTTTAAACCTAACATTACTAAACTCGGTTTCTACTAGTCCCGGATGAATAGCACCTACTCTAATACCGTATGAGTTAAGATCCATACGCATTCCCTTATTGATTGCATCTACAGCATGTTTACTTGCACAATAGATGTTTCCGTTTGGATAGACTTCTTTTCCTGCAATTGAGCCAATATTGATAATATGACCAGATTGTTGTGTAATCATTTTTGGTATAACCGCCTTAGAAACATACAGTAATCCTTTAACATTAATATCTATCATAGCATCCCAATCATCAAGATTTCCGGTTTGAATAGGGTCAAGTCCATGCGCATTTCCTGCATTATTGATAAGAATATCAATTGTACTAAATTCTGAAGGAAGACTATCAATAGCAGAAAAAACCTTGTCTTTATCTCTAACATCAAAACAAAGTGTGTGTACTTGCACTTTTTTACTTAGTTCCTCTTGTAAAGTATCCAATCGATCTTGCCTTCTGCCACAAAGAATAAGGTTTATATTATGTTTTGCTAATTCTATAGCGGTAGATTTTCCAATTCCACTAGTGGCTCCTGTGATTAATGCTGTCTTCATAAGTAAGTTTAGTATTTAAAAAATGCAACACCTTTACATCAGATCCGTCTTTTGATAAGATCATCGTAAAAACGATGAAAATCTTTATGTCCAATTTTTTGTAAAAGTGGTTTAAATATACTGTAAAATTTGTGCCTAAAACAGGTTTTGCAGTGCACATTTAACCAAGAATTAACAAGAGCATGAAAATTAATTCGACAATTTGCAATGTTGGATTATGAGTGTTAAATTCACGCCTTAAAAAAAAATAAAATAGATGGAAGAGAATAATGCTATTGATATTGCTTCAATCAATCAGAAAATAGAGAAAGAATCTGCATTTGTAGATTTACTAACTCTAGAAATAAACAAAGTAATTGTAGGTCAAAAACATATGGTCGAACGATTGCTCATCGGGTTATTGGGTCAAGGTCATATTTTGCTGGAAGGAGTTCCTGGTTTGGCAAAAACATTAGCCATTAATACGTTGTCTAAAGCTGTTCATGGTAGTTTTAGCCGTATTCAATTTACACCAGATTTATTACCAGCCGATGTAGTGGGAACTCTTATTTTTAATATGAAAGAGAATGATTTTTCGATTAAAAAAGGACCAATTTTTGCCAATTTTGTCTTAGCAGATGAGATTAACCGTGCTCCGGCAAAAGTGCAAAGTGCTTTACTTGAAGCTATGCAGGAGAAACAAGTAACTATTGGTGATGAGACTTTTATACTGGATAAGCCATTTTTGGTAATGGCAACGCAGAATCCGGTTGAGCAAGAAGGAACATATCCTTTGCCAGAAGCTCAGGTTGACCGTTTTATGCTTAAAACAGTAATTGATTATCCAAAATTAGACGAAGAACAACTAATTGTTCGCGCTAACCTCAAAGGATCCTTCGAGAAGGTAAATCCTGTTGTTTCGGTAGAGCAGATTATTAATGCTCAGAAAGCAGTTAGAGAAGTATATATGGATGAAAAAATCGAAAAGTATATCCTTGATATCATTTTTGCAACACGTTATCCAGAAAAATATGGTTTAGAAGAACTTAAACCTTTAATCAATTTTGGAGCATCGCCTCGTGGAAGTATCAATTTGGCTACTGCAGCAAAATGTTATGCCTTTATTAAGCGAAGAGGATATGTGATTCCAGAAGATGTTCGAGCAGTAATTCTTGATGTACTTCGCCATCGTATAGGGATTACCTATGAGGCCGAAGCAGAGAATGTAACTTCAGAGGACATCATCAATAAGATTGTAAATGAAATTGAAGTACCATAGTAGTTTATTGTTTGAAGTTGTTTGGTTTCAAGTTTAAAACCTTGAAGCCTGAAAGATTCACAAAGTGAATAAACCTGAAACAAAATTATGGATACTAAAGAGTTACTAAAAAAAGTTCGAAAAATTGAAATCAAGACACGTCGCTTAAGCGACCACATCTTTGGAGGAGAGTATCACTCTACTTTTAAAGGACGTGGTATGACGTTTAGCGAAGTGAGACAATATCAATTTGGTGATGATGTACGTAATATAGATTGGAATGTAACAGCTCGGTATAATGAACCTTATATAAAGGTGTTTGAAGAAGAACGAGAACTTACTATGATGCTGATGGTAGATGTTTCGGGATCACAACTTTTTGGTACTCAAGAACAATTTAAAAAAGGGATCATTACTGAAATTGCAGCTACTTTAGCATTTTCGGCAACCCAAAATAATGACAAGATAGGATTGATTTTATTTACCGATGAAATAGAGTTATATATTCCGCCTAAAAAAGGAAGGTCCCATGTGCTAAGAATTATACGAGAATTGTTAGAGTTCGAGCCTAAAAGTAAGAAAACTAATATTACAGAAGCATTGAAGTTTTTATCCAATGTGATGAAAAAGAAAGCGATAGTTTTTATACTTTCTGATTTTATTGCAGATGATTATCAACATACATTAAAAATTGTAGGAGGAAAACACGATGTTACCGGGATAAGAGTTTATGATAGAAGAGAAGAAGAAATTCCTAACCTGGGAATGGTGCAAATGGAAGATGAGGAGACAGGGGAACTTTTGCTGGTGAATACTGGTTCTAAAAAAACACGAACCAATTACAGTGCATATTATCATGAAAGAGCAGATTACTTTAAAGATAGTTTTACTCGAAGTGGAGCAGGCTCTTTAAGTAGTAGAATTGATGAGAGCTATGTGAAGAAATTACTAGGCTATTTTAAAAGAAGAGGATAAGGAAGATTTAAGAATGACGAATTACAAATTACGATTTGAAAAAAGAACTATACAACCAGGAGCCCTTAGGCTTTTTACCTGGATGATATTCTTTGCCTTTAGTGGATTTGGTGCTTTTGCGCAGGTTTCGGCAACAATCGACTCCACTACAATAGAAATAGGCAATGAGATTCGATATAAAATGCAAGTCGAAGCAGATTCGACCCAAATTGTTGTTTTTCCAGAAGGACAAACGTTTACTCCCTTAGAAGTAATCGAATCACAAAAAATAGATACCTCTAGAAACGGAAAACGTTTTAACCTTACCAAAGAATATGCACTAACACAATTTGATTCTGGTCATTATACGATACCAAGACAAAAAATAATGATCGGCGACAAGGTCTTTTTTACAGATTCTCTTAAAGTTGAGGTTAGAGATATTTTGGTAGATACTACCAAACAAAAGATGTATGAGATCAAACCTCTGGTTGATGTAGATGCTAAATTTGCTTTTAACTGGAAGAAATGGTTCTTATGGATTGGTATTTCACTACTTATATTAGGGTTGATCGCTTTTTTTATATTAAGAAGAAAAAAACGTAAGGCAAATAAAGAAGATGAGCTACCTCCTTATGAAAGAGCAATACTAGCACTTCAGAAAATTGATGAGTCTCATTTATTAGAAAAAGATTCGCATAAAGAATACTATTCGCAGTTAAGTGATACCGCTCGTAAATATATCGATGAAGAAGTGTATGATCATGCTATGGAAAGTACCACCGATGAGTTAATTACACGACTTGATGAAGAAATTAGATCAGGAAATCTTAATTTGGATAAGGCCACTATTGAAGAACTTAAGAATGTATTGAAAACTGCAGATATGGCCAAGTTTGCCAAATCTAAACCAGATATCATAACAGCAAAATCAGATCGTAATGTTATCGAGCAGGTGATTCATAAGACAAAAAGCGCGATTCCAGAACCGACAGAAGAAGAACTGCTGGCAGATGAAGAATATAGAAAAACAGTAGCCGAGAAAAAACGCAGAAAGAAAATTATTTTAGGAAGTCTTGGAGCTGTGGCGGTAGTTGCTATTACATTACTCGTTTTTATTTTTGTTAAAGGGTATGATGTTGTAAAAGACACACTACTTGGTCATCCTACAAAAGAGCTCGCAGAAACCGAATGGATTACAAGCGCATATGGTTCTCCTCCTGTTACAGTTGCTACTCCCAGAGTATTGATTCGTAATGCATATCAAATGACAGAAGAACAAAAGCAAACTCTTAAAGGGAATGAAACTTTTGTATATGGAAGTCTGGCAGGAAATTTCTATGTAGTTGTAACCACAATACAATATAAACAGCCTACCGAAATAGAATTAAATAAAGTGGTAGAAGGTGTCGTAGGAAAATTTGAATCTATAGGAGCAAAGAATATTTCTGTAAAAGATGAAGAATATGAAACTTTGGGCGGAGCAAAAGGAATTAAAGTGTTTGGGAATTTAGAAATAGTGAATCCTGTAACCAAAAAGAAACAAAAAAATAGCTACCTAATGTTGAATTTTGCTGAAAATGGCGGGTTTCAACAAATCACTTTGGTATATGATATTGAAGATCGTTATGCGAAAGATGTTGCCGAGCGTATTATTAATTCTGTAGAACTTAAAAATACCAAATAACGATGTTTGAAAATTTTACATTTGAGAATCCACAGTTTTTTTGGTTGTTTTTACTACTTCCATTAGCAATAGGGTGGTATATATGGAAACGAAATAAGCAACAAGCAGCTTTAAAAATATCTAGCGTTAAAGGATTTAAAATTTCTGGGAGCTGGCTCACCAAATTAAAACCGTTGTTGTTTATTATACGCCTAATAGCATTATCTTTAATTATTACTGCATTAGCAAGACCTAGAACGGTAGATGTATCTACCAAAACTAAGACTACCAAAGGTATCGATATTGTAATGTCGATAGATGTATCTGCCAGTATGTTGGCAAAAGATCTTAAACCTAATAGATTAGAAGCATTAAAAGAAGTAGCTGCAGAATTTATTAAAGATCGACCCAATGATCGTATTGGTTTGGTCGTATATGCAGGAGAGAGTTTTACCAAAACTCCAATTACAAGTGATAAATCAATTGTGCTGGGTAGTTTAAAAGATGTGAAATATGATAACGTTTTAGAGAATGGTACGGCTATAGGAATGGGATTGGCAACGTCTGTAAATCGACTTAAAGACAGTAAAGCTAAGAGTAAAGTGATTATTTTACTTACAGATGGTTCTAATAATGCTGGTTTTATAGACCCTAAGATTGCTTCAGAATTAGCGGTAGAATATGGTATTAAAACCTATACAATTGGTATTGGTACAAACGGAATGGCTTTGGCTCCTGTTGCTATATTACCAAATGGATCTTTTCAATACGGTAGAGTACAGGTAGAAATCGATGAAGATTTATTAAAAGAAATAGCTAAGGTTACCGGAGGTAAATATTTTAGAGCAACAAACAATAAAAAATTACAACAGATTTATCAAGAAATTGATAAATTAGAAAGAACAGATATCGAAGAATTTAAATTCTATAATTACGAAGAAAAATTTAGATCACTGGTGCTGCTGGCAGGATTATTAATTTTTATAGAATTTTTGTTTAGATATACAATATTTAGAAGTTTTATTTAAAAAAAATAGAAATCTCGCAGGTATAAAAAACTAATGAGATTTAATGAATAAGGTAGAAAATGTACGTATTAGAAGAGAAAATATATTTCTGGTTATTATTGGGTGTTCCAGTACTAATTCTGCTGTTTTTAGGAGTGTTAGTTTGGCAAAAGACGGCTCAGAAGAAGTTTGCAGATGCAGCACTTCTTAAAAAATTGAGCCCTAATCGATCTATCTTTAAATCAATATTAAAGATTATAGTAATTAGTTTAGCTCTGGCTTGCTTGGTGATAGCACTGGTTAACCCTAAGGTAGGGACAAAACTTGAAACCGTAAAACGAGAAGGAGTAGATGTCGTTTTTGCAATAGATGTTTCTAAAAGTATGCTGGCAGAAGATATTGCACCTAATAGATTAGAAAAGTCAAAGCAATTAGTTACCCAAATTATCAATAACCTGGCGAGTGATCGCATTGGGATCATTGCATATGCAGGTAGTGCTTTTCCTCAATTACCAATTACTACAGACTATGCTTCGGGAAAGATGTTCCTGCAATCTATGAATACAGAAATGCTATCCTCTCAGGGAACTGCAATTTATGAAGCTATAGAATTGGCAAAAACATACTATAATGATGAAGAGCAAACCAATAGAGTTTTATTTATTGTAAGTGATGGAGAAGATCATGAAGGTAATGTAAAGGTCATTGCAGAAGAAGCTGCCAAAGAAGGAATTAAGATCTTTACTATCGGTGTAGGACTAGAAAAAGGAGCACCTATACCTATAAAACGAAACGGAATTATACAAAGTTATAAGAAAAATAGTCAGGGAGGTACTGTTATTACCAAATTAAACCCGACAACTTTACAGGAAATTGCTAATCAAGCAAATGGCACATACATTGATGGTAGAAATACAAGCGAAGTTGTAGAAGAAGTAACCACGGTACTGCAAAATATGGATAAGAAAGAATTCGAAGCCAAGCAGTTTGCAGATTTTAAAGATCAGTTTCAGTGGTTTCTGTTTGCCGGATTATTATTATTATTATTAGATATTTTCTTATTAGAAAGAAAAACATCTTGGGTAAAAAAATTAAACCTGTTTAACGAACAATAGTGAAGTATGAAAAAGATTTTATGTATTATATTATGTTTTCAGATGGGGATTATATGTGCTCAGGAAGAGAATCGTGATGAAGTTATTAATGAAGCAAATCAGTTTATAGCTACAGGTAATAAGGTTCTGGTTAAAGACGGTAATTTTCCTAAAGCAGAAGGAGAATACAGAAAAGCGATTGCCAAAAACCCTGTAAATTCTACAGCAAAATATAATTTAGCTAATGCGTATTATAATTCTGAAAAATATGACGAAGCTACGCATCGTTATACAGAAGCAGCTAAGGTAGCTTCGGCTAAATCAGAAAAACATAAGGCATTTCATAATCAGGGAAATACCTATATGGAACAAAAAAAATATAAAGAAGCTGTTGAAGCTTATAAAAATGCACTTAGAAATAATCCTAAAGATGATGAAACCCGTTATAACCTGGCATTAGCAAAAAAAATGCTAGAGCAACAACAGGAGCAGAACGATCAGAATAAGGACAAAGATAAAGACAAAGATCAGAAGGAGGATAATAAGGATAAGAAAGAAGGAGACGATAAAGAAGATAAAAAGGGAGATGACGGAGATAAGGAAAAAGAAAAGGGAGAAGATCAAAAGGATAAAGAAGGAGATAAAGGAGAAGATAAAAAGGATGAAGGAGATAAAGAAAAAGATGAGAAGGGTGAGCCTAAAGATGAGAAAAAGGATAAAGGAAAAGATCAAAAAGATCAGGAAGGCAAACCTAAAGACCAGCAGCAACAACAGCAACAGGTTCAAGGTAAATTATCACCAGAACAAGTTAAAAGTTTACTCGAAGCTATGAACAATCAGGAAAAGAAAGTTCAGGATAAGATTAACGCCAAAAAAGCTCAAGGGTCAAAAGTTAAAACAGATAAAGACTGGTAATTTGATAAAAGACTTGTTAGGTTTTAAAAATCTAACGATCTAAATAGCATAAAAAATGAAACTAAAACTAATTTTTCTAACCTTATTTCTGACCACAATGCAGTTTGCATTGGGGCAAGTGAGGTTTGAGGCTAAAGTAAGCAAGAAAAAGTTAGGTGTAAATGAAAGATTACGAGTAGATTTTGAAATGAATAAAGATGGGGACAATTTTACACCTCCTTCCTTTTCGGGATTTACAGTTATAGGTGGACCTAATCAATCTATTAGTAATTCATGGGTTAATGGAAAACGATCATACGCCAAAACATTCAGTTATTTTCTTGAACCTACACGTAGAGGACAATTTACTATAAAACAAGCAACTATAGAGATTGATGGGCAGACGTATAAAACATTACCGATAAGAGTTGAAGTTACAGGCGCAGTAGATAAACCAAAAGATGGCAATGATACAGATTTTGTTGCCAGTGAAAACCTTCATCTTATAGCAGAAGTTTCTAAATCAGATCCCTATTTAAATGAGGCAATTACAGTTGTTTATAAACTATATGTTAGTCCGCGAATTAGTGTAAGCAACTGGCGAGAGCTAGACAGCCCAAAATACAGCGATTTTTGGAGTCAGGCAATCGATATGAAACAACTCAAAATTGAAAATGGGGAATATAAAGGAGAACCATATCGTTATGTAGTGCTTCGTAAAACAGTACTATATCCGCAAAAAACAGGTAAATTAAATATAGAGCCTCTCACTTTAACCGTTTCTGTAGATGTTCCCACAAAAAGAAGAGACATTTTTGGTGGTAGATTATACACAACGGTTAATAAGACTGTAGCTGCAGGTAATAGAATAATAGAGGCAAAACCTTTACCAATACAAGGAAAACCAGATGATTTTTCGGGCGCAGTGGGAGATTTTGATTTCAAAGTAACTACTAATAAAGCAGAGCTAGATGCTACAGAATCTTTAGATGCTAAGGTTTTGGTTACTGGTAATGGTAATTTAAAACTATTTGATTTACCAAAGCTTAATGTGCCTAATGGTTTAGAACAATATGAACCGCAGCATAATGAAAGAGTACGAACAAATCTTACGGGTATGGGAGGTAATATATCTGACACCTACACCTTAGTGCCACAATATAAAGGTAAATATCCAATACCATCAATTTCGTTTTCTTATTTTGATTTAAAAACAGAAACATATAAAAGAATTACATCAGATGAGATTGTAGTTAATGTGAAAAATGGCCCTGATGGGGGAGATACAGTCGTTACATCAGAATCTGGAGGGACAAATAAAAAATTAGTAACTCAAGTGGGAAATCAGTTTAGATTTTTAAAACTAAATGCAGGTCTTCAACCTATTAAAAAAGAGTACTTTTTTAAATCTACTGTGTACTGGTTGTCATTAACGGCACCTTTATTAGCGATTCCTCTATTCCTTTTCTTTGGTAAAAAAAGACAAGAACGACTAAGCGATGTAAGTGGTAACCGAGTTCGGAAAGCAGATAAATTGGCTCGTAAATATCTTTCTGAGGCTAAAAAGAATCTAGGAAACCAAAAAGAGTTCTATATAGCTATGGAACGAGCATTACATAATTATTTAAAAGCAAAACTACATATCCAAACAAGTGATATGAGTAAAGAACGTATCCAGCGATTACTAAAAGAACGTGATGTTGAAGATGCGATATCTATAGAATTTATTGCATTGTTAGAGAGCTGTGAGTTTGCAAGATATACTCCATCTTCTACTTCGGCAATGCAACAGGATTATGATAAAGCCTCTAGAGTAATTGCATCAATAGATAAACAACTATAAATGTATGAAAAGAATAGTTGAAGCACTTATTTTTTTAAGTATAACATTAGGTTTCTCTCAGGATAAAGAAGCATTTCAGAGAGGAAATTCGCTATATAATCAAGAAAATTACCAGGAAGCTATAGATGCGTATAAATCGATTTTGGATGCTGGTCAGGAATCAGCTTCGCTATACTATAATCTTGGCAATGCAAACTATAAATTAAGTAACATTGGACCTAGTATTTTTTATTATGAAAAAGCATTAGCATTATCACCTAATGATGAAGATATTAAAAACAATCTGGCTTTTGCACAGAAGGCTACAATAGACGCAATAGATGTAATCCCAGATGGTTTTATTTCGAGAACGTTTAAGAAGTTTACTAATATGCTGGCTTTTGATAGTTGGGCATGGTTTTCGGTGATCTGTATCATTATATTTGTTCTCCTGTTTATTCTGTATTATACAGCACATAGTTCTTTAAAAAAGAGAATATTCTTTGTGGGGTCGTGGGCGATACTAATTTTTGGATTATTTGGTGTATTCTTTGCTTTCTCACAATATAATTATATTAAAAATAACCAGTTTGCAATCATTTTTGCTCAGGAAACAACCATAAAAAGTGAACCAAACCTTAGAAGTGAAGAAGTTTTTGAACTTCATGAAGGAACTAAAGTGCTGGTGACAGAAACAGTAAATGATTGGAAAAAAATTAAACTTGCTGATGGTAAAATTGGCTGGATTCCTAAAACCGATTTAAGAGAGTTGTGATTGGTTAATAAAATTTGCAATACATTAACAACATTTGGAAGCAATACTGTTATTTTTGCTTTTTAAAATTGCTTTATAGTGATGATTAAACTTCAAATAACCAGATTATTGATAGTATTCGGATTTTTTCTGAATCTAGTCGATTATGGTATTGAGTTAATGCATTTATATGAAGGAAGTAAAAGTGAAATTGTATTTAATATTGAAGATACCGAAGAAAACTCTGATCCGGTAGAAAAAGAAAATTCTGAAAAAGAAGATTTTAAAGAGAACGATAAAATTTCTCAATACTTTATGGATGAGGTAACTTCTGTATCGAATCTGAGTATTAAACGTTACCCAGAATTTTATATTCAGAATTCTCCTGTATTTTTAGAATATACTACTCCACCACCTGAAATCGTATAAACAAGTAAACGATTAAGATACCTTTTAACCATTCTGAATAGGTATTATATATAGTAGGTGAAATAATAAACAAATTGGATATATAGTTTTTCAAAACCTAAAGACACATAGGTTATTGAATTCCTTTTAATGGATAGCCGCTAAATTCTATCTCTAATAGATACTGTGATAATGCAGATTTTTAAAAAAAAAATATGAAAACACAAACTAAAGAAACACAATCAGAAATGACACCGCAAATGTCATTAACATATCTAGAAGAAGGCAACCAACGCTTTTTGAAAAGCTTAAGAGCAGATAGAAATTTATTAGATCAAGTTAAGGATACTAAAGGAGGTCAATATCCTTTTGCAGCAGTTCTTAGTTGTATAGATTCAAGAGTTCCTGTAGAGATTGTTTTTGATCAAGGTATAGGTGATCTTTTTAGTGCACGAGTAGCAGGTAACTTTGTAAATGAAGATATTTTGGGAAGTATAGAGTATGCTTGTAAAGTAGCAGGATCTAAACTAGTGGTAGTTTTGGGTCATACAAGTTGCGGAGCAGTAAAAGGAGCTTGTGATGATGTCAAATTGGGTAATATTACAGGTTTATTAAGTAAAATCAAACCTGCTGTAGAAGCTGTGAAAGAACCAAAAGAGGAATCCCTTAGAAACTCTGGAAATATCGAATTTGTAAATAATGTTTCTAAACAAAATGTGATGTTAACCATAGAGAATATGAGAAATGGGAGTGAGGTTTTGAAAGAATTAGAGGCCAGTGGAGATATTCAGATCATAGGAGCTATGTACCATGTTGATTCTGGAAAGATTGAGTTTTACGGATAAGATAGAATTAATTTTTATCGATTAATAAAAGAAATATGAAGTTTAAAGATTTATTTAGTAATGTAAAAGGAGATGCATTCGGAGGATTAACGGCAGGTATTGTAGCACTTCCTCTGGCATTAGCATTTGGAGTATCTTCGGGATTAGGCCCAAGTGCGGGATTGTATGGAGCAATTTTTATTAGTTTTTTTGCAGCACTATTCGGAGGGACAAATACTCAGATTTCTGGCCCTACAGCACCAATGACAGCTGTAAGTATGCTGGTAATTGCAGGAATAATAGGTGCTAATGATGGAGATGTAGAAAAGGCTTTACCGGCTATTTTAACAGTATTCTTGCTTTCTGGTTTAATGCAGATTGGTTTGGGAGTTATAGGAATAGGAAAATATATCAGATATATTCCTTATCCCGTTGTATCTGGATTTATGACAGCAATTGGTGTGATGATTCTAATCACCCAGTTTTTACCGGCGCTGGGATATTATCCAAAAGAAGATACCGAATTTGTAAATACATTTAAACCTGAAGCAGAAGAAGTTATTTTGGATAAGATCTTGAAAGAAGAAGCAGGAGAGGGGATTTTGGTACTAGAGGATTTTAAGGAAACTATAAAAAGAGCAGAAACCATTTCTAATGAAGAAATAAATCTTGAAGCCGTTACTCTGGCAGGAAATGACGCTTCGGGTGTAATAGGAGCGATTAAAAGTTTACCAAATGCATTATCTAATATCAACTATTTAGAACTTATACTGTGTTTAATAACCATAATCATTATTTATGGTTTTAAAAGAATTACAACTGCCATCCCTAGTACATTAGTTGCTTTGGCTCTGGTCTCTGGAGTAGCCTATGGTTTTGGTTTAAACTATAGACCAATTGAAGAAATACCAAGCGGTTTTCCGGTACCGAATTTATCCATGTTTTCAAGCTTTAGTTTAGGCACAATAACCCCTTATATTTTTACGGCATTATCTTTGGCATTTTTAGGAGCTATTGATTCGCTGTTAACATCGGTTGTGGCAGATAATATGACCAAGACCAAACATAAGCCTAATAAAGAATTAGTTGGGCAAGGGATAGGAAATAGTATTGCTGCAATATTTGGAGGTATTCCGGGAGCAGGAGCTACGATCAGAACCGTAGTTAATATTAATGCTGGTGGTAAAACTAGATTATCAGGAATGATTGCCGGAATTATGCTATTAATTATACTGTTAGCTCTAGGGCCTGTGGCTTCTCAGATTCCTGCAGCTGTTTTAGCAGGGATTTTAATTACCGTAGGTATAGGAGTAATGGATTATAAAGGATTAAAAGCGATACCTCATATACCTAAGATAGAAGTTGCAATCATGATTATTGTTTTGGTTTTATCTGTATTTTGGAACCTAGTATTTGCTGTTGGTATAGGTTTAGTAATTGCATCTCTGATTTTTATGAAGAAGATGGGAGATGTTACCGCAAGTGAATCCAAAGTAGAATCATTAGATGGATTAGAACGTAATAATAATGGAGAAAAACTCTGGAAAGATGAAATTAATTTTCCAAAAGAGCTTAAAGAAGAGATATTTATCAAACATCTTAATGGTCCAGTATTTTTCGGATTTACAAGCGAATTACAACAGCTAGCCAACCAAATACCCGAATCTGCCACTCATGTTATTTTGAGAATGGATAGAGTACCTTATATGGACCAGTCGGGATTATATACACTAGAAGAGATTATTTTGGGTCTTGAACAAAAAGGCGTTCATACGCATATAGTGGGTATCCAAAAACAACCTTTGTATCTGGCAAAGAATATTGATATCATTCCGGATTTAATACCAGAAAACTGTGTGTTTGAAGACTTTGATTCCTGTATCGCCTATTTGGGAGGTATTGTAGAAGATACTGTAAGCTCGTAATAATACATAAACAACAAAATCTGCTCTGTAAATTTAGAATATTTTGCAGAGCAGTAAATATCTATCGTTCACTAGGGTTTTCAATTTCATTACTATTTGCAGGATCTTTAATGAACGGGAAGATAAATTGTCTAATAAAACCTTTAGGGAATTTCACATCACCAAGTCCAGTACTTTCTGGCCATGTTTTCCCCATTGGATAATATGTCCCAAAGATCATATCAATAAACGGGAAATGAATAGCAAAGTTCTTGTCATAGGCCTTGGGGTCATCAGAGTGATGCCAATGATGGTATTGAGGCGTTACAAAGACATAACGTAAAAAGCCAAAGTTAATTCGTGTATTTGAATGAGCGAGTACGGCTTGAATCGAAACAATTACAATATAGGTAGTGAAAACAGATATACTGAATCCAAAGACATAAATTGGTAAAAATGAAATGGCACGAACAACAATTAAATCAAGAAAATGAGTTCTAGAACCAGCTAACCAATCAATATCTTTTGTAGAATGATGTACTGCATGGAAACGCCATAGGAAGGGAAGTTTGTGAAAAAAATAATGTCCTGTCCATTGAAATAGATCAGAGACAAGCAATGCAAGGAATAATTGAGGTAAAAACCAAATTCCTTGAGTCCATTCGTGGAGCCCACTTAAACCAATGCCAGAGAAAGCAATAACAGAAGGTAGTTGTACAAGAACCCCAGTTACCTGAATAAGCAAATGACCAATAATAAAATAGACTAAATCTGTTTTCCATTCTTCATGAAATTTTGTCTGTTCAAGCCTTTTAGGTAAGAATAGTTCGATGGGAATAAAGATAAAAGCAGAGATAAGAATGTCTAATAGAAGCCAGTCCAATCCAATTGTAATCGACTTAGAATCAATTTCTTGATATTCTGGTATACCAGTACCTAGTAAAATTGTTGTGGCAATGATTAAAACAGCAAAGAAACCAAGTTTTGTTTTTTTGCTCAAAATAAAGCTTGTTAATGCAAATATAAACGATAACGCTAGAATTCCTAAAAGAGCCCATCTAACATAATTTGGTTTGTATAGAGCTCTAAAATCACTAGTGGTTAGGTATTCTGGGAAATAAGCACATATTGTTGTTCCAAAGCATACAATAGCCAAAAAAATAGATAGGTAGCCACTAATTTTCCCTTCTCCTATTGTAAGTCGTTTATTTCTAGTCATTTTTGTTCTGTTATATTTTTTAAATTTGAGTATCCTTTTTAGAATCTTCAGAGTCGTTAGTATCTTCTTCTTTTAGAATACTAGGCAATATCATTGGTGCTAACTTCCGAACAGGAGTATATAACACAGAAGAGTTAAGTGTTTCTTCCTTAAGAATAGTAATATTTCTATTTATGGCATCGACAAAAATAATAATGACACTGGCAATAAACGCCATTTTCAGCACTCCAAAAACACCACCTAAGATTTTATTTAAAATGCCTAGCGCAGCGTAATCCGCTATTTTGGTAAGAATTTTACCTGCCAAAGAAACAAGGATAACCACGACAATAAAAGTTACTGCAAAAGCTACCAATTTCATAGCTCCTTCTTCCCAATTTACATATTGTTCTAAATATCCTCCTGCAATATGAGAAAAATGAACAGCAATATATATACCAACGATAAGAGCAACAAGAGAAGCTAGTGAGGAAAATAATCCCTTACTAAATCCTTTTATTAGCCCCCATAACAAAAGAATTCCTAAAATAATATCGATGTAATTCATTAATGAATAGTTATTGAATCTCAAATATAATTCTTTCTGTGTATAAGTACACTTTGTCATTTTAATTTTTATTATATATATTTAGCATATTATATATATAATATATAAAATGAGAAAAATAATAGATATTGATGATAAAATAATCCCTAAGCTTAAGTTAATAGCGGCAATAGAGGGTTCTAGCGTAAAAAAGACTATGGAAAAAGCTATTGTATGGTATATCAAAAAAAAGCAAAAAGAACAGATGGCTGTAATGTCTTTAGAGCAAAAAGAGGATTTGGGATTATTACTTTTAATGCAACAAGCTAATGCCCAATCTACAGTAAGTGAAGAAGAATTATTTAAACCCTAGTAACATGGTGTTAAAAGCCTCTTCTCAATTTTCTATAGACCTTAAAAAAGTTAAAGATCTTTCGTTACAGGATAAGGTGAAACATGTCCTGAAATCATTAAAAACAGCCAAAAATGTAAATGATGTACCTCATTTCAGAAAAATAAGTGGCAATAATAAAGCTTATAAAATGGGTATAGGGTTTTATTATTTGGTAGGAATCATAACATCAGAGCAGGAAATAACATTGATGCGATTATTACATCGGGATGAAGTGCTGCAAGCCATTAAAAACACTTAAAAATATAATCGTAAAACTACATTAGGAGTAATTCCCAATGATTCTTGCTGCAACTTATCTAATTCTATTTCTCCAGTAGTAGCATTATCATCAACCCTATAACTTATAGATATAGGTACTTGTCTATTATATATGTTTTGTATTGATGCACCTATTTGTCCTCTCCAGTTACCAGTTTTATTGAAATCAAATCGATAAATAGCAGAAATGTCTAATCTATGATATTCTGGTAAACGCTTTGCATTGGCAGCACCGTATTCGATCTCATCATTTACAAGATCAGCATCGGTAAAAGGAGCTCCTGATCGCCATAACCAACCTAAAGAAAATTCCCAATCATTGATTTCATATGTATTAGAAATTCTAAAATTATGAGTGATATCGTTATTCCCGCGGAAAGAAGCTTCTTGTATTTCAGGAAAAGTATATTTAATATCGTTAAAAGTATATCCCATCCAGGTTCTAAAATTTTTGAATTTCTTTTTTAATAATACATCTACTCCATAAATTATACTTTCACCAGTAGATAAATCATTATTGATTGTATTAAATCCATTGGTGACCGATGTTAAACCATTGATATTTTTATAATAGCCGTCAATCTCAAAATTCCATCCTTTTTTAGAGAACAATAATCCTGTAGAATATTGAGTGCTTTTTAATACAGGAACTTCTTCATTGGCATGTATCCATAAATTATTTTCTAGGCGAAGCTGGGTATCTTCAAATTCTATTAATTGACTTATTGGTTGATATCTAAGTTCTCCTGTTGCCTTTATTCTTAATAGATTAGTAATGGGATACTCAATATTTACTCTGGGTTCAATATACAATTGATTGACTATCGAATAATGTGATGTTCTTATTCCAAAATTGAAGAAACTCTTATTTTTTGGTAAAAATTTATAGTTTACATATATGGTATTTGCATTGTTTTTTACCTTGTCTGACTCGTTTATTGGCGTTTCAAATTCAGCTTCTCTTGTGATTGTGTAAAATACTTCACTATTAGAAAATTGGTATCCCAGCATGAACGAATTTTTGGTATCAAGATCATAAGTGATATTCAGATCTAATCCAACATCTTCTACGGTATTCTTTCTAATCGATTGTTTTTCTATTTGTAATTCTTGTCTTTCGGTGAACAAATAATCAGAATCATACTTAGAATAATATGCTTTTAAGCTATGATGAAAATGATCTAGTTTAGTGCCTTTCCAGGAAAAGCTAACTCCTTTATTTTGGATCTCAAGATCGTCGGTAATTAAATCTTCATCATCATTGATTTCGAAAGCAAGATCATTGTTGGTATAAATCGTACTCGCTAGAATTTTGTCATTTTCTGAAGCATCGATAATTAGTTTAGCACTGGCATCATAGAAGAAAAAATTATTTTCGGCAATTGCTTCTTCGCGTTCTTCTTCTTCATCATCATCTTCTTCTCCTTCTTCGCCTGGAACAGGGGCTTGATTCGGATTTTCAACTATTTTGGTGTTTTGAAATACTTTTTCAGAAAGAGCATTATAGGTAGGGGTTTCAAAAACATCGGTATAAGATCGTCTTCCAGAAAGTATCAAACCTACAGTTTTTGCCACAGGAATTTTCGTAAAAACATCTGCATGAGTACCATTGACTCCGACACCGCCATTAAATTTTTTAGGTACCTTTTTATCACTAGAAATATCAATAACACCAGATACTCTGTCTCCATACTTTGGATCTGCACCTCCTTTAAAAATTTTGGCACTCTCGACAACATTAGGATTAAAAGCAGAAAACATCCCAAAGAAATGACCGGTATTATACATTTTTATATCATCCCAAATGACAAGGTTTTGATCTGGTGATCCTCCACGAATTTGTATCCCAGTTGCTGTTTCATCCGGGCTATTTATTCCTGGAATTAGTTGAATACTTTGTAAAATATCTGGTTCGCTTTGACCAGGAAGAATACCAAGTTCTTCATTCGAAATTCTAAATGAGCCGTCAATGTTTTTGTCAATTCCGGTAGTGATGTATTCTACAATAAGCACTTCTGCCAAAGAGGTGCTTTCGATAAAAAGTGGGATTCTGGGACAACTTGAGGCTTTAAAAGAAGACGCTTTCATCGCTTTGTCTTTATAGCCAACATATTGTATTGTGATTATTGTGTTCTTATCTATACTACCTAATTGAAAAAAACCATCGTCATTGGCTATAGTTCCTGTTTTAGTGTTTTCAATACTTATTGATGCGTAGGAGAGAGGTTCGTTGGTAGTTTCATCAAAAAGATACCCACAGACTTCAACTTTATTGTTGGGAGCACTAACAATCACCTGTCTATCTGATATTTTTTTAAAATTAAGATTAGTTAATGTTTTTAAAGTAGTTAAAATCTCGTCTAATGGTGTATTGTTAATAGCCAATGTGATGATCTTGTTTTTTACGGTTTCATTACTGAATGAAAAAATGAGATCATACGATTCTGATAGTTCGTTAAGTACCTGTTGTAAAGGCGTTTTTTGGTAGTTTTTAGTGATTTGTGCCTGTAAAGAGCATGTGCAAAAAAGTAATAGTAACAGAATTTTCTTCATTGTATATTTTGGTTTTAGAGGAGTCTAAAACGTTAAGATTCTTAGATAATTAATGTATTTATGGCTAGGGAGTAGAAAGTAAAACAGTAGTTCCATTAACCACATATTCTATCCCCATAGGTACTAAAACGGATTCTAGAGCAATATTTAAGTTATTATAATTAAACCCACCAGTGAATAACTGATTTTGATCAATTTTATCACGTTTAAAAGTGATATCGTATTGTCTCTCTAATTCGTCTAATACATTTATTAATGGAATGCTATTAAAAATGCTTTCTCCCTTTTTCCATAAAGGTTCCAGGTCTGTAATGGTTTGATCTATAAGTTTTTTATCTTTTAACAAAACACCATTTCCTTTTTGTAATATCTTTTGTTGGTTATCTTGTATGGAGACTCGTACTTTTCCTTCATAACAACCTACCCTAAATTCATTAGATCTACTCTTTACATTAAACTGAGTTCCTAAGACCTCGATTTTCCCTAATTTGGTTGCTACCGTAAAATTAGTACCAGAAGTCACTTTAAAATATGCTTCTCCGTCTAAAGTGATTTTTCGATTTTGTGACCAGAAAAAACGTTGATGTGTTAAGGTAGATGCGGCATTAAGATCGACAGAACTTCCATCTGGTAAAACAACGGCCAATTGTTGTCCGGGATTAGTAGTATAACTTACCGTGTTAAAGAAAAGCCCAATGATTAATAGTATAGAAGCTGCTGCTGTAAAAGTGTATACAATTGGCTTTAAATTGATCACTTTTGCTTTTTTAGGTCGATAAATCTTACCTAAAGTCTTAGCTAATGAGGGTTGTAGGTCAAAAGAAGGAGCCTTAAAATAGGCTAGTCCATCTACGATTTTTTTATAATCATCGTATTCTGGAAGCTTTTTTAGCTCTTCTAATTCTTCGGGGCTAAGGTCGTTATTCAACCACTTTGCCAGATATGTATTTTCCTTTTCGTCAAGCATAATTTCTACCTTGTATCAGGAGAATAACAGGTAAGGTGTAAAATACCCTACCGTCTTTCATATATTTTTTACCAATTTTCTTAATTGCTTTAATGCATTATGCATTCTTTTTTCTACAGCTTTTACTGAAATGTCAAGCATTTCGGCGATTTCATTATATGTTTTCTTATCAATTCTATTTAGTAGAAAAACTTCTCTTTGGCCATCAGAAAGTTCGGCAATCGCATTCTGAAGCTTATCCATAAACTCCTTTTCTTCCATCACATAATCTGGAGATTCAATATTTTTGGTACTACGAGGTATTTTTGAATACTCTAATCTAACCTTCTTATGAGCAACTTGATTTAAGAATAAGTTGTTCGCAACAGTACACAAAAACCCTTTTGTTCTCTCAAAGATTACTTTTTTGCAGTTATCCCAAAGTTTTATAAATGCTTCTTGCATCACATCTTCTGCTTGTTCCTTATCCCCACATTTGTAGTAGATAAAATTTCTTATATCCTCAGCATGTGTCTCGAATAGCTTAGTGAATATGGATTGTTCACAAACAGATTTTGAGGATTGGGTCATAAAAAAGAATTTTTTTCGATTTGAGGTAGGGTGAAACGGCTCCTACCTGTTATTAATTCAAAAATAGATGATTATGAATTCGAAAACAAATCTTAAAATTGCATTAACTTTAATTTCAATAATTGCGATAATCTCAATAGGGCTCAAAATAAAACCAATCCTCAATAATTATGACAATTTTAATCCTGAAAAAGTTTATAAAATAAACTACAAGTTCTTTTTTAAATCAGGAGATAAAAACACTTCATTAAGAACATATATACCCAGTAGCAACCCCAGACAAAGGATTTCTAAAGAAAACGTCAAAAATGACACCACTCTGTCTTTTACTAAGAAAGAAGAAATTGGCGAAAATTTAAGAGCAATTTGGAACACCAAGGAGAAAAACACATATCATTCTGTGGATTATGAATTTGTTTTCGAAGGAAAAAATAGAAATTTTAGAATCCCGAAAGTCTTTAATGTTGCATCGGGCAAGTATAGAAAATATCTTAAACCTACTCAGAATATTCAATCTGATAATGAAATTATCAATGAATTAGCGACTCAACTCGGTCAAAACACCAAAAATGATAAAGAGGTAATCAAAAATATTTTTGATTACGTATACGCTATTCCTTCGGCACCGATCATTACACTCACAGATGCCGTAACCACAATTGAACAGAATAGAGCTTCATGCAATGGTAAAAGTAGATTATTCGTGGCTTTAAGTAGAAATTTGGGATATCCCGCAAGAATAAGAGGTGGGATTATAGTAGAAAATACAGATAAAAGAACATCACATGCCTGGGTAGAAGTATTGATTAATGAAACATGGGTTCCTTTTGATGCATTAAATAATCATTTTGGGTATTTGCCTGCTAATTACTTAGAGCTTTATCGAGGAGATAAATCTTTGATTACCCATACTGCAGGTATTCAGTTTGATTATACGTATAAGATGGATGAGGTAAATCATATTTCTTTCCTAAAAATGAATTCTGAAGAACTTCATGATCTACCTGGTTTTTCTCTTTGGCATCTTATCGATAAAAATGTAATACCATCAGGAGCTTTACATCTTTTATTATTATTACCTATTGGGGGATTTTTGGTTGCTTTTTTAAGAAATATTGTTGGATTAAAAACTTTTGGAGTATTCCTACCTGTATTGATTGCATTTTCTTTGTTGCATACAGGTTTCGTTTCTGGAATTGCAATTTTCGTGGGACTTATCACGTTTATTGGATTAATATCTTATCCTTTTGATAAACTAGGGTTGTTATATACACCAAAATTGGTAATCTCACTTACCACAATGGTATCTGTGATCCTGTTGGCAACACATTTTGGAATTAAGAATAACATAGAATGGCTTACAAAACTGACATTTTTCCCTATTATTATTCTTACGATTTCTGCAGAACGCTTCTCTCGCTCTACTCTGGAAGATGGTTATATAAAAGCCATAGATAAATTGTTTCAAACATTAATAGCGACATCAATTTCTTATCTCATACTATCCTGGTCATGGTTGCCATCTGTTCTGGTTTTATTCCCAGAGATATCTCTTTTAATCATAGCATCATCCACGTTATTAGGAAGATACATCGGTATACGATGGGTAGAATTGTTTAGGTTCAAGCCTCTTTTGAAAGCAGAAAAATAAAAAATCACCCTTTTTAGGTAGGGTATATAAAGACTCACCTGTTTCTATAGCAAACAAGAAGATAATAGTAAAAGACACGAATATGTTCTCAATAATTTTCAATAAAAAATCAACAGCAGCATCTGGTGTAATTGGTTTAAATGAAAGAAATATAAGACTCATTTATCCTAATAATCCAAAGAAACATTACCCTCTGGCTGATGATAAAGTGCTCACCAAAGAAATTTTACATCAATATAATATCCCTTGTGCAGAAACCTATGCTGTGATCGAGTATAATAGTGATATTAAGGAAGCATGGAAATCATGTCAACGATATAATTCTGTTGCAATTAAGCCAGCTAATGGTAGTGGAGGTGGTGGGATCAAAATTCTTAAAAAAGATAAGAATGATAATTGGATTAGCAATGGAGAAATAATTACCGATCGCCAGGTTTTTCAACATATGGCATCTATCATTATGGGATTCTTTTCATTAGGTTCTCACGATAGAGTACTTGTAGAAGAATGTATAGAACCACACCCTTTTTTTTGTGAGATATATCCTCAGGGAGTCCCGGATTTTAGAATCATAACGCTTAATAAAATACCCTTGATGGGGATGTTAAGAATGCCGACAGATAGGTCTGATGGCAAAGCCAACCTTCACCAAAATGGAGTAGGGATAGGTGTAGACATGAAAGAAGGAAGATTATTAGAAGTGTATGATGGTAAAGAATATAGCAATCATCACCCAGATAGTACATTTTTGGTTAATGGTACCCCCATACCATACTGGAAAGAAATTTTGGAAATATCTGTTGCAACAGCAAAGGCATTTCCATTAAACTATCTGGGGATTGATATTGTGATTGATAAAAATAAAGGTCCACAAATTATGGAAATTAATGTTCGACCAGGCCTTGGAATTCAACTAGTAAATAAAACGGGATTAAAAGAAGTAATAAAACGAGCTATTTAAATAACTCATTAAACAAAAGAAGAAAAATTGTAATGGAAAAAAGAAATATAATACTTACTGCGGTCATATCATTTATATACTCTTTAAGTTTTTCACAAAGTAAAAACACTTTGGATATCGAAACACAGGGAGGATATGAATACAATTATTTTAAAAGTCCTAAAGAAGTAAGAGTGAATGATAGTATACTTACAAAAGAAGATTTGATATCGAGCAGTCTGTATCAAGACATCTCGATCGATTATAAATATCGCTATAAATGGAAAAAAAACAGAGTGAGATTATATTTAAATCCTTTTTCGAGAATATTCTATGAGAATTTTGATGACAGTTATTGGAGCTTAGGTACGAGAGTAAAATATGATCACAAATTTACAGAAAAAACTACTTTTTTGGCAGAAGTTAGATTTAAGCGAATGAATAGAGAAGGTTTAGGAGGAGATCAGGATGTGTTGATTAATCCATTAGGGTATACAAACTATGGTGCCACTGCAGGAGTAAAGTTTATACCTTTTTATGCTAATGAGATGACACTAGAAGGATTTTATAATTTCAAAGACTTTGATGCTTTTGGAATAAGAGACTTACAATTTGATGAGTTTGGAGTTCAATTTTCAAGTGTTCAATCCTTTGAAGTAAATCGATTAGAACACAAAATTGGGATGGATACATATTTCAAAAAAAGAAAATATGACACCTTTAATGCCAGTGAAATTGATACAGATGGTGAAAGAGATTGGGATTATATAAGAGGAAGTTTGTTTTATGAATTACCGTTTAGCGAAAAATTTAAAATAAAGCCCAATTTTGTATACTACACAAGAATTGATAACTCTACCAGACGTTCTGGCTTTAATCAGTTTGGTCCCGGAATCAATATGATTTATAAAAGTGAAATAACCAAAGTGCGTACATCACTCTCTTATATTACAAGAAAATATAAAGAAATCGAAGCTAGAAATACCGAGATGTTAATAGGAGAAAACCTTAAATACCAATATGTGAATTTTCAGGTAAATGCCTCACACGAAATCGGAAATGGATTTTCATTAACAGCAACACTATATTCTAGGGTAAGGAGTACAAATTATACAGATATAGACGCCCGTTCTTTCAGAAATTATAGAAACCAATATGCAGGAATAGGCGTTCTATGGGAATTATAACAGATTCCCTTTTATTTATTGTTAGTTTTTTTCGGTTAAGCGTTACTTTTGTAACGCTTAACTTTTTGATAAGATCCGGCTGGTAAAATTATGATTGGCAGTATTCGAACTATTAATCTAACTTATCCAGTTTAAAAGTGAACTCTTATTAAATATCCAAAGTACATTTGACAACTATAATTGAGTAATGACAATGGCAAGAGACGAAAAATTAAAAGAACGCTGGGAGGTCCTAGTAAAAAAACTATCAGATCAGTTTGCAGATGGAGAAGATTTAGATCTTGATGGAATTATATATCTAATTGGAGTACAAGAATTAGGTCAATTACATCGTAAATTTAAAAAAGAAGAAAAATTAGACTTAATGCATATTGCCATATGTCGCCTCTTAGAGCCTTATGGATATTATGAATTTGATTACTATGATGATGATGGTTGGCCACATTATATGGTTAAAGAACAATTGCCGGGTCTTAAAGCAGGTGAGCAATCTGTTTTGATGAAAGAAGCAATTGTAAGTTATTTTTTGGTAAGTCAATATATAGTTTAGACAGCCTCGTATGATTTTGACATTATATTTAGTTACCTGATTTCAATATGTAAAGAGAATCGATAACCAAACCAGATACCGACATCGAGATTTTGGGAAAATAAATTTTTCTCAAAGTAATATGCCAGCAATTTACACTGGTAAGACTACTGGTATTGCTTTAAAATATGTAGTAGAAGGAAAGGAGCATTATAAAACGAGTAGAAATCAATTAGATGTATATAAGAGTCAATTTATTATCCTGAGAGAAAATGTAGACTACCAGGTGTGTTCTAAACATATAAATACCAAAGGTTTCTGTTTAGATATAAATCCAGGATTATTAGGTGTCGAGATATCAGATTTTTTGAAAAATGATTTACTATTTAATCAACCATTTTCGGGAAGTTTATCTATAGGACTAGGCAAATCTTTATACGATTTTTCCAATACTATTTCAGGGTATGATTTTGCCCAAGAATCTATTGGGATTATTACTGGTTTTAAAGATGATTTACTTAGTTTTCAAAAAGAATTAGACATAATTGAGGATTCTTTGCAGAAGATAACAACAAGGATTCACACGCAAAAACTTCTTGTTTCAAAACTTTTTAAAGCAAGAGAATATATTCATTTACATTATTTTCATAAAATTTCACTTAACACTCTTGCCAGTATATCTGGAATCTCTAAGTATCATTTTGCCAGAGTTTTTAAAATTTGTTTTAAAATGACTCCATTACAAATGCAGGAACAGTTGCGAATGGAAAAAGCCAAAGAACTACTACATGGCGATGAGATTTCTTTAACCTCGATAGCTTATCAATTAGGGTATACAGATTTAGCCTCGTTTTCTAAAAGATTTAAAAAACATTACAAAATACCACCTTCTCAATATATAAAATAGCAAGATTGCACAAACTATAGTAGGATATCCATAGTATTATTGTATTAAAAACAGGTTTGAAAAATCAAATGAATATGGTAAATCGATATATAAGAATTATAGTACAGGTATTTGTATTCTTCCTATTTAGTTGTCAAAATAAAACGGAAAGCCAATCTATTGAATGGGAAACTATATCCAAAGAATTTATAAAGGATTATAAAAAACTAGATCTTCCGGGACTAGAACTTTCTTTTGTAGAAAATCTCAAAAACATTAGCGATAAGAAATCTGTTCAGAATCAGGAAGAAGTATTTATCTCCTTAGAAAATAATTTGCAGAAGATTAAGAAAAATCAATTGTCTGATCAGGATAGATTGGATTATGAAGTACTGCTTTATGAATGTGAGCTTAACCTAGAGAGGATTATTATCGAAAAAAAGTGGTTAAATACAATTAGGGACAGTATCCCAGCCACCAAAATATTTGATGTATCAAATGGAAAAGATTGGTATGCGTATTTCCTGAAAAAATGGGTGGATAAAGAAGCAACACCAGATCAGATATATGCATTGGGGATAGAAGAAATAGAAAAGGTAAGCTCAAAAATCAAAGAAATACAGGTCAAATCCGGGATGGATAGCCTAGATTTTAGTAGACATATTAAGGATTCGGTATTTTTTTATTCTAATGTTAAAATGGTTCAAAAGAGTTTTTTTCAAATCAGAGAAACCGTAGCGGACAAATTACCAGAAATATTTCCGTTTTTGGATAGGATTCCAGAAGTAAAAATCAAACAAGGAACCAATAAAAATTTATCTCAGGTTCCTGGATTTTATATGAATGGTACTTTTTATTATAATTATTTCAATACATCCTTTAATAAGAGGCAAGTAGGTTGGTTGTATATTCATGAAGGAATGCCAGGGCATCATTATCAGGCAATGGTTGAAACTTTAGTACCCCGTTCTGATATTCAAAAGATGTTTAGATATAGAGGAGTCGCAGAAGGATGGGCTGCATATGTAGAAGAAATAGGAAAGGAAATAGGAGCATACCAAAATATATATGACGAATTAGGAAAATGGGAATGGGATATTATTCGCTCTGTACGAGTAGTATTGGATGTGGCTCTTAATTATTATGGTTGGAGTGATCAAAAAGCATTAAAATTTTGGCAACAACATATCAAAGAGCAAGATGATATTGCTTTTCGCGAAATCGCTAGGATGAAAAGGTGGCCGGTACAAGTTATAACCTATAAATACGGATCTAATAAGATACTTCAATGGAAATCAGAACTCGAAAAAAATCAAAACTTTAACCTTAAAGAATTTCACAAAAACATTTTAAAAAACGGATTATTACCATATTCAATTTTAGAAAAACAACTAGGGTTATAATTATTCCAAATTTATGAAATCATTATCGTATGATAATCGTGAAGATTATTATATTTAGACTGCTTATTTTGATAAGATAATCATGTCGAACAAATACAGGTAGATTTATAATATGGTGGTTAGAAGTTTAGAAAAAGTCGCGTTTAAATCGATAATAGATTGCTTTCTAATTTCATTTAAAAACTACTTCGTAGAAATGCCTTCGAATCTAGAGTATTATAGAGAAAGATGGGATAATGCCAAAGTTCGTTTTGATTTATCCTATGGTATGTTTGATGATGAAAAACTTGTTGGATTCATTATAAATGGAATTGATAAACGAAACGGAGATATCATTGCTTTTAATACGGGAACAGGAGTGATTCCTGAACATCGAGGAAAAAAAATAGTGAAATCTATCTACGAATATGCACTTAAAGATTTAAAACAAAATGGTATTACTAAATGTTCTTTAGAAGTCATAAAAGAGAATGTAATTGCCATTAAATCCTATGAAAGCATCGGTTTTAAGAAATGCAAAAATTATAAATGTTTTAAAGGCAAAATACATATTGAGGACAAGAGAAGTATTGAGTTAAATGAAATTGATTATACTATATTCGATATGATAAATTTACCCAATCAAGAATGCTATTCCTGGGACAATCACAAAAACTCAATTAAAGATGGAAATTACAGATATTTTGAAGTTTTAAAAGATCAAATTCCCGAATCCTATTTTGTTATAAATCCAGTAAATGGATATTTGGCTCAATTTGATCTCTTAAATCAAAATGAATCAGGTTGGTGTCATTTGTTTTTAGGAATCCAAAGTATTTGTAAAACCGTAAAAATTAATAATGTAGACGAAACACTTCTCGATAAATTAAACTACCTAAATTCGATTGATCTTAATAACATAGTTGATCAGTATGAAATGGAGCTAAAAATATAAGAGCTTTTTTCCCTTTTTAAAAGAATTAATGATCAATATGGTATACCCGATTTTTATCAGATATAATATTTGAATCAAAATACTTTAATGTACTATTCCATTAACCTAAAATGCGTAAATTTGCCGTTCTATTAAGAAAATAGTGATGATTGATAAGATTAAAGAGTATATAGAAGAAGTTGATAGTTTTAAAGCCAGAACTAAAGAAGATGTCGAGGCATTTCGAATTAAGTTTTCGGGTAAAAAAGGATTGATTAATGAGTTCTTTGCAGAGTTCAGAAATGTAGCTAATGACCAGAAAAAAGAATTTGGACAAGCTATTAATGCTCTTAAAATAGCGGCAGAAGGAAAGGTAAAATCCTTAAAAGATGAATTAGAATCTAAAAACGAAGAAAAGGGACTCTATGGTGATCTTACAAGACCCGCAGAACCTATTGCTGTGGGATCTAGGCATCCTATTTCTTTGGTGAAAAATCAAATCATCGATATTTTCTCTCGTATAGGATTCAATGTTAGTGAAGGCCCGGAGATAGAAGATGACTGGCATAACTTTACAGCACTTAATTTACCAGAATATCATCCGGCACGAGATATGCAGGATACATTTTTTATTCAAACAGATCCTGATATTTTGTTGCGTACTCACACCTCATCGGTTCAAGTACGATATATGGAAAATAATGAGCCGCCAATTCGTACAATTTCTCCAGGAAGAGTATATCGTAATGAAGCGATTTCTGCACGATCACATTGCTTTTTTCATCAGGTAGAAGGATTATATATTGATAAAGATGTGTCGTTTGCAGATCTAAAACAGACACTTCAATACTTCACTACAGAGATGTTTGGTAAATCAAGAATTAGATTGCGCCCATCATATTTTCCGTTTACAGAACCTAGTGCAGAAGTAGATGTGTACTGGGGATTAGAGACAGAGACCGATTATAAAATGACCAAAGGAACAGGTTGGTTAGAAATTATGGGCTGTGGAATGGTAGATCCAAATGTGCTTAAAAATTGTAATATAGATCCTCAGGAATATAGTGGTTTTGCATTTGGGATGGGAATCGATCGTATAGCACTCTTATTATATGGAGTGTCTGATATTCGAATGCTTAGTGAAAATGATGTACGTTTTTTAGAACAATTTAAGTCTTCACTATAGGGTAAACAAGCATGAAGAAAGATATAGAAATACCTATTGTAGAAGGTGTTTATATTGCAGTGATCAAAGAATGGGATGAAGAATTTCTTGCCCAGCATTGGAACTCCTATATTATTAATGATCGCGATACTGCTATAGAAATGGTTTTGGTGGTGACCAAAGGATATGAAGGAGATCGAAAAACCTCGTTACTACGTCATGGTATAGGAACTATGGAAGCAAAATCCTCTGCCAAAATCGAAATGCTTCAGGAAGAATTACTTGGGATGAATAATGAATTTGTTGTCACTTTCTTTGCAGACAGTAAATTATACGATAAAAAATACCTGTTTAGAAAACATACTATAAACGAAAATGCTTTTCAGGACCTACCGGTAATGGATCAACGTGGGATTTTGGTGAAGTAATAATAATATTGTGCTAATTAAAAACACCTTGCTATGATGTTCAATAGCAAGGTGTTTTTGTAATAGGATACTTAAAAGGTCTCTTTATTGTATATTATCATACGCTAGAGTTCCTCTGTATGTGATTAGTTTCTATCTCGTGGAGGTCTAGGTCCGCCTGGATTACTATTACCAATGAAATAACTTTGTGTATTTGTTTGGGTGATGCAACCATTTAAAGATACGCTAAGAGTCACTGTTGAACGCCCCAAAGGCATTCTAATAACAGTCTTATTAGAATGGTGAGTTGTTCGACCATAATTTACAACTTTCCAGGAGTAGGTATATTCGGGAACATAACTTCCGGCATTCATGTATCTTATATCTGATTTATACATAGAGGTATTACTTTCATTAGGACATGGAACTGAAGATCCGTTAGGGACAAAATCATCAAACTCCATCAGGTATCCATCTAGACTGCCATTGATAAACTGAATTGTACCTTTATTTTGGTTGATTCTTTTAACACGTGCTTTTCTTTTAGTGCTTTCTATTATTTTAAAACCTCCTGTGGCTATCCATGCTCCATCACAAGATGTTTCAGTAGTATTTATAATAGTGTTTACATAAGGATATTCTTTTCTTCCTGCTCTAAAATCAAACCATACAGGACCTTCGTAGCTTTCAATACTCCAATAAACACAATTATTCGTTGCTACTTTTGTAGATGATTCTTCAGCAGGGGAGGTTTGTTTAAGGTCTAACGATTCTTCTGTGATAGCATCCAAACCGCTATTATCATTTTCGCAGTTACTAATAAAAATAGTCAGCATTAGTACAGCAATTGTTTTTAAAACTTTTTTTGTCATGATTTGATTTTTAATAATTTAAATTTTGATGTAAAGAGTTGTGAGATAGTAGTATACCACTATTAAGGAGTGGATTAATAATAGACTAAGATAGATGTAATACAAGGTGTATACTACCCGGTTTTCAGTGATAGTCCTTATTTAAGAAGTTTTTTTGATTCTGTCTCTTATAAATAACCATTTAATTCTGACTTTAATTGTAAGCAATGATTAATAAATGAGACTAAGAAGCATCGATAAAATGCTATTATAATCGATAAAATACACATTTTAACGTTAAATATTTGTTAATAAGAAGTATTTTTCTGATTTTTGTAGCTGTAATTGGAAATACAACATATGAAGAGACTTTTACCAGCTTATGCTACGTTTTTGGTCTTGATACTTTTTGGAATGTCTTCTTGCGGAAAGAGTGATTCTAATGCTTCTAATATTATGATAGTTGGCATATGGCAATTGAAGCAAGAGTTCAGTAATGAAGAAGAGAATGCGTCATTGGAAGAATTCCCGCTTTCCTCTTGTGAAAAAATGACAACTCTAGAAGTGTTAAAGAATGGTAGATTTATTGAGAAAAATTATTATGATGATTTTGGAACGGGAGGAGAATGTATAAAGGATACAGAAGATACCCATGGGAGTTGGAAAAAAGAATCAGATGGTATTTTTTATTTTATGTATGATAAAAGTGAAATTTTATTATTTAATAAATCTTATGTGACGGTCAAAAATGGAGACCTAATAATTACCATTGAATATGATGATCCCGATTTGGGATATGAAACTACCATTAAATTCATCTATTCAAAAAAGCATCAAGAAGTTAGCCACTTACCAAAATAAAAGAACCCGTATGTAATATACGGGCTCTTTGTAGGCTAAAATTTCTGATGAGATTCGCGGGGAGCATTGTTTTTTTGTAATGTTTCTAGTGCCCATAAATAATGTTGCTGTGTTTCCTGGGTAATACCATACTTACTTTTGTGAAGCATAAGACGCTCATAAAGTTTTTTCTCTGTCATAAACATTGATTTTTGTTAAAAACTATATTGATAGTAATATCTTTTATTCATCCATAGAAATGTTGCACATGCTTACGAACTTGAAAGTTCTGATGATGTTGTATCAGTGCTACCAGGCTTAAGTGCTTCTAGTAAAGCAATAAAATTGCTTTGATCCTTTTCACAAAACTGATGCTCCTGTTGATAGGCTAACATATATTGATATAACTCTTCTTGGGTCATGCATAATCATCTGATGTAACAAATGTAATAAAAAATTACCGATCGGTAATTGAAAATATGTTTTATTAAGCTGAATTTTCCATTGTGGAAGAATATGACAAAAAAGAGCTACTTAATATATTAGCTAAACGTGTAAAAGAATTGAGGTCAAAAAAAGATGTGACCCAAGAAGACGCGCTTAATGATACCGGAATTCACTTCGGAAGAATTGAACAAGGTAAACGAGATATTTCATTTTCAACACTTTTTAAAATCTGTCAATATTTTGAAATATCTCCAAAAGATTTCTTTACCAAAGACTTTGACTAAGTTTTTATACCTTAAATTTCCTTAATTTTTTTGAACATTAATACATATTCATGTATTAATATCACATATGATTTGAATACAGTAGTTTGTATTCTTACATAAAATTTGCTCTTTAGAAAGCAGAAGATCAATCTGGCCTGTCTTATTTTATCTTCATTAATTATTAAATACAAAACCTTTATTAAACGATATCGTTTAATAAAGGTTTTATTGTATATTTGTTTTTTTAAACGAAACCGTCTAATAATGCCAAAAGTAATAGCACAAAGAAATGATTGGATAAAATTGGGATACAAACTCTTTTCTGAGCAAGGAATTTCTGGTATTGTCATTGAAAAGATTGCCAAAAAGCTAGAATGTAACAAATCAAGCTTTTATTGGCATTTTAAATCCAAGAAAAACTTCATCAGTGAGCTTATAAATTTTTGGATTACTTCAGAGACAGATCAAATTATAGAGCAGACTGAAAAAACAAAATCTTCAGAAGAAAAAATCGAACAATTTTTGAAAATCACCTTTAAGAATGATCCTTATTTAGAATTCATATTTTTCTTAAAACGCTATGCTATAAAGAATAAAGAAGTTCAATCGATCATAGACGAAATTGACAATAGAAGATTGGAATTTACCACTGAGTTGTTTCAGGAAATTGGGTATTCTAAGAAAGATGCGGTAATAAAAGCAAGTATTTTTTATAAATACTTAATAGGATATCATGAAATGCTAAAAAACAAAAAACAATCTAAAGATTACCTCATAGAAGTAAAGAAAGAATTAAAACACTTTATAACTATATGAAAATAGTACACGGAAAAATATTAATATTCTTTGGGGTTATTCACTCACTATTAGGAGTTTCATCATGGGCGTTTTGGAAACAGTTTTCAGGATTTGCAGACAATTTTTTTTTTAAAATAAGCGAAGGTCTTTTCGAATTTCCTTTACTCGATGGACAAATGAATTATGAAAATTTCGCAGCATTTTGGTTTTTCTATTTCGGACTTTTACTTATCCCTATTGGTGTTCTGGTAAACCATGCAGAGAAAACGAATGGACAAATTCCCAAAAACTTCATGTGGACATATTTGATAATCGTGCTTATTGGGGTGTATATGATTCCTTTTTCAGGCATGACTTTCTTAATGCTACCCCATGCAATTTATATGCTCTACAATAGTAATAAAATACATAACACATCAAATAAACAACATAATGAAGAAAAATAAATACTGGATAATTGCTGGAGTAATTAATATTTTTACTGCAATCCTGCACCTAATTGGAGGTCAATTAGATTTGATTAATCCTTTCATGGAAAGCAACATTGACCTACAAATAAAAACTGAATTATTGGGGGTTTGGCATATGGTTACTAGTATTTTATTTGCTTCTTCAATACTCTATTTTAAATATGGCTTTAACACAACAAAGAAAGCGAACATAGAGTTAGTTTCTTTCATAAGTTATTTATACATCGCTTTTTCATTCGCTTTTATCTTTTCAAGTGTATATAAATCAATACTAGCACCTCAATGGGGTTTACTATTGCCTATAGGAATATTAGGAATTATTGGAATTAAAAAATCAAAGACTAATGCTTAAAATAGGTGGATACATAAATATAATAATTGGGATAGGTCATTTAATCGGACTCATTTGGCCCGAACAAATGTTTGAAAAAACTGGTGTACTAGAAGAGATGAAAGCACTTGCTCAAATTCATTTTTCTCTTCCGTACTTGCTAACAATTTTTGTTGCATTAATCTTTTTAATTTTTGGGTTTTATGGACTCTCTGCAAGCGAAAAAATCAAAAAACTTCCTTTCTTAAAATTTGGCATCTATACAATTGCTTCTATATATCTTTTTCGTGGGATTGCAGAACAGTTGTATAATATAAGTCAACAGACAACTACAATACCCGAAACTATTCAATCTGTTGTAGCAGTAATTATTGGTTTACTATTTCTAATTGGTGGTTTAAAAAAATGGAAATTTAAAATAGAATAAAAAGGGAGAATGACATATCATTCATAGAATTCGTATTTATTTCTTAGAGTTTTTAGGTTTTAATGATTTTGCGTAGGTAAAACTATCATTAAGATAGGAGGAAAGTAGTTCAAAATCTTGCATCAATTTTTCGGGAACTAATACATACTCTTTCATCACGGCACCATAGGATTTGAAAACGGTAGTTTGATGTTCTTGCATGAATTGGGTTCCTTGTTCTTTAGAAAGTCGAAGACCAATTTCACCCGCTTTATTTAATTGCGAAAACATATGACCATTAACAGATGTATAAGGCATTGTTTTTCCTTTTCTTTCGAAACTTGGATTGGTATCTATAAGCTTGTCATAAAATGCTAACCGTTCTGTCCACATATCACTTCATTTTAAGAGTTGCAAAATGTTATCTATGTAAAAATACTAAAGAAAATCCTATTTTTATGTTAGAGCTTTTTTCAGTTTAATCAGCTAATTGAATTCTAATTAAGGGACTACTAAGCAAACTATAAGCTACCTTTATGTTGATGTGAAAAGCCGAAGCTATAGAAGATGTGAAGTCCTTTAATTCTTGTATTTTTTTATTGTTGTAATATATACCATCGAGAAGTACACCATGTATAGATTGAGTATATGATATATCTTCTAGTGGATTTTTATTAAGGAGCACTAGGTCTGCTGTTTTTCCAATATCGATAGTTCCATACTTATTGTTCAATTTACTATATTCGGCCGGAATTATAGTAGCAGTTTGTAAAGCTTCAAGATTAGATAATCCACTTTCTACTAAATCTATTAATTCTGTATGTAAACTAAATCCGGCAAAAACATAAGCATCAGTAACATCAGTTCCCGCCATAATTGGCACTCCTCTTTTATGCGCCATACTAACTTGTCTTTGTGATGCTCTATAAAAATCAAGATTCAAATCTTTTTCTTTTAAAGAACGATTTTTTTCAGCGGCTTTATTGATCCCTGGATTCCACCATAATTTTCGTTTTATTGCTGGGATATATTTTCTATTTGGATTATTTATAAATGCTGGGGTGTGAGCAAAAGCATCAGACTTAAGCGTTTGAAGAGTTGGTGTCCAATAGGTATTATTTTTTCGCATTAGATCCATGAGTTGTATCGCTTTCTTTTTATCAAAATCCATAACCATAGACCTCTTTGAAGCTGTGTAAATTTTTTTCCAATTATTAGAATTTTTTAAACTGTCTGCTTTTGGAAAACATTCGTACATAAAAACTCTACCATGTTCAAAACTACGTTGCCCTAGTTGTATAGCTTCTTCAAGACTAATAAATATAGGTTTGTGCCCTGCAAGATGAATTCCATATTTTGGAGCTTCTAAGGCTAGTTTTCGATATGATTTGGGAGGGATTTGCATATAGATTTTTATGAAGTCAACATCCTCATTTTTATAAAAATCTAGGAATGGCGCTATATCTTCTTCTTTTTGAAGTTTAAAGAATTCTGGAAAACTATTTGGAACAGAATATTTTCCGTCAATTTGATAACTACTTTGTAAAACATATCTTGGGGTAATTCTTATATGTTGCGCCAAATCTTGATTCCACTGTAAGCGTTCTTTACTACCAGCCCAATAAGTGTCTTTTTTATTAAGTTGCCCAGACATATCTCTTACTCCTGTGACTCCATTAGCAATATAAAGAGGATGATGAAGCCACTCTGATTGTTGAGTAGAATGTGTATGCATATTCCATAACCCAGGAATTATATATTTATTTTTACCATTAATAATAAAATGAGATGATGAATTGATTACACTATCGATGGCCTTAATAGTATTTCCTTCGACAAGAATATCTTGATTATGTAAAATCGCACCAGACTCTACATCGATAATATTGATAGATTTTATAAGTATGCTATTATGCGCCTTCGGGACCTCTAGTTGAGGTAGTGGCCATAGAATACATCCAGCTAAAAATAATATTACCAAGAATAGAGTGGTAGCAACTATCTTAAGTGTTTTTTTCATTAGGGATTGTATTTAAAAAAATAGGTATAATATTTTTTACTAATCAAGTGCCTGATAAATTAACTTTCTGAAGTTTTTTCTAATTCTTAAAGTTTCTCGACCAGACATTTGAGTCATAAATACGGCTGTGAAATGTTCTTTTGGATCTATTATAAAAGATGTACTGTACGCTCCTTCCCAAAAATAAGCCCCTTCAGAATAAAATTCATTACTACTTCCTGATTCCGTTATTATATTTACACCAAGACCAAAAGTGTTATTCTTTCCCAAAATAGGATTAAAACCCTTAGGGTAAAGAACGCCTTTTAATTGATCTGTCTGCATAAGTTCAACTGATTTTCTAGATAAAACTTTTTTACCTTTATATACACCATTATTTAATAGCATTTGTGTAAATTTTAAGTAGTCACTAGTAGTAGAAACAAGACCGCTACCTCCCATATATACTGTGTTTTTTTTGCCTTTATCAAAAGAGGTAGTGTTTTTTGAAAGGATTAATATATTATCCTTTATAATATAGGTATCTACTAATTTATCACTATTTTTTTGATAAATATTAAACCCTGTATTTTTCATCTCAAGAGGATTAAATATGTGCTCCTTAAAATAGGTTTCGAGAGTTGTGTTGCTTACTTTTTCAATTAGATATCCTAGAATATCGGTAGATGGACCATAAGTAAATTGTTCTCCTGGTTGACTTACTAATGGGATTGAACTCATTTTTTTGATAAACTCTTCTAGATTTGATTCTTTTGGATTAGAGAAATCGATTTGATTTTCTTTATAAATTTTAGAAATCCTTTTACCTCCATAAGCATAACCAGAAGTATGATTTAGTAATAGCCGAATTGTAACAGGTTTTTTTGCATCGATATACTCTAATTTCTCTGGATTAGGATTTAGCACCTTAGTATTATTTAATTCTGGAAGATAATTTGATATTGGATCATCCAGGTCAAATACTCCTTTTTCATACAGTTGCAGTATGGCAACAGTAGTAATGACTTTTGTCATCGATGCAATTTTAAAGAAATCATCGATTTTAAGTGATCTATTGCTCTCAATGTTTGATTTTCCATTAGCAAAAGAATAGATGATATTATTTTTATCAGCAATCATTACAATTGCTCCTTGCATTTTTTTGTTAATTACATCAGAGCTAATCCACTCTTCTATTCGTTTTAATCTATTGGTATCAAAAGTAGCATTTTGTCCTAATAAAAATGTTGGAGAGATGCTTATAAGCAACAGGGAAAGTAGTATTTTTTTCATCATTTAATCTTAATAGTTTATTTTTTCTGATTTTTATAGAAACTATGATGCTAATTAACTATGAATAGTATTAAAAGCCTCTTTAAATGATAAAGTTGTCTGACAGTATTATAATTCCATCAGTTTGAAGAGTTTTGATTTCGAAAAGTAGATGGTGTAATTCCCTCAAGTTTTTTAAAAGCATAATTAAAAGAAGAAAGACTATTGAAACCAGTTTCATAAGCTATTAGAAATAGTGAGTTTACCGTTCTTTTGTCTAAAAAAGTCGTTTTATATATTTAACTCTGTAATGATTAATAAAATCATTAATTTTTTTGACTCTACTGATTAATTAATGCAGAAGCCTTATGAATATTCAACCCTAAAAGTTTATCTACTTTTTCTAAGGAGAGATCTGGATTGAGATCAAGGTTTTGTTTTTAAATAATATTTAAGCCATTTTAGATAAATAACCTTTGTGCATTTTTTAATCTTTACAGAGTAAGTTCAAAATTGTATTTTTCAAACTCATTTCCATTAATAATGATGGATAATTGATGTAATCCTGTATGAAATTTTCTGGTCGTAATTATTTTAAAAGACTGCTTTCTATTAATAACAGTTATTGATTTCTTTGGATATATTTTTTCACTTATTTTAAAAACTTTTTTAGATAAGCTTCCATTAGCTTTCTGATAATAAAGCCCGTATTCTAATCGTAGCTTAGATGCAGAATTGCCGGTGTTATTAAGTTGAAAAGTAAATTCTAACCTACCTCCAATCTTAATTTTTGGTGTAAGGATCTGTAGTTTGTCAATTTTGATATGTTGGATATCACCAAAACCAAATAAGTTCATGATTTCTGCATTTCCCTGTTTCAAAAGGGTTCTACACCCATGTTTCACTAACCAATCAGTTTCTTTTGATTTTTTGTACCATTCTTTTGCAAGGTGAATAACAATATCGGGATTGTCCTTTGCAATATCATTTAGATTATTAGCCACACTTCTTCGTACAGATTCTGATTCATCATTTTTTAGATTTTCGAGAATAGGAAGGATAGCTGTTGGATCGATTTTTAAGAATGGAAGCGCCATAGCCCAGGGTAAACGTGGCCTACAACCTTCAGATGATAACCTTCTTACCATAGAGTGTTTATGCTGTGACCATTTCTTCATTTGTTGTATTCCTTTTTTAGGATACTTTATCAGAAGAGGCCGTATAGCAAATTCACAACTTGTGAATTGGGTAATTTTTTCGATTGCTAGTATAGAAGCATCATAATGATCCATCCCATAGTGTTCTACAAAATCCGGAAGAAACATATACTCTAAACTATTTTCATTAACGCCTTCCTTTTGAAGCTGTATAATAGCTTTTAATAAAACATCTATGTTTTTGATATAATCGAGAGATAAATGGTGTTGCAATACGATAGTAATATGACGCATACGCTGCTTCAATTCTCTGTTTTTCCATTCGGAATCAAAAATTTGTTTAAAAAAAGATGAGGTATCAAAATCCGGAACAATTTTTTGAAGAGCCACTGTAAATTCTTCAAAAAACTCATGAGTGTAAATATGTTTCAATAATTCTGCCATTATAAATAGTGGGTTAATTCGAAACAAAAATAAAATAGGGTAGTGACAACTGTATGTCAGCTGTTGATATGCTTTTTAATAGATTTTTTATTTTTTGATAGTAGTTTTTGCTTTGTTATTTTCAAGAATATCTTGTAAACCAGTACTCAAAACAATACTCCAACATTCTTTGCCATTAAATTTCCCTTTCCCTTCATACACTCCGGAATTTGAAAAAACGATAATAATCTCACCATTAGTATAGCTACGAATATAAACATCATGTAAACCATCTTCTAAACCCCCATGTCTTATTTGTGTTAACTCACCATTTTTATATTCAACTCGCCATCCATAGGCATAGGAAACACCATTGGTAATATCACCTTTCAGATTTTTATGAGGTTTAAATAGTTGTTGTATACTTTTTGGATTCAGAAAATCACTATATCTAATGGTATTTATCCATTTATATAGATCTTGAGATGTGCTAAAAATTCCAGTCCCTCCTTTGTAGCCGTAGTTTGCGATACTAACACCTTTACGATAAACTTTTCGGGATAATGATTTTACTGTTTTAGGATTATTAAATGAGGCTATATTCGTGAGATTACTACCTTCATACCCCCAAAAACCAGTATGATTTAGATTTGATGGAGCTAGTAAGTTTTGTGATATGTAGTTTTCATAAGTCTCGCCAGAAACCAGTTCAATTATAATAGCTAAAAGATTATACCCTTCTGCCGAATAGCCATATTTTTCACCGATGTTATATTCTAAACGAGAGGATAAAATCGCATTGATTGCCTCTTCTCTGTTTTTAATACCATCTGTAACATAATTGTTTGCGAGACCAGAAGTATGAGTGAGAAGATGATGAATGGTGATTTCTTTTTTATCTAAAGGAACTTCGTTAATAAATTTGGCTATTGGATCATTAATTGATAGTTTACTTTGTTCCTGAAGTTTAAGAATAGCTGTTGCTGTAAACTGTTTGGTTACCGAAGCAATATAAAAAGCAGAATTAGTTGTTAGATTTGAATCACCTATAGCTTTGTTTAAGATAATTTCATTATTCTTGGCAACTAACACCGTTCCTTTAAATCCTTTGCTTTTCTGTTCCTTTACATAAGAATCAATTTTGTCAATTAGTAAAGGGTATTTATAAATAGATGAATCTGTTTTAGATTGCGAATAACTCGAAAAAAAAATTAACCCAAATAAACAAATGATGATTGATGAACCTTTTATTGCCATGATGTATTTAATTATACATTGTTTCACACTATAGTATTTCTATAGCATTAATTAAGAAATGATCATACAAATAAAAGGAAGGGTTATTTTAAAAAATAGAACAGAATTTGCTTTAAGCTAAACTTTGGAATATTCTTTTGGTAGATAGCCAGAAATAGATTTAAAAACCCGAGTAAAATGACTTTGGTCAGAAAAACCACATATGTATGCTATTTCGGTAAGTGAGTATTGTTTAGATTTTAACAGATCAAGTGATCGATCTATTTTTAATTTACGAGAATATTCGCCTAATGTGCATTGAAAGTAAGTTCTAAAATTTTTAGAAATTGTAGTAGGGTGTACATTAACCTTGTCGGCAATTTCTTTTAAAGAAATATTCTCATCCCATCTATCATTTAAAAGATCCCTAACAGATAACATCCATTTTGGAAATAATATTTCATCCTTAAAGTTAAGAGAGTTTTCTATAAAAGCGACAAATAACATCTCTATAGCGTTATAAGATTGCAAATCATTAATTTCTGCTTCATTCATTAATTTTATGAAAGTGAAACGAGCATTATAATTTTTTGCCACAGCTAGCTCAAGTGATCCTTCTGTAAAGTCATATTTTTTTAAAAAAGTATCATCTATTTCCAAATTGATATGTTTAGAAGGAAAGGTAGTGTAGACATTTCTATGTAATTCATATGAATTATAGTAATTTATAGATCCACCAACTCTTTCTACTTCCTTGCCTTTACGGTATTCTGTATTTGTTCCATAAAGTACTAGACTGATAACTGGTTTTTCATGAGAATGCCAAACACCGGTTTCAATTGGGTTTTGATAATTACTGGTGCCGATCAAAAAATCATTAAAATCATATGTTTGATAAATCGGCGCCAAAGAATGACCTCTTTTCAGAATCATAATAGTGTAATTTTCTTTATTTGGATTGACTAATATATCGAATTACTTTGTAGCTAAAAAAACCAAAACACCCATTTTTGTTTGATGCATGTTTCGGCATAGTATAATATACAGAGATGTTTCTAGAAAATAATTATTTACTTTCAGGTCTCAAACAAGTCTAATGAAAAATCCGTTTCATATTATATACTAGTACTTTTTATAGCAGGACTAACTCTGTTACTACTTATGATTTTGTTTAAACAACTTTGATTTAAACCCCTTCTTTCTGGTTATTACCATTCACTGTAAGTTGCCTTTGCTTAAGTAGTTCTACAGCCCATTTGTAATGCTGTAACATTTCCTGGGTTACACCATATTTGCTTTTGTAACGCATTAACCGTTCGTATAATTTTTTCTCTGTCATGACTATTGATTTTTAATTTATATTTTCATGTTTTCTCTTCTTTTGGGTTACTATCAGGTTTTAAGGTTTTTAATATTGCAATAGAATTGCTTTGTTTGGGTCAACATTTTAAGATCAAATGATTAACTAAATAAAGATACCTGCTGTTTTTTGCTAACAGGAGATTAGTCATTTTTGAAGATGGCTAAAGATGATAAATTCAAATACTAGCTTATAGGATATACGAATAGATATATCTCATGTTTGTAGCACTAAAAATTGTTAAAAAACCTAACCTATATGTATACTTTATTCTAGGTATAGGTATTGATCCCGCAATTAAGAAACTGTTTAAAAAGTGTACTTTCTGAAAACTAGTAATTTTCGATTCACATGATTTTTAAACATGTCCTTAAGAATTTTCCCTGATCTTAAATTACGACGAAAATTCTTACATTTCTTACGGGTTCCCGTATGAGATGTATTAATTTTTTTTATATGAGTTATGTATTTTGACCATCATTCATTCAAAATAATGATTAAAACTAGTTTTAACCCCTTTAAAAATAGGGGGTAAATCCCCCTTTATTTCGATGTTACATATTTTTTAGGATTCGTTACATCTATGATATTATCAAAATATATTGCTTTATAACTTTACTATATTCAATCAATTGATCTTAAAATGTTGGGCCAAACAAAGTAATAACTCTTATTAAAACCGTATTGATCATGAAAAAAGTAGTATTAAATATTGTTGCTGTATTGCTTATCACCCTATGTGCCTGTGAGCAAGAAAACAGTATAGAAGAACAAACCGCAGAAGATGTAAAAGAAAACACCTCTAAAAAAGCCGGAGCCTCCCAAAGAGGGCTTTGTATATATAGCTTAACACTTGATAAACAAATTTGCGATGATAGAGATATGACATGTAGATGTGATCCAAGTGGGTCTGTAATTGGGGTATGTGCACAGATACAGTGTTTGCCAAATGTCTTTAACCCGATTACGCCAGAGCCTGTTTATTTAAATCTTTGTAAAATAATTAGATGTGACTGGGTGTACAATGATCCATGGAGTGTATATGATAATGTAGATCCGAGAGTATTTAATTCTATTAAAGATGTATTGAAATTGACGATCAAATCAGATACAAAAGCAATACCATTTGCTATGAACAAAAATATTTTAGGACTACAGTTTTATAAGCCTAATAACATGATGTATAGAGATTCTAAAACTCTAGAAGCAGAACCCAGTATGTTTCATCTTAAAAACACAGTGATTTTAGACAAAGTATATTTAAAAAAACTAGGACTTAAGGGCAATGTTATCAAGCCAGGAAAATACCCTGTTATTTTTAATAAAAGAAACAAAACATATAATGTAATCCTAAAGGTAAAATGATGAACTTATTTTAACCCATTACAAAATCCCCATTATGTGATTGTCAAGTCAGGTTTATCGAAGTTAGTACTCCCAACGCTTCTTTGATAGATCTGGTTGGCAAATTGATTTTTGTTAGCTAAAAGGCTTTATAACATTGCTTCTTCTATACTTTGTAACGAATTATAAACTATAATCAACTTACATCTAATACCCAACGTTTTCTCTAACTCTTGCTAATACAGTATCGGCAATAGAAGTAGCTTTTTTGGCTCCTATAGCCAAGGCCTCGTCTACTTCATTAAGGTTGGCCATATAATAGGCATAACGTTCGCGTTCGGTAGCAAATTTTTTGATCAGTAATTCATAAAAAGCCTGCTTTGCATGTCCATATCCATAGTTTCCACCTTGATAATTCTTACGCATTTCCTCTTGTTGTTCTGTAGTAGCGATAAGCTTATATAAGGCAAATAAATTACAGGTATCTGGATCTTTTGGTTCTTCTAGCGGAGTGCTATCAGTCGCAATAGACATAATCTGTTTACGTAGTTTCTTATCTGGCAAAAACAGATTAATGATATTTCCTTTTGATTTACTCATCTTGCCACCATCAGTTCCTGGTACATACATGGTTTCTTTTTGCACCTGGGCTTCGGGTATTACAAACATTTCACCTACTTGATTGTGCATTCGTGAAGCTACATCACGAGTCATTTCAAGATGTTGTAATTGATCTTTTCCTACAGGAATAATTTCTGCATCATAAAGCAGAATATCAGCCGCCATTAGCATAGGATATGTAAATAATCCAGCATTTACATCCTCGAGACGATCTGCTTTATCCTTAAACGAATGTGCAAGCGTTAATCTCTGATATGGAAAAAAACAACTTAGATACCAAGATAATTCTGTTACCTGTGGGATATCACTCTGTCGATAAAAAACAGTCTTTTCTATATCTAGTCCACAAGCTAACCAGGCAGCAGCAGTAGAGTAGGTGTTCTCTCGTAATGTATTGGCATCCTTGATTTGTGTAAGTGAATGCATATTGGCAATAAATAAAAACGATTCGTTTTCTGGCTCATTGGCCATTTGGATTGCCGGAATGATAGCACCTAATAGGTTTCCTAAATGCGGAGTGCCTGTACTCTGTATTCCTGTTAGAATTCTGGACATAGTGATATATTGATCTGTGTTATGGTTTAAGCCTTAAGTTTTGGTTAGGTACCGTTTAATTTATAAAAATTAGCTCTGTATTTAATTCTCTGTACACAGTTTGCAGATTATAATATCATAAGTTGCCTTCTGTTTACTTTATACTTTAGGTATATAACCATACTATTTTCGGCAAAGGTAATTTTTTTGTTCACATAGCTCAAACCAATTGTGTATTTTTGGGGAGATGCATATACTAAGAAACATACTTATCCTACTATGGCGTATTTGGTTTTATATCGTTATGGGTATTCCTATACTTGTTATGTTTCCTTTATTATTGGTGTTTTCGTCAAGAGAAGAATGGTACCCGCAGTTTTTTGTGGTTGCTAGGTTTTGGGCAAAAATCGTATTGTATGGATCAGGTTTTTTACCAAAGATTACCAAAGAAGCAGAACCAGATCGTAAAAAAAGTTACATGTTTGTTGCTAATCATACCTCGATGACCGATATCATGCTAATGCTATATGCTATAAAAAATCCTTTTGTATTTGTAGGGAAAAAGGAGCTGGCTAAAATCCCGGTTTTTGGATTTTTCTATAAACGTACTTGTATATTGGTAGATCGTAATAGCCAGCGAAGCAGAAAAGAAGTATTTGATCGTGCACAAGCAAGATTACATGGCGGTACAAGTATTTGTATTTTTCCTGAAGGAGGTGTCCCCGATGATGAATCTGTTATTTTGGATGAATTTAAAGACGGAGCTTTCAGATTGGCGATAGATCACCAAATCCCTATAGTACCATTAGCATTTCTAGATAATAAAAAACGATTTTCGTATACTTTTTTTAGCGGAAGCCCAGGAATTATGAGGGGTCGCGTTCTTAAAGAAATCCCTACAGAAGGGTTAACGCATGAGGATAAAAAAGAGTTGAAAGAACGAACGAGAGTTTTGATTTTAAAGACATTAGAATCGGGTCTTACCTTATAAAAAACATAAAGCCGTTTCTCCCTATAGACCAGAAGAATATTTGCTGTTGTAAGAAAATAGACTAAAAAAACAAAAGCGTAATTATGAATTTTGAAAACCTAGCTAAAGACATTTCTGTTGAAACAAGAGTTAGGGTAGTATAGAGGCTTACTTTTTACATAAAAATGGAGGCAGTTTTTTTATTCCTTGTGATAAAAAAGGAGGTTTTAAAACAAAACGAGAAGATACTTAAAAAGGCAGACCCCATAATCAACCTTGTTTTGGAAGAAATAAAACAGATAGAAAAAAGACGGCTACCGGATTGAATATGAAAGATTTTCTTTAATACTAAATATTTATGTCTTGTTTTTTTATTTTAGTATAATTATTACCTAACACATATATTATGAAAAAAGCCAGCCTCTTAAAACCAATAGCAACCCTTCTATTATTATGCTCCTTAAACTTTGTTGTTGCTCAAGCTAAACAGGTAGGAGGCACAAAAAGGATTACTTCAGTTTTATTAGGCACTTCAGTTCCTTTAGAATCTAATAATAAATCAATGAGTGTTTACGAAAAAAACATAGAGTATTTTACACGAGCACAAGACTCGATTACCGTGTTGAACATTGTCCTAACCGATAAAGATTTAATTAAAAGGGTTAAAAATGAATCTAAATTATTAAGCAAAATCACAGATAAACATTTACGATCATCTAGATCTGGTCTAAAATTAAAAAACATAATCGAGATTTTGTCTAAGATATCACAAGAACACAGAAGACTTTTAAAGGAAAATGAATAAAATAGACATGAAAGAGCCTAAACCATTAAAAATAAAGAAATGTCTTTTCGGTTGTGACGTGGATTGTGAGCTTATTAAAAAGAACTAAAAGAAGAAACAAGAGGTGTTATTTTGAAGACATTAGAATCTGGTCTTACCTTATAAAAATAAAGCCGTTTCTCCCCAGAAACGGCTTTGTTCATCATTGCTTTAAATTGCAATAACTACCTAACCAACTAAAAAATCTTTATATTTCTTAAAATTTGATACTTACTCCAGTATATACCCCAAAATAGTAGGGTTTAAAATTATTGGCATTATCATTAAATGCATTAAACTGATATTTAAAAATAGGCTCAAGATTAATCTCAAATTGATCCGATATTTTATAATCGACACCCAACCCTATATTACCACTAAAACTCACATCATTAAGATTACTGGCTTCACCAATAGGAGTTTCAAAATCACCAGCCTCTATAGAGATTTCATTATCTTGTAAGAATAATGTGCTTATACCTCCAATCATATTTACGCCAATTTTTTTATTAACCAAGGCATATTTCATTTCCAACGGAACCTCTAAATAGGCAATACTTTGATTAAGTAACCCTACATTTTGTTTTTGATCTATCGCATTTCTGTTAATATCTGAAAATTCAGACCCAATATCGGTGCTTCTTACGTTTCCGATGTCAGAGATTAAAATTGCTCCAGCGGAAGAGTTATAGTTTACATTTTCCAGGTTTTGACCTACTGCCGAAGGAGAAAAACCAACACCTTCGGTATTATAACTAAGATCTACCTTGTTTACTCCAGAACGCACACTAAATCTTTTATTTATAGCATAAGAAACATGTACACCATAACTCATATTTACTTGCCCGTTTTTGTTATTATCTGAAAATTGAGAATCGATAGAAGACCCGCTTCCGATAGAGCTATAATATACGGGAGCGACATTAGGAGCAACATTCCATTTTTTGGTTGATGTTGACTCTTCAGCTATTTCTTCTTCCTCTTCTTTATTAATAACATCAAAAATGGATTTCTTACCATTATCATCTAGGCTTTCGGCTTCTTCTTCTTCTTCTTCTGGAGTTTTGTTCTTTATATCATCATCACTATTCTTTTCTGCTAAACCTTGAGTATTCGTATTACTTCTCTCATTGGGTGTTTTAAAAAGAGGATGTTCTTTTTCTGGAGTAGATCTTTCATTCTGTTGATTAGCAATAGTGGTTTTCTCAATTGTATTCTCCTTAGTAACAATAGGGTCTTCTTTTTGTTTAGAAGAGGTTTGTGCTGTTCTGTTATTATTTGTTGTGGCATGATCTGCGATTCGATTTTTAGTTGCAGACTGCGAGGTAGGATCTAATTGATCACTATTTTTGGATTGCGAAGGTACTTGTTCCAAAGTCTTAGCAACCGCATTTTCTTTTGTTACAGAAGGCTCAAAATAATTATGTTGACCAGCATCATTGTCTTGATCTTGATTATTGGTTTTTATTTTTTTGTCAACAGAATTGGTTTCTTTTTCTTCTGAAGTTACTATAACATTTTCTGTAGGAGGCTTAACCTGATTATCAGGTGTTGTTTTGGTTTGTTCAATTGTATTTTGAGTATCAGAATCAGTGATCGTATTATTTTGTTGTAGCTCATTATTTAAAGGTAAAGAGCTTATACCAAATATAAGTGCGATTAATGCTGCAACACCTGCAACTCTATACCAAAATGGAATCAGAAAAATTCTTTTTTTGTTTTTGTTTTGACGTGCCTTTATTTTTTCCCATACTATTTCATCGGGAATGACTTCAAAATCTTTGAATTTTTCCTGAAATAAACGATCTATATTTTTTTTATCATTCATCTTCGTTCTTCAATTGGTCGAACATATAGTTCTTGGTTGGTTTGTAATTTTTCTTTTAAAATATTTCTTGCTCTCGCAAGATTCGATTTAGAGGTTCCTATAGATATCTGTAGCATCTCTGCAACCTCTTTATGAGAATAACCGTCTAACACATAAAGATTAAATACTAATCGATATCGATCAGGTAGTTGTTGTATAATTTCTAAAAGATAATCTAGAGAAATCTCTTCTTCATCGACTTCAACTTCAACTTCTTCAATCTGTTCTTCATTAATGATATCAAAAACTTTTTGTTTTCGATATTTCTGTAATGCTGTATTAATAGTTATTCGTTTTATCCACCCTTCAAAAGAGCCTTGGTTTTTATATTGACCGATTTTATCAAAAATGGTTATAAAAGCATCTTGCAAGGTATCTTCTGCACTCGAAGCATCGTTAGAATATTTTAAGCAAATCGAAAATAACTTACTACTGTATAGTCTATACAATTGTTCTTGTGCCTGAGCATTTTTTTTCTTACATCTTTTTATGAGTTGGTCTAAACCCACTAACAACTATTTTTAGTTTACCCATTTTCTAATATATAAAAACGGGTTTAATTTATAATACGGGTACTTCTACGGTTAAAAATTGATTATCTCCATTTTCGTCTCTTCCTTGCCAGAATCTAAAGATGTAAGAATCTTCATTTCCTACAAGAAAATCAAAAGAGACCTCGACTAGATCTGTCGTTTCTAAGTCTTTACAATTACCTTGATTAACTACCAAATTGACAACAGATACAGTTCGTTCATTTCCTAATCTGTCATAATCAAATCCTGCAAAAGAGTGACAGTCTGTTGGCCTAAAATAAGACACAGTAATTGTATAGGTTTCTTCTCGATTAAACTGATCGGGTAGCGAAGCTTCCTGTACAGTAGCTAATTCATAAAAGAAACTTGTTCCATCGTCGTCATCAGAACATCCAGTTAAGATAACTACTAGTAAAAATGTTAAAACTATTTTTATCCTTCTCATTTTCTTGGGGTTTTGAGAGATCATATAACTCATCCATTAGGTAGATGCTCTAATATAGATAAGGTTGCTTTTAAGGTATAAAAAAATCCCGAAGCTTCGGGATTTTAGTATTTTTATTAAGAAAGTTTTATTCTTTTGCAATTTTTATGGCTTCCTTGATTTTTTGTTCAAGCTCTTCCATAAGTTCTGGATTATCATTAAGTAAAGATTTCACTGCATCTCGTCCTTGTCCTAATTTGGTGTCTTGATAGCTAAACCAGGAACCACTTTTCTTGATAATCTCGTAGTCTACACCAATATCAATAATTTCTCCATTTTTAGAAATACCTTCTCCATACATGATATCAAATTCGGCAGTTCTAAAAGGCGGTGCTACCTTATTTTTCACTACTTTAACTCGTGTTTTGTTTCCTTGTACTTCGTTATTACTGTTTTTGATTTGTGTAGAACGACGAATATCTAAACGTACCGAAGCATAAAATTTTAAAGCATTACCACCAGTAGTCGTTTCAGGATTTCCAAACATTACTCCAATTTTTTCACGAAGCTGGTTAATAAAAATTACAGTACAATTAGTTTTACTAATTGAACTGGTTAATTTTCGAAGTGCCTGAGACATTAATCGCGCATGAAGACCCATTTTAGAATCTCCCATTTCGCCTTCGATTTCACTTTTAGGAGTAAGTGCTGCCACAGAATCGATTACAATAATATCAATAGCTCCAGATCTGATTAGGTTGTCAGTAATTTCTAGGGCCTGCTCACCGTGATCTGGTTGAGAAATAATCAAATTATCTATATCTACACCTAGTTTTTCTGCATAAAAACGATCAAAAGCATGTTCTGCGTCAATAAATGCTGCAATACCACCAGCTTTTTGTGCCTGGGCGATAGCATGCAGAGTAAGTGTTGTTTTACCAGAAGATTCTGGTCCATAAATTTCAACAACTCTTCCTCTGGGATACCCACCAACACCTAATGCAAGGTCTAAACCAAGAGAGCCTGTAGAGATTACATCTACTTCTTGTACAGAACTGTCACTCATTTTCATTACAGTTCCTTTTCCGTAGGCTTTATCTAATTTATCAAGGGTAAGTTTTAATGCTTTTAATTTTGCGTCTTTCTCTGTACTCATTTGTTGTTCAAATATATCGGGATTTGACATTGATAATAAACTTTTTGCTAAAGTACTATTTCTTTTTGTAGTTGAGATGTGGATTCTAAAATCGTTATTAACAACGAATACCTATGTTTTATCTTAGGATTTAGAGTTTTTAAGCTGGTACTAGACATCGATTAAATATTTTTTTATGAGTATACGCAACCCTTTTGTTTTTATAGCATCTACATAAAAAGCAAACATGAACAAAAGCAGTAGGAAGGAGAGAGATGAAATTTCTTAAAAAGGTCGTAAGACATAATCTTGATGGCTGCACAATTACTAAAATTAGTAATTGTATAGTAGAAGGTGGTTAGCTTCGTTATTATATTTTTTAATCGTTAAATTATTTAATAACGAATTAGCCCAAAAAAATGCCTTGAAATATATTTCAAGGCATTTTTTATATTCAGAAATTAGAATTTATTGATTTGCATTATCTGAATTATCTGTGTCTCTAGGTTTGCATAATGGAATTGCAGAATAATCATCACAATTACCGCTTCCGGTAATATATCCACCATTAATGATCTGTTGTTGTCTTTTGTCAAGCACTTTTGCACCTATTAGATTTTTTAAGCTTTTCATTATAATTTCTTTTAAAGAATTTATGTTCCTTGAACATTTAATGACACTCAAGGTTTGTGTCTATCTTTCGCGAAAAGATGAATTACTTTAGATAAAAGTATAGGTTGCGAGTTTCATTTTTCAGGACTGAAATTTTTTTAACAAAATAATAATATTTTGAGAGTAGTGAATATGGCAAAATCTTTTTTTGTTAAAAACACAAATAAGAGTTTTTGAATATTACTTTACGATTTGTACTTTAGCAAAAATAAATAGTTTCTTTTTAACTTAAAACGTAAGTATAGCATGCAACTGTACAACAAATTAAGTGCAAAAGAGAGAGCAGCTCTTATAGATGAGGCCGGGACAGACCGACTTACGCTATCTTTCTATGCATATGCACATATTGGTAATCCACAAATTTTTAGAAATCACCTTTTTATTCATTGGAACGAACTCGAGGTTTTGGGGCGTATTTATGTAGCCAAAGAAGGTATAAATGGGCAATTATCTGTTCCGGCACCAAATTTTGAAGCTTTTAAAAAACACCTGGATAGTATTTCTTTTCTTGAAAATGTACGCCTAAATATTGCACGAGAGCAAGACACAAAATCTTTTTTAAAGCTAAAGGTAAAAGTTCGTAAAAAAATTGTGGCAGATGGATTAAATGATAACACATTTGATGTAACCAACAAAGGAGTTCATGTTGATGCTTCTGTATTTAATGAACTTATCGAAGACCCAGATACTGTATTGGTTGATATGCGTAATCATTATGAAAGTGAAATTGGTCATTTTAAAGGAGCGGTTACACCAGATGTAGATACTTTTAGAGACTCTTTGGATATTATCGAAGAAGATCTTAAAGATCATAAAGAGGATAAAAAACTAGTGATGTATTGTACAGGGGGTATACGCTGTGAGAAAGCTAGTGCATATTATAAGCATAAAGGATTTAAAAATGTATTTCAATTAGAAGGTGGTATTATAGAATATGCAAGACAAGTAGAAGCTCAAGGTTTAGAAAATAAATTCCTGGGTAAAAATTTTGTTTTTGATCATAGAAGAGCAGAGCGTATTTCTGGTGATATAATAGCTAATTGTCATCAATGCGGTACCCCATGTGATACCCATGTAAATTGCGAAAATGAAGCGTGCCATCTATTGTTTATACAATGTGAGAATTGCGCAACAGAACTGGAAAACTGTTGTTCAACAGAATGTATGGAGGTTAATAAGCTATCATTTGAAGAACAAAAGGCATTACGAAAAGGTAAAGGAAATAGTAATAAGATCTTTAAAAAAGGTCGTTCGAAAGCATTAAAATACAAGAAGTAAAGCCCGAAAAGGTAAAGATACTGTAGCAGATAGTTTTTTTTATCCCCATTTCATAGTATCTTTAACGATTGATATGTTAGAAATGATATATTTCTAACTTTAGTAAGAACCATATTTGTTGCGATTATGATCGCAGACAAATTTCAATATAGATAAAAAATATGGGGTGTAACAGTTGTTCCTCCGCAAAAGACGGGCAGCCGAAAGGTTGTAAGAATAATGGTACCTGTGGTACAGATGGTTGCAATAAATTAACGGTTTTCGATTGGTTATCCAACATGTCACTTCCTAGTGGATCACTACCTTTTTCTTATGTTGAAATACGATTTAAGAATGGCAGAAAAAACTTCTTTAAAAATACAGAAAATCTTTCTTTAAGCATTGGAGATATTGTAGCGACAGAGTCTTCTCCTGGTCATGATGTAGGAATTGTTACTCTTACCGGAGAGTTAGTTCGCATCCAGATGAAAAAAAAGAAAGTTGAACTTGATAGTGAAGAAATAAAAAAAGTCTACCGAAAAGCATCTCAAAAAGATATCGATATCTGGCAGAAAGCTCGTGATAGAGAAGAAAAGATGAAGGTTCGTGCTCGTGAAATTGCAATTAGATTAGAGCTACAAATGAAAATTTCTGATATCGAGTTTCAAGGAGATGGATCAAAAGCTACTTTTTATTACACGGCAGAAGAACGAGTAGATTTTAGACAGTTGATAAAGGAATTTGCACACGAATTTAGTACACGTATTGAAATGCGACAAGTAGGTTTTAGGCAAGAAGCTGCACGATTAGGAGGTATAGGCTCCTGTGGTCGCGAGCTATGTTGTTCTACTTGGCTTACCGATTTTAGGTCGGTAAATACTAGCGCAGCTAGGTATCAGCAATTATCTTTAAATCCGCAAAAGCTAGCTGGTCAATGCGGAAAACTAAAATGTTGTCTAAATTATGAATTAGATGCATATATCGACGCACTTAATAGTTTCCCTAAGACAGATATAAAGCTTCAAACAGAAAAAGGAACAGCTGTATGTCAAAAAATAGATATTTTTAAAGGATTGTTGTGGTATGCCTATGAAGGTGAATGGATGAATTGGCATAGAATATCTACCGAAGATGTTAATGAAATTATTACAGCAAACAAGAACAATGAAAAAGTAACAAGCTTAGAAGATTTTGCTTTAGAATTAATAGAAGATACTAAAACAGATTTTGAGAACGTTGTAGGACAAGATAGCTTAACGCGATTTGATCAGCCTAAACGTAGTAAAAGAAGAAATCGTAATAAAAGGAAAAATAAAAGTAAAGGATCTTCAGAAAAGCAGACGGCAGTTTCAAAAAAATCAAAAGAAGGGAATTCTGATAACACAAATAAGTCAAATAATCGGGGTAACAAAAAACGTAGGTCTCGTAATAGGAATAATGATAAAGCTTAGGTTTTTTTTAGTAATATGCATTGTAATTGGTGTTATCTCCTGTGATGATAAACAGGTTTTCGATACATATCATACAGTAGATAATACATGGGAAATAGATGAAGAAGTGAGTTTTACGCTTCCAGAACTCGATACAACACAATCCTATAATTTATTTATAAATGTTCGTAACAATAATGAATACAAATACAGTAATTTGTTTTTAATTAGTGAAATGAAATTTCCAAATGGTAAAGTGCTTACTGATACATTAGAATATCGCCTTGCAGCCCCTGATGGAAAATGGTTGGGAACAGGTTTTTCTGATCTTAAAGAAAATAAATTGTGGTATAAAGAAAATGTAAGTTTTAAAGAAAAAGGAAATTACACGATAACTATAGAACATGCCATGCGAAAGAATGGGGAAGTAAATGGGATATCTTCATTAGATGGAATTACAGATATTGGATTTAGGATAGAAAATACTCAAAACCCTTAATAAAGTATAAAAATAGAATCTATCTACCGATAGATACAAAAAATATATTGTTAAAACGTTTTTAGAGAAAGGCCAGAAGGTGATGTCGATAAAAGGAAAAATTCCTCTGACCTTTAAAAAAAGATTTAAATAGCTGAGATATGGCAAAGGCAAAACCCAAATCAACAAAAAAAAGAGCAAAGACTCCAGCGAGTAATACTATAAAATATATAAAAGCATTTTGGATACTATTTGGATCGGGAGTGTTTTTAATAGCCTTACTATTTCTTCTGGCTAGTTGGGGCGTTTATGGAGAAATGCCGAAATTCGAAGAGCTAGAAAACCCGCAAAATGATCTGGCAACCCAGATTATCTCTTCAGATGGGGTACAGATAGGAACCTTTTTTAAAGAAAATCGTACTCCTGTAAGCTATGAAGACCTACCACAGCATTTGGTCGATGCTTTGGTGGCAACAGAAGATGCGAGATATTATGATCACTCGGGGATAGATGCCAGAGGAACATTAAGAGCATTTGTTTTTTTAGGAACCAAAGGAGGAGCAAGTACGATATCACAACAGTTGGCAAAGCAATTGTTTACTGGGGGATCAAAAAATAAAATCGAGCGGTATTTGCAGAAAATACAAGAATGGGTGATTGCAACCCGTTTAGAAAGACAATATACTAAGAAAGAAATCGTAACGATGTATCTTAATAAATATGACTTTCTTAACCAGGCAATCGGGATAAGTTCTGCATCAAGAATTTACTTCGGAAAAAACCCAAAAGATCTTAATGTAGAAGAAGCAGCTGTATTAGTAGGAATGTTAAAAAATTCATCATTATATAATCCACTTCGTAGACCAGAAATGGTAAAAACCAGAAGGGATGTGGTTCTTAATCAGATGGAGAAATACGAGTACATCACAGAAAAACAAAGAGATAGTTTAAAACAATTGCCACTTAAACTAGATTACTCTCCAGAAGGTCATAATGATGGAACTGCAACTTATTTTAGAGAATATGTAAGAAGCTGGATGTCAAAATGGGTAAAAGAGAACCCTAAAGGAGAAAATGCAGAAGGCGAACCCGAATATTTTGATATCTATAGAGATGGGTTACGAATTAATGTAACCATAGATTCTCGTATGCAAAGATATGCCGAAGAAGCAGTACAAGAGCATATGGCTAACCTTCAGAAAGAATTTGATAAGCAAGAAAAAGATAATAAAACCTCTCCATTTAGAGATTTAAAAGAAGCCGAAGTAGAAAGAATACTTAATCGAAGTATTAAGTCGTCTGCCAGATGGAAAAAGATGCTTAGTCAGGGTAAAAGTGAAAAAGAAATAAGAAAATCTTTTGATGAAAAGACAGAGATGAGCATATTTAGCTGGAAAGGAGATATTGATACAATAATGACTCCTAAAGATTCTATCTTATATTATAAAAAGTTTTTGCGTTCGGGATTAATGTCTATGGAGCCGCAAACTGGTCATGTTAGAGCCTGGGTTGGAGGGGTAAACTATAAGCATTTTCAGTATGATCATGTATATCAGGGAGCACGCCAGGTAGGATCTACATTTAAACCTTTTGTATATGCTACAGCAATAGATCAACTTAAACTCTCGCCTTGTGATACCATACCAAAATCTCAAATAACAATTTCGGCAGGTTCTCATGGTGTGATTGACAATGACTGGACACCAAAAAATAGTGATGCAGACTATACCGGATATATGAGTCTTAAAGAAGCATTAGCCAAATCTGTGAATACAATTTCTGCGCGTTTAATGGATAGAATAGGGCCAGAGCCTATTGTTCGTCTTGCAAAGAAAATGGGAGTAGAATCAGATATTCTTGAAGTAGCTTCTATAGCATTAGGATCGGTAGATTTGAAATTATCAGAAATGGTAGGAGCCTATAGTACATTTGCTAATCAGGGGATATATACCAAACCAGTAACTATTACTAGTATTGAAGATAAAAATGGAACTGTTCTATATCAATTTGTTCCCGAAACACGTGATGTAATTAGTAAAGAAGCTGCTTATGTTACTATTAATTTAATGGAGGGAGTTACGCAATCAGGTTCTGGAGTGCGTTTACGTACAGGTCCTTCATCGAGATATGATATAAAAAATGTAGTTACTGGCCACCCATATAAGTTTACGAACCCTATAGCTGGTAAAACAGGAACAACACAAAACCAAAGTGATGGTTGGTTTATGGGTATTGTTCCTAACCTTTGTACAGGAGTTTGGGTTGGCGGAGATGATAGAGCTACACATTTTAGAACGACTACCTTTGGGCAGGGAGCTACAATGGCATTACCCGTTTGGGGACTATTTATGAAAAAATGCTATGCAGATGAAACATTAAAAATTTCTACAAAAGCTTTTCCTAAGCCAGAAAATTTAACTATCGAAGTAGATTGTAATGCCTTTAAGAGAAATAGTACCCAGGATGAAAACATAGATGAGTTCAGCCTTTAAAAGAGCATTGTTTAAGGATTAAAATATTCTTAAAACTATCTAATTTCAAAAGATGAGGTACTGTTTTTTTTAGTACTTTTAGTCTGCTAAAATTAGAACACTATGATTCGTAAAACGGTATCCAATGTTACCGAAGCCTTAGATGGTATCAAAAATGATATGACCTTCATGCTCGGAGGGTTTGGCCTATGCGGTATTCCCGAAAACACTATAACAGAGCTAGTAAAATCTAATGTCAAAGGTCTTACTTGTATATCCAACAATGCAGGAGTTGATGATTTTGGATTAGGGCTTCTACTTCAGAAAAAGCAAATCAAAAAAATGGTCTCTTCTTATGTAGGAGAAAATGATGAATTCGAACGTCAAATGCTTAGTGGTGAGTTGGATGTAGAACTTATCCCGCAGGGAACTTTGGCAGAAAGATGTCGTGCTGCCCAGGGAGGTTTTCCTGCAATTTATACTCCGGCAGGTTACGGTACCGAAGTAGCTGAAGGAAAAGAAACTCGAGAATTTAATGGCAAAATGTATGTGTTAGAACATGCGTTTGAAGCCGACTTTGCATTTGTAAAAGCCTGGAAAGGTGATGAAGCTGGGAATTTGATATTTAAAGGAACAGCAAGAAACTTTAACCCTTGTATGTGTGGTGCTGCAAAAATAACAGTAGCAGAGGTAGAAGAATTAGTTCCCGCAGGAACCTTAAATCCAGACCATATACATATTCCTGGGATATTTGTTCAACGAATTTTTCAAGGACAAGATTATGAAAAAAGAATCGAGCAACGTACGGTTCGTAAAAAAGAATCGGTTTAAACTTTTTGATTGAAGCAAAATAATAGACGTTTTGTATTCAATTAAAAAGTTTATATCAATTCAAATAATAATATTCGTTTTAAAACCTAAAACACACATAAATCATGGCAGCATTACGATTAGGAGATGAAGCACCAAACTTCATTGCACAAACTACAGAAGGAGAAATAGATTTTCATAATTGGTTGGGAGAAGACTGGGGTATTCTGTTTTCACATCCAGCAGATTATACTCCTGTTTGTACTACAGAATTAGGTACAGTATCAAAATACACTAATGAGTTTAGTAAACGCAATGTAAAAGTTGCAGCATTAAGTGTAGATGGTTTAGAATCTCATCATGGGTGGATTAAAGATATTAATGAAACACAAAACACAACGGTTAATTTTCCTATCATCGCCGATGAAGATAGAAAAGTATCAGAATTATATGATATGATTCATCCTAATGCAGATAGCCAATTAACAGTACGTTCCGTTTTTGTGATCGCACCAGACAAAAAGATCAAACTTACAATAACGTATCCAGCTTCTACAGGAAGAAATTTTGATGAGTTATTGCGCGTTATTGATTCGCTTCAGTTAACAGCATATCATAAAGTAGCCACACCGGCAAATTGGAATCCTGGAGAAGATTGTGTTATTGTACCTTCTGTGTCCAATGAAGAAATAGCCGAGTTATTTCCAAAAGGGCATAAAGAGATAAAACCTTATTTAAGGATGACGCCTCAACCAAATTTAAATTAATAAGTATGAAATTAGAGTTTACATGCTCTCAATGTAAGATTCAAAATAAATTTAAACCAGTAACAGCAACCAGAGGTGAATTACAAATGAAAGTTGGAGATGAAGTACAGGTTACATGTAATTATTGTAGTAAAGAAGATAAAAAACATATCAATAGAATAGATGCCGTTGTTGATAATAGAAAAATACTTTTTGCTCTTATAATAAGTGCGGTAGTTGCTGTTATTCTTTTAAGTTTTTATGGTCTTATAGCTTTGGCTGTGATCTCAATACCATTATTAATATGGATTCAGGAAGGTAAGTCAACCAATCATTTTAATTCATATAAGATTAGAAGAAAATAATTATGTTAGATAAAAACGGAATTGCAAAGCGTATTGCTAAAGAACTACAGGACGGATATTTTGTTAATCTGGGAATTGGTATACCCACATTGGTTGCCAATTATATCCCTCAAGGTATAGAAGTAGAGTTTCAAAGCGAAAACGGTGTCTTAGGAATGGGGCCTTTTCCTTATGAAGGAGAAGAAGATGCTGATATTATAAATGCAGGGAAACAAACTATTACTACAATGCCAGGCGCATCATTTTTTGACTCTGCAATGAGTTTTGGTATGATTCGAGGGCAGCACGTTGATTTAACAATTTTGGGAGCAATGGAAGTTTCTGAAGAAGGAGATATAGCAAACTGGAAAATCCCAGGTAAAATGGTAAAAGGAATGGGGGGAGCAATGGATCTTGTAGCCAGTGCAGAGAATATTATTGTGGCGATGATGCATACGAATAAGGCAGGAGCGTCTAAATTACTTAAAAAATGCTCACTTCCGCTTACAGGAGTTGGTTGTGTGAAAAAGATAGTTACAAATCTAGCTTTTCTTGAAGTTACAGATAAAGGCTTTAAACTTTTAGAAAGAGCTCCTGGAGTATCTGTAGAAGAAATTAAGAATGCTACTGAAGGAAATCTTATAATTGAAGGGGATATTCCTGAAATGATATTGGATTAATTTAAATCTAATTCTATGAATATGGTAACGAATAATAATTAAACCTCTACGAATAATAAATTAGCAAAAGAGTCGTTTAGTAATGACAGGATCTGATTATCTTGTTTTTGAAAGAAAAATACTACACTTTCAACAGTATCTCTATACCCTTAAACCTTTACTTTAACCTTTAAAAATCAACAATATGCATTTAAATGTTAAAATTTTGCGTATTTCGTCGATTTTTTTGTGTATTTAAACGTTATTGTTGAAAATATTTTGCATATTAGTGTCCCGATAAAAAATAGTGTCCCCTATATATATTATTTTTTATAAGGATTAAAAAAAATTATTAACCCACACAAGTTTCCCCTATTATGAAAAAACGTATAAATCGTCTACAGAAATCGATCAAACCTACAATAGAATTGATTTCAAACTGTGTTTATGTGGCGAAAAAAGTATTTTTGTTGATGTGATTTTTTGTTGTTAATTAATCGCAACCTCCCCAAGTCGCGATGAATGAAACCTGTTAGACTGTTTAAGCTTAACAGGTTTTTTTTATTTGTAATATGCTTGGTTGTGTCTATTAGATTATTATGGCGCTTGAAAATTTAATAAATTTTAGTCTAAAAAAACTAAATCAAAAAACCAATACATCAGCTTATATTTATCCTATAAATAAAAAACGAGTTTTTAGACCAACTAACATTAATAATAATTTGAGCATAATTAATTTTTTCAAAGATTGAATACTATACTATTAGGTTTTGCAATTCTTGTCAGTGGAAGTATAGGATATTTTATAAGTATCTCATTAGTCACTATTTCTTTTTATAAGAATCGTGCCAATAACTATCTATCTCTATCACTATTCTTGTTGACAAGTTTGACCTTATTAGGGTGGTTTGACATAGAAGATACGGTTTTAGAATTTTTAAACAATCCTGTATTGGAGTACCTATTTGGAGTTACTCTATTTACCTATTTTCTAATTCAAATTCAGCATAAGTACCTTAAAGAAAGTTGGTATAAATGGCTTTATCTTCCCTTCATTAGCTCTTTGATTATAGAAACTATTCTTTATTTAGATACTATTTTTAACTTCTATAATTCAGAATTTGTTGATCTGCAATTTCATATTATGGATAATGCATCATTTGTCTATAATGTGTTTTTAATCTTTTGGGGAAGGAAATTAATAAAAGGTTCTCATACTATTTCAGAAGATAAAAAGCGTTGGCTATTAAGATTAAACCTTTTTGTGATATGCATTATTATATGCTGGCTTTTATCTACTATAGAGTTCTATGTATTCAATTCAGAATATGCTACAAGTTTTCTATGGATACTGCTTTCCTTTTTATTGTGGTGGGTATTGTATTACGGAGTTTTCAGACTACAGCTAGTAGTTCAAAAAGATGAAATACACGAATATTTAGCTTCAAAAAGGACAAATGGAACTCAGTTAAAAAAGAAAATAAACGAAACTACAGTTTCCAAAATTATTAGTCAATTATACGAGGTGATGGATGAAGAAGAACTGTATAAAAACCCTCTTTTAAGCAGATTGGATCTGGCAAATCGACTGGAAACTAGCGAAAGATATTTATCGCAAGTCATAAATCAGGAGCTTAACAAAAGTGTGACTCAATTTGTAAATGAATATCGAATTGAAACTGCCAAAAATCTATTACATAATCCAGTATTTAATAAATATTCTGTTGAGGCCATTGGTATGGAAGCTGGTTTTAAATCCAAAAGTGTTTTTTATAGTACTTTCAAAACCAGTGAAGGAATATCGCCTGGTGCTCACAGGAAACTTCAAAAACAGTCCTAATTTATGTAGTTATCCCGTATTAGGACTTCTACAATTCTAAAATTGCATTTTTATTTTTTTGATGCTCATACTTTTAACAAAGTAAATCAAAAAACATAAAAATGACTAAAGTATTTTTTGCCTCTCTTTTAGTAATGAGTTCTTATTTTGGGTTTTCTCAAAATGAAAAAGACATATCAGTAGAAAAATCAGTTTTTGGGATTCAAATTGGATTATTAGGTATATGGGCTCACAATGAATTAAAATTATCAAATCAAGTTGCTTTACGAAGTGAAGTTGGGTTAGGAGGTCTTAATACAGCAAACATTAGACCTGTTTTAGCATTAGAGCCTCGCTGGTACTACAATCTAAAAAAGCGTGCTGATAAGAATAAAAGAATAGATGGTAACAGTGGTAATTACATGTCACTCAGAGCTCGCTATCATTTTCATAGTACTGAAGAAGCTGAAAAATCTAATCTATACCATCTATTGACTGTTGCTACTTGGGGAATTAGAAGAAACATTGGCAATCATTTTAATTATGAGGCTGGAGTTGGTGTAGGGCTTGGTTTTGAGAAAGGGAATGACAGAGAGGTTAATTTCTTGGTGCCTTATGCTACCTTCAGTATTGGATATCGTTTTTAATGACTTTCATAACCTTTCATAACATAGAATGCTGTTTTCTTTCACTCAAGTGGTTTTTTGATGAAAGAATTAAGCTTTACATTTTTTTTACCTGTAAGAATAATTTCAAAAATAAAACTATGAGGAATTCATATATCAACATAAAAACAGAAATAATAAAGCATTTTAAAAAGTATTTTCTAATCTTGATTTTATTAATTTTTACTGCCTGTCAATCTGATGATGATACTCCTCCAGCAGCAGATCCAATAAATGGCTTTTGGTCAATAGCGGACAAAGGTTGGATTTTTGAATTTACTGACGATAAAGATGTATTCTATAATGTAAATGCTGCTGGATGTTCAATTCAAAACGATGATTTTGTTCTTCAAGATTTCTTTGGATTTAACTTTGATGTAATTGGTAAAAATGAACTCATAGCCTCTTCAGAATTATCTGATTCTGAAATAAAATTTGTTCGATTGCCAGATCAAAATCCGAATTGCCTACCTGATCAGATTTCTGCTACAGAAGATCCAAAGGTAAATTTTGACCACTTCTGGAATATTTTTAATGATTACTATGCTTTTTTTGAAACAAGAAATATTGATTGGTCTCAGTACGAGAACTTAAAAGATCAAATTACGGCTGATAACTTCTATGATATTATAGAAGAGTTAGCTTATTTATTAGACGATGGACATGTAAGTATATCCGATGAAGAGAATGGTATTGAAATTGAATCAGGAGATCCAACATTATTGGAAAAACTGAATGCTAACTTAAGTGGAGATCTCATCATAGAGAATGTAGATGATTATTTTGATCTTGTCGATCAAAAAGCGACAACAATAGTAACAGAATATTTAGGAGGAGATTTTGAAATAGATGAAAGAGAGAATATCATATGGGGATTGATCAATGATGATATTGGGTACATTCTTATTGCAACAATGGAAGGATATGGGACAAATTTTAGTGATGAGTTGTCAACATTAAACGCTGTATTAGATAGGATGATGAACGATCTTTCAGTATCAGGGATTTCTAAACTGATTATCGACATACGTTTTAACGATGGAGGATATGATACGGTAGCTTTAAATATGGTATCCCGTTTTATGAATCAAGAACGAGTTTCATATTTTAAAAAAGCAAGATTAGGTGACGGTTTTACAGAGAATACATCCTTTTCTGTAGCCCCAGCAGGAGATTTTCAATTTACAGAGGATATTATTTTGCTTACAAGTCCATATACTGTAAGCGCAGCAGAACTTTTTACGTTATGTATGAAAGATTTACCGTATGTAACCATTGTAGGAGAGAACACAAATGGTGCTTTTTCTACTATTCTTACGCATATATTACCTAATGGAGCAGAAGTAGGATTATCTAATGAAATATATAGTGATGCACAAGGAGTCGTGTATGAAGTTGTTGGAATTGGTCCTGAAAATCAAGAAAATCGAGTACCATTTTTGTCTTCTTTAGATTTTCAAGTAGAAAAAGATAGCGGAATAGAACGCGCTTTGGAATTACTAAATAATTAGACGGTATCTAAGCCATGTTAAACAAGGCCATCTCAGAAGGTGGACTTGTTTACTTGGAGTGGTACTATACCATGTAACGTAGCTAAAATTATGAGAAAAAAATGTTTTCATATCCTTCCATTGTTTCAACAGTCTGTCTGCTCAACAAAAGAATGTAATCCATTAGATTATTATGTTGTTGCCTGCGAATTTATTTACCTGCTTTTAGGAATTGCCTGTATTAACTTCTTAGTATATTCTTTTTGTGGATTTTCATAAATCAAATCCGCATCTCCTTGTTCCTCTATTTTACCTTTATTCATAACCAATAATTGATCAGACATATATTTTACTACAGCCAGATCGTGTGATATGAAGATGTAGGTAAAACCAAAATTACTTTTTAACTCATTTAGTAAGTTAAGTACCTGTGCTTGTACAGAGATATCTAACGCACTTACAGATTCATCGCAGATAATAAGTTTTGGTTGTAATGCTATAGTACGAGCAATACCTATTCGTTGTCGTTGTCCACCACTAAACTCATGTGGGTAACGGTTAAAATGTTCTTCGGTTAGGCTTACTCGCTCTAGTAATTCTATTACCTTTTGCTTTCGTTCTTTGTCATTGTTGTATAAATTATGTGCCTGCATAGGTTCCATAATTGCTTTTCCAACAGCTAATCTTGGATTTAGTGATGCAAAAGGATCCTGAAATATCAACTGAATTTCTTTTCGAAGACTTCGTATCTCAGAAGATGATAACTGTGTGATATCTTGCCCTTTGTATATAACCTGACCTCTATTGGCTTTATCCAATTGTAAAATGGTATTTCCTAAAGTGGATTTACCGCAACCAGATTCTCCTACGAGTCCCAAAGTCTCACCTTCGTATAGTTTAAAACTCACATCATCTACAGCTTTAAATTCTGCTTTTCCAAATAAACCAACCTTAGAAAAATAACTTTTTTCTACATTTATAACTTCTAGTAATGGTGGTTGACTATATAAATCCTGATGATGTTGTTCTCGCTGTTCTTTAGTAATGATTTTCTTTTTTTGATCTGTATCCTCGAAAAAATCCGCAATAGTTGGTAGTTTTTGATATCTAATATTCATCGGAGGCCTCGCATTGATTAATGCTTTGGTGTATTCTTTTTGAGGAGTGTGAAAAATAGTGTTGGTTGTTCCATATTCTATCATTTTTCCTTGATACATAACCAAAACATGATCTGCAACTTCTGAAACTAGTGAGAGATCATGAGAAATAAATAAAATACTCATTTTATATTCTTCCTGCAGGCTTTTTAACAAACCGATAATCTCTTTTTGTACCGTTACATCAAGTGCGGTTGTAGGCTCATCTGCAATAAGAAGTTTTGGCTTACATGCTATTGCCATAGCAATCATGATGCGTTGTTTTTGACCTCCACTTAATTGATGAGGATATGATTTGTATGCTCGATCAGGTTCTGGGAGTTTTACTTTTTCGAATAAAGAAAGTACTTCAGTTTTTATTTCAGTTTTAGAGAGTGATGTATGCTGAAATAAGATTTCTGCGACTTGTCTTCCGCATTTCATAGAAGGATTTAAAGAACTCATAGGTTCCTGAAAAATCATGGCTATCTCATTACCACGAATCGCTCTATACTCTTTTTCATTAAAATTTGATAAAGAGACACCATCATAGATAATATCTCCTTTTGTGATTCTAGAAATTTTGTTAGGCAGTAATCCCAGGATGGCTAACGAAGCTACAGATTTTCCACTCCCTGATTCCCCTACAACTCCTAATATTTCATTTTTATGAATATCAAAAGAGATGTCATAAAGTACCTGATTTTCTTTTTCTTCTGATAAAAAAGAGACACAAAGATTTTGTACAGAAAGCAGTGTAGTAGTATTCATAACTTAAACGTTAGGTAAATTTAGGAAATTCAACGCGTTCACAGATTTCTTTTTACAACTATTTTGGTGTGATATTTGTTATCTTTATCCGTCAAAGTATATTATGAGGCTACTAAAACTTTCTCTTCGTACACGAATTTTTATCTCTATGACCATATTGGTATTGTTGGCCTCTATTTTGATTGCAGCCGTTACGATCTATCAGTATAAGGAGGAAGCAGAAGAATATCATCAAGGCCGATTAGAACGAAAAGAAGAAAGAATTCAAATCACAATTAATAATGTATTAAAAAGGACAACTTACCCTGTAAATGAGGAAAATATAGCGTTAATTTTTAGAGAGAAACAACGAATCTTTCAAATCTCTGAAGAACACTCCATGCCGATTAATATTTATGGGCTTTCGGGAGAATTACTGGTTAAATCAGAAGGCCTATTTGCCAAAGATACTACCGACATCCAAATTGATCCTGTTATTTTAGACACATTGGAATCTCTTTTTAATAAAAAATATTTGGTGAAATCTGAAAAAAATGGAGAGCGATTTTTAACATCCTATACCTATATTACAGATGTTAGGTCAAAACCTTTAGGGATTCTACATTTACCATATCTCGAAGATGATGATTTGATTACAAGAGAATTGTTGCAATTTTTACAACGTCTGGGGCAGGTATATTTGTTAATGCTTTTGGTGGCAGTAGTCTTGGCTTATTTTTTATCAAAGTACATTACCAGATCCTTAAAAACAATTTCTGAAACCATAGATCAAACTAGATTAGATAAGAGAAATAAACGAATAGATATTGGTGATGCCAGTGAAGAAATTTATTCATTGGTTAATGCTTATAATAGTATGATTGATGAGTTAGAAGAAAGCGCCGCAATGCTAGCAAAGAGTGAGCGAGAGGCAGCGTGGAGAGAAATGGCGAAGCAAGTAGCTCACGAAATTAAAAATCCATTAACACCAATGCGATTAACAGTGCAGAGTTTTCAGCGAAAATTTGACCCCAAAGATCCTAATATTCGACAAAAAGTTCAGGAATATAGTGATACCTTGATTCAGCAGATTGACACCATGAGTTCTATTGCGTCTGCGTTTTCGAATTTTGCACAGATGCCGGCACAAAAAAGCGAAACTCTGGATGTGGTAAAGATTATAGGATTAGCATTAGATATTTTTAACGAAGATTACATCATTTTTCCTTCAGAAAAAGAAAAAATCATCGCTAAATTTGATAGAACACAACTTATCCGAGTAGTCACTAATTTAGTGAAAAACGGCATACAAGCAATTCCCGAGGATCGTATCCCCAAAATTATTGTGGATGTGTTTTCAGAAAATGGAGAAGTTCTTATTACAGTATCTGATAATGGGATTGGGATAACCGAAGAAAATACAAAGAAGGTTTTCGAACCTAAATTCACAACCAAAACCAGTGGTATGGGACTTGGATTAGGAATGGTGAAAAATATTGTAGAAACCTATAATGGAAGTATTACCTTTACATCAAAAGAAGGAAAAGGCACTGTTTTTAAAGTTAGATTCCCAAAAGAATAGTAACCTTACTTCAATTATTATCCAATACTATAATAATACTAAGAAAGAGATTTAAAACAATAAAGAAGACATAAACAAACAATATAATTTATAATGTATACCAACATTTTAACATCCCAAAACAACGGAGTTACAACGATAACTATCAACCGTCCATCAAAATTAAATGCACTCAATAAGGAAACTATTCAGGAATTGCATGCTGCTTTTAGAGTTGCAAATCTTGATACGGATACTAAAGTGATTATCATTACCGGAAGCGGCGAAAAAGCGTTTGTTGCAGGTGCAGATATTAGTGAATTTGCTGATTTTTCGGTATCGGAAGGAGGCAATCTGGCCACAAAAGGGCAGGAGTTACTTTTTGATTTTGTAGCTAACCTTTCTACACCAGTAATTGCTGCTGTAAATGGATTTGCTCTGGGAGGTGGATTAGAATTAGCAATGGCAGCGCATTTTAGAATTGCTAGCGATAATGCAAAAATGGGACTTCCAGAAGTTTCTTTAGGTGTAATACCTGGATATGGTGGCACACAGCGTTTACCACAGTTAGTTGGTAAAGGTAGAGCTATGGAAATGATTATGACTGCAGGAATGATTGATGCAAATCAGGCATTGCAATATGGGTTGGTAAATCATGTAACTGCTCAGGATGAACTAATACCATTGGCAGAAAAGCTAGCAGGGAAAATTATGAGAAATTCTTCTGTAGCAATTGGGGCGGCTATCAAAGCTATAAATTCTGGTTATGAAGATGGTGTAAATGGATATAAAGCAGAGATCCAACAGTTTGGTAATTGCTTTGGAACCGAAGACTTTAAAGAAGGAACTACGGCATTTTTAGAGAAACGTAGAGCTGATTTCCCAGGAAAGTAAATCGAATTATAATAGAAGAAAATAAAAGCCTCATAGATGATAAACTCTATGAGGCTTTTATTTATATATAATGTAATGCATTCCTCTACCTATAGAAATTCATTTCATCAATATATTCCCATACAACTTTAGGAAGTAAAGGTCTTACATTTTTATTAGCCGCAATCGCCTTGCGAATGAATGTAGAAGAAATCTCCATAATAGGAGCATCAATTCGGTGCATTTTGGGATGATCTGTAAATTGAGTTTCTACAATTCCTGCAGCAATTCTCGGATATACATAGATGTTATGATTCTCGAGAATAACCTCATAGTTTTTCCATTTATGAAAGCTCTTTAGGTTATCTTCTCCCATAATAAGATGAAATTGATCTTCAGGATATTTTTCTTGCAAGTGCGCAAGTGTATGTACGGTATAATTAGGTTGTGGTAGTTTAAATTCTACATCACTAGGTTTTAGCTTAGGATAAGACTGTGTTGCGCGATATACCATTTCATAGCGATGATGATTATCTAGTAACGAACTTTTCTTTTTATGAGGATTATGAGGGGTTACTACCATCCAGAGCTCATCGAGATCAGAGAACTCGGCCATATGATTGGCAATTGCCAAATGACCGATATGAATAGGATTAAACGTCCCAAAATACAATCCGATTTTTTTCATAGAAAACAATCATTTTTTATTTCTGTAAAACAAGAATCCCAATGTCTGAGAACCTATTTAAAAAGAAACTTTTTAACCAACTGATATACTTCGTTTTTAGCTTTTTCGAGATCATCATTCGTTATGATGGCATCAAACTGTGGGGCAGTAGCCATTTCGGTAGAGGCTTTGGCAACCCTCATATTGATTTTATCCTCGGATTCGGTTTTACGTTTCTTCAAACGAATCTTTAGCTCTTCAATACTAGGCGGTTTTACAAAAATTGCCAATGTACGATCTGGATATATTCTTTTAATATCTAAACCACCTACAACATCGATATCAAAAATCACATGTTTACCGTTGTCCCAAAGTCGTTGTATTTCTGTTTTTAATGTTCCATAAAAATTATCTCGATATACTTCTTCCCATTCGAGGAATTCTTCGGCTTTAATCTTGTCTTTAAACTCTCTTAAAGATAAAAAGTAATAATCTTTTCCATGAACTTCTCCTCCACGAGGCTCTCGAGAGGCTGCAGAAATAGAAAACCCAAGATTTAATTCTTCTTGATTAAGTAAGTATTTAACTAAAGTAGTTTTTCCACTTCCAGAAGGTGCCGAAAGTACAATAAGTTTACCTTGGCTCATTTACAACACGTTTAGTAATTGTTCTTTAATTTTTTCGAGTTCATCTTTCATCTGAACTACTAGTTGTTGCATAGAGGCATAATTAGATTTACTACCAATAGTATTAATTTCACGACCTATTTCCTGAGTGATAAAACCAAGTTTCTTTCCGTTAGAATCCGAAGAGTTTAAAGTAGTAGTAAAATATTCCAAATGATTTGCTAATCGAACTTTTTCTTCAGTAATATCGAACTTCTCAAGATAGTAAATCAACTCCTGTTCAAAACGATTTTGGTCTACTTCTTCCTTTAGATCAGACACTGCTTTATGTAGTCGTTCTCTAACCGCTTCCATACGTTCGGGGTCTATTTGTATAACTTTATCCAGAAGCTCGCTTATATTTTTAACACGAATATTGAAGTCTTTTTCTAATGCTTTTCCTTCGTCGATTCTATAGTCCTCTATTGCTGTTAAAGCTTTGGTAAGCTCATTTTTTATAGCATTAAATTCTTGCTCATCAATTTGTTCACGTTCTGTTTTTAAAGCATCAGGCATACGAACTGCCATTTTTAGTAACTCTATCGTGTCACCTTCGTGTACATTCGATAGCTGCCTCATATATTCTTTTACAATAGCTTCATTAACTTTGTTTGATGTTTCTTCACCAGTTGCTTCAACATATAATCCGAAATCAACTTTACCTCTTGCTAGTTTTTTTGCAATAGTATTTCGCATTTCAAGCTCCTTTTCACGGTATTGTGAAGGGATCCTTGCATTGAGATCTAGATTTTTACTATTAAGTGATTTAACCTCAATTGTTATTTTTTTTGTAGGTAGCTGAAGGATAGACTTCCCGAAGCCTGTCATAGATTTGATCATAGAATTATGCTAAAAGTTGCACGAAGATAATGAAAAGTCTTAACAACGACAGCCTAACTTATAAAACCAAATTTTATAATCCTTGACCGTTTTCATTATTTTTTGATCAACAGAGAATAAAGTGTCTAAATTCGTACAAATAACCCAAAAATGTTAAATATGTAACAATTTATTTGCTTTATGGTTAGTGTTTTAATAGTTTTAGAGTTCAACTTAAATATACTCATTATGAAAACTATTAAATTAGCTATGCTGGTAGTTATTGCTATCGGTATAACAAGATGTTCCACTGATGTTGAAAATGATATTCAACAAGACAGTACAATTACGCAACAGGATATATCTCCCGAAATTTTATCAAAATTACAGAATATGGGGTTTGACACGGATAAAACATCCGTTACATCTACTAAGGGAGGGTATATTGTAGATGGTGATATTTTTATCACCGAAGAAACATTGAAAGAAAATAACTTTCAAAAACAGGCTTTTATTACCATTGTTGACTGTAACAGGGCGGGTAATATTCGTATTCAGAATGCTTTAGGTAATAATGCCGCCGGAAGAGGGTTTCAAAGAGGTATTGACTTATGGAATAGGGTTAACAGAACAACTTTACGTTTGATACCTGTAAATAACAATCCTGATATTTTGGTTCGTTTGGCAAATCCTGGTGAAATAGGAGGCTGGGGTCTTGGAGAATTTCCTACTAATGGAGTAGAAGGAGGTTTGATTATATTAAACCTTAATGAGCCTAGTATTGATGGAGACCCGGTAACAGCTAGAGAGTGGGGGAACATATTAACTCACGAAATTGGACATAATATTGGGTTTCTTCATTCAGAACAAGGGTTTTTTGGCACACAAGTACCAGGAACACCTAATGTAGATCCTAATTCAATTATGACTTCTGGTTCAAACCCGAATGTGGTATTTAATGCTAATAATGTTTCTAATTTTGATATAAGAGCTGTAAGACGAATGTATAGCAATAGAAATAACAGATTGTGTAACTAATCGAATACACTAATAAATTAAGAGACTGTCTGAAAAAAATATTTGGGCAGTCTTTTATTTTTGTGTTACTATCAAACTTTGAGAAAAAGTAACCTCAAAGATTAATAATCATTGTGATTTTATCTATATATTTTTCCTCTTCAAGAAAAAAATTCTCAATGTTTCCAGATTCCTTGAATCCTATTTTTTTATATAAACTAATGCCAGGAAGATTCGTGGCATAAACTTCTAACCATAGTACTTTTAATACTTTATTTTCTTTTGACCACTCTAGCACATTTTGAATCAAAAGAGTACCGATGCCCTGGTTTTGCCATTTGGTATGAATCCCCATTCCTATCATGGCTGTATGTTGCATCTTTTTACGCCAACTACCAGTAAGGTCAATGTTTCCTATAATATCTCCTTCACTTTCGGCAACCAATAATAGACTATTGGGCTGTTGATGAAGGTTTTGAATAAGTTCTCCTTCTTCTTTTATAGTATTAGAGTATTCATAATCAAATAAAGGAATGGTGTTGGTGTCTTTAAGATATTCCAGTTTTAATGCTAATAATTGCTTAGCATCTGCCAGAGTTGCCTCTCTAATTAAAAGAGACTTCCCTAATTTGGTTTGATATGTTTTTGTAAGAAAACTCAATGATATTATGCATTAGGGTTTTTGTTTCTGATTCTTTTGTAAAATTTAATTCCCATCATAAGTATGATTGCTAGTGATATGATCCCTATAACTCCATAAATCCAATTTACTGCATCACGTACGATGACCAAGAAGATTACCGAAAAAAGAATAATTGTCGAACCCTCATTCCACATTCGCATTTGGCCAGAAGACCACTTTATGATATCGCATTGAAGTTGGTTATAGATGTGATGACATTTTAGATGATATATGATAAGTAAGACTATAAATCCTAGTTTAACATGCATCCATGATTGTTGTAACCAACCCGGCATCAAAACAAGTAACCAAATAGCAAATAAAGTGGCTAATATAGCAGAAGGCCAGGTAATAATAAACCAAAGGCGTTTGGCCATTAATTTAAGTTGCTGGCCTAATATATCTCGATCGGGTAGAGGCTTTTGGGAAGCTTCTATTTGGTAGATAAATAACCGGGGAATATAAAATAACCCGGCAAACCATGTGATCACAAATATCAGGTGTAGGGATTTTATGTAATTATAATATTCTAGCATTTATTTTTCTACAAAAAGATAATTAAGCTGCAAGGTATTGAACTCTGTATTAAAACGTTTAATTTCTTCAGTAATTAATTTATCAAAATTTGCTAATTGATCATTGATTTTTTTAGTAAGTTCATTTTTGACAGCAATATCTTGTTCTGTAGGACCAAAATCTCCCATACCTACCAGAGAGTTTAAATGCCCCAATTTATTAGTAAGTTTAATAGGGAAGTTTAAAGGATCCTGGTTGCTTTTATTCTTGGTTTGGTATAATGCCTTTTCGATTTCACCAAATTGCTTTTGCAAGTCTGAAGCTTTTTTAACTAGATCTTTAGTTGTTGGGTTGTCTTTGTACTGTGTTGAAAATGCTTTAAGCTGAGTATTAATTTTTCTGATTTTCTTTATGGATTTATGTGCTCTGTCGACTGTTTTATTAATACTGGTAATAAAATCAAATTGTGATTGCATTTGTTGTGGTGATGCTTCTGTTCTTGGATCAGCTATAATTGTAAAAGGTTGTTTGGATACCTCTTTTCCATTTACTGCAAGACTTATTTTATAATTCCCGGGCACAGCTTTTGGACCATTAAGATTTGCCCACCAAAGGATCATGCCATCCAATTTTTCTGCTCCTTTTCCTCTCATATTCCAAGCAAACATTTGAGCTCCTTTTTTCTCTATTTTCAATTGATCCTTTTTCTCTTTTGCTTTTGTGCTAAATGATTTTAGGGTATCATTTTTAGTATTAAAATAGGTTAAAGAAACAGTGTCTTTTGCTACATCATAATCTTTGAGATAGAAATAAGTCATGACTCCGGCGGGATGATTAGTTCCTTTTGTTTTAGAACCTTTAACGCTTCCTCCCCCCATACGATAAGAATTCTTAGGTTTAAATAAAATATGATTTTGAGTTTTCATCGCATTGTTTAATTGATGTAAGACTGTTAAATCATCAATTATCCAGAGGCTTCTTCCTTGTGTAGCAACAATCAAATTGTTGTCCTTAATTGTTAAATCGGTTATAGGAACAATAGGTAAATTTAACTGCAAAGGTTCCCAGGCAGCTCCATCATTAAAAGAGATATACATACCTGTTTCGGTACCGGCATATAATAATCCTTTTTGTTTAGGATCCTCACGAAGAACGCGAGTAAAATGCTCGTTTTTGATTCCATTCGTAATTTTTGTCCATGATTTACCATAATCAGTGGTTTTGTAGAGATATGGAGCAAAATCTCCAGACTTATACTTGGTTCCGGCAATATAACAAGTGCCCTCTGCAAAAACACTGGGTTCGATACTATTGATCATCATCCATTCTGGCATTCCTTTAGGAGTTACATTATTCCAGGACTTTCCTCCGTCCTGACTTACATGCACAAGTCCGTCATCACTTCCTACCCATAGTAATCCTTCTTTGACTGGGCTTTCTGCGGCGGCAAAAATGGTACAATAATATTCTACGGATGTATTATCCTGTGTGATAGGACCTCCAGAAGATTTTTGTTTATCAGGATCATTTCTGGTTAAATCAGGACTGATCACTTTCCAGCTTTGTCCTTCATTTTCGGTAACATGAACACGATTAGAGAATGTGTATAATCTGTTTGGATTATGTTTGGAGAATAGTATTGGGAAATTCCATTGAAAACGATATTTCATATCCTCTGCTCCATGTCCCATAGGATTGTCTGGCCATACGCTAATAGAACGTACGGTTTCTGTTTTATGATTTACTCTGGTAAGAAAGCCATCATAACTTCCTCCGTAAACAATATCATTATCTTTAGGGTCTACAGCAATATGAGCTGACTCCCCTCCGGCAGTACTTTCCCAATCATCTTCAGAAATACTCCATCCTGTACTTCTATGATTGATGCGTATAGTAGAATTATCCTGTTGAGCAGCATAAATTCGATATGGAAAACTATTATCGGTAGTCACTCTATAAAATTGTGAAGTGGGCTGATTATGATATGTACTCCAGGTTTCACCACCATCATAGGTGATTTGTGCACCTCCGTCATCCCCAATTACCATACGTTTCGGATTTTCTGGAGCAATCCACAGATCATGGTGATCTCCATGTGGAGCACGATAACTGCTAAAGTTTTTACCTCCGTCTTTACTTTTATGATAGGATACATTAACGACATAAACAACATCTATGTCTTGTGGGTCAGCATAAATTCGACTATAATACCATGCCCGTTGACGCAAACTTCTACTGCTATTTAGTTGGCTCCAGGTATCACCTCCATCATCACTGCGATATACTCCACCTTTTTTTTTATTCTCTACTATAGCCCAAACTCGCTCACTATTTACAGGAGAAACGGTTACTCCCATTATTCCTAAAGTATCTTTAGCAAATCCTTTATTTTTTGAAATCTCATTCCATGTTTTTCCACTATCTGTACTTTTCCAAAGGGCAGAACCATTTCCTCCAGAACTAAGGCTATAAGGTGTTCTTCTTGCATTCCATGTCGAGGCATACAAAATTCGAGGATTATTAGGGTCTAAAGTTAAATCTACCGCTCCAGAATCCTCATTTGCAAACAACACTTTGCTCCAGGTTTTACCCCCGTCGATACTTTTATATACACCCCGATCTTGAGTAGACTTATATATATTCCCTAATGCTGCAGCGTATACAATATCAGGATTAGTTGGATGAATGGTTATTCTTGGGATGTGCCTACTTTTAGAAAGGCCAGCTTGCACCCAAGTTTTACCTGCATCTACACTTTTCCATACACCATAACCCGAAGATACATTACCACGTAATGTTTTTTCTCCGCCTCCAACATAAATTACATTAGGATCACTTTTTGATATTGCAATAGCACCTATTGATCCCCCAAAAAAGCCATCAGAGATATTTTTCCAGGTACGTCCACCGTCTGTAGTTTTCCAAACTCCACCACCGGTAGCTCCAAAATAAAATAGATTAGGTTTTCCCGGTACTCCGGTTACTGCGGCACTTCGACCGCCACGAAACGGTCCAATAAGTCTATACTCCAGAGCGTCATAAAGTTCCTGATTATATGTTTGAGCGTTGGATGTGAAAATAGTTGAGAAAGCAAAAAGGAGTATAAGAATTACTCTACCGAATTGTGAATGCATAGTTAGTTGAGATTTAATTTAAAAGCCTTGCGTTTTCAGAGAAATTACAGATAAAATAGATTTGATGGGATACTAAAGTCAGGAATTAAAAATTATTCCAAAAGATTTTCACGTAATTTTAACCTTAGCTATTGAGATGATTTCTAATTTTGAAGCATGGTTATAGAAGGTTTTATACTTGTCTTAAGTTGTTTGGGAGTTATCCAGGCTCTTTTCTTATGTTTTTATCTTTTTACTCTTAAAAAAGGAAATAGAAAAGCAAATGCGTTTTTGGCTTTGGTATTGTTAGGATTAACAATACGAATAGGGAAATCTGTTTTTCATAATTATATAGAAGTCGATCCCAGGTTAAGAAACTTGGCGATTTCTAGTATATTGACTGTAGGTCCTTTTCTTTGGTTTTATGGTAAAGCTCTTTTTGAGAAACAACAAATGTTTTCAAACCGAAACTATATTCATTTAATACCTTTTGTATTATTTGTTTTATGTAGCCCTATTATTCCTAATAGGGGAGATTTATTTTCATCTATTACGTATTCTTTGGTTCTCCTTCACTTTGGTATCTATCTATCCATTTGCTGGAGGGATATTTTAAAAATCACAAATGATACAAATCCAAAACTTTTAAAATGGTATAGAAATATTGTGATTGGAATTAGCTTGATTTGGGTACTGTATCTAGGTATTTTTGTTGGGTTTATTCCATTTTATATTCTAGGAGCTATTTCTTTTTCATTTTTAATATATATATTTTCTTATCTTCTTTTAAAAAGACATGTTTTTGCTTTAGAAAAATATAGTAATTCTAGAATTGATCGAGAAGCTTCCATAAAAATACTTAATCGTGTAAAAGAACTATTTGAAAATGAAAAAATTTATTTAGATAGTAGTATTTCGTTACAGATTATATCACAAAAATTATCGGTTTCCTCTAGAGAATTATCTCAGGTGATTAATGAGAATGAACAAAAGAATTTTTCTGAATTTGTAAATCATTTTCGAATAACAAAAGCCAAAAAGTTACTTGTGGATTCTGAGTATGCTTTAGAAAAAATTGCAACTGTAGCCTATGATTGCGGTTTTGGTAATGTTACATCTTTTAACCTCGCTTTTAAAGCAGAAACTCAGCTTACACCTTCGCAATATAGAACTCAATTTAGTGCTGCTTAATTGATTTTTCGTTTTAAAGATCATGTTTTTTAAAGGATTTTGATGTATTCTTTTGGATTTTGCACTCATAAAATTTCAAAATAATATCAATGAATAAATCAATATTCTTACTGCTTTTGATTGTGGTGGCTTGTGCCAAAATTGAAAAATCTTCAGAGGTTTCAAAAAAGATAATGCACCCAACCAAAGAGATTCTGATAGATAGCCTTAAACATCCTTGGAGTATGGCTTTCTTGTCAGAGGATGAAGTTCTGGTATCAGAGAAGGATGGAAATTTGGTTAAAGTAAATCTCATTTCAAAAGAAAAAGGAATTATAAAAGGTTTCCCTGGTGATCTAACTGATAGTATTCGAATGATTACAGGAGGAGATAATTCGGGTATTTTTGAAGTATTGTTGGATCCGGATTTTAGCAACAATAAACACGTATATCTTTCGTATGCTGCAAAAAGGAAAGGAGAAGGAAATGCCACAAAAGTAGTACGTGCTGTACTAAAAAATGATTCCTTAACTAGTATAAAAACATTGCTCGAAGCTGGTCCGTATACAAGAGAATATTTTCATTACGGAGGAGGGATGACTTTTGGGGTTGATGGTAAATTATACATCACTATGGGAGAACGACTGTTTAAGGAAATTGATGAGCCTGAAATACCTATTGCTCAGGACTTGAAAGATAAACGAGGTAAAATATATCGAATAAATCCTGATGGAAGTATTCCTAACGATAATCCTGATTTTGGAACAACTGCTGTTCCCGGGGTTTATGCCATTGGGATTAGGGCTGCACAAGGGATAACAGTAGATACTACGACGGGGCATATATGGTTTAGTGAGCATGGCACCCGACAAGGAGATGAGATCAATATGTTGAAACTAGGAGCTAATTATGGCTGGCCAATTATTACGACCGGAAGCTACCGAAGTAAAGAATATTATCCTCCCAAACTTGAAGGAGCTGTATATACCGATCCTATTTGGTATTGGCAGCATACTGTAGCACCTACCGGACTCATGTTTTATACAGGTGATGAATTTCCCGAATGGAAAAATGATCTACTCGTTCCCGGATTGAGTAGAGGAAGTTTTTGGAGATTTAGAATTGAAAACACGACTATAAAAAGTGTAGAAGAATTATTTGTTAATGATAGAGTAAGATCCAGAAAAATAGCCCAGAGTCCAGAAGGGAAACTTTATATGTTAACCGATGAACCTAATGGGAAAATCTTAAGAATAAAAAATAATCAATAACTATAACATAAATAAAAAAACAAATGAAAACCTATTTTTGGATAACACTATTTTTAGTAAGTTGTAATATCACGATTGCACAATCAGAAGATGATCAGATACGATCTTCGATTAATAAATATATAGAAGGATCTTCATATAATAAACCAGAAACAATTAAAGAAGCTTTTTATGATGAAGCTAATTTGTTCCTCAGTCATAAGGAGAAAAAACTATGGATCGTACCTATTAAAGAATATGCTTCCTGGTTTGAAAAAGGAGAACAAGGGAAATTTAATGGTAGGAAAGGTAAAATACTATCTGTAGACAGAGAAAATGATATTGCTATGGCAAAAGCCGAAATTTTGATAGAAGATAAAGATATGCGATATATTGATATTTTTCTTCTGAAAAAGATTGATGGAGAATGGAAAATTATTAGCAAAGCTGCTACTACCAAAAAGTAAAAATAGTTAGTTAGTTTGTATGATAAGTTTTGTTCTTACTTCCCGGTTCAGAAAATACCCAGTAACAATGGTTGCTAATATGTCTGCAATCGGGAAAGAAATCCAAACTCCTAATTCACCATAAAACTTAGGAAGAATCAAAATCAAAGGAATAAAAAAGAAACCTTGTCTTGATAACGTAAGTAATAAAGCAGGTATGGCTTTTCCTACAGCCTGGAAATAGGCTGCTCCTATAAGCTGAAGCGCAATAATAGGAGTAGCTGCAAATACCCATCGCATGGGTTCTGCAGTGTGAGATAATACATATTGATTTAGTGCTAATTCTTTGGGAGCTAGATTAGGGTTATTACTTAGAAATAAAGTTGTTATTTCTGCAGGAAAGATCATTAGTCCAATAAAAACTAAGGTAGCTAGAATTGCAGCATATTTGATTGCGGTATTAATAGATTCTCTAACACGAGGATAGTGTTGTGCACCATAATTATACCCAGCAATAGGTAAAAATCCCTGGGTTACTCCAAAAACAGGAAATAAGGCAAACATTAACATTCGACCAATAATAGCATATACAGCTACCAGGCCTTCTTGGCCAAGGTCGAATAAAATATTATTCATTAATAAATAGGTAATGCTTACTACAGCTTGTCTGGCTAGAGTTACCCCGCCAAGTGAAGCAATTTCTGAAACAATCTCTTTTTGTAGTCCAAGATGACGAAAGCTGATTTTTAATTCGGAGTTTTTGGAACTGAAAAACCAAAAAATATATAAAAAACAAGCAAGATACGAGCCTGTTGTCGCCCATGCAGCACCGTGCATTCCCATATCCATTACGTTAATAAAAAGATAGTCCATCAGTAGATTACCAACTGTGGGAATGATCATAGCTGTCATAGCAAATTTAGGTTTTCCTTCTGCTCTGATCACAGTATTACCCATCATAGCAAAACCAAGGATGGGTACACCATATAAAATAATAGTATAGTAGATTTTTGCGGGTTCAAAAATATCTCCTTTCCCACCAAATTTTGGAATAATTTCATCGACAAAAACCAACCCTAAAACGACCAAAGAAACCATAAAAATTAGAGAAAGAGTAATCTGGTTTCCAAAGGTCTTGAGTGCTTTTTCCTTATTATTAGCACCTAATGCTCTAGAAATTATACTAGAACCTCCTACGCCAATAGACATTCCTAATGCAGCAATAAAAAAGGATACGGGAAGTACTACATTAATAGCCGCAATGGCAATTGAACCAATCCAGTTACCTACAAAGATAGAATCAATTAGAATATTAAGGGACATCACCAATATTCCTATAGATGCAGGGACTGCTTGTTTTATTAGCAATTTCCCTACAGGTTCTATTCCCAAAGCTTCGGCTGTTATTTTTGCCATTATACCGTTTGGGTTTTAACAGTAACCCATTCATTTACCCAATTAGCAAGTAGATCTGCCCAATCATCACGATCATTAAGACAAGGAATGGTTGTGAATTCTTTACCGCCAACTTCATGAAAAATTTCTTCTCCTTCCATGGCAATTTCTTCTAAAGTTTCTAAACAATCTGATACAAAAGCAGGAGTTACAATAGCCATTTTTTTAATCCCTTCTTTCCCCATGCGCTCTATAGTACGATCAGTATATGGTTGTAACCATGGATCGAAGCCTAAGCGAGATTGAAAAGAGGTAGAATAGGTTCCTTCTTTTAAATTTAGCTTCTTAGCTACTTGTTGTGTGGTCGAATAACATTGATGTCGATAGCAAAACTCATGAGCTGGAGAAGGAGTATTGCAACATGATTTATCAATTTTACAATGTGATTTGGTAATGTCACTTTTGCGAATATGTCTTTCTGGTACCCCATGATAAGAAAATAGAAGATGTTCATAATCTAATTTTTCTAACTTTTCGGCTATACTTTTGGATAAAATTTCGAGGTATTCAGATTTGTTATAAAAAGCAGGAACATCAATAAGTTTCATGTTAGGAAAATGCTCTTTTTGTAATTTTTCGGCAAGAACCAAAATGGTCTCTGTAGTTGCCATAGCAAATTGAGGATAAAGCGGAATAATCATGACTTCATTTACACCTTTATCCTGTAATTCCTGTAATCCTTTTTTGATATTCATTGAGCCATAGCGCATCGCTAAGCCGATAGGGATTGAGGTACGATCTGCTACTTTTTTTTGTAATTTTTCTGATAGTACAATTAAAGGAGAGCCTTCATCCCACCATATTTTTTTATAAGCTGCAGCCGATTTTTTTGGCCTGGTATTTAAGATGATTCCTTTCACCAATAAAATTCGTGCCCATAACGGAACATCTATTACTCTGGGATCCATCAAAAATTCACCAAGATATTTTTTTACATCCTTTGGATCAGTACTGTCAGGTGATCCAAGATTAACAAGGAGAATTCCTTTACTCATAAATTTTGTTTTTGCACACACAAAAATACAAACTATAAAGAGGAATGATACTAAAAGTGATAAGACTTTTTGATAGTAGTATTATAGAATTAATACATAATCTAAGTTAGAAATCAAACAGAACTTAAAATACGTTAAATTCTGGCAAACTGAAAGTTGAGTAGTTTTATTTTAGTATTTTTAGATGATTAAAAAAAGCAAAGATGAAACGTATAGTTGTAGATGTCGAAAAAGACAAACTGCCCTTTATTCTGGAGTTGTTAGAACAGTTTGATTTTGTATCAGTTGTAGCAGATGCTTCTGATGAGGATCAAGGGATGTATGATTCGATAGTATCCTTACAAAAAGGAGTAGGGATTCCCAGAGGGGAATCATTCGATTAAATGAGTTTTAGTTTAAGCTCATCACATATTTTTTTGGAGTAGTGCCAAATTTCTTTTTAAATGCAGCTATAAAATGGCTTGCAGTACTATATCCTACTTTTAGACCTACCTCATTTACATTATGACTTCCCGAGGCTAGTAATTGTCGGGCCACCTCCATTTTATAATCAAACAAAAACGTATATACTGGTTCGCCATAAATTTGCTTAAATCCGTCTTTAAGTTTTTTAAGAGGTAATCCAATCTCATTTGATAACTCTTGAAGCGTAGGAGGTTCTGCCATGCGAGCGATAATAATTTCTTTAGCTTTTCGGATTTTTAATACATTTTCTTCATCTACCAGAAATGGACATTGTTCTACATCTGCATCCCCAGGTCTATTAAAATAGAGACTTAATAATTCATACGCCTTTCCTTTAAAGTATAACAGCTTAACTGACTTATGCAGGTTGTAGTTCATAATTTGATTCAATACCACAGCCATTGAAGGAGAGATCTTGGCATCGGTATAATACTTCTTATCACGGTTTCCTTCCCCAAGAAAAGGAATATAATCTGCCTCTTTAGAAAATAAAGAATGGAATTTTTTTATAGAAATGAGGATAGTGATCAACCAGGAATCTTTTTCCATTTCGAGATTCATGGGGAGATCGCGCTGTGGATTATAGAGGAGCAGTGAATTTTCTTCAGAAAGATTTATAGCATAGCTTCCGTTATTAAAGTTAAATTTAATACCTCCTTTAATACAGAAGTGAAACTGGATAAAACTACTGTCGATGTCTCTTACAACTCGTTGATTTTCATTAGTTTCGTTTTGAAATTTTAAAATATGAAAACCATCTTCGATTTGAGTTTCTTCTAGAATCCCTGGAGCGTTATTTTTTAGTTCAATTTCCATAGTTGTAAAATTTTATTTATTTAGAATGAGTCTAAACTGTCGACATAAGAATCTCTGTCACCTATACAAAAATAAGGGTTTTTACTCATTTTTACACAAATAATGTCTTAAACAACGTTTTCCGACACTTAAAGTTCTTCTGGCGTTATTTTTTCTGACATATCTAAAATACTTTTGTTATGGAATATTATAGAATTGACTGCATGGAGTCTCACTTAAGAGCGAAAGGAACGAATTTTTACACTATTGGACTTAGTTATAAAAAAGCTGATGCAGAGATCAGAGGTCATTTTAGTGTAAACGATGAAGCCAAAGAAGGAATACTAGAACAAGCAAAAAAAGAAGGTATTGAAGCTTTGCTTGTTACCTCTACTTGTAACCGAACCGAATTACACGGTTTTGCTCAACACCCATTTCAATTAATCAAATTACTTTGCGAACATACTCATGGAACTGTAGAAGAGTTCGAAAAAGTGGCATATGTGCATAAAAATAGTAAAGCAGTATCACATTTATTTAAAGTTGGTACAGGTTTGGATAGCCAGATATTAGGTGATTTTGAAATCATAAGTCAACTAAAAAAAAGTTTTAAAGCTTCTAAAAAAGTAGAAGTTACTAATCCTTTTCTTGAAAGACTTGTCAATGCCGTAATTCAGGCAAGCAAACGCATCAAGAATGAGACTGAGATTTCATCAGGAGCAACTTCAGTTTCTTTTGCCTCAGTTCAATATATTCTTAAGAATGTAGAAAACATTTCAGACAAGAAAATAGTGCTTTTCGGGACTGGTAAAATAGGTAGAAATACCTGTGAAAATTTGGTAAAACATACCAAGAATGACCATATCACATTAATTAACCGAACAAAGGATAAAGCAGAAAAAATAGCAGGAAAATTTAATCTTATTGTAAAGGATTACGCTAATATTCAGTCAGAAATAACAAATACAGATGTTCTTATTGTGGCTACGGGAGCACAGAATCCAACAATTTCTAAACAATTAATTCATTCACAGAAACCATTATTGATTTTAGATCTGTCTATTCCAAAAAATGTATCAGATGATGTGATTGAGTTACCAAATGTAACTTTGGTACATCTGGATCATTTGTCAAAAATGACAGATGACACATTGCAAAGAAGGAAACAATACATCCCACAAGCCGAAGTTATTATAGAAGAAGTAAAAACAGAATTTGATAGTTGGTTAGAAACCAGAAAATTTGCTCCTACTATTAAGGCACTTAAAAATAAATTATCGACATTAAAAGACGCAGAAATTAATCTACAACGAAAAAAGTATGCAGATTTTGATGAAGAACAAGCAGATATTATTAGCAGTCGAATCATTCAGAAAATCACAAATCATTTTGCCAATCATCTTAAAGATGATAATACTTCGGCAGATGAAAGCATAGAACTGATTCAGAAAGTATTTCAATTACAAAACAAATAGCTTTGGCAAGAACGATTCGTATAGGTACCAGAGATAGTGAATTAGCACTTTGGCAAGCTAATACCGTGCAAAAAAACTTAGAAGAATTAGGATATAAAACCCACTTGATTCCAGTTAAATCAACAGGTGATATTATATTAGATAAACCATTGTATGAATTAGGGATTACCGGAATTTTCACCAAAACACTGGATATAGCCATGTTACATGGTGATATTGATATTGCTGTGCATTCGATGAAGGATGTTCCAACAATTCTACCAAAAGGCATTGTAGAAGCTGCCATTTTAAAACGAGCTAATGTAAATGATATTCTGGCCCATAAAGGGTTGGATTTTTTAGAAAATAAAGGAACAATTGCTACTGGAAGCCTTCGAAGAAAAGCACAATGGTTACATAAATACCCAACACATACAGTAGTTGATCTACGCGGAAATGTAAATACACGAATGCAAAAACTGACTGATAGTGATTGGAATGGTGCCATATTTGCTGCTGCAGGATTAGAACGTATTAATCTAAAACCCGATAATTATGTTGATCTGGATTGGATGATTCCCGCTCCAGCACAGGGAGCTATGTTGGTTGTTGCTAAAGAAGAAGATGAGTATTGTCGAGAGGCTTTATCAAATTTAAATGATAAACCATCTGAAATATGTGTACATATCGAACGAGAATTTTTACGAGAATTAGAAGGAGGTTGTACTGCACCAATAGGAGCGCTAGCAAAAATTAATACCGATAGTATTCACTTTACAGGAGCTTTATTTAGCCTTGACGGAAATGATAAGATTGAAGTGCATAAAGAAATAAAAATAAGTGACGTGGAAAATCTGGGTAAGATATGCGCTCAGGAAATATTGAGTAACGGAGGACGTGAATTGATGAAAGAGATAAAAGCAGAAATAGGATAGATTGGATACTTCGCCAACAATACTCTCAACCAAAAAGCTTTCTGCAGCCCAAAAAGAGTTGTTGCTAAATACAGGTCTTGGATTTGTCGAGTATGAAGCCATAACTATTAAGCTTTTAGAAATTAATATTGAGGATACAGTCCAGAATGCAATTTTTACAAGCAAGAATGCAGTGAAGGCAATTAAAAATTCTGGAATGGTTGTTTCAAACTGTTTTTGTGTAGGTGATAATACTAAAAAACTGTTACAAGAAAATGGCCTAAATGTGGTAGAAACTGCTCAAAATGCATCAGATTTAGCTAAAATCATTATTAAAAAGTATAAAAATGACTCTTTTTTGTTTTTTTGCGGAAACTTGAGAAGAGATGAGTTACCTAATCTTTTAGAGCAAAATAATGTTGAGGTAAAAGAGCAAATAGTATATAAAACACATTTAAAATTTAATAAATTTAACCGAACGTTTGATGGAATATTGTTTTTTAGTCCATCCGGAATCCAAAGTTATGTTTCGGAAAACAAAATAGAAGAAAGTGTTTCATTTTGTATAGGAAATACAACTGCTTCTGAAGCTAAAAAATATACAGACAATATTATTGTGGCCAATAAACCTACAGTCGAGAATGTAATTGTTCAAGCTGTAAAATATTTTAATAAAAAATAAATTATGATTTTGGATACAAACCAGAATCATTTTGAATACTAAATAATAAAGCGATTTTCGCTTTTGCGAAAATTCACAACAACATATGACAGCACTAAAAAACGATCTATTTCTTAAAGCATTAAAAGGAGAAACTGTAGAACGCCCACCAGTTTGGATGATGCGTCAGGCAGGACGATATTTACCAGAGTTTCGCGCACTAAAAGCAAAATATGATTTTTTTACGCGTTGCAGAACACCAGAACTGGCAGCAGAGATAACCGTACAACCTATAGATATCATTGGCCCCGATGCCGCAATCTTGTTTAGTGATATTTTGGTGATCCCGCAAGCAATGAATATCGAAGTCGAAATGAAAGACGGGGTTGGACCCTGGCTTCCTAATCCAATTCGATCTTTGGCAGATGTAGAACAAGTAATTGTTCCCGATGTTTATGAAGAATTAGGATATGTAATGGATGCAATTAAACTAACAAAAGAACGATTAGATAACCGTGTTCCTTTAATTGGTTTTGCCGGTTCTCCATGGACGATTTTATGTTATGCTGTACAAGGGCAAGGATCTAAGAATTTTGATAAAGCCAAAGAATTGTGTTTTGCACAACCAGAAGCAGCACACCAATTGTTACAAAAGATTACCGATACTACTATTGCATATCTTAAAGCAAAGGTAGCAGCAGGAGTTAATGCGGTCCAGATATTTGATAGCTGGGGAGGGATGCTATCACCAGTGGATTACCAGGAATTCTCATGGAAATATATCCAGCAGATTATAGATGCATTAAAAGAAGAAACCGAAGTAATCGTTTTTGGAAAAGGATGTTGGTTTGCATTACAGGAAATGGCGCAATCAGGAGCAGCTGCTCTTGGTGTAGACTGGACCTGTTCTGCACGTAATGCTCGTTATCTTACCGGAGGAAATATAACATTACAAGGTAATTTTGATCCTTCGAGATTATTATCTCCACCTGCAGAAATCAAAAAAATGGTCAAACAAATGATAGATGCTTTTGGTAAAGATCGTTATATCGCTAATTTGGGACATGGGATTTTACCTAATATTCCTGTAGAGAATGCTCAAGCCTTTGTAGATGCAGTAAAAGAATATCAAGGATAAGAATGAGCATTAGGAGTCTGTTAAGACGATTGAGTTTTAGGCAAATCCTTAGATTGACAGGGATAATGCTTCAGAATCCTTTACTGATCTATCCAACGTTAAAAGCTACAAGGAGAACCATGATTATTTGTGATTTGCACTATGGAAAAGCACATCATAAAAATGGAAAAGCTAATGCTTTTCGACATGCGTTATGGAATATATTGATTTGTCAGACTACTTTTAGAATAACCAAAAATAAAGAAAAATCTATTGCCTGGACACAAAAGATAACCGATCTACACGAAAAACTAGCTCCAAATAAACCAATAGAAACTGAAATGGATTTGCATAATAATGAGATCGGTAGAAAATATTTTTTGAACCTGGCCATGAGTTTCGAAGAAGAAATGATCTCTTTTTTAAAGGAAAATACCCAAAAAGCTAAGAAAGTAACAGATATCAAAGAAATACTGGATCATAAAGATAAATTGGTTTATCTTTTGGAGATGTAGAAATAAGTAAAAGATAACTCTTCACAGGTTTTTAAAAACCTGCGAGATCTATACTAGATTTTGAAATATTTCAAAAATTGAAACAAAAATGATAAAATGACTACTTATATAAAGGAGTAAATCAATCAAAAAACAGTGACCAATGTTTAAAAATATCATTAACGGGATCAAAGCTTATTTCGGGACATTCAAACTTATTTCAAAATTAGGATTATGGAAATTTTTTGCTGTACCTATTTTGATAAGTGTAATCACAGGATTATCTTTTGTGGCATTAGTATATTTCTTTTCAGATAATTTGGGCGCTTTAATTGCTCGGATTTGGGTTTGGGAATGGGGGTCAGAAACATTTGCTACCATTAGTACATATATTGGTGGTTTATTGATCCTGGTGATAGGGTTAATATTATATAAGCATATTGTAATGGCATTATCTGCACCATTTATGAGTCCGGTTTCAGAAAAAGTAGAAACACATCTTCTGGGAGAAACAGATCATGCGCATCGCGACACATCATTTAACCAACAATTATCAAGAGGTATCCGTATTAATGTGCGAAATCTATTTAGAGAATTACTATTTATGATTCCGTTGATTATTTTAAGTTTCATTCCGGTTATTGGTATTGTAGCAACAATACTAATCTTTCTGATACAAGCATATTATGTAGGTTTTGGTAATATGGATTATACTATGGAACGCCATTTTAATTATAAAGAAAGTATTCAGTTTGTAAGAAAAAATAGAGGAACTGCTATTGGTAACGGAATTGTGTTTGTACTCATGTTATTTATACCAATTATAGGATTTATTATCACCTTACCTATATCTGTGGTTGCAGCTTCTACCGAGACAGTGAAAATTTTGAAAGAAAAAGGATTAATTGAACTAAAAAACGCATCCGAGGAGGTTTCCAAAATCGAAGCGTAAGTAGGGTGGCTAATTTCTATTAGATTTCTAAAATCCAGTAAGAATATTTACATAATTATAATGAAAGATAAGTTTTATCAATACATACAAGACTTGCAAGATACCATAACCTCTAAATTAGAGAAAATAGATGGTAAAGCTGAGTTTCGAGAGGATCTATGGAAGCGCCCCGAAGGCGGTGGTGGAAGAACCCGGGTGATCGAAAACGGAAATGTATTCGAAAAAGGAGGTGTAAATATCTCTGGAGTTCATGGGGCACTTCCTAAAGCCATGCAGAGCTATTTTAATGTAGGTGATGTTGACTTTTTTGCCTGTGGTTTGTCATTAGTATTACATCCTAAAAATCCAATGGTGCCGACAGTACATGCTAATTGGCGTTATTTTGAAATGTATGATGCAAACGGAACTATTGTAGATAGTTGGTTTGGTGGAGGACAGGATTTAACGCCTTACTATCTATTTGATGAGGATGCAAAACACTTTCACCAGATATGTAAAAACTCTTGTGATGCCCATCACTCTGATTTTTATACTACCTACAAAAAGAAATGTGACGAGTATTTCTACAATGCACATCGTGGAGAAGGTCGTGGAGTAGGAGGTTTGTTTTTTGATTATTGTAAAGCAAATGATACGATGTCGATGCAAAATTGGTATGATTTTGTAACCGAAGTCGGGAATAGTTTTTTAGAAGCATATACTCCAATTGTAGAGAGAAGAAAAAACCTTCCGTATACCGAAAAGCAAAGAGATTGGCAGGAAATTCGACGTGGACGCTATGTAGAATTTAATTTGGTACACGATAAAGGAACTCTATTTGGACTAAAAACCAATGGAAGAATAGAAAGCATTTTAATGAGTCTTCCTCCTCATGTGCAGTGGCGATATGATTATCATCCAGAAGCGGGTAGTGAAGAAGCACGATTAGTAGAAGTACTAACAAACCCAATAGATTGGGTATAATACCACTTACAATAATTTATGTTGAAAATAATTAGAAGGATAGGTCTTATCATTAACTATAAGACATTTATCATTACTTTTCTAGCCCTGATATCCAGTTATGGATGTAGATATTTTGATTTTACGGCTAATTTCCCGTTAACTTTAATTGCTACAGCTATTGTTTTTCCGATCGTTTTTTCTATTGGAGGCGCATATAAGCGTAGAGAAACTGCATTAGATGAATATGGTAGTATCAAAGCGCATGGCAGAGCATTGTATTTTGCAACAATACACTGGTTAGAGAATCCTCCAATAGCTCTTAAAGAAGATTTAAAAATTCATTTAGAGGGGTTATTGAATGCCTGTAAGCATATGTTTACAAAACCTGTAGCCGAATTAGAAAATCATGAAAAGGAGGTATACAGAAATTTTACAGAACTATCTTCTTTTATAAAAGAAATGAGAAAACACGGATTACCCTCGGGAGAAGCTTCACGTTCAAATCAGTTTTTAAGTAAAATGATGATTTCTTTCGAAAAAATTAAACATATCTATCAATATCGTACTCCCAGAACACTAAGAACGTATAGTGATATTTTTATAGTCATTCTTCCAATATTATACGGGCCATACTTTGCTTATAAAGCGCAAGAATATGCCATAGGATTAGAATTTGCAATGCCAATTTTGTATAGCGTTATTTTAGTAGCCTTGGATAATATTCAATCTCATTTAGAAAACCCCTTTGATCAACAAGGAGAAGATGATGTTAATTTTAACGTAGAAAAGTTTATTTCTAATTTAGAATAGAAAACGGGATAATAGGCCTGTTATTACAATACATAATGCCATATAATACTTACTTAAAAACCAAGAATAGAAATAAAAAACCAGTTAAAGTGCTTAAAAATTCGGCTGAATGACAATTATGTGGTTTTTTTTTATTAACTTGCAAGACAATCATTTAGGGCTTATCTATAATAATGTTATATTAATTAACACAAATGCCTTATGAAAAAAATTCTACTATTGCTAATCGTTATCCTTATTGTAGGGTGCGAATTTTTACCCAAAGAATCTAAATTTTCTAACTTCTCTAAGTTTTCTAAAAACACAATCGAATTTAGAAATAATACTATTGTGCTTACAAGTGGTTATTCTAAAACATCTCCTGAAGAATTTAAAAATAGATTGGATTCATTAGAAAATAAGCCGAAATTTAAAAAGGTTGCTTTACATGAATTGAAAAAAATAGAAGATAAAAAAGTAGATTTCGAACTATTTGTTGATGAGAACAATGTAGAGAATTATGTATTTATCTATACTTGTGATTTTTATCAGTTTGATGAGCATAGAGCTGCTAGAGTTGTAGCCGCGCTTAATGATCAATTGCAAGATGAATCTAATGTTCAGGAAGTAAAGTATAAAAGAATTCATGGTCGATTTTTCTTTACTCCAACTTCGAAAGTAGTTAAGCTTAAATATTTAAAAGCCTATAAAAAAGATAGAAAATTTCAGACAGAGTATATAGTTGCATCAAAATCCGGAGGAATTGGATTGTTGATTAGTAATCTGGAAGATATTGATTTTGAAAGCTCTATAAAACGATTTGCATCAAAATAAGATTGTAGATAATAATATTTTTTATCTTTATTCTTTTCATAGATCATGCAAAGAGTAAAGATAATTTTTGTTATTATTTTCATTGCGAGTTGTGCTCGTAGTGTAGAACCAACTGTAGAAAATATTAATAAAATATTTACGTCTAAAGATTTTACTTTTGAGTTTAATAGCCATACTGGAGATAAAAAATCTCTTAGTTTTAGGAATGATTATCTAGTTTATAAAAGTGATAAACCTACATATCGCAGAGAGATAAATTATGATGAGGTACTTTTGATCAATGACTTTATTCAAAAGATCGTTAATCATCATTCTAAAATATTAGATCCAGAAACATCATCACATTATATTATAAAAAACACAGCGTATAAAGTAGTAATCATACCAGATCAGGAAGATTACTACTTTGATGCTTTGCTTAAAACATTAAAACTTGATAAGGTAAAATAAGGAATAAACTTTTATTCAAAAAGTAATGAGAATGAGGTCTCCTTATTAGGTATAGAATGAACGGTTAGACTTCCCCCATGCATATGCATGATTTGTTTAGAAAGACTTAAACCAATGCCAGTACCCTCTTTTTTTGTAGTATAAAAAGGTATAAATATCTGACTCATGATATCTGGATGGATACCTGGGCCATTATCTTTAACTGTTATATATTTTTTTCCTTCGGGTGTAATTCCCAGAATAAACATAAGAGTTGCTCTTTCGGTCTCTTTTAAAGCCTGAATTGCATTTTTACACAAGTTTACCAATATCTGGGTAATTTGCTTTTCGTCTGCATAAATTTCGAGATCTTCTGTAGTATTAAGAATATCAAAAGAGATGATATTAAAATCAATTTCCTGGCTCATTAAAACTTTTACCTTCTCTAATAATTCATCTACCTTGATTATTTTCTTATCGGGTACAGGTACATTTAGAAAACTACGATACGATTGTACAAAACTCATTAAATCATTTCCCTGATTTTTGATTACTTCTAACCCTTTTGCAGTATTGTGAATTTTGTTTTCATCTATCTCTGTAACCGGTATGATTCCACTTTTGTCTTTATAATAACCCAAAATAGATTCTGATATTGAAGTAATAGGAGTGACAGAATTCATAATCTCATGAGTCAAAACCCTAATGAGTTTTATCCACGAATCTGTTTCTTTTTCGTCTAATTCGTTATGTATATCTTGTATGGTTATTAACCTTAGAACCTCATTGTTTAATACTATTTCTGAAGATTTAATAGCAAGTTGTATAGTCTCTCGCTCATTGGTGAGTTGAAAAAGTTTTCGTTCGAATGGTTTGATATTATTAAATAATTCATATAATTTTTTATCAACCTGTGCTAGTTGTTTTATATGATTTAGTGGGGTATAATTTAACAGTTTTTCGACTTTAGGATTATTAAAAAGAATATGCCCTTTATGATTAAAAGTTAAAATGCCAATTTCTGCTTGTTTTAGTATTTCCTGATAATACTGTTCTTGTCTTTGGTTTTTTAAGTGTACTTCTCGAATTACATCATTAAGACTATTAAGACTTTGATTTAATTCGTTAAGTGATTTTGGACCTCCTTTTTCTGGAAATCGAAGTGTAAAATCTTCATTCTTAATTGAATTAAAAAAATAGGCAATCTTTCTATTATTATGGTTTAGATATTTGATTAAAAATATGGTTTGTAACAAAAATAATAATAGAACTAGAAATGAAAAAACATATAATTCTTTAAAAAATGCAAAGGCTAACATTAGTGAGGTTAAGGAAAGCATTACGACTCTTAGGATTAGTTGTGTATAGAGATTCCGACTTACCATTAGTTTTATGATTTTTTTATTTTGTTATATAAAGTCTGTCTTGAAATACCAAGTTGATTCGCTGCAGCACTATAGTTTCCATTATGTTTGTCAAGTGCTTTAGCAATCATAAGTCGTTCCATTTCATCAAGAGTTTCTGGGCCTTTATCCAAAGAAATTCCTGGGCTGGTACTTAATAAAAAATCTGTTGGTTTCAATACATTTCCTTCGCATAAAATTACTGCTCTTTCTATGGTATGTTGTAGTTCTCTTACATTTCCTGGCCAATGATATCCCATTAGTTTTTCTTCGGCGGTAGTATTTATTCGAAGAGATGGTTTACCATATTTTGATGCGAATTTTTTCAAGTAAAAATCTGCCAGTATCAAGATGTCATTATCTCGTTCTCGCAGTGGAGGTACTTCTATATGAATTGTATTAATTCTATATAATAAATCTTCGCGAAATATACCATCATCTACCATTTGATTAAGGTTACAATTAGTAGCACAAATCAGGCGTATGTTTACAGAAATAGATTTATTAGAACCAACCCTTACTACAGTTCTGTTTTGTATTGCAGATAATAGTTTTGCCTGAGTTTGTAGCGATAAGTTTCCGATTTCATCTAGAAACAAGGAGCCGTTATTTGCTGCTTCAAACTTTCCTGCTCGATCTTCTTTGGCATCTGTAAAAGCTCCTTTGGTATGACCAAAAAGCTCACTTTCAAACAATGTTTCTGATATAGAACCCATATCTACACCAATAAAAACTTCATCTTTACGAGGAGACATCCTATGTAATTCACGAGCTATTAGTTCTTTTCCTGTTCCATTTTCACCTGTGATCAAAACATTGACATCTGTTTTTGCTACTTTTCTAACTAAGTTCAAGACAGCGGTAAGTGCTTTAGAATTACCAATAATATAATTACTGTCCTGATTAATTACTCGTTTCAGATGATTTTCTTTCTGTTTTAGTTCTTGTACTTCTTTTCTGGATTTGCGAAGTAAAAAAGCTGACTTTATTGTAGCCAATAGCTTTTCATTATTCCAGGGCTTTAATATAAAATCGGTAGCTCCTTCTTTTAATGCTTTTACAGCAAGATCAACAGCACCATAAGCTGTCATCATAATTACCGAAGTATGAGGAGCTTTTTTCTTTATTTCTCTTAGCCAAAATAAACCTTCATTTCCTGTATTTACACCAGCAGAAAAATTCATGTCTAATGCAACAATATCAAAATCACTTAAATTTTGTAATGAAGAGATTTGATTTGGATTAGAAATCGTCTTAATATGTTTGTACTCAAACTGCAATAAGATTTCTAGTGCGCTTAAGACACTCTTATTATCATCGATGATTAAAATTTTTCCATCCTGCATCATTTGATATTTATGTTAACATAGTAAAACTACAAATTTGAAATAGGACTTATATAAGAGTGTAAAATTATTTGACACTATTTGTATAATAATTTTACATTTCTAAAATTCAATTTTGATTTTTATATATTTAAGTATTTGATATACAATTGTTTATGTTTTTGGCATGAGATTAGGTTAGGGTTTGGTATCAAAATATTATTTAAGTGTTTAATAAATGATAAATTCTAAAAACAAAATCTTATATTTTCTCTTGATCTTGATATCAAATACGATGTATTCTCAAGAATCATGGTCATTAGATGATTGTGTAGCCTATGCTGTAGGCCATAATCTACAGCTCAAGGATTTTAAATACAACCAAGATGCTAACAAAGAAACATATCGGCAGTCGGTAAGAAATTTGTTGCCAAATATTAATGCATTTTCAGACTATAATATTCGATATGGAAGATCGGTAGATCCTAATAATAACAATATTGTAAACACGGATTTTTTCTCAAATAATTATAGGTTGAATGCAGAGATTGATTTGTTTAGAGGTTTTCAAAAATTAAATACGATAAAAGCTTCGAAGTTTTTGCATAAAGCAGCAAATGAAGAAGTGCTGCATCAAAAATATCTATTAGCATTTAGAGTGATGTCTGCTTTTTATGATATTCAGTTTATGGAAGGGCTTTTAATCATTTCTAAAGAACAAGAAGGGGTATCTGATACTAATTATAAACTTGTAAAAAGACAAGTAGAACTTGGCCAAAAAGCAAAAGCTGATTTGTATGAAGCAGAATCTGCTTTATTAGCTGATCAATTATTGGTTACTCAAAATGAGAATAATGTAGCAGCGGCAAAACTTAAACTTATACAAGAAATGAACTTAGAAGATGTCACTACTATTTCTATTCAATCTTCTCTTATAGAAGCTGATGAGAATGTAGACATTTTTCGAGCAAATAAAGATTCTATTTACAGTAATGCCACAACTTTTGTTCCTATCATAAAAGCACAGGAGTTAAAAGCAAAAGCAGCCAAAAAGCGATTAGCCATAGCCAGAGGGGGCTTGTACCCCTCTCTGTCTTTTTTTGCTGGGTATCAAACGGGATATTATGAAACTAATGTCAATGACACCACAGGAGAAGTTATCTCTTTTAAAAACCAGATTAAGGATAATGTCTCAAAATATGTTGGAGTTTCGCTTAGCATTCCTATCAGCAACGGATGGTCAAATCGTTCGCGTGTAAAACAACAAAAGGTAGAAATGATGAGGGCAGACAATAATTTTGATATTCAAAAACAAGAAATGTTTAAATTGATTCAACAACTTGTTCAAGAGGGAGATGCATTACGTACAGAATACCTACAGAGTTCACAAAAAATGAAAGCACAGGTTTTAACTTTTGAGATAGCACAAAAGAAATATGAAAAAGGATTGATAAGTGCTATAGAACTCAACCAATCTAAAAACTTATTAGCGAACTCACAAAACGAAAACCTACAGGTGCAATTACGTTTAAAAGTAAATGAAAGTACATTGGATTTTTATAACGGATTACCTGTTTTTAATATAAATAGAGCACAATAAAATGGATATAAAAATTGAAAAGAAAAAAGGATTAAGACCTAAACATTATGGATACATTGTTATAGGTATAGTGTTGTTTTTTGTAGGTTGGAAAATGGTATCCGGAAATTCGGCAGCTACATTTAGAACAGAAAAAGAAAAATTGTCGATAGCAGAAGTTTCTTTTGGGAAATTTGATGATTATATTACCATTAATGGTGCAGTAGCTCCAATAAGTACAATTTACATGGATGCTTATGAAGGAGGTAGAGTAACAGAAAAGCTTATTGAAGAAGGAGCGATGGTAAAAAAAGGGGATATTATATTAAAGCTTGAAAACAGTGCTCTTTATGAACAGATTTTGGCGAGTGAAAGTAATTTAGCTCTGAAACAGAATGACCTTCGTTCGACAAAGTTGACTTTTGATTCTAGACAAGTAGAAGGTCAAAAAGACTTAGTGAGTTCAGAATATGAATTACAAAAATTGAAGCGAAATTATGAACAGAGTAAGGCTCTCTTTGAAGATGAATTGATTTCTCGGGAAGAATATTTAATTTCAAAAGAAAACTATGAGCTATCCAAAAAACGACATGAAATAATTAAACTACAAACAGAACAAGATAAATCCCTTCGAGCTACTTCTTTGTCGGGATTAGATACCGATCTGGAGCGTATGCAAAAAACACTTTCTATGGTGTATGAACGTCTGGATCATTTAAATGTAAGGGCTCCAGCCGATGGTCAATTAGGATTTCTGGATGCAGAAATAGGGCAAAATATAAGACAAGGACAACGAATAGGGCAGATAAATGTTTTAACAGATTATAAAATAGAAGCAACAATAGACGAACATTATATCGATAGGGTAAAAAGAGATTTGGTTGCAGTGTTGGATCGTAATGGTACAGAGTATCAACTTCGTCTTCGTAAAGTATATCCCGAAGTACGTAACGGGAAGTTTAAAGTAGATCTGGTTTTTGCAGATCAAAAACCCGAAACCATACGAACTGGGCAGAGCTATAATATAAAACTGCAGCTAGGAGCATCAAATGATGCACTTTTACTACCTCGGGGAAGTTTTTTCCAGAGTACAGGAGGTCAATGGATTTTTGTTGTAGATGCTTCGGGTGAAGTAGCATGGAAAAGAGCCATACGTATAGGAAAACAAAACTCAAGATATTATGAGTTACTAGAAGGATTAGAAGCAGGAGAAAAAGTAATTACTTCAAACTATGATAGTTTTGGAGACGCCGAAAAAATAATTTTAAAATAAATAGCATTTAGAAAATAAAAATCAATCAAAAAATGATACAGATAGAGAACATAAAAAAGAGTTTTAGAACCGAGGAAGTCGAAACTCTGGCATTAAATAATGTAAATCTAAAAGTTGAAGCAGGAGAATTTGTGGCCATAATGGGACCATCGGGTTGTGGGAAATCTACTTTACTCAACATCATTGGTATGTTGGATAATCCTAATGAAGGGTATTATCATTTTAATGGTCATGAAGTAGGCGGATTAAAAGAAAATCAACGTACCAAAATTAGAAAAGGAAATCTTGGATTTGTATTTCAGAGCTTTAATTTGATTGATGAACTTACCGTTTTTGAAAACGTAGAGCTTCCTCTGATTTACCTTAATATAAAAAAGAGCGAGCGGGAGCAAAAAGTAAGACAGGTGCTGGAGCGAATGAAAATCGCACATCGCGAAAAGCATTTCCCACAGCAATTATCAGGAGGACAACAACAGCGAGTAGCTATTGCCAGAGCTGTAGTAACTAATGCTAAGTTAATTCTGGCAGATGAGCCAACAGGAAATCTGGACTCTAAAAATGGTATCGAAGTGATGAACTTACTTACCGAACTTAACCAGGAAGGAACTACCATTGTTATGGTAACACACTCAGACAGAGATTCTCATTATGCTCACAGGGTTATTAATCTGTTTGATGGACAAATTGTGACCGAAAGCCAAAATAAGCCTTTCAAGGTCAATGTGTAATACGCATCAAATAAACTTATTAAAATTAAAGTCATGATAAAATATTTGTACCACTTAGCAATCGCAATATTATTTTTTTGTATCAATCTATGTCAAGGTCAATCAGAAACTATTGCCGTAAAACACTTTGATAAAGTAATTATAAGTCCGCATATCCAAGTAACCTTTGTTCAGGGAGAGAAAGAAAACGTTATGATCAAAAATGCACGTTTGCCGCAAGAAAAGATCAATATCGAAGTTGCAGGAAACACACTTCGTATGTATTTGGATGGAGCTAAAACAACAACCAAAACAGTGAAAACAAACGAAAATGGGTGGGAAAGAAAGAAACCTATTTATAAAGGAACCATGGTAACTGCTGTCATAACATATACCAAACTCAGAGAACTTTCAATACGAGGAGAAGAAATAATTGAATGTAAAAGTCCAATAGAAAGAGATGATTTTAGATTAAAAATCTATGGAGAATCTAAAATGACAATGAATTCAGTAAAAGTAAACTCATTACGTGTTTCTATTTATGGAGAAAGTTACCTAGAAATTAGAGAGGGTAGTGTAAACGATCAAAAATATACAGTGTATGGTGAAGGAGAGGTAAATACTTTGGGAATGAATAATGAAAATACTAAGATCACTGCATATGGCGAAAGTAATTTTAGAGTAAGAGTTTCAGATCATTTAAAAGTTACTGCTTACGGAGAGGCAACTGTGGCTTATAACGGAAACCCCTCTATAAATAAAGGAATAATTTTAGGAGAAGCAATCATTCAAAAAATGAACTAAGAATTCATCATTCTAATCAAATCCTGAAAATCAAAAAACGACAGTTATGTTTAAAAATCATTTAAAAATTGCCTGGAGAACTCTTCGTAAACGAAAAGTATTTACCTCTATCAATATTTTGGGATTGACCCTTGGTTTTGGTTGTGCTATTTTAATTTTTTTATTTGTAACCCACCACCTTCAATATGATAATTTTCATAACAATTCAGATCGAATTTACAGAGTAGTAACTGAAGAGCATCGAGATGATGTTGATTATGAGTCAAGTGTGCCTCCTGGTTTTGCAGGTAGTTTTGAAACAGATTATGATTATGCAGAAAAAGTTTCCAAAATAACGATAAGAGAGCATTGGCAGGTTAATGGTACAGATCATAGATCCAATCAGAGTTTTCACGAAGATATAGTTTTTGCTCAATCTGATTTTTTTGAGATATTAAATTTCCCATTAGTCGAAAAATTAGGAGATCATACCCTGGAAGAACCAAATACAGCTTATATCACTGAAAGCTTTTCTAAAAAAATGTTTGGTAACGAAAGTGCTTTGGGGAAAACATTTATTTTAGAAAATGAAGAAACTATTCAAGTAATAGGGATATTAAAAGAATTGCCAAAAACAACGGTAATTCAAGGAACAATCTTTCCTTCATTTAAAACTTTAAAGAGTTATGATAACTTTTTATCCAGTAATTCCTGGGGAGGAATTAGTGATGCATTAAAATGTTTTGTGTTACTTCGTCCTAATCAGAATATTGCTGAGATCGAAAATACATTGATCTCATTGGTATCAAAACATCGTCCTAAAAGTAAAAATGTACATCGCTACAAACTACAAGCATTAAGTGACATCCATTTTAATAATAAATATGGAGGAATCAACGTAAGTTTACTTTGGATTTTTGGGTTAATAGGTTTTTTTATCATCGCAGTAGCTTGCATTAATTTTATCAATATTTCTACAGCGCAAGCCTTTACTCGTTCTAAGGAAATAGGGATTAGAAAAGTACTGGGAAGTTTCAGACAACATCTTTTTTGGCAATTCATTTCAGAGACATTTATTATCAGTTTTTTTGCGATGATACTAGGTTTAGTATTTGCTATATTGGTATTGCCAGCATTTAATGAACTTTTTGAATTAGATCTTTCTATATCCTCTTTACTTAATGTTAAAGTAGTTGGATTTGTATTGATGTTGCTGATAAGTGTTTCAATTTTTGCAGGTAGTTATCCCGGAATTATACTGGCACGTATCCTTCCAACTTTGGCGTTAAAAGGAAAACTTACCCAGAAAGATACCGGTGGAAAATTAACTCGAAAAGTATTGGTGACTTCTCAGTTTGCAATTTCTATCATATTTATTGTCGCAACAATTATTATCAGAAAACAAATTAACTATGCAGTAAATGCAGATTTAGGCTTTGATACAGAATCAATAGTAATTGTAGAAATTCCTGAAGATATAGAAACCGTAAAATTAGAAGGTTTACAAGAACGAATCAATAATCTTTCTGGGGTAAAAAATAATACGGCTTGTTTAACGAGTCCCGGAGCCTCAAGTAATTATTGGGGTACAGGAGTACGATATAATAATAGACCTGAACTTGAAGAATTCTCGATTTCAGCAAAATTAGCGGATAAAGATTACCTTAATACATTTAATCTTAAACTGGTTGCTGGGCGTAATTTTTACCGCACTGATTCGATCTCAGAAGTCGTGGTAAACGAAAAACTTGCTCAGAAATTAGGTCTTGCAAATTCCCAAGAATTAATAGGTAAGCAAGTAGAGTTTAATGGGGCTACAATTAAAGCATCAATTGTAGGAGTAGTTGCCGATTTTCATGATAAGAATTTTCATGAAACAAAGAACCCTATATTCATTGCTCCACAATCTAATGCATATAACGAATTAGCAATTAAAGTTTATAGCCAAAATGCTAAAACTACTTTAGAAGGAATTGAAAGGCTTTGGAAAGAGATTTTTCCAAAATATATCTATGAGTTTGATTTTATGGATGAGCGTGTAGCCCAACAATATCAGGAAGAACAACGCTTTTTACTAATGTCAAAATTATTTTCAGGATTAGCTATTTTTATTAGTTGCCTGGGACTTTATGGATTGATTTCCTTTTTCGTGGCACAAAAAACAAGAGAAATAGGGATTAGAAAAGTATTAGGAGGAAATGTCAGCGATATTTTGTTATTGGTTACACAAGATTTTTTAAAACTTATTTTAATTGCCGGGGCAATTGCTTCTCCTTTAGCATGGTATTTCATGAATAATTGGCTACAAAACTATACATATCGTATAGAAATAAATTGGGGGGTATTTGTCTTATCAATAGCAGGATTACTAGTTATCACTTTAGTTACAATAAGCTATCAGGCTATTAAAGCCGCAACAGCCAATCCGATAAAAAGCTTGCGAACAGAATAAATCATCAAAAAACGACAGGTATGTTAAAAAACTATCTAAAAATCGCTTGGCGAAATTTACTCAGAAATAAGAGTTTCTCGGTATTGAATATTGTTGGACTATCCATAGGTTTGGCTGTTACCGCACTCATTGTAATCTGGATTAATTTTGAAATTGGTATTGATCAATTTCATGATAATAAAGACCGTACTTATCAGGTGTATAATCAATATCCGGTAGATGGTGAAATATGGACTTGGAATTCTACTCCTAAAATTATGGCATCTGTCATAGAAAAAGATTATCCCGAAGTAGAACATATTACAAGAGTAAATTGGGATTCTGAATTTTTATTTGCAAAAGGTAATAAAAGAATAAACGGCATAGGTAAAATTGTTGATCCTGATTTTTTAAAGATATTTAGTTTTCCACTATTAGAGGGTAGTATAGAAACCGTTTTGGATGATGTTAATTCTGTGATTATTACCGAATCTTTTGCCAAAAAAGTATTTGGTGATGAGCAAGCAGTAGGTAAAACGGTTAAGGTAGATAATGCTGATAGTTTTATGGTTACAGGTATTCTAAAGGATTTACCTTCAAATACAGCCTTTGAATTTGATTTTTTAATGCCTTGGGCTTATTTAAAACAACGTGGCTCAGACGATAAATATTGGGGTAATAATTCTGTAGCTACCTATGTGATGCTTAAAAAAGGAGTGGATTACACCTTATTCTCAAAAAAGATAAAAAATTTGAGAAAAAAATATGATAAAGATTCTCCAGAAATGGTCACTTATTTATACCCATTTACACGTTCCTGGTTGTATTCAAATTTCGAAAATGGTGAAGAGATAGGGGGTAGAATCGATATAATTCGAATGTTTGGTATCATAGCTATTATTATTTTGATAATAGCATGTATCAACTTTATGAACCTGAGTACAGCACGCAGCGAAAAACGAGCAAAAGAAGTAGGGGTACGTAAAGTAGTTGGAGCAAGAAGATTAACTCTTGTATGTCAGTTTTTGGGAGAGTCTGTACTGATATCATTCATTGCAGCAGTATTAGCGTTCATATTGGTTTTGGTTGTATTGCCCACCTTTAGCACATTAGTAGAAAAGCCATTATCATTAGATTTGACTAATATTTGGTTCTGGGGATCGACTTTAGGAGTAATATGTTTTACAGGCCTTTTGGCAGGTAGTTATCCCGCATTGTTTCTTTCTGGATTTATGCCTTCTACAGTATTAAAAGGGACTTTTATAAAGTCAAATACAGCCGTTACTCCAAGAAAAATTTTAGTAATTCTTCAATTTTCTGCTGCCATTATACTAATCACCTCTAGTATTATTGTTTCACAACAGCTGAAAAAAGTTCAAGACAGGCAAATGGGTTATGCAAAAAACAATCTGATTTACTCGGTAATACAAGGTGATACAGAAAAAAATTATTCTCTTATAAAAGAAGAACTTCTTGCATCCAATGCTGTTACTTCTATCACAAGAACTAGTTCACCTGTGACAGAGGGTTGGAGTAATAGCTGGAATTTTGAATGGAAGGGGAAAAATGAAGAAAACAAGACTCTTGTTCAAAGATTCTCATCAGATGAGAATATTCAGGAAACTTTAGGAATTGAACTTGTTATTGGGCGTGACTTTGATTTACATAAGTATCCAACAGATTCTACCGCAGCACTCATTAATGAATCTGCAGTAGCACTTATGAATTTTGATGAACCTATTGGTCAGATTGTTAAGGATAATGGAATAGAATGGCACATTGTAGGGGTTGTAAAAGATTTTGTATTGCAATCTCCTTTTCAAAAGATTCAACCAATGGTTATAGAAGGGACTAAGGCTGGGTTTAGTGTAATGCATATAAAACTGAATAAAACTAGCAGTACCTCAGAAAGTCTTGCTATGGTAGAAACTATTTTTAAGAAGTACAATCCAGAATACCCTTTTGAATACGAATTTGTAGACCAGCAATATGCTAAAAAGTTCAATAGCGAGAAAAGAACAGGTCAGCTTGTAAGTATGTTTACATTACTCACTATTTTCATTTCTTGCTTAGGCTTATTTGGTCTTGCCAGTTATATGGCAGAAAACAGAATTAAAGAGATCGGAATTCGTAAAGTTTTAGGAGCATCAGTTAGAAGTATCACTACACTTCTTTCATTAGATTTCATAAAACTAGTTTTAGTTTCTATCGTTTTGGCTGTACCTATTTCCTGGTATTTCATAAATGATTGGTTAGAGGGTTTTGACTACAGAGTAAACATCTCGTGGCAGACATTTTTTTTAGCAGGAATTTTAGCTCTTGTAATAGCATTTGTAACGGTGAGCTATCAAGCTATTAAAGCCGCGACAACCAATCCAATCAAAAGCTTGCGAACAGAATAAATCATCATCAAAAAACCACAGTTATGCTAAAAAATCACTTAAAAATAGCCTGGAGAAGTCTAAAAAAGCAACCTTTTTTTACTTTCCTAAATACATTTGGTCTTGCTATTGGTATGGTAGGAGGACTACTGATTTCATTGTATATCTACGATGAATTGAGTTTTGATAAGATGTTTGCAGATGCTGATCGTATTTATAGGATAAATGTTGATGTAAAATTTGGAGGAAATGCCGAAGAATATGCAGAAGTATCTGCTCCTATGGCCGAAGCCATGAAAAGAGATTATCCACAAGTAGAACTGGCCACCCGATTTAGGAATTTGGGGAGTATGTTTGTAAGAAAAAGTGATACCCAGTTAAATGTAAAAGAAGTTGGAGCAGCTTATGTAGATACAACTTTTTTCGAGATGTTTGGCCTTGATCTGTTGGTAGGAAACCCCAAGACAGCCCTAAAAGAACCTAATACTTTGATCCTAACCAAAACAGCAGCAGAAAAACACTTTGGGATAAATGAAGCTTTAGGGCAAAATGTGATATTAGATAATAGGGATACATATACAGTAGTAGGTGTTATAGATGATATGCCAAAGAACTCTTTCATTAGAAACCACAATGTTTTTATTGCAATGGCAGGAAATGAAGATGCTGCCTCTACCGAATGGGGAAACCATAATTATCCAACTTTTATTAAACTGAGATCGGGAGCAGATATCAAAGATTTTGATACTTTTTTAGAATCTGCATTAAGAGATTATGTAATTCCTGGAGTACAAAAGTATGCACCAGGGATAACAGAAGAACAATTTTTGGCTTCTGGGAATTATCTTAATTTTAGTACTATAGCCTTAACAGATATTCATCTATATTCTAGTAGATATCCAGAATTAAGTGCAAATGGCGATATTCAAAACGTTTATATTCTTTCTTTTATCGCATTATTTTTGATCATTCTGGCAAGTGTTAATTTCATGAACCTATCCACTGCGCACTCTCTTAAGAGGGCAAAAGAAGTAGGGGTTCGTAAAACATTAGGTTCTAATAAATCAGAGCTTATCAGACAGTTTTTGATAGAATCTGGTTTGATTTCTTTTATGTCATTAGTACTAGCCATTATAGCGGCTTCAATTGCAGTTCCTTTTTTTAATGAACTTGCGGGAAAAGAAATTTCCATACCATTTACCAATCCTTTTTTCTGGTTAATTTTGGTGACTTCGGTACTATTATTAAGTCTTTTTTCGGGTAGTTATCCTGCATTCTTTATGTCAAAATTCAAACCTATCCAGGCATTGAAAGGTATAACCGAAAATGGTATTGGAGGAGGAAAAATCAGAAATTCCTTGGTTGTTTTTCAGTTTGCTATTTCTGTGTTTTTGATTATAAGTACTCTAGTTGTTTTTCAACAATTAAAATTTATTCAAAACAAGGATTTGGGATTTATAAAAGATCAGGTTTTAATTATAAATGATGTGTATGCTGCCGAAAACAAAATAGCATCTTTTAAAGAAGAAGTACAGCAATTAGCTCAGGTAAAAAAGACATCGGTAAGTGGCTTTTTACCAACACCTTCATTTCGAAGTAATAGTACATTTTATAGAGAAGGGTTAAAAGATGATCATGAAAAAGCAATCAATATGAATGATTGGGATGTTGATTTTGATTATGTATCAACTCTAAATTTAGAAATCATTGCAGGACGTGATTTTAATCGACAATTTAGTACAGATTCAACAGCTATGATCTTGAACGAATCTGCTGTAGCTATCTTAGGAGTAAGACCAGAAGAAGCACTTGGTATGCGATTATCATCGGATTATGATGGAGGTGATGTTATATTTAGAACTGTAGTGGGAGTTGTTAAGGATTTTCATTATGAATCTTTAAGAAGAGATATTGATGCGTTGAGTCTTTCGTTGAACAATAGTCTTGGATCAATGGCAGTAAAGCTTAATGCCGGAGATTTCTCTAATACTATAGCGCAAATTGAAACTATCTGGAATAGAATATCTCCAGGTCAGCCTTTCGATTACTATTTCATGGACGAATCTTTCAATACCACCTATCAGGCAGAACAACGATTAGGGCGAATTTTTATCATATTTACCATTCTATCGATCCTAATTGCTTGCCTTGGGTTATTTGGCCTGGCTGCATTTAATGCAGAAAAACGAACCAAGGAGATAGGTGTTAGAAAGGTGATGGGAGCGAGTGTAAGTCAGATTACATATAGACTTACCATTGATTTTCTTAAACTCGTTGGGATAGCAATATTGGTATCTCTACCATTAGGATGGTTTGCTATGAGTAAATGGTTAGAAGATTTTTCATACCGAATAGAAATTAGTTGGTGGGTATTGATCCTTGCAGCTTTTCTCGCCGTTGGGATTTCGATATTGACTGTGAGCTATCAAAGTATTAAAGCAGCAATTGCCAACCCGGTAAAAAGTTTACGAACAGAATAAATCATCATCAAAAAACGACAGTTATGCTAAAAAATCATTTAAAAATAGCTTGGAGAAATCTCACAAAAAATAAACTTCAGACAAGTATAAATCTATTAGGTCTTACTGTCGGTACTGTTTGCTGTCTAAGCATAATAGTTTATGTATTTGCTCAATTAGGTTATGATACACATCATGAAGATGCCGAATCTCTTTATAGAATAAGAACTGTAATTACAGGGAATGGTAATGGTGGTGCTGATTTTAATGCAGCTACAAGTTCTCCTCCCATAGCTTTTGCCTTAAAAGAAGATTTTCCAGAAGTAACAGAAGCTTGTCGTATAGTATATTTTGGTGAGGGTAATGATGCGCTATTGAGAGTTCAGGATAGTAAAGAAAGCTATTATGAGTCTCGTGGTTATTTGGCAGATCCTACTTTTTTTAACCTATTTGGCTATTCTTTTAAAGAGGGTAATGCTACAGGTGCACTAACAAACCCTAATACTGTTGTCCTTTCTTCTACATTAGCCAAAAAATTATTCGGAGCTGGAGAAGCCTTACACAAAAATCTGGTTTTAGGCAGTGGTGAGGAGGAATTAATTTTGACCATTACAGGAGTTTTTGAGGATAATTCTGCAAAATCTCACCTTAATCCAAATTACATTTTAAGCATGAATTCCCCTGGATTGGGAGAGTTTGTAAGAAATGAACAAAATTTTGCAACTCAGAATTTTGTACATAGCTATGTAAAACTACTTCCCGGATCTAATGAGAAGCAATTGCAAGAAAAATTACCTGCATTTTTACAAAATCGTGGTGCACAAAATTTGGCAGCAGTAGGTTTTGATAAAGCATTACTATTGCAAAAGGTTAAAGATATTCACCTTTACTCTAAGGGAATCTCTAATCAGATTGATACCGTTTCGAATATTCAATATCTATATTTACTACTTATTCTTGCTCTATTTATCCAGGTAGTAGCATGTATTAACTTCATTAATCTTAGTACGGCACGGGCAAATAAACGTGCCAAAGAAATTGGGGTGAGAAAAGCAGTAGGTGCAAATAGAGGATCCCTAATACGTCAATTTTTAGGAGAATCAATATTACTATCTCTATTTGCTTTGGCGATAAGTATTCCTATAACAGCTTTGGTGTTACCTTTTGTCAATATACTTACAAAAGGAAATATAGACTATACTGCTTTATTTGATTTGAAAATTTTAATGCCTTTACTAGTATTAAGTATACTCAGTGGGTTATTTGCCGGAGCATATCCAGCTTTGATCTTATCTGCTATCAAACCGGTTAAGGTACTTAAAGGCACTATTAATGTATCAAGTGGGAGTGGAAACTTCCGTAAAGCATTAGTTGTCTTTCAGTTTATTGTATCTATTGCCTTAATAGCAGCAGTAATAATAGTGAATAAGCAAGTAGAGTATTCACAAACCAAAGATATGGGATTTGATAAAGAAAATCTTATTGCAATTCGTTTAGGAACCGATGAAGCGATAGGAAAATTTGATGCATTACGATCTCAAGTATCAACAGTATCGGGAGTTACCGATGTTGCAGGTAGTAATCACTATCCATCAGAATATATAATGAATGATTTAGGACTACATCTCCCAGGAGAAAACCCTGTAAATCAGACATTGGTTAAATACAATGGTATTAGTGATAATTATTTTGAAACTGTAGGAACACCTCTGCTTGTTGGTCGTGATTTACGTACTAATGATAGTACTCAGGTTATCGTTAATAAAGCTACTATTGATGCTTTTAATATTGATATAGATAATGCATTAAGTTCTAAATTGATACAAACGTATGAAGGAGAAACTTCGGTATATGAGATTGTAGGAGTTGTAGCCGATTACCATTTTGCCTCTCTAAAAGAATCAATAGCTCCTATCATGCTTTTCAATGATAATGAACCAGGATGGCTTATCGTTAAAACAGAAACTACAGATTTTAAAACCTTGCTAGCTAATCTTGATCGTAGCTGGACATCAATAAACCCTAGTACACCCTTTGTATACACTTTTGTTGATAAAGAAGTTGGAAAATTATTTGTTGAAGAAAAAAGACTAAGTCGAATATCAATTGTATTTACTTGCTTGGCTATTTTAATTAGTTGTTTAGGTTTATTTGGATTGATTTCTTTTATGGCAGAGCAGAAGAAAAAAGAAATAGGAATTCGAAAAGTATTAGGCGCCAGTGTAGGAACTGTAATCAATATGCTTACCAAAGATTTTGTAAAACTGGTACTCATAGCTTTACTCATAGCTACTCCTCTTGCATATTACTATATGGAAGACTGGTTACAGGGTTTTGCATATAGAATTTCGATTAGTTGGTGGGTTTTTGCCTTAGCGGGCGCTATTACTATGGGTATTACAATATTAACTGTATGCGTACAGGCATTTAAAGCAGCAACCGCTAACCCGGTAAAAAGTTTACGAACAGAATGAATTATCAACTCGTACTAAACTTATTTTCAATATCAAAAAACGATAGTTATGTTTAAAAACTATATCAAAATCGCTTGGCGAAATCTAAAAAGAAACAAAGGATATTCGGCCGTAAATATCGGTGGACTTACCATAGGTTTATCGGCTGTGATTTTCATGCTTTTTTATATCAATTATGAAAATAGTTATGATGTATTTCATACTGATTATGATAGGGTTTTTAGGGTAGAAAGAACATATGTTAGTGATATCCAAAGTGATATTTGGGATAATACACCGTACTCATTATCAGATGAATTACAAAACTCTATTCCAGAAATTACTAATGCCACAAGTATAAGAACTACCGCAAACTATCTAAGTGTTAATGATGCAATGTATCATGAGAAGAATGGACTATTTGCAGATAATGAGTTTTTAAAACTTTTTAGCCTAAAGTTCGTTGAAGGTGATCAACACAGCTCACTAGAAAATCCAATGAGTATAGTGCTTTCAGAATCATTAGCCAAAAAACTTTCTCCTGATAATAATAGTATAGGAAAAACAGTACGTATTGATAAAAAATATGATTGTGTAGTTACTGGCATATTTGCTGACTATCCTGATAATTCTCATTTAAGGGTTGATTATCTACTTTCTTTTAGCTCGTATGAGACTATTACAAAAAATAAACTCGATGCTGGGTGGGGTGTAAATAATGCATCTGTTTATGTTCAATTAGACAATAATGCAGAAATTGACAAGGTATCAGAAAAAGTAAAAGGATTTTTAACAAATCACCTTACGTTAGAAGATGGAATTCAAGAACTACTTAGTTTAAGACCCATCAGAGATATTTATATGAAAACTTCTAAAGTAAGGGGAGGCGGGGGAAATAGAAGTGAGATTACTATACTATATCTTTTTCTTGCAGTTGTAATTTTCACTGCTTTAATCACCTTGCTAAATTATGTAAATTCATCTACTGCCCAAGTTATGAAGAGAGAATTAGAAATAGGAATCAAAAAGGTTATGGGTAGTACAAAAAGTGATTTAAGATATCAGTTTATTACCGAATCATTGGTTATGGTATCTATTTCTTTTATTATTGCTATAGGTCTGGTACTATTGTTTCTACCACTCTTTAATAAAATTGTCGGAAAGAATTTATCTATTGTTTTTAGTCAGGATTGGCCATTTTTTATATATGCTGCGCTTGGTTCACTTTTTGCAGGTATTTTGGCTGGTCTATACCCTGTTTTCTTTCTTACGTCCTTAAAAATCTCCTCTTTTCTTCAAGGTAATTCATCTATTAAACGGCGTACAGGTTTAAGAAAAACTCTAGTTGTTTTTCAATTGGTTTTAGTGATACCGTTGGTATTTACTTCAATACTTATTATAGAACAGTTTAAATATATAGAGCAACGAGATATTGGGTTTGTAAAAGAAGATTTATTGGTATCGCAGATAGAAGTTACAAACGTTGAAGACAGGGAGGTAATTAAAACGATAGGAGAGCAATTACTACAAAACCCTAATATTCTTAATTATTCTATATCAGATTCAGCTCCATTTGGTGGAGGGAGTCACCAAAGTATGGACTGGGAAGGGAATACATCTAATGGTAAGGCTGTGATTAGGTCGCACAGGGTAGATTATGATTTTTTGAAAACCTACCAAATGACACTAACAGAAGGAAGAGATTTTTCTGAAGAGTATGCTACAGATATCCAAAGTGCATGCATCATAAACCAAACTGCTTTAGAATTGTTCGGATGGGACAATGCCTTGGGTAAGAAAATTGATAATGGGCGTTTAAAAGTAATCGGTGTAGTAAAAGATTTTAATGACTATACAGCATTCAAGAAAATCCCGCCTATGATCCTTTTTATGGATGAAGGTTCTGGTAGTTCATATGTTACCATAAAAGTAGCTCCGGATAAAAGAGCAGAAGCTCAGGTATTGGTCAATACACTTTTTAATAATAATTTTCCAGAAAGCCCTATTGAGTTCAGTTTTTTGGATCATGAACTTGATAGCAGTTTTTTGAATTCACTAAAAGGTACGATCAATATTTTTATTTTTTTCTCGGTGTTGGCTATACTATTGGCAGTACTTGGGTTATATAGTCTGGTATCTTTTTCGTTAAGAACACAGCAGAAAATGATAGCAATACGAAAAGTCCTGGGGGCAAATGTGGAAAGTATTTTTCTAATACTGTTTAAAGAGTATATGATATTATTCTGCATAGCTGCAACACTAGGACTTATTACAGTTTATTTCATTGCGAATAAAGTGATACATGTTTTTGCATATCATGAAGGCGTCAAATTCATCTATCTAGTTATGGCAGGTTTACTAGCTTTATTTGTGGTGCTTTTTTCGGTGAGCAGCAAAATAATTTCAGCAGTATTGCAGAATCCAATAAAAAGCTTGCGAACAGAATAAAGTATCAACTCGGACTTTATTTGTTTTCATCATCAAAAAATGACAATTATGTTTAAGAACCATTTAAAAATTGCCCGGAGAAGTATCTTAAAAGATAAGATGTTTACTTTCATCAAAATAGGAGGTTTTGCTGTTGGGATTATGGCATGTGTATTAATTGCACTTTTTATCAAAGATGAATTAAGCTATGACAAGCATTATGTTCATGAAAAACAAATTTATAGGGTATATACAGAAGTAATACATAAGGGCGAACTTATTAAATGGACTCATTACCCGGCACCTTTTGCCAAAGCCTTAAAAGAAGATTTTCCTGAAATACAAAAGTCAGGGAGATTTCTTACCAGTGAGCTTTTTGGTACAGGAAACAAAGAGCTTCGAATAGAAGGGGAGTCAGAAAATATTTTTGAAAATGGATTTATTTTTGCAGATCAGGAGTTATTAGAAATCTTAGAAATACCTCTTGCACAAGGAAGTACTAAAAGTGCTTTATCTCAACCAGGAACTATAGTAATCTCTCAAGCCAAAGCTGATAAATATTTTCCTAACGGAGATGCTATTGGCAAAACACTGATTTTAGATAATAATACAGAGAAACCTTATAAAATAACTGGTGTAATGAAAGATTCACCAGAAAACACACATTTTGAGTATAACTTTCTAATGACAATGGTAGGAAGAGGTTTTTATCCTTATGAAAAACATAACTGGGGTGCGCAGAACTATCATACCTATATTTTGGTAAATGATAATACTAACATACAAGAATTAGAACAAAAAATGTTCTCCATTGTTGAAGACTATATGATCCCTACCGCTAGAGAATCTAACAGGCTTGATAAAGTCGATTTTTTAAAAAGCTATAAATTCAAACTACAGCCTGTAAGCGATATCCATTTAAAATCAATAGATATTAGTGATGGATTAAAACATGGTGATATTCGTTTTGTATGGTTGTTTGGTGCCATTGCAGTATTTATTCTGCTATTGGCATGTGTTAACTTTATCAACCTATCTACAGCCAAATCAGCGAATCGTGCTAAAGAAGTAGGGTTACGAAAAACCGTGGGAGCTTTTAGGAGTAATTTAATTACTCAATTTATAACAGAATCAGTCCTGTTTAGTATCGTCTCATTTGTTTTGGGGGTGTTACTGGCATGGGTATTACTCCCATATTTTAATACAATTGCTTCAAAAGCATTGGTCGTACCATGGGGGCAATGGTGGTTTTTACCCATACTATTACTTTCGGCATTATGTATTGGGATTCTAGCCGGATTATACCCCGCCTTTTACCTCTCTGCTTTTAAGCCAGTGAGCGTATTGAAAGGAAGTTTGAGTACAGGTAGTAAAAGTGGTAAACTAAGAAGTGGCCTGGTTATTTTTCAATTTACTACATCTATTATCCTTATCATCGGAACACTAATCATATACCAACAGGTGAATTATATTTTGAACAAAAAACTAGGTTATGATAAAGAACAGGTTCTGATTGTTCAAGGCACGAAAAGTTTAGGGAATAAGACACAAAACTTTAAAGATCGACTATTAAAATTATCCGAAGTAAAACAAGTTTCTGTTAGTGATTATTTACCTATCGAAGGAACCAAACGAAACGGAAATACCTTTAAAGAAAAAGGCAAAGGAAATGATGGAATAGCCGTTCCTTCACAAATTTGGGAAGTAGACCATGATTACATCAACACTTTGGATATACGTATAAAAAAAGGACGAGATTTTTCTAGAGAATTAGCTTCAGATTCTACCGATGCTATAGTCATTAATGAGATCATGGCTAGGGATTTTGGTTTTGAGAATCCTTTAGGGAAAGAAATAACTAATGGAAGACAATCCTGGACTGTAATTGGGGTAGTAGAAGATTTTCATTTTGAAACCTTAAAAGATGACATTCAACCTTTGGCAATGACTATAAGTAATAGCCCAGGGATGATTTCTGTACGTTTAGGCACAGATAATATAAATCAAGTATTAAAATCAATTACCTCGATTTGGGATGAAAGCGTTCCTAATCAATCTTTTAGATATAGCTTTCTAAATCAGGATTTTTCTAAAATGCATGAAGATGTACAACGTATGGGTAAAATCTTCATCAGTTTTGCTTTGTTTGCAATCCTTGTAGCGTGCTTAGGTTTATTTGCTCTTTCAGCTTTTATGGTAGAGCAACGTAAAAAAGAGATTAGTATCCGCCTGGTTTTAGGAGCTCCTTTTAAAAGTATATATAAATTATTGACATTAGATTTTTTAAAACTGATTATAATTTCAATAGCTATTGCCATTCCTATTGGTTGGTATATGATGAGCCGATGGCTAGAGGATTTTGCATATCGTATTAACATTGGTTGGGGAATATTTTTAGTAGCAGGAACCCTGGCAATAGCAGTAGCGATTCTAACCATAAGCTATCAATCTATCGGGGCAGCATTTATTAAACCGTTAAAAAGCTTACGAACAGAATAATCATAAAATCTTGCAGAGTTGCTGAATCAAATGTGGCACATACCTGCGAGATCTAAATAGAAATATATATCATGCACACTTTATATTTTAAAATAGCAATTAGATATCTTTTAAAGAATAAACTCTATTCCTTTATTAATATTTTGGGATTAGCCATTGGAGTTGCTTCTTTTATTTTGATTATGGTTTATGTGAATTATGAACGTAGCTATGACACTTTTGAGGGATCAGAAAATGTATACCGAGTATATATGGATGCTCTGGAAGGTGATGTTTTTGAAGCTTCAGATGCGCAAACCGCCAATCTTATTGGCCCTACCTTAAAACAAGAATTCCCTGAAGTGATAGAACAGGTACGTCTTTATCGTTTTGATAAGGTGACTTTTAAATATGATGGAAAAATCATTGAAGAATCCAAAGGTGCCATGGCAGATGAAACCTATTTTGAAGTATTTAATTATCCCCTTTTAAAAGGAGATAAAAAAAATGTGCTAAAAGAACCCAATACTATTGTACTTACAGAATCTTTTGCTAAAAAAATATTTGGAGCGCAAAACCCAATACAAAAGACATTATTAGGCTTTCATGTAGGAGAAGAAGTATTATTAACGGTAACTGGAGTTTTAAAAGATATTCCCGAAAATACTCATATGAAAACCAATTTCCTGATTTCTTTGGATACTTATGCGACCTGGTTTGCATCAGATGCAGAAAAAAAATTAAACTGGGGACATTGTAATTTTTATACGTATCTAAAAATAGATGAAAATGTAGATAAGGATCTTCTGAAAAGTAAAGTGATTGCTAGTGACTTTGAGGACGATGAAGATGAAAGGTACAATATAGAACCTCTGGAAGATATCCACCTGTATTCTAATAAACCTTATGAAGCCGAAACTAATGGTAGTATCAGCAGGATAAAGTTTCTAACGACCATAGCTTTTATAGTACTGTTATTATCATGGCTTAATTATATCAATTTATCCACCACCAAATCCTTGGAGCGTGCCAAGGAAGTTGGTGTTCGTAAGGTTGCCGGGGCACAACGTATACAACTTATTTTGCAATCGTTAACAGAATCGATTGTTCTAAACGGTATCGCAATTGCCATAGCAATTATACTTGCCCTAAGTATGCTTTCAATCTATAACAATGTTACAGGTAAAGAATTGGTTATACAGAATTCTACTATTATAGAGCTATTGCCTATTATTAGTTTTATTGTAATTGGGATGATCCTAACAGGACTATATCCTGCTATTTTACTAAGCGGATATTCACCTTCAAAAGCATTAAAAGGAAAGATACGTGCTTCTGCTAGTGGATTGAATATTAGAAAAGGATTGATCGTTATGCAATTTCTAGCCACTATTGTTTTGCTTATTGGTACGATAGTCATTACCAAACAAATAGATTTTATGCAAAAACAACCGATCGGTGTAGAATTGAATCAAACTATTTCTTTTCATGGTGAATTTTTAAGCAATATATCAGATTCCCTGGCTAGAAATAAATGTAAAATCCTTGAAACAGAGCTGCAAAAATTCCCTTTTGTAGAGAGTACAGCAAGAACTCAGACGTATCCTGGGGACGGTTATCATAATTTATCAGGATTCATAGGACTGAAATACCCCAACGGAACAGAGGATAGCAAAAAAGTATTTTACAAATATGCAGCAGACAGTAATTATCTTGATGTATTAGACATTCAATTTCTTGCCGGAAACAATTTTATAAACAATCCCAAAGGAAATAGCAATACTGTTATAATTAATGAAGCTTGTATGCGCGAAATAGAAGTTTTTAACCCAAATGAAGCTATCAATAAAACCATAAACTTTTTTGGAAGAGACTGGGTGATTTCTGGGGTTATTGAAAATTACCATCATTTCGGATTAAAAAAAGAGATACATCCTATGATTATTCTACATGGCAATAGCAGTGATAATTTATTAGTAAAATTTGATGAGACTATTGCTTCTGCTTCAGGATACAACAAAGCGATTACCCAGATAGAAGAAAAATGGAAGCAAATACTGCCACAAAGAACTTTTGATTATACATTTTTGGACAAAAAGTTTGAAGCCCAATATAATGATGATAAAGAATTTAGTGCTGCTTTTAGGATATTTACTCTTCTGGCAATATTTATTGCCGCGTTAGGCTTATTTGGGTTAACATCTTATACCTGTGTACAGCGTAAAAAAGAAATTGGGATTAGAAAAGTAAACGGAGCAAGTATTTTCAAGATTCTAAAACTACTAAACATTGATTTTATCAAATGGGTAGGGATTGCGTTTATAATTGCGATTCCCATAGCCTGGTATACGATGAATTCCTGGTTAGAAAACTTTGCGTTAAAGACAAATCTTAGCTGGTGGATATTTGTACTCGCAGGAATAATGGCACTTGGTATTACATTACTTACAGTAAGTTGGCAAAGTTTTATGGCGGCCAATGGAAATCCTGTTGATGTACTAAGAGATGAATAGTAAATGATTCTGAATCAATCAAGAAATAAATCAATATGTTAAAAAACCATATAAAAGTAGCGTGGAGAACACTTTTGAAACACAAAAGCTTGTTTACAATTAATATTTTGGGTCTAGCTATAGGAATTGCTACCGCCCTTATTATATTCCTTTTTGTAGTAGACGAATTAAGTTATGATCGCTACCATAAAAAAGCAGATCAGATTGTTAGAGTTGTGCTAAAAGGCAAGATGAATGGTGAATTAATAAAAGAAGCCGTTACACCCGGTCCTGTTGCATATACATTACAAGAGGAATTTCCAGAAGTTTTACAGGCAACTCGTATTAAATCAAACGGAACCCCACAGATTACCCATAAAAACAACACATTTAGAGATCAAAAGTTTGCGTATGTAGATCCTAATTTTTTTCAGGTATTTACATTACCACTCATTAAAGGAGATCCTGCTACAGCACTACTAGAACCTAATACTATTGTTATTACTCAAAAATTAGCATCAAAGTATTTTGGAAATGAAAACCCTCTGGGAAAAATATTAGAGTTTAAAGAATGGGATCAACACTATAAGGTCACAGGAGTAATTAACGAGATTCCTGCAAATTCTCACTTTCATTTTGACGCTTTTGGATCTATGAAGGGATTTGCAGATGCAAAAGAACTTAAATGGATAGAATCTGGTTACCATAGTTATCTTCTTCTTGATAAACGTGTGGATTATAGAAATGTAGAAGAAAAATTACCAAAAATTGTTCATAAATACATGGGTCCGCAGATAAAAAAATCTATGGGGATGACTTTCGAAGAGTTTAATGGAAAAGGTAATGATATTGGACTATTTCTACAACCTTTGACCGATATTCATCTTCATTCTGATTTTGCAGATGCTACCAATCTCAAACCTGGAGGTGACATCAAAACAGTATATATTTTTGGTGCAATAGCGATATTTATATTAATAATAGCTTGTATAAACTTTATGAACCTTTCTACTGCTGCAGCATCAAAAAGAGCTAAAGAAGTAGGAGTAAAAAAAGTACTTGGATCACCAAAAAGTCAATTAATTAAACAGTTTTTGGTAGAATCTTTTATCGCAACGATGATTGCTATGGTATTGGCATTAATTCTGGTTATGATTTCATTACCATTATTTAATGATCTATCCGGAAAAACATTAGAAGTGACTTATATTCTTCACCCTAAGGTTTTGATGTACTTGTTGCTATTAGGAATAGGGATTAGTTTTCTGGCGGGAAGCTATCCCGCTTTTTTCCTCTCTTCATTTACCCCAATAACTGCTCTAAAAAACAAACTTACCAATACAGGTAATAGTAAAGGATTAAGAAGTGGGTTGGTCATTTTTCAGTTTACTATATCGGTGGGTCTTATCTTGGCTACCATAGTGGTAGATCAACAGATGTCTTTCATTCAAAATAAAGATATAGGCTATGAAAAAGACCAAATATTAGTATTAAGAGATTCCTGGATGTTAGGCGATAACGAAAAAGTTTTTAAAGAACAGTTATTTAAAGACCCCAGAGTATCCAATATTACAATGTCTGGTCATATCCCTGCGGGACCGTCTTATAATCATATGTCAAGCATTTATCCAGGTCAGGATTCTGATGCGATTAGAAGAACTGTTGTGTACAATATTGATGAACACTATATCCCAACTATGGGAATGCAGTTAATTGCTGGAAGAAATTTTGATAAAGAAGAAGGGTCCGAAACTACCAATTTGATTATTAACGAAACTTCTGCCAGGATTTTGGGCTTTACAGGCAATGCGATTGGTGAGGCGGTAACAATGTCTATAGATAATGAAGGAGGCACAAGACAGTATTCGGTAATTGGGGTAGTAAAAGATTTTCATTTTAAATCATTACATCAAACTATAGATCCTCTTATCATGATTAATGAACCGAGTTCGGGGCTAATTGTCAGAGCAAAAACATCAGATATCGAAGGATTAATTACTGTCGCAGAAGATATGTGGAATGATTTTAAAGTAAACGAACCTTTTAATTATGGTTTACTCGATGAATTATACAATCAAACCTATCTAAAAGAACAAAAAATGGGAACCATTCTTAGAGTATTTGCTCTACTTACCATTTTTGTAGCATGTTTGGGATTATTTGGTCTGGTAACCTTTACTGCCGAACAACGATTTAAAGAGATCGGAATCCGTAAGGTGTTGGGCTCTACCGTGCCTCAAATCATAAAAATGCTTTCGGCCGATTTTATGAAACTGGTATGTATATCATTTTTGATAGCATTTCCTCTTGGGTTTTATGTCATGAATACATGGCTTCAGGATTTTGCATATCGTATTCAAATACAGTGGTGGATATTTGTTCTGGCAGGCTGCTTAACGCTGTTAATTGCATTTATGACCATAGGTTGGAAAAGCTTTAGGGCAGCATCAATGAACCCTATAAAAAGTTTAAGAACTGAATAAATAAAAAGTAATGATCAAAAACTATATCAAAATAGCATGGAGAAATGCTATTCGACAAAAACAATTTACTATTCTTAATATACTTGGGCTTAGTATCGGGATAGGAACATGTTTTATCATTGGATTATATATTCATAGTGAAATGACCTATGATACTTTTCATGACAAAGCAGATCGTATTTATAGAGTTAACCAGCCTAATATTTGGGGTGATTGGAATGAGATGTCTTCGGCTACAGGCCCCAATGTGGCTATCGCATTAAGAGAAGATGCTCCAGAGTTTGAAGAAGTAACCAGACTTTTAAGGACGGGTACACAGATCGTACGATCCAAACATAATGAAGAAGCAAGTTTATATAGCGAAGAACAATACTTTGCTGCCGAAGAAAACTTTTTTAACGTATTTTCTTTTAAATTTTTACAAGGTGATTCTAATACAGCGCTTAGTGAACCTATGAGTATGGTGATGACAAAAAAAACAGCAGAACGTTATTTTGGCACAGAAAACCCAATAGGAAAAACAATAGAAGTAAAAGATTATGATAACTCCTGGAAAACCTATACCGTAAAAGGAGTACTTGATGATGTTCCTTATAAATCACATATTCAATTTGATATGTTGGTTTCTTTAAAAAGCCATTCCGAAATGATGCAAATGAATGGTTGGAAATGGATTTGGACAGCATTTTCGACTTATGGATTAGTGAAAGAAGGAACAAATATAGCAGCGTTTTCCGAAAAAATTCAGGCTATCCCACCAAAATGGGCACCGCCTACAACAGAACGTATTTTTAATCAAACGTTTAAAGAATTTACTGCGGGACACGACTGGACATTATACCTGCAACCTCTTAGAGAAATATACCTATCTGAAGCGCCTTCTGCTCATTCCTTTGGACCAACAGGAAACCCAATGTTTGTTAGAATATTCGGAGCCATAGGTGTTCTGGTACTTATCTTATCCAGTATCAATTTCATGAACCTCTCCACAGCAAGATCATCAAAGAGAGCAAAAGAAATAGGTGTGAGAAAAGTTTTAGGATCCAAACGAAAAGCACTAATCAAACAGTTTGTTTTAGAATCTACACTCTTCGTTTTGATAGGTACTGTTTTTGCCTTAATACTCGTACAACTTTCTTTGGGGGTATTTAGCACTATGGCAGATGTGCAACTCGAACTGATTCCGTATTTAGGGAACCCAATATTTCTGGCAATTGTACTATTATTTATATTAGGATTGGGCTTAATCTCAGGAAGCTACCCTGCGTTTTATCTTTCAATGTTTCAACCCATAGAAACCCTTAAAGGAAAAGTAAGCACAAAATTTAAAGGAAAAGGAATTAGAAATGGATTAGTTGTCTTTCAGTTTACTATTTCTATTGCTCTGGTGATTTGTACTTTATTCGTACAAAAGCAATTGGCATATACTTCCTCTTTACATTTAGGATTCGAGAAAGATAATATTCTACAAATTCATAATATCGAGCAGATCGGTTTTGATACCGAAGCACTTAAAACAAAACTGATATCAAATCCAGCTTTCTCAAAAGTCGGAAAATCATTTGGGCTTCCGCCAAATATATGGTCTGGAGACCGATACAAAACGTTGGGAGCTAATGACCAGGTAGCTCAACTTAGAAATGTAAGAACAGAAGAAGATTATCTCGATGTATTGGGAGTAGAATTTGTTGCCGGGAGAAATTTTGATTCGTCCCGACCTACAGATAAATACAAAGTAATATTAAATGAAAAAGCGGTTAAAACCTTGGGGTGGGGAAATAAGGAGTCTTATAATGCAGATTCCCCTATTGGAAAAATACTGGCTTTAGCCTCTGGAAGTGAAGATCAATTTGAAGTCATGGGCGTAGTTAAAGATTTTAATATTAATAGTGTACAAGAAGAAATAGCACCATTGGTCATTATCCATCATCAAAACGATAAGGTTTGGGATTATGGGGCTGGATTATCCTATTATTCGATGAGACTTAATCCTGTAGTGGTTAAAAACCCTGATGACCTTCAAATGTTGATCGAAAGTATTAAAGAAGATATAGCACAGATAGATCCTTCGGTGCCATTTGAATATAGTTTTATGGATCAGGATTTTGAAAACACTTTTGTATCAGAACATAGAATGGGTATCATACTTAGTGTATTTACCATTATGGCATTACTTATAGCTTGTCTTGGATTATTTGGCCTGGCTGCTTTTACTGCAGAGCAACGTATCAAAGAATTAAGTATTAGAAAAGTATTAGGTGCCAAGGTATCAGAGTTAGCTTTTTTATTCTCTTCAGAATTTACAAAACTGGTTCTTATTTCTGTTATCCTTGCTTCGCCCATAGCTTATTTTTTGGTAAATGAGTGGCTCAAAGATTTTGCATATAGAACCCCAATAGATAGTTGGGTGTTTATAGTGGCAGCGATAAGTGCATTTATAATTACGTTGGCAACAGTAAGTTTTCAAACGATTAAAGCAGCATCATCTAATCCAGTTAAAAATTTAAGAGCAGAATAAAATTATTTCGGATCTCATCGGTTTTAAAAACCGAGATCTATTTTAAAAATTGATAAATAGAAAATAAATCTGATTAAAAAACTGGGTATCTAAAAAGAATAATTAAAACGTCATGGTAAACAAAACAAAGTATTCTATCGACTGATTCTTAAAAATATAGATTACTTTGTATGTTGTAAAAACGAAAAACGAGATTTTTTTGGATACCCATTTTAAACCCGGATTAACATATAACAAAAACTGAAAAAATAAAATATGCTATTACAACTAAAAAATGTATCAAAATGGGTACACTCAGGAGGACAGAAAGTCTTTTTGTTAAAAGACATTAATTTTTGGGTAAATGAAGGGGATTTTATCTCTATCATGGGACCTTCTGGGTCCGGGAAATCTACTTTACTCAATATCATCGGAATGTTGGATGATTTTAATGAAGGAGAATATACGTTTCTGGAAGAAAAGGTACATTCATTAAAAGAAAAACACCGCGCTAATCTGTATAAAGAATATATAGGATTTGTGTTTCAGGCATATCATTTGATCGATGAATTAACGGTAAAAGAAAATCTGGAGATGCCATTATTATATAAAAAACATAGTTCATCAGAGCGAAAATCTTTGGTGGCCGATATGTTGGATCGCTTTAATATTGTGGGTAAAAAAGATCTTTTTCCTTCTCAGTTAAGTGGAGGACAGCAACAATTGGTTGGTGTTGCCAGAGCACTTATTGCTAGTCCAAAATTAATTCTGGCAGATGAGCCTACTGGGAATCTTAATTCTAAACAGGGAGAAGAAATCATGGAAATTTTTACACAATTAAATAAAGAAGGGGTGACCATTATACAAGTGACACATTCTGAAAAGAATATGGCATATGGCTCTCGGGTTATCAACTTATTGGACGGTAAAATGGAGTAAAAAAACGTATTAAAAGCGTCAATTTGAGTGGTTTTTCATAGTGAAACGAAGAAAAATTGTATCGACCCTTCGACGAAGCTCAGGATGACAAGGCTTTTGATTAAAAACGTACTTATCTTAGATCGCTCTGCTGAGCTTGATCGAAGTACAATTTTCTGCCGAAAATCACTCAAAATGAGGCAAATTGTCTTACATAGAACTCACGTTAAATTATAGTAGAGTATCGAGTTGTCTATGGATTTCAGCGTATGCTGAGTCTATAAACAACTTGAACCCTTCGATAGGTTTAGACAGGATTTATTGAAGTGCTGGAATGACTTATCATTCTGAACTTGATCCAGAATCTACTTCGGGAGTTACTGTAAATTGTCGTATTGCAGAATTTGGCTCTATGATATTATATCCTTTCCAGAATTCTGGATTGTATTTAGATAGATATTGAGGTTTAATACTTTTGTTTTCGGTACTGGACTTATAATCAGCTTCTGATAGTTGTTTGGAGTCAAAAACGACGATCTCAAACTTACTTATGTTAGTCATAATAACATCCAGGGCTAACGATAACTCGTTTTGTTTACGTCGTCCTTTAACAAATTTATTTTTCTCAATTACTTTTAGAGGGCGATCAAAGCCAAATAGATTCCCTCTACGCATTTCGAGGTATTTAAGATCATATTTATTATTTTGTCCTTTAGAAAAAATCACTTTGTTACGATACAGATTATCTCGAAACATAACACCTAGAAGTTTAAAGCTTTTGAGGTTTTTTACATTCTCATAATCTGCTCTAACAATAGCAAAATCTTCGGTATTAACATATAATGTACCTTTAAAGTCTGCTCTCCATTTTGGCGAAAAATTAATAATATATACACTATTATCATCCATATAAGTATAATCGATAAGTTCGAAATTATACCTGCCTGATTTGTTCAAAAAATTAGACATCGCATCTTCGTTAAAGAAAAGACTCGACATCAAACTTTCCAATCCGGATTTTCGATGGTTTAAAAATTCACTCTTGTCGTCTTTTTTCTTTTGATTATCAATTTCATCCTTAACAATTGATGCTTCTTCTGTATTTTCCAGCAGAGAATCTACCTGTACCTTGGTGCCAAATAAACCGGATTTTATTTTCAGATAGGAATTGGGTTTTACATTTTTCTTAAATATAGTCTCCATACGTTCGGCTACAGCCTCCATAGACACTTTATTGTTTTTGTCATAGAGTTCTGCGGCTTTGATGATATGAAGTTTCTGCTTGTCAAAATTACCGTATAGATCACATAAAACTTCTGTATAAAACTCAGCTTTTCTTGGTAAAATAGAAATAACGCTATCAATCAATTTCTTGTTGAGCTCTTTGATCGTCGATTTTTTAAATTTGACATCGAATTTTTTTACAGCATTAAACTCAGATTCTCTAAAAAATAATCGTCTTTTGGATAGATCAAAATTATAATTTTGATCTACTCGTTCTTTAACGTTATCAATAATCTCATCTACGGTTAGATTTTTATTTGAAATAAAAACACCTTTTAGCTCTATAGCTTTGGGTTGAATATAAATGATACTATCGGTTGCATTCTTTACCGATACACCTACTTTTTCATACCCCATAGAGGAAATATAAATAGAGTCAATTTTAGCGAAATCACCATTTAGATTTAAGCTAAATCTCCCTTCTTCATTAGTGATAACTCCATGATTTTCTGATAATTGTATAGTTGCATATGGAATAGGCTCATTAGTTTTTTTATCCACCACCTTTGAAGTAATGGTTTGAGCAGTTACCATAGTACCTATGGATATGAATAAAAGTAAAGCTAATACTACCTGATTATGGTTCATAATTTGATATTTAGATCAGTAAAGTTCCTATATGTATAAGACGCAATATAAATGTATAAAGTTGCCTGATACAATCATAAAAGGAAGACTGAAACAAGAACTAATTGTTACAAAGGAATTTACAAATTAAAAAAATCACAATCAAGATAATAGTATCTTGATTGTGATTTTTTAAGTATAGAAATATTCCTAGTGAGAGCATTAGTTGTATAGCCCTAAAAGCTTGTATAGTAAGGATTAGGTTGTTCAACCTATGATTTTGAATATGATATCTCTTAAAAAAATGTTAAGCGTAATTTGCATATATTATGGTAAAACCGTAGATTTATGATGTCAAAATTGCAAAGTCAACGAAGGACTTAGAGTAAACACAAAAATGATGCAGTATATACTGCATCATTTTTTTATGTAGAAAATAAAAAAATCACGATAAAGACAGCGCTTCTCGATCGTGATTTTAAATGAGCAGATATACCAAAGATCACTCTTCTTCTATCGGCCTTAAGTTATCTCCAGAATTTCTGTCGATTAATTTATTATAAGGATCGATACCTGCTTTTAATGGCTTTTTATCGGTAACAATAGTAAACGTATTTTCGCCGGGTTTCAACCATTTTCGTTCTAAGTAATATGGAGTTTTAAGAGGAACTTCCTGCTTGTCAACACTATCTTCACCAAATAATCCGATCTCGATATAATTCGTGGTGTCATCGGTACGTTCTTCTTTGCCAGTATCATCATAGTAGATTTTTTTTGAATCTACAGTAAAAGAGGTTTCATATCTACCGTTATCTAAAGCTTTGGTCTTAGCGCTAGTAACACGATTTTCATAGAGTACTATTTTTGTAAATCCATCTTCTACAGCATATTTTAAGGAATCCGGAGCTATTTTATAAATGGCATCATATAGATTTTCTGAAGTAGGATAAACTCCTTTTTCATACTCTCTATACTCATTAAGAAAACCTTTAAGAGCTTCATTTACGTTGTCTTCACCAAGAAGATCCTGAAGCTCATACATCACCATAGATCCTTTTTCATACCAGATATGTGGTCCTGTTTCTACATTTATTAGAGATCGTTCTGGCTTAAAACTAAAAGCTCTACTTTGTAAATATCGATCTAAGGAATATTTAAGGAAATTTTTAATTCCGTTTTCGCCATATTCATGCTTCATGGTCATAAGTGATGAATATTCTGCCAAGGTTTCAGAAATAATATTAGCACCAGATGTTTTACTAGGAGTAACAATGTGCCCCCACCACTGGTGTGCTACCTCGTGAGTAGTAACTCTAAATGCATAGTTAAAATCTTCGGCCTTATCAAAATTAGCAGCAAACCCAAAATCTTCAGAATAGGGGATAGTAGTTACAAAAGATTGTGCAAAATTCGAATGTGCAGGAAATTCTACAATCCTGATCACCGAGTTGGGATACTCATAAAAATTGGTTGAGCAGTAATCTAGAGCTACTTTAACTCCTTTGATAAAATACTCTAGATTACGTTTGTGTTTTGGAGAGTGGTAAATCTCAATATCCACTTTTTTTCCGCTTGGTGCAGTCCAACTGGATTTTTCTACATCATATCGTGCAGATACGACATTAAAAAACAGATCGGTCTTTGATTCTAAGGCATAATGATAATAGGCTCTGTTATTTTCTTTCCATTGTTTTACCAATTTACCTGGAGCCAAAGCAGTTTGATCTGCAGACGTACTTAGTATAGCTTCAAAATTAATATAATTAGCATCTTCATTAAACAGATTTTTCTTTAGTGCCAGACTATCTGTTCGGGGAGGGAGTAGATAATCGAGTTTTTCTAGCCCATGTTTTACACGCACGCCATTTTCGACCAGGCTACGTTCATAATGAAACCTTGGAAATATAGAATTATTAAGAAAGGATCCATTATATAATATTTCGGCCTCCATGTGATTGGCAAAACCTTTGGTTTCTGCAAATACTTCTATGGTAAGATCAGCTTTCTCATCGGGTTGCATTGCTTTGGGTAGCTTATAAAAGTACATTCTGTATACAGAATCTGTAACCACAGGTGTAAGTGTAGTGCCATTATAAATCACTTTTTGTAGATTGGTATGTGCACCGGGATATTGTACTTCGAGCAATAAGGTGTCTATAGGAGTATCGTAATTGTTTATGATTTTATAATCTCCTTTGGCTTTTATATTACGGTCTTCTGGAAAAATATCGATATAAGCTTTTAGATCAGTTACCTGTGGGTGAGCCTGGCCCATATATTTTGCATATTTTTTTTCGGCATCTGCATTTATCTTTTCCGAGTGGTTCCCGTCGATCATCTTATTAAGCACGTTAAGGTTATAATAATTATACCCTGCAATAGATATAAATACTAATATCGTAACTACAAATATCCCTATGGTTTTGGGAGTGAATCTTTGTTTTGCCAGTGATAACCGTTCTTTGGCCGTGGCAAAGAATCCACGGGTCCAGAATACCTTTCCTATAATCATCAAGATCGTAGTACAGAGAATCCAGTACATATTTAACCAAGTGATTCCTGTAAGATAATGACCAAAACCATTAAGGTCACTTAGAAAAATTGGTGTAGTACCAGAAAACATATACATAGGATTGGTACTTTTAAAAGCAAGTGCTACAAAAAGAGGCAATCCAAAATAAATGATAATAACTATAAAATGACCCAAAAATTTATTATTCACCAGTACATGGACAAAGAAAGAGAGTAAGATGGTCATTAAAAAACCAGGGAATACAAGAGCAAAATTATAGATAAAATACATACCCAGATCATACTGAAAATAACCATTAAAGGTTTGGAACAAAATACCAATGATGATATTTGCTATCGTAAGAGCTAATGCAATACCAATAAGCGATATTATTTTTGAAAAATACAAACTGGAATCACTAATAGGTAACGCATCATAAAAAACAAAGGTTTTATTTTTTCTTGTTCTATGAACAGCTTCTCCCGAATAGATAACTAATATTATTATAGAAAAGAATGAAATAACCCCATTAATATACATTACTACATATCGGGTTAGTGGTAAATTCGGCGTCCCATAGGTTTCATTAAGATTATAAATACTGAATACAGAAAAGATAACTCCTATAATCAGTAGAATAATAAAAACAGGGCTTTTAAAAATAGATAGAAATTCAATTTTACTAAGAGAAAAAAGATTGTTCCACTCTGTTTTTTTGGTAAAATTTTGCGTTATAGAACTAATCAGTGAAGGCGTATACTCCCCTTTTTCTATTTTATTTCCTTTTTTACCAGAAAGTAAAAACTTCTTATAATCGAACCTGAAAAGGGTAATAAGAAAGAATAGTGAGCCTATAGCTAACCAGAACATTCTATTCAGTAAAAATTCACCGTATATAGGAAGTTGATTGATGTTTAATTCATTAATCGACCAATACTTTTTGACAAAAGTAAAGGCTCTGTTTCCAAAAGGATCAAGGTAAGGTGTTAACCATTGGTTATCCAGACTTGTTACAAAATCACCCGAAATACTATATAACAAAAACAAGCAAATTCCACCCAGATAGATGATAGGCATTTTCTTAAAAAAGGCCATTAGACAGAAGAATAACGATCCTATTAAAAATGAATTGATTTGCAATAAAAATATGAAAGGCAAAAGATAAGATGATAGATTAAAGCTGGTATAAGTGCCATAATCAGGGCGATCTAAAAATATACCAATGCCAAATCCGATTATTGCTCCTAATACGATAAAGAGGTTGAGTAGGGTAACAATAGCATAACTACCCAAAAACCGACCTAAAACATATGATTTTTGAGTAATCGGAAATGTAAAATAGGTTTGCGCTGTCTTATGATCTTTATCTCTGAAGATAGGAACCCCCATGATCGCAGCATAAAAGAAAATACAGATAATGGATATAGATCCCATGATTTCTGCGATGGTACTGGGGCTGTTTACAAATTGAGCTGTAGAGGATCGTATTAAAGCACCCCAGCAACCTGCGATTATAATTCCTAGAGCCACATAAATCCAAGTAGCAGGTCGTTTTAAACGGTACCTTAGTTCGAATAAGAATATTTCTATCATATTGCTGCCTCCTGTTTTTTTCTATTAATACAGTAGAAATAGAAATCTTCTAAATCATTATTTACCGCTTCAAATCCTTCTCCAGGATTAGAGTCACTATACACATTTATATAAAATTCTCCTCCTCTTAAGTAATTAGACAGTACCGTAAATTCGTTTTCAAAAGTTTCTAATTCAGATTTATCAATATGTTTTCTATATACTTTTCCGTTTAGAGTGTCAGACAATGTCTGTGGATTACCTTGTACCAGAATTTTACCTTCATTAAATACAGCCATATTTTGGCATAAATTGGTTACATCATCTACAATATGAGTACTCAAAATAACAACAGCATTCTCACCCAACTCGCTTAATAAGTTATGAAAACGGTTACGCTCCAGGGGATCCAGTCCAGCTGTAGGCTCATCAACAATAATTAGTTTTGGATTCCCTAAAAGAGCTTGAGCAATACCAAAACGTTGTCTCATTCCTCCCGAAAAATCACCTAGATTGCGATTTCTAAACTTATATAGATTTACTTTATTTAGTAAGTCTGCAACATAACCTTTACGTTCCTGGCTATTGGTAATACCTTTTACCTTTGCAATATGATTAAGCATCATCTCTGCAGAGACCTTTGGGTATACTCCAAAATCCTGTGGTAGATATCCTAATATTTTTCTTAATTCTCCCGGTTGTTTAAAAACATCAATCCCATCAAAATCAATCGTTCCCGAATCTGCTAATTGTAATGTAGCGATGGTTCTCATCAATGTAGATTTTCCTGCACCATTTGGCCCTAACAGACCAAACATTCCTTTTTCCAAAGTGAGATTAACATCATTTAATGCTTGTGTCCCATTGGGATATATTTTATTAAGATTCTTTATGGTAAGCATACTTATATATTTCCTAGTTAAATTTTTAAACTCTTTCTGCGCTGCTTTATTGGTTGCAAATTTATCATTTTACTACCTAAGTATTTTATGCCCTCTTTATTAAGAGGTTATGATTATTCTACTTAAAAATAAAGAACAAAAGTCAGGATGAATTCATTTCAATATTAGTAAGATTTGTTAAGGTTTTGTTACATGATTTGATATATTTTTAAGTAAAATTACCTTTAGGTACTTAATAATTAATGATCAGATGGTAATAGATATATGAGTATCTTTACAAGATTAAATTTTACAGTTAAGAATGCAACAAATTCGTAGAAACAGAAGATTAAGGACAAATGATGCCATTCGTTCTTTGGTAAGAGAAAACATAATTACTCCTCATGATTTTTTGGTTCCCCTTTTTATCGTGGAAGGAAAAGGTATAAAAGAAGAAATATCTTCTATGCCTGATTACTATAGGTATAGTTTAGATTTACTGGGTAACGAAGTTAAAGAACTATGGTCTTTAGGATTAAAATCGGTATTACTTTTTGTAAAAGTACCCGATCATCTTAAAGACAATAAGGGTACAGAGGCATTAAATTCTGATGGATTAATGCAACGCGCAATAAAAACTGTTAAAGAAGCGGTTCCCGAAATGTTAGTGATGACCGACGTAGCACTGGATCCTTATTCATCATATGGCCATGATGGTATTGTAGAAGATGGGCAGATTCTTAATGATGAAACCTGTAAAGTTTTGGCAGAAATGTCATTATCACATGCACAGGCAGGTGCGGATTTTGTTGCACCAAGTGATATGATGGATGGACGAATCTTAAGTATGCGGGAACTACTCGAAAAAGAAAACTATAAGAATACTGGTATTATGAGCTATAGTGCCAAGTATGCTTCTGCTTTTTATGGTCCTTTTAGAGATGCCTTGGATTCTGCTCCTGGATTTGGAGATAAAAAGACATACCAGATGGACTTTGCTAATCGAGATGAGGCAATCAAAGAAACACTTATGGATATCGAAGAAGGAGCAGATATAGTGATGGTAAAACCAGGATTGTGTTACCTTGATCTGGTAAGAGATATCAGAGATGTTGTAGATGTACCTGTTGCGGTATACCAGGTGAGTGGTGAATATGCTATGTTAAAAGCTGCTGCAGAAAAAGAATGGTTAGATCATGATGCTGTCATGCTAGAACAAATAATGGCTTTTAAAAGAGCAGGAGCACAAATTATTGCTAGTTATTTTGCTAAAGATGTGGTGAAGCTTTTGGGTTAATTATATAAACTCAATATGGATGTCTTTTGAGTAAAGTATATTCTTAGTATAACACTAATTTAATTAAACAGTTAAATTCAAAAAATCATAAGTTATGGTCAGTAGGGATAGGATATATCAGACGTTTGGAGAGTTACTTTATGTAATTGCAATGAGTGATGGAGTTATACAAAAGAAAGAAGTCGAAACACTTGAGGATATTTTAAAAGGGCATCCAAAAGGAAAAGATATTAAGTGGTCTTTTGATTACGAAAATGAGAATCAAAATGATGTCGAAACGTTATATAAAAAGATAATCGAAGTGTTTTCTGATAACGGTCCTGATGAAGAATATGAATTTATGATGTATGCACTAGCCAAAATTGCAGATGCCAGTGAAGGGATGGATCCAAAAGAAGAAAAAGTGATTACCAATTTCTCGAGAGATTTGTTGGAGCGTTTTAAAAAAGATATTGAGAAAATAAAAGAAAAATATAAGTAGTCTTTTCTAACCAAAGACTAGTAACACTATTCATTATTTATATGCAAAAAATAGCCTTATTCCTCATGGCAGCAGTCTTGTTATGTGCAAGCTGTCAATCTGAAAAAAAGGAAAATTCTAATATTAAAATAGGAACAAAAAAAGAGAAATCCTCTCCTTATGATCTGGGAAAGAAAATATTTAATGGTAAAGGAAAATGTTATACTTGCCATAAGATTGATAAAAAGTCTATCGGCCCTGGAGTTATTGAAATTATGAAGGTTTATAAAGCTCAAAATAAAGATTTGATCTCATTTTTAAAACAAGAATCAGATCCAATTGTAGATCCAGAAACTTTTGCAGTGATGAAGACGAATTTTGCAATTATCAAAACATTTACCGAAGAAGAACTCAAAGCCGTAGAAATATATATGACAGAAGTAAATACCAATAAAGCAGAATGATATACAGACTCTTAGTATTTGTTTTTTTTGATTTCTGGTACCATTATGGGTCAACAAGACACCCCAAAAAACGCTTTTCTCGAAAAGTGGAAAAACTCTAAAGATTATCTTTTAAAAATTGCAGAGCAAATGCCAGAAGATAAATTTGGGTTTAAACCTACCGAACGGGAAATGAGTTTTAAAGAACAATTATTTCACATTCGTGGAAATATGCTCTGGTTAGGAACTACATATTTTTCTTCAGAAGAATTTGACAGAGAGAAATTAAAAGAAAACCTGCCAGAAACCAAAACTGGAATCATCGCTTTACTCACCAAGGCATTTGATAAAGTATATACTCGTGTCCAGGAAACCGATGAAGATGATCTGAAATTTGAGGTTGATTTTTTTGCAGGCCGAAAATCAAAACTTCAAATTCTTAACCTATTACAAGATCATGTTACTCATCACCGTGGGCAGCTCATTGTTTATCTTAATTTAAACAATATTGAACCACCACGTTATGTGGGGTGGTAAGAGTTTATGAAATCTATTTTTTTAATATTATTAAATACAAAACGTGCCTTAGAGTATTTAGATGATCAGGATGAAATAGATCTGAATATAAAAAGTGTATTTCTTTTCTTCTATTATGGAATGGTTGTCTATTTTTTGAATTTAGACATAGAAACTGTTCTAATTAACCCTTTTTGGGATATGACATTTGTTTCGTCTCTTTTTGTATTCTTTGGAGTGTTAATGAGTTTAGGGTTACATAAAATAAATATGTGGTTAAAAGGCAATGGGAGTTATGCTGATATACAAGCAGTAATATCTCATGCTTCAATACCAATTACCCTAAGCTTAAGTATTATCTTCTTCTCTAAGAGAATTTTTTTTAAGGATCTGGATTTTGATTGGAAAATACTCTATTATCTAAGTTGGATACTAACTATTAAGATTTTAATTCAAGGGTTTTTGAAGTATAATAATTCAAATTATCATAGAATGATATTGAATATTAGTCCTTTACTTTTGTTTTATATTGGACTCTTAATATTCAAATTTATGATGTTTAAAGAAATTTATTCCATAAATTAAATGGCAAAGAGAGAAGGAATTAGTTAATTTAGCATTTTCAAGAAAACCACAATGACTCTATTAATTATTTACGCCGTACTTTCTATTTTCTTTTCGTTTTTATGTTCGATCCTAGAAGCGGTTTTGCTTAGTATAACCCCAACCTTTATCAATGTCAAGAAAAAGGAAGGAAAAGCATATGCCAATAGTCTTGAAACATTAAAAAAAGATGTTGATAAACCACTAATTGCAATTCTTACAATTAATACCATCGCACATACTGTTGGAGCTATTTTGGTTGGAGTAGAGGCAAAAAAAGCTTTTGGAGATGAGGGCAATGGTGTTTTTATTGTTTCGAGTATAATGACACTATTAATTTTGGTAGCTTCTGAGATTATTCCAAAAACAATAGGAGCAACCTATTGGAGGCAATTAGCTAATTTCACTTCCAAAACGCTTAAAATTTTGATATGGCCATTGAAATGGACAGGTATACTTTGGCTATTACAATTAGCAACCAAGCTTATCGGTGGTAAAGGACATCATGGCTCTGTATTAAGTAGAGAAGATTTTACGGCTATGGCAGATATTGCCCACGAGGAGGGTGTTTTTGAAGAGTCGGAGTCCAAGGTTATTAAAAACTTATTATCTTTTAAAGAGGTTTTTACTAAAGATGTGATGACTCCCAGAACGGTAATGAAAATTGCTTCGGAAGATACAACACTTGAAGAGTTTTTTAATGAAAACCAAAATCTTCGTTTTTCTAGAATACCTGTCTATAAAGAGAATGCAGACAATATAACGGGTCAGGTATTAAAGGATGATATTTTTAAAGAAATGGCAAATCAGAATGGTCATAAAAAAATTGGAGAAATAAAAAGACCTATACTTTTTACAACAAGAAATTTACCAATACCGGATTTGTTTAATGAACTGATTCAGTCCAAAAATCATTTAGCTTTGGTAGTTGATGAATATGGTTCTGTAAATGGACTGGTAACCATGGAAGACGTTATAGAAACATTACTAGGCTTGGAGATAGTAGATGAAAGCGATACTGAAACTGATATGCAAATTCTAGCTCGAAAGAATTGGGAAAACCGCGCAAAACGACTTGGAATTTTAGACGATAAAAAAGAAGAGTAATGGATGAAGTGTATATAGAAACCCCTTTAGGTATTGCAACTATATCAGGAGATGAAGATGGTATTGCAAGCGTTTCTGTTACCAAAGAGTCTACTAACACTCCTTCAAAAGATATTCCTTTATATTTACAAAAAGCAGTCTCCCAACTCGAAGAATATTTTGAAGGTCAACGCACCGATTTTGACCTTATTTTGAACCCAACTGGTACTGATTTTCAGAAGAAAGTTTGGGATGAATTACTTAAAATTCCTTTTGGCAAAACAGTATCCTATCTTGATATTGCAAAGAGACTTGGGGATCCAAAATCTATACGAGCTGCAGCAAGTGCTAATGGTAAAAATCCATTATGGATCATTGTGCCTTGTCATCGAGTTATTGGTAGCGATGGATCACTTACAGGCTATGCAGGTGGATTATGGAGGAAAAAATGGTTGCTCGATCATGAAAACCCTGTAAAACAACAATCGTTATTTTAATTACATAAAATTACTTAGTTATTGTTTTAAAAATTTCCAGTTTCAAAAAATGAAACTGAGATATCTTATTATTGTTTTCTGAATGATTGCGATGATAATAAATATAGAATCACCAAATTTTGGCACCCTTTATTTATCTGTAATTAATTTTCATACATTAGCTAAACAAGTCACTTGTTTTTAATATTATCATATTAACTCAAACTTACATTGAAATGGTAAAACGGATACTCAAATTTTTCTTAAAAAGTTTACTTATTGTTATTGTACTCTGTGTAGCACTGTTGTATATTTTTGATTATGATTATATACTCAAAGGGGTTAGAGTGGTTTATATGACCGGTCACACAACTGCGTATCTGGATGATTATTCATATTTTGATAACCGTACTGTAGAAAAAGGAAATGGTACCACAGCCTGGGCTACTCATCCAGGATATAATAAAGTGCAAAGTACAGATAGGCTTAATGCAATTAATGAGGAGCTAGGTACTGTCGCTTTTATGATTATTAAGAATGATAGTATTTGGTATGAAAACTATGCCGAAGGATTTGGGATTGATTCTAAAACCAATTCTTTTTCTATGGCAAAAAGTATGGTGACAGGTATGTTAGGAAAAGCAATCATGGATGGTCATATTAAAAGCTTGGATCAGCCTGTTGGAGATTTTTTCCCTGAGTTTTCTCAAGGTCTTGCAGCAAAAACGACTGTAGGAGACCTTTCTTCAATGTCTTCTGGTCTTAACTGGACCGAGCATTATACCAGCCCGTTTTCTATTACAGCCAGAGCGTATTATGATCCCAATATCAGAGATATAATGTTAGGATTAGATGTTGTTAAAGAACCAGGGCAAAGATTCGAATATTTAAGCGGCAATACTCAATTATTAGGTATGGTTATTGAAAAAGCTACCGGAAAAAAGCTTTCGACATATTTAAGTGAGAGTTTTTGGAAACCTTTGGGGATGGAGCATGAAGCCATGTGGCAATTAGATGGAGAGGAGAGTGGTATGGAAAAAGCATATTGCTGTATAGCAAGTAATGCTAGAGATTTTGCTCGTTTTGGAATGCTGTTTAAAAACAAAGGAATGTTCGCTGGTGAACAAATATTACCAGCAGAGTTTACAGAATTGGCAACAAAACCAAGATTTGAAGATGGACAAATGTATGGATATGGTTTTTGGCTATCAGATCACTTGGATAAGAAAATTTTTGCCATGCGAGGTATTTTAGGACAATATGTAATTTGTATTCCCGAGGATAATATTATGATTGTACGATTGGGGCATAATCGTGGTCAGTTTGTTCCAGGAGAATCATTTACAGAAGATTTCTTTGTTTTTATTGAAGAAGCCTATAAAATGCTAAAGAATGCTTCATAAACTCAATCTAGAACATATCTTGTTTCTGGATATAGAAACTGTTCCTGAGCATGAGAATTTTGAAAATCTTAGTGAAGAAACCAAATACCTGTGGGCCGATAAAACCAAATATCAACGTAAAGAAGAGTTCTCTCCCGAAGAGTTCTATGAAAGGGCAGGGATATGGGCAGAATTTGGCAAAATTGTATGTATATCTGTTGGATATTTTACATTTAAAGGGGAAACAAGATTCTTTAGAACCAAATCCTTTTATGGAGAGGAAAAACAATTACTAATCGATTTTAAAAACTTAATTGAAACCCATTTTGGGAGACCACATCATTTACTTTGTGCCCATAACGGAAAAGAGTTTGATTTTCCTTATATCGCCCGTAGAATGATCATTCATAATATAGGATTACCATATAAGTTGAATCTATTTGGCAAAAAACCCTGGGAAGTGTCTCATTTAGATACTTTGGATTTATGGAAATTCGGTGACTATAAACACTATACTTCTTTAAAATTACTTACAAATATTCTGGGCATTCCATCACCAAAAGATGATATTGATGGGAGTCAGGTACGACAAGTCTTTTATGAAGAACAGGATATTGATCGTATCATTATTTATTGTGAAAAAGATACAGTTGCTGTTGCTCAGATCCTGCTTCGATTGCGACAAGAAGAATTATTAGATGAAGATGAGGTAATATCTGTATGATTTCAATAAAAACTTAACCTTTTATAGTAATTTGTTTTTTGATATGGAAAAGAAAGGAAACAAGTCCTTTCTTATTCCATAATACTACTAATTTTGACGAAACGTTTACAAAGTCGAGCCGAAAACAGGAGTAACAACTCATTATTTTAATCAGGGTTTGAATTTTTTATTCTTTCTGTAGCCTACAGAATTAGTTTTAAAACATAAAAAAAGTAAATATCCTTTATGTTATTATTTCTCTCTAATTATGACGTGGTGAAAAGAGTGTTTACGAAGTAAGTATCTAAGATACAGATTCTATTAATATGTACAAATCTTTTTTGGGATAAAATTTTCTTATGATATTTTTTGAATTTATAATTGATCATATAAGAAGTAATTCTAAATAGTAAACACAAAACCACCTTGTAAAAGGTGGTTTTGTGCAATATATTTGATTTTATTTATTTTAAAATAAGTTTTTTGGTTATGGTTTTAGTGTCTGATTTAACCGACACAAAATACATTCCAGATGGTAAATTGTTCAGTTCTATTCTATTTTCAGACATTTTACCATTTCTTACTATTTGCCCCGCTTTATTAACGATTCTGTATGTAGAACCATTAAAATTATTCATTCTGATTATAATGAAATCTTTTGCAGGAACTGGGTGAATAACAATGTCAGAACTTTCTACATCTGTTTTCACATCTGTATTAAAGTTATGTATTGCAGCATTTCCTACACAAAAGTTTTTAGTATCCTCAGAAGTAAACGATGCGCCAGAAGCTAGTACAGCACCAGAAGTGCTATTGGTTAGTTCATAGGAACCATTACCATAACTACAGCAAATACCATCACCATAAGAATCTTTAAGTACTAATGTATAACATCCGACATCCAGAGTTTTAGTTATATTAAGAGTTGACCCATCAGGTTGAGAAGGATAAGTTCCTCCCGAGTGTACTACTTGATTATTCGCATCTTTGATTTCCCAACTGGTTTCTTCAGGATAATTATCAAAGGTAATACGCAGCTTTACATCATAAGTAGAAGACGTTCCAGCAGTAGTTATATTTAGGGTACTACTTGCTACAGATTGATTTCCTGCAGCATCTTTAGCTTTTACAGTAAACTGGTATGCTGTGTTAGCAGTTAATCCAGTAATGTTTCTTGTTGTTGCAGTTACCGATCCAAGATTAGTAGCTCCTTGATATACATCATATCCCGTAACTCCTACATTATCAGTAGCAGCATTCCAAGATAAGGTTAATGTAGTTTGAGCAACATTAGAAGCTGTTAATCCAGCAGGAGTAGAAGGATCTTGAGTATCTGCACTAGGCCCACCTATAGCAACAGTGTAATCTTCTACTTCTCCATAACCAAATGATTCACATGGAGTTGGTATTCCGTTGTATTTCATAGATACCCTCATTCTGGTGTTTCCATCTTTTGCAGTTGCAGGTACAGTAAAGTTTCCACTTACTGGAGTTGTTTGTGAAGCAGCATTAGTCCACACTTGTTCTCCTGTATCGGCAAAGTCTCCATCTTGGTTATAATCAATCCATACACTGTATCCTTCATTATATTTAGTTCCTGTCCAAGTAGGAGTAATGGTAATGGTATTGGCACTACCTTTAGATAGGTTAGTAGATTCAGCAGTAAAATCGTTGTATCCACCACTTCCTCCGGTCGATGTTTTATTGATGGTTCCTAATTTCACATTACTGATATATTCATCTGATATACTTTGACCATTAGAGGCGCAGTAGTTGAGTTGTACATCTGTAGTTGTAAAATTAGTAGAGCTACTGTAATTAGAATTAGTTCCATCGGCGCACTTACTTCTTAGCTGTACTTCATAAGCAGTAGAAGGAGTTAATCCAGAAATGACTTTAGAAGTTCCATTTTCTGTAGAAGTAGTCCATGTTGTTGTTCCTGTTTGTCTGTATCTCAGATCATAAGTTGCACCAGCTACTGCAGTCCAACCAATAGTAGCTGTGTTAGATCCCACGGCAGAAGAAGACACTCCTGTAGGTACAGTTGCAGTACAAGTAGTAGAACCACCATTATAGGTAATAGTAACATTTGTAGTGTACTCCCAGCTACCATTATTTATAGTAAGTGTTATAGGGATTTGAGTTCCTGTAGGGGTGGTTGATTTTAACTGAAAATCAATAGCTCCATTATCAGTTCCTAAAAGTGTGATACTACCATATTGTTTTGGTTGCCCAAGAGAGCTTATATGCGAAGAATTTGAGGATAAACTAACGGTCCAGTTAGCTTGGTTAAGGCTAAAACGTTTAATAGAATAGGCTACTGTTCCTGATGTATTCGTAATTGTTTGATTTACATTATCAGGTGTTACTTTTGCATATTTGGCTGCCATTCTCATTATCTTAATGTTAAAAGGGTATACCTCATTACATAAAGGAATAATTCTACTGGAAGCCGGCCAGAATCCATCATTTGAAGATCCTACTTCGGGAGTCATAGCAAAAACCTTGGGTTTAGAACTTTGTTCTCCATACATCCAATCATCAGAGCTTCCTCCCGCTGTATATCCTACTGTTTGATTAGGAGTACCGTATGTATATGAATTTTCTTCTGTCATATATGTACATATTTTCACAAACGTACTTTGGTCAGGAGTAAATGTATTTGCCTTATATCCCCATGGATGAATCAAAAGGTTGCTAAAAGAGTGATAATTAAGTGCAGCTACAAAATTATGTTGATTCGTAAAATCTCTCATCGCCTGGGTCTCAGGTTCAGAAAATTTAGAAGTACCATGATACGAGTCACTGCTGGGGGTAGAAGAAGACCCTCCAGGAGCAGCCCATTGATAGCCGTAATTACGATTTAAATCAACACCATATGATCCTCCATTGTTTCGTCTGTTCTTTCTCCAATATCCTCCTCCATTTGGGTTGGTTTGTTGATTGTGGATGTATCCATCAGGGTTAATAATAGGAATAAAATACAACTCAGTATTGTCTACTAATATTTTGATTTCTGGGTCAGAGTTATAATTCTCTAACAGATACCACATATAAAAAAGATTTTGTGAGAGTCCTACCGGTTCTCTGGCGTGATGTATAGAAGTATAAAGCATTTCATCTTCGTTTTCATCGGTATCTGCATTATCACTTATTTTAACCATATAAATTGACCTGCCTTGAATTGTTGTACCGATAGATGATTTAGCAGTGATGAGTTGAGGGTACAGTTGCCTCATTTTATCCAAAGCAGCTATAGCTTCATCATGAGTATGAAAACCTCCCATACTTCCTAATGCAAAATTACTGGGAGAAGGTACTTGTTGGATATTATTTTGACTGGCTTTACGAGCATTACTTCTATCTGCCCTCTTATTTATTCTGGGAATTCTTTTAGAGAGATTACGAATTTTGATCTTGTATTTAACGTTGTTTCTTCTGAGTAATTTAAGATCACTATGAGAAATTTCAGCAATAACTTTTCCATTTTCATAATGAAAATGATCAGCTTCGAGTCCTTTTGCTTGCAGAGCTTCTAATTGTTCTTTGTCTGTGTCAAAAACAACTCGATAATATTTTTCTTGCGCTTGTAGTATAAACATATTGCATAGAAAAAAAATAGTGCATATCCATGGGATATAGGATTTTAAAGAATTAGTGTTTGTTTTCATTGTTTGTGTGTTTAAGAGTTAGTTTTTGTTATTTTCTATATGTTATATATGAAGAAAATAGAATGAATGAATGATGAAACATTCTTCATATTTATTAGTCGGAAGTGTAGAAAAAAGCGTAATTAATTCTTAGGAACAGGTAGAAATATCCTGATAATTTTTAATGGCTATAGGAATATTAGAACTAAGAATTAGTTGTTTTCTTGATGGTTTAATGTTTTTCTTTTTCTTCTGTAGTATTAGATGAGAAAAAGTTAAACTAAATGCCAGTCGAGAGAAAGCATTTTTGTTAGAATCTTTCATTATGACGAAGTTTGAGTTTTGTGCATGGTTAATATACTATAAATATAATTTTAATAAATCATATATACTCAAAAATTACTATATATTTTGTGTTGTAAGTGTTTGTCTTTGAGAACTTAAATGTGATTTCTTTACTTTTTCTTTTTTTATGGGTTTTTTAAAAAAAATGAATTTTTGTTATCAAAAATTTTATTGGCAATCATTACAAAATAAGGACAAACATTAAAACAAGTACATTGAAATTTTTTTTCATAAGTTGATTTGTGTGTTAAGTTTATAATTTGGAAAACTACTTAAAAAGGCTCCATTAATCAACCTGTATAGGTCCAGAAACGTGTTTTAAGACAACTCAAAACATGTTTCTGGATTTTTTATACTTGATATTGAGTTGGTTATTGTTTCTTGATAAGAAAGAGAGATCACTTGGCATTATCCATAAAAGACTGAGATAAGTCTTGAGAGGTAATTTTTTAATAAAAAAACCCTCTCCAAAAAAGGAGAGGGCCGTTCAGTAATTATACTTCTATTGTGTCCCCCAACACATTCGAATTATATCGGTACAAGACGGATCAATCCGACGAATTTCCCTTAATATAATTACTAGTCAGCAGATAAAAAATCTCTACCTAAATTATACTTTAGAATACAGCCTAAATGTTTAAAATGATGTGTAAAAAATGAGTGTGAAGTTATTTTGAGGGGCGAATATATGGATTAATCTTAATAAAACATGTTTTATTACATTAAATTGCTGTGTATGCATAGCATTATGACCCTTTTCTTCTATAATAAAACATATAATTATGGACTCATTGCTTTAAAAGTCATTAGATATGGCAGGCGAGTATATGTGTTTTATTCAAACATATAGATTTACAACTATTGTAAATAGAAAAACCCCGAAACAATTTGTTTCGGGGTTTTTAAATAATATTGAATTTATGTTATTGCTTGATAATAAACTTTTTGGTTAGTGTTTTATCATTCGATATAACCGAAAAGAAATACATTCCATCTGGCAAACCACCTAATTCTACTCTGTTTTCAGATACTTTACCGTTTCTTACCGTCTGACCAATATGATTAATGATTCTATAATTTGAATCCTTAGCATTGTTCATTTGAATCGTGATAAAGTCTTTTGCAGGAACAGGAGAGATCACAAATTTAGAATTTTTCAAATCCGTTGTTATGGTGTCATCACTGTTGATATTATTTAATTGTGCATTTCCTACACAAAAGTTTTTAGTATCTTCAGAAGTAAACGATGCACCAGAAGCTAGTACAGCGCCAGAAGTGCTATTGGTTAGTTCATAGGAACCGTTACCGTAGCTACAGCAAATTCCATCACCATAAGAATCTTTGAATACTAAAGTATAACATCCGGCATCAAGAGTTTTGGTTATATTAAGAGTTGACCCATCAGGCTGAGAAGGATAAGTTCCTCCCGAGTGTACTACTTGATTATTCGCATCTTTGATTTCCCAACTGGTTTCTTCAGGATAATTATCAAAAGTAATACGCAGTTTTACATCATAAGTAGAAGACGTTCCAGCAGTAGTTACATTTAAAGTATTACTTGCTGCAGATTCGTTTCCTGCTGCATCTTTAGCTTTTACAGTAAACTGGTATGCCGTGTTGGCAGTTAATCCGGTAATATTTCTTGTTGTTGCAGTTACCGATCCAAGATTAGTAGCTCCTTGATATACATCATATCCTGTAACTCCTACATTATCAGTAGCAGTATTCCAGGATAAGGTTAATGTAGTTTGAGCAACATTAGAAGCTGTTAATCCTGCTGGAGCAGAAGGAGCTTGAGTATCTGTACCGGATCCTCCTATGGCTACGGTGTAATCTTCTACTTCACCATAAGAGAAAGATTCACAAGGAGTTGGTATTCCATTGTACTTCATAGATACTCTCATTCTTGTACTTCCATCTTTTGCACTTGCAGGTACAGTAAAGCTACCACTTACCGGAGTTGTTTGTGAAGCCGCATTGGTCCATACTTGTTCTCCTGTATCGGCAAAATCTCCATCTTGATTATAATCGATCCATACAGAGTATCCTTCATTATATTTAGTTCCGGTCCAAGTAGGAGTAATGGTAATGGTATTGGCACTACCTTTAGATAGGTTAGTAGATTCAGCAGTAAAATCGTTGTATCCACCACTTCCTCCTGTGGATGTTTTATCGATGGTTCCTAATTTTACATTACTGATATATTCGTCATTTACACTTTGCCCATTAGAGTCACAGTAGTTAAGTTGTACATCTGTAGTTGTAAAGTTTACAGAAGCACTATAATTAGAAGTAGTTCCATCAGCACACTTACTTCTTACTTGTACTTCATAAGCCGTAGATGGGTTTAATCCAGAAATGACTTTAGAGGTTCCATTTTCTGCAGAAGTTGTCCAGTTTGTTGTTCCTGTTTGTCTGTATCTTACATCATAAGTTGCACCTGCTACTGCAGTCCAACCAATAGTAGCTGTATCGGATCCCACGGCAGAAGAAGATACTCCTGTAGGTACAGTTGCAGTACATACTGTAGTTGTTCCTGTTAACCCAGTAACAATAAGAGAGAAATTTTGACTCCCTCCTGTTAATGTTCCTTTATGAGTAACTGTAATTGTGTATGTTCCAGAAGCATTAGCGATATCCACTCTTTCAAAAGGATCCACAGTATTGTCGCCGGTACTATTTGTATTTACACCAGTAAGCTTATATGGGTTAGATGTAGTAGAGCCTTTTGTAACTCTTATATCTAAGTCATTTACTAGTACAGCTGTATTAGAATTTGTTGCAGTTACAGCAGTTCCTGCTCTGTCTGTCCAGGAAATAGAAGCTAATAAAGGGCTTGTGCCATCTGAGTCAACAGTTACAGTATACGTTTGACCACTTGTAAGTGTTAGTTCTTCTATTTTTGAAGCAGTTCCTTTATTGGTAATTGCTTCTGCAGCAACTTTAGCGTTTAATAATCCCCATCCATGTACTGCATCAGGACCAGAAGGACCAATATCATCGGCAGTATGAAGCGCTAACCCTTTTAAGGTTGCAGCTTTCATGAAGTTTCCATTATTACTATTGTAATGTTGTTGTAGTAGTAAAAGTGTACCTGTTACATTAGGCGATGCCATTGAAGTACCAGAGATACTGTTGTATGCTGTGTCACTATTGTCATAAGTAGAATATACACCTGTACCATTACCAGTAATATCTGGTTTAATTCTATAGTCATCAGTAGGACCTTCACTACTTCCACTATTAATAGTAACACTATTTAGTGTACCATCATTACTAACATTGGCATCCTGTGCATTAGCAACCACAAGATTGTTTTTTGAAGTAGAATGCCCTGTTAATTTATCATAAGAAGAGTTTCCGTCTAATGGTTGAGCATTAGAGCTATTGTCGTTTCCATCATTCCCTGCAGCTACTACCATAAGATAGAAAGGTGCGTTATACATGATTTCATCCCATGTTCTGGATTCATCTATATATGCTCCAAAATACTGATCAGGAACTGCACTGGCTCTAAAACCATAAGAATGATTGGATAAAAGCATACCGTTTGCGGCAGCTGTAGTTGCTTCAGAAGCATCATTATTCCAATCATGTGTTTTAGCTTTTGCTTGAGAAGCCATTCCTTTTGCATTGGCTTGTACCCCAGAGGCAACTATCGTTCCTGTAACATGTTGAGCATGAAAACTATTACCATTAAGAGTTGTAACACCATCACTAATAGTAACTCTGTTATTTCCTCCTGTGCCATCAAATTCCTGGTGAGTAGGTCTTGTTGCTCCACCATCCCATACATAAGCAGTCATATTTTGCCCGTCTAGATTTAGGCCTAAAGAACCTCCTGAGTTTAAATGATTTGCTCGAGTAGACTTTGCAGCATCTGCATTAAATGTAGTATAATAGAGAGGAGTACCATCTTTTGCTAATCTTTGTAGTTCAGAAAAGCTTCCGTTAGCATTTGTCATTTTGACCTGCCATCCATTTCTTTTGGCAGCTGCTATAGCTTCTTTCTTTTGTAATGCAGCTTTACTTGCTGATTCGGTCTGTAATTGATTTAATTTTACCAGATTACTTTGTTGAGCGATCTTTGCCTTTTGTGAAGGATTCTGAGCGAAAAGTCCACCAGATAAAAATATCATTGAAGAAATAATAACGATATTTAATTTTGGTGACACTTGCCCATTAAAGCCCCTCAACGAAATAAGGCTTTTGTAGCTTTTTTTCATTGTTATTGAGTTTGAGTTAGTGTTATTGTTGTTTTTTTGAAGAATTCAAAGAAAACATTCGAATTTCTTAAATTATTCTTAATAAAAAAAAGTTTTTCGATGAAAAGAAAGAAAATTACTGTATAAAACATTATGGTTATAATAATGCAACTATGTTGCAAGAAAAAACTTTCTTTTATTCCCTGGTTAACTTATTGTGGTTACTTCACTTTGTTTTTATTTAATAGTTGGTACAGCTTTTATTATTTCAAAATGAAATGCACAATGGGTTTATAAAACATGTTTTTTATAATAAATTAATATATGTGCATAGTATTGTGATGTTTTTTTTACAAAAGAAAGGTATATGATTACGTCTTTTTTATTTTGAATTCGTTGCCTTAAAAGCTACTATTGCTGTAAATAGAAAAACCCCAAAACAAACTGTTTCGGGGTTTTTAAAAAAATACTGAATGTATATTATTGCTTAATGATAAGCTTTTTGGTTATGGTTTTAGTATCTGATTTAACCGACACAAAATACATTCCAGATGGTAAATTGTTCAGTTCTATTCTATTTTCAGACATTTTACCATTTCTTACTATTTGGCCTGTTTTATTAACGATTCTGTATGTAGAACCATTAAAATTATTCATTCTGATTATAATGAAATCTTTTGCAGGAACTGGGTGAATAACAATGTCAGAGCTTTCTATATCTGTTTTCATATCTCTATTAAAGTTATGCATTACAGCATTTCCTACACAAAAGTTTTTAGTATCCTCAGAAGTAAATGATCCGCCAGAAGCCAGCACTGTACCAGAGGCACTATTGGTTAGTTCGTAAGAACCGTTACCATAACTACAGCAAATTCCATCACCATATGAATCTTTAAATACTAAAGTATAACACCCTGAATCCAGAGTTTTGGTTATATTAAGGGTAGAACCATCAGGTTGCGATGGATATGTTCCTCCAGAATGTACTACCTGACTGTTAGCATTTTTGATTTCCCAACTAGTTTCTTCAGGGTAGTTATCAAAAGTAATACGCAGTTTTACATCATAAGTTGAAGATGCTCCTGCAGTAGTTACATTTAAAGTGTTACTGGCTGCCGATTCGTTTCCTGCTGCATCTTTAGCTTTTATTTTAAAAGAATATGCTGTATTTGCTGTTAACCCTATAGCCTGATATGTAGTAGTAGTTATTGTGCCAATAACAGTATTGCCTTGATATATATCATACCCGGTAACTCCAACATTATCCGTAGAAGCAACCCAAGAAAGATCAATTGTATTTTGTGTTACATTAGACGCTGTTAAATTTGAAGGAGTGGAAGGAGCTTGTGTATCTGCAGTTGATGATCCTGCAAGAGGGACTTTCCAAACACCTCTTCCATAAGTACCTGCTAATAATACTTGATCTGAATAATTGACTTCTAAGTCTCGTACAGAAACATTAGGTAAATTTTCAGAATAATTTTCCCAATTGTTATTTCCTTGCTTATAATATACCCCTAAATAAGTACCTACATAAATAGTTTCGGTACCTTTTTGGTGTCGGACTACATTTTTGGCTTCACTTGGCAAATTACCTGATATGTTAGAAAAATTTGATCCCTGATCAGTAGATTTAAAAACTCCGTTAGAAACCCCTGATGAAGAATAACCGTTGGTAGATATATAAATGATATTAGTATTATCATTATGCACTTCTATAGAAGTAATATTTGTGGTAGAAGTATGGATTTTTGTCCAGTTTACTCCTTTGTCAGTACTTTTATATAAATTATTTTCACGAGAAACATAAATATTGTTTGTATTAGACGGGTCTACTTCGATTTGATCTAACTTGCCACCAAAATTGAAGTTAGAAAGTCTCTGGAAATTATTATTATTAAGTTTATAAAATCTAGAATACCCTGCATAAACATTTCCATCTTTATCAGAAACCAGAGGAGTAACCCAATTTCCTGATTCAGGTCCATCGGTTACTCGAGTTTGTGTTGTTCCTCTATTGGTAGTTTTATAAAGAGATCCTCCTCCTTGTATAAACCCATAATACGTATTAGGGTTTGTTCCACTTACTGCACAATCCATTCCGTCTGCGCCAAAATAATTGTTCCATGTGTCTCCATTACGTGCATATCCTCCATTATCCTGAAGTCCTCCCACAAGGTTGTTAGAACTACTATTTTCTGCTACTGATATTCTGTAAAACTGACCTATCTGTAATCCTTTGGTTAAATCTGTAAAGCTCCCACCATCATTTTCTGATAAGTATACTCCTCCATCACTACCACACATTAACTTTCCATTATAATAACGTAAAAAGTGAATATCTGCATGGGTGTATGAAGCTTGTTGAGGGTTTGACCAACTATTGATTGCTGAGAAGTTATTTCCTCCATCAGTAGATTTCCATATATTAAGACATCCTACAAAAATGGTATTGGCATCTGTATCTGAAACTGTTAGTGCTAAATCATACCAAGCTTGACCTGATTGTAATATATTAGTAGTTTCTTGAGTTTTTGTAAAGCTATTTCCACTATCAGTTGAGCGATATAAACCTTGAAAAGCATAACTTGCACTTCTGGTTTTGGCACTTAAAACATAGACATAGCTAGGATTGGCAGGGGTAACTTCGATGACCAACCTTCCTGAACTTGATGGTAGTCCACTTTGTATTTTTGTAAAGCTGGTTCCTCCATTTGTTGATTTATAAAAAGAATCTTTTGTAGTTGCATAAATTACATTAGAATCACCTGGTTTGAGTTTAATATCCTTTACGTCTGCATTCAATGTTTTAGTCCATGCAACTCCTGCGTTAGTGGTTTTGTAAACTCCTTGACTAGTTGCTACCCATAATGTATTCGAGTTATTGGGATCGATATAAATATCGTTACTCGAGGTTTGTGAATTTAAAAATTCTAGGCCTGTTTTTGCCCAGGTATTTCCTCCATCAGTAGATTTAAGAATCCCAATACTGTACGAATCATTGGCATCATCATCTCCAGTAGAAATATAAACAATATTCGAATTATTAGGATCGATAGCTATACCAGAAACACCAATTTGAGGAAGGTCATCTGACAAAGAGGTCCAATTTGCACCTTTGTCTGTAGATTTCCATATTCCTCCTGCTGGAGCTCCAATATAAAATGTATTAGGGTTATTAGGATCTACAATAACAACATTTACTCGTCCTTGTCCTGGAGACCATGAACCTGTTACTTCATGATCAAATGGCCCCATAGGAAGCCAGCTTGCAGCTGCCTTTGTAGAAGAAGAGGCCATATTGTTCTTTTCTTCCCAGGCTTTCCATAAGTGTTCGGGAGTTGGTATAGTACCATCTGGTAATAAAGAATTTTTCCAGTATTCCTGCCATCTCTTAAAGGGCTTATATCCACTACCTTTTTCCTTATGGTTTTTGTCTGTCCAATAGGTGGTAAATGCATTAGTGATCTTTTGAAATTTTACAGAGGTGTTGACTCCTGAAGAATTCTTGCTTTGATTTAAATCCTGCATCCAGGGGGCGCTTGAGTTATATTGGGAATGCCCAATATAGCAAATAAGCGCGGCTAAAATGATAAATGGTTTTTTCATTTTTTGTGTTTGAGTTTATGTTAAAAAAATTGGTTTATTAAACTTAATGAACTAGAAGTTCATAGATCCATAAGGGTAATCAATCATTACTATTCCATATATTATTAATAGAATAATAGAAAGTTTTTTATAAGGTTAATTAGTTTTTCGGGATTCTTTGAAGTAGAGAAAAACTAGTAGTATACTAAGATTATAATTTTTTAAATCTTATTTGCTAATACCGAGAGGAGGTAGGTTTTTGATTTGGTTTCATGTTGAGTTGAGTTTAAGTTAGTTAAATTTCCTTCAAAAATCGAAGAATCATGATCAAAGCTCATCAAATCTTTTTGATAAAAAAAAGTTTTTCGATGAAGAGAAATAAAATTACTGTACAAAACATTAAGACCACTATAATGCAACTGTGTTGCAAGAAAAATCTTTCTTTATTTAGTGTTAATTGGATTGCTCAAAAAAATTCAATGTTCGCAATTCATTATAATACACTTTATTAGGAAGATAAAAACCTACATGACCTCCATAATCTGGGGTTTCAAGAAATAAATTGGGATTTTTCTTGGCTTCATCAAAAGGATAACAAAGATCTCCCAGGAAAGAATCATTTTTGGCATTAAGGATAAGGGAGGGAACTTCGATATGTTTCAGAAATTGCCTGGAGCTACATTTAGAATAATACTCCATAGCATTTTCATACCCATGGGCCTTACTGGTATATAAATTATCAATGTCCATAAGAGATTTGCAAGCTCTAATATCTGATGTAGTTAAAGTATCAGAAAATTGAATTTGCCGATCATACAATTTGGCTTTTAGATGGTTTATAAAACGTTGTTGATAGACGTAATTCTTCGGTTTATTTATTTCTGATAACGAATCATATAGATCACAGGGAACCGAAATAGCCGCGGCAGTTTTTATCTCTGAGGCTAAAGAACGACCTTCTCCGAGGTATTTTAACATAATATTACCTCCTAAACTAAATCCACATATTGATATGTTTGTATAGGCATATGTCGTAAGTATATGCTTGATAATACGATCCAAATCTTCACTGGCTCCCGCGTTATAAGATCTATAAAGACGGTTTACTTCACCACTACAATTTCTAAGATTTATTGCTGCAGAATCCCAGCCATTATGATTTAGGTGTCTTGCTAATCCTAGCATATATTGGCGTTGTCCATTACCTTCTAATCCATGAATGATGACCGTCAGTTTTTTTGAGTTTGGTGCTGCACTGTAACTCCAATCAAGATCAATAAAATCTCCATCATCAAGCTCTACACGTTCTCTTTTTTGTGATACTCCTTTTACTTTACGAAGTAGATTAGGGTATATGGTAGACATATGACCATTTCTAAATAAAAACGGAGGAATATACTTAGATTCAATTAACGGCATTAGTATAATATATTATCTTTTGGTTGTTCTTTTTCTGGAAGATTTTTTTCGTCAAGCATGTCGCGCAGGTCAATTTCAATAGTTTTACATAATGCAGTCATTGGCACATCATTAATTCGTCCTTCAAAAGGATCTTCACTGTTACTTCCAATTTTTTCCATTGTAAAGAAAACCCAACTTATTAAAATAGAGAGTGGTATCATTAAAAAGACAAACCATTGTTCTATACCATTTGTCATTTCATTTAGTTTGTTTTCAAAAACATTAAGTAATCCAAAAGGTAATAAAAGAATAAATATCCATGTAAACAATGTACTAAAATATGCGTATTGTCTTGGGAAAGGAGTATTCTTAATACGTTCACACTTACCTTGAAGATTATATAACTCTTCCAGTATATTATGAAAAAGCTGTTTGTCAAACTCTGTAATTTTACCTTGATCCAGAAGTTGTTTAAGATGAAGTCCTTGATTTTTAACTAAATGAGTAGCAGGGTTCTTCCGTTTTAGTAGATCTTGATATTCTTGATCAGATACAAATTTAGTTGTAGCATCGCAAGCTGGTTTTTGTTCGCCATGTTTTTTAAAGAGTTTTTCTATAGCTCTATTTTCTTTTAAAGAAAAAGAATTAGGTTGTCTGAGTTGAATTCTTAAGGCATTGATCCAGGCAATATGTCTATAAATCAATACCTGCTTGGTTTTTTGATCATCCTGTACTAAACATAATATCTGATTGGTCCAGGTTCTGGAATAGTTTACGATACTACCCCAGATTTTACGAGCCTCCCAAAACCGATCATAACTTTGGCTGTTTTTAAAACCAATATAAAATGCAACGGCAATACCAATTACGGTAAGAGGTTGAAAAGGGATATCAATAAATTTCCAATCTAAAAAATGATATAATGAAAAAATAACCGTAGTATATATGGTGAAGAAAATAATATTTTTCCAGGCGTATCGAAGGATAATCCCCCAACTAATATTTCGTTTAATATACATTATGAGTTTGTTTTAAAACAAGAAGACCACACAGGTTTTTAAAGCCTATTTCACTAAAATCCCGAAAATAATATCTGGTCTTAGATATTTTTTGTTTTATGTGCATTATCAAATATACATATTTAATAACACTCTGCTATGCGTGCATAATAAGTTATTTTGTACTTTTGTTGATCAAAAAAACAGACATTATGTATTTAAAAGATTTTGAAATTAGATGGAATGATATTGATGCAAATCGTCATTTGGCGAATAAAGCATATATAGAATTTGCAGCACATACCCGAATGTCTTTTTTAACAGAAAAGGGTTTTGATCAACGTCTTTTGAGTAAGTTTAATATTGGTCCTGTTGTGTTTTATGAACATATTTATTACTTTAAAGAAGTGTTTTATGGTAGACCGGTGAAAGTCTCTTTAGAAATTTCGGGATTAAGTGAAGATGGAAAATTTTTTGAGTTCAGACATAAATATTATGATTATAAAGGGCGAAATTTTGCACAATGTGAAATGATGGGTGCCTGGATGGATTTGAATACCCGAAAATTGATTGCTCTTCCAGATGAAATACATCAATTGTTAGACAGAGTAGAGCGACCAGAAGATTTTAAGGTGCTTACCAAAGAAGATACAAGAAAATTTGCTAAAACTCCGGTAGACTTAGAACAAGTTTAAGAGGCTATTTTTTTAGGAGATTTAGTAACCAGGTATACTCCCAAAAAAACTAGTACTGCAGATATTATTTTGACTGGATTTAGCGAATCTGCACCCATTAACATGGCAAAACTAATAGCCAGAAGAGGCTGTAGATATATAAATGCTGCAATTGTTGAAGCTCTTAAATGCCTTAGCGCAAATATATTTAACAAATAGGTTAAAAATGTAGTTGCTATGACCACAAAAATCATTTTCCATATTACCTCATAAGGTAGCGAGAACCATTCTACTTCACTAAATTCTGAAATGGTAATCGGAAAATTAATAATAACACCAAGTAAGAAAAACCACTTCATTAAAGTAATAGAATGATACTTAGTGGTTAAAGGTTTTACCAATATTAGGTAAATAGCATATGAAGCTGCATTGATAACGAATAAAGCATTTCCTAATGGGATATTTGGAGCATCCTGACGGATTTCTGAACCAAAAAGAATAAGACCCAGTGCTCCCGAAAAACCTAGTAAAATACCAATAGTTCTTAAAAAAGTAATTTTTTCTTTTATAAAAAAAGCAGATAAAATAAACACCAAAATTGGAGAGATGGTGATCATTACAGAGCTATTGATAGGTGTCGATAATTGCAATCCTTTAAAAAACATAAGCATATTGATCACCATTCCAAAAATAGTACAAGCAATTACCCTTGGCCAGTCATTGCGCTCTATTTTTTGTTTTGGAGCCCATATAGATGCAAGCCAGAATAATAATGCAGCACCAACTACTCGCAATAAAATAAATCCAAATGGTTTGATGTAGGTAGGCATTACACCTTTTGCCACAGTATGATTTATGCCATATATCAAACTGGCACCAAATGCGGCGAGTAATGCAGCCGTTCTTTTATCCATTAATAGTAATAGTTGCCTCTTCTACCACTTTTTTACTGTTTCCGATAAAGATTTTGTCATTAACAATAATTACTGGTCGTTTTAAGAAAGTATAATGCTCTAAGATTAATTTTTTATAATCTTCTTCAGATAAATCCTGATTTTTAAGATCCCGCTCTTTGTATAACCGTGCTCTTTTACTAAATAAAGCCTCATAGCTTCCGGCTAAGTCATACATTTTTTCAATTTGCTCTGTGGTAATAGTTTCGTTTTTAATGTCTTGCAAAATGAAATCCGAAGATGGATTTAATTCATTTAAAATACGTCTGCAAGTATCGCAAGTAGACAAATGGTATATTTTTTTCACAGTTGATTATTTTAAGTGTCAAAATCATCACAAAGGAAATTCATTTCACAATTAAAACTCATATTTTTGGCTAAAAATTATGAAATGAGCCACAAAGATTATGTTGTTGCTAAACGATACGATCATTGGCAAATTTTATACCTATGCTGAGCATAGTTGAAGTATGACTTTTGAAAAACAATAAAATAAACAGATAAGTACCATGCAAGATCCAATAACAATTACTCGTGTCAATCGAAAAATATTAGAAAAAATATTAGATAACTATTCTTTAGATCAATTAAATGAAGTGCCTGAAGGATTTAAAAATAACCTAATATGGAACATTGCGCACGTGATGGTAACTCAACAATTATTGGTGTATAAATTGAGCGGATTACCAATGATGATTGATAATGAAATGGTAGACTTGTATCGAAAAGGAACAAAGACCGAAAGACCAGTTACTGCAGAAGAAGTATCAGAAATAAAGAAGCTTTTATTTACAACATTAGATAAAACAGAAAAGGATCTAAACGATGATATCTTTAAAAATTACAATGACTACGAGACTAGTACCGGATTTGTATTAAAATCTGTTGAGGATGCGATGAATTTTAATAATTATCACGAAGGAATTCATTTAGGATATATCTTGGCACTTAGAAAAGCGATTTAAGTAAGTTTGGATTCCCTATAAATAAATTGTTTTATCAAAAAATCTTAACTGCAAAAAACGAAGCAACCTCTTCCTTGTTCAATTTTAATTCTATAGGCCCTTCTGCATAGGAGTTAATTTCATATTGATTGTAGTAGAGAATAACTTCTTTATCTGTAAACCCTATAGTTAAAGGTAAACTGAACGTATCATCTTCAAAAAAGAAACCGGTGCTATTAATCGATTCTTTTTCTGGGATTTCATGTTGTGTTCTAAAGATTTTTTCTACATAATCTTCAAATTCATTATAATTCTTAAATAATGACTTATTAGAAAATTGCTTTCCTGTTTTTGTGTCAATATTGATATAAGAAACTGTACCATTTCCATGAGCACCACCAGTAAATATATAAGAATCCATTACGACAGAGATTAAACCTGGACATTGAAAACTAAGTTCACAATCAATAGTAGCTTCATAAGGAACGATTTCTTCTGGGAATTCTTCACTAATATTTTGATAGGAACTATTAAATTGAGAGATCGCTTCTTTAAGGTTTGGTTCTGATGCGTTTTCACCAATATTTAAAATAGAACAGGCTGTATTTTCTATTTCTTTATTAATAATGGCAGCTACTGGGTTATCATCAACAATTTTTAATACGTTGATTTCTAAAGAAGCACAATCCACATTTTTGCAGTCAAGAAGAGTGTCTACTGTAAAATTTTGTTTTTCAAAAGTGAAAGATTCTGTATTGTCACAGCTATATAATCCCCAAAAAATTAGTAGCAAAAGAATGAATTTTGACTTGGTGTTAGTTTTTGTGTTAATCATCTACTAAAGGTATTCGACGAAATATGATTAGAACGAATTAAATCATACATTTGTCCCGTTTTTCAACATAAAACGACCAAGTTAATTTATTCTTGTTAAAAACTAATAAATAGATGAAATTTAACACTAAAACAATTCACGGAGGACAGAAACACGATCCGGCTTATGGTGCCGTCATGCCTCCTATATATCAGACATCTACATACGCTCAGACCACTCCGGGAGGACATAAAGGTTTTGAATATAGCAGAACACATAATCCTACAAGAAAAGCATTAGAAGATTCTTTTGCTAGTATCGAAAACGGAAAATTTGGACTTGCTTTCGGATCAGGACTTGCTGCCATAGACGCAGTAATCAAATTATTGAAACCTGGTGATGAGGTTGTTTCTACTAACGATTTATATGGAGGAACCTATCGTTTGTTTACTAAGATCTTTGAAGATTTTGGAATCAAGTTTCACTTTATAGGGATGGAAAATGCAGATAAAGTAGAGGATTATGTAAATGAAAACACCAAATTAATTTGGGTTGAGACACCAACCAATCCTATGATGAATATTATTGATATTAAAGCAATAGCTGCAATATCAAAAAAACATAATATTTTATTGGCTGTAGATAACACTTTTGCTACTCCATACTTGCAAAGACCTTTGGATCTTGGTGCAGATATTGTAATGCATAGCGCTACCAAATATTTAGGAGGGCATAGCGATGTGGTTATGGGAGCATTAATTGTAAAGGATTCAACATTAGCAGAACGACTTTACTTCATTCAGAATGCAAGTGGTGCTGTTTGTGGACCGCAAGATAGTTTTTTGGTGTTAAGAGGGATTAAGACATTACATATACGTATGCAACGACACTGTGAAAATGGTGAAGCCATTGCAAAGTATTTGAAGAATCATCCTAAAATAGAAAAAGTATACTGGCCAGGTTTTGAAGATCACCCTAATCATGAAGTTGCCAAAGCACAGATGGATGGTTTTGGAGGTATGATTTCTTTTGTAACAAAAGGAAGTGATTATGATAGTGCAATTAAGATCGTAGAGAATCTAAAATTCTTCACTTTGGCAGAATCTCTTGGCGGTGTAGAAAGCCTTGCAGGGCACCCGGCAAGTATGACACATGCTTCAATACCAAAAGAAGAACGTGAGAAAACAGGAGTAGTCGATTCTTTGATTCGATTAAGTGTTGGAATAGAGGATATTAACGATCTAATTGCAGATCTTGAACAAGCTATTGGATAACCTAATTATTAAATTAAAAAAATAAACTTGTTTTTTTAGGAATATCATATATTTGGCGTGATATTTCAACCTATAGATAAGAATCTATTAATTCAATTAACATATGCAAGCAAAGATAGATGCATTCATGGAAGAGGTAAAGGCTCGTAACACACATGAGCCTGAATTTTTACAAGCGGTACAAGAAGTTGCCGAAACTGTAATTCCTTACATAGCTACAAAAGAAATTTATAACGGGAAGAATATCCTGTTAAGAATGGTTGAACCAGAGAGAGCGATTATGTTTCGTGTACCATGGGTAGATGATAAAGGAGTGATTCATGTGAATAGAGGATATCGTATTCAAATGAATTCTGCAATAGGACCATATAAAGGAGGATTACGTTTTCATCCTTCTGTAAATATAAGTATTTTGAAATTCTTGGCTTTTGAACAGGTTTTCAAAAATAGTCTAACTACTCTTCCTATGGGAGGTGGTAAGGGAGGATCTGATTTTGATCCTAAAGGAAAATCTGACGATGAAATTATGCGTTTTTGTCATAGTTTTATGAGTGAACTTTTTAGACATATTGGCCCTGATACAGATGTTCCTGCAGGAGATATAGGAGTAGGAGGTCGTGAAATTGGATTCTTATTCGGGATGTATCGTAAAATGCGTAATGAATTTACTGGTGTTCTTACCGGAAAAGGACTTACCTGGGGAGGATCTCTAATTCGCCCAGAAGCTACTGGATATGGAACTGTTTATTTTGCAAAAAATATGCTTGAAACCCAAGGAGGTTCTTTTGAAGGAAAAATAGTAACAGTTTCTGGTTCAGGAAATGTAGCACAATATGCTGCAGAAAAAGCAACGCAACTGGGAGCAAAAGTAGTAACACTATCGGATTCCTCTGGATACATTTATGACAAAGACGGAGTTGATGCAGAAAAACTTGCTTTTGTAATGGAACTTAAGAATGTAAAAAGAGGACGTATCAGCGAGTATGCAGATAAGTATCCTTCTGCAGAGTTTCATAAAGGACAAACCCCATGGGGAGTGAAATGTGATATTGCGTTACCATGTGCTACTCAAAATGAATTAAATGGAGATGATGCACAAACATTAATTGCCAATGGGTGTGTTTGTGTTAGTGAAGGAGCTAATATGCCAAGTACACCAGAAGCAATTTCAGCTTTCCATAAAGCCAAAATTTTCTTTGCTCCAGGAAAAGCTTCTAACGCAGGAGGTGTAGCCACATCTGGATTAGAAATGACACAAAACTCTTTACGTTATAACTGGACTCGTGAAGAAGTAGATAATAAACTAAAACAAATCATGGAAGATATCCATTCTGCTTGTCTCAAATATGGTAGTGATGATAATGGATATGTAGATTATGTAAAAGGAGCTAATATTGCCGGTTTTGTAAAAGTAGCTGATGCTATGCTGGCGCAAGGGGTAATCTAAGTATTTAATGATTCCTTAAAATAAAATTAAAGCCGTTTGGAAATATCCAAACGGCTTTTTTAGTAAAAAAAAGTATCTTTGCCGCTTTTTTATGAAAAGTCCTACCCTGTTATATAATAATCAATTTAAACTATTAATGTACAGATGACAAAAAAACTGATTACATTTGGAAGAGTATGTATGCTTTCAATTTTAATGATTAATGCTTCTTGTGATAAAGACGAAGAAGTGGTTTTAAATGCTGGTAATTTTATTACATCAGTTAAACTAACAAGCGGAGATTTTACGAAAGATTTTGAAATTAAGGATAACGAAGTAAATGGTGTAGTTCCTTACATGATTGATGATTTGGATATTGCATTGGCAATTACTATTTCTGATAAAGCAACTGTTACACCAGATCCAAGTACTATTACCTCTATTAAAGATCCTATTAATTTTATTATTACAGCAGAAAATGGAGAGAAAAAGAATTACGTAGTAAATATAAAAAGGGAATTGAGTCCTGAAAATGAGATAGTTTCTTTTCAAATAAAAACAGATCTTTTTAAAACAAATGTTGATATTGACAATGAAACAGGAAAAATTAATCAAAGAGTATTACCAAATACTATGTTGACTTCTATTGAAACTACTGGTGTAATTTCAGATAGAGCTACAATAAGCCCTGACCCAAAAACTATTTCTGATTATAGAAATCCAATTACATTTACGGTCACAGCAGAAAATGGAGAAAGTAAAGAGTATCTAGTTACTCTAGAATTGATGAATGAAGAGTATGCTGCGCAATGTGATATATCGAATGCAAGTAAATGGTTTGGAGGTGATGATAGAGAGGGAGATTTGAACCCTGGAGGGATAGGCCCTAGAAATGTAGGTACTGGTCAAGTTATACTTGTAGCAAAAGATACATATCCAACAAAATTTGGTTTTTTATTAAGAAGACCTTTTGAGAGTCGTCGAACTAATACCAATTATTTGGGAGATTTAGAATTTAAACTAAATATCAGAGATATAAATGGAGTTGTAATTGCTTCTAAAAATATTATGATAAACGGTCCGTTTACTGGAGGATGGATAGATTTTGATTTGACATCACTAAACCTACTTTTGAAAAAGAATACACAATATAATTTCACATATTATTTGATTAATGGAGAGGCTCTTGGTGTTTCAAGTGGCTCTGACGCTAATCTGAATGTAGATTCTGGGATTTGTGGAGCAACAGGCTTTAGTGGAACATCCAAAGAAAGAGAAAACACATCGCTAGAAGATTGGAGTGTGTGGTATTCGCATGAATGGCATTTTAATTTTAGGATAGAAGGAAAACAATAATAAACTACTTTTTATACAAAGCCGTTTGGTTTATCCAAACGGCTTTGTTGTTGATTTAGGAGAACTAAATAATTTAACACTCTTAAATATTAGATCTTTGTACCGAACTTAGGCATATATAATTTTGTTATGTATTTTTATAATTATCTAAAAACTCAAGGCGAGTTCTTAAATTGGTTCTCATGAAGCATATAACTCTTTTCTTTTTTTTAGTATTATTAATCTCATGTGGGAGTACACATACGGTTTATGATTATGATGAGCAACAGGATTTTTCAATTTACAAGACTTATGCTTTTTATCCAGAAATGAGTTCTGGACTTAATGATTTGGATCAAAAACGATTATTGATGGTAACAGAAGCCGTTATGCAAAGCAAAGGGTTTACCAAATCAGAAACTCCTGATATTTATATAAATTTTAAGACGATTATTAATAAAACACCTTCGCGTAATAGTATTGGAGTAGGAGTTGGTGGCGGTAGTGGTGGCATTGGTATTGGTGTTGGAGGGTCTATTCCTATTGGCGGACCAGAAACTTTTCTGGAACTTACCATTGATTTTGTTGATGTGAAAAAAGATGAAATGGTATGGCAGGCAATTGCCGAGAAACGATTTCATCCTAATGCCTCGCCAGATACACGTACCGATTTTTTCCAGAAAATTATTGAAAAATCCTTAATCAAATATCCACCAAAGAAGAAAAAATAAGATTGCTTTTTTATTTATTTTCGGTTTACAATGATGATCAACTCACCAGCAATAGTAATACATTCCTTACGATATAGTGAGGCAGACTTGATTGTTTCATTGTTTACAAAAACAAGTGGATTACGCTCTTATTTACTAAAAGGAGTCTTAAAATCTAAACGAGGAAAAATCAGAGCATCACTATTTCAACCGCTTACCTTATTAGAAATACAAGCTTTTCATAGAGATAAAGGCTCTTTAGAGAGAATTAAAGAAGCCAAAATAAAAACAATTTATAAGTCGTTACATACAGACTTCATAAAAGGCACATTGGTATTTTTTATTTCTGAAGTACTTAAGAACTCTATCCACGAAGAAGAAACCAATACAGATCTATTCGAATATCTTGAAACCGCTTTAATGTGGTTGGATGTACATGATACTATTGGTAATTTTCATATTACATTTTTAACCAAACTTACCCAATACCTTGGCTTTTATCCAGACACTCCTCATGCAGAATCAGACTATTTTAATATGCAGGATGGTGTTTTTCAATCTACTAGTAGTAATGTATATTGTGTAAGTGGAGATCAGGTAAAATTATTTAAACAATTTTTAGGCACAACATTTGAGGCAAGTATGGATATTAAACTATCAAAGAATACACGAAGTGATATTCTAGCTATGCTATTAGTATATTTTGAACTACATTTGCACGGTTTTAAGAAGCCGAAATCACTTTCTGTTTTAAACGAAATTTTTAATTAAGATAATGCGGGTATTTATATTTCTTTTGTTGACTATGCTTTTTGTATTGCCCGGCAATGCTCAAAAAATCACAATATATAGTACAGCAAATAATCAACCTATCCCTAATGTAGCTATTTACAATAAAATCAAATCTAAGAGTACTATTACTGATTTTAATGGAGTGGCCAATATTTCTGCGTTTTCTGATACCGAAATCTTGTATTTTACGCATATCTCGCATTTAGGTATAAGTATGGTTAAATCTAAAATACCAAAATCACTTTCTATATATTTAAAACCAGATGAAAACCAGCTTTCAGAAGTTGTTATTTCCGTATCAAAATGGGAGCAGGAACAAAAAGAAATTACACAAAAAATAGTAAGTATTTCGTCTAATGACATTGCATTGTCTATGCCACAAACATCTGCTGATCTTTTACAAAGTAGTGGACAGGTTTTTATTCAAAAAAGCCAATTGGGAGGAGGGAGTCCTATCATTAGAGGTTTTTCTACGAATCGATTATTGCTCACCGTGGATGGAGTACGAATGAATACTGCAATTTTTAGAGGGGGAAATGTGCAAAATGTAATATCAGTCGATCCTTTTACTGTAGATAGAACAGAGGTGATATTAGGGCCGGGATCTGTTGTTTATGGAAGTGATGCAGTAGGTGGGGTGATGAATTTTTATACAGCACAACCTAAGTTTGCTGTAAACACTAAGCAAAAACTAAGTGGTAATGCACTTATTAGATATGCCAGCGCCAGTAATGAAAAAACTGGGCATGTTGATTTTAATATTGGATTAGAGAAATGGGCATTTTTGACAAGTGTAAGCTATACAGATTTTGACGATTTAAAAATGGGAAGTCATGGTCCTGATGATTATTTGAGAAATGAATATGTAGAAACCATAAACGGAGAAGATGTTATTGTGCGAAATTATGACCCTGAAAAGCAAGTGTTTACGGGGTATGATCAGGTTAATTTGCTACAGAAAATTCGTTTTATGCCTAGCGAAAAATGGGATTTTAATGCCAGTCTTATCTATACAGAGACATCGGATTACCCACGTTATGATCGCTTGATTAGAAGAAGAGATGGAAATTTAAGATCCGCCGAGTGGTTTTATGGACCACAGCTTTGGTTTATGGGTAACCTACAAGTATCACATAAATCAAAAAGCAAGCTATATGATAAAATGAAAATCACTGCGGCATATCAATATTTTGAAGAAAGTAGAAACGATCGTAATTTTGGTAGTGATATTTTAGAAAAAACCCAGGAACAAGTAGATGCTTACTCATTAAATTGGGACTTTGAAAGAAAATTTAGCGATAAGACCACTTTATATTATGGATTGGAATATGTGCTAAATCAAGTATATTCTGATGGGTCAGAACGTAATGTTAATACGAATAGTATTGAAGACGCACCCTCTAGATATCCAGATGGATCTACCTGGCAGTCTATAGCAGCATATCTAAGTATAAAGCATAAGTTAAGCGAAAAACTGAGATTTCAAGGTGGATTACGATATAATAGAATCATTTTGTATTCAGAATTTGATGACAAGTTTTTTGATTTTCCATTTACAGAAGCAAATATTGATACCGAAGCGTTAACGGGAACAGCAGGACTAAGTTGGTTTCCTAATAATATGATACAATGGAAATTGAATTTATCCACAGCTTTTAGAGCACCCAATATTGATGATGTTGGTAAGATTTTTGACTCAGAACCAGGGTCTGTTGTTGTCCCTAATCCGGATATAAAATCTGAGTATGCGTATAATGGTGAAATAGGAGTAAAATTAAATTTTGATAAAAACTTATCTATAGATTTGTCGACGTATTATACATATCTTGAAGATGCATTAATACGAAGAGACTATAATTTAAATGGGCAAACAGAAATCGATTTTGGAGGAGAACTAAGTAACGTACAAGCTATTCAGAATGCTGCAAATGCCAGAGTATATGGTTTTGAAGCTGGATTAGAATACAAGTTTCTTGAAAATTTTAAACTAACGTCCAAGTATACTTTTGTTGGAGGAGAAGAGGAATCTGATGATGGTACTACAGCTTCTTCAAGACACGTTTCACCTCAGTTTGGAACTACTCGGGTGAGCTATATTTTACCCAAATTTACAATTGATGCTTTTGCAGTGTATAATGGAGAGTTTAGTTATGAAGATCTGGCTCCTTCTCAGCAAAACAATGACTTCTTATACGCCAAAGATCAAGATGGGAACCCATATTCTCCTTCTTGGTATACCTTTAATCTTAGAACACAATACCAAGTAACCAAAAATATAAAAGGTATATTATCTATAGAAAATATTACCGATCAACGATACCGTCCTTATTCTTCTGGTATTGCTGGTGCAGGAAGAAATTTTATTCTATCGGTAAAATATACGCTTTAACATCATAGAATAGGGATTATCTGAAAAATACATTATTCATATTTGATATCGATGGGACACTTACAGATAGTGTGCCTATGTATTTGATTTCGGTTACAAACTCATTACTAGCACTAGGGATTTCTGATATTGATACCGATTATGATAGGTATAAACATCATACTGATAGTTATGCATTGAGATATAACTATGAACGCAATTTTAAGAACACCTTTCCAAAAGAATTATTAGATGATTTTGAAATCGATTTGGTTTATCAAATGGGAATGTTTGATCCCGTAAAAGAAATTGATGGTGCCAAATCATTAATTCGGTTTTTTAAAGATAGTAATGTTCCTTTTTGTTTTGCTACAGGTGCATTGCCTAAACCTGCTATGATCAAATTGGATCAATGTGATATTTGGTATGATGAAAAACTATTAGCAACTTCAAAAACACACGAGTCGAGAGAAGGTTTTGTTTTGGATGCTATAGAAAGGTCAAAGATATATTATGATAAAGAAAATTTTGACCGTATTGTATCAATAGGAGATGGTGTTTGGGATTTAAAAACAGCCCAAAATTTATCTCTTGATTTTGTGGGTATCGGAGATAAGAACAGAGTAAAACTCCTGGAAAGCGGTGCTAAACATTGCTTCTCTACGCTGTCAGCATTCAAAGAATCACTGATTTAATTTTTAGGAGCTCTTAGTTTTTGCATTAAGGTGGAATCAAACTCTTTTTTAAGCTTGGTAATTTCAGCTACGTTTTCGTTAGGGATGGCAATAGATAACACATAGTGTTTTATTTTCCAGCCATTAGTAGTTTTTTGAAGGATACCACTGCCTCGACAAATCCCCATTTGAGTATCTAATAACTCATCAAACCAGGCGATATCACTTTCGTTTTTCACAAAAATATTTCTTTCAAGAGTAGAGAAACTCCAAGCTTTTCCTTTATCAAAATATGGTTTTGAAAAGGCTTTAAACTCAGAGTTATTCCAATTTTCTGTAGGATCAGTTCCTATAAAAATTGCATCTTCGGTCATAAGACCAAAATAAACTTCAAAATTGGCATCTGCTGCAGCTTTGTGCCATTGCTCAAGAGTCGTATTAATTTCAGTATTTTGTTGTGCAAAACAAAAACTACAGATGAAAAGTAATAAAGATAAGATTGGCTTTTGCATACGTTTTATTTTATAGGTGGTTTCTCTTGATCTTCGAGTTCTCTTAAAAGTTCTTTTTCAATATTTTCTGGGATCGCTAATGACAATTCATTTAATTGTATAATCAAACTATTATAAGCTTTAATCAATCTTGTATTAGCTTCCATAACCATATCAGAATCTTTATTTTTCTTTTCAGATAATAGTTTTAGTAAACCTGTTTCAGTAGATAGAACACTAATTCGGGAGTTAATAGTGTTTATATTTAGGTCTTCAGAAAGGTTTTCCTTAAATGTGCTCACTAGTAAATCTATACTATCAACATGTTTATTTACGTAGAAAGAATTTTCATTGCGTAATACGGTTATAAAACTTCTCAGATTTTGAAAATCTTCAAAAATTTCAAGACTTCTTTCTGCCTCTGGAGAAAGTTTTAGAAGATTTAATTTAATTTTTTCCTTAGAAAGACTATCCAGCTTAGCAACAGGGTCTTTTCCTTGTATATTGGTGTTTTTTTCACCTTGACACCCAAAACAAACTAATACAATCCCTAAAAAAAGAAATATTCGCATTCTATATTTTTATAGTAAGGACTCAAAAATAAGATATTTATGTCAAAATGATAGTATTCTCGCAATCAAAAAGATTTGATACATTTTCTATACTAATTTGGCAAAATTATATTCATAGAATAAAGCGAGTTAAATGTCTTTCTGACACATGAATTCTATAATTTCTAAGCTTCACATAAAGTGATATGTTGTTTTTAAGAACCCAAAATATACATTTTCCTGAATCTGGAAACTTCCCTTTGATTAATCACTTATTGTCTATCATGTAACGAATTCTAATTGGATACGGATGAATTCTAAATAGGGCTAAATTTTAAAAGGCACACAAGTTACTTTTGTGATGATTTTTTTTATTTAAACTAACACAAACACAAATCACTTACCTAAACCTCATGATCATGAAAAATTTAAACTTTAATGAGAGGATGTTTTCTTGCATATTTAAAAAGATGTGTATGACAGCCTTTCTATTGATTCTTTCCTTTTCTTCTTATGCGCAAGATAAGAAAGAAGTTGTTGTGGGAACTGTAAAGAGCTTCTCAGAATCAGTATTTTCAAATAAGTCAAGAAATAGTAATTTTACTATTAAGTTATCAGATAAAGAATCATACAACCTTAAGATTAATGTTAAAAAAAGTATTGTAGATGGATACTTTGTGACTGGTAATGTCTTGATTAATAGGGCTAAATCAGCTGCTACAACAGAGCCTGTTTTTAGTTTTACTAAAAATGATGAAAAAATATCTGGGGAGATTATATTTTATGATCAGAAAAAAGCATTTAAGATTTCAACTAATAACAAAGGACAAGTATTAGCAAGCGATCAGGATATTCATAGTATACTATGCGTAGATTTTGAAGAAGAAAAAGCTGCCGCTAAAAATGATTCTGGTGTAATTATCCCGCAAAAAGCGCAAATACAATTAGAGAGTCTTCCCGGGGCATCTCATGTTATCTATCTTGATTTTGATGGAGAAGTAGTGTCTGGTACTCGTTGGGTAGGAGGTAGAACAATTAATGCAAAACCTGCTGGTTTTAGTGATGAAAAAATTCTTGCGGTATGGCGAATTATGGTAGACGATTTTAATCCTTTTAATATAAATGTGACTACCAGAAGAGATGTGTTTGATGCTACCCCAAAAAACCAAAGAATGATGGCAATATTTACGCCAACAAACGATGCAGCTCCTGGATCAGGAGGAGTAGCGTATCTAAATTCTTTTAGTTGGAATTCTGACGATCCATGTTGGGTATATAACCTAGGAACAAGAACAGCTGGAGAAACAGGATCTCATGAGGTAGGACACACTCTTGGATTGGCACACGATGGCACAAGATCTGGAACTACATATTATTCGGGACATGGACAATGGAGCCCAATTATGGGTTGGAGTGCTAATAAAACATTAGGTCATTGGAGTAAAGGAGAATATAATGATGCTAATAATACGGAGAATGATTTAGCAATTATTTCAAATTCTAGAAACGGTTTTGGGTATAAAAAAGATGATCATGGAAATACTATAAATAGTGCTACAGAATTAGTATCTGATAGTAACGGAAATGTATCTAAAGTAGATAATGAAGGAATCATTGAAAAAACATCGGATAAAGATCTATTTTCTTTTCAAACTTCAGGAGGAGAGGTGAATTTTTCTTTTGACCCAAATCCATACCATCCAAATTTAAATATTAAAGCAAGGTTATTAAATAACAATGGTGAAGAAGTTACATCCTCTGATCCACAAGGTTTAAAAGCATCTATAAGTACTACTTTACAAAGTGGAAAATATTATATTGAAATAGATGGAGTAGGAGAAGGAAACCTGTCTACAGGTTATTCTGATTACTCTTCTTTAGGATTGTTTTCGATTTCTGGGAAGTACCCTAAAGGAAATAGTACAGATACTGAAGCCCCAAGTGTTCCAACAAACTTATCCGCTTCAAATGTTGAGCAGACATCACTGTCTTTATCATGGGTAGCTTCTACAGATAATGTTGGAGTAACAGGATATGATGTTTACCAGGGAAATGTGAAGATTACCGGTGTTAGTGGTACTTCTTATAATGTTACCGGATTGACAGCAAATACTACGTATGAGTTTAGAGTAAAGGCTAAAGATGCCGCAGGAAATACTTCTGGATTTAGTAACACAGTGTCGGTTACAACAAAAGAAGCTACAGATACTGAAACTCCAAGTGTTCCAACAAACTTATCCGCTTCAAATGTTGAGCAAACATCACTATCTTTATCATGGGTAGCTTCTACAGATAATGTTGGAGTAACAGGATATGATGTTTACCAGGGAAATGTGAAGATTACGAGTGTTAATGGTACTTCTTATAATGTTACCGGATTGACTGCAAATACTACATATGAGTTTAGAGTAAAAGCTAAAGATGCTGCAGGAAATACTTCTGGATTTAGTAACACAGTGTCGGTTACAACAAAAGAAGCTACAGATACTGAAGCTCCGAGTGTTCCAACAAACCTATCCGCTTCAAATGTTGAGCAGACATCGCTGTCTTTATCATGGGTAGCTTCTACAGATAATGTTGGAGTAACAGGATATGATGTATACCAGGGAAATGTGAAGATTACGAGTGTTAGTGGTACTTCTTATAATGTTACCGGATTGACTGCAAATACTACATATGAGTATAGAGTAAAGGCTAAAGATGCTGCAGGAAATACTTCTGGATTTAGTAATACGGTCTCGGTTACTACAAAAGAAGCTACAGATACCGAAGCTCCGAGTGTTCCAACAAACTTATCCGCTTCAAATGTTGAGCAGACATCGCTGTCTTTATCATGGGTAGCTTCTACAGATAATGTTGGAGTAACAGGATATGATGTATACCAGGGAAATGTGAAGATTACGAGTGTTAGTGGTACTTCTTATAATGTTACCGGATTGACTGCAAATACTACATATGAGTATAGAGTAAAAGCTAAAGATGCTGCAGGAAATACTTCTGGGTTTAGTAATACGGTCTCGGTTACTACAAAAGAAGCTACAGATACCGAAGCTCCGAGTGTTCCAACAAACTTATCCGCTTCAAATGTTGAGCAGACATCGCTGTCTTTATCATGGGTAGCTTCTACAGATAATGTTGGAGTAACAGGATATGATGTATACCAGGGAAATGTGAAGATTACCAGTGTTAGTGGTACTTCTTATAATGTTACCGGATTGACTGCAAATACTACATATGAGTATAGAGTAAAAGCTAAAGATGCTGCAGGAAATACTTCTGGGTTTAGTAATACGGTCTCGGTTACTACAAAAGAAGGAAGTACAACAGATATCTGTGAAGGAGTACAGGTATGGGTATCAGGAGTAAATTATGCTGTTGGAGATCGAGTAATTTACAGGAGTTATGTTTACGAAAGAACTGCTAACGGATGGATAAAACTAGGGAGATGTGATGCGAGTTTTTGTGAAGGAGTAGATACTTGGGTATCGGGAGTACGTTATAATATAGGAGATCAAGTGGTATATAGAGGTAATCTGTGGGAACGTGGTGCAAGAAGATGGAGACTTGTTTCATCTTGTAGTGAACAAGCGAACAAATTTGATTCAGCTGCTCCACCGCAAAAGATGAGTGTGTACCCTAATCCGATAAGTGGAAGTGTACTAAACATTGTTTTTAATCCTTCTCAAGAAGCAACCTATAGCATTTATAATTTATTAGGAGAAACAGTATCTAGTGGCTATTTTAAATCTTCTGTACAAGTTGATCATTTGCAAACAGGAACATATATTTTGAAAGTTACTTCTGATAAAACACAACATGTTACTCGATTTGTAAAAGAATAAAGAAAGATGAAAAACTAAAAAAATAGACTTTTATATTTAAATTAGTCTACAGAATTTAAAAAACAGCTATAGTGACCATTTAACTATAGCTGTTTTCTTTTGAATTCACTTTTCACTTTTATAGTATTTTGTATACTAAGATTGTGATTAATTTATTTTCTGTAAGAGAGGGTTAAATGCTTTTGAAGCGACAATTACTTTGTCTCCCACAGCTATTGCTTTAATATCGTCTTCTTCAGCAACTATTTTTACAAAATTCGAACCTACCAAAATAGTAACAATATGAATTATATCTTCTTTTTCAATTTGAATTATTTCACCCGAAAACTGAAATTTTCCACTTACTTGTTTTGTAGTAAATACTTCAATAGGTCTCCCTTGTTTAATTATTTTTCCATTTTCAATACTAAATACAGTATCAGACATTTTTATAACTTCGCCTATCTCATGGCTTATAAGTAGGGTAGTTAAATTAAATTGCTTATGTACTTTAAGAATATAATCTTGTAGCTTTGTACGCATTTTTATATCTAATGCAGAAAGAGGTTCATCCAGCATTAAAATTTCTGGTCTTCTTACCAATGCTCTTGCTAAGGCCACTCTTTGTTTTTGTCCCCCGGAAAGATTTTCAGGTTTCCGATCTTGTAGATCACCTAGTTTGATAATATCTATGAGTTCATTAACAACTTTCTTGTTTTGACCTTTCTCTACTGCAAAGAGAAGATTTTCTTTTACAGTCATATTAGGAAATAAAGCATAATCCTGAAACACAAATCCGATTTTTCGTTGTTGAGGTTTTAGACAAATTCCTTTTTTGGTATCAAGCCATGTTTTTTGATTCACTGTAATTAGTCCTTCATCTGTTTGTAGTAATCCAGCAACCATTCTAAGTATAGAAGTTTTACCCGCTCCAGAATCCCCATACAGTGTAACTAATTGACCTTGCTCAATATTGATGTTAACATCAAGTTGCATTGCTCCATTTGCTGCTGTTAATTCTTTTTGCAAAGCTATATGTATCATTTCCAGAATCTTTTTAAATACCCACCATTAACCAGATATACCAGTAATAAGATGCTAAATGTAATTGCAAACAAAATGAGCGAATACCAATTTGCTACATCATAATTAAGAGCCTCTACCTCATCATAAATAGCAATAGAGGCCACTTTTGTTTTTCCTGGCATATTGCCACCGATCATTAATACGACACCAAATTCGCCAATGGTATGAGCAAAAGCCAATACAACTCCTGTGAGTAATGATGGTTTTATATTAGGAAGTAATACTTTGAAAAGAGTTGTAATTTTAGATTTTCCTAATACATAGGATGCTTCTGTTATTGATGAAGGCAAATTTGAAAATCCAGCTTGAATAGGGTGTACCATGAACGGTAAACTATAAATAACCGATGCAAGAACAAGTCCCTGGAATGAAAAAATAAGTTGTATGCCTAGATACTCGTTTAACCAACTTCCAAAAGCATTTGCAGGACTAAAAGCTACTAGCATATAAAATCCTAAGACGGTTGGAGGTAAAACCAAAGGCATACTTACCAAGGTTTCTAAGAATGGTTTTACTCTTGATTTCGTATGAGCAAGCCAATAGGATAAAGGGACAGAAATAACCAATAACAAAAGCGTGGTAACTAATGCCAGTTTAAACGTTAATACTAAAGGTTGCCAATCCATCATTCTGATAACATTATTTCGGTAGTTTTAATCATGGCTGTGATTTTTTCGCCAATTTCTAATTGCAATTGATCAGCAGCATCAGAAGTAATGATTGCGGTTAGATGCCCAACTGTAGAATCAATAGTTAACGTACTTAATAATTGTCCTTTTTTTATATTAATAATCTCTCCGATTGCTTTGTTTTGTATACTTATAGAATGTTCTATTCCTTTTCCAACAATTACTTCTGTTTCTTTGAAAATCATTTTAATATGATTTCCTTGTTTTAAATAGGAAGCTGTATCGGGTGTTTCTATTATAATAGTATTAAAAAAAACAGCTCCAACATCAACAGTAACCAATGATAAACTACCATTAGTTTTTATAGACGTTATTTCTCCCTGTAGAACATTCATAGATTATTTTTCTTTTGTTAAATAACCAAAATTTTCGAGAATTCTTCTTGCATCTGCAGAAGATAAAAAGTCATAGAACTTTTCTGCATTTTCTTGATTATTCTGGTTAAGAATAACAACTCCTTGAGCGATTGCAGAGTAATCTGTATCTTTTATATCAATCCAATTGCCTTTATTGCTCATTTCTGGAGATAAAACTACGGATTTTGAAGTAAAACCAATTTCTGCTGATTTTGAAATAATAAACTGATTAGTTTGTAAAACACTTTCTCCGTATACCAATTTATCTTTTACGTTTTCATAAAGGTTATGTCGTTTTAAAATTTCTATTGTTGCTAGGCCATAGGGAGCCATTTTAGGATTTGCAATTGCAATATGATGTATCTTCGAACTTTTAAGAGTTTCTAGAGATGGATCAATAGTATCAATCATTGACCACATAACTAATTTTCCGTAGCCATATATTTTAGGTGCTTTGATCGCAAAACCCGTATCAAATAATTCTTTTGGATATTTTATATCGGCAGAAACAAATACATCAAAAGGAGCGCCTTCTTTAATTTGCGCGGTTAATTTTCCCGATGAGCTTATAATAAGGTCACAAGCAATACCCGTTTGGTCTGTAAAAGTTTTGGATAACTCTTTCATTGCAAATTGCATATTTGCAGCTACAGCAATAGTTAATTTTCTCTCTGGTTTTTGCTGGCATGCTGTTATCAAATATATGAGAAGTATGAATATTGCTTTTTTCATTTTTTGTAACTGTTCTCCTGTATTACTTTTTCTGTAAAGATAACAACTCAAAAAGCAACCACGTGTAGAGATTGAGTACTATCTAAGTAACTTTTTTATCTAAAGCAATTTTTGATGACCCGAACTATGATGTGAAGGTGTTTTATCATATAACTTTTATAGTATTGACCGTTGCTGTTTATTTTGCATACACATTAGGATCAAATTTCTCCATATAAATTTCTGGTTTTGGAAGCTTTGTAAATCCGTATTTTTCATATAGCCATTCGGCAGTACTTGTTAACAAAATCCAACGTCTTAAATTTTGTAAATTAGGATGCCCCATAATGGTTTCCATTAGCCATTTACTTAATCCTAATTTTCTGTAATCTTTGAGGATAAAAATATCTCCTAAATAAGCAATTGTTGAATAATCCGAAATCACTCTTGCATACCCAATCTGTTTCTCCTCAGAATAAAGCCCAAAATTAAGAGAATTCTCTATTGATACTTTTACTGTATCATATGAAATACCATCACTCCATCCTGATTCATTTGTTAGAAAATTATATATCAATAAAACATCCAACTTGTTCTTATCTGTTGAGATGCTATAGTTTTCCTTAGATACTTCCATGTTTTTAATTTTGACCTGCAATATGATCGAATCCATTACTTTTGAGGATACAAAGTACCGAAATTAAACAGAAATAGCAGTTTAAGGATTATTAAACTGCTATTGTTTGTGTATTATTATCAAAAGGAATTTACCATTTCATTTCACCTTTTACCACTTTAGCACCCAATTGAAGTGCTATACCCAAACCTGCGTTTGGATACAATTTTTGCATGGCAGCGATAAGTTCTTCAGAATTTTTTGATTTTGCTTCTTCCTTCCGATAAGCAATCAAATAGTTTTTAGAATAGGTAATCGCATTACGATTTAAGTTACTGTTATCTAAGGCATGTGCAGAGACAACAACTTCTGGATTAAGGCGTTCCATTTTTTCTAAAACAGATAACCAGGCAACACGTTTTTCTGTCGTGCTCGCATCTGCTATCCATAGATGTAGATTGTCATATACATTTACACCTCCTACAATTGCTTTTAGAGATGGTATCCAGACAAATGTTCTTTCTGGAGTAGAGCCCTCAAGACCTTTTATTTCTATAGATTGGCCTTCGAGATCTATCGTATTTCCTTTTAATACTTGTGGGAAAACAACTTTTTTTGTTCCATTGCTTCCTAGTTTTGGCCCCCAAACCTGTAACTTTTTCTCATATGTTTTTTTGATGTGAGATAGAGTGTGTTGGGTGGCATAAATGGCTACATCTGGGAAAGTGTTTTTAAATACTTCTAGCCCAAAATAATAATCAGGATCTCCGTGACTTATATAAATGGTTGTGAGGTTTTTACCACTTTTTAGGATTTCTGCAACTACGTTATGTGCATCAGAAAGTGTGAATTGCGCATCAATAAGAACTGCGTCTTTTTCTCCATAAATTAAAACAGAAGCGATGTGAAAACTGTTTTCGTCTGCCCGATACACTTTGTATTCTAGGTTTTGTGCTGTACTACTCATTGTTATTGAAATTAATAGTATTGTTATTAAAAAATTGATTTTGTTCATTTTAATGTTCTTTTAAATGATGGTACAAAGTTGCATACATCAATTTTCAAAAACATTGAACTAGTTCAATAACTGTGAGTATCTTGATTATTTTTTTGAAGCGATCTTTTTTCGAATTTTACTTACAAATTCATGTGAGATTCCTAAGTAAGCTGCAATCTGTAAATTGGTAAGTTTTTGTGCTATTTTTGGATAGGTAGTGATAAAGTGCAGATAACGCTCATCTGCTGTATAACTATGATTTCGTATTAGTCTTCTTTGTAAAGAAACCAGAGTTTTTTGTGTCATTATACGAAATAGCTTTTCTACTTTAGGCATTTGCTGATACAGTCGTTCTTTATCTTCTTTATTGATCAATAAAACTTCACTGTCTTCAAGGGCTTGAATTGATAATAGGGCAGGAGCTTGATTTGTAAAACTGTCTATGTCGGTGACCCACCAATCTTCGACAGCAAAATATAAAACATTTTCATTTCCATCATTATCTATTGTAAAAAGACGAAAACAACCTTTAGTTACAAAGCCTTCAAATCGACATACATCACCCTGTCTAAGTAAAAAATCTTTTTTAGAAATAGTCTTTGGGTAAAAGAAATGACTATAGGTCTCAAATTCTGAATCAGAAAATTGAATGTGTTTATCTATATTTTCCTTAAGAAGAGTATATGGCATTTTCTATTTCTGGTTTACAGGTAATATCTTAAACAAATTATTTTTTAAACCCTGTGGTAAACAGATTTCTGGCTCCTTTTATACCACATTTTTGATACGCATGATACGTTTGAGCCGCTCTTTCTTCAATTTGTTTTCCTGTTTCATTTTTAATCCAACCATCGATCGCTGACTTCAATGTATATGCCTCGGGTGCCATTAAATGTGTAGTCCATAAAATGGGGTTTGCTTTTGCGTGTTCTATTTCTTTTGAAAAATACTTCTGACTATAACATGCTAAAACTATAACCTCTCTTTTTTTAATAATCTCTTTCTTGTATGTAATATCTACGTTAAATTCCATTAAACCATCGTGACCGATATATGAAAGTAAATCAGCATCTCCACCAAATTTTAATGTTTCTGAGTTTACTTCAATCGAAATAGGGTTTTGAGAATTAGAGGCCAGTAGAAAATCTTCAATGCAAGTTTGGATTTTTGCACCATCATAGGCATCAGCTAATAAATAGATCTTTTTGGTACTATGTTTAAATAAAACTCTATCTAGTAATACCGGATCATCTATTTCAAAATCTTTTACCAACTTCCAGTCTTTCGCTTTAAACTTAAAGAAAGATTTTACCCCATAACCAGCACCCCAATATAAATTATGTTTTGGATCTTTTCCGTTCCCTAATTTTGCGGGAACAGGAACAATTCCTTGATTTTCATTATCACATAAAGCTACATATACATGAATAGTCTTTACCTGACTATACATTTTACAACATAAAAGCGAGATTAATATCAGGAAGAATATCTTTTTCATGGTTCTGAACACCTATTTTTTTATTTGTTGAATTTACAAACAAATTTCTTATGAGTATTTACAAAGTCTTGATTTTCATAAAAGCTATGAGCGTTTTCTCTTTTAATGTTTGAGGTAACTTCAAGTTGAATTATTTTCTTTTCTTTTGCTATACTTTTAAGTTGATCTATTAGTTTTTGTCCGATCCCTAAACCACGACAACTCTCTGTTATAAACATTTCCTGAATTTCACCAATCAATCCATTATGATGAAGTAGATTTTGAACATGACAACTTAAAAAGCCAACAATTTCATTTTCAACTATAGCAGTAAGATATATATTATTACGGTTATTTAGATTTTCCAGAAAAATCTTTTCTTGTTCATTTTTTTTGAAGGCCTGATTTTCTAATATTTCAATAAAACGATGAATTGATGAGAAATCAGAATCTTTGGCTTTTCTTATTTCTACTTTTTTGTTATGCATATACAGAATATTAGATAGAAGAAAATATATAGGGATTTTATACTAGATATACATAGTTTTTATAGACGCTAGGGTTTTTTGAAAAAGGGAGAGGTCTGATGTCGCTTTGGATACAATTAAGCTCCCTTGTATTAAAATTAAGGTTTGCTCTGCTTTGCTTTTTGCATCATCTTCTGATAAACCAAATGCAATTCCTAAAGTACTAAAACCTGTAATCCATTGAGTCATAATTTGATTTAATTGCTTTCCAAATAATTCGATATTTGAATCCATTGTTAGCGCTCTTAAAATACAAGTCTTTTTGCCTCCTCCATAAAGATCATCTATGTTTATGATTGCTTTTTCAAGCCTTTCATCTGGTTGTAAAGTAGTATCAGATAGAGGAGAAAGAATGTTATCAGCTGCCCATTTTTCTACATAATCTAGAACAACAGAAGTAATTTCCTTTTTCCCATTAGGGAAACGATGATATAAACTTGCTTTCTGTAGGCCCGATGAGCCAGCCAGTTCATTAAGACTTGAGCCGTCATAGCCTTTTGAACGAATAACAGACATTAAGCCTTCTAATAAATCCTGATCATTTACTTTTTGTGGTCTCATAGGGCAAATGTACAAATAAAAAATATTTTACCAAACGTTCGGTAATGTGTATTTGACTGCAATTTAATACTATATTATTTTATGTCGAAGCCTTATATTCTACTCTTTTAGAAGTATTTTAGTCATTTTCAAATTTTCAAAATCCGTGTTGTCAATTATTATTTCTGCCAATTCTTCTGATTACTTTTATTGTAGTTGGCTATTCTCCTTTAAAGTATTCTGTTACATTTAATATTAAATAGGAAATCTGATATACGGTATCAAACTTCTTAAAATCATTTTTCTTGATTCAATGCAGTTTAATTTACGGCTTATCAGGTATTCGTTCAAATATTTTTTGTTCTTTTTTCTCGATATAATTCAGATTTAAATAAAACCGATGAGCAGATTCTCTTTTCACATTACATCTTACCCTAACGGTTTTAAAATCATTAACGTTACTTTCTAGATACCCGATCAAAGCACTGGCGACTCCTTTTCTTCTGTATTCTTTTCTAACGATAAGTCCTCCGATTTCCAAAAAGGGAGAAGATGTTAATCTAATCGAAAGAAATCCATGTATATATCCAATAATTATATTATTTAAAACGGCTACAAATGCAAAATGATCCTTATTAGCGTTTATTAAAGCCATCTGTTCTAGAATTAAAGATTTATCAATTTGATAGCCAAGTTGCACAGAAAGTTCAGTTATTGAAAGTGCATCAGATTTATGTAGTTCTCTTATTTTAATTTCTTCAAGCATGATACTTATTTGTTTTCTGGTAGCGTATCGAATTCTTTTCTAACATTTTCAAACCATTCTTTCATAGCTTCAGGAGATTTCATGAGTTCTTGTATTTTATTCATCGCTATAAGATGTGGTTTATCACCCTTCTGAAACATTTGTGTACCGTGATTTTTACTCATTTCGGCTATTTCTTCAAACGTATTGGCATGAAATTCTTTATTACATGCTCCCCCTAGCTGTTTGCATGTCATTGTTTTCATAATTTTCAGTTTTTATGATTAGATAATTGTTCTATTTGATTTTGCTTTTTGTTTGGTTCATGTGTGTTTAATATTTCACATAAAAATTGTTACTTTTCTTCAAGAAACTCTCCAAGTCTATCAAAAACAGACCCCCAACCATTCATAATACCCATTTTTGTTTGTTGTTCACAATATTCTTCTGTTGGATGTATGACATTAAAAGTAAAATTAGTTTTGTCTCCATTTTTTTCAAATAGAGCTTGTATTTCTACACCTTCTGTCATGGGTCTGAAGTTTGCAGAAGAGCATATTTTTTTGAGCTCAACAATTTCTAAATACACACCGTCAGAAATGAATTCGTTCCCGTCTGGCATTTGCATGGTGTATTTCCACTTGCCACCAACTCTAAAATCATGTTCAATTACTTTTGTGTTCATTCCTTTTGGCCCCCACCATTGAGCGATATGTTCGGGGTGAGTCCAGGCTTCCCAAACTAATTTTATAGGTGCATTAAAGGTTCTTTTTAGGGTTACAGTTCGATTGTTTGCTTCACTTTGATTACTCATTTTCTTTATTTTTTGTTTGTAATTTGGTTAAATAATTTTCGAAAGAATCGAGCCTGTCTTCCCACAGATTTCGATATTGTTCTATCCATAAGAAAGCGGGGATAAGGTTTCTGGGTTGGATTTGGCATAGCCGTTCTCTCCCTTGTTTATTAATAGTTATTATACCACACTCTTTTAAGATTTTTAAGTGTTTTGAAATTGCGGGACGACTAACGTCGAATTTTTGGGCTACCGTATTTACAGTTAATGTTTCGTCTGCCAGTAACTCTATAATTTCTCTTCTAACCGGGTCGGCTATTGCTTGAAAGACATCTCTTCTCATAATTTTTAAGTAACTGATTGGTTACAAATATAAATGTAATCATTTGGTTACGCAATTTTTTTTACAAGAAATTGTAGCTAACGAATAGAATTAGTTATGAGAGGGTAGTAGTTAAAGCAGAAAGTGGGTATTATTTTTTCTTTGCGATTAACAAGAGAGAATCATTATCCTCAAACTCATTATAATCACTGATGTATAGAATGTCAAAATACTTTAGATAGGATTTTCTAAGTGTTGATTCGTTATGATAATTTACAAAAAGACCTTTGAAAATTTCAGAACCCTCTCCTTTCCAAAAAGAATGACATAGTATTCCACTAGAATTTAAAATTTCATATTGCCTTTTAACAGCGTCGATCAATTCATTATCGTTTAAGTGATGTAATACCTTATTTGAATAAATTCCATCAAATTTTTTATCTGTTTTTAAAGTAATGGCGTCCAACTCAAGGAATTTTCCATTAGGATTTTTGGAGATCAGATGATTTAGAAATTCGGTTGAGTTATCAGAACCAGTAATATCATATGATTTGTTCAGGATTTTCCAATCTGTACCAGGACCCGAACCAATTTCGAGTAAGGTCGAATTGGAAGGTAAAACTTGTTTAAGTTTTTCAATTAAAGATTCTCCATTAACATCTTTTGCTAACCTGATATATTCTTCGACTGATTCTTTTGTTTTATAATACTTTCCTGTCATGATTAATTGTGAGTTCTAATATACTACAGATGTTATTGGTACTAGTTTTTATTTTTTATAAACTCCACTTTGAAGCATAATTTTTTCTTCTTTAAGACCTCTTAATAAATTAGTGATTTTATCTTTTGTAGATGCTCCCATTAAGACATTCAGCCCTAATTTTGGTGGACCAAATTGCGTTATCTTTTTTAATAGATTCTCAAAGAATATGATTCCGTTAGCAGTTTGGTCAGAAGATCGTTCTTTTTGTAATCCCAATGTATCAAGAATAGATTCCATTTTAGAAGTTTGTTCAAGAAAACTTATTTTTGATTCATTTGCCCAGGGCATTGGGTAGTCTACTTCGTTATCTCCTTTTTTAAAAATATCATAATAAATAAAGGTTCCTTTGGTAGTTAATACTCTATCTATTTCAGAGTAAAATTTTAATTTGTCGTTAATGTTCATCTGTACGTGCTGCGTCCAAACTACATCAAACGATTTGTTTTCAAAAGGTAAATTAGTTGCATCTCCCTGAATAAATTCTGTGCTATTATTTAAGCCAACAAGTTTAGATAGATTAGTTGCGGTTTTTATAAACTCTTCGGATAAATCAAGACCAATTGTTTTGCAGTTAAATTCATCAGCCAACATCCTGCACGGTCCTCCTATTCCACATCCAACATCTAATAGTTTAGCGTTATTTACACTAACTGTTTTTGCTAATTCGCGAGAGACTTCTGCTCCTCTCACATGAAACTCATCGACACTGGCTATATCTTTTCGGTTAACATTTTCTATATCGACTCCCATTTCTTTGAGACGATTTAAAATATCATCATATAAATCAGGCCGATAATAATGGTTTTCAATTTGTGAAGTTAAAGTCCCCATATTTCTTGTTTCAAATTAGTGTGAGTGGTTTATCCAGTGTTTTTCTGTGTGAGAACTAAGATAGTAAAAAGGAGTGATGTAGTAGAAAACTATGACATTGCATGCACATCACTTTTTGATTCTTTCTCAAGAAGTTAGCAATTTCTATACACCCATTCTTTAAAATCAACATATCCTAATATATGACCAGGAATTGGATGTTCCTCGAGCTGTTCTTTAAGTACTATAAAAGCTTTTCTTTTCTCTATAACATCATATTCGACAGTTTTTGATAAAAACTTTAATACGATTTTTTCATAGAAAACTATGTTTTTTTGTTTTTTAAGATATTTTTTCATGGAATTTATCAAATATCGCAGCGTAAATCCATTGCCAAGCTCATAATGAACCAATAGGTTTAGCCAATAGGTGTAAGTGATTAAATCTTTTCGGTCTTTTTTGGTTTGATGATTAAGGATGTCATTGATCCATTGTAGTGCTTTTTTGTGATCCTTTTTTAAGAAATAAATATTTGCAAATTGAAAACGAAAAGATAGCCAATAATTATTAGGGACAAGAGTTTTATGTAGCTCAATAAAATTTTGGATTTCATCAATAATCTCGTGAGTGGTATGTAGTTCTTTTAGATTTCTGTGAATTTCAAGTTCTATGTTATAGAGCCTTAATTTTTCTTTAATCAAAGCTGCAGAAATAGTGCCAATGGTAAGCGCTTTTTGTTTTAAAAGTAAAATTCTTACAAACGCTTCTTTGTATTGTTTTTTGAACACAAGAAAACCAAGAAGGTTGTTGTTTATAGAAAAATACATTGCAAAGTATTCTTTTAACAGTTCGGGGTTTTGTTCCCATTCTTTGATGAGATCTTCTAGAGTTTGTTTTGCTTTGTCTGTATGCTTGGTTAGGAGTTGTTTTCTGTATTTGTGTAGTGTTTTGAGAGTTTTATTTTGTAACGAAACACTTTTTTTATGTGATAATGAGAATTGTGTAGGATCTATATTGGCTAGTAGAAGACTGATATATTCATTGGTAGATTCGAGCGTTTCTTTTTGTTTTTGAATAATAGCTTTAAATGTCTCAAAATCCTGGGGATATAATGCCTGATGTACTTTTCTTTTCCAATCTTGTATGTGAAAAAGTAAAACATCCTGCTGAAAGTTTTTTGCTTTTTTTTCGGCCCGATTTAATTCACTTAAACAGATTGTATACTGGCCTTTGTGAAATAGAATTTCTACATTACGAATAATATCCATAAGCTCCGCATTTTTTGAAATTCGAGAGTGATAATTTCTTAACGATTGAAGAATACGCTGTTTTAGATAGTTTTTTATTGTGGTTAATTGAGTTACAAACGCTTTGTCTTTAAAAAGGGCTTTAATTTGAGCTTCATTATATTCCTTTTGGGCTTCTATTGCATCAAAAAGATTTAGGTATTCTGAAGATTCATTTCCTTGTGTGCTTAATTTAAAATAACGCTTTTCACTTTTAGATAACGATTGGATCAGGTAAAATAATTCTTCGTTTTTTTTCATTTTAGAAACCTATGTTTTTGTAAAAATATAATTTTTTTGACACATATGATCACTTACCTTTGAGATATTAGAAACCAATAAATTATAACATCATGTCAAATGCAATTAGCTGGTTTGAGATACCAAGCACTAATTTTGAAAGAGCAATACAATTTTATAATGCGCTTTTAGAAGCCGAACTACAACCTATGGAGATGGATTTTAAAATGGCTTTTTTTCCATATAAAGATGGTGGCGTGGGAGGTTGCATTACTCATGGTAATGGAAATAAACCTTCACAAGAAGGTACATTTGCTTATCTTAATGGTGGTGATGATCTATCTGTTCCTTTGGCTCGGGTAGAGAAAGCAGGAGGCAAGATTTTAATGCCAAAAACTTCACTGGGAGAAAATGGATATATGGCCATTTTTTTGGATACCGAAGGGAATAGAGTGGCTTTTCATTCTATGAAGTAGTATTTTGTATGTTTTGTCGCATTGAACAAAGTCAAAAGGTTCAATGTGGCAAGAGATACTTATTTGTTCTTTTTATTAATTTTAATTACCGTATTGATGCACTATTTTACAGAAGATTTTGTAGCTTTTTTTAAAGAGCTGGCAAAGAATAATCATAAGGACTGGTTTCATGAAAACAAAAAAAGATATGAAACCAGTATAAAAAAACCGTTCGAGGCATTTGTAGGTGAAATGATAAGGGAAATACAACAACTGGAGCCGAATTTACAAGTTGAACCTAAGGATTGTGTACTTAGAATCAATAGAGATATTCGTTTTTCTAAAGATAAGTCTCCTTATAACTTACATTACACAGCTTTTATTTCGAGCAAAGGACGTAAAGACAAAAGTATCCCTGGTATATTTTTACGTTTTTCGCCAGAAATGGTAGGTATCATGGGTGGGTGTTTTGGTCCGTCAAAAGAACAATTACATAATATAAGAACCGCAATTAATAAATCGCCTAAGACATTTAGGAATTTATTAGAGGATAAGGATTTTGTGCAGAAATTTGGTGAAATTAGAGGCGAAACAATGAAACGAATCCCCAAAGAATGGCAGGAGGCATGTGAAAGGGAACCTCTAATTGCTAATAAACAGTTCTATTTTGTTGGAGAAGAAGCCTCTGGTCTAATTAGTAGTAGTGTTTTGGTCGAAGAAATGATGACGTATTGGCAAACGATGCGTCCTGTAAATGAATATTTATTAAAAGCAATTCAATAACTATGGCATACAATGAGTTTATAGCAGATCGTATTCGACAGATTTTTAGAGAACAAAAGGCAGATTTTTATGAAAAAAAAATGATGGGAGGGTTATGTTTCATGGTCGATAACAAAATGTGTTGCGGAATTCATTTTAGTAAGAAAAAGGAAATGGATCTACTTATGGCACGAATAGGAGTGGATGCAACCGAAGAAGCTATGAAAAAAGAAGGATGCCAGCCGATGGATTTTACAGGTAGACCCATGAAAGGTTTTGTTTTTATTACTCCCGATGGTTTTGATCTGGATAAAGACCTGGAGTATTGGGTGCAATTGTGTTTGGATTTTAACCCTTTTGCAAAAAGTAGCAAGAAGAGATAAAATCAACCTGAATTACTTAAATTAATTGTGTTCTAGCTATTTTTACCAGGGTATAATACCTTAAAATCGGCTTAAAAAAGTAATTATTACATTTGGATAGTTGTACCATATCCAGAATAATGATTTTTTTTAAAAGACTTTTATCAATACCCTTATTTTTTTCTATAGGATTATCTATTTTCTTGACAACGGCAATGTTTGCTCAGAAAAATAATGTACCAGTATTTGATAGCCTTGTTGGTAGATCGTCCAAAGAATTAGGAGAATTTATAAAGAAATCTACACCAGAAGATGCTAAAATTTATGAAATAGCACTTTCTAATCTCAAAAATCAGGATAGCGCCAAGACCAATGAATATTATTATATAGCACTTTCTTTTTACAAAACGGAAAACTACGAAAGAAGTGCATATTACTTTAGTCATGCAGCAAAGGCAGCAAAAAAAGCGAACTACGATCTGTTTTTATGTGCTATTTACTTGAAACTTGGGAATTCTTATCTCAAGGATTGGAAAAATCAAAAAGCACTGGACTCATATTACAAGGCGTTGGAAATTGCGCAAAAGAATGGAAATGTTGAATATGAGATTGTTGCAAATTCTGGGATCACAATGATTCGTAGAAGAATGAAGCAATTGGATAAAGCTTTAGAAGTCTGTAAACATTCCTTAAAACTTGCAGAAAATTCATCTTTTAAAAATGGTAAAAATCATGTCAATCTAATTACTATTATAAGTGAAATATATCTGGATCAAAAAAAATATGATTCTGTACTTCATTATACAGAAATAGGAATTAAACTTAGTAAACCTATAGGGTATCATATTGGATCTATTGATTTGAATACTAAAAAAGGAGCAGTGTTTTTTTATAAAAACGATTTACCTAAGGCATTTGAGTATTTACACTTGGCTGAAGATATTGTGCTTACTCATAAAATTAAGCAAAAAAAATCTATAATGAACCTTCATTATTTTCTTGCCCGTTGTTATTACAAACAAGAAGCGTATAGAAAGGCAATTGCATCTTTGGATAGTATATTAAACCTGTTAGAAGAAAAAGATTCAAGAAATGATAGAGTTTTGGATGCATATCGACTACTGGCAGTTTGTTATGAGGCGATAGGAAATGAGCGAGAATCTAAATACTGGCTTAATAAACATACAATACTTCAGGCTCAATTTCAGGACGAAAAGGATAAAACCGTTAATAAAATATACAATAAGGATACTCAAGAGTTAGGAGAGACTATAAGAGAGCTCGAAAATAGACAGCAAAAAGATGTGAAATATAGTATAATCGTGGTATTGATATTGTTAATATCGTTGATTATGATTGGAGGATTGTTTTATAGGAAACAAAAAATGAACAAAACTATATTCGATGATTTAATGGATAAAATATCCAATCTGGAGTCTAAACGCAGAACAGAAACAATGGACTCAAAAGATGGTGTTAAAGAGATTATAATCGATGATGAGAAAATCAATAATGTGTTAAAGAGGTTAAATAGATTGGAGGATCAAGAATATTTTTTGAAATCTGATTGTAGTCTAAGTACAATGGCTAAAAAAGTAAAAACAAATACCACATACCTTTCAAAAATTATCAAAATACATAAAGAAAAAAGCTTTAATGATTATATCAATGATTTAAGAATAGAATATGCATTAAAAAGGTTGAAAAATGATAAGAAGTTTAGATCTTTTTCGATTAAATCAATTGCTTCAGAAATAGGGTATAAAAGCGATAATTCTTTTACAAAACATTTTAAATCCAAAACAGGTTTAAACCCTTCCTATTATATTAAAAAAAACGAAAACTTAGGATAGTATTTTCATAGATAAGTAGCTTCTAATTCCTACCGCAATTTATTTAAATTGAGGCTAACAAATTATGATCGATGTTTTATTGAAAGTATATTATTTTACAAATATTAAATTATTATAATTATGAAAAAACATCAAAACAAGAGAATCAGCCTTAAAAAAATTACTATTACCAGAATTAATCTCAATACTATGAGGATGGTAAAAGGAGGAGAATGTGACGTTACAGATATTGATACTGATACTGGGTCTCATGAGACTCATTGCGTTTGTCAAAGTGGGCGTGAAGTATTTTAGGCTTATCTTTTTTAACTATTCCAAATTTTTTAGGTTTTTATAAGTGCTTTCTTCCTCCTCATTTTGTCTAATATACGGGAGTTATGTTTTTCTCTCTCTTTGTTAGAGTATACCTTAGAGTAAAAGTCAAAGTGTTATTAAGAATAAGATTTTGATAAAGGGGGAAGCCGAAAACCTTTTGATAGAGTAGGTAAGTTTTATAATTCAATTTAAATCTAATAAATTATGTTATCAAAAATTCTAAATTTAAAAGATGTTCAGCAATTGGACAAAAAACAACAAAAAACTATTAATGGGGGAATACTTTATCCTATAGGATGTAGAACCAGAAGAGATTGTTTCGAAGTTACAGGAGAATGGGATTGGTATTGCTCTATATCTCCTAGTGGTGGAGGGACTTGCATGCCATACTAAAGATTTTTATAGTAAATATGAATCTTTGAAACTTACAAGACTGTCTGAAAAGACAGTCTTTTTTGTTGAGTATTTTTTAGAATGTTTGCAAATCTGTTAAGAGGTCTTTTGGGGATTGTGTAGGTGAAATAGTAGTTCTGTAAAGAAGAAAATAGGTGAGATAATAGTTAACTTTGTGAATGAAAATAGAACTTTCTTCTTTTCTTGTTAATGCACCAAAATGACATCTTTTGAAGAATGTTTAATGTAGAAAACTATGATTACTAATCTGGCTGAGTATACCAGGAATTATATTGATATTTCTGATGAAGAAATGGAGCTATTTTATCATTATCTTAAAGTGAAGAAATTCAAAAAGAAAGAGTATGTGTTAGAAGAAGGGAAAATCTGTAGGGCGAGATATTTTATTTTAAAAGGATGTGTGCGATCATATTATATTGATGAAAAAGGAGTAGAGCGAATTGTGGATTTTGGGATTGATAACTGGTGGTTTACAAATTATAAAAGCTTAGTTAATCAAAGTCCATCAGAAAATTTTATTCAAACTATTGAAGATTCAGTAGTATTAGAACTACATCAGGATTCTTTTGAAGAACTATCAGCTAAACTTCCTAAAATTGATAGGTTTTTTAGAATAATTACTGAAAAAACCCATATTGCTCATATAAATAAAGTAAAATACACTCGTAATCTTTCGGGAGAGCATCTTTATAAGCAATTTGTGTTAAGTAACCCTAAGTTCTCACAGCGGGTTCCCCAATATATGATCGCTTCTTATTTAGGGTTGTCACCAGAATTTGTAAGTAAAGTAAAAGCTAAGGATCGTTAAAAGGGGTTGCTTATACCTGATTTATGGCCATTATGGATCTATAAGAATCATCTTTTTTTATCTCGTAACATTTGTCTGATACTACGTATTGCATTATCTGCGTCTGATGTGCTGAACTCTCCTCCAACCTCTTCGATCATAACATTTTCAGAAAGTCTGACTTCTATCCAAGAGCTCCCCGAAGTTGTTAATATGAATTTTTCTGAAACATTATATTGATGAATTGTACCATTATTTATTAGTTTTCCTATAAGCGGAATTTCATTTACAACTTTCTCACCAAAAGTAAATTCTTCGTGGGTTACTGATTCTGATTTGGTTTCTATAGAAACTACATCTGTATAAAAATAGGATGAGGTAGATTCATTTAAGGGATTTTCAGTTATGGGATCAAATACACATTGATAAAATACGATTTCATGTTGTGTAAAGTTGATGATCGTTATTCCTATTGGGATGTATCTGATAAAATTGTCTTTCCCTTTTTTTAATTTAAATTCGGCTCCTCCAATATCATACATTTTTGGCCCTGTAATACGACGCGGGGTTCTTAAACAATCATTTTTATCTAAAAGTGTTTTGGTCAACGCTCTGTCAAATAATTTACTAATTGATTCATTGAGAAGGGTATCAAACTCATTATCCGAGATCTTAGAGGTTAAAATAGATTTTGAGAAATATTGTTTAATTTTTTTTCCATTTGAAGTCATGTGAAGATTATTTATGTTGGTTTCAATTTTTAAAATAATTGTCTTTGGATAGCCCTAGTGTAGAAAATAAGCGTTCCAGCTCATTGGGTTCTTCTTGTGTTATTATTGGTAAATTATTAGAAGAATTGTCTGGATCATCGAGTCCACTTCGTCTAAAATAATCTTGAGTAATAAGGTGTTTTAGACAATGATATTTTTCTTTCTTAATATTTATACGTATTGCTGTTTTTAGAGAAGTTTGTATTTCTTTGATTTCATTCATTTTTAGTCTAAAAGGTCTCTTTCCTTTAAACATTGCCAAGGCCAAATTATAATGATATTCGTCATCGATTGGATTAATTTTAATAGACTCTTTTAAATACATTATGGCTTCTTCATATTGATTTTGGGAGAGAAATAAAACTCCTAACCAGAAAAAAACTTTGTCATTAGAAGATTCTGATTTTGTTTGCGATAAAAAAGATTGGGTGTACTCAATAATTTCTTTTTGTGTTAAACCAGAAAGTTTTTTATATGATAACTTTTTACAATACCTCTTTTCATCTGTACTGGATTTGTGTTTCTTTTTGTTCCCTCCACTAAGTATAAGTTCTTCTGCTTGATATTTCTCAAGCCCCCAGAAAGCTTTATTTTCTTTAATGAAGTTCTTATAGGAAGAATAGTCAATATACTGTGCCAAAATATCCAGATAAGATTTTAAGTAGGTGAATTTTTCTCCTTCTTTTTTATTGTACCGATCTCTATAATTAACTATAGTAGTTCGGCCAATTTTTTCTTTTGTTTTTTCTTGTAATTGCTCTATAAGTCTGTTAATATCCCGCTCTATATAATCTTTAAAAGACTTATTTGGAGTATGTTTTTTTGCAATAGCATCAAAAAAATATACAAATACATCAAACTGTGATTCTGATAAGGATTTAGCCATTTTAATGAGTTTAAAATATTTCTTAAATACGCTGTATAAAGTGAAGTGAAAGTATTAAAAGTTGGGAAACCACTTTTGCGGAAAACCACAATGCTTAAAAATAAGTGGTTGTTAGAATGATAAAATAGTTATGGTTTTTGATTTTCTCCATTTGATGATGCAAATCAATATTTTTTGCAGAAAAGTTAAAAACAAAAAGAGTTTACTGTAGCCTAAAAACAGGTCAATTAAGAATATTTTTTAATAATTTTTTAAATAGTCGTCGGCCGATAATCGACCAATGTTATCGACCGATTATGTTTTTCACCTTTGTATCGTAGTTGATTCTAGAAAACTACTTATGAAGTTTAATGGGTTGAAAATAACTTAAGAGAAGAAGATATTTCCATCCTTATCAAAACTTCATTCTTCTCAAAAACTATCAAAGTGCTTTGATTTTATAAGACTGCCCGAATCTTCATAAAGATTCGGTAAGGAAAACTGTAATGTTTAATCAAAAAATTTAATAAAATGAAAAATATAAAGAATATAATAAAATGTATGATGACATGCCTGTTTATAGGATTAATCTTTACTTCTTGTGAAGAAAAAAATGACTTTACAGACGATATTTGTGATTATGAAACAGCTACTACTGAAGAAGGTACTGTAGAAGAGCAACCTGACGACGATGATTAAAAAATGAGTCGTCCTAAAATAGGTTGACAGTTTTTTAATAATTTAATTCAAACCATTGAATCTAGCTTCAATGGTTTTTTTGTTGTGTATAAAGTTAGGAGTTTTATAATTAAGACTGAAGTGCGGTCTTTTGTTATTATAGGTGTAAATTGATTCTTTGATGAGTTGCTTTAGTTCTCTACCATTTTCACAAGTATATATTAAAAATTCTCCTTTTAGCGTACCATTAATTCTTTCTGCCAAAGCATTCTGATAACAATCATATCCATCGGTCATTGATGGTATTATATTGTTGAGTTGTAATTCTTTTTGATAAACTATCGAACAATATTGTAATCCTCTATCAGAATGATGGATAAGCTGTTTATTAGTTACTCTATTTTTAGTTGCCATTTTGATTGCCTTTACAACATTTTCTGCACTCATATCATCACTGAGTTGATATCCCATAATCTTTCGGCTATAGGCGTCTGTAACTAGAGATAAATAATGAGTACGTTCTCTGCTTTTGATATAAGTAATATCACTAACAAAAAATTCTTCTGGCCTTGAAGCTTTACTGTCTTTCATCAAATTAGGGTGTTTTCTAAGCCAGTGCTTAGAGTTTGTGGTTTTTGTATAATTTTTCTTTGGTCGTATCAACAGGTGTTCAGATCTTAAGTAATTAAAAAGTGCATCTCTACCCATTTTTATACCTAATTTGGATATCTCTACTTTCAGTAAATAATATAGCTTACGAGTGCCTAATCTTGGCATCTCCATTCTTATAGATCGAACTAATTCTCCTATTTGAACAAGTTCTTCTGCTCTTTTAGCTTTACGTTTTTCTAATTGATAGACAGCTTGTCTTGTGATCCCAAACAATCGACAACAACGCGATAAGCTTAATCGATGGTCTTGTCTGATTCGGTGGATGGTTTGGGAGAAAACTTTTTTCTGATAGAAGTGCCATACTGTTGATCAGAGATATCAATCATAGTGTTAAGAATCTTATTTCTCAACTTCTCATCCGATAATTCTCGCTCTAAACGTTTGATCTTTTGGGCTGGAGTCTCTTTAGATTTTGGCATGTGATAACGAATTGGCTTGCTCCAGTCTAAGGTACCATGTTTTCGTAACCAAACCAAAACAGTACTTCTTCCCTGGATACCATAAGCCTTCTGGGCTTGTTTATAGGTCATCTCGCCTTTTTCTACTTGGGATACCACTCCCAATTTAAAACCTAAATTGTAATCGCGTTGAGTACGCTTCTTGTTAGTGTTTCCTGAATCTTTCATAAATAAGTCAATTTTGTGTCAACTTATTTCAGGACGGGACAAAATGATAAATCAAAAAGGCCACATGAAAGTGTGGCTTTTTTTTTAATTTTAACTCTTAAACTATTGAAAATATGCATAATAAAACTTTAGTAGTTGTATTGATCATTCTATTTTGTGCTTGTAATAAAGAGCACCTTGTTACTTTTTCTGAAAAAGAGAAACCTTTGGATAGTATAGCGTATTATTATCACCTTTCTAAAGACAAAACCAAAGACCTAAATATTAGGTATCAGGCTATAAATAATGCATATAAGCGTTTTGATATAGACTATGAAAACACTGTTTATCATAAGGTTTTATATCAGAAAAGTGTTATTCATTATTCCCTTAAACAGATAGATAGCTTAAAGCATTATAATGCCTTATTATTAGAAAAGACTAATGCAACTAAAGATATTTATTACGAAGGAAAAGCATATTATTTAAAAGCATATTATTTTGATAATATCAAATTTTATTCTGATAGCGCATACTATTATTATAATAAATCAAAAAATAATTTTTTGGCAATAAAAGATAGTAGTCAGATAGGTAGGCGTTTATTGAATATGGCTTATGTACAACAAAGTTATAGTGATTTTTTTGGAAGTAAAGAAACAATTACAGATGCATTACGGTATTTGTTACCAGATAAAGATGCAAAATATATTGCTTCGGCATATAATGTTTTGGCCATAAGCAATAAGAACCTTTTGAATAATGAAGATGCAATAAAATATTATGAAAAAGCTATTGTAAATACAAAATCTAATACGGATAGATTGGTTTATAAAAACAATCTATCAATAGTATATATTAATAATAAAAAGTATAAAAAGGCAATTGAATTATTTGGAGATATTTTAAGTGATTCTTTGCTGTATATTTCACCAAAACAAAAAGCCAGATTGATAGATAATTATGCATATGCCCGATGGCTTAAGGATACATTAGATATTGAAAAAGAACTTTTAAGCGCATTACGTATAAGAACTCAAGAAAATGATAAACGAGGATTAATAGCAAGTTATAAGCATTTGGGAGAATATTTTTCTCAAAAGGACAGGGAAAAATCTTTAAAATGGTTTGATAGAACGATGAAAATTTCTAAAAGCATTAAAAACCCAAAAGGAGAATTAGAAGCCTTAAGTTTTTTAATGAAAATGAAACCCGAGGACATCAATATTAAAACAAGATATATAGAACTTACCGATAGTCTTCAGAAACAAGAATTACAGGTTAAGACTCAATTTGCTAAGATCAAGTATGATGATCAGCTAAAGGTAGAAGAGATTCATAGATTAAAAGATCTTACTGCTAAACAGGAACTAGAAGTTTCTTTTCAAAGGACTCAAAAGATAATTTATCTTTTAATAGGAGTTATACTTATATTGATTATTGTTTTTGTGTCGTATTATTTGATGCAGAAACATAGAAAAGATACAGAAACAAAAGTTTATAATACTGAAAGAAGGATTTCAAAAAAGGTTCATGATGAATTGGCAAATGATATATCTAGTGTTACCAATTTTATAGAAAACACTCAGGATATTTCTACTTTTTCAATACGAAAAAGTATAGGAGATAGATTGCAAAATATCTATCTAAGAGCAAGAGACATATCAACAGAGATGACAAGTGTTGATGTTGTTAATTTTCAAAAAGAATTAAAAAATTTAATACAACAATACAATAACCAAAATATGATTGTTATTACTAATGTGTCAGAGACAGATTGGTCCACTGTCCCTGATTATAAAAAAATAGCAGTGTTTAGAGTGGTTCAAGAGCTTTTTATTAATACGATAAAGCATAGCAAGGCTACCAAGACAACATTAATGGTAAAAGATGCAGGAAAACATAGAATTGTTACTTACAAAGACAATGGTATAGGAGCTATTAAAAAGAACCTAAATATTAATGGATTAGCTAATGCGGAAAATCGCATTGAAAATATAAAAGGGGAGTTTATCTTTGAGACTAGCCCAGACGAGGGGTTTGTAGCGACCATTATGTTTCAAAGATAATTTTTATTGTATGTTTAAAAAAGTCCTTATCTCCGAAGATCAACAAAGTATTAGTGTAGGATTGCAAAACACGTTAAAAGAGTTTTGTATTCAGGAAATAGAAACTGTTAATTATTGTGATAATGCTTTACTTAAACTAAGATCTGCCAGACAGAAAAACATTCCATTTGATCTCTTAATTACCGATCTCTCTTTTAAAGAAGATCATAAATTGAGAAAAATTAGTTCTGGAGATGAACTTATTAAACAAGTTAGAAAAATCCAACCAGATCTTAAGATTGTCGTTTTTTCTGTAGAAAATCGTATTGGGAAAATAAGGGAACTTGTTGATAGTCAAAAAATTAACGCTTATGTTTCAAAAGGTCGACAAGGTACTGAAGATATAGTTAAGGCAATCAATGCTATTCTTCAGGATAAATATTATTATTCTGATGATATTATGAAATTACTTCGAAGATCTGATAACATTTCAGAAATAAAAAAAACAGATACTTTAATTTTGAAATTAATAGCCAAGGGCTTGACACAACAACAGATCTCGGATTATTTTAATAAGCATAATTTAACTTCTGGTAGTAAAAGAAACATTGAGTTTCGTTTACAAAAACTTAAAGAACTTTTTGATGCCAAAACACTTCCTCAGCTTATAGGAATTGCCAAAGATGCTGGCCTGATTTAATTGTAGTTTCTGAAAACTTAAAGTGATTAAAAATCAATGGATTGCGGTTTGTCGCAAGCTATTGATTTTTAATCACTTTACTTTTGAGTTATAGATAATAATTCATACGGGAAGCATTAGTCGAATTCAAAAGTAGGCATCATGAAATACATTAAAATTCTGTTTTTAGCACTTCTATTACCATTAACAATTCATAGTCAGGAAATCTTTGAGGTCAAGTTTACTGCTGGTTTAACTCAATATCGATGTGCTCTGGTGATTTTTGATAATGGAACCGGTAAAATGCGTGTTAGGTATTATGATAAAAGAACCACAATGATTGAGCAAACTATGGCAATAGAAAATACACAGTATGGGATAAGATTAAAGGGATATAATCCAGTGTATGCGGGGACAAAAATTAAACATCCAAGTTACAATGCAGATAACTTCTATATTTCAATGGATGAGTATGGAAAATATACAATCATTAATGTAGATGATGCTGGTACAAGAGCAAAATCGTATATCAAAAAAATAAAAGGAAAGTATACTATAAATAATTTTCTAAGGGATTTTAATTGGAAATTATAGTCGTGTACTTGTAAAACATATAAAAAAACACAGATAAGTTTTTAAAGAATTATTGGAATTATCCCCCAAATCAAAATCAAATATATAAGGGTTATTTATTAATTTTTTAAATTATTTTAAAGATGAATACAGAAAATTCAGGCGGGGAGTCTTTAGTTCAAATTTTTGCGGTTGTAGGGGGTGTTTTAGGATTTGGAATCGGAATTAGCGGGGAGGAATCAAGTTTTATTATGGCTATAATTCTAGCGATAATAGGGGCAGCAATAGGAAGGTTTGTTGGAAATGTAGTATGGAGAATGTTAATCTTTTTAGTAGGATTATTAATTTTTCTTGTTAGAACAGGGCTACTTCGTGAAATTATAAGAGGATTATTTGATTGATGAAAAAGTAGATTGATTAATTTTTTTAACTAATTCAAAAAAGAATAGGTGTGTGTCGTTTTGATTTCTATGAATTATTGAAAAGGAATTGGGCTTGTCTACTAGAAGTTTATTAGTAAGATAAAAGTAAAAGAAGAATAGGGAGAATTTGTAATTTATGAAAGTAATCCATTCTAAAACAAATAAGTCTTTTGTGAAAAAAGTTAAAAAACCTTTCGTTAATCGAAAGGTTTTTTATAAAATGGGTTTTGAGAATACTATTTTATATCAACATTCTCTATCGACGTACAATTTTTTTTATGGTTCTTCCTTTGCTAGTTTCAACCTCCATGAAATATACTCCAGGTTGAAGAGATGATATATCAAAGCTAGAATCTGATGTTTCGAATACTTTTCTGCCATAGTAATTAAATATCGAGATTTTTTGAACTGTAATTGTAACAGTTATAATTCCATCGGTTGGGTTCGGATAAGATTTAAAAGAAGATATTGTGTCTTCTGGTTTTGATGTAATAGTATCTACTACAATACAAGAAGATCTGTTTGTACAACCGTCTTGCGTAATATCAACAGCATACGAACCGTTTTTGGATGCGGTGAATGATTGGTTTGTTTCTCCGCTAATTGGTTGGTCTGTATTGCAATCAATCCATTGATATATCGCTCCTGTATGAGTAGCAGTATAGGTTGGGGAATTATTTGTTATTGTTACATCGGGTAATGCATTTATAGTTATATCAATTGTGTTAGAGTTAGTGCATGTACCAGATGTGGTATACGTTATTGTGTATGACCCTGCTGTACTTGCAGCAATATCTATGGTTCCTGTCCCGGGATCAATACCCAGCCCTGCTGTACTAGAGAATACTCCTCCTGCTAATCCTGTAATTGTTGGCGTTGGGTTGGTGTCACCTTTGCAATAAATGTCTGTATCAAAGTTAAAACTTGGATTATCTAATTCGGTAATGTCCACAAGAGCATTATTGGAATTGGGACAGATTCCACTAGTGGTATAGGTTATAGTATAAGACCCTATAGTACTTGCAGCAATATCAATAATTCCTGTTCCGGGGTCAATACTCAGTCCTGCTGTACTGGAGAATACTCCTCCTGCTAATCCTGTAATTGTTGGTGTTGGGTTGGTGTCACCTTTGCAATAGTTGTCTGTATTATAATTAAAACTCGGATTGTCTAATTCAGTAATATCCACAAGAACATCACTAGAATCTGGGCAGGTTCCAGTAGTGGTATAAGTTATGGTGTAGGATCCTGTTGTACTTGCAGCAATATCAATGACTCCTGTCCCAGGATCAATATTTAATCCTGCTGTGCTCGAGAATACCCCGCCAGCTATTCCTGTAATTGTTGGTGTTGGATTAGAATCACCTTTACAATAATTATTTGCATCATAGTTAAAACTAGGATCATCGATAGCATTAACCATAATGGTTATTGCTGTACAAGGAGCTGTTGTTTCATCAATACAGGATATACCATCATCTTCTCCTCGTATATAATAGGTAGTACTTGGAGCGGTAGGAGTAACTTCAAAGGTAGAAGTGTTTGTGGTTGTTGTGCCGACCAATGTGCCACCACAAGAATCAGTATATATCGACCAGGTAGATGCAATATTAAGATTACCAGTAATAGTTATGGTAGAAGTTTCTCCTTCACAGGTAACTGGTGTTGCTGTAATGGTTGATATCGTTGGCGCGATGCAAACAGGAACTTGCCTGAACCAGGCAAACCTAGGAACATTAAAACTTCCTAAAATTGCATCTTTAAGACCATCCCCATCTACATCACCAAAATCTATAGTAGAAAAACTTCCTATTTCTCCATTGGTTAATTCACCATTAAATAGTTGTTGAGGAGAAGAAGCAAAATTAGGGGTAGTTGCAGTGCCAATATTTTCTATCCATCTAACAAAACCGGTATCAATCATAAAATACATATCATAATCACCATCTTTGTCAAAATCTTCAAATACTGGTATGGGTACATCCATATTGATATATGCACTTTCATCATCCCAGGGACTATCTGCTTCAGATTGTAATTCAAAATTAGGATTCTCTTTGGTGCCTATATTTTTGTAGTATGTCATTTTATCACTACCTAAAGCAACTAGATCAAGATCTGTGTCATTGTCAAGATCTACAAAGCCTAAACCAGGAAATTCTGCAATATTCTGATCTAAAAGACCAGGGATACACATAGGAACATATTCAAATACCGGTACTTCTGGTGTGCCCACATTTCTGTAAAAACGAACATCATCAAGAGTAGTGCCTTCATAATTATATTGGGATCCAATAAATAGGTCCAGATCACCATCATCATCAATATCTGCCAGTTGTGGTCTGTTTTGATTTCTAAAAGTACTAGTGCTACTATAGGTATTTATCTTTATGGTATCCAAAGTGGGTATGGATGCTGCTACCCAATTAGGTGCAGTAACAGTTCCTGTATTCTGAAAATAATGAACAGTTCCTCCTTGACTACCAGAAATAAAATCCAAATCATTATCATTATCCAAATCTCCCAATACTACAGACCTAAGACGACCAAAGGCTGGTGGAGTTAGTGGTGTGGCAGCAACATCTAGCCCTGCAGGTTCTGGTCCTGGCCCAGTAGATGTGCCATCTGGATTGGCAAGAAGCCTTCCTCCTCTAAATTCCCAGCTTATATAATCTGCTTGAGCAGAGATGAGCTGATTCCCCAAATGAAAAAGTAAACAAATAAGTAATAGTTTTTTCATAACTATAGATTTAAAATAGTTGATCTTTAACGTATAATACACGGTGTTATGGCATATACTTTTTGTATATGTCATAGTCAATTAATAATTTTAAATGGCAGCACATCTGAGCAAACCAATTATGGAGATAATAGGGGCAATTTAATTTAGAGACGTTTTATGTTCTCTCGGTCTGTGGTTTTAAGAAGTATTGTATTACCATTACTAAGAGGGGGGAAGTAAGTAATTTATTGTGTGTAATACAAGTGGGTGCAAAATTAGTAATTTAGTTCTTCTTTAACAAGATAATATTTTGTTAATACTCTATTTTATATTTTAGGGCTCACTAAAATAGAAGGAATTAATTGTTTCTAAGGGCTTCAAAAATCATTTTTGAAATAATAAATTAAATCCTGAGAAGATTGCTTTTTTAATAGTACTCTAGCTTATATTCATGAGTACTTTTTAATCAAATAGATAAACTGATTATTAGGAATCATAGATCTACTTCTCTTATAATATACAGTAGAATATGTTTGTTTTACCTTGCGCAAGGCTGGGAAAAGTAGGCAAAACTTTGTTAAATTATAAAACGCAAAAAAGTCCAACATTTCTGCTGGACTTTTGCTCCCCCTCTTGGACTCGAACCAAGGACCCTCTGATTAACAGTCAGATGCTCTAACCAACTGAGCTAAGGAGGAATTTATTTTTGCAAATATAGAATGTTTTTCTCTTTTTGCGAGTGCAAATATATACTATTTTTTATATCTCGAAAAGATTTTTTTGATTTTTTAAGGTTATTTATTGAGCATTTGCCAAATATTATTTTGTTTATTAATGCTTGTTACATGAAAAACCTCAACTATATGTTTGTAGTTGAGGTTTTTAACTTGTTTTTGTTTAAATAAGAAACTTATTTCTTACTTCTTAGTCCAGATAAAAATCGTTTAGAATAAAATAGGTTCTCCTCCTGGAAATGGTTTAGGAAATTGAGGGAAGAATGGAGGAATACATCCACCGCCTGTTCCATCATCATATACATTTGTAGAATGTGGCTCAGTACCACCATTAATACTTTTAGCTTCTAAACTTGTTAATTCGATTACGTTTTTCATTTTTTAATTGATTTAATGATACATTATTTTTAAGCTATCTTTTGATTGATAACTGATGTAAAACTAATGCACGTTGGTCTCAAATTATGAGATTGTATATAGTAAATGAAAAAAGCTGTTTTAAAAGAGGTATAAAAAAAATCAAGTCAATATAACCTTAGTTGTATTGACTTGATTTATCTCTTAAAGAGAAATAGACTTAAGATCTATTATTTATTCGTTATTTATCAAAAATAGCCCTGTAAATATCATTACCGTTGGCAAATAGTAATAGAGCGATAAGAAGAATGAAACCTGCAAGCTGTGCATATTCCATAAATTTATCATTCGGTTTTCTACCAGCAATAATTTCATATAATAAAAACATTACATGCCCACCATCTAATGCCGGGATAGGAAGTATATTCATAAAGGCCAAAATAATAGAAATAAAAGCAGTGGTTCCCCAAAAGGCTCTCCAGTTCCAGACATCTGGAAAAAGATTTCCGATAGCTCCAAATCCACCTACCTGACTTGCTCCTTTTTTGGTGAATACATATTTAAATTGTGCGATATAATCATGCAAAGTCCAGTATCCAAAATCGAAACCTTTAGTGATACTTTCTCCAAAAGAGTATTTTTTTTCTTGAACTTTATAACCATTTTTAACTACAACGCCAATTAATCCATCTTCATTAGGAGTTATTGAAGTAGAATTAGTCTCACTGTTTCTTATATAACTTATAGCAATAGGAGTGCCTTTGTTTTCAAGAATTGTTTTTCTAAACTCGTGCCAATATTGTATAGGCTTTCCGTTTACTTCAGTTATTTTATCTCCTTTTTTAAGACCAGCTTTCTCAGCTATTTCGAGATAGGTGCTATCTATAATAGGCTTATTTATTGGAGAAAAAGGGCGTAAAACTCCAGATTCAAACATAGTCGTTCCTATGTTTTCAGGAATTTGGATTGTTTCTTTACTTCCGCTTTGATGTAAAACACTAATATTTTTGACATCACGCATAAATAAATAGTGATTGATCTGGGTTACATCTTCTAGTGTTTTACCATTCACATCAAGAATCCTATCTCCATCTTCAAATCCTAACTTTTTGAATGAATCTTCTACAGCAAAACCGTTTGGTAGATCATCAAAACCGATATAATTGGTTCCCCAGGTAAATATAATCGCCATATAGATTAAGAATCCAAGGATAATATTTACAGTAACACCACCTAGCATAATAATCAGTCGTTGCCATGCAGGTTTAGATCGAAACTCCCATGGTTGTGGTGGGCCAGCCATCTGCTCCTTATCCATACTCTCATCGATCATACCGGCGATTTTTACATACCCTCCTAAAGGTAGCCAACCAATACCATAAACTGTTTCACCTATTTTTTTCTTAAATAGCGAGAATTTTATATCAAAAAACAAATAGAATTTCTCTACTCTTGTTTTAAATAATTTAGCAGGAATAAAATGTCCTAATTCGTGTAATACGATCAGAATGGATAAACTTAATAGTAGCTGTATTGCTTTTATAAAAAATGGACTCATAAGTCGTTGTTCAAAATTAAATCACGCAAAAGTAACCTTTTAGAAGAGTATATGAAAAAAAACTACCATACAGTTCGATAGATTTAGGATTTTTTTAATGAAAACAACCTTTTTATAAGTGATAATCCTTGTAATTTTGCAGGCACAATAGATCGCTATGCTTCAGTTTTTTTCTAAATATAAATTTTTTGCAATTGTACTTTTTGTATTATCTGCTATTATTATTTCTATAATATATTCAATTCTTAAACCCAATAGAGTTTTGCCAGTGTATGAACCCGATATGGTAAATACAGAATTGGTAGATAGTACAGTGCAGTATATTCGTAAATATCATAAAATTCCGGATTTTAAATTAACCAATCAAAATGGAGAAGAAGTAACCCAGCAAAATTATAAGGATAAGATTTATGTTGCAGATTTTTTCTTTACCACTTGCCAAACAATTTGTCCTATCATGACTGGTCATATGAAAGAAGTGCAAGAGCGATTAAAAGATGATCATGATGTGCTTTTGCTATCACATTCTGTGACTCCAAAAATAGACAGTGTTGCCAGGCTAAAAAAATATGCGATTGAAAAAGGGGTAGATGATACTAAATGGAATTTGGTTACGGGAGATAAAAAGCAGATCTATGATTTGGCACGTAAGTCCTATTTGGCAGCCAAATCTGATGGAGATGGCGGGCCATATGATATGGTACATACAGAGAATTTCATTCTAGTTGATAAAAAGAAACGTATTCGGGGGTTTTATGATGGGACCAATCCAGAAGATGTTGATCGGTTGATAGAAGATATTGCTATTTTAAAAAATGAAGGTAAATAGCTAAGAATTTCTCGGAGATATGGTTTCCATTACCTTTATTTTGAACTTTTGGCTTTTTCAATACGAATTTTTACACTATTTTTGCTTAGTTTAAAATTAATCTAAATAAACTTTGAAGACTACAATTGCTACACTTAAGAGAGGCCAGCGTGCTTTGATTAAGGAGATTACTTCAGATATTATTCCTCTAAAATTATTAGAAATGGGATGTTTACCGGGAAATGAGGTCGAATTACTTCAGACAGCTCCTTTTAAATGTCCAATGTATCTTAATATAAATGGTAGCCATCTTGCCATCCGTAAAGAAATTGCAGCCCAAATTGAAGTTCAAATTATCTAAATAGCAATTCTTTTTATGGCTAAGCAAATTAAAGTTTCACTCATTGGAAACCCAAATACCGGAAAAACATCTGTTTTTAATTTGCTTACGGGCCTTAATCAACAGGTTGGTAATTATCCTGGTATTACTGTCGAGAAAAAAGAAGGAATCTGTAAATTATCTCGTGGAGTCAAAGCGCATATAATGGATTTGCCAGGTACCTACAGTCTTAATGCTTCTTCATTAGATGAAAATGTAGTTATCGAATTACTGCTTAATAAAAAAGGCAAAGATTATCCTGATGTAGCAGTCGTAGTAAGTGATGTAGAAAACCTTAAACGAAATTTACTTCTTTTTACACAAATTAAAGATCTGGATATTCCTACTATTTTGGTAATCAATATGGCAGATCGAATGCGTAGAAAAGGAATTTCATTAGATATTCCATTATTAGAAAAAGAGCTAAAGACCAAGATAGCTTTGATTAGTGCTCGCAAAGGAGAAGGAATTGATGAACTTAAAAAAATAATTGAATCCTATGCGCAATTGCCAAAAGCACCTTGCCTTAATGCATTGTCTTTTGCACCAGAGTATTTTGATCGATTACAGCAAACATTCCCTGACCAATCTCTATATAAACTTTGGCTTGTAATTACCCAAGATGTTAATTTCAGAAAACTTGATAAACAAGGTATGTCTGTCTCACCTGATTTTAAGATTAAATCTGAAGGTGAGCTAAAAAGATTTCAACAAAAAGAGACTATTAAGCGATATCAATTTATAAATAATGTACTTAAAAATGGTCTTAGGATAGATGAAAAAGCAGCTACAGGAATGCGGGCAAAGCTGGATAGAGTACTTACCCATAAATTTTGGGGGTATTTTATTTTTTTAGCAATACTCTTATTGATATTTCAGGCTATTTATGATTGGTCATCTTATCCAATGGATTTAATTGATGAAGCTTTTGCCTGGTTAAGTGAAGTGACAAAAACATCACTGCCATCGGGACCTTTTGTCGACTTGATTACAGAAGGTATTATTCCTGGGCTAGGAGGGATTGTCATTTTTATTCCTCAAATCGCATTTTTGTTTCTCTTCATTTCCATATTAGAAGAAAGCGGGTATATGAGCCGTGTGGTCTTTCTTATGGATAGAGTGATGCGCAGGTTTGGATTAAGTGGTAAAAGTGTTGTTCCTTTAGTTTCGGGTACAGCTTGTGCTATTCCAGCGGTAATGGCTACAAGAAATATCGAAAACTGGAAAGAAAGATTAATCACAATTCTAGTTGTTCCTTTTACAACATGTGCAGCAAGGTTACCTGTATATCTTATTATTATTTCATTGGTTATTCCTGATGAAAAAATAGGCTGGATATTTGGTTACCAAAGTCTTACATTAATGTTTTTGTATTTTCTAGGCTTTGGTACAGCGGTCGGATCAGCATGGTTACTTAATAGGATACTAAAAATCAAAAGCAAATCTTATTTTGTAATCGAAATGCCGGGATATAAAGTTCCGCTATTCAAAAATGTAGCAATAAATGTAATCGAAAAAACAAAGGCCTTTGTTTTTGGAGCCGGAAAAATCATTTTGGCAATCTCTATCATATTATGGGTTTTAGCAAGTTTTGGACCGAATGAAAACTTTAATAACGCCGAAGAAATTATAACAGAGCTTTACCCTAGTCTTTCGCAAGAAGAATTAGATAATAAAATAGCATCTCATAAACTCGAATATTCTTTTATTGGATATGCAGGTAAAGCAATAGAACCTGTAGTAGCTCCTTTGGGCTATGACTGGAAAATAGGAATTGGAATTATTAGTTCTTTTGCTGCAAGAGAAGTTTTTGTAGGAACATTAGCAACGATATATAGTGTGGGTAGTGATGAAGAAGAAACGATAAAAAATAGGATGGCTGCAGAGGTTAATCAGGTAACAGGAGGTCCCTTGTTTAATTTAGCCAGTGGGATCTCATTATTATTATTTTATGCCTTTGCTATGCAATGTATGAGTACCTTGGCTATAGTAAAACGAGAAACAAATAGCTGGAAATGGCCAATGGTTCAGCTTATTTTTATGAGTATTTTTGCATATGGTGTAGCCTTGATTGTGTATCAAATTTTAAAATAAAAACGTTAAGTTTTAGTATCTTTATACGACTATACAGACTATGAGTATTCTTATTCAAAATATAATAGTGCTTTTGATTTTTGCGGGAGCAATCGGATTTTTGATTAAAAAATTCTTTTGGAAACCTTCATTATCTTCTGCAAAGAAAAAATCTTCAAAATCTTGTGATAGTACAGGTTGTGGATGTCATTAGGTATTTGATTTCTTAAACCACCTTAACTGGCCGCTACTAATAAGATATACTCCACAGAAGATTAAAATACAGCATAATAATTTTGTTATCGTGATATCCCCTTTATATTGACTGTTTACAACAAAATATGCAATAACACCTACAAGAATCATAGCCACGGCGGGTTGCACATAAATATAACTACTCGAAACGGTAGGTTTTACAAATTGTAAAGCAAACATATTAAGTAAGTATGCCAAAAAAGTTGGCCCTACCACTACATAAAATAAAGAAATCCAATTTGAAGTAACAAAAGCGTTAAAGTCTGTATGGATCAATTTTTCTATACAAAATGGAAACATAAATATAAACCCAAATAAAAATGTCCAAACAATAACAGTAACGGGTTTATATTTTGACATTAGTGGTTTTACAATCACCAAATAGAAAGCAAACGCTAAAGCATTAATGCAAACAAAAATATTTCCTAACAAAGAACCTGTTCCTACTCCAGAATTTCCTATATAAATTAATAATACAGCACCAATACCTCCTATAGATATCCCAAGAATACGCTGCAATGTTAAGGGTTCTTTAAGTAAGAAATAACTAATGATTACTGTAAAAATAGGCATTGCAGTAATAATAATTGCAGCATCAACAGGAGAAGTGAGACTTAACCCATTCATTGAAAAGAACTGGTTAGTAGCTACTCCCAAAAAACCACATAATGCTAAGCGAGGGATGTCTTTTCTTTTTACTTGTTCTTTAACAAAGAATTTAAGGATTAAAAACAATAAACCTGCACCACTGATTCGAAGAAATACCAATGCAGAAGCTTCAATTTTATCAGGCATCAATCCTTTTGCAACAAGATAATTTGCTCCATATACAATATTAACACTCAATAGAGCTAAATGAGCTTTTATCTTGTTAGAAATCATTTGGCAAAGAAAAGGAAAGTTAATGAAACTCTATTTTAAAAATGGGTCTTTTATTTAATAAGTAACTGCAGATAATATTCTGAAGGAATAATAGGAGTTTTTGCAGAGGGGTAAGGACTTATATTATAACTATAAACTGTTTTTTGATCAATTTTGAGCACTTCTTTTATATGATTTGGATTGATGCCATCTGTTCCAAAAAGAAGTTCCTTTTCTTCTATAAGGACTTCACTTTTATAAATGCCAATAGCAATTTTTACTTGTCCTGCCCAAATACATGTAACATCAGATGGGCATCGAGAATCCTCTATAACTTTAAGAAATTTTATACTTGTGGTATTAAAATTTACAGTATTTCCAACCTTAAGTTTAGTAATAATTTTTGGGGGATTTACTTTTGTTGAGTCTTGAGCAAGCAGAGAAACAAAAGGTATGATAAAAAGAATTAGAAATATAATCTTTTTCATGATTAAGGATGGTTGATGTTAAAGAGATATATAAAAAAAATCGAAATACTTTATGAGATACGCATATTGCTGAATTTTCATTTTATATTTGACTATCAAATATATGCAAAAGTACGATTACATAATTTCTGGTTTAGGAGCTTCGGGTTTGATGCTGGCATACCATATGGTTTTGGATTCTTTTTTTGATGAAAAACAAATTTTACTAATTGATAAAGGATTAAAAAATCAGAATGATCGAACTTGGTGTTTTTGGGAAAAAGGGATAGGCGCTTGGGATGAAATCGTAAGTAAAAAATGGGATACTATTTATTTTGGAAGTACTAATTTTTCAAAACAAATAAAAATCTCACCTTATCAATATAAACTTGTGAGAAGTAAAGATTTTTATGATTTTATTTTAAGAATTTTAAACAAAAAACCTAATGTCACGATCACGCAAGAAGAAATCATTTCTTTAACCGATGAAGGGAGTATTGTTAAAGTTGAAACCGATACCCGAATACATCTTGCACATAAAGTTTTTAATAGCACAGTACTATCCGAAGATTACAAAAATCAAAACCAGTATCCTGTTTTGAATCAGCATTTTGTAGGGTGGTTTGTAAAAACACAAAGCCCTTTATTTGATGTTAAAACAGCTACTTTTATGGATTTTACAGTGGCTCAGAAAAACAATACACGATTTATGTATGTGCTACCTATTTCTGAAACCGAAGCATTGTTTGAGTATACATTATTTTCTAAAGATCTTTTGGAAGAAAAAGAGTATGAAGATGAAATAGTAAGATACCTAAGAGAAAAAGGAATCGATGAGTATGAGATTATCGAAAAAGAAAAAGGATGTATTCCAATGACTTGTTATGAATTTAGAAAGCATAATTCTAAAAATATATTACATATTGGTACTGCTGGTGGATGGACAAAACCTAGCACAGGGTACACATTTAATATTTCCTTAAAAAAAATAAATAAACTAACCTCTTACCTTAAAAGCAATCGAGATCTTTCAAAATTTAACAAAAGAACGAAGTTCTGGTACTACGATTTACTATTTCTGGACGTTTTGTATAGAGAAAACAAAATAGGTTCGAATTTGTTTTCCAGGTTATTTCAAAAAAATAAAAGCTCAAAGATTCTAAAATTTTTAGACGAAGAAACTACACTATTAGAAGATATTAAAATTACTACAAGTTTACCGGCTGGAAATTTTTTAAAAGCACTATATAGACGAATTTTTAATTTGAACTAATATTCTTAATCAATTATAAATAGTTAGCTACACAATCCCTCGTTCTTTTTTGATCTGATCATATGCCTTTTGTACCTCTCTAAATTTGGCTTCGGCACCTTTAATATGAATTTCATCCATATGCTGAACTTTATCAGGATGATATTTTTTTGCCATGGTTCTAAATGCTTTTTTTACTTCGGCATCTGTAGCTGCTTTGTCAATTTCCAGAATTTTATACGCATGATCTCCAGTTTTGAAAAACATTGCTTTAATACTTTCAAAGTCTTTAAAATTTATTCGTAAAAACCCTGCTATTTTCTCAATTTCTTCAGCTTCAGAAACACTTACTGTTCCGTCAGCATTTGCAATTCCGAATAAGAAGTGTAGAATTTGTAATCTGGATGGATATCGGGTATGTTGATTGATATACATACAAACACGTTGTGCAGAAACATGTCTGTTTTTGATAATTTCATTAAATGTTTTAAAAGTAGCATTGGCCCGTTCTTTGCCATAAGCGCTTACAAAATAACGCCTTACATAATCAAGCTCTGTTTGATTTATTCTTCCGTCTGCTTTAATAACAATAGAAGATAGCGACAGTAAATTGAGTTCAAAATCTGCTGGAGTTACTTTTGGATCTTGAGAAAATACCGTTTTAAATCCACCACTAGTTTTGATTTTTGTTGCATCCAGAAGACTACCTAATATAAAACCTAGAATTGCACCTGGTAATCTGAAAAATATATAGCCTAATATGGCAGCAAACCATTTAATCATTCAAAACAATTTTTTTTGGGTTGTAAAGATAAACTAATTATTAAAAGATAATTTTTTGTTCTTTATTATATTAGTAAGATGTATTCCTAATTTGTTACGAAATAGATTATAATATTAGGCTTATTGGTTAATTCTATATGGATTAGAGGGTACTCCTGATTTTTGATGGTATGTAAAAATGGAGCACATAAAATTTGAGTTTGATTGTCAACCATGCATGAATTCTCGGACTACTTGTCAGTTAAGCTTATATGGTACATAATTTGTAACTTTGCATAAAATTGAAATACGAAAATAAAAGATAAAAATATGTATCCAGCAGATTTAGTAAAACCAATGCGTGAAGATCTTACCAATATTGGTTTTGAAGAATTACATACAGAAGAGGCAGTAGACACGGCAATAGCAAAAGAAGGAACTACATTGGTAGTTGTAAATTCGGTATGCGGTTGTGCTGCAGCAAATGCTCGTCCGGGAGCAAGAGCCTCACTAGAGAATGATAAAAAACCTGATAATTTGGTAACCGTTTTTGCGGGAGTGGATAGAGAAGCGACAGATAAGGCACGTAGCTACATGATTCCGTTTCCTCCATCATCACCTTCTATGGCATTGTTTAGAAACGGAGAATTAGTTCATATGTTAGAACGTCATCATATCGAAGGACGTCCGGCAGAAATGATAGCAGAAAACCTTAAAGATGCTTATAACGAACACTGCTAAAAAAGTAAAGTGTATACGTTAAAAAGAATTTTAAACCGTTTGCCATTGCAGGCGGTTTTTATTTTGATAAATCCAATGATTTACACTCATAATATGAGACCTTTTAATACCTTTACACAAGTTAAATTTTATTAATTATACAGATAAAATGGAGGCAATAAAAAAGATATTAAGTTATCCGCTTTCTATAGCTTTCTATTTGTTTTTTGGTTTAACCCTAGTGATTTTTCATGCATTACAATGGCTAGGTATAAAATTAGGAGGAACCAGAGGACATAGAGGAGTTGTAAATATTATGAATCTATGCTTATTACGATGTTTACACATTTTGGGTGTATCATTTAGTTTTAAAAATCAATATAAGTTACCTCAGGATCAACCTTTAATAGTGGTGTCTAATCATCAAAGTATGTTTGATATACCATTAATATCTTGGTATTTACGAAAATATAAGCCGAAATTTATTTCTAAGATTGAGCTAGGTAAGGGAATACCAAGCATATCTTTTAATTTACGGCATGGAGGAAATGTTTTAATTGATAGGAAAAATCCAAAACAATCAATTCCTGCATTATCAAAATTTGGAAAATTTGTTGCTGAGAATAATTTTTCAGCGGTTATCTTTCCCGAAGGGACACGTAGTAAAAACGGAGAGCCCAAAACATTTGCTCCAACAGGGCTAAAGATCTTATTTAAAAATGCACCAGAAGCCTTGATAGTACCAGTAACAATAAATAATAGTTGGAAACTGGTTAGATTTGGTAATTTCCCTATGGGAGTAGGGATACATATGACATTAGAAGTACAAGAACCTATAACAATCGATAAAGAACCCGAAATATTGCTAGATAAAATAGAAGAAAGGGTTACTTTAGCAATCAGAACATAATACTAACCATAATGGCTTTAGATAATATTAGATTAGAGGTAATGCAACTACTAGAAAAGAAGGTAGATGGCTTTATTGATAAATTTTTGATTCCGGTAGATAAAATATGGCAACCAACTGATTTTTTACCAGATTCACAAAATGAAGATACTTTTTTTGAAGAAGTAAAAGAATTGAGAGAATTAGCTAAAGAACTTCCTTATGATTTTTGGGTAGTTTTGGTTGGAGATACTATTACTGAAGAAGCTTTGCCTACTTATGAGTCCTGGTTAATGGATGTAGAAGGAGTAAATCAGCATGAAAATGGAAAAGATAATGGGTGGGCCAAATGGGTACGCTATTGGACAGGTGAAGAGAATAGACATGGGGATGTATTGAATAAATATCTCTATTTGTCGGGTAGAGTGAATATGATTGAAGTAGAAAGAACTACGCAACACTTAATTAATGATGGTTTTGATATAGGTACAGATAGAGACCCTTATAAAAACTTTGTATATACAAGCTTTCAAGAATTGGCAACTTATATTTCTCATAACAGAGTTGCAAAATTGGCTAAAGAATATTCTAATAAGTCATTGTCTAAGATGTGCAAAATTATTGCAGGAGACGAGATGCGTCATCATAATGCATATAGTGAGTTTGTAAGAAGTATTTTTGAGGTAGACCCAAGCCAGATGATGATTGCTTTTAGTGATATGATGAAGAAAAAGATTGTTATGCCAGCACATTTACTTAGAGAATCTGGCCAATCTATAGGAACTGCTTTCGAAGATTTTTCATGGTCTGCACAACGTATAGGAGTATATACCTCACAAGATTATATTGATATTATGCAACGTCTTATCGAACGATGGGAAATTGATAAAATAATAGATCTTACAGATGAAGCAGAAAGAGCACGTGACTTTTTAATGAAATTGCCTGCAAGAATGCAACGTATTAGTGAGCGATTGGTTATCCCAGAAGAAATTTTTGAATTTAAGTGGGTACAACCAGCAATGGCAAAATAAATAGTATTGGGTATGGCTGAAGATCAGATTATATCTAAAACCATTGATTTTGTAAAGGATACACTTCGTGGGGCCGAAGGAGGACATGATTGGTTTCATATTGAAAGGGTATTTAAGAACGCTCAATCAATTTCTAAAGAAGAAGATGTTGATTTTTTTATAGTCTCACTGGGTGCGTTACTTCATGATATTGCGGATTCAAAATTTTATGATGGCGATGAAACTATAGGACCAAAAATAGCTGCGGATTTTTTAGAAAACCTTCAGGTAAAACAAGCAGTTATCGATCATGTGATTAAGATCATCGAAAATATTTCTTTCAAAGGAGGGAATATAGATAAGAAATTCAGATCTCCCGAATTAGATGTCATACAAGATGCAGACCGATTAGATGCCATTGGAGCTATAGGAATCGCAAGATGCTTTAACTATGGAGGGTTTAAAAATAGAGTATTGTATGACCCAGAGATTGTTCCAAATCTAAAGATGAACAAAGAAGAATATAAATCTTCAGCATCACCTACAATTAATCATTTCTACGAAAAATTATTGCTACTTAAAGATAGAATGAATACTAAAACCGGAAGAAAATTGGCAATAGAAAGACATCAATTTATGGAACAGTTTCTAGAACAGTTCTATAAAGAGTGGGAAGGAAAGTCTTGATCAGAACAATCGTAACTGCTCATCTTTATAGAATTGATGCAGATCACAGTTTAAATGTACCTTTTGCTCTTGAGGAAAGTATTTTTGTCTCGCTATAGTAAATAACTGATGAATTTGATGAGCCATGTTTCCTGATCCTCTCATTCTTCTTCCAAAAGCACTATCGTTTAGGTTGCCTTCATGGCACTGCATGATTTGATGTAGTATTTTATCTTTACGATCGGGTAATGTATTTTCTAACCATTTGGTGAATATTTTTCCAATGGACCCATTTAATCTTACGATTGTATATCCAACGCTTTTTGCACCACGAGTAGAAATTTCTTTGGCTAACGGTAATATTTCGTGACTATTAATTGAGGGAATTATCGGTGCCATCATTACATTTGTAGGAACCCCTGAAGCGTTTAGCTTTTCTAGAGTTTCTAATCGTTTTTTTATGCTTGCAGTTCTTGGTTCAAGAATTCTTCGTGTATCTTCTCTTAATGTAGTGATAGAGAGGTATACCGCTACCAGATTATGCCTGGATAATTCAGAGAGAAGGTCCAAATCTCTAAGGATTAAAGCATTCTTGGTAATGATACCAACAGGATGTCTGTATTTTAGAAAAATTTCAAGAAGTTTACGGGTAATTTCAAGTTTTTTTTCAATAGGTTGGTAGCAATCAGTATTTCCAGAAAGTGAAATCGGATATGCTTTCCATTTTTTATTTCGCAACTTCTTCTCTAGTAACTCAGGAGCATTCTTTTTGACCAAAATTTTAGTTTCAAAATCTAATCCAGCACCATAACCCCAATATTCATGAGAATTTCTGGCATAACAATATACACAACCGTGCTCACAACCCTGATATGGATTGAGAGAATATAACATACCAACATCAGGACTGGTTACTCTGTTTACAATCGTTTTTGGAAACGTTTCTATATACCTAGTTTGATGTTTACCTATAGATTCTCCCTGATCAAAACAATAATTAAGAAAATCATCTCTTGTTTCATGATGTAGTTCAAAAAATCTATTATGAACTTTTTCTTGAGCCCCTCTGCCTTTTATATGCTTTTTTGTTTTCATTACAATGGATGATTTGAGGTATAAAGGTAAAATTTATTATGGAATTATTCCATATAAAAAAGGAATTATTCCATAATGCTAAATATTTAGATAGTAATAATTGTTAGAATGATATATTCAGGTATTTGCTCCTGCCGTTTAGGGGGATTTACCCCTTGTTGTTGATGGTGTTAAATAGTAATTTCAATCTGTGATATATAATAGTATTTTATGAGACCCAAAAAAGGAGTTGTAGAATACGTAATGACCGCAAGAAATAGTGAAATAACTATAAGCTTTTAGAACCATAATCCTAGTTTAATCATCTATTAAAAAATAACAGCACAGATTGCAAAATGTCAATAATCCATGAAGATTGATCTTCACTTTATTGAATGTTTTTTTGAAGAAATAACACCCCATTTAATTTTCACATTTTATCTTATTTATTATGATCAGTAAAGCTATGTCTTTTATTGAAGATAGAACTAATCAATATTTTCAGGGAATTCTTGGTCCATCCACAGAAAAATATGCTGCACTTGGTAATATCGCCAAGATTGCAGAAGGAGGGGATACTACTGATGAAGAGGGAGGTTCTGGTATAGTCATTACACTGGTAAATATTGAAGAAGATAGAATATCAAAAAACCCTGATGGCATATATAGACAGGGAGATAAAGTAATTAGAAGTAATCCCGAAATATTGGTTAATCTATATGTGTTGTTTTCTGCTAATTTGACATATACAACTGCTTTAAGTAGGATTTCAAGTGTTATACAATGTTTTCAAAGTAATAATTTTTTTACCGTACCCAAATTCCCCTCTCTTGATGAAGATATCATGAAATTACATATAGAATTGTATACCATGAATTTCGAACAAATCAACCACCTCTGGAGTACCCTTGGTGGAAAGTACTTACCCTCTGTGTTGTATAAAATGAAATTGATTCCGATTTCAGATAAAGATAACAAAATAGAAGGTAGCCTAATTAGAGAAATACAGATGAAGAAAAGTGCAATTGCAGGAACTCTAAAGTAACCTGAATACATATAGAATTTGCTCCAAAATTCGATTATCATTTTTGAAGTATACGGTAGTAATACTAGCCGAGATCTAAGGAATATTCAAAATTAAGTAAACAAATGAAGTACACTCCTTTATTTACTATAGAAATAGAACATGATTATTTTTCTGTGACCAAACCTTTGTTGTTACGTATTGTACCAACTGTTTCAACACAAAAAATACTTCGGGGAGCTGGCTTGATTTCAAAATTTATTCAAAACAAATTATACGTTTTGGTGAAGCATAATGATAGTAGTGAACCTTATCTTAAAATTTCGAATGATTTTACCCTTCAATTTTTCCTTGAGGTTATTGGTTATGATTTCACAAAAATCACAAATTATGAATTAAAAGATCCATACAATACCAAACTATACTTTAGCAATGCAAATTCTATTATTGACGGAAATGATAAATCTGTAGAAGATATTTTATATCTAAATGAAAAATTACCAGTATTTGATGCAACACAAGAATATCTATATAATGATATTATTAGAGATGGTGCTAATACTGCTTATGAATGCCTTACTAAGGTAAACGCTAATACAGGTGATCTTAATAATGCTGATCAATTCCGAGCACTCGAAAAAGTAAGTTATGTAACCTCTGCAACAGGATTATTATTTACAGGACCAGAAAAAGTAATATTATTAAATACTCCGTCTACAAATGTTGAGATCAAGTACTTTCAATATAATCCAGTTTCAAAGCAATTTGATACCGAAATAAAGAACACCAACATTGGCCCTGTCGAGAACCCTACCAACACCAATATAGAAAGTGTTTTGTTAAATTTTTATACTCAGGAAAACATACCGTTTTCAGAAGGTATTTATAAAGTAACAATTAATACACAAGAAGAATACCTGTATTTCAGATTAGAAAATGACTGGAAACCATATTTAGGGCTAATTAATATTCATAATGAAACTTTGGCAAGCACAGAAAAATACCGATTCCTAAAAGAAGACGGAAAATTCTATATGATCGCTCCGGCCAATACAGAAATAGAAACACGCAACTACAAGATTCGATTTGCACCAGCACAGTATTTATTAAAGTATGTGTGTAAAAGTGATAAGGTAACTAATATAACAGATGATGATGGTACTATCGAATTTGATAACCTGGGAGCAAATATATTCCGAAGCAAGTTACCTGTGAGAATGAATGAAAAAGCAATTGATACGATCTCTGTTACTTATGATAACTCGGAGATACTGAAGAAAATGGAAACCCCGGGACATGAGGATTTATCTATCCTGGATGATGAAAATAAATATATAGTAAGCGAAACATTTTTGAATTTATAAAATAATTAAAATCACACATTATGGCTACAGTTTTTAAAACACCAGGTGTCTATGTTGAGGAAATACCAAAACTACCACCTTCAGTTGCCCAAGTAGAAACGGCAATTCCTGCCTTTGTGGGTTATACTCAGAAAGCAGAAAAACAAGGAGGGTCACTCCTTGGGATACCAACCCGTATTTCTTCATTATTAGAATTTAGGGAGTTATTTGGTGGTGATAACCCATTAGATAAAATAGACGTTGTGGTTGATGAGAATAACAATTTTGCCGTTAGCAGTATAAGTATCGGAAATGATGTTCGATATTTAATGTATGATAGCCTAAGATTGTTTTTTGATAATGGAGGAGGAGAGTGCTACATAGTATCCGTTGGTATATATGGCACAAAACCAATTTATGGAGATGAAAATGCAATTCCTGCAACAGGGCTAAGAGGAGGAGTAAAGGCCTTGGAGAAGTATGACGAACCCACCATAATTTTATTCCCAGATGCCACTAATGTACTTAAAGATGGTAATGATGACGCAAGCTTCTATAGTCTGCAACAAATGGCCCTGGAGCAATGTGCAAAATTACAGGATAGAGTTGGTTTATTTGATTTAAAAGAAAATATTACAGGAGATCTTGATAACGCGATAGATAATTTTAGAAATAATATAGGAATCAATAATCTAAAGTATGGTACGGCTTATACACCTTGGGTTGTTGCTACTTATCCCAGAGAAATTGATCTAAGCACTTTTAAAGATAATATTGATGATTCAAACGGAGATGTCTCTTTAAAAGCACTTTCTTCAGATAGTGAACATCTACAATTGATAGATAATTATAATGCCGCTAATGAAGAAGTAACATTAGTTTCAGATTATTTGGATACGGTTAAATCAGCGTCATCAAATGGAACTCTAAATGGAGGTACTGAAGAAGCGAACTTAAAAGAAAAATATCTATCATTTAAGAAAGCGGTTGATGAAGCAGGCACTTCAGCAACAGCAAAATCTACACTAAAATCCCTGTTTACTTTTTGCAGAAATACACTTATAGGTTTTCAAACCATGTATGATGGAATAGACAAAAGTAAAAGTCAAATAGCAAATGATCTGAATTCTTATGCAAAATCCGAAAGTATGTTAAGAGGAGCGGCTAAAGGTATTATAGAGATTGATAAAAATGTAGATGTTATAGCACTTAACGATAACACGGATGAAGGCACAGTAGATGGTTTGTATGCAACATTAAGTACTGATTGGCTTCCCGGTGGAGCCGCTGGCGTTACAGCCACGACAAAGGATTATGGTGATTATAGTACAACTACAGAAAGGCCGGAGATGGCTAGAAAAGTAGCTAATGACGTATTAGGTGAATTTGAGAAACTAATTGCCTATGCCGATGCAATCACTAGTGCAGCAAATGGGTATAAAAAAGCAGCTCAGGATGCATTATATGAAAAGCATCCTGTTATAAGTAATATTGTTAATCATATTAAGAAAAGTATCAATACGTTACCACCAAGTAGTGCCATTGCAGGTATATATGCCAAAGTAGATAATGCCAGGGGAGTATGGAAAGCTCCTGCCAATGTGAGTGTAAATTCAGTGAGTGGACCCTCCGTTATGATTAGTCATGAAGAACAAGCCAATATTAATGTTGATGCTGTAGCCGGAAAGTCTATTAATGCAATCAGAAGCTTTACTGGTAAAGGAAGCCTGGTATGGGGAGCAAGAACTTTAGCAGGTAATGATAACGAATGGCGATATATTAGTGTAAGACGCTTCTTTAATATGGTAGAGGAAAGCTGCAAAAAATCTACAGAACCTTTTGTATTTGAACCTAATGATTCTAACACCTGGGTTAAAGTACAAACTATGATAGAGAATTTTTTAACTAATCTATGGCGACAAGGTGCTTTACAAGGAGCTAAGCCAGAACATGCATTTTATGTAGCAGTTGGTTTGGGTAAAACCATGTCTGCTCAGGATATTCTAGAAGGAAGAATGATTGTAGAAATAGGAATGGCAGTGGTAAGACCTGCAGAGTTTATTATACTTCAATTCTCTCATAAACTAGCTGAGTCCTAAACCCATTTGGCATCATAAAATATAAACGAATTCATAATTAAAAAATAATAATCATGGCATATCCATTACCAAAATTTCATTTCAGCGTCGATTGGGGTGGAAGTAAATTTGGCTTCAGTGAAGTCACAGGTTTAGATGTTCAAATTGAACCAATAGAATATAGAGATGGTAGCAGTCCGGAGTTTCATAAGATTAAAATGCCTGGGATGCAAAAGTTTAGTAACATTACTTTTAAGCGAGGCACTTTTAATGAGAATTTTGATTTCTCAGACTGGATCGATACCATAAGCCTTAATCAGGTAGAACGTAGAGATATTACTATTAAGTTATTAGATGAAGGGCATGAACCAGTTATGACATGGAATGTAAAAAATGCATTTCCGATAAAATGGCAACCTAGTGATCTTAAATCAGATGGTAATGAAGTCGCTATAGAAACCCTTGAAGTAGCACACGAGGGGATGAAGATTCAAAAACCATAATCTAATCGTTTAAATATAAATCGTGGCTAAAGAAAGTGTTCATACCGCTGGAGGCTATTACCCTCCTGTTGGTTTTCATTTCAGGGTAGAGTTTATCAATGTTGGAAATGACAATGATGTCCGTTTTCAAAGTGTTGGTGGACTCAATATGGAGTTAGAGGTCGAAAATATTAAAGAAGGAGGTCAAAACCTGTTTGAACATAAACTTCCAGGTAGAAGTAAATTTTCTGATCTTACCCTAAAAAGAGGACTATTACTTGATTCTGATATTATAAAATGGATCAAAAATGCACTTTATAATAAGGAATTCGAACCTGTAGACATGAACATAAGCCTCCTAAATAGTGATCATACTGCGCTGCTAACATGGAAAGTTTTCAGAGCATGGCCGCGAAAATGGAGTGTTAGTGATTTAAACGCTACAGAAAACTCAATCATGGTAGAAACACTTGAGATCGTGTATAATTATTTTGAAATCGAAAAAGGATGATATGTCGCTAGAAATAGGAAATCTAACCGTAAAAATATCGGTAAACCAGGGAAAGTCTGAAGGAGGAGAAGGCAGTAGTGCTTCTTTGACTGATACAGATGTGGGTAAAAAATCAAACCCTGAAAAAATGGCAAAGGATATTGTCGAGCAGATCATAAAAATTATTGAAGATAAAAACGAAAGATAATGGCCCTAAAAAAGTTACGAATTTTAGCTTTCAAAAATGCAGAATATTCTGGTACTCCGAGTGAGGAAGAAACTTTTACTGCCATGATTAATCCAGAGTCTTATACCCTGGATTATAAAGTAGAGTACCAAGATGGGCAAGGACAAGGAACTAGTAGTGCACAACAAAAGTTTTCTGTATCAAAACCAGGAGAATGGACAGGTGAATTCTTGATTGACAGCTCAGGAATTATCGATGGAAAACCGAGAGAAACGATAGAAGAAGATATTAAAAAGCTTCGTGACCTATTATTAAAGTATGAAGGAGAAATTCATGAGCCTAAGCATTTTCAGATCATATGGGGAAGCTTAACATTTAAAGGTAGATGTACAGGATTAAATATCAACTTCAAGCTTTTTAACTCACAAGGTAAACCGACACGAGCAATTTGTAAAGTTTCTTTTATTGGTAGTGTTGATGATGAGTTAAGAACCGCAGAAGAAAAAAAGAAATCACCCGATATGACCCACTATCGAATGCTCAAAGCAGGAGATACCTTACCCATGATGTGTTATGAAATCTATGGAAATTCGGGCCATTATGTACAAATAGCCAGAGTGAACAAACTTTCGAGTTTTAGAGATCTTGTTCCTGGTACTGAAATCTTTTTCCCACCACTTAAGAAAAATACACCTGTAGCATGAGTGAAGTCAACGTCATACCCAGTACTAAACCAAAATCGGTATCCACCTTTACTATACTTCTGGATGGAAACAAAATGTCTGAGCAATTCAAAGTAATGAGTATTGTAATTCAAGAAGAGATAAACAGTATTTCTAAGGCTACTATTTTATTACAGGATGGTTCTGCTGCAGAGCAAGGATTTAAATCTAGTGATGGCGAAGAACTGGTTCCTGGAAAACAGATTGAAATCCAGGCAGGATATCAAAATGATGAGGAAACTGTTTTTAAAGGAATCACCATAAAACATAGTATAAAAGTTAGAAAAAGTGTTTCGGTTTTGGTTATCGAATGCAGACACGAAGCTATTAAGATGACAACCAAATTGAAGAATAACTATTTCCATGAGTTAAATGATTCTGACATTGCAGATCAACTTTGCAGGGATAATGGGCTTAGTATAGATAGCGATTCTTCAGAAATTACCCATAAAGAGATTGTACAGTTCAATTGTACCGACTGGGACTTTATGGTTTGTCGAGCCGAAGAGAATGGGTTTTGGGTAACCACCGAAGAAGGAACAAAAATAATATTTAAAGCTCCGAATTTTAATCAAGAACCAATTCTAACATTAGCGTATGGAGGTACCATTAAAGAACTGGATGCCGAAATTGATGCACGATATCAATATGAAGCACTAAAATCTATTAGTTGGAATCCGGCAGATCAAGAAGCTATAAATAGTGAAGCACAAGACCCATCTGTTCCGGCGGCGGGAAATATATCAGCAACTGATTTGGCTGGAGTTGTAGATAATGATGAACTAGAAATAAGACATATGGCTTTATCTGGAGCAGAGCTTCAGAATTGGGCAAATAGTAGACTAAAAAAACAACGCCTCTCTAAAATAAGAGGTAAACTTAAGATAGACGGAATTCATACTCCCAAGCTAGGGCAAATTTGTGAATTACAAGATGTTGGTGAACGTTTTGAAGGAAAAGTAATGATTTCTGGCGTGAGGCATCATATTGAAAAAGGAAACTGGGAAACTTTTATCCAGTTTGGAGAATCTCCTAAACGATTTGCAGAAAAATTTAAACTAGAACAACCCTTGGCTTCATCACTCTTGCCAGCTGCAGAAGGTTTACAAATTGGAGTGGTTACAAATCTGGAAGATCCAGATGGAGAAGAAAGAATTCAAGTAAGATTACCAATGGTACATGATAGTGATGATGGAGCATGGATGAGGTTATGTGCATTAGACGCAGGAGAAAATAGAGGGTGGGTTTTTCGACCCGAAATAGGAGATGAGGTAATAGCAGGTTTTCTAAATTCTGACCCCAGATATGGTGTTATTCTAGGAAAAGTACATAGCAGTAAACACACTGCACCTTACGAAGCAGCAAATGATAATCATGAAAAAGGATATCTCTCCAGAGAAGAACTAAAACTTTTATTCGACGATGATAAAAAAGTAATTACAATTGAAACACCAGGAGGTCATAAAGCTATTCTGAATGATGATGACACGAGCATTACACTTGAGGATAGTAATGGGAATAAAATTGTAATGAATAGTGATGGGATTGAGATAAAAAGTATAAAAGATATAAAACTAAAAGCATCAGCAGATATTAAGATGGATGGAGGAGCAAATGTTGAGATCGGTGGTGGAGCAAATGCAAAATTAGAAGGAGGAGCCGGAGCAGAACTTTCGTCAGGAGGTTCTACCGCAGTAAAAGGAAGTACGGTAATGATAAATTAAAAAAATATGGGAGCACCAGCAGCACGAGTAACAGATTTTCATGTTTGCCCAATGGTAACCGGGATAGTGCCGCATGTTGGCGGCCCAATTTCTATGGGTAGTGGTACTGTAATGATAGGTGGAATGCCAGCTGCACGTGTAGGAGATATGTGTACATGTGTAGGCCCTCCAGATACAATAATGGCAGGATCAGGGACAGTAATGATAGAAGGTAAACCAGCGGCTAGAATGGGAGATTCAACGGCTCATGGGGGCACTATTATTTTAGGAGCACCAACAGTTTTGATTGGATAAAAATAAAATTATGAATAAGGCAAAAGGTTTTATTGGTGTGGGTTGGAGTTTCCCTCCTACATTTAATCGAGAAAAAGGTCAGTTAGAGACCACCGAATTATACGATGACATCCAAAAGAGTTTAGAAATATTATTGACAACCAGACCCGGAGAAAGAGTGATGCAACCAAAATATGGTTGTCATATGGAAACTCTATTGTTTGAATCATTAGATGCGGGTACTAAAACTATAATCAAGGAACGAATTAGAGTAGCCATATTATATTTTGAACCTAGAATTGATGCAAAAAAAATCACACTAGATGATTCTAGACAAAACGAAGGAATACTATTGATTTCAATAGAATATATCGTTAGCTCAACAAATAGCAGATTCAATTTTGTGTTCCCATTCTATAGTGAAGAAGCAACCGAAATGAATATTTTAACTACAAACCATCCATTAGCTGTATAAAATGAGTGATTGTTCTGAAAATAAAAACCCACTAATCCGAAATGGCACTAGTCAAGGACAACGAGTATTGTCCAAACTGAGCCCAAGATCTGTAGAGATTATAGATAAATCTACAGAAGATTGGATGGTATGGGCAGGAAAATTTTCGGATAATATTAGATACACCGCATTAAATAATGCTGTCGTTGGAACAATGAAACCTTTCTTTACTTCCAATATTAGTGCACAGTTGGCATTGGCTGCCAGCTACCCTCCAGAAATATTATCGCAGTATATCAGAGAGATATTGTTATATATAGAAACAGAAGATGCTGGACTAAAAAAAGCATACACTTCTCTTTTTGATATCATTTTTTCCTATTTCGTTATTGTAGATAAGCTGTTTCGATTAACACAAGAAGATAAAGAATATAGTAGTATACTTATTAATCATATACAGGCAAAATTGTTGCCATTAGAAGAAAGAACCTTTGGGTATTACAAGGCATCTTTGGTCGGTACTCCAGCTCAAAAATTAATTGTAAATAGCACTTCAATTGATTTGAATATCTTTCATGAACCAATTTCGGGGCATGAAGAAGCTATTAATTCTGGTTTGTCTAGCCTTGCTGGGAAAAGGTATTTGGATTCATCAGATTTTAGTACCTATTACGGTGCTATTTCTTCTGATCCTTCGATCTTTGGAAGTATATCGGGTTTTGCTAAAAAAATAAAGTATGTAAGTCAACATAACTTCTTCACCAGTATTTTGGATGAGATTAGTGCTTCTGTAACATTTATTAGTAAACTTTCTCAGAAGTATCTCAATACATACTTAAGTGACTGGCCAAACCATCAACCAAATTATGCACTTTATCTTACTTGGTTAGAACTGCTAGATGCTACTAAGGGTCATTTGAATGAACTTACAGGGCGACATCTTGATTTTTATTACAAAAATGTTTTGCAACTTAAGCCTTTATCACAATCTCCAGATAAAGCATTTTTAGCATTGGAGTTAAATAAAATAACACCTTCTTATGCCCTAAAAGATGATGTGCAATTTATGGGCCCAAAAGATGAGGCAGGTACTATTATTACTTATGAAAGTATTAAAGAAACAGTTCTTAATAAAGCAAAAATAAAGCATTTGTCTGCCTTGTATTTTGGAGGAGAAGAAGATAACATAGATCCTAATACTAAAAATGCAGGCAGATTATTTGCAGCACCTGTTATCAATAGTGCAGATGGATTAGGAGAAAAACTAGAAGATAATGTAATTGCCTGGCATCCTTTCCATATTAAAAAATATGAAAATGCAGAACTAACAGCTATTAATATGCCCAAAGCCGAAATTGGGTTTGCAGTTGCTTCACACTTTTTAAGATTAAAAGAAGGTTTGAGAATTATTACTATGGAGGTCTTTTTAGGAGAAAGCGTTTCGATAACTAATTTTAACTACAAGGCATATATCACAACGGAAAAAGAATGGCTGGAGATTGATTCTCCAGAACCAGCAAAAGATACACTTAATGGTAAAACGAGATTCACTTTTACATTTACAATACCTGCTGACAAAGATCCAATTGTGGCATACAATAAAGATGTGCATTTGGGAAATCTTACCGCTACAGAGCCAGTATTAAAAATTGTACTAGAACACCAGGATGATCAACCTTTTATTTATGATAAATTAGTTAGCACCGCGGTTAGCAAAATTAAATTGAAGGTTAATGTTGGTCAGATTGAAGGTTCATATAATGAAGATGGAATTAAAAATTTAGAATTGCACAATGATAGTAGTCCGTTGAATCCTTCTAAACCTTTTCATCCCTGGGGACCAGAACCTACAATTGGTAATTCCTTTATTATAGGTAGTGATGAGATATTTTATAAAAAAGGAGCTAAAATTAAATTTAATTTCAATTGGAAAGATTATCCTTTGAAGGAGGATGGTAGCATTAACTTATCCGCTATAGATCACGACCCTAAGAGTTCGATAAAATATACTTCTTTTCGCAGTACAAATAGAAAAAGTACGGGTGATGATGGTTATGTTCCAAAGGTTGAGGTCCTAAAACTAAGTAAAAACAAATGGGTGTCCTTGTATAATGATAAACAAGTGTTTAGGGTTAATAATGACGCAGAATCCGAGATTGTTTCTAAAACTAGTTTGAACATTAACTTATCATCCAATACACATAAAGATTTATTTTTAAATAAAGATCAATCTTGGAGATCTTATGGTGCTAATTCTAATAAAGGCTTTCTAAAAATTAAACTCAATAATGACTTTGGGCATAGAGACTATTACTTGGCACTGCAAAGTTTTTTTAAAGAAAATATACCTAACGCTACTGCACCTGCCTATCCCTATAGCCCAACTTTGCAATCGTTCTCGGTTAGTTATGAAGCCAATTGCGAATCAACAATAACAGATAAAAACACATTTAGCAACAGGCCCTTAGAATTTTTTCATATTGGTCCTTTTGGTGATGCTGAACAACATCATGCATTGCAAAATCCAGAAACACCAAAACTACCAAAACTGGTAAGTAAATTAATCAAAAAAACAGATGAGGTATATAAGTCTCAGGGTAGTTTATTGATTGGCTTAGAGAATTTACAGCCAGGAGATACTCAGGCAATTTTATTTCAAGTACAAGAAGGTAGTGAAGATCCATTATTAGAAAAGCCGGAAGAGCATCTTATATGGGAATACTTAACTGCTGATAATGTTTGGAAAGAATTTAGTGACGATGGAGTTGGAGATAACACTAGTGGTTTGATCGAGTCGGGTCTTATAAATTTTATTATCCCAAAGGATGCAAGTCTTGAGCATACCGCTTTTGAGAGCGGATTAATATGGATCAAATGTTCTGTTAAAGAAGCTCCTGATGCAGTTTGTAAAATAGTTGGAATATATCCAAACTCGATTGAAGTTCAGAGAATTATACCCGAAGAAACAACATATGAGTCCATGATATCTCCTTCTGGCGAAATCAAGAAACTACTTGTTCCTGAAGCCAGGATTAAAAAAATCGAACAACCATTTACAAGTTTTGACGGAACTCCGATAGAGAATGATGAAGCTTTTTATTTAAGAGCTTCAGAAAGATTACGTCATAAAAACCGAGCAATTACCATATGGGATTATGAGCGCCTGGTACTACAGGCATTTCCTGAAATATATAAAGTAAAATGCCTTAATCACACAAAAATTGGAGGATCATTAAGCGAAGGTAATTTGATCTATAATGAAGTAGCACCAGGGAATGTTTCAATAATTACAATTCCCAATTTAGCCAATAGAAATGATATTGATCCACTAAAACCGTATACCAAAAAAAGCACATTAAAAAAGATTGAAGAATTTCTTAATGAGCGAACCTCTTGCCAGGTTAGCATTCATACTGCACAACCTGATTTTGAACAAGTCAAAGTGAAATGCACAATAACGCTTAGAAATGAATTTCCGGATATTAATTACTACAAAGAAGTGATCCAAAAAGACATCACCAATTTCTTAAGCCCTTGGGCATTTATTTCTGATACAGATTTAAATTTTGGTGGTCGTATTCATCAATCTGTGTTAATCGACTTTATTGAAGAACTTCCATATGTTGATTTTCTGACAGACTTTGAGCTAATTCACATAAAATCATCTGGAGAAGATACCAAAGTTGATGAAGCTATTGCTTCAACCGCAAGATCAATACTAGTTTCTGTTCCTGCATTAAAACATGATTTGCATGTAATTCTTAAAACTAATACTACAACCAAAGTGATAGATTGTAACGATGAATGAGCACATTACCATATTAAAAAACCCTGGTTTTAGGGAAAGCGAAGATTATATAGCTCTTCGAAAAAAGGGTATTGAACTAATTGAAAAATTAGGTAGCACATATTGGACAGATTATAATATTCATGATCCGGGAATCACTTTACTGGAGCTTCTTTGCTTCGCTCAAACAGAAGTTGGTTTTAAACTTGGGTTTTCAATTGAAGATTTGTTGGCCTATCAAACGAATCAAGAAGTAAAATGGGATGATCAATGTTTCTATACAGCTCGCGAAATATTAACGATTAATCCTTTTACCAATAATGACTGGCGCAAAGTTCTAATTGATCAAACCGGGATAGCAAATGCATGGATGAGCTGCACTCCTTGTCCTTGTCATCCCGATTTTTATGCAGACTGTAAAGAAAATGAGTTAACCTATGATGAAACAGAACACCCGATAGTGATAAAAGGCTTTTGGGATGCTTCATTAGAATTAGAAGTGGATTCTCAATACGGAGATCTGAACGGAGGAAAAATCTTTCACCAGTTTGGTTTTGATACTAATAAATATAGAGCAACTGCCGAAATTAGATTTAGCCCTTGGCACAAAGCACAATCAGATTTGGGGTTAATGAATATAGTTCAAGCAAATGAAATAATTGCCATAGAGTTAACTAATTACCATTTGGATGTATCAGATGAAAAATTCTATAGGGCCTTAAGAGATCCTTTGAGAATCGATGTGGATTACAAAGTCACTACTTCTGATGGAGTTGAACATATTAATCTCTTAGAATTACCGGTAAAAATTTGGTTCAAAACAGATGATGGAAGAGCAGCAATTAAAAAAGAGGATATAAAAACGGTTTTTGAAGACGTCAATCAAACGGGGCCTTTTAGTCAATATTTATTTCAGCTTAAGAAAGCCAATGAAGCTGTCAAAAAAGCAAAAAAAACTTTAAACATACATAGAAATTTGGCCGAAGATTACTGCAAAATATCAACAATCCCAATCGTAGATGTTGGGTTATGCGCAGATATAGAAATGGCTGCAGATGCAGATATTGAGGTAGTATTGGGAGAGGCTTATTACCTGATAACGGAATATCTAAATCCTGTAGTAAAATTTTATACGTTAAGTGAATTACTATCAGATGGAAAATATACAGAAGAGATATTTCAAGGGCCTAAATTGGATCATGGTTTTATACTTGATGAAGAACTAGATAATTCGAATCTACGAACTACATTGTACACATCAGATATCATTAACATTTTGATGGATGTTAAAGGAATAGAGGCTGTAAAAAATATAGCACTTACACGATATGATGAAGCCGGAAAATTGGTTGAATCTCAACCTTGGGAACTAAAAATAGAGCAAGGATACCAACCTCGATTATATATTCACGCTTCAAAAGTCTTAGTCTTTAAAGATGATTTACCATTTCTTCCGTTTCAGGACGAATTGCACGATACGTTGCAAATGTGGAGAGGTATACGACAACAAAATAAAGTTATTCAAACGGACAATGATTTAAAGGTACCCGAAGGAGAATATTTGAATCATAATGGACATTACCCTCTTCAATATTCATTACCCGAAACCTATGGAGTGGGACCACATGGTTTAAAAGAACCTTCAACCGTACAAAGAAAAGCTCAAACCAAACAATTAAAAGCATATCTGTTGTTATTTGAGCATTTGTTTTCGGTGTATCTCAAACAGCTAGAACGATTCAAGGATATATTATCCATTAATCCAACGATTTCAAAAAGTTATTTTGCCGGTTTGTTTAATGATAATGAAATGAAAGGAGTATCCGAACTATATGTAAATATAGATGATACAGGTTTTCATGATTTGTTAGAAAACAGAAGTCAGTTTCTGGATAGAAGAAATGGATTTTTAGACCATTTACTCGCAAGGTTTTCTGAATCATTTAGTGAATATGCTTTGATGCTTTATCAGACATATGGGGCACAAGAAAAAGCAGAAGAAGAACTTGTTTTCGATAAAATTAATTTCTTGGAAAAATTTCCGGTTATTTCTTCTAATCGCGCAAAAGCCATTGATTATAAGGATGAAGCAAAAGTTTGTGATATAGAAAATTCTTCTGGATTAAGTGAAAGAATAAAAGTTGTACTGGGTTTAAATGGAGCACATTCATTTGTTAGATACCAGGTCGAAAAAAATACTAATGGTAAATGGAATGGTACTTGGTATTTAGATAATTATGAAGATGAAAATATCTTGATAGGGGTAGAATTGACTGACGTAGATCAAGAATATGATTTACGGAATCAATTAAAGAAAGCTGTTAATCTGGCAATAGCACAATTAACATTAAAAACATATCTCAAGGTCATTGCCAAAGGTCCTGAATTTGCAATACAATTAGAAGATAATAATGGAGATTTGATAGCGTCTGGACCTATTCTCTTTCCGTTAGAACCTGATGCGAATACACAAAAAGATGCTATAGAGGCATTCATTGATCAAATAATCCTTAGCGAAAAAGTATACGTTGTAGAACATATTCTATTGCGTCCACGCAATCTTCCGTCCCTTACCATTCCAGAAGGCGATCCGTTTCTTCCAATTTGTATTCCAAAAGATTGCAAGGTATGTGGGGAAGAAGATCCTTATTCCTTCAGAATAACAGTAGTTTTAAATGGGGAGCAAGGGGTGTCAAATAGTGGAATTGCCTTTAGGAAGTTCGCAGAAAAAACAATTCGTATGGAAACGCCGGCACATCTGGGTGTCAAGATCTGCTGGGTTTCAGAAGAACAATTACAAGAATTTGAAGAAGCCTATTGTGATTGGTTGTTGGAGTTAGCAAAACCTGAACCAGATAAAATCATTTTGCACGATAGACTAAAAAAAGTACTAGAAATATTTAAAAACTTAAAAAGTGTTTACCCTCAAGCCACCCTGCATGATTGTGAAGATGGGGATGATGAAAACAGGGTTAGGTTAAATAGCACTATCATTTAAAAAATTATTATTATGGGGCAATCTATTCAACATGATCGGTATCCAAAATTTGTAGCAGATCAAGTGCTTACAGAGAAAAGCCTTAATCAGATGTTTGGCTATTTAGAGGAGCAACAACGACTAACCAGAACCGCCTTAATCGGTATTGGAGTAATGTGTGGTATGGAGGTTAGTGTAAATGCCAGTAGGACAGCTTTAACAATATCACAAGGCGTTGGAGTAACTTCAAAAGGGTATTTGGTGCCTTTTCCTGAAACAACATATACATTCTACAATGACGAATTTTCTGCCGAGCAGGAGTTCATGTACCCTCCTTTTATAAACGCTATAACTAAGAAACAAAAGTTTCCGTTGTACCTGTTGCATAACAATGGAGCTGCAGAAATAAAAAAGCCTATTACGGCTAGTTTTCTTGAAGACAAAGTGGTGGTTATTTTTGTTGAACTGCTTAAGGTAGATAACAAAAATTGTGATCCAGATTCTTGTGATGATAAAGGTTGTACAGTAGAAGTGACACATAGACCACTATTGGTTGATCGTGAGAATTTGAACGAACTTATATTTAGTGGCGTAAATAAAAAACCATTTTTGCATGAATCTTCATGTATAGAGTGGCCCGAGATAAAAATACCCAGATATAATGTGCCTAGTACTCTATTGCTTAGCTCTCAAGAGGTATTGAAGAACTTTCTTAAGATATTAGATAGAGATTTTATTTTTGATCTGGAAAAAGTTTTAACTGCTGCTTATGGTTCTTTAGGCTATTATATAAAAGACGAATTTCCAAATAACCCTTTTTTGGGACTAAGGAATAATTTCAAATTCTTATTTGATGGAAGCCTAACGACTCAACAATTACTTCACATACAGTATTATTATGATTTCTTCTCAGATTTAATTTTTGCTTATGAAGAGTTGCGAAAAATGTGTAATGAATGTTTGACCCTTTGCTGCCCCAACCAGGATTTATTTCCTAGACATTTGATATTAGGAAATGCAATCTCTTCTGAAGATGAATTTAGACATCACTGGATTCAATCTCCTGCTTTTTCTTGTAATTGCTGTTCAGAAGGAAAAATAAAATTCTTATTAAAAAAGATAGCGCTATTAATTAAGAAACTGGAAATTCCATTCTCATCATTTACTGAAGATCGAAGAATTGTAAAAGTCACACCAAGCAATTATGGAGATATCGCTCTTTCTGATAAAGCAATACCTTATTATTACGATATTGTAAATGGACCTGATGAATTATATAATCACTGGAATTTCAAAAAAACAAGACTCAAAAAAGGAGATACTAATTTATCGTATGATGCAAATATATATGGAGCAAATAAGTATATCAAAGATCCTTTAAACTATGACATCGAACCTCATAATTTCTTTAGAGTCGAAGGGCATTTAGGGATGAACTGGAAAAGTGCCTTGGCTCAGGTTAATAAAGTGAAAAATGAGAAACGCCTACCCATTGATGTTGTGGCATTAAATGGAGATGTATTTGAACTTTTTAGAAGTTTATTATCTAACAAAAATAGCTTGGCCGAAATTATTTCAGGTAATAAGGATATAATTGATGAGCTGATATGCTATTTTGCTGATATAGAATCACAATATGATGCACATGCTGCCGAGTTGAGGTGTACAATACTTAAAGTAATGGTATATTTCTATAACTTGCCTGTTGTGGCTGGTTCTCCTGTAACTGAGACCAATAATTTTCCGGAATCGGATATGGTCAGAAAAAAATTCCCAAATTATAAAACAAAAACAAATACATATGGAGAAGCATTTGATAAATTCTATGCTCCTTTAAAAAATGCAGAGTACATTACTCCATTGGCATTTAGCACTACAGTAGGATTTGCTGGTATTCCTGTAGCAGCAAATAATCAGATATTTTTACTCAATCCGGTTTATCTCATGTATTATTTGGAAAAAATTCATGAAGCACTAGCAGATGGCTTGGTAGACCTCAAAATAAATGTACTTACTCAAAGATTAGAAGATGCATCTAATGTTGCGGCTTACATGTTATTACTAGTTGATAATCTCTCTGGTAGTGATAATAATATAGAATTACCTTCTTTATGGGAAGAAAGCCTCGCAGCTGTGACATGGATTTGTAAAGCGGATGTGTTTAACGTACTTTATAGAAATTTTCTTTTCAACTATGCACTTTTTATAACCAATCAAACATTTGCAATGTATGCTTTTAGAAATAGCGGGGTACAGCATAAAGCAGGGGTGACTACCGGAGGCACTTTTATATTGGTATATAATGATAAACGAGAAATAAGAACATCAACAATTACGGGCACTATAACCGATGTTACAGGAGCTTCTTTACCAGGAGCAAATATAATTGTAAAAGGCACGACACAAGGCACAACCTCCGATTTTGATGGTAACTATTCAATTACGGTATCAGATCTGGATACAGCAGTTTTGGTTGTTTCTTATGTTGGTTATCAAACAAAAGAAGAACAGGTTAAAGGTAGAAGTAATGTTAATATAACGCTGGCAGGAAGTTCAACAGTTGTAAATATAGGTGAATTTGCCGCAGCAGAAAATATGTCAAGAGCCACAATAGATAATGCATCAAGAGATTTTAGAGAATTTGTAAGTGCTAAAGAATATAAGAGAGCAGCAAATACGAGTAATCCTATTTCGGAGGTAAGAAATAGTAAATCTGTAAAAGGCCTTGAATTTAACAGAGTTTTTAAGGAGTTTGAAAGCTTGCAAAAGGGTGATAGACTAACAAGCGATGAGTTAAAATCACTGGTGAATCAATTACCCGATGGGATTGTAATCGCAGATTTCTTTGTGCCAAATATGTGTAAAGCATCCTGTATGCCCATGAATTTTATGGTTATTGGTGGAGAAACAGAACCTGATCCAACTGAAATTAGGTTAGAGATGAAATATGACGAGTATTGCGAAAATGATGACACATCTTATACTATAACAGCAGAACCAGAAGGAGGTGAGTTAGAGATAGATGATACTATGGTGAGTACTAATGAATTTGTACCACATGATTTCAGGCCTGATAACATTGCTTTTAGAGAAGTTGAGATCACATATTATCCAAACGAAAACAGTAAAAAAAGTATAACAGTTAAAGTATATCATGTTCCCGAACTTCGTACCGGAATCAAAATTATTGATAGAGAGAAACGAATTGTAGAATTTGAGAATGACACGCTATTTGCAGAAAAATATGCTTGGGATTTTGGAAACGGTAAAACCTCTGAAGAAAAGGACCCAGGACCCATTGAGTACGGAAATTTATTAACTGCGACGGCAAAATTAACAGCTTATAATGGTCCTTGCCAAGAGTCTCAATCTATACCTATTGATTTTGCTACAGATGTTGTTTTAACAGAAACCAGACTATGTACTCCGATAGATGAAATAGCAGCAAAATTTAAAATTCTTGATAAAAATAGTACCGATGAATTTAAAAGTGGAGAGCAATACATAGCCTTGAAAACAATATTCATTGATAAGTTTTCAAGTATTCAGGCCTTACCTCAAAAAGAGCAATTCAAACTGTTAACAGGACAAATACCGGTCTCTGCTATTTTAGAAATCATTAAATCTGTGAATTCGATCATAACTTCTGATTCGAAACAAAGAAGACCTGCACTTTTACTGTATGAGATTTTATTAAAACTAACCTTGTTCTATGCATGCTGTCAAAAGGGAGATGTAAATAAGGCAAAAGTAAAAACAGAAAAAGTACTAGGTATGATGATCAGGCAGATCAATTCCTGGAGAAACTCTATCAAATTTACAAATCCAGAAAAGAAGATCTTAGATAGTATGAAAAAAACAAATACTGGAGAACTAGCTAAGGTTTCTTCAGAGACATCAAATAAGGTAACTTATATTCAATTACTAAAAAAATTAGATGATGTATTAACACAATTATTATCCTAGTGGCAGAGAATCATATACATAGAATACATAATGCATTCATAGAATTTGATTTCAAAACTCTAGCGAGTGATGAGTTAAAAGGGAATGATTTTGTGGATTGGGCAAAAAAGAATATCCTTGAAATTATTGATAATCATGCGAATAACTTAGTGGATATTCATACTGTTATTCACGTTCCTGAAATAAATATAGAATTGAATCTTAATGTAGAAGATCACTTTTTTAAGGATAGTGTGGAGTTATGTTCTTTGATTAGCGATCAAATCCTTAGTGCTCTAAAAAAATCAATACACCAAAATCAATCTTCAAAAGTTTCTATAGAACAATACAATGCAAATATTGTATTAGAATATATTATAAGTGGTCAGGTAAATCAATATTATTCTGATGAGAAATGGAATGATCTGGTTGTTACTTTTTTTGAAGAGATTATTGCGAACAAGGAATTGTATATGCGATGGCAAAAAGTGATACAAAGTAAGAATGTATTTGTCAGGTTTTTTGAACTTAAAGAAATTAGCAAGTTAAAAGAATTTATAGGGAAATGGTTAGGAGAAAAAAATGCATTAAAATGGCTTACTGCTGTAATGCAATTGCAGATTGTTAATCCAGATTCTTTATGGCCAATCAATCAGGTTGATTTTTATTTTAAAGTCTTTAGGCTATTGCCTAAAAGCGATATGTCCTTAACGATAACGCTACAAAAGATTATTAAACAACAAATCAATCAATCAAAAGCAGTTATAGCTAAGTTTAAAGTTCCAAAAGAAATAGAAGAAGAATTGTTTGCAATTTTTGATTATAACGATGTTAAAATAGAATTAGATTTCCTTGCAATTGAAGAATATATTTTTAGTAAAGACCCTTCAAATAAGAAAAGCACAGATAAAGAAAAAAACATTAATGAAGAAATTGTTATAGACACTAAAGATGATATTGCCTATGTAGGTCAAGCAGGACTTGTTTTGTTAGCTCCATTTCTTTCAATGTTTCTAAAAAATATAGGGTATATTGATAGAAAAGGAGGAGTATTAGAACAACGCGAAATACCAATTCTATTTCACTACATAGCAACTGGAGAAACTACGGCGCCAGAATGGAAACTAACCTTACCAAAAATCTTATCTGGATTAAAACCTGGAGAGCATTGTGATACCGAAATACAGCCAAATAAAAAATTAGATTCCCATATAAATGAGCTACTAAGCTCTGTCATTGAGCATTGGGAAGCATTAAAAAATACAACCTCGGATGGTTTAAGAGAAACCTTTTTAATCCGAGAAGGAGAATTAAAATTCAAAAATGGATTTTACTATTTATATATAAAAGAGCAAACAGTAGATATTTTGTTATCCTATGTTTCATGGAATTATACCACGATAAAGTTGGATTGGATGCAGAATATTCTATTTGTAGAATGGAATAAAAGTTAGAATTTGTTTTCTACATCAGCAGATAAAACGGTTAAACCCTCTGCAAGCGTACAACGCAAAACAGAGCAGACTTTTTTTGGATCTCAAAAAGAGCAGAGGACGGCTACGCCAGAATCTACCTTTTTTCAGCCTGCTATTCAAACCAAATTACGAGTAAATAAACCCAATGACGTTTATGAAAGAGAAGCAGATCTCGTAGCAGAACGAGTAGTAAATATGCCAGATCAACAAATGGGTCTACAAAATACTGCTCCTCCCGAAGTTCAACGTCAGGAAGAAGAAAAAGAAGAAGAGGAAACCATCCAGACAGCGGCTATTTCTATACAAAGAATGGCAGACGAAGAACAGGAAGAATCCCCTTCTATACAAACCAAGCAATATACTTTTATACAAAGAGAAGATAATACAGATATGCAAGCATCATCTGATGATGAGGAAGAATCCTTGCAGAGATATTCTAATGAGCGGTCAACTTCTATGTATCATTCAGATGTTATACAAAGAAGTGGCCGCGGTCCGCCCGCAACGGGTGTGCGATTTCAGAACCAGTTGCACAATTCAACTTCAGGTGGCCGGCCAATGTCTAAGCCAGTCAGTAGTTTTATGGAATCCCGCTTCGGGGCAGATTTTAGTGCAGTAAAAATACATACTGACACGAGCGCTCAGCAGATGAGTAAGCAAGTAAATGCACATGCCTTTACTTATGGAAATCATGTCTATTTCAATAGTGGGAAATATGATCCGGATTCAAGTTCCGGTAAGACTTTACTTGCGCATGAGTTAACACATACCATTCAGCAGGGGGCATCTCCCGTTGCCCAATCCAAAGTACAGCGAAAACATGCATTCACTGCTGTACAGAAAAAGTCTATTCTTCAAAGACAAGTAGCACCACAATTAACAAAAGCTGTAGAACTCGCAGAGGGCGAAAAAGGAAAAGTTATTGCCAATAAAGAGGGTGCTGACGGGTATCGTTATGGTTGGGAAAGACTAATGGAATACTTTGAAACGACCTTTGGGAAAGACAAAATAGTTTCACAACCTACCGGAGAAAAAAATATTGTTCCTAGAATAAACATCAAAAAACAATCCAAGTTTAAAGGAAACATTATTGATCATAAAGGCAAACTAGATGTCGGAATGAGAGATGCTATGCCTAGTTGGTGCGGTATTTTTGCCTTTTGGGCATTAAACAAAGCAGGAATCCCTATGCCCAAATGGCAATTAGGAGTACCATTTATCCCGCCTGAATCGGCTTACCCGCCTGGTTACACTCCAAAACCTGGAGACTTGGCGTATAAAGAAAAAAGATCTCATTATGGATTAGTAGTGGGTATGGAAGGCACCAACCGCGTAAAAAGTATTAATGGAAACACAGCCGGTGATGACAACCTTGGTGGAGAAATTCAAGTGCAAACTCACGATATCAGTAACTGGCAAGGTTTTTTTAATCCACTGGTTGCCAAAACTGGAAATTTAAGAGATTCAGAACACGGAGACAAGGATACAAAACCTAAAACACTAGAAGAGCTGCTTAAGTTAAAATATGGTGTAAATCGAAAAGCAGAGAGTGAAAATGAAGAGGATGAAATCCAGACTAAACCAGAAGCAGATCAGAAGGAAGAAGAAATTCAAACCAAAAAGGATACAGCGAAGAAAGAAGAGAAAGACGAAGAAATGCTTCAGGCAAAATCTGAAGAGTCAGAAAAAGAAGAAGGTGAAGAAACTATACAGAGAACTGAAATTGGTAGCTCGGGAGGATTTGCATCAAACGGAGTAGAGTATGAATCAGATGATGCCCCTGCAGATATACAAACTAAAGCAGAATCTTCTCTAGCCAGTCAGGTAAAGACTAAATCTAATGGTCCAATGATACAAGGTGGCTGGCTCGGGGATGCATGGAATGCAGTATCCGGATTAGCCTCGGATATGGCAGATCTTATAGAAGAAGGAATTGATAAAGCCAAAGACTTCTTAATCGATAAGGTATTGGATTTTGTTGGGGAAATTCCAGGATATACTCTATTGACCTATATTATGGGTAAAGACCCGATTAAAGGCACCAAAGTAAATAAAACACCACTTACATTATTAGATGCAGTATTGGATATTATTCCAATAGGAGGGGATACCGTGAAATGGGTATTGGATTATTTTAAAGCTACAAATCCGGTAGCAAATTGGTTATTCGATTCTGTAAAACGTTTTTCTGACCTTATAGAAAGTGTAAAATCGAAATTCGCTAATTTCTGGAACAGGTTAAGTATCAAAGATGTTGGTAATCCAGAACGGGTTATGAATGATGTGGCAAGCTTATTTCAATCTATTGTTACACAGGTTGTCTCATTTGTAGATGATGTAGGAAAGGATTTCCTAAGTACGGTTAAAGATATTGCTGTTACCAATCTGGTAACCGTGGTTAAGAAATATTTCCCAAATGCATATGATCTGTTGACTGTGTTACTTGGCGAAGACCCAATCACCAAGAAACAAGTTGATCGAAATGGTACTAATATCCTAAATGCAGGGTTAAAAGTGTTAGGAGATCGAGGAGCACAAATAAAACGTCAAATGCTAGAAAATGGCATTTTCGAAAAATGTGCAGGTTGGATCGATCGAAGTATTAATCTAATGCTCGATTTAGTTTCTGATGTCAAAAATATTTTTACTACCGCATGGGAACTCATTTCGTTCAAGTCACTTTTCACACCAATAGAAACCTTTAACAAGATTGCTGAAGCATTTACAACACCAATAAAACGAATTACTACCTTTCTTACAGATGCTATGATAGAATTATTAGCACTATTGAGGGAGGTATTAGTATCAAAATTAAGTGATTTTGCTAAGAAACAGAGAGGATACTTCCTGGTAACAGTATTGATTGGTAAAGACCCATTTACAGGTGCTAAAGTAAGAAGAAACACAGAGAATATCATTCATGGATTCTTTAGTCTTATGGATGGCGGAGAAGCACAGTTCCAGCAAATGAAGGAAAGCGGGAAAATTGATCAAATGACGCAAAAAGTTAGCAAAGCAGTCAAGCGTCTTGGGTTCACGGTCGAGTATGTTCTAGGACTCTTTACAAGTTTATGGGAGTCGATGAGTTGGAAAGACTTCCTTAATCCGCCAGGCGTTTTCATAAAGATCTTTAACACCTTCAAATCACCAGTAATACGACTTGTGAAGTTTATCATCACTATTGTAAAAATTGCCATTGAAATAATGCTTATTGCTATGAACTTCCCGTTTAATACGGTTAACAATATCATACAACGTTCTCTCGAGGCATTTGGTAACATAAAACGTGATCCTATTGGATTCTTAAAAAATATACTTAAAGGGATCAAGCAAGGTTTTGTACAGTTTTTTGATAATATCCTCAAACATTTAATGAGTGGATTAGCTACATGGTTATTTGGCTCTTTGGGTGGTTTAGGTATTAAAATGCCTCCTGATTTCAGCTTCAAAAGCATACTTAATCTTGTGCTTGAGATTCTGGGTATAAGTGTCGATAAAATTATGGAGCGCGTATGGATCAAATTAACCGAGCAAATAGGTGCAGAGAAAGTAGCCAAGATCAAAGGTGCTATAGACAAATTAACGGGTATATGGGCTTTTGTAAAAGATGTCATCAAAAGAGGACCAATTGCTATTTGGGAATATGTGCAGGAGAAATTAAGTGAGTTATGGAATATGGTTTTGGATGCTGCCAAAAACTGGATCATGACTAAGGTCATAGAATCGGTAATTACTAAGTTACTAAGCATGTTAGATCCAACAGGAATTATGGCAGTGATCAATAGTGTAATAGCAATTTATAAAGCGATTCAATCCTTTATAGAACATCTTAAAGCTATGCTTGAGATCTTAAATTCATTTGTCAATGGTGTGGCAGAAATTGCTGCTGGAAACATTAAAGTAGCAGCTGATTATCTGGAAGGGGCCATGGCAAAAGGAGTTCCGGTATTGATCGGTTTCTTGGCAAACCAGGTAGGCCTTGGAGATATTGGTAAAAAATTGGCAGAGATCATTGGTAAAATAAGAGAAAAGATAACAGAAGGTATAGATTGGTTAGTTGCAAAAGCTCTGAAAATCGGAATGCCAATTATTAATGGTGTGCTTAAGGCTATTGAATTTGGAGAAGGCTTGGTAGAGAAAGGCAAAGAGAAGGTTAAAGGTGCAATAGCGAAAATAACGCAATGGTGGAAGAAGAAAAAGAGCTTTAAAGGTGGAGATGGAAAATCTCACAAATTATACTTCAAAGGAAGCTCAGAAAATTCTGTTTTAACTGTAGCAAGTGATCCAACACCAGTAACTGCTTTTCTAAATGAAGCTAAAAGCAAAAACACGGACGATGCAATGATTGCAACCATTGATAATGCGGTTAATAAATCTGTTGAAATAGATGGAATAAGAACAGAATTAAAAGCAACTAAGGATAATGTTAAGAGTAAAAAACTAAATGATAGCTTGGATACGAAAATGGCAGAATTAGTACCGCTTATAAGTACCATTATGGGTGGAAATGATAAGTCTGTTCCGTTATTAGAAAAATATCTAAACAAAAAAGTAACCAAGAAAGATGATTCATTATTGGTAAGATTTATGAATGATATAGGCTCTGATGTGAATAAGGTAGATGGTAAAGCAGTATACAGAATTATTGAAACAGAGAGAGAGGACTTTATAGAAATAACAATTGGTAGAAATCCCAATATGGCAGATGCCGGATTTATGAGTATTTATATCAATGATGATGGTATTCTTACTCCTGGAGCAGAGAAAAAGTATGTTCCGGATCATAAAAACTATATCCCAGAAGAAATCAAAATTTCTGAGAAAAGTGGAGTGTATGAAGCGAATTATACAACAAAAACATTTAATGGAGATCCTGGCCCTACTTTTAAAATCGAGATTTCATTTGATAAAGTGTTAAATAGAAATAAAGATCAGGTACAAACGAGGACAGTAACGGGTACAGATTTGGTCTTTAAACCTGAGGGCAATCCACGAGGTGTTACAGATTCTGCTACGGGAGGATTTGATAACGCTCATATCATTGGAGATAGGTTTGGAGGTTCTGGTAAAAATAAAGCTCTTAATATTTATCCTTCCTCTCCGAAATATAATAGAGAGACAATGCTTGGGGTGGAAGATAAGATGGCTGATGTATTTTCTCAAAAGGAGACATTTAACCTTACTGTAGCTGCCAGAATCAGGGAAGAAGTATCACAAGGAAGTAATCTAAAAGACTTGTTAAAAACCGAATTTGCAACAGATAATCCTAATAGTACAGAATCTGATGCAAATATGGAAAAAGAGTTAAGTAGTAGATTACAAACAGAAATCAATAAAGATCTAAAAGAATTACCAGGTAAATTCTTAAGTGTCAAATATGAATCATCAGAGGATGGTTTTAATAAGAGTATTGGAGCTGATCCTGATTATGATAAATCAGTTGAAGAATTTGAGAAGAAAAATGTGAACAGCTAATGTTATGTTTAATAAAGGATTAGGTTGAAATTTAATAATTTAAAAAACCATGAAAAATAAATCATTTAGAAAAAGAAGGGTCAAAAAACAACAACCCTCTAAGAAGAAGCAACAAAACGATAATTTTTTTGAGTCACAAGTACAACGTAAATGTGAAAAATGTGAAGACAAAGAAAAAAAAGAAGTACAAAAGAAATCCAATGGACAATCAACTACAACTCCTAAAAGTTTCTTTGGTCATTATATGAATAATATCAATAACAAAGGAGCGTCATTATCAAAAAACAATCGAACATTTTTTGAAAGCAGAATGCATGATAATTTTGGAGATGTAAAATTGCATAACGATAAAGAATCGGCTAGTGCAGCCAAAGAAATTGGAGCCAAAGCTTTTGCGTGGCAAAATCATATTGTACTGAATGGAGAATATTATAAAGAAGGAAGCCTAGAAGGAAAACAATTGTTGGCGCACGAATTAAAACATATTCAGCAACAAAAGAATGGAAAACATAAAATCCAGATGATGCCAGAAGAGGATACTATAGAACCGGCAGCGAAAGAAGAGGAAGAAGTTGCAGAACCAACTACAGAAGAAGGGGTAAAACAAAGCTCAGCAGCAGATTCGGAAACAATGGAAAAAGAGGCCGAACAAGAAGAAGAAATGGTAATGGTGCCAGAAAGTATTCCTGATTTTCAAACTTTTGGGAAAGTTTTTACAAAAACAGCTTATGCAAACTCTGTAACTTTTGAAGGAAAAACAGATGCAACTTTTGATGGAGGCACAGGTACAACAAGAAACCTACGTAGAACAACTTCAGAAGATTGTGTGAATTGTGCAGAGGGGGATTGTTGGCACTATACAGGGCAGTTACAAGTAGACTACAGTGTGTCTACTAATATTACTTTACCAGATGTTCCTGAGGGATTAACAGAGTGTCAACATGAAAGAGTGAGAAATGCAATTGATACTATTTTAGAACCTCACGAACAAGATCATGTAACCGCTTTCAGTCAATATAATGGTAGTGTAACATTACCTATTGATTACACTGGGTGTAGTGCAGGTATCCAGGAGTATGTAGAGAATTTGCATCATATGAATGCTGCTTCAAGAGAAACAACGGTACAGACAGCTAGCGATGCTTTGGACCCATTTCATATTGCTGTAGATTTGGATTGTGAAGATGAAACAACTCCAGCCCCTACACCAGATACAGAACAATAAGGGGTAAAACACTCTTTTTTAAATATCAAATATGCAGTATCTTGAACAAAATACGTGTCAGCAATGGCATGCTCTACATTGTCAAAAAGTAGTAATACACTTATACATATTAGGATATGCAAAGAATAAAAGGTAATCTTAAGATAGTTCCCTCGTATGAAGACGATTTTGATAAGTGCCTCGATTCATTAGGAAAAATATTAATAGACCGAATTACTACAACAGATAAAAATTCAGAAATTGATCTAACAAAGTATAATGATCTTTCATTTATACCTGCTTTGGATAAGGTCTTACAAGTAAACGATGCTTTTTCATTTGAGGAGAAGCTGGTGCTCTTGCTGAGTATTGCTCCTTATGTTAGGCCTGGTTTTTTGGAAGATGTTATGGCCCAGGCACTTCCGCAAGGTGGCGAATTCATTGCTTTTGGAGGAGTAAAAGGACAACATCATCGAGGTATTTTACCTACCGGAGAAACTGCACTTTTTTTATTGGCAGGTATGGACATCTCCAAAAGGTTACACTTTCAGAAAATATTTGGTAGCGATGCATTATTTGCCAAATACGGATTATTACAGGTAGATTCGGTGTCAAATAAGGAACCTAATATGAGTGGGCGCCTCACACCAGATGCAGATTGGCTGGAGTTAATTTTGCTAGGTCAAGAAGCTGCGCCAGTTCATAGTATAGAATTTCCGGCACGTAAAATATCTACCTCTATGTTATGGGAGGATTTGGTATTGCACCCTCAAACCAGAGATCAAATAAATGATATTCAAATTTGGATGAATCATCATAATAAGGTACTCAAAGACCCAACATTTGGAAGGAAAATCAAACCTGGATACCGAGTACTCTTTTATGGTAAACCAGGAACTGGAAAAACTCTAACCGCATCCTTGCTGGGCAATAAGTTTGATATTCCGGTATATAGAATTGATTTATCATTGGTAATATCAAAATATATTGGTGAAACCGAAAAGCATATCGAATTAGTATTTTCAAGAGCAGAGCGTAAACGTTGGATTTTATTTTTTGATGAAGCAGATGCGCTATTTCATAAAAGAGTTGGGGTTAATACTTCTAATGATAGAGCAGCAAATCAAGAAGTTTCTTATTTATTACAGCGTATAGAAGACTTTGAAGGACTTTTAATTCTAGCGTCGAATTTTAAAAACAATATAGACGATGCCTTTTTAAGACGGTTTCATAACATTATTCATTTCCCTATGCCAGGAACAGCAGAAAGATACAAGTTGTGGGTGCAGAGTATTCCAAATGATATGAAATGTAACAATGATATTGATTGGAAAGAAATTGCAGAAAAATACGAAATTACAGGTGCAGATATTATTAATGTAATGTATTATGCTACTTTAAAAGCATATTCGAGGAAAGAAAATGTAATATTCAAGAATGATATTTATGAAGGAATTAAGAAAGAGCTTAAAAAGCAAGATAAGACGTTCTCATATTAAAAGTAGTTATTAAATATACTACATTCACTTCAAGTCCAACAGAATCCATACCTGATCAAATGTATCAAAATACTACCTCTACCAGTTGGTTACGAACCTGAGTTCGATGTAAGGCTTTAATTTAAAAAACCGTCAAATTGAGTGGTTTTTCATAATGAAATGGAGAAAAATTGTATCGAAATTAGGTTTTTGACGAAAATTTACTTGTCTTCGATAGCTCTGCTGAGCATGATCGAAGTACAATTTTCTATCGAAAATCACTCCGACTGACGTAAATTTTGTTACACCGAACTCACGTTACGAGTAAAGTCGAAAATCCCGAGATGATAGTTCGATAAGACCTTTCTTAATTCCTTTGTAATCGAGTTACTTCATATTTCTAGATGACATAAATAACCAGAATAGCTACAACTTTTTTCCTTTATTATCTATCAAGGCTTCATGGTTCTAAACACCTCTTTTTACGGTTTAAAAGTAAAACTTTTGTTGGAATATTTCCTATTAAAATTGGAAATATTCCAAATAAACAAAGTAATTTTGTAGTAGCGGTTTTTTAGTAAGAATTAGTCAGTTTTAGGTTAAAAAGAAAAAGAAGTCAGTGATGAAAAACAAGAATTATGAATATGATGTTGCGCTTTCTTTTGCTGGAGAGAATAGAGCATATGTAGAAGAGGTTGCAAATAGCCTTAGGATAAGAGGAATCAAGGTGTTTTATGACCTGTTTGAAGAAACAAATTTATGGGGTAAAAACTTATATGAGTATTTGTCCGAGATTTATCAAAACAGGGCAAGATATACGGTATTATTTATATCTGGGTTTTACAATCAAAAATTATGGACAAACCATGAGAGAGCCTCTATGCAGGCAAGGGCATTTCAGGAAAGTAGAGAATATATTTTGCCAGCTAGATTTGACGATACAGAGATTCCTGGGATATTGAAAACAGTAGGGTATATCAACTTAAAAGATAGAAGCCCAGACGAATTTGCTGGGCTGATCGAGAAAAAAATAAAAAAAGATCAAGCTTTTTTGAAAGGCAAATGGTCAAAGATCTCTACCCTGATTAATCCAAAACCTTTCATTTTTACTATTAAAATGGTAAATGAAAAAGAAGAATCGATTAAAAATGCCAAAGTAGTATTAGTGGCTAATAATTCTACATATCTTGAAGGGTTTTCTGATGAAAAAGGTCTTGCACATTTTATTATTCGAACACGTAAATTGTATACGGTGCTTATTGCACATCCAGAGTATCCTGCAGTATTGTTTAAAGATATTAACCCAAAGGAAGACATAGAAGTAACTGTTGAAAAATCAAAAGGATCGGGATCTATAATCCTTAATAAATCTGGTGAAACACCAGGAGTTATGGGCCGAATAAAACCTGTGTTAAAATCAAACAACAAAATATCACTATATGCTGATAATATAGCCATCGAAGGAGGACAGCATCAACCCTATGATATTGAGTTAAATAAATCAATAACTTTGGAAGATAATGGTGGAAATAGTATACATTTAACTTTCAGATTCTTTCAAGGGAGAATCGCTTTAATCGATTATTGTAAACACAAATTATCTTAATTATGAAAAGAGTAATTATCTTTTTTAGTTTTATTTTGTTTTTGGCATGTAAAGAACAGCCAAAGGAAACAGCAGAAACACCTATTGTTGAAACTGCTAAAGAGGAAATTAAAAAACCAGAAGATAGCTTTGGAATTGTAATTCATGGTGGAGCAGGAACTATCTTGAAAAAGAACATGACTCCAGAAAAAGAAGCGGCTTACAAAGCTAAACTTGAAGAAGCAATAAAAGTAGGACATACCATTCTTAAAAATGGAGGAACAAGCCTTGAAGCAGTTGAAAAAACAATAAACGTTCTTGAGAATTCTCCATTATTTAATGCAGGTAAAGGAGCAGTATTTACTAATGATGGGACTAACGAACTGGATGCTTCTATCATGGATGGTAGTAACCTAAATGCTGGGGCAGTAGCAGGAGTTAAAACAGTTAAAAATCCAATCAATCTCGCCAGAGAAGTAATGCTTAACTCTCCTCACGTTTTATTATCAGGGAGTGGAGCCGAATTGTTTGCTAAAGAAAGAAATCTGGAGATTGTTGATCCTGCATATTTCTTTACAGAAGATAGAATGAAATCGCTGGAGAGAGTAAAAGAAAAATTAAAAAACAAAGAAGCTAATAAAACAACCGCTTTTTATGATCCGTTTATAAAAGATTCTAAGTTCGGAACGGTAGGTTGTGCAGCATTAGATAAAAATGGAAATTTGGCAGCAGGAACCTCTACAGGTGGGATGACCAATAAAAAATGGAATCGTATAGGAGATTCACCAATTATTGGTGCAGGAACATATGCCAATAATGCTACCTGCGCAGTATCAAGTACAGGATGGGGAGAATATTTTATACGAGCGATGGTAGCACATGATATTTCTGCATTAATGGAATATAAAGGGCTTTCTCTTCAGGAAGCAGCAAAAGAGGTGATACAGAAAAAACTAACTGATCTTGGAGGTACAGGAGGGATCGTAGCAATTGATAATAAGGGAAATGTAACGATGGAATTTAATACTGCAGGAATGTATCGTGCCACAATGAATGCTACAGGAGAGCTTACTATAGGAATTTATAAAGAGAAAGAGTAGGATATACTTGTTAATATTCAGTCTATAAATACACACAAAAAATATAAAAAGGAGAACGATATCGTCCTCCTTTTTTATTAAAACGATACTATCATATTTTATAGCAATGGGGCTGGACATTCTGGGGTCCCATCACAACAATTATAATAATCAGACCAACAGCATCGTTTAACAGGATGCCATTCATACCTTCTGCAACCTCCGTCAGGTTCTCTTCCTCCATTAACTTGTTTTTGTTGAGCTTTACTTAATGCTTCACCTAAATTTGAAATTTTTTTTAACATAATTAGAGTTTTAAGATTATATTCCTATGACTATTTATAGACATTCATAGTATTTGTCTATTTTGTTTAGTGTAATTTTTATAGCTGTGATATAAATATATTAAATGGTTAATATTACTAAAGTTATAGTTTTTGAAAAGAGTAACTTTCTCTTTAACACAAAATTAGTACGTGAAGAAAAGATCACAATCACAGGTTTTCAATAGTAATGACTTCAGTTTATTAAAAAGGAAATAGCAAAGAAAGTTTTTAAAACATCAAATATTTTTAATGTATAATTTTTAGTATTAACTGAAAACAAGGGGTCTTAAATTCACTATTTTCAGGGGGAAACGAGGTCAAGAATCTAATTACTTTTATCAAATGATTACGCTAATATAAATGATAGACTAATGAAAAGAATATTGGTTTTTGTAATAATTTGTATGATGAACAAAGGTATGGCTCAAAATAAGGAAGATATAGTCGGTTTGTACGCATTAGGTTCTCATTCTCCAGAAGGAGGAAGTCATCTATTCGTTTTAGAAAATGGCAAATTTGTGATTACTTACTTTGGAGGAGTACAGGTAGGAAGTTGGCGTATAGATAGAGATCATACTTTCTTGTTTACCCCAAACACCAAAAAAAATGAATTCGAACTTTATGGGAGATATAATAAAAACATAAAGGACAGTTTAAAAATCTCTTTTATGGGGTTTGAAGAATCACGAAGTTTCGTGAGTTTAAAAAAATCAAAAGATGATCACTATGTAATGAAACAGGTATTTAATGATGAAGCTAACTGTTTTGGTTATCCTTATGTAGAAACTTTTAAAAAGAATACCGATATGATTTCTTTTATGGCCATAAATGAAGGAATAAATACTACTATAATTGATTTTAATATAAAAGGGCTTAATGATTTTATTGTTTATTTTTTTACTAGAGAAAATGAGACATACCCTTTTTATGCCATGTTAAAAGAAAATAAATTATATATAGATGAAAACGAATATTCAGAAAAACGTCCTTTGCCAACAGAAGGAGAAGACATAGAATTTATTAGAGCAATAGCCAATAAGAATACTTCTGAAACTGTACTCCTTTATAACCCCTCATATAACCACTTTAAAGAGGATATTAATGCAAACCATATTTTTGATAAAGGAAAACAAGCATATATTGATCTAGAGTTTTATAAAGAAGGAAATGAAAATAGAATAGATGATGAAGCATTTTTTGATATGTCCATCATCTATAAGTATGAATTGTGTACTGGTAGCTATATTAAATCAGATAATTTCAAAATTGAAGATAAACCTATTTTTCAGGTTAATTGTAAATAAATGAATGTAGAAATGTTGGATGAAGATCAAAAAAATGGACTAAAAAACGGATTAAATAATAGAATTGAAATTTACAATATTAAGCAGGTTAAGATAGTGTAGAATACAGTTAAATAATTACTACCTTTAATCCGCTAAACATCGACTAATATGAAATTATCGCGAATTCTCTATCTGTTACTTTTTGTAACACTTGTATTTTCTTGTAAGAAAAAAGATGATCAATCCATAGCTGAGGCAAATGCTTCAGAATTAAACAAATATCAAGAATATATCTCAGATGTATCTTCAGGGGTGATTTCAGTTTTGGATAACGTATATGTGGTATTGCAAACACCAGTAGAAGGTTGGGATGATAATCAAGAACTGTCAAAAGATATACTCACTGTATCACCAAAGATAAAAGGTAAAATAATTGCTGTAAACAACCGAACTATTTCTTTTCAACCAGAAGAAGGGTTTGATGAGGATACGGCTTACACTTTTACGCTAGATCTTGAAGAATTAGTTAAAGATTTTGAAGATGATCTTGATGAAGAATTCGTCTTTACTGTAAAGACATTAAAACAACAATTTTCTATTATTACAGATAACCTTCAGTCGTATAGTAAAGATTGGCAATATATAGATGGAACAATAACATCAAGTGATCAAATGAAATTTGATGTAGCAAAACAACTTATTACTGCATCACAAAAAGGAAAAAAAGTAGCTGTAAAATTTAGCGAATCAATCGATAAAAGCCGTCAGTTTAGTTTTAGAATAGATAGTATTCAACGGTTTGAAGATGATTCTGAAGTAAATGTTAAATGGTCTGGTAAATCTTTTGATATCGATACCGAAGGCGAGGATGTATTAGCCATACCCGGGAAGAATAATTTTTCTATAATTAGTGTTTCGGTCGCTAATGTAGATAATCAATATGTAGAAATCAATTTTTCTGACCCACTAAAGAAAAATCAAAATTTTAATGGTTTAGTAACCATTTCTGGGACAAAAAATTTAAAGTATACCGTAAATGGAAATGTGCTTAAAGTATACCCAAAACAAGAACTTAAAGGAACATTAGAGGTGACTGTTTTTGAAGGGATTAAAAGCACAGATAATTACAAATTAAAGAACACATATACCGAAAATGTATCTTTCCAACAACCCAATCCGGAGATTCGTTTACTACAAAGTGGAGTGATTCTACCTACTTCAGATAATCTGAAATTTAATTTTGAAGCGATCAACCTTCGGGCTGTTGAGGTACAGGTAGTTAAAATCTTTGAAAATAACGTTCTTCAGTTTTTACAAAACAATAACCTTAATGGTTCTAGTGATTTGAGAAGTGTAGCAAGACCAATTGCCAAAAAACTAATTAATCTTCAAGAAAATCCTTCTTTAAATCTTAGTAAATGGAATGCTTTTGCAATTGATTTAAAAAAGCTGATTACACCAGAACCTGGAGCAATCTATAGAGTAGAACTAAATTATCGAAAAGCCTATTCGCTTTACAAATGTGATGGGGCAGCTGCAGACGATACCCCAATAAATGAATTGACAGATAATTATGACGAAGAAGAGGAATCCAGTTTTTGGGATAGTTCTCAATACTATTATGATGATTATTACGACTACAATTGGGAAGAAAGAGAGAACCCATGTAGCACTTCTTACTATAGAGATAAAAAAATAAGTGCAAATGTATTAGCCTCTAACCTGGGAGTAGTAGTTAAAAAAGGGCTTAATAATGCATATATGGTTACAGTTAATGATATTGTCACCACTAGCCCTGTATCAAATGTAAAAGTAACTTTTTATAATTATCAGCAACAAGAAATGGGAGTGGCGACTACCGATGCAGAAGGAATAACAGGTTTTGATGCAGATCGCCCTGCATATTTTGCCATTGCCCAATCGGGAAAACAGCAAACCTATGTAAAATTGAATGATGGGAACGCACTATCTGTAAGTAAATTTGATGTTTCTGGAGTAAGATTGCAAAAAGGAATCAAAGGATATATTTACGGAGAACGTGGTGTTTGGCGTCCTGGAGATACCTTGTTTTTATCTTTTATGCTTAATGATAATGCAAATAAATTACCAAAAGGACACCCGGTAAAATTCGAGTTACGTGATCCATACGGTAAAGTTACCTATCAGGAAACAAAGACTAATGGAACCAATAATTTCTACAAATTTGTTGTAAATACTTCTGATGAAGCACCTACTGGTAACTGGCAAGCCAAAGTTAATGTTGGAGGAGCTAGTTTTAGCAAAACACTTAAAATTGAAACCATAAAACCCAACCGCCTTAAGATCAAAACTACCTTTGATGATGAAGTTCTGGGGGCTAATAAGAACATACAAGGTAATCTCGAAGTGCTGTGGTTACATGGAGCGATAGCCAAAAACCTGAAAACTGATATCAATGTTCGATTCAATCCAGGTAAAACCAGTTTTAAAACCTTCCCAGGATATGTTTTTGATGACCCAACTCGCAGGTTTGGAACCGAAGAACAGGAAGTATTTCAGGGGCGAATTTCTGGCGAAGGAAAAGCAAGTTTTAACCTTAAACCAAAACTTGAAAATAAAGCTGCAGGAATGCTAAAAGCCTCTTTTATTACCAAAGTATATGAAAACGGAGGAGATTTTAGTACAGATGTCATTAGTAAAGATTTTTCACCATATAGTACATATGTAGGAGTAAATGTTCCTAAAGGCGATAAAGCACGAGGGATGTTGTTAACAGACACAAAACATAATTTTGAAGTTGTTTCAGTAGATGATAAAGGAATCCCTAAGTCGGTCAAAAATCTTGAAGTTTTTATCTATAAGGTAGATTGGAGATGGTGGTGGGATACATCAGAAGATAACCTCTCTTCTTATAATAGAGGATCATATCATAACGAAGTATTTAAAACCAAAGTAACAACCAGTAATAATGGTAAAGCAAATTTTAATTTCGAATTAAAATATCCTGAGTGGGGAAGATATCTGGTAAGAGTGGTAGATCCGAATGGAGGACATGCTACCGGAAAAATAATGTATATCGATTGGCCAGGCTGGGCTGGAAAATCACGTAAAAATGATCCTTCGGCAGCAACAATGTTATTATTTTCAACAGATAAAAACACCTATAATGTAGGAGAGAAAGCTATTGTAACGTTTCCATCTAGTGAAGGCGGAAGAGCATTAGTAACAGTAGAAAATGGTACAGAAGTACTGTCTTCGCAATGGGTAACCCCTCAAAAAGGAGAAACGAAATTCGAATTACCGATCGAAGAATTATACACCCCCAATGTGTATATTAATATTACATTACTACAACCACATGCCGATACAGCAAACGATTTACCAATACGCTTATATGGGATCGTTCCAATTTCTGTTGAAGACCCGAATACCAAGGTTCAACCTAAACTAACAATGCCAGATGTATTGCGACCAGAAGAAACGATTACGCTGAAAGTTGGAGAAAATAATGGTAAACCCATGACATATTCTATTGCTATTGTAGATGAGGGTTTATTAGATCTAACACGGTTTAAAACACCAAATCCTTGGAATAGCTTTTACGCTCGTGAAGCACTTGGAGTAAAAACCTGGGATGTATATGATGATGTAATTGGCGCCTACGGCGGAAGTATCAATCAGGTATTTAGTATTGGTGGTGATGCAGAAGCTGGAGGCAGTAAATCCAAAAAAGCAAACCGATTTAAGCCTATGGTTGTTTTTGAAGGACCATTTGAACTTAAAAAAGGAGAGACACGTGCTCATAAGATTAAAATTCCAAAATATGTAGGATCTGTACGTACGATGATTGTAGCTTCAGATGCAGAAAAAGCAGCCTATGGTAGTGTAGATAAGACAACACCGGTACGCAAACCTTTAATGGTACTAACTTCAATTCCTCGTAAAATTACTCCAGGAGAAAAAGTAACAATACCAGTTACCGTTTTTGCGATGGAAAATAAAGTAAAAAACGTAACCGTTACCTTAAAGCCTAACAAAGGATTTACGGTAATTGGCGAGACGCAACAAAAACTATCGTTTCCTCAACCTGATGAAAAAATGGTCTATTTTGATATCGAAGTGCTAGAAGGAGCTTCTATTACAGATATTGAAGTAGTGGCTAGCGGCGGTGGAGAAAAAGCATCATATAAAGTTCCTATTAATATAGTGAACCCAAATCCAATAACGACAGAAGTCACTTCTATTGTTCTGGAACCTAATAGTGAGCAGGAAGTAGACTTTGCAGCATTTGGAATTGATGGAAGTAACAGTGCAACGATTGAGTTTTCATCATTACCACCAATGAATTTTGAAAGTAGATTAAGCTACCTGATTCGGTATCCACACGGTTGTGTTGAACAAACGACTTCGGCAGCATTCCCACAATTGTATCTTGGTGATGTCTTCAATTTATCATCGGATAAAAAGCAAAAAATACAGAAAAATATAGAAGCTGCTATGTATAGACTTAAACGTTTTATACAACCAAATGGTGGGATGTCATATTGGCCTGGATATAGTAACCCTAATGATTGGGGAACTACTTATGCCGGTCATTTCTTGCTCGAAGCAAATAAACAAGGATATGTATTGCCAATAGGTTTTAAAAGTAACTGGATTAATTATCAGCAGCAGCAAGCCAAACGATGGAGAAGTGGTAACAATGACTTGGCACAAGCTTATCGATTATATACATTAGCACTTGCCGGGAGCCCTGATCTGTCATCAATGAACAGGTTAAGGGAGACATCAGGATTGTCTAATGATGCCAAATTGAGATTAGCGGCAGCTTATGGGCTAATTGCTCAGACAAATGCAGCAAACCAATTGCTTAATTCGGCAAATATTGATTTTCAACCTAGAAATAATAATCATTACAGCTATGGGTCTACAAGTCGAAATCGGGCAATGGCACTAGAAACACTTGTAGCTTTAGATCAAAAAGTGAAGGCGCAGAAAGTGGCAGTGGATTTGGCTAAAGAATTATCTTCCAAAAATTGGATGAGTACGCAAACTACATCTTATGCATTAATGGCAATGGCAAAATATGCAACCTATGTAGGAGGAAAAGGTGTAAATGTAAACTATATTCTTAACGGAAAATCAACAAATGCTAATACAAACAAGACATTGGCAACTTCTGGTGATATATCTATTTTAAAAGACAATAAACTGGTGCTCAAAAACAATAAGGATAATACCATTTTTGTACAAATTGCAACAAGTGGAATTCTACCTGTTGGTAAGGAAAAAGTAATTCAAAACAAGTTTAGAGCAATTGTAGATTATAAGACCAGGGATGGTAATATAATTAATCCGATTCTATTAACTCAAGGAACAGATTTTGTGGCAGAAGTAACGATTACTAATACTACAGGTTCTAAAGTAAAAGATATTGCATTGACCGAAATTTTCCCATCAGGATGGGAAGTAGTCAATACTCGATTTACAGATTTTGGATCGTTTAAAGCTAATGCGGTAACACATACTGATATTCGTGATGATAGAGTGAATTTCTATTTTGACCTAAAACCAAATGAAAGTAAAACGATGACCATTTTATTAAATGCATCCTATCTAGGTAAATACTATCTGCCAGGTATCCAATGCGAAGCCATGTATGATAATGATTATCTAGTAAGAAGTAAAGGGAAATGGGTCGAAGTGGTGAAATAGATTAATTGATTTGGCTACAGAATAATCTCTTTAATCCGAATTAAATAGTACAAATATTATGAAAAACCCCCTGCTTAAATACATAGCTCTCTTTGTCATAGGATTGTATTCTTCTCAAGCCATTGCATGTGATTGTGATTGTAAGGGAGATTGCTCATTTTCCTCAGTTTCGACAGGAGGGTTTGTTGCTCTGGTAAAAGTAATTGAGTATTCTGAATTTTTGGAGTTTGAAGATGATGGAAAATTGAAGAAAATACCTTTAGCAATGAAAGTAGAAGTTATTAAAAAATATAAAGGTGAAGATACTCGTAAAGTCATTCAAATTTGGGGAGATAATGGAATGCTATGTCGGCCATATACAGATCATTTTAAGATAGGGAACCATTATTTAATTGCTCCAAACAAAATTTGGAAGGACTCTGAAAATGGAAAAATGGATGATTATGATTTCTTTTCATGTGAGACTGGTTTTTTGGATGTTAATCTTAAAAAAAAGATGGTATATGGAACATATTCCAAAAACATAAATAAAATTTCATTAGATAAAATAGAAACCATTTTAAGTAAATAAAAATTGTTACCACAATAGTTGATAAAATAATGATTTTAGAGCAAGCAATTTTATATATAAAATCTGGAGAATCAGAAGCTTTTGAGCAAGCTTTTAACGAAGCCCAAAAAATAATTTCTGCTATGAAAGGATATATTAGGCATGATGTATTGAAATGTATAGAAGAAAATGACAAATATGTATTGTTGGTAGAATGGGAAACGATAGAAGATCATGAAACAGGTTTTAGAAAATCTGAAGAATATAAGGAATGGAAAAAATTATTACATCATTTTTATGATCCTTTTCCTATGGTGCAACATTATGCATCTATATTATCCTGATATAGCAAAGCGGTTATTTTAACTTAACCATAAAGCAACATATTGTTTTTTTTATTACCATTGTTGAAAAGTCGAAAATATATGAATACTAAGTTTTATAAGCTCTTAACAGGTCTTTTTTGCTTGATAATTGTTTGTTCCTGTAAGCAACAATCGGTTTCGGTAAATAAGATCTCAGCAATTCAACAAAAAATTGATTCTACAATAATTGCAGATAAAGCTATAGATTCATTTATTACACCTTTTCGAGATCATTTGAATAAAACTTTAGATGCTACACTGTGTATTGCTACAGTAGATTTAACTAAACACGATGGAGAATTAGAAAGCAAATTGGGTAACCTTACAGCAGATATTTCTTTACATCAGGTAGAACCGATTTTTAAAAAAAGATATAATAAAGAAATTGATTTTGTATTATTAAATCATGGAGGTATACGGGCACCAATACTCAAAGGACCGGTAACTGCAAGAACAGCTTTTGAAGTAATGCCTTTTGAAAATGAATTGGTGGTAGTAGAATTATCTTATGAAAAAGTACAGGAGTTAGTTTCTTATTTGATCGAAAAACAACGAGCACACCCTGTTTCTAATTTACGACTCAGTATTGTAAAACAATCAAAAGAAGTACAAAAATTAATTATTAATGGTGAACCATTACAAAACGGTAAAACCTATTTAGTGCTTACTACAGATTATTTACAACAAGGGGGAGATAGTATGAATTTCTTTAAAGATCCTATACAATTATATAAAACAGATTATAAGTTCAGAAATGCACTAATCGATTATTTTAAATCAATAGATACATTAAAAGTACAACTGGATAAAAGAATGAGATATGCAGAATAGAAGAATATTTATACAGAAAATAGCATCGGCAACAGCTTTTGCTACTTTAGGAGGAGTGAGTTTAGTATCTTGTGTTAGACCAGTATCAAAAAAGATAACAGTACTACATACCAATGATGTGCATAGTCAGATTGATCCACTACCAAACAATCATTATAAATACCCTGGATTAGGAGGGTTTGCCAGAAGAGCATCGATCATAGAAAAAGTACGAAAAGAAAATCTAAACACCATTTTATTAGATGCAGGAGATATTTTTCAGGGCACTCCATATTTTAATTATTACGGGGGTGAAATTGAATTTAAACTGATGTCAAAACTAAACTATGATCTTGCAACGATAGGGAATCATGATTTTGATAATGGAATTGATGGATTACTAAGCCAATTACCTAATGCCACTTTTGATTTTGTATCGGCCAATTACGATTTTAAAAATACGGTGCTAGATGGTATAGTAAAACCATATAAAATATTAGTAAGAGATGGGATTAAAATCGGAGTCTTTGGTTTAGGAGTAGAATTGGAAGGTTTAGTGAATAAAAATTTATATAAAGAAACTCAATATCTCGACCCTATTGAAATTGCTCAAGATATCACGAGGGTATTAAAAGAAGATCAGCATTGCGATCTTGTAATTTGCCTTTCTCATATTGGATATGATTATAAAAATGCTCAAGATAAAGTTTCTGACCTTCATCTGGCAAAAAAGACAAAAGATATCGACCTGATTATAGGTGGTCATACGCATACATTATTACCGAAACCAGTTATTATAGACAATTTAGTGGGGAAGAAAGTACTCGTCAATCAATGTGGTAAAAGTGGAGTGTATATGGGACAAATTGATTTTTATTTTGACACCAACGGGAGTAAAACAGTAGAAGGAAGGTCAATAGAGGTTTAAAATATTTTTTTTGAATAATTTATAGATTCATCCATAGTACACATTGTTTAAAAACGTAAGAAACTACATAAAAACTCATCCAAAACGCTTCATAATCTTTGGAGTAGTATTGGTTATATATTACTTTTTATTACCAAGACCACTATTTAATGATCCAACTGCTACAGTAATTGAAACCAGAAGCGGAGAATTATTAGGTGCTAAAATTGCAATCGATGGACAATGGCGTTTCCCTGAGACCGATAGTGTGCCCGAAAAATTCAAACGGTGTATCATCGCATTTGAAGATCAGCAATTTTATCGACATTTCGGATTCAACCCAGTAGCGATGGGGAAAGCGATTAACGAAAATATTAGTGCAGGTAAAGTGGTTAGAGGAGGAAGTACTATCACTCAGCAGGTTATTCGTTTGGCACGAAAAGGTAAAAAACGCACCTATTTTGAAAAATTAAAAGAATTAGTATTGGCCACACGACTGGAGTTTGGAACTTCTAAAGAAAGGATTTTGAAACTATACGCCTCTCATGCTCCTTTTGGTGGTAACGTAGTGGGGATTGATATGGCAGCTTGGCGTTATTTTGGATTACCCGCTCATCAATTATCCTGGGCAGAGACCGCAACACTTGCAGTATTACCTAATGCCCCTTCTTTAATCTATCCTGGAAAAAACCAAATTAGATTACTAAAGAAAAGAAATCGATTGCTTCATACCCTTTTAGAAGAAGAGACAATCGATTCATTGACATACGAATTATCAATAAGTGAAACATTACCTCAAAAACCTTATTTTTTGCCACAAACAGCTCCTCATTTGTTGGAAAGATTGGCAAAAGAACATAATGGTAAAAGAGTACAAACTACAATTGATCCAATACTGCAAAAACAAGTTAATCGAGTAGTTAGAAAACATCACGAGGTATTAAAACAAAATGAGGTGCATAATATGGCAGTTTTGGTTTTAGATGTTGATACCAGAGAAGTGTTAAGTTATATAGGAAATTCACCAACCGACAGAGCACATCAAAAAGATGTAGATATCGTCCAGGCAGGACGCAGTACGGGAAGTACATTAAAGCCATTATTATATGCCGCAATGATGGATAAAGGTGAATTGTTACCAGAACAATTGGTTTCTGATATCCCTACAGTAATTTCGGGATATAACCCCAAGAATTTTGATGAAGGTTATAGCGGTGCTGCTCCGGCAAATCGAGCTTTGGCTCGTTCTTTAAATATACCAGCAGTTCGGTTATTGCAACAGTATGGATTGCAAAGATTTAGAGATGAAATGAATGCGTTTCATATTAGAGATTTGAGATATGGAGCTGACCATTATGGATTGTCATTGATTGTTGGAGGAGCAGAAGGAAATCTTTGGGATCTTAGTAAAATATATGCTGGCTTTGCGGGCACGTTAAACCACTATCAAAGTACATCTAGTGAATACTTTACTCAAGAATTTACAGAACCAATTGTTTTGGCCGATAGAGAAGTAGACTTTGGTAAAAGCACACAACAAAAACCAGTGTATGGTGCCGGAAGTATTTGGTTAACTTTTGAGGCTATGAAAAAAGTAAACCGACCAGAGGGTGATGAAGCCTGGGAATTTTATGATTCTTCGAGAGAGATTGCTTGGAAAACAGGAACCAGTTTTGGTAACAGAGACGCTTGGGCAATCGGTGCCAGTCAAAAGTATGTAGTAGGAATTTGGATTGGCAATGCCGATGGAGAAGGAAGACCAGAACTCACAGGATTAAATTCGGCTGCACCTGTTTTATTTGATGTGTTTAATCTATTACCAAAATCTAAATGGTTCCCTGCTCCGTATGATGATCTGATTACTGTAACAGTCTGTACTAAAAGTGGTTTTCTGGCGGGTAGCAACTGCCCAACCAAACAAATGGATGTTCCTTTTTCGGGAACTAGAACCAAACCTTGCCCATATCATCAATTAGTGCACCTGGATACCGCGAAGCAATACAGAGTAAATTCTTCTTGTGAACCTGTTGCCAATATCATTCATGAATCTTGGTTTGTGTTACCTCCATTACAAGAATATTTTTTTAAAACAGGTAATGCAGATTATCGTTCTTTACCGCCTTATCGACCAGACTGTATAAAAGAATCTCAGGAACGAATGGATTTTATCTTTCCAAAGGCCAATAGTAGTGTCTACTTACCCAAAGGATTTGATGGTAAAACCAATGAGGTAATTCTTAAAATTGCGCATACAAATCCAGAAACTCGAGTGTTTTGGTATGTTGACAATGAATTTATTGGAACAACAAAGCAATTTCATGAAATGGCTGTGGCTCCAAAACCAGGAGTACATGTTATTACTGTTTTGGACGAAAAAGGAAATGAATTAAAGCGAAAAATGGAAATCAAAGAGTGATTTTGATTTAAACCCATAACTCTTCTATTTTTTCCCCGTAACCAACAAAAATACATTTATTAATAAAAACATAAAATACTGCAATTTTGTGTTAAAATAATAAAATTGTTAAATTTTGAACAGTTGTCTTAGTATCTTAGAATCAACATTTTACAGATTAGCTAGCGTTAATAATTAACGTATAACTCAACTTAACTCTTAAAACCAATGAAAAATGCAATTTTATTGCTTGTCATAGCATTATGTTCAAGCATTACCGCCTATTCCCAAATAGGCCAAGGAGGAGAACCCTTGTTCTCGAATGAACGTGTTTCAAAAACAAGCCAAATTCCTGGTGTAACATTGCCTAAACTGGATATAGCAAAACTGCTAAAGGAAGATGCTTTAGAATCAAGTAAAGACGTACCAATGCGTTTTGCGTATGCTCATAAAACGAATCTTAATCCAAGAAATTCGGGAAAATGGTATACCAATTCAAAAGGTGATCGTTATTGGCTGATTGAGATTGAATCTAAAGGAGCACTGTCACTTAATCTCACCTTTTCGAATTTTAAAATTCCAGAAGGAGGTAAATTATTTGTCTATAACAGAGATAAATCTGATGTTCGTGGAGCATTTACTTCTGCTAATAATAAAAACTCAAAACGATTGGGTTTAGCTCCTGTAAAAGGAGACAAAATCATAGTAGAATATTTTCAACCAGCTCAAGTAAAACAACAGCCAGATTTAAATATTTCTGCAGTTGCCCATGATTACAGAGGTATAATGACAATGGTAAAAAACTTTGGAGATTCTGGATCTTGTAATAACAATGTAGTTTGTGCAGAAGGAGATCCATGGAGAGATCAAATTAGATCAGTAGCATTAGCAATTTTAGGAAACGGAACAAGATGGTGCTCTGGATCTTTAATGAATAATACTGCAAATAATGGAACACCATATTTTTTAACAGCAAATCACTGTACATCTGGTCGTGACGTGACCAACTGGGTATTTGTTTTTAACTATGAATCTCCTGGGTGTAGCAATAACTCTGACGGGTCAACTAGTCAGTCTATTTCTGGTTCTCAAATGATGGATAGCGGCTCAGGTTCAGATTATGCATTATTAAAGCTTTCTTCTACACCACCTTCTGCATATAATGTATATTATTCTGGATGGGATGCCACGGGAAGTATTCCTACTAAAACTACAGGTATTCATCACCCTGCTGGTGATGTGAAAAAGATATCATTTGATAGTGATCCATCTTCAATCACATCATATTATGGAGGATCAGGATCAGGAACTACTCACTGGAGAGTAAGTGATTGGGATGATGGGACAACAGAAGGAGGGTCTTCTGGGTCTCCTCTCTATGATCAAAATAAAAGGGTTGTAGGTCAATTGCATGGTGGAGACGCTGCTTGTGGTAATAATTCACCAGATTGGTATGGTCGCCTCTCGGTGACATATCCGAATATTTGTCAATGGCTGGCTCCTGGATGTACTACCAAAATAGTGAATGGATATAACGCTGGCAGTGGTGGAGACACGCAGGCGCCTTCTGCTCCTGCAGGATTAAGTGCTTCTAATGTTACAGGAACTTCAGTATCACTTTCCTGGACTGCTGCTACCGATAATGTAGGGGTAACTGGCTATGATGTGTATCAAGGAAACTCAATTGCTACATCAGTAACAGGTACTTCTGCAAATATTACTGGATTAACGGCTAATACGGCATATCAATTTAGAGTAAAGGCCAAAGATGCAGCTGGAAACATTTCTGGATTTAGTAATACAGTTAATGTGACCACTACAGGTGGTGGTGGAGTTACTTATTGTTCTGCAAATGGAAATAATGCTTCTGAAGAATATATCAGTAGGGTTCAAATAGGATCTATTGATAAAACTTCTACCGCTGGAAGCGGAGGATATAGTGATTTTACATCAGAATCTACAAATCTATCCAAAGGAAGTTCAAATACGATCACAGTAACACCTACCTGGCCAGGCACAAAATACAATGAAGCCTACCGGGTGTGGATAGATTATAATCAGGATGGTGATTTTGCAGATACCGGAGAACAAGTCTGGACACAATCTGCAACTCAAAACGCAACCGTAAGCGGAAGCTTTACAGTGCCTTCATCTGCTACCAATGGAACTACTAGAATGCGAGTTACTATGAGATATAATACGTCTCCTTCTGCTTGCGGATCATTTAATTATGGCGAAGTCGAAGATTATACTGTTGTGATTGGTGGATCGCTAACTGCTAAACAAAATAATAATGTAACACTTTATCCTAATCCGGCTAGAAATATACTTAATATATCTTTCAATACAGAATCAAAAGAAATCTCGTATTCTGTAATAGATATTTTAGGAAAAACAATTATCTCAATATCAGGTGAAAATAAATCCACTATAGATGTTGGGCATTTGAAACAAGGAATTTATTTTCTGAAATTCACAGATGGAAATAATCAATATACTAAACGTTTTGTAAAGCGATAAAGTCAAACTAAAGCTAGCTAGTACGTAAAATACTGAAAAGAGAGTGGGATTCCTGAATGTAATCAGGAACTCCACTCTTTTTACATTTATACTTATCTCAAAGGAAATCCTTTTGCTGCCCACCATGGATGTATCTCGATCATTAGACGCCCGGATTTTACCATAGGATCCATATTAGCTAAACTATCTGCCATTTTTTGTGTTGGTGTATTGTAAATTGTGATTCCACGAATATCACCATCATCCCCAAAAGGCCCCGAAATATCAGCATACCCTTCTTTATACATTTTACCAAGATGTCCAAGATGTAGTTTTTGTAAACTATCTGCTTCTTCCTTACTTTGAGAACGATTGGGTCCTTTTTTTAAGAAAGCAATAAAATATTGTTGCATAATCACGGTATCACCAGTTTCTTCATCTATGTAGTCAAAGATCTTAAACCCGTTTTCTTGTAATTTTTCTTTGATTGATTTTACTGAAGGTTTTATTTCCTCGGTAACTTCTTTTGTATTCTTCGATTGCAGCGTGCTTTCTTCTTTAGGTTGTTGCTTACAAGAGAAAAGGGATAGTAAAGCGAAAAACATGAGTAATTTTTTCATTTTAATGAATTTTTTGGTCATTTCTGAGGTTAAAATAAAGAATTTTACTTGAATTTGGTAGTGTTACCAATTTAGTGACTAAAATAGAATTAGATAGTAATTTTAAATGTAGTGCCTTTACCAAGAGCACTCTCTACCTGAACCTTAGCATTATTCATATCTAAAAAATCTTTGGTAATCATTAAACCTATACCTGTACTACTTTCTCCTCCGGTACCTTCTTTTTTATGTGTAGTATTGTATTCAAAAAGCCTTTTTAACTCATGAGGGTCCATACCGATTCCCGTGTCTTCAATTTCAATGAGATGTTTGGTTTTGGATTGAAGTAGTCGTATTTGAATTTCTCCTCCTTTTTGAGTGTATTTTATAGCATTAGAAATGATATTTCTTAAACTAGCTAAAATCATGTTCTTATCGGCATGAATATAAGTGTCGTTGGTAAAGTAGTGTGTAGAAAATTTTAGATTTTTTAGATTTATAATAGGCTGAAAATATTCAGTGATATTTTCAAATAATTCGGTAATACTAAATAAAGATTTTTCTGGTTTTAACGCTAATAAATCATTTTTAGACCAACTAATAAGGTTTTCTAAGGTAAAATGAATAGAGTTGGTGTTTTGCTCAATAGATTTTATAATTTCCCTCAATTGAGTTTTGTTATAATTCTCAAAATCTTCTAGTATTAGTTTTAGAAGAACGTCCATGGTTCCTACTCCTCCTCTTACATCATGAGATATTAGAGACAGGAATTTTGATTTCATGATATTAAGTTGCGTTAACTGAATGTTCCTTTTAGAGAACGAATAAAAAAGCAATACAAGTAAAGTGGTGAATACCACTCCTGCTATTAGAATGATTAAAGGGTAAGGTGTTCTTTCGTTTTTTATATACGTACTTGTTGGATCAGCGACCAACACCCATTTTTTCCCCCATAAAACTGGTAAATCAAATTGATGGTTAAAATTGATCTGGGAATTGACCTGTGCAGATTGATAGGTGAATAAGGTGTCTTTAGAGGTTTCATTTTTTTGGTTGAGCAACATCACCTGGATTTCTTTAGGTATATTGGTGTTATTAGCAGCTTCAAAGATTTTCGAAAATTTAAAAACTCCAAGTACAAACCCTTTTAGATTTTCTGGATTATAGTTTTTTTTAGACTTATTTTCATTAAATATAGGTAGAAAAGCTAAGCACCCTTCTTGGTCTGTTTTTTCTTGGACTAGTTTTATATTTCCACTGATAAGGGGTTTGCCCATTAACTGCGAGGATTTTAGAGTGTTATACCGCTCTTTTTCTGAAGCTAAATCATATCCGAAAGCATTTTTGTTTTTTGTGAGAGGATCAACATAGTAAACAGGAAAATATTCTTTTCTGATTTTTGCATTTACCAATTGATTAAAACTGTCTTTTTCTGTAAACCTAAAATCAGAAAATTCTTGTTGATGATTTTTTTCATAAAGAGATCTCATTTCATGTTTTACCCAGGGAATCCATTCTAAAGCCAAAAAGCTGCTGTTTCTTTTGCGTATAGACTGGGATTCTGTGATAAATGTTTGATAACTAGAGCTTTTGTTTGATTTAAATAATGTGGATAGGGTATGTAAAGATTCTAGGTTTAACTCAAATTCTCTGTGAAGAGATGCTGCAAATTGATCAACTTCATTTTTAAATTTTATTTCAATTTTTTTTTGCTCAAGTATATAATAAGATCTTGCCAGAAGTATGGAGAGTGATAACCCTATAACCCAAATAACAGGAATACAATATTTAGAATCAATAAGAGATTTTAAATAATATTGTTTTCTTTTCATAATTTTTTAGAAGCTCAAAAAACCTTTTATATTAATGGGATTGTAGTAGTAAAAAGAAAGAACTCTTCAAGTGTTTTAAAAAGGTATATAAGCTTCAGAATTCTTAATAGGGGGTAATTTTCTTAATAGGGGTAATTTAAAGATAGTAATTATTATGTGGATTATGATTAATAGAAGGTGTAAATTTTATTTTTTTATTATTGACTTACAGTTGTTTATGTTGAGTTATTATAGTAACTTTAATACAAACATTATATCCCGATTACCCTCTAATGTTTTACCTTACCCTGAGACTGGTTTTTTAATATCTAAATATTAAAAAAGAAATAACTACAATGATAGTTTTATTAGGCTACCTCATTAGTAAACTCCAATGTCAAAATTTCATATAATACTGTAATGATAATACGATGAAAACAAGTTCTGTATATATAAAAAAAAATGTACTAAATAATGATCTTATCACAATAGTAAATGATAATGGATATTTTGTTGAGTCAAACCCTCAATGGTCTGTTTTACTAGGGTATGGCAAAAAGGAATTGTTAAGTATACCTTATTTAACTTTGGTGCATTATGAGGATAGGAGTAAAGCCAAACAGGCAATCGAGCGTCGACTGCAAACTTCTACTTCTGAACCATTCAAGATTAGACTTATTAGTAAAATGGGCGATATTATATGGTTTGAATGGATTATAACCAAAATAGGATATGAAGAAGGATTTTTGCTAATTGCAAAAGATATAACTCAAAAAAAATTAGAAAGATCTTCTGTAGAAGCAGATTTAATTGCTTTAAAACTTAAAAATAGACAATTAGAAGATTTATTTAATCTAAGTCAGGATTTAATAACTATTTCAAATCCTGAAGGGTATTTTACCAAATTAAATCCACAATGGAGTAAAACTTTAGGATATACCGAAACAGAGTTAATGGATAGTCCTTATTTAACATTTGTTCATCCAGATGATCGACAAAATACTGTTGCAGAAGCCGCAAAACAATTTGATGGCACTACTATATTTAATTTTAGGAATAGATACCTTACTAAAACGGGAGAAATTGTTTGGTTGGATTGGAATGCCACTGCATTGGATCATACCGGAGAAGTATTTGGAATTGCCAGAGATATTACAAAAGCAATCAGACAAGAACAAAAAATAGAAGCGACATTACAAGAATTAATAGCAAAAAATAAGCAATTAGAGGACTATGCCTATATTACTTCTCATAACTTAAGATCACCAGTTGCTAATATCTTTATGCTTACCAAATTTTTAGAAGACAGTACTCTTACAAAAGAGCAAATGAACTATACGGATATGATCAAAAATTCTGCAGAGGTACTTAATAAAACAATGAAAGATTTGATAAATGTGGTGCAGATTAACGAATCTACTGATATGACTATTCAAAATATCTCTCTTCAGGAAACATGTATTGAGGTAAAAAGGCAATTAAGTGCAAAAATCATGGAGACTCAGGCAAAAATCATTACTAATTTTGAAATTGAAGAAATTTCCTATTCGATTGCTTATCTAAGAAGTATATTTCTTAATCTTATTTCAAACTCTCTAAAATATTGCTCTTCTAAAAGAAAGCCCGTCATTTATATTTCTTCAGAAAAAACAAATAATAGAATTCAGCTGATATTTAGAGATAATGGTTTAGGGATTGATTTAAATAAATATGGAGACAAAGTGTTTGGGTTTAGAAAAACGTTTCATAAAAATGCTAATGCCAAAGGATTGGGGCTTTTTATAATCAAATCTCAAATTGAAGCCTTAAAAGGAACAATAGCGATTGATAGCGAGCTTGATAAAGGAACTAAATTCACTATAAATATTGTGTTATGATTAAGGAGAACCATATTTTATGTCTTATAGATGATGATAATATTCATCAGTTTATTATAAAAAAGATCGTACATAAGCTTAGTCCTAATCAAAAACTACTTGTATTTTCTAATGGAGAAGAAGGTATTAACTTTATAAGATCAACAATAGGAAAAATAGAAAAGTTACCAGATTTAATTTTACTGGACATAAATATGCCTGTTATGGATGGATGGGGGTTTTTAGAAGAGTTTATTACAATCACTCCAGATATAAAGAAAGAGATTATTATCTATATCTTATCATCATCAGAAAACCCTACAGATAAGGAAAGAGCTAAAAAATTTGAATTGGTTTCTGGATATCTAATTAAACCCATTAATGAAACTCAATTGGAATCACTATTAGAAAGCGTCTGATATAGTACGTTTTCTATTCCTATCAAATACAATATATGTTTGATGGAGTTATCAAACATATATTGTATTTGATGGGAGTAATTCTATACCAAATACTATCGAGAAGTATATACTAATCCAAATGAAAAAACGGATTCTTTATTATAATTTCTACCGTCTAGAGTAGCGCCGTAACCAGCAGAAATACCTACAGCATTTTTGTAAACGGGAACATAAAAATCAAAAGAAAGATTTGTGAAATCTACTTCAGTTTCAGGTAAAATAGCAGCTCCTCCTGCATTGCCAAATTCTGGAGTGCCAATATCGTATCCAGACATAGAGTTTTGTATATTGAGTTTGGCATGTACATAAAGAAATTCATTATAGTACCCTATTTTGGCACTATACAACATGGCATTGGGGATATCAAAATTATTGCTGTTACGGATACTGTACCCAAATTGTAGTTCACTAAATATTTTGAACGGAGTACTATATTGAAATATAGCTGAGCCATTAACAGTGGTAGCTTCATTGCCTAGAGAAAGTACACCTCCTCCTTCATAATTTCCTACAGGGAACGTTACTCCAGAGGCACCTCCCAGGGTTACTTGAGAAGAATTATCGAATTTTTTCTCCAGAACTTTAGCTTTTAGAAAAACTCCTAAATCCTGAATTCCATCTATCTGAGCTACATTTTGAACGGGATCTAGCACTCCATCTTTACTTTCGACACTAATGTATGGTAGAGTAAGGGTTGTAGATAACCAATTTGTAATGGCATATTGACTATAAAAAGAGATAATAGAAGAAGAAATTTCTCCTAAACCAGCAGGGTTTCCTTCAGATAAAGTAGACCCTCTATAGAACTGATCATAACTTTTGTATCCATAACTGGGAGCTAATGTAAAAGAATTCTTTTTAGGATAAAATCCATTTACAGGGATTTGCCCTATAGCATTTAAAAATGGCAAAATACATAATGTGACCCCTATTAGGGATCTTTTAGATTTGTGTAACATAACTGTAATTTTGGTTAATAAATAAGTAGGCTTAGCCGTGCTTATCCAGTTCACCTTACCAGCACCATATGTTACTCTTTTGTTAAGGTTTATTAAGACAATGTTAATTGAAGTTAAAGACCTATTAATCTTACTTTTTTACCATAATTAGTTTGGTTTTTTACTTGGTTGAGAAAGAGTATTGAGATTTTACATATTTGTTTTACCAAAATAGTAATCAATTATAGTACTTTTATTTTTACATATTGATGGTAATGCTCTTTGAATCCTTCATTTTCTCCGAGTTGTAACGACATTACCTTCATACAAAATTCGTCTTTGTTGATCCAAAAAATACTATTGTCCTCGTAAGAATGAAACCATTTTTGAAAAGAAACTGATAATCTCCTTGTATAGTTATCCTTGTCTATATCATATACATAAAGATCTGTTGGCTCTAAGGTTTGCCCATCTATAGAGGCGGTGACCATTTTTTTCCAATTTGGTGAAATAATTGGTTTTTCAGTAAGAGTATCTTTTCTAGCCGTAATTTTATTGATTAATAAATGTTCACTATATCCTATGTAATCCCCTCGAATTACATGAGTGTTTAAGTTATCAATAGCCCCTACATAGTGATAAGATACATCACCCATATCTCTTTCATTTATATCTATTAGTGAGACAACTCCTTGATCAGTAGGTATATCGATTTTTCCATTGTTTTTTTTAATCTCTAACGTATCTTCTCTAATTGTGATGCCATTCTTTTGATTTTTCTTTAACTCCTCATAAGTTTTTTTGGAGATTAGTTCTAAAGTGAGATAATTATCCAGATCAAAATCACTCTCCTCATTATAAGAACGGATGAACTTTAAATCAGCGTTGGATAATCGATATGACATGGGGTTTTCTTTGGTTAAAAATCCATCAAAGGCATAACCTTTTATTGTAGTTATTTCTTTTGAATATATCAGTACCCATTTACCATCAATTGTTTTTATGCCCTCCTTAACCTGAAAAGTATGATCAGTTTCTTCGATAATTTCAACAGGAGTCCCATAATCCAAAGTACTTATCTTTTCGGCATTAATATCAGGTTGTCTTCTCACACTAAGTCCGCTAGTCGCCGTTACATAGTAAAACATAGTATTTTTTACTTTTTCTGAAGTCGGTTCTGTATTGTTTTGGCGATCGATTTTATCCTGAACCTGTTGATTTTTTATACTCCTGGCATCCTTACAATTTAAGAAGGATATAGCAACAAGCAGAAGCATTATGAGATTTAAAAATTTCCTCATTTCATTAGTTTTTAAATTATTTTAAAGTAAAAAATAGTTTACCAGGTTGTGTATGGTTTTTTACTTAATTGAGAATTATAATATTTTCGATTCCCCGTAACTTCTTCTCCTAACCAATCTGGTTTTAGGAATGTTTCATTTTCATCTTCTAATTCAATTTCAGCTATGATGAGATCTTTGTTTTCTCCAAAGAATTCATCGACTTCGTAGGTGTGGTTTCCTAGAGAGATTTCATATCGTATTTTTTCGATGATTCCTTTTTCACATAAAAACATCAATTGTTCTGCTTCTGATACATCAATTTCTTTTTCCCATTCAAATCGAGAAGTCCCCGAAGTATTGCCAATTCCTTTTACAGTGATAAAGGCGTATTCTCCTTTGATTCGAATACGAACTGTTCGTTCTGGGTCAGTATTTAGAAATCCCTGTGTAATACGAGTACTTTTTTGTGCTTCATTTTTAAAAATTTCAGAGGTTACCAGAAATTTGCGTTCTATTTCAATCATGACTAGTTATTCGGTTATTTTAGACGATGTAGAAATCTTTTATAATTAGAGATAAAGATATTATAATTTGAATCATCAATATCTATTATTTTTGTAGAGTGGAAGAGTTGGGTACATATAGAAAAATCATACATGTTGATATGGATGCATTCTATGCTTCGGTAGAGCAATTGGATAATCCCGAACTTAGAGGGAAGCCATTGGCCGTAGGAGGAGGAGGAAAACGAGGTGTGGTTAGTGCAGCTAGTTATGAGGCCCGTGTATTTGGTGTACGATCTGCTATGCCTGGTTTTAAAGCAAGGAAACTATGCCCTGATCTGATTTTTGTTAGACCTCGATTTGATCGGTATCAAGAGATTTCTTCTAAAATCAGAAAAATATTCTTTGAGTATACAGATCTGGTAGAACCTTTATCATTGGATGAGGCCTATCTAGACGTTACCGAGAATAAAAAGGGAAATCCCAGCGCAACACTAATTGCTCAGGAAATCCGAAAACAAATTTTTGAGGAGGTTGGATTAACCGCTTCTGCAGGAATATCGATCAATAAGTTTATTGCCAAAGTAGCGAGTGATTATAATAAGCCCAATGGACAAAAAACAGTAAACCCCGAAGAGGTAATCGAATTTTTGGAAGATCTGGATGTTAAAAAATTCTATGGAGTAGGGAAAGTTACTCGAACAAAAATGTACCAGATGGGTATTTATACCGGAAAGGATTTAAAATCGAAATCAGAAGAATTTTTAGCACAAAACTTTGGTAAATCAGGAGGACATTACTACCGTATTGTACGAGGAATTCATTTAAGTGAGGTAAAACCCAACCGCGAGCGAAAATCCCTGGCGGCAGAACGAACCTTTAGCGAAAATATAGCTTCAGAAATCTATATGCTAGAGCGATTAGAAAATATAGCAGAAGAACTTCAAAAACGCCTTAAACGAAGTAAGGTTGCTGGTAGAACAGTGACTCTAAAAATTAGGTATAGCGATTTTACACTACAAACTCGAAGTAAAACACTGCCTTATTTTGTAAGCGATACCGATATCTTATTAGAAACCGCAAAAGAGTTATTGTATCAAGATAAGATGAAGAACTCTGTGCGATTATTAGGGATTTCACTCTCTAATCTTAATACAGGTAAGGAGAAGAAAAAAGAAAAGGAAAAAGAAGAAGTAGAAATTATTCAGTTACGATTTGATTTCTAAAAAAGTGTTGGTTGGAGTATTTTTCGCAATAAAATGAAGAAAAATGTATTTTAGGAAGCTCAGCAGGGCTATTGAGAATAACTTTTTTAGCACAAAAATCACTACTCTCGATACAATCCTTCTTTCGGTCTGACCACTCGAATCGATGTGATTTTAAATCAAATCTTACACAAAATCTCTGCTGCATGTTTTAAAGTTTCTTCAGTTTTGGCAAAGCAGAAACGGAGTACATTATCATCTTTCTGATTCAAGTTAAAAACGGATACCGGGATGGATGCGATTTTATGTTCTTTGGTTAGCCTTTCAGCGAAAGCTATATCACTTTCATCAGTGATAACAGAATAATCCAATACCTGAAAATATGTTCCGGATGCCGGAGTAAACTTAAAACGAGAATCGGTAATCATAGATAGGAAAAAATCTCGTTTTTCTTGATAGAAATCAGGAAGGGAAAGATAATTTTCGGGAGCTTTTAAATATTCGGCCAACGCATATTGCATAGGATGACTGCTGGAAAAGACATTAAACTGATGTACTTTTCTAAATTCTGTCATTAATTCTTTTGGAGCCAGGCAATATCCCATTTTCCAACCGGTAGTGTGAAATGTCTTCCCGAAAGAAGCAGTAATAAAAGCACGCTCTGCTAATCCAGGAAATAAAGCAGCACTTTGATGTGCCTGCCCATCAAAAATAATATGTTCATATACTTCATCACTTAATAAAATAATATCTGTATTCGTTACTAATTTTTCTAATTGAAGCATATCTTCTTTAGACAAAACGCTCCCACTGGGATTATGAGGAGTATTAATAATGATCATTTTGGTTTTAGAAGTAATTTTGGCAGCTACTTCTTGCCAGTTTACACTATAATGAGGCGCAGACAACTGTACCGGAACGATCGTTCCGCCAAATAATTCGATAGATGGCTCATACGAATCATAAGCAGGTTTAAAAATAATCACTTCATCACCAGGGTTTATAAAAGCCGAAATAATAGTAAAAATAGCCTGTGTAGCACCAGAAGTTATAGTAATATCGGTTTCAGGATGATAATTACTACCATATAGCGAGTTGGTTTTTTTAGTAATAACTTCTCTTAAAGAGAGTAATCCAGGCATTGGTGCATATTGGTTATATCCATTTTGCATGGCCTGAGTTACCAAATCAATTAGTTTTGGACTTGCCTCAAAATTTGGAAAGCCTTGAGATAGATTTAGCGCTTCATGTTTATGAGCTAATTGGCTCATTACTGTAAATATGGTAGTTGAAACCTCTGGAAGTTTGGAATTGATATTTTGCATAAGGTAAAATTAGCATAATTGTAAAAAAGAGCATTGTTTTTTATCTAAAGTTAATTCTGTATTTCAATCGTTTTAGTATTTAACAATGAACAAAGTTACTTTCTTTTTTATATTCATTATAAATAGTGAAATAAACCCATGCTAAAGCTTGGCTAAAAAAGCATTGAACCCTATTTTTGCTTCACAACTAATTAAACATTTTAAATAATGGGTGGATTGATAAAATCTTCAATAGCTAGAAAAGTAGCCATGGCACTTTCGGGACTTTTCTTAGTTTTCTTCTTATTACAACACTTTACCATCAATTTTACTTCAATTTTCAGCGCAGATACATTTAATGAGTTATCTCATTTTATGGGTACAAATCCGTTAGTTCAATTTGCATTGCAGCCTGTACTTATTTTTGGAGTGGTTTTTCATTTTGTGATGGGTTTTGTATTAGAAATCAAAAACAAGAATGCCAGAGCGGTTAAGTATGCGAAATATAGTGGAGGAGCTAATTCTTCATGGATGTCTAGAAATATGATTTATTCTGGATTAGTGATTCTTGCATTTTTAGGGTTGCATTTCTATGACTTTTGGGTTCCAGAAATAGTACATAAATATATAGAATTTGCACCAGAAGATCCAACACGATATTATCATGAATTGACTGTAAAGTTCGAAAGCCATGTTCGTACCATACTATATGTGGTTTCATTTGTGTTTTTAGCATTGCATTTGTGGCATGGATTTGCATCTTCGTTTCAATCTGTAGGATTTAATAATAAATACTCGATAGCAGCAACCAAGTTTGCTAAAGTATTTGCAATTGTTATTCCTTTAGGTTTTATAATTATTGCATTAATACTTCATTTTAATTATGTGCTAAATCATTAAAAAACACCACTAGTATGTCAATTTTAGATTCTAAAATACCTGAAGGTCCACTGGCAGATAAGTGGACAAATTATAAAAATAAAATTAACCTGGTTAATCCGGCGAATAAGCGAAACATCGATGTTATCGTTGTTGGTACTGGATTAGCAGGAGGAAGTGCGGCTGCTACATTGGCCGAGCTTGGATATAATGTGAAAACATTCTGTTATTCTGATTCTCCTCGTCGTGCACATTCGATTGCAGCACAAGGAGGAATTAATGCAGCAAAAAACTATCAGGGTGATGGTGATTCTGATTACCGATTGTTTTATGATACTGTAAAAGGAGGAGATTATCGTTCTCGTGAAGCTAATGTATATCGATTGGCAGAAGTTTCAGGAAATATTATAGATCAGTGCGTAGCACAAGGAGTTCCTTTTGCACGTGAATATGGCGGATTATTAGATAACCGTTCTTTTGGAGGGGTATTGGTATCTCGTACATTTTATGCCAAAGGACAAACAGGGCAGCAATTACTTCTTGGAGCATATTCTGCAATGAATCGCCAGATCAACAGAGGAAAAATACAAGCTTTTAACCGTCACGAAATGTTAGATTTAGTGAAGATTGATGGAAAAGCTCGTGGAATTATTGCTCGCGATCTGGTTACAGGAGAAATAGAACGTCATTCTGCTCACGCTGTGGTATTGGCTAGTGGTGGATACGGAAATGTATTTTATTTAAGTACCAATGCAATGGGGAGTAATGTAATGGCAGCATGGAGAGCACACCGTAGAGGAGCTTTCTTTGCAAATCCTTGTTATACCCAGATTCACCCAACCTGTATACCAGTATCTGGAGATCATCAGTCTAAATTGACATTAATGTCTGAATCACTTCGTAACGATGGACGTATATGGGTGCCAAAAAGAATGGAGGATGTAGAAGCTATACGTGAAGGTAAATTGAAACCAACACAGTTGTCTGAAGAAGAAAGAGATTACTATTTGGAGCGTCGTTATCCAGCTTTTGGTAACCTGGTTCCGCGTGATGTAGCTTCGAGAGCAGCAAAAGAACGTTGTGATGCTGGTTTTGGAGTGAATAAAACAGGAGAAGCTGTATATCTGGATTTTGCATCGGCTATCCAACGATACGGAAAAGAAAAAGCAATGACTTCGGGTATGCATAACCCTTCTAAGGAAGAAATTACGAAGATGGGAGAGGAAGTTATCGAAAGCAAATATGGGAATCTATTTCAGATGTATGAAAAGATTGTAGATGAGAATCCTTATAAATCTCCGATGATGATCTATCCTGCTGTACATTATACAATGGGAGGTCTTTGGGTAGATTATAACTTACAAACTACTATACCAGGATGTTACGCCGCGGGAGAAGCAAATTTCTCTGATCACGGGGCAAACCGCCTTGGAGCATCAGCATTGATGCAAGGGCTAGCAGACGGGTATTTTGTGTTACCATATACGATTGGAGATTATTTATCTAGTGATATTCGAACAGGAAAAATCCCAACAGATACACCAGAATTTGATCAAGCCGAAAAAGAAGTTAAAGATCGTATCGAGAAGTTAATGGGTGGATCAGGAGAACATTCTGTAGATTATTACCATAAGAAATTAGGTAAAATCATGTGGAATAAATGTGGAATGTCTCGTAATGAGAAAGAACTAAAAGAGGCTATCGAAGAAATCGCAGTACTACGTGAGGACTTCTGGAAAAATGTAAAAGTTCCGGGAACGGTTAATAGTATGAACCCAGAATTAGAAAAGGCAGGAAGAGTAGCTGATTTCTTAGAATTGGGAGAGTTATTTGCCAAAGATGCATTAAATCGCAATGAATCTTGTGGGGGACATTTTAGAGAAGAATCTGTAGAACAGTCTGGAGAACAAAAAGGAGAAGCACTTAGGGATGATAAAAGCTTTAAGTATGTATCAGCGTGGGAATACAAAGGAGAGCCTAAAGATGCCGAACTGCATAAAGAAGATCTGGTCTTCGAAAACATTGAATTAAAAACACGTTCTTATAAATAAAAAGCTATGAATCTTACATTAAAAATATGGCGTCAAAGTGATGCTGATTCCAAAGGAAAGTTAGTAGACTATAAAATTTCTGGAATAGAAGGAGACATGTCTTTTTTAGAAATGTTAGACGTGTTAAATGAAGACTTGATTAATAAAGGAGAGGAGCCTGTAGTTTTTGATCATGATTGTAGAGAAGGGATTTGCGGAGCCTGTTCGTTACAAATCAATGGAGAGCCTCATGGACCGGATCGTTTAGTAACTACCTGTCAATTGCATATGCGTAAGTTTAACGATGGAGATACTATTTATATAGAGCCGTTTAGAGCAAAAGCATTTCCTGTAGTAAAGGATTTAATGGTAGACCGCTCTTCTTTCGAGCGTATACAGCAAGCGGGAGGATATATTTCTGTTAATACTTCAGGAAATACACAAGATGCAAATGCTATTCCTATTCGTAAAGAAGATGCAGACGATGCTATGGATGCAGCAACTTGTATCGGTTGTGGTGCTTGTGTAGCTGCATGTAAAAATGCTTCGGCTATGTTATTTACTTCGGCTAAGGTTTCGCAATTTGCATTGCTACCACAAGGTCAGGTAGAAGCTACAGAACGTGTATTGGCAATGGTAAACCAAATGGATGAAGAAGGATTTGGTAACTGTACCAATACTGGTGCTTGTGAAATCGAATGTCCTAAAGGGATATCATTAGAAAATATAGCACGAATGAACCGTGAATATTTAAAGGCAAGTATGAAAGGATAATCACTTTCTTTAAGTTCTAAAATAGAAACCGAGGTATATAATACTTCGGTTTTTTTATGAAATAATTTTTTCAGGATATTGATAATATGCTATTTGATATTAGTTGTTGGGGTCGATTAGCCATTTTTGGACCATTAAAGATGGATTTAAGCCAGTTTCTTCATGGGTTGAAGGATTTTCTCTTAATTATACAAAAAACAATTATAGAGGTCGCAAGAATCATTTTCTGAATACCGAACTTATTTAGTACATGAATTTATTCATTGATTTCTTGAGATTGGATAGGCGCATTGTCTAATGTGAGTGTGGTATCAATTTTCTTCTCTTGATACTCTTCTATTGCAAATCCTTTTTTAATAACTACAGCATCATTCATTACAAATGGTTTGGGCATCATATTTTTATTTCTCGAGGGAATTGAGAAATGTTCATTTGTAAGTAAATCATATGAGGATTCATATAAAACAAATTTTGGTAATGAGTCCTTATGAAATTGCATTTGTAATTCTAGTGGTTCATTTTTGCTCACATAATAAGTAAGCAGGTTTTGACTCCATCTTTTTGTAAATGCATTATAGGTTTTGCCATCAGAGTAGTCAAAATCAATTGCTGTTTTACCATTAACTCGTAAAGTATCAAAATTAAATAAGGTTTCGGTATATAAATCAACCCTTTGTATATCTCGCTGAGGTGCAATACAGAGTTCTAGATGTCTTAAGTTTCCGATTATGGTATCTTTACTGATATCCAATTTTGACTGACCTATACTTTTGACAGGTGCCTGATTGGCATAAGCAAAAGACCTTCTGTATTTACTTTGTAGTGTGTTTGCATTATAAGTTTCGGCAATGTTTTCTTCTGGATTGATATAGTTTTGTGTCCAGGAATCAAGAATATTATCATAAGAAGCCCAAACGGCCTTATTTTGATCGGTATCCAAGATATAGACAAGACTATTAGGCTTTTGTCGTTTTTCGGTAAAATCTGATTTTATATGAGCAGCAATAAAGAAAACTAAACTTAGGAGAAGACATAAATTGCCAAATAGTTTTTTTCTTTTGTAGAATCCAAATACAGGAATTAATACACCAAACAACAGTACTGATAATACAGCAGAGACAAAAAGAATCTTTAAGCCTAAAGCCACGGGAAAAGATACAATAAAAGGAGATACGATAAAGATAGCTGGTAGTGCCAAAACAACCATTAATATTGGATTAGGTCTTTTTTGCCGAATAAGAACAACTAATGATATCAATCCAAATAATACAATGATTATAAAATAGCTTGCACCTTTAAGGTATGAAGCCGCCAGGGCACAAATAACCAACCAAACAAATAATGGCCCTATAAGTAAACTAGCTTGATTTTTACTTTTACTAAATCGGGCATATACCTTAAAACAAATGGCTATAGATAATAATACAAAGACAGCAATATACTGATAACCATTATAAGTAAATCCATGTTGAATTTCATTGTAATGAGGATAGATAATCTTAATCAACTGCCATCCTCCAAAAGTTAAGCACCCTGCAAGTATCAAGCATAAAAGGAAAGCACCTAATCCTACTAAAACTTCTCTGAAATCTATTCGATATGCAAATTTTCCATAAAAAATTAATCCTATAAATAAGATAATTGCAATGATCAATAAAATATATATCCAACTAAAAGGATATTTAACAAGGTTAAAAATTGGAGCATTAAAATAAATATAATCCCGATCAGATTTAAGGGTATCCAGATCGACTTCAGAAAAGTAGGAGAGTAGAGGCATAAGGTAACTCCCTTGATGTTGTAATGTGTTTAGGTCTAGGTTTTGCCATGTGTCATTGGCTGTATGATAATCAAAATGATCATCGATAAAAGCAAAGTTGAATCCTTCGATATTTCCTTGCTCTCTTAAAACTGTAAGATCGGTATCATTAGGTAGCATTTTGTATATGCTATAAGCAAGAGAGTTAGTAACAGGATATTTTACACCAGCTTTAGAGAATTCGCTAATCATTTTTCCATTCTTACCATTAGTCTCTATAAGCATATAAGAATTACCACCACTTCCTCTGGCTTCAAAATTAAGAGCAAGTCCTACATCTTTGGCCCAGGGATGTTCTTTCACAAAAAGATCTGCCCCATTAAGCCCAAGCTCCTCTCCATCTGTAATACAAATAATAATATCATTTTTCGGAACTTTATTGGTAGATAAATATGCTCTGATTCCTTCAAGGATAGTTGCGACTCCGCTACCAGCATCACTAGCTCCATATGAAGAATGTGGCGAACTGTCATAGTGAGACATGAGTACCAACGACTTTGTAGAATTACTACCCTTAATCTTTGCAATGATATTTTTGGGTTTGCTTATTGTTCCTCCATCAGAAATAGAAATACCTTCTTGAATTTCGGGCTGCAGTCCCAGTTTTTTTAATTCATCCAGGATATATGTTTTCGTTTCTTCATGTGCAGAACTACCCAGGTAGTGGCATTCTTTAGAGATGTTTTTTACATGTTCTAAAGCACGAAGTGTAGAAAATTCCTGTTTAGAGGTCTTGAGATCTGTTATTTTTTGTGGTTTACTGCTGTAAAATGTGTAAGCTAATGAAATAAAAATGAGGAGTAACGTAAGTAAAGAGGGAAACTTTCGCATGTGTGAGTATTGATTTAGGCTAAAGGTAAGAAATAAGCTACAATTATTAAAAATATACCTTCCGAAATGATAATTGATGATTTCATTCAATAGTTAAAAAATGATACTGATAAAGGTATAAAAATTAGATTTTAATTACATTAAAATTAAAGTCTAACTTGAATAAGTTGTTGTAAATCACTATATTTAAGATTCACTAAATCACTAGATATTATGGGAATAATCAGTTTTCAAGGAGCTCGCTCTAAGACGAAGAAGCAGGATGAGACATTAATAAAAGTCTCTGATTATATGACAAGAGATTTGATTACATTTAGTCCTGATCAACCAGTAATGGAGGTTATCGAGACATTAGTAAAGCATAAAATATCAGGAGGACCTGTGGTTGATGATCATAATCAATTATTAGGTATTATCTCTGAAGGCGATTGTATCAAACAATTAAATGAAAGCCGATATTATAATATGCCTATTGAAGATACCAGAGTAGAAAAATTTATGGTTAAAGATGTAGAAACAATAGATGGTAATCTCAATATTTTTGATGCAGCCAATAAATTTTTACAGACCAAAAGAAGACGCTTTCCTATTCTGGAAGATGGTAAATTAATTGGGCAAATTAGTCAAAAAGATGTAATGAAAGCAGCTTTGAAAATGAATAGCCAAAATTGGAGAAATCGTTAATCAACATTATCAGAAGCTAAGAATAGCGGATTTAATAATTCTTATTTTTTATCAGAACCCGTTATTCTTGTTTCGAAACCATCAATACTAAAACCATTCTTTTCTTTTTGATAATTTTCTAATCGCTCTTCTCCTTGTTTTTCAGACCAGGATTTTAATTGTGTTCTTTCTTCTTTAAAATCCATAAACGGAACAGCATATCCGCAAGAGGTTTGTACCATATCTACATGCATCTCAATAATTTGCCGGGAACCAATGGTCTTCGGGAATAGATGAATATGGTTATGATATGTTTCATCTTGTTTATGAAATATACTGGCAGTTCCGTATAGTCTCAAGATTAAAGGTTTTCCTTCAAAAGCACAGAATAGAATAGTCATTCTATTATTTTTTATTACATGAGCGGCAGTTTCATTTCCACTTCCTGTAAGATTAAGCCATACAATTTTGTTTGGTCCAATAACCCGAAGTGTATCCATTCCCTTGGGAGAAATATTAACCCGTCCTTCATTGGCTGCTGTTCCTACAAAGAAAACTTTTTGTTTTGCTATAAATTCTTTTAATTCTGAGCTTATCTCGGTTAGTATTTTTGCCATTTTCTTAAGGTTATAATCTATTTATCTTGGGTAAGCGATTCCAGAAATAGGATCATTTTAATTTCTTTTTACAACTGCATAAAAATCATTCTCTAGCGGGAGATATCCTTGATCATATACAAAATAATAGGTATTTCCGGTTTTGGTAACATAAATACTGGTAAAATGCTGAAAATCAAAACCCATAGTCATTAGCTTTGTTTTGGTGGTTTTAGTCTTATCTTTTGGGTTTAATTCTTCAAGGATACGGTAGTTTTTGCGTAATACGTTATTGATATTGCGGATCAGGTTTTTACTATCTTTATTGAGCTGATTGTTATATGCATTACGGCAATAATCGCTACAGAATTTTTTATCTGCTCGACCAATGATTTTGTCATCACATACAGGACATTTTTTTTGCATTAAAAAGTATTTGATGTCGAAGATACAACAAATACCCGTTTACAAATGATTAACACAGGGTGTTAAAAGAAAATATGTTGTGCTGATCTGTAGATGTTGACATGTGCTTCTATACTGGTTTTGATATCTGGAGAATTTGCATATCCCAATAAGGTACTATGCTAATCTATCAAAGATTGCTGATTGTACTTTACATAAACTACTTATAGCCCTTATTTGGTATAACTTAAAAGAAAGTTATTCTTATTTTGTAAAAAGAAAGTCCAAATACTCATAAAAATTATCTACTTTTTCATTTTCTGTATCCAATCCATCACTACACCAATCATATAAACCATAAACATCCAGTTCTTTTATATGTTTTTGATCATATGGGCTATACCACTGTTTTGCATGTTCCCAAAAAGTTCCTTCGATTAATGCATCTGTTTTATTGCCTTGAGGAGCAACTATATAAACTCCATTTTTTCCTTCTTCAAAACTATCATTTTTTGGCAAAGGACCTTTACCTCCAAAATACGAATACATGACTAATTGATCTATGATTTCACAAACTTCTATGGCTTTTGCTCTGGTTTTTTGATGTAATTCTTGATGATTACTAATTTGTTGTGCAAAATCATATGCATCTACATATGGAAAGGCTATTTCTTGTATTACTTTTTCAATCCCTTTTTCATGATAATATCCAGAGGCCTGTTTTATAATGGAGTATATAGTAGCATTCTTTTCTACAGAAAGAAGTCTTGCTAATTCATCTATTTTTAATTTAACATCAGTAATCTTAGTATTATCAAATAACCCCCAGGAAGACCATTTTTGGTTATCATAAGTTTCTTCTATAAGGAGTTTCGAGAATTCTTTAGGGGTCATTTTAAAAGGATTAAGTTGTTTTTCGTTTCCCTGTTCAAAATAATTTTTCTCTTTACTGGTTTTTCCATCTGTTTGTAAACGACTACATATACTTTTATAATCCAATGAGGCTGACACAGGAGCCGAAGCAAGGATATAATTCGCAGAAAAAGAAGTCTTGCTGGGTCTCCATTCGTAAAAATTTTCTAATCCCGCCATCGAGCATACATCCAATCCTAATATATCTACCGATTCGTCAACAGATAATACATCGCTGAGTTCAGTAGAATATAGAACATCATCAATTCCTGCCTCTTCGTCTGGAGACATACTCCAACCATTTCCATGTGATCGTATAACCAACATATAATGTTTGGCTGGATAATAGGTTTTACAATATTTGATGAACTGTTTTAATAGATTGGCATCCCCCATATTAGCTTCGTAGGAGGTTTCTTTTTTCAATTCTGGAAGTATTTCTTTTCCCGATAATTCTTGATAGCTGTTAGCATCAATTCGATACAATTTGGTATCCGTAAAATTTTCACCTAGCGTCTTTGAATCTTTAGAATACCCTTCGATCCTATCTATTAACGTAATTAATTCATAGCCTTTTGATTGTTTTCCTTTAATCATCCCTTTGATATCTAGTAAAAGATCTAATTCTGAAGAATTTGATCCAGCACCATAATACATGATTGTCCAACCATTATCAGTTTGGCTATGCATTATTGTTATAAATAAAATAAAAAGAATACTAAATGATTTTTTGAATGTGTTTTTCATTAAAATTGTTTTTTTTGATGAACTGATGTAAAAGTATGATTATCAAAAAAATAAAAGAGTAATTTTGGGATTGAAGAAGTGCTGAAACAATAGAACTATACGAATCAGGACAATTTTTGAAGCTTTCTGAAGGCTCCCGGAGACATCCCCAAACTTGTGTTAAAAGTACTATAGAAAGCACTCCTAGATTTAAAACCAGCTTCCATGCCAATGGCTTCAACAGAATATTTATTAAATACAGGATTATGTAATAGATTTTTAGCAGCTTCAATTCGATATTCATTTACAAACTGAATGACGCTTTTATTAATTTCCTGATTTATAATTTGTGACAAATATCCCTCGCTTGTTCCTAATCGAGTTGCTAGATCTGACCTACTTAAAAGAGGATTTTTGTATAATTCCTCCTCATCCATTACTATATATAACTGATTAATAATCTTGGAAACAGTGGTTTCGTTTATTTTCTTTTTTGTCTGAATGCCATTAGCACTTTTTGAAACTAAATATTGATGTATTTCGTCTTTTTGAACTACTATCTGTAGTTTGAACACTCCGTAATACAATATCCACCATGATAAAAAGGAAAGTAGTATCCATAGAAAGTTTGAAGCATATCCTGAATTGAATATATAAGATTCTATATTAGAGAAAAGCCAAATAATAATAATACATATAATAAGAAGGTTTAATCGTAACAACCAACGCCTTTTCTCTTTTGAAACAGTATTGGACCGTTTTATTAAGTTTCTTCCCCAAAAGATTAAAAACACATTATAGACAAACGATGTATTATCCTTAATATAAAATACCAGAACAGCAAAATCTGAATTATAAAGATTGAAAATAGTATCTAAATGAAGAATAATTTCAATAATCAAAGAGCTAAAGAAGGGAAAGTAAAGCCATTTATACCATTTTTTTTTAAGGTACTCATGCTGAATTTGAATTAGAAAATAAGTAAATAAAGTGACTGCAACCAGAAAATCCAACATGATATAGTTTAGAAAAGCAGAAACTGGGTTTTCTATGCCATATTTGCCTAATAAGGTCAAACTCGTTAGTAAGAATAGTGATAGAGAGAGATAGTTATTTGCTCGGCTCTTATAAAAAGAAGTAGTGACTAATGAGATACTTATAAAATACCCCATACTTCCACTGGTAATAATTGCAAAGTCTAATATTGTTTTATTCAATCTTTGTAGAAATTAATTATACTCAAATTGTTGTTAACGTCAGTCTGTCTAAAAATCTCGTTTTTGTTTTAGGATAAATATAAGCTGTTTTGCTAGTTTTTTGATGTTCTTTAAGTTTTCTGGCTATAGTATTGGTAATACCGGTATAAGTTAAGTTGTCTGAACATAAGATTATATAAACATAGTATTGTTTCATTTAATAATTGTGTACTGTTGAGGTCTTGACTCCGCTCGACCTGACAATGATTAGATGAATATTAATAAAGCCTTGACTATGTTCAGAGATGGCACTTAACTAATAACTGTTCCAGGATTTACTCCATCCTCATCAGGATTTAAGAATACCAGCTTCCCGTCGGGAGTTTCTGTCATTAAGATCATTCCTTCACTTTCTACACCTCTTAATGCTCTTGGAGCAAGATTAACCAAGACAGTTACCTTTTTGCCTACGATTTCTTCTGGAGAAAAGTGCTCAGCAATACCTGAAACGATCGTTCTAGTATTGATTCCTGTATCTACTTTAAGGACCAAAAGCTTTTTGGCTTTAGGCATCTTCTCTGCTTCGATGATAGTTCCTACACGAATATCTAATTTGGTAAAATCATCAAAAGTTGCTGTATCTTTTTGTGGTTCTATTACTTTGTTTTCAGCTTCGTTAGCTTTTTTAGTTGCTTCCAATTTGTCTAATTGTCTTTGGATCTCGATATCTTCGATTTTAGAGAATAAAAGTTGTCCTTTTTCGATTTGATGTCCTGCCGGAAGAAGTACTTCTTTAGTTGCAATTTCATTCCATGTGGATTCCTGATCGAATTTCGAAAAGTTGAGAATTGATTTTAATTTTTTTGAAGTGAATGGTAAAAACGGTTCTGATAACGTAGCTAAAGCAGAAGCAATTTGCAATGCAACATACATTATAGTCTTAGTACGTTCTTCGTCTGTTTTAATCAATTTCCAGGGTTCTTCGTCTGCCAGATATTTATTCCCTAATCGAGCAACATTTAGTAATTCCTGGCTGGCTTCTCTAAATCGATATCGTTCTATAGAACTCGAGATAACTGCAGGATAGGCTTTAAGCTCTGCTAAAGTCTGCTCGTCAACTTCAGAAAAAACACCTGGTAATGGTACCACACCATCATAATATTTATTGGTCAATACAACTACTCGATTAATAAAGTTTCCGAATATAGCAACCAATTCATTATTATTTCGAGCCTGAAAATCTTTCCAGGTAAAGTCATTATCTTTAGTTTCAGGAGCATTGGCAGTTAATGCATATCGCAATACGTCCTGTTGATCAGGAAATTCTTCAAGATATTCATGTAACCAGACTGCCCAGTTTTTTGATGTCGAGAGTTTATTACCTTCAAGATTTAAGAATTCGTTTGCAGGTACGTTTTCGGGAAGTATATAACTTCCTTCTGCTTTGAGCATACTCGGGAAAATAATACAATGAAAAACTATATTATCTTTTCCTATAAAGTGAACTAATTTAGTGTTCTTATCTTTCCAGTAAGGTTCCCAGTCTTTTCCTTCTCTTGCTGCCCATTCTTTGGTAGAAGATATATATCCTATGGGAGCATCAAACCATACATATAATACTTTTCCTTCTGCACCAGCTACAGGAACAGGAATTCCCCAATCCAAATCACGTGTTACTGCACGAGGCCGTAATCCATCATCTACCCAGGATTTGATTTGGCCATATACATTGGTTTTCCAATCTTTTTTATGTCCGTCTAGAACCCATTCTCTTAGAAAACCTTCATATTGATCTAGTGGTAAAAACCAGTGTTTGGTTTGTTTCTGTATGGGTTCTGCTCCAGAAATCGTTGATTTTGGATTGATAAGATCTGTTGCGTTAAGAGAACTCCCACATTTTTCGCATTGATCACCATAAGCTTCTTCATGACCACACTTAGGGCAAGTACCCACTACAAATCGATCTGCTAAGAATTGCTCGGCTTCTGGATCGTATAATTGTTCTGATGTTTCTTCTATAAATTTACCGTCATCGTATAATTTCTTAAAAAATTCTGAAGCGGTTTCATGATGAATAGGAGCAGAGGTTCTTGAGTAATTATCAAATGAAATTCCAAAATCATTAAAAGACTTTTTAATGATTGTATGATACTTATCTATAATTACTTGTGGTGAAACTCCTTCTTTTTTAGCTCGCATAGGAATAGCAGCACCATGCTCATCACTACCACAAATAAAGGCAACATCATTGCCAGTCATTCTAAGGAAACGTGAGTAAATATCTGCCGGGATATAAACCCCTGCCAGGTGGCCTATGTGAATAGGACCATTGGTATATGGTAAAGCTGCTGTAATTGTATATCTTCCCGTCGTGCTCATAATGCTAAAAAATAAGGCACAAAGGTAATAAAAACACTTGCAAAATATAACCCCTACATCATCCAATTATTTTGAATGAATGTAAGGGTTACATTAATCTATTTTATGAAATCAAAATTGATTTGCTATAATTACCGTTATTGGTCTGAATCTGATATACATAAGGGCCAGTACTTAGCCTTGTATTTGCAGATAGTTTTACATCAATAACATGCTCTCCTTCTGTTAACACCTCATTTCTTAAGGTAGCTACTTTTTGCCCTATCACATTATAAAGCGCTATATCTACATGAGTGGTTTCTGGATTTGCAATATTTATATAGGTTTGACTATCACTATAGGTAACAATGTGAGTGATTCCTTCTCCATCGATAGGAATATTAGGATTAATACCTGAACAATTGAACCCTAAGTCTAAGGATTCAAAGGAGCCGTCCAGAAGGACTCTTCCTACTGTGTTTTCATCAATACACAACCAATCTTTCATTACGGTAGCATAAACCTGCCTGAAATCTGTAGTGTTAAATACATTACCTCCACGGGTTAAGTTCGATAAATCTGGATGTTCCCCAGCAAAACCATTTCCGTTAAGGGCAGAACCAAAAAACATGGTTGGTGCTGCAGTACCATGATCTGTTCCCAGAGATCCATTTTCTCTAAATCGTCTACCAAATTCAGACATAGTCATAGTAAGTACTTTATCATCCCATCCTGCTGCGGTAAGATCTTTATAGAAGTTACTTACTGCTTCAGAAAATGAATTAAGAAGCTCCTGGTGTCTTTGTATTTGATTGTTATGAGTGTCAAACCCACCTAGAGTTACTAAATATACTTTGGTTCCCAGATTTCCTTTGATTAATCTGGAAATAACACTTAATTGTCTACCCAGACTATCATCGAGATACCCGCCAAAATCAGTAGATCGTTCGTATGCTGCACTAATTACATCGGCATAAGTAAATGTAGTGTTTGTAACTTCTCTAAGATGTCTTACTCTGTCATCATAAGTACATTCTCCAAGACCATCTGTACTATATGAAGTCCCATTTTCTGCAATCTGTAGTAATCTTCTGGGATCAGAAACGGCAAAAGAGAAATCATTCTCTGGCCCTTTAAAAATTAAGTTTCCTATACTTCCTATCTGTATAGAAGGAGGACTGGCTGGTGGGTTAAAAATATAATCGGGGTAAATTTCCTGAAAATATCTTCCCATAAAACCAGTTCTGTCTTCTTCTTCTAGATTGGTATTAGCATAGATATCAGAACCTCTAAAGTGAGATAAAGATGAATCTTCGTAGCCTACACCATGAACGACTCTCATTTGACCATCACCCCAAACACTTTCTAATTTGTTCATTGGTTTTGGCATAGCATAATCATCATCAAGCGTAATAAATTCACTTGGAGGAATTTTTATAAGAGGTCTGGCATTGGCATAAATATCATAATCATAAACAGGTATAATGGTATTAAATCCATCATTACCTCCTTGTAACCTAACAAGAATTAGAATATTGTCATTTGGTGCCTGGCTAAGGGCTATTGATAAAGGGGAAGGTCGTGAAACCGAAAGAGGAGTGTTCCCTAGCATCATTGATCCTCCACCAACAAGGCCTAATGCCTGAAGGAAAGATCTTCTGTTCCATTTTATATGGTCTTCTGTATTACAAGACCCGTCTTTTTTTATATTTTGGGAGTGATTAGTTTCGCACATAAGATTTCTATTTAAGTTGGAATTCAGGGATTTCTGCAATGTAATCTAGTAGAGCAGCAAATTGCTGAGGTACTTGAGGAAAACCTAAAGTCCACGTACCATCTTCATAATAATTGTCAGGGATACCATCAATCTTAAAAGCTCCTAAGGCTTCAGCAAAAGTAATAGCATCATCAATCCCTCTTGGAAAGAAATAATTTAGAATAGTTCTTACCACAAGATCTACATCTGCAGTAGAGACTAGGAGATTTCCATCGCTTTGTTCACCAATTGGCATTCCTACCACAAAATCTCTGAACTGATCTTGATTTTGGGTCCATGCCCGGCTTACAATATATCGAATACTTTCCCAGCGACCGATCAATAAATCGGGGCTAATCCAGTCGTCATCACCTTGCCAGCCTTCAACATCTATGGGGTTTAATACATCTTGCCCCAATGTGCGTACTGTATTTCGGTAAAAATCGATGTGATCTACGTCTGCAGGTAGTGCAAATCCTAATTCATTAAAAAAACTTATGTTTAAATCACAAGGGCTTTTGATAATTGCCCCTATAGCTTCTATATTAAAAAAATGTTCACTTTTAAATAATTGGCGAAGTACTGCTGCTATTTGATAACCGCTTGTAATAAAAGTTTGCACCATTTGGGCAACAATAGCATCATTACAAGTAGGGCTTACAAAATAGGTGTACAGTTTTGCACAAATAAAGGTTGAAACTTGATTACTTCTTTGTTGAAATAAAATATTAACAACATCGTCATAGGTCCAGTTTCCGGTTTGACCGAAAATAGTTTTGGAGTCATTACTAAACTGCCCTGGATCAAAAAGAACATCTCCCCAGGTGATATCATTTGTATTGACATATCCGGTTAGCGCTTTTGCTGTTTCCTGAATATCATCTTCTGTATATGCATTGTCTACACCAAGGGTAAAAAGCTCATATAGCTCTCGGGCATAATTTTCATTAGGCCTATCCCTTATATTTTCATCGCCGTTAAGATATACCAACATGGCATTCGATATACCTATATCGTATACAAAATCCCTAAAATTCCCCAATGCATGCATTTGAAGAAGATTATAATACTGAGATTGATATGCGGGGCTACGATAGGTGTCATCTTCGGTGACAAAATGGTTGCTCCAGAACAATGTAAGACGCTCTCTTACCTTATTTTGAATCAAATCATTTATCATTTGATTTTTTCCTTGGGTTCGATAGAATCCAATATCGTTATTTGGGTTAGCTGTCTCGGCAGCTTCAAATTGATCTCTATTCCATAAACCCCATGCTGGAGGAGGAGTGGCATTTAGAGCAATAGCATTATCGATAAGCTGATCAACCAATGCAGAAGGATTGTTTTGAGCCAAAGCAGCCAAAACCTCTGCTTTTGATGCTCCAAAAGCAATTCTACGATACAAATGATTTATTTTGCTTACGTTCCAGGGGTTTCCTGGAGAAGGCACATATTCTGCTAGGGAAGCAAGATTACATGAAGTATCCGACATCATAGGCAATAGGGTTTAAAAGTAGAGTAACGGGGACAAAATTCCTTACAATATAATAGATTATAACGAAAGTATTTGTTAATTAGTATTGTAAAATAGAAAAATTAAGAAAAGAATCATAAGAAATAGTTGCGACTACCTGTAAAATAAATGCTTTTTGTAAAGAGAATTCTATTTGACTACAATTAAAAAAATAAAAACTGATAACTAAAATGCGAAAGCCCGATTTTGTTAAAACAGGAGATAAAATAGCTATTGTTTCTACTGCAAGAAAAATTAACCTAAAAGAAATAAAAGAAGCTATTGCAATATTAGAAACATGGGGGCTAGTAGCTATATTAGGTTCGACAATAGGAAAAGAAAATAATCAGTTTGCAGGATCAGACCGAGAACGAGCATCTGATTTTCAAAATATGTTAGATGATAAGGAGATTAAGGGAATATGGTGTGCAAGAGGAGGGTATGGAACTGTAAGAATCATCGATAAAATTGATTTTTCAAGTATTCTGAAATATCCAAAATGGATTATAGGATATTCTGATGTTACTGTGTTACACTCTCATCTGCATACATTAGGTATATGTTCGTTGCATGCTCCTATGCCAATAGATATCCATAAAGGAACAGAGGCATCGATGGTTTCATTAAAAAATACTGTTTTTGGTGAAAAAATTAGGTATAATATTCCTTCTTCTAAAAAAAATATTCTGGGAAACTGTAAAGGTCAGTTAATAGGAGGAAATTTATCTATTTTATATTCTCTATGTGGTTCTGCATCTTCTTTGGACACTTCTGGTAAAATTTTATGTATAGAGGATCTTGATGAGTATCTTTATCATATCGATCGTATGCTGCAAAACCTTAAACGTAATGGATATTTTGACAACCTATCTGGATTGATTGTTGGAGGAATGACCAAAATGCATGATAATAATGTTTCCTTTGGCAAAAAAGCTAAAAGGATTATTCTCGATAGTGTACAGGAGTATGATTTTCCGGTGGTGTTTAATTTTCCAATGGGGCATGTTGAGGATAATAGAGCTTTGATTATGGGTGCAGAAGCTTTTTTACAAGTTCATAAGGATCAAGTAACATTAGAATATATATAAGTATGGCAGAACATAATGCTCTTGGTAAAAAAGGAGAAAAAATGGCGGTTGATTTTCTTATCAAAAAAGAATATACTATTCTGGAAAGAAATTATAGGTATCTGAAACATGAAGTTGATATTATTGCCAGAAAAGACAATACTGTGGTTGCTGTAGAAGTAAAGACGCGAAGCACACCCGAATTTGGTAATCCTCAGGATTTTGTAAAACCTAAACAAATACAATCTCTGGTCAAGGTCATTGATTATTATGTTACTGACCAGGATTTGGATGTAGAAGTACGTTTTGATATCATCGCTATTATAAAAAATAAATTGGGCACTAGGATAGAACATCTGGAGGATGCATTTTATCATTTTTGAGAATACTATGCCTTTATAAAATTTGTAATCCTTGAATATGAAATAGAGAGGAAAAAACTCAGTAATTAAAAAAATAAGGGGCCACTTTATAAGCCCCTTAAATTATTTTATTATTTTGGATTGAGTTTGTCTATTTAACAACAAACTTTTTTATTAAACTTCCTTCTGACTTAATAATATATATGCCTTTTGTTAAATCGGAAATATTAATTTCAGAAACACTTTGTGTAGAGATTTCTTTATGAATAACTCTTGTTCCCTGAATGGTATACACATCTATATTGGTTTTTTCTTGTATGGCATCATTTATTCGAATATTTAAAATACCTAACTCATAATTTGTATACAGAGATAAATTTGTCTGAATATCGTTTTTATTTTTTACTGTTGAAATAGAAGTGAATTTAAGCCTTTGGTTATTACCACCATGATACTCATAAATGCCAACATTTGCGTTATTGTTTACTCCAAAGGCATCTATGGACTTCTGACTTCTAGAATCTATAACCTTATAAATATTTGAGCCAAGCGAATTTATTTTCCATTTTTGATTTGCCCCTCCGTGATATGTGTATAGCCCTATATTGTCACCATTGTTTTGTCCAAAAACATCCAAAGATTTTCTGCTATTTACATTTATTATTTTGTATATATTATTACCTAAATTGGTTACTTCCCATTTTTGTAAACCGCCTCCATTATAGTTATTGATTTGAACATTAGAACCATTAGAATCTCCTTGAGCAGTCAAAGCTTCTCCATTGTGCTCAAAAGTGATTTTGTAAGTGCCACTTGTAAGAGTACTATTATTGACAGTTATAGAGTGTTTACTTATTCTTCCTAGGATGTCTTCTAGTATAATTTCTACAACACTTCCTGAAGAAGCCGATATTGATGAAGATCTAGTTTCTGGGGCAATTACGGATTTTACGATGCTACCATCTACTTTGATTGTATACTTAAATTGAGGAGTTGAAGATACAGGTACATTCCATGAAATATTTGTAGAAGATACGGATTGTATTGAAAATGAAATAGAAGGATTTGATGGCGTAGAATTTGTATCAGTATTAAAGGTAATAGGAGGATTACCAGAAAAGCTTGGTGATGTATTACCTCCACTTTGCATAAAATAGATTCCACCATCAACCCCTGCATCTACAGCGTTGGTGTAATTTGACGATCTGGGTTCTACATTTCGGTTATAAGTACCTTGGCCCATGGGTACCCAGATTCCATTTGTTTTTCTTTTAAAACCATCTTTCATTTCAAAACGTCTTTTATGGATTCCGGTACTAAGCCAGTCTTCCAAAAAAGCATTTGTAGTGCCATTAAATGTTACTCCGCTAACTGGATAATTCATTGTGACCATATGATACCATTTATTTTGAGAATCCCTACGAATCCAAAAACCAAAATATGTGTGAGAACCTACATTCCAACGACGAGTTACTACAGTATTCCATTCATTAAGATTCCATCCAATAGTAGGATTCATAGATTTTAACCCTGTTCCTTCACCTCCAAAATTTTCAATAATTGTACCGGGACCAACATAGTCGGCAGTAATGGTCTGTCCATTACTGGGATCCCAAATCGAATAAATAAAGACATGTCCTTTATCTGGGGAGTCCTGAAAACCACAGTATGCGCCTCCTTCACTACCCGCATTCCATTGCATTGTACAATAATAGGTAGCGTTGGTAGTGATGGTTGATCTTACGGTTTTCATAAGGATATCACCTGAGCCATTATCATTCGCTCTAAAATGAGAAGACGGAGCAGAGTTTTGCGCAGAAGAAAAATTAATTATCGAAATTAAAACTAAAAATAATATTGTGTTTTTCATAATATAAAGATTGTTAAGTGTTAGTTGGTTTTATGAAGACATTTTTAATGTTCTGATGTTGTTCAAATATCCTTATAATGATTTAGTAACATGTGGATATTTTAGTCATATATCTCTAGATTTTCGGAATTTTGTGATTAGAATCTTAATACTATGGTTTGAAAAAAGACATATGCTAGCTTAAGTAGATTGTATTAAACCCTTGTCTTGATTGAATATATCATTATGGAGTAGAAGGAGATAGGTTATATATTGTTTCTCTTTTAAAAGTGCGATATGATCCATTCGGTCGAAAAGTATAAGATAATGTGATAGTTTTGTAGTACACAATAATTATTTGTTAATGCAATCTTTCGAATTTATTGATCTTATACTTTTTTTTGGAATTAGCCAAGGTGTTTTTTTGGCGGTTACTCTTCAGATTATTAAGAATAAGAATAAAGCGGCAAACAGAATACTTTCTATAATGTTAATGCTTTCTGTTTTTATGCTTTTGGGCAGAATGATTTTTTTTAAGTTCTTGACTATAAGATTGTTTCAATGGTCTATTCTTATTGATTCGGTAATTTTCTTATTTGGGCCGCTATGTTATATGTATAGTAGACGATTGATATTTTTTAAAAATGATACGTTTAGACTTTCTTGGTTTCACTATATACCTGTTGGTTTTCATCTTTTATTTTCGTTTTACATTTTTTCTTTTCAAGTAGATGATTTTTCAGATAAGTTATCGTCAGGATTTTTTAGAATACCTTTTTTAATTATTGAAGGAGCAGGGATTGTTTCTAATATATACTATTGGGTTATTAATGTGAAAATTTTGAAAACATATATTCGTAAAGAGAAAAATCATGTTTCTTATACTCAAAGTTTGGTATCGTTTTTCAAATTTTTTCAAATCTCAATCTTTATTGTTATTACGGTTTGGATGATCAGTTTTATCTCAATGAATTTTTTTAATTATTCTATAAAGTTTATTAATTATAACTCGGTTTGGAGTACAATTTCGGTATTCATATTTGTGATCGGGTATTATAGTCTTAAAGAACCAGAATTGTTTAGGATACCGTTTCATAAAGGAAAAACAAAATCACAACAACGCATACCTCAAGATCAGATTATTTCTATAGGAAAAGAACTAAACAGACTCATCGAAAAAGAAAAGATTTTTCTAAAATCTGATTTAACGCTTCGTGACCTCTCTCTAAGATTACATACATCTACTCATAATATTTCATGGTATCTCAATCATGTATCAAAAAGTAACTTTTATGATTATATTAATCATTTTAGGATACAGGAATTTTTATCGAAGATAGATAATAACGAACACCTTCATCATACTATACTTGCCATCGCTATGGAAGTAGGGTTTAATTCGAAATCTACTTTTAACAAGGCCTTTAAATTAGAGGTTAAGGATACGCCAAGAAATTACATTAAAGGATTAAAGGCCGCTTAAAATAAGTGTGAATTGATCCAAACCGTCGATTTTTATGAAGTGCCTATATACTTTAGAGCAAACTTAAAAATCATTCAACATGAAAACATGTATTAGACACATTAGTATAAAAGCATTGATGCTTTTTGTTTTATCCTCAATATCAATCACACTAATTTCTTGCTATGGAGATGGGATTGATCCAGACCTTGAGGTAGAAACCGTGGTTTCTCCTTTTTTTGGTAATGATGCTGTTAGTGTAGATAAAGATGGCAATATTTATGTCTCTGAGTTTGGTCAGTTTGCAGGAGCAAATGGTAATGGAACGAGAGTTTTTAAAATATCAAAAAATGGTGATGTTACAGAATTTGCATCAAACTTAACAGGTCCATTAGGGAATGCAATTGACCTACAAGGTAACCTGTATGTTGTTAACAGTAGTGGTGGTGGATCAGGAGAGATTCTTAAAATTACACCAGATGGTACACAAACTGTAGTGGCAACCATTAGTGGTTTCCCATCTGGGCTAACTCTAGATCATGATAATAATCTATATGTATCAAATTTTGGAACTCCAACGGTTCATAAAATCACTACAGAAGGAGAAGTAACCGTGTATGCATCAGATCCAAAATTAGCGGGTGGTGTAGGGATCGATTTTGATCGTAAAGGCAATCTAATTGTTGGCAATTTTGCTACAGCAGATATTTTATCTATAGATCCAGAAGGAAATGTTTCTCTTATTACGACTATTACCGATGCTGTGATTAATGGCTTTGGAATTGGATATATAACTGTTATTAGAAATACGATTTTTGCTACGGGCATTGGGGTACATAAGATATTTAAAGTTTCTATGGACGGTACAATAGAAGAATTTGCTGGTACCGGAGATGCTGCTCAAACGGATGGATTACTTAAAGAAGCTTCATTTAATGGCCCTAACGGAATTACCTCTGATCCATACCATACAGCGATGTATATATCAGAATTTGGAGGAACAGGAGGAGTGAGAAAAATTAAATTTTACTAAAACATCAAAGATGTTAGGATAGGACTCATTAACACTTCTATTTTGAAATAAATATCATAAAATAAGCCCATGCAAATAATGTATGGGCTTTCTAAATTTTTTATAACACTTAAGATGAGTAATAAAGCTGATAAAATTAGACTTTTCATAATGTTAAGGTTTATGGATAAAAAGATGTATTAAATCGTAGACGTATTTAAAAAGATTTGAAGGAGATTCGGTTTTGTTGATTAATAAAGAGATTGATGCATTGTATTCTGGGAATAGTACAAAGATTGATGTTGCTCCTGTTGCCATACCGGCATGATGAAATATCTGAACCGGATAGTTATCTTTAAAAACAGATTTCGACGCATGACTCCGCCAACCAATGGCATAACTTTGCTCATTTATTTGTCCATTTGTTAAGGTCATTGGTTGTGTAAGGGATTGTACAGTTTCTTTGTTTAGAAGTTTATAATTTAGAAATGCATTTCCTAAGGTAACAAGATCTGTTGGGGTTGCTATAAAACCACCGCCAGCCCATTTATTGCTATTGTTTACTTTGTAGACTTCTTTGTATTCATTGTTTTCAACTTCATAGAATTTTGATAGATTTTCTATTTTGGAAGAAATTTTTTCAACATCAATACCTATACTTAAGGGCTTAAATACAGAGGTTTTCATAAAATCAGGAAAATCCATTTTTGCAGCTCCTTCAATCATTGCACTAAGCATGGTATAGTTATAAGTACTATAGCTGAAATCTGTACCAGGAGAGAATAATAAATCATCATTATTGAATACAGCGATACTTTCTTTGATATTAGGGTATTCATCATTGTTGTAATATTCCCATATAGGGAAACAAAAACAGGTTCCGTAGTTACGTATTCCCGATGTATGAGAAGCAAGTTGTTTTAATGTTATCTCAGAAATACTTTTACTTGCATATGGAACAAATTCTTTGACTTTAGAATCAAAGCTGAGTTTCTTGTTTTGGAGAAGAACTCCTAACCCAATTGAAGTCACCGCTTTTGAAGTGCTTCCTATTCTAAATTTTGTTTCTGGACTTGCTTTTATTTTCTTCTTGAGGTTTGCATAACCAATGGCATTAGCCCAAACTATTTTTCCATTTTTACCAACGGCAACAGAGATTGCAGGTGTTCTTATATGAGTGAATATATCTTCTAGAAGACTGTCCGCTTTTTTTGAGTTTGAATCTTGATGTTGTACTGCTGGTTGTAATTTGGTGATTTTAGGAAAAGAAGACCATCCAGAAGTATGAACAAAAATTGGTTCTAATAGATAAAATAATAATGGGATAACTATTACCAAAATAGATATGATACAGATTTTTTTCATATTGGTATTTATTTAAAATTTGATATAAGAATTTCTGTCATTGAATTACTATTCAATGATTTTATAAAATATTTAGAAGATGTTTTTAAGAATTAATCAGAAGCAATTTCTTTTTGCTTAGCTTTTAGCATTTGAGAAACTTTGTAAAGCACTATGATTTCTAGAATAATGGTAGGAGTAAGTAAAACTACTCCAACAAGAGATAAAATAATGGTAACCATAAAACTATACGTAATAATCTCAAAAACACCGGTTACAATAGCGAGTGTTCCTAATCCATTTTGCAGACGTAACACCGATATCCCAAATAATATCCCAATAACACCGTAGGTCACTGCTTCGGCTCCAAGAACGAACTGATAATTAAAATCAACAATATATAGGGATAGAATATCATAGATATAAAATAATACTCCAATAAAAATAAAAATGAATGCAGTAATCCGTAATAGATAGTTTTTGAAAATCTTTCCGGTAAGGATGAATCCTCTAGTAAATAGAATAATTGAAGTTAATATGCTTATTTTTAATAGAATATAGACAATATCATTTGTAACCATTTCATCTTCGGTATACCGATAATAATCTACAGCGATTTCTGCAAATCCAAGAATGAAATATACAATCCCACTGATCCATGCGATAGAAAGTTGTTTTACTAGAAAACTAACTTCTTTGCTATCATCTACATCGAGAAGAAATAATTTTTTAAACTCTTTAGCAACTCTGGAATCTTCCATTTGGATTTTCTCGAGATCATAATCCATAGCAGATAGAATTGTCTTTATCGTATAGCTTCTGGGGATTACTTCCCCGGCTTCAATACGTTGGATCGTGCGAACACTAATATTACATTGTTCTACCAGTTCTTCTTGGGTAAGTCCTTTAGATTTTCTGAGTTCAGAAATTTTCTGACCTAATTCTGGCTGTTTCATGATTTGATTAATTTTCATTTTGTTCAGCAATATTAGTTCTCAGAAATAGGTTCTCAAATTTTTTGGTTCGTATTTCACCCGTCATTAGCCCGACAATCCAAGTATAGCAATACTTTTCAAGGGTTTGTGAAAGAATTTACAGAATTCGAAATATAGGGATTATTCTATTGAATGTGTTATGAATTTTTTTAGAAATTACTTTTTATAGATAATATACTTGTGTTTTTCAACACTTTTAAGGTTGGAGGTAGTGGCAGTTATGCTAATAGTAATTCCTGTATGTTTTAGGAAAGTGTATTAATTATTGGTGATGATGATAAGGCATTGGTGGTTATGTAAATTATTGATTGATTTTGAATACAGATTAAGAAAGTTTAAGAAATACTAAGCTATTCTTATTTTTAGTGTCCTTAGATAACTTTTAACTTCGATGTACATTGCTTCTTTACTGTATACATCATCAATATTGTTAAAGCAATGATACCCAAAAGAATAATTCATAGAAAATTCTTCTATATCGATCAATTCTGGATTGTTTTTGTAATTTTCTATTTCTTCTGTAAACCTTCTCTTTAGGTTTGAATAATTTATTGCATACAGTTTATTAGTATTAAGGTCATCTATCAATTGATTAACTCGATTATTTATCTTTTGTAATTGTTTCCAGGGATCTTTTAAAAAACTAAATTCTTCTCTTACGTTCATAATCGATGTTCGTTTATTATTATAATTATGATGAAATTAAAAATATATACCTCGTTAAAAGGTATTTGTCGATAAAACACATTAAAACTGTCGTTAAAGTGTTGTTTTTTGTCGGCGAATGGTTTTTGGATTAAAAAAATATAAAATCAGTACAGAAATTTTAGATTTCCATAAAACAGAGTAACATTTATCTATGTTAAGACATTTATATTCCAAAGGTGTTTTACCATAGAAAACAATATCATGAAAAAATTATTATTTTTAGCTTTACTGGTCATTACCATTAGTTGTTCAAAAGATGATGAACCAGTACTTAATTCAGATACAAATAACGAAACCGATCCTGTAAATGACAGTATTACTTATTTTACTTTAAAGGTAAATGAATTTTATATTGGTGAAATAGTGAATTCGGGTTACCTTATTCTTAATGATAACGAGGGAAATGTTTTGGCTCACACCCAAATAGAAAATAATAAAGAATACGTTTTTAAAGCAAAAAGAGGAGAAGAAAAAGAATCTTTTACAGTTTCTAGATTTATGTACAGAAACAGAGAGTCTTCACAAGTTAATTTTTTGAGATCGTTTTTTAATATTAAAAAAGGAACAATCTGGAATTTTGAAGGTTTTGATACTAGTAGTGTAATCACTAACAGAGAAGGAACAAACAAGGGTTCGAAAAGTTTCTCCTTGAAAATTCAAAATATTAGCGGACATAATAGCGTTCAGATATCGTCAACCCAAGGTGGTATTAGCAGTTCCTCTTCTGAAACTGCCAACTCAATAGATTATGATCCTATTTCATTCAATGAGAACCAGAATAAATTTTTAATTACTGTCCATTTTGAGTCAGAAAAATCAAAATATTTTTTTATCGATAAAGTACAAGATCAACAAGAAATTATTGTTGATGGAAGTGAACTAAAAGAATTCGATTCGTATATTCCTATTAATTTACCAAATGACGGTAATACTTATTCTAAAGATTTGAGTGCTAATCTTGCGCCAGAAGAAAGATTTTCAACAACTTGGTTTAGCAAAATTGAAACCGAGGCAGCGTCTAATTTTGGTGTCTTAGAGAGTTTTTATAATTTTTCTATTAATATACATACATCGAATACTGTAGAAAACTATAGTTATTCCTATACAAGAAAATCTCCTAAGCTTGAGACTGTAACTATTTTGCCGTACAATACTGATTTCAAACTAATCAATAGTTCTATAAACGCTTTTGAGTTTACAGGGAATCAAAAATATAGTTCAAAATTATCAAGGTGGTCACATCGAATAAGCGATTTTGTAGAGAAAAAATTTCGTTATGATAGTTGGAGTTTCCAAAGTAATGAACATGTATATCAAACTACGCCAAAACTACCACAGGAGTTTTTTGATCTCTATTCTCATTTTAAGGTAGAAGATTTGGAATATGAAGAGACCATTTTTTCAAACGGTTTTACTTATGAAAATTTTTTCGTAGATGTGAACTCTTCTGAAAATGGCGATACGAAGTTTACAGAATCATTGACTTTTAAAAATCCTGATTACAACAAGTCTTTTAAAAAGAATGAAGATTTTGAAAAAATGATTAAGGAGCTTCAAAACTATAATTATTAGTTTTGTCAAACCTTTTGATACTTTTAAATAACATGAGTTCGACAGAAAATTACATCGAACTCATGTTATTTATTGTCATTACGCTTCAATATCAATCTTAGGTTGTAACGGTCGCAATACTTGCAGTGCTTTATCTACAGTGATAACATTTTCAAAAGTTAATAATAAGCGTAACCCGTTTCTAGTGTTCTTTTCTTTCATTTTACAAATCCCAGGGTTCTGTTGTACAAATTGTAATACATATGTAAATGCCGGACTTTGATAAAAACCAGATTGTTGATCACTAATAAAATAGCCAATCAACTTATTTTGTTTCATGATAATTTTTTCTAACCCAATAGATGTAGCTATCCATTTTATTCTAACCGAATTTAATAAATCTATTGCCTGATCCGGTAATTCGCCAAAACGATCTACCAATCGTTTTTCGTACTCCTGCAAGTCTGATTCTTCTTTGATCCCATTAAGCTCGGTATATAAACTAAGTCGTTCGGTAATATTATTGATATAATCATCAGGGAATAACAACTCGAAGTCGGTATCGATCTGTGTGTCTTTTAGATATACTTTGTCTGTTGCTTCTTCTTTATATAATTCTGCAAACTCGTTTTCTTTGAGTTCTTCGATGGCTTCATTAAGGATTTTTTGGTATGTTTCGAAACCAATTTCATTGATAAATCCACTCTGTTCTCCTCCTAACAAATCTCCTGCTCCACGAATTTCGAGATCTTTCATGGCAATATTAAAACCACTTCCTAGTTCTGAGAATTGCTCTAGTGCTGTAATACGTTTACGAGCATCATCGGTCATGGCAGAATAAGGAGGAGTGATAAAATAACAAAATGCTTTTTTATTACTTCGACCTACACGCCCTCGCATCTGATGTAAATCAGAAAGCCCAAAATTATTGGCATTATTGATAAAAATGGTATTTGCGTTTGGGACATCTAATCCACTTTCTACAATAGTGGTAGAGATCAAAACATCAAACTCTCCGTTCATAAAAGAAAGCATAAGACTTTCTAGTTTTTTCCCTTCCATCTGCCCGTGGCCAACACCTACTTTGGCATCCGGAACTAATCGTTGTACCATTCCCGCAACTTCCTTAATATTTTCGATTCGGTTATGAATAAAAAACACCTGGCCACCTCGCTGGATTTCATAACTTACGGCATCTCGTATTGTTTCTTCACTAAACCGTATCACATTGGTCTCAATAGGGTAACGATTGGGAGGGGGAGTGGTAATGGTTGATAAATCCCGTGCTGCCATAAGGCTAAACTGTAAGGTTCTTGGGATTGGTGTAGCGGTTAAAGTTAAAGTATCTACATTTTCTTTTATGGTCTTGAGTTTATCTTTTACCGATACACCAAATTTTTGCTCTTCGTCAATAACTAATAATCCGAGATCTTTAAATTTTACATTTTTGTTAACCAGTTGATGAGTCCCAATAATGATATCTACTTTACCTACGGCTAGATCTTCGAGGGTCTCTCTTTTTTGTTTTGCCGAGCGGAAACGATTTATATATTCTACAGTTACCGGGAAATCTTTAAGACGTTCTCTAAAAGTTTTTGCATGCTGAAAAGCAAGAATTGTAGTTGGTACCAAAATAGCTACTTGTTTCCCGTTATCAACAGCTTTAAATGCTGCCCGAATAGCGACTTCGGTTTTACCAAAACCAACATCTCCACAAATAAGACGGTCCATTGGGCGTTCACTTTCCATATCAGCTTTTACTGCTTCTGTAGCTGTACTTTGATCGGGGGTATCTTCATATATAAAAGAAGCTTCCAACTCATGTTGTAAATAACTATCTGGATTGTACTGAAATCCTTTTTGCAGTTTCCGTTTAGCATATAGCTGAATCAAATTAAAGGCAATATGCTTTACCCGAGCTTTGGTCTTTTGCTTAAGCGTTTTCCAGGCTTTAGAACCTAATTTGTATAGTTGTGGAGGTTTGCCATCTTTACCATTAAACTTTGAAATTTTATGAAGCGAATGAATACTTAGATATAGTACATCTCTTTCTCCATAGATTAGTTTGATAGCTTCTTGTTTTTTGCCTTCTACATCTATCTTTTGTAATCCACCAAATTTACCAATCCCATGATCGATATGAGTTACATAATCACCTACATCCAGATTAGTAAGTTCTTTTAGAGTGATCGCCTGTTTCTTGGCATATCCATTTTTAAGATTAAACTTATGGTAACGTTCGAATATCTGGTGATCGGTATAGCAGGCAATTTTACGGTCGTGATCAATAAACCCTTGAAAAGCAGAAAAAACAATGGTTTCATATTGTTTTACATCAAGATCTGCATCGTCAAAAATATCATGAAAACGCTTTGCCTGTTGTTCACTTACACAGAAGATATAATTCTTATAGCCTGTTTCATTATTTTTATTCAGGTTTTTGATCAGTAAATCGAATTGTTTATTGAAAGAAGGTTGTGGTTTGGTATCAAATTTTATGGCATAATCTGCTTTGGTAATAGGGCGGTTACCGATTTCGATCAATGTGAAATCTAATAATTGCTTTTTGATACTTTCTGATGTAGTAAAAAGTTCGGTAGGAGTACCGTGTTTGATGTCCTTAGAAAGTGTTTTGAATGCTTCCTCTGCTTTTTCAAAATTTTTATCAATTCTGGCAGAAAGAAGGTCGATGTCTTTTGTGACAATTACAGTTTTTGAGGCAATATATTTTAAGAAACTCTCTCTGGTCTCCTGCAATGCTTTGTTCTCAACATTTGGGATGATAGAGATTTTTTTGATTTGATCTGTAGATAGTTGAGTTTCTACATCAAAACTTCTAATACTATCAACTTCATCGCCGAAAAATTCGATTCTATAGGGCTCGTCATTGCTAAAGGAAAACACATCTACAATACCTCCGCGAACCGAAAATTCTCCTGGCTCAGTAACAAAATCTACTCTTTGAAACTGATATTCGAATAATACTTCATTTACAAAATCGAGTGAAAGTGTATCATTAACATTAATTTTTAAGGTGTTTTTTTCCAGTTCTTTTCTGGTTACTACCTTTTCGAACAATGCATCGGGATACGTGATGATTAATGCTGGTTTTTTTCTAGAATTGATACGATTAAGTACTTCGGCTCTTAGTAGTACATTTGCATTATCGGTTTCTTCAATCTGGTAAGGTCTACGATAACTCCCAGGGTAAAAAAGAACATTCTTATCCCCAAGTAATTGTTCGAGATCATTGAGATAATAGGCAGCCTCTTCTTTGTCATTAAAAATGCAGAGAAATGGTTTTTCGGCTTGGGTAAAGCTGTTTTGAATAATAAATGATAATGATGATCCAACACCACCTTGCAGATGTATTTTTGTTTCAGACTGGGCAATAGCTTCTCCCAGTTTCTGCAATTGCCGAGACTGTGCAACAATTTGCGAGATTAAATTTACACTCACTTAATGATGTTTTGTAGCAAATATAAGAGCTATTCGATTTCTGGCAAAAGGATTTTAAATTTCTATGTTAAATTGTAATGCGTGAGGGATAGTAGCGGTATCCTTTTGTTTGCTATATTTTGCAATTCAAGCTGTTGTGTTCTAATGCATAATTCGGGTTTAAAACTGTTTGGGGATTTTTTATAAACAAAAGATATAGCAGATAGCCCGACCGGAAGGGCACGCCAAAAAACTGTTTTAACTTACATTAACCAAATTGTGCTAGTAATCGATCAAAATCTGTTTCAGAATTATACACATTCGAAGAAACCCGTATGGCATTACCGCGAAAAGAAATAAAGATATTTTCTTCTTTTAGTTTGGTTTTTAATCTTTCTAAATCTATATGATCTGGTAAATAAATACCGAAAAGATGATGTGCTCTATAATGATCTTCTTCGATAAAACAACCTAAGTTTCTAAGATGTTGTATCGCAGTTGTAGAGATTGTTTTACAATATTCCTGGATAGCTTCTGGTGACCACTCGATCAATTGTTCTAAAGCGCGAATCAACATCGGGGTTAATACAAAGTTGCTAGATTCACCAACCGAATATCTGGCGGCCTTTTCCTTGTAGCGATCTTCATACTGGGTCAATCCAGTAAAATCCTCGCTATTATAACGGTTCATCCAGTTATGTTCTATAGGTGTTCCTTCATTAAAAGCATCACTATAATATGCTACTCCGGTAGAATAGGGACCAAGTAACCATTTATATCCTGCACAAATCAAAGCATCGGGCTTAATTTCTGAAACAGAAAAAGGAAGGGCTCCCACACTTTGCGTTCCATCAATAATTAAAAAAGCATTTACATCTTCAGTTTTTGCGCGTATCGCCTTTAGGTCAAATAACGTACCGTCTGCCCAATGCACATGTGGCATCGCTACAACAGCAGTTTTTTTGGTAATCGTATCCAGAATATTCTGATTCCATAGTGCCCCTCGGTCTTTAAAACTTTTTGGAGGTTTGATTACCGTTATAGAAGCATTATGTTTTTTTGCTACCTCTTGCCAGACATATACATTACTGGGAAATTGCTCATCGACTATTATAATTTCATCTCTGGGATGGATGGGGATGTTGTTAGCGGCATTAGCAATGCCATAGGACACCGAGGGTATAATAGCAATATTTTTATGATTAGGAGCATCGACCAAAGTAGCAAAACGTTGTTTTAATACCTTTCTCTGGGTAAAAAAATCTTCGGGTGTGATTTCATTTGGTTTAGCTTTTTGGATAATAGTGGCAAGACCAACTTCTGTTACAGATTTTAATTGAGGAGCCATATAAGCCCCATTTAAATAAGTGATATTGTCTGATAGATCAAAGAGGTGTTTTTGATGTTGCATATGTATCTTTTGTTGAATGTAAAAAGCGTAATGACTATTGCCTTCTGTAAAAATATGCATTAGGAATATGTGATGATATTGATCAAAGTTAAAACTATCCTAATTATACGAGAATTTAGTTTCGTTAATCAGAAAATAGCATAAAAATATAAAATTGAATCTTTTTGGATGATCAATAAAATAAGGATATAGGGGGCTTTTTTTAAACAAGAAGAAAAAAATATCAAAAAAAAGAAGATTTTTTTTGCCAGTCCCGAAAAACGAAACTGGCATGTTTTATTATTGCACTATAAAACAATTGCAATGATAACAAATCCAATTTTAAATCCTGATCAGGGTAGGACTAAGTCGGGACGAAATTTTGGACTATGTAGGGTAGGGTTACCCCTTTATTTTTCAGCTATTAGCTGATTTTTTGCAATTCTTAAAATTCTCCCGTGTCTCGGCATGGGAGGGTTTTATTACTGTAATGTACAAAGAAAATAGATTTCTGATTAGATTTATTAATAAAAGTAGTTGTGGATTAAGTTTTTGTTAACGATTTAAATTTCAACTTATGGGAATACCTCAACATTTTTTATAGTTGAACCTTCTTTTTGTCGCCTCAGAATAGAAGGTATATGAAACAATAATTTAGATAGCATTCGAAAAACATGATTTACATGTTTATAATGATTATACAATAAAAAGAAATGAAAAAAACAATTTTAATATTTGCTTTAATTGGGATAAGTTTTGGTGTTAAGGCTCAAGATTGGCCATCAAATAACGGGTATATTTATTTTGGAACTAATACATTGGATCAATCTCAAGCAGGAAACTATGCTGTACTCCAAGAAAAGAGTAATGGAAATACCTTTTTGAACTCTCCTACAATGCTTTCTCTAAGAATAAATAATAGTGATAAATTAGTGATTAATGAAGATGGTGTTTCTTTTACAAATGGATTTACTAATAACTGGCCATATAGTGCTGCGTATATTTATTTTGGGACTAATACATTAGATCAATCCCAAGTGGGTAATTATGCTTTGCTCCAGGAAAAAAGTAATGGAAATACCTTTCTGAACTCTCCTACAATGCTTTCTCTAAGGATAAATAATAGTAATAAACTTATTATAACTAATAATGGAAAAGTAGGTATAGGTACTGATTCTCCAGATTCTAAACTCACTGTAAAGGGAAAAATCCATGCCGAGGAAGTAAAAATTGACCTAAGCGTTCCTGCACCCGATTATGTGTTTACTAAAGAGTATGATCTGTTAACTATAGAAGAAGTACAACAGCATATTAAAGAAAAAGGACATTTGCCTAATATTCCTTCTGCAACCGAAATGGAGCAAAATGGTGTAGAGCTAGGGGTTATAAATATGAAGCTTCTCGAAAAAATCGAAGAGCTTACATTGTATACTATTGCACAGGAAAAACAATTAAAAGAACAACAAAAAGTAAATAAAGCATTAGAGGATCGATTGAAAAAAATAGAAGGTTTGTTGTTGAAATAAATTTAAAACTTTAAATAATAGAAAAATGTAAGCAAAAACAAAAAGCGAGATCAAAATTACCTCGCTTTTTTACATTTTATATACCAGTCCCGATGAGAGTGGTACGATCCTATATCTTCTCATGGCTTATCGGTGTATCGCATAACTAGAAGACGCAGGTAGTTGTTTTATAAAATTAATAAATGGTTTAAAGTTTAATCCGAATTTAACGTATAAAGTTTTCATATTTTATGATTTTTAAATTATTAATATCTCTTTGGATATAGTATAAACAATTGCCGTGCCAAAAATTTAAAATATCTGTAAAGTCAATAATAACAGGAGTTTACGGAGATTGGTTTTTTGTAAATGAGTCAAGGGAAAGATAGGATACTCAGATTTTTTCTAAAGAATTGATTAATAATCCCAATACAACTAAATTTAAAATCATTGTTAGAATGTTTTAGTCCAGATATATGTTTTTTTTGAATGTTTAGGATACGTTGTGAGATAGAGTAGAGTAGTTATTGTTTTTTGTCAAATTCACTATAGTTTCGAGGTGTAATAGATTTTCTATTCCATAATGTGGGTTTAAATTAAAAAATGACAATTATTAATTTTAAAAGGTATATAGTTTAGTTATATTTGCGGCAAATTAAATAAAAGTATACAATGTCAATATCTGATTTATTTGATAGCGGATTTCAGAAAAGAAACCAGGACCATTTTGCAGCAATTGTAAAAATAGCAATGAGTGATGGAGTGATTACTGACGAAGAGAAGACTTTTTTAGATAAATTAGCCACCAGACTGGGTATTTCTGAGAATGATTACAAGGAGATTTTAAAAGATTATAGTACACATCCTATTAATCCTCCTACAAGTTATGAAAGAAGACTTGAGCGATTGTATGATTTGTCTAGAATGGTTTATGCAGATCATGTAAAGGGTGAAGGTCAGGTAGTTTTATTAGAAAAACTGAGTATTGGGTTAGGGTTTAATCCAGAAAATGCAAAATACATAGTTGATAAAGCTTTAAATCTGGTTGATCAGGGAGTAGACAGTGATACTTTTGAAGAAGAGGTTAAAAATATGAATAGATAACGTATCTATTTTAAATGATAAAAAAAGGCAGCTTAATCGGCTGCCTTTTTTGCTATTTGTTTTGTGATTTTATAGATCAATTCTTCCTGCTCAAAGGGTTTTGCTATAAAATCATCCATCCCGGACCGTATACATTTATCTCTAGCTACATCATTAGCTTTACCAGAAAAACCAATAATAGGTATTGCAGATATAAATTTATCTCCATAATTATTTCGAATCATATGCGTAGCCTGATACCCATCGATTTTAGAAACTGTAAGGTCCATTAAAATCAAATCATACTTGCGCCGTTCTATATAATTAATAGCCTCTTCACCGTTAATAGCAATATCGACAAAAAAGTTACCTTGCGAGATCAATACCTTCATAATTAGGTATTGTGTTATTTCTTCATCTTCTACTACCAGGATTCTATATTTAGTTGCACTTTTTGGCAATGTATATTTTTTCTTCTTTCGTTCTGGAGCTGCTTTTATAATTTCAAACTTAAATGGAAGCTTTATATTAAATGTGGTCCCTTTTTCGGGTTCACTGGTTACCTTTATTTCTCCGTTTAAGAGGTCTACCAGGTTTTTTACTATTGCTAGCCCAAGTCCTGTGCCAGAAATACGTTTATCGTGATCAAAACGAGTAAATCGCTCAAAAAGATAGGGGATGTTTTCTTCCATGATACCAATCCCGGTATCTTCAATTTTAAAATTAAGACTTAGCTTATTGGTACGTTGATAATTTTTGGTTACCGAAAGAATAACCTTTCCTTCTTCGGTAAATTTAAAAGCATTGGTCAGGATATTATTTAAAATCTGATATATTCTGGTTCTGTCTCCGATAAGATATTCCTGAATGCTGGGATCTATATTAGTCTCAAAAGTAATTTGTTTTTCTTCTGCTACTTTAGAATAAGACTCACGAAATCCATCTATTAAACTGTAAAAAGCAAAACGTTCTTCTACAATTTTTAGTTTACCAGATTCTATTTTAGACAGATCAATCATATCATCTATAAGTGCGTTAAGATGAAGACTTTCTCTTTTTATAATTCTGGCAAGTTCCTCTTGTTCGAAAGTTAGTTTGGTTTTCTCCAGGACTTCTACAAAACCTAATATACTTGTGAGAGGAGTTCTTATCTCATGATTGATATTAGCAATAAAACTATTCTTAAATTCTTCTTTTTCCAGAAGATATTTGTTCTTAAGTTCTAGCTCTTTGGCTAATAAAATTGATTCGTTTTTTTGTTGTGCAATTTGATTCAGGTCTTTATATTTTCCTGTGTAATCAAAAAGAATAATTATGATTTCTTCTTTTTCAAGAGTAAGTGTGATGTCGCAAATTTTTTCTGTTTCTCCATCTTCCAGATGAATACAAGGAAAGTTTAATGCTTTTTTATCAGAAGAGGTATTTTTTTCAAATTCTCGCAGGATTTCAAAAAAGGGATGGGCATCAAAAATTAGTGTACCTTTTTTCCAATTAAAAAAAGTAGTATCACTTTCTGTAATGATACTATCATAAGTAACATGGATAATTTGTACTTGTGGATTAAATTGCGAATGGTCGTTCTGATGTTTTGTCATACTCACTTGGTTATTTCATCTGCTAAATCTAAAAAGAAACTCTCGACATTTTTATTTGTTTTAGCACTGGTTAGACCATCAAAAGGAATGTTTTTTGCTGTAAGTTGACTTCTAATTTCTTTTTCATTAACCAGATCGAGTTTATTACCTAATACTCTGGCGGGTACTTTTATGTAGTTTTCTTTAAGGTATTCGAGATCCTTAGTAAGGGTTGCATATGTTTCTTCTCTGGTAAGATCAAAGACATAAATAAAGGCGTGTGATCCCAGAAGGTATGATTTTCTGGTATCTTCTATGCTAATAGAATGCCCTTCTGTATCCCAGATGATCATAGATAACTCTCTGCCATCGGGCAGTTGTATCACTTTCTTTTTTATTTGGACTCCAAGGGTTACCTTGTATTCTTCAGAAAATTCGTTGTCCATAAAACGTCTGAATAGAGACGTTTTTCCGACACCAAAGTGTCCCAAAAGGACTACTTTTTTAGACAATTTCATCTGCAAAATGTTTTTTTAATTTTTTAGTAAAAATGGTACTGTTTTCTAAATCGTTGCTAGAAATATTATTCTTGGCAAAATCTATAATCTGATCTTCAAGAACTTCCTTAAACATCATAGTATATGCTCCAGAAATTACAGCAGCTACATAATAAGAATAAAAATTTTGTATGTGTATAGTATACAATTCATACTCTATGAGTTCTAAATTTTGATTTCCTCCTTCAAAAGCATCTTCAACAAAACTTTTTATTGCTGTAAGCATTCCGGCAACCATTTCTTTATCTATAGTACCTTCTGATAACGGGCTGTAATCTGCAAGTAATATGCCAGAGTTTTTTTCGATAACAAACATTTGGATTAGCCTTGGTTTTGCATAATCTGTAATCGCAAGGTCACCATCACTAACTCCTTGAACCTTAGCTTTAGTTCTACGAAACCAGTTTCTAAAGGAAAAAGCTTTTTTTGTTTTTCTACTGATGTTTTCGCTCAATAATTTCATTTCATGAGCGATGTATTTCTTGATCATTTTACCAATGATAGGAAATAATGCTTCTACCACGGCATCTTGAGAGTTCTTAATTTCTTCTCGTAACGTTTCTGTAATAGTTGGTCCTAAGGTTTTAGGGATTTCCTGTACAAATTCCTCTAGTTTATCATCAATAATAGGATCAACTTTATGGGAGAGTTCTTTTTTTTGATGAACAATTTTGGTTAAATCATCAACTTTTTGAGCAATGGAGTCAGCAAATTCGTGTTCTTCTGTAAAAAGAAGTTCTTTAAGAATTTTAAGTTTATCCTGCTCTTCCATAACTGTGGATAGATTGGATTATTTTTGGTTGATTTTTTCACCAAGGTTGATAAGAAGATCTCCCAACGTTTTTTTATCAACTTTTTTGGTATCCAGCATATCAGTTTTATCAGCTAAATTATCTTCTAATTCGGTGATTCTGATATTTATATCTGTACTTAGATTGTCAATTGCTTGATTTAGCTCTTTACGCGTATCATCGATAAAGTCTTCAAGTTCTTTCTTTTTTGAAGTAATTTCTTTTTTTACTTTCTCAAACTCTGAATTATAAGCAGCAATATTTTCCCCAAAGATTAGATTCTTTATTGCTTCTATTTTTGAAGAAGGGTCATCAGCAACTTTTTCTTCAACAGCTTTATTTTCTTTAGCCATTTTAATCGGTTTATTAGATTCTTAATTTTGAACTTACGTAAAATTAACATAAAAACGTTAAAAAAGCCGCTATAATGGCGATAATGTTAATTTCATCAATTCAAAATCCTATTCTTTTAAAAAGATTGTGTTGTACGTTTTACTTTTAATTTGGGGTGAGGGTATACGAAGTTTTATAAAAATACAAATATTCGATATACAAGGATAGTAAAAAATAAGGTTATTTTGATCTATTTAGACTTATTTCATAAATGACTCTACTTTTTCAACCATATTTTTACTACCACAAATAAAAGGAGTACGTTCATGTAGTTGAGTTGGTTTAATATCCATAATTCGTCTATATCCATCACTAGCTTTACCACCCGCTTGCTCGGTAATAAAAGCCATAGGATTGCACTCGTATAAAAGACGAAGTTTTCCATTAGGAGATTTTGAAGTATTTGGATACATATATATACCTCCTTTTATCATATTACGGTGAATATCACTCACCAGAGAACCAATATATCGAGAAGTGTATGGGCGATCCTCTTTTTCTTCCTGGCAATATTTGATGTAATCTTTAATTCCTTGTGGGAAATGAATATAGTTTCCTTCATTTACCGAATATATACTCCCGTTATCCGGAAATTTCATATTTGGATGTGATAAGTAGTATGTTCCCAATGCAGGGTTTAATGTAAAACCATTAACACCATGACCTGTAGTATATACAAGCATAGTAGAGGTCCCATAAATGATATATCCTGCTGCCACTTGTAAATTACCGGGTTGTAAAAAATCATCCAGAGTTACAGGAGTTCCCGTAGGGGTTATCCTGCGATAGATCGAGAAAATGGTTCCCACAGAAACATTAACGTCTATATTAGAACTTCCATCCAAAGGGTCCATAAGAACCACATAATTATTACGATGGTCGTTTTTTTGCCCTTTTATAGTAATGAATTCATCGTTTTCTTCAGAGGCAATTCCACATACAATTTCTCTATTTGTAAGAGTGTTGATAAAAGTCTCATTAGCCAAAACATCTAGTTTTTGCTGATCTTCACCTTGTATATTGGTTTCTCCGGCAGCTCCTGTAATATCTACTAACCCTGCTTTATTTACCTCATGATTCACCATTTTTGCAGCTAATCGAATTGAGTTGATCAAACGAGAAAGCTCTCCGCTTGCATACGGAAAATCATTTTGATTCTCTATGATAAATTCTCCTAGGGTCTGATTTCTTCTTGTCATTTATGGTGAATTTTATTTGCTGCAAAAGTATTATTTTTTAGGCAACTATAACGTTTTCGGGAGTTTTAATTATTAAAGTTCATTAAGAATTATAAAAACACATAATGTGATTGCATAACATTAGAAAATTGTCTGATTTCTAATACATATTTTATAGTTTTGATAAACTTTTTTTATGAACTATGTGATTAGAGATGCCAGGGAAGAAGATATGACTCAAGTGCTGGGTTTAATCCAAGAATTGGCAATTTTTGAAAAAGAGCCTGATGCGGTCGAAATAACTGTTGAAGAACTTATACGTGAGGGTTTTGGTGATCGTCCCCTTTTTCATTGTTTTGTTGCCGAGGTAAAGGGTGAAATAGTAGGAATAGCCCTGGTGTATTATAGGTTTTCTACCTGGCAGGGGCGCTCTGTTCACTTAGAAGATCTTATTGTTAAAAAATCTATGAGAGGAACTGGTTTAGGTAGTGCATTATACAAAGAAGTATTAAAATACGCTAAATCAAAAGGAGTACGAAGAGTAGAGTGGGTTGTTTTGGATTGGAATACTCCTGCTATTGATTTTTATGAAAAAAGCGGAGCAAAGCTTTTAAAAGATTGGTACTTGGTTCAAATGGATCAAGATGGGGTTAATAAATTTGTATCAGAATCATAATACTTTCAAGATAACATTATATAATTATTATTAAAGAAACACTTGATTAATGAGAGTTTTTAAATTCGGGGGTGCATCTGTAAAGGATGCTAATGGGGTAAAAAATGTACTTAATGTACTTGAGAAAACGGGGTTTTCTAATCTAGTTATTGTTATTTCTGCAATGGGAAAAACAACCAATGCTTTGGAAGATATTGTCAAATTATATATTAATAATAGTAAAGAACTCAAAACATCACTTCTGGATCTGAAGGTATATCATAACGAAATTTTAGAAACACTTTTTGAAAACAAACAACATCCTGTTTTTAATAGAATTGAAGGACTTTTACTAGACATGCAAACAACATTGAATAGAAATAAGTCAACTCAGTATGATTATGTCTATGACCAAATAGTAAGCTATGGAGAGCTAATATCGACTACCATTGTAAGCGAGTACCTAAATCACAAAGGATATCAAAATGAGTGGTTAGATGCACGCGATTTTATTAAAACAGATACGGTCTATAGAGACGCCGAAGTACATTGGGAAACTACCCAAGACTTGATACTCCAAAAGATTAATAAAAATGGTCTTAGTATTACTCAAGGGTTTATTGGATCTGATGAGAATAACTTCACCACTACTTTGGGTAGAGAGGGGAGTGATTATACTGCCGGGATTTTGGCGTATTGTTTAAGTGCAGATAGTGTAAGTATCTGGAAAGATGTACCTGGTGTCCTTAATGCAGATCCCAGGGTATTTGATAAAACTCAATTATTGTCTCATATTTCTTATGAAGAAGCTATAGAACTTGCTTTTTATGGAGCATCTGTAATTCATCCAAAAACGATTCAACCTTTACAGCGTAAAGAAATACCGCTATATGTTAAATCGTTTCTTAATCCTGTTGATCAAGGGACTTCTGTAAAGAAAGGTCAACCATTAGACCCTCATTTGCCTTGTTATATTGTGAAGAAAAATCAGGTTTTAGTCTCACTTTCTTCTTTGGATTTTTCATTTATCGTCGAAAATAATATTAGTGAAATCTTTAGCCTTTTTCATCAATACCATATAAAAGTAGATCTTATTCAGAATTCTGCAATTAGTTTTTCGGTATGTCTTGACGATAAGTTTGATCATTTTGAAAAACTTTTAGGTAAACTTAAAGCAAAATTTAGAGTTACTTATAATACAAATGTGTCCTTATTTACGATTAGACACTTTACAAATGAAGCTATTACCTCTTTAGAAAAAAATAAAGATATTTTGCTAAAACAAATAACCAGAGAGACTTATCAAATGGTATCCCGAGATTAGTGATATCAATTCAAGGATTTTGCTATATTTGCAGTTAGCACAAATTGTATTTAATGCCTATAGTCACAGCAAGAGAAGTAGCCGCAGGGCTCAAAATGGATAAACTTGGTTTTATAGGCACCTTTATTGGTTGGGTGCTTCTTAAGATTACCCGAATATCAAAAATAAATCGACAGTATGATAAACTTAGTCATTTAGAAGGGCTAGAGTATATAAGTAAGACCCTTGACTTATATGGAGTTACTTTTGAAATTCCGGCAGAAGATTTAAAACGATTACCAAAAGAAGGTCCATTTATTACATTATCAAATCATCCACTAGGAGGACTTGATGGCGGAGTATTACTAAAATTAATGGTAGAACATCGTTCTGATTATAAAATTATTGCAAATTTTTTGTTACATAGTTTTAAACCATTAGAGCCTTATGTTATGCCTGTCAATCCTTTTGAGGATAGAAAAGAAGCAAAGTCTAGTCATAAAGGAATCAAAGAAGCTATTTTACATCTTAGAGAGGGCAAACCATTAGGTATTTTTCCGGCAGGAGAAGTATCTACTTTTAAAGAAGGTAAGAATTATGTAGACAAGCCTTGGGAACCGAGTGCGATGAGATTGGTTCAAAAAGCAAAGGTTCCTGTAATCCCTATATATTTTCATGCTCGTAATAGCAGGCTTTTTTATCGTCTGTCATCTATAAGTAGTATCTTACAAACAGCCAAATTACCGAGTGAACTTTTTTCTCAGGAAAATAAAGTAATCAAAGTACGAATTGGTAACCCGGTATCAGTAAAAGATCAGGGAGAACATACTAACCTTGAAGATTTTACGAATTTCTTGCGAAAGAAAACGTATATGTTAGCCAATCCTTTTGAAAAAAAGACATTAAGAGAATCGATTCCTCAAAACTTAAAACTACCAAAATCACCTAAAGAAATAGCTGTTGAAGGAAATATCAATGCAATAGAATTAGAATTACAATATTGTAGGGATCATGATAAACGATTATTGATTAGTAAGAATTATGAAGTTTTTCTGGCAAAGAAAAAGCATATCCCAAATGTAGTTCATGAAATAGGAAGGCTTAGAGAGATTACATTTAGAGAAATTGGGGAAGGAACTAATAACTCTTTAGATTTGGACCCTTTTGATGAATATTATCATCATATGTTTTTATGGGATAACGAAGCCAAAAAAATGGCTGGAGCGTATCGTATGGGTATGGGGTCAGAGATTTATGCTAACCGTGGTATTGACGGGTTTTACCTTCAGGATTTATTTAGATTTGAACCAGAATTGCATAAAATGATGAATGAATCTATCGAGATGGGTAGAGCCTTTATCATTAAAGAATATCAACAGCGTCCTATGCCATTATTTTTACTTTGGAAAGGTATAGTACATTGCACACTTCGTTTCCCAGAGCATAAGTATCTTATAGGTGGAGTTAGTATTAGTAATAAGTTTAGTAATTTTTCTAAATCTCTGATGATAGAGTTTATGAAATCTCATTATTATGACCCTTATGTGGCACAATATGTTAGACCTAAAAAAGAATTTAAAGTAAAATTAAAAGATGCTGATAAAGATTTCGTTTTTGATGAAAGTAAAAGTGATCTGAATAAATTTGATAAAATTATCGATGAAGTAGAACCAGGAAGTCTTCGTATTCCGGTTTTAATTAAAAAATATATTAAGCAAAATGCTAAAGTAGTAGCGTTTAATGTTGATCCGTTATTTAATAATGCGGTTGATGGTTTGATGTATATTCGTATCGCCGATCTCCCTGATAGTACTGTAAAACCTGTTATGGAAGAATTTCAGGCAGAATTAGAGAAGAAGTATTTTAAAAATGGGGATAAATAAAATTCTCATCATATATTATTTTTAAGATTAGATTTTCTTGATAATTTTTTCTCCTTTAGTCTTTAAAAAAGCAAAAATTAAAGTAACTTCAGTAGTGTTTCGAATTGACTTAATTTGCTAGGTTATGGTTATTGAATACGTATATTTTGCTATTGCCCTTGTAGGGATTTTATTCTTCTTCTATGTAATGCGTAGGATTTTTAGATGGCTGCAAAAGAAGGCTAGTACACTAGAGACCAATATTTTTTTTAGTAGTAATAAAGCTATTCAATTTTTCAAGTTTATTACTCCAAGAAGAGAACGACATATTCTCAAGATTGTAATTAGGCTATTTAGAATAGCTGTCAGTATTGCCTTTTTGATTTTATATCTTCCTTTTATGTTTAGTTTGGTTCCACAAACTAAAGTATATGCAGATACTGTTTTGGGATATATAAAAAAACCATTGTTATTTCTGTATGATGGCATTATTGGGTTTATTCCTAATTTGTTTTTTATCGTTGTTATTTTCTTTATTACTAAATATTTACTTCGTTTTTTGAAATATGTTACCAATGAATTAGAGCAAGAAGCGGTTCGATTAGAAGGATTTCATGCAGATTGGGCACGCCCAACATTTAATCTTCTAAGAGTTATTATTATTGCTTTTGCGGTAATTATAATTTTCCCATATATACCGGGCTCAGATTCTCCGGCATTTAAAGGAGTATCTATCTTCTTCGGAGTATTATTTTCTTTGGGATCTACCTCTGCTATTTCTAATATTGTAGCAGGTATTGTAATTACATATATGCGACCATTTAAAGTAGGGGATCGCGTACAAATAGGAGAGACCATTGGAGATATCACAGATCGAAGCCTATTGGTAACACGAGTAAAAACTATTAAAAATTTGGATATTACTATTCCCAATTCGTCTATTTTGGGAAACCACATTGTTAATTTCAGCAAAAATGCTATTGATGATGTTGGAATTATATTACATACTTCGGTTACTATTGGGTATGATGTCTCAAGTAATAATGTATTGAAAGCTTTGGTCGAAGGGGCAAAAAAAACAGACTTGATTTTACCAGATCCTTCACCATTTGTTTTGATTAAAAGCCTTGATGATTTTTATGTAAGCTATGAAATTAATGCATACACTAAAAATCCCGAAAAAGCAGCATTGATTTATTCGATGCTACATGAGAATTTAAAGAATGAACTTCATCATGCGGAAATCGAAATATTGTCACCACATTATCAAGCGATAAGAGATGGAAATGTATTGACTGTGCCACCAGAGAATGTTCCCGAAAATTATATAAAGTCTGGATTTAAGGTAGAAAAATAATAGATTTTATTTTTCTAATTGTAAATAGAATATCAAAGAATGTTTTATAAATGAAAACCGCACAAAAATTAACTTTTGTGCGATCTTTTTTAGTTGTTCAGGCCAATGCGACCTTCAAGATTTTATAGATATACTTGTTTAGGGAGTCTTATCAGAACCCAAGTTGTATTTATTTAGATACCGTTTTCGGTATATTTTTTTCTGCAAAATCTTTGCAATATTCTTTAATCTGATTTCTGGTTTTTGTAAATGCAGTATGAATTTCTTCTTCTGTACCTTCTACCTTTGATGGATCAAAGAAATTATAGTGCAATCTTTCTGCTTTGCCAGGAAAGAAAGGACATCTTTCTTTGGCATTATCACACACCGTAATAATGTAATCAAATTGCACATCTAGATATTCATCGAGATTATTAGAAGTATGAGTAGAGATATCAATGCTATCTTCTTGCATAATAGCTATTGCTTTGGGATTTACCCCATGTGTTTCTACTCCGGCACTATAAATAGTTGCGTTGTCTTTGGCAAAGTGTTTTAAATATCCTTCTGCCATTTGACTTCTACAAGAATTACCTGTGCATAATACTAAAATATTCATAAGCGTTTTTGTTTTTGGTTATTCTCTTTTTAGAAGAGAATTTGTGGTGTTTATTGTGGTTATGTTATTATTTTACTTCTTCGTTCTAAAAGGGTATTATCGTGCCATACATTATCTAATTTCGCTACTTTTTCTCTATACCCTATTTCTCTAAATCCTAAAGATTTATGTAAATCAATACTCGCATTGTTATTCCTAAATATACCTGCTTGTAAGGTCCAGAATCCTGCCTTTTCGCTTTCCTCAATTAATTTGGATAAAAGTAGTTTACCTATACCCAAACCTCTATATTTTGATGTTATATAAATGCTAACTTCTGCTACTCCTTTATATACTTCTCTTTTTGAGGTAGGGGATAAGGCTGCCCAACCTGCAATAGTATTTTTACTGATAGCCTTAATTCTACAAGATTTTATGTGCGAAACATCCCATGTTTCCCATGTAGGTACCTGGGTTTCAAAAGTGGCAATTCCTGTATCCATTCCTTCTTTATAGATTGCAGAGATTGCAGGCCAATCCTTTTGGGTAAAATATGCTATTTTTAGTGTAGTGTCCATCTAGCAACAACCACTACCCGGAGCACAAGAATCAGCTTCTGTAGCATTATTTTCTGTAATTCCACAAGCTTCTTTTGCTTTACAATCTGTGGGGTTTACAGTAAGTTTCAGTATCAATTGATCGTTTTTGATTTCAAAATCTACAATGTGTAATTGTGCAGTATGAAACATAGCATTTCCATATTCTATTTTTGCTACTGCATCCATTTCATAAGATTTCATCTTTCCTACCTTTCTTAATATCCCCAGAGCTTTATAGGTACTCATATACTGTGATTTCCCTAATTCATCTGGGCTCTCCCATAGTTGAATAATAGTCTCTTTCCAGAAATCGGTACCGGCACCACAATCTACAGAATCTACGGTAATATGTTTTACTTCGGTGATGTGGTAATTAGTTCCTGCCAACATTCCCGGGGCATATTCGAATAGTAATGATTTATCTTGATGTTCTGCTAATAGTGTTATAAAGTCTGATGTATTCATAATTTTTGGTAATTAATATATTTAACAACAATTCTTTTTGGTCGTATTAAAAAATGAGTTTAGATTTTTTTGCAAAGTAGTCCATCGATCAATATCGATACAGTAACACATGCTTTTACCTTCGATTTCTCCCTTAAGTAAGCCTATACTTTTTAGTTCTTTAAGATGTTGAGATATTGTAGCTTGTGCTAATCCTATTTCTTCAACCAAGTCATTACATATACAAGCGTTTTGTTTGCTGATATATTGAAGAATAGCAATACGTGCGGGATGCCCTAGTATTTTGAAAAACTGTGCCAATTCATTTTGTTGTTGATCGAATATTTGCGTCTTAGTAATTCCCATAACCAATATTATAATATCGCAATATTACGATAACAAAGTGAAATAAAAAAGCCAGAAGTTAAAATTTCCAGCTTTTATTATTATTAGAACCAAGGCTTTTTACCAGCTTGATATGTTTGATAAAACTCTTCGTCAGATTTTACGAGGTACATAATACCTTCTATTAATCCTATAATTCCAGAAATCGAAGAAGTAATTCCGCAGGTAAAAAAACCAAGAAGTCCACAAATAAGCATAATAATGCCTTCTTTATTATACCCCAAAATGAACTTATGGATTCCTAGCCAACCCAAAAGTATCCCTAAGATACCCGCCAGCATTTTTTTGTTATCCGTAGAATTAACAAATTCCTTAGCCTCTTCTGCAAAATCACTCGCTACTTCTTTAGCATCACTTGCAAAATCTTTTGCCGCTTCTGCAGCTTCTTCTGCTCCTTTTTTTATATCGTCTCCTAGGTTGTTGTTTTCTTCACTCATGTTGTTAAAATGATTTATTAGTTTGGAGAAAATTACAAAAAAATATCAATTAAAAATCAGAAGATTAGTAAGAATGTTTGTAAGTGTAAATTATTAGTATATAGGATAGCTATAGTATGCTGTATTTTGATAAGTCATATTTATTGTTATATTTGGTATAACAACTTTGAATAAAAAAAGAAACACTAACCTTTTAAATTTGAAAACTATGATATGGGGAATCTCATTAATCGTTTTAAGTATTCTTGCAGTACCATCATTATTATTATCTAAAAAACCAAATGCAAAAGAGCTTTTAGAAAAAATCGAACCTTACCAGGGTTGGATTGGATTTATATTTTGTATTTGGGGTATTTGGGGTATTATTTCTGCAATTTTAAATCTGGGATGGCTTACAACATATCCTATTTGGTGGATAACCTTGTTAGCAGGTAATATAGTTTCTGCAACATTAGGATTTATGCTTGGATTTGGTCTCATCAGTAAATATTTTTTATCCAAAAGTGAAGAGGCAAAAGAAAAAGCAAATCGCCTTAGAGAGAAATTGGCTCCAAAACAAGGTAAGCTTGGTATTATAGGGATAATAGTTGGCTGCTGGATGATTGTAGCATCTCTTTTATTCTTTATGTAATATTCTAAATGAAATTATATATAAAAAAGGTTGGCTACATAGCCAACCTTTTTTGTTAAGATGTTTTATAAGAATGCTTTGTCTATTGGTTCCCAAAGCTCAATTTTATTACCTTCTGGGTCAACGATCCATCCAAATTTTCCATATTCATATTCTTCTACTTTATCAATAACAGTTACCCCTTCACTTTTAAGAACTTTGAGAAGTTCAGTCAGGTTTTCTACCCTGAAATTCATCATAAACTCTTTCTTACTCGGTGCAAAATAAGTAGTATCGTCTTTAAAAGGACTCCATTGTGTAGAGCAATCGTTACCTTCTTTGTCTTTCCACCAGAATGTACAGCCATAGTCATCTGTATTAAAACCCAGATGGTCTTTGTACCAATCTTTTGTTTTTTTCGGATCAGCTGTTTTAAAAAACACCCCGCCAATTCCTGTTACTCGTTTTTTCATCTGTTTATATTTTATTGTTTTTTTACGTTCGATTCATAAATATGAATCCATTCTTTTGGAGTCATTTTAGTTGCTAATTTTCCTATCAGTTCCATAGGAATCTGATCTATTTTTTTGAATCGAATACAACTTTTACCCATATCTAATTTTGTTTTTACATATTTTGGGTATTCATCAGTAAACCATTTCATTAAATTGGGATTTGCATAAATACCACTATGATAGACTGCTATAAAATTCTTTTGAGAGGCTATATTCATAAATGGTAATGGCAGCTTAGGATCACAGTGATACCCACCTGGATATAAACTGTGTGGTACAACATATCCTATCATACCATAGCTTATGACTTCAGAAAAACCTTTGGGCAGGTTATCTTTTATTATTTTTCTAAGCATACTCATAGCTTCCTTTCTTTCTTCAGGTATAGCTTCTATATATTCATCTGGTGTTTTAGCTTCGTATTGCATACTATTTTTTTATTATATTATTTTTTAATTACCAGGCATTGGTTTACGTTGTAGTATTAGTGCTGAAATTAATGAAATTATAAATCCAATCATAAATACGGTAGCAAACATTAAAAAGAAGCTCATAAACCTGTTAGAAAATAACTCTTTTTGAGCTTCTAATTCTGCCAATTTAATTTCAAGTTCGGCTTGTGGGAGAGAGTTTTTCATTTGTTCAACATAATGCGAGTAGTATTCTGCCATAAAATCCGGATTAATGTATTTTATATAAATTACATCTAATATCCCAAATGCCAAAGCAGCAATAAGAGTGATAAGTATACCTATCAATAATGCTTTTCCAAAAGAAACGATACCATTATTTTCTTTATCCCGATACTGTTTAATACCAAGAAACACAAAAAGTAGTGATATTATAATACCAGCATACCCGATTACTTCTTGAATAGAATAATCCAGGTTTTTCCCTAAAAACCACCCTGCAAGTGCTAACAAACATATAGTAATGGCACTTCGTAATCCATAACGTATAATTGTATTTTTCATTGATTTATATGTATTTATTGTTAGCTCCAAAAGTAAATTTAGGCTAATAAATAGCATTCATACTAAAGTATGAAATTTACAATATATGGGGTTGAAACCCTTTAAAGAGGTATGATTTGTAGTTCTTTTGCAATTTGTATGGCCTGGGTACGACGTTTTGCATCTAGTTTTACCAACATATTCGAAACATGAGTTTTTACAGTACTTTCTGAAACAAAGAGTTTTTCGGCTATCTCTTTATTTGATAACCCCATAGCAATTTGACATAAGACTTCATATTCTCGTTTACTTAATCCTAATTCTTCAATCTTTTGATAATCTATTTCCTGTGCAGGATTTTTCTTTTTGTGCAGGACTCTTTTATTTATAACTATACCAATTACAAAAAAAATAACAGCGATTATGGCAATTACAGTTTCTATTGATGAATCACCTGCAATAACAGTGTATTTACTTAACTGAAAAAGAGCTAGTATTGCTAAGACTAAAGCGGCGAAAGTAAAAATTGTTTTCCTCACTCTATAAATGTAGTAAAACTGAAATTTAATTTGAAAGCAAATCAATTTCTTGTTGAAGGTTTTGTTTTGCATTAGCTTCAAACCTTTTATAGAAGTATTCAGATTTAAAGATGGCTGGCATATTTATAAAATGATTTAAAACTTTGATTCGTCCCTTATTGTACATAAAATCAGGATAGTACTTATATTCTTTCCTTACATTTTTGTAATAAATCTCATAGTTTTTCCAATCACTTCCTAATATAGAGAGATCTGCATCGGTAAAATGGTTTATATCATTATTTTCTGAAACATGATGTCCTTTAGTAGCTAAGATGATTTCTTTACAGAGATGGATTTGATGTTTATCAATTGATAAGGAATGTAATATCTCTGTCGCTTTTTTTGTACTTTGTTCCTCATTATCCTGTTTTAGTACATTATAAATATAGTCATGATAAAACAGAGCAAATAAGATCATATTCCAGTCTTTGATATCGTTTTTGACTTCGATCAGTTTATGATAAAGGTGTTCTAAATGAGAAAGATTATGATAGTATCTGTTCTTTTTACCATGATACTTTACAACATCGACCCATAAGGATTCTATATAATCGGTATCCTTTATGTAATTGGATAATAACGTTATGAATACTTCTTTTAACAAAACTCTGCTTTAATTTTATCAACTATCGTTTGTGCTAATTTCTCTTTAGATTCTATGGTCCAACCTGCGACATGTGGACTTAAGATTACATTATTCATTTTAAGGAGTTCTTTAAATTCTTTTGGCATATCTTTTTCTGAAGTAAATAAATTCTCAAAAGATGACTTTTCATATTCTAAAACATCTAGTCCTGCTCCCAATATTTTTCCTTCTTTTATACTTTTAACCAGATCTTCAGTCACTACACTTTTTCCTCGGGCAGTATTGATGAGCCAAAATGGTTTTTTGAATTTATTGATGAATGTGTTATTGATCATTCCTATAGTCTCTGGAGTTTCTGGAGTGTGTAGACTTAAAACATCGATTTTTTCAAAGAACTCATCAAGATCTACTTGTGTTGCATCACTGTTTTCTACATCATTTTTAATATCATAGCAAATAACTTCCACAGCAAAACCCCGTAACTTTTTTGCAAAGGCTCTACCCATATTACCGTACCCGATAATACCCACCGTTTTTCCATCGAGTTCTACACCACGATGCTCTTCACGAAGCCATTGTCCGTTTCGTACACTATGATCTCCATTATTTAATTTATTAAATAACGATAATATCATTCCCAGTGCATGCTCACCCACTGCATTGCGATTCCCTTCTGGTGCGTTAAATAGTTTGATCCCTAATTTCTCTGCGTATTCGATATCGATATTTTCTAATCCTGCACCTACACGTCCTATAAATTTTAAGTTTTTGGCTTTATCCAAAAAAGTTTTGTCAATGGCAAATCGACTTCTTATGATAATTCCATTATAGTTATGAATTTTGGATTCGATCTCTTCTTTTGTAGAAGTGCAATCTTCATCATTTTGAAAACTAACTTGTTTGAGTTGACTTAAAAGCAGAGGATGGTTTGTATCGAGGTGAAGTATTTTCATATATTTTGTATAGATCATCAAAATTAGTTAATAAAAGATTAGATACAGTATCTTTGGTATGTATCATCCCTTAATTTTAGAAATATTTAAGATGAGGTCATCATTTTATCACATTTTATTCTTGTGTTTTGTTTTCTTTTATGACTTAATGTGTGTGATCAAAATTCCAAAGAAGAACTATCAATATTTAGAGTATTTATAAGCCAAAGTAAGATACTGCTTAAAGAATATTAGGTAGTAAAATAAAGCTTAAGATTTTTTTTAAAAGAACCAAAATGTGACTTTCTAAAAAAACGGTGTCTTAATTATTATAGACACTTAAACACAAAATAAATGGCCCTTAGAATGAAAAAATTAATGCTTATAGTTGCTTTACTATCCTTTAGTATATCCATTTTCGCACAAAAAAAACCAAAAATTAAGGGAAATAGAATTATAAATGAAATCACTAAAGATATTTCTGAAACATTTAATACTGTCGAAATTGATGATGAATTAGAAGTAATTTTAAATCAAAGTGATCAAAGTGGATATTACCTAAAAACCGATGAGAATCTAATCGATATCGTTCAGTTTAAAGTAAAAGACAGTATATTAAAAATATATACCACCAATAGAATTGTGAGAAGCAGAAAACTAGAAATAAGTTTGAATGTAAAAGAAATAGAGCATATTATACTTAAAAATGATGCTAAAGTAAAAAGTAACAAAAAGTTGATTTCTGAAAAATTATATATCAGTGGCTATGATTCGAGTTATTTGGATTTGAATATAAAAGCAGATGATGTTAGAGTTACATTATATGATAAAGTAAGAGGAAAAATTAAAATAAAATCAGAAAATACTACGATTATTATGAATGGCAAAACAGATTTGAAAGCTTATGTAGTTACAGATAAAATAAAAGTTGCCATGACCAAAGCTGCCGAATTAAATATGGATGGAGATACAGATTATGCTTCTTTTGATGTTAAAGATTCATCAAAACTTAAGGCTAAAAAAATGAAAACTTCTTCTACAGATTTAAACACTTATAATTCTGCAGATGCATATGTATACGCTAAAAGAAATTTGGAACTTTATGCGCAAGGAAAAAGCATAGTGTATGTATATGGTAATCCCGAATTAGATGTTAAAACCCTCACTGATAAGACTAAAATAATAAAAAAGTAAAGCGTACTAAATTTTGTTTACCAACTATAACTTGACTTGGCGTGGGAGGGTGTTTGATTTATCAGACATCCTCTTTTGTTTATAATGTGAGTTTGATGTAAGGCTTTAATTTAAAAAACCGTCAAATTGAGTGGTTTTTCATAATGAAATGGAGAAAAATTGTATCGACCCTTCGACGAAGCTCAGGATGACAAGGCTTTTGCTTGAAAATTTACTTGCCTTTGATAGCTCTGCTGAGCTTGGTCCAAGGACAATTTTCTATCGAAAATCACTCTGACTGACGTAAATTTTGTTACACCGAACTCACATTCTATTTTTGCTGTATTATTGATGTTTTTCTTTTTAAAAAACAATAGAAATGTTTCTTCATTATTTAAAGAAATAAAGAAGTGATTTCATCTGGGATTCTTGCAGGTCTTAGTGTTTTCTTATGTAAAAAACACCAGCTTGTCTTGGCAGAAACTAATACTTTTTGAGTGGTCGTGTTTATAATTTTAGTATGACGTTCACTTCTAACACCTCTATAATTATCAATCCAGGTTTGTAGTGTGATTTCATCATTTTCATAAGCAGGGCTATGATATTCTATATAATGATTAAGAACTACCCAGACATATGTGTTCCTAATGCTCTCATCGGTTCTGGATTCCCAATGTTTTTTGGCAACATCTTGTACCCATTGTAGATACACTACATTATTTACATGATCCATATCATCTATTGCTGATGCCGGAACTGTAAAATGGAATTCAAAAATTTCGGATTTCATGAATAGGAGAGTTGATATCGATTAAAAATACAACTATTTTAAAATTTGAAAGAAGATTTGTGATCTAAAATCCTAAAATAAGTTTTGCTATATAAAAGAATAAGAAGATCCCAAAAATATCATTACTTGTTGTAATAAAGGGACCTGTAGCAATTGCAGGATCAATACCTCTTTTATCAAGAATAATAGGAACAAAAGTACCAATAAGTGCAGCTACAATAATAACACTCATAAGTGCAATTGCTATGGTTAAACTAAACGAGAGTTCATAGCTCATTATAAAACCAAAAACAATAATAAGTAGTGCTAATACAGAACCATTAATTAAACTAAGGCTTACTTCTTTTAATAATCGATTTAATAAACTTCCTTTTACTACGTTATTTGCTAACCCTTGTACAATAATTGCAGAGGATTGAACACCAACATTTCCTGCCATAGCAGCAATTAGTGGTGTATAGAAAAATAAATCTCTAATTCTTGGATTGGTCATTACACCTTCAAAGCCCTGCATAATGAATACACTTCCTAATCCCCCAAAAAGGCCTAAAATTAACCAGGGTAATCGTGCTCTGGTAAGCTCCCATACATTATCATCTGCTTCTACATCTTGAGAAATACCCGCGGCTAATTGATAATCTTTCTCAGCCTCATCCTTAATAAAATCTACAATATCATCTATAGTTACTCGACCAACCAATACATTTTCTTTGTCTACTACAGGGATAGCTTCAAGATCATATTTTTGCATAATACGAGCTACTTCTTCTCCTTCGGTATCTACATCTACAGAATCTACTTTTGGAATATATACTTCGCTAATATGAGTTTTTGCAGAGGCAGTAAGTAAATCCTTAAGAGATAGTCTACCTTTTAACTTTTCATCTTTATCTACAACATAAATAGAATGTACTCGAGTAACATTTTCTGCCTGTCGTCGCATTTCTCTAACACAACCAGCTACGGTCCAGGTTTCTTTTACCATTACGAGCTCTTTAGCCATTAGTCCACCTGCAGTATCTTCATCATAGGTAAGAAGCTCTTTAATATCTTCTGCACGTTTTTCATCCTCTATCTCGGCAATTACTTTTTCTGCACGATCATCGGGAAGTTCGGCAACAATATCAGCAGCATCATCAGTAGCCATTTCTTCTAACTCTTCTGCAATCTCTTTTGCAGAAAGGTTTTCAAGGATACGTTCACGAAAATCTTCTTCGAGCTCCATAAGAGCTTCAGAGGTTTTTTCGCTATCCAATAATTTAATAAGGTAGGTAGCTTCAGATAAGCCAAGTTCACTAATGATTTCGGCAACATCAGCAAAATGTATTTCACTAAGCATTTCGCGCAGACGAGTATCACCTTCTTCACGGATGAGGTGTCGTACCTGTTCGATTAACTCATTAGAAACTTTAAATTGCATATACTCAGTATTTAGTGATCCCCTTCACAAACGCCCACAAAGATAACCAAAGAATTTAATTAGACTTTATGAGTATGTTAATCACTTAACCTGTTGTTTTTCAATTAATAATGTCAATTCTATAAATTGATCAACAGACAATTGTTCGGGGCGTTTAGTCAGAATTTCTAATGTTTTGGTCTCATCATTCAATTCAAAAGTTTTAAGACTATTTCTTAAAGTTTTACGACGTTGTCCAAAAGCAGTCTTTACGACTCTAAAAAATAATTTTTCATCACAAGGCAGAGCATATTCATTTTTTCTAATCAATCGCAATACTCCACTATCTACCTTGGGAGGAGGGTTAAAAACATCTGGAGAAACAGTAAATAGATATTCGGCATCATAAAAAGCTTGTGTAAGCACCGAAAGAATACCGTAGGCTTTACTACCCGCTTTTTCACAAATACGCTGGGCAACTTCTTTTTGAAACATCCCGGTAAATTCAGGAATACGATCTTTGTTTTCTAATGTTTTGAAAACAATTTGAGTAGAAATATTGTAAGGAAAGTTACCTGTTATTGCAAATTGTTCTTTGGTAAATAATAAATTTAGATCAAACTTTAGAAAATCAGCCTCTATTACTCGAAATGTAGTATTTCCTCTTAGCGCTTCTGTATGTTCGAGATGAAAATTAGTGTTAAGATATTCGATAGACTCTCTGTCTAGATCCATGGCTATAACATCAATATCTTTTTGAAGAATATATTTGGTAAGAACTCCCATTCCTGGGCCAATTTCAACAACATTTTTGTAACCTTGCAAAGTAAGGGTGTCACCAATCTTTTTGGCAATATTTTCATCCTTTAGAAAATGTTGTCCCAGGTGTTTTTTTGCCTTTACTGCAGTTTTTTCGAAAGAAGATTTGGGACTGGAGCTATATTTTTTATTTTTTTTTGATTTACTCATTCCGTTCACTTACAATTTCTAACTCGGTTCTAAACGCTACAAATTTACCAGTAAAACGATTAGATTTTGACCTAAGACGATCTGCGTCCTCATCATAGTATTTTTGTAAAGTTTCTTTATTGTTGGTCGTGTATTGTACAGAATAGGTGACACCTCCCATTTCTTCTTCTACCAATACTTTAGTCATTAATGCTTTACTAAACTTTCCCGTGGAAAGCATATCAGGTATATGCTCCTCTTTCATCCAATCTAACCATTCGTCATGGATAGTTTCTTCTATATTTATGGTAACGTTATATATGTACATGTTAGTTGTTAATGTTTTGGGAAATAGTATTTAGTATAATCACAAAGGCGCAAAGTTACAAAGAAGCAAAGATTTACAGGTGATTTAATTTATAGCATCTCCTCTTAAGGTTCTGTATTTTTTTCGGGCATCTACAAAATAAATACTATCTGCGTGATTAAAAATTATCTTTTCATATAATTCTTTAGCTTTTTCGGGCTCTCCTAGCTCATTCACATAGAGCTCGGCTAACCAATAATAGGCATCATCAACGAGGATATCATCATTATAAAATTCAATAATTTTTAGATAGTTGATTTTAGCTTTTTCGAATTGCTTTTCTTTTTCAAATAGTTTAGCCTGTCGTAAAAAAGCTTCATCCTCAATTTTTTCACCTTTATGTTGAGTTAAGATAATTTCAAGCATAGTAATTGCATCCTGATTTTTATTCTGAAAAGCTAATAGATCGGCCTTTGCAAAAATCTTTAAAGCAGTTTGAGTAGAATCCTCAAGAGAATTATCACTAATAATTAGACTTAACTCCATAGCATCGTTAGCAATCAATTGAGAGGTAGAAGACTTTAGTACATCGAGTTGCGTTTGTGCCCAGGCAAAATCCCCTTTATAATAACTGGTCTTTGCTACTTTAAACCTAGCATCTTGCGCTAAGAAATTATTTTTTAAAGCATTTTGTACCTGGGTATAATAAATTAATGCCTGATTAAATTTTTGATCCAATACCAGAATATCTGCAATTTTCATTTTTATTCTAGAAGATTGAAACCTTGATAGTGGTTCTCTATCTAATATATCTTTTAAAAAACGAATAGCTTCCTGTTTTTTATCCTGTTTAAAAGCTAGAAAATGCGAATAATCAATCTGTAATCCTATAGTTTCTCTGGCTTTTCCATATTCCTTAAATACTGTATTATATTGCTCTATAATAGTTTTATGTTCTTTTTTGGAGGCATTATCTACTTTTGCCTTCAGGATAATTTTATGAGCTGTAAGCTTCATATCTTTTGAAGCCGATGTTTCTAAAATATAATTTAGAATTTCTACCGCAGACTTAATATCTTTTTCCGAAATAGCAATTCTTGCCAGATCTATAATCCCTTCGGGACTTTCCTGTTTACGCTTATATATTGCTTTTTCTTGTATAAATGCTTTTTTAAATTCCTTTTGTTGTACAAAAAGCCAGCTTAGCATTTCATTATATAAGATATTGGGATTCCGTTGGAGTTTTTTAATCAATAACTTTCTAAATATAACATTTGCCTCACCCGTTGGACTATCTGTTATGTAGTCACTAAAATTTCGTTGTACAATATTTATATAATTAGGCTGCAATCGCAATAATGCCAAATAGCTATCAAACATTTTTTCTAGTTTCCCCTGTTCTCCATAGATTTTGGCTAATTGTACATTAAAATTTGCTCTGGGATTGTGCTTCATCCCTTTTTCATAAATTAAAGCTGCTTCATCTAATAAACTATATTTTTCAAAAGTTTGGGCAAGTGAATAGGCATGATTTGCATTATTGTTATTATAGGTTTCTATAGCTTTATCATAGTAAGTACGAGCTTGCTCTGTTTTACCTTGCAGATCATAATGGTGCCCTAATTCGACCAGAATTTGAGCATTATTTGGAATTTTCTCAATTCGCTTTTTTAGAATGCTCTCTGCTTTATCAAAATGTTCTAATTGTTGATGAGATTCTACTAACCCTAATAAATAATTAATTCGGTTTGGGTTTTTGGTATATAATTTTTTGTAGACAGAAAGTGCTTTTTCGTATTGTCCCTGCTGGATATAGTTTTTTGCTAACTGTTCCGACTGCGCAATCGTCGAAAAAGTAAACAACAGGGTAATATAGAAAAAGATAAAGCGCATTTTGCAAGTTTTTTTGTAAAGATAGCAAAATGCGCTTTAGTAATATGTTATGGATCCCTTAATCTATATATTCAAATCCACAGTAAGGAACTAGTACTTCAGGGATTTTGATGCCTTTTGGAGTTTGGTAATTTTCTAATATACCTGCAAGTACTCTAGGTAATGCTAATGAACTTCCATTAAGTGTATGTGCTAACTGATTTTTTCCCTTCGCATCTTTAAACCTTAATTTTAAGCGATTAGCTTGATAAGATTCAAAGTTAGATACAGAACTAATCTCTAACCAACGATCTTGCGCTGTAGAGAAAACTTCGAAATCAAATGTTAGTGCAGCAGTAAATCCAATATCCCCACCACAAAGGCGTAGTATACGATACGGTAATTGTAAATCGTTAAGGATACTTTTTATATGATCTACCATTCCATCAAGAGCATTATACGAGTTTTCTGGTTTTTCGATACGCACAATTTCTACCTTATCAAATTGATGCAAACGATTTAAACCACGTACATGCGCACCATAAGAACCTGCCTCACGTCTAAAACATGGAGTATATCCCGTACAGCAAATAGGAAGATCACTTTCTTGTAATAACTCATCTCTAAACATATTGGTCACAGGAACTTCTGCAGTAGGGATAAGGTATAGATCATCTCCGGTTACATGATACATTTGCCCTTCTTTATCGGGTAATTGTCCAGTACCATATCCTGATGCTTCATTAACCAGATGAGGTACCTGAAATTCTTTATACCCTGCATCAGTATTTTTATCCAAAAAATAGCTAATCAAAGCACGTTGCAATCGAGCACCTTTACCTTTATACACAGGGAAACCAGCTCCTGTTATTTTTACACCCAATTCAAAATCAATAATATCATATTTTTTAGCAAGCTCCCAATGTGGTAACGCGCCTTCTTCTAAAACGGGTATATCACCTTCACGAAAAATTTCTTCATTGTCTTCGTCACTTTGACCATTAGGAACAGAATCGTGAGGGACATTTGGGATGGTGTACAGTAACTGGATTAATTTCTCTTGGATATCAGTAAGTTCTGTTGATAATTGCTTAGAGCTATCTTTTAATTGTGCAGTTTTCTCTTTTAACAGGTTTGCTTTTTGCTGTTCACCATTTTTAAATAGCATCCCTATTTCTTTAGAGAATTTATTAGAGTCGGCTAGAATATTGTCTAATTTAGTCTGTGTGGCACGTCGACTTTCATCCAGGCCAATAATTTCTTCTAAAACAGCAGCGGCGTCAAAATTCCTTTTTGTCAAGGCTTTTATATACGCTTCTTTGTTTGCTATGATGTTTTGTACTATTAACATGATATCTTTTTTGGGCGATTTCCGGGCTATTCGTTATATCTTTTTCTTGGCTACTCTAAGTTTGTCCAAGGGTATTAATGATCAAGAAAAAGGATGCCACTACTATCCCTATCGCAATGAAGGAGCAAATTTAAAGAAAAGTGAGGTTTTAGGTTGTAGTTCTATAGTGAATTTTAAGAAATTTATTCAAACCCATTTAAGAACATAAAAATTTATGCAATAGGGACTTCTATATTGATGACCGTACCTCTTTGAATTACAGAGTCTATGAACATATCTCCGGATAAAGTACTCAAACGAGTCTTTATGTTTTTAAACCCAATTCCATCAACTGCTTTTCCACTCTCGAAACCTACACCATCATCTTCAAAAAGTAGTTGTATCGAATCATCGTGATGATTGAGATAGATATCGATATTTTTGGCTTTAGCATGTTTAAGACAATTAGTTAATAGTTCTTGTATGATCTTAAATAATTCTTCTGTAAGAGTCGGACTAATTTGGTTAATCTGATTTTTGGGATATGGGTGAAATGATATTTGCTGACCGCTACCATTGATCACATTATTGATATATTCTTTTATCAATGAGGTAATCGGATTTTTTTGAAACTTTTTTGGGATAAGGTTGTGAGAAAAATCTCTTACCTGGTTGTAGGTCTCATCGACTTGTTTAATAATATTTGCTTCTTGATCATCGGTTTTACCAGAGTTAGAAAGCTGCAATTTTATACTTGCCAGATTACCACCAACACTATCATGTAACTCTCGTGCAAGGCGTTGTCTTTCTTTATCTTGCCCTTCCATTGTGGCTTTGATCAGATTTAATTCCTGATCCTTCATTAGCCCATATACTTTTTGAGTATTAACTTCTTCTTGAGATTTGTTGAGTGCTATTTGAGTCTTTAATTTCTGAAAATACATAAATAGCAAACCGACTACTGGTAATAGTACAGCAAGAAAACCGATCAAAAATGCTTTTTTGATAGTTCGTTGTCTTTTAAGTTCACTTTCCTTTATTAACTGCTCTTCTTTAAGTGATAATATCTCTTTCTCTTTTTGAAGTGTCTGATATTTAACCTCTAGTTCTTTTACAATTTTTTTATTTTGTTTTGTAGTGATTTGGTTAGAAACATCTACGTATTGGGTCATTAATGAATATGCATTTTTATAATTTCCACGACTTGCATACAACCCCTTTAGCATATGGATAACTTTTTTTTGCAATTCTAGCCTGTTCCATTGTACCGCATTTACATATGCAGAGTTTAATATCATTTCTGCAGAATCGTAATCTTCTAATTTATAATATACGCGACCTATTTGATATACGGCTTCTATATATAGATCATAGAAATGATTTTCTTGAGCTTGCTCTTTTGCAGGCATAAAATATTCCATTGCCTTTATGGTTCGGTCATTAAAAAGTTCGAGTCGCCCGAGTTTTAATCGAACCTCTATCGCTATTTTATTTGGAGTATCAGGGAGATCCTCTAATACAGAAAAATAATAGGATCTTGCTTTTTCAATATTGTTTTTATGAAAATAAATATCTCCTAAAAACTTTCCGGCCAGTATTATGGTTTCCTTATTCTTAGACTCTGTAATGCAGGATTCAAAAATGGGGAGCGCTAGATCATATTTTTTTTGTTCCAGATATACAGCACCCAATCCGAGTTGGTGTTTGTAATACATCGTTTGCATTTTGGGAATAGGAGAGTTGGTGATACCTTCGATAAAATGTTTCATCGCTGCATCATAGAGACCGTTTTTAAGTTTTCCGTGCCCGATAATATTGTTTGCTATAGAAAGGTATAATGGTTTGTCTGAAATATTTTCTTCTAGCGCTGTTGTTTTTAAAAGATCTCCATAATACGTTATAGAATCGGTATTGCCTGCTTGCAGGTGTATTTGAGCTATTTTTTCAATTAATTGTAGGCGCGTAATAACATCCGGACTGTTTTTAAGCTGGCGATATAATTGCGCATCTACGGTGTTAGGAATAATACCAAAAAAAGTATAATTAGTATTCTGCCTGTTGTTTTGGCTATGTGCAGAAAAGAAAAACAACAGAAGAATGCTACAAATTCCCTTTATTAAATATGAATGCATTGTAATGATTTTTGTGAACCGAAATTAAGTACACAAATTAGAGTATATAATTTCGAGTTAAAACCGTATTTCCTTGATTTTAAACTATGCAAAACTACATAAGGTTTTACAATCAAATACTATAGGTATCGAAAAATAACTTAATTTTAGCTTGTTTTATCATAAAAAAGAACGCTTTGACTCTTTTTTATGCCATAAATCATAAGACTATTTTATTCTTTTTCTTCATACTTGAGAACCCATGGATTTGTAGTAAAATAATTCCATGAAGCACTGGCCAGATCAACTTTTGGGTCGATAAGTGTTTGGTATTTTTTGCCATTAATAGATACTTTACTATGGACATAGATGGCAATATCTTTTTCTTTTATGGCATATTCGGCCTTGAGTTTTTGTGCAAATTGCCACATAGCATCTGGTTTTGATGATACTAACCGCAATTGTTTTTTGGAGAGGTAATCATTTTTGTTTATTAATTTTTGCAATGCTTTAGGATCATTTTTATCTACAAAATAGAAATTAGTAGTACCGTATCGACCTCTTAGCATCATACGCCAACTCATTCTATGACCTTCTTCTGTCCATAATACATCTCCCGGGATAATCCAGTGACGAATAGGAAGCAAGATTTGTATAACAAACCATATTGTTAGTACAGGAAGTAGAAATTTACGGTATGAAGGAATAATGACTTCTCCTGCATTATAAAATTCCTTCTTTCTCATAAACAGATGATGTACCCTTTCTCTTGTAAAGAAAAAGACGGTAAATGCCAATGATAAATATGGAAATATCCCTATTTGAAAAACAATAGAATTAAAAATATGGAAAAATACACTAAAACAAAAAGCGGCTAATCGGGTTCTCCTCCACAGTAGTAAGGGGACAATCAATAAGTCGAATAAGATACCATAATATGCAATAAAAACATGTGTCCAATGTTCCTGAAGAATGTTTCCTACAATAGGATAATTTGCTTTACCAATCATCAGGTTTTTGGCAACAGTAAAATCTAGCCAGTCTGGATATAATTTAGCTACCGATGCATAGGTATATACAATCCAGAGTTGAGCAATAATAACTAATATGCACCACCTGGGCATCGCAATTTTTTTGAGTAATGGATTTTGTTTTACATCTATCGAGAAATAATTCCCTGCTGGTAGCGTGCACATTATTATGCAAAGTAGTAATAAGAGATAGTAATGGTTGTTATAAGATGCTTTTTGCATAAAATAAACCCCTGCCCATAATATGGTATAGCCAATCATACTCCATCGATATTTAAAACCAATCATTACTAAAAGGCCAAAAACCCCCATTATGGCAAAATAATAATACATACCATTACCGGGTAAAGGTTGTAAAAAATCTAAACCAATAAAGTTAAAAGTAAATTTGGGCTCGATTAGGGTGCGAGTAACCCAGCCTGTAAAAATAGCTCCAATAGCTTCTGAAGCAATCAGGAATCCAAAAAAAACTCTAAATATAATAAGGGAACTATTATCTATATGAGTGAATAGCCAACGATTGATCATACCAAAGAATTTATAAAATCACGAGAAAAATCTTCATCTTGCTGCATAGCATCTTGTAATTGCTCTAGGGAATCAAATTTTTTCTCATCTCTAATACGTTTTATCATTTCGATCTGAATCTTTTTGTCATATAAATTAAAAGAAGTGTCAAAGAAATGAGTTTCTATCGTTTGTCGAGTGCCGTTTACCGTAGGATTTGTGCCTATATTCATCATTCCAAAATAGGTTTTGCTATCAATAAATGATTTTACAATATAGACTCCATTTTTTGGAATTAGTTTGTAATCTTCTTTGATATGTAAATTAGCTGTCGGATAGTTAAGTTTACGCCCAAGTTTTTTTCCTTCTACTACTTTACCGGTTAACATAAAGCAATACCCCAGATACGCATTTGCTTGAGTAATATTTCCATCGAATAGTGCTTTTCTGATTTTGGTAGAACTTACCGCGACATCATCAAGATCTTGTTTAGAAATTTCTTCTACAGTAAAATTATTTTGTATACCATAAGAAGCAAGATCTGTGATATTAGAATTGCGATTACGCCCAAACCGATGATCATATCCTATAATAACATGTTTTGCTTTAAGGCAATCAACAAGCATTTGTTGTACATATTCTCCCGCACTTAGACGAGAGAATTCTTTGGTAAATGGATGAATAACCAAACTGTCTAGTCCTGTCTTTTCTAATATCTGTATACGCTCATCAATAGTGTTGATAAGTTTAATATCCGAATCCTGTTGTAGTACCATTCTGGGATGTGGAAAAAATGTAAGAATAACCGACTCCAGATTGTTTTTTCTGGCACTCTCTATCAGGCGTTCTATTATTTTTTTGTGACCAATATGTACACCATCAAAAGTACCTATAGTAACTACAGAATGTATTTGGCTATCATATGTTTTTGCATTAGTATAACGTTTCATCTGTTCATTTTTGATTTGATTTCAATTGTCAGATAGAATTCGTTAATAAATAATATAACCTGTCTATTGCTAGGTAGAAAGTTATTATGATTGTTATGGCTCATTTTGAGAAGTAAGATTTTAAGCAGTTGTAAAAATAAAAAATAGTTCTGAGACATTTCTTTATTTTCCGTTAAAGGTATTCATTGTATTTGATGTTCCTGCAGTGGCAAAAGATTTAATCAAAGTGATTCCTTTTTCTAATCGTTCTGGTATAGCAGATTCTTCTTCGGGATTCCATTCTCCTAATACGTAGTCTACTTGTCTGCCTTTACCAAATTCATCACCAACTCCAAATCTAAACCTGCAATATTTAGAAGTTTGTAATTGTGCTTCGATGTCTTTAAGTCCATTATGACCGCCAGCACTGCCTTTGGATTTGAGACGGATAGTACCAAAAGAGAGGTTAATATCATCGGTAACAACCAAAAGGTTTTCTAAAGGTATTTTTTCTTTCTCTAACCAATATCGAACTGCTTTTCCGCTAAGGTTCATATAGGTATTAGGTTTGAGAAGTATAATGGTTCTTCCTTTGTATTTGTATGTAGTAAGATCGCCTAGTTTTTTGGTTTCGAAAGTGAGATTTTCTTCTTTGGCCAAAGCATCCAGAATTTTAAAACCGATATTATGACGAGTATTGTGGTATTTTGGACCAATATTACCTAGACCGGCAACAAGAAATTTTTTCATGAGATCTTCTTGATTTTCATGGGGTTGTTTAGAAAATAATTTTTTAATTATCGAAAACATGTTGTTTTTATTTGCGTGAGGGATAGGAGCGGCATCCTTTTTTTGCTGCCCTGAGCTAGTCGATGGGTTGCAAAAAAAGATACAGCATATAGCCCGGCCTCCACGTTGAAGCGTGGGGGATACGCTCCGAAAATTTTCATAAAAATAAAAAAAGCATTCTGAATTCAATTCAGAATGCTTTTATATTATATTAAAACCGTAAGATTATGCTTCTGCTGCAGGAGCTTCTGCACCTTCAGTTGCGCCTTCAGCTGCACCTTCAGTTTCTTCTTCTTCTTCTTCTTCGTCTTCAACAGCAGTACGAGATGTCTTAATCATACAGATCACTGTATTGTCTGGGTGTAGGATCGTAAAATTATCACTTGCTACATCGGTAACGGTTAATTTATTTCCGATTTTTAGGTTGGTGATATCTCCTTCGATAAGATCTGGAAGATTAGTTGCAAGACCTTTTACTTTAATACGTCTTAGGTTAAAACGTAGTACACCTCCATTAAGAACCCCTCTTGAACTTCCTGTCGTTCTGAAAGGAATCTCCATAGTGATTGGCTTATCGTCAAAAATTTCAATAAAATCGATATGTAAAATTTTATCGGTTACAGGGTGAAATTGAATATCCTGTAGGATAGCATTTATTTTTGTACCATTATCCAAAGCTATTACCACGGTATGAACGTTTGGAGTATACACTAAGTTTTTGAAAGCAATTTCTGGTGCTGCAAAGTGTACAATAGTGTCTCCACCATAAATAACACAAGGTACCTGTCCAGCATTACGTAAGGCTTTTGTTGCTTTCTTGCCTACGCTTTCTCTTTGAGATGCATTGATTGTTAATGATTTCATTTTAAAAATTTATTAATTAGTATTTACATTATAAAGTTAGAGCTGATCGACTCGTTTTTATGAACTTTGTTCATAACATCTGCAAATAGATTTGCACAGCTTACAACTTTGATTTTATTACTTTCTTGTTTTAGAGGAATAGAATCGGTTACAATTAATTCTTCTAATTTTGAGTTTTCTAATCGCTCATAAGCGCTACCCGAAAGGATAGGATGAGTACAAATAGCTCTAACACTTTTTGCACCTCTTTCGATCATTAGATCTGCTGCCTTGGTTAATGTTCCTGCGGTATCTACCATATCATCAACTAAGACTACATTTTTTCCTGTTACATCTCCAATAAGTTCCATATGTGAAATCACATTGGCTTTTGCTCTTTGTTTATAGCAAATTACTACATCGCTCGTTAATGCCTTAGAATAGGCATAAGCTCTTTTTGATCCTCCCATGTCTGGTGAGGCAATCGTAAGGTCAGTTAGATTTAGTGATCGCAGATAAGGTAAGAAAATAGTAGAGGCAAATAGATGATCTACTGGTTTTTCAAAGAATCCCTGAATTTGATCTGCATGCAAATCCATTGTAATAATTCTTGTAGCTCCTGCTGTTTCAAGCATTTTTGCAATTAATTTTGCAGCAATAGGAACTCTTGGTTTGTCTTTTCTGTCCTGTCTGGCCCATCCATAATATGGCATCACAGCAGTGATATGTCTAGCAGAAGCTCTTTTGGCAGCATCAAGCATTAATAACATTTCCATAAGATGATCAGAATTAGGATGTGTTGATCCAATAATAAAAACTCTGGATCCTCTTACAGATTCTTCAAAAGAAGGTTGGAACTCACCATCACTATAGGTCGATGTAATAACATTACCTAATTTAGCACCATAGGCAGTTGCTATTTTTTCTGCAAGTTCGGTACTTTGACTACATGTAAAAAATTTTGCTTCTGTAACTGCGGTTGGCATAGGGTAAAATGTTGTATTGTAATGAGTTAAAACTTTTTTCTGAAAACAAGGTGCAAATTTAGAAATTTATTTTCACTCTGACCTTTATTTTATTACTTATTTAATGGCCAGAAAAAAATATTTTGCTAATTTTGCCATCCGAATATGCTCGAGTGGCGGAATTGGTAGACGCGCTGGATTCAAAATCCAGTTCTTTCGGGAGTGTGGGTTCGATTCCCACCTCGAGTACTAGAAACCCTGATAAACAATTGCTTGTCAGGGTTTTGTTATTTTTAAGGGCAACTTTTAAGTCTCCGAATATCATGTTCTTAAATATGAAGCTCCATTTACATCAATGATTGCTCCTGAAGAATACAATGCCTGTTTGGATGCAAGAAATACTATTGCATGCGCTACTTCACTAGGCTTCGCCATTCTTTTGAAAGGGGATTCTAGTAGTAGACTTTCTTTTTCTTCATCTGTTAATGCACTTGTAGCCATTTCTGTATCGGTAAACCCTGGAGCAACAACACCAACTCCTATATTGTACTTTGCAAGTGATTTAGCAAGTGATTGACTCAAGGAATTGAGGCCAGCCTTACTAGATCCATATGCAGGCATGTTAGGCTCTCCTCTAAATGCTCCTCTAGATGATACATTAACAATGCGACCTCCATTATTTTTTATCATTGCTTTTGAAGCCCAGTAACAAAGATTAGCTACGGATATTAAGTTTGTGTTAATTGTTGTTTGCCAGGCATCTTTCCAATGATCAAAGTTTACATTATCAATTTCATGGAAGATTGCAACACCTGCATTATTTATCAAAACATCTAGTGTGTTGTATTTCTTAATGAAATCGCTAATAAGTGTTTTAGGAGTGCCCTCATTTGACACATCTCCTTTTAGTAAAATGTGATTCCCTCTCTTTAATAACGAAAGTGTTTCTTTGGCAGCAAGATCATTAGATCTATAGTTAATTGCAATGTTTGCACCTTTCTCTGCAAAAGCTATAGCCGTAGCTCTGCCAATACCTTTAGAACCTCCAGTAATTAATACATTTTTGTTTTCAAATTCCATTTTCTTTCAATAGTTATAGTGAATAGAAAAAATCTTTAATATCGGAAGCTAACAATTCAGGTTGTTCCATAGCAGCAAAATGACCTCCTTTTGGCATGTTTGTCCATCGTGTTACATTATATCCTTTTGACATGTATGCTTTAGGTGGTCTAGACAATTCCTTAGGAAAATTAGCATAAGCAACTGGTGGTTTCACGAAGTCATTTACTCCAAACTTCATCGGGTTTTTACTATTCTCATTATAAATTCTTATAGATGAATGAATGGTTTGTGTTATCCAATAAAGAGTAATATTGGCTAATATTTCATCTTTTGTAAATATGTTTTCAAGGTTGCCCTCATTATCACTCCAACTATTAAATTTTTCGACTATCCAAGCGCACAAACCAATAGGTGAATCATTTAATCCGTACCCCAATGTTATTGGTTTTGTGCTTTGTATATAGGCATATCCCGCTTCTCTAGATGCCCATTCTTCAAGTCCTTGATTGTATTTTATGACATCTTCAGAAAGTTCTTCTTCTGTCATATAGGGTTGAAAAGAATCAGAAACATAATTAAGGTGTATCCCTATTATATGGTCAGGATATTTCATTGCTAGTCGCGTACTAATACCAGAACCTATATCTCCTCCTTGCGCACCATATTTTTTATAACCAAGTTTGAGCATTAGTTTATGCCATACGCCTGCTACATAAGCATTGTCACATCCAGATTCTACACATTTACTAGAAAATCCGAATCCAATAACTGAAGGGATTACCAGATCAAAAGAAAAATTCTCGTCATTAGTTAATAGTGGTATGAGTTTTAGCATCTCTATAAATGAGCCTGGCCATCCATGAGTGATGATTAGAGGGATAGATTTTTCACCCTTACCTTTTATATGTAAAAAATGAATTTGATGACCATCAATTTCTGCCATAAAATTTGGAAATGCATTAATCTCCTTTTCAACTTTTCTCCAACTAAAATCATTGAGCCAGTAATTGCTTAATTCTTTCATGTATGATAAATTAGAGCCATAATTCCATTCAGAATTGTCCATTTCATCAGGCCAACGAGTGTTTTTGATTCTTAAATTCAAATCATCCAGAATTTCTTGATGCACATTTATTAAATAGGGTTTTATCATATTTTTTATTTACATTTTTATCTCAAATAAGCAACGGCTAATTTTTAGCTAAAGATGCTTTACTATATTTACCTTTTGACTATATTCATTGTTAAGCACAGTACTTTTTTATTCGTTTCCCAATGTTCTTAACTATTTCAGAATGTTCATTCTCGACTTTTTCTCGGTCTAAAGTTCCTCCCAATATTATCATCTCCTTTTTATTAAACCGTTGCCCCAATCTGTCATCAATCATCACATTTCTCATACTTTCGGCAATACCAATTTCACCTAAAAACTCATTAGGATGCCCAGCTGTACATAAAGAGATTCCATATTTGATAGTTTTCATTTTCTTAATTTTTTTTCCTTTAGTGTTATATCCATAAGCATATCCAACTGTATATACTCTATCAAACCAACCTTTCAATTTGGCAGGACAATCACTCCACCAAACGGGATACAAGAAAATTATGCAATCTGCGTTTTCAATTTTTTTCTGTTCTTTTTGTACATCTGTTGAAATTGGTAAATCTAAATTTAAAAGTCCTTCTCGCATGTATTCCTGTTCAGTCATTTCAGCTTGAAAATCCATATCGTATAAATCTGAGATTTGAAATTTTATGTTTTCGTTTCTCAAAACTTTTTTTAGTTGTCTTAATATTTTATATGTATAAGATTCTTTACTTGGATGACAATATATAATCACTACATTCATTTTATTTCCCGATTAATGATGATAAACAAATTCTAAATGGTTTTCAATAATTTCAAAAACCATTTATGGTTCTACTATATTTGATATCAGAGACCCAAACCATGTTTGCCCACTTCTATATCTTTTACAATCGTCTATCCTTTTCTTTTATTTCAAGGTCATTAATACTTGCGTACCTTTTATCCATTAGTCCATTATTATCAAATTCCCAGTTCTCATTGCCATATGCCCTAAACCATTTTCCATCTTCATTTCTATATTCGTATTCAAATCTAACGGCTATTCTATTTTCTATATGTGACCAATATTCTTTCTTTAATTTATATTCTAATTCATTTTTCCATTTTTTGGTTAAAAAAGATACTATTTTGTCTCGACCGTTAATGAATGTATTTCGATTTCGCCATTCACTATCAACAGTATATGCTAAGCTTACTTTTTCAGGATTTTGAGAATTCCAGGCATCTTCTGCTATTTGAATTTTTTGTTTTGCAGTTTCCAACGTAAATGGTGGAAGTGGGTGTTTTTGTTCCATAATTAAAATATTTATATGTTTTGCTGATGGATTTCCTTTAAACTTTGCTATTCCAAATAAATTAGTCTCCCAAAAATCAGTGAGTTTAGTAAGATGTTCTGACCATTTTTCATCTTGAATATGCCTATTAAAAATAGGACCTAATAATACATTCTTTCTGATTTTAGCATAAAAAGCATTTATCAATTGGCTCACATCTTTTCGGTTTTCTATAATCTTCATACTGCTATTGTTTAGAGTCTTCAATTACTTTGTCTAAACGTTCAGGCTTATCAAGCTTTAAAAGTGTTAAGCGAACACTACTATCCTTTCGTGCTTTTAAGTTGTGAGGTATATTTCTATTTAAAGAAATAATTGCTCCTTTTTTTAGTAAATGAACATCTTCCTAAATTCCAAATTCAATTTCTCCTTCCAAAACATGAACTATTATTGGAAATGGTGCTTTGTGCTCTTTCATTATCTGTTTCCGCTTCAATAGAATTCTAATCTCTCTTGAAAACGACGATTCTAAAATGACTTTCGTAATAATACTATCATCATTATAGTGTATATGTTCATTAAATGATTCTATTCTCATTTTTGGTTTCTAATTTGATTTTTTATTACTTAAGTTGACGTTCATTTCTAAGTATTGTGCTTAACGTGTTTGTGTATCATCACTTGCCATAGCAATTAATGATACATGGTTTTAGGTGCTTTTTTAGTTTCATTTTAATTAATAGACTTATTGAGTACATTATTTAAATAATTCTATTAATGGACTTCCACTATTTCCACTTGGCAATTGAAGATTAAGCATCATTGTTAGTGTTGATGATATGTCAATAGGTGAAACTTTCCTAACTGATTCTCCATGCGTTATTCCATTTCCAAACCAAAGTAAAGGAACATGAGTATCATAACTATAACCTGAACCATGAATGGTTCCTTTTACTGAAGATACCTCAATTTCAGGATCATCATCTTGAACTAAACCAGCATCAAAAGTTATAAGAACATCGCCAGATCTTTTATGTTGATATCCATTTTGAATGAGCTCTCTTAAACCAGAATTATATTGACTGGTTTGTAAGTGATAGGCAGTTAAAGCACCACTAATTCCTTCAAGATTTACTAAAAAATTTGCAGCATCTTGTTGAATACTTTCTAATTGTAATTTTTTCTCATTGATGATATTTCTGTTCAAATACAACTGATCTCCATCGAAATTTTGAATCCATGAACCTTCTCCATATTTAGTGTTCAAATAGTTACTTAATTGGTCTTTATATCTTGTTATTCTCGCGACTCCAGTAGGAATTTTTAGATCATTTAAATAAGAGGCTATTGGAACTGCACCATGATCAGAGGTAAGAAATAGTGTATATTCGCCTTTACCAATTTCTTTGTCTAAGTATCTTAGAAGTTTACCTATTTCAAGATCCAATCTTATATAAATGTCCTCTATTTCAACTGAATTTGGGCCGAATATATGTCCAGCTTTATCCGTAACAGAATAGCTAATAGTGAGCATATCTGTTTCTTCATCATTACCCAATTTTTCATTTTTAACTACATCCATAGCGAATTCAGTGAGTAATGTATTTCCAGCTGGTGAAAACCCTAACATCAAATATTCTATATTTCTTTTTCTATATTTTTCTCTAAGTTTTTTGAAATCATAAGGGAAGGTTGGGCTGTTTTCTCCAAGGACAACCTCATATTTGTTGTTATCCCCATAGCTTTCAGTATAGCTCTCTATCGGGAATAACGTATTCCAAACAGTATCTAAATATTTGCTCGATTTCTCTAATTTATTAAACTGACTTACCCATTTAGGTAATTCATTCATATAATAAGAACTCGAAACAAAATAGCCTGGACTTGTTTCGATATCATGCCAGTATGCTGCATTGGCAAGATGACCACCAGGTAATACAGCTGCTCTGTCTTTTAATGAAACACTAATTACTTTTGATCTGAAATTAGTATTCAGACGTAGTTGGTCAGAAATTGTAGTCGTCAATAACTGTTTGGGTGAAGCTCCTGTATTATTTTGCTTCTTGCTACCAATTAAAACTACGGTAGTATCTTCCACACTGCTGGTATAGCTCTTTTTATACCGATTGTACCAACTATTACCTATAATACCATGCATTGCTGGTGTTGTACCTGTATATATTGATGAGTGACCTGGTGCAGTAGCTGTTGGCGTAAAATTATATTGGGTGTTTTTAAAATTGAATCCATCGCGTAAAATTCTTTTAAAACCATCTTCGCTATATTTTTTTGCATATCTATATAATTGTTCAGACCTCATTTGATCTACTACAATTCCAACGACCAATTTTGGTTTTTTTAAGTCATCAGACTGTGCATAAGAAAAATTTGAGCTAATTAGATATAATATTAAAATAGATATTATTCTTTTTGACTTTATTAGGGTGTTCATCAAATTTTATTGTGTTGATTATTAAATCTGTTTATGTATATATTATAATTTTTCTTTAAGTGCTTTTCTCCAAAAGTATATTGCAAATACAAAGGTTACAATGGCAAACATAATTCCATTCTCTCCAAGCCAATGTTCAGTTCCTTCGATTTTTTCTGTTAAAGGTGGGAATACTTTTTGAACAAATACATTACTTACCGAGTGAAAAATTACTGCTGGCCATATACTTTTAGATTTAAAAGTATAGTAAGTCATAATAAATGACATCGAAATTACAAAAACAAAAAAAGTTGTAAATTCCAAAGTGACATTTTCACTGTAATATAATAGTATTGGCCAATGCCACAATGCCCAGATGAATCCCACAAAAAGGGATACACCGGTAAAAGAAAGAACTTTTCTTGATTCATAGATTAAAAAACCTCGCCAGCCTATTTCTTCTCCTAAAACCGTTGCCATTGCTCTTATAACACCGACAGTTCCTAGCAAAACAATACCTATAATTATAACAAATGTTGGTTTTAATGTCCCAAATCCAACTAATCCAAGTTCTTTAGCCCATTCCATAATGCTCTCTACATTCGATAATTCTCCTAATCCAAAAAACCAAATGAGTATATAGGTAATGAAGACATATATAGCAGGAGTAAAATAAGACCAGCGAATATATTTCAAATCTGCCCAATTCCAATGTAAGGAAGAAATAGGTCGTCCTTTTATTTTAAGTGTAATTATTGCGGCTATTGCCGGACACCACATAAGCGCTCCAACGTATATTCTAGAAGGATATAAATTAACAATTGCAAGATAAAACGGGGTGCTTACAATTGAAACAATAATTAGGAAAATAAAAATTGTATTCCAAGTTTCTTTGCGTTTCGATAAATTCTTTGACATTTACATTTGATTTTAATTAAAAATTAAGAGAGAACCAAGGGATGGATAACATCACCTAATTCACTACAGCTATTAATCAGAAAAACACTACTAACCATAAACTTTGTTCATTCTGAAAAAGTAAGTTTCGTTAACATTAATTCCGCTTGAATTTATCAACCATTTGTTTAAATTGTTTTTAAAAGTCACCTTTATTTTTTCAAAATATTTATCTGTTTTTATTTCCATTTATTCGTGAATGTTAACTATATTTTGATGCCTCTTCTTTTAATGAAACGAATAGCTCCTGCACAGACTTATATTTAAGCGTTGTGGAAGGTTGTCCTGAATAAAATGCAACCAAGTCTAACTTGTTCTGTTCTATGGCAGCCTTTCTCAACGGGCTTAAAAAAGCACTTTGAATTGGGTAAGGAGCTGTAATTTTGATGTTATTATTTTCTTTAGAAAAACCAGTTGAAATTACTCGGGCTAATCTTCCTGTATAAACTTTGGTGAGATCGGTTTTAATAGTTTCACTAGTTAGTAATTTAGATTTATGGAGATCTGAAGCATTTGACTCATTCGTTGCCAAAAAAGCTGTTCCAATTTGGGCTGCGCCAGCACCCAGTTTTAACACATCAGCAATGTCTTTTCCATTAGAAATGCCCCCAGCTGCGATTACAGGTGTACTAACATTATCGACTACCTGATGAATCAAAAGTCGCGTACAGGTCAAAGATTCGTCTGCGGATTTCATAAAAGAAGCGCGATGTCCTCCAGCTTCCGACCCAGATGCAATTACCAAGTCAATCCCTGCTTCCTCTATCATAACGGCTTCATCAAGTGTAGTTGCAGTAGCCATGCTAGTAATTCCTCTTTTTTTCAATTCAAGAATTATCTCCTTTGATGGTATTCCAAAGATAAAACTAGCCACGTGAGGCCTGGCTTTTAGAACAGATTCTACTTGTAATTCGAAATTTTGTGTTTTTGGATTGGGCATTTCAGGAAGAGGAACCTTCAATTGTTCAAAATAAGGCGTGAAAGCTTTTTTCAATGCATCAAAATCTTTCTTTTCAAAACTATTAGTAGGGTCATCTTTAAACGGAACCCAAAGATTAAGCATGTAGGCTTTATCAGTTGAACGTTTAATATCTTCGTCAATCTTCAATATTTCTTCTGGACTATAGGAATTGAGTCCAAATGAACCCAAACCCCCTAAATTTGAAACGGAAGAAACCAATTTGACGGAAGAATATTTTCCGCCAAATGGTCCTTGAATAATTGGATATTTTATTCTAAGCAACTCGGATGCTCGTGTTTTATTCCACATGTGTAAATAATTTATTGACAATCTTCCAATCTTCGTTAATTTTAGCTAAAGACAAAAAGTCGAAATAATGGTAACCTAACATGGGTAATTGTGCCTTTACTATCGCATTATTGCCCAATATCTCTATGGAAAGTATTTCCATTTTAAAATCTTCGCCTAAGTCTCTCGGACTTTTTCTGCTTTTAACGCCATCTATATATTCTGTTATAGCTTTGAAATAGGGAACGCCTTTAATATCTCCGAAAAGTAGAGTTTCTGAATGAAAAACTTCTTTTAACTGAACTACGTCACCGTTATAAATACCTTCAAAATAATTTTGGAGAACAGCTTGTATTTCTTCTAATTGCTTACTGAACATGATTTAATAGATTTAATTTTTTCTAGCAATGTTTTAGCTACTAAACCTGCAGATTGTGGATTCTGGCCAGAAATTAATAAACCATCGGATACCGCAAAAGAAGACCAATCAGCTCCTTTCTTATAAATGGCACCATTCTGTATCAACATGTCTTCAATTAAAAATGGAACTATTTTGGTTAGTCCAACAGCAGCCTCTTCACCATTTGTAAATCCAGTAACTTTTTTACCTTTTACTAACGCTTGACCGCTTTGATCTTTCACGTTTTGCAGAGCTGCAGGAGCATGGCATACAAAAGCAATTGGCTTGTCGTTGTTGTAAAATGATTCTATTAATTTAATAGAGTTAGTGTCTTCGGCTAAATCCCAAAGCGGACCATGTCCTCCAGGATAAAATACTGCATCATAATCTTCATGACTCACTTCGCTCAATTTTAATGTTTTACTAAATTTTCTCTGTGTTTTAGAATCACTGTAAAATCGTTTAGTCGTTTCAGTCTGAAAATCAGGTGATGTACTTTTAGGGTCAATTGGGGGTTGACCTCCTTTTGGAGACGCAATTACCACTTTTACTCCTTGATCAACTAATTCGTAATAGGGTGTTGCAAATTCTTCAATCCAGAGTCCTGTTTTTTTATCAGTATCTCCCAACTTATCATGAGAGGTAACTACAAATAGAACTTTTGTTTTTTTTAATTTTTGAGAATACCCTGCAGTGCTCATTAAGGCCAAAACTCCTACTAAGATGATTTTATGTAAATTTTTCATTTCGAATTTATCTAATTGTTTATAGATTTTTTTAGATAGCGTGACCAACGAAGTGACCCCCTGCTAAGTTAATAGTTTCTCCTGTTATAAAGTCGGCGCTGGCTAAATAGTAAGCTGCTTCGGCGATTTCATTTACTTCTCCTATTCTGTTCAGTAAATGGACCAGCATTGTTAATCAGAACATCAACTGAGTCGAATTTTTCCAAGGCCAGCGCCACTAATTTTTGTCCAGTTTCTCGCTTGCTTATATCTCCGGCCAAATAGAAAGCATTTAAAGGAGACTCGAACTCTTCATAGGTTTTCTTCAAATTTTCTTCATTTGAAGAATTCATTATAACATTGCTCTCTTTTTTCAATAAAGTGTTTTGCAATTTCCAGATGATGCACCTGTAATAATTACCGTTTTGTTTTTCATTATTTTTCTATATTTATTTATTAAGTTCTGAATATTGTTTCCCTCTCACTCCCCAGTTATCCTGTGGCACTTCATCAATTACTACGTGCGTGGTTTCTGGATTTTTATTTAGTATGTCAACAACTAATTGAGTTGCTCCTGCAATTAATTGTTGCTTTTGTCTTTTTGTCAACCCTTCATCAGTAACTTTAATATTTATGTATGGCATAACTTTTCTATTCAGATTATTATTTATTTACATTCCAAAATTGAAGAATTTGAATTCAGTCTAATAGGATGTAAATCACGAATTTTATGTGAGGTATATCACATAGAAATAAATTAAATATGAATCATAAACCCTCCCTGAAGTATTTTATCAAAAACCGGGTCATAACTAAGTACAAAAAAACCTCGAATAGGCAATTTTTTACTTGCATAGTATTTCCTTAGACCAATATTGGTTTTGATTACTCTTTCGGTAAGGAAATTATATTCGGAATCCAATAATAAACTATACTGATTTGAAAAATTATAAAAGAGCGATGCCGATAGTTCTTTATTGTACAGATATGTTATCGTTGCATTGATTTTTTTTGATTGATATTCTACTGCGGTAAAGAAAAAATCAGATTCTATATAACCCGCAACACTTACTTTATCGTACTTAAATTTTACATGATGAGCTAATACTCCACTATGATTAAAAACACCGTAGGAAATCGCTGATTTTGAATTCAAATTATAGCGTAATTTTATTCCCGTACGCCCACCGATTATCTTCGCTTGGGCATTTGTCTCTACTTGACTCTGCCACGTTGTTGGATTTGGTCTTAACTCTGTGGTCGGGGTAGTCATTGCCCCTATGTGAATTGCTAATTTTTTATGTGGAGTAATGATGATTTCATAAGCACTAAAACCGCTTATTTCTTCATTATTTTCAAGACGCATAGCACCGAAAGACCGTATTTTTAATGTTGGACTCAGTCTGTTGCTTATCATAATACCGGTCTGCAATGAGACGAAATTTGTATTACTTAACTCGTCAAGTTTAATTCCGGTCGAACTGTTCAATCCTAAGTAAACTCTATCCAGAGTGAAATTGTCATCAATATCAATTTTTGTTATTTGGGCAGTACAAGTTGACCAAACAATCGTCAAGCATAAAAAAAAGAAACATTTTTTCATTGCTGCAAATGGAATTAGAGGAAAGATAACTAAAGGTGTAAGTAGTATTATTTACACCTTGTTAAAAAAATTAATCCCATTTGGAATTTATAGATAAGGCATATTTTCCTGCGCCTGTAAAGAATACTACAATTGCACCAAAGAAATAGAGGGCTTGAAGTTCGATTCCCCAACCACCAAACTGATTAAGAGAAAAAATATCGGAACTATGCCCAAGTAAAATAGCAACTAAGAAAAAGAAAGCTAAAATTAAACTGCCCAAGCGTGCTTTGTAACCAATTACAATGAGTATTGGAGCAATTATTTCTCCTATAAAACCTCCATATGCCAGAAATTCTGGCATTCCAATACCATTAAGTAAGCTCTTAATGAAAGCGTAGTTGGAATTCATATTTGCAATACCGTGAAATACTATCAATATTCCAACAGTGCATCTGAGCAATAATAACCCTATATCACTATTTTTTTCTGTTTTTAATGCTTTCATATTTTTCTTTTTAGATTAAAATTATATATGATGCAAAGTTGAAAAGTAAGAGGTTAATCTTATAGGAGCTATATCACAATATTTGTGTGAGGTAAGTCACGTTAATTTGAAAGTTAAATTTTTGTCAGTAATATGAAGGCTAATCATTTAGTCTGCTCAAGGTTTCACGAGAGACGCCTAAATAAGAGGCAATTAATCTTTTAGGAACACGTTGAAAGAGTTCAGGATACTTCTTGAAAAACATGTCATGGCGTTCCTTTGCTGTGTTTTTAAGTAAGGAAAGAATTCTATTTTGAAGTGCGATGTAACCCAATTTTGTCTTTTTTGCCCAAAACCTTTCCATTTTGTGCATTTCAGCTTTGAGCTTCTCACGGTTTTGATAAGTTATATATAAGAGCTCACAATCTTCAATGCAATCTACAGAAATATTAGCTACTTTCTGATTAGTAAAGGCATCGTAATCGGTCACCCACCAATTCTCCATCGCAAATTGCAAAATATGTTCTTTCCCAGTATTATCAAAAAAATAGGATTTTAAACAACCTTTAATTACCCAGAATTCTTTATCAACTAGATCATCTTCTTGTATAATGAACTGATTTTTCCGTTTATTTACAGCGGTAAAGTGTCCTAAGATATAGTCAAACTCCTTGTCTGTGAGAGGAACAATTTCATCAATATGTATTTTTAGTGGATGTAATTCCATTTTAATAGAGGGTTTACATTCTATAATAGTAAAATTTATATAGGCCAATATATTGAAATCTTTGAATAGAATTGGCATCAAATGCAAATTAGATGGCTATCTGAGTTGTTTTCAATTGAATACTGAAGGCTTTTCTAGTCATTTTATATTTATTGACTTTTGATGAAAAGTAATCTAGCCAGAAGTGGTTATATTCTTCTTCAATTTTTAAAACGCCTGATATAGAGCTACTCTTCTTCAAGTCACCTCCCTTTTTAATCCCGAATTAACTAAATCAATATGAGATGTGGTAATAAATAATACTTTTGATTATTTAATTTCTTTTATAGTAGTTTTATCATTTCAATGGCTACAAATGATGCAGATGCTGGATTTTGACCAGTCACTATGCTTCCGTCTGCAACAACATATGATTCAAAAGGTGACGTATGCGAAAATATTGCCCCTTGTTTTATCAATTCTTCATCAAGCATAAACGGGATTACATCTCCTAATAAATGCTTATCAATATCCTCCTCTGCTTTTGTAAACGAGTTAATTTTTTTTCCTTCTAATAAGTTGCTACCGTCTGATAGAATAACATTGAGTAAAGCACTTGGTCCGTGACATACTGCACCAATAACTTTTTCATTTTCATAGGTTTCTTTAATGATTTTTTTAACCAATGGATTATCGACCATATCTGTCATTAATCCGAGACCGCCTGGGAAGAAAATAGCATCATATGCATCAATGTCTACATTAACTAGTTTATGACTAAAATTCAGTCTTTTAAATCCATTACTTTCTTTAAACTTCTTGCTGATTTTTTGGGACGAATTGTAGCCTACAAATGGTGGGGTTCCTCCCAAAATACTTGCGAAATCTACTGTGTATCCATCATTAATAAATTCAAAATAAGGATCGGCAATTTCTGAAAATTCGTATCCAGCAGGGTGTTTCCCTGTACCAGTTATATCGGTGCTGGTCACAATAAAGAGTATATGTTTCATTTAATTTTTTTTTAAATTGAGAATAGAGGAAACTCTAGTTTTTAGACTAGAGTTTCCTCTATCTAATACTATTATAGATTAGTAGTTATAATGTGGTGATTTCATGTCTCTACTTGCGTCTTCCACAATTTCCCCATCAAAAATCTTTGTTTGAAAGCTTACGCCAAAAGCTCTTGGTTCATTTGGAAAATAGTCCCATGCGAATTTTTGAGCACTTTCTAATGAACTAAATTCATATAAACCACCTACCGTGTTAGAATTTAAACCTGAAAGCCATGTTTTTCTAACAAAACCTTCTTGTTTTTTAATTCCTTCATTAATTTTTTTCCAAGGAACTTCTGTAAATGGAACCGAAATTTGCAACTCTGTGTAAACGAAAACTTTTTTTAACTCACTCATGTTTTTTTATGTTTTTTAATCATCTAGCTGAATTGCCAAATGACCATACAAAGTTGATGAGTATTGAAGATTTAAAAGTTGTCTTATGACAACGGTTTATGAATTTTAGATTTGGAGGGTTTATTTCTTGTAATGAGCACTCCTAGAATAATAATAAAGCCTCCAATAAGGTGATACGTATGTAAGCTTTCGTTAAAAAAGATAGCGAGTATTGCTGCTGACAAAGGAACAATATTCATAAAAATCCCTGCTTTATCTGCTCCAGTAATTTTAACTCCTTTTTGCCATAAAAAATAGGCTAGAGCAGTTCCCAAACACCCAATTCCAAATGTAGCCATCCAAAAACCGTTTGTGTGTGTTGTAATCACTTCCATTTCACTAATTGGTATTAGCATTAAGAAACCTATTAGACAACAAGAACTTGTTAGAAGGGTGAAATTTAAATTCGAAATTGTTGTGCCATATTTTTTAACCCAAACATGATGTAGTGCGAAAAATACATTAGCAATTAATATGAGAATATCTCCATAATTAAATTGAAGGTTTTTGAGGTTGGTAACTTCCCCATTTAAGATGACATACGTAACTCCCATAAAAGCAATGAAAACACCAAGAACTTGTGTTTTTTTAATGGATGTTTTCAATATTTTATGTGAAAAAAGAATCGTTAACGCAGGATTTAAACTTACAATGAGAGCTGCGTTAACAGCAGAGCTATTCATTAATCCTAGAAAGAAAAATATATTAAAGCCAAAGAGACCGACGAACCCTGTTAAAGAAATACCCTTTATATTTTTAGTGATTAATTGTGAGTTAGGTAATTTTTTAAATCCTAAAAAAACTAATGCTCCAACTCCAAATAAGAAGCGCCAAAAACCAGCTTCAATAAAGTTAACTTCATGTAGTATTATTTTTGCTAAATGAAAATTTAGCCCTAAAAAAATAGTTGCGAGAATTAAGTAAAGTACTGCTTTCATAGATTAAATACTTTACAAGTATAAAGATGAGAAATTAAAGATACTTGAAGCAATAGAAATTGTGTTATGACAACATTTACATATTATTCAATTTTGCTCGTAATTTACTCAACGTAGAATTAGTCATGCCTAAATAAGATGCAACTGCTTTACTCGAAATACGGGACAGTAATTTCGGTTCGTGCTCCATAACCCATTTAAGTTTGTCAATTCCTTCCATCCCTAAAAAACTATAAATTCGCATTTGTGAATGAATAAATGCAAATTCTATAAATTGATGATATATTGTTGCAAATTGTGGAACAGTATCTACTAACTTAAAAAAATCCTCTCTACCTATCACTAATAGTTCTGAAGCTTCGTGTGATACTAAAAAATCTCTTGAAGGTTTTTGTAAAACAAAACTTGTTATGGCAGACATTATACTGTCTTCTAATGCAAAATAGCCTGTAACTTCATTTCCTTTGGTATCAATCTCGTACATTCGTAGGCAGCCTTTACATATAAAATAAAAATATTTACATGTTTGGCCAATATTACACAGCATTTCATTTCTATCTGTTTTCAAAGGTTTAAAACAGGCAGTTATTTGCTGTAATTCTTTTTGTCCTATTTTTCCGTGACTTTTTATGTGTTTTTCTAGTTCTTGATACACTTTTAATTTTTAGAGTTAATTAATCTACGATGTGAAAGTAAGAAGTATCATTTGTACAATTATTGTTCTATGACCACCTTTTTTAATTTCTAATTATTCTTGTTCATTAAATTCTATTGGCAATAGTTTCTTATTTTCACTTTTCCGTTTTAGTCGGATTCTTTCTGAAGATATAGAAAAAAAGAATTGCGAAAATTATGTACACTATAGCGAGTGAAATAACAATTACTGAATGCGTTTGGATGTTTAAACCAACTTTAACCAAAGCAATTGCACCAACTCCAAAATGCATTAGATTTCCAATCGCAATTGGTCTATTGTAAATCCCACCTATTAGCGTTCCTTTTGCCATCCAATTTAATAGTCCAAAACCGAAGTATAAGGCACTCAGTATTTTCAAAAATAGTATGGTAATATTATTGGGTTCAATATTAAGAAAGTTGGATATTTCATTTGGTAAAAATGAAAGCAGGGCTCCAATAACTGCCATAAACAAGGCACTTATAGTCATTACTACTTTTGTATTCATAATTATCTTTTTTAATCTGTTAGTTGTTCTTTTAAGCCTTTTAGTTGAGCTATCAATTTATTCAGTTGAACCTGTTTCCTTTTTATGGTTTTTGGTCTAAAATAAAACGCATTTAAAGCAATCCCACCAAAGTAGTTTAATCAGGCACAATTATGTTTTTACCTCTTGAATGTCCATTTTTTTGATATTTGAGAGCTTTTTTTACTTCTGAAAACGAAAAAACCTTGTCAATAAATATTTTTATATCGCTATTTTCAATTAACATTACAATTTCTTTTAGTTGCTTATTATTTGATTTAAATAAATATTTTGTCGCGGTCACGTCATATTGAGCAATAAGCTTTTTTGAAATTGGAGTAGATAATGAGGATATTCCTACATATTTTCCATCTTTTTTCAAGATCTTGAATGATTCCTCTGCGGTTTCAACACTGTCAAAAACAGCATCAATATTTTCCAAGGTTTCAGAAAAGTCAATTTTATTATAATCTAAAACCATATCAGCACCTAGTGATTTTAAAAAGGCAGTATTTTTTTCTGATGCTATTGCGATTACAAATGCTCCAGCCCATTTTGCAAATTGCAAGGCAAAAAGACCAACACCACCAGCAGTTGCTTGAATTACTATTTTCTCATTTTTAGAAAGCCCTAATTTATCAAAAATTCCTTGCCAAGCGGTTAGACTAGCCATAGGAATTGCAGCTGCCTCTATAAATGTCAAATTTTTAGGCTTGGTTGTTAGGAACCTTTCTTCACTAGCAACAAATTCAGCATATGCACCTTGTTTATTCCAATCTAATGATCCTATTACTTCATCCCCTTTTTTGAATTTAGTAACCTTATTTCCAATTCCTTCTACAATACCAGAGATATCAGATCCTAAAATATAAGAACTTCCAAATTCACCACTTTCAACACCTTTCCAATCTACCGGGTTAACACCTATAGCCTTTATTTTTATAAGTACCTCGTTTTGTCGAATTTTTGGGATGTCTATTTCTCTTATTTCTATGTTTTCGATCCCCTTTTTATTTGCGATTATTGCTTTCATAATTACTATTTTTTTTAGTTGTGCAACAGTCAGCGTTGTTAGCAAAAGTTATTTCCACGGGTTAGTGGTGGAATTTTCTAAAGCTAATTTAATTTCGCCATTATCATAGAACTGATAGGTGATTCTTGTTGTATAATAACTACCTGCTGCAGTTCTATTTCTTTTTCTGAATTTTTTTATTTCTTTTGAGTTTTTATAGGGTCTTAAATCTACGGTTTTAGTGAACTTTAATGCATCAATGAGTATTTGTGTTTTACATTTATATTTTTGATAATAAACTTTGGCAACTTTAAGTTCTTTCTCATATTGTTTTAAAATATTTTCTTCATTATATTTTTTATTTGACAGTGAAGCTAAAGTGAAGCCTGATTTACCTCTTTTTAAATAGAAATCTGCCGTTTCTTGACTTACTTCTTCAATATCTCCCTTCTCTCTTGAAAAACTATCTCCGATGTAAATTAAATTTACTGTTTTACTTTTACTAACTCCGGCACAATCACACATTTGAATATATTGATATTCAAATGTTAAGTAATTAGGAAGTTTTGATTTTGGGATTTGTTTAGAATTTCGCAATGAAGTAGTATTATCATATGATCCAGGTATTGAAGGATACATACGAATAGTATCTGTAACTGCATTAACAGGTACCTGAAGTTTATCATGTTGAGTTATTTTAGTAACTATAACCCCATATCCTTTTTCGGAAACACTCCTCATGTGAGAATCATATTCGCTAGGTATAGAGCAGTTTGTGAATAATATTATAATTATGAATAGGGGTGCTTTTTTCATTATTTTTAATTCTTAGGCTAAAACAAAATTGATAATAGTGTAATTCCTATATGTAATATTTTTGTAAATCATATTCTTATTCTAATATCATTGATCATGCTAAAATCTAATTTTATAGAGAAAACTTCATTAGAGTTTATTTCCATTAAATGGATTAAAGCATATCCTTCTAATAGTTGAGAACCCATTTTTACATTACCAGGAACATTCTTTATTTTTTTTATGTCTTTTACCTTTTCAATAATCAACTTATTATTCGAATTCTCATAAAAAACAAATTTATCTTTGAGTTGATTCAAGTTGCCTAAAGATTTTTGTATATCATACTCTTTTATACTGATGGCATTAACAACTGCAAATGTTTTGTTTTTCGGAGAGATAAGAGCTTCTATTATGATTTCGGGTCCTGCTAAATTAAAAGAACCTGCTTCAAAGAGAGGGTTCTCTGTTTGCCTTCTGATTTGCAAGTTCAAATCAAAATTTTTGGCATCTTGAAATTTACCAAGATTGGAAGTGAATTTAGATGTTATAAAACCTTTTTTAGTACTGATAGTATTAAAACTGGATTTCTCGACTTGTTCAGGTACGTTACTAAAAACAGTTGGATTTGATATTTGGTAAGTTATTGAGTTCTGACTTACACCATCATCTATAGTAGTTTTAGGATTGTTTTGGTTTGAACATGAAATTGTTCCCAAAATAATTAATAATAATACATTAAAGTTTGTCATTTTCTATTAGGTGTTAAGGTACTTTTTAAGTCTATCGCATTTGTTTTCACATAGAATTATCCAAATTAGAATTACAGAAGTTAGTGTCCACAGAGTGAAAAACTTCTCGAAATTAGTTTTAGCCAATATGTTTCCAATAGTATTCAATACAAATAATACTAAGAAGATCCATAACGTAATATTGATAATTTTCATTGATATAAACTCTCTTATATATTCCCCTTTAATAAGAAGGGTGGCACATAAAAAAAGATTTATTAGTATCGAAATAGTTTCAAAAATATACATCTCAGCGTCAGTTTTAAGCCTCCCGCCCCAAGTTATTTCATATGGAACTATTTTTAGAATAATACTTAAATGAAAAAGTATTATTACTATAAGCATCCATAACATTATTTTAATAGCAGTTTTCGGACTCATTATTTCCCTTTTTTTTATATTGACATACAAATAACCTCTTGTATAAAGCGCCTGGTGTGTTTTTTGCTTATGGTTGCTTTTTCTTTCCCATTTTAGTCGGATTCTTTCTAAATATATAGAAAAAAAGAACCGCAAAAATCAAGTATACCACAGTAAGTGAAATAACTATTTCTGAATTGGTTTTGATTTTAGAAGCAACTTTGGCTAAACCAATTGCGCCGACTCCAAAATGCATTAGATTTCCAATTGCAATTGGTTTGTTATAGATTCCACCTATTAGCGTTCCTTTTGCCATCCAATTTAATAGTCCAAAACCCAAGTATAATGCGCTCAATAAATTCAAAAAGAGTATTGTAATAATATTTGATTCTATATTTAAATATTCTATTACTTCATTTGGTAAAAATGAAAGCAGGATTCCAATACCCGCCAAGAGTATGGCACTTGAGGTCATTACTATTTTTGTGTTCATATTTATATTTTTAATCTGTTAATTGTTCTTTCAAATCTTTTATTCTTTGTATACTTTTAATCATAATGAATCTTATCGCGAATTTTATCATCACATTTTTTATAAATGGACATCATGATTTTGACACCCATTTATAACATCTCTTGTATGATGCGTTTGCACTCCGAAAGGTGCATATGCAAATTGTTGTAGTCAGTTTATTCTATTCTTATTATCCCATCAGAATACGTTTTAGCTTTTCCAGCTATTAAGACTCTGTCTTCTTTACTGGTACAAAACAACTTTCCTTTTCGAGTCGATAACTGAATTGCTGACATTTCTTTTTTATTTAATACATTTCTCCAATAGGGAGTTAATGAAGCATGAGCAGAACCTGTAACTGGGTCTTCAAATATTGTTGCTTGAGGAATGAAGAATCTTGATACAAAATCGGAATGATTCCCTTTAGCTGTAATTGCAACGCCTCCTGGGTCAATATTTCCCTTGTCAAACGTGTTTTTATCTATTCTAATATTTCTTACATCTTCTTCGTTTTCATACACTAAAATATAATCTCTTGATTTTAAAACTTCTGTAGGTTGTTTGTTAAGAGATTCTTTTATGAAATTTGGCAATTCAGCTTCAATAGGATTCCTTTCAGGTAAATTCATTTCGTATAAGTTATTTTTGACATAAACAAACAATTGTCCACTTTTGGTATTGAAAGTTATTCTGTCTTTGGCATAACCTAAAATTGTTGTTAGTGCATGAGCCGTTGCAAGGGTGGCATGTCCACATAAATCAAGTTCTAAGTCAGGCGTAAACCATCTTAATTCAATATTGTCTCCTTTATCAATAAAAAAAGCAGTTGCATCAACTGAATTTTCTCGTGCAATATTCTGAAGTAATCCATCTTCTAACCATTCATTTAGTTGTACGACTTTTGCTGGATTTCCACTGAATATTTTATCAGTAAAAGCATCTATCTGATAATATTTTAATTTCATAGGTTGATTTTTTTAAATGAGTAGTTAATGGGATCTGAGTGCTTCAATAAACCGAGCATCTACCCACATTGTATTTTTCTTGCCATTACTAAGAAACCGTGTAAAGAAAAAGTATTTCCCATCTGATGTCACACTGCCAGATCCTTCTGAGAGTTCTGTATTTATTTGAGCTCCTAAATTAATTGCAGCGCCCCATGAGCCATCTTTCTTACGAAAACTAATATACATATCAAGTTTACCGAATCCGCCCTCTCTTTCTTGAACATCCCAGATCAAATAGGATTCATCTGGAGCTATGAATGGGTGGAATTTCCTTGTTTCCATATCAATATCCAATGTTATCGGTTTTTCATGTATGCCGTCTATTAGTCGTGAATAACGAATACTTCCTACTGCAGCTGACTTATCGTAAAAGGGTGACGTATCAAAATAGTAAGTTCCATTAGATGAAGCCGTAAGGCGCATAATGGGAATAGAATCAAACGGTGCGCCAAGACTTTTCACCTCTGACCAGCCAGAAGGGGTTCGCTCTCTATATTCGTTTCCTATATGCATAATCTTACTGTTAGGAGAAATCTCGCCCCCATTGGGTACCGCAAAAGACTCGGTCCATAGATTATCTTTGTATTGAATGGCAACCAACGCATGCTTTTCTAATTCTTCATCAGTTCTACGGAAATAAATCTCTTTTAAATCGGGTGAAAAGGCAGTTGCTTGATCGCTGTGCTTTATAGAAACAATACCAGGAGCAAAAGCTTCAGGAATTAAACCTGGTGGTTTTTGTGCAAAAAAGGGATTCTCTAAGAGTGGAAAATCAGAATCGTTTACTTTCTGTTTTTTAGTATTGCACGCATTTAATAATAGTACAAATACAAGTGTCAAAATAAAATGTAGTTTTTTCATTGTTTAAATTTTTATTTTTATAAATGTTTAGTGACAATTTGTTAATTGCTATTTTCTAAAAGTTCGTTTCATTCGCTTTTTTGTAATTCCTTAAGCATATCCTTGGCATTTTTATTTTGAGGATTTAATTCAAGTGATTTTGAGTAGTTTAAAATGGCCAAATTAGTTTCTCCTGCTTTCATACAGGCTTCTGCATAACTATCGTATACTTTGTAACTATCTGGATGGAGCATCATGTTCACTTTAAAAATGTCTTGTGATAATTCTATTCTACCCTCATTAAAAAAACTATGCCCTAGATTATTTAAATAGTCTTCAGTAGCTGTAGGATAAGCAGGTTCCTTTTCAATTAAGGTTCTATATGCTTTAAGTGCTTTTTCAAAATCACCTTCAAGAAGAAATTCCACGGGTTCTTTTTTATCAGTATCCATCTTGACAAAAGTTGAAGCTATTGTTCCATTGTTTGCATTTATGTAAAGCAAATTGAGTTTTTCATTCTCAGAGTTTGGATTGAATTGGATAAGTCGGCTGGAATTTCTTCTCACAAAATTACTATCCGATACTTTGACTAATTCTTCTGCTTCTACGTCAAGTATATTTTTAGTGAATAGAAGATTGTCCTTTTGAAAAACTTCTACAACCCTACCATTTTCCATGTATCTTCCCGTAATTTTATTGACTAAAGACTGTTTAATTTCCATCTTTTGATGTACCGGAACATAATTATCCCACTCATAAGCCATGGCAACAGAGCGAATCACTTCATGATTGAAAGCTGGAATAGTGGAATTGGTTAACACAACCACACCATAGCCTTTGTCTCTATGAGCTGTCATTAAATTAAAAAATCCTCTATTCCATCCGTGATGGCCAAAGTAGATGTCTTTTTTCTTATTCTCAATACTAAGCCCTAGTCCATATTTAAAATTTGGCCAATATTTACTCTTATATCCAGATGTTGTAAACATCTGTGCCGTCATGTCTTTTGATAAGCTTTTATTACTATTATCTTTTAGGGTTTGCTGTATGTTAATAATAAATTTTGCAATATCCTCTGCAGTTGTCCATAATCCGTTTGCAGCCATTGTTGGATGGGTATGCCATTTGCCTTTTACCATAGAACCATCTGTTAAATAACCCGTTGCTGCCATCGTTAATTGTTCCGAAGAAAGCGTTTGGTTAAACGTACTATTGCTCATTTCTAAAGGTTGTAAAACCAACTCATCCATAAGCTCTGGGAATTTTTCAGCTTCAATGTCTATCATCATTTGTTGAATGATCGTATAAGCTCCAGCCAAAATATCAAGTTCAGGCTCCTTATTTACGGTAACTGGCTCATTTTTTGCCGGAGAAATTCCGTTTAAGACCTCTACAAGTGTTGGTACAGATTCATCTGTACTATATCCTGGAATGGCGTGAAGGTTTATTCCAGAAGTACCGTTCAAAAGATTTTTTATGGTGGCTTTCCTTTCTTTAGTAAATTCATTGTCTGGTAATTGCCAGGATTTTAAATAGCTATTAATGTTTTCATCTAATGTGACTTTATCTTGTTCTACAAGACGTAATGCACCATATGCAGTTACAGGCATGCTAAGTAATGATGCTTGGAAAAGTGTTTGCTCGGTCACTGGAGAATCATCTTCTTTATTCATGACACCGTAACCCTTAGTCCACGCAATTTTGCCATTATGTATTACAGCAATACTAACACCTGGAACCCCATAGTGTTCCATACGTTCTTCTATAGTCCATGTTGAATCGCCTGCTATGTATGATCGATTTGGGATACCAGCTTCCACCTTTTTAATTAAATTACTGGTCGTATCAATCTTTGATTTTTTGGCACATGACTGAAAAAGAAATATGATGAAAAGGATTGAGATACTGTTTTTCATAATTTTATTTTTATACATTTTTGGCAGTAGTATTCTTATCTATAATTTCTTTTAGTTCTTTTGACCATAAAATAGCATAATGGCCTAAATTATTTAATTCAATCATACTGCAATTATTAAATGATTTTGAAACATTTCTTGCTCCTTCAATTGGTAAAACTTTATCCTCTTTTGAGTGAACAATTACTGCTTTTTTTAAATTTATTAATTCACTGCAATAGATTGCCATATCAAGTTGATTTATGTTTTCTTGAGTATCATTTTGAATTCGTTTGATTAATTCATTTTTAGTTTTGGAATTTAATCCAAAATGATTGGACATTTCATTGACTCTCATAATGAACCTGTGCGGTGTAGTTACCAAAATCCATAAAGGGATTTTTAAGCTAGGATTTTTCCTTAATAGAGTTGCTGTATTAACGCTTCCAAAAGAATGACTAATGATTAAATGAGGCTCAAAATTTAGAACTTCAGTTTCTAGGAAATCTGAAAATTGAAACATATTCGTGCTACCTTTTGAACTTCTGCCATGAGAAGGTGCGTCATATGCAATAACTTTATAGTTATTTTTTGTAAGCACATTTATTACCGATGCGAAATTGCCTGCTTGACCTTCCCAACCGTGAACAAGTAGGGCTATTTTAGTATTTTCAATACCCCATTCATATTTGGTGATTTCAAAGTTTAAATATTTTATATTATTTATTGATGATTCATTTAAAACTTTCTCTTCTGATTTCCTTAATTTTCTAGTTCTTGGGTTACTCATAAACTTATAAGCAATTTTTGAAACTAGTTTACTTGAGAAAATTTGGATAATTTTTATTATTAATTTCATTCATTTTATCTTACTGCCAACTCGTTTTTATTGATGCAAAATTTCCGCTATTCTATTAATTCCATCAACATCTTTCTGCCATCAAAATCAATTTCCTGTTTGAGTATTTTTCTAGTTGACGTGTCAATGTAATAGGTAATTATGGCAGTGTTGTTTGAAATATCATCGGTAGTTTCAACTTTCCAAACTTGTCTCTCTTTCCCATTAAAACTAAAAGTCGTTTCTTCTGTATTTTTAATTGTTGCAGTAATCACGCCTATTCCGGCTGTGGGATTATAGTTAAAAATTGAAATAGTGTTTGATTATGAATCTTTTAAGGGAAGAAATCTTATTAATTGAGGATAGAAATTGCTATCAAAAAAAGAGGTTTTAGGCTCTTCAGCAATTTCTGTTTTGGTATCTGTTTTTTTATCTAAATAATAACCAGTAATTTTTTTACCGAATTTTAATACCATATCTCTTTGTTGATTGTATGACGAATGATATTTAGGCTCAAAGTTCTGTATTCCAACAACGGTACTGTCAATCCATTTTGTAGTTGACTGTGTCATGTTTACCATTGTTATAATGCATACATTATCTTTTTTTTTCTGAATTTCTGTTTGTACTTTTCCTATTTGCATCTTATCAGAGCCGTTAATCATAAACCAATTCATCTCCGATGTTTCGGACTTCATAAGTTTTTTGATAGCTGAATTATTTATTGGACTTAATAATGTTTCTTGACTAAATACCTGAATATAAGTTCCAATCGTAAATAGTAAAATGTAAAGTGCGTTTTTCATTTGCTTAAATATTCTTTGTTGTTATGTAAAATATTTGATGACCATTTATATCTACTCTTTGGCCTTTGTTCTTCCAAGCAAGTACTTCTTTATCCATTCCCAGTTTATTATGTTTCGTAACACCACAAAGTTACTTGTTGGGTATGATAGAAATTTGTAAAAATCGGTCGTTTTCGTTGCTAGATAGGTTTTTCGGAGTGTGATTGGTATACTTTTTTATTTCTTTATTAAAATGGGATCTGTCGTAATAGTTTTGGTTTGATAATAAATCTCCTTCTTTGATGTCTTTGAATGATGCAGAACATCGTAATATATTACAATAGCTTTTTAGTGAAAGCCCGAACATTTTATTAAAATATCTGTTGATTTGCCTACTAGACCAAAACACTTTATCAGCAAAATAACTCACGCTATGATTGCCTTTAGTTTGGCTTAATAACCTAAAAAGATGAAGTTTTCGGTTGTCTAGATTATTTTGCTTATCAATTTCATGACTTATTATTGAACTTAACTTATCAATAGTTTCTAAGTTTTCGGAAAAATCTAACATATTTAGATCCCAAAAATTATTGGGTAACTTTTTTTCGGAGTTTAATAATGGAGCAATACTTTCACCGAATATATATTCCGCAGCTAGTAATTTGAATTGTATTCCGAAAAGTTGATGATTTGGTGGGATTGCCACTTCAATCTCTTTTGTATATGTTCCGGTTAGCACTGTACTATCGTATTCGTAATTATCAAAGCGAACGATAATATCAAAAAAACCGTCAGGCAAAATTGTGTAATCTATATTTTTTGATGAATCGTTATCTAACCACCAAAAACATCTGATATAGGGTTTCAAAATGGCATTCGCTTTTTGTTGGTGGTAGATCATATTCAATACTTTAAGTTTGTTACTCACGTTTATTTATATTCGTGTATGACAGCATATTAAAATTAGTCCTCAAGCACGACTTTTAATCCATTTAACAACTGATTAATTTCCTCCATACTGTTGTAATGTAAAAAAGAAATTCTTAAAACTCCAGGTTGCCTTGGAATATCTAAATCTATAAGAGGTCGAACCGAATTAAAATTGCCTATACCTAGCATTAATTTGTGCCCTGTTAAGGATTCATAAACATTTTTAAGTTTTTTTTGTTTAGGGATAATAGAAACTATTGGCGCCCTTAATTCTGTATTATCAGGACCTATTATTTGAACATTATCACAAGATCTTAAAAAATCAAGTAAGGGCTCCAAAAGGGTTCTTTCATGTTCGTGAAATAATCTATTCAATGCTTTGTTTCTCTGAGCAGGTTCTGCTTCCTCATCAAAATGATGTTTATAAACCGCATCAAAATAATCTAATATTCCGTTAGCAGCTGCAATTTGCGCATGATCAGGTCCTGCTGGTGTTAACATACTCTTTGTTATCCCATCCTTGAAAAAATGAGATTGATTTTCCATTTGCCCTATCAACTCATTATTTATGTACATCAACCCTAGATGAGGTCCAAAGGTTTTGTACAATGAAAAAAGATAAATATCCATTCCCAGATCTTTTACATCCGGAAAACCGTGTGGAGCTAAACCAACTCCATCAACCACTGATAGTGCCCCATTCTTATGAGCTATTTGGCTAATTTCTTTAACAGGGTTAATATGACCTATTACATTCGAACAATGTGGATAAGCAACCATTTTTGTGCGGTCAGAAAATAAACTTTCTAATTCATCTAAATTTAACAATCCTGTTACCGAATCTACGTGCCACTCTACAATTTTTATTCCTTGGTCTGCTAATTTTCTCCATGCACCTGCATTGGCTTCATGATCTTGACAAGAAACAATGATTTCGTCACCATCCTTCCACATTGGACGCATAGCATTTGCCAAAACATAAACATTTTGAGTTGTGGATGGGCCGAAATGAATTTCTGAATCTTGAACATTCAAGTAATCAGCCATTCTTTTATAAGAAGTCTCCATCAATTCTCCCGCCAACATAGAAGCTGGATAGGGATAATTAGGCTGCACCTTGTTTTTCATGTAAAAGTCGGTCAATCTATTAATTACTTGCATACAAGGATAGGATCCTCCGGCACTTTCAAAAAATGCCCACCCTTTTAGAGTAGGTTCTGAAAAAGCGGGAAATTGTGAGCGTACAAATTCTAAATCAAGTTTCATTATTAAATAGTAGTTTTAAGTAATGGTCTACATTACAAAATTGAGGAATTTGAGTTCAGTTTAATAGGGTGTAAATCACGAATTTTATGTGATGTACATCACATAAAAAGTTAAATATGAATAATAAATACTCACTGAAGTATTCTATCAAAAATCGAGTCATATCTAAGTATAAAAAACTCGTTTAGGCATTTTTTACTTGTATACTATTTCCTTACAGGCTCCTACATCTGGTGCCCTTCTATCTAAAACAAACAATTAAATATCACAATCTAATACTTGTTTAACATCTAAGTTGAAAATAGCCTTCTTTCTTTTTAATTGCATTATTCCTTGAGAAGGTGGCTTGTTTAATTCATCTTCATCTCTTTAGTGTGTAAAAGCCTTAAAAGCAATATTTTAAATTTGTAATCAAAGTTTTTGATTTAAGAGTTTTCAGCTCTGCTAGAAAGAGGTTCAGCAAAATATATCTTATTTTTTGTCATATTTTACATTAGGTCAGTTTTTTAAATTTGCCAAGTGTTTGGGTATGAGTAGTTACGGAAAAGGACGTGCGCCAGTTTCCAATTAGTAATTAATTATACTCGTTGTTGGCAACTGGCTTTTATACTAAGCTATATGCTTTTTCTGAGAGTAGAAATAAAATACTATTCGAAACATCGGAAGGATTACCATTTCTACCAATTGGATGAAATCCATTAAAGCCTTCCAATGCTTTTTCAGCTTCTTCTTTCCCTCCAAAAACTCCATGATAAACGGGTGTGTTTACTACTGCTGGAGAAACTACATTAACTCTGATATTATCATCTGCTAATTCCATAGCTAAATGTTGAGTTAAAGAATGTAAACCTGCCTTTTGCATATTTCACCTTCTTTAAGTAAATAATCTTTTTTTTCGAAAGTCTTTTGAGTGAATTTTGAGTAGATTTCGTCTATTTCCACTTCACTAAACTCAACATATCTACTAAAATGTTTTTTGATTTGCTCTTTCATTTCGGGTGAGTTTATATTGTTGTGTACAGTTTATGTTCTTAATTCGTGAATGTAACTGATTATCTCATCATCTCTAACAATAGCTAATGCATTAGGGTCCATTACAAAGTTATTTAAAGGTAACTCTCTGAAATAATATGGTTCTTGATAAACCTTAAAGTTTGCTGATTTTAATACTCTGATTAATCTTATTTCAGTTTCCTCTTTACTTTCTTTACTAATATACATTGATTATAATTCTTTAAATATGTTTACTCCAAGCTCTTTTTTCCACTTTCAGTGGACATTTCAAATTCCTCCTTTAGAATGAGTTTGTCATCTTCATAAGAAATTTCGCAAACGGAAGTTCCATGACCCATTATTCCAAAATTTCTCCCATATTATTTCTATGTCTTTGGCAGATTACCATTTTCATAGGTTGTTTTTATAGAAATTCCAATAATTTTAAATTCTTTAATGACTTGATTGCTCATAGTTTTAGCATTATTTGTTTTACAAGAGATGCATATAAAAGCAAATAGAAAGTAGATGGAGTGTTTTTTCAATTTATGCTATATAGCGTCTCGCTTAAGAATAGTAGGGGACTAAAATACACTTACTTTTCTGATTAGTACTTAGATCAACCCTTTGATTTTCAAAGGGTTTTTTATTTTTGATCGCTTCTTGTTTTTTCTTCTTTTAGATTTAAAATAGGTGGGGCCAACTTCATAGGAATATACAAACAGTAATATGTCTAATCAAAATGCACTTGGACAGACGAATACCTTAAGTGAATTGGAAATAAACATCATTATTCAATTCAATTTATTATTTTCGACTATACCTAAAAATCCCTCAACGATACTAATAAACTAAAAATATAAGTTTCAAAGAATTTGAAGACTGTTTCACTATGGATAGAATGCCTTCAGAAGTCTGTAAATTGTTATTTAATAAACAACTTTGTATTTGCAAAGAACATCATTAATGGTTATCCTGATAAAGGATATTATGCTTCTCAACAAAATATTATTAGGAATATAAACGCTTACTAAATAGGCTTTTTTCTGTTTTTTGGAGCGCTGATTAAGAATTTTAAAATTGTAATCAATTGAGTCATAATGCTTTGTGGTTGTTTGAATCTACTCGAAAAATGCAGTGTGTTCAAATTGTTATTTATACTAGTACGCATTATAAAATTAACATAAAATTAAGAAGATATGTGAGAAAGTCATTATAATTTTACTGGTGAAATAATCTTTGTAAAAAAACGAAGTGAAGTTTCATTATCGTTTCTTATTTTTTATTAGAGATAAGAAATGTTTAAAAAGTGAACACAGGTCAAAAGCAAATTTTGCTAACTGACCAACCCCCGGTGTGATATTCGAACTTTTTCGAATCTTAATATTACCAATACCCCATTAATTACTTTTTTTTAAATTGATAAGAATCAGTTGATTGGAAAATACTAATTGACCAACCAGAAGTATGTCCAATCTTAAAAATGCATATCTACAATCGTCTATTGATGCTCATAACTTCTTTAATTGAACTTAGAAGATTAAAGATTTTTATCAACTTTTAATAAACCGACTTAAATAATGGCTACACCTAAACCTAACCAGATTTTTTAAAACCAAATAAGAATCAGTTGATTGGAAATGCTAATTGACCAACCATAAGTATGTCCAATTGTTAAATATATTTATCCACAACCACGTATCTAAGATCTATTGATATTCCAACTTTATTAATTGATCCTAGAAGATTAAAGATATTTTATCAACTCTTAATAAACCGACTTAAATAATGAATACACCTAAACCTAATCAGACCATATATCCGAGAACGGTACTGGAGAGAAGAAGAAAAAGAAATGAAAAAAACTGGTATGTTTTTTATACTTCACCACGTGCCGAGAAAATAGTATACAACGATCTTTTAGCAAGAGAATATGATGCGTTTCTTCCATTGACTAAAACATTAAAAGTTTGGAAAAATAGACAGAAAAAACTCATAGAATCTCCACTTTTTCCAAGCTATATTTTCGTAAATACTAAAATGAGCGAGATATATGATATCTCCAGAATTCCCAAAATAGCTACATATATTAAATGTGGACAAAATCCTTCCGTCATTCCACCAAATGATATAAATACTATTAAAAAAATGCTATTACTTGAACAAGATGTTTCTGTCGAAACTATTTTTTGCGAAGGAGAGCAAGTAAAAATTGTTCACGGGCCTTTAACCGGGCACGAAGGCATTTTGGTACAGGAAAAAGGTAAAACAAGATTTGGGATTCGTCTCAAAGAAATAAACCATACAGTGTTTATTAATGTTTGTACCAATATTTTACAAAAAGTAAATAGTCCCTGTACAGTTAAAGAAAAGTAGCCACCCACTCCCTGTATTTTCAAAATATCCCTTCGGTGTTAATCTAGATGTTTAACACTATTCACCTTATGTCTTAAAGTTAAATCTGCTTAAAACGAAAAAAGCACTTTTATACTCGAGGAAGGGAACGAATAGATATTAATAAATTTTTATAAAAAGTATCAGAGGTATTTGTTGAGTTTTTGCAGTATAACAACTACAAAAACTCAACAAAATATTAACTATTCAGGTACCTTTTCATAGTTATTACAAAGAAAATGATAGATAAAGAAATACTATTAGAATCAACAGAGAGTTATCTTACATCTCTTATATCCGAATTTGCTGAAATATCAATAGGAGATAATTGTATTTCTACTCCATTTCAGGAATTAGGGATTGATTCATTTCGTATTCTGCAGATTATTAAGAAATTAGAAGAGGAATTTGGAACTTTACCAAAAACCTTACTTTTTGAAAATTTCAATATCGGTGATTTAAGTCATTATTTCGTTGATAAATATGAGGAGGTACTTCAGAAAAAATTTAAGAAAGAAGGAGAAGAAACTTATGTAACCGAGCATTCTGATGAGGAAACATTAAATTCTACCGAAGAAATTTCGGAAGTAGTTAACAATCAATTAAAAAATACTTCGCAAAAAACGGCCATTCTTATACTAGAAAAAGAAGCTATTAAACATCCTGAGTTACAGGAATTAGTAAAAAAGCTTTTTAATCAACATAAGAATGAAGGTTCTGCATCAAGAGGTACAAGGAATATAGCTCCTAATCTTTTTATTGGCGCCGATAAAAAGGGATACTTTAACTATAGCCGTTATAAGGATATCATATTAGTATATAGCTATACAGGAGCCAAAGATTATCTACCCATTATTACAGAAGAAATATATCAATACTGTACCAAAAATGATTTTGAACTCAACCTTTTCACAGTCGAACAAATAGATTCGATTGGAGGAGTTTTATTTACTGCTACTCCCTTTGGCGTTTTGTCAAGGGTAAATATAAAAAACTTCACGCTTCAAGGAAGCAAGATGCGTCGTTTACGCTATCAGGTATCAAAGTTTGAAAGGACAGGAAAATGCAGAACCGAAGAATACCAGAATGGTTCTGATAAAAAGATAGATAAAAATATTGCCAGAATTATAGATGAATGGTGCGCCCCCAGGACAATGGTTAACCCACTCATCTATATGGTTAAAGAAGAAATTCTATCTGGTAATTTAAGTGTAGAACACAGGCTTTTTCTAACATATCTTGACGATGTCCTACAGAACGTAATCCTTATTTCAAGATTGTCATCAGAAGAAAATGGGTATTTAATGGATTTAGAATTCTACCCAAAGGATATGCCCTTAGGAGGATTAGAATTTGCAATCGTGAATATTATCAAAATTTTAGAAGCCGAAGAGTATACCACTTTAAGTTTAGGAGGTACGTATGGTTGTAAACTAGACTCTTCATCAAATGCAGATTCTGAACTGGACAAAACACTGGATTATCTGCGTGGGCAAAATATTTTTAATGATGAAGGAAATTTACAGTTCAAAAATAAATTTAGACCAGAGCATAATACTGTATTTCTTTCTAGGCCTGTAGGAAGCAACCCTGATAATGTAACCGACATTATTATGATGATTGCAGATCCAATGAAAATGCAAACTTCAGATGAAGAAAATCACACCTTCTCCAAATTAAATAAGCAAGCTGCTGCATCAGAACTAAAAACAAGGAAACAGGATACATCAAATACAATTGGAAAATTTAATCAGGTTAAAGGAAATGAACAGGAAGAGAAACACAGATTGGTGATTCAAGGAGAAGAGCGATCTGTTATGTTATCAGAGTATGGTTATAACCCATTGAATATTCCAGATGATCAGGTTACGTTTGATCTGAAAACCGACTCGTGGGCTCAATTGGAGTTACCCGCTATTCAAAACCAGTTAGGCTTTTTATATACGCAGCTTCAACAACCGGTAGATCTGGTCGAGAGCTTAAGAAGTGTTTTCCCTTTTTCTTATTTTACGTTAACTACTGCAGGTCGTACTGCAGAACGTGCTTTTTGTAAATCATGGCCTAAAAAAGGAAAAGTGCTTCAGAATTTACTTTTTCCTACCACGATTTTTCATCAGATTGAAAATGGATTTACACCAATAGAGCTACCACATCCCGAGGTGTACAGACTAGATTCTGAAGAACAATATAAAGGAAACCTAAATTGGGAGACTCTTAAAAAGCAAGTAGAAGAAGACCCGAAGTCTGTGGCTTTTGTTTTTATCGAGATGAATGATAATGCAGCCGGCGGAGCGCCAGTATCCTTACAGCATCTCAAACAAGTCAAAAATTTCCTTTCAGAATATGCAATTCCTCTTGTTTTTGATACTACAAGAATTGTAGAAAATGCTTTATTTATCTTGGAACATGAAAACGAATTTATTGGTAAAAATGTTTGGGATGTAGTAAAGGAAATGACCTCTTATGCAGATGCTATAATTACAAGTCTGGCTAAGAATTTTTGTGTAGACAAAGGAGGATTGATCGGTACTAATGATGTTGAACTCTACAATAAAATTCAAAATTTTGTTCAGGAAGAAAGCATTGGGCTTGATGTAATCGATAAGAAAGTTATTGCGTTATCCTTTCAGAACAAGAATAAAATTGAGACTCGAGTCCGTAATAGACTACAATCTGTACGGACAATCTGGAGAGTTTTAAAACAACAAGGAATTCCTGTCGTACAACCAGCATTAGGACACTGTATATTGATTGATGTTAAACAGGTTCCCGAATTTAAATCATTTAAGTACCCTGTAGCGTCATTTGTATCCTGGTTATATCTAAATACTGGGATTCGTGCAGGGGCTCATAATGTAGGAATGCAAAAAGACACAGAAATTAATAATCTGGTGCGCTTGGCCATTCCGGTGGGTTTAAAACATGAAAAAATAGAGGAAATCACCAATAGGTTGATTAAAGCCTTTAAGAAAAAAAATAATATCTCTGAGATCTTACCAGAGGAAAATCAATCAGAAACATTTGGGAATATCTATACCAATTTTAAACTCAAAAAATATCATAACCCTTCTGGAGAAGTAGTTTCAAAAACACTTAATTCTGGAGCCTCTTCAATAGATTCGGCAACCAAAGAAAAATCTACACAAACTGATCTAGATATTGAGGTAAAGGAAACTGAGGCAAATGAGGGTATACAAAGTAATAAACCTTACCAAACAGGAGATATTGCTATTGTTGGGATAGCCGGCCGTTACCCTAAGGCCAAAAACATGAATGAATTCTGGAACAACCTGGTTCAAGGAAGAGATTGTGTTGAAGATATCCCCGATACCCGTTTTGAGCAACGCCTTCATAATAAATTTTCAGAGAAATACCGCGGAGGATTCATCGATGATGTTGACAAATTTGATTCGCTGTTTTTTAATATCTCTCCTAGAGAAGCAGAATATTTGGATCCTCAGGAAAGGCTTTTTCTTGAAGTGGCCTGGGAAACACTCGAAGATGCTGGTTATTACCCAGAAACATTAATAGACGACAATGCTCCCCGAAATATAGGAGTTTATGTAGGAGCAGTATGGACACTTTATCAGGTGGTCGGTACAGAAGAAAAACTAAAAGGGAATTTTGTTAGTCCCAGTTCACATTTATGGGGCATTGCCAATCGCGTGTCGTATGCTTTTAACCTTTCTGGCCCGAGTTTACCTATAGATACAGCTTGCTCCTCGAGTCTAAGTGCATTATATCTGGCCTGTGAAGCAATCTATAAAGGAGAATGCTCTGGCGCCATTGTAGGAGGAGTTAATCTTGATGTACATCAAAGTAAAATAGATATTAATAAAAGTGGAGGAGCACTTTCAGCAGATGGCGTATGCCGTACCTTCGGTAAAGGTGCTAACGGCTATGTAGCTGGTGAAGGCGTTGGTGCCGTTTATATTAAACCTCTTGATAAAGCAGTAAAGGATGGAGATCATGTTTACGGAGTGATCAAAGGTATCGCCGTCAATCATGGTGGAAAAACCAGTGGATTTATGGTGCCCAGTCCTAAATCACAAGCACAGGTAGTTACTGCAGCATTAGAGAATGCAAAAATTGACGCCCGAAGCATTGGTTATGTAGAAGCGCACGGAACAGGGACAGAACTAGGTGACCCTATCGAAATTTCGGGTTTAAATACTGCCTTTCAGGAATATAATGTAGATAAACAAGAATGCTCTATAGGTTCAGTAAAAACCAATATTGGGCACCTTGAAGCCGCAGCGGGTATCGTAGGATTGCACAAGGTACTTTTGCAAATGAAACATAGAAAACTTGTTCCTTCCCTGCATTCTTCTGAGTTAAATCCTTTCATCGATTTTAAAAATTCACCTTTCTATGTAGAGCAAACGGTTAAAGAATGGAAACCTAAGGAAATTGATGGTGTTCAATACCCTCTTCGAGCAGGAATTAGTTCTTTTGGAGCAGGAGGAGCCAATGCACATATTATCATTGAAGAATACGTAACTCCAGTTGAGCAACAAAAAGAATTACCTTCAAAATTTAAAGAGTATATCTTTCCGCTTTCGGCCAGAAATGAAAATCAACTTCGGGAAACAGCAGTTCGCTTGCGCACATTCCTTCAGAAAGATTTATCAGAAGAAGAACTACTTAACAGTAAAGATATAGCTCATACTTTACAAATAGGAAGAAAATCTTTTGATCATCGCCTGGTTATTATTGCAAAAACAAAAAAAGAACTGGTTCAAAAACTTACTTCATTTATTGACGGCAAGCAAGACAATACGATGCATGTTGGAGAAGTAAAAAACAGTCAAAATATTACACGTTTATTAAATCGTAAGGAGAAAGAAGAGTTTATTAAATTCTTATCTCAGAGTGGAGATTTAAGTAAACTAGCCCAACTCTGGAGTGTTGGATTTCTTGCAGATTGGCAAGGAATACAAGCTCTGGAAACAGGAGTAAAGATTTCTTTGCCAACTTACCCTTTTGCAGATAAGCGACACTGGATTTCTGATGATACTTCAGAATCATCTAACCTTACCTTACATTCAACCACAGCCCTTCATCCGTTAATCGATTCTAATGAATCGACATTCGAAAGACAGGTTTTCAAGAAAACTTTTCATGACAGGGATTTCTTTATATATGATCATCTGGTATCGGAGATCCCAACTTTACCAGGTGTTGCTTATCTGGATTTTGCAAGAAAAGCCGGAGAACTTGCGACGGGAAGAAAAGTTCAAATGATTAAAAATATCCTCTGGTTAAGTCCACTCACGGTAGTTGATTCGGCTCCCAGAGAAGTATTTATTGAACTGAAACCTAATGGAGAATCTGTGCATTTTGAAGTATTTAGTGAAGAAGAAAATAATGCAAAGCAGATATATTCGCAAGGGAAACTTCTATACGCAACCCATCAGGAGTTGACTGCAGTACCCGAATATATAGATTTAGAAGAAATTCGTACGAGATGTTCAAAAGTTACCAATGGAAAGGAAGCATATCCACTTTTTAAATCACTGGGACTGGATTTGGGGCCAAGTTTTCAGGTGCTTCAGGATATTTTCAAAAATGACGATGAAATATTAGGAGAACTTCTTATTCCAGAAATCAGAAACAACGATTTTAATGATTATCTGCTTCACCCTTCCCTTGTGGATGGTTCTTTCCAAGCAGGTATGGCGGCACAATTAGGAGCACAAACCGGAGAAATGTTTGTACCGTACTCAATTGGCGAAGTCGAAATTATGCAACCACTAAAATCAAAATGTTTTAGTTATGTCAAAAAGGTAAATAACCCTGGTTCTAAAGTATCTAAGGTGAATGTTTTTATTGTGGATGAAAACGGAATGATCCTAGTAAAAATTAGGGAGTCTATAGGAGTTCCACTTGTTAGTGTTCACGAAAAGCCGGATCAGACCAAAGAAGAAGAATATTCAAAACTGTATTATTCTCACGAATGGCAGGAATCTTCATTAGAACAAGAAAAAGTAACACTTGATGAATCAGGGCCTATTTTACTTTTTAGTCCAGATGAAAAACTCCGAAAAGTTTATAAAAATCGATTTAAGAAGGATGACGATATTATACTGGTCGAACCTGGAGATTCTTATGAGAAATTAAGTGATCAGAGGTACAAGATTAATCCACAAAATGATAAGGATTTTAAGAATCTTTTTGAAGCTTTGAATAAGGATATTATCAAGAAAATATGTTTTGCGTGGCCAATAGATATAGCATTAAAAGAAGAAGGCGAGTATAACGAAGGGTTTTTAGGTAGATCGTTTAATAAAGGCATTTACTCCTTCCTTATCCTATGCCAATCGCTGATCGAACAAAAGCTCGATAATGTTCAATTATTATATCTGTATTTAGGGCAAAATGATAGTATCCAACCGCATCATGAAGCAATGAATGGATTTGCTAAAACCCTTCAGATGGAACATCCAAAACTGTATTGCAAGATCTTGGAAATCCAACAGTCAAAGAGTTCTTATGATAAAATCCTGGATATAGTTTTGACAGAGTTGCATCCTGATACTTTTAGTGCGATGACTATTCGTTACCAGGAAGAAGAACGTTATATCAGAAAAGTAAAAGAATTTTCTCTACTCCAAGCTAAAGGTTCTGGCCCTACCGATGGTTTGGGATTGAAAGAAAAAGGCGTATATATTATTACCGGAGGAGCAGGAGGATTGGGGCTCATTTTTGCTGAATATTTAGCCACTCAATGTAAAGCGCGATTGGTGCTTACTGGTAGATCTAAACTCTCGAGTGAACGTAAAGCCAAGTTAGATGAATTAAATGAAACCGGTGCCGAGGTAATGTATATGTCAGCAGATGTTTCTACCCATAAAGATGTTGAGAACCTTATTAAAAAGACGAAATCAAAATTTGGAGAAATCAACGGAATCATTCACAGTGCAGGTGTTTTAAGAGATTCATACATAAGAAATAAAACACGTGAAGAAATGGAAGCGGTTTTTGCTCCTAAGGTATATGGAACTCTCCATTTGGATGAAGTAACCAAAGATGAAAACCTGGACTTTTTTGTGACGTTTTCATCCCTTGCAGCAGTTGGAGGAAATGCAGGCCAGTGTGATTATTCATTTGCCAATCACTTTATGGATTCCTTTGCCGGTAAACGAAAATCGTTACAGGAAAAGGGAGAACGATCAGGAGTAACACTAAGCCTTAATTGGTCTTTGTGGGCAGATGGAGGAATGAAATTGGATGAACAAACTGAACTCTTCTTCAAAAAAAATCTGGGAATAAAACCTTTAAGTATTGAAACTGGCTTGGAAGCATTTGAGAAAGGTATTCATGCCAAAAAAACTCAATTCATAGTATTAGAAGGAATACAGGAAAAAATAGAAAGAGCCTGGGGCATTAATGAGAAGAAAATTTCAGAACCTGTATCGACAAGCGATGTAACCTCACTTGACTCTGAAGTACAGGTGGTGGATCGAAAGGCAGATAAGGAATTGTTCACGATAGTTCGGGGTACGCTATCTGAAATTGTTATGGAATTATTGAAACTGGATCCAGAAGATATTTCGTACGACAAAATATTATTAGATCTGGGGTTTGATTCCATAGGTCTAACAACTTATGCAAACCGAATCAATGAATTTTATAAATTGGATGTAACTCCAGTACTCTTTTTTGAATATCCTTCAATTAAGGAAATCGCAACATTTCTCTCTAGAGAACATAAAAATGAAGTACTGGGAGTTCATAAAGTTTCAGGTGATTCTAGTTCATCAGACACCAAGAAAGAAGCTACCCAATCTTCAAGAAAAAAAGAACAACATGCTGATGATGAGAAAGTTGTATTTAACATCGATAAAGGATGGAATGGCAGTGCATCGGATCAACAATCACATACCCAAACCTCGGGAATAGGATTATCCACAGAAAGCCGTTTTATTGATCAGCCAATCGCTATAGTTGGTATGAGCGGTGTTATGCCAGGATCAAAAGATTTAGAGGAATTTTGGGAAAACCTGGAAAACGAAAAGAATTTAGTCTCTGTAATTCCTGAAGATCGCTGGAATTGGGAAGACTACAATGGAGATCCTTTTAAGGAGAAAAATAAGACCAACTCTAAATGGGGAGGTTTTATGAAAGATGTAGATAAGTTTGATCCCCTATTTTTTGGAATTTCTCCCAGAGAAGCAGAAATGATGGATCCACAGCAACGAATATTTTTAGAAACCGTCTGGAAAGCTATTGAGGATTCGGGACATAAAGTTTCTGACCTGTCCGGTACCAAAACAGGGCTATTTGTTGGGGTAGCGACTAGGGATTATGCAGATTCATTGGTAGATAATCAAATTCCGCTTGATGGATATACCGCTTCAGGAAACTCCCATTCTGTATTGGTTAATCGGGTTTCTTTCCTATTAAACCTTCGTGGGCCTAGTGCTCCACTTGATACAGCATGCTCCAGTTCTTTGATTGCAATCCATAGGGCAATAGAATCGATACATACAGGAAGTTGTAATATGGCAATAGTCGGAGGAGTACAGTTAATGCTTACCCCAGCAGCTTATATTTCATTTGGGATGGCAGGTATGTTAAGCGGTGACGGGAAATGCAAAACCTTTGATAAGAGTGCAAATGGATATGTGCGAGGAGAGGGATCAGGAGCTATATTCCTTAAACCTCTAGATAAAGCAGAAGCTGATAGAGATCATATTTATGCAGTTATAAAAGCAACTACCGAAAACCATGGAGGAAAAGTTACCATGCTTACGGCTCCTAATCCTGTAGCCCAAACTGATTTGCTGGTTGAAGCCTATGAAAAGGCTCGTATTGACCCTTCAACAATTGGGTATATCGAATGTCATGGTACAGGCACCAGTTTAGGCGATCCTATTGAAATTCAGGCTCTGAATAAAACATTTTCAGAATTATATAAAAAGCATAATAAAGCTTCTGCAGAAACTCCTCATTGCGGTTTATCCTCTGTAAAAACTAATATTGGTCATCTAGAGACAGCTGCTGGAATAGCTGGTGTTCTGAAAGTATTGTTATCTCTCAAGCATAAAAAAATACCAGCGACACTCCACTTTGAAGAACTCAATCCATACATCAACCTTAAAGGAAGTCCGCTGTACATCGTGGATAAAACACAAAACTGGGAAACTATAAAAGATGATCAAGATAATACCTTACCGAGAAGAGCGGGAGTAAGCTCTTTTGGTTTTGGCGGAGCAAATTCTCACATCGTTTTAGAAGAATATATTCCGAAGGAAGATCATTCACCAGTTGAATCAGAGGAACCACATATCATTGTACTTTCAGCAAAAACCGAAGATCGACTTAAAGTATATGCTCAATTGTTATACGATCACGTAGAAAAACATAATGATAATCTTTCGGATCTTGCTTTTACACTTCAAATTGGTAGGGATGAGATGGCTGAACGTTTGGGACTAGTTGTAAGTTCAGCCGAACAACTGAAAGAAAAACTTTCTGTTTATCTAAGTCGAAAAGAAAATATAGAAGATGTTTTCTATGGAAGGGTTAAACAAAATAACAGTTCAGATTTTATAGATTCAGAAGGAAATAATGACTCTTCAGAAACACTAATAGATAAGTACTTTAGAGATAAGAGTTATTCTAACTTAGCCGAAGCTTGGGTAAAAGGTATTAATATTGATTGGATGCAACTTTATAAGCAGGCAACCCCCAGACGTATTAGTTTGCCAACATATCCTTTTGCACGTGAGAGATACTGGTTTAATCTGGCTGATAGTGAAAAGTCAAAATCTGATGGAGAATTTGAAAAACTTCATCCGTTGTTACATTATAATTCTTCAACACTAAGTCAGCAATGCTATACTTCAATCTTCAGTGGCAAAGAATTTTTTGTAAAAGATTATAAGATACAAGAGCAAAATGTGATGCCTCTTGCTACCTATTTGGAAATGGCCTATGTAGCAGTAGAAAAAGCCATGTCAGATCTTAATGAATCGATAATTCTGGAGTTAAAAAATATTTCATGGGAACACCTGTTCACTTTTAAAGAAAAAAAAGAAGTCAACATATCCCTTTTTGAAAATGATTACAAAGGAGTTGACTATGAAATTTATAGTACTGAAGGAGAAAAAGAAATAATTCATTGTCAAGGACAAGTTGCACTAGGAAGAGATCAGGCTTTAACAAAACTTGATATAATGCAACTCAAAACTCACTTCGCAGCAGAACCACTAGATCCTGAAAAACTATATGACATTTTAGAGCAGATGGATATGAGTTATGGTTCTTCTCTTAAAGGAATAAAAGCCTTTTATAAGGGAGAAAATCAAATACTTGCTCGGTTAAGTTTACCAAAAACTGTAGAAGATAATTATGAAAGTTATACTCTTCATCCAAGTATTCTGGAGAGCTCATTTCAATTAGCAATTGGTTTATTGACCGATCTGGATCCGCAATTAAACCAACCCTTATTACCATTTGAAATAAGATCTATGACATTATTTTCTCCCTGCGATAGAGAATTGTATGCCTGGGTTCGTTATTCAAAAGGAAGCAAACCAGAGGATAATACGGTTAAAGTGGATATTGATCTTACTGATGAATCGGGTAAGGTATGTATTAAGATGAAGTCTCTGACATTTGACAACACCTTACACAAGCAGCGAATGAAAGATACTTACAAAGATTTTGAAATGCTTATAAATGCAGTCCAAAATCGTGATACGACCGAACTAGAATATACCGAGACAGAAAGTTCTGAAACTAGTTTTAATCAATTGTTAAAAGATTTATACTAAAGGAAATACAATGACAGTAATTGATAATATATTCGAAAAAATTGTTTCAAAAGAAATTGATGAGAAGGAAGCAATTCAAAGTTTTAAAAATTTGCAGGAGTTTGAACAAAAAGAATTGATATCTAAGCTTAGATATCAACTATCAACGGGCAATAAAGAGGATTATACAACAAAAAAAACGCTAACTCCTCTTGATCAAAGAGATTTAAATGATAAGCAAAGGGCTTTTATAAAAAAACTGGCCTTGGATTATGAAAACTTTGTTCCAAAATCAAAAAATAATGTGATTGAACACCAATCATATTTTGTTGATCAAAGAAGAGCATTTCATTTAATTAAAGAAATTAAGGAGTTACATTTTCAAATTACCTATGAAAATGCAGAAGGAGCTTATGTATATGATATCGATGGAAATAAATATATCGATATATCGGGTGATATGGGGGTTAATATTTTTGGGCATAAGCCAAAGTTCATTTTGGATGCTGTAAAAAAAACAATGGATAAGGGAATTCCCTTAGCAGGTTATTCAAATGCAATATTTGAAACAACAAAACTTTTTAGTGAAATAACCGGGCACGAGAGAGTACTTTTTACACAATCAGGGACAGAATCTGTAATGGTAGCTGTTAGAATAGCACGTGCAGCAACACAAAAAAAGAAGATAGTGATTTTTGAAGGCGCATACCATGGGTTATCTGATGCCGTTATGGCAATAAAAGATCAGAACGGAAATAGTTTTGCTGCAGGACCAGGTATGTTACAGGAATTTGCAGAACAAATACTTGTATTAGATTATGGTGATAAAAATGCTTTAGATATAATTGAGGATCATATTGATGAACTCGCAGGCGTTTTGGTGGAACCGGTACAATCCAGATTTATTTATAATAAACCGATCGAATTCTTGAAAGAGTTACGAAAGTTTACCTTAGAAAAGGGAATACCACTAATTTTTGATGAAATGATTACGGGATTTAGAGTATCTCCCAAAGGCGCCCAGGGGATATTTAATATTAAACCCGATTTAGCAACGTATGGAAAAATAGTAGGGGGAGGATTACCAACAGGGGTAATTGCAGGATCAGCAAAATACATGGATTTGATTGATGGAGGGATGTGGAATTTTAATGATGATTCAATGCCAAAATCAAAAAGAACCAGTATGGGGGGAACACACTCACAAAACCCATTAAAAATAGCTTCATGCCATGCTGTACTATCTGAAATAAAAAGAAAACTACCTAAAGATCAAGAATGTAATAACGATAGTAAAAATTGTAAATGCTTCTTATGTGAGTTAAATGATAAGACAAAACATATGGTTGAGGAGCTCAAGGTATTCTTTTTGGAAAATAGGTTACCAATAAAAATCGATTATTTTGGCTCATTATTCCGGTTTAGGTACTTGGATAGTTTTTGGGGAGTAACAGAAGCATTGATGTTTATTTTGATGAGAATGAATGGTATTGAGACAAATATTCAAGGAAACTGTTTTTTAACAACTTCACACACAAATAATGATATCAAAAAGATAATTGAAGGGATAAAAGTAAGTTTGAAAACCCTAATGGAGGAAGGTTTTTTTTATGAGAAGAAAGAGGAAAGAAAAGAGGTAACAGAAGAAAAGAAAGCTCATGAACTAGTATTGAAAAAAAATGAATCAGTTTCTACTCAGAAGAAAGTTGATATGAAAATAAATGACAAACAAATGGCTAAGCTTAAAGAGTTTATTGTCAGTGACCTGATTAAAGAACAAGAATTATATTAGTATGGAAACAGTAGAAGAAACAACTATTTATGATGCAGTAAAAAGTATAGTTGCATCAACCTTGAAAATCCCTTTAGATAAGTTTGATGCTGATTCAGATCTTGAAACTTTTGGGATGGATTCTATCATTGTAATGGAATTGATGACAAATCTAACGAATCAATTAAATGTTTCCGTTACTCCAGCACAGTTTACCGAAGTAAATACATTAGGGGATTTGGCCGGTATAATCGAGAAAGTAAAAAATGAAAAGCAAGAAAATATTGATGAAATAGATATTGTTGAGGAAGAATCTTTACCAGAAAATTTGTCTAATGATACTGATATATCTTTAAAAAAGCCTTCTATAGTAATTAATGATAGATTACATAAAAAGAGGCGTAAAAAAAATAGCCCTTTTCAAAGAGTATTAAATTATATCAATCAAAAATATGCCGTTGATCTTTCATACAGAAACTTCAAATCTATTGATGAGATAGCAGAATGTCTGATAGTAAATCATTATGAAGATTTAACCAATAATATTGATGTTTTTAAAGAAATTGATATTAATAAACCTCAAGTACCTAAAATTTCAAGCCAGAAAACAGATTCTTCTTTTAATGAAGTTCAAGATATTGCTATTGTTGGTATAAGCTGTAATTTTCCTGATGCACCAAATACAAAAATGTTTTGGAACAATTTAATTAATAAAAAAAATAGTATTCAGGAAATTCCGGAGTCAAGATGGAATTGGAAAGCCTTCTATAATAAATCAGCTACACCAAATACAACTATATCAAAATGGGGGGCATTGATAGAGGATGTGAAATGTTTTGATCCTGGTTTTTTTAATATAAAACCGGAAGAAGCAATGTTTATGGATCCTCAAGAACGACTGCTCATTCAAGAAGTATATAAAGCATTTCAAGATGCGGGAATGGATATTGATAAACTCAGGGGGTCTAATACTGGTGTTTTTATGAGTTATGAATATGCTGAGTATGAGAATTACCTAAGAGATAACAAAAATAATATCAAAGGAGTTGATCCTGAGTTTTTGGTTTTTTCTTCTTCAAGCCCATCTTATTATTTGGCAAATAGAATTTCATTTGTTTTTGATTTTTTAGGCCCGAGTGAGTGTATTAATATGAATTGTGCAGGATCTGCAGTTGCCATCAACAGGGCGTATTACTCCTTGTTAAATAGGGAAAGTGATGTGGCAGTTGTGGGAGGAGTATCTTTAAATCTGTTTGCAGAAGATTATATTTCCTTGTCAAAAATTGGAATGTTATCACCTAATGGGACATGTGCAGTTTTTGATGAAAATGCTAATGGATTTACAAGAGGAGAAGGAGCTGCTTCAGTAGTTCTAAAGAGACTTGACGAGGCAGAAAGAGATAATAATAGAATCTATGGGGTTATTAAGAATAGTCATCAAAAAAACAGAGGTAATGCCAGGTTTTTACAAGAAATTAAAGTAGAGTCATTTACAGATGTTATTAAAGAATGTTATAAAAAAGCATCAATAAAATCAGAAACAATAGACTATATTGAAGTTGATGGGTATGCTACGAAATGGGGAGATTCTTTTGAATATGAGGGGATTAAAAAAGTGTTTAAGGGTAATGAATCAAAAGAAAAGAAATGTGCTTTGGGTAGTGCTAAAGGAAATATAGGTCACCTTGAATCTGTAAGTGGATTGGTTAGCCTTATTAAACTATCCCTGTCATTTTATAACAAAAAATTTCCAGCAACCATATCAAAAAACGAAACCAGCTCATTCATTGATATTCAGGATTCCTCTCATCCACTTTATATTGCAGATTCAGATATCCCATTCGAATCAATACGAAAAGATAGTTCTCCAATAAGAGCAGGGGTTAATTCCTTTTCAGATAGTGGAGTGAATGTTCATATTTTGATGGAAGAATATAATAGGAAGGTTTCAGACAATATTAAAGAAAGCAAGACTGAGCCACAATTATTTATTATTTCAGCAAAAAACCGTAGTAGTTTGGATAAATACGTTCAGAAATATATAGATTTCATGTCAACTGCTCATCAAGAGCTTTTTGACGATATGATTTATACATTACAAACTGGGCACCAAGCAATGGACGAAAGGTTGGCTATCCTTGCTACATCTTATGCTGAGTTGTCTAAGAAGCTTACCATGGTCAAACAGATGGGTAAAGAAATATCATTAGAAAAAGAAGGGATTTTTTATGGAAATATTAATTTCAACAAAGAAAATCGAATAATCAATGCCCTAACACAAGATGTTATAAATATAATGGTTGAACAGAGTTTGCATAAAGCTCAATGGGAGCAATTAGCTCAATTATGGATTTGTGGACTTCCTATAGATTGGACAATAGCTTGGAAAGATAAAGAAGTATGTTCAATATCTTTACCAGGATACCCTTTTGAAAAAGAAAAATATTGGGTTGATATTGATAAGAAAGATCAATCAATAGATTATAAGATACAAGAATCTATTCCTGATAATATAGAAAAAATTCATACTACTTCAAAGCAGTCTAAATGGTTTTTCTTTATGTCTAAAGATGCTTCTGAAAAGAGTTCTATGGAACCAAAAGAAAAGATAGATTTATTTTTTAAACAAGAAGTAGCTTTACAACTCAAAAAACCTATTTTAGATATTGCAAATAATCAGAATTTTATTGATTTGGGAATGAGCTCAATAGGCTTAATTTCAATGATCGCTCAAATAAACGATTTACTTCGTATAAGCATATCACCAGCTATTTTGTTTGATTACTCAGATATACAAAAACTTACAAAATATTTGGTCGACAACTATGCAAGGAAAATAGAAAACCTAGTTGTAACAAAGGATAAAAATCAATTTTGCAAGCAATATTCTTCCCCAGAATTAAAAGAAGAAAAGGTTAATTCTGTAGATTTTGACAATATGGTTGCAGTGAATGTTAAAGGAGAAAAGGAACCTATTTTTGCTGTTCCTGGAGCTGATGGCAATATGATCCCATTACAGCATCTAGTTCATGCATTGGGTAAAGAACAACCTTTTTATGGTATAGAAGCAATTGGACTAGGAAAGCAAGCATTATCTTTTAAAAGTGTTAAAGAAATTGCAGAATTTAATATTGCTACTATAAAAAAAGCAAAGTCTAAGGGGCCTTATCGTCTATTAGGGTTTTCAAATGGAGGGATAATTGCTTACGAAATGGCTAGAATATTACTTAGTCACAATGAAGAAATAAGCTCTTTAATACTTTTGGATACTATTTCACCATTACAACCTCCAATTGATATTTTTGATGACTTGGTAGAAGGTATTAAGGCAGTTTTTATAAATTCATCCGGACAAATACTAGACATAGACGTCGAAGAGCTAAAAAAAATTCCGGAGGATAAAATAATAGATTATTTTTATAATAATATCAAAAATTTGGGATTTAATTTTCCAAAAGAACAATTGGCTATAAGTATCAATACAGCTCTTATCAATGATAAAAATTGCCGTTCATATAAGCCTTTAAGATTGCCATCAAAGATTGATGTAATACTCATTAAAGCAACCGAAGGTTATACCGAGGTATATAAAAACGCTCCAGAAGATTATGGATGGAATGAATTATTACAAAAACCAGCCCATATATATTCAATTAAGGCAAATCACTTTTCTATTATAAACAAAGATAATAGTAAAAAAATTGCTAAAAAGATTAATACTTTTTTCAATACAACTTCACCCAAGAAATTATCTGCCAAAAATAGAGCAAATCAAAAAGTGCACCAGTAGATAAAAAACGGTTTTTGATCTTCAGATCAAAATGAAATCATTAAAACCCCCTGTGGTTTTATTTTGGAGGTTGTTGGTTTCAAGAATTTTTTTTATAGATAATAAGATGGTTTGTTTACTCTTATTCATTTATATCAGTTTTTAAATGAAATTCTGAGATAGCGGCTATCGATGTTTATCTCTTATTAAGACTTTGTCAAAATGCATTAGGAATAGCAATGTAAAGTCTAGAAGTCGATGATACTTGGATGAAGACCTAGAACGAATAGCTAGACCCGAAGAGGAACGTCCAATGATAAAGCAAGAATAATCTACAAGAATATTAAATAATTTAAAAGGTTATTATTAAAGAATGTAATAAAACATAACTATGGTCAATATCTCTAAATCCATAACTCACTTTCTTGAAAACACTACTAATATGGTTCGAAAGAAAAGACTGATGATCTGGTTAGCTTTTATAGCTATTACTGTATTTACAATGCTTGGAATACCTAAAACTAAATTTGATATGACCATCGAAGGATGGTTTCCAGATGATGACCCGGTATTAATTGCAATGGATGAGTTTAAAGCAGAATTTGGAAGTAATGAGGGAGTTTATATAGGTTATAGACCTGTGGATGGAGATGTGTTCTCTACAAAATCTTTGGAGGTGGTTAAGAAAATTCGCCAGGATATTCTCGACACAAAACATAAGGATGATTCAACAATATTGAAACATATTGTTAAGGTCAATACCCTTGTAAATGCCTCGGTTTTAACGGCAGAAGGTGATGTGTTAGTTTCTCAAAAACTGATAGGTGATAATATTCCAACTACGCAGGAAGAGATTGAAAGGGTTCGTAAGCTGGCGCTATCTCAAAAATCATTTCCATTGCTTTTCTTTTCAAAGGATATGAAATACGGGGGAATACTTATTCAAACTGACTTTGGTACAGAACGATTAGAAGAAGAATCGGATATCATTACAGAAGAAGGACTTGAGGATGCTTTGGATATGGATGAAATGGTTGTTGCGGATATGAGTGAAATCCAAAAAACTGAAGAAAGAGTTCGTTTTAAACGTGCAGACTTAAGTGAATTGGTTCCTTTGATGGAAGAAATAAATACCATCTTAAATAAACCTGAATACAAGAATCATTTGCAATATTATGCGGTAGGAAATGCGCCTCTTGCTTATGAACAGCAATCAATAGCTATGAATGAAGCGGGCCCAATTTATTTAGGACTTTTATTGATAATATCTATTCTGTTATGGTTTTTTATCCGCTCATTTAGTGCGGTGGCCTGGTCACTTATCATAGTTATAGTAAGTGCTATTTGGGTAATTGGTTTAGCAGGTTGGTTAGAGGTAGAGGTAACCGTATTTTTGATGTTAACCATCATGTTGATCCTAACTGTTGGAGTATGTGATGCCGCACATATTTTTTCGGGCTACGTATATTTCAGAAATCAGGGAAATGACCGAAAAACATCCATACAAAAAGTGTTTAAATCAACTAATAAAGCAATTGTATTGACTGCGTTTACTAATATAATAGGTATGTTGGCTTGTTTTTTAATTCCAATTCCTCGTATTCAGGTTTTCGGTATAATGTCAGCTGCGGGTGTTGCTTTTGCTTGTATTCTGACAATATTCTTTTTACCCTTGTTACTTGATGTATGGGCGCCTGGAAGAGATAGTACACTGCAAAAAAAGAAATTCAGATTATCAACAAATAAGTATTTGCCTAATTTCTCTCTGTTCCTGCAAAAAAAAATGAGCAATGTCCTATCATTGGTACAAAAGAACCCTATTAGTATTATTTTGTTGTTTCTATTAGTTTTAGGAATAAACATTTATGGTGTAACTATACTTAGGATAGATACAAATATTGCCAACCAATTTGTAGAAGGTAACCCTTATAGGGAATCTGCAGAGATTATTGATAAAAAACTAATGGGAAGCCTTAATATGGAGATTTTTTTAGACCTGTCTAAGGCCAATGCTTTTGAAAATCCATCAGTACTGAATACGATTGATAAACTACAACGAAAGTTAGAAACAAAATACGAAGATGTAGTTGTAAGAACATCATCTCTGGTAGAAGTTGTAAAAAAAGCTAATAAAACATTGAATGAAGAGAGGGAAGAGATGTATTCTATTCCAGAAAATCAGAGTGCTTTATCCCAAACTCTTTTCCTTTTTAATCTGGCAAACCCAGAAGACCGTAGAAAACAAGTTTCAGACAATTATAGTAAGTCACATATTTCTTTACAATTATATAATGTGGGCTCTCTCAAATACTTAGACGTATATGAGAATATGCAAAAGGATATTGATGAAGCAGTAGCAACTCTAAAGCAACAATACCCAGATACAAAGGTGTCCATAACAGGAGCATTGCCCATGAATATGAGATTTGTACAGGTGATCGCAAGCAATGGTTTGCAGGATATTATCATGGTTCTAATTGTAGTAACTATAGTATTGATTTTTGTTTTTGGATCTATGCAAGGAGGTTTGATAGCAATTATTCCTAATCTTATTCCATCAATGTTAACTTTAGGGTTGTTAGGGTTAACAGGACGATCTGTGGATGTAGATATATTGTTGTTACTTCCGGTAGTAGTTGGTATTTCTGTAGATGATACCGTTCATTTTATAAGTCATTATCGTGATATGGTAAGGAGGGATGGAGATATAAAAAAAGCTTTGTACCATACAGTAAAAGAAGTAGGTCAGGCAGTTACTTTTACAAGTTTAATTTTAGGATTAGGTTTCGGTATATTATCCTTTTCGGCAATGGAAGGAACCGCTAATGTTGGAAAATTTGGTTCCATCGCAATTTTTTCGGCTTTGATGTGTGACCTTTTCCTATTGCCAGCTTTGATCTTAGTATTCAAACCAAAATTTCGAAGGAAAGGAAAACCAAAACTTCAAAGAAAAATGGCAATGTAAAACTTAGATAAGAAAACAAAGTGCTTGCTTGCCTGGGAGACAGGGAATATACTTCGTTTGTTTCGTAATCAACTTGTTGTTAGTTGGTTATGTAAAAAACTTTCGCCTTGCTTTTAATTATTATAATTTTTTTTAGACTTTTCATAAAGAAACCAAAACCTATTATATCCCAATCCTTTGAACTTGATATGATTATTTTGAATTGTATTTAATAGGCAAAGAGTAGCAGCGATATTGTTTCTTGTTAAAACTTTTAAACTTAAATAAGTAAATAATGAAAAAAAAACAGATTGTATTACTTGTTGTTACAATAGCCTTGACATCGTCATTTTCAAAGATGCGGTTACCAACACAGTCAGCAAAGGATATTATGCTAAAGGTACACAAAGTGGCCAAAGAATCTTTTAACACATCCGTACAGAGAATAAAATTATCGACCTGTAAATATACGGTGTCCAATAAAAGAATAGTATGTACCGAAGAAGCAAGAAACAAATTACTGGAGAGTGTTGCTAAAAACTATGGAGATCACAATCAAGACAGTCGATCAATTTCTATAATAATTGAGCCTAAAAAAGAAAAAGGAGTAGGTATGTTAACCTATGAGTATGGGGAATTAGGTAAGGATAATGATAGTTGGATATATTTTCCTGAATTAAGTAAAGTAAAACGCTTGGCATCAAGTAAAGATAGTAATGATAATAATGGAAGTTTTTTTGGCTCAGAATTTTCCCTTGAAGATATGGAAGATTTGAAAATAGATGAATATAACTTCAAGATTTTGAGAGAAGAAAGCTATAAGAGCCGTGAAGCCTGGGTTATTGAGTATACCCCTACATCAGAAAGGGCAAAAAAATCAAAATATAGTAAAACAATATCATGGATAGATAAAGAAAGATATATCAGTTTAAAGAAGAACCTATATGTTCATGGAGACCACTATAAACAGATGACTATGTCAAAAATTGAAAAAATTGATAACGTTTGGATCGCAAGGCAATTAACTATAAATAACCTTACCACTCGCACGATAAGTATCATGAATATGATTTCGGTAGCCTTTGATCAAGAAATTTCGGATGATTTTTTAACGACAAGAACCCTGGAGGATTTTACATTTAGGGAACAAATTTTAGTCAAACTTCGTAATAGTTTGAAATAAATATAACCCAGGTTATGTAATTTGCTTATGACGCTTTGGGATAAAATAGATTTTCTATCACATAATCCAGAATTAAACCACTTCATGAAGAAGTCATAGAAATTTTATAAAAAATGGTACATATAAAGGAACCATAATAACTTCATTTATATCAATTTAAAAGGATCATTGATGAATTCCACTGGACAGCCGGGAGACAGGTCTGACCTCTAAAACAATTTTATAAACAGATGAAATATTCAAATAGAGAAGAACATTTTGATGCTATAATAGTAGGTTCAGGGACTTGCGGAGCTACAATAGCAAAAGAATTAAGTAAACAAAACAAAAGAGTTCTTATTCTGGAACGGGGTGGTAACGGACCACTAAAAGAATCCCTTATGGGGTATGCCAAAATTTCTAATGAAATCCGTGTTACAAATAAATTAAAAGATTTACGTGCTTTTACTACAGGAGGTACAACAGCTATGTATTTTGCTGTGGCAGATTCACCTCCAATAAAAACTTTTCAAGATATGGGAATTGATCTTACCGAAGATTTGGAACAAGTGCGTAAAGAATTACCAGTTGCAGAAATATCAGATGCATTAATTGGCGGTCAGGCAAAAAGATTAGGTGAAAGTGCCAGACAGTTAGGTTATGATTGGGAAAAGAAGTTGATGTTGATAGATCAGTCAAAATTCAATCACAAAAATTATTATGAAGTAAAATGGAAAGCCAGAGTTTTTGTAGAAGAAGCTCTTAGAAATGGAGCAGTTTTGGTTAATCAAGCCACTGTTTCTAAAGCTATACTTGATAATAAAAAGGCTATTGGTGTTGAATACTATATTGGGAAAAAAAAGAAGGTATTTAAGGCATATGGAGAAAAAATAATTCTTGCAGCTGGTTCGTTGGCCACTCCCATTATTCTTAAAAATAGCGGAGTCAAAAATGTAGTGAATCATGGTTTTTACATTAATCCAAGTATTGGTCTTATAGGAAAGGTTTCGGACCTTTCGTCAGAAGAAAACTTTTGTGGTTGTATGGGGGCAAAGTTGGACGATGATATTGAATTGATGGATGCTAATTTTCATCGTTTTCTATTTAACATGGGTATGATCGTTTCAGCTAAACCATTTCGTATCGCTTCATATCCAAAACACATTGGGATTACAGTGAAAGTGAAAGAAGCTGTTGGGGGAGAGCTTACAGAAAAGGGTAAATATTACAAAAAATTAACTGAAGATGATCATAAGAAATTGAAGAAAGGAATAGAAGCGGCTAATAGGATATTAAAAAACGCAGGGGCCAGAAAAATCTTTAAAACAAGCTTGATATCAGGAGGGGCTTTAGGAACAATCAGGATTAAAGAGCAAATAGATGAAAATTTTCAGACGCAGTATAATAACTTATATGTGTGTGATGGTTCTATATTACCTGATAGTGATCGAGTAACACCAACTCTTACACTTGTGTGTCTGGCTAAATATCTTTCCAGGCATTTGATAGCCTCTTAAAAAGGTAACCAACTAAATAATTTCAAAACTGATAAAACTCACGGTTTTGAATCATAACACAAAAACAAATAATATTATGGAACATTCTGAGAAAAATAAGACCAATAGCTTTTTATTGGTATTGACACTTTTAAGTATTGTAGTAGGAGCAGTTGCTCCCTTTATATGGAGCAGATTTATTGATGGGCAATTAGGGATTATAACCTTAGTTTTGGTCGAAGTACTATTACTGGTATTTATTTTGATTTCAGCAAATTCCCTTTGGAAAAAATCAGGATCAAGTCAATGGAAATTGAAATCTGATAAAAAACAAATGAAGGTCTATACGTTGAAAACCCCTGGGGAAAAGTTGTTAAAAATTAAAATTGTTGGTAGACTAAAATCTATTAGGTTAGCCAGTATTTTGACCCTTATGAGAAATCCAGATTCGGCAGAAGATGTAAATATGTTTGATTCACATTACATAGATGATTCAATGTACCCAGAACTTGTATATTATACTTTTAAACAGAAAGTTTTTCCTCCTTTCAAAGTTAGAGAATATGTGGTTAAATCCGAATTTTCACAAGATCCTGTTAGTAAAGAAATGAAGTTCAATTTTGTAGCTGCACCAGATAAACTACCTGTTAATAAACGTTGTCATCGAGTGACAAAAATGCATAATAGATGGCGATACACTCCTTTAAAGAATGGTGAAGTAGAATATGAATTTGTATACGACGCAGTTGATCCAGGAGGTTACTTTCCATACGCATTAGCTAATTGGCTAATCCCTAGTATGCTACCCTATGCGTTTGCAAAAATGCCTAAGATATTAGATAAAGAAAAATATCGTAACGCTAAGGTTGATTATGTTCAGGAAGTTGGTCAACCTGAAGAGATGATGATATAAAGAACCCAGTTAGACTTCTGAATTTGTAGATCATAGGCCACATACTGGCTTATGAGGAAGCTCTCTATCTTAATAGAAAACCTGATGTTGTTAGTAATATAACACAGGATAGTTATCTACACTCCCCCCAATTGATGTTGCAAATTTTATTCAATTCGCTAAGGTCATAAAAGACTTGGCGTAGGTGCTTATTTTCCAATTCTTAATGATTATAATATAATGAATAAAGTGTCCGAAAATCGAACATATAGTTTAAATATCCCACAAATGTTATGGGATGGACTGTCCGAAAACTGGTTAATGAAAGAACTAGGTGATATACATTGGAAAATGATATCAGAAGGACTGAAAACAGAGTCTGATAAATTGGTTGACAGTAACGGAAATAGGTTGTATGCTAGCTTTGTTCGAATAAAATGGGAGTCTAATAATTGCCTGGGAGAATTCAGTGAAAACGAAAAAATAGAGATTAATAGTTACCTGTCAAAGTATGGTAACAAGATGTTTTTTAGTAATGGCGAGGTGACTGGGCTAAATAAAAAAATAAAGACAGAATTAATGTCCGTTTTTTCTTCTCGAAACTCAGGAAATAATCAAAAATTGATAAAAGGAACACCTCTAAGCGTAGAACATAAAAATATTTCGGTTCACAATAAACTTCCTAAAGTTGCCAAAGATTTTTTTAAGGTAAAATCTTGTTTTTTTCAACCTGAAAAAGAAGAAGGTAACGATATAAAAGAAATCATTCTTAATGATAGCCCATTTGATATCTATACAGATGTAAAACCTTTATTTCAAAAAAAATACCAAATTGATTCTTATGATGATATCAATGGTGTTGGTCTTTTATATTTTGCTTCTTACCCAAAAATAAGTGATAAATGTGAATTGAGTTTTTTTCAGGAAAAATACATTGGAGAAATCGAAAACTATAATTGGGCCAAAGATAGTTCTACTATTGCGAGAGATATACACTACTATGGAAATGCAAATGCAAATGAAGAATTGACGTATAATTTAGAAGACTTTTCTTACCTGGATAACAATACGATTAAACTAAGTTCTTCTTTAGTAAGAGAAAAGGATGGAGTGTTAATAGCAAAGATATTTACGATTAAAAAGCTATCAGAACCTTTAAAAATTGCAAGTACTTGGATTAGAGGTGAAAAGGAAGGTGAAACGAAGCCTTTCTTAGAAACAAGTACACCAAATATAAATACTACTGAATCTCCTGATAATTCTCCAATACTTAATCAAAATTTCAAAGGTAATAGTGATTTAAGCGAAGAACAACTATGTGAAACGATAATCAACTTTTTTTCTAAAATTTTAGAAAATAACGAGATTGCTATTCATACAGATTTAAGGAGGTTTGGAGTTGAATCCATTGTATATACTGAACTTTCAGAACATCTTAACATAGAGTATGGTTTCCAAAGTAATCCAAGCACATTTTATGGACTATTTACAGTGAAAGAAATTGCATCTTTTCTGCTTTCGACATACCATACCACACCTAATCTGAATAAAGATAATGAAGTAGTAAAAGATGAGGAAAGCCCTGTAGAATCTGACGATATTGCTATCATAGGGCTTTCATTAAAAATGCCTGGAGCAAATACTAAAGAAGAATTTTGGGAAAATTTAGTGAATGGAAATTCTTGTATCACAACTACTCCAAAAGATAGATGGGATTGGCCAGAAGATATTGATATACACGGAATCCATAAAGGAATTAATTACGGAGGTTATATAAAAGATGTAGATAAATTTGATGCATCCTTTTTTGGGATATCCCCAAGAGAAGTAAAAATGATAGATCCACAGCAAAGAATTCTTCTTGAACTCACATGGGAACTCATAGAAAGTTCTGGATACAAACCTTCGGTATTAAAAAAGAGTAAAACAGGAGTATTTATTGGTGCTAGTGGAAGTGATTATGAGACTTTACTAAATAAAAATCCTAAACTTAAAGAGTTTTCTGTGACAGGAACAGCAATGGCACTTCTCTCAAACCGGATTTCATATTTTTATGATTTTGATGGCCCTAGTTTAACAATAGATACGGCTTGCTCTTCATCGTTGGTTGCCATAAATAATGCGATTGCTTCAATCAAACAAAATGAATGTGAACAAGCTATAGTAGGAGGGATACACCTCATGTGCGAACCTACAAAGAGTATTGCTTACAAAGAATCCAATATGTTAAGTATTGATGGTAAGTGTTACACTTTTGATGAAAGAGCCAACGGATATGTAAGAGGAGAAGGAGCTGTAATGTTCCTTTTAAAACCTTTGAAAAAAGCAATTACTGATAATGATAATGTGTTGGCCTTAATTAAAAGTACAGCCGTAAATCATGGAGGCTATTCTGGTGGGGTAACTGTACCTAACCCAAACAAACAAAAACAACTTATTGAAGAAGCATATACAAAAGCCAACATCCATATACAGGATGTTTCGTATATAGAAGCACATGGCACAGGTACGAGCCTAGGAGATCCAATAGAAATATTGGGTTTAACCAAAGCTTTTCAATCACTACAAGGTGAAAAAAATGAAAATCATACTCCCTGGTGCGGGATAGGATCAATAAAAACAAATATTGGTCATTTAGAAGCAGCATCCGGAATTGCCGGACTACTAAAGGTAACTATGGCAATGAAACATAATTATCTGCCTGCTAGTCAAAACTTCAAAAACATAAACAGTAAAATTGAAATTGAAAATAAACCTTTTCGTATTCTGGAAAATGGAACCGAATGGCTGCCAAATAACAATCAAAATACTCTTATAGCTGGAGTAAGTAGTTTTGGGATAGGAGGTGCTAATGCTCATATAGTTTTAGAATCTTATAAGGAAGATGAGGTAGAGAACACTTCAGGAATCGAAGGACCATACTTATTTATATTATCTGCAAGACGTGAAGAAATACTGAAAGATTATGTGAAAAAAATACTGAGTTATATAAATCAAAATTCTTCGGTAACTCCTTATCAATTATCATATACCCTACAAGCTACCAAAGAGGAAATGGAACATAGGTTAGCTTTTGTATATAATACTATCGAAGATCTCAAAGCATATTTGATAAATTTTATAGAAGGGTCTTACCTGCAAAACACCTATGTAGGTAGAATAAAAAAATCAAAACTAGACCAACTAGATCATAATAAAATCATTGTCGATAGTCTTAATTTGGGGAATGTAGCAGAACAATGGTGTCAAGGTAGTACCATAAAATGGGAAGAGTTGTATCCAATCAACCCTAAAACTTTAGAAATTCCAACATATCCTTTTGACCACAAAAAGGGATATTGGGTTTCTTATACAAAACAGCAAGACCTTGATGAAAAATATCCTCAAATAACCACACAAAAAGTAAAAATCAAAACTTTCAACATTTCGGAAGAACTCTCTATTCCTTCACAGATTTTAAAGAAGACAGAGAAAGAGGTTCGATTAGTTCAAGATTTTGATAAGGAGACCCTGCCAAAACCTATTAATATCCCATTAATGCCTCCAGGGCAAATAAAAGTGGAAGAAATAGAACAGGTCGTGGACCAAAAAGTACAGTTTACCCTTTCGGATACATTAGAGGAGACCCCGAAGGAAAACCATACTATAAATAACCCTTCTTATATAAAACTGTTTGATCAAGGTAATGGTACTTATTCTCTGGAGATGAATGCAGACGGGAATAACACTCTTTCCCGTGAATTAGTGGTAGAGCTAATACATAGTCTGGAGTATGTACAACAACTACCAGGGCTAAAAGTGTTGTTGCTCCGAGGTAATGGAAATACTTTTCTTCAAGGAGGGCGCGAATCATATAACGAATCGGTAGCGCAGGGACTTTATCGTTCCATAGCTTATTTTCCCTATCCAATAATAGCAGAGATGCAAGGGGATGCCACAGGTAGTGGTTTCCTGTTGGGTGCACTGTGTGATTTTATGGTATGCAGCCAGGAAGCCAAATATTCCTATACAGATTATGACAAAGGACCGTTACCTACATTAGAAGAAGAATTGCTTTTCAGAGAACGTTTTGGAGAAGTTTTCGCAAGAGATTTCTTATATCAATCAGGGGTATCAAGAGGATATAAGTTAAAGGAAAGAGGCTGGAGCATTCCGATCGTCCCTTCCGAAGAGGTAAGAGTTCATACAGAAAAATTGGCTCAGTCCCTATGTGGCAAACCACAAGTTTCTCTTCATCTTCTGAAGCAACACTTAGGGCGAAATATTTTAAGGCTAACAGATGAGTTAAGTGTAGTTGAATCATTGAAGATAAAAGATACTACAACTTCAGCCCCATCCAAGGTTTTTTCCCGCTCGAAGTATATAACAGTTGAAACAGATAAGGATCAGATACTGGTAATCAGGATACATATCGGAGAAAAAAAATACCAGTTAAAAACCCTTGTATCAGGTCTTGGTGATATCCTTAGTCAGGTTAGGAAGGAAAGGTGCCATAAAGCGATAGTACTTACCAGTGATGATGAAGGTTTTCTTAGAGTATCGGATGTATCTGGATCGGTAAGAGAAATTCTAGAGTTCCAACGGTTACTCATAGAATCACCAATTCCCGTGATATCAGCAATGAGGAAAAATGCGAAAGATATAGGTTGGCTGATTGCTCAATCGTGTGATGTGTGTATTTATCAAACAGAGGGAGGCTATTCGGCCTCTGGTCTTTTAGAGGAACCAAAACTATCAAGACAGGCAGGATATATATTCGAAGATCGATTGGGGTCTTATGTATGTCAGGAAGTATTGCTGTCAAACAAAATATATAGAGGTGTTGAGCTCCAGCAGCAAGTGGGAGGTGCATTAGTATCCAAGGATCCCTTTTCATCAGCTATGGAATTAGCGACCCTATGGAGCTCCCTTTCAATAGAAACTATAAGGCAATGGAAGAAGGATCGAGTAGCAGCAACCCTTGAAGAGATAGATCAGTTACCGTTGTGGCGAGAAACTGAAGAACAAGTCAAGACTTCTTTACCACAGGAACCTACAGAGATTCAACTAAAGTCAGAAGTTATACGGGCCACGGTATATCAGGAAGGGATAGTAGAGATTAGGATGGAGGACAGGGAGGCGAAGAATATGTTTTCTGATGCCTTCATTGATGGTATCACAGAGATATTCGAGCATATAGCAGGATCTTCGGCCTATAAAGTAGTGATATTGACAGGATATGATAATTATTTCATTTCAGGAGGAACCAAAGAAATGTTACTGGATATCCAAGAGGGTAAAATTAAATTTACTGATGCCAAAATATACCACTTGGCCCTTAAATGTAAGATCCCCGTGATAGGTGCTATGCAGGGTCATGGGATCGGTGCGGGCTGGTCGATGGGAATGTTTTGTGATTTTCCGTTGTTCAGTGAAGGAGGGCATTATGTGAGTCCTTATATGAGCTATGGCTTTACTCCCGGGGCAGGATCGACTCTGATTTTTCCTGAGAGAATAGGATATGATCTGGCAAGAGATACCTTGCTGACAGGAGTGGAATACTCGGGTCAGGAGTTAAAGGAAAAAGGACTGCCTTTGCCGGTTTTACCTCGTAAAGAGGTTTTTTCTGCTGGGCTTACTCTTGCCAAACAACTGGCAGGTAATTCCAGAGATAGTTTAATAGCTCTTAAGGATCAGTTGACCGATAAGTTAAGAATTCGTTTGGAAGAAACATACAGTCTGGAATTGGCCATGCACGAAAAAACATTTGTTGGCCGTTCTGAGACTCTGGAACGTATTGAAAACAATTTCAATACTACCACAGAAGATACAATGGATCAGGCAATCCAAGCAGAAGGATCGATTTCTTCCGGATTCGATAACATATCTCAGGGTACGGATGTGTTGTCTATGATCTTGGCAAGTCTCAAAGAACTATTGGCCCAAGAATTACATATGCAAGATGAAGAGATCGATGAGGAAAGCCAGTTTGTGGATCTTGGTTTGGATTCAATTATTGGAGTGACCTGGATAAGAAAGATCAATGAAAAATATAAGATTTCTATTAATGCAACTAAAATTTATAGTTATCCAAATCTGAAGCAATTCAGTAATTATGTAAAAACAGAAGCAGAAAAAGAAGGAATATTACCTGTTCAGGAAGTTCTGGAAAAACAAACTGATCATGCCAATAATCCTATAGAATTACAAAGTATTAACGCTTCATCATCAACATTAGAAAACCCTGTTTCTGAGTACAATTTATCGGCACAGAAACCAACTGTACCTTTAGAACATCAATCAAAATCCATAGCCGTAATTGGTATGGCAGGTCAGTTTCCTAAAGCCAAAGATGTAGAAGCATTTTGGCAAAATATAGCTCAGGGCGAAAATTGTATTAGTGAAATACCCAAAGAACGCTGGGATATTGATAAGTACTATCAGGAAGGGGAGGCAATCTCAGAAAAAACCTATAGCAAATGGATGGGGGCATTAGAAGAACATGATCTTTTTGATCCCTTATTTTTTAATATATCACCCTCAGAAGCAGAGCATATGGATCCGCAACAGAGACTGTTTTTGCAGACCTGTTGGCATGCCATAGAATATGCAGGTTACAATGCCGAATCATTGGCTAATAGCAAATGCGGTGTATTTGTAGGCTGTGGTCAGGGAGATTATCATCTGTTATCAAAGAATCTAAGAACAAGTGCTTATGGTTTTACAGGTGGAGATAATTCTATATTGGCTGCACGTATATCTTATTTCCTAAACTTACAGGGACCTTGTTTAACCATTGATACAGCTTGTTCATCCTCATTGGTGGCCATTGCCAACGCCTGTGATTCCTTAATTCTTGGTCAAAGTGATCTTATGCTGGCAGGAGGAGTTTATGTTGGTGTTGGTTCTGATATGCATGTTAAGACTTCGCAAATGGGGATGTTATCACCAGAGGGAACATGCTATACTTTTGATCAACGAGCCAATGGATTTGTACCTGGCGAGGGGGTTGGAGTAGTTATGCTAAAAAGACTGGAGGATGCAGAAAGAGATAAAGACAATATTCTAGGAGTTATCCAAGGCTGGGGTACTAACCAAGATGGTAAGACTAATGGAATCACAGCTCCAAATACAGAAGCTCAATCTAAGTTGCAACAAGAAGTTTATGATAAATATAATATTGATCCATCTTCCATTCAGTTAGTTGAAGCCCACGGAACAGGAACAAAATTAGGAGATCCGATTGAGGTAGAAGCCTTGGTAGAATCTTTTAAAAAATACACTCCAGAAAAGGAGTACTGTGCTCTGGGGTCAGTAAAAAGTAATATAGGTCATTGCTTAATGGCTGCTGGAGTTGCTGGTATGATCAAGCTTCTGATGTCACTAAAATATAAGAAACTACCTCCAACTATTAATTTTGAAAAATTGAACGAACATATCGGTTTGAAAGACAGCCCGTTCTATGTTAATACAAAATTAAAAGATTGGAACATTGAAGAAACGCAAAGACGTCAGGCAGCTATCAGCTCCTTTGGTTTTAGTGGGACCAATGCCCATATGGTTATAGCAGAGTACCCGTCATCGTTAGATAGAAATATCAAGAATTCAGATAGCGTTTCAAATAATGATTGTGTTTTCCTTTTATCTGCCAAAACCGAGGAACAATTGAAGCAAAAGGCGATTGATCTGTTGACATATATTGATAAAGAGAGACAATCCTTTGATATGGTTCAAGTGTCATATACGTTACAGATAGGAAGAATGGAGATGGAGCAACGTCTGGGATTTGTGGCTAATACCGCGGATCAATTAATAAAAAAATTAAAAACATATATAGAAGGCAAAAAAAATGTTCAGGATATATTCCTGGGAGAAGCAAAACGTAATAAAACCACTATTTCCTTATTTTCTAATGATACCGATTTACAAGAAACCGTTGATAAATGGATTCAGCAGAAAAAACTTTCTAATCTTATCAGTTTATGGGTTCAAGGGCATGATCTGGATTGGAATAAATTGTACGGAGAGAACAAACCTCAGCGAGTAAATTTGCCAGTTTATCCATTCGCTAAAGAACGATATTGGTTTAATGAAGAGGTTAGTGATTTCTCATCGCCAAAAACTTCGGGAACTATAGTACATCCTTTGCTGCACCAGAATACATCTATGATTCATCAGCAACGTTATAGCTCAATATTTAATGGCAAAGAATCATTTTTAAATTATGATCAACAGACTGGGGTAAAATTCATAGCAGAATTAGCTAGTTTAGAAATGGCTCGTGCGGCTATTGAACACTCATTACCATTACAATCAGAATCCGGTATAGAGTTAAATAATATAGTATGGTCGGATCCTATGATAGCTGTTCCCGATACAGAATTTACAATTTCTTTATATGAAAAGGATAACGTTCATATTGATTATGAAATATGTAGTAATACAGGAAACGAAGAAATAATCCATTGCCAGGGAGTTGCACGTATTAGTAATTCATTAGTATCAAATCAAAAGGACATAGAGTGGCTTAAAGGACAGATGACGCAAGATGAAATGGGTATAGCTCATTCAGAAATTGTAGATATACATCAGAAAGAGTATCAATTATTAGTTCAATTAAATTTATCAGATCATACTCTGGATAACCAAAAAGGTTTTGTGTTATATCCTGCAATCATGGAACATATATTAAGGGTTGTTGATTTTTTTGAAAATAAGCATGAGAGATTAATTCCTTTGAATTTAGGGTCGATACGAGTAGTATCACCTTGTACACAAAACATGCATATATGGATTCGTTTTTCAAAAAACCATCAATCGGGAGATGAAAATTTCAGCTTGGATATAGATCTGTATGATGACCAAGGGATTGTTTGTACACAAATTAGAGAGTTATCACTTGGTAGTGATAATCAAACAAGAATAGAAGCATTTACTAATGTTAATGAAAATGTAACCAACAAAGAACTGTTTCAAACACAAGAAACAACACAAACATTATTTTTTAGAGAATATTGGCAAGATCAACCAGGTATCAATACAGAGGCAGGATTGGATGATCAACAGACCATTATTTTTACGGATAAAGATTTTCGTGAAAAATTGGTAATTGAAACAGAGAATCTGTTGTCCAAAGCCATTATGGTCGAGGAGGCTGATAGTTTTCGGCAAGTGACACCGAAGTTATACCATTGTCATCCAACTAACCAAAACGATATTGGTAAAATACTTAATCGAGTTACTGATGAAGAGAGTAAACCTGTTCGCATCATATATACTTGGGGGAAAGGTCAGGGTGAAACAGGTGTTCACATGTTATTTGATTTGTTTAAAACTATTAAATCATCTATATCTTCAGTAACTCACGTGACACTTGTCGGATATTATAATCCTTCAGAAGTTAATACTTGTTGGGATTACTCTTGGATTGGTTTTGAACGATCATTAAAATTACTTCTACCAAATATTCAAGTATCATTACTTTATACAGATATACCTTCCTGTACATCTAAACAGTTGTTAGATGCATCACAACGGAACGGAGTATTATGGTATAAGGATAAGAAGAGATATATACTATCAATACAATCATGTAAAACCGATAAAACAGACAAAGAATCTGTACTGAAACAAAATGGAAGTTATTTAATTACAGGTGGTTGTGGTAATTTAGGTTTACAGTTTGCTCATTATCTGGCGAAAAATTATAATGCCAATCTTCTATTGGTAGGTAGGCGTCGGATAACCTCTGATATTGAAGAGCAAATTAAGAGTTTAAAAGAAACGGGTACGGGAGAAGTATACTATACATCTGTTGATGTTAGTGACAGAAAGGGAATATTAGCTTTGAAATCTGATCTGCCTTTTAACCTTTCTGGTATTATTCATGCAGCAGGAGTAGAATCCTCAGAACCTTTTTACAATAGATCAGCAGAAGATATCAATACAGTACTTCATCCTAAAACCATTGGTTCCATACTATTAGATGAGATATTTGATGAACCTTCATTAGATTTCATTTGCTACTTTTCATCAGTATCGGCTTTACTTGGTGATTTTGGTTCTTGTGATTATGCAGTAGCTAGTCGTTTCCAAATGGCCTATAGTCAATATCGTGAACAAAAAGAGCAACGTAATGGAAAAACAGTTGTCATTAACTGGCCACTATGGCAAGAAGGCAATATGGGAACAAGTGATAAGGAACAAACTTCCTTTTATTTGAAAAGCAGTGGTCAGGAACCATTACAAACATCGCAAGGTATAGACCTTTGGCATGACCTTTTAAAGTCAGATATGACACAAACACTTGTGATGCTGGGAAAACCATCCCGTCTTGAGCAGACATTGAATCGATTATATCAGGTTAGGCAACCAATTATTGTAGAAAGCGTTCATGGACAAACAAAACACACCGAGGATAAAGTACGGAAATTTCAGTACCAGGGACTTTCAATGAAGGAATGTATCATTTCCGACTTAAAGCAACAGATTTCTGGATTGACTAAAATCAAAAAAACAGAACTAAGTACTACTAAGAATTTAACAGAATATGGTTTTGACTCTATTAGCCTGAGTAAATTTGCTAAAAGACTGACAGCTTATTTTGGATTAGAAATAACACCAGCAATATTTTTTAGTGCTACTACTATTAGTAAGTTGGGAGAGTATTTTCTGCAGGAGCATGCTATACACATAGAAAGTTTTTACAACCAGACTAAAGCTGTTAATGAAACTGATAAAGGAAAAATTTCTACAACTAAATTAGAAAGTGTTAAGCCAGATCTTAATCATCGTTTTAGACCTCGATTTAATTCTGCGCTGCCTGCTACAATGAATCAGGAACCTATTGCAATTGTGGGTATGTCTGGGCGTTTTCCACAGGCTCAAACAGTAGATCAATTTTGGGCATTGCTTGCAGAAGGTAAAGATGTAATTACTGAAATACCTTCTAACAGATGGAACTGGCATGATTATTTTACCGCTCCAGGTGATACCAACAATAAAATGGTTACCAATAAAGGAGGCTTTATTCATGGTGTGGATGAGTTTGATCCATTGTTTTTTGAAATCTCCCCTCGTGAGGCTGAGCAAATGGATCCTGCTGAACGTCTACTCTTAATGGAAACTTACAAAGCGATAGAAGATGCAAGAATATCTCCAAATGATATTAGAGGTAAAAAAGTAGGTGTTTTTGTAGGAATGGAAGAAAGCCAATACGACCAAATCACAGGACGGCAAGGTATTACTACCAGTGGTAATGCCATGATGAGTTCTAGACTCTCTTACTTCCTCGATTTACATGGGCCGACTATTGCTACAAATACAGCGTGTTCATCAGGATTGGTAGCCCTACATCAGGCTGTATCAAGTCTGCGTCAAGGAGAATGTAAATCGGCAATAGTAGCGGGTATTTCACTGCTCCTTTCACCAGAAAATTACATGATGATGAGTGAGGCAGGCATGCTATCAGAAGACGGTCATTGTTACTCTTTCTCAAAAAATGCAAATGGTATTGGAGTGGGAGAATCTGTTGTAGTACTAATGCTGAAACCATTATCAGCAGCCATTGAAGAAGGTGATTCAATATATGGCACAATCAAAGCTAGTGGCATTAATTTCGATGGTAAAACAAATGGAGTTACTGCACCTAATGGAGACAGACAATCTGAATTAATAGAAAAGGTTTACAAAGATTACCAAATTGATACCAATGATCTATCATATATCGTCACCCATGGTACAGGTACCAAACTTGGTGATCCTGTTGAGATAAATGCTTTGATTAAAGCTTTTAAAAAACTAAATAGTAACAAGCAATCCCAGATAAAGCAAGAACATTGTGCTTTGACGAGTTGTAAGAGTAATGTGGGACATACATTGGCAGCCTCTGGGTTAGTTAGTGTGGTTAATCTACTAAAAGCCATGCAATACCGTCAAATTCCGGGAAGTTTAAACTGCCAAGAGGAAAATGATTATATCACCAGAAATGATAGTCCGTTTTTTATAAATAAAGAAACCTGTGAGTGGAATAAGGAGGAAGGCAAACCATACCTGGGAGCAGTAAGTTCCTTTGGACGAAGTGGAACCAATGCTCATGTCGTTATTGAAGAATATCAGGAACCTATTGAAAATATAAATCCGATCCCTCGAACGACTCAAAATGAGAAAGTAATGATTCTTCTTTCGGCAAGAACCGAAGAGCAGTTACAACAAAGAACTCATGATTTGCTAGATTTTATTGTATCACCATCTCAGAAGACTATTGATTTACAAGAGTTAGGATATAGTCTTCAGGTATGTAGAGAAGAGTTTGAAGAACGCCTCGGATTTATAGTAGGATCAGTCACCCAATTGACCGAAAAACTTCAAGATTATCTTGATGATGTTGAAGACATAGAAGATACTTATAGAGGTAAAGCAAAGCGCAATCAGGAAGATATTAGGATTATCAATGATGATGACGATATGAAAGAGGCAATTGATAAATGGATTATCCGTAAGAAACTACCCAAATTACTTGAGTTATGGGTCAAAGGCTTGACTATAGACTGGAAAAAATTCTATGGTGATAATAAACCCAAACGTATTGCTTTACCTACTTATCCATTTGCTCAAGAACGTTATTGGATAAATACAATACCGAAAGATCAATCAGGAAGTAGCTTACATAAACTACACCCATTAGTACATCAAAATACTTCCAATCTTATTCAACAAAGCTATAGTTCAACTTTTAGAGGAAACGAATTCTTTTTAAAAGATTATCAATATCAAGGACATAAAGTATTACCAACTAGTATTTATTTAGAAATGGCAAGAGCTGCTGTTAAAATGGCTTTACCTATAGCAGAAGAATCACTAATTATTGAAATGCACCATTTAGAATGGGTGGAACCATGTATTGTTAATAAGGATAAAAATATTAAGATCGTTTTATCTCCACTGAATGAAAATCAAATCAGTTACGAAATTTTTAGCCAAGAGGTTGGTGCAGAAATATGTCATTTTAAAGGCAATGCAATTTTTAGTATAGCATCTAATACTTCAAAATTAGACGTGCAAGGTTTGATGAGACAAATGGGAGAAGATTCTGTAGAAATATCTGATCTCTATACTACTCTAAACAATATTGGTATAAGTTATGGGCAATCTTTTCAGGCACTAAAAGCTATATATCAAGGAAATAACCAATTGTTGGTAAAGTGTAAAATACCATCTACAAGTCAAGGCAATTATGTGCTACATCCCAGTATCATAGATAGTATATTACAGGCAAGTGTAGTGTTAATTGGAAGTGCAGAACCATTGATCCCTGTAGCCTTGGATTCATTAACTGTTGTGTCTGCTTGTGTCGAAGAAATGTTTGCTTGGGTACGATTATCAGAAGAAACTCAACCTGATGACAAGCAAATTAAACTGGATATTGACCTATGCGATCAACAGGGGAATATAGCTATAACTATGAGAGGTTTGGAACTAGTCGTTCCTTCACAAATAAAACCAAAAGGAACCACTATAGAAACAGCTCAATTATGGGATGGAGTAAGTTATCAGACCAAATGGGAAGTACAACCTGTATTGTCACAAAACACTACTGTAACTCATAAAACAGTATTAATTGTTTGTAGTGGAGCCACCTTAGGGCTTGAAAAGGAAATTCTACAATATTATGATCAGAATAATACAAAGTCCCTTCTGGTTAGAGTGGCAAATAAAACAGAGCAGGTATCCGACAAGGAGTGGCTATGTGGTACAGACGACCCTGAAGGATTTCAAAGTTGTTTGAAGAATATCGATGAAATAGATGCATTGTATTTTCTTTCTATGCAAGATGAATTCTCTAATTCGTTAATTTTAAATGAATTGGAGTATAGTCATAAAAGCAATGAAATTCAATTTTCACGTCTTGTTAAAGTTCTTAAGCAAAACAATAAGGTAAAAGAAAAAATCGAATCTTATGTGTTAACACTGGATACTCACTCTATCCATGAAGAACCAAACCAATATGGAGGAGCAGGTATTACAGGTTTGGCATATTCACTTGCTCAAGGGAGTTATCAATTTCGGGTTAGAAACCTTGATTTGTCCTCAGAAGATCTAAAAACGGCAGACAGTCGTAAGAAAGTATTAGAGACTATACTTCAAGAACCTTCTACAGATAGAGGTGAAGTGTTTAAAATTCGATCAGGAAAGAGGTATCGTCAAACATTATATAAATTAGACTGGAACACTCCGGTTAATTCTGCTATTCGTCAGAATGGTGTCTATCTTATCGTAGGCGGAAGCGGTACTGTTGGTAAAGTCATTACACGTAAACTGATCAAAAAGTATGAAGCTACAGTTGTATGGATAGGAAGAAGTGAAGTAACCTCAAAGAAGGTACAGGCGGCGATGGAATTATGTAAAGAATCCAGAGAGAATTTGAAGTATGTTCAAGCTGATGTTACTAATCAGAATGACTTCGAACAAGCAGTAGCATCCATTACACAGGAATATCATAGTATAAATGGAGCCATTTTTGCCGGAATGGTCTTTGATTTTGAAAATTCATTAGATCAAACTACAGAAAAGGAATTCAGATCGATTTTTGATTTGAAAGCTCGAGGAAGCAGGGTATTCTATACTGCTCTGAAAAAGGAACCTCTCGATTTTATGTGTTATTTCTCCTCGGGACAGGCCTATTCTTTTTCTGGAGCAGCTAAACTTTCTGCATATGCGAGCGGAATTACGTATGCTGATAGCTTTGTTCACTCAATTCGAAAGCAATCAGATTTTCCTGTTGGAATTATAAATTGGGGATTCTGGAAATCTTCAATTGAAACTATTGCAGAACGTAATGAAGATATTTCTACTGGGAATTTCGAAGCTCTGGAGGACAATGAAGGATTTAAATGCTTTGAACAATTCGTTAGTGAACTTATGCAAGGAAGGATTCATCAGGTTTTATGTATGAAAACATCACAGCATATTGAGACATTGATGAATTACAATAAAGAAGAATTAATATCCTTAACAAGAATACCAGATTCATCTTCAATAATAGTATCAGAATCTACAATCGAGATTCCGCAGGAAAAAGTCAGAGAACTGAAGCACATTGAAGAGAATAGTAAGTTAGAAGATTGGCTTTATCAATTATTGTTTTGTCAAATAGATCAGTTGATAAAATCCAATAGTAACGAGAAGACATTAGAAATATCCACCTTATATAAACAATGTGGGATTTTAGATAAATATATCCCTTGGTGGAATACTTGTCTACAAAGGTTGAAACAAAACGGATATATTCAATATGAAGACAATGTCATTACTGAATGGAAAAAAGCAAATACTAAAGAGATTTGGAGTAAATGGAATATAGAAAAAGAGAAATATTTACAAAACCAAGATCGTAAAGCGTGGGTTACACTTGTACATGATTGTTTAGAAAAACTGCCAGAAGTTTTACAAGGCAAGGTTTTGGCTACAGACATCATATTTCCCAATTCTTCTATGGAAAAAGTGGAAGGAGTATATAAAAACAACCTACAGTCTGATACCTTTAATGAAATTATAGCCAATGCGGTAGTAGCATATGTACATCAAAGATTACAATTAGAGCCTAATGCTAAATTAAGAATACTTGAAATTGGAGCAGGTACAGGAGGAACTTCAGCTATTGTTTTTTCAAAACTGCAGCCTTTTAAGAAATCGATAGAGAAATATTGCTATACAGACCTTTCAAAAGCATTCTTTTTCCATGCAGAAAAAAATTATGTACCAGAAAACCCTTACATACACTGTGAGAGGCTTGATATAGAACAACCTATAGAGGATCAGGATATTGAAATTGGTACTTATGACCTGGTGATTGCTGCTAATGTGTTACATGCTACCAAAGATATACGACGTACTATACAGAATGCAAAGACCATTCTACATCAAAACGGATATTTGCTGATCAATGAATTAAGTACTCCAGCACTCTTTAATCATTTGACATTTGGGTTACTAGATGGATGGTGGCTCTTCAAGGACCCTGATCTTCGTATGCCAGGTAGCCCAGGGGTATTTCCTGCTACTTGGAAACAAGTTCTAAAAGAAGAAGGTTTTCCTTTAGTATTGTTTCCGGCAGAAGAAACACATTTTGTCGGCCAACAGATAATTATGGCTCAGAGTAATGGGGTAATTAGGCAAAAAATATCAGTAAAACCGAAAGAGATAATTGCCAAAACTATTCCAGCTGTGACCAAAAGTAAGCCTGCCCAGATTCAGAAACAAACAACTGTTTCAATACGAGAGCAAAGCTTAGTTTCGAAACCTTCACAAAATATACGGGAACATATTCGTACTAAAATCCTGAGTAGTTTATCCGAGACTTTAAAAATTTCCTCAGAAAATATCGATTCGGATATTGCTTTTTCAGATTATGGAATTGATTCAATTCTAGGAGTAAGTTTTATAAATCGAGTCAATGAAGTACTTTCTATTTCATTAAATACTGCTATCATTTTTGAACACTCATCGGTAAATCGTTTGAGTAAACATATAAATAACTCTTATCAGGCACAGATAGAATCCAACCTGGAAATACAACATGATATTTCGGTAACAACAGAGGAGGATCCAGGACAACCGATATATAAAGAAGAGGCAGCTAGTATAGGGAGTGTTTTACCTCAAAACAGATTTGCTTTTAGAACAGATTTGTTTGGGAAAAATGCTTCCGGAAAAATTGAAGAGAACAGCTCAGAGATTGCTGTAGTTGGAATATCTGGGATGTTTCCGAAGGCAGATAATATTAGTCAATTCTGGCAAAATCTGATACAGGGAGTTGATGGAGTTGATGAACTTCCTAATCGTTACTTAGATCAAAGAAAATACTTCAGTACCGAAAAACAACCAGATAAAACACGATGTAAATGGGGTGGAATAGTTGAAGACAGAGATTGTTTTGACCCTCTGTTCTTTAATATTTCTCCTAAGGAAGCAGAGTCGATGAATCCACATCAACGATTGGTTTTACAAGAAAGTTGGAATGCTATCGAAAATTCGGGATACAATCCAAAAGATCTTTCGGGCTCTCAAACAGGTATCTATATAGGAGCAGAACCTACAGGATACACAGGAGAAACTTTTACAGGCTATTCCGATGCTATTATAGCTTCTCGTTTGTCCTATACTTTAAACCTTAATGGTCCATCCTTTGTTGTTAATACAGGTTGCTCTTCTTCGGCAGTAGCGTTGCATTTGGCATGCGAAAGCTTAAGAAATAAGGAAACAGATTTGGCATTGGCAGGAGGCGTCAATGCATGTTTAGATGAGAACGTACTCATTCGTTTAGATAAGATAGAAATGCTTTCTCCTAATGGTCGTTGTTTCACTTTTGATAAAGAAGCAAACGGAACTATTATCTCTGAAGGTATAGGTATTGTAGTATTGAAACGCTTGGAAGATGCTATTGAATCAGGAGATAAGATTTATGGATTGATCTCCGGATCAGGGATTAATCAGGATGGAGCAAGTAATGGAATCACGGCACCTAATGGAGAGGCCCAGGAAAAACTTATTGTAGATGTTTATAAAAAATTCAAAATTGATCCAAAAGAAATCAATTATGTTGAAGCACACGGAACAGGAACAAAATTAGGAGACCCAGTAGAAACAAATGCTTTAGTAAGAGCTTTCCAGAATTTTACAGACAATAAAGGGTTTTGTGCTATTGGTAGTGCTAAATCATATATTGGTCATACAGCGGCGGCGGCTGGAGTTATTGGATTGATCAAAGTACTATTGTCTATGCAACACAATAAAATACCAAAGTTGTTAAACTTCAAAACTATCAACCCTTTAATCGAATTTAAAGAATCTCCTTTCTATATAAATACCGAAGTAGAGGACTGGAAACCGTCTAATAGAGCTAGAATGGCAGCGATTAACTCTTTTGGACATAGTGGTACTAATGCTCATCTGGTCATTAAAGAATATATCGAACCAAGAAGTAATCCTATTTCCAAAACAAAAAACCTTGTAATAATACCACTTTCGGCCAAAACACATGAGCAGTTGCTGCAAAAGGCCAAGGATCTCTTTGAGTTTATTCAAATAGAAGAAGAAGGATTGCAATCAACTAGAAATCTTGATTTGGCAGATATGGCTTATACCTTACAGGTGGGTAGGGAAGCTATGGAAGAACGCTTGAGCTTTATTGTTAATTCGGTAGAAGAACTGGCTCAAAAACTTCAAGCTTATATTGATGGAGAACGTGCAATTGAAAATACCTGGATAGGGAAAGCTAATCGAAATAAGGATATTCGCACTCTGTTTAGTAGAGATATTGACCTGCAGGAAATTATTAATAAATGGATAACCAAAAATAAACTATCCAACCTTGCTGATCTATGGATAAAGGGTCTGGAATTAGATTGGAATAAGTTATATACAGAAGTTAAGCCCAGTCGTATTCATTTACCATCATATCCATTTGCAAAAGAACGTTACTGGTGTAACATCTCCAAAAACAACGAGCTAATTAGGGTACCAGAAAGCAATACTACAACAATTCATCCGCTGCTCCATCAAAATACTTCTGATTTAAGTCAGCAAAGCTATACAACCATTTTTAATGGTGAAGAATTCTTTTTAAAGGATCATCAGGTGGATGGAAACAAGGTATTACCAGCGGTCGCCTATTTAGAAATGGCTCAGGTTGCCATAAATCATGCGTCACCTGTTCATGGAGAACAATTCATTTTGGAACTGCAAAATACAGTATGGTTAAAGCCTGTAGTTGTTGAAAAATATAAAGCGGTATCAATAGCCCTATTTGAAAATGAAGAAAAAGGCGATGCTGTAGAAAAAATAGAATTTGAGATATATAGTCTGAATGATGAAACAGAGGAGCAGAAAGAGACTATACATTGCCAAGGAGAAGCTATATTCAGAAGAAGGGAAATACCTTCCAAACTGAATACTGATCAACTTAGGAAACAGATGAAGCAAACAACAATTGAATCTTCTACTGTTTATAGTTCTTTTAAACAGTTTGGGCTTGATTATGGCCCGGCACATCAGGGAGTAACTGCAATTTATATGGGAGAGCATCAACTCCTCGCACATCTTAGTTTGCCAATAGAGAATAAAACCAACCAGAAAGGTTTCACTTTACATCCAGGTTTAATGGACAGTGCACTTCAGGCATGTATTGGGTTAATGGTTGATTTAAATGATTTACCATCCCATCCATTACTCCCTTTCTCGTTAGAAACTATACGAATAACCTCTGCTTGCGTCCCAGAAATGTTTGTCTGGGCACGCTATGCAAAAGACAGTAAACCTGGAGATAAACTCATTAAAATTGATCTTGATCTATGCGATCACGAAGGAAATATTTGTGTACAGATGCATGGGTTTTCATCACGAACTCTGAATAGAGAAACAGGCTTTACTTCTCAAAAAATATCAATTGATGGAACCTATGATGATGATTTTTATAAAAACATAATTGAAAAAGTTCTTAATAATGAAATCTCAATAGAAGAAGCAGCTGAGTTAAATTGATTTTATACACATGAAACAAGAATTAATAAAAATATATAGAGATATCTCCAGAGGAAAGCTTACCAAGAAAGAAGCACTGGATAAGATCAAAACTATTAAGCTACAAAAACAAGATAAAGCTAAGGCTACAGGTGTTTTGTTGGCAAATTCGGTATGGGAACCTATTTCATTAGATATAATTTCTGAAGATCAGATAGAATATACCCAGCAGCATATCATTTTGTGTGAAATGTCTGATGTGGAAGGTAAGGAAATTAAAGAATTACTTCCAGAGTGTAATGTTTTAAGCTTACAATCTGACCAGCAGCAGAGTATTGCTGATCGATATGAGAGTCATGCTTTATCCTGTTTTGATTATATCCGCAATATACTCTCTAACAAACCTCAGGGAAAAATACAGATTCAAATAGTCATCGGTAATGATAAAGAACAGATTATTTTCACCGGGCTTTCGGGATTATTAAAAACAGCAACCCTTGAGAATCCTATACTAACGGGTCAAATCATTCTGACAGATCCTGAGGTAAATGCAGGAGCACTTTTCTTACAGCTTCAGGAAAATGAGAAGAGATTCCAGGATCAGGATGTTAAATATGAGCAGGATATCCGGTATGTTTTGAAAAGGAAAGAAATACAGGCAAGTGATGTAAGCCCAAAAATACCTTTCAAAGATCATGGAGTATATCTTATTACCGGAGGTATGGGTGGTTTGGGTATTTTATTCACCAAAGAGATCCTTAAGCAAACAACTCATTCCAGAATTATTTTAACAGGCCGTTCTGTATTAACAAAAGAAAAGAGAGCAATCCTGGATGGATTATCGGTACTTAACAATAAGATTGAATACCGGCAATTGGATTTAAGTAGTTCAGATCAGGTAAACCAACTCATAGCTACGATATCCAAAGAGCATACACAACTTAATGGTATCCTGCATTGTGCTGGTATGACATCGGATAATTTCATTCTTAAAAAAACAAGTGATGAATTCAGCAGCGTACTAACTCCCAAAGTTACAGGTACCTTCAATCTGGATCAGGCCAGTAAGGATATCGACCTGGACTTTTTGGTGTTGTTTTCCTCTGTAGTATCTCAAATAGGTAATGTAGGCCAATCAGATTATGCAGTGGCTAATGGTTTTATGGATCAGTTTGCTGTGTATCGTAATCAAATGGTTTTGGATGATCAACGACAGGGACACACTTTGTCTATCAACTGGCCATTGTGGAAAGATGGTGGTATGCAAATAGATCAGAAAAACCAAGAGGTTTTATGTGAAACCTATGGGATGAACCCTATGAATACAGTTGTTGGAATGGATACATTGTATCGTTGTCTGGAGTTGAGGTATAGCCAAACTTTAGTTATGGAAGGCGATATGAAGCAAATGTGTCAGGCACTTCTTGAAGATGAAAAAGAAAAAGAGAAACCGATAGCAATATCACCTAATACGAAACAACAAGTTATTTCAAGAGTTATCGAAGAAAGCTTCATAGAAAAAACCAAAGATTATTTGTGTAAACAGTTTGCTATAGTATTAAAGCTGGCTTCCCATAAAATAGATCCGCAGGCACCATTAGAGAAATATGGTATTGATTCCATATTAGCGATGAGTCTTACAGATCAATTAGAAAAAACCTTTCCTTCTCTGCCCAAGACTCTGTTTTTCGAATATCAAACCATTAATGAGCTTTCTGAATATTTTATAAAGTTTCATATTAATAGGTTATCTCAACTCTTTGATTCCGAAAAAGATAGTCAGAAAAAAATAATAAAAGAGCAACCAGATGATCAAACCAAAAATAGTAGTAAAAGGCGATTAAATCGTAAACGTAATATTGTTATTTCAAAAGATAAATCTCATTCAAAACCAGATGATCCTATTGCTATTGTAGGATTAAGTGGTCGTTACCCGGCTTCGGTTGATGTAGCAGCGTACTGGGATAACCTAAAGAAGGGTAAGGATTGTATCACCGAGATTCCTAAAGATCGTTGGGACTGGCGAGAGTATTATAGTGAGGATCGTAGTAAAAGCGGTTATCATTACAGTAAATGGGGTGGTTTTATAGAAGGGGTTGATGAATTTGACCCGAGGTTTTTTAATATCTCTCCCAGAGAGGCAGCATCAATCGATCCTCAGGAGCGTTTGTTTTTACAGCATAGCTGGATGGCAATCGAAGATGCAGGATATACACGTTCCAGCTTACAGATACCTCGTGAAGAAGATATGGCAGGCCAAGTAGGTGTTTATGTAGGTGTGATGTATGGCGAGTACCAATTATATGGAGTAGAAGAAAGCATGAGAGGCAATCCTATGAGTATTTCTGGGAGCTATGCCAGTATTGCCAACCGAGTTTCTTATTTTTTAAACGCTCATGGTCCTAGTATGACTTTAGACACGATGTGTTCTTCTTCCTTGACCTCGATTCATTTGGCTTGTCAGGATTTAAAAGAAGGTCGTACCGATTTAGGTATAGCCGGAGGAGTTAATGTAAGTATTCACCCGAATAAATACCAGATGCTTAGTTCGGGTCAGTTTATATCGAGTGCAGGTCATTGTCAAAGTTTTGGAGAAGGAGGCGATGGTTATATTCCTGGCGAAGGAGTTGGAGTTGTAGTTTTAAAAAGGTTATCAGAGGCAAAACGAGACGGGAATCATATTTATGGAGTGATCAAGGGGAGTTCGCTTAACCATGGCGGAAAGACTAATGGTTATAGTGTTCCCAACCCTAAGGCTCAGGCTAGTGCTATTACTCAGGCCCTTAAAGTATCCAATACGGATCCTGGTCATATTAGTTATATAGAAGCTCACGGTACAGGTACTAAGTTGGGCGATCCTATTGAGATAGCCGCATTATCTAAGGCATTTGAAAAGGATACCCAGAATGATAAAGGATATTGTTTACTGGGTTCTGCCAAGTCCAATATCGGTCATTGTGAATCAGCGGCAGGTATTGCAGGTTTGACAAAAATATTATTACAGATGGAGCATGGTCAAATAGTTCCATCACTACATTCTAAGCGTTTAAACCCTCATATTGATTTTGCTACGACTCCTTTTATTGTGAATCAGGAGTTAAGGGATTGGGATGCTCCTGTAATTAAAGGAAAGGTTTATCCTCGTATAGCAGGTATCTCCTCTTTTGGAGCAGGAGGCTCGAATGCACATATCATTATAGAGGAATATATAGCTCCATTAGGATCTGTTATAGAGGATGGTATAGCTACCGATTTTGGTATTGTTTTATCAGCACGTACTACAGATCAGTTACGACAAAAGGCGGTTGACTTGTTGAGTTATCTTGGTATGGAGAGTACTGATATTGACTTGAGTTCAATGTCTTACACCTTACAAGTAGGTCGTGAGCCAATGGATAAGCGTTTGGGCTTTGTGGTGAGTTCGGTAGTTGAGTTGAAAGAAAATCTAGAATCCTATCTTGATGATACAAGAGGAGTAGAAGGAATGTATCAGGGAGAAGTTAAAAGAGGAGAAGATTTTTATGAATTAGCTACTGATACAGCGGTTCAAGAATGGATATCCAATAAAAATATAGCTAAACTACTTGATGTATGGGTAAAAGGTTATGCTGTGGATTGGCAGCTGTTGTATGGAGATGTTGTTCCGGGATTGATGAGTCTTCCGACGTATCCTTTTGCCAGGGAACGTTATTGGATCCCAGTTAGTGATACACCATCGGTAGTAAAGAATAAAGCTATCTCAGTATTACACCCTTTAGTACATAGAAACACTTCTGATCTTATGGCTCAGAAATATAGTTCGACTTTTAGTGGAGAAGAGTTTTTTATCTCAAGATTATCTAAAAAAGATAAGGTTCTTCCAATAGTTATTTATTTAGAAATGGCTCGTGCTGCAATTGCAGAAGCATTACCAGAAGAGAAAGGGTCCTATCTATTGGAGTTTACCAATACGGTTTGGTCAGGCCCTATAGTTTTTAATGATGCTATGGAAGTGCATATCACCTTATTTGAGCAAACAGAAGAAGGTGTTTGTTTTGAAGTATATAGTACTAGTAAAGAAGAGGAAAAAATATATTGCCAGGGTGAAGCTATATTACATGATGAGCTTCCTTTAACAACATTAGATATCAATGCTCTTAAAGCTAAGATGGAGAGAAGTGTATTGTCTTCTTCTTACCAGAGTATCACTTCTATTTTTCAAGGAGATAAGCAGTTATTGGCAGAGCTGATTTTATCAGAAGATTTACATTCAGAAGAAGAAGTTTATGTTTTACATCCTGTTATTCTTGAAGAAGTATTACAAGCAGGTCTTATGTTATTCCCAGAGACTGCTTTAGAGGTTACAGGTATAGATTCTTTACGAATCATGAGTAGTTGTACCGGGGAGATGTCTGTTTGGATTCGTTATAGTTCAGGTAGAGCAGATGCCTTAGATATCGATTTATGTGATAAAGAAGGCAAGGTATGTGTACAGCTATATGGGGTTAGTTATCAGGAAGTGATTACTGGTTTTATAGAAGATTCTTCCAGTCAAGAGGAAGTAATAAAACCATTATTAAAACCAGAGGAGATTCAGAATATACCCAAAGAGATTTTCTTTCCACTTCAAATCAATAAAAGAACTGCAATCAATGATTTAGAGATTCAAAAAATTAATCAGGAAAGTATAGCTAAACCGTCTAATGTATCATTACTAGCTCCACAGATTCTGAAGATAGAAGAAACCTCAGGGATTACCACTTCCAAAGTACAAGTTAGTCTTTCAGGTACAGGGGAAAACGTTTTAGAAAAACCAAATACATCTTCGCTAGAACCATTAGTAAAGTTGTTTGATCATGGCAGAGGCTTGTATGTTATAGATATATCCACACCTAATGATAATACGCTTTCTTCAGAGTTGATCACAGAGTTATTGACCACTTTAGAATATGTAAAAGAAGTGCCTTCTCTAAAAGTAGTCTTGCTTCGAGGTAGTGATGATGTTTTTTTACAAGGTGATCGGGAAGCTTATAATGAATCAGTTAGAACAGGTCTTTACGGGGCTATAGTTTCTTTTCCTTTTCCATTAATTGCCGAGATGAAGGGGACGGCTATTGGAGCTGGATTTTTATTAGGCACGTTGTGTGATTTTATGATTTGCAGTGAAGAAAGTAACTATTCTTATGCGAGTTATAAGGAAGGATTTTTGCTTGATTTAGCAGAAGAGTTACTCTTTAGAGAGCGATTTGGAGAAGCAATTGCAAGGAACTTTTTGTATTCACCTAAGGTATCAACAGGAAAGACCTTACAACAACAGGGTTTTAGTTGCGCTATCCTTCCATTGGATCAGGTTGGTTCTTTTACAGAGAGTTTTGCATTAGATCTTTGTGATAAATCAAGAGATGCTCTACAGCTATTAAAGCAACATTTGGGACGTGAGCTACTTAGGATGACAGAACAACTGGTTGTAGTACCCACAATACAGGCAGAAAATACGACAACCACAATACCACAAATTACTTCAGGTTCGAAGTATTTGAAGTTGACAACCGATGCAGACCATGTATTAACGATTACAATACATACAAAAGGGAAGAGCTACCCACTAAAAGATATTATTTCAGGATTGAGGAATATTTTTTCTCAACTAGACAAATACAATTATTATAAAGCGATCATTCTAAGCAGTGATGCTGCTGATTTTGTTTCGGTATCTGATTTAACTGGTTCGCAGGATGTTGTTTTAGAGCTTCAGGATTTAATTCTGTACTCTCCAATTCCCATAGTTGCTGCAATAGGATCAAACGCTAAAGATATCGGCTGGCTAATTAGTGTGTCCTGTGATGTTTGTATTTATAATACACAAGGTGAGTACTCGGTATCAGGTCTTATAGAAGTTCCTGAGCTGGCAAGACGATCGGCTATGTTATTCGGTCAACGATTAAGTGGTTATGTGAGTAAAGAATTACTACTGGCAGGTAAGAGCTATACAGGTCTTGAGTTACAAGATCAGGTAGGTTCAGTAATTGTATCGGATGCTGTTTTTTCAGAAGCTTTACACCAGGCATCGTACTGGAGAGGTTTATCTATAGAAGCTGTACGGGCTTGGAAAAAGGATCGAGCTTCATTACTGAAGAAAACGATAGAAGAGTTACCGATTTGGTTAGAGCGTAAAGAACCGATTTCAGCAGAGTTGCCAGATACTCCAACAGATATTGTACTCGATACAAAAGTTATAAAAGCCAAGGTTCATCCAGAAGGTATTGTAGAGGTTAAGATGGAAGACCGAGTAGCAAAGAACATGTTTTCGGATGCTTTTATAGCAGGAATGATAGAGGTCTTTAAGCATATTGCAGAGCATCCCTTGTATAAGGTTGTGGTATTGACGGGTTATGATAGTTATTTTGCATCAGGAGGCACTAAGGATAGTCTATTGGCGATCCAGGAAGGGAAGGCAAAGTTTACAGACACCAAGATTTTTGAATTGGCTCTAGGCTGTAAGATTCCGGTGATCTCTGGGATGCAGGGTCATGGTATTGGAGCAGGTTGGTCTATGGGCATGTTTTCAGATTTTATTTTGTTTAGCGAAGAGAGTCGTTATGTGAGTCCTTATATGAGGTATGGATTTACTCCTGGGGCAGGAGCTACTTTGGTTTTTCCGGATAAGATAGGGTATGACCTTTCTCGGGAGACCTTATTGAGAGGAGTTGAATATTCTGGTAAGGTGTTACAGGAAAAAGGAATGTCCTTCCCTGTTTTGTCCAGAAAGGATATCCATACAGCTGCACTTGCATTGGCCCGGCAGATAGCAAGGCAATCTCGCAGTAGTTTAGTTGCGATCAAGGATCAATTGACAGCGCATCTTAAAGGAAGACTAGAAGAAACCTACAGCCGAGAGTTGGCAATGCATGAAAAGACATTTGTGGGAAGATCAGATACCCTACAACAGATTGAGAGTAATTTTCACCAAGAGAATACTGATTCAAAGGCAGTGATTAACTCCATAGAAAAACCTATTTCCAAAGGAGTTAAGGCTACTGTTTCACGTACCGATACATTACCTGATATTATCACAGAGCTCAAAAAGCTACTGGCAAAGGAGTTACACCTGTTGGAGGATGAGATTGATGAACATAGCCAGTTTGTAGATTTGGGATTAGACTCTATTGTAGGAGTAACCTTTATACGTACAATCAATGAGCGGTATGATCTTTCATTACAAGCTACCATTGTGTATAGTTATGCTACACTGGCAGCATTAGGTAGTCATATTAAGGAAATATCAGAACAACAGGGAACAGCTGTAAGCCAACCTGTAGCATCAGCAATTGAAAACATGTCAAAAGAGATGCAAGTAAATACTCCTGATATGTTACCCGATATTATTACAGAGCTCAAAAAACTACTGGCAAAGGAGTTACATCTGTTGGAGGATGAGATTGATGAACATAGCCAGTTTGTAGATTTGGGGTTGGACTCTATTGTAGGAGTAACCTTTATACGTACAATCAATGAGCGGTATGATCTTTCATTACAAGCTACCGTTGTGTATAGTTATTCGACTCTTCTGGCTCTTAGTGATCATATTAAGGATGAAATGAAACAACAGGGAGTACTTATAACAGACTCTACTGTTTCTACTGATATCTCAGAAAAGGTTTTTCAAAGTGCTATTCCAAAAACAGTTACAGGTAGACAACTTACCTCATGGCGTAAAGGTTCACAGGGAAGAGTTAATCAATCTACAAAACCTTCTTCTCGATCACAGTCTATTGCAGTTGTAGGTATGGCTGGTCAGTTTCCGGAAGCAGGTGATGTAGAAGTATTTTGGGAGAATATTGCTCAGGGAAAGAATTGTATTAGTGAGATTCCTAAAAAGCGTTGGGATATTGATAAGTATTATCAAAAAGGTGAGGCTGTTGCAGGTAAGACCTATAGCAAATGGATGGGCGCTTTGGAAGGATATGATCTTTTTGATCCCTTATTTTTTAACATCTCTCCTATTGAGGCAGAGAGTATGGATCCGCAGCAGCGATTGTTTTTAGAGGCTTGTTGGCATACGATAGAACATGCAGGATACAATCCACACGTGCTTTCGGGTAGTAAATGTGGAGTATATGTTGGATGTGCTTATGGAGACTACCAAATGTTATCAAGAGAAGAACAGTTAAGTGCACAAGGATTTACTGGTGGTTCTACTTCTATTCTGCCAGCACGTATTTCTTACTTTTTGAATTTACAAGGCCCTTGTATCTCTATCGATACAGCCTGTTCATCTTCATTGGTAGCTATTGCCAATGCCTGTGATGGTTTGGTGTCGGGTAGTATTGATTCTGCTCTGGCAGGTGGAATCAATGTTATGGCAGGTCCAGATATGCATATTAAAGCTGCTCAATCGGGCATGCTCTCTCCAGATGGTAAATGCCATACTTTTGATCAGCGTGCTAATGGTTTTGTACCGGGAGAAGGAGTTGGAGTGGTCATGCTAAAAAGATTGGAAGATGCAGAAAAAGATAAGGATACTATTCTAGGGGTTATCCAGGGGTGGGGTATTAATCAGGATGGAAAAACCAATGGCATTACAGCTCCTAATACAGAATCACAAATACAATTAGAACAACAGGTTTACGATCAATTTGATATAGACCCGAATAACATTCAGTTGATAGAGACTCATGGTACAGCTACCAAACTTGGAGATCCTATTGAGGTAGAAGGATTACGCAGGTCGTTTAAAAAATACACAGAGGAAAAAGAATATTGTGCTCTGGGATCTGTAAAGAGTAACATCGGTCATTGTTTAACTGCTTCAGGAGTGGCAGGGTTTATTAAGGTACTACAGGCGATGAAATACAAACAGTTACCACCCACTATAAATTTTGAACAGTTAAATGAGCATATCAATCTGGAGGATAGTCCTTTTTATGTGAATACAGAGTTAAAGGAGTGGCAGGTTAGGGAATCACAACAACGTCAGGCTGCGATCAGTTCTTTTGGATTTAGTGGCACTAATGCTCATTTGGTAATGGGCGAGTATGTTCCCCAGAATTGGGAAGTGGTTAAACGACCTGTTCAGGTCATTACACAACAGTCGGATCTTATAGTTCCTTTATCAGCCAGATCTGAGGAGCAATTAAAACAAAAGGCTTCTGATTTACTGGAATTTATTGAAGAGAAGAAAGGTTCTCTGGATCTGATTGAGATGAGCTATACTTTACAAGTAGGTAGGGAAGCTATGGAGGAGCGTCTTGGTGTTATGGTGAGCAATATAGATCAATTGGCAGAAAAGCTTCGGGCTTATTGTAATGGAGAGGATGCTATAAACGGTGTCTATTCGGGGCAAGTGAAACGCAATAAAGAAGGTTTACGAATCATTAGCAATGATGATGAGATGAAAGAAACCATTATAGATACATATATACGTCAGAAGCAATTATCAAAATTATTGGATTTATGGGTTAAGGGATTGGAGTTGGATTGGGATAAACTCTACGGAGACCATAAACCTAATCGTATCAACTTGCCATTGTATCCATTTGTCAAAGAACGATATTGGATTGATGGCGTAGAAGAAAAGGATATTCATGCAAATGGAACGACAACATCCGTTTTACATCCATTATTACACTTAAACACTTCAGACTTTAGTAAGCAGAGTTATAGTACTACATTTAGTGGTGAAGAATTTTTCTTAAAAGATCATCAGGTTTTTAACCAGAAAGTTCTTCCAGGAGTTGCGTATCTGGAAATGGCCCGTGCTGCTATTGAAAAATCCATGCCCACATCTGTAGAATCTGCTATTTTGGAGTTGAATAATACTATTTGGATTCAACCTTTTGCTATCGTAGACCAAAAGAAACAAATTAATATAAACTTGTTTTTGGACGATTCAAATTCTGTAATGAGTGAACAAATACATTACGAATTATATAGTCACAATGGAGAAGAAGACATCATACACTTCCAGGGAAAAGCAACTTTTAGCAGTCGAACAATTCCAGAGAGAATTGATATTGATCAGCTTAGACGTCAGATGACTGCTGGTAAATTAATGCAAAGTGATATTTATAATGCTTTTGCTCAAATGGAACTTCATTATGGGGCGGCACATCAGGGAATAAAAGCGATTTATAAAGGAGAGGGGCAAGTATTGGCCGATTTAACTCTTCCGGAAGTAGTTAAAACTAAACAGAATAATTATCTATTACATCCTAGTTTAATGGATAGTGCTCTGCAGGCTACTATTGGCTTATTTCAGAATCTGAATCAAATCCCAGAAGAACCATTACTTCCTTTTGCACTAGGATCTTTGCGAATAATCTCTGCTTGTGTCCCAGAAATGTTTGTCTGGGCACGCTATGCAAAAGACAGTAAACCTGGGGATAAACTCATTAAAGTTGACCTTGATCTGTGTGATCAAGAAGGGAATGTTTGTGTGGAAGTTAAGGGAATTGCTTTTCGTGTTATGAAAAATAGCAATAGACCTACGCATATGGCAACAAATGATTTGTTGAAAAGAAATACTAATGATACATCAACCTTTAATGATGCTTATTATCAGAATCTTATTCAAAGTGTATTAAATAAAGAGCTTTCTGATGAAGAAGCTGTGGAATTAGTTTAAAGACTGAATTCTTAAGAAAATTTGAAAGAAAAGATGAAGGAAAACCTAAAAAAAGTATTCCAAGATATTTCCGGAGGAAAACTTACACAAATAGAGGCATTAGAAAAAATTAAAGCTATAAAGCTACAAGAACAAAGTAAAATTGTAGGGACATTGCTTTTGAATTCAGTTTGGGAAGAAGATACAAGAACATCTACTAATCATGAGAATTACTCCCAGCAGCATATCATTTTGTGTGAAATGTCTGATGTGGAAGGTAAGGAAATTAAAGAATTACTTCCAGAGTGTAATGTTTTAAGCTTAGAATTAGATCATCATCAGAGTATTGCTGATCGATATGAGCGTCATGCTTTATCCTGTTTTGATTATATCCGCAATATACTCTCTAACAAACCTCAGGGAAAAATACAGATTCAAATAGTCATCGGTAATGATAAAGAACAGATTATTTTCACCGGGCTTTCGGGATTATTAAAAACAGCAACCCTTGAGAATCCTATACTAACGGGTCAAATCATTCTAACAGACCCTGAGATAAATGCAGGAGCACTTTTCTTGCAGCTTCAGGAAAATGAGAAGAGATTCCAGGATCAGGTTGTTAAATATGATCAGGATATCCGGTATGTTTTGAAAAGGAAAGAAATACAGGCAAGTGATGTAAGTCCTAAAATACCTTTCAAAGATCATGGAGTATATCTTATTACTGGTGGTTTGGGTGGTTTGGGTATTTTATTCACAAAAGAGATCCTTAAGCAAACAACTCATTCCAGCATTATTTTAACAGGTCGTTCTGCATTAACAAAAGAAAAGAGAGCAATCCTGGATGGATTACCGGTACTTAACAATAAGGTTGAATACCGACAACTGGATTTAAGTAGTTCAGATCAGGTAAACCAACTCATAGCTACGATATCCAAAGAGCATACACAACTTAATGGTATCCTGCATTGTGCTGGTATGACATCGGATAATTTCATTCTTAAAAAAACAAGTGATGAATTCAGCAGCGTACTAACTCCCAAAGTTACAGGTACCTTCAACCTGGATCAGGCCAGCAAGGATATTGACTTGGACTTTTTGGTGTTGTTTTCCTCTGTGGCTTCACTAATAGGTAATGTAGGTCAATCAGATTATGCAGTGGCTAATGGTTTTATGGATCAGTTTGCTTCGTATCGTAATCAAATGGTTTTGGATGATCAACGACAGGGACACACTTTGTCTATCAACTGGCCATTGTGGAAAGATGGTGGTATGCAAATAAATCAGGAAAATCGGGAAATACTGAAACAAACCCTAGAGGTACAGCCAATGGAGACAATCATTGGGATGTACACATTTTATTGTAGCCTGGAACTACGGCTGAATCAGGTCTTGGTAATGAAAGGCAATTTACCTCAATTGGATAGCATTAAGAATATAGATCAGGAAATAAAAAATAAATCGTTACCCAACCAGAAAGTTATAGATTCTCCAGTGGTTACCAACAACATTCACAGTGATCTTTTTGAAAAAACTGAAGATTACTTGTGTAAAGAATTCTCTTTGTTATTAAAGCTGACTTCCCATAAAATAGATCCGCAGGCACCATTAGAGAAATATGGTATTGACTCTATACTGGCGATGAAGTTTACAAGTAGATTAGAAGAAACCTTTCCTTCTCTGCCCAAGACTTTGTTTTTTGAATACCAGACCATAAGAGAGCTTACAGAATACTTTATAACATCTCACTCGACTCAATTAGTTGCTCTTTTTAATACAGAGCTAAATAACACTTCCAAGGAAAAGTCAATTGAAATAAAATCTGGAACTGATGATCAAATATGGCATAAACTGATTTCGGGTAAACGCTTTAGTCGTCCTCGTCCTTTTACTGATTTAACGAATTCTATACACTCAGTTTCTACAGATCCTATTGCTATTGTAGGATTAAGTGGTCGTTATCCGGCTTCGGTTGATGTAGCAGCGTATTGGGATAATCTAAAGGGAGGTAAGGATTGTATCACCGAGATTCCTAAAGATCGTTGGGACTGGCGAGAGTATTATAGTGAGGATCGTAGTAAAAGCGGTTATCATTACAGTAAATGGGGTGGTTTTATAGAAGGGGTTGATGAATTTGATCCAAGGTTTTTTAATATCTCACCCAGAGAGGCAGCATCAATCGATCCTCAGGAGCGTTTGTTTTTACAGCATAGCTGGATGGCAATCGAAGATGCAGGATATACACGTTCCAGCTTACAGATACCTCGTGAAGAAGGACTGGCAGGTCAAGTAGGTGTCTATGCAGGTGTGATGTACGGAGAATACAATCTATCAGGGAGCTTAGCGAGTATCGCGAACCGAGTTTCTTATTTTTTAAACGCTCATGGTCCTAGTATGACTTTAGACACGATGTGTTCTTCTTCTTTGACCTCGATTCATTTAGCCTGTCAGGATTTAAAAGAAGGTCGTACCGATTTAGGTATAGCCGGAGGAGTTAATGTAAGTATTCACCCGAATAAATACCAGATGCTTAGTTCGGGTCAGTTTATATCGAGTGCAGGTCATTGTCAAAGTTTTGGAGAAGGAGGCGATGGTTATATCCCTGGCGAAGGCGTTGGAGTTGTAGTTTTAAAAAGGTTATCAGAGGCAAAACGAGACGGGAATCATATTTATGGAGTGATCAAAGGGAGTTCGCTTAACCATGGCGGAAAGACTAATGGTTATAGTGTTCCCAACCCTAAGGCTCAGGCTAGTGCTATTACTCAGGCCCTTAAAGTATCCAATACGGATCCTGGTCATATTAGTTATATAGAAGCTCACGGTACAGGTACTAAGTTGGGCGATCCTATTGAGATAGCCGCATTATCTAAGGCATTTGAAAAGGATACCCAGAATGATAAAGGATATTGTTTACTGGGTTCTGCCAAATCTAATATCGGTCATTGTGAATCAGCGGCAGGTATTGCAGGTTTGACAAAAATATTATTACAGATGGAGCATGGTCAAATAGTTCCATCACTACATTCTAAGCGTTTAAACCCTCATATTGATTTTGCTACGACTCCTTTTATTGTGAATCAGGAGTTAAGGGATTGGGATGCTCCTGTAATTAAAGGAAAGGTTTATCCTCGTATAGCAGGTATCTCCTCTTTTGGAGCAGGAGGCTCGAATGCACATATCATTATAGAGGAATATATAGCTCCATTAGGATCTGTTATAGAGGATGGTATAGCTACCGATTTTGGTATTGTTTTATCAGCACGTACTACAGATCAGTTACGACAAAAGGCGGTTGACTTGTTGAGTTATCTTGGTATGGAGAGTACTGATATTGACTTGAGTTCAATGTCTTACACCTTACAAGTAGGTCGTGAGCCAATGGATAAGCGTTTGGGCTTTGTGGTGAGTTCGGTAGTTGAGTTGAAAGAAAATCTAGAATCCTATCTTGATGATACAAGAGGAGTAGAAGGAATGTATCAGGGAGAAGTTAAAAGAGGAGAAGATTTTTATGAATTAGCTACTGATACAGCGGTTCAAGAATGGATATCCAATAAAAATATAGCTAAACTACTTGATGTATGGGTAAAAGGTTATGCTGTGGATTGGCAGCTGTTGTATGGAGATGTTGTTCCGGGATTGATGAGTCTTCCGACGTATCCTTTTGCCAGGGAACGTTATTGGATCCCAGTTAGTGATACACCATCGGTAGTAAAGAATAAAGCTATCTCAGTATTACACCCTTTAGTACATAGAAACACTTCTGATCTTATGGCTCAGAAATATAGTTCGACTTTTAGTGGAGAAGAGTTTTTTATCTCAAGATTATCTAAAAAAGATAAGGTTCTTCCAATAGTTATTTATTTAGAAATGGCTCGTGCTGCAATTGCAGAAGCATTACCAGAAGAGAAAGGGTCCTATCTATTGGAGTTTACCAATACGGTTTGGTCAGGCCCTATAGTTTTTAATGATGCTATGGAAGTGCATATCACCTTATTTGAGCAAACAGAAGAAGGTGTTTGTTTTGAAGTATATAGTACTAGTAAAGAAGAGGAAAAAATATATTGCCAGGGTGAAGCTATATTACATGATGAGCTTCCTTTAACAACATTAGATATCAATGCTCTTAAAGCTAAGATGGAGAGAAGTGTATTGTCTTCTTCTTACCAGAGTATCACTTCTATTTTTCAAGGAGATAAGCAGTTATTGGCAGAGCTGATTTTATCAGAAGATTTACATTCAGAAGAAGAAGTTTATGTTTTACATCCTGCTATTCTTGAAGAAGTATTACAAGCAGGTCTTATGTTATTCCCAGACACTGCTTTAGAGGTTACAGGTATAGATTCTTTACGAATCATAAGTCGTTGTACTGGTGAGATGTCTGTTTGGATTCGTTATAGTTCAGGTAGAGCAGATGCCTTAGATATCGATTTATGTGATAAAGAAGGCAAAGTATGTGTACAGCTATATGGGGTTGGTTATCAGGAAGTGATTACTGGTTTTATAGAAGATTCTTCTAGTCAAGAGGAAGTAATAAAACCATTATTAAAACCAGAGGAGATTCAGAATATACCCAAAGAGATTTTCCTTCCACTTCAAGTCAATAAAAGAACTGCAATCAATGATTTAGAGATTCAAAAAATTAACCAGGAAAGTATAGCTAAACCGTCTAATGTATCATTACTAACTCCAGAGTCTCTGAAGATAGAAGAAACCTCAGGGATTACCACTTCCAAAGTACAAGTTAGTCTTTCAGGTACAGGGGAAAACGTTTTAGAAAAACCAAATACATCTTCGCTAGAACCATTAGTAAAATTATTTGATCATGGCAGAGGCTTGTATTCACTAGATATATCCACACCTGATGATAATACACTTTCTTCAGAGTTGATCACAGAGTTATTGACCACTTTAGAATATGTAAAAGAAATGCCTTCTCTAAAAGTAGTCTTGCTTCGAGGTAGTGATGATGTTTTTTTACAAGGTGATCGGGAAGCTTATAATGAATCAGTTAGAACAGGTCTTTACGGGGCTATAGTTTCTTTTCCTTTTCCATTAATTGCCGAGATGAAGGGGACGGCTATTGGAGCTGGATTTTTATTAGGCACGTTGTGTGATTTTATGATTTGCGGTGAAGAAAGTAACTATTCTTATGCGAGTTATAAGGAAGGATTTTTGCTTGATTTAGCAGAAGAGTTACTCTTTAGAGAGCGATTTGGAGAAGCAATTGTAAGGAACTTTTTGTATTCACCTAAGGTATCAACAGGAAAGACCTTACAACAACAGGGTTTTAGTTGCGCTATCCTTCCATTGGATCAGGTTGGTTCTTTTACAGAGAGTTTTGCATTAGATCTTTGTGATAAATCAAGAGATGCTCTACAGCTATTAAAGCAACATTTGGGACGTGAGCTACTTAGGATGACAGAACAACTGGTTGTAGTACCCACAATACAGGCAGAAAATACGACAACCACAATACCACAAATTACTTCAGGTTCGAAGTATTTGAAGTTGACAACCGATGCAGACCATGTATTAACGATTACAATACATACAAAAGGGAAGAGCTACCCACTAAAAGATATTATTTCAGGATTGAGGAATATTTTTTCTCAACTAGACAAATACAATTATTATAAAGCGATCATTCTAAGCAGTGATGCTGCTGATTTTGTTTCGGTATCTGATTTAACTGGTTCGCAGGATGCTGTTTTAGAGCTTCAGGATTTAATTCTGTACTCTCCAATTCCCATAGTTGCTGCAATAGGATCAAACGCTAAAGATATCGGCTGGCTGATTAGTACGTCCTGTGATGTTTGTGTTTATAATTCACAAGGTGAGTACTCGGTATCAGGTCTTATAGAAGTTCCTGAGCTGGCAAGACGATCGGCTATGTTATTCGGTCAACGATTAAGTGGTTATGTGAGTAAAGAATTACTACTGGCAGGTAAGAGCTATACAGGTCTTGAGTTACAAGATCAGGTAGGTTCAGTAATTGTATCGGATGCTGTTTTTTCAGAAGCTTTACACCAGGCATCGTACTGGACCGGACTCTCTATAGAAGCTGTACGGACTTGGAAAAAGGATCGAGCTTCATTACTAAAGAAAAGAATAGAGGAGTTACCGATTTGGTTAGAGCGTAAAGAACCGATTTCAGTAGAGTTGCCAGATACTCTAACAGATATTATACTCGATACAAAAGTTATAAAAGCCAAGGTTTATCCAGAAGGTATTGTAGAGGTTAAGATGGAAGACCGAGTAGCAAAGAACATGTTTTCGGATGCTTTTATAGCAGGAATGATAGAGGTCTTTAAGCATATTGCAGAGCATCCCTTGTATAAGGTTGTGGTATTGACGGGTTATGATAGTTATTTTGCATCAGGAGGCACTAAGGATAGTCTATTGGCGATCCAGGAAGGGAAGGCAAAGTTTACAGACACCAAGATTTTTGAATTGGCTCTAGGCTGTAAGATTCCGGTGATCTCTGGGATGCAGGGTCATGGTATTGGAGCAGGTTGGTCTATGGGCATGTTTTCAGATTTTATTTTGTTTAGCGAAGAGAGTCGTTATGTGAGTCCTTATATGAGGTATGGATTTACTCCTGGGGCAGGAGCTACTTTGGTTTTTCCGGATAAGATAGGGTATGATCTTTCTCGGGAGACCTTATTGAGAGGAGTTGAATATTCTGGTAAGGTGTTACAGGAAAAAGGAATGTCCTTCCCTGTTTTGTCCAGAAAGGATATCCATACAGCTGCACTTGCATTGGCCCGGCAGATAGCAAGGCAATCTCGCAGTAGTTTAGTTGCAATCAAGGATCAATTGACAGGACATCTTAAAGGAAGATTAGAAGAAACCTACAGCCGAGAGTTGGCAATGCATGAAAAGACATTTGTAGGGAGATCAGATACCCTACAACAGATTGAGAGTAATTTTCACCAAGAGAATACTGATTCAAAGGCAGTGATTAACTCCATAGAAAAACCTATTTCCAAAGGAGTTAAGGCTACTGTTTCACGTACCGATACATTACCTGATATTATCACAGAGCTCAAAAAGCTACTGGCAAAGGAGTTACACCTGTTGGAGGATGAGATTGATGAACATAGCCAGTTTGTAGATTTGGGATTAGACTCTATTGTAGGAGTAACCTTTATACGTACAATCAATGAGCGGTATGATCTTTCATTACAAGCTACCATTGTGTATAGTTATGCTACACTGGCAGCATTAGGTAGTCATATTAAAGAAATATCAGAACAACAGGATACAGCTGTAAGCCAATCTGTAACTCCATTACTTCCAGATGATACCTCGGTGGATACACAGGTACATGTTGATATGTTACCGGATATTATTACAGAGCTCAAAAAACTACTGGCAAAGGAGCTACATCTGTTGGAGGATGAGATTGATGAACATAGCCAGTTTGTAGATTTGGGGTTGGACTCTATTGTAGGAGTAACCTTTATACGTACAATCAATGAGCGGTATGATCTTTCATTACAAGCTACCGTTGTGTATAGTTATTCGACTCTTCTGGCTCTTAGTGGTCATATTCAGGAAGAAATGGAACAAGAAGGGATCACAGTAAGTTCCCCTGTTGTTTCGGTAGATATTTCAGAAAAGGTTTTTCAAAGTGCTATTCCAAAAACAGTTACAGGTAGACAACTTACCTCATGGCGTAAAGGTTCACAGGGAAGAGTTAATCAATCTACAAAACCTTCTTCTCGATCACAGTCTATTGCAGTTGTAGGTATGGCGGGTCAGTTTCCGGAGGCAGGTGATGTAGAGGTATTTTGGGAGAATATTGCTCAGGGAAAGAATTGTATTAGTGAGATTCCTAAAAAGCGTTGGGATATTGATAAGTATTATCAAAAAGGTGAGGCTGTTGCAGGAAAAACGTATAGTAAATGGATGGGTGCTTTAGAAGGATATGATCTTTTTGATCCCTTATTTTTTAATATCTCTCCTATTGAGGCAGAGAGTATGGATCCACAGCAACGATTATTTTTAGAGGCTTGTTGGCATACGATAGAACATGCAGGATATAATCCACATGTGCTTTCGGGTAGTAAATGTGGAGTATATGTTGGATGTGCAGCTGGAGACTATCTTCAACAATCAAAAAAACATCAATTGAGTGCTCAGGGATTTACAGGTGCAGCCGGTTCTATATTAGCAGCACGTATTTCTTACTTTTTAGATTTACAAGGTCCTTGTATCTCTATTGATACAGCCTGTTCATCTTCATTGGTGGCTATTACCAATGCCTGTGATGGCTTGGTGTCGGGTAGTATTGATTCTGCTCTGGCAGGTGGGGTTTATTTGATGGCAACACCTTCGATGCACATTATGAGTTCACAATCAGGTATGCTCTCTCCAGATGGTAAATGCCATACTTTTGATCAGCGTGCCAATGGTTTTGTACCGGGAGAAGGAGTTGGAGTGGTCATGCTAAAAAGATTGGAAGATGCAGAAAAAGATAAGGATACTATTCTAGGGGTTATCCAGGGGTGGGGTATTAATCAGGATGGAAAAACCAATGGCATTACGGCTCCTAACACTGAATCACAAATACAATTAGAACAACAGGTCTACGATCAATTTGATATAGATCCGAATAACATTCAGTTGATCGAGACACATGGTACAGGTACTAAGCTTGGAGATCCTATTGAGGTAGAAGGATTACGCAGGTCGTTTAAAAAATACACAGAGGAAAAAGAATATTGTGCTCTGGGATCTGTAAAGAGTAACATCGGTCATTGTTTAACTGCTTCAGGAGTGGCAGGGTTTATTAAGGTACTACAGGCTATGAAGTACAAACAGTTGCCACCCACCATAAATTTTGAACAGTTAAATGAGCATATCGATTTGAAGGATAGTCCTTTTTATGTGAATACAGAGTTAAAGGAGTGGCAGATTAGGGAATCACAACAACGTCAGGCTGCGATCAGTTCTTTTGGATTTAGTGGCACTAATGCTCATTTGGTAATGGGTGAGTATGTTCCCCAGAATCGGGACGTAGTTAGACGATCTGTTCAGGTCATTACACAACAGTCGGATCTTATAGTTCCTTTATCAGCCAGATCTGAGGAGCAATTAAAACAAAAGGCTTCTGATTTACTGGAATTTATTGAAGAGAAGAAAGGTTCTTTGGACCTGATAGAGATGAGCTACACTTTACAAGTAGGTAGGGAAGCTATGGAGGAACGTCTTGGTTTTATGGTGAGCAATATAGATCAACTGGCAGAAAAGCTTCGGGCTTATCGTAATGGAGAGGATACTATTAACGGTGTCTATTCGGGGCAAGTGAAACGCAATAAAGAAGGTTTACGAATCATTAGTAATGATGATGAGATGAAAGAGACCATTATAGATACATATATACGTCAGAAGCAATTATCGAAATTACTGGATTTATGGGTTAAAGGATTGGAGTTGGATTGGGATAAACTCTACGGAGATCATAAACCTAATCGTATCAACTTGCCATTGTATCCATTTGCAAGAGAACGATACTGGATTGAAAGAACACTTGGTAATGATAAAAAAGAGAAAGAAAAGGCTTTAGAAGTACTTCATCCATTAGTGCATAAGAATACTTCGGACCTTCATCAGCAAAGCTATAACACCATATTTGATGGTGAAGAATTTTTTATCAAAGAGAATAAGATTCATGACAATAAAGTCCTACCAGGATTAGCTTGTTTGGAAATGGCTCGCGCTGCTATGATATTGGCTAATGCCCCGCAGAATGAATCTTCGATAATTGAATTACACCATATTTCCTGTACAAAACCAATTGTGGTTGAGGAAACAAAGGAAGTTGAAATAGCCTTATTTGCAAGGGAAGGAGAAGATCGTATAAATGAACGAATAGATATTGAAATTTATAATGCTGAAGAGGAACAGGAAATATATTTTCAGGGACAAGTCACTTATAGTCATCAAAATAAAACCACTAAACTGGATATTTCCCAGCTCAAGGATGAAATGAAACAGATTCCTTCGAAATCCAATGATATCTATGCAAAATTATCTCAAATAGGACATATCTATGGTTCTGATCTTCAGGGAATCTCAACTATTTATCAAGGAGATAATCAATTATTAGCAGAAGTAAGTATACCACTTCTAGAAGAAAATGATCAGAATGGATTTGTACTCTACCCTACGATCATGGAAGGAGTGATGCAGGTATGTATCGGTTTAATTACGGATATGAAACCTATAAGCCAACCATTATTCTTAGCTTCGTTAGATGCCGTACGTATCGTATCTGCTTGTACTAAGGAAATGAATATCTGGGTGCGCATTAAGGATGTGAAAGTAACTAATCCTATACTTGATATTGACCTTATAGATCAACAAGGGAATGTTTGTATAGAAATGAGGGGATTATCTTTACAAAATTTTAGTATAGATACTAATACTTCAGAAAATGTAGAAAAAACAGTTGATATATATCAAGACAAGTATAGTGATACTGCCTTACAGTCAGAAGAAGCTTCTCAGGAATTATTTTTCAAGGAATATTGGCAAGATCAACCTCTTACTTTCGATACTTCATTATCAGATAGCAAACAACTTATCATTTTTGCAGATAAAGAGTTTAAAGAGAGTATCATAAATAGCGATAATACTGGCCAGTTTGCTAAAGCAATTTTTGTATTTCAAGAACAGAAATACAAAAAGGTCACAGACAAAATTTATCACTGTCGTCCCAATAATGTGTCAGATATTCAAAAAGTACTTAAAGGTATAAACGATAAAAGTAATAAGTCTATTGGACTAATATATACTTGGGCAAAAAATAATAAGGAAAAAGGTATTCATGTATTGTTTAATGTATTTAAAGCTATTAAAAGATTTGACAATCCTGTTGATATTACCCTAGTAGGTAACTATGATCCTTCTTCTGTAGAAACATGTTGGGATTATTCCTGGATAGGCTTTGAGCGTTCCTTAAAATTAGTATTACCTAATTCAAAGATATCATTACTTTATACAGATTCATCTGGATGTACGCCTCAGCAATTATTAGATGCCGTAGAACATCCTGGAGTAATTTGGTATAAAGATCAGCAAAGGTTTGAACTGTCATACAAGCCATTTGATCTTAATAATGCTGTAAAAACACCAGTACTTAGAAAGAATGGGAGTTATTTAATTACCGGAGGTATCGGAAAGCTAGGGTTCAAGTTAGCATGTTATTTAGCCAAGGAATATCAGGCAAAACTACTACTACTTGGCAGGAGACCATTAACCTCTGATATTAAGGAAAAGATCGATAAGCTAAAACAAGAAGGAGCTCAGGAAGTTCACTATCAGTCTGTTGATATCAGTGATAGAAAGGCAATAACATCTTGGGCAAAAAAACTTCCTTTTAACTTATCAGGAATTATTCATGCAGCGGGAGTTGAAAGTTCTGAGGTTTTCTATGAAAAAACAACAAAAAGTATCAATGAAGTGCTTCAACCTAAATCCAAAGGCATAATAATATTAGATGAAATACTAAATAAGCAACCTCTGGATTTTGTATGTTATTTTTCATCATCAGCTGCTATGTTGGGTGATTTTGGATCTTGTGATTATGCCGTAGCTAATCGTTTTCTAATGGCTTATGCCAATTACCGTGAACAGAAAACTCAAAATAATGGAAAATCCATTGTTATAAATTGGCCTTTTTGGAAAGACGGAGGTATGGGTAAAGGCGATTTTGAGCAAGCTGCCTTTTATCTAAAAAGCAGTGGTCAGGAGGTGCTCGAAACATCAGAAGGAATAACAATATGGAATGATATCATCCAATCCAATCAAACACAAATACTGGCGCTCAAAGGTAAACCTAGCCGTGTTGAACAATTTTTACATCATGCCTATACAACTGAACGACTTAGTCAATCACAATCGAATGTTGAAAACCAACGCTCCCACATGAGTAAAGGGTGGAAAATACAATATCAGGATCTCTCTCTAAAAGAATGTATCTATTCTGATCTGATCAAGCTTGTATCCTTAAGTTTGAAAATACCTTCAGAGAAACTAGACGGAGTAACCAATCTGGCGGATTACGGTTTTGATTCTATCAGTTTGACAACATTTGCCAAAGAACTAAGAGCATATTTCTTTATTACTATAACCCCCGCGGTATTTTATAACTATTCTACTATTGAGAAATTAAGCGATTACTTCGTAGAGGATTATCATAAACACTTAGAAGAATTTTATAGTAAATCACAGAGTAAAGTGATGGAGAGAGAACGGGTAGCAGTGAAAAAACCTGTGTTAAATAAAACATCAATCCGAAAACGCTTCTTACAATCTAAATCCAAAGATACTTCAAGCTTTTCGAGTTTGACTCAGGAACCTATTGCCATTATCGGTATGTCAGGACGTTTCCCCGGCGCAGATACAACAGATCAACTATGGGAAATGTTAGAAAAGGGACAGAGTGGTATTAGTGAAGTTCCTTTATCACGTTGGGACTGGCGCGATTATTTCTCAAAACCAGGTGATTCAGATAATAAAATCAGTACTAATAAAGGAGGTTTTATTAACAATGTGGATGAATTCGATCCTTTGTTTTTTGAAATAACACCCAGAGAAGCAGAAGCCATGGATCCCGGTCAAAGAATGCTTTTAATTGAAGCGTATAAAGCGATCGAAGATGCTCAAATTAACCCGTCATCGTTACGAGGAACTCCCGTTGGTGTTTTTGCAGGAATGGAAGAAAGTCAATATAGCTCGCTTACTTCGGATGAACAGGGAGTTGGGAATAGTGGCAATGCCATGATATCTTCCAGGCTGTCATACTACCTCGACTTACAGGGCCCTACAATTGCGACCAACACAGCTTGTTCTTCAGGATTGGTAGCCATGCATCAGGCAATTATGAGTTTACGAAACAGAGAATGTGAATCAGCGTTAGTTGCTGGTATCTCTTCTTTGATTTTATCACCTAAATTCTATGTTAAGATGAGTCAGGCAGGAATGCTTTCGGAAGATGGTCAATGCTATAGCTTTGCTAAAAAAGCCAATGGTATCGGTGCTAGTGAAGCTATTGTAGTGCTGATGCTAAAACCTCTGTCAGCAGCTATTGAAGCAGGCAATCCTATTTATGGAACGATCAAAGCCAGTGGTATTAACTTTGACGGAAAAACCAATGGAGTTACTGCACCTAGTGGCAAAAGCCAAGAGGAACTAATTAAAAATATCTATACTAATTATAATATCAATCCCCGGGACATCTCGCATATTATCGCTCATGGCACTGGAACAAAATTGGGCGATCCAATTGAACTTAATGCATTAAATGACGCTTTTAAAAAACTGATTAAAGAACAACCGCATTCAAAACAAACCATTAATTGCGCCATAACAAGTTGTAAAAGTAACTTAGGTCATACAATGGCCGCTTCGGGATTGGTAAGTGTAGTCAGCCTATTAAAAGGACTGCAGCATAATAAAATACCCGCTACTATTAACTGTGAGGATGAAAATGATTATATAAACTGGGAGAACAGTCCATTTTATATCAATAAGATGACCAAGAAATGGGAAAAAGAACAAGGTAAATCTCGTGTGGGAGGCATAAGTTCTTTTGGTCGTAGTGGTACTAATGCTCATGTAGTCATTGAAGAGTATAAAACACCAACAGCTCCTAAATTTTCTTCTGTCACACATCCTGAAGATGATACACAAGCCATGATTGTTCTATCAGCCAAAACAGAGGAGCAATTACTACACAAAGTTAGTGACCTGTTAACTTTAATAAAAAACCCTGATCACGCTATTGATTTACTTTCTATAGCCTACTCCTTACAAGTAACCCGAGAAGTTATGGAGGCGCGTTTAGGGTTTATTGTGAGCTCTGTTGAGGAGTTAGTAGATAAACTAGAGGCATACCTAAATTCAGAAAGAAATATTGAAGGCTTTTATAAAGGAGAAGCAAAACACTATGATACCTCAATATCCATATTTAATTCAGATACCGATTTACAGGAAACTATTGATAAATGGATAGCAAATAAAAAACTTTCGAAGTTACTCGAGTTATGGGTTAAAGGCCTTAAAATAAACTGGAACAAGCTTTATGGAGAAGTTAAACCTAAATGCATCAGCTTACCCAAATATCCATTTGCCAAGGAACGATATTGGATCAAAAAGGAAAAATCGAAACAAGTCATTGAAAATAGTCCTGTAGAGGTTAACAATAATTATGAAATCATAGAAGATCTTGTCAATCAGATAGAAAGTGAATCCATTGCAACAGATCAGGCCATTGGCTTACTGAAGAAATATAGCACATATTAATAAATACTTAAGATAAATTGATTATGCAAAGTATAAATGAAACCGTCATTCCTTTATTAAAAGAAGAATCATCTACCATAATAAAAGGTGAAAATGGAATAACCACAATAACCTTTTATCGAGGTGATCAAACGCACGTATCTAGTGCTCTACGCGCCCGACTAAAAGAAATTATTGATGATAACCCTTGGTTGGCTGGACGATTAGTAAAAAACAAGAAACATAAAAATTTACAACTCTCATACCCTTCTGGACCTATACCAGATGATGTGATAGAACGTATTTTTCTTGATAATCCTTCTCATATCAAAATTGGATCTAATACAAAATATGAGGAATTATTTAAAGTATCCAAACCTGCCATAGTGAAAAAGGGAGTGCAATTAATTAATAAAACAGATCCCGTAACCAAATTGACCATTGTTCCTGACCTGCATTCTCAGGGAAAAGGATTTGCTCTTATTTTTTCAATTTCTCATGTGGTAGCTGATGGGTATACGTACTATAAAATCTTTAACCAATTGTTTACTGATAAGCCTGTGGAACGCTTGGCTGCACAACGAAATCAAAAAGCTGCTGATAGGGTGACTGAAGTTGTTGGTCAAAAATCATTTAAGTTTTTTCATTCTGCACCATTTATTTTAAACTTAGTGAAAGGAGCCATATTTGGTAAAAAGACAAAATGCTATGGATTTTATGTAGAACCCAAAAAAATCGATACAGCCAAAAATCAAGTTAAGGAAAATTCAACATCAGGGGTAGATTATATTTCAACCAATGATATCCTTACTTCAAGCTTTGCAAAGGTAACTAATTCACGTATTTGCATTATGGCAGTTAATTTGAGGAGCTGGATCAAAGATATTGGTAGTGATGATGCAGGAAATTATGCAGGAGGACTTCTATTCGATAATGATACAGGTCATCATCCAGTTAATATTCGCAAAGCTTTTCAATCAGGATTACCTGTTCCGACTACAGCAAAGCCTTTACCTAAATTTGGTGAAGCACTGCAATGTAAACTTGGTTTGATCAGTAGTTGGGCCGATTTTCAAGAAAGCCATGATTTGGAAAAATGCGAACAGTTATTTCATATTCCTTTATATGAAGCCAAGAAAGCTTTTCCATTAGACTCTGCAGTAGTTTTCAAAGCCAAACCAGAACAATTTGGAATTATATATTTTTCAAAAACAGTAGAACGAAATAAATTTTTGTCGGATTGTGAAATTGATGATACCATCTCATCAAAAATTTTCGATTAAAAAAAGGCGAGTAAGCCTTTTTTATAGCATTATCTTAAAACCTTTTAATCAATAGCAGTACTATAATGATTGATTTCATAGAATATGTAGTTTTAGAATTGAAGAGCAAGAGACTTTCAAAAGCAAACGCTCTAGATCTTATTAAGCAATTTAGTCACCGTACACTAACCCATACCAACAGAGATGTCATACATCCCTTATTACACAAGAATACATCCGATTTAAGTCAGCAAAGTTTTAGTACAACATTTAATGGGGAGGAGTTCTTTCTGAAAGATCATGAGGTAAAAGGACAAAAGGTTTTACCTGGAGTTGCTTATTTGGAAATGGCTCGAATGGCCTTTAGAAAAGCCTTATCTCTTGAGGAAGAATCAATTGTTGAATTACGCAATATTATATGGGCTCAACCGATTATAGTTCAGGAACCTAAAGAGATCACTATTGCTTTATTTGCTGATGAAACTGAAATAGATAATGGACAGATAAATTACGAAATTTATAGTACCGAACTAGAAACAGAAGAAGGTGTCAAAGAAACGATTCATTGCCAAGGTCAAGCGGTCTATATCAATAATTCAAAGCCTGTACAACTCGATATTGATAAGCTCAAAATAGAAATGCAACAGGGAAAGATAGAGTCAAAGTCTATCTATGCAACTTATTCTAAATTAGGTCTAAATTATGGAGCTACTTATCAGGGTATAAAAACGATATTTCAAGGTGATGGACAATTACTGGCAGAATTAAACTTACAAAAGGTTATTGGATCAGACCTTGATGAGTATACTTTACATCCTGGTTTGATGGATAGTGCGTTGCAGTCTGCTATTGGTTTATTTGGGAGTTTGGACCAGATACCCAGTAAGCCATCATTACCATTTGCTCTGGAGTCATTAAAGGTTTTTTCGAGTTGTACTAAAGAAATGTTTGCTTGGGTTAGATATGCAAAAGGAAATAAACCTACCGATAAAGTTACCAAGCTAGATATAGATCTGTGTAATCAGGAAGGTGTGGTTGCCATACAAATGAGAGGATTTTCTTCACGATTACTTAATGAAGATTCGGTGACCAGAGAAACGATTGTAACAGAAAAAGGAGTCTTGTTTGCGGCCCCTGTTTGGCAAGAGACAAATGATATAAAGCCTTTCAGCGAAAATGGAATAGATGTATTGAAACAACGATATGTTTTTCTATGTGAAATTCCCCAGGTAAATACAAAACAATTGGAATCTCTTCTTGCTTCCAGTAAAGTGATGCATTTGCAAAATACTCAGCAAAAAAATATAGCAGAGCGATTTAGTGAATATGCGCGAATTTGCTTTGAACAGATCCGTGTTATACTGAAAGATAAACCTCAAGAAAAAGTGTTTATCCAAATTGTTACGACCAATAATAGTGAACAATCTATATTTACAGGTCTTTCTGCATTGATTAAAACCGCTACTCTGGAAAACCCTCAGTTAACAGGCCAGGTTATTGTTACTCATCCAGATATAACAGCAAAAGAACTGACAGCGCAACTTCAGGAAAATCAAAACAAAACACAGGATACGATTATAAAATATGAACAAGGTACACGACATATTTTAGGTTGGAAAGAAATACCAGTAATACCTAATAAACCCAGAATTTTTTTTAAGGATAATGGTGTCTATCTCATTACGGCAGGACTGGGAAATCTGGGGATAGTGTTTACGAAGGAAATTTTGAAACAAACCCTGAATGCCAAAATCATTTTGACGGGAAGATCAAAGCTTACAGAAGAAAAACAAACCCTTATTGATGAAATAGGCGGTAAGGTTGGCCAACTCACTTATAAGCAATTGGATGTCACAGATTATGATAAAGTGAAACAGGTCATTGTTTCAATAAAAAAAGAGCATAAAGGTATTCATGGTATCATTCACAGTGCTGGAATGGTTTCGGATAACTTTATTCTCAAAAAAACACCTGAAGAGTTTAGTAAGGTTCTTGATCCTAAAGTTTTGGGGACGTATAATCTGGATGAAGCCAGTAAAAATATTGATCTTGATTTCTTAGTTTTATTCTCATCAATCTCGTCTATAACCGGAAATAGTGGTCAGGCTGATTATGCAACAGCCAATAGTTTTATGGACCAGTTCGCTGTTTATCGTAATCAATTGGTTGAAGTTAAACAAAGATTAGGGAAAACTATAGCTGTTAACTGGCCTTTATGGCAAGAAGGAGGGATGAAAATCGATCAATTGAAACAGGAAATGTTACTGCAGAGTACGGGTATGCACCCAATGAGTACAGAGACAGGAGTACATGCATTTCATAGAAGTTTAGAACTAGCTCATGACCAATTACTTGTTGCAGAAGGTGATTTAAAACAATTGAATCAGGTATTATTTATTAATAACACTTCTGAAATCCCATCTTCACATAGTATTACCCGGGAGAAAAAAGAATCAGTTGTTGAAATAGATAAAGGAAACCTGGAAGAGAAAACCCAGAATTATATCAAAAAACAACTTTCTGAATTGTTCAAACTTCCATCTCATAAAATTGATCCACTTGCTCCTTTAGAAAAATATGGTATAGATTCTATTCTGGCAATGAATCTAACCAATCAATTAGAAAAAACTTTTGGTTCTCTGCCAAAAACACTCTTTTTTGAATATCAAACGATTCAAGAGCTTACGGATTACTTTATAAAATCATATTCGAAGAAACTGACTACACTCTTTACTTCTTCACTAGAAAAAGATAGTCCGAAAAATAAAGATATTTCCATCACCTCACCTGTTAAAACTCAAACGGAACAGGCTCATTTCAGAACAATTAGACGTCAAAGGAAGATTGAGGTTTCTGTAGATAAAAAAAATAATATCGATACAGACACTATTGCAATTATTGGTTTGAGTGGTCGCTATCCAAAAGCAACTAATATTGAAGCGTACTGGAATAACTTACGTGATGGTAAAGACTGTATTACTGAAGTACCAAAGAATCGTTGGGACTGGCATGAATATTATAGTCCAGATCGTAATAAAAGCGGGTATCATTATAGCAAATGGGGAGGATTTATTGATGGTGTTGACGAATTTGACCCTTTATTTTTTAATATTTCACCTCTGGAAGCAGAGATACTGGATCCCCAAGAACGTTTGTTTTTACAACATGCATGGATGGCTATAGAAGATTCAGGTTACTCTAAAGCTGGTCTACAAATACCGCACAAATTTGGACAGGCAGGACAAGTCGGTGTGTATGCTGGAGTTATGTACAGTGAATATCAACTTTATGGTATTGAAGCCAGTAAGAGAGGGCAACGAATAGGAGTTCCCGGGAGTTATGCCAGTATAGCAAACAGGGTCTCTTATATGTTAGATCTTCATGGGCCTAGTATGACAGTCGATTCTATGTGTTCCTCATCCTTAACGGCCATTCATTTAGCATGCCAGGATTTAAAACAAGGGCGAACCAGTTTGGGAATTGCAGGAGGAGTGAATGTTAGTATTCATCCCAACAAATATATGGTAATTAGTGCAGGGCAATATATTTCAAGTGATGGACATTGCCAAAGCTTTGGAGAAGGGGGAGAGGGCTATATCCCGGGTGAAGGTGTAGGTGTGGTTGTATTGAAAAGATTATCTGAAGCCGAAAGAGATGGGGATCATATCTACGGCATTATTAAAGGTAGTACTCTTAATCATGGAGGAAAAACTAATGGTTATAGTGTACCTAATCCAAAGGCACAATCTAATCTCATTAGTAATATATTAAAAGAAACAGAGACAAATCCTAGACATATAAGTTATATTGAAGCACACGGAACAGGAACTAAACTAGGTGATCCTATTGAAATATCAGCCTTAAATAAGGCATTTAAACAAAGCACATCAGATACAGGATTTTGTTTACTTGGCTCTGCTAAATCCAATATAGGTCATTGTGAGTCGGCAGCTGGTATTGCAGGACTAACCAAAGTATTGCTGCAATTAAAACATAGAGAAATAGTTCCATCTCTGCATTCAAAAAACTTAAACCCTAATATAGATTTTGAGAAGACCCCATTTATTGTCAACCAAACATTAAAAGCGTGGGAACAACCCATAATTGATGGTGTCTCACAACCTCGGATAGCTGGTGTTTCATCTTTTGGCGCTGGAGGGGCAAATGCACATATTATTGTTCAGGAATATGTAGCACCCGAAAAAGTAAGTCAATCCAGAATCTCTACTGATTTGAGTTCAAAAGCTATCATTCCTTTATCAGCTAGAACACCAGATCAACTTAAACAAAAAGCTCTTGATCTTCTCGATTTCCTTCAGAAAGAAAAAACAAAAAAACAAGAACAGGCTATTGAATCGATTGACCTTACCGAAATGGCATACACGCTACAGGTAGGAAGAGAAACAATGGATATACGACTTGGTTTTATGGTAAGTTCGGTTGATGATTTGAACCAAAAGCTTGAAGCATATATTAATGGTGAAAAGGATATTGAGGACACATATCAAGAGTATACAAACAAGGATAAAGACACTTTATTGGTATTTAATGCAGATGTAGATTTTGAGCAAACTGTTGATAAATGGATAGCCCGGAGGAAATTATCTAAACTTCTGGATTTGTGGGTTAAAGGCTTGAATTTGGATTGGAATAAATTCTATGGAGAGCATAAACCTAAACGTATAAGTTTGCCTGTATACCCTTTTTCTAAGGATAAATATTGGATTGATGTAAAAATGGATAATCAAAGTTCGGTTGATGGAAAAATCACATCGATATTGCATCCTTTACTACATAGTAATACTTCAGACCTTAGCAAACAGAGCTATAGCTCTATCTTTAGTGGCGAAGAGTTTTTTCTTGCAGATCATCAGGTAAAAATTAAAGAAGATGAGATCAGCAAGGTATTACCAGCAGTAGCTTACCTTGAAATGGCACGGGTGGCAGTAGAGAAAGCCACTCCTGTTAAAACAAGATCAGGTATTCTGGAACTTCATAACACCGCATGGGCTCAACCACTCGTGGTAGAGAAAGATAAGCAGGTAGAAATAGCTTTGTTTATTAAAGGAGAAAACCAGATTGATTATGAAATTTATAGTAAGGATAATGAGGGGGAAATTACTCACTGTCAGGGAGTTGCTAATTACAGTACTTATCTTTTACCTGAAAAATTAAATATAGAGCAACTCAAAGGACAAATGAATAGAGGCAGCATAGAAGCGGCTACCTTATATTCAATATTTAAATCTATGGGACTTGTTTATGGTTCTGCCTATCAAGGGATCACTAAGGTTTATCAAGGAGAAAAACAGCTCTTGGCACAATTGAGTCTACCATCAGTTGTTAAAACAAACCAAAAAGACTACTTGTTGCATCCGAGTTTGATGGATAGTGGTTTACAAGCTGCTTTTGGTCTGATAGATGATTTGACTACGATTCCTTCACAACCTTCGGTACCCTTTGCTTTGGAGACTATACGAATACTATCTGCTGTTACAGAAGACATGCTTGCTTGGGTTCGTTACTCAGAAGGAAGTCTACCTACCGATGCTATTACCAAACTGGATATTGATATATGTGATCAAGAGGGGAATATATGTGTGCAAATGAAAGGATTGTCTTCCAGACAATTAAAAGAAGACACCATTGGTTTAAAAAATAAGGATATAGGCACTTTAATGGCTAAGCCTTTATGGAAGAGCTGTGAAATAGCTCATATACCAGAAACTACCGAAGCTAAATTTGATGAGAAACATGTTATTTTGTGTGAAATATCTGACGCAGAAGCAAGTCAGCTTGAAACATTAATTCACAATAGCCATTGTATACAACTTGAAGCCTCGGAAAAAAATATAGCAGAACGTTATAACAACTATGCATTGAGTTGTTTTGAACATGTTCAGAAAATAATAAAGAATAAACCCAAAGAAAAGGTTCTTATCCAAATTGTAGTTGCCGATAACAAGGAACAGGTACTTTTTTCAGGGTTATCAGGATTACTAAAAACTGCAGCTCAGGAAAATCCAATGCTAACCGGTCAAATTATCCTCACAAAATCAAGTATACATACAAAAGAACTGGTAGGTCAACTACAGAAAGCAGCAACTCTACCAGAAGAATCTATTATAAAATATGAAAACAACACTTCATATATTTTACAATGGGGCGAAGTAAAAGCAAATCAAGAGAACACTAAACCTGTATTCAAAAATCAAGGCGTTTACTTGATTACAGGAGGCCTTGGTGCTTTGGGGGTTTTGTTTACCAAGGAAATTTTACAACAAGCCAAAGAGGTAAAGGTCATAGTAACCGGGCGCTCTGAACTAACAGAGGAAAAGCAGATCATTTTAAATGAACTGAACTCGGGTACTGGTCAGGTTGAATATCAACAGCTAGATCTTAATGATCTGAATCAAGTGGAAAAACTTATAGCTACGATTGAAAAGAAAAACGGGAAACTTAACGGTATAATTCATAGTGCCGGTATGATATCAGATAACTTTATTCTGAAGAAAACCAGTGCTGAATTTACTAAGGTATTAGCACCCAAAGTTACCGGAACGTACAATCTGGATCTGGCTAGTAAAAATATTAATCTTGATTTCTTAGTATTGTTTTCATCATTATCAGGTGCGATGGGTAATCTAGGACAGTCGGATTATGCAACAGCTAATGCCTTTATGGACCAATTTGCGAGTTACCGTAACCAATTGGCAGATCAAAAATTAAGACAAGGGCATACCCTTTCTATCAATTGGCCTTTGTGGGAGGGAGGAAACTTGAGTATTGCTCAGAAAAATATTGAAATGCTCCAGCAAGCAACGGGAATATCCCCTATGCAAACTTCATCAGGTATCAAGGCATTATATAGTAGTATGACCTTACAGGATAATCAAGTTTTGATTATGGAAGGAAATATTCAGAAAATGCGCTCAATCTTACTTTCTAATCAAGCTCATAAGGTAGAACATAGACCAGAAGTTACAACTATAAAGAACATGGAGTCCTCACAAACTCCTATAGTAGATTCAAATATCCTTTTAGATAAAACCATAAGCTATCTTCGAAAACTGTTTGCAGAGGTTTTAAAAATTAAGATTCAGGAACTTGATCCAAAAGCACCATTAGAGAATTATGGTATCGATTCTATACTCGCTATGAGATTGACCAATATACTTGAAAAAACTTTTGGCTCTCTTTCTAAAACCTTGTTTTTTGAATATCAGACTATAAAAACCTTAGCAGGATTTTTTGCCGAAACATATCCCAAAATTATTCAGGAACGTGAAGGGACTCAACAAACAATATCTTCATCGATAGAATTACCCAAGGATACAATTAAGAAACAATCACTGACTTCTGCAATGTATTCAAGTAATCGTTTCTTTAATAATGAGATCAACGTTCAGAGAGAAGTTGCGATTGTAGGACTAGGCGGTAAATACCCGTTAGCAGAGAATCCTGAAGAATTTTGGGAAAACCTCAAAAATGGTCGGGATTGTATTACACAAATTCCAGAAGGACGTTGGGATACAGGTCGTTTTTTTGATCCTAAACGTAATCAAGTTGGAAAAAGCTATAGTAAATGGGGAGGGTTTATTTCTGATGTTGATAAATTCGATCCGTTGTTTTTTAATATATCACCTAAAGAGGCTGAATTAATTGACCCTCAGGAACGACTTTTTGTCGAAACTGCATGGCAAACCATTGAGGATGCTGGTTATAGTAAAGAAAATATCTCAACACTAGGACGAGTTGGTGTGTATGTTGGAGTTATGTATGGACAGTATCAACTTTATGGGGCAGAAGCTATGTTGGCAGGTAATGCTGTTGTTCCAGGTTCGTCTTATGCATCAATCGCAAATAGAGTTTCTTACTTCTTAGATCTGCATGGGCCCAGTATTGCTCTAGATACTATGTGTTCGTCATCTTTAACGGCCATTCATCAGGCTTGTGAAGAAATACGGAAAGGTGAAATAGAAGCAGCTATTGCCGGAGGCGTTAATGTTTCTATACATCCTCATAAATATCTCATGCTAAGTCAGGGTAATTTTGCAGCCAGTGATGGCAGGTGCAGAAGTTTTGGAGAAGGTGGAGATGGATATGTTGCAGGAGAAGGTGTAGGAGCTGTTTTGTTAAAATCTCTTGATAAAGCGATCGAAGACGGTGATCATATATATGGTATAGTGAAATCCAGTGTAATTAACCATGGAGGAAAAACTAACGGTTATTCTGTTCCAAACCCTAATGCACAAGGGGATTTGATTCGGGAATCACTTAAAAAAGCTAAAGTTGATCCTTCAACATTGGGTTATATCGAAACTCATGGTACAGGTACAGCTTTGGGAGATCCTATCGAAATTACCGGATTAAATAAAGCTTTTGGAGAATCAATTTCACAAAAACAAGTATGTCCAATAGGCTCTGTTAAATCAAACATAGGACATCTGGAATCTGCAGCGGGAATAGCTGCGGTTACAAAGGTCTTACTGCAGTTGAAACATAAAAAACTAGTTCCTTCTTTACATGCAACTACATTAAATCCTAATATCAATTTTAAAGAATCACCCTTTTATGTTCAGCAAGAATTAGCGCCCTGGAAAGATCATGAAGAACATCCCAGACGAGCTAGTATAAGTTCTTTTGGTGCAGGAGGTTCAAATGCACACCTTATTATAGAAGAATATAAAAACAGTAACGACAAGAAAACTGAATCTTACTACAATGGACCTCAATCGTTTGTTCTCTCTTCGAGAGATAAAAATACACTTTTAAAGTATGTCAAGAAGATGACAGGTTTTCTTAGAAGAAACAAAGATATTGAACTAGAGGAGTTGGTATATACCTCACAAGTAGGAAGAACACCAATGAATGAGCGTCTTGTGATCGTAACGACTAATGTAGATGAACTTGTCGAAAAACTGAATCAATGGGCATCAATACACGAAGTAGAAGATTATACAGTATTAAAAAGAGATGCAAATGAGTTGGAAGGCGTATTTTATGGAAACATTAAGAAAGCTTCTTCCGATACCATTGCCTTATTGGAAGGAGAAGAAGGTAAAGCTTATTTAAAGGTGATTATGGAGGCCCGTAATCAGGAAAAATTGGCTAAACTATGGATATCAGGAGCTGATATTGATTGGTCTCTGTTCTATCAGAATGTTCGCCCAAAGCGTATTTCTCTTCCCACATATCCTTTTGCTAAAGAGCGATATTGGATTACTAAACCTGCATTTTCTATGCCTGTCATTCCACAAGGAATGCAAGAAAACAATGCAGAGGATACATCTGAAGAGGAGAAAAAGAAATTACACTACTGCACCAAATGGATTGAACAAAATCTTGATGTGTCTGAAGAAAAATCTCCCAAAAATGGTTTGGTACTGATTCTGGATACCTCAGAAGAACTGTTTCTTACTCTAAAAAAACAATCACATCAATATCCAGAAGGGAATTCATATATATTGTTAAAACCAGGATCTGCTTTTGAAGAAATAGAGCCATCTGTTTTTACTATTGACTTTCAGAAGGAAAAACATTTTAAACAACTGGCAGAACACCTTAGTGTAAAAGATCAGCTTCCTTATCGAATTATTCATCAGGGATTAGAGCCGGATAGTTTAGATGAAAAAGAAAACATTACTCATCAGCTCAATTATAGTATTTATACCCTTTTTAATCTATGCAAGGCTTTAATAGAACAAAAACATCAAATCCCGCTTCAGATTTTGTCAATTTTCTCGGGTACTACAAATTTAACTGTTCCATACAATGCTGCACTAGGAAGCTTTTTCAAAACCTTAACTCTAGAGAATCCTTACTTTAAAGGAAAGATTGTTGAAGTTAAGGATAGTAAGCAGGTTACTATGGTAGAAAAGGTTCGTATTATTAGGGATGAATTCAGTGATGAAAACTGGAGGAAGAATGAAATTCGTTATACATTCCTAAAAGATAAACAAACCTATGTTCGTTATGTCAAGGAACTGACCCAATTTACCAATATTGAGAAAAATATAGATCGTTTACCATTAAAACAGAACGGTGTTTATATTGTATCAGGAGGTTTAGGTGGGCTAGGTCTTATTTTTAGTGAGTATCTGGTTAAAAATTACCAGAGTAATCTGGTTCTTTTTGGGAGATCTCCCCTTAAAGCTGCACAAAAGAAAAAAATTGATATACTTAAATCTTATGGATCCAAAATCTTATACGTGCAAGCTGATGTATCAAAATTAGAAGATGTGGAGGCCATTGTAAAAACGGCAAAGACAAATTTTTCACAGATCAACGGAGTGATTCATGGTGCAGGAATTAACCGGGATTCGTTTATTCTCAAGAAATCTAAAGAAGAGATAGACGAAGTATTAGCTCCCAAAATTTACGGAACAATTAATTTAGACCTAGCTACGAGAGATGAAAATTTGGATGTCTTTATCATGTTTTCTTCAATCGCAGGTGTATTAGGCAATATAGGACAATCCGATTATGCCTATGGCAATCATTATCTCAATTCATTTGCAGAAAACAGGGAAGCCTTGGTAAAAGAACAAAAACGTTGTGGTAAAACACTAGCAATTAACTGGCCTTATTGGGAAGAAGGAGGAATGCATATTTCTGATGAAGAAGTTACTTTGATCCAAAAGGAAACAGGTCTTTGCCCTATATCTATAGAAGAAGGAGTACAATTTCTAGAAGAATTTTTATTATCTGATGTATCTCAGGGTATTCCACTATATGGTTTCCCATCCAGAATCAAAACTTACATTGATCGAACTGCTAAAAAAGTTGAAAAAAACAAGCAGATCCAAGGTAATACAATAGATGCTGATATCCTTCTTGAAAAAACAGAAGAGTATCTTAAAATGCTTATCGGAAATGAGATTAAACTTGATCCCAATCGAATTGATCCTGAAGAACATTTTGAATCCTTTGGTATTGATTCTATAAGTATTAACCAGATAAATTTAAATCTTGAAAGAGACTTAGGAGATTTGCCAAAAACTTTGTTTTATGAATATTCTACTATAGGAGAATTGGCTGTATATCTGATTCAGGAAGAACAGGAAACGTTAATCCAATTCTTAAATATAGAAGGTTTGATAAACTTACCAAGTAATCAGGTTAAACCACAGTATGAAACAGAAATTCAGAGAGAATCTACAAGAGAAAGCAAACAGCAAACAAAGGATGCAATTGATGAACCAATTACTTATAAGGATTCAGAATCGATTGCCATTATTGGAGTGCATGGAAGCTACCCTCAATCTGAAAATTTGGATTCATATTGGGAAAGTCTGAAACAAGGAAAAGATTTAACGGACTTAGTACCTAAAAGTCGATGGGATTTTGAAGAATTTTATGATGAAGATCCAGAGAAAGCAGCAGAAGGAAAAATTTATGGCAAGTGGGGAGGTTTTATAAGTGATGTTGACAAGTTTGATCCTCAATTTTTCAATATTACTCAGGAAGAAGCCAGGATAATGGATCCGCAAGAGCGACTTTTTTTACAATCTGTTTGGGCTACCATAGAAGATGCAGGATATACAAAAGATAGTCTGAAAAAACAATATCCTAAGGGTAAAAGTGCTAATGTAGGAGTTTTTGTAGGCGTTACAACAAATACCTATAACCTGTTGGCGTCTGAAGAATGGAGTAAAGGGAATACAGTTCCTAGTGCCCACCCCTGGTCGATTGCTAACCGCATATCCTACTTATTTGATTTTAACGGACCTAGTATGCCTGTTGATACAGCTTGTTCATCTTCTTCAGTGGCGATACACCTTGCATGTGAAAGTCTAAAAAAACAAGAATGTAAGGTTGCTGTTGCTGGCGGTGTAAACTTATATTTACATCCATCTAAATATCATTCACTATGTAAGAATCGAATGATATCCCTAGGAGGAAAATGCCATAGTTACGGTAAAGGTGATGATGGTTTTGTTCCTGGTGAAGGGGTAGGATCGGTTCTACTAAAACCACTCAGTAAAGCCATAGAGGATGGAGATCATATATATGGTGTACTTGCAGGGAGTGCGTTTGATCATAGTGGCAGATCCAATGGATATTCTGCTCCTAATCCTAATGCTCAGGCAAATTTGATAGAGCATACCCTTCAAAAGGCTCAAATCCATCCGGAAACCATCAGTTATATAGAAGGGCATGGTACAGGTACACAGCTGGGAGATAGCCTTGAAATTGTGGCTTTAACGAACGCATTTCAAAAACAAACTATAAAAAAACAAGTTACCGCTATTGGATCAGTTAAATCCAATATTGGGCACCCTGAGTCAGCAGCAGGAATTGCAGGAGTAGCAAAAGTACTGCTGCAAATGAAACATCAACAGTTAGTGCCTACAATTAATTCTGATGAAATAAATCCAAATATTAATTTCAAAGAATCACCATTCTATCTTCAACATAAACTGACTCCATGGGAATCTCCCTCGGGTAACCCTCGTAGAGCACTTATAAACTCGTTTGGGGCAGGAGGAGTGAATGCATGTTTAATACTAGAAGAATATAGGAACGTAAAAGCTGAAGAGGTATATCCAAAAGAGGGGCCACATCTTATAATATTTTCTGCAAAAAATGATGAACGCCTTAGAGAATATGCAAATCGGTTACTCAATTATATAGAAAAAGAAAAACAAGTGAACCTTGCGGATCTATCTTTTACCTTACAGGTTGGTCGGGAAGTGATGTCAGAAAGGTTGGCGATTGTTGCTTCAAATAGAGAAGAACTTATAATTCGGTTGAAAGGTTGGGAACAACAAAACGAGTCTGACCATATTTTTAGAGGTAAGCTGAATCCTAAACGAGGAAGAAAGAAAATGCTCAATAACGAAGAGGAACTTCGTTCTCTTTTTGAAGCAGGCGATCTGGATAAACTTGCGCAATTATGGGTTACCGGAGTTGAAATGGATTGGGAAAGGTTATATACTCAGGATAAACCCAATCGGATACCACTACCTACTTATCCTTTTGCGAAAGAAAGGTATTGGGTATCAGATCGAGTAATTGAAGAAAAGAGAACGGTAACCAAACCCATAGGTGCTCAACTACATCCCTTGATTTCATATAATTCATCTACATTAAGAGAAGTTCGTTTTAGTTCATGGTTATCCGATAAGGAGTTTTATGCATCGGATCATCAGGTTAATAAAGAGAAAATCTTTCCAGGTTCAGGATTTATTGAAATTGCAAATATTTCAGGAAACCTCGCAGGAGAACAAAAGGTTAGCAAGATTAAAGATATTGTGTGGGCTCACCCATTAAGTTTTAAGAAAGGCTCACAGTTTATTAATACATCATTAAAACCTAATGGTATAGGTACTGAATTTAAAATTACTTCACTTGATGATGAAAATGAACAAATAATTCATTCTGAAGGGAAGTTGTTTTTCCAAAACGGTAATAAACATTCAGCAGATATTGAAAAAATTCCAATACAAAAGCTTAAGGAACAGTGTTCTGAGCCTCAGGATGGTTCATACTACTATGATATCTTTAACCAGGTAGGTTTTAATTATGGCTTAGCATTTAAAACTATTCAGGAATTTTATATCAACGAATCCTTTGCTTTATCTAGGTTGAAATTAACAGATCATTTATTAATCGATTCTGATCGATTCATTCTCCATCCTTGTATTGTCGACGGTGCTTTACAAACTGTTGCTGGATTGATTGGGCAGATGGAATCAGCAACTCCACATGTACCATTTGCTATTGATGAAATAGAAATATTTCGTTCATTACCTCATACCTGTTATGCTTATGTGGAACACGTAGAGGAAGGAGTTCGGTCTCCGGCAAGTATTAAAAAATTCAATATAAAAATTATCAATGAAGCAGGAGATGTTTTAGTTAGGATTAAAAACTTTTATGTAAGAGCATTTAATAAGGTTGATGCTGATCAGGATAATCTACATACCGATCAAGTTATAGAATCTAATAGTATGGCTTTCGAAGTAAGCTCATAATATGGATGAGTTATGATTTCAACAAAAATCATATTTCAAAATCATAAAACTGTTGTAATAAGAAAAACACAAAAGGTACCCAAGTCACACAAAGGGTTTCTTTTAATAAACATAATTCAATCTTTCTAACAGGAGAAATGGGTTATGAACTATATATAATTAAAAACTCACTAAAATTTCCATTATGAAGGCTATTAAAGAAGGTTTAAAAGTATTATCCAGAGGAACTTGTGGTACAGCATTTTGTTCTCTGTTAAATAGCGAGTATGGTGTTCCGAATGAAATAGCAGAGATTGCGGCATCTCCTTTTGCAGGAGGGCTATTGAATAGAGGATACCAATGCGGAATGATCGGAGGAGCCGTTTTGGCTGCCGGAGCAGAATCATACCGAAGAAATGAAGACACAGGAGAAGCAATAGCAATGGCTATAACAGCTACACAACATCTGATGGAATCCTTTAAAAAAAGAACAAATACGATAAGTTGCCGTGATATTACAGATATGGATCTTACGGGTAAATTAGCTCCGCTAAAAGTATTGTTTACGGGAAAAGCATTTGGTTGTATGAAGCTGGCAGGAAGATGGGCTCCCGAAGCAATTAAATCAGCAGATGAAGGCTTATCGGATGAATCTGTAAGTTTCTGTCCGGGATCGGTAAGTTGTGCATCTGAGGTGGTCAGAAAAATGGGAGCTACAGAAGAAGAAATGCTTATGGTAGCCGGATATGCCGGAGGGCTTGGTTTAAGCGGAAAAGAATGTGGAGCGCTAAGTGCTGCGATTTGGTATAAAATGGTGGATTGGATAAAAAAGAATCCTGGTAAATCACCATCGTCATTTGATAGCCTGGAGACCAAAAAGATGCTGAGAGCGTTTTATGTTCAAACAGACTCTGAAGTATTATGCAGTAAAATTACAAACAAAGAATTTAAGGATATAGATGATCACTCCGAATATATTAAGAATGGGGGTTGTAAGAAGATCATCGATGCACTTGCTGCACTATAATTTAAAACATAATTGGCATGATAAAACAAATATTGAACAAGCGAAATGTGTATTTCGATCATAACGCAACAACTCATATTGCGCCACCTGTAAGAAGCGTAATGAATCGGGTATTGAAATCTTATTGGGGAAACCCCTCATCAGGATATTCAAAAGGAAAAATGTCAGCACAAATTATTGAAAAAGCTCGTGAACAAGTTGCTGCCACGATCGGAGCTCACTCACATGAAGTCTATTTTTCTAGTTGTGCAACCGAGTCCAATAATGCATTACTAAAAACGATAAGTAGTCATTTCTATCCCGACAAAACCAAAATAATCTCTACACCAATTGAGCATCCATCAGTGATTCAAACACTGGAGTATTTAAAGACCAAAAATATAGATGTTCAATATTGTCCAGTAGATAGTTCTGGACGTGTATTGCTTAAAGAGCTTGAAGCTATGATAGATGATCGAACTTCTATGGTTTGCTGTATGTTGGCAAATAATGAAATAGGAACGATTCAGGATATTAAAAAAATATCTGAAATGGCTAAAGCTAAAGGTGCTTTGGTTTTTTCTGATTGTGTACAGGCATTGGGTAAAATACCAATAAATGTAAAGGAATTAGGAGTAGATTATGCTACATTTTCTGCTCATAAACTCTATGGCCCTAAAGGAATAGGTGCCTGGTATGCCAAAATTAGCTGTCCTCTCGAACCTTATATTCATGGAGGACATCAAGAAGAAGGAATGCGAGCAGGTACAGAATCCATTCATAATATCGCAGGTTTTGGAGAAGCTTGCAGACATGTAAATAAACTTGTATCCCTTTCAATAAAAAATGAGTCTCTTAAGAAAACATTCATTAATGAATTAAAAACGATAAAAAGTGATATAATTATTAATTCTCCAATGGATAACTGTTTGACTAATACCATTAATTTAACCTTTCCTGGTATTGGCAGTGGCGACTTAATGAAATCACTGGATTATAAAGGAATTGCTGTTTCTTCTGGCTCTGCATGTAGTGCATCATCTAACAAACCTTCTCATGTTTTAAAAGCAATAGGATTAACGGATGAGGCAGCACAGGAATCTATCCGGATCAGCTTTGGATCGAAGACAAAACACCAACATATCAGATACGCTTTAAAGGTGATGAAAGAATATATTGAAGAAATAAAAAGCGAAAAATTAAATTCATCTGTAAAGATCAATAGACCAGGCTTGAATTATAAATAGGTGAAGATATTACTCGGATAAAAAAGCATTAAAAATTTTAAGCAATTATTTAATGTGAAGAAATGATTAAATCTTTAGTGAGATAGCGAAGTGTTTGCACTCATTCTCAATTTTATAACTAATTTGGGAATAAATGATTATTAAAATTTAAATATATAAAAATGTATAAATCCGAAAAATTTTGGGATAAAAGTGCTAATGGGTATGATAAGGAAGAAATGAAAGATAGAGAGGTGCGAATTAAAATTCTTCAAAAAATCAAGGGATATCTCAAAAAAGAGGATAATGTTTTGGATTATGGATGTGCCACAGGAATATTAGCCAATGAAATTGCTAGTAATGTTGATAAGGTTTACGGTATTGATATATCGTCTGAAATGATCCGGATTGCCCAAGATAAAGCCAATGAATTACAGATTCAAAATGTAGATTATTCGCATACCACAATATTCGATAAGAACTATAAGTCAGAAGGCTTTGATATGATACTAGCAGTCTATATGCTTCATTTATTAGAAGATTTACCCAAGGCTTTAGAAAGGATCTATGAATTGTTAAAACCGGGAGGAGTATTTATTTCTGTAACACCTTGTCTGGGAAAAGGATCTCTTGCGGGAATTGCACTATCGCTTGTTAGTAAAATCGGATTAATTCCGAAACTGAAAACATATACTGTTTCAGAATTAGAAAACTCAATAAAGGATACGGGATTTGAAATTGTTGAAACCGAATGTTTGCACCGCAGAGGGCGTCAACATTTTATTACAGTAAGGAAAAATTAGGATGTTTAGTGTTAAGAAAAATAGTTAAAAATAAAAATAGATTAAAAATTAAATAAAACGAGATTCAAATGGAAACAACTATGTACAATGAGCATGGATCATCAAACGTTAGCCAGCTCAAACAAGAAGAAAATGGCGCGCTAAAAGGTAATGAATCAGAAACAGCATTTGCTGAGCTGGAACGTGGAGTGCATGCAGCACTAGAAACTTATTCCAACGTACATCGTGGGAGTGGACACAATTCAATGGTATCTTCTCACCTATATGAGCATGCCAGGGATATTGTATTGGAATATATGGGGCTTAACAAAGATAGATACATTGTCATTTTTTGCTCTTCCAAAAGAACAAATAGTTTAACATCACAACTTAAGTCAGGAAGCTATCAATTTTTGACAAGCCTAGAGATTGGTTTGCCGTTGGGTATAACCGCAGTTGTTGTTGGGAAAAAAGCATTACCTAAAGGCACTCCATCCGAGTGTGGTGGAGGAACGGCCAGACTTGTTGCGGCAGAATGGATAATCTGGAATAACGGACCAGACAAATTTGAGGCAGGTACTCCAGCCATTGTTAATGTCATTGCATTTAGTAAGGCACTTCTCTTAATGAAGCAATATGGAAAAGATATCTTTAAGAAATTATCTCAAAAGGATCTTAGCGTAAATGAGTTAATATATAAGGATGAGTTAGAGAAATACTCCGGACTGGAACTTATGAAAAAACTTAAACAAACCTTAATAGGACGAGGTCTCATTGTACCAACCATGGAAGGCGAAAGACAATTCGTAAACCTGGATAATAGTGCCAGTACGCCTACATTTACTCCAATTTGGAACACGTTTCGTGAGGCATTACGTTTGCCAGAGAAAAGAAGACAAGAAGTAGTACAAGAAGTAAAAACTATTTGTAGTGAAATCCTGGGGGCACCTCTCGAAAACTATGATATTATTTTTACTAAAAATACTACCGAATCCATCAACCTTGTATCTGAAAACCTGATTAATAATCCCGAAAATGATATTGATCCAGTAGTACTGATCTCCCTACTGGAGCATTCCTCTAATGATTTACCTTGGCGTATGATTTCCCAAAACTCTCTGATCAGGCTAGGAGTGAATGAAGAAGGTTTTATAGATTTAGTAGAACTGGAAAAAAATCTACGGGAATATAATCTAGAGTATAAGTACGCAAAGAAACGTATTAAGGTTGTTGCTCTGAGTGGTGCTTCTAACGTTTTAGGGTCATGTCACAACATCAAGGAAGTAAGCTCAATTGTTCATAAATATGGCGCAAAACTTCTGATAGATGGTGCCCAGGTAGTTGCTCACCTTAAGGTTGAGGTAGAAAAGGATGGGATCGATTATATGGCTTTTTCTGCTCATAAAATATATGCCCCATTTGGTACCGGAGTATTGGTGGTTAAAAAAGGATTACTCAATCATAACCTGAATGAGAAGAAACGTATCCAATTGTCTGGAGAAGAAAACATAGGAGGGATTGCGTCATTGGGAAAAGCACTTGTGCTTTTACAACGCATCGGTATGGATGTGGTTCACAAAGAAGAACAAGTATTGACTAAACGAATATTAGATGGGATGTCAAAAATACCTGGACTAACTGTTTTTGGGGTAAATGATCCAAAATCTCCTAAATTTGATGATAGGATAGGAGTTATTGTTTTTGAGACAAAAGGAATTTTGCATAACAAACTAGCAGAAGAGATGTTTCGAAAAGGAGGCATTGGTGTAAGATACGGTTGCCATTGCGCCCATTTATTAGTTAAGAAAATAACAGGTATTAGCCCTGTACTCGAGCAAGTACAACGTATTGTTCTAACTGTAGCTCCAAAGACTCAATTACCGGGAGTTGTTAGAGTAAGTCTTGGAATAGAAAATACAGAAGAAGATGTAGACATATTAATTGAGGTATTACATAAACTAATTCAACAAATCAAAGAGAAACCTAGTGGGGCGCAAAAAAAGGCAAACTCAAAAGCAGAAGCGGATTTCCAGAAACAGTTGGATGATTTCTCTCAGGCAGCAGTTAAAAGAGTTTATGCTTAGTTGCTAAAAAGGGTTACAACATATGTTAATACTCATGAATAAAAAATAATAACCTTACTCCAAAGCATAATCTGGTTTTGGAGAATTCCTAGAACTTAAATTTTATTTACAAGAATTTCATTAGATATGCTGAGGTAGGATTTTGTTTACATATCTCCGATAGCCTTATTCATGGCAGATCTTTTGTGTCAGTAAGCCAGCATTTAGGATAGATATCAAGAAAGATAAATGATCTTGAGTGACTACTTGGTAATTGACATTGGTAATTGAATTTCAATGTTCTATTGATTAAACGAAGCCTTCAAGATGGCCTATCGTAAATCAAATATCATCAACGATACATTAAATTAAAAAACTAAGATACAGGTAATGTAGCTTAATCTGGTATGCTCAAAAAAATCGTATACCAATCACACAAAAACTTAATTTTTAACCATTTAATAATAGAAAAATATATGCGTATAGCAGGAATTGAAGCAATGAATGTCTTCGGAGGCACAACATTTTTGGATGTAGAAAAACTTGCAGAATATCGTAAATTAGATACCTCTCGTTTTAAAAATCTTCTTATGAAAGAGAAGACGGTAGCATTACCATATGAGGACCCAGTCACTTTTGGAGTAAATGCTGCTAAGCCTCTCATAGATGCTCTTAGTCCGGAAGAAAAAGATCGTATCGAGCTGGTAATCTCATGTACAGAATCGTCCTTTGATTTTGGGAAATCAATGAGTACTTATTTTCACGAAATTTTGGGGTTGAACCGCAATTGTCGCTTGTTTGAGTTAAAAAATGCATGCTATTCTGGGGTGGCCGGTTTTCAAATGGCAATCAATTTTATCTTGTCTCAAACTTCACCTGGGGCAAAAGCTCTGGTAATTGCTACAGATGTATCCCGTTTTATGATAGAAGAAGGTGGGGATGCACTCACTATGGAATGGTCATTTGCAGAACCTAGCGGAGGAGCCGGAGCGGTTGCTATGCTGGTTAGTGAGAAACCTTATGTGTTTCAGGTAGATATTGGCGCTAATGGATATTATGGTTATCAGGTGATGGATACTTGTAGACCTACTACAGATGGCGAAGCCGGAGATTCTGACTTGTCATTACTCTCTTATTTAGACTGTTGTGAGAATTCTTTTTATGAATACCAAAAACGTGTTCCCGAGGCAGACTATGCCAAGACTTTTAGCTATCTGGCCTTTCATACTCCTTTTGGAGGAATGGTCAAAGGAGCACATCGTAATTTAATGCGCAAAGCAGTGAAAGCAAAGCCTAAGGACATAGAAATGGATTTTGAGAACCGAGTAGTTCCCGGATTGGTCTACTGTCAGCGTATTGGCAATATTATGGGAGCGACAGCCATGATGTCACTCGCTAGTACGATTGAGAATGGCAGTTTTGACGCACCACAAAGAGTTGGATGTTTTTCTTATGGGTCAGGTTGTTGTTCTGAGTTTTTTAGCGGTATAGTAGGTGAAAAAAGTCAGGAAAGTATACAAAAGTTCAAGATTAAAGAACAATTTGATAAAAGGTATGAACTAAAAATGGATGAATATGAAGATTTACTGGTAGGTAGCAATGCAGTAAAATTTGGTACACGCAATGTAAAATTGGATACTGATTTTATTTCTCAAGCTAGAAAAACGTTGAACAGAGAGACACTTTTTTTAAAAGAGATTAAAGAATTTAAAAGAGAATACGAATGGATATCATAAGCAATGCAACGTTATACGAAACTATAAAAACCAGATTTGAAGGAGATATTTGTTTTATTCAAATCGATCGTCCAGAGGCTAAAAATGCAATTAATAATAGGTTGATCGAAGAGTTTACAAATGCACTTGATCTATGTGAAGAGTTGGCAAAAATCGTGGTTGTCGAAGGTTCTCCTGAAGTGTTTTGCTTTGGAGCAGATTTCAAAGGAATTCAACAGAGTATTGAAAACGGGACTCAGCACCAAGATCAAAACCCCGAACTAATGTATAATCTATGGCAAAAATTAGCTTCAGGCCCATATATTACCATTGCACATGTTAGAGGAAAGGCTAATGCCGGTGGAATGGGTTTTGTAGCTGCTTGCGATATAGTACTCTGTGAACAGAAAGCAGTATTTAGTTTATCAGAACTTCTTTTTGGACTGATGCCTGCCTGTGTTTTGCCTTTTCTGATCCGTCGAATAGGATTCTCTAAAGCACATTACATGACATTAATGACTCAACCTGTACAAGCAAAAGAGGCATATGACTGGGGATTGGTGGATGCATATGATGAGAATAGTAAAAACCTGTTGAGAAAGCATTTATTACGCCTACGCTTGCTTTCCAAGCAAGGAATAACCAGTTATAAAAGTTATCTGAATAAATTGGACAATTTTCCAAATGCTTCTAAGTCACACGCTCTTGCAGCTAATATTGAAGTGTTTTCTGATGAAAGGAACCTGAATAAAATAGCAAGATTTGTAAAAACCGGGCAATTTCCCTGGGAAAAAGGATAAATAATACATACGGATGTAATACCCGGTAAGATTAGCAATGAAATCGAATTTGCTCATACTGTTTAAATCATTCAAAAATCAAACCCAATTAACATTCTGGGCGTGACTTCAAATGATTTTGATACATCATTAACGTCACGAAGAAAACAAATCATTATTAATTTATTTTTTAGAGAGAGGCATGAAGAATTGCTCCAACTTCACCAATGATGTTGTATATAGTATTATCATCTCATTTATAAGTATTTCATGTATTTATGGCCAGATTCCTGTAGAAAATGATACCATAGAAGACATCGAGGATTTCGATATCATTGATATGGAATCTACTCTAGTTGAAGAAAAAAAGGATTCCATTTCATGGGTTTCAGATGTGTTTAGTGCAATGCGTTTGGGGATACAATATGGATTTACGTATAAAGCCGAAAAACCAGATAAGATAATGAATAACCGGTTTTCGTTTCGGTTAGAATATTCTAAATCCTTCTTGGAGTACCTTTCAGTCCATATAGACACTAAAATGTTTACTTTTCTCAAAAATGATCATAGGATTCGTGATGAAGAGGATATAGTGGCATTGGAAGGAAGAACAAGAGAAGCTTATTTACAGACTAGTTTTAATAAAACAAGTATCAAAGCTGGAATTCAGATAGTTGTATGGGGGGAATCTGATTATGCGATTGTTACTAATGAAATAGGCCGTTTGGATTACCGGGAACCGCTAAGTCTCAATATGGATGACCTTAGGATAGGACAACCTATGCTAACCATAGACCAGTATTCATCATTTGGATATTGGAGTGCGTTTTTTGTGCCTTATTCCGAATTTAACGAACAACCTCGAAAAGGAACAGGATATTATTATGATCCTTTTGACGGGAAAGTTGAATATCTAAAGGAAAAACAAAAGGGAAATTTTTCTGAATATGGTTTACGTTGGAGAAAAACCTTCGGAAAAAGTGACATTAGTATTATGGCAGCCAGTTTGATAGATAATCAATATGCCTTACGAATGGTCAACCCTGATCTTATTACCAAAAGTAAGCAACGGTTTTTTATGACTGGTGTTACCTTCAATCGAGCAATCAATAATTTACTCGTTAAAGGTGAAGTAGCAATAAAATCTGAAAAAGCATATAACGATGCATCGTTTCAGGTTGTAAAAAAAAATGCTCTGGATGCTTCACTTGGTGTTGATTATTCCCCCAACAGTACTTTTACGTTAAGTATAGAAGCAGTGAATTACCATATCATGGACTGGTCAGACCAAATTCAGGGAATTCCCAGAAATAATTATATAGCCCTTTTGGCCTTGAGCAAACAGCTAATGAAAAATAATCTATCCCTTAGTTGGGCTTCTATGTACAACGGACCTTATACTAATTTTTTTAATGTGTTATCGGCTTCCTACAATTGGAATGATCATATCACTTTGAATTTTGATGCACTCATTCCTATCGTGGATGATGCCAGAAGTGGATTTTACCCTTATCGTGATCAAAAACAGGTTGCTTTTAGGGTTTTGTATCAGCTTTAATTGATTACATAATGAAAACTATATATGGTACTTTTTCGTGGCTATAAATAGAAAAAGAAGAATTCTGATAATATTGAAGTAAAACATCTTATCCGGTTACCAGAAGATTTTTCAGGTTTCCTAATCATATTGGTTATACAAAAAGTACAATGAGGTTAGGAAATCCTGTCATTAAATAAAAAAGATCAAATGAATAAACAGATTATAAGTATGTTCTCTGGCCAGGGGTCTCAATACTATGAAATGGGTAAAGAACTCTATGAACATAATGAACAATTCAGATATTGGATGGATCATTGTAATGAAATAGTTTTTCCATTAATAAGAACCTCTTTAATTGATGTTTTATATCGGGGAAAGAGAAAGAGCGAACCCTTTGATAACATTCTTTATACGAACCCTGCTTTATTGAGTATCCAATATAGTATGTTCAAAATACTTAAAGGAATGAATATCCAACCAGATTTTCTTATGGGATATAGTATGGGGGAACTCCATGCAGCTGTTGTTTCAGGTGCCATTTCCCTGGAAGATGGGATCAGGGTATCGGTTGATATAGCTAAGCTTGTTCATGAAAAGACCCAACCTGCAGGTATGTTGGCTATTATGGGATCAAAATCAATAATGATCCGCTACCCAGATCTTTTTCGTAATTGTTGGTTTACAGCGGGAAATTTTCGAGAGAACTTTGTTGTGAGCGGTTTGCCTCACACAATACAAAACCTTTATCAAAACTTAAATAAGGAAAATATTATATCACAAATATTACCAGTAAAATATGGGTTTCATACCAAACTCATAGATCCAATCGAAGAGCATTATAAGCAAATTTTCAAAGATATTCGGGTAGTACCTCCCAAAATTCCAGTGATATCGTCATTGCAAACAGGGACAGTCCAGGAATTGAACGGGGACTATATATGGAAAGCTATCCGTAATCCTGTTAATTTCGAGCAAACTGTTGAAAGAATACTGGAAACCGAAGATTATGCTTTTATAGATATAGGACCTAGTGGAACTTTGTCAACTTTTGTTAAATATATACTTCCTTCAGATTCAGGTTCTATTTCATTGCAAATGATAAATCAATTCGGAAGTGATTTAAATGTCATTCAAAAATTAAAAACTTGTTTGTGTTAGTGAATCACTGCTATAAACATTCTTCAGAAGTATTGACGAAAAATATTTTATAAAAAAACAATAAGAAAAGGTGCTGTACCCAAGAGGCTTAAGGGGAAGGTCTGCAAAACCTTTATTTCAGTGGTTCGAATCCACTCAGCACCTCTTAAGAATATAATAATCTGTAAGTTTTGAATTTTGAATCTACGACTTACGCAAATGGCGCTGTGCCCAAGAGGTCTAAGGGGAAGGTCCGCAAAGCCTTTATTTCAGTGGTTCGAATCCACTCGGCGCCTCTATAAATGCAAAATAGAGCACATTAATTTACACATCAATGAAATTTGAAAATCTGATAATGGATATTGGATATACCGATACGGGTTACAGCGGTATAGTACAGGTTGTCATACTGAGAATGACTTATATGTCTATGGTGAACTATAGTTATTTGGTGGTTGACCATATTAATAATCAAGCTATTATTGTGGATCCGGCCTGGGATATGAGAAAAGTAGAGCAGGCACTGGAGAATACCGAAACAGTCTTAAGCGGAATTTTACTTACTCATTCTCATCTTGATCATATTCATTTAGCCAAACCTCTGGCAGAAAAATACGGCTGCCCCATTTGGATGTCTAATGAAGAAATTAGGTACTCTGGTTTTCATGCTCCACAATTAGAAGGTGTCGGTACAACACCATGGTCAGTTGGCCAAATACAGATTGAACCTTTATTTACCCCGGGTCATACACCTGGCGGTATGTGTTATCTAATAGGAAATAGTTTATTTACCGGGGATACATTATTTGCCGAAGGATGTGGCTTATGTTTTGACATGCAAGGAGCACATAATATGTTCGAAAGTATTGAATATCTAAAAAAAAGGATTGTATCAGATACGCTCATTTTCCCAGGTCATAGCTATGGAAGACCACCTGGTCAGGTATTTTCAGAAGTATTGAAGCAGAATATATATCTGCAATTTAAAAACAAAAATGATTTTGCTGCATATCGTTTAAGAAAGGGACAGAATAAATTGAACTTTTTTGATTTTCAGTAAGATAAAATCTTAAGCAAAAAAGAAGTGTATAATATTTAAATAAATAATAGAAGTTATGTCAAAAGAACATGTTTTTGAAGTAGTAAAAAATGTTATTATAGAAGTGCTTCCGGATATAAATCCGGATCAGGTTCTCATTGAAAGAAATCTACGGGAATTGGGTGCGAATTCGATTGATAGGATGGAGGTTGTTACCATGTCGATGGAAGAATTAGACCTAAAAATACCTTTAATGAGCTTTGCTCAAGTAAGCAATATTCAAGGTATGGTAGACGTGTTGGCTGAGAACTATACGATATCTGTCGAAAGTAATTAATATAGCTAATGGTATTGCCAATAGATTACTAAAATAAGATAGATGATAGTAACCACAAATAAGGTTGGAATTACCGGTATGGGAACAGTTTCTTCTGTAGGAAATGGTGTTTCCACATTTAGCAACTCGTTAAGATATGGAGAATCGGGTATTAAGCAAATACCGACTATAAAGGAGCCAAAAATATCTGTTGATATTGCTGCTAAGATAGAAGACTTTTCCTTCTCTGATTCTATAGATCGTTTTCAAAATGTATCAGAAGAGAAATATCATCACGCCAAGCGATTAGGTAGAAGAGCTCCTTTTGTTATTCAAACATCCATTATATCTGCCTTAGAAGCATGGTTTAGTGCCAGATTGCAAGATAACAAGCCTTTGCCAGAGCGAATAGGATTGATTGTTGCTGGGCATAACAGTACTCAAAATTATCAATATGACTTGATTTCAAAATTCAGGAAAAATCCGGAGTATCTATCTCCTCGATATGCACTTGAGTTTTTGGAGACCAATCAAATCGGTGTTTTGAGCGAACTATTTGGTATTGAAGGTGAAGGATTTGCCGTAGGAGGAGCATCTGCAACCGGGAATGTCGGTATTATAAAAGGATATCAGCTTGTTCACTCAGGTCTGGTTGATGTGTGTTTAGTGACGGGTGTTGTTGCTGACCTTTCCCCAATGGATATTCAAGGTTTTATTAACATTGGAGCTATGGGAGGTAAGAAATATATAGATCAACCAGAAAAATCCTGCCGCCCTTTTGATGCACAACACGAAGGTTTTATTTATGGACAAGCTAGTGCCAGTGTAATTCTAGAATCAGAAATAAGTGCTACTAAAAGAGGCATTCCATTCCTGGCGGAAGTCAAAGGTTATGGATTGAACCTTGATAGCAATAGTTCTGCTAATCCAAATGTAAATGGCGAAGCAAAAGCGATGCTTTCAGCGTTAAATCAAGCTGGGTTATCAGTTTCAGATGTTGATTATATAAATACTCATGGAAGCTCTTCTCCCTTAGGAGATAAAACTGAAGCAGAAGCTATTAGCAAAGTTTTTAAAGATCATACATCTGATCTGTGGTTAAATTCTACCAAAGGGTTAACAGGGCACTGTTTGTATTCGGCAGGCATAGTAGAGACAATTGCCACAGTTGAACAAATGAGACAAGGATTTCTACATCCAAATAAAAATCTGGAAACCCCGATTTGTAACGATTTACAGTTTTGTGGTACTGCAGCTGTTGATTATCAGGTTGATGTTGCAATGAGTAACTCTTTTGGTTTTGGTGGAATAAATACTTCGATCGTATTAAAAAGAAGATAAAATTATAAACCTAATATAAAAAACAAGATAAAAATGAAGAAAACATATGTATTTCCTGGGCAGGGCTCCCAGAGAAAAGGAATGGGAGAGACGCTTTTTGATGAGTTTCCTGCGTTAACAAAGAAAGCGGATAAAATATTGGGATATTCTATTAAGGAACTTTGTTTAGAAGATCCCAAAAATCAGTTGAATCAAACACAATACACTCAACCAGCACTATATGTTGTGAATGCTTTGTCTTATCAGAAGAAAATTAAGGGTGGAGAAAAACAACCAGATTTTTTAGCAGGCCATAGTCTAGGTGAGTATAATGCATTGCAGGCCTCTGGCGTGTTTAGTTTTGAAAGCGGTCTTAAGCTAGTTAAAAAGAGAGGCGAACTCATGAGCCAGGCTAAAAATGGAGGAATGGCTGCTATTTTAAATTCTTCAGAAGAAAAAATTCTGGAAATACTTAAGGATGCAAACCTGATTACTATTGATATAGCCAACTTAAATGCCTCTTCTCAGATTGTTATTTCAGGTTTAAGAGAAGATATTGATAAGGCACATCCATTTTTTGAAAAAGCAGATATCATGTTTATACCTTTAAACACCAGTGGTGCATTTCACTCACGCTATATGAAAGAAGCAGCTGCTGAATTTGAAAAGTTTGCAAAGAAGACAAGGTTTTACAAACCAAAAATCGATGTAGTTGCTAACGTTACCGGAAAGCCTTATGCACATGGTAATGTAGCTCAGCATTTAATAGATCAGTTATCCAACAGTGTAAGATGGTCCGAAAGCATGACATATTTGCTGCATCAGGGAGAGATGGAATTTGAAGAACTGGGAGTAGGAGATGTACTGACCAAATTGATGGGGTATATCAAAAGAGATTATGCAAAAACGGTTAAGGAACAGGCCGGTAAAAAAGCAGAGACCAATCAAGAAAAACGTTCCCAAGCAGCACCTAGTAGTTCAAAGAAAGCGACCAAACCAGTTAAAAAAAACAAATCGGTAACAAAAAAAGCAAAACAAAAGAAGCTATCAGACCCGACTAAACTTGTCGAACAATGGAACGAAGTTTACCCGGTAGGAACAAGGGTAATCTCAGACTTTTATGAAAATGAACTGGAAACCAGATCAGAAGCCACAATATTATTTGGGCATCGAGCAGCAGTATATATCAAAGGGTATAATGGATATTTTGATCTAAGAGAAGTGAAACCTGTTCAAAGGAGTTAAATGAAAAATAAATTAATATTTATTTTTTTAGATGGAGTTGGCTTAGGAAAAAATGTAGAATCAAACCCATTTACCAGAGCTTTAATGCCAACAATGTTTAACCTAGTTGGCGAGGTATTAACCAATACCACAAATGTTGTAAAGCAAAATTTTCTGGTGAAAGGCATTGATGCATGCCTGGGAGTTGAAGGAGTACCTCAAAGCGCGACAGGGCAGTCATCTTTATTTACCGGATATAATGCTCAGGCATTTTTAGGACATCATTTGATGGCGTATCCAAATGATCAATTGATATCATTGATCAATAAAAGATCAATTTTTAAATACGCCAATGAGAATTATATCAAAAGCATTTTTGCTAACTCCTATACCGATGGTTTTTTCAAATCTTTTGATACGAATTCTCCAAATTACAGTGTGACTACACGTTGCGTATTAGCAGCCAAAAATAGTTTTAATACTATGAATGACCTTATTGAAGGCAGAGCTGTACATTGGGATATTACAAACCTTACTTTACAAGATGTGCCCAATAATAAAATACCTTTAATAACTCCATTTATAGCCGGAGAAAATTTAAAGAACTTAACAAAAGATCATGATTTAATTTTATATGAATGTTTTTTACCCGACTTAATAGGGCATAGAAAGGATATGAATAAATCCATTATGTTTTTGGAGATGTTTGATGAATTTCTTAGTGGAGTAATTCATGATAAACCAGAAAATACTCATGTTTTAATTACCAGTGACCATGGGAATATTGAAGACCTTTCTTTTGGCGGTCACAGTAAAAATGAGGTTCCGTTTATTTTCTTTGGTAAAGAAGCACATCACTTTTTAAAAGTGAGAGCTATTGATGAAATATTCAATACCATATTTTCAAAACTATTTAATACGGCCTCTATTACTAAGTTTGAAAAGATTTGAGAATGCAATCAATAGATATATTTTTTACATCCTTTAAAAATCCGATGGAGCAAAGTCTTTTTTCGGATTACCTATCATTGCTACCGCCAGATTTGAGAAAAAAAAATTCACAATACATTCGTTGGCAGGACAGACATGCACACTTGTTAGGACGCTTATTATTGATTGAAGCACTAAAGAGCTATCATATAGAAAATAATATTTGGGACCTTATCGCTTATAGCACACACAAACGGCCATATTTAACCTTGAAGGGATATGATTTTAATATATCTCATTCTGGTGATTTTGTGATTTGTGCGATAGGGAAAAATATCAGGCTTGGTATTGATATTGAAGAAAATAGAAAGAGAAACCTTAAAGATTTCACGAATTTAATGACTCCTGATCAGTGGGATGAAATTAACGGTGCAAGTTGCCCGTTAAAAGCGTTTTATAAATATTGGACAATTAAAGAAAGTGTGATTAAGGCGGATGGACGAGGATTTTATATACCTCTGAATGAACTTGAGGTGAAGAATAATACTGTCCATTTTGACGATAAATTGTGGTTTGTAAAAGATTTTGTGTTCACTAACGGTTATAGTGCAGCACTAACAACCAATCAATTATCAACATTTAAAATGCATGATGTGAATTTTTATAAATCACATCTGGTTTAACCTAACTAATAAATTAACTCAAAATTAATTCAAATTAAATTATAGATTATGGATAAGAACGAAAACGACATTTTTGATTTGATAGCTACTCATGTAGCTGATATCTCTTTAGACATAGCGCATGGTCCTATCATACGCTCTTCAATGCTGTCTCCTCTCGGAATGGATTCTATTGGTCGAGCAGAACTCATTGCAAGGATGCTGGAAGAACTATCATTGAAAGCTTCAGCAAGAGAATTTTATAAAGCCAATAACCTTGGTGAACTTGCAGTGCTATTTGCAAATAAGCTGAAGGAGCAGTGAATCCTGTTAGTTGATCAAGATTAATAATTGAATACTTTTCATCAGAAACCGGAATTGATATTTTTAACAAAAAGCTTTCAAAAGCTTTTAGATAAATTAATATGTTTTTTGCTTTTGCTTTGTACTTTTGTACAAAATTAAAAAACCAGTTAGTCGTGTTTTTTGTTACTTATTGAATATTTATACTTATTAAAAAAAGTTTTATAGCAAAAAAAATGGCTCATGTATTTGATAAAAAGTAAAGTAAGATTGGCAGGTTTGCTATTTATAGCTGGTATGGTTGCTGGGGTTTTTAGTATAGCACCATCAATTGATTCTACAAAGTATTTAACAGAGGCAGCTGCAAATTCTAATAATGTAATAACTGATGCTTTCTTTCAATTTATTATGTCACTTGCATATTTAGGAATTGCTATTTTATTATATCCTATTATCAAAAGGTTTGATGGTAGTTTAGCAATTGGGTTTTTGAGTTTTAGGATAATTTCGGCAACACTCGTAATTTTTGGAACAATATTATTATTGTCAATTTTAGCCTTAAGTCAAGAATTTGTATATAATTCGCCTAATAGCACCTTGGATTTAAAAGCTTTAGGGAATGTGTTCAAAATTATGCGAGATTATATAAACCATGTATTCATGGTTTTGGTGTTATGTATAGGGAATTTCATGTTATATATTTTACTAATGAAATCGAAACTAATTCCTCAATGGCTTTCAGTTTGGGGGTTAATAGGTACTTTATTATCAGGGGCAGCAAGTATTTTGATTTTATTTCAGGTTATTGAAATTATCACAGCTGAATACCTAATTTTGAATGTCCCGACAGCGCTGTTAGAATTAGTTCTAGGGATATGGTTATTAGTAAATGGATTTGACAAAAGAGTATCTGTAAAAATACACGGATAAAGAAAATATAAGAAAGCACAAAAGACGTAAGTAAGAGTTTCGTAATATATATTACATACTTTGAATTTGAGTTTTAGCTTTGTGCAAAAAAGCATAGAAAACAAGCATTTTGTAATGTGATTGAATGTTGAAGCAGAGGATAAACTTCGAAGAAAAAGTTCGATACTAGTCCCTACTTTAGCACTATTTTGTTTAGAAACCTCTATACATAATTCATGTATAGAGGTTTTTTTGTTAATGCTTATAGCGTTGTTAATCAATGATTAATCCTTAATACCTCGAATAAGGATTAAAAAAATGCTGCGAATATTGTGACCTTTAATCTTTCTATATAAATTTAATAAAGACTTCAAATTTTTTGAGTACCACAACATATTTAATACAGATTATATTCTACTAATGATTCTAATTTGACAGTATGCTTTTTACTTGATACCAGTAAAATATTTAAAAAAACATCATAGAATATTTTTATTTATAATCATTCTTAATAGATTTGCGGCATGTGTATTATATTTATTTAGAATAAATAAGAATAATTCCCTAAACCTATTAATTATAATAAATGAAAAATCAATTACTTACCATTTTAGCTTTGCTATTATCAACCTCTTTTTCTTTTTCACAAAATGGAAATATAAAAGGAACAACTGTAGATAACGCTAAAACAGCAGTATCAGGAGTTAATATTCTGATTAAAAACTCAACTAAAGGAGTGCAATCTGATGAAAACGGAGCTTTTGAAATTACAAACATTGCAAATGGTGATCATATTCTTGTTGTATCCTATTTAGGATTTAAGACAAAGGAAATCCCTTTCACGATATCTAATAATGAAACTAAAGAATTTGATGCCATTATCCTATATGAAGGAAATGAAATTTTAGCTGAAGTTATAATAGAAGCAGAGCGAAGAAATAAATTTTCAAGAAAAAAAACAGCTTATGTAGCCAAACTACCTTTAAAAGACCTAGAGAATACTCAGGTTTATAGTACAGTTACCACAGATTTGTTAAAATCACAGGTGGTAACAAATTTTGAAGATGCATTAAAAAATGCAGTTGGTGTTGAAAAATTATGGTCTTCTACAGGACGAGGGGGAGATGGAGCCGGATATTATTCTTTACGTGGATTTTCGGTACAACCTCAATTGGTTAATGGAATACCAGGTCTTACAAATGGAACTATTAATGCTGCAAACATTGAAAGAATTGAAGTAGTAAAAGGCCCTTCTGCGACACTATTTGGTAGTGCCGTAACTTCATATGGAGGACTTATAAATGTTGTTACCAAAAAACCATACATAGGCTTTGGAGGCGAACTTTCTTTTACATCTGGAACTTATGGTTTTAATCAAGTAAGTGGAGATATTAATACCCCATTGGATAAAAATAATAATATCTATTTTAGATTGAACACATCTTATGCTACAGAACAGAGTTTTCAAGATGCCGGTTTTAGAAAATCTTTTTTTGTAGCCCCGTCACTATCTTATCGTGTTAATAATAAATTATCCTTTTCGTTTTATGGAGAAATTTCACAGGCAGAGCAAACCAATCCTATGTTTTTGTTTTTGAATAGAAGTGCACCGACTCAAGCGAATAACTTAGAAGAACTAGGATATAATTATAAAATGTCATTCACTAGTAATGAATTGACCTTAGAAAACCCCACGCAAAATTATCGTGTAGAAATGGATTATAAGCTTTCTGATACATGGCAATCACAAACTGTATTATCAAAAAGTTCAACATCTACAAAAGGATATTATTCTTATTTGTTTGATTTTGGAGTTTTGGGCAATGATACTTTTTCTCGTTTTATTAGTAAACAAAATTCCAATACTCAAACAACAGATATTCAGCAAAACTTCACAGGAGATTTTAAGTTGGGATCAATTAGAAATAGAGTTGTTTTGGGTATAGATTACTTTAACTCAACACAAACCAATAATAGTAGCGGCTTTGCTTTTTATGGAAATATAACTCCTGAAGGAGGTTCTAATGGAGATAATCCTTTTACACCAGATGTAGAGACTGATACATTTACGTTATCAGCTGCTAGTGTAGATGCCGCTCTAGAATCCCAAGGTATATCTAATATAAAATCTAAATCACATATTTACAGTGCTTATATTTCTGATGTTGTTAATATCATCCCATCACTATCAGTAATGGTAGGCTTAAGGTTGGATGTGTTTGATAATGAAGGTGATTTAGCAAATCTTGATGATGATTTTGACCAAACAGCTTTTTCTCCAAAATTTGGTGTTTTATATCAACCTATAATGGATAAATTATCTGTATTTGCTAATTATCAAAATGGATTTACTAATGTAGAACCTGCTTTAGTAGGAGATCCGAATGCTGGTCCACAAACGTTACAGACTTTTGATCCTGAGCAGGCTAATCAATTAGAATTCGGTGTTAAGACTAATTTATTTAATAATAGATTAAATGCTTCAGTGAGTTATTATGATATTAAGGTAAAAGATCGTGTTATTACAGATCCAGCTTCACCTTTCAATAAAATACAAGGAGGAGAAGTAGAAAGTAGCGGTTTTGAAATTGAAGTAAATGCTAGTCCTATTGATGGTCTTAATATTAGAGCAGGCTTTAGCAATAATGATAGTGAAACTACAAAATCTGATAATGCAGAAATATTAAATCGTAGACCATTGGAAGCAGGCCCTGAGACGCTTTATAATTTTTGGACAAGTTATGAATTTCAAAATGGTAAACTAGATGGTTTTGGATTGGGATTAGGCTTCAATGGTGCGAGTGAACGTTTTGCAATCAACTATGCATCTACCGGAGAATTTATTCTTCCGAGTTATACTATTGCTAATGCTTCTATTTTTTATCAAGCGAAAAAATATAGAATCAGCCTAAAACTGAATAATGCATTTAATAAAGAATATTACAAAGGTTGGTCAACTATAACGCCTCAAACCCCAAGAGCTATATATGCGAATTTAATATATAAATTTTAAAATATTTTAATACAAACAACTCTAAATATCTTATTTAGAGTTGTTTGGTTTATAAAGATAGAATGATAACAATTAGTGTATTATTAATTTTTTTCGGAAGTTTTTTACTATACCATACCTCAAAGGAGGTACTGGTAAGCTATGATTTAACCATTGAAAAATGGATTCAATTAAACATGGTTGTTTCAAAGCTTATAGCGGTTGTACTTTTATTAGTTTCATTAGTCATTACCATTGTTTCTTTAGGAAGAACATCGGGGATTTTATTTTGGCTTTTTTTGATGATGATAATTTTAGGATTAATCATCATTATAGCTCCATTAAAAAAAGTAACGTACAAACAGATTTCAGTTTTATTTTTAGTGCTATTAATACTTGAATTAACATTATAAATTATGCCAGCAAACCCAAAATATTTAGATAAATCTCCCTGGCAACAATTTGCTAAAATTTCTGCAGGAATTTTAGGAGGTTATATCATTTCTGCATTATTACATATGTGTTTACCGCTTTGGTTGCCTAATCCACAAGAAATTTTAATTACCTCAATATTTACTTTGTTTATCGTTTGGTGTGCACTTTTAATTGTTCCTTTTTTATTTAAAAATGGATGGAAAGCTTGGTTGCTATATATAGTAATAGCCATAGTATTGTTTGGGATATATTATTTAGGAAATCAAAATAATCCTTTTGTATAATGAGTAAGAGAAATCATAATATATTCTTTAATACACATACTGTAAGTGGTATAGTAATTAGTGTTGCTTTATACATTATATTTTTTGCAGGAGCATTTGCTTTATTTAAAGAAGAAATTGCGATATGGGAAGAAGGAAAATCCATAGGTCATGTTGAAAGAAGTGATATTGATTATGACAGAATATTAAAAACGCTGGATGATCAATATCAATTAACTGGTAGAGATTTACAACTTAACTTTGGAGAAGATCGTGACCATATTTATGTTTTTATGGGAGCGAGCAAAGACTCGTTGGCATCAGAAAAAGGAAAACAGTCTAATTATTTCTATGTTGATATTAATTCTATCGATACCAAAACGTATCCAGAGCAATATAGTTTGGGAGAGTTTTTATATCGATTACATTTTTTTGCGCAACTACCCTCAATCGGTATATATCTAGCAGGTTTTATAGCACTATTTTTCTTATTTGCTATAGTTACCGGGGTTATTGTTCATTGGAAAAAAATCATCCCTAATTTTTATACGTTCAATCCAAAATCAGTTTTAAAACGTGTTTGGGTAGACGCTCACACTGCTCTTGGAGTCATAGGATTACCCTTTCAATTCATTTTTGCAGTTACCGGTGCCTATTTTTGCTTAAGTATTTTGGTATTGCTTCCAGCTAATACCTTATACAATAATAATCAGACCAAACTGATGGAGGATTTACGTCCCGAACGAAAAACGTACGAGTGGATTGCTAGAGCAGAAAAAGAAATTCCCAGTTTTAATGCCTTTTCGAAAAAAACGACAAGTGATCAGACCGATTTTCACCTAACAAGAGGTTTTATAAAAAACTATGGTGGCACCAATATGAAATATGTTTTAATTGGTGAATATGAAGATAATAAACGTTTTATTGGCACGGGTCGCACTGTTCTTGATGTCTTTTCGGGAAAAATAGAAGAACAGAAAAGCCCTGATAAAACGGTTTACTCTGAAGATTTTCAACGTACTATAAGTCGCTTACATTTTGGAGATTTTGGCGGCACTCCTATGAAAATAATCTATTTTATTTTAGCAATGATAACGTGCTTTGTTATCATTACGGGAGTTTTAATTTGGATTGAAGCTCGCAATAAAAAGAGCATGACAATTAGCCAAAGATTATATACTGCTAAGGTAGGTCATATTTACTTAGCTATTTGCCTATCAATGCTTCCTGTGACTGCGTTAGCATTTTTATTTGTAAAATTTTCGAATGGCTATTTTGAAGATAAGCAAACCGCGATCTATTACTTCTATTTTATTCTATGGTTGATCGCTATTTTCTTTTTTCGATTTAAGAGAGATAATTATGCAACCAATAAATATAGCTTATTACTTGGAGCCATTTTTGGATTTCTGATCCCAATTAGTAACGGGATTATATCAGGAAATTGGATATGGAACACTTTTAATCAACATCAATTTGAAATTTTATTGATCGATGTTCTGTGGATTATAATTGCTTCAATTTCACTTGTTTTTTATTTTAAGATACAACCACAAGTTAAAGCACAAAGTAGCTTTAATAAAAATCAGATAGATTATAAAAATATTTCAGCTTTAAAAGCTGAAGAAATTAAAAAAGCTAAAGCAAAACAAAATAATAGCAATAATATGGAAGCTAGTAAATTAGAAATAAAAAACGGAAATCATGACTCTATAACCATGAGAACAAAAATTATCATATTGTGGATATTCATTATCCTTGGATTTATATTTCACCACATTTACGGATTAGCTAATGTGTTTTTTAAAGAATCAGTGTTTATTGAAGGTTCAACAGGAGAAACACCTTTTTGGGCACATCAGTGGCGTATTTTAATGGAAGGTGTAGCTTTCTTATTTGCAGTAATGACGGTACAGATATCCAAGAAGTGGTTTCGATGGATTTCATTTATTTGGGGAATTATTGTAACCTTATTTAATGTATATCATGTTATTGAAGCAACTATGCATGAAACAGCTAATTATTCTGAAATTTTTATATTACTCTTAATGGCGGTTGCAAGCATCTTTTTGGTTATAAATTTGAATAAGTGGAAAAATATTCAAATAGCATAAAATGGTTTCTCAATTTGCAGAAGTAGCAAATGTTAGTGATCAACAATAAAAAAACCTGGAATTTTTCCAGGTTTTTTTATTCCCGAATTCCTGAATGTAATATAGCCCAAACAGGAGTATTAATATAGATGATATCATCTATTCTAAAAGTGATGGTAATTATGTGCAAATTATTACGCAAGATAAAACGTATCTGTACAGAATAACGATGAATGCTTTGTTTGATAGCCTGGATACATTTCAGTTTTTAAGAATTCATCGCTCTTTAATAGTAAATAATATATATATAAAGTCTTGTAGATATACTAGTAATAATGAATATCAATTAAGACTGAAAAACAATAAAGAACTTATTTCTTCAAGATCATACAAGTCTTCAATTTCTGATTACTTATCGACTTTAGAAACATAATTTTCTTCCTGTTAATAACATTTTTAATAACTCATTTTTATTAATTTAAAAGAAGGAGTTTCTATTCTTATTTTTATAAAAGATAAAAAGGTCTTTTAATAGTGTAATAATGAATTTTTATGATTTTCATATAGTGCTTCAGGAAGTACCAGGGGAAATAAGTATATGTTTTAGTATTTCTGGATGCCCTTTAAGGTGTAAAGGATGTCATTCGCCTTTTTTATGGAAAAAGGGGAGTGGGGAAAAATTAACTAAAAAAAAATACAAAGATATACTCGATAGGTATTCTGGATTTGCCACCTGTGTTGTTTTTATGGGTGGAGAATGGTATAAAAAAGAATTAATAAACCATCTAAAATATGCCAAAGAGAAAGGATATGAGACTTGTCTTTATACAGGTCTAGAGCAAGTGGATGATAAGATTTTAACTCAATTAACCTGGATTAAAACAGGAAGATGGAATCAATCTCTAGGAGGATTAAATAGCAAAACAACCAATCAACAATTTATAGAAGTAAAAACCAATAAGCGACTTAATTACTTATTTATTAAAAATTAAAAACTCATGATACGACTTTCAGATGATCAAATAGCAAATAAAATTGATTTTATAACCCATTATTTGGATTCTACAAATGCGGCAGATGGATCCAAAGTAGATGCTAATGCCAATGTGACTTCAAAAAACATTGCAACGATGGAGGCAGAGTTAAATAAAGACATTAATATACAAGTAAACAGAGCATTGGTAAAACAAAAAATAGCTGCTCTGTATGGCAATGATCTAGCTGAAGAATACACCAGGCAGATAGAATCACATGAAATATATGTACACGATGAGACTTCACTAAAACCATATTGCGTTTCTATAAGTATGTACCCATTTTTATTAGACGGACTCACAAAATTAGGAGGCGAAAGTAAAGCTCCAAAACATCTGGAGAGTTATTGTGGTGAGTTTGTTAACCTTGTCTTTGCAGTAAGTTCGCAGTTTGCCGGAGCATTAGCTACTGTAGAGTTTTTGATGTATTTTGATCATTTTGCAGTTAAAGATCTTGGAGAAGACTATTTACAAACTCATGAAAAACGTATCGCAAATCATTTACAACATGTAGTTTATGCGGTTAATCAACCCGCTGCCGCAAGAGGTTATCAATCCGTATTCTGGAATATTTCTCTATACGATGAAGCCTATTTTAATAGTATGTTTGGAGATTTTGTATTTCCCGATATGACCAAACCAAAATGGGAAAGCGTAAAAAAATTACAAAAATTCTTCATGAAATGGTTTAATAAGGAACGAAAAAGAGCCGTACTTACTTTTCCTGTAGTTACTGCTGCAATGCTTGTAAAAAATGATGCTCCTGTCGATAGAGAATTTACCGAAATGTGTGCACAAGAATTAAGTGAAGGAAATTCTTTTTTTATTTACCAATCCGAAAATGCAGATAGTTTAGCATCCTGTTGTCGTTTACGAAATGAAATTAGTGATAATACCTTTAGTTATTCTTTAGGTGCAGGAGGGGTAGCAACAGGATCTATAAATGTAATCACTCTTAACATGAACCGGCTGATTCAAAAAAAGGCTGATATTGTTGAAGAAGTACAAAAGATTCATAAATATCAGGTTGCTTACAGAAAACTTATAGACGAATACAATGAAGCGGGATTATTGCCTGTTTATCAAGCAGGTTTTATAGCGTTAGACAAACAATTTTTAACAGTAGGGATTAATGGTATGGTAGAAGCCGCCGAGAGCCAGGGAATCGAAGCAAGCAATAACACTACATATAAGAATTTTGTGAATACCTATCTAAAAGCAATTTATCAAGAAAATAGAGCAGCAAAAGAAAAATATGGATATATGTTTAACACAGAATTTGTTCCTGCAGAAAATCTGGGGATAAAAAATGCAAAATGGGATAAAGAAGATGGATTATTTGTGCCCAGAGATTGCTATAACTCATATTTCTATGCAGTCGAGGATAATAAAGTAAATTCTCTGGATAAAATAATGCTGCATGGTAAAGAGATTATACAATATTTGGATGGCGGTTCTGCACTTCATCTTAACCTAGAAGAGACTCCTAATAAAGATGGATTTATAAAACTAATTCATGCAACAGCTGCAGCAGGATGTAACTATTTCTGTTTTAATATAAGAATTACAATATGTAATGAATGCTCACATATAGATAAGCGCACTTTGTTTGTATGCAATGACTGTGGTTCTCACAATGTAGATCATGCCACCCGGGTAATAGGATATTTAAAACGAGTATCTAATTTTAGTTCTGATCGACAGAGTGAACATCAATTAAGACATTATCATACGCAACATGCGAAACCTAATTTGGTAAATAAAAGAATTGAAGTTTTGACAGAAAAACAACCAGAATATGAAATTGATCGACATGCTTAAAACATAGAAGTTATTAAAACATGATAATTGTCATATTTAGTTCTGATTCCATTCGTGATTTTTGACAGATACATATGTATTAGATTTTAAAATATATATTGGCAATTTGATGCTATAGTTCTAATACATATTGATTAACCGATACAAAACTTAATTCATTATAATGAAACTACATTCATTTCATATTCCTGTAATGGGAATAGGCTTTACTATTGATACTCCATTAAAAGTTTCTCATCTGGGAATAGATTCTGTTATTTCATTGGTTGATGATATTCTATTAGAAAAACTAAGAAAGATGTATTGTGATACATTCGAAATGCCATATAATGAAATCACAGAAAGTATAGAAGATTTTAGAGCTAAGAGGATTACTTCTTATCTTAATTTGATGAATGATCTGGCAGAAAAAAAGTTTAATCAACTTAAAAATATTACAACAGAATGTAGTAATGAATTGAAACAATACTTCAATATTTTACCAGATACTTCACTACTAAAGCAGCGATTTAAAGGATTAGCATCCAATGATTTCAATTTTAAAGGAATCAAGGATTTAATAGAAGCCAATTTATCGATGGGTAGTATTGATGTAAATATCATGACCAAAGTAGATAAAGAAAATTATCAAAAAAAAGAGAAACTATCTTCTAAATATAATGATGCTCACGCAGCGCTTAGAGGATATGCTAATAGCGAATTATCTTCATCCGTAATACTTTCTGCCGGGATGAACCCCAGGCTCTATAGTTATATGGAAGAGTTTGAGGATTTTTATCCAAACCAGAACGGAGAAATTAAAAAGAAAATAGTTTTAAAAGTAAGTGATTATAGATCTGCCCTGATACAAGGAAAATTTTTAGCCAAAAAAGGATTATGGGTTTCAGAATATAGAATTGAATCCGGACTTAATTGCGGGGGTCATGCATTTGCAACAGATGGATATCTTATGGGGCCAATATTAGCTCAGTTTAGAGATCAGAAAGAAGAATTGATTTCTGAAATACATAAGATTATAGCAGAGGTATGGTCTCGTAAAAACCGACATGTTCCGCAATCTCCTTTACCTGTTAAAATCACTGCCCAGGGCGGGGTGGGTACAGCAGAAGAACATCAGTTTTTATTAGAACATTACAAAGTAGATTCAGTAGGGTGGGGAACTCCGTTTCTTTTGGTACCAGAAGCAACAACAGTCGATAATAGTACATTAGATAAATTAGTAAAAGCCAAAGAAGATGATTTATACCTAAGTGATATCTCTCCTTTGGGAATACCATTTAATAGCCTAAAAGGAAATACAAAAGATCAGGAAAAGTTAACTTTATTAGAAAAAAACAGGCCTGGTAGCTCATGTCCTAAAAAATTTGTTGCTCTAAATAAAGAATTTACCGAAAAAGGGATATGTACAGCATCACGACAATATCAGCATATAAAAATTAAGGAGCTGGATAAAAAAGGTCTTTCTCAGGAAGATTATCAAAGAGAATTTGATCAAATCACAGAAAAATCATGTACCTGTGTTGGTCTGGGAACTTCTGCGTTACTGAAATATAACTTAGATACTAAAGTTGAAGGAGATGGAGTTTCGATATGCCCTGGGCCAAATATGGCTTATTTCTCTAAGCTTATGAGTTTAAAAGAAATAACAAGCCATATTTATGGAGAATCTGATGAAGTTGTACGAACAGATCGTCCTAACATGTTTATAAAAGAGCTAAACATTTATATTGATTTTTTAAAAGATAAGCTTGAAGAAACAAAGCATTCTATAAATGATAAGCAGAAAAAATATTTGTCAGTATTTGTAAAAAACCTAAAAGAAGGAGTTTCTTATTATGAAAACATTTTTGGAAGTATAAAAATAGCTTTTGAAAATTCTAAATCTCAAATTTTAAACGATTTGGATAATAGCAAAATGACTTTAAACCAAATAAACTCAGAAATTGATGATTTGTAAATGATATCTAGGTAAAGTTATTATTTTAGATCAAATCCTTTTAAAGAAATTACGGTTCCTTCTACTTCAATTTCTTCAACAAGTTTAGAAATCGTTTTATCTCTAAATTCATTTAATATTTTTTTCTTAAATGGAGATACGGTAGAATGTACAGGACATGGATTTTTATCGCTACATTTTGATAGTCCTAAAAAACATTTATCAAATTTATGAGTACCATCGATGCAACAAATAACATCCCAAACTGATTTCTCTTTATTTTTTTTATCCAGAAAAAAACCACCCCCAGGACCTTTAGTAGAGGAAACCAACTTATTAGAGGTTAATTGCCTTAATAATTTGGCCAAAAAAGGTTGAGGCGTCTCTAATTCTTCGGCAATTTTTTTTACTCCTATTTTATGAGTCTCATCAGAGTGTATTGCTAGATAAAGGATTGCTCTTATAGCATATTTACAAGCGTTAGATAGCATAATAGCTTTTTTTTAGATCAAATATAATAAAAAAGATCGTTTTGTCTTTTTTGTGACTTTTATCATATTTTTCTTCCTGTAATAGGAGCTATATTTGCCGCATGAAAAGTACGGTAATTCTATTCGTTGCTCTCCTGATGCTTATCAAGCCTCTTTGGCCAGTAGGAGAGTATATCATGAATTATGATTACATCGTAAAAAACCTCTGTATAAATAAAGATAGGCCTAGATTAAAGTGTGATGGTAAATGCTATTTAAAAAAACAATTAGCCAAAGAATCCGACTCAGAAAATAATCCATTCAAAGACAAAAAATCTAAGAATGAGATTCAGCATATTGTTTTTTTTCAACTATTACTTGATTTCGATTTAAAAAATGAACCAGAAAATACAGTTGAGAACAATTATAAAACTACACAAGAAATAATTTCTAAATTACTTATTACAGATATTTCTCCACCTCCCGAGTTTGGATAATTCAATATGAACTCATTTGAATTTTTTGTTTTACACGAAAATTTAAGATTTTTTACCATAATGAATCCTTTTTTGAGGAGCATAGCTATAGCTACGTTACGAAAAAGTCAAAATTAGGGTGAATAAGAAAAATTTGCAGCAAAAAGTAAAAGCTTAAATGAGTTCTATCAGTGTATTTGTTTTGAAGGTATGATATACCTCAAATACATGTACATAAACTTATTTATATGTTGAATTATTTATAAAATATATTCTAATGAAAACTAGTATTGGTGCAACCTCTTTGTATAGGGTTTTGAGGGCACCGTTTAAAAGGGTAAATATGCTATGGTATATCCTGCTTTTTCAAATTACCCCCTGTTGGGTTAATGCTCAGGAAGAAACCCAGATAAAGCAGGATACTATCCTACCCATCAATCTGGAAGAAGTTATTTTGATATCTGCCAGAAAAGAATTGGATTACCAAAAACAACCTAAACCATTATCATCGTTAGATGAATATCTGGAGCTTTCACAAAAAGTGGGTATGATAAAACGAGGAGCCTATGCTTGGGAACCTGCGTTAAATAATATGACATCAGAAAGACTTTCTGTTACTATTGATGGGATGCGAATCTTTGGTGCGTGTACAGATAAAATGGATCCTATTACCTCTTATGTAGATGTGTCCAACCTTGCTAAAGCCCATGTTGCATCGGGACAACAAGGGTCGGAATATGGAAACTGTATAGGAGGCGCAATAGATCTGGAGTTAGATAAAAGCAATTTTAGAGAAACAGGATTCAAAGCAAGTTTAGAAGATGGATTCGAAACCAATAACCAATTAGTGGTTCTGGGGGCAGAAGCCAATTATTCAAATTCTGATTTTTATGTAGATGGAGATATCATTTATCGCAAAGCGGAAAACTATACTGCAGGAAATGGAGAAGAAATCAATTTTTCTCAATATACAAAGTATAATGTCTCTGTAAACGGAGGATATAAGATTGATAAAAACAAGGCACTCACAGCAACTGCTATTTATGATGAAGCACGAGATGTAGGGTATCCTGCATTACCCATGGATGTTTCTTTGGCACGTGCAATTATTGCATCTATAGGTTTTGAACAAAATACTATAGGTGTATTTAGCGATTGGAAGTCTAAAGTGTACTTTAATAAAGTTACTCATGTGATGGATGATTCTCAAAGACCAGATGTACCTATTCGAATGGATATGCCGGGATGGAGTGATACGTATGGGTTTTTCTCTGAAGCGAATTTAAAAACCAAAAAACAACACTTTTTGATGAAATGGGACGGGTTTTACAATAAGTCTCTTGCAGAAATGACAATGTACCCCAATAATCCCAATGAGAACCCTATGTTTATGCTTACTTGGCCCGATGTACGAACTTGGAATACAGGTTTATATGCTGAAGATAAGATCAGCTTTAAAAAAAATTCTTTAAAACTATCTGCGAGATTAGCTGTACAAAACAATACTATAGCTGATGATTTTGGACTTAACAGTCTCAGAATCTTTTATCCAGATATGGAAGAATCCAAAACACGTTTTCTTAAAAGTGCTTCGCTGCAATATCATAAACATTTAGAACCTATTCACATCAATGCTGGACTGTCTTATGGAGAACGAGCACCATCAGTATCAGAAGGATATGGATTTTATCTTTTTAACAGTTTTGATAATCACGATTATATTGGTGACCCTAACTTAAAAAATGAACAATCTATAGAGGCTAATGCTAAAATTTCGTTAGAAAAATCCGAATTAAAAATTGCTCTGGAAGGAAATATTTTTCGAATGCCTAATTACATTATTGGTGAGGTAAATGAATCACTTAGTACTATGACAATTGGTGCTGATGGAGTAAAAATATATGAAAATCTAGAGTATGCCGATTTGATTAATGTGTCTTTGAGTACAGAATACAAAATCATACCAGAACTTGGATGGTCTGCTTCAGTATCCTACCATCAGGGAAAAGATGATACCAATCGCAATTTGCCTTTTATAAGTCCTATATCATATCGATCCGGGATTCAGTATAATAAAAGGAGTTTTTCTGGAGAAGTTACCATGAAAGGTGCTGGAGATCAAATAAATTTTAATCCAGAATTTGGCGAAGATAAAACATCAGCCTACATCATTTTTTCTCTAACTCTGGGAAAAACCTTTTACCTGAATAACGATGTGGTATATGCCAAGGCAGGTGTAGAAAATATTTTTGACGAATACTATTCAACGTATACAGATTGGAAAAATGTTCCTCGAATGGGACGTAATTTCTTCATCACATTTTCATACAAAATCAATTAAAAAAACATAATTAAAAATAAACAAATGAAAACCATAAAATTAATTTTTACAGTAATCATACTTTCAACCATTTTTGTTTCATGTAGTTCTGATGATGACGAAATGATAGTAAATCCTATGGAAGGATTTAACCTGGTAACTTCTTTTGATGCTAACAATCATTCTATAGAATTGTATTCTAAGAAGAACGATTTTAGCATTGGATATAATGAAGTGTATATACGTATTAAAGATATGGCGACAAAAAACTATGTTTCTCAATCCGAAATTTCTTGGATGCCTATGATGCATATGACACAAATGGAACACTCTTGTCCAAAATCTACCTTGACTGTTACCGAAGACAAGACGGTTTCTAAAGGATTCTTGGTTTTTCAAATGCCAGGCAATGGCGATGAATATTGGGATCTTACCATTACCTATAAAATTAATGGAGAAGAATTCACAACAAAGAAAACCATAGATGTAATATCACCGGCAGATGGTAAACAAAAAGTAAGCACATTCATGGGTAGTGATGGTACTCGCTATATTTTGACTATGGCTGGACCTGTAGATCCAAAAGTTGCAGTAAATGATTTTAGTGCGATGCTTTTTAAAATGGAAAACATGATGACTTTTCCTGTAGTAGAAAACTATAAAATTACAGTAGACCCTCGAATGCCTAGTATGGGTAATCATAGCTCGCCAAATAATGAAGATTTGAGTTATGATAGTGCATCAAAAATGTACAATGGAAAATTATCACTAACCATGACAGGGTATTGGAAAATTAACTTGAAATTATTAAACGAATCTCAAGAAGTACTAAAAGGAGAAGACGTTACCACGGATAACCTCGAAAGCAGTTTATTTTTTGAAATTGAGTTTTAAATTTCTCTTTTATTTTAATGAAAGGCCATTCGAAAGAGAGGCCTTTTTTTATGATGTATAAATGAGTCGTATGGTGAAATAACATAAAAAAGACTTTTTTGTCTTTAATTATGACTTTTGTCATAGTATTCACATTCAAAGACCTCTATTTTTCGCGATGTAATGAATAGTATTGTAAAAGTGGAGTTAAAAGAAAAAATAAACAAAATAAAGGAAGAAAAAAATGCTGTAATCCTTGCACATTATTATCAACGGCCAGAAATACAAGAGGTTGCTGATTATGTTGGAGATAGTTTAGGGCTATCCCAAAAAGCAGCAGAAATTGATGCAGATATTATTGTCTTTGCAGGTGTGCACTTTATGGCAGAGACTGCGAAAATCCTTAACCCTGCAAAAAAAGTAGTTTTACCAGATTTAACCGCCGGGTGCTCATTAGCAGATTCCTGCCCTCCCAATGCATTTGGTTCTTTTGTAGCATCACACCCGGATCATATTGTAATTACTTATATCAATTGTTCGGCAGAAATTAAAGCAATGAGTGATTTGGTTTGCACTTCTTCTAATGCTCTTAAAATTGTGGAGTCGATACCAAAGGATACACCTATAATTTTTGCTCCAGATAAGAACCTAGGTAAATACATCATAAAACAAACCGGTAGAGATATGTTACTTTGGGATGGCAGTTGTATAGTACATGAAGCTTTCTGTATTGACAAATTATTGGATTTATATAAAAATAATCCAGGGTCGGTAATTATAGCTCATCCAGAATCTGAAGAGCATATTTTAAAAACTGCAAAATATGTAGGATCTACTGCAGGGATGATAAATTATGTAAAGGAACATCCTAAAGAGAAGTTTATAGTAGCAACTGAAGCAGGTATTTTACACGAAATGAAAAAGAAGGTACCTAATACAATCTTGATTCCTGCTCCTGCCGAAGAGGATAATACTTGTGCTTGTAGTGAATGTGGTTATATGAAAGTAAACACACTTCAGAAATTATATGATTGTCTTCATAATGAAACCCCAGAAATAAATGTCATAGAGGATATAAGAAAAAAAGCATTAACTCCTATTGTACGAATGTTAGAACTTTCTAAATAAAAGGATGATGATATCAGTAGACTATTTAGTAATCGGTTCTGGTGCAGCTGGGTTAACTTTTGCGGTTAAAGTAGCAGAAAAATTTGAAGATAAAAGAGTTTGTATAATAACGAAGGCAGATGATGATGAATCTAATACGAAATATGCCCAAGGAGGGGTAGCGGTAGTATTAGATGCTAAAGAAGATTCTTTTCAAAAACATATACAAGATACTTTGATTGCAGGCGACGGTTTGTGCGATCCGCAAATTGTTAAAATGGTCGTTAAAGAAGGCCCCAAAAGACTTAATGATTTAATTCAATGGGGAGCTAATTTTGATTTAGATTATAACGGGAACTTAGATCTTGGTAAAGAAGGAGGGCATTCAGAATACCGTATTGTTCATCATAAAGATATTACAGGTCGCGAAATAGAAACAGCATTACTAACTCGTATTCATCAATTGCCTAACGTTAGTATATTAAGTCATCATTTTGCAATTGATCTGATTACAGAACATCAATTGCAAATACAAAGTCATGAAAATATTTCTTGTTATGGGGCTTACGCTCTGAATCAAAAAACTGGAGAAATAAAAACGATAAAAGCCGCAGTAACATTGTTAGCAACAGGAGGTATTGGTAAAGTATACGGTCATACTACTAACCCTGTTATAGCAACGGGTGATGGAATTGCAATGGCATACAGAGCAAAAGCAAGAATTAAAGATATGGAATTTGTTCAGTTTCATCCAACAGCATTATACGAGGATAAAGATGGGCAATCGTTCTTAATATCCGAAGCAGTAAGAGGTTTTGGAGCATATCTACGAAATAAGAATGGACATAGGTTTATGTTAGATTATGACTCAAGAGGAGAACTTGCTTCCCGAGATATAGTCTCAAAAAGTATAGATAACGAACTTAAAAAATCTGGGGATTCTTGTGTTTATTTAGACTGTACCCATCTTCAGGTAGAAGGTTTTAAAAAACATTTTCCCACAATTTATAAAAAATGCACAGCGAATCATGTTAACGTAGAAAAAGATTGGATTCCGGTAGTTCCTGCATCTCATTATTTATGTGGTGGTATTGAAGTTGACAAAAATGGAATGACATCTATTCAGAATTTATTTGCCTGTGGAGAATGTTCCAGAACAGGCTTGCATGGAGCAAACAGGTTAGCTTCAAACTCTTTGTTAGAAGCTTTAGTGTATGCGCATAACAGTTACAAATACCTATGTTCTAATACTGTGCAATCGGTTCCAATATCTATTCCTGATTGGGATGATCAGGGAACTCATGTCAATAAAGAACACATTATCATAAGGCATAATATCAGGCAATTACAGGCCTTGATGAGAGATTATGTAGGTATTGTACGTAGTAACCACCGTTTGATAAAAGCTAAAGAACATTTAGACTTAATGTATAGAGAAGTAGAAGAGCTTTATAGAGATTCGAAGGTAAATACGGCATTATGTGAATTACGAAACATGATTAATATTGCGCACTTGATTATAGGGCAATCCTTAGAAAGAAAAGAAAATAAAGGAGGGTATTTTAACATAGATAATAATAGTGCTTCTCTAGAAATTTTAGAAATGAACTCATCTTGAGTAATGGTTTTAAGCCGAAAAGTTTGGCTTTTGTACCATGGTGAAGGTGGTTTTTTTCAGCATAGCTATGGTTACGTTGAAAAAAATCAACAAAATCAGGGTGCAAAATGTAAATTTTGCAGGCAAAAGTAGTGCTCAAGATGAGTTCAATACAAACCCCTAATATATTATGATATGACGAATGAAATAATTAAAGAAGGTATAGCCAAAGGGATTTCCTATACAGCATATGTTGAACTAATAAATCGTCTTGTTGAAGAAGAAAGTACAACAGGAATAGAACAGGTTAAGCAACGTGTAGATTTTACCAAATTAAATGCAAGCAGAATGCGAAGACTCGATAAAACTCTTGCGATCCCAGAGCAAGCCAAACAAGTTTTTCGAGATATGAAAGAAAAGCAAACCTGGCTTGTTCTTATAGAAAGTTGGTGTGCTGATGGAGCGCAGACCATTCCTGTTTTAAATAAAATAGCAAAAGAAGTACCCGCTATTGACTTAAAAGTCTTGTTACGAGATGATAATCCTGAGTTTATGGATCTTTTTTTAACAAACGGAACACGCTCTATACCTAAACTAGTGATAGTAGATAATAATGGTAACGTCTTAAATAGATGGGGTCCAAGATCACAAGTAGCTACTAATATGGTTCTGGCTTACAAAAAGGAAAACGGAAAAATAGATGACACTTTTAAAAAATCTCTACAAGTTTGGTATAATAAAAATAAAGGAGAAGCTATTATTAATGACCTTGTGAATATAGTTGAAGACTCACTTACGTTAGAAAAAGATTTTGATTAAATAAATCTTGCTTATTTATAAAAAACTTCCGGAAAATCGATTTTCCGGAAGTTTTTTAAATGGTATTAATCTTCAACAGAAGACTTTGATCCTTCTACAATCCTCTTTTCCATTTCTATTGCTTTTGGAAATAAAATATTATTCTCTAGATGGATATGTAAATGTAAATCCTTTTCAAATTCTTCTAACATTGAAAAAGTAACATTATATGTATTACAAGCATCTTCGGGAGGAGTATAATTATTTGATAATCCTGAAATTTTACGAAATCGTACTCCTTCATTATCGTGTTCCTGCATCATCATCGAAATAGGATTCTCTACAGTTCCAAAATGTGGAGGTTGCACGTTATGATTTTGTTCTAGGCTTTTCACCATTTTTCTAATAAAAGGAAACAGTATAATTTCCTCTTTTTTCATATGCTGTGCAAGTTCACCAGAGGCTTCACTAAATAGAGTATGAATTTCTAGCAACTCTGGATGGCGCCCTCCATGTACTTTGCAGAGTTTTTCCAAATATTGGCGTAGTATCGGGATCCTTTCTTCTACATAACGATGATGTTTCTTTTCTATATAATCTGCTAATAGATCAAGTGGCCAGGATTGATAATCAATAGCAACATCATCTTTTTTGATTAAAACGTCGTTCAAACTTTCCAGAATGGTTTCAACTTCAATCCCATTTTTATTACAAACCTCTTCTAATGTTCTGTCTCCTCTACAGCAAAAATCAATTCCATATTTTGAAAAAACGGTAGCAGTTCGATAATCCTTTGCAACGAATTGCCCTACCTTGGTTTTTATTAATGTTTCCATAATTTATTTATTTAAAATTGTTTTATTTTATTTTTTAATGTTAAGTCAAACACGAACCAGCAAGTAGTTACTATACCAATTGCAAAAATAATATCCCCAATAGATCGTAACCACTTTAAAATAACCATTGTAGGGTGTTGCATTAGTTCTGCAGAACGGGCATACCACATTCCATGATCCATACTTTCAAGTGCTTGCCATATACCTATTGGTAATAAGCTTAGCAGGGCCATTGCCAATAATCCTATATTTAAGGACCAAAAAGTAATTTTTAGTAATTTTTGATTCCAGAGTATGTCTCTGTATAGGCTTCTTAAAACAAAGAGCATTAAGCCTATTCCCAGCATACCATAAACTCCAAACATAGCTGTATGTGCATGAAGTGGGGTTGTATTAAGCCCTTGAACATAATACAAAGCAATGGGCGGATTGATAATAAAGCCAAAAATTCCTGCCCCAAGAAAATTCCAGAAAGCTACTGCTATCATAAAATAGATTGGCCACTTGTAATCCTCAAGCCAACGTGTTGCTTTAGATAGTTTATAATTATGATAAGCTTCATATCCAATAAGGGTAAGAGGTACAACTTCTAAAGCACTAAATGTAGCACCCAGAGCCATTATAGCGGTAGGAGTCCCAGAAAAATATAGGTGATGAAAAGTACCCAAAATACCACCAGACATAAATATAATAGTAGCAAATAGTACATTATGGATAGCGGTTTTAGTTTTTAATAATCCTAGTCTTACAAATAGGAAAGCGATTACTACAGTGGCAAAAACTTCAAAAAAACCTTCTACCCAAAGATGTACAACCCACCATCTCCAATATTCAGCAATCGCTAGATTTGTCTGTCTGCCCCACATTAATCCAGCACCATAGAACATGGCTATTGCAGTACAGGATATTAAAAACATGATGATGAGGTTTTTTTCTTCAGTTTTTTTCTTCAATACGGGTAGCAGTGGGCGAACCATTAAAGTCAGCCATAGAAATAATCCAATAAGTAGAAAGATTTGCCAGAATCTACCTAAGTCAACATATTCATATCCTTGATGTCCAAACCAGAAGTTCTCTATCAGGTCAAGCTTTTGCATAACTCCCATCCATTGACCAAACATTGAACCTACTACAATAATCAAAAGGGCAATAAATAGAAAATTAACACCAAATACTTGAAATTTCGGGTCCTTGCCAGACACTGCTGGCGCAATGTATAACCCTGTTGCTAACCAGGCCGTTGCAATCCAGAAGATGGCTAATTGAGTATGCCAGGTACGGGTAACAGAATATGGAAGGATTTCATCCAAAGGTATCCCGTAAAATCCATTTCCTTCTACACCATAATGAGCAGTAACAATACCTAATAACATCTGAACGACCATTAAAAGGCTTACAGCCCAAAAGTATTTTTTAACTAATCGCATAGAAGGTGTCATACCTTGTTTTAATAACGGATCCTCTGATGGAGGAGGAGCATCTTCGTCTTCACCAGATTTGACATGATAGAAGACCAGTACACCAATACATAAAATCAATAAAATAATACTCACTCCCGACCAGGTGTATAGGCTTGTAGTTGGGACGTTACCAACTAACTCATCTGCAGGCCAATTGTGGGTATATGAAATTACATCCTCGGGTCTTTCTGTAACGGTAGCCCAGGTAGCCCAAAAGAAAAAAGCATTCATTTTTTGCATTCGCTCTTCACTTTTAATAGTGTTTTTTGGGATTGCATAGTCTGATCGTAATTGATCAAACTTTGGATCATCGGTAAATAGATCTTTATAATAATTACTTAAATGATGTATAGCTTCAACTCTTTCTTTTGAAATAGAAATTGTATTGCTGGCCTTATCATAAGTGTTAGTTCTTAGATCCTTTTGCAATCGTATTTTTAAGGCAGCCTGTTGCTCTTCATTAATTTCATCATAACTTTTGTTGAAATCCGATTTTGCATATTTATTTAAGATAAACAGAGCTTCACGATGTAACCAATCTGCTGTCCAGTCAGGTGCAACATAGGCCCCATGCCCCCAGATCGAACCGACTTCTTGACCACCAATGCTTTGCCAAATATTTTGGCCTTCTTTAATCGCTTTACCGGTGAAAATAACTTTGTTATCAGATGAAATAATCTTATTGGGTATCGGAGGAGATTGTTGATAAATCTCATAACCATAATAACCCAATACGCCAAAAGAGAACAGTATCACTGCTGTAAACCCTAGCCATAGTTTTCGTTCTTTATTCATTTTTTAGATATTGAAAAATTAATTCGGACAATTTTGTCCTGTTTAAGAGTAATTTTTTTTAGGTTTTTAAATATGAAGCTCCAGACTTGATCCCAAGAGCTAATTCTTCAAGGTTGGTAGATTCTAACATTTTCTTTAATTCTTCTCTTACGGAAGCGAATTTATAATGAACAGGACATGGATGATCTTCTGAGCATTTATTGAGACCTAACCCACAACCAATATAAATACTATCACCATCTATTGCATCAACAATTTTTGCAAGTTGTATTGATGCTATTTTGTGTTTTTCTATTTCAAAACCGCCGGCAGCACCTTTTATAGAATCGACTATATTATTTTTAGCTAGTTTTTGGAGAATCTTTGCAGTAAATGCTTCTGGCGAATCAATTTTGGCAGCAATGTCTTTAAGACTTACTCGCTCTCCTTGGTATGATTTTAAGGCGATAAAGATAGCAGCTTTAATTCCGTATTCACAGGCTTTTGAAAACATTCTATTCAAAAATTAGTTATAGTGCAAAATTAGTAATTATTTAATTAGGATAAAAATATCCGAATTAAATAATTGCTAATTTTTATCCTTGTATTTTAATAAAAGACTAATTAGTCTTAAAATATGATATTTATCATATTTCATGTGCTGTAGTAATTCTTATTTTTACAAAATAAAAGATAAAAAAGTCTTTTATTAATAGTAAAAGTAGTAAGAATATGAAATCAAAAAAACCATTTGTATTGTTATCTAGTACAGGATTGTTTATAGGCGTTCTATTGATGATCCTATCTGCCTGCTCACAAAACAAAGAAGCAGAGGCAAAGAATTATCTGGGGCCAGAAGGCATTCCTGTAAGTCAAGAAATGATTGCCGAATTAACTTCACCTCCCAATGTTCCTGGACCTACAGGAAGAAGAAAAGCGAAGAAGCTTATCGTGAATATGGAGGTTCTAGAAGAAGAAGGAGAGATGACAGATGGAGTAAAGTATGTGTATTGGACGTTTGGAGGTTCGGTACCAGGAAGTTTTATAAGAACAAAAGTTGGGGATGAAGTAGAGTTTCACTTAAAAAATCACCCAGATAACAAATTACCCCATAATATAGATTTACATGCTGTAACAGGCCCAGGGGGTGGGGCAACATCTTCTTTTGTAGCTCCTGGACATGAAGCTCAGTTTTCTTTTAAAGTACTAAATCCAGGATTATATGTATATCACTGTGCGACAGCTCCGGTAGGGATGCATATTGCTAATGGAATGTATGGATTAATACTTGTTGAGCCAGAAGAAGGTCTTCCACCGGTAGATAAAGAATATTATGTAATGCAAGGGGATTTTTATACCAAAGGAGAGAATGGAGAAAGAGGATTGCAGCCCTTTGATATGAAAAAAGCTGTAGATGAAGATGCAGATTATGTGGTTTTTAATGGAAAAGTAGGTTCGTTAACCGGTGATAATGCCATTACAGCAAATGTTGGAGAAACGATAAGATTATATGTAGGTAATGGTGGGCCAAACCTTGTATCTTCTTTCCATGTTATCGGCGAAATTTTTGATGTCGTTAGGGTAGAAGGAGGTGACCTTATTAATACCAATGTGCAAACTACTCTGGTTCCTGCAGGAGGTGCAGCTATCGTAGAATTTAAAGTTGATGTTCCGGGAACCTTCATTTTGGTGGATCACTCTATTTTTAGAGCATTTAATAAAGGTGCCTTAGGAATGCTTAAGGTACAAGGAGAAGAGAACAAGAAAATCTATTCTGGTAAACAGGAAGAAGGAGTCTATCAACCAGAAGGAAGTGGAATCCAGGAAATGCCCGTTGATGAGAGTGTAGTAAAAACCGAAGAAACGGCAAAAACACTACAGGAAAAAATGGAATTTGGTAAAGCTACCTATATGAGAACTTGTTTTGCTTGTCACCAAGCCGAAGGTCAAGGAATTCCTAATGCTTTTCCGCCTCTGGCTAAATCAGATTATTTAAATGCTGATCTAAACCGTGCAATTGATATTATACTAAACGGTAAAACAGGAGAAATTACTGTAAACGGTGAAAAATACAATAGTGTGATGACTAAACAAGACCTAACAGATGAAGAAGTAGCCAATGTGCTTACTTACATATACAATAGTTGGGGAAATTCTAAAAAAGAAGTAACAGCATCCATGGTTGCAAGTAAAAGAAACGCACATTAAAATTATAGAATAAATGCTAACTCCTCCTTTAAAAATAGTTTTCTTTTTTGCTATATGTATAGGATATACATTAAATAGTGTTATAGCACAAACAGAAAATATGGTTACTGTTAAAGGAGGAGTTTATATTCCTCTATACGGAGTTGATTCTACAGCGGTAAAAGTCAATGATTTTTTAATGGATGTTTATCCTGTATCAAATAGTGAATTTTTAGCATTTGTTAAGAAATACCCACAATGGAAACGAAGCCATGTAAAGCAGTTATTTGCAGATAAAAACTATTTGGTACTTTGGAAAGATGATAATACTCTAAGTGATCAATTGAAACCTAATTCTCCTATAACAGGTATTTCTTGGTTTGCCGCCAAAAAATATTGTGAGTGTCAAGGAAAAAGATTACCAACTATTGATGAATGGGAATACGCTGCAATGGCAGATGATAAGACTATAGACGCAAGAAAAAAAGAAACCTATAATCAATATATTTTAGAATGGTACGAAACTCCTAAATCTTTTAATAACAGTATTGGATCTACTTTTAAAAATTATTGGGGCATATATGATTTACATGGATTAGTATGGGAATGGACATTGGATTTTAATTCTGTACTGATATCGGGAGAATCTAGAAAAGATGTAGATAAAGATAGTAATTTATTTTGCGGCAGTGCAGCTGTTGGAGCTTCAGATTTAATGAATTACGCTGCGTTTATGCGCTATGCTTTTAGAGGAAGTATGAAAGCAAATTATGCAGTCAAGAACTTGGGTTTTCGTTGTGTAAAAGATATTAATGTAACTCCTTAAGTCCACAAGATAAAACTCAAATACATAATGTGTGTTAAATCATCAAATATGATCAAAATGAATATCATAAAAATTTTACTATTAGGAGCAATCATTGTGTTAAGCTCTTGTAATAAAGAAAAAAAACAAGAAGAAGTAGCTGTGTCTGAATCTAAATCTAAATCCAAAGAACATAACACTTCTATTTCTGAACTTTCGATCTACAACTTGCCTTCTATTTGGACTACACAGGACAATAAAAAAATAGAACTCAAAGAATTAAAAGGAGATGTTCTTGTAATGGTAATGATCTATACCTCTTGTAAAGCAGCCTGCCCGAGATTGGTGGCTGATATGAGAGATATAGAAGCTCAAATTCCAGAATCTAAAAAAGAGAATATTAAACTCTTATTAGTAAGTATTGATCCAGAGACTGACACCCCCGAAAGGCTTAAAAAATTCTCTATTGAGAACGAAATGGAATCCGATCAATGGCTGTTTCTTAGAGGCACTAAATCAGATACAAGAGAATTTGCAGCTGTTCTTGCCGTGAATTACAAAAAAATATCACCAATGGATTTTTCACACTCTAACATCATAAGCGTTTTTGATCAGGGAGGAGAATTAGTCCATCAACAAGAAGGGTTAGGAGTAAACAATAAGGAAACCGTAAATAAAATTATTGAGTTGGCACATTAGTAAAGGGAAAATGTAGTCTTTTAGAACCCTAATTTATAGCCTTCGAGTTAAGAATTTTATGTTCAACTTTCTGAAAACCGTAAAATAAAAGACTAATTTGTCCGAAATATGACTTTTGTCATATTTATCTCCCTATCCCATACCTAATTTTGTCTGATATAATCAAAATAATATTTCTCTTGAGAAATGAATTTTTGAACAATAATCTTAAATCTATTAAAATGATTAGACTAGACAAATTGATAATTTTATTCGCTGTTACTCTATTAATAAGTTGCGGAGGAAAAGAAGAAAAAAAGGAAGAACAAATTAAAATAGGAAAGAGTACAACAACTCAAAAAAAAGAAACCAAACCCGTTTCTACTGGCACTCCTGCATCAAAAAAAGTTGATCTCACAAATAAAGGAGTTGGACCAATCAAAAATTTAGTATTAGATGCCACTATTGACGAAACAATGGCTGCTCAGGGAGCCGAACTCTTTAAGACAAAATGTACTGCTTGTCATAAAACCCATAAGAAGTTTATCGGGCCAGCTCCCGTTGGTATCTTAGAAAGACGAACTCCAGAATGGATTATGAATATGATTCTGGATCCTGAAAAAATGATTAAAGAAGATCCACTGGCTCAAGAGTTACTAAAAGAACATAATGGGTCTCCAATGGCAAATCAAAGTTTAAAAGAAGAAGAAGCTAGAGCCATTTTAGAATACTTCAGAACTTTGAAAAAGGGATAGTACAAAAGGCTTTATTGGAAATATTGTAACCTGTCTAAGGATAAAGAATGTTAAAGCAGATTGTTGAACCCACCATAATAAATTTAAAACAAGCAGAAGAAATATTTGCAGAATTACCACCTGCTATTTATTCCAGTACATCTGCAGCGCCTTATTACAGTAGTATAGGTGGGCATTTACGTCATATACTAGATATTTTTAAATGTATAGTTAATGGTATAGATTCTAGAATTATTGACTTAACCAAGAGAAAAAGGGGAACTATTGTAGAACAAAACCCAGTAGAAGGTCAGAGATATTTGAGAAAAATAATTTCTGACCTGGAATGTATTTCTGATTTAGATCCCAGTATTGCTATTATTATAAAAGATGATCTTGGGATGGGGATGGTTGAGATTCCAACAACCCTAGGAGGAGGGTTAAACCAAGCTCATAGTCATGCAATCCACCATTTTGCTTGTATTGGATACATATTACATATTCATGGAACCATTTTGCCAAATAAAGTTTTTGGATACAACCCTACAACACCTGAAAATCAGAGTATTTGATGTAGTAGGATTTATAGATTTTGTGCAGATCAATATAGACACAACAAAAAATAAACTAAACTAAATATTATGAAAACAACTAAAGCATTTTTTTTAATTCTAATGAGCTTTACCTTCTTGCTAAGTTGTAAAACAGAAACTAAGAAAGAGGAAACAAATTCAACACCAAAAAAAACAGTAACCGAAACCACCGAAAAACAAGGGCAAGCATTTATTCAAGATGATGAAGCGACCCCTAATGTACTTAATATAGCAATTGGTTCTAAAGATCATACTACATTGGTGGCAGCTGTTCAGGCTGCCGGTTTAGAAAATTCCTTGGTAAATGCAGGGCCTTTAATGGTATTTGCTCCAACTAATGAAGCGTTTGATGCATTACCCGAAGGAACTGTAGAGAATCTTTTGAAACCAGAAAATAAAGACGCATTAGCAAACATTCTAAAATACCATGTAACACCAGGTAATTACTCAAAAGATTTTCTGAAAAAATTTAAAAAACTGGGCCAGTCTAATGGTGTAAATGTGAAAGTAACCAAAGAAGGCGAAGATGTTTTTATTGGCGAAGCCAAAATTTTAGCAAGTATTCCTGCCGGAAACGGAATTGTACATGTTATTGATAAGGTATTATTACCACCATCAAATTAATAAACTAATAAAAAGATAAACCAATGAAACGTATATCTCAAATACTCTTTATTACAGCAGTACTTAGCTTGGTAATAACCGGCTGTGCAGATATTAATAAAGATAAAAAAATAACCGATGGAGCATTAGGATCTAATGCTGCAGAAAAAGTCTATGTAGCTCCTGGAGAGCATGATGAATTTTATGCATTTGTCTCGGGAGGGTTTAGTGGACAACTATCTGTATATGGACTTCCATCGGGGCGATTATTTAAAGTAATCCCTGTTTTTTCTCAAGATGCAGAAAAAGCATGGGGATATAATGAAGAAACAAAACCAATGCTTAATACCTCTTATGGTTTTGTGCCTTGGGATGACTCTCACCATCCAGATATATCACAGACCAATGGAGAAGTCGATGGGCGTTGGGTTTTTATTAACGGAAACAATACCCCAAGAATTGCAAGAATTGATCTAAGTACTTTTGAAACTACAGAAATAATTGAAGTTCCTAATAGTGCTGGTAATCATAGTTCATCTTTTGTAACAGAAAATACAGAATATGTAGTAGCAGGAACTCGTTTTTCTGTACCTGTACCACAAGAAGATATTGCTATCAAAGAATATAAAGGAAAATTTAAAGGAGCTGTATCCTTTATTAGTGTAGATCCTGATCATGGAAATATGGAAATGGCTTTTCAGATTTTACTACCAGGTTTTAATTATGATTTAGCTCACCCGGGTAGAGGAGCTTCACATGGTTGGTTCTTTTTTACTACATACAATACAGAAGAAGCAAATTCTTTATTAGAAGTAAATGCATCTCAAAATGATAAAGACTTCATCGCTGCAATTAATTGGAAAAAAGCAGAAGAATATATCAAACAAGGGAAGTTTAAAACAATGCCGGCTAATTATGCACATAATGTATATGATGAGAAAACACACACGGCGACTTCTACAATGAAGAAAGAAGTAAAAGTATTAGATCCTGCAGAATGCCCAGGTTTAGTATACTTTTTACCAACACCTAAATCACCACATGGTTGTGATGTAGACCCATCGGGAGAATATATTGTTGGGAACGGTAAACTTTCAGCCGATCTTACAGTACACTCGTTTAGTAAAATGATTAAGGCTATCGAAAATAAACAGTTTGATGGGGATGCTTATGGAATTCCGATTATCAAATTTGAAGATGCATTGGCTGGTGTTGTTTCTCAAGCCGGACTAGGACCATTACATACCGAGTTTGATGGTAAAGGAAATGGGTATACCACGTTCTTTATTTCTTCTGAAGTAGTAAAATGGAAACTAGGAAGTTGGGAAGTAATAGATAGAAAACCTACATATTATTCTGTAGGCCACTTGATGATTCCAGGAGGGAACTCTAGAAAACCATTTGGTAAATATGTACTGGCGATGAACAAGATAACCAAAGATCGTTATCTGCCAACTGGACCAGAAGTTACTCAATCGGCACAGTTGTATGATATCACAGGTGAAAAAATGGAATTACTATTAGATTTTCCAACTATTGGAGAACCACATTATGCCGCTGGGATATCTGCAGATTTAATAAAACCTCGTTCTAAAAAGATCTATAAGCTAGAAGAAAATGAACATAAGTATAGTATTAAAAATAATGAAAATGTAAGAGTAGAACGCGAAGGAAAAGAAGTACATGTATATATGACTATGATTCGAAGCCATTTTACACCCGATAATATAGAAGGGATTAAAGTAGGAGATAAAGTCTATTTTCATGTCACAAATTTAGAACAAGATTATGATGTACCGCATGGAGTGAGTATGATCGGAGCCAATACTTCTGAGCTGTTAATAATGCCTGGACAAACAGAAACTTTTGTTTGGGAACCTAAACAAGTAGGAGTCTGGCCATTCTATTGTACCGATTTTTGCTCGGCATTACATCAAGAGATGCAAGGATATGTTAGAGTATCACCTGCATCATCTGATATAGAACTTTCCTGGTCTCTGGGAGAAGATTAATTTCAGATTCTACCAGGAAGGAGATAGATTAGTTATATTTCCAAAAAAGCGAGAGGACAAAATCCCCTCTCGCTTTTAAATCAACTTAAAAAAATTGTAGTCATGAAGAAGAAATCAAGAATATTAATGCTTGTAGGAGTACTGTTACCTTTATTTCTGTTCGTATTTCCTCTTTGGAATATTACATTAGAAGCTCCTCAATATCCAACTCCGTTAGGAATGGATATCTACATAAATGATTTCGCAGACATGCATCCTCATGATATTAAGAATATCAATTTGATGAATCATTATGTAGGAATGAAATACATTCCCGAATCGATTCCAGAATTCAGGATTTTTCCTATTGTGATTATAGTAATGGCCTTTTTAGGAATTATATTAGCCTTTAAAGCAAACTATAAATGGTTTTTGGGATGGTTTATAATAATGGCTATTTTAGCCTTGGCAGGAATCTATGATTTTTACCTGTGGGAACATGACTATGGGCATGATTTGGACCCAAAAGCAATAATGAAATTTACCAATCCAGATGGAACTGTTATGGGGTTTCAACCCCCTTTATTTGGAACCAAAGATATTTTAAATTTTAGAGCGCACTCATACCCTCAACTAGGGGCATATTTTTTAGCAATAGGAATGGCTCTGACCTTTATTTCTTATTTTGTAGGGAAACGTGAAAAAAACTTCAAACATCAATGAAAATGAAAAAATATAGCTTTAACAATATCGCCTTTTTTATTTTAGTGATCATGCTTTTTGGTTCGTGCAATGTTCAACCAGAAACAATACATTACGGAGAAGATAATTGTCATTATTGCAGTATGACCATTGTCGACAAAATTCATGCTGCCGAGATCGTTACAAAAAAAGGTAAGGTATTTAAGTTCGATGCGGTAGAATGTATGATAAATTATGTTGCAGAGATAGATAAAGAAGAGATCTCACTTTACCTTTCTAATCATTACGATTCTCCAGAAGAATTAATTGATGCAACACAAGCTACTTTTTTGATAAGTAAAAATATATCGAGTCCCATGGGAGCGTTTTTAACCTCATTTGAAAGTAAGGCGAGTGCAGAAAAAGTGAAATCTGAAAAAGGAGGGAATTTATTTACCTGGGAAGAACTTTTAGAACATCTAAAGCATTAAAATAAAAATATATCTATCCAGTATAACTAATAGGTAAAAATACTTATCCCGATGAAAACCGGGAACTATTCAAATTCTATGTTGATCCGTCTTGATTAAGATCTAACCTATAAAAAAAGCAAATAATAAATAAATGTTTCAAATCAGGAAAATACTATTTCTGGCAATCTTTCTTCTGCCAGTATTACTTCTCGGCAAGACTATAAAGGTCTGTAATTCCTGTGAAATAAAAACAATAAAAAAAGGTATAGTTATAGCCACGGCACTTGATACAGTACTTGTGAAAAAAGGAAAGTATAATGAATTTAATATTGTGATTGATAAACCTTTGACATTATTGGGAGAAAACTACCCCATAATTGATGGGGAGTTAAAAGGAGGAATTATAAAAGTGATTTCTGATAATGTTACGGTAGATGGATTATTCATTATTAATGTAGGTACTAGTTATACAGAGGATTATGCGGCTGTACGGGTAGTAAAAAGCAAAAATTTTTTGATACAAAATTTAGTGCTAGAAAAGTTATTCTTTGGGATATATCTAGAGAAATCAAGAGATGGCAGAGTTTTTCATAATAAGATTATAGGTGACGCAGTAGAAGAATATAATTCGGGTAACGGTATACAACTATGGTATTCTCAAAATATAGACATAGAAAATAATATCATTACACATGTAAGAGATGGTATCTACCTTGAGTTTGCTAATGATTGTAGAATAAAAAATAATATAAGTTCTAATAACTTACGATATGGGTTGCATTTTATGTTTTCTAACAATGACCTGTATGAGAATAATACGTTTGAGAATAATGGAGCAGGTGTCGCTGTAATGTTCTCCAAGAAGATAAAAATGTTGAGTAATACATTTAAAGAAAACTGGGGAGCAGCATCCTATGGTCTTTTGTTGAAAGAGATCAATGATGCAGAAATAACAGGAAACATTTTTAAAGAGAATACAATAGGGATTAATATCGAAGGCTCTAATCGAATTAAGTATACTAAAAACAGTTTTGTGAAAAACGGTTGGGCCATCAAAGTACGTGGTGCATGTTATGCAAATATATTTAGTAACAATAACTTTATGTATAATTCATTTGATGTCTCCTATAACAGTAAACTTAATGACAACAAATTTGATAAGAATTATTGGAGTGGGTATACAGGATATGATTTAGATAAAAATGGTGTTGGAGATGTACCTTACAGGCCGGTAAAATTATTTTCATATATCGTAAACAGGACCCCAGAAACGATTATCTTAATGAGGAGCTTGTTTATTGATATGATTGATTTTTCTGAAAAAGTATCGCCTGTATTTACCCCTGATGATTTACTTGATAAGTATCCGTTAATGAAAAAACAAGGATGATTAAAATTGATAATTTACATAAGGATTTTGGAAAGAATCAGGTTTTAAAAGGAGTCGATCTAAGTATTGCTGAAGGCGGGATATTTGCAATACTAGGGCCAAATGGATCTGGTAAAACGACATTGATCAAATCTATTCTTGGGATGGTTATCCCAAATAAAGGTGATATTTTTATTGATAATACTCCAATTAAGAAAAGTTGGAAATATCGTGAGCAAATAGACTATTTACCGCAAATAGCTAATTTCCCTGCAAATCTTACAGTGCAAGAATTGATTAGAATGATCAAAGATTTACGAAATAAATCTGGAGATGATACTGCGCTGATATCCTCTTTTCAATTGAACCCTTTTCTGGATAAAAAACTAAGTAACCTATCCGGGGGAACAAAACAAAAAGTAAATTTAGTATTAACATTAATGTTTGATAGCCCATTAATTATTTTAGATGAACCTACTACAGGGCTTGACCCTATTGCCCTGTTAGAGCTTAAAAAAATAATACAAATAGAAAAAGAAAAAGGAAAAACCGTTTTGATCACCTCTCATATTATGAGTTTTGTTGAAGAGATAGCCGATGAAATCGTTTTTCTTCTCGAGGGTAAGGTATATTTCAAGGGAAATATAAGCACTCTAAAAGAAAAAACGAAGGAAAACGACTTTGAACATGCGATTGCTAATTTGCTAAAAGAAAATAATGCTTAAGATTTTAAAATATAGTTTTTACGACCTTATCCGTAGCCGATGGAGTTATGTATACCTGCTTTTTTATTTGGCATTAGGATTTGTATTATTATTCCTCAATAATGATTTGTCAAAAGCTGTAATTACTTTGATGAATGTGATTATTATTCTTGTTCCTCTTATCGGAACTATTTTTGGGGTCATGTATTATTATAATTCTAAGGAGTTTACCGAATTACTTTTGGCGCAGCCCATTAAGAGATCATCTATTTTTATTGGGCAATATTTAGGAGTAGCGCTTTCATTGTCTATGAGTTTGGTAATAGGGTTAGGATTACCGTTTGCCATGTACGGCCTTTTTCAATCGAGTGCGATTTGGGAATTTTCCTTACTCCTCATTACTGGTACATTTTTGACATTAATTTTTACGGCGCTGGCATTTAATATTGCTTTGTATAATGAAAACAAAATAAAAGGGTTTAGCTATGCTATTTTGCTCTGGTTATTTATGGCAGTAATTTATGATGGTCTTTTTTTAATGTCATTAATCATGTTTGAATCTTACCCATTAGATAAATTTTCGATAGGAGTAACTTTATTTAACCCTATTGATTTATCTAGAATCTTGATATTATTAAAACTTGATATTTCTGCTTTATTAGGATATACCGGTGCAGTTTTTCAGAAATTTTTTGGTACTAATTTAGGAGTAATTTTATCTTGTATTGCACTTTCTATTTGGGTATTTTTACCTACATTCAACATCTATAGAAAATCTAAGAAAAAGGATTTCTAAAACTATATTTGTTGTATTGAAGAAACTGTTGCATGATAAAATCAAAACGAAATGCCTTGATGTCACTTGCCTTTTTTTTATTGGCAGCGGCACTGGGTGTTTTTTTAAGATTTTTATACGTTTTTGATATATCTGTTGATTATAGATATATTGTACATGCACACTCTCATATTGCATTACTAGGATGGGTATATATTGGTTTAACAACCCTACTTTACAAATTGTATTTAGGTAAGTGTAATGTTGATAAACGATATAGAATCATTTTCTGGTTTACCCAATTTACTTTATTAGGAATGTTGTTTTGTTTCCCTTTTCAGGGATATGCATTATTCTCGATAACTTTTTCTACACTATTCCTTTTTGCTTCGTATTGGTTTACCTGGTTTTTTATTAAAAATATACCAGAGAAGTTTAAGAATGCAAAATCTTACAAATGTATAAAGATTGCTTTGTGGTATATGGTTATTTCTAGTATTGGTCCTTGGGCATTGGGAGCAATAATGAGTACGCTAGGAACAGATTCTATCTGGTATAGACTGGCTATTTATTTTTATTTGCATTTTCAGTATAACGGATGGATGATACTAGCTTTATTTGGATTGTTGATTTTTATTCTTGAGCACCAAGAAGTACGTATCTCTAATAGAGATTTTAGTAACTTTTCTCGGACAATTAATCTTGGGATTATTTTAAGCTTTTTTCTTTCGGTATTATGGACTAGACCGGCAAGCATTTATTATATTTTGGGAGGAGTAGGTGGCTTGCTTCAGTTTATAGCATTTCTGATATTTATTAGGCTATTAATAAAATCAAGAACGGTATTAAACAACATATTCTCTGGTTTTCAAAAAAAACTATTAAAAACAATCGGTATTCTTATACTAATTAAATTTTTACTACAACTGATCTCGGCTTTTCCATATTTTGCAAACCTGGCTACTACTATTGTAGATTTTACGATAGGTTATTTGCATTGGACTTTTTTGGGAGTAGTAAGCATTAGTTTATTTTTATTCTTTGAATATTTTAAACTTATTAAAATTCCTAAAAAGGGATATTACATCTATCTTTTAGGATTTGCTCTCACAGAAGTATTGATTTTTTATAAAGGGGCCGTCATTTGGCTTGATTTTACTTTTTTTGAACACTATTTTATTACACTTTCAATAGCAAGTGTTGTGGTCTTAATTGGTGTTAGTTCTCTTTTTATAACTAATTTAAGGTCAATCAAAATATGATCTCAAAAGAGTAGAAATATTTTGCAAGTATACTACAGCTATTCATTTTCAGATCATTTAGTTCTACCTAATAATTTTTACTAAAAACATTTTTATGTCAGTTCCGAAAAATGAAACTGAGACTTGCTATTATTGCAATGTGAAAATTGAATGTAGAAACCATATAAATACGCAAAAACTAAACATTGAAATGAAAAAACAATCACTTTTACTTCTGTTAATGATCGTAAGTATTACCAGTTATGCCCAAATCAAATTTGAACAGGGATATTTTATTGATAATAATGGAATAAAAACGGAATGCCTTATTAAAAATGTAGATTGGCATGATAACCCGAGCCAGATTGAATATAAAATAGCAGAAGATGCAGAGGCTAAGATGGGTTACATAAGAAATATTAAAGAATTTGCAGTATCTGATCTTAAATATGTAAAAGCAACTGTAAATATTGATATGTCAAGCGAGGAATTGAATCATTTAAGTATTAACAAAAACCCTGAGTTTAAAGAAGTAACTTTATTTCTAAAACATATAGTAAAAGGTAAAGCAAACCTATATCAATATGAGGAGGGGAACTTAATTAGATACTTTTATCAGGTAGATGATAAGGATATAGAGCAGTTAATCTATAAAACGTATAGAGTTACACAAGAAATAGTAAACGGAGTAGCAAAAGAAAGAACGAATAAGATTGATAAAAATAATCGATATCGACAACAACTTTGGACAGATGTTAAATGTAATAACATCAAAGAAAGCGATGCTGTAAAAACTAACTACAAGAAAAATAGTTTAGTAAAGTATTTTATAAAATACAATAGGTGTAAGGATCCAAACTTTGTAAACACCCAAAAACGAGAAGATAGAGATTTATTTAACCTTAATATCAGACCTGGGATTAATTTTTCTTCTCTTTCTCTTTTAGATTCATATACCAATCTTTTTACTAAAAGTGGTTTTGATGACCAAACAAGTTTAAGATTCGGTATCGAAGCAGAGTACATTTTACCATTTAATAAAAATAAATGGGCTGTATTTATAGAACCAACCTATCAATCATACAAATCAGATTTAAAAGATAAAATAACTACTTTTTTAGGAACTAATACTAGAACTTATACAATTGATTATAAGTCTATAGAGTTTCCAATAGGTTTAAGACATTATATGTTTTTAAATGATAAGTCAAAATTGTTTATTAATGCAGCATTTGTAATGGATTATGAATTGGATGCAACATATTCTGTAACTATTAATGATGATTCAACTCCTGTTACTGTTATTGATATGAATACAGGAACAAATGTTATAGCGGGATTTGGATATAAGTATAATGATCGATATGGTATTGAAGTACGTTATGCAACGAATCGTGAAATAGGTAATACATTTAATTATAGTTCTTTCTCTGTGATCCTAGGCTATTCTTTATTCTAAAAAAAAATTCTTATCAAAATTTTGATAAATAAAAGAAAAACCCAGGAGCATGTTCTTGGGTTTTTTTGATTCTGGTAGTTTGTTGTGTTTTAGAATTTCTTAAATTTTTGATAAGAATTTTTTATGTATTTCTTCGTTCCTGTATTTAGTTGTACATTAGTCCCACACCTCAAAACCTAAAATTATGTCAGAGTTTTGGCTTTATATAAAGCTGGGTTTTGGTCACGTGCTAGATTGGCATGCTTATGACCATATTTTATTTTTAATTGCGCTAACAGTAGGGTATACTTTTGATAACTGGAAACGTATTTTGTTATTAGTTACCTTGTTTACAATCGGACATACATTGTCTTTGTTTCTGGCAGCATATGATGTAGTATCGGTAAATTCGAGATTGATAGAATTTTTGATTCCTCTGACCATATTGATTGCAGGTTTGTTTAATGTATTTACTGTAAAGAATACTTCAAAAAACAGTAAAATAGGAATCTTATATGGAGTAACTATTTTTTTCGGACTGATTCATGGGTTGGGATTTTCAATATTCTTTAAGTATAGCAGTGGTGGCACAAGAATTTTACCCTTAATTGAATTTGCATTGGGTGTTGAAGCTGCACAGATTATTATTGTTTTAATTGTTCTTATAATTAGTTTTATATTTCAAACTTTTTTTCGATTTTCAAAACGAGATTGGATACTTGTTGTTTCTTCTATTGTGATAGGAATGGTAATCCCCATGCTTATCGCAAATAAAATTTGGTGAATAAGTGTGATTAGGGTTGTATTTGCCACATCGTAATAATATATTCGTACTTTGATTGTTATCAATACACTAGTCATTCTATTTTATGTCAAAAAAAAAACAACTGAAGTACGATAAAGCCTATCTGAGAATTGCAAGAGAATGGGGGAAATTATCTCATTGTGAAAGAAAAAAAGTTGGTGCGGTTATTGTAAAGGATAGAATGATTATTTCAGATGGATTTAATGGGACTCCAACAGGTTTTGAGAATCCATGTGAAAACGAAGAAGGATATACAAAGTGGTATGTATTGCATGCAGAAGCAAATGCGATTTCTAAAGTAGCTTCATCTACTCAGTCATGTAGAGGAGCAACATTATATATTACATTATCACCATGTAAGGAATGTAGTAAATTGATTCACCAGGCAGGTATAAAACGCATAGTGTATCAAATGGGTTATAAAGATGACTCTGGTTTGCAATTTCTTGCTAAGGCTGGAGTAGAAATAGAACAGATTACGGATTTAGAAGAATAATGGGATATTCAAAAAAATACTTGCCTTTGTTTTTGGGTTTGGCTGTAGGAGCCGGAGTATTTTTGGGTAGTAAACTTGATTTTAGCAACCCTTCGGCAAAGCTATTTTCATATAACCCCAAAAAAGAGAAACTAAATAGGCTTATTGATTATATAGACTATGAGTATGTAGATGAAATCAATACCGATAGTATCGTCGAGGTTACGGTAAACAGAATATTAGAAAACCTGGACCCTCATTCGATATATATACCCTCAGAAGAACTTGAAGGGATTACAGAGAACATGCAAGGAGATTTTATTGGTATTGGAGTAAGTTATTACCCCTATAGAGATACAATATCAGTGATTAATACCATAAAAGGAGGGCCTAGTGAAAAATCTGGAATTAAGGCAGGAGATAGGATATTAATGGCAGATAGCGACACCTTATTTGGAGAACGACTTATAAGAGATGGGTTGGCAAATAGGCTAAAAGGAGAGCTAAACAGCCAGGTACAACTTAGAGTATATAGAAAAGGTAAAGGCACATTTGATGTTGTAGTAAAAAGAGGACGCGTACCTATACAAAGTGTAGATGCCTCTTATATGCTAGATGATAAATTAGGGTACGTAAAAGTAAACCGTTTTGCAGAGACTACTTATAAAGAATTTAAAACGGCAATGGATGAGCTAATTGATAAAGGTGCCGAAAATGTGGTGATTGACCTTCGTGATAATGGAGGAGGATTTATTGCTCCGGCTCTAAAAATGGCGGATGAATTTTTGAAAGATGATGTGCTGATTATGTTTACCAAAAATAAAAAAGGAGCCATCGAAAATAATTTTGCTACCAATAAAGGAAGTTTTGAACAAGGAAAAGTATATGTGCTAATCAATGAAAACTCTGCCTCTGCCAGTGAAATTTTTGCAGGAGCAATTCAAGATAATGATAGAGGTGCTATCGTTGGCAGACGTTCTTACGGAAAAGGTCTTGTGCAAAGAGAAATGGCATTAGGTGACGGTAGTGCAATACGATTAACAATTTCAAGATACTATACACCAACCGGGAGATCAATACAAAAGCCATATACTAATGGAAATAAAGAGTATTTTAATGAGTATATGGAGCGATATAAAAATGGAGAATTACAGAGTGCAGATAGTATTCAGGTAGCAGACTCTCTAAAATTTAAAACTCCAGGTGGTAAAATTGTTTATGGGGGCGGGGGTATTATACCAGATATATTTGTTAGTAAAGATACTACACGTGTTGGTGAAACATTAGATTATATGTTACGCTCTGGTCGTATGGGAGGATATGTATTCGAAGAACTTGATAAAAACAGGTCGTATTATAATGATTTGTCTGAAAATGAGTTTAATGAAAAAATCAACATAGATGACGCTTTTGCTGAAGATTTTTTAAAATATTCAAGACAAAGAGGGATAGAAATTGAGTTGAAAAACTATGAAGATCAATTAAAAAAATATTTGAAAGCGACAATGGCGCAACAATTATTTGGAACTGGAGCTTTTGAAAGAATTATAAATAAAGATGATGCGATGATTAATAAAGTATTATCACTTTCTAAAGAAGAATAACTTATATCCGATATATGTCAGAATTTGAAGAATATCTAGTAGCTATTGCAATATGCTCTCCGCTTTTTTTCTTTATTATAGCAGTTGCTTTTAGGTTGTTGGATAATAGTGCTTCTATTTTTTTAAAGCATGATATATTAGTTGATACCTCTTATGTTTCTGGTGATATAATAAGAGAGCACATCCATAGTTCTGAAGATATAAAGCTTAAAAAATCCTTAATGCGAGCATTATTATTTAGAAAGCTGCATAACTTTTTTATGATCCTAATGGTAATTTCGATTCCACCCGTGATTATCGCTTGCTTCTTTGTGTTTTAAGTAGTGTTTTGCTGTTAAAACAAAGCTGATAAAGCTTCAGGAATTAATTTCCTCTTTTCTTCTTTTGGATGTTTTTAGAAACCAACAAGATTGACATTAACAGAACTACGCAAGCAGAAGAAAAAATGCCAATAAGAGCCGTTTTACTATCACCAGCAAATAAATCATCAAAATCTAGATAGGTTATATTGTAAATGATTAAACCCGCTGCAATAGCAATTAGTAAGTATATAAAATATTTCATGCGTTTAATTTTCTTTAAAAAAGACCTTTGATATTTGTAGCAAATAATTTAACTGCAATAGCAAGTAGAATTACCCCAAAAATCTTTCGAATCACATTAATTCCTTGCTTACCTATTATTTTTTCTATCTTTTTTGATGATTTTAAAACAATATAAACAAAAATAATATTGATTAGTATAGCAATTACTATGTTAATTGGGTGGTATTCTGCTCGTAAAGAAAGGATAGAGGTCATTGTACCAGCTCCGGCAATCAAAGGAAAGGCTAATGGAACTACTGCAGCCGTTTCTGGCTCATCATCTTTGTATAATTGGATACCTAATATCATTTCTAAGGCTAGAAAGAAAATAATAAAAGCACCAGCTACGGCAAAAGAATTAACGTCGATCCCGATAAGGTTTAGAATTTCTTTCCCTACAAAAAGAAAAACAACCATTAATATAGCAGCAACAATCGAAGCTTTTTCACTTTGGATATGTCCTACTTTTTTACGTAAATCAATAATAATAGGTATACTTCCTATGATATCTATTACCGCAAATAAAATCATACTTGCAGTAAATATTTCTTTAAGATCAAAGTTCATAGTAAAAATGGTTTCAAAATTTTGAGCAAATATAAATAGACTTTATTAAATAAAGGTATTATAAAAAGGTGAATAAATTGTAAAAAATCTCTTGTATAAGAATTATCTTAGCGGCATGTTTCAATTAGGAAAAACCATAGTTTCTGAGGATATTATAGAGAAAGACTTTGTGTGTAATCTTTCTGCATGCAAAGGAGCCTGCTGCATTGATGGTGAGGCGGGAGCGCCCTTAGAAGAGTCAGAAGTTCATAAGCTTAAAGAGATATACCCTATCGTCAAATCTTATTTGAGAAAAGAAGGTGTCGAGGCTATCGAGCATTACGGAACCCATGTTAAAACTGCTAATGGAGAATTAGAAACACCTCTAATTGATGGAGCAGATTGTGCATATGTGATTTTTGATGAAAAAGGAACAGCTATGTGTGCTATCGAAGAAGCCTATAACCAAGGTGAAGTTGACTGGAAAAAACCGGTATCTTGTCATTTATACCCAGTTAGAGTGCAAGAGTATACCGAGTTTTCTGCTGTAAATTATCACAAATGGGAAATTTGTGATGATGCCTGTACATTGGGTAAAGAATTTCAAGTACCGATCTATAAATTTGTTAAAGAAGCCTTAATCCGAAAATTTGGAGAAGACTGGTATATAGAACTTGAAAACGTGGCAGCAAAATTGAAAAAATAAACCCCTTCTTTATATTTTTAGATATAAATAACTCTCTTTTTTTTGTTAAAAAAAGAGTTTTTTTGGCTTACGGGTTTACCGTAAACAGATGCATTTTCTCTTCTTTGTTTTTCTGTTGAAAAACCTCGGTTAGCAAGTGAAAAATAAGAGATTTTTGAAGATGATGTTCACATTATCTGTATTTTCTGAAAAACACTTAATATTTTGATTAACAAAGTGTTATGTGTGTTTTGTGAAAGATCATTTTTGTTGCAAATTCACTTCGTGTTGAAAACTTTGTTGAAAACGTTTGTTAACTTTCCGTAGAACTTTTAACCTATTTTTTGATCTTTGTAATACCCTTAGGAAATAAGAAATTCTCAAAAAAAACAGCTAAAAAAAAAAGAATGAGCGCCGTAGAACCTATTTTGCAAGAAAACAAAGATCGATTCGTAATTTTTCCTATCCAACACCACGATATTTGGGAATGGTATAAGAAGTCCGAAGCTAGTTTTTGGACAGCAGAAGAGATCGATTTGCATCAGGATATTACGGATTGGGCAACCAAACTTACTGAGGATGAACAATATTTTATCAAACATATTTTAGCATTTTTTGCTGCATCTGACGGTATTGTTAATGAAAATCTTGCAGAAAATTTTATAAACGAAGTACAGTATAGTGAGGCGAAATTTTTCTATGGTTTTCAGATCATGATGGAAAACATTCATTCAGAAACATACTCCTTATTGATCGATACTTATGTAAAGGATGAGAAAGAAAAGGATATACTATTTAATGCATTAGAGAATTTTCCGGCAATTAAGAAAAAAGCAGACTGGGCATTACAATGGATAGAATCTGATTCTTTTGCAGAACGTTTAATTGCCTTTGCGGCGGTAGAAGGGATCTTCTTTTCAGGAGCGTTCTGCTCTATATTCTGGTTGAAAAAACGTGGATTAATGCCAGGACTTACATTTTCTAATGAGCTAATTTCAAGAGATGAAGGAGTACATTGCGATTTTGCAGTTCATCTTCATAACAAACATTTGATAAATAAAGTACCAAAAGATAGAATTAGAAAAATCCTGATAGACGCATTAGATATAGAGAGAGAATTTATAACAGAATCTCTTCCGGTAAGTTTGATAGGTATGAATTCTAAGTTAATGACTCAATATTTAGAATTTGTTACCGATAGATTACTGGTAGAATTAGGATGCGAAAAAGAATATGAAACATCAAATCCATTTGATTTTATGGACATGATCTCTTTGCAAGGTAAAACCAATTTCTTTGAGAAAAGAGTTTCAGAATACCAAAAAGCAGGGGTGCTTAATAAAGACACGGAAGACAATAAGATAAGTTTTGATGCAGATTTTTAATCGAAAAGAACATTAATAGTGTAACGTTAATTTCTTAAGATTATCATTCCAACGAAAGTTGGATCCAAAATACTTAAAAATAAAGATATATTCATTCTGAGCTAATCAAAAACATTTCTTCTGTTTAATTCAGATTAGCTCAGTTTGATAAGGCTTTATGAAAAGCTACACAAAAAAACAAAAGGGACGAAAGTCATATTATTATTTTTTATCTATGGAATTACTCTAATTTTTGGATGTAGAGATTTCTTTTTAGTATCCAATTTCAAGGAGATGAAATATAATTTTTGACCTTCAAAATATAAAATTAGTAACACGAATTATCATCAACTTCTTCGTTAAGAAGAAAATTTAAAAACCAAAAAGAAATATGTATGTAGTAAAAAGAGATGGGCGTAAAGAACCAATTATGTTCGACAAGATTACCGCAAGGGTAAGAAAATTATGTTATGGACTTAATCCACTAGTTGATCCTGTAAAGGTAGCAATGAGAGTGATAGAAGGGTTGTATGATGGAGTAACGACTAGTGAGTTGGATAATTTGGCTGCAGAAATAGCAGCAACAATGACTATAACACACCCTGATTATGCGAAGCTTGCAGCTCGTATCTCTGTTTCTAATCTACATAAAAATACAAAGAAAACTTTTTCTGAAGTCATTACAGACCTATATGAGTATGTAAATCCAAGAAACGGTAAAAAAGGACCACTGATAGCCGATGATGTATATGAGGTAATTATGGCTAATAAGGAAAAGTTAGATTCTACTATTATATACAATAGAGATTTTGGCTATGACTATTTTGGTTTTAAAACATTAGAACGTTCTTATCTATTAAAAATCAATGGCACAATTGCTGAACGTCCGCAGCATATGCTTATGAGAGTTTCTATCGGTATCCATCTTAATGATCTTGATGCTGCTATAGAGACTTATGAATTAATGTCTAAAAAATACTTTACACACGCTACACCAACATTATTTAATTCGGGAACACCAAAACCGCAAATGTCATCTTGTTTCCTTCTGGCGATGAAAGATGATAGTATTGATGGTATTTATGATACACTTAAACAAACAGCAAAAATTTCTCAGTCTGCTGGAGGAATAGGATTATCTATACATAATGTACGTGCTACAGGTTCTTATATTGCTGGTACTAATGGAACATCTAACGGTATTGTACCCATGCTACAAGTGTATAATGATACAGCCCGTTATGTAGATCAGGGTGGAGGAAAGCGTAAAGGGTCTTTTGCAATATATGTAGAACCATGGCATGCTGATATTTTTGATTTTCTGGATCTGAAAAAGAATCATGGTAAAGAAGAAATGCGTGCACGTGATTTATTTTATGCAATGTGGGTACCGGATTTATTTATGAAACGTGTACAAGAAGATGCAGAATGGACCTTAATGTGTCCTAATGAGTGCCCTGGTTTGTTTGATATACATAGTGATGAGTTTGAAGAAGCTTACCTTCGTTTTGAATCAGAAGGAAAAGGACGAAGAACAATCAAAGCACGTGAACTTTGGGAAAAAATCTTAGAATCTCAGATCGAAACAGGTACACCATATATGTTGTATAAAGATGCTGCAAATCGCAAATCTAATCAACAAAATCTGGGAACCATACGATCATCTAATTTATGTACAGAGATATTAGAATATACTAGCCCAGATGAAGTAGCAGTATGTAACCTGGCATCTATTGCATTGCCAATGTTTGTGAAAAACGGAGAGTTTGATCATAAAGAGCTTTTTAAGATTACAAAACGGGTAACTAAGAATCTGAACAGAGTAATTGATCGTAATTACTATCCAGTAAAAGAAGCAGAAAATTCTAATATGCGTCATCGCCCTATTGGATTAGGCGTACAAGGATTGGCTGATGCATTTATCCAATTGCGTTTGCCATTTACCAGTGATGAGGCTAAGAAATTAAACCAAGAGATTTTTGAAACTCTATATTTTGCTGCAGTAACAGCATCTATGGAAGAGGCAAAAGCTGATGGGCCATATCAAACTTATGAAGGTTCTCCAATATCTAAAGGAGATTTTCAATACAACCTATGGGGAATAAAAGATGAAGAATTAAGCGGTCGTTGGGATTGGGCAAAACTTCGTAAGCAAGTGCTTAAAAACGGAGTACGTAACTCATTATTAGTTGCACCAATGCCTACAGCATCTACTTCTCAGATTTTAGGAAACAATGAAGCATTCGAACCGTACACAAGTAACATTTATACCAGACGTGTACTCTCTGGAGAGTTTATCGTAGTAAATAAACACTTATTAGAAGATTTAGTGAAATTAGGATTATGGAATGATAACCTTAAAGATGCTATTATGCGTGCAAATGGTTCAGTACAAAATATAGATATCATTCCGCAAGATCTAAAAGAACTGTACAAAACTGTTTGGGAAATGAGTATGAAAGATATTATCGATATGTCTCGTCATAGAGGATATTTTATTGATCAGTCTCAATCTTTAAACTTGTTCTTAGAAGGTGCTACTATGGCCAAATTAACTTCGATGCATTTTTATGCATGGAAGAGTGGATTAAAAACAGGAATGTATTACCTGAGAACAAAATCTGCGGTAGATGCAATTAAGTTTACGCTTAAAAAGGAAACTAAAGAAGAACCTAAACCAGAGCAAGTAGCCGTAGCTGCTGCACAAGTAATGGAAGCGCAAGCAACCAAAGAAGAACCAAAACAAGAAGCTGTTGCACCAGAAGGAACAGCTCTTACTCCAGAAGAACTTCGTGCAATCATTGCACAATCTAAAGAAGGCGAAGGAGACGATTGTTTAATGTGTGGGTCTTAGACCTAGATTTATATAGGGCAAAAGGGAAGTTTTCTTAGGATGCTTCCCTTTTTTGTATATTCGAATTTTCTTAGAAATATGATGAATTGGGAGCAACTCCTGTCTTTAAAACGACAAGGAGATAGAAATAAAAGATTACGTAAAGAGCAAGACGAAACCCGGTTAGGTTTTGAAGTCGATTATGATCGCATTATCTTCTCTTCGGCCTTTAGGAGTTTACAGGATAAAACACAGGTTATTCCGTTATCCAAAACCAGCTTTGTGCATACACGATTAACACATAGTCTCGAAGTATCTGTAGTAGGACGTTCTTTGGGTAGAGTAGTAGGTAAGAAAATCATAGAAAAACATCCACATCTTGCTGCTGTTCATGGATATCAGTTTAATGATTTTGGTGCTATTGTTGCAGCTGCTGCATTAGCACATGATATTGGTAATCCACCCTTTGGGCATTCTGGAGAGAAGGCTATAGGAGAATACTTCAAAACAGGAAGCGGTAACCGATATAAAGATAAACTCACTCCTAAGCAGTATCAGGATTTGATTGATTTTGAAGGGAATGCCAATGGGTTTAAAATTCTTACAGAATCCCGTGAAGGGATAGAAGGAGGTCTTAGATTATCCTATGCGACACTAGGAGCGTTTATGAAATACCCTAAAGAGTCATTACCTAAAAAACCAACAACACATATTGCTCATAAAAAATTTGGGTACTTTCAGAACGATACTTCTTTTTTTAAAGAGGTAGCAGAAGAAGTGGGGTTGTTGCAATACCAGATAGGTGATGAGGTTACTTATAGTCGCCATCCATTAACTTTTTTGGTAGAGGCAGCAGACGATATTTGTTACACTATTATCGATTTTGAAGATGGTATTAACCTGGGATTGATAGAAGAAGAATATGCTTTAGAATACTTAATCAAATTGGTGAAAGATACTATCAATACTTCAAAATATAATAAGCTTATTACTACAGCAGATCGATTAAGTTACCTTAGAGCACTAGCTATTAATACCTTAATAGGAGAAGCAGCAAGTATTTTTATCGAGCATGAAGAAGCTATATTATCGGGAACCTTTGATATGGCATTAATAGATAAAAGTAAATACGAAGCTCAAATCGATGACATCATTAAAATTAGCGTTGCTAAGATTTATCAAAGTCAGGAAGTAACCGAAAAAGAAATTGCGGGATATGAGATTCTTGCTACTCTTTTAGATCGCTATTGTGTGGCAACAGATAACTTTAACAAGGGAGAGAGTTCTAACTATGACAAGCTTATTTTGAGAGCCGAAGGCATTAATTTTGACTATACAAATGTAGATCTCTATACCCGTCTTATCGGGATAAGTAACTATGTGGCGAGTTTAACTGATGGTAATGCGTTATTAAAATTTCAAAAGATTAAAGGATTGCAGATATAAAAAAAAAGCACTTAAATAATCATTTAAGTGCTTTTTTTAAATAACTAGAATTGGTTATTTCATTTTAGTAAAAGTCCAGGCCTCTTTATGTGTTTGTCCCTCTTCATTGTATTCAAATTCATATTTTAAAGTAGTTTCTGTAAGCTCTAAGATGGTATTATTAGAAGTAAGACTATTTGCGTTACCTAGTTCATCTAATGTTAGTGTTAGAATATTTTCTGATAGTTTCCAGGTTCCTTTATCTAAATCGTCGGGAGTACAATTAGCTCCTCCTGAAAAACCTCCATATGTCTGTTCCTCATAGGTGCCATCTGCTTTTATTTCAAGAGTACTTAATAGTTCGCAGTCATCATTTGGGATGTCAGTAATAGCTATTACATCCCATTTTCCTATGATTAAATCTTTATTCATGGGAGTTTCTTCTTTTGATGCATCATCATCTTTAGAGCAAGAAATAAAAGATATCGTGATGAATAGAATAAATAGGTTTAGTTTTTTCATAGTTGTAAGAAAGTAATAATTATTTATTGTTTAAAGGTTTATCGATTTAATAAATGGATTAATTATTGTATCTAAGATATATGTCATGATGAGAAAAATTGTTACCATGTCTGCTATCAATTTTTTATAAATAAATGCTTAGAGGTATGTCTTGATTGTGCTAAGAATTTTTTCAGGTGAAATTCCGCAAATGTTATGTAGCTGATCCACTGTGCCATGATGAATAAATTGATCAGGAATACCTAAAGTGACAATATTGTTTTTGAAATCATTCTGATTGGCAAAATCGAGTATTGAACTCCCAAAACCACCTTTAATAACGCCATCTTCAACAGTAATAATGGTGTCATAGTTCTGCACTATTTGTTTCAGTAGATTAATATCTAAAGGTTTTATAAAGCAAAAATGATAGTGGCTAATTGGTTTTTCTATAGCTTCTATGGCTTTGGTTACATTATGTGCAATAGTACCTGTAGAAACTAGAGCGATTTTGGAACCTTTTTTTAGGTTGATAGCTTTACCAATTTCTAGTTTTTGCATGGGGACTTCCCAGTCGATAATATGCCCTCTGCCTCTGGGGTAGCGTATCGTTATAGGGTGATCTAGTCTCAAAGAAGCAGTATAAAGTAAATGTCTTAGCTCAATTTCATTGGCTGGTGCTGCAACAATCATATTAGGGACGCATGTAAGATAGGCAATGTCATAAACACCATGGTGTGTTGCACCATCTGTGCCAACAATACCGGCACGATCAACACAAAAAATTACAGGCAAATTTTGTAAAGCTACATCGTGGATTACTTGATCATAGGCACGTTGTAAAAAAGTAGAATAGATTGTGCAAAAAGGGATTAGTCCTTGTGTCGCCATTCCGGCAGCAAGGGTGACTGCATGTTGCTCAGCAATGCCAACATCAAAAGCCCGATCTGGCATTTCTTCCATCATATATTTTAGAGAACTCCCAGTAGGCATTGCGGGTGTAATACCTATAATCTTTTTATTTTTTCTTGCAAGTTCGAGAATAGTAAACCCAAAAACATCCTGAAACTTAGGTGGTAATCCTGTATTATCTTTTGAAATTAGATCCCCGGTCGAAGCGTCAAATTTACCCGGAGCATGGTATTTTACCTGATCTTCTTCAGCTTGTTTTAAACCTTTTCCTTTGGTGGTAATAATATGTAAAAGTTTTGGGCCTTTTGTAGTTTTTAGTTTTTCCAAAGTTTTGAGAAGCATAGGTAGGTCATGCCCGTCAATAGGGCCAAAATAATTAAAATTTAATGCCTCTATAATATTATTTTTTCTAGGTCTAACTCCGATCTTGGCTTTAGTAAGGTATTCTTTCAGAGCACCTACACTAGGATCGATACCGATAGCATTATCATTAAGGATAACCAGCATATTGGTGTCGGTTACACCAGCATGATTAAGTCCTTCAAAAGCCATTCCACTAGCAATAGAAGCATCACCAATTATTGCGACATGCTGTTTTGTGATATCTCCTTTTAATTTAGATGCAATTGCCATACCTAATACAGCCGAAATAGAAGTAGAAGAGTGCCCAACTCCAAAAGTATCATAATCACTTTCAGTACGTTTAGGGAACCCACTTATACCACCCAATTGCCTATTGGTATGAAATATATCTTTTCTTCCGGTAAGGATTTTATGAGGATAAGCCTGATGCCCTACATCCCAAACAAGAAGATCATTGGGAGTGTCAAAAATATAATGTAGAGCAATAGTAAGCTCTATCACTCCTAAACTTGCTCCGAGATGACCTTCTTTGGCAGCAACAATATTGATCACAAAATCCCGAAGTTCTCTGGCTAGTTTGGGTAACTGATCCGTAGATAATTTTCTTAGATCAGATGGATATTTGATATTAGATAGAAATGATTGTTGCATAGCACAAAAGTACTATTTTGTAATGGTTCTTTATATACTTTTTATTTCATTCAGAATACAAATATTTTTATTTAGCTTTACCTAAAATTTAATAGTATATGTTAGACCCATTGGATGATTCTTACTATATGAAGAAAGCGCTTCAGGAAGCAGAATTGGCGTATGAAAAAAATGAAGTTCCGATAGGAGCGGTTATAGTAGTTGAAGATCGTATTATAGCCAGAGCTCATAACCTTACAGAATTATTAAATGATGTTACTGCTCATGCCGAAATGCAGGCAATAACAGCAGCAGCAAATTTTTTGGGAGGGAAGTACCTTAAAGAATGCACATTATATGTAACCCTTGAGCCTTGCCAGATGTGTGCCGGAGCGTTATATTGGAGTCAGATCAAAAAAATAGTGTATGGTGCAGTTGATGAACGAAGAGGATGTGCTGCAATGGGAACAAAACTTCACCCAAAGACTGAAATTATAGGTGGTATTTTAGAAAAAGAATGTGGAGAACTACTTACTAGATTTTTTATTGAAAAACGAAACCTTAACTGAAGTTAATTTTTTGTATCAAGAGTTAATTAAAAATAAAAAAAACACTACGATCAGTAGTGCTTTTGAAACTTAGGAGTATGCGTTCTATCCGTGAATTATACGCACATTAGCTGCAGTAAGCCCTTTTTTTCCTTCTTCTTCATTATACTCCACTTTGTCACCTTCATTTAATGCCTCGCCATCAATTCCTGAAGCATGAACAAAAATGTCTTTTCCTGTTTCGTCGTTTGTAATAAATCCGTAACCTTTTGATTCATTAAAAAATTTTACTGTTCCTTCCATTGTAATAAGATAATAAGTATTTGAATAATAAAGGTAGTTTTAAATTTTTTATGAATTGTTATCAAAGTATGAATATTTTAAAAATTTATCAGCTATTATTTTCTCTATTTCCCTCATAATCCCTCATTTTCTTTAGGTTTTCTTCGGTAAGCATATAGTCTTTAACTTTTTTGTTTTTCCATCTGTGATAGATAAAAATTGGCATTAGAATAAAAGAAGAAGCTAGTATACCAATCCCAACTAATTTATCACCGGTACCATGATCTCCCGAATTTTTGAAGTAATATCCAACACATATCAATATGATAATAGCTATAAAAAGTATTCTAATAATATATTTCATGCGTTTAGGTGTTTTTTAGGTAATGTAAAAATAAATTCATTAAAAATTGAGATCTCCCCCAGATAATAGTAATACTTGTTTTTATAACAATGTTATGATGGATTAGGAGTTTTATCGTGTAAAATTAATCAACTTTCTACGATATGCAGTAAGAAGTTTTGATTTTGAAATAAAACCAAAATACTTACCGTTTTTAATCACAGGTAGATTCCAGGCTCCGGTATCCTGAAACTTTTTCATTACCGTTTTTGCATTGTCATGCTCATAAATTATAGCAACCGAGGTTTGAGCCATCAAGGTATCTACTGTTATTTTGTGATATAAGGTAATGTCAAACATAATATCTCTAATGTCATCTAGTGAAACCATTCCTATGAGATGATCAGATTCATCAGTAACAGGAAATAGGTTTCTATTTGATTTTGCGACGGCTTCACTTAAAAGTTGCTTTAAGGTATAGTTTGGCTTTACCGGGATAAAATTAGTTTCTATACAATCTTCGAGATTCATTAGAGTCAAAACAGTTTGATCCTTGTCATGGGTTAATAAATGACCTTGTTTTGCGAGTTCTCTGGTGTAGATATTATGTTCTATTTTATTTTTTGAAATTATAAATGATATTGAAGTAGTAATCATTAACGGAACAAATAACTCATAACTAGAAGTGATTTCTGCAATAAGAAATATTGAAGTTAGTGGGGCATGTAATACCCCGGCAATAAGCCCAGCCATTCCTAATAGTGTGAAATTGGCTTCAGAAACATGAAGCCCCATTCCTAGATTATTAATTACTTTAGATACTACATTACCTAATGCACTACCCATAACCATTGTTGGGATGAAAATTCCTCCAGAGCCTCCTGCAGCAAAAGTAGCGGTCATGGCAACAGCCTTAAAAATGGTAATACCAGTTAATAAAGCTATGACAATCCATATGTTACTAGTCATAGCGTCAAATGGAGTTTTGCCAATAGCAGTTAGATGATCACCGTGTAATAAACCATTTATAAAACCAAGACCTTCACCATAGAGTGGAGGGATAAAATATAACATGATTCCGATAGCAAGCCCACCAATTAATAACCGATGAATCTTTTTAGAAAACCGATCAAAAAAATGTAGTATTCCAAAATACATCTTAGTAAAATATATAGAAGCAAATGCGGTTCCGATTCCTAAAATAATGTAAAATGGAGTATCATAGATATCAAATTTTTCTAAAACATTAAATCTAAATAAAACTTCATCACCTAAAAAAAAGTAGGAGGTAATTATTGATGATACTGAAGCAAAAAGTAAAGGTAACAAAGAAGTCAATGTGAGGTCTAAACTAAATACTTCTACAGCAAATACTAGCCCCGCCAAAGGAGATTTGAATACGGCAGAAATAGCACCTGCAGAAGCACAACCGATAAGTAATACTCTTGTTTTTCGATTAACATGAAATAAGGTGCTAAAACTAGAGCTTAATGCTGATCCAGAACTAATTGCTGGACCCAAAAGCCCTACCGAACCACCAAAACCTACTGTGATTGGTGCTAGAATGAGAGGTAAATATCCATGAATAGGTCTTATGATTCCATTTTTTTTTGAAAGCGAATGTAAAATAAGAGGGATCGCTGATTTCACGTCTCTTTTAAATACATATTTTGTGAATATATAAACGATTAGTAAACCTATTATAGGAATGATAAAGTAAAAAGAAGCTTGCCAGGAGATAATATCACTTTCTAAAACGACCTGGATTAAATGAGTAATGTTTTTTAATAATAAGGAAACAAGCCCTGCTGTAAACCCAACAAGAATGCTTAGAATAAGAATAAAGGTTTTGTCAGAAATATGGCGATATCTCCATTTAAGTACCTTATAGAGTAGTGTCTTTTTTTTTTGGGGAGACATATTTACCTGACTTAACTAGTTTAAAGGTAATAAAAATCCCGCTCGTGGCGGGATTTTATATTATAAATCAAGTTTTATATTTAATTCTTTGAGCTGTTCGCTATCGATATTAGATGGTGCATCAATCATAATATCTCTTCCACTATTATTTTTTGGAAAAGCTATAAAATCCCGGATTGTTTCCTGGCCGCCAAGAATAGCGACTAATCTATCAAACCCAAAAGCAATACCACCATGAGGAGGAGCCCCATATTGGAAAGCATCCATTAAAAATCCAAACTGTGCCTTTGCTTCTTCTGGGGTGAATCCCAGATGATCAAACATTAATGCTTGCGTTTCTTTATCATGAATACGGATAGAACCGCCGCCAATTTCATTTCCGTTTAAAACAAGATCATATGCATTAGCACGAACATCTCCTGGTTTAGTATCTAATAAAGCAATATCTTCTGGTTTTGGAGAAGTAAAAGGATGATGCATAGCGTGATAGCGTTCTGTTTCTTCATCCCATTCTAATAATGGAAAATCTACTACCCATAGAGGAGCAAATTCTTCTGGATTTCTTAATCCTAGTCGTTCAGCAAGTTCCATTCTAAGAGCACTTAGTTGTGCTCTTACTTTGTTTGTTTGACCAGAAAGGACACAGATTAAATCTCCTGCTTTTGCTCCGGTTCTCTTTGCCCATTTGGCCAGATCATCTTGATCGTAAAATTTGTCTACAGAGGATTTATATGTACCATCTTCATTGCATTTTACATATACCATTCCGAGTGCTCCAACTTGAGGGCGTCTTACCCAATCAATAAGTTTGTCAATCTCTTTTCTGGTATATGAAGCTCCACCAGGAACTGCGATCCCAACGACTAACTCTGCTGTGTTAAATACATTAAATTCTTTGTGTTGAGCAATATCGTTAAGCTCACCAAACTTCATTTCAAACCTTATATCGGGTTTGTCATTACCATAAGTTCGCATGGCCTCATCATAGGTCATTCTAGGGAAATTACCAATATTGACTCCTTTTATTTCTGATAGTAAATATCGGGTAAGTCCTTCAAATATGTTTAAAATATCTTCTTGCTCGACAAATGCCATTTCACAATCTATCTGCGTGAATTCGGGTTGTCTGTCGGCTCTTAAATCTTCATCTCTAAAACATTTTACGATCTGAAAATATTTATCCATTCCACCAACCATAAGTAGTTGCTTAAAAGTTTGTGGTGATTGTGGTAATGCATAGAATTGTCCTTCATTCATTCTGGATGGAACAACAAAATCACGAGCTCCTTCGGGGGTGGACTTAATTAAATACGGAGTTTCAACTTCGATAAACCCTTCATTCGAAAGATAATTTCTTACTTGCATCCCTACTTGATGTCTAAACATCAAGCTATTTTTCACAGGATTACGACGTATATCCAGATACCTATATTTCATTCTAATATCTTCTCCTCCATCCGTTTGATCTTCTATAGTAAAAGGAGGGACGATAGATTCATTAAGAATCGTTAATTCATTCACCAGAATTTCAATTTCTCCTGTAGGGATATTTTGATTTTTAGACTCACGTTCAATTACGGTTCCTTTTATCTGGATAACAAACTCTCTTCCGAGAGTTTTAGCTTTTTCGACAATTAATGCTGGAGTACGTTCTTCATCAAATATTAATTGAGTGATGCCGTAACGATCTCTAAGATCAACCCATATCATAAATCCTTTATCACGAGTCTTTTGCACCCATCCTGATAAGGTGACTTCTTTTTTGATATCTGAGAGGCGTAGTTCACCGCACGAATGACTTCTATACATATGTTATATATTAAGGCTGCAAAAATAAGAAGATTTATGGATTAGTTGATGGTAGATGGTTGATAGTTTTTATGAGAATATAATTGGGATAGATTGTTTTAATGCTTCTCCAGAAACTTAAAGAGACAAAAGTTTCAATATTTTACTAAATACTAGTTAGAAAGTGTAGATAAAATTATCAAATTGGAAAGCTGAAAAATCCGGAAATTTTAAGTCTTTTTTTAGTTTTTCAATACACAATAGGTAGTGTTTTGGCTGTTTTTATGCGAACAATTGTTAGTTTTAACATTGTTTTATCAATATCTTTTAATAGATTTAACCAAACATTTAAACAAATCATTATGAAAAAACACAATCATTTTTGCAAAATGAAGATTTTGCTATTACTAATTTTTGTTCCGACTTTGTTGTTGGCTCAGGAGACCATTACGGGAAAAGTGGTCGTTGAGAGTACTGGTGAAGGAGCTCCTTTTATGAATGTTATTGAAGAAGGAACAAATAATGGTACCTCTAGTGACATTGATGGTAACTTTAGTATTACTGTGAACAGTTTACCAGTAAATCTAAAAGTATTTGCATTAGGATTTGCAGAAAAAACTGTATCTGTAGCAACTGCAGGAAATATCACGATTCAAGTAGCTGAGTCGACAGAATCCTTAGAAGAAGTGGTAGTAACAGGACTAGGTTCATCCATAAAGAGAGCGAATTTAGCTAATGCCGTTTCAACAGTTTCTGCCGAAGAATTAGTTGGAAATACTGGACAAACTACTGTAGATGGAGCTTTATATGGTAAAGTTACAGGTGTAAATATTACTTCATCCTCAGGTGCACCTGGAGGAGGATTTGCATTGAGATTAAGAGGAGTTTCTTCTATAAATGGTAATAATCAGCCTTTGGTTATTGTAGATGGAGTATATATAAATAATGTAGAAATTCCATCTGGATTACGATTTGCTTCAGGAGGAAACAGAGGGAATGAAGAAAATTCAGGGAATAGATTAGCGGATTTGGATCCTAATGATATTGAAAATATTGAGGTTTTAAAAGGATCTTCTGCAGCAGCTATCTATGGACAACGGGGTAATGCCGGTGTTGTTATTATTACTACCAAAAGAGGAAAAGGTGGTAAAACAAAAATAAGCTTTAGCCAGGATACAGGAGTTAATGTTATTCAAAATAAATTGGGACTAAGACCTTGGACTGCGGCATCTGTAGAATCTACTTTTAATGCAGCAGAAAGAGATAAATTTAATGCTACTATAGCTTCTAATGGAGGTCTTTATGACTATGAAGATGAAATTTATGGTAATACTGGTTTTATAACCGATACTAGAATAAATGCTACCGGAGGTAATGAGAAGACAAAATTTTATGTAGGAGGATCATATAGAGATGAAGAAGGGATTATCAAAAATACAGGATTTGATAGATTATCATTAAGAACCAATATAGATCATCGTATTTCTGATGTATTTGATTTTAGTTCTACTACAAACTATGTAAGAAGTAATTCTAGCAGAAGTTTTACAGGAAATGAAAATGAAGGAGGGTTAAGTTATGGGTATACATTAGCATTTACCCGTCCGTGGAATAGTTTATATCCTGACGCTGATGGTAACTACCCAAATAATCCTAATTATCCTGGGAATCCAATTTTTGTAAGAGATCAAGCAAAAAATGAAGATTCAAATAATAGAATTATACAAGGATTCAAATTGAATACTAAACTATTTACCAGAGAGAACAATAGAATTCGACTTATCCTTAATGGAGGAGTTGATTATTTGGCAAATGAAACCTATGTATATGTACCAGAAACACACCAAGCTCAAGTTGGAAATCAAGAAGGGTTTGTTGCACAAGGAAAAAACAATTTTACACAGTTCAATGCTCAAGCAATAGCCGTTTGGAACAATACCTCACTTAATGGTGATTTGGATTTGACTACACAATTTGGTATTACTTATTTAGATCAGGAATCTAATTTGGTAAATAGTCGTGGTTCTGATTTAACTGGGGGACAAACCAATGTAGATCAATCTGTAAACCAGGTAATAGACCAGTTCTTCTCAACTGAAAAAGATTTTGGTTATTTTGCTCAGGTAGAAGGAAATTATAAAGATCAGTTTATAGCAACCTTGGGATATAGGTTTGATAAATCTTCAAGAAATGGAGATCCTAATAAACTATATGGATTCCCAAAAGCTTCTTTGGCAGTAAATATTGCAAATTTAGATTTTTGGAGTGTAGAGGCCGTTAATCAATTTAAAATTAGAGCTGCGTATGGAGAAACTGGAAACCCGGCTTCTTTTGGAGCGACATTTACGAGTTTAGGATCTTCAAATACTGGAGGTAATGGAGGAACATCTGTTGCTGGTTTAAAAGGGGATCCAGATGTAGAGCCAGAAACAGCTTCAGAATTCGAGGTTGGTTTTGATCTTGGATTGCTTAATAGCAGAGTTTCTTTAGAAGCCACATACTATAGTAAAAAAGTAAGCGATTTAATTCTATCTAGATCACTGCCTGCTTCCTCAGGTTTTACTACAGAAACTACAAATTTAGCGGATCTTAAAAATGAAGGTGTAGAATTAGCTGTGAGAGCAGATGTATTGGATAGCGATAATTTTCGTTGGAATACAGGAGTACAGTTTTATTTAAATAGATCAGAAGTTACTCGATTAGATGTTCCTGCATTTGCACAACCAGGAGCTGGTTTTGGTACAGGTTTAGGTACTTTTTATATTGAAGAGGGAAAACCAGTAACACAGTTAGTAGGAAATATTAATGGAACGTTAACCCAAGTAGGGAACGTAGAGCCTGATTTTCAGATGTCATTTAATAATCAATTAACGATATTAAAGCAATGGGATGTTTCATTTCTATTACAATGGAAAAAGGGGGGTGAAAACCTGAATTTATCAAGATTCTTAACAGATTTAGGAGGAACGTCGCCAGATTTAGAAACTGCAGAAGGACAGGCACGTTTGGCATCAACTGCTGATGCTTTACGATTTGTTGAACCAGCTGGCTATATAAGATTAAGAGAAGCTGCAATATACTATAGACTTCCTTCAAAAACGGTTACTAATTGGTTAGGAGATGCTGTTGAAGGTATAAAATTAGGAGTATCTGCTAGAAATGTATTTACTATTACAGATTATAGTAGTTATGACCCTGAAGTTTCAGTAAATGGAGGAGCAGGACTATCAAGCGGAATTGAGGTAACTCCATTCCCTAGTTCACAGCAATTTTACTTTCATTTAAATGTTAATTTTTAATACAAGCACATAATGAAAAATATATTTAAAATTAAAATGAAGTATACTATTATCGGAGCACTTTTTGCTTTATTAGGAACTTCATGTACTATAGATGAAGTTGTAGATCCAAATGGGCCAAGTGTCGTAGGAGTCCTTAATGGTGCATCAAAAAAACAATTAAATGAACTTGCAACAGGAGTAGAATCTACTTCAAGAAATGGATTAGGTGTAGAAGTTACAGCGAGTGGAACTATGGCACGCGAACTTTATTTATTTGATGCTGATCCTAGAAATACAGGAAATCTATTAGGAAAAGATGGAGTGGCCTTAGATAATAATTCATTTTATAGTACAGCACAATGGAATGGAAGCTACAGATGTGTCAAAAATGCTAGTCTTTTGATAGAGGCTGTAGCCAATACTAATGTAGTTTCAGAAGAAGAAAAATCTGGATATTTAGGATATGCAAAAACAATGAAGGCTTATGAATTAGTTCAGATCTTAAAATCTTATGGAACCGCTAGAGTAGATATTTCTGATCCAGATAATTTAGGTCCGGTTTTAGGATTTGATGCAGCATTAGCTGCAGTGAGAAGTTTATTAGATGAAGCGAATACAAATTTAAGTAACGCTGGAAGTACTTTTGCATTTACTTTAAGTAGTGGATTTGCTGGTTTTGATACACCAAGTACATTTGCTTTATTTAATAGAGCGGTAGCTGCAGTAGCAGCTGTTTATGCTGGAGATGGGGGCAGTTCTTTAACATCATTATCGAGTTCATTTTTTAGTCTTACCGCTGGTTTGACTACTGGACCAAAGTATGTCTTTGGATTAGGAGGAGGAAATGACCGAGCTAACCCAGTATTTAGAGTAGCATCGGTATCTGCAACAGAACCAAACAATGGAGATCAAATCATAGTACATGATAGCTGGATTAATGATGCAGAAGCAGGAGATACAAGAGTTACTACAAAAACTGCTGTTAGACCTGATCCTAGTGTTCAAGATGGTCTTACAGGGACTCATGAGACTAGACTATATGCTACTAATGTCACTCCAATAGATGTTATTAGAAATGAAGAGTTAGTTTTGGTATATGCAGAAGCAAGTATATTGGCTAATAATCTTACAGATGCAGTAACTGCATTAGATGTGATTAGGAATGCTGCTGGTTTACCAAATTATTCAGGAGCAGTAACCGCAGATGCTCTAACCACAGAAATGTTGAATCAGAGAAGATATTCTTTATGGGCAGAAAATCATAGGATGTTTGATTTAAGAAGATATAGTTTATCAAGTACATTATCTATTGATAGAACTGGAGATCAAATATTTAATATACTTCCTATTCCATTATCAGAAAATGAATAAATGATCTTTTTTTAATATTATAAACGCCGCAATTTTTTGCGGCGTTTTTTTATGAGTTTCTCTTAGAATAGATACCATCTATGATTACTTCACAATTATTTTTCTAACATTACTTCCATATGGTGTTTCTAGTACCAGGGCATATACTCCAGAGGGTACTTGTAATGTAAAAGGGATTTCATATTGTTTTTCACCAGATTGTTTTTTTTGAGTAAGTATAGTATTATTAGCTAGATTGAATATTTTAATACTAATATCTTTTTGTTCTTTCAGGGTTACTTTTGCAGAGAATTTTCCATCAGAAGGATTTGGATATACGCTAAATTCTCTAATGTTTCCTAGCTGTTGATTTTGATTATCCTGATTTTGCTCATCTGTTATTTCCTTTTGTAGTACCAATACTTTTTGGGTAAATGTATCTTGACAGTTTCCTAGTTTAGAGATCATAGTAATTTCATATTCTCCTGCTTTATCAAAATACAATTCAATAAGATCTTGATCTTGTGATACTATAGTAGCTTCTTGGGGCATTACCCATTGAATTTGATCAGGTATTGGGTAAGTCACATCTATTACGACAAATTTTTCATTGGTAAATACCTGGCTTGCATATAAGAATTGAGCATTAATTTCTTTTATATTTTCTATTACAGTAATGGTGTCTTGGGCAACACATCCTTTTCCACTGGTAACAGAGACAGTATATGTTCCTTGCTGATCTACATTGATTTCTGGATTTGTACTGGTAAATCCAGTATCCGATGTCCAACTGTAAGAAGCATTAGAATCTTGTATAGCAGCAGATATGTTTACTGTCTGTCCTTCACAAAAGAAAGGATCTTCTCCCAGGTCTATAGAGAATAGGGGAGGGTTTATAAATTCTATGGGTTGACTTGAGTTTGTAGTGAAACATCCATTTTGATCTACTACGCGATATACATAAGATCCAAATCCCACATTTTTAAGTTCATTACCTAATGCACTAAAATTTGGGTTTACTATATTTTCCCAAGTGATGACATAATCTCCAGTTCCTCCTTGTATGGTTAATTGTATAGCAGCATCATTACCATCTCTACATGATAATTCTTTTTTGTTGGCAAGTGTAACTGTAATAGGGTTGGGTCCGTTTACATCAAATGTTTTGTTTTGACTATTTCCTCCATCATCGGTCACGGTAACTTGATAGGTTCCTATTCCTATATTAGTTAAAGAGGCCCCAGTTGTGCCATCATCCCAGGAGTAGGTATAGTCAGAACCAGAGTTTAAATACCCCCCTGTTGCACTTGCAATAAGGTTGACTTGAGTGTCAGAACAGTCAACAGTATCGGGTGTCATATTAATAGAGATATCGATAGGTTCAGGATCAGTAAGGGTGAATGTTTCTATTTCAGAACTACACCCATTACTATCGGTTATTGTAATAGTATATACTCCTTCAAAGAGGTCTACTAATGATGTATTTGTTGAAGCCGTAGAAGGAGTAAATGGATTACCATTTCTAGTCCATACATAGCTAGTATAGCTACCAGATCCTCCAGATACAGAGATGGTGATACGACCATTATTACCATTGATAAGAGTTGGGCTATTAATTGATCCTGGTATTCCTACTACTAATGGTATTGTTGGAAATCGTTCATCGATATTGATTGGATTACTAGTAGCGTCACAGTCTTTGCTATCCCGAACAGAAATAGTATAAATCCCTTTCGATAGTTCATCAAAAAGAGTATTAGTTTGCCAGTTACTACCATCAATAGAATATTGATAAGGAGGAGTTCCTCCATCGGGTATTACAGTGATGGTGCCATCATTACCTCCAAAACATTGTACAAGTGTAGGAGTACCACTAACCGATAAAGCAGGAGGGACTATTAAGTTAAAAGGGTTACTTTCATCATAAGCATCTGGATTGGTAAATGGATCGGTGCCAGTCTTTGTTTGCCAACCTATTTTATATGTGCCAGGAGCTAGACCATTGGCATTCCAGGTAAAAGATCGTCCATTAAAATCACTTTTTGTCAAAACATCGGTTCCTGCAATAATATCAAACCCTATACCATCAAATTGATACACAACTAAGTTCATTCGCTCTGATACGGTATCATCTAATTCTCTATCAAAAGTTACGATAAAACTACCATCAGTCTTGTCACTACAAGAAGGGTTAATTGGATTTGGATTTGGATTGACGTTAGGATCTAATGCTGGAGAATTATTAAGTATGTCAAAATTTAGAATTGGTGATTCTACAGTTGGGAGTCCTAGAAGGGAAAAAACATATTTGATTTTTAATACTTTACCTCCTTGTACATTAGGCTCATTTCTAAGTATATTTTCAATTGTGGTGTTAAGTGGAAAAACATTTTTTATGTCATCAGGAAAATCTTTAAAAAAGAAGCCTCCGCCATAGCTATATTGCCATTTTACAGTTGGAATGGTCACAGGAGTATCAGAAAAAAGATTTTTGCTCTCGATAAATAGGTTCTGATCTAATGTTCTTGAAGTCTCTGATGCGGGCTGTATATATTTTGGTAGAATTACAGATTGATGAAAAGGGTTATCTGGACTTCCAACAAAATTTGTTCGAATAGTAACATCACAAGATTTGTCTAAATCAGTAAGCCAACCAGGGCTACCAAAAGGAATAGGTCTGTATTTATCAATAAGTTTACTTTGAAATTTTATAAGTTTGAAATCATATGTTTTGCTACAAAAATAATCACATGCTGGAATACCTATAACTGATATCCATAGTCCAACCCTATGATATCGTTTTATATCAATAACCGGAATTGAAACCCCTAAATCGTATATGCCAGTATCAAAAACTTGTAGACTTCCTCCATCGAATTGGTACGAAACTGTTTCATTGAGACAAACACCATATTGAGGGACAGGATATGGCTTGCTAGAGACAAAAAGCGAATATTCAGGGACTTGTGCTAAGATTTGGAAAGAAAATACCCAACAGAATAAAATAAGTAAGTTTTTCATGACGACAAGTTTAGATTTTTCCTCTTTAACTTTAATTCATTAAGTTAATGTTTTAAAATGGATATTAGTTACCTTACAATTATTTTTCTAATATGATTTCCATATGGTGTTTCCAGTACCAGGGCGTATATTCCAGAGGGTACTTGTAGAGTAAAAGGGATTTCATATTGTTTTTTACCGGATTGTTTTTTTTGCTCTAATATGGTATTGTTCGCCAGGCTAAATACTTTAATACTAATATCTTTTTGTTCTTTCAGGGTTACTTTTGCAAAGAACTTTCCATCAGAAGGGTTAGGATATATGCTAAACTCTTTAATGCTAGTTAATTGTTCTTGTAGTTCTTCTTCAGTTTGATCATCGAGATTTTCTTTTTCTAGGACGATTATTTTTTGAGTAAATACTTCTTGACAGTTTCCTGATTTGGATATCATCGCGATGTCATATTCTCCGGGTTTTTCAAAATAGATTTCAATAAGATCTTGATTTTGTGTTACTACAGTGGCTTGTTCAGGCATTACCCACAGAATTTGATCAGGTATTGGGTAAGTCACATCTATTATTACGAACTTTTCATTAGTAAATACCTGGCTGGCATATAGGAATTCTGCATTAATTTCGGTGTCGACTTTATTTACGACTACCCTACTAGTTGCTGTGCATCCTTTTCCATTAGTTACAGTGACGATATATTCTCCGGTTTGATCGACAGTTATTTGAGGTTGGTTACTAGAGAATCCGTTTTGTGCTGTCCATAGATATGATGCGTTAGGGTCATCGATTAGAGCCGAGAATGAAGCAGTTTGTCCTAAGCAAATAAACTGATCTTCTCCCAGATTAATATCGACTGGTTCTGGGTCTGTAATTTGATAGGTTCTCACTAAGGTTTTGTTTCCAAATCCTTGTATGGTTACGGTGTATGATCCGGCGCATAATCCAGTTATTTTATCTGTGGTATCTCCGGTATTCCATTGGTAGGTAAAATTACCATTTCCTTTGTTTACTTCAATTTCAATTTCTGCATTACACTCCCCGTTACATACCAGTGGTTTTATGGTTACATCTACGATGTCAGGTTGTGTTATTTGATAAGTTTGCTGAATTGTACAGATATTTGCATCGGTAATGCTGACTTGATATTGATCAGCGATTAGATTGTCTATGACCGCATTGTTTCCAACATTGGTATTATCAGAGAGTCGTATCCAGTTTATGGTGTAAGGTTGTAATCCTCCTTTGAGTTGTAATTCGATTCTTCCATCATCTCCTTCATAAGTAGATACATTTGTTAAAGAAGCATCTTGAATCTGAATTTGATTATCCTGATTGATTACAGGTATTGTTTTATCAGTAGTACATCCATTAGCATCCTGAACCATGATATTGTATTGTCCTACAGTTAGGTTTTGAATATCCTGAGTAGTTTGTCCATCCTCCCAGAGTATGGTATAAGGAGGAGTTCCTCCTGTAATAGATACATCGATTGCTCCTGTATTGCCTTGTGGACAAAGTACAGGAGTTGTACTTATACTATTAATTTCTAACAGATCAGGCTGAGTGATGTTATATACTCCCGAGGATATTTCTACATTACTATCATCGGTTATGGTGACTATATATGCTCCTGGCTCTAGGTCGTCTATAGAAGGATCATCAGGTCTGGAGAATAAAGGGTCGCTTTGTTTAGTCCATAGATAGGTATAGGGTTGAATTCCACCAATTACATTTACTGTAATTTTTCCATCATCAAGATCTTTACAGCTACTATTTGTAATGGTAGTATCCTGAATTTCTAACAGATCAGGCTGTGTGATTACAATAGGTTGTGTTAAAGTTGCAGTACAGCCATCAATATCAGTGACTTCAATAGTGTAGTTTCCGGCTTCCAGATTGACTAATTTGGTGTTTGTAGATCCGGTTGACGGGGTGAAAGGATTTCCTTCTTTAAGCCAGTTGAATAGTGGTGTTCCTTGATTATTGATGATGTTGATTTCGAGAACTCCGGTATTCCCTTCAAAGACGGTATTGTCTATATGTGATGCAGTAACTTCAAATATTTCCATCCCGATAGAAGGTTCTGTTACCTCTATTGGGGTTCCAAAGTTATTGATGGTACAATTATTTTGATCGGTAATGGTATACTCGTATGATCCGGCTGTAAGATCGGTTATACTGGCTCCGGATTTGTTGAAGGTATTATCGAATAGCTTGGTCCAGTTTACGGTATATTGTCCTGTCCCTCCGTTGATGGTTAATTGTATGGTTCCATCATTTCCATTTTTACATGCTACATTGCTTACAGATGATATCGCTGTTATGGGATCAGGTCCTTGTACTTGAAAAGATTTAGAGAGGCTATTTCCTCCTTGATCAGATACGATTACCTGATAGGTTCCTATTCCTGCATTATTTAAGGTTTCTCCGGTAGTTCCATCATCCCATAGATAAGTGTAGTCCCCACCAGAGTTTAAGAATCCCCCTGTTGCACTTGCAATAAGATTGACCTTGGTATCAGAACAATCGACAGTATTAGGAGTCATATTGATAGAGATGTCGATAGGTTCAGGATCTGTAAGGGTGAATGTTTCGATTTCAGAACTACATCCGTTACTATCGGTTACTACAATAGTATAGATTCCTTCATATAGGTTGATGATATTTGTAGTGGTTGATCCCGAAGGGGGCGTAAACGGATTACCATTTCTGGTCCATGTATAATTAGTATAGCTTTCTGATCCTCCAGATACAGAGATTACGATACGTCCATTATTACCATTGATAAGAGTAGGGTTATTAATGAGTGCAGATAACCCAATTACATCAGGAATAGAGATGAAACGTTCAATGATGGTTATAGTATTGCTAGAGGCTTCACAGCCATTATTATCTTTAATGAGTATGGTATAGTCTCCTTTTGATAATGTATCAAAAAGGGTTTCTTGTTGCCATGTAGTTCCATTATCAATCGAATATTGATAGCGGGGTGATGTTCCTGGTGTTCCCCCATTTGGAATTACTGTAATGCTTCCATCATTTCCTCCAAAACATTGTACGGGAGAAGGGGTACCACTAACCGATAATGCCGGAGGAGCAGTTAGTGTAAAAGGATTGCTTTCATCATAGGCATCAGGTACTGTGCTGATGTCATCAAAGCCTTCATTGTTACTTTTGGTTTGCCAGAATAATTTATAAGTTCCGGCAGGCAGGTTTTTAGGTTCCCAGGTATAGGAAGCTCCAGTGAAATCACTTTTGGTTAATACTTTTGATTCATAACCATCAAAGATGCTTCCTACTTGTCGATATACCTGCAGGTTCATTTTTTCTTGTTTGGTATCATCGAGTTCTCTATCAAAAGTAACTGTGAAACTACCGTTGTCATTATCGCTACAGGTGGGGTTGATAGGTAGGGGATTGCCTATTAGCTTTGGAGAGCATTTGATGATCCCTATGTTTATAGTATTAGTAAACTCTCCATTATATCCAGTTCTGAATTTAATGTTAGGTTTGCCTTGCCATTCACTACTAGGAGTTCCACTTAAACTAAATAGTTCTGTTAGTGTAAAATTTGTTGTTCTTTTTGTGTTTAGTGATGCAGGGAAATTCTTCCAGGTTATACCATCAAAACTGAATTGCCAATGATATCCATAGCTTAAAACTATTTCTTGATCAGGACAGAATTCATTTGCAGAGGGATCATTAATATGGATAGGATAAACAACTGTAAAAAAATTACAATCTGTAGAATTAGATTCAACTAAATTATTTATAAACTCATTTCTTGTATATGTAAAATTATCATCCGACTCACAGCTGATAGGATCACTAATAGAAATCCAGTGACTGGAAAGATTTACTATAGCCGTATTGAAATTGTTATTTAATTCAATAAAATCGTAATAAACCTCATTAATCGTTGCTTCAGAAGACCGGTATCCTATATTTGGGTATGTTTCTGGCGAATCTGTACTTACAGATGCACTAAAAACATTAGCGTGCTCAGTACCTTGTACTTCTGTAACGAATAAAAACCCATAATCTTGAGAAAACCCAATATGCGTTGTTAAAACCAATATTATAAGTACTATTTTTTTCATTTTTAGATTTTATATCATTTTACTATCATCATTAATACTACTTATCAATTAATTTACAATCACTTTTCTGATATCACTTCCATATGGTGTTTCTAGCACCAGGGCATATACTCCAGAGGGTACTTGTAATGTAAAAGGGATTTCATATTGTTTTTTACCAGATTGTTTTTTTTGAGTAAGTATAGTATTATTAGCTAGATTGAATATTTTAATACTAATATCTTTTTGTTCTTTCAGGGTTACTTTTGCAGAGAATTTTCCATCAGAAGGATTTGGATATACGCTAAATTCTCTGATATTTCCTAGCTGTTGATTTTGATTATCCTGATTTTGCTCATCTGTTATTTCCTTTTGTAGTACCAATACTTTTTGGGTAAATGTATCTTGACAGTTTCCTAGTTTAGAGATCATAGTAATTTCATATTCTCCTGCTTTATCAAAATACAATTCAATAAGATCTTGATCTTGTGATACTATAGTAGCTTCTTGGGGCATTACCCATTGAATTTGATCAGGTATTGGGTAAGTCACATCTATTACGACAAATTTTTCATTGGTAAATACCTGGCTTGCATATAAGAATTGAGCATTAATTTCTTTTATATTTTCTATTACAGTAATGGTGTCTTGGGCAACACATCCTTTTCCACTGGTAACAGAGACAGTATATGTTCCTTGCTGATCTACATTGATTTCTGGATTTGTACTGGTAAATCCAGTATCCGATGTCCAACTGTAAGAAGCATTAGAATCTTGTATAGCAGCAGATATGTTTACTGTCTGTCCTTCACAAAAGAAAGGATCTTCTCCCAGGTCTATAGAGAATAGGGGAGGGTTTATAAATTCTATGGGTTGACTTGAGTTTGTAGTGAAACATCCATTTTGATCTACTACGCGATATACATAAGATCCAAATCCCACATTTTTAAGTTCATTACCTAATGCACTAAAATTTGGGTTTACTATATTTTCCCAAGTGATGACATAATCTCCAGTTCCTCCTTGTATGGTTAATTGTATAGCAGCATCATTACCATCTCTACATGATAATTCTTTTTTGTTGGCAAGTGTAACTGTAATAGGGTTGGGTCCGTTTACATCAAATGTTTTGTTTTGACTATTTCCTCCATCATCGGTCACGGTAACTTGATAGGTTCCTATTCCTATATTAGTTAAAGAGGCTCCAGTTGTGCCATCATCCCAGATGTAGGTATAGTCAGAACCAGAGTTTAAATACCCCCCTGTTGCACTTGCAATAAGGTTGACTTGAGTGTCAGAACAGTCAACAGTATCGGGTGTCATATTAATAGAGATATCGATAGGTTCAGGATCAGTAAGGGTGAATGTTTCGATTTCAGAACTACACCCATTACTATCGGTTATTGTAATAGTATATACTCCTTCAAAGAGGTCTACTAATGATGTATTTGTTGAAGCCGTAGAAGGAGTAAATGGATTACCATTTCTAGTCCATACATAGCTAGTATAGCTACCAGATCCTCCAGATACAGAGATGGTGATACGACCATTATTACCATTGATAAGAGTTGGGCTAGTACCCAGTACAGGAATCACATTGGGTATGCTGGAATAGCGTTCGCCAACAGTTATTGATGTACTAGAGGCTTCACAGCCATTTTTGTCTTTGATAAGTATCGTGTAATCGCCGGCGGTCAGCCCATCAAATAAGGTCCCTACAGGTTCTATATTGCTTCCTACTATAGAATATTGATAAGGAGGAGTTCCTCCATCGGGTGTTACAGTGATGGTACCATCGTTACCTCCAAAGCATTGTACAAGTGTAGGATCACCGCTAACAGACAATACACGAGGGGCGACTAGTGTAAATTCACTACTAAAATCAAGAGCGTCTGGATTTGTGCCAGGATCGTTTCCTCCTCTTTTGGTTTGCCAACCCAATATATAGGCGCCAGGCCCTAAACCATTGGCATTCCAAGTAAAAGATCGGCCATTAAAATCACTTTTTGTCAAAATATCTACCCCGGCAACATTGTCAAATGTTCCATTAGATACAAATACAACTAAACTCATTTTTTCTGAAACATTACTATCGAGTTCTCTATCAAAAGTTACTGTGAAGCTACCATCATTGTTATAACTACAGGTAGGATGAATAAGCTTTGGGTTAGGAGAAATATTTGGATCTAATGCAGGTGAGCAGTTAAGGATTGTATAAGGTTTTAAAGGAGAAAAAACATTACCAACTAGTTTGTATCTGAAATAAATTATTTTATTTGCATTATTCTCAAAATCTACTGGAAAATTATCAAAATCTATAAATATTGATTTTTTGTTTGAAGAACCACTTATTGTAGCTAATTGTCCTTCAAAAGAATATTCCCATTCAATAATATCTGTATCAGAAATACTCGAAGTAGCATTTAATGTAACACCATTACAGTCAAGTTCATTAGATTGTGTTGTATTAACTTTTTCAAAGTATAATGTCCCAAAAGATGGTTTATGTTCATAATATGAATCTATGTTAGGATCGATATCCATTCTGTATCCTCCTAAACTATATGTTTTTCCCCTGTTAGGGCCTTCGATCCATCTGCAACTTCCAGCTGAAACTAAATAATATCCTGGTCTTGTAGTTAAATCTAATATTCCTGTCGTAGTGCTAAGAGTTGTATCACTTCCATCTGCAATTTTCAAACTTCCGGTAGAGGATATTACACTTGCCGGATTAGAAAGAAAACAACTTGAAGCACTTAAGTCTAAAACATTAACTGTAGAGACATGATATTTATATTGTCCATAAAAACTAATAGAAAACAATAAAAACGATATGTATAATAAGAGTTTTTTCATAATTCTTGTCAACTTTCATTTAGCTTATTACTTTTCAATAGTATTCTATAATTATTTCACAATTATTTTTCTAATATGATTTCCATATGGTGTTTCCAGTACCAGGGCATATATTCCAGAGGGTACTTGTAGAGTAAAAGGGATTTCATATTGTTTTTTACCGGATTGTTTTTTTTGCTCTAATATGGTATTGTTCGCCAGGCTAAATACTTTAATACTAATATCTTTTTGTTCTTTCAGGGTTACTTTTGCAAAGAACTTTCCATCAGAAGGGTTAGGATATATGCTAAACTCTTTAATGCTAGTTAATTGTTCTTGTAGTTCTTCTTCAGTTTGATCATCGAGATTTTCTTTTTCTAGGACGATTATTTTTTGAGTAAATACTTCTTGACAGTTTCCTGATTTGGATATCATCGCGATGTCATATTCTCCGGGTTTTTCAAAATAGATTTCAATAAGATCTTGATTTTGTGTTACTACAGTGGCTTGTTCAGGCATTACCCACAGAATTTGATCAGGTATTGGGTAAGTCACATCTATTATTACGAACTTTTCATTAGTAAATACCTGGCTGGCATATAGGAATTCTGCATTAATTTCGGTGTCGACTTTATTTACGACTACCCTACTAGTTGCTGTGCATCCTTTTCCATTAGTTACAGTGACGATATATTCTCCGGTTTGATCGACAGTTATTTGAGGTTGGTTACTAGAGAATCCGTTTTGTGCTGTCCATAGATATGATGCGTTAGGGTCATCGATTAGAGCCGAGAATGAAGCAGTTTGTCCTAAGCAAATAAACTGATCTTCTCCCAGATTAATATCGACTGGTTCTGGGTCTGTAATTTGATAGGTTCTCACTAAGGTTTTGTTTCCAAATCCTTGTATGGTTACGGTGTATGATCCGGCGCATAATCCAGTTATTTTATCTGTGGTATCTCCGGTATTCCATTGGTAGGTAAAATTACCATTTCCTTTGTTTACTTCAATTTCAATTTCTGCATTACACTCCCCGTTACATACCAGTGGTTTTATGGTTACATCTACGATGTCAGGTTGTGTTATTTGATAAGTTTGCTGAATTGTACAGATATTTGCATCGGTAATGCTGACTTGATATTGATCAGCGATTAGATTGTCTATGACCGCATTGTTTCCAACATTGGTATTATCAGAGAGTCGTATCCAGTTTATGGTGTAAGGTTGTAATCCTCCTTTGAGTTGTAATTCGATTCTTCCATCATCTCCTTCATAAGTAGATACATTTGTTAAAGAAGCATCTTGAATCTGAATTTGATTATCCTGATTGATTACAGGTATTGTTTTATCAGTAGTACATCCATTAGCATCCTGAACCATGATATTGTATTGTCCTACAGTTAGGTTTTGAATATCCTGAGTAGTTTGTCCATCCTCCCAGAGTATGGTATAAGGAGGAGTTCCTCCTGTAATAGATACATCGATTGCTCCTGTATTGCCTTGTGGACAAAGTACAGGAGTTGTACTTATACTATTAATTTCTAACAGATCAGGCTGAGTGATGTTATATACTCCCGAGGATATTTCTACATTACTATCATCGGTTATGGTGACTATATATGCTCCTGGCTCTAGGTCGTCTATAGAAGGATCATCAGGTCTGGAGAATAAAGGGTCGCTTTGTTTAGTCCATAGATAGGTATAGGGTTGAATTCCACCAATTACATTTACTGTAATTTTTCCATCATCAAGATCTTTACAGCTACTATTTGTAATGGTAGTATCCTGAATTTCTAACAGATCAGGCTGTGTGATTACAATAGGTTGTGTTAATGTTGCAGTACAGCCATCAATATCAGTGACTTCAATAGCATAGTTTCCGGCTTCCAGATTGACTAATTTGGTGTTTGTAGATCCGGTTGACGGGGTGAAAGGATTTCCTTCTTTAAGCCAGTTGAATAGTGGTGTTCCTTGATTATTGATGATGTTGATTTCGAGAACTCCGGTATTCCCTTCAAAGACGGTATTGTCTATATGTGATGCAGTAACTTCAAATATTTCCATCCCGATAGAAGGTTCTGTTACCTCTATTGGGGTTCCAAAGTTATTGATGGTACAATTATTTTGATCGGTAATGGTATACTCGTATGATCCGGCTGTAAGATCGGTTATACTGGCTCCGGATTTGTTGAAGGTATTATCGAATAGCTTGGTCCAGTTTACGGTATATTGTCCTGTCCCTCCGTTGATGGTTAATTGTATGGTTCCATCATTTCCATTTTTACATGCTACATTGCTTACAGATGATATCGCTGTTATGGGATCAGGTCCTTGTACTTGAAAAGATTTAGAGAGGCTATTTCCTCCTTGATCAGATACGATTACCTGATAGGTTCCTATTCCTGCATTATTTAAGGTTTCTCCGGTAGTTCCATCATCCCATAGATAAGTGTAGTCCCCACCAGAGTTTAAGAATCCCCCTGTTGCACTTGCAATAAGATTGACCTTGGTATCAGAACAATCGACAGTATTAGGAGTCATATTGATAGAGATGTCGATAGGTTCAGGATCTGTAAGGGTGAATGTTTCGATTTCAGAACTACATCCGTTACTATCGGTTACTACAATAGTATAGATTCCTTCATATAGGTTGATGATATTTGTAGTGGTTGATCCCGAAGGGGGCGTAAACGGATTACCATTTCTGGTCCATGTATAATTAGTATAGCTTTCTGATCCTCCAGATACAGAGATTACGATACGTCCATTATTACCATTGATAAGAGTAGGGTTATTAATGAGTGCAGATAACCCAATTACATCAGGAATAGAGATGAAACGTTCAATGATGGTTATAGTATTGCTAGAGGCTTCACAGCCATTATTATCTTTAATGAGTATGGTATAGTCTCCTTTTGATAATGTATCAAAAAGGGTTTCTTGTTGCCATGTAGTTCCATTATCAATCGAATATTGATAGCGGGGTGATGTTCCTGGTGTTCCCCCATTTGGAATTACTGTAATGCTTCCATCATTTCCTCCAAAACATTGTACGGGAGAAGGGGTACCACTAACCGATAATGCCGGAGGAGCAGTTAGTGTAAAAGGATTGCTTTCATCATAGGCATCAGGTACTGTGCTGATGTCATCAAAGCCTTCATTGTTACTTTTGGTTTGCCAGAATAATTTATAAGTTCCGGCAGGTAGGTTTTTAGGTTCCCAGGTATAGGAAGCTCCAGTGAAATCACTTTTGGTTAATACTTTTGATTCATAACCATCAAAGATGCTTCCTACTTGTCGATATACCTGCAGGTTCATTTTTTCTTGTTTGGTATCATCGAGTTCTCTATCAAAAGTAACTGTGAAACTCCCATTGTTATTATCATTCGTATTGATACTATTACTACAGGTAGGTTGAATATCAACTATAGGCCCGTCTAGTTTGGGAGAGCAATTAATGATACCTAGAGTAATGATATTCGTAAACTCACCATTATACCCTGTTTTAAATTTTATGCTGTTACTATTTTTCCACTGATTATCAGGAGTATTTGTTAGGCTAAATAATTCTAGTAAACTAAAAGTTGTAGTCCTCCCATTTTTGGATATAGGAAAATCGATCCAACCTAAACCATCTAATTTAAATTGCCAATGGAATCCATATCCTAAGGTTATTTCTTGTTGAGGGCAGATTTCATCCATATCTGGGCGATCGATATGAATTGTATAAATTTTTGTTGAAAAATTACATCTACTATAAGAATTTGTAGGGGTATCATTAAATTGATTTCTCGGGTAGGTAAAACTTTTATTTCCATTACACCTTTTATCTTCTCTAATTGATTCCCAAGAATTTTCTATATGTACACTTGTGTTATTGAATGGTTCATTTAAAATTACAAAACGATAATAAGTATTCCCTACATTACTTGAATTGCTAGAATATCCACTAGAATGTATGTTGCCTCCAGTATCTGTAGTAACACTAAAATCGTGAATATTAGCATGCTGAGTTGCATTTATGGTTGTTCGGGAAAGGAATCCATATTCTGGTGGATCTTGTGCCAAAACCGGAAAAGATAGTACTGTATAAAAGAGTATTAATAGTATTAACCTCATTATCATAACTATGTTTTTATTAATATTTTACTTCAATCTCTTTCCATTCACTCACACTACCATCATTAAATACCGCTTTAAAAGCATATTTATATGTAGTATTTGGAGTTAGATTTTGATCTATCCACCCTTTATCATCTGGGGCTAACCGTTTATATAAGGTAAATGAATCTTCAACCCTCTTTCTATATACTTGTATCTCTACAGCATTCTCTTCTTTAAATCGCCAGGTGAGTTGTATAAATTTACCTTCACGATCTACTGTTGCATATAATCCTTTTACCCCGGGTTGCATCAATTTTCCTGGCATAACAATAACTACGGGAGGGGTCGGTTCGCTTTCCAGACCACTTTGATCCACTGTAATTAACGTGTACTGGTATTTCCTACCTGGATTGGTCTTTGTATCTGTAAAGCTGGTGATAGAATCTATGCTTGTCTGATATATTTTCTCCCAGGGTTGAGTTATAGAGTCGGTTACATTTTTTCTATATACTACGGTTGCTTCCCAATCATCAGACGAGCTGTTGACCCATGAGAAATCCACAGCACCTTCTTTTATTTCATAAGTTTTGAATACTGGAGATGTTGGCGGTATTCTATCAGGTTTTTTAAGTACTAAGGTATCCGAAGGTACAGATTCGTTATAACGGTTATCTAATGCTATTAATCGATAGTAAACTGCTTTGTCAAAAGAGGTCATATCGATACTATCAATAAAACTTTCATTAATAAGATTGGCTTTATTCAATTTTGTGAATTCCTGATCTTTACGATAGGCTCTCAAAATATCATATCCTTTTAAATCCAATTCAGTGTTTTTTACCCATTTTAGTGCAACTACACCTAATGTGTCTACAATTCCTTCCAGGCCTTGTGGTTTTTTTGGAGGAATACTATCTATAGGTTGTACCATAGCAGGAGGAGATTCTTTATAATCCTGATATTTCCCAAAAGCTTTGAGCTTAAAATAATTAATATCGGATAATGGCCCGTAAGTAATCTTTTTCTGATTTGGAGATATGCTATCAATTACAGTTTTATATGGCCCTACTGCTTTTTCGGCACGCAAAAGTTCGTATTTTCTAAGTTTCCATTGTTCTTCTTCGGCAAAAGTCCATTCCAGTTCTACTTCATTTTCAGAAATAATATTTGTGCCAGAAATTATAGGTTCAGTTTTTATTTCTTTAAATCCTATTAATTCTGCCACTTCAGATGGAGGACTGGTTTCACTAAAATAGTTGATACCTACAATACGATACCAATATTTTTTACCATATTGAGGTATAGAATCGGTATAGGAAACTCCAGAATATGGTGTGTCTGCTAATTTGGTAATGGGAACATCATTGATTTTATTAAAAACCTGACCATCTTCAGATCTTTCCAAATTGTATGCTGTATAATAGGGGAGTAGCTGATCATACTCCCATACCAAAACAAATGCATTTTTATAGAAATACCCAAAAAAGTCAGATGGTTGTGGTAATTCTTCAATGTCTTTTGTGCTGATAAAAACTCCAGAGGGTTCCAACTCCATTCGCTCTTTTGGGATAGCACTTTTTATGTTATAGAGATACTTTTCGTTTTCTTTAACATCGGTATCTACATATCCAAGTCCAGCATATTGAGCTACTTTAAAATCTTGATCAATAGCGAATAATGAAAATCCAAATCGACGATCCAACTCTTCACTTTCATAAAATACCCTAAGCAATTGATTTTCTTCTTGATTATCTACTTGAAAAGTTTCTCCATAAATAGCTTGCGCTGCAATAGCAGCCATATCGTTTTGCTGAATGAAACTTTCCCAGTCTTTTGGAGGTCTCGGTCTAATGGTATCTCCAGAAATTATACTCTTTTCAGGATTAGTTAGAGGTTTTCCATCACGCAGCACAGTTGTACGTTCTACCACAAAACCGTATTGATTACTATATTTCCAGGCATATTTATCGGTTACTGCCCAACGCAATAGTATTGCTCCTTTTTTTGCGAAAGCTTTTACCACTATTTTCTTAGGAGTTTCTGTACTTTTCTCTTGTGCAGATATACTAATACTTAAGCTTCCAAAAAGCAACATTATATATAGTATGCAATATTTTAATTTCATCTATTTGTTTTTTCTTTTGTTAGATGTAATCGCATAGCAATTATTTCTATGGTATAGAAGTTCTTAACTATGCTCATTTCTTTTAAAAATAATTTTTATAATCTACTTTAATTTTGTTACCAGATGTTTTGTTTGGCAGTGCATACTGAAACTCTACCTGGTATTTTTCTACATTAATATATGGGAATATACCATCAATGATATATTTATATTTTTGATAAGCATTAGTATCTATCGGATTAGTATTTAGATACCTGTTTACGATCACATATTGTAGATGTACAAAATCTTCTTTGTATGCCGCAGCAAGGTTCCATCGAAAAGGGAAACGTTCTTTTAGATAAGTGTTCTCTGGATTATTTTGTACATATTCACTATATGTTAGAGAAGGCTTAATATTTTTCATAGGAGGTGTTCCCAAAACATTCTCATCTCTGTTTACCCGAATATTAGTATCCAAAGGATAATTTTGATAGAGTAAAGGATGAATTTCTTTTTCATAATAATAATCAGACTTCATTCCAACACCAGACATTAAAGGTTTGTTTAAACTATATCGGGTACCTAATACTTCATTAACATCAAATGGTTCGAATCTCGCAATTCTTAGTTCCATCTGTGCGGCATTAGAAGAACCATCCATAAAAGTATAGTAGTCTGTTATATCCATTGCCCTTATTTTCTCTTTGAAGGTATTAAATCTACTTGTGCTAAAATTGAATTCTAGTCGTGTTAAAGAAGCATTAGTAGAAGCATTTCCTGTAAGTGTATTTTGAGAAATAGATACATCATCACTTACATTAGTATAAGTTTCTTCTGAAGTACTACCATCATTGCTCTCTGAACCTAATTTTGAAGTTATTAGTTTATAAACAACTCCTGTTTCATTAGGCAACTTAGGAAGGTTGAAAGTTAATATGTTATTTGCCGTGTCGTAAGAAAACTGGGTTTTCGTGGATTTTCCATTTTCGGTAATAAAGAACAACTCGTCTTTAAAACCTTCTGTACCAAATAAGTAATCTTGCCCGCGTTCTAACTGTACATATCCAGTATTACTTTCTTTAGGAAGAACATAGCGTTGATCCACTATTGGGTACATATATTCGATATTTTTATATGGGATTTTTGTAGGAGCTTTGCCAGTAGTAAAGTTCACTGTTTTTTCTTCTACTATTGGTTGACCATTTTCGAGAACAGCTACCCATTGGCCTCCTTTATATTCATTAAATTGTACTTTTACCGTTGCAGTTATTTTTTTCTCAGGAGGTAAAATATCGTCTGGTTCAAAGATCATTATGTCTTTATTGCTGTTCCATACTTGTTCACCTGCAAGAGTAGTAGATCCTTCTTTTATTGTAATTTCTTTAAGTTCTACCTGGTATTTTTTTGAACCTAAATCATCACTGATTTCTACAACTTCGCCAATAGGTACATTAAAAGCAACTTGAACTGCTTCGAAAACATCTACTTTGTCACTGTTGTTTTCTGGAGAAATATCAGAGATAATGACGACTTCCTGTAGCCCTGTTTTACCTACAATTTCACATTCTTCACCAATAGTAACTTTAAGTCGAGCCTGCACGGTTACAAGACCTAATATTCTTACTTTTACACCGGCATAACCTTTTACGAACCAAGGGTTTGGTAGCTGGCCTTGTGCCAATACGGCTACTCCCGCTTTTAGAATAGGTATTCTTTTTCTGAAACCAAAAATTTTGATTTGAGCACCAATTTCTCCTTGTAGGAATGCATAGAGTTGCCCCGTGGCATACCATCCGTCCATACCTAATGGCCCTGCTTTTCCTTTACAATGCGCATCTCCAAAATCTTTGATCATAAAATCAAAGCCTACACCAGCTCTTACCGATGCATATATGATTCCCCAATCAAAACTTTTTCCTATTTCTACATATGCTCCAAAAGCATACCCGGTACCTTGTGCTAATTGACTATTAAAGTTTCTGCCAAAAAGAAGCTCATCTCCACTTAGGTTCAAAATATCAATCACTTCGGGTTTTGGTAATGCAGGATCAGGAAGAATTGTTCCCGTCATATAGTACAAGTCAAATGCGGCATCAAATGGTCCTATAGGAATACCAGCTACACCAAAACGCTTGGTAGGAGTACCAATATAGATGTACCAATCATCGGGGGCATCATAAAATTCGATATATCCCAATCTGTTTTTCTCTCCGGCACCTCTAATCTGACCAAGATTAAGGAATACATCAAACATCCCCCAGTAGGTATCATTTCTAAAATCAAAATCGATAGCTAATTGCGCAGCAAATTGTTCTTTACCGGTTAAGATATTCGGAAATACTTCTGTAGCAAAATATTTAATCCCTTCCTTATCAATGGACATCTCATGGAAGTTACTGATTGACTTTTCTTTTTCTGCTAATTTCTTTTGCATACCATCTACAGTCCCGAAAGGAGCATTACCGCCGCTACCACCACCACTGCTACCACCAGAAGTCATTAATGCTGCACCACCATAGAATCCAAGCCTGCTGATTCCACCACCAGCAGATTGGCTGTTGAAACTCATTTCGATAGCAAATAACCCTGTAAAGGTTGCTGATTTTTTTACCTCAAAAGCGGCCATAGCTTTAAAGCCAAATTCGGTATCTATATCGGGACGATAATAAATTCCCGACATGCTTTCTGCACGTTCATCCATCCCTGCTTTTCGCATATGATGGTAGACCCCACCACCGATATCATGGATTTTTAAGGCTTTATCACTCTTGCTTGAAAGCGGTCTGCCAAAAGCATCGACATACCAATACCTAAAATCGTCTTGTCGTCCAAAAATTCCTTTAGCTTCGAGTTCGATTTTCAGACTTTCGGCATATAGTCTAAGTTTACCAGATAGTCCTTTTCCGTATATTGGATTATCCCTAAAAAAGGCAAGTTTACCATAAAATTCAAAGTTTTTACGCTTTACATCAACTTCAACTTCATCGATTTCAATTTTATCGAATTGCCATTTTAAATAATCTCCTTCTTTTAGTTTTCCTATAATACGAAGCCTAACATCTCCTTTGATCCCTGATTTATCGAGATTGAGATAACTATTAAGTCCTATTTCTGCACGATCATCTTCATATACTTTTGCTTTGATATCATAAAACCCTAATTGAAACCCTGCAATTTTGGGCAGTGCAATAGTGTCTTTGAATCCCATGTATTTTATAGAGAGGTAGGGGCGTGTTTTTGTCTGAATTTTAAAATTTTGAAAGGAAAGACCATCAAAATTAAGAGATTCTATATCGTCTACATCTCTATCTTTATCCTGTGATGATATGGCATTTAGAGAATCTTTTTGAGCCTTATTAAAGGCCATAAGCCCGGTGAGGTTAGCTTCGGGATAAAACTTTCCGTTCTCTACCTCCATTTTAATATAGGACTCGGGAAATAGCTTTGCTTTACTTTTAAAAATATTGAAATCTACATCTTCTGTTACTTCTACCCGAACGCTGTAGTGTTGATCTGCAGTAATCAATCCTTTGTAACCCAGAGCTCCATTACTACTAGAATCGGATTTACTAATTGGGAGTACTAGTTCTCCGCTAAAATCGGCTTTGATAAAATGATTGACCTGTATATCTACATTTACAGAATCTAGTGAATATTGCCATTTACCAGCATTTCCTTCATTAATATTAAATAAATTAGATGCAAAAAAGTTCCCAGATACTCCAAAGTTATCGATTAGTAAACCTTTTGCTCCAAAAGAAATACGTTCTTCAGACTTTGTAATCTGAAATTCTGGTGGCAGAGTGACACTTACTTCATTACCATAAAAGCCACGCCATAATTCTTTTTGATTTGAAGGGATTAATTGTTGCTCATCATAGATTTTAGGGAAATCTACTAGTGGTGAGTTTTTGGTATCACTAAGATCCAATACTACATCATGCATTTTGAACGCCCACCCAGGTAAAGGTTTAAGTTCGAATTTTGGTAAATCCAGTTCGATTAAAAGATCTTGTAACGAGGTTGCTACAAAACTGAAACTAGCTCCTACATAACTTTCATTACCGGCAGGGTTTTTACCATCTTGTGGTTTTGTTTCTCCCGGAAATTTTTTGGTACCATCATCATTTAATGGAATTGCCACCGTTTTAGCGATTCGTACATCGGCTTCTAGCGCTATTTCTTTTACTTTACCCGTACAATCGATGGTGATATACGTTTGTTTTGTAGCACTACCATCACTCTCTAATCCTCCTTTAAAAGTGATAATCCATTGTCCACCACTTTGTCCTATCGGAAAATCACCTAACAGGTTTAATTGTGCTTCACCATAAATTCCTCCTTCATGAGATAGTTTTACATTATTAGCTCCAAAAAACAATTCGGTGCTTAATTCACCTAATGTAAGTTTTGCAAATAAATCTACTTCAGAATAGTTAGCATGTAACTTGGCCTTTACAATACCAATGGTAATTGATGAATTTGTGGATACTTGTTTTTTGATTCCAACAGGAAATTGAAGTAACTCTTTACCACTGATGATATTGATGAAATTTTCCTGCTTTTCTATCTCTTTAAATAGTTCTTTGGCTTTACTGACCAAAGAATCTGTTTTTGGAGTAGGTTTATAGATTTTTTTGATATAATCTTTGGTAAACTCTGCTAATCCCTGAAAGAAATTTTCGGTAGGAGCACCTGTCGATGGAGTTTCTAATTCTGGAAAAGACCGAAACTGCTTGGTATTGTATTTACGTAAAGCATAGGCACTACCCGCCTGATCCTTTATCCGTTTTGCTTTAAAAGCAGCTAATCGCTGTAATGCCAGCGAGTCTAGTCCTTTGGCTATCGGGTTTTTATATAACGACGATGCCGTTTTCTTTTTAGCAACCGATAACGAATCTTTACCAGTATTGGCAAAGCAGGCTACCGATAGGAGCAGGGTAAGTAAGAGTAAATGGTAGTTTTTCATTCTATTTTGGTTTACTTTTTACTATTGTTTAATGTTTTTATTTTTTTAGTCATTTTTATTGTTTGACTTTTTGCTTTTGATTACCCAGCAAAGTTTGAAGACTTTGCAAAAGTGGGTTTGTTTACTATGAATATCCTTTTGGATGCTCATTTTTCTCTTAATTTTACGAGAATAAGACAACACTTATGCTAGTAATAATTTTTAGACAGAGGTGTTTTCTAGTTGTTTTTCGAATACAAATAAAGTTCCGTCATTATCTAATTGATATAAATGATTCTTTGATGCTTTAGGAGTATGTGTGCCTAAATTTTGTGTTTCAAAATTGTATTTCCAATCTATTTTAAAAGTTTTTCTATTTAAGGCGAATAAACAATCATAAGACCATTTTTCATCATTTTTATTTTGTTCCATCATGGCCGTTAAGAATAAATGAGTCTCTGTAAAGGGATTGTCTGTGATCTGCTTTATAAAAAAAATATTACTTTTTTGAAGTTCTTCAATGAGATCTATATGCTTTATTTTGTTTGTATCTAGTTCTATTTCAATATAATTGGTTCCAATAGCTCCAATAAGTTTTTTATTCTCTATATCTAAAACGAAACTACTAGGCTCTGGTATAACTCCTTCTATTTGAGAACCTATATTGATTTTGGGAATTTCTTTCCACTCTTTTTCCTTTACTCCTGTATGAGCATTTAATGTCAAAATCGAGTTCGCTGTAGTAGGTAATATTATTTCATTATTAAATGTTCCTAGTATATGACTTGCTAAAGATTCATCGCTAAATTCCCATAAAACAGTTCCGTTTTGGATATTATAAGATGTTAGTTTGTTCATATCTTGAAAAACAATGATATTCTCGTTGATATAAACAGGAACACAGTAACTAGTTTTGATCCTAAAATCTTGAATAACCTTATTTGTAGTATAATTGAAAAGAACCCAATTACAAACAATGCTCCCATCATCATTAAATATCGTATTTACTGATGCAATTCTATTTGTTGGGGTTTTAATAAAAGTGTCAAAAAGTATGATATCATTTGAAAACTCTTGGATTGTTATTAAATTAGTATCTATGATTAGCTGTCGTTCTTCTTTATTTACAATAATATGATTATGATCTAATAAACTTCCTCCAATGATGTTTTCTCCAGAAATTTTTTTAAAATTATAATACAGATGATCAGAATAGTGTAACATCTGTTCATTTACATAATAATATTGTACATTTTTGTTTGTGTGACTTAATTTATACATCATTCAATTTTTATAAATTTATACAGCCTATCATCTAAAGTGTCTACCCAATTATTAAAAACTGTTTTTTTACTATTTTTTAATATATTGAGTTGATTTGCTGGAATAGCACCAAAAAGACTTGTTCTTAAATTTTGATTACCCCAAATAGCATTAAAAGTTTCATCCGGTTTGAGTTTAATAAATTCTTTAAATTGATTTTTCATATTACTCAAAGCGGTAGTTTTGTTCGCCCAACCATGTGCATTTAATTTTTTAAAGTGTACTACAAATTCAAAATTGTCAAAACTTGAAATATTTTTTAAATACCCTTCTACAAACTGTTGAGTAACATGAGCGTTTCCTTTTAATGGATAGTCTACAAAATTTACATTTTTAAGTTCTATATATTTATTTGCTTGGGTAAGTAAGTCATATTTATTACTTCCTACAGCGAACGTTCCACCGAAGGATCTAATGTCACCACCTTTAAATCCCCGTTTTTTTAACAAATAAAGAGTTTGATACATTTCGGCAATTATGGGAGAATTAGGGTTTGCCATGGCCGATCCATTTAAGTTAATGCGTTTAACCCATCTATAAAATTGATTGGCTCCTCCTTGCGAAATATCAAAATTATCAACTAAATATTTGAACTCATCCAAAAACTCATCCATATTAGAGAAATATCTGGATAATCCTGTAGCGGATCCAGCCGCATTACAATGCAACACTCTGTTTTTTTCTAAAACAATACTTAGTTCATCGGCCCAATTGTCTCCAAGTTTATTTTTGAAATTTACATCATTTAATAAACCTTTAATTTTGTTTAATGTAGGAACATCTTTTGTAAATACTCTTGTTTGCTGAAATGCATCAAACAGAAATAACCATGATCCAATGCCATCATTATTATCTATAAACTCCTTTACAGCTGGTCCTAGTTGTTTGTCGGTTAAATCATTTGCTAAACCACCAATAGGACAGGAGGGCTGTGCAATTGAAACTGTACTTATACTAAAAAATAGTATTAGCAATAAAACTATATAGTTTTTAAGATTTTTCATTGACATATTTTTTACTTACAAAATGGTCTTTCAGGAAATTTACTTCGTAATCTTTTCCATGAATTTGCTAATTCTAGTTTTTTAGCTTGATCTGTAACATTGAAGATTGCCTTAAAAGCATTACTCCCTTGTTCATATTCTGTTTTAAAAGCGTTAACCATATCATCAGTCCAACCTGCCGGAGCAGGTGTTAAGAAAGCGAAAAGATCATCACTTAATTTAGCAGCATCATCGAAATATTTAGCAATTTTCTGTTTGTTTTCAGATGAGTTTAGACGATTAACAACTTCATCTGCTTTTGTTGCATTTGTAGTTAAAGGTGTAGTTACTATAACTTCATCTGCTTTAACTGCGTTTTTGAGTCTACTCCTTAAAATAACTTCTCCTGCATCTGTTTTTTTGGCAACAACAACAAAAACATCTTGCGCTGCATTTGATCCTAATTTAAGATATCCTGCCCCAACAGGTAACGCAAGTCCTAATGCATAAAACGGAGCTTTACTTAAATCCCCCCTGGCAGAAGCATAGATGAACCCAAGAGCATCTCCCGCTGAGTCGAGTGGTGGTACCGGAATTAAACTTAGACCATCAGCAAGTCCATACACAAGTGGATCAAAAACAGTGAATTTGTCAAAATTGTAGAAATGTAAATCGGGGTTCAGATAGTCATTAAACCCAAAGTATATATTGAAATTTTGACCAAAACCAAAATATGCAGTTTGACTTAAAAAGTATGCATGAGTTACATCTTGGTTAGGAATATAAACTTCCCTAAGCTTCCCTAAATTGGTCGGTTGATGATATTTCCAAGTAGATTTGTTCCCTATGACATCAAGATTAACCTCTTTGGAATCAGCATCTAGATATAGATCTTTGATTTGAGATTTTATGGATTTATATTGATTTAGTAGATTAGTAATTTGGTTTTCATCGCTAGAGTTTACATGAGCAAATTGAGATATAACTCCAATTGCTTGGCTACGTAAATTATCTATTTGAGAGATGTAATTTGATTTGTAAAATTGTAAAACATTTATAGCATCATATCCAGCTGTTTTTTCCTTACCTAAGGCAGTTTCCGCCATGGAACCATCTGCTTTTATGTAAAACCTTTTTATGAATAATGGTTTTTCAATTTGTTTAAAAATTTCAAGAATTCCTTGAGAAATTTTTGATTTTTGCTGATAAGTGGAGTTATTAGTTACGATACCATTTTGACTTTCTCCATATCCAATATTATAACAGCTATCGTTATTAAAAAAACCTACTCCAAATATTGATTCATAATTAGAATATGGGACGATTATATGGACTATTTTTTTATTACCTATCAAGGATTCATTATGCTCAATTGATCGTATAGCTATATCGTTAATTTGATTATTTTGTAGCGAGTGATTATTTTCAATTTGTATAAATGAAACTACAACATATGTATCGGGCATTTTATATGTGAGTAAGTGTAGTTTATCTTCTAAAATTTCAAGCTCACTATTTTTGACTATTGAAGATACAGTACTAGGGAATTGAATGTGATTAAACACTCCTTTCATTCTTACTTCATTTTTAGAAGATTGAGGTATGTTTGATAAGGCATTTTTTAAATATTCGTTTAGCGTATTTTGATAATTGTTCATTTTAGCTAAATCATCTTGATTAGAGGTGTCAAAATAATCAAACCTATCACATCTACTCCCGTCATTAGAAGTTTTATCCCTACAAGGAATAATTCCTTGATATTCCATTGCAGAATTGTCCGTGAATTTGAAATTTGGTTTATTTTTTACATGTTCCCAAGTGGTTTTGTAATAAGAGTCCGAACCACAACGACCATTATCTCTGTAAAGAAAAATTTCATCGGTATTTGTGAGTGTTTTGTATTCTAATTTTAAAACGTCATTTGAGTTTTTATGAACATAACCAATAAATTTTGTACCATCAAAGGATGCTATATAATGTTTGCTGTCGTAATAAACCCCAGGAATGCTCCCTTTTGTGACGGGTGCAGAATTAGCTCTACTAGTAATTACGTTTGATTGATCAAATCTAAAAGGCTTCCAGTCTGGAGTTAACCACGTTCTGTTGGCAAGTTCTCCATCCTGATCATCTTGAAACAAGTATAATTTTAGGCTAGGATCGCTCATAGTTGCCCAATTGGGATAGCCTAGTTCTGTACCATTGCCATAATCCATTAACCAGGTATTGGCCTGTCCAGAATTATCTGGATTTTCTCCAAAAGGATGCGCTAGAGTGTATACCCCATGACCTAGCTCATGAGCAGCTACCTTAAGGGCAGAATCTTTTTTCTCTAAACCGTCACCCATGTGTTTTTCGAAAAGGAATCCCCATTGTCGGGTTTTGGGCATAAAACCACTTAGGGATTTAGAAACCGTAAACTCATTTCCAAGTACAAAAATGAAGTATTGTCTAGAGTCGTAATCTGGATATTGTTTTTTGAATTCCTGATAAATATTCTTAAGCTCGGTCGGGTAATCTGATAATAGTCCGCTTCCGTCATAATCTATGATACCATTTTTATCACCGGTATCCCAAGAATCCTGTGTAATGGTAAGATTGATTACGTCGGGTTTCACTTTAAATTTCCCACCGGCACGGCCAAAAATATCATTTAACTCTGCTTCGAAGTTGGTTATGGCATTTCCGCCATTTACGGTTACAACTTGCACAGGTACTTCTGTATGTTTCTTAATATGATGAACAAAGAAACTTGCAGCTATTTTATATTTATTATCAGCAGTATCTAAATATGTAACGACACATTCTTCGGTACGATAAGGATTAGCACCAGGTACAGTTATTTTATAAGTATTTGTGCCTACTATTCTCTCATGTTTTATTGCTTTGTTTTCTACTGTTTTTATAATAAGACTATCAATGTTTATTTTGGCATCACTAATCTCTATATCTGCATAAAACACATCATCCTCTCCTTGCACGGCTGCTTTATGGGCTGGATAATAGGATTCACCGGCAGAAGCATTTATTTTAGGATATTTTGAGGTTTCATAATCATTATTAACCTGATCCAAGGCAAAACGAGTATCGCTATCTGTTCTAAAAGTAACCTTAACCACATCATTTGTAATCGCATCAACATATGGGTCATCTACAGTACCACCATGAGTACCTGATCTGATACCATCTGCATTATTTGAAGTTAAAGGAGGAGATGGATCTCCCTGACCAGTCTGGGTAATATTACCCTTATCATCTACAGTCCATTCATCTCCACTAGCATCGGTAATGGTATACGTATCTCCTTCATCATAATCAAAAGTATCTTGAGAGCCGTCTGGTTTTGTAATGATAATTTGTCCATCGGTAATGCTAATATCATTAGTGTCGATATCATAATCCAATTGAGGGATTTCGGTGTTATCACCGCCTGTTACAACATCTGCAATATCTTCTACAACATCAATGACCTCATCAATATCAAGAATGTTTCCCCAGCTGGGATCATACACTGTTACGACTGTACCTTCTGCAAGCTGGCTTTCATTATTCACAAATATATTTGTGAAATTTACGGCTACTTTGATGTTTTTAAAATAAGGGAAAGAGACATATCCTTTACCAGAAAACCGGCCATTACTTCCATTGGCTTCTATTACCTTAACCGGAAAATCACCAGCTTTAAATATATTACCGGGTAAAAGCTGTTCTAGTGGTTCCATATTCTCGATATTCATATCGGGAGAAATACCACAGTCGATAAGACTGGTTTCATCACTTTCTTCTAGTGTAGTAAACGTTTGTAAGATAGAGTACTCACTTTCAGAAATAAGACATTTTTTGTTTACCTGGTACTCATATGTTGTCCCAGGGCGTAAGTCCCATAGTGTTATCCAATTGCCGCTGGTTCTAGAAAAAAACCATTCATTATTATTTCCTTTTTCACGATAGCGAACTATAAATTCTGGAACATCGGTAGTAAAGTCATCCCATAATATGTTTGCTTGTTGCGCCCCTTTTACTTCGTGTCGTGCATTATTAGGAGTGTCACATGGTGCCACATAATTAAACCAGTAAACTTCACTAAAACCATTATTTTTAAATAGCCCTATTTCTTCTGCACCATTTAATGCTTTTGCCTGTACTCTCCATGCATATCGTTTGTTTGGTAAAAATAGAGGATCTGCAGGTCCGTATAAATAGGAAGTGTTTGTTGTTGTAGTTTGAAAGAATGGAGGAGATGCTAAAAATGCGGCTTGAGGGTTTATAGTTTGATCCCATATTTCTACAATACTCAATTCATACTGTACATTACTTACATTGATATGTCTCGGAGTCCATTGAAACATTAAGTTTAATGGGTTCTGTTCGGTAATATCATCCCGATTATAAGGAGTAACTAATAATGGTGGTTCATTCTGAAAAATATATGTTGTTGCACAGGTTTTTTGTGATATACGTGCACCGGTAAGTGAGTCAAAAACCTCAAAGCAGAACTGATAAGAACCTTCTGGTATAGATTGTCCATAAATTGTAGGTGATATCCCAGTGATATTTTCAAAGGCAAAATAAGGAGCAAGTTCTACATTGGTTAATGTTAGCGGGATACCTCCTTCTATAAATAAAGAAGGTGCGCCTATAACAACATCTTTACTCTGAAAAGCAATCCCATTACCTTCAAAATAAGTTTTTAACCTAATCTCACGATTTGCAACAGAGAGGTCATTTAAAATGATCTGAAGTCGTAAAGGGCTATTCGTGGAGGATACGTCTGCATATGAAGAGAAATAAATAGGAGCAGGCGGTATTGGCTGAGGTAACAATGTCACCGGAAAAGTCTGTGATCGTATACCTTGTAATGCAAAAAGTGCAATAAGGAACAGAAAGTGTAACTGTTTCTTCATGGGTTAAGTTGGTTTTAAATCTTATCTATATATCTAAGTTCGAACTTATCAGGATTTACCTCTTCAAGTGACTTATGGTAGTAGAAATCAATGATTTGGACTTCCAAATATAAGTTAATTTTTTTAACATCTTTTTCTTCTTCTTCATATAACTTAAAAGCATTTTGTGCTTCACGCTTTTTAAATGCAGCGATCAGATCATCAGGTTTTTTAACCGCTTCAATGCTGGTATACCTATCGAATTTTTTCTTCATCCATCGATGACCTACTAATTTCTTCTGCCTGTTATCAAGTTCTTTATTAAGTTCTTCTATTTCTTTTATATGATCAGGAGACTCTTTTTTAAGTTCATCCAATTCTATTTTGGTTTTTACAAAACTTCGTTCAAGCTTAAAATCAATAAACTGCATATCATCTTTCAAACTTTTTATAACTTCATAGAGTATAGTATCGTACGCTTTTAAGAAATCTTCATAGCTATAAAGTACTGCTAAAAACTCTAAAGCTTTTTCTTTATACAGTTCTGGTTTTGTCTGTTCCTTTACTGTAGCGAACAAGAAATTTAGATCTCCTTGTTTTTCTTGAGGGATATTTAAGAACCTTGAACTGTTCTTTACATTAGTAAGTTGCTCTGTGATTTCTGGGATAGTACCACTATAGACTACAGAGCGATATCTAAATTGTAATGTACCTAACTTGGCTATATCTTCTTCGTTCAAAAGTTTTCTATTGCGTTTTTTGAACTTTATCTTAAAGGTGTCAAAGGTATATGTGTACCCTAAAGTTGCTGTAAAATCTGTATTATTACCAGTATTTGTATTTCTAAATAGTGAAAGTAGGTTTAGATTTAGGTTATGACTTTCATAAAAAGAATAATTACCTCCTAATCTAATATTATAAATATCATTTTGTTTTTCGCCATTATTGAACGCAGCATTATATGAACTAGAGAAATTAGTTCTTAGTTTTTTGTCAAAAAAAGACTTGGTAGCGCTAAGTGTAGGCCCTAAAGTTAGATTATCGGTTACTCCAACGGTATTATATGAAACATTGGCAGCCAACGAAAAATTAAGTGAGTTTTTGGGATAACCCAAAGTGTATGCCGAAGCAACGTTATAAAATTTTGATAATCCGTTCTCTATAGTTGTTCCACCTTGTTTATTGTCAGAGTTTTGATAGGTAAGGTTTAGATTAACGGCTTGCTGTTTACTTTCTGTTTTTTTTAGCGTGTAATTGATCCCTAGATTTGCATTTTGAGATATTTGACGATAATTAAGTGTATCTATGTTATCAAATTGATTAACCTCATTAATAAAATCAAATTGATTCTGAATATTAGTATAAGATTGAAAATTAGAATACCCGGCATTAATAGAAAGTTTTTCTGAACTTGTGTATGTAATATTAACTGCACTTACGATGCGTTGTAATTCTGAGCTTTTAGTATCGTCTAGGTTATCTCGTTGAAGACCAGCATTAACATTAAGACTAACTTTATTGTTAAAGATGCTTTGAGAAGCATTTAAAGTTATGTTTTCGAGGTCATTGTTGAAGTAATAAGCACCAAAAGTTCTATAACCGGGATCAATACGCTCATACCCAACACCAACAGAACCATTACCTGCAGGATAGTCAAGTTGAGCCTTTAACGCATTGTAATAGTTTGTGGTTAAATTTTCGTTTAATAAAAAAGAAAGAGTTCCTGTTGATGTTCGTGATTCTAACGCCTGAGTGTCTTCAGTAATTCCCGAAATTGCGTATTCTAAATATATTTTGGCTTTTTCAAATATTGTGAAATTGGTTTCTGCACTTACCACAGCGTTTTCCTTTGGGGTTAACTCTAATTCTATTGGAAATGAATTTTGAATCGAAGTTTCATCATCTTTTGCAGTAAAAAATATAAGTCCAATTGAAGCTTTTTCGAATGCGTAAGAGGTTTTAAATCCAAATCCCATTCGTTTATAAGCAGGTATTGCTTCTGGAGTTTCTGGATTATATTCAGATTCTTTAAGGAATCTACCATAAAGTGCACTTATTTTAAAAGGTCCATTGGGGGTAAGATCAACTCCTCCTCCTGTAAATTGATGACCGCTTAGTGTATATGGAGAAAAAGTCATAGAAACATCACCTATATGGGTTGCTACCCATTTATAAGAAGGATGGATACTTAGGCGGTTTATTTTGAAAGGTGTACTATATCCAAAATCCTGATTGGTATATGAAAAGGATAAAGGGATGTTATAGACACCACTAATATTGAAATTAAGATTACCATTTACGAAATAAGTAAAAGGGTCTCGATTTGCAGTACCATCATAAAATACACCATTACCAGAAATTCCACCATTAAATCGAAGTAGGGGAACCTTACCTATTTGCTCCAGATTTTGACTTGAAGCAATTAAAGTAAAGCCCAGAAAAAAGATGAGTAGTTTTAGTTTCAATGTGTAATAGCTATGTTGGGATAACGAAATTAATACAATTTTAACAATTCACCAATAGAATTTTCTAATATTCAATATCCTAGCTTATGGCACACTATGACTACATTATAAGTGTATTGTAATATACATAAATGCTAAGAACATATATAAATTAAAGATTATGACCATAATACAATTATGGTAAAACGTTCAAGATGTTCTATAGATAAACAGTACAATTGTACTACGCATGAGTCTCATTTTTTGAGACTGGTATATTTTTTTTAAAAGAAAAGAGGTTTTGATTCCCTAAAATGAGTAAAAAGTAAAAGCCTGAATTGTTAATGATAATTCATTTTGGGTAAAATAAGGCTGAGATTGCTAAGTATTTACTAAAACATAGTTAATGTGAAAAAGTGACATAATTATCGCAAGAAAGTGAAATCAATTAGGGGAGAAGAATTCCTAATTTTGATGTATAAATACAAACTCACTTATATTTAGTTTAGTCAGGAGTGAAAAAAATTATGTTCCCCTAAATGGCTTTTATACGAAAGTATAGAAGCCGTTTTTTTAATTATGAATACTGTTTTGTGGTAATAGAAATTTCCCTACCTCTTTTTTAGATTCATTCACCATCAAAACTACACCACTAACCATATTGATTTTGCTAATATTTAGGGATCAAATAAGTTTATGCGAATAAAACAACAAGGACCATGAATGATTTATTTAAAATATGTGAATTTTTATTGATTGTAATTTGCCTTGCTAATCTTGTAAAATATTAATACTTTTTTAATACTAACAGGTTGGTATTTAAATAGCTTTGTAGCCTAAGGCAAAGAGAGTTATTTTTATGGTAAGGAACAAAAAAGTATTAATAGTTGAAGATGAGTTTTCAATTGCATTAGATATTAAAATTAGTTTAGAGAAATTAGATTATGTTATAGTAGGGATTGCAAGTAATTATAAAGAGGCAATGAAATATAGCGTAGAAACTATGCCAGATATTGTTATAATGGATATTAATATTTCTGGAGATAAAAATGGTATTGAAGCTGCAGAAGATATTTATTCGAAATATAAAATTCCAATTGTTTTTCTTACTGCTAATGGAGATGATGCTACATTTAAAGAGGCTTTACAATCCAAACCTTTTGGATTTATATTAAAGCCCTTTAATGTAAAAGAGTTGTCTTTTACGCTTCAAATAGCTTTGCAAAAACAACTCGAAAACAAAAGCTCCAGAATTGTGCTTCCAAACAATAAAGTATCAGACATTCTATTTATTAAGGATAAATCTCAGCTTATACGTGTTAAAATAGATGAAATTTTATGGGTAGAAGCCATGGATAATTATACTCAAATTATCACCAGGAATAAAAAGGTTGTGGTAAATATGTTTTTGAAAGAGTTCTATGAAAAAGTGCCACAGGATAAATTCTTGAGAATTCATAGATCATATATTGTGGCATTAGACAAAATTGATAAAATAGAAAACAGATTTGTTTTTATTGGGGATAAAAATATTCCGGTAAGTAAAGCATATAAAAGTCAATTATTAGAACGATTGGATATTCTATAAATATGAAGAGAATAGTGCATTTTTTTAAGAGGTATAGTTGTCTCTTTTTTTTGTTTTGTTTTGTTTCAATGACTATTGCACAAACTGATAGTTTAGAACAAAAACTAATGACAGGTTCTAAAGCAGAAAAAATAGAAACCTATAAACAATTAGTCAATATATATGGTAAGACAGAAATAGAAAAAGCTCTTGAGTATGCTAAGCAAGGGTTAGAATTGGTGAAGGATGATTATACAAAGGATACCGGGTTTTTTTATTTAAGAATGGGGAATTTCTATAATGCTAAATCAGAGCATGAAAAGGCATTGTTTTGTAATAAAAAATTGCTGGAGATCGCAAAAAAGTTAGAATATGAATTGGGAGTTGCAAAGAGTTATCAAAATATTGGGGTGACTTATGTAAAAATGGGTGATTATAACCAGACATTGGATTATTATTTAAAAGCACTTAAGATCTATGAAACATTAGAAGAAGAGAATTTTGTTGTGGGAATAACGGGTAACATAGGTTCTTTATATTCTTGTAGATTGAAAGATGATGAGAATGGATTAGTATATTACAATAAAGCATTAACATTATCTAAAAAAATTGGAAACGAAGAATTTAGAGCTCATATTTTGGGTGCTGTTGGTGAAATGTATATGCGTCAAAAAGAGTTTGCAAAGGCCAAAAATATATTAAAAGAATCTATTAGTATTGCTGAAAAAACAAATTATACCGAAGTCGTTATATCGGGATATAATAATCTATCCCAAATAAATATAGAGAAAAAAAACTTTAATGAAGCTTTAGAACATACTAAAAAGGCATTACAGATTCGATTAGAAAGAGGATCTTCTGAAGATATTACATTAGCATATTTAACATTGGGAGATATCTACGATAAACTTGGAAATACTAAAACTGCAATATCTTATTACGATAAAGCATTGTTGGCAGCATTAAAGACAAAAGCTTTACCACAATTATCAAGAGTATACCAGACACTTCATAAGTATTCTAACAGGAAAAAAGAATATAAAAAAAGCTATGAATATCTATTAAAATACAATGCAGTTAAAGATTCATTATTTACAGAGGAAAAACATAAGCAACTCCGGGAGATACAAGCCAAATTTGATTTGGAAAGTAAAGAAAGAGAAGTAGAAATACTAACCAAAGAAAATAAAATAAAGGTTTTAGAAAATGAAAACCAGCAAACTACACAAATTGTATTGATAGCAGGATTAGCAGGATTAATAATAGTACTAGTAACACTATTGTATGCTTACAAAAACAAACAAAAAACCAATAGAATCCTTGCAGAAAAAAACAGTAAAATATCTCAAACCCTGAAAGATCGAGAAATACTATTAAAAGAAGTGCATCACCGGGTGAAAAATAACTTGCAGATTGTATCTAGTTTGTTAAGTCTTCAGCATAAATTTAGTGAGGATAAAAGTGCTGCAGAGATTTTTCAAGAGATTCAGAACAAAATACAAGCAATGGCTATTATTCATGAAAAACTGTACAAGTCTAATGATTTATCCTTAATTAATTTGCAAACCTATTTAGATGGTTTATTAACTCATTTCAAGACCAGTTATCACCTTTCTGAACGAAACATAACTATAAATAGGGAGATAGAAGATATTAATTTAGATATGGACTATCTGGTTCCTTGTGGCTTAATTGTTAATGAGATTATTGCCAATAGTATTAAGCACGCTTTTAGGGATAATCAAGGAGGGCAAATTAGTATAGAGGCTTCTAGGGATAAAGACCAATGTATCCTTACCATAAAAGATACAGGAGTTGGTTTTCCAGAAGATTTTGAGATTGAAAACAGCCGATCTCTTGGGATGCAACTCATACAAGGGTTAACTCAACAAATTAATGGATCAATACATATTATTTCTAATCCTGGAGCTTACTATACCATTGCATTTAATATTGCCACATAATACTAGAAAAACGAATCAGCTTTACCCTGCATTTTAATACATTCACCAAGTAAAGAGTGCGATATACCATATAAATTTAGAAACAATATAGAGGGAGTATAGATTTGCTTGATAAATTTAAAAAACAAGCAATGAGACGTATTATAAAATTATCAAATATAGGAAGTGTTATTTTCTCTGTATTTTTTATGATTAGCTGTAATTCTAGTGATGATGACTCTACGATTCTAACACCAGAGATTACTATAGAAGAAGGAAAGCTTAAGGGTTTCCCACTATTTGGAATACAATACAAAGAAATAAATATTGTTGATCCAGAGATTGTAGAAAATAAAGAAGTAAAATATGGAGAAATTAAAATTACTGTATCTAGTACAACCACTTTAGATAATGTAAGTGCATCCATAACATCAGCAGAACTTAACCTGAGTAAGTTTAGTATTTCTCCTGGTAATGAGATTGGACTGTCTTATGAAGATCAAAAGATAAATATATATACGATTAATGCTGCCATTGGTGACAAGAAAGAGCTACTTCATTATAATGTTAGGATTGTAAAAGAAGATCCAATTATACCCGAAACTTTAAAGATAACAGGCTTTATGTTCGAAAAGAATAAAAACCCAAGTTTGCCAAATGATATAACGATTTCAAGAACTATTGAAGATACCGGACTAGATAAAATATATCTATTTGTTCCTGTGGGAACAGATTTCACAAAGTTAATACCTACTATTACTTATGATGGAACAAAACTTTTTTATACTCAGGATTCTTCTGTAGCACCTGTAGATATGGATATAGAATATCCTGAAGGAAATGCAAGTATTGATTTTAAATATCCTAAGAATTTTATATTAGCAGTTAAGGATAAAAATAATGATAAACTTAGAACCACTACAGTAATTGTTGATGTAGTAAATCCTATTAGAATAGAAACAGTATCTATTACAACCCCAGATGCGACAGAAGGTAATTCAGAAACATTTACGGTTACAAAGTGGATTAATCAAGGAAATCATTTACTCGAATATGAAAAAGCTACTACTTATGAAAATCAAGAGCCTACAACTCCTACCAGAGTGATTACATCTCGTAGAACTTTGCCTTCAGGAGGATTAATACCTGGCGAAAGCAGAGACGTGTCAGTAACTGTAAATTCTAGAGACTACCCAGAAGGAACGTATAAAACAACTGCAGTATTTTATCCCAGTATAAAATATAATAAAGGAATTGATGATTTATTAGAGTCAGCAAAACTTAACATTACCTCAAAAATCGTTAAATAATATAAATAATATTTAGGGATGAGAACTAAACAAAAAACGTCACGGTATACCCGTGACGTTTTTTTGTAATCAATTTTATAAAATATTATACTGTTGCAGTAACTACAGCAACTTTCTTTTTACTAAATCTAACTTTTATTCGGTGTACAATAAAGAATAATGCGGGAACAATAATTAAGGTTAGAAATGTAGCTATGATTAATCCATAGATAACAGTCCAGGCTAGTGGCCCCCAGAAAATTACATTATCACCACCTAGATATATTTTGGGATCTCCGGTACTGAATAAGGAGAAGAAATCTAAATTGAATCCGATAGCTAGTGGTATTAATCCTAATACAGTAGTAATTGCTGTTAATAATACTGGTCGTAAACGCGCTTTACCACCTCTAATAATAATTTTCATTACCTCATCATTAGGTAGTAGTTCTTTCTCCAGTACATTATGTTCTACTTTTTTACGATCTATCAGTAACTGTGTATAATCGAGTAAAACTACTCCATTGTTTACAACAATCCCTGCCAATGAAATAATACCCATCATTGTCATCATAATCACAAAAGAAGCTCCCGTAACTAATATACCTCCAAACACTCCAATAAAACTCAAGAAAATAGCAATCATAATAATGGTAGGTTTAGAAATAGAACTAAATTGAAATATTAGAATCAACATAATAAGTCCCAATCCAGAGAAAAATGCTCCCATTAAGAAAGCCATCTGTTTACCTTGTTCCTCTATCTGACCTGTATAATCAATCTTCACTCCTCTGGGTAACGTTATAAAACTGGCCATCTCGGTTTGAATCTGAGATACAATTGCTCCTGCATCAGTGAATCCTGGTTGTAAACCAGAGTATACCGTTACTACTCTCTTAGTATCTTTATGTTTTACAGCACTAAATGAAGAAGTATTTTTTTGTGAAGCTACGGTAGAAACAGGTATTTCTTTTAGTTTCCCTGAAGCTGGATCTCTAAAGGTAATATTTTGATTAAAGAGTGCACTGGTATTGTATCGGTTGTCTTCATTAAATCGAACATAGATATCATAATCTTCTCCTTCTTTTTTGTATACACCTGCTTTTTCACCAAAAATAGAACGACGAAGTTGATTACCTACCTGGCCGGCAGAAACTCCTAATCCTCCTGCTTTTTCACGATCAACAACAACTTGCATAGCAGGTTTACCTTTATTAACGTCAATTTTTAATTCCTCGATACCGGGGATGTTTTTTTCATTAATAAAATTACGCATCTGTTCTGCAATAGTAATCAACTCATCATAATCAGGACCTTCGATTTCAATATTGATAGGATATCCGGCAGGAGGACCTACAGGGTCTTTCTCGACAGAGATAGCTACACCAGGATAAATTCCTTTTAAAGATTCTTGTACTTTTTGACGTAACACTTCAGAATCTTTTCCTTTTCTATATTTAAATTCTCTCATTGTAGCCGTAATCTTTGCTTTATGAGGCATTTCGGCATTACTTCCCCCATCGGTCTGAGGGTTTCCTGCACCTTCTCCCACTTGAGAAACTGCAGATTCTACAAGAAAATTATGATTTTCACCTTCTAAATATTCTGATTCATTGATGACAGCATAAACACGTTGCTCAATTTCCTTAGTGATCGCATTAGTTTTATCTATATCTGTTCCTTGAGAATATTCTACATAAACCACAATTTGATTCGGCTTATTATCCGGGAAAAATTCTACTTTGGTACGTTGTTTTCCTATAGAAGCGCCAAACATGGCAAACACTACAAATAGTAAAATGAATGTTCCAAAGGTAAATCCATACGCTCTCCATCCTTTTAAAGCATAGCTTAAAAAGCGTTGGTATTTATTTTCAAGCCAAGCTAGGATTCTTTTTTGGAAAAAATTGGCCGCACCTTTTAATACATATTTATATACCCAAAACATAGCAGCAGTAAATATCATAAGACTACCTAATCCACTTACGGCTCCTCCAAAAATTAGTATAAAAACCCCGATACCTCCTAAAATGATACTTAATCGAATTAATTGTTTTACGGTCAATACTTTTTCGCCAACCTCCATAAATTGTGAAACCAGCATAGAGTTAATGAATATTGCGACGAACAGAGAGGATCCTAATACTACCGATAATGTAATAGGGAAATAGATCATAAATTGCCCCATAACTCCTGGCCACATTCCTAATGGAACAAAGGCTGCTACTGTAGTTAAAGTTGAAATGATTATCGGAAATGCAATCTCTCCTATACCTTTTTTAGCCGCTTCTATTCGAGACATTCCTTCTTCTTCCATTAAACGATACACATTCTCTACTACTACAATACCATTATCTACCAGCATTCCTAATCCCATGATTAATGCAAAAAGGATCATTGTGTTCATCGTATATCCCAGAGCAGATAAAATCATAAAAGACATAAACATAGACATTGGTATTGCAAACCCTACGAATAATGCATTTCTAAAGCCTAAAAAGAACATCAGAACTCCAACGACCAGAATAATACCAAAAATGATATTATTAACCAGGTCACTTACTTGATTTTCAGTTTTTTCAGATTGATCATTTGCTACTGTAATCTCTAAATCCTTTGGAAACACATTTTCTTTAGCTTCGTCAAGAATTGTATTTATTTTCTCTACAGCTTCGATCATGTTTTCTCCAGAACGTTTCTTTACATCTAGCATCACTACATTATGACCAAATTCTCTTGCATAGGTAGTTTTATCTTCTTCTTTAAAACTTACTTTAGCAATATCTCTAAGGTATACAGCTCCGTTCTGAGATTTTACCACAAAGTCGTCTAATTGTGATGGGCGATCAATTTCTCCCAGTATTCGTATCGTACGCCTTTGTCCACTAGCGATCATGTTTCCTGCAGACATAGTCATGTTTCCATTGCGGATGGTATTGATTACATCATCAAAACTCACTTTGGCAGCCATCATTTTGTAGATGTCTACAGCGACTTCTACTTCTTTTTCTTGAGCACCACGAATATCTGCTTTTTTGATTTCTTTAAGATCTCCTATTTCGTCTTCAAGATATTCTGCAAATTCTTTTAGTTTACCTACCGGATAATCTCCCGAAATATTAATATTCATGATTGGAGTTTCTTCAGAAATACTCAAATCAAAAACATTAGGCTCTACTTTAGCGCCATTAAAAGTAGGCCAGTCTTCATTTGCTGTTTCAGAATCTACTTCGTCTTTTACTTTTTGTTTAGCAGCAGGCACAGAGAGTTTTTCATCAAATTCTACAGTTATAATGGCATAATCTTCTTGCGAAGTCGATAGAATCTCTATTACGTTACTTACACTTTTTAACTTGTCTTCTAATGGATCTACAATTAAACGTTCAATGTCTTCTGCGGTATTCCCTGGATAAGGAACACTAATGTAAATTTTGGTTTCATTGATTTCAGGAAAATTTTCTCTGGGCATAGAGAAATATGCAGAAAGCCCCAAAACCAAGAATATGCCAATCATTACATAAATAGTAGTTGGATTATTTATCGCCCAAGACGATAACTTAAATTCCTTATCTACTTTTTTCTTGTTAACTTCCATAGATTGTTAGTTTAAAATTTTAACTTTCTGACCATCTTTTACACTTCTTGCACCTTCACTAATAATAGCATCTCCATTATTAATACCTTCTGTGATCTCTATAAGGTCTCCTTGTGTCTTCCCTGTTTTTACAATTACTCTTCTGGCTTCAGCCACATTCTGACCATCTTTTCCAGAGGTAACATAGGTATATTGATCTCCTTCTGCATTTTCAGAAATAATACTTTGTGGTATTAAGATCGCTTTTTCATTAGTATAATCATTGATTTTTACCTTGGCTGTAAGGTTAGGTTTTACAGTTCCTCCATTTGAAGGAATACCTACTTCTACCATAAAAGAACGATTGTTTGGATTGATATAATTTCCTACTTGACGGATTTTTGTGCTAATTGTTTTTCCGAGAACCGGGAAATGTACTTCTACATTTTTACCCACAGTAACACTTGGGATATAACGTTCTGGCACTTCGGTTTCAATATACATATCATCTAAGTTAACTATACGTATCAGTTCTGTTTGCCCTGGAGAAACTACACTTCCCTGTTCTGTAATCACATCATCAATAACTCCAGAAAACGGTGCGTTTACAGTTGTTTTGGCTAATTGGCGTTTGATCTGATTTACCACATTTTGCTGTGCTTCAAAATTTGTTTTAGCTTCAAGATATTGAATTTCCGAACCAATTTTTTGTTCCCAAAGTCTTTTTTGACGATCAAAAGTAGTTTTAGCTAATTGTGCTTGTACCTCTACTTGTGACAATTGCTGACCTAATCCACCATCATCAATTCTGGCAAGTAATTGACCTTTGGATACTTTTTGTCCTTCTTTAACATAAACTCTGGTCATAATCCCACTCATCTCAGGATATAGAACTAAATTTTTCTTGGTTTCTACATTTCCTTGTAACTCCAGATAATGATTAAACAGCGTATCTTTTGCCGTAATTGTGGTTACCAAAGGAAGTTTTTTTACAGAATCCAAAGAGGCTATTGCTTCATCTAATTGATTTAATTGATCAGCAACGGCTTGTTGTTTGGCTGCTATTTCGGTTCTTTTGGCACGTATTGCTTGTAGATTACCGTCTTCTATAATTTTATCGATAGACTTTGTATCATTTTGTCCACATGAAATGATAAGAAGTGATATAGATAATATGGTAAGTATCTTTTTCATAATATGGTTAATTATTATTTGGTGTATTTAAAATCGTTTCTAGTTCTGCCTTTTTGTTGATAATGTTAAGCATAGTATTCAATACTTCATTCTGAGAAGAGTATAATTGTAATTGCGCTTGTCTTAATTCAAAACTAGAGGCAAGACCTTCTGTATATTTAATCTGATTTTTTTTCTCAATTCGCTCTGCAAGTGTTAAATTTTGCTTCGAGGTATTATAACTTTCTATCGAAAATTTGTAATCACTTATAGCAGTGTCATATTTAAGTTGTATCTCTCGTTGAATTCTCAGAAAATCGGTTCTTGACTGTTCATCAGCTATTTTGGCTTGTTGTGTTCGGGCACTTCTTTTTAAAGAACTGAAAATTGGAATATTAAGACTTGCTCCTAAAATAGAAGATTGAAACCAACGTTGATCACTGTCTAAAAAGGTAAAAGAATTGCTGTTCGCTTGTGTACCGTAATTAACAAAAGCAGACAGAGAGGGGAGTGCCCTACTTTTTTCTAGTTTTAACTCTAACCGCGTTTGTTCGGTAAGAAGATGTGCTAATCTGTAATCTATATTATTCTCTATAATAAATGGTTTGGCGATAACAGATCGATCCATATTTTTCAAAGCAAGACCATCCAAATTATCAGAAAGTACGATATTCGAATCGACAGGTACTCCAAGAGTTAAATTAAACATTTGCATGGAGATTTTTTCTAACCGTTCTGCGTTACTAAGCTGATTTGTAATCTGTAATAAAGTAATTTGTAGTTGTTCTACATCTTCCTCTTCTGCCAGACCATTCTCAAAAATCTTTTTTGTTTCCAGGTAATTTTTCTCTAGAGTAGTGACATTATTTTTAAGAATCTTTACACTTTCCTGAGCGACAAGTACGCTTCCATAAGCGTTAATAACACCTTTACGAACTTCGAGTTGGGTTTTTTCTTCAACATCATTGTTATATTGTAAAAAACTCTTTGCTGCTTGCAAGCCAACCAAATATGATCCGTCAAAAATAAGTTGACTTAGAGTTGCTGTTGCCGATGCTTGCTGTTTTGTTCCAAAAACTACAGGGACAAAAGTTCCCGGATCCCCGCCAGTAACTTCTCCTGGTAATAGCGAAACAGGTTGTTTTAATTGATTTTGATAATCAATCGATGCATTAATTTGAGGAAGACCATCTGCTGTGGTTTCCCATTTTCTTTTAAGTGCTTTAGCTACATCGCGTCTTGCATTAATAGATTGATAACTGTTTTCTAATGCGAATTCTATCGCCTCATCTAGTGTAAAGGAATATGAAGAATTTGCTGGTGGCTGTTGGGCTAATATTGTGGTTGTAAATAACCAACCCAGACAGATTAACCAAAGGTTGTTTCTCATAGATATTACTCTTTTATTAGTAGATTGTTTAAAATTTTTAATCCTTTTTCTGTTGCAATGCCCCTAACATGATATTCCAGATAATCTGCCATAAGCTGAGTTATAGGAAATTTTTGCATCGGAAACATTTCCTGATCCTTAATTCCGATCATTCCATTAAAATATATTCTTGAAATAAATTGGATGTCTATATTTTTTCTAAAAACCTCCTTTTTTATCCCTCTATCCAGGTTTTCAATAACACACTCTTGCATAACCTCAAATTGCTTAGCTTTAAGAGTTTTGTATATCTTTGGGTAGTATTTTTGAAGTTGATATTGTGGAGCAGTTTTTTCATTTTTTAGATGATGCATCACAAAGGCTTTGATTGCATATAACTCTTCGATAGGCCCATTTTTTTTATCTACAATAGTGTCTATTCCATTAGATATAATACAAAACAAATGATCTGTGGTAGCTTTTACTAATTCGGTTTTATTTTGAAAATGAGTATAAATTGTCTTCTTAGAAATACCCATTTCAGTAGCAAGATCATCCATGGTGACACTCTTAAAACCCAAATTCAAAAACATGTCATTAGCTTTTTCTATTATTTTGTCTTTCATTAAAGGGATTCTTATTTTTTGGCCAAATGTACATCCGGAAACTTTAAAAACAATAAAAGTTTCCTGAGTTTCACAAATTTTTAACACTATGTCAAATTTTGATTGATAAAATGTTTTAGATATGAGATTATAATTAGCATCAGTTTTTTAAAAAGTTTCAATTACTTTAGCATAAAAAAATACTGTGCACACAATTTCTGATTATCAGAGGTATTTTTTAGAATATCTATCTAAAAAAACGATAACTAAAGAACCCAAGAATCTTTACGAACCTATATCTTATATCCTTAATCTTGGTGGTAAACGATTACGACCGATTTTGGTATTAATGACTTCCGAAATTTTTGGAGGGTCTTATAAAAAGGCTCTAGATGCGGCATTAGCAATAGAGGTTTTTCATAATTTTTCATTAATACATGATGATATCATGGATGATGCACCTCTTAGACGAGGCAAGGAAACTGTTCATGAGAAATGGGATATAAATACGGGAATTCTTTCAGGAGATGCGATGTTGATTAATGCGTATCAATTATTTGAAAATTATGAAGGAAATACTTTTAGAGAGTTGGCCAAACTATTCACCAAAACGGCAATAGAGGTGTGTGAAGGGCAACAATATGATATTGATTTTGAAACCAGAGATGATGTAACTATTCCCGAATATATCAAAATGATCGAATATAAGACGGCGGTTTTAGTTGGTGCAGCAATGAGAATGGGAGCTGTCGTAGCCAATGCTCCAGAAGATTGTAGGTCTTCGATTTATGATTTTGGAAGATTATTGGGATTAGCATTTCAACTTCAGGATGATTATTTAGATGCTTTTGGTGATCCAAAAACCTTTGGTAAACAAGTAGGAGGAGATATCATCGAGAATAAGAAAACTATTTTATATCTAAAAGCTTTGGAGTTTGCAAGTGAAGATGAACAGAAACAATTAAGAGAATTATTCTCTCTTAGCCCAGATGATCCATCTCAAAAAATAGATATCATAAAGCATCTTTTCGAGACTACAGGAGCAAAAGATAAAACACGATTAGAGATTGAGAAATATACCAATAAAGCATTTTCAGTTTTAGAAAATCTCTCTATTGCAGAAGATAAAAAAACGATATTGAAATCGTTTGGAGAAAAATTAATGAATCGAAGTGTCTAGTAAATATAGTCTTATTACTGCAAAGCAATTAATGGATGAGGTCTCTAATTCTGATCTGTACCCTCAATTTCTGATGCAGTTACAAAAGGACTTGAATCGTGCAGGGATTGATTATGATATCAAAAGTAAGGCTCCTCAGGATTTGTTTTCTGAAGTAGTGTATTTGCTTATTGAAAAATTGCAGAATGCTTTTAATGAGTATCTTAACTTATTGTATGCAGTAGATGTCTCTGAAGCTGAAATAAGAAACCTGGATTCTGAAGATAGTGTTGATATGGCAGAATATGCTACATATTTGATTCTAAAGCGAGAGTGGCAAAAAGTTTGGTACAGAAACAAAGGATGAGGCTATGTTTATCAAAAAATTATCTAGATGTAAAATAGAATATAGGATAACAGGAAATTTTAAATGTATGAAGTTATATAGTAGTGTTTTTTTGTTTTTTGTCTTAACCTTTAATTATGGCCAAGAGATTTCTCAAGATAAGATGAATGCTTCTTATGAAGAGTTTTTGAAAGAAGTTGGTGAAAAAGAAAGGGATACTTTGATTAAACAAGTGTCTAAAAGGTATAATTGTTCAGAGTATTTCTCTGGGAATATTTATTATTATTATAAAAATGATCAATTAAAACTGATAAAACATATCTATAAACAAAACTGGGATAATAGTTTAGAATATTACTATATAGAAAATGATACGCTACGGTTATATACAACATTTACCGAGATTATTAGAGCTAATACTCGTTATACCAAGAGTGAAAGAGAGGCCTCTTTTTCGATGGAAAAAGTGTTAGATGTTACCGAGAATCGATCATTTTTAAGCCAAAACCGTATTGTAATGTGTCATGAAAGGCAGGATATGAAAAAACAGTCAGAGTGGGATCAAGATTTTTTTAATACGCTTAGTTTTAAAAAAGTAGATTGCACTATAGATATTGAAGACCTACGTTATAAATATAGAATACTTCGTAAAGCAGAAAAAAAACTCGTAAAATATGGTGGAAAGCCATATGGTTGTATTTTTTATTTGTGGTAAGACAATCTTAGAAAAATACACCTACGAATGGAACATAGGCATTTCCGTATATACTTTTATCGGTATCATAAAGGAGATCATAACGAATACCAACACTTATATTGCCTATGCGATAACCTGCACCAATAAATAATGACGGATACCAATACTCTTCTTTGAGATCTACTGTGTTTTCAATTTCAAGAGTTCTCGAAACCCCCATTTCCTGAAACTCAAGAGAGAGACGAATTTCTCGTATTGGGCTATAAAAAGCGAGTAAACTTCCCCCATAATTAGTTGCGGTAAAATTATTGGATTCGATATACCCAAAACTAATTCCTATTCCTGCAGCAAATTGTTCATTAAAATTATACAACGCTGATGGCTCGATTACTCCACTAAAAGTATCATTACCAACACCGATTCCCAGATTGCCTCCAAAACTAATGTTGGACCAAAAATCATTGTTTTGAGAATAACTTTTTTGTAAGGAAAATAGAATTGAAAGAACTAAGACAACGATTTTAATATTTTGATGAACATTTACTTTCATTGTTAATTTTATGAAAAATTATAAGATAAATATAAATAATTCGATACCTAATATACCGTAATTATTGTATTTTTGTGGCGTTTTATTATTTAAAAGACAGTTGAATACTTACATATGGATAAATATTCATTTTTAAATGCGGCTAATACCGCATTTTTTGCAGATTTATACGATCAATATTTACAGAGCCCTGATAGTGTAGAACCCAGTTGGAGGGCATTTTTTCAAGGATTTGATTTTGGGTTAGAAAGCGCTAATAGTTTAGGAGAAACTATGTATGTTGATCAAGCACCAGGTGAAACTGTTGCCATTCCCCAAAATGTTCAAAAAGAATTTCAGGTAGTTCGATTAATAGATGGGTATAGAACTCGAGGGCATTTGTTTACCAAAACAAACCCGGTAAGAGAGCGAAGAAAATATATCCCAACATTAGCTTTAGAAAATTTTGGATTAAGTCAAGGTGATCTTAATACGGTTTTTAATGCAGGAGAAATTATTGGGATAGGACCCAGTACGCTAAGTAATATTATTGTTCTTCTAGAACAAATATACTGTGATTCTGTTGGTATCGAATATATGTATATTCGTGACCCCGAAGAACGAGAATGGATACAAGCTAGGGTTAATTTTAATACTAATAGAACTAAATTCTCTGTAGAACAAAAGAAACATATCCTTAGAAAATTAAATCAAGCAGTTTCATTCGAAAGCTTTTTACATACTAAATATGTTGGACAAAAACGATTCTCTCTCGAAGGAGGAGAATCTCTTATTCCTGCCCTTGATGCATTAGTAGAAAAGGCAGCCAATTTAGGAGTAAAAGAATTTGTAATGGGTATGGCACACCGTGGTCGTTTAAGTACACTTACAAATATTTTTGGAAAAAGCCCAAAAGATATCTTTAGCGAATTTGATGGAAAAGACTATGAAGAAGCAGTATTTGATGGAGATGTAAAATACCATCTGGGTTGGACTTCTAAACGAGAATCGGATTCTGGAAAAGCGATTAATATGAATATTGCTCCAAATCCATCGCATTTAGAAACGGTAGGTGCTGTGGTAGAAGGAATAACCAGAGCAAAACAAGATACGCATTATAAAGAAGATATTTCTCAGGTATTACCAATAGTAGTTCATGGAGACGCGGCTGTAGCAGGACAAGGACTAGTTTATGAGATTGTTCAAATGGCTCAGCTAGATGGATATAAAACCGGAGGAACTATACATATAATAGTAAATAATCAAATTGGGTTTACCACCAACTATCTGGATGCGCGTTCATCGACATATTGTACTGATGTTGGAAAAGTTACCTTATCTCCTGTTTTACATGTAAATGCAGATGATGCAGAAGCAGTAGTTCATGCAACTAATTTTGCATTAGATTTTAGAATGAACTTTGGCCGTGACGTATTTATAGATTTACTTGGGTATCGTAAATATGGACATAATGAAGGAGATGAACCACGCTTTACCCAGCCTAAGTTGTATAAGGCTATTGCCAAACACAATAACCCGAGAGATATTTATGCAGAAAAACTGGTTTCTGAAGGTATTATAGATAAAGACCATGTTGCAAAACTTGAAAAAGAATATAAAGCATCTCTTGAAGAAGAGTTAGAGGATTCTCGTAAGCAGGAAAAAACTGCGATAACTCCATTTATGCAAGATGAATGGGCTGGTTTTGAAAGAGTACAAGAAGATAAAATGATGGAAGTAGTTGATACTACTTATCCAAAAGATAAACTTACCGAAATAGCAGAAGTTATTACCAGGCTTCCTTCGGAGAAAAAATTTCTTCGTAAAATAGAGAAAATAGTAAATGACCGACATAAAAGATTCTTTGATACAGACCAGTTAGATTGGGCAATGGGAGAGCTATTAGCTTATGGCTCTTTGTTAAAAGAAGGATATGATGTTAGAATGAGCGGGCAAGATGTAGAACGAGGAACGTTCTCGCATAGACATGCTGTTATTAAAGTAGAAGATAGTGAAGAAGAGGTAGTATTACTAAATAATCTAAAAGGAGATCAGTCAGATTTTTATATCTATAATTCATTATTGTCAGAGTATGGAGTAGTAGGATTTGATTATGGGTATGCGATGGCAAGTCCAAAAACTTTAACTATTTGGGAAGCACAATTTGGAGATTTTAGTAATGGTGCACAGATTATGCTGGATCAGTATATTTCTTCTGCAGAAGATAAGTGGAAGTTACAAAATGGTTTGGTGATGTTGTTACCACATGGTTATGAAGGGCAAGGAGCAGAACACTCTTCGGCTCGTATGGAGCGATATCTTCAACTTTGTGCAAAAGATAATATGTTTGTAGCAGATGTAACAACGCCTGCTAATTTGTTTCATTTGCTACGTAGGCAAATGAAAGCAAAATACCGTAAACCTTTAATTGTATTTACACCAAAGAGTTTGTTACGTCACCCTAAAGTACATTCTTCTGTAGATGAATTTGTTAACGGAAAGTTTCATACAGTATTAGATGATCCCGATGCAAAAGCGACAGCTGTAAAAACACTGGTTTTTTGTACTGGTAAATTCTATTATGATTTATTAGAGGAAAAAGAAAAACTAGGAAGGAAAGATGTTGCTTTGGTAAGAATAGAGCAATTATTCCCTTTACCAGCGGCAGAAATGGATGCTATGATTAAAAAATATAAAGCAGATGAAGTGGTTTGGGCACAAGAAGAACCGCGCAATATGGGAGCGTTAAGTCATATGTTAATGAACTATGATGAAGCAAAAATATTTAGATTTGCAAGTAGAAGATCATATGGAGCTCCTGCAGCTGGGAGTGCAACCAGATCGAAAAGAAGACATCAACAAGTAATTGATTATGTATTTGATAAAACAAAGAATAATCAAAGAAGATAAAATTTAGTAAATAAGTAAGTATAGTTAAAAATTTCCGAAGGAAATTATACAAAGGATAAATTCAGAATTATGGCTTTAGAAATGAAAGTCCCATCACCGGGAGAATCTATTACAGAAGTAGAAATAGCTCAATGGCTTGTTGAGACTGGTGATTATGTCGAAAAAGATCAGGCAATTGCCGAAGTAGACAGTGATAAAGCAACCTTAGAATTACCCGCAGAGGTAAGTGGAGTTATCACACTTATGGCAGAAGAAGGTGATGCGGTAGCAGTAGGTCAAGTAGTGTGTCTTATTGATACAGAAGCGGCCAAACCCGAAGGTAGTGCTGCTAAATCAGCTCCTGCTAAAGAAACTCCAAAAGTAGAGGAGAAAAAAGAAGAAACTCCTGCTAAGACAGAAACATATGCTACAGGAACCGCTTCTCCTGCAGCTAAAAAAGTACTTACCGAGAAAGGTATAGATGCTAGTCAGGTAAAAGGAACAGGCCGAGACGGGCGTATTACTAAAGCTGATGCATTAGATGCAAAACCAGCATTGGGAACTCCTGGACTTGGAAGTAGGGGAGAGTCGCGTCATAAATTATCAATGCTTCGTCGTAAAGTAGCAGAACGTTTGGTTTCAGTTAAAAATGAAACAGCAATGCTTACTACGTTTAACGAAGTAGATATGCAACCTATTTTTAATCTTCGTAGTCAGTATAAAGAAACATTTAAAAGTAAACATGGAGTAAGTTTAGGATTCATGTCTTTCTTTACTCTTGCATGTGTACGAGCATTAAAAATGTACCCATCTGTAAATTCGATGATCGATGGTAAAGAAATGATTTCTTTTGATTTTCAAGATATTAGTATTGCTGTTTCAGGCCCTAAAGGGCTAATGGTACCTGTGATTCGTAATGCAGAAAATCTAAGTTTCAGAGGAGTAGAATCAGAAGTAAAACGATTAGCAATCCGAGCACGAGATGGTCAGATTACTGTTGATGAAATGACAGGAGGGACTTTTACTATTACTAATGGTGGAGTTTTTGGTAGTATGTTATCTACGCCAATTATTAATCCCCCACAGAGTGCTATCTTAGGGATGCATAATATTGTAGAGCGCCCAATTGTAAGAGATGGACAAATTGTAGTAGCACCTATTATGTATGTGGCATTATCTTATGATCATAGAATTATCGATGGTAAAGAATCTGTAGGATTCCTTGTAGCGGTAAAAGAAGCATTAGAAAACCCAGAAGAGTTACTAATGGATAATAATGTAACTAAAACTTTAGAATTATAATAAAGTATTTTTAGTATAAAACAAAAGTGCCTCAATTATATAATTGAGGCACTTTTGTTTTGAGAAATTTAAAACAGAAACCTGTAGTTTAGTATATAGGATTTATTATGAGACGCCTTGCATTATTACTCTTAATTTCTATACAGTTTGATACTTTTTAAAAGTTCTTGAGAGAATAACTATAGCATTATCAATTTCTTGTTTGGTAGTGTTTTTACCTACAGAAAACCGGAATGTTCCTTTGGCGTATTCATAATCAGATAAAGTTGATTTGAGTATATTAGATAAATTGGTTGTACCAGAATGACAAGCAGAACCTGCAGATATAGCTATTTCATTTCTTATACTGAATATAACTGCATTCGAATCAATATTTCTAAAGCTGATATTAAGAGTGTTGGGTAAAGTTTTTTGTAAATCTCCATTTATAAAAGTATCTAAATTTAGATTATTTAATTGTTCTAATAAATAATTCCTCATCATTTGCATTTGCACAGTATTTGTGTCAAATTCTTGAAGAGCTATTTCAGAAGCTTTACCTAAACCAGCTATGTACATTGTGTTTTCGGTTCCTGGGCGTTTATTAAATTCATGACCTGCACCATGCATTAATTTATGCAAAGAGGTTCCGTTTTTGATGTATAATGCGCCAATACCTTTTGGAGCATAAAATTTGTGACCTGCAATGGTTAATAAATCCACGTTTAGATCGATAACGTTAGCTGTTATTTTCCCTATCGACTGTGAAGCATCTGTATGAAAAAGAATATTGTGTTTCTTTGCGATTTCACCTATTTCCCGTATTGGTTGTATACTACCAATTTCATTATTAGAATGCATAATAGAAATTAAAATAGTTTCTGGTAATATTGCTTTTTCGATTTTATTGCTATCAACAATTCCGTTTTTGTCAACATCTATATAAGTAATTTTGAATCCTTGACCTTCTAGGTGTTTGCAAACTTCTAGTACAGCGGGATGTTCTATTGATGAGGTGATGATGTGATTCCCTTTTGTTTTATGGGCCAATGCTGTACCAATAATGGCATGATTATTTGATTCTGTTCCACCACTAGTGAATATGATTTCTTCGGGAGTAGCTCCTACTAGATTTGCTACTTGTTTACGGGCTTTTTCAATGGCTTCTTTTGCTTTTATTCCTTGAGTATTAATACTAGAGGGGTTTCCGTAATGATTAGTTAAAAAAGGTAACATTACTTCTGCTACTCTAGAATCGACTGGTGTAGAAGCGTTGTGGTCTAAATATATAAATGCTGTATCCATGTTATGTCATCCTTATTTTGATAATGATTGATGATACTATAGTTAATACTCCTATTGCAATTATTGTAATATCTACTTCAAAAAATTGAGCCATAATAATTGTCAATAATGCACCAAAAGCGTAACCTAAATCTCTCCATAATCTAAAAACTCCTATACTTTGGGCTCTTTGACTGGGGTGTGTAAAACTTGCGATGGCAGATAAAAAGGTTGGATATACAATGGCAGTTCCCGCTCCTAAGATCGACGAGAGTATAAGGAATTGAATAAAAGATGATGTCCAAAACATCAAAATTAATGCAATACCTTGTAACACCATCCCTGTGAATAACATCATTTTTTTGTTGTAATGATCAGATAATGTTCCGGTTACTAATTGTCCGATACCCCATATAGCAGGATATATGGCTACAATGATTGCGATGTTTTTTAAACTAAAGCCTCTATTAGCCAGGATAATTGGAAGTATTCCCCAGATCATGCCGTCGTTTAGGTTGTTAATAAATCCTGCTTGTGAAATAGATCCTAGATTATTGTTCCTCCAGGTGGTGTCCCAAAAAATATTTGGGAGAGGTTTTATATCATTTGTTTTTGTTTCTACAGCAACATGTTTTGCAGTGTCTTTTATGAAAAAAATACTAATTAGTAAACCCAATACAACAAAGCCTATACCTTGGTAAAAAGGATACGGGCGTAAACCATATTCAGAAGCTATCCATCCTGTAGTGAATGCAACCAGAGCGATAGAAAAATATCCAAAAGACTCGTTAAGTCCCATGGCTAATCCGCGGTGTTTTTCTCCCACTAAGTCGATTTTCATTACTACGGTGCTTGACCAGGTTAGTCCTTGATTAATTCCTAATAATACATTAGCAAAAATAATCCAGTTCCAATGTTGGGCATGGATTAAGATAAACGGAATAGGAATAGCTATTAACCATCCAATAATCAATAAATTTTTGCGCCCGATGCTATTTGCTAATACTCCTGTAAAATAATTGGTAATGGCTTTTGTTATCCCAAAGACAATTATAAATGATAGTACTATAGAAGTAGCAATAATAGAGAATTCTTCTTCGGCCAATTTTGGAAGTATAGTACGTTCTAATCCTACCATTCCTCCAACAAAAGCATTTACAATCAACAAAAGTGTAAATTGCCTCCAATTTTCTTTTAACCCTAATTGTATGTTTTTTTCTTCCATTTGGTTATGATTAACTTGTTTTATGAAGTGTATTAAGAAATGGCACAACGATTAGCACCTGCCTCCAGTTCAATTAAATCTGCTCCTTTTGCACTTCCTTTTATATTTAGTTTTACTATTTCTTCATAATTTGGGGGAGTTTCAGGGATTTTTTGCAATAGGTTATCAATAAAACCTTCCTTATCGAGTTGCAATACATTCACATTATTTTTGATGTCCTCGAGGTTACTGCATACCATATTTTCATCAAATGAAACAGGATGACTAATATGACCAGGATAAACAATGAGTGAACTTTGAAGTGTAACTAATTTTTGCAGTGATTGATACAGTAAACTGGCTTTTTGTTTTGCAATTTCTTTTGTGGCTTTTAAATCGGGTCTTCCAACACCTGTTGTAAATAGGGTGTCTCCAGAGAATAAGGATTCGTTATTTACCAAGTAAGAATAGCTTTCATGTGTATGTCCAGGTGTATGAATTGCCTTAAGCTTAGCATTCCCAAAGTTAAGAATAGTGCCATCTACAATTGGCTCAAACTTATACGTTACTATATTCTGATTAGGAAGTAGTAAAATAGCATTGGATTTCTCTGCTAACTGTTTTCCTCTCGAAAAATGATCTGCATGGATATGAGTATCTATAACATATTTTATTTTCCAATTATTTTGTTGAACGATATTGGTATAAACTTTAGAGTCTATAGAAGCATCAATAATTATAACTTCTCCATTGTTTTCTAAAATATAAGATAGACAGCCTTTTCCTGTTCTTCGAATTTGAATGATTGTTGTTTCTTTGCTGTCTTTTGTTTGTGCTGTATTCCATGCGGTTGTCCATTCACGCATTCCGCCTTCTAAAGAATATGCTTTTATTCCTCTGTCTTGAAGTTGTTCTGCAGCTATTAAACTGGTTTTTCCGGCACTACAAACCGTTACAACTGGTATGTCTTTGGAAAAATTAATGTCTGAAAATAGATTTTTTTCCCCTGCTTTTAGTTGAGTGTATACATCTACAAAATCACTCTCGGGAATTTTCCACTCTTCCCGCTCTTCTTTTGGTCTTACATCTAAAATTTGAATAGGAACCTTGTTTTCTAATAAAATTCTGAGATCTGCTACTTTGATAGTTTTTGTGTTTTTTAAGTTCATCGTACTCTTTTTTTAGTTAACAGGTAATCCTTTTTGTTTCCACTCTAAGACTTCTTCCTGAAGACGAATTGCATCATAGCCGTTTTCCTGTAGATATTGAACCGCTTCATCCGCAAAGACACATAAAGGACCTCTGCAATACACTATTATTTGTTGGCTTTTTGGTAACTGAGTTATATTGTCTTTGAGTAATTCTATAGGTATAGATTTTGCATTTGCAATAGCTTCTTTTTTAAATTCTTTTTCAGGCCTAACATCTAAAAAGTATAAGTCATCAAAATTGCTATTTGCTACTATTTCATCAATGTTGATAGAGGATACTGCTGCGAATTTCTCTTGTTTAAAGTTTTGTAGAGTTGCTTGTATTTCGAGACTGTTTTGTAGGCTAAAGCTCTGTAGAGAATTCCAAAGCGTATACACATTTTTGTTGGATAAAGAATAAATCACATAATGCCCATTCTTTGTGGTTTTAAGAAGTTTCACCTTTTTAAGTACTTGTAGATGTTGTGATGCGTTGGCGATTGATACTCCTATCTCATCTGCAATTTGCTCTACAGAATAATCGTCTTGAGATATAAGATTAAGGATCCGAAGTCTATAGGGATTTGCTAAAGCTTTTGCGACATTAGCAATCTCTTGGTAAATACTGTTTTTAAATTCTTGTTTGTTCATTATAAATTCAATTATTCAACAAATATATTGAATAATTGAATTAAAACAATTTTTTAACACATTTTTTTGATAATCAGCTGATTGTAACTCTTAAAAAAAGAGAAATTAATTTATGTTTTTTGCTGATGTCTATGTAGATTAAGAGATAATTATAGTTTTACGTAATGCCACTAGAGCATTTTTTTTAAGGAATAATTTACATGTGAGAAGTCTTGACCAATAAAAAAAACCGGTAAATCAATTAAAATATTATGGTTTTTGGGAATAAGTAGATGTTCGTTTGGTTATTAGGAATAACTATAGCACCATCTTATCATAATGAATAATTGTATGGTATCCTTTTTTCTTAAAGTATTCCATTTCTGAAGAATTTCCGGTAACCAAAACAAAATCACCTCCCCAGCCGCCAAGACTTTTAATACTACCTGGATAATCAGAGAATAAGGTAGACTTTACTGTGGGAGTTTTAATGATTTTAGAAATAATTTCTTCGTGCAAATCTATTAGTGTATTAAACTCCTCTAGCGTAGGACAATCTAATATTTTAGAAGTAATTTCATTTACCGCTACTTCTGCATTATCAAAATCTTTTAAAGGTAATGCCTGATAGTGTTTAATAGAAGCTTTACTATCCTGTTTTTGATTTAGGTAGACAAAAAAAATATTTTCTTTAAAAGGAGGGTCAAAATTAGCAGTTTTTACTGTAGGATTACCTTCATTACGTTTGTATAAAATAGGAGAGTCATGCTGTGCACATGCGATATCATATCCACTACCTCCAAAGCTTTTTTCAAGTAAAGCAAATGCATCTACTTTTGCCCACTGTGCAATATTGTTAATTAATGTAGAAGAAGATCCAAGCCCCCACTGTCTATGAAACTCTAATCTGCTTTCTATACGATATCCTTTTTCAGGGGAAAGAAAATTAGGATTTAATTCTTTTGCGGCAGTAAGAATATCAATAAGAATAGTAGAGATGTTATTTTCTTTAATATTATCCTGAGTAGACTTAAAGGTATTACCTTCTAAGATTAAATTAGTCTCAAACCAACAGTTTCCTTCTTCATCAAAGCTTTTCCATATAATTTCAGAGGCATCACTTTCTTCAATTAACAACCATTGTCCTTTTTTGGTAGGTATAGCTAAGGCACATGCTCCATCCAATACCAAATATTCGGATGTAAGCAATAATTTACCATGACTATAAAAGGATTTTTTCATTTAAGCTCTTAGTTTTTCAATCTGTGTTACCACTTCATTATGGGTAACAGCATTTGTTTCAAAATATTTTATAAGCTGTTTTTTTTCGTCTTCTGTGGCTTTAAATTGATTAAGGATATTCATCAGGTGCATTTTCATGTGTCCTTGTTGGATTCCTGTTGTAATTAATGAATTTATGGCTGCAAAATTTTGAGCAAGTCCTGCTACAGCTGTTATTTCCATTAATTTTTTGGCATTAGGTTTTTCAAGAAGCTGCAATGCCAATTTTACTAAAGGGTGAAGTGAAGTTAAGCCACCAACAGTACCTAGTGCAAGAGGTAATTTAATAGAGAAAGTGAAAATATCATTTTGTATTTCTGCGTGAGTAAGACTGGTGTATTTTCCATTTCTTGATGCATAAGCATGTGCTCCTGCTTCGATTGCTCTAAAATCATTCCCTGTAGCTAATACTACTGCATCGATACCATTCATGATTCCTTTATTGTGTGTTACTGCACGGTAAGGTTCAACTTCGGCAATACGTACTGCTCTCACAAATTTTTTGGCATATTGCAGAGAAGAAAGCGATGTAGTGCTAGGTAAATCCTTTATGTCACAAGATACAGATGCTTTTACCAAACACTGCGGAACATAATTGGAGAGAATACTCATAATAATCTCAATATCTTTTTCGGGAGTAGAAAAACTATGATATTCTTTTGCTTCTGTAACCATTGTTTTTGCAAACTGTTCCAGACAGGAGTTAATAAAATTAGCTCCCATAGCATCAACCGTCTCAAAAGTGCAATGCAATTGGTAATAGTTGTCAATTTCTGTTGTTTTGTCACGAAGCTCTATATCAATTACTCCACCACCTCGTTTTTCCATATTCTTAGTTATATGGGATGCAGATGTTAATAGCTTGGATTTAACTATAGAGAAAAATTGTTGCAGTTTTTCAGAGTTTCCGACATATGTAAAATGCACCTGTCCAACTTTTATAGATGATAGCACTTCGGCTTTAAAACCACCACGTGTTTGCCAAAATTTAGCAGCTTTACTTGCTGCAGCAACCACAGAACTTTCTTCGATGGTCATAGGCAGCGTATACCGCTTATCATTAATAAGAAAATTTGGTGCTACCGAAAAAGGCAGGTAATAATTAGAAATAGTGTTTTCGGTGAATTCATCATGAAGCTGTTGAAGTCCCTCATCAGAATTCCAATAGGTTACTAAAGTGTCTACTGCATTTTGATCATCATTAAAATGGTGTTTTGCTAACCATTTGATTTTATCAGCTTTAGAGAGTTTAGAAAACCCAGAAACTACAGGTGCCATTATGTTTGTTGTTATTAGTGGCTTCAAATATACTATTCTGTTTTGTCATACACATAGGGAAATGATTTTTGATATATCAAAAGCATTACTCTAGATGTGTTGATTTAGATATGAAATTGAGAAATAGAGATTTTTTAAGATTAATATTTTAGACAATAAACAGGTGTAAATGATTGTTTTATGAGCTTTGTGTTGGTTAGTAATTGCGTAAATATACTTGTTTGCAAATAATGAAATAAGCAGGCAAAACTCTAGATGTTATTGATAATATGATAAAAAAAACACGTATGATTTTATGATTTTATTGTATTTAACAGCAATTGTTGTATTTTTCACGGATTTTTGAGTATTCTTGGCGTCAACAATTTTTAAAATTATATCATATGAAAATTACAAAATTGTTTTTTACGATTACAATTTTTATAGGGCTTGTAACATCAGCACAAGACAAAGCTTTTACTTTACAGGAAATTTGGGGGGGAACTTTCAGAACAGAAGGGCTGCAATCATTGCATTCTATGAAGAATGGGATCGAATATTCGGTTATAGAAAAGGATGCGGTTTCTGGAGCAATTAATATTGAGGTCTATTCATATGAAACTGGTGAAAAAGTAAGAACCTTAATAAGTACTGCTTCTATTGATGACCTATCTACGTTTCAAGGATATTCTTTTAGTAAAGATGAAAATAGAGTTTTACTTTCTAGTGGGCTAGAGCAGATATATCGTCGTTCTTCAAAAGGGATTTATCATGTTTATGATGTTCCTTCTAAAGGTATTTTTAAAGTCAGTGATAAAAAAATACAATCTCCTATGTTATCTCCAGATGGAAATAAGATAGCTTACATTCTGGATAATAATATTTATATGCTAAATTTTGTGACCGGACAGGAAGTGCAATTAACAGATGATGGTAAGAAAAATGAAATAATCAACGGGATTACAGATTGGGTGTATGAAGAAGAGTTTTCGTTTGTTAGAGCCTTTGATTGGAGTGTGGATAGTAACAAAATTGCATTTTTGCGATTTGATGAAAGAGAAGTGCCTGAGTTTTCTATGGATGTTTATGGTAAAGATTTATATCAAAAACAAGAGGTTTTTAAATACCCTAAAGCAGGAGAGAAGAATGCAAAAGTCTCCCTGTATGTAGCAGATATTAGTGCAATGGCATTAGACGAAATTAAACTAGGCGATTATAAAGATTTTTATATCCCTAGAATAAAATGGACAGCAAATCCAGATATTTTGAGCGTACAGGTAATGAACAGGCATCAAAATAATCTGGATTTAATTTTTGTAGACGCCAAGACCAAAGCTACAAAAGTTGTACTTAATGAAAAAGATGATGCTTATATAGATATTACAGATAATCTTACATTCTTAGACGATAATAGCTTTATATGGACTAGCGAAAAAGATGGATATAATCATATATATCATCACGCAGCAACTGGTGAATTGGTAAATCAGGTTACCAAAGGACCTTGGGAAGTAACTAGTTATTATGGTTATAATAAAAAGAATAAAACTATATACTATCAAAGTGTAGAGAACGGAAGTATCAATAGAGATATTTATAGTGTTACTTTGGATGGAAAAGATAAAAAGCGATTAAGTCAAAAAGATGGAACTAATGATGCAGACTTTAGTGCAGATTTTAGTTTATATATTAATTACTTTTCTAATGCGACTACTCCTTATGAGTATTCGCTAAATGATGGCAAGACAGGAAAAGTTGTTCGTGAAATCAAGAATAACAAAGGGCTGCTAGAGAAACTGGCAAAATACGATGTAAGACCAAAGGAGTTTTCTACTATAGAAGTTAATGGAGAACAATTAAATACCTGGATGATCAAGCCCAAAGATTTTGATCCAAAGAAAAAATATCCATTGTTTATGTATCAGTATTCTGGACCAGGATCTCAATCGGTAAAGAATTCCTGGCATAGAGCAAATGATTATTGGTATATGATGTTGGCACAACAGGGATATATTGTTGTTTGTGTTGATGGTAAAGGAACTGGCTTAAAAGGCGCCAAGTTTAAAAAAGCTACTCAAAATGATCTAGGAAATCTAGAGGTTCTGGATCAGGTTGCTGCTGCAAAGCATTTTGGAGCATTAGAGTATATAGATGCATCCCGAATTGGGATCTGGGGATGGAGTTACGGAGGTTTTATGTCTAGTAATTGTTTGTTTAAAGCTCCGGATACTTTTAAAATGGCAATTGCTGTGGCTCCGGTTACGAGTTGGAGATTTTATGATACCATTTATACGGAACGATATTTGATGACTCCTCAGGAGAATGCAAAAGGATATGACGATAATTCGCCTATTAATTTTGTGAATGGATTAAAAGGAAAATTCTTATTAGTACATGGTAGTGCAGATGATAATGTGCATGTTCAAAATACAATGCAATTGGTTGAAGCATTGATACAAGCAAATAAAGATTTTGATTGGGCAATTTATCCCGATAAAAACCATGGAATTTACGGTGGTAATACTAGATTACATTTATATAATAAGATGACTAACTTCATTAAAAACAACTTATAATTAATTAAACAAACACAATGGCAAATACAGTTAAAGCAGCTCATCAGAAAGAGCTTTTTGGGCATCCGGTGGGATTATACATTTTATTTTTTACAGAAATGTGGGAACGCTTTTCATACTATGGTATGAGAGCAATTTTTGTGTTATATCTAACAGCTAAAACCGTGGATGAAAATGCAGGTTTAGGTTGGTCATCTGGAGAAGCTTTAGCACTGTATGGATGGTATACGATGTTGGTTTATGTAGCATCAATTCCTGGAGGATGGATTGCAGATAAATTTCTGGGACAAAAAAAATCAGTTTTAGTCGGAGGGATTTTATTGGTTGCAGGACACAGTATTTTGGCTGTTGAAGAAATGTGGGCATGGTATTCTGGTCTTGGCTTAATCATAGCAGGAGTAGGAATGCTAAAACCTAATATTTCGACTATGGTAGGAGGTTTGTATAAACAAGGAGATATACGAAGAGATAAAGGATTTACTATTTTTTATATAGGAATTAATGTTGGCGCATTTTTATCAAGTTTAATAGTTGGATATGTAGGAGAAGTACATGGATGGCATTACGGTTTTGGTCTTGCAGGAATAGGAATGGCATTGGGATTATTACAATACCTACTAGGTCAAAAATACCTTGGGGAAGTAGGTAACTTTTTAGGAGCTTCTGAAAAAGAAGAAGATAAAGAAGCAATGAAAAAACCATTAACTAAGATCGAAAAAGATAGGATTGTTGTCTTGTTTATTTCATTTCTTTTAGTGATCGTTTTTTGGGGAGCTTTTGAGCAAGCAGGAGGATTAATGAATATCTACGCCAAAGAAAAAACAAATAGAATGCTAATGGGTTGGGAAGTTCCTGCTTCATGGTTTCAATCTCTAAATGCCATGTTTATAATTTTCTTGGGAACCACTATAGCTTGGTACTGGGCGAATAGAAAACTAAAAGGAAAAGTTTCAAGTTCTTTATTTAAGATGATTATAGGGCTTATTATTATGGGAACCGGATTCTTTTTCATGACAGCTGCATCTATGGAGTTTAACTCTGATGGATCTTCTGCAATGTATTGGTTAGTATTAGCATATTTATTTCATACTATTGGAGAACTATGTATATCACCTGTGGCATTGTCGTTTATTACAAAATTGGCTCCGGTTAAATATGGAGCATTAATGATGGGGGTATATTTTGCAATGACTGGTTTTGGAAATAAGCTGGCTGGTTTATTAGGAGAATCAGCAGAAAACCTTGGAGAGTTTACCATTTTTACAGGAATAGCCGTTTTTTGTGTGATCTTTGGATTACTCGTTATGATTTTTAGAAAAAAATTAGAAGTTCTAACACATGGTGTTGAAGATAGAGAAGGAACTATACATGAAGAAGCTGAAGGTTTTGAATTAGCAGATAACTCATAAAATAATATCATGACGGTTCAAGACGATTCAAATGACTTTAGTCTATTAGGTCATAAACCCGCATTATATGTATTATTCTTCACAGAAATGTGGGAACGCTTTTCGTACTACGGAATGCGCGCAATTTTTGTGTTATTTTTAACCTCTACTTTTGCAGATGGAGGTTGGGAATGGTCTAATGAAAGAGCACTGGCTCTTTTAGGAACATATACTTCTTTAGTTTATGTAACCCCCGTTATAGGAGGGTGGATTGCTGATAAATTTACAGGATATCAAAAAGCAGTTGCACTAGGTGCTCTGGTAATGACGCTGGGGCATGCTGCAATGGCATTAGAAACAGAAACTACACTGTATATAGGTGTAGGACTTTTAATCATAGGTAATGGTTTATTTAAACCAAATATTACATCGATTGTTAGTGGTCTGTATGATAAGTTTCCAGAAAGGAAAGATGGGGCTTTTACCATTTTTTATATGGGTGTAAACTCTGGTGGTTTTATAGGTGTTTTGCTTTGTGGCTTCTTAGGTGAGAATTTAAGTTGGGCATGGGGATTTGGTCTGGCTGGTATTTTTATGATGCTGGGAATGCTGCAGTTTTGGTTTGGTAGAAGTATTTTTGAGAATGTAGGAGTAGAACCATCTAAAAAAATAGATTTATCAGATGCTATTGAAAATATGACAGATGAAGTTGAAGAAAAAGTGCCTGCTCATGTTCAAAGAGACCGTTACATTGTTGTAGGGGTCTTAGCATTTTTTGTAGTATTCTTCTGGGCATCTTTTGAACAAGCCAGTGGATCTATGACTATTTTTGCAAATAAATTTACGCAACGTGTATTAAGTGGAAGTTCTGCATCAATATTTAAAATAGTAGACACATTAATAACGATCGTGCCTTTAGGAGTTATCACCTGGGTTTTATTTAAACTGTTTGCACAAACGTTTAAAAAAATATCATTATCCAATATTGTTTTAGGAGTAAGCTTCTTAAGTGTATGGGCAATTGCATTATGGAAACTTTCTGTAATTCTTCCACAGGAAACAACTGAAATTCCTGCATCCTGGTTTCTGATTCTGAACTCATTATTTATCATTACTCTAGCACCCTTATTTTCTAAAGTATGGGAAAGTAAGTATAACCCTTCTGCCACTGTGAAATTTGGACTAGGAATGATATTATTAGGTGTAGGGTTCGGAATGCTAGCATGGGGTTCTGCATCGATTCCTCAAGGAGCAAAAACTGCATCCGTTAGTTTAGTATGGTTGGTTGTGGCTTACTTACTGCATACTATGGGAGAATTATGTTTGTCCCCGGTAGGATTATCCTATGTTTCAAAATTAGTACCAGCAAAAAAAATAGGAATTATGTTTGGTCTATGGTATCTGGCTATTGCTATTGGTAATAAATTAGCTGGTTTTGTAGGGAGTTATATCGATGTAATTGTTAATAACTACTCGATGTCAGCTTTCTTTTTGATCTTTACTATAGTTCCGATAGTTGTTGGGATAATATTAATTTTAATTACTTCAAAAATGAAGAAAATGATGCATGGAGTGCATTAGTGTGTAATAAAATATATAACTTTACTTGCTTCCCAAAGGCAAATGAATTTTTAATAAGGAATGATTTTTGTTTCCGACTAGTTATAAAAATTTTGGATTTATGAAAAACCTACTTTTTATTTTTGGATTTCTATTATGCTGTTATGCTCAAGCACAAGAAATCAAATGGATGTCTATGAATGATGCTTTAGAGGCTCAGAAAAAAGAACCTAAAAAGATCTTTATGGATGTATATACAGATTGGTGTGGGCCTTGTAAGCTTCTGGATAAAAGAACTTTTCATAATAAAGATGTAGTTTCCTATGTAAATAAGAACTACTATGCAGTAAAGTTTAATGCAGAAGGAACAGAAGAAATAAAATACAATGATTTTACCTATACCAATCCAAATTATAATCCAGATAGGAAAGGAAGAAATAGTCAACATTTTTTTGCAAATGCGCTCAAAATAACTGGATATCCTAGTATGGTATTTTTTGATGAAAAAGGAAATCTTATTGCTCCTGTGGTGGGGTATAAAACACCACAACAATTAGAGATATACCTTAAGATGATCAATAATAATGATTATAAAAGGCTAACTAGTGCAGATGCATGGCAGAAATATGAACAGTCCTTTGTAAGTACTTTCGAAAATTAATATAGATTACTATACTTTTTAAAACTTCCTTTTTTGATCATATGATCAAAAAAGGAAGTTTTTTTATGAATGTAATGAACTATATAAAATACTCTTAATTTGCAGATTTGTGTATTTTGTCTTGTTTTTTAGTGTTTTTATCGTAAATTGACCACAATAACATTCAAATAGAATGTTTTTTTGTTTTTGTGAAGGATTTTTCTTTCAAACTCAAAGATTAAGAATGATTTTGAGATTAAGTTTGTATGTAACTATCTTTTGTACTCATAGAATTAAGTCAATTCGAAGTGCTTTAGTGTTAGCCCTAAAAAGAGGTAGTGCAATTAATTGAAGATCTATTCGTTAGTTAATAATAAACCTAAAATAATACCCAAATCTGATTCAAGAAATGAAAATAAAACTAATCTAGCCTAATTCAATTTTAATACCTACTCTACAGATTGTAATGCTTTTTTGATTTTATTTATTTTTTTTTGAATTGTAAACCTACTTATGAAAAAAATACTAGTCATAGCTGTCCCATCTATGTTGTTTATTGCGTTACTTTTTTCTTTTGTTTCCGCTAAACAACCAGAATTAGCTCAAGAACCTCAAGCTATTCAAATATCGCAACCCACAGAAGTTTATTTCCCGAATTCACTTAAAGAACGATTGGCCGATTCTATCCAGGCGTATTTTAACAAAGCTATAAATCAGAATCAAATTGTAGGAGCAGCAGTGGCTATTGTAAAATGTGATTCTATTATTTATGTAGATGGTTATGGTAAAAGGAATATAGCTTTAAAAGATAAAATCAATGAAGAAACAATCTTTAGAATCGGTTCGGTTTCTAAAGGTTTTGCAGGTATACTTACGGGAATTCATGTAGAAGAAGGCTTATTAAATTGGGAAGATAGAATTGTAGATTATGTTCCTGATTTTCAGCTTTCTAGTAAAGAACGAACCAGAAAGGTGACCTTGTCTCATGTGTTATCACATACTACAGGTTTACCATATCATAGTTTTACCAATCTAGTAGAAGATGGATTATCAATAACAAGAATTGCAAGCAAATTTAAAGAGGTACGTACTATTGAACAACCGGGTAATATATATAGCTATCAAAATGCTGTTTTTGCGTTAAGTGGCAAGGTAATAGAACAAGTTACTGGTAAACCTTTGAGAGAAGTTATTCAAAATAGGATTTTTAAACCTCTACAAATGACTACTGCTTCGGCAAGTTATGAAGCTCTTAAAGAATCTGATAATGTGGCACAACCACATCAGCGTATTCGACATGGATGGCGTTCTAAACGTATTAATAAAAAGTATTATAATAATGCCATAGCTGCAGGAGGAATTAATGCAAGTATAACAGATATGGGTAAGTGGATGAAATTTTTGCTCGGAAATAATCCAGAAGTTATGATGCCTAATACAATGCGCACAGTATTTAGTCCAAAAATACAAGTAGGAGGAAGAAGACAGTATTATCAGAAGTGGCCTGGATATTCAAAATCTTTCTACGGATTAGGATGGCGCGTACATTCTTTTGTAGACGCTGATACCAAAGAGTCAAGTACTATTGTGCATCATGGAGGAAGTGTTAATAACTATAGAAGTGAGATTGCAATTTATCCTAACGAAGATCTAGGAATCTGTGTACTCTTTAACAGTCAAAATAAAATGGCCAAAAATTGTATACCTACAATTTATAAAATGATACAAGAGATAATGACTACTCAGAACGATCAATTGCTAAAAGAATCTTTAGTATTGCTATAAAATTTTTAAAAGCTTATTTTAATATAAAGGCTCCCTTTTTGTCTGTACGATGAAAAGGGATTTCTTGTTTTATACAGCTAATTTCCCATTGATCAATATAACTTTTGTAATTACTAGCATCTGCAACGACTTGTTTTGGATGTAAACTATCAATTACTCTGTCCAGATGAATTTTTGGAGAACCTGATAATATAATAATATCGGGTTGAAAGCTTTTGATATGATAGATTGAAGTACTGTCAATAACCATAATAGTTTGTTTTTTATATTGGTAAATGTTTTTTAATCGCATAACGGTATCCAAAGTAGCTTGATTTTTGGTGAGATAGTTACCGAATAAGAAATGTTGTGTTTTTACAGCAATAGTATCTTTACTGTAGATTCTCAATTGCTCGTTTTCTAGGATCCCCAAAGTAGTGTTACGCTGGTTATGAAATACAATTAATTCTTCCAGATTTGATGCCGTATGCTTTTCGTAGATCAAAATTGAAAGTAGTATAATAATGGATATCCCTAACCAATAAAATTTTCTTCTTTCATATTTTTTAAACATCATTGTTGAAAGAATAATAATGAAATATAAGATAATACCTATACTGGTCGAGAAAGGAATATTTTTAATAACAAAACTTTCTTGATCGGCTATCCATACAATAATAGTATTCATAATGTCAATACAATTACCAAATAAAGCTGCTATAGACTCAGGAAGAATATTTAGATAAGCGAGCAGAATAACCAATATCCCAAACCCGAGAATACCTCCCAAAAAAGGAATAATAATGAGGTTAGAGATAAAAAATAAAAGCGGAAACTGATGAAAATAAAAAAGAGAAAGAGGTAGCAGTCCAAGTTGAGCAGCTATAGTAACTGTAAATGTTTCCCAGAGTTTTTTAGAAAGATAAAACCTAGGCCGGTATATTTTGAATAATAAGGGTTGTATCCAGGCTATCGCAAAAACTGCTAAATAACTTAATTGAAACCCTACCGAAAACAATAGTAAAGGGTTAAAGCAGATTAATATAAACAGAGAAATAAACAATGAATTATAAATACTTGTTTTGGATCTAATTTGCATTCCTATGGCAAGAAAAGAAAACATAGTGACTGCTCTAAGTACCGATGGGGATAACCCTGCAATAATAGCAAAACACCAAAGCGATAAAATAGTGAGAGTTAATTTGATTGTTTTTCCATTTTTATAATATCTGTCAAGAGGTTTTAAAAAGAAATTTAATAGTAGTAAAATGATTCCGACATGAAGCCCCGATACTGCCAAAATATGAATAGCACCAGCATCTCGGTAATCATCAAATGTATCTTGACTTATATCTTGCCTTTGTCCCAAAAGCAGGGCATTGATAATGGATAACTGTGTGGAGTCAAAATCATATTTGGATAATTTTAAAGTACAGGTTTTTCTAATTTGATTTGCTAAGTACCCTAGTGAATATTCAATTTTATGATTATCAATAAGCTGATGAGGCAATACAATGATCCTATGTGATATATATTGAGTATATAAATGTTTTGAGTAATCAAATTGGTATGGGTTTAAGGCACGAGGAATAGGTTTTAGCGTTGTGAATGTGGTGTAAGTGCTGCCTATATCCAAAATGTTTTGTGAGCTATCTCTAGCGACCTGAAGTAATATTTTACCATGTGCTGCTTTGTCATCTACAAATTTGGTAGAGACAATGTATTTATTATAGTAGAATGAAGGCTTTAATCGTTCTTTAATATAAAATTGAATTCCTATATCATATGGTTGCACTTTCGGATTAATATGATTGCTATAATGACTAGAATAATTCTTTGGGTTGTGGATTTTGACTAAAGCTATTCCAAAAATGATAAAAACAACAACCATTATAATAACAAAGGAATATCCTTTGCTGAATATCTTTTTTGATTGTTTCCATGAAACACCAAGGATACAGATAGAGATTAAGAAAGTTAATACTACAATTTTAGGAACAATAGTCAAATGGTACCCTATAAGTATACCGAGTAGGGTCGAAATAGTAATGACTATAAAAGGAATATTAATGAGTTTCACATTAGAGACTTATGTAGTAAGTTATTTTGAGTAATCATTAATTGCTCAAAAATGTTCATAGTACAATGATAGGGGACCCCAGTTTCATTTTTCGGAACTGGGATTATTAAGGAAGTAGGAGCAACCTTGTTTAGGAATTTATAAGAGGATAATTATTTTCCCGGTAAAATAGAAGTGTAAATACGCGGGTTATAAGACTCTTCTGGCACCAGCAAAGCACTTGTTCCAATATTTCTCATCAAGACTAGATATAATAACCCCTCTTGATGTAGATGCATGTATGAACTTAATGACTCCTTTGGTTTCAACGACAAGCCCTACATGAGAAATAACATTTTTTCTTTTATTGGTTTTAAAAAAAAGTAAATCACCAACGATTACCTTTTTTAATGATATAGCTTTGCCCTGGGTAGCCATAGTTCTGGAAGTTCTCGGAAGGACAATATTCTCTTTCTTAAATGAAGTATATACCAAGCCAGAACAATCCATTCCTTTTTTTGTAGTACCTCCAAATTTGTACCGGGTACCACCAAAAGTTTTAGCATAACTCACAATGCTTTTAATTTTTTTGGAGTTAGGGCTTCTGGTTGTTTTGACCTTAACGCTAGTTTTATTTTTTGAAGTTATAACCGCTTTGTTTTTAGAAGAACTCCCACAAGAGGTTAAAACTATAGTTATAGTAATTAAAAGATAAAAGACTACTCTTTTCATTAGACTTGGGTTTGTAACAAAAGTACACGTTTTTGCTTAAAATTTTCAAGAGTTAATATTGTTTAAGAACCTTCCAATTTTTATTATTGCCATAAATAAATACTTTGTACTAGTACAAAGTATTTATTTACACCTTGGAATTACGGGTTTTGCGGTATTTGTCTAAGGTTATAGAGTAAAAGACAATATATTTTAATACCTTATTAGTTAAATACTTATTAATATTCTTCAGATGAAATTGAAGGTGCTCCCATATAGTATGTGTTTTTTAATACATTTTGGTATTGTCTCTTTGACAGCACAAGTTGCTGATAAAGAGATAAATTCTGATAGTATAAGGGAAATTTTAGAAGAATCTTCAAAGTCATTTTCAACACAAACAAAGGAAGGGAAAGAAAAGGGGATCTATTTTTTAGAACTCGCAGAAAAATTGATAAAAAAAGTTAATGATCCCTTGCTTGAAATTCAGATTAATAGAACGAAAATAGATTTTTTTCTTGGTACTCGAGATACCCTTAGAGTTGAAGAGTATTTAGCCAAAAATCTAAAAATCATTAAACTAATAGATAATAAAAGACAGCTAGGATTGTATTATGAAGGACTTGGAGTGCATAAATCTATGCAAGGAAAAAAAGAAGAAGGGTATCAAGCTTATCTTATTGCAGAACAGCTATTAAGGAAATATGGGAAAACTAAAGATGTGATTGATATTAATTACAACCTTAGTGTGAGGTATTTGCAGGAAAAAAGATGGAATGAATCTATTGAACATGCACTAAAATCAACAAATGCAATAAGAAAAACAGGAGTCAAACAGGATAGAAGAAAGAATTTAAATCTGTTTTTGACAGAAAGTTATATCAATTTAAAAGAATTTGAAAAAGCAGAACTCTATTTTGACACTATTGAAAAGGAAAAATCTGCTTATTCTGGAGATTTAAACTTTGAAGGAAGGTTGTATTCTAATAAGGGGTTGTATTATGAGAAGATTGGAGACTATAAAAATGCAACACTTTTTTATAGTCAATCCTTTAATAATCTTTTAGAGTACCATGCACAAAGAACAAGAGAAGTAAGTACCACACTTGCATTATCCAATCAATTAAATCTGAAAGAAGAAGAAAATAAAAGGATAAAACTAGAAAATGACTTAAAAGCCGAGCAATTAAGAAATAGAGGTTATATTATCTCGTTAAGTGTAATAATTATTCTGGGATTAATTCTAATGAGTATAATTCAATACAGAGTCTCTTTATATAAAACTAAAATAAATAGATTGCTCCAAAAGAATTATGGAAAATTAGTAGAAGCTAATCAAAAAGTAGATGAAGCATTAGAAGCTAAATCAGAATTTTTGGATTCGGTAACTCATGAACTTCTCACTCCGTTAAATACAATAAAAGGAACAACATTTTTATTGCAAAAAGAAGAATTGACACCTCATCAGGTAAACCAAATGAAGTTAATCAATTTATCTAGTGACTATTTATTGAATTTGATTGCCGATGTAATTCATCTAAATGATCTTGAAAAAGGAAAATTAGAGCTGAAAAATGAGAAATTTGATCTAAGAGAATTATTGAATAACTTAATAGATTCTTCTGTGTTAATGAAGGATAATAACAATAAAATTCATAGAAAAATAGATAGTGATATCTCTGGTCATCTAAAAGGGGATGCCCTCAGAGTTTCCCAAATCTTCTTGAATATATTGGATAATGCTTTAAAGTTTACGAGAAACGGAGATATTTATATTGAAGCCTCACTGGTTTCGAAAATAGATAATAAAGCAGAAATAGAGTTTTCTGTCCGAGATACCGGTATAGGTATGTCTGAAAAGCAAATTAGTAAGGCTTTTGAAGCTTTTCATCAGGGATCAGTTAAAATCAATAGAAAATATGGAGGTACCGGACTAGGGTTGTCGATCGTAAAAAAAATACTGAAATTACAAGGAAGTGATATTATTTTAAAATCAAAACCAGGAAAAGGGACTTCAGTTTTGTTTACCATGAAATTTGATATTCCTGAACAGCTAATAGAGAAAAATACTTTCTCGGGAAATGGTCATGACGAATCGCTAGAGAGTATTAATGTTTTGTTGGTTGAAGATAACAAGGTAAATCAATTAATTACAGAAAAAATAATTTCAAATTATGGCTTTTACTGTGATTCTGCTAATGATGGAAAAGAAGCAGTAGATATGGTTAAGAAAAATAAATATTCTATGATCTTGATGGATATTATGATGCCAAAAATGGATGGCTTTGAAGCAACAAAATATATTAAACAATTTGATAAAGGAATACCAATAGTTGCATTAACGGCAATATCCGAAAAGCTAAACAGAGAAAAATTTAACGAAGTAGGAATATACACTGTTCTTAATAAGCCGGTAGATCCAAAATTGCTTTACGAAACCATTATGGTGTGTTGTGACAAATAGAAAATCAATTTTTTATAGATTCCACAATTAATTTTGCGGTTTTATCATTCGCACCTATACCACCAAGTTTTTTTTCAAGATCATAATAATCCAAAAACATAACAGCTCTTTTATAATCATCAATTATTATCGTAAGTTCTTCCTTAAGTCTTTTAGGATTAAATTCATTCTGTATTAATTCGGATACAACTGGTTTATCCATAATTAAGTTTACCAAAGAAATATAGTCAAGGCTAATAATTCGTTTTGCAATTTGATAAGAAATATAACTCCCTTTATAGCATACAACTTCTGGCACTTTAAATAAGGCGGTCTCTAGAGTCGCAGTACCCGAAGTTACTAAGGCAGCATTACTAAGACTTAATAAATCATATGTTCGATTCATAATTAAGTGAACTCCTTGTTTTTTAATAAAAGGAGCATAAAAAGAAGTTTCCTGACTTGGTGCACCTGCAATGACAAACTGGTAATTAGGGAAATCATCTACAACAGTAAGCATAACCTCAAGCATTTTACGAATTTCTTGTTTTCTGCTTCCAGGAAGTATGGCAATAATAGGGCGATCGTCCAAATTATATTCAGCCTTAAATTTTTCGGGCATAATTTGCTTATGATCTGCAATAGCATCAATTAATGGATGTCCTACAAATTGAACCGGAAATTCATGTTTATCCTCATAAAAAGATTTTTCAAACGGTAGAATTACGTACATCATATCAACACATCGTTTGATAGATTTTATTCTTCCTTCTTTCCATGCCCATATCTGAGGAGAAATATAGTAATGTGTCCTGAATCCTTTTTCTTTTGCCCATTCTGCAATACGCAAATTAAACCCCGGATAATCTATAAAAACAATTGCATCTGGTTGAAAACTTGTAATATCTCGTTTACAAAGTTTTAGATTTTTAAGAATGGTAAACAAATTTAATAAAACCTCTATAAACCCCATAAATGCTAAATCTTTATAGTGTTTAACCATCGAGCCACCAACAGCCTGCATAAGATCTCCACCCCAGAATCTGAATTCTGCTTGAGGATCCTCTTTAAGAATTGATTTCATAAGATTTGCACCGTGTAAATCCCCAGATGCTTCTCCCGCGATGAGGTAGTATTTCATGTGTTTATATTTACTATTTTTCAAAAGTCACATGCTGTTCGCTATTAATCATTGTTTTGGAGTGATAAAGCTTTTAGCATGCTCGTTTCATGTTTTTTAATTTTCTTAAGGGCAGATAAAATATCAAACAACTACAAATTTAACGTTTCCGAAGTATCGAAAACTAACATTTGTTTTACCGATTTTATCTAAAAAATATGATATTATGTTTTTAAGATCATCCAAATTTACTAATTGCAATACAAATAGCCGCAATAAGCGTAGCAAGAAGCACGCCACGAGCTCGATATATATTATTTTTTCTTAAAAAAAGAAAGAAAACAATTAGATTAGGCATCGCTCCTAAAGCAATTAAGCTTCCTAAAGAATCATTCTCTGCAGAAGCTTTTACCATTTCAGTAAATGATAATCCCTGAGAGCTTAGTGCAGAAAAAATAAATACGCACAAGATAAATCCTATAGCATTCACAAATAAGCCGATTGTAAAACCAATAAAAATCTCTTTTTTAATCATGTAATGACCAGTTGTTTAGTTCTTGTATAAAGTGATGAGCAGTAAGATCAAATTGAGTAGGTACTATAGAGATGTAGCCGTGATGTAGTGCCCATTCATCAGTATCTTCACCCTTATCTTCGTTAATAAATTCACCAGAAAGCCAGTAATATTCTCGTCCCATAGGGTTTGTTCTCTTGTCAAACTCTTCTACCCAATGGGCATTCGCCTGGCGACATATTTTTACACCTTTTATGTCTTCTTCGATTAATTTTGGAATATTCACATTAAGAACTACTCCTTTTGGTAACCCGTTTTTGAGGACATTTTCTACAATAATTTTTACATATTTCTTCGAAGGCTCAAAATTTGCATCCATACTATAATCAAGTAATGAAAACCCAATGGCAGGAATTCCTTCAATGCCTGCTTCGACAGCAGCACTCATTGTACCCGAGTAGATTACATTAATTGCTGAGTTTGAGCCATGGTTAATCCCACTTACGCATAAATCAGGTTTCCTGTCAAGGATTTCACGGGATGCCATTTTTACGCAATCTACGGGAGTACCCGAACAACTATATTCTTTTTGTGGAGCATTTTTATTAATAACAACAGGATCACAATAGAGAGTGCTATTAATTGTTATAGCATGACCCATTCCGCTTTGCGGACTATCTGGGGCAACTACCACAACATCACCAATTTCATTCATTACATCTATAAGTGCACGTATTCCCGGGGCAGTAACCCCATCGTCATTAGTGACTAAAATCAATGGTCTTTTTTGCGGCATAGCTTAAAATTTTACGACTGTAAAAATACACTTTTTTTATACGAAATAAGAATTCCTAAAAAGTCAATATCTACTAAAATAGTAATGATAAATATTTCATTAAAAAATTATAAAACTATAAATACGAACAGATGGAATTTTAAGAGAATAAAGAGTAAGAAATAATATTAGCTCATTTAAGAAAAATTTAGTATTATTACGTGTTATTGGCACGATTTTTAATGTATTTTGCCTTGAATCCCTAAATTAAATGAGCGTATGAAAAAGAGTTTTTTGATTTTGATGCTTACCGTGATCGTTTCGGCAGCTTCTTGCAGTTTTACCACAAAGGTTGAAAATGATCCTGATAAAGATAAATTGCTAATTGATTTAATAAGTTATGTCTTAGGTAAAGGACATTATGATGCAAAGGATATAAATGATGATTTTTCTAAGGAAGTTTTCTCTGATTATGTTGATGCCTTAGATCCTCTGAAACGATATTTTTATAAAAGTGATATTGAAGAATTTAAGAAGTTTGAAAAACTGATTGATGACGAAATCAGAAATAAAGAAATTACTTTCTTTAATCTAACTTATGATCGTTTGCAACAGCGAATGGCAGAGGCTAGAACATTACATAAAGAAATTTTGGAACAACCTTTTAACTTCGAGAAAGACGAAAGTATCGATACAAATTATGAAAACTTACCTTATGTAGAGAGTAAAAGTCAAATGAAAGACCGTTGGAGATTGCAACTTAAATTTAATGCATTATCTAGCTATTATGATAAAGTTGAAGAGCAAATAGATTCTGTTACCAAAAACAGTAATTATAGCCGTAAAACTTCGATTGTCTTAGAAAAAGAATCTCGTGAAATCACAAAAACTTCACTAAAAGAATATTTTGAATTTGCAGATGATTTAGAACGAAAAGACTGGTTTTCGATATATATCAATTCTATTGTAGAAGAATTTGATCCTCATACCTATTATTTTGCTCCTCAGGATAAAGATAGATTTGATATTGCAATGTCAGGAAAGTTAGAAGGAATCGGAGCCAGATTACAAAAGAAAAATGATAATGTAAAAATAATAGAGATCATTTCTGGAGGTCCTGCATGGAGAGGTAATGAGGTTGAAGTAGGGGATCTTATCATGAAAGTAAAGCAAGAAGATGAAGAGGAACCTGTAAGTATTGTAGGGATGCGACTTGATGATGCTGTAAGTTTAATTAAGGGCCCAAAAGGCACAAAGGTAATGCTAACAGTAAAGAAGGTTGATGGTACTATCGAGATTATAGAGATTGTTAGAGATGTTGTAGAGCTCGAAGAGACTTATGCAAAATCATCTACAGTTAAAAAGAATGATAAAACATTTGGGATTGTTAATTTACCAAAGTTTTATTTTAATATGCAAGATTATAATCAACGTAATGCTGCTAAAGATGTAAAACAAGAAATCATCCGTCTTAAAGAACAAGATATGGATGGTCTGGTAATTGACTTACGAGATAATGGAGGAGGTTCTTTACAAACTGTAGTAGATATTGCAGGACTATTTATAGAAAAAGGTCCGATAGTACAAGTTAGAACAAAAGGAGAGTCTCCAGAGGTTTTAAGTGATAAAGACAGAAATATACTTTGGGATGGTCCATTAGTTATTTTGGTAAATGAATTATCTGCTTCTGCTTCAGAAATATTAGCTGCGGCGATGCAAGACTATAAAAGAGCAATCATTATAGGAAGCAAGCAAACTTATGGTAAAGGAACTGTTCAAAACGTAATGGATCTTAATAGATGGATGCGCAGTAATGATTTTGGAGATCTGGGAGCCTTAAAACTTACTACTCAAAAATTTTATAGAGTTAATGGAGGTTCTACACAGTTAGAAGGAGTAAAAAGTGATGTTGTAGTTCCAGATCGTTATAGTTATATTGATATTGGTGAAAAAGATCAGGAAAATCCGCTGCCATGGGATAAAATAGCTGCTGCTGATTATGACCTTTGGGATGGTTATATTGATTTTGATCAAACAATCAATAATAGTAAAGAAAGAATGTCTAAAAATGATCAATTAAAATTAATTGAAGAAAATGCAAAGTGGGTTAGACAAAAAAGAGATATAAACAAATATTCTTTACAGTTTAGTAAGTATAAGTTAAATATTGCACTTAACGAGAAACAAGCAGAGCGTTTTGATGCGATTAGTGATTATAAGACCAATTTAACTTTTCAATCTTTACCTTATGAAAAAGAATTGATGAAAAAGGATTCGATTCTAACAGAGAAAAGAAAAAGATGGCATAAAAGCCTTAGTAAAGATGTTTATGTAGAAGAGGCGATTAGTGTTCTTGAAGATTTGAAAATCAATAACATTCGAAGATCTAAAAATCCACTTACTACGGTAAAGAATTAATACATATTAATGCCCAAAGAAAAATCAAACTCTTTAAGTATACTGGCGCTCCAAAAATTCAAGAAGAATTTTTGGGGCGTCTTGAGTTTTTATTTTATTGTTCTTTGTGCAATCATTGCGGTTTTTGCTTATGTATTGGCTCCTGATAATTCTCAGAATGCAAATCAAATGCATTTATCCATTCATTCTAAACCCCCTGGGTTTAAAGTTAAAATGCTCACTATTCCTTCTCAGGATGTATCTGATCAATCTTTTCTAAGTAAAATCTTTTTTGGAGAAAAAAATACAGATACAGAAACCCCTATTGATCGGTATACTATACAAAATGGCACACTAGAAATTTCTCCTTACAGTGAAGGAGAAATTATAGAATTGTCAAAAGAAATCAAATTTGAACGTTTTCCAAAAGGTTTAACATCAGAAGAGATAACTAATACCTATATAAAAACACAGACCTTTATTTTAGGTACCGATAAATACGGAAGAGACTTGTTAAGCAGAATGCTGGTCGGTATTAGGATTTCATTTTCTATTGGTTTTGTGGCTGTATTAATTTCTCTGATTTTGGGAATATCATTGGGGGCAATCGCAGGATATTTTGGAGGCAAAGTAGATGCCATGATCATGTGGTTAATAAATGTTACCTGGTCAATACCTACTTTGTTGTTGGTTATTGCTATTACTTTGGCCTTAGGAAAAGGTTTTTGGCAGGTTTTTATTGCAGTTGGGTTAACAATGTGGGTAGAAGTAGCTCGTGTGGTTAGAGGACAGGTATTAAGTGTAAAACAGATGCAATACGTGACTGCTGCAAAATCATTGGGTTTTACCAACTTTAGAATTATTACAAAACATATACTACCCAATAGTTTAGCACCTGTAATTGTGATTTCTGCAGCAAACTTTGCAGGAGCGATTCTTATCGAAAGCGGCCTAAGTTTTCTGGGAATAGGAGCGCAACCACCAATGCCAAGCTGGGGAGCAATGATCAAAGATCATTATTCTTATATTATCTTAGGTAAAGCATATCTTGCCATTATCCCTGGATTAGGGATTATGAGTCTGGTAATGGCATTTATGCTAATAGGAAATGCACTTCGAGATGCATTAGACGTGAAAGGGTAGAAAATAAAAAACCGTGTTGAGTATATAATACTCAACACGATTTACTGCTTTTAAAATTTGATTATCGTTTTTTTAGAAACAAGGCGGTCCTTGAACCCATGTAGTTCCGTTATGATAACAGCAACTTAAGGCAGGGTTGCAACCTCTTCTCTTAAAAATTAGAGGAGTTATTCCTCCTGCTATGTCTTTTTGTTGTTCTTTAGAAAGATGTTTAGCATCTTTCAATTTTGAAATCTGATTCATATTAATAGGTTTTAAGGTTAAAGATTTTTTTGTTATTCAGTTTCAAGAGGTTCCTGAACCTCAGAAATGGTATCTTCTTGATTTTCTGTCATCATACTCATGAAGTAGAAAAACTCATTATAATTATACTTTTTAGGATATAACGTAGTATTAATAAGTGATGCAGGAGTATAGTAAAGATTGTTTTTTTGTGCCCATTCAGATTGTTTTTTCAAAACTTCAAGATGGTTTTGATTATCTTGAGGGATGCCATATTCTTTTATCCATTTACTATGAGTTCTGTCTGCAAACCACTTGTTGTAGGCAACAATAAACTCATCTGGTCCTTTACTATAATATATTTCTAAAAGAATAAGAGCTATTTGTGTGGCTTTATCATTAGTATCGTCTGTTTTAACGTTTAAACGAATACTAATTTGAAGTTTATCCCCCATAGCTTTTAAAACGCGTGTATAGGCCTCAAAAGCATCTTTGCAATACCCACACATAGGATTGGTAAGACTAATAATTTTAAAACTTGCATTAGGGTTACCTAAAATAATTTCATTTGGTATTGCCGAATTATCTTCAATCTTTTCTGAAATACTAAGCAAATGATTATAAATCTGACCATCTCTTTTGAAATGATTTAGTTTAAAGTTATCTGCTTTAAATTTTTTATTTTCTTTTACTTTTTCTTTGGTGTATAAATAGGCTAAAGCAAATAAAGACGAGAGCATTATAAAACTTACAACATCCGAAATATCAATATTAAATGGAATATTAAGTATAGCTATGATTGCTAATCCAACAGATATAGAGCCCATCGCCAAACATACAGCACACCATTTTTTTACAATTAATGCTTGAGAATAAATAGAATATAAGATAAAAGGAATGCCTATCAATGAAGGGACTAATAATATACTATTGAAACCATAAAGTATTTGATATAATGAAATAGAACCAAAGAAAACTATCCCAGCATCGGCTAAAGAAAAATTCTTAAAAAGTTTACCACTATTGTTATTTATAACCTCTCCACAGTTCGTATTTCCGACCGATGTACAAAATTGATGCATAGCCTGAGACTGTATTCCTAAGCTTTCTCGTACAGCAAAGAAACTGAAAACAACTCCTGTAAATGATAACAGTAAAAAGAGAATTTGACTAATATCCCAGGGCCTTCCGTAAAAAGCGAGAATTAAACTAGTTACTAATCCAACAAATAATAGGTTTTGAATAAGAGATTGATTAGAAATAAGTTTTTGTTTTGCATTATACTCAACAGCAATTACCTTGGGAATCCAGATTTCTTTAAATTCATTAAAAGTGAATTTCTTTTTCTTTAGGCTGGTATGTTTAAGTTCAATACTATCATTTTTTTTGATTACCGTAACGATTTCCTCTGCATTTTCTACCGTTATTAATGAAATAAAACTTTTTGGAAGTTGATCCAAAGCATCCATAGGGATTTCTACGGCAATATTATCGATATCAAAATAATCTAAAGTGTCTGTAATAGATTGAAAACTGGGATAGCTGGGATGTATTTGTAATTGTAGTTCCAAATCCTTTTTGGTATAATTTCCAATCCTGTTTTGGATCAAAACACTTTCCACAATTTTTTCAATAGTATTATTCATGCGTATCTGGCTTAGTATTGTTAGTATACTATGTGGCATTTTAATTCTTAATGACAAGAAATACCACAAGTCATTTTACTTCAGAAAATAATTTTCTCTAAAGTAAAGATTTTATTGAGTAAAAAGGAATGCTTTGAGCTCAAAAAATATATGGTTAAACCATAGTAAGGTTGTTTTTTTTTGTTAATTTTTTAATGTAAAACATTGATAAATATAATTTTACATGATATTTTGAATTGGGTCGGTCTAATAATAAAAATATCGTTAATCTTTTATAAAGTTTTAAAAACCAGCTATTCTTAATAGTCATGATAGCGTATTAGAATTATATAAATCCATATTAAGTAGTTGATTCTTTAAAAGAAAAGATGGGTTTGTGTAAATAGAGATGTGGTGTAAGAGGATGGATTTCTAGAAATCCATCCTCTTTTTTCCTAACTAAAAAATGGCAACTTTTATATATAGTCTACATTGTTTTTTTAGACAGGGTAGCTACATACATTGTCAATACATCTAGCACCTGTACAACAAGATATGCCATTTTTCCCCTTGCTACATGGAGCACCATTACAGCCACGTTTTTTTCCTCCGTTAATAGATTGCTGTTCTTTTTTGTTCAATGTTTTACCATTGGTAAGATTTAGAATGTTTGATAACATAATTAAAATTTAAATGAATTAATGTATTCCCCGAACTTTTATAGACACTCAGGTATGTGTCTCTAAGAGTTTTCATTATTTTTCTTAAAGTAATGTGAGGTTTTTGAGTAATTTAATTATGATAATACTGTATTGTTATTTTTTACGAAATTAGGATGCTATCAATGCTACATTGTCCTGATTCTTTGATTTTTCAAGAAATCAGGACAATTTTATATGTTTTTATTGGTGCACTATTTAAATTTATATAAAAGGAGTTTTTGATCTTGTTAGATATGTTATTGGATCACAAATAATAATCTTAACAAGACACAGATGTGTTGATATAGAGAATAATAAAAGAGGATGAATTTCTAAGAATCCTTCCTCTTTTTATAAACCAAAAACTAGAGGTTTATGACTCTCTTAGGCCCAGTAACCACATAAGTTATTTTGACAAGTAGTACCTCCACAACAAGGTACATTATTTTTACCACTGCTGCATGGATTGCCATTACAGTTATTGGCTCTTCCTCCATTAATAGATTGTTGTTCTTTTTTGTTTAATGTTTTACTATTGGTAAGATTTAAAATGTTTGATAACATAATTAAAATTTAATAAATTAATATAGTATTCCCCTGAACTTTTATAGACACTCAGGTATATGTCTCTATGGTTTTACTATTTGTTTTGAAGTAGTAGAATAGATTTTGAGTTATTTTTGTCTGATAAAAATTACCTTTTGTAACGAATCATAAATAAATAGGGGGTTTTTTTAGTATTTTTACAAAAGAGACCTCCTTGCTAGAGGTTTATAATTCTTAATTCCAATAACCACATACATTATTACGACAGGTAGCGCCTCCACAGCAATATGCATCACCATTTCCACTGATTCTACATGCTCTTCCAGCACAGTTAAAGTGCCCTCCGTTAATAGATTTTTGTTCATTTTTGTTCAATGTTTTACTATTGGTGAGATTTAAAATGTTTGATAACATAATTAAAGTTTTAAGATTTAATTTCCCGAACTTTTATAGAGACTCAGGTATATGTCTCTTCTAAGATTTTACTATTTATTTTAAGTAACATATAGCTTTCTAATAGTTTTGTAAAACTAGTATGTTGTAATTTTTTATGTTTTTGTTGGTGTACTATTTAAATTTATATAAAAGGATTTTTCGACCTTAGTATATCTCTTGTTGGATCACAAATATTAACAAGGCACAGATGTGTTGATATAGAGAATAATAAAAGAGGATGAATTTATGAAAATTACCCTCTCCTAAACTTCCTCTAACAAGGAGAACTTCATATATATAGTTGACATATATTTAGTTTACACTTAAAAAGTCTACTACAACAAGCACCGTGGCCATCAACCATGCATGGATCACCTTGGCAATTGTCGTTTATTCTTCCTCCGTTAATAGATTGCTGTTCATTTTTGTTCAATGTTTTACCATTAGTGAGGTTTAAAATGTTTGATAGCATAATTAAAGTTTTAAGATTTAATTTTCCGAACTTTTATAGACACTCAGGTATATGTCTCTACGGTTTTACTATTTGTTTTAAGTAACAGATAGCTTTCTAGTATTTTTGTAAAACTAGGATGCTATTGATACTATATTGTCCTGATTCTTTGATTTTTCAAGAAATAAGGACAATCTTGTCAAATTTTACAGGATGTTATTTGAATGTCTGAATATTAGAAATCAATAGCAATGTTTTGTTATTTTTGCTTCTTCAAAATGATATAAGAATGAAAAGAAAATATGTGTACCCACTATTGATTATTATAGTTACCGTTGGGTTTTATTACTTTGAGAGGTATATTGAAAATAATGATTTTACGGATAAGAAAACTAAGAATACGACCGATTTTGGTTTTTATTACCTTCCGACATCTACTACAGGAGCCGTAGTAGTTCATGATTTTTATTCATTATCATATTCTGAAAAACATGAACAGGCAGAATGGGTAGCTTATGAATTAAAAAAGGAGCATTTATCTGCAAATGAATTTAAACGACCTTTTTTTGAAGAAGACAGAAAAGTGAAATCGTCTTCTGCAGATTGGCGCAATTATAAGAATTCTGGATATGATAGAGGGCATTTATGCCCCGCGGGAGATAGAAGATTTACATACCAAGCTTTTGAAGAGACATTTCTTACTTCGAATGTCACACCTCAAAATCATGAGTTTAATAGTGGTATCTGGAATTATTTAGAGCAAAAAATAAGATATTGGGCCAAAGTATATGATGGAGTATATATAGTAACTGGAGGTGTATTATCAGATAACCTTTCTACAATTGGATATGAACATATCTCTGTGCCTAAACAATTTTATAAAATTGTATTCAATAATTCTTCTACTGATCCAAAAATGATAGCTTTTTTGATGCCACATAAAGATACTAAAGCACCTTTAAAAAACTTTGTTGTATCGGTAGATGAAATCGAAAAACTAACAGGGATTGATTTTTTTGCAACATTAGAGGATAAAATAGAGAATCAATTAGAAGCCTCTTCGGCTACAAAAGGGTGGAAATTTTAATATTGATTTTTTTGGACTTTACCACTCATTTACTCGATTTGAATCTAGCTTAATAAAAATGAAGAGTAAAATTGTAAACCCCCATAAACTTGAACCCCCGTAGCTAAAAAAAGGCAGAGGAATTCCAATGGTTGGCATTAATCCTGTTACCATACCTATATTTATTGTAAAATGAATAAATAAGATGCCGACAACACTGTATCCATATACACGACTAAATTGAGATTTTTGCCTTTCGGCTAGGTGAATAAGCCGAATTAATAATAAAACAAATAGAGCTATAATCATAGTTGCACCTAGAAAGCCCCATTCTTCACCAACAGTACTAAATATGTAATCAGTACGTTGTTCTGGAACAAAGCCTCCTTTGGTTTGTGTTCCTTCTTTAAATCCTTTACCAATCCAACCACCACTACCAATAGCAATCTGACTTTGATTGGTATTATAGCCTATACCTTTAGAATCTACTTCTTTACCTAAAACAATATTAAACCTATCTCTATGCCTTTGTTCGAATACATGGTTAAAGATATAATTAACCGAAAAACAGAATCCAGCTACTACAATAATAGTAAGAAGATATCTTGAGTATTTTGGTTTTCGTTTTCTATTTCTAATGAGTATAAAAAGCATAATAGCTGCAACCGCCAGAACTACCCATATTGGATTAAAAAGCAATGTGAGGATAAATAGTCCTGCAGCAGAAGCTCCAACAATTAGATATATAGTGGCCAGGCCTTCTCTGTACAATGGAAAGAAAAAAGCAGCATAAACCAATGCACTCCCCGGGTCGGGTTGGGGTATAATAAATATGGCTGGTATTGCAATAATTAAAAAAGCTCTAACCTGATAGCCAAGAATTTTTATATTGGTTTGCATATCACTTAAGAATTTAGCCAGAGCTAACGCAGTACATGCTTTGGCAAACTCTGAAGGTTGTAGTCCGGCAGGTCCAATCTGATACCAGGATGTTGCACCGTTTATATTTTTTCCAAATACAAAAAGACCTAATAACGATAGTAGTGATATTACATAAATCAATCCTGCAAAGCGTTCATAAAATTTTGCTTCTATTGCCTGAGTAATAATAATCAATACGATACTGAATAGAATCCAATAGGCCTGTCTAACATATGCCTGTGAGAAATCTGTTAATGAGAAAGCTTCATTCTCAGAAGAAGCAGAATATATGTTTACCCATCCAAAACCAACGAGTAATAAAAATAATAAGACCGTTATCCAATCTATTGCTGCCACACTGGATCTTGCCATTATTGATTAATTTTAAAAGGTTCGCCACTATAGGGTTTGGCATATTCTTCTTCGAGGCTATGTGTAAGAATCCAATCTTCTAAATCTGTTCTAGAGATGACTCCGTTTATATGTTGTTCTATCATTAGCGAAGCAATTTTTCCGGCATAACGAGCACCCCAATATCCATTTTCGACAAATACAGCAATTGCTATTTTGGGATTATCTTTTGGCGCAAATGCTATAAACACAGAGTGGTCGGTAAGCTGTGTTTTTTTACCATCAATTTTAGCAAAATTTTCTGCTGTTCCTGTTTTTCCACAAATCTCAATCCCTTTAACTTGCAGGGATCTTGCAGTACCTTGGGTGTATACTTGATACATTCCTTCTATTACAGGCTCGAAATGTTCTTTGTTAATAGTTGTAATCTTAGGAATAGTATAGTTTTCATTTTCTATAGGTTTGGTATCTATTGCTTTTATAATATGAGGAGTAAAATAATGTCCTCTATTTGCAATTGCTGCGGTCATATTTGCTAATTGTATAGGAGTAGAAAGTACTTCTCCTTGTCCGATAGCATTAGATAATGTCGCTGATGCATACCATTTATAAGTTGGGTATTGATAAATTTTATTGTAATATTTTGCGGTTGGCACTTTTCCTCTTTTTCCGGTTGGTAAATCATAACCCAAATAATTTCCTAAACCAAAACTTTCAACATGTTTCCTCCAGGTTTCCATTCCTTCTTGAGGAGTATCATATTTCTCAATAATTCTTCGATATACTGTTGCGAAATATGCGTTACAAGAATTCGCTATACCTGGAATCATATTTAATGGACTTCTATGAGAATGACAACCAAGTTTCCTTCCATTTTTTCCGTAATAATACCCCATTCTACAAGAAATACTTTCCTGAGTATCGATTACCCCTTCCTGTAATGCTATTAATGCATTAACAGTTTTAAAGGGTGATCCCGGAGGGTATTCTGCTTTTAAACCTCTGTCAAAAAGTGGTATCGCTATAGTGTCATAAACTAATTTGGTGAAGTTCGGAGATCTTTTTCGTCCTACTAATAACTCTGGTTTGTAAGTAGGTGCGGTTATTAGCGCTAAAATTTCTCCTGTCGAGGGTTCTAGCGCTACAATGCCTCCTCGTTTATTTTCCATTAGTTTTTGCCCATATGCTTGTAGTTTTGAGTCTAGGGTTAAGGTAAGATCTTTTCCATTTACAGGAAGGGTGTCAAATTTTCCATTTTTATATGGGCCTATGTCTCTGTTAAATCGATCTTTCTGAATTCGTTTTACTCCTTTGATACCTCTAAGTTCATTTTCATATTGTTTTTCTACACCATCAATACCAATAAGGTCTCCAGAGAGGTAATAAGTATCTTCTTTTATTAACCTTTCGTTGACCTCACCAATATACCCTAATACGTTTGCAGCATTAACAGTTTGATAATCCCTTAATGAACGTTTTTGAATATAAAAACCTTCAAATTTCCTCATTTTCTCCTGAAGATATGCATACTCATCTTTAGTCAATTGTGGTATAACAATAGAGGGGACTCTTGGAGAATAGATTCTGGCTTTTTTGAGCCTTTTTATAAGTTTATCTTTACTGATATTAAGAATAGAACAAAATTCTAAAGTATCAAAAGGTTTTAATTCCCTGGGAATAACCATAACATCATATGAAGGTTGATTGGTAACCAACAGCCTTCCATTTCGATCATAAATAGCACCTCTTTGGGGATAGTCGTAAATTACTTTAATCGCATTATCTTCTGATAACGAAGCAAAAGAAGTATTGTATATCTGCAAATAAAATAGCCTTGCAACAAAGACAATACCAGTAGTAATAATTATTAGGTAGAGTAGTAACTTTCTCATGAATCATTTCTTCTAAACAATACTAAAACCAACATGGTAATCACTATTGTAAATAAACTAGAAAATAACGTTTTTTTGATGATTAATAGTATGTGAGAGAAGTTAAAAATTTCTAACGAGAAAAGTACAATATGATGTGTTAAAACCATTAAGATTACATAAGCAAAACGCTCACCAAATCCAACATTGCTTAGTTTTACAGTTTGAAACTCATAACTAAGTCCGAATACCGACCGTAATGCTACTGGACGAAAAAATGCAATAACGGTACAGGCGGCGGCATGTACGCCTCCAGAATCACCAAATATATCTATGATCAGCCCTAACATAAAACTTACTACGAGAAAAAGGCCTTTATTAATATTAATGGGGGCCAGAAGAATAAAAATGATATAGATATAAGGGTTTAGATATCCTAAAAAGTTAATATGGTTTAAGATAAATACCTGGATTAAAACCAAAACAATGAATCTAACAATATGTAGTAAAGTATCCCTGTTCATGATCTAATTTTCTAAGCTTTTAATTTCTTCAATATCTCTACTTTTTATAGCATAAATAAAACCGATATCACTCATGTCGTTAAATAATTTGACATCTATTAAATAGTAGCTTTTATTTTGATTTAATTTATAATTCGCAATTGTTCCTATTCCTATTCCTCTAGGGAAAATGGTTGAACGACCATGTGTTATAATAGTATCTCCTTCTTTAAGAATTGCTTGTCTCGGAATAGTTTCTAACTGAACAATGTTTGGGTCTTTTCCATTCCAGATTAAAGAACCATACTGGTTGGACTTTTTTAATCCAGCATTAATTCGAGAATTACTATTAAGGATAGAAATCACTCTACTATAATTTTTTGAAGTATTCTCTATAATCCCTATAATACCTTTATCTGTTATAACACCCATGTCGGGTACAATACTATCTTTTTCACCTTTATTAATCAAGATGTAGTTATCAATTTTGCTATAATCGTTTTTAATTACTCTGGCTTTAGTAAAAGTATAAGGTTTATCAAATGATAGTGTGTCTAAATATTTTGTAGCAATAGAATCTGCCCCCAGAGCACTTAATTGATTACGAAGTTTTTCATTCTCATCTAATAATCGTTGGTTTTCCTCTTTTAAACCAAAATAATCACTCACAGAGTGTTGCCAACTATATAATTCTCCGCTTAAGAAATTAGTAGAACTAACAAATTTACTTCTATGGTATGAATGTGATTGTATGGTGAAAATCAGTGCTATACATAATAGCAGAAGAAATAGCAGAAAACGTTTATTCTTAATTAAAAAATTAATAATCTGCTGCATGATTTAGAGTATGATGACTTCTTTAGTTAAACGTTCTATGTTTTGGGCTAAGTCTTACTTAGCAAGTATTAAAGCAGGATAACGTAAAATCAGAAATTTAGGTATATTTCAGGAATGTTTTTTTCAAAACATTATTTTATCAATACACTCTTATACCTGTTTAGGTTTTTTAGTGTAATTCCTGTACCTCTTACAACTGCTCTTAACGGGTCTTCTGCAATATAAACTGGTAAATCTGTTTTTTGTGATAAACGCTTATCTAACCCACGGAGCATAGAACCTCCCCCTGCAAGATATATACCGGTATTATAAATATCTGCAGCAAGTTCTGGAGGAGTTTGCGATAAGGTTTCCATTACTGCATCTTCGATACGTAGAATAGATTTATCAAGTGCTTTAGCCATTTCTCTATAAGAAATCTGAACCTGTTTAGGTTTTCCTGTAAGTAGATCACGACCTTGAACATTCATTTCTTCAGGTGGTAATTCTAAATCTTCTGTGGCAGCACCAATTTGTATTTTTATTTTCTCAGCAGTACGTTCTCCAACATATAAGTTATGTTGTGTACGCATGTAATATATAATATCATTGGTAAATACGTCTCCTGCAATTTTTACCGATTTATCACATACAATTCCTCCTAATGCAATAACTGCAATTTCTGTAGTACCTCCACCTATATCCACAATCATATTTCCCTTAGGTTGCATAATATCAACACCAATACCAATTGCAGCTGCCATAGGTTCATGGATAAGGTATACTTCTTTTCCGTTTACACGTTCTGCACTTTCTTTTACTGCTCGCATTTCAACTTCGGTAATTCCTGAAGGAATACATATCACCATACGTAAAGCAGGTGCAAATATTTTTTTCTTCAATGCCGGGATATCTTTGATAAACATACTTATCATTTTTTCACTGGCATCAAAATCAGCAATTACCCCATCCTTAAGTGGGCGAATAGTTTTTATATTCTCATGGGTTTTTCCTTGCATCATGGCAGCCTCCTTTCCGGCTGCAATAATTTTACCAGTCATAATATCTCTGGCTACAATAGAGGGACTATCCACTACTACTTTGTCATTGTGGATCACTAATGTGTTAGCGGTACCTAAATCTATTGCAATCTCTTCGGTAAAGAAGTCAAAAAATCCCATAAAAGTCAAAAAAAGGGGTTAAAATTCAGTAAATGTAATAAAATTAATGTTTAAAATGGCGTGTTCCGGTCATAACCATTGCAATTCCGTTTTGATCACAGTAATCAATGCTCAATTGATCCTTGATAGAACCTCCTGGTTGGATCACAGCTTTAATACCTGCGTTGTCTGCAATTTCTACACAATCTGGAAAAGGAAAAAAAGCATCACTAGCCATAACCGCTCCATTAAGATCAAAATTAAATGCCTTTGCTTTCTCTACAGATTGCTTTAATGCATCTACTCTAGAGGTTTGTCCTGTTCCACTTGCTAATAATTGTTTTCCTTTAGTAAATACTATAGTATTTGATTTGGTGTGTTTACAGATTTTTGATGCAAATAAAAGATCTTCTATTTGCTCTGATGTAGGCGCTACCTTAGTTACGGTCTCCAAATCTGTTTTGGCATCCGTTTTAAGATCTTTATCCTGAACCAATGCACCATTTAAACAAGTACGTACTTGTGTTTTTGGTAAATCAATATCTTTTTGTACTAAAATAATTCTGTTTTTCTTTCCTTTTAGTATTTCTAAAGCTTCATTACTAAAAGAAGGAGCAATAACCACTTCGCAAAATAACTTATGAATTTCGTCGGCAGTCGCTGTATCAATTTCGTTATTACTAATTAATATACCTCCAAATGCTGAAACAGGATCACCAGCCAATGCATCAACATAGGACTGAAGAACAGTTTCTCTTTGTGCTAAACCACATGCATTGTTATGTTTTAAAATTGCAAATGTTGGTGACTCTCCTTTAAATTCACTCATCAGGTTTACTGCTGCGTCAACATCAAGAAGGTTGTTGTAAGATAGTTCTTTACCATGTAATTTGTCAAACATGGTATCAAAATCTCCAAAGAAAAATCCTTTTTGATGCGGATTTTCACCATAACGTAATACCTTACCTTTGGTTTCACTTATTTTAAGAGAAGCAATTTCATGATCACTATTGAAATAATTAAAAATTGCAGAATCATAGTGAGAAGATACGTTAAAAGCTTTGGCAGCAAAACGTTTACGGTCTGCCAAAGAAATAGTTCCGTTTCCTTCAGAAATAACTTGTAAAAACTCTGCATAATCATCAACCGAAGCTACACAAGTTACATCGGTAAAGTTTTTGGCTGCTGCTCTAATCAAAGAAATCCCTCCAATATCTATTTTCTCAATAATATCTTGTTCAGAAGCTCCAGAAGCTACTGTTTTTTCAAAAGGATATAGATCTACAATAACAATATCAATTTGTGGGATCTCATATTGTTCAAGCTCTGCAACATCACTATCGTTATTTTGACGATTTAAGATTCCTCCAAAAACTTTTGGGTGCAATGTTTTAACTCTTCCACCTAAGATTGAAGGGTAAGATGTTACATCTTCAACAGGGATAACATCAATACCTAAATCTTTAATAAATTTTTCGGTCCCACCAGTAGAATAAATTGTAATATCAAGTTCGTCTAATTTTTTTACGATAGGTGCTAATCCGTCTTTACTGAATACAGAAATTAGTGCAGATTTAGCAGTTTTTGTGTTGCTCATGAGAAAATTTAGTTAGTAAAACGCAAAAATAGCAATTTAGTACCCAATTAGACAATCAATTATGTGTAATTGTTTTCAATAAATTGTAACAAAAATATAAGGAAAACGTCCTATATTTAAATAATCTAAAATCCAGTCCAAAAAATAGAGCATGCTAATCTATCTTAGAGTACTTAAAGAAAGCTTTAATTTTGCTATTAATGCACTTAGAAATAATAAGTTGCGTACATTTCTTTCGCTGTTAGGTGTTACGATCGGGATTTTTTCGATTATAGGAGTTCTCGCTGCGGTAGACTCATTAAAACAAGAAATTAAAGGAAGTATAAGCTCTCTGGATAATAGTACAATTTATCTTATGCGTTTTTCTTTTGGCCCTTCTGATATACCACAATGGAAACGAGAACAATTTCCTGATGTAACTTTTGAGGAGTATCAATATATTAATAGATCGATGCCTGATCTTAAAGCAGCTAGTTTTATTTTGAATGTAGCTCCTGAAACGATTAAGTATGAAGATAATAGTGTAAGTAATGTAGAAATTGCACCAGTTACCAATGATTATTATGATATTGAAGAATTACAGGTCGTAAAAGGAAGATTTTATAACGAACAAGAATCTGTAGCAGGTGCTCCCGTAATCGTCATAGGGGATGAGATAGCCAATAGCCTGTTTGGATCTAGTGATCCCATTGGGAAAAAAGTACGTTTATACGGAAGAAAACTTACCGTAATAGGGGTGCTTCAAAAAGAAGGAGCAGGCCTCTTTGGAGATAGTAAAGATACAGCAGTTATTCTTCCTGTTAATCTGGTTAGAAGGATTTATGGAGATAATAATAAATCGTCTTTTCCTGCTATTATCATTAAGCCAGAATCTGGGATTGATGTACCTGAATTTGTAGCAGCCTTAAAACAAAAAGTAAGAGCATATCGAGGATTAAAACCGGATGAGGGTAATAACTTTTTTGTAAATCAATTACAAGGGTTTACAGATTTTATAGATAATATAACAGGTACAATGTCTACTATTGGAGGTTTTATTGGTATGTTTTCACTTCTGGTAGGAGGTTTTGGAATTGCTAATATCATGTTTGTAAGCGTTAAAGAACGAACAAATCTAATAGGTATACAAAAAGCATTAGGAGCTAAAAAAAGATTTATATTATTTCAGTTTCTCTTCGAAGCAATTATTCTTGCAATTTTTGGTGGATTAATTGGACTTTTATTGGTTTGGTTAATTTCAATATTTGCCTCACAGTTTACAGGCGATTTTAAGTTTATACTTTCTAGTTCTAATATGTTTTGGGGAATGTTCTCCTCTACAATAATAGGTCTGATTGCAGGAATTTTACCTGCATTGTCAGCTTCAAAATTAGATCCTGTAGAAGCAATCAGAACAGGGATGTAATCTTATCCTAATTGCTTTAGTTATGCTAATTAAAACTAAAATGTTGACATGGCTTTTGAATAAAGAAGTCGCTTAAATTAGTTCAGTATTAATATTTATGTTTTCCTGGTTACTTTAGCTTAAATTTTAAAATTACTTCATGAGTTCCATTGTTATAAGTGTTTATATCCGATGTAACATGTTCATATGCATATCCAATACTTAATATGTTTTCTAAAAAGCTAGCTGTAAAAAATGCAGTTATACTCTCATCTAAACGATAATTTGCTCCTAGTTCTATTCGCTCTTTATATACTATTGAAGTTGTAAGATCCAAAGATATAGGAGCATTGTTTACGATTTTACCTAGTACAGAGGGGCGTAACTTAAAATCATTACTAAGATCAAAATCATATCCTCCACCCAAAAATACTTGCAAATCATCGCTGGCTGAAACAGGGTTTAAACCTTCTTTTTCATATCTATCATTAGATAAGAGCCCAGGTGCAGAAAGTGATATGTAATATTTCTTAGCTTTTAAATAAAACCCCACACCTACATTGGGGTTGAATGTACTTACATTTTGGGTAAATAATGGGTCGTCTTCAATTCCCACTTCATTAAGGTTTATTTTTAAGAAAGACCCTCCGACTTTAACTCCTGAATATAGATTTAAGTCTTCAGTAATTTTTATTTTATATGAGAAGTCAGCATAAAGATGTGTTTCATCCAATACAAAAACCTTATCACTTACAGCGGTTAATCCAATACCGACATTTTTACCTGCCGGAGAGTTTATATTAAAGTTAAGGGTTTCTGGCCCATCCTTAACTCCGGCCCATTGACTCCTTACTGCAAATAATGCTTCTAGACTACCGTTAGTACCTGCATAGGCAGGAGTAATTACATTCATATTGTATCTATACATACTAAAATGTGGATCTTGCTGGGCGTTACCTATGAATGATATGATAATAGCAAAAACTATATATTTTAAATACTTCATTTTACTCTTTTTTTGTTGATTTTGATGGAAATAATAACAGTTGAACTCTTCATTTTTGAAACTATAGATCTTAATAGTTTATATAGATCCATCCGATAAGGGGTTGTACTTCTTTACTGCCTGTTTCAATGATATAATAATATGCACCGACAGGTAACTTGCCATTTCCAACCACTAAACCGCCATTGGAGACCCCATCCCAGTTATTTTGATAACCTTTAGCATCAAATACTTTATTGCCTGATCTACTAAATATCTGGATGTAGTGATTAGGGAAATCTTCAATCCCGTCTATTACCCAGGTGTCATTTATCCCATCTCCATTAGGAGAAAATCCTTTATTAAATGTTAAGGTGGTCGCGAGAATAGGCTCCTGAGTGTTAATAGTAAAGTTTGCAGAATCTGTAGTTCCTATTCCTGTATTACCCGCATCATCTGTTATCCCGGTATTATCCAATGTAATGATATTTACGTTTTCGATTATTCCTGCAATTGGTGTATAGGTAGCGGCGAAAGTGATGTTTCCATCAATAGAAGTTACAGAAGTAAGAGTTCCATTAGGTATTGTTAAATCTGTATTGTTAAATCCAGTAACAATCTCAGAAAAGATCACGGTTAATATTGCTGTTTCTCCAGTTGTTAGAGTTGTGTCACTAATGGTTATTGTTGCTGTTGGAGCCACTGTATCTTTAATTTTTGTATCTGTAGCAGCGCTACCAGTATTTCCGTTTGTATCGGTGAGTGTTATACTAAGTGTAATAGTTCCATCGTCTAGTGTGCTTAGGTCGATTCCTGATATGGTTTGCCCTGCAGAAGCTACGGTTCCAGATCCTGTTACATTAGTTCCTCCGCCAGAACTGCTAAAAGTATAATTATAGGTAGCACCTACTTCTGCACTGCTAAATGTATAACTTACTGCTCCTTGATTATCATTATTGATAGAGTTCTGATTTATTACAACCGAATACCCTGTTGGTACTCCAATATCTTTGATTTCAGTATCTGTTGCAGCACTTCCTATATTTCCATTTACATCGGTAAGCGTTACGCTTAATGTTATTGTGCCGTCTGTTAAGCTACTAAGGTCTATGCCAGAAATAGTTGCTCCTGTAGAAGCCACGGTTCCAGATCCGGTTACATTAGTTCCTCCACCAGAACTGCTAAAAGTATAATTATAGGTAGCACCTACTTCTGCACTACTAAATGTGTAGCTTACTGCGTTGTCATTAAGATCACTGATTGGACTTTGATCTATTACTACCGAATATCCAGTTGGGGCAACAGTTTCTTTGGTTTCTGTATCTGTTGCTGCACTTCCTGTATTGCCATTTGTATCGGTAAGCGTTACGCTTAATGTTATTGTACCGTCTGTTAAACTACTAAGGTCTATGCCAGAAATAATTGCTCCGGCAGAAGCCACAGTTCCAGATCCGGTTACTGTTCCTGCTCCTCCCGAAGTACTAAATGTATAATTGTATGTAGCGCCTACTTCTGCACTGCTAAATGTATAACTTACTGCTCCTTGATTACTATTATTGATAGGGTTCTGATCTATTACAACCGAATACCCTGTTGGTGCTCCAACATCTTTGATTTCAGTATCTGTTGCAGCACTTCCTGTATTGCCGTTTGTATCAGTAAGTGTTACGCTTAATGTTATTGTACCGTCTGTTAAACCACTAAGATCTATGCCGGAAATAGTTGCTCCTGCAGAAGCTACAGTTCCCGATCCGGTTACTGTTCCTGCTCCTCCTGAAGTACTAAAGGTATAGTTATAAGTAGCACCAACTTCTGCACTACTAAATGTGTAGCTTACTGCATTGTCATTAAGATCACTGATTGGACTCTGATCTATTACTACCGAATATCCGGTTGGAGCCACAGTTTCTTTTGTTTCAGTATCTGTTGCAGCACTTCCAGTATTGCCGTTTGTATCGGTAAGCGTAACACTTAATGTAATGGTACCATCTGCTAGTCCGGTCAAGTCGATTCCTAAAATAGTTGCTCCTGCAGAAGCTACAGTTCCCGATCCGGTCACTGTTCCTGCTCCACCAGAAGTACTAAATGTATAATTGTATGTAGCACCAACTTCAGCAGAAGAAAATGTATAGCTTACTGCATTGTCATTCCCTGCATTGATAGGACTCTGATTTATTACAACCGAATACCCCGTTGGAGTAACGGTTTCTTTGGTTTCGGTATCTGTTGCAGCACTTCCTGTATTTCCATTTACATCTGTCAGCGTTACGCTTAATGTAATGGTTCCGTCGGCTAATCCAGTCAAGTCGATTCCTGAAATAGTTGCTCCTGCAGAAGCTGCTGTTCCCGATCCGGTCACTGTTCCTGCTCCACCAGAAGTACTAAATGTATAATTGTATGTAGCACCAACTTCTGCACTGCTAAATGTATAGCTTACTGCATTATCATTCCCTGCATTGATAGGGCTCTGATTTATTGCAACCGAATATCCCGTTGGGGCCACAGTTTCTTTGGTTTCGGTATCTGTTGCAGCACTTCCTGTATTTCCATTTACATCTGTCAGCGTTACGCTTAATGTAATGGTTCCGTCGGCTAACCCAGTCAGGTCTATGCCAGAAATAGTTGCTCCTGCAGAAGCTACTGTTCCCGATCCGGTCACTGTTCCTGCTCCACCAGAAGTACTAAATGTATAATTGTATGTAGCACCAACTTCTGCAGAAGAAAATGTATAGCTTACTGCATTGTCATTCCCCGCATTGATAGGACTTTGGTTTATTACGGCCGAATATCCCGTTGGGGGCACAGTTTCTTTGGTTTCGGTATCTGTTGCAGCACTTCCTGTATTTCCATTTACATCTGTGAGTGTTACACTTAATGTAATGGTTCCGTCGGCTAATCCAGTCAGGTCGATTCCTGAAATAGTTGCTCCTGCAGAAGCTACAGTTCCTGATCCGGTTACTGTTCCAGCTCCGCCAGAAGTACTAAAGGTATAATTGTATGTAGCACCAACTTCTGCACTGCTAAATGTATAGCTTACTGCATTATCATTCCCCGCATTGATAGGACTTTGGTTTATTACAACCGAATATCCCGTTGGGGCCACAGTTTCTTTGGTTTCGGTATCTGTTGCAGCACTTCCTGTATTTCCATTTACATCTGTGAGTGTTACACTTAATGTAATGGTTCCGTCGGCTAATCCAGTCAAGTCGATTCCTGAAATAGTTGCTCCTGCAGAAGCTACTGTTCCCGATCCGGTTACTGTTCCTGCTCCGCCAGAAGTACTAAATGTATAATTATATGTAGCGCCAGCTTCAGCAGAAGAAAATGTATAGCTTACTGCATTGTCATTCCCCGCATTGATAGGACTCTGATTTATTGCGACTGAATATCCCGTTGGAGCATCTCGATCCACTGTATGTATATCTCCTGTATTAAATGCAGCTGGTCCAGAATTGGCTAAATCATCTGCAATGTTGGTAGATCCATTTAGATCCAGACGAATACCTCCTGTGCCAGTAATTGTATTTATAGTTACGGTAACACTAGTTCCTGATGAAGTATTTACACTGGATATTGTTCCTGAAGCTGTTCCTGAGGTAGTAGTTAGAGAAAAGTCATCTGTAGAAATATTATTAGCATTTTCATCAAATGAAACTGTATATTGTATCGAAGCGGCATTGATAGCTGGAGTACCTACCAAAGAAATACTTGTCACTACAGGAGGATCGGTATCTGGTGCAGATACTGAAGCTTCACCATAAATAGCTGTACCAATACTACTGTTAGATTCATCTTGATAGATATAGATATGTTTTCCATCATCAATTTCTATTACTTCCATAGCCTGATTATCACTATTACCGCTATGAATGGTAGTTTGAGCACTTAATGTGATATCAGTCCCTGTAACCTCTCCTTCTCTTGCATATGTTGGATCAGTACCACTAGCCGGAATATACATTGCAATAAATTTATCAGTAACAGATGGGGCTAGTCGTATTGCATTGACAGCGGTGATTAATTGTTGACGTGTCCCGTATCCTGTTATTGTTGTTCCACTAACAGACCCTACCTGTACATAGCCATTTCCATCATCATTATCATCATAAGCCACAACAAATTTGGTCGGTGAAATTGCAACGACATCTACTTGTACACAATTAGTTTCAAAAACATTTGCACTACCAAAGGTTATGGTTGTACCTGATACAGATCCTATAACAGCTCCTCCTTCAGCACCAGTGGTACTTGTTTGATAAGCGACTACAAAAGTACTGGATGATAATTCATCAAGACCTGTCCAGATTGTTGGGGCTGTTAAAAAAGTTGACGCAGCTCCAAAAGAAAGTGTTGCCCCGCTAACCGTGATCACCTTTGCCTTTCCGTTATTGCTATCTTCAACATCTCTATAGACCACGATATGATTTGTTGAGGATAAAGCTTCCATCTCTATTGCATCAACATCTCCAGATGCAAAATCAAATGAACTGCCAAAAGAAATAGAGCTACCTGATACTGTACCTATTCTCATTTCTCCCACGTCAGAAGCTCCACGTTCATCTTCAAAGGCAACGATAAACTGTGTGGCACTAATTGCCGAAATAGCAGTATGTGTTCCTCCTACAGTTGCGGCAAATTGAGTACTACTCCCAAAGGTAATAGAATTCCCAGAGAGTGTTCCTACAACCGCTTCTCCCGGAATACCGGCAGCAGAAGATCTGTATGCTACAACAAATTTGGTAGTGCTTAAAGCTACAATCGAGGGTTCTAGCATTTGATTGCTCCCAGAAAAAGTCACGGCAGTACCCGGAGTTGTTGGCTGCGTAGGAGCAAGTATATCAAACTCATTTACAGCTTCTGCAATTTTGTAAGCATCTATAGTCTCACATTCTAACTTTAATTTCGAAAATATACCAGAAACGAAATCTATAATATAAGGATCTCCTTCTGAAGAGATACATGGTTTTTTGCTATCTATAGAGGACTCCATAGCGATACCAAAAGAGCTAAGGATCATCATAGATAAAAGTGTAATTTTTTTCATTGGATAAAGGTTTTAAGAGGTGTATTCAAATTTTCCTTTTTTTTGCTAAGTATTTTTTGATTTATTTTAAATTAAGTTTTATATACATAAATATGGATTCACCCAACCAGAATCCAGTTCTCCTACGATATGATTGGTAATAGGATTATTTGCATTCATTTTTTTACCAATATCTATGATCGTATTATAGATTCCAGAAGTATTGGTTTTTACTTTCACAATATCAATATCCGGGGTTATAAAACCTTCTTTAGAACAGAAATTTTTAATGCCCCGTGGACTTTCAATACTCATTTTTTGCAGTTTTTCTTTTACAACATCCCACTGCCTTTTTTTAAGTGGCCTCAGTAGTTCTTTAAATAAAAGCCCGGTTTCATATCCTTGTAATGCATAAAGATTAGGAGGTTGGCCAGTATTTTGTTTAAATTTTTTCACGAATTGTTTATTGATTTTATGTTCTGCTTCTGGATTCCATAACATGGCACCATAAAGGTTTAATTCTAGGTGTTTTACGTCGTCCAACATGTCTGGATACAACATGTTTTCTGCTACTAATAAAGGAATGTCTTTTGTCCATGGTTTTGATTTCCAAATGTTTAAAAATTCATTTCCTTGTGGTCCGACAAACAAAGCATGTACATATGCGGGAGCTTCTTTTCTTATTTTATCAAAGATCAATTCAATATTAAGGTGATGTGGGTTATTTGTATTGTATGGATTAACGGATTGTAAAACCGTATTGCCTCCCGCAGCACTAATACCAGCTTGAAAAGAGGTGTGTAAGTGATATCCAGAATTGTATATAGGTGTAATAATCAACCCTGGTTGTTGATATTCTTTTTGTGCCCAATACCCTAATGCATATTGACTTTGATATAGCTGATGAGAATTAAAAAATACATTTGGGCTGTGGTAATCAAAACTTGGTAACATTTCTCCCATATCAAAAAAGAACCCCAAGACATCTTTTCTGTTATCGATAAGTTGAACCAAATTAGGAAGAGAGCGGTAACTAATCATTCCTGAAACCATGTCAACATTACTAAAATTGAGTAATTTCTTTGTGGCTTCAATAACTGAGGATATTCCTCCTGAACCTGCAAATTCTGGAATGAGCTCGATATCTGATCTTCTTCCTGGTTTCTGACCCAGACCAAGATAAAAACCAGTGGCAAGGTGTGGGAAAAAATTAGGATAAATGCTTGAATATGGTGTTAAAAAACCAATTTTGATTGGAGTCATAATTTTTGAAGATGGAGTATGTTGTCTGAATTACTCTTTCAGACAACATACTTAGTTTATATATATCTTATAGGTATTAATATTTAGTTTCTAGATGGGAAAAGACCTTGTATGCAAATGCAAGGATTCAATGTCAAGAATGGCATTCTGTTTTCATGAAATTGGCTTCCTCCTGTCATACCAGTACTCATGGATCCTGAAATTGCTGCACTTGCTCCAGCCAAACTTACATCGGGAGTTGATGAATTAAAACCCATTACTTCGGCTAGATTATTACTATCATATGGAGCTGCTAATGATGAACCATTACCAGGCGTATGTATATCTGCCTGACCACTATTAGCTTTTATATCTACTGCTATGTTTAGTTCTGAGGCGGTAACTGAATGATTGTGTGAAGGTATTTGTAATATGTTTAAAGTAACAACTTCTACGCCTCCTTTTGCTCCTAAACGATAATCAGACAAGCCAGGCCCGTTACCAAAACCAATAGGAGCTCGTCCTCTTAAATCTGGTAAACCAAAAGTTGTACGACCATCCCCACCAAAAGTGGTTCCTAATAATGAAAATAGTGCTGTATTGCTGGATATAGCTAATAAAGTACCAGAACAAAATGCCCAAGTTCTGGGGGCAAAATTGCAAGCCCAGTACACAATCTGCGAAAGATAAAATTCCATAATTTTAATTTTTTAAGTTAAAGATTCATTAAAATATAATACGACAGCCTTGTTTTTGGTCTTCTGCCTTCTCAAAGAAAACAGAAAGTTAAAAACTAGTCAATACGTATAACTACTTGATTTTGACAAATGTATTAGCTTGAAACAGCTCGAAAATGATTGCCTGAAATTTGCAATAATAGGGGTGGCTCAAAACATTCTTAGATATAGATCTTTTTGCTATAAAGTTTGTTTAGGGGTAATTAGGTAATTAGTGAGCGTATTTACAATTTAGAATATCAAAGTATAAGTTTTGTATACTAAGATGTTGGATGTAATAACTACTGAAGGAAACATTTGTATAATGGCAGAATCCGTACCATTGATTAGAAAATCAATTATAACTTAAATTTAGTTAAAAAATAATAACAAATCTTAATTTTAAACTGTTTTTTTTAATCTATACGCTATATACACTATTGGATAATTATACTTATTTCAAATACAGACATTTTTTTTCGTAGTCAATAATTGCTTTTCCTCTTTTAAGGATATCAGCTCCAATAATACCGTCTACAGGCTCTGCATGATGAGCTATTAATGCTGCATTTACATGATTAAGATCAAATAAAACAAGAGATATTCTTTTTCTCGACCAGCTTCCAATTTGTATAGCATTTTTTTGAGAAAGTTGTGTTAGCATATCAGTAGCACCTGCTCCAGCAGCTTTTACATCGCTATCCTGGGCAAAAAGAGAAAACTTATCTACAGCTTCAAACCCAACACAAGAATTAGAAGCACCAGTATCAACAATAAAATTACCTTCTATACCATTTAATACTGCTTTAACTTCAAAATGATTTGTCTTTGTAAAAACTAATTTGATTCTGTGATATTCTTTTTGGTTTAAAAATTTTCGAAGTGTACTCATGCTTTATTTTGAAGAAACTTGGGTAAAAGTAGTATAATTAAAATAAATAAAACAATACTTATTCTATACCAAAGGTAGTTTAGAGAATAAGACTGTTCAACCTCGCCATAATATACAAATGCAGCCCAATAATAAGGTGATTTTTGAACATTAGAAATACCTTCCGTATCCAAATAGTCTAGCTTGGCATGATGTATCGCTTTTGCTTTAGGAATAGAATGATTAAGGTTTTTGTAAAAGTTTTTCATTACTGTAGCAGTAGTTTTGTCATTTACTTTCCATAGTGAAAAGAGTATATTTTCTACTCCTGCATAATGAAAACCTCTGCCAATACTAATAGGGCCTTCTCCTTTTGCTAATCTGCCAACACCGGTTTCGCAGGCACTTAGAACTACCAGGTTAGCATTAAGTTGTGTTCCATATAGTTGATTAACCAGAATGTTCTGATCTCTAAATTGTATAGAGGCTGGTCTGGAAAAATTTCCAGACTCGGCATGCGTAGACAAATGAATAATATCATGTTCTTTTGCCAGTTTAATAAACCTTAGATAAGTTGCTTGTTCTTTTTCTATAAAATCACCACTAAAGTATTGCTGTATAGATTTGCTTTCGTTTTTTGAAAATGAGAGCTCTGTTTCGGTATTTTCAAAAACAGGGAATACACCCAGAACTGTTTTTCCCTGAAGATTTTTAGGATTAGATCTTAAATATTTACTAGCCGAAATCTCATAACTTATTTCGGTGGATCTTAATAAGAAAGACATTTTGCTAAAATTCATAGAGGTAGTGTCTTTTAGTAATAAGGTTTCAAAAGGAATAAAAGAGAGAAGACCATCGGGAATGATTAATAACCTTTTAGGTTGCCTGGGAATTTTTAATACGTTAAAAAGCTCGGCAGCACTTTTTGTGAATTCGTTTATATCACGGGTAATCACTGAAGCATTGTCGAAATAATGAATGTACTTTTTGACGATGCTTTTTAAATAAACAGGATTTTCTATTTTTTTGATCTCAAAAGAATCTTGGGTGATTACAAATTGATATACGTTTCGATTTCCGTAAAAATATTCAATCAAAGTAGTATGATCTTTTTTTAATTTTTTCTGAAGAGAAGGGATAGAAATGCTTTTTTGATACTGAAGTAATTTGGGATATGTGTACTGAAGTTTTTTGAGAACCTTTTTAAGAGCAATAGATGTAGTGTCATGGGCAGTAGTCCATTTTTGAATTTGAGCAATACTGGCATCTTCCCCTTTTAGCTTTTCTTTTAAAATTAGAGTTTCATACGATATTAATTCAGTATTAAGTCGGTTTTTATTTGAGACTACAGAATCGCTTTTGTATTGAGATAGTATTTTTTTTGATATTAAAGCTTGGTTTACAAAAGGAGCTTTAGAATGCTCGGCTGCCCGAAATGCCTGGATACTATATTTTTCCTCTTTTTTGGATTTGTAAATGGTAAAAAGAATATCAATATAGGTCTCTGTTCTGTTTCTGTTTTGACCATGTTGAATGATCCTAGTGTCCTGAAGCGGGTATAAAACATTTAGTTTAGAGTTTACTTCAAAGGCTAAATCAAAGGCGGTTATAGCTAGAAGAGGCTTCTTTGTTTGTTGATAAATATAGGCTTGAATGTCTAAAGCCTTTAGCAGAAGCCTATCTGCAATAAGGTGTTCTTTAGATGGTAAATCAGTATTTGCTGAATATCCCGGTAGGAGAGAGGCATATATTTCTTTCAGGTTTTTTTGAATTTCTCCAAATTCTGATTTGGATAATAAAATATCGATATATGCCAATTGCCATTTAACGGTAGTTCTGGCCGATGTGTTTTTGTTTTTGAGTAATTGAGACTTGGCCTGTACAATATAATCCTTAGCATTTTTAAAATCTTTTTTCTCTAAAGCAGCGGCTGCAAGAATCTGATAAGCGTTTATTTGATTTGCATCTATGGCGATTACTTTATCTGCAAAAGTTTTTGCTTTGTTATAGTCACCAGAATCCAGATAATTTGTGGCTGTGTTTGTTAGTAAATTGATGTTTTTCGGGTCAATATCTAAACCTTGTTTAAGTATTTCGAGAGCTTTTGGATAATTTCCTTGATTATGATATACGATAGAAAGATTAGTTATCCCCGAAATAATTTTTGAAGTATTCTCAGATTGTTCAGCTAAATATAAATAGTTTTTTATTGTGGTCTCAGCTTTTGGTAAATCCCCAACTTCTGTATAGATGTTACCAAGTGGTTGTAGGCAATTTTCGATTATATCATAATCGATCAGTCCTTTTTCATAATATGTTTTCCAGGCAGTTTCATAATGTAAAATGGCCGTTGGTTTATGGTTAAATTGATTGTGATAATACCCCAGATTACAATTTACGATTACCCAAGCTAATTGATCTGCTTTTGTATGAAGCTGATTTTTTTTTGAAGCAATAATTTTGCTTAACCTTAGCGCTTCAGAATTCGAAGGTTTTTGTATAAAGTGATCTAATTGATCATATAAAAACGCTGAGGTTTTTGTTTTTTGTTGTGCCTGTATTATTGGATTACCCAACCATAGGGACAGAGCAGAGATGCATAGAAATGTTCTAAAACTTCCAAATTCCATAGAATTGAATTTGAGAGTTTGGGCTATCAAAATTATGAACATATCTAACTCCCAAGCTTGGTCCTATTCTTACAGCCCCCAAATTAATTCCAACAAAAACACCGGTCTGTATATTTGTAAAGTCATCTTTTATTTCTTGTGTTTCTGCAACATCAAGATCAGGGTTTCGAATAATTTCTGGGGGAGTTGGGCCATTATTTCTAATAATCGTAAAACCTTCTCCTGTGGTTTCCTGATCATTTTTGCTGGTAATATCCATTTTTAATTGAATACCCGCTCCCATGGCAAAAAAGTTGTTGAAATTATAGCGAAATGATCCGGGAACAGCATAAATAGAAATGTTATTAAATGTATTGGCTTCAGAGAACTGAATTAAGCTCTCGGTACCATTTGCATCTATAGATGTAGTTTCGAAGTTTCGTAGTTCATCATAAGAAGATGCAGATGCCATTATCTCGGCTTGATAATACCCTCTGTAAGATTTAAAAGGAGATAATGTTGCTCCTACAAAGTATTCTTTTTGGTTATTGAGTTCGGGAACCACAATATATCCTGCTTTTGCACCAATAGAAATACCAGGCATAAATCGGGTAGTTGCATAGTTGGTGATGATAGGTTCGTTTTTATCAAAATATATTGCAGTACGGCTTTTGGTCTTTTTTTTATGAAAGTCTTTGCCAAATTTCATAGAATACTTTACAAATCCTTTGGTCGAATCTATTTCGGTTACATTCTTTTGTTGGCTTCCGGGGAGGTAAATTCGGTTAAACTGAAAAATGATCTTGTCTTTTTTCAAGATAGTATCAAGACAACTATAATTAACTTCTCTTTCTTTAGGACAAATAGGGCACTCGGGATACATACCGTCAATTCGTAATGTAGATTTGTCAAAGATTTCTGGAGTGTCTACTGCTAGTTTTATAGTATTGGCAGGACCTTCTCCATTATTTTGAAAACGTACTTTAAATTTGAGACGTTTAAATCGTACTAAACGGTAGTTCATTAGCCAACCATTAGAAGACATTTTATTTGGATCATGAGAAGTAACAATTTCCATTTCTGTATCCTTCACGGTATGGTTGTCAAAATTTTCATCAGGTACATAGATACTTCTTAGTGTAACAATGGCACTGGTATCTTTGATCATTTCAGGTGTTGTTTTTAAGGTTCTGAAAATGTTTCGTTCTTCACCAGGTTGCATATCATTAAATGCTATAACTTGATAATTGCGATATAATGATTTGGATTCTTCTAGAGTAAGTGGAAGGTTTTTTCTTTTGGTAGTGTCCTGAACAAATAATGTTCTATTTTGTAGAATGGTATGAGTTGCAGAGGCTAATAAAGTATGGTTATCGTTTTGAGAGAGCGTTTCAGAAATAATAGGTAGCGGAATAATCTTTTCCCCATGGTGCAATCGGGTGTCTTCTAGAATAAAATTATCATTTTTGAATTGATTATCATTATAAAATAAGTACAATTTACCACTAGAAATATAGTTATTGGTATTCTTATAACCTGTTATAAATACCATTTCCTGATCTGGGATAGGCTCACGGTTTCGTTTTAGAATTAAATCATGATCTTCAATAAAGGGAGAGTTAGAGTCTACAGAAGCCTCGTCGGATACATCACTTACGGTTATTGATTTGGGTCTACTTGCTGGTGGTTTCCCGTTATCATAATTATTAGTAGCCCAAAGTTTGGCTTCGTATGTTCCTGGAGATTTATACCGATGAGCAGGTTTTTCTTTAAAGCTATAATTACCATCACCAAATTCCCAATAGTAGGTGTAAAAAGCTTTTGGAGCACCGGCAATTTGATTTAGAGGAGGCATCTCTGCTCCGTAGATTACTTGGTTCCCATTAATTTCATAGGATATAGGTGCAATTCTTGGTATGGTATCATTTGTAAGTATTTGTCCAAAACACAGAAATGGAAATAATACTGTACAGTATAAGATGATGTAGCCCCTCATGATTTGTTGTTAGTAGTTACTAAAGATAAGTAAAAAGTTAAATTAGAAATACTGATAAAAATATTCCGGGAGATTACCTCCCGGAATATATACTGGAATTTGCCGTAACCCCCGCTAACTAATTTACATATTCCAGTATGATTTTTGATTTATGGTAACCCATTTATTAATGCTATTAATTCGGCTTCAGTACCTGTGGTCGTAGATCCAATCATCTCTATGTGATCTTCGACAATGGTTGCACCCTGGATTGCATATGTATACGCACCATCCTGAACAGATACAAATATGAAATGTACTTCTAATCCGATAGGAATTTGCCCGTAATGCTCAGAGAATAATTCGGTTTCTTCATTATAAATATCCAATAGTGCTAATGCGGTTGGTTCACCATCATAAGACACATATACATTACAATTCGTATTGTCGTATCCTTCAGGAACATCTACATAAATAACAGTTTTTGGCCTTGGGTCATTATACCAACGATCGATATTGGTCCACCCAAAATTATTAATGAAACCAGAATATCCATTTACTCCTGTTCCGTTAGGTCCTTCTCCTTGACCAAGATCAATACCCCCTTCCTCATTTTCTTCCCAAACAACATCGCAGTCTATTACATCGCTGTCGCAACCATTTTCTTCAGCTTTAAACAGCCTCATTTCAGGATCAAAATCTTCATTTGGCGAAAAAATATCAAATCCACTTGCAAGTTGCAGTTGATTTCCATTTTGTTTTGCATTTATAAAAAATTCTCCAGCAGATTTTAAAGTTTCAACATTACCATTTGGACGTTTACCATTGGTTGGCATTTTGGTTAGTAGCATTTTGGCTTTATCATAGATTTCTATTAATTCAATAGTAACACTTCCGCTAACGGGATCGCCATTTTGATCTAAAAAACTATTAGGAAGAAAATGTAGCTGCGTACCTTCTTCTCCGTACATATATCCTCCGGATTCAGCGTTCATTGCAAAAGTCTGCATTGCTCCTTCACGGTTGTCTTTAATTGCTTTTTGTAACTCTATTCCACCTATGATTTTTTCGATACTAATATCATTGTCATCATTTTTACAGCTTCCTAATAAAAGAATAGTTATACTTAAAAGTAAAAAATTCATCATTGCTTTTTTTGCATTCCTACTATTCTTCGGTACTGCAATCGTTCTATTTGATGTTCTCATAATTTTCGAAATTTTGTTGTTTACACCATCAGATCAATAGCTTTGATTTTTTGTTACCCTTATTTTGATAACTTTTTTTAAATTAGTTGCTTATATTCACTATTTATGGGAAACACCAAATTTCATTCTGATCAGAAATACATTGAAGCTCTTTTGAAGAATGATACAGCAATCTTATCCGAGATTTATGATAAATTCGCTCCGAAAGTAGTTGGGTATATAAAAAACAATAGTGGAGATGAATCCAGAGCTCAGGATATTATCCAGGAAACATTAATCACTATTTATAAACAAGCAAAAGAGAAAGGACTACAACTTACTTGTCCGTTTGATGCCTATTTCTTCCTATTGTGTAAACGTAAATGGTTGAATGAATTAAAAAAGCATTCTAATCATCAGGTAACAATTAATGAAGAGATTGTATCTATAGATGATGAGAGTGTTCGTTTTGCAGAAGAAACTGAGATTTTTAATGCAAAACACGAACTTTTTAAAGAGATGTTTGATCAATTAGGTAAAGCTTGTAAAGAATTACTGAAAGCAACTTTTACTATAAAGTCTATGGAAGAAGTAGCTTTAAAACTAGGACAGTCCTATGGATATGTTCGTAAAAAGAAGTCTTTATGTATTGGCCAATTAACAAAACTTGTTCAAAACACTCCTAAGTTTAATAAAATAAAGAATTTGTTATGACCCCAGAAGAAAAATACGAGCTGTTTGATCGGTTTTGTAGCAACGAGCTTTCTGCTACCGAAGAAAAAACACTAACAAAATTGATTAGCGAGAATGAGTCTATCGCAAAAGAACTTAAACTATATCAAGAGTTGAATTCACATCTTGATACACGTTTTGCTTCAGAAAAAGAGGAAGAAGCATTAGAAAATAATTTGAAAACAATTGGAGATTCACACTTTAACAGGAAAGTAACTACAAAAGAAACCAAAGTGATAAGAATGCCTGCTTGGGCATATGCCGCGGCTGCGAGTGTAGCTATAATTTTTGGAGTATACTTTTTTGGTCAAAGCAGTCCTGCATATAATGATTTTGCAAATATTCCTGAATTATCAATTACAGAAAGAGGAGATACAGAAAAGAATAGTAAGAATGCTGAACATGCTTTTAACTCCAAAGATTATGCTGAAGCCGAAAAACACCTATTGATATTACTATCAAAAGATGAAAATAATGCAGAATATCAATTCTATTATGGATTATCATTATTAGAACAGGATAAATATGTAGCAACTACTCGGGTTTTAGAAAAATTATATAAAGGAAACTCGGGGTATAAATATAAAGCATTATGGTTTGAATCATTAAACCAGCTAAAACAAAAAAAATATGATCAATGCGCTGCATTGTTAAAGAATATACCTGAAGATGCCGAAGATTACGTTCGGGCCCAAGAATTGTTGAAAAAGATGTAATGTGTTATGATCTATTAATTTGCCTCTTGTAAGGCGAATCTTAAATAAGTTCAATAACAAAAGCAATACATTGCTGATTGGTATTAACTCTAATTTAATACTTTTGCGGCATGATACTAACCGATACTCATACCCATATTTACAGCGAAGCCTTTGATGAAGATCAGGATGAAATGATGCAACGTGCTATAAAAAATGGTGTGACACGCTTTTTTGTTCCTGCTATTGATTCTACATATACCAAAGCTATGTATGCAATAGAAACCAAGTACCCAGAACATGTTTTTTTGATGATGGGACTGCACCCTACACATGTAAAAGAGAATTACAAAGAGGAACTTGTATTTGTAGAGGATGAACTCAAAAAACGTTCTAATAAAGAGACGGGTAAGGGTTTTTATGCAATAGGGGAGATAGGCATAGATTTATATTGGGATAAAACTTTTTTGGCAGCTCAGCAAGAAGCTTTTAGGTATCAAATCCAGTTGGCAAAAAAACACAAGTTACCTATTGTAATACATTGTCGTGAAGCTTTTGAAGAAGTTTTTGAAGTATTAGAATCAGAAAAAAGTGATGACCTATTTGGGATTTTTCATTGTTTTACAGGAACCATAGATGACGCCAATCGAGCTATAGGGTATAATATGAAATTAGGAATAGGAGGAGTTGTTACTTTTAAGAATGGTAAAATAGATACATTTTTAAATCAGATTTCATTAGATCATATTGTTCTGGAGACAGATGCTCCATATTTGGCTCCAACTCCGTATCGAGGTAAACGTAATGAAAGTTCTTATTTGCTTAATATCCTAGAAAAACTGTCAGAGATATATCAAAAACCTATTGAAGAAATAGCCGCAATCACTACCAAAAACTCTAGTGATATATTTGGTATTTAGACCAATAAAATATGATTTAATTTTCGTTCATTTGCCATATGATTACTTCACCAAACATATTACTTATTTATACTGGAGGAACCATTGGAATGGTCAAAGATTTCAAGACTGGTGCTCTGGTAGCTTTTGATTTTGATGAGTTATTGTTAAACATTCCAGAACTCAAACAATTAGATTGTAATATTAATACCATTAGTTTTGATAAACCTATTGATTCTTCTGATATGAATGTTGATCGATGGAAAGAATTAGGAGAAATTATCAACGTCAATTATAAAAAATATGACGGGTTTGTTGTTTTACATGGAAGTGATACCATGTCTTATACAGCATCTGCGATTAGTTTTATGTTTGAAAACCTGGCTAAGCCTATTATTTTTACAGGCTCTCAATTACCAATAGGAGATTTGCGAACAGATGCAAAAGAGAATCTGATCACAGCAGTTCAGATTTCGGCATTACAAGAAAAAGGAAAGCCTGTAATTACAGAGGTAGGACTCTATTTTGAATATAAATTACTTAGAGCCAATAGAACTACTAAGATTAATGCAGAGCATTTTGAAGCATTTCAATCACTTAATTATCCATCTTTGGTAGAATCTGGAGTGCATCTTAAGGTTAATAGACCTTTTTTACTAACGTGTAACCGACGAAAGAAGATGGTATACCATACACATTTTGATAATAATGTTGTTATTGTTAAGATGTTTCCGGGAATTAATGAGAGCATTTTAAAAAGTATTTTCTCTTTAGAAGCTATAAAAGGAGTTGTTTTAGAAACATATGGAGCAGGTAATACAACGACAAAAAAATGGTTTACCACTATAATTTTTGATCTTATACAAAAAGGAATACCAGTAGTTAATGTTACACAATGTATAGGTGGAAGTGTAGAAATGGGTAAGTATGATACTAGTATTGCACTAAAAAAAGCAGGTGTTATTTCAGGAAAAGACATTACTACAGAGGCAGCAGTAGCAAAATTGATGTATTTATTGGGGGAAAAATTACCACTTAAAGCCCTCAAAACCATTTATGAAACCTCTCTACGTGGTGAAATGTCAGAAAATTAACGCCTCAAATTTCAATAGTTAACATTTTTTTTGTTATTTGCCCATCCTTATTTTTTTAGGAGAAAACCTAGAGAGGTGGCCGAGTGGTCGAAGGCGCACGCCTGGAAAGTGTGTATACGTCAAAAGCGTATCGAGGGTTCGAATCCCTTCCTCTCTGCATTATTATCAATTTTTTAATAAATTTTATATTATTTTTATATCTTTAACCCTTTAACTAATTAAAATTAAGAATCAGCGCAATGAAAAGATTATTTTCTATTCTGGCAATCGCAGCAGTAATGACTTTTGGAAACTTACAAGCATCTACTGCACCTGCCCAGTTATTAACGGCAAATGTGCAATTACTAATTGCTCCTATAACTAATACGACAACAATTCAAGAAGAAGCGGTATCCGAGGCTACTACAGATGAACTATCTTTTCATCAAAACCTTAAAAGACGTTTTATTGAAGGAGGTCCTCAATTCATGGGTATCGTACTTTTATGTTTGATCTTAGGTCTTGCGATAGCAATTGAAAGAATTATCTTTTTAAATCTTTCTACAACAAATACTAAGAAATTACAACAAAATGTAGAAGATGCATTAAACAGTGGTGGTATTGAAGCTGCAAAAGAGGTATGTAGAAATACAAAAGGACCTGTTGCATCGATTTATTATCAAGGTCTTGACAGAGCAGACGAAAGTATAGACGCAGCAGAGAAATCAGTTGTAGCGTACGGAGGTGTTCAAATGGGACAATTAGAGAAAAATGTATCTTGGATATCATTATTTATCGCTCTTGCTCCAATGCTTGGATTTATGGGAACGGTAATTGGTATGATTACGGCATTTGATAAAATTGCGGCTGCAGATGATATGCAACCTTCTCTTGTAGCAGGTGGTATTAAAGTAGCACTTCTTACTACTGTATTTGGACTTATTGTTGCAATTATTCTTCAAATATTCTATAACTATATCGTTGCAAAAATTGATAGAATTGTAAATGATATGGAAGATGCTTCGATTACTTTGATCGATATTTTGGTAGATTACAAGAAAAAGAAATAATTGATGTTTCTAATAAAAATCTGATTTAGAAGATTTTTAATTTACACTTTTATTTAATTAAGGGTTGCCTGTGAGTAATCCAAACAAAAAATTAGTAACATGAAAATTTCAAAAATATTATCATATATCGTAATGGCTATAGGTGCTATAGGCGCACTTTTATTGTTCTTAATGAGCAATAACTTTGATGGTCTTATGGAGAAATATGGTATTACAGAAACCAAAGATTTTGTTAGAGAAGGAGGATCGATAGATGTTTTAAAAGAAGCAACATCATTGGTGAACCCGTTATATACTCTTACAGTTGTTGTCTTTATAGGTGTAATAGTAGTTACTTTGATAGCCGTTTTCTCTTCTTTAGCTAAAAACCCAGGAGGTCTTAAAAATACTGCAATTGGTATTGTTGCTTTCCTTATTGTTGTGGGCATTGGTTTTGTTGTGGCAGAAGGAGTAGAAGCTCCTTTAAATGATGGAGGAATGCTTTCAGAAAGTGGCTCTAAATGGGTAGGAACAGGATTGTATACATTTTACTTTTTGGCTGCTATTGCAGTTGGGTTGATGTTCTTTTCTGGTATTAAGAAACTAATTAAGTAAACAATTATGGCAAGAAGAGCAGCACCAGAAGTTAATGCAGGATCTATGGCAGATATTGCATTCTTACTTCTTATATTTTTCTTGGTTACTACTACTATCGAAACCGATACTGGTATTAGCCGTAAGCTCCCTCCTCCTCAAGAGGAAGAAATAGAGCCGCCAGTTCTTAAACAAAAAAATATTTTTGTTGTAGAATTGAATAAGAACAACGATTTATTGGTAGAAGAAGCTCCTATGGAATTGAAAGATCTTCGGGAAGCTGCTATTAAGTTCTTAGATAATGGTGGTGGAAGAGGAGAAGAAGCTTGTGATTACTGTCAAGGAGATAGAGATCCTTCTTCTTCGGATAATCCTACTAAAGCGGTTATATCTTTAAATAATAATAGAGAGACAAATTACGGTGCATATATAGCAGTTCAAAATGAATTGGTGGCAGCGTATACTACATTGCGTAATAGAGAAGCACAGCGTCTTTATGGTAAAACATTTGTACAAATGGAAGCCGATTTTAAAGATGTAAATTATTCTGGAAGTAAGACTAAACTTAAAGAAGATATCAAAAAGATACAATTTTTGTTTCCTGAAAAACTTTCAGAAGCTGAGCCTAAAAAATAGAAATAACATAAAACAGAATTCTTATGTCTAAGTTTAAAAAGAAAAAGAGTGGTGAATTACCTCCCGTTTCTACGGCATCATTACCGGATATTGTATTTATGTTATTGTTTTTCTTTATGGTTGCAACGGTGATGCGTAAAAATACGCTGATGATAGATAATAAATTGCCTTTTGCAGATCAAATAGAAAAACTAGACAAAAAAAATCTAGTAATGTATATCTATGCAGGAAAACCTAGTTCAAGATATCGTGCAAGTGCAGGTAGTCAAGCTAGAATCCAGCTTAATGATAAATTTGCTGATGTAAGCGAAGTAAAAGCGTTTGTGTTGGCAGAGAGAGCAGCAAAAAGAGAGGAAGAAGTTCCGTTTCTAATTACAGCTCTTAAGATAGATGGAAAGACCAATATGGGTCTTGTAGGTGATATCAAAAAAGAATTAAGAGAAGTTCAGGCATTAAAGATTAATTATACAACCAAATCTGGTAAAGCTTCAGATAATTTTAAATAGTATACTATTATTATCGTAGCATAAATGTCTAAATGATATTAAAAAATCCTGCCCAATAGGCAGGATTTTTTAGTACTACTCCTTCCGCCATTTCCCAAAAATGGCATAACAATTGTTGCTAATTTTATAGTAGCTGTGATCTATCATTTTATAGCATCAATATCTAACCTTCCAAAGTGATATTGAATATATAGATAAAATGGTTATAATACGAAATGAATTCTCAAACCCTCTAAAAATATATAGCTTACTTTTTGTTTCTGTTAAGAGATAATATATGTGGGTTATAAAGGTTTTTCGGATATAGTTTCAGCATGTTTTTCTTCTGCATATTTCTTGTCACTTATGATCATAGTTTTTTGATTCTGTAAGTAATTATTAACTAAATATGTTTATTATGACAAGAAGATTAGCACCAAGTGTTAATGCGGGATCTATGGCCGATATCGCATTTTTATTACTCATCTTTTTTTTAGTCTCTACTAAGATGGAAACAGATTATGGGATCACTAGAAAATTACCACCTCCCGCAGATGATGACCCTACAGAAACAATTATTAAGGAAAAAAATCTCTTTAAGGTAGAACTAAATCAACTTAATGAGTTGTTGGTAGAAGGCACTATAATAGAAATTTCGGCCCTTAAAGACGCCACTATTGCATTTCTGGATAATGGAGGAAAGTCAGATGGTTTAGCTTGTGATTATTGCAAAGGAGAAGGTGATGTTACATCTTCTGATCATCCAAGTAAGGCGATTATATCTCTTATTAATAGTCGTGAGACAAATTATGCAACTTATGTAGCCGTGCAAAATGAATTAGTAGCTGCATATACCGAGTTGCGTAATCGAGAGGCAAAAAGACTATATGGTATCTCATTTACAGAAATGAAGAAAATCTTAAAAGGCGCTCGTAATCTTAATGATAAAGAGGTGTTAAGGGAACGAATTAAGAAAATTCAATCCCTATTCCCAGAAAAACTTTCTGAAGCAGAACCTAGAAATCAATACTAACTTAATTTTTGTAATTATGTCTAAATTTAAAAACAAGAAAAACACTCAGTTGCCTGAGATTTCTACGGCATCACTACCCGATATTGTATTTATGCTATTATTTTTCTTTATGGTTGCTACGGTAATACGGAACAATACATTAATGATAGAGAACAAATTACCTGTCGCAGATCAAATAGAAAAATTAGACAATAAGAATTTAATTATGAATGTATATGCGGGAAAACCAAGCTCTAGGTACAAGAATATAGGTTCTGAAGCTAGAATTCAACTTAATGATAAGTTTGCTGATATAAGGGATATAAAAGCGTTTGTTTTGGCAGAAAGAGCTTCTAAAACAGATGCACTGCTTCCTTTTTTAATAACTTCTTTAAAGATAGATAAGAATACCAAAATGGGACTGGTCGGTGATATTAAGAATGAGCTAAGGAAAGTTCATGCACTTAAAATTAATTATGCCACCAAAATCGGAGAAGCAAATGATAATTTTTAGCATACCTGTTTAATTAATAATAAGAATCCTGCCTTTGGGCAGGATTTTGTGTGATTTCGTTTTGTTTTTATAAACTTTCTCTTATTTCTAAAGAAATAGATTTATTTTAGTGACCTATATGAAAAAATTGTTTGCATTCATTGTATGTTATTTGTTTGTGTTTCTTTCTTCGGGACAGGAGACGCAGCAGGATTCTACTCAAGAAATAGAAATAGATTCTTTATATCGAGAAGATCAGTTTTACGTAGGAGTAACATTTAACCTGTTACTTAATAAACCAAAAGGTGTAAGTCAATCTGGTTTTTCGGGAGGGCTACATTTGGGGTTTATACGGGATATGCCAATCAATAAAAGACGTAATGTTGCTATAGGTCTGGGAGTTGGCTATTCATTAAATGTGTATAATCAGAATTTATTTATAGGAGAACAAGAAAATACAGAACAGAGTATATTTAGTAGTTTAGAAGGTATCGATTACAGTACTAATAGATTTACCACGCATTTGGTAGAGGCTCCTTTTGAGTTTAGATGGCGTACATCTACTCCTCAAACCCATAAATTTTATAGGATTTATACGGGCGTTAGAGTGGGATACCTGTATTCTTTTAAATCTAATTTTAAACAACCAGGAAATAGGGTAAGGCAAACAAAATTGGATGAATTAAATCGATGGAGAGTGGGAGCAACGTTCACTTTTGGATGGAATACCTTTAATTTTCATTTCTACTATAGTTTAAATACCTTATTCAATAGTGATGCTGTAATTCAGGGAGAACCTGTAGGATTGAATACTGCAAAAATAGGATTGATGTTTTATATTTTATAGCCAGAAATTTGCTAAAGTAAGTTGTGGAATTATTCCTATTAGAAACCCAAGGATTAATTCTAGATTACTATGTGCTTTGCAGTGTAATCTGGATGTGGCTACCAGTCCATTAAAAATCATCAACATGGCTATTAGAATAGTTAAATTAAGCCCAAAATGAATACTTAGTGCAACGGTAAACATGGTAATTCCACTAATACCAATCATATGTAAACTTGCTTTTATATTAAACAATACCATGAAAATTGCACTTAATGACGAAAACAGAATTCCTAAAAAGAAAAAATATAACTCGGGATAATGATATACATCAATGACCATTTTGATAACCACTATAAGTAAAATGGATTGTAGTAATAGTGGAATTTTACGCTGTTTTACGTTTTCGAGATGTATTGAGGTGATGGTTCCTGTACTTTTTAATAAAAAGAATAATACAATGGGTATTAGAATAGTAAGAATAATTAATCCAAAGACTTTGGCTCTAATAATCTCGATAGGAATAAATCTTGGAGCGGTACTAAAATAAATTATAGCGCCCAAAAGGGGCATCAATAATGGATGTAAAATATAAGAAACACTTCTAAGAAAAAAATTCATTAAATTTTCTTTCGTAGTCTGGCAACAGGAATATCTAATTGTTCCCTGTATTTGGCTACAGTTCTTCTGGCTATAGGATATCCTTTCTCTTTAAGGATTTTGGCAAGCTTTTCATCCGTAAGGGGCTTTTTCTTGTCTTCTTCACCTATAGTTATTTCCAGTATTTTTTTAATTTCTCTAGTAGAAACTTCTTCACCTTGATCATTGGTCATTGATTCAGAAAAGAACTCTTTGATAAGTTTTGTTCCATAAGGAGTATCAACATATTTACTATTTGCTACTCTTGAAACGGTGCTTACATCCATAGAGATCTCATCGGCAATGTCTTTTAAAATCATTGGTTTAAGATTTCTTTCGTCTCCACTAAGGAAATAACTTTTTTGATAGTGCATTATTGCACTCATAGTAATAAAAAGTGTCTGCTGTCTTTGTTTTACAGCTTCGATAAACCATTTTGCAGCATCTAATTTTTGTTTGATAAACATAACAGCATCCTTTTGTGATTTCGACTTTTCTTTACTGGCTTTATACCCCTGAAGCATGTTGTTGTATTCTCTGGATACATGAAGTTCTGGAGCATTACGACCGTTTAAAGTCAGCTCAAGTTCTCCATCTGCGATTCTGATTGTAAAGTCGGGAACTACATGTTCAATCAAGCGATTGTTTCCTGCATAGGCTCCTCCCGGTTTAGGATTAAGATGTTCAATTTCATCAATTGCTTCTTTTAGCTGTTCTTCAGTAATGTCAAATTTCACTAAAAGTTTATCATAATGCTTTTTGCTAAAATGATCAAATGCTTTTTTTAGGATTCCTGAAGCTAATTTTATTGGGATGGTAGTTTCTTTTCTATCCAGCTGAATCCAAAGACATTCTTGTAAATTACGAGCGCCAACACCTGCGGGATCCAGTTGATGAACAATTTGTAAGATATTTTCTATTTTTTCTTCGGTAGTATATACGTTTTGAGTAAAAGCTAAATCATCTAAAATATCAGATAAAGACCTTCTTATATAACCGCTTTCATCAACACTGCCAACAAGAAATTCAGCTATTTCTCTTTCTTCATCATTAAATCGATAGGTGTTTAATTGATTAACCAAGTGTTGATGGAATGATGTCCCGGAGGCATAGGGAACACTTTTTTCCTCATCATCAGCACTGTAATTGTTAGAACTAAGCCTGTAACTAGGAATCTCATCATCACTAAGATATTCATCAACATTGATATCTGCCTCTATTTTTTCGGTTCCATAGTCTTCTTCTGCAGAGTTTTCATTACTAAACGCATCTTCAAATTCATCCGCTTTATCTTTTCCACTATCAAGAGCAGGGTTTTCTTCCATCTCCTGTTTCAAACGTTGTTCGAATGCTTGCGTAGGAAGTTGAATCAACTTCATGAGTTGAATCTGCTGTGGAGAAAGTTTTTGAGAAAGCTTAAAATTTAATTGTTGTTTTAGCATAAAAAATTGTCAATGTTCTTCTACTTACAAAAATAAACAAAAAACACTGTTTTTAAAGAAGTATAAGATGGTTAGTTTATTTAAAAAATGCTATAAAACCATAATTGGGATGATTTTATTTTTCGATGTAATCAATAAACGGGCCAAAAGTAATTATAATATGTAATAAACGATATTTTTTAGGATATAAACCGGTCAATGTTGTTTGATTATGGAAAAGATTTGAAATTCCCAGCCATACTACGATTGTCGAAGTGTTTTCAGATCTATGATCGGCAGGTTTAATTAGAGATTAGATTCCCAGATCACACTCTGTAGAGTAGCGGGTAGGAGATTGTATTTAGACAAACTCAGCAGGATTATGAAAATAATAATTTTCGAACCTTTAATAGAATTAAGGTACAAAACAAAATGTGTATCCCTCTTTTTGATGTTTTTTTATACATGTGTATGCAGAAATCCGAGACAAAGGATATTATACATGGAGAAAAAAGAAAACACTAAGGAACAAATAATTTACTTTTAATAGCATAAATAACCAAACCTGTTCTGTTTTTAAGGCTTAGTTTTTCAAAAATAGAATCTCGATATCCTTCAATTGTTTTTGGGCTTAAACACATGTCGTTTGCAATTTCTTTATAGGTTTTCTCGGTACAGGCGTGTTTAATAAATTCTACTTCTCGATCTTTGAGTACTACATTATTTTCTTCTTTAGGATTTAGGGAGCCTAGTAGTAAATTAGTTACATCTTTTGTGTGGTAGAAACCCGTTTCCTGTACCTGGATAAGCGCATTTTCCAGGATGCTTTTTTCAGTGTCTTTTAAGAGATATCCTTTTGCGCCTGCTCTAAGCATTTTAAGAATCGTACTTTCATCTTCTTCTACAGAGAGTGCTAATACCTTAACTTGTGGGTATTGTTCTTTTAATGCTGCTGTAGTTTCAATCCCATTCATAATAGGCATGTTGATATCCATAAGTACAATATCAGGGATGTTTTTAGGATCTTTAAATCGGGTAAGTAATTCTTTACCGTTTTTACAGATATATAGAATTTTAAATTTAGCGAATCCATTAACTAACCCAGATAATGCCTGGGATAGTAAAATATGATCTTCTACAATTACTACTGAGTATTTCATGATTGACAATACTTATTATTTGTGTGAATAGTTTTCTTTACAAAGTTAGTTAACTTCATTGTCTAAAGCCATCGAACTTTCTTTTTTATATGGATAGGTTAGTGTTATTGCTGTTCCTTTTCCTTTTTGCGATGTTATTTGTACAGTGGCATCGATTAATCTCCCTCTATTTTGCATATTACTTAATCCTATCCCTCTTTTGGTTGGGCAGTCTATCTGATCAAAACCAACACCGTTATCTTTTGCATGGATTACTAACTTATCGGCATCATAATGTACATCTACATCCAGATTTGTAGCTTTAGAATGTTTGATAGTATTCGTAAAGAATTCTTGCAATATTCTAAAGATGATGATCTCGGCCTTATCATCAAGTACTTCTATCTCTTCATTACTGGTGATTGCAGCTTTAATAAACTGCATGCGGTTAAATCGCTCTATTTCTAATGTTATGGCTTCTGTGAGGCTTAAGCTTTTTATAGTATCTGGGTTTATCAATTTTGATAATGATCTCAGTTCTGTAAGACTTTTGGTTATGGTCTCGGTAACCTCTTCTAATTTCTTAGGATCATCTTGCGCTATATTTACTTGTATTTTGGCCAGCGTAAGTAGCTGGCCAATATTATCATGTAACTCCCAACTAATGTTGCGCAATGTCTCTTCTCTGATCTCGATCTGGGTCTCTGCAATAGCTCTTTCAAACTTTTTCTCTGCTTCCTTTTGTTGTAACAAGAGACTGTTCTTTCTTTTTTGAAAGATTAAAAAGAGAGAAATCATAATTACAATAATAACTACAAGTATAATACTTGCTATTAATATAGCTGTTTCTTGTCGCTCCATATAAAACCTATAATATAACAGATATAATTTAGTACTATTAACACATAAAAAAGGGAAAATAAAATGGTTATAGATTCTTTTTCAACATAATATTTGATTGCTATTCTAAAAGGAATATTTCCTACATAAAAAATGAGGAGGCCTATACTAATCCAAAAAAAAAGATTTTTTTTAATATACAAAATACGTTTACTATTTAATATTTCGATAAAATATAAAGTAGTTTGTAAAATAAATAAAAGTGAAGCTGTAATAAATGGAATAGATTGAAAATCAGTTGTGTAATTTTCATAAAATCCTCCAATTATAAAGGCTAACATGTAAATAACGATAAATACATAAATTGCTTTTTTCTTTTTAGGATCTCTTAGTATTTTAAAATATAAAGATGATAAATATATAAAACTTAAAAAAAAGTAAGTATTAAATAAAATAGCATTATTAGTTACTATTTCAAAAAACTCCCTTAATATATAGGCAGAGTAATCAAGTATAACGGTTATCCATAAATAGATTAAGAAATTTCTTAATACAGAATCTTTATATTTATAAAAATATATAGTGCCAATTATAGAACATAGAAGCCCCATAAATAGTGTCGAGAAATCTCTAAGAAATGTAAAAAAATCTATACTCATTATGTTATTTAGCTTTAGTTCTAATGAATGTCATATGGTGGAGGACTTTGTTGGCCGCCTCCATTTTTTCCTTGACTTTCGTAATGATGATCTGCAAAAAGGCTTAAAAATGAAAGCATAGAAGCCTCACTTTTTTGAGCTTTTCTTTTTTCTATTCCGATAATATCTTTTAAAAATACAGGAGTCACATTGTTTCCATCTCTTTCGAGTGCGTATGCAAGGGCAATTTTTTCCCCTCCGATTATAGTATCTATAGTAGGGTTAAAAAACAACATTTGTTTTCCTTTATTTTTACCAGGTTTATCATTCTTGTATTTTCCATAATAGAATCGTAGTCCAGAGATTCTGATATCGGCATCTACGGAGTTTTTTTCTATAAAATGGAAATAGTTTTTTAAATCCTGATAGTTGAATGTTATCGATCTAACTGCTTCAAAACCTGGAATTATTTTTTTGATTGAATCTTCAATATGATGGGCACGCTCATCATAATTATAATATAGTTCTCCCATTTCTTTAGTCTCAAGCATATCCATTGGGGATCCATTAGGAGGATAAGGCTCTTCTTGATTTTTTGATCTTTCACATGTGCTGATCAAAAAAGTAAGTATTGCAGTAATAATAATAACAATGGGGTATCCGATAAAGTTAGTTTTTTTGTCCATTTTTTTAGGTTTATTAAGATGTTTGTTATTGTTTCGACCCCCTGCCGAAAATAGATTAGTTAAATCTTTTGATTTGCATTAATGTGTTTCCCAGAATTAAAAATACTATTATTCTGTAGTTTTAAAAAAGTAATGGCGCGTTTTGTTGAAATAAAAAGGAGTCAAACTCTTGGTAATAAGTGTTTTTGGGGTTGTTGTTGAGGTTTTGGAGTATATGTGAGTTTTGAAAAAAGGGGGTTTTACCCCTTTCTAAAAAAGGGATTCGACTCTTTTGTAGTGTTAAAAATTCTTGTTACCCATGTATAAAGAGAGTGAGTGTGCTCTCTGTAAGAAACGAACATGGATTTTATAGAAAGAATATTAAAATGATTTATTTGCAGCAGATACTTTATTAATTGTAGTCCGTTTTTAGAGCATTGTTTTTGCCCATAATAACTATCAGGAGACTGTTTTTCTATGAATTAGAAACCCGGTGATAAAACAGCTATTCATAATAATAGTAAAAATACTATTTAGGATAAACAGCGTTGAGAAATCATTATGGTTTGCATAATAATCTCTTACAATACGAAAAGGCATTTTTCCTATATAATAAATTAATAACCCAACACTAATCCAAAACAAGAGATCTTTAGTGCTTTTCTGGATTTGTTCTGATTTTAGTAACTCTGCAAAATAAAAAATAATAGAAGTCATTAATAGAAATGCGCCTAGGAGAAACGGTATACTTTGTAATTGATTTAGATAATTTTCATAGGACCCACTTATAAAAAGAGTGATTATATAAAGTATCGTAAAATACATGATAAAGCGTTTACTCGTTTTTTCTTTGGTATACTGGTGGTATATAAAAAATAGAAATAAGAAAGTAATAGAGGTAGATATGTTATACAGTATTAGGTTGTTAGAATTAGGAAACCAATGTCTTGTATTATAACCAATAATATCATTGATAAAGATATAAATAAGAAAAATAGAAAACCATTTTAACAGACCTTTTGCCTTATAGCTAAACAAAAAAAATAGCCCAATAAGTGCAGCAATACACTCGCTACCAAAAGCAACTTTTCTCAATACTATTAGAAGCTCTATTTTATTGTCCATATTCTGGAGGGGTTGCTCCTAGCTCGTTGGCAATAAGACTAAATTTATCATCGTTATTTATTTTCCCTAAAAAGGATACATCATCTGTCTTACCACGACTTCGTCTTAAATGACTAAATCCGTTATTTTTATCTAACAATTTTACTTTACCTTCATTGTTAAGTGTATATCCTATTTGTAAAATACGATTGTGATATTTTTTTTCTAGAGTAGGAGCAATGAAGATAGTTTGATGCCTTGCGTTTATGTCACTTCCGGTAGAGGAAACATATGTATTGGGATATAATGCGAAGTAGAAACGTAGTCCAGTTGTTGTTACGCCTGCTCTTTGTGATAACTCATCGACATATGATAAATAACTGCGTAATTCAGAAATTTCATAAAACATGGATCTTGTGGGTTTAAAAGAACCGTCGTTTGAATTGGAATTAACAACTTCGCTAATTAAATCGGCTCTATCATCATAGGCCTTATATATTCTTTGTGCTTGTGCAAAGCTGATAATATTTTTTGGCCTACGTTGATGAGATTTTTCTTGACCTAGTTTTCCTTCTAAATCTTTAATTTTCGTTTCTAAGGTTTCGATTTTTCTTATATATTCTTCTTCCTCAAGAACTTCTATAGTTGAGTCCTGTTGGCAGGAATGTAAAAAGAATAAGCTAGTAGTTAATGTTAGGAATAGGGCATACCATTTACTGCTGTACATTGGATTTTTCATGACGATTACTTTTGGTTAACATATTATTATTTTCCAATGTAAGAGTCTTCGTGTTAGGTTTTAAGAATACTCATGATATTGAAAGTCTATTTTGGATAATGTGTTGATATATAGAGGTGTATCTAAAATAGATTTTCAAAAATACAACTTATTATGATCTGAGTATGAGATTATTTCTTGTAATGTGTAGAAAAATAAGTTACTCCGTTTATCGAGGAGAGAAAAACACCTTATTTTGGCTTTATTCTTACAACACAAGCTCCATTTTGATATTACTTCGCTGATAGGGAGGTTGATCCTCTAGAGGAATTTCTTGAAAACCATATTTACTATAAATGTAGATTGCATTTTCTAAAATTCTATTAGAGTATAAAAGTAATTTTTCCCAACCTTGAGTTGTAGAAAATTCAATACAAAATTCTAGTAATTGCTGTCCGATTTTTTGACCTTGAAATTTTGGAGAAACAGCCATTTTTCCTAATTCATAAATACCTTCTTCGACTTGGATTAATGAAAAAGTACCGGCTATGGTATTGTCTGTTTTTGCAAAAAAAATGAAGCCACCTTGGTTGATAATAGTGTGCTCACATTGTTCTAATAGATCAGCATCATGCGGTTCTACTACAAAATATTTTTCTAGCCATTCTATATTAAGAGCTGCGAAGTCTTTTGCATATTTTGGGTCAAAAGGAATGATAGAAGTGTTCATAGCGATATTAAAACTTTAAAATTTGTGATTAGCCTTACGATTTGAATATCAATCAATGTGTAAGATCATTATTGTATTTTGGATTAAACCAGGCCATATGAATAGGAGTCTCTATACTATGATCAAGATTCTTAATTTTTTGATTGTGTTTTCCTTCATTTATAAATCCTAGTTTTTCATAAAATTGAACGGTATTTGTATTGTTCTCTCGAACGAATAATTCAACGCGAAGGATATGAGGATATGATGTTTTGATTTTGGTTAAAAAACTGGTGAAAAGCAATTTTCCGAGACCTTGTCCCTGAAATTCTGGGTTAACAACAATGGTAAGATCTGTTAATATATGCCTGAATGCAGAAATAGGTATGCGATATGCATGGATTTCTGCGATGATCTGATGTTCATGTTTTGGATGAGGAATTGCTAATATCAAACCATCAGATATACTTTTATGTACAAAGTCTTGTATGTAGTCTATAGTGATTTCGTTTGATACTCGTATAATCCCACCAGGTTGTTCACCAATCTTTTTATAAAGCTGATAAATATTTTGAATATCTGATATCTGTACTGCTCTTACTATATGCATTATGGGGTGTACTTTTCTAGTATTTGTTGATGCAATGGTTTTTCTCTTAGTTTGCTTTCGAAATGAGTAACATGATCTGCAAGATTTGTAGATGAGAAGGTTGTTAGTGCTGTTACTTGCTGGTCAATTACTCTCCATAGCGGAATCATAATTTGATGTGTTTCGTTACCTATTTTTGTTAATTGAAATAACTTTTTTCTTTTATCAGATGCATCGATTTTATACTCGACTAAGCCTTTTTCCATTAGTTTTTTTAATGCTTGAGTGATTGCAGGTTGAGTGTAATGTAGTTTTTCCTGTATATCAGTTGTCGTAGTATGACCTTGATCTATTATGATTTTAAAAATTGGAAATAAATATGGGTCAAAGTCAATATTACAAGAAGTATATACAATTTGAATTTCTTTCATCACAAATTCACTTAGGCGTTTTAACCTGGATCCTAAACCTAGTTCTGCGTATTCTTGTAATTTATCTTGCATAAGCATTTATATAAGTACTTATGCAAATGTATGAAATGTTTTTGAATTATTGAAATAGTAGAGTGGCGAAACCTCTAAAAGCTTATTTTTCTGCATACTTATTAAAAAACTTTAAATTCTTGTTTTAATGTATATGACGTGCCATTTCTAAATTTAAATTCTATATGCAATTGCCAAAAAATTCGAGTAGAATTATATTTAAAAAAGGTAGGTAATCCTTTTTTAGGATATGTGATTTCTTTGAGTATGTGATTCTGAAAGGGAGGGTTTATGATAAACCTTTTTGATTGAAAAATTTGTTTCCTGTATGTTGTGGATGAAGTTCCTCTATTATCAATTACTTCTTCATTAATTGTGTAAAATATGGCTATTCCAATAATTTTGCGATGGTTTTTTTCTGGTAATATAAAAACTCTAAAATGTTCTCTGTTTATAGGTTCTCCTTTTATTTGAACCTTTCCGAGTATGCCTATGCTTATATATTTGTATAGACCGTAACCTAATGCGCTAATTCCTATTCCACCAACAATAAAAGAGAAGAAGCCGTATGCTCCAGATAGATAAAATAAAGCAGTTCCTCCAATAATAAAAATACCAAAAAGGATAGGGATATAAGCTGTATGATGACTTATTTCTTTAAAATCAGATATTTCATAGTTTGAATTGTAATTAGAAATGAGTACTCTTTGTTTCTCTATGATTTTTCCATCATAACTTTTTATTAACCTTAGTAACTCTGTGTTTTTTAATAATTGAGTTCTTAATTCAGATTTTGTATTGTCATCAAGTTTGAGTTCTAATATCAAATACCAAACAATTTCAAGATTTTCTCCAGAAAATGAAATTGGAGAGTTAGGTATGTTAAATTCAATTTCATATTCGTAAACTCTGTCTTTAGACCATGTTCTCTGGCCTTCAAGTTGAATAGATTTAGGGAATTCTGATCCTACATTTAATTTGCCTTTTATATCATATTGTAGCCGAAAGTAAGCAGAATAAAAACCTATAGTCTGAAGAGTACTAATATAAATTTTTGTTTTAATTGACTCATTTGTCTGCAATATCCTATTTCCTTCCAGAAATTGATAAGATACTTGGATACTTTCAGTGATAGCCATTTTTTATTGTTTTAAATTGATCATATAAGAAATTTAAAATACCTCTGAAATCGTCTTTAAATTTATGAATTAGTTGTTGAAGGATATCCTCATTTATAATTATATCTTCAGGAAATGCATTGGATGAAATACATATTCTATTTACGATAATAGATTTTAATTCTTCTAATATAATTCCTTTAAAATAGTATGTTTTATAAATTCTACCTGTGGCTGAAAATTCTATATTTTTATTTCTATGACCTGTTATTACATAGGAAGTCTTCTTTTGCTTCCATAAGGACAGTCTTTTAAACAATGGGATTCGATGAATACTATCTATGAAAACAATTTTGGTCTGAAAATCTCTAACATTTTTATGAATTCTATCCAAATAATATATATCTGAGCTGTTAAATTGCTGGTGTAATGCGGAGAGGTGCGTCGTCTTTCCTCTTCCTTTTTTTCCTACAAATTGAATAATAATTGGTTTTTCGTTTTGAAGAAGTTCTATCCATTCTTGAATTGAATGTTTTGGTTCTAAAACCATCAGAATTTCATCATTAGTAATTCCTCCAAAAGGATTATGGTAATATTCAATGTCTTTATTTGTGATTAGTTTGTGGTAATCAATTTTCATTAAAGGAAAATTTTATAACCCAAAAATACATTCTAACAAAAAATAAGAGTAACAAAATTCATGAGAATTTACTTCTATACCTTCTGAATTCGAGTTGGATATTTTTAAATGACAGAATATTTAGTTACTTTAACTTTTAAACATTTCATCAGATGGTAATGGAGATTCGGGGGTGTCTAATTTTTTAGTAGTATTATATCCATTTTTATCTACAGTTAATAACCAATAATCTTTAAAAACAGATCTATAACAAATCTCAATTGTTATCTTTTCTCGATGATTATACAGCCAACGTGCCAAGTTTGGATCATGTATAAGTCGTAACCAATAATAATTTTCATTTGCAGATAAAACAGTATTGTAAATGGTTTTATTAGAAATAGATGTGCTAATAGAATCCGGAACATTTATTTTATCAAATAAATCTGCCCAACTACGGATGTAGACACTATCATAAGTAACTCGAACTCCTTCAACAAGAGCGGGACCAGTACCTTTATTATGTATTTTAATCTTTAAAGATTCTAATTTTTTATCGATCCAATTGAGATCCGTCTCGATTGATAGTCTTGGCCATGCATTAGCTTTGGTTTGCTCTAGTAGAATTTCTGTTTGATCGCTCATAATACTAGCTTGCTTCATATACACAAAAAGAGCAGAAAAACTTGCAATAAGTACTCCAATAGCTATAATTAAATTAGGATCTATCTTTTTTTTCATTTTCATTAGGGTTTATTGCATACTTGGAGCAATATAAGAAATCCACATTACTTCTTTAATCCCTGTGTGTATACATTTGTCTTTGAGGAAAGCTAAACGGTGTAGTATGGTTTCAATACTTAGAGAAATTGATGATTTGTTCAGAATACTCACCTAATAAAAGTCCGATAGAATTTAATGACCCTTCAAGTTCATTAAGATCTAGGTTTGCTATTTGTAGTGTATCCCTAAAAATTACTTTATCACCGGTTTCGTCTAGTACAAAAGCTCCATGTATGATATCTCTATTTTTTTGTAATAAACTACGGTAAACGACTTCATTTTTATTTTTGATAGTGCAGATGTGTTGTTCCATTATTAAAATGGGTGGTGCAACTCCAAGAATCATATTTTTAATTCCTTCGGTTTCTTTGCTGATCATAATAATACCTTCCCTATTGTTTTCATGGATAATATCATATTTAAGCTGTAGTAAATATTTTTTTACTACTTGATAATGATCTTGCATTAGATGATTTTTTGATAAATGAATAATTATGTGTGACTGATTTTCTTTAGTATATCAATATTACAAAAAGTCGCACAACTTTTCTGCAATATCTTTGGCTAAATTAACTAGATAAAATATAAGAGTGATCATGGGTATGAATGATTTAAGTTAATAATTAGATGTTGTGCTAAGATTTTTAGTATAATCCTCATTGTTTCTTAGGAAAAGAATGAAATAGTGAAGTATTTCTACTAAAATTAGCTTTTTAATAGAATATTAGCTAATATTGTTAGTGTAAATGTACAACTATTTTTTATAATTGCAAATAAAATTAGCAAAAATGTCTTTTTTCGGAAAAAATATAAAAAAAATACGTGGAGTGAAAGGTTTAAGTCAACAAGCCTTTGCTGAGCTTTTTGAGCTAAAGAGAGGTACATTGGGAGCATATGAGGAGGGTAGAAGTGAACCAAAAATAGAAACAATTATTAAAATTGCTAACTATTTTAGCATTGCGATAGATGATTTATTAACAAATGAACTTACCGTAAATCAACTTCTAAAGTTTAAAGGAGATCTTACTACGTATGCAGAAGATGTGAAACGAGAAAAGTTTGCAATCGTCCCATGTATAACAGAAAGTACAGCCAATGATTATATTACTTTATATAATACAGAAGGTTTTATTAAAGAATTACCAACTATGCAATTACCAGTAAATCCAACTAAAGAGTTTAGAGGATATACTGTAAGTAGTCTCGAGATGACATCACATGATAAAGGTTTTTATCCAAAGGATGTTGTAATAGGAGAAAAAGTTCCTCCTACAGTGATTAAAAAACTGAATAATGGTACGCTGGTTTTTGTAGTTGTCGAGAATAAACTAATCTTTAGAAGGCTATATGTTATAAAAGGTAATGCAGTACTAAGGGCCGATCATAAAAATATTGAAGATTCATCATTCCCTTTATCCGAGATCAAAGAATTGTGGAGAGTGCGATACGCATTTTTTAGACGTATACCAGAATTTGGTGACCTAGTTGAAGATAAATTGTTGTTGATAGAGCAGGAGCTATTACGAATGAAAGAGAAACTTAGATAGTTTTGTAATTTATCTCAATCCAAAGAGCTTTTGGATACCTCACCTTTTTTAGAGAACACTCATACTTTATGTTCTAATTCATAGGTATCAATTATTTTCTGTATTGTATTTAATATTTAAATTTGGTATCTTGATCTATCCTATTTATGATGATAGATTAAAAACTCTCTTATCATAAATATCTATTCCAAAATAAATTGTTAACAATGTTAGAGTTTTTGGCTAATTTATGCTCTGCATTATATCGATAAGAACAATACTTTCTATATCTAATTAATCCAATACTGTTACCCCAATTATGTATACTATTAAAATAGTTGTAGAGGTCGGGAGGTATAGATGAGTTTTCAATCAAACATAAAATTGAAGATGAGTTAGCTACTACATGCCAGGTGCAACAAGAATTAAAATAGATTTATTTAGTTAGAGGTATTGTATTTCTTTTAATGAGTATAATAAACCCATTTGGCTTTTTTATAAGAGGATTTAATAGTTTAATAGATTTTATATATTAAAAATATAAAAACAATAATATTTTATTATCATAAATTTGAAAGAGCATAAGAACAAATAATCATCTAATAAAATCTACAGCAAATGGAAAATAAAAACCTCAAGAGTGCAGAATCTCACGACTCAAATCATCATGATAATGGTGAGAGCGGGTGTCCTTTTATGAATGGTACACTAAAACAAGGTGCAGGCACAGGAACTTCTAATCGTGATTGGTGGCCGAATCAATTGAACTTAAATATTCTTCGTCAACATTCTTTATCATCCAACCCTATGGGGGAAGAATTTAGTTATAGTAAAGAGTTCAAATCTCTTGATCTTAAAGCAATAAAGAAAGATCTTTTTGAACTTATGACTGATTCTCAGGAATGGTGGCCTGCCGATTATGGTCATTATGGCCCTCTTTTTGTGCGTATGGCATGGCATAGTGCCGGTACTTATCGAATTTCTGATGGTCGAGGTGGTGCCGGTTCGGGAACCCAGCGTTTTGCACCATTAAACAGTTGGCCAGATAATGTTAATCTGGATAAAGCACGTTTGTTATTGTGGCCAATTAAACAGAAATATGGTAAGAAAATTTCCTGGGCAGATCTTATGATTCTTACTGGTAATTGTGCTTTAGAATCTATGGGCTTTAAGACTTTTGGTTTTGGCGGAGGACGTGAGGATGTTTGGGAACCTGAACAAGATATTTATTGGGGAGCCGAAACCGAGTGGTTAGGTGATAAACGTTACACAGGTGACCGAGAGTTAGAGAATCCTCTGGGTGCTGTTCAGATGGGATTGATCTATGTAAATCCCGAAGGGCCTAATGGAAATCCTGATCCAATTGCTTCGGCTCATGACATTCGTGAAACTTTTGGTCGGATGGCGATGAATGATGAAGAAACAGTTGCTCTTATTGCTGGTGGACATACGTTTGGTAAAACCCATGGTGCTGCCGATCCAGATAAATATGTAGAGAGAGAACCAGCCGCTGCTGGTATTGAGGAACAAAATTTGGGATGGAAAAATAACTTTGGAAGCGGTAATGCAGGAGATACAATATCCAGTGGATTAGAAGGAGCATGGACCAGTACTCCTACAAAATGGAGTAATAACTTCTTCTGGAATCTATTTGGCTACGATTGGGAGTTGACCAAGAGTCCCGCAGGCGCACATCAATGGATACCAAAACATGGAGCTGGGGGCGATAGTGTACCAGATGCACACGACTCTTCTAAACGTCATGCGCCAATTATGCTTACAACAGACCTTGCTTTACGAATGGACCCTGCTTATGAGAAAATTTCTAGACGTTTTTATGAAAATCCTGATGAGTTTGCAGATGCATTTGCTCGGGCATGGTATAAGTTAACACATCGTGATATGGGGCCTATTGCAAGATATCTTGGCCCAGAAGTGCCTAAGGAAGAGTTAATTTGGCAAGATCCGATCCCAAAAACTACCGATACATTAATAGATGATCAAGATATTGCCAGCCTAAAAAACAAAATACTTTCTTCGGGGCTATCAGTTTCTCAATTAGTATCCACTGCCTGGGCCTCAGCATCCACATTCCGTGGTTCTGATAAGCGTGGCGGTGCAAATGGTGCACGTATCCGCCTTACTCCACAAAAGAATTGGGAAGTAAATAATCCAGCTCAGTTAGCCGATGTATTAAAAACCTTAGAAAGTATTCGACAAGAATTTAATAGCTCAAAATCTGGAGACAAGAAAATTTCATTAGCAGATTTGATAGTCTTGGGAGGAGCTGCTGGAGTAGAAGAAGCAGCAACCAATGCCGGACATAAGGTTACTGTACCTTTTTCACCTGGGAGAGCCGATGCGCTACAAGAACAAACCGACGTAGAATCCTTCTCTGTTCTGGAACCTGTTGCCGATGGATTTCGTAACTATAAGAAAACAAAGTCCTCTATATCTGCAGAAGAAATGTTAGTAGACAGAGCTCAATTATTAACATTAACTGTACCTGAGATGACTGTACTTATAGGAGGTCTTAGAGTATTGAACACGAACTTTGATCAATCCCAACATGGAGTTTTTACTCAGCGTCCTGAGGTGCTTACGAATGACTTCTTTATCAACTTACTTGATTTAGGAACCACTTGGAAAGCAACTTCAGATGCTCAGGAAGTATTTGAAGGATGTGATCGTACTACGGGAGAAGTGAAATGGACAGGTACTCGAGCAGATCTCATATTTGGTTCTAACTCAGAACTACGTGCTCTTGCCGAGGTTTATGCTTGTGAAGACTCTAAAAAGAAGTTTGTAGATCATTTTGTTGCAGCTTGGTGTAAAGTTATGGATCTTGATCGATTCGATTAAACATAATAATAGTAATACATTATAAGGAGATTAAAGCAACGGGTGGTTTGTTACTAGGCCACCTGTTATTTTAATCATAAGTAATAGATACATAATACATCATGAAAGATATTTTTAATTTCATTCGATCTGAAGAACTAGGAGGAGTAAAAACGCTTTTAAATAGTAATCCTGAAGTTGTGAACTCAAAAGACTCCAGAGGTTCTACTCCCTTGCTATTAGCATCTTATTATGGTCTTGAAGATATAACTAAAGAAATTCTAAAATGCTCTCCGGATATCGATATAAAAGATGGCTCTGGAAATACGGCATTAATGGGAGTTTGTTATAAAGGGCATTACAATATTGCGAAATTACTTATAGAATCTGGAGCAGATGTAAATCAAAAAAATAGTAATGAAGCTACTGCACTAATTTATGCAGCGACTTTTGGTCAAAAAGAAATTATTAAATTATTAGTAGAAAACGGAGCTGATATTTCTCCTAGAGATAACCGTGGATTTACAGCAGAAATGCATGCAAAAAATCAGGGTTTAGAGATTTCCGAATTATTTAAGCTTACTCAGTGAACAAAAATGACGATATAGAAAGTATAAAATCAGTAAATATTAGATCTATTGATTTTAAAAGGCAATTATTAATGTCCTCTGCTATGGTAGCTATTTTTGAATCTTTCTTAAAAGAAAGTATCGGAAATGAGGTATTAGTGATAAATACTAATATAGGAATGGAGGTATATTATTTTTCTAATAATGACTATAGTACATTTATTAGAGAAAGTATCCTATTATATACACTTACTCAAATAGATCACAAAAAACTTAAATTTAAAAATAATCAAAATAGAGAAGAAGTATATCAAAGTTTTTGCCAAGCATTAATTACATTTTCTCAATATCCTCAAATCTTTTTGGCGTACGCCAAAAAGTTTATTCATCTCAAAGAAAAAAACAAATCGAGCACATTTGTGATTCCCATTTTAAATCGTTTTTTTGAAGAAGTGCTTAAAGTGCTCTTGAAGACAGGTAAAATACCACATTACGAAAAGATAAAAAAAGCAAAAAACAAAGCTCAGAAACCTGATCTTGATAAAAGTATTATTGAAAACTTAATTTCTGAAATTTTATTAAAAAAGCATTCTAATTAATCCTATTTTAGAGTCTAAGTTATCCTAATTGTACATTTTTTACATATCAATACGCTATTCAATATTATGAATATGTACACAATTGATAAAAAGCATATATCTTTTATTTTCTTATTTCTATAGCTAAATTGATAGTAGCATGTCAGATTTTGAGGTTTAACTATAGGAAAAAAACTACAATATTGAGATAATGTTTTAAATATCAAGGTTGTGAACAGGGGGAAAAACCCCCTAAAATCACTTGTTTTGTGTTAACACTTGTAGTATTTAACCTTCATTTTTGAGTGAAAAAATGTTAAAATTTCAATGAAAACACCTATTTATCGCCGAAATACATAGTGTTTTGGTGATTACGTAAACATATTACGTTTTTCCCGTATTCGGATATTAAGAATCTATACTACCTTTATAATGAATTGATTACGAAAAACTATGTCAGTTCTAGAGTAAAAATAAATTCGTCAAAATGTAAAATAATCTTCTATTGCCCCAGAAGAATGTTTAACACGGTTTAAAAGATTAAAGATCAAAGAAAAGATCCCTCTTTTAAAATGCCAATACTTCTATTACCCCGGAGGTATCCCAAATCTTAAAAACAATGACGAAAACTACTAAACCTACACTAGACAGTACTATATTTGATAGTATACTTCAGATCAAGAATTTTTTCAATAACTTCTTTCTTAAGACTTCGGTTAATGGAAATGGTGCTAAGGATACATTTAAAATAATATATCAACGATTCTTTTTTATGGTATCAATCCCACTCTTATTATCTTGTAGTGCTGGTGATGATCTTGATTCTGTAGCTATAGAACCAGAATTTGCAACCCCAGAGAAGATTATAAAAGTTAATATTATTTATGTAGAATCTTCAGAAACTTTAGATAAATCATCATATAGTCTTGACGAAACAGAGTTTATAAATTATTTGAATGGAGAATATTTTCACAGATTTGGAATAGGACTAGAGTTAGGTGAATCTAAAAGTTTAATTAATGAAGAACTTTATGACCTTAGAGATAATGAAGGTTCAGAACCTAGTACATTTTTGATGCAATCTCAAGAATCTTATGATAAAAGCAAAGTAAACATATATATAGTTAAAAGGTGTAATATCCTTGGTATTGCTGGAATTGGGAGAGATCAAAGAGTATTGATAACAGATGAAAACTTATTTACTTCAACTGCCCCACATGAAATTGGTCATGCTTTAGGTTTATTTCATAGTCACGAATCAGAAAATATTATGAATACTGTAAACAAGAATTCCAGACATAATTTTAATGAAGATCAAGAAAAGAAAATAAAGAATCGAATTGATCAAATTAACTTAAAAAATTAAGCTCAACTAATTCATAATTTGATTATGATGAAATATAAAATATGCTACCGATGTCAAATTATATATAGTAAAATATTTTCTTTATACCCTATACTACAGTAAATTCATATACTTAGACCATACATAAATAAACCTGTAATTTTTTTAGTAACTACTTCCCGACCGCATGCAGAAAGGATAATCATCCTTAAAAAATAACTACCATTTTTTAATAGTGGTAAAGTGCTGGTAATAAAATTGATTTAAGAAAAAACAGAATTTTAAAAACAGAAAAAAACTAATGTACAGTTCAATACATTAGCAGTACAGTTCAATTCATTTAGTTTTTTATATACGACATAGTGTTCCACCTTTGCATTAATAAAATCAATCAATCAATTAATCAAAAAACGAACAGTTATGAATCTAATATCAAGAATTATTGTCGCAAACCTGTTTAAGGTAATACTGTTAATTGCTTCTCTACTCTTTATATCAAATATTAATGCCCAATCTTATGCCGTAAATTATAATAAAGGTAAAACCACTATTAAGGTTCAAAATGGCATGTTTGATAATTTCTCGATTAATTATGAAGGAGAGATCACATTATCAAATGATGATAAAGATATAATTGCTATTTCTGATGGCGGTTATCTCGAAATAAAAAAATCTGCTTTTGGAAGTAAGCGCCGGATTGTAATCGAATCCGAAGGTAATGGAAAGCTTAACAAAAAGTATTTTGTTGGTTCTTCTAGAAAAGATTTCAACTCTGAAGGTAAGAAATGGCTTGGTGAGATTTTGCCAGAAATTGTAAAAACAACAACTTTAGGAGCAAAAGGTAGAATAGATCGACTTTATAATCAGGGCGGTGCCAATATGGTATTTAATGAAATTAGGTCTTTTGAAAGCGACCACGTAAAATCGGCCTATTTGAAATTAATATTAGAAAAAAATCTATCTCCTCAAGAGATGGAATCATTATTAAGATTAGCAGGAAAAGAAATAAAATCAGATCACTACCTAGCTGAGCTATTAAGATATAAACAACAAAACTTTTTTGCCTCTAATGCGCTGATATCTGCTTATATAGAAGCAACAAAAAGTATTGGGTCAGATCACTATGCTACTGTAGTATTAAATACTGCTATTGAAGATGGTAACCTCTCTGATGATCAAATAGGTAAACTATTTAAGATAACAACAGGAATTGATTCTGATCATTATATGTCTCAGGTGCTTATCAATGTAATGAAGAAACGAGAACTAAATGCTACAAACCTTAATCTTTTAATTGAAAACTCTAAGCAAATTGGGTCAGATCATTACAAAGCACAAGTATTAAATAGAGCACTAGAGCTTCCAGGTCTTTCTAAAGGTAATTACAATTCTTTTTTGTCCACATTAGAAGATATTCAATCGGATCATTATATTACTACAGTTCTTTCTAAACTATTGGATAAGAAATTAAATAGTAATGAATTAGGTGAATTACTTTCACTTGCAGGAAATTCTGTTGGATCTGATCATTATTTGGTAGAAGTCCTGACCAAGGTTGTAGATAGACAAGGTTTGGATGGTGAGAATATGGATATCTTTATTCGAGCATTATCAAGTGTTAGTTCTGATCATTATGCTTCTGTGGCTTTAATTAAATTAGCAAGAAAAAACCTTAGTAGCGGGCAACTTATAGATGTACTTCAAAATGCAACAGGTCAAATAAGTTCGGATCATTATTTATCAGAAACTCTAGTGGCTTTTGCTCCATCGGTTAATAAATCCGGAGATAATGTAAAAGAAGCGTACCGTAACGCTTGTAAAAATATTTCATCAGAAACATATTTCGGAAGAGCTCTTCGTGCATTAAAATAACAATACATATTTCATCCTGCCAATGGTCTTTTATATATCTGTATTATTGACTATTTTGGTAGGATGAAGTATAGTATAGATCATCATATATACCAACCATCATCAATCGTGAAAAAGTATTTCACTATCATTTTAGTAGGATTCATTCTAGGAATGCTTACGTATAGTTTTTTGGGGTTTACCCAAGAAGAAGATAATACGAGGCTATTATGGCTATCAGGACTTTTGGGGATTATTATAGCCTATATCAATACGGTCTTCAATGAAGTGTTTAACAAATTTATTTCCTGGAAAAAATACACAGGATTTCGCCTTTTAATAGGAGTGTTATCCAATACGATCATTTCCTTTCTATTCATAAGTGTTGTTTTATATGGGTATACTTTTATAAAAAATGCACAAATTTCTTTTATTGAAGATTATAGCGAAATATTATTAAAACTTGTCATTCTAATATTTTTTGCTTCTCTGGTCTATACGATCATCTATTTTGCAATACATTCTTATTATCAATATGCAAAAGGCCAAATAATAGCATTACAATTAGAACGAAAACAAACCGAATTACAATTAACAGCACTAAAATCGCAATTAAGCCCTCACTTTTTGTTTAATAGTGTAAACACAATATCTTCTTTGTTGTTTAGTGATGTAAAAAAAGCAGAATTATTTATTCGAGAACTTGCTAAATCCTATCAATATATTTTAAATAAATACGAAAGTAAATGGTTAACTGTCGAAGAAGAGTTACGATTTGTGAATTCTTACCACTTTTTATTGCGTACACGATTTAATGATCGTATTAATTTAGAAATTAGATTGCCAGATTGGGTATTAAAAAGCAAAATCCCACCATTAGCACTTCAAATGTTGATAGAGAATGCTGTAAAACATAATCAAATGACTTCTTCTGAAGTATTAAAAATAGTTATTACCTGTGATACTCATAATATTAGTGTGTCAAATAATAAGACAGTAAAACCTAAAGGAGTGGATTCTTTTAAAATAGGATTAGGTAATATTAAATTAAGGTATGATCTAATTTTTAATAAGGCTATCGAGGTAATAGATGATGAACAGTTTACCGTAAAACTTCCTATTGTTTTATGAAAAATATACCTGATAATGTTAGTGTCAACCCAAAGTGATTACGATACGATGCTATACTGATTTGTATTAATACAGATCTTAACTCTAAAACGATAAAAAATGGATGAAACAAATATTAATAAATTGAAAGCGTGTGAATAAGCTGTTTATACATCATCCAATATTTAGAATCATTGGCCCTCTATGTAGTGGTGCTCTAGTGTATCTGCTTATTTTATTGGTTAATAATAATGTAACCCAGTTACAAGAAGAATTTCTTGGACAGGAGTTATATGTGTGTATTGGATTAGCATATCTTATTCAGGAATATTCTAGAATTTCTTTGTTCTTTTTTGAAAGACTAAAATTTCCAAATTCATTGATGGGTAAGATTATGTTGCAGATTGTCATTTCGGTAATTACCTCTATACTTTTAGTTTCTGGATCGATGTTTCTATATTTTGATTTGGTATTAGGGTTTACACCAAACAGTTCAGAGCTTGTTATTTTCAATAGTATCTTTTCGGTTATTACAATAATATATCTTTCATTATATCTAAGTCATCAGTTTTTACATAAAATAAATACTGAAATAATGACAAAAGAACTATCCCTGAAAGAGGGGATAGAACAGGACTTTATTCAATTTAAAAAAGGAATAAACCCTACATTAATGTTTGAAACTTTAGAATCATTGATACTGGTAATGAAAAAGGATACTAATAAAGCAGAATTTTTAGTAGATCATTTTTCGGCGGTATACCGATATATCCTTTCTAAAACAACCAAAGAGTTAGTGCCTATTAATGATGAACTCGATGTCTTGGATCAATTATTACTTTTGTTTGAATACTTGCCGTACAGAAAAACGAAATTTATTAAAGAAGAATCGATACATACTTTGGTGGTTCCCGGGAGTCTTTTATCCTGTGCAGAACAGATTATAAGAAGTACAATTGTTTCGAGAGAAACAGAACTTGTTGTGACGATGACTCAGGATTCAAAATATGTTTTATTAAAATACCCGCATCAGGAAAAGATTAGTTATACTATGGACAGCAATAGTATCAAAGATATTCTGGATATGTATCGATTCTATACAGATATACCAATTACTGTTATCAAAGATGATATTTATATTATAATTTATATACCAAAACTTACTATTGATGAAAGTAGCGATAATTGAAGACGAACCTTTAGCGGCAGAAAAGTTAGAACGTTACTTGCTGAAGTATGATTCTGATATCCAGGTGATAGGTAAACTGGCCTCAATAGAAGAAGCTGTACTTTGGATAGATTCACATCAGGAAGAAGTAGATCTTTTTTTTATGGATGTTCAGCTTATAGATGGACTTAGCTTTGAGATTTTTAATAAAGTTAAAGTAAATAAACCTGTAATCTTTACTACAGCTTTTGATGAGTTTGCAATTGATGCTTTTAAGGTAAATAGTATAGACTATCTTCTAAAACCAGTATTGTTTACAGATCTTTCAAAAGCATTGAAAAAATTGGAAACTCTACGATCTCAGTTTTTGGGAGGGATTAGTGTTAGTCATGCGGTTAAGAGTATGACTAGTACTGTATATAAGAATAGATTTTTGGTCCGCCTGGGAAATCATATTCATTCTGTTAAGAGTGAGGATATTTCCTTTTTCTTTGCAGAAGGACGGGATGCATATCTTGTTGCAGAGAACCGAAAAAAATACATGATAGAATATAAATTAGAAACTCTTGAAGAATTACTAGAACCCAAAAGTTTTTTTAGAGTAAACCGAACTTTTATCGTCAATATCAATGCTATTGAAGATGTATTGGTCTATTCTAACAGACGTTTAAAGCTTACTTTAAGCCAAAACATAGATAAAGAGGTTATTGTAAGTCGGGAAAAAGTTACAGATTTTAAACAGTGGTTTGAAGGGAATTAAAACACATGATAATATAAAAATTCCTCAACAATGAATTATATTCATTGTTGAGGAATTAATCTGATATTTTTAATCTTTAATAAATAGCAGGAAGATTAAAACTCTGCATTAAGAGGAGTTCTTGGATAAGGGATTACATCACGAATATTACCCATTCCTGTTACAAAAAGAACAAGACGCTCAAACCCAAGTCCAAAACCACTATGTGTACACGTACCAAAACGACGAGTATCTAAGTACCACCATAATTCTTCTTCAGGAATATTAAGAGCAGCCATTTTTTCTTTAAGAACATCCAAACGCTCTTCACGTTGAGAACCACCTACAATTTCTCCAATACCAGGAAATAAGATATCCATAGCTCTTACCGTTTTTTCATCTTCATTAAGTCGCATATAGAACGATTTAATATCTGCAGGATAATCAAATAAAATCACAGGGCATTTAAAATGCTTTTCGACAAGAAATCTTTCGTGCTCACTTTGTAAATCAGCACCCCATCCATCAATAGGAAATTTAAATTTCTTCTTTTTATTGGGTTTAGAATTTTTAAGAATGTCAATGGCTTCGGTATAACTTACTCGTTTAAAATTGTTTTCTAATATAAACTTTAACTTATCTCGTAATAACATTTCGGCACGTTCTGCCTGAGGCTTTTGCTTATCTTCTTGTACCAGACGATTTTCTAAAAACTCAAGATCATCTTGGCAGTTATCCAAAACAAATTGGATTACGTATTTAATAAAATCTTCTGCCAAATCCATATTGCCATCCAGGTCACAGAAAGCAACTTCTGGTTCTACCATCCAGAATTCTGCAAGATGCCGGGATGTATTTGAGTTTTCAGCTCTAAAAGTAGGACCAAAAGTATACACCTGGCCTAATCCCATAGCATAAGTCTCAGCTTCTAATTGGCCAGAAACGGTTAGGTTTGTTTCACCACCAAAAAAATCTTCTTTATAATCAACCTCGCCATTCTCATTTTTCGGAATCTTATTAAGATCCATATTGGTTACCTTAAATGCTTCTCCAGCACCCTCGGCATCACTTTTTGTAATTACTGGTGTATGTACGTAGTAAAAATCATTCTTTTGAAAATATTCATGTATTGCAAAAGATAATTTTGAGCGCACTCTCATGATGGCTCCAAAGGTATTGGTACGAACTCTTAGGTGAGCTTGCTCACGTAATTTTTCTAGTGTATGTCGTTTTGGAGATAAGATAGTAAGTTTTAATTCTTCCGGATCAGCATCTCCTTCGATTTCTACATTAGATATCTGGATCTCTACACGCTGTCCTTTTCCTTGACTTTCTGTAAGAGTACCGGTTATCGCAATTGCTGCCCCAACATTTATCCTGCTTTGGACAGCAGCGTCGATTGTATTATCTTCTAAAACACACTGAATATTATTAATAGTTGATCCATCATTAACCGCTATAAAACGATCATTTCTAAAAGAACGAACCCAGCCTTTAACAAGTACGGGCTGTAATAGCTTATCACTTTGTAGTACCTCTATTATTTTAGTATGTTTCATCTGTTTTTTAAATATTATTTGTTTTTGATCTTATATCTACTAATAGAATTGGTAGGCGTAAAACCAAAGATGTTTGAATTTTGAGGTAGCAAAGATAATTTTTTAATCCGATTGAAGCATAATCTTATGAATCCAAAAAAGGTATAGTAATCAAAATATATTTTGATGTTCTTTTTTGGACCGGCAACCTGGTATAATCAAAATACCAAAATCTGACGTTTTTCGGAAATATTATTCTACGTAAAAACCGTAAATAGGTATGTTTTCGATTGAAAAACAGATGTTTTTTAGAGTTTTTTTGATAAAATACCATAAAAGAAGGAAGTTTTTATTAATATTTAACATACTGCAAATCAGTAATTTAAATACTGTTTTGTTAAATTTTACTTGTTTAAATAGTGTTAAAGTTTATGTTGTTTGTATAAAAAGGGGATTTTTCCCCCCTATTAGGTATTTCAAAATATAAAAAGGGGCAGTATCTTGCATATGCAATTATGACGATTGTGTTTACGTTAAGTTTAGTTCGATAGGTTTTGGGGTAATCTATCTTACAGAAGTCCCGCTAGTTTCTAGCGGGGCTTTTTTTATGAAGATATTACGTATTCTTTGTGCTTTATTTCCTTTATTCTTCCTCGTCTTGAGTTTCTTCAAGTTCTTCATCATTAGGAATGATTTTCAGGGTAGGCTCTTTAAGAGTTTTCTTATTTGCAATACTTCGTTCTAACGAAAGTAATAGAGAAGGAAGTAATAAAAGATTTGCTAGCATGGCAAATAATAAGGTTGTTGATACCAGACCTCCAAGTGCCTTGGTTCCTCCAAAGCTAGATATCATGAATACAGAAAAACCAAAAAATAAAACGGTTGAGGTATAAAACATACTCACACCTGTTTCTCGCAATGAAGCAAGAACAGATTTTCTAATTCTCCAATGATTTGATTTTAATTCTTGTCGGTATTTTGCAAGGAAATGTATGGTGTCATCTACAGAGATACCAAATGCAATGCTAAAAACTAATATTGTAGAAGGTTTTATTGGTACTCCAAGATATCCCATAAGACCCGCAGTCATAAGTAATGGTAATAAATTTGGAATCAGAGATATGACAATCATTTTCCAGGATCGAAACATCCAGGCCATAAAAAGGGCAATCAGGATTACTGCAAGCCCCAGAGAAAAAGATAAGTTCCATACCAGGTATTTGGTTCCTTTCTGAAAAATAAGCGCCTTACCGGTAAAAGAAACATCGTATCTGTCTTTAGGGAAAATTTTCTCTAACTGTGGTTTTAGAGTCGCTTCTATACGCTCCATTTCTTCTGTCCCTACATCTTTCATGAAGGTAGTGATTCTTGCATATTGGCCGGTAGAATCCACATAGCTATTCATTATTCCAACTTTAGACTCAAAACTTTTGGCGTATGGTAAAATAAAATTTCGTTCCTGGCTTGTCGGTATTTGATAATATTTTGGATTTCCATTATAGAAAGCTTGTTTAGAGTATTTAACAAGGTTAACAATAGAAATAGGTTTTGATAACTCAGGAGTTTCTTCGAGAAGTTCCTGAAGTTTTTCCATCCGTTTTAATGTAGATAATTTTAATACTCCTTGTTTTCTCTTAGTATCTACTAATATCTCTAAAGGCATAACACCATCAAATTCTTCTTCAAAAAATTCAATATCCTTATAAAATCCAGCAGATTTTGGCATATCTTCTAATAGACTTCCAGAAACTTTTATGGTGTAAATACCAATAATACTAACGATTAAAATAATGACAGAAGAAAAATAAATTGTTACCCTTCTGGTTTTTACCATTTTTTCCATCCAATCCATTAACTTCTCAATCCATCCTTTGCCCAGATGTTTTAAGTGTCTTTCTTTTGGTTGGGGCATATAGCTATAAATGATGGTGATGACCAGAAGACAAAGTATAAATAGAGCAATTATATTTAATGAGGCAACAATACCAAACTCTTTAAGTAATTTACTTTCGGTTAAGGCAAAGGTTGCAAATCCCGAAGCGGTAGTTACATTAGTCATTAATGTAGCATTACCTACTTTGGTAATTACCCGTTGAAGGGATTTTGCTTTATTTCCATGTTTTTTTATTTCTTGTTGGTATTTGTTGATTAAGAAAATACAATTAGGAATACCAATTACAATCACTAATGGAGGAATAATGGCCGTAAGTACAGTTATTTCATATTCTAAAAGCCCTAAAATTCCAAAAGCCCACATTACTCCAATAATTACAGCAGTCATGGATATAAAAGTGGCCCTTAAGGATCTAAAAAAGAAAAAGAAAATCAATGAAGTAACCAGTAAAGCTGCAAGAATGAAGATTTCTATTTCATCCATTATGTTTTGAGAATTCAAAGTTCTGATATATGGCATACCAGATACTTTTACATCCATGTTATACTCTTTCTCAAAAGCTAGAACAGAAGGGAGTAACACTTCTTCAATAAACTTTTTTCGCTTTTTGGTGTTTACAATATCCTTTTTTAGATATAGTGCACTTTGGATAGTTTTTGATTTCTTGCTGTATACAAGACCTTCATAAAATGGTAACTTATTAAATAACTCGTGTTCGTATTTAGATACCTGTTTTTCGGTATAGCTAGAATCTTTAATAAAAGGTACTAACTCAAATCGTGCAGGGTTATCTTCTTTTTTTAAAGTTTTAAGATCGGCAATAGAAACAACCAGATCAATTTCTTCATATTTTTTGAACGAATTATTAAAATCATTCCAAGCCTTCAGTTTTTTAGAAGTAAAAAGTGTACTGTCTTTGACAGCCATTACAATTAGATTGCCTTCTTCTCCAAATTTTTGAAGGAATTTTTGATATAATATATTTACCTCATGATCATCGGGGAGTAGATTCGCCTCTGAGTGAGAAAACTTCATGTTTTTCCACTGAAAACCTAAAAAAATTGTAATTCCTATTATTGCTAGAAATATTATCGCTCTATTACGAAGTATAATTCCAGCCAGTGCATTCCAAAACCCGAAACTGAATAATTTTGCCATCCTTTATTTTCCTGCTGCAAATGTAAGGATTGGGGAATTATTATTTATGTATTTCTGAAAAGAAAATGATTTATTGTATAATGACTATAGTTTTAGGTAAAAAGTAAACTTGCCCGAAATATTATCCTCAAAACGAGGAAGATGATAGGCTCCATAGCGATATGCAAAACTAAGCCCAAAGCCAGCAAATAATTTGTTGATTTCAAATCCGGATTCTTGATAGCCATGTTGCAAAGATGAAAAATTTACCCCTTGATGATTTTCAAGATTACTTACATCTCCGATTGCATAACGAGTTATAAAAACGAGTTCTGGTTTAAACCAATTCGTCACTTTTACGGGTTTAATTCTATGTTTAATTTGTAATGTTGTCAATCTATCATTAAAAAACTCACCAAAATACATGGTTTCAAAGGTTCTTCTGCCAGCTACAGAAAATCGTTGAAGTACTGTTTCTTTGGTTGGCGCATTGGGATAAGCATGGTACAAATGTGTAAGTGGGATATCTCCAGTGGCAATATCTGCTTCAAATAAAATACTCGTTTTAGATTGATTAATACGGCTAATAATATATTCTGCTTTTAGTCCTATTTTACTGTAAGAGAAATTACTATCAAATACGCCCTTAAAACCTTGCGTATATTGTGCTGTGATTTTTGGATATCCATCATGAATTTCTTTATACCTATTAGGTGTTTTTAGAAATTTACTAAATGGACTCCATCTCAATGCAATTGTAGCTTCTGCTGTTTTATATCCCGAAAATAGATTACCGTCATTTAGATATTGATACCCTCCTGTTTGATTTATATTGCTCATAGAAAATTGAGTTTCTGAAAGCAGTTTAGGAAATATCTGTTGCTGTAAACTAGCACTCCATGTTCTGTGTTTGTAATAGAAATCTATATTTACTAAACGTGGCTCGAATAAAGAATATACCCTTCTATCTGTAAGATAGAGAAAACTACCTACTTCTCTAATATCATCGGTATAATTAAAATTAAACCATGAGTTTGATTTTTTATTGACCAATAAACCTCCCCCTATACCATATTTAGATTTTGAATCTCTAAAACCATACACAAAATACCCTTCTAGTCTAAATTGATTAGAGAATTTTGTATTTGTTAAGCCACCAACTCCTAATCGTAATCCTTCATAATTATTATATTTTATAGGATAAGTGAGATCAAAATTGAAAAACCCTACAGGGTAATATCCAATATTAAAACTTTGGATAACATCAATTCTACGTTCAATGTTTTGTGCTTTTACAATACTATCTATAACATGAAACGAGTTTAGGTCTTTTTCTGTAATTGCACTGGTGCGATATTGATTCCAATATGACTCGGGTCTGTTATTGGCTTCGGGATCTATCCTTATCGCTGCTTGATTTTGTTTAATGTTTTGAGTGGTATCTAATTTGATATCAAATAAGTCTGTTGTAGAAACTAAAAAATCATTATTTCCAGAAAAACTTTTTTTATCATTCCCTAATCTTCCTACAGAGATTTGCCCTCCAAATAAACTCACTTTTTGTCTTCCATTTCCTGGTCTTATTGCGATGTCTTGTTTGGTTGGAAACCAGCTTTTTTGTTCAGAGAAGTATTTAAAACTATGAGTTGCCATCACATTAAGTTCACCTCGCAGCTCTATAATAGCTTTTTGAATTGCAAATGTTTTTGTGTCTATGTATAGTACGCCTTCTAAACTCGCATAATTTTTAGACTTACGAGGTTGAAAAAGAATAACAAAAGCTGGATTTTTGCCCTGTACAGTATCCAGGACTTTATAATAGTAATTTCTAAGAGCTCTGTTTGATAATGGTCCTATGTATTTGTTGTTGAAAATTGTATAATCTTCATTGTAAAGAGAGTTGGATTGTATTTTGATCCCTAACACATTATAGATAGGTTCTTTAAAACCACTCATTCGAGTCGCTAAAACTGTTTCTTTTTCGCCAGCATTTTTTCTAAATTGATGTAAACTTATCTTCTCTGAAAGGAAAGAATGAGCTTTGTTAAATAGATGCTCCATATCGACACTAGTAGTGTCTGGGGTATTCAATTGAGCCTGATTATCTTCTGTGATTTTTAATTTATTGTAACTTTTATAGCTAAAACTACGTAATAACTTCTTGGGGTTATTTTTGTTTTTCCTACGTATTGCCTCTACAATAAGTTGAGTTGCAATGTTCTCGGGAGTATCGAGCTTTACTGTCTCAAGATTTTCTTCTTTAGTAGTAAGTCGTATTTCTATTTTTTCTGAATTACTGGATGTAATTAAAACAGTCTTTGTTTGGTACCCTAGATAACTTATAGTAAGGCTAACAGGGTAAGTACTACATCGTATGACAAAATCACCCTTAACAGAAGTTAAAGCGTATGAAGAACTACTGGTTTTTATAGTGGCAAAAGGTAAGGGTTGATTAGAACTTTCATCAATGACAATACCGTTAATACTAACTTGAGAAATTAAGACAAAGTGTACAAAAAATAATAAACAAAAAAATTTGTTCTGCATTATACCAAATAGGTTCAAAAATGACGAAGATACAAAAAAAGCGTTTCTAATTAGAAAACGCTTTATTTATAATTTCTATACATTAGAAATGTTAAACTGTCATAATTTCTTTTTCTTTATGACTAAGCATCTCATCAACCTTTTTAATATATGTATCTGTTAATGCTTGAATATCTACTTCTGTATTTTTTGCCAAGTCTTCTGACAATCCATCTTTTTCTAATTTTTTAATCTCATTATTGGCATTTTTACGATCATTACGTATACCAACTTTAGAATCTTCTGCCTCAGCTTTTGCTTGTTTTGCAAGATCTTTACGACGTTCTTCTGTAAGAGGAGGGACGCTTATGATAACGCTTTCGCCATTATTCATTGGATTAAACCCTAAATTAGCTATCTGAATACCTTTCTCAATCTCAGGGATTACAGATTTATCAAAAGGTTGAATTGTAATAGTTCTTGCATCAGGAGTGGATACATTTCCTACTTGGTTTAATGGGGTAGGAGAGCCATAGTATTCTACCATAACACTACCTAACATGGCAGGAGATGCTTTACCAGCTCTAATATTGAGTAATTTTTTTTCTAAATGAGTAATTGCTGCTTGCATTGACTCTTTGGTCGAATCTATAATAAAATCTATTTCTTCGTTCATGTTTTAGTTCTTTTCTTCTGACTAATCAAAAAATAAGCCAATATGATTAAAGGTTTACTTGAGTACCTATGGATTCGCCAGAAACTACTCTTAGTAAATTTCCAGCTTTATTCATGTCAAAGACTATAATAGGTAATTCATTTTCCTGACTTAATGTAAATGCTGTTGTATCCATAACTTTCAGACCTTTACGTAAAACATCATCAAATGATATGAAATCAAATTTTGTTGCATCAGCATTTTTTTCTGGATCAGAGGTGTATATTCCATCTACTCTTGTGCCCTTTAGAATAACATCTGCATTAATTTCTATAGCTCTAAGTACTGCAGCAGAATCAGTAGTGAAATAAGGATTTCCTGTTCCTCCACCAAATATTACAACTCTTCCTTTTTCAAGATGACGCATTGCTCTTCGGCGTATAAACGGTTCTGCTACTTCATTAATCTTTACTGCAGACTGTAGTCGAGTAGGTATTTCGGCATCTTCAAGAGCACTCTGCAGGGCTAATCCATTAATAACGGTTGCAAGCATACCCATGTGGTCCGCTTGAACCCTATCCATTCCTTTACTGGCACCTGCGACACCTCTAAAAATATTACCTCCTCCGATCACAATAGCAACTTGTACACCTTTTTCTGTGATTTGTTTGATTTCATAGGCATATTCTGCCAATCTTTTAGGATCAATTCCATATTGACGATCACCCATTAAAGCTTCGCCAGATAATTTAAGTAATATTCTTTTATATTCCATTATGAGATTTAACTGTGGTGCAAATATAGCGATATTCTTAATTTAGAAAATAGTTTGGATTATAAAGGTGGATTTTTAAGTTAAATTGTTAAACATTAGAGTTTAAAAACTATTTAAAAAAGGGTGGTTTTCCCCTGTACAAGGTATTGATTGGTGTTGAATTATGTTATAGGTTTGCATCAAGGAAAACAAAAAAGGTGTTGGGGGATGATAAATATTTTTAGAAAGGAGATAAAACGTTTTTTAGTGTACTAATGCCATATAGGTATTAGTGTATTATAGGCTGATTGGGGAGTTAGTCTGTATTGGGGGTAAGTTTTTGAAGAAATTCAAAACTTATAAACGTTAAGAACCAGAAAGAAAATATTTTGAAAATGATGAATAAAAAACCGCTTCTGTAATAGAAGCGGTTTTTATTTTTTCAGATAAGTCTGAATACTATGTGATTTTTGGATTAACCTAAAGCTACTCTTTCGAAAGCTACTACAGATACATCACCAAGTGTTTTTACATAATCAGCAACACTTTTCTTTTCATCTTTAATGAAATTTTGGTCAAGAAGACATTGTTCTTGATCTAGTGTAGTATTATCAGAAATAAATCTTTCTAATTTTCCAGGAAGAATTCTATCCCAGATTTGCTCAGGTTTACCTTCTGCTTTAAGTTCTTCTTTCAACTTTTCTTCTGCTTGTGCAATTACATCATCAGTCAATTGAGATCTTGAAATAAATTGAGGGATATTTTTCAACGTTTTCCCTAATCGACCAAGTTCAATATTCTCTTTTTCGATTGCAGCAATTCTTGCTTGAGTTTCTGAAGCAACATATTCTGGATCAAAATCTTTGTAAGATAATGTAGTTGCTCCCATAGAAGCTACTTGCATAGAGATATCTTTTGCAAGTGTTTCTGCACTATCTATTTCGGTGGATAAACCGGTTAAAGCACCAATTTTATTACCGTGGATATAAGATCCTACAAAAGGAGCCTCTAATACTTTAAAATCTCCTATTTCGATTTTTTCTCCAATAACACCAGTTTGCTCAGTAAGTTTTTCCTGAACAGTCATACCATTAAAATTTGCAGCTAAAAATTCTTCTTTAGAAGAAGTACTAAGTGCTAGTTCGGCTAATTCTCGTGCTAAAGAAACAAAAGAATCATTTTTTCCTACGAAATCAGTTTCGCAGTTAAGAGAAACGATTACTCCTTTGTTTTTTGCGTCATTAACTTTTGCAATAACGGCACCTTCGGCAGATTCTCTATCTGCTCTTTTATCAGCAATTTTTTGTCCTTTTTCTCTAAGAACCTTGATAGCTTTGTCAAAATCTCCTTCGGCCTCAACAAGGGCTTTTTTGCAGTCCATCATTCCGGCACCTGTAGCTTTACGCAATTTACTTACTTCGGCTGCTGTAATATTTGCCATATCTTTAAATATTTAATGTGTAAAATGTATTGTTTGTATAAAAAACAAGTCGTTTAGTTAGTACTGCAAAAGTAAAGAACCAAACGACTTATCAATTTTATATTAAAGTTAAGTTTTATCGTAGAGACAAAAGTTTAACTTCGAATTTTAATAGATTGTATATCTATTTGTTTATTCTTCTTCTTGCTTTGCAGCTTCAGTTGTTGGGGCTTCTACTGTAGCTTCAACCTTTGCAGGTGTTTCGACTTTTGCCGGAGCTTCAGCTTTTGCATCTTTTTTAGGAGCATCTTTTTTAGGTGCTTCTTTTGTTGCTTTTCTTTCGCTTAAGCCTTCTATAACAGCATCACTTACATAAGTCATAACTTTGTCTATAGATTTAGAAGCATCATCATTTGCAGGGATTACATACTGTACCTGACGTGGATCAGAGTTGGTATCAACCATTGCGAAAATTGGAATGTTTAATTTCTGAGCTTCTTTTACTGCGATATGTTCGCGAGTAATATCTACAACAAATAATGCCCCAGGTAGACGAGTCATATCAGAAATAGAACCTAAGTTCTTTTCTAATTTTGCTCTTAAACGATCTACTTGTAAACGTTCTTTTTTAGATAGTGTGTTAAAGGTACCGTCTTTCTTCATTCTATCGATAGAAGCCATTTTTTTGACTGCTTTACGAATAGTAACGAAGTTAGTAAGCATACCACCAGGCCATCTTTCTGTGATATATGGCTGATTAGCTTTACTTGCTTTTTCGGCTACGATTTCTTTAGCTTGTTTTTTAGTCGCAACAAAAAGGATTTTTCTGCCGGACGCTGCTATCTTTTTTAAAGCCTCACCAGCTTCATCGATTTTTGCAGCAGTTTTATATAAGTTAATGATGTGAATACCATTACGCTCCATATAAATATATGGTGCCATATTTGGGTCCCATCTTCTTGTAAGGTGACCAAAGTGTACACCTGCATCAAGTAATTCTTTTACTTCGATATTGTTTGCCATTTTTGTAATAGTTTACGTTCTGTTGAATTAGCAATGCTCAAGTGACTACTTTTTGTACGGCCTTGTGCATTTAGATGCTAAACTAACCCCTCATGAATTGAGGTAACAACAAATACTGTTTTAATAAATTAACGTTTAGAGAACTGGAATTTCTTACGAGCTTTCTTCTGACCGAATTTCTTACGTTCTACCATTCTTGGATCTCTGGTCAATAAACCTTCTGGCTTAAGAATACCTCTGTTTCCTGTTGCTCTTCCGTCTTCTGTTTCTTCAGCTTCATCTGTATCAAAAGTACACATTGCTCTTGATATTGCTAAACGTATTGCTTCAGCTTGTCCTGTGATACCGCCACCGTAAACATTTACTAAGATGTCAAATTTTCCATCATTTCCTGTTAAAACCAATGGTTGGTTTACTTTGTACTGCAATGTAGCAGTAGGGAAATAATCATTTAAATCTTTTTTGTTTACCACGATCTTTCCAGAACCTTCTTTAAGATATACTCTGGCTACAGCCGTTTTTCTACGACCAATTTTGTGAATAACTTCCATTACTTAAATTCGTTTAAGTTAACAGTTTTAGGTTGCTGAGCTTCCTGACTGTGGTCTGCTCCTGCATATACCTTTAAATTACGGAATAAAACTGCACCTAATTTGTTCTTAGGTAACATTCCTTTTACCGCTTTTTCAATTAAACGCTCTGGATTTTTGTCATACAATTCCTGAGCAGTAAGACTTCTTTGCCCTCCAGGGTATCCAGTGTGACGGATATACGATTTATCTGTCCACTTTTTTCCTGTTAAGTTGATTTTCTCGGCATTGGTAATGATAACATTATCACCGCAATCAACGTGTGGGGTAAAGTTAGGCTTGTGTTTTCCTCTTAGTAGTAATGCAACTACAGAAGAAAGACGCCCTAAAGTCTGTCCTTCAGCATCTACATGCAACCATTCTTTTGTAACGGTAGCTTTGTTGGCAGATACTGTTTTGTAACTTAATGTGTCCACACTAATTATTTTTACTTAATTAAACATTCCTTTTCCTATATAAAATAGGGGTGCAAATGTACAATTATATATTTATATAGCAAACAGGTAGTAGATATTATTTTTAAAGTATGATTCATTGGTTTTCAGCTATATTAATGTAATAAGGAGTTGTCTTGTTTGTTTTGTGCTCTGTAATCACCTTCTCTTGTTAATTTTTTACTAAAAAACAGCATAAAGTGTGACAAACTAAAATAATTTCTGTCATCTTAGTTATATCAATCATCAAACTTCTAATCATCATGAAATGTTATGCCTATTTATTGGTACTCTTTTTGTTTCCTATTATTGCCATTGGGCAAGATTCTACTAGTACTGTTAAAAAACGAATTTATACTACAAAACCACTTAATAATGGCGAAACACCAACAATTAATGGTCTGATTGATGAACCTGGTTGGGATGTAGTAGAATGGACTAGTGATTTTATTGAAAATCAACCTGATGAAAATACACCTCCAAGTCAAGAAACTAAATTCAAAATTGTATATGATCAGAAATATCTATACGTAGCATATCGATGTTATGATACCGAACCAGATAAAATAGAAAAACGACTATCAAGAAGAGATGGTTTTGCAGGAGATCGTATTACACTTATCCTGGATACGTATCACGATAAAAGAACTGCTTTTTCTTTTACTATAACTGCTGCTGGAGTGAAAGGGGATGAGTTTGTTTCGCGAAATGGTGATAACTGGGATAGTAGCTGGAATCCAATATGGTATGCTGCAAGTAATATAGATGATGAAGGGTGGACAGCAGAAATAAAAATTCCTTTAAGCCAGGTGAAATTTGGTAAAAGCAAAGAACAGGTATGGGGATTGCAAGTAAACAGACTACTTTTTCGAAAAGATGAACGATCTGTATGGCAACGTATCCCTAGAGATGCCTCTGGATTTGTAAGTGAATTTGGAGAATTACATGGTTTGATTAATATCGAAGCACAAAAACAATTAGAAATCCAGCCATTTGCAGTAACACAATTTGATACGTATCCCGAGGAAAAAGGAAACCCGTTTAGAGATGGTGAAGATTTTAAATTGAATGGAGGGTTAGATGCAAAAATCGGAATCACAAATGATCTAACTTTGGATCTAACTGTAAATCCTGATTTTGGCCAGGTCGAAGCTGATCCTGCAGCTATAGCATTAGATGGATTTCAGATTTTCTTTAGAGAACAACGACCTTTTTTTGTAGAAAATAAAAATATTTTTGATTACCGTTTTGCCAATAACCAGGATAATTTATTTTATTCTCGTAGAATTGGAAGAAGCCCGCAAGGGTCAATTTCAGGAATTGATAATGAGTTTATAGATAAGCCCACTAATACTACAATTCTTGGAGCTGCAAAGTTTAGCGGAAAAACCAAAGATGGATGGTCTATCGGTATTTTGGAGAGTGTAACTTCTAGAGAAATTGCCAAAATTGAAGATGAGAATGGAAATAAAAGAGAAGCTATTGTAGAGCCATTAACTAATTATATGGTAGGTAGGGTACAAAAGGACTTTAATCAGCGTAACTCATTTATTGGCGGAATTATAACAGCTACGAATCGAAATCTTGGAGACACTTTTGATATAGATGAGGATGATCCAAATACAGATGAAACATCAGAAGTAGCAGGAACAAGAGAAAATAATCTTAATCTTCTTCGGAAATCTGCATACACAGCAGGATTAGATTTTAGACATAACTGGAAAGATAGAAAGTATTTTGTAGAAGGTAATATCGTAGCTAGTCATGTAGAAGGTTCTGAAGAAGCTATCGAAAATACTCAGAATTCACTCACACATCTTTTTCAACGTATTGATGCAGATCATGTAAACTTAGACCCTAATCGTACTTCACTTACCGGAACTGGTGGTAAACTTAGAGGAGGGAAATCCGGAGGCGGAAATTGGAGATATGGGGGAGGAATTTATTGGCGTTCTCCAGAATTAGAATTAAATGATATCGGTTTTTTACGACAAGCAGATGATATTAGACAATTTGCAAACCTTCGTTATCTCTTTTTGAAACCTACCAAATTTTATAGAAGAGCTAATCTTAGATTTAACCAATCATCAGCATTTGATTTCGAAGGTAACTATAATCGTATTGAATACGTTTTAGGAGGAAATATTGATTATAAAAATAATTGGTGGACCGAGGTAGAAATGATTCATAAACCTCGAATTTTTACCAATACAGTTCTGCGTGGTGGTCCTCGTTGGAGATTCTCTGAAGAAAATATAGGAGTGTTGTTTTTTGGGTCAGATCAAAGAAAGAAATTTAATTTTACCGTCGGTCATGTAAATTCATGGACGAAGCAGAATAATTTTTCTTTCAAAAGATACGTGTTAAGACTTAGGTATCAGCCATTTAATTCGTTTAGTATGTCTATAAATCCAGAATTTGTACGACGCCGTAGTAAAACACAATATGTTACCGATGTCGATTTTAATGATACGCCGAGATATATAACCGCTAACATTGATCAACAAACTCTAAGTGCGAGTATACGATTAAATTATAGTATTAATCCGAACCTTACGATTCAATATTATGGGCAACCGTTTATATCTCGAGGAAGGTATACAGATTTCAATAGTGTTAATAATCCAATTGCAAAAGATCTTAACCAACGTGTAACATGGTATGATCAGGATCAGATTTCGTTTGCAGATGATGAGTATTCTGTAGATGAAGATAGAGATGGTAATGTAGATTATACTATTGATAATCCTGATTTTGCATTTGTTCAGTTTCGTTCTAATCTAGTGTTGCGTTGGGAATATATTCCTGGTTCTGAAATATTTTTAGTTTGGTCACAAGGTGTTACCGGAGATGGAAATGCTTCTGATGACCTATTTAAAAGTTTAGATAATCAGATTCTGAATCAGCAGCCAGAGAACACATTTTTAATCAAAGCAACATATCGCTTTGTATTGTAAAGTTTCTGAAAAAGTTTTTATACAATAAATAATATTAAACGTATTTTGCGACAATATAGAATGTCGTAATATGAAGTATTTTTATGTTGTATTAACTCTGGTTTTTTTAGTGGCTTGTACTACCTCAAAACCTAAAGAAAGAGTTGTTGTATTTGATGAGAAACCAGAAGTGTCAAAAAAGGACTCTATATCTTTCTTTTTAGAGCACTATGAAAAGTTTTTTGCTACTAATTTTAATGTTTCAGAATGTCCTGGAGCAGCAGTTGTGGTGGTTAAGGGTGATGCTGTTATTTATAAAAAGGGCTTTGGGGTAAAAGAAATTCATACACAAGATTCTGTAGATGTAAATACAGTCTTTAGAATCGCAAGCTTATCCAAGGGCGTGACAGCAGTTTTGGCAGGAAATTTAGTAGATCGTGATGAATTACAATGGGATCAAAAAGTTAGAGAATCAGTAAAAACATTTAGTTTAAGAAATAGTGAACAGGCAGATCGACTTAAAGTAAATCATTTATTATCACATACAACAGGACTTTACCCTTATACATATACCAAGCTTATACAAAAAGGATGGTCTTTAGAACAAATTATCAAAAATTTTAAAAGAAAAGGAGTTGTATCTAAAGAAGGCGTTGATTATGAATATCAAAATGCAATATTTTCGGTTATTGAAAAAATAATGGAAAACCAAACCGAAAAATCGTTTGAAACTCTTCTTAAGGAGAGAATATTTGACCCGGCAGGGATGCGTACTGCATCAAGTACATATTCGGCAATAAAAAAGAATGATAATGTAGCTTTACCACATAAATATAATCATTATTCAAATAAATACAGGGTTACAGAGATTCATAAAAATTATTATAATGTAGCTGCTGCAGGAGGGATTAATGCGTCAATCTCTGATATGGGAGAGTATTTAAAGGTATTGTTGGGATATCGTCCAGATGTTATATCAAAAGAAAGTTTGAGTGATATTTTTAATCCTATTATTTGTACTAGTGATGAAGATACCTATGTTAATCTGTGGGATGGAGTAACAGATTCATACTATGCAAAAGGTTGGCGAGTTTTGGATTATAGAGGCAGAAGAATAATGTATCATGGTGGCAATGTAAATCAATATAAAACACAATTGTTAATTGATCCAGATAATAACATTGGTGTTTGTGTGTTATTTAATGGTCCCAATCCATTTAATGGACCGGTGATCCCTACTTTTTTAAATTATTATGATTTTTATAAAGAAATAGGTCAAAATCAATAGGTGAAATGATCTTTAGTTTTGACCGGCTTAACTTTTAATATTTGCTGAAATGAACTTAAAAATTTTATTTTTTTTAGCTGTATTTGGACTTTTATTCGCATCCTGCTCTTCTAATGATGATTCTGGGGATGTAAAGCTTCCGATATTTGGCACTTACAAATTAGTTACATATACTACTAATCCCGCTTCGGATATCAATAATGACGGAACAGCATCAGAGAATCAAACATCAGAGACCGATTGCCATGATAGCTCTTTTCTTACTTTAAATGATGATAATACATTTAAAGGAAAGCTTACTTTTCTTGAGTTGAAATCAGATACCAATGGGATGGAAACACAAAATATAGAATGCTTTTCAGAAGGTATAACCGGAACTTTTGTGCTTGAAAATGAAACTGTAACATTATCATATACATTTGACGAAGTAGATAAAACCTTAGTGCTAACATTGGTAAATAATCAAATGACTTCTAAAAAGATGGATATTGATTTATTGACTAGAGATGATAGTAATACTTTGGTTTTTGTTGATGCTACTCTAATATTGATTTTTGAAAAATAAAATAAGTAAAACAAAGAATCCCTACAGGTTGCCAATACCTGTAGGGATTCTTTGTTTTATTTTGAATTTTCTACACTGTTTTTAATGAGCTTCTAGCCAGTTGTTACCTAATCCAAGATCCACATCTAATGGCACCTCTAAAGTATAGGCATTTTCCATTTCGGTTTTGATTAAGGTTTTGATAGTTTCTAATTCAGGTTTAAAAACATCAAATACCAATTCATCATGAACCTGAAGTAACATTTTGGTCTTGTAGTTTCCTTCTTTCAGTTTTTTATGAATATTGATCATTGCGATCTTGATAATATCAGCTGCACTTCCTTGAATAGGAGCATTTACTGCATTTCGTTCTGCTGCACCACGAACAATTGCATTAGCAGAGTTAATGTCTTTTAGATATCGGCGTCTTCCTAAAACTGTTTGTACATAACCATTTTCTCTAGCAAAATCTACTTGCTCACTCATATAGTTACGTAGCTTTGGATAGGTTTTGTAATACGTATCGATTAATTCTTTGGCTTCACTTCTCGAAAGACTGGTTTGATTACTTAATCCAAAAGCCGAAACACCATAAATAATACCAAAGTTTACCGTTTTGGCATTACCACGTTGCTCTCTGCTAACATCTTCTATAGGAACATTGAACACTTTTGCAGCTGTCGAAGCGTGGATATCTTCTCCATTTTTAAAAGCCTCAATCATGGTCTCTTCTTTACTTAAAGCAGCAATGATCCTTAATTCTATCTGAGAATAATCTGCCGCTAGTAGTGTGTGTTCTTCATTTCTGGGAACAAATGCTTTTCTTACTTGTCTTCCTCTTTCTGTACGAATAGGGATGTTCTGTAAATTAGGATTATTAGAACTTAGACGTCCAGTAGCAGCCACTGTCTGCATATAATCTGTATGAACACGCCCGGTATTTTCATCAACCTGTGCTGGTAATGCATCAACATAGGTGCTTTTTAATTTAGACAAACCACGAAAATCTAATATATCTTGAATAATCTCATGATCCTTTGCTAAGTAAGATAATACATCCTCTGCAGTAGAATATTGCCCTGTCTTTGTCTTTTTGGGTTTATCTACCAATTTCATTTTTTCAAATAATATAACACCCAGTTGTTTTGGTGAAGCAATATTAAACTCTTCTCCAGCTGCTGTATAAATCTTTTGCTCTAAAGTTTTAACATCGCTATCTAGTTCTTCAGAAAGAGATTGTAAAAAATCTTTATCCAGATTAATCCCTTCGACTTCCATATCTGCTAGAACTCTTAGTAACGGAATTTCAATATCCTTAAACAAAGAAACCGTTTTAGCTTCGGTAAGTTCTGGTGCAAAATGTTCTTTTAGCTGAAAAGTAATATCTGCATCTTCTACGGCGTATTCGGTTTGTTTGTCAATTGGTACTTGTCTGAAGGATAACTGGTTTTTACCTTTTTTACCGATTAATTCGGTAATAGAAACCGGGGTGTAATTAAGATAAGTTTCGGCAAGCACATCCATATTATGCCTCATATCAGGATTAATAAGATAATGTGCCAGCATCGTATCAAATAGTGTTCCTTTGACTTCGATGTTATATTTTGCTAGAACCTTGATATCATATTTTAGATTCTGGCCAATTTTTGTAATATGTTCGGCTTCAAAAAAAGGTCGTAGTTGTTCGATCAGCTCTTGTGCCTCGTTACGATCTTCGGGAAAAGGAATATAAAAACCTTTTCCTGCTTCCCAGGAAAAAGCAACCCCTACCAATTCTGCGGTTAATGGATTAAGACCTGTGGTTTCAGTATCAAAACAAACATTCTCTTGTTTTAATAAATTTTGAAGGAATAATTTCATTGCCATTCCCGGAGCAATACTTTGATAAAAATGCTCGGTATTAGCAATTGTTTTTCTACTGGAGAAAGAAACGGCTTCACCAGATTCCTCGGCTTCGCCAAATAATGAAAATTGACCTGCTCCAGCTTGTGTTGTTTTCTTTTTTGTAGCAGAACTGCTTGCAGTTTGGGCAGATGTAGTTGTTGCTTCTCCCGAAAAAATCTTAACAAATTGATCCGCAAGTCTTCTAAACTCTAACTCTTCAAAAATCGTATGTACTTTTTGTGCATCAGGTTTTGTAAGTTCATAATCATCGGCATTAAAGGTTACATCACAATCTAAAATAATGGTTGCAAGTTTTTTAGAAAGAAGCCCTAATTCTGCATTTGCTTCTACTTTTTCTTTCATTTTGCCTTTTAGCTTATCAGTATTAGCTAATAAGCCTTCCATAGAACCGTATTCTGCAAGAAATTTTTTAGCAGTCTTGTCACCAACACCTGGTAGTCCGGGGATATTATCAACAGCATCCCCCATCATACCGAGGTAATCAATAACTTGCTCTGGTCGTTCTATTTCAAACCTCTTTTGTACCTCTGGTATCCCCCAGATTTCGATTCCATTTCCCATTCTGGCAGGGCGATACATAAAAATATTCTCAGAAACTAATTGTGCATAATCCTTATCAGGAGTAACCATATAGGTTTGATATCCTTCTTTTTCAGCTTGTTTGGCGATAGTACCAATTAAATCATCAGCTTCGACACCAGCCCTTTCTATAATTGGAATGTGCATAGCTTTTAATATTTCCTGAATTATGGGTACAGCTATTTTAATGGCTTCAGGAGTTTCATCACGATTGGCTTTATACTCAGGAAAAATTTCTAATCGATCTTTACTTCCTTGTTTGTCAAATGCAACAGCCAAATGATCAGGCTTTTCTCTTTTTATAACATCAAATAAAGAATTTACAAAACCTAAAACTGCAGATGTATCCTGCCCCTTTGAGTTAATTCTTGGGTTTTTAATAAGTGCATAGTACCCTCGAAAAATAAGAGCGAAAGCATCCAGAAGAAAAAGACGTTTTTGTGACATGATGTAAGTTAAATTTTTAGAAATGCAATATAAAAAGAAGATTAATCAAATTAGTGTCAAAAACTATAATAAATATAAAAAGAAATGCCGTCAAAAACTGACGGCATTTCGCCCCAAAATAAAATTGATAACAATGTATCAACTGCTATAAATACGATAGTAAATTTTATATATAGTATATGATTTTTTTAAATTGTAATTAAGCCCTAAAAAGGAATATGAAACGAAGTTACAAATAAAAATCTTAGTTCTAAAAGAAATTGTTAAGATTTATGCCGGATAAAGACATGATTTTAACGCTTTTTGGTCACAAAATTTATTTATCGTTAATTTTTACTTAAAAAATAGCTGCAAATTAAAAAGGAGGAATAGCTTTGTTCAATAATAAAACTGTAAAACAAATTATGCGTTGGTTAATTCCTATAATTCTATACATACTTATTGAAACTTATGCATATCAAGCCATTCGAACTATAACCAAAAATCAATGGGTGCAAATAGGATATTTGGCATTGTCATTACTTATTTTAAGTTATGTGATTTATGTTTTTGCTAATTATGACCGTAGTGTTGGTCCAACTAAGTACACATTACGAGCTAGTGCTCTTTTGTTACTCACATTAGTGCCTAAATTAATTATGGTTTTGTTTTTATTTGGTGAAGATATCATTAGAGTTTGTGTGGCGGGATACAATTATCTTACAAATACTTTTTTTGAAGGCACAGCCACTCAATATTTTCCAGACCGAAGAAAATTTATAAGTCAATTGGCATTGGGTGTTGCTGCAATACCTCTTGGCGGATTGTTACATGGTATTTTTAGGGGGAAATATAATTTTAAAGTAATACGTCATGTATTGCATTTTGAAGATCTTCCTGCTGCATTTGATGGGTTTAGGATTACACAAATTTCAGATATACATTCTGGAAGTTTTGATGATGCTACTAAAATTGAATATGCAGTGGATTTAATTAATGAACAAGAAACAGATTTATTATTGTTTACCGGGGATATTGTAAATACTGTCGCAGAAGAAATGGATGACTGGATAGATACATTTAAGCGTATTAAGACACCTAAGTATGGTAAATATTCTGTTTTAGGAAATCACGATTATGGAGAATATGTTACCTGGGACAGTCAGGAGGAAAAAGATGCAAATTTTGAAGCAATAAAGGAAGTTCATACTAAAATCGATTTTAATCTGTTACTTAATGATAGCACTTTTGTAGAAAAAGATGGTGAACGTATTGCTGTAATAGGAGTGGAGAATTGGGGGCATAATTTTAAGAAAGCTGGTGATTTAACAAAAGCATCTGAAAAGGTGACCAAAGAAGATTTTAAAGTTTTGTTAAGTCATGACCCTTCACATTGGGAATATGAAGTAAAGAAGCATTCGGATCATTACCACCTTACGCTAAGTGGACATACACACGGATTTCAATTTGGGATTGAAATTCCCGGATTTGTACGATGGAGTCCAGTGCAGTATGTATATAAGCAATGGGCAGGTATGTATGACGAAATGGGGAGATACCTGAATGTAAATCGAGGTTTTGGGTTTCATGCTTTCCCGGGACGGGTTGGTATATGGCCTGAAATTACAGTTATTGAATTGAGAAAAGGATCTAAAGATGCTTAATTCACAGAAAGTGTTATATTTACAACTGTTTAATGGCCGATTATAAAAGGCCCAAACATAAAAGTTTTTGAACATGTCAAAGTTTGGAGATATAATAGGTATTGAAGTTCCTGTTTTATTAGACTTTTTTACCGAATGGAATGAGCCCTCTCTGGCAATGCATCCTGTATTGAGGGATGTAGCAGCAGCACTTGGAGATAAAGGGAAAGTTATAAAGATCGATGTAGATAAGAATGAAGAGTTGGCTACAGCTTTGCGTATTAAAGGGCTTCCTACATTAATGATTTATAAAGAAGGTGAGATGGTTTGGAGACAAAGTGGTGAGCAAGATGCTAATACACTAATAGGTCTCATGAAAGAATATGTTTAGAACCTAATGGTATCAAAAACATATCCTCTTTTGGTAAAATAGTCTAAAACTTCTGGTAGTGCTACAGTAAGGTTTTTTGAAGCTTTTATACTGTCATGAAAAACAATAATGCTTCCCTGTTGTGCATTTTGAAGCACATTTTGTAAACATTCTTCTGGAGATATTGTTTGTTCCCAATCTTTTGATAATACATCCCAAAGTATAATTTTATATCCTAACTCTTCTAGTGCTTTAAATTTAGCATGGCTTATTTGCCCATATGGAGGTCTAAATATCTGTTGTATGTCTTTGTTGGGGGAATATTTCTGGATTAGATTTTGGCAATCTATAGTGTTATCAATATACATATCCAGGCTGGTTTTCCAGGCCTTTAAGTGATTCATAGTGTGATTGCCTATAGTATGACCTTCTGATAGAATCTGTCGAAAAACCTCGGGATGTTTTCTAATATTATCACCAATACAAAAAAAAGTTGCTTTGGCATTATATTGATTTAATTGTGTCAAAACAAATTCTGTAACACCTGGTATAGGACCATCATCAAAAGTTAAATATAGCTTCTTTTCATTATTTGCATAAAGATCCCAAGTATAATTTGAGAAAAGCTGTTTGATAACTTTAGGAGTTTTATTTGGGATTATTTGCACCATGAGTATACTAAAAAAGTGAGCCTCAAAAAGACTCACTTTTAATAATTAGTTTGGTATGCTGTCTAAAGAATCTAAAGGTTTTTCCTGATTTTGAAACTCTTTAATTAGATCTTCTTCTTGTTTTCTTATGGCTTCTTCATCGTTGTATTCTTCATCTTCAGAGTAGAGTCTGGTAAACAATCTTAGATATCTGTTAAACTCATCTGCTTTTTCTTCTATCATTTCCCGATCCTGATTGATTAGCAATAGATCAACTACACTACGATAGCGTTCTACATTGGTAACAATCTCTTCTGCATGGCGGTATTGGTCTTTAAGCTCTAGGCTGCCAAAATAAGTAAGTTGCTCTTGGTATTTTTTAGCTAGTTTTGTCCAAAGATCTCGCGCTTTTTGCTTTTCTCCTACTTCATAATAACCAGAGATGTATGGTTCTACCAGAGTGTAATATTCGTAATATTCAATCGGCATCTTGTCCATTGCTAGATCTAGAATTTCTTTGGCTTTATCTTTTTTATCCTCTTGGATTAAAACCTCTACAAGTCTTGCTAAATTACTACGATATGTAATTGCATTTTTTCTGGTTTCTGGATCATGATATATATTTGGATCATTACTATTACCCCAGTCCCAGCTGGTTACATTTTTATACATGAGGTCTGTATCTATTCTACCCATTTCAAAAGGATTTCGTGGGTTTACCTTAGTTCGAATCGGAACTAATTTGAAGGTTACTCCATCTAATTGCAGGTAATCTTTCATCCATAAGAAATCATCATCACCATAACTTCCCCCAGTAAAATAGATGGGTCTTTCCCAGTTATTGTTGGCAATAATATCCAACATTAAAAGACGATTTTTAAATAATAAATCTCCATTAAGATGAATATCAATATAGGGCACAATAAGATCCGCATCTTTTTGAGCTACAATGCCATTTCTAAGCACAGCTTCTTTGTCTACAGGAATTCGTATATGCTTTGTGGGAAATGTATTTACTTTTTTACCACTTTGTAAATCCCCTTTAGTTCTTGGGTCATCCGTTTCTATCCATCTCATCCAATTTTTGATAAGCATGGTATCAGAAGTTACGGGTTTGTGATAAATAGCATCATTATTTCCGAATCGATAGAATTCATGAGTTAATTGCGAAGGAATAGGTTTTCCTTCATATGCAGCCTTTTTCATTTGATCTATATACCAATCTGTTGCAAAAAGGCTTGTGTTTACTGTTCTAACATCTGTACGATAGCCTTCAATTTCTTGTGCATACCATAGTGCAAATGTATCATTATCTCCTATCGTAAATAATATAGCATCTTTCTGGCAAGATTGTAAGTACATTTTTGCCATGGATTGTGCAGTATATCGATTTGAACGATCGTGATCATCCCAGTTTTGTGCTGCTAATAGTATAGGTACGGCCAATAAGCAAACTACGGTAACTATAGGAGCAAGTATTTTGGGTTGTAGATATTTTTTAAGTAAATCAAACAAAGCATATACACCAAATCCTATCCAAATGGCAAATACATAAAATGATCCTACCAGTGCATAATCACGCTCTCTTGGTTCAAAAGGTCTTTCGTTAAGATAAATTTTTAGTGCTAAACCTGTAAACAAGAAAAAAATGAGCAAAGCCCAGAATTTTTTCTTATCTCTTTGTAACATAAATACAAACCCAATTAGTCCTAGTAATAGTGGTAAGAAATAGTAGGTGTTACGAGCTTTGTTTTTAAGAACGTCACTAGGCAAGTTGTCTTGAGACCCTAAGCGAGCTTCATCGATAAATTGGATACCGCTAAGCCAGTTGCCTTCTAGATCTGTAAGTTTACCTTGATTGTCATCTTGTCGTCCAACAAAATTCCACATAAAATAACGCCAGTACATATATCCCATTTGGTAATCAAATAGGTATACCACATTATCCCAAAAAGAAGGTTTCTCTACATCGATATAGTTGCCAAACGATTGTAGAAATTTATTATAATCATCATTATCTAATTTTCCGGTGGCGTATTCCCTTTTAAATTGAGTAACGGCATTAAGTAATTCTTCTTCACCTTGATACTCGGGTTTAATTGTAAATTTAATTGGCCCGGTAAATTCCATATAATTAGCGATATGTTCTGTACTCCACATTCTTGGTAAAATAGCTTTATGAGCATCATCAAGATTCTGTTTTGCATTTTTCCAATCGTTAACTATAATGTATTTCCCGGTTTTAAGATCTTTTTCATATTTCGGTTTGCCATCTTCATAAGGGTTGTTCTCATCCAAGCCTGCATAGATTTCTGTAAATTGAGGTCCGTAAAAAAGATGAGTTTCTGGATATTGTTCTAAGTTATAATACGCCAGAAGTTCTCTTGCGTTATTAGGATTGTTTTCATTAATTACAGTTCCGGCGTTTGCTCTTATAGGCAACATAACCCAGCTAGAAAATCCTAATAGAATAAACATAACACATAGTAATAATGTGTTTAATTGTACATAATTCTTTTTACGAGTGTATTTTATTCCAAAATAGAAAGCTGCAGCGATTATTAATCCAGCAATAATAGTCCCCGAATTAAAAGGCATACCAATAGAATTAACAAAAAATACTTCAGCTGCACCAAAGAATTTAAGTGTTGAAGGTAATAGGAGTTTAAAAATAAACAGTAGTATTGCTACAACTACGATATTGGCAATAATGAAATTTTTTATTGTAATTTCTTTATAGTTTTTGAAATAATATAATAATCCTATTGCTGGGATAGAGAGCAACCCCATAAAATGAACACCGAAAGATAGTCCAACAATAAAAGAAATTAAGATTAGCCATTTATTACCTCTAGTGGTGTGCATATCTCGTTCCCATAATAATCCGAGATAGAAAAGAACAGATAAAATACAGGTTGCCATTGCATATACTTCGGCTTCTACAGCATTAAACCAAAAACTATCAGTAAATGCAAATGCAAGGGCTCCAACCAAACCACTTCCTAGAATAGCCATTGCTTTTCCATCTGTTAATTCTTCATCTTTTACAATCACTTTTTTAACAAGAATGGTTATAGACCAAAACATAAAGAGAATAGTAAGAGCACTTGCAAAAGCAGAAGTCATATTTACCATTAATGCAACTTGTGTAGGGTCTGATGCAAAAGCAGAGGCGAATGCTCCAATCATTTGAAATAATGGTGCTCCTGGTGGATGACCAACTTGTAATTTTGAGGAAGTAGCAATGTATTCTCCTGCATCCCAAAAACTAGCAGTAGGTTCTACCGTCATTGTATAAACGCATAAAGCGATGACAAAAACGATCCACCCTAATATTTTATTCCACTTGGTGAAGTTGAATGTACTCATAAGATTTGTTCAGTTATATAACGTGTGGCGAATTTAGTAATAAAAATACTTTAACCTTAGTTTTTTTAGGAAACGCTTAACAGAAGTTTATATTTTACACTTATAACAACTGTTTTATGGATAGATTAGTGATTTAGTAGAATAAATTTTAAAAAATGTTTGCAGAGCCAAAAGAAAATTTTAAATTTGCACCCGCAAACACATATTGGCCTATGGTGTAACTGGCAACACGTCTGGTTTTGGTCCAGAAGAGTCTAGGTTCGAGCCCTAGTAGGCCAACAAAAAAGGAGCAAATTTATTTGCTCCTTTTTTATTTTATGTTGTGAAGACATTAAATTTTAAAAGTCAACACTGGTCTTTTTGCGTGATTTACAACATCTTCACCTAAGCTTCCGTTAATAAAATGTGATATTCCTTTTCTGCCATGAGTGCTAATTCCAATCATACCTGCATTGATAGAATCGGCAAAATTAAGTATTCCTTTTTCTACCGTATTGTCATTATAGATGTTTAGACTATAACCCTCTATTGCCAGGTTAGAGACCATATTATTCATTTTCTCTTCGGTTTCATAAGTAGTTTTAAATCCATTAGCTGTGTTTACCCATACTAAATGAAGCTTTGCTTGAATTGATTTAGAAAAATCGTGCGCTGCTAAAAGGCATGGTTTATCTTCATCATCAAAATTTGTAGCATATACAAAATCATTAATTCCAAAAATATCACAATCTTCTTTAATTACTAATACCGGTTTTTTTGATGTTCTAACCACTTTTTCTGCATTAGAGCCTATAAATAATTCTTCAAAACCAGAAGAACCATGAGATCCCATGATAATAATATCTATATTATTTTTGGTACTCGAATTGATAATCCCATGTAGTACATCTTCGAAATTTACAGTCTCAATGACATCAATATCTTTTAAATAATCCTGGTTTAATACTTCTTCAAACTTTTTATGGGTCTGCTTCATGAAAAAAATGGCTTCGGGCGCAGGCCCTGGTGCTCCAGAAGACATTAGATCTGTAAGATGCATGGGGAGCTCTAAAATATGTAGCAGATAGATTTTAGCGTTATTTTTTTTTGCTATTTGAGCCGCCACTTTTAATGCATTTTCGGCTTGTTTAGAAAAATCTGTAGGGACTAGTATGCTTTTGATCATAATGCTGCTTTTTTGAAATATGTTATTTGTTTATCACTCTGGATTTAGAACGTATTGGTAGTTATATGCTTAAAGTAAGAAGCTACTTATATAGTATATCTTAAATTTACGAATAAATTCATTCTTAGCGATATTTTGTATATAAGATATTATTACTATCTTTGCACCGTTGAAATTAAAAAACCAGGATGAGGGGACGAAAAGTCCCCTCTTTTTATCTATTTATGTCATTAAAAGACAAAGTTCAGAATTTATTAGAGGGGGCACTTCGAGAAAATCCGTCCCTATTTCTAATTGAAAGTAAAATTCATCCCGATAATAGTATTGAAATTATTATTGATGGAGATGATGGTGTGAAAGTAGAAGATTGCATTGCGGTAAGCAGGGCAATTGAACACAATTTAGATAGAGAAGAAGAAGACTTCTCTCTTCAGGTAATGTCTTCAGGTGTTTCTGAAGGTCTGAAACATATTCGACAGTATAAAAAGAATGTGGGCAGAAAACTTAAGATAAAAACAACCGAAGAAACAATCGAAGGAGAGTTGATCTCAGTGACCGAAGATGCAATTGTCTTAACGTGGAAAACACGAGAGCCAAAGCCTGTAGGTAAAGGTAAAGTGACTGTTACTAAAGAAGCTAATATAGCTTATGAAAATATTGTAGAAGCTAAAGTTATGATAACATTTTAATTATAATATATTGATATGGAAAATATCGCATTAATAGAATCATTTTCAGAATTCAAAGATGATAAATTTATAGATCGTGTTACTTTAATGTCGATCTTAGAAGATGTATTTAGGAATGCTCTAAAGAAGAAGTTTGGTAGTGATGACAATTTCGATATCATTATAAATCCTGATAAAGGAGATTTAGAAATTTGGAGAAACCGTATTGTAGTAGGAGATGGTGAAGTTGAAGACGGTAATCAAGAGATATCACTAACTGAAGCACAAAAAATAGAGCCTGATTTTGAGGTAGGTGAAGACGTATCAGAAGAAGTTAAACTCATAGATTTAGGAAGACGTTCTATATTAGCGCTACGTCAGAATTTGATTTCTAAAATTCATGAACATGACAATACTAATATTTATAAACAGTTTAAAGAATTAGAAGGAGAGATATATACTGCTGAAGTTCATCATATTCGTCATAGAGCGATTATCATGTTAGATGATGAAGGTAATGAGATTATATTACCTAAGGATAGGCAAATACCTTCTGATTTTTTCAGAAAAGGAGAAAATGTACGAGGAGTAATCGAATCTGTTGAGCTTAAGGGTAATAAACCATCCATAGTTATGTCTAGAACATCGCCTCTGTTTTTAGAGAAATTGTTCGAATCAGAAATACCAGAAGTATTTGATGGGTTAATTACAGTTAAAAAAGTAGTTAGAATTCCTGGAGAAAAAGCAAAAGTTGCAGTAGATTCGTATGATGATAGGATTGATCCTGTAGGAGCATGTGTAGGGATGAAAGGTTCTCGTATACATGGTATCGTAAGAGAATTAGGTAATGAAAATATTGATGTTATTAATTATACAAATAATTTACAATTATTTATTACTAGAGCATTAAGTCCGGCAAAAGTAACTTCTATAAAGATTAATGAAGAGACCAGTCGGGCAGAAGTAATGCTAAGACCAGAAGAAGTCTCTAAAGCTATTGGTCGAGGAGGTCACAATATTAGATTAGCAGGGCAACTAACAGGCTATGAGATAGATGTGTTTAGAGAAGGAGTAGAAGAAGATGTAGAACTTACAGAATTTTCTGATGAAATCGATTCATGGATTATTGAAGAATTTTCTAAAATTGGTTTAGATACTGCAAAGAGTATTTTAGAACAAGATATTAGTGATTTAGTAAAGCGAACTGACCTTGAGGAAGAGACAGTAGGCGAAGTGATTAGAATATTAAAATCTGAATTTGAAGATTAATAATCACAATTAATTATATTTGAGCATTAAATAAAAGGCATTTATGGCTGAAGCAGGAACAATGAGACTAAATAAAGTATTACGCGAATTCAATATCTCGCTAGATCGGGCTGTTGACTTTTTGAATTCAAAAGGTCACGAGATAGATGCGCGTCCTACTACAAAAATTTCTTCAGAGATTTATCAGCTCTTGTTTGATGAATTTCAAACGGATAAAAGTAAAAAAGTAGCTTCAAAAGAAGTTGGAGAAGAAAAGAAGAAAGAAAAAGAAGCGTTGCGAGTGCAGATCGAAAATGAGCAGGAAGAAAAGCGTAAACGTTCAGAAGCTCGAGAAGTTGTAAAAGCCAAAGCTCAATTAAGCGGACCTAAGCAAGTTGGTAAGATTGAATTAGAAGGTGAGAAACAAGAGGATAATACTGCAAAACCCGAAGAAAAGGCAGTTGAAGCTCCTAAGAAGGAAGAGGTAAAAGAAAAAGAAAAGGAAGATGTAAAAAGCAAAACTCCTGAAGTAGTTTCAAATAGACCTCAGAAAAAAGGAATTAAAATTACGCGACAAGCGCCAAAAGAAATAAAAGAAGAAAAACCTGTAGAGCCCGTTGTGAGCAAAGATAAGCCTAAAACTCCAGCGCCAGAAGTGGAAGCTGAAGTTTCTGTAGAACCAGAAAAGGTTAAAACTCAGTATAAAAAATTGGATGGTCCTAATTTTACAGGTCAGAAAATTGACTTAACTCAGTTTAAAAAACCAGCGAAAAAGAAAGAAGATAAATCCGATAAGAAATCTTCAAACGCAGGAGATGCAGCAAAAAAACGCCGAAGAAGAATTAGTAAAGAAGGAGGCGGTGCTCAAGGATCTGGTGGGGGTAGGCCAGGAGGTCAGTCTGGTGGTGGTAACCGAGGAGGTGGAAATAGAGGAAGAGGTCCGGCAAAAGGAAAACGACCTGCTATTGTAAAAGAAGAGCCAAGCGAAGAAGAAGTACAAAAACAAGTACGAGAGACTCTTGAGAAGTTACAAGGGAAATCTAATAAATCAAAAGCGGCAAAGTATCGTAGGGATAAGAGAGATCAACACCGTCAGAAAGCAGAAGATGATGTAGCACAACAAGAGCAAGAAAGCAAAGTGCTTAAAGTAACAGAATTTGTTACAGCTTCTGAAGTTGCTACGATGATGAATGTGGCGACTACTGATATTATTTCGGCTTGTATGTCATTAGGAATAATGGTGACAATGAATCAGCGTTTAGATGCAGAGACCCTTTCTATCGTTGCAGATGAATTTGGTTATGAAGTTAATTTTGTAACTGCGGATATTGAGGAATCAATAGAAGAAATTGTAGATGCTCCCGAAGATTTAACAGAAAGAGCTCCTATTGTAACTGTAATGGGACATGTTGATCATGGTAAAACTTCTTTACTTGATTATATTCGAGAAGAAAATGTAATAGCCGGAGAGAGTGGTGGGATTACCCAGCATATCGGAGCTTATGGAGTGCAGTTAGAAAGTGGACAAAAAATAGCATTTTTAGATACACCAGGTCACGAAGCGTTTACTGCGATGCGTGCGCGTGGTGCACAAGTAACAGATTTAGCTATTATTGTAATTGCTGCAGATGATGATGTGATGCCACAGACTAAAGAAGCGATTAGTCATGCTCAGGCAGCAGGAGTTCCAATTGTATTTGCAATTAATAAGGTAGATAGACAAGAAGCAAATCCTGAAAAGATAAAAGAAAAACTAGCTTCTATGAATTTATTAGTAGAAGATTGGGGAGGAAAAATCCAATCCCATGATATTTCTGCTAAAACTGGATTAGGAGTTAAAGAATTACTTGAAAAAGTACTTCTTGAAGCTGAAATATTAGAGCTTAAAGCAAATCCAAATCGACTGGCATCTGGTACAGTTGTCGAGGCGTTTTTGGATAAAGGACGTGGTTATGTTTCTACTATTTTAGTACAAACGGGTACACTTAAAATAGGAGATTATGTTCTTGCCGGTAAAAATAGCGGTAAGATTAAGGCAATGCAGGATGAACGAGGAAATAGTGTGAAAGAAGCAGGGCCTTCTACGCCAGTTTCAATTCTTGGATTAGACGGGGCTCCACAAGCAGGAGATAAGTTTAGTGTATTAGAAGATGAACGAGAGGCTAAAGATATCGCCTCAAAACGAGCACAATTACATAGAGAACAATCTGTACGTACACAACGACATATTACACTAGATGAGATCGGACGTCGAATTGCCTTAGGAGACTTTAAAGAACTTAATATTATTCTTAAAGGAGATGTTGATGGTTCTGTAGAAGCATTAACAGATTCATTCCAGAAACTATCCACAGAAGAGATTCATGTAAATATCATTCATAAAGCAGTGGGGGCGATCACAGAAAGTGATGTGTTACTTGCATCTGCATCTGATGCTATTATTATTGGATTTAATGTAAGACCAGCAGGTAATGCGAGACAAGTTGCTGATAAGGAAGAAATCGATATCAGAACATATTCGATTATTTATGATGCTATCAATGATCTTAAAGATGCAATGGAAGGTATGCTTTCTCCAGTAATGAAGGAAGAGATTACAGGAACTGCAGAAATTAGAGAAACATTTAAGATTTCTAAAGTCGGTACAATTGCAGGATGTATGGTTCTTACAGGTAAACTTTTCCGAAATTCTGGCATACGCTTGATTCGAGAAGGTGTTGTAGTGTATACTGGTGAGTTTGCTTCTTTAAAAAGATTTAAAGATGACGTAAAAGAAGTGGCGAAAGGATATGATTGTGGTCTGCAGATTAAGAACTATAATGATATTAAAGAAGGTGATATAGTAGAGGCTTACCAAGAAGTAGCGGTGAAGAAGAAGCTATAATGCTTAGAATATATAATAAATAATAAAACCCGATGTGAAAACATCGGGTTTTGTTTTTTATGAATAAAAAAGAATGTTTATTTTTTTTCGGGTCTAAATATGAATGCATTAGGGAATTTAGTGTGCACTTCTTTTAATGCTCTGTCAGCTTCAAGTCTTGTGCGATAATTTCCCATCCATACTTTGTAATTAGGTGTTTCCCATTGGATCGATGAACTCCACTTTGGAAAAGCATCTTTTGATGCTCTTATGATCTCATTTGCCTTATTTAGGTTCCCATAATACAGTTGAATCTTGTAACGATCACTAAATTCTCCATCTTTTTCCATTTTAGATTTTATATCAAGAAGCATTTTTATTCTTGGATCTTGATTGATGGTAACAGACGCTTCTGGTTGTGGTAATATGTTTACGGGCACAAAATTTGGAGTATCAGGAGTGTTATTTGTGGTATCCTGAGCAGTTAAAGTGCTGGTAATTATAAGGTAAAAACCAAATAGAAAAATATGGTTTGTGGTGTTTAACATTCTCATTACAAATTGATTTGGTGCAAAGGTAAAGTATAATAACTCAAAATCATTAAAAAATATTATTTAGAATTGTTATAAATTAACAGTTAACGGTTCTCTAACATTTCCAAAATCGACTAATTATAGTACTTTTGTCGTCGAATTAAAAGTGCTGGTTTTATATCTTTTTTAAGAGATTAATGAAAAAACCATACCAAAAATAAGACGATAATTCTACTTGATAATATGAAACAGGTGAAACACCGAAATTCAGCCTCTAAAATCCTAATCCTAGGAACTGTTTTTTTATTTACTTTTTTTAACCCTGTCTTTGCACAGGATGATGCGGCTGTTGATAACGCTGCTGTAACTGAAGCTTCGTCTGGAGGAGATGTAGCTAAAGGGGAAGAGTTGTTTAAATCACTTTGTGCGGCTTGTCATAAGCGTTATAAAAAAGCGGTTGGTCCTGCTCTTTTTGGAGTAGCTGACAAGTATGACAAAGAATGGATTTATTCATGGGTAAAAAATAGTGCTGCTATGGTCGCTTCTGGCGACGCGCAAGCTGTTGCTGTTTTTGAAGAGTATAATAAGACTGCAATGAATGCTTTTCCGCAGTTGTCCAATGCAGATATTGATAATATCATAGCTTATGCGATGGAGCCTAAAGCTGATCCACCGGCACCTGTGCCAGGAAGTGATACTGCTTCAGGAGGTGAAAACTCTGGGGTTTCTGCTAATGTGATTTTAGCAATATTGGCGTTAGTATTTCTAATGCTACTAGTGGTTTTATTTCTGGTGAATAAAACGCTAAGAAGCTTTGCAGAAGCTAATAATGTAGAATTGCCACAGGCAGAAAAGAGGACTCCAATATGGAAAGCATTTATCCAAAACCAATTCTTGGTTATGGTTACAGCTATTTTCTTGTTACTGGCTAGTGGTTACTTTGTATATGGATATTTTATGCAAGTAGGGGTTGATCAAGGATATCAACCTGTTCAGCCAATACACTATTCTCATAAGATTCATGCTGGAGATAATAAGATAGAATGTAAGTATTGTCACTCTTCTGCAAGAGTTAGTAAGACATCAGGAATTCCTTCTCTTAATGTTTGTATGAACTGTCATAAATCCATTAGTGAAGTGGCTGATGCTACTGCAACAGAAGAATACTCTAAAGAATTCTACGATGGTGAAATCCAAAAATTATATAAAGCAGTAGGTTGGGATACAGATACACAAGCATATACTGGTGATGAACAACCAGTAAAATGGGTTCGTATTCATAATCTTCCTGATTTTGCATACTTTAATCACTCTCAGCACGTAAGTGTTGCTGGGGTAGAGTGCCAGACATGTCACGGTCCGGTAGAAGAAATGGAAATTATGTATCAGCATGCTCCACTTACTATGGGATGGTGTATCAACTGTCACAGGGAAACCAATGTGAAAGTTGCTGATAATAAATATTACGAGAAAATTCATAAAGAACTTTCTAAGAAATATGGTGTTGATCAATTGACAGCTGCTCAAATGGGTGGTCTGGAATGTGGTAAATGCCATTATTAATAATAAAACAATTGTTTTCCGTAAACGGAAGAATAGTAAGAAGCTAATATCAATTATATATGTCATCAAACAAGAAATACTGGAAAAGTGTTGAAGAGCTAAACGAAAATAGCTCTATTGTTGAGACGCTACAACAAAATGAGTTCGTTAAGGAGATTCCTACGGATGAGTTTTTAGGTGATAAGTCATCATTAGAAAATTCATCGACTTCTCGTCGTGATTTTCTTAAATATGTAGGTTTTAGTACAGCAGCTGCTTCTTTAGCAGCATGTGAAGGTCCTGTTAAAAAATCAATACCTTACGTAGTTCAACCAGATAGAATAGTACCTGGTGTTGCTAACTATTATGCTACTACAATAGCAGATGGGTATGATTTTGCTAGTGTTTTAATTAAAACTAGAGAAGGTCGACCTATAAAAGTAGAAAATAATAATCTTGCAACATCTAATGGTGATGCAAACGCCAGAGTTCATGCTTCGGTATTGTCATTATATGATAGTTCTCGTCTTCAAGGGCCTAAAAAAGGAACCGAAGATATCAGTTGGGATGAGCTTGATAAAGAAGTAGCAGCTAAGTTAAATAGTCTTGGCGGTAAGCAAATTGTTTTGTTAACTCAAACATATGCCAGTCCATCTACATCGAAATTGATTTCAGAATTTAAAGCAAAATATCAAAACGTTAAACACGTAGTATACGATGCTATTTCTAATAGTGAGGCTTTGGATGCATACCAAATGATGTATGGCGAAAGAGCACTTGCAGATTATGATTTTTCTAAAGCAAATACTGTAGTCAGTATTGGTGCAGATTTTTTGGGAGATTGGCAAGGAGGAGGATATGATAGTGGTTATGCCAAAGGACGTATCCCGAAAAATGGAAAAATGTCTAAGCATGTCCAGTTTGAGGCAAATATGTCTTTAACAGGGGCTAATGCCGATAGAAGAATACAAGCTACTCCATCAGAACAAAAACAAGTGCTTGCTGCACTATATAAATATGTAACAGGATCTGGTTCTAAAGGAGCTTTGGATTCTAAACTGGATGCAGAAGTAGTTAAAGCAGCTAAGCAGATTCAAAAAGCAGGAAGTAATGCTGTAGTAGTTACTGGGATTCAGGATGTGGATGCACAGTTAGTAGTTTTAGAAATTAATAAAGCAATACATAGTAAAGCTTTTAGTAAAACTACTCCACGTACTATCCGTCAGGGAGACGCTAAAGCAGTTGCTCAATTGGTAAAAGATATGAATGCAGGGCATGTTGGTGGTTTGCTAATTGCTGGTGTTAATCCAATGTATTCATTGCCAAATGCAGATGAATTTAAAAGTGGTCTTGAAAAAGTAGATATATCAGTTGCATTTAGCATGCATAACGATGCTACGGCTGAGTTGTGTAACTACGTTGCAACAACGCCTCACTATTTAGAATCTTGGGGAGATGTTGAGTTGAAAAAAGGGAGCTACAGTTTGATGCAACCAACTATTCGACCATTATTTGATGCAAGACAATTCCAGGAAACTTTATTAAAGTGGACAGGTAATTCATCTACATATCACGATTATATAAAAAGTGCATGGACAGGTATTCTTGGAGGTACTTCATGGAATCAAGCCTTGCATGATGGAATATTAGTAAAACCAGTACTTCCAAAACAAGAATTGGTAGAAGCACTTGAAGCACCAGAAGGAGATGTGGCTGATATAGAAGCTGTTCCGGTGCCAACTTCGGCTGGACCAGATGTTAGTGCTGCGTCAAGAAGACTTTCTGTAGCGAAATCAAGTGGAATAGAACTTACATTATATACTAAAACGGCATTAGGGGATGGTCAACAGGCTAATAACCCTTGGCTACAAGAAATGCCCGATCCTATTACCAGAGCGTCTTGGGATAACTACTTAACGGTTTCTAGAGCAGATGCTGCTGAGTTAGGGTTAACCAATGAAAATGTAGCAAATGGAGCTCTAAATGGTAGTTATGCAAAAGTAACGGTAGGAGAAACTGAAGTCGTTGTTCCGGTAATTATTCAACCAGGACAGGCTAAAGGCTCTGTTGGTTTAGCTTTAGGATATGGTAAGTCTAAAGGACTTAAAAAAGATATGATAGTAGGAGTAAATGCCTATTCTTTATATCAAAACCTTAATGCAGTACAGAATGTTTCGATTAAGGCTGCAGAAGGAGTACATGAGTTTGCTTGTGTGCAATTACATAATACATTAATGGGTCGTGGAGATATTGTAAAAGAAACGACTCTTGAAATATTCAATACAAAAGATAAGCACGATTGGAACGTAATTCCTGAAGTGAGTAAAAATCATATAGAATATGAGGTTACTTCACCAGAAGTTGATCTTTGGGATGAATTTGATCGTTCTATTGGGCATCATTTTAATCTTTCAATAGATTTAAATGCATGTACAGGATGTGGTGCTTGTGTGATCGCTTGTCATGCAGAGAATAATGTACCTGTGGTTGGTAAATCAGAAATACGTAGATCTCGTGATATGCACTGGTTACGTATTGACCGTTATTATTCTTCACAAGATAGTTTTGAAGGAGATAATAATAAGAAAGATGCAATAGCAGGTTTAGGAAGTTCCTTATCAGAGTTTGGTGAGATGGAAAATCCGTCAGATAATCCTCAGGTAGTATTCCAGCCAGTAATGTGTCAGCACTGTAACCATGCTCCATGTGAGACTGTTTGTCCTGTTGCTGCTACATCACATGGTAGACAAGGACAAAACCATATGGCATATAACCGTTGTGTAGGTACAAGATATTGTGCTAATAACTGTCCATATAAAGTACGTAGGTTTAACTGGTTCTTGTATAACAACAATGATGAGTTTGATTATTACATGAATAATGATTTAGGTAGAATGGTACTTAATCCTGATGTAACTGTACGTTCCAGAGGGGTTATGGAAAAATGTTCTATGTGTATTCAAATGACGCAAAAAACTATTTTGGATGCAAAACGAGATGGTAGAGAAGTTAAGGATGGAGAATTCCAGACAGCTTGTTCTGCAGCTTGTTCATCAGGTGCTATGGTATTTGGTGATATCAATGATAAGGATAGTGAAGTAGCTAAACTTAAAGAGGATGATCGTATGTATCACTTACTGGAACATGTTGGGACTAAGCCTAACGTTATGTACCATACCAAAGTAAGAAATACTACAGAAGCTTAATTAACTAATTAAAGAATCAATTCAATTATAAAGGATTATGTCTCATTACGAAGCACCTATAAGAAAACCTTTAGTAACCGGTGATAAAACATACCATGATGTAACTTTGGATGTAGCAGCAGCGGTAGAAGGAAAAGCAAATAAATCTTGGTGGATTGTCTTTTCAATTGCACTGCTTGCTTTCCTTTGGGGGATAGGGTGTATTATTTACACAATATCTACTGGGATAGGAACCTGGGGATTAAACAAAACAGTAGGATGGGCCTGGGATATCACCAACTTTGTTTGGTGGGTAGGTATTGGTCACGCCGGAACCTTGATTTCAGCAGTACTACTGTTATTTCGTCAGAAATGGAGAATGGCAATTAACCGTTCTGCAGAAGCGATGACTATTTTTGCAGTTATTCAAGCAGGATTATTCCCAATTATTCACATGGGGCGTCCTTGGCTGGCATATTGGGTATTACCAATACCAAACCAGTTTGGATCGCTATGGGTGAATTTTAATTCGCCATTGCTATGGGATGTATTTGCAATCTCTACATATCTTTCTGTATCACTAGTATTCTGGTGGACAGGATTGCTGCCTGATTTTGCAATGATTAGAGACCGAGCAATAACTCCATTTACAAAAAAAATATACGGCCTTCTATCTTTTGGATGGAGTGGTAGAGCAAAAGACTGGCAACGTTTTGAAGAAGTATCTTTAGTACTTGCAGGTTTAGCTACACCATTAGTACTTTCTGTACATACCATTGTATCATTTGATTTTGCTACTTCGGTGATTCCTGGATGGCATACTACGATATTTCCACCATATTTTGTGGCTGGGGCGGTTTTTTCAGGATTTGCTATGGTGAATACGCTTCTTATTATAATGAGAAAAGTATCAAACCTAGAAAACTACATTACCGTTTTACATATAGAATTGATGAATATTGTAATTATGATTACAGGTTCTATTGTAGGTGTCGCCTATATAACAGAGCTGTTTGTAGCATGGTATTCTGGAGTTGAATACGAACAATATGCATTCCTTAATAGGGCAACAGGACCATATTGGTGGGCATATTGGGCGATGATGACATGTAACGTATTCTCACCGCAATTTATGTGGTTCCCAAAATTAAGAAGAAGTATAATGTTTTCTTTCTTTATCTCTATTGTGGTAAACATAGGAATGTGGTTTGAGCGTTTTGTGATCATTGTAACATCACTTCACAGAGATTATTTACCATCATCATGGACAATGTTCTCTCCTACTTTTGTTGATATAGGAATATTTATAGGAACAATTGGTTTCTTCTTTGTCTTATTCTTATTGTACTCACGTACGTTCCCTGTAATAGCACAAGCAGAAGTAAAATCAATTTTGAAATCTTCTGGAGAAAAATATAAGAAACTAAGAGAAGCAGGAAAAGATCATAGAGATGAGCTTCCTAAAGGTAAAGCAGAAGTGGTTAAAGAAAAACCAACAAAGAAAAAAACCGAAACCAAAGAAGTAAGTGAAGAAGACATCAATAGTCTATTGGGTAACCTAGGGACATTTGATCCATCAACACAAACGGCTGATGATCTTAAAAAGGTTAATGGTATCGGACCAGTAATGGAAAAGAAACTTAACGAGATCGGAATATTTACTTTTGATCAAGTAAGTAAAATGACCGAAACTGAATACGATTTATTAGATAATATCACTGGATCTTTCCCTGGTAGAGCACAACGCGATGATTGGGCTGGCCAGGCAGAAAAACTTAAAAATAACTAGAAGTATGGCATCAAAAGTTATACATGCATTATATATAGACGACGACATCCTGATGGATGCTGTCAAGAAAGTTCGTGCAGAGCATTATCATATCGAAGAGGTATATACTCCTTTTCCGGTTCATGGACTAGATAAAGCGATGGGATTACCTCATACACGATTAGCAATTACATCCTTTATGTATGGTTGTGTTGGGTTAGTAGTATCAATTTTGATGATGAACTATATCATGATCGAAGATTGGCCACAAGATATAGGGGGTAAGCCTAGTTTTAGCTATATCGAAAACATGCCAGCATTCGTTCCGATTATGTTCGAACTTACAGTGTTTTTTGCAGCCCATTTAATGGTGATTACTTTTTATATGAGAAGTAAGCTATGGCCATTTAAAAAAGCCGAAAATCCTGATGTAAGAACTACAGATGATCATTTCTTAATGGAAGTAGATGCTGGAAATCACGATGTTGATCAACTTGCTAGCTTTTTGGGTGATACCGGAGCAGTAGAAATTAAAGTAATAGATAAGGAAGAAGATAACCATTAGTAATAATGAAGAATACTATAAAAATATTAGCAGCGGCAGTAGTGATGATTTGCGTTGTTTCTTGTAAAAAAGATTCAAAACCTAATTATCAATTTATGCCTAATATGTATGAACCTTTAAGTTATGAAACTTACGGTGAATATGGTGTTTTTCCTGGTGGCCAGGAAGCTATGTTACCTGCCGAAGGCTCAATACCTAGAGGATGGATGCCATATGATTTTAAGAATTCACAAGAAGGCTACTTACTTGCTAAGGATACATTAAAAAATCCTATCCGATATACAAAAGAAAATGAAGATGCCGGAAAAGAATTGTATGACATCTATTGCGCAATATGCCATGGGGGAAAAGGAGATGGAAAAGGACCTTTGGTACAAAGAGAAAAGATTTTAGGAGTTCCTAGTTATGATGATATTGGTAGAGCAATTACTGAAGGAAGTATTTATCATGTAATGTATTACGGAATCAACTCTATGGGATCGTATGCCTCCCAAACCAATGAGCATGAACGTTGGCAGATTGTTCAATATGTACAGAAATTAAAGGCAGACCTGGAAGGGAAAACGCCTCGAATAGATACAGATGCTACTACTACTGTTGTAGAAACAAAAGTAGAAGAACATCAAGAATCAGCAGAAGATCATAGTAACGCACACTAGTGCATTAGTAAAAAAGTTAAGAATAACGATATTATAAAGATATGTATACGCTATCAAATAGATTAAGATTATTTTCTGTCATCCTTATGGTTGTAGGTCTTGTAGGTCTTATTGTTGGATTTGGACAAAGACCTGGATCTGTAGAAGAGGTAAAAGAAATGATGGCAGCGCACGACGCTCATGGAGGTGGTCATGGTGAATCCCAAGTAGCAGAGAGTGGTCATGGTAATCAAGGACACGGAGAAGAAGATGCTCATGGTGGAGATGCACATTATGAACATATATTACATCAATTACAAAATAAACCCTGGGCTTCATTATATGTAGCAGCATTTTTCTTTTTTATGATTGCACTGGGAGTATTAGCATTTTATGCAATACAATTTGCATCTCAATCGGGATGGTCCCCAGTACTTTTTAGAGTAATGGAAGCGATAACAGCATATTTGGTGCCAGGAGGAATTATCCTTTTCATAATCTTAGCATTATCAGGATTCCATATTAATCATTTGTTTGTATGGGCAGATCCAGAAGTTGTAGCTCATGATGCATTAATTCAAGGAAAATCTAGCTGGTTGAATGGTTGGGGATTCATTATCAGAGCTGCTATCTTTATGGGAGGTTGGTTATTATATCGTCATTTTGCTGTTAAATATTCAAGAAAGCAGGATGAAGATACAGAAGGAAATAAGTGGTATAAAAAGAGCTTTAAGATATCTGCAGGTTTCTTAGTATTTTTTATCTATACAGAATCTATGGCATCTTGGGATTGGATTATGAGTTTTGATCCACACTGGTTCAGTACCTTATTTGGATGGTATGTATTTGCAAGTTTATTTGTTTCGGGTATTACTACGATCGCTTTAATAAGTATTTACTTAAAATCTAAAGGGTATTTAGAATTTGTAAATAATAGTCATATTCATGATTTAGCTAAGTTTATGTTTGGTATCAGTATTTTCTGGACATACCTTTGGTTCTCTCAGTTTATGTTGATATGGTACTCTAATATACCAGAAGAGGTAACGTATTTTATTACTCGTATAGAAGATTATAACCTTCCGTTTTTTGGGATGTTAGTAATGAACTTTATTTTCCCAATATTGGTATTAATGAATAGTGATTTTAAACGAGTAAACTGGTTTGTAGTAATGGCAGGTATCGTTATTCTTTGTGGTCACTATATTGATGTTTATAATATGGTAATGCCTGCAACAGTTGGCGAATCCTGGTTTATAGGTATTAGTGAAATAAGTGCTGTGTTATTGTTTTTAGGGCTATTCTTATTCGTAGTGTTTAGAGCATTAACCAAAGCACCATTATTGCCTAAAGGAAACCCTTATATAGAGGAAAGTAAACATTTCCATTATTAAAATTTGAATTGTAAAAAAAGAAGATAGATAAAAATGACTGTATTCTTAACCTTAGTAGTTATAGCACTTTTTGGAATCACGTTGTGGCAAATGTCAAAGATATTGAAGTTGTCTCAAGCTAAAACTGATAATTCTCAAGTAGCCAACGACAAAGACAATAATTTGCAAGGTAAGCTTATGCTTGCATTTGTAATATTCCTTTACCTGCTTACCATATATTGTTTTGTGCAATATGACTCATACTTCCTGCCAGAATCAGCTTCTGAGCACGGTGTTGATTATGATAGATTGATGTTAATCTCGATGGTATTGATCATGATTGTACAGATTCTTACACAAGGATTGTTACATTTCTTTTCTTATAAGTATCGAGGTAAAAAAGAAAATAAAGCATTATTCTTTGCAGATAATGATAAATTAGAATTTATCTGGACTATTATACCAGTTATTGTACTTGCAGGACTAATTATATATGGACTGTTTACATGGACCGATATCATGAATATTGATGAAGAAGATGGAGACCCATTAATAGTTGAGCTGTATGCATATCAATTTGACTGGCGTGCTCGATATTCTGGTGAGGATAACGAATTAGGTAAAGCTAATGTTCGTTATATAGAAGGAATTAATACCTTGGGTCTTGATGTTTCTGATACCTACGGAAAGGATGATAAAATAACTAACGAATTACATTTACCTGTAAATAGAAAGGTTATTTTTAAAATGCGTTCCCAGGATGTATTGCATTCTGCTTACATGCCATTTTTTAGAGCGCAGATGAATGTTGTGCCAGGTATGATAACAGAGTTTGCTTATACACCAACGGTTACTTCTGACGAAATGAGAGATAGCGAGTTTATGGTAGAAAAAGTAGCTACAATTAATAAAATAAGAAGAGAAAAAAGCAAGAAATTAGTAGCTGCTGGAGATGAAGCTTTAGAAGAATATACATTCGAATACTACCTGTTGTGTAATAAGATATGTGGAGTATCACATTATAATATGCAAATGAAGATTATAGTAGAATCCGAAGAAGATTATAAGGCATGGTTAAAAACACAACCTACCTTTGGAGAGCAATTATCAGCTCAAGCAAGCAACTAAGAAAGAAGAAAATTAATATATTATATTAAAAAGAAATAGCGTTATGTCAGTAACTCAAGGAGATAACCACGATCACGATCACGACGATCACGGACATCATAAAGAAACATTTATTACCAAATATATTTTTAGTCAGGATCACAAGATGATCTCTAAGCAGTACTTGATTACTGGTTTGATTATGGGTATTATTGGTATTGCAATGTCTTTATTATTTAGAATGCAATTGGCATGGCCAGACCACCAGTTTACCATTTATGAAATTCTATTAGGTAAATTTGGCGAGGATGGAGTTATGGATCCGGGGATTTATCTGGCTTTGGTTACAATACATGGTACTATAATGGTATTTTTTGTACTAACAGCAGGATTGAGTGGTACATTTAGTAACCTTCTTATTCCATTACAGATTGGAGCTCGTGATATGGCTTCTGGATTCTTAAATATGATATCATACTGGTTATTCTTTCTAAGTAGTGTTATCATGGTATTGTCATTATTTGCAGAAGCAGGACCCGCATCAGCAGGATGGACAATTTATCCTCCTTTAAGTGCATTGCCACAAGCTATAGGAGGTTCTGGAACAGGGATGACACTATGGTTAGTTTCTATGGCGATATTCATTGCTTCTTCTTTACTTGGTTCTTTGAATTATGTAGTAACGGTAATCAACTTACGAACCAAAGGAATGTCAATGACACGTTTGCCTTTGACAATCTGGGCGTTCTTTGTAACAGCTATTATTGGTATTGTTTCGTTTCCGGTATTATTATCAGCAGCATTATTGTTAATTATGGATAGAAGTTTTGGTACTTCTTTCTATTTAAGTGATATATATATACAAGGAGAAGTACTACATAACCAAGGAGGTTCTCCGGTTCTTTTTGAACATTTATTCTGGTTCTTAGGACATCCAGAAGTATATATTGTATTACTACCTGCTTTAGGTATTACCTCAGAGATTATAGCTACAAATGCCCGTAAACCTATATTTGGATATCGTGCGATGGTTGCTTCTATTTTAGCAATTGCATTCCTATCTACAATTGTTTGGGGTCACCATATGTTTGTATCTGGTATGAATCCTTTCTTAGGCTCTGTATTTACATTTACAACCTTATTGATTGCTATCCCTTCAGCAGTAAAAGCATTTAATTATATTACCACCCTATGGAAAGGTAACCTGCAGTTTAATCCCGCAATGTTATTCTCAATAGGATTAGTATCAACATTTATTACAGGAGGTCTTACAGGAATTATCCTTGGAGATAGTACATTAGATATTAATGTTCATGATACTTATTTTGTAGTAGCACACTTTCACCTGGTGATGGGTATTTCAGCACTATATGGATTATTCGCAGGAGTATACCATTGGTTCCCTAAGATGTATGGTAAGATGATGAATAAGAACTTAGGATATGTGCATTTCTGGATCACTGCTATCGGAGCATATGGAGTATTTTTTCCAATGCACTTTGTAGGAATGGCTGGATTACCAAGACGTTACTATACCAATTCTAATTTTCCATATTTTGATGACTTAACAGATACTAATGTATTGATTACAATTTTTGCTTTTTTAGCAGCTGTAGGACAATTAGTGTTCTTATATAATTTTATCAGTTCTATTTTCTACGGAAAGAAAGCAGTTCAGAATCCATGGAAATCGAATACTTTAGAATGGACTACACCAGTGGAGCATATGCATGGTAACTGGCCAGGAGATATTCCTCATGTACACAGATGGCCTTATGATTATAGTAAGACAAATGAAAATGGTGAATATGTAATTGCAGGACAAGATTTTGTTTCTCAGACTATTCCATTACAAGAAGGAGAAGAAGAAATGCATCATTAATATGTATGTTTAAAAGATATAACGAGCCTTTTCATTTTTGTGAAAAGGCTTTTTCTTTTCTGATCTATTCCTATTAATTAACGGATATTCGAAGTTAATCGGGAGCTCTTTTTACTATATTTGTTAATGACACTCTGGTGTTATCAATTAAACCCGGATTAAATAGTCGTAGTATAATTAATACCGATATAAAGCTATCGGATCAATGATAAAGAGACTTTATAAATGAACGAAAACCTTGATCCAACAAACGAAAACTTTTCTAGCGAAGACCTGGATATAGAAAGAGCATTAAGACCTCTTGCCTTTGATGATTTTGCTGGTCAGGATCAGGTTCTTGAAAATTTAAAGATTTTTGTTCAAGCAGCAAATTTAAGAGATGAAGCTCTTGATCATACCCTTTTTCATGGCCCTCCTGGTTTAGGTAAAACCACATTAGCCCATATTCTTGCCAATGAATTAGGAGTAGGAATTAAAGTTACTTCGGGCCCGGTTTTGGATAAACCCGGAGATCTGGCGGGGTTATTAACGAATCTTGACGATAGAGATGTATTGTTTATAGACGAAATTCACAGATTAAGCCCTATAGTAGAAGAATATTTGTATTCTGCAATGGAAGACTATAAGATCGATATTATGATCGAGAGTGGTCCTAATGCACGTACAGTTCAAATTAATTTGAATCCATTTACTCTGGTTGGAGCAACAACACGTTCAGGATTATTAACGGCACCTATGAGAGCTCGTTTTGGGATTCAGTCGCGATTACAATATTATACGACAGAACTCTTGTCTACCATAGTGCAGCGTAGTGCCCATATACTTAATGTACCCATTTCTATGGAAGCTGCTATCGAAATAGCAGGTAGGAGTAGAGGAACACCTAGAATAGCTAATGCTTTATTGCGTAGAGTGCGTGATTTTGCACAAATTAAAGGAAACGGAAAGATAGATATTGAAATCTCAAAATTTGCCTTAAAAGCACTCAATGTAGACGCTCACGGTTTGGATGAGATGGATAATAAAATTTTATTGACTTTGATTGATAAATTTAAAGGAGGCCCGGTAGGATTAACTACTATAGCAACTGCAGTTAGTGAAAGCCCAGAGACTATAGAAGAAGTATACGAGCCCTTCCTGATTCAGCAAGGATTTATTATGCGTACACCACGAGGTAGAGAAGTAACAGAAGCAGCATATAAACACCTGGGAAGAGTAAAAGGAGGAATTCAAGGAGGGTTATTTTAATAATTTTTTATCGAACATAAACGCATTAGTAATGAACACTTCATTAAAATTTGTAATAGTTGTTTTATCGATGGCCATAATTTCGTGTCAAAAAGAAACAAAAAAAACTGTAAAAGTATATGAGAGCTTAGAATATAATATCTACATGGGTGATAAACTTGCGGGATATCAAAAAAGTTTTCAAGGAAAAGATGGAGTATACCATTATGTATATGAATTTAATGACAGGGGAAGAGGACCTCATATTAATGAAAAAGTTATTCTTAATGATAATGATGTAATAATAAATCATGAGATTTATGGACATAATTATCTAAAAGATACTGTTTCGGAGATTTTTGAAGTTAAAGAAGGAACTGCAAAATGGAAAAGTAGTTCAGAGCAAGGTGAAGCCAGATTTGATAATAACTCGTTCTTTTCAGCAATAAATGGTTCTTTCGGAATAACAGATTTACTTATCAAAAAGTTACTTTCTTCAGAAAATAAAGAAGTAAATCTATTACCAAGTGGTTCAATAAAAATAACCAATATTGATAACCACAAAATAAATGATTCAACAGAACTTAGGTTGGTAGAATTTACAGGGCAATCTTTTACACCTTCATACACCTGGATTGATAAAAACGACAGATTTTTTGGATATGTTTCACCTTGGTTTACGTGTATTCAAAAAGGATATGACAGTATTGCAAAGCAATTACAACCAATTCAAAAACAAAAAGAAGAAGAATATTTAAAAAACTTATCTCCATCATTATTTGAAACTCCTTCCAAAAAAATATTGATCAAAAATGTAGGGGTGTTTAATTCTAAAACCGGAAAAATAGAACCTAATCGATTTATTGTGGTTAACGGAAACAAAATTGAACAAGTTTCAACTACCGTAATTACAGAAAGAGATGATACAATGGTTATTGATGGAACTAATAAAACGTTATTACCAGGATTGTTTGATATGCATACACATATTAGTGAGACTGATGGGGTGATGCAATTGGCAGCAGGAGTAACTTCGGTTAGAGATTTAGGCAATTCTTCGGATTTACCAGAGTTAAAGGAAAATTTTGATGTAAATAAATTGGTTGGTCCAAGAATATTAGTGATGAGCGGGTTTATTGATAAAGCAGGACCATATGCAGGACCTACAGGCTCAATTATAAATACTCTTGAAGAAGGAATACAAGCAATTTCTGACTACCATGACAAAGGGTATGCACAAATTAAATTATATAGCTCTATCCCCCCAGAATGGGTAAAACCATTGGCTGATAAAGCACATGAACTGGGGATGAGAGTGAGTGGACATATTCCGGCTTTTATGATTGCGGAGCAGGCTATAAAGAGTGGGTATGATGAAATTCAACATGTCAATATGTTGGCTTTGAATTTTCTTTCAGATACGATTGATACTAGACAACCGCTTCGATTTTCAATGGTAGCAGAGCATAATTATAAATTAGATTTTGAATCAAAAAAGTTTAAGGATTTTATAAGGTTACTTAAAGAAAAAAATATAGTGATAGACCCAACAGTTTCTATTTTTGATGGCATGTTTACCGTAAAAGCAGGAGAAGCAGATCCTTCTTTTGCTAAAATTTTGGACAGATTACCACTAAGTGTTCAAAGAGGATATTATTCTGGAGGACTTCCTATTCCTGATGGGAAAAAAGATCAATATAAGGCTTCTTATGATAAATTACTAGGCATTGTAAAACAACTTTATGATAATGGAGTTACGATTGTGCCAGGAACAGATTCAATGGCTGGATTTGGACTTCATGCTGAAATGGAAAATTATGTAAAAGCAGGAATTCCAACCTCTGAAGTTTTAAAAATAGCAACTTTGAATTCTGCAAAAATAGCAGGAGTAAATGATAATTTAGGATCGATTGAAGAAGGTAAATTAGCTGATCTAATATTGGTCGATGGCAATCCAGTTAATGATATTAGTGATATCAGAAAGGTAGAGCTTACCATAAAAAATGGAAATATTTATAATCCTGCAAAATTATATAAAGCTATTGGAGTGAAACATTTTAAATAAATAAGAGGTAAAAAATTCACATGCTAGATAGACGAATTCCCATAGTTTCTTTTTTTAGAGTCCTTAATAATGCAAGTCGTATTCTTAAAAATCCACTTCCTTTTCATCATGAAAATTTTGAAAAACATGGAGACGCTTTTAAAGTCCAATTAGGACTTGGTAAAACTGTTATTTTTACTCGCGATGCTGGTTTTGCCAAACATATGCTGCAAAAACAACATAGACGATACACTAAATCTGCATTACAAACAAAAGATCTGGCCAAATATGTAGGAGAAGGATTATTAACTTCTACAGGAGAAAAATGGTTAAAACAAAGACGTTTAATTCAACCTGCTTTTCATAAAAAAAGGCTGGAATCCTTGATAAACACAATCAAAGAAGTAATTCAAGAAGAATTCTTGAGGATACCCTCTAACAAAGAGATTGATATTTTTCCTGTAATGAGTGATTTGGCCTTTAAAGTAGTTGCAAAATCATTATTTGGTTATACAGATACCCAGGGGGATACCATTTCACGATTGCAATATATAACTGAAGCAGCCCAGAAATCTTTGGTTAAAGAAATACGGCAACCCTATAAAAGATGGTGGTTTTACCTGAGTGGAAAAATTAAGAATACCTTTAAATTGACCCAGGAAGCCAGAGATATTCTTAATACGATTATAGAAGAAAGAAGAAACTCGGATAAAGTATATAATGATCTGTTGGATATGTTATTAACATCCAAATATGATGATGGTAGTGTGATGGGTAATGAACAGTTGATAGATGAAATTCTAATTCTGTTTGTGGCGGGTCATGAAACTACATCTAACGCTTTAACCTTTACTGCTGTATTGCTGGCACTTCATCCCGAGATTCAGGAACAAGTGTATAAAGAGGTTTCTGAAACTCCAGATGATTTACAACCAATGGAACAGATAGCAAAATTTCGATATACAAAACAGTGTATTGAAGAAGCAATGCGGTTATACCCACCAGCTTATTTTTCGGATCGTGTGGCTATAGAAGATGATAATTATCAGGATTTAAAACTAAAAAAAGGAACGACTATCTTGGTTTCCTTTTTTGAAATCCACAGACATAAAAGTTTTTGGAAAAACCCTTCTGCATTTGACCCCGATCGATTTCATCCCGACATAGATAAAAAAGAATATTCTGATTGGTATTTCCCTTTTGGATCAGGACCCAGAATGTGTATTGGTAACAATTTTGCGATGTATGAAATGATTTTGGCTATAAGTACTTTGGTAAGGAAGTATAAAATAAGTACTGATCTTCATAAAGTCGATATTAAACCATTGATTACCTTAAAGCCCGAAAACGCAATGCTTACATTTGTCGACAGATAAGTATATTGTAGTTTACATCTTTAGTTTTATATTTAAGCTAAACTTTTACTTTATACCAATTTGATTATTTAATGACGTATTAAATGAAGAAATTACTGATCTTTCATTTATGTTTTTTGATAAGCTCATCCGCCTTTTCGCTACAAGAAGATGGAGCATATCAAAAAGGAGTTGCGGCTTATACTCATTATAATTATAAAGAAGCATTACTTCATTTTAAGCTTGCTTCAAGCTATTTTTTAGAGAAAGATGATATTAAAAACTATCTAAAATCACAATTGTATATTTCTAATATTGAAATTTATAAAAACAATTTTTCTTCAGCATTAAAAACAATTAATGTTTCTATTCAAAACTATACATCTTCAACAATAAAAAACGACAGTCTATGGGGTGAGTTAATGAACACAAAGGCTGTAGTGTATAGAAAAGATGGTTTGACTACAAAAGCATTACAGATAAGTGATGAAATTTTAAAGGACCAATTAAAGAAATCAACTTTACCTAAATATAATCTTGTAAGAACATATACTGTACGAAGTAACATTTTATGGACTATTGGTCGATTTGATGAAGCGGTACAATTGATAAAGAAAACATTAAGTTTTTCTGAGTATTCGATTTCAGGTCTAAATAGAGCAGAATTATTGAATAATTTGGGAAGTGCCTATTTATTGAAAGGAGATTTTAGTAAAGCATATAATTATTATAATAAAGCATATCAGCTTAAGTTAGAAAACAAGGCTAATTTATATGACCTGGCAATAACAACGTTTAATATAGGGGTTGTAAATGAGGCCTTGGGAGATTACGATAAAGCTATAGAGTTTTATCAAAAATCAGCTGCATATGATCTTAGAAACCAAGGCGAAGAAGTAGGTTTTATTACAGATATTTATACCGCTATTAGTGGTATTTATTCTAAGAAAAATGATTTAGAAAAAGCAGAAGAGTATATCGATAAAGCTTTAAAAAAGGCAATGATCATTTATGGAGAGAATCATCTTAATACTGCAAATATACAAGCTTGGTATGTTAGATATTTAAAGTTAAAAGGAGAGTATAGAATATCTTTAGATTTTGATAAGAAAGCATTACAAATTAGAGAAAAATCTTATGGAGTATATAATTGGTTTCCAATACAGAATCTAACATCAATTGCTGATACTTACGTGAAGCTTGCTGAGTATGTAGAAGCCGAAAAATATTATAAAGAAGCATTACGGAGAAGTGAAAAAATGGATTCTAAGTTTCAGGAAGCAGAGTGTTACCAGGGTTTGGGCGATATGCATATGAAGCAAAAGAATTACAGAAAAGCAATAGATTTCTACGGAAAGACATTCATTAATTTTTCGAATCACTTTTATAAAAATCATAGGTATGTCTTAAAAAGTGAACTATTATTAGCAGAAGCTTTGTTTAAACAAGGAAATCATAAAAAAGCCTTTGCAATAATTCAAAAACATCTTGCCTTGTATACTAAAGGAGAGCATGATTTTCCTTTATTGATAGTAGAAGCGATACATCTTAATAATTGCATTGCTTTAACCCAATATACGAATTCAAAAACAATAACATCAGTTCAGCAATCGTATAAAAACATGGATTTGATGATCCAAAATATTCGTAAAATCAAAAAGCAATATACTACTGATAGATCCTTGATAAATGTAGGACGTAAAAATCCAGATTATTTTGATAAAGCAATCGAGATTTGCTATGTTTTGTTTCAAAATACTCAACAAAAGAAATATTTGGAAAAAGCATTCCAATTTTCAGAAATTAATAGAAATAGTGCATTGGTAACAGGAATAAAAGATAAACAGTTTAAAAAAATTGCTGGAGTCCCTGATTCACTATTACAACGGGAGAATATGTTGAAAAGAAAATTGTCCTCTATTAGAACAGCACTACATACTCAAACACATTCATTCGAGATAGATTCTACTATGAGTTTACGATTGAAGTATAGTATGAAGCTTGAGGATTTATTGCATAAAATTGAAAGAGAATATCCTAGATATTATCAGCTAAAATATGCTGATCACACGATCAAAGTCTCGCAGTTACAAAAGGAATATTTGGATACAAATACAACTTTGATTGAGTATTTTGCTGGAGAGAAAAACCTATACATTTTTATCATAAATGATGATACTATTGACTTTAAGAAGTTACCAATAATAAAAGGCTTGACTAAATCAATTACGGAATTTAGAAAGCAAATACTTAACCAACAAAACGTCAAAGAAAATTCTGAACGAATATTTACAGCTTTGCTGAAAAATTTGAATCTGAAAGAAACTCTGATACTGGTAACAGATAACATACTTAATTATGTTCCATTTGAGGTTTTGCATAATGGAAAAGGATATATGCTTGAAGAGTATGCTATAAGTTATGCAGGTTCTGCAACAGTATTGAAAGCATTAACCGAGAGGTCATTAAAAACTACAAAAGAAATGAAATGGAGTGGTTTTGCACCGAAATATAAAAATAATAATTCCTTTGCCTCAAGCGATACCGAAGTTAGAAGTATTTCGAAAATCATGAAAGGTAAAGCATTTTTGGGCGAAGAGGCTTCTGTTAAAAATTTTGTTGCTAATGCTACTAATTCTTCAATAATACATTTGGCCACTCATGCAGAGATTGATAAAAAAAATGCAATGTTGAATAAGCTTATATTTTCTGAAAATGGTAATAAGAATATTTTAATGGCATCTGATATTTATGGATTATCAATTCCTTCAGAAATGATTGTGCTTAGTGCTTGTAATACAGGATTCGGAAAATTGGAAAAAGGTGAAGGCGTGATGAGTATGTCAAGAGCTTTTCATTATGCAGGAGCAAAAAGCACAGTAATGAGCTTATGGAAAGTGCCGGATAAAGAAACCTCGGTGATAATGAACTATTTTTATAAAAATTTAAAAAAAGGATATGCTAAAGACAGAGCATTGCAACGAGCAAAACTTCAGTATCTCGGTAGTGTAAGAGATAACGCATTAAAACACCCTTTTTATTGGGCCGGATTTGTGGTTTCGGGTAATACAGAATCTTTGGAGCAAGGTTTTTTACGCTGGTGGATGACGATATTGGTCTTGGTTCCGGTTTTTATTTTTAGAAAAAAACTAATTAAGTTTTTTGAGTAGTTCTTTAGCTTCTTCCTTTTTATATTCACTGTCAGGAATCTTTATTAATAATTCTAATTGTTCTTTGACTTTGTTAAGTTGATCAACTTTTAGATATGCCATGGCCAGATACCAATGGTTTTTTTCGCTAAACGAGTTTTTAATTTCACTTCGTTCTTCCAAAATTATAATTGCTTTTTTAGTCTCATTTAGTTTTAACAAGGTATTTGCTTTATAAAATTGAAGAGTGTCATTTTCTTCAGTTTCTAATATTGTATTGAATGCGTCAAGAGCTTTTTTAAAATTACCATTTTCATAAGCATTAAAAGCTAGAGATGTTATGTTTTTGTGATCATCACCTCTTACTACAGGTTGAAGAATATTTCTATACGGCTCAAAATAAGTAGCAAACAACTCTTCATTTGACACTGGTTTTTGGGTGTTCCAAAAATAGACTGTTCCTAATAGTACAAGAATGGAAGCTGCTATAGACCACCATTTTAATTTATTTTTTTTCTTAACATTAGACTCAAGGCCAGAAAGCAAATGTCTAAAATCATCATCATCCTTATGTTCTACTACTTTTTTAAGATTAGTATGAAACAGTACTTCATCTCTGAAATTTTGATCAACACTTAATAGTGTGTCAAATTCCTGTTGTTCCTCAATTGTTAAGGTACCTTGAATGTATTTTGATATGAGATCCTGGGGTTTCATTGTTTAGGGGGATTAATCATTGCTCTTAATTGCTTAATACATCGGGATTTTTGACTACTCACTACATTAGTATTATCATATCCTTCTTTTTCGGCAATCTCCTCTACTGTTAGTCCTCGATAATAGAATAATATTAACATCTCTTTGCATCGTTTTCCTAATTTATTAAAAAAAGTCTGTAAAAGTCTTTGCTCTACAGAAAGCTCGACAGGTTCATCAAATGTGATTTTTTCGATGTTATCGTTGGTAATATGAAGTTTTGGTTCTAATGAAACTGTATTTTTATGCTGTTTATAATGGTTGAAAATCATTCGTTTACCGATACCAAATAAATAGGTTTTTAAAGAGCTGTTCACAACCTCCAATTTTCCTTGTATTGCTTGCTTTCTAAGTACTACAAATGCATCTTGATAGATATCGGCCATGGAGTCTTGGTCTACACCATATTTTTTTCCAAAATTAAAAAAAGCGCTCCTGTGTAAATAATATAATTTACTTATTTCCTTAGGATTACTATGAATTAAAATGTCAATAAGGGATTGATCCACCGGGTATGATTTCTATTCCTCTAAGGTATAAAAAAACATTTTTCTTCCTATAGATGTTAAGATTCGGTTTTTTTCTTCCATAAAGAGTATAAAACATATAAAAGTTAAGAATTATGAATCGCATTTTAAAAAAACTAACGCTTAAGGAAATTACTCTTGAATTCATTCCCTCACTTGGGATATCACTATTAATAGCAGAATCTTTTTACAAATTAGGAAGCTTTGCTTTTGAGTGTATTGCATTTTTGGCAACCTGGTATTTTGTGGGATATGTAATCAATAAAGTAAAAATAATTAGTAACGCAATAACCAAAAACAATTAGCATTATGGCAAAAGTGACAAAACCTGCGATAAAAATCAATCCGGTAGTAGTAGGTGAAGTATTTCAACCAATTCAACAACCGGCAGATATTGTTTTAACGAATAGTAAAGTAAAATTGCAAGGGACAAAAATAGAAATCTTTGGGTCTGCAAACAATCTGCTCGCCACTTTCGATTCTAAAACATCAAGTTTTATAGTACACAAAAGGCTGATGATTGGAAACCTTGATGTGTTGGATAAATTAAAAGATCTGGAAACAAGAGTGAAAAACCTAGAACCTTAAAAGATAGATTATGACATTAAGTATAAGAAATATTTACCGAGAGCAAGGCATTTCATTTCCTGTGATTAGTATAAAACAAAATCATGAAATGCATTTTGGCTTACCAACATCTATAAAAAAAGCACATTCGGTATTTTCTTCAAAGAATGATGGAAATGGGTTTGGTTGTGGGTGTAGGAAGAGCAATTCGTTAAAGCTTGTGATATTACCAAAGATCTTAACAAAAGAATTTGGAGAAGTTGTTCCTTCTTGGGTTTCTGCAGCTAAAAGAGACTCGAGAACCGGTGCCCAAATACGAACGATAAAAGGTGTTTTGACACAGAGCAGAATATCAGGTACAGATTTTCCTCTTAAACCATGGCATCATAGTTATGACTGGAATTATTTTGTAAAAACTGATAAGCAGTTTTTTTATCTGAATAGCCCGGCAAATGGTAAGTATAATGCTAAAGATCAGATTGCCGTAATGGAATGTGAATGGGATTCTAAATTTGTTCCGTTATGGTCACTACCCATGCCTGGTGATCGTATACAAATTACTGGGAGATGGATCTATGACTGTGGGCATCCTAAAAATGGAAAACACAGGTCCGAAATTCACCCTCCAAAAGCAGTAGTTTCTTTTCGGGAAGAGACGGATCTTTTTTCGGGAAATAAAGGATTGTCCAGAGCTAATCAAGCAATCGTTTACATAAATAAAAAGGGGGGATATATCAACCAAAAGATTAATGATCAAAATTATACTTTTGATCTCTACCTGCCGCCAAAACCATCAGATTCTTCAATCCCAAAATTCAAAGTAAAGAAAATGATTGCTAGTGCTATTAATCCAATAATTACTCCTTTTCCAAGTGATGATCCAAAATTGTTAAGAGTGACGATTCCACTGAAAGGAAAAAATATTCCATCAGAAAATTACGGAGTAATAATTAGTGGAGGATGGTCGGATCCCAAAGGAATAGATGCTAAGAATATTAAAAAAGTAACTGTTGCAGTACCAGAAGCTGTTTTTAAGAAGGATAAAGATCCTGATGGAATAATTTTTAAAAAGAAGGATGAATGGTATCTGTATGTTGGTATTAATGGGCGATGGAGATTGTTTGAAAGTATGGATAAAGGAAAACGCACATTAAATCACAAGGTAGTTCTTCATTTACACAAAACACAACAAGTTAAAATATCAACTAATGGATATGAAGCTGATCCTATTCATGATATTCTTGGTAAATCTGTAGGATTGTCTTCAAAAGTAGCGAGTTCGTCTAGCTTAAATTCTCAGGAAAGAAAAACAGCAGGAGAAGGGATTAGAAAAGGGTTTTTAAAGCTAGGAACAGATTTGTTAGAAGGAGGTGATATTGAGAATGATAAGATTGGGATTGTAAATGCTACATTTCCTTCAGGTAAAAGAAGTACTAATAGTGTTGTCACTTCGAATCTAGAAGATTATCAAATTACCGTGAATATTGCATAACCTAACTTCTCACATAAAATTTAACGTAATCAATGATCCCATATTCTTATGGATATGGAGATATATGCCCTTATGCAATATAAAAATAGAACTATTAATAGCTCAGAATTAAAGCTTTAAAATAATTGGTATTAGATAACACGTAAGCTGAAAAGTGTATAGAGTAAGCAAGAAAATAAAATATATAATAAGTTATGGCCACGATTAGGGAAAAATTTGTAAAAAAGGGGAAATGGAAAACTATGGAAAGCTTTTTTAATGCCAATGGAGTTGCTTTTTTTAAAGCCCCAAACGATGCTTCAATTAAAGTTAGATATGGTGTTGGCTGGTTTGGAAAAGATAGACAGAAACAAAAGTTAGACGGAAGAACCTACAAAAAACTTCAAGTTGGTAAATGGTCATTGACTAGGGCAAGAATGCAAATAAAAGTAAAAAAGGATACTAATGTGACCTATTATGTTGATGGAGGAGGAGTGGCCCAAAACTCTCCTGAAATTAGATTCTGAATACAACTGAAGTATACTTTCTAAAACCATTTTTTGAGTAGCATAATCTGGATTTAAGTAAACACGGTAGCCGAAAAGTGAATAGAGTAGGCAAAAAACTAATTATTAAATAAAATGAAAAGACTAACAAATCTAAAAATGTATGTAGTAGGGGTATTTTGCATAGTAGCAATTGCTTCTTGTGAGAAGGAACAAGAGGTTGTTCCCGAAATTTCAAATAATACCGAAGGCTTTATGAGCAAAACAGGTAAAAGTGATACTAGAATTGAAGAAAATGCGGAAGTTGTAATTCCAATATTGCATCGAAGTTATAGCGCCGATATAAGTAGAGAAGATGCTGATGCAAGATTTGAAGAAGAAGTTGCAGAATATATGAATAAGAATCCGCCAAAATTTCATTAAAAGGAACAGATGGATGGTTTATAACAAATTATGATATCTATGCGTACCCATCATATCAAACAGTTTCTGCTACAGGAAGTACTTATTTAAGATCCTACCCAAATCGATGGTTGGATAACACATTTTTCTGGGGATGGGATACGTATTCTGCAGGAGAAAGAGGAACTGGTAGATTAAATTTTTAAAATAACGATATGAAAAATTTAAAAATAGAAGGAATTAAAACCCTAAGCAAAACTGCACAAAAATCAATAGGTGGCGGAGACATAAACCTTCCTGATCCCATACTTACGTGTTGGCAATGGAAATGGTTATGTGATACAGTTGGCTTTCCGCCATTAACCGGAAGATATTGTAGATGGGTTAAAGTACAAGTGCCATGCAGGTAGTTGTCCCTGGATGTCTTTAAATGTTCATAGAATACTAATTTAAAATAATAAAAATCATGAAAATTCTTAAACTAAATGGGGTTATGGTTCTTAGTAAAATTGCTCAAAAAACAATCTTTGCAGGAAGGATCAATAACTGTAAACAAATACTGTGCGCCGGTTTATCGGCAAGAGAATGTGCAGAGATTTGTAGAAACCCATATTAGACCATGCTAAAATTATAAATATTACTAAGTCATAGATCAAAGAAAACCAGATTGCCAAAATAGGTATTCTGGTTTTTTGAGATAAATAATAATAAACGTGCTAGCTAATACTTTTTTTAGTATTAAAATGTTAGTAGAAATAGGATAACTATTTAATATATAATTAATTATGAGAAAACAGATTTTTGTACTTGCCATATTGGCAATTGTGATATCATCGTGCTCAGACGATGATGATCCAAATCCAAATCCAAATAATAATACTATTATTGGTACATGGATTTTAGAAAGTACAACAGAACAAGGCTATAATCAAAACATAGAGGGTGTTCTGATAGGTTGCGATACAAGTGCAACAACGCTAAAATTTGATAAAGAGACCACTGTGAATATAAATTCGATGGTAGTTGTTCAAAACGGGACTAAATTATGTGTAAGTGGAGGCAGTGAAGAAATTACAGATGACACCATAAAATTAATAAAAGGAACTTTTCCTCCCCCAAAGGATATATTTTCATATAAATTACAAGGTGATATACTTACACTTACTGATGGAGGAAATGATGATTTTGTATTTAAAAGAGCAAATTGAAAAAAGTTTAAACAACTTCTTTGCGTATTTTTGCTAGAACAAATATGCAATACGCTAATAAACTAAATGATGATCGCTTTTAGAAATGAAATTTTATTGTCCATAATAGTATTGATACTATTATTTTTTGTGTTATTAATTACAAAAAGAGTAATCAAAAAGTTCGCAAAATTAAAATCTATAAATGCCGATAGAAGAAAACTAATACGTAACCTGTCTAACCTACTTCATTACCTTATTGCAGGGACAGCTTTAGTGATTATCTGGGGAGTAGAACTTAAACAATTTAGTGTTTTTATTTCTTCGGTTTTAGCAGTATTGGGGATTGCTTTTTTTGCACAATGGTCAATCTTATCTAATCTTACCGCAAGCATTATTTTATTTTTTAGTCACCCGGTTAGGATAGGAGATAGGATACGGGTTTTGGATAAAGATTTTGATTGGACCGGAGAAGTGAAAGATATTACAGGATTTTATCTTTTTATGGTTACAGATCGAGGCGAAAACATAACTTTGCCTACATCTCTTGTGATACAGAAAGGAATCCAAATCATGAATAAGTACCCAGAAAAACAAATTGACCATAAAGAAGAAGTGTAATTGAATTCTAAAACCAAATACACTCAATGTATCAAATCCGAGGCAAAACGCTTGGGTTTTCTGTCGTGCGGAATTTCTAAAGCAGAATTTCTGGAACAGGAAGCTCCGCGTTTAGAAAAATGGCTCAACCAGAATATGCACGGCGAAATGCAGTATATGGAAAATCATTTTGATAAACGTCTGGACCCCACTAAATTGGTTGATGATTCAAAAAGTGTAATATCATTACTGCTCAATTATTTTCCTTCAGAAAAACAAAAAGATTCAGAAGCTCCTAAGCTATCTAAATATGCTTATGGTACTGATTATCATTTTGTGATTAAAGATAAACTGAAGCAGTTATTACATTTTATTGAGGAAGAAATTGGTGATGTACAAGGACGAGCTTTTGTAGATTCTGCACCAGTATTAGATAAAGCCTGGGCAGCAAAAAGTGGATTGGGTTGGATTGGTAAAAATAGTAACTTGTTGACACAGCAAGTAGGTTCTTTTTATTTTATTGCAGAGCTAATCATAGATCTTGATTTAGAATACGATACTCCTGTTACAGACCACTGTGGTACGTGTACAGCATGTATCGATGCTTGTCCTACACAGGCAATTGTAGAACCTTATGTGGTAGACGGCAGTAAATGTATATCTTATTTTACGATAGAGCTTAAGGAAGAGATTCCTAATAGCTATAAAAATCAATTTGATGATTGGATGTTTGGTTGCGATGTGTGTCAGGATGTATGCCCGTGGAACCGTTTTTCTAAACCACATAATGAACCACTTTTTAACCCGAAACCAGAACTGTTAGAGATGTCAAAAAAAGATTGGGAAGAAATTACACAAGAAGTATTTTCAAAAGTGTTTCAGAAATCTGCAGTAAAAAGAACCAAATTCTCGGGGTTGAAAAGAAATATTGATTTTTTATTTGGGGATTAAAAAACGGTTAACACGACTCTCTAAAAATAAGCTTGGTAGGTAGAATGACTTCTTTATGAAGACTAGGAATATTCTCTTTGTTTAGTTCAATTTCATTTAACAAAATCTCGGTGGCAACTACTCCCATTTGATGTGCAGGTTGATGTACTGTTGTTAATGTAGGAGAAACGACAGAAGACATAAACCAGTTACTAAATCCAAAAACCGCTATATCACTGGGGATTTTGATGTTATTCTCATTAAAATATTTTATTGCACCAATTGCCACAAGATCGGTTATTGTAAAGATAGAATCGACCTCGGGATTTTCCTGTATTAGCTTCTTTGCATTGTTATATCCATCTTCAAAATCTGTATTGTTATTACACAGATATACCAATGAAGCATCATATGTGATCCCATGATCTTCTAATGCTTCTTTATACCCCTCAAAACGATCGTTAGAAATTTTTGGATTAAGATCCCCTCTGAAATGTGAAATCTTTTTATATCCTTTGGAAATAAGATATGAAACAGCCTCGTATGCAGCTTTTTTATCGTCGATCCGCACTTTAGAACAAGATATAGAAGGTTCTATTTTATCAAAAAGGACCAAAGGAATATTTCGACTCAGTACTTTTTTTAAATGAACGAATTCGTTAGTCTTATTAGATAAAGACATTAAAATACCATCTACTCGTTTATCAATTAATAAATTTACTTGTAGTTTTTCAAGAAATAGCTTCTCACTAGATTGGAGAATGATAACCAGATACCCTTTTTTTTCTGCTTCTTCAATGATACCATCTATTACTTTAGAAAAAAAATGATGTACTGTGGTCGGGATGATAACACCAATTGTTTTTGTTTGCTTAGTTCTTAGGTTTACAGCTAATTGATTAGGTGAGTAATTCAATTTTCTGGCAGTCCGAAGAACCTTTTTCTTAGTGTCTTTATTTACATCTGTATAATCTTTTAGAGCCTTAGATACAGTTGCTACAGAAATTCCTAATTCATTAGCAATATCTTTTAGAGTAGTAACTTTCATAGACTAAATGTTATATTTATTAAATATACAATTTAAGCTAAAATACAATTAGATTAATAAAATATAAAAATTTGAAAAGCCTCTCTTGTTAGTGAAAAAGGACAAAATGAATGAGAAAAGTACTTTTAGATGGGCTTTTTACCCTAAATGAATAGTTCTTTCGAAATCGTTTTCGATTGTGTCGAAAACGATTTCGAAGCCCATGAACCTTAAAGAAAAAGTAAATTATCATTAAGGTTTTATGAAATTGCAGGGAACTAAATACTTAAAAAATTATGAGAACAAGACTATGTATTATTCTCTTCTTAGTTTTCGGGATAGGGGATTCCATTGCTCAAGGAGGAAAAAGCGTATCAGGAACAATTAAAGATAATAAGGGCATTCCGGTAATTGGGGTTAATATAGTGCTGGAAGGAACCAATAGAGGAGCAACATCAGATTTTGATGGAGAATATATAATTAATAATCTAGAAACCAATGCTACTTATGTTTTGATAATTTCTTCGGTGGGATTTAAGACCGTAAGAGAGGAGATTGTTATGGCAGATAACATCGTTAGAGATATTGTTTTAGAAGAAGATCTACTTTCATTAGATGAGATTGTAGTAACCGGATCTTCTAATCCACGAACAAAATTAGAATCCAGTGTAGCAATAACCACAATGGGAGTCAAAGAAATAGAGCAAAAAGCTCCGCAGAGTACTGCCGATCTACTACAATCAGTCCCTGGGTTTGTTGTCGAAACTTCAGGAGGAGAGGTAGGAAATAATCTTTTTGCCAGAGGGATTCCATCCGCTGGAGCATATGAATTTGTTCAGATTCAGGAAGATGGACTTCCCGTTTTTGAAGATGGAGCTTTACAATTTGCCAATGCAGATAACTGGTATAGGTTAGATGAAACTGTTAAAAGAATGGAAGCTATTCGAGGAGGATCTGCCTCTGTTTTTGCTACAAATTCACCTGGTGGAATTATCAATTTTATCTCTAAAACAGGTCAAAATGAACTAATAGGAAGAGCCAAAATGACTGTAGGAGATTATGGGCTTTTTAGAACTGATCTCAATATTGGAGGAGCAATTATCGAGGATAAATTGCTTTTTAATATAGGAGGATTTTATAGAGTAGATCAGGGAATTAGGGACCCGGGATTTGAAGCGAACAAAGGAGGGCAGATGAAATTTAATCTTACCTATAAATTTGATGGAGGTTATGCCAGAATACATTATAAAAAACTGGATGATAGAAACCTATTCTTACTACCAATACCACTACGTGGAGACAGCAATGGAAATCCAGAAGAATTCGAAGGTTTCGATGCTAATTACGGAACATTAGCATCAAGAAATTTTAGCAGACTTCGAGTGCCCCAAATAGGAGGAGGTTTTTTTGAAAGAGATTTAGAAGATGGTGTCCACCCCAATGTAGATGCCATAGGAGGAGAGCTTAAATATCATATTTCTGATGTGGTTTCGGTAAAAAATACATTTAGAAATACAAGCATTGATCTAAATTATAATGCAATTTTTAGTACCGGAGGGCCAAATACACAAGCCGATTTTGCTACAGGAACAACTCAGTTTCCACTCACCGATGCAGCAAATGCCGAGTACACATATGTAGATACAGGCGCAGCTTTGAACCCAAATACATTGGTAATGCGTGCAGATCACTGGGCAATCGATAAAGACATGTCTAACTTTGCAAACAATCTGGCATTTTCATTTAATTTCGAAAAAATAAATGTCACCCTGGGATATTATTATTCTAATTGGAAATCAAACCAATATTGGAACTGGAGTAATTATCTGGTTGATGTATCGGATAATCCAAGATTGGTAAACTTGGTAGATACCAGTACAGGAATTTCCAGAACCTATAACGGAATAGAAAGAATTACCTGGTTAGAAAGAGATGCACAAACCAAAGGAAGATTAAATGCTCTTTATATAGATGCAGAAGTTAATTTTACGGATAATCTAACTGCTAATTTTGGACTTCGCTACGACGATGATAAATATTCTGGATATCGTGATAATGCACGTTTTTTTTCGACAGATTTAGGCTTACTGCCTGATAATACTGCCGATGATGCCCTTACTGTTGTAGATGGTAATCCATATACATATTGGAATTATGATGTAGACGAATTATCATATACTACCGCATTAAATTACAAGCTTAGTGATAACATGGCAATCTACGCAAGACATAGTCATGGATTTAGATCACCAATAGAAGAATCTTACTATGACAATGCATCTGATCTTAGTGCTATCGAAGTTACCGAGGTCGATCAGTCAGAATTAGGATTTAAGTATTCTTCTTCTAACATAGGTATTTATGCTAACTTTTTCTATATGAATATGGATAATATTGCCTTTACAGATATTTTGGCAGATGGTACTTCAGAAAATAAATTTGCCGATGTAAATAATATAGGAGTAGAGCTTGAAGCTAATGCTAAATACAAAGCTTTTGCAGTAGAAGCTAATATTACAGTTCAAAAACCAGAGTATGATAATTTTTCTGGAGCTAATGCAGATGGTACAACTTTTAATTATGAAGGAAACAGTGCCAGAAGAATCCCTAATGTATATTTTACATTGAGACCACAGGTAGAAATTATTAAAGACCTGGGGTTATATACGCAATGGTCTTATTTTGGAAAAAAATATCAGGATGAAGCTAATACCACAGAACTTCCTGCTTTTAATGTTTTTAATGCTGGAGCGTATTACAAGATAAAAAACTTACGTTTTGGGTTTGATGCTTCTAATCTGTTTAATGAAATAGGATTAACAGAAGGTAACCCAAGAGGAACAACTAATGCTAATGATGATGTGTTTCTGGCGCGGCCAATTTTGGGTCGAGCGTATAGATTATCTGTAGCAATAGATTTTTAATTGTTTGGAGCCAAAAAACTGCTCGTATTGCTCGGGCAGTTTTAAATTAATAACCAGTCACGACTATTTTTAATGAAGAATATATCTATAAAAATATCCTTGTTTATCAACTATTTTATTTTTGCTATTCTCCTTAATAGCGTAGGAATAGTGATCTTAAAATCTCTGGAAAATTACCATGTTGATGAGATCGAGGCAAGTACTTTAGAATGGTTTAAAGATTTACCGATAGCATTGGTTTCATTTTTAATAGCTTCTTTTTTACCAAGAATAGGATATAAGAAAGCAATATTATCAGGGTTACTGATTTCTTTTATTGGGTGTTTGGGGATGTACTATGGTAATTCTTTCTGGTCTGCAAAACTTCTTTTTGCTGCAATAGGAGTATCCTTTGCCTTAGTTAAAGTTTCGGTATATACATTAATAGGGATAATTACAGAAACCAAAAGAGCCCACAATAGTTTAATGAGTACTATAGAAGGGGTTTTTATGATAGGGATCGCTACGGCTTATTTTCTGTTTCCCGGATTTAATAATGATAATGATCCAGATGCATGGTTACGGGTGTATTGGCTTTTGGCAGCATTGATTTTTGTGTCATTTCTATTGCTGTTCTTTACCAGATTTGAGGAAGGAAATGAAATTCCGGGTGTAAATCTATTAGACGATATCAGGCAAATGATGCTTTTATGTACCAAAATGCTGGTCATCGTATTTGTTGGTAGTGCCTTTCTATTTGTGATGGTAGAACAAGGAGTGATGACATGGTTACCTACATTTTATAAAAGGGTGTTACAACTTCCTCCTAATGTAAGCATTATGATGTCTAGCGTTTTTGCAATATCACTGGCTATAGGAAGGATAGGTGCAGGAATTTTATCAAAACGAATACCTTGGGTTTATATTCTTACCGTATGTATAGGATTAGCAATACTTATGGTAGTTTTTATTTTACCAAAAACCCTTAATGTTGAGGTGCAAGAGATCCAGAAGATTACAGACATACCATGGATTGGATATGCGTTTCCACTTATTGGATTATGTATTGCTCCTATATATCCTTTAATAAACTCTGCTGTATTAAGTGCTTTACCCAAAAAACTGCATAGTTCTATGACTGGTCTTATTGTAGTTTTTTCTGCTTTAGGAGGCACTACAGGATCTACAATAGTAGGCTGGTTATTTAAAAATGTTGGTGCCCAACAAGCATTTTATTATACGATAATACCAATGATTTTACTGTTATTGACATTGCTGGTATTACACAAATTAACAAGAAATAATGTTGATTAAAATATATAAAAAAGATGTCTTACACAGTTTACTTCAACAAGAAGATACCGATAAAGACAAGAAGATTACCATTGATGATCAGGGTCCAAAAGAATTTAAAATACATACCATTAGTAACGAAGTTTATACTATTCGGGGAACCTATCACCTGTCTAATTTGCTTCAGGAATTAGAGTTGGCAAAAGAAAACCAGGAAGGGATTATAGAAATTTCTTTAACAGAGATAAAACAGCAACCAAGCATTAGAATCTCTAAAATGATAAAAGAGCACTATTGGGATCGGTTGACCAGAAAACTGGATCGAAGTGGTATTGAAAAAATTCTGTCTGATGATAAACGTGATATAAAAGAGAAACGGTTATATGTTCCTTTTTATGATAAAGAAGCCTATTCTTATTATCAAGAAGTTACAAAAGAAATAGATCATATTATACTGGAGACTCTTCCCGAAAAAATAACGCCAGAATTTGTGCGATCCATAAATGATAAGCCTGGGATTTTAGGATTAGCATTAACCACTACTAATCATAAAAAAGAAGCTGTTCCGTTTTTGGTTCCGGGAGGAAGATTTAATGAAATGTATGGATGGGATAGCTATTTTATAAATATAGGTCTTTTGCTGGATGCCAGAAAAGAACTTTCTAAAGGAATGATAGATAATTTCACATATCAAATCAAGAATTATGGTAAAATTCTAAATGCCAATAGAAGTTATTATCTAACAAGAACTCAACCTCCCTTTTATACATCTATGGTTGTAGAATATTATGAAAAATATAGAGATCAAACACCCATCTCCTGGCTAGAGGAATGTGTAAGGACAGCTATTTATGAATATGAAACTGTTTGGATGCAATCAGGAAAAAGATTAGCGTCAAATGGATTGAACAGGTTTTATGCAGAGGGGATAGGTATAACAGCAGAAGTAGAAGAGGGACATTATGATTACATATTACATAAATATAAGAATGACGATTCGCAATCCATCGAAGAATTTAGAAAAAAATACCTGCAAAGAGAGATTGATAGTGAAGAACTTGATCAATATTTTTTGCATGATCGAAGTGTAAGAGAAAGTGGTCATGATACCACATATAGATTAGAGGGGATATGTGCCGATCTAACTACTGTAGATCTTAATACATTAGTATATAAGTATGAAAAAGATCTGGCATATATCATCAAGAATTTTTTTAATAATGTATTTGTATATGAAGACAGAAAATTGCGATCAGAGTATTGGGATGATGTTGCATCCAAACGAATAGCACTAATGAATCAATACCTGTGGGATGAAGAAACAGGAAGTTATTTTGATTATAATCTGTTAGAAAAAAAGAAAACCCATTTTGAATCAGCAACCGGGTTTTATCCATTATGGGCAAAAATATGTACAGCTGATCAGGCAAAAAGTATCATAGCGTACTTATTACCTAAGCTAAAATATAAATTCGGGATTACCGGAAGCTCTAAAGCTTCACTTCATGATGTTCCAGAAGATGCACCACAACGACAATGGGACTACCCGTTTGGGTGGGCACCACATCAAATGATAATCTGGAAAGGATTACTTAATTATGGGTATCAGGATCTGGCAGAAGAGCTTATATATCGATGGCTATGGATGATCACTAAAAATGCAGCAGATTATAATGGTATTATTCCTGAAAAGTTTGATGTTGTTAATGGTACTTATAAGGTAAATGTAGAGTATGGTAATGTAGGGTCTGATTTTAAATATGTTCCCGATGGTGGTTTTGGATGGATGAATGCTTCCTATCAACTAGGGTTAAGCCTTTTGCCTATTGAATATAAGTATAAATTAAATCAACTTGTGGATCCTGATGAAATATTCAGTAAAATCAATAATTAATTGATAAATCTTTAATAAGATTGTTAAATGCAGGGTGTTTTTTCTCAATTCTGATTTTTCGCAAAGATTCCTTTATATTAATTTCCGCATCTCATACAGACTTGTACCTTTGTATATATATTAGTATCAAAATACCATAACCGCAAATTACGTAGTTATGGTATTTTGATCTTTATTTTTATTAGCACATATATCTTGATTTAGTATGAGTATCGAAAGTAAAAGAAGAGAGGCATTAGTATATCATGCCAAGCCTACCCCGGGTAAAATTAAAGTCGTTCCTACTAAAAAATATGCAACTCAAAGAGATTTGTCTTTAGCATATTCTCCTGGTGTTGCAGAGCCTTGTTTGGAAATCGAAAAAAATAAAGCAGATGTTTATAAATATACAGCAAAAGGAAATCTGGTTGCTGTAATATCAAATGGTACTGCGGTATTAGGATTAGGAGATATTGGTCCAGAAGCTTCAAAACCTGTAATGGAAGGAAAAGGGTTATTGTTTAAGATATTTGCCGATATTGATGTGTTTGATATCGAAGTAGATACCAAAGATGTAGATGCTTTTATCGAAACAGTTAAAAATATTGCTCCAACATTTGGGGGAATAAACCTTGAAGATATTAAAGCTCCAGAAGCCTTCGAGATCGAAAGACGATTAAAAGAAGAACTGGATATCCCGGTAATGCATGATGATCAACATGGTACAGCCATAATTTCTGCCGCTGCGTTATTAAATGCATTAGAAATTGCAAATAAAAACATTGAAGAAGTAAGAATTGTGGTTAGTGGTGCCGGTGCTGCAGCAGTATCTTGTACAAGATTGTATAAAGCTTTTGGTGCCAAAGCCGAAAATATCGTCATGACCGATAGTAAAGGTGTAATTCGTAAAGACCGGGAGAGTCTTACTCCCGAAAAAGCAGAATTTGCCACAGATCGTGATCTAAATGACTTAGAAGATGCAATGCGAGATGCAGATGTATTTATAGGTTTGTCGATGGCTAATTTGGTAACTCCGGATATGTTGGTAACTATGGCAGATAACCCTGTTGTTTTTGCAATGGCAAATCCTGATCCCGAAATAAAATATGATCTGGCAATTAAAGCTCGTAAAGATGTGATCATGGCTACAGGAAGAAGTGATCATCCTAATCAGGTAAATAATGTATTGGGATTTCCTTTTATTTTTAGAGGAGCGCTGGATGTAAGAGCTACAGCTATTAATGAAGAAATGAAAATGGCCGCTGTAAAAGCATTAGCCGAGTTAGCCAAAGAACCTGTTCCAGAGCAAGTAAATATAGCATATGGAGAAACACGTCTTAATTTTGGTAAAGACTATATCATCCCTAAACCTTTTGATCCAAGACTTATTGCAAAAGTGCCTCCTGCGGTAGCCAAAGCAGCTATCGAGAGTGGTGTAGCAACAGAAGTCATTACCGATTGGGAAAAGTATGAAGATGAACTACTGGAGCGAATGGGTAATGATAATAAATTAGTACGATTATTACTAGACAGAGCAAAAACAAACCCTAAACGTGTTGTTTTTGCAGAGGCAGATCATCTGGATGTATTAAAAGCCGCTCAGACAGTTAAAGAAGAACGTATTGCTTTTCCGATTTTATTAGGACGTAAAGATATCATACTCGAATTGATGAAAGAGATTGATTTTGATCCTACAGGTATTGATATCATTGATCCTAAGGCAGATGAAGAGTGTGATCGTAAAAACAGATATGCCAAACAATATTGGGAAACCAATAAACGTAAAGGAATTACCCTCTATGATGCAGAAAAATTAATGCGGGAGCGTAACTATTTTGCTGCAATGATGGTTAATGAAGGAGATGCTGATGCATTGCTTTCTGGATATTCCAGAAGTTATCCAACTGTAGTTAAACCCATGATGGATTTGATAGGACTTGCCAAAGGAGCAACTCGTATTGCAACCATGAATGTAATGATGACCGATAAAGGTCCATTGTTTATAAGTGATACCTCTATTAATATCGAGCCTTCTTCAAAAGAATTGGCAAAAATAGCGCAAATGACCGCAAGAACAGTAGAGATGTTTGGAGTTAAGCCTGTGATTGCGATGGTTTCATATTCTAATTTTGGATCATCAAAACACCCTACCGCTTCAAAAGTGCAGGATGCAGTAGCATATTTGCATAGGTATTATCCTAATCTTGTTGTAGATGGCGGACTGCAAATGAACTTTGCATTAAACAGAAAAATGAGAAAGGACAAATTTCCATTCTCTAAGCTTAATGGGCAAAAAGTGAATACATTGGTGTTCCCTAATTTAGATTCGGCCAATAGTAATTACAAATTATTAAGTGAAATTAATAATGCAGAATCTATAGGACCCATTATGATGGGGATGAATAAACCAGTTCATATCCTTCAGTTAGGAGCAAGTGTAGAAGAAATGATTAATATGGCAGCAGTTGCTGTTATTGATGCTCAGCAGAAAGAAAAAAGAGATTTGCAATTATCATTAATGCCCGATGTTGTTTAAACGGTTGATTGGTAACACCAAGTAAACCCGATGGCGCGGATTTGTAATCCGTGAAACATACCAAAATATGAAAACAGCCACTTATAATGTGGCTGTTTTTTGATATCGTAAATTATTAATAACCAGTTATAGATAAGATTGTTTTAAATCCAGAGGATTATATTTTTAGTTCTGCAAGAAATTATGCAGATTTAGATCGTGAATTAGAAATTGTTGTTTTAAATTTATTCTGAAGTTTTAAAAGCACGGATTGCAAATCTGCGCCATCGAGTTAGAGATTGATAGCGATGGATATTTATTTGGGTTAATAAAACATTGATGCCACTAGCGGGGTAAATAAACAACTTGTTAAATATAATTATGGACGATGATTTAAAAGCTTTTTTTTCTTATTTAAATCAATCTCTACCAAGCAATATTGACTATAGAGCATTGTCAAATTTATGCTTAACCCTATTTTGTACTATAGGTATTTTACCAGAAAAGTTTCAATCTTTAGAGTTGAATAAGGAAAATTTAGCAATAATTTTTTCTGAAATTGCAAAAGCAAAAGAAATCCCTTCTTGTCCTCCTATTGCTTCACTTTATGGAGCTTCATTTCATAATAGTCATGATAAAGGGCATTGGTTAGAGGTGATGGCTAGTGTTCTAAAATTAGCAAATGAACCCAATATAAAAGAGGCGGAAAGATTACTAGGGTAAGGTAATGTAGCTGCTAGTGCTTTTGAGAAAAAGCATTACAAAGTTTAATTACCAAAATCCGTGCCATCGGGTGTCCAAGCAATTATTCCACAATCAAATTTTGTTAAACTACCTAAAAAATAATGTTCATGAAAATTTTATCATTCACAATGATTTTAATATTTATTAATATAAATAGCTGCGGTGCTCAAGAACGTTTATCAATTGAAAAAGCCTTTATTAAAAGCTTTGTTCAAAAGAATAAAGACAATGATGTAATGATAGTTAAAAATCAATTATTAATTTGGGGAAGCGGAAATGACTTAACAATTGAAGGTGTAAAAATAATTTACCTTAGCTTGGAAGAAATAAAAACCATAGTTCTTGAAAATGAGGAATTTAATTTAGTTAGGTTAGAAGATATTATTTTAGAAAATAAACAAATAAAAACATCCTTTATGTTTCTAAAAGCAGTTAATCGAAAGGAAAAAGACTTTATTTTAATGGATAATAGGAACTCTTTTTATTGCATAAATATTGAAGAAAAATATCCAAAAGCTATATGGTGCGGTGAGCCTTTAAATTAACCTGATGGTTCGGATTTGCACCTTAAATCCTAATTATCGAGCTATAATACAGCAGAAATGTTTTCTATGCAGAGTAGAGTAAGTGGTAAGTGTAATAAAAAGGATACCATTTTTAAAGGGCCTTTTTTATCCCGTGTATGTAGCAGAATTTTATTACATTTGGTTGCTTAACACTCAGCTCTTCTTGAATTTTAATATTCAAGCAATAATAATTATGATTTTATGCTCTGATAAAGTGTTTTTTTTTGATAGCACTAACAATGCTACTAAAAAAATAAGATTAGAGAAAAAACTGACCCCTGATGAAGATCAGGATTTATTTTTGCAGTATAAAAACTCAAAAAGAGTACATTAACTTAACAAATGATCACACATATCAAGGGGAGGCTTGTTGAAAAAAATCCAACTGATGTAGTAATAGATTGTGGTGGAGTAGGGTATTTATTACATATTTCATTACATACTTTTTCTTTAATTCCCGAAGGAGAAGTGCTACAGTTATATACACATCTGCAGGTAAAAGAAGATTCTCATACCTTATTTGGTTTTGCCGAAAAATCAGAAAGAGAAATTTTCAGGCTTTTAATCTCGGTTTCGGGAATAGGAGCAAGTACAGCCAGAACCATGTTATCCTCATTACACCCCGATCAAATTAAAGAAGCAATAGCTTCTAATGACGTAGCTACAATTCAATCTATTAAAGGAATCGGAGCCAAAACTGCCCAACGTGTTATTATAGATCTAAAGGATAAAATCCTTAAAGTATATAATATAGACGAAGTTTCAGTGTCACAAAGCAATACTAATAAAGATGAAGCGTTATCTGCATTAGAAACCCTAGGATTTAATCGAAAAATTGCAGAAAAAGCTATTGATAAAGTTCTAAAACAAAGCCCCAAAGAAACAGTTGAAAATATTATTAAACAGGCACTAAAAAATTTATAAAACATTGAGTTTTTCGAATTACTTACGCGTTGATTTTTTTAGGATATTAGTATGTTTGATAGCACTTTATAGTGGGGTGTTACAGGGGCAGGACAATCAAACCGTTCGAGACTCTACAAGTACTACATTTTCTTTGGGAGCATTATCTTTACCAGATCCAAATAGTATTGTAACCAAGTATGAATACGATCCGATTACGAATCGATATATCTATCGGGAGAAACTCGGGGACTTTAATGTACGATATCCTCTTTTCTTAACTCCATCAGAATATGAAGCTTTAGTAGAGGAAGAACAACGAAGAGCTTATTTTAAAGAAAAGATTGAAGCTTTCAGTGGTAAAAAAGACGGTAGTGAAGAGAAACGAAAGAATTTACTTCCTATTTTTTATGTCAATTCTAATTTCTTCGAATCTATTTTCGGCGGAAATGAAATTGAAATTGTTCCACAGGGATCTGTAGAAATAGATTTAGGATTACTCTATACAAAACAAGATAATCCTGCTTTTTCTCCTCGTAACCGAAGTAATTTTACATTCGACTTTGATCAAAGAATCAGTTTAAGTTTACTGGGTAAAATAGGAACAAGGCTACAGGTAACAGCCAATTATGATACAGAATCTACTTTCGATTTTCAGAATCAATTAAAATTAGAATACACGCCTACAGAAGATGATATTATCCAAAGTATCGAGGTAGGTAATGTGAGCATGCCATTAAATAGTACATTGATACAGGGAGCACAAAGTCTTTTTGGAGTTAAAATGGGATTGCAATTTGGGCGAACCACTGTTACTGGAGTGTATTCTGAACAACGTTCTGAGACAAGATCTGTAAATGTAGAAGGAGGAGGAACGGTAGAAGACTTTGAGCTTTTTGCGTTGGATTATGACGAAAATCGACATTTCTTTTTATCACATTATTTTAGAGATACATATAATAATTCTTTGGCTAGTTATCCTTTTATTAATAATAATATACAGATAACAAGGATCGAAGTATGGGTAACGAATAGAGCAACAAGTGCACAAACCTTGACCAATGCGCGTAATATTGTTGCGCTTCAGGATATAGGGGAAGCACCAGATACCGGTAATTTTACAATACCAGCTTCTTTATTTAATACAGGTGCAGGAGCTTTTCCTGATAACGGTAATAACGATCTGGATCCAACAACTATTGGTCCGGGAGGACCGGTTACCGAAGCAGTACGACAAGTATCTACTGTGCAACAAGGATTTGTTGGTGCGATAGCCAGTTTTAATGAAGGATTTGATTACGCAATTTTAGAAAATGCAAGAAAATTAAATCAAAGTGAATATACGCTTAATCCCCAATTAGGATATATCTCTTTAAATCAAAAGCTGAATAATGATGAGGTTTTGGCAATTGCATATCAATATACCAGAAATGGAGAAGTTTTTCAGGTTGGTGAATTTGCAAATGATGGAGTAGATGCAACTGTAGGTGATAATACCGGGGGTACTGTAGACGCAGGTTCAAGTCAAAGTTTAGTCGTTAAGATGCTTAAAAGTCCTATTGTTAATGTGACATTACCAATATGGGACCTGATGATGAAGAACATCTATAGTACAGGAGCATTTAGACTAGAACAAAATGATTTTAGATTAAATATTTTATACTCAAATCCTTCTCCGGTAAATTATATTACTGCAGCAGAAGGATCGTCGGTTGCATTACCGAGTGATGTAGAGCAGACAACACTGCTCAAAGTTTTTAATCTGGATCGTCTTAATCCTAATAATGATCCGGTGCAAGGAGGAGATGGTTTTTTCGATTATGTGCCAGGGGTCACTATTGATTCACAAAATGGCCGTATTATTTTTACTACTATAGAACCATTTGGAGAGCATCTCTTCGATAAACTTGATAATGGACCCGTTGGAGCAGATTATACTAATCCTAATTCGTATAACCCAAATCAGGCGCAATACGTATTTCGCGATTTATATACACAGACTAAGATTGTTGCGGGACAGCAATCTGCTGATAAAAATTACTTTCAATTAAAAGGAAGATACAAATCTTCTGGTCAGGATGGAATTCCTCTGGGAGCATTTAATGTTCCTCAAGGTTCTGTAACTGTTACTGCGGGAGGAAGAACTTTGCAGGAAGGAGTGGATTATACAGTGAATTATCAATTGGGAAGAGTAAATATTCTGGATGAAGCATTACTGTCTTCGAATACACCTATTCAGGTTTCTACCGAGAATAATGCTGTCTTTGGTCAACAAACAAAACGTTTTACAGGACTAAATATAGAACATAAATTTAGTGACGACTTTATTATAGGAGGAACCTATTTAAATCTGAATGAAAGACCAATTACTCAAAAATCTAATTATGATTTTGAGCCTATTAATAATACAATATTAGGGTTTAATGTAGCATATTCTACAGAAGTTCCTTTCTTAACCAGGATGGTGAATAAACTCCCTAATATCGATACAGATGTACCCTCGAATGTTTCTGTTAGAGCAGAAGGGGCCTACCTGATTGCAGGGGCGCCAAGAGGAGCTAATTTTGACGGTAAAGTAACCACATATATAGATGATTTTGAAGGAGCACAAACCAGAATAGATGTAAGTTCACCATTGTCGTGGGAACTCTCTAGTATACCTGTTGGTTTTGGTGACCCTAGTAATCCTGCTAGTGATATTGTTGTTGATGGTATACAATCGGGATATCAAAGAGCAAAATTGTCTTGGTATTCTATTGACCCGATCTTTTACAGTAATGGAAGACCAAGTGGAGTATCTGAGCAAGATTTGGCTTCTAATGCTACCAGAAGAGTATTTATTAATGAAATTTTTCCAGAGACAGATATCTCACAAGGGCAAACCTTGGCATTGTTTACACTGGATCTTAATTATAGACCAGGACAAAGAGGACAATATAATTTTAATCCTGCATATGCTCCCGGGAGTTCGTTACCGCAACCTGATTCCAGAAATAATTTTGGAGGAATTACCAGGCAATTAACATCTACTAATTTTGAACAGTCTAATGTAGAGTTTATTGAGTTTTGGTTAATGGATCCTTTCGAATATGATGATGTAGATAACCCAGGAGGTACCATTGTATTTAATTTAGGTAATATTAGTGAAGATGTACTTAAAGATGGTAGAAAGCAATATGAAAATGGATTGCCTAAAGGAGGTATTGGCAGTGCAGTAGATACAGACTATGCTAGAGTTCCTGTAAATCAATCCTTGATCTATGCTTTTGATTCTGATGGTCCGGACAGAATAGATCAGGATGCTGGATTTGATGGTTTGGGAGATCAGGATGAAAAACAAAAACCAGAATATGCCGCATTCCAATCTTTAGATGATCCTTCAGGAGATAATTATACCTATTTCCTTCAGGCAGGAGGAACTATTCAACAACGATATGACGGTTATAATGGTACAGAAGGTAATTCACCTACCAATGTGTCTAATGATGATCGAGGAAATACCACTTTCCCTACAGCAGAAGATGTAAATAGGGATAATACGATGAATACGATTAATAGTTATTTTGAGTATGAGATTCCAATTTTTAGAGGTATGGGAGTGGGTAATGATAATGGGACTGGTTACATATCTGATGTTAGAGATATTCCGGTTAATGTACTGGGAGGTCAAATAAATACTAGATGGGTACGCTTTAAGGTGCCTATTTATAATCCAGATAGAGCTATAAATATTAGTGATTTTAGATCTATTCGATTTATGAGGATGTATCTTACTGGTTTTGCAGAACCAACTTTGTTACGATTTGGTAGTCTTGATTTGGTAAGAGGTGATTATAGAAGATATGTTGTAGAAGGTAATACTGTAAATGACCCAACAAGTGGTCTTAATGTAACAGGTAACAGTGATGTAATTGTGACCTCGGTAAGTTCTGAGGAGACCGCAAATTATGTGACGCCACCCGGAGTTGTGAGAGAGCAGTTAAATAACAATAATAATATTATAAGAGACGATGAGCGATCATTGGCGCTTACAGTAAATGACCTGCAATCTGGTGATGCCCGTGGAGTGTATAAGAACTTCAATGTTGATATGCGTCAATATGAGAATCTTGAAATGTTTTTGCATGCAGAGTCGCTTCCTGAACCGGCAATCCCAATTCAGGATGGAGATCTAAAAGCTTTTATTAGAATGGGTAATGATTTTACCAATAATTTCTACGAGATCGAATTACCTTTAACCGTTTCTGATCGAAACGATAGTAGTCAGAATGGAGCGTGGCCAGAAAATAATCGATTAAGCCTTCCTTTAGAATTTCTTCAGCAAATAAAATCTAATGTATTAGGAGATGATGCTCTTAGTGCAAATGATCTTAATTTCTTTACAGGTCCTAATAATCTTAGAGTAGGAATTAAGGGTAATCCTAATTTTGGAGATGTACGAGTGATGATGGTGGGTATCAAAAATGATAGTGGTAGTGATCAATCGGGAACAGTTTGGTATAATGAAATGCGCCTAAGTGATCTTAAAAATAGAGGTGGTTGGGCTGCTGTAGGTAGCTTGGATGCTAATATTGCAGATTTTGCAAATGTTAGTGCCTCAGGAAGAATTAGTACTATTGGATTCGGAGGGATTGAACAAGGACCTAATGAGCGAAGTAGAGAGGATCTTAAGCAATATGATGTAACTACCAATGTTAATTTAGGGCAATTATTACCCAAAAAATGGGGAATGCAAGTGCCATTTAATTATAGCCGTGGAGAAGAGTTAATTACTCCGCAGTTTGATCCCGAATTTCAGGATATAGAACTTCAGGATCGATTAGATCGCGAAACTGATCCTGCCGAGAAAGAACGTATAGAAAAACAATCAACAGAGTATACAAAAAGGCAAAGTTTTAATGTTATCGGATTACGTAAAGAGAGAACAGGGGATGGTAAACCAATGCCTTATGATGTAGAAAACTTTGCATTCTCAGGGACATATAATCAAACAGATCATCGTGATTTTGAGATAGAAAAATCACTAGATCAAAATGTAAGACTAGGAGGAACCTATGATTTTAGTTTTCAGCCAAAAGAGGTAGAGCCTTTTAAGAAAGTTAAGTTCTTAGGCAAGAGTAAATATTTTGACTTGATTAAGGATTTTAATGTAAACTTACTTCCTACGAGTATCTCGGTAAACTCTAATATCAATAGACAATATAATGAACAGGTTTTTAGAGATATTACTTTAGGACCAGACGATATCAGGTTGCCGACATTATATCAACGTAATTTCCTGTTTGATTGGCAATATGGAGTCAACTATAATTTGACTAAGTCTTTGAATTTTAATTTCACTTCTGCTAATAATCGTATTGTTAAAAACTTTATTGATGAAAATAATGAAGTTGATAATACTATAGATGTATGGAGTGGCTTTTTTGATATAGGAGATCCTAATACTCATAGTCAACAACTTCAGGTTAATTATGAAGTTCCTTTTAAGAAAATACCAGTGTTAAAATTTATACGCGCAACATATGCCTATAATGCAGATTTCCAATGGGTGAAAGGAAGTGAAGCTTTAAAAACTTTAGAAGGTATTCCGGATTTAGGAAATACAGTTCAGAATGCTAATGTGCATACGTTAAACGGTTCATTGGATATGAATACATTGTATAAATATGCAGGATTAACCAAAGTGAAACCCGGAAGAAAAAGTGTAAAAAAGAACGATAAAGATTCGAAAGATAAAAAGGAAGGAGCTCGAGCACCAGAGAGTCCACAAAAAAATAAACCCAAAAGAGGTAGAAGTAAATTAAGCGTAGGTGATAAGGCATATAATACACTTATTGGATTAGTTACTGCAGTGAAAAAAATAAATGTGAATTACCAACAAGATAATGGTATTTTCCTGCCCGGTTATACCAGATCTCCAGGGTTTGTAGGTACTCTTAAGCCTACGGTTGGATTTACTTTTGGTAGCCAATCTGATATTCGGGACCTTGCTGCACGTAATGGGTGGCTTACGTTATATCAAGAATTTAACCAACAATATCAGGAGGTAGAAGGACAGCAACTTAATATACAAGCTTCTCTGGGATTGTTAAAAGGGCTTAAAATTGATATTAGTGCCAATAGAAATTCTTCTGAAACCTTTACCGAAAATTATCGGGTAAACACAAATTCTGATGGTAGTATTTTTGATGATAATCCGTATCAATCTCTTACCGGAAATACCTTTGGTAATTTTACAATTTCGACAGTATTGATCAGGACTGCATTTAAGAAGAGCGATGAGTTTTCATCAGAGGCATTTGATAAGTTTAGAGAAAACAGATTGATTATTGCCAGACGATTAGCAGTAGAGAGAGGAAATAATCCAAATGTTGATAGTGATGGAGATGGCTTTCCTGATGGCTACGGAAGAACAAATCAAGCAGTTTTACTACCGGCATTCTTGGCTGCTTATACAGGAGGGAATCCAGAAAAAGTTAAAAAAGGAGCTTTTAGAGATATTCCATTACCTAATTGGGATATAAAATATACAGGTTTAATGAACTTAAAATGGTTTAAGAAACGCTTTAAAAGATTTTCTGTAGCCCATGGGTATCGAGCTAATTATACTATTAATCAATTTCAAACCAATCTAGAATTTAGAGGAGGCAATGAATTTGATGAGGCAGATAACTATAGAAACCCAGAATTGTATTCTAATGTTAATTTAACCGAACAGTTTAGTCCACTTGTTCGATTGGATATGGAAATGAGAAACTCGATCAAAATCCTTGCAGAATGGAAAAAAGATAGAGCGTTGTCATTAAGCTTTGACAACAATCTACTTACCGAAATTCAAGGAAATGAATATATCATTGGGCTTGGGTATAGGGTAAAAGACATTACGTTTGCTACTAAAATAGCAGGAAGAAAAAAAGTAATAAAAAGTGACCTTAATCTAAGGGCTGATTTATCACTACGTCAAAATGAAACACTGATTAGATATCTTGACTTAGAGAATACCCAGGTAACGGCAGGACAAGATATTTATGGAATAAAGTTTACTACAGATTATGCGTTAAGTAAAAACTTAACAGCGTTATTATTTTATGATCACACCTTTTCTAAGTATTCTATTTCTACCGCATTTCCTCAGACAACAATTCGAGGAGGATTTACATTAAGATATAATTTTGGTAATTAAGATTTTCCAATTACTTTTTGTTTAAAGTGGTGTATTATTGTTTTTTGATAATTTTTTATCAGGTTTTCTCAAAATTTAATAAAATAGATTTATTTTCGTCATCATAATATTAACAACTCATAAATTTTTTTGAAATGAATACTCCTGTAGATTTAAAATATACCAAAGATCACGAATGGATCAAAATTGAAGGCGATATTGCAACTATTGGTATTACTGATTTTGCGCAAAGCGAATTAGGTGATATTGTTTATGTAGAAGTAGAAACAGTTGGCGAAGAATTAGAAGAGCAAGAAGTTTTTGGTACCGTAGAGGCAGTAAAAACGGTATCAGATCTATTCTTACCAATGGCAGGCGAAATTATCGAATTTAATGAAGCTTTAGAAAGTGAACCAGAATTGGTAAATAGTGACCCATATGGAGCGGGTTGGATGGTAAAGGTTAAAATATCTGATGTTTCTCAAATTGACGATCTATTGCTGTCTGCAGATGAATATAAAGAGGTTGTTGGGGCATAAGACCCTTTTTGTCCTGGTTGTAGTATTAACCTCTCTGGTGACGTGGGCGTCACTGGCAAAATTTATTAATCCAGTTGCATTTACGATAGAAGGGAGTGATAAAATAGGTCATTTTATTGCATATTTTACCTTAACTATAGCATGGGCTTTGTTTTTCTTTTTTTCTGAAAAATTGAATAAAAATTTAAAACAGAGTTTAATTATTACTTCGGTTATATGTATCCTATATGGTGTCCTGATGGAAGTATTACAAGCACTTTTAACAACATATCGTAGTTCTGATTGGTATGATGTAGTTGCAAACACAAGTGGTACAATTTTTGCAGTATTTGTTTTTGTAGTGTTTAAAAGTAAATTACTAAGATTTAAACAAAATAAACAGGAAATCAGATAGATAACAGCTGTGTTATCACTGAAAAGTAGATAACATAAAAGTTAAAAAACTTATTTTTTGTTTTACATTTTGATCTTTAGTTGGAAATTACAAAAGAAATTAGCTATTTTAGCAATCCTATAACGATTATATAATATGGAACCAAAGAAAAATCCAAAATCAGATTTAACTAAGAAAAGTATCTTATTCCTTCAATTAGGACTTATTTTAGTTCTTTTTATAACATGGCAGGGAATAGAGTGGAAAACCTACGATAGAACCAATATAGATATAGGCCAGGTTAATCTTGATGAATTGGAAGAAGAAGATGTGCCAATTACTCAAAACCTGAACACACCTCCACCACCTCCACCACCTCCACCAGCACCAGAAATTATTGATGTAGTAGAGGATGAAGAAGAAGTAGAGGAGACTATTATTGAGTCTACAGAAACGAATCAGGAAGAAGAGATCGTTGAGGTAGAAGAAATTGAAGATGCAGATGAAGAAGAAGTAATTGCTGATGTACCATTTGCAGTTATCGAGAATGTGCCGATTTTTCCTGGTTGTGAGAAAGCAGGAAATAATGCAGCTAAAAAGAAATGTATGAGTGATAAGGTTAAGAAGTTTATTAACCGTAAATTTAATACAGAGATTGGTAGTGAATTAGGTCTTTCGGGTGTTAATAGAATCTATGTGAGATTTAAAATTGATAGAAGTGGTAATATTGTTGGTGTTCAAGCAAGAGCTCCACACCCAAGATTACAAAAAGAAGCACAAAGAGTTGTTAAGTTATTACCTAAAATGACTCCAGGAAAACAAAGAGGAAAAGCAGTAGGTGTACTGTATTCTCTACCAATAGTTTTTCAGGTACAGGACTAAAAAGAAAATACCTTATAAAATATCAGAATCCCGTCACAATATGTAGACGGGATTCTTTTTTTTGGTATGCTTGTTGATTTAGATTAATTGTAACGTTAAAACTAAATATTATGAGTAACAAGCACGATGCTAATGTACGAAAAAGTACATTGGTGAATTTTCAGATTGGACTTATAGCAAGTCTTTTATTTACCTATGTAATGTTTGAGGTGTATACCGCTACACCAATAGTTAATGATAGCGATATTGACCTTACAATTGAAGAGCCCGATGTAGATTGGGATGGGGTTTACAAAATTTATGAAGAGCCCAGGCCAAAAGAAGTTGCCAGAAAGTATACAAAGCCAGCTGTTGTTCCAGAAGAATTTAAAGTCATTGATAATGATACTGAAATAACAGATGCAGATAAGGTGTTCAAAAATGAACCAATTGAATCTAAGCCATTTGATCCTAGTACAATTAAGGATGTAGAGCCTGTAGTTGAAGATCCTCCGTTTTTTGATTTTATAAAAGTAGAATCTGTTCCTGTATTTCCTGGATGTGAAATGTTAGGGACCAATAAAGAAAAGGCGGCTTGTTTTTCTGAAAAAATTAGAAAAATCGTTTCCAGAAAATTTAATACAGAATTAGGAGAAAAATATGGTTTAACAGGAGTGCAACGAATCTATACTCAGTTTGATGTTGATGACGATGGGATGATTAAGAACATCCGGGTTAGAGCAGCGCATCCAAAATTAAAAAAAGAAGCGCAAAGAGTGATTAACTTGTTCCCACAGATGACACCTGGTAAACAAAGAGGTAGAGCTGTAACTGTGAAGTATCAGTTGCCGATTGTTTTTAAAATACAGAACTAAAGATAAAAGCCTGCTGATTATATTAGCAGGCTTTTTTTAATGGATTCTTTTTATTTGGTGAGACTAGTGTAAATCGTTTTTCGCATACGTTCTGAGTTAATAAATCCATCACCATATCCTTTTGCATCATAAGTCGCCGTAAGCGAGGTGTTCTTTGTAATATCTTTTTCAGATTTCTCAGCATCGATTTCTTTTTGAATAGTACTGGTGATTTCTTTTAGCATTTTCAAAAACATTTCCAAATCTTTTTTCGTTGCCAATTTCCCATGTCCGGGAATGATTTTAGTGGCATCGTTTGCGATAAGTAATGCCTTTTCTGATGCTTTTATGTATCCCTTAATGCTTCCGCCAGATTTTAAATCTATATAGGGATAACGTCCATTAAAAAAGGTATCTCCCATATGTAGTACATTTCCATTTGCAAAATAGATAAGAGCATCTCCATCGGTATGAGCATTGTGTACATGAAACGCTTTTACGTTTTCATCTTTGAAATATAATTGCAACCCTTCGTTAAATGTAATTACTGGTAACGATAGCGGAACAATGCTTCCTTTTTCCTTTTGTCCTTTTTCCATTCTGGATCTTACATTTTTTTGAGCAAAGATCGTAGCGCCTCTATTCGCCATATTTTCATTCCCGCCGGTATGATCCCCATGATAATGTGTGTTGATTACCATAGTAACCGGTTGGTCGCTTATTGTTTTTAGATTGGTGAGAATTTTATCTGATAATCTTGCAAATTGATCATCAATGATAAACAATCCTTTTTCGTTTTTGAAAACACCAATATTACCTCCCTGACCAGTTAGCATATAAATATTATCAGACAATGGATCAACCGTGATTTTGACTTCTTTATCTTGTGCATTGGCTGCAAAGAAAAGTGTAAAGGCTGCGAGAATCAGTAATTTTTTCATTAGAGATGATTTTATGTGGTTTTTTATGATGATTTGTCGTTAATAAAGCACAAAAATTACTCTTGGCTATTGGGGTGATTATCAAAATGTTCTGTAAAAAGAAATTTTGATCAGCTCTTAGAATTGTTTGTTTGTTGTGAGGGAAGTTGTTAAAAGGTGAATTATAAGTAGTTATAAGTTGTCTAAAATGCTTTTAAGATATATCTTTGCACCACTTTTAAAAAAGCTATTTAGAAAACGTGCAAAATTTGAGCGTGACCCAAACGAATACTATAAAAACCTCGATTGTTCAGGATTTTAAAGAAATTACAAAGATGCGTCTGGCATTAAGTGTGGTTTTTTCTTCTGTTGCCGGATATTTGTTAGGTGTAGAAACAGTTTCCTGGAATACTCTGATTCTTCTCGCTGTAGGAGGTTATTTTATGGTAGGGGCCTCAAACGCGTATAATCAGATTATAGAAAGAAATTTAGATAAGCTGATGGATCGTACTAAAAATAGACCGATTCCGTCTGGAAGAATGTCTGTTAATACGGCTTTTGCAATTGCTACATTTTTTACAATTGCAGGAATATCTGTGCTTTATACGATTAATCCTCAAACGGCTATGTTTGGAGCGATTTCTATATTTATATATGTAAGTTTATATACTCCATTAAAAACAAAAACACCATTGTCTGTTTTTGTTGGTGCTATTCCCGGAGCAATTCCTTTTATGTTAGGCTGGGTGGCAGCAACAAATAATTTTGGAATAGAGCCAGGAACATTGTTTATGATTCAATTCTTTTGGCAGTTTCCACATTTTTGGGCTATAGGATGGTTTTTGTTTGATGACTATAAAAAAGGAGGATTTTTTATGCTTCCGACAGGTAAAAGAGATCAAGGCACTGCTGTGCAGGTTATTATTTATACATTATGGACTGTGGTAACCTCTTTAATACCTGTTTTTGGAGTTACTGGTAAACTTTATCTTACTCCGGTGTCAGGAGTAATCATTCTGTTTTTAGGAATAATTTTAATTAGATCTGCAGTTCGATTATATAAGGTTAGAGATGCTAAAACAGCAAAACAATTAATGCTAATGAGTGTTTTGTATATAACGTTATTACAAGTCATTTATGTAGTAGATAAATTTGTTAGAATATGGATTTAACACAAGGAACAACACAAGAAAAAGTTAATAGATCCAAAAAAACCATGATGTGGTTTGCTATGATCAGTATGGCAATGGTGTTTGCAGGACTTACTAGTGCTTATGTTGTGAGTAAAAGTAGGAAAGACTGGGGGATAGATCTTGTTTTTCCAAATGCATTTATATATAGTATATTGATAATAGTAGCAAGTAGCGTTACATTTTACTTTGTGAAAACTGCGATTGAGAAAAATAATAGAGGCTTAGCTACATTATTACTACTCTCTACACTTGCATTAGGAATTATATTTATATTCTTGCAGTTTGAAGGGTTTAGCGATATTATTAGACAAGGATATCATTTTACAGGTCCGACATCTAATATCGTTACTACATTTATGTTTATCATTGTAGTAACACACCTAGCACATATCATTGGAGGGATATTAGTGCTTTTAGTTGTAATTTATAATCATTTTAAACAAAAATATAAAACAGGTCAAACTCTTGGTTTAGAACTAGGTGCTATGTACTGGCATTTTGTTGATTTCCTGTGGGTTTATCTCTTTTTGTTTTTGTATTTCGTTAAATGATCTTAGATCATTGATTTAATACTATAAAAGAGATTGTTTTAAAGAAAAGCATCTGTGACAATTAAAAAATAAATTTGAGCAGGTGAAATGATAAAATTGATTATTTTTGTGGAAAATTTAACAATACCAAATTCTTTATATGGAAACAACTGTTACTAAAACAGGTACTGAAGATAAAACCTGGGGAGGTGGCAATCAACCACTCAAGGTAAGTTATGGTAAGATGATGATGTGGTTTTTTATCCTTTCGGATGCACTTACATTCTCTGGTTTTTTAGCCTCTTATGGCTTTTCAAGATTTAAGTTTATAGATTCATGGCCAATAGCTGACCAAGTATTTAATCACTTTCCATTCTTACATGGGGTAGATGCTCCAATGTATTATGTGGCTTTGATGACTTTTATTCTGATTTTTTCTTCGGTAACTATGGTGTTAGCCGTAGATGCTGGACATCATATGAAAAAGAAAAAGGTGATTTTTTATATGTTCCTGACTATAATTGGTGGAGCAATATTCGTAGGGTCACAAGCCTGGGAGTGGAAAAATTTTATCAAAGGAGAATACGGTGCAGTAGAAACCAAAGGAGGACAAATTTTGCAATTTGTGGATGGAGAAGGACATAGAGTAGGTCTAAAAGATATCGCAATTATCGATACCCATAAGGATAGGACTCAGCATGAGCGAAAAAATGGAATCTGGTACAAAAAGGAAGGAACTCTTCCTACCTATACTATCGAAGAAATAAGAACAGGTTTTGCAAAAAGAAAAGATCTTTTGGTAAGAACCCAAACGCTAACAGAAAAAGGAGAGAAAACAATCTTATCAAGAACAGAGTCTTTAAAAAGAATACAGGCAGATGCCATTGGTATAGTAGAAGGAGCAAATCTTGTACATAATGAATATGGTACTCCATTATTTGCTAACTTCTTCTTCTTTATTACTGGTTTTCACGGTTTTCACGTGTTTTCTGGAGTCGTTATTAATATCATTATTTTTATCAATGTAATTCTTGGTACTTATGAAAGGAGAAAGAATTATGAAATGGTAGAAAAGGTTGGTTTATACTGGCACTTTGTAGATTTGGTATGGGTATTTGTATTTACATTCTTTTACCTGGTTTAATAAAAATTTAGTAGTTATACAGCATGGCACACGATACAGCACATCACGAATCGAATATAGGAAGAATCTGGAAAGTATTTATTCTATTATCTGTTGTTACAATAGTAGAAGTAATATTTGGGATTATAAAACCTGCGTTTTTAATAGAAACCACTTTAATTAGTATGAAACTATTAAATTGGATTTTTATTATTCTTACAATTTACAAAGCATATTATATCACCTGGGCATTTATGCATATGGAGGGTGAAACTAAAGGCTTAAGAAGAGCAGTAGTTTGGACAGGAATTTTCTTAATTTGTTATTTAATATTTATCCTGCTTACAGAAGGAGATTATGTATATGAAGTTTTTAAAGCAGGGCATAAAAGCTGGGACTTTTAATCCTTTAGGTATATAAGTTAAAAGCATTGTAAAAAGACGGTTTGTTAAGCCGTCTTTTTTTATTTTTGCACAATTGTTTTAAACTTATTTCAAAAATTTATACTATTTGTTGTTTGAATTTTCTTTTCTGGTAAATTGAAATGATAAACAGTATTAGATATCGATTTTATAACTATTTGATACTTGTCAAATGAAAAAATTTCTTGTCTTAGGAATCTTATTTGTATTACCACTTGTGGCTTATTTATTTTTTGCTTCTGGAGTACATAATTTCGCTAAACTCCCTGTACTTAATGAATCTATAGAGGATCTTAAAAATTTTGAGCCTTTATCCAAAAAAGAAGTTAGTTTTTCTGATAAGATTACCGTACTGGGTTTCTTGGGTAAAGATATTCATAACAAACAGGGAAATGCCTTCAACCTAAATCAAAAGATTTATAAAAAAAATTATGGATTTCGGGACTTTCAATTTGTGATGGTTTTACCTTACGGTAGCGAGAATGCTGCAAAGAAACTGTTGGATGAATTAGATGATATTACCGATGTTTCTGAGTGGAACTTTATTTTTGGTACCCCAGAAAGCATAAAAGCCTTGTTTAAGAGTTTAGAAGTGCCACATCAATTAGATGATAATTTCGCTACGCAGTATGTGTATATAATTGACAAAAATGGAGGACTAAGAGGGAGAGACGGTAATTTGAAAGAAAACGAATCAAAAGTATATGGTTATGATGCAAGTTCTGTTGCGGATTTATCAAATGTCATGAGTGATGATGTAAAAGTGATTCTTGCAGAGTATCGTTTAGCTTTAAAAAAATATAAAGCAGATCGTAAAGAGAAATAAAGAATAAACCCATGAAAAAAAATTCATACATCGGGATATCGTTTATCATATTAATTTTTGGAATCATTTTTATACCAAAGATTATAAATAGAATTAAAAGCACTTCGATTGTTAAAAACGATAGGATGAGTGCTAGTAATCCTGTTGCTAATGAAAAACTTAGTTATATAAAACTTAACGGAACACCAAAAAAAGTTCCTGAGTTTGCATTCTTAGATCAGGATAGTATTCTAATTACTAATCATGATTATAAGGGTAAAGTATATATAGCAGAATTTTTCTTTACCAGTTGCCCAACTATTTGTCCTAAGATGAATAAAAATTTGGTGTATCTGCAAAATAAATTAAAAGACGATGAAAACTTTGGAGTAGCTTCTTTTACGATCAATCCTAAGTTTGATACCCCAAAAAGACTTAAGAAGTATGCAGAGAAGTATAAAGTAACAGATCCTGACTGGCATTTTTTGACAGGAGATAGAGAAGATATCTATGAGTTGGCCAATGCTGGATTCAATATTTATGCAGCAGAGAATCCCGATGTACCGGGTGGATTTGAACATAACGGCTACTTTGCTTTAATTGATCAGGAAGGATATATAAGATCTAGGTACGATGCAGCAGGCAATCCAATTATTTACTATAGAGGAACAATTGGAGTAAAGGAAAAAGTAGATGAAAATGGTGAAGAAGAGCAAATAACTATTCTATTAGAAGATATAAAGAAACTATTAAATAAGAATGAGTAACAACAACCAATCAGATGTAGAAAAAAAATACAATAAGTGGATTGTAGTTTTATCGGTTTTTATTCCTCTTGCAGTAGCTGCATTATTTGGGGTTAATCTGAGAAAACTTGGATTTGATGTGAAACCTCTTACTTTTTTACCACCAATATATGCTACGATTAATGGTTTAACTGCTGTGGTTTTACTAGCTGCTTTGTGGGCAATAAAAAATAAGAATATTACATTGCATGAGAAGCTCATGAAAACAGCTATTTTATGCTCGGTATTGTTTTTACTTATGTATATCGCGTATCATATGACTAGTGATTCTACTCGATTTGGAGGAGAAGGGATGATACGATACATATACTATTTTATTTTAATCACTCATATAATCCTGTCTGTTGTCGTTATTCCTTTTGTGTTGATTGCTTATGTAAGAGCATTGGCAAAAAAGTTTGATAGGCATAAAAAAATTGCGAGAATTACATTTCCGATTTGGTTATATGTAGCTGTTACAGGAGTGATTGTATATTTTATGATATCACCATATTATGTTTAGTTTGAATACATATTTATGCGAATAAAAGTTTTTTACATACTAATTCTTTTTTTGATATTTACCACCCCGGTAGAGGCACAATGTGCAATGTGCAGAGCGGTTTTGGAGAACGAAGAAGGGCAGGAAACAGCAAAAGGGATCAATAATGGTATTGTATATCTAATGGTTGTACCATATATCTTAATAGGAGTTGTGGGGTATTTTATTTATAGAAATAAAAGAAAATTGACAACTACAAAGAAGCCTTAATTAAAGAGTTCTTAATTTTTTAACATTTTCATAACAAGAAAAGCTGTAACAAAAATACCATCTAGTTAGTCTTATGTAACAAGACGACACTAACCAATCAATAAGTCTTCAGGGGAAAACTGTAAGATTGATCTAATACTATATAGTATTTTTAGGCTAGTGGTCTCAGTTTTACTAAGGTATTTTGCCTTACAAATCTTAATCCAGTATTATGATTGAAATAAAAGACTTACATAAATCTTACCAAATGGGAAGCAATTCGCTTCATGTACTCAAAGGAATAGATTTTAATGTAAAAGAGGGCGAGTTGGTCGCTATAATGGGGTCTTCGGGTTCTGGAAAATCTACATTGTTAAATATCTTAGGAATGTTAGATGAGGCCGATAGCGGAAGCTATTTTTTAGATGAGGTTCCTATCAAAGGATTAAACGAAACTAAAGCAGCACAGTATCGTAACAAATTTTTAGGATTTGTTTTTCAATCCTTTAATTTGATTAATTACAAGACAGCTTTAGAAAATGTTGCTCTACCATTGTACTACCAACGCAAAAAGCGAAAAGAAAGAATTGATACAGCAATGGATTATCTTAGCAAAGTAGGGTTGGCAGAATGGGCAACGCACTTACCAAGTGAACTTTCCGGAGGACAAAAACAACGTGTAGCAATTGCCAGAGCATTAGCTGCAGATCCTAAAGTGTTATTGGCAGATGAGCCCACAGGAGCTTTGGATAGTAAGACATCCTATGAAGTAATGGATATCATTCAGAATATTAATGATGAAGGTAAAACAATATTAGTAGTGACTCATGAGCCGGATATTGCTGATATGTGTAAACGTATAGTACACCTTAAAGATGGTGTTATTGTTGAAGATAAAGAAGTAGAACAAGTTAGAGCATCTCAATATGTTTGATAGAGATAGATGGGGTGAAATATTTGAAGCCATAGGGAAAAATAAACTACGTACATTCCTTTCTGGGTTTACGGTGGCTTTAGGAATCCTGATCTTTACCATTCTATTAGGGCTGGGTAATGGTCTTCTCAATAGTTTTTTAAGCAGTTTTGTCGATGACGCTCAAAATATCATATTCATTCGTGGAGGAAACACATCAAAAGCATATAAAGGCTTTCAGGAAAATAGAAGAATTCAGTTTAAAAATGAAGATTTCGAATTTATAAAAAGTAATTATATAGGCAAGGTTGAGTTTGCTACCCCAAGAATATATAGAAATGGTTCTGCAAAATATAAAAAAGAATCTGGTAGCTATAGCATAAGAGCAGTACACCCAGATCATCAATATCTTGAGAAAACCATAATGATGAATGGACGATATCTTAATGAATCAGATGTTAATGAGCGTACCAAGAACATTGTTATTGGTAGATTGGTAGAGAAAGATCTTTTTAAAAATGAAAAGGCCTTAGGTAAAATGCTAAATGTAGATGGGATAGCCTATAAAATAATTGGAGTTTTTCAAGATAGTGGCGGTGATAATGAAGAGCGAATAATCTATATGCCATATAAAACTGTTCAATTACTCTATGGAAATAATGATCATATTAACCAGATAAACCTATCTTATAATATGGCTATGAGTACCGAGCAGGCTATTGCATTTTCTAAAAAAATTGAAGAAGATTTCAAAGAAAAATTTAAAGTAGCACCAGACGATCAAAGCGCAATCAGGGTGCGAAGTTTTGCAGAAGACATAAAAGAAACCATGGTTATTCTTGGAGGTATTTATATGATCATATTTGTTGTGGGTATAGGTACTCTAATCTCTGGGATTATTGGTATCGGTAATATCATGACATTTAGTGTTAAAGAACGTACCAAAGAATTAGGAATCAGAAAAGCACTGGGAGCGTCGCCAAAATCTATCATAGCTATGGTACTCCAAGAATCAGTTCTGATAACATCAGTTGCAGGATATCTTGGATTAATTTTGGGGATTCTGGCATTAAAACTTATAGGTAATAACCTGGAAGAGTTCTTTATTCTTAACCCTAAAGTTGACACAGGTATTATTATGATTGCAACAATAATATTGATATTTTTTGGTCTTTTAGCAGGATATATTCCAGCAAGAAGAGCAGCAAGAATAAAGCCTATAATTGCGTTGAGAGATGAATAACTAAAAATCGAATTGGTATGAAATTTATATTTGAAAGAGATACCTGGCAAGAAATTTATGGAGCTATTCGTAAGAATAAAATAAGAACCATAATCACAGTTATCGGGGTAACCTGGGGAGTGTTTTTATTTGTGTTTCTTTTGGGAATGGCTAAGGGCTTGGATAATAGTTTTAGAAGTCAGTTTAATGATTTTGCAACCAACACGATGTTTGTTTGGGGGCAACAAACCAGTATACCTAACGAAGGTTTTAAAAGAGGGAGACGAATGCAACTCACATTAAATGATGTAGAAACATTAGAATCTCAGGTTGATGATATTGAGTATATCGCTCCTCGTAACGTTACTGGTCAATGGGGAACTCCACCCGGGCAATTTGTAAAAGGGTCTAAGTCGGGAGCATTTAAGGTATTTGGTGATTATCCAACGATCGACAAAGTATCAAAGAAAAAAATATTTGATGGTGGAAGATTTATTAATGAAGAAGATATAAAATATGAACGTAAAGTCTGTGTTATTGGTGAAGATATCTATAAGCAATTCTATGATAAAGATGAAGAAGCGGTAGGGGATTTTGTGAGAATAAATGGAATTTATTTCAAAGTAATAGGAGTGTATAAACCTACTCAATCTGGATTTGAAGGAGACGATTCTATTTTCCTGCCATTCACAACGTTTCAAACAATTTTTAACCAAGGTGAAAATATATCCTGGATGGTGATTACTGCCAAACCAGATAAGAATATAGTAAATACAGAAGCTACAATAAAAACTACGCTTAAGAGAATGCATAATGTGCATCCAGATGATACACAGGCTTTTGGGAGTTTTAATTTAGGCGAAGAAGTGGCAAAAATTAATGGATTCCTGGCCGGCATGCGTTTAATTACTTATATAGTAGGAATAGCTACACTTATTGCCGGAGTAATTGCAATAGGTAATGTTCTTTTAATAACAGTTAAAGAGCGTACAAGAGAGATTGGAGTGCGTAGAGCATTGGGGGCGACACCAGCAGAAGTAAGAGGGCAAATCATGTTAGAGTCTGTATTGCTTACTTTTATAGCAGGATTATTAGGTTTTATTTTTGGTACACTGTTACTTTGGGGTATTAATACTGCAATTGGTAATAATGATAATGTGCCCATTTTAAATCCTACAGTCGATTTCTTTGCGGTAGCAGGAGCATTATTGTCAATAGTGTTGTTAGGAACGCTAATAGGACTTATTCCAGCGCAAAAAGCAGTAAGCATAAAGCCAATAGAGGCATTAAGAGAAGAATAAAATAAATAACCAGAATAATCATCAATCAAAATGAAAAAGTTTTTTAAAATTTTACTAGTTGTAATTTTCGTGGCCTTACTTGGTTTTTCAGGTAAGTACCTTCTAGATTCTAATAGCAAATCACCGATTGTATTTACTACAGAAAAAGCGTTTAAAACTTCTATTGAAGAAAAAACAGTAGCAACAGGAAAAGTAGTTCCTGAGGATGAAGTGGCAATCAAACCCCAGATCTCTGGAATTATAGAAAAGATTTATGTTGAAGAAGGAGCAGCAATAAAAACCGGAGATTTAATAGCTAAAGTAAAAGTAGTGCCTAATGAACAATCCTTAAACAGTGCCAGAGGACGTGTTAAAAATGCACAAATTGTTCTAAATAACTCTAAGGTAGAGTACGATAGAAATAAAGCACTTTTTGATAAAGGAGTAATCTCTAGTCAGGATTTTAACAATATAGATCTAAGGTATAGTCAGGCAAAACAAGACCTTTCAAATGCTCGGAGCGATCTTCAGATCATACGATTGGGTTCTGCAGGAGGTTCTTCTACAGCTAATACTAATATACGTGCAACTGTATCAGGAACAATCCTTGAGATTCCTGTTAAAGAAGGAGATCAGGTGATCGAAAGTAATAACTTTAACGATGGAACCACAATTGCTACAATTGCAGATTTGAACAAAATGATTTTTGAAGGAAAAGTAGATGAAGCAGAAGTGAATAAGTTAAAAATTGATATGCCTCTAAAAGTTAGTCTGGGAGCAATTCGAGATAAAGAATTTGATGCAAAACTAAAATTCATTGCACCAAAAGGAGATGAGGAACAAGGAGCAGTTCAGTTTAAAATCGAAGGTGAAGTTTTTCTGGATAAGTCATATTTTATAAGAGCAGGGTATAGCGCAAATGCTTCAATTGTTTTGGAAACAAAGAATGATATTCTCGCTGTAAAAGAAGCACTTTTACAATTTGATAAAGAAACAGAAGACCCTTATGTAGAAGTGCAAACAGGAGATCAGAAGTTTGAAAGAAAAGATGTTGAGATTGGTATTTCTGATGGTATTAATGTTGAAATCCTATCAGGAATAACCGAAGAAGATGATATTAAAGTTTGGAATAAAACAGAGCCAATTAAAAAAGAAGATGAAAAAGGCTAAAACCAGCATGTTTTAAAATAGTATTTTTGATAGTAGTTAGGTAATTAAAAATATTTTTTTAAATAATCTGTAACAACATCAATCAAATATATACCTATACCATAGTATGAAAATAATAGTAAAAGATTTAGGCAAGTTCTCGTCACAAAAGAACACTATAGATTTTAAACTTATGAGAGTTAGAATTTTAATTTTATGTATTACGTTTTTTGGAGTGCTAGAAACTCAGGCACAAGAAAAGAAGTGGACATTACGCGAATGTGTAGAATATGCTTTAGAAAATAATATTGCGATAAAGCAATCAGCATTAGATGTAGAGGCAACAGAAATTGATAGAATTGATGCTATAGGAAATTTTCTACCTTCATTAAATGCATCTGCTTCTAACTTTTGGAGTTCTGGTTTATCAACAGATCCTATTACAAACGAAAATAAAACACAGACATTTAGAAGTTCTAATTATAATGTAAGTGCTGGAATAACCATATTTGGTGGTTTAAGAAATATAAAAAGATTTCAAAGAGCTAAACTTAATAAACTACTAAGTCAATATAATCTTGGCAAATCTAAAGATGATATCGCGTTATTTGTTGCAAATAGTTATTTACAGGTGCTTTTAAACAAAGAATCTTTAAAAGTAGTAGAGAAACAGCACGAGATCACCTTAGAACAATTACAACGTACTAAAGATCTTGTAGAAGCAGGAGTGTTGCCTCAGGGTGATCTTCTCGAAATTGAAGCAACTTCGGCAGATGAATTAACTAGAATTGTGCAGGCAGAAAATGCTGTGCAGATTGCATTAATTGGATTAGCGCAACGGTTGCTAATTAAAAATTACGAAGATTTTGATATTATAGAACAAGAGTATCTGGTTCCCGGATCAGAGATGTTAGATAAACCTATTGATCAAGTGATTGCTCAAGCCAGAGAATCAAGATACGAAGTACAGATTGCCGAGCAGAATAAACTTATAGCAGAAAAAGACCTTGAAATTGCAAGAGGAGCATACTATCCTACATTAAACGGTTCTTTTAATTATAATACAAGAGAATCAGGAGCTAAATCTTTTGCACGTATTTTGGATGAGAATAATCCTGTATCAACTCAGAGTATTGGTGTTGTAGAAGCAACAGGGCAGAATGTTATTACTCAGAGTCCTAATCTACTTCTTGTAGAACAGAATGCTGCATCATATATTGATCAGTTGTATACCAATGATGGGATTTCTTATGGATTATCTCTTCAAGTACCAATTTTCAATGGGTTTTCTGCAAGGAATGCTGTAAAAAGAAATAAGGTTAATGTAAAGCGTACAGAATTTCAATTAGAACAGGCAGAATTGGATTTGGATAGTAACGTATACCAGGCATATCTTGATGCAAAAGGAGCTGCAGAGGCATATGAGGCTGCTCAGGTTTCTGTAAAGGCTCAGGAAAGAGCATATGAATATGCAAAAGATCGTTATGATGTAGGACTAACTAATGCATTTGATTTTAGTCAATCAAAATTTAGGTTAGAAAATGCACAGAGCCAGGAAGTACAAAATAAATTTGATTATATTTTTAAATTAAAAGTGCTAGAACTTTATTTCGGAATAAAGATCGCTGATATAAAATTATAGAATAGTAGCATTCGATTTTTTGGCTACTATATAGAAAAAGATTGTATTTTCATAGAATAGAATTAACGTTAAAGTACGTCATGAATAAAAAAAAATTACTCTTCATTTTAGGTATAGTTGCTGTTGTGATCATACTACTCGTTTATGGTAAAAAAGCAGGATGGTTTGGCGAAAGCGGAAACTTTAAAGAAGTATCAGTTACCAAAATTGAGAAAATTGATATTGTAGAAACTGTTTCAGCTACTGGCAAAATACAACCCGAAGTAGAGGTTAAACTTTCTTCAGAAGTATCAGGAGAGATTATCGACTTGCCAATCAAAGAAGGTCAACAAGTTCAAAAAGGAGATCTTTTGGTTCGTATAAATCCAGATATTATTCAATCTGGATTAAACAGATCTCAAGCGGCATTAGAAAATGTAAGAGCAGGATTAAGACAAGCTGAAGCTAGTTTAAAGGAATCAAAACTAAGCTATGATCGTAATAAAGCATTGTTTGATAAAGGAGTGATTTCTAAAGCAGATTGGGATAGATCAATCTCGGCATATGAAGGAGCAGAAGCTGCTAAACAATCGGCATATTATAATGTAAGAAGTGCTCAGGCGACTGTTAATGAAGCCAAAGATAATTTAAGCAGAACTACGATATATGCCCCGATGACTGGTACAATTTCTAAGTTGTCTGTAGAACTTGGAGAAAGAGTAGTAGGTACTCAACAAATGGCAGGTACAGAGATTGTACGTGTTGCTGACCTTAGTAATATGGAAGTAGAAGTAGATGTGAATGAAAATGATATCGTTAAAGTTTCAATCGCAGACTCTACTATTGTTGAAGTAGATGCTTATCTAAAGAAACAATTTAAAGGAATCGTTACAGAAATTGCTAACTCTGCAGAAAATGCTGTAAGTGCAGATCAGGTAACTAATTTTAGAGTGAAAGTTCGAATTCTGGAAGAATCGTATACTGATTTAACAGAAGGTAAACCCGAAAACTATTCTCCGTTTAGACCGGGTATGACAGCTACAGTAGATGTTATTACCGATAAAAGAAAGGATGTAATAGGAGTTCCTATAAGCTCAATAGTAATTAAAAACGATACTTCTGCTATAAAAGAAATTTCATCTAAGGATAAAATTTCATCAGATACCAATAAAAAATTCGAATGTGTGTTCGTTAAGAATGGCGAAACAGCAAAATTAAGAGTGATAAAAACGGGTATCCAGGATGATAGTAATATCGAAATAACTAGCGGATTGAAAGAGGGAGATGAAGTTATAACAGGGCCTTATAATGTAGTTACCAAAATACTTAAAACAGGAGATAAGGTAACTACCGAGAAAGAGAAAAAATCTACCAAATAAAAATACCATCAAAAGTTAGATACTAATCAAAATATTTATCAGTTAAAACTTCAGTATAATATTTAGTAAAGGACACATCTAATTAGATAAACAATTTTGTCTAATTAGATTATCTTTGCCTAAATTTTTGATAAATGGCTTATATCCTTTGTATAGAAACTTCAACAACCAATTGTTCTGTAGCTTTAGCTAATGGCGAAGAGGTGATTGGATTAATAGAGGATTATGATAGTACATATTCTCATGCAGAACGATTGCATAATTTTATAGATAAAGTTATCAAAGAAGCTGGATTGACTCCAAAGGACCTCTCTGCCGTTTCAGTTAGCAAGGGGCCTGGATCATATACGGGATTAAGAATAGGGGTGTCTGCAGCAAAAGGTTTGTCCTATGCATTAGATATACCATTACTATCTGTTCCTACTCTTCACTCGCTAGCACTACAGGTATCACAGGAAAAAGACAGCTATATTATCCCTATGCTTGATGCTCGAAGAATGGAAGTGTATTCTGGTGTATTTACTAATACTTATGAAGAAATAAGAAAGACAGAAGCAGAGATTCTTATTGACACCTCTTTTGAAGCGTATTTGCAGGAGAAAAAAGTATATTTTATAGGTAATGGTGTTGAGAAATTTTCAGCTATTTGTAGCGATGTTAATGCTGTATTTATACAAAACAAATTGCCATCTGCAAATGAGATGGCAATGTTAAGTTATCCTAAATTTTTGAAAAAAGATTTCGAAGATGTTAGTTACCTCGATCCGTATTACTTAAAAGACTTTGTGACGGGCTAGAGTCAGAGCTTTTTAGAGCATTATATCTAGCAACAAGTCGAATTAAATCTTCTTCTTTTCTCAAACGAATTTTTTCCTTTTTTAAATACGTTTTTAACTCGTTTTGTTTATCATTAAATGCTGCAAGCATTTCTTTTTTGTTCATAGGTAATTCCATGATAACACCCGATTCTTCCAGATAATAGGAGGTAAGCATTCTAAGTGTTCCTGGGTCAGAAGGACCACTAATTATTGGACCTGTTTTTTCGGGATCTTTTACCTTGAGTGTAAATTTTTTATAAATACGATACCTATCGGTTAATTCTACTAATACATAGTAGCCATCTCTATTGCTTCCTCGTTGATTTTTGAATTCACAGTAATAGAAATAATCACCATCAATTCGAGCATGAATAGTTGGGCTTTTAACCACTTCGTATAATTTAGATTGTGAATTATATTCAAGAGCATCAGAATAAATGTTATACTTAAGTTTAGCATCAAAAGTTCCTGATTTTTCATCAATAACACTTGATTCTTTATAACGACTCTTCATATAAATACTACCATCATATTCATCATATAAAGAAACTCTGGTAGTAGGTGTAAGTAAATTTCGGGGTAATTGAGCAAATAATGCCGACGATGCTGTTAAGCATAAAAAAAGTAATATTCTTCTCATAGTTTTTCGATTTAGGTGTGATAAACTTAAAGAAATAACACTTTAAATACAAATATTAAGCTTTTTTGATCAAATTTTTACGAATTTCATAATTCAAACACATGAAGCATTAAATTATTAGGAATAAAATTGCAATTTTAACAGATAATTCACATACAATTTTTACGGTAAAACCGTAAAAATTGTAGGATTTAGATTACTAACTTGTTGTTCGTCTATGGTTTAATGTGTTTAAAAAATCTATGAAATACACTTTTTTGACGTTTATTGAATGACTCAAAATGAAAAAATGATTAAGTGTTTTATGGACACATTACTTAAAAAAGGTTTTATAATGTGCTATAGAAACTTATTAATTTAGCCAAATCCTTTTCTTTCTTTAAACTTAAATTTTCTTTACTAATAAAATCTTTTACTTCTTTTTGATTTTCAGGAAAGATACTTGCCGTTTTCTTTTTACTTGAACTAACAGGGAATAATTTTTCGTTTATTTCTATATAATAGGCCTGTTGATCTGTAAATTTTGCAGGAGTATTTTTATGGTATGAAGTATTTGCAATTTTGGCTTTGGTATATTTTTTTACAAGTAATTTGTATAAACTGATTTTGGCATTACCTTTTAGTTTGACTAAATACCCTTTCTTTGTTTGGTTGTTTAAATCTTTGTACTTCTTATAATGATATTCTTTATTATTAATACGAGCATATATATGTTCACTCTTAAGAAGACCATGTAATTCAGAAACTTCTGAGGTTTTACTTACTTCTATTTGATCATCAAATACATTATATCGCAAAAATAATTTTTGAATTTTTTGTTTAGAATTCGTATGTACAATTTCTCCTAATTCAAACTTTTCATTTTCATATGGAGATCCTTTTGTTTTATTATGAATATCATTTGGGTTTTTAGAGTTTTTAATACCCTTGTGTATTTCGAATAAAGGAGTTAAGAAATCCCCATGACCAGTTCCTATTTGAGCATTAACAGTAAATACAAATATGGAAGCTATAAAAAATAAGATTATTTTTTTCATAATATGTGAATTTTGGATTAGTGTTGAAATATCATGTTATACAAATTTGGCTCAAAAACCACGCCAATTTAATTTTGAAATTCAGTATTGATTTCAGTTGAATCCCTTGTGGGTTTTCTTCCAAGGATATTTACTCTAAAGGTAAAATGTTTTTAAATTCTTCAACCGGATATTTACATGAATTATTTACGCATAAATAAAACAAAGTTTTGTCTTTAACAAATCTGTTTTTTAATAAGGCTGTATTAGAATCTGATGTACCCCCTGCCATTAGCTTATTCGGAATATAAATTTGATTTACTTCTTTTAATTTGATTTTTGCTTCTTTACCTATAATAACCAATTCATAAAAGTCAAAAGAAAAATTAAGCATAAGATCTAACCAATTAGAGTATCCTGATGCATAAGATTTGATTTGCGGTTTAATATTATGTAACATTTGTTCACTTATTTCTTTGTAATTAGAACGATCATAATAATGAGATAGTAGAAACAAGTTCTTAGCCATAATCGAATTGGATGCCGGGATTACATTATCACTATACTCTATAGTACGCGTAATGAGTTTTGGATCTTGATCAGAAGTGAAATAGAATATATTTTTATTTTCATTAAAAAAGTGACTTAAAGTATATTGTGTAAGTTGTTCTGATATCTCTAGCCATTCGGGATCAAATGTGTTTTGGTATAAAGCTATAAAGGCTTCAATAACTAATGCATAATCTTCTAAATACCCATTAATGGTACTTTTACCGTTTTTGTAGTTATGAAATAAAGAGGTATCAGTTTTTAACTGAGTAGTTTTGATAAAATTTGCATTTTTTAAGGCAGCATCCAAAAACTTTTTCTCTCCAAAAACTCTATAAGCATCCAGGTAACCTTTTAACATTAAAGCATTCCAGGAGGTTAAGGTTTTATCATCTAATCGTGGTCGAGAGCGTTTTTCACGTTCATGAAGTAAAATTTGTTTCCATTGAGAGATCTTTTTAATCAAGACTTTGCTGTCGATATTATTTTTATCACAAAACTTTTGATGAGTATCCTTTCTAATTAGAACATAGTTTTCTTTTTCCCAGAAACCGTATGAATTTATATTGTAATAATCAGCAAAGAGAGGATAGTCACCATCTGGGACTATTTTTTTTAGTTCTTCTTTGGTCCATACATAAAAAGCTCCTTCTTCTAATTCTCCATCCAGAGTTTTGCTATCTGCATCCAGAGATGAATAAAAGGCACCTTCTTTATTGGTGAGTTCTCTTGATATAAAATCCAGAGTTTCATATACCACATCCTTAAACCAGGGATCGTTGGTGACCAAAAAAGCGTCAGAATACAGACTTACCAATTGCGCATTATCATATAACATTTTCTCGAAATGAGGAACATGCCATTTCCCATCAGTAGAGTATCGGGAAAATCCTCCCCCAACATGATCATATACCCCGCCATATGATATTTTTATCAAGGTGTTTTTTACAAAATCTAATAGTGTTTCGTCTTTGGTTTGATAGGCATATCGAAGAAGGAAATGATAATTATTTGGCATCATAAATTTTGGGACTCGTTTTGTACCCCCTTTTTGATGGTCAAAATGAGAACTCCATTCTTTTACAGAAGATGCTATAAATTCTTTGTCAAAATTAAGAGCATTAGTATTTACCTCGATGAGGTCTACAGCTTTAATTCCTTGTTCCAGTTTTTCGGCATATTCTATTAACTTATCGGGTTGTTTTTCATATAAGTTTGAAATTTGCTTTAATGCATCAACCCAATTTCCTTTAGGGAAATAAGTACCTCCCCAAACAGGTCTTCCGTCGGGTAATATAACCATATTAAGAGGCCAACCACCACTACCGGTCATTAATTGCACAGCACTCATATATACCTGGTCTATGTCTGGTCGTTCTTCACGATCTACTTTAATATTTATATAGTTGGCATTCATGACTTCTGCTACTTTTGGGTCTTCAAAACTTTCATGTTCCATAACATGACACCAATGACAAGCTGCGTATCCTATACTTACAATGATAAGCTTGTTTTCTTTTTTAGCTTGTTGTAGTGCTTCTTCTCCCCAAGGTTTCCAATTCACGGGATTGTGTGCATGTTGCAAGAGGTATGGACTGGTTTCATGAATAAGGTCATTAGTATAGGCATGTTGTTCCATAGAAGATTTGTTTTGACTTGTACACGTTGTGAACAATAACGATAGTATAATGAGATATGAATATTTCACCAGAGTCGATTTTAGTAATGTATAAAAATATAAAAAGCATCCTGAATAATTCAGGATGCTTTTTATAAAGAAGAAATAAAATTATTATTTTACTTCAAAAGAGATTTTTAAGTTCACTCTAAATTCGGATACGTCATCATTTTTGACCACTACGCTTTGGTCAACTATATATGCCGATTTAATATTTTTTACCGATTTGCTAGCTTGTTTCACTGCATTTTTGGTTGCATCTTCCCAGCTTTTTTCAGAATTCGCTAGAACTTCAATAACTTTAATAATTGCCATTTTTATGAGTTTTTAAATTAATTTTTTAAAAGAGTCTCTAAGATACAATAAACAGTTGCTTTTCGGAAAAAATAGCATGTATTCTTTTATATGATTTTTCGATATAATTATCAATTTATCGTTTAAAAGCATACCAATTAAATTTTTGATAGAAGACTATTATTCTGCACCTATCAATTTTTTATATCCATCAGCATTTAGTAAAGCATCAATTTCATTTGGATTAGAGATCTCTATTTTTGCAAGCCAGCCATTGGTATAAGGATCAGAATTTACCATTTCTGGATTTGACTCCAGCTCTTCATTAACTTCGATAACAGTACCTGAAATGGGCATAAAAATATCAGAAACAGTCTTAACCGCTTCAATAGATCCCATTACTTCTCCTTCATTAAGTTCTTCATCCACAGATTCGAGTTCTACATAAACGATATCTCCTAGCTCACCTTGTGCAAAATCGGTAATACCTATATGTGCAATATTGTTCTCTATTCTGATCCATTCGTGATCTTTACTATACTTTAATTCTTCTGGTATATTCATAGTTTTATTTTTTTATGAAGGGTGTTTTTTTAACTACTGCTTTGATACGCTTATTTCGAATTTCGATAAAAATAGGGCTGTCTGCTTTAGCGTGGGGAACCGTTACATAGCCAAGTCCTATTCCTTTTTCTAATATAGGTGATTGACTTCCGGAAGTTACTTTTCCGATAAGTTCATCATTTTCATTATATATTGTATATCCAGCTCTAGGGATACCTTTTTCTATCATTTCAAAACCAACTAATCTTTTGGTAATCCCTTCTGTTTTTTGTTGTTGTAAGGCTTCAGAATTGATAAAAGGTTTAGTAAATTTTGTAATCCAACCTAATCCTGCTTCTAATGGAGAGGTGGTATCATCAATATCGTTTCCGTACAAACAGAATCCCATTTCTAATCGTAATGTATCTCTTGCTCCAAGTCCGATAGGTTGAATGTTATCTTCTTTTCCGGTTTCGAGAATTGCATCCCAAAGTTGTTCGGCTCCAGAATTAGGCACATAAAGCTCAAAACCTCCTGCACCTGTATATCCTGTAGCAGAAATAATTACATCTTGTATTCCTGCAATTTCGCCCATAACAAAAGTGTAGTATGGGATATCAGCAAGAGTTACTTTGGTAAGTTTTTGTAATACCTGACTTGCAAGTGGGCCTTGTACAGCAAAAAGTGACATCTCATTAGAACGATCAATCATTTCTACATTATCTGTGTTATGACTTTTTATCCAGTTCCAATCCTTATCAATGTTAGAGGCATTAACTACCAATAGATATTCTTGATCGTCTAGTTTATAGATAATAAGATCATCAACAACACCGCCTTTATCATTAGGCATACAAGAATACTGGGCACTTCCAATATTTAATTTGGTAGCATCATTACTACTTATTTTCTGAATTAAATCTAACGCTTTAGGGCCTCTAAGGATAAATTCACCCATATGCGATACATCAAATATACCAACACCTTCTCTTACGGTTTTGTGTTCTTGTACTACAGAGGTATATTGAAGTGGCATTAAATATCCTGCAAATGGGACCATTTTTGCTCCCAATTCCTGATGTTTAGCTTCGAGAGCTATACTTATTAGTTCTGTTTCCATATTAGTTTATAGTTATTTCTGTATTCTTAGTATCTTCTTCAAAAGCCGAAACAGGTAGACAGCTGCACATTAAATTTCTGTCTCCATGAGCATCATTTACACGACCTACACTAGGCCAGAATTTATTACTTTTTATATGAGATAGCGGAAAAGCGGCTTTGGTTCGGGAATACGGCATATCCCAATTATCCTGAGCGATAAACTCCATTGTATGAGGTGCATTTTTTAATACATTTTGCTCTCTAGAGGCAGTTCCGTTTGCTATTTCTTTTATTTCACTTCTGATACTAATCATAGCATCAATAAAACGATCGAGCTCTTCTACAGTTTCACTTTCTGTAGGCTCTATCATAATGGTTCCCGCAACAGGAAAAGATACTGTTGGTGCATGAAACCCATAATCCATAAGTCTTTTTGCAATATCAGTTACGGCAATATCTTCTTCTTTAAATGCTCTACAATCGATAATAAGCTCATGGGCATTACGCCCGTTTTCTCCGGTAAATAGGATAGGGTAATGATCAACAAGTTTTTCTTTTATGTAGTTAGCATTTAGAATTGCCATTTCTGTCGCAGAGGTCAATCCTTCGCCTCCCATTAATGCAATATATGCATAGGAGATAGAAAGAATACTTGCACTACCCCAAGGTGCTGCAGAGATAGCTGCGATAGCTTTTTCTCCTCCTGCGTTTTTTACCACAGCGTTACCAGGTATAAATGGAGCAAGTTCTTTACTTACTGCAATTGGACCCATTCCTGGTCCACCACCACCGTGTGGAATACAAAAGGTTTTATGAAGGTTAAGGTGACATACATCTCCACCGATAATTCCAGGACTTGTTAATCCTAATTGAGCGTTTAGATTTGCTCCATCCAGGTATACTTTTCCTCCATTATCATGAATAATCTCACAAGCTTCTTTGATGTTTTCTTCAAAAACACCATGAGTAGAAGGGTAGGTAACCATTAATGCCATTAAATTATCCTTATGCTTTTCGGCTTTAGCACGCAAGTCATCAATATCTATATCCCCATTTTTTCTACAGGATACAATAACTACTTGTTGACCCGCCATAGTTGCTGTTGCTGGATTGGTACCATGTGCAGAGGATGGGATAAGAGTTATATTTCTATGGGTTTGGTTTTTATCTGCATAATATGCTTTTATAACCATTAAACCAGCAAGTTCTCCCTGGGCTCCACTATTTGGTTGTAGAGAGGTGGTGTATAAACCAGTGATTTCTGCCAACCATGAGGCCAAATGTTCAAACATTTGATGATACCCTTTTGCTTGATTTGTAGGTACAAAAGGATGAATGTTAGCTAATTCACCCCAAGATAAAGGCATCATCTCTGTAGTTGCATTAAGTTTCATGGTACATGAACCTAAGGCAATCATAGAATGTACTAATGAGAGATCTTTATTTTCTAACCTTTTTAGATATCTAAGCATTTCATGCTCTGCCTGGTAAGAATTAAATACAGGGTGTTCTAAATAAGAAGATTTTCTTTGTAAAGAAGCAGGGATTACAGTTGTATCAATTTTCCAATCTGTTATTTTCACAGCTTTACTCTTTGCAGCAGCAAAGATTTCGATGATGTCCTGTAGATCTGCTAATGTAGTCTTCTCATGTAGTGATATCCCAATATGATTATCATCAAAATATCTGAAATTAATTTCTTTATCCAGTGCTAATTTTTTAATACTTTCTTTGTCCTCAACTTTAATCTTTAAAGTGTCAAAAAAATGAGTGTTAGTTTGCGTATATCCAAGTTTTTCTAATTCCTGATTAAGTTTAGCCGTTGATAAATGGATTTTATTAGCGATCTGAGATAGACCATCTTTCCCGTGATACACAGCATACATACCAGCCATTACAGCAAGTAATACCTGTGCGGTACAGATATTTGAGGTAGCTTTTTCTCGTTTAATGTGTTGCTCTCTGGTTTGTAGTGCCATTCGATATGCAGGACGACCATGGCTATCTTCTGTTACTCCAATAATCCTACCAGGAATATGACGTTTATATATTTCTTTTGTAGCAAAATAAGCAGCATGTGGCCCTCCATATCCTAAGGGTACTCCAAATCTTTGTGAAGTACCTACAACTACATCTACTCCCATTTCGCCTGGTGCAGTAATATGTGTTAATGCCATTAGATCTGATGCTACAGCAATTTTTACTTCATGCTTTTGTGCTTCAGTAATGTAAGACGTTGGATCTGTAATTGCGCCATCACTATCTGGATATTGGATAAGAAGTCCAAAAAGATCTGGATTTGAGATGTCAAGTTCAGCGATATCTCCAACAATTACATTAATACCAATAGGTTCTGCACGACCTATAATAAGCTCTATGGTATGCGGAAATGTTTTTTTATCAATAAAAAATGTACTGGCTTGTTTTTTTGCTCTGCTTTTTACACGATATAGAAGTGTCATGGCTTCTGCTGCAGCCGTAGCTTCATCCAAAAGAGAAGCATTGGCTAGTTCCATTCCTGTAAGATCTGTAATCATGGTTTGATAATTGATCAAGGCTTCTAATCTACCTTGTGCTATCTCTGCCTGATACGGTGTGTACGCAGTATACCAAGCTGGATTCTCAAGAATATTTCGCTGAATAACTGGTGGTACAATACAGTCGTGATATCCCATTCCTATAAATGAACGGAATACTTTATTGTTTTCCATCATAGATTTGAAGTTGGTAAGGAACTCCAATTCTGTTTGAGCTGTTGGTAATGCTAATGGTTTTGTAGAACGAATGTTTTTTGGAACCGTTTCATCAATTAACTGTGTTAATGATGAAACACCAATCACGTTTAGCATTTGATCAATTTCCTTTTTACCCGGACCTATATGTCTTGGCAGGAATTCTTGTTTAAGTGTACTTAGATCTTTCATAATATAACTATCCGCTAGATTGTTTTTATTTATACAATGGAAATTTTTTCATCCAGTTATTTACTTCTGTTTTGATAGATGAAATCTTAGCATCATTATCATGGTTTGATAATACTTCATCTATAAAACCAACCATGGTATACATATCATTTTCTTTCATTCCTCTGGTAGTAATAGCTGATGTTCCTAATCGCATACCAGATGTTACAAATGGTGATTTATCATCAAAAGGCACCATGTTTTTATTAATTGTAATATCTGCTTTTATTAAAGTGTTTTCTGCTAACTTTCCTGTGATGTCTTTTGATCGCAGATCAATAAGAGCCATATGGTTATCGGTTCCGTTAGAGATAATATCATACCCTCTTTCTATTAAAGCGGCACACATTGCTTTGGCATTTTTTGCTACTTGTTCTACATATACTTTGTAGTCATCTGTAAGCGCTTCGCCAAATGCAACTGCCTTTGCTGCGATTACGTGTTCTAATGGTCCTCCTTGAGTTCCAGGGAAAACAGCCATATCTAAAACATTAGACATCATTTTGATTACTCCTTTTTTGGTAGCGTGACCCCATGGATTTTCAAAATCTTGCCCCATCATGATCATTCCTCCTCTTGGGCCTCTCAATGTTTTGTGTGTTGTGGTTGTTACAATATGACAATGTTTTATAGGGTCATTTAGTAAACCTTTAGCAATTAATCCTGCCGGATGAGAGATGTCGGCCAATAATAAAGCTCCTGTCTGATCTGCAATAGCTCTTAATCTTTCATAATCCCAATCACGACTATAGGCAGATGCTCCACAAACAATTAATTTAGGCTTTTCTCTTTCTGCTGTTTCTGCAACGGTATCCCAGTTGATAAGACCTGTTTCTTGTTCTACTCCATAGAAACTTGGTTGATAAAGTTTACCAGAAAAGTTAACCGGTGATCCATGAGTAAGATGACCTCCATGTGATAGATCAAAACCTAGTATTTTATCACCAGGATTAAGACAGCCTAGCATTACAGCTGCGTTTGCTTGTGCTCCAGAATGCGGTTGTACATTTACCCATTCTGCTCCAAAGAGTTTTGCAGCTCTATCTATGGCAAGTGTCTCTACCTTATCGACTACTTCACAACCGCCATAATATCTTTTTCCAGGAAGCCCTTCTGCATATTTATTGGTTAGAGAAGAACCCATGGCCGCCATAACCTGCTTAGATGTAAAGTTTTCTGAGGCAATTAGTTCTATTCCATGTTCTTGACGTTCTGTTTCTTCTGCGATAAGGTTTTTTATCTCATTGTCCTGAATATCTTGTACCATATTTTCTTTTTTTAGCATATTACATCCAATATTGAGCATCGGATTTTGGTTACTGTATTTTTTTGACGTATAAGATTTTATGAATCAAAAATTTACGGATGCAAATTGTGAAGAATAAAATTGAAAAAATAGTACAAAATTGCAACCGAATATTTGTATCGATTTTATAAAGTGAAAACAGAGATAGAATGGTGCTTTGTAGTCTGTAAGGAAATGTTTTAAGTAATAACCTTATTGGCAAATTGTTTAGGGGTAATACCTATTATTTTTTTAAAATGCCTGGTAAAATGGCTTTGGTCAAAAAAACCAGACTGGTAGGCAACTTCTGTTGCAGATAATCTTTCTGTTAGTAGTTTTTTAGCTTTTTCTATTCTAAGATTTACTAAATATTGATGCGGAGGTAGCTGATATTGTTTTTTAAAAGATTTGATCAATCCGTATTCTGAAATGCCTGTTAAGTTAGAAAGATCATGTGTCGAAACTTCTTCTAGATAATGGTCGTGTAAATATTCTTTGATTTGCCGTGCAACAATAAGTTTTTCTGAAATTGGTTCATTATTTATTTCAGTATACGCATACCTTTGGATAAGCTCTTTAAGAAAGTCCATGAGTAAACATTCGGACTTTGGATTATGTTGATTGTAAATCAAATTCGGAAATACGGCTTTTCCTTTTTTGAATAATACCTTATTGTTTATAATGTTTTCTTTGAAAACAGGTAACTCTATAGGCAGATTTAGAGTGTCCATAGCCTTTTTCATGATTCCAATTGGAACATACATAGTAAGAAAGTTCCATGGAGAATTATTCACGGGTTTCCCTGTGTGTACTTCATAGGGATTGAAAACAAGGATTGAGCCAGTGGATAAAATGAAATTAGAAGAATCGTTAGAATAATCACCAATACCGTAATCCATAAAAATTATAGTATAACTTTCATGAAAATGAGGTTTAAATTGATGAGATGTAAATGATCCTTTAAATAACTCTAAATTATCGAGAGCGTTATTTATAAAATGCTGGACATTATTATGTTTGTTTTTGTCATACATTATATCAATAATTGACTTTGAGTGATTTTTTCATCATTCAAAACCCAAAAAATATTTTCGTGGGATGATTCTTAACTTACACTAATAAAAATAGTTTGTACTTCTTTTAAGTAGCTAATATATGTCGGTTTTATAAATTATCTATAATCAATAGTTTGAAATGTATTAAAAAGTGTATGATTAGGTGTTTTGGTATTAGTATATGGATAATTTAATATGATAGAGAATAGATAAAAGACTATGTTTAAGGTTTTTTATGAACAGTATTAACCATTTATAGCCTCTACATACTCTACTTTATCTTTTAGCATTTCTTTCAACATGTTTTCGATTCCGTTTTTTAATGTAAAAGTAGAAGAAGGGCACCCACTACAAGCACCTTGTAAAACAACTTTTACACCTTTGCTCTTTGGATCATAAGAATCAAATAATATATTACCTCCATCACTGGCTACAGCTGGTTTTATGTATTCTTCAATAATATTTACAATATCTTTTGAAACATCATCGAGGTTTTCAAAATCTAAATCAGATTGTTTTTCTACTTCTCCTTTTGTAGCAGCCGCATTGGCAGTTAAAACTTCTTTCCCTTGCTCCAGATAATTACGTATAAAATCTCTGACCTCTGTAGTGATATCATTCCAGTCTGCCATATCATATTTACCTATAGAAATATAATTCTCATCAATGTATACTTCTTTAACAAATGGAAAATGAAATAATTCTTGTGCCAAAGGGGCTTCACCGGCATCATCGATATTTTTAAATTCATGTCCCGAAGTAACTAATTTTTTATTAGCTACAAATTTTAACACAGCAGGATTAGGTGTGCTCTCTGCATAGATAGTAATAGGGACTTTTTTTGTGGTTTCATCTTCGGTTTCAATAACAATAGGCTGACTGCTATTGAGATAATCTTTGATCTGTTGGGCAACTTCTTCTTGCACATCGGACCATTCTACAATATCATACTTATCTATAGCAACAAAATTTTGTGCAATAAAAACTCTTTTTACAAATGGTAAATAAAACAACTGTTGTGCAAGAGGAGCATTTTTGGCTTGATCTATATTCTCAAACTCATAACTGGTATGCTGTGTTAGAAAGTAATTGGCTTCAAACTTAACAATACCTGGATTTGAAGTGGTTTCTATTTTTATTTCAAAATTCTTTTCCATGCGCTATTTTTTTGCAAATTTACTAAAAAGCAACACGATATTAGTAGTGTATTTGTAATGCTAACAATTTTTAACTAATCTTGAATAAATGTAAATAAAGAAAGTGTATGATTTTGGTTCTTTTTATTGCATTAGTAATACTTGTAGAAATATAAAGAATGATAAAATTACCTGCTAAAATAATTCATCACAAAATCTAAGTTAGACATTGTTATATTGTATGAATGTAATTGTGTTTGTGTAAAATATTATGGTCAAAGATTTTTTCTAATGTCTATCAATGAGTTAAAAATAACAACGTGCGAGAGATTGTGAATTCTTTGATTTATTTTGGCATCAAAAAGTATAAATCTTGTATTCTGACAAAAATTTATATCTTTGGAACAATTGAAATACAATGATTTATTTTAAAAATTAAGGTGAAGCCTCACAATATAAACTGTTTTTAATAGTTTAGATTGAATTCACAAATTCTATTTTAGCCCCTAAAATGATAGTGCTCAAATGAACTTAAAAACATTCTATGTAGTAGTATTTGTACTAGTATCTCCATTTGTCTTTTCGCAAGAAGGTATTCCTGTATACTCTGATTATCTTTCTGATAATTTGTACTTGATACATCCTGCAATGGCTGGTGCATCAAACGCTAATAAAATTAGACTTACCGCTAGAAAGCAATGGTTTGATGTGAATAATGCTCCTAATTTACAGACTTTAAATATTAATTTTAGAACTGGTGAGAAATCTGGTTTAGGAGGAATTGTATATAGGGATGAAAATGGAAGGTTTTCTCAAACAGGACTGTATTTAACATATGCTTACCATCTTTTGTTTTCTAGAGATAGAACAGATTTAAACATGTTATCTTTTGGTCTTAGTGCCGGCTTAATACAATCTAATGTAGATTTAAGAGGTCTTGATGATCCTTTTGATCCTGATCCTGTAATTCTGGATAGAGTACAAAAAGATGTATATTATAATGTAGATGTAGGATTATCCTATAACTTTTTAGAGTGGTATGCTCATATTACTGTTAAAAATATATTACCAACTGTTCGTGATATTTTTGATAATGATACACCAATACGAGAATCTAATAATCAACGTAGATATATCTTTTCTTTAGGATATTTATTTGGCATTGGCGCTACTCCTTGGAGTTTAGAGCCATCTATCATGTATCAAGCTACAGATGAAACTCAAGAAAGTACTATTGATGCTAATTTAAAAGTGTACCGGGATTTTAGCTCCAGTACTTTATGGGGAGGGATATCTTACAGACGTAGTCTGGATGGAGCAGAGTTTTCTCAGGATGGTACTTCGATAGAGAGCCAGCAACTGCAATACATAACCCCATTTTTAGGAATTAATTATAAAAAATGGATGGCTGGGTATACCTATAGTTATCAATTAAACTCGGTAGTCGTTAGTAATGGAGGTTTTCACCAAATTACTCTTGGATACGATTTTGGAAAACGTAAAGAAAGATGGAACTGTAATTGTCCTGCCGTTAATTCAAAAAACTAATCAAAGCATAAAAAATATTACTTAAAATAGAAATGCCTGCAAATCTGCAGGCATTTCTATTTTTATTTGGTAAAAGTACCATCGAATTGTAGTCTTTGATCTTTTATAGGAACCAAAGAGGATAATTCGTATACATTTTTATAACCATATCCATAGAGGTTTATGAATGTTGGGATGTTTAATGCCAAAGGAGCCTTTTTAGAAGCAAAATTAATAGAATCTCCATCAATATTGTTATTGCAGTAAATCAAAATTCGAGTTTCTTTAGAAGGTATTTTCTTTGCCAGTTTGCCTTCTGTAAAATCAGAAAAATTGATGTGGGTAGCACCTCTAAGATGTTTTTGTTTGTAAGCACTTTCAGAGCGAGTATCTAATAAAATAGTGTTCTCATCTGTCATATACTTTAGAAAAGTTTCCAGAGGGATTAATCGTTCTTTCCTATATTCTAAAATTTCTTCAGATATTTCCAGAAAAGATTCATAATCAACATTCGATTTTGATAACTTCTTTTGTTGCTGCGCCTGCATGGATATGGGTATTAGAATTAGTATGATTATTTTAATAACTGTTTTCATCTTGAATATTTATTTTTCTTTGAATGCATTATTATTTTAGAATTTATTCTTCCCAGGAGAAAGATTTTTTTCTTCCCTGCTTTTTGATTGCATTTAGTAAAGCAGCTTCGAGATTTGTATCATCTTTTTTACTGTTGTCTTTAATATATAATACACGCTTTTTATTTAACTCTTTAATCTTTTGTTGTATCTCTTTACGTGCTGTACTTTTTTCTGCGATATATTGCTTTAACTCGGCTTTAGATTTTCCTTTAAGCTCTTTTGGTAATTCGTCCTTAGCTACTTTTTCTACTTCAAAAGCCTCGTCTTCTGCAGCATCAATTAAATCCCAGCTTTTGTTTTTATAGAAACCAGAGCTCTTACTAACGGTTCGGCTTACAGCATTAGCAGAGCTATAAGATCTTGCGTTACTATCTTGTTCGGCTTGCAATTGTCTTTTTTGAGCTCCTTGATGGCCATAATAGATATACGTGCTATTTAGTTTATGATTGAGCTCGAGAATAATATCATCATATGGTGTTGCAATATGTATGGTTTCACGATTATGATCTATGGCGCTATATTCTCCGGTTGTGATATCTGCTCCGTGTTTCCACCTCGTCTCGATACCTTGTCGGTAATTACCACAAAAAATAGTGTTAATTGTAATGTCTTTTTCTAATGCATCTGTAGCTGCATCTTTATAATCCACAGGACCTTGAGTAAACGGTTCATTACCCGCTATGAAAATTAATTTTAAGTGATCATTATTTTTTTTCCAACCTAATTGGTTAATTGAAGTATTGATCACCTTGCCACAATATTCGTTTCCTCCATTGGTAGTAAGTGCAAAAAGTTCTTTTGATATCTCATCCAAATCATCAGAAAACGGTAATACCTGTCTAATAAAACCTTCTTGAGATGGTAATCCATCATTACCATATTCATATAACGCTATTTCCAACTTTATTTTGTTATGTCCGCATTTAGCATACGAAAGTTCGTTTACGATTTCCCATAATTGAGCCTTAGCCTGGTCAATAAGACCGTCCATACTATTACTGGTGTCTAATAGTAAAGCTACTTGTATGTTACGCGTATTCGGATCAGTTTTAGTAGTCTGTATCAGGTGGTTTTTTTCTTTTTGAAATGCGAGATCGGAGTTCGATTTATTATTTGCGTTACAAGAAATAGTAACAAGTAAACATAATATACTCCATGTAAAAAATGTCTTCATAGTTTCCCTTTTTTAATTTTGGATAAAACTATAGCTAACTTTTTTGACTAAAAATCTAAAATGAGGGATTAGAGAAAGTGAATGAGGGAACTTACCCTTTTAATTAGGGAAGTTTCTTTTTTCTGCTAAAAAGCTGCTGTAAAACAGTATAATCAAAAGATCCGAATTTTATTATCCCACTTAAATGGATTAAGTTTACCTTGTTTTAATAGTATATAATGAAGAAGATTGGTTTGATAATAGTATTTCTTTGGTTCCTGCCTGTATTGGTTTTGGGACAAGATGGTGCTAGAAGGGCGCGATCAGAATCAATGAGTATCAAAGGTTCTGTGAAAGAAAAGAGTACTCGAAAAGCAGTTAGAGATGTAGACGTAACTGTACTAGGGAAAGGAACGGTAACAACTGATATTTTTGGTAATTTTAAAATAGAAGCCCGTGTTGGAGACGAACTTGTAATTACTCATGATAGTTTTAATACAATTCGATATACGATCAAAGATGGTCAAAAAATTGATATTGAAGTACATGATAATCCTCGGGAGGCTAAATCACCATCGGTTTCAAAACAAAAAAGCGAGTCTCGGTATAAGAAAAATCTAAAAGCAGCAAAAAGTACTTTAAAAAAGGATGCTGCTACAAGTATAGAATATATCACTAATGCTTTAGAGACTATACGAGATGATGATCCTTCGTCAGATGATAAAAAAGCCGAATTGTTTGAGTCATTAGCAGATATTTATAAGTATTGGAAACAACCCGATCTTGCTGAAAGTAATTATCTCATGAGTCTTAAAAATAAATATAGCACTGATGTAAAAATTAAATTGGCTAATGCACGATTAGAAGGTAAAAATTATCAGGCGGCTTTAAATACTTTTGACCAGTTACAGCAATCTAGATTAAATAATACTCAAAGAGCTATTGTCTATGAAGGTTTAGGAGATAGTTATAAAGGACTACAAAATTACCCTGATGCTATTACCAATTATAATAAAGCTCTTTCTATAAGCCAGAGAAAAAAACTGGATGATAGAGTGATCTTATTAAATTCTAAGCTAGCCGAAGTGTTACAGGAGGAAGGAAACATTAGAGATGCTGAGGAGTATTTGGATAATTCGGTACAGTTAGCACAACAAAAGGATAAAAAGACATCGGCACGGCAAAGATCGGCTGCAGCAGATTTTTATAATAAGAGTAATAGCTACGGTAAAGAAATACAATTAAGAAAAGAAGCACTCGAGGATATCGAAGAGATCGAGGAAACTAATGAAAATGAAGGTCCAACGGCAGAAGATAATTCTTTAACTACTCAGGTACAGAATTATAAAATTGCTAGTGCCTTTGCTGCGCAAGAAGAATATGATGAAGCTATTCCATATCTGAAAGAAAGTATTAAGGAAGCAGAATCAAAAAATGATCTAATTGTTCAAAAAGATGCCACCCGAAAACTGGGAGAAGTCTATCGGGAAAAAGGAGAATTAAAAAAAGCTTCAGATGCCTTTGAAGAATATGAAGTCATCATCGATAAGTTATATATACAAAAAGATCAGGAGATATCACAAGCAGCTCGTTTTAGTAGAGAGTTAGCGCAGAGAGCAAATAGGATTACCACGCTAGAGAAAGACAGAGAGCTAAATGAGGCAAAATATGAATTGGCATTTGCTTCTCAAGAAATAGCAAATCAACAAAGTATACGACAACAAATTGTAATCTATTTTTTAATAGGGTTAACAGTTTTATTACTTCTTGCTGCGTATTTAATGTATCGTAATATGAAGCAACAACGGTATGCAAATAACCTTTTAGCATTAAAATCACTACGCTCCCAAATGAATCCTCATTTTATTTTTAATGCTTTAAATTCTGTAAATACATTTATAGCTACGAGTGATGAAAGAACCGCAAATCGATACCTTACTGATTTTTCGTTATTGATGAGAGCTGTTTTAGAGAATAGTGAAGAGGATTTTATTCCTCTAGAAAAAGAAATAGAACTTTTAAGGTTATACGTGCAGTTAGAGCATTTTAGGTTTCAGGATAAATTTGAATATACGGTTGAGGTTGATCCAGAAATCGACATTAATGAATATATGATTCCTCCTATGTTATTGCAACCATATGTAGAAAATGCTGTATGGCATGGGCTACGATATAAAACAGAAAAGGGCTTGTTATCCATACGTTTTCAAAAAGAAACATCAGAGAGTATTGAAATTATAATTACTGATGATGGAATAGGGCGTAAAAAGTCTAAAGAATTGAAAACGCAAAATCAAAAACTTCAAAAATCCAGAGGGATGGGCAATATCAAAAAGAGAATTGCAATCCTTAATAAAATGTATAAAGATAAGGTAGATGTTTTTATATCAGACCTAGAAGATAATACAGAAGGAACCCAGGTAAAATTAATTCTTAAGAAAGACAAGTAAATGAACTTAACTGCAATCATAGTAGATGATGAAGCTAATAGCCGAGCCATACTTAGAAATTATTTAGGGAAATATTGCCCTTCGGTTACTATTTTGGGAGAAGCTGCCAGTGTAAAAGAAACATTAGTCCTGCTAGAATCTCATACTCCTGATATGTTGTTTTTGGATGTAGAAATGCCTTACGGTAATGCATTTGATTTATTGGAGCAAGTGCCTGATCGCGCATTCGAAATTGTTTTTGTAACTGCCTATGATCATTATGCGGTAGATGCCTTAAATGCTCAGGCAACCTATTACCTGTTAAAGCCTATTGCAATTGATAACCTTATCAAAGCCGTTGATCATGTAAGCTATATCAAGCAACGCGAAGCCGCTCTTTTGGACACTGTTTTAGTTCCTAAAGTAACTACGGTAGAAGGTAAAATCACGATCCCGCAGCAAGATGGTTTTGAAGTTCTACAGATTTGTGATATTCTATATTGCGAAGCTGACGATAACTATACCAAAATTTACTTGGATAAAGGTCAGAAACTAGTAAGCAAAACGCTGAAATATTTTGAAGAATCCCTAAATACTCACGGATTTGTAAGAACTCATAAAAGCTATTTGGTGAATGTGAGTAAAATAACGCGATATCGGAAGGGGAAAGGAGGGAGCGTTGTACTTGCTTCGGGCAAAGAATTGGCTGTGTCTTCTTCTAAAAAAGGAACATTATTGAATTATTTTAAATAATCATAGTCCATAATTATGAAATTCTCTTTTTTTTTGTTAAAAGACGCTAAGAAAACAAGCGTTAGTTGTTGTAATTTGTAATATCCGGTATTATTAACTACAAAAACTTAAGATAATGAAAAAAAGAGAATCGTTAAAAAAACTGTCTCTAGAAAAAATTAAAATTTCTAACCTAGCCTCTAAAGCTATTATTGGAGGAACAGGTAATCCATCATTACACAGTTGTGCTGGACAAGGTAATCAACCGGGGCAAACGTGTTACACTAATAATTGTGGAGGCACTGGCGGTGGCGGTACTGGTGGTGGTGGAATTAGCGGACCTATTTACTGCTAATCCTCTTTTAAGTTAAAGAAATGGAGATTGTCTAGAAGTAATCTATTTATTGTCTTTTTGAGAACTAATTTGTTGCTTTATGTCTTATAAAAATGAAGAACATTATTTTTTAGACAATCTTTTTTAAGTTTATGTCTTATAAAAATTAAAAGTCTAAAGTTTTAGCAGTATACGTAATCGTATTTTCATGCAATATATTCTTTAGTATGTCTACATTACCATTAGTATATAAAGTATGTTTGCCTATTTTGGGGTTTGGATTTAAAAGATTATTTGCAATCAATACAGCTTTAGTTTGTCGTGCAACCGCTTCTCCCGAATCAATAATTATAATCTCGTCGGAAAGCATTTTTTTTAGAAGTGGGATTAAGTAGGGGTAATGTGTACATCCAAGGACTAAATGATCTATATTTTTGTTAAGCATAGGGGTAATATAAGAATGAAGCAATGAATACATTTCATCCGTATCTATCTTGCCCTTTTCAATAAGCTCCACCAGTCCAGTGCCAATGACTTCAATGACTTCAATATTTTGAGTGTACAGATCTGATGTTTTGACAAATAACTCACTAGATAAAGTACCTTTTGTAGCAAGTACACCTGCTTTTTTTGTTTTGGTATTAATAGCTGCCGGTTTTATAGCTGGCTCAATACCAATAATTGGTATGTTGTAAGTGGATCGTAGCGTTTTTATGGCATTTGTAGTCGCAGTATTACATGCAACCACAATGATCTTACAATTTAAATCAAGGAGTTTTTCGGTGTTTTTAATGCTTAATGCGGTAATCTCTTCTTTACTACGTTTACCATAAGGAGCATATTTACTATCAGCCAGAAAGATAGTGTCCTCATTAGGCAATAGAGAGGCGATTTCTTTCCAGATTGTTGTTCCACCAACACCTGAGTCAAATATGCCAATAGGTTGATCTTGCATAATTACATAATAGTTTATCCCAAAAATAAAAAAAACAGTGAGATGACATCTCACTGTTTTTTTTATTTTTATTTAAAGTTTAAAGTAAAACTGTTAGATACCTAAGTCTTTTTTTACATCTGCCATTAGGTTTTTACCATCAGCCATAATTACTCCGGTTCCTGTAGTAGAATCTAATACATATTGAAAACCTTGTGCTCTTGCTACCTTTTGGATAGATGTACGTGCTTGTTCATAGATAGGCTTCATTAGTTCGATTTCTTTTTTCTGAAGATCCTGAAGCGCATTTGTTCTATAATCGTTAATACTTTTCTCTGTAGCCTGTACTTCTTGCTGTCTTTTTAAGTTCTCCTCGTCAGTTTTAGTTTCAGCTTCCTGAGAATATTTTTTGATAGTGTTTTGTAATTCTAACACCATATTTCTAATTTCTGCATCATAGGTCTTGTTCAATTTTTCGATCTCACTTTTTGCAGCTTTAAAAGCAGGCATTGCTTCTACTAGCTCTTGCGACGCGATATGCGCTACTTTAGATTGAGCATTCATAAAACTTGAGGTTCCTATGATAAGTGCAATAGCTACTAGTAATGTTCTAAATTGTTTCATTTGTAAGTAATATTAAAAGGTGTTATAAATTTATAAAAATTAATTTTTTAATCATTGTCAGAACCAGACGATGAATCATTATTTTTCAGATTTTCTTTTTGAGTTTTTAAAGCATTAATAGAATCTTTTTTTCTTTTTTGTAGTTCTAATAATCTTGCTCTTCTTGCTTCAAACTCTTTCTTTTTTGCAGCTCTTATAGAATCTCTTTGGATTTTACGTTCTTTAAGAAGTAGCTCTCTTTCTGATAATCTTTTTTGAGCTGCTCTGTCTCTATCTGATATTTCTGTTTCTTGTTCTACATTTCTTTTTTCGGCTCTTTCCAGAGCTTTCTTGTCTTTTTTGCTATTGAGCTGTTTTCTTTTTGAAGCTCTGTTTATTCTTAGCAATACCTGATCACTTATATCGAATCGATCTGCAGAATAGAGCATCACAAGATCTGCTGATTTATCAAAAACAAAATCATACTTTTTGTTTTTTGCAATCTCCTGGACAGCTACAAAAACTTGATCCTGTACTGGTTGAACTAATCTTTTTTTCTGAATAAAAAGATCTCCATTTGGACCAAATCGTTTTTGTTGATATTCTAATATCTCTTTTTCTTTAAAAAAGATATCTTCCTCTCTTTCTTCAATTAGTTCTTTGGTAAGCAAGACTCTTTCATTATTAAGATCTTTACGCATTTCTTCAACTTCTTTGAGTTCAGCTTCTATTTCAACTTTCCATTTTTGTACTTTGGTTTCGAGTTCAGAAGAAGCTTCGTTGTATTCTGGAACGTTTTCCAGAATATAGCCCATATCAATATAGCCAATCCTAATACCTTTCTGTGCATGTACTGCGTTTGTGAAAAATAGCCAACTGACTGCTGCAACTAGTAAAAGACCCTTTGTTTTCATAACTTTGTGTGTATATAGAAATAATCGTGCCAAAACTAAAATTGTTGTCCTATAATAAAATGGGTTTCCCATCCATTAGCCTGATTTGTTCCCGGAATAGGATCAAAACCATACCCAAAATCTATACCTAATAACCCAAATGCTGGCATAAAGATACGTAAACCTGCTCCAGCAGAACGACTTAATTGGAAAGGGTTGAAACTTTTAAAGCTATCATAGGAAGCTCCACCTTCCAAAAATCCTAGCACATATATTGATGCTGCGGGTTTTAGTGTTATAGGATAACGAAGCTCTAACGAATATTTGTTATAAATTGTTGCCCCATCGGCATCAAAATCTTGATTATTAGTTCTACTTTGAGGTGTAATAGATTGATTTGGGTATCCTCTTAATGAAACAACTTCACGACCATCAAGACTTGTAGCCCCTAATCCATCTCCTCCCAGGAAAAAACGTTCAAAAGGAATATTACCTCTATTATTATTATATGCACCTAAAAAACCATATTCTGCTTTTGTCTTTAAAACTAGGGGTTTTTTCCCTATATTAACTAAACTTGTATACCAGGTACCATCAAATTTAAGTTTATAGTATTCTAGCCATTTAAAACGCTCCTGATCGATTTCTCCAATCTCAGTGCCTATTTCTGCACTTCTTACAAGATCTCTCGAATTTGTGTTATCGAGATTACTTCTTTCTTCTTCTAAAGAATCTCTACGATCTGCTAATTCACCGTAATCTACCCCATCAAAAAGAGAGTAGGGTACAGAAAGTTTGGCAACAAGATTAAATTCTGATCCACCCGTTGGAAAAATTGGGTTTACAGTTGTATTATTTCTATTGATACCAATGGTATAGGATAAATCATTAGAAGATCCATTACCAAAAGTAAATAATCGGGTGTTATAGTTTTTAAGATTATAATGTCTTACACTGATGGCTTGAGATAATGTAAAGTAATTATCGGGCCAATTTAACCTTTTGGCTATTCCTATTGATCCACCGGTAATAAGGAATTTACTGTCTCTATCTACTTTACGCGTTCTATTGTTAAGCAAGAACTGAATGGTGTGAGAGAATGATGTAGAGAGCTGATATGGTCTTTTTCCTCCCAGCCATGGTTCTACAAAAGAAAGGCTATAGGTTTGAAAAAATCTACTGGCCTGAGCTCTGATTCTAAGAGTTTGACCATCTCCCATTGGTAGAGGACTGTAAGATTCTTTGTTAAAAATATTACGTATTGAGAAGTTACTAAAAGCTAGTCCCAGAGTTCCTACAAAACCACCTCCTCCAAAACCACCTTGAAGCTCAATTTGACTGGATCCTTTTTCTACTACAGGATAATTAATATCTATAGTTCCAGCTTGAGGATTTGCATTTTGAAATTGAGGTTCTAGTTGTTCTGGATCAAAAAATCCTAATTGCCCCAATTCACGAACGGTTCGTACTACAAGATCCTTACTGTAACGTTGACCTGGTCTGGTTCTAAGTGTTCTATAAATTACATGATCATTTGTTTTATCGTTTCCGGTAACGGTAATATGATCAAAATAGGTTAATTTTCCTTCACGTACTCTGATTTCAAAATCAAGAGTGTCATTGTATACTTTTGTTTCTACTGCATCAATAGAAGAAAATAAATACCCATTATTTTGATATAAATTGGTAAGATCATTTGCATCTGGCTTACTATTATCTGCAATTTGTTTTTCTAGAAGAACGCCATTATACACATCTCCCTTTTTAATAACGAGCTGTCGAGCTAATTCTCTGTCGGTATATACGCTATTACCTAGAAATGTAATATTACCAAAATAATACTTATTACCTTCTTCAAGATTAAGGTTAAGCGATACACTATTATCATCTTCTATAATCAAACTATCAGAGGTGATACGAGCATCTCGATATCCTTTTTCTTTATATTTAGTAATGATATTATCTTTATCCTCCTCGTAATCTGCTCGGATATATTTTGATCGTTTCCAGAATCTTAAAAATTTCTTACGCTTGGTGTTTTTCATTGCTCTACGCACCTTAGCATCAGAAAGTTGCTCGTTTCCTTCTATATTGATTTTATCAACCTTAACCCGATCTCCTTTGTCGATCAGAACAACCATATTTACCTTGTTGCTTGCAACTGTGTCTTTAATAGGAATGGTGTTAACAACAACTTTAGTGTTTAGGAATCCGTCTTTTTTATACTTATTAGTAATAAAATTACGAGTTGTAGTTATGAGGTTTTCTGTAACCTTTGCACCTTTGGTTAATCCATTGTCTTTAATTAACTCTTCGGATTTACGCTTTTTAATTCCTTGAATACGGGCTTCGTTTAACTCAGGTACTTCTTGTATGTTAATTTCGAGATCAGCAACGTCTCCTTCTACATTACTAATGTAAAAGTTAATATCGCTAAATAATTCGAGATCCCACAATTTCTTAATGACTTTACTTATCCGATCTCCCGGAAGAAAAACACGCTCTCCTTTTCTAAGGCCAGTAAAAGTAATTACTGTGTTTTCATTGTAACTGGTAATCCCGGTAACTTTAATATCTCCAATAATGTATTCTTTCCCGTTAGCACCAGGTAAATTTTGTGCAGAAAGTGATGTTGATATTAATAAGGCGAGTAACGTAAAATACGTAATAGGTAGTTTTTTTGTCATTTCTTTAACTGAGCTGCTCACTAGTTTTTCCAAATCTTCTTTCTCTTTTTTGATAATTGAATATGGCCTCGAATAAATCGGCTTTTTTAAAGTCTGGCCATAAAATTTCTGTAAAATATAATTCTGCATACGCAATTTGCCATAGTAAAAAATTACTGATACGTTGTTCCCCACTGGTACGTATCAATAAGTCCACATCAGGCAGGTCTTTTGTGTACAAATGCTCATTAATGACTGATTCATTTATAAGATGTGGCGAAATTACACCATTTTTAACTTTAATACTTATTTCTTGGATAGTTTTTATAAGCTCTTCTCTGCTTCCATAACTCAGAGCCAGAGTAAGCGTCATATGTGTATTGGATTTGGTCTTTTCGATAACTTCTAAAAGTTCTACTCTCGCTTTTTTGGGAAGCGACTGCAAATTTCCAATAGCATTAAGTTTAATATTATTGTCCTGAAGTGTTTTGATTTCCTTTTTTAATGAACTTACCAAAAGTTTCATTAAGGTATCTACTTCAAGTTTTGGTCTATTCCAGTTTTCTGTAGAAAAAGCATAAAGTGTAAGATACTTAATGCCTATTTCGGCACTGCTTTCTACAGCTTCTTTAACAGCTTTAGTTCCGTTTTCGTGACCAACGGCTCTAAATAGACCTTTCTTTTTGGCCCATCGCCCATTACCATCCATAATAATGGCAACGTGCTGTGGGATATTAGTGTTTAATTGTTTTTTATCAATCATTTTTAGAAAGCACAAAAACACGGTATTCTACCCCAGGTATACGATAGTGTTATACCTGTAAATACATACCAGTCATTGTTATTTAAATTACCAAATCCTGTTCCAAATCTATCATCAGGATTACTGCCATCAAGGTTATCAGTAAACGTGTATCGAGCACCTATTTCTGCGCCAAATACAAAATTTTCACCTAATGTTTTTTTAATCCCTAAAACCATAGGGATTGCGAAACTCCATTTATCGGCATACGCGTCGATTTGATTATTCGCATCAACAGCTAATGCACCATAATTAAATGTGGTGATTCCTGTATATAGATAAGGGGTAAATTGGGATTCTCCGTCGTAAAGATACCAATCCCAGAAATTAAATTCCATTCCTAGCGATATTTCTTTTACAGAATTACTAAAACTTAATCCTCTTTGTTTTCTTCTGTCATCTCCTTTATCATCATTAGCATTGAGTTTGGCATATAAAAATGAAGCTCTAAAAGCATGTCGTTTACTTCGATTCCATTTTCCGATAGCTCCAAAAGCAACATTATTAGGCGAAATATAGTATGTAGATCCTACATCTCCTATATAGTTAGCTCCTCCGGCCATCAAACCTACCTCGTAAGTTTGTGATGCGATTGGTTGTATAAAAAATACAACAATTATAAGTGATGCTAAGTATCTCATAGATTTTCAAAAGTTTGCAAATATAACAATTAACTTTAGTACACAAGAATTTGAGTAAAATAGTATGAATAAAAAACACTTTTTAGCACATTTTATTGTTCAATTGCGTTTATCTTCCCCCCAAAGCATCTTTTTACGCAACGTTTTTAGAAAACTATCATCTTGAAGAACTACCATGTTGATTTTGAAAGGAGCTTTTTTAATAACTACTGTAGCTTCATTTGGTAGTGTATGTATTCTTGAGTCTAAAGAAATCAAATAGGTGTCTTCTCTTCCCGAAACTTGTAATTTGATTTCTTGACTATCTGGTATAACAAGAGGTCTTGCATTAAGATTATGCGGAGCAATAGGAGTGAGTACCATGCTTTCTGCATCAGGCATCATTACTGGGCCACCGCAACTTAATGAATATCCTGTAGAGCCGGTAGGGGTAGAAACAATTAAGCCATCTGCCCAATATGAAGTAAGGAATTCATTGTTAAGACTTGTATGTACAGTAATCATAGAGGTTGTATTTCTTCGACTTACTGCGATCTCATTCATAGCAAAATTTAATACTCCGAATTCTTCAGTTGCTGGTAAAGTTTCTATCGTTACGAGACTTCTTGAAGAAATATAAAATTTTTTGTCAAGGATGAGTGCTATAGTATCTTTAATTTCTTCTTTTTGAATGGTTGCCAAAAAACCTAGTCTTCCAGTATTGATACCCGCAATAGGGATTCCTAAATCTCGAACATAGGTGATCGTTTTGAGAATAGTACCATCCCCTCCGATACTAAAAAAAAGATCATAAGATGTATCTAGTTCCTCAAAAGTGCTAAAATGAGAATATGTTTTATCTATTTCATCATGAAGATTTATCAATTCGAGAAAATTTTTCTCAATTACAACTTCTACACCATTTTTGTCAAGAGTTTCTAATAACTGTTGGATGTAGATTCCCGAATTTTTATGATAGAACTGGCCGTATATACCGATCTTCATTATAATTTGATTTGTGTTAGTATTGGATTAGGTAAACTGTTCTAAATATTAAGGTATTTTGCTAAATATTGGGATCTTTCTTTAAGGTTTGTCAAAAATGTATCATCTTGATGTTTTGAAACAATATTATAGCTATATCTTCTAAATGTTTGTACGATATTGTTAATGTCACTATCACTAATTTTTAATGTTATCTGTGCAACATCATTTTCCATATTAGATATAAATAACCCCAACACTTTGGCATTATTAGATTCTACAATTTGTGAAATTTCACTAAAAGAATAATCCAGAACACCTTTTTCTACTATTAAAATATTACCAGGCTCACTAAGAAACGGGGTTTCATTAAAAAGGTTTATAATATCACCAAGTTCAAAAAAGCCTATATAACTATTGTTGTCATCAAGTACTGGCATAATATTAGAATTATTCTGTGCAAAAGATTCTAGAATATCCAACCAGTTATCATCTTTTCTTACATAAAATCCTTCAAGGGCGTATTGATATGTATCCAAAGTTTTGTCGGTTTCAAAACATCGGATATCTGCTTCAGAGATACATCCTAGATATATATTCTGTTTTATAACTGGAAAATGGGTATAAGTAAGTTCATTGAATAGCAATTGTGCCTCTGTTACTTTGACAGATACATCAAGAGGTTCTATTTCATTAACTATGTATAAATTCGTTTTCATAACTTTTGGGGGCTATATTATGCAAAATAATCAAAAAATATACAATCAAGGCGTTCTCAACTTTGTATTTTTGCTTTTTTAGTAAAAGACATCAAAAACTATGACAAAGTTAAGTGTTAACGTTAATAAAATTGCAACTTTACGTAATTCAAGAGGAGGAAATACTCCGAATTTAATACAAGTAGCTACCGATATCCAGAATTTTGGGGGAGAAGGAATTACAATACATCCAAGACCAGATGAGAGACATATACGATATCAGGACGCATATGATCTGAAGCCAATTGTAAGTACAGAGTATAATATAGAAGGAAACCCAATCCCTAAGTTTATAGAGTTAGTATTGGCTGTTAAACCAACACAGGTTACTTTGGTGCCTGATGCAGTGGATGCTATAACAAGTAATGCGGGCTGGGATACAAAAAAACATGAAGGTTTTTTAAAAGAAGTAATATCTGAGTTTAAACGTAATGATATTAGAACCTCAATATTTGTAGACCCCGTTTCTGAGATAATAGAAGGTGCTGCAATTACGGGAGCAGATAGAATTGAATTGTATACTGAAGAATTTGCTTCAGAATATGCTAAAGGAAACTTGAAAGCGATACAGCCTTACTCGGTTTGTGCTCAACAAGCAATAGACCTTGGGGTTGGAGTAAATGCAGGTCATGACCTCTCTTTAGATAACATCAAATTTTTTAAAGAAAATATCCCTGGACTTCTTGAAGTTTCTATTGGGCATGCTTTAATAAGTGAATCTATATATCTGGGATTAGAAAATGTAGTTAATATGTATTTGCATCGATTAAAATAAATTGTAGATATGAAGTTACATGCAAATGTTTTTGGAGAAGGGCAACCTTTTATAATCCTTCATGGATTTTTAGGGATGGGAGATAATTGGAAAACACTCGGAAAGAAAATCTCTGAACAAGGATTTCAGGTTCATTTGGTAGATCAACGAAACCATGGAAGAAGTCCTCATAGTAATGAGTTTAGTTATGATATACTTGCAGATGATTTAGCAACGTATTGTGAAGAACATCATTTGCAAAACTGTAATGTTTTGGGACACTCCATGGGAGGGAAGACGGTAATGCTTTTTGCATCAAAATATCCTGATTTGATTGATCATCTAATTATAGCCGATATAGGACCAAAATATTATCCATTGCATCATCAGGATATTTTGGATGGATTAAGTGCTTTAGATTTTGAAGTTTTAAAATCCAGAGGAGAAGTGGATCAGGAGTTAAGTGCATATGTGCCTGATGCAGGAGTAAGAATGTTCCTTCTTAAAAATTTGTACTGGATAGATAAAGGGGTGCTCGGATTGCGAATAAATTTAAAAGCATTGATTGAAAATGCTTATGAAATAGGAGTAGAACTTCCGGAACAATATAGTTATTCTGGACGTGCTCTTTTTCTTAGAGGAGAAAGATCTAATTATATTTTGGAAGAAGATGAAGCCAGAATAAAAAAACAATTCCCTAATTCGGTAATCGGGGAAATTTCAAACGCAGGTCACTGGTTACATGCCGAAAACCCGACGAATTTTTTGGAAGAAGTGTTAGAATTCATTAAAAAATAGAGAAAAAATGCTATGTATGCATAATATTTTGATGATTTCGTTGGATAATTGGTATTTTCTATTAAATTTGGAAAATCAAATTTTAATGTAGAACTTATCTAAACTTTTTGTTTACCTACGAATTTTACATTTTGGCCTCTAAATTTTTGTGTCTTTACCATAATATGTCTTGGTGAAGCCCTTAAAAAACCTTTTGTTCTAGATTAACTGCCAAAATTTTTTACTCACAAACAAAAAAGTAGACAAGTTCATTCTAACATAACAAACAATACTAATTAATTATGAGAAAACTTTTATTATTTATTCTGTTCGTCTCGGTAACTTTGGTTACGTATGCAGGCGGATATAGAGTTAGTGTGCAAGGACAAAGAGCGATTGCCATGGGGCATACTGGTGTAGCTGTGGTAAGTAGTGCTGAGTTGGTATTCTTTAATCCTGCGGGTCTTGTGTACTTAGAAAATAAATTAAACGTAAGTGTTGGTGTAAGTGGGATTTTTACAGATGTAATATATCAAAACCAAGGATTAGGTACTTCTTCAGAAACTGATAGTTCTGTGGGTACTCCTCTTAATTTATATGGTTCTTATAAGGTAAATGATTGGATGTCTATTGGTTTGGGAGTATATACTCCTTTTGGTAGTGAAGTAGAATGGCCGACTGATTGGGCAGGTTCTCATTTGGTTAATAATATTGAATTAGCGGCAATCTATATACAGCCAGTAGTATCGTTTAAGATTTCTGATTATTTTAGTATTGGTGGTGGACCTATTTATGTTACGGGTTCTGTGAATTTTAATCGTAATGCCAGTAGAACAACAACCGATTTAGAAGGTAATCGTTCCAATATTACGGTTGATGATTCTGGAGTTACTAATTGGGGATGGAGTATAGGAGCAATGTTTAATCCTACCGAAGATTTTCATATAGGGTTTAACTATCGTAGTGAGATTATTATGGAAGTTGAAGGAGGAGAAGCTACTTTTTCGAATTTCCCAAATTCTCCTGCAGCACCGGCTAATGGAACTACAACTTTTAATGCAGAGCTACCATTACCAGCAGAGCTTACTGTAGGACTTTCATACGAATATGAGAAATGGGTATTTGCATTTGATTATAACAGACAATTCTGGGATGTATATGAATCATTAGATCTTACTTTTGGTAATGGTTCTAATTCAGTAAACCCACGTAATTATAAAAATTCTTCAGTATACCGACTTGGATTGCAGTATCAGGCGACTAATAAAATTACCTTAAGAGCAGGGTATTATCGTGATGAAACTCCAGTGCAACCAGGTTATTTTGCTCCAGAAACGCCTCGTAATGACTCTGATGGATTCACTGGTGGTTTGAGTTTTGCTGTAACACCTAAGCTAGCTATTGATGCTTCATTCTTTTATTTAAGATTTGAAGAGGTGGATGCTTCTTATGATTTTGGTACAAACTCGACTGGTGGTAGAGAATCTTTTGGAGGAACATATAAATCCAGCGCATTTGCTCCTGGACTTGGTTTAACTTATAAAATGTAATAAAGATGATGAGGAAAAATATAAAATACTTAGCAATTCTTGCATTAGGAATAATAGCATGTGAGCCAGAATTTGATAATCCGATTGATGAAGCCGGAACGTATAAAAGTGGAGAAGCTGATTTTAGTACTTATGTGGCATTAGGAAATTCACTTACGGCTGGTTTTGCCGACGGAGCATTATATATAACAGGACAAGAAAATTCATATCCTAATATATTATCCAAGCAATTTGCATTTGCAGGTGGTGGTGATTTTACACAACCATTAATGTCGGATAATACAGGAGGAGCATTACTAGGAGGAACTCAGATTTTAGACAATAGATTTGTGCTAGTTTTTGATGCAGATGGTAAGCCTGTTGGTCCTTCTGTGTATACAGGAGCCGCACCTACTACCGAGATATCTAGTAGTTTAAACGGTTCTTTTAATAATATGGGAGTTCCCGGAGCAAAAAGTTTTCATTTGGCTGCACCAGGATATGGTAATGTAGCTGGGGTAGCAGGTGGTTTGGCAAATCCTTATTATGCAAGATTTGCTTCTTCGGCAACAGCAACAGTAATAGGAGATGCTGTAGCACAGAATCCTACGTTTTTTAGTTTATGGATCGGAAATAATGATATACTTAGCTATGCTACTTCTGGTGGTGTAGGAGCAGATAATAATGAAGTGCCTAATCTTGATCCAACTTCATATGGTTCAAATGATATTACAAATACTACTGTATTTGCAGGTGTATATAGTCAATTAATTGATGCACTTACTGCAAAAGGAGCAAAAGGAGTGTTGTTGAATTTACCAAGTGTAACTTCTATACCATTTTTCACAACTGTTCCTTATGCGCCATTAAGTCCTTTGAATCCTGATTTCGGACCACAAATACCTACTCTTAATGCAACCTATGCAGGATTAAACCTTGCATTTGCAGGTATTGGTGTTCCAGAAAGAGCAATAGAATTTTCTACTACCGGAGCAAGTGCTGTGGTAATTAAAGATGAATCGCTCGAGGATAAAACGGCACAATTGACTGCAGCTTTAACTCCTACATTTGGAGCGTTAAAAGCAGCTCTTTTTGGAGCACAGTACGGTCAGGCAAGACAAGCTACTGCAGATGATTTGTTAGTGCTTACCAGTTCAAGTATTATAGGGAAACTTAATGAAGCCAGATTTGCAGAATTGGTAGGTTTAGGTTTGTCCCAAGAAGATGCAGGACAATTATCGGTTAATGGTGTTAGTTTTCCTTTGGAAGATAAATACGTGTTAATCCCAGCAGAACAGACAGCTATAGAAAATGCTCGTACTGGATTTAATGCTACTATTGCAGGTCTTGCAACAGCAAAAGGGTTGGCGTTCTATGATGCAGCAGCCGATTTGGCGCAAGCTGCAAATGGAGGTATTTCTATTGATGGAGGAGTGATTACATCAGAATTTGTTAGTGGAGGAGGGTTCTCATTAGATGGGGTGCACCCAACGCCAAGAGCTCATGCTTTGATAACAAATGGGACATTGGATGCTATTAAAGCTACTTATGGTTCTACTTTGCCAAGGGTTAATCCTGCGGATTATGGTACTGTTACCTTAAACAATGATGTTAACTAAGAAAATATACTAAACAATGTTTAGATAAAAGCCTGCTGTTTTTTCAGCAGGTTTTTTTTATTGAATAAGATAAAGTTTATATTTGAGGTATGAATTTTTTACTTAAACTTATTTTAAGTGCTTTAGCGGTACTTGTTTTAGCTAAAATCCTCCCGGGAGTAGGAGTCGATAACTATGTTAGTGCATTAATAGTTGCAGTTGTTTTGGCAATTTTAAATACAATTGTAAAGCCTTTACTGGTTATTTTAACGCTACCAGCCACAATACTTACTTTGGGATTGTTTCTTTTAGTTATTAATGCAGCAATTATTTTATTGGCAGATTATTTTATAGCTGGTTTTAGTGTAAATGGATGGTTGTGGGCACTGATCTTTAGTGTCTTGTTATCTGTGTTTCAATCAATACTACATTCTATTTTGAAGAAAGATAAGAATTAATGTAACGCTTACTGTTTTTCAAGGAGTTAAAAGTTTGTTGTGATGTAAAAAAGTATTACTTTTGCAAGCCAATTTTTAGTAGTAAACGTAGAGATAATGAATATTTCAAAAGAGCAATTAGACGAATTAAATGCAGTGGTAACCGTAGATATCGCTAAAGAAGATTATAGTGATAAGGTTGAAAAAATCCTTAGTGATTATCGTAAAAATGCTAACATTCCTGGTTTTAGAAAAGGTCACGTTCCTATGGGGCTTGTTAAAAAACAATATGGAAAAGCAGTTTTGGTAGATGAGGTAAATAAACTGTTACAAGATGCATTAAATAAATATCTTACAGAGGAAAAACTTGATGTATTAGGAAATCCTTTGCCTAAAGAACAGGAAAATTTTGACTGGGATACTGATAATTACTCTTTCGAATTCGAACTTGGATTAGCTCCAAAATTCGAAGTGAACCTTAATGGCAAAAAAGCTATCACTCACTACAAAATTGTAGCAAACGATGAGATGATCGATAATCAGATCAAAACTATCCAAAAGCAATATGGTAAACTTACACCTAAGGATGCTGTAGAGAAAGATGATTTGGTAGCTGGTTCTTTTGCTAATGAAGAAAAAGAAATAGATAATCCATTTACTGTTTCCCTAGATAAAATTAAAGGTAAAAAGAACCTTGATAAATTTATGGGAGCAAAGATAGGTGATGTTATCAAGTTAAAAACAAAAGGATTATTTGCCGATGATCATGATTTGATAAGTGCTTTAAAAATAAATCATGATGAAGCACATGATCTTAATATAGAAGTAACCTTTACAGTTTCAGAAATAAATACTCAGGAGCTTGCAGATTTAGACCAAGAGTTGTTTGATAAGCTATATGGCGCTGGTGTTATAAAATCGGTTACTGATCTGAGAGAAAAAATAAAAGAAGATGCCGAGCGCCAGTTCGAGCAACAATCAGAACAACAACTGCTTAATGCTATTACTGAAAACGTTTTAGAGAATACTACATTTGACCTTCCTAATACGTTTTTACAGAAATGGATTAGAGCAACTGGTGAGCAGCCTTTAACAGAAGATGAAGCAAAGGATGAGTTTGAAAAAAGTGAAAAAGGATTACGTTATCAATTAATCGAAGGTAAAATAATTAGTGATAATAACCTTCAGGTAACTTTTGAAGAATTAAAAGATTTTGCAAAAGATTTGATTAAAGGTCAGATGGCTCAATTTGGGCAAAATTCTCCAGAAGATAAAGAGCTAGAGGATATTGCAGCAAGAATATTATCAAATCAAGAAGAGGTTAAGAGAATCTCTGAGCAATTGATGAGTAAAAAGTTGCTTAATTATTATAAAGAAAATGCAAAGCTAAAGATAAAAGAGGTTAGCTTTGATGAATTCATAAAAGAAGTTTACAAATAATTAATGTTGTAATTTACTAAGGAATTATACTTATATTTAGGGCGTTAAACTATCTTTAGGTTAACGCCCTTTTTATCAATAAAAATTTCAGAAAAAGAAATATGGATTACGGAAAAGAATTCGAAAAATACGCTACAAAGCATCATGGTATTAATAGTAACTATTATGGCCAGATCGTTAGTAGTATGTATCCAAACGGGATGACTCCTAATATCATAGAAGAACGTCAAATGAATATTGCTATTTTTGATGTTTTTTCGAGGTTAATGATGGATCGTATTATATTTTTAGGAACCGGGATTAATGATCAGGTGGCTAATATTGTTCAGGCTCAATTGTTATTTCTCGAAAGTGTAGATTCTTCTAAAGATATTCAGATTTATATTAACTCTCCAGGAGGAAGTGTCTATGCAGGCCTTGGTATTTATGATACAATGCAATTTATCAAGCCAGACGTAGCTACTATATGTACAGGTATGGCTGCATCTATGGGAGCTGTGTTATTATGTGCAGGGCAAAAAGGAAAACGTTCTGGATTACCTCATAGTCGCGTAATGATTCATCAGCCATTAGGTGGTGCCCAAGGACAAGCAAGTGATATAGAAATCACTGCACGTGAGATTTTGATATTAAAAGAAGAATTATATAAAATTATTGCCAAACACTCCGGACAAACCTACGATAAAGTGTATGAGGATAGCGATAGAGATTATTGGATGAAAGCAGATAAAGCTCTGGAGTATGGAATGATTGATGAGATTTTGACTAGAGAATGATGTGATTTTTCTTGTTAATAAGGGGATTTTTCCCTTATACTTGTATGCATATACGAAAACAAGAGAAGTTTTTATGAAAATGAAATTAAATAACTATGGCTAAGGAAGACTTAGAATGCTCTTTTTGCGGAAGAAAGAAGCCCGAAACCAATTTGCTTATTGCAGGGTTAGATGCCCATATTTGCGATAGGTGTATTGTTCAGGCACATGGAATTGTAGTAGAAGAAGCTAAAGATGAAGAAACAGGTGAGCTTAGTAACGAATTAATGTTACGAAAGCCTATGGCTATCAAGAATTTTTTGGATGAATATGTAATAGGACAGGAGTTTACAAAAAAAGTAATGTCTGTTGCAGTATATAATCATTATAAGCGCTTATTGCAACCACAAACAGAAGATGATATTGAGATTCAAAAGAGTAATATCATTATGGTGGGTCAAACGGGTACGGGTAAAACATTAATGGCTAAAACCATTGCTAAAATGCTTAACGTTCCATTGGCTATTGTAGATGCAACTGTACTTACCGAAGCAGGTTATGTGGGTGAAGATGTAGAAAGTATTCTTACACGATTACTTCAGGCTGCAGATTATAATCTTGAAAAAGCACAGCGAGGTATCGTATTCATTGATGAGATTGATAAAATAGCTCGTAAAAGTGATAATCCTAGTATTACCAGAGATGTTTCTGGAGAAGGAGTTCAACAAGCTTTACTTAAGTTGCTAGAAGGTACTGTAGTAAATGTTCCGCCAAAAGGTGGGCGTAAACATCCGGATCAAAAATTTATAGAAGTAGATACCGAAAATATTCTTTTTATTGCAGGTGGTGCCTTTGATGGGATCGAAAAAATGATCCAGAAACGATTAAATATGCAAGCGGTTGGATATAGTGCTTCTAAAAGTGAAGACGCTATTGAGAAAGATAATCTGTTACAGTATATTATTCCAAGAGATTTAAAAGATTTTGGATTGATTCCTGAGATTATTGGTAGGCTTCCTGTACTTTCTTATATGAATCCTCTGGATGAAGAAACCCTTAGGTCTATTTTAACAGTTCCTAAAAATGCTATTATAAAGCAATATAAGAAGTTGTTTGAAATGGATAATATTGGTTTTTCAATTACTGATGGTGCATTAGAGTATATTGTAGAAAAGGCTCTGGAATACAGATTAGGAGCAAGAGGTCTTAGATCACTTTGTGAAGCAATTTTAACAGATGCAATGTTCGAACTGCCAGAAAGCGAAGAAACAGAGTTTAGAGTAACTAAAGATTATGCCGAAAAGAAGCTAAATAAATCTACAATTAAAAAGCTTAAAGCAGTCTCTTAAGTAGAAGAAAAATATAGAAAAACTTTTTATATATAAAAAACACCTTTATAAATTTATAAAGGTGTTTTTTGTTGGTTGATTAGTTGATGATATAATTATTCTGAATATGATATTCGTTCCTTATTATTAGTAATAATATCTTCTGTGTTTTTTAATACAAGATCACTGTTGTTAAGATATATTTCTAAACCATTTTGACGAATTAAAGCTTCGTAAAATGTTGCTTTAGAAATTTCACTGTAACATGTGTCTTCTTCTAATGTGTTTTCTGTTTTTAAAGCCCTAGTTGAAGAAGAAATATCTGTAGTAGTCTCCTTTGAAGTTACAGCAGCCGTTTCATTGGCTGTAGTAATATGATTTTTGGTTTTGATTTCTTGTGCGTTAATTCCTATGGCCAGAAATAATAAAGTAATGCAAGATATCGTAGTTTTCATATTTTGGGGCTTTGATATATTTAATAACTATCTGAGGACAAATTTAATATGAAAATAAGAGCCTAAAAAATGATTTGATATTTTTTAGATCAAACGCTTTTTTTGGACGATGAAATACTGATAATTTTGTTAAAAACGACAATTCTTACATAGTTATTTTACGGTTTAACCGTAATTATTTGCGTTTTTATTTGAGGTTTTCATAGAAAAAAGACTGATTTTGATAGGTTTAACTGTTTCTTAATCAGGGAGAATAAGAACCTACACTATTTAAAGCAATTAATTCTTCAATATAGATTCGCTCATTGGATAACCTTGGGATTTTATGTTGTCCTCCCAGTTTGTCATTCTTTTTCAGCCAATCATAGAATAGGTTTTGTCTTGCAATACGTACATGAAGAATATTAAGAGTTGTATTGTTGTATCTCTTGGCTTCATAATCACTGTTTACCTGTTGCAGGTTTTGATCTAGAATATGAATAAATTCTTTAATGTCTTCGGGATGCTTTTTAAATTCAATGATCCACTCATGTGCGCCTTTTTCTCGTCCTTTCATAAAAATTGGAGCCACGGTGTAATCTACAATCTCACTATTAGTGGTTTTGGTTGTCTTTCTAAGAGCTTCTTCTGCATTTTCGATAATAAGCTCTTCTCCAAAGACATTAATGTGATGCTTGGTTCTTCCTGATACCTTAATTCTATATGGATCTATAGAGGTAAAGCGAATAGTATCTCCAATTTTATAACGCCATAATCCAGCATTAGTCGTAATGATAATAGCATAATTTTTTCCAACTTCTACTTCGCTTAATGGGATCACCTTTTCAGTTTTGGTACCATATGTATTCATAGGTATGAATTCATAAAATATCCCATAATCTAACATTAATAATAACTCAGAAGAATTATTATGATCCTGTATAGCAAAGAAGCCTTCAGAAGCATTATATATTTCATAATATTTAAAAGAGTTTCTAGGTAAAATTTTACTGTATTGATCTTTGTATGGCTCAAAGCTTACCCCACCATGAAAATACACTTCGAGATTATTCCAGATTTCGAAGATATTCTCATTTCCTGTAATTTCCAGCACTTGATTAAGTAAAACCAACATCCACGAAGGAACACCTGCTAAGCTAGTTACATTTTCCTGAATAGTCTCATTAACAATAGCTTTCATTTTATACTCCCAATCACTCATTAATGACACTTCGTTACTAGGAGTAGAGCTAAACTCTGCCCAAAAGGGCATGTTATCAATGATTATTGCGGATAAATCTCCAAAAGAAGTTCCGTTTTCTTTATACAATTCTTTGCTACCTCCTAACCTAAGGCTTTTACCGGTAAAAAGTTTTGATTCCTCATTATTATTAAGATACATACATAAGAGATCTTTACCAGCTGCAAAATGACAATCTTCTAGTGATTCCTCACTAACAGGGATAAATTTACTTTTTGAACTGGTAGTACCGCTAGATTTTGCAAACCACTTGATAGGAGTAGGCCAAAAAATATTGTGTTCTCCCAAACGACTTCTTTCGATTACTGATTCATAATCCTCATAAGATCGTATAGGTACACGTTCTTTAAAAGTTTCATAATTGCTTATGGTTGCAAAATCATAGCTTTTCCCAAATTCTGTATTCTTAGCTGTTTCTAATAGCACATGCAGTAACTCAAGCTGAACCTCATTGGGGTACTTAAGAAAAAGCTCCATTTGATGAAAGCGCTTTTTTAAGAACCAGCTGGCTATAGAATTAACTAATGGGATTGGCATTTTTTAATGTATATTTAGGTAAAAATAAAGTACATCAATTCTGATATAAAATTGGAATACATTATTTTTGTTGTTGTCAATTAGAAACTAAAATAATAAAAATAATCACATTCTTCTTATTAGATTATTATATAACGAAATTTTATGCAATATCAGGGAGTACTAACAAAAATGCAAACAGAAATTAATGACCCTATTCAATATTATCTGGTTTTCGAATCCGATTTTATCCATATGAATCAGTTATTGGATAAAAAAATACGAATAGAATTTGTAAGATATCAATGTCTTGCCTGTGGTGAAAATAAAAAAATATTTAGACAAGGATATTGTTATGATGACTTTTATAACCAACCTCAAGTCGGAGATTGGGTAATGCGCCCAGAATTAAGTACTGCACATTTAGATATTGAAGATAGAGATTTAGAATTTGAGAAAAAGGCACAGCTTCAGCCACATATTGTGTATCTGGCTAATTCTAGTAATGTTAAGGTGGGAGTAACCAGAAAATCCCAGGTACCTACAAGGTGGATAGATCAGGGAGCGCATGAGGCTATAGAAATTGTAGAGGTTCCTAATCGGTATTTGGCTGGTATTACCGAGGTAGCTTTAAAAGAAAAGGTTGCTGATAAAACAAATTGGCGTACCATGCTTAAGAATGAAATAACAGATGAAGACTTGATCTCTTTTAAAGACAAGCTAAAGGATTTTATCCCTGATGAAGTAAAAGAGTATTTTATTGAAAATGGAAAAGAAACTCAACTTCATTTTCCTGTGCTTCAATATCCCAATGCATTAAAAAGCCTTAACCTGACGAAAACACCAGAATATTCTGGTGTGCTAAAAGGAATTAAAGGGCAATATCTTATTTTTGAAGATAATACAGTCTTTAATGTGAGAAATAACGAAGGGTATGTGGTTAGTTTAACAATAGCCTAGCATGTTTCTTTTGCAATTATAGCCAATTCTTCTTTTCCGTAGATTTCACACTGTTGTAACGTACTTTTAATATCATTAATAGTTGTTCTTGGATTTATGAGGCACATTCTAAGTACGATCTGACCTTGTAAAACTGTAGTTACCAGTATTGCCTCTCTGGAATCGACTATTTTTTTAGAAATATTCTGATTGATACGATCTAATTCTTCTTCAGAAAGCTGATGACCAATAGGATGATATCTAAAGTTAATTATGGCTAATGTCGCTGGTGATGTAATTTCCCAATATGTGCTTTTTCGTAAGATATCCTCGGTCTGTTCTGCAAGGTCTATGTTGTATTGTATAGCTTTTCTAAAAGATTCTAGGCCAAATGTCTTCAATGACATATAAAATTTTAATGCACGAAAACGTCGAGTTAATTGAATACCGTGATCATAAAAATTAATTTCAGATTCATTACCTTCTATATCTCTTAAGTATTCTGGTTTCTCACTAAATGTGCCGCTTAACCAGTTATGATCTTTAACCAATAAACAACCCATCTCATAAGGTTGAAAAAACCACTTATGTGGATCTACAGTTAATGAGTCTGCTCTTTCGATACCTTTTAAAAGTTTTTTTCCTTTATCAGCTAAAATTGCCGCACCTCCATAAGCTCCATCGACATGCATCCATAAATTTTCTTCCTCACAGATATTTGCAATTTCATCCATAGGATCTACAGTTCCTGTGTTGGTAGTTCCTGCAGAAGCAATTATGCAAAACGGTTGATATCCTTCAAGACGATCTTTGGCAATTACATTTTTTAATTTGTTTAAAGAAACTTTAAATTCTAGATCAGTAGGGATAAGTCTGATCTGCTCCTTTTTAAAGCCAATTACCTTAATCGCTTTTATATTTGAAGAGTGAGCTTGATCTGATAAGTAGATTATAGCTTTGGAAAAATCTTGACCACATTTTATCCTTCTGGCTGTTACCAATGCAGTAAGATTTGCCATCGAACCGCCACTTGTAAATATCCCCCCTCCCTTTTTTGTTGGAAATCCAAAAATCTTAAGCAACCAGTTCATAACTACTATTTCTAATTCTGCTGCTGCCGGAGATGCTGCCCAACCACCAGAGAATATGTTGAAACCAGTCGCAATAGTATCAGCCATTGCACTTATGTAGTTACTTGGTCCAGGTACAAAAGAGTATGATTTTGGGTGAGATACAATACTACTGTTTGGAATGACTTGATCCATTACAAAATCCAGAACTTCATTTGCAGGAGTGGGGTGATCAGGTAAATCTTCTGTTAATAACGAATCCATTTCTTCTCTTGAAGCAATGGTTACAGGTTTTTTTGAGTTTTGAGTCTCAAAATGGTCTACAATATGATCTATAATCTTATACCCATAACGTTGCATTTCTTCTTTTGGCAACATTAATTTAGAGTTGAAATCGTCTTTATTCACAGCAATATAATTTTATCAGAATTGCCGACAAATATAAAAACACTTAATGGATAATTACTTGTACAAATGGATTAAAAAATGGTATTTTGCTATAGGAGGTTACTTCTTTATTCGGCCAAAAAATTGATGCCCTGGAAAATAGAAATAACCACCAAGACTATGCCTATAATCCTAGAAAGCTTAGCTTTTGAATCTCCTGGTTGTTGTGCAATTTTATTTCCCCATCGACCATAAAAATATAATGTTCCTATTTTCCCTAAGTAGATTCCCAGAAAGAAAAGAAAAAGAGAGGTGAGTGGGTTTTGAACTGTGAGTTTGAAAATATATTTGTTCACCAGTGAAATAGCTAAAACCCAGTAAATAATTACTGGAGGATTTAATATTGCCAAAGAAAAACCGGTAAGGAATTTAGAATTGGATAGCTTTAGCTTGTTAGATTTATGTTTGGGATTTATTTTCTTCTTGAAAAGTAAGAAATACATTCCAATAGAGAAGAAGAGTATAATGAACACGATTTGAATCCATTGATTTTCTTGAAAAAAAATGGATAATTCCATACTGCAGTGCAGCGCAAAAAGGGCTAGTAAAACTTCTCCAATCCCTGCAGCTAGTGCTATGTAGGATGCGTTTTTAATATTCTCTTTTACAGAGGTATGAATAACTGCCAGATTAACAGCTCCAAGAGGAAGTGCACCTATTACTGCTGTAACGGTTCCTAATAAGAGATATAGTACAGATAATGTCATAAAATCTTAGTAGTTATAAATCCGTTAATCTTACAATTAAATAAAAAAATAGAAGCGACAATTGTCGCTTCTAACCCTAAGTAAATATGATAATTTAAACACATTACTAATTTAATTTTTAAAAATTTCCGTTAACTCCTATTCTCATTTTTTTTATGACTTCTTCATAGTAAAGGATTGTCCAGATAATTTTTTCTGTATCAGCATACGGAACCAACTCTTCTATCGTTTCTTTGGTGACTTCTAAGTTTTTTCGTGTAGACTCGTTATTATTTCTGAGGATTTTGAGATGTCGAGAATCTTCCTTAATACCAATATCACTTAGTCTTACACCAGGTTCATTGGTAAGTGATAGAAATGGGAGTATGGTTATGATTTCCTCGACTCGATCTTGATATAACTTTACGAGTTGACCTTTCTTTAGAGCTTGCAGATCACTAATAGTGTGAAATTTATTAGTCTGACTCCTTTGTGTAAAGAATATAGCTTCATTTGCTTGTTGTGCAAGAATTGTACTTGCTGCAAGAAAGAAGATTAAGCTTGTTAATATTTTTGACATAGTGTTTGTGATATACATTTGATTTGGATTGATCTTGTATAGTAAAATCAAGCGCAAGCTATTTTATTATTGCATCACCATATAATTGTTTAATGATTTTTTTAATTGAAATTTAGGCACAATAGAGCTTTTTGGATCACTAAATAAATCATTTACACCGACAAAGCTTTCGGTAAATCTATTGTACTTTAGAATATCTAAGGCTCCGTTAATTGTTGCATTGCCAGTGGTTATACCTTTACCATGAATGTTGAAAAAACTATTATCCATCATAAATGCTTTTTGTATAACAGCTAAAGATGTATATGATTTATCAAACTTAACAACATCAGAGAAACCAGATATTTTAGAATTATGTATATATGTTATTGCCGAATTAGATGTAGAAATAGCTGCAGTTGTATGCTGGTAATTGGTTTTGTCAGACAGATTAACAAGAGTTGCATTTGCAATAGTAACATCTGTTATAGCGTCTGGTTTAATGTATCCAAGTTCTTTATTGTATCCATCTATTTCGATAGCATATGACCCTTGTGGACTGTTAATGTACGGGTGTCTTATAGCAAGAACATTCTTAATTGTTCCTCTAAAACCTTCAGAAATTTGATAATCATCGTCTTGCGCCTTAAGAGAAACCAGATTTTGAATATTATTTTTTCCTCCGTGGATATTATAAGAATCCTGACCAGAATAACTCACCATAATATCTTTTACTATAGAAGAAGTTCCTAGTCCATATAGAGATAATCCATTAGATCCTTTGTTTCCAGAAAATTCGATTCTTACATACCTTAGTATTGTTGTTTCTTCATTTATGTTATTTCCGCCATAAACAGAATACTGAGGGTTGAAATCTCCTTCAAGTATACCGTTACCCGAAACAGTATTCACTTTTCCTGATCCAGCAATAATTATACCTCCCCAATCACCGCTATTTCGGGATTTAGCAGCTTTGCTAGATGTAAAAACAATAGGATAAGCTTTGGATCCTGCTGCAACCAATTTTGACCCTTTAGAAATAATAAGGTTTGCAGGGTTTTCATGATCACACCGTATAATTGTTCCTTCTTGAATAGTTAAAGATGCACCATTCGTTACATATACATCACCAGACATCGAATAAACAATATCATTTCTTAAATAAGTGTGATCCATTATAATATTAGGTAGTTTCTCTTCAGCTTCTGGATAGTCAGTTTTATTTGGTGTAAAATTTGTCCATCCTTTGGTCCATCTGTCATTATTTTCATTAAAATCTTGTGCAATAGCTAGATTAGAAGTTAATAGTAGGATAAAAGCTGTTAATAGAAAACATCTTTTTTTCATAATAGTTTATTTTGGGGTTAAACTTTTTTGGAAGAAATTTCTTTCTCCCGATTTTGGGACTACTAAGATAGAAGAGTTTTAATAAAATTGGTTACGTGTTTACCGTAGACTTTGTACGTTAGTCGTTATTTTAACTTAAATTATGAAAATATTATGAGTAAAATTCCTACATAATGATTTTTCTATCGTGTTGATAGTCAAAAAATTAACTAATGTTTATTGGATTTTTGTAAATATTAAACAATTTTGTTTGGTAAATTCATTTTTTGTTAAAAAAGGGGCATTTCCCCCCATTTTAGGGAACTATTTGTAAGTTGTTTTTCCCTAGAATGTGATATTTAAGAACGGAAAATGACGACATATTACATGTAATAAGTATGATTTGTAAGTAAAAAAGCATTTTGAAAACCTACTTATTTGTAAAAAAATCAGCTTATTATTAACTAATAAGCTGATTTAATTATATGGATAGGGATATGTACTAATATACTTGGTTAAAAATTTCCATTAGCACCTATTCTAACTTTTTTAATTACTTCTTCAAAATATAAAATACCCCAAATAATCTTTTCTGTATCTGCATAGGGGATAAATTCTGAAATTAAGCCTTGGTTACTTTCGATCATGTCTGTAGTCATTGTATGGTGCTTATTAAGTGACTTTAAGTGGTCTGAACTTTCTTTAATACCAATATCAGACAATTTAGTACCAGCCTCATTAGTAAGGGCTAAATAGGGGAGAACGGTTATTATCTCATTAATACGATCTGTATACAATTTAACAAGTTCACCTTTTTTTAGGTCTTCTAATTCATCTATAGTGTGGAATTTTTTGGTTAGTGCCTTTTGCTCAAAAAAAAACATTCTTTCTTGTTTGAGCATAATTAAGGTTCATGATAAAAAATACAAAGAAAGCGGTACTAAATAATTTCATTATTGTGATGATTTTAAGTGCATATATTCAAATTTACTGCATTACAGTATAATTTTCTGAATCCTTTAATGTAAATATTGGTTTTTTTTCATCAAAAGGATCAGTAAATAGATCAGCAGCACTTTTAAAATGATTTGTATACATGTTATATTTTAGCAATTGATCAGTATTTATAGCAGAGTCATATTGTGTGAGAACTGATTTACTATGTACATTAAAAATGCTATTTTCTAATGAGAAATACTTTTGAAGATCTGAATAGGATTTGTATGTTTTATCAAATTTTACAACATTAGCAAAACCAGATATACGCATGTCGGTAAGGTTCAGTTTAGCTAAATTCTTAGACGAAATTGCAGCTGTAGTATGCTGATAATTGTTTTGGTTAGCTAAGTTTACCAGAGTTGCATTTTTGATATGTATGTTTGATAATGCTTCTAGGTCGATGAAACCTTCTTTTTTATCATATCCATCTGCTTCGATAACATAAGAACCACTAATATCACTAATATAGGGATGTCTAATTGCAAGGATATTGTTTAATTCACCAGTATAACCTAAGGTAAAATCATAATCATCATCTTTTGCTTTATAAGAGATTAGGTTAGACATGTTCACATTACCTCCAAAACATTCGAAAGAATCATCAGCCGAGTAACTAATCATGACGTTGTTTATGATGGAACCATTTCCTAAAGCATAAAGTGATAATCCATTTAGTTCCTTGGATTGATTAATTTTTTTTCCTGCATATTCAATTCGAACATAAGACATCATAGTTGTTAATTCATTTTCCTGTGTTCCTCCATATGAAGAATATTGAGGTAGAAAATTTCCTTCTATCATTTTGGATACAGCAGGAGAATTAATTGTGCCGGATCCGGCAATTATAATACCACCCCAATCTCCGGCTTTTCTGGATTTTTGGGCTTTATTTGATGTAAATACAATTGGAAACCCTTTTGAACCTCTTGCAATTAATTTAGAACCTTTGGTTATTACTAAGCTAGCAGCATTTTCGACATCGCATCTGATTATGGTTCCTTCTTGTATCGTTAAAGTGGAATTATTAATTACATAGACATTTCCCGACATTAGGTAAGTTACATCATTTTTTAAATAAGAGTTACTATCAATAATATTAGGAAGTATTTCATCTGGTTCTGGGTACTCTCTTTGATTAGGTTCAAAATTTGTCCACCCTTTAATCCATTGCATTTGATTGTCATTAATTTCTGCTTGCGAGAATGATAAAAAGGAAAGGGAACAAAAAAGAATTATGGGGATACTCTTCAATTTCATAACTATGGGGGATTTAGTTTTACAGTAAAATTATAACTATATGTATACTTATATTGTAGGTATAAGATTACTAAATTGTTAACGTATCTTTAACAGGCGTATTGCATCCAAGATTATGTTTTTATCAGTGAAACTCTATTTTGAAAAGTTTCGTAGCAATGTATTCAAAATATACCATTGCACTACATTTTTCAGTGTAACCCTAGGGATGCTATGCTAAGACTAAGAAAATGTGTCATATTTTATGGTACTTTCAAATCTCATAACGAAGTTCTAATGTATAATTCGGGTTAAAGGGAAACTTGTCGTGAACCCGTTACAAGGTTGTCCTAATTTTTTGATTATTCAAAGAATCAGGACAATATAGTGTCAATAGTATTATAGTTTTACAAAAATGCCAGAAAGGGAGGAAGATAAGTTTTCCTTCGGGTCTGTTGGGTAAATAAGGTAGTAGGGGGGAGGTTTTTTATTCACTCTAGTATCTGTTGCTTTATAATAAAAATCTATTACATCTTTGAAATATCGCGAATACTACCGTTTCCCTATACTTTTCAATTTTACCATAATGATGCTATACAGAAATTAAAAAAACATCAGTATTTATGGTATTTCAACCTGTTTCATGTAATAGAAAACTATTTAAAAATCAATGAATTACATTAATGAATTGAATCCTATTGAATAATCCGGGTTTAAATAATTTTTTAAAACAAACTTAATTTCACACAATCATGAACACAAAAAAAATCAGGTCATTTAAAACTCTCGCACTGAGCACAGTTTTACTTTTCGCTTCTTGTCAAAAAGAGAGCGTAGAAGAAAGTGTAACCGAAGACGTAACAACATCTAATAGAAAATTGATTGAAAAGTATTTTGATGGAGATTTAGTTACTGTCAAAGACATGGGTAACGGAGAATACCTTTACCATGATGATATCATTCTTTCTGAAGAACACGTATCAGACACTCCTCAAATTGTGGATCAAAAATTAACATTACTAGATCCTGTTAGAAAATGGCCAAACAACACTGTTGTTTTTGCCCTAAGTAGTAACTTAAGTCTTAAGTTACGTATTAATATACTATCGGCGATGAAAAGATGGAGTAGGAAAACTAATATAAAGTTTAAAAAAAGAACCAATGAGTTGTTCGGTTATGTAACTTTCACACAATCTTCGGATGTATGTTCAACTTGCGGTGCGGCATCTATTGGGTTCAATTTAGGTGGAGGAGTTGTAAAATTAGGTCATAATGTCGGTGCCAACCTTGTTACTCATGAAATAGGTCATACGCTTGGTTTTCTTCATGAACAAGCAAGACAAGAAAGAGACAACTATATTGTTATAAAATGGGAAAATATCAAGAGTGGTAAAGAAGATCAATTTGAGTTTAAGAATTCAAGAAGATTAACTAGGGCATTTGACATCAATAGTATAATGATGTATCATCAATATGCTTTTTCTAAAAATGGTAAACCAACAATTACGTTACTTAATGGTGAAGGCTATACAGGAGCTCAGGAAACTATATCTCCGTTAGACATTATAGGTACTAATGCAGCATATCCTAAGAGGTAATTTTAAATTTTGATGGAGTCTCCTATACATATATAAATCTGTGATGTAAAAACCAATTGAATCATCGTGTCCAATAAAAAATTATTTTTGAGTACAAGAGGGTGCTTGAGAAATCAGGTATTCTCTTTTTATATAGTGATTTCTATTGTACCAGTTATCGTAATAGTTACTAGTCCTAATGTTTGTAATCTTCACATGAGTATCTAGTAGCATTCAGAATAGTTATCCAATTATCACTACTTTAAGAATACTCTTAATTCAAAATTTTTAAATCATGAAAAAAAGCTAGTTTTAAACAAGAATACAATTTCTGCACTAAATGACAAGCAGCTGCTTAATATCTGAGTAGGGGGATGCAATAGAGGGAGACTTCACTTCATTTGGTGATAAATGTGGGAAGAAAAAAACTTGTTGTACACCTACACTCTTCTCTATTATATTTATCAATTCTTTGTTTTTGTAGAGTCTTTTTTCTTTTTCTTGCCTAAAAAACCTCCTAAAATATTTTTTGCAGTATTTTTTAATGTTTCTTCAGTATTATTTGAATTCGTTTTAGAAGAATCAGTTTGTTTTTTAGAATTTCCTAATAGATCTGTTAATACTTTTCCGCCCTTACCGATAAGTTCTCCTTTCACTTTTTCTTTCTGTTTATCTACAATTTGTTGTGTGAGTTGTTTTATAGCTAGGTCTGTGTTTAAGTTAATCTTTGGGTTTTTAAAATTACCAGAGAGTCCAATTGGTAGCCCAACAGTCATATTATTGGCTTCTTTTTGATCAAGTTGCGAGATCAAATTTCCAACCTCACTACCTAGATATTTGGCAGGTACATCTAGTTTGATATTATAATTCATGTTTTGTTCAAAACTATGATTTCCACCAGCAGTAACTTTTATTCCCTGGACATCAAACTCAAATGGTTTTACATTAATTTTTCCATCATCAAAACTCAGGTTAGTTTTAATGTCTTTTAGATTTAATTGATCAATTTCTACAAAATTAAGCTGGTTATCTAAGGTAGATAAGAATGGAGTCTTAGTTGTAGAAACTTGTGCATTAAGAATTTCAGCAAGTGCTTTACCTTTTAATGAGGTTAAAACAGGAATAAGATTTTCATTGAGATTACCATTAAGGTTGATTTTTGTTGTAAGGTTACCAGTAAGTGCTTTTGCTATGGGAGCTAGACCTTTTATTAATTCTAAATTATTAAAAGATTTTACGATATCGATTTTACTTAAATCGAGAGCCATATCAAAAGTAGGAACTTTAGACTTAGTAGATACGTTACCATTAAGAGCCATTCCTCCATCAAAAATATTAGAAGTTACGTTTTCTAAATAGGCAGTTTCATCTTTTATCTTTACTGTTCCTTTTGTATTTTGTAATTCTAAGTTATCGTAGAAAACTTTTTTGGTATCAAAGTTTAGTGTAGCATCCAGAAAAGAGGGAATTCTCATGGTCTCATCTTCTGTTGTGCTTGCGACCTCTTCTTCGGCTTCGACCTCTTGTTCACTCACCATAAAATCATCTACAGCAAACACATTAGAGTTAACATCAAAATTTCCTTTTAGGTCTTGCTTAGCAAATAAAAAGCCCATAAGATTTTGTATAGTACCTGTAGCTGCAAGATCTGATCTTCCGGTGGTAGCCTGCATCTTATCTAATGAAATGGTTTCTGGTGTAAAACTTACATTGGCGTTTTCAATTTTTATTTCATTAGGCGTATCAGAAGAAGCATATGTAAATTGAGAGATACTGGCAGTACCTGAGCTTTTTACATTCTGATATTGTTCCTTTTCTAAAGATTGCATGTCAAAATTAGTTTTGACATCTGCATTAACAATTCCATTTATTTTTTCTTCCAATTGTAACGGATATGCCTGATTTAGATTAGCCAGGTTTAATGTGCCTTTCAGCATCATATCTACGATCATGTTTTTAGTTAGATTTCGCAGACTACCTTTGGCAGCAAAAGAATCCTGATCTATTTTGAAAGTTAGATTGTCAATATTTATGTACGTATCGTCCACCAACCCGGTTTCATTCTTGATCTGAGTATCAATATTTATGCTTTTAACGCCTTTAGGCAAGTCAGGGTATTTAAAAGAAGCATTACTTGAAGCGATCTTGATATCCATTTTTGGAATATAAGTGTCGTCAGATTTTCCTTTAATAACTCCATTAATAGAAAAGTCTCCACTAGTTTGTATTCCATCCAGGTTTTTGACATAAGTTTCGGGGATAACAGCCAGGAAATTCTTAAAATCAGACGAAGGGGTTTTAAAACTAAGATCTACATCAGTATATTTTTCGAATAACTGAACATAACCAGCAAATTCAAGAGGTAATCTGTTGATCTGGGCCTTGTTTTCTTTAAAAGAATAACGTTGATTCTCAAGATCTAATTCTATTTGAGCATCAAGTTGTAATTTATTTTTATTTAGATACTTAGTGCCATCGAGATTTAATGAGGCTTCAGTATTTGTTTTGGTATCCAAAATTATTTTCTCACCAGAGATCGACCCATCACCGCTATGATTAAGATCTGTCATCGCCAATATGGTTTTGCTTATATCATCTTTAAATAGAATTTTACTATCGTTTATTTCATAATGATCTAAAGCAAAGGTAAAAGCACCACTTTCTTCTTCCGGTTGAGTTTCTGCAACATCTTCCTGTTTTTTAACGATATCAACATTAGAGTTCCCTAATGAATCAGTTTTGATTGCAATATTGGCTTCATCGATTACTATTTTTTGAACACTAATAGGTTCTGAAGCATTTTTAAACAACTCTTTAATAGACATATCCAATGCAATTTTTTTAGAATATGCAAGGGTATCTCCTTCAAAAGGCGCATAATTAATGATCGAAAGTTCATCGATAACCACAGATGCTTGAGGAAAGCTCCTGATAAGACTGATGTCCAAATTTGCAAAATCTACTTTTGCATGTACATGCTCATTCACCAGGTAACGTACTTTATCCTGGATAGTTCCCTTAAATAAAAAAGGAATTGAGATGACACCTATGATAAGTAATAGTAAAAAAATACCAAGAATTTTGAGGACTTTTTTCATGATAAAAATAGCTTTGAGATAAAGTAACGATTTACAAAGATACGATGTTACTTTTTTTAAGTTAACTATTTGTTAGATTTTAAATTTCCAGAGCTAATTCACCGCCTTGTTTTAGCTTAAATCGTTTTCTTATGACATATACACATAGGTACAAAATGGGAGTATCTAGCGCAGCAACCAATATTTTAAACAAAAAACCATTAAGTAATAATATCCCAAAACGATCCCAATCGATAATCCCAGCAGAGCATAGTAATAAAAGAACTGTTAGCGTATCTATAAACTGGGAAGAAAAAGTAGAGAAGTTATTTCGCAACCAAAGGTGTTTTCCTTTGGTAATGCGTTTCCAAAAATGAAAAATCTGGATGTCGATATATTGTGCAAAAAGATACGCCATCATTGATGCAAATACGGCAATTACTGTGGCGCCAAAAACCTGATTAAATATTTTATCATCTATAGGGGACCATGACGTAGCAGGAACCGAAGATGAAGCATATACAATGAGTAATGAGAAAAAAGATGCAAAAATACCAGCAGTAACAATTTGATTAGCTTTTCTCTTACCATATACTTCACTAATAATATCTGTGATCAAAAAAGTAATAGGGTACGGTAGGATACCCACAGAAATTTCAAAAGTGTATACTCCGAAAAAATCCCAAGAAAAGAATTTTTGAAAAATAAGGTTAGATACAACCAAAGATGAAATAAAAAGCGCACCAAGTATCAGGTATATTCTATAAGCAGTACGTTTATTTTTTAAGTTTAGAAGAGTTTCGCTCAAAATAAAATAATAGTTAATAATAGTTCGCTCAAAAATAAGGCGAAGTGATTTTGTTTTGTTTAATTTGTCCTAAAAATAAGGAGTTCTGATCAGAATATAAAAAATCCAATATTGAAAACATCCCGTTTGTTACATATTTCATTAGGAAGTAATATAGGAAATCGCATGGATTTTCTACAGAACGCTGTTAATGAGATATATGAAACGGTAGGAGACCTAGTCTCAATTTCTGGCGTATATCAAACTCCGGCCTGGGGATTTAATAGTGATGATTTTTATAATGCTTGTATTACAGTACGTACTTTTCTTTCTGAAACTGAAGTATTGACGATCTTGTTAGGAATCGAAAATTCTCTGGGTAGAAATAGAACAGATGGTAAAGGGTATGAGGCAAGAACAATTGATCTGGATATTATTTTTTCTTCGGAAGGAAATATAGAAACCAAAGAATTGATAGTTCCTCATCCTGCAATGCAGGATCGAAAATTTGTGCTAGAACCACTAGCAGAGATTGCAGGAGATATTGTACATCCAATATTGAAGTTAACCGTAAAACAATTGTTAGAGAGTACTTCTGATGATTCGAAAGTGACTCTACTTGGTGAAAAAATAATAAACCCAAAAGAGAAATATACTTTGTCACGGTTTCAATACCTTACTGTTGAGGGAAATATTGGAGCTGGTAAAACAAGTTTGGCACAATTGATTGCTAAAGAGTTTAATGCAAAACTCATTCTGGAACGGTTTGCCGATAATCCTTTTTTGCCAAAGTTTTATGAGGATATGGAGCGTTATGCTTTTCCTCTCGAGATGTCTTTTCTGGCGGATCGTTATCAACGTTTACAAGATGATATTGCACAATTTGATTTGTTTAAAGATTTTGTAGTGAGTGATTATGATGTGTTTAAATCATTGATTTTTGCTAAGGTCACCTTACAATCAGAAGAGTTTATGCTGTATAAAAAAGTATTTGACCTGATGTATAGAAATTTGGCTAAACCCGGGCTATACGTTTATTTATATCAAAATACAGAACGTCTTTTAGAAAATATCAAAAAAAGAGGTAGAGACTATGAGCAAAAAATCCCTGCAGAATATCTGGATAAGATCAATAAGGGGTATTTGCAATTCATGAAATCACAACCGCAATTTAATATAAAGATAATCGATGTATCTGAACGGGATTTTATAGCAAACCGATCTGATTACATTTCAATTATCGAAGAGATTTCAAAATAATGCTATCCAGCATGACCTAACTCTTTAGCTACCTTTTGTACTTCATCAAGAACACGTAACAGGTTTCCACTCCAGAGCTTTCCGATTTGTTCTTCTGTATATCCGCGTTTTACCAATTCCAGAGTTACATTAAAAGTTTCAGAAGCATCACTCCATCCTTCAATTCCACCGCCTCCGTCAAAATCAGAACTAATCCCTACATGATCAATGCCAATTTTATTAACCATATAATCAATATGATTTACAAAATCCACGACATCGACAGCAGGAGGAAGATCATCCATTTCCTTTACTTTTTTTCTTCGAATCGTTAGCATTTTCATATAAAAATCATAGTACTTTTCTTTTTCTTCGGCACCTAGTTTAGCTATTTCTTTTCGTTCTATCCAAGTTACTCCCATAGAATCAGCGATTTGCTTGGCTATTTCTACTTCTTTCTTATTTCGTTTTTCAAATTTCTCTGTATTCAGGTAAGAAGTAAAAGCTACGGTTTGAACCACACCACCATTTTCTTTTAACCATTGCAATTGCTCGTCATCCAGATTTCTACTATGATCACATAATGCTCTTGCAGAAGAGTGAGAAGCAATGATCGGAGCTTTGGTAAGTTTGATCATTTGTCGCATAGATTCTTTAGAAGGATGGGAAACATCTATCATGATCCCTGTTTTATTCATTTCTGCAATCACTTCTTTTCCCAGATCACTTAATCCATTGTGTAACCAAATGTCATCTGCTTCACCAGTATTAGAATCACAAAGCTGGCTATGCCCATTATGAGAAAGTGACATATATCTGGCACCAAGATCATGAAATTTCTTTATGTTATTGATGTCGGTTCCTACAGGGTATCCATTTTCGATACCAATCATAGCTACTTTCTTTCCTTTTTTATGGATACGACGAACATCATCCGATGTTAAGGCCAATTCAATTTGATCCGGTGCAATTTCTTCTGCTAGTTTATGGATAGCTTTAAATTTTGACATTGCAATTTCATAGGCTTTTTCATACCCTTTGGTTGTTAGTGAATCTTGCCCGGTATAAACAATAAACCAGGCAACATCTAATCCACCCTTTTTCATTTTAGGTAAAGTGATTTGTGAACTAAGATCCTGAGTGTAGTTAATAGAATCGGTAAAGTTTTTTATATTGATATCACAGTGGGTGTCGAGAGTAATGACTTTATTATGAATCTCTTTTGCTTTAGCAATAAGTTGATCCTCTGTAGTGGTTGATTGATCTTCTGTAGAAGTATCTTTTTTCATATTTTCTTGTTTGCATGAAATAAGTAGGAGAGCAATAGCAGCAAAAATTGAAAAGTTTTTCATAATTAAATATGATTATGTGTTTTATAGAGCCTTAAACTTACAAAACAAATTCCATATGATGTTTTGTGTAAAAAGAACTGCCCGAAAACAAGTTCTCGGGCAGCTGGGGTACATTCAAAAAAAAACTAAACAAATCTTATCTTTTGATAAATTTTCGAGTTACTTGTCCTTCTATATTCTTAATGATTATAAAATAAACACCGTTACTTAGATTGCTAACATCGTAAGAAGTGGTTTCGTTATTAGAATCGACCACATCAATTGCTTTTCCTAGAAAGTCTGTGATGGTGATTTGTGTTTTCCCTTCACTTTTAGAAAATCCTGGGTATTTGATCGATAAAGAACCTGATGTGATAGGATTAGGATAGATACTTATCTTTTGGTTTATCGAATGAGTGTCATTATCAGCGACATCACTATCTGCAGAACCAGAGGTGATTTTCAAGTTATCGATAGCCATATCACTTCTGTAACTGGATCCTGTAGTTCCTTTAAGCTGCAATTTTATGGTAGACCCACTATAAGTAGATAAGCTTACGGTTTGAGAATTCCAACTATTTCCCTGATTTCCATTTTTGCTCCAGGCAGTAGTCCAGTTTGCACCATCATTGGTCGATACACGTACTTCTAAAGTACCCATATTTGATCCATACATATGATAGTCAAAGCTAAGTTGTGCATTTGATTCATTGGTTAAATCTATACAAGGGCTTGTTAATAAAGCTACTTTATTAGGAAACCCATTTCCGTTACCAGAAGCTTCAGTAAAGATATAATTACTACTGTTAGTGGCAGAAGATGGTCCTGTGCTAGATGATGGCGTACCATTGCTATCAACTGTCCAGTTTATATTATCACTGGTTTCTTGTGTCCATTCGCCAACTCCGGATTCAAAACTTTCATTATAAGGAAAACTGGTAATCCCATTACAAGAAGGAGGATTGGTTGTGGTTGCTTTGATTTTGATATTATCAATTGCCAAATCACTTCTCCAGCTAGCTCCCGTAGTTCCTTTAAACTGTAATCTAATTACAGAGCCAGAGTATCCCGAAAGATTAACAATTGCCTGATTCCAGGTATCTCCTTTAGCTCCATTTTGAGACCATATAGAAGTATAAGATGTTCCATCATTGGTGCTTACCAAAACTTCTATAGTTCCTATGTCACTACCTAGCATATGATATCCAAATTCTAGAGACATATTGTTAGCTTGGTTTAGATCTATACATGGGCTGTTTAATATTGCTGTTTTGTTAGGACTCCCCGCAGGAGTTACATTTGTAGATGCCTCTGTATAAAGGTAGAAAGAACCATTTTGTGCTGTAGAAGGCCCGGTTCCCGTTGAAGGAGTTCCATTAGAATCTCTTGTCCATTCAATATCATCTCCTGTAGCATTGGTCCAATCTCCTAATCCTGATTCAAAACTTTCACTATACGGAAAATTACTAATGGTAGTACATACAGGTGGGGTTGTTGGACCGATTAGATAGGCTCTGTCTGATTCTAATGATGCCACAATAGCATCTTGTTGTTGACTAGAGAAACCTCCGGTACGACAGCTTTTACGGGTGTAAGACATTACATTGTTTACATCAGGTTGATATTGATCTCCATTAGCGTCTGTTGCTGTTCCTGTATAATTACAACTAGAATTAACAAGACTACTAAGTCTTGGATCTGCTGGGGTATCACAGAAAAAATCTCCGGCAGAAGAACAATTTGTTCGTTTTACAAGCTCTCTTCCACCAGATGTAGAATGTGTATGTAAGACAGAAAAATAATGCCCCAATTCGTGAGAAGAAGTAGAGCCATTTTGTGAACAAGAAGTAGCTAATATTGCTCGATTTCCAGTACCAGGAAATTTGGCAAATCCGCAGATAGAAGAACTCCCTGAAGTTACTTTAGAAAAGTAAAAAATATTAATAGCTTCTGCGACTTCATATTGCGCTAGTTGGCTATCATTACTTTTGTTGAAGGAAGGATTCCAACTGCTGTTATCTATAAATTTTGTAGGAGCATATTCGTGAAATGAAATATTCATTGGAGCATAAGTTGCATTTAGTTCATCCATTACATTTTGAATTTGCGCACTGGATACTGCAGGGGAACCTCCGCTCGAGTTACGCGAAACATGATGTTGTATTGGTAGTGATACAGGAGCTGCTAAAGCTTTATTGCCATTTTCGGTAATAGACTTAAGCCGCTTAAGCATAAAAGTTTTGTAATTTTTTGGAGGAGTTGCACCACATTCTGGTTCTTGAGCGAATCCAAATTGTATAGTTGTTAACATCATAAGTGTAAGAAGAACAACTACTTGTTTTCTTGATTTCATAAATTTGAGTTTGTTTGTTAGTGTTTTTTAATAGTTCTTATTAATATAGACGTAAAAAAACCAGATTACCCTTATAGAGTTATTTTTTTGTGTTAAAAAAATGATAATAAAACAATTTGAGATAGGTGTCTAAAAAGAGCTATTGTTTGAGAAAAAACACTTAACTATTAGGTTTATGATTCATCATTATACTTCATAAAAAACTGCCTGAACAGATGTTCAGGCAGTTTACTACTAGTAAGAAAGATGTTCTATTTCTTAATAAACTTCTTACTTTCCTCTCCTTCTCTTGTTTTAATAACAATGAAATATACCCCTGCATTTAATTTATCAATAGCATAGGTTGTTGTTTCTGATTTAAAGTATACTTTATCAACCACCCTTCCGAACATATCTCTAATGATAGCTTCAGACCTATTGGCCTTAGTATAATTAGGATATTTGATGTGTAATACACCAGATTCTATCGGATTTGGATGAATTTCCAGTTTTCTTTCAATAGTATTGTTATTATTTGCTAGTACTGTGCTACTTCTTTGCGCAACAGCTGCGATAGTATGCGGGTTATCAATAGTCACAAGACTACCTCCTGTAGGATTCCAAACATCGATATTGGTTGGTAAAACAAACAAGTTGTTATCACTCACCTGCCCAACACTGGTAGCATTATCTACTTTAATAGTTCTAAGCTCTATCTTATTCTTATCGATCCATAACCACTTAAATTGGTTAAACGATGCAGCAGCTCTTGTCCATGTTTTGGTATCAGAAGCATTACGTAAGGGAGCTCCCCAACATCCTTCACCAACATAAACAGCTCTCTTTGGATCGGTATCCACTCTCACAAATCCTTCATCACTTCCTGAACCTGTCGAAGGTTTGATTGGCCAGGTACGTTTCACCACATGAGAATCACTCTCCATCACCAATTGTACGGCATGAGTATAAAAAGGTTTAGACCATGCTTCATACTGATCATTCTGTTCTGATTTACCAGGTTCATGAGGTCTGGTTGCTCTATGATATTGAGCTACAGCCCAGGTGTGACTAGCAGAATTGGATGCTAAATCATTAGCCAACCAAGTTCCCTGTGTACCTGCTGGGGTTACCTCTGTGTTTAAGGTATAGGTTCTTATCAGATTCCCTCCAAAACTCAATGCATAATATTCTCCTCCTGCAGCAGTAGGAATATCAAAAAGATCTCTGATATCATTAGAGCTTTCATGATTCCCTCGTGCAGCTACTACCGGAATCATTCTTCCATCAGCACCGATAGTCAATTGCCAGTCGTCAAACCAGTTTTTCCATTGAGAACTAGAAGAAGAACTTGTCATATCTCCTCCAAATAGTACCGCATGTGGTCTGATCTTAGCAACCAGTCTATTGGCGTTCTGTCTTGGAGTACGATTGTTTCTCGAATCTCCTCCTGCAATAATTGATAAACGAGTATTAGGATCACTAGGTGCTGTCTTAAACCAGAACCTCTTAGAAACCCCTTCACTATCCTTGATCACAAAATAATAAGCAGTATCTGCCTGAAGTCCTGTTAGTCTTGCATAGTTATTATTCATTCCTTTACTGGAAACAGTTCTGTCTACAGCTTTGTTAAATGGATATGATGCAGCATTACTACCAAAATCTGTAGTACCATAATGTACCACAGGATTGGTTCCTGTTACTTGATTCCATCCTACAACCATAGTCGTGGATGTGTTACCTCTCCAGGTTAATCGATACTTTTCTGTTGATGTACTGATCACTGGAGTTTCAGTAAAGGTTGCTGTTACTGTTTTATCAGAACTCATGGTCACAGATCCCGGGTTGGTATTACCAGACAAGGCACCAGACCATCCACTAAAATCCCATCCTGATGCAGCAGTAGCGGTAACAGTAACTGAGGTTCCTGAGTTATAAGTTCCACCACCACTTACAGTTCCCTGTCCTGTCGTATTGGTCGTTAAGGTATATTGAACAACATTTGTTGTGGTGGCATTAGCAGCAGTGCTATTTGCAGATGCATTACCTGCAGCATCTTTGGCTCGCACCGTAAAACTATAACTAGTATTGGCAGTAAGACCACTAACACTATACGTAGTAGTGGTTGATGAACCAATACTTGCTCCATCTTGATATACATCATACCCGGTAACCCCTGTATTATCTGTAGAGGCATCCCAGCTAAGATCTAATGATGTGTTTGCAATATTAGCAGCTGTTAAGTTCGCAGGTACTGTAGGTGCTTGTGTATCGGGAATGATAGAAATAATCTTCACATTATCGATCGCTATATCACTACTCCATCCTGATCCTGTAGTTGCTTTAAATTGTAATTGGATTACAGATCCAGCGTAGGAAGTAAGTGCAACAGTAGCTTGGTTCCAAACATCTCCCTGGCTACCATTCTTTGACCAGATTGAAGTATAAGTAACTCCATTATCGGTACTTGCCAAAACTTCCATATTACCCATAGCGGTTCCCTGCATATGGTATCCAAACTCTAATGATCCATTAGGAACTCCTGTTAGATCTATACAAGGACTATTTAATAATGCTACTTTATTTGGGCTACCTGGTGGAGTTACATTGGTCGATGCTTCGGTATACAGATAGAATGAACCATCCTGTCCGCTTGCAGGACCAGTACCACTCGATGGAGTACCTCCTGAATCTCTAGTCCAATCAATACCATCTCCTGTAGCATTGGTCCAAACTCCAAAATCAGACTCAAAACTCTCACTGTATGGAAAACTGTTAATCCCAGCACATCCTGGAGTAGCTGTGGTAGTAACATTAGCAACATTACTGTTTGCTGATACATTACCAGCAGCATCTTTGGCTTTTACTGTAAAGCTATATGCTGTTGAAGCAGTAAGACCTGTAACACTAAAACTAGTGGTTGTCGATGTTCCTATACTACTACCTCCTTGAAATATCTCATATTCGGTAACGCCTATATTATCTGTAGAAGCAGTCCAGGATAAATCGACTGTTGTTGCTCCAATATTAGAAGCGGCTAAACTTCCCGGTGCACTTGGTGCTTGGGTATCACTTCCTCCGTTAGAACCAATGACAACAGTATAGTCTTCTACTTCTCCATAATTAAAACTTCCGCAAGATGATGGTAAAGCATTATACCGTAATATTACACGCATTCTTGTAGCCCCATTCAAAGCACTGTCCGGTACAATAAATGTACCTGTTATCGGGGTTGTTTGAGTTGGAGTCTGAGAGAATATTTCCTCTCCGGCGTCATCAAAAACATCGTTTTGATTATAGTCAATCCAAACTCGATATGCCTCACTATAAAGCTGCCCTGTCCAGGTCGGAGTAATTGTGATGGTTGTTGTAGCTCCTTTTGTTAGATTTGTAGAGATCGATGTAAAATCAGAATAGCCTCCGGTTCCTCCTTGAGATGCATTATCAATACTCCCTAATTGAACTCTGGAAATAAATTCATCACTGATATCATTTCCGTTCGCAGTACAATAGGCAAAACTAGTAGCAGTTATTTCTTCTAGAGTTTCAATTGATTTAATTTTATGTAGTACGAACTTACCATTTTTTTCTGGGGGCTCTACTTTAAATGGTTCATTGTGAACCCATCCAATACTCATAGCTGCTATGAGTATCAGGGTGGTCAAGAATAATAACTTTTTTTTAGGTTTCATGAGTCAAATATTTAAATTAAGATTAATTATTTTTTCATTGTAATGTTGTAAAGGAATTTGTTTTTATGAAGATTTCTGTTCCAAGTTCCTGAACAAAAAAAGAGTGTTTCATTATGTTAAAAGGATATAAAAAATTAAGTGTCATATACCAAATAAGTCCTAATTGGATAATTCCTTTCTTTTTAAAAATACACATCAAAAAAAAGGTTTCACCAATAATTTTAAAATGAAAAGATATTAGTGCGATGGTTTACATGGTAAAAGAATGAAGAAGGGGTTTGGTTTCATGAGTTTGCTGTAGATTTGTGTGTGTGTTAAGAGTTGGCTTACGTTTTTTACGCTACTAAAATACTTATTTGTTATTGGTCAGATTACTGCATCGATCAATAAAAAACCTGACAATTATCAACTAATATTTTGACTTATTTAAATAAATATAGATAACGACTATTTGTAAATTCTTTTTTGTCTAAGGTGACATCAGGGTCAAGGGAAAACAATTTTGTTATTTAAGGTTTTGTGAGTTTGCATAGTTTTAATTTGGTTACTAATTAAAAAACGGTGTCTATTAATTATGACGTATAAAACACAATTACCCCCTAGTTAATTATTGGGTTTGTTTATGTGGATATTTGATTTTGAGTGAATTAAATAACTAGTTCTTTTGAGTGTAAGAGGCGTAATTGGTTTTTTTAAATGCCTTAAATGAATTGTTTCAAAATTCCTAAATCTTATTAAACAGATCCCAGATCACAACTCCTGCACTAACCGAAATATTGAGGGAATGTTTGCTACCGTATTGAGGGATTTCAATAACAGTATCACTTTCAGAAACAACTTGCTGCTGGACACCTTTAACCTCATTCCCAAAAATAATTGCATATTTTTGATTGGGTTCTGGGTTAAAGTCATTTAACATAATTGCATTTTCTGCTTGTTCGATAGATAAGATTTTTACATGCTGAGACTTAAGATTCTGTACGAGTTGTATTGTGTCTTTTTGATGCTCCCAATCTACAGTGCCGGTAGCTCCTAATGCAGTTTTTTGAATATCTTTATGAGGAGGAGTTGCAGTTATACCACAGAGGTATATTTTTTCCACTAAAAATGCATCAGCAGTTCTGAATACTGATCCGATATTGTTTAAACTTCGAATATTGTCCAGAATAATAATTAAAGGAGTCTTTTTTGATGCCTTAAATTCTTCTACAGTCTTGCGATCAAGTTCGCTATTTTTGAGTTTTCTGCTTCCTTCCATTATCGCAAAAATAGTATTTATCACAAATTCTACGATTTATACTCAATAAAACTTTGAGAATTCTTTACATTTTTTGAAACGAATTATAGTGTTAGACAATCATTATATAAAATAAATTATGAAGTACCTTATTTAAGGTAGTATGGGCTTCTTTCTGTATTGAAGTAAAATTGTGAATAAAATTGAATAACTCCTACGGGCTATATTTCAAAAAAGATAGAAGAATAGCTACTTTAGCATGATTCATAAAACTATACTTCATTGGCAGCAAAAGACGGAAAAAAGGTAACTCCATTAATGAAACAATACAATGCTATTAAGGTTAAATATCCTGATGCATTATTATTATTTAGAGTAGGGGATTTTTATGAAACTTTTGGTAAAGATGCAATTAAAGCTGCGGCTATTTTGAATATTGTTTTAACCAAAAGAGGTAATGGGAGTGAGCAGGAAACAGCATTAGCTGGATTCCCGCATCATTCTTTAAACACGTATTTACCAAAATTGGTTAAAGCTGGTGAGCGAGTTGCTATCTGTGATCAATTAGAAGATCCTAAGCAGACCAAAACTATTGTTAAACGAGGTGTAACAGAACTTGTAACTCCTGGAGTTGCGCTTAATGATGAGGTGTTACAGAGCAAAACCAATAATTTTTTATGTGCGTTGCACTATGGAAAAAAAGAATTGGGAGTAGCATTTCTTGATGTTTCTACAGGAGAATTTCTTACCGCTCAGGGCGATGTAGCTCATATGGATAAGTTGATGCAAAACTTTAGTCCTAGTGAAGTTCTGATTAGCAAGCCAAAAAAGAAAGATTTTGAACAAGATTTTGGCCATGACTTTCATACATTCTTTATGGAAGATTGGGTATTTAAAACTGATTATGCAGATGAGACAGTAAACAAACATTTTGAGACAAAGACATTAAAAGGATTTGGGGTAGATCATTTGCAGGAAGGTGTTATAGCGGCAGGTGTAATTCTTCATTATCTTGGAGAAACCCAACATCATAAATTAAAACATATTACAGGAATCCAACGTATTGCAGAAGATCAGTATATCTGGATGGATCGTTTTACGATACGTAATCTTGAACTATATCATGCCAATGCAGCAAATGCGGTAACTTTACTTGATGTTATAGATAAAACGATCTCACCGATGGGTGGTCGTACATTAAAACGCTGGTTAGCATTACCGCTTAAGAATATTTCTGCCATTCAAAAACGTCATGAAGTAGTGCAGTTTTTTTTGAATAATACAACATTACATCAAAAAATTCAGCATCAGATTAAGCAGATAGGAGATGTTGAACGTTTGATTTCTAAGGTAGCTACCGGAAAAGTAAACCCTCGTGAGGTTATTCAGCTTAAAAACTCTTTGGAAGCAATTGTGCCTATAAAATCACAAGCATCAAATAGTGATAATGAAGCGCTAAAAGTAATAGGAGAAACTCTTAATGACTGTGAGTTATTACGCAATAAGATCAAAGAGACTTTAAATGAAGAAGCTCCTGTAAATGTGTTGAAAGGAAACACAATTGCTAATGGGTATTTAGAAGAGTTAGATGAGTTAAGATCTATTGCCTTTTCTGGAAAAGATTATTTGGATAAAATGCTGGAACGGGAAACCGAAACTACTGGTATCACTTCTTTAAAGATAGCTTCTAATAATGTATTTGGATATTATATCGAGGTTCGAAATACACATAAAGATAAAGTTCCTGATACCTGGATTCGTAAACAAACTCTGGTAAATGCAGAACGTTATATTACAGAAGAACTCAAGGAATATGAAGCCAAAATCCTTGGAGCCGAAGAAAAAATTCTAGCACTAGAACAACAGTTGTTTGGTGATCTTGTACTTTGGATGAGTGAGTATATCAAACCTGTACAGCTAAATGCTACCTTGATTGGTCAACTGGATTGTTTATGTTCTTTTGCTCAGTTAGCCACAGAAAATCAATATGTACGCCCTTTAATAGACGAATCGCATGATTTAGAAATTAAAAATGGTCGACATCCTGTAATCGAAAAACAATTGCCACCCGGTGAGCAATATATCGCTAATGATGTTCTGTTGGATAGAGATAATCAACAGATTATTATGATCACGGGCCCTAATATGAGTGGTAAATCTGCAATATTAAGACAGACAGCATTGATTGTGTTATTGGCGCAAATGGGATGTTTTGTTCCTGCGGAAGAAGCAAAAATAGGAGTGATTGATAAAATATTTACCAGAGTAGGAGCGAGTGATAATATCTCTATGGGAGAATCTACATTTATGGTAGAAATGAATGAAACTGCAAGTATCTTAAATAATATATCTGATCGTAGTTTGGTGTTGTTAGATGAGATTGGTCGAGGAACAAGTACCTACGATGGAATATCTATTGCCTGGGCAATTAGTGAATTCTTACACGAGTATCCGGCAAGGCCAAAGACTTTGTTCGCCACACATTATCACGAGTTAAATGAGATGTGTGAGACCTTTGGTCGTATTAAAAATTATAACGTATCAGTAAAAGAATTAAAAGATACAGTTCTTTTCTTGCGTAAATTAGTTCCTGGTGGTAGTGAGCATAGTTTTGGAATTCATGTGGCTAAAATGGCAGGAATGCCTCAACAGGTGTTACATAGAGCAAATAAGATGCTTAAAAAACTTGAAAAATCTCATAGTAGTGAAGAGCTTACCGATAAGATCAAAGGGATGCAAGAAGAAGATAAGGTGCAATTGAGTTTCTTTAATTTGGATGATCCATTACTAGAAGAAATCAAGGAAGAAATTCTGGATATCGATATAGATACACTTACTCCGGTAGAAGCATTAATGAAGCTTAATGAGATTAAACGTATGTTAACCAGGAAGAAAGCATCGCAGGTGTAAAAAAAAATATTCTTTTTTGTAAAAAGACTTTGGTATTACTAGAATTGTTTTAAATTTGCATCCGCAATAACGAGTTGCGAAGTTCATAAAACATACTGCGAAAGTAGCTCAGGGGTAGAGCATCACCTTGCCAAGGTGAGGGTCGCGGGTTCAAATCCCGTCTTTCGCTCTGAGATAAAATATATACCAAGCTGAAGTGGTGGAATTGGTAGACACGTTGGACTTAAAATCCAATGGCCTGTAAGGCCGTGCGGGTTCAAGTCCCGCCTTCAGTACTTAACCCTCAAAGTCTTTTGATTTTGAGGGTTTTTTGTTTTTAAAGTAATAAGCTCTTGATTTAATAACTGGATTTTTCTTAAGGTTTTCAGAATGGCCTCCAAAAAGTTAATAAATATTGATTTTAATTAGCTATTTGACTATCTTCTAATGATAAATATGTACACAAAATACGTTTACAACAAAAAAAAGAGTGCCTGATTTCTCAAACACCCTGTTGTACTTAAAATTGATATTTTACTGGATACGATGATCCAGTTGGTTTCTACATCACAGGTTTGTATGTGTGTAAGATCACCAAGATTTAGAATTACCTCCTAGGGTACGCTGCATTGGTTCCTTGAATGTCTAACGGAGATATAGTCCTCTGAGCTCCGGTATAGGTTCTGCCATTACGTAGCGTAATTGTTGGTTTACCATTTTTAGAAAAACCATAGGCATGATACATCATTATACTTTTGATGTCAAATTTACTGGTTAATCTTCTTGAATTATTAGATTTTCTGAAGTTACCTGCCTTACCACTCTGGATGTTTTCCCATTTTATAATAACATGGTTGTCTCTGTCTGGTCTTGTTTGTTCGTGAACAAAACCAAGCGTATGACCTAATTCATGGGCAACAAGGCTGGCACTGGCATTTCGGCCTAATCTAAGACTTCCTCTATTACCGTTTACTCCAAGTGATGCAGAACCGCAACCCGAACATACAGCTGTAGATTGTCTGATCGTTACATAATAAGACTCATTGGTTCTTTGTTTAAATCTTATATTAGTTTTTCTACTCCATCTGTTCATGGCCGTTCGTATATTAGTACGTAATCTACTATTTAAATTACTACTTAGGACATAAATAACAGTGTTGTTTGGCCATTTTCTAGCAGGTCCATATATTGCTAGCTTTTGATCAATATCTTGAGGAGTGTCTGATACATGTTCTTCAGAAAGAATAATATCATCATTGTAAAGGTATTCTCCGTTACCCATTTCTTCAACAGTAACTAAATCTCCATCAAAATACTTTTCAATTAATTTTTCGTTGGATGCTGTTGCGTTTTCAGTTACACTTTCTTCTACGTCCTCTTTTTGACAAGAGGCAAAAAGTAATACTGTACCCAGTGCCAGAGTTTTAAATGCTCTGAATTTTTTTTTTGTGTTCATAATTGTGTGAAATTAAGTTTGTGTTAAAAAATTAATAATACTCAAATATAAAATCAACAATTACAAAGATTAAACTCTCTTATGCTAATCGACGGTTTCATTACGTAAAGTGTTGTTATTTAACTATAAAGGGGTAAAATGTGTAGCATAAATAATTTATTATTAATGTTATGATAATGTTAAGCTGGTTGTATGACAGATAAAACTGATATACATAAAATTACCTTATCCATTATTTATGTTGTTTTGGGAATTCAAAAATCTATTTGATACAGGTGCAATGGTATAGTAGGATTCAGCTTATAATCAGTGATAAGTAATACCTATTCTACATTTTTTGAAGCATTGATCATATTAATACTCAGTACTGTTCTAAATCCTAGATGCTCTAGTGAAGAGTCTGTGCTAGTAGCCATTCGGGCACTATTACGATAACTAGCACAATAAGAATCACTACATAAAAAAGAACCGCCTTTTATTACCTTTTCTCGCAAAGCAGGATTATTAGGATTATAAGGTTTTACAGCGCCCTTAGGATTATGAATCAAACCTTGTTGCTTTAATTGGTTGTAATAAGTTGTATTGTACCAATCTTGTGTCCATTCCCAAACGTTTCCGGCCATGTCATATAGGTTATACGAATTGGGTGGATAAGAGCGAACCGGAGCTTTATTTTCAAAACCGTCTGTTTTGGTGTTTTCTAGAGGAAACTCTCCTTCCCACGTATTGGCATGATTACTTAAGTTTTGTATATCATTTCCCCAGAAAAAAATAGTGTTTTTTTCTTTCCCTCTGGATGCATATTCCCATTCTGCCTCAGTAGGTAGTCTTCTACCTGCCCAGGTGCAATATGCAATAGCATCTTCATAAGCAATATGTACAACTGGATACTTGTCTTTTCCTTCAATAGAACTTTCAGGGCCTAAAGGATGTTTCCAGTTAGCTCCGATTTTCCATAACCACCATTGAGAATAGTCAAAAAGATTAGGAACACTCTCTTTAGTTTTTTTAAAAATTAACGATCCGGGTTGTAATATAGAGTCATGGGGTTTGGGAGCATTGGGGGGTAATTGTTTTTTCATTTCTTCCCAAACAATTTCTCGCTCTGCTACTGTTATATATTTAGTGGCGTCAATAAATTTTTTAAACTGTGCATTTGTAACTTCTGTTATGTCCATAAAAAAACCATCTACAGAAACAGGGTGAGCAGGAGTCTCATGTTTCATGATCATACGATCATTTTTTACAGCTCCTTGATTGAAGCTTCCTCCGGGAATCCAAACCATTCCTTCTGGTATTGTTATTCCTTCTGGTACATCCTTAATGATTTGTGTCTGTTGTGTAGTTGAAGTTTTTTCAACTTTTTTGAGCTCTTGTTCTTTTTTACAACTTGTAATTATTGCTAAAAAGATAAGTAATAGTGTCTCTTTTCTATATCTTTTGCAGTATTTGTCTTTATTCATTTAGTAATTGTGTTTTGTATCTAAGTTGTTTCAAGCTGGTTATCCAAATGTAATCTTTTTTGGATCATTAAAAGATAAAGTTTTTGGGGTATTCTACAAAACGATAAAAGTTGCTTTTAATCGAAGATCGGTCTTTTAATTAGGCTGTTTTTTTATTTTTTGAATTGCATAATTATATTTTAGTGTCTAATTCTTAGGGAGTTACTTAAAATATTTCTAATGAAAAAGGAGCTAGATATTTCAGAGATCCAATTAATCATACGCAATTTAATCGCATTTATAGTGGTAGAAGGCAAAGAGTATGTGAGCGATAAAAAAAAGAAAGCATATGTAGCGGGATATGTACAGCTTTTGATAAAAACTATTCATCTAATCGATGATCAGGAAGAACTCTCTATAATAGAAGATATTGCAGAAGATATCTCGACTTATCTCGAATGAAAAAACACCACTACTGATTTTACTATGATTGAGGAGGGCTTTTTTACTACGTTAAGAAAGCTCTCTTTTTTTTAAAGTAAAAATAACTTTTATATCTTATGCGTTTTAATATCCAAATCTATAGCGCTGTGAACGAACAAGATTATATTGAACGGTTAAAAAATGAAAATAAGTTACTTCAGGATAAGCTGGATAAAATTAATAAAGGGAAACAGAAAAAAAGAAAATTTAGGTGGTGGCTTTTAAAAAAATCCAGTACTCCAATTTTTGGCAATCGACTTAAGAGAAGTATTAGTGCCGCTATTAATGAGTATAAAGAATATAAAACAGTTTCTGTAGATACGGTTTCTGATGTGTCATCTAGTGTAATCTGGCGAGTTACGAGAATTGGATTGTTTGCATTTTTGTTTGCGATAGTACCTTCATTAGTATTGATTTTTCAGACAAAGCTATTGCTAAATCAAAATAAATTAATTACCAGCCAGAATAACCTTGTAGAGGCAGACCGAAGATCATCATTAGTATTTGTAATGGGCGATGTTCTTACCGATTTAAATGAGGAATTGAAATATAAAGGCTCTGGTAGTCGTAATATAAGCAGAACATTAGAAGCTAGAATAGTTGGTCTGTGTATGGCAATGAAACCATATCGCTATATTGATCAGGGAGTGTTAATTGAAAAGCCAATTAGTCCAGAGCGGGGGCAACTACTGTTTACACTTTTAAAAAGTGATTTAGGTCTAGAGTCTTCACAAGATATTTTAAATTCTGCAGAGTTTAGATATACAAACCTTAAAAAGGTGAACCTGGGAAGAGGGGTTAATCTTAAATACGCAAGATTGGATTATTCTGATTTTACAGAAGCTCAAATGCCTGCTGCTAATATGGAAAGCTGCGACCTTAAAGAAGTACGAATGAGTAAAATTAATTTATCAGACGGTAACTTAAAAAGAGCACGGTTACATAATGCTAATCTGCAACGAGCAGAATTGTTAAGTGTTGATTTTACAAATGCTAATTTGTATGGTGCAGATCTTAGCGGAGCTGATCTCTCTGAAGCTATATTGTGGGGAACCAAATTAGAAAATGTAAATTTAACAGATGCCATTTTGGATAATGTTATTGTAGATAGACAAGATTGGATAACATATATTTCAGACACTTTAGATCTGGAAGGCGCCGGAGAGATCGAAAAAAAATATAGGATTAAAAAACAAGGAAAGAAACAGTTTGTTCTGGTTCCCAAAAAATAATACTATTTATCGCGTATAAAAATTAGGCTGTGTATTTTTTTAACGAGCCAATTTCCTGCCGGAAAATATAAGGCAAAGAATAAAGCCATCCCTAAACTGAAGTTTTGAGGGCTAAATACCTTATCCAGGATATTATCTGGATATACATAAGATGACTGAAGCCAATATCCTAAAAATTCTAATATTCCCATTGCAACTAATCCATATGCATATTGCTCAAAAAAAGTGTATTCCTTTAAGATAATTGAAATTGGTACCATATATAAGATGTAACATGTAATTACTTGCCACCAATATGTAAACCTGGCAATTTCTACTTCGATTCCAAAACGATTCATCCCCAATCCCCATAAGAAGTAGATAATAATATAGGTTAGGATTAAAGTTTTTGGAGCTTCTTTTAGAGTATCTATATGTTTAGACAGTATTCTTTTCATTATGAAGATATATTTGAGCAATCATACGGAAAAACGGCTTTTTGGTAACACTATGTTTTTCTATTGCACTCTTGCGAATAATAGTTTCTAATTCTTTATTAGTAAAAGCTCTTTGTATAGCAATCAACCCATCTTTCTTTGCCATATCCGAAACTGGAAGCATAAAACGTATTGTTTTAAACATATGATATGCCATTTTACTTCTATACAATTCACTAAAAATAATATGTTTTACAGTATTAGATTGCAATTTTTTTAAAAAATAAACTAGGTTTTCATTATTGAAATGATATATAAAATGGCTACTGATCAAGAGGTCGCAATTAGGTAATACAAAATCCTTATCTAGAATGTCAGCGGTATTAAAATTAATATGAGTAGGATCGGGGTTATTTTGCTGCGCATAAGAAATACTTTTAAGATTACCATCAATTCCTGTAAATGTGGCTTTTATATTATGTTTCTTTAGTGTTTCTGAGATATGCATAATACAATCTCCACCACCACAACCAATATCAACAATATGAATTTTTTCTATAGTTGGATGTGTTATACAATAGTGCAAAATGGCCTTACTTAATTGTCTGTGATTACCAAAATAAGTATTGATAAATTTTAAACTGGCTAATGTTGTATCTAGCATCCCTCCTGATAAGGATAAATTGTCAAGTTGCTCAGGTTTATGTAATCGAACTCTAAGGTTCACAATATTGTATTAATTAATGATACTAGTATTTTTAGTCCTTAGAATAATAATAACTTTACAAAAAAAGACGAAATTATATGACTAGTGATGATATTAATGAAATAATTAGGAGAAGACGATCTGTTTTTCCGGCACAATATAATGGGAAAGCTGTGCCCAAAGCATTGATTAAAATGGTATTGGAAAATGCAAATTGGGCTCCGACACATAAACTCACACAACCCTGGCGTTTTAAGGTGGTAGAAGGAGAAGCCAAAGATCGATTGGGTGCATTTTTATCAGATACATATACCGATATCACTTCTGATGAAGATTTTTCTCCATTTAAGTATACTAAAATTATCAATAATTGTAAATCGGCTAGTGCCATAGTGGTAATATGTATGCAACGAGATCCAAAAGAGCGTATTCCTGAGTGGGAAGAAGTTGCATCAACTGCAATGGCAGTACAGAATATGTGGCTAACATGTACGGCAAACGATATCGGTTGTTATTGGAGTAGCCCTAAGTTGATCAACTATATGAATGATTTTTTTGATTTTGAAGAAGGAGAACGTTGTCTAGGTTTCTTTTATCTCGGGTATTATGATGAAGACGAGAAAAACACTTCAAAACGAGAACCGATAGAGAGTAAAGTACAATGGATGGAATAAAAAAACCATCCACATTGTGGATGGTTTTTATAAGTCATACGACTTATTGTATTTTAAAATACGACTACTGCTGAGTCATTTTTTTAGCAAGTTCTTGCATTTTTGCAGAACTAGCAGTCATATAGTCAGTCCACTTTTTAGCGTCATCACCAGATAATTTACCAGCAATATCACCAGCTTCTTTTCCAAGATCTGATCCTTTTTGAGCAAGTCCAGCAAAAGCAGTCATATCTTTGCTTTCTACGATTTTTGCATATTCAGCCATATAAGCTTCATATTTTTCAACGTATTTTTGTACATCAGCGTTGTCAAAATTAGGAACACCGTCAACAGCAGTTTCTACGGCTTCAGCAACTTCTTCAGTAGCTTCTTCTACTTTTTCTGCAACTTCTTCAACAGCTTCTTCTGCTGTATCAGCTGCTTCTTCTGCTTTATTAGCAGCGTCTTTACAAGAGATCACTGTTAAAAACACTAGAGCTAAAGCTCCTAAAAAAAATTTTTTCATAATAAATAGATATAGTTAATTTTGGTTACTTAACGCCAAATCTAATACTTTATTTTATCTATTCGAAATTTAAGATGGGTAAAAAATACACACTGGTTTTTATTATTTAGCCATTATATAAGCCTAAGTCCTTAGTATACTTGTAAACTAGGTGTTTATATAGGTGAAGATTTCTTAACCTTATAATATTATAGGCTGCTATTTTTCTCGGTTAAGTATTTCCAATAGCGTTTTGGAAGGTGTTGTTTATGTAATTTGTCGTTTTTACGGGATTTTATATTAACATTATTATAGTATGTTCCCCATAATTTTTGAAATTCGGTTTCATTCTTAGCGAGTACCTTTTCTGAAATACTGGTTGTTTTTTTAGAAAAGCCTTCTATAGTTACTGTTTCTACAGTGTTTAGATCGTAGTAAATACCATAATTTCTTTTAATATCATAGATAACCCATTGCTGATCAGCATAGCGATCTTTAAAATGATGAATGATTAATGGTAAAACATTAAAGTCAGGTTCAACAGTGGCGGTGTATATATTGTCATTGGTTAATTGAAAACGTACGAATGCTTCCATTCTGTGTTTTTCTCGACCCACCATTCTGGCAACCTGGCTAATTTTTAGAATATCTTTATTACTGAAATCAATATTTCTATTGTTTTTTTTGGTAAAAATGTTTTGTACATAACTCAATAATGTATTTTCTACACCTTTGATTTCGCTCAAAAATACTTTAAAGAAATCTTGTTGTTCATTACGGGTTGTTTTAGATTTAAACCCTTTCCATACTCTGGATGCTTTATGCTTCTCGGTAATAACTTCTTCTGTTATTGTAAATAGTTGAGTATTGGTTTCTGATTCTTTTCTAATAACTGCATCAGATATTTTTTGATCATATACCATAAAAATACAACTTAAAAATCCTTCAAAACTTCCATCATATAGTAATATCGTTTGCGGATTCATAAGTGTTGATATTAGGAGAAAAGACTTAATTGTTGATTAAAATATTTTTTATACTTGCTATTCGAGTTCTTTAGGATTTTGGATTTTAATGTATGAGGATCTAGGTCTTTGTTGTAAAAATCCTTAGAGCCACAGGTGATAAAATATTGTGCTCTGTTTATGGCTATGCCAATAGCTTTGAGGTGGGTCCAATCTAGGTTTCTAAATTTTCGGGCTTGTAATATTTTATATACTGATTGCATACCGATACCGGGAACCCTGGCTAATATCCTTTTGTCGGCCTTATTGATGTCAATAGGAAAGAGGTGTAGATTACGTAATGCCCAACTTAGTTTTGGATCAATATCTAAATCCAGGTTTTTGTATGTGTCATTCAATATTTCGTTAACAGAAAACCCATAAAATCTCAATAACCAATCGGTTTGGTAAAGACGGTTTTCTCTAAGGATAGGAACCTCAGTTCCTAAGGATGGTAAACGAGAGTCTGTCATAACAGGAATATATCCAGAGTAATATACTCGTCGCATATCAAATTTCTTATAGTAATAGGTGGCAGAATACATGATATCTCGATCACTCTCACCAGTTGCTCCAATGATCATTTGGGTACTTTGCCCTGCTGGAGCATATTTGGGAGTGTTCTTTATAGTTTTACGCTCTGCTTTATATTGAATGATTTCATTTTTAACCTTTTGCATAGGTTTTATGAAATCCTCATGTTTTTTATCTGGTGCCAAAAGTTTTAATCCGGATTTAGTGGGAATTTCAATGTTCACACTTAATCGATCTGCATATAATCCCGCCTCACGCATCAATTCATCACTTGCGCCAGGAATGGATTTGAGGTGGATATAACCATTAAAATTCTCTTCTAACCTAAGTTTTTTGGCCACAGCAACTAATCGTTCCATGGTGAAATCTGAATTTTTAAATATCCCAGAGCTTAGAAATAGCCCTTCTATATAATTTCTTCTATAAAAATTAATAGTTAGATCAACTACTTCCTGAATTTTGAAAGCAGCTCTTTGGATATCATTACTTTTTCTGGTAATACAATAGGCACAATCATAAATGCAGTGATTAGTAAGCAAAATTTTTAATAAAGAAACGCAGCGCCCATCTTCTGTATAACTATGACAAATTCCGAAACCTGTATTATTTCCTAATCCTTTTTTAGTATTGGCTCTTTTACCTCCGCTACTGGCGCATGAAACATCATATTTTGCGGCATCTGCCAAAATGGAGAGTTTTTGACGTATTCGCTCAAACGACATAGATGCATTCTGTAGAGGTTTTTATTTGATTTTTTACAGTTCTTATTATTTCTTCTATATCAGTCAATATTTGATAATCTGTAAATCTAAGAACGGTAATTCCTAATGAAGAAATAAATAACTTTTTTGGTGCATCTAAGTTGTGGATATCCGAGAACTCGTGTGCATAACTGTCAATTTCAATAGCAATTTTTGATGTAGTACAATAAAAATCAAAATTGTAATTTTTCACGGCCTTATTTCTAAGAAAATGAAACCCTTTTTCTGTGAGTTTTTGATGAAGTTGATCTATAGTTGTAATAGAACTATCGAGTGAATGTCTAATGATTTTCTCTGATACTTTTTGGTATAAAGGAATGGTTTGTGAAGACATAGTAGATGTATTTAGTTGTAATTTTTCCAAATTTATGGAATTTTTCCATAAATATTAAAATAAAATTATGTTAAAATTGGAAATATTCCAAAATCTTGTATCTTTGCTACTAATTATCCCAGGTCACAGCACCATTTTTATATGATAATACTATTAAAATTTCGATTTTATGGATAATTCAACCAACCAAACCATAAAGCGTTTTAAACAAATTCGCGAGGAAAATCATTATACCCAATCTGATTTTGCTAAAGTTTTGCAGATTAAAAACTCTACAGCTGATATAGAAAGGGGTAAGACCAAGATTTCAGGAAAAGTTGTAGCCAGATTATTGCAGGAATTCAATATTAATCCCTTGTGGTTGTTTGGAGAGAGTACTCAAAAGAAAATACAATTACACCTGGGTGATGTATCTCCAAAAGTTGTTACTATAGATTCTCAGAATAATGAAAATATAGTTTTGGTAAATGTAAAAGCCGCAGCAGGATATCCTCATAATGTTCAGGATTTAGACTGGTATCAGCAATTACCTGCATTTGATATTCCTTTACCAGAATATAGAAATGCTACATATCGTGGTTTTCAGGTAGAAGGGGATAGTATGCTGCCATTACTAGAACCCAAAGAATGGGTGATTGGTAAAGCGGTAAATAACCTTTCTGAAGTGAGTAATAATACAATTTGCGTAATCGTTTTAGAAGATAGTGTAGTGGTAAAGAAAATCAGAAAAAATAAAGATGCTTCTATAATAACGTTAATCTCTTTAAATTCTGAGTACTTACCATATACCATTCAAACACATCAAATAGTTGAGCTTTGGGAAATAAATAGTAAGTTAAGCTTCAATATTGATGCTAATTCTGATACGGCTAGTATGAAACAGCTACAAGAGGCGATGCTGGAATTAACCTCTGAGGTGAGAAGTATGAAACACTAATTTATGAACCCAGACTCTTGTGCGTGTTTGATAGCTTCATCATAAGTGTGAACAAGAAGAATAGGAGAGGCAGTAAAAGAATGTATAATCTTTTTAATTCGGTTTTCTTTTCGGCGATGCTTTACGTTTCTTAAGTAAATGGCTAAAATACGACCACGATATTGCTCTGCAATTTTAGTATAAATATCGGCATCTTTTTCTCCGCTATCTCCAATAAGAATAAATTTAAGATGTGGATACATCGTTAAAAGATTTACAATTTCGGACTGCTTATGAGGAACTTTAGGTTTTGGTGTTTTATCAAATGGTGTTCTAAAATCTCTAAGTAAAATTGGACCTTTTGGGAAATGATGTTTGTTAAAAAACGCACTTAGATAATCATACAAATTCCACGGACTATTACTTACATAAAAAAACGGATTAACAGGTGATTCTTTTGTGCCCAGATGTAATTTTTTGCAAAATTTCACCGTGCCTTCTATTGCAGTTCTTTTATCAAAGTTTTTGAAAAGTGTATTAGCAATAACTCTCCATTTAAATAATGAAGCGACACCTGTATGTATAATAGTATCATCGATATCACTTATAATTGCGAATTCTGCATGATCTGAAGGGACAAGCATTTGGCTTTTAAATATATTTTTATTGCTTATTTCTTTACGTGTATCTTCTTTTTTGTAGGATACACTATACGAAATCCAACCTTTTTCATTTATATATTTAGACAGCGTAGGGATATCGAGTTCCAGGTTGTAATACCCTTCGAGGTCTGTATTTGTTTCTATAACTTGTCCATCGGGTAATTTTAGTTCTATTTTGATGTTCCGGATTTCATCACTTTCAAGCTGTCTGTAAATATTCCGTAGGGTTTTAAATATATTTTGATTTGTACTAAAATCAATATTTTCATCTTCAAGAGCTCTTCCTGTTGCACGAAAAATGGAATTCGTGCCGTAACCAAGGTAAGTATTGATACGTAAAGCTTTTTTCTTAAACATAAAAAATATAAATTTTAGTAATTTGCTTATGCTTCGTTTGGTATAATTTTATGTATTAGTCGTAGTTATTTAGTTTTTTTACTAAGAGATATCATAAAAATAAACAACCTCGCCCAAAGAGCGAGGTTGTCTTATACATTAATTTTAGGATTCTTATTTTATAGAAGCTTTAATTGCTTCAATTTCTGCTTTTACTTCAGCTTCTGATCCTTTTAATTCTTTTATATCACGTTTTACTTTTCCTTCTTCAGAAGTTTCTATGGTAACAGTAGCAGTTGCTAACTCACCTTCCATATTCATACGAACTTCAATTTTCTTTTCAGAAGCATTATTCATTGATTGTGTCACTTCTATAGTATTAGTTGCAACAGCAGTTTCAGAAGTGTGTCCTCCTAAAATAGGAGCAATTACCAGTCCTATAAGGCATGTTAATTTAATTAAAATGTTCATCGATGGACCAGAAGTATCTTTAAATGGATCTCCAACAGTATCACCTGTTACTGCAGCTTTATGAGCATCAGAACCTTTAAATGTCATTTCTCCGTTGATTTCGACACCGGCTTCAAATGATTTTTTAGCATTATCCCAGGCACCACCTGCATTGTTTTGGAAAATAGCCCATAACACACCACTCACAGTAACTCCTGCCATATATCCTCCTAGCATTTCTGCAATGGCTTTAGTATCCATACCAAAAATCATTGGAATGAAAGCTATTACTAGTGGGAATCCAATAGTCAATAAACCGGGTAACATCATTTCTCTTAAAGATGCTTTAGTAGAAATAGCTACACATTTATCATATTCTGGTTTTCCTGTTCCTTCCATGATTCCTGCTATATCTTTAAACTGGCGACGTACTTCTTGTACCATTTCCATAGCAGCTTTTCCTACAGCATTCATTGCTAAAGCAGAGAATACTACTGGCACCATACCTCCAACAAATAACATTGCTAATACAGGTGCTTTGAAAATATTAATTCCGTCAATTCCTGTGAAGGTAACATAAGCGGCAAATAAGGCTAAAGATGTTAGCGCAGCAGAAGCAATAGCAAATCCTTTTCCTGTTGCTGCTGTTGTGTTTCCTACAGAATCTAGTATATCTGTTCGTTCTCTTACTATTGGCTCCTGTTCGCTCATTTCTGCGATCCCACCAGCATTATCAGATATTGGTCCAAAAGCATCAATAGCTAATTGCATAGCTGTAGTAGCCATCATCGCAGAGGCTGCTAGTGCAACTCCATAAAACCCTGCAAAGGCATAAGATGCCCAAATAGCTCCTGCAAATAATAATACAGAAGGGAATGTAGAAATCATCCCGGTTGCTAAACCAGCAATAATGTTTGTTCCAGCACCTGTGCTTGATTGTTGTACAATTTTAAGGATAGGTGACTTACCTAGCCCAGTATAATATTCGGTTACAGAAGAGATTACTGCTCCCACTAATAAACCTACTAAAGTTGCATAAAAAACTCTCATCGAAGAGATCTCAACAAGACCTTCACCAAAGAATTCCATTTTCATTGTTTCGGGAAGCATCCATTTACATAATGCAAAACAGGCTACTGCTACTAAAATAATTGATGTCCAGTTACCAATATTAAGTGCTCCCATTACTTGAGCTTCTTTGGCATCGTTACTTTTAATTTTGACAAGCATCGTACCTATTACAGAGATGATAATTCCAACACCTGCAATTGCCATTGGCAATAAGATTGGTCCAATACCCCCAAAAACATCTGTAATAGAACCTCCCATATCTTTGATCACATAGTTACCTAATACCATAGCTGCAAGGACAGTTGCTACATAAGATCCAAATAAATCGGCACCCATACCAGCAACATCACCTACATTATCACCTACATTATCTGCAATGGTAGCAGGGTTACGTGGATCATCTTCTGGGATACCAGCTTCTACTTTACCAACCAAATCTGCTCCTACATCTGCTGCTTTGGTATAAATACCTCCACCAACACGAGCAAATAGTGCAATAGATTCTGCTCCTAAAGAAAATCCGGCTAAGGTTTCTAAAACGATAGTCATTTTATCGGCAGAAGTCCATTCACCTCCCATAAAGACATTATAAAATATGATAAAGAAAGTTGTTAATCCCAATACTGCTAATCCTGCAACACCAAGTCCCATTACCGTACCACCACCAAAAGAAATTTTAAGTGCATTTGGTAAACTAGTACGAGCTGCTTGGGTAGTTCTAACATTTGTCTTGGTAGCAATTTTCATCCCTATGTTTCCAGCAAAGGCAGAGAATACTGCTCCAAAAATAAAAGCGATCACAATCAACCAGTGTGTTGTGTCTACTACTATAGAAACTATAAATAATAAAACACTTACTATTACCACGAATATTGCAAGTAATTTGTATTCTGCATTTAAGAAAGCTAAAGCACCTTCATAAATATGATCCGAAATTTCTTTCATTTTACCATCACCTGCATCTTGTTTCATTACCCAAGATTTTTTGATAAGCATATAAACTAGCCCTAGTAATGCCAAAACAATGGGCATATAAATCATATTCGATTCCATTAAATATATTTTAAGTTAATTCGTCGCTAAAAGTAGTAAAAATACCCTAAATACAAAAGGATAGTTAGATGGCAATAATTTTAAATAATTGATCGTACGAAAAATGAAAAAAACTACTGTTTTCGGGGGAGTAAATTATGATTGTGATGCTCTATTTTTGTGTAAGTTTAAAAAAGAAAGATAGATGTATGATTTTATATTTTTATAGAACTGCGTTTCTGATAGTGTTTTATAGTATTTTTTTTATAAATTCTTCAAATGCTCAATATGCATTTGAAAAACATTCTGCACCATTCTACAAAACATATAATACGTGGAAAGAATATGATAAGATAGCCACTAAAGGAACCTATGATTGTACTTTATCGATAGATCAATTTTTTGATAATAAAGATAGTTTAACGATCCAATTAACCTGGTTCGCTGCCCAAATCGATTTTGGGATGATTCGTATTTTTCGCAATAAAAGGCAAATTCAAAAAATGAAACAATCAGGTTCATTTTCTCCTTTAACTATGAAAGGAGGACTTGTTATGGTGTCGGATATTAATGGTGATGGGTATAAAGATGTAAAGATGATACAACAAGGTACAGGAAACGGAGTGATGGGTATGCTCGTTAAGGTCTTGTATTTATTTCAAAAAAATGATGCATTATTTCAAAAAATATCTTTTGATGATATGGTGTTTGAGGAGCATCGAGCAGAAAGAGATGTTGATGATGATGGTAATCATGAAATCATAACAATGAATCTGGAGCATGCTAATGGACACAGTTATTGGGCTTATAATGTTTTTGAGTATAGTGATGAGAGTTTAAGAAATGTAAATTTTAAAGTAGATTATCCAATTCTTATTCAGTATACATACAAAAGGAATTATGAAATTACTCAACATATGAGTATGCTTCAAATGAAAAAGTATGAAAGAGAATTTCCTTCTGAGTATGATGTAAAATAAAAAGCATGGGGTTTTCTTTAAAAGAAAACCCCATGCTTTTTAAAGTTCTTAGAATTGATATTTAGTAAATACTAAATAATCCTTTTGGTTTGTTTTCTAGTTCATCAAAACGTTTAATACAGGCCTTGATAATATCTTTAGCTTCATCAATATTACCCCATCCACCTACATCAACTTTTTTTCGCTCTAAATCTTTATATACCTGAAAAAAGTGTTCTATTTCTTTTATTAAATGAGGATTCATTTCTTTTAGATCGGCAAGTCGACTTGCAATAGGATCAGAAACAGGAACACATATGATTTTTTCGTCAGGTCCTTTTTCATCTGCCATATGAAAAACACCAATAGGTTTAACTTCCATTACACAACCAGGAAATGTTGGTTCTGTAACTAACACTAAAACATCTAGAGGATCTCCATCTAAAGCCAGAGTTTCAGGAATAAATCCATAATCTGCCGGATACATCATAGAGGAAAAGATCATACGATCATATCTGATTTTTTTTATATCAAAATCGTACTCGTATTTATTTCTACTTCCTTTTGGTATTTCAATTAGTACGTCAAAGCTTTCTTTAGTAGCTGTACTCATAATTCTATTCTCTTTTTAATGGGCGGCAAATATAGGTATTACAAGGGGTTAGTTAAAATTTATAAAGAAAAATTATTACTTTTTTAGTTAAATCTTAATATTGTGATGAACTAAAAGGTTTTTAGATAAAAATACACGGTAACAATACAGAAAAATATAATGATTGTATGATGCAATCGATGTTTTTAAACCAGTATACAGTAATCTTTTTCTAGAAATAAAATCCAAAAGATCCGGTAACTCCAAATTTACGAGCATCTGGATTATCGAAATAGTTCCCTCTAAAATGAAAATCTATTCTGAAAACCTTAAAAATATTCCCTACACCCAAACTATATTCCCAATAAATTTCGTCATTTGGAGCTCCTACACTTTGTAAAAACCCTGAAGCATCGATTGCGATGTTTTCATTAGATAACTCTCCCCAAACACCTCTTATACCAACCAATTCTCTAAGATTTAGTTTTCTTAGTAACGGGATTCTAGAAAATATTCTACCATTAAAATTATGTTCTAAGTGAAGAGAGGTATAAGTATCTGTAACAAATTCATAATAGTTTAATAATGGAAAAGTATTATATATTGAAAGATAAGTTTGATTTCCTGGGATAACACTTAACAAGCCTAAAGGGACTTCGCCAAATGTTTTTCCAACTTCCAGTGAGCTGTTTAATACACCGAAACCTCCAATGTTCCATGGTTGTCGGTAGAAAAATTGTAATTTTTGATATTCAAAATCACTTTCTATTAAACCCTTTACACCAACACTATAATTTAGAAATAGAGTTGAAAAATCCCCATCATTTACAACAATTCTATCTACACCATATCCTGTAGTTTTCCTACCTGGTGTATATGTAATTTGTGTTGCTATTTCGGTTTGTTTGATCTGAGTACGTAATTCATTGGTTTCGGGATCAAGAAAATCTAAGCTAAATAATGAACGATCTGCTGGTTTTAAAGTTCTATAGGATCCTGTGACTCCAATTGTTAGGTTTTTTTTGGGTTCTATTTGCATAGAAAAAGCAGACAGATTGATAGATGTAAGTCTATCATTATCTCCAGTAGCAATAACAGAAGAGGAGGCCAGACTTCTCCCTTCAACATTATTAGTATTGGTTAGACTGGCACCAAGTTGCTCTACATCTCGTCGGTTTCCGGCAGCTACGATAAGTCTTGATTTTCGATCGACAAGATATTTTCCTGAAATCCCATATTTAAACTTATTGTCTTTAAAACCGTAAGCACCATATCCTTCGATACGCCATCTATCATTAGAAGTAAAATAGGTTCTACCACCTGCTCTAAGTCTAAACCCTTCAATATCATTAAATCCAATAGTATTAAAAAGTGGTCCAAAATCAAAACCATTAAACTCTACGTACCCCGAAGCTAATATGGTTCCAATATTATAAAGGCGTTTAAAAGCTTTTACCGTTTTAAGAGTGTCGAGCAGTTTGTAAACTTTTTCTTCATCTTTATTAAGTTTTTCCATTCTGGCATTAGCCCAGAAAGAATCCTCCCTATTATAAATGTCTTGATTATATGGATCTACTTGGCTTTGATAGAATTTGTTGTCCTTTTTTATGTCAAATTTATAATTGTCATATAAAGTTGTTCTTTTACCATATACTCCGCGTGATTTTTCTTTCTTACTAAAAGCGAAATCAGACTGAAAGTAATCTTTTGTAATTAGAAAAATAGAATCATTTAGCACATCGAACTCTTGTTCGATATATAAATCTTTTACCCAGTTAATATTGGCACTCTTTGTAACTTCTAAGTTTATTTCTTTAATAGCCCATGTAGTATCATTTACCCAAAAATCGCCTTTAAAAGTCAATTCGTTTTTTCTTCTGGGGTAGTATATGATATTATAACACCATTTGTTGCCTATATAGGCACTATCTGTTAAGACATAATTATATACGCTAATCCCGGTTCGAGATAGTGGACTGGTAAAGCTTTTGTCAAAGAATTTTAAATAATTTTCATATACATCGTAATCAGAGTACAGATCTTTAACAAATGCAATTAAAGTTTGATTATCACTAAATCCGGCATTTTTATTTCCTGCTAGTACTTCTTTCTCTTGATTGATTATATTATCACCATATACTTTAGAAAGAGCTTCATTAAGAAAAATAGGCAAATAGGTTTTTCCGGTTATTCTCGACGTATCTACATCATCAAAAATAAATTCCATACCATTAAAAATCCTACTATTGACCAAAGCACTATCAATAGTGTTGAGGTCAAATTCTAATTTTTCATATTTATCATAGGTATATTGTTTAAACTTCTTAACTCCATTTTCCCGTCTATTTTTCCAGATTTTTCTTAGAATATCAATAGCGGGATTATTCTTTTTAGAAGTTTTTCCTTTGTAAATAACAACTTCATCCAATGCAGCGGCTTCCTCTTCGAGGATGATTTCCATCTTATAAGTAACCCGTTTGGTTAGCTTTATAGTTTTGGTTTTAAAACCAATAAACGAAACTTTGACATTAGAATAATTGTTGTCGGATTCCATATAGAACCTACCATTTTCATCGGTTATGGTACCTATAGTAGAATTTGCAAATACAATATTAGCAAAAGGAACAGGTTGCTTATTATTATCATAAACCTGGCCACCAATTTTAGTTTGTGAATAAAGAAATGTACCGCTACATAAAGTAAAAAGTATTCCTAAAATCAAATGTCTCATCTAAAATTATTAAGATTAATACTTGTGATAATTAGTGGATCACCTCAATTTTTGGGCCATTTTTGTATTTGATGGTGTTCCGAAAACTGATGAAACGCAAAATAAAGGAGTTCATTTTATTTATACATCACTTTTTTAACAGCTTTAACAACATCTTTACTGTTTGGTAACCATTCTTCTAATAATTGAGGAGAATATGGAGTTGGTGTATCTGCTGTATTGATTTTTATAATGGGTGCATCTAGATAGTCGAAGATATTGGATTGCACCTGATATGTGATTTCTGAAGAAATATTAGCTAAAGGCCAAGCTTCTTCAAGAACAATTAATCGATTTGTTTTTTTGACAGAAGTAAATATAGCATCCAGATCTAAAGGACGAACAGTTCTTAAATCTATAATTTCACAGGAAATATTTTCTTTAGCTAATTCATCTGCTGCTTTATAAGCTTCTTTGATAATTTTTCCAAATGAAACAATGGTAACATCATTACCTTCTCTCTTAGTTTCTGCTACTCCAAGAGGAATTGTAAATTCACCTTCTGGTACTTCACCTTTATCACCATACATTTGTTCACTTTCCATAAAGATAACGGGATCGTTATCTCTAATAGCAGATTTTAATAACCCTTTGGCGTCTTTTGGATTTGAAGGAACCACTACTTTTAATCCTGGTGTGTTAGCAAACCAATTTTCAAAAGCTTGTGAGTGTGTAGCTCCTAATTGACCTGCAGAAGCAGTAGGGCCTCTAAAAACAATAGGAATGTTAAATTGACCACCACTCATTTGGCGCATTTTTGCAGCGTTATTAATGATTTGATCTATTCCGACCAATGAAAAATTAAACGTCATGAATTCGATAATTGGTCGATTACCATTCATGGCACTTCCAACACCAATACCAGCAAAACCTAATTCAGAGATAGGAGTGTCAAGAACTCTATCTGGACCAAACTCGTCCAGCATGCCTTTACTCGCTTTATACGCTCCGTTATATTCTGCAACTTCTTCACCCATTAAATATATGGATTCATCTCGTCGCATTTCTTCAGTCATTGCTTCGCAAATTGCTTCTCTGAATTGTATGGTTTTCATGTGCTTCTTTTTATTGTTTTTAGTCGACACTGTTTATTTTTGGAATTAAAATTATCCGTATATGTAACACTTAATGATAATTTAAATTCTACTAATTTTATTTTAAAAAAATATTTTGTGCCATAACGAAGGCAAAAGTAGCAATTAAAACCCTTTGATAGGGGTTGAATATTGAAAAAATTTATTATGCGTGCATAGTAAATTATACTTTTTATTTGTACCTTCGCTTTTATTATTAAATTCTCAAAAAATACATATATAAAATGAAAATATTAGTTTGTATTAGCCATGTGCCAGACACAACTTCCAAAATTAATTTTACGGATGGAGATACTAAGTTTGATACCAATGGAGTGCAATTTGTAATTAATCCTAATGATGAATTTGGATTAACTCGTGCAATGTGGTTTAAAGAAAAGCAAGGAGCATCTGTAGATGTTGCAAATGTTGGTGGTCCAGAGACAGAGCCTACTTTGCGTAAAGCTTTGGCGATTGGTGCAGATAATGCTATTAGAGTAAATACTGAAGCTACAGATGGTTTTTATGTTGCTCGACAATTAGCAAAAGTTATACAGGATGGTGGTTATGATCTAGTTATTGCTGGTAGAGAATCTATTGATTATAATGGAGGTATGGTGCCTGGGATGATTTCTGCTCTTACAGGTGCTAATTTTGTAAATACATGCATCGGTTTAGAAGTCGAAGGAGATACGGCAACAGTTACTCGCGAAATTGATGGAGGGAAAGAAACTTCTACAGCTAAATTACCTTTAATCGTTGGCGGACAAAAAGGACTGGTAGAAGAAAGTGATTTGCGTATTCCGAATATGAGAGGAATTATGATGGCCCGTAAAAAACCACTTACCGTAGTAGAGCCAATTGAAGCAGATCAGGGAACAAAAGCTGTTCAATTTCAAAAACCAACTCCAAAAGGAGAGGTAACATTAGTAGCTCCTGATAATGTAGATCAATTGGTTGCATTATTACACAACGAGGCTAAGGTGATTTAATTGAAGACTAAATCATTCCGAATTCCTTTCGGAGTCTTTTGAAAATTAACAAAACAATCAAACAGTTCCTGAAACAGATTCGGGAAAAATTAAACAAAATTTTTATGTCAATTTTAGTATATACAGAAAGTGAAGGCCAAAAATTTAAAAAAGCCGCTTTCGAAGTAGCATCTTATGCAAAAGAAGTTGCTGCTATGCTTGGTACAACTGTAACCGCTGTAAGTATAAATGGAGGAGATAGTAGTGAATTAGGAGCGTATGGAGTAGATAAAGTTTTAGAGATAAAAAATGATAAACTATCTACATTTAATGCAAAAGCATATGCAGATGCAATAAAACAAGCAGCAGTACAAGAAGGAGCAAAGGTTGTTGTGGTAAGTTCTACAGCAGATAGTAAATTTTTAGCACCTTTATTAGCTGTGCACCTTAATGCGGGATATGCATCTAATGTTGTAGGGTTGCCAGAAAGTGCTTCTCCTTTTAAAGTGAAACGTACTGCATTTACCAATAAAGCATTTAATGTTACAGAAATACCAACTGATGTTAAAGTGATTGGTCTATCCAATAATGCTTTTGGTCTTAAGGAAAATGCTGGATCTGCAACTTCTGAGGCTTTTGATCCGTCACTTTCTGATGACGATTTTGGAGTACAGGTAACCGCTGTGGATAAAGCTACAGATAAGGTTTCTATCGCAGATGCAGAAATTGTAGTATCAGGAGGACGTGGATTAAAAGGTCCTGAAAACTGGGGAATGATAGAAGAGCTGGCAGAAGTGCTTGGTGCCGCTACCGCATGTTCAAAACCAGTAAGTGATATGGGATGGAGACCTCATAGCGAACACGTAGGACAGACAGGAAAACCAGTTGCGTCAAACCTGTACATAGCTATTGGAGTTTCTGGAGCTATTCAACACTTGGCAGGGATTAATGCCAGTAAAGTAAAAGTGGTGATTAATAACGATCCCGAGGCACCTTTCTTTAAAGCGGCAGACTACGGAATAGTAGGAGATGCTTTTGAAGTAGTGCCAAAACTTATTGAAAAATTAAAAGAATTTAAATCGAATAACGCATAATTTTCATAAATTGTGCCCAATTAGGGGCTGTTTGAACCTATGTAAAAATCCGCATATTCAAACAGCCCTTTTTTATTGAGAGCAATATGAGTTTAGTTCGACTGAACATAAAAGGAATATCATACAGTCAAACCCAAAATGGTGCTTATGCGCTAATTTTAAGTGAGGTGGATGGAGAAAGAAAGTTGCCAATTGTTATAGGTGCTTTTGAGGCGCAATCTATAGCTATTGCTTTAGAAAAGGAAATAAAACCGCCAAGACCACTTACCCATGATCTTTTTAAGAATTTTGCAGATCGGTTTGATATTATAGTGAAGCAAGTAATTATTCATAAACTGGTAGACGGTGTCTTTTATTCCAGTGTTATTTGTGAACGCGATAAAATTGAAGAAATCATTGATGCCAGGACAAGCGATGCTATTGCATTGGCCTTACGATTTCAAGCTCCTATATTTACATATAAAAATATTTTGGATCAGGCTGGTATATATCTTAAAGTAAATCCTAAAAAGGATGATGAGACTGATCCCGAAAGTCTTTTGGTAGATGAACTGGTTTCTGATGATGTTGAAATGGTAGGTAAAGAAACAAGTTATAAAGACTTATCTATTGAAGAACTCAATCGAATGCTTGATCAGGCAGTTACTAATGAAGACTATGAATTAGCAGCAAGGATTCGCGATGAAATTTCCAAACGAGGCTAATTTGTATGTCAGCATTAAAGATCTAATCTATTTTAAATGAGTTCAATTTTTATGAAGAAAGGATTACTTACTTTTCTGTTATCACTATTTGTTTTCACCATATTATCAGCACAATCCATAGAGAAAAAATGGATTTTAGAAAAAGTTAATGGAACTCCAGAAGAAACTTTTGCCGTTAAAAATGGAGATTACCTTTCATTAGAACAAGGCCAGTTTTCATATTCTTTTAATGGTGCTTCAGAAACGCTACAAGGAGATTATTTACAGCAAAATAGCGTTTTATTACTTTTCCCCGAGACAGCTCAGGATTCCCTAATACGATATAAAGTTACTACCTTAACTGATTCTACGCTGGTCATTTCAAAAAATAATATATCATATGCTCTTACTACTCAGGAAGAAACTGTACAAGTAGCTCCTGTTGCAGAAGTTAATCAACTTATACCTAACCAGGGTTTCTCTTTTAGTAGTTTATGGAGAGGTGTTTTAGGAATGATAGCACTTCTGATAATTGCATTTTTATTTAGCAGTAACCGAAAAGCTATTAATTGGAAAACAGTTGGATTAGGTGTCGGATTTCAATTAATAATTGCTATTGGAGTTTTAAAAGTACCGTTTGTTCAAACGATATTTGAATGGGTTGGAGGCCTATTTGTTAATGTTTTAGACTTTACTAGAGCGGGAAGTAAATTTCTGTTTGAAGGTTTGGTTGTAGATATGGATACTTTTGGTTTTATATTCGCTTTTCAAGTATTACCAACTATTATATTCTTTTCAGCTTTAACTTCCTTATTATTTTATTTAGGTATTATTCAAAAAGTAGTAAAAGGCTTAGCTTGGTTGTTGACCAAAGCACTCAAGATATCTGGAGCAGAAAGTTTAAGTGTTGCTGGTAACATCTTTTTAGGTCAAACAGAAGCGCCTCTATTAATTAAAGCATATTTAGAAAAGATGAATAAGTCTGAAATGCTATTAGTTATGATCGGTGGCATGGCAACTGTTGCTGGAGCTGTACTGGCAGCATATATTGGGTTTTTAGGAGGAGACGACCCGGTTTTACGATTACAATTTGCAAAACACCTATTAGCAGCATCAGTAATGGCAGCTCCTGGAGCAATTGTTATTTCTAAAATACTATTTCCGCAAACAGAAAAAATTAATACAGACGTGCATGTTTCTTCAGAAAAAATAGGATCTAATATTTTAGACGCTATAGCAAACGGAACAACTGAAGGCTTAAGACTAGCTGTAAATGTTGGTGCTATGTTATTAGTGTTTGTAGCCTTTATTGCTATGCTGAACGGTGTGTTAAGTTGGGTTGGAGACATCACTTCTGTAAATACTTGGATAGCATCAAACACAGCCTACCAAAGCTTATCTCTTGAACTTATTTTAGGTTATCTTTTTGCGCCATTAATGTGGATGATTGGAGTCGCCAAAGAAGATATAGCTTTAATGGGTCAACTCCTAGGAATTAAATTGGCAGCAAGTGAGTTTGTAGGATATATACAATTAGCAGATCTAAAAAACCCAGCTAGCGCACTACATTTTACCTATAATAAATCTGTGATTATGGCTACTTATATGCTATGTGGTTTTGCAAATTTTGCTTCAATCGGGATACAGATAGGTGGTATTGGTTCTTTGGCACCTGGTCAGCGAAAAACATTGTCTGAATTTGGTATGAAAGCACTGATCGGAGGTACGATAGCATCCCTGTTATCTGCTACAATTGCTGGAATGATAATAGGATAATAGTTTAATTCATAATGTATTGTTAAAAACTATTGTACAACAATCCTTAAATCAATAAATTAAAGAGTATCTCGTATGCTATTTTTTGTATATTTGGAAAGCACTTTTAACTTTAAAGATTAACATAAACTGTAAGAGAGAATATGAGGCAATATCTTGATCTTGTGAATCATGTAATTGAAAATGGAAATGCAAAAGAAGATCGAACTGGAACAGGTACAAAAAGCGTTTTTGGTTACCAAATGCGTTTTGATCTTAGTGAAGGTTTCCCTATGGTTACTACCAAAAAACTACATCTAAAATCTATAGTTCACGAATTATTATGGTTTTTGAAAGGAGATACTAATATAGGTTACCTTCAGGAAAATGGTGTTCGTATCTGGAATGATTGGGCCGATGATAATGGAGATTTAGGTCCTGTATATGGTCATCAATGGCGTAATTGGGATGGTAATGAAATTGACCAAATCAAGGAAATAGTAGAGACGCTTAAAAACAACCCCGATAGTAGACGTATGTTAGTATCTGCCTGGAACCCAAGTGTCCTGCCAGATACATCAAAGTCATTTTCTGAAAATGTAGCTAATGGTAAGGCAGCATTGCCTCCTTGTCATGCTTTTTTTCAATTTTATGTTGCTAATGGCAAGCTATCTTGTCAATTGTATCAGCGTAGTGCAGATATTTTTTTAGGAGTACCATTTAATATAGCTTCTTATGCCTTGTTTACCATGATGATGGCGCAGGTTTGTGGCTATGAAGCAGGTGAGTTTATACATACTTTTGGAGATGCTCATATCTATAATAATCATACAGAACAACTAGAACTTCAGCTATCTAGAACACCTCGAAAATTGCCCAAAATGATACTTAATCCAGAGGTGAAAAATATTTTTGGCTTCGTTTTTGATGATTTCAAGTTAGTAGACTATGATCCACACTCTCATATAAAGGGAAGGGTTGCAGTTTAAGCCCAAATTTTAAATGAACTACGATGAAAAAAACATTACTTATTTTAACACTTTTGCTTTCAGGAATTTCTTTTTCCCAGGATGCAATAATTTTATCGCAGGAAAATGCGAATGAAAAAGGAATCACACCGATGTGGCCAAAATGTGATCGATCAAGACAGGCCCCTACTCAATGTTTTGACCAAAAATTGAGAAATCATATTATTCAAAATTTTGAGTACCCAGAAATTGCTATGAACGAAGGATTGAGCGGTACAGTAACGGTAGAGTTTATTATAAATAAAAAAGGAAAGGTAGAAGTACTTGAAGTTACAGGAGCACATAGATACTTACAAAGAGAAGCTATTAGAATTATTAGAGCCATACCTAAGATGAAACCCGGTAAATGGGGAGAAAAACCAATAGCCATCGCTTATACTGTTCCAATTACTTTTAGAAAACCACAGTAATATATAGATTAGATATTCTAATTTTAACATTGGATTAACCTTGTTATAGGATAAAAAATAATAAAAATCAGTAAATTTGAGTGTATACGTAAGTCGTATACACTCTTTTTTATGATCATTACAGATAACTTAATAACTTCCTTTTTAATAACCCGATCAGATACCGAAGAAATTTGTGCTCCTCTCCAGATAGAGGATTATGTCATCCAACCTATTGTAGATGTTTCTCCTCCAAAATGGCACCTAGGACATACTACCTGGTTTTTTGAAGAATTCATTCTATCAAAATATGTGTCAGGTTTTAAACGATTTCATCCAGAGTATGCCTATGTTTTTAATAGTTATTATGAAAGTGTTGGGAAACGGGTAATACGTACCGATAGGGGAAATCTTTCTAGACCAACAGTAAGTGAAGTATATGAATATAGAGATTATATTACCTCGCACTTGCAGACTTTTTTAGAGGAAAATGATGATCCAGAAATTAGAGAATTGGTAGAGATTGGCATCCATCATGAAAAACAACATCAGGAATTATTGATTACAGATATAAAATTTATATTGGGAAATAATCCGTTGTTTCCTAAATATAATGATACGTTTTCTGAAAACCCTATTTCTAATGATGATCAAACTCCTGAATATAGTACCGTAGAAGAAGGTGTTTATGAGATTGGATATAAAGGAAATAAATTTTGTTATGATAATGAGCTTGGTAGACATAAAGTATACCTTAGAGAGTATACCATTGCAAATGCACTTGTAACAAATAGAGAATATCTTGATTTTATCGAAGATAAAGGGTATGAAAATAGCTTGTTATGGCATGCAGAAGCCTGGGATTGGATACATAAAGATAACATCAAAGCTCCATTATATTGGCATAAAATAGATGGACAATACTATCAATATACCTTGCGGGGATTAAAAACAGTGGATTATACAGCTCCGGTTACTCACATTTCGTTCTTTGAAGCATTTGCTTTTGCCCAATGGAAAGGAGAGCGATTACCAACCGAGTTCGAATGGGAAACTGCACAATCTCTTTTCAAATGGGGGATACGATGGGAATGGACAGAAAGTGCATATTCGCCTTATCCTAACTACAAAAAAGCTCCTGGGGCATTAGGTGAGTATAACGGAAAATTTATGGTAAATCAGAAAGTGTTGCGAGGAGGATCGGTAGCTACACCACGAAACCATACAAGATCAACATATCGTAATTTTTTTCACCCACACCTTAGATGGCAATTTACAGGATTGCGATTAGTGAAGGATTAATAACTCTATTTTTTCACATGAATTCTAAAGATCAAAAAGTACTGGTTTCTACTTTCGAGAAAGAAGTATGCGAAGGTTTAACTGCGTTTCCAAAATATTTATCGTCTAAATTTTTTTATGATGAAATAGGAGATGAACTCTTCCAACAAATAATGGCGTTACCAGAATATTATCTCACACGAGCAGAATATGAAATTTTTGAAACTCACAAATCTGATATTATTCAAAAATTTGATACCCATAAAGAAGGTTTTGACTTAATCGAATTGGGAGCAGGTGACGGGAAAAAAACAAAAGTGTTATTGCAAGAATTGTTAAATCAACACTATAATTTTACTTATAACCCTATTGATATTAGCGAAAATGCTATTGATGGATTGGTAAAAAACTTAAACCAGGAAATGCCTGGAGTTGCTGTACAAGGACAAATAGGTGAGTACTTTGAAGTCTTAGATCGATTAAAGCATATGAGCGACCGTAAAAAAGTAATTATGGTTCTGGGATCTAATATAGGTAATCTATTACACGCAAGGGCCATTCAGTTTTTGAAAAAATTATACAATGCAATGCATACTGGTGATCTACTTTTTATAGGGTTTGACCAAAAAAAACACCCCCAGAAAGTTTTGGATGCATATAACGACAAATCTGGAGTAACAGCAGCTTTTAATAAAAATGTTTTAGCAAGAATCAATAAAGAACTTAATGGAAATTTTGATCTGAACAAATTCATGCATTGGGAAACGTATGATCCCGAAAATGGAACTGCTAAAAGTTATTTGGTGAGCAAAGAAAAACAAACTGTCGATATTGATAATTTGTCGTTGCAAGTTCACTTCGAAGCCTGGGAAAGTATTCATACCGAGATTTCTCAGAAATATGATGATGATATTGTAAAGTGGCTGGCAAAAGAATCTGGTTTGAAAATTGTGAAATCTTTTTCAGATCAGAATAACGATTACAAAGATTATCTAATTACAAAAGAAGAATAAAAAACAAAAAAACACCCAGAATATGAAAGCAATTTGGAACGGACAAGTGATAGCAGAAAGTAATGACACCAAAGTGATAGAAAATAATCATTATTTTCCGCCAGAAGCAATAAAAAAAGAATTTTTTAAGTCCAGTGATATGCATACCAATTGCCCATGGAAAGGAGTGGCATCGTATTATACAATCGAGGTAGATGGAAAAGAAAACAAGGATGCGGCATGGTATTATCCAAATACCAGTGATTTAGCAAAACAAATTAAAGATTATGTTGCCTTTTGGAAAGGTGTTGAGGTTGTGGATTAACACGTTTCAACACCTTATAAGATTTTATTAGAGTTAAAAATTAATTTAACCTGATAAAAGCTGAAGTCTTTAGTTTTATATTACAAGTAAACTATTATCTGTAGCAGCAAAATCGTTCCACTGATATCCATCAGCTTCGATTTCATTTGTCCATTCACCATCTACAATATATTTAAATTCAAATTTATTGTCTTTAGGAAGATTGATGGTTCCTTTAAAGTTTCCATTTTTTAACTTTTTCAAAATGGTAGCTTCTGTATTCCACTCATTAAATTCTCCAGCTACGCTAACATTATTTGCTTCTTTCGCAGGAACAATAAAAGTAACTTTACAAATAGGTTTAGATTTTAAATATTGCTTAGTAATCGCCATAATTTATATACTATTAAATATTGGTTAATAAATTAAAAACTAAGTTACTGCAAAACATTAAAAACGAAAAGAAGGAAATGTCAGATTATCAGTAATTTAATCAACATTTAACAATAAGATATTAACGATAACGATGTAGTATATCAAGTAGTTTTTCCAGGTCCTCTTTTGTGTTATAAAAATGAAGGCTAACTCTAATACCCTGTCCACGAAGAGAAGTAATTATTTGATGTTTTTTTAAATATAAATGTAATTCCTGATCGCCCTTTATATTAAAAATAGTACTATGTTTTTGTCGCTTTACCACATCTTCTTCTAATAGATTTAGTTTGGTGAATTCTGATTTTGCATACTCACATAATTTGTTCATATGATCTTCAATAGTTGCGATGCCTATTTTGTTCAGAAAATTCAGAGAATATTGTAAGCTTCCAAAATTAAAGGTGTCCAAATGGCCACATTCAAATCTTGCTTGCAAACTTGTATATGATGGATCATAATTGGTATTGGTAGCAGCATCGATATATGAAGAAGGTGTAATCTGATCTAATATTCGATGGTTAAACAACATAAATCCATTACCATATCCTCCCAGTAACCATTTATAACCACTACATCCCAAAATATCAATTCCCGAAGCATTAAAATCGAAAGTTCTAGTGCCACAAAACTGTGTAGCATCAGCAATAAAAAGCACATCAGGATATTTGGCTTTTAATGAAGTAAGAAAATCAAGATCTATTGCAATGCCATTAATGTATTGTATTAAGCTAAATGCAAAAATATCAGGCTTGTGTTTTTGTATGGCACTTTCAATATTTTGTTCTACTGTAGCATCTATTGTAGCATAGCAAACATTAAATCCTTTACTGGTCACGGCAAAGTTAATAGAAGGGTAATCTTCATCTAATAATAAGACTTTTTTATTTTTATCTAACCCACTCAATATTGTATTGAATCCTAAAGAAAAATTAGGAGTTAATACCACATTGTTATCAGAACTTCCAAAAAATGTTGCGATAGTTTTACGCACATTATTTAAAAAAACTTGTTGATGATCTCTAAACAGGCTTCCCCCAATAAGAAAATCTAAATCATGCTCCTGTCTAAAATCTAAAAGCGAATCATAAAGTAATCCAGAAGATGCTGTATTGAGATACGTATTATGAGATAAAACAGGAAACTCTTTTCTTAAATTCTTCATAAGTAATTTTAGTGCTTTTTGGTAAAAACTATATCTTTACTCGCCGGTACTAAGTTAGCATTAATATGTTTTCAAAAAAGAAAGAAACAACACAAATTGATCCACAGCAACGTGAGCTATATGAGCATGCACGTAAACGTGTTATTCAGAAAAAAAGATTATTTCAACACTTTATTATTTTTATAGTTGGATCAATATTCTTAGCAATTCTTAATCTAGTATTTGGTTATGGAAAAGAGGTTACGTTATTAGGGATAGACTGGTATATTATTGCAATACTGTCCTGGGCATTCCTTTTGGTAATACATTTTTGTAATGTATGGTTGTTTAGTACATTTATGGGGCAAGAGTGGGCAGATCGGCAGATGGAACGATTAATTACCAAACAAAAAGAAGAAATTGCTTTGCTCCAAAAAGATGTAGATTTAATGTACCCCAAAGCAGAATTGGTTAAAAAGAAAGAAGGATTTATAAAAGGAAAAACATCAGAGATTGTGGGAGAGTTAAAAGAAGCTAAGAATATGATTACAATGATTGCAGCGGCAGGAGAAAATAATGCCTTAGGTAAGGATAATGATCTGGTTTGGCATTTGCCAGATGATTTTAAACGGTTTAAAAAACTAACGACCGGTCATCATATTATTATGGGACGTAAAACTTTTGAAACTTTTCCTAAATTACTTCCAAATCGCGTACATATTGTTATTACCAGAAATACAAACTATCAGGCAGAAGGTGTAATAGTAGTGCACAACATGCAGGATGCTTTAGAAATTGCTAAAGGTGATGCACAACCTTTTATTATAGGAGGAGGCGAGATTTATACGATGGGGATGGATTATGCAAATTGTATAGAGTTAACCCGGGTACATGAGTCTTTTGAAGCGGACGCTTTTTTTCCTGAAATTGATGCTAAAGCCTGGAAGTTGGAGAAAGAACAATTTCATGATGTAGACGAAAAGCATAAGTATCCTTTTACGTATTTGACGTATATCAAAAAATAATGCGCTCTTTAAAGCTTACATCTCATTTTGAAGAATTACTTTCAGAAAAGATAATAGCGATACAGCCATTATCAGGAGGGGACATTAATGACGTCTGTCTTATACATACAAATCAACAAAAATTTGTTGCCAAAGTCAATAGTGCTTCAAAATTTCCTGGGATGTTTGAGGCAGAAGCCAAGGGATTACAACGATTAAAAGACTCCAATACATTTACCATACCCGGGACTATTCATTTTGGCGAATTTGATGATATTGCTTTTTTGATATTAGAATATATTGATTCTGGAAAACAAACAGATGATTTTTGGGAAATGTTTGGAGAACAATTAGCGGCCTTACATCGACAAAACGAATCTTATTTTGGTTTTGAAAATGATAATTATATAGGGAGTCTACCACAGTACAATACAATAAGTGATTCTGCATACGAATTTTATGTAACCCAGCGATTACAACCACAATTTGAATTATCGCGACAAAAAGGATTTAAATTTTCAGACTTAGATGCATTTTATAAAACGATTAAAGATGAAATTCCAGACGAAAAGCCTAGCCTGATTCATGGTGATTTATGGAATGGTAATTTTATGACTGATATGCAGGGATATCCTTGTCTTATTGATCCGGCAGTTGCTTATGCACCCAGAGAAATGGATATGGGTATGATGCATCTTTTTGGCGGTTTTAATTCTCGGGTGTTTGATGTCTATAATGAAGTTTTTCCTCTTGTTGGGAATTGGAAAGATCGATTATCGATTTGGCAATTGTATTACCTTTTGGTTCACCTTAATCTGTTTGGGAGTTTATATTACAATGAAGTAAAGAGTATTGTGAATAGGTATTCTTAATTTGAAACGAGATGTCTGCGTCAGGGATAGTAGTAGAAATCCCGAAGTATTATCTTTTTAAGCTCACTATACTGAGCTTGGCGAAGTGTTGTCGAAGGTTAAAAATACGAGGAATTGTAACGAATAGCCCGCCCGGACGCCCAAAACAAAAATTCTAGTTACTCGTACCAACTTTATCCTTACTTTTGTCAAAATTTTAAATACACAGTATCATATGAACGCATATGTATTTCCTGGTCAAGGAGCCCAGTTTTCAGGAATGGGTCTTGATCTATATGAAAACTCAGATATCGCTAAAGAACTTTTTGATAAAGCAAATGATATCTTAGGGTTTGAGATTACCAAAATTATGTTTGAAGGAACAGCAGATGAGTTAAAACAAACTAAAGTAACACAACCTGCTATCTTTTTACATTCTGTTATCTTAAGTAAAGTATTAGGAGATAGTTTTAAACCAGATATGGTTGCGGGACATTCTTTAGGTGAATTTTCTGCCTTAGTTGCTAACGGAACTCTTAATTTTGAAGATGCATTACGATTGGTATCCAAACGAGCGATGGCTATGCAAAAAGCATGTGAGTTGAAACCATCTACAATGGCAGCTGTTTTGGGATTAGAAGATGAAGTAGTAGAGCAGGGCTGTGAAACAATAGATGGAATTGTAGTAGCAGCAAATTATAATTGCCCTGGGCAATTAGTAATCTCTGGCGAAGTAGAAGCTATCGAAAAAGCATGTGAGTTGATGAAAGAAAAAGGAGCTCGAAGAGCACTGGTATTACCTGTAGGAGGAGCTTTTCATTCTCCGTTAATGGAGCCAGCTAGAGAAGAATTGGCCGCAGCGATTGAAGCTACAACATTTAATATACCTAATTGTCCTGTGTATCAAAATGTAACAACAAAAGCAGTTACAGATCCCGAGGAAATTAAAAAGAACTTGATCGCACAACTTACTGCACCTGTAAAATGGACACAAAGTGTACAAAATATGATCAAAGATGGTGCAACATCATTTACCGAAGTTGGACCAGGAAAAGTATTATCAGGATTGGTGAAAAAAGTAGATCGATCTATGGAAACTATTTCGGCTTCGATGTAAGAATTTCAACGATAAATTATAAACCTCGCAGAAGATGCTAAAATAAGCTTAGCATCTTCTGCGAGGTTTTTTATAACCGATATGTACAGTTTAATGATTTGATCTTGGAGCTTATTCGTTTTTTAAATCAGATAGATCTTTTTTATATTCTTGTAATCTCCAATCAGAATTTTTCTTTCCAAGTTGAATAGCACGTTTATAATAAATCATAGCTTCTTTTTTATTTTTTAAAACACGATAAACATCGCCCAATCCATTAACCGGGCGTGCCGAGTTAGGGGATTTTTTACTAAAAAAAGCATACAGTTCCTTTGCTTTTTCGGGTTGGTTGTGTTTCATGTAAAATGCAGCAAAAACACATCCCCAATTTGTTCTTAGGTGTTCGAGAAAATCATTAGGTTTAAACTGATTCATAAAAGTATTGAATGCGGTATAATTATCTTCATCAGAAGCTTTTTTTACAAGATTCCACATTGTAGGTTGTGCAACTTTTTCGGGAAAACCAAATTGTTCTGCTCTCTTTTTATAATAGGTAACCACATTATCCATTCCCCCCAATTTTTTATATTCTTCTAAGGAGTTAAACCGAAGTTCTGGATAGTAATGATAATACTGTTTTAAACCATGATAAAGGGTGTGATATGGGGTAGAGCGATGCTCCTCGTTTTGTAGATAGGTATATTCCCACCTCAAGGTATCGGGAGCTTCTGATTCTAGTTTGTTTTTAAGGTATTCGGTACCGTCTGTTACTACACCTTCATGAATACTAGAAGTAAAAAACAGAAAAGTTTCGAGTTTTTTCTTAGAGTTGAGGATACTATCCAGAGATTTCATTCTGTTTACTGATATGGGTAAACTTGTATCATGAATAGGAAAAGGACTTGCTGCCAGATATCCATTAAATAGCTCAGGGTTTTTGGTCATAGTCTCAATAACAAACCCACCAGCATATTCCCATCCAAACAATAATCGTTCTTCAGATGTTTTAAACTCTTGATCTACATATGGAATAAGTTCTTGAGTGATAAAACTTAAAAAGGTTTTTGCTCCAGAACTAAAATGACCAAATCGTTTGGGATATGTATTTGTAATCCCGACAATGATACATTCTGGGGTGAGTTTAAATTTTTTAAAGGATTGTGATAAACTTACTGCATGAAGAAAAAGCCGTTGCCCGTCTAATATATAAATTACAGGGTATTTTTTTGAAGAATTATTATAATCTTCTGGTAGAAAGATTTGAATTTTTCTTTCTTCATTTAGTATTTTAGAAGGAATTATAAAGTTCTTTCCTATAGTATTTTCTGTTATCTGGATTTGCGAGAATGAAGAACAGAAGAGAAAATTAAATAGGATACATAGTAAAAATGGATTTTTAATCTTCATAGTGATAAGATGTATTGAATAATAGAAATTAACCTGTTGTGTATTTTAAAATTAATACTATAAAAAAAGCATCAATTCGAGTGATTTTTCATAGTGAAACGAAGAAAAATTGTATCGAGAATAGCTTTTTTGATCCCAAATCCTATTCTCGATACACTTCTTCCTATGGTCGAAGCACTCGAATTGACGAATTTGGGATTCAAAAATATCAAAATGCACAACGGGTAGAAATTATCGTTTACCTTGTTTCTCGAGTTTGGTTTTAATTTTAGCCAATTGCTCTTCATATTCAGATAGGTATTTGGTATCATATTCTTTGGCGAGCGCTATTGCTTTTTGTTGAGTTTCAAATGCAGCATTGAGTTGATTGTTTTTTTCTAATGCTTCAGATAGACTGCTATATGCCCATGGAGATCGGGGGCGGTATTGTATTCGTCGTTTAAAAACCTGTATAGATTCTTCAACTCTTCCATCTTGCAATAATTTTCCACCAATAAATCGTAAAGAATTTACACTATTCCATCGTTCAGCTTTTGGAAGGATAGGAAAACCATATGTTGTTGAGAGTTTTTGATGAAAAGCATCAATATTCTTTAAAGCATTACCGGGTTGTTTAATAATTTCCCTAAATCTTGGAGACCATTTTTCTTTCGGGAAAATCATTTCTACTGAGGAAAGCAGTGCTTTTATGATACATGCATAATGATCTTCATTAGGGATGACCTCAACTTTTAAATTTAAGTTTTTTGAAGTAAATGGAGATAAACGTTTTTTCAACTCCTCCATGTTTTTGATATATGGTTTGTCTTTGCTAATATCATTTTCAGAGACACCCAGGTAGAATTGTGCTTTTCGATTAGGGTTTTTAACAAAACTCTCTTCAAAAGTATCTATGAAGGTGGTGTTGGACTTATAGCCCATACCGATCATATCTGCTGTAGCAACAGTAATATGCGCCTGAAATAGATCTGGCTCCTTTGCAAATGTGTGTAGTGGATATACACTACTTCCTGATACTCCAATGATCATTCTATAATCAGCAGCGCGATATTGTTCTTTTAAATAAGGAAATAGTTCTTCTTTAAGATGTTTTGTGAATTTATCTGGATCGGCGTTAAATTCGAGTTTCTCTCTACTTCCCCACATACCGTTGGCATATACATTAGGAGCATAATGTGTTTCTTCTTCAAAACTAATAACAATAGCTTCGGGCATTCGAGTAACAGAACTTAGATGTCGTATAACTCCAGATATCATTTGAAAAAACTTAACACCATGAGAACCGCTTATCATCACTACAGGATAAGTATGATCTTTTGATGCTACATGAAAACTTTCTGGAACGTAAATATTCATTATTCTATTTTCATCCAGAATCTTAGAATGAAAAGTAATCTTTTCTGCATAAGTGATTGGGGAAGAGGAGATTTTGGATAATGAAGATTCATGAGATTGCTGCGCTTTCCCGGTAAAAATAAATGTGAATAAAAGGATTGTAATTATAGAGAAATTATTCGTTTTCATAATGTGATTGATGAGGTTTTTTTCTAATAATTGATTTGTTTTAATACCAAATCATAATGGTCGATGATTGATTCATGACTACCAATATTCTTCGATATAGTAGATTTTATCTTTTCTAAATTTTATAAGCGTCATTTTACTTTCGGTTTTATTTTCTTGTAATTCTTCAATAACAATAGCATTTAATCCAATAATCATATTTACAATTTTGCTTTTTGGAAAATCATTATACCTACCTTTTTTTAAGTATTTAACGGTATTGTTATAAAGCAATTCTCTGGAATAAATATCGCCATAACCTGGGTGGTTATATTCAAAATCTGAGGTGTAAAAACGATATAAAAAGTCTACATCTGCTACTGTAGATCCTTTTTTAAAGACTTTTTGATGAGCATCTTTATATTTTTCGAAAATTGATTTTAATTCTTCCTTAGATAAAGGTTTAATTTTTTCATATTCGGCTGCTACAATTTCTGTGACTTTTTTCCACCTTGGATCAGTATATAGAGATTTTAAATCGCCATCATTTGTTAGCTGCTTATAGTTAGAAAACTTTCCCTCTTTTGCTATTTTGAATAATTGTACAAATGCAGCATCAGATTCTTTTGCTAATGCCCAGGCGCATGCAGCATTAAATCGATTAGAAACCTCTTTGTTAGACATATTTGATTGATTGTCTAATACAGCGAATGCTTCTGTATATTTTTGTCCAGATGTATAGAATTCTCGAGATTGGTATAAATCCCAGGCTTCTTTTAATAATTTAGAGTATGACTCGTTTTCTTGCCCAAATCCATGGTGCATTAAAAAACTAATCAACACGACTACAATTTTATTTTTCATATTTTTAGTAATAACCTGAGCTAAATATAGCATGTAACCCAAAAGCTAATCTTAAAATAGTGATGAATTGGGGCAAAAGAACAGTAAAGCGTTTCTTTTTGCCGTTGAAGAATTAAAGTAAGTACATGCTTAAAATTGTACCCATTTTCTGAATGCAGAAGTTGTACTTGAGCTTGTGATTACACTTTGCTCAACTCCATCCAGGATAATTAATAATCTATTTTTACTGTGGTTGTCCATTGCTTTGATGTGATTAATATTCACCATTTGACTTCTGTTAATTCTGAAGAAAATTTTTGGATCTAATTGATCGGTTAGAGTGCCTATTTTTTGCGTTGTACTATGTATATTGCCTTTGGTGTCTGTGATCTTACAAAAATCTCCATAAGCCTCAATTAGTGATATTGTACTTGTATCGATTAGCTTGATGCCATTTCCTTTTTTAATCACAAAACGTTTTAGGAATTGTCTTTTTTCGGGGGTCATTAATTCTTTAAGCTCTTTAAAAACATTTTTACCTACAGAAGGCGTGTTTTTTGGCAATGCAATAAGAGTTTCATATTTACGAAGTGCTTCAGAAAGTTCTTCTTTTGAATAGGGTTTTAGGATATATGCAATACCATTAGTTTTAAAAGCATCTAATAGAAATGTATCATAGGCAGTACAAAAGATAATAGGAGAAGATATTGGTATTTGATCAAAGAGATCAAATGCATTGCCATCTAATAATTGAATATCTGAAAGGATTAAATCATACTGGTGTTTGGATAACAAAACTGTGGCCTCATTTACCGATCTGGACCAATCCAAAGTAAGATGTGACTCAAAATACTCAGTAAGATATAGTTCAAGTTTTTCATAAGCCGGAATTTCGTCTTCTAAAATCAGAATATGCATAGGATCAACAATGTCGTTTTAATCTTTTAACGTTAGAAGTGGTAGCGAAACAGTAAAATACGCCTTATTTTCTTCAATAGTTACTTCTCTATCAGAAAGCAAAAGATACCGTTTTTTTATATTATTCAACCCACTTCCCAAAGAATGATTAGTTTCTGAAATGTTTGAGGTATTATTTTTTACCAGGATATTATCTTCGGTAATCGTGATTTGCGTAGTAATGATTTGATCGTTAGTTGGTTTATTATGTTTTACTACATTTTCAATAACAGTCTGTAATGCTCCAGTAGGTAAATACTTGTCTTTTGGTAAGTTGGTTTCTGGTATTTTGAATTCATAAGAATGCCCAAATCGAGTTTTGATAAGAAAGAAGTAGTTTTCGGCTAATTTTATTTCTTCTTTCAAAGAGACAACTTCCTGATCCTTGGTTTGGATTAGGTAGCGATACAATGCAGCTAATCGCGCAGTATACACTTTTGCTTTTTGAGGAGAAGAATCAATAAGCGCATCCATAGTATTTAAACTATTAAACAAAAAATGAGGATCAAACTGTGATCGTAATAATTTAAGCTCTGTTTCTCGTTGTTCTTTTTCAATTTGATTAACTTTTATAAAGTTTTCATAGTACTTTTTGCCCAATAATAACCCTAGAGGCATGGCAATATCTATTGCAGAATTATAGTAGCTTTTAAAAAATAAATGAGTCCTCATATTAGAAAAATCTAGTGGATTACCATTAGACCAAAACTCAATGATAAGAGATCCAAAACCAATTAAAATAACACTTCCCAGTGCCAAAATAAAAAACAGAATATACTTTTTGCTCTTAACCAGTAATTCTATGATGAGGTATTTAAAAAGAAAGAGTAGAATAATTGTTTTTACCCAAAAAAGAGGTAGGTTTACTACATATTGTAATAAGGACATATCCAAAATGTAGTACCTAACGGCATCCCAGAGAGTAGCTAGAATAAAGTAAAATATAAGAAGCTTATAATCTGATTTATTAAGTTTTAAGTATGTCATAGATTACAAATATAGCATTCAATTCAAATAGGAAGTTTTTACTTTTTGATTTTGAATTGTATTTGTTATTTCGCTTTAGCGAAAGCTATTTTTACAGCTAATCCTGTTAATACAGAAGCCATAAACCACTTTTGAACCCTTACCCATAATGGATTTTTGGCAAACCAACCCGCCATTTTTGCTGCCGAAATAACGATACCAAAATTAATTGAAAAACTAATAATAATCTGTATGATTCCCAATTGAAAACTTTGCCCTAAAATTGATCCGTATTCTGGTTTGATAAATTGAGGGAAAAATGACAAGTAAAACAATGCCATTTTGGGATTGAGTACATTGGTAAGAAGCCCAATATTAAATAACTTAAAAGGTTTGTCTTCTTTTAAAGAACGATCGGTGTCGAATATTTTAGTGCCACCAGATCTAATAGTATTGTATGCCAAATACAATAAATAACCAACCCCCAGAAACTTAACAATCACAAAAGCATAGGGCACTGCAAAGAATATGGCAGTTAACCCAAACGATACCATAAGAATATGAAATAAAAATCCGCAGATAACCCCAAAAAGAGAGATAATCCCAGCTTTTTTTCCTTGGGATAAGGATCTGGAAATAAGGTAGATCATATTAGGTCCGGGAGATAAAACCATAATTAGAGAGGCAAGGGCAAATATAAGAAGTTCGTTGATAGGCATCATATACTTTGATTACAGATTCATGGGATAAAAGTATTGTTTTTTTTGCAATTTCGAATACCGATGCGTAGTACTACCTTCAAAAATTTGATGTCAAATGTAAATGTCTTTAGACAAAATTTAAAATACATCGGAGTTTACAGATATCTGTATTTATCTCTTACGGAAAAACCATAATTTCGATTTTTATTACGATGTCAAAACCATAAAGAATACTATTAAAAAGAGCAATTTCTCATATTTCGTAGTACAGTGTACATTTTTAATCTATAGTTATGAATTTGATGGTAAAGCAAATACAATTGATAGAGCGAATGGATCAACTCATTCGCATGCAAGCTACGGGGTCGCCAGAAGAACTGATCTCTAAGTTAGGAATTTCAAAAACCAAACTGTATCGCATTATTAATACCATGAAAACTTTAAATGCTCCTATTGAGTATGACATTACTCTACAAAGTTTTGTGTATGCCGAACCGGTAGGATTTACTTTTGGATTCTATACAAAAAGTCAAAAAACAAATATTCTTAATGGTTTTGGAGGGTAACCAGAAGTGTGGATTGTGTAAAGTCAAATGCTACATATGAGATCCAAAATCATAAACCTAGTCCCCATTCTTAAAAAAACTTCATTTTTCCAGTTCCGTTTTTCAGAACTAGTATGTTTTATCATTATACACAATTTATTTATTAACTATGATGTATTGTAAAATTTTATAGCATGCAATAGATCACAAAAACACTAATATCATGTCTAAAGAAAATTATGACGTAAAATTAGCCGTATTAGAAGCACTACCACAAGAAAAAATAAAGGCACCAACACTTCCAGTTGATGTATTTATTCAGGAAGCTGAAAACTTGTATGTGTGGACAGAGGAAGACAAAGAAGTATTACTAGCCAAAGGGCTGGGTTGGGAGATGTTTATAGAAGATTTACCTATTAGGACGGGAGCTTGTCGATATGCTCAGGCCATGTGGATGAAAGAGCGGTATAGCCGGGAGGAAGCCTCCAAAGTTTGGAAAGAAAAATCTCCTAAAGCATACGAGTTTAGAAATGATTTGCTAGCCGATTTGCGCTTTGCGTTTCGAAAAAGACCAGACCTTATCGCTCGTGTACGAGCTATTGCAGATGGAGAAGGGGATGCAGATATGATCCAGGATTTGATGGATATTAGTGTATTGGGTAAAGCCAATGTGCGAGAACTCGAAAAAACGAAATACGATCTTCGAAACTTAGAACTGGCAGCACAGAAATCAGATGCTCTTGCCGAATTACTGGCCAAAGCTAATGGAACTACCTTAGATAATTCTAAAGCCAAAGAAAGCCGGGATAGAGCCTTTACCCATCTTAAAGAGGCTGTAGATGAGGTTCGGGACACAGGCAAATATGCTTTTAGAAAAGATCCTGAGCGTTATAAAGGATATATCAGTCAATATAAACGGCGATAATCGAGAGCTACAACTGGCCCGCGCATAAGAGTAAGACTTCCGCGCAATTGGAGAGTCTTACTCTTATGCGCGGGTTGGTTTTACACCTCGGGGGAAAGCTGTCGACACACCGATGGTCGATACAACTAGTGCGAGGTAAAACACAATGATGCGATGAAAATATGTAATGTGCCGATGATCGATAAAAGTGATGTGGGGATGATGTTAGTTATACTGATGGTTGATACATACTAAGTGTAGGTGCTGTTTATGTTGTAATGAAAGGAGATGTTGTGATTATAAGTGCTAAGATAAGATGATGAGTTGTAGTCTTTTTAAGATATAAAAATTGATGTATAGTTTTCGGATTGTAAAAATAGGTTTAGATAGTAGAAAGAAGAAGATTTTCCTATACAGACCTCTACATTTGGCTTACAAAAAATAACTGTAGATGGGGTAATTTTGAATACCCAAAAAAAACTTTCATTTTTTTTTCTCAGTCCCGAAAAACGAAACTGGGATACCGTAATATTGCTACTGGAATACAATAAAAAATATAATCAGTCATTAATTACTTTTATATGAGAACATTATTTTTAAGTTTTCTTCTTATGGTGTACACTATGGCCATAGGTCAAGAAGCAGTACCAACACCTTTAGAGGAGGCCTTACAGGTTTTTCCTGTATCGCCAGAAGCAGCTTCATTAGGTAAGTATGGAGATATCCCTGTCAATTTAGCCTCAGGAAAGATCAATTACACTGTTCCTATCTATACGATACAGCATGGCGGCTATGAATGGCCCATTTATCTGTCTTATAACTATAGCGGTCTTATTAACGAGCAGGATCATCCTATGACCGGTTTAGGTTGGGATGTGATGGCTAATGGCAGGATTACCCGCCAGGTGAGAGGAGTAGATGATGATTATGGTAACCAGACGTATAAAGGGTCTACTATGATCCCTTATTTACAGGGAGCATACAATAATCTATCTGATGCTGCTTTTAAAGCCAAACAATTTGAGGTCTATGATAATATCGGGAACAGAAATATCGATGCCCAGCAAGATAAATATGGAATCAATGTCTCAGGACTAGACGGTAGTTTTGTGTTTAATGAGGCGGGAGAAATTGTCTTTTTAAATTATAAGAATTATAAGGTGCAAAAGAATGGTAACACCTTCACCATTGTCGATGATAAAGGAATTACCTATTATTTTGATACTCATGAAATTGGTACCTATAGTTACAGTGCAGGCTCAGAATCGGTAGATCATAGTGTTCCTATGAGTTATCTGCTTACTCGAATAGAACTACCCAATACTAAAGGTAGTATTTACTTTGAATATGCTCCTGCGGAGTCTTATGGTAAGCTGGTGGTTTCAGAATCAGAAACTGTGGTCAACGGGATGTCGACTCCAAATCTTAGCCATAGCCGTAATTCGATTACCCGTCATACATTACAGAAAATCACTTTCCCTAACGGGGAGGTACGCTTTGATATTAGTAGTGCTACGGATCAGAGTGTTGCGACCCAGGCACTTCATAGCATTTCGGTATGGAACCAAAGTAAACAGATTGTGAAGTATGATTTTACATATAACGATCCCACAAAAAACAGGAAAACTCTTTTATCGATCACCAAAAGCAATGCAGGTGTAACTCTGCCATGGTATCAGTTTGAATACCATTCTTTTCCTAATACACTTCCTGAAACGATCAATTATAAATACCAGGATTTCTGGGGATATTATAATGGGGTTGGTAATTCATTATTATCTACCGAAGGCAGAGTGATCGATCAACAAAAAACACGATCAGGAGCCTTAACAAAGATCACCTATCCTACCAAAGGGTATAGTGAAATCACGTATGAACAAAACAGGGTCGCTGTTGATAATGGCGGTGTAGGTACCAATTGTACGTATTCGCATAACAAAATCATCAATAAAACAATAAAAGCGGAATCAGGATTTAATGAGGTATTGATCGATACGATTATTCAGGTTCCAGCAAACCAGGTAGTCAGGGTGTATAGTCAGCTTACTTTGGGAGAAGGAGCCGGTAATGGTTTTATAGGTACCGAGGCCGATGTTACTATTGCTACGGCAGGTAATTCTTGTGGGTATGATCGTATTTATAAGAGATTTACCATACATGGTGAAACGATTTCTTGTGAAGGGGCAAATGACTGTGATGATACCTATTATAGTGATCCATATGAAAAGTTGGGATATACCTCAGATGGTAAAATTCGTATTACGGGTAGGTTACTTGCTCCTCTTAATACCAGTGCATATTTTAAGTATATCATACGCTATGAAGAACGTGTAGATAATAATGTGCTATATAAACATATAGGAGGAGTACGAGTAGAACAAACCAAAGATTGTGATGGTGATGGGAATTGTAAGACCAAAAGCTATAAGTATGTTACAGAAGATGGTACTGATAGTGGTTTGGTGTTAAGCAATCCATCTGATTATCAATATACGACTACCCATATAGACAAGTATGTAACTACTATTCAGGTGCATAGAAGTGCAGTAAGTATGGCTAATTTTACCAGTTATCAAGGAGCTCCTGTTTTTTATCCCCGTGTAGAGATCTGGGAAGAAGATGGCGGTAATGGTAAGACGGTTAATCAGTATTCGAGTATGTCTAACGGAGGTAGTGTTTTTCCTTTTGTATCTCCACCCAGTAATGCTTGGCAAACCGGTAAACTACTAAAATCAGAAGTGTTTGCAAAACGAGGTCAAAACTTTGTATTACAAAACGAAACGATACACGAGTATGATAATGTGTATCCTTATGGTGTTGGAGTAAGCAGTACTGTGAAAGCCTATGGAATGGCAGTAGGACGTACTAAATACCATAGGACTGGTGAAGGCCAGCTCTCAGGTTTGATCGAAGGAGACCCTAAACATTATGTAGAGAATTATTATGTAGACTATCCTAAAGAACATAAGCTGATAAAAACTACGACCAGAGAGTTTTTACATGGTGAGACACTTACCAGTGAAACTTCATATATGTATGATGATCCATATGGACAGTTAAAAACACAAACTAATACCGATAGTCATAACAATACCATAACGACAAACTATACATATCCTTATGATAAGAGTAGTATTGTTAACGATTCTTTGGTAGCTCAAAACAGGATTACGACTCTTGTAGAGACAAAAAGCACAGAAGGCACTACACTAGCGGCCACTCAAACGATAGATTTTATTGATTGGGGTAATGGGATTCTACTACCAGGCATTACCAAAATAGCCAAGGGAACTGATACTCCAGAAGCTCGCCTTACGTATCACAACTATGATGTCCAGGGGAATCCATTAGAAGTTTCACAAGTCGATGGTCGTCATATCATGTATGTTTGGGGGTATAACAACACTCTGCCTATTGCTAAGATTGACAATGCGAGTTATACCGGCATTCCAGCTACCGCAACAGCACTAATTACCCAGTTACAAACTGCATCCAATACCGAGGATACTGCAGATGAAGAGGTAACGATGCGTAACCTGTTTAAAGATTTACGAGAGCATACTTATTTTAAAAATGCAGAAATAAGCGGCTATACCTATGATCCATTGATTGGAGTAACCAGTATGACAGATCCAGAAGGGTATACTATATATTATCAATATGATGATTTTAACCGCTTACAATATACCCTGGATCAGGAACAGTATGTAGCCCAGCAGTTGCGCTATAATTACCAGGGACAACAATCCGATGTTTTAGGAGATGTGACTATCCAACTCTCAGCTTCTGGATCTGTTCAACCTAATCAATCGGTTACATTTACCGCCAATACTTCAGGAAGCGGGGGTGCGAATCTCTATACCTGGTCTGTAGATGGTACACAAGAACAATGTGATAGTACGACTAGTTTTACCAAAACCTTTGCTAGTGAAGGCACATATACTGTAACGGTACTTGCCTATAATACGCAAACCAAACATAGAGTCAGTAAAACGATGAATGTTGTGGTGGCGTATCCTCCTATCAATATCCCAGTGTTAAGTGCAAATTATAGTAGTGTGATCACAGGTACTAATGTTAATTTTAGTGCCTCGGGTATCGGGGGAGGAACAGGAGACCTGCGTTATGAGTGGTATGTAAATACTATAAAACAAGCCAGTACTGCTACCACCTTTACCTATACCAACAACACAGCAGGCACCTATACGGTGTATTTTAAAGTGATCGATAACAGAAGTGGTAAATCTACCGATAGCGAAGTTCGATTATTGCATATGTATAATCCACTAATTGCTCCTGTAATAAGTGCATCAAAAGCGCATATTGTACAAGGTGCCACGACGACTTTTACCGCTTCGGGTATAGGAGGCGGTTCCGGATCTCGTAGCTATGAGTGGTATGTAAATGATGTAAAACAAAGTGCTACAGGAACAACATACTCTTATCATTTTCCAAATTCAGGAACCTATACGATCAAATTTAAAGTAGTTGACTTAACCTTACAAAACGCTAATTATAAATGGGGTGGTAATGCTCCTGTTTTAAAATCATACCCGGGTATGGTGGCAAGTACAAGTCAGTCTCATACTTCTATTTCTGGTTCTAATCCAAGTGTTACTTTTAATGTAACAAGCCTTACCGGAGGTTCAGGAAATTCTCAGATCACCTGGAAAGCCTATAACAGTATTAACCTCTCTCAAGCCTTAGGATCAGGTAGTGGTACAAACTTTGGTTTTTCTAATTTCGCTACCGGTACTCATGAGTATACAATTCAGGCTAAAATTAAAGATAACCTCACAGGTCAGGAAATCACCAAGGTGATGGTGGTTGTCGCCACAGTTTCTACAGACACTGGCGGCGGCGGTAATACAGGAGAGCAACATTAATCTCATAAATAATATAGTAAGATGAAAAAACAAATAATATATAGCATCGCGATACTACTAATGGGGTTGAAGCTTCAGGCCCAGGTAGTACTATCGGATAAGAATTATATACATTCGACAGTTCCTCAAACAGCCATGACTATTGCGCAGATAGAGGCTGTAAATTGTACTAATATCAATGATATTGATAAGACGATAGAGAGTGTTACCTATTTTGATGGACTGGGTAGACCGATACAACAACGAGCAATCAAAGCCTCTAAAGATGGTAAGGATATTGTAACTCATATCGAGTATGATGTGTATGGCAGACAAGACAAACAATACCTGCCTTTTGAGGCAAGTAATACGGTGGGGAGTTATAAAGATATTAATGTAAATCAAGATATTAACCAATATTACAAAGACAACTATACAGATGATTTTCCCGGGATTACTAATACTAATCTGGGAGAGGTTAATGCCTACTCAGAGAGTATTTTTGATAAATCTCCTCTTAATCGAGTAATAAAAATAGGTGCGCCTGGTACAGCTTGGAAAGCTAACCCTAATAGTGATGCAGATCACGCTATTAAGACAGATTGGTATACTAATAAAGTTAATGAAGTAATCTATTTTAAAGTAGACTTTGCCAATCCAAACGATACTGAAGCTCCTAGCTTGGTAAAGGATGGTTTTTATGGTGCAAATCAATTGTACATAACCATTACTCAAGATGAAAACTGGACTCCGGCAGCTGGTAATAATCATACTACTAAAGAGTACAAGGATAAACAAGGTAGAATTGTTTTAAAACGAACCTTTAATGCAGGATCAGCGCATGATACCCATTATGTATATGATAGATTTGGGAATTTAACCTATGTAATACCACCTAAAGTAGATACGAGTACTACAAGTATCTCTGCTATTGAGCTTACCGAATTGTGCTACCAATATAAATATGATTATAGAAACCGATTGATCGAGAAGAAGATCCCTGGCAAAGGCAAGGAGTATATTGTGTATAACAAACTCGATCAGCCGATTATGACCCAGGATACCAACTTAAAAGCAACTAATGCATGGCTCTATACCAAATACGATGCCTTTGGTCGGGTAGCCTACACCGGTAAAATCACCGATCCCAAGGATCGTGCAGCCCTACAAACCGAGGCTACCGCCTATAGTGATGCATTGTGGGTAGACCGTATTGCTCCTGTACTAGTAGATGGGGTACAATTGTACTATAATGATGGGGGCTATCCCAAAGTGACCAATGCTACACTACTCACCATCAATTATTATGGGGACTATACTGTTTTAGGCAGTGAAGATACCTTTTTTAATGCACCAGCCATGGTATATGGTGTAACCCCTAGAGCGCAAACCAAATCCTTACCGGTAGTTAGTAAAGTACGGGTGTTAGAAACTCTGGATTGGATCACTACGGTTACTTATTATGATACCAAATCAAGACCGATCTATGTAGCCAGTAAGAATGAGTATCTAAACACTACAGATATTATAGAAACCAAGCTGGATTTTGTGGGTAAGGTAGAAGAAACCACAACCACACATATCAAAGATAGTCATGCAGCGATTGTAACGATAGATAGTTTTATGTATGACCATATGGGTAGAGTACTCAACCAAACCCAAAAGATCAATACTCAGGATCCAGAAGTTATCGCAGCCAATACCTATGATGCTTTAGGGCAGTTAGTGTCTAAAAAAGTGGGTAATGGATTACAGGATATTCACTACAAATACAATGTAAGAGGCTGGCTAAAAGGAATCAATGATGTAAATAACTTGGGGAATGATCTGTTTGCTTTTGGCATCAATTACAATACCCCACAACTTGGAACTACGCCGCTGTTTAATGGTAATATAGCAGAGACCCATTGGAAAACTCAAAGTGTAAACCCTAACCCTCCGAACAATCCGGTAAGCACTTCATATGTGTATAGTTATGATGCCCTTAATAGAATTGTAAGTGCAACAGATAATACTGGTAACTATTCGATAAGTAATATCACGTATGATAAGGTTGGGAACATTCTTTCTTTAAATAGAAAAGGACATATTAATGCAGCAGCCACAGATTTTGGGGATATGGATATACTCTCTTATACGTATGACAGCGGCAATAAGCTCATGAAAGTTAGTGATGCTGCCCCTATAGATCAGTTTGGCTTTAAAGATGATGCGGTGAATACTACTGCTGATACTTCTAATGATTATGTTTACGACACTAATGGTAATATGACTGAGGATCAAAACAAAGGGATTACAGGGATTACCTATAATCATTTAAATCTACCTCAAACAGTAACTGTAAATAATACAGATCATACCGGAAATATTAATTATATTTACGACGCCACTGGAGCAAAATTAAAAAAGATTGCAACAGAGGGAAGTTCTTTAATAGAGACTGAGTATGCCGGTAATTATGTGTATAAGAATGGTGATCTGGAGTTTTTTAATACCTCAGAAGGGTATGTAGAACAACACTCAGATGGCTTTAAGTACATCTATCAATATAAAGATCATTTAGGTAATATACGTTTAAGCTATAATAAAGGCGGTAACAAGACTTTTTTAAATGATACTTTTGATAGTAGTACCGATGGCTGGGGTGGCGGAGGCGTATCTGCAGTTAATGGTCGTTTAGGCGTTAAAGTAAGATATACGTATAGTGGTACTAATAAAAAGATTACACAATCTTTTAGTGCTGGTGAAACTGTGAAGATACGACTGAAACTGGATGCTAATGGCAAAGGGTATAAGATGCGTGTATTGGTCAATGAGATTGATGCTGCCAACAAAAGTACAGGATGGTATTCTGCTGGTGATGCTGGCGAAGGTAATTTTGAAGCTACTTACCAGATCAAGCAAGATGCTTCTAAGCTAAATATCAAACTGGGATTAACCAGTAGTATAGCTACAGAAGAAGAGATCTATCTGGATGATATTAGTGTGGTACAAGAAACCGAAGAAGGGATCATTGTACAGCAAGAGAAGAATTATTATCCTTTTGGCCTGCAACATAAAGGATACAACTTTGCTATAAATGGTAGCAAACATAACTATGGGTATAATGGCAAAGAAGAACAATCAGAATTAGATTTTAATACGTTAGATTATGGAGCGAGATTTTATGATCCTGCTGTAGGTCGATGGTTTGTAAACGATAATCTTGCTGATGATGAAATGCAAATTGATAAATCTCCTTATGCATATAGCTGGAATTCACCTATAAGTTTAAATGACCCTGATGGGAACTGTCCTTGGTGTATTGGTGCATTAGTAGGAGGTATTAGTGAATATGCGGTTCAACTTACTGTTAATTTAGCAAAAGGACAAAGTTTTAGTGAAGCAGCTTGGGATAATATTGATTTTGTAGATGTTGGGGCAGCAACAGTTGAGGGAGCCTTAACAGTGGGTGCTAGTGCAGTAAGAAGGGTTGGTGTGAGAATTGCTTCAGAAGTCGTAAAAGCAGCTGTAGATGTTAATGGTAGTGGTGATACAGATGTAATTGGTACGGAAGGCAGTAATAAAACAGCTAAAGGTTTAGTTGTTGATACGGTTATAGGAGTGGCAGGTGCAGAAGGAGGAGATAAACTAACTAATGGAATTTTAGGAGCTTCAAGTGATACAGCTGTTAAAACTGCCAAATCAAATGTTACGGCAGCAGCAAAGAATCTTGATAAAGCTAATAATATATTAGCTAATGGAGGGAAAAACTCAGCTAGAGGTTCAAGTGCGAAAACATCAAACGAAGCTTTTACAAGTTTTAGTAATGCTAAACAAGCGCAAGATGTAACCAAAGCGTTAAATAAAACTGTGGGGCAAAATCAAAATCTCACAAAAACAGTTACAGGTACAGCAGAAGGGGCAGTATCTACAGTTGTAGCGGATGAAACAAAAGAAAAAGTTGAACAATAGTGTTAAGAAAAATCATAATAAATCATTCTTTGGTTTATTAGTTATAGTACTTATTATTTTAGGATATGGTTTTTTTAATAGCATATCCAAAAAAAGTCAATTGAAAGATAGTCCTCTTTATACGATTGGTAAAATTACGGATAAGTATCAAACATCTAAAAGAGGCTATTATATACACTATGAATATAGTGTATCAGGAAAATTGTTTGAAAGAAGTCAAAAACTATCTATTAAGCAAGAACTAATAAAAAAAGGAGATTTGTTTGAGGTTAAATACTCATCCAAGAATCCAGATTACAGTGAATTATTATTGGATAAAAGAATAAAGAATGAATAGATTTTTTTTGTTATTATTATTGGTTAACACTTTTGTTTTTGGTCAGAATTTTGAAGGTAAAATAACATATCAAAATAGTTATGAAAGTAAAACCCCTAACTTAACTAATGAACAACTTAATTTGTTAATGGGTACTATACAGGAATATGTTATAAAAAATGCTAATTATAAAACTTCTTTTAATGGTAAAATGAATCAATTCCAAATATATAGGAGTGAAGAAAACAAATTATACAACAAATTTTCTAATGCGAATATATTGTATTGGAGTGATGGATCTGTTGAAGGAGAAAAAATTGTAGAAGTAAAGAAAGTTAAAAATAAAGAAATGATTTTAGGTATAAATTGTGATGAGCTTACAATGAGAACATCCAGAGGCATTTACATTTATTATTATAATTCAAAATATGCAATTGATCCTAATAATTTTAAAGATCATATTTTTGGAAATTGGTATGCATATGTTAAAGAATCTAAATCTATTCCATTAAAAATGGTAATGGATACACCTGAATTTAAATCAACAAGTATAGCTATTAAAATAGAAGAATTAGAGGTAAAAAAAGAAATATTTGATTTACCAAAGATTCCTATAGAACCTATTAGTAATTTTGGTAAATAGAAGTCCCTGCTGCCGCTAGAGTGATCGCTACCGCAAGTTTGCAACTTGTGGCGTCAAAGATTGGCAGGTAATATTAAATAGAATAAAATGACAAGAACCAGTTACAGCGATGTAACTGGTTTTTTTATGCAATCAATCTAAGAATAGGCTTGTCTTGTTTTGTAATCTTTAATAGATATATCAATGAAATAGTATACTTTTTCTTTTATATCTTCAGGTAATCGTTGTACTTCTAAAATACGTTTTAAGGTATTATCATCAAGTTCTTGATCAGAATTACCAACAAGATAATCTAATGATATTCCTAGTATTTTAGCAAGCTTTCCTGCAACTTCAATAGTTGGTTTAGCAACTCCTCTCTCATACCTTCCAATAGCCGGACCTTTAGTGCCTACCCGATGGCGCGGATTTGCAATCCGTGAAACCTAACGAAATATCAAAACAGTCACTTATAATGTGACTGTTTTTTTTGTTATAGTAAATTATTAATAATTGCTCAGTCCCGAAAAACGAAACTGGGATGGTTTATCATTGTTAAATATATTTTAGTAAAAACTCTATCATGTCTACAAAATATAAAGCTACAATACCTGATGTTGGTTATTTTATTACTATAACAATTGTTGGTTGGATTGATGTTTTTACGAGAGTGAAACAGAAATATGTCATTACTGATAGCCTAAAATATTGCCAAGAAGAGAAAGGTTTAGAAATTTATGGATATTGTATAATGCCTAGTCATATCCATATGTTATGCAAAGCAAAAGAAGGATATATATTATCAGATATCATCCGTGATTTTAAGAAGTTTACCTCCAAAAGAATTATAGAAACGATCGAAGAATACTCTGAAAGTAGACGAGAGTGGATGTTAGAATATTTTAGTAAAGCTTGTGAACATTTAAAACGTGGACAACGATATAAAGTGTGGCAAAACGGATATCACGCAGAGATTGCAAGTTCAAATTGGTTTATAAAACAAAAAATAGAGTACATTCATAATAATCCAGTTGTAGATAAGATTGTTTTAAACCCAGAGGATTATATTTTTAGTTCTGCTAGAAATTATGCAGATTTAGATCATGAATTAGAAATTGTTGTTTTAAATTTATTTTGAAGTTTTAAAAACACGGATTGCAAATCCGCGCCATCGGGTTTACATAATATTCAGAGATCTACAGCAATGCAAAGACAATTGAGTAGTATTGGTGTTTTTGACAATGCTTCTGGAAGAACTTATTTGAGTGGTCATTTAGGAAAAGTATTGAATACTCCAGGAAGTATTCTTTCTTCAGAAGGAGGGTTCATAACAAGAGAATCTTTATTAATGGGGCCTAATGGTGGATTGATGATGCAAAGTATCTGGAAAGAAGAGGATTTAATAACTATTATATTAAAAGGAAAATAATTATGAAAGTAATAATAAATAATAGGTATATTAAATCGTATAAATTCAATAATCAAATAGAATTTAATAGATTTATAGAAAATCAAGATATTCATAAAAAACTGATATTAAATGAATCCAAAGATAATTTTCAATATTGTTATATATGCTATGACTCTTTAACATCAGATAAATTGTTTCTTCTAAGCTTTAGTGATGATAGTGACGGAGAGAATATGATTTTTTTGTTTTGGGATGATAAAAAGCTATTTGTTATAGAAACAGGTGATAATATATTTATAGTTGATGAAAATATGATAATTATTACATCCCTTAATATTATTACCCCTATAATCGGCTTATTTATAACTACTTCAAAGAATTTAATTATTCTAGAAGAAGCTACAATGAGGTTAGTGGATAGTGACGGAAAAGTTCTGATAAACGAACAATTTGATTTATTGGAAGATTATAATTTGGATAATAATAAACTGTATTTAAAAATGATGAATGAAGAAAGTAAAGTAATAGAATTATTATAAAATTACTCTCTAAAGCTCATTTGTAATGAGCCTCGGTATTAAGTTAACAATAATAGTAATAGATAGAGAATCCACAACAAGTAAAAGGTTGTGGGTTTTTTTAAATATCAAGTATGAAATATTTCTCAAACCTTATTCTACTCTTTATGGGGTTGTTCTATGTTAGTTGTTCTTTTTCTATCAATAGTCAAGAAACAGAGTATTATAGTAGTGGGAAAATTAAAGCCATAGGAAGTATTAACAAAGGAAAAAAGATCGGAATATGGGTGTTTTATAATGAAAAAGGAACAAGTATTGACTCTATAACATATAAAGAAGGATTAAGAAATGGAATAGCTAAGACCTATATTATTAATAATCAATTATCTGAAAAAGGTAATTATGCGAATGGAAAAAAACAAGGTATTTGGGAAACCTATCATAGTGGTGGTGCAATACATTCTAAACAAGAATTTAAAAACGGAATACTTATTGGTAGCGCTATAAAATACTTTCATCCCAATGGTAATTCTAAATTGGTGACTCAAATTCAAAACGGAGGATTGCATGGAAATCATAAAGAATTTTATGTAAATGGCAAGTTGATGGTGTCGGGTTATTATCATAATGGTAATAATGATGGTGAATGGAAAGAATATAGTGAAGATGGTCTTATAACAGAAATTTATCATTACCAATCGGGCTTATGGCATGGTAATTATGAGAAATATTATCCTAATGGTAATATAGCAGAGAAAGGTCGTTATGAACTTGATAAGAAAGTGGGTACTTGGGAGTATTTTGATGAGAATGGTATTGTTATATCTATAGAAAAGCACTAAGAGGTAATGTCCCAAACTGATGCTTTTGAAAAATAGCATTATAAAGTTTGATTATCAAATAAATTATATAAATAAAAAAGAGTTGTAGAAATGCAGCTCTTTTTTTTATGCATAAAAGTGAGCTAAGAAAACCCGATGGCGCGGATTTGCAATCCGTGAAACCTAACGAAATATCAAAACAGTCACTTATAATGTGACTGTTTTTTTTGTTATAGTAAATTATTAATAATTGCTCAGTCCCGAAAAACGAAACTGGGATGGTTTATCATTGTTAAATATATTTTAGTAAAAACTCTATCATGTCTACAAAATATAAAGCTACAATACCTGATGTTGGTTATTTTATTACTATAACAATTGTTGGTTGGATTGATGTTTTTACGAGAGTGAAACAGAAATATGTCATTACTGATAGCCTAAAATATTGCCAAGAAGAGAAAGGTTTAGAAATTTATGGATATTGTATAATGCCTAGTCATATCCATATGTTATGCAAAGCAAAAGAAGGATATATATTATCAGATATCATCCGTGATTTTAAGAAGTTTACCTCCAAAAGAATTATAGAAACGATCGAAGAATACTCTGAAAGTAGACGAGAGTGGATGTTAGAATATTTTAGTAAAGCTTGTGAACATTTAAAACGTGGACAACGATATAAAGTGTGGCAAAACGGATATCACGCAGAGATTGCAAGTTCAAATTGGTTTATAAAACAAAAAATAGAGTACATTCATAATAATCCAGTTGTAGATAAGATTGTTTTAAACCCAGAGGATTATATTTTTAGTTCTGCTAGAAATTATGCAGATTTAGATCATGAATTAGAAATTGTTGTTTTAAATTTATTTTGAAGTTTTAAAAACACGGATTGCAAATCCGCGCCATCGGGTTTTGAAAGCAGATATAGCCAAGAATGGAATAACAAACGCAATACCTTATGTTAATCACAACGGAACAAGATACTTAGTAGGAGGTCATCATAGAGTGCGTATAGCAAAAGAACTTGGTTTAAAAAATGTGCCTGTAGTAGAAGTTAAATTACCTTATGCAGGATACAGAAATACGAATGATTTAATTTATACAAGATACTAAAATGTCAATATGGCAACATCAAATATTTATATTACCTAAAGAAGAAGTAGACTCTTTTTTTTCTGACGTTGAAAATTTAACTATACAAGACTTTGATAACATTAATTGGTGGCAATATAGAATAATTGAATTAAGAGAAATAGAAGCTATTTTTTCTAGACTATTGCCTGAAATGGGATCTTGGAGTGAGAATTTGATAGTTTTTGGAAATGAAAATTCTAATTGTTTTAAAGTTTTTTTAGAGAATAAAAAACCCATAGAATTATCTGCTCGTATTGATTTACGAGAGGTAAACTATGAGTTTATAGATTTATTAATAAGTTTTGCTAAAAACGAAAATTTAGTTTTTTTAAGCGACCTATCAGAAGATAACTTACGAATAATTTATCCTAATAAGATTTTTCTTGAGCAGGAGATAAAGGAGAATAATTTATATGAAGCTTTTATTAAGTTTTTGAATAACCCGCTCTCCGAAGAGTGAGCGGTACCCCCGCTGTTCCCTAGTATGGGGCGGTAATAGGTCAAACTGGTAATGGGTCAAACTGGTAATGGGTCAAACTGGTAATGGGTCAAACTGATGCTTTTGAAAAAGAGTACTATAAAGTTTAATTATCAAATAAATTATATAAGTAAAAAAGAGTTGTAGAAATACGACTCTTTTTTTTATGCTCTAAAGCGAACTAAGAAAACAGTTCTCTAGTCTGCCAGAAAGGAAGAAAAGAACAATACAACCCTATCAAAACCAAATCTATGCGAACAAACAACATTGCTGAGATACAGATCAGCTACTCATCTCATATCGCTAAAAAGAACAGAACAAAAATTAAGAGTTCTACAGATGCTTTCAATGTATTTATTAATTCTTGGGATCAGAAAACTATAGAACTACAAGAAGAATTTAAGATTCTACTCTTAAATAATGCAAACGAAGTATTAGGAGTACAAAATCTATCAAAAGGAGGCACTAGTGGTACTTATGTAGATGTAAAACTATTATTTGCTATAGTTTTAAAAGTATGTGCAAGTGGTGTTATTATAGCTCATAATCATCCTTCTGGTACTTTAGAGCCTAGTGATTCAGATATTAGATTGACTAAGAAAATTAAAGAATCAGGTAATCTATTAGATATTAATTTGCTAGATCATTTGATAATTACAAAAGAAGAACCCGATGGCGCGGATTTGCAATCCGTGAAACCTAACGAAATATCAAAACAGTCACTTATAATGTGACTGTTTTTTTTGTTATAGTAAATTATTAATAATTGCTCAGTCCCGAAAAACGAAACTGGGATGGTTTATCATTGTTAAATATATTTTAGTAAAAACTCTATCATGTCTACAAAATATAAAGCTACAATACCTGATGTTGGTTATTTTATTACTATAACAATTGTTGGTTGGATTGATGTTTTTACGAGAGTGAAACAGAAATATGTCATTACTGATAGCCTAAAATATTGCCAAGAAGAGAAAGGTTTAGAAATTTATGGATATTGTATAATGCCTAGTCATATCCATATGTTATGCAAAGCAAAAGAAGGATATATATTATCAGATATCATCCGTGATTTTAAGAAGTTTACCTCCAAAAGAATTATAGAAACGATCGAAGAATACTCTGAAAGTAGACGAGAGTGGATGTTAGAATATTTTAGTAAAGCTTGTGAACATTTAAAACGTGGACAACGATATAAAGTGTGGCAAAACGGATATCACGCAGAGATTGCAAGTTCAAATTGGTTTATAAAACAAAAAATAGAGTACATTCATAATAATCCAGTTGTAGATAAGATTGTTTTAAACCCAGAGGATTATATTTTTAGTTCTGCTAGAAATTATGCAGATTTAGATCATGAATTAGAAATTGTTGTTTTAAATTTATTTTGAAGTTTTAAAAACACGGATTGCAAATCCGCGCCATCGGGTTAGGTGTTGAAAAAGAACAACAAAAGAAGGGTAACGGATCTGCCTATTCATATGAAGATTTGACATCAAATGCTTTAGGAATATATTTTGAAGAATGGCTTGAAAATGATGAAACTACTATAGGAGAACTTGCAGAATTTAGAGAGAAAACTGGTTTTAAAAAAGCTGAATTAATGTCTTTACAATTATTTAAATTTCTTAAAGAACTAGGTTTTGTTAATGATCCAGAAAATACCGAAGATTATCAAAAAGTTGCTAATAGCGAAAATGATGCTACCGATTTAAGAGGTTTAAAAAACGGCTCTGCTTTACCTAAGAGTGAAACAACTTCTGAAAATCGTAATTCAAATGGAATAGACGCCAATGTTTTGAGTTATTTAAGAAGTCTTGGTATAATAAAATAAAAAACATGAAGAAATTAATTTTATTCGCTATTTTACTTTTTGTAATCGCAAATGTGATATACTTAAAACTCTCTTTTAGTTTTTTGATAAGAGAGGAGAAATTTTTTACATATATCCTAATTGGTCTTGGATTAGTGTTATTAATTTTTGCTGTGCTGAAAAAGCACAAAAAATTAAAAGCTTATTCATCTATTCTTACAGTAATCGCAATTATGACTCTTTTTACAGGAGAGGGAATAAAATCATACCAATTAAAGACAGCCAATAATAAGGCTAAAATGGTGATAGATGGTTTAAAGGAGTATCATAAAAATGAAAAGAATTTTCCTGATGAATTAGCTATTCTTAGTCCGAAATACATAGAGGAAGTTCCTAAATATTTTATTGGCTTTTCATCAGATGAATTTCAATATGAAAACAAGAATGATTACTATGTAATTAGCTATAGAGATTTTTTAAATACCAAATACTACAATAGTAAGAACGATAGTTGGGTTGTAGTAGATTAATCCCCCCCGCTGCTCCTAGCGTGTAATTGATCGCTACCGCTATGCCTCTTGGCGGTAATGTCCCAAACTGGTGCTTTTTAAAAATAGCATTTTTTTAAGGTTGATTATTAGTGCTTTATATAATAAACAAGCTTCTTTATTGAGGCTTGTTTATGTTGTTTACACTACTTAAGATTGCTTAGAGCCTATTAAATAAGGGTTTTATATCGCTACATTGGTCAAATTGGTGCTTGGTTATATTTGCAATTATGAATTGTAAAAATTGTAACCAATCAAATTGTATAAAGCGAGGTAAAAGAAATGGCAAACAGCGCTATTCCTGTAGAGATTGTCATACTTCATTTCAAAACTCATACTCTTATAAAGCATATAAATCCACAACAAATACTTTGATTAAAAGTTTGCTCAAAGAAAGCTGTGGTGTTTTGAGTATTGCTAGAATTATAGGCATTTCAAAAAATACAGTATTATCCAGGATGCTAAAAATTAGCCTACAAATTAAAGTTCCATGTTTTAATAGGTTAGGTTGCAAATTTGAAGTCGATGAGCTGTGGAGCTTTATCGGTAGTAAAGACAATGTAACCTGGATTACCTATGCTATAGAAAGAGATACCAAAAATGTTGTTGATTTTTTTGTAGGTAGAAAAACAAAAGATACTATCAGGCCATTGGTTGATAAATTAATGTTATTGCAACCCAAGAGTATTTATACCGACCGATTAAATATTTATCCGGGATTGATTCCTAAAGAAATTCATAAAGTGTTTCGGTATTGTACAAATAGGATAGAGCGTAAAAATTTAACCTTACGTACCCATATTAAAAGATTATCAAGAAGAACAATTTGTTTTTCGAGAAACAAAATATATCTCACAGCACATTTACGAATCTATTTTTGGGGATAGTTTTTTATGATTAAGAAAACTACTTCTACCTCGATTTGTTATTGATAAACTTTACTATTTTAATACTTTGTATCCATGGATTAAACACAATATCTTTTCTCCTAGATCTATTATTTTGTTTTCGTTTCTCCTATAATTACGCCAAAGTTACCGTCTAATTGATTCCAGTTTTTAGAGGGTAAGTATACTCTGGATACAAATCCATCCAGATACAATGCATTTTTACAACCATTTTGTTTAAAATAGGAAGCAAAATCATAAAAATTTGTTTTCTCTTTAGAGATAGCAAAAAGTAAATTTCCATTGGGTAAGATTCCTACTCCGTTTCTAATATGAACATTAGAAGATCCTTTTCTAAATTTGGGATGGATTTTTCCGTCAATCAGGAGCATAGGCCCAGATTGTGTGGCATATTTGATATGCTCACTATCCGTAAATATCTTTGTAGTGCAAATGACGGGTTTGTTTTTTTTAGTCAAATAGAATATCCCATTGGGTTGAAGGTAAAAGTTACCATATCCACTTTGAGATGTGTCAATCCTGGCTTTGGTTTCTCCATTTTCAATATAAAGCCCTTGAGGGGATAGGTCTTTGTTATACATCCCCCCATTCATTGCAAAAACCAATTCCTTGTTTTCTTTTTCAAGTTCTGATTTTAAGTTTTGAAAGCTTTTGTAAGTATTAGTATTCTCATTTTTCCAATAGAAATGTAGTTCCTGTTGCAATGGATTTACCTCGTAGCTTAAAAATCTGGACTTATCAACCTGAGTTTCTGATTTCCCGACAAAAAAGAAACTGGTTAATAGTACCAGAGCTCCAAATATTACTATAGAACCAATGAGTTTTTTCATTACATAGTGCCTGGTCTGAAATAGGCGATTTTTATGATTTGAATTATTTTTGATGGAATTTTGATTTTCTTTTTTGACACAGATGCCTTAGCATCAGGTGATAAAAAATAAATTGAAATTGCGCAAAAAGAAACAAATCTAATAGTGATCTATTTCCGATCAGGCACTACCTACTATTTCTTATATATTTTTCCTTCTTTCATTACAAACACTACATTCTCCATCGTATTTATTTTTTGGGTTGGATCATCATTTACTGCTACGATATCGGCTAAGAAACCTGGAGTAATTTGTCCGATCTGATCTTGCATATTCAGGATTTTGGCGTTGATAGTAGTAGCACTTTGTATAGTTGCCATTGCAGGCATACCCGCTTCGACCATAAAACCAAACTCTTTTCCGTTTTGTCCGTGTTTAAATACTCCTGCATCGGTACCAAAAGCGATACCTACCCCACGATCATATGCTTTTTTAAATGTATTTTGGATTTTTGGACCGATCTCTAGTGCCTTAGGAACAATGATAGCAGGGTAATAACCATCAATAGCTGCTTTTTCGGTAACCTCTTTTCCTGCAGTAATGGTAGGTACTAGATATGCATCATGCTGTTTCATTAAATCCATCGTTTTCTCACTCATTAATGTACCGTGCTCAATAGTTTTTACACCACCCAGGATGGCACGTTGCATTCCTTCATCGCCATGTGCATGTGCTGCAACATGAAATCCATAATCTTTTGCAGTTTCGCATATAGCCTTAATCTCCTCTACAGTAAATTGAGGGTTAGAACTGCTTTTTGCTACACTTAATACACCTCCGGTAGCTGTAATTTTGATAAGATCTGCGCCATTTTTATAGCGTTGTCGTACTGCTTTTTTTGCATCTTCGATACTATTTACTACACCTTCTTTTGGGCCTGGATCACCAATTAATGACCTTTTACTTCCGTTGGTAGGATCTGCATGTCCACCAGTGGTAGCCAGAGACTTGCCAGCTGTAAATACTCTGGGGCCTTTAATACGGCCACTTTTAATTGCTTTTTTAAGCGAAATATTTACTCCGCTCCCTCCCAGGTCTCTTACTGTAGTAAAACCTGCCATTAGTGTTGTTTTAGCAAACTGAACTGAGTTAAAAGCGACATCTGCTTCGCTATCGGTATATTTTTGAAGATATGCCTTTGGATTTGTTTCGCCTTCTAGATGTACGTGCATATCAATCAAACCGGGCATCACTGTTTTATTTTTAAGATCTATAGTGATATCATCTTTTTTACCGACTACAAAGCCATTTTCGATTTTAATAATTTTATTTCCGGAAACGACAATCGTTTTTTCGGTAAGGATTTTACCTGTTTTGGTATCGATTAGTTTTCCGCATTGTAAATACGTGTTTTGAGCTAAAATGGTCGTACTTATAAAAACAAAAAGCACTGTGTATAGATATCTCATAAGTGATGGTGTGAAAAATTACTATAAATTAAAATTGAGTTTTGAATATAGAAAAGGAACAATTTAAAATAAATTGTTGTGATTAAGAGGTTGATTATGATTTCTTTTAGAAATATGGGAATTGGTTTAAGGCCTCACAAGTTTTTAAAACTTGTGAGGCCTTAGGTTTTTTTATAAATAGTATCAAATTATTTTAGTAACTCTTCTAGATTTTGTTCTATGTACTGAGGAATAGCATTAATATCAATAATCTCATCAGATAAACCTTTTTTCTTTTCCTGTAGTTGCAGTATTTTTTCTTCGATAGTATTTTTGGTAATAAATCTTGTGACCATCACATTATTGATTTGTCCTATACGGTGAGCTCTGGCAATTGCTTGCTTTTCAATAAATGGATTCCACCATGGATCTAATAATACTACATAAGATGCTTTGGTAAGGTTTAATCCAACACCACCTGCTTTTAATGAAATGAAGAACAAATTGATATCATCATTTTTCTGAAACTCATTTACAATAGCTTCTCGATCGGCACTCTTGGTTTGCCCGGTTAATGTTAAATAGGATACATTATGCGTCGAACACCATTCCTGATACAAATCAAGATGAGATACAAAGGAACTGAATACGAGCACTTTTTTGTTGGCTTTGACCAGTGTGTCAAGGTAATGAGTAACATCCTGAAATTTTCCTGATAAATCTTTTGTTTTATCGTCTACGAGTTTAGGATGATTTACAATCTGGCGAAGTTTGGTTAGTGTATTAAGAATATGGATCTTATTTGTTGATGCAGAATCAATACCTAGTAATAGATTTCTGGCTGCCGATTTCTGAGATTCGTATTGCTTTTCCTGTTCAGAAAACATCTCTGTGTATATTGTCTGTTCTGATAATTCGGGAAGATCTTTGGCAACCTGTTCTTTAGTTCTTCTTAGTATAAAAGGGTCTATTAACGCTTTTAACTCTTTGATGCATTCTGGATCTTGATGTTTTTCTATCGGAGTTTTAAAACGATCCTTAAAAAATGGATAACTGCCTAACATTCCTGGGTTAATAAATTCCATCTGAGACCAAAGATCAGATAATGAATTTTCTATCGGTGTACCACTTAGAGAAATTTTATGGGTAGTGTTTATATTATTTATCGCCTGAAATATTTTAGACTCTTTGTTTTTGATCTGTTGACTCTCGTCTGTGATTAGATAGGTGAAATTTACCTTTTTTAAAGCAGCGATATCCTTTGATACTGTAGTATAGGTTGTGAGAATAATATCGTAGGTCTCTAGGTATGGAGTGATTTTTTTGCGATCAGGACCTGTGTATTTAACAATATTGAGATGCGGAGCAAACTTTAATATCTCCTGTGCCCAATTAAATACCAGAGAAGAGGGAAGTACGATCAAAGCTTTGAGGTAGGTTTTTACCTCTAGAGGATCGATAAATAAGTCTAATCGAATTTTTTCAAGCTTTTTATCTACAGGCTCTAGTCGTTCTTTTGCATAAACTAGCATCGCAATAGTTTGCAAGGTTTTTCCTAATCCCATATCATCTGCTAAGCAGGCACCTAATTTATTGTAATGATGATTAACCAACCATTGCACTCCTTCTTCCTGATAAGGGCGTAATGTTGCTTTAAGTTTAGATGATGGTTTATAAAGATGACTGGTAGAGTCTTCTATACTAATTTCTTCTGGTGGAATAATATCCTTTAACAGGATGTAGTTACTTTTGGTGATACGTATATTTTTATCTTGTATCTGACCAAAATCTACAAGTTTTTTATATCGTGTCATCCATTCGTTAGGGATAATAAAAACCTGATCCTCATCAATTGGGAAAAAACGATTATTTTGCTTGATATATGTTATAAATTTTGAAAAAGGAATTTCCTGACTCCCAATAGTAACAACCCCTTTAATATCAAACCAATCATTCTCTTGTTGACTACCAATCTCAATGGTATGTGGAGCAAGATTAACCGTTCTCTCGCCTAGTAAAGGTAGGTTTATCTCAAAACCATCTGCTTCTAATTGGGTTTTGTTCAATTTTAACCAATTTAGAATTTCAAAAGGGTCATCAGAGGCTTTAGTTTCTAATAATAGATTATTATTAACCTCTAGCCCTTTGGATGTTAGTAAACTAATGATTTTCTGCTCAGCTTCTGGATTGCGTTTGGTTTGGATAATTTGAATTTGATCATCATTTCCGAAACGTACATTAGAAACCGTAGTTTTTGTACTGTTATAATCAAAATGAATAGTGTTGTATTCAAAAACAACCTTAATTACATAAGTGTTCTGGATAAAATCCTGGATAATTTCTATCCCATATGATGCTATATTTTTATGTGTAATAATATCAAAACCATGGGTTATAACATCTACATTTTTGATAATGGGTATGATTACTTTTTCTAAGTAAATTTTGATATGCTTACGTGCAATGGTAATTTTTTCTTTATCAAAAAAAGGTTTTAATTTATTGGCATTTAAGTTTTCAATTTGGTACAAGTATTTATCTACGATAATCCACGAAGGCTCGTTAAGTAATATTTGGATATCATTATTTTTAGGAATAATGAGAGCGTCTTTGTTTTTTAGAGAAAAAGCATATTCAATGCCTTCATCTATCTTAGTGAATTCGAGAATAGGCTTTAGTGTAGTATTGCCAATTGATAATTTATGGTTTTCGAAAGGATCTTTTCTCTGGGCATTAATAGTTATTGCATATTGATGCGAAACAATCAAGGAATAGAAAACGGATAATTTTTTGCTTATATAATCAAGTACAACATCGTTTACTTTTGGATCTTTTAATACATCTGAAAAGGTTAAGCTTTTTCTCCTTTTTACAGGCATAAATTGTTGTTCTAATGCTTTGATTTTTAAGGATGAGCATATCTCTAGTAGTTGCTCATGAGGAGTGTCGTGAAATATGATTTCGTAGCTTTCTAAAGTTTCAGGAGTTGCTTGTTTTTCTACATAGCCAAGATGGCCATTCGTTATTGGTACAACATATGCTTCTGGTAAAAGAGGGATTTTAGAAAGACTGTGATCAACAAGGTTATAACAAATGCAAAGGGAATCCATGAAAAAGGAATAAGTTTAAGAGATTAAATTAGATTTTTAGAAGATAGATTTCTTTTTCTTCTATTATTTCAAACAAAGCCAAAAAACATTAAAGAAAAACTTCTTTAATGTTTTTTGACTTCGTCTTATTTTTTTTAATGCTTTAGATTGTTACAGATTTGCCTACAAAATCAATAACCGTTTTGGTGATAAAATCAATTTGTTCATCATCCAATTCTGTATGCATTGGCAAAGAAATAACTTCTTTTACCAACTGATTAGTTATAGGGAAATCAGTTTCATTATAGCGTTCATCCTGATATGCTTTTTGACTGTGCAGAGGGATAGGGTAATAAACGCCACAAGGAATTCCATTATCATTTAAATGTTTAGCCAGAGCATCACGATCTATATCGATTATTCTAAGCGTATATTGATGAAACACATGTGTGTCTTCTTTGTCAATAATAGTTGGAGTAATAATATGCTCCTGATCGGCAAAAGCCGCAGTATATTTTTTTGCTGCTTCCCGTCGGGCATTATTATAGTGATCCAAATTAGGAAGTTTTATTCTTAGCACTGCTGCCTGTATAGAGTCTAAACGAGAATTTACACCCACGACATCATGATGATATCTTTTATACATTCCATGATTTACTACTCCACGTAAGGTATGAGCCAGATCATCATCATTAGTAAAGATAGCACCACCATCTCCATAACATCCTAGGTTTTTAGAAGGGAAAAAAGAGGTAGACGCTACATGACCTATGGTTCCGGATTTTGAAGTACTCCCATCTTTAGAATGATAACTTCCTCCAATACCTTGAGCATTATCTTCAATTACATATAAATCATGTTCTTTGGCAATAGCCATAATAGCATCCATATTGGCAGATTGACCAAATAGGTGTACAGGTACAATAGCCTTCGTTTTTGGAGTAATTGCTTTTTTAATGGCTTCGGGATCAATATTAAAAGAATCAGGTTCAACATCTACCAGAACAGGAGTAAGTTGTAGCAATGCAATTACTTCTACTGTTGCAGCAAAAGTAAAATCTGCAGTAATTACTTCGTCACCAGGTTGAAGGCCTAATCCCATCATTGCAATCTGTAATGCATCTGTACCGTTAGCACAAGGGATAACATGTTTTACACCGAGATAATCTTCTAGTTCTTTTTGAAAACTATGTACCTCTGGGCCATTAATAAAAGCTGTAGATTGTATAACGTCGAGAACAGATGAATCGATATGTTCTTTGATTTGTTGATATTGCCCCTTAAGGTCAACCATTTGTATCTTCTTCATAAATGTTTTATTGTAACCTTACGAAAGTACAAAATATTGATGCTATTGCCAATGCGATACAAGGTTTTGATATAATTTTTATTAACGATAAACAATATATGAGCATGGATTTATTCTTTAATAAACTTAATAGATTTAAAACCTTGAATATTAAGAAAATAAACGCCGCTGCGTAATGTTTTCAGTTTTTCTGAAATATGATATTGTGAATTTTGATTTGTTCGAATCCTGAAGTTCTTAATTTCTTTTCCTGTGATATCGTATATTTTTATAGAAAATGGATCTGGTAAAACATACGCCAGAACAGATAAAAATGCTTGATTTTTGACTGAATTTGGTGTTATCCAAATTGCTTTTTCGGATTTATATATGTGACTCTCATCCTCGACCTCATTTAAACTGTTTTCAACATCTCCAACTACAAATCCAGAAATAATACTTCTTCTGAAATTATTTTTATTTTCTGAATTTAGAAATAAACTATACACTCCTTTTTCTAGATTTTTAGTGTTAAAATAGAAGCTATGGTCATTCTCATCAAATGTAATCATCTCGGGATCACTTTGTACTGGTGTACCATCTATTTCTGAAGTTTTGAGTATTACACCATGAACTTGAGTATTCAAAAATAATTGAGAATCTTTTTTATCCGAGTATAAATCAACTTTTAGTATTGGATACCTACTCATAGAAAGCTGCTCTAGAGACATTAATATTCCACTGTTTTGTTTGATAAATGCCGTAAATCGAGAATTACTTTTTAAGGTTATATTATTTTCGGAAATTGGAATAATGATTTTATGATTTTCATAGCTAGAGCTTTTGTGAATATTCAATTTTTTAAGATTTTTATCAAAAACTTCAAAACTAGCAGTTGGATTTTCATGTATGACTTCGGCTACCGCATAACTAGAACCCTTATCCAGTAGTATTTGATCATATTCATTTTCAGAATAAATAATATAATAGTTACTTGTTATTTTGGAGTTATCGAATTTATTATCGGGTATAATAGCACTTTTTAGAGAACGATTTTCGATATAAGATTTTATATAAGACCAACTAAACTGTCCAAAACTAATATCCAGGTGATCAATAATTGCTCTGGGATCATTTTTTCTGAAGACATATTCTGCACCAGGTCTAAGTGTACTTTTATACGGTGCTACTCCATCATTAGCTCCTTGAATTGGAAATAGAAACCCTCCTGTTAGTAAAAAAGCTGGAGCAGCAATGGTAGATCCTTTGTAAAAACCAGAAGCTCCCAATACAATAAACTTTTCTGGTTCGTTATCCGGATGATTATCCAGGTAAGGTCGTACTACATCTCTACAATAATATGTGGTCGAGGTTTGTGCTCCTTCGTTTAATCCAGTAAGTTTCCATGCCCAGTTTAACCAGGGCATCTGAGAAATATCTGCCAGATATGTTCCCCAAAAAGGAGTTCCAAGAGCAAAGGCCAATGCTACTTTATCCTTTTTTTTATAAGTGAACATTGCTGCTTCTGAAGCTTTTCCACCATTACTATGCCCAACCAGATATACCTGATCTACATTAAATTTTTGGGTAACAATATCGATAGATTCTGCTAATAATTTTCCGTTTACCCAGATTCCTCCACCTCTCGTAGTGGCAACAAAAACAGCTTGATATCCTTCATTGTATGTTTCTTGATAAAAGGAATTATTAAACAGAAACTGAGATTGATTAAGATCTATATAACCATGGTTAAAAAGGATTATTTTTCCGTTATAATTAGGAGGAGTGGCGCCATAATGAATTGTGGATTTAAACAAGGGGCCAATAAAAAAGGGAGATACCTTGTCTGGTTTAGGAAGCTGTACTTCGTTAAAGTTTTGAGAACATAATATTGCACATGAAAATAATGCAATTAAAGTAAGTTTTAATTTCATAAATATAGAGTTTGTGTAATAGTTGATGTTAATTTAACTATTTTGTTGCTTTTCTTTTGTAAAAAAGATCATTTTGTTAAGTTTTGTTCACTTTAAATTAAATATTAATGCAATAGCCTTAACCCTTAGAATAAGGTTTTTGTGATAGATAATTACCTTTTTTAATAGGAAGAAATGTATTTTAGCAATTCATAAAAATTATCATTCTTGGGCATTTTATATAACATCTTTATTGCAATATTTAATGGTTTACTTCCTGTAATAGGTCTGTTAAGCCCTAAACTCAAATTGTTTGCTAACGGAAGGAAAACAGTTTTTGAAACTCTTGAGAAACATTTTCCTGCTCAAGATCGTATTATCTGGTTTCATTGTGCATCTTTGGGAGAATACGAGCAAGGTGTTCCTGTAATAGAAGCGCTAAAGAAAAAGTATCCTACTCATAAAATAGTAGTCACTTTTTTTTCCCCTTCAGGTTACGAAGCCAAAAAAAATAGCACTTTGGCTGATATTATTGTGTATCTACCTATGGATACAAATGCAAATGCTATTCGGTTTATCCAGCTTGTAAAACCTGAACTTGCTGTCTTTGTAAAATATGAATTTTGGCCTAATTACCTAAAAGTATTAGAAAGCAGAAACATTCCGGCAGTGTTTATATCTGCGGCATTTAGAGAAGATCAGGCGTTTTTTAAATGGTATGGTGGTTTTATGAGAAAAGCTTTGCAGACCATAGATCACTTTTTTGTTCAGGATAAAATATCCCAAACGCTAATAGAAAAACAAGGTTTCACTAATGTTACTTTGAGTGGGGATACACGTTTTGATCGTGTGTCACACCAAATTGAAATGGATAACCATGTTGATTTTATTTCAGAATTTATTAATGAACGACTTTGTATAGTGATGGGGAGTTCATGGCCAGAAGATGAAGAAATTTTTATGGAGTATATAAATTGCGCCTCTAATGAGGTTTGTTTTATTATTGCTCCTCACGAAATAAAAGATAGTAGTACAAATGCATTAAAACAAAAGATTAAAAAGAAAACCGTTTTATATTCTGAAAAAGAAGGAATAGTGCTGAAAGATCAGCAGGTGTTTATAATGAACACTATCGGATATTTATCCCGAATATATAGTTATGGTGATATTGCATATGTAGGTGGAGCTATGGGAACGGGAGGATTACATAATATTTTAGAACCAGCAACTTTTGGAATCCCAATCATTATTGGTAAGAATTTTGAGAAATTTAGAGAGGCTAAGCAACTTCAAAAATTGGCAGGATTATTTTCAGTTTCAAGTGCAGATGAATTTAATCAGATATTAAATAAACTTGTCGAGGATAAAAAGTTTAGAGAAAAAACGGGGATGATTTCTGGTCACTTTATCAATAGTAATACGGGTGCTACGGCAATGATTATGGCGTATTTAATTAAGAAAATTAATTAGAATAAAAACAACAAAGTGTCATGCTGGTTTTTACTTTTAACAACTATACGGTAACAGCCTGATTAAAATACCGCCTAAACGGAAGCATTTCTTTATACACAGTAATCACCTTATTCATAAAATCTTCTTTAAGGATATCTTCTTTGGTTAAGGGGTGAATTACAGCAAATGTTTTATGACGAAGCAGATCGATATATTCATGATCAGAAGGGTAACCTTTGGGAGTAGTTTTTAGCTTATCCTTATCTAAGTACATCTCTCCAAAAGTGTGTTTGAAACTTTTTTTATTCAAAATCTTAACTAGCTCTTCACCATTATAGTCAATCGCTTCTCGAATACTGTTAAGCATTTTGTTCTCTGGCCTCCAATAACCACCAGCCAATTCACATTCGTTAATCCCAATTTGGATATAAAAATCGCCTTGCTTGGTGCGTTGATCCAATCCAGCAGCAAAATGATCTTTGTATACAGGTTTATTAGGATGAAAAAGTAAATTGTTGTTAATGCGATTAATTCCTTTTTTACCCGATGTAGGATAGTAATTGGGGTCGATTGCGGCTAATTTCACATCCAATTCATCTAGCCATTGTATAAATGAATTACGAACAGTTTGATACTGTTTTCTATTAGCATCCATCCATTCTTTATGATTATTGGCCTGTAAACCTTGTAAAAACTGAAAGAGTGCATTAAAATCCATCTCGATTCAAAGATTAAAATAACCCGTTTAGCTCGGCATCAATGCGATTTATAATGTTCCCCAGATCTTCTGGATTATCCACAAAATTGATATTGTCTACATCCACAATAAGAAGATTGCCTTTATCATAATCATGTGCCCAAGCTTCATATCGTTCATTAAGCCTGCTTAGATAATCAATACTAATTGTATTTTCATATTCACGTCCACGTTTATGAATCTGATTTACTAGATTAGGAATACTACTTCTAAGATAAATCAATAGATCAGGACCTTCGACTACATTTTCCATAAGATCAAAAAGAGATCTGTAGTTTTCAAAATCACGATTGGTCATAAGCCCCATTGCATGTAAGTTTGGGGCAAAAATATAGGCATCCTCGTAGATCGTTCTATCCTGGATAATATCTTTTCCGCTTTCACGAATATCTAATATTTGTCTAAAACGACTATTAAGGAAATAAATCTGAAGGTTAAAAGACCAACGCTCCATTTTATTATAAAAATCCTCTAGATAAGGGTTCTCTAATACATCTTCAAAATGAGCTTCCCATTTATAATGTTTAGCAAGTAATCGGGTCAATGTAGTTTTTCCGGCTCCGATATTTCCAGCTATTGCTATATGCATAGTTGATTGTTTTTCTTGAGGTGTTTTGTAAAAATGTACGTTATAGTGTGGGCGTAAATATAGTGGATTTTATGGCGAACATAAAAAGGATAGAAAAGAATTTCGGTAAGATGCATGTTTTAAAAACTTAAGTGCTCGTTTAATCAATATAAGTAACGTACAAAAATTGATTTTAGCATACTAGTTTATATCCATATCCTCTTACATTAATAATTTGGATGGATTCATCTTGTTTTAGTTTTTTGCGAAGTTTAGTGATAAATACATCCATACTTCTACCACTAAAAAAATCATCATCACCCCAGAGTTTTTTGAGAATCATTGAACGATCCAGTACTTGATTTTTATTTTTGATTAGGTGAAACAACAGATGAGCTTCTCTATGTGTGAGTTGTTGTGTTTCTTCTTTATAGGAGAGTAATTGTTTAGGAAAATCAAAAGTATAGGCGCCAAAACTAATAATTTCTGCACTCTGTTGCAATGTAATACGATGTAGTAAATTATTGATTCTTACGATCAATTCTTCCATGCTAAAAGGTTTTTTTAGGTAATCATTACCGCCAATAGTAAATCCTTCTACAACATCTTGTGTTTGAGACTTAGCTGTAAGAAATATAATAGGAATGGTGTTGTCTTCTTGTCTAATTTCTTTAGCCAGAGTAAATCCATCTTTTTTAGGCATCATAACATCCAGAACAAGTAGTTTTGGCTTTACAGATTTATATAAATTATAGGCTTCTTCACCATTTTTAGCCAGATGTACTTTAAAGTTCCTGGTTTCCAGGCTCTCTTTAATGATTTGACCTAAAGAGGGTTCATCTTCTGCAAGTAGTATTTCGATTGTCTTAGTCATTAGGTAAAGTGATTTTGAAATTTGTTAGCCCTTGATCTAATGATAATTGTATAGTTCCTTCATGTTTTTCAACTATAGTCTTGGCATAAAAAAGACCGATACCAAAACCTTTAACATCATGTGTATTTCCTTTGGGTACACGATAGAATTTTTCGAATATTTTCTCTTTATGAGCTTTGGTTAATCCTGTACCATTATCTCTAATTTCTATGCTACTGTGTGAATCTGTATTTGTAATACTAATACCTACTGTGTTTCCTCCATATTTAATAGCATTGTCAATAATATTATTTATTGCATTTTCAAAATGAAACCCATCGATTTTTCTCCTAATATTTTCATGAGAATTGGTAAAAGTTATATTTTTTAGGGGCGAATTTACTTTGTGCTTTTCTGCAATGGTTTGAATTAGCGGTACTAAATTTATTTCCTCCAGATTTAATTGTAATTCATCGCTATCCAATGTAGCTGTTTCCAGGATCTTTTCGACCATGGTGTTAAGTTTGTTTAATTGACCAGAAGACATTTCGATATACTTTTTTGTCTTTTTCTGATCATTTTCCTGGTTGAAATTTTGAATGCCTTCCAGAGCAGCACTTATGGTGGCAATAGGGGTTTTAAATTCGTGAGTTATGTTACTTATTAAGTCGTTTTTTAGTGCTGCCAGATGTTTTTGATGATTAATGATTCTTAGTAAAAATAAAAGACATGCAATCACCGCACTCACTAATAAAAATGAAAGAGTAATACTGATTAGGTTTTTTTTAAATATGACTAGTTTTTCATTAGTAAAAAATAACTGTAATGAACTTGTTTTTGGTAGATATAATGATTTTGAAGAAGTACTTAAAATAGCAGAGTTAATAATATCGCTTTTAGTTTCTTTTTTTTCTCCTAAAGTATCGTTGAACTTTAGCCCAAAATCTACGGCAATTTTTTTACGTAAAAATTCCTGCTGCACCAAAGAATCTATTTTTTGAAGTTGAAGCGAATCTTGAGTAATCGAAACTACAATTTTAGAAGTAAGTTGCTTAAATATATCATTTTGATTTGTACTATCTTTAAATCTATTGGTAGTCACTGATATGCGTCTACGACTCCCTCTATGTTCGTGTTCACTTTCATTAAATATAGATATACCAGTCATGTCTATACTATCTGGAATCTGGAATCTTTTAAAATTTATAGTATCAGAATCTATTTTCTTTAGTAATATTTTGAAATCTCCGTTTTCTAAGAAATTTTTAAGGTTGGTAGAATCTGAGACAAACCCTATTGTATTTTCTTCAGCAAGTTTAGTATAATATTGATTTACGGCATTGTCTAAACTTATTTGTACTTCATTAATTAATTGTTGTTTTCCGATTTGATAGTTCTTATAATTCCAATACACCTGTATGCTTAATGTAATTACAATTACAGCGGTGATAAAATATAATATATTCTTGTAGCTTCCTTTTCGCATACTTCAAAAGTAAGGTTCTTATCTTATATAAAACCAATCGGTTAACACACGTTAACATTGGTTAACCTTCTGGTTAGGGTTCAGTTTTCATATTTGTAACGTATTAATCGAAGTGATTGAAAAAAGTTTATTCCACTTCATCAAAAAAATAACTATGATACGAATTATGATATTGATATTACTTTTTGTGTTTGAAGGCTTGTTTGCACAGGATTTTCAAGGCATTGTGACGTATAAGACGAATAGAAAAATGGATCTTAATATGGAAGATTCTAAAATGAATGCTGATATGCAAAAACAGCTTCAGGAAATGTTGAAAAAGCAATTTCAAAAAGAATATAGATTGAGTTTTAATGCTACAGAATCGGTATATAGAGAAGAAGAAAATCTGGGAACACCACAACCAGCTTCGGGAGTTCAAATTGTAGTTGCAGGATCCGGAGCATCTAACATTTTGTATAAAAATATTAAAGAAAAACGTTTTGCCAGGAAACAAGATATGATGGGTAAGCTATTTCTGGTAAAAGACAACTTGGAAAAATTAGATTGGAAACTCGAAGATGAAACAAAAAAGATAGGAAATTATACGTGCTATAAGGCAACAGCAAAACGAATGGGGCAACGCATTCAAAATATGAGAATTAGTACCAATGATGATAATGATGAAGTGACCGAGCCAGAAGAAGAGGAGATTACAATTACGGCATGGTATACTCCAGAGATACCTGTATCTAACGGTCCAGGAAATTATTGGGGACTTCCTGGTTTAATATTAGAAATCAATGATGGAGATCAAAGTATACTATGTGCTAAAATAGTACTGAACCCAAAAAAGAAAGTAAACATTAGCGAACCAACAAAAGGGAAAGAGGTCACAGAAGAAAAATTTGAGCAAATTGTAGAGAAAAAAATGAAGGAAATGAGAGATCGGGAATCAAGACGAGGGGATGGAGAATCAATACGAATACGAATAGGAGGGTAAGTTTATATTCGAACCTAAAAAAATAAGTATATAGCAGTAACTCTACTCTTCATTAAGAGTTACTGCTTCTATAACTCTTGTTATAGAAATAGATAAAAATCATTATAAAATGTACAAAAAACTAGGACTATTGGTTTTCCTCTTTGGGATAACCCTGGCATCTACTGCCCAAAAAGTACAAATCACAGGTTTTGTCAAAGATTCATTAGGCAGCCCTATATCAATGGCTAATGTGATTGCATATAAGAAACTGGATAATGCGATGACCAGCTACGGAATAACGAATGATAAGGGTAAGTATAAAATTTCGGTTCCTGCGAATGAAACATACATATTGAAAGTAAGTTTTATTGGTCTTACAGCAGAAACAAAATCAATTACTATATCTACCAATGATGAAGTTATTGATTTTGAGATGAGGCCTGAAGAAAATAGTCTGGATGAAGTAGAAATCGTTTATGAAATGCCAGTAGTAGTAAAAGGAGATACCTTAGTCTACAATACTGATTCTTTTGTCAATGGTACAGAAAAAAAATTGGGAGATGTACTGAAAAAACTACCTGGAGTTGAAGTTAATGAAGATGGTGAAATTGAAGTTGAAGGCAAAACAGTTTCTAAGGTTATGGTAGAAGGAAAAGATTTTTTTGATGGAGATTCTAAACTGGCGACAAAGAATATCCCTGCAGATGCTTTGGATAAAGTAGAAGTATTACGAAATTATGATGATGTTGGCCAAATGCGAGGTTTACGAAATTCGCAAGATCAGGTAGCCATTAATATTAAATTGAAAGAAGGTAAAAAGAATTTTTGGTTTGGTGATATAACCGCTGGTGCAGGAGTAGGGGAGACAGAGCGCTATATAATTAAACCTAAACTGTTTTATTATAGTCCAAAGTACAGTATTAATGTCCTTACAGATATTAATGATATTGGTGAAGTTCCTTTTACGATGATGGATTACTTTAATTTCACAGGAGGTTTTAGAAATTTAGGGCGTGGAGGTACGTCTTTTAGTATTTCTACAGATGACCTTGCGTTTGCTGCACTACAAAATAATAGAGCCAATGAAATTAATACCAAATTTGGTGCAGTTAACTTTAATCTTATGGCCAATAAGAAATTGGATATTAGCGGTTATGGAATTGTGAGTGATAACAAAGTAGATTTAATAACCAATACCCGAAGAGTTTATGTTGATGATACCCCGGATCCTACAGATAATACAATTGAAGAAACTTTTGATAATACCAGGCAGCGGAGTACGTTGGGATTATTAAAACTAAATGCAAGTTATAGGCCTAGTAGCAATTTTAGATTAGATTATGATATTCTCGGAAAACTTTCTGAACAAAAAGAAGAGGATACTTTCTTATCTACAAGATCAACTGTTTCTGAAGATATAAATGAGAGACTTGAAAGCTCTCCATTTTCGATACAACAAAATATGAATGCTTACTATACACTAAATACAAAACATATTTTCTCTTTAGAAGCACGGCATTTATTTCAAGATGAAGATCCCTTTTATAATGCAATACGAGCAGAAATTCCTTTTAGGGGTGTTTTTACACAAATAAATGACCCTTTACTTCCAGATTCAGATACTTTTGATCCATTAGAGGAATCTTCAAACTATAGTATTAATCAAAAAAAAGAGGTAAAAACCAGTAAGTTGGACGCGAAACTGGATTATTATTATGTGATTAACAAAAAGAGTAACCTCAATCTTACGTTCGGAAGTACACTAAGTACTCAAAACTTTGATTCAAGCATTTTTCAGATTTTGGATAATGGAAACCAGAATAATTTTGAGGCTGGTGAATTTAGTAATGAGGTGAAATATAACTTTAATGATGTATATGCTGGCCTGCATTATAAGTTTATTAAAGGGATTTTTACATTTAATCCAGGGGTGAGTGTACATAACTATGGTTTAAAAGATCAACAATTAGGTACTAAAATAACCCAGAACGAATGGCAGGTTTTACCAGATCTTTTTGTTTTAGCTCAATTAAGACAAAGTGAAAGCCTAAGGTTTAACTATTCGATAACCGCAGAGTATACCGATGTTAATCGTTTAGCAACTGGTTATGTGTTTAATAACTATAATTCATTATTTCAGGGAAACCGAAACCTGGAAAATTCATTATATGATAATTATTCCATAAACTACTTCAATTTTAATATGTTTAGTTATACTAATATTTTTGCTCAACTAACATATAGTGACCGACGTAATCCTATTAAAAATACGAGTACGATTACAGGTATAAATAGGATAGATACTCCTATAAATTCTAATGTTGCGGATCAAATTTTTTCTGCCAATGGAAGTATTAGTCGAACATTTGGTAAAATAAAAGGAGGTTTAAATGTAAATATAAACCGATCTGCTTTCAATACCATTGTAAATACTTTGCCCAGTAAAAGTATAAGTCTTACCCAAATGTATAAAACAGAATGGTCTACAAACTTTAAAAAAGGACCTAATTTTGATTTAGGATACAGTCTTACAGTCAATGATTATGATAATAATGGGGTCGAAAATACATTTTATACGAGCCAACCATTTGCTCGGTTAGATTGGTCTTTTGCCAAAGGTTTTTTATTAAAGTCGTCTTATAACTATTACCAGTATCGCAATACAGAAACTATGTTAAACGAATATAGCTTCTGGGATGCAGATTTATTTTATCAAAAACCAGACAGTAAGTGGGAGTATAAGTTTTCTGTAACTAATGTATTGGATACCAAAAGTATTAATAGAGATAGTTTTAATGAATTATATAGTAGTACTTCGAGTTATGTAATTCAGCCTCGTTACTGGATTTTAAGTATAAAATATAATCTGTAATTATAGTGTAGATTATTACGACCAATTAGATACAACCTAAAAAAACTATAATGAGAACATATAAAATATTGGGGGTTTTATTGCTAATAGTAATGATATCATGTAATCAAAATCAAAATGATACGTCCAAAGCTGTACAAACGAATTCGCAACAAAAAATGGAAATTGTTAAAAAACAAGGCATAATCACAAAAGTAAGCTCTAAAAGTTTTGAAGATACTTATCATACATTAATAGAGATTATTACCAATAATCCTAATCTAAAGATTATAGCACAATTAGATCATCAGGCTAATGCGGCATCGGTAGATCTAGAATTGAACCCAACACGAGTAATTATGTTTGGTAATCCGAAGTTAGGAACTCCTTTGATGCAGAATTCTCAAATTACAGGATTAGATCTTCCACAAAGGATTCTAATATGGCAAGATGATAAAGATGTTGTTCATGTTTCGTACAATGATCCTGAATTTTTAAAGCTACGCCATGAGATTATTGGTAAAGATGATGTCTTGACAATTATTTCCAAAGCTTTAGATAATCTTTCAAAAGGAGCCACAGGAGCATAATAATCGATTACAGTACTTGAGTTAGCCCAATATTCAATATAGATGTCTCCAGAAATAAATACTATTTTATTTTTGGAGGCTAATTTTGTAGTTTTACCTTGATTGGCCCACCACTGGATACATAACTTCCTCCTATTTCATCAATATTAATATCCAATTCATCTTGTGTGCTGATAGTGCTAAGGTCTATTTTAAGCTTATCATAAGTATCTATATTTTTAATATTTACATCGATCTCATCAGTATTGCTTAATCGAACCGTTATAGATCCATCATCATTAATAGGGAGTAACCCATAGTTTGTAGGGGGGACATTGTTTGCATATGCTTTTGGAATAATATCAATATCTCTTATTACAATAATTACAAGACAAATAGCAATAATTGTAATTATAGACTTGGTATAGGTATCAGTTTTCATAAAGGATAATTTTATTTATTGAAAAAAGACACCAATAAAGATGCCAAAACCAAGCTTTCTTTACGTGAAGTGTAGGATTTGTTTTTTATAATTTATAATTGCCAATTAAGTGATACTTTAATAGAAATAAAAAAGATGCCCGCTTAGACATCTTTTTATTTCTATTTGTTACTGTGCTTTTAGGAGTTCTTTATAGTGATCCCTATAGATATATAGCATAAGAATATTTAGGGCCAAGAACACAACACCTATTATCCAATTTTCGGTATCAAGTTTAATGTGATATAAAAACGCATTGACAGATACACTCATTAGAATGACCATCATTAAGGGAGCAAATTTATTAGTTAATAAAGCAACCCCTGCACAGATCTCTACAATAGCCACCAGCATCATAGTTTTAGAGGATACTAAAACTTTTAAGAAACTTATAGCTATTTTGGTTGAAGGAGCTGGTGGATCCATAAAATAAAATAATTTATTACATCCAAAAAATAAAATGGCAAGGCCAAAAACTATTCTAATTCCTAAAATTACTTTTGTATTCATAGATTGAAGATTTTGGTTATTAGTATTATTGTTTAACGTATTAACCTTTTTAAAATTGCCGGGTTGTACATGAACTCTTAACGATAATATGGGTTTAAAGTCTTAAAACTATCGATATAGGGCACTTTTTAGGATTATTGTTTTACGTAAAATCCCACAAATATTATGGGTTTAGAGATAAACACCTTAAAATCAATATAGAAACCAATAAAAATTGTCTAGATTTGCGCTTTTTTAAGCAATAATACAACCCGAAAACTCGTTTTTTGGGAACAACCTAACCAAAGACCACAATAATGACTAAACGTACTAGTCGATTGCATTTTCTTGATGCAATTCGGGCATTTGCTATTCTTATGATGCTTCAGGGGCATTTTGTACACTCTCTTTTGGGAGATGTGTACAGGGATAAAAGTAATCTTGTGTATACGGTATGGGAGTATTTTAGAGGAATGACTGCTCCAACATTTTTTACGATAACTGGCTTTATTTTCACGTATTTGTTACTAAAGCAAAACACAAAAGGAATAGATAATCCAAGAGTTTTAAAAGGTGTAAAACGTGCCGTTAAAGTTATTTTTTGGGGGTATTTATTGCGATTAAGCTTTTATGAAGTTTTTACAGGAACAGTAAATCCTTCGTTTTTCTATGTAGATGTATTACAATGTATAGGTACGTCATTATTGCTGTTGATAGGAGTATATCTTATTTTATGCCGAATTAATGAAGCTTGGTTTCAGAACATAGTGTTAAGCATTGGAGTGATTATTTTTCTTCTGCAACCAATGTATGGTAGTTGTATATTAGAGTTTTTACCGAAAACAGTTGCGAATTATTTCACCAATAGAAATGGATCTATTTTTACGTTACTACCCTGGTTTGGGTATGTGTGTATAGGTAGTTTTATGGCTAGCTTATTTTTGAAATACGGAAAACGAAAAATGTTTTACCCTTATGCTATTATAGCACTTTTATCTGTAGGAGTGGTATTGGTATTTTATTCTTCGACCATATTAATGGTGATATACAGTATAACAGGTGTTGCTGTTTTTAAATCAGTAGCTTATAACAACTTCTTATTTATAAGATTAGGAAATGTGTGTATGCTTTTTTCTGTATTTATTTTGGTGAAAAACTATTTTACAAATCAGATGATAACCAAAATAGGAGGGAGAACGCTATCTATCTATATAGTTCACTTTTTTGTACTTTACGGAAGCTGGTTCGGATTGGGGCTTAGTCGCTTTTTTTATCACAGTTTAACGCCGGCACAAGTTTTTATAGGAGCGTTATTGTTTATAATTGGTGTATGTACAACGGTTTTGTATTATTATAAATATGAAGAAGAACTGAAGCTTCAAGTACACCATTTGCTTAATTCTACAAATCAGAAGATGAAAGCTACCGTGCCAGAAGCTTTTATGCTGTTTAGAAATACTATTATTCGTACATATCGAAACATTAGATATACGAGGCGATAATATTGTAATCTATAGATTGGTTAGTTGACTGTTTTTTTATTGTGTTAAAAATCAGTATCTTATAGTGGTCTAATCAATACTCATTTTGTCATGCCAACAATAAAATCATTAAACAAATGGGCTAATGCACATACGTATTATCCGTTAGATTTATTAAGAATTGCCTTAGGAGTTTTCTTATTTATAAAAGGAATAAATTTTATTAGTAATAGCCAGATTCTTGTAGATCTTATTAAACCGGTTCAAAACCTTGCAGGGGCTATGATTATAATTCATTATGTAGCTCCAGCACATTTAATAGGAGGTTTACTTATTTCTTTTGGGCTACTAACACGATGGTCAGTTACGGCACAACTTCCATTATTAATAGGAGCAGTTCTTATTAATTTTATAGGAGAAATGAACGTAGCAAATCTTATTATTGCCAGTATAATTTTGTTATTATGTATATTTTTCTTGTTCTATGGTTCTGGGAAACATTCTGTAGATTACTATTTAAAAATGGAACAGTGAAGCTGCGAAGATAAAATATGAATTTAATACATTTTAAAAATAAAAAAACCGCTCAGTGAGAGCGGTTTTTTTGTTTCTTTTACCATCCCGATAAACGAGATTTTCCGTTATGGGAGGGAATGTCTAGATATATAGTGTCTATTTTTTTTGAAGCATAAACATTGCTTTTATATTTAGAAACTCTTTTTTTATTTCTTTGAATTTGTTTTCTTATTTTTTTCCACTTCTTTTCACTATATCTATTGGTGTTTTTCGATCGCTGGGCTACATTTTCATTTGCCTCTATTGAATTAGTAGTATAAGAGAGGTTTTGTTTTTGTAGCGTATTATTAGTGATAGTAATAGATTTGAAATCAGTTGTATTACTTTGTCCTATTGATGAATATGTTATACATAGCAATACTACTGTAGTCATAGCGATTTTCATTTTCATTTTTTTAGATTTTTGGGGGTTAGTGATCATAAGTATAAAATTGAAGTTATTTATGAAAGTTTAAATAAGATTAATTTTTACAATCTAGATGCTAAATAAGCATCTGATCTTCAGTCACTAAGATAGTTATACTAATTCAATTTTGAATACGGAAAAACCGCAATATAGTACAGGGATTTTTCCCCTAAAAGGAGCTGAGAAGTGCTGTATTTACTCATATTTTTTTCTATATATGAAGTGAAATTTTTATTTTATTTTTTTCTAATAAAAAGCATAAAATATTGAGCTAATCAAGTAATAATACGGGGTGAGAGCTGTTTTGGAATATAAAATAAACAGACCTATTTTCTTGAAAACAGTACTGTTTTCAAGAAAATAGGTCTGTTTATTATTTCACAAAATGGTGAAAAACGTCAGATTTTATATAAGATAGAAATAACTATATATTAATTAAAGCAAAATAAGGTAATTGAAAAAAATAATTTTTTTCCAGAATATTTTCGATCTAATTATAGTTTACCAACCTGATAATCGAGATTGATTACTACCAGTATTATATGCGGGAATATCTATGTATATAGTATCCATAACTTTAGAAGCGTAGATACTGTTTTTTGCATTAGAAACTCTCTTTTTATTTTTTTTGAGCTGCTTTTTGATTTTTCGCCACTCTTTCTTGCTATAAAAATCCTTATCCTTCATTCTTATAGGAGCTTGTATTACCAAACGATCTGTCATGGCAATTTTATCAGTACTATATTGCTCTTCCTGAATTTGGTTATCAATGGTTTTTACCGAAGTGAGATCATTTTCAAAATCTTGACCAAAAGACATGCTACATACTAATAAAAAAGCGATGCTCAATGCAAATTTTAATTTCATTTCCCTAAATTTAAATGTATTAATCAATAGTGATACACTAAAATTCTAAAAAACATACCAAAATTATTTCCCCTCAGAATAGATATGTTTTGTATCTTATTATGTTAACAGGATAAATGTAATGATAATACTTGATTTCATAATACGGGAAAACCTCATTTTTTCAAGGCTTCACCTAATTTTTCGATGAATAACTATAAAACCAGATAAACGCTATATTTTAAAGGCTTTTTGAACCGCTTCTACATAATCAAGTTTCTCCCAGGTAAATAGCTCTACTTCCTTTTCAATTTTACCAGAATATGGACTTTCAAAAACCTTAGTAATTGTTTGTGGTTCTTTACCCATATGACCATAAGCGGCTGTTTCCTGATAGATAGGATTACGTAATTTAAGGCGCTTTTCGATGGCAGCTGGACGCATATCAAAGATTTTGCCTACTATTTCTGCAATTTCACCATCTGTTAATCCAAGAGAACTACTCCCGTAAGTATCTACAAAAATAGAAGTAGGTTCAACAACACCAATTGCATAAGATACCTGTACCAATACTTCACTTGCTACTCCTGCAGCTACAAGGTTTTTGGCGATATGTCTAGAAGCATATGCAGCAGAACGATCTACTTTACTTGGGTCTTTACCCGAAAAAGCCCCTCCACCGTGAGCTCCTTTACCACCATAAGTGTCAACTATAATTTTTCTTCCGGTAAGACCAGTATCTCCATGAGGACCACCAATCACAAATTTTCCAGTTGGATTAATATGATATGTGATCTGATCATTAAACAATTGTTGAATATAACTAGGTAATTGAGCAACTACCCTAGGTATCAAAATAGAAATGATATCATTTTTTATTTTACTCAGCATTACATCATCATTACTGTCAAAATCATCATGCTGTGTAGATACAACGATGGCAACAATACGCTGAGGTACATTATCATCATTATATTCGATAGTTACCTGACTTTTAGAATCAGGACGCAAATAAGGAATTTCTGTGCCTTCACGTCTTAGTTTGGCCAATTCAATTAATATTTTATGCGAAATATCAAGAGCTAATGGCATGTAATTAGCAGTTTCTTTAGTAGCATATCCAAACATCATTCCTTGGTCACCAGCACCTTGCTCTTCTTTATTTTCACGATCAACCCCTTGATTTATATCTTGCGATTGTTCATGAATAAGAGAAATTACTCCACAAGAATCACCGCTAAATTGATATGCACCTTTGGTGTATCCAATAGTATTGATGACATCTCTTGCTATATGTTGTACATCAAGATATGTTTTTGATTTTACTTCTCCAGCAAGTACAACCTGACCAGTGGTTACAAGCGTCTCGCAAGCTACCTTAGAATCAGCGTCAAAAGCTAAGAAGTTATCTAATAATGCATCACTTATCTGATCTGCTACTTTATCTGGGTGTCCTTCAGATACACTTTCTGAAGTAAATAAATATGCCATTCTTTATTGTTTTTATGGAAAAATACTTAGGCGTAATTGCAATGTGAAGCTTTCGACAGAATATCTTAATCGAACTGCTTTAGCATTTTTATACTGTAAAAAAAAATTATTTCAGTATTCGGGTTGCAATCAGTCAAATCTTTCCCTGAAAAATATTTTGGCAAAGGTAAAAAAAATGATAATACTTAAAAGCATTTAACGTATCATTAATTTTCTTTATTGAAGATTATTTTTATTAGGTCAATTTTAGCAAAATAATTTTCGAAAGAAAAATGATGTGATTAAAAAATAATTACTAGCTTTGTCCCCGAAGTTTCTTATACATATTAGTAAGTTATTAAGAAAGGTGGAGGGAATAGACCCTGTGAAACCTTAGCAACCCTTTGATTTATTAAAGAAGGTGCTAAATTCTATCCCGATTAATCGGGAGAAGATAACTCGATACAATTTCAATTTTTGTAATTGTCGTTTTCCTTTCTTTTTAATTTTCTATTTACATACACTACTATAATCGAGTGTTTGATGTATTTGAATTTTGTTTAAAAATTTAAAATAGAAAATTATGAGTACACAAAAATTTGCAACAGGAGCTTTACATGCAGGTCATGATGTGTCGGCCAATGGTGGAACAAGAGCAGTGCCTATTTATCAAACAACATCATATGTTTTTAACAATTCTGATCATGCTGCCAATCTATTTAATTTATCCGAAACAGGATTTATTTATACGAGATTAAATAATCCAACAAATGACATTCTGGAGCAACGTCTTGCAGCTTTAGAAGGTGGTATTGCGGCAGTAGTAACGTCATCAGGTACAGCAGCAATCAATACGACTTTACTAACTTTATTAAAAACAGGCGATCATATAGTTGCATCCAGTAGTTTATATGGTGGAACATACAACTTGTTAAATGTCACGTTACCTAGATTTGGGATTACAACAACTTTTGTAGATCCATCAAATCCGGATAATTTTAAAGATGCTGTACAAGAGAATACACGTGCATTTTTTGTAGAATCATTAGGAAACCCAAAGCTGGATGTATTAGATTTAAAAGCGATTTCTTCTGAAGCCAAAACCTATAAAGTACCTCTGATAGTTGATAATACAGTTGCTACACCGGCACTTCTTAATCCTATCGAGTATGGTGCTAATATCGTAATTCATTCACTTACAAAATATATTAGTGGTAATGGGACATCTCTTGGAGGAGCAATTATCGATGCAGGAACTTTTGATTGGTCTAGTGGTAAGTTTCCTGAGTTTACAGAACCCTCACCTGGATATCACGGATTAGTATATCACGATGCATTAGGGCCGGCAGCATTTATAGCAAAAGCCAGAATAGAAGGATTGCGAGATCATGGAGCTGCACTAAGCCCATTTAATGCGTTTCAGATTTTGCAGGGTTTAGAAACCTTAGAAATCAGAATAAAAAAGCATAGTGAAAGTGCATTAGAACTTGCTAAATGGTTAGAAGAGCAAGAAGAAGTAAGTTGGGTAAAGTACCCTGGACTCAAAAATAATACGTACTACGAATTAGCTCAGGAATACTTACCAAAAGGGCAAAGTGGAATCATCACTTTTGGAGTAAAAGGAGGTTTTGATTCAGCTAAAACAGTAGCTGATGAAACAAAAATTTTCTCTTTACTGGCAAATATTGGGGATTCTAAGTCTTTAATTATACATCCTGCCAGTACTACACACCAACAATTAGATTCTGCGCAGCAAGCATCTACTGGTGTAACTCAGGATTTGATTAGGTTATCAGTTGGGCTCGAAGATATTGAGGATCTAAAAGAAGATTTAAAAGAAGCTTTTAATAAAGTAAAAGTCAAAATTTAAAAGATCAAAAAAATCTCTATCCTTTCTAAAAGGATTTATAATAAGAGGATTACCAAAATAACCTCAAAGAAATTATAAATAATGCTTCAAAAATTAGACATCTTAAACTATACCACGATAAAGGGAAGATCTATTGATCAGATTCATCTCACATACGAAGTGTTTGGAAAACCCCTTTATACGGCACCAATTGTTTTAGTTAATCATGCTCTTACAGGCAATTCTGCCGTATGTGGAGAGCATGGTTGGTGGAACGGTTTAATAGGAAAAGATAAGTGCATTGATACCAATAGATATACCGTTTTGTCTTTTAATATTCCAGGAAATGGATATGATGGAAAAGAAGAAAACTTAATTGAAGAATATAAAATATTTAATGCACGAGATATTGCTGCTATCTTCTCTGAAGGACTAAAACTATTAAAAATAGATAAATTACATGCCGTAATTGGGGGATCTGTTGGTGGTGGAATTGCATGGGAATTAGCCGCTCTTAACCCTAGTTTAATTACTCATTTAATCCCGGTGGCTACAGATTGGAAATCTACCGATTGGTTAAAGGCTAATTGTTTGGTTCAAGAACAGATTTTATTGAATTCTAAGGCCCCAGTTCATGATGCCAGATTACATGCCATGTTAATCTATAGATCTCCAGAATCATTTAAGCAAAAATTTAACCGTACGTATAATGATGAAAAAGATATGTACAATATAGAAAGCTGGCTGTTATACCATGGAGAACGACTAGATAGTAGGTTTGAACTTTCTGCCTATAAGGAACTAAATTATATTCTGGCGAATATCGATATAACCGAAGGACGAGGAGATTTTAATAAAGTAGCTGCATCAATCCAATCCAATATTCATATCATAAGTGTAAACTCTGATGTGTTTTTTACAGCAGCAGAAGATAAGATTACATTCAAAAAACTGAAAGAAGTAAAACAAAATGTTACTCATAAAATAATTAATTCGGTTCATGGTCATGATGCCTTTTTAATAGAATTTGAACAATTAAATGCATTATTGAAAGATGTGTTTTAAAGAAAAAGAAAAAATGAAAGTTTTAAAATTTGGAGGAAAATCACTAGCTAACGGAAAAGGAATTCTTGCAGTGATTGATATAATTGAAGATAAGGTGAAAAATGGCGAAAAGATTACCGTTGTCCTTTCTGCTCGTGGTAATACAACTGATGAACTTGAGAGAATTCTTGAAAAAGCTGTTAATGGTGAAAATTATCAGTTGCAGTTAGAAGCATTTAAAAAATATCAAATTTCCGATTTTGATAATGCTGATTTTACTCAGGAGTTCGAGACATTAGATAAACTTTTTGAAGGAGTTTCACTTTTAAAAGACTATAGCAAGAGGATAAAAGATCAGGTACTGTCACAAGGTGAAGTTATTTCGGCTAAATTGGTAACGCAAATCCTTAAAGAGAAAAATATCAATGCTAATTTTACCGATAGTAGAACTCTTATCATAACAGATGCCCAGTTTGGAGATGCTCAGCCTCTTGATAAATTATCTAAAGAAAATGTAATTAATCATTTTCAAACGCATAATGGTGCTACAGTAAATATCGTTACTGGGTTTATCGCATCTAATACCAAAAATGAAACAACTACTTTAGGAAGAAATGGTAGTAATTATACGGCATCATTATTAGCTAATTATCTCGAAGCAGAAGAATTACAAAATTTCACTCATGTAAATGGGATCTATACTGCCAATCCTGAACTGGTGCCCGATGCTATAAAAATTGAAAAACTGTCATTTACAGAAGCCAATGAATTAGCATATTTTGGAGCTAATATTTTACATGCGAAAACTATAATTCCATTAATTGAAAAGAATATCCCACTTAGGATTCTGAATACTTTTGATCATAAAAATAAAGGAACCCTGATTACATCAGAGGCCAGTGAAAAAGGAATCAAATCCCTTTCGGTTTTAGAGAATGTAGCTCTAATAAATCTCGAAGGAAGAGGTCTTCTGGGAAAAGTAGGAGTAGATGCGAGAATATTTAAAGCACTAGCCCATAAAAATATTAGTGTTAGTATTATTTCACAAGGTTCATCAGAACGCGGAATAGGTTTTGTTGTCGAAGCAAATAAAGCAAAAGAGGCTAAATCTATATTAGAGCAAGAATTTGAATCTGATTTTTATAAACGTGATGTGAGTGGTATTTCAATAGAAAAAGATGTGTCTGTGATTTCTATTATCGGCCAGGATTTAAGCACATTTCATAAACCATATAATGCACTGATAAAAAATCAGGTAATTCCATTACTGTTTAATAATACGGTTACAGGAAAGAATGTGAGTTTAGTAGTACAAAAAGAACAATTGCATCGCGCCTTAAACGTGATTCATGGTGAGATTTTCGAAATTTCTAAAAAAATCAACATAGCTATATTTGGTCATGGACTGGTAGGAGGTACCTTGATAGACCAAATTTTAAAATCTTCAGAGCAGATCGAAAAACGAAAAAAGATTAGTCTCAATATTTTTGCAGTAGCAAATTCTAGAAAAGTACTTCTGAATAAAAGTGGGGTAGTTCAAAATTGGAAAAATGCGATCAATGAAAAAGGAATTTCATATGCGGTTGAAGATGTGATTCGATTTGCAGATGATCATCATTTAGAAAATCTAATAGCTATTGATAATACAGCTAGTCAAGGGTTTACCGAAAACTATGTAAATTTGGTAGAACATGGTTTTGATTTGGTTTCTTCTAATAAAGTTGCCAATACATTAAGTTTTGATTTTTATAAAAAATTAAGAGTTAAGCTAGAAGAAAATCAAAAGCAGTACTTATATGAAACTAATGTAGGAGCCGGATTACCATTGATTGATACTATTAAGTTGTTACATTTGTCCGGTGAAAATATAACTCGAATCAAAGGGGTTTTCTCTGGATCACTAAGTTATTTGTTTAATACTTTTTCTATAGAAGAACGACCTTTTAGCGAGGTATTACAAGAGGCAATTGATAGTGGATTTACTGAGCCTGATCCAAGAGAAGATCTCTGTGGTAATGATGTAGGTCGAAAATTATTAATTCTTGCTAGAGAATTGGATCTAAGTAACGAATTTGAAGATATTAATATTCATAACCTAATTCCTGAAGAACTAAGAGCTGGTGAAGCAGAAGAGTTTTTAGGAAGACTAAAAGAGTTAGATATCGTATATAAAAATGTTAAAGAAGAGCAAAAACCTAATCATGTATTACGATATATTGGTGATCTTTGGGGTGACTTGTCTCAAGAGAAAGGAAATCTGGATGTTAAATTAGTTTCTGTACCTCAGAGTAGTGCGTTAGGACAAGTAAAAGGTTCCGACTCTATATTTGAGATTTATACAGAGTCATATGGAGACCAGCCTATTGTAATTCAGGGAGCAGGTGCTGGAGCAGCAGTAACAGCAAGAGGAGTGTTTGGAGATGTGTTACGATTAGCAGAAAAAGGATAAAATTATAATCGCGTTAGGGATTGAAGCGACATCCTTTTGTAATCCTGTTACCCTGAGCGAAGTCGAAGGGTTTCTGACAGGTTACAAAAGATATAGCTAAAAGCCCGACCCTGATTAGTCAGGGGAACGCTCAAAACAAAATAAAATGAAAATACAACTCAAAAGAATAGACAGTGATTATCATTTCGAATTAAAAAACGAAAGAGGGCATGTAACATATATAGATAGTACGGCCAAAGTTGGAGGACATGATCTCGCACCAAGTCCAATGGAATATGTTTTAATGGGAGTAGCTGGGTGTAGTGCTATTGATGTGATTTCTATTTTAAAGAAACAACGACAAGAAATTACAGGTTATAGAGCAGAAGTGGATGGTGCTCGCGAAGAAATTGATGGAGCAAAACCTTTTAAGAAAATTACGGTAACCGTTTATCTCGAGGGGGATATTGTTCCAGAAAAAGCACAGAGAGCAGCAGAATTGTCGTTTGAGAAATATTGTTCGGTATCCAAAACATTAGAACCTACAGCTACAATAGAGTACAAGGTTGTGGTTAATAATAAAGAAATATGAGTCTGGAAAGTTTAAATTTTGAAACGCAAGCGGTAAGAACGCAAACTGATAAAACACAGTTTTTAGAGCATTCTACACCAATGTATTTAACCTCGGGCTTTGTTTTTGAAGATGCAGAAGAAATGAGAGCTGCTTTTGCAGAAGAGAAAGAACGAAATCTATATAGCCGTTTTAGTAATCCTAATACAACAGAATTTGTAGATAAGATCTGTAAATTAGAAGAAGCAGAAGATGGATATGCATTTGCAACAGGTATGGCGGCAGTGTTTTCTACATTTGCTGCGTTATTAGATGCTGGCGATCATATTGTTTCTGCTCGATCTGTATTTGGTTCTACACATACTTTATTTACCAAGTATCTTCCAAAATGGAATATCGAAACCAGTTATTTTAGAGTAAATGAGGTGGATAAAATAGAAGGTTTAATCCAGCCTAATACAAAAATTATTTATGCCGAATCTCCAACAAACCCAGGAGTAGATGTTTTAGATTTAGAATTGCTGGGAGCGATAGCAAAAAAGCATAACCTACTTTTGGTTATTGATAACTGTTTTGCGACTCCATATTTACAAAATCCAATTAAGTTTGGTGCAGATTTAGTAATTCATTCTGCTACTAAGTTAATTGATGGACAGGGAAGAGTTCTGGGAGGAGTGACTGTTGGTAAAAAAGAACTGATAAGAGAAATTTACCTTTTTTCGCGTAATACCGGGCCATCACTATCACCTTTTAATGCATGGGTGTTATCTAAAAGTTTAGAGACTCTGGCAGTTCGGGTAGATCGTCATTGTGAGAATGCACTAAAACTAGCAGAATTTTTAGAATCACATCCTAAAATAAACTGGGTAAAATATCCATTTTTGAAATCTCATCCACAATATGAAGTTGCCAAAAAGCAAATGAAAATGGGAGGTAATATTGTTGCTTTTGAAGTAAAAGGAGGAGTGCAAGGAGGGAAAACTTTTTTTAATAGTGTACAAATGTGTTCTCTGTCTGCTAACCTTGGTGATACCAGAACGATAATTACACATCCTGCCTCAACAACACATAGTAAGCTGGCAGATGAAGATAAACTTGTTGTTGGGATTACAGATGGAATGGTGCGTTGCTCTGTGGGACTAGAGCATATTGATGATGTTATATTGGATATAAAACAAGCTCTGGAAAAGATATGAAAGCCGCAACTAAAAAAAGATTTATAAATACTAAGCTATCATCGTTTTTGTAAAAAACTCAGAGGATAATATAAACATGTAAAAGCAGGAATTATAGGAAACTATAATTCCTGCTTTTAATTTTAGAAATATATGCAATATCCATTAGGTTGGCATTGTCCTGCATCACAGAGACTTCCATTACCAATTTTTCTGCAGCACTGATTTCCGTTTTGGTAACAAGGAGTCCCGCTACGCGAACCCAAAATTTGACTTTGGTCATTTTTACTTAATAAAGTAACTCCTCCTAAGTTTAAAATTTTTTTCATAATGTGATATGTTTTAAGAATGAATAGGATTACACATTTAGATCGGGGTAGTATTGGTTAAATGAGCAATTCTATGATTTAGTTTCTCAAATTTAAAATTTCAATATAGGATATAGAACACTGTAAACCGTGAAGTAATACCCCCTGTAAATAGGGGTGTGTGTTCTTGATGATAAAATGGGTCTTAGAAAAGTATGTGAATAAAAAAAGCCGAGAAGTTTCTCAGCTTTTTTTTATTCAAAGAATTTAAAATTTACAGCCTTATTTTTTTGTTAAGGTGAAAATTTGGCTTCCCGTAACTTCAAAAGTAATACCTTGTTGTTCGACTGTTTCTTTGATATCCTTTTTTATACTTAGGGTTTGCGCAGTTAATGCAATAATATCAAAAGAAACGTCTTTGTTAGCAACAGTAGTGATTAGTTTAGTCCCATCTATTTTCCAATCACCGGCTCCAATAAAATCAGGAATTGCTTCTTCATAATCAATGGATTGAGTGGGGATAGTTATTTTTGCTACTAATGTAAACCCTCCAGAACTAAGAAAAGTATTAGGTTTATCAGCTTCAGAAGCTTTTGTGAAAGTTGCTTCAGCAGTATAATCTTTACCTGATAAAGAATAACCGCCACTTACTGGTATGTTTTCAATAGTAGCGGTAACTTTTCCATTTTCAGATTTAACTTCTGTGAGATTCCACTCACCTGGGATTAAGGATTGATCAATTTCAATTGGAGAATCATCATCATCGTTACAAGAAACAAATAGTAAGGTACTTGCTAAAAATAAAAACATTGCAAATCTTTTCATTTCGACTATATATTTTGGGTTAATATTACTTTTATCAACGAGATAGAAATTTACATATTGTCATTTCTTTAAATGAAATCTCTTTTTATGTGATTTTTAAGGATAATTAATAAAAGTTTAATAGGGTGTTCCTCAATAAATTATATAAAGATTCTGGGATTGTCTTAATAATCTACTAAGCTACTAGGGTTTTTGTTGAAGATTTCATAATTCTTATGATTTTCTTTAAGAACTTATGGGTTTTTTGTGTTATAAACAAAATATTATATATACATTTGTTTAATAATCTACTATTCCGATAGGGTAATAGAGTTTTTGAAAAAAATGATTTTAGATCAAATGATATTAGATAAAGTAGCTACACAGAAAACAACGTATCAGGACGATAAAACCTCTGAAAAACCAGTACGTAGTATCGCAAAAGCAGTAAGCTGGAGGGTAGTGGGTACATTAGATACATTGATAGTGTCTTATGTATTAACAGGAGAAATAGCTCTTGCTACTTCAATTGCATCTATTGATTTTGTAACAAAAATGATTCTGTATTTTTTTCATGAAAGAATTTGGAATCGTATTAAATGGGGAAAATAATTGCGCTAGTAGAAAAACAAGTATTGTAAACTATGAGTTTAACAGAAAAAGAAATAGAAAACTTAAATAAGTCTCTAAAGGATAAAACACCTTTAGAAATTGCACAATGGGCAGTTTTAAATGCGAAAACTCCAGTTGTGACTACTAATTTTAGACCATACGAGGTTGCAATTCTTAATGTTTGCTCAAAGGCATTGTCAGATATTCCGGTAATATGGTGTGATTCTGGATACAATACTCCAAACACCTATAGGCATGCCGAAGAGGTTATTGATATGTTGGGGCTTGATGTTAAATTATATGTGCCTAAGCAGACCACAGCACATAGAGATGTAACTATGGGGATTCCGGATATTGATGATCCCAAACACAAAGTTTTTACAGAACAAGTAAAATTAGAACCATTTAGAAGAGCAATGTCTGATTTTACTCCCGATGTTTGGTTTACAAATCTTAGGAAAGGACAAACGGCACTTAGAGATTCGTTAGATATTGTAAGCATGGGTAAAGATGGAGTTTTAAAAATAAGTCCATTTTATTATTACAGTGATGAAGAGTTAGATGTGTATTTAGAAGAATATAAATTACCTAACGAATTCAAATATTTTGATCCAACTAAAGTGTTAGAAAATAGAGAGTGTGGATTACATACTAACTAATAAAATACGAAAAAGATAAGAATGGAAATACTAGAAAAGAAAATAGAACAATTAGAAGGGTCGGCAGGTAACCTAGCTGGAGTATCTGTTCTTAAGGTAAATCCTTTGGAGAGTGAAGCAATTTATATTTTTAGAGAAGTAGTTGCACAGTTTGAGAAACCAGTATTACTTTTTTCTGGAGGAAAAGATTCTATTACTTTAGTACGATTAGCCCAGAAAGCATTTTATCCCGGAAAAATTCCTTTCCCTTTATTGCATATTGATACAGGACATAACTTTCCCGAAACTATAGAATTCAGAGATCGATTAGTAGAAGAATTAGGTGTAGAACTTATTGTTCGCAATGTTCAGGATTCTATTGATCAAGGTAAGGTCGTAGAAGAAAAAGGAAAATACGCTAGCCGTAATAGTTTACAAACTACCACACTTTTGGATGCTCTGGAAGAATTTAAGTTTGATGCAGCTATTGGTGGAGCTCGTAGGGATGAAGAAAAAGCTAGAGCCAAAGAACGCATATTCTCTGTTAGAGATGATTTTGGCCAATGGGATGAGAAAAACCAACGCCCTGAGTTGTTTGATCACCTTAACGGAAAAATTGATTTAGGCCAAAATGTAAGGGTGTTTCCGATTAGTAACTGGACAGAATTAGATGTATGGAGTTATATCCAAAAAGAAGGAATCGAAATTCCGTCTATATATTTTGCTCATACCCGTAAAACATTTGTAAGAGACGGGATGATTTGGTCTGCCGAAGATGATGTTGTGTATAGAGAAGATGATGAAGTGGTAGAAGAAAGAATGGTGCGTTTTAGAACTGTAGGTGATATGTCATGTACCGCAGCAGTGCTTTCTGATGCGATTACTATAGATAAAGTAGTATCAGAGATCAGGGAGTCCACAATTTCAGAACGAGGAGCTCGTATCGATGATAAACGATCAGAAGCTGCGATGGAAAAACGAAAACAACAAGGATATTTCTAGATTGGCTTTTGCCGTTCCAGTACTTTGTCTACGCTCCAGCATAGACTTCGGCTGGAATCCAAAGTTAAGTCAGAGTGTAATAATAATAACGAATATTACTCCGAAAGGAGAAACAATAACAGCTATGGATGTATTAAAAATAGCAACAGCAGGAAGTGTAGATGACGGTAAAAGTACCTTAATCGGTCGTATTCTATATGATACAAAATCATTAACGACAGATAAATTAGAAGCAATTGAAACCAGAAGTAAAGCCAACGGTTTTGATTATTTAGATTTTTCATTGGCGACAGATGGACTAGTAGCCGAACGTGAACAAGGGATTACTATTGATGTTGCCCATATCTATTTTTCTACAAAAACCAAAAGTTATATTATAGCCGATACTCCTGGGCATATTGAATATACCAGAAATATGGTTACAGGAGCGTCAACATCGCAAGCCTCTATCATTTTGGTAGATGCTCGTAAAGGTGTAATAGAACAAACGTATCGTCACTTTTTTATCAATAACCTACTAAGGGTTAAAGATGTGATTGTAGCAGTTAACAAAATGGATTTGGTAGATTTTTCTCAAGAGAAATACAAAGCTATTAAAGCCGATTTTGAAACATTGATCGAAAAAAGCGATTACAAAGAACAAAATATAACGTTTATCCCGGTAAGTGCATTACAGGGAGATAATGTGGTAGATAAATCTGATAATACTCCTTGGTATAATGGACAAACTTTACTAGAACACTTAGAGAAATTGGATGCGCAAGATGTATATGAAAAAGCTCAGGTACGTTTTCCAATTCAAACTGTGATTCGTCCTAAAAAAGATGAGTTTCATGATTTTAGAGGATATGCAGGTAAATTATATGGAGGTGACCTTTCGATTGGAGATGAGGTAACAATTTTACCATCATTAACTACATCAAAAGTAAAAGAAATTTACTTCTTCGATCAGAAGTTTGATACCGCCGGTAGAGGGAGTTCTTGTACAATTACTTTAGAAAATGATGTAAATGTAAGTCGAGGAGATATGATTGTAAAATCATCAGAAAAGCCCCGAGTAGAAAAACAACTCACAGCAACAGTATGCTGGATGGACAGTAAAGATCTAAATCCAGGAACAAATTACTTTATACAAAGTGGAAGTAATCGGATTTTGGCAAAAGTGAAAAGTATAAACGGAACCATTGCAACTGATTTTTCTGGTGATGATACTTCAAAAAATGCTTTGAGTTTAAACGAAATAGGGAAAGTTCAGATACAGTTAAGCAAACCTTTAGCAGTTGATTCTTATAGCAAGAATAAAGCTTCAGGATCATTTATATTAATAGATTCACAAACCAATACTACTTCAGGAGTTGGCTTTATAGAATAAATATAAGCCATTCTTTATAGAAAGAAAAACAAAAAAATAGAATCATAAAACCATCATACAAAAGTCATAACTATGACCTTTTTTAAAGGCAGAAATACGAAAAAAGATGCAAAGTTTTAGAACCGAAATAGAAAACCCAATTGTTCAAAAAGATGTTATAGAATTAGCTAATAAAATTGAGCAATTCCATAAGGGTAAGATTGATGAAGAAAAGTTTCGTAGCCTTCGTTTGGCACGTGGCGTATACGGCCAACGCCAGGAAGGAGTGCAGATGATTCGTATTAAGTTGCCATACGGTAAAGTGTTAAGTAATCAATTAAGACGTATTTGTGAAGTCTCTGATGAGTATTCTCGAGGGAGATTGCATATCACTACACGTCAGGATATACAAATTCACTATGTAGATTTAAATAGAACCCCAGAACTTTGGGCAGAGTTAGAAAAAGATGATGTGACGTTAAGAGAAGCTTGTGGTAATACAGTTCGTAATGTAACTGCATCAGAAACTGCCGGAATTGATCCAAAAGAACCCTTTGATGTATCACCTTATGCAGATGCATTATTTCGTTTCTTTTTAAGAAACCCTATCTGTCAGGAAATGGGACGTAAATTCAAAGTTTCTTTTTCAGGAACTGAAGAAGATACAGGACTATCCTATATGCATGATCTTGGCTTTATTGCTAAAATTAAAAATGGAGTTAGAGGATTTAAAGTCATGCTAGGTGGTGGATTAGGATCGCAACCAAGACATGCAGATGAGTTGTACAGTTTCTTGCCATCAGAAAAAATTATCCCTTTGATGGAAGGAGTGTTGAGGGTTTTTGATCGCCATGGGGAACGAAAAAGTAGAGCCAAGGCAAGAATGAAGTTTTTACTTAAAGACATAGGTGTTGAAGCGTTCAGAGAATTAGTAGAAGCAGAGCAAAACGCAATAGAACAGAAAACTGTTGTGATTGATGCAGAAGCATATAAAACTTCAGTTCCGGTTGAAGTTGAAGCGCCTCAAGTAGAGATCAAAAACCAAAAAACCTTTGACCTGTGGAAATCTACCAATGTAATAGCGCAAAAACAAGAGGGGTATGTAGCTATAGGTGTCAAAGTGTTATTAGGAGATTTTTATACTGATAAAGCTAGATTGTTAGCAGATTTAGTAGAGAAATATGCTGCGGGAGAAATAAGATTGTCATTGCGTCAGAATATTTTGATCCCTTTTGTAAAAGAAGATATAGTACCGTTTTTCTATCAAGAATTAGAAAAATTAGGATTTGTAGAATCTGGTTACAATAAAGCAGTAGATATAACCGCTTGTCCAGGAACAGATACCTGTAATTTAGGAATTGCAAGTAGTACAGGTATTGCCGAGGAACTAGAACGAGTAATCAAAACAGAATACCCTCAATATCTTGAAAAAGAAGATTTGGTGATCAAAATTAGTGGGTGTATGAATGCTTGTGGGCAACACAATATGGCAAATATTGGTTTCCAGGGAATGTCTGTACGTACTAAGGATAAACTAGTTGCACCTGCATTACAAGTCTTATTAGGAGGAGGAAACTTAGGAGATGGTAATGGTCGTTTTGCCGATAAAGTAGTAAAAATACCAAGTAGAAGAGGGCCAGAAGCATTACGTAGAATCCTTAATGATTTTGAAGCAAATGCTAACGGTAAAACTTTTATAGACTATTATACTGAGCAAGGAGAAAAGTATTTCTATGATTTTCTTACCGATTTATCTAATGTAGATAGTCTTACTCAAGAAGATTTTATCGATTGGGGAACAGAAGAAAATTATGTAAAGGCAATCGGAGTAGGAGAATGTGCAGGAGTAGTTATAGATTTAATAGCTACTTTGTTCTTAGAAAGTGAAGAGAAAATAGAAAATGCGAAAATATCTTTTGAGAATGAGATATACTCTGATGCTGTATATCATGCATACAGCTCATTAGTTAATTCTGCAAAAGCATTATTGTTAGCCGAAAACAAAAAAACAAATACACATGCAGGAATCATTCGTCAGTTTGACGAAGAATTTGTAGCAAGTGGAAAAGTACAATTAGAAGGAACATTTGCAGATTTGATCTATCAACTTCAAAAAAATACGCCTACCAGAAATTTTGCAGTAGATTATATCAAAAGTGCAAAACAATTTTTACAAAAAGTACAGGAGTTTAGAGCTGTTGAAGTAGAAAATGCATAAAGAAAATGATAAATACTAGAGCATCAAAATTAACAGTAGTAGGAGCAGGTCCGGGAGATCCGGATTTGATCACTCTTAAGGCGATTAAAGCTTTAGAGTCTGCAGATGTGGTGTTATATGATGCACTTATCAATGAAACCTTATTGGATTATGCATATAAAGCAGAGAAGATATTCGTTGGTAAAAGAAAAGGATGCTATGCATATCAACAAGAGCAGATTAATGAATTGATAGTAAGTAGAGCCAAAAGCCATGGGCATGTAGTGCGATTAAAAGGAGGAGATCCTTTTATTTTTGGACGCGGAGCAGAAGAGATTGATTATGCACAACAATTTGATGTAGAAACCGATATAGTTCCTGGTATATCATCATCTTTAGCTGTCCCTGCATATCAAGGAATCCCATTAACAAAAAGAGGATCCTCAGAAAGTTTTTGGGTAATTACAGGAACCACAAAATCCCACAAATTATCACAGGACATATGCCTGGCAGCAAAATCAAATGCAACTGTGGTAATTTTGATGGGAATGAGTAAGTTGAATGAAATAGTTAGTATCTTTGCAGCCGAAAATAAGCAAGACATTCCGGTTGCTATTATCCAAAACGGGACTACAAAAAAAGAGAAGTTTGGATATGGTACAATAGAGAACATTGAGGAAGTAGTTTTAGAAAAAGAATTATCCTCACCGGCAATTATTGTAATAGGAGAAGTAGTAAGCCAACGAGTTCGGCTAGCTTCGATTTATAATGAAGTTCGGGAAGAAATTGTATCTTAATAGTTCAGGACTAGCTTAAAGATGAAAGAAAGAAATAATTTATATCCGGTTTTTTTAAAGACTGCAAACCTTGAAATCCTTATAATAGGAGGAGGGAATGTAGCAGAAGAAAAGCTTACGTTCTTACTAAAATCCAGCCCAGATGCTAAGGTGACTATAGTATCGCCAATGTTTAGAAAAGATACAATACTATTAGCAAAGAAGTTTGGAGTGGAAATGATACATAAAAAATATCACAAACGTTTTCTCAAAGGAAAACACATTGTGATTGCTACTACAGATGTTCCTAAAGTTAATATACAAGTATATAAAGATTGCAGGAAACGAAGTATATTGGTTAATGTAGCAGATAATCCACCATATTGCGATTTTTATATGGGTGCAATTGTAACCAAAGGCAATGTAAAAGTGGCTATTTCTACTAATGGGAAATCGCCAACGACAGCCAAACGATTACGTCAGTTTTTTGAGGAAGCGATACCTGAAAACATTGATGATTTAGTTAAAAATTTAAACGAGTACAGAAAAACAATAAAAGGTAATTTTGAAGAAAAAGTGGAGACACTAAACGAATTTACCAAAGGATTAATAGGAAAAAAAGAAGTTGAAAAATGATCAAGACTGATATTTTAATAATCGGAGCGGGACCAACAGGATTATTTACTGTTTTTGAGGCAGGATTACTGAAGTTAAAGACGCATCTTATTGATGCCTTACCACAACCAGGTGGGCAATGCTCAGAAATATATCCCAAAAAACCAATATATGATATTCCTGGGTTTCCAGAAATATTAGCAGGAGAATTGGTAGATAACCTAATGGAGCAAATAAAACCTTTTAACCCTGGGTTTACCCTGGGTGAAAGAGCAGAAACTATCGAGAAATTAGAAGACGATACATTTTTGGTAACTACCAATAAAGGAACGCAGCATAATGCGCCGGTAGTTGCAATTGCTGGAGGATTAGGTTCTTTTGAGCCTCGTAAACCACCAATCCCAAATATTGCTGATTTTGAAGATAAAGGAGTAGCATATATTATACGTGATCCAGAAGTATATAGAGATAAACGAGTTGTAATTTCAGGCGGAGGAGATTCTGCTTTAGATTGGTCGATTTTCTTAGCAGATGTTGCTAGCGAAGTAACTCTGGTACATAGACGAAACGAATTTCGAGGAGCTTTAGATTCTGTAGAACGAGTAGCAGAACTTTCTAAATTAGGTAAAATAAACCTGATTACTGAAGCTGAAGTAAAAGAATTAAAAGGCGATGATCACATTACAGCTGTTGGTATAAAACATAAAACAAAAGGAGAAATTATTTTAGATACAGATTACTTCATTCCGTTATTTGGATTATCACCAAAATTAGGACCAATAGGAGATTGGGGATTAGAGATCGAGAAAAATGCAATCAAAGTAGATAATTCTTACGACTACCAGACTAATATCCCGGGAGTTTATGCCATTGGTGATGTAAATACGTATAAAGGAAAACTAAAATTGATTCTTTCAGGTTTTCATGAAGCAGCTATTATGTGTCAGAGCGCTTACCAAAGAATATTCCCAGATAAAAAGTATGTTATGAAATATACAACTGTTGGGGGAGTAGAAGGATTTGATGGAACTAAAAAAGAAGCTAAAAAAGAAGTGGTAAAAGCCATTAATTAAAAATAAATTTTACCGTAAAGGCAAAACAAGTGCATACTGAAAAATCGGTTTCAGTATGCACTTGTTTTATTTTGAATCCTGACAATAAAGATTTAGTTGCTTCAATAACCCGTTTGGATATTATCAAAAATGGTATAATAGGTTATAAAACAGGTTGTACTTCTATGAAATGATGTGTTTTGTAGAAAAAAATTTTAATCTCTATTTTTTTTCTTTACCTATGATTCTAATTTTTTTTAAACGTTCTTATGAAAAAGCTACTTTCTATTCTTTCGATTGTTTTTTTATTAATTGCTTGTAAAAATAAAACTGAGAAAAGTGTAGTCACTAAAAACAAAATACCTGTTTACGCATGGGCACAATTGCCTAAAGATGCGTCAGATGAAGAATTAAAAAATCAGTTTCAAGAATTAAAAAATAAAGGAATTGACGGTTTAATGTATTCTGCAGGTCATGATCCTTTAACTTATAAAAGAGTTGGTGAAATTGTAAAAGAAACAGGGATGGAGTTTCATGCATGGATACCTACCATGATACAAAATTCTAATCCAAAATTAAAACCAGAATGGTACGCCATTAATCGAAATGGTGAATCTGCATATGATAAACCTGCATATGTTTCACATTACCAGTTTTTATGTCCTAATAAAGAAGAAGTGTATGATTTCCTCAAAAACCTATACAGTAGTGTTGCTGATGTAAAGGAGGTAGACGGAATTCATTTAGATTATATACGTTTTCCAGATGTAATTTTGGCAAAAGGATTATGGGAAAAATATGATTTAGTAATGGATAAAGAATACCCTCAATTTGACTATTGCTATTGTGATAAATGTGTTCATGATTTTAAATCATTATCGGGTATTGATATTAAAGATGTTGAGGACCCTTCCCAAGTTGAAGAATGGAAACAATTTCGTTATGATTTGATAACTAAAACAGTGAATAGATTGGCGGATGTAGTACATGGTAAAAATAAAGTGATTAACGCAGCAGTGTTTCCAGGACCGAATTCTATTGCAAAAAAACTAGTCAGACAAGAATGGGATAAATGGAATTTGGATGCATTTTTTCCAATGAATTATAACGACTTCTATCTGGGAGATACAAAATGGATTGGTGAACTTACAAAAGAAGAAGTAACCGCTGTTAATGGCAAGAAACCTGTTTATAGTGGTTTATTCATTTGCCCGAAACCTAAAAATAAAGCAAATGAAGCCGATCCCGAAAATCATGGTTTATTACCAGAAGAATTAGAAGCTGCAATTATTGAATCAATTCAAAATGGAGCAACTGGTATTTGTCTTTTTACACCAAATAGAATGACAGATGAACATTGGGAAGTTTTGCAAAAAACAATTAATGCAGATTTTTAAATATGAGGATTGCTTCAATAGATATTTTTAGAGCTTTGACAATGGTTTTAATGATCTGGGTAAATGACTTCTGGACACTTACAGATATTCCTAAGTGGCTTCAACATGCCAATGCGAGTGAAGATTACATGGGATTTTCTGATATTATTTTTCCTTTGTTTTTATTTATTGTTGGTCTTAGTATTCCTTATGCAATCGAAAATAGACTTGCGAAAAAAGAAAGTAAATCTTTGATTGCTAAGCATATACTGATAAGGTCTCTATCGTTGTTATTAATTGGAGTTTTTATGGTGAATTATGAAAATGCACACCATGAAAGTATTCTTATCGGGAAATATTTTTGGGGTTTACTTATGGCCTTTGCAATACTATTAATTTGGATGAATTGGAAAAAAAGTCCAATTCAAAAAAAATGGCATATTTATTTTCAAGTCTTAGGGTTTATTATACTTGTTTTTTTAGCAGTTATATACAATGGAGGTTCTAAGGGAGAAAGTTGGATGAAAACACATTGGTGGGGAATTTTGGGACTTATTGGTTGGGCTTATCTTATAAACGGGTTGGTTTATCTATATAGCAAGAGAAACATTACTACAATGGTTATTTTATGGGGAATTTTTAATGTGCTTTCTATATTGAATCAGACTGATAAACTAATTTTTGAAAACGATATTATTACTTTGTTTTCTACATTATATACAGGTACTATTCCTGCATTTACTACCGCTGGTATTGTAGCAACATTAGTATTTAAAAAGTTATCGGGGACAAATATAAAATGGTGTTATATAAGTTTAATAGGATTAGGAGTACTACATATTGTTTTTGGAATGGTAACCCGGACTTATTGGGGTATTTCTAAAATACAGGGAACACCATCTTGGTTAGCTATCTGCACAGGAATAGGTTTTCTTATATTTACAATGTTGTATTATATCACAGATGTGAAAAAACAAACAAGTTGGGCAAAAATAATCGCTCCGGCAGGTACAGCAACGTTAACATGCTACATGATCCCCTATCTCATATATCCAATTTATGTAATTACCAATATTAAGTTTCCTGATATATTAAACTCTTCTATTATAGGACTATTTATGTCTTTTGTTTTTTCTTTATTGGTAGTCATTTTTACGGGCTGGTTAGAACAAAAAAAATACAAACTAAAACTATAATAAATCTTAGTTGTATCTAATTTTGGTAATTTCTTTTTATTAATTTTCATTACAGAAGCCTCTATACTATAGTAGTTGTGGGATAGTTATAGGTTTTTAGTGTAATCGATGTTTTCTTGTCCTGTTATTTCTCATTATATGGTATGTTTTTTGTTGGTTTAATTTTTACAAAATTGTATACTTATACGTTGATTATTATATAGGCATTTTTTATAAGATTCAGTATATTTGGTCTTTTAAAAAATCTTCATAATTACCAGTTTAAAGAAACAAGATATAGCTCCTATATAGATGCTCTAAATAATTTAAAATAAAATATAAAGACCTTGCATGAGACCTGTGTGGTCTTTGATTATATTTGCAGACAGAAATAAAAAGATATGTCAGATGTTACCATAAAAATAAAAGATAGAGAAGGTGTAGTACATGAGATACAAGCACCTACAGATATGGCTATGAATTTAATGGAAATTTGTAAAGCTTATGAGTTGCCAGTAGAAGGAACTTGCGGAGGAATGGCTATGTGTGCTTCTTGTCAATGCTATATTTTATCTGATCACGAATTACCAGAAATGGGGCAGGATGAAGATTTGATGTTGGCAGAAGCCTTTTATGTAGAAGATAATAGTAGATTAGGATGTCAAATCCCAATTACTCCTGAGTTGGATGGGTTAGAAATAGAATTGGCCCCGGAGTCTTAATTATATTATTCTCCCAGGATTTTAATAGATTCTTTTTTTGGCTTTTTAATTCTAACCGTAATTTTTTGATATTCCCAGTTTGTCCCTTTTTTATAAGCTACAATATCTAATTTAGCTTTTCCTTTGGTGCCTCTAATCCCAACTGTTATTGCAATTGAAGTATTGTGATTTGAATATTGAACTTCTCCCTCTAGTAATCGAAAGAAATCTACAGGAGATAGTTCACCTAATTTTTCAATAACAAGATCATTTTTTTTGGCTATTTCAACAGCATTTCCTGTAATATTTGGTTGAACATAAACAGATCCGTATCTAAAAGCAGCATTACCTGTCATTATAAAAAACACAAATACACAAACAACGAACCCTGTTGTAGGAAGTACCCATTTCCAGTTTCGACTCCACCAATTATTTTTAGAAATTAATTCGTTCATAAAAGGGAATAGTATTGTTGTTAAGCTCTTTTTTGTAAAGACCTCTTATCGAATATGTATGTTGCAATAATCACAAGAAGAAAAAGGTGTTTTCCTCTTATAATAGATGTATTACACTTATGTTAAATGGGGTTTTTGACCCCGTTTTTTTATCTGTTTTGGCTGTATTTTTGAATTGAAAAAAATAGACTTAAAAATATTGTTAGGAATATTTGTTTAATGAGAATTAACATAACTAGAGTATAGAAAACACAAAAAAATAAAGAGGCATGAGAACAAAAAAAACTCGATTTAATTTAAGTATTTCGATTCTTTTATTAGCAAGCATATTATTATTATTATTTGCAAATTGTGAAAAAGAATCAATTGTAGACCAAGAATTAAATACAATAAATGTAGAGCAAGAAGAATTCCTCACTAAAGCAAAAAAAGATTATTTGAAGGAAAATGGAATCAATATTGATATCATAGATATCGATTGGTGTTCTATTATACCAAATTTATCTGGGTACTATTATGCTAATGATGGAGGGCATTATTATGTTAGACATATTGGGAACAAGGTTTACTGGTTTGGAGAACATCCATCAGGTATTTGGGCCAATGTTTTTAAAGGTACTATTAGTGGTAAAATAATTACCGGAAGTTTTTATGATGTACCTAAAGGTAGAATAGCAGGAAGTGGAAGTTTAACATTGTCTATAGGTTGTTTTGGAAGCGGTTTTACTAAGGTGTCGGGAAGTAATTTTGGAGGTTCAGCTTGGACAAAAACTGCCCGGCCTTCATACCTTCCTCGTCCACGTCAGGCAGGATTTGGAGTTGTAAATGATAGCAATAATATTACTGGTCGATGGGTAGGAGATGATGGTGGTATTTACTATATCAGGCAGATAGGTAATATGGTTGTTTGGTTTGGAGAACGCAATTTTGTAAATGGTCGCCCTACATGGTCTAATGTTGCCTGGGGAAGTCGTTTCTATAGCCAGTTATGGTTGGATTGGGTAGATGTTCCTAAAGGGAATACAAATAATGGCGGAATTCTAAGAGGGTTTGTCGAAGGACCAAATTATATCTCTCTGGGGCATAATACAGGAGGTTTTGGAGGTTCAGAACTTCGAAGGTAATAAAAAAATATATGTATGTAGAATAGAGATTACCCTTTTGGGTAATCTTTTTTTGTTAATACGAGATGAAATTGATAAATAAACTTGCATAACAAAAGGCTATGCCTTTTATTTGTAGTTAGATTAACAGCAGGTGCTGTTTAGTTCATATATATACTAATTGTTATCGAGAAAGGTGGAGGGAATAGACCCTATGAAACCTTAGCAACCCTTTATCTTGTAAAGAAGGTGCTACATTCTATCCGTTATAGCGGTATAGATAACGAAGATTCATAGCTCTGCTATGTTTTTCCATTTATTTTTCTTGATACACTAATTCTTTATTTTAATAGAGAATTAATACTATTTTTTGTTATTCCAGTATTTTGTCTGCACATAGTACAGACTAGAACTGGAATCCACAATAATACTTGATAAGTAATGAAAGAGATATACAAAATACTAGAAGAAAGAATCCTTGTGCTTGATGGAGCCATGGGGACCATGCTGCAAAGACATAAGTTTACAGAAGAAGATTTTAGAGGAGAACGATTCAAGGATTGGCCTACTCCTGTGCAAGGTAATAATGATTTATTGAGTATTACCCAGCCCGAAGCAATAAAAGAAGTACATCGACTTTATTTTGAAGCGGGAGCAGATATCGTAGAAACTAATACCTTTTCGGGAACAACCATTGCTATGGCAGATTATGAAATGGAAGATTTGGTATATGAGCTAAATTATCAGTCAGCAAAAATAGCCAAAGAAGTAGCAGATGAGTTGACCGAAAAAGAACCTCATAAACCTCGCTTTGTAGCAGGATCTATTGGTCCCACGAACAGAACAGCAAGTATGTCCCCCGATGTAAATGATCCTGGATATAGAGCAGTAACTTTTGATGAATTAAGAATCGCTTATAAACAACAGGTTGAAGCACTATTAGACGGAGGTGCGGATATTTTATTGGTAGAAACTATTTTCGATACATTAAACGCTAAAGCAGCACTTTTTGCAATTGAAGAAGTAAAAGACGAAAGAAATATTGATGTACCCATCATGGTAAGTGGTACAATAACGGATGCAAGTGGAAGAACATTATCAGGCCAAACTGCAGAAGCATTTTTAATTTCTTTATCTCATATTCCGATGTTGTCGGTTGGATTTAATTGTGCATTGGGAGCAAATCAACTGACTCCCTATTTAGAAGTTTTAGCTCAGAAAGCAAGTTTTGGAATATCTGCACATCCTAATGCCGGATTACCAAATGCATTTGGAGAGTATGACGAAACACCAGAGCAAATGGCAGAACAGATTAAAGAATACATGGAAAAAAACTTAGTAAATATTATTGGCGGTTGTTGTGGTACTACTCCAGAACATATTAAAGCAATAGCAGATTTAGCAAAAGATTATAAACCAAGAGTAGTAGGAGTAGAAGTATAGCATATGAGTACTAAGGAAGAAAGAAAATATCTTAAGCTCTCTGGTCTGGAACCAATGATCGTTTCTGCTGAAACGAATTTTATTAATGTTGGGGAGCGAACTAATGTAGCAGGATCACGTAAGTTTTTGCGGTTGGTCAAAGAAGAAAAATTTGATGAAGCTTTAGATATAGCAAGACATCAGGTAGAAGGAGGAGCGCAGGTCATTGATATCAATATGGATGATGGTTTGATCGATGGTAAGGATGCAATGGTGAGGTTTCTTAACCTTATCATGGCAGAACCAGATATTGCTCGAGTACCCATTATGATAGATAGCTCTAAATGGGAAATCATCGAAGCTGGATTGCAAGTGGTACAAGGAAAATGTGTGGTAAATTCTATAAGCCTTAAAGAAGGAGAAGAAGAGTTTATATCACATGCAAAAGCTATAAAAAGATATGGTGCAGCTGTAATTGTAATGGCATTTGATGAGGTTGGACAAGCAGATAATTATGAACGTCGTATAGAAATTTCAAAACGATCCTATGATATATTGGTTCATAAATTAAAGTTTCCACCAGAAGATATCATATTTGATCTAAATATATTTCCGGTGGCAACCGGAATGGAAGAACATCGTAAAAATGCGATCGATTTTATTGAAGCCACACGATGGGTAAGAGAAAATTTACCACATTGTAGTGTAAGTGGAGGTGTAAGTAATGTGTCTTTCTCATTTAGAGGAAATAATACAGTTCGCGAAGCAATGCATTCCGTTTTCTTGTATCATGCAATTAAGGCCGGAATGAATATGGGAATCGTAAACCCTGCAATGCTAGAAGTATATGATGATATTCCCAAAGATCTTTTAGAACATGTAGAAGATGTAATTCTGGATCGAAGAGATGACGCTACCGAACGATTATTAGATTTTGCAGAAACTGTAGTAGGAACGAGTAAAGAAAGAACTGTAGATCTTTCGTGGCGAGAAGAATCACTACAGAATAGGATTACAAGAGCACTTGTAAAAGGGATTGATCAATATATCGTTGAAGATGTAGAAGAAGCAAGGCAAGTAGCAGATAAACCTATAGAAGTGATAGAAGGAAACCTGATGACAGGAATGAATGTTGTTGGCGACCTTTTTGGGTCTGGTAAAATGTTCTTACCCCAAGTAGTAAAATCTGCTAGGGTAATGAAAAAAGCAGTAGCATATCTACTTCCATTTATTGAAGAAGAAAAGAAAAAGAGTGCGCTCTCTGGAGAAAAAGTAAGAGAAAATGATTCTAATGGCCGTATTTTAATGGCAACAGTAAAAGGTGATGTACATGATATTGGCAAAAATATTGTTTCGGTAGTATTAGGATGTAATAATTATGAGATTGTAGACCTTGGAGTAATGGTTCCTCCCGATAAAATTATTCAGACAGCAATTGATGAACAAGTAGATATCATAGGATTAAGTGGATTAATAACTCCATCACTAGATGAAATGGTTCACCTGGCTAAAGAAATGGAACGCAAGAATTTCAATATTCCATTATTGATTGGTGGGGCAACCACATCAAAAGCTCATACCGCAGTTAAGATTGATCCACAATATAAAAATGCAGTAGTGCATGTTAATGACGCATCAAGAGCAGTAACAGTTGTTGGTGATTTATTAAATAAAAGAAACAATCAAAAATATGTAGGTGATCTTAAAGAAGATTATGAAAAATTTAGAGATGGGTTTCTAAAGAGAACAAAACAAAAAGAATATTTGAGTATTGAAGAGGCCAGAAAAAATAAATATGTAATTGATTGGCAAACTTCTAAAATTGTAACACCAAACAAACTTGGAGTTAAGGTTATAGAAGATTTTGATTTGAAAAAATTAGAACCTTATATCGATTGGTCACCGTTTTTTAGATCCTGGGACTTACATGGTAAATATCCTGCTATTTTAACTGATACTGTCGTTGGAGAACAAGCCACATCTTTGTTTAAAGATGCACGAGAATTATTACAGAGAGTATTTGATGAAAAATTATTAGGAGCAAAAGCTGTGTATGGACTTTTCAAGGCTAATACGGTAGATGATGATGATATTGAGGTGTCTTCAGAACAAGGAGCTTTTAAATTCAGAACACTACGTCAACAATTAAAAAAACATGCTGGTAAACCAAATTTTGCATTATCTGATTTTGTAGCTCCAAAAGAAAGCGAAATTCAAGATTATATGGGGTGTTTTTGTGTAACAACAGGTTTTGGAACCAAGGAACTAGCAGAAGCTTTTGAAGCAGATCACGATGATTATAATTCGATTATGATTAAAGCATTGGCAGATCGATTAGCCGAAGCTTTTGCAGAATATTTGCATAAAAAAGTACGTAAAGAAGATTGGGGATATGCTAATAATGAATCATTAACCAATGAAGAATTAATAAAAGAAGCATATAAAGGTATTCGACCTGCACCAGGATATCCTGCTTGCCCGGATCATCTCGAAAAGATAACGATTTGGGAATTGCTTAGGGTTAAAGAACGAATCGGAGTAGAATTAACAGAAAGCCTTGCTATGTGGCCTGCAGCATCTGTATCTGGATATTATTTTGCTAATCCCGAAGCTCGATATTTTGGATTAGGAAAAATGAAAGAAGATCAGGTAAAAGATTTTGCAGAACGTAAAGATGTAGATATTGAGTATGCAAAGAAATGGTTGAGTCCTAATATAGTTGACTAAATACAAACCCGGATGAATATAAAAGATAGTATTAAAAAGTATGATGAGGTTTTTGAAGGAGAACCATGGTTTGGAAATTCTATATTAAAATCATTAGAACATATTCCTGTACTTTTTTGGGATAAAAAACCAAAGAAAGTATCGCACTCAATATCAGAGTTACTTTACCATCTGGTAGATTGGAGAGGGTTTGTCATCGAAAAACTAAAAGGAAATGAAACTTTTGATATTGAACTAAATTCTGAGAAGGATTGGAGAAAAAATGTTTCAATACAAAATGAAAAAGAAAAGAAAAAAATCATTGAAGAATTAATTGAGACTCAAAATATAATATGCGAATTACTATTAACAAAACCGGATTCATGGTTAAATGAACAAGTAGCTGGACGTAGATATAGAAATGAGTACATGATAAATGGTGTGATACAACATGATATCTATCACTTAGGACAAATCAATATGGTATATAGTCAATTAAAATAAGGAATATTAAGAATAGGAACTTTGTTAAAATGAAAGATTTTATGTTAGATTTTTTTAATACGATGCAGATATTAAAGAATAGATATTAAAATGTAGATAATGAAAGTTATCCTAACACCGAAAAAGATAAACGAAGAATAAGGAATTATAGATTAGATGAAAGTAACAGATCACATAAAAAAAGCAAAAGAAAAAACATTGTTTTCTTTTGAGTTAATACCTCCACAGAAAGGAAGAAGTATACAAGAGTTATATGATAATATTGATCCATTAATGGAATTTAATCCTCCTTTTATTGATGTAACTACTTCTCGAGAAGAATTTATTTATATTGATAGAGAAGGATTATTAGATAAGAAACTAACCCGTATGCGTCCAGGTACCGTAGGTATTTGTGCTTCGATTACTCATAAATACAATGTAGATACAATCCCTCATGTACTATGTGGTGGGTTTACTAAAGAAGAAACAGAATATTTATTGGTAGATTGTCACTATTTGGGAATTGAAAATGTAATGGCTTTGCGTGGTGATGCAATGAAGGAGGAAAAATATTTCACTCCTACCAAAGGAGGGCATAGTTATGCTAGTGAGTTGGTAGAGCAGGTATTGAATATGAATAAAGGGCAATTTCTTCATGAAGTGATTGAAACGGATAACAAATCCGATTTTTGCATAGGAGTTGCTGGTTACCCAGAAAAACATATGGAAGCCCCTTCTGTAGATTCTGATATCAGAAGATTAAAAGATAAGGTAGATGCAGGAGCAGATTATGTAGTAACCCAAATGTTTTTTGATAATAAAAGATATTTTGATTTTGTCAAAAAAGCTAGAGAAGCAGGAATTAATGTACCTATAATTCCCGGGATTAAACCCGTAGCAGTAAAAAGACATTTGCAATTATTACCTCAGGTTTTTAAACTGGATATGCCAGATGAATTGGTGCGAGCAGTAGAAAAATGCAAAACCAATAAGGAAGTCAGAGAGGTAGGAGTAGAATTCGCAATACAACAATCTAAAGAACTGATGGAGTATGGAGTTCCTGTATTGCATTATTATTCGATGGGTAAGTCGGATAATATTAGAAAGATTGCTGAAGGGGTGTTTTAAAAAACTTCAAAGTTTTGACACTTTCTTTCCTAAAAGAAAAGAGCGGTAATAACCGCCGGTTTTAAATGTATAATTTTAGCAAAAACCTGTTAGATGTTAATCTAACAGGTTTTTTTGTGAAGTAAAAACTAAACAAAGTTTTTACTTTTTTATCAGATTCACTGTTTACAGGGGTGTTATCATTCTATGCAAAACGGATTTTTGTATTCGAACTACTGCAGTAATAAAATTATTCTAAAAACTTAAAATAAAACTCATGAAAAATCTGAAATTCTTTGTTGTGCTGTTTATCAGCGCAATGGTTATCTCATGCTCTAATGATGATACAAATATCATGCAGGATAAGGCATCGGTAAATCTAAATAAAACAGCAAAAGCAGAAGTTATTGGTGGCAATATTATATTTCCTGATCCTAATTTTAAAAAGGCATTGCTAGAAGATTATGTAGACACAGATAATGACAAAGAAATCTCTGTAGAAGAAGCGAAAAATGTAAGATCACTTTACTTAGATTTTAAAAACATCTCCAATCTTTCAGGGATCAAATATTTTGTTAACTTGATCAATCTGAGTTGTAATTACAATCAACTTACTACATTACATGTATGTGAAAATACTAAATTGAACTCTCTGAGTTGTAGAAGTAATCAACTCACTACATTAGATGTAAGCAAAAATGCAGTATTGAAAACTCTGGATTGCAGTGATAATTGGTTTATTGCTACTCTGGATGTAAGTAAAAACACGGTGTTGAAAACCTTGGAATGCAGTAATAACCAACTTACTGCCTTGGATGTAAGCAAAAACGCGAAGTTAACTAAGTTAGATTGTAGTAATAACCAAATTACTGCACTGGACATAAGTAAAAATGTTATGTTGAAAGATCTGGATTGTGGTTATAACCAACTTGCTGTCTTGGATATAAGTGAAAATGATTTGAATTCGCTTTTTTGCCAAGAGAATAAACTAACTAAGCTAGATGTAAGTAATCATGTAATGATGAGAACCTTGAATTGTGGGAGAAATAAACTCACTAATCTAAATGTAATTAAAAATAGGAGATTAAATTATCTGATTTGTTCAAATAACCCATTAAATACGTTGGATGTAAGTAAAAATAGAGCATTGAGTGTGCTATCTTGTTCCAACAATCGCCTTACTACTTTGGACATAACGGAAAATACAGCCTTAAGTAGCTTTCATTGTGATGGCAATCAATTAACTACTCTGGATGTTAGTAAAAATACAGCCTTGTACGGGTTATATTGCTATAAGAACAAACTGATAACACTGGATATACAAAAAAATAATGTTTTACGCTATCTATCTTGTTATAACAATCAACTTACTACTTTGAAAGTAAAAAATGGATCCAATGCAAGGCTAGTAAGATCAGAGTTACAAAATAACCCTTCTCTTACTTGTATAGAAGTAGATGACCCTACTGCACCATATTTAAGTAAGTGGAAAAAAGATGCTATGGCTAACTATTCTAGTGATTGTACACCATAATTATTAAAATTATATTGCCCTCTAATACAAAAATCCTAGTAACAGTGAGTTTAAACTCACTGTTACTAGGATTTTTTTGTTACAGACTTAAATATATATTTAAGTCGGGATCCAAGATAGGTTTTTGGACCCTTTACAAGAGTGTCTTAAATTCATAACCTTTTTTGAAGCAATATTACTAAGCTTATGTGATTGGTGAAATATTTGATTTACAGCGGTTTAAATAATGAAAACAATGCAAGGGTAAAACCAGATCCATCAGTGTTTGGAAACCTCGAAGGTCTATCATACTTTTGCCGGATGATAAAAAGGATTTATTTACTCATCTTTATCGTTCATTTTGGTACGTATGCTCAGATAGAATCTAAAGTTAATTATACGTTGGATGTTAATAACTTTTATGGTGCCATCCTAAAACATAATCCTGATATCTCGCATTTAATCACAGGTCATCCATCTGGTGTGATTCTTTCCTTTCAGCGTAAGACATTTGGAGATGAAAAATGGCAACGATTATATAATTATCCTGATTATGGCGTTTCCTTTTTATATCAGGATATGGATAATGAGTTTTTGGGAAAGCATTTAGGTCTGTTTGTCCATTATAATTTTTATTTCTTAAAACGGTATCTAAATCTTAGGATAGGCCAAGGAATTGGATATAGCACAAATCCATATGATGAAGATGATAATTATAGAAATGTAGCCCATGGTACACATTTATCCAGCGGAACTTATTTTTTATTACAAGCAAAAAAGGAGAACCTTATTAAGGGTTTTGGGTTGCAAGCAGGCTTAGGGGTTGTTCATTATTCTAATGGAAATTCTAAGGCACCAAATAAAAGTACTAATACATTATTTTTAAATGCAGGAATAACCTACGCATTAGATCAGGAAACTCCAGAATACATAGAGAAGGAAGAAGGGGCTCTTAAAGGAAGAGAGCCAATAGGTTATGGTTTTATTTTTAGAAGTGGAGTTAATGAAAGTGATGTAGTAGGATCAGGAAGATTTCCTTTTTATACGTTTGGAGGTTTTGTAGATAAGAGATTAAATAAAAAAAGTGCCATTCAGTTAGGAGCAGAAGTGTTTTTTTCTAAAACCTTGGAGCGTTATATAGATTTTAGAGCAGCAGGAGGGTTTAATGATGGAACTACAGGGGATGAAGATGCTAAACGAGTAGGAATGTTCCTGGGACATGAATTAAGAGTAAATAGAATTTCGGTACTCACACAAATAGGGTATTATGTGTATTATCCTTATGATTTTGAAGGACAAACGTATCTTAGAGCAGGAGTTCAATATTATTTTACTAAAAATATATTTAGTTCACTAACTGTTAGATCTCATGCTGCCAAGGCTGAGGCTATGGAGTTTTCGATAGGATATAGATTATAAAAGCACTGCTATGGATCTTAGTATAAATTTAATAAAACAAAATACCGGACTTAATTCATTGAAGTCTTTTTTAAAATATATAGCGGTAAGATGTATAGGGATATGGGTTGTGTTATTTTTAATTGGTTGTGATTCTGAAAATGCTTCAGATTGTTTTCAAAGAACAGGAACAATAGTTAGAAAAGAAATTGAAGTTTCTGATTTTACACGTATTTTGGTGAATCCAAATGTAGAACTTATCATAAAAGAAGGAACAACTACTTCAGTAGTTATTGAAACAGGAGATAACTTGCTAAACGAAGTTTCGGCAATAGTCGAAGATAGTCGTCTAGTGCTTAGCAATACTAATGATTGTGCCTTTTTTAGAGATCTTAATCAAACTAAGGTTTTTGTTACTGCCCCTAATATCACAGAAATAAGGAGTGGGACACAATTTGATATTTCTTCTGATGGAATATTAGCCTATACTTCATTAACATTACTTTCCGAAGATTTTGGTGAAAATACCGAAACTACAACGGGAACATTTAATTTGAGCGTAGATTGTGAAAATATTGATGTAGTAGGAAATAACATTGCTTCATTTTTTATAAACGGAACAGTACAGGCATTAAATGTTAATTTTGCTTCAGGAACCGGAAGATTTGAAGGAGCTAATTTAGTGGCAGAGAATGTTCAGGTTTTTCATAGAGGAACCAATAAAATCATAGTAAACCCTCAACAATCAATTACAGGAGAGATACGAAGTACGGGAGATGTAATTTCGGTTAACAGACCTTCAATTGTTGAAGTAGAGGCGTTTTTTATAGGGAAACTTATATTTCAATAAAGATGTCAATACCCTTCCTTAGTATTGATGAATAGAGTACTTATCTCTTTTTATACCTGTTTTGGTATTTCATTTTGATTCAAAGTATCACTTCAATTCCTAGTTGATTTCAGGAAAAACTTAACGAAAAGAGATGTGAGGTAACACCATAAAAAGTTTGCGGAATTTAAATCTTTTTAATTGAAATTAATGTCTAACTTTATAAGACACCAAGGTTTTATTCCAAATTTTATATTTAAAAATGATTCAAAATCAGTTTGATAAGGCTCAAGATGTTGAGAATGTAGAAGAAAATTATCTTAAAGAAGAACTGTATGCTCTTATTAAGAAAGACGATTATATTTTTGATTTTATACAAAAATCGAGCCTTGATGGGCTTTGGTTTTGGGATTTAGATAATCCCGAAAATGAGTGGATGAATTCTAAGTTTTGGACGACTTTGGGGTATGATCCAGAAAAGATGCCACATAATGCTTCTGCATGGCAGGATATTATAAATAAGGAAGACTTAGAAGTGGTGTTTCTTAATTTTACAAAACATTGCAAAGATCCATCACATCCATATGATCAGATCGTAAGATATAAACATAAATTTGGGCATACTGTATGGATTCACTGTAGAGGATTAGCGATACGTGATAGTAAAGGGAAACCAGTACGAATGCTGGGTGCTCATACCGATATTACTAAATTAAAAGAAGTAGAAGTACAGCTGCAAAGACAGGTAGATCGCTATCAACATATTATTGAAGGTACGCACCTAGGGACTTGGGAGTGGAATGTAAAAACAGGAGAAACCATATTTAATGAGAGGTGGGCTAATATAGCGGGCTATACACTTCTAGAATTAGAGCCAGTTTCTATCAATACATGGGCAGAAGCCTCACATCCAGATGATTTAAAAAAATCTAATAAATTGTTACAAGATCATTTTGCAGGAAAAACACCTTTTTATGAATGTGAAGCCCGAATGAAGCATAAAAATGGAGAGTGGATATGGGTTCTGGACCGGGGAAAAGTGGTGAGCTGGGACTCAGAAGGAAACCCAGAATGGATGATTGGTTCACATCAGGAAATCACTGAGAGTAAGAAAGATTTAGAAAAAAGCAAATTATTTATAGAACAGGCTCCAAGTGCAATAGCAATGTTCGATACTAATATGTGCTACTTGGCAGTTTCTCAAAAATGGTATGAAGATTATAGTATTAGTGATAATAATATTATTGGTAAGTCACATTATGAGGTTTTCCCAGAAATAGGAGAAAAATGGAAAGATGATCATAAAAGATGTCTTAATGGAGAAGTCTTAAAAAGTGAAGAAGATCGTTTTGAAAGATTAGATGGATCTGTACAATGGCTTACGTGGGAGTTGCGACCATGGTATACCGATGAAAATAAAATAGGAGGTATCTTAATGCATACTGCAGATATCACTAGGACCAAAAAAGCAGAAATTGGTTTACGTATTAGCGAAGAAATGTTCAGAAGAAATTTTGAAAATGCCGCAATAGGAATGGTCATGTTGGATCAAAAAGGTCATTTTACAAAAGTAAATTATAAATTGTGTGAGATTCTTGGGTATTCTAATAAAGAATTGACAAAACTGGCTTTTAAAGATATTCTTCATCCAGATGATTTGGCAATCAGTGATAAATTGTTTCAAAGACTTTTTAGAGGAGAAACATTATATAGCAATATGGAAGAAAGATGCTTTCATAAGGATGGCCATATTGTATATATCAATCTTTCGGTTTCGGTTATTAAAGGAGAAAGTGATAAGCCAACGTATTTTATTGCGCAAATCGCAGATATAAGCCATGAAATCCTTGCTAGGCAAAAGCTGCAAAATACAGTTGGTGAACTAAAAAGTATAATAGACGATATAAGTCAAGTAATTATAATAGGTACAGATAAGAATGGTTTGATCACTACATTTAATAAAGGAGCAGAAAATTTATTAGGGTATACTAAAGATGAAGTACTATTAAAAGAATTCCCTTCACGGTTTCTTCAAAAGGAAGAATTGGAAAAAAGAGGAAAAGAACTATCATTGTTGCTTGGTAGAGAAATAACAGGTTTTGAGTATTTTATAGCATTGTTGGAGAAAGAAGAATATGATGCCAGAGAATGGACACATGTAAGAAAAGACGGGACTTGTTTTCCTGTTCAGATAACAGTGTCGCCAATAAAAGAGAATAATGAAATTACTGGATACTTGGGGGTTGCGGTAGATATTAGCGAAATCAAAAAAGCAGAAAAAGATTTAAAATTATGGTTAACTGTTGCAGAAGATCAAAATAAAAGGCTACGTAATTTTGCACATATAGTTTCACATAATCTAAAATCACATTCTGGAAATTTTCAAATGTTACTGGATTTGTTTATTCAGGAAAATCCAGAGATTGAGGATAATGAAATTATTCAACTTTTTAAAACAGCATCCGAGAACCTTACCGAAACCATAGTGCATTTAAATGAAGTAGTCTTAATGAATTCTTCTGTTGATGAGAATTTAGTCGGATTGAATTTATATGAGGCAATTAATAAAGTGACAGAAAGTGTTTCTGCTATTGCAAAAGAGACTATAGTGACTATAAATAATAATACACAACCAGATATAAATATTTTAGGAATCCCGGCATACTTGGATAGTATTTTATTGAATTTTATAACTAATGGGATAAAATATAGTTCTGAAGAAAGAGAAAGTTATATTGATTTAAGTACTAGAATAGAAGGTGAATTTGCGATCTTGGATATCAAAGATAATGGATTAGGGATTGATTTGAAAAAACATCAGGCCAAACTATTTGGGATGTATAAGACTTTTCATAATAATAAAGAAGCCAGAGGTATAGGGCTATTTATTACCAAGAACCAGGTAGAAGCCATGGGCGGTAAAATAGAAGTAGAAAGCACAGTAAATAAAGGAACAACTTTTAAAATTTATATGAAACATGAAAAAAATTGATATAGCTTGTATTATTGATGATGACCCAATTTTTGTATTTGGTATTAAAAAAATAATGGAACTTGTTGATTTTTGCAATGGTTTTATGGTTTTCCGAAATGGAGAAGAAGCATTAAATAATCTAAAAGCAATTATTTCGGCAAATGAAAAATTACCAGACGTTATTTTGTTGGATTTAAATATGCCAGTGCTTGATGGGATACAGTTTTTGGAAGAATTCATAAAAGTGCCATGCACAAAGAAAATAATTATTTATGTAGTTTCTTCATCTGTTGATCCAGAAGATATCCTAAGAGCTAAATCTTTTGAGTATGTAAGCGATTACATCGTTAAGCCTATTTCTGTAGAAAAACTCAAAGATATTTTAAATGATATAGAAAAGACAAGCCATTGTCAATAAAAGGATTAAAATATAGGTGTAAGAATTATATTTAAGAAGGATTAGTGAGTTCTCTAAACAAACCTTCCAGGTTTTTATTTTTTCGAGATAGTTGTAGTATCTTTAGTTTATTGTCATGAGCAAAGTCAAAAACTACTGGACGCATATCTGTTTTAGTATCAAAAGTAATTTGATAAACAAACCCATGAATGTTTTTTACATCACTTACATTAGACAATTTTTGTAAAAAGGCTTCTTCTATACGATAATCAAACTCGACTTCGATAATCTGCTCAGTCTCGTCTGCTATTTCATGTAAATATTTGTCTGCAACAATTTCTCCTTTATTAATAATAATGACCCGATCACACATTGCTTCAACCTCTTGCATTATGTGGGTAGATAAAAAAACTGTTTTTTCTTTACCAATTGTTTTTATTAATTCTCTAATCTCTACTAGTTGATTGGGGTCTAAACCTGTTGTAGGTTCATCCAGTATTAAAACTTGAGGATCATGAAGTAATGCACATGCCAAACCAACTCGCTGGCGATATCCTTTAGAAAGTTGACTGATTTTTTTATTGGCCTCTGGAGTTAATCCTGTTAGTTTGATTACTTCTTCAATTCTGGATTTTGAAATCTTATATACTCGAGCATTAAATGCTAAATACTCTCGTACATACATTTCCAGATACAAAGGATTGTGTTCAGGAAGGTACCCTATACTTTTTTGTACATCAATAGCTTGAGAGTATATATCAAAATTATTAACAGCGGCAGAGCCCTCAGAGGGATCAAGATAGGTCGTTAGAATTTTCATCATAGTCGATTTACCCGCCCCGTTAGGACCAAGAAAACCAACAATCTCACCTTGTTTTATTGCAAAAGAAATAGCATTAAGTGCTTTTTGATCATTATAAAGTTTAGAAATATTAGATACCGAAATTGACATATAGAGCAAGTATGAAATCTGTTTATACCCAAAAATACATAATTCATATATGTATTGTATGAGAAACTTAGAAAAAATAATTTAACGTAAATTTTCTTTATTCAGTATTCACATTAAATTAATTAATGTGAGTAAAAAGATTATTTATTATTTTTTTGACCAATCATTTTCTATCCAGAAGAGCCCGGTAATAAAAATGAATACTCCTAAAAAAGCAGGAAATAGATGTGAGAAATTTAAATACCCGATAGCAAAATGAACTAAAATAGCAGAAGAATATCCTATTGTTATTGCAATTGCCAATGTTTCCCATAAGATTTTCGAAGGGTTAGCATACCAAATTATAAAATATAACATAATACCTATAGTAGCCAAACTACCGCCAAATGAAGCTCTGTCATGTGCTATTACAGGAATAAGGTTAGGGTTTATATCCTGAAGCCCACATACCTTGATATCCATAAAGGCAAGATCTTGAGGAACAAAAACAGAAGTCATGCCTACTGTCATTATAATTACACCTCCCAGAAAAAGCGATAAAGCACTAAGTAACATTAAACAGTTTCCTCTACCTAGTTTTGAATTTAGATGAAATCTTTTCTGTTTTTTTAAAAGAGAATTAAATTGATATTTTCGTTCTTTCTGATAAGAATGATATAATCCTAATATAAATAATGGGGTTATTGCTATTGTTCCTAGTGCATGCCATGAGTCAAAATAATTATATCCCAAATAAGAGAAAAAACTTGCAAAACCATAGATGCCCGAAATAAAAAGAACCCACCATGCCCAAGGTTCTTTTTTTTGTAATGGAACTAATGCTAACCAAAGATATAGGATGCCAACTGTAATTAAAGCACCTCCATAGGAAACACGATCATGAAACATGAACTTCACAATTTTCCCATTTTTATAATTAGAAAGCTGTTTTGCTGTCATTCCTATAATATCAATATCATGTGGTAAAAAGCTTCCTGAAATTGACTGACCTATTAAAAACACACCAATAAATAATAATATAATGCCCAAAACAACAAAAGGAAGAATTCCATTTTTAATAAATAGGCGATATAATTTCATTAATTTTTATTTTATAATTTGATAGTTTCGAGATCGTAATTTTTAAGATGTGGTAGTAATCTTTTTCCAAGTTTTCTCCAGTTTTGATGAGGAACCATGGGATATAAGTGGTGTTCTAAATGATAATTATGATGGGCAAAGAAGAAGCTTATGATTGGACCTCTAAATAGTTTTGTTTGAAATATTGGATGCGTATAATTTACTTTATGGGGAATATATACTGTAAACAATGGGTAAAACCAACTTCCCATTTGAACTAATAAAAAATAGTATAATAAAAATGGGTAGTGTTGATATAGTAGTATTGCTATTATTATATATATCAGGAATATAGATCCTTCAACATTGATCCAAATTTTATCCTTAGTCTTTGAGTGTTTACGTGCCCAGAAAAATAGTTTGAATACATAAATAGCACTTTCTAGAACTAATTCGTATGGTTTCATATGTATAGACGCACCTTCTATGTCGTTTTCTTTAGGAAAATTGCGATGGTGGTTGATATGAGATACTTTAAAAGCATGACCGCTTCTTAATGTTAGCATTTCAATAATTGATAAGAAAAATCTATTCATACCAGGAGGTAATTTTAAAGTCCCATGTACAAGATCGTGAGAAGTCGAAACATAAGTAACAAACATCAATATAATAACAGATAGGATTGCCAAGATCCATAATTCATTAACTGCAAAATAAAAATATCCAAAACAACACAGAAATGGCTTGGTAATAGTCCAGACCTTTTGCGTCTTGGTTAAATATAATAAGTCCTTGCCTAATACTTTAATACTTGGCAGAATTATCTTCTGCTCCATTCGTTTTTTGGTTAGATTATAGTATAGATAGCCTTTATTTCTATAATTCTTCTACGATTTGTTTAATAGAAATATAGTTTCAAGTGCTTTCTCATCATTAAAAGTTAATGTTCAAAAGTACATAATTCAATATCTATTGTATGAGAAACTTAAAAAAATGATATTAACATTAAGATAATGTTGGGGTAAAATGAGAAGATAAAGGATGTGTTATCTTTATATAGGATAAGATTTTTAATATGTCACTAATCAATTTAAAACAAATAGCCCATAATTTTCTTCATAAACTGGTTTGTCTAAGTCAGCAAATTATTTTTTTTATAGTCTCCCTTTTTCTTAAAAAAGGATTGTTTAAGCATTGACATGTTATGTTTTTATTTTTTAGAATTTTAAGGCGTAATGAACAAAATTAAGAGCCTTAAATGGGGAGTTGCAATTGCCGCTCATCAAACCGAAGGAGCTTATAATAAAGATGGAAAAGGTCTTTCTATTTGGGATACATTTACTCAAAAACCGTATAGGGTCAAAGATCGTTCTAATGCCAGAATAGCAACAGATTTTTATCATAAATTCGAAGAAGATATTGATCTTGCAGTTGATATTGGGCTACAGATATTTCGTTTTTCTATTTCCTGGTCAAGAATATTTCCAGAAGGTACAGGAGTAGTAAATCCAAAAGGAATCGAATATTATGATAAGGTAGTTAACTACTGTTTAAAAGTAGGTATAGAACCTTGGATTACAACATATCATTGGGATTTGCCACAAAAATTACAAGATAAAGGCGGTTGGACAAATCGGAATATTATTAGTTGGTATGCAGCATATATAACTGTACTAAGAGATCACTTTGCAGACCGGGTAAAGCATTGGGTGTTGATTAACGAGGGGATAGTATGTATAGGAGGAGGTTATTTTCTTGGTGTACATGCTCCTGGTAAGAAAGGAATTCGCAATTTTATTTCGAGTACACATCATCTTTTATTGGCGCAAGCCGAAGGATTTAAAATTTTGAAGGAAAAAAAAGAACTTCAGGTGGGTACTGCAATAAGTTGTACTAAAATAGAACCCTATAGAAATAAGATTGCTGATCATAATGCAGCTATTAGGATTGATACATTGATGAACCGCCTGTTTATAGAGCCTCATTTAGGATTAGGATATCCCGATGATGATTTTCCGGTTCTAAAACGTATGTCCAAATATTATAAAAAAGGAGATATGGAAGCATTAAAAACGGATTTTGATTTTTGGGGAATTCAAACCTATGCAAGAGAAGTGGTAAAAGCAGCTTGGTATGTTCCATATCTTGGAGCAATCCAGGTAAAACCTGAAAAAAGAAATGTAAAAACTTCGGTGATGGGATGGGAAACATATCCAGAAGGAGTGCAGTATTTTTTAGAAAGGTTTGCTCAATATAATCCTAAAAAAACACTTTGGCTTTCTGAATGTGGAATGGCACTATCTGAAAATGAAGATGACCAGATAAGAATCGAGTATTACCAAAGAGTGATTAAAGGGATGGAAACTATGTTGGATAAAAACATAAATCTCAAAGGAATTTTACTTTGGACATTGGTGGATAATTTTGAATGGGCAGAAGGATATATTCCTAAGTTTGGGATAATAAGTTTAGATAGAAAAACTATGCAACGCCGAATGAAAAAATCTGCACTCTGGCTAAAAAAATATTTATCAAATATAAAACTCTGATGTGTGCTTAATTTCCTTAAGAACAAAAGTGCTATTTAGGACACCAATATTTTCGATTTTTGAAAGCTTTGTTTTTACAAAATCATGATATTCTTCCAAACTTTTGGTGTGAATTTTTAAAACAAAATCTACCTGCCCTGCCATATGGTAACATTCTTGTACTTCTTGTAGATTTTGAATTTGCTTTTCGAATTTTTCTATAAAAGCTTCATTGTGATAGCGCATAGAAACCTGACAAATTGTGGTAATAGCACGATCAATTAATTTCTTATCTAAAATGGCAACATATTTTTTGATGAATCCTTGTTTTTCTAGTCGCCGTATTCGCTCATATACAGGAGAAGCAGTAATGTTAAGGATTTTGGCAATTTCTTTCGCTGTTTTTTTAGAGTCTTCCTGTAAGATTCTAAGTATAGTAATGTCTGTATGATCTAATTGTTCCATTTTAATTCAAAAAAAAATTACTTCAAAAGTAGAATTTAAGCTTATGTTGAAGTAAATATAGCTGAAATTATTATAATAATTAGTAATTATTGCTTAATTATTTAGTAATCATGGCAGGAAAAGTTACATTTTGTACTTTGCGAAGTAAATAACACTGTTAAGTACTTGAATTTTAAAGTGAAAATAGAACATATGGAAACGATTATTTTGGTAATAGGAGCGAATGGTCAATTAGGATCTGTATTAACAGAATCTCTTAAACAAAAATTTGGAAGCTCTAATGTAATTGCTTCTGATTTAAGATCTAGAGAAGGGTATGAAGGCTCTTTTGAAATAATCGATGCAACAGATATAAATAGAATAGAAGAGGTAGTTGTTCAATATAAAGTTACTCAGATATACCATCTTGCGGCAATTCTTTCTGCCAAAGGAGAAGAAACACCCTTAAGAACTTGGGATATTAACATGAAAACTTTATTTAATGTACTCGAAGTTTCTAGACAACACAATATTGATAGAGTGTTTTTTCCGAGCTCTATAGCTGTTTTTGGTGAAGGAGCACCTATAGAGAATACACCAAACGATGCTTATTTGGATCCCGCTACTGTATATGGGATCAGTAAAGCAGCAGGAGAAAATTGGGCCCAATATTACTTTTTAAGATATGGGCTTGATGTTAGATCAATTCGTTACCCTGGTGTAATTGGATACCAATCATTACCAGGAGGAGGTACTACAGATTATGCAGTAGATATCTATCACAAAGCAGTTCTAGGAGAAGAATTTAGTTGTTTTTTGAAAGAAGATGCTACCTTGCCCATGATCTTTATGGAAGATGCCATACGGGCAACTTTAGAATTAATGGATGCGCCTAAAGAAGATATCAATATGAGGACTTCGTATAATATTGCAGGAATTAGCTTTTCTCCTGCAGAAGTAGTGGCAGAAATTCGTAAATTATATCCTGATTTTAAAATCAAATATGATCCTGATTTTAGACAGGAAATTGCTGCACGTTGGCCTAAATCTATAAACGATTCTGCTGCGATTAAAGATTGGGGATGGAAACCAGAATTTGACCTTAAATCAATCACAAGTACAATGATTCAAAAGCTAAAAGAAAAATATAAAACAGGATCAAAAAATCAGAAAACGATAGTGCTTTGATGCGATGTATCTTTTCATGAAATGAAATATAACAATAAAGAATAAATACCAAGTAACATGTTTTCAAATATAAAAGACGACTTACAAAAAGAGCTGGATGAGATTATATCAGCAGGATTATATAAATCCGAAAGAATAATTACCACCCCACAAGGAGCCAGTATTGATACGACAAATACTAAAAATGTGCTAAATTTTTGTGCAAATAATTATTTAGGCCTTTCATCACATCCTGATGTAATTGATGCAGGTAAAAAAGCCATAGATTCTCATGGGTATGGATTGTCATCTGTGAGATTTATTTGTGGAACTCAAGATATTCATAAAGAATTAGAGCATAAAACTGCTGAATTTTTGGGAATGGAAGACTGTATTTTATATGCAGCTGCTTTTGATGCTAATGGAGGAGTGTTTGAGCCTATTCTTGGGCCAGAAGATGCTATCATCTCTGATGCGTTAAACCATGCTTCAATTATTGATGGAGTTAGGCTATGTAAAGCAAAACGTTTTAGGTACGAACATAATAATATGGTAGATCTAGAAAAGCAATTAAAATCGGCAGAAGGATGCAGACGTGTACTTATTGTGACAGATGGTTCCTTTTCTATGGATGGCACAATTGCCCAATTAGATAAAATCTGTGATCTGGCTGATCAATATGAAGCTATGGTTATGATAGATGAATGTCATTCTACAGGTTTTTTAGGAAAAACAGGTCGTGGGACACATGAGTATCGTGATGTAATGGGACGTATAGATATTATTACGGGAACCTACGGTAAAGCTTTGGGTGGTGCTTCAGGTGGATTTACTGCTGCCAGAAAAGAAATTGTAGAAATGTTAAGACAACGATCCAGACCTTATTTGTTCTCTAATACAGTAGCACCATCAATTGTAGGGGCGTCGATTAAAGTATTAGATCTGTTAAGTTCTTCTACAGTACTACGAGATAAACTAGAAGAAAATACGAAATATTTCAGATCAGAAATGACTGCAGCAGGATTTGATATTATTCCAGGAGATCACCCTATAGTCCCGGTAATGTTGTATGAAGCAAAACTTGCACAAGAATTTGCAGCTAAATTACTTGAAGAAGGAATTTATGTTATAGGATTTTTCTATCCGGTTGTACCTAAAGGGAAAGCAAGAATTAGAGTGCAATTATCAGCTGCTCATGATCGTAATCACTTAGAAAAAGCAGTAAAAGCTTTCGCTAAAGTGGGTAAAGAACTGAATGTGATATAAATACAAACGTTTGTTAGTGTTTTAAAAAGTAGAGGATTCATAGAATACTTAGGGTTTTATTTAAAATATTTCAGTAATATCCATTAAAACATCAGGATTTGATGATAATACTCTGGTGATTATGAAAAAAATCAAAAATTATTTTGAATCGTAATAGTTTTAGCTAATTTAGCAACGTAATAATGATACAATAATGAGCAATTTATTTACTTGGAACGGATTCTATTTTTTCTTCTTTTATTTTAAAAGCAAGATCGGGATCGCTATGTAAATAAATCAGCAAAATTTATAAAACTAGAATCCCGATGAAAAATCGGGATTTTTTTTTGCAATAAAATTAACATATGAAACAAAAGGTTGCAATACAAGGAATAAAAGGTTCATATCATCACGGCGTTGCTCAGGCATATTTCGGAGAAGATATAGACGTAAATGAATGTATGTCTTTTCAGGAATTGGTCCATAGTTTAGAACATAATAAGAGTACAGATGCCGTAATGGCGATCGAAAACTCTATAGCAGGCTCTATTATTCCTAACTATGCTTATATAGACGAGCATGACCTTACGATTAGGGGAGAATATTTTTTACCAATTCATCACTGTTTAATGGCTTTAGATGGGCAAGAAATTTCAGATGTCAAAGAGGTATATTCTCATCCAATGGCTTTACTACAATGTAAAGAGTTTTTTAGAGGACAACCACATATAAAATTGATTGAGGATGCAGATACAGCTGATGTTGCAAGAAGAATTCATAAACAACAATTAGAAGGAGTTGCTGCTGTAGCAGGAGAAACTGCTGCAAATATTTATCAACTAAATATTTTAGCTAAAGAGATTCAAACTATAAAATCAAATAGTACCCGGTTTTTTATTTTAAATACAGAAGAAGAATCTAACTCAGAAAAGAAAGATATCAATAAAGCATCTTTAAAATTTCTAACAGATCATAAAAAAGGAAGTTTAGCAACAGTGCTTAATGTAATGAGTGATTGTGGATTGAATTTAACTAAAATCCAATCATTACCTATTATTAGTATGCCTTGGAAATATTCCTTTTTTGTAGATGTAACTTTTACAGATTATGATGATTATGCTAAAGCAATGTCTATCTTAAAAATTATGGCATTAGAACTAAAAGTATTGGGTGAATATAAAAACCAAAATGGATGAGCATTCAAACAGCAAAAAGATTAGAAACGGTAGAGGAGTATTATTTCTCTAAAAAATTGAGAGAGGTTAGAGAGCTTGTTGCTTCAGGAAAACCAGTTTTAAATATGGCTATTGGGAGTCCCGACCTGGATCCGCCAAAAGAAGTAGTACAAGCTATCCAAGAAGCAGTACTTGTAGATGGGGCTCATAAATATCAAAGCTATCAAGGGTTGCCAGAGTTACGAGAAGCTATTGCAGATTTTTATAGTGCAAAATATCAAGTTTCCCTAAACCCTAAAAACGAAATTTTACCCTTAATGGGATCCAAAGAAGGAATCATGCATATTTCTCTGGCGTATCTTAATGAAGGAGATGAAGTGTTGGTTCCTAATCCTGGGTATCCAACTTATAGTGCGGTAACTAATTTGGTAGGTGCAAAACCAATTTTTTATGATTTAATTGAAGATAATGGATGGGAGCCAGATTTTCATAGCCTTTCAAAAAAAGATTTAAGTAAGGTGAAAATTATGTGGATAAACTATCCAAATATGCCAACAGGAGCTTCAGGGGATGTGGAGCTATTTAAAAAAATGATTGATTTTGCTAAAAAACATAGCATTCTATTGGTAAAAGATAATCCATACAGTTTTATCTTAAACGATAGTCCAACAAGTATTTTATCAATAGAAGGAGCAAAAGAAGTCACACTGGAGTTAAACTCTTTAAGCAAAACTTTTAATATGGCTGGATGGCGTGTAGGGATGGTTAGTGGTAGCTCTGATAAAATTGAAGCAATCTTAAAAGTAAAAAGCAATATGGATAGCGGTATGTTTCAGGGAATTCAAAGAGGAGCTATCGCAGCATTACGCATTTCTAATGGTTGGTATGATAAAATGAATGCAATCTATAAAGAAAGAAGAACCTTGATATGGGAATTAGTAGATCTTTTGGGTTGTAGTTATGATAAAACTGCAAAAGGGATGTTTGTTTGGGCTAAGTTACCAAAAGGAGTGGATGCTGTAGAATTCATAGACACTATCTTATATGAGAATGATATCTTCATCGCTCCTGGTGATATTTTCGGAAGTAATGGAAAAGGATATATACGTTTTTCACTTTGTGTAACCAAAGAGAATATCAAAGAGGCTATAGGAAGATTTAATAAAACAGAATTACCATTGATGAAAGATGCCGTAAATCAAAACTGTAACTAGATGAATGTATTTGTAGTAGGGATAGGGCTAATCGGAGGTTCTTTTGCCATAGATATTAAAGCAGCTTTTAATGAAGCTAAGATTTATGGGATTGATAGAAGTGATGATAATCTAAACGAAGCACTATCATTAGGCCTTATTGATCATAAATCTAGTTTGGATACGTTGGATAAAGCAGATGTGGTTATAGTTGCTATACCTGTAGATGCGACCGTTGAGATATTACCTTCTATTTTGGATAAAATAGATGATAATTGTTTAGTTTTTGATGCTGGTTCGACCAAGAAGAAGTTATGTAATGCGGTTGAAAACCATAACAAAAGAAGGAATTACCTGGCAATACATCCAATTGCTGGTACAGAATTTTCTGGACCACAAGCAGCAATTGCAAACTTATATAGAGGAAAAACGAATATTATCTGTGAGGTAGAAAAAACGGCATTTAAATTACAAGAAAAAGGAATGGAGATTTTTTCAAGATTAGGTATGCGAATTCGTTATATGGACCCTTCATCACATGATAAGCATATTGCCTACGTTTCACACTTATCGCACATTAGTTCTTTTATGTTAGGTAAAACTGTGATCGAAAAAGAGAAAAATGAAAGAGATATTTTTGATATGGCTGGTAGTGGTTTTGCATCTACTGTTCGATTGGCAAAGAGTTCACCCGCTATGTGGGCGCCGATTTTTAAGCATAATAAAGAAAATATAATAGAAACACTAGAAGAATATATTGCTAATCTTACTCAATTTAAGGAGTTGATTGAAAACGATGATTTTTTAGCAGTATATAGAGAAATGGAAGATACAAATCATATAAAGACAATTTTAAAAGGAATTGCTTAAACTTGGGCTATGCATTAGAACTTCGTTATGAGACTTGAAAATACTATAAAATATGACATTTTCTTTGTTTTAGCATAGCATCGCTACGGTTAAACTGAAAAATGTAGTTCAACGGTATATTTTGAAGTAGTTTTTAAGGCGTAATAGATTTTCTAATGCATAATCCGGGTTAAACTATAAAACCAATACAAACTTTAATAAATTAAGAATAAAAAATAAAAATGGAGAATAAAAAAGAACTTAGAAACTGGCTAGATGATTACAATCTGGATCACCCATTGGTGATCGGGGGGCCTTGTAGTGCCGAAACAGAAGACCAGGTGGTAAAAATAGCGCATCAACTTAAAGATTCTGATGCTACAGTATTACGGGCAGGAATCTGGAAACCAAGAACAAGACCTGGGAATTTTGAAGGAGTAGGTGCTTTAGGATTAAAGTGGTTGCAAAGAGCTAAAGAAGAAACAGGGATGAAGATTGCTACAGAGGTAGCAAATCCACATCATGTAGAATTAGCTTTAGAACATGGAGTTGATGTTTTATGGATAGGAGCAAGAAGTACGGTGTCTCCTTTTATTGTTCAGGATATTGCAGATGCCTGTAAAGGAATTGATAATCCGGTCTTAATAAAAAATCCGATTAATCCTGATTTATCCCTTTGGTTAGGCGCTGTAGAACGTTTTTATACTGCAGACGTTAAAAATCTGGGAGTAATTCATAGAGGATTTTCAACATATGAGAAGACAAAATACCGTAACATCCCAGAGTGGCAGATTCCGATTGATTTACAAAACCGTTTCCCGGATTTACCATTGATCTTAGACCCTTCTCACATTGCAGGAAGAAGAGATTTGATTTTTGACCTGTCTCAAACAGCGTTGGATCTTAACTTTGACGGACTTATTGTAGAAACACACTACGATCCTGATAATGCATGGAGTGATGCTAAACAACAAATTACACCAGAAACATTGGTTCAGTACATGAAAGATTTAAAGATTCGTAAAGAAATAGGAGAAGATGAAGCGTATCAAAAAGTACTTGATGAATTACGTGCTAAGATTGATATAGCAGATAATCAATTGCTAGAAATTTTATCAAAAAGAATGAAAATTTCTGATGATATAGGAAAAGCAAAAGCCAAGCAAAACGTTGCTATTTTACAATCTAAGAGATGGAACGAAATACTAGGAAGAATGATTCTTGAAGGAGAAGAAAATGGATTGAGTGAAGAATTTATACTTCGTATTTACAAAGCAATTCACCAAGAATCTATTAATCATCAGAAAAAAATAGTAAAAGGATAATTAATATTAGGAGAGCCACTCGCTATGAAACTAACGAGTGGTTTTTATGTTTTATTTTGAGTAGATATTGAATGATATAATTTTTTATTATACGTTACCGTCAAAAAATTCTATTTCAGTATAATGATATTTCTATAGTAGATTCTACTAATTTTCGTACAAACTTTTTAATTAAGAAAAGAAATAAGGCCTCTACAAATATTAATATTTGCATCTTTGTGTTTATGACAGGTACCGTTTATAAATCTACAGGAAGTTGGTATACCGTAAAAACTAATAACGGAAAAGTATACGAATGCCGTATAAAAGGAAAATTTAGAATTAAAGGCATCAAAAGTACTAATCCTGTGGCTGTAGGAGATCTTGTAGATTTTAAATTAGAAACTAATAACGATCAGGAAACGGGAGTTATCGAATATATTCATGAGAGGCATAATTACATCATTAGAAAATCAGTGAATCTGTCGAAACAGACACATATCATTGCTTCAAATGTAGATGTGGTTTTTTTGTTAATAACCTTAAATAATCCTACAACATTTACAACTTTTATAGATCGTTTTTTAGTTACAGCAGAAGCATATGGTATTAAAGCGGTATTGCTTTTTAATAAAATAGATACCTATGATGAAGAGGAACTTTTGGAGATTAAATATCTGGCAGCGATATATAGAAAAATAGGATATGAATGTATAGGGATATCTGCTAAAAAAGGTAAAAATGTAGACAAAGTAAAAGCAATAATGAAAAGTAAAGTAAGTATGTTTTCTGGTCATAGTGGAGTAGGAAAATCTACTTTGGTTAATACGATTGCTCCAGATTTGTCATTAAAAACAGCAGAAATAAGCGATCAACATCAACAAGGTTTGCATACTACTACTTTTGCAGAAATGTTTGATCTTAATTTTGATGCTAAGATTATTGATACACCTGGGATTAAAGGTTTTGGAGTTGTTGATATGGATAAAGAAGAATTAGGAGATTATTTTCCTGAATTTTTTGAGTTAAAATCAGATTGTAAATTTAATAACTGTTTACATATTAATGAGCCAAAATGTGCCGTTAAAGAAGCTTTAGATAACGAAGAAATTGCCTGGTCGAGATATAAGAGCTATTTGCAAATTCTTGAAGGAGAAGAAGAACACTACAGAAAAAATAATTACGACGACGAATAATTTTTGTAATCCACAGAAGCAAAATAGATTAAAATTCTAAGTTGTACAAAATCAGTCGATAAGAAAATAAAAAAAAATTCTCAGTTCCGAAAAATGAAACTCAAACATTGTATACTTGTGCCGTAAAGTTGTTAATTAAAATAATTTTTAGAATTATTTAATGTAATAATTGAATGAAAAAACATGCAAACAAAACACGTTGTCTCATATCAACTTATACGCAGACTATAAAATAAAAAAAGAAATGAGAAAAATAATAGTATTAATTGGAGCACTTGGAATTATAATTGGAGTCAATGCTCAAAAAAAAGTAAAACTTGAAGACAATACTAACGCAAATAATTTAATCTATAAAAATGGAGAGCTTGGAATAGGCATAATTAGTCCTCTAGATGCCAAATTACATATAAAGGGTGATTATAATATACGAATAGATCCTTCTCAAGGAATCTCTCCATTTTATTATATAACCTCCAACTCAGCAAACAATATTATTGGAACCAATATAAGAACAAAATTTGGGGCTTGGGATGTTCCAGACAAAACAAAACCTTCTTCATATATAGATTTTGATACATATAATATTAATAACCCTACATATGGAGGCATTTCATTTTTAACTAGAACGGCTGGAGATCAATCCGATCTGGGTAGTAAAAAAATGACAATTTTAAATAATGGAAATATCGGGATAGGAACAATTAGTCCAGACATGAAATTAACTGTTAATGGAAATATTCACGCTAAAGAAGTGAAAATTGATCTTAATGTTCCGGCTCCTGATTATGTGTTTAAAAAAGATTATAATCTTATAACTATTGAAGAAGTAGAAAAATTCATTAAAAAAAATAGTCATCTTCCCGAAATCCCATCAGCAGAAGAATTTGAAGAAAACGGAGTGATGCAAGCCGAAATGGATATGAATCTTCTTAAAAAAATTGAAGAATTGACCCTTTATACTATACAGCAACAGAAAGAGATTGAAAAACTTAAAAAAGAGAATACAGAATTAAAATCTTTATCTGATCGATTAGTAGAAATTGAAAAATTACTTGAATCTAAAAAGTAGAATAACTTTTGTTTTTTAAAAACAATAATGAATAAATGAGGGCAGTAATTCAGAGAGTTGCTGAGGCATCGGTAAGTGTCGACGGCAAGGTTATATCAAATATGAATCAAGGATTACTTATTCTAATAGGAATAGAAGAAAAGGATTCACAAGAGGATATAGATTGGTTATCAGGAAAAATATCTCGTCTTAGGATATTTGAAGATGAAGCCGGTGTAATGAATAAAAGTATATTGGATATAAATGGAGATGCAATAGTTGTGAGTCAATTTACATTGCATGCAAGTATCAAAAAAGGTAATAGACCCAGTTATATTAAAGCTGCAAAGCCAGAAATAGCTATTCCGCTCTACGAGAACTTTGTACAGCGATTAGAGTTGGATTTAGAAAAGAAAATAGGCACAGGTGTTTTTGGAGCTGATATGAAAATATCATTACTTAACGATGGGCCTGTTACGATTACAGTAGACACAAAAAACAAAGAATAAACTACCCCCTAAAATAATTTTTATGTTACAAAAAATACTACTGGTTTCGGTTGTGCTTACATTATCCTGTATTGAGCAAATCTCAGCTCAGGATAATGTAAAATTACAGACTGTACTCTTGGATTCTACACTTACCAAAAATGCTAATGCTATTGTAAGGTCTGAAGAGGTTACTATTGAGATAAAATCGGTAAATTCTGTTGTTGTAAAAACCAAAAGAATTGTTACCGTACTTAATAAATATGGAGATGGATACGCTGATTCTTATGAAGGGTATAGCCCATCTACAAAAATTAGAAAATTAGAAGCCATAGTTTATGATTCTTTTGGGAAAGAGATTAAAAAATATAAAAAGAAGGATTTTAAAGATAGAAGTGTTTCTGATGGGATATCATTGATGAATGATAATAGAATAAAATATTTTGAATACACACCATTGAATTATCCTTATACACTTGCATTTGAAAGTGAAGTAGAAAGTTCAAGTACAGCATTTATAAAACATTGGAGACCTATTCTGGCTTATAGATTAAGTATTGAAAAATCTAAATATAAGATTTTAAATTCATCAAAAATATCAATTAGATACAGAGAAACAAATTTTGGTGATTATCCAGTTGAAACGAATAAGACGAATCTGGAAACTTTGTATTCAATTTCTAATATCCCTGCACGATTACCCGAAGTATATAGTCCTTCTCTCAATGATATGGCACCAATGGTAAAGGTGGCATTAAACGAATTCTCATTAGAAGGAGTTAAGGGTACAGCAACAGACTGGAAATCTTTTGGAAAATGGCAATATGATAAACTCATATCTGGTAGAGATAAATTACCTCCAGAGACTACCGAAAAGATAAACAAATTGGTTGCAGATGCAAAAACTAAAAAAGAGAAAGCCAAGTTGATTTATGAATATGTACAGGATAAAACTAGGTACATAAGTGTGCAATTAGGTATCGGAGGTTGGGAGCCATTTTTGGCAAGTGATGTTGATAGATTAGGGTATGGGGATTGTAAGGCACTAACAAACTATACTAAATCTTTATTAGATAGCCAGAATATAACTTCTTATTATACTATAGTGTATGCAGATGAAAGAAGGGATGTTGATTCAGAATTTGCTTCAATGCAAGGGAATCATGTGATATTGAATATTCCTGATGAAGATAAAGACCTGTGGTTAGAGTGTACAAGCCAGACACTTCCATTTAATTTTATTGGAGATTTTACGGATAATAGAAATGTATTGGTTGTAAAGCCTGAAGGTGGAGAAATTAAAAGAACCAAGAAGTATCAGTCTGAAGAAAATATACTTCACACGAAAGCGACGGTTAAACTTGAAGTCGATAGGTCCATGTCTGCAACAATTAAAAGAGAATCGCAAGGGCTTGAATATGATTGGAACTATAGCATTCAGTTTAAAACGCCAAAAGATCAAAGATTATATTATAAAGAGTTTTTGGGGCATATTAATAATCTGGAAATAGGCAAAATAAAACTTAATGATAATAAAGATGATATCAAATTTACAGAGGATGTAGAAATTTCTTGTATCTCTTATGCCAAAAAAGTAGGAAGTCGTTTATTGATATCTCCTAATCTTTTTAGTCGAGATCAGATTAATTTGCCTAAATATGATACCAGACAAACACCTTTGGTAATATCACGAGGGTATGTAAATACAGATGAATACATCATTAATTTACCCGATGGATATATGGCTGGAAATTTACCTGAAAAAAAATCTATCGAAACTGCATTTGGTAGATATACCTATGAACTCGAAAAAATTGATGATAAGCAACTTAAATTCAAGCGATTTTTGAAAATAGTTGATGGCACATTTCCGAAAGAAAAATATGAGGAATATAGGAGGTTTAGATCCGAAATTAAGAAAATAGATAAATCTAGAATAGCATTAAAACAACAATAAATAACCATCTCAATGAAAAATATAAATAAATTACTATTGGGCTTTGTTCTTATAGTTTCTACAAGTGTTTTTGCGCAGGAATATAAATATGGAAAAGTTTCTAAAGAAGAATTAACAGAGCAATCATATCCAATCGATAGTACAGCACATGCAGCCGTTCTTTATGAAAAGAAACATATACACATGAGTTATAATCAATCTCAGGGTTTTCAACTAATTACCGAGGTGTATAAAAGAATAAAATTATACAAAAAAGATGGGTTTGATTATGCGACAGATGAGGTGTTTTTGTATCATAAAAATAGTGAAGATGAAAAAATAGTAGGTTTAAAAGGAATTACATACAGTTTGGTGGATAATAAAATTGTAGAAACCAAACTTAAAAAGGATGGAATTTTTAAAAATGAACACTCTAAATATTATGATCAAATAAAATTTACAATGCCAGCTTTACAAGAAGGCTCGATAATTGAGTATAAATATAAAATCATTTCACCATTTGTATACAACATGGATAGAATCTATCTGCAATATGAAATACCAATTAAAAAGCTCGATGTAGTAGTTGAATCTCCAGAATATTTTATATTTAAAAAGTTTACATCAGGATATCTTCCAATAGATGTTAAAGAATCTAATCATAATGATAAAGTTACGTTAATGTCCAGAACGAGAACAGGAGGAGGGTCTAGAGGAGCATTAAGTTCAACAACTTCAATGAGGAGTCTTGATTATAAGGTTAATAAAAATACGATTAATTCTACCAATGTACCTGCTTTCAAAATAGAGCCTTTTTCTGGAAATATTAAAAATTATATTTCGAGTATAAGCTATGAGTTGTCTAGTGTTAATTGGCCAAGTGAACCTATTAAATACTACTCTACAACCTGGGAAGATGTTACAAAAACAATTTATAAGAGTGGTAATTTCGGTGAAGAATTAAAAAAGGAAAGTTATTATGAAGAAGATTTGAAAGCCGTAGTATCACGTTCAGAGAATCAGACAACCAAGATGATGAAAGTATTTAATTATGTGAAAAACAGGATGCGATGGAATGATACATATGCTGTGGGTACAAGTGTTGGAGTTAAAAAAGCGTATAAAGAAAAGACAGGTAATTCTGCAGAAATAAACTTGATGCTCACTTCAATGTTGTCTTCTGTAGGTCTGGATGCTAACCCTGTATTAGTAAGTGCAAGTAACAGAGTTATTGCTATGTTTCCTACTGTAGATGGGTTTAATTATGTGATATCCAGAGTAAAATTAGCCGACGGTAGTCATGTTTATTTAGATGCTACAGATAGATATGCCTTACCTAATGTTTTACCAGATAGAGTAATTCGTGGATCTGGGAGAGTAATTTCTAAAAATGGGACTTCACAAAGAGTAGATCTTAGACCAAAAAAATCTTCTTTAAAAAGATATAGCGCGCAGTGCCAGGTTGATAAAGAAGGAGTTGTAAAAGGTAAATTTAATGTTCGTCATATGGACTATTTTGCACATGATTTTAGGGTAGAGAATGGAGCAAAGGATGATGAAAGTAAAGTAAAACGTTTCAAGAAAAGATTTGGCCTGGATGAGATTGAGGAATATACGGTTAAAGGTATAAATGAAACCGGGAAAGGAGTTAGCGAAAGCTTTAATTTTATATCTTACGACCAGGTAGAATCCATCGAAAATGAAATGTATTTTTCTCCGTTGTTATTTTTAAGAGATAAAGAAAATATATTTAAATCTAGTGATAGAGAATACCCGATAGATTTTGGTTATGGATTTACCAATACCTATATGGTAAATATCAAAATTCCCGAAGGGTATGAAGTAGTCGAACTTCCAAAATCTGGAGGTTTTAAAATGCCAGAAAACATAGGTGCTTTTTCATTTAGATCAAATATAGCCAATGGGATGATACAGGTTGTTGTTAATGAAACCGTTAATGTAGCATTTCTCCCTTCTGAATATTATTTAACATTAAAGGAGTTTTATAGTCAAGTTATTGAAAAAGAAAATGAACAGGTAGTTCTTAAAAAAATATAATTATGAATATCCAGGATGCCCAACGTGCTGTAGATGATTGGATCAAAAATCACGGAGTACGGTATTTTAATGAGTTAACCAACATGGCACAGCTTACAGAAGAAGTAGGAGAAGTTGCCAGAATTATAGCACGACGCTATGGTGAGCAAAGTGAAAAAGAAAGTGATAAAAATAAAGATCTTGGAGAAGAGTTGGCGGATGTTTTATTTGTAGTGTTATGCCTGGCTAATCAAACAGGAATTAACCTTCAGGAAGCTTTTGATAAAAAGCTGGATGTTAAAACAAAAAGAGACCATGATCGCCATCATAATAACGAAAAATTAAAATAATGTTCACTTCAATTCTTTTGTCAAAAAGGTACTGGCTCTCTGTGTTTTTTGTAGGATTCAGCTTTATAATTATTTTTAGTGGTATTGAGTATTTTATGCAATACAGTAATTCTACCTGGGATACTTTTATAGAAGAAAGAATCAATCATCAACAATGGATTAGGTATATGATATCCCGAATCGTAGGAGGATTAATATATGGGATGATCATGGGATATTATTTTGAATTAAGAAAACGGAAATCAAATCGATAAAATGAATTTGAAACTAGAACACATTCCTAATATAGAAGGCAATACATTGCAAATTACGGGATCAAAAAGTGAAACAAACAGATTACTAATACTCCAGGCATTATACCCTAATATAGGTATCAAAAATGTATCCAATAGTGATGATTCTGAGTTAATGCAAAAAGCATTACATAGTGATGAAATTATTGTAGATATTCATCACGCAGGTACAGCAATGCGTTTTCTTACGGCATATTTTGCTGTTAAAAATGGTAGAGAGACTGTACTCACGGGAAGTAAAAGAATGAAAGAACGACCAATTAAAATATTGGTCGAAGCATTGCAGCAATTAGGATGTGAAATTAGTTATGAAAATGAACATGGGTATCCTCCGATACGTATTCAAGGAAAACAGCCCGAAACCAACTCTGTTTCTTTACAAGCAAATGTGAGTAGTCAGTATATTTCGGCATTAATGTTAATTGCCTCTTCTTTACCCAATGGCTTAGAAATTTTATTAGAAGGAAAAGTAACCTCTGTGCCATATATTAATATGACATTAAGTTTGTTAAACGATGCAGGTATTAAAGGGGATTTTAAAGACAATAAAATCACCATTAAACCTTGTAAAGAAATTTCTCCAAAAAATATTGTAGTAGAGTCAGATTGGAGTTCTGCTTCCTATTTTTACAGTATTGTTGCTCTATCTGATAATAAATCTGTCACTATTGGAAGTTATAAAAAACAGAGCTATCAAGGAGATGCTGAACTTGCAAAAATTTACAAAAACCTGGGAGTAGAAACAACTTTTGATCAAAATACAATCACCTTGAAAAAGGTATCAGATAAACAACAGATGCTTCAGGATGGGTTAGATTTATCCAATTCTCCCGATATCGCTCAAACAATTGTTGTAACCTGTTTTGGATTAGGTATTGGTTGCTATCTTACTGGTTTACATACGCTAAAAATAAAAGAAACAGATCGTCTTGAGGCTTTAAAAAATGAAATTGAAAAACTAGGAGGCCAAGTTCATATTACTGAGAATTCTCTTCGTTTAGAGTCTTCTACATCAATAAAAAAAGATGTAACTGTAGCAACATATAATGATCATCGTATGGCTATGGCATTTGCACCTCTTGCGCTTAAAACATCATTACAAGTTCAAGATGCTAATGTTGTTTCTAAATCCTACCCCGATTTTTGGTTAGATTTAAAAAAATTAGGATTTAAAATTTCAGAAGTGTAAAGAGAGTTAAAGCAGGTAAGTAGTGCTTTGAAGGTGGTTTTCTTATGGGATATTTAAGCAACAGTACCTCTGGATATGTAAATATATTATAATTTACTTGACAACCCCTATCCCAAGATTGTATATTTGCACCTTCAAAAAATAAACACGAATGAAGCTATCACATTTCAATTTTGATCTTCCACAAGATTTATTGGCTGAGTATCCAGCTGAAAACAGAGATGAATCTCGACTAATGGTTCTTAATAGAAAGGATCAAACCATAGAGCATAAACAGTTTAAAGATCTTATAGATTATTTTGAGCCAAATGATGTGATGGTTGTTAATAATACTAAAGTTTTTCCTGCTAGACTGTACGGTAATAAAGAGAAAACAGGAGCTAGAATTGAAGTATTCTTATTACGTGAACTAAACCCAGAAACAAGACTTTGGGATGTGCTCGTTGACCCAGCTAGAAAAATACGTATCGGAAATAAGCTGTATTTTGGAGATGATGAGAGTTTGGTGGCAGAAGTAATAGATAATACGACATCTAGAGGACGTACATTACGTTTTTTGTATGATGGTTCTTATGATGAATTTAGACAAAAACTTAATGATCTGGGAGAAACACCTTTGCCTAAATATATTAAAAGAGATGCAGAACCCGAAGATGAAGAAAGATATCAAACTATATATGCTAAAAATGAAGGCGCTGTTGCTGCTCCAACTGCAGGACTTCATTTTTCTAAACATTTAATGAAAAGACTAGAAATCAAAGGAGTTGATTTTGCAGAAATTACATTACATGTAGGTTTAGGAACATTTAACCCTGTTGAGGTTGAAGATTTATCTAAACATAAGATGGATAGTGAAGAAGCTTATGTTACTGCTAATGCTGCTCATACCATTAATAACGGGATAACAAATAAAAGAAGAATTTGTGCTGTCGGAACTACAGTAATGAGAGCTCTCGAAAGCTCGGTATCATCAGAAAGAACGTTAAATGAATTTAGAGGATGGACTAATAAGTTTATTTTCCCCCCTTATGATTTTAGTATTGCAAATTGTATGATTACGAATTTTCATACGCCTAAATCTACTTTATTAATGATGGTATCTGCATTTGCAGGACATGATTTCATTAAAGAAGCATATGAAGAAGCTGTGAAAGAAAAATATAAATTTTATTCTTATGGTGATGCTATGTTAATCATCTAAAAGTAAAAAATGAATAATATTAAAAGCCCTGCTAAACCCTGAATTTGGTAGGGTTTTTTTGTATGTTTCTAGAAATTAGCTTATTAAATTGCATTATTCGCAAAAAAAATGCTATTTTCGAGGCCTTAAAAAATTATGGTAAAACCGTAATTTGTTAAAATGTCAGAAAACGATTAATATCGGTTTTTGTCGAAAAACATGCTAGATGAGGCTTATAAACGTACTTTTTATAAATTTGTACTGTTTTTTTTGTATGTTCCAATTATGAAAAAAGAACTAAACCTAATTATAGAATGAGAAAAGTAATTTATTACATAGCATTTTTCAGTACTGTTTTTTCTTATGCTCAAACCAAAGTTGGTAGTATTAGCTTTAACGATGTTGATGTTTTTAATGAATCAGAGTTAATGCTTAATGGTGCAGGATCTACCGAAAAGTTATATGCGATGGCATTATATTTGGACTTTGAAGTAGATGGAGTAGAGGATGGAGTTATGGTAGCAGAAAAAGATGTTACTATGGCTATTACAATTAAGATTATTTCTTCAATTACTGATAGTGAATTTAAGGATATTATAAGAAATGGTTTAGAAAGAGCTACAGATGGTAATAGCTATTTATTAGAAAACCAAATAAGAGATTTTCTTAACCTTCTTCCTAATGAAATAGATAAATTTGATATTTATAAAATTTTATACGTTAAAGGAGGAAAATTAACTCTTTATAAGAACAAAGAATTACTGGGAACAATAAATAGTAAAGAGTTTAAAAAGGCCTTATTTAAAATTTGGTTAGGAGAAAACCCTATAGATTCACAATTAAAGGAAGATTTACTTGCTTCTTATGAACCTAACCCTATACTAGGAAGATGGAAAACATATGATAAAAAAACAGGGGTCGCTATTAGTATCGTTCAATTATATATTATAGATAATAAAGTGTATGGCTCAGTACAAAGGATGATGCGTATATCAGAAAGAGATGCGATCTGTTATGAATGTGAAGGTGCTGATAAAAATCAAAATGTAGAGGGATTGGTCATTTTGAAAGGATTAAGATTAAAAGGAGATAAATATGTAAATGGAAAATTTACAGATATAAAAAATGGTAGAATTTCAGAATGCCAAATATGGATTGATGAGGATGAACCAAATATGCTTAAGGTTAAGTATAAAGGCGGAGGTGGAGTTCATGAATGGAAAAGAATGAAAAAGTAAGATGCCTATTATAAGATAATGATCAAAAAACCCCTGGATATTTTTTCCAGGGTTTTTTGATCACTACAATAAAGAACGAAGATGTATGTTACAGTACCATTTATCTTTATACTTTTGCAGAAGTTATGAATGTGAAGAAAAAAGACATAAGAACCTTAACTAAAGATCAGTTACGGCTTTTTTTTGAAGAAAATGGAGATAAATCTTTTAGAGGAAATCAGGTTTATGAATGGCTATGGAGTAAAGGCGCTCATAGTTTTAATGATATGACCAATATTTCCATAGCTACTCGAAAAATACTTGAAGAAAACTTTGTGATCAATCATATTCGGGTTGACCAAATGCAACGAAGTACAGACGGTACTATTAAAAATGCAGTAAAATTGCATGATGGATTAATAGTAGAATCAGTACTAATTCCTACGCCAACCAGAACTACAGCTTGTGTGTCTTCTCAAGTAGGGTGTAGCTTGGATTGTAAGTTTTGTGCAACAGCTCGATTAAAAAGAATGAGAAACCTTAATCCTGATGAAATTTATGATCAGGTAATGGCTATAGATAAAGAAAGCCGATTATATCACAATCGTCCTTTATCAAATATTGTGTTCATGGGTATGGGAGAGCCTTTAATGAACTATAATAATGTATTGAAAGCCATTGATAAAATTACTTCCCCTGAAGGATTGGCAATGTCTCCAAAAAGAATCACTGTATCTACTTCTGGTGTCCCAAAAATGATTAAGAAAATGGCAGATGATGAGGTGAAATTTAAATTAGCAGTTTCATTACATTCTGCAATAGATGAAATAAGAACATCAATAATGCCTTTTAATGAAACATTTCCACTTAATGATCTTAGAGAGGCATTAGAATATTGGTATGCAAAAACAAAAAGTAAGATCACTTATGAGTATGTTGTTTGGGAAGGTATAAATGATAGAAAAGAAGATATTGAAGCTTTGATACGATTCTGTTCTTATGTACCATGTAAAGTAAATTTGATAGAATATAACCCAATTGATGATGGAGCATTTCAACAAGCATCAAACAAAGCAATTGATAACTACATTAATGGACTAGAATCTCATGGGATTGTTATAAATGTTCGCCGTAGCCGTGGAAAAGATATAGATGCAGCCTGTGGTCAATTAGCTAACAAATCTTAGAGATACTTCTTATATTTTTTAAATTATAAGTAATATTCTTGATATATAACAGTATCGGTTTCAAAGAAAAACTATTTACGCTATCTTCGCGTTACTATAGAAAACAGAATCAAGTACAGCATATTGAAAGTTGTAGAACAAATAAAATTACCGATCATTGATGAAATGGAGCTTTTTGAACAAAAGTTTTCAGATTCAATGATCTCTAAGGTAGCCTTACTCAATAGAATTACACATTATATTGTAAATAGAAAAGGTAAGCAAATGCGGCCTATGTTTGTTTTTCTGGTCTCTAAAATGGTATCTGGAGGAGAAGTAAACGAACGAACATACCGAGGAGCTTCGGTAATTGAATTGATTCATACTGCAACTTTGGTCCATGATGATGTCGTTGATGATTCTAATCAAAGGCGAGGCTTCTTTTCTATTAATGCCCTATGGAAAAACAAAATAGCAGTTTTGGTAGGGGATTATCTATTGTCAAAAGGATTGTTACTCTCTATTGATTATGGAGATTTTGACCTTTTAAAGATTATTTCGGTAGCAGTAAGAGAAATGAGTGAAGGAGAACTGTTACAAATCGAAAAAGCTAGAAATCTTGATATCACAGAAGAGATATATTATGAGATCATTCGCCAGAAAACGGCAACATTAATAGCGGCTTGTTGTAGCTTGGGAGCATGTTCTGTATCCCCTGATTCTGATGATGTTGAAAAAATGAGAAAATTTGGAGAACTCATCGGGATGGCTTTTCAAATTAAGGATGATTTATTTGATTATGGTGATACAGCCATAGGAAAGCCCACTGGGATTGATATTAAAGAGCAAAAAATGACACTCCCTCTTATCTACACATTAAATCACTGCACTAAAGAAAAAAAGAAGTGGCTCATTAACTCGGTAAAAAATCATAATAAAGATAAAAAAAGAGTTAAAGAAGTTATAGACTTTGTGAAAATAAGTGGAGGATTGGAGTATGCCATTAAAATAATGCATCAATTTAAAAATGAAGCACTTTCCATCTTATCAGAATATCCAGATTCTGATTATAAATCTTCTTTAGAACTTATGGTTGATTATGTTATCGACCGAAAAAAATAATTAAAACCTTTTTGGTGCTAAAAAAGAGATACCCATTGTGTATACGATAAGTTTTTTAAGAAAAATATATATCGATTATCTCTAAATATTTATAATTCAACATTAATTATTTAAAATACGAGGCAACCTTTTTATTCTTATTCTCGTCTATGTAAATAGAAGACCTAATTAATTGACTTTATATTGAAAGTTATTCAATTTTATAAAAGTGAAACCCAACTCATTAAAAGGGCAGCGAAGCAATATCGCGATGCACAGCATCAGCTATACAATCAGTATGCGCCCAAAATGCTTAGTGTGTGCAGGCGATATATTAAGGATATTCATTTTGCAGAAGAAGTTATGCTTGGCGGGTTTTTAAAAGTTTTTATGAATCTGAATAAATTTAAATTCGAAGGAAGTTTTGAAGGATGGGTGCGAAGAATTATGGTTAATGAATCTATCTCTTTTTTAAGAAAAGAAAAACAGGTTCTTTTTACCGAAGAAATAACAAGCTATACCGAAGAATCCTGGAACAATATTAATACAGAATTAGAAGTAGACCAGATTCAGGAATTAATAGATAGTTTACCAGAAGGATATAGAATGGTATTTGTGTTATATGCTATAGAAGGATATAAGCATAACGAGATAGCTAAGATGTTAGAAATTTCTGTAAGTACTTCAAAATCTCAACTATTTAAAGCTAGGAAAACGTTACAACAAAAGTTAAACCAACAAAATAAGATAAGTAATGGCGCCATTGAAATTTGAAGAAAAGATGAAAGAAAAGCTAGAGCAGCGCGCTATACAGCCTTCAAGTGATTCTTGGGAACAATTAACAACGCAGTTAGATAGTGTAAAAAAACAAAAAAAAGAAAGTAAAAAAATCCAGTGGTATAGTATAGCAGCAATCTTTGTTGGAGTATTGATTTTGACTTCAATATTAATGAATCAAAATCCAGCCTCTAAACAAAATAACATCCAATTTGTTGATAATAGTAATGAGATTATAAAAAAAGAAAATACTGAGGTAGTTAAAAATAAGGATACAAAACAGAAAGTTATTGAAAAAAATAATTCTAAAGTTTTTGAAGAAAATCCAATATCGAATAATACTGTGACATCCTCTCTTAAAAAAGAAAAAGAGAATCTTAAAAAGAAAAATGTTACCTCAGAAATAATAATGCATGAGGGTATGACTGCAAAAAAAATGTTAGGAAATAGGGATTATGATACTGAGTTAGCAGAAAATGATAAAAATGCCAATACGATTAAAAACAAAATTTCACCTGTAGATTCTTTAATAATTGAAGATAAAGTGGCAGGAGTAGTGGCGCAAATTCAAGAGCTTCAAAAAAACAATGCTCAAGTGACCGATGATGAAATCAATCGGTTATTGCTAAAAGCTCAACGAGAAATTTCAACAGCAAAAATATTAAAATCTAGTACAGTGAGTGCATCAACCCTTCTGCAAGATGTAGAAGCAGAACTTGATGAGACTTTTAAACAACGTGTTTTTGAAGCGCTTAAAACAGGTTTCCAAAAAGTTAAAACAGCGGTAGTAGAAAGAGATAATTAAAATCATTCATCAATCAAATAATCAGTAATCTCCCTGGTATACTAGGGAGATTACAAATAAAATTCAAAAAAATGAAGACGATAGTTACAATAGCTACATTTGTGGCCATGGCACTTTTTGCCCAATTGTCAAGTGCGCAGGAAGTAAGTGATAATAATGCAATAGAGCAATTGAAACAGCAGAAAGAACGTGTTATCAATGTAGAAAAAGAAGCATTAAAAAAAGAAGTAGAGGAGATTAATGAAAAGTTGGTAAATGGCGAAATAACTAAAGAAGACGCTCAAAGACTTAAGGAAGAAGTTGCTAAAAAACACGCTCTTAATATTGAAAACAGGATAGCTATTATAGAAAATAAAATAGCATTTTTAGAACGAAATGGGGGGAGTACAATTGAACTTTTAGAAAAAGATATGGAATATAGTCTTACTTTCTTAGGGTTTAATTTTGGATCTAATAAAGACAGAGAAATACGATATGATAGACGCACAACATCAAATTTAGTAATTGCCTTTGGGCTTAACAATGCAATTGTAGATGGGCAATCATTGGATGATTCTGATTATAAAATTTCTGGAAGTAGGTTTTTTGAAATTGGATGGGCCTGGAAAACAAGAGTGTTTAAAAATACCAATTTCTTAAGAATTAAATATGGGATTTCATATACTTCTAATGGTTTAAAACCTACAGATAATAGATATTTTGTAGAAAATGGTAATCAAACGACATTAGAAGAATTTAGAGTAGAATTGGATAAATCAAAATTTAGAATGGATAACCTTGTGGTTCCTGTACACTTTGAATTTGGTCCGTCAAAAGTAACAGAGACAGAAAAGAGTATACGATATTCTACTAGAAATAGATTTAGAATAGGCCTGGGGGGGTATGCCGGAGTAAATATAAGTACTCGCCAAAAATTAAAATATAAAGAAAATGGCGATCGCGTTAAAGATAAAATTAAAAGAGATTATAACACCAGTGATCTAATATATGGATTAAGCGGATATATTGGCTTTGGAGATATGTCTATATATGCTAAGTACGATCTGTCTCCAATTTTTAAAAATGCAGAGATTGAACAAAATAATGTGTCGTTAGGATTACGTTTTGACTTTTAATCGATAAATAAATTGATGCGATTACCCGTATATTTTATGAAATTAGTGGACTATAATAGATGAAATAGTTTTTTGTTAATAAAGTAGGAGCAAGTAATGATTATTTTAAAAGAGCGATATGACTATATCGCTCTTTTATTTTTTTCACCTCATAAGCTATTTGTGTTATGATTCTCAGACCTTTATTTAACGGCTACCCTATCAAATCGATATGCTAAACATTTATATTTTTTTGTTAAATAATTTACTAATAATGAATATTTGTTAAATATATAAATAAAAGTATTCCCCTTAAATTAATTATGGTTTTAACGTAACTATTTGAATGTAAGTATTTTATGACAATTTATTTTTTTGTTTCTAGATGAAATATTCTATATTTATCCAAGTCATAGTTGAAATAATTCTTTCCAAAATTTTAATAACGATTCTACATTTTTTGCCTCAAAATGTTAGTCGTTACTACTTATGCTGAAATTGGTATAAAACCGAACAATTAACCAAATTTCACTCATATGAAAACTAAATTTTTTTATCTAACATTATTTGTGTTTTGCAGCTTCGGGCTGCTTGCTCAAAAGGGAACTCCCGTAAAAGCTAACTCTGTAAGTGAATCAGCTTACAAAAGGGATATCCCAGCATTTTCTAAAATGAAAAATATTATTTCTGCCAAAGGGTTTCAACATGTTGCTCCTCCTAAACGTAAAGGAAGTAATACTTTCGTTCCGGGAAAAGGCTTCCCTCAGGGAAATGATCCGCTTATCGAGCGACAAAAAAGTGCTCGTAAAATGGCAGTTCGAGCTCCAGTAGCATCTTTTGATGCTCATGTTGGAACTGTGTTAAATGATGCAACAGGGGCTATTGGCCCTAATCATTACGTGTATGCATTTAACTCTGGTTTTGGTATCCTCGATAGAACGGGTAACGTTCTATTAGCTGAAGCCTCTTTAGGAACCTTGTTTCCTGGAGAAACATTAGGAGATCCAGTGGTGGTATATGATAACTTCGCCGATAGATTTATTATCATGGAGTTTAGTAACTCACCAAATGGATTTTTAATAGCAGTCTGTAAAGGACCAGATCCAGTAAATGATGGATGGTCTACCTATAGATTTAACACGGGAACATTTCCTGATTATGAAAAATTATCTATCTGGAGTGATGGATACTACATTACTGCAAATAAAGATCAAAATGCTCCAGATACTAATGATGTTGTATTTGTGGTAGAACGAGATAAGATGATTGCAGGAGAAACAACGGCTCAAATGGTAAGTTTTCCTTTACCAGGAGCAGAAACCAATGGGTTTTACAGTCCAGGAGGATTTAATGCTACAGGTACAACACTTCCTCCGGCAGGCGTAGGTTGTTCTATCGTGTACATGCAAGATGATAGCTGGTCTGGGATTTCAACAGATCACTTAAAAGTATGGACAACTAGTGTAAATTGGACGACTCCAGCGAATTCTACAATTTCACAACCGCAATCGATCAATACAGCACCTTTTGATAGTGTGTTTGATAATGGATCTTTTCAAAACCTTGATGAACCAGGTAGTGGACCAGACATAGATGCATTACAAGCAACTATGATGTATATGACAAACTATAGACGTTTTGGTACTCATAACTCTGTGGTAATGAATTTTGTGGTAGACTTAGATGGTAATGATAGCTTAGCTGGTATTCGTTGGTATGAACTTCGCCAAACTGCAGATGGGCAACCATGGACTATTCATCAAGAAGGTACATATACACAACCAGATGGACTTAGTGCTTTCTGTGGAAGTATTGCTCAGGATTCACAAGGTAATATCGGATTAGCATATACAGTAGTAAGTACTAGTGTATATACTTCACTACGATACACTGGTCGATTAGCTAGTGATCCGGTAGGAACAATGACTGTTGCAGAACAGGTTTCTGCAGATGGAGATAGCCAGAATAATAGAGGTGATGGTCGTTACGGAGATTATGGTCAAATGACTATAGATCCATTAGATGATAAAACTTTCTGGCATATTAGTGAGTATATGAAAGGACCAGCTCCTAATGTGAGAAAGAGTCATGTTGTAGCTTTTAGAATTGAACCAGATACTCCGGATACAGAAGCTCCTACAGCTCCTGCTAATCTAACTGCATCTAATACTACTGATGTTTCTACTTCATTGAGCTGGGACGCATCTACTGATAATGTAGGAGTTACTGCATATGATGTATATCAAGGTGGTGCGGTAGTGGCAACTGTAGCTACAACTACAGCTGATATCACTGGGTTAACAGCAAGTACATCTTATGATTTCTCTATAAAGGCAAAAGATGCAGCAGGAAATGAATCTGCTGCAAGTGCAACACTTACTGTTACTACAGTTGCACCAGATACTCAGGCACCAACTGTACCTGCAAATTTAACAGCATCTAATACTTCAGCAGGTCAGACTACCTTAAACTGGGACGCATCTACTGATAATGTAGGTGTTGCAGGATATGATGTATTACAAGACGGAGCTGTAGTTGCTACTGTAAACGCTACAACTAATATAGTAACTGGACTTTCTCCTGAGACTACATATGAGTTTAAGGTGTTAGCAAAAGATGCTGCCGGAAATGAATCAGCTACGAGTACACCAATAAGTGTAACTACTCTAGCCGCAACAGGGTGTTTAAATGGAGTTGCTGTTCCATATAGTGAAAGTTTTGAAAGTGATTTTGGAGGATGGACGCAAGCATCAGGAGATGATCTAGACTGGTCAAGAGATTCTGGAGGTACACCTTCTAATAATACAGGACCTTCAAGCGCAGATGATGGATCAACTTATATCTATGTTGAAGCATCTGGAAATGGTACTGGGTATCCAAACAAAAGAGCAATTCTTAATTCTCCTTGTGTTGACCTTAGCGGTGCTACAGCGGCTGTGTTTTCATTTAGTTACCATATGTATGGTGGTGCTGATTTTGGATCACTGGATGTTGAAGCAAGTAATGATGATGGTGCAACCTGGACCAGTATTTGGAACAAAAGCGGAAACCAGGGGAACTCTTGGCAAGCGGCTACAATAGATTTGGCAGCTTATCTTGGAGTTGGACTACAATTACGATTTAATCGTGTAACTGGGAATACTTGGCAAGCTGATGCAGCAATAGACAAAATATCACTTACTAGTGATACTACAGGAAATTGCGCTACAGGTGATTTATCCTTAAGTATAACATTTGATAACTATCCGGAAGAGACTTCTTGGACATTAACTGATGCAGGAGGTGCAACAGTGGCTTCAAAAAGCTATTCTACGGCAAACCCAGATGGATCTACTGTTACAGAAACTATTAGCGCACCAGCTTCAGGAAGCTATACATTTACAATTTCTGATTCTTTTGGAGACGGGATTTGCTGTTCATATGGTAATGGTTCTTATACGTTATCAAGTAGTGCAGGTACTATTGCATCAGGAGGAGAGTTTACGAATTCTGACGCTACAGAGTTCTGTGTGCAGGGATCAAGTGTAAGGTTAGATACTTATGAATTAACAGATGTTAACTCAAATGACAAGCGATTTATGTTGTATCCGAACCCAACTAAAGATGTTTTAAATATAACAGTTGGTAAAACACCAATCCAAAAATTAGAGATCTTCTCTATGTTTGGTCAAAAAGTTCGTAGCATTGATGGTCAGGGAATTAAGCAAATTGATGTAAGTAATCTTACAGCAGGAACTTATTTTGCAAGAATTACTGCTAAAGAAACTATTGTTACAAGAAGTTTTATTGTAGCAAAATAATTTCTGAACAAATAAAAAATTAATGTTAAGAGGCTGTCTTTTTTAGACAGCCTCTTTTTTTATTAAATCAAGAAGAGGATGGTGTTTCAGGAATTATATTATTTTTGCGTTGAGCTTGTCGATATAAACAAAGACAAACTTTTGTAGTAGGATTCTCAATAAAGTACTTACTGCTCAATATTAATTATATAATACCAGATAATGATCAATAAGTCCACTATAGATGCTGTATTCGAAACTGCTCGGTTAGAAGAAGTAATAGGTGACTTTGTGCAATTAAAAAAAGCAGGGAGTAATTTTAAAGGATTAAGTCCATTTAGTGATGAAAGAACACCTTCTTTTATGGTGTCGCCCGTAAAACAGATTTGGAAAGATTTTTCTAGCGGAAAAGGAGGTAATGTAGTTGCTTTTTTGATGGAACATGAGCATTTTACATATCCTGAAGCCATAAAATATTTGGCTAAAAAATATAATATTGAATTTGAAGAAACCGAGCAAACCGATGAACAAAAGCAGCAAGCAGATGAAAGAGAAAGTATGTATCTGGTTAGTGAGTTTGCTAATACTTTTTTTCAGAATTCTTTACTTAAAACAGAACAAGGTAAAGCCATAGGGCTAACTTATTTTAAAGAAAGAGGATTTACCGAAGAAACTATAAAAAAGTTTGGACTAGGATATTCTCCTGATGTTTGGGATGCATTGACGGCAGAAGCAATTAAAAAAGGATATCAATTAAACTACCTGGAGAAAACAGGTCTTACCATAGTAAAAGAAGAAAAACAATTTGATCGTTTCAAAGGTAGAGTGATGTTTCCCATTCAATCAATGTCTGGCCGTGTCCTGGGTTTTGGAGGGAGAATCTTAACCAATGAGAAAAAAGCGGCAAAATATCTTAACTCTCCAGAGAGTGATATCTACCATAAGAGTAAGGTGCTTTATGGGATTTATCATGCAAAACAAACTATTGCCAAAGAAGATAACTGTTATCTTGTAGAAGGATACACAGATGTTATTCAGTTTAATCAAACAGGTGTCACCAACGTAGTTTCTTCGTCTGGTACGGCATTAACGTCAGATCAAATTCGTCTAATTAGCAGACTAACCAAGAATGTCACGGTATTGTTTGATAGTGATGCCGCTGGGATGCGAGCATCTTTAAGAGGGATTGATTTGATTCTTGAACAAGGAATGAATGTAAAAGTCTGTAGTTTTCCTGATGGGGAAGATCCAGATAGCTTTGCCAAGCAAAATACGCTAGAAGAACTAAGAGGGTATCTCGAAGAAAATGTTCAGGATTTTATTAGTTTTAAAGCGTCACTATTACAGCAAGAATCTAAGAATGATCCTATTAAGAGGGCAGAATTAGTTAGAGATATGGTAACTAGTATTTCTAAAATTCCTGATGTGATCAAACGAGAAATTTATGTCAAAGAATGTTCTAGAATAATGGACATTTCTGAAGATGTATTGTTCGATACTTTGGCGCAAATTCGTAATGTTGATGTAAAAGGAGACCGTAAACAGCAAAAACAACATCAGAAGTCATTAGAAGTTGTAAAAACAGAAACTTCACAATCTCCAAAGGTTAACGAACAGTATGAACTAGAACGAAAGATAATAGAGATATTGCTACTTTATGGAAGCCATGAAGAAGAGTTTGAAGATCTTGTCTTAAAAGAAAATGATGAAGGGAATCTCGTTTTAGAGCCAGAAGTACACACCACAAAAGTATTTGAGAAAATATATCTTGATCTTCAGGATGATGAAATAGAATTTACTAATAATAGTTTTAAAGAGATATACGCCGTTTTGATTGAGCAATTACAACAAAATGAGGAATTTAAAATCGAAACCTTTATTAATCATATAGCTCCAGAAATAGCCTCAGAGATTACGGCTATCATGATGAATGAAGAGCGATATACATTACATAGGTGGATAGATATGGAGATCCATGTAAAACAAAAAAACTTTACGATAGCTCAGTATGTAAGTGATATTATCTTAAACCTACGAAGATTCCTGATTAGTCAAAAAGTAGAAGAGCTCTCACAAGAAGTGAAAGCTCCAAATACTGATGCCAATGATAATCAAGAAACCATACAGGATATCATGGATTATCTATCATTAAAAAGAATATTGTCTGAAAAGCTAAACCGAGTGGTCTAGCTAATATGCAATAATCTGGATTGATGAATTAGGTCTGCAAGATTATCTACTTTTAGTTTTTTGAGCAGTCGCGTCTTATACGTACTTACTGTTTTCTCATTAATAGATAATGTAGAAGCTATATCTTTATTACGTTTTCCGGAAGATAATAGATTGAGTACCTCTATTTCTCTGGAGGATAGTTTTTTATATTTTACAACCATATTATTTTCATTAGCATTTCCATTTGCTAATTGCTGTGTAAGGTTATCATTTAAATATATACCACCCCTTGCAACGCGTTCGATTGCTTTTTTAAGTGTTTTTGTTGGTACTGTTTTGGATAAGTATGCCGAAGCTCCTGCTTTAATAGCACTTAAAGCGTACATTTCTTCAGGATGAGAACTAAAAATAATTACTTTGATTCTAGGAAATTCTTTTTTAATTGTTCTCAATGCCATAATTCCATTGATTTGAGGTAAATCTAACTCCATGATGAGTACATCTGGAGTATTAGCTTTCAAAACATCATACATCTCGTTTCCGTTACTTACTTTGCCAATGATCTCATAATCTTCTGAGTTGCGAAATAAAGAAACGATCCCCTTCCTTGTAATTGGATGATGATCTGCGATTAATACGGTTGTCATTCTTGTTTACGATTGTTAATGTTAGTTTAATTTTAAGAGTGTAACATCTTAGGCTAGGGGTAATTTTTAAATCTTTGTGCAAAATTACTAAGAACTAGTCCTCGTAAACTTTTTTTTATGTATTTATCGACAAAATGTTGCTTATAATAGATTAACGGGTATTTTACACACCGGAATAGGGGTCATTTTATGTTGGTTTACGGTATTTAGACGGACGAAAATTTCAAAAACCTCTTGCTCTCTTCCTTTAAAATCATCAATATTTTTACCTTCATCTTTCATTTTCATAGCCCATTCTAATTCATCATAACTTGCACCAATTTGATCTTCATCACTCCTGCTATCTCCAAATAACCCATCGGTTGGAGAAGCAATTTGTATAGAATTTGGTACCCCTAGAGCTTCTCCTATTGTGTAGACTTCACTTTTTAATAAGTTTGCAATAGGACTCAAATCTACACCACCATCCCCATATTTGGTGTAAAAACCAACTCCAAAGTCTTCAACCTTATTGCCTGTTCCGGCAACTAGGTATTTATATAAACCAGCAAAGTAATATAATGTAGACATTCTTAATCGCGCTCTGGTGTTTGCTAATGATAGATCAAGTTGTGCACTTGGAGCCGTTTCTGGAACGGCAGATTTTAGTTCTTCAAAAACAGGAGTTAAATCAACTCTTGTATCAGAAACATTAGGAAACCTTCCTTTTAAATGATTAATATGCTCTTGGGCTCTTGTTACTTGACTCTGAGCTTGATGAATTGGCATTTCTACGCAAAGCGTTTTTAATCCTGTTTTTGCACATAAAGAAGAAGTAACAGCGCTATCAATCCCCCCGCTTACACCAATAACAAAACCTTCTATGTTTGCATTAGTAGCGTATTCCTTTAACCAGTTTACAATATGATCAATTACTTTTTCTGTTTGCATTCTTCGTTATTTGTTAGTGTTAATTTAAATCTAAATACTATGAGTATTTCAATTTTATACTTCGTATTTCGATCTTTGTCTGTGGTAATTTGATATATTACCTTTGCGAATATAAAATTAATAAAAAAAGATGGCGTTCTGGAATAGTAGAAATTATTTAGAGAGATATTATAATTTAGGAATGAATAGTATTAAGTATATAAAATTAGCCATTGTTTTTTGCGTTTTATTTTCTTGTTCAAACAAAGATAAAGTAGATAAAGAAGTTGCTGAAATCCCGGTAGAAATTAAAGTTGAACGTTTTGATCGATTATTTGCAGAAGTAACACAAGAAAACTTACCTAATCTTAAAAAAGAGTACCCTTTTTTATTTTCAGAAAAGTATGCAGATAGCGTATGGATTAAAAGATCTCGAGATACAATACAGCAAGAAGTAAACAAAGAAGTAGAAAAAACTTTTTCTGATTTTTCTTCTGAAGAAAATGAACTGCATTCACTTTTTCAACATATAAAATATTATTTCCCAGAAATTAAAGAACCTAGAGTGGTTGCAATTACCAATGATGTAGATTATCATAATAAGGTCGTGCTTTCAAAAGGATTACTTATTATTTCCTTGGATACATATCTAGGTAAAGATCATCACTTTTATGAAGGGATACAAAAATACTTAAGGCAGCATTTTGATAGACAAAATATAGTACCAGATGTAGCTTCTATGTACGCCAAAAACCAGATAGGGCCGATTAGAGATAGAACGTTTTTAGGAAATCTTGTGTCCTTTGGAAAAGAGCTATATCTAAAAAATTTGCTTTTACCTGATTTTAGCGATGCCAGAAAAATAGGGTATACCGAAGAACAGTATGCCTGGGCAAAAGCTAATGAAGAACAAATCTGGAGATATTTCATAGATCGCCAATTGTTATACAGTACAGATAGTACTCTTATGTCTAGATTTTTGTATCCTGGGCCTTTTTCAAAATTTTATTTGGAAGAAATTGATAAGGAAGCACCAGATAGAATAGGACAATTTATAGGATGGAGAATTGTAGCTTCGTATATGAAAAATAACAATGTATCTTTGCGGCAATTAATAGTGGCAGATGCCGAAACGATTTTTAATAGATCAAAATATAAACCCGAAAGATAATGGCGAATAATCATAAATCAGAAATAAAAATAGATATAGAGTTAGATGAAAACAGGATTCCAGAAAAATTAAGATGGACAGCAAAAGATGGTGGTGTAGAGAACGAAGAAACCAAAGCAATGCTGCTATCTGTATGGAATAGCAAAAATAAAGAAAGTCTTCGTATTGATTTATGGACCAAAGATATGCCCGTGGATGAAATGAAGATCTTTTTTCATCAAACATTAGTCGCTATGAGTGATACTTTTTATCGAGCTACGCAAGACGAAAAAATGTCGGCAACCATGAAAGATTTTTGTGATTACTTCGCCGAAAAATTGGAACTTAAACAAAAATAATAGTTTATTTTTTTTGAAATGTTTTGCCAACTTTGTTGACTAAATGTCAAAATCCAAACGTTGAAAAAAACCTTGTTTTTTGTATATAATGCACAGTCAGATATTTGGAATAAATATCTTGATAACCTTCATAAAATTATAAGTCCGACTACATATTCATGTGATCTTTGCAGTCTTACTCATGGTAACTTTTCTGAAAAAAAGGTATGGAAGGATTTTAGGGAAAATTCAGATTATGAATTTGTGTTTATGTATAAAGATGAGTTTTTAGATGCATATTCGTATCTAGAAGATAAGAGCTTTAATCTTCCTATTATCTTTCAAAAACAAGAAGAAAAAATTGATTTACTATTTGATTCAGAAGGATTATCGTCCTTAAACTCTGCAGAAGAATTAATAGATTTTTTGAAAAAGAAAATAAGCTAAGATTTTTTTAGCTTCGAATTAATTTCTGTTATGTAGTTAAGAACGTCCTCTTTGCCTAAGCCAGAAGAAGAAGAAGTGATGAAATAATTAGGCATTTCTTCCCAGTACTTGAGCATTTCTTCGGTATAGGCAGCTATTTGAGCGGGCAGCTTATTTTTTGAAAGCTTGTCAGATTTTGTGAAAATAATAGAAAATGGTATTTGATTTTCACCCAACCATTGCATAAATTCAAGGTCTATTTTTTGTGGTTCATGACGACAATCCACTAGTACGAAGGCACTAACTAATTGTACTCGTTTAGAGAAGTATGCCGTAATAAATTTCTGAAATACTTTTTTTGAAGATTTAGATACTCTTGCATACCCATACCCTGGTAAATCAACTAAAAACCAGGTTTTATTGATAATGAAATGATTAATCAGCTGTGTTTTTCCTGGTCTTCCAGATGTTTTAGCAAGACTCTTACGGCTAGTAAGCATATTGATCAATGAGGATTTGCCAACATTAGATCTGCCTATGAATGCATATTCAGGGAGTTTGTCTTTAGGACATTTGTCAACATCGCTATTACTCATTACAAATTCAGCGCTACTAATCTTCATAGTATCAATTATGATTAGAAGTTACGTTCTTGTAACCAATTGTATAGTAAACGGTTAAATTCTTCTGGATGCTCCATCATAGCAGCATGACCACATTTGTCAATCCAATACAAGTCAGAATCAGGTAATAAACGATTAAAATCATCTGCAACTTCTGGAGGAGTAACATTATCATTTTTTCCCCAGATAACACAAGTTGGGGTATTCATTTTGGGTAAGTCTTTTGCCATGTTATGCCGAATAGCACTTTTAGCAATTGCAAGAGTTCTGATTAACTTATTGCGATCATTAACAGTAGCGTATACTTCATCTACAATTTCTTTGGTAGCAATTTCGGGATCATAAAATACATTTTCTGCTTTAACTTTAATGTATTCATAATCACCTCGCTTTGGATAGCTTTCTCCCATGGCACTTTCATAAAGGCCAGAACTTCCTGTTATAACCAGACCTTTTACTTTTTCAGGAAACATTTTGGTGCATAAAAGTGCAATGTGTCCTCCTAGAGAGTTGCCTAGAAGTATAACTTCTTTATCACCATATCCTAAGTGATCTATAAAATCCTTAAGGTACTTGGCATAGGTACTAACTTTGGTTTTTAGTAAAGGTAAAGTGTATACAGGTAGCTCAGGAATTAGTACCTTATATCCGTGTTCAGGAAAGTAAGAACCAACACCTTCAAAATTACTCAATCCACCCATCAGTCCGTGTAAAATGATGATTGGTGTGCCTTCCCCTAAATCTAGATAACTAAATTTTCCGTCTTTTTTTAATTCGTGCTTCATTAATACTTCTTACAAGAATTAAAAGCAAATATAGCATTTTCATAATTAGTTTTGGGATTTTTTATTAATACTACAGAATGAATTTTTATATTTTTTTTTGTGATCGATTATTTCTATCTCAAAATGAGTGAAACCAAGAATCTACAAGTGTTGCCGTAGTATGCTGATAAACAAAATCTTAAAGTTTTTAGTTGCCTTGACTTTACTGTTTAGAAGACAATTTATTAACAATGTGGTAAATTGTGGTAAAAAGTGGTAATTTTTTCAATATATTTGACTAATTAAACGTTTAGGGAAATAAAAGTGGTAAATCTAATCGGCACATATGAGTGTAAGGCAGACGCTAAGGGACGTCTAATGATGCCTGTGGCTTTTAAGAAGCAACTCTCGCCAGTGCTACAAGATGGATTTGTGTTAAAAAGAGCTGTTTTTCAATCTTGTTTGGAGTTGTATCCAATGGCAGAATGGAATCTTTTAATGCAAAAAATCAATAAACTCAACCGCTTTAAAAAGAAAAATAATGATTTTATCAGAAAGTTTACAGCTGGTGTAAAAGTAGTAGAAATTGATGCTGCTGGCCGCCTTTTGATTCCAAAAGATCTAGTTGGTTTTGCAGGAATTACTAAAGACTTAGTGTTGTCATCTGCTGTAAATATCTTAGAGATTTGGGACAAAGATCAGTATGAAAAGGCAATTGATGATGCAGCTGTTGATTTTGCAGATTTGGCAGAAGAGGTAATGGGGTTTGATGATGAAATAGAGCATGATTAATAGAATTGATAGAGGTTAAGAGGCTTGTTTTGATAAAGATTAGTAGAAGCTTAACTTTTGTTTAGACTGTTGAAAACTAGAAAAGAAGAGATGGAAGAGATGGAATATCATAACCCGGTTTTACTCAAAGAGACTGTAGATGGGTTGGCAATAAAACCTGATGGAACCTATGTCGATGTGACATTTGGAGGAGGAGGCCATTCTAGTGAAATTCTCAAACGATTGGGACCAGAAGGGAAGTTATTTGCTTTTGATCAGGATAAGGATGCTTTGGAGAATGCAATTGATGATGATCGATTTACTCTAATAAATGAAAACTTTAGATTCATTAAACGATTCCTTCGATTCTATGGGGTTAGAAAAGTAGATGGAATTTTGGGGGATTTTGGGGTTTCTTCACATCAATTTGATGTAGCAGATAGGGGCTTTTCTACTAGGTTTGAAGCAGATCTGGATATGAGGATGAATCAAAGTGGAGAAATATCAGCTTATCATGTAATTAATGAATATGATGAGTCTGATCTAAGAGTAATGTTTTTGCAATATGGAGAATTACGAAATGCTCCTAAGTTAGCGAGAGCAATAGTTGGAGCCAGAAAAGAAGAAAGTTTAAAAACCAGTGTGGAATTAAAAGAAGTTCTAAAACCATTTTTGCCAAAGCATAAAGAACATAAAATACTGGCTCAGATATATCAAGCGATTAGAATTGAAGTAAATCAGGAGATTGAAGCTCTTAAGGAATTTTTAATACAAACAACAGGACTTTTGGACACTAAAGGAAGGATTAGTTTAATCTCTTATCATTCTCTTGAAGATAGGTTGGTAAAGAGATTTATACGTAGCGGAATGTTTGAAGGAGAGCCAGAAAAAGATCTATACGGTAACGTATCGGTACCTTTTAAAAAAGTAGGTGGGTTGATAGTTCCTGGAGAAGAAGAGATTAAAGAAAATAATAGAGCACGAAGTGCAAAACTTAGAATAGCTGAAAAAATTTGAAGCAAACAATTTACGACATATTAAAAGGTAAATTTCTTATTGCAGATGATGCAATGAAGAATTGGAGAATGCTATTGTTTCTCTCCTTTTTGGCAATAATAATGATCGCAAGTTCGCACAATGCAGAAAGTAAAGTGCATGAGATTGCTAGATTGAATAATGAAGTTAGGGAATTAAGAACACATTTTGTAGATGGGAAGACCGAATTAATGAGATTGAAGATGGAGTCGTCAATAATAAAAAAGATGACACAAAAAGGATTAAAACGTCCTGAAAGCCCCCCAAGGAAAATAATAGTAAAAAACTAAGCTGTTGGCAATAAAAGAAAAAAACATATTAAACCGATTGTATTTCATAGCAGCGTGTATGTTCATCTTTGCAATAGCAGTATTGGCCAAGTTAGTGAATATACAGTTTGTAGAAGGAGATATGTATCGCAAGAAAGCTCAGGAACGAGTTTTTAAAACCTTTGATATACCTGCAAATCGAGGTAATCTGTATGATAGTAAAGGAAATCTTTTAGCAACATCTGTTCCTAAGTATGATATACGATTTGATGCACTGGCAGTAAACGATAAAGACTTTAGAGCACACATTAAACCACTTTGTAAAGCATTATCCAAAGAATTTGGAAAACCGGTTTCGTATTATGATAAGATTATAAGAACAGCTAGAGCAAATAAAAATAGATACTTGTTACTACGAAGAAATTTGGGATATTCTCAATATATGAGGGTCAAAAAATTCCCTTTGTTTGAATTTGGAGCTAATCGAGGAGGGTTAATAGTAGAACAGCGCACAGTAAGAGAACATCCTATAGGGAAAATAGCTGAACGTACTGTTGGGTATGAAAGAAGGGATGAACAAGGATATTATACCAGAGTAGGTTTGGAAGGGGCTTATGGACCATTTTTAAGAGGGAAAGAAGGAAAACGAAAAAAACAAAAGATAGCAAAAAACCAATGGAAACCTATAGGAGATGCTAACGAAGTAGAACCACAAGATGGGTATGATGTTGTTTCTACCATTGATGTAAACATACAAGATATAGCACATCACGCATTACTGGCTCAGCTTGAAACATTTGAAGCAGAGCATGGTACTGTAGTAGTTATGGAAACTAAAACAGGAGAGATAAAAGCGATCTCCAATCTGGGACGTACGAATGCAGGAAAATATTATGAGAAACTAAATTATGCTGTTGGAGAATCTCATGAACCAGGGTCTACATTTAAATTGATGACAATGGTTGCAGCTTTAGAGGATAGAGTTATAGATTCAAGTTATGTCGTAGATACCGAAAATGGTCGTGTAAAGTTTTATGATAGAATTGTAAAAGATTCTAAATGGGGAGGATACGGAAAAATATCTGCTGCAAAAGCATTTGAGTTATCCTCGAATACTGCTTTTGCTAAGATGATTAATGAAAACTATAAGGATAATCCTAGGAAGTTTGTAGATCGGTTAATTAATATGGGCCTTGGAGAAACACTTGGATTAGCAATTAAAGGAGAAGGGAAACCTAAAATCCCGTATCCAGGAGATAAAGATTGGTACGGAACCACATTGCCATGGATGGCTCACGGTTATGGAGTTGCAATTACCCCATTACAAACATTGGTTTTTTATAATGCAATCGCTAATGATGGCGAAATGGTAAAACCCAGATTCATTAAAGAAGTAAAAACTTGGGATAAAACCAGAGAGAGATTTGATAAAGAAATTCTTAATCCAACAATATGCTCTAAAAAAACTGCAAAAATCGTTCAGGAGATGATGAAGAATGTTGTTAAGAGAGGAACAGCAGATAATATTCGTACTGATAATTTTGGTATTGCTGGTAAGACAGGTACATGTTGGGGGAACTATGGGAAAGATAAAGAACGCGAATATATATCATCTTTTGCTGGTTATTTTCCTGCTGATAAACCAATCTACTCTTGCATTGTAGTGGTTCATAAACCAAATAAGAAAAAAGGATATTATGGTAGCGAGGTTGCTGCTCCGGTCTTTAAAACTATTGCCACAAAAATATATAATGATATACCAGTAATTGATGAGGTTTCTTATGCCGTTGTAGAGAGTAACTCGGTTGTTAATAGTTATGAGAAGTATTATCAGAATGCTCAAAAATACAAGACTATAATGCCTAATGTAACAGGTATGCCAGCAATGGATGTGATCTCTCTTCTTGAAAATATGGGACTGAAAGTCGAACTAAAAGGATCAGGAAGGGTGAAAAAACAATCTATAGAACCAGGAACTAAAGTAAAGATAAACCAAACAGTGAGATTAGAATTATCGTGACAGAGTTAAAAGACATTCTATATAAGGTAGCGATTAATGCCGTAGTTGGTAATACAACAATGAGCGTTAATAAGATTGAATTCGACTCAAGAAAAGTTGAACAGGACGATGTGTTTGTTGCTATTAGAGGTTCCGTTTCAGATGGTCATGATTATATAGAAAAAGCTATTAATCAGGGAGCTTTGGTTGTGATCTGCGAAAAGGTGCCAAATATTGCAGTTAGTGGTGTAACCTATGTAGAAGTTGAAGATACCCAATCTGCATTGGCGATCATGGCATCTAATTATTATGATTCTCCTTCGGGGAATCTAAAACTAGTTGGAGTGACCGGTACCAATGGTAAAACAACGATAGCAACTTTATTATATCAGCTTTTTAAGAAAGCTGGGTTTAAAGTAGGATTGTTGTCTACAGTAAAAGTTGTGGTAGATGCCAAAGTTTATGATGCGACACATACTACTCCGGATTCTTTAACTATTAACTACTACCTCAAAGAAATGAATATTGCAGGAGTAGAATACTGTTTTATGGAAGTTAGTTCTCATGGGATACATCAAAAACGTACAGAAGGATTAGATTTTGCCGGAGGAATTTTTACAAATTTATCTCATGATCATTTAGATTATCACAACACATTCAAAGAATATCGTGATGTAAAGAAAATATTTTTTGACGAACTACCGGCAAAAGCTTTTGCATTAGTTAATAAAGATGATAAGAACGGAAGTTTTATGATTCAAAACACTAAAGCAAAAAAACATAGCTATGCTTTAAAATCCTATGCAAATTATAGAGGTCAAATTTTGGAAAGTAGCCTCGAAGGATTATTACTAAAGTTAAACGATCATGAAGTTTGGGCAAAATTAATAGGGAGCTTTAATGCATACAATCTACTGGCAATTTTTGGTACTGCCGAATTATTAGGACTCGAAACCTTAGAAACTCTTCAGTTACTAAGTGACTTACAAAGTGTAAGCGGTAGATTTCAATATCTGATCTCTGATGAGAAAATTACAGCAATAGTTGATTATGCACATACACCAGATGCATTAAAAAATGTGTTAGAGACCATTAATGATATTAGAACCAATAATGAAACGCTAATTACAGTTGTGGGATGTGGTGGAGACAGAGATAAAATGAAACGCCCTGTGATGGGAAGCATTGCGGCAAGACTTAGTAATAAAACAATTTTTACCAGTGATAATCCCAGAACAGAAAATCCAGATCAGATTATAGAAGATATTGAGAAAGGAGTAGAACCACAGGATTATAAAAAAACACTGTCGATTACAGATAGAAAACAAGCTATTAAAACTGCATGCCAATTAGCTAATAAAGATGATATCATCCTTATTGCTGGTAAAGGACATGAAACCTATCAGGAAATTAATGGAGAACGCACAGATTTTAATGATTTTGAAATTGTCAAACAAGAACTAAAGAAACTAAATAAATAAATCCTTCACTCTCTTAAAAAAAGAGTAAAAGGTAATAACCTATGCTATACTATCTATTCGAATATTTGGAAAGCGAATACCAGTTCCCCGGGGCGACGTTGTTTCAGTTTATCACTTTTAGGGCAGCAATGGCAATTATTTTATCGCTATTGATCTCTACAATTTATGGTAAACGAATCATAAATTTTCTTAGAAAGAAACAGATGGGAGAAAGTATTCGGGAGCTTGGTCTGGATGGTCAAGCCGAAAAAGCTGGTACTCCAACCATGGGAGGAATTATTATTATTCTGGCAACTCTGATTCCTGTACTATTGTTTGCTAAACTTGATAACATCTATGTAATCTTATTGATCATTACTACATTATGGATGGGAGTTATAGGTTTTACAGATGATTACTTAAAAATAAAAAGAAAAGATAAAGAAGGTCTGGCAGGAAAATTTAAGATAATAGGGCAAGTTGGGCTTGGGCTTATTGTGGGATGTACAATGTATTTTCATAATGATATTACCATTAAAGAAGAAAAAGTAAAATCAGAAACAGAGCAAATTGTAAATACAGGAGAAGAGGTGTCAGATTTTAATCCAGCTATAAAATCTACAAAAACTACGATACCTTTTTTTAAGAACAATGAGTTTGACTATTCAGATTTGATAACCTGGATTAGTCCCGAAATGGAAAAATATGCTTGGTTAATTTTTATACCCATTGTCATTTTTATTGTTACAGCAGTATCAAATGGAGCTAATCTCACAGATGGGATTGATGGCCTTGCAGCAGGTTCATCTGCAATAATGGTACTAACATTAGCTCTTTTTGCATGGGTGTCGGGTAATATCATTTTTTCGGATTATCTCAATGTGATGTATATCCCAAATTCTGGAGAAATGACCATCTATATTACTGCATTTGCAGGAGCACTAGTAGGGTTTTTGTGGTATAACACGTATCCGGCTCAAGTGTTTATGGGAGATACAGGTAGCCTTACTATAGGAGGAATAATAGCAGTAATTGCAATCGCAATACGTAAAGAATTTTTGATACCAATTTTATGTGGCATATTTTTTATTGAAACCGTATCAGTAATGATGCAGGTAAGTTGGTTTAAATATACCAAAAAGAGACATGGAGAAGGAAGAAGAATATTTCTAATGTCTCCATTACATCATCACTATCAAAAAAAAGGAATACATGAAAGTAAGATTGTTACAAGATTCTGGATTGTCGGCATTTTTATGGCAATCATAGCAGTGATTACGCTTAAAGTGCGATAACATGAAAAGGCTAGTAGTGTTAGGAGGAGGAGAGAGTGGAGTAGGAACAGCTATTCTGGGTAAAAAAGAAGGATTCGATGTTTTTGTTTCAGATAAAGGAATAATTACAGATCAATATAAAGAAGTTCTTAGAAATTTTGAAATCGAATGGGAAGAACAACAGCATACAGAAATTAAAATTCTGAATGCAGATGTCGTTATGAAAAGCCCGGGGATCCCTGATAAAGTAGCATTAATAGTGAAGCTGCTCAAAAAAGGAATTCCTGTGGTGTCTGAGATAGAATTCGCTGCAAAATACACAGCCGCTCAGATTGTTGGTATTACCGGGAGTAATGGAAAAACTACAACTACAATGCTTACACATTATGTGCTTCAGCATGGTGGTTTAGAAGTTAATATGGCTGGTAATATAGGAGATAGTTTTGCAAAACAAGTAGCAGAAAAGGATGCTCCTTTTTATGTGCTTGAACTAAGTAGTTTTCAGTTAGATGGGATAAAGGATTTTGCTCCCCATATTGCTGTTCTTACTAATATTACTCCGGATCATTTGGATCGATATGAATACCAGTTTGAGAACTATATAGCGTCAAAATTCAGAATTGCAATGAATCAAAATGAAAATGATTATTTCATTTATGATGCAGACGATACAGTAATAACAGAATATTTAAAACAACACCCCGTTCGTTCAAGATTGTTGCCTTTTTCATTAACCAAAAAGGTAGAGAATGGAGCGTATTTAGAAGAAGAAAACATAACAATAATAATAGATAACAACAAAGTAATCATGCCAACAACAAATTTAGCATTAAAAGGAAATCACAATGTAAAAAACGCTATGGCCGCCGCTACAGTGTCGCAATTGTTAAAAATTAGGAAAGCTACCATTAGAGAATGCCTGGAAAACTTTCATGGAGTAGAGCATAGGCTAGAAAATGTATTAAAAATTAATAATGTACAATATATCAATGATTCTAAGGCGACAAATGTAAATGCTACATTTTATGCTTTGGATGCTATGAAATCTGCAACTGTTTGGATTGTTGGTGGGGTAGACAAAGGAAATGACTATACAGAATTGTATTCACTGGTTAATGAAAAAGTAAAAGCTATTGTTTGCTTAGGAGTAGACAACTCTAAGATTATTAATGCATTTGGAAATTGTGTTGATAATATTATAGAAACACAGTCAATGAAAGAAGCTGTAAATATGGCGTATAAAATAGCGGAGAGAAATGAAAATGTGTTGTTATCTCCAGCATGTGCAAGCTTTGATTTATTTAAAAACTACGAAGAAAGAGGAAGACAATTTAAAGAAGCAGTAAGAGAATTGTAATAAAAAAACACAAAAAATTAATAGTAAGAATGACTAAAGTATTAGCAAATATAAAAGGGGATAAGGCGATCTGGGCGGTAGCAGCTTTGTTGGCATTGTTTTCGTTCCTACCTGTATATAGTGCTAGTAGTAATTTAGCATATTTGTATGGGGGTGATGGAGATACTTTTAGTTTTTTGGTTAAACATTTTGCACATCTCGTTTTAGGCTTTTTGATAATGTATGGTGTGCATAAGATACCTCACCATTATTTTAAGGGACTTTCTATTATTATGATACCAATGGTGATTGTATTATTATTAATCACATTGGCACAGAATACAACAGGTGGAGGGACGAACGCAAGTAGATGGATTCGTTTGCCATTTGTTGGTGTAGGTTTTCAACCTTCTACTCTGGCGGCAGTTGTTTTAATGGCTTATGTTGCTAGATACCTTTCAAAAATTAAAGATAAAGCTGTTACTTTTAAAGAAACATTGTTGCCATTATGGTTACCTGTGTTTTTGGTATTAATGTTGATTTTACCTGCTAATTTTTCTACTGCGGCGATTATATTTTCTATGGTTATTGTTTTGGTGTTTTTAGGTGGATATCCATTAAAATATATCACAGTGATCTTAGGATCCGGACTTTTGATACTTACCTTTTTCATTTTGTTCGCAAAAGCATTTCCAGGAGTTTTCCCAAATAGGGTAGATACTTGGGTGAGTAGAATAGAAAACTTTACAGATAATAAGGATACTCAGGAAGATTATCAGATAGAACGCGCAAAAATTGCAATTGCCAGAGGAGGAGTTATTGGTACAGGTCCCGGCAAAAGTGTACAGAGAAACTTTTTACCACAGTCATCATCAGATTTTATTTATGCAATTATTATTGAAGAATGGGGTTTTGTTGGAGGAGTTTTTCTAATGTTATTGTACATATTGTTATTGCTAAGGTTAGTGATTGTAGCACATAAAAGTGCAGATATTTTTGGTAAGCTTTTAGTTATGGGTGTTGGGTTGCCTATTGTTTTTCAGGCATTGATAAATATGGCGGTTGCTGTAGAATTATTTCCGGTAACAGGGCAAACACTTCCGCTTATTAGTAGTGGTGGAACATCAATTTGGATGACCTGCCTGGCAATTGGTATTGTGTTAAGTGTAAGTAGTAAAAGAGAAACTAGTATAGAAGAAGAACGAATAAAAGAAAAAGAAGAGAACCCTTTAGAGGTTTTGAGTGAAGTTTTATGAGCAAAAAGCTGAGAGTCATATTATCAGGAGGCGGCACAGGAGGACATATCTATCCTGCAATAGCTATTGCTAATGAAATAAGTGATAGATATCCAGATGCTTCTATTTTGTTTGTAGGAGCAAAGGATCGTATGGAGATGCAAAAAGTGCCACAAGCTGGATATGAAATTGTAGGATTGTGGATTAGTGGTATTCAAAGAAAGCTAACATTGAGTAATTTATTGTTTCCAATAAAGCTGTTAAGTAGTCTATGGAAATCCAGAAAAATTATAAAAAGGTTTAATCCTGATGTGGTTATAGGAACTGGAGGATTTGCAAGTGGGCCATTATTAAAAATGGCAAATTCGAGAAAGATTCCAACGGTGCTTCAGGAACAAAATTCTTTTCCGGGAATTACCAATAAATGGTTGTCAAAAGGAGCGCATAAGATTTGTGTTGCTTATGATAATATGGAAAAGTTTTTTCCGAAAAGTAAAATCATAAAAACAGGAAATCCTGTTCGTCAGGATTTACTAAAAACTGAAGAAAAAAGAGATCAGGCAATTACAAAATATGCCCTTGATCCAGAAAAGAAAACGGTTTTGATTATTGGCGGGAGTCTTGGGGCAAGAAGAGTTAATCAATTAATCGAAAAAGAACTTGGTTTTTTTGCAGGAAAAGAGGTGCAGTTACTCTGGCAATGTGGTAAGTTATATTATTCAGATTATAAAGGATATACGGATCAAAAGGATGTGCAAGTACATGAGTTTTTGGATACCATGGATTTGGCATATGCGGCTGCAGATATTATTATATCAAGAGCAGGTGCAAGTTCAGTTTCAGAACTATGTATTGCTGCTAAACCAACATTGTTTATCCCTTCGCCAAATGTAGCCGAAGACCATCAAACCAAAAATGCAAAGGCAATTGTAGATAAAGATGGGGCTGTAATGTTAAAGGAAAGTGAATTAGATAACAAGTTTCAGGATACAATTTCAGAATTATTGGATTCTGAAGATGTGCAAATTAAACTTTCCGAAGGAATAAAAAAAATGGCATTACCCAATGCTACTTCGGATATAGTAGATGAGATTGAAAAATTAATACAAAATAGAGCAGTAAGAAATTAGAAGTATATAATGAACAAAGGTTTAGAGAACATACAGAATATATATTTTATCGGTATCGGTGGTATCGGTATGAGTGCTCTTGCCCGATATTTTAAATTCCTAGGTAAAAATGTAGCTGGGTATGATAAGACTCCTAGTCAAATTACTTCTGATCTAATAGCATTAGAAATTCCGATTCATTTTGAAGATAGCGTTGATCATATCCCTAAGGCATTTTTGAATATTGAGAATACGCTAATCGTATATACTCCTGCTATCCCAAAAAATCATAAGGAGTATGTGTATGTACAGAACAATGGATTTTTGATCAAGAAGAGGGCAGAAGTTTTAGGTATTATTACAAAAGATACATATACACTTGCAGTGGCAGGAACGCACGGCAAGACGACGACGACTGCAATTCTTGCACATTTACTTAAAGAAAGTGGAGCAAAGGTGACCGCTTTTTTAGGAGGGATAAGCGAAAATTATAATTCTAACTTAGTATTAGAAGGAAATGAAGTAGTTGTAGTAGAGGCTGATGAATTTGATAGATCATTTTTGCAACTATATCCGAATATAGCTGCGATTACTTCGATGGATGCAGATCATTTGGATATTTATGAAAAGGCCAATGCATTAGAAGAATCTTTTATCGAATTTTCTTCAAGAGCAAAGGATCATCTTTTGGTTCGTAATGGATTGCCCCTTTCGGGTATTACTTTTGGAATCGAAGATGATTCAGATTATTGTGTTCAAAATATAAAAATAGATAATGGAACATATGTTTTTGATTTAAAAACACCATATAAACGTATTAAAGATTTGCATTTAAACCTGCCAGGTAGACACAACTTGTTAAATGCTATTACAGCCTTTGCTATAGCGATGCTTTACGGCTCCCCGACCGGACCTTTGGCAAAGGCTTTATTTTCTTTTAAAGGTGTACAAAGAAGATTTAGTTACCAGATTAAAACAGATGACTTGGTGTATGTAGATGATTATGCACATCATCCCACAGAGATTAATGCGCTGCATCAAGCAGTAAGAGAGATGCACCCTAATAAGAAAATACTAGCTGTTTTTCAACCACATTTATATAGTAGAACCAGAGATTTTGCTTCAGATTTTGCGCAGAGTCTTAGCCAGTTTGATCAATTACTGCTTTTGGATATCTATCCGGCAAGAGAATTACCTATAGAAGGTGTGACCTCGGATTGGTTATTAAATATGATAGATACAAAAGATAAAAAACTAATACAAAAAGATAATTTAATTGAAGCAATAGTAGGTAGTAATGCCGAGGTAGTATTAACTATTGGAGCAGGAGATATTGGAGAAGAAGTATATCGTATAAAGGAAGCTTTGTTAGTATGAAAAGAAGGATTTTGACATATTTAAAATTTAGTGGTCTGCTTATTTTAATGGTAGTTCTTTTTGCTTTTGCCAGTAAACGTAATGAGCAACGAAAGATTAATGAAGTGCTTATAGAATTTGTTGAAGAACAAGATCCTTATGTAAATGAAATAACGGTTAATAAATTGTTAATACAAAATCAGGACAGAGTTACGAACGTGGGTAAAGAAATTTTAGTTTTGAATACTGTAGAACAAAAGCTCGATGCGCATAAAATGATTGAACATTCTGATGTGTATCTTACTGTAAATGGAGAACTTAGGGCGAGAATCAAGCAACGCACCCCAATTGCTAGGGTTAATGCGGTTACTCCTTTTTATGTTGATGTTACGGGAAATACGATGCCTTTGTCTGATAGTTATTCGGCTCATGTGCCAATAGTACATAATGTATCAGAGCGAGAAGTTATTCAGATTTTTCCTTTATTAAAAAAAATTCAGGAAGATGAATTTTTGAAAAAACATGTTGTAGGGATTTACCTTAATGTCGAAGGGAATTATGAACTAGAGTTACGAGTGTACTCTTTTAAATTGGTTTTTGGGAAAATAGAAAATTTAGATAATAAGATAAGGAACTTTAAGGCATTTTATCAAAAAGCACTAAGAGATAAAAGTCTTGAAAAATATAAAAAAGTCAGTTTGCAATTTAGTAATCAAGTGGTGTGTACAATAAAATAATACCAATATGGAAAGAGAAGTAAATGAAATAGCGGTAGGACTAGACATAGGAACAACTAAGATTGTTGCCATGGTAGGGAAATATAATGAGTACGGAAAGATGGAGGTATTGGGAATTGGCAAATCCAAAAGTTTGGGCGTACACCGTGGTGTGGTTAATAACATAACACAAACAATTCAATCAATACAACAAGCAATTCAGGAAGCAGAAAGTGTTTCAGGATTAAAAATTAATGATGTAACGGTTGGTATTGCAGGTCAGCACATTCGTAGTTTACAACATAGCGATTATATCACTAGACCTAATGCAGATGCTGTAATAGATGAAGATGATATAGACAAATTATGCAATCAGGTGCATAAATTAGTGATGTTACCTGGTGAGGAGATTTTACATGTACTGCCTCAAGAATATAAAGTAGATGGTCAAGCCGAAATAAAAGAACCGGTGGGAATGTATGGAGGAAGATTAGAGGCTAATTTTCATGTAGTAGTAGGGCAAGTGACTTCTATTCGTAATATAGGGCGATGTGTAAAAAGTGCAGGATTAGAATTATCAGATGTGACTTTAGAACCATTAGCGTCGGCTAATGCGGTGCTAAGTCAGGAAGAAAAAGAAGCAGGAGTTGCACTAATCGATATAGGAGGAGGTACAACAGATTTAGCCATTTTTAAAGATGGGATTATTCGTCATACAGCAGTAATACCTTTTGGAGGTAATGTGATAACAGAAGATATCAAAGAAGGATGCTCAATCATCGAAAAACAAGCAGAATTACTAAAAATAAAATTTGGATCTGCTTGGCCTGGAGAAAATAAGGATAATGAGATTGTTTCAATTCCCGGACTAAGAGGAAGAGAGCCCAAAGAGATCACTTTAAAAAATCTTTCTAAGATTATTCATGCACGAGTAGTCGAAATTGTAGAACAGGTCTTTTTAGAGATCAAAAATTATGGACATGAATCCCCTAAGAAGAAATTAATTGCGGGAATTGTATTAACAGGAGGAGGATCACAGCTTAATCACCTTAAGCAGCTTGTAGAATATATTACAGGTATGGATACACGAATAGGATATCCTAATGAACACCTCGCAGGGAATAGCGATTCAGAAACTACGAGTCCTATGTATGCTACTGCTGTAGGATTAGTAATGGATGGATTAATACATATTAAGAAACAAAAGAAAATAAGTAAAAAAGAACCTGTTGCGAGCGTTCAATCAAAACGACAACCTGAAACAGCAGCTATAGATGATGATATCACTATTGAAGAAGAAGATCCAAGAGTTGATCTAAAACCGAGGAAGAATATTCTAGAGAAGTGGACAGAGAAATTCAAAGAATTCTTAGACAATGCAGAATAGTTAGAAGATTAAGTAATGTTCACTTTTTTTGAACAGTCAAAACATATAAAGATACAGTAGGAGAACCAGAAAATTAGCAATTATGAGTAAAAATGAGGAGTTCGAAAACATTTCGTTTGATTTACCAAAAAATCAATCTAATGTAATTAAAGTTATTGGAGTAGGAGGAGGAGGTAGCAATGCCATTAATCACATGTTCCAGCAAGGAATTAAAGGAGTTGATTTTGTCATTTGTAATACAGATGCTCAAGCATTAGAAAACAGCCCAATTCCTAATAAAATACAGTTAGGAGTTTCACTAACCGAAGGGTTGGGTGCAGGAGCAAACCCAGAAGTGGGTGAGCAATCTGCGGTAGAAAGCTATGAGGAGATAAAAACAATGTTGGATACCAATACCAAAATGATCTTTATCACGGCTGGTATGGGTGGAGGAACCGGTACTGGAGCTGCTCCTATTATTGCCAAAATGGCAAAAGAGTTGGATATTTTAACTGTTGGGATTGTTACAATTCCTTTTCAGTTCGAAGGTCGTATGCGTAATGAACAAGCGCAATTGGGAGTAGAAAAACTTCGCGCTCATGTAGATTCTTTAGTTGTTATTAATAATAATAAGCTAAGAGAAGTTTATGGTAATTTAGGATTTAAAGCTGGCTTTTCTAAGGCAGATGAAGTTCTTGCCACCGCATCTCGAGGTATAGCAGAAGTTATTACACATCACTATACGCAAAATATAGATTTACGAGATGCAAAAACAGTACTAAGCAATAGTGGTACAGCTATTATGGGGTCTGCTAATGCCTCAGGTAATAAACGTGCTCATGATGCTATTGTTAAAGCATTAGATTCTCCTTTGCTTAATGATAATAAAATTACCGGTGCTAAAAATGTACTCCTACTAATTGTATCTGGTAAAGAAGAGATTACTATTGATGAGATTGGTGAAATTAATGATCATATACAACAAGAAGCCGGTCATGGAGCTAATATCATTATGGGAGTTGGTGAAGATGAATCTCTAGAAGATGCAATCTCTGTAACAGTTATTGCTACTGGATTTGATGTAGAGCAACAAGACGAAATTGTTAATACTGAAACTAAGAAAATAATTCATACTCTAGAGGACGAACAACGTTCGGCAATACAAGACTTATCTCCTAAGTCTACAGGTAATGTTACTCCTATGCGTTCTCCTTTACCAAAGAAAAAGGAAGTAGAAGAACCATCAATTATAAAGCACGAATTAATTGAAGATGAAGAAGTAGATGAAGATTCCATATTGATACCTACAACAGATCTGCTAAAAAATATTGATGTATCCTACGAAGTAGTAGATGCGTTTTCTTCAGATAATGATTTTGTGATTATTAATGCGCAGGATATTATTAAACAAATAGAAGTTAATGATGAAAAAGAAGTAAATGCTGAAGAAGAGAAAGAAGATCAATTTGCATTAGCATTTGATATGCCTGTAGGAGGAAACGAAGAAGAATCTGTACCGACGCCAAATGCTATTTCTAATGAACAAAAAATAGAAGAGGAAGAAGAACAACCTATTGTTTTTGACCTAAGTGATGATATTCTCGATTTAGAAGTTAATGACGCAATAGAAGTGGTTCCTGTTGGAGAAACTGCATCTGAAGGAGTACGTAAGTATAGCTTAGAGGATTATATGGAAGAAGAAAAGCGATTAACTGAAGCACAACCAGCAGAAGTTATGGAAGAAGAAGATGAAGAGATCATTTTAGAAAAGAAAATTGTAGATCCATCTCCAGAAACAGAAAAAGCAGAAGATGTAGATCCTGTTAATCAACCTATTTCTGAGACCTTAAAAGCCAGAGCAGCAGAACGTAGAGCTAAGATGAAAGAATTTAATTATAAGTTTAGAAATAGCTCTTCTAAAATTGATGATATAGAAAAAGAACCAGCCTATAAAAGAGCAGGAATAGATGTAGATACTAAACCAGATGATTCTGGATTATCAAGAACTTCTTTAGGAACCGATAGTAATGATGATATACAATTGCGCAAAAACAATTCTTTTTTACATGATAATGTTGACTAATTTCTATAATAATTAAAACAATAGTATTGTATAGAATATAAACATGTAATTCTAGCATTTCGTCTACACTTGCTCTGAGCATGTCAAAGAGTTCAGTATAGAATTGGCCAGAATTTATAAATAGAAATAGTATTTAAACTAAACCGATAATCTAGGAGTAGATTATCGGTTTATTTTTTATCTTCGCAATCCAAAGATAAAAAATCAATTATCATGAGTTTAGAGCAAAAAGTAATGACTGCAATGAAAGAGGCTATGAAAGCTAAAGATACTAATGCATTGACATCATTGCGTGCTGTGAAATCAGCTATTTTATTAGCTCAGACAGAGAGTGGAGCAAAAGAAGAACTCACCGAAGATCAGGAATTAAAATTATTGCAAAAACAGGTTAAGCAACGTAAAGATAGTGCTGCAATTTTTACAGAACAAGGACGTAATGATCTGGCAGAACCCGAACTGGCGCAAGCAAAAGTGATTGAGAAATTTTTACCAGAACAATTAGGTGAAGCAGAGATTGAAAAAATAGTAGTAGATATTATTGCTAAGACTGGTGCAGAGGGAATGAAAGATATGGGTAAAGTAATGGGGATGGCAAATGCTGCATTAACAGGAAAAGCAGATGGAAAAACGATTTCTACAATAGTAAAAAGTAAATTATCTTAATATAAGAAAATGGCCTCGTGGCGCAACTGAATAGCGCATCAGATTTCGGCTCTGAGGGTTGGGGGTTTGAATCCCTCCGGGGTCACTACAAGCAGAAAACCACGCCAATGGCGTGGTTCTTTGTTTTTTGGAGAAACACAAATCTAAAAACTTTGAGGTTTCGGAAGAAAATAAAGAACTAGAGCGATAGCTCGTGGTTTTCTATTTGCAAAGGAGAGCTTAACGGGATCAACGATAGTTAATCCCTCTGAGGTCACAATAAAACCGTCTAAAAATTTGATTTTGGACGGTTTTTTATTTTTAATATAATACTTTATTTATGGTCTATTAGGCTTTAAATATTATCCAAACGTAGAAACATATTTGATAATATCGTTAGTCATTTTTCAAAACTCCTATATCATCCATAAGACGTTCTATCTCTTTATCATTGGTTCCGTCATAGATCCCTCTTATTTGTTTTTTCTTATCTATTAATACAAAATTTGGAGTATGAATAAAGTCTTGTAGTCCCCCATCACCTTCATTTACCACCGCAAAGTAGCTTTTACGTGCCAAATTATAAATGTGTTTTTTGTTACCGGTGGTAATATTCCATTTAGAATCAATAACTTTATTTTTAGTGGCATACGTTTTTAATATAGAGATACTGTCAATTTCTGGGGTAACAGAAATTGACAACAATTTTATTTGGGGGTCGTCTTTAAATACGTGTTGTAGTTTTGCCATATTGTTGGTCATAATAGGACAGATACTTGGGCATTTGGTAAAGAAAAAATCTACTACATATATTTTACTTTTGTAATCTTTTTGGGTTATCGTATCTCCATTTTGATTTATCAAGGAGAAATTGATCACTTTATGATCACGATCTTTAGCCTGTAGACCTTTATCTACCAGTTTAGGGTTAAAGTCTGCTGGGTTATATATCGGTAGTTCCTTTTTTGATGCTTGCTTACATCCATATGTAAATGCCGTTACGATCACGAAAAACACGAATGTTTTTCTATTTAAAATATTCTGTTTTATCATTGTATAGATTGATTATTCTCTCTTACAAAGACTTTTGCTTCCTTTACTTCTGGCCTGTCACTATTAGAGTTCTCGGTAAGTTTTAGTACATTTTCAAAATACTTGAAGGCTTTTTCATGATTACCGATTTTTTTAGCAGCAATAGCGGCTCCATAAATACCATTTAATCGATTTGGGTGTTCTTTTAAATTAAGTTCATAAGCGAGTAATGCTTCTTCGTTTTTACCTATTTCTAAGTACATATCTCCTAATAATTCTATAGCAGGAAGCACATCACCAGGGGTAACTGGGTGTTTACTTGTATTTCTTTCTATATCAACTGCTTCTTGCATTAATTGAAGCCCTTTTTTTATGTCATTTTTTATAAAATTCAGCCATGCCTGTAAAGTCTTGATTTGAATTTCTACTTGTTTAATTTGAATAGACTTTGTACGGTCGTTTAGTGCTATTAAATCTTGGTGTAGCTCTTTTAGGATTTCAATTTCGTATTCAGCAGAAGCAAAATCCTTTGTATGTGATGCTCCCAGACCTTTCGCAAAATGGTGTATTGCTTTTTGCCATGGAAATTGTTCCCATTTCAAGTCTATTTCTCGTAATTCTAAATTGGCAGCCTGTTCCCAATTTCTGTTTTCAAGAGCTAGTCGTGCTGGTATGGCAGTTATAGGATAGATAGCTGCCGTAATATTAGTAGGATAAAAAGATGTTAACTCTTTAATTAGATTGTATTGTTTTTTTGCATTTTCATTATCTCCCTTTTGAAGATAAGCATAAACCAAATAATCTGTAGCATGTAATTCTTCAAAATAGGCACCATCTAATGCCGCGGCCTCGGTGTAACATCTTGAACTACTTGCTGATAATAAGTTAGATTCGATAGACTCCTCCCAGATACCTAATCTTGTAAAGATATGTGATGGCATATGTTGGGCGTGAGAAGAAGAAGGAGCTATTTTGGCATAGCGTCTTGCCGTTTCTAACCCTTTAGAAGCTAAAACAGGATTGTCATAATTGTGAATAATATAGTGAGCGATACCCGGGTGATTTGGGTTGGTAGTAAAAAGGGATTCAAGAATTTCTCCTGCTTTACGCTCATTTTCATAACCTTTTGCAACTCTGTCTCTGGTAGAATATAAAGCCAAAGTATAAAAAATAGCAGCTTCTATATCATTAGGGTACTTTGTATATATCTGTTCCATTTTTTTCTCAAATCTTTTTGCTCTTATTTTATGGTCTGAAATTTCCCAGTCGGCATAAAAAGCACCAATGGCATTTATGTAATCTCTTTGCTTATCATCCATTGATAAGTCATTTGCTATTTTCAATATTTTTGAACCTTTAATTAAATCTTCTTTTGTAGGTGGAAACCAGGCAGCATGATATATGCTCATAGCAACACCCCAATAGGCCATAGGACAGTTTGGATCCTCATCAAGCACCTTTACAAATGCTTTTTCTGCTTCAGCGTATTGAAAAGAATGTAACAGAGCAACAGCCAAGTCAAAAGTAACTCTGGTTTCATAGTTGCAAGACAGTGAGAATTTTAACTCTCCAAACTGCTCTGTATTACATAATAAAAGTTCTCCTCTTTTAAGATCAATAGAAGCTAATGCTGGATTTAATTTCTTGATTTTATTTTTACATCCTAAACTGCATATAAGAGCGGTAAAACTTAAAGTGAGCAAAAAGATTTTTAGCGTTTTCATATTTTGATGTTAGTTTGTTTGAATTATTGATAAAACACTATAGCTATTTATCTATTTTATAGTTCTTCTAATAAATAGAACAACTGCCTGATTTATAAAAAAAAAATAGCTACTGATGAAGTAGATAATTAGTTTTCTGTTTTTAACTTCTTTTTTTTTTGTGTAAAAGGTATAATCATCGGAACCTTTTTTTGATATTCTTCATAATCTTTTCCTATTATTTTTTTCAAATCTCTTTCTTCCAAAAATTTTACAGCTACAAAAATGTAAACCGTTGTAACCACAGTAAATAATAGATGACCTAGGGTCATTGTTGGGGAAGCCCAAAAAGCGATAACAAATCCAAGCATTATGGGATGCCTAACAATTTTATAAAACAGGTTTACTTGAAATTTAGGATAACTCAATTCTTTGTCTTTAAAGTTTTCATAAATCTGGGTGAGTCCAAAAAGTTCAAAATGACTGATCATGAAAGTAGAAAGAAATACAATTGACCAACCCAAAAAGAAAATAACGGTTAATATAGTGGATATCATATTTTCTGCTTCCCAAACGACAGTGGTTATCGGTTGCCATTTCCAATATATTAACAGCAGTAAAAGACTAGAAAGTAAAACATATGTACTTCGTTCTATAGCTGGATTAATATAATTGGCAAACCACTTTTTAAAGACGGGGCGAGCCATTATACTATGTTGAACAGCAAATAAACTTAATAGTCCCAGATTTATGAGAACTGATATTGTCGTGGGTGCTTCAATACCAGAATCAATTGATTTGGGAACAACTAAATTGCCTACAAAACCAATTGCGTATATAAAGGCAATTAAAAAAACCAGGTAGGATGCACCCCCATATAAGATGATAAGTAATTTTTTCATTTTAAAGATTAATTAAAGTTTGATTGTTCCGTTACGTTTTTTTTTGACTAGATACGCTTCTTTTAATTTTTACAAAGGGGCTTTTCATTAAGAATAAAAATTGTTGCTTTCTTTCTTCTTCGAATTCTTTCAGTCCATATTTCATTTCTTTTAATGATAATTTTTTAAAGGTTCCAAATAACCGGTCCCAGATGATAAAAATATCTGCATAATTAGAGTCTGTATAATATTGATCTTGCTGATGATGAACTCTGTGTTGATCGGGGGTTACAAAAACGAACCCTACTGTAGTGTTTAACCAATCAGGGTAATTAAGATTTGAATGTTCAAAAAAGAAAAATATGTAGAGAATTAAATAGTATAGTGCCATAGCGAATACATCTGTACCAAAAATTGCAGCAGTAATCATATTACCAACTCCAAAAACAAGTATTAATTCGATCGGATGAAATCTAAATACTGTTGAGGAGTCCATAGATGTATCACTATGATGTACCCTATGAAATCTCCATAACAAAGGGATGCTATGTGTTGCCCTATGTATCCAATAGGCTGTTACGTCATATAACGCAACTGCAATAAAAAGTTTACCCCAAAATGGTAACTCTATTAAATATAAAAGGCCTATTTCATTATTGTTTAACCAATCGATACAATAGACCTGAAAAGTAACAAAGAATATATTTAGGATGATAAGGGTAATTTGAAACAGAATGTTTTGAAAAAGATGTTCTATTCGATTTTTAAATCGAAACGGAGATTTCAGGATTTGTTCTAGTGAAAAGAAAATCACAAGTAATCCAATAACAATATAGTTGGGATTAATGTTTAATATCTGATTGAGTATGTCCATAAAATTAATTTAGTTAGCACGTGAATTCATTTTGAATACCCTTATCAATACCGAGGAATACGCTATACGGTTTTGTTTATCCTATCTAATTATAATTGCATAACAAGTTTAGTCTAATACCTTAAAAATGACTTGTACTATTTGTGCGATTATTAGCAGTATTTATGAATTATAAGTTCATATCCTAAAAGCTAGTTACATCCTTCTCCAGGATCAGAGAGTATGGTAAGTATGCCTCCGTTTGACGTTTGCAGATCACAGACTTCTGCAGGTATACTAGATATTGGATTATTCGTTAAACTTAATAGTCCTAGACTTGTTAACTGACCTAACTCTGATGGTACGGTGCTTAATTGATTATTAGCTAGTGTTAAAACTACCAAAGTGTTAATGTTACCTATTGATGAAGGAATAGCCTCCAGATTATTATTGTTTACATTTAAGGTTTCTAATCCTGTTAGTTGTTGATCTATATTATCAGGGATTTTGGTGATGTTTTTGTTGTTGATTGTAATAGTTTTTGGATTACCATTGGTATCAAAACCAACCTCTGGATAATTATCTACACTCCATCCCAAGGTATTACCAGGGTTGGCACTATAGATACTAATAAGTGCGTCTTTTGGGGAGATCGTGCTAGAAGGAGGCAAAGGACCTACAACTAATGCATTATTTAATGTCAATAAAAAAGAGAAAGATGAAGGTATTGTGGTCAAGTTACTTTCATTAATAAATAAAGCACTTAGGTTTATTAAGAATCCTATTTCGGGTGGTAAAGAAGTTATTTGGTTATTTATCAAATCTAACCGTGATAAGTTAAGAAGCAACCCTATCTCGGGAGGTATGGTAGTAAGTGGGTTATCTATAATTTGTAAACTTTCTAAATTAGATAGAAATCCTATTTCTTTGGGTAACGAAGTAAGCTGGTTACCTTTTAAAGATATTCCTATTAAAGTAGTGAGTTGCCCAATTTCTGAAGGTAGTATTATAATTGGGTTACCGTCTAATACAAACAGTTCTAAATGCGATAGCAAAACAATTTCTGAGGGTAATTCACTAATGTTTTTGAAGCCAATGAACAAACCAGTTATATTGCCATTTACATCTGTATCAACCCCGTTCAGGCTTCCTAAATCTGAATCTGGTGTAATTGCTAAATCCCAATCCAAGGTGTTTTCTGGATTGTCATCCAAAATAGCTTGCAATGCATCTTTTTGAGTTGATGGGACTTTAACAGAAACAGTATACACAACTTCACTACCGTCTTCTGCGGTTACTGTATAGACTACTGGAGTAGTAAAATCCTGAGAAATAATTGGATTTATTGTTGCCTTGTCAGATATTTCAATTGTTGGGGATAAATCTATAACTGTAGTTCCCATAGGCACTGTAGCCTTTATGGTTTTGTTTTCTTCATCTATAATAGCCGTAACATCGACGACAATAGTATTATCTGCCACTAGAAATACAAAACTTGTAATTTGTTTAGCACTGCTATTACTAACAAGAGTTACCTCAAAACTGTTTGTACTCCCATCTTCTGCACTAACGGTATAGGTCACGGGATTAGTAAAATCTTGCTCTCCTGTAGGATTAAAACTAGCCTTTGCAGATACATCAATTGTAGGTGTTAATGTTGTTAAAGGAGTATCAACAGGTAATGTAGCAGTAATAGTTTTGGCTATGGTATCTATATTTGCTGTTACATCTGTTGATAATATCGTGTTGTTGGCAGACAAAAACTTAAAATTTGTAATTTGTTTAGAATTGCTTTTTACAATTTCGACAGATGCTGGCTCGTCATCTTTACTACAACTTATAACACAAAAAATGATTAAGAGATAAACGATTATGTATAGATTATTATGGATATATGTTTTCATGATTTTTATATTAAGAGTGAATGACAACTTTTTTATTAATTACAACCTTCCCCGGCATCAGAGATTATGGTAAGTATACCTCCGTTTGATGTTTGTAGATCACAGACTTCTGTAGGTATACTAGATATTGGATTATTCATTAAGCTTAATAGTCCTAGACCTGTTAACTGACCTAACTCTGATGGTACGGTGCTTAATTGATTATTAGCTAGTGTTAAAACAACCAAAGTGTTCATATTACCTATTGATGAAGGAATGGTCTCCAGATTATTACTGTTTACATTTAAGCTTTCTAATCCTGTTAGTTGATCTATATTATCAGGGATTCTGGTGATGTTTTTGTTGTTGATTGTAATAGTTTTTGGATTACCATTGGCATCAAAACCAACCTCTGGAAAATTATCTACACCCCATCCCAAGGTGTTACCTGGGTTAGCACTATAGATACTAATGAGTGCATCTTTTTGGGAAGCAGTTTCTGGTACAACACCCACATCTAGGTATAAATCCATAACAGAAATACGATTATAAATAGACTGGGGAATAGTTGTTAAATTATTATTTTGGATATCTAAAAAAGATAGGACATTCAGAAACCCTATTTCAGCTGGTACAGAGGTTAGTTGGTTGTTCTGCAAAAATAACTCCCCTAAATTCGTTAATGCTCCTATTTCAGAAGGGATAGCGGTAAGTTGGTTACCATATAATTTTAAAGAACTTAGCTTGTTTAGCTGCCCTATTTCTAAAGGTATAGAAGTAAGTTTATTATCATTGAAAGATAAAACTTCTAAACTACTTAATTGTCCTATCTCTGCTGGTATAGAAGTTAATCTGTTGGAATTTAAGCTTAGCTTTTTCAAATTCGTCAACAAACCAATTTCTACTGGTATACTGTTTAAACCAGTTTGCTCACATTCCACTTCTTCTAGTTTAATCAGTTGTCCTATTTCTGAGGGAAGAACACGTATAGGATTCTTACTAAGGTTTAGGGTCGTTAATTGTTTCAGAAGCCCAATTTCTGGCGGTAATTCTGCAATACGATTTTGAACTAAAATCAATCTTCTTATACTTGTGAGCTGCCCTATTACAGATGGGATTATGGTGATGTTGCCAAAACCAAGAAGTAAATCAGTGATACTACCACTGGAATTTGTTGTGACTCTACTTAGATCATTTAAGTTTGGTGTATTTTCTAGATCCCAACCCAAATAATTTTGGGGATTGGCATCCAAAATGGCTTGTAAAATTTGTCGTTGACTTAATAATACGTTAATAGTTACTGTATATATTACTTCACTACCATCTTCGGCAGTTACTTTGTATTCTACAGGATTTGTAAAATTCTTTGCTGTATCAGGGGTTATAGTGGTTAGAGCCGATGTTTTAATTTCTGGTAATAATCCGGTAATATCTGTGCCTATAGGCATAGCTGCTGTTATGGTTTTGTTATCTTCATCTATAGTCGCTACAACATTTACATTGATGGGATTATTGGTAAGCAGAAATACAAAACTTGTAATTTGTTTAGCACTACTATTACTAATGAGAGTTACCTCAAAACTATTTGTACTCCCATCTTCTGCACTAACGGTATAGGTCACAGGATTCGTAAAATCTTGCACTCCTGTGGGACTAACACTAGCTTTTGCAGATACATCAATTGTAGGTGTTAATGCCGATAAAGGAATATCACTTGGTAACGTAGCAGTAATAGTTTTGGTTATGGTATCTATGCTTGCTGTTACATCTGTCGATAATACCGTATTGTTGGTAGACAAAAACTTAAAATTTGTAATTTGTTTAGTATTGCTTTTTACAATTTCAGCAGGTACTGGCTCGTCATCTTTACTACAACTTATAACACAAAAAATGATTAAGAGATAAACGATTATGTATAGATTATTATGTATATATGTTTTCATGATTTTTACATTAAAGAGTGAATGACCTCGTTTTTTCACTAGTTACATTCTTCTCCAGGATCAGTGAGTATAGTAAGCATTCCCCCGTTCGACGTTTGCAGATCACAGACTTCTGTAGGTATGTTTATTAACGGGTTGTTGGTTAAATTTAATAGTTGCAGATTGCTTAATTGACCTAGCTCTGATGGCACTGTCGCCAATTTATTATTCCCAAATTCTAGAGCCACTAACGTATTTACATCTCCCAAAGATGTTGGAATATCTTCTATACTATTATTATTTACTATTATAATATCCAATGAAGTGAGTACACCTATAAAATCAGGTAATCGGGCAAGGTTTTTGTTATTTAAACGCAAACCTGTTGGGTTACCATTTGCATTAAAATCAACATCAGGAAAATTATCAACCCCCCATTCTAAAGCATTACCGGGATTGGCACTATAGATACTAATAAGTGCATCTTTTTGAGAAGTAGATTGAAACGTAACAAGATCATGCAAGAAATCCATGCTTGGTGCGGTAAATAACTCCAAAAAACGAAGACATCGAGGAATGGCTGTTAAATTGTTGTTTGTAATGTCTAAGAAGTTTAGATTGATAAGAAAACCTAATTCAATCGGAATAGAATTAAGTTGATTATCACTTAAATTAAGAACACTTAAGTTCGTTAATAAACCTATCTCTTGAGGTAAAGTCGTTAGTCGATTATTTTTTAGAATCAAATGCTCAAGATTGGTCAATTGACCAATCTCTGATGGAATATCCTCAAGCTGGTTTCTATTTAAATTCAAATCAATTAGACTACTCAGCGCTCCAATTCCTTTTGGTATTGAACTAAGCTGGTTGCTGTTTATTGACAAAATGATAAGCTTTGTCAATGCTTCTATTTCTGATGGTAGGATTGTAAATTGGTTACTATTTAAGTATAATTCTTCTAAATCTGTTAACTGTGATATTTCATTAGGTAGAGTAGTCAATTGATTTACTGATAGACGCAATATTTTCAAACTAGATAATAAACCAATTTCTTTTGGAAGGGTACTAAGGTTGTTCTCCCCTAGTAACAAAATTTCTAAACTCGTTAATTGCCCAATTTCTGCGGGTAATTCGTTCAGGTTTTTATTCGGCAGGTTTAATTCACTAATGTTACCTTGAGTGTTCAGAGTTACCCCGTTTAAACTATCTAAGTCGGTAGTGTTTTGCAGATCCCAGCCTAAAGTGTTATCAGGATTGACATCTAGGATGAGCTGTAAGACTCCCTTTTCACTCAATTCTCGAGTGATGGTTACCGAGTAGTTCGTTGTTGATCTATCCTCTGCAACAACAGTAAAAATTAAAGGATTGGTGAAATCTTGCGATCCCGTAGGATTAAAACTAGCCTTTGCAGATACATCAATTGTGGGTATTAATCCTGTTAAAGGAGTATCAACAGGTAATGTAGCAACAATGGTTTTGGCTGTTGCATCTATATTTGCTGTTACATCTATCGACAATACCGAATTGTTAGCAGACAAAAACTTAAAACTTGTAATTTGTTTAGCATTGCTTTTTACAATTTCGACAGGTGCTGGCTCATCATCTTTACTACATCCGGTGATAAAGAAGATGGTTAACAAAAGAATAATTGAACTTATTTTAGAAACGTTTTTTTTAGATGAATTTATAGTTTTCATGACCCCATTTTTATTTAGGGTCAAAATAACAGCCTAACTCTCTACATGGCTTGTACTATTATTTCGTTTCCTTGAAGTATTCATGCATAACAAAAAAAACGCTAGTACTATTATTGCAAGAATATTATAAAATTGGATACTAAGAGTTGATAATCAATTATTTGCTAATGTCGCTAGGAGAGAGGCCAAACTCTTCTTTAAATGCACGACTAAACCATGAAGGATCATTAAATCCTACTTCATATGCAATTTCGGATATCGTTTTATCTGTAGTTGTTATTAATTCTTTAGCTTTTTGAAGACGTATTGACCTGATGAAAACTGCAGTAGACTTGTCTGTAATGGCTTTTAATTTTCTATAGACCTGAGATTCGCTTAAATACATTTTTTTTGCAAGTTCACCCGAACCAAAATTAGAATTATCCATTTCCTTATGAATTATTGCCATCGTTTTTTGAAGAAACTTTGCTTCCGGCTTTTCAGGGCTTTTGTTCAAAAATTGATAAAAACCATTATTTTGGATTTTCTCTATTAGTTTTTTTCTCAATAAAACAAGTTGATCTAATCTCACAAATAGTTCTTTTTTATTAAAAGGTTTTGGCAAGTAGGCATCTGCTCCATGAGACAAGCCTGTAATTCTATCTTCTTCGGTTACTTTGGCAGTTAGAATTATAATGGGGATATGATCTGTGCGTTCATCAGATTTCAAGGTGGCACATACTTCAAATCCATCTTTACCGGGCATCATTACATCGCAAATAATGACATCGGGTACTCTTTCTAATGCCAATTCTATACCTTGAATACCATCTATGGCATGTATGGTTGTATACGTTTCTTTAAGACATATTTTTAAATAATGCGCAACATCTACATTATCCTCTATAATGAGTACTATAGGTAATTCAGGATCATCAATCTGTACTTGATCTATGTCTTCAAACATAGGATCTGAATCAGAAATATATGGTTTAATAGGAGTTGGGACATCTTTCGAAGTAGGAGCGTTTCTTGTAACAGGAATCTCAATACTAAATTCGCTCCCTTTTTCAAGCTTGCTTTTAACACTTATGGTTCCATTCATTAATTCAATGAGTTCTTTGGCTAAAGCTAAACCAATACCAGTCCCTCTATTTTGTGTAGAGACAGGTACATCTGTTTGATAGAATCTATTAAAAACATTAGGTAGTTCTTCTTCTGCAATACCTTTACCATTATCCTTTACTTTTATCAATAAATATTCCCCTTCTTCTTGTACTACCTGATTAATGTGCACAATTATTTTACCAAAAGGAGCTGTAAATTTTATTGCATTGGATAAAACATTGGATAGAATAGACGTTAATTTAGTAAGATCTAAATCCATTATTAATTCATCTATTTCTGAATAAATTGTTAGATTTATTTGATTTTCTTCTGCTAGCGAATGAAAACTTTCACCGAGATATTTTACTAAGGGAACCACATCGGTTTGGATTAATTGTAACTCCATATTTCCACTTTCAGACTTAGCTAGATCTAACATCTCATTAATCAAATGCAACAAATTTTTACCATTACGATGAATCATTTCTAAGGATTTTCCTGCACCTTCAAAACTTTTGTTTTCAACATTTAATTCTAGCGAATCTGCCATACCAAGTATTACGGTAAGTGGTGTTCTAAATTCATGCGTAATATTAGAGTATAACTTTGTTTTGGCTTTACCCATTTCTATAAGTTTCTCGGTTTGCGCACCTAGTAACTCATTTTTGTAACTTATTTCCAGAGTTCGTTCTTTAACCACTCCTTCTAAAGCTACATTTTTTCTCTTTAATTCCTGAGATCTCCATTTAGAAAACAAAACCATAAAAGTAATAGCTGCCATACCATAAATTAAATATGCCCACCACGTTCTTTGCCAAGGTGGTAAAATGGTAAAAGAATATAGGTCTTCACTGCCAATTTCATCGTAAATGTTTTTTGAGCGTACTTTAAAAGTATAATTACCCTCAGGCATGTTAGTATAGTCTTTTTTAGTCTCAGTAGACCAAGAAGACCAACCATCTTCAAAACCTTCTAAAAAATATTGATATACGTTTTTTTCTGATTTGGTATAAAAGGGAAGTGTATATTCAAATTTTAATGTGTTATTTTTAAAGGGAATTTCAAAACGATCTTTTGTTTGTTTATGTTTACTAGCACCTGAATAGATTAATGAATCGTTATTAACCCAAACTTTTCTTAGTTTAGTAGATAGGTTTCTATTTAAAGATCTAGCCTCATTTTCATTATACATAAGAATACCATTCGTTGTAACAAAAAGAGCTATCTCATCCATTACTTCAAGGTAATCTAGTCTAAAATCGGAAAATAGTTTGTATTCTGAAATTTCTGATAGTTTATTTTTAGAAACCTTAAATACTTTATTCTCATCATCTGTTATAGTTGTATGCCATAAGCCGCCTTTACTATCTATAAATTCATAACCAAAATCTTTATTAGATTTGTTGTACTGACCTGACCATAAGCTGTACTTTTCAAAAGTTTGGTCAATTTGATTAAATTTATAATATCCATCCTCAGTTGATACGACAAGTTTATTTTGGAATTGGGTAATAGAATTGTTTGACATTGAAGGAAGTCCAGATAAGGTATCATATTTTTTAATCAGGAATTTGGTTTGTCCACCAGAATTCTCAGATATATATTTTCCAAAATACAACCCTTTTTCCTGGACAGCAAGCCATAGATTTCCCATAGACCCCTCTACTATACTAGTTATAACACCATCTGCTTGAAGAAGATGTCTTGTAATCCATTTATTATCTACAAGAGTAAAATCAAATAGCTCTTTCTCATTAGTAGCAAAATAAAATTTGGAATCATATATATCTGATCTTATAAAGGAAGAAAAATTAGAACCCTTTTCTGCTATCAGTTGTGTAGCATAAATATCACTAATTTCATAAACTTGACTTTCATTGCGGGCAAATATCCCTTTTTTGGTAGAAATAATATCTACAAGCCTGCCAGCTCTGAGACCTTCTGTTTTTTTAAAAACAAGGCCCTTTTCTTCTGTGTATAAATCACTCTTTGTTAGATAGTATATACCATTACTTTCAACCAATAACTTCCCTGATTGATAACATACTGATGTCACAATTTCATTTAATCCGCTTAAATCATTAAATATTCTAAAAGGAGATGCCCATTCTATTTTAGAAATACCTTCACCACCACACACCCAAATGGCCCCATTACTATCTTCATAAATCGCATAGAGTTCATTACTGGTCAAACCATGTTTTTTTCCAAGCCTTTTTTTTATCTCACCTGTTTTTCCATCGATTATATATACTCCAAAGATAAGTGTTGCAAGAGCGTAATCTCCGTTAGATAAAGCTACCCCTGCGTACACATTACTTTTTAATAAAATAGCATTGCTTTTTTGGTTGAATTTCTCAAACCTTTCTCCATTGTATAATAGTAATCCTTGATGGGAATGAATAATTAATATTTGATTACTTTTATAGGGGAGCATTTCCCGGATTCTTTCTGGTTGTTTATCATCATTGCTTATTAAAATTTCTGATCCCGAAACTACCTTTAGCGAATCATCAATAAGTTTTTGTAATCCTACACTTTGGTCATTTAAATATAATGAACCATTCACCTTAAAAATTTCACCAAATTCTTTCTTTGCTTTCCATGTTGTGAACTTTTTGCCATCCCATTTAAAAAGATATTTAGGGGATGAAAAATAGGCATTATCCCCAATAGTAACAGTTGACCAAATATTTCCAAAATCTTTATAGTTAGTCTCTAAAGAATCTCTAAGAGAATGAAATTTCATTTCGCCCAACTTGTCTGGTTCTAAGTATCCTAATTCTTGATTTCCACCTACAAATATTTTTTCATTATCTGTTTTTGAGAAAGTCATAATCCAATTTTTATGCTCTGTAGGTATGAAATCCCAAGAATTACCGTCATATTCAAGAATTCCTTCGCCATTTCCTATGTACATAAACCCATTGTTTCCTTCAATAATTTTAAAGTTCCAAGGACTGTTTTTATAATCGGCAGAAGTGTAGTTTTCAATATAGGGTACCCCAGCTTCCCAAATTTCTTTTGGTGTAAATTTTAGGTTAGAATTCTTTTTTTTCTGAGAAAATGCACTAAAAAAGGTAAATAAAAATAGTACAAAAAAGATATAAAGAAAATATCTTCCTTTCGTAGCGCTAAATATAGATTTTGTTTGTTTCATTTCCTAAGCCCCTATATTACAAAAATATTATTAAAGGTAGATTTTGAAATAGTTTTCCTATAGAATTTGCTTTTGCAAATGTAATAGAAAAAGCAAGAGGCTAACACGATAAAGCGGTGTTAATGATTGTTTTTTTTAACATAATTATTTGATAATCAAATAACTAATAACTGATAAATTTAAACAAATAATCAAGTTTTACAGCAAATCTTGTTGAAACTTTTGATTGCTATTTTTCAATCTTTAACTACCAAAAGGTTGATTTCTTTTTTGAATTCCAATATAACATCTAAGAGTATGGCAAGTACTTTTATTGGTGGAATGGATTCCGACAAGCAAACGGCAGGTGTTAAAAGCACCTTGGCCAATGCCTTTAAAAAGATAAGCTCTCAAAAACTATTTATGGTATTGTCAAAAGACGAAGTTCTCCCTAAAAGAGAATAAATCAATTTACAAACAAAAATCAAATAGAATTAGCTGTATTTTAATATATTGAAGTTTGGTGTAACAAAGAGTAGAATACATTTTGCTTTGGGAAGGCTAGTAGTTAAAGTTTAATCAATTAAAACAAGAGACTTAAAGACTTTTTAAGGTTACCTTAAAAATGATAGGAATTCCAATCTAGATTTAAAGTTGAATCTGAAATTAAAATCTATGGGAAAATTGTATACCAAAATAGTTATTGTTCTAATACTGCTTTGCTGTATAGATAATGCTCTAGCTAATAAGAAGTATAGTATTGAGCAAATTACAGTTAAAGATGGCCTGGCTAGTAACAATATACGTTCTATCTGTCGTGATCGTTTAGGTCATTTATGGATTGGAACCGTTGGAGGACTGCATAAGTATGATGGTTTTTATATGCAAAAGTTCTTATACGATGACGAAAGTGATAAATCCATACCAAACAATCATATTAATTTCATCATTGAGGATGATTCCTTAAATCTCTGGATCGGCACACGACGAGGATTAGCGCGTTATAATAGAGAAGAAGATTCATTTTCAACTATTGTATTTGATGAAAATTCTGCGGGAGTACATTCTTTTAGTAAGGAGAATAATCAGCTTGTCTTTGGGTTTTCTACAGGGTTAGCATTCTTTAACTATAAAACTAATGAGTTTGATGTAAGACTTTTTAACGGAAAAGGCCCGGATAATTCTATTCTTAAACTGGCTAGTTTCGATAATGAAAACTTTGTTATTGGCTCAACTAGGAATGGGCTATGGATATATAATAAGACATCGACCGATATAACTCAAATTGGTGATAAAGAAATTGATGGTGTTTATGATGTTTTGGTCGACAAAAAAGGAATATTGTGGGTTGTTACTAATAAAAACGGGATAAAACTTTTTAAAAAAAATGGAGAAGAGGTTTTTGATGAGACCATAAATCAGTTGATAAACTCTCAGTACCGTTTTGTAACGGATCTTGTTGAAAAAGGAAGTGAAGTATACATCGCAACCGATGGAGGAGGGATAATAATATTTGATCAAATAACAAGGAAGATTCAGAAATTACAGCATCAAAAAAGAGTTGAAAATTCATCACTCTCTTTACCCAGTAATTCCATTACCGATTTATATTTTGATCATTTTGGAAATCTTTTTGTAGGAACAGTTCGTACTGGTTTGATCTGGATCAATGAAGTAGCTGCTCAATCTTTTGCTGAAGTCCCTTTTGGTAATCATTTTGGATTGTCTAACCCAACTGTCTTGACATTATTCGAAGGTAATGATGATAAAATATGGATAGGAACCGATGGGGGAGGACTAAATATGTTTGATCCAAAGTCTAATACATTTGAACATATACAAGAATTTCGAGAAGGAAAAATTGTTTCGATCTGTGGGTATGGAGAGAATAAACTTTTAGTGAGCTTTTATCATGATAAAATTAGAATATTTGATATAAAACGAAATACATTTGAAAAGGAAGAGAACAACTCCTGGTTAAAAAAATGGAGTGAGTCAGATTCTTATGTTCCTACATATCTTTTTGATGACAAATATGGTAATATCTGGAATTTTGGTAGGGAAAAAGTCGAACTAAGAACTAATGATGGTACAATAGATATATTAGCGAAGAGTAATGGGTGGAACATAGAACAGCCCATAACGATGAACATTCTACAAGAAATCAATAATGAAGAGTTTATTGCGGGTGGAGTGGGTGGAGCATATCTAATAAATACTTCAAAAAAATCGGTTAGTAATGTTTTTTCATTATCTAATGAGAAATGGAATTGTGAAAGGTATAATAATTCTATTTACTCGATGATTAAGATAAGGGATAGCATATGGATGGCTTCTTCAATAGGACTCTTCTGTTATGACAAGAAAAAAAAACAAATTCATTATAATAAAAACAAATTTTTCTCCGCTGTACATAGTGTCACAGAAGGAGTAGACAACAGTTTATGGCTGGGAACCAATAATGGACTTTATCGTTATTATCTTTCTGATGGAAGCTATCAACTTTACGGAAGATTTAAGGGAGTTCGTATCCATGAATATATGAATGGTTCAGTATTAAAATGTAGGAATGGAGATGTATATTTTGGTGCTGCAGATGGATTAGTGAAAATTAATGCTAATCAAGATACTAATCAATCATTAACTGCTCCTGTAGTTTCTATTGTTGATATAATTACTGATGGTGCTCGAAAAACAGAAAATCAAGAGGGAAATCTACTAAACAATGAAATTAAATTAGTTTGGAATAATTCAAGTTTACGTTTCAATTTGGTAGTAAACGAAAAGGATATTTTTCGTAACAGAATATATAGAATCCAATTTGATGGATATTTAAATAATGTCATAGAAACCACTAATCCACAAGTTTATTTTACTCATATCCCGAATGGAACTTATGAAATAAAAATATGGTGCAATCTTACAGATGGAAGTTGGCCTAAAGAATATACATCAATATCACTTTTTGTCCCATTACCTTGGTGGAAACGTTGGTGGTTTATTGGAGGTGTCATTTCTCTTACATTATTTATTTTTATTCAGATGTCATTAGATTTTAAAAAGCAAGAAAAACTAAAAGCAGAATTATTTATTGAAAGAGAACGAAAAGAACAAGAGAAATTGCTTTACAAAAGAAAACAAGAATTTTTTACTAATATTTCACATGAATTAAGAACTCCTCTAAGTCTGGTATATGGTCCGTTAAATCGTTTGTTAGGTCAAGATTTTTTTACAAGAGAAGAGGTGTTTCGGAATATAAAAGTAATGCATGGAGCAACTCTTAAAATGATACGTTTAGTAGAGCAGGTTGTGGATATTCGAAAGTTTGAAGTAGGAACAGGAGAGATTCAATTGGATGTTTTGCATTTAAATAATTGGTTAAATCAATATTTAAAACAGTTTGAATTGGAATTTGAAACTAAAGGAATAACCCTTGTTGTCGAATTATCAGAAAAAGAAGAAGTTGTAGCATTCGATGAAGATAAATTGGATAAAATTCTTAGCAATTTATTAATCAATGCCATTAAGTATTCTCCTCAGAATGGACAAGTGTTTTTAAGCTATACAAAAAAAGTTGATAAAATTGAATTTGTCATAGCAGATGAAGGGCCGGGGGTTTTAGAAGAAGAAAAGGAAATAATCTTTGATCGTTTTTTTCAAGGAAGTAATCATTTAGGAGGTTCGGGAATTGGATTAACATTTGTTCGTAAACTAGTGGAGTTCCAACACGGTGAAATTTGGGTGAATAATAGACCTGAAGGTGGAGCCGAGTTTAGTTTTTACTTGCCTTGTACAAATAATTTGGAACCAGAAAAGAATAATACATTAGTATATGACGAGGCATATTTTGATAAAAATGAATTTGTGCAGAATAATGATTTTGAATTGTTGAAAGATAAAGTTGTTTTGGTTGTTGAAGATGATATTGACTTGAGAACCTTTATTGTTAAAGGACTTGGGCAGCATTGTAAGATTGTTGAAGCTACTAATGGAGAAGAAGCATGGCATTTGATTTTGTCTCATTTTCCTGATATTATTATTTCTGATATAATGATGCCAAAAATGAATGGTTTTCAATTATGTGAAAAAATCAAAAATGATGTTCGTGTGAGTCACTTAGTAGTTATATTACTAACGGCCAAGAGTGATGAGGAGAGTCGATTATTAGGATACAAAGGAGGAGCAGATGCTTATTTGTCAAAACCTTTTAGTTTGGATTTATTGTGCGTTCGATTAGTGAATATTATCGAAAATCGAAGCCATCAAAAAGAATTAGTAAGAGTAAAACAAAAAATTGTTCCAGCATTGATAACCTATAACAATACCGATGAGATTTTTCTTAAAAGGGTTATTACTATAATAGAAAACAATCTCGATGATTCTAATTTTAATGTAAATATGTTAAATGCTGAGTTTGCAATGAGTAGATCTGCATTTTATGCAAAAATGAAAACTATATCTGATTTGGGTGTTAATGAATTTATTAAACTCATCAGAGTTGATTTTGCTGCCGAACTATTAAAAAACACAAGCCTCCCTGTAAACGAGATAGCCACTAAGGTTGGTTTTGATAACCAACGATATTTTAGCACAGTTTTTAAGGAAATGAAAAACTGTACACCTACTCAATATCGTGAAATTGAAAGGTAATAATTTTAAAGAATAACTTAGATTTTTAATCATTTGTTGCTAATAAATAGTGCAATAATTAAAGAAAGCAAAGTTTTTCCCTAACCGATGTTAAGGGTTTTAAGTGTTGGTGATAAATTAATGGCAAATCTGAATAAAAGATTCGATGTAAAATAGCTTCAACAACTTCTCCACTTGATCACATACTATTGGTTTAAAAGCATATTGGACAAAATCAAACATTATTTGGATAGTATTGAACATGGTAAAAACTAAAATTTGGTTGCTTTGGTTTTACTATAAGACGAACTGGTTTATAAAAATAAAATTCGCGAACAGTTTGCTTGTAGATAAAAATTAATCTTTTAACCAAAATTTTTAACCATGAAAAAATTATTTTCAAAAGTTTTTTTGTCAATGGTGTTGCTATTATTCTTTTTTGGGAATGGGTATACACAAACGATAACAAATGATGCAGTATCAACTAACGGCCAACTACAAGTTAAAGGCTTGAAATTATGTAACCAGTATGGCCACCCAATTCAATTAAGAGGAATGAGTACACATGGTATCCAATGGTATGGAAAATGTGTTACCGACTCTTCTTTAGATGTTTTAGCAAATGATTGGGATGCTGATATTCTTCGTATTTCTCTTTATGTTCAAGAGGGAGGGTATGAAACAGATCCTGCTGGTTTTACTGCCAAAGTTGCAAAGATGATTAATATGGCGACTGATCGAGGGATGTATGCTCTGGTAGATTGGCACCAGTTAACTCCAGGTGATCCAAATTTCAACACCGAAAAAGCAAAGACTTTTTTTACAGACATTGCTACTCAATTCAAAGACTACAATAATATCATTTATGATATATGTAATGAACCAAACAAATCGGGAAGTGAACAAAATGGAGGAGTTCCGTGGTCAAAGATTAAAAATTATGGGGATACCATTATTCCTGTAATTCGTGCCATTGATGCAGATGCACCAATATTAATAGGAACACATGGTTGGGCTTCCCTTGGTATATCAGACGGGAAAAGTGCTAAGGATATTGTAGATAATCCTTTAAATTTCCCAAATATCATGTACACCTTCCATTTTTATGCTGCATCACATCAAGATCTATATTATAATGAACTTGATTGGGCATCAGACAGGTTACCAATATTTGTGACAGAATTTGGTACACAAAATTATGCTGGTGAAGGCCCAAATGATTTTGTTATGACCCAGAAATATCTGGATTTATTACGTAGAAAAAAGATCAGTTGGACAAATTGGAATTATTCTGATGATTTTCGCACTGGTGCAGTATGGAACCAAGGAACATGCGCAAGCGGAAATTGGACAGATGCTAATCTAAAAGAAGCCGGAGCATGGATAAAAGACAAAATATTAAATCCTGCCGATGATTTTATCATTGACCCAGTAAGTCCTCCTGCTTCTCCTAGTAGTCTATCTGCAACGACCAACTCTAATAGTAAGATTAACTTAAGCTGGTTAGACAATTCGGATAATGAGAGTTTATTTAGTATAGAACGTTCTGCAGATGGCGCTAGTGGCTGGGTCTCTATTGCTACAACTACTGCAAATGTAACTTCATATTTTGATACAGGTCTTACACCAAATACAACATATTATTACAGGACAAGAGCTGAAAATTCTGGAGGAAATTCTTCATATTCTAATACCGCTAATGCCACAACTAAAAGCGAAACATCTATACCGCCACCATACGATTATACCGATAATGTTGCGCCATCAGTTAATCCCCCAGATAACTTAGCTGTATCAGATGTTCCTATGTTTGTATCTATAGGTTGGGATGATAACGCAATTTCAGGATATGGTGATTTCTACAAACCAGGAGGGATGAAATGGATACTTGATTTTCTTAAAACAAAAAAGAACCCTGAAGGAGTTGGTAATAAAAGAACCTATGATGGTGAACCTGCCTGGAATACTTTTCTAAGCACCTCAAACCCTATTGTCAATGGATCATGGGGAGAAGACCCCAGTTTGTCACGTAAAGCTTTGAGAAGAGCGATGATGGAAAAACATGAAGTAGGAAATCACACTCGTACACATTTGAAGAATTTAAATGGTAAGACCATGACAGAAACTCAGTGGTTTGAGGAAATCAATAATTGTACTGAAGATTTTAAGAAACCTTACCCAGAACAAGGTGTTGGTCTTACCCGATTATTTGGATTTAGAGCGCCACGTTATGAATTTAATAACAATACTTATAAAGTAATAAAAAAGCTTGGGATAATGTATGACTGCAGTGGTTACAGTGGCAGTACAGAACATACAGTAGGTGATGGGAAGGATTATTACTGGCCTTATACCTTGGATAATGGTCTACCAGGAAAAAGCTCTATTAATAGTCATCCTGGGATATGGAGAATGCCCAAACATGGCCTTATAGATACTGATGGTGTGAGATATTCATCCACGGACTATACATTATTGAAAAATGGCTGGAAGGCTGACCAGTTTTTGCGAGCTTTAAAGCATACACTTGATTTGCGAATGAAAGGAAACAGGTCTCCAATGATATTTGGAGGGCATACCGAAATCTATGCAGATAATTCTACTTTTGTTGCGGCCAATCAAATAACACCAGCAGAAAGAAGAAAAGTTATTGAAGACTTTTTGAACTATGCCTTAACCTTTCCAGAAGTTAGAATTGTTAGTACCAAGCAAATCCTTGATTGGGTGCGCGACCCGGTAGCATTAACTGATGTGTCAAACAATTATGACCCACCTAATAATAGCCAAATAGAGACTATTGATGCACCTGTAGCACCAGGTAGTTTATCAGCAACGTCTAATTCTAATAATCAGATTAATATCACATGGGCAGATAATTCCAGCAATGAAGATGAATTTGAGGTGGAGCGCTCTGCAGATAGTACTAGTGGTTGGGTTTCGATAGCAAATGTTTCAGCAAATATGACCAACTATTTAGATGCTGGTTTAACTGCAAACACCACCTATTATTACAGGGTAAAGGCCAAGAATACTGGAGGAAGTTCTGAATATTCTAATATCGCTAATGCAACTACTCTTAGCGATGGTACTGCTCCTGAAGCACCAACCAGTCTAGTTATAACTACTACTACTATAAGTACTCAGATTGATTTGGGTTGGACTGATAATGCTAATAATGAAGACTTATTTAGAATAGAACGTTCTGCAAATGGCACTAGTGGTTGGACATCTGTTGGGACCACTACTATAAATACAAGTTCATATGCTGATACAGGCCTCACATCTAATACTACCTATTACTATAGAGTAAGAGCCGAAAATACTATAGGAAACTCTGCCTATTCTAATACAGTTAATGTAACGACCACAGCAGGAAATATAGCTCTTGGTAAAACAGCCACTGCGTCATCTTTAGAAACATCAAGTTTTCCAGCTTCTTTTGCAGTTGATGGCAAAGATACGACACGTTGGGCTTCTAAAGAAAAGGTTGATCCTCAATGGATTTCTATTGACCTAGGAGGAGCAGTCAATATTGATCGGGTAGTTCTAAATTGGGAAACCGCCTATGCAAAAGCCTATCGTATTGAAGTTTCAAACGATGGTATAGCATGGACATCTATATATTCTACATCGACTGGGAATGGTAAGATAGACGGTTTGAATATTTCTGGAACAGGACGATATATCAGAATGTACGGCACAGCAAGAGGAACTGCCTATGGGTATTCATTATATGAATTTGAAGTTTATGGTACTATTGGGGAAGGAACTGGTCCTGAAGCACCAAGTTCTTTATCAGCTACCGCAGCTTCAAAAAACCAGATTGATTTAAGTTGGACTGATAATGCTAACAATGAAGATTCATTTAGAATTGAACGCTCTGCAAATGGCACTAGCGGTTGGGCATCTGTTGCTACGACTACTATAAATGCAACTTCATACTCAAATGTAGGCCTTATGGCTAATACAACTTACTATTATAGAGTAAGAGCCGAGAATAAGACTGGTAATTCCTCGTATTCAAATACTGTTAATGCAGCTACTCCACCTAGTGGAATCCCACCTTTAGAGAATATAGCTCTTAATAAAACAACTAGTGCCTCATCTTTAGAAACATCAAGTTTTCCAGCTTCTTTTGCAGTTGATGGTAGCAATACTACACGTTGGGCTTCATTAGAAAAGGTTGATCCACAGTGGGTTTCTATTGATTTGGGGGCAATTGCCAATATTGAGCGTGTAGTTCTACATTGGGAAGCAGCCTATGCTAAAGTTTATCGCATTGAAGTTTCAAATGACGCCTCAGCATGGACGTCTATATATTCTACATCGAGTGGTGATGGAGTAGTAGATGACTTAAATATCTCAGGAACAGGAAGATATATTAGGATGTATGGAACAGCTAGAGGAACTACCTATGGATATTCATTATATGAATTTGAAGTTTATGGAATTTTTGCAAATAGAGCACTTAATACTATAGAACCATTAAGCGGTATTGATGTAAAAGCATATCCAAATCCTTTTACAAATAATATAGATTATGCATTTGATCTAGAAGAAAGAACTCATGTAACTTTGAAATTATTTTCCTTAAAGGGAGCAGAGATCGATGTAGTAATTGACAAAGTTCTACCAGCAGGAAATCACATTGTTAAATATGATGGTACTTCGTTAAGTAGTGGTATTTATATATATAGAATGCAACTAGATAAAGGTAAGTCCATTTATAACTATTTGATCAAATAATCCCATCAAATACTCATCTCAAATAGTTATTAAGAAAGCTGTCCACTCCTCAATGAGACAGCTTTCTTTAATAAAATCGAAATTCATGAATTATCATTACTTATGAATTGAATTTTGAGATTATGTAAAAGGAGGAGTTTTTTACTGTAGCTGATAATCTTATGATTAGATTGATGTTTTCTTCTAAAGCATAGAAAAATAACATAAAAGCAGGATCTTTATTTTTAACAATTTTTAATCCTTACTCACCAAATATTTGCTGTTCTAGCTGTGCAGGTGTGTCTAGCTACAATAAAATTAGTAGAACCTAATGTAAACCCTAGTCTGTGTGTCGCAATAGTATTGGCTATTATATTTGTATTGGGGGGCTATTTTGTAGCAAATTCAAACTGCAATAAATTTGTTAATATCAAGGTTTTAGTATACTGTTTTTTATAAAATAAGTATATTTGAAATAGGGATAAAAACAAAAAAAGGACTAAGGAATAATAGAATATTATATTCTTTATTTTTTTAGTCTATTGGAATTTTAATTATTCATGAATACACAAAAATATATAGAAGAGTTACTTAAGTCACATACTTTAAAAAAGACTTCTGTTCGAATAGAAATGCTCAAAATATTTCTGAATTATAATTATGCATTATCTGCAAAAGAAATAATTTCTCATATGAAGATAAGTCATGATCGGGTAACAATATATCGAACTTTAAATTCTTTTGAAGAGCATGGAATATTACATAAAGCTTCAGAAGATAGTCATGGTATTAGATATGCGTTATGTAGTCATGAATGCCCCGAAGAAGTACATACAGATGAACATGTTCATCTTATCTGTGAGAAATGTTCACATACATATTGTCTGGAAGATATTAAAATTCCAAAAATTGAAGTTTTGGAAAAATTCTTAGCACAAAAAATAAACTATACGATTAATGGTATTTGTAATGCATGTCTCTCCAACTAAAAAATAATGAATGAATAATTCTTGGAACACTCATTACCATTATTTTGATCAGAAAAAACACCCTCCTGCGGCTACTTTGTGTAATGCGATAGCTCTTTCTCGAAAAGTACAAATTAGTCAACAAGATAAACTAGCCATTGATTTGGGTTGTGGGAATGGTGTAGATACTTTTGCTCTTCTTCAAGATAAGTGGAACGTACTTGCAGTTGATAAACAAAATGAAGCTTTGTCGAGAATTAAAGAAAATACTCCGGATACATATCAGGAACAACTTCAACTTAGTTTAAATTCTTTTGAAAATATAGAAGAGCTTCCTAATTGTCAACTCATTAATGCTACTTTTAGTTTACCATTTTGTCACCCTGATCATTTTGACAAATTGTGGAATATCATTACTTCTTCAATAACTAAAAAAGGAATTTTCAGTGGGCATTTTTTTGGCATTAATGATTCTTGGAATTCTAATCTCGAAATGACCTTTCATACTCAAAAACAGATAACAGAATTGTTTAACCGTTTTGATATTGAATATTATAATGAAATAGAAAAGCAAGGCAAAACAATATCTGGAAAAGAAAAATATTGGCATGTATTCCATATAGTAGCTCAAAAAAAGTAAGCTATACCATTTACCATTTGAATTCACTATTTCTGAAACACAATTTTTTCAGAAGTTGAACTCAACAGTTTTTTAAGTTCAATCGAAGATACTACCCATAATAGTAATGCATAGATTATATTTTCTATAATAAGAGTATAATATATTCCATTAATACCAAAAATTTTAGGAAAAAACCAGATTAGTGGTAGAAACAGAACGATTTGTCGGCTTATCGGAAATATACTGGCAAGTTTTCCTTTTCCTATGGCTTGAAAAAAAATAATACTACTTGAGGCAATAGGTAATAGAAATAATACGGCCAAAATACTTCTTAGATTAAAAATTTCTTGTGTATCTAAAACCATATCCGGAAGCATCAATCGAATACAATATTCAGGAAAAATCAATACAGGAATCATAAACATAAGTATAAAGGAAACACCTCCTATTCTAAATATCTTTATCGCTTCTATACATCTTGATATATTAGATGCTCCATAGTTGATTCCTATTATGGGTTGCATTGGTTGTAATAAACCTAATACAGGTATTGCCAAAAATGAAAATAATCTAAATGCAGCACTAAAAAAAGCAATATCATGAGGAGTACCATACCATGCTAAAGTTCTAAATAAAAAAAACTGTTTTATAACATTAGACAATTGCATAACAAAAGCAGATGTACCTACGTTAATCACATCTTTTATGATATTTTTTTCAATTTTGATACTAAATTTCCCTGTACTAAAAGATGCTTTTCCATTAACAAAATAAAGCGAAGTTGCTATCGCATATATGAACATGGATATGATACTACTCCAGGCGGCACCAGCAATATCCATAGAAAAAGTGTGAATAAATAGAGGGGTTAATGCGATGTTTAGTAGTACAGATAGTACAGTAAATGTCATTGCTTGTTTAATCTTACCTTCGGATCTAATCAGTCCATTGGCAGAAAGACCATAAATACTAAAAAAAGCCCCAAGAATAGATATTTTAAAATATGAGATACCATACTCTAGCATAGCGCCGGTAGCTCCCATAAAAGTTACCAATTCTTCAGAAAAAAGTATCCCTACAATCATTAATATCAGCGAACTAATAAGAGAAAGCGCAATCATATTTGGAATTACTTTTTGTTGTTTTTCTGTATCACTGGCACCAATAGCTCTGCTCAAAACTGAAGACGACCCAGCGGCAATAAAAACAGTAACACTGGTAATAACCAAGGTGAGAGGAAATAATAAAGAAATCCCTGCAAATGCTTCTGTTCCTATGAAATGACTCACATATACAGCATCTACCAGAGAATTGATAGAGATAACCATCATTCCTAATATACCTGGTAAAGAAAGTTTAATCATTAATTTCCAGAGATTATCTTTTAATATATCCGGCTGTTTTTTCACATTTAAAATTGTTTCAAAAAAGTAATTTTACTAATGAACTGTTGATTTCTCTGTATGGGGTCTAGAGATGATTTTATTTGAGAATCGTTAAACACCAGATAAATAAAAGATAAAGGCATGTATTCCCAGCTAAATCTTGCATTCCATCTTCCTTGCTTATTAAATGAATTATACTGATAAAAGGTAGATAATTGCATTCGGGGGGAGAGTGCAAGACGAAGGCTGGCAGAATATAAATCGGTTTCTAAACTTTCTTTTTGTAGACCTATCTTCCTAAGATTATTATGCTCATAATCTGCGGTTAAGGCAATATGTGGTAAAGGAGCATATCGCATACCAGCCGTAATTGTATTTCTATGGCCATTATAGAAACCTCCCCATTCGTATTTGAAAGAAGCAGATAATTTTCTTGATCTATCAGAGTTGTATCGTACAAACTGTCGAGTATAGAAATATCTTTTTTCTTCAATTGATATTCCTAAAGGATTAAAATCAAAATTTATATTTTGCCAGGAAGGTGTAACAGAGTATTCTACAAAACTGTTATCTTTAAAAAAGATGTATACAGGAAAAAGATACAAGCTTGCCTGTTGAAACTTTTCAGGATTTTGAAAATCATGATAATAACTGGCAAAAAAACCAGGGTCCCAACGACGAATCCAAGGAAGTTTTTTTGGCCTAACAATAAAATACCCACCTGGATTATGCTTTATCACATCATTCTGAAAAACAAAACCTGTTCCGGGATTATAATCTTTGCTAACAAAATCTGTAGACCACCCCCAGTACATCTTATTGCTTCGATATCCTGAAAAAACGCTTCCTGCTTGTCCCCATTTACTTGCTTTATCATCATATGAAGACGAAACGAGATAAGAAATTGTCCATTTGTTTTTTATTCGTATCAGACCATCAACCGTTGCAGTTGTATTGTTATTCTCATCTGTACCTAATGCTTTGCTATTTTCATCTAAACGATGATTGATCATAACGCCCACATTATTTTCTTTTCCATAATTCTGTAGATACCGAAATACCCCGAAATTTGCGTTGGGGGTATTATCCGTTTTTCTTTGATGAATATATAATCCAGCCAGAGTGCGCTTATCATTTCTATCTGTAAAACGTGTTCCAACATCGATTGGAGCGGGAATGGCATTAAATTTCCCTTCGAGCCCTATTTTTCTACTAAAAAAAGGACGAATTAAATTACTGGAAGCTCCAGCCCAGATTCCCGAATTTTCTAAAAAAAATTGCCTTCGCTCTGGGAAAAAAATATTAAACCGACCAAGATTATTAACAGCTCTATCTACATCTGCTTGAGCAAAATCGGTATTAACAGTTACATCCAAAACAGATCGTGAACTTATAGCCCATTTTGCATCACCTCCAAATTTTATTTTACCTTCAGAGTTTTTCTCTCCTTTGTTATTGGTAGTAGTATATTGATATAACGAATAAGGTTCTACGCGAAGATTAACACCCGAATTGGGAAGTTCTAATCCTTTTAATTGTGCGGCATATGTCATTCTGTAGGGAGAAAAAGATTGAGGAATAGCAGGGAAAACGGTTCGTTCATAGTCTCTTCTTGCTAATCTGCTAAACGTAATTCCCCAGGTAATATCTTCTTCTTTTTTTTGTGTATCATATCGAATAGAAGTAAAAGGTATCGCAAACTCTGCATAATACCCTATATCGGTTCTATGAGTACGTACAGACCAAAGTGCATTCCAGTCATTATCGGTACTATTATCATTAAAATTCTGTAAATCTCGTTGATTACCATACGGAGTTGTCTGAAAAGAAACACAGTATTGTTTGAGATTTTGAGGATCTAATTGTATGCTAAAAATATCATTTTCACCATCACTAAAATCTCTTCTTAAATCTTGTACACGAACTCCTTTTTTTCCTAATGAATCTTCACAAAACACTCCTACGTATAACTGTTTCTCATCAAATAAAACACGTACTTCGGTTTTATAAGTATAAGCTCCTCCCTGTCGGGGTTCCATTCTAAAAAAATCTTTAGTAACAGGAGCTTCCTGCCAATCAGACTCATTTAGTTTCCCATCGATTTTTATGGAACCCTTAACACGTTTTGCAAAAACTTCGGGAGGGTCACTAGGGGGTGGAAAATTTTGATTTGTATGTTGTGCAATACCGATCATATGTTGCATAATAATTACTATGACACAAAGTGAATTTCTCATATTCTCTTTTTTTTCATTATTATAAAGCCTATCACAAAAAACAAAATCATTGCGATACTAACCTTTGCTATTCCTAATAAAATAAGAGTGCTCCATTTTACCTCATCTCTTTGTATGGTAAAAGATGGTAATCGAGAATAATCTTCAGGTTGTATAGGTTTATCCCAAAATAGTTTCTGGAAATAGAAATCTGAAATATTGCGATGAAATAACTCAATAGAAGTATGAAACTGGTGAAAGGTATTAAGATCTGTTTTGGCAATGTGAATAAATACTCCTTGCATATTTACCGCGGGATTTATCCAATGTAAATCCGAGGTCCATTGATTTCTTTGATATATTTGATTGTTATAGTGATCTACATCCTCTTTGCTATGCATATCTTTTAGTGATGTTAATGCGGCATATGCTTTTGCCAGTGTATTATTATGCATTAGACTATCAGAATCCTTAAGATGTGGGTTATGTGCCAAAAATTCGGTGATGACTTCTTTTGCTTCATTTTCATCTTCCTCATTTTCCAGGCTTGTTCTACGGGTGATTTCTGCAAGTGATGTACTGTTTGTAGGGTATTTAGCAGTTATCCAAACATTGAGTACCGCAGGTATTATGATAAGGAATAGTAGCCATACTCCAGCCGCACTTATAGCAGTAAAGGATGAATTCATTTTAAAACTTACGATACAAAACAATATCGCAAACCAGAATGCAGAATAGACAATGACTCCCAGTAACCAAAAAAGAGTTGCCAATCTATTTTCTGAAATCATAATATTACCCGAAGTAGTAAGTCCAATAAAAGAAATGAGTAGCGCTAATCCCGTGATGAGACAGAAATAAAAAACTAATCGTATTATAATGATTTTTCTAATACTTACTGTTTGAATATGTAATAAAGGTAATACTCCACTTTCTTTTTCTCCTGAATATAAGTCATAAGAAAAGGCTATAATTAATAGCGGAAAGAGGTAAATTAGAACAAATGACAAATCAAAATTACCAACATATAGCTTTACGGGATTTGCTATCTCATTTTCAAAGAGCTGATAGTGTAAACTCATTCCTGTAAGACGATAATAAAATGGATGTAAATCACATTGTCCAATTGCTAAAGCAGCATAATCATGCGGATGTAAAATGGCATGGTATCCATGTCTATGCCATGCGTAAGCTGGATCGGATGCAATTGTTAGTTTCTTTTTTTGTGTTACAGAAGCCAACTCTTCTTTAAAACTTGCCTGATATTGATGAAATTCTGTTTTTTCAATTTCTATAACATCTTTAATAGTTTCTCGCTGTACCTTAATCTCTGATTGCCCATAATAGATTGCATAAAGCCCTAATAAAAAAGTGCACCCCAGCATTACTATTTGGAAAATATTTCGAGTAAAAGAAACCCACTCAAAACGTAATAATGTTATGGTTACTCTATTCATAATACTGGTTTGATTTTACGGGATGAATATCCTAGAAGGAAAAAAATGAGAATTGCCCAACAACATAATGACAGTAGTTCTATTCGATATAGTAGTAGTATCTTATACACTGGCATTGTTTTATAACGAAAACCGTTGACTGTTTTCCATAAATTTTTACTTGCTTTATATTCATAAAACTCTCCATACCTGGAGTTTTGAGCCATATCATGATTCATTTTCCGGATTAATTCTCTGCGGTACTTTTCTGTTGTTTTCTGAAAATGAATAGAAGTATGGAGATCTGTGGCTGTAAGCCCCATAGATACATTACGTATAGACAAATATGGAGTGATAAAACTTGATAGACTGCTGATACGGTTTTGTTTATCGAAAATTTTTATTAATCTTTTCCAATGTATATCATATACCTTGTTTCCATAATCCTCTCCCACTTGCATACGTATTCCTTCAAAATTTAATGGTAATTTGTGAATTGAATCTACTTTATACTCCTGGAGATATTTCTTTTTTAATTGCTCCTCTCGAGTAGTTTTTGGAGTTTTACCGTCTAAACCATTTCTAATATCTTTTTGGATAGCTTCTCTATAAATTTTCATAGAGGGTAGAGGGTAGAGACTTTCTCCTAAATTAGCCGTTGTTTTTGGGATAATAATGGTAAAAAGAATCCAGCAGGTTAGTAAAGTAAGTAATGCATTTCTCCCCGTTGATGATTGAATAGAAACCCATACTGAAAAAGAAACAAAAATCAGCAAGTACAATGCATATATAAGTATCAAAAACAGTACACGTAGCCAGGGATCGGGAATACTGTCCGAAGTTGTTATTCCCGTAGATAGAATAATCGCTAAGGCAAAAAATGGGAATACTATAGCAAAAAGAATACTTAAATATGCTAGTATTTTCCCCCAAATAATTGGAGTGTAAGAAACTCCCTGACTTACCAATAACTTAAGAGTTCCGTTTTCTCTTTCTTCTGTAAATGCAGGAAATGCCAAAAATATAATGAGCAAAGGAATTAGTACTTGTAATACCAATGAAGCACTAAGTTCTCCAAACCGAATCATACTGCTGTGATCTTGTGCCGGACGAAACATAAACTCATGCTGATAATGCGCCTCCAGATATACCGAAGTCCCTGTAAAAGTATCCAGCCCAAAATCAAATAGGCTTAAAATGGTTTTTGGTTTAAATACAAAAGTCCCATAGTGTGCGGCTATGTGCGGATGTTTGTCCCCTTGTTCTAACCATTCTTTTCTGCTTTTTTCTTGTGCATTTTCTACTACGGTTTGTTGTTGTGTGTATGCTATATATCCTGCATATAAGGCTACACTAAGCAATCCCATGATGACAATTGCCAGAGCTGCGATCAATTTCTGCCGTAATGCAATTTGTATTTCTTTTTTAGCAATCAGGAATACTGGATTCTTCATTTTAATTGTGCATATGTTTTAAGTACAATTTTTCAAGATCCTGGAAACTAACATCTTTAGATTCAAATTTTTCTAATAACATACCTTCTTTCATAATGCCAATATGTGTACCAGTGTCTTTTGCTCTAAAAAGGTCATGTGTTGCCATTAATGTAGTAACTCCTTTTTCTTTCATGTTCAATAGCAATTCAGAAAACTCGTTACTGGCTTTGGGATCAAGTCCAGACGTAGGTTCATCCAGCAATAATACTTTTGCTCCTCGTGCTCTTGCCAAAGCAATACCTACCTTTTGACGCATTCCTTTCGAATAACTACTTACCCTTTTGTGTATAAAATCTATTTGTAAACCTGATTGTTCTAATAGTTCTTCCAGCTCACCTTTGCTTTGATTTCCTCCTCCTAATCCACAAAAAAAGCGCAAATTTTCTAGCCCGCTAAGGTTTTTGTATAGCATTAGGTTTTCAGGAATATAGGATAGTAGTTGTTTGGTTTCCTTATGCTTGGAGACATCCATATTATTGATCATTGCTTTGCCATGAGTGGCATCTATAAAATTTAAAAATAAATTAATGGTAGTAGATTTTCCTGCTCCATTTGCTCCCAACAGGCAAAAAATTTCACCTTCTTTTATGGTAAGATTTAAAGATTTTAGAGCGATGAAATCTCCAAATTTTTTTGTTAAATCAACTGCTTCAAGCATTTTTATATTATTTTAATGAGATCAATCCCGTTATATAGCCACTATTACTTTTCATTTTTCTCGAAACGGTACCAGAGCTAATTTCAAAACTGTATAAAGCATCTTCTTCTGTACCCGCAATGGCAAAAAGAACTTCTTCTTCGGAAACTTGTTTCATAAATGATGTACGAGATGCTGCAAAAGTATTAGGCAAAGAGGCTTCTAAATCTCCTAAATCGGTAGTGTTGGAAAGATTAATTTTACGATACCTAAAAGCTGGATTGGCTCCGTCTGTACCAAAAAAATTGTCATCATTTTCAGAAATAGTAGTACATGCCACTCCGTTACCAAAATGATATAACCCAAAACATGTTTTACCAGTGGCAGCTTTCAGATCAAAAAAGTAATCTTTATCAAATTCTGTTTCTCCTGCTTTGATTCTAAGAACACCGCTTGGTTTATCACTAAACAACCCTGAAGCTTGGATGTAAATATCTCCTTGAGCGTCTGCTGTCATAATTTCAGAAGTAAGCGTATTGAAAAGTGTGGCTGTACGATCATCTGTTATAATTTTGCTTAAGGAGTTTGTGTTTAAATCTACTACGGCAATCTTGGCAATACCTGATCCTCCAAAATCATTAAGAGTGATAAATAGATAGGTGTCTCTTATAATCATATCAGAGTAAAAAAGACCATCGCCAGCATCTTTTAGATTTATTTCTCCCGTAATTCTCATAGTAGTTGGGTTAAATTGAATAACCTTGGATATTCCGCCTCCAACTGTTGCATAGCCAGTAGTTTCATTAAGAATCTCGAGAGAAGAAAAAGAATTAGATCCTGGAATTATTATTTCTTGATCTAAAATAGCTTTCCCCGTTTTATCAAACACAAATTTTTTCATAGTTGCTGGAGCACCAAAACCTGCCGTAAACATTGATTTTCCATCAGAGTATATAGAAGAGAATTGGCCTACTTCTGTACTACTGCTATTGTCTATAGAAGAGTTATTTAGGTTTGTAAGACCTTGTATGAATGTGGTCTTTACATCTCCTGCACCTGATACTATAGCCAATCCATGATTTATTTTTACTGTCGTCTCTTCTGGAGGAATAGAATTATCGTCGCTTTTACATCCTGATAGTATACTTATTGTTGTAAAAATAAATCCTGTAAAAAGTATGTGTGCTGCTTTTTTTAATGTGTTCGTTTTCATTACTCTAGTTTTTGTATTATGATTTAAATAGTGAGGTTTTTAATTTAAGATGCCATGATCTTCCTGGTTTTTGAACTCCAAAATTATCATAGGCCTGTTGATCAAATATGTTGTGAGTTTCGAGAGTTATAGTATATTGCTTATGCCTTCCTGTATATGCAATTCCTATATTATGAAGCCATTGAGTTGGGATGACCAGTTTGTCTTCTTTTCGTCCATCGACCTCCCAGTATCGAAAAAATTCTTCTACATATCGGGTGGACCACCAGAATTGTAAGCGGTCATTATTCTTAATAAAACTGTTTTTAGTGATTTGAATTTCTCCGTTTCCGAATAGATATGGTTTGTTAGGTAGGCGAGCTCCAAAATAGCGATCATTAGATACTCCCGAATTTTCTTTTTTGGATCTGTTTCTCAAATCCTGATAAGTACCATTTAGTGTAATGTTTATCCAGGATAATGGTTGTATACTAACTTCACCTTCGATTCCTAGAATTCTCGTTTTTAGTAAATTTTGGTAAGTACTCAAAACGGGAGGAGGAACCGCTTGAAGTATAATAATATTTTCTATTTCCCTAAAAAAGCCATTGGCTTCTATGCTCCATGTTTCTTTTTTAAGATTCCCACCAAGATTAATATTATGACTTCTTTCGGGTTTTAAATTGGGATTGGCTGCTACAGCAATACTAAAATCTCCTAAAGTTTCAATTCTGTCGGGTAATCTTGTGGCATATTCATATGATAATTTACTTAATACGTTGTGACCAAATTTCCAGGAAAAAGATTGGCTTGCTCCAAATTCTGTCTTTTGCTGTTCTATCTCATCGACTTCATTATTGTTAATTTCAAAACCTTTTGCGGTATAGTGATATAATTTTATAGCGCTATGGCTTGTTATTTTTTTATCGAGAAAGTTTTTTTCTACACCTATACCGCTAGTAGCTTTATAGATATGTACAGGGTTTTTATAGTAGTCTTGCCCATAAAATGCGGCTGCAACCGGATCTTCTCCTGATCTTTTAAAGAAAGAAGTCACACCGTTAAAGAGAAATCGGGTGGTAGTATTAGCGTTATAGTTAAGGTTAATTCTTCCTGAAATATTATCTCCGTTAAGTTTTAATTTATTTTGAGAAGGTGTAATCTCACCTCCAGATGTTCTCTGTCCAATAACTTCTCCTCTCCAATTATAGATATTAAGTGTTGTGTCGTTAAAATCGGTAATGATTCTATTATATCCTATGTATAAATTGGCATCAAGGTTCCTTAAGAGGTCTTTTTTTTCATATTGTAATGCAGTATTATGTGCAGATACTTTGTTAAGTGCTTCCCCATACGGTTGCCTCATTTCGAAATTATGTTGAATCTCATCATATAGATTTGCATAAGAAAAATTAAGAGTTATTTGATCCGCCCAAGGTTTATCTATTAACCCTATATCTCCCTTAATCATATAACTTCTAAAGGCATCATGAAACTTCTTTGCAGAAATTGATTCTGGATTACCTTGTTCATTAATAAGGTTTACATCATGTAATGTGTAATTATTGTCTGAATAGGTGTAAAAGCCTGTCAATCCAGCTGTTAGCCCAGAGGGCATTACTTTTCTTGCATTTACTGTAGTCTTATATGTATTAAATGAGCTGTATGCTGCTGATACTTCAAGAAAATCAAACTTTTCTTTTCTTGTCACTATGTTAATAGCACCTCCTAGTGCATCTGCTCCCATACTCACAGGAACGGCTCCTTTATATACTTCCATTCGTTTAATAAGATTAACAGGAAGCATAGCCAGAGAAGGACCTATTCCTAACTCTTCTACGGGTAGTAAAAAATCCATGGGAACCCCATTTACAAATAGTTTTATTTGCCTGCCACTTAATCCTTGAATAGAGATTTCTGTAGCATTTCCAACTCCTCCGCTTTGTCTTATTTGTACTCCGGGGACTGTACTTAAAAGATCAGATGTAGTGACAGATCTGTTATTAAGTTTTTTGGCTTCTATAACAGATACTGTTGTTGTACTATTTCTAATTTTTGTTGCTTCAGATGTACTCAATACTGTTACTTCACTTAATTCATCAAGTTGTTTATCAAGGCGAATTGTTATTTTTATTTCGGGTTGATTTTTAAGTAGTGTTATCGTTTTTTGCTGTGTTTGATATCCTATATGTGAAATTACAATTTGATGGTCTGAGAATGTTAAGTGCTCTATTCTAAAAACCCCAGAATTATCGGTTACCGTACTTTTGTTTGTTTCAGAAATATATATATGGGCACCAGATAAAGGGGTTCCTTTTTCGTTGGTTACGGTACCAGAAATTACTCCTTCTTGACTTAAAGAAACTTGCGGGATTAATAAAAAAACAAATATAAAATATGAGATATATTGCATATATAAGGAGTAAACTATTTTTTGTATTTGATTATATTTTCGATTTTTCAATAAGGATAGAGCATGATTTGCTATAAATTGATTTCCTGAATCAACTCTTCTGAACTCATTTCTTTAAAAATTGCTTTTTCTATCTCTGACATTTCATCTTTATGAAATAAACCATTTGATTTTTCCCACAGTTGTTTTGTTTCAGTAGTTAATTGATAGGCTTCATCTTTATCTTTCTTTAGCAAATAGGTTTTTTCATCTTTTTTATGAATTTCGAGTACCTGCTGATTTCTTAATAAATAGGATGATGAGGTAGTTAGAGGGAGTACTTCTCTTTCTTCATTGTATAATAAGAATTCTTTATTTGAAGAAAGTTTTATTGTTGTTTTCTGAAGAGGCTCAATTTCAAAAACACGTACTTTAGTTTTTAATTCTCCTTGCTTGTTTTGGTAACATTCAACGATTTTTATAGGAGTTTTCTCTGGTGAATGATTTATAACTACAGCGTTCTTTTTTTCTCCTTCTACAATATTGTTCAGTGTTATTCTTTCAACAAAAAAGAAATCATCAACTGCCGTTTTAGAATACTTTATTTCTCCAGAACTGTGTACTTCTGAAATAAGTGTGTATTTGCCTAAAGGTGCATTTTTAGGAATGGTATATGTAAAATAATAGTGTCTTCCGGATTGAATATTCTTGAGTATTTGTATTAATTGTTCTCTTTTACAAGCTCCACTCAAATAATCTGCTAATAACAGTAATGGAACATTTTTATTTAAGTATTTAAGTGATTGTTCTTTCTCTTGTGTTACATCGTTTATGGGGTTTGGTAATCCCAAAACATGTTCTTCAAAAAGCATAGTAACATTTCCGTTAGGGTCTTTGATACCTATTCTAACCCAAGGAAACACATGTACATTTTTTAAGGCAGAGATATTAAAGTTCCAGTGAATAGTAACAGTCTTACCAGGGATAGCTCTTTTTGGAAAAATACTCATGGCTATTTTCTTAACACTTTAAGTTGTTCTTTACTATATTGGTTTGCATACTTCCTAAACCATTTTTCAACCGTTTTTTCTCCTAAATAATCATAGGTTACAGATAGTAAAAACTCTAACTTTTGCAAATACTCTTTTTTAGCTTTTTCTGGGTCTTTCATCATATTTCTTGTACGATCTTCTTTTTCCTTTTTTGAAGCAGGAACATGATGAAAGTAAGTTGTGTTAAAGTATTCCTTACTAAACTCGTGATATTGAGGAGTAAAAAGAATCATATTATGCCACATTTCGTCGATAATTAAAAGATCATCTGGTATAAAAACTCCTGGAATCTGACTTATGAATAAAAACTTGAGTGTTTCGTTAAAAATATCATTTACTTCTTCGGTTTCTATCTGATACATATCATTAAACCTCGAAATAATGTCTTCATTTTTAAACTGAAGAATATTTTCTAATTGTTTTTTGTCTAACCTTTTCATGCTTAAATCTTATTGAAAAACGGTAGTACGATTTATCATACTACCGCAATAGATATCTACAATGTAGATGAACAATGTCCACAGTTACTACAATGTGTACCTCCAACTGGATTAGCTGATTTTTCGGCTAGAATCTGAGAGATTAGCGCTTCTTTTTTAATTTGCATGATTACAATAAATTAAGATTATACCTACTCTGTTTTTTAAGGTTTTCGGCTCGCCCTTTGTTGCAACATTGTTGCAATATATAGGATACACATGTCAGATGCAATGTTGTTGCATTTAAAATAATGTTAAAAAATGACTTTCTTCTGTTCTACAGGGCCTACAAAGTTTTAGTGTAAATCATCAAAACCATAAACTGCTTTATTTGATCAATCAAATGTTGTAAACTCTTTAAGAATTAGGTTCTTAACACGTAAAAAGAGAGCTTTTGATACTGCCAAATTTCTATACGTTCCCAATTAGATTGTTTTATTCTCCAATTTATAAGTATATGGCTATGAGCTTAAAAGATGAATTTTAGCAAGAAAATTGTGAAGATATTTTTTGATGATCAACTAGGAGAATAATTCAATAAATAATAGTTTAACTATTATAAATTATAGTTAAACTTTTTTATTTAATAGTATTACTATTATATCTTTGTTTTAAAATAATTAAAATATCATTGTTCGTTTTACCAAGATCTCATACTAAAAATTATAAAATGAATTTGTATAGGAAGAACATACTAATGTTTTTTAAAAGCCTCCCAATATTGGTAGTATTGTTTGCTATAGTTATTCAACCTCTAGCTCAAACCATAAGTTTTTTTACAGATTCTTCTTATGGATTAGTTCAAGTAGATGACGAAGAAAATGTAGAAAAAGAAGAGCAACAGGAAGATGGGAAAAACGAATTACAGATTTTAAGTGTACATAATCATTCTTTGAAATATGACATAGGACTTTCTACCTATTCATCTCAAAACATGTATGGTAGTTTTTATATAGAAATCCTTATTCCACCACCTGATGTGGCATAAAAAAGACCTCAGTTATTTCATATGTCTTTCCTAATTCTTAAGGAAACATTTCATTCAAATTACATAAAAAAGTAAGGATTAATACATATTGATCCCAAACCATTAACACCCAAATTATAAGTTAAATGGAAAATATAATATCACCCTGGAAGAGGTTTTTAAGCCTTCTTGAACTCGACAAAAAAGATATTCGTCAGATTTTTTACTATGCTATTTTTGCTGGTCTAGTAGCTCTAACCTTACCATTAGGAATACAAGCCATCATAAATCTTATTCAGGGAGCGCAGGTGTCTACCTCCTGGATTGTACTTGTGGTTCTCGTAACAATGGGAGTAGCATTTCAAGGAATTTTACAATTGATGCAAATACGCATTCTAGAAAATATGCAACAAAAGATTTTTACCAGAGCCTCTTTTGAATTTGCATACAGATTCCCTAAAATCAAAATAGAAGAATTGAGTAATTATTATCCACCAGAGTTAGCAAATCGTTTTTTTGATGTACTAACCATTCAAAAAGGGTTATCCAAAATATTGATTGATTTTCCAGCTGCAGTCTTACAAATCATATTTGGTTTAATGTTGCTCTCGTTCTATCATCCATTCTTTATCATTTATGGTTTCTTGCTAGTATTGCTCATTTACATTGTATTTAAGTTCACTGCAAAGAAAGGTCTAGAAACCAGTCTTGTCGAATCTAAAAGTAAATACAAGGTAGCACATTGGATACAAGAAATATCACGTTCCCTTATTAGTTTTAAACTATCTGGTACAACCAGTCTGGCTATGAAACGAAACGATGATCTCACAACAAACTACCTAGAAGCAAGAGAAAATCACTTTAAAGTCTTGATAACCCAGTTTATTCAGCTTATAAGTTTTAAGGTATTAGTGACCGCAGGACTTTTAAGTATAGGTGGTTTATTAGTACTTAACCAGCAAATGAATATAGGACAGTTTGTAGCTGCCGAAATCATCATATTACTAGTGCTCAGTTCTGTAGAAAAATTGATAAAAGGGTTAGAACCTTTCTATGATGTATTGACATCACTCGAAAAAATAGGGCAGGTGGTAGATAAAAAATTAGAAGTTCAAGACGGTGAAGACCCATTTATAAATAATCATGAATTACATATAGAACTCGATGATTTAAAATATATCACACCAGGAGGTCAAGAAGTTTTAAGCAATATTAATTTTAATATAGAGCACAAGGATAGAATACTTTTTGAAGGTGCTTCTGGTTCTGGTAAAACAACGTTATTAAAAATATTATCTGGACTTTTAACACCATCCAAGGGTTCTTTATATGTGAATGATGTCTCTATAAAAGGAGTTTGGCCTAATAAATATCGTTCACATGTAGGACAGGTAATTCCTTCACAGTTACCATTTGAAGGTACTATACTCGAAAACATAACATTTGGGAGAAAAGATGTATCTCAAGAACATTTACATACAGTGCTTAAAGAACTTGGTTTACTTACGTTCATTAAGCAACAACCAAATGGGATAAACACAATACTATATCCTGAAGGGCAACAAATACCATTTACAGTTTCTAAGCGCATTGTTTTGGCCAGAGCCATTATACATAACCCCAAATTACTATTACTTAAAGATCCTTTAGAGCATTTTGAAAAGGAAGAAACAGAACAAATAATCAAATATTTGACCGGGCCAGAAAGACCTTGGATATTAGTTGTTTCTAGTCGAAATGATTACTGGAAAACTCATTGTAATCAGACGATTAAAATTTCAGAAGGAAAAATAACCTCAAAAAATAAGAACAATGCTTAATATCTCTTATAATCAATTAAATAAGAAAGTGTCATTAAAAGGATATACCGCTTTTGCGAAAGCTTTTGCCCCAAGACATAATAAGTACTTTAATCGCTTTTTAGGGGCATTTGCACTTATACTAATCATTGTGCTTTTTCTACCCTGGACTCAAAACGTGAGTGGTAATGGTTATGTTACAACACTTACACCTGATCAGCGGCCTCAAACCATACAATCACCTATTCCTGGTCGTATTGAAAAATGGCACGTAAAAGAAGGTGATTATGTTACCAAAGGTGATACCATTCTCTTTATTTCTGAAATTAAAACTGAGTATCAAGATCCTCGTTTAGTAGAGCGCACTAATCAGCAACGCGAAGCAAAAAGCCGTTCGGTCGTTTCATACCAAGAGAAAGTTAAAACACTAAAAGGGCAGGTGAGGGCCTTAATGAACGAACGCACATTAAAACTTTCTCAAGCTAGAAATAAATTAAAACAAACGCACTTTAAAGTAAAGAGTGATAGTATTGATTTTCAGGCAGCAAAGACTAATCTTGATATTGCTCAAAAACAGTATGATCGTACAGTAACGCTTCAAAACGAAGGCCTTAAGGCTGTAACGGATGTAGAAAAAAAGCACTTGAAATTACAAGAAACCCAAGCAAAACTCATATCACAAGAAAATAAACTACTTGCGAGTCAGAATTCAGTTATGAATGCACAACTAGAAATAAGCCGTATAACGGCAGAGTATTCTAACAAAATTGCAAAGTCAAGAAGTGAACGTTTTACAGCCGAGTCAAATCAATTCGAAGCAGAAGCGCAGGTATCAAAACTAGACAACCAATCCTCTAGTTATAAAATACGTAATGAGATGTATTATATCACTGCTCCACAGAATGGTTATATAAATAAAGCTATAAAAGGAGGTATAGGTGAAACGTTTAAAGAAGGAGAAAAATTGGTAGGTATAATGCCGGCAAACTATGACCTTGCCGTAGAAACTTTTGTAAACCCTATCGATTTACCGTTAATGCATATAGGTGAAAGTGTTCGTGTCCAGTTTGATGGATGGCCTGCTATTTTTTTTAGCGGTTGGCCCAATGCATCTTATGGAACCTATGCAGGAAAAATTGTTGCGATAGAAACCTTTATAAGCGTTAATGGAAAATTTAGAATCCTCATAGCCCCGGATGATACGGAAAATTCATGGCCCGAAAATGTTCGTGTAGGCTCAGGAGCATACACCATTGCTTTATTAGAAGATGTCTCTATTTGGTACGAATTATGGCGACAACTTAATGGTTTTCCTCCTAATTATTACACTCCAGAAGATGGACAAGTTAAAAAAGATAAGAAGTAAATGAAGACACTTTTAAAATATACATTGCTGCTTTTTGTTTTTGTTTATTCTGAAATAGTAACAGCCCAAACCATGCCCGTTTCATTAGAGAATGCACTTTCTTTTGAAGAGTATTTGGGTTATGTAAAAAAGTACCACCCATTAATGAAACAAGCCGAACTTGCATTGAGTGTAGGCGAAGCAAATTTGTTAAAAGCACGTGGTGGATTTGATCCGAAAATTGAAGTAGATTATGATCGAAAGAAATTTAAAAACACAGAATATTACGATCAACTAAATGCTACCTTTAAAATACCTACTTGGTATGGCGTTGAGTTCAAAGCAAATTTTGAAGAGAATACGGGTGAATTTCTGAATCCTGATCACACTGTTCCTGATGGTGGATTGTATAGTGCAGGTGTCTCATTTTCACTAGCCCAAGGTTTTTTGATCAACGAACGTATGGCCTCACTTAAAAAAGCGCGTTTTTTTAGAGAGCAGGCCAAAGCAGATAGAGATTTACTTGTTAATACGCTATTGTTCGAAGCTAGTGTAGCATATTTAGAGTGGTTAAAAGCTACTAATGAAGAGCTTATTTATACAACTTTTCTTAAAAATGCAAATGTGCGTCTTATTGCCATAGAACGTAGTGTTGAAATAGGTGAAAAAGCAGCTATTGACATTACTGAAGCCAGAATTGCATCACAAAACAGGCAACTTAATCTAGAAGCAGCTTCTTTAAAAAGAAGAAAAGCTGCTCTAATAGTTAGCAATTATTTGTGGTTAAATGATATACCAATGGAGATTCGGGAAGAAGTGGTTCCCGTATTGCCAAAACTAAATACTTTAGAAGCTTCACTTTTATTAGAAGGCATCACAGATACTTCGAGATTACTTCGTAATCATCCTAAATTATTAAGCCTTGATGCCAAAATTAATGGGCTCACAGTAGAGCGTTCCTTAAAACTAAATAAATTATTGCCTAAAATAAGTGTTCAGTACAATTTCTTAACATCAAAAATAGATCAGGCACGTACTTTTAATACAGAGAATTATAAAGCATTTGTTAATTTTAGTTTTCCATTATTTTTGCGCAAAGCAAGAGGAGATTTACGGTTGGCTAATTTGAAATTACAAGATGCCAATCTTGAACGTGTATCGACAACGATTACTCTTCAAAATAAAATTGATGCTGTATATGCCGAGATTAATTCGCTTACTAAACAAAATCAATTAGTAAGAAACATAGTCACAGATTATAAAGCATTGGTTAATGCAGAAGAACGTAAATTCTTTTTAGGAGAAAGCTCATTGTTTATTATAAACTCGCGAGAACAAAAATTAATTGATGTACAATTAAAAGAAAATACTTTGCTCATTAAACGACTTATGGCGACAGCTGGCTTGTATAATACTTTGGGAGTATCTATCTAAACAAAAATTGAGTAAGTGACAACAGATTTTAGAAAAAGCATATCAGGTTATTCATCTTAGATATAACTTTATGTAAGTACTGTTAAATTATAATTTTATCCTATTCTATAGATTGCGGCGAGAACTATTTTTGTAGATAAATAATCAATTACAATTGATTAGTAAAATGTAAACCGAATCGATATGAATCAGAAATGGGATAAAAGGTATAAAGGTCAAGAATTTGCTTATGGCAAAGAGCCAAATATGTTTTTTAAAGAATGGCTTTCAAAATTTGAACCGGGATCTATATTGATGCCAGCAGACGGAGAAGGACGTAATGGAGTATTTGCGGCGCAACTAGGGTGGGAAGTGACTTCGTTTGACCTAAGTATAGAAGGGCAGTCAAAAGCAGTACAACTTGCAAAAGAGAACAGTGTTATTCTTGAGTATATTGTTGGAGATTTAGAACAACTCAAGTTTAAAAGAGAAACATTTGATGCTGTCGGACTGGTGTATGCTCATTTTTCTGCCGAAAAGAAATCAGTATTTCACAAGAAATTAAATGACTATCTCAAAGAAGGTGGCATCATTATTTTAGAAGCTTTTAGCAAAAACCATATACATTTTAGAAATCATAATCCTAAAGTTGGAGGTCCTAAGGATATTGATATGCTGTACTCTAAAGAAGAAATAATAGCTGACTTTAAAAATTATGAAATAGTACTATTAGAGGAAGAAGAAGTTCTTTTGGATGAAGGTAAATTTCACATAGGAAAGGGTGCCGTAATTAGATTTGTAGCAAGAAAATTGAGTAAAAACCATTAATACTTATGATTAACTATATATTGTTAAAGCTTTAATTGTTTCTGGATAGTAACAGTTTTTATCAATAAGATGGCTACGGTTACCAGAAAATTCATTTTCAGAAAAGAAAGATAAATTTTAAAAGAATTTTATAAAAATAATTAATTTAGGTATCGATGGTGATATAAGCTAAATCTCTAAACAATGTTTTCTAAAAAAGGCTCTGCCATGGCTGCAGATGTATCTCTGGGATCAATAATGATAATATGCCCATGATATTTAAAATGATATCGAATATGAGTTGATACGCCTCTATAAAACCATGCAGTATTTCCTGTGTATTTAAACTTTGTATTTACGTTCTTCAAAATAGGTGAGGAAGATTTTTCTTTTGACTCTTTTTTGGAACTGAGTTCTCTGGTTAGTTCCAAACGTTTTTGTGAACAACATGACATAGATTTCTTTTTTTAATTATTGTTTTGACGTAGCTTGTTCTAACAAGCAAGCAAGTCCAGATAATGCAAACCAAAGCAAGAGTATTTGACTCCAGCTTTCTCCTTTCCAAATTGCAAAGGGTAAGCTTACCCAAATACTAAGGCAATAAAAACAATCTAATAAGGATCCGAAGAATCCTTGCCCTAACCATTTTCTGATCGTAATTATCATATCAAAGGGGCCATCTTCGGCACTACACAAATGTGTAATTCTCCAGATACAAAGCCCCTTTAGAATAAATATGAACCAATCCATTGGCTATGGAGTTGGTAGATTTATACGCTCCATCAAAATACCTCTGTGAGCTTGGTATAAACTGCTTAACCCACTATTATACCCATTAGTAACTCGCTTACGAGCGGTAAGGTGAAAAGAAAGACGAGTAAAATATTCATCAGCCTTTATCCATCCTCCTTCTGTCAGTGCTGGTTGTATACCCACATTTATTAGTCCTGCATCTGAAAATTCCTGAAGAGTTCCGCTATATCCAGCACAGGCATGAGGCTCGTTTCCAGAAGCATTTCCAGAAGAAAATATAGTATCCCCAGAAACCGTATCAGATAATGGAGGGTTAGGCTCATTAACTCTTAACCCAATCATCGGACCAGGACATCTGCTCATCGTTAAGGCATAAGAATCAACAAATCCATATGGATCATTTGCTCTAAAATTGAAATTGATCTCGGTATTAAGTTCATAATCTTCTAAACGATATAATCCGCAACCTGCATTTACAATTGAGGAATCAGCAAAGGTTAGAGCAGATAAATTAAAATTCAATGGTTTGTTATGAATATACAAGGCAACCATATCTGTGGCATTGGCTACTGGATTACCATTACTGTCATAACCATCTACACGTACATAGAATGTTCCTGGTTTGGTTTCACCTTGTACCTTATCATAAATACTGGTTCTAAGCTGCATGTAGCGACCAATTTTATCTGGCACCCAGTCAATATGATCAACATTCATTTCTCTCTGAATATTCTTGTAGGCGGGTACACTCACGGCAGGACCACCATCAACTTTTAGGAGTTGATTATAAAATGGACCCACATCATCACCGTTATAATTAGGTAAATTACGTTTAGAATAACGAGGGTGCTTGTAATTTTGACTAACAAATACCCAAGGAATGGTTCCTGAACGTTTTATACGAATGGTATACCATTTAATTTTATTTTGTGTGGCTGTCTTACTCACATCATACATGCAACCAGTCATATCTATAGTACCTCCCCAGGCAGCACAATCTATTTTGAAACCTGCCAGACTACTGTTTACCGAAATTTTACCACTTGGTTCTAAATCATTATTAAAACCATTACGGTGTAATTGAGAGGGAAAAAAAGAAGCTGTTGTGTTTTGATTCCCTCCAATGAAAACATTTCCTAAGCTGCCAATCAAGTTTCCGTTAAAACATGCAGACGAAGGTTGTATTTGTGATTTTGGCAAACAAAGGTTTATTCTTTTTTTGTTTGGAATATTATAATAAGGAGCACTTTCATATAAAACATTATTAGGAGCAAGGCTGGTAACTTTTACTATTACATCTGGATACGCAACTACATTAATGTTTTCACCTGGAGCCTGATCACTAGAATCTTCGATCCCAGGGAAACTCATATCGAATGAGAACCTGAAAATATAGTTTCCATTCATATCGGTAATAGTGTCTCCCAACAATCTTCTGTTCCCTTCTCCTGTATACGCATCTCCTGCAAGCTCCGCAGCTGTACGATCATATTCCTCAAAAGTTAATGTGATATTATTTGCGGGTTCTGTATTACATCTAAAATATAATCCCTCAATGGCTTTTACCAATTTTAGATCCTGTACTCTTGATCTATCAACCAAGGAAACTTCTCGTTTTCTAGTGTTGATAAGCTTGTAGTTTGTAGCAGCAAATTCTGAAGCTTTTTCTTCAGCTTTTTTCTTAGACAGCAAATCAGGATTCTCTAACTTTTGATACAGTAATTCGGTTTTTGGGGCAGTAGCCTCTCCTTTTAAGTCGATTACTATGGGTTTAAAAGGAGCAGGGTCTGGTGGAAATGGACCTATATCTTCTGGGATTCTCTCTGGGTATATTTTTTCTATATACTTTTTGATTTTATTATTCTTTAGTGCTTCGAGTAAACCAACATAGGTGTCAATTACAAAAGGCCCTCTCCAACATGGGTTAAATAGACATCTTCCACTATACATAGAAACATGACCATAAATAAGAAAATCATTAATGTTTACTGGTGTAGAACATTCGAGTACCAGGTCGTTAAAATCAGAATCACCTCCGGCATCATTAGATAGAATTTCGAAAGAGTGATTGCCTCCGATAGTTTTTGGAAATTTAATTTTGGTATCAGATTGTTGATACCCTCCTCCCGGGTCGTTTTGTATGGCAATTGCCCATTGATCACCTGTAACATTAACAGTAGTCCCTACGGTTCCTGAGTGAACTCCGTTTCCGGTATCCGCTCCGATGACGACAAATCTTTGGGGATAAGAAGCAGATTTTGCTTTTACCTTTACATTCCAATCCCCTTGCATTGAAATAATCATAATATACTTTTTTAAATTAATATGAATTAATGAAGATTATAAAAATAGAATACAAAGAAATGGTTGTCAAGGTGTGTAAAACCCTTATTTAAAGGTGTTTAGACTGTGTTTTTTAAGTGTGTATACCCCGAATTTATTGAGTGGTAAAACGGTGAGAATTATATATTCAGGTTTTTGTCGATATATTAAAAGTACAGTATCTCATAAAAAATATCATTAATATTTATTAGCAACTTTATATAGATTTATTGATCACTTTATTACCTTTGATTGTTTCTTGGGAAATAATTATTGTTATCAATACGGTAAGTATAGTTTCCTGATTCCTGTTTTAGAAAGAAAATGATGGATTCATAAAAAAATCTATAAAATGAACAAGGCTAAAAATTCTATTTCCAATCGGTCTACCCATCTATTACTTAGTGTTGCAAATTACATTAATATAAAATCTCCTTTTTCATAATAATTTCAATTTGATTACTAATTTATTACCTGCTATTTGAGTTTGAATTTTTTCATAACAATACTCATTTGGTATGATTATCCTTCTTCGAATGATTTTGTAAAGTATAGTAAAAGCAGAATTATATCGAGAGTATATTTAAATCCGTATTATACAGATAAACATTATGACTAGAAAAGAATTATTAGAAGCTATAGATAAAAAATATAATGCAATGGGGCAAGATCCAGATGTACATCTGTCTGGTTTATTGCATGCCGAACCCATGAAATATTGGGATTTTATTCAGGTAGATGCCTTATTAGGGCTACAGACCCAACGAACACAATTGCCTGATGAGATGGTGTTTATTATGTATCATCAAATTAATGAATTATTGTTTAAAATGATTCTTTGGGAAATGAGTCAAATTTCTCATACTGAAAATATAGAGCCTAAAAAATTTGAAATGCACCTTATGCGTGTGAGTAGATATTTTGATATGCTTTCAAACTCATTTGATATCATGGGGGAGGGAATGGAGATTGATCAGTATATGAAGTTTAGAGATACTTTAACCCCTGCAAGTGGATTTCAATCTGGACAATATCGTAAAATAGAGATTGCTTCTACAGAATTAATTAATTTAATCGATTTTAGATATAGAAAAACAATTGATAGAAACACTCCATATGAGTATGCCTTTGATAATATGTATTGGCAAGCGGCCGGTACAGATCATAAAACAGGTGAGAAGAGTAAATTGATGATCAATTTTGAAACAAAGTATAAAAAGGAATTGATCGAATGGATGAAAGAATATAATACAGTTAATTTATGGACAAAGTTTAAAGAACTTCCCGAAGAATATCAGAAAAATACTGAGTTAATTAATGCTATGCGTCACTATGATCACACAGTAAACATTAATTGGGTAATGCATCATTATGATGCAGCAGCAAAATATTTGGATCACGGAAAAGTAAATGTGGAAGCAACCGGAGGTAGTGATTGGCATAAATACATGCATCCAAAATATCAAAAGCGCATATTTTTTCCAGAATTATGGAACAAAGAAGAGCTTGAGAATTGGGGAATCACCAATCTAGAAGGATATGAGAAGATTTCATAACTTCATTTTAGCTATGTATAGTTATTGATATAATGTCTGGTAACTTATAACAGGAACTTAATTGGTATTAAGTTCCTGTAGTTCCATTTCGGTAACTTTTAAGAGCTTTTTTAATTTTCTTTTTGTGAATCTACAATTAGAATTTGATATATCTTCTTTAGTACGATACATTAGAGATTCACAATATTTAATTCGATTAGAAATAGGGAGTTTTGAGATAACATTTTTATATAGTTGATCTAAGTTCCTTAATGAGTCTGGGGGATTCCTCTTAAATGAAAACATTATTGGCTGTAATTTTAGTAGTGTTAGGTATGGTGGCTTTAAAAATAAACACCAACTGCCAATGAGTATCAAATTTCATTCCCAAATCTATACAGAATAGTTAAATTTCTGATAAGAATAAATTTATAGATGTTTGCTGTGTTTAATGTACTAGCTTATATGATAAGGTTGAAATATAAGATGGTGGTAGTGTGTAAAATAGCATTGATTAATGTTAAATTGTTATTTTAATACCATTTCTGCTTCTAAAACGTTATTTTTAGTAACCTTAACCTACATTATCTTTTTTTGAATCTTTATATAGCATCTTTAGTATTGTTTGAAGAAGAAACTTCTAATACATTACTCCAAAACATACTTGGAGTATTTGTTACTGTTGGAATTGTTTCGATATGTATATACTATGTTTTGCGATATTTAGAATCAATTTATGTAAAGTATAAGAAAAGACCTTATTTTATTCATTTTTACCTTACTCCGAAGAAATTACCATCTCATTTACAGGCATTTCTGGATGAGAATGATTTTTATACTACTCTTGATAAAAGAAGAAAGCGATATTTTGCACATAGAACAGTCAGGTTTCTTGAAGATACTCGTTTTGTAGGAAGAGAAGGATTAGCTATTGATGATTTTATGCGTATGCAAGTAACCATCATGGTTACACAGCTTACCTTTGGGATGCGTCACTATCTTTTAGAATATTTAGAAACCATAGTTTTATATCCAACATCATTCTATTCAATTTTAAATAAAACAGAAAACATAGGAGAGTTTAATCCTATATCTAGAGCATTGGCTTTATCCTGGAAAGATTTTCAGAAAGGAAATTTGCACATGGATAAAGGAAAAAGTTTGGGTGTTCATGAAATAACACATGCGATTCATCATAACTCTATAAAAAACAACAATATTAGCTGTGAAATTTTTTATGACACTTTTTTATTATTAGAAAAGCATCTTGGTGCTGAAGAAATAAGGAAAAAGATAGTAGATTCTAAGATATTGAGGGATTATGCATATACCGATAAATTTGAATTTATTGCAGTTCTGGTTGAAGTTTTTATGGAGTCACCAAAGGAGTTAAAAAAACAATTTCCTGAGATATATTATTATGTAGTACAGATGTTCAATTTTAGATATTTTGAGGATTAATTATGATACCATTCTCAAGAAACGATTATATTTATAGCCATCAATAATTTTAATTTATTATATCATATATGGAAGAATTTCAGCAAATACTACCTGTTAGTTCGCTTACCGATGAAAAAAGGGTTGCGTTTTATAAAAAGACCTATACCCATCTTGCTATGGCTGTTCTACTTTTTGTAATCGTAGAATGGATATTTTTTCAAATAGAACCTATTGTAAATTTTGCATTTTCTATGACACAAGGATGGAGATGGCTTATTATGCTGGGCGGTTTTATGCTGGTGACAAATTATGCAGAGAAAATGGCATTAAAGAATCATAATATCAATCAACAATATTTAGGATTGTTATTATTTGTAGTAGCAGAAGCTTTTATCTTTATTCCACTTATTAGGATTGCTATGATGATTGCAGAAAGCGGAGGCGCTAATATTCTTAATCAGGCAGCAATTTTGACTCTATCATTATTTACAGGGCTTTCGGCTGTTGTTTTAATTACCAAAAAAGATTTTTCGTTTTTGAAATCTATACTGGCAATTGGATTTTTTATTGCGATAGGACTTATTGCAGCAGGTTTACTATTCGGATTTAATCTTGGCCTTTGGTTTAGTGTAGGGATGGTAATTCTGGCTTCTGGGTCAATTCTATATCAAACCTCTAACATGGTACATAAATATTCTGAAGACCAATACGTAGGAGCATCATTGGGGTTATTTGCTTCTTTGATGTTATTGTTTTGGTACATATTAAGTATTCTCTCTAGAGATTAAACGACAATTACTATAAAATTAAAGCCAGACTTAGTCTGGCTTTTTTTGTAGCTATTTTTCTGTAATTGATTTTAATATTGTTTTGGCATGAATTCTTGAGTTCTCGATAAACCAAATATGAGTATCCATACCACCACATATTACTCCGGCCAAATAAAGATTTTTGATATTAGTTTCCATTGTTTCTTCGTTATATTGAGGATATAATTTTGCATCGTTAGAAAGTTGGATTCCTATCTTTTGCAGAAATTCAAAATTTGGTTTATAACCAGTTAGGGCCAATACGAAATCATTTTGAATACTAAATTCTCCTTGTGGTGTTTGGATATCGATTTTTTTTGGTAATATTTCTTTTATAGTAACATTGTAGAAAACTTTAATGCTACCTTCTTCAATACGATTTATAATATCTGGTCTTACCCAATATTTTACACGTTTTCCAATTTCTGGTCCGCGAACCAACATTGTTACTTCTGCACCTTTTCTATAACATTCTAAAGCTGCGTCTACTGCAGAATTACTTGCACCAATAACAGCTAATTTTTGTTTAGCAAAAAAATGTGGATCTTTATAGTAATGGGAAACTTTAGGTAAATCTTCTCCAGCAACATCCATAGTATTTGGAAGATCATAAAACCCGGTAGCAATGATTACATAAGAAGAAGTATATTGCTCTTTATCGGTTTTGATATAAAAAGTATCTTGTTTTTTGAGAACTGTATTAACTTTTTCAAACAGATTAATATTTAAATCGTTAGAAGTTACAATCCTACGGTAATATTCAAGAGCTTCATTACGCTTTGGTTTAGCTTCATTACTGATAAATGGGATATTATCAATTTCAAGTTTTTCTGAAGACGAGAAAAACTGCATATTAAGAGGGTAATTATATAAGGAATTGGTGATGGTTCCTTTTTCAATAATACAATAATCAAGTCCTTTTTTCTTTGCTTCGAGACCACAAGCTATACCAATAGGTCCACCGCCAACAATTATCAAATCTATATGTTTCATTAAAAAATCATATTGACAAGGCTCTAATTCTAGCTTTTAGAGTAATACCTTATTCTTACTCTTGTAAAACTAATGATTTTTGTAATTTCTAATGCAAAAAAAGGTGAGCTTCTGTTATGAGACTCACCTTTTTTAAGGAGCGGGTAAGTACTATTTAATAACTAATTTTTTCACAACTGTTTTTTGTCCCATTACAATATTTAAAAAATAATTTCCCGGCGATAAAGAAGCAGTGTTTAGTATAATATCCTGATTGATACTAAAATTGGTTTCCGAAATTTTTAACCCTGAGGCATCTACTATTTTAACCGTAATCGGAATGCTTGTTTCTAAATTATCAATTTTGACTTTTACTATGTTTTTAGAAGGATTTGGATACACGATTACTTTAGAAGTATCGTCGTTTCTCTTTTTAATAGGCGGGTCAATTGGTTTTTTTTTACCTTCTTCTATAGTGTAAAATTTATTGACTCTTAGTTTTAAAAAAGTATCTATATTTCCAGAAGGCCAATACACAATGAGTTTCTCAATTTTTGGAGCTTTACCAAGTCCAAAATGAGCTCGCAAACTGTTTTGTCCCATAAATGCATTTGAGGCAGAGATTTCTCTTTTTTGAGTAACCAATTTCCCTTTTATTTTGGTGATCAATTCTAATCTGGCGCCTAGTGCGGCTTTATTTGATGGGTTGCCAATGAGTTTTATATTTACAAAATGATTTTTTACTGCTAAATCATTTCTAAAAAGACCCTTTACACCTTGACCAACAACAAAGAAATCCAAATCACCATCGTTATCGTAATCTCCGATAGTTGCCCCGGTAGAGTTTCCAGAGGTGGCTGTATTAATAAGATTAGAACTGTTTTCTGTAAAAGTCCCATCTCCATTATTGACAAAATACCCACTACCAATTGCACTAGAAGCTGTAATGATGACGTCTAAATCACCATCATTATCAAAATCTCCCCAAGCATTGGATAAGTTTTGATTGTTACTGGCGGTAAATGGGGTATTGGTACTTTGGTAAGCACCAGAATTATTAATATAAAACTTGTTTTTGATTCCAGAATAATTGGTAAGGCAAATATCAAGATCACCATCATTATCATAATCAATTGCATTATAACATTGTCCATCTTGTGGATCTTCTGCAAATGAAAGGTCGGTATTGGTTAATTTTATAAATCCTTCGCTTCCGGTTTCGACTTGTAGATTTTTAAATAAAAAATCGTGTTTGATTCCTGTTGGACCGGCAGCAGGACCACTGGCAATAAATAAATCGGTATCTCCATCTTCGTCGTAATCAGTCCAATTAGATACAGTGTAGGCTGCTTTTTCTGTAAGAAAGTCGTAGGGTTCTGTTACTTCGGTAAATGTGCCATCACTATTTCCCCGGTACAAACGATTAGGAAATCGATTTGATCCAAGAAATAAGTCGGCGAATGTAAGAATAAAATCAACATAGCTATCATTGTTATAATCACACCATTGTACACTCCAGGTTGCCGAATTGATTGTGTTTAGAATTGTATTCGTTTCGGTAAATTGGCCAGTGCCGTCATTAGCATAAATCCTGGTTTGCAAGGTAGACGGTGCAGTAAATCGCGAATAAATTAAATCCAGATCTCCGTCATTTTCATAGTCTGCCCAGCTGCAGCTGTTTAGTGATGTAGCAACAGGTATTGTTGTACTACCTTCTGCAATTTTAAAATTTCCGTTTCCAAGATTTTTGTATATAGTCCCGGCATAGAATAAATCCAAATTACTATCATTATCAATATCTGTCCATCCTGTACCAAAATAGGTCCCTCGAATAGTTGAATCAGATACTATAGGATTAATACTGTCTTTGATAAGTGTAAATTTTTGTGCAAAAGTGATACTAGTAAAACTGTAAAAAATGAATAAAAATAAAGTTCTCATAAGCTCAAGATTTTTAAGAGTTATAAGATTAAAGTTCACTAAAACAAGAAGAGGATAGGTTTAGAATTATAATTTTTAACCTTTTTAATTCGAATCTAATTATTCTGAACTTCCATTTTTTTTCTTTTGTACTCAGATGGGGTACAATTGAACTTATTTTTAAAGGCAGTGTTAAAAGTAGCTTTGTTATTAAACCCAACATCAAAATAAATCGTTTTAATACTAGCTTTAGAATTTTCTAGAAGTAGTTTTTTTGCTTCTTCCAATCTATATTCATTTATAAACTGATTAAAATTCTTTTTAGATTTTTCGTTTATAAGCTTTGAGAGTATATGGCTAGAAAAACCAATATTATCTGCTAATTGAACCAAACGTAAATCATTGTTTAAATAGGGTTTATTTGTTTTAATATATGATAATAGCGTATCATAGAACTCATCTTTAGTGGATTCGGTTAGCTCTTGATGAGTTTCTCCTTTTAAAAATAGATTAGATAATAATTCTCCGTTAAAGATAGAAGGTTCTTTATATACCATATAACCAATACCATAAATAGCTATAGACATTGAAAAAGAAATTGCATAATCCCAATGAATGTTGAAAAATGAGAATTTAACCAATACATAATAACTTATATAGGCTATAATAAAGGCTAAGAATAAATTGATGAGGAAAGTTGACCATTTTTTTCTGATAATCTCATATTGAGACTTTTTATCATTTTTATGAAAAGAGATGAAATCTTTTATTATGATTACATAAATTATTAGCGATAACGCTACCAACCAGGGAGAGCGAAGTGACCAAAAAAGATAAAATAGAAAATCATCTTTATATTCTTTGAGGTTTTGAAAACCTTCTGATACAATAAGAAAATATCCATTAATAATAAATGATAGTATCGCTGGGGCAAAGTGATACCATCTTATTTTGAAATTTTTACTGTAAAATCTTGTAATATAAATATACAGCAGAGGTCCAAACGCGAGATACCAACTAGAGTCAAAAAAATAAAAATAAGGATATAGAGACCCGTAGTTAGTCCAGAAAAACACGTATTGAAGTAGAATAAAAGAAAATCCTAAAATAAGTAAAACAACAGGAAGATTGTTCATTCTTCCTGTTTTACGAATACTTAGAATAATACTTAAAAAGAACCCTAGTGAACTTACGATTAGGAAAATTGATGTCCAGGTATCAAAAGACGGAATAGGGTTCTGCTCCATTTTTTATTGACTAAGTGTTTATAATCTCCTTCAATTCTTTAATGGTTTGGTTTGGGTTAGTACTTTTAAAAACGAAACTTCCGGCAACCAATACATCTGCTCCGGCATCTATAAGTTGTTTAGCATTTTTATTGGTTACACCTCCATCAATTTCAATTAACGTGCTTGCATTATTTTTCACAATAATCTCACGAAGTTGTTTCACCTTTTTATAAGTGTTTTCTATAAATGATTGACCGCCAAATCCAGGGTTTACACTCATTATACATACCAGGTCTATATCATTAATAACATCTTCTAATAAGCTTACATTGGTATGTGGGTTTATAGCAACGCCAGCTTTCATTCCTTCGGCTTTAATAGCTTGCAATGTTCTGTGAAGATGTGTACAAGCTTCATAATGTACAGTAAGAATATTACTTCCCAGATCAGCAAAAGTTTTAATATATCGATCTGGATCAACAATCATAAGGTGTACATCAATTGTTTTAGTTGCATGTTTTACGATATCTCGTAAAACTGGCATTCCAAAAGAAATATTAGGAACAAAAACACCGTCCATAATATCTATATGAAACCAGTCTGCTTCACTTTTGTTAATCATTTCTACATCGCGTTGCAAATTAGCAAAATCTGCAGCTAATACTGAAGGGGCTATACGTTTTGAAGCCATAAATCTGTGTTGTTTCCCGCAAAAGTACTATTTAATACTATTTATCCTTTGAATTTGCTATAATAAAATGCTCTTTTTTCGGCCTTGTTTCAGAATAAGAAAAAATGGTAAGCCCGCTATGCTTGATAGCCAGTCGAACCGAAGGCGAGTTTTTTCTATTTATTAGAGTAAAAAAAACTGATTTTTCTGTTCTAGTAAATTTAAAAAGATAAATAGTATAAGTTTTATATTGGAGAGTGTTTTGTTTTTAAAATCTATGATGCTCTTAATTAAATTTCATGAATTTTTGAGCTAGGTAGGAAATACTTTTATAATGTTCAGGGTTATTTTCTTGTTCTTTTTTTAAGAATTGATGTAATTCACTTTGATTGTAATGATCGGATATTACAGTGAAAGAAGAACGAGATTCTGAAAAAGAAGAACCCATTATTTCTTTATCCAGCATCTTAATAATATTATGGTGTCGATAATCTTTTCTTATTTTTTCGAACATCATTTTAACGACTTGTTCTTCACCTTCGAGAATTTGAAAAAAATTTCCTTCAGAATATATTAATATTCCCATAAGGCCAATTGTATTATTGTTAAGTCTAATATAATCCATAAGCTCTGTCATATCAGAATTTGATATGTTTGGATTTACCGTGCTAACATAGCTTATTATATATCTCATAATGAACAATATATTAAGAAGGGGGGGTAGCTACTTAAAGATACGAATTTTGAGATACTTTTGCCAAAATATTGGGGGTTCTGTAAGGGAAATTCTTCATTTTTAGATCTAAAAATGAATTTTTTACGGGTTACCGTAAGATTTTTACGGATTACCGTAAGAAAAAACCTCCGGTAATCAGCCGGAGGTCATTCATCAATCAAAAAACGAACAGTTATGTTATAAAACTGTTTGTAACCGCAATTTAGGAATTTATCCTAAATAAGTCTTTAATATTTTACTTCTAGATGTATGTTTTAATCTTCGAATTGCTTTTTCTTTGATTTGACGCACACGTTCACGTGTAAGATCAAAAGTTTCTCCAATTTCTTCAAGAGTCATTGGATGTTGATCTCCAAGACCAAAATATAATCGTATTACATCTGCTTCTCTAGGAGTAAGCGTTTCTAGAGCACGTTCTATTTCTGTACGAAGAGACTCATGCAATAGTGTTCTATCAGGGTTTGGTGACTCTCCAGAGTTTAATACATCATAAAGGTTAGAATCTTCTCCTTCAACAAGTGGAGCATCCATACTTACATGGCGCCCAGAGTTCTTCATTGATTCTTTAACATCATTGATGGTCATGTCTAATTCTTTTGCAATTTCTTCGGCACTTGGTGGGCGCTCATGTGATTGCTCTAAGAATGCATATGTTTTATTGATCTTATTGATCGAACCAATTTTATTTAATGGTAGACGAACAATACGAGATTGTTCTGCTAAAGCTTGTAGAATAGATTGACGAATCCACCATACGGCATAGGATATAAATTTAAATCCACGAGTTTCATCGAAACGTTTTGCAGCTTTAATTAGTCCAAGGTTACCTTCGTTAATTAAATCCGGAAGAGTAAGACCTTGATTTTGATATTGTTTTGCAACCGATACTACGAATCTAAGGTTAGCCTTTGTTAGTTTTTCAAGAGCTCTCTCATCACCAGCTTTTATACGCTGAGCTAATTCCACCTCTTCATCTGCAGTAATAAGGTCTACTTTTCCTATTTCTTGCAAATACTTATCTAGCGATGCAGTCTCACGATTCGTTACCTGCTTCGTAATTTTAAGTTGTCTCATCTATAGTTCTCCTTGAAATTTAATTTTGTGAATATTTAGGGCCTTTTACTTATTATACGTAATATGCTATAGAAATGTTACAAAAAGATTGTTTTTTTTATAGAAAACAATCTTTTGAATAGCTTGTTGTACCTTACCAATTGCGGATATAAGGGAGTTTGGTTATTTTTTATAAAAATATTTTTTTTTGAAAAAAGATTTAAAAAATAATGAATTTTATAAAGAATGTAGAAAACAATGCTGTAGAAACATTATTTAGAACTCATAAGAAACTCCTGTTTGAATTGTAAAGTACAAAGGTCGATAACTTTCAGAATTTTGACTAGCATTTTTTAATTGATACTTAAGTAAGGGCTCAACATTCAAAAACACTTTTTTTGATAGCTTATATCGAAGATTTGTTCCAATGTTAATACTGAAATTTGTTTTCAAAATATTAGTATTGCTTCCTAACTTAAAATTGTTAGATGCAGTATTTATGGCAATATTATTTTCATCTAGAAACAGAAAACTTAATTCTCCTATTAGTGAAGTGCTAATCTGATTATCTAAGATTTGATATTGTAACCCAAATGAAATTTCGTTGTAAATTGTCTTTTGTATTACATCTACTTTTTCAGAATTTCCTATAATATCATTAATGGGTGAGATTATTCCCAAATCATTAAGTATAATAGGTAGTTGATCAGTTTGGATGTTTTTTATTTTGTTGCTTAACTTTAGTCGGTTATATCCAACCCTTAGTGCTATTTTGTCTGTATAATATGATTTAAAGAGAACACCATAGCTCAAACTTATTCTACCACGATTTGTGTTTTTTGCCAGATGGTTGCTTATCAAAGACCCATTAGGGGCGATAGTATATGTTGGGATGACCTGCGCTCCTATGCTAAATTTTTGAAATGGTTTTTTCTTTATAGGATTCATATATACTAATGTATCCTTATTCTTACGGTTAGTGATAGTGGTATTCTTTTTGGATGTTATTAAAGTTTTTAGAGAATCATCTTTACGTTCTTTATGCTTTTCATTTTTAGATGCTCTGTTGCGATTGTGATTTAAAACTTGATCTGCTTTATTTTTTGTTTGGCTTGTAGTTACGGTTGAAGATATTGAGGTTCCTTCATTTATAGGGTTCGTTTTTGTACTAGAAATAGAAGTGTTTGGTTTATTTTTTATTTCTTCGATACCTCTATTGGTTCCTTTTTTTGCGCTGGATGCCTGTTGATTAGTTTTGTGAGTAGGAAGCGGCATTTTATTTGTTGTTATTAAAAGACTAGAATTCGAAACATTTTTATTTGATGATAAACCAATACCATTATTAGTTTCACTATATAGTAAAGACCAATTGTTTTCTACCTTATTTGTATATAGATCATTGATATCAGGTTTTGATTTGGGTGACATAGATACTGTTGTTATATCTTCATTGCCTGATATTTGTAGTTTGTTGTTTTCTAGATCTATTTCTTCGCAATTTTCTGGAGCTACTGGTCTTTTTGTTTTAGTATTAATTGGGTTTTCTGTGATACTATTATAGTTATATGTATTAGCAGCAAAAAGTATTAATAACAAAAGAAATATAAGTACACCTACTACTTTTGCCCAATAAAAAAGCGTGTTATCTTCTTTTTTGGGTAATTTAGGTTCGATATCTTCCCAGGATAAATTACTAGGTGATTGATTAAAGCCTTTAAGTTTTTCTTTAAAAGCTTTTCCTATGTCTTTTGGGTCAGCCATTACTTATTGCAATTTTTTTTAAATAATTGTTACTAGATGTTATTTTGGTTTTCAGTATAACTTTTGCTCTATGTAGGTTTGATTTTGAGGTCCCTTCAGAAATATGTAACATTTTGGCTATTTCTTTATGAGAATACTCATCTAGTTCATATAAGTTAAAAACCAATCTATATCTGTCGGGTAATTCCTGTATGTGTTTTAGTAATTCATCTAATGAAAGGTTTAATGTTTCAGGATCAATTTTGGTATCTGCGATATTCTCTTCATTGATATTTATATCAGTAAAAGATGTTTTTTTATATTTATCGATAGCTTTATTAATCGTTATCCTTTTCATCCAACCTTCAAAAGAACCTTTAAAATTATATTGATTTATCTTTTTAAAAATTGTAATAAAGGAGTCTTGTAAATTATCTTCTGCTTCATCATAATTTTTGCAATACTTAAGACTCAAAGCAAATAGTATATCCCTATAAAGGTGAAACAATTCACTTTGTGCTTTCCTGTTGTTTTTTTGGCACTTCTTAATTAGCTTTCTTGTGTCCAATTGGTTTTAAGCTTAGCAAAGACTATGTATCGAAATCTGAAATATTTTTAATAAACAAAAAAGAACTCAATTTTCACCTTTAATTTTCACTATGTGGTACTTAAAATACCACATAAATTATCACTAGTTTACTTTTTAGACTGAATTGTTTTAAATGGTTGCGTAAAAGATTTAAAAAAAAGCAATCTTTCCTTGTTTTCAGGAAAGATTGCCGAAAATAACAATTAGCTCTCGTTATTATTATCGCAGGCTTCAGCAAATAAAACTATTCTAATTATTTTAGATTCGTTGGTATCTGTATTTTTGATGTTAACGAAAACTAACTGAGGATTAGTTGTGTTTTGATAAACAGATGAGTCTAATATATTTGTTTCTTGTTCTGCATGCTCATAGGTTTGGTAAAATGATAATGTTAATAAAGAAGGATCTATATTTTCCTGAAAAGAAAGAATACAGTCTTTGTAATCATCAAAAACAAAATTGGCGGTATCTTCAAAATTTTTCAATTCACATTCCTTAAATTCTACATAATCGCATGAATTTTTAATATTACATTGTCTTTTGATGATATATTTATCGGTTTCATTTGATACTTCTACAGTTTCATCATCTATTATCATGGCTTTCCAATCAAAATTCCAATCTTTGGCTGTTTTAGAATTTCCTTCAAGATGAATATTAATATGTAATTTACCTTCAAGGAAAAAGGATATCCACGAGGTTCTGTATGCATTACCATTATCATAAAAAATACCGGTTCCATCGTCATAAAAATCTAGTAGTGCATCATTATAGTTTTGATTATTAGTTGAAGAGGTAATTTTCCAAATGCAATTTTCTTCTAATATTCTATTACAATAGATAATAATCTCTGATTCGATACAAGCTTCTATGGTTTTTTTTAATTCGGCATTGTCCTGGATGCTAAACGAACTGCCATCTTCTAGAATGGTAGTTATAGGATAACTTAGGCCTATTGCGCTATTAGTTCCTTCTGAGTCTTCCAGAAGTCCCACAAAATCTATATTATCATAGACTATTCTGCTATCTACAATTTCAGAATTTTCATCAAAAAGATATACATTAAAAGGATAAACAAAAGTGATACAGACGGGCTTATTATCTTCATTTTTGCTTTCTGAAATACTTTTTAACGAATTAAATAATTCTGAATCTGTTTCTATTTTTTGAATATTATCAGGAAATAGATCGAAGGATTCATTATGGCAGGAAACCATTGAAATTAGTAGGGCGCTAAGCAGTAGGGTTTTAAACGTTGTCATAGTTGCATTATTTAAAGTCTTTGTCTTATAGACTGATAGCCTTTAAATGGTTGCGTAACATTAACTTATTTATCCAAATCAATAATAATTGGTAAAATTTATACGGAAGGGATATTTGGAATTTAGATTGTGTGTAGTAAAATAAAAAACGCCTCCAAGAATCTTGAAGGCGTTTTGTTAAATAGTATAGAAAAATTAATTTTCTTTTTTATCTCTATGAGGTTTTCGATCTCCTCTTGGCTTGTCACCTTCTGGTCTTGGAGGTCTAGGTAATAATGCTTTTCTAGACACTTTTTCTTTACGAGTTCTAGAATCAATTCCGAAATATTTTACATCAAAAATATCACCCATGTTTACAACATCGCTAACATTTTCTGTGCGTTCCCATGCTAATTCTGAAACGTGAAGTAAAACTTCATTACCAGGAGCTTCCATATATTCTACTACAGCACCAAAATCTAACATTTTGATTACTTTCACTTCATATACACTACCAACAACAGGTTTAAAAGTAATAGAATCGATTTTTGCTAATACTGCATCAATTCCTTCCTGGCTTGTACCAAGAATTTCTACATTTCCTTCTTCTGTAACAGGATCTTCATTAATTACTATAGTTGTACCTGTAGTTTTTTGTAATTCTTGAATTACTTTACCTCCTGGGCCAATTAAAGCGCCAATAAAGTCTCCAGGAATTGTTTTAGTTACCATTTTTGGTGCATGTGATTTTACATCCGCATTTGGCGATGCAATAGTATCTGTTAATTTTCCTAGAATATGTATACGACCATCAGCAGCTTGCTTTAATGCGTTTACCAAAATTTCATAAGAAAGACCTTTTACTTTAATATCCATTTGGCAAGCCGTAATACCATCAGCAGTACCAGTTACTTTAAAGTCCATATCTCCTAAGTGATCTTCATCACCTAAAATATCAGATAAAACTGCATATTTTCCTGTTTCACCATCAGAAATTAATCCCATAGCAATACCAGAAACTGGTTTTACCATTTGTACCCCGGCGTCCATCAATGCCATAGTTCCAGAACATACAGTTGCCATAGAAGAAGAACCATTAGATTCTAGTACTTCTGATACTATACGCACAGTATATGGGCAATCAGCAGGAATCATTCCTTTTAAGGCGCGTTGTGCCAAGTTACCGTGACCAACTTCTCTACGAGAAGTTCCTCGTATAGGTCTTGCTTCACCAGTACAGAAAGGAGGGAAGTTGTAGTGAAGGTAGAATGTTTCTTCTCCTTCATAAGATGGCATATCAATTTGATTTGCCTCTCTAGAAGTTCCCAAAGTCACTGTTGCTAGTGCTTGAGTTTCTCCTCGTGTAAATATAGAAGATCCATGAGTTGATGGTAAATAATCAACTTCACACCAGATTGGTCTGATCTCATCAGTTTTACGACCGTCTAGACGTAATCCTTCGTTTAAAGTAAGATCACGAATAGCAGCTTTTTCTGCTTTAGAATAATATTTAGATACTAAATCTCCAAAGTCTTCAAGTTCTTCTTCAGAAAATGTAGCTTTTATTTCTTCTTTTATTTCAGAAAAAGCTAAACCACGTTCTTTTTTAGAAGATCCCGCTTTTGCAACAGCATATACTTTATCATATGCCATTTCATGAATTTTCTTAGCTAAGTCTTCATCTTCTCTTTCCGGATCGTACTCTCTAACTTCTTTTCTTCCGAAGGCTTCGGCTAATTTAAGCTGAGCAGCACATTGTATTTTTATATGATCATGAGCGAATTTGATAGCTTCTACCATTTCTTCTTCGCTAATCTCTTTCATCTCTCCCTCAACCATCATTACAGAATCTGCAGAAGCACCAATCATCATATCGATATCTGATTCTTCTAACTGCGCTCTTGTTGGGTTAATGATAAATTCGCCATTTACACGTCCTACGCGTGCTTCTGAAATGGCACATTCAAAAGGGAAATCAGATAATTGTATCGCTGCAGATGCTGCTAGTCCAGCCATTGCATCAGGCATAACATCATCATCATGAGACATTAACTGGATCATCACCTGAGTTTCTGCGTGATAATCTTTTGGGAATAGTGGTCGTAATACACGATCTACCAACCTCATTGTTAGTACTTCACCATCACTTGGTCTTGCTTCTCTTTTGAAAAAACCGCCAGGGTAACGACCAGATGCTGCGAATTTCTCTCTATAATCTACTGTTAATGGTAGAAAATCGACATCACTTTGTTTGTAATTTGAAACAACTGTACATAATAACATACACTTGCCAGATTGTACAACAACAGAACCATGAGCCTGTTTTGCTAATTTTCCGGTTTCGATAGAAATTTCTCTACCGTCACCAAGGTCAATGACCTCTTTATAAACTTTTGGAATCATAATTTTTTTGATTCTAACGTATCAGTTTTATCATACAGATAAATCCTGATATGTTTAATTAAACATTGGTTTCCGTCTTACTCGGACGGACAAGGTTGTGTTGTTGTAGTAATTGCGCGACCAATGAAAAACTAAGGCATGCATCCATACTCTAGTGAAGTACAAATGTTTTTTAATTATTTAATATAAAAAAAGAGGCATGCAGCCTCTTTTTTATTACTTTCTTAATCCTAATTCTTTTACAATTGCACGGTATCTCATGATATCCTTTTTAATAAGGTAGTCTAACAGATCTCTACGTTTCCCTACTAGCTTTACCAAAGAACGCTCTGTATTAAAATCTTTACGATTCTTTTTTAAGTGCTCAGTAAGATGAGTAATTCTGTGCGTAAACAATGCAATTTGACCTTCTGCAGAACCACTGTCATTCTTTCCTTTACCGTGCTTTGCGAAGATTTCTTCTTTAACTTCTTTCGTTAAATACATTCCAATATTATTTAAATGATTTTTATGTATAAATAGCTCTTTGCTATTAGCGTGCAAATATAATATTTTTTGGATTAGAAATGCATTTTATATGAAAAAACATAATGCAATTAAACGTTTTGCATAATATACGGTCTTAGTATCGTAACGTTAAAATTAAATATTATGAAAAGTAACTTATTTAAATTTAGTTTAATCGCATTATTTTTTTTGATTTTAGTAGGATGTAATAAAGATGATACTGAAGATCAATTGGTAACATCTTTCACTACCGAAGAAACAGAACTTAATGCCAAGGTAGATAATACGACCGAGGTAATAAGTGATACATTTTTACAAGTGTATGAGTATGAGGAAAGCGCTGTAAAAAGCCCCATACATCCTTTTTTGCCAGACTGTGCAACTATAACCGTTGAGGTTACAGATACTTCTAAAGAAGTAACTGTAGATTTTGGCACTGAAGGATGTGAAGTTAGAGGAGGGCATATTGTAAAAGGAAAGGTGAATATGTCATACGTGGTAGATACCGAAGCAATGACAAGGATTATTAACTATACTCTCGAAGACTTTTTTGTTGATGATGTTCAATTTGTTGGATCTAAAATAGTAACCAGACAAAAAGCTAATGATAATGGTAATCCTCAATATACAATGAGTCTTGGTTTAACGGTTACTTTTGCTGATGGTACGCAGGCATCCAGAACAGGGTCGAAGGTTCGTGAATGGATCGAAGGTTCTTTTAATGGTAATTGGGGAGATAATGTTTTCTTAATTACAGGTGCCTGGGAAACTAATTTCAAAAATGGAAGCACACATAGTACCACAATTATAACACCATTACGACGAGAGGCGAGCTGTAGATTTTTGGTGAGTGGTGTTGTTGAGTTAGTAAGAACAAATTATAGTGGTTCGTTAGATTATGGTAATGAAGAGTGCGATAATTTAGCAGTATTTACTAATGATAATGGAGAAGAGCGTGAGATTCGATTATAGCCTGTTGATCTACAAGTCTTTGATGTGATTATATAAAAAGGCCCGACTTAAAGTCGAGCCTTTTTATATAACTGATATATTATATTTTAATTTGCTAAAGGACGATTTAGAATTAAACTTAGATATAGGTTTATTTTTTGTTTTAGTTCGTGTCTTGGAGTTATAAAGTCCAGAAACCCGTGTTCTTTTAAGAATTCGGCGGTTTGAAAACCTTCAGGTAATTCTTTTCCTGTGGTATCTCTAACAATACGCGGGCCAGCAAATCCAATTAATGCTCCTGGTTCTGCAATATTAATATCACCCAACATGGCAAAAGAAGCTGTTGTACCTCCTGTTGTTGGATCTGTACATAAGGATATATATGGTATTCCTGCATCGGCTAATTGAGCTAACTTAGCAGATGTTTTTGCCAATTGCATTAGCGATAATGCTGCTTCCATCATACGAGCACCTCCTGATTTAGAGATAATCATAAATGGAATTTTATGCTTTAATGAATAATCAGCAGCTCTTGCGATTTTTTCACCTACAACACTACCCATAGAACCTCCAATAAATGCAAAATCCATACATGCGATAACTAAATCATTACCAAAGGATTTTCCTACTGCTGTTCTTACGGCATCTTTTAAATTTGTTTTTTCTTGCGCGTCTTTAAGACGATCAACATATTTCTTTTTGTCTTCGAATTTAAGAGGGTCTTTTGAGGTAACACCTTTATCAAGTTCTTTAAATTTATTGTCATCAAATAGGATTTCAAAATATTCTTTACTACCTATTCTTACATGATATCCATCTTCTGGACTTACATAGAAGTTTTTTTCAAGTTGCTCTGCATCTACAATTTTTCCCGTTGGAGATTTATACCAAAGCCCTTTAGGGACATCCTTTTTGTCTTCGGTAGCAGTTTGTATACCTTTTTGTGTTCTCTTAAACCAAGCCATATAATTTTATTATAATTAAAAAAAGCTGAAACTCATTTAAGGAGTTTCAGCTTAAGTTTTTCAGTCTTCTATAATGTATTTACATTATTTAAATCCTCGAATGCCTTTTTAAGACGGTTCTTAAAGGTAATTTCTCCTTCTCGTAACCATTTTCTGGGATCGTAATACTTTTTATTAGGTTCTTCTGATCCACCAGGATTACCTATTTGCGTCTTTAGATATTCAATATTATTGGTCATGTAATCTCGAATACCTTCATTAAATGCAAATTGCAGATCTGTGTCAATATTCATTTTAATGACTCCATATCCAATTGCTTCTCTTATTTCTTCAACAGTAGAGCCACTTCCTCCGTGAAAAACAAAATCGATGTGGTTATGTTCGACTTCATATTTCTTTGAGATAAACTCCTGAGAATTTTTAAGTATTTTAGGTGTTAATTTTACATTACCTGGCTTGTATACACCATGAACATTACCAAAGGCTGCTGCTACAGTAAATTTATCACTTACTTTACTTAATTCTTCGTAGGCGTAGGCAACTTCTTCTGGTTGAGTATATAGCTTAGAATCATCTACATCGCTATTATCTACACCATCTTCTTCGCCACCAGTGATTCCTAGTTCGATTTCTAAGGTCATACCCATTTTGCTCATACGAGCCAAATATGCTGCACAGATCTCGATGTTTTCTTCGATTGGTTCTTCAGATAAATCAATCATATGAGAACTATACAATGGTTTTCCGGTTTCTTTGTAAAATTCTTCTCCGGCATCTAATAGGCCATCAATCCAAGGAAGTAGTTTTTTTGCACAGTGGTCAGTATGCAAAATTACTGGTACTCCATAGGCTTCAGCCATTAAATGTACATGTTTGGCACCTGCAACTGCTCCTGCAATTGCTGCCTTTTGGTCTCCATTAGAGAGGCCTTTTCCAGCATTAAACTGTGCTCCTCCGTTAGAGAATTGAATAATTACAGGAGAATTTAACTCTGCAGCAGTTTCTAAAACGGCATTAATCGAATTAGAACCGATTACATTAACTGCAGGTAATGCAAAAGCTTTCTCTTTTGCATATTTAAAAATTGCCTGGACTTCGTCTCCTACGGCAACTCCTGGTTTGATGTTGTGACTCATAATTTAGTTTTGGTTTATAAGGCTACAAAAATAGTAAAATTATACGGAAACCGATAGGATTAAAATAATCATTGAAACAAGCAGAGTTGTGGTTGTTTTAATTATTATGGATTATTGATTTTTCTCAAAAATAAGATATATAAATGTTTTGATGTTCGAATTAAACTATCTGATATGATGAATGGCTAAAAAGGATAATTAATTCCAAAATTATAAACTGCTTCAGAGAAGTTATACCCTTTAAACCACCTTTTATTTTGATCGTTGGCTGGATTAAAAGTTTTAAATCCTATGTCAAGTCTTAAAACGAAGAAATTAAAATCATATCGAAACCCGAAACCACTTCCTAGAGCAATTTCCCGTACATCATCTAATTCTGAAAAGATAGCATCTTCTTCTTCTACATTGTCCAAAACATTCCAAATGTTTCCGGCATCAACAAATAATGCTCCATGTAATGACCCTAGAATCTTGTATCGGTACTCTGCATTTAGTGCAATTTTCATATTAGCTTCATTAAACTCATCTCTTCCGCCTGTACTTCCTGGTCCAAGATCATATACTAACCACGCTCTGTTATCATTAGGACCACCACCAAAGAAACTTCGTGCAAAAGGTATACTATTAGAATTACCATAGGGAAGCGCAATTCCTCCAAAAGCTCTAAAAGCAACCACATTTTTTCGTCCTAAATCCCAATGTTTTATGTAATCCAATTCTGTTTTTGCATATTGAGAAAATTCTACACCAAATATCTCAAAGCGTTTGTTAGAATTTTCTTTTAATCCGGATATATTTGAAATTGCACTTAGTACATTGCCTGCTAACTCGATTTTTGCTCTAAATCTTGAGTAGCTTTCATCATAAAGATTTTCTCTATTGTTTTTTGTGTAGGTATAACTCGAAGCAAAGATTAAATTGTCTTCGGTTAACCTTACCTTTCTTTCGTTGATATTTCGAATCTCTTGTAATTGATCTGATGTTAGATCAGAATCTGCTGCAGAGCTTAAAGATTCTGCTATAAATCCATTTGCTCCACTAGGTATATGTAATACGGCATTGTCTATATTTGGAGTACCGGTATCTGGTTGAGAAAAGAATGGTGAATCTGCTTCTAAAACTTTTGTAGCAATATTATTTAACCTGTTAAATGAAGTGTTGTATATGTTAAAATAGTTGCTAGTATTTAGGTTTCTTACATACTGTATGTTAACGAGATCAAATTGATTGGTTAGGATATTGCTAGGTTTCCATCGATAATTAAATACTCCTGTGGCATTTTGTTTATCAAGGCCAATATTTTGCTGTACATTCATTCCAAAAATAAGATTAGTAGTCGGTGACATATGTTTTGGAATAATCTTATGATTTATAAAAGGAAAAACTATTTTAGGAAAAGATAGTTTTACATCTGCTCCTACTTCAGATATATTAAAGAATTTTTGACCGCCATCTACTGCGTCACTAGAAGATCCAATACTTCCCCGAGCCGAGATTTCTAAAATTTCGGCACCTCCAAAAACATTTCGTATCAAAAGAGATCCCCCAAAACCTATTCCGAAGGCTTGAATATTTGATGTCGATACATCAAAATCTATATTTGTACTGTATTTTTTTCTTGGGGTTAATAAGATATTGGCAACAAGGTTTTCTCCAGCTGGATCATTAGGGTCAATATCAAATCGTATGTTTGGATATTTAAATGTCCTTAAATTATTGATTTGATTATAAGTAAATGTTCTGTCTTTATCTCTGAAAATTTCACCTGGAGTAATGAGAACAGAATTTGTAATCGCTTTACGAGTATATTTTATTTTCTCGAAACCGTAAATATTATACCCTTTATACGAAGTACTATCTTTAGGTTTTTGATTTCGATTTTGATAAGAATAATCTGTGTAAATGTTTACTTTACTTATTTTATGAACTTTAAAAGGGATTCTAGCGGTAGAATCTCCATATGTTATAGAGCGATTCTTTATAAGTAGATTTAGATTTACTTTATGATCGGTGTTAACAGTATCGGCATCAAATTTTATAAATTCTTTTTCGAAGTGAAATAATCCAGAATTTCGATATAATGAAGTAAGCCGTTCTCGTTCGGTCTCAATATCTAATGTCTTATATTGTTTTCCCGAAATAATTATAGATTTTTGAGCATTTAATTTGTAAATAGAATCAGCAACCTTGGATTCTATTTTAGTTTTTAATGAATCAATGAAATAAGGTTCGTGTGGTTTTACATAATAATCTACAGTTGCAGTTTTGTCATTCTTTGTATTGATCTTATAATCTGCTTCAATATTAAACCAACCGTTATTCCAATAATAAGCTTGTAGTCTTTTTATAGAGCGTTTTACTTTAGACTCATCAATAATTGAAGGAGATTCTCCTGTGCTTTTCACCCACTCATTAATGCCTGATAGTCCTACACCCAATCTATCTACTTGTTTTTTTGAAAGGAACTTAGTGATTCTTTTTTTTCGCTTAGGTTTCCTCGTTAGCCAATCTTGATATAAAGAATCTTGATTTATTCTTGCCAGATTATAAATATGAAGTCTAATAGGGATTCCTAATAGTTTAGTATTTGGTTTTTGATATAATTGATTGTACAATTTTGGGTCCTTAGTTTTAGCACTATCGACGTAAATTTGATTTTTTTTCAAAAGATATTCGTGCTCAGGAACTCTTTTTACCGCATTACACGAAAATAAAAAGATGCTAGTTAAGGTAATTAATAATATTTTTGTCAGAAAGTGTTTCAACCTGTATTCATTCATTGATTCAAAAATACACTATTTGTATGGTTAGCAAAAACCAAAAGAAATTAATAAAGAGTTTATATCAAAAAAAGTACCGAAAACAACATGGATTGTTTGTTGCAGAGGGTAAAAAGGTGATTAGGGAGCTACTTGCTGCTGATCTGAAGCTTCATTCCCTCTTTACTTTAGAGGCAGGAATCTTTGATGTTTCTGCGGCATTAGAGTGTCGTGTTACCGAGGAGGAGTTAAAACAGATTAGTTTTTTAACTACTCCGCAAGTTGCATTAGCAGTATTTTGTATTCCAGAAGTAAAAAAAACAAACTCAAAAGGTTTGATTTTGGCATTGGATGATGTTAGAGACCCCGGTAATTTGGGAACTATAATTCGTCTTTGTGATTGGTTTGGCATAGAGGATTTGGTATGTTCTTTACAAACTGTAGATTGTTATAACCCAAAAGTTATACAAGCTACGATGGGATCTATTACAAGGGTAAACATTAGTTATGTGAGTTTGAAGAACTATTTAACTTTAGAAACACCAAATTCCAGGATTTTTGGCACTTTTATGAATGGGAATTCTATTTATACCGAGAAATTACCCAAAGATGCTATTGTTATAATGGGTAATGAAGCAAATGGAATCTCTGAAGATATCGAGAATCTTATTAAAGAAAGGGTAACAATTCCACAATTTGGATCAGATCAAAAAACAGAAAGCCTTAATGTTGCTACTGCAACAGCTATTGTGCTTAGTGAATTTAGAAGATCTTAACTAAGTGATGTTATTGAAACGTGAAATTTATAAAAATCCCTCTCGTTGACATTTTATCAATAGTCGAAGTATATGGACTATTAGGGTCATTGTCTTTTACCAACTCATCAGACATAGCAAATACTCCTCTTATAGATGGAGTAAATTTGAAATAGTATAAATAAAAATCTACACCAAAACCAATTTCGTAATAATTAGTATTGGTTTTCATTCTAAATTGCCCTACACTATTATCATCGGGATTATCTTCGTTACTAGACAAGTTTATAGAGGTAGAAACACCTCCAACAATAAAAGGTTTAATATTATTGATTCTTTTGGTCGATATTTTTAGTAATAACGGTACATGTACATATGTTGATTTCACTTCTCTTACAGATTCAAAATCTGAAGTGAATTGAGAATTAGAAAACCTTAAATTTCTTGTATTAAAAGTAACCATAGGTTCTAATCTAAGATCAAAATAATCATTTAACCTCAGGTTCCCTAAAAGACCAACACTAAAACCTACGGATTCATCATGTATAATATCGGTATCTGGTGCATCTGTTGTATAATCAAAGTTAAAATCATAAAGGTTAAATCCAAGAATATAGCCATAACTAAACCTTGGCTTATCAAAATTTTGAAGGTTTTGCACCTTTTCTTTAGAAAATAACTGTGCACTCATGTTTTGAGTACATATTAAAACAACTATTAAGATAAATATTCTTTTCATCTAAATTAAAATTAACCTTTTAATGGTTTAAAACCCTTATTTGTTTTGACACTATTGTTTTGTGGCTGTATAAATTGTAGCAACACCAAAAGTTTGGGGATTATCTTTGACTTCTATAAACCCGATTTTTTTCAAAATATTGTTGAAGGCTTCTCCATAAGGAAAAGCTGCGGCACTTTCACTTAGGTAAGAATAAGCAGATTTATCCTTTGAAAATAGCTTACCAACAAGAGGTAATATTGTTGATGAATAAAACTTGTATCCTTGTTTATATGGGGTTTTTGTGGGTATCGAGGTTTCTAAAACTACAAAAATACCTCCAGGTTTAAGGACTCTGAAAATCTCTGAAAGCCCTTTTTCTAAATTTTCAAAATTTCGTACCCCAAAAGCTACAGTTATCGCATCAAAATAATTTTCATCATAAGGTAGATTTTCACTATCTCCCTGGATCATATTAATAATGGTGTCTAATTTTTTTATTGCAATCTTCTGTCTTCCGACCTCCAGCATTCCTGTAGAAATATCAAGACCAATGATTTCTGAAGCTCCTGTTTTTGATAGATTTATGGCTAGATCACCAGTTCCTGTAGCAACATCCAAAATTCTTTCAGGATTTGTTTTGCTAACCAGTCTAACTACTTTTTTACGCCATTTTACATCAATACCAAAAGAAATAACACGATTTAACCCGTCATAGTTCTCTGAGATAGTATCAAACATCTCGGCAACCTGCTCTTTTTTAGATCTGGTTTTGTCTTTATATGGAGTTATTTTTTCTGACATTAAAAAAATTTAGGCAAATATACATTTTTGATATTGAACTAATCCTGAGTTTTGTTGTTTAAGCAAAAAAATGTGATTTTGTTCTATAATACGAGTTTTTGTAAGACATATTTTTTGGTTACAAAATGATGAAAAATGAAATCATAATTATTAGAATTGAAGTTGGGGATCATCAAAATTTTACCAGTTAGTCAATTTACATTATCTTTGTACGCTTTTATATTCTAAGACCTTACTTCTAGTTATTTTGAAGTGTAGTATTTAGTCTTAGTTTGATTTTATCTTTAGATGGAAAACAATAAACAAAACCAATGAAAATCATAATCGCCGGAGCTGGTGAGGTAGGATTTCATTTGGCGAAATTACTCTCGTTTGAATCCCAGGACATTACACTTATAGATACAGATAAGGAATGCCTTAATTATGCGGATACTCACCTGGATATTAGAGTTATTAAAGGAGATTCTACTTCAATTGCTATTTTAAAAGAAGCAAGAGTAGATAATGTAGATATGGTAATTAGTGTTACCTCTAGCGAAACAACCAATATTACGATATGTGTATTGGCGAAACAGCTTGGAGCTAAACGAACTATTGCTAGGATTTCTAATACAGAGTTTATAGAAAACAAAGAAGAAGTTGGATTCATTAAATTTGGTATTGATGAGCTAATTTCTCCAGAGGCCTTAGCAGCTAGCGAAATAGAGTTATTGCTTAGTCAATCTGCATTTCATGGTAGTTATGAATTTGAGAATGGTGCGCTAACGATGGTGGGGACTACTTTGTCTAAAGAAGCATTATTTGTCGGTAAAACGGTAAGAGAAGCAGCAGACGTTTTTCCAGAATTACATTTTATGCCTATCGCAATTCAACGTTCAGGAACTCAATATACATTAATACCAAGAGGGGATACTACCTTTAAAGAAGGAGATCAAGTGTATTTTGTAACTTCAAAAGGTGGAGTAGAAGAGCTGTATAAGTTAACAGGAAAAGTTAAAGAGCAAATCAAAAATGTCATGATTCTAGGAGGAAGTAAGATTGGTTATAAGACTTCTCGGGATCTTTGTGATCATAAATTTAGAGTAAAGCTTATCGAGAAAGATAGAGAGAAATCCTTTGATCTTGCCGATGAACTTCCTAATGCTTTGATCATTAATGGTGATGGGCGAAATGTAGAACTATTACAAGAAGAAGGTATAGATGGGATGGATGCTTTTATAGCTGTAACTGGTAATTCTGAAACCAATATAATGTCTTGTCTGGTGGCTAAGTCTAAGGGAGTGAGAAAAACTATTGCATTAGTAGAAAACATGGATTATTTCCAGTTATCTCATTCTATTGGTATAGATACCTTGATTAATAAGAAACTTCTGGCTGCAAATAATATTTTTAGATTTATTAGAAAAGGGGAGGTTGTAGCAATGACCAAACTTAATAATATGAATGCCGAGCTGTTGGAGTTTATTGTTAAGCCTTCATCAGAAGTAAGCGATAATTTAATCAAAGATTTAGATTTTCCTCGTTCTGCTATAATTGCTGGTGTTATTAGGGATGAAGAAGGAATGATCCCACTGGGAGATTTTTATATTCAGGCAGGAGACAGAGTAGTGGTATGTTGTTTGCCAAAATCTATTAAGAAAATAGAAAAGCTTTTCCTTTAAGATGTATAGATTAAACTATAAGATTATCTCACATATTATGGGGCTTTTATTGCTCTGTAATGGCGGCTTTATGCTAATCGCCACATGTATCAGTTTTATCTATAAAGATGGAGTTACTATAGAAATCATGATGGCGTCTTTAGCTACGATGTTCATCGGGATCATCTTAATGTTTTTAACAAGAGAGCATCAGAAAGAGATTAATAAACGAGATGGTTATATTGTTGTAACTTTTGGATGGATATTCATGTCTCTTAGTGGAACATTACCTTACTTATTCTCCGGAGCAATACCATCTTTTACCAATGCTTTTTTTGAAACGATGTCTGGGTATACTACTACTGGCGCATCTATTCTGAATGAAATAGAGATTATCCCTAAAGGAGTTTTGTTTTGGCGTAGTTTAACACATTGGATTGGAGGCATGGGGATTATTGTATTGGCCATTGCTATTTTGCCATTATTAGGGATAGGAGGTATGCAGTTGTTTGCTGCAGAGGCACCTGGACCAAGTGCAGATAAATTACATCCTAGAATTACAGATACTGCAAAGCGATTATGGTTGATTTACTTTGGGTATACTGTTGCAGAAACGATTCTTTTGAAACTAGCAGGGATGAATTTCTTTGATGCTATAAACCATGCATTAAGTACATTATCTACAGGAGGGTTTTCTACAAAAAATGCAAGTGTTGCTTATTGGAACGATCAACCGCTAATACAATATATTATCATACTGTTTATGTTTTTGGCTGGTATGAATTTTGTTCTTAGTTATTTTGGATTTAAGGGTAAGATTCAGAAAATTATAAAAGATGAAGAATTTAAATTTTATGCGCTTTCTGTTATTATATTTACAGTAATAGCTACCCTTGTAATTTATAGTAAAGCAGATGTATCTATGTCATCTATTGATCATCCGATGGTGTGGGGAGAAGCAGAGAGTGCTTTTCGTCATGCATTATTTCAAGTACTTGCGGTAATTACTACTACAGGTTTTGTGAGTGCGGATTTTACAATGTGGACTCCTTTTTTAACAGTTCTTTTCTTTGGAATTATGTTCCTGGGTGGTTCTGCGGGATCTACCTCTGGAGGTATAAAAGTAATGCGGCATTTAATAACTATTCGAAATGGGATTTTAGAATTTAAAAGAACATTACATCCCAGAGCAATCCTTCCGGTAAGGTATAATAGAAGATCAGTCTCTAAGGAAATTGTATTTAATATATTGGCATTTTTTATATTATATATGCTTGCCTTTATTATTGGTTCTGTGGTCTTAGGCGCATTAGGATTAGATTTTGAAACTGCAATTGGAGGAGCTGCTTCTTCTCTAGGTAATGTTGGACCTGCTTTTGGTAAACTTAGTCCTGTAAATAACTTTGATGTATTACCTGCCTTTGGGAAATGGTGGTGCTGCTTCCTTATGTTAATAGGAAGATTAGAGCTCTTTACAGTGCTGATACTTCTTACCCCGTTTTTCTGGAGAAATAGGTGATTTAGTTTATTGCATTTGCCATTCCCAGGTTGCAGAAGAATTTGGCACTATAGCCCATAATTCAGCAACTTTTTTGATGGTATCTTTTACAGTTCCCTTTATACTTTTTAACTCTCTATCTTCAATTAGAAAAATATCTAATATTGATTCGTAGTATCTGATATAATTAGCACTAAACTCTTTTTCTGGTTTGATGTTTAAGATTTCATCATCTGTGTGGGTTACGTCAAAGTTTTCTTTAAAAATTTCAAGGACATTTTTTTTGACGATACGTTCCTTTTCTAGAGTATCCATAACAATTGGTTTTAAGTTGGTTCTTTTTGAATATTTGTTTCTTAGAAAAACATAATATTCGGGATATAGCTAAAGTATAACTCTAATTTCGTTTATTTAGTATAGAAGGCAATTTTAAAAATTGTAAAATAAGGTTAAAATTTACTTAACGTTTGCTAAAAAAATATGCCAATACCCTATTTTATAGGCATTGGCATATTTATAAAAAGTTAAAATCGTTAATTATTAGCTCACAATTTCTTTAATTCTTTTGATAGCTTCTTTAATTTCTTCTGTACTGGCAGCATATGATATTCTAATACAATTACTATTTCCAAAAGCAATACCTGTTACTGTGGCAACATTAGCCTTTTCTAATAAGAACATTGAAAAATCTGTAGCATTTTCAATAGTGTGTCCTTGTAATGTTTTACCAAAGTAATGTGAGATGTCAGGAAAAACGTAAAACGCTCCTTCTGGTTCATTACATTCGAATCCTGGAATCTCGGATAACAAACCTAGTATTAGTTTTCTTCTCTCTTTAAACTCATCAACCATATATTGAATTTTGCTAACAGGGGCTTCAAGGGCTGTAATTACTGCGCGTTGAGCAATACAATTAGCTCCACTGGTTACCTGGCCTTGCATTTTATTACATGCTCGAGCAATTGAAGTTGGTGCTCCAATGTATCCTATTCGCCATCCGGTCATAGCAAAAGCTTTAGCGACTCCATTAACAGTTACTGTTCTGTTATACATGTCTTCAAATTGAGCCATAGAAGCATGACCGCCAACATAATTAATATGCTCATATATTTCATCACTTACTACAATGATATTAGGATATTTCTGTAGTACGTCTGCCAATGCTCTTAATTCTTCTTTGCTATAAATAGATCCACTTGGGTTACAAGGAGAGCTATACCATAGCATTTTGGTTTTTGGTGTAATCGCTTTTTCGAGCTGTTCAGCTGTCATTTTAAAATCGGTATCAATAGAAGTTTTTACTTCTACTGGAACTCCACCAGAAAGTTTTACAATATCACTATAACTCACCCAGTAAGGACATGGTAGAATTATTTCATCTCCTGGGTTAATATATACTTGAGCAACATTATAAAGAGATTGTTTTGCCCCGGTAGATACAACAATTTGTGAGCGATCATAGGTAAGACCATTATCACGCTTAAATTTAGTGATAATTGCATCTTTTAATTCTACGTATCCATCAACCGGCGTATACGAATTGTAGTTGTCGTTTACAGCTTGTATAGCAGCTTCTTTAATAAAATCTGGAGTGTTAAAATCTGGTTCTCCAAGACTAAGGCCAATAATATCTTTCCCTTCGGCTCTTAGTTCACGTGCCTTTGCAGCCATCGCTAATGTAGCTGATGCTTTAAGCGCATTGATTTTGTCTGATAATTGTATGCTCATTTCTGATACTTGTGTGCTCATTTTATCTGGTAAATAAAAATTATGATTGTATTGCAGGCTTCATTCCCATTTCTTTAAGATGTTTAAAATGGGCAATAATAGCTTTCCGCGTGGTTTTGTACTCGTTATAAGGGAGATTACATTCTATAGCAGTTTGTTTTACAATTTTAGAAATTTTAGTATAATGAATATGACTTATATGAGGGAAAATATGGTGTTCTACCTGGTGATTTAAGCCACCGGTAAACCAATTTACCAATCTGTTTTTTGTAGAAAAATTTACTGTAGTAAATAATTGGTGTATTGCCCAGGTGTTTTTCATGGTTCCAGTTTTATCCGGGATTGGCATTTGTGCTTCTTCTACCATATGGGCTAACTGAAATACTACACTTAATATCAATCCTGCAACATAGTGCATTATAAAAAATCCTATTAAAATTTTCCACCAGGCTATTGACATAAAGATCATAGGGATTAAAATCCATATAGATAAATAGATGGTTTTGGTGATAACAATAGTACTCCATTGTTTTAATGGGCTAGGTAGTTTTCCGTAAGAAAGCTTACGAGCAAGATAGTTTTTGGTTTGCTTAAAATCTGTAGTCAACGCCCAGTTAAAAGTTAGTAAACCATAAAGAAATATAGAATAATAATGTTGAAATTTATGAAAACGTCTCCATTTTGAATGTTTTGTGAAACGAATCACCCGGCCAGCATCCATATCTTCATCATGACCATGAATATTTGTATAGGTATGGTGTAAAACATTATGTTGTACCTGCCAGTTATAAACATTGCCCGCCAGGATATACATACTGCCTCCCATTAGCTTATTAATCCATTTTTTTGAAGAATACGAATCGTGATTTCCATCATGCATCACATTCATGCCCACGCCAGCCATTCCTACTCCCATTACTATAGTGAGTAGTAGCATCCACCATTGCGAAATGTTAAGGGTAAGAATTAGAAAATAAGGGGTTAGAAAAAGAGAAAACATAACGATGGTTTTAGTGTGTAATCGCCAGTTTCCTGTTCGTTTAATGTTGTTTTCTTTAAAATATTGATTTACACGTTTATTTAATGTTTTAAAGAATTTAGCAGAATCTTCTCTGCTAAAACGTATGTTAGGTGCAGTCATAAGCATTGAGGTTTATGATCAAACGATTATGATCATAATTATATTGGGTAAAGTTAGGTATTTAAATTTTTTTAAGTTCCTAAAAAGAAGTAAAATATCTCATCTTAAGGTGTATTTTTGTGCTTTAATTACTATTTGATGGATATTATACTTAAATACTTTCAGAACCTAACTGAAGAACAAAGATTACAGTTTTCAAAACTTGAAGATTTATATACAGAATGGAATGCTAAAATTAATGTTATCTCTCGTAAAGACATCGAATTGTTATACGAACGACATATTTTGCATTCTTTGGGAATAGCAAAAATTTTGGAGTTTAAACCGGGAGCACAAGTACTGGATGTGGGAACTGGTGGTGGTTTTCCTGGGATTCCTTTAGCGATTTTATTTCCAGAAACTCAATTTTATTTGGTTGATGTTATTGCCAAAAAAATTAGAGTTGTCAATGAAGTGGCAAATGCATTAGATCTAAGTAATATTAAAGCAGAACAGCGAAGAGCTGGTACATTTGATGATCGTTTTGATTTTATCGTAAGTCGTGCAGTAACCAATATGCCTGATTTTGTGAAATGGATTAGAAAAAATATTGCAAAAAAGAACAATCACGAATTACAAAACGGGATTTTATACCTTAAAGGAGGTGACCTTACAGAAGAGTTAGCTTTATTCCCAAAAGCTGTAGAACACAAATTATCAGATGTTTTTGAAGAAGAGTTTTATGAGACTAAAAAAGTGGTTTATCTTCCTTTAAAATATAAAGTATAAAGAAAAAGGAGTTTTAGATTCATTTAAAACTCCTTTTTTGGTAATATGCTTTAACTAATTTATATACTAATATAATCTGTATAGCCTTCTTCACCAGGAGTATAGAAAGTATCCATGATAGGCTGAGTTAATGCAATGTTGCTTTTTAATTTTTCAATAAGATTTGGATTTGATATGTATGGTCTTCCTATATAAACAAGATCACTTCCTTTGTCCAATACTGTTTGAGCTTCTTTTGCTGTATTTATATTTCCTCCTGTGATAATTGTTCCTTTAAAAATATTTTGAAGTGTTGTAACAATATCTGTCGGAAAATCTGGAGCTCCCATACCACGATGATCTACGATGTGAATATATGCTATATTAAGTTTTGATAACTCTGCAGCTAAGTAGCTGTACATTTCTACTAAATCATCATATGTACCTTGCATATCATTAAAAATACCATAAGGAGAGATTCGTACACCTACTTTATTTGCGCCAATAGCATCAATGGTTTTTTGTGTTAATTCTAGTAAGAAACGAGCTCTGTTTTTATAAGAACCTCCGTACTCGTCGTTACGAATATTAGATGCAGGATTCAAAAATTGATCAAGTAGGTAACCATTCGCACTATGAAGCTCTACTCCGTCGATTCCTGCTGATACTAAATTAGTTGCTGCTTGTATATATTCGTTTTGAGTTTTTTGTATTTGATCTATAGACATGGCTTCAGGAATGGCATAAGGACTACTTCCTGATATGTCAGTATGAATTTCTCCACTTAGTTGTACGCTTGATGGGGCTATAGTTTTTGCGCCTTCTGGTAAATTTGGGGTTGCAGAAGCTCTTCCGCAATGCATTAATTGCACAAAAATTTTACTGTCTTTGCGATGTACTCTTGAGGCAATATTTTTCCATCCTTTAATTTGAGTATCAGTAAAAGCTCCGGGAATTCTAGCGTATCCTAATCCATTAGGGGATGGCGAAGTTCCTTCGGTTATGATCAATCCAGCATCAGAACGTTGTTCATAATACAATGCCATAATATCATTTGGAATGTTTTTGATTGCTCTATTACGGGTCATAGGGGCCATTACAATATGATTTTTTAAAGTAATTGAACCTAAGGAATATGGTTGAAAAATTTTCATTTTGTATATTTTTTGTATTAAAAGTTTATAAAAGTAATTATTAATAGTTTCTAAAAGAAACATTTGTATTTTTGTATCCTAAAAAAATGGTAACCTCGATGTAACTAATGAGGTTATTTAACAAAAAGTTAAGAATTATGAGTAGAAAATTAGTTCATAATCCGAATCATTGCCCAATGATTCATGCAACGAATATTATAGGAAATAAATGGACACCTATTATTATTTATGTTTTAGGAGAACGTAAGTTAAGATTTGGTCAATTGGTGGTTTTTGTGGAAGGAATTAGTAGAAAAGTTTTAACAGAACAACTTAAAGAACTAGAACAAAAGGAGGTTGTAAAGCGCGAATCATTTGCAGAGATCCCTCCTAGAGTTGAATATTCTCTAACCGAAAGGGGGAAGGAATTATTACCTATATTAAGTCAATTGTGTACTTGGGGGTCTGGTATTAGTACTAGTAGAGAAGATGAAAAAATATTGAAGTAAAAAAGAGGGTTTGATTTATAAATGTCTTTTGTAAATTAAAATCGTATAGATTCACTTTGTTCAAATGTCTTTGACAAGTTTCCCCTGAGGCTATCAATAGGTTCAGACTGACAATTACAGGCCTAACTAAATGATATTTCCTATATCATGTGGTTTTAACTAGGACTTTATTTTTTTATAAAATTTTTAATTTATTGGTATTTTGTTAAAATAATATATTGCTTGACTGTTATTTTGATATATGTGTTATGTTATTGATAATCAGTGATCCATGTTTTTTGATGCATTTGTCGTATAATTCTTTGTATTTGGAATGAAACTTGATGTTTTATTGTTAAATAGGATGAATATGTTGGTAAGTTTTAAACCGATAGCCAGAAAAAATCTGGGGGATACTACAGCTACCCCAAAGCATAATGCTTTGGTGGTACATAAGAATGTAAAACAGGTTACTCCCTCAAAAGAAGTAACTCCCGTATTCATCGAACGAATAAAAATTGGTTATCGCTCAAGTATAGAATTAAGCATGTAGTTTAAGACTACAAATCAAAAATACTCTCTGGTACTTATAGTGTTAGAGAGTATTTTTTTGCCCAAAAAACGCCAAAACTCACCTAAGAAGCGATTTTTTTTGACCTTAGATGCCGTTTTTTTTGCTCTAGACGACCAAAAAAGTCACTCAAAAACACCGTTTTTGAAGCAAAAATACCTTAAAATATCCTCAAAAAAACAGGCTGATTCACACTCTTTTTACGTCGAAAATTGACTAAAATAGAATGGTTTTTTTGGGAGTTTTTACCTCTTCAGAACCCCTACACGCCTTTGATGCGATTGCTTTAGTTGCTTTAGTTGCTATATGTCAGCAATACCTGCCACGTTATTTACGCTTGATACGTAATCCAATTTTCACTTCAATCAAGAAAAATAAACCATTTATTTAAAATAAGGTTAGAATACAGATTTCAGTAAGGAGGTCAGGTACTTTGCTTCTTTAGCCTCACATATAAGAGCAAAGCACCTCGATTCCTAATGTATTGTTAAACCTATTAGTACACTTCTTAGCCACCCCAAAACACAGAAATTTAGTTTATGATTTCTTTAGCTTTTTTTACATAAAATTAACAGAATAAGCATTCTGAGTTCCGAAAAATGAAACTGGCAACCTTTAATATTGCATCAAGAATATCATTTTTAACAACCTAATAAAATCCAACTTATGAGAACAATACAACACAATCCTTACCGACAATAATATCCAAACTCATAGAAGCCATGAATGGTTCTCATTCTAGAGACTAGAACCATGTTTCTGACTTCTTGATCACATATTTGAAAATAAGAGGTTTTTCCTCTTATCGACCCTTCTATTACTAACCCCACTTTTGGTAATATATATCCGTATTAACCATTTTTTATTCACAAAATCATGAAAAAACAATTAATCCCTTTAATAATACTTGTATGGGGTGCTCAGACGAGTGCACAAATAGCCTCTGGAGACAAGCTGGAATTTACACATGACACAGCAGGGAATCAGACGTTAAGAGATGTGCCTGCTCCTGTCAAGACTAGCGATGAAGTATTTGAAACTGTACAGAATGATCTGATCAACATAGAGAAAGAGAGCATTGAAAATGCCTTTATAGTTGCTCCTAACCCAACCAATGGCGAAGTCACTTTGCAATGGAAACCAGAACTGTCTGAACAAATCACCTCGATCGAACTGGTTAGTCTTGTCACTAGTCAAAGATCTGCTATTTCTTTTAGGAGAAATAATTCAGTGAGTATTGACCTCTCAGAAAAGGCAGCAGGATTATATCTGGTGATCTTTCACTTAAATAATGACACTGTATCAACTATACAGAAGAAAATTATTAAACTCTAAAACAATCTATGTGGCGGTTTATCAGCCGTCTAACTCGTATTACAAATTTAAAACCTATAATAGATGAAAACTAATCTATACATTACCTGTGTCTGGATGTTACTCCTCACGGGTGTACTATCACATGCTCAAGATAGCACAAACCTTAATCCAAAAGACGAATTTACGTATCAAACACATACTGCATCGGTAGAAGAACCAGAAACTTTATTCTTATCAGGAGGAGAGCCAGTAGTGACCCAAACAGCACTTGCTTCCAGAAGCAGCAGCTCTGGTATTGGTGAAACACCAGGATCTCTATCTGTATCTCCCGCAGGAGGTGCTAATTATATGGTACCTATTGCTGTACCACTAGGAATCGGAGGAGTAGCACCCGAAATAGCAATTTCTTATGATAGCCAGGCAGGAAATGGTATTGCGGGATGGGGCTGGAATGTCTCTGGCTTATCGGTTATCAAAAGAATCCCTGCTACCCAATACCATGATGGTGGTATTGATCCTGTGGATTTTGATGCTAAGGATCGATTTGCTCTTGATGGTCAACGACTCTTATTAAAGAGTGGGACGTATGGTGCTAATGGTGCAGTATACGAAACCGAAAGTTATTCTAACCTGAAAATCACCTCATTCGGTACCTCTCCATATGGTGCATCCTATGGACCTGCCTATTTTGTAGTACACTATCCCGATGGGTCGGTTGGGCATTATGGAAATAACACCAACTCAAGATCCAGATTAGAATATGCTCTTACCTATTGGGAGAATCCACTAGGAATTCGTATCAACTACACGTATCGAACTGTTAGTGATAAGAACATTATCAGTATTGAAAAAATTACCTATGGTTCTAAAGGTGCAGCTGCACCTATTAATGAAATTCGTTTTGAATATGGAAGCCGTACCCGTAACGAACATTCCTATATTAACGGAATTCTGTTTATACGAAAAACCTTACTTAAAGAAATTAAGGTATTTGGTAATGGTACTCCCTATAGAAATTATGTCCTTAATCATGATACAACCACATTGGGGTATGATCGTGTGATCGGGGTACAGGAAAAAACAGGAGATAATACAGAAAAACATACCCCAATTCGTTTTACATATCCAACAACCGCTTCTACCGTAACGCATACTCCCACCACATCCAATCTGGGGGTCGTAAACATAGAGCAACGAAATGCAGAAACGGTATCATTAGACCTCACGGGTAATGGTAAAATGGATTTTATCGTATATCCCAAAAACACTAAAGATAAATTCTGGATATTTAAAGGGGATAAATTCAATATTCCATCTACTATCAATACCGGGGGTGAGTTTGAGAAAATATTTCCTGTTACATTACTTAACCAGCAAAACAAGCTTTTGGCTGGGCAAGGGCTTACCGTAATACAAAACAAAAGCAATAATAAGGTTGATTTTAAAGTATATTCAAATGGTACGGTACATCCCATCTATTTACAATATACCAAAACATGGACAGCACCAGCACCAACAGATTGTGTAAGAATACCTCAAAACTACATATCGGGTGATTTTAATGGGGATGGGCTTACCGATATTATAGCAGTAAGCGGAAGGTGTAGAACGACTAATACCGCCAAAGTAACCTTGATTAATCTCGATAAAAGGCTGACCTCTAATTTTGCGATACATACAGGGGCTTTGCAAAGTGCATTATCTGCATCAGATCGCTTGTTTCCAGCAGATGTAAATGGGGATGGAAAAACAGATATATTACAGATCAAATCCGGTCAAGTATATGTGTATACGATAACCGATAGTAATTCTTTACAATTGCTATGGCAAAACACTAGCCCTAGTATCAAATCAAATCTCCCCGTATTGTTAGGAGATTATAATGGGGATGGAAAAGCCGATTTTTTAATGCCTCATAAAAATAATACTACTGCTTTTAACCTGTTTGCATCACAAGGTAATGGCTTTTTAGTTACATCGCATAGTAATGGGTTTAGGTTTAATGCTACCAATTTTAATGGTAGTAATGGGGTGTTATCGGGCTATAATTTGATTCCGGTAGATATTAATGGAGATGGGAAAACCGATATTATTGATTATTCAACTACTACTACCAATAATAGTACTACAGGAACACAAAATGTAAAGGTTTTTTATAACAAATCCCCTAGCTCATTTACAGCCGCTCCTAAATTTACAGAGGGAGGAAGCATTTCTGTAAATACCAATTTAAAACATTTTCCTATTCCTATTTTCTTATCCTCTAATCAACCTAATTATGCATTAGAGTTTGCCTCAATAAGTAACAAGTGGATATCATCATTTTCGTTTACTCAAGATCATAAAAAAGATGTCACTTTAAATACAATCACTAATAATGGGGTTGGCTATCATATTAATTACAGCAATCTAAATACCGAGGAGCAGGCTGGTCCTCCTGTCTATACTCGTGGCTATGATCAATTCTACCCTTATGTAGATATTGCAGCAGCTTCGGGGGTCCAACTGGTAAGTACAATAGAACGTTCTTTATTTGCAGGTGGCCCAAGGGTAAAGAAAGAGTTTTATTATAAAGGGGCGGTGTCTAATCTCGAAGGCCTTGGTTTTTCCGGATTTCAGTATAGGGCCAGTAGTAATTGGCATACAGACGGGTCAGATCGTATATTTAACAATTACGTTTATAATCCTCGGCTTAGAGGTGCTGTACTTCAGGAGTATCAGACACCCTCTACCCATCGATTTGGGACTATTCCATCAGACTATATCTATAGGGTTGATAATACATATAGACATAGCGTGGCTTCAAATAAGATGTTTAAGATGTATCTAAAATCTTCGATACACCTAAACCAACTACAGGGAACAAACATCAGGAAAAGTTTTCTATATGGCTCTCATAATATTCCTATCAGAGAAACCGTCAATTATGTAGGGACTGGTACCACCACAACATCTATAGCCTATATTAGTAGCACCTCTAGTTCTAGTTATTATATCGGTAGGCCGACTACAAAAAAAATAACATCTACTATAGGCAGCGATAGCTTTTATAGTGAAGAACGCTATACCTATTCTGGGGCGTTGATGACCAGAAAAGATACCAGAGGTAATGGCACAAAATCTCTTACAGAAATGTATAGACATGATGCCTTTGGGAATATCACTCAGATTACTGTACGTCCTTTTAGCGGAGTCCAAAGAACAACCAAATATGAGTATGAAGCTTCTGGAAGGTTTCTTAAAAAATCAACAGATCTGGACGGACTACAAACTACATATGAATATAATCCCAGTACAGGTGTGATGATTAAGGAAACCGATCCTTATAACCTGTCTACAAATTATCAATACGATAAGTGGAACCGACTTATCAAAGCCACAGATTATTTAGGAAATAGCGCTACAACTAACTATGTAGAAAGTAAACAATACTCTTATACGGTAACCAATACAGCCGCAGATGGTAGTATGATATCATCTCAGTATGACCCGTTACAGCGTAAGGTTAATGATCGCAAAAGAAGCCAGGGAGGACAGTGGATACAGGTAACCTATGAGTATGATGCCTTGGGTCGTTTATCCCGGCAAAGTGAACCGCATTTTGGAAGTGCACCTACCCAGTGGAACACAACCGAATATGATCGCTACAGCAGGATAAAAAGACAATCCTTATATACAGGAAAAAACATCGATTATGCCTACAACAAACTAACCACAACAGTAAATGATGGCACCAAAACAGTAACCACTACAAGGGATGCTATGGGAAATGTGGTTAAAGTAAACGATCCGGGAGGAACGATTACCTATACCCATTTTGGCAACGGAGCCATAAAAACATCCAGTTATGGTGGGGTTACCCAAACCATAGAGCAAGACAAATGGGGGCGTAGAACCAAATTAACAGATCCATCGGCGGGGGTATATACCTATGAATACAACGGTTTTAATGAGATTGCCAAAGAGGTGAGTCCCAAAGGAACAACAGAGTATACCTATACCTATACAGGCAAAATCCAGAATATTAGGGTAACAGGAGATCATACTAATACGACTACCAATTATAGTTATGACAATACAACTAAGCTACTAAGTGGTATAACCGGTTCTGATATAATAAATGGTAAGTCATACGCGTACACCTATGCATATGATAGCTACAAACGATTATCTATCCTTACTGAAGATACCGGAAATGCAAGGTTTGAAAAACGATATTATTATGATCAATTTTCAAGGCTTAATCAAGAATATTATAAAGCAACGACCGCAGGAAAAACCAGCACCAGTAGCTTTACCAATAATTTTGATACCTATGGAGCCTTTACCGGGATCGATAATTGGAACATAAAAAACCGAAATGCACGTGACCAAATCACCGATATCCAGCTGGGTACAGGGCAAATGCAATATGCCCAATTTGATACCTATGGTTTTGTAAAAAGCAATATCGTTGCCGATCCAAACCAAAATAAAAATGATATAGAAAACACCTATGAATTTAACCCGGTTCGTGGCACCCTATCCAATAGAACACATAAGATTGATATAACGGGGCATACTGCAAGTTATAGTGAAACATTTACCTATGATTCGCAGGATAGACTTACAGAAATAAGCGGGCCTTTTGCCAGAACCAATGCTTATGATGGGTATGGGCGTATCACCAATACTTCTGTCATAGGAGATCTTGCCTACCAGGGAGGCAGCAAGCAGTATCAGCTTAAAGAAATGACATTAAATGCTGCAGGGGCACAATTTTACCAAAACCACGCACTACAACAAATTACTTATAACGCGTTTAAAAAACCTGTCGATATTTATGAAGCTGGTAAAGGAAGAGTAAGTTTTGAGTATGGCCCTCTCAATAATCGTACAGGAGCATGGTATGGGGGATTAGAAACCGATAAAACCCAACGAAGGTATCATAAACAATATGCATCGATCATCCCTGCAGAGGTCGTACACGATACCCAGGAAAACAGTTATAAGTTTGTCTTTTTTAATGGGGGTGATGCTTATAGTGCGCCTATTGCGAAAATAGAAAAATTTACCAATGATACTAGTGATGGCGGATCGATTTATCATCTACAGCGGGATTATCTGGGGAGTATTTTAAATATCACCAAACAAGTCGAAACTGGTGGTGTAACCTCTGGAGTATTGCAAGAAAGCAGGCAATTTGGTGCCTGGGGAACCGTAGATGCATTCTGGTCACGAAGCGGGAGTACAACAATGGGGTATGATAGCCTGTTGGATCGTGGATATACCGGGCATGAGCATTTTGGGGAGGTAAGCCTGATTCATATGAACGGCCGTATGTATGATCCCCAATTAGGCAGGTTCTTATCACCAGATAATCATATCCAAAATCCCTACAATACCCAGAACTATAATCGATATGGGTATGTACTTAACAATCCCCTGATGTATACCGACCCCAGTGGTGAAACCATGCAAGAAGAAGGTGAAGGAGGTGGTAATGGTTGGTTATATTTAGCCGCTGTAGGAGTAGCTAGTGCTTATCAAAGCTTACAAGGCGCAAGAATCGGGAGTTGGATAGGTACCAATTTGGAAAGTGCAAAAAACGATATAAATGATTTCTTTGATGGCTTATTTGGGGGTAGCAGTAGAAGCTCTAAACCCACCACTATAGAATACAACCAGACGCAGGTGATGAGTGACCCGCTTATGAATCCTAATCCTGGTATTGCGGCTACATATACGAGTAACGGTGGGGGTAGTTTAGAACTAATGCACAGTTCTTTTATTGCTTTTCAGGCAGGTCAATTAAATACTGTGGCCAGTATTACCAGGGGGATCAAAACCTTATTTACCAATCCTTCTTCTCTTCTTACTGTAGATACCTATCTTAGTGCGGTATCCCAGGGGATAGAAATGGCATACCCGCATTTTAGGGCAGCACGTACTAATAGCAGATTACAACAAGCTGCTAGCACAGGAGATATAAATAATGTTTTCTATGCTTTAGGAGGGGAATATGCAAATTTACAAATGGAATCTTTATCTTTGATACCAGGTGCAGGAGTGGCTGGTAGAACAGGAAGTGTTGTTAAGGGGAGTACAAAGCTTCTAACACAAGGTAGATTTCCTAATGCAGCTAAGAAGTTTGGCCAACATTCAGGAGAATGGTCTCAGTGGGGCTCTATTTCCAAAGAAGCATTTCGCAACAGAGCAATTAAACTTGCGGATAGTCCAATTGGTGCTCATATAAGAGGTTTTACATCTAAACAAGGATATGGTTTTAGATTTAATACTCGAACAGGAGAATTTTTAGCCACTCACCCTAATGGTACCATTCAAACATTTTTTCGCCCAAAACAAGGTTTGAATTACTATCTAAAACAAGTACAGAAATATGGAAACTAAACAAAATAGACATGGTAATTATCAATGCCCTTGCTGTAAATATTATACCCTAAATGAAAAGCCAGATAACACATTTCAAACCTGTCCAGTGTGTTTCTGGGAAGATGATGGAATCCAATTACATGATCCGGATTATGAAGGTGGAGCAAATGAGATGAGCCTTAATCAAGCTCGAAGAAACTTCAAAGAGCTTGGAGTGATAGATTTACAATTTGAGGAACAGGTTAGACAACCATTAGAAGAAGAATTGAAAGACTAATATCAAAAGCCCTTGCAGAGATGTGAGGGCTTTTTTTTAGCAAGCTGCATCAACCGGGGATGTTAACAATGTTTTCTATGCTTTAGGAGGAGAGTCTGCAAATTTACAAATAGGAATCTTTATCTTTGATACCAGTTGCAGGAGTGGCTGGTAGAGCTGGAAATGTTGCTAGGACGAGTAATGCTTTGGCAAGAGCATCGAAGGCATCGTTTACAGCAGCTGATGATTTAGGTTCAATATTTGTTAAAAATGAACACCTGAATATTGGTTCAGGCAAATTTGTAAAATTCAATACAACTGATATTGGAATAGCAAGACAAATTGTTCAAGAAGCTTTACGCTCACCCAACGCACAGTTTTTATCCAACCCTAATTTGTTAAACACATTTAGGGTACATACTAATTTAGGAAGAGTAATCGGTACTAAAGGACAAACTTCTGTTAGGGTAATAGTTGGATTTGACAGCAAAGTAATAAATGCTTTCCCAATCAAATAATTTATATCATAATGAAAATAGAATTTGAAATTACTTCAATACCTGAAGAAAATAAAAAGCAGTATTTTGTTGCTTATTTAGAAGGAACTTTAAGAATCTTCCTGAAAGGAAAGCTTTTTTTTGATTCCACTGATTTATTAATTGCTGAACTTGGCGTATTATTAAGAAGATGGGTTGAGAGAATAAGAATTGATCAGTTTACTGATTTTCATTATGAAACGATGGATAGTGATGAATCTCCAATACTTTTATTCAAATATAATGGAAAAGAAGGTTTTTTAATTGAATCTGTATGGCAAGAATTTGATGAAGAGAAAGCTATGGACAAGGATGAATTACTAGAAGCAGTTGAGGATTTCTTAAATAGGTTAGATATTGAGTTAAATCAAAAGGGTAATGTGAAATTAAAAGAACTTATGGAGTAAATTGGAATAGCCGCTGGGGAGTAATTATGCTTATCAAAGATTTGGAAGATGGCAATTATCTTTCAATGAACGAAAAGGGCGCTGTTTTTGGAATGATACATGACCCATATGAAGTAGAAAAACTTTTCGATAATAAGGAAGCTTTTTTCAATGATCTAGAATTGGGCAACTTTAGTATAGAACAATACTATAACAAAAAGATGGGTGGATAAAACATCTCTCTTATTTTACTAAAATAAAGCAGCTACAGTAACATGTTTATTGTAGCTGTTTGTTTTTTATAAATCTTACTTCATCATAAATCCTTTAGAAAACAGAATTAGAGCTTGCAGAGAGATATTTTAATCTAAATCATTTAGGTTTACTCTCATCTCAATAAGGTGCTTTTTGAAACCAACTTTTTCATAAGCTCGTATAGCTCTTGGATTTTGATCATAAACTGTAAGGCGTATTTCTTCTAGATTTTTACTTGCAAACCAATCACATATGTATTTTATGATTTTCTGGCTAACACCTTTTCCTCGATGTTGATCTTTTACATACATAAAACCGATATAGCCCAATTGTTTTTGTTTGAAGAAGTTTTTTCGGTCACGTATTTGTCCGTAGCCGCTTCCAACAATTTCTCCTTCAATCTCAGCAACAACAACCTCTGTGTGATCAGATAAGACATAATCCTTAACACTATAATAGCTTATTTTTTTATCCTGTATCAATGTAGGATCCATTGGGCGTTCTGCTTCAATAATTTTTTGTTCAAAGTCTAGAAGGATAGATAGATCTTTTATTGTAGCGGGTCTTATGGTCATACCAGATTATGATGTTTTTTTGTTTAGAGGAAAAAGATACATGTATTATTTAAATCTACCAATTAGGGGTTTTGGTAAGAGGCCTGTAATCTTCGGTCCAGTTTTTTTCTCCTACTTTTTTTAATCCTACTTTGGCAATCCAATAGGGTAATTTAGAGAGTTTTTCGCGTTTTTGATTACGAGCTCTGGTCCAATCTATACGATTAATCCTGTTTTTTGAAAATGTAGAAGCCATGGTATTCCAATCTTCGTTTTTAAGTAAACCAGATAATACAACAGCATCTTCTAGAGCAAGAGCACCACCTTGTGCCATAAATGGAGGCATTCCGTGGGCTGCATCTCCTATAAGAACGACTCTACCACTGCCCATAACCGGTAATTGCGGAAGCTCTTCTAAATCATTCCAATAAGCTTCATTGGGATCCCATGTGTTAAGAATTTCGGGAACCGGAGAAGTAAATTTTTTAAAAGGCTCCATATATTGTTTTTTGTCATATGTTTTAAAACCTTTTGCTTTTCTATTTACATAACAATATGCAGAATCTTTATCGGTAGGGATGATTAGAAATTGCCCTGCTGAGCTTATAAATAAGGTCCATGAATTAATGTCTTTTGGTTTTTTAATCATAAACCGACACACCTGTGCAGTTACTTTTCTTAGAGGGATATCTCCCAAAACTAAATTTCTGGCCCTAGAATACAATCCATCTGCTCCTATAACCAAGTCATATTCTTCTTTAGAGCCATCTGATAGTTCTATTCCAATAGATTGTGGATTTGTTTTTAGATTCTTAATAGTGGTGTTAAAAACAATGTCAATATTATTTATTCCATTAATAAGAATGTCATGAAGTACTTTTCTTTTTATACCCAGGCATGGTTTTTCTCTTCCCCATATTTTTTCAAGATCTAAATCAAGTATCGTTTCTGCTTTGGCACTCTTTATATTGCGATAATCTATAATAAACCCTTTCTCTCTTGCAATAGTTCCCAATCCTATTTTATCCAACGCAACAACTCCATTAGAAGGTAAATATAATCCAGTTCCAGATATTTGCCATTCGGATTGTTTTTCAATTAACTTGATCTGATACCCTTGGTTTTGAAGCATCCTTGCGGTTGCAAGACCAGCAATACCTCCTCCGGTGATTAATATTTTCTTCATATTAAGTTGGTGTGTGATTTGGAGTAAATTTAAATGTTTTAAGTGGTATGCCCAAACAAAAAAAAGTGCCATTTGGCACTTTTTTTATATGTAATTTGTTGAGATTATTCTCCCAAAAAAGGATATCTGTAATCTGCTGGAGAAACAAATGTTTCCTTGATCATGCGTGGTGATACCCAACGTAATAAGTTAAGGTATGAACCTGCTTTATCATTAGTACCAGAAGCTCTGGCTCCACCAAATGGCTGTTGCCCTACAACAGCTCCAGTACATTTATCATTAATGTAGAAATTACCCGCACAGTTTTCTAATGCTTTAGTTGCTTCTGCGGCAGCATAACGATCTGTAGAGAATATAGCTCCAGTTAATGCGTATTCACTGGTTCCATCAACCAGTTCTAATGTTTCACCCCATTTATTGTCTTCATAAACATATATTGTAATAACAGGACCAAATAATTCTGTACACATTGTAGTGTATTTTGGATCTTTAGCTACTATTACAGTTGGCTCAATAAAATATCCTTTGGATTTATCGTACCCACCACCAGCTATAATTTCTGCATCTGCATCATTTTTTACCTGATCAATATATTTAGTTAATTTGTCGAAAGACCCTTCATGTATCACTGCAGTAATGAAGTTACTCATATCTTCTGGCGATCCCATTTTGAAAGACTTGACATCTTCTTTCAGGTATTTTTCTACATCTGCCCATAGACTCTTTGGTATATAAGCTCTGGATGCTGCGCTACATTTTTGTCCCTGAAACTCAAACGCTCCACGAGAAATACCAGTAGCAACTTGTTTCGCATTTGCACTAGGGTGTGCCATGATAAAATCTTTACCACCAGTTTCTCCTACAATTCTTGGATATGTTTTGTAGTTATGAATATTGGTACCGATTTTTGCCCAAATATCTTTAAATACATGTGTACTTCCTGTAAAATGTATTCCTGCAAAATCAGGACTTGCTAAAACAGTATCTGTAATCATAACAGGATCTCCATATACTACATTGATTACACCATCAGGTACACCTGCTTCTTTAAATATATCTACGATAACTTTTGCAGAATAGATCTGACTGTCACTTGGTTTCCATACTACAGTATTTCCCATCAGTGCAGCACTAGCGGGTAGGTTTCCTGCAATTGCTGTAAAATTAAAAGGAGTAATTGCATATACAAAACCTTCTAATGGGCGATACTCTAATCTGTTCCAGGCTCCAGAAGTAGAATCTGGTTGATCCTCATAGATTTGAGTCATATATTCTACGTTAAAACGTAAAAAATCGATAAACTCACATGCTGCATCAATTTCTGCCTGAAATATATTTTTAGACTGCGCAAGCATAGTAGCTGCGTTGATTTTTGCACGGTATGGTCCGGCAATAAGTTCTGCAGCTCTTAAAAATACGGCAGCACGTTGTTCCCATGCTAAATCAGCCCATTTTTTGCGAGCTTCAAGTGCAGTATCAATTGCTTTTTGAATGTGTTGTTTTTCTGCCTTGTGATACGTTCCTAAGATATGTTGATGATCGTGTGGAGGCGCCATTGTAGAAGTATCTCCTGTTCTTATCTCTTCACCATTAATATATAAAGGTACGTCTACAGTAGTGTTGTACATTGCTGCATAAGTTGCCAGAACTTCTTCTCTTTCCGGTGTTCCGGGAGCGTAGGACTTTATTGGCTCATTTAATGCAGTAGGAACTTGAAAAAAACCTTTTCCCATGATGTAATGTGTTAATTTAAATTAGTAAGATGTATTTGTCTAATGAATTTGTCATTATAAGGTAGCAAAGATAGAAAATTATATAGGCTAAAATCTATTTTAACCTTTTATACCAAAAAAATCTGTAAAATGTTTGAAATCATATTTTCTCACTCATGTTTTTGTAGTTATACTTATCTTTTTTGACTACAGGTTGTTTTATAATAATTATGTGGTGTTAAACAAAAAACTGCTTCTCCATTTGATATTGTAAAGATATAGAGTATGTAATTTTTTTTGTAAGTTGTGGGATATTTAGCCGACCCAAAATTTATGTGTACAGTTACGTTAATCCCAACTCAAGAAAATAATTTTATACTAACCTCTAATCGTGATGAGGCTGTAAATCGAAAAACACTACTTCCTGAATTTTATCAGGTAAATAAAACCAGAATGCTGTTTCCTAAGGATGCTGTGGCTGGAGGTACCTGGATTGGTGTTAGTGATAAAAATACTATGATATGCTTGCTTAATGGTGGGTTCGAAATTCATGAAAGGTCGGCGTCGTATAGACAGAGTAGAGGAGTGGTCGTAAAAGATCTATTAGAAGCCGATGATTTAGAAAAAGCAATTCTGGCATATAATTGTAAAGGGGTAGAACCTTTTACGATTGTAGCTGCAAATTGGCAATCTGATCTTTTACTTTTTGAAATGGTTTGGGATGGGCAACAAAAACATCTTAGGAGATTAGAAAAAGAAACCCATATATGGTCGTCTTCTACTTTGTATACTAAAGATATGAAAGCAACACGTAAAAAGTGGTTTGCTGCTTATGAAAACCAGAATGTATTAACCCCAATGTCACTTTTGGATTTTCATAAAAACGCCGGAGTAGGCGATAAGGATATTGATCTGCAAATAGATAGAGGGTTCTTGAAAACCAGAAGCATTACTCAAATTGTAAAGAATGAAGAAGAGCTTTCTATGCGATACGAAAACCTGCAAAATAAAGAAGTAAGTACTGTTGTTTTTGAAGCTATAACAGCTTAAGAAAACTATCTAAATTTATGTAAAATTGAATTATACAGGTAAAATAATTTCACTTGCTTATCCTGATACGTTTGTAAAACACTCTGATGAGCCTTCGACTAAAGTGCTTTTAGCTTTGGGTATGGGGAAACATAGTTATATCAAAGCAGGTCATGCAGCTTTTGTTCTTATTGAAAATGAAACAGGTAGAGCAGAGTATTATGATTTTGGTAGATATATTACTCCGCCAGGGTATGGTAGGGTAAGAAGTGCGGTTACCGATGTAGAGCTAGAAATACCATTCAAAGCTACTATAACGCCTGATTCGAAGTTGAGTAATGTAGAAGAGTTTTTGCTTTGGTTAGAAGCAAATCCAGACAAAACACATGGTGACGGACGGTTAGTAGCTTCTGTGTGTGACTATATTCATTATAAAGAGGCAAGTAGCTATGTGTTGTCTGTTCAGGAAAAAGGAAGTTTGCCATATAAAGCTTTTGGAAAAGAAGGAAGTAATTGCTCCCGAATCGTTACCGATACGATTTTGGCAAGTACAGATAATGCTAAAATCAGAAAGCCGCTGTTACGTAATAAAATGTTTACACCAAGTCCTTTGGGGAATGTAGAAAAAGGAGCTGCTGGGAATCCAATTTATCAAGTAGAGCAAGGAAAGTTGAATGTGTATCCAGGATCTGTTTTTAAAGAAAACCTGACTAATTATTTTGACAAAAACATCCCCGAGACTAAGCATAATCATATTGTAAATTCAAAAGGGTTTTTGAAAAATGCTCATTTCCTTTCAGGTACCGGTAGTAGCGCATATTTTACATTAGACAAATCTTTAGAGAGTGATATATTCGAAATTAGAAGGTATACAGAATATGGTAAAGAAGATTTTAAAGGACTTTTTACTTTGGTAGAGGATGGTTTTGATATCTTAAAAAAATATAGTTTTGTATATGATTCTAATTGTAAGTACTGTCATGTAGAGCAAAACGGAAATAAAATCAGATTTGAATTAGTGAAGAGGATTGTTAGTTAAGTGCAAAAGGGGCACTTAGCTTAAAACCCGGAATCATGACTTGAAACTTTCTGGTAGATGTAAAATTAACCATATTGTAGTGCCCTTTCATAGCACCAAAAGGAGAACTAAGTAAACAGCCGCTATTATAAGTGTGAGATTCGCCAGGTTTTAAAACCGGCTTCTTGCCAATTACACCTTCACCTTCTACAATTTCAGTATTATTTAAAGCATCTTTGATTTCCCAAAAACGAGAAGTAAGTTGTACAGAGTCTTTACTTTGATTTTCTATAGTAATTCGATAACCAAAGGCAAAGTGAATCTTATAGTTCTTATAGAACGTACCTTCAAAAGTCGTATCCACCGAAATTTTTATTCCTCTGGTAATTTGCTGTACCATATCAAAATATAAACACCGATCCTATTATAGTTAATATAGAACCTATGCCTGCTAAGATAAAAAATAATACGTTCACAAGCAGAAATTTAACAATTGTTTTGACTCTTCCTTGGTTATAAAATTTCCGCATAGCTTTATATAGGTAAAATAGAAAAACAAGCATTGCAATCCCAAAAAGAGCATTAATGTTGGTGATCTTTGCAATCAAAATTGAAAAACCTATGATTATAAAAAACATGGTTTGAGTGTGAAATATGAATACCAGATGCTCCATATAGTTAAAAGGTCTTCTAATATATATGAGCCAAATGCTTAAAGCAAAAAAGGGAAGAAAGAAGAATATAATGAAGGGTAATTTATTAAATATAAATTCAAAGAATTCTTGCCCATAGTTTTCTTCTATTGATTTGGTTTTTAGTACTCTATGGTAGATGTATTTGTTAAATTGATTTCTTTCATGTTTTAGTTCTGATAGTGCTTTATAGGTGGATTTTTCTTTTGTTTTATCATAATAATCTTCATACATGGGCCATAGTTTAAAACCTCTTTTGAAAAAACCAATACTATCAATCTGTTTTTGTGAATAATAGGTGGTTTCTTTTGGTTCGGTTTGGTTGTCATTTAATAAAGGAAGCCCCTCTACTTTTAGGATTTCTTCACTAATTTTTTCTTTATCTGATTTAGAAATACCGTTAGTCGCTAATATTTGATCACTAATTTTCTGTGTTAACGAATCATCCATTTTGATGCTTTCTTTGATCTCGGTAATAGCATCTTTTCCGACATTGACTTTGCCTTCAATTTCTGATCTAAAACCATCAAAATCAATGAATAAACCGTTAATGATAAAAAAGATGATAGAGACACTAAGGTAAAACCGAAATGGGTTAGCGTATTTTACTCTTTTACCTTGAGTGTATTCTTTAGAGATTTTTCCAGGCTTAAAAAGTAATGCAACAATAGTATGCCTTAAACGAGAATCATAAGAAAAGATACTGGCAAAAAACTCATTAAAAAAATCCTTAAGAGATAATCTTTTATTGGTGTTAATTTGTCCGCAATTATGACAATATCGATCGATAACGTCTAATGGTACATTGCAATTAAGACATTCGCTGCCGCGATACTCTTTTAAGAATCTTCCCGTTTCCTTCATTTTTAGTTGATAGTAGTTTCCTTGTGAGGCTAAAAGTAATAATATTTTGTTGTAACATAAAAGTTCTGGATTATTATGATCTTTTTATGCACGAAGTTAGATGAAGAAAGTTGTTTAAAAATAAATAACCCCTGATAATTCAGGGGTTATTTATTTTTAAACAACTTTAATTAGATCAATGTGTTTTGTTTACTTTATAATGAATTTTTTAATTTGAGTTTTTGTATTTGATGTAACTGAAATAAAATATAATCCAGAAGATAAATCATTTAATTCTATTTTATTTCTGGATATTATTCCTGTTTTTACAATTTGACCAATTTTGTTGACAATTTTGAAACTTGAATTGTTGGAATCATTGGTTTTTATAATTATAAAGCTTTCTGCCGGGTTTGGATAAATTTTGAAACTAGAATTATCTAAATTTATTTTTACATCAGTATTGTTATTACCAACACAGAAATTTTTAATTTCTTCTGAGGTAAAAGAAGCGCCTGAAGCTAAAACGGTATTACTTGTAACACTTGTTAATTCATAAGATCCGTTTCCGTATGTACAGCAAAGCCCGTCACTATATGCATCCTTAATTACAAAGGTATAACAGCCTTTATCTAAAGTTTTAGTAATGTTTATAGTAGAATTACCTGCTTGTGATTCGTATGATCCTCCAGAATGTAGTACTTTATCGCTAGTATCCTTAATCTCCCAACTGGTATCTTGTGGATACCTGTCAAAAGTAATACGCAGTTTTACATCATAAGTAGAAGACGTTCCAGCAGTAGTTACATTTAGTGTACTACTTGCTGCAGATTCATTTCCTGCTGCATCTTTGGCTTTTACAGTAAACTGGTATACTGTGTTAGCGGTTAATCCAGTAATGTTTCTTGTAGTTGCTGTTACCGATCCAAGATTAGTAGCTCCTTGATATACATCATATCCTGTAACTCCTACATTATCAGTAGCAGCATTCCAAGATAGCGTAAGTGTAGTTTGAGCAACATTAGAAGCTGTTAATCCAGCAGGAGCAGAAGGAGCTTGGCTATCTGCGCCACCAGATCCACCTATCGCAACGGTGTAATCTTCTACTTCTCCATAAGAGAAAGACTCACACGGAGTTGGTATTTCATTGTATTTCATAGATACCCTCATCCTGGTGTTTCCATCTTTTGCAGTTGCAGGTACAGTAAAGCTTCCACTTACCGGAGTTGTTTGTGAAGCAGCATTAGTCCATACTTGTTCTCCTGTATCTGCAAAATCCCCATCTTGATTATAATCAATCCATACACTGTATCCTTCATTATATTTAGTTCCAGTCCAAGTAGGAGTAATGGTAATGGTATTGGCACTACCTTTAGATAGGTTCGTAGATTCAGCAGTAAAATCGTTATATCCACCACTTCCTCCGGCCGATGTTTTATTGATGGTTCCTAATTTCACATTACTGATATATTCATCTCTTATACTTTGCCCATTAGAGGCGCAGTAGTTGAGTTGTACACCCGTAGTTGTAAAATTAGTAGAGCTACTATAATTAGAATTAGTTCCATCGGCGCACTTACTTCTTACTTGTACTTCATAAGCAGTAGAAGGGGTTAATCCAGAAATGACTTTAGACGTTGCATTTTCTGCAGAAGTTGTCCATGTTGTTGTTCCTGTTTGTCTGTAGCGTAGATCATAAGTTGCACCAGCTACTGCAGTCCAACCAATAGTAGCTGTGTTAGATCCCACGGCAGAAGAAGATACTCCTGTGGGTACTGTTGCTGTGCATGAGGTGTTTGGTGAGTTGCTCCATGAAGCAGTGTTTTTAGCATTTATAGCTCCTGCTTTAGAAAAATTACCGCCTACAAATATTTCTTTAGTGTCAGAAGAGAATGCCATGGTGTTGACAATGATATCTACCCCAACGCTAGTGTTAGTTCCTAAAGCTTTCCATCCAGTATTTTCACTCCATTGAGCTATATTGTTGACAATCTTGTTGCTATTGTTATCAGAGGCAGTGGTGAAAGCTCCGGCAGCGTATAAATGAGTTCCGTCATGAAGTAATGAACGAACATTGTTGTTAACTCCATTACCCAGTTTCGACCAACTATTGGTTGCGATGTTCCATTTTGCAATTCTATTTACAGTTGTATTTCCTGCAAGAGCAAAATTTCCACCAATATAGATAGTAGTAGGGGTAGTTGTTATAGCTTCAACAAACCCACTGGTCCCATCTCCCAATGTTCCCCAATTAGATCCGTTCCATGTTGCAATTCTTTTAGCTATATTACCTCCTGCTTCATCAAAATTACCTCCTACATATAAAGTTCCATCACTCCCTATTGCTAAGGATCGAATTTCGTTATTAGTTCCTGATTTTTTATTTGTTGCATCTTCTAAAGCTGACCATTGACTACCATTCCATTTAGCAATATTTCTTGCTGTAGTCCCATTAATGGTTTTAAATACTCCACCAACAAAAACATTATTATTACTATCTGTTTCTATTGTGGCAATTGTTCCATCAATTCCAGGGCCTAAAGCAGACCATTGTGATCCATTCCATACAGCAATATTATTAGCATTAATTCCGCCAATTTTGGTAAAAACCCCACCTGCATATAGATTTCCGTTTGAGGCAATTTTTAATGTGTTGATACTGCCGTTTGCTCCACTACCCAAAGTAGACCAACCAGTGTTTTTATTCCACACAGCAATATTATTTGCACTTATATTTCCTGCTTTACTAAAATTGCCTCCGTGGTATATGTTTCCATTAGAGTCTGATGCTATTGCTTGCACAACTCCGTTAACTCCTTGGTTTAGGGCGGTCCAAGATCCGATTCCATTTACTGCAGTACCGGGAGGAGATGTATTCCCATCAGTAAGTTTATATATTTTGGCATTGCTTCCATAGCTGCTAAAATATAATTCTCCTTCTGTGTCGGCGCCAAAAGAAGAGATGTATAATCCATTGGTTTTAAATAATAATTCGCTGGATGTATTTCCTGTAGAGGGGTTATAATTTAATGCCCAAACTCTACCACTTACATAGTCGCTAAAAATATATTTTGAATTGATATCGGGATTTAGGCTAGTAATTTTGGAACCTCTATATACGTAGCCTCCAGTAATTGAAACATCACCTTGGTTATGGTTATAGTTAAATATTGGGGATTCTACCGGGCCTGAGATAATTACATTACTGTTGGCTACAGAGGTGCCTTCAAACCTACTCCATCCATAATTTTTACCATTTTTGATAAGATTAATTTCTTCAAATGCATTTTGTCCTACATCTGCTCCCCACATTCTTCCTGTAGGTTTATCAAAAGAAAATTTCCAGGTATTTCTAATTCCATAAGCATAAATTTCATCTAAACCATCAGTTCCTACAAATGGGTTGTCACTTGGGATTTCATAATTACCATTTGGTAAAATCGGATTGCTTTCTACAGGGTTGCTTCCGTCAAGATCAACATCGATACGGCAAATGCTTCCGAATACAGTATTTTTGTTTTGTCCATTGCGTTTAGGGTCATTTGCTCCACCACCATCTCCAAAAGAGATATAAAGATAAGAATCTGGGCCAAACCCTATTTTTCCTCCATTATGATTGCTGTTATCTTGATTTTTGTCAAATTGAAAGAGTATGAGTTCGCTATTGGGATCTGCAAGGTTAGGGTTGTCTGTTTTAACGGTAAAACGAGATAACACCATTCGTGTAGAAATGCCAGAAACAGGACTGTTTTTAGTATAGTACACATAAAAATAGCCGTTACTACTATAATTAGGATGAAAAGCAAAACCTAAAAGTCCTAATTCTTGACCGTTAGAGAATTGAACACGATCTGTAATGTCAAGAAAGGTGTTTACTTGCGATGAGGTTACATTTTCATTTTTTGGGAATACCTTAATTTTTCCTTTTTGTTCTACAATAAACATTCTGTCTAATCCATTGTTTATACATTGAATTTCTACGGGAAATTCAAAACTGATATTAGGAAAAATAGATTTGTAAGTAATTTGTGAATAAGTATAATCGCTAGTAAATATCGCGATTATAATAAATAGGTGAATTTTGAATAAAGTTTTCATTATGAGTGGTTTTAAGAGAGTTGTAATGATGTAAACAATAAAAAAACTGATTTTATTGTATGGTTAATTAGGTTGTGTTTAATGAACTACGTGAAATTAATGTTCAACTAAATATTTGTATAGTGAAGTATACTGGAGATGTTGTTTTGAAATATGTTGTTCTTAATAGCTGTTTTGTAGAAAGTGTAGATATAGCGCAAACAACTCTTGTAGAAATGCAAGGTTAAATTTTACTTTTGAAGAAAAGGTGGTGTGTTATGGATATAATGATTCAGAATCTGAGCAACCCCCTTAAAATTGGTGTTGTAGAATAAAAAGAAACTAAACAAACTTAAAAAATGAATGCAATTATCCTAATTTGTAATAGTAGCAGAGTTCCCAATTCCTTTTCCAATAACCCTGTCATAGCGCGCTCCGGGAGCTCTGTAATAAGGTAGTACTGTATATTCATTTTCAGTTTCATCAAAATTACCGCTAATAAAACCTGGATCTATAGTTCCGTCTGGTCTTAAGAGGACATATTTGTAATTATAAAATCCTTGTTTAAAAATGCTTTTGTTGAAGTATCCACCACTTTCTTTATCGTATTGAAGAAGTGTTGATTCATCAAGAGTATAGTTGTTGAAATTACCATAAAGATGAATTTCTCCCCCTTCCAGAGGTTCGTAGCACTCTAGTGAAAAGTGCATCCATACGTAATCTGCTTCAACATTATTATTTTCGGCATCTAGGTTTCTAATAACAAAATTACCATTGATATCGGGGTTATACGTATATCTTCGATTAGCTCTAACCCGATTAGAATATAGATAATTGTGGTAGATATCTCTTAGTTCTATGCTTCGTGTACTTACTGTAGAGGCCCTAATGTCCTTGCTGTCAAAAAATAAGTATTCATTTCCGCCCCAAAAACTAGATTCCTGATCATATTTGTACACTAGACTATTAGCAATGGTGAATTGAGGGATCAGATTAGTAATCGCATTTTTGAGATCGTTATTTTGCATCACTAAGGTTTTTACTGTTTGTCTAGGGTTTCTTAAAATTTCATTTGGTGAGTTTATTTCAAATTGAACTGATTGTTTGGTATCTATGTGTTTGAGGTCTCTGGATCTCTTTGTGTATACTTTTACTGATGTTAAAGGCTCGTAAACAATAAACTTTCTAGAGAACACCACTTCATCATCATCATCATATATTTCTATGAGATAGTTTCCGCTTACTTTAAGCCTTCTGGTATCTTCATTTGGGATACTTAAGCTATAATGACTATACATCTGTAAGGTGTTGAAAGAATTTTCGTAGGTTACAATTCTGATTTCGTCAAAACCATCCAGATATTCATTCTTGTATAAAGAAGAAGGTGTCCAATCAAAGTTATAATGACTTATTCTGTAATAATAATCAGATTCATCGCCATTAATATCATCAAAAGTAATTCTAAAAGGAGCTCCAAGTTTAAGGATAGGTATTCCAGAAAATTCTGCACCTGTAAGTAGTTGGATTGTTTTAATGTGATTGGCAGTATTGATTTCGCTTATAGGTGATTGGCCAAAAAAAAGGTTGGGAACAATAATAAGCAGTAATAGAAGCAGTAGTGATGGTTTAGGTCTTTGTGACATCATATAGAGAATTACGGGTATAAATATAAGCAAAATGTGTGCCTAAAGAATGAAGAGTGTTTTTTTTAGTTGCGAATCATTATTTAGAAGCATTATAAATAATTATCTTATAACAGAACCAGCTTTCACTTACGTGTTTTAATTAGTAAATTTGCACGATTTTTTTAGTTAATTAACATAGACTACAAATATGTCAAAAGACATTCGTATCAGAAAAGGCTTAGACATTAAACTCGTTGGCGAAGCAGAAAAAGTTACTGTAGACGCCATCAGAAGTAATGTGTACGCAATTAGGCCTGATGATTTTCACGGTATAGTGCCAAAGGTTGTTGCTAAACAAGGTACAGAAGTTAAAGCCGGCGAACCACTTTTTTATTCAAAATCTAATGAAAAAATGCTTTTTCCTTCTCCTGTCAGTGGAGAAGTAATAGAGATTGTACGTGGTGCCAAAAGAAAGATTTTAGCTTTTAAGATTCTTGGAGACAAGGAACAGAAATATGCAGACTTCGGTGTAAAGGATGTGAATTCTATGAGTGGGGATGATATTAAAACCCACCTTTTAGCATCAGGTTGCTGGCCATTTATTAAACAACGTCCGTATGATGTAATTGCTAACCCTGATGTAGCTCCAAAAGCTATTTTTATTTCAGGATATACGACTGCTCCATTGGCAGCAGATAGTGATTACATACTAGAAGGAAAAGAAAAAGAACTTCAAGCTGCAGTTACTGCTTTAAGCAAATTAACTGAAGGTAAAGTACATATTTCTGTTGGTAAAAAAGGAAACTCACCACTATCTGGCCTAGAGAATAGCATAATTCATAACGTTTCGGGACCTCATCCTGCAGGGAATGTGAGTGTGCAAATGGCCAAAATAGATCCTATCAATAAAGGAGAAACAGTTTGGGTAGTAAATCCACAAGACCTAGTAGTTATTGGGGAATTATTATTAACTGGAAAATATAATGCAGAAAGAACAATAGCTTTGGTAGGTTCTTCTGTTAAAACTCCTAAGTATTTTAAAACTAAGATTGGAGCAGAGGTGTCATCAGTAGTATACACTTCTGGAGTACATGATGAAGGAAATATTAGAGTGATTAGTGGAGATGTACTTACAGGAGAAAATGTAAAACCAGATGGTTACCTTGGATATTATCATAATACCATAACAGTTATTCCTGAAGGAGACGATTATGAACTTTTTGGATGGAATAAACCTATTTTCAATAAAATTTCACCTTCTAGAGCACTTACTTTTTCCTGGTTATTTCCTAATAAAAAGTATGAACTTACCACCAATACAAATGGTGAGCATAGAGCTTTTGTAGTTACAGGAAATTATGAAAATGTATTTCCTTTAGATATTTACCCATTGCAGTTGCTTAAGGCTTGCGCAGTAAATGATCTAGATGCAATGGAGCAGTTAGGTATGTACGAGGTTGCTCCAGAAGATTTTGCCCTAACCGAATTTGTATGTGTTTCTAAACAACCACATCAGCAAATCATAAGAGAAGGGTTAGATTTAATGTTAAAAGAAATAGGATAGTGCTATGGGATTAAAAGATAAATTACATAAACTAAAACTTAAGTATAAAGGCAAAAAAATGGCCCCTGCATTTAATGCAATCCATACATTTTTGTATTTACCTAATGAAACTACACATTCTGGATCTCATGTTCGTGGAGCAGATGATTTAAAACGTACCATGAATACGGTGATCATGGCATTATTACCATGTTTAATATTTGGAATGTTTAATGCAGGATATCAACATCATCTTGCAGCAGGAGAAATAGAAGCTGTAGCTAATGGTTTTTTTAGTGCAGGATTCTGGTCAATTGATAATCTTGTTGTTGGACTATGGAAAGTATTACCACTAGTTGTTATTTCTTACGGAGTTGGACTTGGAGTAGAATTTCTATTTGCAGTAATAAAAGGACATGAAGTAGAAGAAGGATATTTGGTTACAGGAATGCTAGTGCCATTAATTGTTCCAATAGATACTCCATTATGGATGCTTGCAGTTGCAGTGATCTTTGGAGTAGTAATTGGTAAAGAAGTATTTGGAGGAACAGGTATGAATATCCTGAATCCAGCACTTACGATAAGAGCATTTTTATTCTTCGCTTATCCAACATGGATGTCTGGAGATAAAGTATGGGTGCATGGAGCTGTAGAAAGAGCTGGCGAAATAGCTGGTGGAGCGCAGTTAGATGCAATATCTGGAGAAACTGTTCTGGGAAGTTTAGCACAAGGAAAAGAAATTTCATACTCAGTTGCTGATATGTTTTTAGGATTTATTCCTGGTTCTGTAGGTGAAACTTCTGCGGTATTGATTTTATTAGGAGGGTTATTCTTAATCTTTACCAAGATTGGAAGTTGGAGAATTATGGCAAGTGCCGTTCTTGGAGCCTTAGCTATGGGATTAATTTTTAATGGAGTTGTAAACGCAGAATGGATTAGTGAAGGAAGTAAATTCTATAGTTTAATGAGTACAGAATTCTGGCATCATCTAATTATCGGTGGTTTTGCTTTTGGAGTTGTATTTATGGCTACCGATCCGGTAACTGCATCACAAACGAATAAAGGAAAATGGATATATGGATTCTTGATTGGATTTATCTCTATATTAATCCGAGTATTCAATCCTGCATATCCAGAAGGAGTAATGCTAGCAATTCTATTAATGAACGTATTTGCTCCAACTATTGATCACTACGTGGTTCAGGGTAATATCAAGAAAAGAATGAAACGTTTAAAACTAAAAACGGCTTAATCATGGCGATGAATACAGATAAAAATTCATACACGATCATATTTGCCATTGCAATGGTAGTTGTGGTTGGTTCATTATTAGCATTTACTGCATCTTCATTGAAAGGTAGAATAGATGCTAATAAGCGTACAGAAAAACAGCAGAATATTTTGTTTGCAATGGGTATTGCAGATACAGAAGATCCTAATGAATTTGTGCCTGCAGAAAAAGCACAGGAGTTGTTCGATAAATATGTTGGTGATGAGCAATATATTATTACTGGTAGTTCTGCAGAGAAAACAAGTGACGCTTTTAGTATAGAAGTGAAAAAGGAAAATGATAAAATTAAGCAAGATGCTAATTATCAAAGAAAACTTCCTTTGTTTATAGGTAAGAAAGACGGAGAAGAGTTTTATGTGGTTCCTATGAGAGGTAACGGTCTTTGGGACGCAATTTGGGGTTATGTTTCTTTAGATAAAGAGTTTAAAACTGTAAAAGGAGCATTTTTTGATCATAAAGGAGAAACTCCTGGATTAGGTGCTAACATTAAGGAAGCTTATTTTAGAGATGATTTTATAGGAGAAAGTATATTGGATGCTTCAGGAAACTATAAAGGAATTACTGTTAAAAAAGGAAATGCAGATCCTAAAAATGTAGATAAAAGTGATAATGAAGTAGATGCCATGGCCGGAGCAACAATTACAGGTGATGGTGTTACAGCAATGGTAAAGAAAGGAATAAAGATGTATCAACCTTATTTCGAAACTTTAAAAAAATAACAGATGGCTGAAGTAACAGAAGAAAAAGTTAAAGTAAAAGAGCCTAAAGAGCCTTTGTTTTCGAAGAAAAACAAGAAATTATTAACAGACCCTCTTGCCGATAATAACCCAATTACTATTCAAGTATTAGGAATATGTTCAGCTTTGGCAATTACTGCACAATTGAAACCTTCGATTGTAATGGCAATCTCAGTAATTTTTGTTTTAGGAATTGGTAATGTAGTCATCTCTTTGATGAGAAATATTATCCCTTCAAAAATTAGAATTATTGTTCAATTGGTGGTGGTAGCAGCCTTAGTAATAGTAGTAGATCAAGTATTAAAAGCTTTTGCTTATACATTAAGTAAAGAGCTTTCTGTATTTATAGGATTGATAATTACCAACTGTATTATCATGGGACGTTTTGAAGCATTCGCTTTAGGTAATGGTCCATGGAAATCATTCTTAGACGGTGTAGGTAATGCTGCTGGTTATGGAGTGTTATTGGTTATAGTAGCTTTCTTTAGAGAGTTGTTAGGATCAGGAACATTATTTGGTGCTAAAGTATTGGGTGATCCAATCGAAAAGACCGGATTGTATGCTATAGGTTATGAAAATAATGGTTTTATGGTATTAGCACCTATGGCGTTAATTACTGTTGGAATTATTATCTGGATCCAGAGAAGTAGAAATAAAGCATTAATAGAAGATCATTAAAATAAAGAGACATGGAATATTTAGAATTATTTTTAAAATCGATCTTTATAGACAATATGGTATTCGCATTCTTCTTAGGAATGTGTTCATACCTTGCTGTATCCAAAAAAGTATCTACTGCGGTAGGACTGGGAGCTGCAGTGATATTTGTATTGGCAATTACAGTACCACTAAACTTTTTGTTAGATAAATATATTCTTAGAGAAGGCGCTTTGGTATGGTTAGGACCAGAATATGCAGATTATGACTTAAGTTTCTTAACCTTTATATTGTTTATTGCAACTATTGCTACTATGGTACAATTGGTAGAGATAGTAGTTGAGAAATTTTCACCATCCTTATATAACTCTCTGGGTATATTTTTACCATTAATTGCGGTAAACTGCGCAATTCTTGGAGGATCTTTGTTTATGCAACAAAAAGAATTTGCAACTATTTCTCATGCGGCAGTGTATGGTATAGGATCAGGAATAGGATGGTTTTTAGCTATTCTTGCTATCGCAGCGATCCGTGAAAAAATCAGATACTCTAATGTGCCAGCCCCTTTAAGAGGATTAGGAATTACATTTATTCTTACAGGATTAATGGCGATTGGCTTTATGAGCTTTGGAGGAATGTTAACAGGAGGCGAAGAAGAAGAAAAAGAGCCTAAAGCTGTTCAGGTTGAAAAAAAAGAGACTACAAAAGAAGTAGCCGAAAATACTAACGTTACAATACTTAAATAATATGATATTTTTAGCATCTACCGCTGGAACAATAGCAATAACCATTATTTCGTTTTTGGTGCTGATTCTTGTTTTAGTAGGAATCTTATTATTTGCAAAAGATAAGTTACTACCATCTGGACCTGTAAAGATCACCATTAATGGCGAAAAAGAAATTGAAGTAGCTTCAGGAGGGACATTATTATCAACTTTAGGAGCTCAGAAAATATTTTTACCATCTGCTTGTGGTGGTGGTGGGACTTGTATCCAGTGCGAATGTCACGTATTAGAAGGTGGTGGAGAAGCATTACCAACAGAGACGCCCCATTTTTCGCGAAAAGAGTTACAACATGGAGCACGTTTAGCCTGCCAGGTTAAGGTAAAGCAAGATATGAATATCGAAGTTCCAGAAGAAGTATTCGGAATTAAGAAATGGGAAGCTGAGGTTGTACGTAATTATAACGTAGCGTCCTTTATCAAAGAATTTGTAGTTCGTATTCCTGAAGATATGGGGTATAAAGCGGGAGGATATATCCAAATTGAGATTCCACAATGTGAAATTAAATATTCAGATATTGATATCACTGCTCACCCAGAAGAACATGAAACTCCTGATAAGTTTCAGGCAGAATGGGATAAATTTGGTTTATGGCCACTAGTGATGAAAAATAATGAAACTGTAGAGCGTGCTTATTCTATGGCTTCTTATCCTGCAGAAGGAAGAGAGATTATGCTTAATGTACGTATTGCTACACCGCCATGGGATCGATCTAAAAATGGATGGATGGATGTAAACCCAGGAGTTGCTTCATCTTATATCTTTGCTCAGAAGCCAGGAGATAAAGTAGTTATTTCTGGTCCTTATGGAGAATTCTTTATTAATGAATCTGATGCAGAGATGCTTTACGTTGGAGGAGGAGCAGGTATGGCACCAATGCGTTCTCACTTGTATCATCTATTCAGAACCTTACAAACTGGTCGTAAAGTAACGTATTGGTACGGAGGTCGTTCTAAACGTGAATTGTTCTACTTAGATCACTTCTATGACTTAGAAAAGAATTTCCCTAACTTTAAATTTTACCTTGCATTATCAGAACCATTAGAAGAAGATAACTGGAAAGTTAAAAGCGATATTGATGCCGAAGGAGATGGATTTGTTGGATTTATACATAATTGTGTAATCGATAACTATCTAAATCATCATGAGTCTCCAGAAGATATAGAACTATACTTCTGTGGACCACCATTAATGAATAAAGCTGTTCAAAAAATGGGAGAAGATTTTGGTATCCCAGACGAACACATTAGATTCGATGATTTTGGAGGATAAAATTTAGCATTTACTACTATTTTCCGATAATCAGGAAAATATTTAGATAATTCACTGTAAACCGGTATAATTACTTATACCGGTTTTTTTTATTTTTGGATACTAAGGTTTTTAATACAGTATTGATTATGGATAAATTAAAACACTCATTTTTATCGGTATTGGTTTCTTTTTTGATCGGTATGGTTGGTCAGTCTTTGTTTTCTCAAAACATAAAAATATCCAGAGATTCTTTGATTACTATCGTTGAATTTGATGGAGCGTTTCATAATAAATATACATTAAAACGATTGATGGTTGATACTTGTAAGGCCTCTAGTGTTTTACGAAGTAAAAATCAGGATTATTCTGAAAATAACCTTATAGATGACAATGATCATACAGCATGGGTCGAAGGTCTTTCAGGTTCTGGTATAGGAGAAAAAATTAGGATTACTTTTAAAAATAAGAGTGCTTTGCCTTATGTAATTAGAATAGTTCCGGGATATTCGAAATCTGAAGAAACTTGGTATAACAATAATAGAGTCGCCAATATTACTATCAGAACCATAGGAGTAGGAATAGATTCAGAATATATAATTGATGAATGGAAAGATGTAAGTTTCAGAAAAGATTCTTTGTCTAAAGTATCGATTTCCCCACAATATATTGATATTAGTCAAAACTATATTCAGCATATGGGGTATAACGATTTTGTGGCCATTGAATTTGAAATTATGGAAGTTGATGATGTTGGAGCAATATATAATGACACGTGTATTTCAGAAATAAGTTTTTATGAAATTGATAAACTAATCAAAGCCTATTCCTCTGATGAATATGAAAAAATAAAGAATTAGTACTAATCCTGATGTTATGAAGAAATATATAGTATCCCTAATTATAGTAATCATTTTGTTTTTGATATTGAGAAATACTTCAAAAGGTAAAATGGTAACTAATCACATAAAAGGTGCTGTAACAAGTGTAATTAAAACACCTGATCACGTTAATAGGGAAGGAGATTCTATCTCAACTCGAGTTATGATTCCAGAAGGCTATAAGAGGGTTGAATATGCGCAAGGTTCATTTCAGAGATACTTACGTCATTATCCGCTAAAACCTTATGGGAGCAAGATTATAAATTATGATGACAGCGAATATTTTGCTCAGAATTGGCACGAAGCAATTCTAGAAGTCCCGGTTCCATCAAATGGATTACAACAATGCGCAGATGCCTTGATGAGAATTCGATCAGAGTATTTGTGGGAGCGAAACAGAAAAGACGAAATTGGGTTTAATTTTACCTCGGGTCATTATTGCTCATGGAGTAAATATGCACAAGGGTATCGACCAAAAATAAATGGCAACAAAGTAACATTTCATAAAACAGCAAGTTCTAATAAAACCAAAACAAACTTCTATACATACTTAAACCTAATCTACACATATGCAGGGACATTATCGATGCATAATGAGCTAAAAAAGATATCTGTTAAAGATATACGAATTGGTGATATGCTTGTAAAACCTGGTTCCCCAGGGCATATCGAGATTGTTGTAGATGAAATTGTAAACGAAAAAGGAAATAAGATGTATCTTCTGGCTCAAGGAAATACACCAGCGCAGAATGTGTGCTTACTTAAAAATTTTGAAGATACTTCGATCTCACCATGGTATAGGTTTGACGAAAACCAACCTGTATATACACCGAGTTATTATTTTGATAAAGCACAGTTTATTAGATTTAAGTAAATAGTTATTTCCATTTTTATTAGATCATTTCTCATGAGTTATACCCAATTTAGATACACTTATGCTTTAGTTTTTAACGCTTATGGCATTGCTTTCATGAGATAGCGTATTTCTAATTAATTTTATAGTGGAAATGATAATGAAACGAGGTTAGAGAGCCAATTAAAAGAGCACAAAGAAGGAGATAGTGGTTTGAAAATGAATTATGAAGATTGGTTTTTTGCAATTAATAGCATTTGTATTTAGTTAAATAAAATTAAAACGTTCATACATTTAGTTTTTATAGAAAATATGCTGCTTCTGCTGATGGTGAAATGGGGGTTTTCCGTTATGGCAGGAGCAGCCATATTTAAGAAAAACACAAGTTATTTCTTTTTAAGCTATTGATGCGCCTTACTATTACATCTCCCTATATTACAATTCGGTTAGTTTAATATATCGTTATCCTTTATAAATAAGGCCTTATAACGTTCGCTAAATGGAATTTTGGCATCATCCATCAATATGATAAGATTGTCTTCAAAGTAGATTTCTTTAATTTTTTTAATATTGACCAAAAAATTACGATGCACTTGGGTAAAGTTTGGATTCGATAATAACTCTTTTACTTTTATTAAGGATAGCTTAATCAAAAAATTACCTTCTTCACTTATCAGATTACAATATTTTTCTTTTACCTCAATATAATGAATACATTCTATGGCTAATTTCATCACACTTTTATTCTTTTTTACAAAAATATAAGTAGGACTCAATACCGCATTTTCTGAGTTAAAACTTAGAGTATTAGATTGCTTATAGTGCTTTTCGATAGCTAGCTCTATAGAAAATAAAAGCTCTAACGTATTATAAGGTTTAAGTAAATAAGTAGCAGGTTGTGTGAGTTTAGCCAGATCAAAAAAATGTTTACTCTGTGTACTGGTCAAAAATAAAAAAGGAATATTAAGCTGTTGTTCATTAATCTGCTGTGCCAAAATAATACCATCTGGTTTCCCGTCTATCATAATGTCCAAAATGATCATGTCAAAAAAATGATCCTGTATTTTTCTTTCGGCATCCTGTATGGTTGAGGCTCTTGTAACTTCAAAATTATTATCGCCTAAAAATTCTGAAATCTCCTTAGCTTCTTCATCTTCGTCTTCTAATAATAATAGCTGTATTGTTTTCATTGCTAGTGAATTCCTTTTGGTAATACAATTTTGATCTTTGTTCCTTTACCAGGCTCGCTATCAAAAATTAATTGTCCATTATTTTTTTTAACGAGTGTATGACATAATAATAACCCAAGACCTACTCCTTTAGACCGATCAATTTTATCTGTGGTAATGTCATGTAATGAGTTAATTTTTGCTAAAATTTCGGGTGGAATACCTGCACCTGTATCTTTAATCTCAATAAAACATTCGTTCGCAGCGTAATTACCAGATGATATAGTAATCTTCCCTTCATTTTTGGTGTATTTAATAGCATTATCAAGGATATTACGAAGAACAATTTTTAAGGATTCTTTATCAACTGTAACCAAAATAGATGCATCTAATAAGGTTTTGAGTACAATTTCTTTGGTTGTTGCCAAATATTCATAATCATTTATAACATGTTCAAGAATGGGTTTTAAAGGGTATGTTTCCTGTTCAAAAAATAATTGCTCACTTTGCTCTAACGACCAGTGCAGTACATTGTTTAATAGATGACTGGTAGATTCTGTTAAGGTAATTGCAGTATCTGTAGTTTTTTTGATTCCTGAGAAATCTTTTTCAGCTATGTGATCCAGCAATTTTTCATGCTGTCGTTTCAATGCATTAACAGGAGATCGTAAATCATGTGAGACTACAGAAAACAGATAATCTTTGGTTGTGTTTGCGATATCCAGTTGTTCTTTCTGTTCTGTAATCAATTTCTTTTTACCAATTAACAATTTATAAAAATATCCCAGAATACCAATAAACAATAGTAGGAGTGAACTGCCTATAATTAGACCGTTACGTTGCGTTTTTTGCCGTTTTATTTTTTCATCTTGTAACAGTATTTCCTGCTCCTTTTGTGCAATAGCAAGTTGTTTGTCTTTTTCTGTAAGCTCCCAAATTCTATCTCTGTTCCAGATAGAATCTTTCCATTTTCCGTATTCTACGTAATAGGCAACACTTTCTTGGTATTGTTTTCTGTTTTTTTCTACTACCGCCATATTTTTGGCTGTATTTTGTTTTAGCTCGATGTCATGAAATGATTTAGCCAATTGATAGCACTCTTTAAACAAAGCGATAGCTTCCTCATCTTTATATTGACTATAATAGGCGTTTGCAAGCTCCATTTTGGTGACAATCACAAAAAAAGTATCCTTTTCTTTGATTAAGGCTAATTCTTTAGAAAAATAATGCTTTGTCTTAGTATAATCTTTTTTATGCAGGTAAGAAACACCCAGATTATGGTAAGCAGTTTTTAGTAAAAGTTCATCTTTGGTCTCTTCATCTTGATTTAACCATTTTTTATAATACTGTATAGATTGATCATAGTTCTCCAAACCCAAATAGATTCTTCCAAGTTTATGATTTTTAAGCCCTGAAAATTTAAAATCTTCAGAAATACTGTCCATGTTTTGGAGGGATTTGGTGTACAAATTTTTGCCAATTGCACTTACGCCCTGGATATAATATAAGATATCCCGCTGTTCTTGATGTTTAGTGATTTCTAATGCTTTACCAGCATAAATGTAACAAGAATCCAACTTGTGATTACGATAAAACTCTACGGCTTTACAAAAATCAATAACCAAAACCTTCTCTTTACAATAACCATCCAAATGGTTGTAAAATGAGTTGAGCTGACTGTTTTTTTGAGATTGACCATGCATAAACGTATAGCCAAGAAGTACACACCATATGATAATCGTTTTATGCATTTTATTGTCCACTCGTTACAGGAGTAGTCACTGTACCTCTATCGGTCTCAGGATCTAGATTTTTATCATGTACTACAATAGCTTCTACACTCTGTGTTCTTAGGGATGCAATTTTATAATCTATCTGAATATGATACATATTAAATTCTGAGGGGATAGGATCGGTAGAATCATATACAATATTAAAATCTCGAGAAACGACCAAACCACTTTCGGTATGTATACTGGTCTTTATGTCAGTAACTCCATTATAATTAAAGAATATGGTTTTTTCTTCATTTAAAAACAAACCACTACTGGCGTTTTTTACAGGATCTAGTTTAAGAGGTAAAAACGAAATAATATTAACGATATAGTGTCTTTCTCCTTTGGGATTGGCATATATATTCGCTAAAGATTGTTGTGGGATTTCTGCCAAAGGAATAGGTTGAGTATTTATTTTGTTACAAAAATTAATTACGAAATCTAATCCGGCCAAAGTAATTTTATTTTCCATAGGGTATGTTTATAAGGTTATCACATTAAAAAAGATAGTTTAACAGTCATGAAAAAGCTTATTAAATTATCACACTAAACATACAATAATTTCTCTGAATGCGTAAAATAATGGCTATATTTTATACTATTATTTGTGAAGAATGCATAGAAATGGTTGGACTTTTTGATGTAAGACAAAAAATAAAGATGAGTTCGGTATAATTCTGAATTATGCTTTCAAAATAATATCTTTGCCTCCCTATGACCAGAATACTTACCAGACAAGAATTACATAACCTTGCAATGAATATTGTAGGTGAAGAATTAGAAAAAAAAGGTTTCGAATTTATTGCAATTAATAGCACTCTGGGAAAACATCCGCAGTTTGTATGTGTTGATAAATCTAATCAAAGATATTTCGTGCTTGTTAAAGTAGTTTCGTATCCAGATAACCCTCATAATTATGATGTCATCTGGATGGAGTCGTTTAAAAAGCATGCGATAGAACAAGAAGCAAAAGTATTCTATGCCGGTGTTGGTTTACAAAATTCTGAAAACCCAAATAAACCGGTGTTTTTAAACGAAGAATATGTTTTAGAATATGCAGGATTACAAACAATAGAAACTCATTTGAACTAAAATTATGATTCGAAAAATAGGTATAGTTATAGTAATAGGATTGTTTGTCTCATGTAAAAAGGAGGCTAAATTACACCTTAACTACACTAATGGAAAAGCTTTTGGAACCACTTTTTCTGTTCAGTTTATAGATGATAAAGAGTATGATTTTTCAACATCATATGACAGTTTGATTGGCGTTATTAATAGATCAATGTCTACTTATATCAAGGATTCTGATATATCCAGAATTAATTCTGGTGATACTACAGTAACGATAGATGACCATTTTGAAAAAGTATTTACTACTTCTAAGAAAATATATAAAGAAACCAATGGTGCTTTTGATCCTACTATTGGGATTTTGGTAAATGCATGGGACTTTGGACCAGAAGGAAAAATTATCTCTTTAGATAGCCTTAAAATAGATAGCTTGTTGCTATCGGTTGGGTTAGATAAAGTTACACTGAAAGGAGATGCAATTGTAAAAGACGACCCTAAAACATATATCGATTTTAATGCATTGGCAAAAGGATATGGGGTAGATGTTTTTTTTGATTTTTTTGAAAGTAAAGGATTTAAAAATTACCTGGTTGAGATAGGAGGAGAGATTAGAGGTAAAGGAAGTAATGTAATTAAACAGAAACCATGGAAAATAGGAGTAGAAGATCCTAATTTTGATGATACGCAATCCTATAGTAAGGTGATTTCATTACATGATGAAGCTATGGCCACTTCTGGTGGATATAGAAAGTATAAAATTGATGAAAACGGAGAGCGATATATTCATATTTTGAATACTAAGACAGGATATCCACTAAAATCAAACCTTCTGGCGGTTTCTATCATTACCAATACCTGTATGGAAGCAGATGCATATGCAACTGCATTAATGTCGATGGGATTAGAAGACTCAAAAAAATTCTTAGAAACACATCAAGAACTCAAAGCATACTTTATTTATGAAGATCAGAATAAGGAATTAAAAACACTATCTGTAAATGGTTTTCCTGAAAAGTAAGTATTAATGCTTATAACAAACAGGAAGGATCTCACCAGGGGCAAGACAGTATTTTGTTACACATTCTTTTGATAAAATATTGGTGTAATCTATCTCATCGACCTTAAAACCAATAGACCTTAATTTTTCGAAATAATCCCGGCCATAGACCCTTACATGATCGTATTGACCAAATATTCTGGCTCGTTCTTGTGGATCTGTGATGCTGTTATCTTCAAAGGTTACATCTCTATTTAGATCCTGAGGAATTTGCAGAATGGCCATTCCTCCTGGTTTTAACACCCTGAAAATTTCTTGCATAGCAGTAGTATCATCTGGGATATGTTCTAAAACATGATTACAAAAAATAATGTCATATTCGCTATCGACAAAAGGTAAATTGCAGATATCTGCTTTTACATCTGCTAATGGAGAATTAAGATCAGTAGTAGTATAATCAAGGTGCTTTAAATTTCTAAACCTTTTATAAAATGCTTGTTCAGGAGCAAAATGTAATACTTTGGCGGGAGTAGTAAAAAATTCGGTTTCATTAGTTAGAAATAACCAGAGTAACCGATGTCGTTCTAATGATAAAGTCGAAGGAGAAAGTACATTGTCTCTTTGTTTACCATATCCATAAGGCAGAAAACGAGAAAAACTTTTACCATCAATTGGATCCGTATATGTGTTTCCTCGTAAAAATAATGATAATATTGGGCGTGCTATATAACTCAATCGAATCAATAGCGGCCTGGGGATAGTATTAAGTATAAATTTAAATAGTTTTTTCATTTTGAAAAGCTACATAAAGAAGGCTTTTGAGCACTAAAGAATATATATTATACAGTCAGTACTTCTTGCCTAAAGGCATCTTCTTCATTAGATTCAATACCTAATGCCTGATAGATATATTTAAAAGTTGATAGGATTTCTGGTTTTCCATCAATTATAGCTACATCATGCTCAAAATGAGCACTTGGTTTTCCGTCTGCAGTAAGAATAGTCCACCCATCTTGTAATTGTTTGATACGATGTGTTCCCATGTTTGTCATAGGTTCAATGGCAACCACCATACCTTCGATAAATTTTTTCCCTTTACCACGGCGACCATAATTAGGCATTTCGGGATCTTCATGCATTTTTCGACCCAAACCATGACCTACTAATTCTCTAACTACACCATAACCAGCTTCTTCAGTGAATTTTTGGATAGCATACCCAACATCACCTACTCGTTTTCCAACTTTAAGCTCTGCAATTCCAACGTATAAAGATTCTTTAGTAACGCGAAGTAAACGTTCTACTTCCTCTGATACTTCGCCTACAGGAAATGTATACGCATGATCTCCATAGAAATCATTTTTAATAGCACCACAATCAATAGATATAATATCACCTTCTTCTAACGGAGTATTATTCGGAATCCCATGAACTACTTGAGCATTAGGACTCATACATAAGGTGTTTGGGAAATCATACAATCCCAAAAAACCGGGAATTGCACCGTGATCTCTAATAAACTCTTCTGCAAGTTTATCCAAATGTAGCGTAGTTACCCCAGGTTTAACTTCGGGGGCTAACATCCCTAATGTCTTTGATACGATTAGTGCACTTTCGCGCATTAATTCTATTTCTTCACGTGTTTTGGTAATAATCATATGTAAACAATTCCTTGGTAAAAGAAGGCAAATTTACAAAGAATAATGCTTGTTCTACCTAACAGTTCCCTCTATTTTAAGATTTCACTTTTTTACGATAATGATTAGCGTATTTTTAAGTGGTTTTTAGTGTAAATGATGTAGTTAGACCCACGCTAAAATTTCGAGGAAGTTTATCCACTCCAAAAATTGCCCTGGTGTGCGTGCCTTTTTGTTCTAGTACTTCAATAAATAAGTCTGAAGCACCATTTACCACAATAGGAGAATCATCCCAGCTAATACTTGACTGGAAATAAGCGTCAATATGATTAAGGCCTTCAATAGCATCAAAGCCAATTTTCTCGTCTATTTGGGCAAGAACATTAAGAGCACATAATTTCATAGCTTCATATCCTTGATCTGTAGTTATGGTATCTCCCAATCTACCTTGATATAAATACTCTCCATTGCGAATAGGAAATTGAATAGCTATATAGGCTATATTTCCCCTTGTGTTTACAGATACGTAAGATCCTCCTGGAGTTGATATTTCTGGTAATTGGAGTCCGAGTGCGTTTAATTTTTCTTTTGGTGTCATCGAATTATTCAATCTTTGTAGGGTTGCTCAGAAACAATGGCTAACATATTTTTTTCGAGAGTTTCTCTTGTGAACTTTCCGCATGAAAAAAGAAAACTGGGAATAGTTAAAAAAATGTTTTTCTCATTTTGATCCAAAATTGTTTCCTCTGCCAATATATACAAAATCTAATGCCTGATCCAATGATTTGACGCTAGTTTAACAAATAATGAAGTATCGACGCAGCGTTTTTATTTTTTTAAGGTTTAATAAATAGAAAACAAAGATAATATTCACTTAAAAAAAGAAAACCATGAAAAAACTATTGATTTGTGCCCTGATTTTTGGCCTAGTAGTGAGTTGTACTAAAAATGATGTTGATGATAGTGTTTCTGAACAAAATAATAAAGAAACATTTGAATTGAGTAAAACAGTAAACTTCGCTATGGATGATTTTGGAAAAATCTCAGAACAAGCTTCCTTAGATCTTAAAAAATCATCCAAAAACAGCAAAGGGACTTGTTTCTCTATTGAATTATTAATTCCTTATCAGGAAAAACCTATCCCAGGTTTTTCTGGATATGATCATTACAGTAAAATGATTTTGAATGATGCAGGAGATCAATGTCAATTTGATGATTGGACAGGTAGCCTAGAATACTATGTAGCCGAAGATTTGCCATCTAAATTTAAGGATTCTGCAGTGTTTAAAAATGTACAATATGAACAAGGGTATATTTTTGATGGATATAGAGTAGCTCAAAAAAATGAAGAACAAAGCACCAATGATATTCCTGTATTTGATGTAGAAATAGATGGAGTTATTACAGCTCCCGATGGAAAAACATATCATTATACTACGAATAGAAATTTTTCTTTTGAAAACCGTTTTACAGAGCAGGAGATTATTACCTTGAAAGAATCTTCTTCATTAGAAAATTTAAAAGAACCTTTCTTTGTAAAATCAAAATCTGTTGATGGATCACCAATAGTATATAAGGCAGCATGTTTTGAAGGGTTAAGCTTTCTTAAATACCCTGTGCAAGGAGCGCAAGATTATTCTAGTAATTTTGGAGTTAACTTTAATATTGATTTTGGAGATGGAGCCTGTGATCGCAAAGTTGTACTTACTTCAATAGAGGGAACGATAACTTTTGATTTATAGAACTAATAATATTCAAATTTAAAAAACCGGTCTATAAAACACTTTATAGGCCGGTTTTTTAATATATAAATAATGCATTTATAAACCCGTTGTGCATTTAAGATTTTTTAATTCGAAATTTGTCAATTCGAGTGCTTCGACCAAAGGAAGAAGTGTATCGAGAATAGAATTTTGAATTAAAAAAGCTATTCTCGATACAATTTTTCTTCATTCTATTTCGAAAAACCACTCGAATTGACGCTTTTTTATGCTATTAATTTCGAATGCCCAACGAGTTGTATTTATAGTAAGAAGTACTAAAAGAATCAAATATGTTAAAACATCTTTTTAGAGTTTACAAAGAAGATATTTACGATATGCAAAATTTTAATCTGCGCAATTACCTTCTCCTATAATTATAAAAATCTCGCCTTCCTTTTCTATTTTTATATTCAACTTTTTAGCCAATTCACCAAGAACTTTTTCGGTAGTTGCATTGCTAAAAGATCCAGTGTATTTGCAATCGAGTAAAGGACTGCGTTTTAGCCTAATTTTGGCATCAAAGTTTTCTCCTAAATCATGGATAATTTGACTCACACTAACATTTTTATAATGTAGAACACCAGTTTTCCAGGCAAATTGATTAGGAGCTCTTTTAAGGAGAATAATCCCCTGGTTATTGATACTAAAACTTTGTCCCGAAACTACTTTTTGTTTTTTACCAGTTTTACGATGAATTATTTCTGCAAAACCTTTAATAAGTGTGATATAATCAGCATCTTTTTCTGTAGATATTGCAAAAGAATTACCACTAACTTGAACATTACAATATTTTCCGTGTATAACGAATGGTTTTGATTCATTTTTCTGTATTGAAAAGAATATAGTACCAACAAGATCAACTCTTCGATAACTTTGTATCGAAGTATTAAAGTTAACTTTACTATTTTTCCTCATTACCATCATACTTGAATCAGGAAGTTTAATATACTTAGTGTTTTTTGTTGAAGCATATTTTTCTGAAGCGATATAGGATACTCCAATAAATCCTTTTTCTTTACTTTCTTCGTCTGGTTCTAAGATGGTAGAGTCGATAGAAAAAGTTTCTGTTTTGGCTGTTTTTACAGATTTAGAATCTGTATTGGATTCTACTGGCTTGACTTCAATAATTTTTGGTTGCTCTTCTGTTTGGATTGTAGTTTGCTCATTTTTTGGTTCGATAGAGTCAATATTTTCTTTATGTGACGGAGTGATGTCTGTTTTTTCTGAAGTCGTATCATTCATTACATAATACAAGATGAATACAGCGCAAAGCAATATCGCAATTACAGTAATTTCATGCCAAGGTATATAATTGCGTTTAACCTTTTGCTTCTGTACTGCATTGTATATGTCATCAAACCTGTCCTTCGATGGTATAACCGAATCACTTTTAAACTTTGCTCGTAAAAGCGGTTTTAAAAGGTCTTTGTCATCTTTCATTTGTTACTCATTTAGGTTTTAAACGTTAAAACTTTACAACTCCATTATTTCTCATACTCTCTAATAGCTTCTTTCTTGCTCGGGTATAGTTAGATCTTGATGTGCTCTCTTTAATGTTAAGCATTTCTCCTATTTCTTTATGAGAATATCCTTCTATGGCATAAAGATTCAGAACATAGCGATACTGTTCTGGTAAATCACTAATCAAGATTCTTAGTTTCTCTATTGATATTTCTTTAGATAGATACTCTTTTTCGGGTTCTTCTAGTTCATGTACCTCATTTTTATTAATGAAATCTTCATGATCGACATGAATCGTTTTTTTCATTTTATGCCAATGATCAATGGCACAATTCACAACGATTCTTTCAATCCAACTCCCCAATGTTCCTTTATGACGATATTTTTGAATGGCTTTAAATACTTTAATAAAAGCATCTTGTACAATGTCTTCTGCGTCAGATTGATTTGTACAATAGCGAAGACCCACCGCTATCATTCGCGGTGCAAAAATGTTGTATATTTTTTCCATGGCATCCCGATTACCCTTTTTGCAGGCTTTTACTAGTCTGTCTTGTTCTTTTATATTCATGAATAAGGGTTAGTGCTTAACTCATATAATGTATAACCAAGAATATCGGGTTTCGCTGCGTATTAATTATACTTTTTTTTACTTACATAAAGGAGTATAATCTAGGTTAAGGTAACAAAAGAATTTTGAAAAATAAAAACACTCTTTATACAACTATGATAAAGAGTGTTTTTTGTTTACTATATTCTTATTAAGAATAGCTTTAAGATAATATAGAAAGTATCTTAATTATAGTTATTTTAGTAATGAATCTTGTGTCATAGCTTTAGGTTTTTCTATCCCCATAAGCTCAAGAATTGTAGGAGCAATATCTCCCAAAACTCCATCTTTTACTTTTATCTGATCATTACCTATTAAAATAAAAGGAACAGGATTAGTCGTATGAGCTGTATGTGGTGTGCCATCTGGATTGATCATAGTTTCGCAATTACCATGATCTGCAATCATAATAATAGAATATTGGTTTTCTAGTCCGGCGATTACTACATCTTTTACACATTGGTCCACGGCTTCACAAGCTTTAATAGCAGCTTCCATCACTCCTGTATGTCCTACCATATCACCATTTGCAAAGTTTAAACATACAAAATCAACATCCCCTTTTTGTAGTTCTGGTACAAGGGCATCTCTTAACTCATAAGCACTCATTTCGGGTTTAAGATCATAAGTTGCTACCTTTGGAGAATTTCTTAATATTCTGGATTCTCCATCAAAAGGTTGTTCTTGTCCTCCAGAAAAAAAGAAGGTGACGTGTGGATATTTTTCTGTTTCTGCAATTCGAATTTGAGTTTTACCAGCTTTAGAAATGATTTCGCCAAGAGTTTCGGTAATATTATCTTTATTATAAATAACATTAATGCCTTTAAAGTTTTCATCATAATTTGTCATTGTAACATAATGTAAAGAAAGCTTATGTGTATTATACTCGTGCATATCTTTTTGAGAAAGCATTTCGGTTAACTCTCTGCCTCGGTCTGTTCTGAAATTAAAGAAAATCACAACATCGTCATTATTTATTGTGGCTACCGAAGCTCCATTTTCTTGAAGTATAATTGGTTTGATAAATTCATCTGTAATGTCATTATCATAACTATTTTGAATGCTATTTAAGGCATCAGTGCTGGTTTCTCCAACTCCATTAACCAATAGGTCATATGCTAATTTAACACGTTCCCATCTTTTGTCTCTATCCATGGCATAGTACCTCCCTATGATAGAAGCTAATTTGCCTGTGGTTTTGGACATGTAATCCTGGATGTTTTTAATGTGAGTTTTGCCAGATTTAGGATCTACATCACGACCATCGGTAAATGCATGAAGGAAAACATTTTTTAATTCGTAAGAATGAGCTGCATCAAGTAATCCTTTAATATGATTGATATGAGAGTGAACCCCACCGTCGCTTACCAGACCAAGTAAATGAACATTTTTGTTTTTTTCTTTGGCATAACGAAAAGCATCTAGAAGAACAGATTCGTCTTTTAAAGTGTTGTTTTTGACTGCCATATTGATTTTGGCCAAATCCTGATATACAATTCTGCCAGCCCCAAGGTTCATATGACCAACCTCACTATTTCCCATTTGTCCATCTGGTAAACCTACATGAAGTCCATCTGTACGTAAAGAAGCATTAGGGTAGTGAGTGTATAAACTATCGATATACGAAGTGTTTGCATGATCGATGGCGGATACTTTAGGGTCAGGTGATGTTCCCCATCCATCCAGGATCATCAGGATTACTTTTTTGTTCATAATGTATTCTTAATTAAGGTTTTTGGTTGGTTATTTTTTGAACTTAAATCTCAAAAAAATGAAATAAGAAACAAAGTTACAACTTCACTTACAAGCATACAAAAAGCTTATGTTATTCCTATGTGATTTATACCTTTTTGTAATATTATCTGACGTGTCGTTTTTGTGAAATTATTAACGAATTTGTGTAGGGAAGGTTAAAAGTAAGTTATTCTTAAAATTACACTATTTTTTATAAGAATAATGTAATTCATTTGCGGCGTCAAATTTTTGACATAGCACAAATCAATAATGAACCTATAAAAATAAAAAATGAAAAAGCTATCAATTTTAGTAATGTGTATGACGGTTGGTCTAGTTTTAGCAAACGATCCCGTGAAAAACCTTAAATCATACAAGGTTGTAAAAACAGAAATTATTAATGTTTCTCCTTTTTGTATTTCAATCGCTAAAGGCGACTATGAAATGGTGAAAAAAATGGTTGAACTAGGAAGTGAAGTAAATAAATTTTCAGAGGGTATGACACCTCTTATGTATGCAGCTCGTTATAATAGATTAGAAATCATTAAACTTTTGGTTGCTAACGGTGCAAAAATCAATCTTAAAAATACGAAAGGCTATACTGCAATGAAATATGCAGAAATTTCAGGAGCCAAAGAAGCTATGACTTTGATCTCAGAGCTTAAGAAAAAGTAATTACTCAGAATTAGTTTTAAAACCTGTATAAACCCGTCTATCATTTTATAATGGTAGGCGGGTTTATTGCATAAAAATGTATCAGCTTTATCAGAATATTTTGTTATGAGAAAGTTAAAATCCTGTTATTTGGCAAAAGTAGGTGTAACATGATACCGATTCTAAGGTCGTACTGTATATAAGTCAATCAAATAACTTAAAATCAATTTCATCATGAAAAAAACAGTTTTAGCAACCTTATTGGTTATGTGTATTACCTCTGTAAGTATAGCTGCAGAAACAAATGTGACTACTGCCAGTCATAATTATGATCTTACAGCATATAAGACAAGTCCGTTTTGTATGGCAATTGTAAAAGGAGATTTAGAAACCGTAAAAAAACTGATTGAACTCGGAAGCGATGTTAATCAAAAATCCGACGGGATGACACCACTTATGTATGCTGCGCGATATAACCGTACAGATATTATTAAAGTGCTTGTGAAAAATGGAGCAAATATCAAAACTAAAGATAGTAAAGGCTATACAGCAATGAAATTTGCAAAGTTATCTAATGCCAAGGATGCAGTAGCTCTTCTAGAGAAACTGTCATAAGTTTTAAAGCCATTGCTTGTTGATATAAACAGGCAATGGTTTTTTATTGCACATTACTATATTCTCGTATTGCCTCTTTGATTTTTTCTATACGATTTTCGGGGTCAGGGTGGGAGCTTTGAAACTCAGGAGTACGGTTAGGTCCGGCAGCAGCTTTTAGAATTTTCATCACACCAATCATTTCTTCAGGATTGTAGCCCGAATTGATCATAAATAAAATACCTAGTTTATCACTTTCTAATTCATCACCACGCCCATTTTTTAATAAAACATTTTGTCCGATACCATTTACAATTCCTCCGGCATCTGCACCAACTGATGCCCCGGTAGATATAGTTTTCCAGAATTCGTGTTCTGCTATTCTTTCTGCAGAATGTCGCCCTAATACATGGCCGATTTCATGGCCTAACACACCAGCAACCTGATCTTCATTTTCTAATTTGGATAACAAAGCATAGGTTATAAATATTTGCCCTCCTGGTAATGCAAAAGCATTAATAGTATTTGGATCGGCTAATAAATGAAACTCATATTTATACGGAGTTTGTTTTGCCATACTCGAATTGACCAATTTGTTTCCGATCATATCAATATAGCTTTGTAATTTTTGATCAGGGTATAATCCTCCGTGTTGTTGGGCCATTTCGGGAGCACTTTGTAATCCTATGGCTATTTCCTGATCACTTGTCATATTAATATTTTGTACTCTATCTGTATAGGGATTTAGTGTTTTATTATTACATTTTTTAAAAAATGCAAATGCTATAATTGCTAAACCTATTAATATTCTAATTTTTAAGCCGCCACGTCTCATTATAAACTAATTTTGATATCGAAAAGTTTAAAGTTAATAAATATAAAAGTTGCTTACTAATAAAATGCAAAAAACACTTTTTAGTAAGCAACCACTAGAGGTACCGTTCTTAGTTAAAGAACAAGATTAGTGCTAACCTTGCATAGTTGAGTTTGCAGAGTTTAGCGGTAAAAAATTTGTGTATAGTAGTATCTGCCACTTTCATCTTTTATAGCAGCAATACCAGTGTGGGTGTAGTTACCCTCAATATTTTTTCTATGTCCTTCACTATCAATCCATCCAGCTACAACACTTTGGGCATCGGGATAAAAACTAGCTACATTTTCTGCCATTCCTGTAGCATTTTCCTTTTCTCGTAAAGTTTTGAATTTAGCATCAAAATTATCATGGTTGATATTACCTTTAGAAATCATATATCGTGTATGATCCGCAGCTAGTTGTTCGGCAGTTGTATTTTTTGCCAAAGCCTCTAGTCCTTTACCTTGTCGATATTCATTTACCAATTTTAGTATTTCGTCTGTAATCGAAATTTCACTTGGAGTTTCTGTAATGGTATTGTCATCATCTTTAGAACAAGAAAAGGCAGTACATAAAAGAATAAAAGCGCAAAAATATTTAATTAAAGAAGTTTTCATTAGTATGGGGTCTTTATTTTAATAAATAACTAAAATAGTATAATTTTAGTATATAGAATTGATCTTGACTTTTTTGATTTAACCGAAAAAGAAGAATTTTACACATAGCATAGGATGCGACGAAATAGCAAAAAGGTGATTTTGAGTTAAAAGGAACATTTTTCTGGAGAATTATAAAAATAATAAGAATTTTATATTACTATAATAATTCTGGGTTAATATCAGATATGTTCTCTGTAATATATTGTTTAATGAAGTCTTCTGAGAAAAAGTTACTGCCAAGTAAATTTGCTTTTTTTAACTCTGTGGCAATATCTAGTTTCTGATATGCTTTTAACATGGGAATAGAAAGTGGAGCATACGAATAGTGCCAAGGTTCATATTTAAAACCTTTTCTATTTTCTTTATCTGTATATACAAGATAGAAACCAAAAGAGTTAGCATGTTTATCCATCCACTCTTTAAACTTACAAAATGGGCCATCACCCTCAAAATTCTCGGCAAGAAGCAATCCTTTGGGTTGTGGAGCATTACCATCTACAATATCTAAATCTGTACCCCAGTGATGTCTTGATGTACCAGGAATGGTAGAATATTCTATAATCTTTTGTATTGCTTTAATAGGGGATAACCCTTTGGTTGTAAACTTTTTGTATTTACGTTCCCAGATTCGATTCTGGTGCGCATAGTTTCTATAACTGGAAACAACTTTTATTTTGAATCCACTTTTTAGTGCTTCAGTCTTCATTTTAAGAAAAGCTTCATAAGCATCTTTTCGAAGCTTATATCCATCACCAAAAAGTAATGGATTGCTTTTTCCCATAAGATCATCTTTAGAGAATTCTGACTGAAGCATAGAAAATGATGATAATGAAACTCCGATCATCCCCAGGGCACTAATACCAATAAAATCTCTTCTTACCATAGGTATAATCGGATTACAATTTATATCATTTCTGGATGTATTATTCCAGAATTCCATCTATAATTCCGTATTCTAATGATTCTTCAGCATCCATCCAATAATCACGATTAAAGTCCTTCAATACTTTCTCAACATCTTGTCCGCAGTTATCAGCAAGTATTTGAGCACTTAGTTCTTTGGTCTTAAGAATTTCTGCTGCCTGAATTTCTATGTTAGAAGCTTGTCCTCTGGCACCACCACTTGGTTGATGAATCATCACTTTTGCATGAGGCTGGATAAATCTTCGGCCTTTTTCGCCTACACTTAGAAGAATTGACCCCATAGAAGCGGCTAATCCAGTGCAAATAGTAGAAACCGGACTTTTTAAACTTTTAATCGTATCATACATTGCAAATCCTGAAGTAACGTATCCTCCAGGACTATTAATATATAGTTTGATTTCTTTGTTACTTACCATATCCAGATACATAAGTCTATCGATTACATGTTTAGCCGACTTGTCATCTACCTGTCCCCAAAGAAATACACTACGTTCCTCTAGAAATTTTTTATCGATCAGATCTTGTGTTTTTCCTGATTTTTCTTTCATCTTTATGTTTTTTGTTCTTTTAAACTCGTTTGCAATACTTAAAAAGAAGCTATAAATAGCCAACAAAACAATATAATTGGCAGATTCTTTATTTTTTAAGAATTCTTTACATCTTTGAGATAAATGTATAATTATTTTTGCAGAAAAGCATCATATGGATTTAGCATTTCACAAAATTTTAAAGGAGGACTTTGATATCGTTTTACCATTACTTCAGAAATTAATGAATGATCAATTTTCTGATGTTGTTTTAACGCAAAGGTTTAGTGAGATGTTTGAACAGAATTATGAATGCTGGGGAGTGTATTCAGATAAAAAATTAATTGGTTTTTTTGGGTTATGGTTTATGACACGTCATTATGTTGGAAGGTCATGTGAGCCCGATCATGTATATATTGATGAGCAGAACAGAAGTAAAGGAATAGGGAAGAAAGTATTTAATTGGATTTATGAATATGCAAAGAGTAGGGGATGTGAAGCCTCAGAACTAAATAGTTATGTAGTGAATTATCCTTCACATAAATTCTACCTTAATGAAGGATATGAAATATGGGCACATCATTTTGTGAAGAAATTATAGATTTTTTTTAAAAATCATTTATTGTAAAATACCAATCTGCATCGTCTATATAAAGAGTGGTATCGAAATTAAGTCTAACATAAATTTGTACAGTAAATGTTGATGTCGTTTGAGCAGTAACCTGAATAGAAGATTGATAAACACTTGGATCGTTTACCGTTAATTGAATAATATAGTCATCAGTACTTCTTGTACTACTAAGTGTTACTGTGTAGTTGCCAATACCGTTTCTTACTACTGTTGCACCTTGTATTCTTAGGGCGGTTCCATTTCCTGCTACTTTACCCATTGCCTTTACAGGACTATCGAAAAAAGCTCCACTATCAGTACCTGCTGTAATATCATTATTAGTGTCTGTGCTTACAATTACTCCTGCACTGGATCCTGTAAAATTATTTATTTGTTGCCAATTGGTGCCATCACTTTTTATCCATAATACAGATTCACTTCCGATAGTAGTCTGGTTTGAATTGGTAAGATCACGATACGTGCTAATAGTTCTGTTTACATTGGTACTATTTTTCAGAATGTAAATCCTACCCTCACAAGTATTGGCATTAGGTAGCGTTATGTTATGTGCTCCCGTGATATGAATAGTATGATGATTTTCGGTTAATGTTAGATTTCCGGTAGTACTGGTTATCGAAGTTGAAAAGGATCCTTCGAGCTGTAAAGTAGAGTTTGCAACATTAAATCCGGTGGATGGATCATCATAGCCAGTGTCTATAGCAACTTCTTGTGGGTTTAGGTTAATACCAAATCTAGTGGCGGCATCAGCAGTATTGTTACTTCCTTGTACTCTAAAAAATTCTCGATGAAACTGACCACGTCTATAATCGTATCGTTTAAATACAATAGATTCATTACCATCATCACCAATGATAAATTCTAATTTCCCATCATTTGCAGGCCCGGCAGAACCGATTTCAAACAGATCTGTTCCTCCAGTACTTCCTTTTAGGCGAAAACTTCCATTTGTTGTAGTAAAGAACATTGGTTTATAAAAAGACGCACCTGCAGCCGCAAACTGAAGCGCAGATGTAGTACCATCTCCATTAATATGTACCAAGGGTTGGTTATTATCTGTGTAATCGGGAATGGCTTGTGTTAGTCCTAAGGTTTGTCTTCTTCCAAATTGTAATAATGGTAAGTTGTTGGATCGAATTTCCATTTTCACATCATCGATGTGACCTAAAAAGGATGTGGCGGGCAAGCCTGTATTGCCATCTATCAACCAATTATCATTAGTAGTAGCTACCCAATTTGTGCCATCAAAAACAAATATTTTACTTTCTTCCAGATTGTATAGAATTGATCCTGTAGCGGCAGCAGTTACGCCATTCATTTCTACATTTGTAGTAGCGGTCGGAAGTCCCATAACAGAAAACTCATCGATCTGAGAAAAAATAATTCCAGGTAGAATTAGCAGGATAATAAGTAATGTTTTCTTCATTTAATACTAATTTAAAATTAGTAATGTCCCTAAAAAATGACTTTGCGTAATCTGAAGTTAACTATTTATTATTTTATAAGTATCGTGAATTTATATTTTTTTGGAATATGACTTTTTTATTTGATGGAAATAATACTGTATTAATGAGTCAAAATTATAGTTTTTGGGCGAAATGTAATCTTACACATTAATATACAGATACCCTGAACGATCTTTTTGACCTTCAATTTTTAATATATAATAATATGTACCAACTGGTAATTGTTCATCTTTAGCAATTGTAGCTCTACCTTCAGAGTAACCTCCCCATGAATTGTCATATCCTTTTTTACGGTATACTTCAACTCCCCATCTATTAAAAATTGTTAGTTCGTTGTTTGAAAATTGCTCAATACCCTGAATGATAAAAGTATCATTAACCCCATCACCATTCGGAGAAACTGCTGTAAATATTTCCAGATCACCGTCTAATATGATATCTGAAGAACCAAATGTAAGAATAACGTAATTATCAGGAATCATTAGTTCTGAAGTGATTTCTCCACTATTTAAATCCCCAGAAGCGACAAAATTTCCTAAACTTACCCATTGTTGTAAATTTCTATCCCATCCTACAACTCTAAGATCTTCTAACTCATCAACAAGAGTTGGTATATTACTATTGTCATCCCAGGTAAGAGTTACTCTAGTTTCTACATCTCCATCAAGGTCCCAAAATTCAAAAGAGCTCACACCAAATAATACATTACTAAAATTATCAGTATTAAAACTGGTAGAGAAAAAATTAGGAGTATTTGGGTCTTCAAAGAAATAAGCGCCTCTCGCTGTATTTACAGCTGCCTGAGTGTCGATACGCATAGGGCGTAATCTAAAATCATCTCCAATAGGGAAAGTAAAATCTAATACTCCGGTAATAGAAGAATATCCATCTACATATCGATCATCATTTGCACCCAGATAAGGAGCATCATTTATATAATCTAAAGAAACATTACGTCTATCTCTGGGAGTTTGTACTCGTCCGGTTATAAATTCCTGAAAGTTTGTTACACCAACAGCAACATCCAGCAGCAAATCGTCTACAACATCAATTTCCATATTATGAAATACGGGACGATTATCACCTGTTACATTAAGGCTACCTGTAGGATTATAAAACCCTGCAAGACCTAAATTTTGGTCGAATGTACCATCATTAATTAAATCAGTGTGGAAACCAACTTCACCTTGATCGTGAATTTGAATATTCCCATAGTTATGAAAAGCTTGTTGAGCTATAGTAACTTGGGCCAGAAAGCATACGACAATAAAAATTATTCTATCCATAGTTATATTGGGGTAACACTGTTTTACGGTTTAACAGTAAATATGTTATGGCAAATATATTCTTTTTTAGCAAAGTACACCACTTTTTCACGATAAAATGCAATTATTTATCGGTGAAATGCATTTTTAGTTCGATTAAAGGTATGGTTTTGTTGAAAAGTTACATATTCGTAAAAAATAAACATTTTGACAAAGCAAACATAAGAAAATAAATAGATTGATATAGAAATTTTACTGAATTATTGTAAAAATCAATGATTCAATTTGAATTATGTATTATTTATTATAATTCTTTGATATTTTGCTTAAATGGTTGATAATAAGTTTGATTTTTTTCTTGGGGTACTTAAGGTATTACTTTAAAGATCAGTATTTGATCATTAAAAAGTAAAAGTGGTGTTTGGTTCATAAAGATTTGATAAATATGTGTTTAACAATCATTAGGATTAAGTATTAAAGTAAATCAAATACAGGGGTAAATACACCTAACCTAATTTTAAATATTTTATTTTTTTATAAATTACTAATTTGGTTTTACTCTATATGTAATTCTCCTATTGGTTATCACAGTCTTGGCTCCTATGGGGAAGGTATTAGAAAACTCAGATGTACTATTAGATAATGTTGCTGTAGCTGTTATTAATGTTCCAGCGGGATAAGTTGTTGCTAATACAAGTTGAAAAGAGAAACGATTCGTAGTGTCTGCATTTCCATCAGGATCCGAGTATGATGAAGTCCCAGAAGCCTGATCCGAACCACTCCCTTCTATCGCAGAACCTAAATATATTTGACCCTCACCATAATCTTGGGTTAGTCCTAATTGATTATCACCAGTAGTTGCTGTTCCCTGAGAAATATCAGTAACAAAAAACTCTAATGTAGCACCTGGTCTGCTCCAACCACTTACTCTTAGTCTATTTCCTGTAATTACGATAGATTCAAATGTAGGGAAATTAAGACTCCCATTAGGTCCGGTATCACTATCATTAGTGTCATTTATGGTTATACCATCACCTACAGGGTTACCAGTAGTTGCTTGATCTATGTCAATACCCAAAGCAGGGCTAGACGTACCATTATTGTATATAGAGTTTTGAGAAATTAAATTTCCAGAAGTATTACCTCCTGTAATTACTATACCCGCACCTCCATTATTTGCAATAATATTTGATGTAATTGAAGAGTTATTTCCATACAAGCGTACACCACTGTTTTCTGTAGATCCCGAGCATATTCCTCCATTTTGACCTGAGTTAGTGATTGTATTTTCATTTATTAGTACACCACCAGGGTAATTCCATCCTTCTATTCCAATTGCAGCGGTATTATTGATCAAGTTATATTGAATTGTAACTCCAGAACCACTTACCAGAGCAATACCATCAGCACATTCATTAGTACCATTAGCTTCAATATCATTGTATTGTATTGTGGTTGAAGTTCCTCCGTTAACAAAAAGTCCTGTATCTGTATTTGAAGCAATATAGTTATTGGAGATAGTTGAAATTCCTCCTGTTATTTCAATTCCATAATCAATGTTTCCAGACGATAGACCGTCTGCATTTACTCCAATAAGATTTCCATCTATTATAGAAGAGCCCGATTCTAATATAATTCCAGAATTACTTCCCGCATAAATTGAAAGACCTCTTATAACTGTATTATTTCCTTGTACACGAAGCACATCTCCATTGTTTCTGTGTACTTGAATTTCAGGAAGATCATAATTAGGTAATGTATTTCCTGATACTCCTACGGTACTTCCTCCACTTCCAATAGTACCGGTATTGGTATTAGAATATGCCGTTTGCGTTCTACCGTCTATATTTGTATTGGTATCTGTAATGGTTGTAAGGTTACTGCCATTGCTAATGGTAATATCGAAATACCCATTAGCAAAATTTGCATCAGCAGTCCTACCTAAAGAGTCACCAGTAGGAGGAATCATAAAAACTGAAGTATCTTCTCCAGAAGCTGGATTAAATATACTATTAGCTTCAATGTCTAATCCTGTTTCATCCAAATTATTAGAATTTACAATAAACTGTTCCAATGACCCTTGACCACTTTCATTAGTATTTACTATTGTATTAAAGTTAAAACCAAAATCCATACCAACAACTCCTTCACTTAGTATGGTTATTGAAGATATACTTTGGGCACCAGTAAAAGTACCTGCAGCCACATCCTGTTGTGATGGCAAGGCGCCTCCTATTTCTGTAGTAACATCTGTAAAGACAGTTGCTGCATAATTTCTTCTGTATGTTTGGATAGGATAACATGTAGTACAAGCAGCTCCACCACCTCTGGTAGATCTAACAGTACTGTTAACCACTCTCACACTATACGCGCCATTTTGCATACCTCCAATAGAATATTGTCCATTGGTATCAGTAGTGGTAGATTCAATAAATGTTCCAGTGTTATCATAGAGCTCTACAGTAGCTCCCACTATTGGCACTCCTGATGAAGTTGCCTGATTCCTACCGTTTCCACCACCATAATTTACATCTTCAAAAACAGTACCTATAATAAGATTACTTGGGACTTTAAGTAATACTGCATTAGAGATCACAAAATCCTGACCCACACCTACATTTGTAGTTACAGTAGATTCACCAGGACCTATAAAAGCAGAAATATCATAGGTATCTAAATCTAGACCTAGAGTAGTTCTATTAACAACCGGGCCAACAGTGTTGTCATATACTGTAGAGTTAAATGGGTTTCCTCCTGTTTGCCCTCCATCCCCAGACAGATTAAATGTTCCTGAACCTGTAGTTACAGTAAGAGATTCATTATTTGCTAATCCCTGATCACCTTCCCAGGAAAGTATAGTAGTTTTAGAACCCGACGCTCCTATGGCAAAAAAACCAGTTAGATTATAACTGTTACTATTATTTTGCTGACCATCAAAACCATTATATAGATTAATACTTACGGCGGGTAGGGCAGGAGCAGTATAAAATATCATTAAACTCCAACCTCCTAGCACAACTGTACTAGAACAATAAGGTTCACCATTATCAATAGTAAGATTAGAAAAATCAAATGTATTTGTAGAAAGATTAGGTATACCTTGTATTAATGTGGTGACATCACTAGTCATTCCATATAGACTTGCACCTCCAAAAGTGGAACTTCTAATAATATCTGCATTCACAGTTTGTCCTTCAAAAGTTACCGATTCATCTGGCGAAGCCGAAGAATGTGCCCAGAAAAGATATGCTTTTTCAATTGTAGCACCAACCGGTATAGTAGTAGTTAATGTTGTTCCGGTGGTAGCACCAATAATACTACATTCATTAACAGTACTGTTTCTAAACGAATCTCCGGTAACGGCATAATCATAATACCCATTAAACTCATCAAAAAGTGTTAGTGGTACATTTGCCTGTATGGGAGTATCACCAGGATCGTCAATGATAGTTGCTATGGCATTATCTAAAATAACAGTTGGGTCACTGGGGTTAGAGAGTATCAAATTAAAAGTTTCGTTAACTTCAGCGTAAGAATTATCTATAATAGGAACAACCACATTAATAATTTCTCCTGTAGTACCAGAGAAATTAAGGGTAGATGAAGTAGTGGTATAATCCAACCCTGCAATTGCAGTATTATCAGTTGTCGTATAATCTACAGAAAAAGGACCAGTAGTTGCCCCGATTTGCGTAACTTGAAAAGTTGCTGTTCCTGCATTTTCATTAACAAAAATATCAGTAATACTTAGTTCTGCTGGTGGTTGAACGACATTAAATGTAAGCGTTGTATTTGTGAAAAAATTTGGAAACGACTCTAGAATTAAAACTCCATCTTGATAGACTCGTACATAACTACCAAATCCATTCCAACCATCACCAAAAGTATCTTCTAATAGTAATGTATACCCAGTTCCATATGGAACACTGGCATAAGCTTGCGGAGTACCAATATTGTTATAAGCGGTATTTGAAAAACCTGTAAAACAATCACCAGGATTACAGATTGTAGGAGCTATTGTAGTATTTGAAGGGTCTCTAAAAGTAACTCTGTTTTCAGATGACCATGCTACCCAATTAACTTCAATTTCTATCAGTGCTTGAGAGTAAGAAATAAAATTACCAAATACTAACATACAAAGTATGATAAGTAATCTGATATGTAGATGTTTTTTCATTAAGGCTTTGATTATGTTGATTTATTTAACAACAAATACTACATTGATCAATGAATTATAATCTGCCGGCTGACCAATAACAGTATAAGTTAAAACTCCATTTGCATCTATACTCATAGTACCAGTGTTAAAAACTGTTGGGTCAGCAAAAGTTACATAGTAATGTAATTCGTTTGCAGCATATACAGGTATATCTGGTGCTGAAGGACTAGTTGCAGTAGGAGAAGAAAACTGAGCAGTATATTGGGTATAAAGATTTAATGTAAATGTACCATTCGTTGCTACAGGAACTTCAATTGATGGTGGGTAAAATACTCTTGCAGCTCCTGATGTAATGGGGGCAATAGCTTGTATTACTTGTTGTACATTAGTTTCAAGAGTTGGAGTAGTTTCACCACTTTCATCAACATCAATAGGAGTTGCTAGGTTTACTTCAGAATCTAATTGATCATCGGTACTTCTTTGCCACCCTGTGCTAGTAAATCGATAAATTTCCTGATCATCTAAATTAAAAACTACAGAACCAATTGTAGGACCAATAATAGCATTTATTTCAGCTAAATCAGTAGCGGCAGGTAATCCCATTAATGCATTTGCGTCACCTGTGCCAATCTGAGCATACATGCCAACAGATAGGATAAATGATAAAGATATGAGGGGTAGTGTTTTTTTCATTTTTAATAGTATTACGCTTTTCCTTACCTTAATTTTTTAGATATCTAATCTAGTTCCTTAAAAGATGAGTAAAGTAATTAAGTTAAAAATCAAGTACAGTAAACATGAATTCTAAATCTATATCATCTTTTTGATTAGTTCCATTATCGCTGTCTCCAATATTAACTCTAAATCCAGCTGTAGTTTGACTATAATATGTGATACCAGGATCATCATAGTTTGCTCCGGTATTACCTGGGCAATCACCTCCACAATCCACAATTGCTAATTGAATGATATAGTCATCATCTGGCATTGGACTTGTAAATGTTATTTGATAATCACCTTCATTTATCCTAGAAACAGTTGCATTCAATATTTTAGCAGCGGTACCATTACCTGCGACTTTCCCCATCGCTTTTACTGGGCTGATAAAGAATGCACCACCATCAGTTCCTGCTGTGATTTCATTATTAGCATCTGTACTTACTACACTTAGATTAATTGTATTTCCACCGCTTATAGAGATATTACCTGGGGTTCCATCGGTAGAAAGTGTTTGATCATCTGTTGCAGGATCACCTTGTGCTCCAGTAGGTCCTTGTGCACCAGTTGCTCCAGTAGCACCTGTCGGTCCTTGTGCACCAGTTGCTCCAGTGGCACCCGTTGTTCCTTGCGCTCCAGTTGCTCCGGTGGCACCTGTTGTTCCTTGTGCTCCAGTGGCTCCAGTGGCACCCGTTGTTCCTTGCGCTCCAGTTGCTCCAGTGGCACCTGTTGTTCCTTGTGCTCCGGTTGCTCCAGTGGCACCCGTTGTTCCTTGCGCTCCAGTTGCTCCAGTGGCACCTGTTGTTCCTTGCGCTCCGGTTGCTCCAGTCGCACCTGTCGGTCCTTGTGCTCCGGTTGCTCCAGTCGCACCTGTCGGTCCTTGTGCTCCGGTTGCTCCAGTCGCACCTGTTGTTCCTTGTGCTCCAGTGGCTCCAGTGGCTCCCGTTGTTCCTTGCGCTCCAGTTGCTCCAGTGGCACCTGTTGTTCCTTGTGCTCCAGTGGCTCCAGTGGCACCTGTTGTTCCTTGTGCACCAGTTGCTCCAGTGGCACCCGTTGTTCCTTGTGCACCAGTTGCTCCAGTAGCACCTGTAGTTCCTTGTGCTCCGGTTGCTCCAGTGGCACCTGTTGTTCCTTGTGCACCAGTTGCTCCAGTAGCACCTGTCGGTCCTTGTGCACCAGTTGCTCCAGTGGCACCCGTTGTTCCTTGCGCTCCAGTTGCTCCGGTGGCACCTGTTGTTCCTTGTGCACCAGTTGCTCCAGTAGCACCTGTTGTTCCTTGTGCTCCAGTGGCACCTGTTGTTCCTTGTGCTCCAGTGGCTCCAGTGGCACCCGTTGTTCCTTGCGCTCCAGTTGCTCCAGTGGCACCTGTTGTTCCTTGTGCTCCGGTTGCTCCAGTGGCACCCGTTGTTCCTTGTGCACCAGTTGCTCCAGTAGCACCTGTAGTTCCTTGTGCTCCGGTTGCTCCAGTGGCACCTGTTGTTCCTTGTGCACCAGTTGCTCCAGTAGCACCTGTCGGTCCTTGTGCACCAGTTGCTCCAGTGGCACCCGTTGTTCCTTGCGCTCCAGTTGCTCCGGTGGCACCTGTTGTTCCTTGTGCACCAGTTGCTCCAGTAGCACCTGTTGTTCCTTGTGCTCCAGTGGCACCTGTTGTTCCTTGTGCTCCAGTGGCTCCAGTGGCACCCGTTGTTCCTTGCGCTCCAGTTGCTCCAGTGGCACCTGTTGTTCCTTGTGCTCCGGTTGCTCCAGTGGCACCCGTTGTTCCTTGCGCTCCAGTTGCTCCAGTGGCACCTGTTGTTCCTTGCGCTCCGGTTGCTCCAGTCGCACCTGTCGGTCCTTGTGCTCCGGTTGCTCCAGTCGCACCTGTTGTTCCTTGTGCTCCAGTGGCTCCAGTGGCACCCGTTGTTCCTTGCGCTCCAGTTGCTCCAGTGGCACCTGTTGTTCCTTGTGCTCCAGTGGCACCCGTTGTTCCTTGTGCTCCAGTTGCTCCAGTGGCACCTGTTGTTCCTTGTGCTCCGGTTGCTCCAGTGGCACCCGTTGTTCCTTGCGCTCCAGTTGCTCCAGTGGCACCCGTTGTTCCTTGCGCTCCGGTTGCTCCAGTGGCACCTGTAGTTCCTTGTGCTCCGGTTGCTCCAGTCGCACCTGTTGGTCCTTGCGCTCCGGTTGCACCAGTAGCACCTGTTGTTCCTTGTGCTCCAGTGGCACCTGTTGTTCCTTGTGCTCCGGTTGCTCCAGTGGCACCCGTTGTTCCTTGTGCACCAGTTGCTCCAGTGGCACCTGTTGTTCCTTGTGCTCCGGTTGCTCCAGTGGCACCTGTTGTTCCTTGTGCTCCGGTTGCTCCAGTGGCACCTGTAGTTCCTTGTGCTCCGGTTGCACCAGTAGCACCTGTCGGTCCTTGCGCACCAGTTGCTCCAGTGGCACCCGTAGTTCCTTGTGCTCCGGTTGCTCCAGTAGCACCTGTTGTTCCTTGTGCTCCGGTTGCACCAGTAGCACCTGTAGTTCCTTGTGCTCCGGTTGCACCAGTAGCACCTGTAGTTCCTTGTGCACCAGTTGCTCCAGTGGCACCCGTTGTTCCTTGTGCACCAGTTGCTCCAGTAGCACCTGTAGTTCCTTGTGCTCCGGTTGCTCCAGTGGCACCTGTTGTTCCTTGTGCTCCGGTTGCTCCAGTAGCACCTGTTGTTCCTTGCGCTCCGGTTGCTCCAGTAGCACCTGTTGTTCCTTGTGCTCCAGTTGCTCCAGTAGCACCTGTTGTTCCTTGTGCTCCGGTTGCTCCAGTAGCACCTGTTGTTCCTTGCGCTCCGGTTGCTCCAGTGGCACCTGTTGTTCCTTGCGCACCAGTTGCTCCAGTAGCACCTGTAGTTCCTTGTGCTCCGGTTGCTCCAGTGGCACCCGTTGTTCCTTGTGCACCAGTTGCTCCAGTAGCACCTGTCGGTCCTTGTGCTCCGGTTGCTCCAGTAGCACCTGTTGTTCCTTGCGCTCCGGTTGCTCCAGTCGCACCTGTTGTTCCTTGCGCTCCGGTTGCACCAGTAGCACCTGTTGTTCCTTGTACTCCAGTGGCTCCAGTGGCACCTGTTGTTCCTTGTGCTCCGGTTGCACCAGTAGCACCTGTTGTTCCTTGTGCTCCAGTGGCTCCAGTGGCACCTGTTGTTCCTTGTGCTCCGGTTGCTCCAGTGGCACCTGTAGTTCCTTGTGCTCCGGTTGCACCAGTAGCACCTGTCGGTCCTTGCGCTCCGGTTGCTCCAGTGGCACCCGTAGTTCCTTGTGCTCCGGTTGCACCAGTAGCACCTGTTGTTCCTTGTGCTCCGGTTGCACCAGTAGCACCTGTAGTTCCTTGTGCTCCGGTTGCACCAGTAGCACCTGTAGTTCCTTGTGCTCCGGTTGCACCAGTAGCACCTGTCGGTCCTTGCGCACCAGTTGCTCCAGTAGCACCTGTCGGTCCTTGCGCTCCGGTTGCTCCAGTGGCACCCGTAGTTCCTTGTGCTCCGGTTGCACCAGTAGCACCTGTTGTTCCTTGTGCTCCGGTTGCACCAGTAGCACCTGTAGTTCCTTGTGCTCCGGTTGCACCAGTAGCACCTGTAGTTCCTTGTGCTCCGGTTGCACCAGTAGCACCTGTCGGTCCTTGCGCACCAGTTGCTCCAGTAGCACCTGTAGTTCCTTGTGCTCCGGTTGCTCCAGTGGCACCTGTCGGTCCTTGTGCTCCGGTTGCTCCAGTAGCACCTGTTGTTCCTTGCGCTCCGGTTGCTCCAGTAGCACCTGTTGTTCCTTGTGCTCCAGTTGCTCCAGTAGCACCTGTTGTTCCTTGTGCTCCGGTTGCTCCAGTAGCACCTGTTGTTCCTTGCGCTCCGGTTGCTCCAGTGGCACCTGTTGTTCCTTGCGCACCAGTTGCTCCAGTAGCACCTGTAGTTCCTTGTGCTCCGGTTGCTCCAGTGGCACCCGTTGTTCCTTGTGCACCAGTTGCTCCAGTAGCACCTGTCGGTCCTTGTGCTCCGGTTGCTCCAGTCGCACCTGTTGTTCCTTGCGCTCCGGTTGCTCCAGTCGCACCTGTTGGTCCTTGCGCTCCGGTTGCACCAGTAGCACCTGTTGTTCCTTGTGCTCCAGTGGCTCCAGTGGCACCTGTTGTTCCTTGTGCTCCGGTTGCTCCAGTGGCACCCGTTGTTCCTTGTGCTCCGGTTGCTCCAGTGGCACCCGTTGTTCCTTGTGCTCCGGTTGCTCCAGTGGCACCCGTTGTTCCTTGTGCTCCGGTTGCTCCAGTGGCACCCGTTGTTCCTTGTGCTCCGGTTGCTCCAGTAGCACCTGTAGTTCCTTGTGCACCAGTTGCTCCAGTGGCACCTGTTGTTCCTTGTGCTCCGGTTGCTCCAGTGGCACCTGTTGTTCCTTGTGCACCAGTTGCTCCAGTAGCACCTGTCGGTCCTTGTGCTCCGGTTGCTCCAGTGGCACCCGTAGTTCCTTGTGCACCAGTTGCTCCAGTGGCACCTGTAGTTCCTTGTGCACCAGTTGCTCCAGTGGCACCTGTTGTTCCTTGTGCTCCGGTTGCTCCAGTAGCACCTGTTGTTCCTTGCGCTCCGGTTGCTCCAGTAGCACCTGTTGTTCCTTGTGCTCCAGTTGCTCCAGTAGCACCTGTTGTTCCTTGTGCTCCGGTTGCTCCAGTAGCACCTGTTGTTCCTTGCGCTCCGGTTGCTCCAGTGGCACCTGTTGTTCCTTGCGCACCAGTTGCTCCAGTAGCACCTGTAGTTCCTTGTGCTCCGGTTGCTCCAGTGGCACCCGTTGTTCCTTGTGCACCAGTTGCTCCAGTAGCACCTGTCGGTCCTTGTGCTCCGGTTGCTCCAGTAGCACCTGTTGTTCCTTGCGCTCCGGTTGCTCCAGTCGCACCTGTTGGTCCTTGCGCTCCGGTTGCACCAGTAGCACCTGTTGTTCCTTGCGCTCCAGTTGCTCCAGTGGCACCTGTTGTTCCTTGTGCTCCGGTTGCTCCAGTAGCACCCGTTGTTCCTTGTGCTCCGGTTGCTCCAGTGGCACCCGTTGTTCCTTGTGCTCCGGTTGCTCCAGTGGCACCCGTTGTTCCTTGTGCACCAGTTGCTCCAGTAGCACCTGTCGGTCCTTGTGCTCCGGTTGCTCCAGTTGCTCCAGTGGCACCCGTAGTTCCTTGTGCTCCAGTGGCTCCAGTAGCACCTGTTGTTCCTTGCGCTCCGGTTGCACCAGTGGCACCCGTTGTTCCTTGTGCACCAGTTGCTCCAGTGGCACCCGTTGTTCCTTGTGCTCCGGTTGCTCCAGTGGCACCCGTTGTTCCTTGTGCACCAGTTGCTCCAGTGGCACCCGTTGTTCCTTGTGCTCCGGTTGCTCCAGTGGCACCTGTTGTTCCTTGTGCTCCGGTTGCTCCAGTGGCACCCGTTGTTCCTTGTGCTCCGGTTGCTCCAGTGGCACCCGTAGTTCCTTGTGCACCAGTTGCTCCAGTAGCACCTGTTGTTCCTTGCGCTCCGGTTGCACCAGTGGCACCTGTTGTTCCTTGTGCTCCGGTTGCTCCAGTGGCACCCGTTGTTCCTTGTGCTCCGGTTGCTCCAGTGGCACCTGTTGTTCCTTGTGCTCCGGTTGCTCCAGTGGCACCCGTTGTTCCTTGTGCTCCGGTTGCTCCAGTGGCACCCGTTGTTCCTTGTGCACCAGTTGCTCCAGTAGCACCTGTAGTTCCTTGTGCTCCGGTTGCTCCAGTGGCACCCGTTGTTCCTTGCGCTCCAGTTGCTCCAGTGGCACCTGTTGTTCCTTGTGCTCCGGTTGCTCCAGTGGCACCCGTTGTTCCTTGTGCTCCAGTTGCTCCAGTAGCACCTGTTGTTCCTTGTGCTCCTGTGTTACCAGTAGGTCCTTGCGCTCCAGTTGCTCCAGTAGCACCTGTTGTTCCTTGCGCTCCAGTTGCTCCAGTAACACCTGTTGTTCCTTGTGCTCCGGTTGCTCCAGTAGCACCTGTCGGTCCTTGTGCTCCGGTTGCTCCAGTAGCACCTGTTGTTCCTTGTGCTCCGGTTGCACCTGTAGTTCCTTGTGCACCAGTTGCTCCAGTAGCACCTGTTGTTCCTTGCGCTCCGGTTGCTCCAGTGGCACCTGTTGTTCCTTGTGCTCCGGTTGCTCCAGTGGCACCCGTTGTTCCTTGTGCTCCGGTTGCTCCAGTGGCACCCGTTGCTCCAGTAGCACCTGTAGTTCCTTGTGCTCCGGTTGCTCCAGTGGCACCCGTTGTTCCTTGCGCTCCAGTTGCTCCAGTGGCACCTGTTGTTCCTTGTGCTCCAGTGGCTCCAGTGGCACCCGTTGTTCCTTGTGCACCAGTTGCTCCAGTAGCACCTGTCGGTCCTTGTGCTCCGGTTGCTCCAGTGGCACCCGTTGTTCCTTGTGCTCCGGTTGCACCAGTAGCACCTGTCGGTCCTTGCGCACCAGTTGCTCCAGTAGCACCTGTAGTTCCTTGTGCTCCGGTTGCACCAGTAGCACCTGTCGGTCCTTGCGCACCAGTTGCTCCAGTAGCACCTGTAGTTCCTTGTGCTCCGGTTGCTCCAGTGGCACCTGTTGTTCCTTGTGCTCCGGTTGCTCCAGTGGCACCTGTTGTTCCTTGCGCACCAGTTGCTCCAGTAGCACCTGTAGTTCCTTGTGCTCCGGTTGCTCCAGTGGCACCCGTTGTTCCTTGTGCACCAGTTGCTCCAGTAGCACCTGTCGGTCCTTGTGCTCCGGTTGCTCCAGTGGCACCCGTTGTTCCTTGTGCACCAGTTGCTCCAGTGGCACCTGTAGTTCCTTGTGCTCCGGTTGCTCCAGTAGCACCTGTTGTTCCTTGTGCTCCGGTTGCTCCAGTGGCACCCGTTGTTCCTTGCGCTCCAGTTGCTCCAGTGGCACCTGTTATTCCTTGTGCTCCGGTTGCTCCAGTGGCACCTGTTGTTCCTTGCGCTCCGGTTGCTCCAGTGGCACCTGTTGTTCCTTGCGCTCCGGTAGCACCTGTTGTTCCTTGCGCTCCGGTTGCTCCAGTGGCACCTGTAGTTCCTTGTGCTCCGGTTGCTCCAGTGGCACCCGTTGTTCCTTGTGCTCCAGTTGCTCCAGTGGCACCTGTCGGTCCTTGTGCTCCGGTTGCTCCAGTAGCACCTGTAGTTCCTTGCGCTCCGGTTGCTCCAGTGGCACCTGTTGTTCCTTGTGCACCAGTTGCTCCAGTCGGTCCTACGGGACCTGCGGATATTAGAGAAGATAAATCAACAGATCCTCCATCTTCCAAACTTAAAATGTTTGTCGTGGGATTAAAGGATAGTTGTTGATCATCATTGCCGGTACATAGACTTGACCAGCTATTATTGTTATATTGAAAGACGCAATTGACAGTTGTATTATAGACTAATCCTCCATTTAAAGGAGTCATTGCATTCATTTGAGTTGTAGTAACTCTAGAGAGAACGAATGTCTTATTAGTACTTTCCAATTCTAAAATAGAAAAAGAATCTATTTGATTGGGGTTATCACCAACTTTGACCTGAGCCTGAGCAGTTGCTAAAGATAAAAATAAGATTATGAGGGGTAATTTTATCTTCATATTTTACGTTTTATTTACAATTAAAGCTTAAATAAATTACGTTTTAACCATAACCTATATATGGTTAAAACAGCTTTTGTTTTTTTTTGGCATAAATATAAATTGATAATATCTTAAAATGTTATCAATTAGGCAAATATATGATTTTTTCGATAAAAAACAATTTTTATCGCTAAAATACACACAAAAAAATATTTACAACTGGCTTTTGTTAAATTTTAACGTGAAATTATCATAAAAAAAATATTTATTTGTTTTTTAGTTTAGAAGAAATCTAATACATTTGTCGCCGCGAAAGGCGGGAGTAGCTCAGTTGGTAGAGCGTCAGCCTTCCAAGCTGAATGTCGCCAGTTCGAACCTGGTCTCCCGCTCTAAGGTTTCATCAGTAATGATGAAACCTTTTTTATTTAATAAATAGTTTTTAAGAATTTTATATTTTTAGAAAGATTCTGCGCTACTGTTTTGTGCTATATGGATATAATATTTTGAAGAAGTTTAGTTTTTGGATAAAATTTTTGGGTGTGATTCTGTTTTGCCTTTTGATATATAAGGTGGGATGGGAAGATACATTAGAGTCTATAAAAAAAGTTTCTATTGCGCATTTGTTAGTAGCGATAGTTATTTTTTGGATTGCTTTTTATCTGAAAAGTGTAAGATGGAAAATCATTTCCAATTCTTTTGGGATACCATTACATAGCTACCAGGCACTTAAGATTTTTTTTATTGGTCTTTTTCTTGCGAATATTACTCCTGGGAAATTAGGCGATTTTGGCAGGTTGTTTTACATAAAGGATCAGTTACCTAATCAGAAGGTTGGATGGTCCAGTCTTATTATGGATCGCATTTTTGATTTGATTTGCTTGGTTTTTTTTAGTTTAATAGCTCTTTTTTATTATCAAATTAATTTTAAGATTTTAAAACCTTCTTCTAATTATTCGTCTGCATTACTATTGGGTATAGTATTAGTAGTGTTGCTTTTTGTCCTTTTTGTGTTTCGAAAGAAAATTAAAAAATATATTAAACCATGGTGGGAAGCTTTTAATTCTCACACCCTTGGTGTTAAAGGAGTTTTATCGGCTCTAAGTATTACTTGTTTTAGTATGGTATTGATATATGGTGTTTTTAATTATATAGCCTGGAGTATGAGTATACCTATTAATCATATAGGTTTGTTTTTAGGAGTCTTCATTTTAGGATTACTAACATTGCTTCCTATTACTGTTTTAGGAATAGGAGTTCGTGAAACTTCGTTAGTCATAATTTTTCAGTTATATGGTCTTCCTTCTCAAGATGCTATCGCATTATCACTTATTATATTTTTATTACAGCTTGTATCTTTTATTCCCGGAGCCATTTGGTTTTATCTTTCACCTATTCAATTAAGTCAATTAAGAGACTTAGAATAGGTTTATTGAGATAACCTTTCATTATCTTGTATATCCATCCACATTGCAAATAGTAAAGATTGAAATCCTGAAATGGTTAAGAAAATGAAAATTATAAGATAATCAGTTGGAGTTTTAGAATCTGGGATGAAAAAGTTTACTAATAAATGATATAGGAAATACATATTGATTATTCCAATAATAAATGAGATCCAATACAATAAAAATAGTGGATGGAAACTTCTAATCAAATATTTGGTATGCAATCGTTTAAAGAAGCAGCGAATTAATAAGAATAATATAGGAAAAGAAACTTTAATAACATTCAATTTTGATTGTTCACCAACACCATAAACAGGTTTTATTTTTACTTCACGAATTGTGCAGAAAGCGATATTGAGTTTTACTAATACATCATTAGGCATTCCATATCTTTTATAAATATTATATAATGGAATTGAATTTAAAGCGTGATTTGACATAGCTGTATATCCGCTTTGAGTATCAGATATCCCCCAATACCCTGAAACCACTTTGGTAAGTATACTTAGTACAGAATTTCCTAAAAAACGAACTCTTGGAATAATAACCCAGGCACTTTTGTGGATTAATCGATTTCCTTTTACATAATCAATTTCTTCTTTTACGACAGGATTGCAAATAGATTCAAGTTCATTTGGGTCCATTTGACCATCACCATTCATTACTACAGCACAGTCAATATCATGATCTTTGCACCACTTGTACCCTGTGGCAACAGCTGCTCCAACTCCTCCGTTTTTTAGGTGCTTAATAACAATAATTTTTTCTTCCTCCGGATTTTTATTTAAAATTTCAATAGGAGGAAATCTTTTTAATTCTTCTATGTTTTTTTGATGCACCTCGATATCAGCTCTATTATATATGGTTGGAACTATTTCTTTTTGAAGATTAGAGGTTAGTTTTAAAGCTGAAGTATTATTTTTTAAATATTTAATAACAACCTCTACTGTTTGGTCTTTGGATACATCATCCACAATAATAATACGGTCAACAAAGTCTGGCATACTGTCAAGAACCATTGTTATTTGAGTAGCTTCATTGTAACAAGGGATTACTACACCTATTGTTTTATTATTAAGCATTATTTATTGTTTTTTTAATTAATTGTTAATGTTGTCTGTTGCCCATTTTAAGTTGTTCTTTGCTAATTCATAATCAGGATTGATCTCCAGTGCTTTTCTACAGGCTTCAGCACCAAGTTCCCATTGCTCCATTTGATTATAAGCCGAACATATGTTGTTATAGGCAAGAGTATTATTAGGGTCTATTTTTAATAATTCTTTGCAAGTTGAAATTACCAATTTATATTTTCCGTCTCTATAATATATAAGACTTAGATTAATATAAGATTTAATATCGGGATTTGTTTTTATTTTTTCTAATAAGGGTTTTATCTCTTTTTCAGAGGTTACAACCTTATTTGAGATTTGTTTTAATAATTCCTTAGATAGAATATGATTTGGACTTTTAACCAATGCTTTTTTTAAATATATCTCAGCTTCATTGTACTTTTTTTGTTCAGAAAGATATCGTGCATAATAAAATTCTGGAGCTGGAGAGCTATTATTTAACTGTATTGCAGATTTAAAATAATGTTCTGCTGTAGAATGCTCTTTTTTTGCTCCATATGCAATACCTAAATTGATGTACAAAATATAATACTTGGGGATTAATTTGTCTGCTTTGTTAAAATATTTTAGCGCGACATCAAATTTACCTTTTTCCATTTGAGTTAGACCATAATTCATTTGCCCTCTTCCATTTTTTGGACTTTTCTTTGTAACATCTAACCATAGTGATTCTTCAGAATTCCATATTTCACTCCTTTGAAATGTACCATATCCATGACCGATAAGGATTATCGATAGTGCAATTGCAATGCCGATAGTATATTTTTTACCTTTTTCAAATACATTATACTTTTTTAGAATAATTAATATTCCCCATGGAACAGCAATAAAGAGACCTATAAAGGGAAAGAACATACGGTGATCATTTGCAGTCTGAAATAGAGGGTTTAAGGAAGTTGGTAATAAGGCAATAAAAAACCAGAAAAGACCAAAAGCAATTGGTCTTAGTTCTTTTTTGAAAGCAGTTTTTACCATTAAAAATAACATTCCTAAAATGATCAATACCCCTAAAAGTATTTTGAAATTGTACCAAGGTTTTATAATAGTGATATCGGGATCTGCACTAAGGTTAATTGGAAGAATAAAATTACCTAGATAATGCATGATTACATAGCATTGGGTGCTAATATATTCAAATCTTGTTACCAAATAATTAGTAGAGTCTGTTGACTCTGGAGTTAAGTAATATTGGTTGAAAACAAAAAGAGAAGTAGTGATAATAGCGGTTGGAGCAATTTTTTTAAATACCTCAATTATTTTCTGTTTAGTATCTGTTTTGAAATCAGTAAGTAATGAATGATTTTCGAAAAGGATAATATAGACGAATAGTATTGGAAAAACCATAACTCCGGTTTGTTTTGTCCAGATACCAATAACCATAGGAATTAAATATAAGTGCCATTTTTTTCCAAAAGGATAAATGTATAAAAGTAAAGAGGCTACGGTACATAAAGAGGAAAAAGAATCAGAGCGAGCACAGATATAATTAATAGTTTCTGCATTGGCAGCATGGAGTGCAAACCAAGCGGTTGCAAAAAGCGCTGTGACTACAATCCATTGATATTTTTCTATGGATTTTTCGTAAATATGTTTAGTTAATCGAAACATTAAAATAATTAGAACCAAAAACCAAAAAAAGATGTGATAATGATAATATTTAGAGTTTAATCCATTTGCCAATGAATAGTCAATAGCATTCATCAATGTAATTACAGGTCTGTATGATCTATTGGCGGGAAGAGAACTAAAAGTATCGGCATTTGAGAAAAAACTCGTCCAGTTGTCTAAACTTCGGATAGATTCATTTTCGGTAATTGTATGATAATCATCAAAAAAAAATGGATTGTCAAAATGATTTAAGTATACTAGTAGAGTAACAAATAGTATGATGACTAAAGATTTAAACTCAAAGCTTTTTGAAGTAAAATTTCTAAACATATACCTATTGGATTATATGAAATTAGGGTACAATTATTTTAGTCATAATTCCTTAATTCAGAATTAATTATTACTAATTTAAATTAAGGAATTATGACTAAATATAATAGTTTTATATTGTTTTTGTTATTGGAGAAATAAATTTTTCGAAAATTTAAAAATTAAAGAAATGTAAATGTTTTGTTATTAATGTGTTAAAGAGAAGTAATACTTTCATTTTTGTAATCTATAATTATGAATGTAGTGATAGAAAATTAATAGTATTATATTTGGACGTTAAATAATGAATAACTTGTTTTACCTTTTTAATGCGCTAAGAAAAAGAGTTGGTTTTGAAAGAAATATACTAATGATAAAAATTCTTGTAAGCCAAATTTTCCTGCATTAAATTCTTCGAAAAAACAATATATGTATAGTATTTAAATTATAATATTTGAAAAAAAAAATAGCAATATCTCAATCAAATTATATTCCCTGGAAAGGGTATTTTGACATGATCAATATGGTTGATGTATTTGTGTTATATGATGAAGTTCAATACACAAAAAATGATTGGCGGAATCGAAATATTTTAAAAACTAATAAAGGGTTAGAATGGATTACTATTCCTGTTAAACAAAATAATCTTGATCAGAGAGTTGATGAAACCAAAGTTTTTTTACCCAAATGGAATGTAAAGCATTGGAAAACCTTACAGGCCGTATACGGGAAAGCTCCCTTTTTTAGAAAATACAGAGAGCGGTTTGAAAAATTATATTTAGAAATAGATACTTTATTGCTTAGTGAAATCAACAAGAAGTTTATTCATGAAATTTGTGATATTTTAAATATTAAGACCCCTATAATTAGTAGTACAGAACTTTCTCTTGTTGGAGATGCTAATGAAAGGTTAATCGACGCTTGTATAAAATTAGAAGCAAAAACTTATGTTTCAGGTCCCACAGCAAAGACTTATATTAAAGATGCTCTTTTTCATGAAAACTCGATAGAGATAGAATGGATAGATTATTCTGGTTACAAAGAATATAATCAAACGTCAACTCCTTTTGAACATGGAGTAAGTGTTTTGGACTTAATTTTTAATGAAGGTGAAAATGCAAATTCATTTTTGAAAAGTTTTAATTCATGAAGTTATCAATCGTCACCACTCTGTATAAATCTGAACGCTTTGTTAAAGAGTTTTATGAAAGAGTACAAAAAGTTGCACAGAAACTTACAGAAGATTATGAGATTGTATTTGTAAATGATGGTTCTCCTGATCATTCTAATCTAGAGGTTTTAGAAATTAGAAATTCTGATTCAAAAGTTAAACTTATAGAGTTGTCCAGAAATTTTGGACATCATAAAGCTGTAATGACAGGATTAAGGTATGCTACTGGAGATTATGTGTTTTTGCTAGATTCTGATTTAGAAGAAGAACCAGAGCTACTTACCATTTTTTATAAAGAAATGAGTGAACAAAATGTTGATGTGGTATTCGGAGTACAAAAAACCAGAAAAGGTGGGTTTGTAGAACGAATAACAGGAAAGATATTTTATAAAATATTCAATAACCTTGCAGATGTACCTATTGAGGAAAACATTTTGATGGCTAGATTAATGAATAAACAATATATAGAAGCCTTAAAGAATTTTTCTGAGAGAGAGTTATTTCTTGGAGGCGTTTTTGCACTAGTTGGATATACCCAGTTGCCTGTTGAAGTCAAAAAACTTGGAAAAGGAACATCAACTTACAGTACCAGAAGGAAACTTGCATTATTAGTTAATGCAATTACTTCTTCGACTAAAAATTTGTTGATTTATGTCTTTTATCTGGGTTTAATTATTAGTTTTTCATCCTTTGTGTTTACCATGTATTATTTAATATCCAATTTATTTTATAAGGATTACTTAGGTGGTTGGACATCTCTCATCTTGTCTATTTGGTTTTTGAGTGGTCTAATTATTTTAAGTGTTGGTATATTAGGAATTTATTTGTCTAAAATTTTTGAAGAAACTAAACAACGGCCGTTAACCATTATTAAAAAAATTTACGATGAAACCAATACCAAATGAAAAGAAAATAGTTGATTACTATCAAAAGCAAGTAGAAGAATATGGATTTGGAGCTAAAGGAATGGATTGGAAAAATGAGGAGACTCAGAATTTGAGATTTGAAATAATTAATAGATATATAGATTTTTTTAATAAGCCTTCTGTTCTTGATGTCGGATGTGGCGGTGGTGGATATTTGGAGTATTGTAAAAAAAAAGAACTTGATTTTATATATAAAGGAATTGATATAGTTCCTGATATGATTGATCAGGTTAATAGTATTTATGGTAATGATAAAGCTCAACTAACAAATGTTGAAAACGTTTCCGAAAATTTTGATTATGTTATAGCTTCTGGTACATATAATGCAAAACTAGATTCAAAAACGAACGATTGGGAAATCTATGTTTTTGAATCAATCGAAAATATGTTTAAGATTAGTAATAAGAAAGTTATTTTAAATCTAATGACACCTCATGTAGATTATGAATATGATCGATTGTATTATCCCGATTTAAGTAAGTTAACCTCTTTTATAGTTGAAAAAATGACAAGAAATTTTATTATTGACCATTCTTATGATCTTTATGAATTAACGCTTGTGATACATAAATAATCGCTTTATGAAGTCTGTTGTTATTGTTGGAACTGGTGATTATGCCGAAATGGCATATCAATATTTAAAAAGAGATAATTATAATAAAGTTATTGCCTTTTCTGTAGAGAAAAAATTTAAAACTGTAAATAAATTTTGTGATCTACCAGTTGTTGATTTTGAAGAGATAACCAATTTTTTTCCAGCTCAAACACACGAATTATTAATTGCAATCGGGCCAAATAAAGTGAATACGGTAAGAGAACGTTTGTATCTTGAGGCAAAAGATCTAGGCTATAATTTTGTTACATATATTAGTCCAAGAGCAAATATTTGGGATTCAAAAATGGTAGGAGAAAATAGTTTTATTTTTGATGGTTGTGTAATAGAACCTGGTGCCAAAATAGGTGTTAATACCGTTTTGTGGTCTGGAACTGTAGTCGCTCACCATTCTACAATTGGAGATCATTGTTTTTTAGCACCGTCGGTTGCTGTTTCAGGAAAAATAACAATTAAGAATAATTGTTTTATAGGAATAAATGCTACAATCAGGGATCACGTAACAATTGAAGAACATTGTATTATCGGATGTGGAGCAGTGATTAAAAAGAATACTATAAAAAATGGCGTATATTCTACCAAGGGAACAGACTTATTACGTGTTGATAGTATAGAAACTCAAATATAAACCATTTTAATAATTAAAATTGTGCAGTATGGCTGCTATATTTACTAAAAAAATTTCTGCAAAAGGTTTGGCTATTTTTAGAATAGCATACTGTCTTAATTTTTTGTTTGAAATCATCGAAATATTTAATCATCGTCAGCTTTATTTTGATAGATTGCCATATATCGATGTTCATTTTCCTGATACCAAGTTGTTGATGTTGTTATGGATGACAGTTCTTGTTTTTATGATTATTGGGTTATATACAAGAACAGTAACAATCATTAATTATTTGTTTACGCTGATATTTATTTCTAGTATGACTAATTATTCCTATCATATGTTTTATGTGTATATAGGAATCAATTTCCTACTTATATTTTTACCTATAAGTAGATTTTTATCGATCGATATAGTACTCAAGAAATTAAAATATTTAAATCAAGGTTTAATATACGTTCCTTCTAAAGTGTCAAAAATCAATTATTTACTACCTGTTTTTATGGGACTAGGAATAGTTTATCTTGATTCTGTTATCTTCTATAAGATGCAATCTCCAATGTGGCTTGGGGGGTTAGGGATGTGGTTACCGTCTTCACTTCCTCACGTTTCTATTGCAGATACTCAATGGATACTTAACCAAGAATTCTTGATCAAGTTTCTATCTCATTTGACAATAGTATTTGAGTTTCTGTTTGTTTTTATTTTTTGGAATAAAAAATTTAGAATACCATTATTGATTATTGGCCTTGGTTTGCATCTAGGAATATATATAGAATATCCAATACCTTATTTTGCTTTTGGTTGTATTTCTATTTATTTTCTTATGGTTCCGGTTTCATGGTGGGATAGAATTTGGAGGAAAATAACGTCTAAAAAAGAAAGCCTTGTTATTTATTATGATGATTCTAATTTACCCTCTCATAAATTGAAATTGATAATTCAAAGCTTAGATATTCTTAATCGTATAAAATTTGTCAATCATGTTTATGATAAGGAATCAACAAGCGAATCTTCAGAAATAGGAAAAGGAAAAACATATGGGGTAGATGTAAATAATGTAAGTTATACAGGGAAAAATCTACTTGAGAAAATCGTAAAAGCTTCTCCTATGTGTTATCCCGTATTACTTCTTAATAAAATAAATTTATATAAAAATACTTTTGACACGAATTCAAATTCTGTTGTCAATAAAATAGAATTATTAAAATTTATTCAAGATGATAATCCACGTAGTTACAACAGAAACAGAATAAGAAATGGTATACTGGTATCATTTTTTTTCTTGTCAATTATTTCACAAGTGCAAGTGCATTATAGTTTTTTTGGCTCTAGTAGTGTTACACATTTTGTAGATAAATCTTTAGTGAAATATTTTGGAATATGTAAACATCCAGTATTTATGGATAATCATTTTAGAGGATATCATCAAGTATATGGTTTGAAATACAAAGATAGTTTTTTACCTATTTTAGATGAAAAAGGCATGCCAGGAGATTATTTGAAAGGAGGTACATATGTAAATTGGATGTGGGTTGTAAATGCACCTAATATTAAAGAGAATGCATATTCTTTGAAAAAAGGTTTTGTAGATTATACTTCCTTTTGGTCATATCGTAATGCTATTGATTTGACGCAAAAGCAAGAGTTTGAAATTGTAAAAAAAAGAATTAAAGTATCTTTTAAGTGGGAAAGAGATTTATTGCATAAAAATATAGACTCTCCTTGGGAGAAAGCAGGTGTGTTAATATGGGAAAATAAAACACCACAGCTTTTTTGGAACTCTAATGCTAAATAATTAATAATAGGACAAGATGCTATGATACCTTTTAATAAACCTTACATGACTGGTGATGAATTGTATTATATTAAGGATGCAGTGAATCGAGGTAAAATCTCAGGTAATGGATATTACACTCAAAAATGTCATAATTTTTTTAAAAAAACGGTTGGTTTTAGGAATTGTTTGCTAACCTCTTCTTGTACTGATGCTTTGGAGATGGCTGCAATTTTGATTGATATTAAACCTGGTGATGAGGTAATTATGCCTTCCTATACATTTGTGTCTACTGCTAATGCTTTTGTTTTACGTGGTGCCAAAATTGTTTTTGCAGATAGTTATACTAATAATCCAAATATAGATGCTAATTCTTTGAAAAAGCTAATTACTCCTAAAACGAAAGCTATTGTAGTTGTTCATTATGCAGGAGTTGCTTGTGATATGGATTCGATTATGGATTTTGCAAAAAAAAATAATTTATTTGTAATAGAAGATGCAGCGCAGGCTATAGATTCATATTATAAAGATAAGCCTTTGGGGAGTATTGGTCATTTAGCTACGTTTTCTTTTCATGAAACCAAAAATATAATTTCAGGAGAAGGAGGGATGTTGGTTATTAATGATGAGCGCTTCGATAAGAGAGCAGAGATTATTTGGGAAAAAGGCACGAATCGCTCAGCTTTTTTTAGAGGAGAAGTAGATAAATATTCTTGGGTTGATGTAGGTTCTTCTTTTTTACCTTCAGATGTTACTGCTGCTTTTTTGTTTGCACAATTAGAAAACCTGCAAAAAATTCAATCTAGACGAAAGGTTTTATGGAATAATTATTATAATGGTTTAAAACAGCTTGAGAGTGAAGGTTTATTAAAATTACCTGAAATCCCTAGTTATGCTACTTCAAATGGCCATCTCTTTTATTTAGTTTGTAAAAACATAGAAGAAAGAAGTCAATTAATATCGTTTTTAAAGGATAATGATGTTTTTTCTGTTTTTCATTATGTGTCACTTCATAAAAGCCCTTTCTATATCGAAAAAAACACAAATGTAGAACTTAAGAATTGCGATACTTTTGCAAATCAATTATTAAGATTGCCATTGTTTTATGATTTACATATGGAAGATCAAAACAAAATTATTAATTTGATAAAAAGTTTTTTTCAAAAAAACCAATCTCTATGAAATTGAATTTTGTTCCAAAAAGCATTTATCGTAATGGATTTATTGTAGTTGCAGTTTTAATAGGTTACACGATGGCTTTTTTGAGTCAAGATTATGGGCCTTTAGAAGATACTAAAATTCATCAAGATCATGGAACTCGAATTCTTAATTACTTTAAAGGAATAGATGAAATTGCAACTTTAAGCCCAATTAATGATCAAGGAAATTATTATGATGTCAACAAAAATATTGATGGAGAGTACCATGGAATGAATGGTTTTGGAGGCTTTTTTGATTTATTGTCAAATTTTTTACATCAATTTTTTAGCTTTATAGGAGTATATGAATTTAAAAATTTTTTAAATTCTATTTTTGGTTTTTTACTCTTTTTGTTTTGCGGTTTATTAGGAAAAGAGCTAGGAGGCTGGAAAGTCGGGTTGTTTACATTATTATTTGTAGTGTTAACTCCTGTAATGTTTGGATATTCGATGAATAATCCAAAAGACATTCCTGCTGCTGCATTTTATATGTTTTCTCTGTTTCATATTGTCAAGTTATTAAAAGAACTTCCTAGAATATCTATTAAAAGATCTTTTTTATTAATCCTCAATATCTCCATTCTAATTAATATTAGAATAATTGGTCTAATTGTTATTGGGTATGTTTTATTGGCAGTTTTACTATGGTGGTTACTTGAGAATTATAAATCAAATTTCAAAAAAATTATAGTAAAAGATACTTTGCTATTAGCTGGTAAATCTGTTGGAGTATGTGTGCTTGCGTATTTGGCCGTGAGTATTTTTTGGCCATATGCACAAACCAACCCTATAAAAGTTCCTTTTGAAATGTTATTTAAAACGAGCGAGTTTAGAGGTTTTGAAAACTTACAAATATTTGAAGGGAATTGGCAGAGCAGTTTTAATGTGCCTTGGTATTTTGCAATTAAAAACTTGTTTATTATTACAATGCCATTACATGCATTTATTGGTTTTTTTCTGATACCCTTACTTTATTATAAGAATACCAATAAGAATATACTATATATATCTATAGTGTTGTTTACTACTGTATTCCCGATGTTACTAGTTATTTTTGGTAAGCCCAATAGTCATGATGGTTCAAGGCAATTTATGTTTTCAGTACTACCCATCGTTGTACTAAGTGCATTATCATGGAGTAGATTAATTCAATTGATAAAAATAAAAAATGTAAAGCTAGCAATCTATGGAATTCTTTTCTTGTTGTTATTGCAACCATTACGGTTTATGATACAATATCACCCAATGCAAGCATTATATTTTAGTCCAATTATTGGTGGCGTAGGAGGAGCGTATGGAAATTATGAGATAGATTATTATGGTGTAGCAATTAAACCTGCATTAGACTGGCTAGAAAAAAATGTTGGAGATAAAAATAATCCTCCTCGGGTACGAATGTATTATGGAAGTCAAACTAAAGTAACTTACCATCTCGATAAAAGTCCAAATTTAAAATATGCATTAGTAAAACGAGATTCTCCAGATTGGGATTATTCTATAGTTATGTTGGCAGAAGGCAAGTATAATAAAGATGTAAAAAGTGCAAATTGGTCTCCCGAAAACACAGTGCATGAAATTGAAATTGATGATGCACCAATCTGCTATATAATAAAAAACCCGTATAAAGTAGGTAAACATCTATTAGAAGTAGAACAAAAAGTGGCTAAAGCACCTTCGGTAAACGGATATATAGAATTAAGCTTGCTGTACTATAAAAAGAAAGATTATTTTAAAAGTATTGAAGCTTCAAAAAAGGTTATTTCTTTAGATCCTAATAATAATATCGCTTATAATAATCTATGTTCTGCATATAATAATTTATTAATGTATGATGAAGCTAAAATATCCTGTGAAAAATCTTTGATGATTAAACCTCATACGTCTTTAACTAAAAATAATCTTAGTGTATCTTTTAAAGGTATTGATAGAAGAGAAAATCGAAAACTAACTCCAGAAGAATACCTTAATCTTAGCTATAATTATTACAAATTGGGGTATTTCGAGAAGTGTATAGAAGTTAGTAAAGAATTGTTAGAAGCAGAACCTAATAGTGTAGTAGCATATAATAATATATGTTCATCATATATTGCCTTAGGTAATTATGAAAAAGCAAAAGAAGCTTGTAACAAAGCTTTAGAAATAAATCCTGATTATCAATTAGCAAAGAATAATTTAAAATGGGCAGAAAGTAAATTAAACCCATAGTTTTTTAAAGATTAGAAGTAAAAAAAGAATGTTTTTTTATACTACATTTTTTATCTGAAATTTTGTATTTATTTAAAATTTAATTTACCAGTGAGCCTTACCATTAGAAGATTATACTATTAAAAAATAGATAACCCGGTTAGGGTAGTTAATCGTTCTAAGGTATGCATCCCCAGTTCTGAGTTTCCTTTGGGGTTTAATGGGGGACTCCATACCGTTACAGTATACTGCCCGGGGTGTACTGCTACAATTCCTCCGCCAACACCACTTTTTCCAGGTAAACCTACTCTATAACTAAACTCACCGGCTTCATCATAAAAACCACAAGTCTGCATTATCGCATTAATACGTTTAACCTTTCTGGATGATAAGATTTGTTCATTGTCGAATAATCGTTTTCCGCCGTTGGCGTATATCATAAATGCAGTAGATAGCTCTTTACAAGACATTTCTATAGAACACTGGTAGATATAGAAATCAAGGACGGTTTCGATATCATTTTTAATATTGCCAAAAGATTTCATTAGATTTAATACTGCTGCATTACGGTAACTATGTTTTTTTTCGGATTGAAAAACTTTTGGATTGATATCAATATCAGCATTGCCTGTGATCTTATGTATAAAATTGAGAAAATCTTTTTTTGGATCCTTTAATAACGATATTAAAACATCACATATCACAAGAGCGCCTGCATTAATGAATGGGTTCCTGGGAACCCCATTTTCATATTCTAATTGCACTAAAGAATTAAACGGATCTCCAGAAGGCTCGACATCCACACGTTTAAATAATTCATCATCTAATAATGACATGGCCATAGTTAAAGCAAATACTTTTGATATACTTTGAATAGAAAATCGTTCATTATGATCTCCAAAGTTATAATGACCAGAATTAATGCAATGCAGATGCATCCCAAATTTATCAGGTTTAATTTTTGCTAATTCAGGAATGTATGAAGCTACTTTTCCTGTATAAGATATAGACGATAGCTCAGATCTTATTTCGTTAAGTATTTGTTGGTAATCCACAGTATGATTATTAGTTTAATCCAGATAATGAGCTGCCTGTTTCTATTTCGTAGGGCTCTTTACCTTTTTCAAAAATTCTAGCGCTTAAGCTACCTTCCAGAGTTATTTTATTGTTATAGACTTTCAGCCAACTTCCTTCTCGTATGCCCACTACAGGTTGTGGGTTTAAATTATGAAACTCTTTGATTCGAGTTTCTCGGGTTTCTCCTTTATGTGTCGAATTAAGGTCAGGGTCAAGATAATGTGGATTAATATTAAATGGTACGATACCCAATGTAGCAAAGTTTGGAGGGTAAACAATAGGCATATCATTTGTAGTTTTCATATTAAGACCACAAATATTACTTCCTGCACTTGTTCCCAAATAAGGTACTCCAGAAAGAACAGCTTCTTTTAATGGTTCTATAACTCCATTTCGGTATAATTGATCGACCAATAGAAATGTATTTCCGCCTCCGGTATAGATACCTTTAGCATTTTTTATAGCTTCTTTAGGATTAGGGAACATGTGTATGCTAACTATTCTCTTATTTATTTTTTTAAAAATATTATTAATGCCGATAGTATATTCATCATGAGAAATTCCTCCCGGACGAGCATATGGTATAAAAAGAATTTCCTCAATACCTGAGTATAAGTCTAGTAAGGTGTCTTGTAAATATGCCAAAGCTTCACTTCCGTGAAGTGTAGATGTACTTGCAATTATACAGTTTGTCATTAGATTTTTTTTATAAAAGTAGTTTAACGTTTTCTTATCTAGAAATCTTCTGTGAAAATAAAAAAATGTAGTATCTTAAAAAATAAATTAACCTCGTTTGTTATGAAGATAAAGTTATCTGTTCTTTTTGTTTGTTTTATAATTAGTACCTCTATTGCCCAAATTACCTCAAGAGTTATGATCAATGGAAAAATTAGTGCGCCCATTGGAGATGATGTAGAAGGTGTAGTAGTTTATAATCGCAGTACCAATAAAGGTACAATTACGACCAAAGATGGAAAATTTAAAATAGGCGCTGGAATTAATGACCGGATAGAAGTTGTAGCTATGCAATATCAGAATTTTGTGATACTGGTAGATAAAGGGATTGTAGATACTAAAAGATTAAACGTTTTTCTTAACGAATCTGTAAACCAATTAGAAGAAGTTGTGGTAACCCCTTATGACTTAGTAGGAAATGTATCTGTAGATGTAAAAAAAATAGGATTTAGTCAAAGTGGGATAGGAGATGTAGCAGAAGAGACGTCTTCGAGAATTAATGATACCGATTATGATTTTAGACCAGATGAGTTATCTCCGTTAGAAAATAAAGTGTTCTTAGAAGATAGAATGATTAATGGGTTAAATTTTGTTAACCTTTTTAAGTTGGTTTATAATACTAAGAAAACCTCTAAAAAGAAAAAACACTCTTCTGATATTGATGTTAAGGTTAGAGATTTATATAATGATGAGTTTTTTAAAGATTATCTGGCAGTAGAAATAGATCAAATTAATGATTTTATCTTTTTTGCTGAAGAAAATGGCTTAAACACAAAGTACTTTGAATCAGGAAAGGAACTGGATCTTTTGCAATTTTTAGCATATCAAAGTAAGCTTTATCATAAGAAATAGGTGAGGCTAAATAGGCTTTTGTAATTTTATTGTAGTTATATCGTCTTTGGTAGAGAAGATCTTTATATGGGATAACGAAGATCATTCCTGATGATATTTATATGATAAAACTTATACCATTTCTACTCTTTATTATTTCATTGCAAACTTTTGGTCAATCTGAAAAACTTCAAGGAAAAATCGTTGCCGATTCCCTACAAGGATATGCTATTAATATTGTAAATTTTACTAAAGAAATTGGGACAACAAATGATGAGCAGGGATTTTTTGAAATACCTGCAAGTCCTGGAGATTCGATTGTTTTTTCTTCTGTTCAATATCAAATACAATCAATTATAGTTAAGCAGGATCAGCTTGAGGACAAAAAGATTACAATTGTATTATACCCTATAGTGCAACAATTAGAACAAGTGAAGATAAGTACTACAGATCTTTCTGGTAACCTCGATAAAGATGTAGGTGTTGTAGAATTACAATCTTTTGTAGATAATAAAACATTAGGTCTTCCATTTAGCGATAAACCACAGCCAACAAAAGCCGAAAGAAGAATCTATACAGCAAGAAGTGGGATAATTGATAGACCCATTAATTATCTAAGCGGAAAATTAAAAAAACTAAAGAGAATCAAAGCATTAGAAGATCTTGATGCAGTAGTACAAAGAGGAGAAACGACTTTTAATACTACCTTCTTTGTAGAAGCACTACAATTACCAGAAGATTTAATAACAGATTTTATGTATTACTGCGCAAAAGATGAATATTTTAAAAACCTTCTTGAGAACTCTAAAAGGTTAACACTGTTAGAGTTTTTTCAGACAAAGGCAAAATCTTATAAAGAACACAAAGAGCTGGATTAGTTACTTTTTGTTATGGCCTAAAGTTTGATTTCTAAAAAATTATATGAATGCAACATGATTGGATATAGTTTGTCTTTAATAGTGAATTTTAACAACTATAAGTGCAGAAAAAATATTTAACTATAATTTTATTTCATTTCTTCTTTCTTTCTGTTTTCTGCCAAAGAAAAATGATAAAGGGGGTAATAGGAAATGATAGTTCAGAAGGAATTCATATAATTAATAAAACAGCCAATCTATTTACTATTACAAACAAAGAAGGAGTTTTCTTTATAGAAGGAGCTATTGGAGATGTATTTGTTATTTCATCTGTTCAATATGATCTAAAGGTTATTGTAGTAAATAAAAATATGTATGACAATAAAGAATTTAGTTTTACGCTAAAAGAAAACCTTAATGAATTAGATGAAGTAATTGTAGGAGTACAATTATCAGGTAATTTGAATGTCGATATTAACGATATAAAGACCGAAGAATTGTTTAGTCCTGAGGATGTTGGAATACCGGTTTATGACGGAATTCAGATGGAGGAAATTATACCAATGAATAAAGCTATTATGTTTTATGGTATAGGATTTCGACTAGATATTGAAGCAACTTATAAAAATCTATCTGGATATTATAAAACCTTAAAAACAACAAGAAAATTAGATAAAGAAAATAATAGCTTAGAGGTTATTCAGGATTTTTATGGAAAACAATTTTTATCCTCGGTATACAAACTTCCCAAAGAGAAAATATATGATTTTTTATTATTCTGTATTCAGACGAGTGCTATTCAATATGAATTTAGTAAAGAAAATCACAATGTTGTATTAAGGATATTCTCGGATAAGCGAAAAGAATTTGTGGTGAACAAACAATGAACATATTTCTGGAGATAACTAAGTTTTACTAATATGAGAACAGATTTTAACTCTTTATTTCTAATGATTCGAAGTTTGGCATAATTTTTTAATGCATAACATTAAAATTAATTACATTTAACGCTTTACAAATTTTAGATGATGAATAAAATCTTACTGCTCTTTCTTTTTGTGATGTCTGTTTCGTTAAGTTCTTTTAAAACAGCACATAAATTTTATGTAAGTGTAACACAGGTGGATTACAATGAAAAACAACAGTCATTGCAGATTGTTTCCAGAGTTTTTGTTGATGATATAGAAGAACTTCTAAAAGTACGATACGATGAATCTACTAATCTGGATAAAGATGAAGAAAGCCCCGGAGTAGATAAAAATTTAACGATATATCTTAATCAGAAACTACAATTTGTAGTGAATGGGGAAAAAGTCTCTTTTACATTTTTGGGAAAAGAATATGAGGACGATCTTATCATTTGCTATCTGGAAATAGAAAATGTTACTTCTTTACATACTATAGAAATCACAAATCAAGTTTTGATGGATCTTTTTGAAGAACAACAGAATATTGTTCATGTTAAAAAAGGAAATCAACGTAAAAGCCTTATCCTTGAAAAAGAAAAAGACTTAGGGATGTTAAAGTTTAGTGAATAAATCAGTAAACTTTTAAAAAACAATTACTTTGCGAAATCATAACACTAAAATCAAAACCATTACGATGAAAAAGATACTTTTAGTCCTTTCGGTGACTTTTTTGATATCAGGTATTTCATATGCTCAAAATCAAGAAGAGGCTAAAAATGTTCGTGAATTAGGACATACTAATCAGAACAAATTCAAACAAATGTACGACGAGTTTGCAACTCCGAATATGTACAGAACAGGTTCTGGAGCTCCAGGTCCGGCATATTATCAGCAACAAGCTGATTATAAAATGGATATTGAACTTGATGATAAAAACAAAAAACTTTCTGGAAAAGAAACCATTACATATACTAATAATTCACCTGATAATTTAGAATTTCTTTGGGTGCAATTAGACCAGAATATGAGAGCTAAGGACTCTAAAACTCCTTTAATTCAGGCAAATGGAGTTGATCCAGCAACCACACCAGGTGGTTTTTTAACAAAATATCTTGCAGAGCCTTTTGATGGTGGATTTAATATTACAGCCGTAAAAGATAGTAATGGAAACCCACTTAAATATACAATCAATAGAACTATGATGCGTGTAGAGATGCCTAAAGATTTGGCATCTGGTGAGAAATTTGTGTTCTCAATTGATTGGTGGTATAATATTAATGATCACGTAAATGGTAGAGGTAGATCTGGATATGAAGAATTCGAAGATGGAAACAGAGCATATGTTATCGCTCAGTTTTATCCTCGTATGGCAGTATATAATGATGTAGAAGGATGGCAAAACCACCAGTTTTGGGGTAGAGGAGAGTTTGCATTACCATTTGGTAACTTCGATGTGAATATTACCGTTCCTGCAGATCATATTTTAGATGGAACCGGAGTATTAGTAAATAGAAAAGAAGTATTTACAAAAGATATGATGAGCCGCTATGAAGCAGCAAAGAAATCATACAATAAGCCAGTTGTTATTGTAACTCAAAAAGAAGCTATAGCAAAAGAAAAAACATTTTCTGAAAATAAGAAAACATGGAAACTAAAAGCCGAAAATGTTCGTGATTTTGGGTTTGCTACTTCCAGGAGGTTTATTTGGGATATGATGGCAGTTAAAATTGGAGGAAGAGATATAATGGCAGTATCGATGTACCCTAAAGAAGGAAACCCTCTTTGGGAAGATTGGTCTACAAAAGTGGTTGCCAGTACATTGAAATCTTATAGCCGAATGACTTTTGATTATCCTTATCACAAGGCAATCTCTGTACATGCAAAAAATCAAGGTATGGAATATCCTATGATTTGCTGGAATTACGGAAGACCAAAACCTGATGGTAGCTATAGTGATCGTGTAAAATATGGAATGATGAGTGTGATTATTCACGAAGTAGGCCATAACTTTTTCCCGATGATTGTTAATAGTGATGAACGTCAATGGACTTGGATGGATGAAGGTCTTAATACTTTTGTACAATATGTTGCCGAACAAGATTTTGGAGAATGGTATCCAAAAGCATTAGGAAAAGACAAAAAATATCCATCTCGTCGTGGACCAGCAAAAAAGATTGTGCCTTACATGAGTGGAAATCAAAATTTCCTATCTCCAATTATGTCTCAATCTAATAATATTCATCAATTTGGTCCTAATGCTTACTCAAAACCAGCAACGGGTCTAAATATTCTAAGAGAAACCGTAATGGGGAGAGATCTTTTTGATTATTCATTTAGAACGTATTCTCAGCGATGGATGTTTAAACACCCAACACCAGAAGACTTTTTTAGAACTATGGAAGATGCCTCTGCTGTTGATTTAGATTGGTTTTGGAGAGGATGGTTCTATACTACAGACTATACCGATATCGGGGTGAGAGAAGTGAAGAAATATGTAGTTTCTAAAGAACCAAATGAAAAGGTAAAAGAATATGCAGCATCGGTAGGTGCTAAAGTAGAAGACCTAGGACCACTTGTATATATGGTTAAAGAGGGAAGCGAGGAATATGAAACGATTAAAAAGAATGGAAATATTATTAGTGATGCTAAAACATTAAAGGCATATCTAATGGATAATTTTTCTATTAAAGAACGTGAAAAACTTAAGCAGCCTAAATTTTTCTATGAGATAACCTTTGAGAAGCCAGGTGGACTTGTAATGCCATTGATCGTAGAATATACATACGAAGATGGAACAAAAGAAACAATAACATATCCTGCAGAAATTTGGAGAAAAAATGATGTTGAGGTAAAAAGAGCAGTGGCTTCTGAGAAAGCGATTTCTAAGATAGTGGTTGACCCTAAACAAGAGACGGCAGATATTGATACCTCTAATAATAGTTGGCCTCAAAAAAAGAAGCTAGGGAAATTTGAGCAATTCAAAAATAAAGTAAAAGGGCAGTAATCCATTCTTTTACAAAAGATAAATAAAAGCCGTCCCGAAATCTTTTTGGGATGGCTTTTTTACACAATATTGATTATATTTGCAGTGTTATGACAACCTTACCTTTATTTATTAGCGGAACCGAGATAGCCTTTATTGTTTTTATATTGGTAATGGTTTTTGGTGCAGATAAGATTCCTGAGATTGCACGGGGATTAGGTAAAGGAATGCGCATAGTTAAAGACGCTACCAATGATATCAAAACCGAGATTACCAAAAGTGCAGAAAAGCATGGTATTGATACCGATATTCCTACTTCTATTACGTCTGATATAAAAAAGGAGATCGACCAGGTAAAAGATGATATTGATAAAGTTACTGGTCCAATAAAACGCAAATTCTAAATTGCGATATCCTTTCATAAATGTATTTTTTTGTTTATTTCTCCTTGTAAATTCTAATTAATATTCAAAAAAGTGAATATTTTTTTAAAACATTTTTATTTTTAATAGCAAACGATTAAACTCCCCGTGAACACTGACTTGTTACAAGGCTTTAGTAGCTTTTTTTAGTCTTATGCAAGCATAATATTGATCTTTTTTCTGATTATATGATAATTTAATTGCTAAATATTTAAATATAATTTAATACATTAGCTATGAAATTATTAAAATGATAATTATTTGTAATTTTTACAAAATTGTCATCTATCAACTTTTTACACACAAACTCTTAAAACTTATTCTAAAAATGAAAAAGATTACTCTTCTAGCTTTAGGACTAATTCTTGCATTTTCTTGCTCTAAAGAAAATCCTAATGAAATTGTAGAACCAAATTCAGAAGTTTCTGAATCTCAAAAATTACTTTCTGTACCAGAAGTTAATTCGTACATCGAAGGCGAATTAAAACAAAATGGCGATGTAAACTGGATGAAAGCACCCTCGGCTGTACTTTGGAGCGCTGTAGTGCATGGCGGAGAAGTTTTAAGTGTTGGTTTTGGAGAAAAAGATGAAAGCTTCTCTATCCAAAGATCACCAAGATTAAATGAAGCTAGGGAAAATGTATATAATATTATACAGTCTAAAGAAGGAGCGAGTAAATCTAGCTCTGTAATATCAGCCGATGAAATACTTAATGTAACCGATGTGAAAGTTACTAGTTTAGAGACCATAAAAGCTTTACAAAAGGCAGATCAAATTCGTTACTTAGACCCAATTGGTTATGGCTTTTACCTACAAGAAGATAATTCAAACCAACAGAAATCTGCAGGATGTAGTAAAAGTGGACAATCTATAAATAGCGGGGATTATAGAGTAATTTCACCCAATGCACGATTACCTTGGAATTTTGATATTCATAAAGTACCACAGGCCTGGAATTATAGTACGGGGGCAGGTATAACTGTTGGTTTGATTGATACAGGAATTTCTGCAAGTCAAAATTTACTTGGTGGTGGATTTAATGATGGAGCCTCTAATGGAAGGTTTGTACAACGATTTGGTACTTTTATCGATTCTCCATGGTGGTGGTCTAATAATCTGGATGGCCCAAATGATAAATGTGGGCATGGTACTTCAATGGCATCAGCAATAGCATCACCACGTAACAATGATTTTATGCCTGTAGGTGTAGCATATAACTGTAATCTGGTTGCCTATAGAGGGACAGAAGATGTAGTATTAAATGATTATCATGAACGAAAAGGAGTTAGTAATGCTTTAAAAGCGTTAGGAAATAGGGGAGATGTTAAGATTATTTCTATGTCTGTTGGATATCCCTGGTCTATTGGTAATGTAAAAGATGCTGTAAGGTATGCTTACGGCAAGGGTAAAATGATTGTTGCTGCAGGCGGAACATCTACTACGTTTACAAATTGGTACGGAGTTATTTTTCCCGCAAGCATGTCTGAAACAGTAGCTGTTACTGGAATAAAGGATAATGGATATAATCGTTGTAATATCTGCCATGATGGAAGTAAAATTGATTTTACCATTGTAATGGAAAGAGCTGGAGATGCAAGTAGAAATGTGCCTGTTATAGGATTTAATACAGGAACACAAACTTATGTAGGAGGCTCTTCTGTAGCGACAGCTACCACAGCAGGAATTGCTGCTTTAGTATGGGCACGTAATCCTAATATGACTAGAGCTCAAGTGCTTGATAAATTAAAGAGAGCAGGAGAATTTTACCCTAATCGGAATAGTAAATTTGGATACGGTAATATTGATGCCTTAAAAGCAGTTCAATAACATAAAAAAAATTTTAAATAAAACAAAGTGGAAAATAAATAATTTTCCACTTTGTTTTATTTAAAATTATAACACTCTGCTAATCGTTAACCCGTCTCTAATAGGTAATAATACAGTTTCTATTCGTTTATCTTCAATTAAAAGGGTATTGTATTTTAAAAGTGCTTTTGTCGAAATATCTTCATCATCAACTTTTTCGATTACTTTACCATTCCACAATACATTGTCAGATAAAATTACACCACCAGAATTCATTTTATTAATAATCAATTCAAAATAAGTAGGATAATTAGGTTTATCAGCATCTATAAACACCAGATCAAATTTCATATCCAGATTTGGAATAATTTCGGTAGCATCACCAATATGTTGATGAATTTGTTTTCCATGATCAGAAAGATCAAAATATTTTCTTTGAAAATCTTCTAACTCCTCATTAATATCAATGGTGTGTAATTCTCCATCTTTTTGAATTCCTTCAGCCAAACATATAGCAGAATACCCTGTATACGTTCCTATTTCTAATATGTTTTTTGGGTGAATAAGTTTGGATAACATACTCAGAACACGTCCTTGATAGGGACCACTAAGCATTCTGGGCTGTAATATTTTTTGATACGTTTCACGATTTAGTTGTTGTAGTAATTCTGGTTCTTTTTGAGTATGATCTACTACGTAAGTATCCAGTTCTTCGGGAATAAAATGCATATGATTCGCTTTTTTGCAAATCTAGAAAATTAAGATGAGATCTCTTGTTAAATTGAAAAAGCTAGTATTTATTTGATTACTTAAATACTAGCTATACACGAAATTGATTTAGTTTATATTGAAAACCAAATCTAAGGGATAATGCTAATGCATAATATACATACAAGCTCCATCTACGCAAAACCCATTCTGATGCCCATTTCCTGATTGACATGCTGAATCACTGCTGCATTCGGAAGAACCATGTTCATCTCCACCATGAATTGATGATTGTGCATTTTTGTTTAATTTTTTAACCCCTTGTAAATATAAAATGGTTTGTAACATATTAAATTGGTTATGCCTGAATATGTGTAGACACTCAGGCTTTGTGTCTATGCATTTAATAACTTCAAAAGCTTTTCATTATAATCAAACTATTGTATTTGTATAATGAATGTCCTGGATAGTATAAATGTTACAATAGAATTTATTTTTTATATGATTTTATAAAATACAAAAGGCAAAACAACTTGTTAAAACATACAAATTGTTTTGCCTTTTGTATATGGTATTACTAATTAGTTTAGAAGCAAACGCAACGACCACCACTTAACATACCTCCACTACAGTGAGGGTCTGATCCGCATTGCCCTGGTCCATCACCACAACATTCGATATCGCCGCGACCTCCACAATCTGAAGCTGGTTTTGGTTTACCTCCAAGAATAGTTTTTTGAGTTTCTTTAGCTAATTGTTTTGCTCCTGCTAATTTTAAAAGTTCTTTTTTCATGTGAAAAGGTTTTAAGATTTTTTCCTTGAGCTATTATAGACATTCAAGGCTTATGTCTTTACTTCATGAAAATAACGGTATTTTTCTAAAATTAGTATATCAGAACCTGTGTAACAATCAGATTTACAGTACTTAATGTTTGTTTTTCACTTTGTTGTTACAAAATGCAAATGATGTGTTTTTTGAATAACTTTACTTCAAAATTTTATCAATTAAATCTTGTTTTGCTTTTTCATTATCACCAAATAACCAACGTAGGACATTATCTTCCCAGATGTCATCATATTCTTGTGGAGTTATAATATTACGATCCAGTGCTAAATCCAGTATTTTCCCAGGGTAGGATGATTGAGGTGCACTTTCCATTTCTCCCAATGGATAAGGATCGTCTAACCCCATAATTACTTGATTACTACCTTGTCGGTCTACAGTTAGTTTTAATGAATCTGTGTCATGTACTAGAGTGTCAAAATATATGTTAGGATGTCCCACAGCTTTTCGAGGATGTTGTTTCCCTTCAAACAAGTCTGGTCTTCCGTCAAATCCTTGAATACGTCTTCCTAGATTCATTTGTGCTAATTGCCCTCCATGTGCGAAGCAAGTTCTTATGTTGGGATAACGACTTTGCATTCCGTTAAGAGTATAAAAATGATAAGCGTCACCACATTGTGCAAGCATCCATACTAAATGAAAACGCCAGGAAACATTTTCTAATTTAATCATTTTATCACCATCATAGGGGTGAACTTCTATAGCCAATTTATACTTATCTGCTAGCTCAAAAATCGGATCATTTTCTTCATCAAAAATACATCGCCACTGCCCGATAGAATCCATAAAGTGGGTTGGTAGACATAGTACATGCATTCCTAATTCTTCTACACAACGCTCCATTTCCCATAGTGCTCCGTTAATGAACCCGGGATGTATTACAAAACCACAGGAGAACTTATCTGGATGATCGCTCTGTACGTGAGCATTAAAATCATTTTGAAACCGTAATGCATGCTTCATTTCTTCTAGACGTAAACCGTTACCATATAATTGAGAAAGGTTTAATACTACTGCATGATCAATTTTATTTTGCTCCATCCATTCTAATTTTTCATTTAAGAAAAAACTAGAATGAGTAACCGGGCGTTTCCATCCTTTTTGTAACATGTACTTACGTTCGTCATCTACCCAAAAGATCTCTTTGTCTTTCATGAACTGAGGAATCTCTTCTGGGTATGGAAGTAAATGTGAATGACCGTTTATGCGAAGTTTTCTTTTCATTATAGATGTTATTCCTGTTATTTATACAGGGATCTTTTTAATCGATTATTGTTTTTTCTTTTTTGGAGCATCCATTACACTTCCGCAATTAGAACAAGTGCATTTTGTTTTATCACTATAATATTTATCAAAAATTACAGGCATATCAGTTTCTATATTATCCAATGCAAATTTTTCTCTATATAGTTGTGTGTTGCAATTTTCACAATACCACTCCAGAGCATCCATCATTTTTTCTTCTCGAGGATATTCAATTACCAAACCTACTGTGTTTGCTCCTCGTTGTGGAGAATGCGGAACTTTGGGAGGTAATAGATAAATATCACCTTCTTTGATATGAACATCTTTAGGTTCACCATTATCTATTATTTTTAACACCATATCTCCTTCTACTTGGTAGAAAAACTCTGGCGTCTCATTATAATGATAATCTTTTCTATTATTTGGCCCTCCAACAACCATTACAATAAAATCTCCATCTTTCCATACACATTTATTGCCAACAGGAGGTTTTAGTAAATGGCGATGTTCGTCTATCCAGGCTTTAAAATTTAACGGTGAAACTAGATTGCTCATATGCTTGTTTTAATTTATATGTGTTGTTTTACTCAATAGGGCTAATACTATCATTACAATCCACACTGTTGATTAGTATTTTGTATTAAATTTAATTATTATGATCGGTATTTAGTAATAACAAATAGTTAACTATAAGGACTTTGTCCTCCCTCCATCAACAGGAAGGTTTATTCCGTTGATATAAGATGAAGCTTCAGATGCCAAGAATGCTATGGCATATGCTATTTCTTGTGGTTTGGCAAATCGTTTTGCTGGTATTTCATTCTTCATGCTATTAGAAGCTTCTTCTATTGATTTACCTAATTTTGTTGCTTTGTTATTAATAATTTCATTTAGTCGTTCTGTTGCTGTAGCACCGGGTAATACGTTATTTACCGTAATTCCAAATACACCTAGTTCATTTGCTAATGTTTTAGACCAGTTTGCAACTGCACCGCGAATAGTATTAGAAACACCCAATCCATTCAATGGTTGTTTTACAGAGGTTGAAATAATGTTAATTATTCTTCCATATCCTTCTTTTTTCATTCCTGGCACTACGGTTTGTGCCAAGATATGATTGCATTTTAGATGCTGGGTAAAGGCGCGCTCAAATTCTTCTATAGAGGCATTAAATACTGGTCCTCCAGCCGGCCCGCCAGTGTTATTTACTAAAATATGAAAAACCTGTTCTGTAGCAGAAATTTTTTGTTGTAAGCTTTCAGGATTCTGAAAATCTGCTACGATATAATTATGCGATTGCCCCTGATCTGTTGCTAATTCTGTTAGAACGTTTTGAAGCTTTTCCTCATTTCTGGCAACTAAGGTAATATTAGCTCCTAATTCGGCTAATTGTTTAGCAGATGCTTTTCCTATACCTTGAGTACTCCCACAAACTAATGCGTTTTTATGAGTTAGACCTAGATTCATTATGGATGTTTTTTAAAATTTATATTATTCTTTAATATTGTATACAAACGTTTTTAGGTTCGGTAAAAAACCTTAAGGCCTCAAATCCGCCTTCTCTACCAACACCAGAGTCTTTAGTACCTCCAAATGCAGTACGTAAATCACGCATCATCCATGTATTTATCCAAACAATACCAGCTTGTATATGTTTTGCCAAATGCATACTTCTGTTTAAGTTATTTGTCCAAATTGTACAGGATAATCCGTAGCGTATATCATTTGCCATGGCCAGAGCTTCATCATCGGTGTCAAATGGCATGATTGTAACAACAGGTCCAAAAATTTCTTCTTGAGCCAATCTGCAATCTGTAGAGTTGACTTCGATAATAGTGGGTTGTAAATAGTACCCTTTTTCATAACCATTTACCGTTACATAATTACCGCCACAAAGAATAGTGCCTCCTTCTTCTTTTGCGATATCGATATATGATTTTACTTTTTCCAGATGTGATTTTGAAACTAATGCCCCTAAGTTCGTTTCGGGATCAAGTGGAGCGCCAACTTTTAATGCTTTGGTTTTTGCTATAAAATCTGTTTTAAACTTATCATAAATAGTTCGTTCAATAAATATTCGAGAACCGCAGAGGCATATTTGTCCTTGATTGGCAAATGATGATCTTATTGTTGTACTAAGCATTTTGTCATAGTCACAGTCTGCAAAAATCAAATTTGGATTTTTACCTCCTAATTCCAGGGATAGTTTTTTAAACATAGGAGCGGCGGTTCTGGCAATATGTGCACCTGTTGCTGTTCCTCCGGTAAATGATATAGCTTTAATGTTTGGATGTTCTATTATAGCCTGTCCTGTAGTATTTCCTAAACCATGAACAATGTTTAAAACACCATTTGGTAGTCCGGCTTTAGTACAAATGTCACCTAGTAAATAGGCTGTCATTGGTGTGATTTCACTAGGTTTGGCTACTACCGTATTACCAGCAGCTAGGGCAGGAGCAATTTTCCAGGTAAATAAATAGAGCGGTAAATTCCATGGAGAAATACAACTAACTACACCTATAGATTGTCTTAGGGTAAAATTAATAGCATTTAAACCTGTGCTCTCATGCGCTTCACTTGCAAATTGAGTAATTGCATTAGCAAAAAATTGAAAGTTTGAAGATGCTCTTGGGATATCTACACTGGTAGATAGACTTAAAGGTTTACCATTATCTATAGCTTCTGCTTGGGCAAGTTGATCCAAATTTTCTGTTATCAACGAGGCTATCCTGGCTAAGGTTTCGCTGCGTTGTTGTAATGGGGTTTCTGACCAAGTAGGAAATGCTTGTGCGGCAGCTTCATAAGCGAGCTGTACATCTGCAGCCGAAGAGTTAGGAATTAAACTATATATATCACCAGTAGATGGATTGTAATTATCTAGCCATTGGTCTTGTATAGGAGCTTTGAACTCCCCATTGATATAGTTTTTAATTTTTTTCATGCGTTCTCAATTTTTTAATTAACTGAAAATGTACTTTAACTGCTCAGCCGTTTGTTTTAAATCTCCTGTATAGGTTTGAATTTCATTTTCATTAAATCTAGCCGAAGGACCAGAAGTACTTATTGCGGCAATAAACTTTCCTTTAGTATTAAAAACAGGAACGGCGACACATACTAATCCTATTTCATTTTCTTCCAGGTCCAAAGCAAAACCATTACTTTTAATGTTTTCCACTTCGGTGATTAATTTTTGTTTATCCGTTATTGTGTTTTTAGTGACTGATTCTAAATCAAGATTTTTAATGATTTTTTTATAATCGTGCTCTACAAACGCGAGCATAATTTTTCCTAATCCAGTACAATGCAGTGGCCTTTCTGTGCCAATTTGTGAGTTGATTTGTAAATCGTGTCTTCCTACAACTTTATCTAAGAAATATACTTTTTGATTTTTATGAATAGCTAAATGAGCGGTCTCGCCAGCACGCTTTACTAATTCTTCCATGAATGGCCTTGCCTTGGATATAAAATTTTTATTGATGCTTACTTTTTGCCCTAATTCGAATAATTTAAGCCCCAATCTATACTTTCCATTTTCTGTATTCTGTTGAATTACATTAAGGGCTTCCATAGTTGCTAACATCCTGTATACTGCACTTTTATTGGTGTGCATTAGCTTAGCAATTTCGGTAACACCCAATTCTATTGTATCTGTTGAAAAGCAGTCTAGAATATTGAACGCTTTTTCAACAGAAGTATTTAGAATTTTTTTATCTATGGCATTACTCATGATTACCTTGATTTTTTTGAGATTACAAACTATTTAGTTTTGTTTTTTATAGGCAACTACCTTTATTTCTATCAATAAATGAGGATGCGGCAATTGATGCACAGCTACGGTTGTTCTTGTTGGCCCGTCATAATCAAAATATTGAGCATAGACCTCATTATAACCTCCAAAATCGTTCATATTGACTAAAAAAGAAGTGACATCAACAATATCTTTTAGATTAGCACCTTCTTCTTTTAAAATATCATTAATATTTTCAAGAACAGCTTTTGTTTGTACTTTGATATTTAGATTTGTCGTTCCAAACTCATCTACTTCTACGCCTTCGAAGGAATTGTCAGGTCTTCTGGAACTTGTCCCTGAAACAAATATAAAATCACCAACACGTTTTACATGCGGAAACTTGCCTCTAGGAGTGGCTTTACCTTGTATTAATTTTCCTTTGTTCATGGTTAATAGCGTTGAAATGTTAGTATTGAGTATTGAGAATCTATAATTTTCATTTATTACGTATTCATTTTTAATTTAGAAATCTTAGGTTTTCTTATCTATTTTAATCCAGCAATTTTATCTTCTTCAAGTATTTCACTGGTTTCTTGTTGTACCTGATCAAATATGTTTTTTAAATCTTTTGATATATCAATTTCACTATCTGCAATTAGATTTAGTAAAGCTTTATCCTGCGCTCTACCAATTTTCATAGCTCTGGCGTATCCTATGTTTTTATCAAAAGTGACCATAGAATATTTTGAGAAATATGTATCTGGGAATGTTTTTTCTAAATCCATTTCCAGTTTTCTTTTTTCTTTAAATAGAGGATTAGCTACATGATCACGCATCTCGAAATAATTATCGATTGCTAAATCTGCAATGGCATCTGTGTCTTCTTTTCTTGCTTTCTGATATGCTTTAAAAGTAGCATTCCAGTCTCCTTTGTGTTGTTCCAAAATTTCATCAAAAACGACTACGTCTTCAAAAGAAGCATTCATACCCTGACCATAAAATGGTACAATTGCATGAGCGGCATCTCCAATTAGTAATGTTTTTCCTTTATAGTACCATGGGGAGCATTTTACAGTACCTAGCGCTCCTGTAGGGTTGTTAAAAAACTCTTGATCAATATCTGGAATTAAGTCTAGAGCATCTGGGAATTGTACTTTAAAAAACTCTGTCACCTTTTCAATACTCGTTAAATTATTGAAATTGTACTCCCCTTCATCGTAAGACAAGAATAATGTAACTGTGAAACTACCATCTAAATTTGGTAAGGCAATAAGCATATATTCGCCACGGGGCCAGATATGTAAATGATCTTTGCTTATTTGATGATTCCCGATTTTACCTGCAGGAATTTCTAATTCTTTATATCCATGTGTCAGGTAATTCTGAGAGTAGCTAAACAGAAACTTTTTCTCGAGATAATAACTCTTTCTAAGAGCAGAACCTGCGCCATCTGCACCAAAGATAATATCTGCATGTACTTCAAATTTTTCTTTGGTAGTATAACATTTAAATTTTGCAACTGTATTTTCGATGTCGACACCAGTGCATTTTTTGTTAAAATGTATGGTTACATTCTCGTATTTTTCTGCTTCAGTTAGCAGTAACCCATTTAAACCTCCTCTAGAAATAGAATTGATATATTTTCCCTTTCTTCCAGAATAGTTAGAGGCAAATGTATTTCCTTCAATATCGTGAATTAATCTACCATACATCGGAATGCAAAACGGAGTTACTTTATCTTCAATACCAACCATTTTCATGGCTTTTAACCCTCGATCGGATAATGCGAGGTTGATAGAACGACCTGCAGATATATCGGTAGTTCTTAAATCAGGTCTGCTTTCATAAACAGTTACATGATATCCTCTTTGTGCCATTCTTAATGCCAGGAGAGAACCACATAGGCCTGCACCGATAATAAGTATGTTTTCTTCTTTTTGCATCATACTAATGTTTTTAATATTTCGGTCATCCTGTATACATCTTCAAAGCTATTGTATAGTGGCGTTGGAGCGCAACGAATAACATCAGGTTCTCGCCAATCTGTAATAATATGATGATCTGTAAGTTTTTGATGTAGGCTTTTATCTGCATTCTTAACCTGTATGGATAATTGACATCCCCTTTCTTCTGGATTGGCAGGAGTAATGATTTTGATTCTATCGGTATCCATCTCATTAATTAAAAATTCGAAATATGCTGTTAGTGCTTTAGACTTTTCTCTTAAAGCAACCATTCCTACCTCATTAAAAATATCTAGAGAGGCTTTAATCGCTGCCATAGATAAAATGGGAGGATTGCTTAATTGATAACCTTCTGCACCGGGCATAACATCAAATTCCTGACGCATGTTGAAACGAGTGTTTTTATTGTGACTCCACCAGCCAGCAAAACGTTTTAAGTCTTTATTATATGCATGTTTTTCATGAACAAATAATCCTCCCAAACTGCCAGGGCCAGAGTTTAAATATTTGTAAGTGCACCATGCTGCAAAATCGACTCCAGAATCATGTAACTCTGGTTGAATATTACCAACACCATGTGCCAGATCAATACCAACCATACAGTTTTTGGCATGTCCTAGATCAGCAATTTTCTTGAGGTCCAAATATTGACCGGTATAATAATTTACGCCTCCAATTAATAATAAAGCAATTTCGTCACCTTGTTGATCGAGAATAGTTTCTAAATCCTCTAATCTCAGTAATTCTTCCCCAGAACGTGGTTTCCATTCTATTAGTCCTTCTTTAGGATCAAAACCATGAAATCGTAATTGAGACTCTACAGCATAACGATCTGAAGGAAATGCATCACTTTCTATTACAATTTTATATTTAGTTTTATCAGGTTGATAAAAAGATACCATTAACAAATGTAAATTGGTAGTTAACGTATTCATGATAACTACTTCAAGAGGTTTTGCACCGACCACTTTTGCCATGGTATCTGTTAAAAACTCGTGATAAGGCATCCAAGGATTTTTGGCTTCAAAATGACCTTCTACACCAAAATTTGCCCAATCCTCAAGTTCTTGCTGAATGTATTTTTGCGTAGTTTTTGGTTGCAACCCCAAAGAATTACCGCACATGTATATCCAATCTTTTCCGTTATCATCTTTTGGAATATGAAATTGATCTCTGTACTGTGCTATTTTGTCTTTTTGATCAAGCTCTTTTGCGTATTCTAAACTAGCTTTTGATGCTATGGTCATTTTAAGTGTTTTAATAATTGAAACAGTGTTTCACTAATTTACAAAAATAAAATGATACTAGAAGCAATAAACTTAATTTTGATATTTAGAAGATCAAATTAGAAGAAATAATATGTGTTAATACAATAGCATTAGTTACATTCTAAATAAATCTTGAGAAGATGTATAAGAAAGTAATATAAATGGTTTTAAAGGTCTATGGTGCTTGCTTACAGTTTTACTCGGTAATTACTTCAATCCCCGTGAAATAAAGCTTTCGGTTTCCTTCGTGTAGTTTATGGGTTTTGGCAATTTTAATACCATTAAAATTCTGATAATCTTCCCAGGAAGTAATCATAGAAGGTTCTGATTGATTACTTTTTCTAAACACCCATTCTTTGATGCTAAAATCTCCTTCAAAATAAAAGTCATAAGCGTCTCCGGGAGTATATCCTCCATTGTTTTTATACACGATGGTTAATTTTTGCATTTCGATATTACTTATAGGAGCGATGGCTTTTACTTCATGTTTTGAAGTAAAACTTGCGGTATCCCAAACAAGATTGAAAGGAGCTAATAACCAATATTTGTCATTAATGAACCTTTGGTCTGCTTTAATAGAAATACTATCTAATTGAGTTCTGTTGTAGGTTATAGTATCTTGCTCAGAGGTTAGGGTTACCATATCATTTTTTGGTTTCCAACTCCATGATCTATCATAATGAGTGCTGTCTCGATCAACATTAAAGGTAAATTTAATTTCTTTTACCTTGTCCCAATGCTGTAATCCGTTTGCATTAGCAATTGCTTCTGCTGTTGTTGGTATTTTCTTTTGATTGTTGTCTACCACAGGCTTTGGGTCTCTTACTTCTATATCCTCTTCGTATTTATTTTCTTTTTTAGTACTGGTGTTACATGCGACACATAATAAGATGAATGATAGTACTACTAAGACTTTTTTCATTGTGGGTTATTTTTGGCTAAAATATAAAAAGAAAAACCTTGCTAATCGAGATTAACAAGGTTTTAGGTTTTAAAAAGATATAGAGAACTATTCTACAACTAAAGTATATTGAGGGGTTTTATTTAAAGGACAAAAATATTTATAGGTTCCTTTTTGTAATGCAACTGTTTGTGAGCTTTCGGTTTTTCCTTCGGCTACTACTTTAGTTACATATGCTGTTTTGATGTGATTTTCGGCATTAGAAGCATCCTTTCCTTCTGGAACTAATACAAATCCAACATCTGTTCCCGCATTGTTGTTGGTAATATTGAATACGTAGCTTCCTTCTGATAGTTTTATTTCTTTTTGAGTGAATTCTCCTTTAGTTTGCTCTAAAGAAACATTTTTTACTTTTTGTGCTTGAGCGCTAAATGTGATTGCTAAAATAAATGAGAATACGGTAATTAACTTTTTCATGATTTTGATTTTTATATTTAAATTGTTTTTGAAATTATTTTTTAAAACCTCACAGAAATACCAGATCGAGTATGATATTAGTCTGTGAGGTTCAATCGGGGTAATTAGACTTCTGTAGCTTCTAGTGGTTGTGCAACCGGAAAATCTACAGGAACTTGAGTTGTGCTATGTAAATAATTAGAAATAGTTTTATCTCCTACTAATACGATAGTGTCTATTAAGTTTCCTTTAGAATATCCTGCAGTAAGAAAGTTGTCTACAACATCCTGATTAGCTTTACCTCTGTTTTCTGTGATGTTTTTGGCTAATCCTGCTAATGCATTAAGTTTAGTGTCGAAAGAAGCACGACCAGCTCTAAGTTCTAAAATTTGCTCATCGTTAAACCCGTTCATTTTTCCTATTGCTGTATGAGCAGATAAACAGTAGATACAATCATTTACCTGGCTTACTGCTAAATTCACTACTTCTTTTTCTTTAGCAGAAAGTGATGTTTTTGCATTTGAAAGGTTTAGGTAATTTTCTAGTGCTGTTTCACTATGTGCATAGGTTGCGTATAGATTTGGTACGAATCCTAATGCTTTATTTAGGTTGTCAAATATCGCTTGATTATTAGCGTTTACTTCTTCTCTTGTTGGTACATTAAATGTGCTCATAATATAATTATTTTTAGTTATTTTATTGAAATTGAAACCTTTTCAGATTTCTGTTATTTTGTTTTAAATTAACGAGGCAAAGATCGTGTGGAAATAGGCGGGATAGAATAGTCGTTTTTCCCGATTGCTTGTCAAATTTTCCCGATCTATTTTTAAGATTTATCTTTGGACAAAAGATTTTTTGGTATCACAATAAAAATCGTGAATGCCTTTTTGTTCACAATGTGTTTTTGGATGAATAGAGGCGGCTATTTTTTTTCTTCCTTTACTAAAAATTTCAATTAAATTGAAAATCGATTTATGTTGTACTGTCATTTTTATATAGTTTTAAATTAACAGTACAAAGATGCGCCATAGAAGAGGGGAAAGAAATGGTAGTTTTTCCCTGAGACTTGTCGATTTTTCCCGAATATAAAAAAACACCTCTATTATAAAGAAGTGTTTGAATACTTTTTTAAATACTATGTATTAGTATCTAACCGAATTAGGATTAAAAAAACTTGACTTCTTTTCTTCTAATCCAAAGAATAACTGCACTTAATACAAAAGTCACTACTGCAGTGATGAAGAGAATTCCGCCATCATTATTAATTTCAATACCTAGTTTAGTCAGGTGCATCATGATAGCTCCTCCTATAATACCAAGAGTTAACATTGCACCAATCCACGCTGTTTTTGGTATTAATAATAAAACTCCTGCGATTAGTTCGGTTATTCCCGTTCCTATTCGCCCATAAGGTTCTAATCCAACTTTTGTGAATATATACACACTGTCTGGATGAGCGGTAAATTTAAATCTTAGTGTTTGAATTAAGATCAATGCTACGATGATTCGTAACAATAGGGGTAGAATCTTTTTCATGTTAGGTTGTTGTTTGTTAGCTTTTTAGTGTGGTAAACACGTTACAAAACACTGGGTAAAGCATCGATTTTCCCATTAAAAGTATTCTTTCTTGAGATAATATACAATTCTTCTAGATTATTATCTTTTTTAAATTGATTAATTAGCTCTGGTAATTTATTGTTAATAAAAGCTTTAAAAGACTCAGGATTGTTACTTTGGTTGGCTCCTCTACGTATAGTTCTTAAGTAAGTTACGGTTAGAATTTGCAGATTACTCCTTTCTGATAAGAACAACAAACGATCATTGTTTTGGTTGGCTTTTTGAATTTGACTCTTGAAATTAATTTTGTTTGTAGCAATAAGATCATTGTTAAAATTGCTGAAGCTATTTGTATATACTACTTCTTCTGCATTTTTATTTAGATATATGGTTTCTAATTGATCTTCATATATTATTTGAGCATTACTTATCGAGAGAGAGAGAAATAAAATGCTAAATATTGCTGTTTTGATTGTGTGAATTAAACTTTTCATATCTAATATACTTTATCCGAAAACACTTCGGTAAGTTGTTTTACTTTTAGGATACAAAGTTGGGGCAAAAACGAATACTAATATATGGATTTTTTTCCCATATACTTGTCAATATTTCCCTTCGGGTTCTGGTTTTAATTGTTTTTTAAACTCTGAAGGAGAAAGAGATGTATGTCTCTTAAACATTCTGCTAAGATGAGATGCATCTTCAAAACCGATTTCATAAGCAATCTCTTTGGCAGATTTATCAGTATAGATAAGTAGGCGTTTGGCTTCTAAAATTATTCGATCATGAATAATCTGTAGAGGGCTTTTCTCAAATTTTGCAAAATTATTTGATAACGTTTTAGGGGATTTAAATAGTTTTTGAGCATAAAAACCAACTGCATGCTCTTTTCTAAAATGAGTATCAACCAGGATGTTGAAATTCCTGATCAAATCTACCTGGTCTCCAAGATTATTATAGTTGCTTTGTTGTTTGATAAGACGTGTAGTCGTTATTATAAACCTGGCCATTAGCATGCGTAACATTTCTGCCTGTATAGTATCTACAGTATCTAATTCATCCAGAAAAACTTTATGTAATTGATCTAATTTGTTTTGTTCTTTTATATTTAAATTTACAATAGAGATAGTGGTGTTACCGTAAAAAAGTACTCCAACACAGCTTACTTCTTTATCATGATCTTTGATACAATAAAACTCCCTGTTAAACTGATATACCAAGGCATTTGACCCATCAATAAATTTAAAATATTGATTTGGAGTTAACACTATAATTTTGTTCTTTTTTACTGTTGTAGAAATTCCATCAATCTCTACATTAATATTGGTATCTCTAACCCAGATAAAAGTATATAATTCTATAAGTCTTGATGTAGTGTAGGTCTGCAATAGCTCTTCGTTAGCAATTTTTAATACAGCACCGGTCGAAAATTCTTTAAATTCTTTTATCATATATGATAGGTCGTTTTTTATGCGATTTTATTACAAATCAATGTAAAAGACTTAAGTCTATAATTTATACCTCATTGGTAAGTTCTTTTGATGTATTGGATATCTGTAGAATGAGATTCTATCGAAACTGGGAAAGTATATGCAGGTGATCGATATTCTTGTTATGAAATCGATTATGATGAACTAGGATAACTAGTGTTTAAACTAATAATAATCTAACGATTAATCCAATTGCACCTCTTTGTCCAATCATGTTTCTAAGTTCTTGTAAACTTGTTGAGGTTGTTTCTATTTTAGTAGCAAGTGCATTACTAGTACCTCCATCTACAAATGTTTGTAATGAAGAAGTTGCAACCCCAAGCTTATTTGCTATGCCAGATCTTACATTTCCTTGAGTAAGATCTCTAAGTGTGTTTAATGTTACACCACTTTTTCTAGCTATTCTATTTAAACTCATATTTGTGTCTTTTAAAATTAAGTCATTCATAGTTAGTTATAGTAAGTATAAGCAATTATTGATCGGTAAACTGACGTATAATGAGAAGTGTATTTTTTATTATTTTTTCTCTATTACTAATTTAGTACAGATTTTTTTAGAATTCTTACGGGAAACCTCAACCTATGAAAAAAAATAGAAAAAAATAAGTTTTTTTTGAATTGAATTATAAGTGTAAATAACTCTTGTGTCACACGTAACCCTATGTTTTATGGGTTTTTTTGCTTGTTTTATGACTAGGGAAATAGATTAGATTTTTATGTATGTACGATACTACTTTTTTTTATTCAAAAGATTAAAATGTAATATCGAGTTGTCAAATAATTGTGCGATATCTATAGCATTTGTTTTTTGATTATATTCTATATCAGCCATCCCATTGCTATTAGTTGCAATTTCTGTAAATTCTTTGCCCTCATATTTTAAAAGGATGCTATTTTTCCAATCAATTGACCAACTAGTAAGATAAAGTAATCCATCTTTATCCATTGTGATTCCGTCTAAATGTGGATAATTGGTTTTAACAACTAGTGTAGTTTTTTTACTTTCTATATCTATTGCATATACTACACTTTTATCAATCGTATTACAGACTAATAATCTATTCTTTTTGTTGTCAAAATAAAGCCCATTTGGAGTGTTAATAGTATCATCAAGAGTTTCATAAGAGGCATCACTAATAGATACTTTATAGATTATATGCCCTTCACGATCTGAAACATATAAATTTTCTTTATTATCAAATTCGATATCATTAAGCTGTTTAGTGTTTGGTATGTTTAATGAAAATACTAACTTCCCTGTCGATACATCAAATCCTCGAATAAAGTCATCTCCGGATTTATTGTCTTCTGCACTATAAATAACTCCGTCGTGTAGTTTTACACCCAGAAATGAAGTGTATCCCGAGACAAAAGATGTTTTTTTACCTGTTTTATCTATTTTAAGGATTTCTCCACTACCAATATTTGAAATATAATAAGAATCTGTTGCTTCATCAAATGTTATACTTTCTGGAGTATCAAAAGATTGTGATTTTACCGAAAATGAAATACATACAAAAAAAACAAAAAATGTAGTAGAGAAATTATTCATAGTAATAGGTTGAAAACTGATTTTTCAAAGTTACGGTTTTGTATTTGTTTAATACATGCCATTGTTTTTTTATCATATATTTTAATAAAATTGACTTTATTATATTTATGAAAAATAAATATACTTGGTTAAATTAATCTCATAATGTCTAAAGAACTACACAATTATTTTGAAACCAATAAACAGACCTGGAATAAAAAAGTTGATATTCATGCCAGAAGTGATTTTTATGATATAGAAGCTTTTAAAAAAGGAAAAACTTCATTGAAACAATATGAACTAGAAGCGCTAGGAGATGTGTCTGGTAAGTCATTATTACATCTTCAGTGTCACTTTGGGCAGGATACTTTAAGCTGGAGTAGGTTAGGAGCAAAATGTACTGGTGTTGATCTATCAGAAAAAGGAATCGAATTGGCCAAAAGTTTAAATGCAGAGCTGGATCTGGGTGCAAAATTTGTATGTTGTAATGTGTTGGATACTTCAGAATACATTAAAAATAAGTTTGATATTGTTTTTACTAGTTATGGAGTTATTGGATGGTTACCTGATCTAAAACCCTGGGGCAAAATGATTGCTGAACGACTAAAACCTGGCGGTGTTTTTTATATAGTTGAGTTTCACCCTATAGTATGGATGTTTGATTATTTAAAAGAGAAGCCTATAATGAAATATGGATATCATCAAAAAGATGTCATCTATGAAGAATATAAGGGAACATATGCTAATCCAGAATCTAATATGATTAGTAAAGAGTATGGATGGAATCATGGATTAGGAGAAGTAGTATCTTCTCTTACAGAAGCCGGATTAACTATAGAATACTTAAATGAATATGACGGATCGCCTTATGAGGTTTTTCCTGATTTAATTAAGGATGAAAACAAGATGTTTGCTACAAAAGAGAAATTATACCCACTAGTCTTTGCGATCAAAGCCCGACGATAGGCTTAATTGCTTTTTTTATCAAATTGTTGAAAATCATTCAGACTAATTAAGGTGTATTTACCCGATAATTCGTTTTAACCATTTCAATTTTTTTGCACTATATGGAGCATACTTTAAATTAAGTTCTATCCAAAATGGTTTTTGAAGAATACCCTTAAAGTGAGAAAAAGTATCAAATCCATATTTTCCATGATAATTTCCGATGCCACTATCACCAACACCTCCAAAAGGGAGAGATTGTTCTGCAAAATGCATTACAGCATCATTTACAGCACCGCCTCCAAAGGATATTTCGTTTAGAATTTTGTTTTTTACAGCTTTGTTTTTGGTAAAAACATAGCAAGAAAGAGGTTTGGATAGTGTTTTAATTTTTGTGATAGCTTCTTCGATAGAATCAAATGAAAGTACAGGCAAAATAGGGCCAAATATTTCTTCTTGCATTACTTTGTCAGAAAAAGATACATCTTTTAGGATTGTAGGAGGTATCACCCGCTCTTCAGGATTACCTAAGCCGCCTATATATATTTTGTTGGGATCTATTAAATTATTGAGTCTATCAAAATTCTTATCATTAATGATCTGCGTATAGTTATGATGAGCTACTTCATAATCAGCTTTATTAATATGATCTTTCATCGCCGATAAAAATTGATCGTATATTGAGGATTCTACTAAAACATAATCGGGAGCAATACAAGTTTGTCCAGCATTAAGAAATTTGGCCCAAACCAATCTTTTGGCAGCCATATTTATATGTACGTCTTTAGTAATTATAGCAGGACTTTTACCTCCTAATTCGAGAGTAACCGGAGTAAGGTATTTTGCAGCTGCCTGGTAAATGATTTTTCCTACCGATACACTACCTGTGAAAAATATTTTATCGAATTTAACTTTTAAAAGATCAGATGTTTCCTTTACTCCGCCTTCAATCACTTTAAAAAAAGCAGGATCAAAATTTTGATTAATAAGTGAAGCCATTGTCGCAGAGGTATGAGATGGCACTTCGCTTGGTTTAAGAATAACAGTGCATCCTGCAGCAATTGCTGCTATCGCTGGGCAAAGTGATAATTGATATGGATAATTCCACGCTCCGATTACAAGAATATTCCCATATGGTTCTGGGATAATATAACTTCTTCCAGGAAGGTTAGCTAATCCTGTAGAGGCTTTTCTTTTACGAGCCCATTTTTTAATTTTTACTAGAGCAAGATCAATTTCATGATAAATTATGGATAACTCTGTAACATAAGTTTCGAATTCGGATTTCTTAAAATCGGCATAGATAGACTCGTAAAGTAGCTTCTCATTTTTTTGTAATATATTTTTTAGCTTCTTTAGTTCTTTAATTCTAAAAGAGGTGTCTTTCGTCGTATTTGTATTAAAAAATAAACGTTGTTGATCTATGACACCTTGATAATCCATAATGATAAATATTCTTAAGAATCTTAAAAATAAGGATTTTTGTCAAGTTTTTTACTTTTTAAGCTTAAGTTCTCGTTGCATCTGTTTTACGGTCAAAGTACTACCGTCATGACTCCATCCGGGAGGGCCAAAAATATACATGAATTTATGATACCAGTTTTTTGATTTTTTGGTGTCATTCCATATGTCCTTGTATTCATGAGTGAGGATCACCCATGGATTATATGAATTAGGAGCATGTGTAACACCATATTTTATTTCTATATCTTCGTCTAGTTCTTTCCAGGTGCCAAATATTTTATCAAAAATATTGAGAAATCCTCCATGATTTTTATCCATGTACTCTATGTTTTTGGCGTGATGTACCTGATGCATAGTATGCGTATTGAATATTTTTTCAATTATTCCCATTTTTGGAATATATACCGAGTGGAGTTGAAATTGCCATAGGGCTTCAATACCCAGGCAAACTATTACCATCCCTGGAGGGAATCCTATTGCGGGTAACCACATATAAAACAATGGTTTGTAAAGAAGAGTAAACCACCCATTTCTTACTGCAGTACCCAAGTTAAAATTATCCGAAGAATGATGTACAATATGTGCAGCCCACAAAGCTCTTACCATATGATTTTGTCTATGAAACCAATAATAGGTATAGTCATCTGCGAGTTGACATAAAAGCCAAACATACCATGCAAATCCAAAGGATTTCCAGCCCATTATATTAGTTCGAATCCCATTAATTTCAGGATTAAAAAGTTCATAAACAAAATGAAAGAGTACAATAGAAAAAATAGTCTTGATTAATGGCCCTAAGATCGCTGATCCTATACCCATAGTTAAACTGGCAGTTAAGTCTTTCCAATTATATAGATCCTTTTGATTATGAGTTTTGCTGTAGGTGAGCTCTAATAAAATTAGTGCCAAAAAAAGAGGCACTCCATAGGTCAAGGGTTTAATAAATTCCATTTTTCTTTTTCTATTTTATTCAATAGGGGCGGAATATAGGGAGAATTTTTAGGATATCATTCACAAAACTGAAGTATTCGATTACGAACCTTATTTTAGTATTAGTTTGCATAAAATAAACGGTTTGAAAAGCAAATGAATATGTTATCAATCTACTTTTCAAACCGTTTACTTTAGGTTATTTTATAATTTATTTAAGCTCTCTAAGTACATCAAAAGCTACCAAAACATTTTTCATAGCCTTCTTTTCTGCTTTACTTACGGTTCTCGAATCAACATTTTCTTTTCCGAAAAATGTTATTTTAACTTTTTTCCCAGAAGCAATCGCTTTTATCATAGGCATCTCAAGTTGTTTTACAACACGATCAATCCATTCTCTTTTTCCTCCGGATTCTTCTTTCGAATTAAATTCTCCAGGTGTATCTTCTTCTATATCATAGATTTTACCATCTACATCTATTTCGATTCTTTGAATAAATAACCAATCTTTTTTAGTGAAATAGTTTATAGAAAACCCTAACCATGGTTTACGACTATCTTTTTTACCAATATAAGTCTGAAAATAACTTTTAGTATTTACCTGTATAGAAGATTTATCTGAATACCAGGTTACTTCATTAACAGCATCATACTTCTTCCGCATTTTTGCAAATGCTTTTTTATAATCCTCAGGATTACTTTCTTCGGTTAATTTATCTTTATTTAGTGCTTTTTCAGCTTGAAGAATCTCTTTCTTGACCTTTTTTAATAAGCTTTTTCCTTTCTTAGTCTCACTAGAATTAGGGTATTTATCGACTAGAACTTCAAGTCGTTCTTTACTTCTGATATAATCTAAGGCGTCATAGAATTCATGAGCTTGCTCAAGAATTTGAGTAGGAGTTAGCTGGCATTCTGCAATTTCTTTTTTTAATTTATCATTTTCTTCCTTTAATTTATCAAAATCAGCCTGAGGAATACCACAGCTAACTAGAATTAAAGTCATTAAAATATTAAAAAGTATAATTCTTCTCATTACTAAACTTTTTGAAATTATGGTTACTAATTGTTTAAAACAAAATTATATTTATGTTAAATGTGTTAAAAAACAATAAAAAAGTTGGTTTTAGCCCTAATATAATGAAAATCCTTTATAATACGTAATTTATACCTAAATCTTAAGGCTTGAGTAGGAATATACTTACATTTTTTAATGAAATATTATTTTTTAACCTCTTACTGGGGATATAGGGATTTTCTATTTTGCAAAAATTTGAGATGCATCTTTAAATGACTTAAACTCTAGTGCATTACCGCTAGGGTCATAAAAGAACATAGTAGCTTGTTCCCCAATTTCCCCCTTAAACCTGATATATGGTTCAATAACGAATTGAATATTTTTATCAGATAGTTTTTTTGCAAAATTTTGCCAGGTACTCCATTCTAGAATAATTCCAAAATGAGGAACAGGAACATCTTTACCATCTACCAAATTGTTATGATTATTTTCTAAACCTGTTTTTGGTTTGTAATGGATGACCAATTGATGACCAAAGAAATTAAAATCAACCCAGTGGTCACTACTTCTACCTTCTTCAAGCTCCAGAATATTTTTATAAAAATTTCTGGCACTTTCTAAGTTATGAACAGGAATCGCCAGATGGAAAGGAGATAAAATATTCATTTTCTAATGTAATTATTATGGTTATTTTTTTATTCTATTCCAGATGTCCAGATACATTTTCCATTGATTGTCAACTTTTTTCCAGATAACCACATATTTTCCTTCATATGTTATTTCTGTTCCATCATCATTTTTGTTTTTTCCTTTATATATTCCATAATCATGAGCTGTATCTCCAAGAATTACAATTTCTTCAGGAATAATTTCATGTTCAATCGGAGTATAGCCGCTAGATCCTGACCACCTTTTTTTAATAGCTTCATATCCTTTAATAATTGGTGCATTGGTTGGAAATATTTTTGCATTATCAGTATATGCTTTTGCAATAGCTTCATAATCTTGCCTTAGGTAAGCATCAGAAAATGCTTTTGCCTCAGCTCTTATTAGTTCTTCATCAAAGAGTTGTTCTGTGTTTTCTTGTCTAACGCATTCGATTTTCCAGGTCGGAAAAGAAATGGTCTCATTTGTATCTACCCATTCGCCAAGCCATTTAAATCCATTGTCATTAATATCATAAAAATTAAGTTTAGAAAAACCATCCATACCATTAGGAGCTTTTTGTTTACGATATAAAATAACTTTTCCTTCTTTTTTATTTCCTTTCCAGGAAGAAAGTAGAGGAGTGGCTCTTGTTGATGAATAATAATGTACATACCATTGACTACTATCTGCATTAAATTGTCTTATGCTACCAGAGTGTCGGCCATCTGCTTTTAATGTTTGATCTTGAATGGCCATTCCGTTCATAATATACTTAAATTCCCAGGTCATTTTATTCGGTTCTCCCCAGGTACGATCCGGATTTCTGGTTTGTGAGATACAATTACATTTTCCTATTAGAGGTGCAAAATCCAGAATTTCTTTTGGTGCTTTGGGATTTGGTTGCCCAAAAGGATGTGCTTCTGAAGGTTCATATTCTGACTGACTCCAGGTTATAATGCTTACCAAAAAAAATAAAGAAAACAGTATTCGGGTCATGGGATTGAGAATTGATTAGTAAGACAATTTAGGTATTTTAAAAAAGGAAAAAACTTTGGAAAGGGGAAATTAAGATATAATTAACAGCGAGAAAATGGTTAGTTTCTTCGATCTCTTCGTTTTTTATCTCTTGATGTACGAGAATTTCTTTTGTCAGAATTTCCCTTTTTATCGTTTTTAGTGGTAAACCGTCTCGAGTTATTTGTGTTTTTTTTGGGCTTGGTATCTTCAAGTACAGAAGCTTCTTCTGTTTTACTCGAATCTCCAACATCAGCATTAAGAACTCCTAATTCTTTTTCTGTTAAATATCTCCATTCTCCTGTAGGAACATCAAGAGGGACGTTCATGATTCTAATTCGCTTTAGCTTTACCACTTCATACCCGAGGTATTCGCACATTCTACGAATTTGGCGATTAAGCCCCTGGGTTAACACGATTCTAAAATCATATTTGCTAATTTGTTCTACTTCGCATTTACGGGTTATAGTATCGAGAATAGGTACTCCATTACTCATTCGTTTTATAAATAATGGACTAATCAATTTATTTACTGTTACTACATATTCTTTTTCGTGATTATTTCTTGCTCTAAGAATTTTATTAACTATATCTCCATCACTAGTTAAAAAAATAAGCCCTTCACTAGGTTTGTCTAACCGACCAATAGGAAAAATACGTTTAGGATAATTTATGTAATCAACAATATTATCCTTTTCATTTTGTGCTGTTGTGCAAACAATGCCTACAGGTTTATTAAAAGCAAGATATACGTGTTTTTCTTTAGGTTTATTTATTAATTCACCATCTACCCGAACAATATCATCGGGAGTAACTTTGGTTCCCATTTCTGGTACTTTACCATTAATGGTTACACGTCCCTGATCAATTAATTTATCTGCTTCACGACGTGAGCAATAGCCAACTTCGCTTAGATATTTATTAAGTCTTGTGAAAGTTTTTTCAAGCATAAAATATAAATAGTGTACAAAGATAACATTTAAAGATAACGGTTATAACAAAATGATAAATGGTATTAGTTTAATTTTAATTCTTTAATATCGATGTTTCCATCTGGTGAGATTAAGAAATATTTCGGATTTGTAATTTCTTTTTCAATTGGTTTTTGCTCTTTTGGTATAGGTGTGTACTGTAGTTTTATTTCCATACCTATTTGCACTACAGGTTCAACTATTGATGTATTTATAACCATATCATAATCTTTATAAGTGATAGGATCATAATAATATGTGGTTTGTTTTTTTGCAGTTACAATCCCTTGCTTTTTATTAAGAGTTTCTAAAGAGGTGCTATGAAAAGCCTGGTAGTTTTTATAAAATTCTTTTGGAAAATGACAATATTTAGTATCTGCAATTGTTGGACGATATGATGTTAAGTCAAAACCTAAATCAGTATAGAATTGTTGTTTCTCTTTTAGGGTTTTCAATATTTCTGTACGTAGTTGTTTGTATACGGTTTGTATATCGTTTATAAAATAATCTACTTTGACAAGATTATAAATTTCGTTATTTGCGCAGGTAGCAAGTATTTTTTCAAATTGATTTACATTAGTGAATTTTACATGGATATTTTGTTGTAATTCAAAACCTTTAGGAACTTCATTGTATTTTTTGCTAAATAACTTTTTTTCTACTACAGTTTCGTATACAGGAACAAATGATATGACATCTATAACAATATCTCCCTCTAAAATACCTTTAGTACGCAATCCATCTTTTACCTTTGCTACTCTCTCTTTCATTAGTGTATTGGTTTCTTGAGATGTTTTTCCAATTTGAACGATATTAAAAATTGCGGTATACGAATCGGCAATAATATTGTTTAACACTTTAGCGTCGATTGTTATTACTGGATTTGGTATTAAATCCTTTTGCCTGAATTGTTGTATTTGATTTCCATAAATATCAGCATTTGCCAATTCTGCAGGAGCAATTATATTTTGTCTGGAAATAATTGTTGCGTTTCCTCTAATTTGTGCAAAGGCGAAAGAATTAGAGAATATTAAGAAGATGTATATTAAATTTTTCATGATTTAGATTTATCGTAAATCTATGCTGAAGATGGGTTTTAGGAAAACAGTAATGAGTAAACGGTGCTTTTAAATGAGGGAAGTGCTTTTTTTTCTAAAAAATGATGCTATTAGAATTTGTTTATGTCTTATGCTTTCAAAAAATCAATAATCATATTATCAACTTCATCAAAAAACAGGGAGTGACCATAATCTTCTGTAGTAATAAATTGGGCATTGTTCCAATTTTTGCTAATACCTTCGGCTTCGCTATAAGGAGCGATACCATCATTTTTATCATGAATTAAAAGTCCGTTAAGCGCTAGGTTTTTAGCAAAACTTGTCATCGAAAATTCTTCAAAATAGAAACCATGTTTTTCTTTGAAATATTGATTTAATGCCTTCATGAACTTTGGAGAAAGCTTTAATATTTCCTGATATCCTTTCATGATCCTGGATAATTCTGAAGGCGGTGCCAGTACTATTAATTTCTCTATTTCTTTATTTGGGTAGGTATATTGATGAAATATAGTTGTCATACCACCTACAGAATGCCCGATCATATGATTAGGCCGATAGAGTTCAACTATTTTTTGAAGGCACTTAGTGTATAAAGGAACGTTTAGTATTTTTCCTGTAGAATTACCATGTGCCGGTGCATCAAAAGCAATTACATTAAATCCTTTTTTGTGTAATTTTTGTATAAGTACCTTCCATCGATGCGTATTGCTCTCCCATCCATGAACTAATAAAATCGTTTCCCCCATACTTGACCATCTATAGGTCTGTATATAAATAGTATCAATAAGAACCATTTCGTCTTCTGCTTCTTCTAGAAAATCTTCTTGTTCGGGTAATATTTTACCTTTTCTAGGGGTGCAGAATAAGATGTATGCTTTATTGATTGCCTTTTTTGGATAAAAAAAGAAAAGAAACTGGATGTATTTTCCAATTATATGAGGCAAGTATTTTTTATATTTTTCTTTCATTCACCTTCACGATGTACTGCTTCCATAGTAAATGCAGGGAGACAAATGGCAAGATACTCACATTCTTCATTAAAAGGGTTAGTATATTGAATTCTTGTGTTTTTTTTGATTTTAATAGATTGTCCCGATTCTAGTATTATTTTTTCACCGTCTATAATAAATTGCTTTTTGCCTCTAATAATATAGGTGTATTCATCAAATTCTGGAGTTTGAAAAGGCTCACTCCAATGAGGTGGGGCAATCATATGCGCTATGCTAATTTGGGAATTCTGATCAGTAGCCATGCCAAAATGCTCTTCTATTAATTTTCCATCGGTAGTGGGTACGATAAAAGGGGATTTTTGGATATGATATTTTTTACTCATTTTTTTACTTTTTAATTCGCTGCCTCCCAACTTATCCAGAAGTGTTTGATTTTTGCAGCATCTGGTATATCTGTAGCTGTTATTTCTATATCTGTAGTAGATTGAAACTTTTTTGATAATTCTTTTTTATCAATAGTGAAATAAGCTTGGATACTATCTACAAATATCACTGCTGTACTTAGTGTATTGTTAATTTTTGAGATCTTGTAATGGTCTTTGATATCTTTAAAAATACCATTAGAAGATAAGCCCGAAGCAGTTTTGTATCTAGGGTCTACAATTTGAATATTTTCTATAGTAGACGTTGGGTCTGATTCTTTTTGAGCTTCTAAAACTAATAGTTTCACTCCTCCTTTTTCATAAACCTCTATTTCATTTGCATTATTTAGAAACTGACCTCCTGTAGCTCTCTTTGCAATAGAATCATTGGCATAGATAGAGTCTAATTCTTTGACTTGTATTTCGTTGGTTAATAACCCTATTCTATTATTGGTAATCTCAAAAGGATTTTGTTTTTTTTCTTTCTGACAGCTATACATTAATAGTGAAATAAGAAGGATTTTCAACATTCTCTTTGCCATAACTAGATGATTAAATGATTTGTTAAACTATAAACGTAAATTATTTCAATAACTTATTCAGCACTCCTAAAGCCCCTCTAATAAAAGTGGCACTAGTTAGTACTTTGATTACTGCTTTTTCTGTAGCACTGGTTCTTCTGCCTCTTGATCGAGAGCTGGATGAGCTTCTATTTAGCTTTTCTCTTTCTTTTTTGGCGGCAGCTTTTGCTTCTTTTGCTTCCGCTTTCTCAATTTTTTCATTTAACAACTCATAGGCACTTTCTCTATCTATTTCTTCATTATACTTAGGGATAAGCTTTGATTTTTTAAGTAAAGTTTTTAGTTCACCATCATTTAGTATATCCATTCGACTCATAGGAGCGCGTAGCATAGTTGCTGCCAGTGGAGTAGGGCGTCCCTTTTCATCAAGAGCAGATACCAAAGCTTCACCAATTCCTAAGGAAGTAAGTATTTCTTTAGTGTCATAATATTCTGAAATTGGATAATTCTCTGCAGTAAGTTTAATCGCTTTTCTATCCTTGGCAGTAAACGCTCTTAGTGCATGCTGAACTTTGAGCCCTAATTGACTCAAAACTCCATCAGGGACATCAGTTGGATTTTGAGTTACAAAATAAAGACCTACACCTTTGGATCGTATTAATTTTACGATACTCTCGATCTGGCCCATAAGTGCGTTAGAAGCTTCTTTAAAAATTAGATGAGCCTCATCAAGAAAGATAACTAGTTCTGGTCTTCCGCTATCTCCCTGTTCTGGAAAAGTACCATATATTTCGGCAAGAAGACTAAGCATAAATGTAGAAAACAACTTTGGCTTATCCTGTATGTCTGTTAACCTAATGATATTGATTATACCTCTACCATTTTCATCGATCCTGCATAAATCCTGAACTTCGAAAGATTTTTCGCCAAAAAAGAGATCTGCTCCTTGTTGTTCTAATTCGACTATTTTACGTAAAATTGAACCAGTAGAAGCAGTAGAAATACGTCCATAATCCTTCTCTAATTCCTTTTTGCCTTCTTGAGTGGAAAATTGTAAAACTTTCTTTAGATCTTTTAAATCTAATAGTGGCAATTTATTATCATCACAATATTTAAATATAATAGAGATAATCCCAGCTTGTGTTGAAGTAACATCAAGAATTCTGGATAGTAAAACTGGTCCAAACTCACTTACTGTAGCTCTAAGCCGAACACCATCCTGATCAGAAAGAGATAAAATCTCTACAGGAAAATCTTTGGCTTCGAATGGGATACCTATTTTTTCATGACGTTCATCAATTTTAGAATGACCAGGACTGGCAGCTGCAATCCCACTAAGATCTCCTTTTATATCCATTAAAAGTACAGGTATTCCTTGCTCACTTAAGTTTTCTGCTAGTACTTGTAGAGTCTTAGTTTTGCCCGTACCAGTAGCGCCAGCAATTAACCCGTGGCGATTTAATGTTTTTAAGGGGATTTTTACATGAGCATCGGTTACTGTTTCGCCATTGTACATGGCTGCTCCCATAGTTAGGAAATCACCTTTGGTTTTATAACCTTCGTTAATATGTTCAAGAAATGCCTGGTTATCGCTCATAATTAAATATAATTTTGCATAAAAATAGGAATCTTAACTTTTCTATAGAAATTATAAGTTACTTTTAATATAAAGTAAATCACAATACTAATTTTTTATTATTCCAGATCCATGAAAAAAATAATACTGATAATTTGCCTTTTTGCTTTTTTTATGAGTTGTAATACAGAAGTTATAAAGCCTGTAGATGAGGTGGTTTTTCATAAAACTCACGAACCCAAAAAATCAACCGCTCCTTTTTCTGATGCCGTACAGGTAGGAAATCTATATTTTCTGTCTGGTCAGGTAGGAATGGATCATAGTGTAAGAAAATTGGTGACAGGAGGAATACAACCCGAAACAAAACAAACTCTGGAAAATATCAAAGCAGTTTTAGAACACCATGATATGAATATGGAGGATGTAGTGAAATGTACTGTGATTCTGGCTGATATAGAAGATTTTTCTGCTTTTAACGAAGTGTATAAAACTTATTTCCCTCAAAAACCAGCACGAACTACCTTTGCAGCAAAAGGATTAGCAGTTGGTGCTAAGATCGAAATAGAATGTATTGCTGTTAAATCTGAATAGAGCTAATGGTGTAGTATGCCTTTATAGATAACGGATTAAGCTATTTTTTTATTAGTATTTTTTAATTTTGATTAGAAGAATCTTTTAAGGTGTAATTATTCTGAAATCGTAATTTATTATTATTTACATTTGCAGCCTTATGCAAAAGAGTATACAAAAATTGGTAAATGATGGCAAGATGCTTCCTTTGATGGAAGAATTTTATACTATTCAGGGAGAAGGTTTTCATAAAGGAACGGCAGCATATTTTGTTAGAATCGGTGGTTGTGATGTTGGGTGTCATTGGTGTGATGTGAAAGAAAGCTGGAATGCAGATCTACATCCTCCAACAGATACAAATGTTATTGTAGAAAATGCTTTAAAATATAGTAATGTAATTGTAGTTACTGGAGGGGAGCCTCTTACCTGGGATATGACATTGCTAACTCAGAGACTTAAAGATAAAGGGGCTAAAACCCACATTGAAACATCCGGCGCTTACCCTCTAACAGGAGAATGGGACTGGATTTGTCTTTCTCCCAAAAAAGTAAAACTTCCAAAAGAAGAAGTTTATAAAAAAGCTGATGAATTAAAATGCATCGTTTATAACAAAAGTGATTTTGAATTTGCAGAAGGACAAGCAGACAAAGTTTCTGATAATTGTGTATTGTATCTTCAACCCGAGTGGAGTGTTCGCGAAAAAATCATTCCTCTGATTGTGGATTATGTTATGAAAAATCCAAAATGGAAAGTTTCTCTTCAAACTCATAAATACTTAAATATCCCTTAAAAGAACCTATCAGTTTGATTTTTAAGGTTTTTTGAATAAAAATACAAGTACTTAATCGTTAATACATTGTGGTTTTTCCATAATATTGGGGATAATTCCCCGTATTTCATTTTTTGTTTTGAAGGAAAAAGACTACCCACTTTGTGGTTTTTCAATATTTCATATACTTTTTACCCAGCTCTTTAAGTATTTATATCGAAATTATCATTTTTGTTTTACCACTTATTTTAGTAGTGCTTAAATTTATGTGAACAATTTAAAATCAGTTTCTTATGAAAAATTTTTACACTACATTTGGATTAACTTTTAGAACTTTTATCAGTTTTATAAAGGAATTACCAGGGGCATCTCTATATGCTATGCGCAGATAAGTATCACATAAAGGTAATATATATACTTTTTGATATGAACGCGAAATTTACCTTTCATCGAATGTAAAGGTCGTTTTAATTATTCTTTTAGGTTGGTTAACGATTTTTTGAACTTACCAATGTAAATATGGTATAAATTTATAACTGTAATTAAAAACCAAACAGTTATGAAATATTTTATCTCAATTTTCGGATTAAGTTTTAACGTAGTAATTAATTTTTTAAAAGATCTTCCTGAAGCATCTCAATATGCAATCAATAAATAATGATAGGTATCGTAGTTTATTATTATCTGTCGTTTTATTTTTTGGATCCTTAGTAAGAGATTGTTTTGAGAAACATTCTCTTACTAATTTTTATAAGTAAGAAAAGGATGATATAGTGTATAAGAAAAGGACTATACCTAATCTAATATAAATATCTCTTTTCAAAGATTACTGTTTTTAACTTAGGATAAACGCAAACACTTCAGTTGCCTAGTAAAACTAATAACTTCTTAGAAATACCTCATTACATTTAGTGACCAACTTAATTTTGAGTTTTTTAACACATATACACTATAATTAGTTTAATTGTTAGATTTCATTTCTTTCTTTAATTTCTCATTACGGAGGTATTTAAATGAAAGGAAAAATATTCAAAAAATATAAAATAGAGGTTAACATCATTTAGGTATGATCGCTTTTTGCATTTATGAGAAGGAAAGAATAATCGTGTTTTTAGAATAGTATATAGGTGTAATTATGCTTTTTTGTTGTTTTGTATGTTGAAGAAAACTTAACTGAATGGATTTAAAGATAAAAAAGGGGGAGAAAACCCCTAAATTTCACTTTTATTATGTAAGAAAAAACTTCAAAAATTAACATGATTAAATCTATTTTTGATATTATAGCGTCTTAAGATGTTTTATGTCTAAAATTTTGTTTTGATGATGTTAATTTTTATTGGCCAAGTAAGATAGATATTATCTTTGTATAACAATTTTAAATCTAAAGATTATGAAGCTATTTTACGGTATTTTTTTTGTTGACATAAAGGCTTTAAAAACCTTTTTAAGACAATTACCATCGGCTTGCAGTAATGCAATCCATAGATAAGATTTTTTTGAAATTGTTGAGGGACAATTTTAAAAATTAAATGAAATGAAAAAGAATAAACTTTTAAAAATTTATGTTAAGGAACCGGGGAAAATTACCCTATTTTCCTTGTATAAAAAGACAAAGCATTAGGGGGAGATTTATTAGAATTGAGTTTTTAGTGCTTATTGTCGATAAAATCTTGATTTATATCTAAAATATATATAAATTTATTGACATCGAGTTATATCGGTGTTATATTTGAGTAATAATTATATTAATTTTTAAACGTAACATATGGGGCTATTTTACACAAAATTTAGATTAACTTTTAGAATTGTAATGGATTTTCTAAGAGAGTTACCTGGAGCATCTGGTCATGCTATTCACAGATAACAAAAGAACTAATTATCTCTGTTGGGGATAAGAACAAACACAATAGTTGAGGAAAAAAATAGCTTGAAAATATATTTTCAAGCTATTTTTTTATGAAGTAAATTGTTATTATAAATTAAATGGTACGGCTACACGAGTAGTATCCCATCCAAGTACCATGTGGTATCCTTTGTCTACTTTTTTGAAAGCTATAGAAAAAACTTCTAGTTCATCACCACTTCCAACGGGAACATTAATTCTAGCCACATCTTTACTTTTATCATAAGAGTAAGCTCCCCAACTATCAAGATCAGAATTGATAATAATAGTCCATTCTTTTTCACCAGGAATAGTAAATAATGAATATGTTCCTGCTTTGATAGTTTTATCTCCCATTTTTACATCCTGAGAGAATCTGATTTCGGTTGCTTCATCAGCTCCAGTTCTCCATACTTTATCATATGCAGCTAAACTACCAAAAATTTTACGCCCTTTCTTTTGTGGACGACTATAAACAACTTTAATCTCTGGTTTGGCATTTCTGTCTTTCTTAGCGTAAGAAATATCCGTTGGACTTTTCTGCAGTCCTACAAATTTTTGAGCATTTACACTTGACAACGTACCCAAAAACATAATAATAACTAATAAGAGTGATTTTTTCATAATGGTGATTTTAATTTTTATGACAGACGTAAAGATATTGTTGAACTTACAATTGAAATGTTAATCGAGTCTATAAATTGTGTTAAATGTTTGAGATGACGATTTGATAGTATATATAATATTATATCCTTAATGAAGTTTCTTTTTGTTATATTTTATTGTATTTGTTGTTTCAATATGTAAGTCATATAGTGTTTATTGTTTTTATTTTGTAACTATAAATCAATCTTTGACTTTTCAAATAATAGAAAACGAAGAATATGTGTGGAATTGTTTGTGCTTTTGATATAAAGCAAGATTCAGAGATGTTACGACCTCAATTACTTGAGATGTCAAGAAAAATTAGACATAGAGGTCCGGATTGGAGTGGGATATACTCCAACAAAAATGCAATACTAGCACATGAAAGATTGGCTATTGTTGATCCAGTTTCTGGTAAACAACCGTTGTTTAGTGCAGATAATAAATTGGTATTAGCCGCTAACGGAGAAATTTATAATCATAGAGAACTTCGTAAACAGTTCGAAGGAACTTATGATTTTCAAACAGAATCTGATTGTGAGATAATTTTAGCACTATATGAGCAAAAAGGCACAGATTTCTTAGATGACCTTAATGGTATTTTTGCTTTTGCATTATATGATGTAGAAAAGGATACGTACTTCATTTCAAGAGATCATATGGGAATTATCCCTCTTTATATGGGATGGGATCAAAATGGTACTTTCTATGTGGCATCTGAGTTAAAAGCTCTAGAAGGAGTTTGTACTAAAATAGAATTGTTTCCTCCAGGACATTATTTATCAAGTGAAGAAGAAACTCTAAAGAGATGGTATGTTAGAGATTGGTCTGATTATGAAACAGTAAAGGAAAATCAAACCAGTATCGATGAACTTAGAGATGCTCTAGAGGCAGCTGTTCATAGACAATTAATGTCTGATGTTCCTTACGGTGTTCTATTGTCCGGCGGATTAGATTCTTCAGTAACTTCTGCTATTGCAAAAAAATATTCAGAAAAACGAATAGAATCCAATGACACCAAAGATGCATGGTGGCCAAAGTTACATTCGTTTTCTGTTGGATTAGAAGGTTCGCCGGATTTGAAAGCTGCACAAAAAGTAGCTGATCATATCGGAACTATTCATCACGAAATAAAATTTACCATTCGAGAAGGTCTTGATGCGATAAAAGATGTGATCTATAATCTGGAAACCTATGATATTACTACCATAAGAGCTTCTACACCAATGTATTTGATGGCTAGGGTTATTAAATCTATGGGAGTAAAAATGGTACTATCGGGAGAAGGAGCTGATGAGATTTTTGGTGGATATTTATATTTTCATAAAGCACCAAACGCAAAAGAATTTCATGAAGAAACTGTGCGTAAACTCAATAAATTACATATGTATGATTGTTTACGAGCAAATAAATCGCTTGCAGCATGGGGAATCGAAGGGCGAGTGCCGTTTTTGGATAAAGAGTTTATGGATATTGCAATGCGAATTAACCCAAAAGATAAGATGATCAATGGAGAGAGAATGGAAAAATGGGTTATTCGTAAAGCTTTTGAATCTTATTTGCCAGAAAGTGTAGTCTGGAGACAAAAAGAACAATTTTCTGATGGAGTAGGATATAGTTGGATTGATACATTGAAAGAAGTTGTTGAGATCGAAGTTACAGATGAGCAAATGGCAAATGCACATTTTAGATTCCCAATACAAACTCCTCAAAACAAAGAAGAATTTTACTATCGTACTATTTTCGAAGGGCATTTTCCTAGTGATACAGCAGCATTGAGTGTTCCTCAAGAACCATCGGTAGCATGTAGTACAAAAATTGCTTTAGAATGGGACGAAGCATTTAAAAATATGAATGATCCAAGTGGTAGAGCTATTGCTAATGTACACGAAGAAGCTTACGACGATGTCAATATATGATATGAAAATTACAGTTTATTTTAGCTGAAAGTTGAGTTAATTGAGATGTGAGACCCTGAGAAAATTTCTTGGGGTTTTGTATAATAACTATTAAGGTCAAAATTAAATGCAAAAGAAGGCTACAATTAATTGTAGCCTTCTTTACAAATTCGATTTATTTTTATGAAGGAATGTGCATTAATTTAATTTCCACATTTTCCTGTACTTACCCAGCTATTATTTTGTAAAGTATATAAATAACCACTGTAGGTTACTTGATCTCCTTCAGAATACGATTGTCCAGAAACCCATGGGCTTACACCTGCACAAGGATCACTAGGGTTATCATTAGATGGATATGCTTTGTTGGTTCCTTCGATATCTAAAGCAGATATAGTTTGTTGCGCTCCGGTGTACGTTTGACCATTAAGTAAAGTAATGGTTGGTTTTCCGTTTTTAGAAAAACCGTATGAATAGTACATCATTATAGATTTAATGTCAAATGAGCCAGTTAATAATTGAGCATTTTGATCTTTTCTAAAGTTACCTTCCATACCCGATTGGATATTTTCCCATTTTATAATAACGTAATCATCTCTATCTGATCTTGTTTGCTCATGTACAAAACCAAGAGTGTGTCCTAATTCGTGAACTATTAGACTAACACTAGCATTACGACCTAGTTGCACACTTCCGTTTCTTTGTATTCCAAAAGAAGCCCGACCACATCCCGAACAAACGTTTGTAGATTCATAAATAGTTACATAATCAGATTCATTAGTTCTTTCTTTAAATTTTATATTAGTCTTATCAGACCATCTTTTGAAAGCTGCTGTTAAGTTAGTACGCAAAGTGCTATTTAATGATCCTAATGTATAAACTACAGTGTTGTTTGGCCATTTTTTAGTCGAACCCCACAATGCTAATTTTTGATTACCTTCAATACTCGGAGGTGATTTTGGGTCAAAAATTGGAAGAGGCGTGTCGGATAACATATTGGCAGAAAGGATAATGTCTGAATTATAAAGAAATTCTCCATTTCCTATATCTTCTACGGTAACTAAATTACCTTGAAAGTATTTTTCAATAGTTTTTCCATTCGTAGGTGTTGTGTTTTCATCTACGTTCTCATTGATGTTGTCTTTTTGACAAGAAGTAAAAAATAATACTGTGCATAGTGCTACAGCTTTAAATGCGTTAAATTCTTTTTTGAATTTCATAATCTTTTTTGTTAGATAAGTTTGTGTTAATACTTAATTTGGTTAATAATGAACTTGATTGTTCGATCACCTAAAACAGTGTTTTGTATTTGGTATTATAAAGCAGATGTTAAGATTGATGTAAATTGTATTAAGAAAGCGTTAATATGATGACTGGTTTTTTATATTATAATTTAGAATGAGGTATCGAAAAGAAATTTATCAATTCTTGTTTGTTTAAAAGAGGTTAGAGTGATTTAATAAATATCAGGCAAAACACAAATTATCTTAAAAATCGATTTAAGGGGTTTTTTATCGTTTTTAAGAGCGTTTTTTGATTTTCTAGTACTATTCTTAATTAATTGTTGATAACTCGTTAAATCCTTCTTGATAAAACTCTTTGATCCTTTTACTCTTTTTTTATCTTTGTTTGTTGTCAAAAAAATAAAATAATTAATAAGGGATTTATGAGCGAAGAAGCTAATAAGAATAATTACTCCGCCGATAGTATTCAGGCACTCGAAGGAATGGAGCATGTACGTATGCGTCCATCGATGTATATTGGTGATGTTGGATCTCGAGGGTTGCATCATTTGGTGTATGAAGTAGTAGATAACTCAATTGATGAAGCACTGGCAGGGCATTGTGATGCTATACAGGTAACTATTAATGAAGATAATTCTGTTACTACACGAGATAATGGTAGGGGTATTCCTGTAGGTATACATAAAAAGGAAGGTGTTTCTGCTTTAGAGGTTGTAATGACCAAAATAGGTGCAGGAGGAAAATTCGATAAAGATTCTTACAAGGTTTCTGGTGGTCTTCACGGGGTAGGAGTATCTTGTGTGAATGCATTATCAGCTCACTTGCATGCTTTTGTTCATAAAGATGGTAAAGTATGGGAGCAGGAGTATGAAAAAGGTAAACCATTATATCCAGTTAAATCTACAGGAGATACAGATTTTAATGGTACCATAGTTACTTTTAGACCAGACCCCACAATTTTTCAGCAGACTCTGGAATATAATTATGATACTCTGGCAAGTCGTATGCGTGAATTGGCATACCTTAATAAAGGAATAAAAATTACATTAACAGATAAGCGTCATCAGGATGATGAAGGTAATGATGTTACCGAAACTTTCCATTCTGAAGAAGGATTAAAAGAATTTGTTCGATTTCTTGATACAAGTCGTAGTGCTATTATAGCAGATGTGATTTCTATGGAAGGCGAGAAAAATGATATTCCTGTAGAAGTGGCGATGATCTATAATGATTCTTATGCAGAGAATTTACATTCTTATGTGAATAATATTAATACCCATGAAGGAGGAACACATCTTTCAGGTTTTAGAAGAGGTTTAACTGCTACACTTAAAAAGTATGCAGACGCTTCAGGGATGTTAGATAAATTGAAATTTGAGATTGCTGGAGATGATTTCCGTGAAGGATTAACAGCTATTATTTCAGTAAAAGTTCAGGAACCTCAATTTGAAGGGCAGACCAAAACTAAATTAGGAAATAGAGAAGTTACTTCTGCAGTTTCGCAAGCTGTTTCTGAAATGCTGGAGAATTACCTTGAGGAGAATCCGAATGATGCTAAAACTATTGTTCAGAAAGTAATTCTTGCTGCTCAGGCACGTCACGCTGCTAAAAAAGCACGTGAAATGGTGCAACGTAAATCGGTAATGAGTATTGGTGGTTTACCAGGTAAACTTTCTGATTGTTCAGAACAAGATCCTGCATTATGTGAAGTGTTTTTGGTTGAGGGAGATTCTGCAGGTGGAACAGCAAAACAAGGACGTGATCGTATGTTTCAAGCAATTCTTCCACTACGTGGTAAGATATTGAATGTCGAAAAAGCAATGCATCATAAGGTTTTTGAAAATGAAGAAATCAAAAATATCTTTACTGCTCTTGGTGTTACTATCGGAACCGAAGAAGATAGTAAAGCATTAAACCTGTCAAAGTTACGCTATCATAAAGTGGTGATTATGTGTGATGCCGATGTCGATGGTAGTCATATTTCTACATTGATCCTCACATTCTTTTTCCGTTATATGAAAGAACTGATTGAGGCAGGGCACATTTATATAGCTGCACCACCATTATATTTGGTGAAAAAAGGAGCCAAAAAACAATATGCATGGAATGATGATCAACGAGATTTGATTGTACAAGAATTTGGAGAAAGTTCGAAAATACAACGATATAAAGGTCTTGGAGAGATGAATGCAGAGCAGTTATGGGATACTACTATGAATCCAGAATTTAGAACGATGCGTCAGGTTACCATTGATAATCTTACAGAAGCAGATCGCATATTTTCTATGTTAATGGGAGATGAAGTACCACCACGTAGAGAGTTTATCGAAAAGAACGCTGTGTATGCAAATATTGATGCATAAATAATAGTTTAAAATTATATTTAAGATCCGCTATATAATAGGTATAGCGGATTTTTTTTATATTGCAATGCCCATTAAACCCAAATCTTATGAAAAAATGTACTTTGCTGTTGGCATTACTTCTAGGTCACGCTACGTTTTCACAAACAGATATCGATCAAATTCTTGAAATAGGAATTGAAAATGCCCAGAGATTTAGTGAAGATTATTTTGCATCTGCAGGAGAGTCCTTAGTAAACGCTATGTCAAATGGTTGGTATAATACAGCAGAAACAAAAAAATTATGGCACTTCGAAGCAGGGATTGTAGGTAACCTTTCTTTTATAAGAGAAGAGAAACAATCTTTTATTCTAAATGTGCAGGATTATACAGATTTAACATTTAGAAACGGGCAAACCAGTCAGACTGTTGCAAATGCATTAGGTGTAAATCAAGAAGAGGTAGTAGTCGTAATAAATCGAGGTCAAGCTACAGAATTAGAAGTTGTTTTGCCAAATGGTATTGGAGATTCTGAAATTAATTCTTTACCAAGCGGATTTATTCAAGGATCAATGGGGTTAATAAAAAGTACAGAAATAAAACTTAGATTTTTACCTAGGATTAAAGCAGTACAAGATGCCGAAATACAGTTATACGGTGTTGCATTTCAGCATGAGTTTACCGATTGGGTTTTTCCACTAAAGAGATGGCCAGTTAGGCTATCTGCTTTGTTAGGATATACCAATGTAAAAGGTTTTTATGATATTAATGCCAGCAGTGGGATAGAAGGCGCTGACCAAGAAGTACGTCTAAATACTAATTCATGGTTAATCACAGGTATTGTATCCACCAAATTACCAGTTTTAAACTTTTATGGGGGTCTGGGGTATTATTTTGGTTCGAGTGATGCAGATTTATTAGGTACTTATCAAATCCAAAATGGACCACTGAATTCACAAACGGTAATAGATCCAATAAGTGTGAAAAACAAAACAAAAGGAGTTAAAGCATCAATTGGTGCAAAAGTACAGTTTGGTATTTTTAGAGCTAATTTGGATTATACATTGCAAAACTATAATAACCTTTCTTTAGGACTTAATTTTGGCTGGTAATTAACACTCTATTTGTTAATTAATTCATCAAAGAATTTGTATTTTCGCGAAATAAATAAGTTTAATTACATTCAAAAAAATATACCATGAAAGTTACAGTAGTAGGAGCTGGTGCAGTAGGTGCTAGTTGCGCTGAATACATAGCAATAAAGAATTTTGCTTCAGAAGTAGTCGTGTTAGATATTAAAGAAGGATATGCAGAAGGAAAAGCAATGGATCTGATGCAAACAGCTTCTTTAAATGGGTTTGATACCAAAATTACTGGTACTACAGGAGATTATTCTAAAACTGCAGGAAGTGATATTGCTGTAATTACTTCAGGAATTCCTCGTAAACCAGGAATGACAAGAGAGGAATTGATTGGTATTAATGCAGGTATTGTTAAAACAGTATCTTCAAGTTTGATAGAGCATTCTCCTAATGCTATTATTATTGTGGTTAGTAACCCTATGGATACAATGACCTATTTAGTACATAAAACAACCAACCTTCCTAAAAATAGAATTATTGGTATGGGTGGTGCTTTGGATAGTGCTCGTTTTAAATACAGATTAGCAGAAGCATTAGGTGCTCCTATTTCTGATGTTGATGGGATGGTAATTGGTGGTCATAGTGATAAAGGTATGGTACCATTAACAAGATTGGCTACAAGAAATAGTGTACCTGTTTCAGAATTTATTTCAGAAGAAAGAATAGAACAAGTAGCTGCAGATACTAAAGTTGGTGGAGCTACATTAACCAAATTATTGGGTACATCTGCATGGTATGCTCCGGGAGCAGCAGTATCTGGTTTAGTGCAGGCAATTGCTTGTGATCAAAAGAAAATTTTCCCTTGTTCTACCTTATTAGAAGGAGAATATGGATTAAATGACCTTTGTATTGGTGCGCCAGTTGTATTAGGTAGAAACGGAATCGAAAAGATTGTAGAAATAGAACTTAGCGATGCAGAAAAAGCTAAACTTGCAGAAAGTGCAGAAGGTGTTAAGAAGACAAATGGATTATTAGAATTATAATACATCCTAAATATATTTAGTAAGAGCTGCTTTTTTAGGCAGCTCTTACTGTTTTAATATAGTTATACTGATATACGTTTTACTAATAAATAAAGCCTTTGCTATAGAACAAACTTCGGGTTTTGATGCTATTTTGAATAGCGATAAATACCAAAATTGAAACTTATACGTTTTGATGTTCAAAGATTGCAACAGATATTTATTTGAAGACTTTAGAAATGCAGTTTTAATTTTTTTATATTTGCCGGATGAAGAAAAAATGGTACTTCGGAACTTTAATCAGTGCATTTGCATTACTTGTTGTTATTCAACAACAAACTGTTGTACCTAATCAGGAAATTGTATTAGAGTTTGTTAATGATGATGTTACTTCTCTAGAAGCCGAAAATGCGATCACAAGTGTAAAGAAACAATTGCAATCCATTGGAGTTGAACACACCAGAATATCAAAAGGATTAAAAAACGGCAAGCTTAAAATTGCTTATTACAGCGATGCAGATGTAGAATATATAAAAAGAATACTTTCTGAAGCACAAGATGTAGAGCTTGATCACGTTTTTTACGACCAAAATGAAGATGACAACCAGTTTCCTTTAAATAAAAATTCTAAAGACTATAATCTCGATGTTTATGAAATCCAAAAAAGTACAGATTTTGATGCTGACTTTAATGGTAAGTATGTTTTAGAAGTAAAACATGAACGTGATGGCTATTCTGGCTCTAACTCGTATAGTTTTGTTAAAGGAATAGATACCGATTATATAGATAGGCTTGTAAAAATAGCTCAAAAAGTAAATACAAATATTGCAATTGCAATAGATAATACTTCGCATAACATTCCAGAAGTAAGAGCTGGACCAATCTCTTGATTGGAATTCACAGCTTTTAAGAAATTCCTAAAAACTAATCATATTTTAAATAGAGCTTTTGTCAATAGTTTGATAAAGCTTAATCACACAGTATTAAATAATTAAAAATAATTGTCAAACCTTGAGTGTATTATATAATTACTCGTTTTAACAGGTTTGACCAAAATAAATAAATAATGCAAAATAAAGGACTTGTTAGGGTATTTGCTATTTTATTTGGCTTGGTATGTATTTACCAATTGTCATATACATACATGGCCTACACAAAAGAGGCAGAAGCTGAAGTTTATGCACAGCAAAAGTATCCGGAAAGCGTAAAAGATTATTCGAAATTAAGGGAGACCGCAGAGCGTAATTATTTGGATTCTATTGGTAAAGAAGAAATTTTTGCCGGTATTACATATAATGATGCAAAGGACAAAGAACTTAATAAAGGGCTTGACCTTAAAGGAGGGATTAATGTTATTCTGCAAATCTCTGTAAAAGATATTTTAAGTGGGCTAGCTAATAAATCTAAAGACCCATCGTTTAATCAAGCTTTGCTTGCTACCGATGAGGTGCAGAAAAATAGTCAAAATAATTATATCGATGATTTCTTTACCGAATTTGAAAAAATTCCAGATGCAAAGTTAGCATCACCAGATATTTTTGCAAACAAAAATCTAAGTGATGATATCACTTATGATATGACCAATGAGCAGGTTAAACCTATCCTGAAACGTAAGATTGACGAGTCTGTAATATCTGCATTCGAAGTATTACGTAAGCGTATTGATAAGTTTGGAGTTACACAACCTAATATCCAGCGTTTAGGAGAATCTGGTCGTATTTTGGTAGAACTTCCTGGTGCTAAAGATATAGAGAGAGTAAAAAGTTTGGTAACTAGTACAGCTCAATTAGAATTTTGGGACGTATATAAAATGGAAGAAGTCTTTAATCATCTTATTGCTGCCAATAACTTAATTAAAGAAGATCTTGAAGGTGTAGATAAAATAAAGGAAAAAGTTACTGAAACTAGTGAAACGGTTGTGGATTCTACTCAGGTAGATACTGCAAAAGTTGATTCTACAACAACTGATGCTGATGCAGCTATCGAAAACTTATTAGAAGATGCAGAAGATTCTACAGATATTGAAGCACAGGTAAATCCATTGTTTGACCTAATTGTAGGACAAGGAAGACAAGGTGGGCCCGTAGTAGCTACTGTAGAAAAGAAGAATGCAGACCAGTTTATGGCATATCTTAATGACCCTAAGGTAAAAGCTTTATTACCGGTAGAGCAACGTTTTGTGAAGTTTGCCTGGGGAAAACCTGAAAAAGATTCTGAATTTTTAGATTTATATGCTATAAAAGGAAATAGAGATAATGAGCCAGAACTAAGTGGTGGCGTTATTACAGATGCAAGACAAGAATATAGCCAATTAGGTAAAGTAACAGTTACCATGCAAATGGATGGTAAAGGGGCTAAAAAATGGGAAGAAATGACTGGTCGTGCTTTTAGTCAAAGTAGCCAGATAGCAGTTGTATTAGATGATATAGTATATTCTGCTCCAGGAGTTACAACAGGAGCGATTAGTGGAGGAAGAAGTGAAATCACTGGAGACTTTTCTATAGAAGAAGGTCAGGATTTGGCAAATGTATTAAGAGCAGGTAAGTTACCAGCCTCTGCAGATATTATACAAAGTGAAGTAGTAGGGCCATCATTGGGTCAAGAAGCTATTGATAGTGGTGTAATGTCTTTTGCAATAGCATTAGTATTAATTCTGATCTGGATGGTGTTTTACTATGGTAAAGCAGGACTTTTTGCAGATGTGGCCTTGGTGGTTAATATCTTATTTATTTTTGGAGTATTAGCAGGATTAAAAGCGGTATTAACGCTTCCTGGTATTGCAGGTATTGTATTAACGATTGGTATGTCGGTTGATGCAAACGTATTAATATTTGAACGAATTAGAGAAGAACTAGCAAAAGGTAAATCTCAGGTAGATGCTATTAAGGATGGATTTAGTAATGCATTATCATCAATACTTGATGCAAATATAACTACAGGTCTAACAGGTCTTATTTTATTAGTTATTGGTACAGGACCAATTAAAGGATTTGCGACTACCTTATTAATAGGTATTTTAACCTCATTGTTTACAGCGATTTTTGTAACCAGATTATTTATAGATGGTTATGGTAAAAATGGTAAAGAGCTGGCTTTTTCTACAGGAGCAACCAAAAACTTATTTAAGAACGTTAATGTTAATTTCTTAAAGAAGCGTAAAATTGCGTATGTCATTTCTGGTATTATTATCGTAGCAGGTATTGGTTCTTTATTTACGAATGGATTGGATCAAGGTGTAGATTTTGTAGGAGGAAGAACGTATACTGTTCGTTTTGCAAAAGATGTTGTTCCTGCTGTAGTAGAGAAAGATCTTGTTGCTGCTTTTGAAAGCGCACAAGCAAAGACCTACGGAACAAATAATCAACTAAAGATTACAACAAAGTATAAAGTTGATGAAACAGGAGAGGAAATAGATACAGAAATTTCAAACAAATTATTTACAGCTTTAAAACCGTATTTAACAGATGGATTAACTTATGATCAATTTGCTAATGGTGGGGATGATAAGCAAGTAGGTATTATGCATTCTATGAAAGTAGGGCCAACAATTGCCGATGATATTAAACAAGCAGCATTTTGGTCTGTATTTGCGTCTCTTATAGTTGTATTCCTATATATCTTATTGCGATTTAGAAGATGGCAGTTTAGTTTAGGTGCGGTTGCGGCAGTATTCCATGATGTATTGATAGTACTAGGGATATTCTCTCTAACCTATAAATTTATGCCATTTAATATGGAAATTGACCAGGCATTCATTGCAGCTATACTTACTGTAATTGGATACTCGTTAAATGATACCGTGGTTGTATTTGATAGAATTAGGGAATTCTTCAACGAGCATACTGGAAGACCATTAGATAAAAACGTTAATGGAGCTTTAAATAGTACGTTAAGTCGTACTTTAAATACATCTTTAACCACATTATTGGTACTGATCGCGATCTTTATATTCGCAGTGCCTTTAAGAGGGTTTATGTTCTCATTAATTATTGGTGTGATTATAGGTACTTATTCGTCACTATTTATCGCAACTCCGGTAATGTATGATACAGTACGTAAAGTTGGTTTAAAGACTAAAGAAAAAGAAACCGAAGAGAAGAAGTAATCTCTTTTGAAATTATAATTATAAAAATCCTTTCTAAGCAATTAGAAAGGATTTTTGTTTATTGTTATTATCAGGTCTCATAGGTTTTAGAAAATCTATGAGGTTTGATTGTTTTTTTTACATCTTGGTGAAAGAAATAGAATCACCAGCTTTAAGATTCCAGGTATCAGTAAGTTTAGCATTAACTTCTAACACATATTGTGCTGGTCCTTCAGATGGTAATGAAGATTCATTAAGAGGTTGTGCGTTTTTTTGGATACTTACTACTTTATTTTTTGCATTTATAAATATGATATCTAAAGGGAACTTTGTGTTTTTCATATAAAACGAATGTGGAGCTTCTTCAGAAAATATAAATAACATACCCCGATCCTTCTGCATAGATTTGCGATACATCAAACCTGTTTCTCTTTCGTAGTCGGAGTCGGCAATTTCGATATCTAGTTTGGTTATTGGATTTGGGATTGAATCTTTTAGATCAAATAAAGAAAGTTCACCTTCTTTGGTAAATGTGACCTCTTTAGTCAGGTTCTGATTGTTTTTAGAATCTGTTTTGCACGAAAACATACTTAATGTAGTACATGCTATGATAGAGATATAAATGGTTTTTTTCATCTGTTTTTTTATAAGAACTAAAAGTAGATAAAAAAGCCGCACTTCAAAAATCTGAAGCACGACTTTTATCAACTAACTAACCAGCTAATTTTGTATGTCTTGTTTAATCGTTTTTCCAATCAATTTTACGTGATATCATCATTATAGTTCCCAGAATTAGGAATAATCCTATACTTCCTACTAATAACGCATAACTCTCTAATTGAATGATCACAAATATGAACGCATATAGTGCTGCTAAAGAAGCGGCTATAAACCCCATAAATTTGTAGCTTTTAAGTATTGCTTTCGAATACATAGAAATTAGTAAAACTACTGCGCTACCAGCTATAGCATATGCTTGTAAAAAACTTGAATGTTCTGATATAGAAATCAATAATGTATAAAACATGGTTAATGCTAATCCAACCATTAAATATTGAAATGGATGAATATGAATTTTACTAATTGCCTGGATTAAAAAGAATACCAGAAAGGTAAGGGCAATCACAAGGTATCCATACTTGGCAGCGCGTTCACTTTTTTGATATTCATCTACAGGAATCAGTAATTTCACACCAAAGGCAGAAGCGTTAATATGTGGTAATTCTCCAAAAAACTCTTGCTCAAATTCTCTATTGATTTGTAATACTTTCCAGTTGGCTTTAAAACCTTGGTCAGAGATCTCTTTGGTTTTGGTATTGGGTAGATAATTACCATTAAAACTCGGGGAGGCCCAATTTGATGTCATGGATACATTGGTCTCACGACCCACAGGGATGAATCGTAATTGTTCACTTCCGTTAATCAGGAGATCCAGGCTAAAGTCGATCGTACTCTCTTTTGGTAAAGAGTTTTCTTTTAAAAATTTAGTTTCCAGAGTATTTGTATATGAGTTTTGTGCATATCGAGATCGTAAAGGATATTGATCTGTTCCTAGTTTTAGTTCCAGATTACTTCGTATACCTTTTAAGTTTGTTGAGTTCACTTGCACAGTAGCTTTATTCCATAAAATATCTGCCGCTGCAATATCCTGCGTTTCAAAATTTGGAGTAGTAAAAGAACCTGTTATTTTCATATCGGCAGTATACACTACAGACTCATAGATACTTCTTCCTAAAGTTTCAGATTCGATATTGGCTTTTATATCTAATGTGTTGGGGAAGAAAAAAGCATGTTTTATCGTAATAATATCTTCTTCGTTATACGATTTTGTTTTGTCATCCCAGGTTTTTTTTAGGGTATGTATTTGATAAGGAATTTTAAGAATGGGACCATATAGTAATACTTCATTTCCCCATTTTTGATTGATCTCTTTAACAACTTCTTCTTGTCTATAGGAGCGCTCTCGTATTAAATCTTTAATGTAAGAAAGGGGGATTAATAATACTAAGATTAGTATTCCTACCATTAACATTCGAACGGTAATTGAGGTCTTTAACCATTGACCAAAGGACTTTTTTTGTTTTTGGGTTTCCATAGATATAATATTTATAGTGATTGTATTTTTTTAATTATTTTTTTCTTGATAATATTGAATCATTCGGTATGTGATGATCAAAAAACCACCAAAACCTATCGTAAATGCCCAGGTATTAATATGTTGGGTAGGGAATAGGATTCTTTTTATGATATCTGATAAAATCCCTGATGGATTTTGAAGTATATCCCAACTGTTCCATCTCAATACTCTTCCCAGATATATCCCAAAACCACACAATAGCAGAATACAGTACGAGATGAGGTTTGTGATTTTTTTAGAAAATTTTTCCTGAAGCAATGTCTGCATCATCCATAAAGAAACAAAGCCGATGATCAAGCCATTGATGGCAAAGGATAGGATAAGTAAAACATCAAACCAAACTGATTGTAAGTTGCTTAATCTAATATGTTGTAAATCGGTTAAGATGTATGGAGAATTAGGTAAAAATACCAGCCATATCATAAAACCTGGCCAGAAAATGAATTGATTTGTTTTGCGTATGCTTAGTAGTATCGTAATAGCATAAGGTATACATGCCAAAAAGAGGTTCCAGACCAGGAATAGATAAAAAAAAGATTCTGTTTTTAAGGCTCTGATTACCAATAATAGTAAACTAAATGTTACTGAAAACGTAAATAGTTTTATGAATGGCATTTGTTTTTCTATAATATTCATAATAATTAGTATTTATACGATTTGGATATATAAAAGTGTAATAGGGATGTTAAGTAAAAAGAGTAGAATTGTGATTAGATTCTCTTTGGTGTCTTTTGAAAAGAAAAATGCATTGATAATTAGAAATGCCAAAAAAATTACATTAACAAGGAAAGCAATTCTAACATAATTAATTCCTATATATAGAAGGGTGCTCCATTTAAAGAATATATAAAGTAGCAATAGAGAGGTTCCGATAAGAAAACTAACTAAGGCTAAAGTGATAGCAATTTTATTGATAGGGTGTTCTATTTTCATAATGATAAGATTAAAAAAATGTTAGAAAAGGGTTGTTGGCGACAATGATGATGTACCCAATAGTAATTGGGATATTAAGAATAACCAATATGATTGTTGTTAGATTCTCTTTGTAGTACTGATAGTTGATAATGGCATTAGTAATGAGTCCTACAAAGACGATTATATTAAGAACTGATGCTATGATGACGTAAAAAAGACCTATGTCTAAAACTATGCTAGATTGAGAAATTAGAAAAAACAGTAATAGTAAAGTTCCCAAAAGAAAGCTTATGGTTGCTACGATAAGAGCGCTCTTGTTAATAGGTTGTATGATTTTCATAATGATGAGATTAAAAATGTGGTTTTTAAGGTTTGTACAGGTTGATGTAAAAGCTTTTTGTAATCCAGTTGGTGAAAAGGATAAGCAGCTTTGCCTTTTCGATATGCTTTTTTAAAAAGCTTGATTTTGTCTGGGTAAAGTAGGGTGCCTATAAAAATGACAGAGATTAGATATATGCTGCGTTTACCATTGCCTAAAAGATAGTATTGCATGGCTACTTCTTCTGGGACAGAGATACCTGTGCTGGTTAAGACATGAAACACATCATGGTTTTCTAATTTTGGTTGTGGACTAAAATCATGTTGTAGCAAAAAGCAGCCTAAATGAAACCCAAGGCTTCCTTTGGGATACGTAATAAGTGTTTTTGCCGAAATATCCCAGGAAGGTTGTTTTTTAAACCATTTCTGATACGGTTTTTTACTTAATTCATAAATTGTTTCTAATATATATGCTCTCATTGCGATGTTAAAAGTACTTTGAAATTCAAAGTAAAATGATAAAAAAATATAGCTACTGTTTTAGTAATTTTTCAATAGCTTCTACATGTTTTTTAAAGGCTTCTCGACCTTTTTTGGTTACACTATACCTTGTGTTAGGTTTTCTGCCAATAAATGATTTCTCTACCATAATATATTCGTCTTTTTCTAAAGCTTTGGTGTGACTTGCCAGATTGCCATCGGTAGCTCCCAGAAGCTCTTTTAGCATTTTAAAATCAGCATATTCGTTTACAATCAAAATCGACATAATTCCTAATCGAATTCGATGATCAAAAGCTTTGTTTATATTGTTAATTATATTTTTCATTCTTTATTCCCATAAGGGAAGAGACTTTTCAAATTTTATATTCAGGCTTATTTGATAATACTCAGGTATAGATCAAAACTAATGTATCGTATCAGATTTAATGTTTTGTCTATGCAGATTTCGAATTTGAATTCTCATTAAAGTATATCAAGCTTCCATATATAATGTGCATTACACCAAATCCAAGCACCCAAAACCAAAAACCATATCCTGGGTAGAGCGCACAGATCAAACCTAATACAATTTCTGTATACCCCAAATATTTTACGTTACCAATGGTATATTTTGAAGCATTCACCAGAGCAAGACCATAAAAAATAAGCATTAACGAACCAGTAAGACCATAGTGGTGACTGGATATTTTTATAATAATGTATATACCTCCTGTGATTAAAGGGATTAAAAAAGCAGTGAGCAACCTTTTTGAAGCACTATTCCATAAGGTTTCATTATTTTTTTTGGCTTTTCTAACGCTTAAAATAATAGCAGTTACAATACTAAGTAATGCTATGATGACTAAATCTATCAGGATATAATAAAAAAGCTTACTGTTTAGAATTAGATACCCTCTACCGATAATACTGTCTAAATAAAAAGCAACAGCAGCACCAATAAGTGCATAGATTCCTGCCATTATTCCTGATAAACCACTAAGCGAGAAAAAACGGGATGATTTGTTCATCATATCTTTGATCTCGGTGATGTCTTTTAAGTATTCTTCTGTGCTCATATTAAAAAGTACTTTGAAATACAAAGTAAAATCAAAATATTGAATTGTGCAAGTTTTCGAATGAATTAAGTTCTTTAAGATATTCTGAAGCTACTAAAATAACCACCAATAAACTATAATACTTAATAAGGATAGGAGGTGTGGATGTATAAAAAAAAAAACCAATAGACCAGGTTCTTTTTCTTTTAACACAAGGATAATTTATTTTAATATACTCGCGAGTTTTGTATTGGCTTGCTTAATGGCTACATCATAAGGGGTGTCTCCAAAACTATTTTTTATAGTTTTATTTGCTCTTGCTTCTATAAGGAGGTCCGCTATATCTTTATTACCAAAAGTCGCAGCAAAATGAAGGGCAGTGGCTCCGTTATAATTTTGCTGATCTATTTTTACATCATTCTTTATTAATGTTCTTGCAATTTCTATGTGTCCTTGAAAAGCAACCCCCATTAATGCGGTATTTCCTGATTTATCTGAAAGATTAATATTAATCTTTTGAGAAATTAGATAATTCACTATTTCTAACTGATTATTATATGTTGCAAGTATTAATAATGAATACCCTTTTGAATTTTGGTAACTTAATAAGTCGTTGTTTCTTTTTACAGCCTCTTTTAATACATCTAGTTTTCCTTCACGTATAACTTGTTCTAAAGCTGTAAAGTCTTGGCTTTTTACAATATTAGGAGTAATAAGGAGTAAAAAGAGTATACTAAAAATTATATTTATGTTTGTTGTCATTGCGGAAGAATTATGAGATAAAAACCTTTAAGGAAATAAAACTATATTTCTTTAAAGGTCATTATATTGTTGCTATTTATTTAAAATCTTTAGCAGAAAAGCCAAGTGCTTTAGCTACTCTCATACCATAATCTTTGTCGGCTCGATAAAAATGAGTAATCATTTTCTTTTGAATATCTTTACTTTTTACCTGACCTAAATCTCCAGCTAGGTTCGAAATCAAATGTTCTTTCTCTATATCGGTTAAGGAACGGTAGAATTCTCCTGCTTGCCCATAGTTATTTGTTTTCTCTATTGGAGCTTGCACAATTATAGTTTTTTCAGAAGAGCTGTAGGATGCATTTCTGTATTTGTTATCTTCAGAAACAGCTACATGATTACTAGGTTCGTAATTTATGTCTGGATTAGGAAAACTACTATTTCTAGAACTATTCCAGCTATCAGAATTATAATTAACTACTTTGTTTTTTGGTTGGTTAACTTTAATCTGCTGAAAATTCCCACCAAGCCTATGGCGTTGAGTGTCAAAATATGAAAATAATCGTCCTTGCAGCATTTTGTCTTCAGAAGGTTCGACACCGGGAATTAGGTTACCAGGAGCCATTGCTATTGATTCTACTTCTTCAAAAAAGTTAACAGGGTTTCTGTTTAATGTCATAGTCCCTATTTTTACCAAAGGGAATTTTTCTTCTGACCAGTGTTTCGTATCATCTAGAGGCCAAAAATCAAAACTGTTTAAATTTTCTGGTTTGATGAATTGTACAAATAAATCCCATTGAGGGAATTTTTTTGCCTCAATATCCTTTCGTAAACTTTCGGTAGCATGACCAATATTTTTGGCTTGAATCGCAGAGGCTTCTGCAGGGGTTAGGTTTTGTACTCCTTGTTTGGTTTTCCATGTATATTTAAGGTAAACCACTTTTCCTTTTTTATTAACCCATTTATAACCATGAACACTACTTCCATCCATATACTGGTAACCTTTAGGAATTCCTAAATCAGTAAATAATCGTGTAACCATATGAGTTGCCTCTGGGGAAAGACTCCAAAAATCAAAATATCGATTTGGATCCTGTTTATTTGTTACAGGAGAAGGTTTTACGGTATGAATGAAATCAGGAAACTTTATCGCATCTCTAATAAAAAATATAGGAAGATGGTTTCCTACAATATCATAATTACCTTGTTCTGTATAAAACTTAACTGCAAACCCTCTTGGATCTCTTGCTGTTTCTGCAGATCCTTTACCGTGTGCTACTGTAGAGAATCTAACCGCGACTTCTGTTTTTTTTCCTGCTTTTTGAAAAGGAACAGCCATGGTGTGTTCAGACATATCGGCAGAAGCTTCAAAATATCCAAAAGCCCCTGTACCTCTTGCATGTACAACACGTTCTGGAATACGTTCTCTGTCAAAAGCAGCAAGTTTTTCTATTAAGTGAATGTCTTGTAGTAAGACTGGGCCACTTGCACCCATAGTTTGCGAATTTTGGTTGTCTCCAACCGGAGCTCCAAAATTTGTTGTCATCTTTTGAGAAAAACCAATCAAAGAGAAGCCTAATCCCAAAAACAGTGCTAAAGTTTTCTTTTGTGTGATCATAAAATGGATTTTTAAAACATATTAAAGTTGAAAACAAAAATAGTTTGAAAACAAAACCAATAGCTTCTATTTTGGTATTGAAAAATTATAAAAGTATAGCTAAAATCTATTGATATTTATAAATTAATAAATTTAGATTATTGACAATAAATTTTGAAGGATATCTTAGCAGAATTAATGTAAAAACCTAAAGTTGCTTATGGATCTTATGGTAAAGAATATGTTTCTAATAGATGATAGATATAAAGGAAATAAAAACCTATACTCGATAGAATCCAATTTGTAAGAATCACTAGAACTCTATACATGGTTTGAGACCTTGTTGTTCTCTAACCGCAAGGCCAACTGCAGACCAAATAGTGTAATCATTTATTCCTTTTTCGAGACTTAGTGATAATGCAGATTCTATGACTTTTCTTTCTAATCCTTTAGAAACGGTTGTTTGTCTTATGATGATTTATACATAACATGGCATACATATCTTTTGAATGAAAAGATAGGTTTTGTTAAGTTTTATGGAACTTCGGCAGAGGTTTTTTATAAAGATTTTTCATAAATAAATGTAGATTATTGTATTATTGGGGTCGTTTAAATACAGTTAGGTTGATGTTTTTTTATTAAATTCTTTTCGTAAGTATTGTTTTTTATTTTGTAACCTACTAGGAGACTTGCTCCGAGGTTGTTTATTGATATTTTAGGACTTAAAAATTCGTAAATGTGAATTTAATAGTATTTTAACTTCAAAATATGTTTGATTTATGAATCCAGCAGAAGAATATATTTTAAGACAATCAGAACCTTTTAAATCTATATTACTTCATCTACAGGTGGTGGTTGAAACGACATTACCAAAGGTTGAGTTGTTGTTTAAATGGAGAGTTCCTTTTTATTATGTGGGCAAAAGTCCGATCTGTTATCTTAATGTAACCAAAGGCTATGTAGATGTAGGATTTTGGAGCGCGCAGTATTTTACCAAACACCAGGAAAAACTAGAATCTGATAAAAGAAAATATGTAAAATCTCTTCGATACCAAAACATAGAGGATATCGATGATCAGGTACTTATAGAAGTCCTTAATGAGGCTTATGTTTTTAGAAATGAAAAATTTATAACTGATTAACCGTTTGTCTAATGGCAACCAAATTGCTCAATAGCTTTTCTAGGTGATCAAGATGTAACATATTGGCACCATCACTCTTGGCATTAGCAGGATCAAAGTGTGTCTCCATAAATAAACCGTCTACTCCAGTCACTATTCCTGCACGCGCGATAGTTTCTATCATGTCAGGTCTTCCTCCGGTTACACCACTAGATTGATTAGGTTGTTGTAATGAATGTGTTACATCAAGTACAGTAGTACCATATTGTTTCATCGTTGGGATTCCTCTAAAATCAACAATCATATCCTGGTAACCGAACATAGTTCCACGATCCGTGATCATTGCATTATTATTGCCACTATCTTTTACCTTTTTTACAGCATGTTGCATAGCTTCAGGACTCATAAATTGTCCTTTCTTTAGGTTAACTGTTTTTCCTGTTTCTGCAGCAGCCACTACAAGATCTGTTTGGCGTACCAAAAAAGCCGGGATTTGTAAAATATCTACATACTCGGCTGCAAGTGCTGCATCCTCATTTTCATGAATATCAGTAACCGTTGGAATTTCAAAAGTTTCTCCAACTTTACGTAAAATCTTTAATGCTTTCTCATTACCAATCCCTGTAAAGCTATCAATACGACTACGGTTAGCCTTTTTAAATGACCCTTTAAAAACATAAGGAATTTTAAGTTTAGAAGTAATAGTAACTACTTTTTCTGCAATACGCAATGCCATCTCTTCTCCTTCAATAGCACAGGGGCCAGCCAGAAGAAAAAAGTTATTTGCATCAAGATTTTTTAAGTTTTTTATTTCAGAAAGATCCATATGTTTTTTTTAAGAAGGCAAAGATAAGTCTTTTAGGATTTGAAGGAAAGAATTATTAGTAAAAGTGATAACGACAAGAAGTCTGATTAAAAAACAAATCATTCATAAAAAAAATGTTTAGCAAAAATCACTTATCGTTATTTTTTAATTTATACTACCTTATTATTAGAGTTGAATGACACAATATTCATCATCTTTAATTTACTTCTAACTGCTTAAAATATAGAATTTAAAGGAGTTTCATGGATCAGCTTTATGAAATCAATTACTGAGCTTTTCTAATAATTAAATTTTCGCATACAACCTGTCAAAATATCTCGTACCTTTGCAGCCTTAAAAATGAGGCGTTTATGACAGCTATAAAAAATATTGCGATAATTGCTCACGTAGATCACGGTAAGACTACGTTGGTAGATAAGATTATGTACCATTGTCAATTATTTCGTGAAAATGAAAACACAGGTGATTTAATTTTGGACAATAATGACCTGGAGCGCGAAAGAGGAATTACCATTACCTCAAAAAACGTTTCGGTTATCTATAAAGAAACCAAAATTAATATTATTGATACTCCTGGTCACGCCGATTTTGGAGGAGAGGTAGAGCGTGTATTGAATATGGCAGATGGAGTATTACTTTTGGTAGATGCTTTTGAAGGACCTATGCCACAAACTCGTTTTGTGTTGCAAAAAGCAATTGACCTTGGGTTAAAACCTTGTGTTGTGGTTAATAAAGTAGATAAAGAAAACTGTACACCAGATGAGGTTCATGAAAAAGTATTTGACCTGATGTTCGAACTTGGTGCAGAAGAATGGCAATTAGACTTTCCTACAGTATATGGTTCTGCTAAGAATAACTGGATGAGTGATGACTGGAAAAACGAAACAGATAATATCGAACCTCTGCTTGATATGGTAATTGAGCATATTCCTGCTCCAAAAATTGAAGAAGGAACTCCTCAAATGTTGATCACATCGTTAGATTTTTCATCATTTACAGGACGTATCGCTATTGGACGTTTACAAAGAGGAACCTTGACCGAAGGAATGCAGGTTTCTTTGGTAAAACGAGATGGAACGATAAAAAAATCTAAAATAAAAGAACTTCACACTTTTGAAGGCCTTGGAAGAATGAAGGTAGAAAAAGTAGAAGCTGGTGATATTTGTGCATTGGTAGGACTTGAAGGTTTTGAAATTGGAGATACTGTAGCAGATATAGAGAACCCTGAAGGGTTAAAGACTATCGCTATCGATGAACCTACCATGAGTATGTTGTTTACAATTAATGATTCTCCTTTCTTTGGAAAAGATGGAAAATTTGTAACATCCAGACATATTAAAGAAAGATTAGCAAAAGAACTGGAGAAAAATTTAGCGCTTAGAGTTAATGATACAGATAGTGCAGATAAGTTTTTGGTATTCGGACGAGGTGTACTGCATTTATCGGTATTGATTGAAACCATGCGTCGTGAAGGATATGAATTGCAGATTGGACAACCACAAGTAATCATTAAAGAAATAGATGGTACTAAATGTGAACCAATTGAAGAATTAACTATTGATTTACCTGAAAATGTATCAGGAAAAGCTGTAGAAATGGTAACTATGCGTAAAGGAGAAATGCTTAGTATGGAAGCCAAAGGAGATCGTATGGTATGTGAATTTATGATACCATCTAGAGGAATTATTGGTTTGCGTAATCAATTATTGACAGCAACTGCAGGTGAGGCAATTATGGCGCACCGCTTTAAAGAATATCAGCCACTTAAAGGAGATATTCCTGGACGTATTAATGGTTCATTAGTTTCTATGGAAAAAGGTTCGGCAATACCATATTCTATTGATAAGTTACAAGATAGAGGGAAATTCTTTGTAGATCCGGGAGAAGATATTTATGAAGGACAGGTGATTGGAGAAAATTCCAGAGGTGATGATATGACTGTTAATATCACCAAAACGAAGAAATTATCAAATGTACGTTCTTCGGGAGCAGATGATAAAGCTAAGATTGTACCTGCGATCAAGTTTTCATTAGAAGAAGCTTTAGAATATATCCAAAAAGATGAATACGTAGAAGTTACCCCTAACTTTTTAAGATTGCGTAAAATCTACTTAACAGAAGTTGAACGTAAACGAAATAAAATCGTTTAAACTCTTTTATAGGTAGACATATAAAAATAAAAAACCCCCGAGTTAACTCGGGGGTTTTTTTATTACAGTAAGTTTAAACTATAACTGGTGTTAAAAATAAAATCCCGAGTTAACTCGGGATTTATCGTCGATATTTTGGGGTATGCATTGGGGTATTTGGGGCTAATTCTATATTTTGGGGCGAATTATCGTATACAATATTTTACTTGTGTGGTACAAATGTAAGAATAATTCCTGTAACTAAGCTTGTAAAAAACAATAAAATATCGGTAAAATACAATTAACAACGGTCAAATACGCAAAAAACATTGTTTCAATACGGTTTTTACTGCTCTTTTGAAAGATCAATACTTAAAGTGTTATTTTTTAAAAGAACTTCAATACTTTTAAGAAATAATTTGAAATAAAAAATAATGGATCGAGATTTAGAATGGAAAGAATTTATGAATGTGGATATGCGAGTGGGGACCATAATAAATGTAGAAATCTTTAAAGAAGCACGAAATCCAGCATATAAAATGATTGTTGATTTTGGAGAACTGGGAGAGCGAAAAACTTCTGCACAGATTACGCAACTCTACCAGCAACCCAAAGAACTCATAGGAAAACAAGTTATAGCTGTAGTCAATTTTCCGCCAAAACAAATCGCTAATATAATGAGTGAATGTTTAGTTTTAGGTGCAGTAGGAGAAGATAAAGAAGTAACTTTATTAAGTCCTGATTTAAAGGTTAAAAATGGATTGCGAGTAGGGTAGTCACTCTAGCTAAAGTAAATGTATGCTTCTTAATATTTATGTAGAAAACAGATAACAAATTAACTTGAAGCTCTAGATTTATTAAAACCTATAGATTTCTTTTTTACCCTTTTCTTTGTACAACTTCAAATACTTTATTTCCATCACATTTTAATGTTTTAGATGGATATTTAAGCAATAAAGCATAATCGTGAGTTGCCATAAGTATGGTGTTACCATTTTTATTGATATCCCTTAGAACTTCCATAACTTCGACAGATGTTTGTGGATCCAGATTTCCGGTAGGCTCATCAGCCAATATTAACTCGGGATCATTAAGTAATGCTCTGGCAATAGCAATACGCTGTTGTTCTCCTCCTGATAGTTGATATGGATATTTAAAATCCTTAGTTTTCATACCTACTTTATCCAATACATCATCAATTTTACTGTCCATTCCCTTTTCATCTGTCCACCCTGTAGCTTTAAGGACAAATAAAAGATTGCCTTTTACTGTTCTGTCATTAAGCAATTTAAAATCCTGAAATACAATCCCTAATTTTCTGCGTAAAAAAGGGATTTGATTTTCTTGAAGGGTAGGTAAATCAAAATCAACAATACTCCCTTCACCTTCTAACAAAGGAAGATCTCCATATAATGTTTTCATAAAACTACTTTTTCCTGTACCGGTCTTACCAATAAGATATACAAAATCTCCTTTATTTACTTCAACATTGACATCAGAAAGAATTAAACTTTCGCGTTGATAAATTGAAGCATTTTTGAGGCTTAATACCGTATTAGACATAGTTTATGGTTCTGAATTAATATACTTGGTAAAAGTAAAAAGTTTTCTGTTAAAAAAAATCAGGTATGGAAAAAAATTAAATGAGTTCATTTACTCTAAACAAATAACAGAGTTTCATAATAAATATTTTAATTTCTATAAAACCCAAACCTTAAATTGAAGGCAAAACTATCATTTTTATTGATCTGTATAGGGTAAATTACACCAAAAGTAAAGTTTTAATATTCATAAAGTATTCACAATTCTAAATTTACTATGTAATTATATCTAAAATATTTCGTTATTAAAATAGAAGATTAGGGTATCTTTAACACAAAATTTATTCGCGGGAAACGATATTTACTTTTTAGATTGTAATACTTACTTAAATGAACAAATACATCACCTCGATGCTTTTTGTGATTGTTCTGTCTACATATATGTCTGCACAGCAATCCGCAATTTACACCAATGAATTAGTACTGTATAATCAGGCTCTCGAATTGTATAATAATAAACAATTTTTGGCCGCTCAAAACTTATTTGATAAGGTCAAAGATGCCTCTACAGATGAGAATATCGATGCTGATTGTACTTATTATATTGCAAATTGTGCAGTATGGCTAAATCAAAAAGGAGCAGATCAACTTTTAGAAGATTTTGTAGTACAATACCCTACAAGTATTAAGCGTAATGCAGCATACCTTGATGCAGCGACTTACTATTTTGATAATGGTAAGTATGCATACGCACGTAAATGGTATGACAAAGTTGATGAAGGTAATTTAGGCCGGGCAGAAAAGGAGAAATATAATTTTAATAATGGGTATGCCTATTTCAAAATTCAACGATTTAATGAAGCTAAGAAATTTTTAAACCGTGTAGAAGATTCTCCAGAATATAGTGCCAAAGCAAAGTATTACCTTGGATTTATAGCCTACGAAGGAGATAATTATAAAGAAGCCGATAAATTGTTTGACGAGGTAAAGGATCTGGATCAATACAATAAGAATTTATCATATTTCCAGAGTGATATGAACTTCAAGTCAGGAAATTTTGAAGAAGCTATTAATGAAGGATTAGTACAATTACCTAAATCGAAACGATCAGAAAGATCTGAGTTAAATAAAATTATAGGAGAGAGTTATTTTAATCTTGGTGAGTATGATAAAGCAACTCCATACCTTAAAGAATATAAAGGACGAAAAGGCAAATGGAACAATACAGATTATTATTTATTGGGATATGCTTATTATAAACAAGGAGCGTATCAGAATGCAATTTCAGAATTTAATAAAATTGTAGATGGACGTAATGCAACAGCCCAAAATGCGTATTATCATTTGGCAGAATCTTATCTTAAAACAGATCAAAAACAACAAGCACTAAATGCTTTTAAGAACGCTTCTGAAATGGATTTTGAAGCTAAAATCAAAGAAGATGCTACGTATAATTATGCAAAATTAAGCTATGAAATAGGAAACTCTTTCGAGAGTGCCCCAAAAGTTTTACTTTCCTATTTAGATCAATATCCTAATACAGAATTTGAAGAAGAAATCAAAGAACTGCTCATCAGCTCTTATATTACATCAAAGAATTATAAAGAAGCGATGGATCTGCTTGAAGGAAGTAGAAACTTTGCAGATAAAGAAGTGTATCAAAAAGTAGCTTTTTACCGTGGGATAGAATTGTATTCTGAAAATAATTACCCAGAAGCAATAGTATATTTTGATAAATCTCTAAAAGAACAAGTGGATCCGGCATTTACAGCAAAAGCTATATACTGGAAAGCTGAGAGTGATTACTTACTAAACAATTTTGATGATGCTTTGATTGGATTTAAACGATTTAAAGGCAGTACAGGAGCTTCATCGACCAGTGAGTATGAGCATATAGATTATAATATGGGATATACTTATTTTAAGTTGAAACAATATCCCCAGGCAGCTCAATATTTTGAAACTTTTTCTAAGAGTAACAAAACCGATGAAGCAAGACAAACAGATACATATCTAAGGTTAGGAGATAGCCATTTTATTTCTAGTAAATACTGGCCGGCAATGGAAGCTTATAATCTGGCAATCAAAAAAAATGGACCAGATTCTGATTATGCACATTATCAAAAAGCAATTAGTTATGGTTTTGTGAATAAACATAATAAAAAGATCCAGGATCTAGAGATGTTCTTAAAAATGTACCCCAGATCAACATATCGTGATGATGCTATGTTCGCTCTTGGAGATGTGTATGTCTCTGAAAATAAAACACAGCGAGGTATTGATGCTTATGATCGTCTAATTAGAGATGTACCCAGAAGTTCATATGTGCCAAAAGCATTACTAAAGCAAGGACTAATTTATTATAATGGAAATCAAGGAGACAGAGCTTTGTCTAAATTTAAAAAGGTAGTTGCAGAATATCCCGGTACTGATGAAGCAATCCAGGCTGTGAATACTGCACGATTAATCTACGTAGATTTAGGAAGAACAAATGAGTATGCTAGCTGGGTAAAAGGATTAAGTTTTGTAGATGTTAGTGATGCCGATCTGGATAATACGGCTTTTGAAGCTGCAGAAAAACAATTTGTAGAAAATAATGATAATGGTGCGATTAGCGGTTTTGAGAAATACCTCAATGAATTCCCTAATGGTTTGCACGCTCTTAAAAGTCATTTTCACCTGGCGCAGCTGTATTTCAAAAAAGGAAATAAAGATGCAACAATCCCACATTACGAATTTGTATTGCAACAGGATAGAACCGAGTTTACAGAACAAGCACTGGCAAGACTCTCACAAGTATATCTGGAGAATCGTAAATATGAAAAAGCAATCCCGGTGTTAGAACGTTTAGAAAGTGATGCCGATTATCCACAAAATATCATTTTTGCACAATCTAATCTGATGAAGTCTTATTATCAATTGTTGAATTATCAAAAAACTATCGAATATGCTGATAAGGTTTTGGCGAATCCAAAAATTCAAAATGATGTAAAAAGTGATGCTAAGATTTTTACTGCCCGCGCAGCATTTAAGACTGTAGATATGCAACGTGCAAAGAGAGCATATGCCGAGGTACAAAAAATTGCTACAGGAGAATTGGCTGCCGAAGCATTATACTATAATGCGTATTTTAAAAACCTAGATGGGAACTACAAGGTTTCTAATGAAACCATTCAAAAATTGTCTAAAGATTTTCCTGGATATCGATTGTATGGTTCTAAAGGTCTGGTGCTTATGGCCAAAAACTTTTACGGACTTAAAGATGCGTATCAAGCCACATATATTTTGGAAAGTGTAATTAAAAATTTCACCGATTTCCCTGAGGTTATCGATGAAGCACAAACCGAACTCAGAAAAATCAAAGCCGAAGAGGCAAAAACAAATTCATCCATCCAAACCGAGCAGTAATAATCAGTTATTAAAACGAGTTGTGTTATATGTTTACATATTTTAAGAAAATAAACAAATCTCATAAGTCTTCAGGACTTGTGAGGTCCAGAGTATTACTTTTTGCGCCTATTTTTATAATTGGAATAAAAGGCTTCGCTCAGGAAAAAGAAAATGAAACTCTGGAGACAGAACGTGTAGTTATTGTAAAAGCGTACACACCAACAATTAGTGATGCATTTAAAGTAAAATCGACTCCTGTTCTTAATGATTCTGTGACACAGCAGAAAAAACAAATACGATATAGTATTTTTTCGGTACCAGTAGCATCTACATATACACCTGCAAAAGGAAGGGCAGCCAATATCGATAGACCAAAACCCATAGATATCTATGATAACTATGCTACACTAGGATTTGGGAATTTTACATCGGTTCTTGCAGAGTTTTATAGTAATTTTCAACTTAACCGATCAGATAATATTGGATTGTATTTGCATCATAATTCGTCACAGGGAGGCATAGAAGAGGTGCAATTAGATGATAAATTTTATAATACTTTTCTTGACCTTAATTATACATCTCGTACAAGAAATTATACATATGGGATAGAAGTAGGTGCAGAGCACCAATTGTACAATTGGTATGGATTACCAGACATTCCTTCACTAACACAAGAACAGATTAATGCAATTGATCCACAACAAAATTATTTTGGAGCAAAATTAGGAGGGAAACTTCAATTTGATGATTTGTATTTTAAGAAAGCAGTATTAAACTATAGGTATTTTGGAGATGCTTTAAGTTCTGTAGAGCACCATGTGATAGCGAAACCTACTTTTGAATTCGAAATTGGAGACAACCTAATCACAACCAATTTTATTGCAGATTATTTAAAAGGAAGTTTCGAACGCGATCTTGCGTTCCAGACACCAAATGAGTACGGCGTTTTAAATGTTGGGGTCAATCCAAGTCTTGTAATATTAAGAGATAACCTTACCTTAAATCTTGGAGCAGCAGTGTATTATAGTATTGATACAGAGAATAGTGATAATGATTTCTTTATTTATCCTAAAGTAACTGCTTCCTATAGATTATTAGAAGAAGCTGTTATTGCCTATGGCGGACTTGAAGGTGATTTACAACAAAATACATATCGGGATGCAGTGCAAAAAAACCCTTTTGTATCCCCAACTTTGGTTATAGAACCTACAAATATGTTATATGATGCTTATATAGGATTGAAAGGGAAAATATCTGATGTAGTAAGTTATAATTTCAGAGGAAGTTATATTTCAGAAGATGAAAAACCTTTATTTGTTAATAACGTTAGACCAACATTACAACGAGAAGGGTTTGATTATGGAAACTCATTCTCGTATCGCTATGATGATGTTAATACACTAGTAGGGTATGGAGAGCTAAATTTCGAAATTAGCAAAAAGTTTAAATTAGGAGCTTCTGCAGAATATTTTAATTATAGTTCAGAAGATGAACAAGAAGCATGGAATCTCCCTGAGCTAAAAGCTTCAGTACTTATGGATTACCAAATCAATAAGAAATGGTATGTAGGTGCACAGTTGTTTTATGTTGGTGAACGAAAAGATATTAATAATCAAGTCATTTCTTTACCTACAGTTCCTGAGTCTGTCGTAACTCTGGATTCCTATTTTGATGCTAATGTAAATTTAGGATATCGATTAAGTGATAAACTATCTTTCTTCATTAAAGGAAACAATCTGGCAGGAGATAATTATGAGCGTTGGGTGAATTTCCCTGTTCAGGATATACAAGTTTTGGGAGGAGTTACATACAAATTTAACTACTAATTTAACCCGAATTAGATAAATTTAAAATTTTTGGTACCTTATAGTAATAAAAATACCATTCATTTATCCATATATTGGATGTAGAATGATTTGGTTTTTTACCGGTGATATCTTGTTAATTGATTGATTAACATATTGCTATCGGTATAGTTTTTGTAGTTGTTTAGATAAAATAAAACTTATGAAAGGTACTTTACTTCTTATTTTTTGCCTGTTTTCAATGAGTATGTTTTCCCAGGATAACTTTAAACTCTATTATGAAGAAACAGAAAATGGGTTTAAGATCCTAGCGGATAATGATGAATATACTCCGGTATCTGCAAAAATAGACTTCAGATTAGAAAATCTAACATCAACTAATGGGAGCAATAAAGTTTTTGTAGTACCAGCAAAAACAAAAAGACATACGATTACCGACCTAAAGGTAATTGATAGAAAAAAACGCATAAAACTGGGATATGAATCTATCTATAATCATGGAAATCATAACCAAAAAAAATACGATACCGGTTTTAAATATTACTTACCATTTAAAAAAGGAGAAGAATATTGGTTATCCCAAGGATATAATGGAGCTACTTCTCACCAAAATGAAAATGCATTAGATTTTAAAATGCCAGTAGGAACTAAAATTTATGCAGCACGGGATGGAGTAGTTGTAGATATCGAAGAAAGTTTTAGTAAAAGTTGTACTTCTGCCGAGTGTGCCAAGTATAACAATTTTATTCTTATCTATCATAGTGATGGTACTTTTGCCGAGTATACCCATATTAAAAAAAATGGAGCACAGGTAAACATCGGAGATGAGATAAAGATAGGTCAATTTATAGGATATAGTGGTGATGTAGGTTGGGCTACAGGGCCACATTTACACTTCATTGTATTTTTTCAAAGACTAAAAGAAAGAATTACCTTAAAAACAAAATTCCTGACCGGAAGAGGAAAACAAGCTATTGCACTTAAAGAAAAAGAGAAATACCTTAGAGCATACTAATTGATTTTTGATAGATTCTAAATACAACATACCAGTAAATGGGGTATAAAACATCCCTGTTTTCAGTACCCTAATTTTCATCGTTTACGGTGTTTTATACACGCTTAAACGGCTATATCTTGCACAGTATTAGGAACAGTTTTATTATAACTTTTAATACCAGATATACAGATGAAAAAGATTAATATACATACATATATTGTTACATTTATTTTACTTTATGTTTTAGCAGCAATATGTAGTCTAATTGGATATGCCAATAATGAAGAAACACTTGTTTTAACTCCCACAACAGAATTTTTACTAAAATTACATTCTATAGTTAACCTTCCTACAAATACTATAGGATATTCAGAAATGTTTAAGGGAATCTACGGTGTTATAGGAGGATTAGTCCTTAATGTAATGTTATACTCTCTGGTATTTGAGCGTTTTGTATTTTGTGTAAAGAGCCTTAAAGAAATAATTATGTCAAAAACGAAATTTTCAGTTAGAAAAAGAAAACAAGCTATTTTACTCATAGAAAAATAAGCATACCAAAAACTTACCAGAATCCAATAGATCGTTGCCCTCACAAGTTCATAAAACTTGTGAGGGCAACGCTTATCTAGAGAAGTTACTACAGTGTTAAGGTGCATTTATTTTCATGCTAATTTTCCTATCTTTCATTCCTAAATCAAAAATATACCATATCATGATCAAAAAGATGCTTTCTATAGCTTGTTTTGCTATGATTTTTACAGCTTGTAAAAATGAAGCTACTACTACCAAAGAACCTGTAGAAAAGGTAGATGTTAGTGCCGAATTTAATGAGATGCTAGATAATTATTATGAAGAAGGCCTGCAGCTCAATCCGGTACAAGCTACCTTTGCCGGGGATAATAGATTTAACGATCAATTCCCTAACCCTCTTGCAGATGAAACAGTAAGTAAAGCTAAAGCTTATTTTAAAAAATATAAAGAGCAATTGGAGCAATTTGATGATGCTACATTATCAGAAAGCGAGAAGATGACTAAGGCAATTCTCAACTGGGAATGTGATATGAATTTAGAAAGTTTTAATTTTAAGCAAGACTATTTTCCTATCGATCAAATGTGGTCTATTAATCTTGTTGCGGGACAATTGGCTAGCGGTGCAAGTGCACAACCTTTTAAAACTGTCGAAGATTATAATAATTGGTTAAAACGCCTGGAAGGATATATTGATTGGATGACATCTGCGGAAGCAAAAATGAAAGAAGGTATGGCTGCAGGGTATGTGTTACCAAAATCATTGATCGTAAAAGTGCTTCCACAATTAGAAGCATTAACGGTTGAGAACTTGGATCAACATCTTTTCTATACTCCTGTAAAGAATTTTCCAGAAGATTTTTCTGATGAAGACAAAAAACAATTAACAGAAGCTTACAGCAAAATGGTTTCCGAAAAAATTGTTCCTACCTATAAAAGCCTTCATAAATTTATGAGTACAGATTATATGGAAGTGGGTAGAGCTAGTTCTGGTATTGAAGGTATTCCTGGCGGAAAAGAGTTTTATCAATATCAAATTAAGTTGTACACAACAACGACTATGACAGCCGATGAGATTCATAAGCTAGGGCTTTCTGAAGTTGCCAGAATCTCCTCTGAAATGGAAAAAATTAAAGAGCAAGTAGGATATACCGGAGATCTAAAATCATTTTTTGATCATGTGCGTACTAAGAAAGAATTGATGCCATTTACAGAACCACAGCAAGTAATTGACAATTTTAATGCAATCCATGATCGCATGAAGCCACAGATTGAAAAACTGTTTGATGTAAAACCAAAAACACCATTTGAAGTACGTAGAACAGAAGCTTTTCGTGAGAACTCAGCTAGTGCAGAATATAATCCAGGGTCATTAGATGGTACGCGTCCTGGGATCTTTTATACACCGATTCCAGAAGTAGCCAAGTATAATACTTATAGTGATGAGTCGTTGTTTTTACATGAAGCAATACCAGGACATCATTATCAGATCTCATTAACTCAGGAAAGTGAAGAATTACCAAAATTTAGAAAAACATTATGGTACAGTGGTTATGGTGAAGGTTGGGCATTATATAGTGAATCTTTGGGTAAAGAACTAGGCTTGTACACCGATCCATATCAGTATTTTGGGATGTTAGGAGCAGAGATGCATCGTGCTGTTCGTCTTGTCGTAGATACGGGATTGCATTCTAAAGGCTGGACACGAGAGCAGGCAATTCAATATTCATTAGATAATGAAGCAGAATCAGAAGCAGGGATTACTTCAGAAATCGAACGTTATATGGCCAATCCAGGTCAAGCATTATCTTATAAAATTGGGCAATTAAAAATAAGAGAACTTCGTGCCAAAGCCAAGGCAGCACTAGGAGATAAATTTGATATTCGCCAGTTTCATAATCAAGTGTTAGAAACCGGATGTGTACCATTGGCATTGTTAGAAAATAAAATCAATACATGGATCTCAAAAAATAAGTAATTAGATCTCGAAAAGTATTTTGATTCATAAAATAAAAAACGCGCATAAATTTATGCGCGTTTTTTTAATAAATTCGATAGGATTCAATTCTGGTTTTTGAATGATAAAAAGGAAAGCACTAATTAGTATAGAAGTAATCCACAGAATAAAATATAGGGCCATAATATCAAAAACTCTTAAATGCCTCTGCATTTTGCACCAGGACAAGAACATCATATCTAAATATAGTTTTCTTAAAAGCATCAGAAAAATTGGAATAGGCATAAGGTCTTAAAGAAGTTAAATCCAGAACATAATATTTCTTGGTTATAGTTGGTATTATCTTCTGAATTTCTTCTGGAAAATCTTTAATATTATCAAATGGCACTACAGGATTAGGAGTAAATGGATTTCCCATAGCTGCTTTTCCAGTTATACCCATCACAATGTAATGCAACGAGTGCATTTTATTGGTAATTGCCATTTCACTGGCCATATTAGAAATGTCATAGATATTAGTTCGATTTAACCCTTTTGCTGTATGATTGGCACCTAGTTTAAAGATTACTTTTGGAGTGTTATTATCAACTTTTACTGTGTTGTAATAGTTTAAAAAATTACGTTTCATTAATTGACTCCGTGTATTATTGTTTTTATAATACTCTTTGGTAATCATATTGTAGGCGTATATTTCTTTAGTTTTCCAGAGTTGTTTTAAAATTTCGATTTCTTTAGCATCTGTAGCTAGTTCTAGTAACGATTTATGTATAGCTTCATTATATTTAAAAATATAAGTAGCTCCATACTTTTTATTAGCTATAGCATATCGATAACCCTCATTGGCCTCCTTTTTTAATTCCTTTAGTTTTTCTTTTAAGGGTTTATTGGTTGTAATAGAAATAATATAATCAAAATTAAGACGAAACTGAACCATAAAAGTCTGATCAATCCCCCAGAGCGTTCCTTTCTTCTTAATCACATTAGTAAACAGATCATAATCATCTTCATTATTATAAAAAGGAATGGCAAAAGGAAACTCCTGATGTAATTTTTTTGCATTACCGATTGGGTCATTAGATGAGGCTATGGTCGTTATTTTTTCTGCAGCTATGGCATCTGTCTCTATACAGAGTGTATGATAACCAAAAGGTTGAGCTATATCGTATATTGTATTTGTAAAAATCCCGGCTTCTTTAATACCATGCTGTTCTCCTACAAATACAAATTGACTGTTTTCTAATCTCTGTTTTGTGAAGGATAGAAATGTATCATTTTTGAGGTCTTCTATCTGAAAACTGTACTTTGATAAATCAATTTTATCCTGTGAGTATATGAATGCAGTAGATAAAAAGGTAATACTTAGAAATAAAGAAAATATAGTTTTCATTGTATATTATTTTGAGATTGATACCTCAAAAATACTTCGTTTGTATTGTGTTTTTTTGAAGAATATCATGAACCCTAATATTATACCTTTAAACTTATTTTTTTAAAGGATAAACTATGCAATATAGGATATGAGCATGGCGACAAGATTATAGAATAGTAAAGTAAATCTGCTTTCATAAAATAGATTTTGTCTTCAATTGCCTATTTTTATTAGTGCAAAATGATTCGATATGAATATAGAAACACCTAAATTATCACTGGGATGGCGACTTGTTATCGTTTTTATTGTGGGGATAGTTATGTTTAGCATTATAGCTATTGCATCAAAATTTAGAGAAGCTCCTAAGTTTAATCTCCTTTTTTTATTGTTATGGATGTCTATTATTTACTTAAGTTTTGAAGTAATTCATAGGCTTCAGAAAAAGTTGGTGCAAAAAAACCTAAACTCTATTTGGATCTTTTTAGGGAGTAGTTTTGGAGGAACAGTTATCTATACAATCTTTTTTTATTTTTATAAATGGTTAGACTATTTAATCCTGGATAGTGAACCTCCTATGATACAACATGTGATATTTTCTGCTTTGACCGGGCTAGCAATTTGTATGATCTTTGGTCTAATTTTACTGACATTCAACTGGAAAAATCAGTACTATATTTCTCATATACAAAATGAACAATTTAAAAAGGAAATTATAAAGGCAAATTTATCAATTCTAAAAAATCAACTCGATCCCCATTTTATGTTCAATAACTTTAATACGTTATATTACTTAATTGATGAAGATGGTGCACTGGCACAAAGATTTCTAAAAAATATAGCATCGGTATATAGATATATTCTCCAGAATAATGAAAAGGCAATTATACCTATATCACGTGAATACGAGATGGCACGACAATATCTTTTACTTATTGAACAACGTTATAAAACTGCTCTAAAAGTACATGATGCAGTAGATTCAGCGTTTTTTGAATATAAAAGTGTTCCTCCATTGGTGTTACAACAACTTATTGAAAATGCCGTAAAACATAATAGAATAGATGAACAATCACCGTTACACATTCACTTTGAAGTAACAGCAAACTACTTTACAGTAATAAATAATAATAATCCTAAACGTACAGCTGGTACTACTGGCACTGGATTAGAAAATATAACAAAACGATATGATTTCCTAACCGAGAATAAGGTGATTATTTCGAATACTAAAGATGAGTTTAGAGTGTCTATACCTTTACTACCAACAACCAATGAAACAAACAGCAATGTTTAAAATTTTTCATTTAGTATCAATGGATTATAAAAAATTAGGTGTGTGAAAATTAGAACTATCATATTAGAGGATGAAGCAACTGCCAGAGATCATCTAGTAAAACTAATTGCTAGGATCAGTACAAATATTTCTGTTATTGCTTCAATTTCTACGGTAACAGAAAGTATAGATTGGTTTCAATCCAATGAACATCCGGATTTAATTTTTATGGATATTCACCTATCCGACGGGATTTCTTTCGATATATTGAAAGAAGTTACCATCGATGCTCCTATTATTTTTATTACCGCTTATGATGAATATGCCATACGAGCTTTTAAAACAACAGGAATCGATTATTTACTAAAACCTATCAATAAAGAAGATTTACAAAATGCATTACGAAAATTCTTTAAAAACCGAGTTAAAGAAGCAGATGAATGGATTATTAGAAATATAGATTTACTTCAACTTATACAAAAAGAAGAAAAACCTGAGTATAAAGAACGTTTTTTGCTAAAATCGGGAAATAGTATGACCCCGGTTAAGATAAGTGATATAGCATATTTCTATCGAGACGAATTAGTTTTTGCAAAACTTTTGGATGGAAAATTATTTCCTTTGGATGATTCTTTAAATCAATTACAAACTATGATTAACCCAGAAGAGTTTATTCGATTAAGCAGACAGCTTTTGGTAAACATAAATGCCATAAAGAAATTAACCCCAATAAAACCAGGACAACTATCAGTGCAATTAGCTCCAGAATATCATGATGAAATTTATTTGAGCCCAGAACGATCGAGGTGGTTAAAACTTATCCTCGATGGAAAATAGGAGATAGGGGTAGCGGTAAGCGATAAATTTTTAGAATAGATTAAAATCTTTTATCGTATAAAGGTTTTAGAAAATTTGATAATAAGTATTTGATTATCTGTAAAAGGCAATCTAGGTTGTAATGCATTCCTGTTGGTATTGGCATTATGATTATATACGACATATAAATCAGTACCTTCTATAGGATTAAACCTAAACCTAAGATTCCACCCTAATTGATCACTTCGTGTGTCATATTGTACAAAAGAGTTTAAAGAGGTTTTTGAAGATAAATTGAATTTCAACCTTGAAAAATACCTACTTAAATTTAATTTTCTAGATGTTTCATCAACATACCTTTCGGGAAACCTAAGACTATTGTATGTACCACCTAATTGAGCTTGAAAGAGTTTGCTAAAATCATAAGAAACATTATATGACATAGTAAACTGGTTTCCTCCATAAAATTCTCCTATTTCTGTATCTAGTGTGATTTTATATGGTTTTGCATTCCCGGAAATAAAAATAGGATTAAATTTCCACATCTTATACTGTGTAGCTGGGATAGTTACTCCTTCTGCTATTTCCCAATCACTATATAAATTATCTTCTTGATAGATAGGGAAAAACATAGTTAAACGATGCCCTTTTTTATGTATCGCTGTCATGTATAAATTCGTTTGAAAAAAATCGTGATGACCAGAATTAGACAACCAGTTTTTTCTAAAATAATGACCTATCGAAAAGAATTGCAAGAATGAATGATTGGTAAATGATTTTCTCCAACCATGGTTTAATGTTAAACGTTTGGTATTAGGTTGAGAGACAAAACCCAATTTAGGGTCGAAGTTTTCTGTGTATTCCCGAAACCTGTATTGCAGCCCAAAACCATTGTTTTTAAATGTGTTTATTGAAGCACCATACATTGGTTTCCAATCTCCTTTTTCTTTATCAAAGGTTGCACCCACTGTTAATTGTGTTCTAATGGTGTTGGTCAAACGAATATTAGCATCCACTGCCATCAAATGGTTATGATCTTCACTACTTAGTGAATTGGTATTTATAAAACCAATATATGATCCCAGTTTTCCTATGTTTTTTTTAATTCGGGTTACACTCTTATTAGCAGAAGCCGCTACTTCATTTACCTCATGTGTTTGCATTGATAAAAGCCCGTATTGCCATTTTGTATTTCCACCTGTAAATCGAACCCCTCCTATAATAGGAATAGAAGCACCATCTTGAATACCAATACGCCTGGAATGAAATAAGCGATGATCAAATTGATTAGAGTTGAATATATCTGCATTTTCAAGGAAAAACAATCGTTTTTCATTTAAAAATATCGGGAAACGAGAAATGTTAACTATTCGATCATCTGCTTCTACCTCTGCAAAATCTGTGTTTAAGGTAAAATCTATTGTATGATTTGCATTAGGTTTAAATTTTACATCCAACCCCAAATTACTTAACACTTTATCTAATACTTCATGATCTGCATATTGTTTACGCTCTAAGATTGTAGTATTGCTTTCATACGCTGTTCCTTCTTCATTAATGAGGTTTTCCCGAATAGCATTTGCCTTTATATACGGAGTTATATATAGTGGTTTTGTTACCGATAAACCTGTAAAGCGTATTTCCTGAGCATTTGTAAAATGATGTAATGCGTTACCGATATCGATATTTTTGAGATGAGACGTTATACGCTCATTGATCTCTTTGTATTTTACAGTTGCTTTAAACCTCATGATATTCTCAGAAGATTTTTCATATCGTAAAGATGAAAACGGAATTCTCATTTCTGTACTCCATCCCTTTTCTGTAATAATCGATTTAACATCCCAAAAGGTATTCCACGAAGTATTAAATTCTTCGCCATTACGGCTTACTTCCATATCCTGTCGTGCACTCAATGGATTTGTTCTAAAAATGAGTGTGTTTATTTTATCATTATAAGTGTCGAGATGTATTTGAAAATAGTCATCTTTTACTTGAGCAATATCTCTTTCTAATGTTGTTGCGAATATCTGAGAAGGGTCTCTAAAATTGATAACTCCTCCTATATAGAGATACTCCTCATCATATAAAACTTTTACTATTACCTGTTCCGATGCAGGAGTTCCTATATTGGGATCTATTTGCTTAAAATCAGAAAATTCTAAGGCGTCACTCCATGCATTCTCTTCTAATTTTCCATCCAAAATAATAGTGCCATTCCCTAAAGGAACATCAATAGCTTCCTGTGCCGATGATAATACGCTCACCAGCATACATACGATAAAAATAGACCTCATTTGATTTTTATGTTCGTTTTTTGATTGTTTAAAAGAGGTCTATTTTTGTCTTTTTTAGACCTAAAGACTTTAGATACTCAGTAACTTCTTTTGATTGATCACCACCCCGTTCTGCGTGATGAAGAAGTGTGTACCCATGTGGCCCTTTTGCATGCAGTGTTCCAGGTGAAAATTCTAGTATCGATTTGATGATGTCGATCTTCCCGAAAAGAGCAGCGGTAAACACATTGGTTTGAGCTCCATGATCCAATAGGTATTGAGCCAGTTCTTTATATCCAACATGACTTGCGGCTCCCAAACATGTTTCAAAATCCCCACCTCTCCAATCATGTGCAGCATTGATCAAGGTAGGGTGTTCTGCTAATAATTCTTTTACAGTTTCCAAACTTTTATGCCCGGCACCAACAAAATTCTGGACTATTTTTTTGTCTAATTGTGGCTTTTCTTGCTCTTGCGAAAATATCGCATAAGGAGCTACAATATATAATCCAGTGGTTAATACACCTGTAGTTAAAAATTGTTTCCTGTCCATAATTAATGTTTTTATAAGATGTTATTAGTCATCTAGTTTTACTTTTAAAATGGTGGGTTCATATAATTTTTCCATAGAGAATAGTGATCCGTCTTTATTAAAGCTTCCGAATTGAGCGTTTGCGATATAATACAATTCATTATCTACCAAAACTCCTGTAGTAGGATTGTTCATCATGGGATGGTTGTATTCTAGAGGTATTGTTTTTATAATAGCATTTTGCTCTGCATTGAGTACGAATTTTTTGACTGAGTTTTTATCCGGTTGTATACCAATCAAATAATTTTTATAAAAGTATAACCCATCTATGCTTTTGCTACCGGTTATATTATTTTCGGGATGTTGTATGTTTTGTTTTTTTCCGGTTTTGATATGTATACGAAGAATTCCTTCAGAATGTGCTATAAATAGATAAGTGTTATTATCAGAAATAGTAATGCCATTAGGATATTTTATTTCAGAAAGAGGGGTTAAGACTTTTAATTCATCGTTATCATTTTGGATTGTATATAGTATTGGGTTAGAAAACATATGTGTAGCATACAGATTTCCGGATGTATCCAAAACAATGTCATTAAAGAAATGAACCTCTTCTGGTATATCGATCCAATATTTTTTGATGAGTTTTCCTGTTTGCAGATCATATTTAAAAATCCCTGCTGGGCGCCCTTCGTTTTTATCTTTTCTACTATATCCAATAAGGTTATTTCCTCCAGAGCTGCATACCCAAAGATATCTTCGAACCGGGTCAACTTTCATCCCAATGATCATATGTAAACCGTCTTGTTGTGGTTTTACAAAATCATGATATACCCCATCTTTGGTTCGTTTTATAATTTTTCCTTTTCGGGTACTACCAATATAAAAAGAAGCATCCGTAGGATCGTAAGCGACGTTTTCTGGTAATATGTCTTTTTCGGGAATCGTATAAGCTATAAAACTTTTGTTTAATTGCTTAATTGGTTTTTGTGCGATACCGTAAAAACCGAATCCGGTAAAAAAAATGATATAAAAAACTGTTTTCATCTATTTTGTTTTAAAAATAAAATATGTGAGATTGGTATTACTTAGTGTTTTTTTCTTTTTAACGAATGTATTTGATAAAGGAATTGAGAAGATCGTTTTTATATTAAACTCCTCTTTTTTGATGTGTAATCGCTTTTTACTTATGCCAGTTCATTACACATAAGTAGATTATAGATTTACATAAATTATGGATTTTGATAGGACTGAAAACCAAAAATCCTATAGCTTTGTTATCGATGAAGATTAAAAGCATTTGGTTTCATATTGGTTTTTGGATTGTATATACTGCTATATTCACCGTAGTTGAAGCTAGTTATAAAGGGAAATATACAGAAGCATTAGCTTTTGAGCTTATGAATTTGCCCATGCGACTTATTATTGTGTATTTTAATTATTTTGTTCTATTACCAAAACTCTTATTGCAAGGCAAAACGGTAAAATATTTTGTGTATACTATACTCACATTAATAGTCTCTGGATTTATTCAACGAATTATTAATTATGAGATATTATCCATTCTCTATCCTAATATGACAGATTCTGGAATGTGGCTACCATACAAGTTTTTACAGGCTTCTATGATCATAGCTTCTCCTTTGATTTTTATTATTGGAATTTCGGTTATTTGGAAAGTAGCAGAATTGCAAAAGAGGGCTAAAACCCTTGAAAATGAAAAATTGCAATCAGAATTGAAGTATCTAAAATCACAAATTAATCCTCATTTTCTTTTTAATACCTTAAATAATATCTACGGATTATCTTTGGAAAGCTCAAAAAAAGCCCCAGAACTTATACTCAAATTATCAGATTTCCTTAGCTTTTCTTTATATGAGAGTTCTCAAAGGTTTATTCTTTTAGAAAAAGAAATCAGTTTGCTAAATGATTTTATTGATCTAGAAAAATCTCGATTCGAAGATAGAGTAGATGTGCAGGTTACTATCCCCAAAGATATAGATCCGGTATCTATACCTCCTCTTATTTTGGTGCCATTTGTAGAAAATGCTTTTAAACATAGTTTAAAAAACGAAACCAAAATTGCTCATATAATTGTTAAATTAGAGGTAACAAATGGTCAACTAATCTATGAAGTTATAAATTCGAAACCAGAAGATACTATAGATGATTCTTCACTAAAAGGAATTGGTTTACAGAACATCAAAAAAAGATTAGATATCATATATAATGATCGGTATCAATTAGATATTAAAGATGAAGAAAGATTGTATACTATTGTATTAAGAATTATTATCTAATATGGAAGTTGCAAAAAATAAAATAAACAGATGAAGCTTCGATGTATTATTGTAGATGATGAACAAACTGCAAGAAATATTTTAAAAAAATATATTGGAGATGTTTCTACTTTGGATCTAATGGGAGAATTTAAAAATGCTCTCGAAGCCCTGGATTATATCCAGAATCATTCGGTAGATGTGATGTTTTTAGATATTGAAATGCCTAAACTATCGGGCTTAAATCTTGCCAAAATCATAGAGAATAAAATTAAAATTGTATTTACAACCGCACATCGTGAGTTTGCTTTAGAAGGATTTGATTTAAGTGCAATTGATTATCTGCTTAAGCCTTTTTCTTTTGATCGGTTTTTAAAATCCATTCAAAAAATTAATCCTAGTTTATCAACTACTACTGTTACGCCTGCACCTGTAGTTGATCATATTTTTGTGAAAGCTGATAAAAAAATGGTTAAAATTAATTTTTCAGAATTACTGTATATCGAAGGCTTAAGTAATTATGTCAAAATTCATACAATAGAGAATACTTTGGTCGTTTATGAAAAGATGAGTGATCTTGTATTACGATTGCCTTCTCTTTCCTTTATGCGTATACATAGATCTTATATTGTAAATACCGAGAAAATAAAAACATATACCAAAGAGTATGTAGAAATTAAAAAAAGACATATCCCGATAAGCTTAACATATCGAAATGCATTATTGTCTTTTTTAGAGAAGTCCTAAGGCCTCTCTTAAGAAATTTATTGTATTCTATTAATGAAGTTCCTTGTTGTTAACAGCCTCTTTCACTATGATATCAGATCCCGAATATGCATCGGTATCATATTCGTGCCAATGCCGTATTCTTGGGATTGTAACTCCATCTATAACAATGTTGCCAGAAAAATAAAGGCGTTCTCCTTTTGTTGGATCATCAGGGAATACAATTTCGATACCTAATAGAGTATAGTCTTCTTGAGAAATATATATATTCCAATATTTAGAAAATATAACCTCTTTCAACACAAGTTCAATTTTATAGCTATCTGTGTCGTTAAATATAGTTTTACTTGTTTTGCCAAAAGTATCAACTGTAGCGTTATCTAAAGACATGGGCAAACCAATTAAATGCTGATAAAATTTTTGGTAGCTAAGATTTCGCTCCGGTTGCAGTCGATATTTTTTTATTTGAATACTATCCGTATTAATCTCTCCATCTAAAAGTGTTCTGGAGATTCCTTTTTCATCAATTATATGTGTAGAAATATGCTGACCTCTATTTCTTGTTAATTCAAAGCTATTATCTTTATTATCCATTTTTAAGATAGAATATCTGTGAGGGTTAGATATACGAGGTTCTTGTATATGAATTTTTAGATTTGTTATCGACCAATGATTATCGGGGTCGTACGTTTTTATGCTTTTTTGAAGAATGGCTTGAGTATCTAGTTGTTTTAGATCTTTTTGAGAATTACAACTCAAACTAATGCATACCGATAGTATTAAGATATAATATAATTTGTTGTACATGATCTTTATATTTTTATTTTTATGAAATTTAAGTTTTTATTTTCAATTTCATTATGATGTTGGGTTGCTAAAAAAGAGTTTGAATGTATATGCTTTTTAGTACTCCAGATTATATTAAGAAAACCTTAACCACTACACACATTAGATATATTTACATTTAGAGCTCTAAAAACTCGACAACAATGAAAAGATTATCTCTACTATTGGTTATTACTGTATTACTTTTTTCTTGCAAGAAACCGGTTGCAGTAGACTTATTGGTTATTAATGCAAATGTATACACTGTAGAGGATACAAGTCCAAAAGCAGAGGCATTTGCAATAAAGGAAGGTAAATTTGTTGCCGTGGGTAGTAACGATGAAATCTTAAAGGGATATACAGCTGCCAATACTTTGGATGCAGATGGAAAGACAATAGTACCAGGATTAATTGATGCACATTGTCATTTTTATGGTCTTGGATTACAACAACAAAAAGTTGATCTTATGGGCACCAAAAGTTATGCAGAAGTATTGGATAGGATTGTAGCTTTTCAGAAAGAAAAAAATGTGTCATTTATTACAGGGCGAGGATGGGATCAAAATGACTGGGAAATAAAAGAATTTCCAACCAAAGAAAAATTAGATAGTTTGTTTCCTGATACCCCTGTAGCGGTAACCCGGGTAGATGGTCATGCAATGATAGCAAACCAAACAGCATTAGACCTTGCTAAAATTACTGTAGATACTAAAGTAGCAGGAGGGGAGATACTTCAAAAAGATGGAAAACTTACTGGTGTATTGATCGATAATCCTATGGGGTTGATTGGTGCAGTTATCCCTAAACCTACAGTAAAGGAGCAAATACAGGCTTTAAAAGATGCCGAAAAAATTAATTTTGGTTATGGATTAACTACTGTAGATGATGCGGGATTGAGCCCCGAAGTAATTACACTGGTAGATAGCTTACAGAAAAAGAATGAGCTTAAAATCAGGATGTATGCTATGGTAAGTAATGTACCCAAATATGTAGATCACTACCTAAAGAATGGGGTGCATAAAACAGACAAGTTAAATGTTTCCTCTTTCAAAGTATATGCCGATGGTGCATTAGGGTCTAGAGGAGCTACATTAAAACGACCATATGCAGATAAGGAAAATCATTATGGAGCTATGGTCATAGGAAATGATGAATTTAAAACTCTGGCAAAACGATTAGCAGGATCACCTTTTCAAATGAATACTCATGCTATTGGTGACTCTGCCAATGCAGTAGTAATGAAAACGTATTATGATGTGCTACAAAATAAATCGGATAGAAGATGGAGAGTAGAGCATGCCCAGGTTGTTGCTTCTGAAGAATTTGAAATCCTTAATAATAATCTGGTAATGAGTGTGCAGCCAACTCATGCTACAAGCGATATGTATTGGGCAGATGAGCGATTGGGAAAAGAACGTATAAAAGGGGCATATGCTTATAAAAAATTATTAGAAAAAACAGGTAGAATTGCTTTAGGAACAGATTATCCTGTAGAACATGTGAGTCCATTCTATACTTTTTATGCAGCAGTAGCCCGAAAAGATCTAAAGCAATATCCAGAAGGTGGTTTTCAAAAAGAAAATGCACTTAGTAGAGAAGAGACCCTAAAAGGAATGACTCTTTGGGCAGCATATAGTAACTTTGAAGAGTATGAAAAAGGAAGTATTACTGCAGGTAAATTTGCGGATTTTGTAATTCTTGAGGATAATATTATGGAAATTGATGAAGATCAAATCCCAAATATAAAAGTGAAAGCTACTTATATTGACGGAGAAAAGGTGTACTAGATAGCATTCATTACTTTATCTACGATAGTATCACATTTGCTAAATCCAAATTCGAAAATATCAGTATCCAGGGAGAGTTCATAGAGTTCTTCTCTAATCATATCTTTGGCGCGATGTAGACGAACCTTTACATTAGAAACTGTTAGCCCTAAACAATCTGATATTTCTGCCATACTCATCCCTTCAACCTCTCTAAGAACATAAACGGTTCGGTATTTTACATCTAATAGATCAATAGTTTTTTCTAAGATTTGTTTTGCTTCTTGTCGTATCATTTTTTTCTCGGGATTTAATTGTTCAGCATCAGGAATCTCGAGAATAAAATCATTCGATACGCTATTTTCTGATTTATATACGTTATGATATTTTCCTTTTGTTTTTAATCGAGCAAGAGTTTCATTTATTCCAATTCGGATTAACCAAGTAGAGAATTGCGAGTTGTGCTTAAATTGGTAGAGTTTTTCATAGGCTTTGAGATAGGTGTTTTGCATTATATCTTCAATTTCGGTCAGATCGTTAATATAGCTTCGGATAACTCGATATAGTTTTTGATTATTTCTTCTTAGCAAGATTTCATACAATTCTTTTTCTCCAGAATGAATACGGCATATTACATCAGAATCTGATATTTTATGAGTTTTATAGTCATTGATTTTAATGGGCTCCATAGCTTGTTATTTATAGCTTAGATGAAAAACTGCACAAAAAGTTACAAAACTTTGTAACCAAAAGATCGATTTTTTATCTAAAAACCGAATAACAAAAAAATATTTGAAATTATGGATTCGCAGATTAAGACAGTTTTTACCCTATTAAAATACACATACGGTCTTGTGCCTATAGTTGCTGGGTTAGATAAATTTACCAATATACTTACAGACTGGAGTCAGTATATTTCTTCTGGATTCGCGGGTATATTGCCTTTTGAAGCCAGAACGTTTATGATTATCGTGGGAGTAATCGAAATTATAGCAGGTATTATGGTGCTTTATCGCCCCAAGATAGGTGGATATGTAGTCATGGGGTGGTTAATAGTTATAGCATTAACTCTACTGTTTGGAGGACATTATATTGATGTAGCGGTAAGAGATATTGTAATGGCAATAGGAGCATTCTCACTAGTGAAATTGGCTGATTCTGATAGCCGACAATAAGAAAATAAGCAGATTAGAAAAGAGAAAGATTAACTTTTAGGAATGCCAGTGATTTTTTTCAAGAAAGCATCATCAGAATAAAAAGGTGGTGCTTTTTTATTTTATCTACCTCCATTTGCTTGCAGATCAGCAATGCATTGGGCATCTAGTTCTGGAATTACATTACCCATACCCATCATCCCACTCCCAAATTCTATAGCGGCTTCCATCAAACAACTTGATACATTACAATGATTACTGGCATCCGGATCCTCATGTTCGGATTGCAGAGGAGTGCCTAGGTTTACCAACCCCATTAGATGAGAAAATTCATGATTTAGGGTGGCAGTTTCTACAGTACTAAGTGATGGAGAATTTGGCCTTGTACTTAATGCCCGTAATGTACCTTCATAGATTACCATCGAAGTATTTAGGTATGCAGAACCTAAAGTTACTTGCTCATTGGTGTCATTTTCTTTGCTTCCATCAGCAAAATATACATATACAGTGATATCGTCTTCCTTATTAAATAGTGTCCTGGTGGTGTTTTCTATTTCTACTATCTCTTCAATAGAAAAAGGAGCTTTGCCAGAGGAAGGTATAGAACGTTGTGTGATCGTAATTCCGTCGGGTTTAAATAATCGATCTTGTAAAAATTCTCTAAACCCTTGTATTGCCTGTGAGGTAGGTTCGAACCCTTGTACAGCTATAATCTCAATAGTTAAACTATTAAAATTGGTTGCGCTTAGTAAATCATTTGCAGAACTACCCAGAGGTTTTTTATTGTTTGCTTGTAAGGTGTTTGTAACTGGTGTATCGTCATCATCAGAACATCCAATGAGAATAAAAGAAGAGATCAATAGGTAACCAAACAGCTTTGTTATTTGCACAGGATTTCTTTTTAAAGGGGTTAAAATACCATTTACTGTTTTCTTTTATGATAAATTCAAACAATAATTGGTATGACTAGTAAATAAACGAATTTACATCGCGTCTTATTTCTACTTTAACGTTGTTTTGTTAAATGATTTCTTTGCCACAAAGATTGTACCATCAATAATATTATAAGGATTTTTGCTATTATGCTAAGGTAAATCTCGCCAGATAATCATTATTTTCTCCTTCAACTATTAATTCTGATAGTAAACCATTGGCGTTAGCAGCATTTTGAAGTGTGTTATAATCAATATATAACCAATCAAACCATTCTGATTCTTGTTTTTTATATTTTAATTTATATTTCATTTCTCCATAATATCCGGCAGAGGCATCTACCCAAAAGCCTCCATCTTCATCTTGAAAAAGGTATGAAATGTCTGATGAATCCATTAAAATTTGACCTCCCGGCGCGATAAGTGTTTTAATATGAGAAAAAAATCGATCAATGTGATCTAAAGTACCAACAATACCACTACCATTCATTAGTAATAGTATGGTATCATATGTGGCATTATTATGATCATAAATATCTTGTGCCATGGCATGATGTACTCCTCTTTTTTTACAAACTTCGATAGCACCTTCGGATATATCTATAGCTTTTACGTCTAACTTTTGATCATTTTGGAGAAACAAACTATGGCTTCCGGCACCACAACCTACATCTAGTACTTTACCGTATGAAAGCTTTAATGCTTTTTGTTCTATTTCTGGCATTTCAGCATAAGCTCTAAATAGGTAGGGGATAGGAATATGATCATCATCAAAATCATTTGCCTGTACAATAATATCTTCAGTGTATTCTTTATTATAAAAATCTTTAATGGCTTTTCCGAAGATATCTGTATTCATGAGGTGCGGTTTATGATTATGGAAAACGTTTTTAGGTATTGGATTAAAATATTTTTAAAGATTCTAATTGGTCTTTATTAAAACTGAATATGTTAGTAATTGGTAATCAGAACTCCCAAAAGTCTTACTTTTGTACTATGCAAGAATTCATAGACCAATTACCAAAACTGGCCAAAGATAAACATAACGAGAACAAAAAGTTCTTTGCTAAACTTAAAAAAAGACCCCCTAAAAAACTAGATCATATCATGCAGGAGTTACATGATGAAGAGTTTAGTAACACAGATTGTTTAGAATGTGCGAATTGCTGTAAAACAACTGGACCATTATTTACAGATAAAGATGTAGAGCGTATTGCGAAATTTTTTAAAATAAAACCCAGGCAGTTTGAAGAACAATACCTGAGAACAGATGAGGATGGAGATTTGATATTACAACAAACTCCATGTACTTTTCTTGGGGCTGATAATTACTGTGTAATTTATGAGGTAAGGCCAAAGGCATGTCGAGAATATCCACATACAGATCGTAAAAAGTTTCAACAGATATCTAATTTAACATTGAAAAATGTAACAATTTGTCCTGCAGCTTATAATATTGTAGAAAAAATGAAGTCTAAAATACCTTTATAGATGAATATATAAAACAATTATTCCCACATATTCTTTTAAGAAACATGTGGGAATAACCGTAGGTGTGTGTATTAAATTAGGTTGTATATATTATAGTCCTTTTTTTAACTCTTCGATAGTTTTAGCCATTACAACTCCTGGTAATTTAATTGGAGCTGCAACTTGTGCTAAGAAAGTACCTTTTACTTCACCGGTTTTGTATGTTGTAAAACCAATACGGTATAATCCAACAGTTAATGCCTTAAGAGGATCGCTAACTTCACTTTTATATCTTAATAAAGAATTATAGCTACTTCCGCTAGGTTGCTTAGGCATTTCACTACTATCATCATTACGTTCTAAAACAGTCCAGTTTGCACTTTTTGCTCCTTCTGCTGTAATATTATCTTTGCTTATGATATCAGAACGCTCTAAAGTAATGTAAGTATCAAAAAAATCGCTAGAACTTGCATTTTCTGTATATGCTGCAGCTGCAGTAGCTCCTTTAACTTTAGTTTTCCCAACAGGAGACATCATTCTTACACCAAGTTCTGGAGCAACAGCAGGAACCCAAACATAGATGTAATAGAATTTCTTACCATCTTTTACTTCATCCTCATTACCAGGTGCTGCATATCCAAGATAAGATACAACATCTGTATATGGCACTTTTATAGTTTTTGGACCGATCTTTTTTTCGGTTAAACCACCAAATTTCTTTAGCTTTTGTGCTTGAGAATCAACAGAAGTTCCTAAAGCAAATATGCTTAGTAAAATTAAGATTTTTGTTTTCATAAATAATTGATTTGATTTTAGTGATAAAGACACACACACTTTTTAACACTATAGGTTAGTTTTGCGATAATCTACGATTATCAATTTGGATACAAATATGAGAGTTTATTGTTAGAATAGAATGATTTATTGTATTTAATCATTCTATTCTAATAATGAATTCTGTGTTTCAGTAGGTTTTGACTTCTTAATTTTGAATCTCATTTTTAAGTTAAAAAATGCGTAGAGTTATTTTATTTGTTATTTATTTCTATAAGTTTTTCTTCTTCTAAATTAGGAGTTTCTGGTGCGGGATCATAATGTCCGCTAAGAGTAGAAAGAATTTCTCCGGTTTCTTTATGTATTTCTTCAATATATTCAATTCCACCTTGATCAGGGTTTCTGGATGTGGTGTATACCAGATAATGATTTTCTTTTTCATAAATAGAGATAACAACAGATGATTTATTGCCTTTGTTAAACACATCATTATTGGTGTCATTACGATTTAGAATAAAATTGATGACATCCATATGTTCTGATGTGGGATGATAAAAAGCAGTGCTCTTTCCTTCATTATTGTCACTGTTTATAGAGATCAATTTAGAAGGAAACTCTACAATGATGTCTGTATTGTAACTACTGTTTTTTGGGAAATAGATTACATTGTATCCAAAATGAACTTTGATTCTTTTGTTACTGGCCATTACTTGTATGAAGTGAAAATTATCTTCTGTTATTTCTGGTTTGGATGTTGATTGTAATTCTTTTAAAGCTAGTTGAATAATATGATCTTTTCCTAGCTTCCTTAATTTTAGTATTTCCTTTTCGAGAGATGTAGATTGGGAACTCATGAATAAGATATTTAATGAAAAAAACAACAAACTAATAAGTACCTTCATGGCGTTTTTTAATTAATGATTCCTTTATTAGTAGAGATTTCATCCATCATTTCTGAAGAATGTCCACTTTGTTTAGCTTTTTGCACATAGTTTAACGCTTCTTTTGGATTTTTAAGCTTATAATATATCTCTGCAATATTGGCAAGATACATGGGCTCATTGGTTGCAGTTAGTGCAGCATTTTTAAAATAAGGTAATGCTTCTTCATAGCGTTTCTCTACATCTAATGCACAACCGGTTAGATTGTATAACCGTGCAAGTGTAGCTATATCATGAGAAGCTTTTTTAATATACTCCTCTTGTTTTTCAAGATATGCAGGAATTCCTTTTTTTAACCAAAGCAAGCGTGCTTTTAGAAAATAAGCCTGACCAAATTCTGGATCTATTTTTAGAATAGCATCCCCTTTTTGTTCTGCCAATTCGAGATCTTTGTTTTTTAAATCATTCCAGGCAGCCTGAAGCAATGCAAACTTACTTTTTTCCTTGATTTTGTATAAATCAATTTCTTCAGAGAATTTGTCTTTGTTCTGAGTGATAGCTTCAACAATAATTTCTGCTATACTTGCCAATTCTGGTCTTTTCTGTATATGTTTATAGGTGTAATGAATGAAGTTGAAAGCTAATAGCCTGTCGTGATCATAATTTTCATCTTTGGCTATATTATTAGATAGTTTTTGGATGAATATCTTTTTAAAATCTTCGCCATAGATATGTTCTCCTTGTTCAAATAATACATCTATAGTAGTATACCATGATTTTTTATAAGGCTCAGGTTCTATAGTGTTATTCCAAATAGGTTTTTCTTCTTCAGATTCAAAACTTTGTAGTATGTGTTTAACTTGTTGTTTTCGATATAATTGTAATAGAAATGTTTCTTCGTTTTCATAATCATCATCTCCAAAAAGATCGTCATCATATTCTTCATTATATCGTTTAGCCGAATTTGCTTTAGAAATCAATTCCTCTGGGAATTTTTCGTGGCCTAACCTGATAAGCATATCACATACAGGTATGATCATATTTTTTATACGATGATTTTGCTCTTCATCTGTATCAGATTCAAATTGCTCAAAAATTTCTAATAACTCCTTTTCAAATGGTTTTATAGCTACCAATGGAAGCTTAGAAATATTAATTATATTTCTGTCTTCATCACCGATATAATTATAATAATCTAGAACATCATACGTATCGGTCAACAATTTTTTGATATGATTGTGGATAGACTCATGTGAATACATTTTATAACGATAGGCCAACTTTGCCATTAGGAATTCATCATTTAGGGTATCCAAAGTATCTAATAAGAATGCTTTAATTTCAGGATCTTCAGAAAATTCATCCCATAGGCCATACCAATTATTTACCAGAATTGATATATAACCTTGTTTTATAGTAGAAGCATTTGGAGTTTTTTCTAACACTGGTTTTGGGATACTATACTTTGCTCCATTAAATATGATGTTCCTAACAATTTTTCGGTCAGGATGGGAAGAAATGATTCTAATAGCTTCGTTTTTTAATTTATTAATGTTTTTTGAATCATCGTTTTCTTGTTTTGGCCCAAAAGCGGGCCCCTGAATATATGATGGTTTGATTTTTGGTGAACTGCTTGAAATAGATTTTCCATTTTTCAAAGAACCAGAAGTATTTCTAATTTCATCTTCAGGTTTTTTCAGATTAAGTATATATATCAACTCTTTAAAAACACCTTCTTCGGTAATCATTCTGCTTTCTAACTGCTTGATCAAGTTTTCATTACCACTAAGTATAATGCCTTCGGCAGTTTCAGGGTCTTGTGATGAACTAATTTCACGATATGGATTCCAGTCATGATCAGGGAATTCTAAGTATCGGGATTCATTATTTATAAGTATTGAAACATGTTTTGCAGTCATTCTATTAAAACTATCATACGAGATAATTTTATCTATGATACTATTAAGATCATAGTTCATTTTTATGATCTGAGGATCAAAATTCATATCCAAAGTACCTGAGAAATATTGGTAAATATTAAAATTAGAATAGACCATGGGGAGTTGAGATTCCTCATAAAAACTAGATACTACCGCAGGGCTTGAGCACTCCTGAAAAGAAAGTGATATCACTCCATAATCTGGTTTGTGCTCCATAACTACTTTTCCGATACTGAAATCGGGATAATTTTCTACCAAATACTCAAAACACTCAATAGCCATCTTTTCTAATATATCCTGAATATTAAATTCCTGTTTCTGTTGAGCAAGGTTTTTATCTTTTTCTAAAATGCAGATATCATATGGAGTAAAACCAATAACAGTATCTCCATCATACATCGTTGCTATATTACTGGTTAATCGTTCGCAATATAAATTTTCCTTGTTTAGACTTTCTAACCAATTTACAAGTGTAATCTTACCATTGTCTTCTTTAGATAACGTGGTAAATAGAAACTCATTACCGGTACTACATAATGGGATATCAGGTTTTTCTGAAAAATAGTAAATAGGAGCAAGGTCGTCCCAGTTATGACAGATAAATTTCGGATCAGCAGGATTACTTATATCTATTACAGATCGAGTAACCATATAGTGCTCAAAAAACTCTATATGCATATCTCCGGGTGTCTTATCTTCTATAATACTGGATAAATAAGTTGGATTGCTTTTATCCTGAATATCCAGTAAAAGAACCAAGCCAGCACCGGCACCAACAACCAGAAGATTATTGTTAACATGAAGACTATATCCGCTTTCTATAAATAGGTCTGAAGAAATCGGATTAGCATCCGGGTTAGAAAGATCAAAGATTTCAAGGTATTCATTATTACAAACATACAAGTGGCCATCAGAAATATTAAGATTACCGTATTGTGGTATTTTTTCAATATTTTTAATACTACCCTCTATAGGGATAATAGAATTTTCCTGGATTTGGTATCTTACTATTCCTTCATTATAGACCGAGACATATACTACTTCGTTATGATAAGAATAGTGATATCTTTTTTCCTTGTCTAACTCAATGATAGTATGTTTTATGATCTCATAAGTATCTGTAATTTCTCCTATAAAAAGTTCTTTATCATCATTTACAGCGATGAATTGATTCTTGCTAATAGGCACGGCCCAACTTAAATCAACATCTTCGATTTTATGAGATAGATAATAACAATCTTCATATGGGACTTTTTTTATTTCTTGTTTATCAGTTTCGGGAATAACAAGAGAAGATACTTTTACTCTGGATTTAAAATCTTCTTTTTCTTTCTCTTTTACTAAATAATCATTATACACTTGAAGCATATAAGGAGAATTGGCAAATTCTTTTTTGAATATGGTATTGTGGATATCACTAGAGAAAGAAATTCTCTGAAAACAATATAAAGCATTATCTTTTTCTCCAAGAATTGTATATAATTTGGTTAATACTATTGCTGCTCTGGCTGCTGAAGTGTATCCTTTGTTTTCTGACATAAAAGAAATGAGTTCGTCTTTTAGTCTATTAAGTTCATCCTTCTGATCTTGATATAGCTTGATATCAAATAACCACTTTGACAATAATGCATCTTTTTTGGCGCTTTTGCTTTCAATTGAAGCATAACACTCGTCAAATTCTTCTTTGCGATTCAGGAAATATAAGTTTTCTAGCAGATGTATTTTATAATGATCTGATAATTGTTTTATAGATTTAAGGATTGCTGTTGATTCCTCATATCGCCCTTCAGAAAATAACCTGGCTGTTAGGAATTTTTGAAGATCCGAATAGTTTTTATTGGTATCAGGTAAGAGTTTTAATGTTTTTCTGAAAGCTTCTTCACCATAGTTATAAAGCTTTTCTTCTGCTTTGTATGAGATATCCAGATTATGTTCCTGTATAGTGTTTAGCCATTTTGTGAAGTCAGGTTCGTTATTGATAGGATCTGGAACCTGTGAAGGATCTATTATTTTATCCGGAAACTGAACCATGAATTTATCAAAGGCACTAAAAAAAGCTTCTTCTGGTAAATCACCTTCTTCTTCTTCGATATGTCCTCCATCTAGTTTCCAATCTTCAAATTCATCGGTTAATCTAAAAATAGCTTTTTCTCTATGTTTGGATTGTATAAAGCCATACTCGATATTTTTGATGTCATAGGTGTATATATTGCTTTCTTCTTGAGAGCCTTCGTATATATTGCTTTTGGGATAAAACAAATAAAAACCAGTGTCATAAAACTTTAAATATGGATAGGTTAATTTTGATTGAGGCAAGGTAAGCATCACATTATAAAATGGACCAGAACCATTAGGGTGATTAAAAGCCAGTATTCTTACATTATCGTCCTGTTTAAAAGTTAGTTTGTGTGTGACAAAACCCACAACATGTTTGAAATCTTTTTGAGTATAAGAACTGGCTACATTTTTTATAGCATTTTCAATTTGTAAAATCAATTCTTCGCGCAAGCATATTAAATAGCTTTTATATAGTTGGTCAGATATATGGTCAAAAGTAAGCGCAGGCTTTATCTTTGTATATTTTCTGTCATGTTCTACCGCACGATCTATATAAAGAGCATCTAACCCTTCTCTTTTCTCAAAAGCTGTATCTGCAATATCTAACCATTCGGATATTGAAATTGTACCAATATCCGATGCATCATCATATTCGGATCCATAATAATATTCGTCCCAGGCGTTGTTATAGGTTACTTTAAGTACATCAAAAGTTTTATTGGGCGAAATGATAATCATTCGTAACTTTTCTGGATTAATTTTTCCTGAAGCAACAGCTTGATCTATAATTTCTTTAAGTTGTTTTTGGATGAATGTAGTGATGTTTAATTGCATAATGTTTTTTTCTATAGATTAGTGTTGTGATAGTTTATAATCTAGTTGCAAAATATGAGCGTTTATTATTAGAGCTAAATATCTTATTTACATTTAATTATATTGCTATAGATACGTATTAAATTGATTATGAAATTGTTCTCAATTTTAACAAAACAGTTTGATTTTGTTGGTTGTAAAACAGGATTTACTTGTTCTTTATTTCTATGTTCTTACTACATATAGAATAAGAAAGAGGCTACAATCTGCAAGCAGCCAATAATGATTCCTAAAACTCCTAACTTACGTTGTTTTGATGCTGACTTTCCTCTTAATTGATTTGCTTTTTCTTTTGTAGCTCCATTTTTGAATACGAAAAACTTGTTAATTGAGCGGAAAACTAACATGAAACCTAATACAGCTTCCATAATATTCCCAACTAATAAGGTGATCCACCAGATAGGATAGGTTGTTATCCATTCTATATTTAAAATTGCCGAAATTACTCCCCATACACCCCAGAAACAGAATATAAGTCCGATCATAAATCTGATCAAGCTTGGCAACGGTTCGATTTTTTCTAAAAATTCTTTTACCTCTGGTTTTTTTGATAGCAATAATGATGGTGCTGCTACTATAATACTTAATACAATTAATATGATTCCCAAGGTCATAATTTTTAGTTTTAAAGTGTTAGTACTTATTTTTTTAATTTTATAAATGATTTTTTGTATCTATTTTTTTTTGATCCCTATTTTGAAGCCTAAAATTCACATTACAAAGATGATAGGTATAGGTTTTGAAGTTTTTTTAAACTATCTTTTATAAATTATCGAGATACTAGATCATTTTTTCTAACTCAGGAAGCTTGGTGTCAATTTCGATTTGTCTTTCTCTGCATTCTTCAGATTTATTACTTTCGGGATGATTAGCAAGAAAACCATTAAGTGCCATTTGCATATCTTTAAGGTATCTTATTTTTAATGAAATTTTTTCGGTTTCCTGATATTTTTGCCATGCTTCTTCAACATATTTATATTCTAATTCTTGCCGCTCTAATTGTTTAATTTCTTTCCATCCTGGTAATAAGTCTATTAATTCCTGAGAATTAGGAAAAGCTTTAATAGTTTCTTCAAGATCAGGAACAGCAGCGTATGCTGGCCTTAAATTAGTATCAGAAAAGAAAGTGATGGCTTCTTGTTCACTATCTCCAAGAAAAACAGTTAAGATTTCATTCCACCCTGTAGAAATAAATAAAAAACTACCATCAGGTATTGTGGTATCGGTAGTAAGCTTATACATGTTTTCTTTTTCTAAAGGCTCTATATTGAAATTTATATCTTCATTAAACCCTCCCAAAGCCAGTTTTCTCGCTTGAGCTACCAGATATCCACTTTCAAAATTTTGAAGATATACAATAAGCTCTATTTGATCATTTTCTCTTAGTACAGATGGAACCTTGTTAAGATGTCTAAACTCTGGAAAGCTGGTATTGTTAATCGTTACAAATGCCAGGTAACTATCTTTACTCTTAATATGTATTCCGAATTGTTTGATATTATTTTCCATAATTATTTTTTGTTTTTAAAAACAAGATGACCTGATTTCATCAGATTTGCAATGTAGTGTAATTGGGTTGCAGATGAATCCCAGGCCATCTTACATAAAACTCTATTTCTTTTAAAAATCGATATCGTCTCCTGCTTTTTCCGAAGCAAATTCTGCATTATATTTTTCCATTAATTCTCCCATTTTTAATGCCATACGAGTATCTGTTGCCATTTTTGGAGTCCAATGCATACCTACAGAACTCCAATCGGTAACTGTAAGTCCGTATTCTTGCAAGATTGAAGCAGCATCTTTTCCTTGAGCCGCTCCCATATTTTGATGACACATAACTTTAATATAAAGTTCGAAATCTTCATAAATATCATTGTTTCCGGCAGGAGAACCAGTTTCAGATTCTTGATCGGTTCCTGCATCTGCAAATTTGCCAATGTTCGAATTCATAAAAGCATCACCATATACCTTAGAAATCGCAAAAGTTGTATCCTGAGACATTCTTGCAGTCCATTCTGCAGATACTTCATCCCAGATTGGTTTTTCTGTTCCTACAATTTTAAGTACTTCTTCTAAGCCCATACCTCCAGCTATTTTTGCATTAGCAGCGGCCCAGGTTTCCATATCAATGCCATTAATAGGATCTAATAATCCACCAGCTTCTGCTGCTTCTACATGAGCATCCATCTGAGCATCCAGTTTAGCTTTTTGTTCTTTTAAAAAGTTGTCAGCATCATCATATGCTTGGGATTCTGCTTCTTCTAATTTGATATTGGCTGATTCTACATGATCTCTAATTGAAAATTGCTCATTAGTTTTAAACCCATACTTTTGAGCAGCGGCTTCAAAATCTTCATTATTCTGAATTTCTTTTACTATGGCTTTGGCTTCTTCATGATCTTGCCCTAATTCTTTTGGAAATCCTAACCTTAATAAACATGCATTAAGTTTTCTTTCTTTTCCATTAGAGAATTTGTTTAAATCTACCCATCCTCCTATTGTATTATCAGCGTTTTTTTGATAACATAACCAAGGCTCAATATGACCAATTTTATCTTGATCTATATTTGGCCAGGAAAAATCCGCTCCTTCCTGATTTGTATAATCATAATTCTCAGAACCAACGCCGTTTTTTATTTGAATACCTAGTGTAATTGCTTTTTGACCTTGTTCTGTTTTGTCGTGATCTGTAAATTCATGTGTTGTACTCATAATGTATAATTTTTAAAGATTGATTTTTGTTTTTAGAATTGAGATAATATTTCCTGTTTCTTCAGTTTGTATTCCTGTTCGTCGATTAGGCCAGCATCAAATATTTTCTTAAGTTTTTCTAATTTTTGTACTGGGTCGTCGTTTTGGGGTTGAGATTCAGATTGAGGAGGAGTATTTTGTTGAGGTGTAGATTGCTGTCCTTGATTATTCATCATATTTCCGAGCATTTGGCCCATTCCTAATCCAGCACCCATTTGCATACCGATATTACCACCACCTTCATTTTTTGCCATATTTTTTAATGCCTCAAGTTGCTGGTAATCCTGGTAGCTTACACCAAGTTCTTTCATTGCCTGAGCTTCGGCACTCATATCTGCAATTCGACCAATTCTTGTTTTGGTTTCTTCATCAAAACTGGTTCCTTCTATCCTGAAATCAAGTAATTCAAAACCTAATTCATCGAAGATTTGTGCACTCGAATTCTGAGAGAATGATGCGATTTCATTACGATGTTTATCAATTTCTACATAACTAAATGAAGCGTTGGCAAGAAAATCACTGATAGGTTGAGTAATTCTGGATAAGATAACTTTTTGTATCGCTTTTACAGGATAGTAGTCGTCACCTGCAATAACATTGGTAAAAAAATCGACTGGTTTAGTGATTTTGAAAGAGAAATTACCAAAAGCACCTAATCCTACAGGAAAATTATAAACAGGATCTTTATAGGTGATAGGAGAAGGGGTTCCCCAGCGTATATTTTGCATTTCTGCTTTTCTATAGAAGAAAATCCCTACTTTATGAGCAGACTCAAAGGTATACATGATATTTTTGATGGTCGTCCAAAAAGGAATGTTACCCGTTTTAAGATCGTAAAGCCCTTCTTCTTCAAAAACGCCTTCTACTTTGCCCTCGTATACAAAAAGACATCCTTGTCCAGGCCCTACGATTAATTTTGAAGCATTTTTAATTTCGTCCCCGTTTTCTGTCCATTTTTCAAAAAGAGTTTCGGGTTTAGGATTTTGCCATTCGATTACCGAACGTAGTTGACTTCTAAATGAATTTGACATATTTTTTTCTTTTAGGATTACTAATAGTTAGTTAAGAATGCAGTTTTAGCTTTGAGATCTTTTTCGTACCTATCTTTATAATCTGGTATGATTTCGATTCTTTTCTTTAAGTAGGTTTCTACATATTTTTGATATAGAGTTGCTAATTCCTCGGTACCATACGTTTCTGAGTCTTGTACATAATTTTGAAACTTAAGTTCTTCATAATGCAGATAATGTTCTAAAGCAGCTTCTTCTCCAAGAGCATGGATAGCAAAATGTTCGATGTTTCTGGCTTTAGTTCCTGGCTCGAATGTGTTTACAGTCTGACAATATTCACAAGTACTGTAATAGGATCTGAAAAAATTATCTTTTACCGGGAGTTTAGCTTGACATTGGGTACAACAAAAATCTTTGGATAAAGTATCTTTTACTTCTTGTAGTAATTTTTTTGCAGCATCTGCAAAAATTTTCACTTCGTATGATTTAAGTTTTTGTTCAAGTTCAAATTTTGTTAGATAACCTTTATCTCTTTCTTGTATAAATTTTTTAGAACCAAATTCTGCTCCTGCATCTTCAAAAGCTTCTTCGACTTTATCTTCCCATGTACTATCTATTTTCCAGATAAGTTCATTGGCTTGAGAATAAATTCCTTGCCAGGCATTGTGAAATGTAGTGGTTTCAAAATCAGTTGCTTCGAATAATAAAGGCAATACAGCTTCTGTTTTTTCTAATATCTCCTCGAATCGATCTTTGATTTTTTTAAGGAATCCATCCCATCTATTTTGTGTTTCATTAATTGACATATTTCTAAAAGATTATTATTTTTAGTAAAATTGGTCTCCACAGAAATCACAGTATTTAAGATCTGTGTCTTCGGGTCTTGCTGCTCCGCAGCTTTTACATCGTTTGGTCTCAAGACCTGCATTTGTTTCTTCATGTTTTTTTGTAGAAGAGAGTGCATTGGCCAGGATATCATCGAGAAGATTTTTTTTTTCTTCTTTAGGATTTTGTTTATCGTCGTTTTCTTGCATCTTAAAATTGGTAGTTTAGAGAGAAGACATTCGAAAAGAGGTTATTCCCATGTTTTTTGAACCAAAAAGCATAGGAATAACCGTAGGTGCCACTATTCCAATTTACGTTTTATAGCCCCTTTTTCAAGTCTTCGATAGTTTTTGCCATTACTACTCCTGGTAATTTGATAGGAGCTGCAACTTCTGCTAGGAAAGTACCTTTTACCTCACCAGTTTTGTATGTAGTAAAACCGATACGATATAGTCCAACAGTTAGTGCTTTAAGAGGATCACTTGCTTCGCTTTTATATCTTAATAGAGAGTTATAACTGCTTCCGCTTGGTTGCTTTGGCATTTCGCTGCTATCATCGTTACGTTCTAGAGTAACCCAGTTAGCGCTTTTTACCGCACCTTCATTAATATTATCTTTACTAATAATATCTGAACGCTCTAAAGTAATATAGGTGTCAAAATAATCAGTTGATTTTGCATTTTCTGTATATGCTGCTGATTGTGTTGCTTTTTTGATTTTGGTTTTCCCCACAGGAGACATCATTCTTACACCAATTTCTGGAGCAACAGCAGGAATCCATACATAAATGTAATAGAATTTCTTACCATCTTTTACTTCATCTTCATTACCAGATGCAGCATATCCCATATAAGATACAACATCTGTATAAGGCACTTTTATGGTTTTTGGACCTATCTTTTTTTCGATAGAACTACCAAACTTTTTTAATTTTTGAGCTTGGACATTTAGATTGCTTCCAAAAGCAAGGATAACAGCTAAGATTAAAATTTTTGTTTTCATTTTTTTGATTTTATGTGTTAATTTATTTATTGATATACACCGTTATTATTCTAGTGTAAAAGTTACTTTTACAAGATGTTTTTGAATTTCTCCTGGTTTATGCATGTTTATGTATTGCGTTCTGGAATCAGAATTTTCGATCTTTATAATATCCCCCAATTTTTTATTGAGATGATCAGCAGTTTTTTTGGCTTTCACTTTTGCATCTTCAATTGCAGTGAGTGTTAAAGCAGCCCATTCTGTATTGTTTTTTTCTTTGGCTACTGCTTCGACCTGCATAATTGTTAAACCATTCATCCTTTGTTTGGTGATTTTGATCACCTCTTCTTCAGAAGTTGTTGCATAATTGTAATATGAAATATCATTCACTTCTGAGTAAGATGCATACAGTTGATAGAGAACATTCTTTTGAAACTTACTAAAATCAACTCCTATAGTCTTTAACTTATCACTGTATAATTGTTTAACCTGCGATAAACTTTTGGGTTCAAGTTGCTGATATCCATTTGCAACGAGTTGTTTTAGCGAAATGGTAAGATAATAGTTGTTAACTTCTATCTTCTTGTTCGCTTCTCCTACAATAGTTAGGGTCTCACTATTTTCTTGCGAAATAGCTGATGCAAACGTTAGGAACATTATAAAAACGAGTTTTTTCATTTTAAAAAATTATATGATTTACGTTGTTTCTATTTTACCAAATAAGGCAGTACAGTAAGTAATGCGATAAACACAACCAGAATCGTAAGTCCTGTAAAGTGATACCATGGAGTTTTTATTTGATTGTTTTTATAATCTTTAAAACTCTGTATCAATTGCTGACTCTGAAGCTCTCTTTCTTCAAAAGCTCCTTTACAATGACCGCAAACCGAGTATACTTTTTTCCCGATAGGAAAGAACGGTATCCAAAACACATGAATATATTTTCCATATCCTTGTATCCACATATTGTTTTCTGTATTACAATATGGGCAATTTCCTCCTTCTAATTTTGTGGGATGAATAGTTGAAGAACCTGTTCCAAATATGATCATGATGTTTTGGATTTTTTCTGCTAAATGGCAGTTGTTACTGTTGTAAGTACTATAAAAACAAGTTTTATAGAGGTGTTAATATTAGTAAGGCAAAAATGATAATACGATCATTGCAGCACCTACAATTAAACCAAGGATTCCTAGTTTACCTTGTTTTGGAGCTAATTTTGCTCTTAATTGGTTGGCTTTCTCTTTGGCCGCTTCATTTTTAGATAGTACAAGTTTATTAATCATACCAAAACCTAACATGAATCCTAGTACTGCCGAAACAATATTACCTGCCAAAAAGGTTACCCATCGAATAGGGAATGTTGCAAGCCAGCCTATACCAAGGATTGAAGAAATGATTCCCCATATTCCCCAGAAACAAAATACAAGTCCGATCCAACCTTGATACGGTTCGATTTTTTCTAAAAGTTCTTTCGCGTTTGGTTTTTTAGATAACAATAATGATGGTACTGCTATAATACTTAATAGAATTAATGTGATTCCCCAGATCATAATTTTTAGTTTTAAAGGGTTAGTACTTATTTTTCTTTTTGTGATTTTATAATTGACTTCTTATATCTATTTTTTTTGATACATGTTTTGAAGACCAAAAAGCACAGTACAAAGATGAGAGATACAATTGCTGAGAAATACACCTTTTCTGGTGAAAATATGCACCCTGAAAACAGGGGGGTATTTACATGTGGTAAAACCCTACTTATAGTGAGTATTAATCCTAAGGAGAAATATAGTTTTGTTGTGTAAAGAGAGGTGTAATCAATATAATATTATAAAGATGAGGAATAATATAGCTCAGGATATAGACAAACTAAAGTTTTATATGGTGATATACATTGTTTTTGGGAACTTTTTTTTGTCAATTGCACAGGTTAATGCTCCTTATGAGTGTCCTGAAATACCATTGTCATACATTAATGGGACTAATGGATTTACACTAGAAGGTATTTCTGAAGATGACGAAGCTGGTTTTGACGTAAGTAGTGCGGGCGATATCAATGGAGATGGTATTGACGATTTACTAATAAGTGCTTATTTGGTTGATGATGTAGAACAAGATGTAGGAGAAGTATATATAGTATTTGGTAAAACTGCACCCTTTGACCTGGCATTTGAATTGTCAACTTTGGATGGATCTAATGGTTTTACTATACGAGGGGAAAGCAGATTAGGTAAGCTAGGAACTTCTTTAGCAGCTATTAAAGATTTTAATAATGACAGTATTGATGATATAATTATAGGAGAACCTGGTAATGATAGTGTCTATGTACTTTTTGGTAGGAGTATATTTCCTGCATTAATAAGAACTTCTGATATTTCTGGAACTACTGGATTTAGATTGAGATCAAGTGATAATGTTACATTTGGATCTAATATAAATACTGCCGGAGATATAAATAATGATGGAATTGATGATATTATTATTTATTCTGAAAACAGAGATAACACCCTTGCCCTTGCAGGAAAAGTTTATTTAGTTTTTGGATCTTCTTCGTTTCCCAATGTTCTCGATGTAGCAACCTTAACTGGCACAGATGGTTTTGTAATTAATAAAAGCTCATCTGGGACTCTTTTACGTCAAAGAAAAGGAGTTGTTAATACTGCTGGGGATCTAAATGGTGATGATATTGATGATATTATAGTTGGTTTTCCAGACTTTTCTAATGGTACTGAAAATACAGGACTTGCTTTTGTGATATTTGGACGTGATACTATATTTCCATCTAGCTTAGCATTTTCTGATTTGGATGGAACAAATGGTTTCGAAATTATAGGTGAAGCAGATTCAGATAGATTTGGATATTCTGTTGCATATGCTGGAGATGTGAATGATGATGGAATTGATGATGTAATTATAGGTGCGTATTTAGCAGAAGTTGATACTTTTTCATCAGCAGGAAAGGCATATGTTCTTTTCGGAAAAACAACTGGATATGCCTCTAGTATGAGTATTTCTTCTCTTGATGGGAATAACGGTTTTACAATTTTAGGAGACGAAGCTTTCGGCAATGTTGGTCATTCAGTAAGTACAGCAGGAGATTATGATGGTGATAATATTGATGATATTATTATTGGTGCCTACGGAGTAAGATCGGGTGGAGCTGCATATGTAGTATATGGTAAAAATACAAGTTGGAATCCTGTTTTTGAAACTAACTTGATTGATGGGGTTAATGGGATAGAAATATTTGATGATCAAAGATTTAGTAGACAGAGATTTGGGCATGCTGTAAGTGTAGCTGGAGATGTTAATGGAGATGGTGCAACTGATTTAATAATTGGAGCAATATCACAAACGATATTTTCTTATAATCTTACAGGGAGAGGATATGTAATTTATGGAGGTACCTTAAATGGAAGCATAGACTTCACTCCACCTACTATAGCCTGTCCAGGGAATCAAACACTAGCTCCTGATGTAACCTTGCCAGAATATATTCAACCGTTATTCGAAAATATTACAGATAGTTGCCAGCCTAATAATAGCCTTACGATCACTCAAATCCCTCCTAGAGGAACTCCTGTTTCTGACGGAATGTTAGTTACTATATCTGCAACAGATAGACGAGGTAATACTACAAATTGTGAGTTTACAATTATCTTACAAGATATTGCTGAACCTCCGTGTTCGGGTCCACTTGATGTTTCAGAAATATCTGGTTTAAACGGTTTTACGTTATCAAGCCCTTATGTAGTGGATGGACCCCGTGGTCAAACTTTTGTTAGCGGGGCAGGAGATATAAATAATGATGGGAGAGATGACTTTATTGTGTGTATTAGGGATAATGAACCTAGTGTTTTTGATATCAATAGTTTTAGATTAGAAAATGATCAATCAGAAGCGTATGTTATATATGGAACTGATGACCCATTTCCATCTACCTTTGATTTATTATTTTTAGTAGAGTCTCAAGGGTTTAAAATAACCAAACAACCGTCTTCTGCCAATGGAAGGGCCAATGAGTTTTTTCTGGTTGATGCTGTTGGTGATTTTAACAACGATAATATCGATGATTTGATTATAGGTGATTCTGGTAGTCTGTATTTAATTTATGGAATTAATGGTAATTTCCCATTTACATTCGATATAGCTAATCTGGATGGGACTAATGGGTTTGAGATATCTACAAATAATTTCTCAGCTATTGATGTAAGTGCTGCAGGAGATCTTAACAATGACAATATCGATGATGTATTAATTTCAGGAAGACTAAGTGGTGTTCGAAAAGTTTTTGCTGTTTTTGGAAACCCTACTACAGGAGTTCCTCCATCCTTTTTTAATCTAAATTCTTTAGATGGAACCAATGGTTTTTTTATGAATGAAGAAAATACTATAGATCAATTTGGTATAAATATATCTGGTGCTGGTGATCTAAATGGAGATAATTTTGACGATATTATTATAGGAGCTCCTTATGCTGAACCGAATGGAATTCGTAGAGAAGGTCAGGTGTATGTTGTATTTAGCCCAGGAGTAACCGCTTCTTCAGAGGTAGATATCTCTACTTTAGATGGAACTAATGGGTTTATTATAAATGCTGTAGGCCCAGGAGGGCGTTTGGGAGCTTCAGTAACAGGAGGAATAGATATCAACAATGATAATATGAAAGATATTATTGTTACAGCTCCAGAAGCAAGTTTTGATGTAGATGGAAGAAGCATTCATGGGGCTATTTATGCAATATTTGGAACTCCTTCAGGGTATCCTGCTGCATTTGACCTCAATACTATTGATGGTACCAATGGAGCAATAATATATGGAAGGCAATTCATAGGACAAGCAGGATATTCTTCAAGTACCGCTGGTGATTTTAATAATGACGGGATAGATGATTTAATTCTAGGAGGCCCTTGGGGTAGAGGAGGTGATGCATATATTGTCTTTGGAAAGGAAAATTGGGAGGATACGCTGTTTTTGGACAATTTAGATGGCTTTAATGGATTGAACATTGGAAATAATTTTGATATAAGTGATCATCATATAGGTGCTTCGGTAAGTAATATTGGAGATTTTAATGGTGATGGTTTTGATGATGTCATTGTTGGTGAAATACCGGATGTTTTTGATCAAGTTATAGGAAATACACATATAATTTTTGGAGGCTTTAGTAAGGATACAGAAGCTCCGCGGATCACTACTTGCCCAGGTGATCAAACCTTAAGTTCAGGATCTCCGTTACCTGATTATACTGGTGATGTTGTAGCCACCGACGATTGTGATACCAATCTAGAGATTACTCAAGACCCTGTTGCAGGAACTCTATTTACAGCAGATACAACAGTTACCATAACTGTAACCGATAATAGTGGGAAAGAAACTCAGTGTAGTTTTGAAGTAAGAACTCCTATCTCTACTCCTACAGTTAACCTTTCAGTTTCGGCAAATGCAGGTACAGAAGCTGCTGGTACAGTAATAACGGTAACGGCTACTTCTTCGGGAGCTGTAGTAGGCGCTCAAACTATTGATCTTGCTACCACAGGAGTAGGAATTACAGCTTCAGATTTTACCTTAAGTAATACGACTATTACTATTCCTGATGGGATGACTACAGGTACAGTAACTTTTACTATTGTTGATGATGCCCTTGTAGAAGGTACAGAGACGGCTACACTAACAATTAGTAATCCATCTACAGGTATTACCCTAGGAACGACTACAGCGCAAAATATTGATATTACAGATAATGATTCAGTACCTATCCCTACAGTGAGTCTTTCAGTTTCGGCAAATGCAGGCACAGAAGCAGCAGGGACAGTAATAACGGTAACGGCTACTTCTTCGGGAGCTGTAGTAGGTGCTCAGACTATTGATATTGCTGCCACAGGAGTAGGAATTACAGCTTCGGATTTTACCTTAAGTAATACGACTGTTACTATTCCTGATGGGATGACCACAGGTACAGTAACTTTTACTATTGTTGATGATGCTCTTATAGAAGGTACAGAGACGGCTACACTAACAATTAGTAACCCATCTACAGGTATTAGCCTAGGAACGACTACAACGCAAGATATTGATATTACAGATAATGATTCAATACCTACCTCTACAGTTAACCTTTCAGTTTCGGCAAATGCAGGCACAGAAGCTGCTGGTACAGTAATAACGGTAACGGCTACTTCTTCGGGAGCTGTAGTAGGTGCTCAAACTATTGATCTTGCTACCACAGGAGTAGGAATTACAGCTTCAGATTTTACCTTAAGTAATACGACTATTACTATTCCTGATGGGATGACCACAGGTACAGTGACTTTTACTATTGTTGATGATGCTCTTGTAGAAGGTACAGAAACGGCAACGTTAACGATTAGCAATCCGTCTACAGGTATTACCTTAGGAACAACTACAACGCAAGATGTTGTTATTACGGATAATGATTCAGCACCTATCTCTACAGTGAGTCTTTCAGTTTCGGCAAATGCAGGCACAGAAGCTGCTGGTACAGTAATAACGGTAACGGCTACTTCTTCGATAGCTGTGGTAGGTGCTCAGACTATTGATATTGCTGCCACAGGAGTAGGAATTACAGCTTCAGATTTTACCTTAAGTAATACGACTGTTACTATTCCTGATGGGATGACCGCAGGTATAGTAACTTTTACTATTGTTGATGATGCTCTTGTAGAAGGTACAGAGACGGCTACACTAACAATTAGTAATCCATCTACAGGTATTACCTTAGGAACAACTACAGCGCAAGATGTTGTTATTACGGATAATGATTCAGCACCTATCCCTACAGTGAGTCTTTCAGTTTCGGCAAATGCAGGCACAGAAGCAGCAGGGACAATAATAACGGTTACAGCTACTTCTTCGATAGCTGTGGTAGGTGCTCAAACTATTGATCTTGCTACCACAGGAGTAGGAATTACAGCTTCAGATTTTACCTTAAGTAATACGACTATTACTATTCCTGATGGGATGACCACAGGTACAGTAACTTTTACTATTGTTGATGATGCTCTTGTAGAAGGTACAGAGACGGCTACACTAACGATTAGTAATCCATCTACAGGTATTAGCCTAGGAACGACTACAGCGCAAGATGTTGTTATAGAAGATAACGACGACCTTGTAATATGTACTATAGAGGCAGGGGAGGATCAAGAAATTATACAAGGGCAGGAAGTACAATTAAATGCTACCACTTCTGATAATGGAACATTTGTTTGGACACCTTCAACTGGTCTTACTAATACTAATATTGCTAATCCAGTAGCAAACCCAAATCAGACGACAACCTATACTGTTCTTTTTACTAGTGATCTAGGATGTATTGAAGAAGATACAGTCACAGTTTATGTAGAAGCACAAGAAGAAGATCAAACACGATATGGTTTTTCACCAGATGGTGATGGAATCAATGAATATTGGGAGATTTATAATATTGAAAATTATCCTGACAATAAAGTATCGATATATAATCGATGGGGAGATATAGTTTTTGAAGTTGATGGATATAATAATACTTCAAGAGTTTTTAGAGGAATTGCTAATCGAAAGAGAAGTTTGGGAGGAGATAAATTACCCGAGGGGACATATTTCTTTACTATCAAAATAGAAGGCTTACATAACTTAAAAAAGCAAACCGGTTTCCTTGTATTAAAGCGTTAATTTATGAAAAAAGTATATATATTATTGATAGTTGCAATACTATCTAAAGGATTTTTATGCTCAATATTTGGGCAACAAACCCCGGTCTTTGCAAATTATAATTACAATACAGTAGTAATTAATCCAGCACATGCCGGTTTTTACCCCGATTCTGATATCACCCTCACAAATAGAGGATATTTAAATCAATTGGATGGTAGCCCCAGAAATATTGGGTTAACAGTGAATTCGCCATTACGCTCTAAAAATATGGGATTAGGGGCAGGAGTTTATAGTGATCAGGTAGGAGTAACTACAACTACAAGCTTGTTTGGGGCATATGCCTATAAAATAGTTTTTGACCATAATTATAACCAGGCACGATGGTGGTCTTATAACCCTAACGTATTATCTTTTGGAATTACCGGAGGCGCAATGATTTATAATGAAAATTTATTAGAATTGGGTATTCAGAATGATCCTAATTTTGCAAATAATATCAATACTGTTATCCCTACTTTGGGAGTAGGTGTTTTGTATAATAGAGAGCATATTTATATTGGTGTTTCTGCACCTAATTTATTAGGAGATTCTTTGTCTTCTGAAGACAATATTAATTTAGAGAATCCATATTATGCGTATACGGGATATCGTTTTTTTGCAACGCGCTTTAAAGAAGTATTAATAACGCCCAGCGTTTTGGCTAAATATGTTTCTGGAGCACCAATTCAGGTAGATATTAATACGACAGTGAACTACAAAAATAAAATTGAAATTGGTGCTGGATACAGAACGAGTTCCTCGATGAATTTTCTTGCAGGGTTTTATATTTCTAACCACTTACGATTATTATATAATTACAATCAAACACTAAGAGATACTCCTATTAATAATACACATGGAATTATACTAAGTTACCGCCTAGGAGATGGATTTAATAATAAAGGATAATAATCAGACTAAGATTCAATAGCGAATTAATTAGTCTATCATTATGTTTTATTAAGATTTTATATACTTCATTTTTAAAGCATACTTAGTCAATCCAGCCAGATTTCTAACATTAAGTTTAGCAATTAGATTTTTTCTATAACTTTCGATGGTATGTTTACTCAAAAACAATTGATCGGCGATCTCTTGTGTCGTGAACTCTTGCGCAATAAGTGTAATAACATCAATCTCTCTTTGAGTAAGTTTGATATCTTCCTTCTTCTTTTTGGCAAATTTATTTTCTAAATAAATATCTTTTATTTCTTTTGAAAAGTATTTCTCTCCCTTAAGTATAGTCTTTATAGCTTTTAAAAGCTCTTCTTTTTCAGCATTTTTGGGTACATACCCATCTACATCATGCTCAATAAGATTATCAATCATGTCAGCATCATTATGCATACTAACTACCAAAGTCCGTATACTTTTCTTTCTTTCTTTTATAATCTTATTTAGAGAAATACCATCTAACTCTGGCATAGAAATATCTGTGATGATAAGATCTATTTTTTCATCGGGATTAATTTCCAGGTATTTAGCAATATGTTTACCGTCTTTGGCAGTTAATAAAATATTATATTCTTTTTCTGAGTTAAGAATGCTTAGTAAACCATCCAAAAACATTTTATGGTCATCTGCTATGATTAAATTATATTTCATTGGTTTATTATTTTTGTAATTAGGTTTAGATAAAATTTGCTATGCATAATTCTAATCCTGTTTATCATCAGGTAAACTAGGATTGATTTAGTGATTGTAGCTCACTTTATCTTTAATTGATGTTAATGCCGGAACTTCTATATCTATAATGGTACCACGACTAATTCTGGAATCGATATGAAAAGTACCAGATACTTTTTTTAATCGATTTTTTATATTCTCAAACCCAAGTCCGGTAGCCTTGTTTTTTGCGTTAAAACCAATGCCATTATCTTCGAATAGTACATTTATTATATTTTCTACCAGATTTAATTGAAGTTCTATAGAAGTAGCTTTGGCATGTTTAATAGTGTTGGTAATAAGTTCCTGAATAATTTTAAAAATTTCGATTTGTAAAGTTTCATCTAGAACATCAATTTCTGTTCTTGGGTATGCTACAAAAGAAGTGTTTAGACTAGTCGTACCGCCAATATTATTAAAATACTCTTCAAGTACATCACAAAAGTTATTTTCACTAAATTTTTTAGGTGTTAAGTTATGCGATAAATTACGTACCTGTTCATAAGTGTCATCTAATTGGTTGTTAATTGTAGTTATTGTTTTTTTATTTCCATAAAACACAGTATTATTTAGTTGTAATTTTATAGCAGCAAGATTACCACCAATGCTATCGTGTAGCTCTAGTGCAATACGTTTTCTCTCTTTATCCTGACCTTTAATAGACGCTTTAATTAGTTTTAACTCTTGATCTTTAATTAAAGAAGAAATTTTTTGCTCACTTATTTCTTCTTGCTTTTTATTTAATTCACTCTGAGTCTGAAGTTTTTGATAGTATGTAAACAATAAACCAATAACTGGGATAAGAAGAATCAAAAAAGAGTACAAGATACTATTTTTAATACTTTTTTGTCTGGCTAATTTAGATTCTTGAATCTCCTGATCTTTTTTTAGTAATGTAATCTCATTAAGTTTTTTTTCTGAAGCATTCTGAAATGATAAAATCTTGTTCTGAGTTTCTCTTTTTTCAATCTCTTGTTGTAATCTAAGATTTTTGAGAGCTTCTTCTTGATTCCTTAAATCTAATTCTCGATTTGCATTTTCGACCTGCAGGACTTTTATTTCTTTTTCTTTTTGAAGAGTTTGATATCTTACTTCTAATTCATTAATTTCTTTATCATTCTCTAAAAAATAAATAGAATCTGTAAGCTCATAGAATTTTTCGGCATAAGAAAGTGCTTTCTTATAATTATTTTGAGAAATTGATATCTCTTTTAGTCTAAAAAAAATGCTTTTTTGTTTGTTTAAAAATCCAAGTTTTTTTGACTTGTTTAAAGCTAAAAGAATAATCTTCTCAGCTTCTTCATGTTTTTTTAGATGGTTTAGTACAAGACCTTTTTCTAGATATCCAGTGATTTCTATTTCAGGATATTGATGGGTGATTGCAATTTCTAATGCCTCATCAAACATTATCAAGGCCTGCTCCATGTTACCTTGTTTTCTATAAGTAATTCCTATATTGTTTGAAATAATGCCAATACAACGATAACTTTGGGATTTTTTACAGATCTCACGTGCCTTTGTTAGATATAGAATAGTTGCTTCATAATTCTCCAAATAACCATATATATTAGCCATATTGACATAGCTTCCATAGACCATTTCAGGAACTTCTGTATATTCTAGGCATTGTTTATAAAGATTTAGTGAGTTATCATACTCTTTTGTTGATAGATAAGCATTTGCTAGACCAAAAGAATTAATATAATAGATACGTCTGTCATTGTATTTTTTCGAAATGTTAATTCCTTTTAAATGCCATTTTTTGGATTTTTCTTCAAGGCCTATTTTAGAATTTAGTATCCCTAACATGTTGTAGGTTAGGCCATAAATCTCGTTTTTTATAGTGTCATTTTTGAAATGCTTAATTGTCAATACCCTTTTTGCATAATAGAAAGATGAATCAATTAAAGCTTTCTTTTTAAAATAAGAGGTTAGGATCAGGTTTAAATCAGCCTTAAATTGTCCACTTTTTAATGCTTTTGTCTTGAGTTGATGGTGAACTTTTTTATAGGCCTCTTCTTCTTTGCCATGAGTATTGATTAAAAGCTGAATTTCCTTAATTATACTTCTTTCTTTTCCGGGAATAAATGGAATACTACTCTTATCTACCTGTGCTCCCAGGATAAAAGGCAGGATGAATATACCATACACAATTGATAGATGTAAAAATTTTAACATATACAAATGTATCAATTCTTCTGTATACTGACATCCCTGAAAATAGGGGTTTTTTAGAGTTAAATAATGCTATTGATAGATGAGATACTGCGCCCTTTTAACCTTAAATTTTTCAAGATCTTCTATCCATGTGCTTTTAATTTCTCGAAAAGAAAGACCTTGTTCAATTTGTTGTTGTAATTTTTTTGTCCCTGCGTGAATAGTGAATGATTTGGTGTTAAAAAACTTTTCTTTGATTTTGGTATGCTTATAAGCATTAATTAACCATTCTAAGTTTATAGAATCTAACGATTCATTTTTTCTTAAATCTTTTCCATAACATACTTCTCCTCTATGTTTTGGGTATTTAGAACCAAAATTTGGCCTGGGAATATACGCATAATCATATTTTTCTATAACCAAGTCGGGAGAACCAAAAATTTGAAACTGTGTTTCGGTACCACGACCTGCATTTAAGGTTGTGCCTTCAAAAAAACCAAGACTAGGATATAAATTGATAGCTTTATCATTAGGTAAATTGGGTGAAGGTCGTATTGGTAAACTATATGAAGTAGTATGAGTGTAGTTTTTAACAGGAATAATATTGATCTCACAGGTTAAATCTTTTCCCAACCAACCTTCGCCATTTACCATTTTAGCATATTCACCAATAGTCATACCATGAACTAATGGTATTGGATGTACCCCTAAAAAACTTGAATGTTCAGATTCTAAGGTAGGCCCATCAATGTAATGTGCATTTGGGTTAGGGCGATCTAGTATTAAAATTGGAATGTTATTTTCTGCACATGCTTGCATTACATAATGTAATGTCGAAATATAGGTGTAAAAGCGAACTCCTACATCTTGGATGTCAAAAACAACGATATCGATATTGGATAAAGCTTCTTTAGACGGTTTTTTGTTTTTTCCGTGTAGAGAAAAAATAGGAAGCCCGGTTTTAATATCCTTACTATCAGCTACTAATTCTCCTGCATCTGCCTTACCTCTAAAACCATGCTCTGGAGCAAAAACTTTCTGAATTTTAATATTTCTAGACAATAAAGAATCAACAAGATGTACATAATTTTGACTAGTAGTACTATCTTTAAAAATAACAGAAGTTTGATTTCCTACGATAGCTACTTTTTTATTTTCTAAAATCGGAATATAATCATCCGTAAGATTGGCCCCAACTACTATAGATTCTTGAATTTTTGTAGTATCTTGAGCAATATATGCCGCAGATATCGAGTTTTCAATTTTTAGAGAAGAAGGGGGCGAAGTTGTTTTTATTCCACTTACACAAGAAATAAAAATTATGAAAAGGAATAAAAATGTATTTTTGAATGCATTTCTAACAAAAACCATAGTTAAGCTTGAATTTCGAGTATTTTATTGCCAAACGCCTCATCAAAGGTAAGGAACATAAAAGTAGTATTTCGACTCCAATTATAAAAATTGCAATTTTTGCTATTGCTATTGGTATGGTCATGATGCTAATTACGGTTGCTACTGGTGTAGGACTACAACGCAAAATAAGAGAAAAAGTTGCTGCATTTAATGGACATGTATTAATTTCCAGCTTTGATAATAACAGTAGTGTAGAATCTCTTATACCTATATCCTCTAATCAAAATTTCTATCCAGAGTTTTCTGAAGTTGAAGGAATTGTTCATATGCAAGGTGTAGCAACCAAAATGGGACTTATACGCACAACATCGGATTTTGATGGTGTGGTGGTTAAAGGAGTAGGTAAAGATTATAGTTGGGATTCTTTTAAAGAATATCTTGTAGAAGGAAAAATACCCGATTTTACAGGGGAGCTTAATGAAGAAATTCTGTTGTCTTCACATATTGCAAATCGTTTAGGGTTTAGTATTGGAGATAAAGTAATCACATATTTTTTGAAAAAGAACACAGTTTCAAACTCAAAAACTTTTATTAGAGCTTTTGAGATTGTGGGGATTTATAATTCGGGATTTTTAGAGTTTGATGAAACTTTTCTTTTTGCGGACATCAGACATGTGATAAAAATGAATAAATGGAAACCAGATGAGGTTGGTAATTTTGAAGTTTTTATTGATGATTTTGATCAAATAGATAAAAAAGGACAGGAAATTTATGAAAATATTCCTTCTACCTTGGATAGCCAGACAATTTCATTAAAATATGCCACAATCTTCGAATGGTTAAAACTATTCGACCTCAATATTATTGGGATTATTGGGATTATTATTTTGGTTGCCGGTATCAATATGATTACTGCTTTGTTGGTTTTAATCCTCGAGAGAACTCCTATGATTGGGATCTTAAAAGCTTTAGGAACTAGTGATTGGAGTATAAGAAAAGTATTTCTTTATAATGCTGCATATTTGATTTTGATAGGACTGTTTTGGGGTAACCTTATTGGTATAGGTTTACTCCTTATACAAGAGCAGTATGGGGTTGTAGGGCTTAATCCAGAGACGTATTATGTAAGTACGGCACCGGTTTATATTGATATAGGATATATTGTGTTACTTAATCTAGGAACAATGTTATTGTGTTTGTTAATGCTACTTATCCCTTCATATATTATTGCAAAGATATCACCGACAAAGTCAATCCGTTTTCAATAATTTGTTATTCTTTCTTAAAAATTGCCAATCGATAATCTAGGTCGTATCTTTGCCATGTTAAAATACCCAATGGGGTTGTAAATTATATCGAGTGGAATACGCAAAAAACATACTAGAGACTATTGGTAATACACCATTAGTCCAATTGAATACACTGGTGAAAGATGTAGATGCTTTAGTGTTGGCTAAATATGAAACTTTTAACCCTGGGAATTCTGTGAAGGATCGAATGGCTTTAAAAATGATAGAAGATGCAGAAGCAGATGGTCGATTACAGCCAGGTGGGACCATTATAGAAGGTACATCTGGAAACACTGGAATGGGGCTAGCTTTAGTAGCTATCATAAAAGGGTATAAACTGATTTGTGTAATGGCAGATAAGCAGTCTAAGGAAAAAATGGATATCCTTAGAGCAGTAGGAGCAAAGGTAATGGTTTGTCCAACTAATGTAGAACCAGATGATCCAAGATCATATTATTCGGTTTCTAAGAGATTGGCAGAAGAAACTCCAAATTCATGGTATGTTAACCAGTATGATAACCCTTCAAATGCACAAGCACACTATGAAAGTACAGGTCCTGAAATTTGGAAACAAACTGATGGTAAAATAACACATTTTATTGTTGGAGTAGGTACTGGAGGTACTATATCTGGTGTTGGGAAATATCTAAAAGAAAAAAATCCAAACATTAAAATCTGGGGAATAGATACCTATGGTTCTGTTTTTAAAAAATATCATGAAACCGGGATTTTTGATGAAAACGAAATTTATTCTTATATCACAGAAGGTATTGGAGAAGACATTTTACCAAAAAATGTAGATTTTTCAGTTATCGATGGGTTTACCAAAGTAACAGATAAAGATGCTGCGGTATATACTCAAAGACTTGCAAAAGAAGAAGGAATGTTTTTGGGTAATAGTGCAGGAGCAGCTATAAAAGGATTACTTCAATTAAAAAAGCATTTTGCCAAAGATGATGTTGCTGTTGTCTTATTTCACGATCATGGTAGTAGGTATGTAGGGAAAATGTTTAATGATGATTGGATGCGAGAAAGAGGTTTTCTTGATGAGGAAGTATATACAGCCGATGATTTAGTAAAAAATCATATAGAAAAACCTTTGGTTACTGTTAAAACAGAAGAACTGGTGTCACATGCTATCGAGCGTATGCGTAAATTTAAAATTTCGCAAATACCAGTAGTTGATAGTGACGGATTTGTTGGTTCTGTAGACGAAAGTGCTCTTTTTACTGCTTTTTTGGATGATAAAAATACAGGTAGTACACCAATCAAAGATGTTATGAAAGATTCTTTTCCGATTGTAAGTGCTAAAACTTCACTTGATGAGATATCCAAGCTTATTAAAAACGGAAGTTCTGCTGTTTTGGTAGAGTTAGAAAACGGAAAACACCACATCATAACAAAGTATGATGTTATTAGCCATATAAAATAAATTCTTATATTTAAATAATAATTCTCCCCTCTATTAGCTTTTCTGTAAGCTAATATAGGGGTTGTTTTTGTGTCTATTTATTTTTTGTAGTTGCCAGGAATACATCTACGTGGACTAAAAAAGATAAGTGTAAAATGATGGTGGTATGTGTAAATATTTGTTTGATTTTTCTGATATTGACAAACTAAGTGACTATTTTAGATCTCAATTAAGCCCAGGTAGTTCTACTGATCAAATTTATTTCCCTCCTGAAATTGGAGAAGGATATTTATTGTATTATAAAATATCTCCAGAGGTTTTTCTTATCATAAACAATTATAAAGCTAATACGGATATTGAATATGTTAGACGGCCAATCAATGAAAAAGATATTATACTTCACTTTAGGAAATATGCTTTAGATCATCAGTTAGAAGAAGATCAGATTATAAGCCGATATTCTGATAGTTATACACCAGGTAATATGAGGTGTATGGATGCTCGACAAGGAGAGCAAGTCTTTATTCCAAAAGGAGCAGAAGTAAAATCTACTATGATTATATTAAAAAGCTCATATACCAAGCCTTTTTTTATAAAGAATAACGATATGGCAGAAAAGCTTGATAATTATATTCGTTATTCTCATCAGCATATTAATAAGTTTTACCTTTCTTATAAGCAATCAAGTCTTTTTGATCAGATTGTACAACCTGATGTTGACAAGATAGAGAACTATCTTTATTTTATTTCTCGAGGTGTACGGTTATTAGAAACTTTTTGGAAAGATGTATTACGATGGGAGACAGAAAGTAATCCTTTTAGTATCAATTGTGGGCAAGTTGGTAATATTTATAAAGTGAGTGATTATCTCAAAAATAATCTTAAAGAACCTTTTGTAGGAGTTGATCAATTGGCAGCTATGGCACATATGAGTCGCACGAATTTTTTTAACATGTTTAAAGAAATTCATAATCAGACTCCATTAGAATTTTTTAATAATAAACGACTCGAGATCTCATATAATATGATTATCGGAGAAGGATTATCAATACGTGAAGTAATGGATACGCTTAATTATTCTAATTCTTCAAAATTTAAAAAAGCATTTTTTAATAAGTTTGATATTTATCCTGATATGAATTCGTAAAGCTTGGATTCTGATTTCCTTATTTTTTTTGAATATGTGTAAAAATAAAGATGGTCGCCAAAAATGGCAACCATCAATAACCTAACACAAACTCAACTTAGCTTAGGGTTTTGTAATCTTAATGTTTTGTAATCTTAATATTTTTGAATGAATTAATTTTCCCTTTAATTCATAACAAAGTAAAGAAATGAATTTGTGGTTAAGTTTTCCATTAATACATAAAATCTTACCAATAGTACATTTTTGTAAGGAATTAACTTGATTTTAAGAATATTAAGTAGTAATCGTACTATTTAAATAGAGTTAGTTCTGTGTTTTTTGTCTTTATAACAACTTTAACCTTCTTTTTTTGGGGGGGGGGTACTAACTAATGTTAGTATTTTAAATTAAAGATCTTGTTGGTCGAGAATTTTTAAAAATATTTCTGGTTCTGGTCGTACTCTATAATTATTAGTGAGGTCTGCAAAGACTATTTTTCCTTCTTTATCCGTTATGATTACTGTTGGCATTACAGTATCACTATTATATCCTAGTGCCTGGAAACCCATGGGAAGACCATTTTTTGAAAAAATTTGTAATTGCTTAGCAACTTTATTTCCTTGATCAACCAAATAATTGAAATCTAATCCGAATTTTTTTGCCAGAGACTTGGTATGCTTATGAGGCTGGGGGCTAATGAGAACTATGTTTACATTTCTTTTTTCAAGTTCTTTATATTGCAAAGCAATTTCTTTGATTTGTGCCATACATAATGGACACCAATTTCCGCGATAGAATAGAAAAATTGATGAGCTACCTATAAACTTAGAAGTGTTTACACTATTTTTTTCTGGATCCTGTAATTCGAGTTCTGGTAACCGGTTACCTACTTTAATAACTGTATTTTGTTCTCTATTATTAAAAGTAGAATACCATCTTATATATAATACCCATCCTAAAAACAAACCGATTCCTGGTAGAGATCCATTTAAATCTTGTTCAATAACACCCCCAAATAGTAGGCTAATTAGAAAACCAATAGCTATAGGAAGTGTGTATTTTTTTAGATTGGCATCAGTTCGCGCAACAGGTTTTATAAAAAACAAAATGAAAAGTGTTGCAATAGAAAACGAAATTAGTAATCGCCCTATATATCTATAGGATACTCCATGATTAATAAGATGTATAACACTGTCAATAGCAAAGTAAAGAGCAATTACAGGGAAAACAGATATGAAGATAGACTTTAGAACATTGGTCATTTATATGCTGGTTTAAGAATTAGTCAATGTTATTCGATAGAGCTTACAAGATTCTAATAAATTTTAGTATTTTCATAATCTAAATTTTAGAAAAGCTATTCTCCTTATTTTTTATCCTACCCGAAATATATAATAGCTAATTCCACCTGTTGGTTTACAGGTAGGTCTGATAATTATAAATAATATATAGAATATATGACTGAGGATTTCTTACAATACCTTTGGAAATATAAAAAATTCGGGTTTGTAGACCTTAAAACAACAAGGCATGAGGAGCTTATACTTCAGCAAGTAGGGACTCATAATATAGAAAACTCTGGACCTGATTTTTTTAATGCAAGACTCATTATTCAAGGTCAGCAATGGGCAGGGAATGTAGAAGTGCATATTAGATCAAGTGATTGGTATGTTCATAACCACGAGAATGATCCTGCATATGATAATGTAATTCTTCATGTGGTTTGGGAAGATGATATAGAAGTTTATAGAAAAAACAACTCGATTATACCAACATTACAACTTAAGGAGTATGTGAGAGAAGAGTTAATGATTGGCTATAAAAAACTCTTTAATAAAAGTGCTCAACAATGGATTGGTTGTGACAAGCAACTTCCAGAAGTTTCTGGTTTTATGCTGTCGAATTGGCAAGAAAGGTTGTATTTAGAGCGACTAGAAAAGAAATCGACTTTAATTTTGAAACTTCTAAAGGACTCTGCAAATAATTGGGAAGCCGTTTTGTTTAAACTGCTGTCCAAAAATTTTGGCCTAAAAACAAATGGAGCTGCTTTTTTGAGTTTGGCGAATTCAATAGATTTTACCGTACTTAGGAAATGTACAGATCACCTGGAAGAATTGGAAGCCTTGTTTTTTGGTCAGGCAGGTCTCTTAGAAAATGATATAAAAGAACCGTATTTCAATACCCTGAAGAATGAGTATCAGTTTTTGAAAAATAAATTTAAATTGAATGCTAAAGGAGTAGAACCATTACATTTTTTTAGGTTGAGACCGCCTAATTTTCCAACTATACGATTGTCGCAGTTGGCAATGTTATATTTTAAAAACTATCAACTTTTCAGTAAAGTGATCAATAGTAATACTATAGATGATTTTTATACTCTTTTCAGTATAGAAACAAGCGAATTTTGGAAAAACCATTATACTTTTGAAAAAGAATCAAAGACAAGTAAGAAGAAACTAACAAAATCATTTATTGACTTGTTGTTGATCAATACGATTATTCCTATAAAATTTGTTTATGCCAGAAGTATAGGACAAAATCCTGAAGAAGATATTTTTGAATTAATTTCTAAATTACCTTTTGAAAAAAACAGCATTATTAGCAATTTTATGGACTTAAAAGTACCAATTGAAAATGCAATGCATTCTCAAGCTATGATTCAACTTAAAAATACATACTGTGACCAAAAAGCATGTTTAAAATGTGCAATCGGGAATTATTTATTAAATGGTGAATAGAATTTAGGATAATATAATTATTTTGCGATATGCTTTATAATCTAAGACAATTTTTAGAACGTAACGGATTTTATGTCTCCTCTAGGTTAGCCGATAGGTTAGGGATGCGAGCTAAAAATGTACGCTTGTTCTTTATTTATTTAACCTTTGCTACCGTAGGTTTAGGTTTTGTAATATACCTTAACCTAGCGTTTTGGCTAAAATTAAAAGACTTGGTTTATACTAAACGAACTTCAGTATTTGACCTATGAAAAAGATGTATAGATGGGGAGTGCCAAAAATATATATTGCATTAATTTTATTAATTATAGTAATTGCTATCGGGGTACTGGGGTTTCGGTTTTTTTCTAACTATTCCTGGGTAGATGCTTTATACATGACGGTTATTACTTTATCTACCGTTGGTTTTGGAGAAGTTCAGCCTCTGGATGATAATGCAAAATTATTCACTGTATTTCTTATCTCGACTAGTGTAGCCATATTTGCATATTCTGTATCCGTAATAACAGAGTATATTATAAGTAAAAATGACCCCAGAAGAGTTCAATACCGAAAAACACAAAAAATGATACATCATATTGAGAATCATATTATTATAATTGGTTATGGCCGTAATGGTAAACAAGCTGCTGCCAAATTGTTAGCATACAATAAGCCATTTGTTATTATCGAAAAAGACGAAGCAGTAATAGAAAGGTATCAAAATGAAAATCTGTTTTTCCTAAAAGGTAATGCTACAGAAGACGAAGTGTTAACAGAAGCAGGTATAAGAAGAGCTGCCTGTTTAATATGTACATTGCCAGAAGATGCAGATAACCTGTTTATTGTACTTTCTGCAAGACAAATTAATAAAGAGCTTAAAATAATTAGTAGAGCCTCTCAAGATGCTTCTTATAAGAAAATTCGATTAGCTGGAGCAGATAATGTTATTATGCCAGATCGTATAGGGGGAGATCATATGGCGTCATTAGTAGTAGTGCCCGATTTAATAGAATTTTTGGATAACCTTTCTATTGTAGGCAAAAAATCTATAAATATTGAAGAAATTTCTTTCGAAGATATGTTTGATGATAAAATAGAAAGAACCATCCTTGATATTGATATGAGATCCAGAACGGGATGCACTATTATAGGTTACAAATCACCAGACGGAGAATATATTGTAAACCCAGAAGCTAATACCTTATTAAAACCAAGTTCTAGGATAGTAGTTTTAGGTCGCCCAGAACAAATTAATCTTTTAAATAAGGAGTTCGATATTTGAGAATTAGAAATATTTAACATCTAAAAAAATTGTAAACAAATGTTTTTTTTACCATCTTGCCCACCTCTTAACAATTAAATTCAATTAATTCACAACATCATGAAGAGAATTCTTCTTTCACTTTTAGCACTTATCATTCCATTTTTAACATTTGCACAAGAGACCACAGAAAAAGGTCTAGATCAAAAAATCGACGAGGCTTTCAAGCCTGTATCTGACTTTTTCTCTGCAGTAATCTTTTTTGAAGTTTTTGACGGTGCTCCATTCGTTATTATATTATTGGTATTAAGTGCCTTGTTTTTTACACTCTATTTTGGCTTTCCTAATTTTAGGTATTTTGCAAAAGCAATTAATGTAGTGCGAGGTAAATATGATGATGTAGAAGGGCACGGTATTGAAGGAAAACCAGAAATTAATATAGTAGAAGGAGATATTAGAGATACCATACGTGATGAATCAAAAGAAGGAGAAGTTAGTCATTTTCAAGCATTGGCAACTGCTGTTTCTGGTACGGTGGGTAATGGTAATATTGCCGGAGTAGCTTTGGCAATTGCCCTCGGAGGTCCGGGAGCAACATTTTGGATGATTGTCTGTGGATTATTAGGAATGTCTACCAAGTTTGTAGAATGTACTCTTGGAGTTCAATATAGAGATGTAGGAGAAGATGGTACTGTATACGGAGGCCCTATGTACTATTTAAGCAAAGGATTAAAAGAAAGAGGATTCAAAGTTCTAGGAAAAATTGCAGCAATTATATTTGCTGTATTTTGTATAGGTGGTTCTTTTGGTGGTGGTAATGCAGCGCAATCTAATCAGGCTACAGTTGTTTTAAAAGAACTTTTAGATCTTCAAAGTACAGGAGCAGGGTTTTGGATTGGAATAGTTCTGGCAATTCTTGTAGGAATTATTATTATAGGAGGAATTAAACGTATCGCTTCGGTAACAGAAAAGGTAGTTCCTTTTATGGCTATCTTATATTTGTTAGCTTGTTTATATATAATCTTTGGTAACTTCTCTTTAGTAGATGACGCTATTGGTTTGATTATTAGCGAAGCTTTTAATCCAACAGCTATTGGAGTAGGAAGTATTATAGGAGTTTTATTAGTTGGCTTTAAAAGAGCTGCATTTTCTAATGAAGCAGGAGCAGGTTCGGCATCTATTGCACATTCAGCAGTAAAAACTAAATATTCTGCCAGTGAAGGACTTGTTGCTTTACTAGAGCCATTTATTGATACTGTAGTCATCTGTACAATGACAGCATTAGTAATTATTATTTTCAATTTTGGAGGAGCATTTGAGTATGGAGGAGATGGTTCTGGGGCCGTTTTCATTGATGGAGTATCTTATGAAGGAGCGGGAATAACCTCTATGGCATTCGCAAAATATATACCATATTCTAATGTGTTTTTAACTATTGCAGTAGTATTGTTTGCGGTGTCTACTATGATTTCATGGTCGTACTATGGTTTACAATCTTGGAAATTCTTATTTGGTAGAGGTAAGACCGCAGATTTAGTTTATAAGTTATTATTTCTGACTTTTGTTGTAGTTGGAGCAGCGGCGAGTATGAACTCTATTTGGGCATTCTCTGATGCAATGATTTTTGCGATGGTGTTTCCAAATATGGTAGGTTTATTCTTCTTATTTCCAGTAGTTAAAAAACAGCTGGCACGATATTTTGAAGCAATAAAAGCATCTAAAAGCTAAAAAAAGCAATTCTTTATGAATTATAAAAAATCCCATTTCGAAATACATTCACGTTTTCGAAATGGGATTTTTATTTTATCAATTATCCTATTTGTTGTGCTTGTAGGATATTATTTTTATCCAAAATCTCCTTCGTTAAAGCATAATTTTGCTGAGCTGATCTCTTTTCAGCAACAGGTAGACTCCCTTAAGAATGTTGCCGAACAACAAAAAAAAGAATATCGCTTACAATCTTTTAATCCAAATTTCATTTCCGACTATAAAGGATATGTTCTAGGGCTTTCTACAAGAGAGCTAGATAGGCTTCATGCGTACAGAAAAGATGATAAATGGATCAATTCTATTGCTGATTTTAAAAAAGTAACTCAAGTTTCGGATTCAGTTCTTGCGATTATCTCTCCTTTGTTTAAATTCCCAGAATGGACAAAAAAGAGTAATGCTACAGTAAATAGAAAATACCTTAAAAAGAAATTCCCTGTTAAATCATATGATCAAAAAAAAGATTTAAACACAGTTTCTAATCAAGAGCTTGAGCAAAGTATTGGTTTGCCTGATTTTGTTGCAGCCAGAATAATTAAATATAGAAACACTATAGGGGGCTTTTCTCTAGATATTCAAATTGAAGATGTCCCTGGTCTGTATGAGTATCAAAAAGATAAAATTTTATCTATGTTTACTGTTAAAACTCCTAAAAAGATAAAAAAAGTAAACATCAATACTGCATCGGTTAATGAATTAGTAGAAATACCTTATTTTGATTTTGAAACGGCATTGGATATTAAAGAATTTATTGAAGACAACGGGAATATATTAAACTTTAATGAATTAGGAAAAATTGAAGGTTTTTCTCTCAAAAAAATAGATAGAATAAAGCTATATTTGACATTAAATTAAGAATCAGTAAAAAATTACTGCGAATTTTGATAAATCACTAAAATGATAATTTATTCATAAGCCCATTTTATGGATTTTGACTTTATTGTATTAAGGAAACAAATCATTATACACAGTAATAGGTTAACTAAAAAAAATTAAGGTTGTCATATGAATAGTATGTATTTTACAGAAGAACACGAATTATTTAGACAAAGTCTCAGGGAGTTTCTGAAAAAAGAAGTAACACCACATATAGACAAATGGGAAAAAACTGGAGATATTGATCGGTTTATTTGGGAGAAGTTTGGTGAAATGGGATACTTTGGAATTGCATATCCAGAAGAATACGGTGGACTAGATCTTGATCTGTTTTATACTATAATACTTTTAGAAGAACTTCAAAAGATTAATTCTGGCGGTTTTGCTGCTGCTATATGGGCGCATGCATATTTAGCGATGACCCATATAAACAAAGAAGGTGATCATAGAATTAAAGAAATGTACTTAAAACCCAGTATATCTGGTGAGAAAATAGGATGTTTAGGTATTACAGAGCCTTTTGGAGGTTCTGATGTTGCAGGAATGAGAACTACGGCAGTAAAAGAAGGGGATCATTATGTAATTAATGGATCTAAAACTTTTATTACTAATGGAGTTTATAGTGATTATATGGTTATTGCTGCAAAAACAAATCCCGAATTAGGAAATAAAGGAATAAGCATCTTTGTTATTGATAGAGATACGCCTGGAGTGTCTGCTACCAAATTAGAAAAGTTAGGATGGAAAGCTTCTGATACAGGAGAAATTGCTTTTGATAATGTAAAAATTCCTGCGCATAACCTAATGGGAGAAGAAAACAAAGGGTTTTCATATATTATGCAGCATTTTGCTTTAGAAAGGTTGATAATGGGAGTTAATGCACATGCACGAACAGAGTATGCATTAGAATATGTTATAAAATATATGTCAGAGCGAGAAGCTTTTGGGAAGACAATTGATAAATTTCAGGCATTAAGACACACTGTTGCAGATATTGCAAGTGAGGTAGAAATGTGTAAAGAATTTAACTACTCTGTAGCTAAGCGACTTAATGATGGAAAATATGTGGTTAAAGAAGCCAGTATGTCTAAGTTAATTTCTACCAAAATTGCTGATGAAGCAATATACAAATGTCTGCAACTATTGGGAGGCTACGGATATATGGAAGAGTACCCAATGGCAAGACTATTTAGAGATAGTCGATTAGGTCCAATAGGAGGTGGGACTTCTGAGATATTAAGAGAAGTAATTGCTAAGATTATAATTGATAAAAAAGAATATAAAGCTGCAACGTAGATAATATAGATTCTTTAGATAAAACTTTAAATACCAAAACCTCGGGGAAATCTCGAGGTTTTTTTATTGTTTTTGGAATATATAATGTAGGTTGATATTTTTTACTTGTAAAAAATAATGAAGTTCAAAATTTTATCAACACGCAAACGTTTGCGTGAAATTTCAATCGTTTTCGGCTTTTATAAAATACTTAATTTGATAAAAATTTAACACAAACATTAGTTAATTATGAAAATCAAAACATTTTTTTATGGGTTTCTCACTATAACGTTTTTGTTTATAAGTTGTAGTAAAGACGAAGTTTTAGACACAGCAGAGCCAGAGGTTGTAGATCTGCAAGAAGAAGTCTCTTCAAAAGCACTAAAACAAATTGGCTCGGGAGTAATGATGCAAGCTTTCTATTGGGATGTGCCTGCGGGCGGTACCTGGTGGAATGTTGTAAAAGGAAAAGTAGGAAGCTGGAGCAATGCAGGTATTGATGCTATTTGGTTGCCACCTGTTAGTAAGGCAATGAATGGAGGGTTATCTATGGGGTATGACCCTTTTGATTATTATGATTTTGGTGAGTATAACCAAATGGGAAGTACAGAAACCAGATTTGGTTCGCGCTCAGAATTAACCAGTTTAATTACTACTGCACATAATAATAGTTTAAGTGTAATTGCTGATATGGTACTTAACCATAATAGTGGTGGAAATCTAGAGTCGAATGAATTTGCAGGAAAAGATACGTATACCAAGTTTACACCATTATCTGGTAAATTTAATAGAACTAAATATGATTTTCATCCAAATGATGAGTATAACTCTGACAGTGGTTTTTTTGGAGGTTTCCCTGATTTAAGTCATAAGAAACCTTATGTACAGGATTGGCTATGGAAAAAACCTAACTCTGTAGCTAAGTATTATAAAAATACAATGAAATTTGATGGTTGGAGATTTGATTATGTAAAAGGATTCGAACCTTGGGTTCCAAAAGAATTTAGAAATGCAGTAGGAGGGTTTGCTGTAGGGGAGTATTGGGATGGAAATGTAAATACATTAAAATGGTGGACAGATCAAGCGCAAATGTCTGCATTTGATTTTGGATGCTATTACAAAATGAAAGATGCGTTTCACGGAAATAACTTAAACGCACTTAGTGGAGATATGCTATGGAAAAGAAATGCTTCTAGAGCAGTTACCTTTGTTGCTAATCATGATACTGATGAAATCATTAATAACAAAATATTGGCTTATGCATACATTTTGACCCATGAAGGGTACCCCGCAATTTTTTATAGAGATTATGAACACTGGTTAGATAAAAATAAAATGAATAATCTAATTTGGATTCATAACAATCTTGCAGGTGGAAGTACAACAAACCTTTGGACAGATAATGACGAGTATATTGCTAGAAGAAATGGAGGAAGTGGTAAAAATGGTTTAGTGGTTTATATTAATAATTCAAATTCATGGCAAGAAAGATGGATCCAGACAAATTGGTCAAATAAGAAAATTAAAGACTATACGGGGCATTCGGGATGGGAACCGACTACTCAGGGAGGTAAATGGGTTAAGATTCAGGCGCCACCAAAAGGCTATTCTGTTTGGTCTTTGAAATAATATTAAATATTATTGAAGAAAACTTTGTGGATAATAGTTTTGTATTATCTTTGCACACTAATTATTTCTAAAGAAAGGAGGTGCCACTATGTTAATTATACCAGTTAAAGACGGAGAAAATATAGATAGAGCGTTAAAACGTTTTAAGCGAAAATTTGATCGAACAGGAACGATGCGTCAGCTTCGTAAACGCCAAGCGTTTTCAAAACCTTCTGTTGAAAGAAGAGCGCAGATTCAAAAAGCGCAATATATTCAACACTTAAGAGATCAAGAAGAAATTTAAAAGTAAATAACGTTGTCTTTATAATGTTTCTTTACCATAAGAAACTAGATACCGTTTTTCAGTATAAATTTTAACCGTTAGGATACCAAAAGTTTTATACTTTTGTTTTCTAACGGTTTTTTTATGTTCATTTCTGAATTTATAGAGTACTTACTTCACGAAAAAAATTATTCTAAGCATACAGTGACGGCTTATAAAGCAGATTTGCTATCTTTTTTAGAGTTCTATCAGATAGAATATAATACTTCTGAGATAGCTGAAGCAAACTATGCTCAGATTCGTTCCTGGATTGTTAGTCTTGTTAATGGTGATATTTCTAATCGAACGATTAATAGAAAAGTATCCTCTCTAAAAACGTATTATAAGTTTTTGCTTAAATCAGAACAAATAGATAAGAACCCTCTGGCAAAACATCAAGCTTTAAAAGCACCTAAAAAGCTTCAAATACCATTTTCTGCACAAGAAGTAGAAGATGTTTTGAAAGGTTTGACAGACGATCAGGATTTTGAGAGTGTTAGAGATAGGTTGATTGTGGAGCTTTTTTATGCCACGGGGATAAGGAGAATTGAATTAGTGGATCTTAAGCTGTCGGATATAGATATAGATAGGAAGCAGATAAAAGTTTTAGGGAAACGTAATAAAGAAAGATATTTACCGCTTCTTTCGTCGGTTTGTGATACGCTAAGACTGTATTTGACTGTAAGATCTGATTTGATTACAAGTCAGGAACCTTCCTTTTTACTTTTGACAAAAAAAGGAGTTAAAATCTACGAAACACTTGTGTATCGCATTATAAATAGTTATTTTAGTAAGGCATCTTCTAAAGTAAAAAAGAGTCCGCATATTTTAAGACATTCTTTTGCGACACATTTGCTAAATGAAGGAGCAAACCTAAATGCTGTAAAAGAATTGCTTGGTCATTCCAGTTTAGCTGCTACTCAGATATATACTCATCATAGTGTAGCTCAGTTAACAAAAGTATATAAGCAATCTCATCCAAGAAATAAAAAATAAAAGATGAATTGTTAGCTTTATCAATCTTTTTTGGCTTAAAATTTTGTTCAACCTAATTAAACTAACAACCTATGAAAGTGAACTTGCAGTCCGTAAATTTTAATGCAGATCAAAAGTTGGTGGATTTTACTCAAACTAAATTAGATAAGTTAGAGACTCATTTTAATCGAATAATTCACGCAGATGTATTTTTGAAAGTTATGAATACAAGTGGTAAAGAAAATAAAATTACAGAGATTTTATTAAGTGTGCCAGGAGATGAATTTATAATCAAGAAAGTTAATAAATCCTTCGAAGAAGGTGTGGATGAGTGTGTTAGTTCCTTAGAAAGACAACTTAGAAAACGTAAAGAAAAATTAAATACGCATGTTTGATTATTTTTTTTGAAAAATAGTTTTGTGAAAGAAATAAATTCTATACATTTGCAGTCCGTTAGAAATAGCGGACTTTTTTATGTTCTAAAACATAGTGAAAAGCCGATGTAGCTCAGCTGGCTAGAGCAGCTGATTTGTAATCAGCAGGTCGTGGGTTCGAGTCCCTCCATCGGCTCTAAAAAAGCTAATTTTTTTAATAAAAAAGAAAGCTTTTTGAATAGAATTTTGAATTGTAAAATAAATGACTATTTTTGCGCACTCAAAATTCAATAAGTTCATTTTGAAATATTGAATTTTTTAATTGGGGAGATACTCAAGCGGCCAACGAGGGCAGACTGTAAATCTGCTGACTACGTCTTCGCAGGTTCGAATCCTGCTCTCCCCACATAATTTAAAAATTAGCATTGATTAAAGATGCTTTTTTTTAGAAGTTAAAAATAAAATTCGGTTCTGATCTTTTATGTTCAGAGCTAAAAGCGGGAGTAGCTCAGTTGGTAGAGCGTCAGCCTTCCAAGCTGAATGTCGCCAGTTCGAACCTGGTCTCCCGCTCTAAGAATTTTCTTTAACCGATAAATGATTTTCTTTGAATTTTATATACTCGGTAAAAGAAAGCAGGATGAAAAACTTGCATAGAGAGTGAAGCCTTATTTTTGAGGTTTTTAGCTTTAAAATAGAGCAAATCTTAATTATGAACTAATTAAGATTGGATTTTTAACATAAATGTAATGATTGATCGGATTCCTTTCTTATAGTAATGAAAGTGCTCTGATTTGTCATTATACTCGTGTAAAAAGCCGGTGTAGCTCAGGGGTAGAGCGTTTCCTTGGTAAGGAAGAGGTCACGAGTTCAAATCTCGTCATTGGCTCTAGGTTCAGAATTTTAAATTGAACACTAATATATAACTTAGATTAAATAAATTAATTATGGCAAAGGAAACTTTTGATCGTTCCAAACCGCACTTAAATATTGGTACTATTGGACACGTTGATCACGGTAAAACGACTTTAACTGCTGCGATTACTAAAGTATTAGCAGATGCAGGTCTTTCTGAAGCAAGAGATTTCGATCAAATCGATAACGCTCCTGAAGAAAAAGAAAGAGGTATTACTATTAATACATCTCATGTTGAGTACCAAACGGAGAATCGTCATTATGCACACGTTGATTGTCCAGGTCACGCCGATTATGTAAAGAACATGGTTACTGGTGCTGCTCAAATGGACGGAGCGATCTTGGTAGTTGCTGCTACAGATGGTCCTATGCCACAAACACGTGAACATATACTTTTAGGTCGCCAGGTAGGTATTCCTAGAATCGTTGTATTCCTTAATAAAGTGGATATGGTTGATGATGAGGAATTATTAGAACTTGTTGAAATGGAAGTAAGAGATCTTCTTTCTTTCTATGAGTATGATGGAGATAACGGTCCTGTAATATCTGGTTCTGCACTTGGAGCTCTTAATGGAGAGCAAAAATGGGTAGATACTGTAATGGAATTAATGGCTGCTGTAGATGATTGGATCGAGTTACCAAAGCGTGATGTTGAGAAAGATTTCTTAATGCCGATTGAAGATGTATTTTCTATTACAGGTCGTGGTACTGTTGCTACAGGTCGTATAGAAACAGGAATCGCTAATACTGGAGATCCAGTAGAGATTATTGGTATGGGAGCTGAAAAGCTTACTTCTACTATAACTGGTATCGAAATGTTCCGTCAGATCCTTGATAGAGGTGAAGCTGGAGATAATGCTGGTATCTTATTAAGAGGAATTGAGAAAACTCAAATTTCTCGTGGTATGGTAATCACTAAGCCTGGTTCTGTAACTCCACATAAAAAATTCAAAGCTGAGGTGTATATCCTTAAGAAAGAAGAAGGTGGACGTCACACTCCATTCCATAATAACTACCGTCCTCAGTTTTATGTACGTACAACTGATGTAACAGGAAATATTGCTCTTCCTGATGGAGTTGAAATGGTAATGCCTGGAGATAACTTAACAATTACTGTTGAGCTAATTCAGACAATTGCAATGAATGTAGGTCTTCGTTTTGCGATCCGTGAAGGTGGTAGAACAGTAGGTGCCGGTCAGGTAACTGAAATTTTAGACTAATACAAGATAGTATAATAAAAGTTAAGGTATTCGTTGATACGAATACCTTGACTTATGTTACGGGTTTAGCTCAGTTGGTAGAGCACTGGTCTCCAAAACCAGGTGTCGGGAGTTCGAGTCTCTCAACCCGTGCAAAGTCAATCAATATTGTTTATATATAATATAGATTGTTATAATAATGAGTTTTATAACGAAATTAAAATTTGCTTTTAATTCGTTTAAAAAATAAATAAGATGGCTGGACTAGTAAATTACATTGCAGAATCATATAACGAGTTAAAGAATCATGTGACTTGGACCCCTTGGGCAGAAGCACAAAGACTTACTTTGATTGTAATCATTTTTTCGGTTATTTTTTCCTTAGTTATTTGGGGTATAGATACTGCATTTAGTAATGTGATAGAATATTATTTTTCTTTAGTTAAATCTTAAATTTTTAAAATGGCTGAAGTAGATAATACGAAGAAATGGTACGTGGTAAGAGCGGTAAGCGGTCAGGAAAATAAAGTTAAAGACTATATTGAGCGCGAGATTGCTCATATGGGACTTGAAGATTATGTTTCTCAGATTCTTGTTCCTACAGAAAAAGTAGTGCAAATCCGTAATGGAAAAAAAATAAATAAAGAAAGAGTGTATTTTCCTGGTTATGTTATGATAGAAGCTAACCTTTCTGGAGAAATACCACATATAATTAAATCTATTAATGGTGTAATAGGTTTTCTTGGTGAAGTAAAAGGAGGAGATCCTGTTCCACTAAGAAAAGCAGAAATTAATAGAATGCTAGGTAAGGTTGATGAACTTGCAGTTAAAACTGATAATGTTGCCATTCCTTATACAGTAGGAGAAACAGTAAAAGTTATCGATGGGCCATTTAATGGATTTAATGGTACTGTTGAAAAAGTAAACGAAGAGAAGCGTAAACTTGAGGTAATGGTTAAGATTTTCGGAAGAAAGACACCATTAGAATTAAGTTATATGCAAGTAGAAAAAATATAATAATTGTTACATTATAGATCCAGAGTTGTTCTTTTGCTTCCACTTATAGAACAATTCTAATTTAAAATTAGAAAAATGGCAAAAGAGATAGGTAAAGTAGTAAAATTACAAGTGCGTGGAGGAGCGGCAAACCCATCCCCACCAGTTGGACCTGCTTTAGGTGCTGCCGGAGTAAATATCATGGAATTCTGTAAGCAATTCAATGGTAGAACACAAGATAAAGCGGGTAAAGTATTACCAGTTGTAATTAATGTGTACACAGACAAGTCTTTTGACTTTGTTATAAAAACTCCACCAGCAGCTGTTCAGATACTGGAAGCAGCAAAACAGAAAAAAGGTTCTGGAGAGCCTAATCGTAAAAAAGTAGCTAGTGTTACTTGGGATCAAGTTCGTACAATCGCAGAAGATAAAATGCAAGATTTAAATGCATTTACGGTAGAGTCTGCTATGAAAATGATTGCTGGTACCGCTCGTTCAATGGGTGTAACTGTAAAAGGACAAGCTCCTTTTTAATCCAAAAACGTTTACAAAATGGCAAAAGTAACTAAAAAGCAAAAAGAAGCGAAAGCTAAGGTTGATAGCAACAAAGCATATTCGGTAGAAGAAGCTTCTTCTTTAATAAAAGAAATAACAAACGTAAATTTTGATGCTTCTGTAGATCTTGCTGTTCGTCTGAACGTAGATCCACGTAAAGCAAATCAAATGGTGCGTGGTGTGGTAACATTACCTCACGGAACAGGAAAAGATGTTAAAGTATTAGCATTAGTAACACCAGATAAAGAAGCTGAAGCAAAAGAAGCTGGCGCTGATTTCGTTGGTCTTGATGAATATCTTGATAAAATCAAAGGCGGATGGACAGATGTTGATGTAATCATCACTATGCCTAGTGTTATGGGTAAATTAGGACCATTAGGTAGAGTATTAGGACCTCGTGGATTAATGCCTAATCCAAAAACAGGAACAGTAACTATGGATGTTGCAAAAGCAGTTTCTGATGTAAAGGCTGGTAAAATTGATTTTAAAGTAGATAAAACAGGTATTGTTCATGCGGCAATAGGTAAATCTTCTTTCGACGCCGATAAAATAGCTGGAAATGCTAAAGAATTATTAACAACATTAGTAAAGTTGAAACCACAGACTGCAAAAGGAATATATATTAAGTCAATATATATATCTTCTACAATGAGTCCTGGTGTAGAGATTGATACTAAAAACTATGCTGGGTAATTATGACAAGAGAAGAAAAATCACTAGTAATTGATGACTTAACTGCTCAGTTAGCTGATAATACTAATATCTATTTAGCTGATATTTCAGGATTAGATGCAGGAACAACTTCAAATTTACGTAGAGCTTGTTTTAAAGCTAATGTATCATTAAAAGTAGTTAAGAACACACTCCTTGCAAAAGCAATGGAGAATTCAGATAAAGATTTTGGAGAATTACCAACGACATTAAAAGGTAATACATCCATTATGTTTGCTGAAACCGGTAATGCACCAGCAAAGGTTATTAAGGAGTTTCGTAAGAAATCCGAAAAACCTGTATTAAAAGGAGCATTTATAGAAGAAGCAGTATATGTTGGTGATGAAAACTTAGACGCTTTAGTTAATATTAAATCTAAAGAAGAAGTTATCGGAGACATTATTGGTCTATTACAGTCACCTGCTAAGAATGTTATTTCAGCATTAAAATCAAGTGGTGGTACTATAGCCGGTATCCTTAAAACATTATCCGAAAAAGAAGGATAATTAATAGTAGTGTACGCACTTTTTAACAATTATATTTCAATTAAAAAAAATTATTTAAAACGATAGAAAATGGCAGATTTAAAAGATTTCGCAGAACAATTAGTTAACTTAACAGTAAAAGAAGTTAATGAATTAGCTGGTATATTAAAAGAAGAATATGGTATCGAACCTGCTGCTGCTGCAGTAGCTGTTGCTGCTGGTGGTGGTGCTGCTGGAGGAGATGCTGCTGAAGAAAAAACAGAATTTGATGTAATCCTTAAGGCTGCAGGTGGTGCTAAACTAGCTGTTGTGAAACTTGTAAAAGAACTTACTGGTCTTGGTCTTAAAGATGCTAAAGGATTAGTTGATGAAGCTCCTAAAGCAATCAAAGAAGGAATATCTAAAGATGAAGCAGAAGCTCTTAAAGCACAATTAGAAGAGGCTGGAGCTGAGGTTGAGCTTAAGTAAGCTTACCATATATTGACATATAGGTTTAGACCCATCATGCAATGATGCCTGATGAGGTCTAAACCATTTTGCGTATATAAACATTAAGTTGTAAAATACGCACCCTTTTTTAAATTTTAATTTAATTCCGTCCATTGATGTTAGCAACGCAAACTGAAAGATTGAATTTCTCTTCTGTAAAGAATAGACCTGATTATCCTGACTTCCTAGATATTCAGATCAAGTCCTTCCAGGATTTCTTTCAACTAGAAACAAAATCTGAAGAAAGAGGAAACGAAGGTTTATATAATACCTTCATGGAAAACTTCCCGATTACGGATACTCGTAATCAATTTGTACTAGAATTTTTAGATTACTTTGTAGACCCTCCTAGATATGATCTGCAGGAGTGTATAGAAAGAGGTCTTACCTATAGTGTACCTTTAAAAGCCCGTCTAAAATTATTCTGTACAGACCCAGAACACGAAGATTTTGAGACTATTGTTCAGGATGTGTACTTAGGTACAATTCCTTATATGACACCCAGCGGTACTTTTTGTATTAATGGAGCAGAGCGAGTAGTCGTATCTCAATTACACCGTTCGCCAGGAGTATTCTTTGGACAATCATTCCATGCCAATGGAACTAAATTATATTCTGCAAGAGTAATTCCTTTTAAAGGTTCTTGGATAGAATTTGCTACCGATATCAATAGTGTAATGTACGCTTATATCGATAGAAAGAAAAAATTACCGGTAACTACACTTTTCCGTGCAATTGGTTTTGAACGTGATAAAGATATTTTAGAAATATTTGACCTTGCAGAAGAGGTAAAAGTTTCTAAATCCGGATTGAAAAAAGTTTTAGGACGTAAGTTAGCTGCTCGTGTATTGAATACATGGCATGAAGATTTTGTGGATGAAGATACAGGAGAAGTTGTATCTATTGAGCGTAACGAGATCGTTTTAGACCGTGATACTATTTTGGATAAAGATCACCTTGATGAGATTATAGATTCTGGAGCAAAAACTATTTTGCTTCATAAAGAAGATAATCAAAAAGGAGATTATGCAATTATCCATAATACTTTACAAAAAGATCCTACCAACTCTGAAAAAGAAGCGGTAGAACATATATACCGTCAATTACGTAATGCAGAACCGCCTGATGAAGAAACTGCAAGAGGTATTATTGACAAGTTATTCTTCTCTGACCAACGTTACAACCTTGGTGAAGTAGGTCGTTATAGAATGAATAAGAAATTGGGACTTGATATCGCAATGGATAAGCAAGTGCTTACCAAAGAAGATATTATTACCATCATAAAATACTTAATAGAGTTAATTAACTCTAAAGCTGAGATTGATGATATCGATCACCTTTCTAACCGTCGTGTTAGAACAGTGGGAGAGCAATTATCACAACAGTTTGGTGTTGGTTTGGCACGTATGGCTCGTACCATCCGTGAGCGTATGAATGTTAGAGATAACGAGGTATTTACACCAATTGATTTGATCAATGCTAAAACCTTATCATCTGTAATTAATTCGTTCTTTGGTACAAATCAGCTGTCTCAGTTTATGGATCAAACAAATCCATTAGCAGAGATTACGCATAAGCGTAGACTTTCTGCTCTTGGACCTGGAGGTTTATCAAGAGAACGTGCTGGATTTGAGGTTCGAGATGTACATTATACGCATTATGGTCGTTTGTGTCCGATTGAAACTCCTGAAGGACCAAATATTGGTTTAATATCCTCATTAGCCGTTTTTGCTAAAGTAAACTCTATGGGATTCCTAGAAACTCCATATCGTAAAGTTACTGATGGTAAGGTTGATGTAGCAGAATATAGATACTTAAGTGCAGAAGAGGAAGAGGAGAAATTGATAGCGCAAGCTAACATCCCTATGACGGATGAAGGAAATATTACTGCGGATAAGGTAATTGCTCGTATGGAAGGTGATTTCCCGGTAATTGATCCAACTAATGTAAATTATGCCGATGTTGCGCCTAATCAAATTGCATCTATTTCTGCATCTTTAATTCCGTTCTTAGAACATGATGATGCAAACCGTGCATTGATGGGATCAAACATGATGCGTCAGGCAGTACCATTATTAAGAGTTGATGCTCCTATTGTAGGTACAGGACTAGAACGTCAGGTAGCTTCAGATTCTAGAGTATTGATTAATGCAGAAGGAGAAGGAGTTGTTGAATATGTAGATGCACAAAAGATTACCATTAAATACGATAGAACAGAGGAGCAGAGAATGGTAAGCTTTGATAGTGATTCTAAAACATATGAATTAATAAAATTCCGTAAAACGAATCAAGGTACTAATATAAACCTTAAACCAATCGTTAATGTTGGCGATCGTGTTAAAAAAGGTCAAGTATTATGTCAAGGATACGCTACAGAAAAAGGAGAACTTGCACTTGGTAGAAATATGAAAGTAGCCTTTATGCCTTGGAAAGGGTATAACTTTGAGGATGCGATTGTGATTTCTGAAAAAGTAGTACGAGAAGATATCTTTACTTCAATTCATATTGATGAATATTCTCTTGAGGTTAGAGATACTAAATTAGGTAATGAAGAATTAACTAATGATATTCCTAACGTTTCAGAAGAAGCTACTAAAGATCTTGACGAAAACGGAATGATCCGTGTTGGTGCAGAAATCAAACCGGGGGATATTCTTATTGGGAAAATTACTCCAAAAGGAGAAAGTGATCCCACTCCAGAAGAGAAACTGTTAAGAGCAATCTTTGGAGATAAAGCAGGAGATGTTAAAGATGCTTCTTTAAAAGCTTCTCCTTCTTTACATGGTGTGGTAATTGATAAAAAATTATTCGCCCGTGCTATAAAAGATAAGAGAAAACGTTCTCAGGATAAAGAAGATATTGAGATTTTAGAAAGATCATACGACACAAAATTCGAATTACTAAAATCTGAATTGGTAGACAAACTATTTGCTATCGTTGGTGGTAAAACTTCTCAGGGAGTTATGAACGACCTAGGAGAAGAAGTACTTCCTAAAGGTAAAAAGTATACTCAAAAAATGCTTAATAGTGTTGATGATTATGCTCACCTTACCAAAGGAACATGGACTACCGATGATGCTTTAAATAGTATGGTTGCGGATCTTATCCATAACTACAAGATTAAAGAAAATGATTTACAAGGTAATCTTCGAAGAGAGAAATTTACAATCTCTGTAGGAGATGAATTACCTTCTGGAATTATAAAACTTGCTAAAGTTTATATTGCTAAGAAACGTAAGCTAAAAGTAGGTGATAAGATGGCAGGTCGTCACGGTAACAAAGGTATTGTTGCTCGTATTGTAAGAGAAGAAGATATGCCATTCTTAGAAGATGGAACACCAGTAGATATCGTATTAAATCCACTTGGGGTACCATCTCGTATGAACATTGGTCAGATTTATGAAACAGTATTAGGATGGGCCGGACAAAAATTAGGTAGAAAATATGCTACCCCGATTTTTGATGGGGCATCTTTAGATCAGATTAATGAATTTACTGATGAAGCAGGAATTCCAAGATTTGGACATACCTATCTTTATGATGGAGGAACGGGAGATCGTTTCCACCAGCCAGCTACTGTAGGTGTGATTTACATGCTTAAGCTTGGTCACATGGTAGATGATAAGATGCATGCACGTTCTATAGGTCCTTACTCGTTGATTACTCAACAACCACTTGGTGGTAAGGCTCAATTTGGAGGTCAGCGTTTTGGAGAGATGGAAGTTTGGGCGTTAGAAGCTTATGGTGCTTCTGCAACCTTACGTGAGATATTGACGGTAAAATCTGATGATGTTATAGGAAGAGCTAAGACATACGAAAGTATTGTTAAAGGTGAGCCTATGCCAGAACCAGGATTACCAGAATCTTTTAATGTATTAATGCACGAATTAAAAGGTCTGGGTCTGGATATCAGGTTAGAAGAATAGTAAATGCTAATTCGTACCCTGAGCGAAGTCGAAGGGTACGAATGAAACATAAAACTATTCAATTTTAAATTACAATAATTCTTTAGCAACCATATATTATGGCAAGAAATAATGATAAGAATACAGTAAAGAGATTTAATAAAATCTCTATAGGTTTAGCATCTCCTGAGTCAATTTTAGCGGCATCTCAGGGAGAAGTGTTAAAACCCGAAACTATCAATTATCGTACTCACAAACCCGAGCGTGATGGTTTGTTCTGTGAGCGTATTTTTGGACCTGTAAAGGACTTTGAATGTGCTTGTGGTAAATATAAAAGAATTCGTTACAAAGGTATTGTTTGTGATCGATGTGGAGTAGAGGTTACCGAAAAGAAAGTACGAAGAGATCGTGTGGGACATATTAACTTAGTTGTTCCTGTGGCACACATCTGGTATTTCCGTTCTTTACCAAATAAAATAGGATATTTATTAGGACTTCCATCTAAGAAATTAGATATGATTATTTACTACGAACGTTACGTAGTAATTCAACCTGGTATTGCCAAAAACGAAGAAGGTGAAGCTGTTCAGAAAATGGACTTCCTTACAGAAGAAGAATATTTAAATATTTTAGATAGCCTTCCTCAGGAAAATCTATATCTTGATGATACAGATCCTAATAAGTTTATCGCAAAGATGGGAGCAGAGTGCCTTATCGAGATCTTAAGAAGAATTGATCTTGATGCACTATCTTATGAACTAAGACATAAAGCAAATAACGAAACGTCTAAACAACGTAAAACAGAAGCATTAAAGCGTCTTCAGGTTGTTGAGTCTTTCCGTGATGCAAATAAAAATAGAGAAAACAATCCAGAATGGATGGTTCTAAAAGTTGTACCGGTAATTCCACCAGAATTACGTCCTTTGGTACCACTTGATGGAGGTCGTTTTGCAACTTCAGATTTAAATGATCTGTATCGTCGTGTGATTATTCGTAATAATCGTTTGAAGCGTTTGATGGAAATCAAAGCTCCAGAAGTTATTTTACGTAATGAAAAACGTATGCTTCAGGAGTCTGTGGATTCATTATTTGATAATACACGTAAAGCTTCTGCTGTTAAAACCGATTCTAACAGACCGTTAAAATCATTATCTGATTCTTTAAAAGGTAAGCAAGGGCGTTTCCGTCAGAACTTACTTGGTAAACGTGTGGATTATTCAGCACGTTCTGTGATTGTCGTTGGACCAGAATTGAAATTATTCGAATGTGGTCTTCCAAAGAATATGGCTGCAGAACTTTATAAACCATTTGTAATCAGAAAACTGATCGAACGTGGTATTGTAAAGACAGTAAAATCTGCAAAGAAAATTATAGATAGAAAAGAGCCTGTAGTTTGGGATATCTTAGAGAATGTCTTAAAAGGACATCCTGTATTACTAAACCGTGCTCCTACGCTTCACCGTCTGGGTATTCAGGCATTTCAACCTAAACTTATTGAAGGTAAAGCAATACAGTTACACCCATTGGTTTGTACTGCATTTAATGCCGATTTTGATGGAGATCAAATGGCAGTACACTTACCATTAGGACCAGAAGCAATTTTAGAATCTCAGTTGTTGATGCTAGCATCACACAATATTCTTAACCCTGCTAATGGATCACCAGTAACAGTTCCTTCTCAGGATATGGTCTTGGGTCTTTATTATATGACCAAGTCTCGTAGATCTACTCCAGAATTAGAAATAAAAGGAGAAGACTTAACATTCTATTCTCCAGAAGAAGTAGTTATAGCTTATAATGAAAAGAGATTAGATATTAATGCTAATATCAAAGTTAGAACTCAAGATATTGAAGAAGGAGAATTAGTAACTAAAATAATAGAAACTACTACAGGTAGAGTTTTATTTAATGAGAAAGTTCCTGAAAAAGCTGGATATATTAATGAAGTATTGACGAAAAAATCACTTAGGGATATTATCGGAGATATTTTGAAAGTAACAAGTGTTCCTGAAACAGCAGAATTCTTAGATGAAATCAAAACATTAGGATATAATTTTGCATTCCAGGGAGGATTATCATTCAGTTTAGGAGATATTATTATTCCTAAAGAGAAACATACCATGATTGCTGATGCAAATGCTCAGGTAGACAATATTGTAGCAAACTATAATATGGGTCTTATTACCAATAATGAGCGTTATAATCAGGTAATTGATATCTGGACCTCTACAAATGCTGAGTTGACAGAATTGTCTATGAAGCGTATTCGAGAAGATCAACAAGGATTCAATTCGGTGTATATGATGCTTGACTCTGGTGCAAGGGGATCTAAAGAACAGATTCGTCAGTTAACCGGAATGCGTGGATTGATGGCGAAACCGAAGAAAGCAAGTTCTGCTGGTGGAGAAATTATTGAAAATCCAATTCTTTCTAACTTTAAAGAAGGACTTTCTATCCTTGAGTACTTTATATCTACTCACGGTGCTCGTAAAGGTCTTGCAGATACCGCTCTTAAAACTGCGGATGCAGGATATCTTACACGTCGTTTGGTTGATGTTGCTCAAGATGTTATTGTTAATATAGAAGATTGTGGCACACTTAGAGGTGTAGAAGTAACTCCGTTAAAGAAAAATGAGGAAATCATAGAAGGACTTGCTGCTAGAATAGTGGGAAGAACTTCGTTGCAGGATGTTATTAATCCATTAACTCAAGAAGTATTAGCAGAAGCTGGTGTAGAAATTAATGATGAAGTTGCTAAGATTATTGAGAATTCTCCTGTAGAATCTGTAGAAGTTCGTTCTGCACTTACATGTGAAGCAAAGAAAGGAATTTGTGTAAAATGTTATGGTCGTAACCTTGCTACTGGTAAAACAGTACAGCGTGGTGAAGCCGTTGGTGTTGTAGCTGCTCAATCTATTGGAGAGCCTGGTACACAGCTTACATTGCGTACATTCCACGTGGGAGGTATTGCAGGTAACATTTCAGAAGAAAATCAATTAAAATCTAAATTTGCCGGTAAAGCTGAAATTGAAGAGCTTAAAACTGTTAAAGGAGAAGATACCGAGGGTAATGAGATCGATGTAGTAATTTCTCGTACATCAGAAGTTAAGATCATTGATCCAAAAACTAAAATTGTCTTAAGTACAAACTTAATTCCTTACGGTTCTCAATTATTTATTCAGGACGGAGATAAAATAGGTGAAGATCATGTAATCTGTCAGTGGGATCCATATAATGGAGTAATTATCTCTGAGTTTGCTGGTAAAGTACGATATGAGAATATTGAACAAGGTATTACCTATCAAGTAGAGATTGATGAACAAACCGGTTTCCAGGAAAAAGTAATTTCTGAATCTCGTGATAAGAAAAAGATACCAACATTACATGTATTAGGAAAAGGAGATGAAGTGCTACGTTCTTATAACTTACCAGTTGGAGCTCACCTTATGGTGGATGATAATGATAAGATTAAGGTAGGTAAAATCTTGGTTAAGATTCCTCGTAAATCTGCTAAGGCAGGTGATATTACAGGAGGTCTTCCAAGAGTAACAGAATTATTCGAAGCGCGTAATCCTTCTAACCCAGCTGTAGTTAGTGAAATTGATGGTGTAGTATCATTTGGAAAAATCAAACGTGGTAATCGTGAGATTATCGTAGAATCCAGAATAGGAGAAATTAAAAAGTATCTTGTGAAACTTTCTAATCAAATTCTTGTTCAGGAAAATGATTATGTTCGTGCAGGAATGCCATTATCAGATGGATCTACTACGCCAGAAGATATTCTTAAAATCAAAGGCCCTTCTGCAGTACAGCAGTATTTGGTTAATGAAGTACAAGAAGTATATCGATTACAAGGTGTGAAAATTAATGATAAGCATTTTGAAGTAGTAGTACGTCAAATGATGCGTAAAGTAAGAATTCAGGATCCGGGAGATACTATTTTCCTTGAGAATCAATTAGTACATAAAGCTGATTTTATCGAAGAAAATGATGAGATCTTCGGAATGAAGGTTGTTGAAGATTCTGGAGATAGCGAAAACCTTAAAGAAGGACAGATAATTTCTCCACGTGATTTAAGAGATGAAAACTCTGCTTTACGTAGAGATGATAAAAACTTAGTTACTGCAAGAGATGTTTCTCCTGCTACAGCAACTCCAATACTGCAAGGTATTACAAGAGCTTCGCTACAAACCAAGTCCTTTATCTCTGCAGCATCATTCCAGGAAACAACAAAAGTATTGAATGAAGCTGCTGTAAGCGGTAAAATTGATGACCTTGAAGGTCTTAAAGAGAATGTGATTGTTGGACATAGAATACCAGCAGGAACAGGAATGAGAGACTATGAAAGTATCATTGTTGGTTCAAACGAAGAGTTTGAAGAACGAATGGAACAGCGACAAGAAGTTAATTATAACTAATATAAATAGCCTGCCTTTTTAGGCAGGCTTTTTTTTGATCAAACGATTCTAAAATAAAATTAGATATGGCAGATAATAAAAATCAGAAACAAAATCAATTGAATATAGAGCTAGATGAAGATGTTGCAGATGGTGTATATAGTAATCTTGCAATTATTAACCATTCAGTTTCAGAATTTGTAGTTGATTTCGTAAACATTATGCCGGGTAGACCAAAAAGTAAGGTGAAAAGCAGAATTATTTTAACTCCGCAGCATGCCAAAAGATTATTAAAAGCGCTTAGTGATAATGTAAATCGATTTGAAGCTGCTCATGGAGAAATTAAAGATTATGAACAAGCACCTATTCCTATGAATTTTGGCCCTACAGGAGAAGCTTAGACGGTAATTGAATTCTAGGATACTTCATTAGAATATAATTCGTTGGTTGTACAGCTTCTTTTTTACAGAAAAACACCTAAGAAATAAATGGTTAGATCTATAGAAATCATAGTATAAAACACTTCTATGAATGTCTAGGTATTATCAATTCGGTTGATTGTAGGATTAATTAGTCTTATGTTATTTGTTAACTGCCAAAAAGATGATGATTTACCTGTCAATTCAAATCCAATTTTTGAAGGATTGGATAGTGTTGTAAAAAATCAAATGGTTACATATAATATTCCTGGTGCCAGTATCGCAGTTATTAGAAATGAAAAGCCTGTGTATGTGAATTCTTTTGGCTAATCTAATAAAATAATTAGTAAAAAAGCAGCTAACGATAACCTGCCAATTCTAATAAAGAATTAATTACTGTTAGACAGCTATTAAACCATGAATCTGGTTGGGGGAACTCTCCAAATGATCCTATGTTTTCGGATTTTAATAAACCTTTGGATGAATTGATAACTTATGTAGAAAGTTAGCCAATCCTCCGAGTTCAGTATATTATTGCCTTAATTTTAGATATAGTATACCAGGAAGAGTCATAAAAAAGTTACAAAAATTTCGGATACAGTCTATAGAGACGATTAAAACTCTGAGGTAAAATGAAACTCGATCGACGGATATTTTTGTTGTGTCATTTGTAGACTAAAAGAAGAATCAGCCAAAAATACCAATTGATCATGTTTATCTTTTGCCAGAAATTTACTTTTTACACGTTTAAAATCTTTAAACTCATCATTGTCCTGATCTTTAGCTTCTACCCAACAAGCCTTATGAACATTAAGATTCTCATAAGTACATTTTGCACCATATTCATGCTCTAACCTATATTGAATTACTTCATATTGTAAAGCACCAACTGTTCCTATAATTTTTCTTCCATTCAATTCTAAAGTAAAAAGCTGAGCAACTCCTTCGTCCATTAATTGATCAATCCCCTTTGCCAGTTGTTTAGACTTCATAGGATCTGCATTGTTGATATACCTAAAATGTTCTGGAGAAAAACTAGGGACTCCTTTATAATGCAAAATTTCTCCTTTGGTGAGAGTATCCCCAATTTTAAAATTTCCGGTATCGTGTAATCCAACAATGTCACCTGGATATGATATATCTACAATCTCCTTTTTTTCGGCAAAAAAAGCATTAGGACTAGAAAACTTAAGCTTTTTATTATGCCTTGTATGAAGATACGGAACGTTTCTTTCGAAGGTTCCTGATACAATTTTTATAAATGCCAGTCTGTCTCTGTGTTTTGGATCCATATTCGCATGGATTTTAAACACAAACCCTGTAAAATCTTTTTCTTCAGGATGCACTAATCGTACATCACTTTCCTTAGGTCTTGGTGGGGGAGCAATGGTAACAAAACAATCTAATAATTCTCTAACACCAAAATTATTTAATGCCGATCCGAAAAACACAGGTTGTAAATCACCATTTTGATACTGTTCTTTTTCAAATTTTGGGTATATACCTTCTACCAATTCTAATTCTTCACGTAATGTGTCTGCAGCAGTATCCCCGATTATGTCATTAAGACCCTGAGAAGATAAATCAGATATTTCAATAGTCTCTTCAATGTTTTTTCTACTATCTCCACTAAAAAGATTAATATTTTTCTCCCAAATATTATAAATTCCTTTAAAATCATATCCCATTCCAATAGGAAAACTTAATGGAGTAACGGTAAGGCCTAGTTTTTGTTCTATTTCATCCAGAAGTTCAAAGGCATCTTTTCCTTCACGATCCAGTTTGTTAATAAAAACAATCATAGGAATATTTCTCATTCTACAAACAGAAACTAACTTTTCGGTTTGTTCCTCAACACCTTTTGCAACATCAATCACAACAATTACACTATCCACAGCGGTTAATGTTCTAAAGGTATCCTCGGCAAAATCTTTATGCCCGGGAGTATCCAGAATATTAATCTTAATGCCTTTGTACTCAAAAGCTAATACCGAGGTAGCAACAGATATACCTCTTTGACGTTCGATTTCCATAAAATCACTGGTAGCTCCTTTTTTAACTTTATTTGATTTTACGGCCCCTGCTTCTTGAATAGCACCTCCAAAAAGTAATAATTTTTCGGTCAATGTAGTCTTACCTGCATCAGGGTGAGAGATGATCCCAAAGGTTCTTCTTCTCCCAATTTCGTCTATAAATTTCATTTTATTTTGTTTATTATTCTAAATATTTAGATACACTCTCAATAGCACCAAATTTCTTATCAAAATAAGCTTTTAGCCGCCTATTCATTTTATGATTCCTATAAGTTTGATGATATGTTTATTATCTGCCCTTATATCTAAATGAGGATGCAAATATAATATTAAAATAGACAATAAAGCTCTTACGATTTCATAGTGTAGGAACATTGAAATGTCTGGTACGAAAAAATAGATTTGAAGATTTGTCTGTATGTATTTAATCGATGAAAATAATTTTTTATCGATTATTTTAAAATTTGATATAAAGTTAAATGTTAAAACGATTAGATTTATATCTAGTTTCGTAATTATTAAGATGTTATTGGGGAGAATTGATTAATGGCATATACGTAAAACTTCTTATGTTTTGCTTGAAAAATGAAGATTTTGGCTTTATAGAATTAGAGATATTAAGCGTAATTAGAATTAAACAACAAGGAGGGGATTCCTTTTTTAAATATATATATAAACTTTGGCGAGCATGTGTATTTCACCGGTTAAAAGTGATTTGCATCGAGAAAATTGGAAAATAAATTTTATTAAATAGTTAAGAAATTTATTTTCTTAGTTTTGTAATCGTATTATGGTAAAACCGTATTTTTATTACGGTTTTATTGTGTGATATTAATTATGTTTTATAAATAATTTGTAAAAATTTATTTCGTAGAGTTTTTGCAAATGATATTATAAATGTTCGTCATATGAAAAAAATTACTTTTGGGGGAAATTCTGGATCAACATTCAGAATTAAAGTATTTGTATTATTTCTTTTTTTTAGTACTTCATTCACAGGTGTTAAAGCACAATGTCTTGGTAATTCTCAAACTTTTGATTGGAGTCTTTTGACTCCTAATCCATGGGATGAAACCACAGTTCTAAGCTCTACTTATACGACTTCGGTGTGTTCGGCTCCTGCAACATTAACATTAACATTACAAGATCCTGATAATGTTTTAAGTACTAGTGGAACAGAAATCGACAATAAGCGATATAAAATGGCTATAAGAGATGTAGCTGTAGGAGATCAAGCAAGTCTTACTATAGATTTTTCTACGCCTGTTACGATCAATGATTTTAAGGTAGATGATATTGATTATAATGTTACTTTTGATGATAATGTTACTTTTACCGCATCTGTTGGAGGTGTAAATGTTCCTTTAATACTTACTGCAGCTGGAGATACACCAACTTTTACGATTATTGGACAAACGGCCGACGGACAATCGGATAATCCATCGAGTACTAATGATAATGGATCTGTATTGGTTAACTCTAATGGAAATGCGATTGATAAATTAGTAATTTCCTATGCCGCAGGAGTAGCAAGAATTGGCTTAGATCAAACAATATGGATATCAGAAGATTATAGTATTTGTTGTCCTGTAATTGATTCATGTGACTCTACAATTTCAGGAAACATTGATACAGACGGGGATACTGTTTCAGATATATGTGATAATGATGATGATAACGATGGTATTTTAGATACAGAAGAAGGGATATGTACTCCAGTACAATCTGGAAATTGGAGTGGTACCGGTTTTAATAATACAACGACTATTGCTCCAAATTTAATTCTTAGAGCTACTACAAATACAACCACGGCGTTTTCTAATGGAAATTTCAACCCTATAGGTGCAGGTTTTTGGTCAGAAAATTTGGCTGGAGATGTTTCATTACAAAGTGACTATAATTGGAACTCAACACTAACTATTAGTTTTGAAGATGCTTTGGGAAATCCTGTAATTGTAGATAATCCAATACTACATTTAGATCGTATTGGATCATTTAGTGGGCCTACCCAAAATTCTGCAGATATTACTCTGCTAGGAGGATTAACATGGAGAAAACTAGGAGGAACGAATGATTTTCATACAACATCAACAACTGCAAGAGATGGGGGAGCGGATTCTGCTTTTTTAGGTATTTATACAAGAGAAAGTAGTATGAATGATGCCGATGGAACTGCATCTGGTTCTTTACAGATACAAGGAGCGGTTTCTTCTTTTACACTCCAATTTATTCAGGTTGGTGGAAGTGGAATAGGATATGATCGTTTAGAATTAATAGTATTTACCTGTAAAAGTACTGATACAGATAATGATGGAATTCCAGATTATCACGATCTAGACAGTGATGGGGATAATTGTAATGATGTTATTGAAGCAGGATTTACAGATGATGATGATGATGGCCTTTTGGGGAATGGTACTTTTGGAGCTGGACTTACCGTTGATGGAAATGGCTTAGTTACCTCGGGAAGTGACGGGTATACCGGGACAAATACTAATGTTATTACTGCTGGAGTTGCTCCGACCATTACTACGCAGCCATCTAATTCTACAATATGTGAAGGAACAGATACTACGTTTACCATATTAACTTCTAATGCAGATACATATCAATGGCAATTATTTAATGGTAGTTCCTGGGATGATTTAACAAATAGTGGTATTCATAGCACTACAACTACCAATACATTAACAATTACAAATGCTTCAGCATCTGATGATGGAAATCGATATCGAGTAATTGTCTCCAGTTCGACATATGCATGTGATTCTAAAACTTCAGAAGAAAGAATACTTACAGTTAATGCTGCGCCAACTATTAGCGTGACAAGTGCTCCAACTTGCTCAGCCGATTCAACAACATATTCCCTGGAGGTAACTGTAAGCTCAGGTACAGTGACCAGTACTTCGGGGACCGTAAACAATATTTCTGGTAATGTATGGAGTATTGAAGGGATAACCCCAGGAGTAAACATTGATGTTACAGCAACAGCGGTTAATGGTTGTAAACGAATGCTATCCGTTAATATACCTTTATCATGCTTGATAGCAAATGATGATACGGTGACTATAGATGGTGATACAGGAGGTAATTCTATCAATGTTGTTAATGACAATGATATTTTAGATGGAAATGGGGTTACACTAGGTGTGGATGTTACGATAACAACAGTCGCAGATCCCAATCCAGGAGATGGTGTTAGCCTAAACCCAACTACAGGAGAAGTTACAGTTTTACCAAATACTCCACCGGGTGACTATACCATTATCTATACCCTATGTAGTATAGCGATCCCACTAGCTTGTGATGATGCAGTGATTACAATAACAGTAGTTCCTGCTCCAAATGGTACTATAACAGGTCATTTGTATAGTGACTTAAATGATAATAGCACACAGGATATTGGTGAGCCAGACTTAGAAGGAGTAGATGTTAATATTATCGATGTTAATGGGGTAGAGCAAATCGTAACTACAGATCTAAACGGAGATTATATTGCGAATGTTCCCGTAGGAGCAACTATAGTAGATATCGACAATACAACACTTCCGTTAGGGAGTTTACAAACAGAAGGAACCGACCCAACAACAGTAACTGTAATAGGAACCGGAATAACAATAGAAGAAAATAATGGATTTATTGTAATTGCGGATGTTGATGATCAAATTATTGTATATACCGGGATCTCTCCTAATGGAGATGGTATTAATGATCAGTTTAGAATAGTAGGATTAGATAATTTTCCTAATAATACATTACAGATATTCAATCGTTGGGGAGTTAAGATATTTGAACAGGATCGATATGAACAATCCGGAACTAGATTCTTTGAAGGGATTAGCGAAGGAAGAGCTACAATAGGCCGTAATAAAGAACTGCCAGTAGGGACTTATTTTTATGTTTTAGAATATGAAAACGCTAGTGGAATCAACATGTCCAAAGCTGGTTACTTGTATATAAATAGATAAATGTATCTGGAATATCATATATTTGTTATTCCCTAAATCGAATTAAATACTTATGAATACATCGTCAATAATGTTTATGCTTGTAGTTTTAGGTTTTGCTACAACTTCTATTTGCGCACAACAAGATGCTCAATATACCCAATACATGTACAATACGATTAGTGTTAATCCTGCCTATGCCGGTAGTCGTGGAGTATTAAGTATTATGGGACTTCACCGTAGTCAATGGGTTGGCTTAGATGGTGCGCCACGTACTCAAACACTTACTCTTAATACTCCTATAGGAGGTAATGAACGCCTTGGTTTAGGTGTATCTATTGTTAATGATGAGATTGGCCCTACCGATGAGACATATTTTGATATTGATTTTTCCTATTCTATTCCTACTTCAGAACAAGGAAAACTAAGTTTTGGATTAAAAGCGGGCGGTCATTTGTTAAATGTAGATTTTCAAAAATTAAACCGGTTTAATAGTAATGATGCTTTATTCGAAAACAATATTGATAATAAATTTAGCCCTAATGTAGGAGTTGGAGTCTATTATCATACAGATCGTTTTTATGTGGGACTAAGTGCTCCTAATCTATTAGAAACAGATCATTTTGATGAAAGTACTACAGATGTCAATAGTACGGCAGTGAGTTTTTTGGCAGAAGAACGAATCAACTATTATTTGATAGCTGGTCATGTTTTTGATTTGAGTGATGATATAAAATTTAAACCTGCCGTTTTAAGCAAACTAGTATTTGGAGCGCCATTGCAAGTAGACGTATCTGCAAACTTTTTGTTGTATGACCGTTTAACCTTAGGAGCAGCATATCGTTGGAGTGCAGCACTAAGTGGTATGGTAGGTTTTCAGATATCAGACTCAATGATGATTGGATTTGCCTATGATCGAGAAACAACGGAGTTAGGACAGTCACAATTTAATGATGGAAGTTATGAGGTAATGCTACGATTCGAACTTTTCAAAAAATATAATAGAATGCTGACACCGCGTTTCTTTTAATTAAGTATTTAAAAAGTAATAGTAAAAAAATGGGGAAATATTTACTTAAATCATTATTGATTTTTATGTTGTTGTTTTTCGGGAACAATACTCTTTTATCTCAAGAAAAAAAACTCAAAAAAGCCAAAGAGCAATACGATAAGTATCAATACATTGATGCACAGGAAACGTATCTTAAAGTAGCTAGAAAAGGATATAAAAGTGCGGATCTTTTTATGAATCTGGGAGATAGTTATTATTTTAATAGCCAGTTTGAAGAGGCACTAAAATGGTATGAAGAATTAATGAATTCTTATCCTGATCAAGTTGAGCCCGAGTACTACTTTAGATATGCGCAGACTCTAAAAACAGTAGAAAGGTACCAGGATTCTGATACGTACATGCAAAAATTTGCAGCAGCTAATGGAAATGACCAACGTGCAAAATTATTTTTAGACGGATCTGATTATCTAAAACGTATCGATTTTCAATCAGGTAGATTTGAGATAGAAAATGCATCAGTGAATTCTTCTTTTGTTGAGTTTGGAACCGCTTTTTATGGAAAAAGTATAGTGTTTAGCTCTTCTAGAGATACATTAACATTTAAAAAGGCTATTCATCAATGGAATGGAGAGGCTTTCCTAAATCTTTTTGAAGCAAAATATGACTCTGTAAATAATAGCTTTTCGAAAATAAGAAGGTTTGACCGAAAAATAAATTCCAAATTTCACGAGTCAACACCTGTTTTTACAAAAGATACACGAACTATCTACTTTACAAGAAATAATTTTGAAGAAGGAAAACTAGGTCGTGATCAAAGAGGAACAAATAAGTTGAAAATATATCGTTCCTATAAAAATCCTGAAGGAGGATGGACAACACCGCAAAATTTACCATTTAATAGTGATGAATATTCTGTAGCACATCCTACATTGAGTAGTGATGAAAAAACACTGTATTTTTCGTCAGATATGCCTGGAGGAAAAGGACTTTCTGATTTGTATGAAGTAGCTATTAATGGAGATGGTAGTTTTGGAGAGCCAAAAAATTTGGGAGATAGAATTAATACAGAAGGAAAAGAAACATTCCCATTTATAGGAGCGGACAACGAATTATATTTTTCGTCTAATGGACATGTAGGTTTAGGAGGATTAGATGTATACGTAACAAAGATTAATCCGCAAACAGACAAAGAAAAATTAGTAGTTAACGTTGGTAGACCAATTAATGGGCCTAAAGATGATTTTGCGTTTATAATTGATGAAAACACCAAGAAAGGATACTTTTCATCTAATCGTGAAGGAGGAAAAGGAAGTGATGATATTTATAGCTTCGTAGAGCTAGAAGATTTAAAAGATTTCTGTGAAACTACAATTGCAGGATTGGTTACTGATAAGGATACTAACGAATTACTGCCAGGAACCAAAGTATCTATATATGATAGCAATAATAACCTAATACAAAGTTTTGTTATGGGTGATGAGGCTACCTATTCACAATTAGTAGAATGTGAAACCAGTTACTTTGTAAGAGCAGAGAAAGAAGAGTATAACACTCTGGAGAAGCTCGTGAATACATCCGATAAATCTCAAACGATAGATACTCCACTTGCATTAGAAAAGAAAATTAAATCTGCAGATGTAGGAGACGACTTAACAAAGATATTATCGCTTAAGCCAATTTACTTTGACTTTAATGGATATACAATACGTTCTGATGCAAAAGTAGAACTAGCAAAAGTGATTGAAGTGATGAATCAATATGCTGATATGAAACTAGAAATTAGATCACATACAGATAGTCATGGAGAAGATCAGTATAACTTGTATTTATCTGAAAAAAGAGCTGAAGCTACAGTAAATTATATGATCAATAATGGCATATCTGCAGATCGATTAACAGGAAAAGGATATGGAGAAACACAATTGGTTAATGACTGTGGTAATGAATCGAATTGTAAAAAAGATAAACACCAATTAAATAGACGAAGCGAATTTATCATCATTAAATAATTTTTATAGCGATAAATTCTATACATATATAAAAAACGCCTCATACTGTTGAGGCGTTTTTTATTGAAGAAATTCTGTTTTTGAAAAACTACAGGATAATAAGTTTAAAATAAATATTAAAGCCAATTCTGAGATATGGCAGATTTTTTGCTTTACTATTTAAAAATTTTATAGTAAAGTTTTCACTAAGAACAGATACAGCTAAATTAACATCTATAAACTGGATGGATTATGAATTACTCTTATGATTTTGTAATTTTGGAGCAATTAAAAGCAATGAAAGAAGAAAAAGTTATCCTGGTTAATGAAAATGATGAGCAAATCGGGTTGATGCCTAAACTAGAAGCACATCAAAAAGCTGTATTACATAGAGCCTTTTCGGTATTTATTATTAATGGTAAAAACGAATTAATGCTTCAGCAAAGGGCGCACCATAAATACCATTCACCTGGTTTATGGACTAATACATGTTGTAGTCACCAAAGAGAAGGAGAAACTAACGTAGAAGCAGGAATACGAAGATTACAAGAAGAAATGGGATTTACCACCTCATTAAAAGATTCTGTCTCGTTTATATATAAAGCTCCTTTTGATAATGGACTTACAGAACATGAGTACGATCATGTATTATTAGGAGAATATGAAGAAGATCCTGTCATTAATACTGAAGAAGTAGTCGATTGGAAATGGATGCCTATAGAAGCTGTTAAACACGATATATTAGAGCATCCCGAACAATACACAGAATGGTTTAAAATCATTTTTGAAAAATTTTATTCACACATAACCTTATGAGGATTAAAGCCTGTAGAAAAGCTCATTTTAATGCAGCACATCGATTGTATAGAAAGGATTGGAGTGATGAAAAAAACCTTCAGATATTTGGCAAGTGTAGCAATCCAAAATATCACGGCCATAACTATGAACTTATCGTGGCAGTAATAGGAGAGACAGACCCAGAAACAGGGTTTTTGATGGATCTTAAGATTTTAAAAGAGTACATTAAAACCGAAGTCGAAGACTATATGGATCATAAAAATCTTAATGAAGAGGTTGAAGAGTTTGAGAGTTTAAATCCTACTGTAGAAAATATAGCCTTTGTAATATGGAACAGATTGCGTAAAAAGATAGCTTCACAATACGATATTGAAGTTACCCTATATGAAACCCCTCGCAATTTTGTAATCTATAAAGGAGAATAGAATATGGGGTTGCAAGTAGGTGATAAGGTTCCTGAGTTTATCGCTACGAATGATAAAGGAGAACAATTTTTAAGTTCTGATATTATCGGAAAAAAAAATCTGATACTTTATTTTTACCCTAAAAACTTTACTCCTGGTTGTACAAAAGAAGCCTGCAGCTTTAGAGATAATTATGTTGATTTTGTAACCCTAGGCGTAGAAGTGATAGGTATAAGTGCCGATAGTATAAAATCACACGCGAGATTTAAAAGTAAATATGCACTTCCCTTTATGTTCTTGTCTGATCCTAAAGGTGAATTAAGAAAACTTTTTGACGTGAAATCAGAATTATTGGGATTACTGCCAGGAAGAGAAACCTATGTGATAGATGAAAAAGGAATCATACAACTAAAATTTAATAGTATGAAAGCTTCAGAACATTTAGATAAAGTAATAGAAAAAATAAAAGAAATGGTAAATGAGTAACTAACTCTTTCTGAAAATAAAAATTTGAGAAGGAGTTCGCCTTTTACATACTCATTATTGAATTGAAAACACTAATTTTGCACAAAACAAATTAGATATGGCAAATAAGAGAGACCTTAAAAAAGATATAAATTACGTTTTAGGAGATATTATAGAAGAAGTTTATATGTGGGAATTAGAAAATCCTGGTAAAGATGGTAAATCTGGAGAAGCAATCATTGATGAAGCAATTACATCTTTTGATGGATTTATGGCTAGGGCTAATGAACGAAAACTTGAAAACCCTAAAAAACATTTCAAATCTCTTCGTGAGGATTTAGAAAAAACAGCTAAGGCTTTAGTTGAAAAAGTAAATGCATTGTAATTTTCTTTAAAAAATATTTGTAAAAACGGTTGTAGAAATTATATTTGCAACCGTTTTTGCCGATATAGCTCAGCTGGCTAGAGCAGCTGATTTGTAATCAGCAGGTCGTGGGTTCGAGTCCCTCTATCGGCTCTTAAAAAAAAGTCCTAAACTTATGTTTAGGACTTTTCTTTTTCTAAATAGAGAATGAATTCAAAATGTCTTAAAACAGAATGAATTATTCTGTTTAAAAAAATCTAGATACAGCAACCATTTGATGGATGATATGAGCATCCTGGGATATAAGTAGCGCCACAACTAGGATTGTTTAATGCTACATGAGAAGTAGTACAGCATCGTAATGCAGGATTACAACATTTTCGAAGCACCGGAATACGACCACCGTTTATTCCTTTTTGTTCACTTTTTTTAAGACTTTTTGTTCCTTTTAAATTTAAGATGGTTTTTAACATGATGTTTAAGTTTTAAGTTTCATCACTAAATTAAGGAAAATACATATCGATGATATACGGTAATACCTCAATTAACATTTTGCGATAAGGCATTTATACCAATGGATCGAACTCATCTTATGAAATCATAATTATTTGTTCTTAAGAGACTTCCAGTTCGTGTTTGCCAATTTTTCCATTTCAGATTCATTCCCAATCCATGGTATAATTGTATTAAAAGGTTTGCCCTCCCAGTAATCATTGTAGAAGAGGTATAGTTTTCCATTATCGACTCTAAATGTATTAGGGTCAACAGGTACCTTCTTATTCATTTTCGCTACAGCAAATGCGCAATAACCATCAAATTGAGGAAGATACTGTGATGGGTTAGCTTTGAAAGCTTTTAGATGTTCTGCATTTGCAAAATAATAAGTAGCTTCATTGTATGTAGTAGAAAACTCGATACTTCCTCTCATTGCTGTATTGGTTGTGAAGTAATTGACCACATCATATCCATTATTAGCAACATTATTTTTGTTCACGTTTACTTTTTGAGCTACTCCCAGACTTGTTCCAAGTATAGCAATTACTAGAGTTAAGATCATTTTTTTCATTGAAAATAATTTTGTAGATTAATAATTAGTACAAAAATAGAATCATAATTTGTGTTTTTAGTGCTTAAAAAACAATTATATTTGCTCAATAGTACAAAATTGTGTTATGGATGTATTTAGTGATGTTTTAAAAAAAGTAAAATTATCGAGTGCTGTATATTTTAAATCAAATTTTTCTTCTCCATGGGGAATGGATATTCCTAAGGGGCCTTTCGCGCAGTTTCATATTGTAACACGGGGTCAATGTATACTTAAAACAAAAGATAAATCTATTCAACTATTTGCGGGTGATATTGTTGTTTTTCCTTTAGGGACAAATCATTGGTTGGCAGATTTAGAGACAAGTAAACGACAAAACGGGCAGGATGTAGTACGAGCTATTTTAAAAGGAAAGCCTTTATTCGAAGGAGATAATATAGCTACAACATTACTATGTGGTCATTTTGAGTTTGATAGAAGTATAGAGCATCCTTTTATAAAAGAAATGCCTAAAATTATCCATATACCTGATGCAGAGAAAAAAGAATTCTCATGGTTAGAAAATATTGTTAATCTTGTAATTCATGAAGCTGGAAATGAACAACCAGGAAGTCAGGTCATTGTAGATAAACTAGGAGAGGTTTTATTTATTCATACGTTAAGGGCTTATATTCAGAGAAACAAAGCTAAAAAAGGGTTTGTAGCAGCTATGCAAGACGAACGGATAGGTAAGGTGCTAAAGGCTATTCATAGTGCTCCAGAAATGAATTGGAGACTGGTTTCACTAGCACGAATCGCAGGAATGTCGCGAACAAGCTTTAGTAATCAATTTAGGGACTTAATGGGAGAAACCCCATTGAATTATATCACACAATGGAGAATGTTACAGGCAAAAGAACTTTTGATAGAGAGCAATAAGCCGGTAGGGGAGATAGCCAACGAAGTTGGTTATCAATCTGAAGCTGCTTTTAACAGAGTTTTTAAAAAGAGAGTAACTTTAACTCCTCTCAAATTTAGACAGTCTTTTTAACTATGGATTTTTGTGTTTTAAGTCTTTTTTCTCTTTTTCTTAATCATTTTTTAACTTTTGCACATAGATATTTTCTTAATTTGGTTTGATTATTAACCTTTAAATATATATCATGAAAAAAAGGAATCTGAAGTCGTTAAAACTTAACAAAAAATCTATTTCTAAATTAGGGTTAACGCAAGTTAAAGGAGGAGCAACAGGAGGTTGTCCAGGCCCAAGTGAGATTAGTTGTTTTAATACATGTCCAGCAAAATGTTGGCCATAAAATTTAGCGAACTTCGGTTCGCTTTTCTTTTTTTATGATTTCAAATTTTTTATAGAATTTAACCAAGAATTTACTTAGTAGTTCTTGTACCGAAAACTTATGGTTTTAGGAATCAAAAGACACTTTAAATATTAGAAAATCTACAGAATTTTAGAAAGTTATTCTTCTATAGTAGCTTCTGCTTCTTTGGCTTTGCGATCATCAATATACTTAATCAATTGTTTTCCGTATAAAGATTTTTTTACTTTAGGACTTAAAGATCTGGCAACGGTATCCAAAAATTTTATGTTAGCATCAAAAACTTCATTAAGTGTGATATAAGGAGCGACTTCTAACTTTCTATTTGTTACAGCAAAATTAATAGTATATAAATATTTTTGGCGCATTAAATTTTTGTAAGCTTTATCATTTTCAATGAGTTTTTCGTCATCTTTTTGCTTACTGGCTTCAAAATCTTCTTTAATGATCCTAAGATTTCTTTCATTGAATCGTTTAAGCATTTTTTTGTATTCAGTATATTTCTCTTGATTTTTCCCACCTTTTATTTTTACATCATTTTCAAAATCAAGTAAATTAGTGGTTATGGAGATCTCTCCTGGTTCTACAAAAAAGTCGATACGATCATTATATTGTTTTCCGTCGTTTTTATCAAGGTATAGGTAATGAATTTCAGGTTCTTTAACCTCGGATGTAAGTACAAATTCAGAATTACCATCAATACTTACAGAATCCACATTCACCAATAGAGTATCCTGTATTCTTTGTAAGTATACTTTTCCTTTTTTTAATCCTTTGATGTTACCTATTACTGTTACATTCCCTTTCTTAGTAGGTGAACTGCAATTCGTTAATAATACAGTTAAAAATAATAGAATAGAAAAATACTTCATGTACTGATTTTTGTTTTTTAGTAGGGCCACAAAGATGCGAGTTTTATTTTAAATGAAACAAAAAAATAGAATCTAATGGGTAAAACGTGCTCTCTTTTTTATCAGCTTCCAGAAGCTATTTGCATAAGAATAGTACATAAAAGGGCTCCATATGTTCCTACAACATATCCAAAAACGGCAAGAAGCACACCTACTGTTGCCAGTGAAGGGTGAAATGCTGCTGCAACTACTGGTGCAGATGCTGCTCCTCCTATATTAGCTTTACTGCCTACGGCAAGAAAAAAGTAAGGAGCTTTGATCAATTTTGCTACTCCGATAAGAAGTAAAACATGTATGGCCATCCAAACAAGTCCGATGGCGATAAGTCCCGGGTTTTCAAAAATCTTACCAATATCCATTTTCATCCCTATGGTAGCTACCAGGATATAGATAAAAACACTTCCTAGTTTACTAGCTCCTGCTCCTTCATATTGCTTGACTTTGGTATATGATAACAGAATTCCAATTGCAGTAGCAATGGTAATCATCCAGAAAAACTTAGAAGTAAACGATGATAATGCAGAACTCTTATCATTAAAAACTTCAAAATTATCAGACAATAAATTAGAAACCCCTGCTGCTCCCCAATGTGCAATCCCTACTACGGTGAATGCAATAGAAAGCATAATGATATAATCCGATAGAGTAGGGGTTCGGGTTATGCTTTCTGCATAACTGGATACTTTTTGTTTTAAGGCTTCGATAGCGCTATTATCAGCTTTTAACCAACGATCGATTTTATCACTCTTACCGATACCCAATAATAATATAGCCATCCATATATTGGCAACAACAATATCTACCAATACCATTCCTCCATATTTCTCAGGATTATATTGATAAATTTCTAGCATAGCCGCTTGATTTGCTCCTCCACCAATCCAACTACCAGCTAAGGTAGATAAACCTCTCCAAATGGCATCAAATCCAGCTCCGCCAACAGTTTCTGGAGAAACGAGAGAAATAAGCAGGATTGCAATAGGGCCACCAATAATGACACCAAGGGTTCCTGTTAAAAACATAATTAACGCCTTTGGACCTAAATTAAAAATACTTTTGAGATCGATGCTTAATGTCATTAATACCAAAGAAGCAGGAAGTAAAAATCTACTGGCAACATAATAAACATTAGAAGATTTTTCTACTAGTACTCCTTCTGCATCTAATTCTTTCCATTGAGGAGAAATAATTCCTAACGAGTTGAATATTGCAGGTAATAAATAACAAAGCAGTAGTGCAGGAACAAATTTATAGAAGGTTTTCCAGAAATTATTACGAATAGAAGATGTATAAAAAACGAACCCTAAACAAAGCATTAAAATTCCAAAAACTATGGTGTCATCTGTAAAAAAAGGAATGTTCTCCATTATTAATTATTTAGTTTTAAAAAAGATACCTCGCAAAATACACTTAATTTGAAGAAGTCAAAAATGATATCAAAATAGAAGTTTCTAATCATTAATCCATTTTTTTAATAACATCTTTTGTTGTTCTGAAATTTTTGGGTCTTGTTCTAAAATTATCTTCTCTATAGTAGGTTTGGTTACATTGGACTTAAGTGTCATAACCTCGTTATTACGCTTAATCCTAAATGTAATTTCGTCTCCTATTTTCCATTTATTAGAATCACCAAACAGATCATATATATTATTAAGATTATATTCTTTTTTGTTAATACTTAGCAAAACATCTCCTTCTAAAATTCCAAGCTCTTTTAGAAAGCTATTAAATGGGATGTCTGATGTGAAAATAACTTCTTTGGTAACTTCAGAACCAGTTACAAAGGGGTCTTGTTTAAAAATAAAATAAGAAGAAGGCGCATTCTTTATTCCATAAAGCACTCCGGCTTTATTAAGGTAAAATTCATAATCAATAGGAGTGTTGTTCATAACATGTGTTTGTAAAAATGCACTCACCTCTGGATACGAATCTTCTTCTATTGCATTAATAAGTTCTTTATCATCAAAAGGGACATCAATACCATATCGAACCGATAAATTTTTGATAAGATCAAGCAATCCATAAACTCCGTCACTTTTTTCACGCATTATAATATCCAGACACATAGAGATTAATGCTCCTTTTTCATAAACATTTCTGTAGCTATTACGATAAGGATCAACCAAAATGTTTTTACTCATAGTTGTAAAAGCTATAGAATCATCAAACGAGGAAGATGCTTCAATCTTACCAACGATTCGTTCAAAAAATTCATCTTTAGTGATAAGTCCTTGTGTAATTTGAAATAGCATTGAGAAATACTCTGTAGTACCTTCGTATAACCACAAATGCTCGGACATTTTTGGACTATTATAATCAAAATTGTGAATTTCTTTAGAATGGATGGTTAATGGCGTTACAATATGAAAAAACTCATGAGAAACAACATCGATAAGTGCCTCATTAAGTTTTTCATGAGATAGGGATTCTGGCAATACAACTACCGTAGAAGTATTATGCTCTAAAGCTCCAAAACCATGTGCGTCATCTGATTTTGCAGAAGAAAGGTAAAGTAATATACTATACTTTTTTGTAGAGTTAATATCGCCCAGAAAATCCTTTTGTGCTCTAATCATGCGTTCCATCTGGGGCATTATTCTTGCCGCTTTGTGGGTTTTGTTTTTAGAATAAACACTTAGAAGTATCTCTATGTCATTGATTTTAAAGCTTGCTTTATCTGGAATAGAGTACATAATTGGATTATCTACTACATCGGCATATCTTTTAAACGCAAAGTAATCGATATCGTTTTTAGAAGTATTTGTTGCATTATCAAAAAGTATTTCCTCGATAGAAGTTGAAGCTTCCAGAAAAGAAGGATGTTTAATAAATAATTTGTATTTATTTTCTTGCATCCCACCAAAATAACCTACAAACGCGTATAGATTTAGAATGTAATTTTTATCTTTTATAATATTAGATCCTGTTGGTGAGAAAACATCATGAGAACTTTCAGAATCAAAAGTGTCATTTACCCAATATGTAATTTTATCTAATTGTTTGGCATTGGTTATTTTCCAACGATTGTCACCATGTTTTTGAACATAAATAGAATTGCCCTCGTGATCAAACGCTTTAAGATCATCAATATATTTTCCAAAGTTGTTATTTTGATAAGTACCAGGTACAATTTTTGGCAAGTAGTAACTTATTGTATCCAGACTTAAGTTATCGATTTGGATTTCTACCTTAACTTTATCATCTGTTACATTAACAAGATCAATAGAAGCGCGTATAGTAGATACGTTTTTAGATGTAACAGGATGTTGTGTGGTTTTGCAACCAGTAGCCAGATTAAATATAGCAAATGCAAATACTAGGTTTTTTATGGTATGAATTGTTCTTTGCACAGTTATAAAATGTTTTTTTGAATATACGTTGCTACTCCGTTTTCTTTTCCTGAAAGCGTAATAACATTTGCTACTTGTAACGTTTCTGGTTTTGCATTTGCTACAGCTACACCAGTTCCTACTGCTTGGAGCATTGCAATATCATTATAATTATCTCCAAATGCAACTGCTTCAGAAATTGGAATTTTAAAATAAGAGTCAAGCAGAATTTCTATAGCTGTTAACTTTGAAATACTTTTATGGGCAATCTCTATATATGTTGGTTTAGAACGGTATAAATGAAGAGTGTCTTTGAAACTATCTTCTAAAAAAGCATAAGCTTGATCTATATAGGATTCTTCACCCATACACATAATCTTATGGGCTCCTTTGTTATCGGCTTTCCATTCTTGTATCACATGTTGAGTTGGTTTTACCACCGGATTTACTTTGGTGTTATTTGCTTCTCGATTTGCCCAAAAATCCATCTCGGGAACAAACCAATCATTATTGTGATATAAACTTATATGAAATTTTTGATCTTTATTAAAATTATTTAATTCTTCTATAATATCAGGAGGTATAAAAGTAGAATGAACAGGTTTTTGATCTATCAAAATTAACCCTCCATTATAACATATCATAGGTTGGTCTTTTATATCTAACTCTTCCTGCAAATGATTCATAGCATCTGGCATTCTGGAAGATATTAAAACTACAGGTATAGTGTTCTTAACTCTTCTAATTTCTGAAATCGTAAGTTCAGAAAGCTCTCTTTCAGAATTTAACAGCGTTCCATCAATATCAGAGAATATAATGCGATGTGGCATTAGGTGTTTTGGATTAGGGTTATATAATTTTTTAAATAAACTATTGATTCACAAAGTTAGTAATCCCGGTCAGAACTTCTGGCATTATTTTTCTATGGGGTTCATTATATGATTTGTGATTTTCTAGTCGACCTCCTTTAATTTCTTTTAAAATATGATTCATATCCATAACAAATAGATATTCGGCTTGTGGTATAATCTCTTTAAATTTTTCTGCTTGTACCAATTCTACCTGGATATCTTTATCACCGTAAATAATAAGAATTGGCATTTCTAATTTTAAAATTTCCTCAGAAGGGTTATATTTTACCCAGGAACTCATAAATGGTTGTAAATTATATCTAAAAATAGATTCTAGTGCTGGATCATAATCGGTAGCTCTACCATTTTCTTTTAATTGTTTAAAAGCAACAGAAGCACTTTTATCCAAACCAGGAGCTTGCTTCGCAATTTGTTCTATAATTACCCGATCTATTGATACGGCATTTCCTGTAATAGAAATAAAACCATCTGCTCTCCCTTTTGCAGCAATCATACCAACTAGAGAACCTTGACCATGACCAGCAATAATGACTTTTTTATATTTTCCGTTTTTATTGAAATAATCTACTATTGATATCGCATCTTCAATGTAATGATCTAAAGAAATTTCATGTTCTTTAATCCCTAAACCATCCATCTTAAAAAGCCTTTTGTCATAACGATAAGTTGCAATGCCTTCTTTTGCAAGTTCATAGGATAGCTGCTTAAAAGTATCGTTTTTAGACATTCGATCATTACCATCTCTATTAATCGCTCCGGCGTCCATTATAAAAATAACCAAAGGAACATTATCTTCAGAATAAGGCGTGACCAGAGAACCCTCTATATATCTATTGATTTTAACCACTGCAGAGTTAAATTCTTTTTTTTGAGCAAAATTCAATGCAGAAATCAAGATCATAAATAAATAAAGTTTACTCTTCATAGTAGCGTAGGGTTTTTTTGTATAGCAAATAAAAAATGAATAATAATCAAATTGATATTGGCTAAATGTTTAATATGAATTGAATTGTGTTTGATAAGTAAACACTACATACATAAACAGCTAAAACGACAAATCTGAAAGCATATTTTGATTTGAGACAATTACTATTTGTTATTTTTAATATTATTTATGCGCAATTAATCATTTTTAACGAATCACTAACATACCCTTTTTTATCTTTGCTTCAAAATATATATAAATGAAACTTCAATATAAATTGCTACTTGTTTTATTCATAATTTCTTTATCTGGATTTTCTGCAGATTATGATTGGGGAAAAACGGGACATAGAGCTACAGGTCAGATCGCAGATTCATATCTAACTAAGAAAGCAAAGCGTAATATAGCAAAACTTCTTAACGGTCAGAGTCTTGCCTTGATTTCAACATTTGCTGATGAAATTAAAAGTAACGAAAAATATAGAAGTTATAGCCCTTGGCATTATGTTAATTTTCCATTTGATAAGAAATATGGAGAAGAAAAACCTAGTGAATATGGTGACTTGGTAAAAGGAATAAATACATGTGTATCGGTATTAAAAGATGAAAAATCATCTAAAGATGATATTATATTTCATCTTAAAATGCTAGTGCATTTTGTTGGTGATTTACATCAACCACTTCATGTAGGAAGGGGAGAGGATAAAGGAGGAAATGATATCCAAGTACGTTGGTTTAGAGATGGATCTAATTTGCATAGAGTTTGGGATAGTGATATGATAGATTATTATGGGATGAGTTATACAGAGTTATCTATAAACAAGACAAATTTATCTAATGATGAGGTTAAAACGATTCAAAACGGTGGCATAGTAGACTGGATAGACGAATCTCAAAAGCTTGCACAACAGGTTTATGGGTCAGCAAATGTAGGTGAAAAACTTGGCTATAAATATATGTATGATTATTTTCCTATAGTACGCTCTCAATTACAAAAAGGAGGAATACGACTGGCCAAAATATTAAATGAAATTTTTGGATAATACTACTATTAACTAATAGAAATCTCGTTACGGTATTGTTTGGGAGACATCGAAAAATGCTTTTTAAAAGTTTTGGTAAGGTGACTCTCATCTGTATATCCCAATTGATATGCAATTTCTGCAATAGTAAATTCGGTGTGTTGTAAGCGATACTCTACCAATTTCATTTTATACTTTGTAACGTACTGATGTATAGATTCTCCTGTTTTTCTCTTAAAATATGTGCTAATTGAACTCTGAGACATATTAAATTTATTTGCCAAAAAATTAATCTTGGTAAGATCATTGTCATAAACATGTTGTCTAATATGACTCAAGATCGAATCTATTTTATTGTGAGAAACAAGCATCTTTTTTTGATGTGAATTATATTTTTCAGAGATATTACGAACTATTATACTTAGGATAGTACTTATCGCATTAGAAATGATTTCTTGATAATATACTTTCTCATTTTTAAATTCTTCTAAGACAACATTATGAATATCCCAAATAATACTTCGATCTTCTTCATGAGAAATTACATCTCCTGGTATAATATTGGGTTGGTGTAATAATTGCTCAATACGTTGTAGCCAATATTTCCTGTCAGGAAGATTGACTTTACTAGAAAATAAAAGTTCTGTGAACTTGAAATAAGTAAAATTAGTGCGTTTTTCAATTTCGAAGTGATGAGTATCTTCTGGTGCAAGTAAAAAGATATTGTTTTCTTTATAAGGAAAACGTATATCATTAATGGTGTGATATCCATTTCCTTTTTCAATAAAAATGATTTCAAAATAATTATGATTATGAGGTTCCGCTTCCCATTCATCAATAGCATATTGATGTACTACAAAAGTCTCATTCAAGGTATAACGGTTCATAAACAATTCTTTAACATTTTAAAGTTACAAAAATAAAATCAATAAAACAGGAATTCTTTTGTACAAGTATTTTTGGTTAAATACATTTGATTGTGTTGATAATTAATCGATTACATCGATTTTTATACAAGTTATATACAAAATTATACAAGAATCAGAATCATGGTAAGATTTAAATTTGCCGCTCAAAATTACACACAAATCTATCATGAAAATTAGAATTTATTTATATCATCTCACTAGAGTGGTATTTGGAGTATTGCTGGTGTTGAGCGGTACTTATAATGTAATTAGGTATTCTGAGTTTTTAGAAAGGCTAGATATATATTTTGGTAATGTTACAGTATTTAATATAGCATTTATAGAAACCCTTGCTCCATTAGTACCTTTTGAGGAATTTGTAATAGGAATGTTCTTGATTTTAGGGATTTTCATCAGAAAAGCTTTAATCACTGTCATCATACTATTTACTTTTTTCACTTTGTTTTTAGTTGATGCAGATTGCCTACTTTTTGCATTTGCTCATCTTGTTTTTTGTGGTATTGCTATAGTACTATTAAAGAAAGATAATTATGACATGAACTCTATAAACTATGATGAAGATTCATACCAAGTCATATCATAAGATATAAAAAATAGCTGCCTCTTTGCAGAGAGGTTTTTTTCATAAGTTAATTTTGTTTGATGTTAAAAGCGCCCTTACAGTAATGTAAGGGTTTTTTTGATGAAGTATCGATAACATTTTGAAGTGAACAAAAAAATTAAAGGTAAAGATATGTCCAATAGATTAAACCAAATTGGAGTAATAATCTAGTGACCAAAACGAATTTTGGAAAATTTAAACTAGCTTTTTTATGTACAAGCATATGTATATGAACCGGGAAAAATAGAATAAGCATAAAAATTATACTCCATGCAGAAAATGTTCTGGTTGGGGTAAATAACAGACCAAGACTTACAAAAATTTCTGCAATACCGCTTAAATATACCAATAGCTTATGGTAAGGAATATACAATGGCATTATTCTCATGAATGCCTTAGGACGGATTAGATGAAAAACTCCTGCAATACCAAAAATGAATGATAAAATATATAAATGCCAACTCATTAAATCTCAGTAGTTTTTTCTTTACCAGCTTTGCTTAGTGCATGATTTTTGTTACCAGCCATCATTTTAATAAAACTTATTTTTCTAAAACGTAGAGCGTTCCAATCTGTATTAATAGAAACTTGATTTACAGCTTCGAGGTTATAATCTCCAAGAACTCCCCAACCGTAATCTCTATTAATTTCTGAAGTATATTTTTTAGAACTTTTTTTGGGGTATGCAAACCAAAGTATTGCATCTCCTACTAGTTTTGGATATACGGTTTCTATACGATTTTCTATTTGCTTCTTTTCGGTAACAAATATAACGGCAAAATCAACTTCTGATACCTGAATCAAGGATTCTTTAACATTTACACCTTTAAGGCAATCAAGGTCTTCACAAAACCCTTCGGGTTCATTAAGAATCAATATCTCATCTAGTGAGAACGGTAATTGTAATTTTTTGAAGAGTGGTGTCATGAGAATAAATTTTAGAACAAAACTTGTGTCTTTTAAAGATACAAAAAAAACCTGTCATTTTATATGTAAGATGTTTTGGAAGTTGATAAACATCAGTTCTTTATGTAGATTTAATTACTTATAATTATTATTTATTACAGAACAATAAAAACGAGAAAATCATAGTTAAACTTATAACACAAACTTAAAAATATTAATTATGAAAACAGTTTTTAAAAGCACCTTACTAGGTGCTTTAGCATTCGCTGCGTGCACAACTTTCACGTCATGCGAGAATGATCAGGACAATTCTCACGAACAATTAGAAAACCAGACAACAGTCGAAAAAAGACTCTTACAGGAACAAGCTTATCCTGGTCAAAAAGGAGAAGTCGTCACTATTCAACTCAATGGGCAATCTGTTGAAGTCGAAAAAATTAATGGTGAATTTATTATGGGGGGTGATATGCATGTTATTCCTGATGATATGATATCATCAAAAAATGGTAAAAGTACAGGGCGTACCGGGAGTAGGTGGCCAAACAATACAGTGTATTATGAAATACAAAGTAGTTTACCAAATCAAGCAAGGGTAACTAATGCGATTGCGCATTGGGAAGCAAATACCAGTCTTAAATTTGTAAAAAGAACAAACCAGACTGCTTATATCTATTTTAGAACAGGTGGTGGTTGTTCATCTTCTGTAGGTCGCACTGGAAGAAGACAAAATATCAATCTGGCAAATGGATGCTCTACAGGGAATACAATTCATGAAATAGGTCATGCTGTTGGGTTATGGCATGAGCAAAGCAGAAAAGACAGAGATCAGTATATCACAATCAATTTTCAGAATATACAAGCTAATAGAGACTTCAATTTTAAGACGTATTCTCAACAAGGATATGATGGTGATGAGTATACTAATTCGTTAGATTTTAATTCGATCATGTTATACGGTTCTTATGCTTTTTCTGCAAATGGGCAACCTACTATTGTGAAAAAAAATGGATCTACATATAATGCACAAAGGAATGGGCTTTCTAGCGGAGATATCGCTGGAATAAAAACGATGTACCCTGGCGGTGGCGGAAATGATATTTGTGATGGAGTGGCTCCTTGGTCTAGTTCGCAAAATTACCAGGTAGGAGATCGTGTAACATATAGAGGATATTTGTATGAAAGAACTTCTAGTAGTTGGACTCGAATAGGACAATGTGGTTCATCAAAATCATCAAGTACTCAAGATGTACCTCATCTTAACGATGTAGCAAAAAATTAAACTGCATTTTTATAAAAGAGTAGTATAAAAGTAAATTCCTCCAGAACTTGTTCTGGAGGAATTTTTAATATTCAAGCTATATTAAAACTTTATCTCTTTAGCATTATCGGGAGTCTCAAAAATAGAACCTTCGTCTTCTAGAAAAGTAATATCTGTAATAATCGCTTCTCCCAATTCATTGGTTATTCCTTTTTCTTCGGTCCAACCATAAAACTTCCACTTAGTAGCAAATGGGATTCCTTCTACAGTTTTAAAATCCTGATATTGTATAATATGTGGATCATCTTCTGCCTTAGTAATATCGCCTTTGCTTCCAAATGTAACAATATAGACCGTCGCTTGTAAGGTGTGGTCTTTGGGATCTGTATAAATAATATACCAATCATCGGGTGAATCCCCAATATTTTTTTCAAAAGTAAGCCTAGCTGTTTGATATTCTACTTCGTTTAAAGCTCTCATATTTTCAAGCTCTAATTTGCTGCCAGGATCATTTAGCTTATATGGCATTCCGAAGAAATAAGTCCAGGTAAAGATATCGAAACGAGCTCCTTTATCGTTTGCATCTTCTGGACACAAAAAAACTTTTTCGCCAGTATAGATCAATTTACTCTCGTCTTTTTTGTCGATTCTAATTTTTGTCGAATTGGTTAACATGGTAATTTTACCATCCAGACGTAATTTACCGCCAAAGGAAATAGCAATGCTAAAGCTTACTGCTTTATGTTTTAGGAAGTCAGCTTTTTTATGCGCTTTCTCAATGTTTTTAATATGATGATCCATAATGGATACAGCACCATCCCCCATACCACCATCCGGTTCTACTGGAATCTTTTCAGTTTTGTTATCTGTAGCATCTGTAGTTTGATTTTCTTGCTTTTTATTGTTGCCACAGCTTGAAATGATAATAGCCATAATAAAAATCCATAGGTTTTTCATAAATAATAATTTGTGTTACAAGTATTAAAATTACTAAAACCAATACTTCAAAAAACAGTTTTTATGAAAAATGTAACAGAAGATATGCTAACTTTATATAAAACTAATCCATACGTTTGGCAGGAGTTTTTTTGCCTCCTTGTTCAAGGACAGCTCTAACAACCTTATTATTTTCTTTTATAAACTCCAGAGAAGCAGAGAATTCTTTTACAAAAAATACAGTTTCGCTTTCTGGGTATATTTTAAAGCTTTTTTGACCCGTTGCTTGTGAAATTAGCTGTCCGTTTTCTAAAGATATTGCAAGGTTAAATCCTTCTTTAATCTGGTAAACACCTACATATTGGCTAAGTATGTTTTCTGATACAGTAATTGCCTTTTTGTCTGCAGGGATAGGTGCGTTTGTTTTGAAACCTTTAGATTCTTTAGCTCTGTTTTTAAAAATAGCTTCTGGTTTTTTACCATCTGTATTAAACAAGATTTCAGAAAAACTATCCTCGAAGAAAAATGTGTTTTCTGTTTTAGGAAAAATTTTAAACTTTTTACCAGCATCTCTTTGACTGTATAATTGACCATCCTTTAAGCTAATACTTCTTACCGCACCATCTTCGAATTCATATACACCAGTTAATTTTTTTAATGCTGAGGCAGAAACATCTGCTATTTTCTCTTTACCATATGGTTTGTCTATTGCTATTGCCGCAATACGAATTGTAATATCTGTAGGACTATTGCAGTTGCAGTTGGTTAATATTGCTGCATGCACATCTTCTTCGGGAATATAAATCTGATAAGATGTATATCCAAAGATTCCTCCACCATGTTCAATTGTGGGTATTCCTTTGATCTCGTTCACACTCCATCCATATCCATAATAAGTAGGTTTTCCGTTGTTTAGAGTTGTGTTCTGAAATGCTTTTTTAATTGTCTCTGCTTTAACCAAGACATTGGTGTTAACTGCATTTTGCCATTTATGTAGATCTTCTACGGTACTCATCAATGAACCAGCGGCATAGGGTAATGTCATGCTTAGGTATGCAGAATTAACATATCCTTCTCGAGTTTGATATCCCGAAGCTCTGTTTTTGATTACCTCTCTTTTACTGCCGTAATATGAATTATTCATCGCTAAAGGAGTAAAAATATTTTGCTCTACAAAATCTTCATAGGATTGCCCTGAAATTTTTTCGATTATAAAACCCAGGATAATATATCCAGAGTTGTTATATAGCCATTTCTCACCAGGATCAAAATCCATAGGTTCGTTTTTAAAATAATTAATCAACTCGGTAGGGGTCATATCTTTTGCGGCTATCTCTGATAAATTCATAGAGGTATAGCTCTTAATCCCCGAGGTATGATTTAAGAGGTGATGTATTGTTATTTTTTTTCCATGTGTAGGGTAGTCTGGGATGAACTTGGTGATTTCATCTTGGATGGTAAGCTTACCCTGTTCCATAAGCATTAGGATAGCAACAGAGGTAAACTGTTTCGTAATAGAACCTATTTCGAAAACGTTATTGGATTTCATAGGAACTTGGAGTTCCATATTAGCAAGCCCAAAAGCTTTATGGTAAATGATTTTTCCCTGTTTGGCTACCAAAACAGTAGCTCCTGGTCCATCTGGTTTATATCTTTCTTGTAGGAGAGTATCAAATTTTTCTTCAATACTTTGTGAAAAAGAAGTTAGTGGTATAGCAATACATAATAATAGTAACGAAAATGTAATCCCTAGTCGATGTTTTGTAGTTATCATAATACTTATTTTAATTGATGTATTTGTATGACGTTTATATTCGACTTTGGTTACCAATGACCGAAAAATCTTTTAAAACATATTCATGATTAGGGGCGAAGTGTAATACATCTACACGATAAATTTCCTACGATCTCTCTTCAAAGTCAGCACAATCTAATCTGATATCTACATCTTCAAGCTCTGTTTGTATAAAATTACAATAATGATTGTTTTTGTCTTTTTTATAGAACTTACAAGCATAACAAGTTCTTTGTACGGATAATATTCCTGATCTGTTTAGCTGATAAATTAAGATGTTTATGGTCTTTAACAAAGATTCTTGTTCCTCTGTATTAAAACTTAAAAGTTGCTTTTTAATGGGGTCTGCAAAATTTTCGGCTTCAGAAACATTTTTTTGACCTTTTGGAGTTAAGCTTATATAATAACTTCTATTATCTGTCGAAGTTTTATTTTTGAAGATCATTTCTTTTTTTTCTAATGCTTTAACAGCATCACTAATCGTAGGTTTAGTTACATTAAATTCTTTTGCAAGATGACTCACTGTACATAAATCTTCTTTGTGGTATGCTATAAAAATTATAATCTGTATCTGTATTGGACTTAGGCCAGCAGTTTTTGCATGTTCCCATAACAAAGTTCTAAAGACCTCAGAAATACGCTCCAGGCCAATTACAATTTTGCTATTGATATCTTTATGTTGAAATGATATGTCAAAAATGCTCTTGCTCATATAAAATGCTTAAGAGAAAGTACCACTTTCTCTTAAGCAAAGTTAGTAATCCTAATTATTTATTTGTCTTTTTTAGCAATTTTCCATTTCGATAATCGAATATCCTTTGGTTTTGATATCATTACTCATTTCTGGAGTCGCTTGTTCGATATGACATAGCTTACATTCATTAGTGGTAATTTTCTCTGTTTTAAAGGGTTTCGTTTCCAGATAGTTTTCTCCGAATTTAAACACAATATCCTGATCTGTTATAGAATCGGGAACGAGTATGTCAAAATGCATTATAACCCCATCATCTCGTTGTACGTAAGTATCCCAAACGGCTATTTTTGTCATTATAATATTATTTTGATTGTACAGTATATGGAAGAGATAAATCGGTGCTTAAAACACTATATACCTTATAAACACCAAGCATAGGTTTATCCTTTATTTCAGTATTTACTTGCATATAGGCAGAAACAGCATCGAACTTAAAATCGGTTTTGTTGTTTATTCTATAATCTGGTATTACTACTTTAATGCTGGTCTTATTGGTAATGACCTGAAATCCTGGAGAATCCATATACATAGGCATTCCTGGATTAGTGGGAGGTAATTTTACAGATGTATCTGTTTTTTTAAATTGCTTTACAGATAATCCACCATCAACCCGGTCATCTTTATGAAGAACTACCCAATGTGGATGCCATATAATCCCATCGTTATCATAGGCAAAATCATTATTCTCATCCCATAGTGGAGTATCATCAAAGTCGGGGTGAGACGTTAAAGCCAATGCTACAATACCCTGAGTATCATTAAACCCTACATCGGTTGGTTTTAGAGTAGTAGGAAAAACATAACCCAATACAGGAGCGCCATGTAATTGTCCTGCTGGAACCGGAGTTGTTTTTCCTGCGTTTCCTTTGACATTAATTTCCCAAATGGTACTATTAATATCGGTATTATGTATAACAGAAGCTTTTACTATCTGTAAATCATCATTATTATATTTTTTACATTCATCGCAGGCAGTTAGAGTACTGCTAAGTACCATGAATACTATAGTTATAATTGTGTTTTTCATCTTTTTGTGTTGTATTGTTAGTTAAAATGAGCCAATAATTATCAATAATTGACTCATTTTAGAGTTGATCTAAGTAATTAGGAATCCTAACTATTTAGATTAAAAAAATTACCCTTTTACATCTGCCATAGAAGCCCCAAAGTTGATATGTAGCACATTCCCATTAGATGTTAGTAGCGCAGGAACAGATTGAACTCCTGCCGTTTCGGCATTCTTGATTTGAGAACGATCTTCTCCTAAATGAACAATTTCTACATTGTCTGATCCGATTAGATTAACAATATCATGTTCTGCACTAATGCATACTGGGCATCCAGCATGATAAAAAATTGATTTACTCATTTGTATATATTTTAAGGTTATGCAAAATTGCAACGCAAATATAGTAAGGAATCCTAACTAAAAAAAAGATTTTTATTGTTTTTATACAAAAAGAGTGGTTTATTCATGTATCTACACTATAAAAGTTGTACGATAACGAATAAGAAATCAGTGATTTATTACCGTATTCGATCCAGGTTATCATCTACATCTTTATTTTTGAAGGATAGCTTTTTGACTTTACCGAAAGCGTATTTGATAGAAAATGAAATTTCGTTTCCATCTACATAAAAAGTATTCTGAACATCAATATTATTAGAAGTATACTTGTCTTTATAGGTCATGTTCTTAAAAATGTCATTAAAATTTACAGCAATTTGTAAATTTTTAAAATATGTTTTTGAAAAGGAAGCACTCATAATAAAAAGCGCATTTCTTTTAAAAACACCTTGGTTTCGTTCGGTGAATCCCCAAAAATTTAGTCCAAGAGTAGTTTTTGAGGCAAGTTTAAATTCATTATTTGAATAATAATAGAGATATGGTTTACTTTCTCCAATAACTGCTGTTGGATTTTTAATTCTATTGTGAACTACTGTTAGTGAATTTGTAGTATTCCAAAACCTATAAGTAGCAGTGTTAGTAAATCGGATTTGATATCCGGATTCCTTTTCAAAGTTTTGAGGAGAAGATATAACTCTGTTTTCAATACTATCATATGCTACGTTATAAAAAACGGGATCATTTTCCTCATAATAGCTGATGTTACAAGTGTATTTTTTGTATTGAAGAGTAGTTGATATTTCTTCAATTGTAGTAGATTTTAAGTTAACATTTCTTGAAAATTCTACAAATGGATTGATAAATGTACTAATAGAACTGGCATTAAGATAATTAGGTCGATTTATAATTGTACCATAATTTAAAGCAATACTTTTGGTACTATCTATGGGGATATTTATCCTTATTTTAGGAAAAAGACGTGTTTGTTTTCTATCTACTAATAGTTCACTGGCATTTCTAAAACCACCTTTTATAATATTTGTTTCGGATCTTATGCCAGTAGAATATTCTATTTTGTTTAGATTTCCTGATAGCTGTATATAAGATGCATAAATAGATTCTCGGTAATCGTATTTTGAAACCTTTTTGTCTATAGGATTTATGAATTCGAAATCTGAAAATGCAAGACCATTGGCATTAGAAAGACTACCACCAACTTCTAATTTTATATGATCATTAAAGTTTTTGTCAATGTCAATTTTACTGGCAAAGACACTAATTTCGTATTTCTGATTTCTGTTTTGTGATAATTCTAACCCGGTTTCATTTATATTATTAAAAATATGACTTTTAAGGTGTCTGATATAATTTGAATACTGAAGCCCAAAAAACAAATTCGAGGTACGAGTGATTTTTTTATTGAAATTTATATTACTAGTTAAAAAGTTTCTATTCTCATCATTTTGTCCTTCACTGATAATATGGTCTTCTTTAAATTGATCTTGCAGAAGTGTATTTGTTTTGATTGGAAACTTGTCAGTTTGAGCTCTCAGATTTACTTGTCCCGAGATATAATCATTTTTGTCGAGTTGATAAAAGAAACCACCTCCAGTGATAAATTGTGGCCTGGGACCGGTTGCTCTTACTTGATATTGAGATTTAATACCTTGATCTAAAACGTTAAGTCTGGAGTCTACACCTTCCCATGGACCAAGTTGATTGTAATTAAAATTACCTCGTAATTCTAATTTATTGTTTTTATAGTTTGAGTGTATTCCTAAATAATTATTAAATCGCTTTTTAAAAGAAATAATTTCTGATAATTGAATCTTGTAACCATCTACAGAATTATGTTTTCTAGTGATTAGGATGAGGCTTCTTCCTTCTGCTTCATATTTTGCAGATGGATTATCGATAAGTTCTATATCTTTTATGTTTTCTACAGATAACGATTTAAGTTGATCTAAGTCAGCCTTTTGGTTATCTATATAAATTAGAGGAGCCCCTCTTCCTACAACAGAAATAGATTCTCGATTGGGGCTGATTTGAATTCCTGGAAGCTTAGATAATATATCTACTGTTGATGGTAATGACTCTAAAACAGAGTTTTCAATATTTATTTTCAAATTACCATTTCCCACTATTATATTGTTTTTAATAGTTTTAACGGTTACTTCGTCTAATATAACTGTGTTTTCTTTGAGTTCAATAGTAATGGTTTTGTTACTGTCTAGTAGAATTACTTCTGATTTTTCTGTATATCCTATCGCAATTATAGATAAAGTATATTCATTAGCTTTTAATCTGTCAAAAATAAATTTCCCATTTTTTATAAAAGTATATTTTACAAGATTTGAATTTTTGTCATAAAGAATGACATCTCCAGCTTCTACCGGGGTATTATTTTGATCTAAAACGGCTCCGGATAATGAATATTCTGATTGCCCATATCCAATATAAGAGAGTAACAGGAATGAGAAATATATAATTCGCTTCATTGTTTTTTGAAACAAATAACTATTGAAATCGAGAAAAAGAGTAATTATACCAAGCTGAATAAGGTGCTAGTACCGGTATGATTTTATTTTTTGAGTAATAAATCTTGTCTGCTAGAGATGTTTAACTTACTGTAAATATTGGTGATATGTGTTTTTACGGTACTTAAGCTGATAAATAATTCATTTGCAATTTCTTTATTACTTTTTCCTGATATGATAAGGTTTTTTACCGCTTTTTCTTGCTTACTTAAAGGAATAGGAGCGAGGACTTTTATGGTTCTTCTAGATTTTAGAATAAACCCGATTAATAAAATAATAACCAAAGAAGCTGCACCATTAACCCATAAACTTACTTTGTATTTATGATTAACGATTTCTTGAGTAATAAAGTTGAGCTTATTTTCAAGATAAGCATAGGTAGAGGGGTCAAGTTCGCTGGATTTCAATTCTTCTAGAAAGCTCAGGTAATATTCAGGATTGGCTTTAGCATCTTTTTCTAATAGATTCTGGTCATCTAGTTTTTTAATACCAATAAGTTTCACCAAAAGTATCTGCAGAGAATCTTTTACATACCCTTTGGTCTCTATGAGGTATTGTTTAGGATCAAAATCATCGGTTAGATTTTCATATTTAGCTTCAAATTTTTTTAATTTTTGCCATTCTAAATCTGCTGTATTATTTGTGGTATACTCCCCAAACATTCTTTCTCCTTTAGTAAAGTGAACAGTATCTTTTTTAGATAGTATAAATAGTTGAAAATTCTTTATTTTGTTTGAAATTTTATTTTTCTCTTCGCCAGATATAGGGTTAAGTTGCACCTTATAAATATGATCTTTTGAAGTAAATAAATTTTTATTAAAAGCAAAGAAACCATCCTCTGTTAAGAGAGTCGATGCAATGGCTGTTGTATTATAGGTATTCGTGTTTTCTTCGAGTTGAATTTGACTTAAATAAACTTTTTGCTCCCATTTTTCTGGATCTTCAATATGCACATATCCCGAAACACCATCTTGACTATGTATGGTTGCATAAAAAAATAGTAAAATGATTAAAATGTAATTTTTAGTTCTCATTTTTTGATGCTATAAACATGAAACGGTTGCTATACTTTTATATATCACAAAGGTAATAAAATATAAACTGCTTAAAATCTGAAAAAAAATGAAGAATCGATGTTAAAGTTCATTGATGCACGCAACTTATAGTAAAATGATATATCTATTAGGTAGAAAATCAACTGATTATGTTATGGATGTGAGAAGAATTATTTTGGTTATTACTATAACTGGGTTTCAGTTTTTGTTATTTAATTGCTCACAGGATGACGATTCTTCAACTTCTGATGAAGTACAAATCAGAACTATAGGTGCGGTTCAAATTAGAATAAAGAATACAAGTCAATATAATTATTCGGGTATTCTGGTAAATACTAATGGAGGAGAAAACAATTATGGAAGTATTTCTGCCAGTAAGACCACGAAGTATGGAGGTTTTGATTTTGCATACAGATATGCATTTGTAGAGTTAAAAATCAATGGACAGATATTTACAATCCAACCTATTGATTATGTAGGAGAAGCTAAATTGGCTCCGGGGAAGTATACTTATGCAATAGGAGTTAACGACTCTGCCCAGCGATATGGCAAGCTTACTATAAAATTGATTGAGGATTGAACTAAATGTTATAAACAAAAATAAAAAACCGCTTCAATGTGTTTAACAATGAAGCGGTCCAATATTTATATGTACTAGTAGTCTTAACTACTACTTTATCATATCGTAACTACGTTTAATAAAATCTGTTAATTCTTCTCCTTTTAATAGGTTTTGAGAGAGTCTGGCCAAATCCAGAGATTGTTTTATTAAGCGTTCTTTTTTCTTATCTGTTTTGGTAGCAGCAATTTGCCCAATAAGTTCATGATTTGTATTAATAATCAAATTATACATTTCTGGCATATTACCAAACATGTTCATTCCTCCACCACCAGTTTGTTGCATCTCTTTCATACGACGCATAAATTCTGGTTGAGTAATCATGAATGGAGAGGCATTGCTATCCATTGCTTCTAATTGTACAGTATATGTCTCTTTTGGAACTACTTTTTCAAGATCAGTTTTAAGAGTTTCTTTCTCTTCATCTGATAGCTTAGAGATAGTTTCTTCATCTTTTTTGATAAGATTGTCAATGTGATCTCCATCTACACGTGCAAAAGAAATATTTTCTTTACTAGTTTCCAATTTTTGGATCAAATGAGAAACAATAGGAGAGTCTAAAAGGAGTACTTCATATCCTTTATCTTTTGCAGCAGAGATGTACGAGTGTTGTTCATCTTTATTAGAAGCATAAAGAAGAACGAGCTTACCATCTTTGTCAGTTTGAGAATCTTTAATTTTTTCTTGTAATTCTTCAAACGTAAAGAAAGAACCATCCACTGTTGGATATAATGCAAATTTGTCAGCTTTTTCGAAGAATTTTTCTTCAGAAAGCATTCCATATTCGATCACAATTTTAATATCATTCCATTTTTGCTCCAAATCTTCTCTATTGTTTTTAAACATAGAGTTTAGTTTATCGGCTACTTTACGAGTAATGTAACTTGATATTTTCTTTACATTACCATCGGCTTGTAAATAAGATCGGGATACATTAAGAGGGATATCGGGAGAATCAATCACACCACGAAGCATGGTAAGGAATTCTGGAACAATACCTTCTACATTATCAGTAACAAATACTTGATTTTGATATAATTGGATTTTATCCTTTTGCATATTCATATCCTGACCCAGTTTTGGGAAATACAGAATCCCGGTTAGGTTAAAAGGATAATCTACATTAAGGTGGATATTAAAAAGAGGCTCTTCAAATTGCATAGGATACAATTCGCGGTAGAAACCTTTATAATCCTCATCTTTTAGATCAGCAGGTTGTTTTGTCCATGCAGGATTAGGATTATTGATAATGTTATCAACTTCTTGAGTTGGTGCAGGATCTTCTTCTTTAGCATCCTCTGGTTTTGGTAACGTTTCTGTTTTAGTACCAAATTTTATAGATACTGGCATGAATTTATTGTATTTCACCAATAATTCACTTATTCTACCATCTTCAAGAAACTCGGTATCATCTTCGCCAATATGTAGAATGATTTCTGTTCCTCTTTCTGTTTTATCATGTTCCTCTATACTATAGGTTGGAGATCCATCACAAATCCAATGGGCTGCGGGCTCACCTTTATAGGATTTTGTAATAATTTCTACTTTGTCTGCCACCATAAAGGCCGAATAGAACCCAAGACCAAAGTGTCCTATTATTCCAGAATCTTTAGCACTATCCTTATATTTTTCTAGAAATTCTTCAGCACCAGAAAAAGCTACTTGATTAATATATTTCTCAACTTCTTCTGCAGTCATACCAATTCCCTGATCGATAATATGTAGTTGTTTTTTGTCTTTATCGACTTTAATCTCGATAAGAGGGTTGCCATATTCTACTTTAACTTCACCAATACTTGTTAAATGTTTTAGCTTTAAAGTTGCATCTGTTGCATTCGAAATAAGTTCTCGTAAAAAAATCTCATGATCAGAATACAAGAATTTTTTAATTAATGGAAAAATGTTCTCTACAGATACATTAATACTTCCTGTTGCCATTTTATATTGTTTTTAGTTTAATTGTCATCTTATGGTGTGGTGTATTCAAAAAAAATACCAATAGTATGTATCTGCCAAACTGGCATTGAAGTAAGTTTTTTTTATATCTATTGTAATGATTTGTTGACACAATGGACTAAGGATATAAATAAGTTTTTTGAAGTATATAATTTGTTTACAACTCAATATATAAGTGCTATGAGTATTGGTCGGATATACATAGCCAATTTAGAAGGGAGAAACTTTGCTATGAGAATAAATACCCTTGAGTTATAAACAATATAAATTCTGATTTGGCGATGGTTTTTACTATCGCCATCAGGATGATTAGTTTAAAAAAAAGACTGAAGAATAAAATATTTAAAAATATATCAATCATATATTTTTTGAAAACATGATCTGTTACTTGATTTAAAAGTAGAGATTTTGAAGAGTACTATAGTCAGTCACCCGACTGGCTTGGTTTGTTTATTTATTGGTTAGGTTGTTAGAAAGATGCGCTGTGGTTGGCGCATCTTTCTCGTTTTAGATTCTTATCGTTTTAAGCGAAAAGCTATAAATAATGATGAAATTAAGTGTATAGTAAAATCTACTTATATCAGGTATGATGTTTCTTGATATATAAAGCGAGGTAAAAACAACTGATCGAATTATTACTGTTTTATGGCAGCATTTGATTAAGGTTTTGTAGGGATTTTCTGGTGTAGTAAATTTGGTAAATCAAGGAATTGAAATCATTTTTTTGGAATACAATAGGGATTTTGATATCATTCTATGTTGTTGATTTTTAGGCTTTAATGAGATGTTTTGAAAGAGGTTTGGTATGTGGCTATCTATTGTTTTTTTAAATTCTGAATAAGAAAGAGGTTTTGATACAAAAAAATTGAGAGCTATCATGCAATTTGAAAATACAATTATATGTATCTTCACAATTAGAATCCCTAGAATGTTAAGAAGCAAAATATACATATTTATTGTTGTTGCTGCATTTCATTTTTATGCTTTTTCGCAGCAGAAAGAGACTGTTTTAGAATTAATTGATAAAGTAGAAAATGTAACAAATAAAGAAGAAAAGCTTTATTTATTAGATTCGCTATCGAGTGTATTAAACGAAAGGAGGAATTCGGATTTTGAGTTTTATAAACAAAACTATCCGAAATATACACTCCAATATATCGATTTGGCTAAACAGTTGGATAGTTTTGATCTGGCAGCTTTTAAGACTTCGCGACTTACGTTTCACTATCTTCAAGTAGTTGGTAAACCAGATTCTGCATTGGTTATTGTAAATAATAGTATTAAAGATAGCCTCAAAATTAAAAAAAGAATTAATCTGGGGCATCTTTATATTAAGAGAGCAGGAGCGAATTATCAAATTGATAATTTAGAAAAAGCAATTGTAGATTATTCTAATGCAGAGAAAATATATCATCAGACCAAAGATTCTATTTTTGAGGCAGATGCAATTTATTTTAATGGCCAAACATATGAGCGATTAGGTAAACTTTCTAAAGCAATTTTAAAATTTCAGGAAGCTAATCTATTATACACTAAAATGAAGGACACTGCTTATATAGCATATAGCGGATTGGCAGTATCCGGAATTTTTAGTCAGCTTTATCTTTTGGAAAAGTCTTTTGAAGAAAGACAGAAGATTAGGGTATTATTGAATAGCCAAAAAAATAAAGATTTTCAAGCATTATCTGAGTTAAGTGTAAATGATGCTCGTGATTTTGTAAAGAAAAAAGAATACAAAAAAGAAGAGGAAGCCTATCTTACGGCACTTAAATTGTTGAGAAAAGAGAAGGGACGTTATGCCAATATGTTTAGATTAAGGGCATATGCTTCAGAGTTTTATTCTAAGCAAGGCAAGCCCGATATTGCCAAAAAGTATTTGGATACTCTCGAGCTTTCTACTGATTTGATAAATAGCCCGTATGATAGAATATTTTATTTAAAAGCACTAAGTAGGTATAAAGTTGCAGAGGGTAAGTATAAAGAAGCAATTCCGATTTTTGAAGAAGAGATCAAGATTTTTAAGAATTCGAATGACATTCGTGGTCAGGTACATTTAGAAAAAGAACTTTATGAAGCAAATAAAAATCTAAATAAACTACCAGAGGCTATAATCCATTTGGATAGGTATCAATTATTGAAGGATTCTATCTATAATTTAACCAGATCTAATAGTGTTATTTATTATCAAACGCTCTATGAGGCCGAAAAAAGAGATAGTAAAATTGCAATTCAGAAAGCTAATATTGAGATGCTTGAAGCAAAGGATAAAGCAAAGAAAAACCTATTGATATTTGGCGGTATAGGTCTAAGTCTTTTGTTTTTATTGATCTATTTATATAGAAATAGAATATTTCTGATTCGAAATAAAAAACTACAACAATCATTTTTACAAGAACTTTTACAAACTCAGGAGCGCGTTGGTAAACGTATATCTAAAGATCTTCATGATAGTGTTGGTCAAAGTTTGTTACTCATTAAGAATAGAATTTTACAGAATAAAGATACAAAGACAGCTACTGTGGTAGATGGTGTAATTGATGAAGTACGTGCAATATCAAGAAGTCTACATCCATTTAAGTTAGAAGAACTAGGTCTTACGGTAACCATACAAAGTAGTGTGGAGATGATCGATGAAAATTATGATATTTTTGTTTCGGCAGAAATAGATAATATTGACCAAGTGTTTGATCAAGAAAAAGAAGTTAATATCTATAGATTGGTGCAAGAAAGCTTTAATAATATTATTAAACATTCTAAAGCAAGATCTGCAGAAATTAAAGTGATTAATAAAGAAAATGATGTTGAAATAATTATTAAAGATAATGGTAGGGGATTTGATGTTTCTAAAGAAAAAATATCAATTTCTAAAATAGGTCTTAAAACATTAAATGAGCGTTCAAAATTTTTGAAAGCTACTTTCAATATACTGTCTGAAATTGATCGGGGGACTACGCTGATATTTAATATTCCGAAACATGCTTAAACCTAATATACTTATTGCAGATGATCACCCTTTATTATTAAGAGGGCTAGAGGAATTTTTGAAAGAACGAAAATATAACATCATAAATACTCATTCTGATGGGCTTTCTGCATATAATGCAATCATTAAAGATAAACCGGATATCGCTATTTTAGATATCGAAATGCCTAATCTAACCGGTATAGATATCGCTAAAAACTGTAAGAGACATCATATCGATACCAAAATCATTTTGATTACTCTTCATAAAGAAAAGAAGTTTTTTGAAGATGCCGTAAAATATAATATTCATGGCTACCTGTTAAAAGAATTTGCTTTAACAGAGATTGAAGCGTGTATAGCAAGCGTTAGTAGAGGAGAGCCATATTTTAGCGAAAAAATATACAAACGTTTTACGAATGTTTCAGAGCGTAATCCGGACATAGAAAAACTGACTCCTTCCGAAGTTAAAATCCTAAAACGCATTGCAGAAGAGATGACAAGCACAGAGATTGCAGATCTTTTGAGTATTTCTGTGAGAACAGTCGAAAAACATAGAGCAAATATAATCCGAAAACTTACTCTTGAGCAAAAACCAAATGCTTTGCTTATCTGGTCTCAGAAAAATAAACAATTACTACTCTAACTTTAATGTACTTGCTATTGTTGCCTAATTACGTGGGGCTACGTATGTTTTGAGGAGATGAATATCTATATATTTGTCCATATAATAGTTGAATAGAAATCTTTTTGATTTTGACAATAGAAAAGAAATAAAGTCGATGCAGGATATTATTACTGAAATAAATAGTTCTAGAGGTAGTTCATTTTCGGTTTATCCAAATCCCTTAAAAGGGGAGGTTTATATTGATTGTAAAACTGAAATACCTAATGCTAGTTGTGAAGTTTTCGACCTAAAAGGGCATTTAATTGTAGGGAACAAAAATTTGTCGATTAAAAATACAATTTCATTTACCTCCTTTCCATCAGGAATGTATACCATTAAGGTACGTGATGATAATGAGGTAGTGATAAAGAAATTTCTAAAACTCTAGTTTTAGGAAGATTGGGGAATGGGGACTACTAATTTTAATTAGTAGTCTCTTTTTTATAGACGTTTTTGGCGTGTTTTTCTATTCCCTATTCGAGATATTAAGTTGAAAATATGGAGAGTCTGTATTTTGGATTAGCTTAGGGGTTTGCAATACAGTTGTTTAAGATTTTTTTATTATGCGTGCATATAATATGATTAGGGTTTCTTTTATCAAAATGTTAAGAATACATATATTGTGTGATAACTTTTAGTTAAGTATAAAATAACTCACAACACACACAATAAATTAACAACATGTATACTTCAAAAATATCAGGTTTAGGGTCTTATGTCCCCGAAAATGTCGTAACTAATGATGATCTATCTAAGGTGATGGATACGAATGATGAATGGATTCAGGAACGTACCGGTATAAAAGAAAGACGTCACATCAAAAAGGGAGATGGTAATAGTACTTCTATTATGGGGGTTAAAGCTGCTAAAATTGCTTTAGAAAGAGCTAAACTTACTACAGATGATATAGAACTTATCATTTTTGCAACTCTTAGTCCTGATATGTATTTTCCTGGAGGTGGAGTAAGAGTTCAGGAAATGATGAACATGAGAACTATTCCGGCATTGGATGTTCGTAATCAATGTAGCGGGTTTGTATATGCTATATCGGTAGCAGATCAGTTCATCAAGACAGGTATGTATAAAAATGTATTGGTAATCGGAAGTGAAAACCATAGCGGTGGTTTGGATATGACAACTCGAGGAAGAGGAGTTTCTGTAATTTTTGGCGATGGAGCAGGAGCTGCTGTATTAACGAGAAGTGAAGAAGAGGGTAGAGGGATTTTGTCTACACATTTGCATAGTGAAGGTGCACATGCCAAAGAACTATCTCTAGAAGGTCCTAGTACAGAACATTGGGTGCCAGAAATTATTTCAGAGAACCCTCAAGAAAATATTCCTTACTATCCATATATGAACGGTCAATTTGTGTTCAAAAATGCAGTAGTACGTTTTTCTGAAGTAATTAATGAAGGATTACAGGCCAATAATTTATCGGCTACAGATATAAATATGTTAATACCACATCAAGCAAACCTGAGAATTTCTCAATTTGTGCAACGACAATTTAAATTATCTGATGATCAGGTCTATAATAATATTCAGAAATATGGTAATACTACAGCTGCATCTATTCCTATTGCATTGACAGAAGCTTGGGAGCAAGGTAAAATTAAAGAAGGAGATTTAGTAGTCTTAGCGGCCTTTGGAAGCGGGTTTACCTGGGGTAGTGCTATTATTAGATGGTAACCTAGTAAAGTAAAAAAATGAAAAACGCGAAGCAATTAAGCTTCGCGTTTTTTTATCTAATAACTCGGTTATTAATTTTTTAAAGGCTAATTCAAATAAATCATAACCATGACTATACTATATTAAACGTTGTAAATTGTAAAGTGTTACAGAATTTGTTATTTTTTTGCATTTATTTAACTTTAATAAGGTTTTTAAGAAAACCATATTAAATTTAACAAATATCTGAGTTATTAGTTATGATATTAACATTTTTTTTAAAGAAAACCTAATTATAGTATTCCTCCGCCAGATTTTTCATTGTTATCTCTTCGTTTTCTTGAAGCTTTTCTGTTTTTTCCACCTCCGAATCGGTAGGATAGACCTAGGAAAACAGTTTGTGTTTCACCTTGAAACTCTCCGTTTTGCGGATATGGATTGTTTGCAGAAAATCTGAAACGCATTGTGTTAAAAATATCGTTAAAGTTAATACTAAAGGTACCTTTACCTTTTAAGAAATTATAACGAGCTCCAGTATTTACGAAATAGAATGGTTTAGTTTTAAATAATATGCCTTCCTGTTCTCCTCTATAAAATCCAAATACCTGAAAAGTCAAGTTTTTTGTCGCTTTGAAACTATTATTGAGTCTAAAATTGTAAACTACTGCATCTACTTCTCTATTGATATTATCGACCACACCTTTTTGCGTTTGCGAATACAGATCAAAGCTAGCATTAAAACTCCACCATTTTGTAGCTTTATAGTTGCTAGATATCTCAACTCCATAAGAAGAATTATTATCAAAATTTTTGAATGTTAGTATCTGGCCTTCCTCAACATCTGGATTTTCTATAAGTGCCTGACTTATTTCATCATTGATAATTCGGTAAAATACTCCTCCGGTTATTGATCCTTTTCCTAATTTTCGTGTGTAATTAGCTTCTATAGAATTAGTAAATTGAGGATTCAACTCAGGGTTTCCAATAGAAACTATTCTTGGTGTACTCCATTCACGTATGGGGTTTACCTGATTTAATCCAGGTCGATCAATTCGTCGACTATAACTTAATTGATAGCTGTTTTTCTCTCCTGGAGTATAACTAATAAAACCAGAAGGGTATACAGTAAAGATATCATCTTCAAATATTTTTTCTCCATCAAAAACAGCTTCAACTTCATAGTTTTCGAGACGTGCACCTAGCTGATATGCCCATTTTTCAAAATTTTGACCATATGTACCATAAAAAGAATGTATGTTTCGGTCATAATTATATTTTGAATTTGCGAAAAGTGTAGAACGATAGTCATTGTCTGTTCTTCTTAAACGAGTTTCATATCCTAACTCTAATTTAGTTTTTTCTGATAATGGGTTTACATAATCGAGGTTTATTGTGGTGTTTATTCGCTCATTATTAATAAGGTCGTTATAATTTGTGAACGATCCGTCTCCTCCAACAAAATTAAAACGATCATCACTATCACTTTCAAAAACATTATAATCAACTTCTAATTCAATATTATGTCCTTCTTTTTTAAAATCATGTTTATAATCGAAGTTATATGTAGAACCTTGATTATCACTATCACTTAATAGTTTTTGGGATAAATTATTCTGATCATTATTGAAAAAAGTAATATCTGTAGTTCCATCTGTAAGTCCGTCAAACAAGTTTTGATTAGTATATACAGAGATGGTATTATGGTCATCAATAAAATAATCTAAGCCTATTTTGAATAGGTGAGACTTATTATTATCTATGAATTTAAAATCTGTTTGATAATTTTGATCTTGTCTAAATACACCTCCTGCATTTTGTCGTTTGGTAATATTGTTACCATAATTACCATAAAAGTTCACTTTTCCTGTTCTGTAATTTAAATCTATAGAACTATTGAAACGGGCGTTTTTATCAAAATTAAGCCCTAGGTTGAGATTACCATTAAAACCTATATTACTATTCTTATGTAATACGATATTAATGATACCACTCATTCCTTCAGGATTATATTTAGCAGAAGGATTAGTAATCAATTCTATTTTCTTAATAGAAGTAGAAGGGATTTGTTTCAATAATTGTGTAGCATCAATATTGGTAGGTTTACCGTCTATGAGGATACGTACATTTTGATTTCCGCGTAAAGCAATATTACCATCCTGATCTACATTAACAGAGGGGATATTGTTCATGATTTCTGCTGCAGTACCTCCAGTTGTGGTAAGATCTTTTCCAACATTTATAACTTTACGGTCAATTTTTTGTTCTATTGTAGTTCGTTCGGCAATTATAGTTACATCGTCTAGAGATTCGGCTTCTTCTTCTAATGATACAGTGCCAACATTGATATCCTTATTTTTTCTAGAGATCTCGATAGGTTGAGAATACGTTTTGTATCCTATAAATTGTACTTTTAAAGTATAACTTCCTTTCGGGATATCAGAAATTAAGAAGTTACCATCATCGGTACTAATACCTCCGCTTATAATTTTATCTGCTCCATCATGAATTGCTACAGTAGCATAGGGTATGGGTTGCTGTAAGTTTTTGTCTATTACTTTTCCTTGTATGGTACCCACTACAGCTTCATTACTTGGTTGCGCTGTTAGAAATAGACACCAAAATGAGAGAAAAAATAAAATAACTCTTTGATTAATTGTTTTCATCTGAACGTTTATTTGATTGATAATTGTTATGCATTGTACTTTGTATTGCCTAATACAAATACGTGATTGTTTTCAAAATTGACACTGTGATTAATCGTGTTGTAAGTGTAAGACGACGGTAAAACCATTCTGTTACACCTTATTTTGACTTTAACAAAATATTAGATAATTAAAAACCGCCTCTATTATTAGAGGCGGTTTTCTATAATAACCAAATAGTAACACTAACCATCAACTATGAATAAAATTTGATTATTATAAAGTAACTAACTAACTAAATTTATGAAAATTCATATCCTTTTATATGTAAGACGAAGTGCTTTGATTTGTGTTACATTCATCGTTTATTTTTAACATTTTTCTGGTTATTTTTAACGTTTAAGCCTTTATTTGGTGTCCTAATAAACCTATTTTTCTTATTTTAAATTCAAATAATATTTATGGATAAAAAAACATTAGTTCTGGGAGCATCCTTAAAGACAAATAGATATTCTAACTTTGCTATTCATAAGTTGGTAACCCATGGTCATGAGGTTGCAGCTGTTGGATTAAAAAAAGGAGAAGTTGCAGGGATAAAAATTGTGACAGCTATACATAATGCAGAAAATATAGATACAATTACTTTGTATTTAAATCCTCTTAGGCAACAACCTTATTATGATGATATCATACGACTAAACCCTAGAAGAGTAATTTTTAATCCTGGAACAGAAAACCTTGAATTTTATCAAAAACTTAAAGCGGCAAACATAGAAGTCGAGGTTGCTTGTACGCTAGTGTTACTTTCTACGAATCAATATTAAAATAGCAGACAATAATAATCCTAAAAAGGTCAAAAACCCATTAAGAATTAGGATAAAGAAACCAAATTTAAAACCGAACCATAGATCACTATTTTCGCTAATGATATAGGATAAAATTGGAGATAAGATTGCAATAATCGGCACTAAATTATCTTTCACTTTTAGTTTTGTAAATAATCCAAATGCATATAAACCTAATAGAGGACCGTATGTGTATCCTGCAAAGACAAATAGTTTGGCGATTACACTTTCATCTTTTATAAGATACTTAAAAGCAATTATGACCAATACCAATATAAAAGAAAATAGAATATGAATCTTTTTTCTGGTCTTAACCTGATCTGTTGGATTATATTTCTTTTCAATATCGAGTATGTCTATACTAAATGATGTGGTTAATGAGGTCAATGCACTATCAGCACTACTATATGCCGCTGCGATAAGACCAAGTACAAAAAAGATAGCGATACCAAAACCTAATCCGCTTTGTGTAGCAATTACAGGAAAAAGCTGATCCTTATGAGCATCAATTCCATTTTGTGATGCGTATTGGGTAAGTAGTAATCCAAGACCTAAAAATATAAAGTTTACAATAGTTAATACAATAGTAAACCAGAACATATTTTTTTGTGCATCTTTCAAACTTCGGCAGGTAAGATTTTTTTGCATCATATCCTGATCTAACCCCGTCATAACAATTGCAATAAATGCACCTGATAAAAATTGTTTCCAAAAATAATTAGCACTTTTAAAATCATCAAAAAAGAACATTTTCGAGAGATCACTTTCTAATACATAACCCAGTAGGTTTGATCCTTGAATCCCTAAATCATCTGATACATAATATATAGCTACGCCTACTGCAATAAGCATGAATAATGTTTGTAGAGTATCGGTCCATACAATCGTTTTAATTCCTGATTTAAAAGTGTATAGCCAGATTAATAATATAGTTATGATAACAGTAACCCAGAAAGGCACCCCCAAAGCATCAAAAAGAATAGATTGTAAAACATTAGCAACCAAAAACAATCTAAAACTTGCCCCAACTACTCGTGATAGTAAGAAAAACGAAGCTCCGGTTTTATATGAGTAATTACCAAAACGTTGATCCAGATAGGTATAAATTGAAGTTAAATTAAGTTTGTAGTAAAGAGGAAGCAGTACTGTACCAATAACAGTATATCCCAAAATATACCCTAATACTACTTGCATATAACTAAATTGTGAAGCTTCAATCCATCCTGGTACAGAAATAAAGGTTACACCACTTAATGATGCTCCAATCATTCCAAAAGCTACGATATACCATGGGGATTGTCGATTAGCTTTAAAAAAAGCATCATTTCCTGAGTTTTTACCTGTGAAATAAGAGATGAGAAGAAGAATTCCAAAATAAGCCGCAATAAGGAGTAGGATATGTAATGGTTGCATGAATTTCGGTTAAAAATGAGTCCCCAAAATACAAATTAACCAGTAATGGTAAACCAAAAATCAAAACTATTTGTTCCTTACATCGCTTTCGACTATCCCATCACGAAGACGGATAACACGATGTGCATGTGTGGCAACTTCTTCTTCGTGAGTAACAAGAATAACCGTATTTCCTGCAGCATGAATTTCATCAAAAAGCTGCATAATTTCTAATGACGTTTTGGAATCCAGATTTCCGGTAGGCTCATCAGCCAATATTATCGAAGGTTTATTTACTAAGGCTCGACCAACAGCTACACGCTGTCGCTGACCTCCAGAGAGTTGATTAGGTTTGTGATCCATTCGATCAGATAAACCAACATCTGTGAGTACTTCTTCTGCTCTAATTGCTCTGTCCTTTTTAGAAGCACCCGCATAGACCATGGGTAATGCAACGTTATCTAATGCAGTAGTTCTAGGCAATAAATTAAAAGTTTGAAATACAAAACCAATTTCGCGATTTCGAATATCAGCTAATTCATTATCGGTCATTTTACTAACATCGTTTCCGTTTAGATTATAAGTCCCACCAGTTGGTGTGTCAAGACATCCCAGAAGATTCATTAGAGTAGATTTACCAGAACCAGAAGGGCCCATTATTGCCAGATATTCTCCACGAGCAATATCAAGATCAATACCCTTAAGTACATATACAGTTTCCTGTCCTAATTGAAAGTTTCTGATAATTCCTCTAATTTCTATAACATTTCCCATATAGTAATCTTTACAGATTGTTAAGATACAATTTTAGACTATATGACGCAGCAGATAAAAAGTTGTTACACTCTAATTGTAAAATGTTCTTTTATCAACTCTATGTATTGCTATAGTATGGGCTGGTGGTTAAAAGTAAGTTAAAAAATAAATCCCTCTAACCCTCTTAATAATACTATGATTTTTGTCATTTTTTGCATTTCATGTTACGGTTAATTTTGCCTCGGAATTTAACTAACAATAATAAATATGAAAGCACTAAAACGCCCCGAACCCATCAATGTAGAGATTGTCTTAGATCCTAAAGAAACAATCATGAGTAAAACTGATCCTAAAGGAATAATAGAATATGCGAATGATTATTTTATGCAAGTTTGTGGATATGAAGAACAAGAATTAATAGGTCAACCTCATAATGTGATTCGTCACCCCGATATGCCTAAAGTTATTTTTAAGTGGTTGTGGGAACATTTGCTGGCAAAGAAAAATATACATGCCTTGGTTAAGAATCTGGCAAAAGACGGTAGGTATTATTGGGTAATTACAGATTTTGATGTAAAACTAGATGATGATGGACAGATCACTTCTTTCTTTGCGAGAAGAAAGGCTCCGCCTAGAAAGACAATTGAAAAAATTGATAATCTTTATAAGAAACTTTTGGCTATTGAAGAGGCTAGTGGTGTAGATACTGCAGAAAAATACCTAATTGGATTTCTAGAAGAAAAAAGAATGAGCTATGATGAGTTTGTTGAGGAAATTTGTTTGTCTGGAGAGACAAAACCCTATGATCCAAAAGATTTACAATATCATAAACGAAGAACGATATTTTCAAGAATGTTTAGATAATGTATAATGATATTTATGATACAATAATTACTTTTTTAAAATTTTGTGTGAGTTGTAAAACTCATGTGATTTAGTTTATGTTTAGATGTAAAAACCTAAAGATTAATTTAGTCTTTAGGTTTTTTTATGCTCTGATTATAAAGTGTTCTTTTGCTTGTTCATTCCTGATAAACACAAAACCAAGATGAAAAGTATCAATAGTTACGGTGATTTTCGGGTGTTTTTTTATTGTTTCCCATAAAATGATATTGGCTTCAGATTCATATATAGAATTGAGTATGATAACACTGTCGTTATGGGCCTTAGATAGTAATAATTCTGTATTTAATTGACATTGTAACTGGTTTATATCGAGATAAATCATGTCGTAATCTTTCTTGGATTGTATAATATGATCAATCGAAACCAAATTCTCTATTGATAAAACCTCTGATATAAAACCCAAATCTGTCAAAATAAGAACGTTTTTAAGATCAAAATATGGGACTATACGATTTAGAAGTTTAGCAGTGCGATATCTAACAGGAATTTTTTTATCTGCTTTTTTATATACTGATTTTATAGATAGGTATGCTTTTCGTTTTTCTGTGTTATAAAAACATCTGGTGATCAAATTATATACAAAAGGTGAATGCACACCATGTTGATTGGTAGATTTAAAAAGAAATCTGAGGTATGCTTTTATTTTGAAGTGCATTTTTTAGTCTAAATCAAAAATCCGACACTATTAATCATGTCATTCTTCCATTTTTTCAGAAAGCTCAAACCACCGCATTTCGTTTTCTTCAATCTGCTGAATGATTTTCTGGAGTTTTTGAGATTCAGTATTTATTTTTTCTTCATCTAGGTTACCTTCGGCAAAAAGACTTTCGATTTCTTTCTTTTGCAGCTCTAATTTTTTAAGCTCTCGTTCAATTTTACTAAATTCTTTTTGCTCATTATAAGAAAGAGCAACTTTATTATCCTTTTTCCAGGTGTTTTTGGCTTTTGTATCTGCAGTAATATCCGATGTTTTTACCTCGACTTCTTTACTGTCTTCATAAATACGATAATCGGTATAATTACCGGGAAAATCCTGAATAACACCATTGCCTCTAAACACGAATAAATGATCTACGATCTTATCCATAAAATAACGATCATGGGATACTACAATCAAACATCCAGGGAAATCTAACAAGAAATTTTCGAGTACATTAAGTGTTACAATATCTAAATCATTGGTTGGTTCATCGAGAATCAAAAAATTAGGATTTTGAATTAAAACGGTACATAGGTATAACCTTTTACGTTCACCTCCACTTAATTTTTCTACAAAATCATATTGTTTTTTGCGGTCAAACAAAAAACGCTCGAGCAATTGTTGTGCAGAAATTTGTCGTCCTTTTTTTAAAGGAATATAATCTCCAAATTCTCGAATTACCTCGATAACTTTTTGCCCTTCTTTGATTGTTATACCGCTTTGTGTATAATATCCAAATTTTATAGTGTCGCCTATCACAATTTTCCCATGATCAGGAGTGATCGAACCTGTAATCATGTTTAGAAAAGTAGATTTACCTGTTCCATTTTTACCAATGACACCAATACGTTCTCCTTTTTTGAAAACATATTCAAATTGGTCTAACAAGATAAGTTTATCAAAACGTTTAGAGACTTTATGAAGCTCGAGAACCTTACTCCCCATGCGCTCCATATTAATCTCGAGTTGAACTTCGTGATCATTACGACGTTTGTGAGCACGTTCTTTGATTTCAAAGAAATCATCAATTCTAGATTTGGATTTGGTAGTACGTGCCTTTGGTTGACGACGCATCCAGTCTAATTCTTTTTTGTAAAGTTGCTTGGCTTTATCTGTTGTAATTTGCTCATTTACAACTCTAGCTTCTTTATTTGCCAGGTAATAAGCATAATTACCTTTGTAGCTATAGAGTTGACCATTTTCTAATTCTATAATCTCATTACATACATTTTCTAGAAAATAACGATCATGAGTTACCATGAATAGCGTAAAATTCTCTTTGGCGAAATACTCTTCTAGCCATTCTATCATTTCTAAATCCAGATGGTTGGTAGGCTCATCAAGATATAATAGATTGGGTTTGCTTAATAATATATTTGCCAGAGCTAATCGTTTCTTTTGCCCACCAGATAATTCGCTTACTTTTTTGTTGAGGTCGTCTAGTTTAAGTTTAAAAAGTATTTGTTTATACTGCGTTTCAAAATCCCAGGCATTAATAGCATCCATTTTTTCAAATGCTAGCTGATAGCCCTCTACATCATCAGGATTTAGCAATGCTTTTTCATAAGTGTTAATCACTTGAAGAATATCATTGTCTGAAGCAAAAATAGTTTGTTCAATAGTAAGAGTAGGATCCAGATTAGGTTCCTGAGGTAAAAAGGCTACTTTTAGATTTTTGCGGTATACAACTTGCCCTTCGTCTGGCTCTTCATCACCGGCAACAATATCAAGGAGAGAGGTTTTTCCAGTTCCGTTTTTGGCAACAAAACCAATTTTCTGCCCTTCGTTGATTCCAAAAGAAATGTTTTTAAAAAGGATACGTTCTCCAAATCCTTTAGCTATATTTTCTACTGATACGTAATTCACAATTTTTTATAAAGCTGCAAAGGTACAAAGATGTGTACTAACATAGTTATAAAGTACAGAAGTATTATATTATATTTAGGTATTGATTTTCAGGTTGTCATTTTTCTTTTCCGTCGGGTCACAGAAAAAAGGAATATAAAAATCGAAAGAAATATAGAAACTCTAGCCAGGTAATTCCCTGCTTTTACATAAAATGTGGTCTTGTTATTTGCGATAAGAGTTCCTTTTAGTGCTCCTTGTTTTTCATAATCTAATTTTGCTACGATATCTCCTGTTTGGTTAATAATAGCAGAAATTCCTGTATTAGCGCTTCGTGCAATGCTTCTTCGGGTTTCGATGGCTCTTAGTCTAGCATAAGATAGATGTTGTCTATGTCCTTGAGTATTACCCCACCAGGCATCATTGGTAATAATTGCCAGAAAGTTTGCCTTATTTCTAATATACCCTGTAGCAAATTCTCCATATATACTTTCATAACAGATTAAAGTTCCTACTCCAATACTATCTTTAGAGAAGAATACTTCTCGATCTTCTTGGGTAGTTTTTTTAGCGACCGTTCCTCCAAGATCAATCATAGCATCTCCAAAAATAGGTTTTAAGACACTTTGGTACGGGAAATTTTCTACACCAACAACGAGTTTACTTTTGTGATATAAATCACCAGTACCATCGGGGCGAACAAAAAATGCAGAATTATAGTCATCATAATAAATACCTTCTTTATAAGTATTCGTTTGCCTACGAATTTTATTTGGATCATTAAATACATCAATTAATGATATCCCTGATAATACATTTGCGTTAGGGTATTGGTTAAGTATTCGATGTGCAGTTTTTTTAGCAATAGAACTAGAGAATTTAGTAAGTCTGTTGTTATCTGCAAAAACAGTTTCTGGGGCAATAATAAAATCTGTTTTTGAAGTAGCAACGGTATTCGTTAACGAGTCTAATAATTTACCTATTCGATTATCTGTGGTGTTGTATTTTTCGGTATATGGATTTATGTTTGGCTGTAGAATAACCACTTCAATATCACTTCCTTCTTCTTCATAAGTTTTTAGAATAATAAATGATACTATAATTGGAATTAGAATGATCAACCCATTGCGAATGGCAGATCTGTATAGAATAGTTTTATCTTTGTGTTCTTTAAAAAGTAGTACACTTTTAAAAACACTAATATTGATAATCCAAATCCAAAGTGTACCACCAAAAGTCCCTGTATATTCATACCATTGTATCCAAGAGGTAAAACTCGCAAATCCATTGCCCAGATTAAGCCAGGGCCATGAGAATTCCCATTGTAGATGCATATATTCAAAAGACATCCAAAAACAAACAAGAAATATACTGCTAATTGTAAATGTAGTTCTTTTAGCAACAATATGGTAGATTAAAAACACCAAAGTCATCACGAGGCTATTTACAATTTCTGCAAACCACATACCGAATGGAGTAGAATTATAAATCCACCAGGTGGTAATCATATTCCAAATGAAAAAAGTAAGAAAAGCAAGACCAAAAATCTGACTTTTGCTGTATTTATGTTTGCGAACACTATATTCTGCAATCAAAAGGGGGACAAACCCAAAGAATAAAAATAAAGGAAAACCATAAGTTGGCCAGCTAATGGCAAGCAGGAGACCCGAAATAATAGACAGAATGATGTTTCTCATAAAAAAAGCTTCCTTATTAATAACGAAATTAAACTTATTTAGTTACAAATAATATAATTGAATGTTTCTTTTTTGTAACGTTTGGTAATGGATAACCTTTTAAGTATTCAAACCAGCGATTCGGTATAATTCCACGCAATGTGATATTTATAAGTTCATTACTTAAAATTTGTATTTCATTTCAAGGGATATAGAGTTACTTTTCTAATACCTCTTCTAGGCTTTTTTTTATGTTTTGGTGGTTTAGTATTTGTGAAATATAGTAGTAGTCAAAATTTATAAATTTATACCTCATTTTCAGGAATATAGAGCTATTTTCTTTGTATCTCTACTAGCCTTTGTTCTATATTTGATTCCGTTGCTAATACCTTTTTTTATACAATCGAGTGATTGTTAGGGAAAAGAAAAGTACACGTTTCAATTAGAGAAGCAATATATCTGATGTGTAAAAACACGATCAATTTTATCTTATAAATATTAGTAAATGGGCAATCATATCCAAAAAATTATGACCTGTCAAATTTGATTTTCTTTATAGAAGATTTAGAAGAAAAAGCATATCAACCAATGACTTCTGTAAAAGAAATATAAGTAGTAGTATAAAAAAACAAAGCTCAAAAATGAGCTTTGAATGTAAACATATTCTCTCGCGAGGAATAGACACATATGGTGAGTGTCTTAAAATGTTCATCACAAATGTAAATATTGAATATTTAAATTATGAAAAAATCAATTTTAAATTTAGGAAAAGTTATAAATAAAGCTAAACAAAAAACGATTAATGGTGGAGGTATGGAAGCCTCTTGCGAAGAATTAGGATGGAACGAATCAACTTGTAAATATGGATCATCGGCTTCTGATATCAATTATCTTAAATGTTGTTAAAAATTAAATCATTCTAAAATGAAAAAATCAATTTTGAATTTAGGAAAAGCTTTAAGTAAAGCAGAACAAAAATCAATTAATGGAGGAATTGCCCCATATTTATGTTCACTAGGAGACCCATGCTATATTTTTATGGGACCAATATGTACAGATGTATGTATGCATGATCCTGGAGGGAGGTAGAGTATAAAATTAATTCTACAACTTATATGTTTAAAAGTAAACAATCATTGTTTTAAGTTCATATTACTGTAGGTTATTGATAACTTGGCTGCAGTTGCTTTTACTAAAAAGCAACTCAGCTTTTTTTAAAGAACTTACTAAAGTTTTTCTAAATACATAATAAAAAATCAAAAGTGAATATAAATTACTGTTTTTCAATAAGATATATTATATTCGTTGTGTTTTGTTACCCCACCTCCTCAACTTAACTTAGAATAAACTAAAGGCTGAAATCCATTTTGATATAGTTTTTTAATAGTGGATTTACTTTTTTTTTATTATGAGTTTGGAAGAAAACAACCCGTTATTAGTACTTCATTCTATATATGAAAATATAAAATGCTTTTTATGGCTTTTGTATTATAGACAATATTCTTTTCAAAAAGCATAGACACAAACGATGAGTGTCTTAAAATGGTTGTCGTAAAAATTAATCTTAAAACCTATATCATGAAAAATCACATTTTAAACTTGGGTAAAATTTTAACCAAAACCCAACAAAAACAGATTAATGGAGGCGATTTTAACCCTTGTCCTTGTAGCTCTGAATATGAATTATATTCTGACGGTTCATGTTCATATTCGGCAAGTGGGACATCTTGGGGGGCTCCTTTTCCAGGAGGTAGATGTCTGGGTACTTTACAAAACGATTTTTGTTGTGTTTAGGCAAATCATTTTCCTTTACTTATAGAAAACGATGAGTGTCTTAAAACGGTTGTCGTAAAAAATAATCTTAAAACTTACATCATGAAAAATCACATTTTAAACTTGGGTAAAATTTTAACCAAAACTCAACAAAAACAGATTAGTGGCGGTAGATGTCAAAATGCATTTCAATGTTGGGAGGCAGCAAATTTTTTTGGACCAGAAGATGCATATGCATGTATTAATGGAAATTGCGGACTTAATCCAGGTCCACTTTAATTACTGGAGTGTGAAAGATCAAATTTAAACTTAAGAAAAGTTTAGACAAAGCGGAACAAAAAATAATTAATACAGAAAATCTTATATCTGGTGAATGCAATCTCCAAAAATAGAATAGTACAACTCTTATATGTAAAGTTCTATGCCAAAATAGGATATACTTGATAATAGACACAGACGATGAGTGTCTTAAAATGTTTGTCGTAAAAAATAATCTTAAAACTTATATTATGAAAAATTACATTTTCAACTTGGGTAAAACTTTAACCAAAACTCAACAAAAGCAAATTAAGGGAGGAAGACCAGTTAATTGTTACCATCATGCAATTTGTCCACCAATTGATGAACCGGATTCGTGTATAATTTATAATAATGTATGTCATGTACTATAGGTAGATGGTTCTAGGTGATAATTCCAAATTTCCATTTTACTATAGAATTCCCCGAGGCTCTGCCTCGGGGAATTACTCTTTAGGGCTAAAAAGCATATTTTTAAGTGTTCATTAGAGAAAATAGTTTACTATTTTTGCACAAAATCAAACTTCATGCTTATTAAAAGACAAATTCCAAACTTCATAACGCTTCTTAATCTTTTTTGTGGATGTATTGCTGTTATTTTTGCTGTTTTGGGGCAACTAGAGTTTACGGCATTATTTGTAATGTTGGGTATAGGATTTGACTTTTTTGATGGTTTTGCAGCTAGAGTATTAGATGTTAAGAGTGAGCTGGGTTTACAGCTTGATTCTTTGGCAGATATGGTTACCAGTGGGGTTGCCCCTGGTATTGTGATGTACCAATTATTATCACAAGTTTTTGGGAAACCCTTTTATGCAACTCCCGGTTCTTGGGATGCAGAACAGGTTTTAGCGAGTTTTGATATGTCTTACATGTCTTTGCTTGGCTTGTTGATAACTTTGGCTTCTGCATATCGATTGGCTAAATTTAATATAGACACTCGCCAAACCAATTCATTTATTGGTTTGCCAACACCAGCAAATACATTATTAATTATTAGTTTACCATTAATACTTAAGTTTCAGCAAGAACCTTGGATTTTAGAGATTATCCTTAATAAATGGTTTTTGATTGGTTTAACCTTACTAAGCTGTTATTTGCTCAATGCAGAGATTCCTCTATTTGCTTTAAAATTTAAAAGCTGGGGATTTGCAGAAAATAAAGTTCGTTATATTTTTATAATACTTACCGTTATATTAATTGTACTCTTGAAATTTATAGCAATACCATGTGTGATACTACTTTATATTTTGATGTCGGTTTTCTTAAAGAATAAGTTGGTTTAATTGAAGTCTAACTTCTTTTTTCTAAGTTCAAAATTTTGTCCCAGATATACTTTACGTACCATTTCATCCTCGGCCAATTCTTCGGGGATACCTGCTTTTAGGATACTTCCTTCAAACATCAGATACGTTCTATCTGTTATTGCAAGGGTCTCCTGTACATTGTGATCTGTAATCAGAATACCGATGTTCTTATTTTTTAATTGAGCAACGATACGTTGTATATCTTCAACGGCTACTGGATCTACCCCGGCAAAAGGTTCATCCAAAAGTATAAAATTAGGGTCTGTTGCCAGTGCTCGTGCTATCTCTGTACGACGACGTTCACCACCACTTAGCAAATCACCACGGTTTTTACGGATATGTCCTAAACCAAATTCTTCGATAAGTGCTTCCATTTTATGTAATTGCTCTTTCTTAGAAAGTTTAGTAAGTTGAAGTACACTTAATATATTATCTTCAATACTTAATTTTCTAAATACAGAAGCTTCCTGAGCCAAATAACCAATACCATTTTGTGCACGTTTATACATTGGATATTTGGTTATATCTGTGTTTTCTAATGTAATTTTCCCTCCGTTAGGTTTTACTAAACCAACAATCATATAAAACGAAGTTGTTTTACCGGCACCATTAGGCCCTAGAAGTCCAACAATTTCTCCTTGATTAACTTCCAGAGAAATTCCTTTTACTACTTTTCTACCTTTATATGATTTTACAAGATTATCTGCTTTTAACTTCATATCAGAATGACTTCTTTATATAGTGGGTGTTGCTAAAATAAGGTCGTAAATTTACACTATTCTTTTTAACCACTATAAACTTATGAAGCTTTTGCTTCAAGTGCGTCCCAAAACTCATAAGCACGACGCAAATGAGGAATAACAATAGTGCCTCCTACTAGTGTAGCAATGCTAAGGGATTCAACTACTTCTTCTTTTGTTAACCCTTCTTTATGACAGGTTTCAAGATGATAGCGTACACAGTCGTCACAGCGCAACACAATAGATGCCACTAGCCCTAATAATTCTTTGGTTTTTACATTTAGAGCACCTTCCATGTAGGCATTGGTATCCAGATTAAAGATTCTCTTGATTATTTTATTATTATCCTCCAGAATACGAGAATTCATTTTCTCTCTGTAGCTATTGAATTCGTCAACTATATCACTCATTTAGATTGTTTTTGTAATTTTTTCTTTTCTTTTTTTATAACAGTTTTAGATATAAAAATACTTACCTCATATAATATTAAAACCGGAATAGCAACAATAACCTGACTAGCAATATCGGGTGGTGTGATTACGGCAGATAATATTAATACAATTACTAAAGCAAATTTTCTATATTTTTTTAAGAACTCTGGAGTAACCAATCCTACCTTAGTAAGGAAAAACATAATAATAGGAAGTTCGAATATTAGTCCACAAGCAATTACTGAAGCCCTTATCAGTGCTATATAGCTGTCAATATCGAATTCGTTAAGAACCTCTTTACTCACTTGATATCCTCCTAAGAAATTAATAGATAATGGTGTGATCACGTAGTATCCAAAAAGTACTCCCAGAAAAAATAGACAGGAACAGATAATAATGAATCCTTTAGAATTCTTTTTCTCTTTATCATACAATGCTGGAGAAATGAATTTCCAGAATTCATACAGTACATAAGGAAATGCTATAATAAAACCTGCTGTTATAGAGGTCCAGATATGAACAGAGAACTGACCGGCTACTTTTCTGCTCTGTACACTGAAAGGTAATTCTTTAAAGCATAAGCTTTCATCTAAACCTAAAAGTTTTGATAAATTACAGAGACCATTATAGGTAGGGAAATCTGGTTTTTTTGGACCAAAAATTAAGACGTCAAAGATAAATTCTTTTGATATAAAAGCTATGATTCCGGCAATGAGTACTGCAACAGTAGCTCTAATTAAATGCCAGCGTAACTCTTCTAGATGATCTAGAAAAGACATAGACTGAGGGTTTTTTTGAGTAGTGTTGTCAGCCATTATAAAATACCTTCTCTCATTAAATCATGAATGTGTAGCAGTCCCACATATTTACCATCTTTTTCTGCTAATAATTGAGTTATTGAGCTCTCCTCTAATTTCTCAAGAGCATCGACTGCCATGGCATCATTATCAATACGTTTGGGATTAGGAGACATAATATCTTTAGCGATCAAGCCTTCAAAAGAAGAAGTTCCTTTTGTTAACATTCTACGCAAATCCCCATCTGTTATAATGCCAAGGATAGTTCCATTTTCTGTAACTGCTGTGGCTCCTAGTCTTTTTTCTGTCATTTCAACAATTACACTATTTATATTAGATTCTGGAGATACTTCGGGTTTTTCATTTTGAGATGTAATATCACTTACTCGAAGGTATAATTTTTTTCCCAATGCACCCCCTGGGTGATATTTGGCAAAATCCCTGCTAGAAAATCCTTGTAGGTGTAATAAGCAAACTGCCAGTGCATCTCCTATAACTAGTTGTGCAGTAGTACTTGTAGTAGGAGCTAGGTTATTAGGACATGCTTCTTTTTCTACATAAGCATGCAATACGTAATCAGCTTCCTGACCTAAAAAAGACTCCTTATTAGCTGTAATACCAATTAAAGGGTTTTTAAAATTTTTAATCAACGGAACCAGAACTTTTATTTCTGGAGTATTTCCACTTTTAGAAATACAAATAACGATATCATCTTCGAGAATATTTCCTAAATCACCATGAATGGCATCGGCAGCATGCATAAAAACTGCAGGTGTACCTGTAGAATTCATTGTAGCAACAATTTTGGTGGCAATAATAGCACTTTTGCCTATACCAGTGATAATAACTCTACCTTTTGAGTTATGTATGGTTTCTACGGCATCAGAAAATTCTTTATCAATGAGCTCTTCTAGGTATGCAATTGCGCGAGCTTCCTCGGCAACAGTCTTTTTGGCATATGAGATTATAGTGTCTTGGGTATTCAAAATTTAAAAAATTTTCGTGTTATAAATAAAGATTTTATTATCTTTAATTTACGCAAAGGTATACAATACCTTATTAATTTTAAATAGTGATAAAAAAAAGCGTATTAATTTATGCTTTGTTTATCTTTGGCATGCTAAAATTAGAAACGAAACATCCACTAAGTCTGTATTTGGGGAAATAGATTTAGTGTTAGTGAATCTTTATTTAATTGGTATATAAAAGTTAAATGATTTAATGAGTTTGAATGAAACTGACTTGCAAAGTGCTTTAAAAAAACATTTTGGCTTTAGTCAATTTAGAGGACTACAGGAAAAGGTAATACATTGTATTTTGGAAAAACAAAATACATTTGTAATAATGCCTACAGGCGGGGGTAAATCCCTATGTTATCAACTGCCCGCTTTAATGTGTAAAGGGACCGCTATTGTGGTTTCACCCCTGATCGCATTAATGAAAAATCAAGTGGATGCTATTCGCAGTATTTCTTCGGTAGAGGGTATTGCCCATGTGCTTAATTCGTCTCTTAATAAATCCGAGGTAAAAAGGGTAAAAGAAGATATAATTAGCGGGGTTACCAAGTTGTTATATGTTGCTCCAGAATCACTTACTAAAGAAGAATATGTAGATTTTTTAAAATCTCAGGAGGTTTCTTTTTTAGCTGTAGATGAAGCGCATTGTATTAGTGAATGGGGGCATGATTTTAGACCCGAATATAGAAATCTACGTAATATTATTAGAAGAATAGGAGAAGATATCCCTATTATAGGGCTCACCGCAACTGCAACTCCAAAAGTACAGGAAGATATTCTTAAAAATTTAGGAATGAGTGATGCTAAAACGTTTAAAGCATCATTTAATCGCCCTAATCTGTTTTATGAAATACGCCCGAAAACAAAAAATGTAGATGCAGACATTACTCGTTTTGTAAAACAAAATAGTGGTAAAAGTGGTATTATATATTGTCTTAGTAGAAAAAGAGTAGAAGAGTTGGCGCAGACATTAGAGGTTAATGGAGTAAAAGCTGTTCCTTATCATGCAGGATTAGATGCCAAGACCAGAGCTAAGCATCAGGATATGTTTTTGATGGAAGATGTAGATGTAGTAGTAGCTACAATTGCTTTCGGAATGGGAATCGATAAACCAGATGTGCGTTTTGTGATCCATCATGATATGCCTAAAAGTATAGAGAGTTATTATCAAGAAACAGGACGTGCCGGTCGAGATGGGGGAGAAGGACATTGCCTGGCATATTATGCATATAAAGATATAGAAAAACTAGAAAAGTTTATGAGCGGCAAACCTGTTGCCGAACAAGAAATAGGCCACGCTTTGTTACAAGAAATAGTGGCATTTGCAGAAACTTCTATATCCAGACGTAAATTTATATTGCATTATTTTGGTGAGGAGTTTGATGATGTAAAAGGGGATGGTGCTGATATGGATGATAATGTGCGTAATCCAAAGAAGAAGCACGAAGCCAAAGATGAAGTAAAGTTACTGCTTGAAGTCGTTAGTAAAACAGGAGAGATATATAAATCTAAAGACCTGGTTAATACACTTATTGGTAAAAGCAATGCCTTGATCATTTCTCATAGAACACATCAACAAGATTTTTTTGGAAGTGGTAAAGCAAGAGATGACAAATATTGGATGGCTCTTGCACGCCAGGTGTTGGTAAAAGGATATTTGCGTAAAGATATCGAAACTTATGGAGTGATTAGGATTACTGCAGAGGGGAAAAATTTTATCGACAACCCGATAAGTTTTATGATGACCGAGGATCATATATATAATCAAACTACCGATGATTCTATAATAACTGCAGCAAAGTCTGGAGCTAAGGGAGGTAGTGATGATAAGTTAGTTGGGATGCTACGTAATTTAAGAAAAACAGTATCCAAAAAACTCGGAGTTCCTCCATTTGTAGTATTTCAGGATCCTTCTATAGATGATATGGCTCTTAAATATCCTGTTACTGTCGAAGAACTGGCAAATGTTCATGGAGTAGGTGAAGGTAAGGCTAAGAAATATGGCCCTGCATTTGTAGCTCTTATTGCAGAATATGTAGAAGAAAATGATATTATGCGACCCGATGATTTTGTAGTTAAAAGTACAGGAGCCAATAGTGGTCTAAAGCTATATATTATACAAAATGTAGATCGAAAACTACCTTTGGATGATATAGCTGCTGCAAAAGGGATGGATATGACTGCTTTTATAAAAGAGATGGAAGCTATTGTTTATAGCGGTACTAAACTTAATATTGGGTATTGGATAGATGAAATTCTTGATGAAGACCAGCAAGAAGAGATTCATGAGTATTTTATTGAAGCCGAAAATGATAAAATAGATACAGCAATAGAAGAATTTGATGGTGACTATGATGATGAAGAATTACGTCTATATCGTATTAAGTTTATTAGTGATGTAGCGAATTAGAATATGATATACAATATAGAAAAAGGCTTTGGAGTTACCCAAAGCCTTTTTTACTGCCTTACTCCAAATCAGTTTATTTATAAAAAATCTCGAAGACTAACTGAAAAACACTTATTTCAAAATTTAAATGAATCGTTAAAACTAATTTTGTTAGCGCTTATCAATTAATCTACTACACTCACCAATATGTTAATTTGGTTTTTGTCTACTAACCATATATTTATATAGGATTTTATGTTTTATACGATATAAGTGTAATTAGTTTGTGAGAAATAAATTAAATCATCCATTGTATCTGAGAAATTAAAGCATTGAGGGATTAATTTTTTTTAACTATATACGAAATTTTGAATTGTATAAATAAATTAGAGAAACAGTTAAAAAATACAAAAAAAAATAAAATCTCTCTATATGGATTTCTTGTTGGAATTATTGAAACACCTGCAGTACTTATCAATAAAAGAGGAAAACGGAATTAAAAAGCTGTCGGGTATTAGATGAAATCATAGGTACGCAGAGCTATAATCTCAGTTTAGCTCATGGTATGTCTGATGCCTTAAAATAGATCCATACCATTTTTGATAAGTAGAAAGCAAGTGAAAATATTTATGAAGAATACTTATTTATTTAATAACAATTAAAATTTTTAATCATGAAAAAAAAGAAGTTATCTAATTTAAATTTAAACAAAAAAACGATCTCTAAATTGAATAGTTCAAAAATAATTGGAGGTAGAGATTCTCGTCCTACTGTTCCTACTTTAGAACTTTCTTATTGTGTAGGTATTCCCGGAGTTCCTGCAGGTTGTATGTCTGTTAACCCTTGCGCATAATAAAACCTCTATCCTGTTACTTTATTTTGTAATAGTGAAAGTGATTAAGTAAGAAGGTATTAATCATTTGATAAGAGGCTGTCTAAAAATACTTAGGCAGTCTTTTTATTTTCAGTTACTTGATTAAGATTCTGGCTTAAGTTTTCGACATCAAGTGTTTTAGAAAATAACTTAAAGAGCTCTATATATGTGAAAAAATTATTCTACATTAATTTATGAGAGATTTTTTATTAATTCTATTAACTTTGGTTTATTACGTATAGAAACAACTATTCTTTCTTTATTGCTCAGAGTGATAGCTTCTTTTTTGTATATAGAGTGAATTTGGTTAATATTAATCAATGTTGATCTATTTGCTCTAAAGAATCCTTTTTTAGATAATAAGCCTTCATAATATTTTAAAGATTTCGAAACTAAATAAGTTGATTTATTGGATGCTGTAAAAAGACTATAGTTGCCATCTGCCTCACATTTAATAATGTCATTTATATCCACTGCAATATGCTCATTCCCAATATGAACTAGTATTTTGGAGGTGCTGGAACTTTCTTTTAAAAAAATATGGTTTTGCGTCAAAAGAAAAGGTTTTTTTATTGATTTGTTACTTCGAATTGTTCTTAGACTTAGAGCGTGTTATTAACTTGATATTCCGTTTTTGGTTTTTTTTAATAGATATAGGGGTACAGATATGGTTAATAAATGTGTTTACTATATAATGTAGTAATAATGTAAAATGTTACCTTGTTTTTATGTTATATTCTTATTAAATGTGTCGTTGTGTTCAAAAATATTGATGTTATTCAGGATGATCGGAGATTATGATTATAAATATTCATTTAAATTTAAGCTAAGAATATTGTTAGAACCGTACTAATTCATTAGTTTTTCTAAAACTTAATGCATTTTCTTTTTAAGAACACAAAATATTATAATAAACCACCTACAATTTCCTGTGTTTGCAATTTGTTTAAACTTAAATAAAAAGACTGCCTATATAAAAGCTATAGACAGTCTCATTCTTTGATAGGTTTGTTTTATGATTTAATCAATAGTTTAGGCACAATTACATATACCCCCAACCCAATATCCACCGCTGTGTGGGCCTATTCCACATTGCCAATTGGCAGTTCCGCAGCAGATAGCGTCTGTATCCCAAAAGCAGCGGTGACGTCCCAAACCTCCTTGAATTTTGCTTTGTTTGTTTTTACTCATTGCCTGTACCCCGTTTAATTTTAAAATGGTTTTTAACATGGTTTTAGTTTTAAGAATTTATGTTCTCTTGATTGTTTAAAGACATTCAAGTTTTATGTCTACTTATTTATATCTTTTTATAGATTAATGTTACCCTTAATTATTTGTTAATTGTTTGATTGCCTTGTTTTAAAGGCTTTTTTGAGCTGTAAAAAAAATATTTCTTTGTTCTGTTTTTAAATTAAAACCATTAACAATTACTTATCTTTGCAACTTAAAATTAAAAAGCTAAAAAACACGCTGTTATGCAAGAAGGATTATACGCAAAATTCAATACTTCAAAAGGAAGTATATTGGTAAATCTAGAATATAAAAAAACACCAGGAACTGTTGGTAATTTTGTTGGCCTCGCAGAAGGATCGATAGAAAATCAGGCTATCCCTCAAGGAAAACCATATTACGATGGATTAAAATTTCATAGAGTGATTGCAGATTTTATGATTCAGGGAGGAGATCCTCAAGGAACTGGAGCTGGTGGACCAGGATATCAATTTGATGATGAAATTCATTCAGATTTAAAGCACGATGGTCCAGGAGTATTATCTATGGCTAATGCTGGCCCGGGAACAAACGGAAGTCAGTTTTTTATTACTCATGTAGAAACATCTTGGTTGGATGGAAAACATACTGTTTTTGGTAAGGTAGTAGAAGGGTTAGAGATTGTAAATACTATAGAACAAGGCGATGAAATCGAATCTATAGAGATCCAGAGAGTAGGAACAGAAGCCGAAAGTTTTAATGCTGTTGAAACTTTTAGAAGTTTTAATGGAGCTAAAGCAGAAAGAGAAGCTGCTGCCAGAAAAAAAACTGACGATCTATTAGAAGAACTTGCTGCTGGATTTGAGAAAACCGATAGTGGTTTGAGATATAAAATTATTCAAAATGGAGATGGAGTAAAGGCAGAAAAAGAAAAGACTGTTTCTGTGCATTACAAAGGGAGTTTGACCGATGGCACGGTATTTGATTCTTCATATAAACGTAATCAGCCTATTGACTTTCCATTAGGAGTGGGACAAGTAATTCCTGGATGGGATGAAGGCATTGCGCTGTTACAAGTAGGAGATAAAGCAAGATTTGTGATTCCACCATACCTTGGATATGGAGATCGAGGTGCAGGAGGAGTTATTCCACCTAACGCAACACTTATTTTTGATGTTGAGTTGGTAGAAGTGAAATAACTTTGGTTTCATTACATATAAAATTTAGAAAGTCCCTAACAAAGGGACTTTTTTATTGCTTGTTTTTATCTAGTATATAAAAATAGACTCTCCATATTTATTATTTGATAATAATGTGATAATAGTATAGATGTAAATTATCATATCCTTAGTAGTTTTTTATATTAAAAGCTTTATTTTTAATGAATTGTATTTTTTTTAACATTATTTTTTATTATTTTTAACATTGCGGTTTTTTTAAAATCATTTTGTTAAAAAAGAATATTAGGAGGTTTAAATCCTCTTTTATTTATATTTTAACCCAAATTGCATACCCCCTAGATATGAAACAAGGACTTATTACTTTTTTTATTCTGTGTAATATTCATCTTGCTCTCGGTCAAGATAAAGCGGATATTCTGGTAAACATCAATGATCAAATAGAGATGATAGATGGTTATATAGAATTTGAAACTTTTTTCTTAGACCCAGAAGAGTTTCTTGATAAGATGGCTGATCATGGCGCAGAACTTAACGGATATTATGAACATGAACGTCTCAAAAAGATTGTTAGAAAAGTTGGTACCAGAACAGCAGATGTTGTAACTACATTTTACTTTTGGAATGATCAACTTATTCATGTAAACTACAAACAACGACCATATTTGGAAACAAAGAACGAAAGTGGTCAACGAATTATGGATTATTCTAGTGCTTTTACCAAATATGAGTCGAAGCATTTTTTTAGGAATGATGAAGAATTAGAAAAAAAGGAAATCGGCCAGCCTTTGGATGGTATGGAGCCCGAAGAAGAATTTATCAAGTATGCATATAAAATGAAAGCTCTATTGGATAACAAATTCTATAATAGAGGGACTTATGATGCATTGCAAGGAAAATGGCTTTTTATTCAGAATACAGATGATTATTTGATTTTTGAAGGAACGATTCGATTTAATTTTTACAATGGTAAATTTGCAAATCGTTTGAAAACCAGAATAGAAGATGGAGGAGTATTGGTTTGTTTTTTCCCTATGGATGACCGTATTTATAGATATAAAATCGATAACCTAAATGATAATATGCTTACATTGACAGATCTTTTTTCTAAAGAAGAGTTTGTTTATGCTAAAGTAGAATGATTTTTAAACTATGGATTTAAGATATCCTATTGGAAAATTTGAATGTCCGAAAATTATAACTTCGGATCATATCGAAAAATGGATATCTGATGTAGAAGAATTACCTGCGAAATTATCAAATCTAGTTTCCACTTTTAGTGAAAAACAATTAGAAACACAGTATCGCGACGGGGGGTGGACCGCCAGGCAAGTAATACATCATATTCACGATAGTCACCATAATGGATATATTCGATTTAAGTGGGCATTAACAGAAAATAGGCCTATGATAAAGGCGTATGATCAGCAATTATGGGCTGAATTATTTGATACCAAATCAGCGCCAATTCATTTGTCTTTAGACTTGATACAAGCTTTACATGCTAAATGGGTGTATTTCTTAAAAGGTTTATCTACTCATGATCTTAAAAAAGAGTTTATACACCCAGAAGGAGATATTACAATTTCACTAGGAGAAGATATAGGTATCTATGCATGGCATGGTAATCATCACTTTGCACATTTACAAAGTATAGCCCAATTCTAATTTAAAGAGATAATACCATTCTTTGCATTTCTCTATGTTCATCTTTTAGACCAGGATAATCCAAATCATAAAAAGAAACCGTATTAAATCCCATTTTTTTATAAAAACTTAGTGCTGGACTAGTACTCATTACATCTAGCCAAACTATTTTTTTACCGACATTAATTGCATAGTTTTTAATGAACTCAATTCCCTTTTTGCCAATTCCTAAGCCCGTAGATGCTTTTAAAAGGTATATTTTCTCTAGTTGTAATACTATAGCTGCATCAAAACCCTTAATAGCCTGGTGCTTTTTGATTTTTAACAACCCCAAAGATTTATTTGCTTTTTGAATCAAAAAATAGGTAATGGTGGCTGTCTCAAAATCTTCTTTAAAAGCTTTTTGATTAAAACTTAGATTTACATAATAACTAGGATCATTATTTTTCCAGATATGAGCATAGTGCTCAGGGTAGAATTGTTGACTTATTTTTATTAACTCATTGATGTCATTAGCAGAGCATTTTTTAAAAACTACTTCTTGCATATTTTAAAGCTACGATAGTTGTAGTAATTTTTCTAGATTAGATTTATTCTTTCCATTTTATATTGCAACCTATACTAGGTTTTTGTTCTTCAGAAACTTTGGCATTACGAAGTACTGCATCAAGTGCTTGACGCAGGTCACGACCATTTACTGGAATTCCGTTTCCAGGTCGGGAATCATCAAGTTGTCCTCGATAAATGAGTTTTGATTCTGAGTCAAATAGATAAAAATCAGGGGTGCAGGCAGCATCGTATACTTTGGCGATATCCTGAGTTTCATCAAATAGATATGGAAACGTATATTTGTTTTTTTGAGCGGTTCTCCACATTTCTTTAGGAGCATCCTGAGGATATTTTTCAATATCATTACTACTAATAGCAACAAAACCAAACCCCTGAACCCGGTAGTCATTAGCAATACGTACTATTTCTTCGTTAACATGAATCACAAAAGGGCAATGATTACAGATAAACATAACCACAGTTCCTTTTTTACCTTTTATATCGTTTAGAGAATACTTATTATTGGTAATAGAATCTACAAGCGTAAAATCGGGTGCAATAGTACCAAGAGGTAACATATTAGAAGGAGTACGAGCCATGATTTTCTGTTTTTGAGAACTTCGAAATTACAATATTATACTATATAAGTCTACAAAAACAGACCTTAGTTACAATAGTGATTCACAATTTTAAACACTAGAACTCATCTTGATTTTTTTCTATTTGCCAAAATCCAAAGTTTTTAATCCATATGATACCTTTTTTGAATAGTATAGCTACAGTATGAAAAAAATCAAGATGAGTAGTTCGCTTCATACTTCTTACATTTCATCACTAAAGAAAATAGCATTCATTAGTAATTTATTGGTTCCATACCAAAAAGCTCTAAAATTGGTGTTATCGGTAAACAGGATTATATTTCCTTTTCCTAGATCATTATGTCTAAAAGGAACTGTACCAGATAATGAATCCAAATTCTTTTTACTAATGTATCCACTCAGCAATGGTTTTTTTGTATATCGAATTGGGTTGTTGTAACTCTGTTTATCTGGTTTAATAAATAATTTTGTATTTCTGAATAGTGAAATCTTATCATTCTTATATCCAAAATTAATGGGATGAGAACGATCTATTTCGGCTTCAAAAATTGCCCCGCCAATTACTTGTGCCCCATTAAAATCTTGTTTTTGCTCAAAGGATATATTTTTCGCATCATTTTTTGGAGTAGCAAATTCGATTTTCATGAATTCATTATTCTTAAAGAATTGGGCGGCATTTCTATACCCAATTAGTGTTCCGCCATTGCGAACCCACGTTTTTAACTTTTCTGCTTTTTCTTTATCAAAAGACTGTCTCCAGCTATTTGGTAATACAATATGTGTATATTTTGATAATGTAAGTCTACCAAAACTACCCGTTTCTAATTTTGTAATAGGAATATCATAACGTTGATCCATTAAATGCCAGATTTCTCCAGCGTCATAAGGTGTGATTCCGCTACCGGTAAACAAACCTATTCTAGGAAGTGATAAAGCACGAAATTGATTACTTCCAAGGTCAATTCCCTTGGTAAGACCTGTAGAAACACTAGTAATATCAATATGATTCTCGGCAGCTATTTTTTGTAATAATTTATGTAGCTCTTCTTTATTTAATTTTTGATTCTGAACCGGAATTAAAATTGTGCCATAGTCATAATCGTTATTTTCTAATGAAAAAGGTTTCATCCCAACTTTGGCTCGCAATCCATTCGCTAGAATCTCATATAAAGCTTTTGGTGTGTAGTACTCATGCCATTGTATTAAGTATGCATAATTACTTTTGTTAACGGACTTGATCTTTCGATATGTGAGGTCTGATATTTCATTACCTATATTAGAAATAGCTGCGTTTTCAGAATAATCTAAATTAAAGGCCAAAGGGAATGTCCAGGCAGAAACATCATAAAAAAGACTATCTTGAAATGTTGTTCTTTTTTCAAAAATAGCTTTTAATAATCTTTTTTGTCGCTGATTCTTAGGGACAATATAGCTATATTCTTTTTTGAAAAAATTGCCTTGAATGGCTACATCTTGTTTAAGTTCATATAATTTGACTTGATGTCTTTTAAGAATTTCAGCAAGATGGTAAGATGAAGCTGCATCTTTTTCGTTACCAAAAACATAAGCATTTTTAGTTAATTCTTTTCTTGCGTTGTTGTAAAAACTTCGTTTATACTCTAATAACTCTTTACGCATAGATTTTGCAGCTTCTAATGTAGAAAGTGCTGCGGTAAATTGATTTCTTATGGTAAAAGGAAAAGTAAGTAATCCATTATCAGTCTGCTGGGCATGACCCCGAGAACTACCTTGCTCAAATAAAATACCAATACTCCCATTAATGTCAGGGAAAGTAGATCCTTTACCATAATAAAAGTCATCAAAATTCTCTTCGGTATAATATAGCGAACCAATATTATCTAATGCTTTGGCATGATAATTACCAATCTTTTTAGTGAGTTTTTGATTTAATTTTGGAGTTAAAGGATGTGTTCGTGATTGAATTCCAGGTTGAAAAAAGAAAGTGCTATTAGATCCCATTTCATGATGATCGGTAAGAATATTTGGATACCATTTATGAAAAGTATTGATGCGAGCTCTGGATTCTGGTAATTGTACTGGCAACCAATCGCGATTCATATCAAACCAATAATGATTTGTTCTACCTCCAGGCCATACTTCACTGTATTCACGATCTTGAGGATCTGTACTAATGTTTTTGCTTTTATTTGTATTTGCCCAATAAGCAAAACGTTGCAAACCATCAGGATTAAATGAGGGATCAAGTAAAATAACAACGTTGTCTAAAAGGTCGTCTATTTCTTTTCCCTGTGCAGCAGCAAGATAGTATGCTGCTACTAACGATGCATTGGCACCACTAGGTTCATTACCATGAATAGAAAATCCTTGATATACAATTGCGGGTAAGTTTTCTATATTTAATACATCAGAACCATTTTGGGTGAGTTCTATATGTTTTTTTTGTATTTCCTGAAGATTCTGGTGGTTTTTTTCTGAGGTTATCGTTAGTAATAATATAGGGCGATCTTCAAAAGTTTTTCCTCTATCTTCAATTGTTATTCTGGATGATGCTTTGGCAAGAGTTTTCATGTAGCTAACAAGCTTATCATGGGTTACATGCCATTTCCCAGGTACATAACCAAGTACACTTTGCGGAGTAGGAATCTCAGGATTGTAAGTAACATTTTTTGGAAGATAATACCCTAATGATAGATCATCTTGAGAGAAAGAAACAAAGTTTAATAATGCAAAAAAAACAGTAAAGATATATTTCATGCGTTTTATTTTTTGGTAATTATTTTTGATGGGTGAATATAAAAAAAACCGCTTCAGTGAATGAAGCGGTTTACATAACTTTAACTTAAAGTCTTATAGTATTATTCTAGATGTCGTCAAAACTTACGTCTGTAAAGCTTTCTGTAGATGCAGTAACTTCTTCTGTAACGTTATTATCAACTTCATCTTTTTCATATGATTTCTGAAAATCTTTCTGGTGTCGTTCACTTATTACTTCTTCTCCTTTTTCATCGACAATGAAGTGAGTCATTTCATTTAAGATCTCTGTAAAACCAACAAAATCTTCTTTGTAAAGGTAAATCTTATGTTTCTTATAGTGAAAAGATCCATCATCATTGGTGAACTTTTTACTTTCCGTTATTGTTAGATAATAATCTCCTGCTTTTGTAGCTCTTACGTCAAAGAAGTATGTTCTTCTTCCTGCTCGTAAAACTTTTGAGAAAATTTCTTCTTTATCCATCATTTCATTATCACTCATAATCCGTATTTATTAATTAATTAATATGTTATGATGGTTTCAAAAATCCAAAAAAATTGTTAACCTCACAAAAAAAACTCAAATTTCTTTTTCACTAAGTTGTTTTAAATAGAGATCTTTATAATATCCATCAGTGCTTATTAGTTGATTATGAGTGCCTTGCTGGATTATTTTACCATCTTCTAAGACAATAATTTTATTTGCATTTTTTGCAGTAGATACCCTATGACTTACGATAAAAGTAGTCTTATTCTTAGAAATCTTATGAAGATTGTTAAGAATTTCCTCTTCTGTTTCAGTATCTACAGCAGATAAGCAATCATCAAAAAGGAGTACAGATGGATTTTTAAGTATTGCTCTTGCAATAGAAACACGTTGTTTTTGACCTCCAGATAATGTGATTCCTCGTTCTCCTAAAACAGTATCATACCCTTTACTAAAACCTATTATGTTTTTATGGACTACAGCATTTTTGGCAGCTTCATATACTTGGTCGTCGGTAGCTTTCTCATTACCAAATTTTATATTATTCTGTATACTATCACTAAATAAAAATGCATCCTGTGGGACATAACCGATACTCTCTCTCAAGTTGATTAAGTTGAGGTTTTTTAGAGGAACTCCATCCATTCGTATTTCTCCGGATGAAACATCATAAAGCCTGCCTATGAGATCTAATATTGTTGATTTTCCAGAACCTGTTTTTCCTATAATACCAATTGTTTCTCCATTTTTAACTTCAAAACTTATGTTTTTTAGAGCAGTGATATTAGTATCATCATAAGTAAAAGAAACATTATCAAAATTAATATTTCCTGTAATTGGTGTTTTTTGAGTTACTGTATTAGTGATCTCTGGTTCTTGACTAAGAAATTCGTTTATTCTTACTTGCGAGGCTTCTGCTTGCTGAACAATAGAACTAACCCATCCAACAGTCGCTACAGGCCAGGTAAGCATATTGACAAAAATGATAAATTCTACAATAACACCGAGATCTTGTATGGTGCCATCGATAAATTGCTTTCCACCGATATAAATAACCAAAATATTGCTAAAACCAATAAGTAAAACCATTAGAGGGAAAAATAGAGCCTGTACTTTGGCCAGGTCAAGATTCTTATCCTTACTCTTATCAGATAATTCGGTGAAATTTTTCTGAGTAGGAGATTCCAGACTGTATGCTTTAATTACAGAGATACCACTAAAGGACTCTTGAGTAAAAGTGGTTAGTTTAGATAAAAACTCTTGTACTACAGTACTACGTTTATGAATAGCAACACTTAATTTATAAATGGATACCGATAATATGGGTAAAGGAGTAACAGTATATAAAGTAAGCTCAGGAGCAATACTGATCATATATCCTATCACAACAACAAATAAAGTAATAGTGTTAACGCTATACATAATCGCAGGACCAACATACATTCTAACTCTGGATACATCTTCACTAATACGATTCATAAGATCACCTGTTCTGTTTTTCTTATAAAAATTGAGAGATAGTTTTTCATAATGTTGAAATACCTCATTTTTAAGATCAAACTCAATAAATCTAGAAACTACTATAAAAGTTTGACGCATTAAAAAAGTGAATAATGCAGAAATAAGTAATGCTCCTACAATAAGAAGAATATTTATAATAAGTCCGCTTTTTACTTCGGCGATATCAGTAATTTCATTATTAATATATTGTTCTACAACATCTACAGAGTCGCCAACTAACGTAGGGACTATTGTAGCGAAAACTCTTGCGATTATGGTAATCACCAACCCAATAATAAGTCGGTATTTGTATTTTAAAAAGTATTTGTTCAGATGGCGTAATGCGCGCATAAAAGATTAATATTTAAAAGCAGATTTATTAATAAATCCGTAAAGTTTAACAGTGTTAAATTTCAAATTGATAAAAATATGCTATTTTAGCACCCTTATTTTGAGTATAATATAATTGTAATATTAAAAAATTTTATAACATGATAACCGAAGTGTTTACTGCAAATCAACTTAAAAAAGAAGCTCCAGTATTTGGTCAACTATCTTTTGATAATCACGAACAAGTTGTTTTTTGTCAGGACAAAGATACAGGATTGAAGGCAATAATTGGTGTACATAACACAATTTTAGGACCTGCTTTAGGAGGTACTAGAATGTATGACTATGCAACAGAGTGGGATGCGCTTAATGATGTATTGAGGTTATCACGAGGAATGACTTATAAAGCTGCTATTACAGGTTTGAACCTTGGAGGAGGAAAAGCTGTAATCATCGGAGATCCGAAAAAAATAAAAACACCAGAGCTAATGAAACGCTTTGGGAAATTTGTACATACTCTGGGTGGTAAGTACTATACTGCAGAAGATGTAGGTATGGAAACCTCTGATATGGATACCGTAAGAGAAGTTACTCCTTATGTAACAGGAATATCCGAATCAAAAGGAGGGGCAGGAAATCCTTCTCCTGTTACAGCTTATGGCGTGTATATGGGAATGAAAGCAGCTAGTAAATTTGCCTACGGAAACGATGGATTGGAAGGAAAACGAATTTTGGTTCAGGGAATTGGACATGTAGGAGAAGAACTGGTACGTTTAACCTCTGAAGAAGGAGCTAAAGTAATAATTAGCGATATCAACCAAGAAAGACTCGAAGCAGTAAGTACTAAGTATGGTGTTGATATTTATAGAGGAGATGATCTATATGCAGAAACAGCAGATATTTATGCTCCTTGTGCTCTTGGTGCGACTGTTAATGATAAAACAATTAATAAGCTAAATGTAAAAGTAATTGCCGGAGCGGCAAATAATCAATTAGCTAATGAAAATATTCATGGCCCGTTATTACAAAAGAAAGGAATTGTGTATGCTCCCGATTTCCTAATTAATGCAGGAGGTATTATAAATGTATATGCAGAGATAGAAGGATATGGTAGAGATCAAATAATAGCAAAAACCGAGAATATTTACGATACTACTTTAGATATTTTAAATAAAGCAAAAGCAACCAACGTAACCACAAATACAGCAGCAATTAGTATAGCAGAAGATAGAATTGCAGCTAGAAAAAAAGAAAAGTAAGCATATCTTTAAAAAATTAAAAACGGTTTTGTAACACAAGAAAAGTGAATTTTTGATCACCATAATTGTTTGTTACCATCCTTAATAAGTAAAAAACTGGTTCTCAATTGTTATAGAACCAAGGAGAAACCGATAAATTTTTAAAATACAATTACCTTATAAAAAAAGAAGCTTTAAGGTAGGTACGATTAAAAATAATAGTATTTTTGCAGGGCAAAAGTTAAAATATACTTTTGCCCTTTTTTAATATAAAGTTCTTTGTAATTTTCTATGTTAACCAGAAGACATATTAGAGTAAAAGTAATGCAGTCTCTCTATTCGATGGAGCAGACGCAAAGTGACAATCTAGGAAAAGAAGAGAAATTTCTTCTTTTTAGTATTGATCAGATGTATGAATTATTTATTATAAATCTTCAGCTTCTGATAGAAATTAGAAAACACGCAGAAGATTTTTTGGCAAAAAGCCAAAAAAAATATCTTGCTACTTCCGAAGAAAAAAATCCTAACACCAAATTTATCAATAACGAAGCTCTGTTATTGTTAGAAAAAAATATTCAACTCAAAACAGAAATTGAGAAGAAAAAACTGAATTGCTGGGAATTGGATGATGAGTATGTGGCTATATTATGGAAAGAGATTAAAGAAAGTGAGTTGTATGAAGATTATATGAGTACTAAGCTTAGCTCTTTTAGAGAAGATAAGGATTTTATACTCGATGTTTTTAAAGAGATTATAGCTCCCAATGATAAGCTTTACGAATATATTGAAGATAAAAAGTTAACTTGGATTGATGATCTACCACTGGTAAATACTTCTATTATCAAAATGCTTAGAAAAGTTAAGCCGTCTCATGATGAGCAAATGATACTACCAAAGCTATATAAAGATATAGATGATAAAAAATTTGCAACTGATATTTTTAGAAAAACAACACTTAATAGTGTAGAGTTTGCAAAAGAAATTGATGGTAAAACACCTAATTGGGATCAAGATCGTATTGCTGAGTTGGATAAAGCTATCATAAAAATGGCTATTTGCGAGTTTGTAAAGTTCCCTTCAATACCGGTAAAAGTAACAATTAACGAATATTTAGAAATAGCAAAAGAATATAGTACACCTAAAAGTAGTATTTTTATCAATGGAATTTTAGATAAAATCTCTAAAGAGTACCAAGAAAACGGGAAATTAAACAAAGTAGGTCGTGGATTAATGTAATATTTAGAAAAAATAGTATTTTTAACGCTCAAATAATTAAAAAACCCAAGTAATGAAAAAAGGAATCTTAATTTTAGCCGGAGTTTTTGCTATGACAGTTATGTCTTGTAAAGACAATGCCGCAGAAAAAGTTAAAGAAGAAAATGTAGAAATAGCAGCAGATCGTGACGCAAAGAATGCAGATTATCCTGTGATGACTTTTACTAAAACTGAACACGATTTTGGAACTATCAACGAAGGAGATGTTGTAGAGCATAAGTTTGCATTTACCAATACTGGTAAAGCACCTTTGGTAATTGTAAGTGCAAAAGGTAGTTGTGGATGTACTGTGCCAGAATGGCCAAAGGATCCAATTGCTCCAGGAGCTACCGGAGAGATGTTAGTTAAGTTTAACTCTAACGGAAAACCAAATCAGCAAGCTAAGCAAGTTACTATAACTGCTAACACAGAAGCTGGAAAAGAAATTCTTAAAATTAAAGCTATGGTAACTCCAAAGGCTAAACCTGTAAGTGGAACACCAGTAAGCGAATAATTTATGGATCAAATACAATCATTTCTTCCTTTTATACTAATATTTGTTGTAATGTATTTTTTTATGATACGACCACAGATGCAAAAAGCAAAAAAGGAGAAAAAATTTGCTGAAGATCTTAAAAAAGGAGATCGTGTAGTAACAAAAAGCGGCCTTCATGGTAAAGTTTTTGACTTCAGTGAAAAAAATAATGCTATTATTATTGAAACAGGATCGGGTAAATTAACTTATGATAAGTCTGCAATTTCGTTGGAGATGAGTCAGAAATTAAATCAACCGGCAGATAAGAAGTAATAACTAGCCTACTTGTTAAAAGCGCGATGAAATTAATTTAATTTTACCGCGCTTTTTTGTTTTATATATGTATTAATTATATTCTATAATAATTAAAGACGAATACATAGGAAAACAATATCCCAGCAACTTTTAATCTGGTAAATTGCTAACTTACTTCTTTGCTGTTAACTCGGCAATTTTAACGATTACCTCGACAGCTTTAATCATACTCTCTGCAGGAACATATTCGTATCGCCCATGAAAATTATGCCCTCCCGCAAAAATGTTTGGACATGGCAATCCCATAAAGCTTAATTGCGATCCATCGGTTCCTCCTCGTATTGGTTTTATAATCGGAGTAATATCAAGAGATTTCATAGCCTCTTCTGCAATATCTACAATATGCATTACAGGCTCTACTTTTTCTCGCATGTTAAAATACTGATCTTTAATTTCTATATGTACAACCTCTTTGGCATGTTGAGTGTTAATCTCATTTGTCAGATTTATCATCACCTTTTTTCTGGCTTCAAAATGTTCTTTATCATGATCTCTGATGATATACTGTAATTGAGTTTCTTCGACATTACCTTTTATATTGTGCAAATGAAAAAAACCTTCTCGACCGCTTGTATGCTCGGGAGTCTCCATTCTTGGTAATGAATTGATAAAATCCTGTGCGATGTACATACTATTAATCATTTTTCCTTTTGCATAACCAGGATGTACGATTTTTCCTTTTACTGTTACCACAGCACCAGCGGCATTAAAATTCTCATATTCAAGCTCTCCAATTTGGCTACCATCCATGGTGTAGGCCCAATCTGCGCCAAATTTTGAAACATCAAACTTATGAGCACCACGACCAATCTCTTCATCAGGAGTAAATCCTATTCGAATTTTTCCATGTTTAATCTCAGGATGTTGTATAAGATATTCCATTGCGGTTATTATTTCTGTAATCCCCGCCTTATCATCGGCTCCCAAAAGTGTTGTGCCGTCTGTAGTAATAAGTGTCTGACCTTTATACTGTATTAAATCTTCAAAATAATCTGGAGAGAGTATAATATTTTCTGATGCGTTTAGTGTGATATCTTTACCATCATAATTTTCTACAATCTGTGGATTTACATTTGCACCAGTAAAATCAGGGCTAGTGTCAAAATGCGATATAAAACCAATAGTAGGCACTTTCTGATCAATATTAGATGGTAATGTAGCCATGATATAAGCATGCTCATCTATATTTACGTCTTCTAAGCCAATATCTTTTAAATCTTCGACTAGTTTATTAGCAAGATCCCACTGCTTTTTGGTACTGGGAGTTGTATTACTTTCGGGGTCACTTTCGGTATCAATAGTTACATAACTTATAAACCTATTTATGATATGCTGTTTTGAAATCATCACTTCTACTATTTTAATATCTGAAGAATTCAAAAATACACTTTTATTAGAACCTTGGATAACTTATTTTTGCACAAGCAAAATTATATTTAATGTATAAATTCTTACTACGCCCTCTATTATTCTTGTTTGATCCAGAAAATGTACACCATTTTACTTTTAGAATGATTCGGGTTTTTTCAAAAATTCCTTTAGTACCATCAATTTTTAGAAACTTATATAAGGTAAATGACCCAAAATTAGAACGAGAAGTTTTTGGATTAAAATTTAATAACCCTGTGGGACTAGCTGCTGGATTTGATAAGAATGCAGTTTTATATAATGAATTAGCTAATTTTGGATTTGGGTTTATTGAAATAGGAACGGTGACTCCCAAAGGTCAGGTAGGTAATCCAAAAAAAAGGCTGTTCAGACTTAAAGAAGATCAGGGGATTATCAATAGAATGGGATTTAATAATAAAGGTCTTGAAGCAGTTGTAAATCAACTTCGAAAAAATAAAGGCAAACTTATTATAGGAGGAAATATAGGAAAGAATACAGATACGTTACCAGAGAATTATACCAAAGATTACTTAGAGTGTTTTCGAATATTACATCCATATGTAGATTATTTTGTTCTAAATGTGAGTTGCCCAAATGTAGGGAGTCATGCCAAGCTAAATGATAAAGAATATTTAAACGAATTAATAGTAGCAGTACAACAAGAAAATAGAACGTTCGAAAAACAAAAACCTATTGTATTGAAGATTGCACCGGATCTAAATACAAATCAATTGGACGAAATCATAGAATTGGTAGCCGAGACTAATTTAGATGGTGTCATCGCTAGTAATACTTCTGTGTCCAGAGAAGGACTAAAGACTTCTAAAAATAGATTAGAAACTATAGGTAATGGCGGATTGAGTGGTCAACCTATAAAAAATAGAAGTACAGAGGTAATTAAATATTTGTCAGAAAAAAGTAACAAAGCGTTTCCGATTATTGGAGTAGGAGGAATACATAGTGCTACCGATGCTATAGAAAAATTAGAAGCTGGAGCAAGTCTGGTACAAATATATACTGGTTTTATATATGAAGGGCCTAAATTAATCAAGGATATTAATAAAGCACTACTTAGTAACTAGGTCCTTTAGCATATGAACTACGAAATTCTCTACACTTTTGTTCTTGCTACATCTGCATTGGCACTCTCACCAGGGCCCGATAATATATTTGTATTAATGCAAAGTGTGGTAAATGGCAAAAAGTATGGGTTAGCTGTGGTAACGGGTCTAATGTCTGGGTGTATAATACACACTACATTGGTTGCTTTTGGTGTATCTGCAATTATTAAACAGAGTGAAATGCTCTTTTTTATCATTAAACTATTCGGAGCGTTGTATTTGTTTTTTCTGGCTTATAAAGTATTTAGAAGTGAAGCTTCAGTAAGTCTTTCAGAAAATAGTATGCCAAAGAAAAGCCTCGGACAATTATTTAAACAGGGATTTGTAATGAATGTGTTAAACCCTAAGGTATCTATATTCTTTTTAGCATTTTTCCCAGGGTTTTTATTTAGTAATACAATAAGTAACGTAGTACAGTTTTATATACTTGGATTTCTTTTTATTGTGGTTTCGTTTGTTATTTTTGGTTTGGTAGCAGTTCTGGCAGGATCTATTGCAGAGTATTTAAAAAAGAGTTCAAGAATAGGGGTTGTTCTAAAATGGCTTCAGATTATTGTCTTTATTGGGATAGGCGTCTTTATTCTTCTTTAAGAGAAATAAGATATTTGAATTAATTCGTATTACGCTTTATCTTCTTTGTCATCTTCTGATCCTGTATAGGTATAACGATCAGGTGTTACCAGTTTTTTGAACTGATAGAAAAAACGTTCTATTAATCTTAGATCCTCGGTGATGATTTCTCCAGAACCCTTCATTTCCTGTTTGAAATCAATTTCTTTCTTATAGCTGGTAATTAATTTATTAGGTAGAGAGACGTCAATTAAATAAAAACCTTCTGGATCAGGAAGCAATGATACTTTTTTAATAGTACCTTCTATAATCCCGAACTCATTATGTGGGTAGTTCTCTAATTTTATATTTACTTTTTGACCATTTTTTATTTTACCAGAGTTTTGAGAAGGAGCTTTTAACTTTCCTATTAATTTTGTGTTTTCACTAGGGATTATTGAGAAAATTAAATCTCCAGAAGACACTGTCTGAGATGTACTCCAGTAGTTTAAAAAAGATACTCTACCTTCGATATTTGATTTTAAAACATAAAGTAATTCCCAACTATTTATAGACTTCTTTAATTGATTAAATGAATGAATTACATCTTGCAAAAGAGTAATTTCTTCTTTTGTTTTATTGATTTCTGTACCTTTTGTGTTCTTTTTTAGAGTACTAATAGCTTGTTCTATTTGTGTTATCGAAATATTCATAGTTTCATAGTTTCGCTCTGTTTGTAGAAACTCTAACTTTTTATGTTCAAACTCTTGTAATGATATCACACCTTTATCAAATAATTTTTGGTGCCGGAGTATCTCTTTTTTCTTAAGCATAATCTCTTTCTCACTATGTCTTTGTTGTGTAATAGTATTACCTAACCTTTGTTGTAGTGCTATCATAGAAAATTTGTTAGCAATTTGTTCATTATCAAATGGCTGTAGTTTTTTGTTTAAAATATATTTAGAATAACTGTTTTCAAATAATATAAAATCTGTATGGATATCGCCTAAGGATAGTATCGGAAGTTTATCAAAAGGAAAATGAAAAACATCATTACCCAGATTAATAGTATCTATAATTGATTTTAACAAGAAAATATCCTTGTAATTGGCATTGCTTTTTAATATTGCTAAGGGAGTTTTTTCTTTTACAATAGCATTATCATGCACTAATATAGCTTCTATTTTTTCATTCGTTTTTGCAAATATTTTTTCCGGAGGAATTTCTGTGGTTATTAGACTTTCAGAACTAACAATATCTGGATATTTGATTATATAAGACATGAGTAATAACATAATTACTAATAACAATAATACTAAGCTACCCCATCGAATCATCCAATTTGGTACACTAGATAGTATTTCCTGAACTTCTTCACTTCTTAGTTCTATTTCATCGATTTTTCTTGCCATGTTATTGCCCTAATTCTAGTTGATTTTTAACAAGGTTATAATAGTTTCCTTGTTGTTCTATTAGTTCCTGATGATTTCCTTTTTCTACAATTTTACCCTTATCTAAAACCACGATCTGGTGAGCATTTTTTACAGTGCTTAACCTGTGAGCTACTACGACTACCGTTTTATTTTCGAAAAAACGATTAAGATTTTCCATGATTACCTTTTCGTTATTAGCATCCAATGCACTGGTTGCTTCGTCAAAAAACAGGATTTTCGGGTTTTTATAGACAGCTCTTGCGATTAATAAACGTTGTTTTTGTCCAGTACTTAAACCTACGCCTTCCGAACCGATTTTTGTATTATAGGATAAAGGAAGGGATTCTATAAAGCCTTGAATATTAGCAATGTCTACTGCGTGTTCTAGTTTCTTTTTATCTATAAAATCTTCTCCTATCGCTATGTTATTAGCTATTGTATCATTAAAAATGAAACCTTCTTGCATTACAACTCCACAGTTAGCTCTCCAGAATTGCTGAGATATATTTTTTAGATTATAATTTTCGGCATAAATCTCACCTTCTTCTAATTCATAGAATTTTAATAGTAGTTTTACCAGAGTAGTTTTACCACTACCACTTACGCCTACTATTGCTGTAACTTTATTTGCAGGAATGTTGAGATCTAAATTTTCTAAAACAGGTTTTTCAGTTCCGATATACCTGAAAGTAGCGTCTTTAATTAAAAAATCTGTATGTTCAGAAGTATAATTGATTTTTTGTTCATCTCTGGGTTCTTCATCATCTTTACTATGGATTTCACTTAATCTATCCAAAGATATTCTTGCATCCTGTAATTCTCTTATAAAACCAATGAGCTGTGAAATAGGAGAGTTAAGTTGGCCAACAATATAGGTTATAGCAAGCATCATCCCAAGTGTTATATCTCCCATAATAACCAGTTGTGCGGAGAAAACGGTAATAAGAATGTTTTTTAATTCATTTATGAAACCTGAACCAACATTTTGATACTGTTCTAATGCTAAGCCATCTATAGAAATTTTGAATAGCCTGGCTTGCAAAAATTCCCAACCCCATCTTTTTTGCTTTTCTGCATTGTGCAGTTTTATTTCCTGCATCCCATTTATTAACTCAATTACCTTGCTTTGTTCCTGACTCACCTGTGAAAACCTTTTGTAATCCAGATCAGCTCTTTTTTTTAGAAAAATTAAAATCCAAAGAAAATATAGTACACTTCCCAGAAGAAAAATTGCAACTATCTTCAGACTGTAATATGCCAGTACAACGCCAAATATCAATAAATTAACCATTGAGAATAGTACATTTAGTGAAGAAGTCGTAAGAATTCGCTCAATGCGACTATGATCGTTGATACGTTGTAGAATATCTCCTGTCATTTTGGTGTCGAAAAAGGAAATAGGCAAACTCATTAGCTTAATAAAGAAATCAGATATTAATGATATATTAATACGTGTACTAAGGTGAAGTAATATCCAACTTCTTATCAGTTCGATACTTATTCTACCAATGAATAAAAATACCTGAGCGATGAGTATGAGATATACAAAGTTTAAATCTTGATTTTTAATCCCAACGTCTACTATACTTTGGGTAAGGAAAGGAAAAATGAGTTGAAGTAGACTTCCTGCAATTAACCCAAAAATAAGTTGTGCCAAAAACTTTTTATACCGTAATATATATTTGGAAATAAATGAAAACCCAATACCTTTCTGTTCTTCATCAAAATTTTGATCAAATAGTTTAGGTGTCGGCTCTAGTAATAATGCCAGACCTTCTTGAGTGTTTTCTGTAACATTAGAACCGATCCAATGTTTTAAAAACTCATCTTTGTTATATACTAGTAATCCATGAGCAGGATCAGAAATATAGTATTTGTTTTTTTTTATTTTGTATAAAATAACATAGTGATTTCTATTCCAGTGTAGAATACAGGGTAATGGGGCTTCTACAATTTCTAATAACGAAATTTTAACTCCTAGACTTCGAAATCCAACTTTTTCTGCTGCATGACTAATAGAGAGGAGGTTACTTCCTGTTCTGGTGGTTTCGCTTAGCTTTCTAAGTACTTGTATGGCAATATTTTTTTCATAGTATTTTGCTACGATTCTAATACAAGTAGGTCCGCAATCTTTAAAATCACCTTGTTTGTAGTGTGGAAACTTTACCAATTTGTTTAGATTTAAAGGTTAACTAGACTATGCTCTTCTATAGATTTATGCTTCAATGGATTTGTACTCCATTCTTTCCATTCATTTGTATATGGATCATAACCGCATTTTAATGGCTTTGAAAATAGGCTATTAGAATTTTTGGTATAAGCTCTACAATCTGTACAAACATGTCTGAACTCACAATCTTTACAAATGTCTATTTGATCTTTAGTGATGGTCCAGTATTTTTTGAAGCCATCTTTTTGTACTACTTCACTTAGAGAAGTAGTATTGATGTTGCCATAACTTTTTGGCATTGATGGACAGTTCTTAATATCTCCTTGAGTGTCAATAGATATTTTTCGATTTAAACAGGAATTATGTTTTTGTGATTCTAAAAAGAATTCTTGATTTACAGAAAAGTAATGGGTGCTAATAACCCCACAATGATTTGATGAATTTATGTTTTGTGTAGTGAACAATATATTAGTAGCCATTGACCCCGTTTGAAAAGAATATTGATCTTTTTCTGGTGCAGTATGAATTGTTATGCTGGTTACTTTTTTATATGTGTTGGACAGATGTTCTAATTCTTTTTTTTGAATTTCATCAGAATATTTTAATAACAAATCAATACTGCTAAGTCTTCCGTGTTTACAGATTGTTAAAATTTGATTCACTTTAGAAATAGAAGTTTCTTCGAAAAACCTAATTTCTAATGCTTTACAATTAAACTCATCGAGCTCTTTGAATATTTTTAAAAAATCATGCTCAGATGTAGAATCTACATCAATCAAAGCATTGGTGATAATAGAAGGTGATTTCCACGTAAGATCAAGAGGAGGAAATAAATCAGGTTCTTCTGTAAAGAAGATGAGCTCATGTTGGATTAAAAAATCGAAATACTCGTCTATAATATCATCTGCCTCATTATTATAGAATTGCTTAATTTCTTCAATTGATTTTGTAGCATGATCTATTAAGATCTCACATAAAATGTTGGGGATAAAATGTAACTTATTTCTCTCTACATCGCAGATAGTACTCCTATTAGCCCCTAGTACCGGTAAACATGAAGCATACAGTTTAAAGAATTTGTCTGAGTTTTTCATGTTTTAATAAATTAAGGTTCTGGATATTGATTTATGAAAATATATAGTGTATGACGAATCTGATCGATAAAAACCTGAACTCTCTGAATTATGTGGTAGTTTTTTTTCTGCCTCATTCATGACCCAAAGCGAAAGCGGTAACAACTCTTTTTGTTCTTCGTTAAAATCGTCTATCAATTTTTTTTTGTCAGATGTTTTACTTTGATGCTTCATGTGTTCATTTTTTATTAGTTAGATCAGATGTTCTGAAATAAGCCCGGTTATAAGAGAAAGATTATGCACTTTTTTTAATTAGAAAATCTGCTACTTTTTCTTCAAGATAGTAATTGCAAGGCCCTGAGGTCATTCCGAATTGTCCTACTGGATTAATTTCTAAGAAAACATAATCTCCTGATTTTGTTTTTATTAAGTCGATAGAACCTGTGTTAAGATCAAGATCTTTCATTAAAAGAGTTAATTTATCTTCTATCGATTTGGGTAATTTAAAAGGAACTCGTCTATTAGGTTTTTGGTGATTATATTGTCTGAAATCTACAGAAGTCTGGTTATCATTTTGAGAAAAAATAGCCATTCCGTAGAAGTCTCCTTCCAGATAAAAAATTCTGAGTTCATACTCCTTTTCGACCGTATTTTGAAGTAATGATGCATAAAATTTATCTGGTAAAGATTCGATAATCTCATCCGTTAAGATTGCTGTATAAGCAGAATACGATGTTCCATTTTTTGATAACATCATGGCTTCGCTTATTGCTTTTACGATTATTGATCCATGTTCGTTTTTAAATTTGATGACCTCTTCTTTACTATTGGTTATTATCGTTTCGGGAATAGTTATTCCATATTTTTTTGCTTTTTGAAGTACATCAAGTTTATTAACCTTTACCTTTTCCATGTTAGATAACCAAGGTTTATCTTTTTGAGAGGATCTTAAATATTCTTTGATTTTAAGCAATTCACTATTTAGTTTTTGTGAAAACCTCATTTTATTAAATGGGGTATCCATGAGTTCCTCGTATTTCGAGTAATGATATGCTCCCGATAACCACCTTCTATACCAAAAAGCTTTAACCTTAGAAAGTTCAATTTCTCTTTCAGGAAAACTAAGTGTGGCTTTATTATTTGCCACATCGATTTTGAAATTGCAATGTTCTATCAGGTCATTTCCATTCAACCTGAAGTAATCTGCTTTTTTATGATCCAACCAATCAATTACTTCTTCGGTAGAGTGTTCTCCTGCATGTTGACTTACTATTAGTATCATTATTCTTTGGTATTTAGGTGATTGGATTTTTAATTCATTGTGTATAGGATAGTTGTAATCTTCTTCTTGAAGATTTATTCACTATCTATCTCAGCATCAATGTCGGTTGAGCCATCTCCTTGCACACTATCTCTAATGTTACACAGTTCTATTTCTTTACTTCCTCCGGTTATACTTCTTAATTTGTCTTCGGATATTGGATTAAATTTTTCTAGGTTTATTTTTTGAAACTTTTTCATTATCATTATTTTTTGATTGTTATAGGCTTTTACAATAAAAATTAGGTTTTTTGAAGATATACAGCCAACACAACGGTGTGTTTGTGTCAGCTGTATATGACCTAACCGTAAAACCAGAATTACTCTTGGTCTACTTCAGCATCCATTCTTTGAGATCCATCAGTATACTCAGTATCACGGATATCGCAAAGTGTAATTGCTAATCTTCCACCAGTAATACTAGATAGTTGATCTTCAGGAATTTGATTGAATTTTGTTTCTGAAATTTTTTGAAACTTTTTCATTGTGTAAATATTTAAATTGATGTACCTACTCTATTAAGGCTTTTCGGATTCCGCCTATCTGTTGCGCGACAAATATTTTCTAAATTTTGGTATTTCATTTTTTTGTTTAAAAGCAAAGGGGAGTAGTGTTTCTTGTTTTTGACAAGAAATAGATGATAATATTACTTTTATGAATTTGAAATTTTCTCTAGTACTTAGTCCCTGATTTTTTAAGTCTTTTCATGACTTTTTCGGCATTTTTATTCTCGGGATTTAATGCTAATGATTTCTTGTAAGCCGATAACCCTTCTTCTGTCTTATCAAGTTTTAATAAACATTCTCCTAGACTATCATATGTGTTAAATGCATTAGGATATAGCTCTACATTTAGTCTGAATAAGGCAAGAGCTTCTTTATTTTTGTCTTTTTTCATAAGCTCGTACCCGTAATTGTTTATTGCTACTTCGGTAAGATTATATTTTGATTCTTCCTTTTGCGTTTTTTCTCTCCTACAGAATTGTATGAACTCTTCAATAGATATTTCTGTTTCCAATACTTCAGAGATTGGCTTTTTGTTTAACAGCTTTACTCGCTCTTTGAGTTGAGCAAGAGTCTCTACTTTATGAGCAATTCTCTCTTCATCAGATATTTTTGTAGGATCCATCTTATACAATTGCCATGAATCTTTTTTTCCTTTCCTAACAAATTGAGTTCCATAAATCTGAGGTTGATCACGACTCATAAGCTCACGATCTATAGCAGCAGCAAGTAACCATTTACTTTTAGTAGTATCTAACGACACTGCTTTTTTTATTAATTTCACTGCCATTCCAAAAGCAATAGAATCTTTACCATGCTGAAAAATCATGGCAGCATTAGAGTAATCATTAGCGGTTTTTACTTTATCACTATCGAGCAATTCATAAACTCTTTTTCTGCGTAGACTATCTCTTTCTGAAATTAGTTTCCAGTCTGCTTTTTCTGTTTTTCTATCTGCCTGATCCTCGATATAAAGTTTTTTTAGTTCTGGATTATCCATATTATTCTGACTTAGACCAATCGAAATACATAGTATAGTAAGACAAAGTGTAGTATTAAGTTTTAATGTCATGATGCCCCTTTTTACTATAGGTTAATAATTATTGTGTGAATAAATTTCTTGAACCAAAGATAGTGGCCTAACACTCTTAAAAACAAGAAACTAAACTCTGTATTCGGGAATGGCGAGTAGTGATTCGGGAAATCAGACTTTGTGTGGTTTCTTGTAAATGTCTGGTTGTTAGTTTTTTAAGCATATGATGTGGTAAAACAGCAAAGAAATAGGAACTAAACAAGAAAATAGTATATTTACTATGTATTAACCAACAAAATAGCGATTGTGTATCCTATAGAATATTAAAAATGAATTCATTTTTGTTCTATACATCTCTGATTGATTTATCAGTTTTAAAATCAATCTGTTTGCTTAAAAGCATAAAGACGATATATTACACGACATAGAATAACATGAATAAAATAGCGCAAATAATACAGCTAGTATTTATTTTATTTAGTACTTACTTTTCATTTTCACAACAAGTCGAGAGACGTTTTGAAATTCCAGATTCCTTAAAACATAGATCTTATGCCGAGATCTATAAGAAATATAGAAATACTAGTAGAGATACAATAAAATCCCAGATTTATTTAAAGACATACCTTGAAAAAGCAAGAGAGGATGGAGACAGTATAAAAATGGCAAGAGCCTACGGTTTGTTGTATTATTTTGTCGAAGATGATGAAGTTAAAATACAATATTTGGATGAATCCATCAAACTAAGCGAAAATAAGAATCATCTTTTTTATCCTGCTTTTCCGTATTCTAGTAAAGGAGGGTTTTACTTAAATAAGTGGGATTATGAGCGGGCATTAGATAATTATCTAATGGCCTTAAAATTCACAAAAAAAAATAAGAATACAGATTTTCAATATTTGACTCAACATAATATTGCAATTATAAAAAGTAAATTGGGTAAGCATCAAGAGGCCCTAGATATTTTTAAGGAATGTCTTGATTATGAAGAAAAAATGAAGATTAGGGATACTCTTGACTATATGGAAATCATTGTAGACTTAGCAGAAACGTATACCAAAAATAGTATGATAGATTCTTCAGATTACTATTTGAAAAGAGGGTTTTCTTTATCTAAACAGTATAATAATGGCTTTTACTATAGATTTCTTTTTAATCAAGGAGTCAACTTTTATTATAAGAAAGAGTATGTCAAAGCCGAATTTAATATAAAGGAGTCATTACCATACTTGTCCAAGTTAGAGGATAAGAGGCATACTGTAAATGCATATTTCTATTTGGGAAGAATAAATGAGTCTATAGCAAATAAAAGTGAAGCAAATTATTTCTATAAAAAAATAGATTCTATATTTCAAAATACAAGATATATAACTCCGGAGGTAAGAGAGAGCTATTCATTTCTTATTAACTATTATAAAGTAAATCAAGATTATAAAAATCAATTGTTATATGTAGAAAGATTACTCAAGTTTGATAGTATTCTACATCAAAATAATATACTGGTAAATGAAAAACTGATAAAAAAATATGATACGGCACAACTTTTAGCAGAACAGGAAAAGTTAATAGAATCTATACATGGTAAAAACTCATATTTCAAAAGATTTATCTGGTTTTTAATTGTAGCCGTTATTGTTATAAGTGCTCTTTTTTATTATCAATATCAGAGGAGAAAACGATATTCAAAACGTTTTAAAGCATTGATAGAAGAAAAAGATGACAGCACAAAAAAGAATAATAATAACATCTCGATAAAATCTAAAAAAAGAATTCTTAAAATATCAGATGATATTAAAGAAGATATTTTGTATAAAATTCAAAAATTTGAAGAGAATTTAGAATTTCTTAAACCTAATATTACTACAACTAGCTTAGCAATACAATTTAAAACGAATAGTAAATATATTTCAAGAATAATTAATACATATAAAGAAAAGAACTTTACCAATTATATTAATGATTTAAGATTAGAATATGTAATACAGGAACTTAAAACAAACAAAAAATTTAGAAACTACACAATTAAGGCTATCGCCAATGAAATTGGTTTTAATACTACAGAAGCTTTTTCAAAATATTTTCATAAAAAAACCGGATTATACCCTTCTTATTTTATAAAAAAAATGGAAGAATACACGGGTTAATTCAACGATAAGCCTAATTACTTTACTTTTCGTTATTTATTTTGGTCTGGTTTCCGGAAACAAGACTACAATGAATATAAAATGCTATTAAACAGCTGATTAAAGTTATACTTTTATTCACTCAACTTTTAAAACTAATATGATGAAAACTAGTAAAAGTAACAGTAAATTGGAAATGAAAAAATTACGGATCACTAAAATTAAGAACATTTCTTTGATCAGAGGAGGGAGGGATATTATAATCATTGATGACGGCACTGGGGTAAGAAGCCATAGACCCGATTGCCCTACTGAAACAAATACTAATACACCATGTAACGCATAAAAATAATAGTGTTATCTATTGTCAACCTTGAGATATAAAGTAATGTGTAAAAAAATACTACCCTCGCTAATTTTTATAATATTGGTATCTTGTCAAAATAAAAATAAGGCCCTTAGCGGCCCACCAATAACTCCTAAAAAAGAAATAGTTGATGAATATTTTGGAGAGACAATAATCGACTCATATCGAAATCTTGAAAACTTAAAAGACTCTACAGTTATCAATTGGTTTCATGAACAACAAGAGTATACACAAACCGTTTTGAATAGAATTTCTAAAAAACATGATTTAGTAAAGAAATTACAAAAAGCAAGTAGTAGAGGAGATTATAAAGTTAAAAATTCTAGAATAACATCGGCAGGGGAGTATTTTTTTTTAAAACAAAATTCAGGAGAAAATGTATTTATGTTATATCATAAAAAATCATACGATGCTGAAAAAGAAATATTACTCTATAACCCCAAAGAGTACAAGCCTGATTTAGGGTATTCATATATTATCAATTATATAAAACCAAGCCGGGATAGAAAAAAGATAGCAATTAGTCTGTCTAAAGAAGGGGAAGAAGTTTCTGAAATAATAGTTATGGATGTTGCCACAAAAGCAATTTCGCCTAAAATAATAACTAATTGTGACCCATCTGGATTAAATGGGATACATTGGCTTTATGATAACTCTGGATTTATTTATCAATATTTACCTATCATAGATATAAATGATGAGAATTTTTATCTTAATACTGTTGCAGTATATTATGAAATAGGAACAGATCCGAAAACGACTACAGAACTATTTTCAAAAACTAATAACCCCGAAATAGATATAAAGAGCGAAGATTTCCCTTATGTTTCGGGACACTCTAACCAAGGGGAGTATATATTTGCAAGTATTGCAGGTGTAAATGTATATGAAGATACTTTTTATGCTAAAACTACGGATATAAAAAATCAAAAAATTCGATGGTCACCATTATTTAAAAAGACAGATAAGATTAAATTATTTGTTATTGAAAACGAAGATATAATATATCTAACTGCCAAAGGGGCTTCAAATTTTAGGATTTGCAAAACATCAATTATAAACCCTGATTTCGAAAACCCAAAAATCCTGGTCAAAGAAAAAAAAGACAGGTCCATTTTGGATTTTGAATATAGAAAAGAAGGACTGTTTTTTACAACATTAAAAAATGGCGTAGAATCAAGGTTATTTGTTATTAATGATGGTATTGAAAAAGAGATAACATTACCTATAGCTTCTGGTAAAAGTTTTGTAGCTTCATATGGAGAGAATTTTTATGTTTCTACTCATGGATGGACTTCTCCTTATACATTGTATAAGTATAATCTAATAGAGAAGACATTTACAAAGGCTAATTTATCACCTTCAGTTAGTTATGAGGAATATAATGATATAGTAGTTAAAGAGGTAGAGGTTTCTTCTTATGATGGAGAAAAAGTTCCGTTATCTATTATTTACAAAAATGACATATTGCTAAATAATAAAAACCCTACAATACTATTAGGATACGGGTCGTATGGAGCTTCTTATACTCCTTTCTTCTCTACTGCTTTTTTAACATGGATATCCGAAGGGGGAGTACTGGCAGTTTCTCATGTTCGTGGTGGTGGCGAAAAAGGAGATGCGTGGCACAAAGCAGGATTTAAAACTACAAAGAAAAATACTTGGAAAGATGCAATTGCATGTACAGAATATATGATAAATGAGAAATTCACATCATCAGATCACACTATAATTTATGGAATTAGTGCAGGTGGGATTATGGTGGGTAGAGCTATAACAGAACGCCCGGATTTATTTAGTGTAGCTATTGGTGTAGTTCCGTCAATTAACTTATTACGATCAGAATTTCAGGTTAATGGCCCTAATAATGTAAAAGAATTTGGGACAATAAAAGATTCAATAGAGTTTAAAGCACTCCTCGAAATGGATGCTTATCAACACCTCAAAAAAGGAAGAGAATATCCGGCAACATTAATCCTTACGGGTATAAAAGATCAACGAGTAGTAGCTTGGGATCCAGGAAAATTTATTGCCAAACTCCAGGAATTTAACGGATCACCAAAACCAATTCTTTTAAAGGTTGATTTTAACTCAGGACACGGAGTTAATGATTCTGATCAAAAATATAATGAAGAAATGGCAGATATCTTTTCATTTGCTTTTTGGCAGACAGGTCATCTTGATTATCAACCGACTTATGAGTAATTTTTACTTCTTCCCGGAAAATAATATAAGACACAATTTGCTAATCAAAAAAACCAAGACATTATTTATACCTTGGTTTTTATTTAGGTAATGGGTGTTAATGGGGTAAGTTATAATACACTACTACTTAATAATAGCGGTTTTTATTTATTGAAATGCTTCATTACAGCATAGTAATCATTGATATCAACTCCTTCTTCTTTTAGTTTGGATAGGATGTCATCCTGCTTACCGCTCCTATTTGTTGATGCTATGATTACTATTCTTAGTTCGTCGAGTTGCCCAGCAGTAACAGAGAAGACAGTATTTAGATTTCTATTATAGAAATCCATAGAATATTTTTCCAATTCTATAAAGGTCCTGATATCAATCCCTAGTGGAGTTAAGTTAGTATTTGGGATTGGGTATAAACGAGGGCTTCCATTTAATTTTAAGTATCCCAAAATTGCATCATTGTCAATTACTTCTTGTGTTAATTCTGGTATAGATTGGTCATAAAATGAACCTGATACCGTAGAGAGATCATACGTAAAAGATCGAACATTTGCATTCCCATCCTGTCCATTGGTTCCGTTGTCCCCCGCAATACCTTGCCCTCCTTGTGGACCAGCTGGCCCAACGGCACCGTCTTCTCCATCAGAGCAACCTAATGCTAATAGCGTAATGAGTATTAAAAGAAAATACTTTAGTTTTAATTTTTTTGTTTTCATAATTTCAAGTTTTAATGATCTGTTTAATTAAGAATCCAAACAGAATTGTTTGCTAGGCCCGGTGAAGAACCACCAGCTACGGCATATAATTTTCCATTTAATACTGCAAAAGCATATTTTAATTTTCCGGTTATTGTACTTCTGTTTGTAGCGAGCTCCCAATCAATCCCGTTTCTTGATTGATAATAATTAGTAAGATTAGAGCCTGATACTATATTAAGCCTATTGTTTAAGACAGTAAGTGTTGGATTGTATGAGAAGTTTATCGTTGTGTTATTTGATAGTTCATCCCATGTAGCTCCATCTGTGCTTGTTCGTATAGTTACACTTCGGTTACTTGGATCTCCTTTTTCTAAAACACCATATAACGTATTGTTTAAATTTGCAATACCCATCCCATATTTGACTGCAAAACCATGATTATTGGTTTCCAAAATCCAATTAAGACCATCGGTAGAACTGTAGACATGGCGCTCATTAGAAAGATCGGCAACATTACCATTGTAACCTGCAATACGCCATAATTTGTTATCAAACACGGTCATAGTCATATTATTATATTGGTTAAATGGAGTTATCTCAGCTTCCTCTGTCCAGGTAATACCATCTTCAGAACTATAAATTGCCCTAGATACAATTGCTCCTCGCACACCTCCATACACCCATAATTTGTCATTAAATACGATAGCATAGTGTTGATGAATAGCACCAAACGTAGGGGCATCTTGTGCTAATACCCAAGTAATACCATCAGAACTTGACCAAACATCTCCCAAAGGATCTCCTGTCTCATTTTGACCGCCGATAACCCATAATTTATCATTAAAAGCTACTGTAGTTGAATATGCCCGCTTAGGAAAAGCGGCATTGTCGGTGAGTAGCCTGGGTGCGATATGTTCTGTGGTAAAGGCCCTGATTGCAGATGTACCAATATCTCTTACACCATTATTTGCAGTTACTTTCCATTTATAAATAGCTCCAATTTCAAGAGGAGTTTCTATAGTGTATGATGTGGTTGTAACGGTGGCTATTTTACTCATATTGTTGTCGTCAAATCCTATGTAAATATCATAGCCAAAAGATTCATTACTCTCAAAAGCATCCCATGATAATTCTCCATCAATACGAAAAAGAGTTTCATCGGTGGTTGGCGTAGAAAGTGTAATTTCCCCAAGTTCAAATTGTACAATAGGTCGATCATCATCATTTTTACAGCCTAGTAGTAGTGTTAAAAGCACTAAAATGATGATATTAAAGTGTTTAAAAAAAGTTTTCATGTGTTCTTACTTTATTGTTTTTTAATGACCCCTATATTCTATAATGTCAAGTCAGATTTTAATAAATGAAAAGCATTGTCTTCTCCCTGGGCATTAAGCCAGAAGTTAGTACCGTCAAAAGCAATTCCTTTCATAGCATATCCAGGTATTCTATAAGCCTCAATAACCTCAAATTCCGGAATAACTTGACATTTGTATAAATACTGCCCACCTGCGACATACAAATACCCACCTTGAAAATCAAGGCCATTAATAGAATAGAACCCTAAATCAATTTGTTGTAAGATCTCCCCAGGATTTAAAGAACCATTAGATTTATAGCGATTTATATAATCATTATTATTGGTGGCAACCCATATGTAACCAGGTTTTTCTGATGCTAATCCTGTTATAAAACCTCCATTATCTATTGAGGTATAGAATGTTTCTCCGGTACTATAAAACGATGCCCGAAAAATGTTTCCGGTATCCGCCTGAAAAAGAAGTGGATTGGTATCAGATTTTTCGATTTCTACAGCTTTAGGAGTTAGTGTTGTTGCAATAACTGATTCAATAGCTAATGTTTCTGGGTTTATTTTTATAATCCCTCTATCTTCTTCACTATATCCTATAATTGAACTCCCATCAAATGCGATATCAATATCTTTAAAAGGTACTACTGCATTTTGCAAAATAGTTAATGTCTTGACCCAGTTATCCAAATTAAGATCAGTGTCTAATCTCTTGAAGGTTGCAGTATTGTTGCGAAGAGTGATTTTAAGTTCATTTTTGTCTAAAGTATATCCAAATTCTGAGATTTCGGTGGGAGTTAAAAAATTGATGTTATTTTCATCTATTGTAACATTATACTGTTTGATACCTCTAAAACCGAACTCATTTTCGAATAGCATGATTAATATTCCTTTTTCTTTATCAATTGATATGAATTTTATGGACCCATCCAGAATGATTCCACTGGTATGTTCCCATGATCCATCAATTGTTTTTGTTTCTGGTACTATGGTGTTCGAATTATCATCATTACTACATCGTATACAAATACCCGCAACAAGAATGAGTAAAATGAATTGTATTGTTTTCATTATTTCGATGTTAAGTGAGTATTTATTCTTGTGTTATTTTTCGAATTTTATGATTTCTAGAATCGGAAACATAAAGATGATTATCGGTATCTATTGTAACATCAAATGGAGAATCAAATTGAGCAGATACTGTTGTGCCATCTGCAAAACCAGAGGTACTTCCTACCAGAGTAGTTACTACACCTTGAGGCGTGATTTTTCTTATCTTGTCATTCCCAGCATCAGCAACGTAGATAACTCCAGCTGTATCGATAATAATGCTTGTAGGGGAGTTAAATTGGGCCGCGGTACCATTGCCATCAGCAAAACCAGAGGTGTTACCTGCGAAAGTGCTCACTACACCTTGAGGCGTGATTTTTCGGACTTTATTATTACCTCGTTCTACTATATATAGGGTGTCATTCTTATCTATTGCAATACCTGTAGGGAAATTGAATTGAGCCATACCACCAGTTCCATCTGTATAACCTGTAGTACTACCTGCTATGGTACTTACTACTCCTTGTGGTGTAATTTTTCTTATTTTATCGTTCCCAGAATCGGCAACAAATATATTTCCTAGAGTATCTGTTACGAGCCCATAAGGAAAATTAAATTGAGCCATGCTACCAATTCCATCAGCAAAACCAGGAGTACTTCCTGCGATAGTACTTACTACTCCTTGAGGCGTTATTTTTCTTATTGCGTGGTTCCAGGTATCGGCCGCATATAGATTGCCTTCTGTATCTATTGTAATATCTGTAGGGAAATTAAATTGAGCCATACTACCTGTTCCATCTGCATTTCCTTGAGTATTACCAGCTAGGGTACTTACTACTCCTTGAGCTGTGATCTTTCTAATTTTATGATTCTGTATGTCTACAACATATAGATTACCATCTGTATCTACTGTAATGCCTGTAGGGTTATTAAATTGGGCAACGGTACCTGTTCCATCTACATAACCTTGCGTACTACCTGCTATAGTGCTTACATTTACTTCGGTAATAGTATAGGTGAATTCTGGGCCGGTAAGTGTTGTGCCATTTACAGATAGGGTTACCTGTCCTGTAAATGCTCTGGCTGGCACAATTGCCTTGATTTGGTTATTATTTACTGATTGTGTAGTACCTTCTTTTTCATTAAAAAATACGTGCACCTTACTGATATCTTCACCAAAATTATTACCGTTGATGGTTACAATAGTAGTTTTTGGGCCACTGATAGGGCTTATACTACTTAGAGTTGCTACTGGTAGTACTACTGGAGGTGTATTGCCATTATCATCACTACTACAACTTGTTAGCACTAGTATTAGCAATATAACTATACTGTTTTTTATTGTTTTCATCTGTTTATACGTATTAGTTTTATTGATTTTTGTAAGTGTTAGTATAGAATCATTATTGGCCATTTTGTTATGTCTGTTATCAAATGAATTGATATCACTCTTATAATTAGGTTTTTTATATGGTATATTTAAAAGAAGGCAGAAATACCAATACCCAGAAAAATAGAGGACAGACTTTCTTTGTAACCAGATGGGGCATTATTGGGATTAATATCTTCCCAGGAATAACTTACACTGGGTTCGATGGCAACATGATTTCCGAGAAAAAAAGCATAACCAGCCCCAACTCTAAATCCAAAAATATTTGATTTTATATCTGTTGAGCCAAGCAACCCTCCATCAGTAGTTGTTTTAGAGCTTCCTATTCCAATAAGACCTTCGAAATAGATGTTGTTTTGTAGGTAATAACGGGCAAAAGGTCCTATGCCAAAACCATTAGTGGTCGTTTCTATATCTCCAAAATCTGAATCTTGCTTTTCTTTGTTTGTGTTGATACCTAATTCGAGACCCACGGCAAGATTATCGATTACAAAATATCCTACTTTTGGCGTTATTCTGGTGGTAAATGCGGTTGCTTTGTCATCATTTCTTTTTCGAGTGGTGAAATAAACATTAACACTTCCGTTAGCAATAAAACTCCCCTTTGTTTTGGCGTCAAATCCAGAGTCTTGTGCCTGGGATGAAACTATAAAAATGAATGATACGATTAATGTGGCTACTTTTTTCATAATGAATTAATTTTAGTTGATTTGATGTAAAATGCTTTTTGTGATTAGTTTTCCGTTTGCTTTGCGTGTTTCTTCTTTTACCATACCGACACCTTCTGCTATCCATTGTTTAGAATGTTGTGTCGTGGTCATTCCCATGGTTAACTCGTTGGTATAGGTAATTACATAGCAATCAAAAGTCCCCGCAGGAGTAGTGACTTGCTCTTTTGCAATTACTTTTCTGTTTAACATATTGGTAGTCATGTTTATGTTCATGATTCCTGCATTTACTGACATGTGTACAGATGCATTGGGTAATTCCTGATCAATGGCTAAGCTATTAGGGAAAGAAATATCATCTCCCCGAATACTATATTCCATGTCATTATATTGATCAAGTATACCAGGAGCAATAAAAGATTCAGGATCTAAACGAGTCGTTTTTCCCGAACAACGAGCTTTAAATGATGAGGTGACAATTGATTTATTGTTTCTACCATCTTTTAGATTCATGGCAATAGTAATAACACTTTGAGTAGCTGTGTTTTTTACATCGGTTACCTTAAATTCGGTTATAGTAGAAAGACGTTCCTTTTTATCATATTGATGAATGATTAGTTCTTTACCTTCCTGACTAGCATAAAACTTACTGCAATTGTTGTTCTGAGCATGAACTGATGTGAGTGCCAGTATTGCAATTAAAAAAGCGATATTTTTCATAGATTATTTTATTAATCGTTACTTCATTTTTTTGATAAGCGTCATGATGGTTTTATGGATTTATGTTAATTGAAATTGATTCTCCATTTTGATCTGCCAGATTATATGTTCTATCAATTGAATCTTGTATATAATCTACATAGTTGAGGTTATTAGATAAATTAATCATGCGTACATAATTATCTTCGAAACGAGACGTATCTTCAAAATAATCGGTATAATCAGAAAGACTTTCTGGTAACTGTGGAAGTGTTACTTTATTAGCACCATTATTTGGAATAGTAATGTTCCAAGAAAGATTTTTGGCGGCAGGATTTATAATTCGAGTATCAATATTGGTATATAAATAATCACCAGAAGGTTGTAATTGAAGGATGTTTGATGTTGAAGTGTACGAAAAATTCCAATCAGGTTTTCTAACGGATACTGTTTCAGGTAAAACATCAGTTTTAATTGCTTTGCTATGGTGTACTCCATCGGGGTATGATGCTCCATATGCTGTTAAGTAATACTCAAATCCTTCTGTAATTTCCAAGTGTTGAGGAAAGTTACTTTCGAGATTAACATATCTGTTGGTGTCATAAATAGCAGAAAGGTCAGTGTAATTATCATCTGAAGTATCATTTATAGTTATAGTGCTTGTGGGTACTATAGTGAAATCTGCAAAACTTAAATCTCTATTTTCAGTTTCTTTATAATTATCGATCCATGTATATGCATAAATTATGGGATCTACATCATTTGGCTTATACCTTACTTTTAGGAAAATCTTATCACCAGAACCTTCTTTATTATATTCATAGGTTTTGGTAGGAGCACCGGTTAAGGGATCGGTTCCATCGGTAACAGTTCTGTTTTTTAGTCCATAAACAGAAAGCCTGATGCGTGTAGCCCCAGTTAAGTTTAGCGTAAATTTTATGCTACCGTTTCTAGTGGGGTGGTGATTAGGAGCAATTGCACTACTGCCTACAGGTACGTCTTTGGTTGTAGAAAGACTTTTGTAACTATCTGTCTCTAAAAGGGTAGTAAGCATAAAACTATTTGAGGCATATCCTTTTGCTGTTAGTGTGTAAATCCCTGGTATTTTGTTGGTTTCTACGCTGGTTAATAGTTCACCTTCTGCATTGTTGGCGATGATCATATTAGGTAAACTGTTTACACTAAGATTAGAATAATCAAATGTTGCTAATATGATTTCTTGATTTGGATCTATTCCAGGATTGTTGTCATCGTTAGAGCAAGACAAGAGTATGGTAATCGATAGCGATAATAAAAATGTATATAAAATAGATTTTGATGTTTTCATTTTTTGAGATTTAGATTTTAGTAAATGCTATTCTTCGGCTTTATTTTTTTGATCAAGAAGTTTTTAATCTTCTTTGAAGCTTCGTATTTCACCGGTTCTTCGGGAACCTCCTGTACCATCGGGTTGATTGCCTCCAAAAAGCCATATCTCGTCATTAAATACTAATGCTGTGTGACTATTGATGCCTTCTGTAGGAGCGGGTCTAGGTCCTTCATATCTGGTCCAGGTCATCATATCTGATGAATACCATATTTCGTTGTTAAACTCGGTAAGGTTATCTTTACCAGCAATAACCCATACTTTATCGTTGTAAACTGTTACAGAATGTGCATTCCTTTCAGAAAATAGAGTAGCGGGGTTAACTTCTGCCCATGAACTACCATTGGTACTGGTCCATATTTCATTTACTTTGTTACCGGCTATATCTTCTCCTCCTAATAGATACATTGCATTATTAAAAACAATACCTTTTTGTCCTGCTCTTCCAGGGAACGCATTATCGGTTTCCTGTATCCAGTCTAAACCATTTATTGTTGACCATACCTCGGTTTGGTTAGTTGTACGATTACCTTTTGTTACATACATTTTACTGTCATATACCAAGGTTTCGTGTGTGAGTAATGCTCCAAAAGGAGGTGATAATTCACTCCAGGACTCCCCATCTGTTGAATGCCATATATTCGTATATGGAACATCTGCAATGTCTTTACCACCTATAAGCCAAAGCTGATCATTAAACGTTGTTAATGTAGTTCCTGTACGAAAAGCTGCAAAGCTCCCTAAGGGTGTAGTGCTAGAAAGAGGCATTGTACCCCAATTAATACCATTATTACTGGACCAGAGGAAATGAAATTGAGAACCACCGTATGAATTATAACCTCCGGCAGCATAAATTTTCCCATCAAAAATTGCCATGGCAACTTCTGCAAATTCACCCATTTGATCTTCTTCGGTCTGTACTGTAAAGGTTAAGGAAGGTTCTCCTCCACGGAAAGATGTATTATTATCATCATCATCTGAGTTACATGAAAAAAGGATAACCGTAAGGATGGCTAACAGTAGTGTGTTAAAAGCTTTTGTTTTCATTTTTTTACTTTTTAAAGTTTTACATCTTCAAATCACTATACAAAGAATATTGTTACCTCTATTATGAATATTTTTCATAATTTTTTTAGAAAAAATCAAGCTTTCAACAAAAACAGAAATTTGATAGATGATACTCTTACTTCTTAAATTTTACTTCCTTAATTATTTTGTTTTTATGTATGATTTTTAACGTGTAGGTTCCGTCTTCTAAATGATTTATATTTAGATGTATGCTGTTCGTCGAAAAACTATTGAGTTGCCCTTTATAACTTTTTCTTTTTTTATTCATGCCAGCATGATCAATCAATAAATCAAACTTTGTTTTTAGACTTGATGGTAAAACTAGGATATGTAAAAGGAGATCGTTATGAGGTATGTAACAAAGACTATGAATTATGTAACATTAAGAGAATAGGGGGATTCCCCCTTGTTTTTAGGGGTGTTTGTTAAGAGGTGATAAGAAGATAAAAGAATTATTTACTCTCTTTAGTAGCATACTCAGAAGGAGTACATTGATACATTTCTTTAAAGCATTTAGTGAAATAAGAATGATCATTGAAACCTACAGCATATCCAACCTGAGATACATTTGTATCAGAATTTTTGAGTAGTTGTGCGGACAATTTAAGACGTTGAGATCTAATAAATTCTGAAGATGTTAAGCCAGTTAAGGCCTTTAATTTTCTGTGTAGTTGCATTCGACTCATACCTATGACTTTACTAAATTCTTCTACACTAAAAGAAGATTCTATCAATTGTTCATCCATTACCTTTTGTACTTTGTTTAAGAAGTTTTCATCCATAGGGGTTATGGTAATGTCTTTTGGAGTCAAAAATACTTCCTGGCTATATCGCAATTGCAATTTTTTTCTAATCATCAAAAGATTATTAACCTTGGCAGCCAGTATTTTTTGATTAAAAGGTTTGGTCATGTATTCATCAGCTCCTATTTGCAATCCTGACAATTCATTTTCTTCACCGGCTTTTGCAGTTAATAAAATGATTGGAATATGACTGGTACGTTCATCATTCTTTAATTCGTTAGTAAGCTCAATTCCATCTTTTTTGGGCATCATAATATCAGAAATGATGATATCGGGAATGTGTTGTATTGCCAGTTCACATCCTTCTTCTCCATTATTGCTACTAATAATATGATATTGATCTTTAAAATTATCCTGAAGCAATTTATTTAAATCGGTATTGTCTTCAACTATTAATAAAATAGGGAGTTCATCATTTTTGTTGCCCAATTCTAACTCAGTTGTAGTGGTGTCAGAAATTTCATGAATTGTATGATAATGAGTAATAGGTACTGAGTTTTCTTCTATAACTGTAGCATTTTTTATGACCTTTTTATCTAGGGAGATTGCAAAGCTGAAGCTTGTCCATTCCTCTGGTTTACTATCCACAGTGATTACTCCTTCGTGTAATTTTACAAGTTCATTAACCAAAGCTAGCCCAATACCTGTGCCAGATTGAGAACTATGAGTTTGATAAAAACGTTTAAAAACCAGTTGTTGTTGTTCTTTGGTCAAGCCTTCTCCTGTATTTTTTATATCAACTAGGAGTTTATTTTTTTTAATATGAGCATTGCAGATAATAGAACCATTTTCTGGAGTATATTTTATAGCATTCGACACTAAATTAGTTACAATTTTATATAAGGCATCCCGATCCAACCAGCCTTCTTCTTCATGATTGTTTAAATACGTTAGAAAATTAATGTTTTTTAAACTTGCTGTATACTCAAAATCTTTAACGATAGCATTAATTTGTTGTATTGGTTTTACCTTTTGCAAAGATAAAGTCATGCTACCGGCTTCAATTTTGGAGATATCTAATAATTGATTGACCAAATCAGAAATTCTGTTGCTGTTGTTTAAAACTAATTCAAAATCAACCCGATCTTTTTCACTAAGATCTTCATTCATTAATTTATTTTGTATGGGTCCAGATATTAAGGTAAGTGGAGTTCTAAGCTCATGTGATATGTTAGCAAAGAAGTTTGATTTTGCTTTGTCTAGTTGTATAAGTTCAGTCTTTATTTTTCGTTCATTATCCAGCTCATACTGGCCTTTAATTCTATATTCAACATTTCTTTTATTATTATACGATACAATTCCTGAAAAAATTAAAATCTCAATTAGTACAGTATTTAAAAAGTATAAACCATTACCTGTAATTATAGAAGCAATATTCCCAATAATAAGTAAAAAGCTACTTATGAGTACAACCCTTGATATCAAATCTTTTCTCACAGAGAATAGATATACAAAGACAATTAATGCTGTACTACCAAAAAATATTCTAAATGTGAAGAAAATACCAATACGATAATTTAAATGTGGATCAACTATAGTTATGATTAAGTTAATAATAGCGAAAAGAATAATGCTGAATAAAAAATAGTTAGAAAATTTATATAATCGTTTATGGACTATTTTAAACTCTAAGATCCCGTAAACAAAATAAAAATAAAAAAAGGAAGCTCCAATAATGCTAAGTTGTTTTATATAATGAAAAAGCATAGGATGAATACTGTTCAATACAGAAAAAGTAAATGGAGTATTTGGAGCAAAAATTGCGGTCACAAAAAATAAGTAAATACTATAGTTCAAAAAGTTTTTATCTCTAGAGATAAAAAAACTTACAAGAAAAAGTAAGCAAGCAATGAATATAGCACCCGTATAAAACTCTTGATGTTTAGCTACGGAAACCTCTCTAATTATATCACCAACAACACTTTTATGGTCAACAAGTATAATCCCAAAAGATTCTCTGATACTTGATTTTCCGGCATTGGAGATTGGTTTTTTATTAAAATAAAAAGGTTTAGAAAAGTCAATCGAATCTATAGATAAACTAAGTGATGAAGCCTGCTCAATATCATAAGTAATCTTTCCTTTTTTAATAAATGTCCCGGTTTCATATTTTTTGTAACCTTTTTTTTTAAGAGGTATATAAAAATCTGAAGCATCACTAATAAAGGTTAGAAAATATAATATTTTGGCATCTGTTTTAAGATCTATTTTAAATTTATACCAATAAAAAGCATTTGGTTCAGAATTTTTAAAATCTAAAAGAAGTATAGATTTAAATGGCTGGAGTGTAATTTGATTAAAATTAAGTTCTTTAGAATAATCTTTGTAAAGAGCTACTTCTTCTAAAGGCATATAAATACTGTCTTTACTAGTAATTTCTATAGGCTTTGTAGAAATCGATTGAGCGGTAGAATTTATTTGGAGGATTAAAAAAAGTAGAGGAAAGAAATTTCTCATGTTTTTAATTTGACTTTTTAAATATAGCAATTATAAATAAATCAATTACTTATAGATATAAGATTTGTAACCAATTGATGTTACATATATCATAAAAGATTTTCTCATACACAATTTGAGTTAAATTATTATAATCCTTTTGTCGGGTGTTCATATCATGTAACGTCGAAACACTTTAAATTTTAAAAAATAATCATACTTTTATACACACAATTGAATATTTCTTAGTTTGCTACTCTAAAATGACCGAAAACGTAAAAATTATTGAATGTCCCCGTGATGCTATGCAGGGTATAAAAGAATTTATCCCTACCGAAAAAAAGGTTCAATACATTCAGTCTTTACTAAGATGTGGTTTTGATACTATAGATTTTGGAAGTTTTGTTTCGCCAAAAGCGATACCGCAAATGGTAGATACTGCCCAGGTTTTATCGCAATTGGACCTTTCTGATACCAGAAGCAAATTGTTGGCTATTATTGCTAATGTACGTGGGGCTAACGATGCAGTACAACACGAAGCTATTGATTATTTGGGATACCCTTTTTCTATTTCAGAAAATTTCCAGATGAGAAATACCCATAAGACTATTGCAGAATCTGTAGCTACGTTACAAGAAATATTACATATCGCTGATAAAGCAAATAAAAAAGTAGTGGCTTATCTTTCTATGGGATTCGGTAATCCTTATGGAGATCCATGGAATGTAGAAATAGTAGGGGAGTGGACCGAAAAGCTGAGCGAGATGGGAGTGAAAATTCTTTCGTTATCAGATACCGTAGGTACTTCTACACCAGAAATTATTGATTATTTGTTTTCGAATTTAATTCCAGCCTATCCAGAGATTGAATTTGGAGCACATTTGCATACCACACCAACGACCTGGTTTGAGAAAGTAGATTCTGCATATAAAGCGGGGTGCAGACGGTTTGATGGAGCAATTCAGGGGTTTGGAGGGTGTCCAATGGCAAAAGATGAATTAACAGGTAATATGCCTACAGAGCGTATGATCTCATATTTCACAACGGTGAATGCCGAAACGAATATCAGAACGCTAAGTTTTGAATCTTCTCATAATGAGGCTACCAAAATATTTTCGTTATATCATTAGCCTGTATCAGGCTTAATATCAGTGTAGTAATTTTCTTTCTTTACTGAAATTTAAAATTAATTTAGATTTAGTATAAATAAACTTTGTCAAATTCATTTTGATGAATACCTTTGCGGTCAAAATAAACAAATTATTTGTAATAAGTCTAAATAAAGAGATGAAGAATAAATTAACATTACTATTATTAACCATTACTTTTATAGGTTTTGCTCAGACTAGGCAAGATTCTATACAATTGGATCCTCAAAAACAAATCAACGCCGCACAACGTATCCTTTCTGGTAATTCTGGTAAGGCAGTAACTGTTGGTGCATATGGAGAAATGCTATATAACCAGCCTGAAGGAGATAATGGAGAACTAGATGTGCAACGATTAGTATTACTTTTTGGGTATCGATTTAATGATCAAATACAATTCGTAACAGAAGTAGAATTTGAACACGTAGAAGAAGTTTTTATAGAACAAGCTTTTGTTAACTATAACGTTGCCGATAATGTAAACCTTAGAGGTGGTTTGATGTTAGTACCTATGGGACTTATCAATGAGTTTCATGAGCCTACTACTTTTAATGGTACCGAGCGTCCTGCTGTTGATAATGCTATTGTTCCTACAACCTGGAGAGAACTAGGTATAGGAGTTAATGGTAGATTTGATAATATCTCATTAGGATACCAAGCTTATATTTTTAATGGATTCAAATCTACAGAGTCTGATGGAGAAGGAGGAGTGAATGGATTTTTAAAAGGATCTAATGGACTACGTAGTGGTCGCCAGAAAGCAATCCAATCTACGGTAGATAGCCCTACTTTTTCAGCAAAATTAGATTATTATGGATTACCTGGATTACGTTTAGGTTTATCAGGATATTTTGGTCAAACACAAGCAGAAGACGATGTAGAAGATTTGGATGGAGCTAATGTTGGTATTTCTATGGTTGGTTTTGATGCTAGATATGCATATCAAAGATTCACTGCCAGAGGACAATTTATTTACGCATCACTTTCTGATACAGATGATTATAATTCATTAACAGGTAGAGATTTAGGTAGTGCCTTAATGGGATGGTATGTAGAAGGAGCATTTAACCTATTACCTATGATGAATAAACAAAAACTATTTGCTTTTGCACGTTATGAACAATATGATACTCATGCAAGTACTGCGGGTAGTTTACAACGAAATGACGCATATAACTGTACTGATATTACCACAGGATTAAGTTACCATATCACCCCTGGTGTGGTACTAAAAGGAGATTATCAATTAAGAGATAATGCCTTATCCGGAGGTGATGTTAAGAACCGACTAAACTTCGGTATCGGAGTTTGGTTCTAAATATTTGATGATTGAAAAGTGTTTTTTACCTCATAGGTTTTGCCAAGACCTATGAGGTTTTAACGCTTTATAAATTTGGCCTGTTTTTTGCTTTATGAATACGAGTTTTTAAATACTTTTGCAAGATGAAAATTAGAATGTCTGTTGTTGTTTTATTAGTAGTAACTTTTACATTAACTTCATTTACAAATCACTCTAAAAAAATAGAGAAAAAGGTAAATAAAGAAATTACTAATTATTTTGGTACAGAAGAATTTTCTACCGAGGTTATAAAAATTTCTGATGCAGATAATAGTACTGTAAAATCAGAGTTTGGAAAAGATAACCTGTTAAAGATAGTAAGCGCAGATAGTTTATTAGGCTATGCGTATATCGGTAATGCGCCAAGTAAGACAGCTACTTTTGATTACCTGGTAATTTTTGATGAAAAATTTTCTATAGTGAAATCTAAAGTTTTAATCTATAGAGAAGAATATGGAGGAGAGATAGGAAGCAAACGTTGGCTAAAACAATTTATAGGGAAATCTATGGATGATCAAATTAATTTTCCTGGAGATATTGATGCAATTTCTGGAGCTACAATCTCTGTGAGATCCATGACCAGAGCTTTAGATACTTTGTTAAAAAGTATAAAAGCATTACATTTAAACCAAATAATTTGATGCAGTTTCACGGTTTAATACATACTTTTCCTAAAGAGATAAAATTGTTTATAGGAGTTTTTATCATTGTTTTAAGTATAGGATATTTTACCGGATTGCTGTTTGTTAATGAAACTTCGACTACCGATCCCAATGGAATTGAAGAGAACTATTTGGGTAATGAAGATGATGAGGATGCAGAAGTAATGAAATTTAAAAAAGGGGAAAGAGAAATGCTTACCATTATTCATACCCATATTTTATCTATGTCATTTATCTTCTTCTTATTAGGAGGAATACTAGCAGTAACTTCAATACATAAAAAACTAAAACTCTTCTTAATGGTAGAACCTTTTTTGTCAATTATTTTGACTTTTGGAGGCATCTATTTTATGTGGATAGGGATAAGTTGGATGAAATATGTAGTAATATTCTCTGGGATATTGATGACAGCCACTTTTAGTATGGGAGCTATCTTGGCATTTTGGCAACTATTTCAAAAAAAATAAAAAAACTTCGCCAGAAAAGAAACTAAAGTTTTAATCCTAGAATTAACTTTTGTTCAAAGAAAAATATGGGTTTAATTCTATATTTTTGAAAAAAGATAGTATAATGAATGAGTTTTTTGGGTACGATAATATGGTGGCAAAGTATTATGAGAAAACATCTAATCACGTATTACCATTAGTTTCTTGGGAGTTCTATGGAGAGCATCATACAGTATTAGAAAGCTTTAAAGAAGATTTTAGTGCACTAAAAAAAATTACCAAAAACTGGAATTTTACAAGAGATTACTACCAAGAATTTATCCAAGAACAATCTGTTATTGTTATCACGAATCCCAATCTTAAAATTGTATATGCATCACAAAATATTCAAAAACTAAGTGGATATTCACCTAGTGAAGTTATAGGTAATTCACCAAAGATATTTCAAGGGGAAGATACATGTACTACGACATCATCAAAAATAAGAAATGCTATAAACAATGAAATCTCTTTTGAAGTATCAATCTTAAACTACAAAAAAGATAAAACTCCTTATATATGTCTCATTAAAGGGTTTCCAGTTCATGATAAACATGGTAAACTGGTCAATTACATTGCTTTTGAGAAAGCAGCTTGAGACATATTTTGATGAGATTAGATTTAGATCTAAAACCTGTATAACTTTTTTTGAAGATTAATTACCGAAACCTGTAAAGGAGGGTAATGTAATAGTTTCTTGTTATAATAGAATTATGTATTTTAGTTCGATATTATCGAACAATACTAAATAAACATGATAAAAGAAATAGAACAACTATTAAATGATCAAATAAAATATGAAGCAAAAGCTTCTGCACAATATCTTTCGATGGCTAGTTGGGCAGATACCAGAGGGTATAATGGTATAGCAGAATTTTTTTATATGCAATCAGAAGAAGAAAGAGTACATATGACCAAATTGGTTAAGTTTATTAATGAGCGAAGTGGTAATGCTGTTATCCCTGCAATAGATAAACCTAGAGATGATTTTGAATCGTTGATGGAGCTTTTTGAAACATTCTTGAAAAGTGAAGAATTTGTTACAGAAAAAATTAATAATATTATATATGAATGTCTGGAGCATAAAGATTATAATGTACATAATTTTATGCAATGGTATGTAGCAGAACAATTAGAAGAAGAGGCAATAGCACGTACACTATTAGATAAACTTAAAATTATTGGTGAAGATAAATCTGGTCATTATTTATTTGATAGAGATATTAACACTATTCAAGTTGCTGCACAACAAGCTAAGTAATTGTTAATAAGTTAACAAAGATAAAATTGAGATTCTTTTTTCGGGAATCTTTTTTTTATATTTTTGCACTTATTTAGATTTAATAAAAATTATATCAGTGCAAAGTTCAGGTACTCCATCATTATATTCTCCTTGTCAGGCTATGAATTGTGAAATAGCCTGTGGAGGGAAAAAGAAAAAATGCTGTAAAAAGTATAAAAAGAAAGGAAAAACCAATTGCAAAAGGTGTCCTAAACTATAGGTAACTATTCTTTTAGTTAATTATACAACGACTAAAATTTTAAACAAAAAGCCAAAATTACTTTTGAGTAATTTTGGCTTTTTGTTTAAAAAAACAACTATTTATTGCGGGGTATTTTTTCTATATAACTGTATAGTAAATAGAAGTAAAATTATAGATAGTAGTATATAATTAAAAATAGATACCACTTAGGTATAATAATTGCTCTTTTAATAATGATTATTTAGACTTAGTACGTATTATGATCTTCAAACAAAATTTAAGGACTAATTAACAAATTAAACAGTTACTATAAAGTAGATTTACATTGATATGAAAAAGATTATTTCAGTTATATTCCTGATGTTTTTGGGAATTAATTTAGCAGGAGCCCAGGAATGGTTGACCGATTTTGAAGAAGCAAAAAAGAGTGCACAAGAGAATAATAAAAATATAATTTTAGTATTTGCAGGTTCAGATTGGTGTGCACCATGTATTAAATTGGAAAAACAGATTCTAGATACTAAGGAATTTCAGGAGTATGCAAAAAAACATTATGTATTACTAAAGGCAGATTTTCCCCGAAAGAAAAAAAACCAATTACCAGAAGCGCTTCAAAACCAGAATAAAACATTAGCAGAGACATATAATAAAAGCGGAGGTTTTCCATTAGTTGTTGTTTTAGATAAAAATGGCAAAAAAATTGGGGAGACCGGTTATAAAAAAGTAACACCAAATGCGTACTTAGAAATACTAAGTACAATGACCAAATAATATTTTGAGACTTCTCCTTACATTTTTATGTTTAGCTACAATAAGTAGTAGTTTCTCGCAACAAATACATAAACGTACTCTAAAACTGATGGGAAGTCGTTTTGATATTACTGTTGTCGATAAAGATAAAATTACAGCTAATCAGTATATCGATATTGCCGTTGAAGAAATTCAGAGAATCGAAAAATTGATTTCTTCATGGGATAAGAACTCTCAAACTTCATTAATTAATGATAATGCCGGGATTAATCCGGTGAAAGTTGATGTAGAACTTTTCGACTTAATAGACAGAGCTGTTCAGATATCTAAATTAACAGATGGCGCATTCGATATTAGTTATGCCTCGATGGATCGAATCTGGAAATTTGATAATAGCATGAAAAAAATGCCCTCTGAAGAAGAAATAAAGATGTCGGTGGCAAAGGTGGGTTATCAAAATATAATTTTGAATAAAGCAAAATCTACCGTATTTCTTAAACAAAAAGGGATGAAAATAGGATTTGGAGCTATTGGTAAAGGATATGCAGCAGATAGAGCCAAAGATCTTTTAATGAGTAAAGAAGTAAGTGCCGGAATTATAAATGCCTCTGGAGATATGAATACCTGGGGGAAACAACCCGACGGAAGCGAGTGGAAAGTCGCAATTACTAATCCTTTAAATAAAAATAATGCATTTGCATTATTACCCGTAATAGATAAAGCAGTAGTAACCTCTGGGAATTATGAAAAATATGTAACTTTTAATGATAAGCGATATTCTCATATTATTGATCCCAGAACAGGATATCCATCTACTGGTATAGTAAGTGCTACAGTTTTTGCTCCAAAAGCAGAGTTGGCAGATGCTTTAGCAACTTCTGTTTTTGTAATGGGGATTGAGATAGGTTTAAATAGAATAAATCAATTAACAGGGATTGAATGTATCATCATTGATGACCAAGGAAATATTTATACCTCTGATCATATTAAGATAGATAACCAATAACGATAATCTTTATAAAACGTACTTTATGAACAAGTTAATACCAATACTTTTATTACTACTACTTTCTCTAAATTCATGTGTAGCTGTAAAAGAATATGAAAAAGTACAAATCAATGATCCGGATATGGAGCTAGCTCTTAAAAAAATTGATCGCTTCGAAACCAATTTCCAAGCCTATAGAGAATCTGCTGCTGGAGCAAATGGAGGAAAAACCGGAGGAGGGTGTGGTTGTAATTAGTGACCAATAACCATATTAATAAAGAATATTAAAATATACTATACAATTTTATAAAGTAAAGATCCTTGAAAAAAATTCCCTTAATAATAGCAATATTGTCGGTAGTGATTGTAACCGCACAGGAGCAACAACAAGATGATACCACTACATACAAAAAAAGAGTATTAGAATCTGCAGAAGTAGATTTCTTGATGAGTTATTACACTCAGGATGGAGATAATGCTGCGGTGACAGGTGGTGTAGGTACAGAAGAGCTTACTGATCTTACACCTACAATAGTTGTTTCTATCCCATTAAATGATGATGATGTATTGACAATAGATGCAGGAATATCGGCATATTCATCAGCTTCTTCTAGTAATGTTAATCCTTTTGATGGTAATGGTACTGCAAGTCCATTTGTTGCCTCTTCTGGAGCATCAAAAAAAGATGTGTTAACAACAATATCAGGAAGTTATAGTCATAGTAGTGATGATCGAAATAGTGTATGGTCTGCCAATGTAGCGGTTGCAACCGAGTATGATTATTTTTCTGTTGGTTTTGGAGGTAGTTATTCTAGACTTTTCAATGAGAAAAATACAGAATTAAGTGTAAAAGCGAATGTGTTTCTGGATACATGGAAAGCAATATATCCCACAGAATTAAGGGATCAACCTACGTTTACAAAGTTTGATGATGAATCTCGTAATTCGTATTCTGTAGGATTTGGGTTCTCACAAATTTTGTCTAAAAAATTACAAGGATCCCTCGCATTGGATTTTATTCAACAGGAAGGCCTTTTGTCAACACCGTTTCAACGAGTGCAATTTGCCGATGTGGCCGACGTAATTATTGAAGAATTTACATACGGTGATGATGTAGAAAGATTACCAGATTCTAGATTTAAAATAGCCGCGGGAGGAAGATTACATTATTATATTAATGAAGTTTTTACAATACGAACATTTTATAGATATTATACAGATGATTGGGGGATTAACTCACATACTGCAAGTATAGAAGTACCTATTAAAATTACAGATAAATTTACACTGTACCCTTCATATCGTTTTTATACACAAACAAAAGCGGATTATTTTGCCCCGTTTAATCAACATCTATCTACACAGCAATTCTATACCTCTGATTATGATTTGTCTGGATTTGATGCGAATCAGTATGGTTTTGGTATTAGTTATACAGATATCTTTGCAAAATTACATATATGGAAACTTGGTTTAAAAAGTATTGATCTTCGATTTAGACAATATGAACGTGACTCTGGACTAAGCTCTAGTTTGTTTTCTGGAGGATTTAGCTTTATAATGGATTAAATCGGTTATTACAGCATAATTTTTCTAACCATAAAATACTATTATTTTTACTCTGTATTGAAATAAGCAAGTTCTGGGTTTTAAAAATACCTTGAGTTAAATACTTTTATACTGTTTTTAAAATTAAAGTATTATGGAGATAAGTGAACAAAATCAGTTTCATTACAATCGTATTGCAGAGGCGATAACGTATATTAAGCAAAATTTTAAAGATCAACCTAATCTGGATGAGATTGCAGAAAAGGTACATATCAGCCCTTTTCATTTTCAAAGACTCTTTACAGATTGGGTAGGGGTGAGCCCCAAAAAGTTTTTGCAGTATACCAGTCTAGAATATGCAAAAAACATTTTAAAAGATCAACAAACCACTTTGTTTGATGCGGCATATGAGACTGGACTTTCTGGAACAGGAAGGTTACATGATCTTTTTATAAAAATAGAAGGAATGACACCTGGAGAATACAAAAATGGGGGTCAAAACCTTGATATCAATTATAGCTATGCCGAAAGCCCATTTGGTAAAATGCTGGTGGCTTCTACTTCAAAAGGTATTTGTCATATGACATTTGCAGATGACGAACATGCATTTACAACATTACAAAAACGTTTTCCAAAAGCAAAATTTACTCAAATAGTAGATAGACCTCAGCAAAATGCTTTATTTATTTTTACAAAAGATTGGAAAAAACTGAATCAAATAAAATTACACCTTAAAGGAACTGATTTTCAATTAAAAGTTTGGGAAACATTACTCAAGATCCCGAAGGGTGGGTTAACAACATATGGATCCATTGCCAATCACATTCATAAACCTAAAGCATCCAGAGCTGTAGGAACCGCTATAGGTAGTAATCCTGTTGCATTTTTAATCCCTTGTCATCGGGTAATCCAATCTACAGGTGATTTAGGACAATACCATTGGGGCAATACACGCAAAACAGCTATAATTGGCTGGGAAGCAGCAAAAATTAATTCATAACTAAGCAAGATTCGGGTGTTTTGCTTTTTAGATTCTGATCACTTTTGTTAAATCAGAATTATGTAATGAATTTTCTATGGTATAATCTGGACTAAATTATAAAATAAGAATATGCAAAAATTTAGAATTGTCCCATTAACAAAAGAATATGTATCAGGAATCAAAGAAACAAGAGTAGATTATTTTGGCTACCCAATTGTTGAACAAATTGCTACAGGTTATGGGCCTTGTCGTATTTCCTTAAAAAAGTTTGACCCGGGAAAAGATACCCGATTATTGATTAGTCATAGTCCTTTTGAAATTAAAAATGCATTTAATCAACCAGGTCCAATTTTTGTTCACAAAAAAGAAGTCGAACCTTATAAGAATAGCCATCAATTTCCACCAGAAATCAAAGCAGATAAACAAAATTTTCCTTTATCACTGATTGGGTATGATAAGAAACAAAATATGATATTTACAAAATTGGTAGGGGATGATGATGTAGATCTTTTGATTCCAGAAATATTTAATAACCACAGCGATATAACGTATTTACATGCTAGAAATGCTGAAGCTGGTTGTTTTATATGTAAAATAGAAAGAATGTAATTTTTAGAAATTTCTAAAATTAAAAAGGGGAACACATACGAATAGTGTTCCCCTTTTGCCATTTACGTTAATAGATAAGTTACGGGCGTTTTTATAATAGAACGTTTATATAGTATAATACCCTACCTCAATTAATTTCTTAAAATGATATTTGAAATTCTCAACTTAAAAACTGATAAACAGAATATGTGTAAAATTTTTAAAGATATCTCGATGATAAGAACCCGAATGATAGTAAAATTAGAATAGGAGTTCTGGTAAATTGTATTGTTTTGAATGAATTGTATTGCATTTATCATGTATAAAGAAAGATATTTAATAACATAGTATTAGGGATAAAACCAAAAAAAACGTTAAATTTAGCCTACCTAAATGCCCAAATTATGCAATCCAAATTAATTCTTACTATAGTTAGTATAGCAATGCTAACATTGAGCAGCTTTAAAAATAGCCCTGAACATCATAAGACTGTTGGTGAAAAAGAAAATGCTAGTGGTATATATCAGGGAGGCCCAAAAGAATTAATAGGAAAATGGGTAATGGATGGTGATCCTAATACTTATATAGAATTGAGATCAGATGGAACTGTCATAGAAAAATCCTTAGGAGAACCCTTAAAAAGATACTGGTTATTAAAAGACAGCAAGCTATGCTTAAAAGCTACATCGGTAGAAGGAGGCACAGAAATGTGTTTAGAATATGTGCTAAGAGAAGATATGCTAGAGATTACCATGAATGAAATGAAACTTCATTATGCCAGATTTAAAGAATAATAATATAGTAATGGTATAAAATTTGCTGATAGAGTAAAAGAATTGATGATTTTATCAACTTTTGAGCATTTAAAAAATATCAAAACTATATATTACCAAAAAAACATTAAATTTATATCCTTATTTTATTAAAAATTTAAATTATGAAAAGACCCCAATCTATATCCGTAATTTTTACAATTGTTATTTTAGCTGTAACGTTAATGGGTTTTAAGACTAAGCCTGTACAACAAGATCAGATATTAGAGTCCAAAGAAACTGTAATTGATCAGGTTACTTCAGGGACAGAATTGATAGGAGAATGGGTTAAAAAAGATGACCCAGAAACAATTATCATATTCAAATCAGATAAAACAGTAGTAGAAAAGTCTAAAACAAAGACAACACAAAATACGTGGTCTGTAGATACAAAAAAACGTGAAGTGTGTATCGGTAGTTCAGAATGTATATATTATGAAGCCACAGAAAATGCTCTTTTTTTATATATAAATAAAAAGAGAGAGTGGTATAATAAATCTCTAAAAAAATAAGAGATAGCTCAATATGAGTGTTTTTTGAAACAACAATACATCACAAAACTTTATAAACGGTAACGAGTATATGAAAATATACTCGTTATTTTTTTGAGGATTATTCGTAAATTCCGTCAACGAATAGATAAGTTTAATTGCCGAGAAACAATACAATATCAAGCTACAAATATCACCTTGTTATACTCTTTTAGAGTATTTTATTAAAAAATATCATGTTGTTTGTCCAAAAATCAAAAAAGCGTTCGTCATAGTAGTGTAAAAAATAAATAATCACTTAAAAAAACAGACAAATGAAAGAATTTATGTTTCTTTTTAGAGGAGATGATAACGTATGGGATTCTAAATCTCCAGAAGAACAGCAAATGCATATGCAGGAATGGCAACAATGGATTGGCGAAATGGCCCAGCAAGAAAAATTCGTTGGAGGCGAACGATTATTTTCATACGGAAATACAATTCATCCCGGAGGAACCAAAGTAACCGATAGACCTCTAACAGAAGGTAAAGAGTTAGTAGGTGGATATTTGATCATAAAAGCAGATAAAATAGAAGATGCTACCGAAATGGCAAAAGGATGCCCTGGATTGCAATGGAATTCTTATGTAGAAGTAAGAGAAGTATGGCCAGAGGATTAAGATAATAGAATATTAAAAAGATATAGTAATGAAAGAGTTTATGTATATTATCCGTGGCGGACATGATGCTAACCGATCACCAGAAGAGATGCAGCAACATATGCAACATTGGCAACAATGGATGGGTGGTTTGGAGAAATCAGAACAACTTGTTGGTGGTCAACCATTAATGAACGAAGCCAAAACATTAACCGAAGGTGGTAAAAAGGTAACCGATCGTCCATTAGCAGAAGGTAAAGAACTGGTTGGTGGATACTTGTTAATTAAAGCAAACTCTCTGGACCATGCAGCACAAATAGCTAAGGATTGTCCAGGTTTTGAATATGGATGCAGCGTCGAAGTACGAGAAATAAGTCCAATGGAATAACTTTTTGGAAAATAGAGATCACATAGATCATACATTAAACCATCTTTTTAGACAAGAGTCAGGAAAGATGGTTTCTGTATTGATTAAAATATTCGGTATCGAAAATATAGAATTAGCCGAGGACGTGGTGCAAGATGCTCTGGTTAAAGCTCTGGAAACCTGGAAATTTAGAGGAATGCCAGATAACCCAAGAGCATGGTTATATCGTACAGCTAAAAACAAAGCGATAGATATTATCAGGCATAATAAACATAGTCGTGTTATCGATTTTTCTGATCCCGAAAAACAACTTCTAACTTCGGGGTATACACTAACCACTACAATGGATAACTATTGGCAGGAACAGCATATTAAAGATGATTTCTTAGGAATGATGTATGCATGCTGTCACCCCGATATCTCGCAAGAAAATCAAATTACATTTATTCTTAAAGCGTTATGTGGATTTAGTACCAAAGAGGTTGCGCGATCCTTTCTTAGTAATGAAGATACTATCTCTAAAAGGTTGTATCGAACCAAAGAATATTTTAGAAAACACAAGATACGCCCTGTGATCCCGACTTCTGATGAGATAAATCCAAGAACTAAAACTGTTCTTAATGCCATCTACCTCATGTTTAACGAAGGCTATAATTCTACTCATGCCGATCAGTTGATTCGTAAAGATCTAATTAGTCAGGCAATGCTTTTATGTAAATCTCTGTTATCAGAAAAACGTACACAATTACCCGAGGTATATGCTTTGATGGGATTAATGTGTTTTCACGCTTCAAGAATTAATAGTAGGCTAACAGAAGAAGGAAGACTTATTTTACTTTCTGAACAGGATCGTAGAACATGGGATGCAAAACTCATTCAATCTGGTGGACAGTATCTAAACAAAGCTGCTTTTGGAGACGAACTCTCAACATATCATCTCGAAGCTGCTATTGCATATCAACATTGCTGCGCAAAGCAATATGCAGATACGAACTGGAAAATGATATTAGAGTATTATGAACTCTTATTAAAAATCGCTAACGATCCTATCGTTTTTTTAAATCGATGTCTGGTTATTCTAGAACTCAGAGGCCCAAAAGAAGCACTAACAGCACTCGAAAATGTAAAGAACAATAAGTTACTAGAAAAATATTATCTATACCATGCAACTTTGGGTGAAATCTATCAGCGATTAGAAGATAATCGTACAGCATCATCATACTACCAAAAAGCAATACAACTTACCCAGTCTAAACAAGAAAGACAGTTTCTAAAAGATAAAATTGCTCGTATTTTGAAATAAAACAAACATCTATTATATCCTAAGATAGTGCCTTTTTAGAAAAACTTTTTTACCTTTTCAGAATGAATGTTTTTTATTCTGTAATTCCATGTGAAATATAAATAATACTTTTCACGGGAAACAGTGTACTATAAATTGAGTGTATCATAGATATTTGTTTACTATTCAAAATGTGTATGCTACATATTTAGTTTTGAAAAGAAACAGGTTTTGAATTTTTGATTTAGATAGTGGTATTTACTCTTAGAGGTGATGATATAGCTTTAAATGTAACCTTGTTATATTTTGTAGTATCTTAATTTATAAAAGCTTTGAAGAATACTTAGTATTAGGTAAATATAATAATATTGTAATATGGGAAACAACCAAGATCAGATACATCAGCTTTTGGAGAAGCTAGAAATTCTACTGAAAAGACAACAAGATTTCTCAACTCAAATACAAGATCTTAAAGATGAAATATATAAGATAAAAATATCTTCAGCCAAGCAGCCAGATATAAAAACAGAAAACCCAACCCCTGTTTCACCTATAGCAGAAATTACAAAAGAAAGTGCCAAAACTACACCCTCTTCTGTTAAACCTGAGGATGTATCACCAGCATTAGTAAAAGAAGAAAAAACTACTATTGCCAAAACTAGTATACCAAAAAAGAAATCTAACCTTGAAAAATTTATTGGAGAAAATCTAATCAATAAAATAGGTATCATCATTATTATAATTGGTGTTGCTATTGGAGCAAAATATACCATAGAACATGATCTAATAGGGCCATTAACTAGGATTATACTGGGATATCTAACAGGATTGGGGCTTTTAGGAATTGGAATGAAGCTAAAGAAAAAATATGAAAATTTTAGCGCTGTACTGGTTAGTGGTGCTATGACTATATTATATTTTATAACCTTTTTAGCATATGATTTGTACGGACTAATTCCGCAGACTCCGACATTTATTCTTATGTTATTATTTACGGCATTTACTGTTTTTGCAGCAATACAGTATAATAAACAAATCATAGCTCATATCGGGCTCGTAGGCGCATATGCGGTTCCTTTTTTATTAAGTGATGGATCGGGTAGAGTATTGGTTTTATTTAGTTACATGGCGATTATTAATATAGGTATTCTCATTATTGCCATCAAAAAATACTGGAAACCTCTTTATTTTTTGTCTTTCTTGCTTACCTGGATCATTTTTATGTCATGGTATGCAGGTAAATACACTATAGAAGAACATTTTACTCTTGGCTTTATATTTCTTACTGTATTTTTTATCACATTCTATCTTATGTTTTTGGTATACAAACTCAGAAAAAAAGAAAGCTTTAAAACCATTGATGTAATTCTACAGTTATCTAATTCATTTATCTTTTATGGTATTGGATTTTCGATGTTAAACAATCACGAATATGGTAAGGATTTATTAGGTGTATTTACATTGGCGAATGCAGTGATTCATTTTGTAGTTAGCGTTATTGTGCATAGATTAAAACTAGCTGATCGTAACCTGTTTTATTTTGTGTCAGGTATGGTTTTGATTTTTATTACAATTGCATTTCCTGTACAACTAGATGGAAATTGGGTTACACTGTTATGGGCAGGAGAAGCGGCATTGTTATTTTGGATTGGGCGAACCAAAAAAGTACCGATATACGAAATACTTTCGTATCCATTGTGGGCCTTAACTTTTTTTAGTCTTTTACATGATTGGATCGTAGTGTATTATCGATATAGCCCAACACTACCAGAAACCAAATTAATACCGGTGTTTAATATTTATCTTATGACATCAATATTGTGTATTGTGTCTTTTGCATTTATTTATATCACACATCGTAAAGAGAAACTATCTTTTCCCTGGCCAAAACAACCTTGGTTGTATACAATGCTTACCATAGGTCTTGCATTACTATTGATATGTACCACTTACTTTACATTTTGGATAGAAATAGATAGTTATTGGAACCAGGTTTATCAAGATATAGATCACCAATATATTTCTCAAAATATCAATAGTACAGAGCAGTATACAGTATTATCAGATACCAGAAATTTTAAAGCCATTTGGCTCATTAATTATAGTTTATTGTTTCTGGTTATTTTGTCTTTTGTAAATATCAAAAAAATCAAAAATAACGTTTTTGGATATATCACTCTTGGTTTTATGATGTTTGCTCTTTTTGGGTTTTTAACTCGAGGATTATACCTGTTAAGTGAGTTTAGAGCTAATTATCTGGAATTAAAAGAAACAGAATTTAGTGCAGAAGCCTTTTCCAATATAGGTATACGATACATTTCTTTTGTATTCGTGGCTGGTTTACTATTTACTTTTTATAAATATGTACGACAAAAATTTCTTGGTAGAACCTTTAAAATAGCTTTTGAAATTATACTGCATTGTACATTAATCTGGATAGTAAGTAGTGAATTAGTACATTGGTTAGACCTGTCGGGGTATACAGAGACATATAAACTTGGATTGAGTATTTTATGGGGTATTTATGCTTTGTTACTCATTGTTTTAGGAATATGGAAAAGAAAAAAATATCTACGAATCTTAGCAATTATAGTATTTGGAATTACACTTATAAAATTATTCTTTTATGATATTTCACATATGGAAACTATTGCCAAAACTATTGTATTCTTAGCTTTAGGAGTGCTTCTTTTAATTATTTCATTTTTATACAATAAATACAAACATATTATAGCAGATGAAACAAATAGTAACTAGTTTTAAAAATCTCTTCATAAAGAATAAGAATATGTTTAAAATCTTTAAAGTGAGTACGCAGTGATTATATGTGTTCTTAATTTGTTTGCAGATAATTAAAAAGAATTAAACTCATGAAAAAGAAAATTATAATATTCCTGGCATTATTGGTTTATTTTGGGACCTATGCCCAGATGGATCAATATGCTTATAAAAATATATTGCCAGAGATAACAGATACCTGGCATGCAATTAGTCTACCCGATGAAATGTTTAGTAAGGTTTCGCCAAACCTATCAGATATTAGAGTTTTTGGGATCACAAACAAGAAAGACACGATAGAAGCACCTTATCTTTTACGGTTAAAAACCGAAAAAAAATCCTTTAATAAAGTACCTTTTACCATCTTAAATACTTCATATAATGAGAAAGGGACATATATTACAATGGAGATTCCAACTAAGCAATCAATTAATCAAATTCATCTAGACTTTGAGCAATCAAATTTTGATTGGTTGATTACTTTAGAAGGAACTCAAGATCGTAAAGAATGGTATACCATAAAGGAAGACTACCGTATACTTTCTATAAAAAATGAACTTACAGATTATCAATTCACCACAGTACGATTTCCTAATGCGCAGTATCACTATTTTAGGATACTTATAAAAAGTATTAAAAAACCCGTTTTACAATCGGCTAGTGTAACCAGATATGAAGTTAAAGAAGCAAACTACAAGAAGTATAACATAGAAAGACTAAATATCCAGAATCCTAAGGGGACCAAAAATACCATTATAGATGTTAATCTTAAAGTACCAGTCCCTGTAAGCTATATTGGTCTCGAAGTACAGGAGACTTTTGATTATTATCGTCCTATATCTATTCGATATATAGCAGATAGCATACAAACTAAGCAAGATAGTTGGAAACCCCGTTATAGAGAGCTTGGTTCGGGAGTGCTTAATTCTATAGAAGATAATGTATTTACCAATACGAGTACAATTGCTCAGAACTTTAGAATAGTGATCGATAATCATGATAATCAACCTTTAAAAATTAATAAAGTCATCGTTAAAGGATATCAACACGAACTTGTTACACGTTTTGCAAATCCAGGAACATATTATCTTGTTTATGGAAATGATAAAATGAAAAAACCTTCGTATGATCTTAATCATGTATCTGCCAAAATCCCGAGTGAGATGACAACGCTACTTCCCGAAATACAACAGACTATTGACCAAGAAGAAGCTGTTGTAACAGAACCCTTGTTTGCTAATAAGATCTGGTTATGGGGTATAATGGGTATTGTGATCCTATTGCTAGGAGGATTTACATTATCTATGATGAAAAAAAAGTAAAAAGTATGTTATTTTCTGGAATAGGAAGAAGTTTTTGACCTCCTATAAAGTGGTTTTTTACTATCAGGATGATAAGAAAAACCTGTGAAAAGTACTTGATTTTGATTTATGTGTCTCTGTTTCCATTTTTTTTCATTTTTTTTTGAATCTTTTTATCGAATTTTTTTTGAGTATTGATAGGGAGTACGAGGCTTTAACAGGGGAAAAAACCCCTAGGTGTTGTTGTGGAAAACCGTAAACAACTTTAAAAATAATTACTTATGTTAGCAGTATTACACGTATGATAATGAAGTTTTTAATCTTACCAAATAGGTTTGTAACCAACTACAGTTTCATAGTTTAAGAATTAGTACTCTATGTAGGCATATCTTAGTGTAATAAAGTGCCAGAAAATGAATAAGAAATAAGTAAAAATAAAAACTCTACATCTTACCCGTTGTGGTGAGATTGCGTCCAATATATTAAGCTCTAGCTTACGGCGGGCCCCAAAAATAAAATTTGTAAATGAAAATTGAATTACTATCTATTTTTGATGGATTATTTAGTGTAAACACCAAAGAAAAGAAGCCAGAAAAGAGTACTGCTAAAATTTTTATGACAGATACACATACTAATTCCGGCAGAACATTGATGATCGAAGAAGAAACCTATGCTGTTTGGGCTTACCTCTTGAGCACAGATAAAGAAGATATTGATTTTGATGGCTTTCTATGTGCGGTAATCGATCCAAAATTTTCTGGTGTAAATTCACATAAAAATATCCTAGAAAGAAGAGATGCACCATTGCCTGCCTTATATGCTAATCGATACAGTTATGTTAAAAATCTTAAAAAGAAAGATATAAAAATACATTGGCAAGAAGAGCATGTAACCATATTCATAAAGAAAAAAGTATATCTTATCATGGATCTAAATACAAAGACCAGCTATTCAAAAGGGTTAGCAGATGATTGTGACTACGGAAAACAACTAAAAAGCTAAGTAGATATACAATGTAAACTTATTTATTTTGATGGATTACTTACCTAAGATATACCTGATCTTGGTATAAAGTTGTTCATTATCTTCTCTCAACAACATTTACTTCTCGATGAAATACAAATATTTAACTTTTGGCAGAATGTCGAGATAGATATTTAATATAGAGGTATGATCTTACCGTTCAGCAAAAATATTTAACTGCAAGATTATGATTGTATTACCTTGATGCATAGAACAGAATTAATGACTGCTAATAGGTGTCATACGATCTCATAAAGTAATTTACCCTTTTTGTCAGTTAAAAATCAAAAAACAATGAACAGAAAAATCATGCTTATAATTAGTCTTTTAACTATAAGCCATTTATTTTCTCAACAAATACCAGATACAATTTATAGTCCTGAAGTAACAGTAAAAATGTATCCAAAAAAATCTGGTACTACGATACATATAGATCAAGGACATCGCAATTTTCATACAAAGGACAACAGGTTTTTGCCTTTTGCAAAATTAGTAGCAAAGGACGGTTATAAAGTTGCTGGTTTTGAAGGAAAATTCGAAAAAGATAAATTAAATGATCTTAAGATATTAGTAATTTCTAATGCTTTATCAGAAAACAGCAGACCTCCTTTTGTAGCACCTACAGAAAGTGCCTTTTCAAAAAATGAGATAAATAATGTAAAAGAATGGGTTAAAAATGGTGGTTCTCTTTTTTTGATTGCTGATCATATGCCTTTTGCTGGTGCCTCTGCGAATCTTGCAAAAGCATTTGGTTTTACATTTTATGACGGCTTTGTAATGGATCCAGATGATAAAGGCATTTTTGATTTTTCCAGAAAAAATAAAATGCTCAGTCATAATATGATAACAAATGGTAGAAATATTAAAGAGCGGATAAATCGCATAAGGACCTTTACCGGTCAAGGATTTAAAACACCAGAAAAAGCTACTTCAATTTTGAATTTAAAAAAAGAATATACTGTATTTATAACAGATACGATGTGGGTTTTTAATGAAAACACACCTAGAATCTCTGCAGAAAATTTATCACAAGGAGCTGTTTTAGAATATGGAAAAGGTAGGATAGCTGTATTTGGAGAAGCAGCCATGTTTACTGCGCAAATTGCCGGTAGAGATAGAGTTAAGGTTGGGATGAATTCTGCAGAAGCTGCTGAAAATTATCAACTGTTACTTAATCTAATACATTGGTTAGATAAGGTGTATTGATCAAACAAATTAAGAAGTGTCAATATATAGAAACACTAAAAAATATATTTATGAAAAACATACTGAAAAACAACCTCCTTTTAATAACTTCATTTTTGCTATTAGCAGTATTGCACTTTCCTAAATCTAATGCTCAGCACGCTGTTACAGAACAATATTTTAGACACATGAGGTATAATCATGTATCGCCACATGTAAAGATAAAAGGAATTCATGAAATAAATCATCAAGAAGCTCAACGTACTTCTCATTATGTGTTTAAGTATAATGAAAAAAAACAGTTGACAGAGATTATTAACTATCACTATCATGATCAGCGAAAACACCCCTTAGCAACAATAGGGGCCTATAGGACAGTTTTTGATTACACTAATGGGGTAGAGACCCGTGTTTTTTTTGATAAGAAAGGAAATCGAATGATCAATGATCGCGAAGTGTATAAAGAAGTATATCAATATGATAAAAAAGGATTTATAAATGCGCTGGATTTCTATGATCTGAATGGTAACCCTATGGAATCTAATTGGAAAATTGCGAATTATAGGTGGTCAAAAAACAAAAAATTAATAGTTGAAAAGAGATATGATTTACAAAATACTCCTGTTAATATTTCACCATATTTTGAATTTGGGATAACAGGAATTTTATATAGAAAAGACGGGTCTCCAAAAGCTAATTATAATCTTAATGAGAAGTTAGAAGTTCAAGAAAACTCAATAGGAGTGGCCTCTTATGAAGATACTTATGATGAAAAAGGAAATCATGTTAGATATTCTTATCACAATGCAAAAGGAGAATTAACTAAAAATCAGTGGAATTTTGCAGCGAACAGCCAAGAATTTGATGATAAGGGATACCTCATAAAAGGAGCAATGTTTGACGAAAACAATGAACTGACGCACGAACGAGATTTTCCTTCTGTTACTCATGTAAGAATGGCTAGTGCGGTAAGTAAAAAAGATACTATAGAGATCAAGGAAAGAGCGTTAGGGTATTTAATAGCACTACAAGAATTAAAACCTGATCTTATGAAAGAAGTGTTTCATGAAGATTTAGCAAAGAGAACGATGGGTTTTGACCGAGAAAAACAAAAAGAAGTGATTAGAGAAACCAGTTATGAACAGATGATAGAGTTTGCAAAATCATGGAATAAGTCTGGAACCAAGTTTCCACCTAAACCAAGTAATGAAATAAAAATACTAGATATCTATAACCGTATGGCTACTGTTAAATTGATTTCAGACAATTGGGTAGAGTATTTACATTTAGTAAAAACAAATAACCAATGGCAAATCATAAATTTACTTTGGCAGTATAAGAATGTAGATCGATATCCAAATTAAAATAAATAAAAATCATACCTACGGTACATTATAATACAGATTAAAATAATGAAAAATAAAATATCAATATTTATCCTGATTGCCTTAACACCAATGCTTCTTTTAGCGCAATCAAATACTGATGTCATAAAAAGAATAGAAGGGTTAATGATCAAAAACTATGTTTTTCTGGATAAGGCACAGGAAGTAAATAAACATCTGGATAAATTAATGGAAGAGAAGTATTTTGATACCTTTAAAAAGCCAGAGGATTTTGCAAAAGCATTGACAAAAGAGATGCAAAAAATCACAAATGATAAACATCTTAATATCGCCCCGCCTAGACCAAGAAATAGTGCTCAAAGTAACCCCTTGAGTTTTATTCCCAGACATTTACAAAATATAGAACGTTTTCGTATGGGAGGATTTGGAGAGGTTAATTTTTTTGAAGGAAATGTGGGATATGTTCACCTAAAAGGATTTAGAGTAGAAGACACTATAAAAGTAGATCCACTAATGAAATATTTATCCACTGCAGATGCTATAATTATAGATTTGAGAGGAAATGGTGGTGGTAATGGTCCTGTTGGAATTAATTTAAGTAGTTATTTTCTTCCTGAAAACCTACCATTAACTAGTGTATACACAAGAAGAACAGATAGTATGGAAAACTATAGTACAGTACCCGTAAAAGGTATGCAAAGACTGGATGTTCCTTTATTTATATTAACCAATAGCAGAACCTTTTCTGCATCCGAAGCTTTTGCATATGACCTACAAGCGAGAAAAAGAGCTACAATTGTAGGAGAAAACACCGGTGGCGGTGCGCATCCTGTAAATTTCATAAGATTACCATTGGGATATAGACTTATTGTTCCAATTGCACGATCAATCAACCCAGTAACAAATACAAATTGGGAAGGTGTTGGAGTGATACCCGATGTTAAATCTTCTGCTAATGATGCGCTTGAAAAGGCAAAAAAAATAGCCGAGGTAAGTGCATCAAAATATAGAGAAAAACCTTTTAGACAACTAGAAAAGGTTTTAGAAAAAACAGAGTATACAGAACAAGACGAAAAAACTGTTTGTGAACTTCTACAATTGATATTAAAAAGAGGGCATATGGAGAGTTTTATGATTAACGATATGGGATATAATTATCTGGAAAAGAATATAAAAGCTGCCTTGGCAATTCTAAGAGCGGGATCAATCCTTTTTCCTGATTCTCCGAATGCACAAGATAGCTATGCTGAAGTTTTAGCACAAAATGGACAAAACAAGCAGGCACTAAAATATTATGAAGCAGCCGTAGCTATTGCAAAACATAGAAAAGATAAACAAGTAAAATTGTACCAGAAGAACTTAAACAATTTTAAAGCTAAAATGTGATCATATGTACTATTTGTAGTAGATGACAGGTTTATTTCCATACCTTTTTTCCGGTCAGGTATATTTTTTCCAAAGCCTGATCTCTATAACTTCTTCCCATCGGAATGGTATGATCGTTTATTTCTAATACATTTCCTTGTATAACACTTATATAGTGAAAGTTTACTATAAAAGATTTGTGAACCTGCACAAACTGAGACGATGGTAATAGTTCTAACATTCCCGAAAGGGTTTGATAAGTAACAAAAAACCTGTCTTTTAGTACTACTTTGATATAATCTTTTAAGCTTTCAATTAGAAGAATATCGGTGTAGTACACCTTTATTTTTTTGTTATCTACCTTAAAAAAAGCAGCACCAGGAGAAGTTTCTGGAATTTTTATGGGTTGATCTGTATGTGTTCTTATTTTCTCAATAGCCTGAACAAAACGATAAAAAGGAATTGGTTTTATTAGATAATCAACAGCATTAAGCTCAAAGCCATCAACAGCATAATGGCGATGTGCTGTAGTAAAAATAATCTTAGGAGGAGAAGAGATGGCTTTTAAAAAATTGATCCCATTTAGCATAGGCATTTGTATATCTAGAAAAATAAGATCGATTGTTTCAGTATTCAAAAATTCAATAGCAGATAAAGCATCATCAAATTTTCCAACTTCGGATAAAAAATCTAACCTGCTGATGTAATCAGAAATAACATCCTGAGCTAATGGCTCATCATCTACAATAATACATTTTATAGTACTCATCAATTATCTAGTTGTATACTTAGGTCGACATAAAACTTATGCGCACGTTCTTCTAACCTAAAGGTATGTTTTTGAGGATAAATAATCTGTAATCTTTTAGATAAATTTTGAACACCTATTCCGTTTTTATTACCTTCTTTTACAGAATTTCCTACAGGATTAACAGTGCTGATGTGTAATTCACCATTGTTAACTGCCACTTTTATTTGTATATCCACATCTCCTCTTTCATTTAAAGAACAATGTTTAAAAGCATTTTCGACTATAGGAATTAGAATAAGAGGAGTAATCATCACACCGCTAAAATTACCTGTAATTTCCATCTGTAGATTCAAACGATTCCCAAAACGTAACTTCTCTAATTCAATATAATCATGCAAGTGATGTATTTCCTTTTCTAAAGAAATTTTGTCTTCACTGCCCTCATATAAGGTATAGGATAATAGGTTTGATAGCTGTAATAGGGCTTCTGGAGTTTTTTTTGAACCTTTTAATGATAATGAATACAGATTGTTTAATGTATTAAAAAGGAAATGAGGATTCATCTGAGATCTAAGAAAATTTAGCTCACTGATCTTTTGTTCTTTTTTTATTTTTTCTAAGTTGATCTTGTTTTCGTAGTAATCCTGTAAAATCTTAATAGCAGTAGGAGGACCAAACCATAATAATATTGCTCTTGCAAAATCTAGTATTCTGGGAAAAGAAAAATAATCGGAAGGAAGTTTTGGTATTTCTAATAAAACAGGGTAAACATAGTAATATTGAAAAAGCTTTACAAGTAATGCGTTTATAATAAGAAGTGGAATAAAAGCCAGAAAATAATATACATAGCGTTTAGTACTAATATACTTAGGCCACAAGTAATACATATGTAAGTAATAAAAAGGGATTTCTAATAAACAACCTAAGTATTTATAAGAAGCTTTTATCAAAGAAGCACCATACATTACATCCATTAGGACCCATATTAATAAATAAAGAATCCAAAAAACAATATGCTTTATGGTTCGATTTTTAAAAAATACAGAAGTTGTCATATTAATGTAGATGCATTTTGGTATATCCCAAACAGGATAAAATAGATTGTAATATCGTTAAATTATGGGTATTGGGCTATTATTTTCTCTCAACAACACTTCTTGCTCGATGAAATATAGAAATATATACTAATGTAATGTGTTTATAGCCTATATAATAAAGCTTAATTACACTTACTATTTCTTCCTTAGGTCGTATTTTTATATGATTTCCTGATAAAAAACTATATTTGTTGCTTAGTTATAATTGCATTTTATATAACTAAACGTAAACCATTTTTGAAAACGGAGTAAGTTTAAGTACTTACTCCGTTTTTTTGTTTTTATGAAAAAAAGGACAGAAGAGGATAATGAAATAAGAACCAATGCAATACCCGTTACTGTAAAAATCAATTCTACTGTTTTACCATTTTAGTTACAATTTGTGAACCATCATTTCCTTCAATGTTTATAAGATAAATCCCAGGTCTATAACGACTAATGTCAATATTCTCTTCCTCACCAGAAGTGTATGTAAACTTCTCTACAAGTCTACCACCAACCGTGAAAATTTCACCTTGATATACAACAATATTTTTTTGTATTGAGCTAATTGTAAATGTGTTTTGAGTTGGATTAGGGTAAATAGAAAAAATCTCCTTCTCTACAATAGGAGGACTAGTTGGATTGTCTTTTACATTTAACGTTGCTTCAAACATTCCCCGACCATGAGTAGCTGCTACAATTTTTGCATCTGATTCTCGTATGGCAATCATATCTGTTCTTACATTAGCAAGGGTTTCATTTTTTGGAAACCATTCTACACCACTTGATTTTATATCATCTGTAGCCCATACTCCGATTTCTGTAGCCAACAACACTTGTGATCGATTAAAAGGATTAAACAGTCCCCATCGTACTGGCATATCGGGTAAATTGCCTTCTTTTTCAGTCCATGAAGACCCTCCATTATCACTATACCAAACCGAACTAATACCATAATTAGAAAAAGTAATCAAAATTTCCTCTTCCGATTCACCGATATCAATACTGGATATAGTAGCAGGAGGGAATGAGTTGTTGCCGATCTCTGTAGCAGTAGGGATATCACTCTGTGCATTTGTTACTTTAAATAATTTACCAGATTGAGTACCAATAAACAATGTCGAAGTTCTTGTTTTATTATATGGTGATACCTTTATACTAGAATAGGGCACAGTCGACCCTGTGTTTAGCGGTGTAAATTTTGAAAGTATAGTATCACTTTTTATTTCTACTCTTAGTAACTCATCAATATGTTGGTTGTCTGTAGAGGTAATCGCACCGCCAAGCCCCATAGCATTTGCAAAAATGGTATTAGTTCGAGAGTTATAATCGGTGGCATTGATAAAAGTACCACTCAATGGCCCAACGTAGGTAGTATTTTTACCGGCATCCTTAGAAATAAAATATTGATTATGATACACAGAAGTGATCATGATATTAGGTTCGTTTTTATCAACAAATGCAAATACACCATCTCCTCCACTCACCATATCGGTCACATCAATAGGATTACCATCATATCGTAGTGTGCCATTATCCTGTGTTCCTCCAAAATAAAAATCAGTTCCTTTTCCAGGATGAATACCAACGGTATAGTATTGAATAGTATTCAAGCCTTTATTTACTTCAAAAAAGGAAGGAAATACATTTAAAAAGTTGCCGAATTCGGCTACATTAGAAGTAGTAATATTATTAGAATAAAATACACCTCCATCTGTAGAAATAAGAACTTCATCAGAAGAACCTGGCCTGTACATAATTGTGTGTTGATCTGCATGAACATATTCTGGAAAATCATGACGATTAGCTACCCAGTAAGAAATCGATTGCCAGCGTAATGCACTAGCATCTGTAGTATCAGCAGTATCAGTTCCTGTTAATTTAAAACTATTTAAACCGCCAATTATGATAGTGTTTTCATCATTGGCATCTACTCCTATAGCCATGGCATGCCAGGTAAGCGTTCCCCAGCTTCCCCAGCCTAAATCTCTACTTGGACCCGCAAATTCTGACCATGTGCTACCGGCATCAAAAGATTGTAAAAGGATACTGAAGCTACTAGAATCTCTAATAAACCCAGATGGAAATTTGAATCCTCCACTTATAATAGCATAAACTCTCTTTGGATTAGAGGGAGCAACTGCAAATTTTATTCTACCTGGGTAAAGATCACTTAAGGGATCAAATCTGCTTGTTGCAAAAGAATCATCAATAGTCCAATCAGTTCCATTTAAAGAACTAAGTATAACGCCTGCTCCATTTTCATCTACATTTCGCATTGTACCGACGAGAAGCTTTCCTCCATCAACTTCTTGTATGTCTGATGGAGCATATGGTGTAGTATCTCCTACTATATTAGGAAGCACTTGTATCCAATTGGTACCACCATCTATTGATCGATACAACCCATTAGTACTATTAGACCCATGTGGAGCTCCTTTATAGGTTCCCGAAGCAACTGCGGCATAGAGTACATTTGTACCTGCTTCATTTCTAACCAGAATATCATTTATATAAGCAAAATCAGTGCTTGATGATAAAAGCTGCCAAGTTTCACCATGGTCTATAGATTTCCATATACCTGTACCCCGACCAGAAGATTCTCGGTAGATATTTACTGCAGTATAGGATTCTCCTGTTCCTACATACATGATATTACTGTTGTCGGGATCAAAAGCAATAGCACCTACCGCTAGATTTTCAAAAAAACCAGATGCATTTTTCCAGGAAGATTCCGGATTTGTGATATCATTATTATACCATAGCCCACCAGTAACCGATCCACCCCATATTTTCTTATGTGTTACGTCTGAAGGATCAAAAACTATTTTTCGAATTCTACCTGATATATTAGCAGGGATATTTTCCCATTGTATTTGATCACTACTATTTTTCTTTAATAATTTACTTTTAAGTGCTTGTGCTTTGGTAAATTGATATGACTTTAATAAACGTTCTTTGGGAACATTTTTTGTTGCAGGATCTAGAGTCGTAAGATATTCGTGAAGTGCAGCAAAATCTGGTCTGTCAGGCTTCTTACTGTTTAACTCTCCTTGTGTTACATGTGCTTTTTGATAGGTGTTATTCAAAAATGCCTCATGTTCTTCTCTAGTGTTAGTAGTTTCTATATTATAATGTAATAACCATCCACATAGAATTAAAGTTAACATAATTGTGATTATGCGGTAGTTTGTAGTTTGTGTTTTCATTCTACAGAGTGTAAGATTAGGTTGTATTTACTATATCAGAATATCAATGTTGTTTGCATTAAGAATACTGATTATATATCATGAAATATTATAAAAAACAGAGCATCAAAAGAACTCACTTTGATGTATCATGGTTATAAATTAAAATGATTTTTGTAAATATAACCAATTGATTAAGAAATTGTATCTCTAAATTTATATTGGAATAAATAGAATGGTTTTATGTATAACATTTTTTTTAGAAAAGAACCTATCCGTTATTAGAAGATAAAGTATCCAAAAGACCTGAAAAATTGTAGATTCCATTTAATTTAACACACTTCCACTGTCACCAGATTGCGAACCAATTACATTCTTCACAATTTGTATTTTTTAGAACTCTCATTTCTGGTTGGCCCATGTGTTAATTGAGAGTAATGGTACTTTGTTTTTTCAGATCTTTTGGGTACTAAGCAGCAAGCTCCCCATTTCCTACTGTTTCTTTGCCTGTTTCGATTGATCCCCATTTAGAACTAGTATTAAATTTAATTGATACAGGACTTTCGCTTCTAAGGGTTTCAAGAATAGATTGTAATTCTGTTTCATAAAAATAGAGTACTATAGTGCCATTACCATGTTGTTTGTTTTCGGGTAATGTCTTTTCGTCTTTAATAATAGCTAAATGCCCTACATATTCTTGACTTTGTCCATAAAGGTATACGAACCCCATTTGGTAACCGCCACCGCCAGCATAATTACTAACAATTTGAAGACTATAACTTTCTACTTTGTGTGAAACAATCATTTTTATAAATTTTGAAATATGAGTTAGACTGTTTTGTTTATTCAAAAGTAGTGTATTAGGTGTTATCAAAATAGAGGGAAAACACGGATTCTGAGTAGGGGATATTACCCCTTGTTGGATGGATCATCCATAATTGTATGATGTAATAATTAAGACCAAAGTGCATACTAATGATACATTTTATATACTATTTTGACTTATTAAAACAATGTGGAATTTGTTTTTTTAGAATCTTTACATTTTTTATAAGAACTTCTCTTATCTTAGAAAGTTCTCGAAAGATAAAACCCTACAGATTTTTCACTGAATTGTGGAGCAAAAGCTATTCCATCCATTTTTTTGAAAGGATTCCAGGAGATAAGATGATTAAAATGGTATACCAGTTTTACAGACAATATTCCTATACCAGCTCCAACCAAAACATCAGAGAGGTAATGCATATTATTAAGCATTCTTAAACTTCCTGTAGTAATAGCAAAAAAGTAACCACTATATGCTAAAAGAGGATTGGTGTTTTTAAACTCTTCATATAATACCGTGGCTGTAGTAAATGCTGTAGTAGTATGCCCCGATGGAAAAGAATTAGCATTTGTAGAACCTCCCGGTCTGTATTTGTGAACCTCTCTCTTTAATAATGAAGATGCACCATTACTTATGAGAGATGAAAGAATAAGATTTTTGGTTTGGTCAAACCAATGACTTTTTGACTTTGCTCCTAAAATATCGGCAGCATACATTTCTACAACGGGAGTATATCTGGTGTAATCATCCATGCCAAAATAAAAATCATCACCGACCATATTTCTAAGATCTTTCTGAAATGATTTCTCAAAGCTGGTTGTAGATAAAAGAATACCAGTAGCAATTAACGCTACGGGTATGATTCTTTTACTAAATAAAGTTTTCTCTGGTTTAAATTCTATCTGACTAGAATTCGTAAATGTTGAATTGGTAAATGGGGCATCAGTAAATTGAGCATTGGCAATATTGATATATAAAAATATCAATGCCAGGGTTAGCATAGTTCTCATACAATAATTCTTTTTGGGGCTGTAGATAGTTTTGATATACTTGATATCAAAAAAACCTAACAAAATAAATATACTGTATAATTACTAAAATTATGTTAATAAAATTCATTTTGTTAATAAATAATTAACAATTGCTATAAAAATACTAGTACTTTAACATTTTGTAGATTACTCTGTATACTGCTTATTAAAGTAAACCGGTAGTATAAGTGATCTTGATTATCAAAATAAAAAGGTATAGGGTTAATATTCCTTAAAAAAGACGTACATTTGCACGCAATTAAATTTTAATTGCGATGACAGCACATGAATCCAAAATCGTTGGAGAAGGTTTAACCTATGACGATGTTCTTCTAGTCCCTGCTTTTTCTGAAGTTCTACCCAGAGAGGTGAGTATCAGGACTAAGTTTACAAAAAATATTATACTTAATGTTCCTATCGTTTCTGCAGCAATGGATACTGTTACAGAAAGTCGTATGGCTATTGCTATGGCTCAAGAAGGTGGGATAGGAGTGTTACATAAAAACATGACTATCGAAGAACAGGCAATTAAAGTACGCAAAGTAAAACGTGCAGAAAGCGGTATGATTATCGATCCGGTAACATTACCTCTGGATGCTAAGGTGATTGATGCCAAAAACAATATGCGAGAGCATAGCATTGGTGGGATTCCAATTGTAGATGATCATTATAAATTGATTGGTATTGTTACCAATAGAGATCTTCGTTTTGAGAAAAATGATCAACGACCTATATCCGAAGTAATGACTAGTAAAAACCTGGTTACAGTAGGAGAAGGAACATCATTACAGCAAGCAGAAGTAATTTTGCAAAATAATAAGATCGAAAAATTACCTGTAATAGATAAAGAGAATACATTAGTTGGTTTGATTACTTTTAGAGATATTACTAAACTGACTTTAAAACCAAATGCAAATAAAGATAAGTTAGGACGTTTGCGTGTAGCAGCGGCAATAGGAGTTACCGGGGATGCTATTGAACGAGCAGAAGCTTTAGTGAAATCTGGAGTAGATGCTGTAGTTATTGATACAGCACATGGGCATACCAAAGGTGTAGTTGCAGTATTAAAAGAAGTAAAAGCAAAGTTCCCAGAATTAGAAGTAGTTGTAGGGAATATTGCGACTGGAGAAGCTGCAAAATATTTGGTAGAAGCAGGTGCTGATGCAGTTAAAGTAGGAATTGGTCCTGGATCTATATGCACTACAAGAGTAGTAGCAGGTGTAGGATTTCCCCAGTTTTCTGCAGTATTAGAAGTAGCTAATGCGATAAAAGGATCTGGAGTTCCTGTGATTGCAGATGGAGGTATTAGATATACGGGAGATATTCCAAAAGCTATAGCTGCAGGAGCAGATACAGTTATGTTAGGTTCACTTCTTGCAGGAACGAAAGAATCTCCGGGAGAAACAGTGATTTACGAAGGAAGAAAATTTAAAACCTATAGAGGTATGGGGTCTGTAGAAGCTATGAAGAAAGGTTCTAAAGATCGATATTTTCAGGATGTTGAAGACGATATTAAAAAACTGGTTCCAGAAGGTATAGTAGGTAGAGTAGCCTATAAAGGAGATCTTGTAGAGAGTATACATCAATTTATAGGAGGATTACGTGCTGGTATGGGATATTGCGGAGCAAAAGATATTTCTACACTACAGGAAAATGGTCGTTTCGTGAAGATTACTGCTAGTGGTATTAATGAAAGTCACCCACATGATGTAACTATTACCAAAGAAGCACCTAACTATAGCAGAAGATAATAGCTAAATATGAAATACCAAGACAAAATAATATATCTCCTTTTAGGAATATTTATTATTGGTCTAAACTCATGTAAGCAAAAAGAAATATTACCTATTGATGAAAACTCGATTCAGGGGACTTGGATAGGAGGAGCATTTAAATATGATAGGGATTTTTATTTGCCTAGTAATTATGTGCTGGAATTTAAAAAGGATACGCTTCACTTCAAAAAATTGAGCGGTACTATATTCTTTAAAAACAGTATACAATTTTCTAAGGATTCTATTACACTAGATACGACTTCTTACCCTGTTCGTAAATTTCATATAAAAAATGATCAGTTAAATTTTCTTGATAAAATCGAAGCACATCGTTTGATTGCTGCAAAGGCTATTAATGTTCAGGAGTTTGAAGACTTTTTGTCATCCAAAGATTGGAAAATAAATGAAGAAACTGGGATTTTTAGATTTAGTAAAGAAGAAAAAAAATTACAATTCATAAATGCCAATAGTTATGAGTATTATACTTATTGTTATGAATTCATTACTTTTCAGAATGCTTTATTTCTTATCAAAAAAGGAAATCAATTAGCATGTGATCAGAATTATCAGTTTTGGGAACAAGTACTTTCATATGATGAAGATGGTATCTATACTTTTGGTTTTAGGGATGGAGAGTTTAAAAAAATACAATACACACCTGTTCGAAGATCAGATACCGAGATGAAACCAGTATCATTTCAGCTTTGTAATCAGTACATTAACAAGAATTTTCCTGGAGATAGATATTATTATCAGGGAACAGCATATAAAGGAGGTCTTTATCATATAAGAAAGATTTTTAAAGAGAACTATAAGGAGCCCGATGGGAATACAGAATCGGGGATATTTCAGGTTCGATTTGTAGTTAATTGCGAAGGAAAGGCTGGGATGTATGAAACACAGGCATTTGATACTAATTACCAACATAAGGAGTTTTCAGCAGAAGTAGCTAATCAGATTCTTGAAATTACAAAAGGCTTACAGGATTGGGTACCAGGTAGGAAACCAAAAAGTGACAAAGACATAGATACCTATATTTACTTAAGTTTTAGAATTAAAAATGGAAAGATTATTCGTATATATCCTTAATGTTTGTCTTATCAGTTTGATGTATTCTTGTCGAGAGGGGAAAGTTGTAGACTATTCAGAATGGACAGAAGAACAAAAGTCCGAAGAAACTAAACGTTTGGAGTATGAAAAGAAATGGTCTTTTCAAGGAGCGATAAATGAACAGGCATATTTAGATACATTAATTACTCTAAACCCTGATATTGCAGATTATTACATCGAAAAATCAATTGCAAATAGTAAGATAGGAGATTATCATATCGCTATTCCTTTACTTGAAAAAGCAATGGAACTTGATCCAAAAGAAACGCTATACTACACATCTTGGCTAATGACAGATTTGTATAAAGATTATGATCGAGCCTTACGATACCTTAATCAATATGATGACTATACTCCGGATAAGACGGATTATGCCTGGGGAGAGAATGTTAATTCATTAAAAGGAGAAGTGTTACAAGCGTTAGAAAGACATGAAGACGCAATACTAGAATTTACGAATGCAATAGAAGAAGAAGGAGATTATGTAAAAGTATCTGCCTACGTATATAGAGGAATTAGTTATACGCATCAAAAAATGTACAAAGAAGCTATTGCCGATTTTGATATGGCGATCAAGCTATATGATAAATCTTCTATGGGATATTACTATAAGGGACTTGCTTTATTAGAAATGGACAATAAAGAAGAAGCAATATTGGCAATAGAACAATCAAAAAAACTAATCAAACAAGGATACAAGGCTTCTGATCCTTATAAAGAAGTATATAATGAAATATACTTGATGCAGGTAGAGGATAAGCTAAAAGAAATTGCTAGTAACGAGTTATAAAAAAAACGTATCAATTGATACGTTTTTTTTATAATAATATAATACTGTATTTTATTTTTTAGGAGCTTCTTTTATCGTGATTCCTAATTTTGTCATTACTGTTTTAGTTACGTCAAATTTAGGATCAACATATGCTAAACCACTTGTGGTAATAGTAAATACTTGAGCATACCCTTCGGCTTTAGCAATTTCTTCTAGTGCTTGTCCAATTTTTTGATATAGAGGTTGTAGTAATCTATTTTGTTCTATTTGTATTAATTTACTACCATTCTGACGAAATTTTGCAATATCATTTTCTAAAGCAATGATTTCTTCCTGCTTTGTTTTTTTAATAGCCTCGGTAAAAGAAGCTACCTTGTCTTGATATTCCTTCACTTTAGCTTGGTATGCTTCTACCTTTACTTTTAAATCACCTTCCATTTTACCATTATAGGCTTTTAAATCTTCCTGAACCTTGGTAAGTTCTGGCATTTGAGAAAGAATATACTCAGAATCTATAGTTCCGGTTTTGGATTGTGCATTTAATTGAAAACTAACGATCAATATTAAGATTGATAATATTATTTTTTTCATTTTACTTTTTTGTTTTTTTATTTTCTAATTTTTGCAAATATATAAGGTCTTAGACAATATACGTGCCACGAATTATTTTTTTTAAAAATCTATCCTTCATAGAGTTGTCCCCGATGAGGTTTTAAAGCATCACGTACCTTTTTCATTTCAGAATCGGTAACAACCATATATGCCAAACTGTGTAGGTCATTGAGATCCTGATATCCCGTAATATCAAGAGCTAGTTTTTCTGAAGTAATATATTCCTTAAGATGGATTTCGTGATGTTGTGCAGTTTTACTTGCAACAGGGCCTCTAAAATCCCAAATTAATTTTATTTTTCTTTCCAAAATAATCGTCAATTTTATAGACGTCAAAAATGTTTTTGTGAATTAATTATCTAATACGCTTTTTCCTTCTTCTGCAAAAGCTTTAAAATCTTCCATGTATGCACATGATTGTTTTTTGAAAGCACCAGGCATAAGAAATCCCATAAGTTTCATGAAACCATTAAATTTAAATTCGTTTTTAGAGGTCCATTTCGTATTTCCGTTTGAGAGTTCTTAGAAATAATTTTCCTGAATGTTATATACGTTTTTCGCATCAAAAGTAAGGTGAAACGACTCAGGAAGATCGAATAAAGTGATTGTTTCTATCATTTCAATTTCTCGTTTGCCCATTTTATAGGTAAGCTTTGAGATTGCTCCGGTTTTTCCTTTTACACCACTTAAGTGCTCCATACTTACAAAGCCCTTTTGCCAGTGTTTTATGTTTTCTTCATTGTTAAATTTTTCAATCACTTGATTTCTAGGTAATTTTATTTCGATGTCGAGTGTATATTCCATGATGAGATTGTTGTTAGTGAGTTTTGTAATGTGGCTACAATATACATAGATCATAAAAATTTTAAAAGCTAATACTATAGGGGGTGTTTACATCGTTAGAACAAGGAACTTGTAAAACATTTTAATATTATTATTTTTGTTCGATTTAGAACTTCATCATATAGAAATTATGTATAAAAAGGGGCTGTTATTTTTTTTAGGAAGTATTTTGTTTACACTTGCAAATGCACAACAATCAAAGGATGTGCTATTTACTATTGACGAATCTCCTGTGTATATATCAGAGTTTAAGAGAGTGTATCTTAAAAATATAGATTTAGTTAAAGACGATTCACAAAAGAATATAGACGAGTATCTTAATTTGTTTATTAATTATAAGTTAAAGTTAAGAGAAGCAAAACACCTTGGGTTAGACAAAAAACAAACGTATTTAGAAGAATTAGAGGGGTATAGAAAACAACTGGCAAAAGGATATCTTACAGATACCAGAACTTCTGATGCATTAATAAAGGAAGCTTATGATCGCTCTCTTGAGCAAGTAAATGCTAGTCATATTTTGATTATGGTAAAGCCTAATGCATTAGCAAAAGATACTATCGCCGCATATCAAAAAATTGTAGAAGCAAGAAATAAGATTATAAACGGAGAACCTTTTGATGTTGTTGCTAAATCCTATAGTCAAGACCCTTCTGTTGCTAAAAACAACGGAAATTTAGGTTGGTTTTCTGCGTTCAGAATGGTGTATCCATTTGAAAAAGCTGCATATGTAACTAAAGTTGGGGAGATTTCAGAACCGTTCAGAACACAATTTGGTTACCATGTTGTAAAAGTTAATGGTAGAGAGAAAAAATTAGGAGAAGTTACTGTAGCTCATATTATGGTAGCTATTAATACTAATAGAACATCAGAAGCAGCAGAAAAAAGGATAAAGGAAATCAATCAGCAACTTCAGCAAGGAGTTTCTTTTGCTTCATTAGCAAAACAATATAGTGATGATCCAAGTACAGCAATAGAGGGAGGTAAGATTAGACGTTTTGGACAAGGAGCATTAAATTCTGAGAAATTCGAGAAAACTGCTTTTGATTTAGAAAAAAAAGGCGAAATCTCTGCACCAATACAAACTAAGTATGGCTGGCATATCATCCAACTTATAGATAAACACCCGCTCAAGAGTTTTGAAGAACAAAAAAACGAACTTACCAAAAAAGTAAAAAGAGATAGCAGGTCCAAATTAGTGACTACTTCATTTATTAATTCATTAAAGGAAAAATATGCTATCACCAAGAATGAAAAAGCAGTTGCATATTTTAAAGAAATACTTCCAGCTACATTTTCTAAAGAGGAATGGAACATACCTGAAGACAAAAATCTAGAAAAAGAACTCTTTAATCTTAAAAAAGAGAAATATATATATAAGGACTTTGCTGGGTTTTTGAAGAGTAATCAAATAAGAATAGAAGGATATGCAGATGTTTCTGCTTTTGTTGAAGAAATGTATACCCGATTCGAATCAACAACCTTACTTCGATATTATGAAGAGCACCTTGAGGAAGATAATAAAGATTTTGCAAATGTAATAGGAGAGTATCGCGATGGACTTTTACTTTTCGATCTTATGGAATCTAAAATATGGAATGTATCTAAAACAGATTCTATAGGGCTTAAAAAATATTATGAGACTCAAAAAAATAAGTATACACAAAATGAGGCGTATAAAGTTCTTAAGGCTTCTTCATCAAAACAAGAAGCAATTAGTACGGTTGAGAAATTACTGAAGAAGAAAAAGTCGATTAAAGAAATAAAAACAGAAGTCAATAAAGGAGATGTAGCGTTAGTCCTTTTTTCAGAAGAAGAATTAGCTAAAGGAGACGCGATATTACCCAAAGATTTTTCTGCAGAAAAAGGGAAGATTGTGTTCCTGGAAGAAGAGAATTTTAAGACTTTGATTATGGTTAGAGAAATCTTACCTTCAAGAATTAAAACTTTTGAAGAAACCAAAGGCGAAGTGATTAATGATTTTCAGGAAAGTATAGAAAATAAATGGCTAGATCATTTAAGAGTAAAATACCCGGTAAAGGTTAATGAGAAAATCTTAAAAAAAGCTAAAAAAGAATTATCAATTTAAAAAATTAATAAATTTTTAATTAGAGAGCAATACAATTGTATATGCTCTTGGATGCTGTTATTAATTTCTTTACGGATAATTCAAAAGATGAGAATGTGTGAATAAGATATAATGATTATAACTTTTTACAAGCTAAATGGTTATTTCATACATATCTATACCAGCATAAGTCTGATCGTCTAAAGAATACTATATATAAACAGATGAAATATTATAAATTAATACTGCTATTGCTAGTTGTTGTTTCTTGCCAAAAATTTAAGAATCAAATTAAAAAAGAAGCTATTGCCAGAGTAAATGATACCTACCTATATAAAGATGATATTAAAAAACTAGTACCAAAGGATGTGTCTACGGGCGATAGTACTAATATTGTTAATAATTATATTAATACATGGGCTACTCGTCAATTGTTTATCGACAAGGCTAAACTAAATCTTACCCAAGAAGAACTTGAAGAATTTAATGATTTGGTAGAAAACTATCAAAGCACCTTATATATCAATGCTTATAAGAATGCAGTGATAAATAAATCTATTAATATGGAGATCACAGAACAAGATCTTCAATCATATTATGATCAAAATTTGAAAAATTTTAATCTTAATGAGGAGTTAGTAAAATTACGTTACTTACATTTGCCACCTGATTACGCGAATATTGTTGCAACGAAGCAACAATTCAATCGTTTTAATGAAGAGGATATAGAAGAGTTGAGAGGAAAAAAGATAGAATACCTAACATATTCTTTAAATGATTCTGTTTGGATCAAGTTAGATCAGGTATTAAGTAAGATTCCAATTCTCAAAAAACAAGATAGGTCAAAACTCTTAAAAAATGGGAAATATATGCAACTTAGAGATTCTACAGGAGTATATATGGTGAAAATAGAAGGCGTATTAAAGCGTAATGAAATAGCACCGCTAGAATATATTAAGCCTACAATAAGGCAGATTATATTGAATAAGAGAAAGTTGGAGCTAATAAAAAAAATAGAAAAAGACATTACAAGAGATGCAGTTGAGAACAAACAATTTGAAGTTTATGATTAAAACTACAGTACTTTGTGCTATACTTACTTTTAGTATAAATACACAATTTTATGCACAAGAGATTATTGAAGAAGTAGCACAAGATTCCATAGTAACTCAGGATACCATTAATGGGCAGAATAGCGCCATGGTAAATGATTCTATAAATACGCCAATAGAAACTGTAAAAGTACCGTTTCAAAAGACCAAAATAGATGGCGTAGCTGCGGTGATTGGAGAAAATGTAATTTTGGATAGTGATGTAGATATTGCCTATAGACAGTTGATTAGTGAAGGAGTTTCTGCTTCTGATGTAAGCCGTTGCGAACTTGCAGGTAGTTTGTTTGAGGCCAAATTGTATGCTCATCATGCTATTCAGGATAGTATAGAAGTTAGAGATGCAGAAGTTAACTCTATGGTTGACCAGCAATTGGCATATATGACAAATGAGTTGGGAACTGTAGAAAAAGTATTAAAATTTTATAAAAAGGATAATGTTGCAGATTTCAGAAAAGAACTTTTTGAAATCAATAAGTCAAATAGGTTATCTGAACAGATGAGAACTAAGATTATCAAAGATATCGAGATTACTCCTGAAGAAATCAGAGAATTTTTTGATGACATTCCAAAAGAAGAAAGACCACTTTTTGGGACAGAACTTGAATTAGCTCAGATTGTAATAGAACCAGAAATACCTCAGGAAGAAGAGCAAAAAGTAATCGATAGATTAAATCAATTTAGAGAAGATATTGTAGAGAACGGTAGTAGCTTTGCTACTAAAGCAGTATTGTACTCTCAGGATCCAGGTTCTAAATCTACTGGGGGAAAATATACTCTTGATCGTAAAACAAACTTTGCCAAAGAATTTAAAGATGTAGCTTTTAGCTTGCAAGAAGGAGAAGTAAGCGAACCATTTAAAACTGATTTTGGATGGCATATTGTAAAAGTTGATAAAATACGAGGAGAAGAAATCGACGTAAGACACATACTACTCTCTCCCGAAGTAACAAGGAAAACAGTTGATGAAGCCAAAGGATTAATAGATTCTATACGAACAAGTATCGTTTCGGGTTCTATTAAATTTAAAGAGGCAGCAAGAAAATTTAGTGATGAAAAAGAAACTCGTGAAGATGGAGGGCAACTACTTAATCCTACCACAGGAGATACTCGTTTTGAACTTACCAAAATTGACCCTATATTGTATGATCAAGTATCTAAACTAAAAATGAATGAAGTTTCTCTGGTAATTCCTGATCAGGATCGTCAAGGCCGAAAAAAGTATAAATTAATAACAGTACTTAACCGGTTTGATGAACATATAGCTGATTACGCAAATGACTATCTTAAAATACAAGAATTGGCATTAAGAAAAAAACAAATTGATGCGATTCGTAAGTGGCAGAGCGAAAAAATAATGGATACCTATATAAAAATAAACGGAGAGTATAGAGACTGTGAATATAGTGGTAACTGGTTAAAAAAATAAAATAATATGTCAGACGACGTAGCGGCTATAGAAAAACTAGTAAAAAAACATTCAGAACTCAAAAAAGAAATATCCAAAGTCATTATTGGACAAGAAAAAGTTATCGATCAGATACTTATTTCTGTTTTTTCTGGCGGTCATGCATTATTAATTGGTGTTCCCGGGCTTGCTAAAACTCTTATGGTTAATACCATTTCTCAAGCTTTAGGATTAGATTTTAAAAGAATTCAGTTTACTCCTGATTTGATGCCTAGTGATATATTAGGAAGTGAAATACTGGATGAAACAAGACATTTTAAATTTATTAAAGGACCTATATTCTCTAATATCATTCTGGCAGATGAGATTAATCGTACTCCGCCAAAAACCCAGGCAGCACTTCTTGAAGCAATGCAGGAAAGATCTGTAACAGTTGCTGGACACCATTACAATTTAGATTTACCATATTTTGTTCTTGCAACCCAAAACCCAATCGAGCAAGAAGGAACATATCCATTACCAGAAGCGCAACTAGATAGATTTATGTTTGCTATAGAGCTTAAATATCCAAGCTTTCAGGAAGAGGTTGATGTTGTGAAGAGTACTACAGGAGATACAAGCGCTACTGTTAATCCACTATTTACTGCTAAGGAGATTATAGATTTTCAACATTTGATTCGCCGTATTCCGGTGGCAGATAATGTAATTGAATATGCTGTAAGCATGGTAGGTAAAACAAGACCTGATGGAGAAACAGCAACAGAATTAGTAAAAAATTATATAGATTGGGGAGCAGGACCGCGAGCTTCTCAAAATTTAATCCTGGCAGCCAAAGCTAATGCTGCTATCAAAGGCAAATATTCTCCAGATATAGAAGATGTACAGGCTGTAGCTATGGGTATTCTTCGTCATCGTATCATTAAAAACTACAAAGCAGAAGCAGAAGGCATTAGCGTAGAAGATGTGATTAATAGCCTGTTTTAACAACTACTTAGTTAAAAAGCTTTCAAAGGATTTGTTGATTTCTGATATAGTTAATCTTCAATAGAGGCGGCGTGTATAATCAATCCTGTATAATCAGAAATTATTTTTCTTTATTAATATTAAACCTTTTTCATATTTAATGGTCATAGTATTGAACGTTCAACAGAGAATATTGTTTAATATAGAAAAATTGAAAAAGAAACAAATGAAAAATAGTATAATATGTGCCATGGTTTTGTTTATGGGAGCTATAGTGGTATCAGCCCAACCCGAGGAAAATCATATGGATCGCAAGGAATTAAGAAAAGAATTTTATGAAAGTCTTTCTGAGAGTCAAAAAAATGAATTAAAAAACAAAAAAGAACTTAGAAAAGAGCAAAGAAAGGTGATGCATGCCAGTTTTACCAAAGAACAGTTGGTAATTGTAAAAAATGAAGATCTTTCTAGAAAGGGAAAAAGAAAAGCATTGAAGCTTACCCTTAGTGAGGCGCAAAAAGAGATGCGTGAAAATCATAAAGCAATTATGAAAGATGAAAATGAAAAGTTTAAAGCATCGCTCTCAGAAGCTCAATTAGAACAATATGAGCAAATAAGAAAAAGAAAACATAACAAGAGAAAACATAGAAAAAGAAAAGATTAGTGTCAAAATTAGAAGTTTTTAATTTGTAAAAAGTGAAGCTATACGGCTTCACTTTTTTATTTTATGCCACTTTTTATCTTTTTTAGATCGTTTTTTGAAGAATGACTATAACGTTTTCGTGAATCGAAGAAATGGCGAAGTATTTTCTTATCTTAATTTTTAGTGATATTGTAATTTTCGTAATTCTAATTTGTGAATTTCAATAAATGAAGCCTTATATTTTTTTAAAAATGCAAAAAGAAGGGATTAAATGTATTCATTTAAGAAAATCCTTTAAAATTCGTATTTTCGCAAGACTTTTCAATACTAAAAAATAATTAGAGATGGCATTCGATATCGATATGATAAAAAAGGTATACAGTCAGGTAGCCGACCGCGTTAATACAGCACGCGAAGTTACAGGTAAACCTTTAACCTTGGCAGAGAAAATTTTGTATTCACACTTGTGGGACGTAAAAACAAAAAAAGCGTTCACACGGGGTAAAGATTATGTTGATTTTGCACCAGACCGTATCGCTTGTCAGGATGCGACAGCTCAAATGGCATTATTACAGTTTATGCAAGCTGGTAAAAATAAAGTAGCAGTACCAACAACAGTGCACTGTGATCACTTGATTCAGGCAAAAGATGGTGCAGCAACAGATTTGAAAAATGCTAATGATATTAGTAGTGAGGTATTTAACTTCTTAGAATCTGTATCTGATAAATATGGAATCGGATTCTGGAAACCAGGAGCTGGAATTATTCATCAGGTAGTATTAGAAAACTATGCTTTCCCCGGAGGAATGATGATTGGAACAGATTCTCATACTGTAAACGCAGGTGGTTTAGGAATGGTTGCAATTGGTGTTGGTGGAGCAGATGCGGTAGACGTTATGGCTGGTATGGCTTGGGAATTGAAGTTCCCTAAGTTAATAGGAGTAAAATTAACAGGCAAGTTATCTGGTTGGACTGCACCTAAGGATGTGATCTTAAAAGTAGCAGAAATCCTTACGGTAAAAGGAGGAACTGGTGCAATAGTAGAATATTTTGGACCTGGGGCAACATCAATGTCGTGTACAGGAAAAGGAACTATTTGTAATATGGGTGCCGAAATAGGGGCTACAACATCTACTTTTGGTTATGATGAGTCCATGGAACGTTACTTGAGAGCAACAGAAAGAGCAGATGTAGCAGATGCAGCAAACAAAGTAAAAGAACACTTAACAGCAGATCCTGAGGTATATGCAAATCCAGAACAATATTTTGATCAAGTAATCGAAATTAATTTATCTGAATTAGGACCATTGTTAAATGGGCCTTTTACTCCGGATTTATCGACGGCAGTTGGTAGTGCAATGACAGAAAAAGCAAAAGCTAATGATTGGCCAATTCAAGTAGAATGGGGACTAATAGGTTCTTGTACAAACTCTTCTTACGAAGATTTATCTCGTGCCTCTTCAATCGCACAACAAGCGTTGGATAAAGGTTTAAAAATGAAAGCAGAATTAGGGATCAACCCAGGTTCTGAACAAGTAAGATATACAGCAGATAGAGATGGTATCCTTGGGATATTTGAAAAACTAGATGCTAAAATATTTACTAATGCTTGTGGACCTTGTATTGGACAATGGGCTAGATATAATGATCCCAAAAATGCTCCGAAGAATAGTATCGTACATTCTTTTAATAGAAACTTTGCTAAGCGAGCTGATGGTAACCCTAATACACATGCTTTTGTTGCATCACCAGAATTAACTGCTGCAATTGCAGTTGCAGGTCGACTAGATTTCAACCCCTTAACCGATAAGTTAATTAACGAAAATGGAGAAGAGGTAATGTTCGATGAACCAACAGGATGGGAACTACCTCCAAAAGGGTTTGAAGTAAAAGATAATGGATATTTAGCTCCGGTTGAAGATGGTAGTGGTGTAGAAGTGAAAGTAAGCCCAACTTCAGAAAGATTAGAGTTATTAACACCATTTGTACCAATAGGTAGTGAAATTAATGGAGCTAAATTGCTAATAAAAGCATTTGGTAAATGTACTACAGATCATATTTCTATGGCAGGACCATGGTTACGATATAGAGGTCATTTAGATAATATTTCTAATAACTGTTTAATTGGTGCTGTAAATGCATTTGGTAAAAAAACAAACTTTGTTAAAAACCAATTAACAGGAGAGTTTGGTGGTGTACCAGATACTGCAAGAGCATATAAAGCAGCAGGAGTACCTACTATTGTTGTGGGAGACCATAACTACGGAGAAGGTTCATCACGAGAACATGCTGCAATGGAACCACGTCATTTAGGTGTATGTGCAGTAATTGTAAAATCATTCGCTCGTATCCACGAAACAAATCTTAAGAAACAAGGGATGCTTGGATTAACGTTTGCTAATGAAAGTGATTATGATTTGATACAAGAAGATGATACTTTTAATTTTACAGATCTTAACCAATTTGCATCAGGAAAACAATTAACATTAGAAATTGTTCATGCAGATGGATCTAAAGATACTGCGATGTTAAATCATACCTATAATAATTCTCAAATTGAATGGTTTAAAGAAGGTTCTGCATTAAACTTAATTAAGAAGCAGAATGACTAAGACACCATAAAAGAGCAATTTTAAATAAAAAAACTCCCAAAGGTTAATCTCTTTGGGAGTTTTTTTATTTTTTGTATTAAGGCGTATTAGCGTGGGAAACACTCTACACTAACCATAACACAAAATTTGTGTTGAGGAGGAAGCTGTTCGTATTGACTACAGGTAACAACTATTGGGCCGTTGTATGTATCACATGGATTGCCACCACCATTAATTTGTTTTTGTTCTTTTCTGGATAAGCCTTTTCCTAGGTTTAAAAGTGTATTTTTCATAATCTTTTGTGTAATAATCCTGAACTTTATAGAGCTCTCAGGATATGAGCTTACCTATAAAAATACTACTTTTTTGTATTCAATTGATATAGCTGGTATTATCATAATGCTAATTTTGAAGAAGAATGTATACCATTTATAATTTGAAAAAAGAATAATTTGACATTGGACTTCTTTATTTCTTAATATAACTTGATAAGTTTTTTTATTCCAAAACAGAAATATGTAAATTTGCGTATATGGTACGCCAAAATATAAAAGTAGCTGTTGATGCTGTGGTCTTTGGATATAAAGACAAGAGACTTAATGTCCTATTGATAAAAAGAGATATAGACCCTTTTAAAGGTTCTTGGGCCTTGCCTGGTGGTTTGGTTTTGGAAAACGAAAGTTTAGAACAAGCAGTGGTTAGAGAGCTTAAGGAAGAGACTAATGTAACCATAGACTATTTAGAGCAATTGTATTCTTTTGGTGACCCGGGGAGAGATCCTAGAAATAGGGTAGTTAGTGTTACTTATTTTGCTTTGGTAAAACCAGAACACTATGCAATCAAAGCAGACACCGACGCTCAAGATGTTGCATGGTTTGATATGACCGAACTTCCGGATTTGGCATTTGACCACACTCGTATTTTGGAAACAGCAAAAAAGAGATTACAAAATAAACTCACTTATGAACCTGTAGGGTTTGATTTACTTGCCGATAAGTTTTTGTTTTCGGATCTCGAAAAGCTATATATGACTATTCTGCAAAAAGTAATTGATCGTCGAAATTTTAGAAAAAAAATACTAAGCTTCGGAATCCTGGAGGAGTTAGACGAAAAAATCTCTGAAGGAAGAGGTAGACCGGCAAACCTTTTTAAATTCAATAAAAAACAATACTTCAAACTTAAAGAAGAGGGGTTTCTATTTGATATTAAGTAATTATCATCACTACAATCAATACCGCTGGCTTTCAGAAAGATATATTTGAAGGTGCATTATATTAAAATAATGTAAATTTTACGCAAAATATTTTGTAGTATCATTTTTCTATTCTAAATTTGCGTAAAAACGACACAATTATGAAATATTTACATTTGGACCCATCATTTACACCTTTTGAGAAATCTATTGATTTTAAATCATTTGTTTTTAATGGAGGAGAACCGCATATAAATATTTTAGATAAAAATATTGGGAACAGTATCACGATTACGCAACGAATCAATTCGTTTAATGACTTAGGGTTATTATTGATCGCTACCGATGCGTTACGTAGAATGAATGTAAAGGAGATTGATGTGTTTATTCCATATTTTCCTGCTGCTAGGCAAGATAGGGTGATGGTTGCAGGAGAATCGCTTAGTGTTAAAGTATATACAGATAGTATTAACGCGCAAAACTATAATCAGGTAACAATCTTTGATCCACATTCAGAGGTAACTCCGGCGTTATTAGATCGTGTAACAGTGATTCAGAATTATGAATTTGTCAAACAATGTTTAGATTTTATCAAAGAAGAAGTAGTGTTGATTTCTCCTGATGGGGGAGCTTTAAAAAAAATCTATAAAGTATCTGAATTTCTGGGTGGAGTAGAAGTGGTAGAATGTTCTAAAAAAAGAGATGTAAAAACAGGAGCCTTGTCTGGTTTTAGAGTATATGAAGATGATTTAGAAGGAAAACATTGTGTAATTGTTGATGACATTTGTGACGGAGGAGGAACTTTTTTAGGATTAGCAACAGCACTAAAAGAAAAGAATGCAGGCAAACTAAGTTTGATTATCAGTCATGGTATTTTTAGTAAAGGGTATGAAGAATTAACCAAATTATTCGATACCATTTTTACAACAAATTCCTTTAGAGATATAAATGAAGAAAAGGTAGTACAAATTCCTGTTATTCCAGAGTAGACCAGAACCTATTTTGTGAATAATGAATACTATCCTAAAATAACAAAAAATGAATTTAATAGTACCACCAATTACCCCAGAATTGAATAAAAACCTAAGTGTTTTTCTGGCAGGAAGTATAGAATTAGATGTAGCTCAAAGATGGCAGGATAAGGTGGTAGAGAAACTAACAGAAGAAAATGTCACACTGTTAAACCCCAGAAGATCGAGTTGGGATGCCAGTTGGGAACAAAAGATAGATAATCCAGTTTTTAAAGAACAAGTACTTTGGGAGTTAGAAGCTTTAGAAAAAGCAGACATGATCATCATGTATTTTGATAAAAACACAAAATCACCTATAACACTACTAGAGTTAGGGTTATATGCAAAGAGTAATAAATTGATAGTATGCTGCCCAGAAGGATTTTGGAGAAAAGGAAATGTAGATGTTGTCTGTGAGCAGTACGGAGTACAAAAAGTGAATAGTTTGGAGGAATTGATTAATGAAGTAAAGAAAAAATTAAAATGAAATTACAACTTAAAAAATATAAAGAACAAGAGAAAGAATGGCCCCAAAGCGGGTATCATATCATGGCACAATATGATGACGAGAAAATAATAGTATACCAATCTTATCGTCTCGAAATAGGAAGTTTTGCCGTAAAAAATCAATTTTTTGGAGGAGCTTTTAGCTTAGACAGAATGACATGGATTAAACCTAATTTCTTGTGGATGATGTACAGAAATGGTTGGGGGACAAAAGAAGGACAAGAAGTCGTATTGGCCATACACCTTAAAAAAGAAGCTTTTGAGAGCTATGTTAAAAATGCTGTGTATTCATCGTTTAAACCAGAATTATATGTGTCGTATGAAGCCTGGCAGGAAGATGTTGCAAATTCTAATGTGAGATTGCAATGGGATCCCGATCATGATCCATATGGAGTGAAATTAGAAAGACGAGCCATCCAGATTGGATTAAGAAAGGAGTTTATAAAGTCATATGCAAAAGATGATGTTTTGGAGATTGAAGATGTTTCTGATTTTGTTAGTGAGCAATATAAATTTGTGAAAAATAAAGATTTGGAAAATCTGGTTATTCCAGCAGAAAAACCATTGATATTTAAGGATGAAAAATTGAATACATATTTGAAACTAAAATGAAAATAGTAGTAATCCAATCTGATATCACTACGATTAAAGTCGATGCTATTGTCAACGCAGCAAATTCTTCTCTTTTGGGAGGTGGTGGAGTGGATGGAGCGATTCATCGCAAAGGTGGGGCTGCTATCCTGGAAGCTTGTAGAGTTGTTAGAGCTAGGCAAGGTAAATGTAATCCAGGAGAAGCTGTGATCACGACAGCAGGTAATCTTCCTGCAAATTATGTTATTCATACCGTAGGACCAGTTTGGAATAATGAAGGAAAAGAAAAGGAAGAACTATTGAGAAACTGCTATATCAATTCATTAAAATTAGCAATTGAGAATGGAGTAAAAAAGATAGCTTTTCCAAATATAAGTACAGGAATCTATAAATTCCCTAAAAATGTTGCGGCAAGAATAGCTGTCGAAGTGGCTAAAAATTTTGATCAAAATAAGATTGAAGAGATAGTCTTTGTTTGTTTTGATCAGGAAAATTTTGAGCTGTATAATGAATTATTAAAAAATGAAAACAAATAATAAACATATAAGTAAATTTTTAAGCCTTATTCTAAGGCATAACCCTGATAAAGTGGGGATACAACTCGATGAAAAGGGTTGGACAGATGTACAGGAATTACTACAAAAAGTAAAAAGGCACCGGCCTGAATTAAGTATGGATGTATTAGAAGAAGTTGTAGCATCCTGTGATAAGCAACGCTTTGCTTTTAACGAAGATCATACGAGGATTAGAGCCAGTCAGGGTCACTCAATACAGGTAGATTTAGAATATCAACCAAAGCAGCCCCCAGAATTCTTGTATCACGGTACAGTGGCTAAATTTATGGATGCCATTAGAGAAAAAGGGTTATTAAAAATGAACAGGCATCATGTACATCTTAGTAAAGAAAGAGAAACGGCTATTAAAGTAGGATCGAGAAGAGGGAAACCTATTATTCTAACTGTGAGATCGGGTGAAATGTATGCCAAAGGAATAGAGTTTTATCAATCGGATAATGAAGTGTGGCTAACCGATGTAGTAGCTCCAGAATATATTGAGTTTAAATCATAATATATCCAGACCTCACAGGTTTTTAAAACCTGTGAGGTCTTAAACAATTATAAAGAATAATCTAAATGAAAAGGAAAGAGTTACATCCAGAAATATTTCTCATTGAAAATTTTCTCTCTAAAGAAATATGTGACCAATTTATTGAAAAAGGAGAACAGGTTTCATTTGAAGAAGCAAAAGTTAATATTGATGGCAAGCAGGTAATGGTAAAGGGTATTCGAAATAACCAACGTATTTTGTTTAAGGATGAAATACTTGGAAAAAAAATATGGTCAAAAATAGAACCCCTTGCAGTTGAAACTTTTGGAAATTACAGAGCGATTGGCCTTAATGAAATGTTTAGGATATACAAATATGGCGAAGGACAACGCTTTAAAATGCATAGAGATGGAAGTTATGAACGAAATGAAAATGAATGCAGTTTCTTCTCATTTTTGATATATCTTAACGATGATTTCGAAGGAGGAGAAACTTATTTTGAAGAAGGGATTACAGTTAATCCAAAACTAGGTGATGCTTTAGTATTTCATCATCCGTTACGACATGAAGGTAGGCCTATTATTAAAGGAACTAAATATGTCTTAAGAACAGATATAATGTATAGACTATTGTAGTGATAGAGTTTAAAGATGTGTTACAACAAAATAAAATGATTACTAAAAAAGAAAGATTTCTTGGTTCTATGTTTTTAGGAGCTATTGGTGATGCTATCGGGAGCGGATATGAAAATGTAGAACAAATCGAAGAGAATATCTTTTACCCTTTTGGAAAACCAGAGGAGAAAATACCTGAATGGAATATTACAGATGATACGCAATTAACATTAGCGACTTGTGAAGCATTGATTGAAGATCTTTTTTTGGATCCACAAATACTATCTAATTATTTTGTTTCTTATTTTACTAATGGAATGATTACAGGAATAGGAGCATCAACGTTAAAGGCCATTAGGGAACTCCAAATTGGCTTGGATTGGAGTCAAACCGGTAGAAGAGGAGAATACTCTGCAGGTAATGGAGCGGCAATGCGTGTTGCTCCAATAGCTTTTTTTAAAAATATTTCAAGAGAACGAATAGAACAAATATGTTCCATAACACATTATAATTCTGAGGCATATATTGGAGCTTTAGCAGTAGTTCTTGCAATTAAAACCATTATAGAAGAGAATTGGATAAATGAAATAAGTTTAATGAAATTAATTACTTCGGATTTACCAGATTCAAATGTAAAAGATAGGTTACTAGAATTAGATATTTTATCTAAAACAAAATCAATAACTGAAATTGCTAGTTTAGGGAATGATGGATATGTTGTTAATTCAGTTCCTTTTTCGATTTTTTCTGCAAATATGATAAAAGAAAAACCTATTGATCTCATTTTTGATGAAATTATAAATAGTGGCGGAGATACGGATACGAATTGTTCAATAACTGGACAAATAGTGGGAACTTATATTGGTTATAATGGTATACCTAAATATTTGAAAGATAATTTAAAGAAATTACCTGAATATTCTTGGATGAATAATATTGTTAATAGGTTGAGCAAAGAAATGTAAGATGAGAACCCTGGTAATTGGAGATATACATGGTGGTCATAGGGCTTTACTTCAGGTTTTAGAACGAGCAAATGTAACGTCAGAAGATACCCTGGTTTTTTTGGGAGACTACGTAGATGGTTGGAGTGAATCGGCTATAGTAATACAAGAACTTATAAAACTCTCTACATCCAATACATGTGTTTTTATACGAGGAAATCATGACCTGTGGTGCGGGTTATGGCTAGAAAAAGGAGTAACCAACCCTGTATGGCTGGCACATGGAGGAAAAGAAACAATCCATAGCTATATTCAATCAGGATTACTTACCAAAGAAACTCATAAAGCATTTTTTAATATGTTGGAAGATTACTATCTGGATAAAGAGGGTAGGCTTTTTGTACATGCAGGATTTACATCTATGCATGGCGTAGGAAAAGAGGAGTATGATTCTAATTATTATTGGGATCGAACATTATGGGAATCAGCATTACTTGCCGATAAAGTTGGAGAAGTAGCTTTAAAAGATGATCCACCAAAACGGTTTAGTCATTATTCTGAGATTTATATCGGGCATACGCCTACCATTGAGTATGGTAAAGATACTCCTATAAAAGCTTATAATCTCTGGAATATAGACACAGGAGCAGGTTTCAAGGGAAAACTTACCATACTAGATATTGATACTAAAAAATATTGGCAAAGTGATCCATTGCCTTCTTTATACCCTGATGAAAAAGGAAGAAACTAAATCTTTCTAACTTTAACGGGAAACAGGGTAGTTTTTAACAGAAATTGGATCTATTTTTATCTTCTAAAATTTTGTAATGATTAAGATCGAATTCTCATTAAGATATAGAATTAACTGGAGTAGCAAGATTATTTTACTCTTGTCATTGTGCATGCTTTCATTTAATCTTGTAAAATCTCAAAATATGGATAATGTTATTGATCAAGATTCTTTTGTAATTGTCGAAAAACCTCAAAAAATATACAAAGGATTTTATAAATATGGAAAACCATATAATGGATATTTTTCAAAAGGAAACGATGAATTTCCCAGAGTTGATTATTATGAGAATGGAGAAGCAAAATTTCAATATTCTTTAGATGTTTATCAAATGGCATTAGCACCAGAAACTTCTGAAATAGAAGGCTTACAAGAGCAACTAGGAGAAGTGATGAGTAAAGAAGATTATGAAGTATACATAAGAGATTTGTATAAACCAAAATTAAACATCAAATCTGTTTATAAGAATGGTAAAATAATAGATGGATATGAATATGAAGAAGTGCCTTCGGGAATATTCTCTAAAAAAATAGAGAATAAAAAATATACAGCATTACATATAGATATATTTGCTAAGCACTATTATCAGCGAACTTTGATAATTCAGAAAGGAGATAGTATTATTATAGGATCGCCTACCTTAGCTGCAGCAGGGGAGAAGTTGGAAATACAATTATTCAGGAAAAATAAGAGTTGGAAAGCTTCATATACTATAAATGAAAAAGAAATTGGTGCTAAATATTTTATGAAAGGAAATGTAGATGTTTTACCTGCGAATAGCACCATGTTTATATATGATCAAAGTGATGGAACATATGGTTATGGAACCAGTGGTTTTAAGGAATATTCGACCAAGTTAGATTTGGTAGACATACAGAAAATCTATTTTGAGAAACCAGAGATTTTTATCAATAAGAATATGCAATCTTTTTTTGATGAGTTTATAGAGACCATCATTAATGAAATGCATAAAAAAGATAAACAACGTCCAGAAGATCCTGAAATTTTTAGAGGATACATTCTCACAGGAGATAATGGTAAAATAATAGAGGGGATACGTTTCTTTGAGAAACCGAGAAACACATATTACATAGAATACAAAGACAGTTCTGAAGTTAAAAATGCTAAAGTAGATCTTAGTGGTTTTCAAAAAGTATTTAAGGAATTCATGAATCGCAAGTATGAAAACTAACATGTTTTCTACCAGTTTTTGAAATAATCCAGAAGAAAATTCTTTTAAGATTTTATCAGTTTAAAAATAAAAACTATATTTGCGTATAAATAACGCAAAATAGAATAAAGATGAATCCATTACTATTAACAGACGGTTATAAATTAGGACATAAAGAGCAATATCCAAACGGAACTACTTTTGTGTATTCTAACTGGACACCTAGGAAAAGTAGAATAGAAGGAATTGATAATGTAGTGTTTTTTGGGTTGCAGTATTTTATTAAAGAATATTTAATCAAACAATTCAACGAACAGTTTTTCAATCTTCCCAAAGAAGAAGTGACTGCAGAATATAAAAAATATGTAGATCATTATCTGGGTATAGATTATGATATTGCACATATCGAAGAATTACACGATTTAGGATATTTACCGATTAAAATCAAATCCTTACCAGAGGGAACAGAAGTTCCTATTCGAGTACCGATGTTTACAGTAATGAACACTAAACCAGAATTTTTCTGGCTTACCAATTACCTGGAAACTTTATTGTCTAATATTATTTGGCAACCTTGTACTTCTGCTACTATTGCAAAACAATATCAAAGCATTTTATCCTCTTTTGCAATAGAAACAGATCGTAATAATATAGAGTTTATTACCTGGCAGGGTCACGATTTTTCGATGCGAGGAATGTCGGGAACAGAATCTTCAATTCTTAGCGGTATGGGACATGCATTATCATTTTCTGGGAGTGATACATTGCCTGTAGCAAAAGCTTTTGAAACATATTATAATGCAGATGTTACCAAAGAATTAGTTATTGGTAGTGTAAATGCTACAGAGCATAGTGTGATGTGTGCAGGAAGTAAAGATGATGAAATAGGAACCTTTAGAAGGTTATTAGAGACATATCCAACGGGAATATTATCTGTAGTATCTGATACCTGGGATCTTTGGAAAGTGCTAACAGAATATTTGCCTAAACTAAAAAATGAAATCCTCGACAGAGAAGGAAAACTTGTCATTAGACCAGATTCTGGTGATCCTGTGGATATTATTTGTGGATGTGATCATAAGAATCCAATAGTTGCTAAGGGTGTTATAGAATTACTTTGGGATGAATTTGGAGGAACTATAAATGATCAGGGATACAAAGTGTTGAATCCAAAAATCGGAGCTATCTATGGAGATAGTATTACAATAGAAAGAGCAACCCAGATTTGTGAAAAGTTAAAAGCTAAAGGTTTTGCTTCTACTAATGTGGTTCTGGGAATAGGGAGTTTTACATATCAATACAATACCCGAGATACTTTTGGATTTGCAATGAAAGCTACTTATGTAGAAGTACAGGGAGAAGGAAGAGAAATATTTAAAGATCCGATCACAGATGATGGGACTAAAAAATCTGCAAAAGGGCGTATTCAATTATATGAAGAACAAGGAAAAATAGTGTATAAAGATCAGGTTTCTGAACAAGAAGAAAATCAAGGATTATTAAAAACTGTTTTTAAAGATGGAGAGTTACTAATAGAAGATAATTTGTTTACGATTCGTAAAAGAATTGCTCAATAAATTAAGTTTATATCATGAAATTCACAAAACCCCTTAAAATTAAGCTTTTAAGGGGTTTCTAATACAATAATGTAAGGGATTTGAGTGTTTTACGACATAAGTAGATAAACTAACATCATAAAACATAATCATCATGAGTGCAATCTGGTTTTTTGAGGATTCAGATCTCTTTAAGGTATTATGCCCTCATAAGTTTAAAAGGTATAAAAAGGATCACGACTTTGATGCTTACCGAAAGAACGACTATATTTATTTTGAAGAAGATTCTGCAAACAAAGTATACCTTATAGAAAAAGGAAAGGTAAAAATTGGATACTATGCAGAAGATGGATACGAGGTAATAAAAGCTATTCTTACTCGGGGAGAGATTTTTGGTGAAAAAGCTATTCTTGGAGAAAACAAAAGAACAGAGTTTGCGCAATCTGTCGATAATACAACTTCTATTTGTCCCATCGGTGTAGAAACCATGCATGGACTTATGCGCGAGAATCAATCTTTTAGCCTTAGAATCTATAAATTTATAGGTATGCGATTTAAACGCTTAGAAAGAAGATTACAGTTACTTCTCTTTAAAGATACCAAAACAAGATTATTAGAGTTCTTAAATGAGCTTAAAGAAGACTACGGGCACTGTTGTCCTTATACAGGAGATATGGTAATAGAGCATCCTTATACCCAAAAAGACATAGCTCATCTTATCGGTACATCGAGACCAACCTTAAATATTATTCTAAACGAATTAAAGGAATCTAACGTCATAGATTTTAATAGAAAAGAGATTCGTTTAAAAAATGTTGCTTAATGTTAGGTGGCTAACATTTTAAAAACTTCAATGTTAATAATTTTATGGTCTAATAATCATAAAAAAAAAGCAATGTTTAAAAAAACAATTATAGGTACTCTGATTATCGGATGTATTGTTTCTTCTTGTAACAATGATGATGACTCTGGTAATGTACCTACAGAATCAAATGTAACACTTAATCTTAGTGGATTAGAAGACTTAGGGAGTGATTACCTTTATGAAGGATGGATTATCGTTAATGAAGCTCCAGTTTCTACAGGAACATTTTCTGTAAATAGTGCGGGAGAATTATCTAGTACTTCTTTTATGGTAAATACAGAATCGCTTAAGGCAGCGGCGGCTTTTGTATTAACAATAGAACCAAATCCAGATCCAAACCCGGCACCATCAGATACAAAACTATTAAAAGGTGATTTCGGAACCGGTAATACGGCAACAGTAGGGTTAGGGCCTGTAGGAGAAGGAGATTTTTCAGCTTCAGCAGGAGGGTTTTTCTTAAGAACCCCAACAGATGAGGCTTCGGGAACTGCTAATAATGGTAATGATCAATTTGGAGTATGGTTTGGTACTCCAGGAATGCCTCCGGCAGCAAATTTAACCTTACCGGTTCTTGATGCAGGATGGAAATATGAAGGATGGGTAGTAGCAGATGGAGTACCCGTTTCTACCGGAACATTTACAATGAATAATACAGCAGATGATAATGCAGGAAACCTTAATGGGTTTAGTGAGACAGCTTCTAATGGACCACAATTACCAGGAGAAGACTTTTTTAGAAATGCTCCAGACGGAGTAACATTTCCATTAGATGTTAGAGGAAAAACGGTTGTGATTTCTGTAGAACCATTTCCAGACAATGCAGCAGCACCATTTTTGTTGAAACCTTTGGTTGGTACAGCAGGTACAGATACCGCACCTACTAGTTATACCTTTGAGCTTAATAGTGCTTCATTTCCTTCCGGAAGTGTAACAAGATAATAGTTCATTGTTATTTTTTGTTAGTTTTAAAGCGCAATCTTTGATTGCGCTTTATTAATTTAAGAAAACTGTATTTTAAGAATTAAGTCTATATCTACCTTAGATGTAGTGCCATTTATTTATATAACTTTGTAAGGTGTTTCAGGATTTTGTTACTAATCAAAATATCTGTGACAATAGATGAAAAAATCAAATGAATTCATGATATGAGTTCTAAAAAATCAAAATATTTAGATAGATGAAGTTTAATAAAAAGAACATTTCAAATGTGATTTTTGCAATCATATTGATATTATTTTTTATTCCTAATACCAGAGGGATGATGCAGATATTTTTAACCAGAATTTTCTCTTTTAGCCCCGGGATAGTAAAAGTAGAAGAAAGAGCAAAAGTAGCATCATATGACTGGAAATTACATGGAGTAAATACAGCATCTACTAATTTTAATACAGCTAAAGATAAAGTTGTATTAATCAATTACTGGGCTACATGGTGCCCTCCTTGCATAGCAGAAATGCCTTCATTGCAAAAATTGTATAATGATTATAAAGATGAAGTAGTATTTCTCTTTGTAACTACAGATGATGATCCAGAATTAAATAAGTTTATGAAGAATAAAAACTATAGCTACCCTATCTATAGATCATTATCAGAGCACCCAAAACCTTTTGTAAATAGCCCTATTCCACAGACATATCTTATTGATAAAAAAGGAAATATTATTATAGATAAAACGAATGCTGCAAACTGGAATAGTACAAAAGTGAGAGAAACTATAGATAATCTATTAGCCGAATAAAATCTATTTTTTAAAATATTTGAAAGGAACCACTAGCATACCAAAACATTCTCCTTTTTCCTTTTTTATATTTTTATGATGCATTTTATGAGCTCTTCGTACTCCTTTGGCGTACCAATTGCTCGTATTTCTGAATGCTTTAAAACGCTGATGTATAAAAATATCATGTACAACAAAATAGGCAATACCGTAAGCTAGAATGCCTAGACCTATAGCTCTTCCGATCCAAAATGTCTGTGAATCATGAAACAAAATACAAGACATACTTACTATAGCATAGAATACAAAGAATAAATCATTGCGTTCCCACCAACTGTCATGATCTTTATGATGATGATCTCTATGTAATGACCACAAAAAACCATGCATTACATATTTGTGAGTGAACCAAGCCATGAACTCCATAATAGAGAAGGCGGCAAGAAAAACTAATATTTGGATAACAACTTTCACAAAATAGGTTTTATACAAAAATAAGGCTAAATTAAGTTTAATCGATAGTCAAAATAGGATTTTGCTAATAATCCAAATTTTTGATAATTCGATACTCGTATACGTGTGTTTTTTATTTCTAAAGACGGAGTTTTTTTAAGCTTATTTAATAATTTTTTATAGTAAATAAATGCAGTATATACTCCAAATTTTGCTTCAACAGGAAGTTTTAAAATACCTTGTAAAGCTTTATCAAAATCTTCTTCTATTTCCTTGATAATTTTAAGTTTAGATTCTTCATCAAGTTCATTTAAATTTAGATTCGGAAAATAGGTTCTATTAAGATCTTCAAAATCTGTTTTTAGATCCCGTAAGAAATTAACCTTCTGAAAAGCAGAACCCAAATGCATTGCGCTTTGCTTTAAATCAGCATACTTTTCGGCATCCCCATTCACAAAAACTTTCAAACACATTAATCCAACTACATCTGCCGATCCATAAATATAATCTTTGTATTCTTGATCTGTTAGATAGTTGGTTTTATGCAAATCTAATCTCATACTTTTCATAAATGCTTCATACAACTCCGGACTAATATTATATTGATGAACTGTTTTTTGAAAAGAATTAAGAATAGGATTTAAGCTAATCTTATTTTTAATTGCTTTGTACATTTCCTCTTCAAAATCATTAAATAATTTTTCTTTATCATACTCATGAAATGTATCTACAATTTCATCTGCAAACCTTACAAAACCATAAATATTATAAATATCCTGCCGTATAGAATCTGATAACATTTTTGAAGCAAGCGAAAATGATGTACTGTAGGAATTTGTAACAATTTTGCTACAACTTTGCGATACAGTATCAAAAATAGACTTCATAAGATAGGATTTAAGGTTTAATTGAGTTTGTTATACTGTTGTACTAGGTTTTAACGTCTTGTTATATTTATAATGAGTTTCGATTAATCCAGCTACTAGTTTTCCTGAAATCAAAGATGGAGGTACACCCGGACCAGGAACAGTAAGCTGCCCGGTAAAAAATAAATCTTGTATTTTTTTGCTTTTTAACTTAGGTCTTAGGAATGCAGTTTGTAAAAGTGTATTAGCCATTCCATAGGCATTTCCTTTGTAAGAATTATATTCTTTTATAAAGTCTTTAATACAAAAGGACTCTTTAAAGATAATGCTATTTTTAACATTTTGATTTGTAAGTGCTTCAAAACGAGTCATGATTTTATCAAAATAACGTTCTCTTAGTTCGTTGGTATCTTCTATTCCTGGAGCTAACGGGATAAGGAAAAACCCATTTTCTTTGCCTTTAGGAGCAGATTCTGGATCTGTTAAAGAAGTGAAATTGGCATAAAACAATGGATCATCAGGCCATTTAGGGATGTCATAAATATCTCTTGTATGTTGCTCAAAATCGGTATCAAAAAATAAATTATGATGGTTAATATTTTGTAGCTTTTTATCAAACCCTACATAAAAGAGTAGAGAAGAAGGAGCAAAAGTTTTACGCTCCCAATATTTTTCAGAATATTGTCGATATTCTGGCGCTAATAATGTTTCCCCATGATGATAATCTGCTCCGCATAATACAACATCAGCATCTATTTTTTTACCATTTACAATAATGCCTTTTGCATGACCGTTTTCTACTACTATTTTTTCGACAGTCGCATTGGTGTGAATTGTTACACCGAGTGATCTGGCTAATTCTTCCATCCCCGCTATTACACTATACATTCCTCCCCTGGGATGCCAGGTTCCCAACCCAAAATCAGCATAATTCATAAAACTATAAAAAGCTGGAGTATCACTTGGTTTAGCACCTAAGAACAATACAGGAAACTCAAGAATTTGGATTAACTTTTTACTTTTAAATTCTTTACGAACTTCTTTAGAAATGGTACTAAAAAATTGACCTACTCGTAGAATTGTTTGTTTTGTTACCAGTTCTAATATGGAAACTCCTGGTCGATAGACTAAATCCTTAATTGCAATTTCATAATTATTTTGTGCAGTTTTGATAAACTTTTGTAGTTTAACCGAACTTCCCTTTTCTTCTGCTTCAAAGGTTTCATATATTTTTTCTAATGAATCACCTATCGTGATACTTTCATTGTTTTTAAAGAAAACTTTGTATGCAGGGTGTAGTTTGTCTAACGTATAATAATTAGAGGCTGATGTATCAAAATCCCTAAAAAAACGTTCAAACACATCAGGCATCCAATACCAAGAAGGACCAGTGTCGAACGTAAATCCTTCTTTTTTTAATTGACCAGCTCTGCCACCTACAGTCGCGTTTTTTTCAAAAACAGTTACATCATATCCTAATTTAGCCAGATAGCACGAAGCAGAAAGCGATGAAAATCCAGAACCGATGATTGCTATCTTTTTAGACATAACTGAAATAATTATAAAATTAAAACTCAGAAATTAATGAGCTAATTGATTCAAAATAACGATGGTTGTGTCCTGTGTTATTAGGAATATGCATGATTTGTTTGCCTAATATCCATAACTCATTGATTCTATTGGCACATACAATTGTATTAAAATCCTCAAGGTATTTTTTTATATTATCTTTTTCTGGTCTGATAGTGAAATAGGATATAAACACCACATCATCATGAAAAGAAAGCATATTAGGCAGACTGTCTAAAGGAATACTTGGACCCAGATAAATAGCCTTATATCCATGTAAGAGTACTTCATAATTAATATATAATAAACCTAATTCATGTATTTCGTTTTCTGGAAGAAATAAAATAAAAGCTCTATCCGTTTTGGTGGGTTTAGAATATTGAAGTTTTTCAATGTTTAGTAATAGCTTTTGCTTTATTAAATTAGAGATAAAATGTTCATGTGCAGGGCTAATTGTATCTGTCTGCCATAATAATCCTATTTCTTTTAATAAAGGAATAAAAAAATCAACAAATATTTCTTTAAAATTTCTTTTGCTCTCTAGTTGTGAATATGTCTCTAAAAATAGCTCAAGATCATAATTCAACATCGCAATTTTAAAGGAGTTCATAGCCTGGTTTTTGGTGCTATTGTCAGATACGATACTTCTTACATATTCATTAATTTCTTGTGTGCCTAATTTAGAAATTCTAGATATTTTGTAACCACTGTTTACCAGGTAAGTAACATTAAGTAGTTTCTGAAGATTTTTTAAATTGTATGTTCTTATATTGGTATCAGTACGATCAGGAGAAAGTAGATTATATCTTTTTTCCCATATTCTTATGGTGTGCGCTTTTACACCACAAAGATTCTCTAGATCTTTAATACTAAATGTTTGTTTAATATTGTTCACTTTTTTTTAGAAATTGTTAAACAAAACTAAGGAAAAGAAAACACTTTTTTTTTCAAAAAATGTTAAAATAGTACCGTTAATTGTTAAAAAACAAACATTTTTTATCAATTTGTTAATGATAAGAGGTTGATAGTGTGGTGTTAATATAGTTTTGTGATACTTAGTATATAATATAGCTTGATACTACTTCATTGTGTATTCTACAGTAGAAGATTTAAAAGAAAAAAATAGAAACATTAGTTTTTAAGAAACGCAAAGCTTTACTAATATGTATTTCGACGGTCTTAGTAGAAATACCTAAAATATCGGCTATTTCCTTATGTTTTTTTTGCTCTAAACGACTAAGTTTAAATACTTCTCTACATTTTTTTGGAAGTTGCTCAATAGCTTTTTCAAGTTTTATCCAATTTAAGTCTAATTGGTTTTCTTCTTCACTAGTATACATTTCGAATATGGCTTCCCATCTTAGAGAATCTAATGCATCGTATTCTTTTTTTTGTTGCCGTAGATGCATTAGAAATTCATTATGACAAGATCTGAAAAGATAATTTTTTAAGGATGAAGTAATTCGTAAAGTTGATTTTTTTTCCCAAAGCCTAAGTAAAACATTTTGCACCAGATCCTCAGACAATGACGAATTGTTAGAAAGCTTATAAACGTAGTTATACAGCCAGGAATAGTATTGATTAAACACTATTTTATAGCTGTCTTGATTTCCGTCTGTAAGCCCCTGAATCAGTAATTTTTCTATGTCCCGACTATCTTTTTTCATTATTAAAATCACCGACTAAATTAAAAAAAATAAAATAAAGTAAGGGATTTATGGTTTTTCTGCATCTTTTAAATAGAAAAAATGAAGAATGGATAATTATTTAACAGTAATTAAGAAGTACTTAGAAGGAGACATTTCGTCCTCAGATAAACAGGCATTACAACAATGGTTGGCTGAAAATCCTGATCATGAAATCCTTTTTAAGCAAGAAATAAAGAAATGGTATGGCACAAACAAAGAGTTGCCAGCAGATCCAAACTCTGCTTATGAACGTTTTATCTACACTATTGAGGAAAAGAAGGCTAAGGTGATTAGCCTAAAATCTTGGTCAGCGGTATTAAAATATGTTGCAGTTCTGGGAGGAGTACTTCTAGGAGGGTATTATTATACCACTCAGAATGTTACTGCTGTTAAAACAAACCCTACTGTTGTTGAAGCAAATACTCAACCTGTAGATAAAATCAAAATTGTTCAGGCAGATGGTACAGTTACATATACTGATTTTAATGATAAAGCAGATATTATAAATGCTAGTGGTAATTTGATTGGTAAAAAAGATCAGAATCAATTTATTGTTCAGCCAGGTACTGAGGTAACCGAAGCTAAGTATATTGAAATCTCTATTCCTAAAGGAAAATTATTTCAGCTCACATTATCCGACGGAACTAAAGTATGGCTAAATGCAGCGAGTAGTTTAAAATTCCCTCAGCATTTTATGCCTACAAAAGAAAATAGAATGGTCTATCTAAAAGGAGAAGCTTTCTTTGATGTTACCAAAAATAAAGAGCAGCCGTTTATAGTAAAAACAGAAAATGTAGATGTAGAAGTTTTAGGAACCCAGTTTAATGTATCTTCTTATGCCGAAGATGCTACGGTAAAAACTACATTGGTAGAAGGTGCTGTGGTTGTCAACGATCAAAATGAGAATACAAGCTCATTGCGACTAATACCCAACGATCAGGCAATTTTTAGTAAGCATAAAAAAATTATGCATAAACAAAAGGTAAATACATCCTTATATACTTCTTGGATGGATAAAAAGATTATACTACAAAACGAATCTTTTGTAGATGCATTTAAAAGGATAGAACGCAGCTATGATGTCTCGATAACAAGTCATAACAAAACATTAAACAATACACATTTTACAGGAGAATTTGATGTAGAGAATATCGAAGAAATCCTGAGAACATTTTCAGAAACTTTAAAATTTACATATGAAATAAAAGGTAAGAACATTACAATCAATCCGTAAAAAAAAAGGAAGTGCTGCTACACTTCCCTTACTGATTCGATTATTATTTAACAAAGTACTTAACAATCAAACTTTTCAAAAATATGAAAAAAAAGGGTAATCATGCGCTATTTTCACACGTAGCGTACCAATCAATTGTATTAAAAATGAAACTTACACTGGTTCTATTTAGTTTTTCCATCTTTCAGATGATGGCAACTTCGGGCTTTTCACAAGGCAAAATAGAACTTGATTTTGAGGAAACACCATTATCTGAAGTCATTGAAGAAATTAAAAACCAAACATCATATAAGTTTTTTTACATTAATGATGAGGTAAATCTAAGTCAAAAGACTACAATCCAGGTTAATAAAGAAACTCTGGATAAAGTTCTGGAACTCTTGTTTAATAGAACAGATATCTCATATTCTATTATCGGGAAACAAGTGATATTGAAAAAAACTCATTTACTTAAAGAGAAGATAGAGTTACAACGTGAGATTAAAGGAAATGTCAAAGACTTTAATGGAAATCCATTACCAGGGGCAAATGTGTTGGTTAAAGGAACTACAACTGGAGCTCAAACAGATTTTGACGGTAATTTTGCGATTAATTTATCAGGCGAAAACAATACTTTGATTGTTTCTTATATTGGTTTTGAAACTACAGAGGTAGATGTAACCGGTAAAGATTTTATTGAGATAGTATTACAAGATGCTGCTGCACAATTAGATGATGTAATTCTTGTAGGGTCTAGAAACCCTAGTCGTACTGCTACAGAAACTGCGGTGCCAATTGATGTTATCGATATCACTCAGATGGCTACTCAGGGACCACAGACTTCGATTAATGAAATTTTAAATTATGCAGCTCCTTCATTTACGTCACAGACCCAAACTGTTTCTGATGGGACAGATCATATCGATCCAGCTTCTTTACGTGGTTTAGGACCCGATCAGGTTTTGGTATTAATTAATGGAAAAAGAAGGCATAATACTTCACTGGTTAATGTAAATGGTACTGTTGGAGCGGGTAGTGTAGGTACGGATATGAACGCAATTCCTACTGCTGCTATTCAAAGAATTGAAGTGTTACGAGATGGAGCTGCTGCTCAATATGGATCTGATGCCATTGCTGGTGTGATTAATATTGTACTAAAAAAAGCGACGGGTAAATTAGATCTTACGCTTACTACAGGAGCTAATTTTAGCGAAAACTCTAATCAGTTTGATGGAGGTAGTGATGGCGAGAAAGTAAAATTAGAAGCAAATTATGGGTTAGCTTTAGGAGAAAATGGAGGATTTATCAATTTTACAGGATCACTTTCTACCAGGGAACCAGCGTTACGTAATCGCGATTATCAAGGAGATATTTTTAAAGGATTTCATGGAGCAGAACGTGTTTTTGCAGCAGGAGGAGGAAATGTTGCAGAAATGACACTTGCAGATTATCAAACCGCTGCTCAAGGAATCACATACCTGGATCAGAGTGTTAAGGACCAGATTGCGGCTTTAGATGTTAATAACCCTGCAGATGTAGATACCTTCAGAGGATTATTGGATATAGATGTCGATGAGGCAGAATTGACAGCTCGCGGATTAACCCGTACAGATTTTAGATTTAAAGTAGGTACAGCCAAATTAAGAGAAGGGAAATTCTTTGCCAATATGTCTATCCCGCTAAGTGATGATACCGAGATTTATAGTTTTGGTGGTATTAGTTATCGACAAGGATTGGCATCTGGATTTTACAGAAGACCAGCACAAGGAGATGGCAGAGCTAATACACCAGCATTTCCTAATGGATTCTTACCTAATATAGGAACAGATATTGTTGACAAATCTATCGCACTGGGAATCAAAGGTAAGATTAAGGATTGGAATGTGGATTTCTCGAATACATATGGGATCAATACTTTTGATATCACTGTTGGTAATTCTAGTAATGGAACCTTGGGCGTTGCAACACCAAGAACCTTTGATGCAGGATCATTAAGTTTTATGCAGAATACTACTAATCTGGATATTAGCAAATTTCATGAAGATATTTTTGAAGGATTTAATGTTGCAATGGGAGCAGAGTACAAAGTAGAGAACTACTCTATTACAGCAGGGGAGGAAGCTTCTTATACCAGTTATGATATTAACGGAAACCCCGTAACCAGTACTACTCCCGATAATGAATTAGTTCGAAATAATTTCACGGGAGCTGTACTTGGCGGAGGTTCACAAGTGTTTAGAGGATATGACCCGAATAACGAAACCGATAAATATAGAAATAGTATTGCGGGCTATATCGATCTGGAAGTTGATTTTACAAAGCAATGGTTAGTTAGCTTGGCAGGGAGATATGAAAACTATTCTGATTTTGGAGATACTTTTAACTATAAACTAGCAACCAGATATAAGATATCAGATAATTTTTCTGTACGAGGGGCCAATAGTACTGGATTTAGAGCACCGTCGTTACATCAGCAATTTTTTAGTAGAACCAGTACAGTTTTTGTGGATAATCAACCTTTTGAACAAGGTACATTTACCAATGATAGTAGAGCAGCGACTTTAATTGGGATAGCAAAATTAAAGGAAGAAACCTCTGATAGTTATAGTCTTGGATTTACAGCAAAAATTCAGAATTTCACAATCACTGCAGATGCCTATTTGATTACTATCGACGATAGAATAGTGTATAGCGGTAGTTTTGGAAACGGAGGCGATGCAGAGCTTACTCAGATATTTGAGGATGCAGGAGCTACCAGTGCACGTTTCTTTGTTAATGCAATTGATACCAAGTCTCAAGGTATAGATGTTGTGGTTTCTCATAAAGCCGACTTTGGGGAAAATGCAACTTTAAAAAGTGATCTGTCTGCCACATTTGCAGAAACCGAGGTAGAGGAGATTAGAATTCCGGCTAGAATTGCTAGTGCGGGTCAGGGAGGTAACTTCTTTGATGCACAGGAAGAAGCTTTTCTAACATTGGCACAACCAAGAACAAAATTAAGCCTTACCAATGCATTATCTATCGGAAGATATAATGTACTATTAAGAAACGTATTTTTTGGAGAGGTAACCGATCCAGATGATTTTAATGGAGACCAAAGAGTCGAAGGAACAGTAGTTAGTAATGATGCCGTTTATGGAGGAAAAGTGATAACCGACCTTTCTGTTTCTGCAAAGGTTTTTGAAAACCTTAATATTACCATAGGAGCTAACAATTTATTAGATGTATATCCCGATGAAAATAGAGCAGGAGGAACTGCTGGTGATCAGTTTGTGTATTCTCGAAGAACATCACAATTTGGATATACCGGAAGATTCTTATTTGCAAGAATTAATTTTAGCCTATAGTTGAGTTTGTATTATTAGTTTAATACAGTAATAGGCAGGGATAAACTTATCCCTGCCTATTTTTTAAATCATCATTATAACAGCAAGAAGTGAAGCTACACTAAATAATAGGCAGAGTTTTGCAAAGAAATAACTATTAATTTTTAGGTTAGTTTTCATGATTGATCGTTTTAGTGTTATATAAATTAGATGCGGAAAAACTATTCTTTATAAGCGTAGTAGCTTATCTATGAATAGCATGACTACAGGCCCCAGGAAGGCTTGATAAAAAACTAAGTACTACTCTGAAGTTAAATCTGAATTTGGTTCTAAAAAGATTCATAATATTTTTTTTAGTGTTGAATATTTAATTGGTTGCAGTTATGAGTTTTAATCATAACATTATGAATCAAAGGTAATTAGAGTTGTTGTCTTTCCAAATACGTGGAAATACGTAATTTTATATTGAAGAATGTGAACTAAAAGAGAAAGGGTTTTCTTGTGATTGAATATTTTGATAAATAAAAAAAGGTATTGGTAGTTTTGAAGAATGTAATTCTCTAAGAAAGAAAGAATATTGTGTATTTACTACTTTTAATGATGTGCACTATAATAGTATAGTGTGCCCAGAGCGGGAGTCGAACCCGCACGCCCTAATGGACACATGGCCCTCAACCATGCCTGTCTACCAGTTCCAGCACCTGGGCAGTATGAATACTACAATATAACATAAAACTAAAAAAGTACCGTAAAAATTACGATACTTTTTAGTGACCGGGCTGGGGCTCGAACCCAGGACCCTCTCCTTAAAAGGGAGATGCTCTACCAACTGAGCTACCAGGTCATTGATAATTTCATTATCAGATATTTTTAAGAACTGAATAAATAATAATCAACTATTATTTATTTGTGACCGGGCTGGGGCTCGAACCCAGGACCCTCTCCTTAAAAGGGAGATGCTCTACCAACTGAGCTACCAGGTCAGACATTCTTTTTTCCTTGAATGCGGGTGCAAATATACTATCATTAATTTATTTTTCAAGAAGAAATTCATATAAATTTGCATTTTGTTTAAAATGATGTTTTTTTTGAGTAATATCTATTTAATTTTTACGGTATGAATATAGTTTTAATGGGGTATATGGGAAGCGGAAAATCCCTGGTAGGCAAAGACTTGGCTGCTAAAATGAAATTGAGTTATCTTGATTTGGATGATTTTATAGAAATTCAAGAAAAAAAATCAATTAGAAAGATTTTTGATGATCAAGGTGAAATATATTTCAGAAAAAAGGAATCTTTATACCTTAATGAGGTGTTAGAGACATATAAAAACACTATTATTTCTCTTGGTGGAGGTACACCTTGTTTTGCAGGTAACTTAGAAATTGTAGCAAATAATGAAAATGCAAAAAGTATATATTTACAAACCTCGTTAGATGAACTAACAAAAAGGTTATTTGCAGAACGAAGCAAACGACCATTGATTTCTCATGTTACTACACCAAACGAACTTAAAGATTTTGTCCGTAAACACTTGTTTGAGCGATCTTTTTACTATAATCAAGCTGATTACAAAGTAATCACTGATCAAAAAAGTAAGGATCAAATAAGCGAAGAAATTAAAACTTTTTTATTTTAAAATAGCAAGGTCCTCATCTCCAAACTTTACAATGATATGCTCATGTAATGAAGTAGATAAAGAGATTCCTTTAAAATCGGCCTTAATTGGGTATTTCTTATGGTTTCGGTTAACCAAAACCGCAGTTTTAAATCTGGTAAGAGGAACATCAAGAAAATGTTTTACACCATAAATAAGAGCAGTACCCGAATTAAGTACATCATCTGCAAGAATTACAGGTTTGTTTTGATACTCAGCTGCGTCGATTGAAGTTTTTACAGTGTTATGAGGAGACTTTTTATTCATTGTAACCTCACATAACGTTATTTTTAAGTCAGAGATATCTTCTAATATGACTTTTAAGCGTTCGGCAAATATATATCCGTTTTCTGCTATCCCTGCAATTACAATCTCTTTTTCATCAACATTAGTTTCATAAATCTGATATGCAATACGTTTTATTTTGTGTTGTATTTGTTCGTGGGTAAGAATTATATTGTTGTCGGTTTGCATATTTCAGAATTGTTGATTGCTATTTATAATAGTATAAATAAACTATTACTAATGATTGTTTTTAATTATAAATAGAGTTTTATAAAAATTTATAACGGGTTTTCAAATATAAAAAAGAGTTCGTTACCCATACGTGGTTCTATAGAATTATAACAGTTTTCTAATGTTTTTATAGTAAAACACTCAGAAAACAAGAGCTCATATTCTTTTTTACTCCCTCCAAAAGGAGGCCCTTTATGCTCAAAATATTTATTAAATAAAACTCCGACCAGTTTTCCTTTTGGAGAAAGAAGGTTTGAGATTTTATGCGTATAATCTCTTCGCTGTTCTGGTGATAAAGCACAGAAGAAAGTTTGTTCGATAATTAAATCAAATGTCCCTTTATACTTAAAAAAGTCAGCACAAATTAATTTTTCAGAAGGAAACTCAGGTAATCGTCGTTTAAAACTTTGTAATACATCTTCTACAAGATCTAATATATAGATGTTTTTAAATCCCAGATTAAATAAGTATTCTGCTTCATAGGCATTTCCACAACCCGGAATAAGAATTTTAAGATCACGATCTTTCAACTGATCAAAATAATTGGTTATGGGAGGAGAAGCAAAACCAATATCCCACTCCGTTTGTCTATTTTGATAGCGATATTTCCAATATTCTTTATCTGGGATCATTCTTCACTATCATTTATTTCATCATCATTTACTTCATCATCAGAATACCAATCATCGATATCTCTTCGATCTTTTTTGGTAGGCCTGCCGGTACCTTTTTTTCGATAATAATCTTTAGAATATTTTAAAAGATCTAATTTTTGCAACGCTTCCTTTGGAGTAGTGTCTTTACGATAGATATCGACGAGTTTAGCTCCAATTCGATTGTCTGGTGTATCGAGTACCATAAGTTCATAATTAATTTGATTTTTACGAACAGTTATTTTATCCATAGGATAGATATCTCTGGAAGGTTTGATGATATTTCCGTTAACACGGATTTTACCATCTTTACATGCTTTTGTAGCAATACTTCGGGTTTTAAAGTATCGAATACACCATAAATATTTGTCAACTCGCATAAAAAATAATTAAAATGCGTTTTTATATTAAATAATTGTGAAACAAAAGTACAAGAAAATCGTATCTTGCGCCTTCAAAAAAGTAAATACATGAATGTAATAAAATATAGCTGTGCCATTGTGCTAGCTTTGGTGGTTTTATATGCTTGTAAAAAAGATGATGATGATGGTGGTGCAACTGCCGTTCCTGCAAGAGATAGAGGAGAACAACAAATAACTGATGATGCAGCACTTCAGGATTATTTGAGAACACATTTTTATACTCTTGAAGATGTTTTTATAAATAATGATGCTATAGCAGAATACCAACTTGCAAAGTTAGATACAATTGCTGATGCCAATATAGGAGAACAATCTATTTTGGATTCACCTCTTTTAACAACTAAAAAGATTACAAGGAACGATGTTGAATACACGTTGTATGTTTTAAACTTAAATAAAGGCGAAGGTACACATCAACCAACTTTTGCAGATTCCACTCTGGTGACATATCAGGGAGAGTTGTTGTATAAGCCAAAGACCTTTGATAAGGTGTTTGATAGCGCAGTAAATCCTGTTTGGTTTGATTTGGTGTCTGTTGTAGAGGGCTTTAGAGAATCATTAGTAGATTTTAAAGGGGCTTCGAGTTTTGTTCAGAATAGTGATGGTTCAGTTACACATACGGGTTATGGAAACCTGGTGGTATTTATGCCTTCTGGCTTAGCTTATTTTAATGAAGCTCGTTCAAGTATCCCTTCATATTCGCCATTAATTTTTAACATTCAATTGTATAAAGTTAACCAGGCTGATCATGATAGAGATGGTATACCGTCTTATTTAGAAGATATAGATGGTGATCGTTTGGTATTGGATATAGATGATGATACAGATAAAGATTCTGCTCCAGATTATGTAGATAATGATGATGATAGAGATGGTACACTAACCAGAGATGAAATAACGGTTAATGATGCTAATAATGATGGATTTATTACTCCGGATGAAATTACATTTTATGATGATGATGGCGATGGTATAAAGAATCATCTGGATGCTGATGATAGAGATTTAAAAAATGAATAAAAAAAACTCCGATTGAAAAATCGGAGTTTTTTTTAACGAATTTAGACCTATAAGTCCAAAGAAAGGCCTATAATGAGTTGATTTGGTCTAGAATCTACTCTTATGCTTTTATCTATTGATTCTGCGGTATTTTTGCTAAGCCCACGTTCATAACGGATATCTGCATTAAATCTGCCAAATTGCACACCAGCACCAAATTGTAATCCAACAGTAAACTCGTTTTTAACATCACCAAGCCTTACATCTTCTAAGTCTGTTTCAACAATATACTGTAATGCTGGGCCTCCAAAGACATGTATTGGTCCCAAAACAGAAATTCCTAAAAGAATGGGTAAATCTAACTTCTTAATCGTGTAATCGAGCTCTGCATTTGCAAGTTTGTATGTGCTGTTGTTCACGGTGTATTGTAATTCTGGTTTGAGATAAATATTATCGGTTAATTTTCCTCTTAAGAATACTCCCAAGTGATACCCAACCCTATCATCTGCTGTTGTTCTTGTGACATCGGTAATTTCGATTTTACCATTATCCCCATAATTAAGCCCTCCTTTTACTCCAAAAGTTACTCTTTTTTCCTGTGCAAGTATGGCGCAAGAAGTAAATAACATAAAAAAGATAAATACATTTTTCATTGTAAAATAATTTTTGCTTCAATCAGTATTATGTAATAGAATTTTGTTATTAGGGTTCAAAATGCAATAAAACCTGATGCTTTCTTAGTTTGCATAGTGTTAGATGTATTTACACTAAAAAAACATGGTATAGCATTATCAGGGTTTGAAGTCGCTTCAAACTGTAATAGATGATCTATTGCGTAATCTAGATTTAAAGATTAATAAATAATTTGAGTGATTTTGGTATAAAGGCTAGTCTATAGAGAACGAATGTCTTCTTGTTTTATTTTTTATAAAAACAAAAAACCTTCTGAAATAAATCAGAAGGTTTTCTTAATAGTATTTAAAAAGTATTATTTTCTTTTTACGACTTTTAACACAGCTTTGTTTATAGCTTCTGCATTTAAGCCATATTTTTCCATTAGCTGATCTGGTGTCCCACTTTCTCCAAAAGTGTCATTTGTTGCAATAAATTCTTGTGGTACGGGATTGTGCAGTGCTAAAACTCTTGAAACGCTTTCTCCTAAACCTCCTAAGAAATTATGCTCTTCTGCAGTAACCATACATCCTGTTTTCTTTACCGAATTTAGAATTGCTTCATCATCAAGTGGCTTTATTGTATGTATATTAATGACTTCTGCACTGATTCCTTGTTTGTGTAGCGATTCTGCAGCTTGTAAAGCTTCCCATACCAAATGGCCAGTAGCAACTATGGTTACATCGGTTCCTTCTTGTAACAGAACTGCTTTTCCGATTTCGAATTTTTGATCTTCTGGAGTGAAATTAGCAACTTTTGGTCTTCCAAACCTTAAATAAACCGGACCTTCGTAATCCGCTATTGCCAGAGTAGCAGCTTTGGTTTGATTATAATCACATGTATTGATTACTGTCATTCCTGGTAGCATTTTCATAAGACCAATATCTTCCAGAATTTGGTGTGTTGCTCCATCTTCTCCTAGTGTTAAACCAGCATGTGAAGCACAAATCTTTACATTTTTATCACTATACGCTATAGATTGACGAATTTGATCATAAACACGTCCAGTGGAGAAATTTGCAAACGTTCCTGTAAAAGGAATTTTACCACCTATAGTTAGCCCTGCTGCGATTCCCATCATATTTGCTTCAGCAATACCAATCTGAAAAAAACGTTCGGGGTGATTAGCGATAAAAGCATCCATTTTTAAAGAACCGATCAAATCAGCACATAATGCCACTACATTTTCATTAGTTTTACCTAATTCTTCTAAACCGGCTCCAAAACCAGAACGAGTATCTTTTTTTCCTGTGTCTATATATTTTTTCATTTTCTTTTTAATTTGGTAAATTAATAATCTCCTAGAGTTTCAGGATTTTGTGCTAATCCAATTTCTAGCTGTTCATCATTAGGAGCTTTACCATGCCATGCATGTGTATGCATCATAAAATCAACTCCATTACCCATTACAGTATGCATTAATATACAAACAGGTTTTCCTTTACCTGTTCTGCTTTTTGCTTCTTTAAGCCCTTCAGTAACGGCAGAAATATTGTTACCTTCTTTAATTTCCATAACATCCCAACCAAAAGCTTCAAATTTTGCTTTTAGGTCTCCTAGCGGAAGAACATCGTCTGTAGAACCATCTATTTGTTTACCGTTATAATCAATGGTAGCGATAAGATTATCTACTTTTTTTCCAGAAGCATACATAGCTGCTTCCCAAATTTGTCCTTCTTGAAGCTCTCCATCACCATGCAGGCTGTATACGAGGTGAGAATCATTATTTAATTTTTTTGCTTGTGCAGCACCTAAAGCTACAGACATCCCTTGCCCTAATGATCCAGAAGCAATACGAATACCAGGAAGCCCTTCATGAGTTGTTGGATGTCCTTGTAATCTACTGTTAATTAGCCTAAACGTGTTTAGCTCTTCTACAGGGAAATATCCACTTCGTGCTAATACACTATAATAGACTGGTGAAATATGACCATTGGATAAGAAAAAGATATCTTCATCGATACCATTCATATCAAAATCATCTTTTCGATCTAAAACTTCTTGAAACAGGGCAACAAAAAATTCTGTACAGCCCAAAGACCCTCCTGGGTGACCAGAATTAACTTTGTGTACTTGTCGTAAAATATCTCTACGTACTTGTGTTGCAAAATCCTCTAATTGTTTTGTTTTTGGCATTATATTGCTAATTTCTTGATAATAAAGCCCCAAAAGTACAGGTTTTGTATGCGGTGACAAAATGTATAGACTGCTTTTAATTAAGAAACTAATGTTAATAACAAAAAGTTTTAGAAAACCTAAGTTGATCAATGTGATTTTAGTTAGTTATCTTTGCGCTCCATCAAACAGGAATTATGCAATTTGACCTTTTGTCCAAAGACTCTCTAAGTAAAGCGAGAGCAGGTAAAATAAGTACAGATCACGGTGTTATAGAAACACCAATTTTTATGCCGGTAGGAACAGTTGCTACCGTAAAAGGAGTACATCAAAGAGAATTAAAAAACGATATTAATCCCGATATTATTTTAGGAAATACATATCATTTATATCTACGACCTCAAACTCCTATTTTAGAAAAAGCAGGAGGATTACATAAGTTTATGAACTGGGATCGAAATATCCTTACCGATAGTGGAGGTTATCAGGTATATTCTTTATCTGCTAATCGAAAAATAAAAGAAGAAGGAGTGAAGTTTAAGTCCCATATTGATGGTTCATTTCATGTGTTTACTCCAGAAAATGTAATGGAGATTCAGCGCACTATTGGAGCAGATATCATCATGGCATTTGATGAGTGTACACCTTATCCTTGTGATTATCAATATGCAAAAAGAAGTATGCATATGACACACAGATGGTTAGATCGTTGTATGCAACATTTAGAAAAAATTCCGGTTAAGTATGGGTATGATCAGGCTTTTTTTCCGATAGTACAAGGAAGTACATATAAAGATCTTAGAAAGCAATCGGCAGAATATATAGCGAATGCTGGAGCAGTTGGTAATGCAATTGGAGGGCTGTCTGTAGGAGAACCGGCAGAAGAAATGTATGCGATGACAGAAGTAGTAACGGATATTTTGCCAGAAGATAAACCAAGGTATTTAATGGGAGTAGGAACACCTATTAATATTTTAGAAAATATTGCTCTTGGTGTAGATATGTTTGATTGTGTAATGCCCACACGTAATGCACGTAATGGGATGTTATTTACAGCACATGGAACTATTAACATAAAAAATAAAAAATGGGAAGATGATTTTTCGGCAATAGATGACATGGCTATCACTTTTGTAGACACAGAGTATTCTAAGGCATATTTAAAACATCTTTTTTCAGTAAATGAATTATTAGGAAAACAAATAGCAACAATACATAATTTAGGTTTCTACTTATGGTTGGTTCGCGAAGCTAGAAAACATATCTTAGCCGGTGATTTTAATTCCTGGAAGAATATGATGGTTAAACAAATGGATAAAAGATTATAGATTGAAAATACTGGACTGGTACATACTTAAAAGATATCTGGGAACATTTTTTACAATGATTCTGCTTTTTATCCCTATTGGAATAATAGTAGATCTTTCAGAAAAAATTGATAATATGCTAGAACATCAGGTTCCTCTGGATGCTGTAATAGCGTATTATCTTGACTTTACCGTTTATTTTGCCAATTTGCTATTTCCTCTCTTTGTATTCTTATCCGTAATTTGGTTTACTTCTAAACTCGCTAACAAAACAGAAATTATAGCTTTTTTAAGCTCAGGAGTTTCATTCTGGAGGTTTCTTAGACCCTATATGATAGGTGCGATTATTATTTGTTTTGGAGCATTAGCTATGGGATTGTTTTTGGCTCCAAAAGCCAGTCAGGGATTTAATGAATTTAAATATTCTTACCTTAAAAAAGGTAAAAAAGTACAGGAAACTAAAAACGTATATCGACAACTTAATGATAGTATGTTTTTATATGCCAATAACTTTAAACCTTTAGATAAATCGGCTACTAATTTTACATTAGAATATTTTGATGGTAATAGATTAAAGATAAAGATTTCGGCAAGAAGAATCGTGTTTAGAGATAGTATCTATGAATTGAGAGGTTATGTAAAACGAACTGTATTAGAAAATAAAGATATTATTGAAAAGGCTAAAACAAAGGATACTGTCTTGCCTTTTAATATAGATGAATTTACCCCAGTTACGTATGTGGCAGAGACTCTTAATTATGCAGAGTTAAGTAAGTTTATCGAAAAAGAAAGTAAAAGAGGGTCGTCTGATATTAATAGATATAAAGTTGTAGCTTATAAAAGATGGAGTATACCAGTGTCTGCATTTATTCTTACCATTATCGGTGTAGCTGTTTCTTCTATGAAAAGAAGAGGAGGAATGGGAGTTAACTTGGCTGTTGGTATTTCATTAGCATTTGTTTTTATCTTTTTTGATAAAGTTTTAGGTACATTGGCCAACCAATCTGATTTTCCACCAATAGTTGCTGTATGGTTTCCTAATATATCCTTTGGAATCTTAGCTATTTATCTTTTATACAATGCCAAACGCTAAACTTTTTAATTACCTGCATTTACATTTTATAGTGTTTATATGGGGATTCACTGCTATTCTTGGAGAATTGATATCTATCGAAGCATTACCGCTGGTTTGGTATAGAATGCTTCTGGCTTCGGTATTTATTTATGTTTACATTTATTTCAAAAAATTACCATTAGCGGTTTCAAGAAAATTATTTTTTACACTTTTTTTGGCTGGAATTGTTATAGCGTTACACTGGATTACTTTTTTTGCAGCAATCAAAGTTTCTAATGTATCTATAACACTGTCCATGATGTCTACTGGAGCTTTTTTTACTTCGATTTTGGAGCCCATTTTTTATAAAAGAAAGGTAATATGGTATGAGATTCTTTTTGGACTTTTAGTGATTACAGGACTGTATATTATTTTTAAAGTTGAAGGGGATTACTTTATAGGCATTATTTATGCATTGTGTTCTGCTTTCTTATCGTCGGTTTTTTCCTTAATAAATGGTAAAGTAGCACAACAATATAATCCATCTGTAATCTCATTTTATGAATTATTAAGTGGTGTAGGGATTGTAACTGTATATTTGTTAGGGGTAACAATATTTGGCACAACAACCGAAGGATTTACAGTTTCGTTTTTTCAATTAACAACTTCGGATTGGATGTATATGTTATTATTGGCGTCGGTTTGTACTGCTTATGCTTTTATAGGTTCTGTACAGGTAATGAAATATTTGACTCCATATACAGTAATGTTAACGACCAACCTAGAACCTGTATATGGAATACTATTAGCTTTTCTGATTTTTGGAGAGGCAGAAAAGATGAACCCCCAGTTCTACTATGGTGCAGCGATTATTCTTAGCACAGTTGTTTTAAACGGAATATTCAAAAATGCTAAAAAAAGAAAAAGAGAAGGAACTTTGCATAACATTACGAAGTAAAGTTTTTATATTTGTCGGCTAACCCTAGTTAATATAAAATATATTCTTGATATGGAATATTTAGAATTTGAACTCCCCATTAAGGAACTCGAAGAACAATTTGAGAAGGCTTGTGCTATCGGTGAAGAAAGCGAAGTCGATGTTACCGATACGTGTAAGCAAATTGAAAAAAAGCTAAAAGAAACTAAAAAAGAAATATATAAAAACCTTACGCCATGGCAACGAGTTCAGCTGTCAAGGCACCCTTCTAGACCGTATACTTTAGATTATGTAGATGCAATTTGTGGTGAATCCTTTTTAGAACTGCATGGCGATCGAAATGTGAAAGATGATAAAGCCATGATTGGTGGTTTAGGAAAAATAGGAGACCAAAGTTTTATGTTTGTTGGTCAACAAAAAGGATACAATACCAAGACCAGACAATACCGTAATTTCGGAATGGCAAACCCAGAAGGATATCGTAAAGCACTTCGTTTAATGAAAAGTGCAGAAAAATTTGATATTCCGGTAGTTACTTTTATTGATACTCCTGGAGCTTATCCTGGATTAGAAGCAGAAGAACGTGGTCAAGGAGAAGCAATTGCTCGTAATATACTGGAAATGACTCGTCTAAAAGTCCCGGTTATTGTTGTGATTATAGGAGAAGGAGCTAGTGGAGGAGCATTAGGAATAGGAGTAGGAGATAAAGTATTGATGCTCGAAAACGCATGGTATTCTGTGATATCTCCAGAAAATTGCTCTTCTATATTATGGAGAAGCTGGGATCAGAAAGAACAAGCAGCAGAAGCATTAAAACTTACAGCAAAAGATAGCGTTAATCTTAAGGTGGTTGATGAAATCGTTAAAGAACCACTTGGAGGAGCACATAGTGATCGAGAAACTACCTTTAAAACAGTACGAGATAAAATATTAGCGTCTTTTGAAGAATTAAAAAACTTATCACCAGAAGAATTGGTTGAAAAGCGAATGGAAAAGTATGCTAATATGGGAGTCTTTAAAGACTAACCCCTAAAGGGAATCACTTACTACCTGAATCTGAAGTTGTAAGCTTCAGATTTTTTTATGCTTATTAACAATAAAATTAAGTTATTAACAGTTCATTTGTTGAAGACTGGTGGACATTCGTATCTTTGTATTTAGGTACATCTTTTTACAATTTTTTTACATTCGTAGTCATGGAAAAAGTAAAGCAAACTAAGCAAATAAATTACGATCGGGGGAACGTAATTTCGCTTGAAAAAGGAAAAATACCTCCTCAAGCGGTTGATTTAGAGGAAGTTGTGCTTGGAGCAATGATGATTGATAAGAAAGGGGTCGACGAAATTATTGACATACTTAATCCCGATGTTTTTTATAGAGAAGCACATCAATACATTTTTGAAGCAATATTTAAACTATTCGAAAACTCTGAGCCAATAGACTTATTAACGGTTTCTAGCCAGCTAAAGAAGGATTCGAGATTAGAATTGGCCGGAGGAGATTATTATTTGGTACAATTAACCCAAAAAGTGGCATCTTCTGCGCATATAGAGTTTCATGCCAGAATAATTCTTCAGAAATATATACAGCGAAGTTTGATTAAAATTTCGAATGAAATTATTGAAGAATCCTACGATGAGACTACAGACGTTTTTGACCTTCTCGATATGGCAGAATCCAGATTGTATGAGGTAACACAAGGAAATATAAAACGATCTACAGAGACTGCACAAAATCTGGTTATACAGGCAAAGAAAAAAATACAGGAAATTTCAAACAAAGAAGGATTAAGTGGAATCCCGTCTGGCTTCGATAAGGTAGACAAATTAACTTCGGGTTGGCAGCCAAGTGATTTAATCATTGTGGCTGCCCGTCCGGGTATGGGAAAAACAGCTTTAACCCTTTCTATGGCCAGAAATATGGCTGTAGGGCAAAATATTCCTGTAGCATTCTTTTCATTAGAGATGTCTTCAGTACAGCTGATTACACGTTTGATATCTTCTGAAACCGGCCTCTCTTCAGAGAAGTTGCGTACTGGTAAGTTAGAAAAACACGAATGGGAACAGCTTAATGTAAAAGTAAAAGACCTGGAAAAAGCACCGTTGTTTATTGATGATACTCCATCTCTTTCAATTTTTGACCTTAGAGCAAAAGCCCGCCGTCTCTCATCTCAGCATGGTATAAAAATGATTGTCATTGATTATTTGCAGTTGATGACAGCAGGAGGTACAGGGAAAAATGGAAATAGGGAACAGGAAATTTCTACTATTTCTCGTAACCTGAAAGCTCTGGCAAAAGAATTAAGTGTACCAGTAATTGCATTATCACAGCTGTCAAGGGCCGTAGAAACCCGTGGTGGAAGTAAAAGACCACTACTTAGTGACCTTCGTGAATCTGGAGCGATAGAACAGGATGCAGATATTGTATCTTTTATTTATAGACCAGAATATTATAAAATTGATGAATGGGATGATGAAGAAAGATCACCAACTCAAGGGCAAGGAGAATTCATTGTAGCAAAGCACCGTAATGGTGGTTTAGACAATATTAGGTTAAAATTTGTTGGTCACTTGGGTAAATTTGATAACTTAGATGATTTTAGTACTCCTTTCGAATTTCATTCTAAAATGAATGATGGTAGTGAAGATGAACCACTTAGTACAAGTCATCTTCCTAGTGCAGATGAAGCCTTTGGGAGTAGCATAAATGACTCTAGCGATGATGACGACGAAGTACCTTTCTAAAATAACGCAGATATTTAAATCTTTCACACTACAACAAAGATGGCTTCGCCCTGGTGTAGTTATATTGGTTTTTTTATTTACATTTCAATCTTATGCATCTTATGTGCTAATTCCGATGGATGCAGATGGCCAACAAAATCACCTGAAAGCCTATGGGATTACATATTGGACATTAAGTAAAGATCTTAAAGTAAAATGGTTGCTAAACTATAGAGGAGGATCTTTTTTACTGCCAGATACAGAATATATTAGAAAAGAATGTACCATTAGAGGTGTTTCGTATGAAGTACTTAGTGATGCTGAAACTAACGAAATTTTAGAAGAAATAAGTAGTCCTTCACAGAATATGGAGGCCGTAGTCTTAGAAAAGGCACCAAAAATAGCAGTGTATTCTCCCAAAGGAAATCAACCTTGGGATGATGCGGTTACTATGGTATTGACATTTGCAGAAATTCCCTACAAAACAATTTATGATAAAGAGGTTCTAGAAGATAACCTGATCTTATATGACTGGTTACATTTGCATCACGAAGATTTTACAGGACAATATGGTAAGTTTTATGCGACATATAGAGCTGCTCCATGGTATATTAGAGAAAAAGCCGCTGCAGAAAAACTAGCTACCGAACTTGGATATTCAAAAGTTTCGCAAGAGAAACTAGGAGTTGCTTTAAAAATTCGAGACTATGTTGTTGGTGGTGGATTTATGTTTGCCATGTGTAGTGCTACAGATAGTTTTGAGATTGCCTTAGCTGCAGAAGGGGTTGATGTTTGTGAGCCCATGTTTGATGGAGATCCTAGTGAACCGGGATACCAATCTAAGATAGATTATAGTAAGACTTTTGCGTTTAAGAACTTTACACTAGAGCGTAGCCCAAATGTATATGAGTTTTCTTCAATAGATATGACTAGAAAACGCCGTATCCCCAAAACAACAGATTATTTTACGCTGATGGATTTCTCTGCAAAATGGGACCCTATCCCAACTATGCTTTGCCAGAATCATACGTCTTTGGTCAAAGGATTTATGGGGCAAACTACAGCATATAATCCTAATGAGATTAAATCTAATGTATTAGTACTGGGTGAAAATAAAACCAATTCAGAAGCTCGCTATATACATGGTATTAAGGGAAAAGGATTCTTTACTTTTTACGGAGGGCACGATCCCGAAGATTATACACATAGAGTTGGCGATCCAAAGACAGAATTAGAACTGCATCCTAATTCACCGGGATATCGTTTAATTCTAAACAATGTGCTCTTTCCTGCTGCAAAAAAGAAAAAGCAGAAAACCTAATAGCAATATTACATTCCTAATCACGGTTTACAGTGATGAATTTACGTATCATTTTTTATAATTTTGTTTTTGATTCATGACACAATGAAGCATATTATAGCAAAATGATAAAAAAAGTATTAATGATATTAGCCGCGATTTTTCTACTACTAACTACACTGGGTATATATGGAGTCTATCGTTTTTTAAATCCATTCGGGAAATTGATAAATGAGGAGAAATCTGATTCTTACTTTTATACACGGGGTGGTGATGAAATTATATACAGCCCTATGGGAAATTGGTTTTCTTTAGGGAAGCATGAAATGGATGTTGATTTTACTACTTTTCAAGTTTTAGGAAGAGATTATGCAAAAGATAAAGAATATGCATATTTTAAATCAAAAATAATTGATTTTGGAGTAGATGTGCCTTCTTTTGATGTAAAAGCTGGTTATGTTCCTATAGATAAAAATCATGTATATGTCCTTGTAGATAATTATTATCATATTAGTGATACTGGCGATGGTTTTAAAATATTAGAAGATGCAGATCCTGAAACATATGAACAACTAAATTATGATTTTGCAAAGGATAAGAATTTTATCTTTAGAAATAACGAAAAAATGCAAGGAGTTGATTATGAGTCTTTTGGTGTAGTGAATAGTCAGTTTTGTAAAGATAAAAATGGAGTATATTATTATTGGTATCAACAACCATTATATAGAACAGAAGTAAATGTATCTCAGGTTGTTGATTTAGCTTATTTTTGTATTCGTGATGATGAATATGTATATATTCATACCGATAACATTGATCTTGATGTTAAGGATAGAATAGTTCGCATTCCTTTTAAAAATGCTGATCAAATACAGTTTTACAATGATAATTCTATTGTTAAAATAGATGATAATATTTATTATAAAGGGAAAATTCTTGAAAAAGCCAATGCGTCAACTCTTGAAGAAATAGGATATGGCTATGTGAAAGATGATAGCCTTGTTTTTTTTCATGGACAAATTGTTGATGGCGCAGATGCAAAGACTTTTAGGTACAATGATAAGAACTATACTTTTTCAGATAAAAACCATGTTTATGAATCTGGAGAAATTTTAAAAAAATCAAAAAGCTGGTGATACAGTATTGTAAGGTAATTTAAGTAATACGACTACATTGTCTAGAATTAACTTATTTACAAATCTTAATCATGAAAAATCTTATCCTAGTATCACTTTTGATTACAACTATTATCTCTTGTAAACAAGAAGTAAAACCAGAAAAAGAAACCAAAGTTCAGGAAGAACAAAAAGAAGAGGTTATACCAGATCGATCTGGAGATTTTCCCGAAGATATTGCTGCTGTTTTTAAAGCTCATGGGGGTATCAATGCGTTTGATCAAATGAATAGCATGATTTTTGAGATAGCTAAGCCTGAAGGAAATGAAAAGCACACTATCGATCTTAAAACCCGTTATGCACGTGTAGAAACAGATAAATTCGTTTTAGGATTTGATGGTAAAGAAGCTTGGTTAGAGCAGGATTCTACTTATTTCAAAGGAAATCCTCGTTTCTATCATAATTTGATGTTCTATTTTTATGCAATGCCTTTTGTGTTGGGTGATGATGGAATTTCATATCAAAAAGTAGATGACCTTAAGGTGGGTGATATTTCGTATGCAGGCTATAAAATATCTTATGGAGATGGTGTAGGAGATTCGCCCAAAGACAATTATTTTCTTTATTATGATAAAGTATCTGGGAAAATGAAATTTCTAGGGTATACAGTTACATTTTTCAGTAAAGAATCTAGCGAAAAAATAAGCCTCATAGAATATGCAGATTGGAATGATGTAAATGGAGTATTGCTTCCTACATCTCTTAAATGGAGAGCTTATAAAGATGGTGTAGTAGGAGAGGTTAAAAGTGAAATGAATTTTGTAAATGCTAAAATAGATAAGAAAAAAGTTTCTAATTCATTATTTAAAAAACCTAATATAGAAGAGAGTAAAACTTTGTAAATGATGTATGTTGTAATGACAGAAAACTTAATTGAAAACAAGGTTTAGGAATCAAAATAAAATTAAGAGAGTATGACATTACATTTCAAGTTTATTAATATAGCTTTTGTTTTAATTTTTTGTACTAATAATTTTGCTCAGGAACAGGAAATTCCGAATACTGTCAAATTACCTGATACTTCGTCATGGGAGTCTGTGAGGAAATATATTAAAATGGAAACCCGTTTTATCAACAGATGGCCCAAAGCCGAACATTATTTTAAAAGAGGTAGATATAAAGCAGTAATCCACGATTGGAAATCAGCATTATCAGATTTAGATAAATCAATTGAGATTAGCCCTAATACAATGATTTCATATTATGTTAGGGGAGCTGTAAAGGAAAGATTAGACGATTTAGAAGGAGCGAGAGATGATTTTTCAAAAGTTATAGAGCTAAAACCAGATTATGAAATGGCTTGGTTAGATAGAGCTCAAATTTATACAAAACTTAAAAATTTTGATGCAGCAAAAGAAGATCTGAATATAGCACTGAAATTACGACCTAATTGGAGTCTCGCTTTCTTTCGATTAGGTAATTTATATAGTGATAAAAAAGACTACGATGAGGCAATAATATATTACGAAAAATGTATAGAGATCAACAAAGATTCATATATGGCATATAACAATCTGGGGGATATACATTATAAGAAAAAAAACTATGATAAAGCAATTTCTTATACCTCTGAAGCAATAGCAATTTTCCCTGAGTACATAAAAGCTTTAAAAACAAGAGTGGGTGCAAAATTGGCTAAAGGGGATACGGACTTCTGTCAAGATATTAAAAAGTTGGTAAAACTAGGAGATATAGAATCTATAGCAATTATTGATGAATATTGCCCAAACTGATTTATAAAGTATTATTTCTTCTGTAGTTATACTTTTGGCAGATAGTTTATTAGAGAAGTAAAATCTTTTTAACTAAAAAGATTTTACTTCTCTAATAAGGGTATTTAGGACTATTATTTAGTGTATTTCTCACTGTATCGTTTCCATAACTTAGTCTGATGGCTTTCTAAGCTAATATCACGTCCTTGGATAAAAGCTTTCTCTAATTGATTTGTACGCATATCAAGGGCATCACCTATACTAATAAATAGAGTTGCATCTTTACCAACTTCAAGAGTTCCGGTACTATTATCGATACCCAGAATTTTGGCACTGTTACCAGTAATGAGTTGTAAAGCCTTTTCTTTATCTAATCCATGTGCAGCAACGGTTCCTGCCTGAAACGGTAAATTACGTGCATTAGCACGCTCCATTTGCCCGCTATTCTGTAATGCAACCAGCACTCCAGCATCCATCAATAATTTTGCGTTTTTATATGGTAAATCATAATCTTCATCTTCTTGTCTGGGAGTAGAGTGTGTTCTTGTAGTTAGAACTGGAACATTGTTTTGTTTTAGCTGTGCTGCAACTTTATAAGCTTCATAGGCGCCTACTAAAACTATTTTCTTGATATTATTTTCTTTAGAAAAACTAAGCACATCCAAAATTTCTTTTTCTGTATTTACATGTACAAACAAAGTTTTTGATCCATCAAAAACACCTTTCATTGCATGGTGAGGAAGATTTCCTGTTGTCTTAGTTGATTTAACGGAAGCCTTGGATTGATGTATAAAATCTACCAATTCTGTTATTTGTTCTGCATATTTTTTATTGGGTTTATATCCTGGATCTTCACCAAGCCACCAACGACCCCTTGTAAAGGAACTTGGCCAATTGATATGGATACCATCATCTACTTTTATAGTTGCATCTTCCCAATTCCATGCATCTAATTGCACAATCGATGATGTTCCCGAAATTCTACCACCACGAGGGGTAACCTGTGCCATTAAAACACCATTAGGACGCATACTTTCGACAATTTTACTCTCTGCATTGTAGGCAATAATGCTTCGAATATGTGGGTTGTAATTTCCAATTTCACTATCGTCATCTGTAGCACGAACAGCACCTATTTCTACTAATCCTAAGGTAGAATTTGGAGCTATAAAACCAGGATAGATATGTTTTCCAGAAGCGTCAATTACGGCTCCTTTTGCAGAGGCACTTCCATTAGTATCTATTGCTGTTATCTTTCCATTTTCAAAAATGATAATACTATTTTCAATAACTTCTCCATTACCGATATGTGCTGTAGCACCAGTGATCGTTATTGCTTCACTCTGAACTTTTGCTGGGGTTTGCTGCGCTGTTACTTTTCCAAAGGAAATAATACACAGTGCTATTATGAATACTATTTTTTTCATATTCTTTATGATTTTAGACTTCGACAAGCTTAGTCTGATCTATATTTTGTTTAATTAATAGTTTCTAAAGTTTCGCACTCGAAATGTTGCTTTTCCTTCTTCTTGGCAGGCTGTGTTTTAAGACCGCTGTTTTTTGCCTTTAAAAGCATAGTAGAAAGCTTATTTCTTTCTGCTGCAATAGATTTTCTCATAGCCTTATCTTTTTCAAGATCAAAATACACGGCTCCTTCGATTATAGTTTTTTCTGCTTTAGCATATATAGATAGTGGATGATCTGTCCATAATACTAAATCTGCATCTTTACCTATTTTAATACTCCCTACTTTGTCATCGATATGTAATAGTTTGGCAGGGTTAAGAGTTACAAATTTCAACGCATCTTCTTCACTTACACCACCGTATTTTACGGATTTTGCAGCTTCCTGATTAAGACGACGAGACATTTCTCCATCATCACTATTAATTGCAGTAACTACACCTTGTTTATGCATAATAGCTGCATTATAAGGAATGGCGTCATTAACCTCGTATTTGTATGCCCACCAGTCAGAGAAGGTAGATCCTCCAACACCATGAGCTACCATTTTATCTGCTAGCTTATATCCCTCGAGGATATGGGTAAAGGTGTTAATTTTAAAATTAAATTTTTCGGCAACCTTCATTAACATATTGATCTCACTTTGCACATAAGAATGGCAGCTAATATAACGTTGACCGTTTATAATTTCTGCTAAGGTTTCCATTTCGGTATCCTTGCGATACGGTTTACCACTTGTTTTAAGTTTATGATATTCTTTTGCACGAGAAAAGTAATCTATATATAATTGTTCAACTCCCATTCTTGATTGTGGAAAACGGCTAAAACTTTGCCAGTTACTTTGTTTTACATTCTCGCCTAATGCGAATTTGATAAACTTAGGTGAATTGGGATAGATAAGGTTATTGGCACTCTGTCCCCATTTTAATTTTATGATTGCAGAACGTCCTCCTATTGGATTTGCAGAACCATGAAGAATCTGAATAGAGGTTACACCACCGGCCAGATTTCTATAAATATCAATATCATCGGGAGATACGACATCTTCGATAGTTACTTCGGCAGAAGAATTATGTCCAGCTTCATTAATGGCAGCCGCTGCGATATGAGAATGCTCGTCAACAATACCAGAGGTAAGATGTTTTCCGGTAGCATCAATTATTTTGGCGTTACTATCATTAAGGTTTTTACCAATAGCAGAGATTTTACCATTTTTGACTAATACATCGGTCTCTGTTAAAACTCCATCGGTTTCATTGGTCCAAACTGTTGCGTTTTTAAATAGTAACGACTCTGATTTTGGTACTTGAGAATTTCCATATGCTATATTAGGATATACAACAGGAAGAACTTCGGGTTTTTCTTTTTTATCGGTTGATTTTTCATCCTTTTTTTCAGAAGCCTTTTCGGGTTTCTTTTTAACAGAAAAAGAAGTTTGTGCTCCATTAGGAAGAATAGCTTTACCACTCCAAAAATTAGGAGTGCCGGCAATACTGGATACAATCCTAGTGTATTTAGCCTTAGTAGTGTCTGTATCGGTAAAAGTAATAGTTACCCAATCATTCTTATAGTTTATTTTGGACCCTAATTTTATGTCACCAAGTTTTATTTCGGCTTTAGGTTTTGTGGGCTTTCCAGAAATTGACATATCATACGTTTTTCCGGCAACGGTTAGCTCATAGTTACCATTAATATCGGTAACATTCATATCATTCACTATATTTTTACGACCCTGCACCCAGTTCTCATAAATAATATTGTCTTTTGAAAATAATTCACTTTTGGTGATTAGAAAGTTGGCATAGCTTCCTTTTTTAATACTTCCTAAAAGATTACTTTTTCCTAAAATCTGTGCAGGTATGGTTGTTAGAGCTGCAATGGCAATTTTTTTATCCAAGCCATACTCAATTGCTTTTGCAATTCTGCCTTTTAGATCGGCTATCTTTTTTAATTTATGTGTAGTCAAAGAAAAGGTAATTCCATTTTTTGATAATACAGAAGGGTTTGTTGGGGCCTGGTTCCAATGTCTCATATCTCCTAGGCTTACCAGGTTAGCCATAAAAGGATCTGAAACATCATAGGCTTCAGGAAAATCCAGAGGAATTATATATTTGGCATTGGTAGCTTTTACCTTGTCGATCCTGGCATATTCATCTCCACCACCAACAAGTATGTATTGCATTTTAAATTGATCACCAACCTTATCAGCTCTAAAACCATTTATTCTGCTTCCCGCTTCAAAAATTTGAGGAAGATTTTTGTTCCTGTTTAAAGCTTCCAGAGATAGATCTTTGTTAGTGGCATTACCACCTGCATACCAATCGGCATCGTGGTATACTTGTCTTAGAAGTGCCATAGCTCCCATTAAGGATGTAGGGTATATCTGTTTACTTTTATTACTCTTAGAAAAAGATAAGAATTGTGATGAGCGATCACTTAATAATCGATCACCTTCTGTACCTTCATTATTTAGAGCTACCAATAACCCAGTTCCTCTTACAATACCGTCGGGCATATGAGTATTAAGTACTCCAAATCCTTCTTTTACATATTCTGTTGCTTTTTTGGCATCATATTTAAAGGAGGTTAAGGCATTAGTTTCAGGACGAATGTGATCGTTCCAGTAATAGCCTTCTCGGGATGCTTGATATTGTGGGTTACCACTAAAAGGACTTCCTCCTTTTCGTTTAGGTTTTTCGATACCAAAATTGGTGAACGGATCAATAAAAGAAGCGTAAATATGTTTTCCTTTAAGGTCAATTATCACACTATTGGCAGGAGCGGAAATAGAATTTCCTACCTGTACAATTTTACCTTTTTGGATAACTAGAGTTCCATTTTTGATCTCAGTATCTGGCGTTGTGTGAATCGTTGCGTTTTTAAATACGGTATAATTAGAATTTGTAGTATTAACCCCATCATTTTTGGGGAAATAATCCTGAGAGTAAGAATTTAAAATTCCGCATATCACCGTAAGCGATAATAGAAGTTTTTTCATAAGTGTAGTGTAAAGTAAAATTGAATTGGTTTTAAAGATAATGGTTGAAATAAAAAGAGGTTGTTAATTAAGATTGTTTTAACATCACTTGTACTAGTATATTTATGAATTTTTAGAAATTTACCAAAATATTAACAACAAAATTTATAATAATGAAAAACTTTTTTATTCTTTTTTTATTGATGAGTAGTACTGTAATGATTGGGCAGGAAACCTTTGGAGGAGGAGCCTCAGATCCTGGGGGTAAGACAGCGATAGGGCCTTTTAGCTCAACAATTATAGTAAGACAAAAAGCTCGAAACGCTTCTATTAAGGGGCATCAGTATTTTGAAGAGAATAATGTAATGGCAACAATATATGTGAATAAAAAACAAGTACGTCAATGTTTAGTTAGATACAATGCTTTTAATGGAGAACTAGAATATGTAGATGATAATAAAAGATTTAATATGCTAAAAGTAGATAACCTAGAAGTTGCTCTTAAAAAGTATAGTTATAAATTATTTAATTATGAAGGAGATAGACAATTTTTTGTTGTGTATAATAAAGGACCATTCTCTCTGGGGGTGAAAGCATTGAAGAAAATAAAACAAGGGAAAGAAGCGGTAACCAGTTATGATGCTAGTACTCCTTCAAAGTATATTGAGAATAATAAATACTTTATAATTAACAATAAAAAAGGAGAGGTTCAAAAAGTAAAACTTAAGAAAAAGGACATTCTTAAAGTTTTGGATAAAAAAGATGGACTTGAAAAGTTTGCCTCTTCAAAAAAACTAAGTTTTAAGAAGGAAAAAGACCTGATTAAGATTATTAACTATTATAATACTTTATAACTTTATAATTGACTTATCTATTTAATTTTATCTGAATTTAGAATTGACATGTAATATATTAGATTGTTAAATGGTATTTTTAACAAAGGGTGATATTATGTGTAAAAGTTGTTTCTTTACTCCGGGAAAATTTAAATTAAAGAGAATGAAAAAATTGTTTGTAGTGCTTTTATTATTGCAAAATTGTCTGGTTATCGGACAAACTAAAATTGGTTAGGTTGCTGGAGCTGAAGAAACAGCAAATATGAGTGCTTATGGGACTCGAGTAGTTGTTAAGAAGCCTCTAAAGAACACTGTTCTTGGGCATCAGTACTATGAAAATGAAAATAAGCTTGCTTCAGTATACGTAAACGGAAAAAAAATGCGTAGAGCCTATGTTAGATATAATACTATAAATGATGAAATTGAAGTTACAGAAATATTCAATGTTTTGAAAAGAGAGAATATCCGAGTTGTTTTGGACGAAGGATATGTTTATAAGATGTTAGATTATGAAGGAACAAAGCAGTTCTTTGTCTTTTTAAAAGAAGGGAAGAATTCTTTGGTTATGAAGGTAGAAAAGAAGGTAAAGCAAGGTCAAAATGCAATTGATGCTTATGAAAAGACAACGAATGATAAATATATAGAAAAACGTAGTTATTTCATATTGAAGGCTGGAGGTGATTTACTTAAAATCAAATTAAAACAGAAAGATATATTGAAAGTTTTGGAAGATAAAAAGAACGAAATCGAAAAGTACGTTTCCTCAAAAGGACTTAATTATAAAAAAGAAAATGATCTAATTAGAATTGTGGGTTATTATAATACCCTATAGTTACTCTATAATCTGGTCTTATAATAATTAACTAATAACGCTACGACATAACTATAGGTATCCATACCATCAGGTTGGTTATTAGCTTTTAAATAACTATCATAAGTACTTTTAAAAATGGGTTCCAGGGGATTTTCATAAGATTCCCAGAACTCATTTACTTCAATATAATTTCTTCTAATACCAGGTCTTAACTTTTCGATAAGACAAATTGCTTTTTCTTCATTACGAAGATAAAGATCGTTTAAGCAAAATTTTAAGGCAAAGGTAGCTCCGCTATAGTTAAAATATACATCATCATAATTCATAGTGGTCAATGCAGCTATAAAATTAGCTTCATTTTCTTTGGCAAATCCTAATTGATGTGCTTCTTCATGACAACTAGTGGTAGGTGTCTTGTAATTAAGTATTAATCCATTTACTTGCGCTTCATTGGTAATAGGATTTAAATACCCACTAAACCCCATGTAAGTTAGAGGAAGACTTAATATAGACGTTTTAATACTTTTAGGGTGATATTGTAATACAGGAAATATTTGATGTAACTGATCGTAAGCAGGAATTGTTTTTTGAAATATTTCTTCTTTAGAATATGGTATGCGTATAGGTAGAGAATCATTAGGTTCTAGTTGTAGATGTAAAGAATTGGCTTGAATTATTAATTTTTCTGAAACGGTAACCAGTTCTTCTTCAGAATATTTATCATCTAATTGTAATATCTCATGTAAGGGCAATCTATAGTAATTCATTCCCCAAAGGATATGAAAACACGCATACACAATTGATAAAGTAGCGCCAATATCCAATACTATTTCTTTCCATAACAAATGCTTCTTAAATACCTTTTTAAATAAAAAACGTATTAGCATAATAATTAAAACACAGTATAAAATGTCTCCAAAAGAAAATGGAAGCCATCCAAATACATATCGTAAAGCCTTGGAGATATAAACAAACAAGCCATTACTATATAACTGTTCTATAACCTCAGGAAAAAAAGAAAGGATCTGAATAAGAATGATTTGAATAGGAAGTAATATTGTAAGATAAAGTTTTGTCTTAGATTGCATGGGATAAAGATATTTACAATTCTCAATTTAGAATGAAGAATTAAGAATTTTTTTAGGATCTATTCGTTGACTTTAGAAACTTTATGACTTTGATAGCTCTAAGCTTTGATACTTGATTTAAAATTTAGAATTTTGCTAAATATCTATAATATAACGCTGACAATATTTAAACATCAATTATGAATTCAGAAATAAGAAGCCTTGAACCCAAAGTGATATGGAATAAATTTGCAGATCTTAATGCGGTTCCAAGACCTTCAAAAAAAGAAGAACGTGTCATTGCGTTTATGAAAGATTTTGGAGAATCATTAGGATTAACTACCGAGATAGACAAGGTTGGTAATGTTCTAATTAGAAAACCGGCTACTTCGGGAATGGAGGATCGCAAAGTGGTAGTGATGCAATCTCACCTGGATATGGTGCATCAAAAAAATTCAGATACCGATTTTGATTTTGATACTCAAGGTATAGAAATGTATATCGATGAAGATTGGGTAAGAGCCAAAGGAACAACTCTTGGTGCCGATAATGGATTAGGAGTAGCTACTATTATGGCAATTCTCGAATCTACAGATATTGCACATCCTGCTATCGAGGCATTATTTACCATTGATGAAGAAACAGGAATGACAGGAGCGATGGGATTAGAAGGAGGATGGTTACATGGAGATATATTATTAAACCTGGATACCGAGGAAGATGATGAAATAGGAGTTGGTTGTGCTGGCGGAATTGATGTTACAGCAAAAAGAAATTACAAAGAAGAACCAGTTACAGATGGTAAAGTAGGGTATACTATTGCTATTACAGGACTTAGTGGAGGGCATTCTGGTATGGATATTCATAAAGGATTAGGGAATGCTAATAAAATAATGAATAGACTGTTATTTGATGGTTTTGAGAATTTTGGCTTACAGATTAGTGAAGTAAAAGGAGGAAGCTTGCGTAATGCAATCCCAAGAGAGAGCTTCGCTATAATTGTAGTAGATGCAGTACAGGCAAAAGCTTTTGAATTCGAAATAGGAGAGTTATCTAAAACAATCCAGAATGAACTTTCTATCGCAGACCCTGATCTTACTATAGAAATTAATACTACAGATCTACCAACACAGGTAATGGAGTTAGGTGTTCAGGAAGGAGTAATAAAGGCATTGTATGCTGCACATAATGGAGTGTATACTATGAGCGCTTCAATCTCTGACTTGGTAGAAACCTCTAATAACATTGCTAAAATAACGATAGGAAAAGGAGATATCACTATCGAATGTCTAACCCGAAGTAGTGTAGAATCTTCTAAGTTGGATCTTGCAAACAAGTTGAGAGCTACTTTTGAATTAATAGGATGTGAAGTAACTACTAGTGGGGATTACCCCGGTTGGGCTCCTAATATGAATTCTCCAATTTTGAAAGTAATGGATGAATTGTATCAAAACCTTAATGGTGAAAAAGCACACGTAGCTGCCTGTCATGCAGGACTAGAATGTGGTATCCTGGGGCAGAATTATCCAGATATGGATATGATATCGTTTGGACCAACAATTTTGGGAGCACATTCACCAGATGAAAGAACAAGCATCTCATCAGTACAAAAATACTGGAAATTCGTAAAAGAAATCTTAAAAGAAACTCCAAAGAAACAGTAATTGTCTTTTTGACTATAACTGTTAATCAAAGTATTGATAGCATATAGGTCTATCTTACTTATACAAGGGCACGACGTCTGGTATAAGTAAGATAGACCTATTGGTTTATAGAAGTATGTATTAAGATCATTTTATAATAACTTTAATTCATTGTTGTAGAATTTTCTTACCATATTCACTTGAATTAATTACTTTTAAACTACAGTAGAAAACGCCTCTTGTCTTTTTTAAATTAAATAATTACCACAGAATTATTATGAATCATCTTAAAATAGTAAAGACAAAAAATATATTAACAACTCTAATCATAATGAGTGTATTGGGGTGTAGTAACTCACAGACGAATGAAAAAGCATCTTCGATTCTTGTAGATACAACAAAAACAATAGCTACAGGTAGTTCATATACTAATAAGAGAGTAGATCTTTCTGATGATAAGGAAAATGATATTGATAAAAAAGAAACAGAAATAAGTATTAAAAATAAGTCTGACTATTCAGATAAATTCATTGATGGACTCAAAAAATTAAGAGAGAAGAAGATCACACTTTCTGATAATCTGTTGATTTTAAATGATACAGATACTATTTATTTCCCCGAAACTCCAGAAATAGGTCGTCGAATAACATTAACGGGTAAAAAAGGTAATCTTGCAGTTGCCGTTATAATTAAAAGACTTAACTATACTACAATCGATTATAAAATTGAGATGACAGAATTTGATAAATCAAATCATACTCAAAATGGAAAAGCAGATATAGCTTCAAGCTTCTATTTTGGAGATGAATCTGATACAAGTGATAAAACGGGTATTTCTTATTTTTCAACAGAATTTACAGATCTAAGAGAAAATGATTGTTATACTTATATTCGGCTGGGGTATGAAAAAGAAACGGGCCCTTATTTACTTGGGAAAATAATAAAGAATTGCAATGAAAAAATACCGGATGTTGATCTTGACAATTTTCCAACATTAATAGAAAAATAGGATAGATAAAAATGAATCCAGAAAAAATAGTACAAGACCAATTAGATGCATATAATGATAGAAATTTACCTGATTTTTTATCTTTTTATACTGCTGATATCAAAATTTATAATTTTCTTGAGTCAGAACCATTTATCGATAATATTTCAAAACTAAAAGAAGTTTATCAAGATGTCTTTGAGAATTCTCCAAAACTTAGAGCGACTATTACAAATAGAATAGTATTTGGGAACAAAGTAATTGATAGAGAACAAGTAACTGGTAGAAAAGGAGTTGGTTTTAATGAAGTAGTAGTGATCTATGAAATTGAAAACGATTTAATATCAAAAGTTCATTTTATTAGAAAACGATGAGAAAAACAAAAGCTGCTCAATAGAAGAGAGGAGAAAATAAAATGCATAGTTAAAATATTTTGTCATATGAAAAATACAGATGTACCAATTGTAGTAGAAGAAACTTATATGACAACACCAAAAAATGTTTGGAAAGCATAACAGAGTTAGACCAAATGAAAAAATGGTTTTTTGAACAAATTGAATCGTTTGAAGCAAAAGAAGGATTTGAAACACAATTTGTTGTCGAGGTCGAAAATCGAAAATTTACACACCTCTGGAAGATAACAGAAGTAATACCATATCAGAAAATAAAATATGGTTGGAGATATAAAGAATATAGTGGAGATTCATTCGTAACATTCGAATTGTTTAAAAATGAGAACCATGTAAAACTTAGGTTGATAACCGAAATAATACACAGTTTTCCATCAGACATTCCAGAATTTGCACGAGAGAGCTGTATAGGAGGCTGGGAATACTTTATTAAAAGTAGTTTAAAAGAATATTTGATGTCGAAAAAATAAGTGCAGAATGAAAATTACCTTCATAAATTGCCATATCATTGCTTGGGTTTATCAATAACTTAATGAATTATGGATAATAGAGAAATTAAAATAAGAGAGCTTGAAGAATCTGATAAATCACAAATGGCAAAACTTGCCAAGAATAGTAATATATCAAATAATTTAAGAGATTATTTCCCTAACCCTTATGATGAAAAGGATGCTAAATCCTTTATTGAGATGACAATACAACAGGATCCTGCGGTAAGCTTCGGGATAGAGTTTAGAGGGGAACTTTGCGGAGTTATATCTCTTATGTTACAAAATGATATATATAGAAAATCTGCAGAAATAGGGTATTGGCTGGGAGAACCATATTGGGGTAAAGGAATTACTACAAAAGCCGTAGACCAGATAACCGAATATGGATTTGAAAAATTAAACCTGATTAGAATATATGCAGGAATTATTGAATATAACACTACTTCGATGAGGGTTCTCGAAAAAAGTGGATTTAAAAAAGAAGGAATATTCCAAAAGGCAATTATTAAGAATGATAAAATTTGGGATGAACATAGGTATTATATCTTAAATAAAAAGATGTAGTAGTATGCTATAACAATAGTAAATAAAGAATAATAATGTGACTTTAGTTTTTAAAAAATGAAAATAATAGAGATAGAACTAAATAAAGAATATCTAATTACTAAACAAAGTAAAGAAGTAAGTTATAGTGATGTTTTTCAATTAAGAACCACATTATTAAATGAAGTGCCTAAACCAAAAGATTGCATGGTGGCATTCTTTAAATCCTTCTCACCGTTTTTTACAAAACTATTACTCTCTAGAGAGAAAATAGCCAAAAAAATGGGACTAAAAACGGCAACTAAACTAACCCATATAGAAAGAGAAGCATATTTGAACGAATTTGAAGGTAATATTGGGGATAGTATTGCAATATTTGATGTACTGGATAAGAATGATATAGAATTATTAACAGGACAAACAGATAAACATTTAGATTTTAAACTATCTTTTATTAGCTATAAAGAGGAGAAAGACACGATAATAGAACTAGCAACTGTGGTGAAAATTCATAATACCTTGGGAAAAATATATTTCTTTTTTGTGAAACCATTTCATAAATATTTTATGAAAAAAATATTTAGAAAAATGGAAAAAGAATTGTTGCTTATAGAAAAAAAGAAAGCCCATAAGACAGCATAATGACCTTCTATAACTTTAAAAATTCTTTAAAAATTGGAATATTTAATTAGAAGAGCGTCAATTTTCAATATTATAATTCTAAAAATGTAATATTCCGAAAACCTTTACTATATCTGGCCTAAGCGTTGTTTTGATTTTAATAGGTTAACTGGCAGATAATCAATAAAATAAAAAACCTTTGGTTTATTGATTTCTCTTAGATATATTTGCAGTGTACTAGATGACTAATACACTAACCATGATTCAAATTAAAGACTTACGGTTCTATTACCCAAAAAGCAAAATAATCCTGGATAATATCACTTTAGATTTTATCCCGGGAAACATTTATGGGCTTTTTGGTAAGAATGGTGAAGGAAAGAGTACATTAATGAAGATAATGACTGGATTGTTATTCCCAAAAGCGGGTTATTATCGGGTTTTGGGTGAAAATATTTCAGGAAGAAATGTAAAATGTCTTCAGGATATTTTTATGGTACCAGAAGATTTTGAATTACCAGGACTTAAGATTTCTACTTATGAACAAGTAAATTCTCCTTTTTATCCAGGGTTCTCTCGGGATCAATTTTATAAATTAATAGAAGAGTTTAAGCTCTCGGCCGATGAAAATATATCAACTCTTTCTTTTGGTAATAAGAAGAAAGTACTTATTGCATTTGGAATTGCAACAAATACGAAGCTCCTGCTTATGGATGAGCCAACTAATGGGTTGGATATCCCATCAAAAAGTCAATTTAGGAAGATTATGGCTCTGGCGGTTGATGAGGGAAAATGTATTATTATTTCTACCCATCAGGTCCGGGATTTACATAGTTTGATAAATCATGTAGTGATATTGGATCAATCTAAAGTAGCATTTGATCAACCATTGTCTAATGTTTCTGAACATTTATGGTTTGGAAAACCTACACGAGATGCAAAAGAATCTATTATTTATTCTGAAACATCTTTTGGAGGAAAAGCTATGCTTTTTAGACAAGATAGAGATGAGACAGAAGTGGATCTCGAATTATTATTTAATGCCGTTTTAAGCGAGTCTAATAGAATTAATAATGCCTTAAATACATTTCATGATGGAGCAATTTAACATTAAGAGAATAGGCAGTTTTATATATAGAGATATCATACTTCTAAAGGGAGCAATACTTACTACTTTATCTGTTGCCAGCGCTATTTTTTTTATTGTCTTTTTGTTTAGTTTACGAGGAGATCATCAGATTTCGAGTGGCGAATTTATGAGCATATTTGGTAAATTTTATGTAGGGCTAGGAGTACTATTCATTTTTTCAACTTTTAAAGAAGCGCATAACCAAAAATCAAACCATTTATATTTTTCATTACCCGTTTCATCTTATGAGAGAATAGCTGCAGCCTGGCTTAGTACTTTTGTGGTATATACTCTTGTATTTTCATTCCTTGGTTTTTTGGTCGGACAAATAACAATTATACTTGGTAGCATGTTTTCTGAAACGAATTTTCACCTGTTGCCTATATTTTCAGAAAGTTACTGGCAACTGGTTAAGGTGTATTTTGTCATACAACCCGTATTTCTTTATGGTGCTATCGCATTTAATAAAAATAGAGTAGGAAAAACATTACTTGTAGTTGTATTATTTGTTTTTGGGCTGGTAGTACTCAATATGATGCTTTTCGGGATGCTCAATTATGGGTATGATGTATTTTCGGGAGAAGGACTAGCTTCAGAAGCATTTGATAAGACTGGACAAGATTTTTCTGGAATGGGAAAAGGATTTTTTATGGGCATTTTTGTGCCATTAATGCTATTGGCAAGTTATTTTAAGATAGTTGAAAAGGAAGTATAAGGATGGATTTTGATGACAGCAAACCTATTTATTTACAAATCGTAGATTTTTTCTATGAGAATATACTTGTAAAAAGATGGCAGGAGGATGAAAGAATACCTTCTGTGAGAGAGATTGCTGTTATGGTAGAGGTAAACCCTAACACTGCGATAAGGGCTTTTACCTATTTGCAGGAACAAGAGGTAATCTATAACAAAAGAGGGATAGGGTATTTTGTTTCAGAAAATGGATACAACAAGGTTCTCGATATTAAAAGAAAAGAATTTATGGAAGAACTTCTTCCGGATATATTTAAAAAAATGGGACTGCTTGATATAAAATTTGAAGAAGTAAAAGACTCATTTAATCAATATCTAAATAATATAGATCATGAAAACAAGTAATTGGATTGTAATAGGTGCATTAGGAGCTGTTATTCTTTTTTTTCTGGCTTTTCAGTTTTCTATACATGATAATGTGAGGAAAGGAGAACTTCGAGAGAATGCAATTCGATATACAGAGAATATGATATCTGAAACAAGAATTGTTTCTGCGTTTAGCAAGATATCGGTTAGTCATGGTATTGAAGTTTTTTTTAAACAAGATAGTATAACTGAAGTAAAAGTAGAAGCCTCAGAAAATTTATTGATACATATCAAAACTGAAGTGAAGGATAAAAAATTAATCATAGAAAAAACAAAGAGAGAGGAAAAAGGAGATACCGTGAGAATATTTGTTTCTAATCATCAATTGGATTCACTACAGGTGAACTCAGAATCATATTTCGAAACAAAAGGAACAGTTTCTGGAAAAGATTTAATACTGGAATTTACAGATGATAGTAATGGAAATCTCGAACTGTCATATGAGTCGGTTAAATGCTCTGCTACTCCTGGATCTAATGTAAAATTAAAAGGGAATACGAATGAAATTGATTTCTCTAACTAATCAATAGAGAAGAAAATTAAATTATCATCATCAATCAAAAAACGAATAGTATGGATTTAATCAAAAAAAACAGAATATTAGAAGATTATAAAATCAATGTAAAGCTAAAACTTTCTGCATTGTGGACCTCACTTATAGTATGTTATATTTATGGAGATTTTTTCTCCTTATTCGTACCCGGAGCAATAGAAGATATGATAGCTAAAGTCACCCCTATTGGTGAGACAACTCCTACTGTAATTCTGGCTTTTGCAATAAGTATGGCTATTCCTGCAATGATGATTTTAGTATCTCTATTACTAAAACCAAGCATAAATCGCTGGTTGAATATCATTGTCGGTAGCCTTTATACTATTATAGTGGTTCTTACTATGATAAACCCTACACCCTGGACAATGTATTATACATTTTTGGGGATAATAGAAATCGCTCTGAGTATGTTAATCATTGGCCATGCCTTGAAATGGCCTAAGCAGGAAGCTTAGAAACAACATCCATAATAAATTACAGTAGCGATATAGTTGTAAAACGCACACTTTTTATCCTATAACCTACTATATAAAAGAACAGTATTAAGTATAGATATTACTTTTTACTATGGGAGTTTTGTTTCCAATATTTTCAAAAGATAATCATCATCAATCAAAAAAATGAACACTATGGATTTAATAAAAAACGAAGATTATAAGACACAAAATAAGACAGCGAGAATAGCAGGGTTGTTTTATCTAAGTATTGTGTTAAGTGGAATTTTTACTCTAATGTATGTGCCCTCAAAACTTATAGTATGGGATGATGCCTCAATTACATTTAACAATATAGTGACATCAGAAATGTTATTTCGAATAGGAATTTTAAGCGGATTGATTTGCTATGTATGTTATATAATGTTACCAATAGTTTTATACAAATTACTTAAACCAGTACATGAAAATTCTGCAGTATTAATGGTAGTATTTGCGATCATTAGTATTCCTATCTCTTACTTAAATATACAAAATAAAGTTGATGTTCTGTCTTTAATTGGCAATGCTGAATATTTGAAGATGTATACTGCAGAACAGTTAGAAGCGCAGGTAATGTTGCTTTTAGAGTCTTATGATAATGGAATTCTTATTGTTGAGGTTTTTTGGGGACTTTGGCTATTTCCTTTTGGATATTTGGTTTTTAAATCAGGTTTTCTTCCTAAAGTATTAGGCATTTTGTTGATGGTTGGTTGTTTTAGCTATTTGATAGCGGTATGCGGAGGACTACTTTTTCCTAATTATGAAATCCCCTCCTTTGTTATGCTCCCTGCGAGTATAGGGGAAATAGGTACTTGTCTATGGTTATTAATTATGGGGATAAAAAAGGGCAAATCAACTCATATGTCTAACAACTAAGACATATATCTATCCGGATAAAATATCGAAATAAAATGTTTAAAACCTAAACATTTTAAATTTTAAGAAATCATCAATCATCATCAATCAAAAAACGAACAATTATGAAATCAAAACACGATGTCACAAACACGTTAGAAAACAATTCTGTAAAAACTAAAAAAGTACCAAAGTTCTATTTGTATGCTATGAGAGCTATTTACCTCCTTACCTTTTTAACTTTGGGGCATAGTACATGGTCAGAAATTATCAACCCTAGCGAAGTTTGGGGCCCTTATGATGGAGTTACCTATAGTTTCTGGGCCGCATATGCTACTTTAATGGGCTTAGGAATACGATATCCATTAAAAATGTTGCCTTTGCTTTTACTGCAATTATTTTATAAGTCGGTATGGGCCATAGGTATTGCATATCCTTTATGGTCTTCTGGTCAATTAGATTCGACCTCAGAAGAATTTCTTAAACCATTTCTTATGGCAATTCCTATTGACCTTATTGTTATTCCGTGGGGATACGTCTTTAAAAACTACATAAAGGAACTTTTTAGATTTAGGTAATCTATATCGAACTTATTTTTATTAGAAGTTAAAAATTTGACATTTATCATCAATCATCATCAATCAGAAAACGAATAGTTATGAAATCAAATGAAAAAAAGAAGTTAGAAATTCGAATCTATTTTACTGGTATAATAACTCTATTGGTAGGAACACATCTAATTTGGGACTATTACCATGAAGGTGTGCCAACCCACCATATTCTCCATCGCGAAGATTTACCTGGGATATCAAATTGGTGGGGTGTAATTGTCCTCCCATTACTTACTTGGTATTTACTATATCGCATCCATCAAAGATTAGTTAATAAAGAGAGATTGGGATTACCTCAAAATATGACCAGAATCATATATAGATTTATTGGAGCTCTTTCATTTGGGATATTGATCTCTTTCTTTTTTACTATTGGTTCGGATTTTCCAGGATATATGATGATTGGATTATGTCTAGTTTCATTTTTTGTTCCACTATACAGGTCAGAGCATTTACTGGGTTTTGTTATTGGAATGACATATACGTTTGGAGTAATTTTGCCAACAGGAATCGGGGTTTTATTGACTATTATATTTATAATTACTTACAAAATAGTGAGGACAGGTATGTTATATCTTATCTCAAAAAAAGTAAGAACAAGCTAACTTTAATGAAAAAGGAATAGATTAAGAAATTGATCAGACAAATACAGTTAATACTACTCTTGTTGGCAATTTTTGACTACAGTACAAGAATGATTTTATTCCTTACAATAAGCTCTAATCAATTATTTCTAACAGTACAAGTTTAGTATTAAAAAACTCAATTCGATTACAATTATTTACGAGCTAGTCTAATAATGACTAGTTGTATAATAAGAAAATGTAAAGAATAAATGACTGCTTTTCTATAATCAAAGAAAGCCTTTCATATTTTTTTTTTTTTTTAAATAAGTATTAATCATATCATCATCAATCAAAAAACGAATAAAATGAAATCAGAAAATAGTAGTGCCAGTATAGCACAACCTAAAACTGTAAAAGCAGATAAAGCTTTGGATGCGGCGGTAACGTTTTGGTTCCTTGTGGCTGTTATTGGTCAATGGATCTTTGCATATTATGTAACTTTTTTTTATGGTAGTTCTGCAATAAATGGAGATTTTGAGAAATGGAATGAAGTTCTTCCACATGGATATATTCCCGGAGAAACCATGGGTAATTTAGCTGTTGCATTACATATTGTATTAGCAATCATTATCATGGTAGGTGGGCCACTCCAATTTATTCCCCAAATTCGTATCCATGCTCGTGCTTTTCATCGATGGAATGGCCGTATATATATCTTCACTGCATTATTGATTAGCGTTGATGGGCTTTATATGATCTGGACTCGTGGTAATATAGGTGGGCTTGTTGGTCAAGTAAGTGTTAGTATTAATGCTTTTTTGATTATGTTTTTTGCTATTATGTCCTGGCGTACAGCTGTTGCTCGTGATTTTAATACCCACAGGCAATGGGCACTTAGATTGTTTTTGGTATCTAATGGTGTCTGGTTTTTTCGTATCGGGTTAATGTTTTGGCTTTTTATTAATGGTGGCCCGGTTGGTTTTGATCTAGAAACGTTTCGAGGACCGTTTCTCGTTTTCCTGGATTTTGGACAATTTCTAGTGCCACTAGCTATTTTAGAACTCTATCTTCGAGTACAAGACCGAAGTGGTGCTCCAGGTAAGCTGGCCATGACAACCCTTCTTTTTTTTCTGACCATCATAACCGGTATTGGAATTTTTGCTGCAACCATGAGCATGTGGCTTCCCCGCATTTAAGATATGTATGTAATCCACTAATCGATATTTAGAAATGAAGAATATGATAATTGATAATCAAAAAATTAACAGAAAAACCGAACTGGAAAAAGTGTGCGATAAACTCTATGAAGTTGAGAAGACCAAAAACTATAAAGAATTCTATGCATTTATAAAAACAACAAGGCTACCCTTTATTCCTTGTTATGAGAAAAATACAGAAACAGTTTATCAAGAATGTTTCAGAATTTTGCACAGGATTGGCGAAATATCAATTCCTGTGTCTGTTGCTTTATCTATGCATTATTATATTCTGGCATCATTATCTTCTTTCCCTTTTCCAAAGAAAAGTATACAATATTGGAAAAGAGAAGTTTTACTAAAAAAGATAGAAAAAGAACAAATATTGATTGCCAATACCGGGTCGGTACGAACTTTTAAAGAGGTTTCTGGTAACAAAGATATAGTGGCGCAAAAAGAAAGAAATTTTTATATAATAAATGGTCGGGCCCCATATATGTCATTATCTGGTGTAGCGGATTATTTAGTATTCACAGCAACATTAACTAATGGGACTAAGGCAGTATTTTTTCTGCCTGCAAATGATGATAAAATTGAATTTGAAGATGCTGTATTTGGAGATACAATGAAAGGCTCGTTTACAAAATCAGTTACGTTCAAGAATTTAGTAGTGAGTAGCACTAATGTTATTAAATTAGATATTACAAATGAAGATGGATGTGAGCTTTTAATTTATCAAAGATCATGGTTCCAGGCACTGGTACCTGGTTCTTATTTAGGAGCAGCGTTCTGCGTGATTTTGCATTTAAAAGCGTTTAGTCAAAAAAAAATCAAGAATGATAAAAAGTTATCTGAGTCAGAAAACTTCCTTGATAGCCTTGGGGAGTTAATGATAAAATATAAAACTGGATACATGCTATGCGAGAATGCGGGAACTATAATAGCAAATTTTGAAAAAGGAAATAAGACATCATTAGAAAAAATATTTGAAGCCTCTGTAGTAGCAAAGTATTTTTCGACACATTTTTCTGAAGAAATTATTAATAAAGCTAGATACGTAATGGGATCAAAATTTTTATCTCCTAATTCCTTAACAAATAAAATTTATAAAGAGATAGTATATGGAGTTTTACAACCTATGACTGATATAGATATAAAGGAACATTTTAGTAAATCAGTAATGAACAATAAGAGCTATGATTTTTTATAATATTCGATTTAATAAGAATGAGGGTGGTAAAATAGAAAGTTTAACTCTTATTGATAATGGAGAAGAAGTACAAGCAAAACGGTTGTAAAGGTCTTTTAACTTCTACAGAATGAGAATTTTGAGAGGATATTATACAAAACAAAAACATCCCGATTAATTCGGGATGTTTTTGTTTTTTGACTATTGTGATAATACAATAGGAATTATTTTTTTTCTTCTGCCTGACCTGGGATACTAGCTAATTCTATCTCGAAAATAAGATCAGTATTTGGTGGAATCCCTCTATTCCCTCTTTCTCCATAAGCAAGATGAGAAGGAATAAAAATGATAGCTTTAGAACCTACATTTTTTAATTGTAATATACCTTCTTTAAAGCCGGCAATCATTTTTGCTTCAGCAGAATATGGCATTTGTGCAGGGGCATACCCTCTTGGATCATCAGCTCTACGCTGATTAAAAACTCCTAGTTCTTTTGCTTTTTCAGCAATATTAGTGTCAAAGACTCTTCCATCTGTGAAATACCCTGCATAATTTATACCTACAGTTTCTCCCGGCTTGGGTTGTGGTCCATCTCCCTGATTTACATGTATAATTTCAAGACCACTTTCTAATTTTGTTGCTGTACCTTTCTGTTCATTAAACTTTGCAGCAATAGCTTCATTACGCTCTTTTGCTAATCGTTCTTTTTCAGCCTTTTCTTCTTCAACAGCTTTTATCTTGTCTGTAAACGCAGTTTCTGTATTAAAAGCTTTAGCTTCAGAACCTTTGCGAATGATATTAACTTCCATCATTTTTATCTCTGCTTCTGGTTTGTCTCCAGGAACCGTTTTTGTAACACCAATACTATCAATAATGTCTTGTCCTAAAACGATTTCTCCAAAAACAGTATGTTTTCCATTTAACCATGGAGTTTCTTTTAGCGTAATAAAAAACTGACTACCATTGGTATTTGGGCCAGAATTTGCCATTGATAAGATTCCTTTTGATTTATGAGAAAGTGAATCCACAATCTCATCCGGAAATTTATATCCTGGATCTCCTGTTCCTGTTCCTAGAGGATCTCCGGTTTGGATCATAAAATCTTTGATTATTCTGTGAAATATAATTCCATTATAATATTTTTTTCCTTTGTAAGTACTATCAACCATAGTATTGGTGCCTTCTGCCAGAGAAACAAAGTTGGCAACCGTCATAGGCGTAAGATCATAGTGTAATTTTGCTACTGCTGTTCCTTTATTTGTAACGATTTCGGCATAAATACCTTCTTGTAAATCTGGATATTTTTCATTACAACTGTTGAATGCTAATGCAATAATAGCTAAGAATAATAAATTTAATTTTTTCATTTTTGTTGGTAATTAATTTTCTGTTGTTGATTCTTTTGTAATTGTGTTAAGTGTTACTTCTGCTATTAACGGAATATTTGTGCCAATCTTATTATCATCACCATAATATCCATATGCTTGATAAGAAGGAAACAGAAATGTCACCATTTCACCTTGTTTCATAAGCTTTAATCCTTCTCTAAGACCTAAAAAAAGTTCTTCTTTATCAATACGGTATGTAATTGTGTTTAATTCTTGTTCTGAATAAATTACAGTGCCGCCTAAATCTTTTACATTATAATCGAAGGTTACAATATCTCCAAATTGCGGTGTGATAGTAGATACGGTATCTTTTTTAGTGTAGAAATACCAGAATCCTGTTTCTGAGGTTATATAATTATTAGTAGAGTCTTCATTAATAATTTTTTGAATTCTAGCCTCTTCTCTTGCTGCAAGTTCTTTATTGCGATTAATAGATTCACTAATAAAAGAACCAGATTTTATACTTATTGGTCTTCGGGCTTCAGGTGTTTTACAAGAAGAAAATAAAAAAAGAAGACAGAGCGTGTGAAGGGCTAATCTCATTGATTCAGGACTTTTTTATAAGTTGGTAAGATACTAATAAATTTTTCAACGGTATTAGATAATGATAGATTACTTCTCCCACCTGCAGCATTGTTATGGCCTCCTCCTTCAAAATGATTTCTTGAGAATTCGTTTACCGAAAAATCACCCTTAGAGCGTAAGGAGATTTTAATAATTTCTTCTCCTTTGTTTTCTATAAAAATAACAGCAAATTTGATTCCTTTTATAGAAAGCCCAAAATTAACAAAGCCTTCAGTATCTCCTTTTTTGAAACCATGTTGATCCAGTTCTTTTTGAGATAAAGTAATGTATGCTGTTTTGTATTCTGGTAGTACTCTTAGATTATTTAAAGCAATACCTTTTAATTGAATTTTGGATAGTGTATTAGTATCATAAATGCTTTCATGGATTCTAGTATTATCAGCTCCTCGATCGATTAGATCTGCTATTACTTTATGAGTAGTACTTGTTGTAGATCTATATCTAAAAGATCCGGTATCTGTCATTATTCCAACATAAATACAGGTTGCGGCCTCTGGGGTGATTTTATCCAGATCATTCAGTTTTTCTATGAAATGATATATCATCTGGCAGGTAGAGCTCATACCAGGATCACTATAAGTTACTTCTGCGTAATCATCGGGTTGTTGGTGATGATCAATCATAATAAAGGTAGCTTTGGCTTTTGCTAAAATATGCTCCATATCACCACTTCTAGAAAAGTGATTAAAATCTAAAGTGAAAATAAGATCCGCTTTTTCGATTTTGGATAACGCAGTTTTAATATCACTATCATACTTAAGAATAGTATCTTCACCAGGCATCCACTTTAAAAAAAGAGGATAATCATTTGGTGTAATAACCGTAACATCATGTCCAAAAGAAATAAGATAGTGATATAATGCCAAACTAGAACCTATAGCATCACCATCAGGATTTTTATGGGTTACAATTACAATATTTTTTGTAGAAGAAAGAAGTCTTCTTACCTTGTTTGTTTCATTAGTATTCATAGGTCAGCGAAGATACAATAAATAATATTTTAGTAATATTAGAACAATTAATTTTGTTGAGTCATTAAATTTAAGAATCATGAGATATATTGATAGTTTTCTAGTTATGTTCTTTTGTGTAATTCAATTCACTTTTTCACAAGATAAAGCGGCATCATCTTCAGATTTTGTTATAGCATTCGGAAGTTGCAATAAGCAGAACAGCCCTCAGCCTTTTTGGAATGAAATCTTAAAAAACACTCCTAATCTATTTATTTGGGGAGGAGATAATATCTATGCAGATTCTGATGATATGTCCAAAATAGAAAGTGATTATACGATACAAAATAGTAATCCGGATTATCAAAAATTAAAGAAAGTAGTTCCTGTAATGGCTACCTGGGATGATCATGATTATGGTAAAAATGATGCAGGAGTAGAGTGGAATAAAAAAGAAGAGAGCCAGCAGTTATTTCTAGATTTTTTAGAAGTAGGAAAGGATGATCCTCTAAGAGTTCAGGATGGGGTTTATACATCAAGAGTTTTTGAAATTGAAAAAGGAAGCATAAAAGTGATCGTTTTGGATACTCGATATTTTAGATCTGCTTTAAGAAAGAGTACAGAAGAAGGAAGACGGTATGAACCATATGAAAATAATGAAGGAACTGTATTAGGAGAAGCGCAATGGAAATGGTTCGAAAAAGAGCTGGCATCCAATTATTCTGATTTTGTTCTTATTGTGAGTAGTATTCAATTTTTGTCATCAGAACATGGTTTTGAAACTTGGGGGAATTTTCCTCACGAAGTAAAACGGTTAAATGATATGCTAATAAATAATGGAGTAAGAAATGCTATAATGCTTAGTGGAGATCGGCATATTTCTGAATTTTCTATGAATAAGGTAAAAGGGCTTAAGTATCCATTAATTGATTTTACATCTAGTGGTTTAACACATTCATATGCCGCATATAAAGGAGAATCTAATAAGTACAGAATCGGTCGGGTAATCTCAACTCCAAGTTTTGGAGTGCTAAAATTTGATCTTGATTCTTATACCGTAACTATGCAGATTCGAGGTAAAAATAATATTGTATTACAAGAGTATAAACGACAATACCCTAAAAAATAGATTTGGAGATCTAGTTATTGAATGTACTTTTCTTTACCTATAAAAGGAAGAATAAATCTATTCGGATGTAAATAATTGATTCTTAATAATACTCATTTCATATAATAATTCTTGTTTTTGATGCTTTTATATATATTTTTGCACAAAAATTTTAAAAATCGGGTTTTATATACCTAAGTAATAATTTGAAATACTTCTGGTTATAAGAGGTGTTAGATAACAAAAACATACAATGGCAACAAACAGAACTTTTACAATGCTTAAACCGGATGCGGTAAGAAAAGGATACATTGGAGGAATTATTGAGCAAATTACTGCTTCAGGGTTTAGAATTGTAGCAATGAAATTAACTCAACTTACTACAGATGATGCTGCAGCATTTTATGCAGTTCATAAAGAGCGTCCTTTTTACGGAGAATTAGTAGAGTATATGACAAGTGGTCCAATTGTAGCGGCTATTTTAGAAAAAGAAAATGCTGTAGAAGATTTCAGAACCTTAATAGGTGCAACAAATCCTGAAGAAGCTGCAGAAGGTACTATTCGTAAAAAGTATGCTACTTCTATTAGTGAAAACGCTGTGCACGGTAGTGATAGTGATGAAAATGCTGCTATTGAAGGAGCTTTTCATTTTTCTGGAAGAGAGCAGTTTTAAAAAGATATATTTCTTATTACAAAAAAAGCTGTCTGTATATACAGACAGCTTTTTTGTGTTTTATAAATTGATTATACCTTTTCTTTTATTTTTTTAGGAATACCATCTTTATGAAGTAAAATCCCTACAGTTTTCATTCTAAAATATGCTTCAGACATATAAAGATACCCATGTTGAGCTCCTTTAATTCCCCATGAATTTTTGATTTTATAATATATCTTTCCTTTTTTATCAATGCCTTTCCCTACTAAATGCATTAAGTGATCATCTGTAGTATTGTACTTTTCGAATTCTTTTTGTCGAGATTCGGGAGTGACTTTTTCTTCTTTGATATATTCTTTAAATGCATCTTTACGTTCTTTCTTATGAGTAAGAACAGCTAAGCCGTTTTTTTGAGAAAACCCTACTTCACTTACATCTCCATCCCAAGCTACAGTATACCCTTCTTTTAAAGCATGATCAACTACCTGTTGTAACTCATCAAGTGGGATATTATGATATATACCATTAGAGAAATTATCTGGTATTTCCAGAATAAAATCACTATTCATTGGATGATGAGTGAAAGATGTTAGTGTGATATAGTTATTTGCATCTATCCCAAGTTCTTTAGCAAACTCAATAGGGGTATAGGTTTTGTTATTATAATTAAAGGTGTCAGGTCTTTTTCCAAGATAGATATCTAACATTGCTTCATAACTTTTCCACCAGTTTTGTGAAAGAATTTTGTGTTTCACTGCGTTATCAACCATATTGGTTAATAATTTAATTAGTTCACTGTGATCATGACGGTCTGCAATACTTCCGGCAAAACCTGTATAAGTTTCATTAGGAATGATTCCGTGCTTACGAATAGATTTTATAACATCATGCGCAAGTGCTCCTTCACTAAACTGGGCTTTACCTTGTCTTAATATATAATTTCGGGCCTTATCGGTGTATGTATTTCTGACTTGAAATAATTCTGATAAATCATGAACTCCATGTCCTAGACGAGCAATTTCTGATTCGATATATGAGGTGGTGGAAAAACTCCAGCATGTACCTGTTTTTCCTTGACTAATAACAGGATTACATTTAAGAGATATTTCATCTGTTATACTATAATCGGGATGTGTTTCTTGAGCATATCCTATAGATAAAAATAGAAACATGCAATTAATAAAAAAGAGTTTTTTCATTTTAGTTATATGATTTGTAGGCAATGAAGGTACAAGAAAATAGATAAATAAGGAAAACTCAACTAAAAAAATAGAGTAGTTATTTACCAAAAAATTCTAAAGCTAATATTAGGAGTAATCCCCAGCGATAATATATCAGAATTGATCAACTGGTTATTAAGAGAATTTGTTGTTCTAAACTCTCGGTTTAGTAAATTCTTTTTATTGTATAAATTTAGAACAGAAAGCCCAATTCTGTATTTGATATTGGGATTGTATCCTATTTTAAAATCATAAATAGCAGAGAAATCTAACCTATGGTATTCTGGAAGATTATTGCTGTTAATTTCATCAAATTCTAAGATTATGATTTCACCACTTTCATCTACTCCAGATACATTGGTATAGGCTTTACCTGTATGCCAAATCCACCCCAGGGAGAATTGAAAATTATTAATTTTATAAAATTGAGACCATTTTACTGTATGTTCAATATTCCAATTACCAGGAAAAGATTCATTGTTATTAATATCTTCAAATGTATTACGGGTATTGATATAAGAATAACTAACCCAGGTTTTGTAATTTTTAAACCTTTTTTTTAGAAAAAGATCGACGCCAAAAATTCTACTTTCTCCTACATGGTGAACATTGTCTATGGGGTTAATAAAACCTGCGGTTAATGTGGTAATATCTTCAATTTTTTTATAATATCCATCGATATCCAGGTACCATTTATTTTTTCTAAAACTACTTCCTAATGTAAATTGATGACTACTAATCACGGGAAACTGCTCATTGTTTGCCAATGTCCAGATTTGATTTTCAAGAGATAAGTCGCTCACGATAGATTCTTGTATCTGGCTGGTTGATTGACTTCTGTATTCTAAGCTAGTATTGATTTCCCAATTTTTGGTAATATATTTTTGAGCAAAAATCCGAGGCTCTATATAAGTTTTGTCAAGCTCTGCATAAAAATTGAAACGTAATCCAGCAGAAACATAAAAGTTTTTTGGAGTATCGAATGTGTATTCTGCATATGCAGCATGTGTGTTTAAAAAACGATCATCTTCATCCAGAATTAGTTCATAACTAGGAGTAGCAGTAACAAAGGCATATCTGATCGTATTGTTAGATAATTGATAACCTCCAGAAATGTTTTGATATTTTGATAGTTCATAATTTAATCCAAGTTCTGCACCATAATCCCCAACAGTATTTTTTTTACTTTCGATTTCGGTTATTGTTCCTAGGTTTCGGGTAATAAACTGATAATTTAAAAGATATTTGGTGTAATACCCACTTACTTTGGTATTAAAAGTTTTACTGTATGTGTGACTCCACTTAAAATTATACCCTTCATTTTCTGTAGTAAGGTCATCATTAAAGGACTCGATAGCATCACTTCTTCTAAAATCTAAGTCATTTTTACTATAAATTGTATTAATTTCAATTTTGTCACCATCTGAAGGCTGTAGAATTAAATTCGCATTATAATCTATATAGAAAAAATCATTATCTTCATTATTAAGGGCAACGGTCTCGGCAATTTTAGTATTCTGAAAAACGCGATCAGAGAGTTGTTTATAGGTAAATGTTTCTAAAACATCGGTATATGATCTTCTTCCTGATACCTGAAGTGATATTTTGTCTCGTATGATAGGAATATGTGCTACTATATCTGCATTGATCATATTAAAGCCAGCCCCTCCAGAAAAACGTTCTGCAATTTGGTTTTCGGATTTAATATCTACAACTCCTGCAATTCTATCCCCATACTTGGCACTGACTCCACTTTTAGAAAAATTTACCTCTTTAGCTACATATGGGTTAAACGCAGATAGCATACCAAATAAATGCCCCTGATGGTAGGTTTTTATACCATTCCACAGTACTAGGTTTTGATTAGGAGAACTTCCTCTTACAAATAACCCAGAAGCAGTCTCAAAAGGATTATTAACACCAGGAGTGAGTTGTATAGTTTGTAAAATATCTGGCTCTGTACGCCCGGGAAGAATTTCTACATTATTTAAATCAATATGAATAACTTCTTTGTTTTGGGTAATTCCCTTAGCCAAATATTCCTGAATAAATACTTCATCCAGAATTTCTTCATGTGCATTGGTAAGGTATATTTTGATACACTCGTCGGTTAAAAACGATTTAGAATTCAGAATTCTTTGACGAAACCCGGGGGCGCTAATTAAAATAACTGAGTTGTATGGTACCTGATCACTTTCAAAATACCCCTTGTTGTCTGTGGTAACATTGGTACGATTAGCTTTAAAAAAAACTCCTATATCCTTAAGAGGCTTTTGCTCTTCGTCTAGAATATATCCACAAACAGAAATAGTATCTCTTTTATTTAAAACACTAATGGTAACGAAGTTTTTTCCAGTGATTTTAAATTGTAATTTCGTTTGTTGTTGTAATTTTTTAATTAAATCTTGTAGAGAGAGTTGAGGACTTAGGGTTATAGAAATATTTTTATCCTTTATAAAAGTATCGATGTAAGAAAACTTAAGGCTATAAAATTCCTCGATTATAGGAATTATTTCTGGTAGCGGTCTATTATTGATAGTAATGACTTTTGCTTCTTCTTGAGAAGAAACAGATATGCTACATAAAAAAATACATACACATAGAAGTCTTGTCATTCTATTACTTTTCTAATACCACGGTCTTGCCATCTTTCGATAAGCTATACTTCATGCCTAAGGTACTAAAAACTGTTCTAAGAGCAACTTCCTTATTATTATTAGGAAAAGTTCCTGTGTATATAGTTTCGAGATTTATCTCTGTTGCTTTAATTTTTAAATCATATTGTTCTTCAAGCTCATTAAATACATATTTGATTGGTATGCTTCTAAACGAACTTGTATTGCTAAGCCAGGATGGTTCCCGAGTGTCGAAAGTCCAACTTTCTGGGACAGTATTTTCTAGATTTCTATATCCTTTTCCTGCTGTTAGAATTTCTTCATTTTCCTTATTGGCAACACTAACTTTACCTTCAAAACAAGTAACTTCGAAAAAAGTATTTTGAGATTGCACATTAAATTGGGTTCCTAGTACAGAAACTTCACCATTTTTGGTAGTAACAGTGAATTTACTTCCTTTTTTTACTTTAAAAAAGGCTTCTCCTTCTAATGTTACCATTCTATTTTCTTTCCAATTCTCTTTGTCAAAACTTGCAATAGATTTAGCATTTAAGATCATTTCTGATCCATCTGGTAATAATACGGATAATTGTTCTCCAAAATTAGTGTTGAAAGATTCATTGGGGCTAAATAAAAAGATTCCCAGAATAATTGCAATTGAAGCTGCAACTGCAATATAGGGCCATAATTTTATAACCGAATTAGAATTTTCTTTTGCTGTATAACCTGATTTGGATTTTAAAGTAGAGAGTTCTTGTTCTACATCATAATCTTTTAGGTCCAAAGCATCAGCACCAGCCATTATTTTTACATAATACTCATATTCAGGATGAGACTTAAACTCACGAAGTTCCTCCTCAGAAAGCTCTCCGCTAATCCATCTGGATAAGAATATATCGTCTTTTTTATCGTCTAACATAACTTCGGCATATAATATGTGAACGTTTTATTTTTAAATTACCCTACCTCTTTTTATTAAAAAGTTTTTCAGGCTAATAGGTTTACTCTAAATATTTCCTATTTTTCCTCTTAATGTTAATAATGCTTTATGCATCAATTTTTCTATAGCTTTTACAGAAACATTCGATAGTTCTGCAATTTCTTTATATGTTTTTTTATCTATTCGACTCAGCAGGAACACTTCTCTTTGGCGTTCTGGTAAATCCGCAATTGCGTTTTTTAATTTTTCCATATACTCTTTTTCAAGAGCAATAAATTCTGGTGATTCGTGATTGATATCTGTTTTACGTTGTGTAATATAATCTCTGTATTTAAACCTTACTTTTTGATGTCGTGTAACGCTAATTCCAAGATTGGTAGCAATAGTATAAATATAGCTTTTGGCTTTATCTATCGACACTTTAGAGCAATTGTTCCAGAGTTTAATAAATGCATCCTGAACAATATCTTCTGCTTGTTCCAGATCTCCAAATTTGTAATATATATAATTCCTCAAAAGTTTGGAGTTACTTTTGAAAAACTCGTCAAAGACTTGCTCGTTACATGTAGAATTATTGTTGTCAGACATTTAGGGGAATAAAAATATATTTTCAAATCTAGATTTTTTTTTCAAGCTATCAAAGAATAAAAAATGAAAGTAGGGGGGGTAGGGTAATTTTTTTTTAAACCGTTTCATTTTAAGAGAGGTTTAAAAAGCTTCTGAAGAAAATTTAGTAACCCCTAAAATTATTTACGATGAAAAAACTTGGTATTTGGTATACGTTGATGTTTACGCTTCTATTAGGATTTAGTTCTTGCGAAACTGAAGATTTTAATAATGATCCAGAGGTTAAGATTGTTATAGATAACAAAGATGGAAGTGCGGTTTATAGTTTTGAAGCTAAGACAAGTGGGATTAACAATGATGCACAGACAATTTGGTCTGTAGATGGAAATGATATAGAAGGAGAAGATGAAGAAAATATTATTAATCAGATTTTGGATTATTTGTTTGAGCCTGGTAAACATACAATTTGTGTAAGAATAATAACCGAGGAAAGAACAATAGAAGCCTGTGCTGATATAGAGGTAGAGGTAGATGAAAATAACCCTTGTCCTGATTTGTTTTTTAGAAGTAAACATTACCAGGGACGATCTACTTATAAATTTTTCGCAGACTTTAGAGGGATTCAAGAAGTATCTTATGGATGGTATATTAATGATAGATTGGTAGAAGATTCTGCACCTGATGAAGATAATTATTTGATTTGGGATTTTAAAGAACCAGGTAGATATGAAGTGTGTATCAAAACAGAAACACCAAATTGCCCAGAAGGAGTCTCTTATTGTAAAGTTATAGAGGTTGAAGAATCAGATTTGGTTTGTCCAGAAGTTTCTTTTACAAAGGAAATAGAACCGGGAACCGTGGGCACCTATACTTTTGAAGCAAAAATAGAAGGTACAGACGAAGTAAGTCAAATATTGTGGTATGTTGATGGGAAAGATGTTGAATCACCAAAAAATGATCCACAGACAGGAAATAGAACTCTTGTATATCAATTTGATTCTGGAGCTCATGAAGTATGTTTAAAAGTGATTACTCCTGATTGTCCAGAAGGAGTGAAATATTGTAAAGAGATAAGAGTAGGAGATTGCCCAGATCTGTTCTTTGAACCAGAACGAGATGGAGATAAAGCTGCATATCATTTTTATCCTCGCGCATTTGAAGGAATCGATGATGTTACTCTAGAATGGTTCGTTAACGGAAAATATGTAGGTAAATCACCAGAATTTCCTCACAACAATCCATTTTATTATGAATTTGATGGACCGGGAAGATATGAAGTATGCTTAATGATTGAAACACCAAGTTGCCCAAATGGTATTTCATATTGTAAGATTGTAGAATTTGAGTAATACTATTGATTTTCTATTCACTTATAGATTATAAAGAACATAAAAGTTAGTTAGGTTAGATTAATTAGGTTGATTCCCTGGAAGCGAGGCCATGCTTTCGGGGAATCTTTATTTATAAGATTACGATGTACTATTATTTATAGTTAGCGATTTCTGAAAGTGAAATCAAATCATAGAATTTAATATAAGGATTGAAAGAAAAAAGCCGTCAAATAAAGTGTTTCTTGTAATGACTTATAGGTGATCCTACCTAGAATGAAATCGAAAATCTAGAAATAACAGAAGGAAAATTGTAGAGATCTTTCCAACCCTTCTTCTACAACCCCTGGGGATATGCGAGATAAATGATTTGTTTTTTTATTTCTTTTATTCAGAAAACACTCCTTTAGATTTGTGGTTAAATGTTTAATAGAAATCTCCTTGTTCGGAAGGTAAAAGGTTGCTGGATATGTAACGAAGGAATATTATTTAAAAAACTAAGCATAACATTGGTATAAAAAATAGGGGTGAGATTTTCTATCTCACCCCTATAAACTATGTTAATAATTTAGCTAAATATTGGCTAATTTAAATCCCAGAAAAGTTTTGTTTCTGCAAGATCTCCACCTATTGTTGTAGAGGCGGCTTGCCAGTTCGTACCATTTAAGGTTTGTTCTATTATAGGATATGTATATCTATTTGGGAAACCAGAAACAGGTTCAGCTGGTGTCGCTAATGTTGGAAAATCTAAAAGTCTGATCGAAGTCCAGGCTTCGATACCTCTATTAAATAAAGCTATCCATTTTTGATTACCGATTATTTCTTTCCAAGGAGTAGTTGCAGTACTTGCTGCCAAAGCAGTATCGTAATCTACAGTTGCTTGTGCAAGGTATGTTACTGCATCTGCATTTGATCCTCCCCAACTTTCTATTGATTCTACTACAGCAATATCGTAATGACTTTTTGCTGTACCACCAACTGCAAAAGTTCTTGCAGCTGCTTCAGCTAGTAGAAACTCAACTTCAGCATAGTCAAAAATTACGCCTGGAGTTGTTGCCGCTTCTACTTGAGCAGATACATGAGAATGTGAAGAATAGTTTGACGTAGCTCCAATACCTCCTCCAACATAAGTACCCGTTCCTGGTACTTCTAAGAAATATAAAGGTCTTCTGGGATCATTCAATGTATTCATCATATCTACGATCGTAACCGCCGCAACAAAATCATGCCTTCCACTTAAAACTAAATTATCATGAATAGGATTTGTATTTGGTGAAGCCGCTAAGTATGTAAAATTGGCATTATCAGCTCTACTGGTAAATACACCACTTGTAACTGCCGTTTCTACGGTAGTTTTAGCAAATGCATTATCTACATCAGATAATAAGATACCCATTCTAAGTTTTAAAGAAGAAGCAAACTTTTTCCATAGCGATGCATCACCACCATAAATATTATCTGCAACTCCAAAACTTCCTTTGCTTGTGTCTAATGCATCAATAGCAACCGTAAGTCTACCAACCAATGTTTTGTATACAGTTTCACCATCATCATATGCAGGTAATAGGTTATCAATATCTAAAGCTTCTGTATAAGGAACATTTCCAAAAGTTTCTATTAATATGCTATAAGTATAGACAGTTAAGATTTCTATTACTTGAAGCTTATTCGCTTTAACTTCAATATCTGAAGGAAGCGAATACTGTGTGTCTTCTATAATCTTAGCAGCTTCATCCAGGTCTTTTAAGACATCTTTATAAAGAATACTCCAATGTGTAGCAGGAATAGTTCTACTAGTTTGATCATAGTTGCTTTCATCTGTATAGGTTGTTTCTTGTAGATATTGAGCAAAAAGTTTTGTATTGTTGTTATTTACATTTAGATCTACTATTTGATCAACCAGATTCTTCTGTGCACCTGTAAATAAGGTTTCTCCAGGAACAGAAGATGGATCTTTAATATTCTCGTTCAGACTCTCGAGATTATCCGAACAAGAGGCTATAATTACCGCGGTAATTAGGATTAATATTTTTTTCATCTTAATTTTTTTAGAATTGTAATTTTAAGTTAAAACCAAAATCTCTGGTTGTTGGTAATGACCCAGTAGAGTACCCTTGTAGGTTACCAGAACTTAAACCTCCTTCAGGATCTTCATGAGGAGTATTTTTGTCAATAATCCAAAGGTTTGATCCAATTATACTTATAGATACATCATTTAAGAAAGTGTAGTCAATTAATTTTTTAGGAAAAGTGTATGTTAAAGAGACTTCACGTAATTTTACATAACTAGCATCATATACAAAAGCAGCATCAGGTAAACCTCTACGATATCCTTGAGCACCAAATCGATCTGCTCTGATTCGCGTAGTATTTGTAGCTCCATCAGGATTTACACCTGGATTGATAAAACCACCGCCATCGGCTAAAGTATTTCTTACAGGGTTTCCTAAATCATTGATAAAAGCTGTTTCGGCATATAAACCAGTTGCCAGACCATAATACTGATCCAATGCAAATATGCTACCTCCTTTTTGGATATCAATTAAAAAGCTAAAAGAAAGGTTTTTATAATTAACTTTATTAGAAATACCCATCAACCATTCTGGGTTAGTATCTCCTATTACATTATTGGATGCAGTAGTTTTTATATGTTGTCCATTAGAAGGGTCTATAACTCTTTGCCCATTTATGTAAGTGTAATCTGTACCATAAATAACACCATATGGCTGACCTACAGTAGCGTTTATTGTAACACCTCCTTGAAAATCACCTAATTGAAGATTTTCTATACCATCTTCTAAAGAAACTACTTTATTTTTATTTTTTGACCAGTTTACATTTACCTTCCAGGATAGATCGTCGGTTTTTATTGGGGTTCCAGATACAGATACTTCTATACCTTTATTTTCAATTTCTCCTGCATTAAGAATTTTAGAAGTATAACCAGTTCCTCTACTAACAGGTACTCCAAAAATTTGATCAATAGAGTTGTTTACATAATATGCAACATCAAACCCAAATCTATTTTGTAAAAGTTTCATTTCTAAACCAATCTCAGTACTTGTTGTTCTTTCAGGTTTTAGATTAGGATTCTTTTTTACGTTTCCTACAGAAGTACTTGCACTTCCTATAGGAGTGTTCACATTATAACTATCATATAAAAAATCAAAAGGAGCACTATTACCTACTTCTGCATAATTGGCTCTTAATTTACCAAATGAAATAATATCTGTATCCAAAAGGCTAGAAAAAACAAAACTACCTGCAATAGATGGGTAGTAGAAAGTACTATTACCTTTTGGTAACGTTGAAGAATGATCTCTTCTTATGGTACCATCTAAAAACAACATATTTTTATATCCAAGAGATACACTGGCATACACACCATCAACTCCAATTTTTTCATCTCTTTCTACCGGTAATGGAAGAGGTCCTTTACTGTTTTGTAATGAATATAATCTAGGAACACTTAACCCACCACTGGTAGATGCATAAATAGATTGAAAGTGATTTCTTCTGATATTAGTTCCTAAAATTCCTTTAATATTAAATTCATCACTTAAGTTTTTATCAAAATTAAGCATCAAATCATAGTTGGTTTCTGTATTTCGAATATCCCTTCTTCCATATCCAGAATCTACATTACCTCTACTAACTCCAAAACGAGTAGGAACACTACCGTTAGCTCTTCTTTCTTCCTGTAATTCAGAATATGTATCTGTAGCGACTCTACCTGTAATATTAAACCAATCTGTTATTACATAATTTAGAGAAACATTTCCTAAAAAACGATTTCTTGAATCAGATTGATAATTCTCATAACGTTTCCAATATGGATTATCCCAATAAATTGGCGTAGAACCGGCATCTGCAGAAGCAGGGTTCCAAGTTACGTTTCTTCTTGTTGCAAAATAAATATCTTCTTGTTGTCTTATATCAACATTGGTTTGCCACCATTGTTTAAAATTAGATACAATATTATCGTTATATCCTGTGGAGTTACGACCTAAACCATCTGTTTTGATATAATTAGCATATCCAGTTGCAGTTAATTTATCACTAAGCTTAAAGCTTCCGCTCATAGAAAAGTTATGCTTCTTGATAGAACTGTTTGGCATCAAACCAGTTTGATCAAACATCGTGTAGTTTAATCTAAAAGAACCCTGATCATATCCTTTGTCTAATGATAACGAATTTGTAATTGTTATCGGAGTCTCAAAAAATGAAATAGGACCATGCTCAGCGTTTACCCATGGAGTTGCTGTTCTGTAGTTAGGCGATGCAGGATCAAAAGAATCCCATTGGTATACTAATACACTTGAATCAAAAGCAGATCCATAAGAAGCATCATCATCATATTTAACTGTTTGATCATCTGCTGTGCCATCTCCCAATATATCTTCCTGATAAAAACCAGGACTATAACCAGCACCATATTGTGTTTGGTATTTTGCAAATGTACTTTTATCAATAGATCCAAATGTCATTCCAGAATTAACTGTAATTCCTAGTCCTTTAGATTTACCTCCTTTTTTAGTAGTAATCATAATAACACCATTTGCAGCTCTTGAACCATAAAGAGCAGATGCAGCAGCACCTTTTAGAACGTTTATAGATTCTATATCCTCAGGGTTAATATCTGATGCAGCATTACCATAATCATAATACCCTCCTTGAGCTTGCCCCTGACCAGCAGAATTACTATTTGTATTATTGATAGGAACTCCATCAATAACAAATAAAGCCTGGTTACTACCAGTTAAAGAAGCATTACCTCTAATAACAACATTGGTAGACCCACCTATATTGTTATTTTTTCTAATTTGAATACCAGAAGCTTTTCCAGAAAGTGCGTTTACAAAATTTGCAGTTTTCACTTTAGTTAAATCTTCTCCATCAACTTCTTGTGTAGAATATCCTAAAGATTTTTTATCTCTAGAAATACCAAGAGCCGTAACTACTATCTCTTCTAATTGAGAAGCCGTAACTTCTAATTGTACATTAATAGTTTTTTGGGCGCCTACAATAACCTCCTGATCTGCAAAACCAAGGTAACTGAAGAGAAGAGTACTTCCTTCAGAAGCTTGTAACGAATACATCCCGTCAAAATCTGTTTGAGCTCCACTGTTGCTACCCTTTACTATAATATTTACACCAGGTAATGGCATGCCACCATCATCTGTGACCTTACCTGTAATAGGGGTTTCTTGCGCAACAGAAAATTGCGTCACTAATACCGTTAGAAGTATTAGCATGTTTTTTGTTAATAATTTCATTATTGCATGTTAATTTTTGTTAGTAAGCAAGGTTATTAAGAAAAATTACAGGATAATAAGGATAATGTTTTTTTAACAAAAAATTAACGAGAAAATTGTAAGGGTAACTTAAAAAGACGACTAAATATGGTTTTTCTTTTTATAAAGAAGTTTTAAACCATTTTAAACCGTGTAATTTATAAAACGAAGATTATCTAAAATTGTGATTTAATATGTAATGTTTTTTTGATAATAACAAAGATGAACTAAAATTTATCGAGTTGTTTTGTTGTTCTTAATTATATAGGATGTATTTAGATAGTCTTTTGATTCTAATTTTATTTTATATACATTCATCCATGTTAAATAGAGAAATGGGGTAGGGTAAATGAATTTGTAAACGTTATAAATATATCTAGAACAGTTTCATATTGAATAAATTAAGTACATATTGTAAAGGTTTTATACTAGCATTGGTAATGTTTGCATATTCTTGTGTAAATGATGACTCTTTTTTTCCTGATAGTATAGATGCTAAGATTACATCAACTACAACAATCGTATCTATCCTTAATGATATAAAAACAAGAAATTCGATAATAAATGAAGAAGAGCTGTGTTTTACCTTTAAATATCCATTGATATTTGGTTATAATACTGATTCGACCATACGAGTTGATGATTATAAAGGATTACTTGGGGTAATTTCTGGGCAAAGTGCAAATTTTAATATAACCGGGTTACAATTTCCTATTCAGATAATGTTTAAAGGAGCTAATGACCCTCTTCTTGTAGAAAATGAAGATTCTTTGATTAGTGTACTTAGAGAATGCCAGATAAAAACATTCAGAGATGTTTTTGATCATTTATATAAGCAATGTTTTAAGTTTGAATATCCTATTACCCTAAGTGATAAAGAAAATAAAGAAGTTAATATTGATAGTGAGGAAAATTTTAATCGTTTTCTTACGGATCAGGGAGCTATTTATCAGCCAAATTTTAAATTTCCAATATCAATACTAGTTACTCCAGATCTTAAACCGACTCAAATATCGACATATTATGAGTTTTATGAAATCATAAATAATTGTATTGGCTGCCCTGCAATACGATTTGAAATCCAACCTTTACAAGATAATGAGTATAGATTCATTCCTGATATTGAGATTATGAATGGATATCAACTATTTTTTAAAATCAATGGAGAGATAATTGCTGATCAGGTTGTTGATGGAAACCCATTTACAAGGCAATTTACTCCAGGAACATATGAAACTTGTATAAAAGTGATTACCACTAACTGCCTTATCGGGACGATTGCTTGTAAAGAAATTGTGGTAGAACCTATTTGCCCAGGTATTACATTTACTAACGAACGGGTTACAGGTACAAATACATATAAATTTAACCCCTCTGTTACAGGGGTGAGTAATGATGTTACTATAGGCTGGTATGTAAATGAAGTTTTTATTGAAAACTCGCTGTTAAGTGCAGGAGTAATAGAGTTTAATTTGGATCAAGGTACAAATAATGTATGTGCTAAAGTAATAACTCCAAATTGCCCTGATGGTATAAAGTTTTGTGACGAGATAATAGTTCCCTAATCACTCTGTACATTGTTAATGACAACGCGTTAAATAGTAATACATCTTAACTGTAAAATCCTTTTCTTTTATCGAGTATAGAACACGATATTTTTGATAATTTTGTGGTAAACAAAATAAAGTCATGAAGTATCACACCAGAAAAATTATAAAACCAGGCGATTTAAATTCTAATGAAACCTTATTTGGAGGTAGGTTATTAGAATGGATAGATGAAGAAGCGGCATTGTATGCAATTATACAATTACAAAACAGAAGAGTAGTGACTAAATTTATGTCTGAAATCAATTTTGTAAGCTCTGCAGTACAAGGTGATATTATTGAAATAGGAATGGACGTTGTGAAATTCGGAAATACCTCTTTGATTCTTAAATGTGAAGTGAGAAATAAATTAACGCATAAGACAATTATTAAGGTAGAGAATATAACGGTAGTTAATCTTGATGTCAATGGAAAACCAGTATCACATGGTAAAACTAAGATTATACATGAAAAAGAGGAGTTACCTCAGAACTAGTTTTTTGACTAATACCTTGCCTAGTTCATCATTGAGGTTGTCTATTATTTTTTGCCTGCCATAGCTAAGTTCTTCTCTTAATACAGATGATGTAAGTTCAACATACACAGTTTCTCTTTCAAGTTTAATATTCCGTGTATATTTTGTTATTGCAGGCCCCATTATTTTTTCCCAAACATCACGTACAGCAACCTTGTCCAATCCTTTTTGTAGATTATTGTCTGAAACAAAACTTTTTAAAGCCTCTTCCATACTCTGATGTTCTTGATGACGTTTTGCCATTATAATTTTAGCTTTTGATATCGTTGATAAAAGTAAACATTTCCTGTTTCATTCTTGAAAACTATCTCGTTTTCTTTTGCAGAAATAATGGTTTCTTTCCATGTCGCTAACGAGTTTTTATAATACAGCCTTACACTATCATTTTCAATAACTATAGTGAATATTTCCTGATTATTGGTAATTATAAAACTTCCATCCAGTCGAGGTCGTACTTTTTTGCGTATTCCTATTGAGTCTTTAACTTCAAAAAAGTCAATATCCTGATTGAATACATATTCTTTTTTATTTCCATCAGGTAATACTACCTTTTTAATTTCCCAATACCCATCCAAATATTGAATATACTCTTTTGGGTTGGTGGTTGTACAGGAAGTGACATATAGAAGTACTATACAAAATAAAACTCGTCGCATATTTTATCTGAGTGTTTTTTATTTATCAGAAGAAATTTTAATAATCTCTATTTCTCTAATTCGTTATTTTTCAACTTAATAATTTTGTATGATTGCGATATCTTTTTTACCACACTTTCTGTCCGATCTGCATGAGTATCACTAATGAATAATTGTCCAAAATTTTGATCATCTACCAATTTTATAATATGTTCTACACGTTTTTCATCGAGTTTGTCAAAAATATCATCAAGCAAGAGTATGGGGTTTACTTTACTTTGTTTTTTAATAAAATCAAATTGAGCTAGTTTTAAAGCAATAAGAAACGATTTTTGCTGTCCCTGGCTTCCGAATTTTTTAATAGGATATCCTTCAATCTCAAAAGACAAATCATCTTTATGAACTCCCACACTAGTATATTGTAGCATTCTGTCTCTAGAAAGACTTTGTTCTAAAAGAATTAGTAAATTAGTTTCGGATAGCTTACTTTGATAAGAAAGAGTAACACTTTCTTTTCCAGAGCTAATTGCTTGATATCTGCTTTCGAAAATAGGGATAAAAACCTCTAGAAATGCTGCTCTTTTTTCATAGATAATACTACCGTACTCATGCATTTGCTGGTTGTATACCTCTAGTGTAGTAGGGTCAAAAGTATTATTGGCAGTAAAGTACTTTAATAGAGAGTTACGCTGTGATACAATTTTAGAATATTTTAATAATGTTTTTAGATAAGATTGATCACTTTGGGAGATCACACCATCTATAAATTTGCGACGAGTATCACTACCTTCTGTAATTAGATCTCTGTCTGCGGGAGAAATAATTACCAAAGGTAAAAAACCAATATGCTCGCTAAAAGTATCATATATTTTTGCGTTGCGTTTGATTACTTTTTTCTGCCCTCTTTTTGCACTAATAATAACTTTTTCATCACGACCTTCCTTTGTGTAAAGACCATCAATAACAAAAAAATCGGCATTATGCTTAATGTTTTGACTAGTAATTGGATTGAAATAGCTTTTACCAAATGACAAATGATAAATAGCATCTAGAATATTTGTTTTTCCGACCCCATTATTTCCAACAAGACAGTTTATTTTATCGTCAAATTCAAAATTGATGGACTCGAAATTTTTATAATTAAGTAAAGAAAGAGAATTTAAAATCATAAAATATTGATCATCAAGGAGTCCCGACTTTAATAGAATTCTTAGTTAACCGACGCAAATTATTGAAAAATAATAAATAGTTGTGCTTTTAATTGTGAATAAATATTTTATTTTTGCCGTTCATTAAAGAAAATTTATGGCAACTTACAAGAAACGTGGACACAAACCAAAAAACAAAGCTGAAGAAGTTGAGCAAATAGAAGACAATTCAACAACTGCTGAGGTATTTAATACCTTAGATGAAGGGGCTTCCAAAACTGAAGAATGGGTTGCAGCTAACCAAAAATACATACTAAGTGCTGTCGGAATGATAGCCGTTGTGATATTAGGATACCTTGGATTTCAGAAATTTATCCAGGAACCAAAAGAGGAAGAAGCAGCTAATGAGATGTTTACAGCACAACAGTATTTTGATAATGCTGTTAATGGTAACTCTAAACTTAGCGATTCATTATATACTTTAGCTCTTAATGGAGGAGAAGGAAAGTATGGTTTTTTAGGAATTATAGAGAATTATGGTAGTACCGATGCTGCTAACCTATCAAACTACTATGCTGGATTTTCTTACCTAAATATGAATAAATACCAGGAAGCAATCAATTACCTTGATAGTTTTAAGAGTGATGATGATATATTAGGTCCTTTAGCTCTTGGAGGTATTGGGGATGCATTTTCTCAGCTTGATCAAACAGAAGAAGCATTAGGGTATTATGAGAAAGCGGCTAAAGCAAAGGTAAATGACTTTACTACTCCGAAGTTTTTATTAAAAGCAGCAATTACTGCAATATCTCTTGATAAACCAGAAGTTGCAATTCCGTATTTAGAAAGAATTAAAGAAGAATTTCCTAAGAGTGTAGAAGCTAATCAAGCAGATGTACATCTAGGTAAAGCACAAGCAATGAAGTAATAGTTTTGTGGTTCTAATTTTCAGTTTTTTGCTGAAACCTGAAATCCAAGACGCGAAACCAATATGGCTACAGAAAATAAAAATTTATCACAATACGATAAAACAACTATCCCAAATGCGAAAAATTTTCGGTTTGGGATTGTTGTTTCAGAATGGAATGAAGAAATTACCCAAGGGTTATTTCAAGGTGCATTTGATGCATTTATAGATTGTGGAGCAGTAAAAGAAAACATAGTACGCTGGAATGTACCCGGAAGTTTCGAATTGATATATGGGTGTAAGAAAATGCAAGAATCTTTTGATATGCTTGATGCTGTTATCGCCGTAGGGTCTGTTATACAAGGAGAAACCAAACATTTTGATTTTGTTTGTGAAGGTGTTACGCAAGGAATCAAGGACTTAAATATTGCTAGTGATATCCCTGTAATCTTTTGTGTACTTACTGATAATACACTACAGCAATCTATTGATCGTTCTGGAGGAAAGCATGGTAATAAAGGAACTGAAGCAGCAATTGCAGCTATCAAAATGGCGCAGTTGCGTAAAGATGCAACTTTTTATAAATAAGAATTCTCTGACTAAAATCTAAGCGGTATAATCTTTGCTATTTATATTTTGATGTTATTGTAATGCTAAAAACTTTACATTACAATGCTTTTTAAGTATATTTGGATAATCAAAAAGATAGAAGCAGATTGTGAAGTTAAGTATCCCAAAAAGAAGGAAAAACCGAAGATTCAATTACACCCCTAGGTACTATGAAGGTAAAAGTGGAGGTAATATCTATAATTTTGAGAATAAAATTACCAAATACAGGGATGCTACAAATGATATAGATTTTGGTTCACACTGGGCAGAAGCCCGTACATCGAGTCGTAATCGAGGTAATCGTGAAATTAATAGAAAGGTTATTTATATTGCAATAATCCTGATCTTCATCTTTTTGTATATAATTGATTTTGATTTATCCATATTTACTGCACGACGATAGATGTCTGATATCATTCAACTATTACCAGATCACGTAGCTAATCAAATTGCTGCCGGAGAGGTGGTTCAACGACCAGCTTCAGTAGTGAAAGAGCTGTTAGAGAACGCAATTGATGCTAAGGCTACCCATATAAAATTAATCATAAAAGAAGCTGGTAAAACTCTTATTCAGGTTATTGATAATGGATCAGGAATGAGCGTTACCGATGCCAGGCTGAGTTTTGAAAGGCATGCTACTTCAAAAATAAAAGCTGCAGAAGATATTTTTCAATTAGATACCAAAGGTTTCAGAGGAGAAGCTCTGGCTTCTATTGCTGCGATTGCTCATGTAGAGTTAAAAACGAAGCAAGAAGAAGACGAGGTAGGTACAGAGATTAATATAGAAGGTAGTGAAGTGATTTCTCAAGAAGTATGCGTAACTCCAAAAGGAACTTCTATAAGTGTCAAAAATTTATTTTATAATATTCCTGCAAGGCGAAACTTTTTAAAATCAAATGCAGTAGAACTACGCCATATTATCGATGAATTTCATCGGGTGACTATGGCACATCATTCTATTAAATTTGATATGTACCACAATGGTAGTGAAGTTTTTAACCTGCCTATTACAAATTGTCGCCAACGTATTGTAAATATTTTTGGAGGGAAAACCAATGAAAAACTTGTTCCCGTTGAAGAAGAAACAGACTTAGTTACTATAAGTGGATTTATAGGAAAACCAGAATATGCCAAGCGTACTCGTGGCGAGCAGTTTTTCTTTGTTAATAATAGATTTATTAAGAGCCCTTATTTAAATCATGCTGTTAATGCCGCATTTGAAGGTTTGCTAAAAGATAAAGCACACCCAAGCTATTTTGTATACCTTACTGTGGATCCCAAATCAATAGATATTAATATTCACCCTACTAAGACCGAAATTAAATTTGAAGATGAGCATGCGTTGTATGCCATGTTAAGAGCTTCGATAAAACATAGCCTTGGGCAATTTAATGTAGCACCTGTATTAGATTTTAATAGAGATGCTTCGATGGATACACCTTATGAGTATAAGAGCAAAACTGCTCAGACACCTACAATAGAGGTAGATCGTAATTTTAATCCGTTTAAAGATGAAAAAGTATCTGGTGGCAGCTCGTTTTCGGGCAAAAGCCATACATCGTATAAAAAAGAATCTGCCGGAGACTGGGAGAATCTGTATGTAGGGTTAGAATCTGAAATGACAACCATCAAGCCTACTGAAAATGATTTTTCTTCAGTAGAATTCGAAAGCGCAGAAGTTACAGGATCATTGTTTGAGACCGATGAAAAAAAAGTTGGACATCATACAACGTATCAACTTAGAAAAAAATATATTGTTACTACCATAAAAAGTGGGATGGTGATTGTTAATCAAAACCGAGCACATCAAAGAATATTATATGAAGAGTTATTGCGTAATATTACTATGGCAAGTGCTGTAAGTCAACAATTATTGTTTCCACTTATACTTTCTTTTACCAAAAAAGAGATTGAACTTCTTACTACTGTAAAAGAACAGCTCGAAAATACAGGGTTTGTTTTTGGAGAGTTATCCCCCGGAGAATTTGAAATCATAGGAATACCATCGGTTACTTCAGAAAAAGAAGTAGCTCAACTTTTGGAACAGTTGATTAGTGATCTCGAAAGTGAAGTGCCAGATAGTGGTTTTTCTCAGACAGATCTGCTAGCCAGATCCATTTCAAAAAGTATTGCAGTGCGAGCAGGAGTAGAATTGGCTTCAGAACAACAACAGTATATGGTAAATAGCCTGTTTGCATGTACCGAACCTACTATAACACCAAATAATAAGCCGACTTTCATTACGTTAACAGTAGATGAAATCGATAAGAAATTTTAATACATAAATGGGGAGAATTACGGATACAGTAAAAGTTTTATTGATTATTAATGTAATCTTTTTTATTGGGTCAATGACTTTAGGAAATAGTTCATTTGAACTTTTTGCATTTTGGTTTCCTTACAATGATAGTTTTCATTTTTGGCAAATCTTGACGTACATGTTTATGCATAGTCATCAAGGTATAACACATATATTTTTTAATATGCTTTTGCTCTTCATGTTAGGAAGCCCATTAGAATATACTATAGGGCAAAAAAAATTCTTATTTCTATATTTTTCTGCCGGCTTTGGGGCATTAGCTTTACAATTGTTATTTTATTATATACAATTTCAACCTGGTTATCAAAGTTTTTTACAAGCAGGTTTTGGTAAAGATCAGATTTTAGAATTTTTGAGAACTGGACAATATAGTAGTGTTATTTTGCAATACACAACTGAAGATAGTGTAAATAATATGTTTAAGGCGTATTTCAGTCATATGGTAGGAGCTTCTGGAGCAGTATCTGGAATTATTGCAGGATTTGGAATTCTGTATTGGAATAGACCTTTACATTTATTATTTATTCCCTTTCCGGTTAAAGCAAAATATCTAATGGCTTTTTATTTTGTTCCAGATTTAATTGGAGGAATAACAGGTCAAAGTCTTTATGGTACTACTAATATAGCACATTGGGCACATATAGGTGGTGCTATAATTGGGTTTATTACCATGTGGTATTGGAAAAAGAATTCGTTCAATGATAAACGGTGGTATTAATCGATGACAGCAAATAATCTATCATATCAGTTTAAAACAGCTAATGTAATCATTAAGCTTATTGTTATTAATGTAGCTTTATTTTTATTCGCTACACTAGGATCCTGGATTTTTAAAACAAACTCTGGTGCTTTGATGGAGTGGCTTGTTTTACCTGTTGATCCTGGATCGTTGATCGTACAACCCTGGAGTATTCTCACGTATAGTTTTTTGCATTTTGATTTTTGGCATATTTTCTGGAATATGCTGGTACTATACTGGTTTGGACAATATGTTTTAAACTTATTTACCGAAAAAAGATTTCTCACAATTTACTTATTAGGTGCTATCTGCGGAGGATTATTATTTGTACTGGCCTATAATGTATTTCCGGTTTTAAATAACACATTAGCATATTTAATTGGAGCATCGGCTGCAGTTCGTGCCATTATGATTTTTATTGCTGCATATACACCAAATTCTGAAGTGCGAATCTTTATGTTTAACATCAAATTATGGCAGATAGGGGTGTTCGTAGTGCTTTCTGATCTTATCCAAATTCCTACATCTGGTAATGCTGGTGGATTGATTGCTCATTTGGGCGGTGCACTTTTTGGTTATATATATGCGATTCAACTTAAAAAAGGAAATGATATTGGTTCCTGGTTCGAAAAACTTATGGATGGATTAAGTACCATGTTTACTTCAAAAAAGAAAAGCCCGTTAAAGACGGTACATAAATCAAAAACTCATAAAAGAGCTCCTAAAAAAACAGAGACTTCTTCAGTTAAAACTCCTAATCAGAAACAAATTGATGCTATTTTGGATAAAATTAGCAAAAGTGGCTATGATAGCTTAACCAAAGAAGAGAAAGATTTTTTGTTTAAAGCAGGGAAGGAGTAGTTATGAGGAAAGTAATTAGCAAGATCGTCTTTTTGATGAACGCTATGGCAGCTTCTGCCTTGTTACTGTCCTATTTACTGCCTTATGTTTCTCCAAAAATGTTTCCGTTATTGTCTGTGTTAAGTTTGGCAGTACCAATTCTAATTGTGATTAATGTGTTGTTCCTGTTATTTTGGGCAGTACAACTCAATAAAAAAGGAATACTTTCTCTGGTTGTACTAGTTCTTGGAATTTCTCACGTATCTTCATTGTATAAGCTAAGAGGAAAATCAGCCGATAAGGTTGAGGATGGTATTTCATTGATGAGTTATAACGTACATAGCTTTAACCGTTTTTTCTGGATAACCTCAGAAACAATTCCCTGGGATATTTCAAAACTGGTGAAAGATCAAAACCCAGACATCTTTTGTGCTCAGGAATATTATAATAATCCGGATATCGATTTTAGCCAATATTCAAATAAGTATGAGTATTTTAATCACAACAGTAGGGAATTGGCATTGGTTATCTTTTCAAAATTTCCGTTTATAAATAAAGGCTCTTTAAATTTTGAGAATACGGCTAACAATGTGATTTTTGCAGATGTAATATTTCCTAAGGACACTATTAGAGTGTATAATATTCATTTGCAATCCCATAGGATTAGTTCTAAAACAGATGATTTGGCAAAGGCAGATTCTCAAAAGTTATTAAAACGCATCGGAGTATCTTTTAAAAGACAACAAGCTCAGACAGAGCAGCTTATAGAGCATATGAAATCTTCTCCGTATAGAAATATTGTGATGGGAGATTTTAATAATACGGCATATTCATATGTGTACGATAAAATTAGATCAGAAAACCTTCAGGATACTTTTAAGAAAGCAGGAAAGGGATTTGGTAAAACCTTTAAGTTCGAATTGTTTCCGGCTAGAATTGATTTTATTTTAGTACCCGAAGAATTTGAAGTACAAGGATTTAAAAGCTTTGACCTTGAGCTTTCAGACCATTTTCCAATACTATCAAAAATAAAACTTTAGTTTTGTTTTATTTTATGCAATGAATAGGCATATCTTTTTTATGAGATTTTAATTATATACATTTTATTCAATGAGTGACGATTTTATTAAAGATTTACTAGAAGCACTTTCCTTTTCTCCGGATAATATCCCTCTGAGATTAAGAATAGCAAAGTCATATTTTGATAAAGGTGATTTTATTAATTCAGAAAAGCATTACTTAGAAATAATTTCTTTAAATAATAATAATGTTAACGCCAAATATGGACTAGCAAATTGTTACTATAAATTGAATAAAATACCTCCTGCAGAAATTATTCTAGAAGAACTTTTGAAATATGATATTTCAAATATTTCTTATTTGGAATTGCTCTGCTACTGTCATCTAGAAGAAAATAATTTGGAAGATGCTAAAGACGTTTTTCAGACACTTATTAGTATTGATGGATCTTATAAAAACAAGGATTTTGATGACAAGTTACGGTTGAATACAATAGATCGGAATGATGATTTTATAGATGATGATGCAAAACAATTCTTGAAAAAACCAAAGATTAATTTTGCACATGTTGGAGGAATGGATGAAGTGAAAAATCAGATTTCTTTGAAAATTATAAAGCCTTTAGAGCATAAAGAATTATATAAAGCGTATGGAAAGAGAATAGGAGGAGGAATATTGTTATATGGCCCTCCTGGTTGCGGGAAGACTCATTTGGCCAGGGCAACTGCTGGTGAGATTAATGCGAATTTTATAAGCATTGGAATCAATGATATACTAGATATGTGGATTGGTAGTAGTGAACAGAATCTTCATGAAGTATTTGAGGTAGCAAGGCAAAATACTCCTTGTGTTATTTTTATTGATGAAATTGATGCTTTAGGTGCTAATAGAAATGACATAAATAAATCTGCAGGAAGAAATGTGATAAATCAATTTTTAGCTGAATTAGATGGTATAGATAGTGATAATGAAGGAATTTTGATTCTTGGAGCTACTAATACACCTTGGCATTTAGATCCTGCGTTCCGAAGACCTGGAAGATTTGATAGAATTATTTTTGTATCACCACCTGATCTTAAGGCTAAATCGGCTATTTATGAAATTATGTTAAAAAATAAACCAATAGAGCAAATAGATTATGATACTTTAGCAAAGAATTCTAAAGAATTTTCGGGAGCAGATATACAAGCTGTTATTGATATTGCGATAGAGGAAAAATTGATGAAATCTTTTAGTGATGGGATTCCTAAACCTTTATTAACGAAAGATATTTTGAAAGCAATAAAACAAGTGAAACCTAGCACTAAAGAATGGTTTGTAACTTCAAAGAACTATGCATTGTATGCGAATGATTCTGGTTTGTATGATGAAATTTTATCTTACCTTAAAATTAAAAAATAAATGGAGGATGCACTATTTGAGAGAGGCCTACAATTTTTTCAGGTAAAAAGATATGAAGAAGCAATTAAGACTTTAAAAGAAGGACTGCAAAGAGAACCGGAGAATTATTTTGCAAAAAGTTTGTTGGTAAGATGTTATATTGAGTTAAATGATTATAAAAAAGCTGGAGAATTAAACGAATTATTAATATCTCAATACCCTAATGAAGATGAATTGTTTTATAATCAATCTGCTATCGCTTGGCATAATGAAAATAAACCTAAAGCTATAGATTCTATTAGTACAGCAATATCTTTAAATCCATATTATGCTGATTATTTCGGTTATAAAGGGCTTATTTTTTTAGAATCTAAAAATTATCAGCAAAGCCTTTCTTTTACTAATGAAGGATTGGAACTTGATCCCAATAATGTGCTTTGTCTTAATGTAAGAGCTCAAGCACTTACAAAGCTTAACAGAAAAGATGAGGCACAAGAAACAATTAGTAATACTTTAAATCAAGATCCTGAAGGTAGTTTTTCTCATGCTAATGTAGGGTGGGTACAGTTGGAACAAGGAAATCATGTAGAAGCGATGAGTCATTTTAAAGAATCGCTTAAAAATGATCCTAATTCACGATATGCTCAAGAAGGAATGTTAGAAGCTATAAAGGCTAAAAATTTTATTTATAGAACATATTTGAAATATGCATTCTGGATATCTAATATGAAAACTAAAAATCAATGGTTTTTTATAATTGGGATATACTTGTTGTATAGGTTTTTGGTGAAAAGTATACAGTTTTCAGATTATCCATACTTGGTTTTTTTAATCATTGTTCCTTATTTATTATTTGCCTTAGGGGGTTGGATTATAGAACCATTATCAAATATGATATTGTTGTTTCATTCATATGGGAAGTATTTATTAGATAAAAATGATAAACTGTCAGGAGTAATCTTTTTTTCGTGTTTAATGATTTCGAGCTGCTCGATTATTTTATATTTTTCTCTGGATTTAGATATTTTTTTGTTAACGGCAGTTTCTTCTTTATGTTCAATTATACCATTATCTAAAGGTGCTTTGAAATTAGATAAACTCTCTAGAATTGTAAGTTATGTAATTGGCGCTACTGTTTTTTTAGCAGGGATAATAGGACCTTTTTTTTATACAGACCTTGTTTTTCTAGGAACAATTTCAATTTTAGGAATGGTTGCCTATACATGGGTAGGTAATTTCTTAAAAGATTAATTATATAGCCAAACTTCTAATTGATCTGTTAAAGCAGTAATAGTTGAAGATGATTATGAATAAGGAAATAAATTATATAGCCTCTTATAATTAACTACATTTATATTAGCGTTATCTATATTTCTTATTCCTACAATCCATCTATACTGATAGCGTTTGTTTCCATTTTTGCTTCCCAATCCTCAAAGAAAACTGCATGTTTGTTTTTCATCATTAGCTTCATCCTGTCTTTTACAGACTGTTGTATTTGTAAGGGTAATGTGTAGAATTTTTTACTGATTTTGGTTAACCTTCCATCATAATTACTATTCTGATGTCTAATAGTTACTCTCCTTTTGTTATGATAAATAATAATCTTTACTCTACCATCTGTATATCCATCTTGTCCCATAGTACCATAAACCAATACAAGATCTGCCTGACCATCATTGTCTAAATCAGATAAACTTGAGTATTTGTTCCAAAACCCAATCGATGTTTCCCAATCTTTATCTATATCATCTTTAATAGAAGATTTTTTTTTGAACTGTTTGTTTCTATAAGATAAATTAAGTGCTTTTATCTGGTCATACAAAGTGTCATTTTTTTCATCTATTCCTTTAAAACGTTCTGATAATAACAGGTAATATTCTCCCAACTCGTCTTTATACGAATATGCCTGGTATATAGGAGACACAATATCGAACCGCCTTTTTGTTCTTTTAGTAAAAGTTGATGCGATTTCTTTATTAGAAAGTCTACGGGCCATTTTTGGATCGAATGAAATAGAATCAAGCCTTTTAAGCTCTACTATTGGGGTAGAGTCCTCTTTTGTTACTTGTTGTTCAGTATTATTATTATTGGAATCTTTTGTTTGTTTTCCACAAGAAAATAAGCTAACAATTACGATAAAAAATAGAAGTTTGTTCATAGAAAAAAATAGATTAAAAGCAGTTTCTTAGCACCAGTTCTATACTAAATGTAATCAATATTTTCTAAAATGGAATGTGTGAGCTATTTTTTACATCATCCAGCAATCAAGCTGATCTGTAAGAATATGCCATAGTAGAGCTAATCCGATAATTCTCGTTTTAGGAAAAAATAACATAATTCCATATGCTGTAATAGCATAATAACTATGTAAAGGATGGAATCCAATACTACACCGATTAGGGTCAAAAATTTGATCGGCCAAAACATGATCGATATCGATTAGCATAGCTGCTATAAATAAAAAATAGACCTTCTTCCACTGTTTAGGGAAGAAGAGTACTGCGATGAATAATGGAACTATGAAATGAAACCCATAATGTAAGATCGGTCGGATCATATTAGTCAATTAGCTTATTTAGTGAGAGGTGAAACCATAAATTAATAAAAATATTTTTGATGGGTTATTGCTTATAAATATGCTATTCTTTTTTAGAAAAAAAATAACTCTCTATAAGAGGGGAGAGTAAGTTAGTATATTTTTCTGCACCTAAACTGTTTAAGTGGTTCTCGTCTGATAAATATTTGGAATTAACAATACTATTCAAAAAACGTTTAGAATATTTTATTTTCAAACTATCTGATAATGAATGGTATAATGGAATTACAATATTTTTTTCCTTTTCGTTTTTATATGTAAGAGGTAAAAAGAAAATTATTTTAGAGTTTTTCTTACTACTTAGTTCTAATAAATAATTAATATAATTTTGATAAGTGGTTAAGTTTTTATTTTTTATTGAAGGAGAATTAATTTCTTCATAGGTGATAAAAGGAGATATTGAATTAAAATTGTTTTTATTTAAAGAGATGAAACCTATTTCTCTTTCCTTATTATCATTTTGACTAAGTATCCTTTTTACATCTTTTTTTACTGAAATTTTTTTTGAATAAAGATAATTTAGAATATGAAGTTTAAATAATAATCTCTTACGAAAACTTTCGTTTTTTGTCAATTCATCAATAGTTTCTAAGATGTCTATATTAGCTTCCTTAGAAAATTCTATAAAACCATTAGGTAATTCTTGCTTTATTGGTGATAACTCAATGAATAATACTTTTGAAGTTTTTTCTTTTAGTAAGAAATCTGCTAGGATACAGTTACTTAAAAAGGTTGAACCACTAATTCCTATATTGGATACATTTTTATTACCAAAATGTTCTTCGAGTATCTCTGGATTAATGCTATTTTGTACTCTACTAGAACCGATAAAATAGTATGAGGTTTCTTTATTGTTAGCTATATCATTTGCAATACTGGCAAAACAGTCATCATCAATATCCAAGGAGTTCTTTTTAAACAATAGTATTATAAATAATACTATTGCTCCTAGAATAAATAGTTTTGTAATTGATTTTTTAGTTTTCATACTATGTTTATCAAAAAAGAGTATAATAATTGTCTACTCCTGCATTTAATCCAAAGACTAAAATTGTCATAGTAAGTTTTATATAAATAAACCATCGATTAGGTAAAGGTTTACTTTGTAAATATTTATCAAATCTATTGTTTCCTGCTTTATTATAATGATAATCCATAATTATAAAAGCAAAGATTATTATAACTATGTTAGTGGTTTGACTTAATATAATTTGTTTTGGGATAAATGGAGAATTTATAAAAATTGTTTTAATCAGGTGCATTAAATCTGGAGAAATAAATATTAGAGCAAGAATACATGAAAATAATAGATGGTAAATAAGTCCAGTAGCTTTTCTTACTTTGGGATACGGTAATTTTTGCAAGTTTACTTTTTTTTCAATTATGATCCATAATCCATTGCAAATCCCCCATATTAATAAGGTGAGAGTAAATTCATGCCATAAGGCAATTAGTATGAAAGTGATTAATAGTAATAGATCTGTATATTTTCTTTTTTTATCATATTTGGCAATTATAAAGAAAAAATAATCTCTAAACCATTCATTTAGCGTGATGTGCCACCCTCTCCAGAATTCCTGCCTTGAGGAAGAGAAATATACACGGTTACGAAAATTATCTTTAAGTTCAATGCCAAAAATTTGAGAAATACCTTGAAAAAAATCAATAAAGGAGCTAAAGTTACAATAGAGGTATAAAAAGAAAAGTAATCCCAAAATCAAATAGTATGGACCACTAATTTTTGAATTTAAAAATACATTTATTATAATAAATATTCTTTGAGCAATAACCATGTTTTTAAATAATCCCCAAAGTATTAATCGCATTCCTCTTGAAATTGAAGTATCTGAGATTGAAATATTTTGAAATTGTGGAATTAGATATTTGGTTCTATGTAAAGGACCTGAAAATATTGCTGGAAAATAGATTAAATGTAACAGTATTAAAAAAAAATTCTTTTCTGGTGTTATATACCTTCTTTTGATATCTATCAAGTAACTTATTCCGTTAAAAGTAAAATAAGAAAGGCCAATTATCTGAAATAAAGATGACCATCTAAGTAATTCTAAAATTTGAATATCTTTAGAAAGATGATTTTCAAAATGAAAACCTGTACCAGTTATTTTGTATATGATTAAGGGTATTAATATACAAAGAACTCCTAATCTAATTTTTGAAAGATTATGATGTATTACAAAACCTAATCTAAATATAATATAGGCTAGCAATATTAAAAACAATATTTTATAACCAACTAATATGTAGTAAAAAACTAAACTTGTTATCAAAAGAGCTTTCCATTTATTTTCTTTTTTGAATAAAGCTAGAAGAACTACAGAACAGACAATATACAGAATGATTAGCAGTAAATTAAACTCTACCATTTAGTGTTTTTTTTTAAATATTATAATATACTTTGATTCTTACGTTTTGCATATGTACAAGAATATTACAGTTTATCTTATTTCAATTTTATCGATAAGGAATTTGTAGTTCGCATAAAAATTTGCCTAGCCCATTTTGTAGGTACAGAATCATCAATTCTAAATCTTTTTAAAAAATCTACCATTGGTTTTAAGCAATATCTCATTTCTTGTCGAGATATTTGTGCTCCTAAACAAAAGTGATTTCCTCCACCAAAAGCCAAATGTTCATTTGGAGTTCTATTGGGGATTACCTTGTCTGGGGCTGTGAAATTTTCTGGATCACGATTTGCACTAGCTAAGCACAAGTATAATTTTGATTTAGCAGGGATAACGATATTATTGTATTCTATTACTTCATTGTTTACTCTTACAGTATATTGTAGAGGAGAGGAAAACCTGAATAATTCTTCAATCAAAAGGTTTAACTCTTTAGTGTCATTATGTAATACATAATTTATTAATTTTTGATCTCTCAGTATTTCAAATAAAGCCATAGTTAGGTTGTCTTTTGACGTTTCAAAAGCGGCCATTACAGAAATGGACATAATTGAATAGATATCTTCGTCTGTATATTCTAAATTTAATTTATTAGCAAAAAACCTAATATTCTCTTTGTATTTTGAGTCGTGAAAAATGTTTTTACCCCATAAAAACCATGAATTGATTTCTTCATATATTTGTTTCGGAATAAATAAATCCTGACTTCTAGCAAGCATATTTGAGTATTTTTTAATGTTCTCAAAACTTTCAAAATCTTTAATGCCAAAAAGTTTTTCAGTAACTAAAAAAATAAAATAAGAACAATAATCTACCAAATCAATAGTAATTGAGTTTTTATAACGGTCATTTAGAATAGTAAGAGACTCTTTTATAACTTGATTTAACTCAAATTCCTTAAATGATTTACCCATTACAGCCCTTAAATTTTTATGTTCATCACCATTTAGATACATTGGCCATTTTTGAGTTCCTTTTGATAAATATGGACATGTGTTTGTATTTTTAAATATGTATGGCTCTTTTGTTTGCAGGTATGAACTGAGCTCAGACACATAAAAATCATTTGAACGAAGAATTTTGCTAACATCTTCATACTTAAAAAATATAAATTCGTTATGAACTCCTTTATGAACTGGGTTTTCTTCTCTACATTGTTTTAGATGAGGGTATGGATTATCAAAATATCCCTTAGTGTACGGATTCCAAACTATTTTTGATTCATTATCCATGCAACAAGCTTGTTTATTGTGTTGTATTCCGAAAAAAGTGTTGGATCAATTTCTCCGATATTCAATTTTGATTCTAAATCAAAAGCTAGAGTTAAAATGGATAGAGAATCCATATTGAAGTTAACAAATTCTAGGTCACAAGATATCTCGTTTATAGGTAATTCAGTTTCTTCAGCGATTTTTTCCTGAAGCCATAGTTTTATGTCCATTAATTGTTGATTTTTAATAATGTTGTTTTTAAGGTTAACCTATATAATTTGTGAAACTCAACAGATACTTTAGTAAAATACAGTTTTTTTTCTAAAATAAAAACCCTCTTATTTGCTATATGTCGGGATATTAAAGGGCTTAATTTATGAGTGCATAAATAGCGATTTTTTTTAACTTTATTTAAATAAGAATAAAGATCTCTCTTTTAGTACCTGAATTAGAAGATAAGCTGGTTTTCAAGATAAGTCAAAGCGTTGGTCCCTTCATTAAATACCAAATCTAAAATAGAGAGGTTAGGTATAAAACCATATTTGTCTTCAAAAACTTGAATATAAGGTTGAAGATCATATGACTTTGTTTTTTTTGCATTTACCAGATTTCGCAAATCAGTAACTTCTTTGGGATCCTTGTCATATGTAGTAGTTTTAGAAAAAGAAGTATCTAATTGAAGACAGTCTAGTACGACTTGCATACATTCATAATTGAAATCCAGAAGAAATTCTTTGGGTTTTTCAAATAAGTGAACAAATTCATGTTCATAATATTCAAAAAACGGCGAAGTCCTGTAGGCGGTTTCAAGAGATTTCCAATGCAATGCTTGCCATTGAAAATCATTCTCGATACGTACATCTCTGTATAATTGTCTTTCTTGCTTTTGATTATGCTTAATAGGAATGGACAATAAAAGTTTACCATTTGCTCCATAGACATAAGTACGGTTACGGTAGGTTTGTTTTTGATAATTATCTTCGTTTTCAAAAACAACAACATCAGATTTGGCTACAGCTACATACTGCAGTATAGATCCAAAATACATAGGATGGAGTAGGGATGTTTTCAATTTTATGGTACTGGGTGTTAAGCTCCTTTTTTCCTTTTACGATATTGATTATAGATAATCCAGCCAGCTAAAACAATCAGGAAATATTTAAAATAGGAAATCGGTTTTCCATTTCCTCCAACGGTAGTGAACATGCGTTCCCATCGTACTTTGTTAAAAAGCCCTTTAGCATTAGAATCCCAGCTAAACCATACAAAAACAGGTTTCCCTACAATATGATTAGCAGGAACATAACCCCATACACGACTATCTTCACTGTTATGACGATTATCACCCATCATCCAGTAGTAATCTTGTTTAAAAGTATAGCTATCTATAGGTTTGCCGTTAAGGAGTACTTGCGTGCCATTTACAGATAGTTTATTGTCAATTCCCATTTCAGAACCTTCATAGACTTCTATAATTCTTCTGTAAAGGGAGAAACTTTTGAGATCCATTTTCACTGTTTTACCAGCTTCAGGAATATAAATTGCACCAAAATTATCAGAGTTCCAGTTTACTTTACCATTATTAGGAAAGATTTTAGGATCTTTTAAACCTTTTGGAGTCACATTTCTCTGTATACTAGCTATGTTTTGATGATTTTTAAATCGAGAAGCAGCTTCCTCGGTCATACCGTGAGCACTAAATTGTGAATTGTTATATCCAAACTCATTAGGCTTTATTTTATAACGGTTATATAGGTTTTGAAGATTGAAACTGCTACCCTTTGTAGTTCCAGAATATGAAAACTGTAATTGAGCTCGTTCTGGTAATTTAGTTTGTTTTCCATTAACATAGACAAAACCATCTACTACCGCCAGAGAATCCCCGGGAGTACCTACACAACGTTTTACATAATTAGATTTTTTATCTATAGGTTTATAATGATGTTTACCATCGCTATATTGCTGAAAAGCATTTACGGTATCTATTGGCCAGCTAAATACAACAATATCATTACGTTTGATTTTTTGAAAACCAGGTAATCTAAAATATGGGTATTGTGGTTTGTTAGAATATGATTTGGTTCGTACCAGTGGGATTGTATCATGAACCATAGGAAAAGATACTGCTGTCATAGGAGTACGAGCACCATAATGAAACTTACTAACAAATAAGAAGTCCCCGACCAGTAATGTTCTTTCTAAAGAACCGGTAGGGATAGTGTAGGGCTGCATAAAATAAGTGTGTACTATAGTTGCAGCAACAATTGCAAATAGAATTGAACTTACCCATTCTCCTGTTGCGGTTCTTGGTTTTAGATCTCGATCTTCAATATAAGTAACATCGAGCATGTAGTTAACATAAAAGATATAGAATCCAAGAGTAACGATAACCAGAATGGTATCGGTGGTAGAATTTTTCCCAAAACTTCGTATCGTTTCTACCCAAATAACAGGGAGCATAATAACATTTATTACAGGGATAAATAACAATATCACCCACCACCATGGACGATTTATAATTTTCATTAAAATTACAGCATTATAGACCGGGATAAGAGCCTCCCATGCTTTTCTACCCGCTTTATTATATAATTTCCAGGTTCCCAGAAAATGAATAACCTGTAGTATCAGGAAAAAAATAAACCATTCTGTAAGTATCATCTTTTAATATATTTTTTAATATAAGTCCCTTTTATCTGTAAAGTGTTACACTTTTTATAAACCTAGTACATCTTTCATACTATAAACTCCGACTTTATCTTTTAGCCATTCGGCAGCGACAACAGCCCCTAGAGCAAAACCATTACGATTATGTGCAGTGTGTTTGATTTCTATATCATCAACGAGAGAAGAGTATGTTATGGTATGAGTACCGGGAACTTTATCAATTCTTTTTGCAACAATCGGGATGGTATTTTCATCACCTTTATCCAGTTGCCATGCCTTTTTATCTGTATTTTGAATAACTCCCTCTGCTAGTGTTATTGCAGTACCACTTGGAGCATCTAGTTTTTCGGTATGATGAATTTCTTCCATAGATATAGCATACCCTTCTAAAGGGTTCATCATCTTAGCAAGCTTTTTATTAAGTTCGAAGAATAAATTTACGCCCAAACTATAATTTGAAGCATAAATGAAACCTCCTTTTTTTTCATTACATAATTCAAGGATATCATCATAATGATCTAGCCATCCCGTTGTACCGGATATTACGGGAACATTAGCATTAAAACAATTGGTGATATTATTTACTGCTGCGTCAGGAATACTAAAATCAATAGCTACATCGGCTTCAGAAAGATCATATGTAGTATCACCTTTATCTACTTTAAGTACTATGGTATGACCTCTTTCTATTGCGATCTTTTCTATGGTTTTACCCATTTTGCCATATCCCAGTAGTGCAATTTTCATATTTTGGTTGATATTAATTCACTAAGCTCTTAAGGATTAGTATTTCTTAAAAGCTATAGTTGAGTGATACGCCATAATTTGGTTTGGCATTAAACTCATTAAAATTTATTTTTGGTTTGAACGAGAGATCTTCGGTTACGTTATATTGTAATAAGTGAGCCGTAACGTTTGCATCTACAATATTTAAAAGATAAACTCCTACTGTTATTAACAGTGATAATTCTTTATCTCGACGAAAACGTTCTTGCAATGATATTAATTGATCATTTGTTATATTCGGAAACTCATCATCTGTAAAACCTGCCAGTCTGCGTTTGTATATATCCCTAAAGCGATTATACTTATTGTTATTATCGATATAGAAATAAATACCTGTTCCTAATGCCGCATATACGATAGGGATTTTCCAATATTTTTTAGTGTATGCTTGCCCTAATCCCGGTAGAACTGCAGAATAAAATGCTGCTCTAGCGGGAGCCAAAGGCTCATAAGGACGTATTTTCCTTTCCCTTTTTTTCTTTTTTACAGGAACTTCCTCTGTAATAACTTTTAATTCTTCATTTTCTTGAGAAAGAATATTTTGAACAGAAAGTAGTACAAAAAAAATAATATAAAAGAATTTAATCTTCACTATCTATAAGTTTCTTTAAGCGTTTAAAATCTTCTTCTGAAGAAAATGGTATAATAAGTTTTCCACTTCCTTTACCAGAAACTTTTATATCAATTTTTGCGCCAAAATAGTCTGAAAACTCTTTTACCCCTTTGGCAATGTGTTTTGGTAGCTGATTATTAGTAGAAGAAGCCTTGGTATTAGGGGTGTTTTCTGTTTTATCATTAAGAGATCTAACTATTTTTTCGGTATCACGAACAGATAATGATTTTCCTATAATACTCTCATAAATATCCAGTTGCTGTTGCTGATCTTCAATATTTATCAAAGCACGACCATGCCCCATAGATATAAAACCATCTCGCATCCCTGTTTGTACAATAGGATCTAGTTTTAGTAATCTTAAATAATTAGCAATAGTAGATCTTTTTTTTCCTACTCTGTCACTCAATTGCTCTTGTGTCAGACTAATCTCATCGATAAGACGTTGATATGATAAGGCAATTTCAATAGGATCTAAATCCTGTCGTTGAATATTCTCTACCAATGCCATTGTTAATGACTCTTGGTCATTAGCAATACGAATATATGCAGGTATTGTTTTTAACCCAGCTAATTTTGAAGCTCGAAAACGACGTTCTCCACTTACTAACTGATAATTGTCAAAATCTAATTTACGAACTGTGATTGGCTGTATAACGCCAACTTCTTTTATCGAGGTTGCAAGTTCTCGTAATGTCTCATCATTAAAACTAGTACGAGGCTGAAATGGATTTACATCTATACTATTTAGATCTAATTCTATAATATTACCAACTACTTTATCGGCATTTTTGTCCTCTACTGATTGTATATCATTATCAGGATCTTTTAATAGTGCCGATAATCCTCTTCCTAGTGCCTGCTTTTTAGTTGCCTTCGCCATGAATCCTTAACTATTTTTCTTAATAATTTCGTGTGCCAAACTTAAGTAATTACTGGCACCTTTACTAGAAGCATCATAATTAATTATGCTTTCACCATAACTTGGAGCCTCACTTAAACGAATATTCCTCTGAATGATAGTTTTAAACACCATTTCATTAAAGTGTTTTTGAACTTCTTCTACTACCTGATTAGATAATCTTAATCTAGAGTCATACATAGTTAATAATAACCCTTCGATATCCAAATTTTTATTATGGATTTTTTGTATGCTTTTTACTGTATTTAAAAGTTTTCCTAGTCCTTCTAATGCAAAATATTCACACTGAATAGGAATCATTACCGAATCAGCAGCGGTTAACGCATTTAGAGTTAACAAACCGAGAGAAGGTGCACAATCTATGAGGATATAGTCATATTTTGACTTTAGCCCTTCGATTGCTTTTTTCATCATATACTCACGTTGCTCTTTATCAACAAGCTCTATTTCTATTGCAACCAAATCAATATGTGCAGGGATAATATGCACATTAGGAGAATTGGTTTCTAAAATTGCATCTTCAGGCTTTATGGTATGCTCTAGAATTTGATACGTCCCTTTTTCAATAGTATCAACATCTAATCCTAGTCCAGAAGTTGCATTGGCCTGTGGGTCTGCATCGATCAGGAGTACTTTTTTCTCTAAAACACCTAGAGAAGCCGCTAAGTTTACAGAGGTGGTAGTTTTACCTACACCACCTTTTTGATTTGCAATTGCTATTATTTTACCCATGAGGGGAGATTTGGATTTAGTAGCGATAAAAATACAATTTATTATATATTATAAAAATGAAAAATGTTAACAGTAGGAAATAAAAAAGACCATCCCCCTTTAAGGATGGTCTAACGTACTTTTATTATTGTTAATAAATACTTATTTATTTTTTTTTGCTCTGATCATTGCTTCTAGTTGATCCCACATTTCTTCAGGAATTTGTTCAAGAAGATTAAATTGCCCCGCTCCTTTTAGCCATTCACCACCATCTAATGTAACAACCTCGCCATTTACATAGGCAGAAAAATCAGATACCAAATAAGCCGCAAGATTAGCAAGTTCCTGATGATCCCCCACACGAGCTAAAGGCACTTGTTTAGCCATATCGATCTTATCTTTCAAATCTCCTGGTAAAAGGCGATCCCATGCTCCTTTTGTAGGAAAAGGACCCGGAGCGATCGCATTAAAACGCATTCCGTATTTTGCCCATTCTACAGCTAATGATCGGGTCATTGCTAAAACTCCTGCTTTTGCAGTAGCACTAGGTACTACATACGCCGAACCTGTCCAGGCATATGTTGTCACGATATTTAGAACGACAGTATTTTTGTAATTATTTTTAATCCAGTGTTTTCCAAAAGCAAGTGTACAGTTTTTAGTACCTTTTAACACAATATCAATAATGATATCAAATGCACGATGTGATAAACGCTCTGTAGGAGAAATAAAATTCCCTGCAGCATTATTAAGTAATACGTCTACCGAACCAAAAGCTTCTAGAACCTTGTCTCTCATTGTTTCTACTTGATCATATTCTCTTACATCACATTGCACCGGTAAACAGGTACCACCTGTTTCTGATTCTAGCTCTTTGGCCGTGTTTTGCAATTTTTCTAGATTACGTGAAGTAATGGCAACATTGGCTCCAAGTTCTAGAAAATATCTCGTCATAGATTTACCTAATCCGCTACCCCCACCGGTAACAACGATATTTTTTCCTTTTAGTGCTCCATCACGAAGCATTTTATCTTTATAATTCATATTTGTATCAGTATTCTGCTAAGATAACAAGTTATAATCATAAACTATGCATGCATAGTTTATTTTTGTTTTCTTTTTAATGTTTAGCTAAAATACTATTATTTATAATGCTTAAAGTAGTGCGGGATTAAAAAATAATTATCTAATTATTGTGATTACCTATAATCATTAGAAAAGTCATACGTCATACTCTTATAACATTGCCTAATTTTTTTTGTGTATTTTTATAAAAACACTACCACTATTTTTGGTGTGTATTATTTGGGAAAAGGAATATATTATTGAAATTATGATTACAAAAATTAAACAACTATCACGGTACACAATAGCAACATATAATGTTGATTTTATTAGAAAAATTATTTTTAAAAGACGTTTAGTTTTTGAAATCATATTTTTTACGGTGATCATTGGGAATAGTGCTTCTATCTTTGGCCAGTCCAGATCAAACACAAAGGAAATTTCGGGATATGTGACTTATAATGATTTTCCTATAGAAAATGTGAATGTTATAGTGAAGGATACAGATGTAAAAACAACTACAAATAAAAAAGGATATTATAAAATTAAAGCTGCCGAGAAAGAAATTATACAGTTTTCTTCTATTGGTATGAAACCAGTTGAGATTATTGTTGAAGACATAACTAAACGTCTTAATATTGCTATGGTTGATGAGTTAAATAAACTTGGAGAAGTGGTACTTAAGACCAATAAAAAGAAGAATCGCTATGGGGAAGAAGAAGAAGAGTCTACGATAACAACTGCTTATGGGAAAATCAATAAAAAAAGTGTTTCATATGGCAGAATAAAAAAAGTTAAAGGTAAAGAGCTTACTGTTCAGGGAACTAGTTTAATTGAAACATTAAGTGGCGTGGTGAAATATCTGAGTGTTGAAAATGGAAGAGTGAGAATAGTACCAAATATGTCTATTGCGAATCCAAATCAAAGTTTAGCAATTTGGGATATAGATGGTGCTGTATACGAATACCCTCCTAACTTGGCAGTAGGAGATATTGATAAGGTTACTGTTATAAAATCGATATCCGGAACTACAAAATATGGCATGCGAGGATCGGGAGGTGTAATTGTTGTTAGAACGAAAGGGGCTAAATCGGCAAAACAAAAAAAAGGTAAAAAAAGAAAGAAGAAAAAAGGACAACAAAGTGGTTATAGTAATGGAGCCGTTCCTTATACCTCCGTAGAATCAAAAACTCCTTTCCTTACCACTCTGGATACAATTGCTGATCATGAAACATTGTCTAAATTTTTTCAGGGACTTTCCTCTAATTATTTAGAAACTCCTAGTTTTTACCTGGATGTCTCTAAATATTTTAAAACGGAGAAAAATAATAATTCTCTATCATCACAGGTACTATCTGATGCTGAAGATATTTTTAAGAAAGACCCAGAAGCATTGAAAGCTATTGCATATACATATCAGGAACGCGGTTTACATCAAAAAGCTGCTGATGTGTATATCAAACTTGTAGAATTAAGACCATCTTATGCGCAATCATATAGAGACCTAGCAAATGCATATACAGAGAATAAACAATATAAAAAAGCTTGGAATATGTATCTTCAATATTTGCGAGAAGGTAATTATATACTTGAAGAAGGGATTGAAAAAGTCGTATATAGTGAGATGGCATATTTATACACACTAAAAAAGGGAGCAGCTGGTATTAAAGAAAATTCTGAGATTAAAGGATTGGGATTGCAAAATTCAAAAAGCGATATTCGTTTAGTGTTTGAATGGGATACCTCTGAAGCAGAGTTTGCAATAGAATTTGTTGATCCTCAGTCTAGAGCATTTAATTTTGAACATTCTCAGGAAAAGGATAGTAACCGTATTATGGATGAAAAGCAAAGAGGATATTCTTCTAATGAATTTTATCTTTATGATTTGACCGAAGGAAATTGGTTTATTAATATAACCTATTTGGGGAATAAAAAGGATAGACCTTCTTATATAAAAGCCTCGGTATATAGAAATTGGGGTAAGATCAATCAAACTAAAGAGGTCAAACTTTTTAAACTTAAAAGACAAAATTATAAAATGGGACTATTAAAATTGAACTTAAAACTACCTAGTTCAGAATATTGATTACTTAAATAGTTAATAAAAACATAAAAATTACTATTTGTCGTCTTTATGTATAAATACGGCAAAATCTTTGTGGAGTTAAAAAATGAATTAAAATCAAATTCAAAATAACCTTTATAAGGTTGATTTTTTCATTTAATTCTACTCATAATGTCCACAAAAAAACATTCAGCTTTTTTGATGATTTTAATCATGATGACAATGGGGGAGTCTACCCTTTTTGCTCAGTCTAAATCAAACCTAAATAAAATCTATGGATATGTTACTTCAAATAATATCCCTCTAAAGAATGTAAATATTTCAATAAAAGATAAAAACAGAAGGACTACTACAGATGAAAAAGGATATTATTATATAGAGGCGTCAGAAAGAGAAGTGGTTCAGTTTTCTTTTGTAGGAAAAAAACAGGTAGAAGTTATTGTAGAGGATGTTACTCAATTTCTTAATATAAAGATGATTGATGATGTTAATACACTAGATGAGGTATTAGTTACAACCGAGAGTAGCAAAAAACGCTCTTTGGTAAGAAAGCCTGAACTATCTAAACTGAAAACAGCTTATGGAGAAATTGATCTAAGAAGTTCACCATTTGCTTCTAAGATTATAAAAGGAGAAGATCTTAATATAGGCACTATTGATTTGATAGAAGCGATAAGAGGACATATTCAGATTTATGAAGTTACCGTCAAACATGGTAAAAAAAGAGTTAGAATATTACCTAAGCTTTACGCTATGTTTAGTGAAGGAAGCGGACTGGCAATTTGGGATATTGATGGCTTTATTTATGAAGAGGCACCTCATGTTGATTTGGATGATATTGCATATGTAGCCGTGCTTAGATCTGTAGCGGCAAGAACAAAATATGGAATGAGGGGAGAGGGAGGAGTTATTGTCGTTGTAACGAAGAGTTCAATGTTACGAAAAACACTTAAAGCAAAGCTAGGAATCAATGAAAATCAGTATAAAAAAGATGCCTTTTTATATGCAGATAAAGGATCTGATATTATAGATGTTTTTAAAAAAACAGATTCTAATACGAGTGAGAAAGAATTATATGAGATCTATAAAACCTTATCTGTGAAGTATCAAAATTCATCAAGTTTTTATCTTGATGTAGCTAATTACTTTAGACAAGAAAAAGAAAACAAGAAACTTTCCTTGTTAGTGTTATTAGATATGGAAATGAAGTTTGATAAAAATGCAGAAGCACTTAAAGCTCTTGCGTATAAATATCAGGAATTAGGTGAAAAGTCGAAAGCTTTAAATGTTTATAATAAGATTATTCATTTAAGACCATCTTATGCACAATCATTTCGCGACTTAGCTAATGTTTATTCTGAAAACAAAGAGTATCAGAATGCTTGGGATATGTATATGCGATATTTACGCAGAGGTTTTAAATTAGAAGAGAAAGGTATAGAACAAGTTGTTTATCATGAAATGAGATACTTGTTTACCCAAAAAAAGGATGTAGCAAAAATTAAAGAAACTTTTAAGATTGAGGAAGGAGAAGAAGAAACGTCAACCAGTGATATTCGTGTTGTTTTTGAATGGAATACCTCTGAGGCAGAATTCTTATTAGAATTTGTAGATCCTCAATTAAATTCTTTTGTTTATGAGCATTCTTGGGCAAAAAACAGTGATCGTATTTCAGATGAGAAACTAAAAGGATATTCTTCTGATGAATTTTTTATTTATGATTTAGGTAAAGGAGAGTGGCTTATAAATATCACTTATATAGGAAATAAAAAGTATGCTCCCACATATTTAAAAGCAACAGTTTACAAGAATTGGGGAAGAAAAAATCAAACAAATCGTATAAAACTGTTTAAACTTAAAAGCTATAACTATAAGATGCAACTGTTTAAGTTTAACTCAATATTTAGATAATACCTACTTAAATACAGAAATTAAAATCTCTAAAATGGTGATTGCCGCATCACTTATTTTTGTTCCCGGTCCAAAAATAGCAACTGCTCCTGCTTCAAAGAGAACATCGTAGTCATCAGGGGGGATCACACCACCAACAATAACCATTATGTCTTCTCGTCCATATTTTTTAAGCTCTTCGACAATTTGAGGAACCAAAGTTTTGTGGCCTCCTGCAAGTGAAGATACTCCCACGATATGTACATCATTTTCTACAGCCTGTTTTGCAGCTTCAACAGGGGTTTGAAATAGCGGACCAATATCTACATCAAAACCTACATCGGCATAACTGGTCGCAACTACTTTTGCACCACGATCATGACCGTCTTGTCCCATTTTGGCAATCATAATCCTTGGTCTGCGACCTTCTAATTTAGCATATTGATTTGCTAATTCTCTTGCTTTATTAAAAGATGCATCATCTTTTATTTCTTTTGCATACACACCCGTAAATGATTTGATTTCTGCTTTATATCTTCCGAATTCTTTTTCTAAGGCATCACTGATTTCTCCTAACGTAGCTCTCAGTCTTGCGGCTTCTACTGCTAAAGCTAATAAATTTTGACTTTCATTAGTCGCTGCTATAGTTAAATTATGTAATGCTTTTTGTGCAGCCTTCTCATCTCTAGAAGCTTTTACTTTATTAAGCCCCTCTATTTGCTGGGTTCTCACAGCTTGATTATCTACTTTTAGAGTACTAATAGCCTCTTCTTCTTCTAGTTTAAATTTATTAACTCCTATGATTATATCTTGTTCGCTATCGATTCTAGCTTGTTTACGTGCGGCAGCTTCTTCTATTCTCATTTTTGGAATTCCTGCTTCAATAGCTTTGGTCATTCCTCCAAGTTCTTCTACTTCTTCAATAAGCTTCCACGCTTTTTCGGCAATATCGTTAGTTAGGGATTCTACATAATAACTCCCTGCCCATGGATCAACTGTGCGGGTAATCTGAGTTTCTTCTTGTAGGTATATTTGTGTATTTCTGGCAATTCTTGCAGAAAAATCTGTAGGCAGTGCAATGGCTTCATCTAGTGCATTGGTGTGTAAACTCTGTGTTCCACCAAAAGCAGCAGCACTTGCTTCTATACAAGTACGAGCCACATTATTAAATGGATCTTGTGCAGTAAGACTCCATCCACTGGTTTGACAATGCGTACGGAGCATTAAAGATTTTGGGTTTTTTGGATTAAACTGCTGGATCAATTTGGCCCATAGCATGCGTGCAGCACGCATTTTAGCAATTTCCATAAAATGATTCATGCCAATTGCCCAAAAGAAAGAAAGACGTGGTGCAAATGAATCGACATCCATACCTGCTTCAATCCCTTTTCTAATATACTCTAACCCATCTGCTAATGTGTATGCCAATTCGATATCACAGGTAGCACCAGCTTCCTGCATGTGGTAACCAGAGATACTTATAGGGTTAAATTTTGGCATATTCTTAGAGCAATATTTAAAAATATCACCAATAATTCGCATAGATGGAGCGGGAGGGTAAACGTAAGTATTACGTACCATGAACTCTTTTAAGATATCATTTTGAATAGTTCCAGAAAGTAGATTTTTATCTACACCTTGTTCTTCTGCAGCTACAATATAAAATGCCATAATGGGTAAAACAGCTCCGTTCATAGTCATAGAAACAGACATTTTATCGAGTGGAATCTGATCAAATAGAACTTTCATATCCTCTACTGTATCGATCGCTACTCCGGCCATACCTACATCACCAAACACACGTTCATGATCACTGTCATATCCACGGTGTGTAGCCAGATCAAAAGCTACAGATAGTCCTTTTTGTCCCGCAGCAAGGTTTCTGCGATAAAAAGCATTACTTTCTTCTGCAGTAGAAAAACCTGCATATTGTCGTATTGTCCAAGGTCTACGAACATACATTGTAGAATATGGACCACGTAAATAGGGAGGAACTCCAGCAGAAAAATTAAGATGATCTACATCACTAATATCATCTTTTTCGTAAAAGGATTTTATATCAACTCCCTCTGAAGTAGTAAATGTAGAAATCTGTTGCTGTTTATCAAGGGTAACTTCTTTTGATAACTGGATATGTTGTACGTCTTTTCTATTCATTACTCAAAACCTCATTTTTTAAAATGATAAATTAACAAGGCTATAAAATTAAGGTTTTAAAAACGATTTTTATTAAAAAAAAACGGATTCGAGTTTAAGTTTTTAGAGAATAGTAAAAAAATTACTTAAATGCCTTTTCGATAACCATTAAGATAGAGTAATATACATCAAAAGCTATAAAGTTTTTTATTTCTATTGCACAAAATTCTTTGTCCGGAATATAATAGATTCTTTGTGAAATTAATGAAGTACTAACATTACCATCTTCTTCTAGAGTAGAAATAATATCTTTAAAGTCATCGCTATCACTTGTGTTTTTAAGGCATTGAATATATCCACCTCTATAATTGAAAATTAAGATTTCTTCTCCATTTTTTTTACTTGTAGTGGGCGTAGACTTTTTTACAGCTTCTTGATTTTCGTATTCGCTTAATTTGATCCAAAGAGAGGTTTTATTATTAGCAATCTTTTTGAATTCTCGAGCGAGTTTAATAGAGTTATCAGAGGGGAGTTTTCTTAAGTCAATTGATAAACTGGCAACCTCGGCTAAGAAAGTTCGATAGGTTTTTATAGAGTCTGTGCCAAATTTATAGTGAGCAAATAGGTCATTCTCAAAAGAATCATATGCTTTTTTTATGATACCGGTTTCATCTACACTAAGGCAGTCATAACCAGACTGAGAATAAGTCACCTTTATGCATATAAATAAAGTTATGACTATAATTCTAGATCTAATCTTCAGGGGCATTGATTTAGATTTAGTAATGTTAATGTATAGGCTAAATTTTATAATTCAGCCGGGAAGTTAACAATTAGTTAGCAAATATTAACGTTTTATTGTGTTTTTTTCTTAAATCCGAAATTATTGCCGTTGTTTTTTGTGAAATTCAATATGAAATAAAATAGGGGATAACACCTTAAATGACTTATGTATAGGTGTTATATTTTCTTAGGTAATTACCCAAATGCTTTCTCTATTACTAGCAAAATAGAATAATAGATATCAAAAGCGATGAAACTTTTTACCTCATGAGTGTTAAATTCTTCTCTTGGTAAATCATGCAATCTTTGTGCGATTAGAGATGGACTTACATTACCATCAAGCTCTAAAGTATTTACAATATCCTTAAACCCTTCGCTATTGCTATTGTTTTTTAAGCATTGAATAAACCCACCACGATAATTAAATGTCAAAACTTCTTCTTCTTTTTGTTGAGTAGTTTTTGGGCCAGAAGTATTTTTTGAAGCTACCATTTCTTCATCATATTGACTTAGTAAAACCCAAAGAGAATTTCTGTCGGTAGCTTTTTTCTTGTATATACGCGCTAGTCGTATAGAATTCTTAGAAGGAAGCTCTCTTAGGTTTATGGATAAGCTATATACTTCATTAAGAAACGTTTGGTACGTTCTTATGGTGTCATTGTTAAATTTATAATGATGAAATAAATCTTTTTCAAAGGAATCAAAAGATTGTTTTAGTAATCCTTGATTGTCAATCTTGAGGCAGTCAAAATTTTGTTCAGTGGCTTGAGTATTACCTGTAGTACATATAAATAGAACTAAAAAAAATAATACAACCGTATATTTAATCTTTAGGGGCATGAGATTAATATTTAGTTATAAAAAAGTGTTGCTTCCTTGTAAAGTACGAAAAATTAACGACTTATGCTATGAGTTCACGGTTTTTCTTTCTATTTCCTGAGGCAATCTTTTTGCTATTATTGGAGATAAAAGTGTTTTTCGAACTCTTTTTTCTGGAAATACCGGTTTTTGAAATTCTGGAATATGTTCTTCGGGATTTTGATATTTATTGGTCCCTGTTAATATAATTTCTTGATTATCGAATAATTCTTGCTCTTTTTCGGCACTCTCTTTTATTTTTTTCTGAATAACCCCTGATTTTAACTGGTTCAGGAAACCACCGCCTTCTTCAATATTTTTAAATATTGATAATGCCTTATCGGCCATTTGTTTTGTTAAACTCTCAATATAGTAGGATCCTGAAGCGGGATTAGCAACCAGATCAAAGTAGCTTTCGTTTTTTAGAATTAAAAGTTGATTTAACGAAATTCTCGTTCCAAAATCATTTTCGAGATGATAAATATCGTCATAAGGTAGATTTTGAATGGTATCGGCACCTCCTAATATTGCACTCATACATTCTGTAGTAGTACGTAACATATTTACGTTATAATCCAGAATGGTCTTGTTTCTATGTGATGGATATGCTAAAATATGACACTCTGTTGTAGCGTTATATTCTGGAGCCAAAGTGCTCCATAATATTCTAAGAGCTCTTAGTTTAGCTATTTCAAAAAAGTAATTACCACCTACCGCAACTTTAAAAACTACAGGTGTTTTTTCTAAAAGTGTACTTGTAGCGTTTTCAAAATGATTTAAGTATTCATTGGCATGAGCTAATCCATATGCTAATTGTTGTACCATTGTAGCACCAGCATTTTGATACAACCCTATATTAATACTAATACTGTTTTTAAGATGTTTATTCTTAGTGATTTGATCTAATGAAGCATGATCTTCTTTTAATGTCTTATACCAGTTTCCTGTACTTGCCAGATTATTAATAATATCTGTTAATATATAGATACTTAGATTAATTTCTTTGGCAATATCATTTAGTTTTTGAACATAAGAAGAAGAAAGAAATTCAGTTTCTATAAAAACAGAGGTATCAGAAGTAATATGTTGTAAAAGACTTTTTGGATCAATATCTTCTTGTGAGATCACAAAATGAATACTTTCGGCACCTTTTTTAATAGCTTCCAGAGCTTTTTGGTTACCAATAATTGCTGTACTAACTACTATTTTTACAGAATTTTTCCAAGTAGAAGGATGAGATACAGAACCGTTTTCGATACTGTCCTCCTCATTGTAAAAAGGTTTTATATCAATGCCTTCTAAAGATTTATAAATCAATGCTTCATTATAATCTGCACCTTTGAGATCAAATTGAATTTTTTGTTTCCATTGTTTTGCAGAAACTTTTTCAAAACCATCGAATAGGGATTTAGTCATCTTTTTTGTTTTTAGGTACACTATCTTCATACTCAATAATGTATATTTCTTCATTATCTCGCTTCATAAAATATTCTTCTCTTGCGAATTTTTCAAGCTCGCTACTGTCTTTTAATACTTTAATATCCTTCTGATCCTTTACAATCTCCTTCATATAGTATTCTTTATTATCTTCAAGCTCCTGGATTTCCTCATCTAATTCTCTATGAATCAACCAGGAATTCGTGTCAAAAAACAGCATCCAAACTATAAATAACAGAATAATGAGCACATATTTATTTAAAAATATGGCAAATATCGGGATCAACGCCGGTTTATTTTTTAGTTTCTGAAAATATTGTTTTAACTTCAATCTAATTGAGAATAATATTCGTTGTAAAGGTACAAAAGTTAATTCAAGCGTTCTTTAATAATGGTACGTACAATATCAATAGCTACATTATTATAGTTGTTGTTGGGTATAATAAGATCAGCAAATTCTTTGGTTGGATCAATGAACTGTTGATGCATAGGTTTTAATGTGTTTTGATATCGATCCAAAACTTCATCCATATCACGTCCACGCTTTGCTATATCCCTTTTAAGTCTTCGTATTAGTCGTTCATCACTATCTGTTTGTACATATATTTTGATATCAAACATTTCCCGGATTTTTGGGTTGGTAAGTATTAAAATTCCTTCAACTATGATTACTTTGCTTGGCGCTGTACTAACAGTTTCGCTAGTGCGATTATGTTCTACAAAAGAATATACAGGTTGTTCTATTGTTTCGCCTTTTCTAAGTGCGGTCAAATGTTGACCTAATAGTTCGAAATCTATAGATTGTGGATGATCAAAGTTTATTTTAACTCGTTCTTCGTACGCGAGATGACTTGTATCTTTATAGTATGAGTCTTGTGATATGACACAAACTTCATTTTCTGGTAATTCATTTACAATTTGATTGACAACAGTAGTTTTTCCACAGCCTGTTCCTCCGGCGATACCGATAATTAGCATTTCTGATTTTTTTGACAAATTTAAAGATTGTTTTTGAGTAATTGCGCATCAAATTTCTATTGTCGTAAAAGTTATAGTGTACCTTTTGTCGGATCAAAGAAATATACAAGAGATTTTATCACGGATGATATAGGACTCCAGAGGAAGAATCTTTTCTGGCTCCGGTAACAGATTGCAGGCAATTTATTTCATTTCTTTCTCTAAGTACTCCCATAAAAGCAAAGATCAGTGCTTCTTTAAAATCAATAATCTCTTCTGATGGAATAACTACTGTCGCAAAACCGTCTAATTTTTGTTGCAATATTTGGATAAGAAAATCATTTTTTGCGCCACCACCGGTTACCAGTATAGAACTGTTTTTATGTTTAGTTTTTTTAATTGCATCTGCTATTTGAGTAGTAATATGGTGAACAGCTGTATGTAAAAGATTTTCTGTAGTATCCTGATTATGAACGATAATTGGAATCATTTCTTCGGTAAACCATTCATATCCCAAAGATTTTGGAAACGGAAGCTTATAATATGATAGATTATTTAAAGTATCTAGTAAGGCAGGATTTAAGGTACCTGTTCTAGCGATCGCCCCACCTTTATCATATGCTTTATCTATAGTCGAACAAATAAAATTAAGTAGCATATTGGCAGGCGAAATATCATAGGCAATTCTTTTTCTCCCACTATTAAAAGAGATATTGCTAATTCCGCCCAGATTAAGACAAAAATCGTATTGATCAAATAATAACTGATCACCTATAGGAACTAGAGGAGCTCCCTGGCCACCCAGAGCAACATCATTGGTTCTAAAATCACAGATTACCTTTTGCTCACATGCATTGGCCAGATGTTGCCCAGATCCTATTTGATATGTTAATCCAATCTCGGGTTGATGAAAAACAGTGTGACCATGACTGGCTACAAAATCTACCTGAATGTTGTTTTGATTCATGAATTTTTTTACCTGATTACCCAACCAACTTCCATATTCGTTATGAAAAGCCAATAAAGTTGCTGGTTCGAGATGTACTGTGTTTTTTAATTGCTCTTTAAAAGTAATGTCATAATCAATACTATCAGTATTAATAATAGAGAATATCCAGGTATCATTTTTCTTTTCAAATGAGCAACAAACGATATCCAATCCGTCAAGAGAAGTCCCAGACATTAAACCGATTGCAGTGTATTGATTTTTAACCGAACTCATATCTTTTTATATTGAAAGTTGTACAGGAGATAGACCAATGGCTTTATGTTGCCCAAGAAAGTGTTTGGCTCCTACCTCTTGAAAAGTTTTAAAATTCTGATATACAAGTACTATGTTATTTATATTTTTAGTTTGTAATATTCTCAAAACATATGGATTACCAAACAAATATAAAGTTACATTTTTTGTGGTACTTAGCTTTTCTATAGCTTGCAGTATCTCTGGGTCTATACCAAACTCATGTATTGGTTTTATTGAAGGTGGAAACAATGCTATAAGAATATTATTACCAGAAATGGTAGTAGAAAAAGATTGGGTATATCTTGATTTATTAAACTGTTTGTATTGTTTAATTTCTTCGAAAAAGGTACAATTTTTACTATTTCCTATAACTACAGCTTCAAAACTTTCGATATTAAATTTTTCAAAACTTTCTTTATCCGACTTATAATGAGTAAGTGATGCTTTAGCGATGTTACTATTTAAAGAAGCTTCTTTTTCAGGATCAAAAGTAGGCTTCGAGATATTCTTTTCAAATGCATCCTTTTTAAGCTTTTGGATTCTTGTAAAACTTTCTTCAATTTGCTCGTCAGATGCATTTTTTTCTATGGTACGAATACCTTCTGCTACATGCTCTGCAAAACATAGAATATCATTACCTGCATCAAATGCTTTCCATTCTAATATTCCTTTTTCGGGATATAATTTAGAAACACTATGCATATTAAGGGCATCAGAAATAACAACACCTTCGAAACCCAATTCATTTCTTAATACTCCTTTAATAATATCTTTTGACAAAGTAGCGGATATATTTTTTCCTTTGGTTAAAGAAGGTACAGCCAGATGTCCGATTAAAATGCTATCAATTCCCGATGCTATTGCTTTTATAAATGGATACAGTTCTTCATCATATAATTCTTGTCTAGATTTAGAGATTACTGGAAGCCCAAGGTGTGAATCTACAGCAGTATCCCCATGTCCTGGGAAATGCTTAAAACAGCCTAAAACCCCCGAAGCTTTAAGTCCTTTGTAAAATGCTAAGGATTTAAGAGTAACCTGTTCTTTTTTTTCACCAAAAGAACGATAACCGATTACAGGATTATTGGGGTTGACATTAATATCGGCAACAGGAGCTAAATTGAGGTGAATTCCTATACTTTTAAGATCATTTCCTGTGTATTTCCCTACTTCGGTAATCAAATCTGATTGATCATCGGGTATTGCTCCTAATGTTATGGCATAAGGATATTGAGGGGTATTTTCTACACGCATTGCCAATCCCCATTCTGCATCAATACTAATTAGTAGTGGGGTAGGAGCTATGTTTTGATAATGTGTTATAAGTTCTGCTAGTCGTTTAGCACTATCTTCATTTCGAATCACTTTTTTCTTGTCCTCAAAGTTGGTAGCAGCACTGGCTCTACTATGAAAAAAGGTAAGACCTCCTACTTTATAATCTAGTATTAATTTTTCGACTTCTTTTATTTCTTGATCCGTATCATTAATAAATGCAGCAGGAAAGAAAAACTGGCCAATTTTTTCGGTTTTAGAAAGGTTGGATAGATTCATTACTTGCATTAATTTAATTTTTGTCTTTCTTTCCGTAAGTAGCGGGATATTGGATGTATCGAGTAAGGATAATGCCAGGGATTGCGGCAATGGCAACCCAAATAAAGAATCCGGTATATCCAAGAACCTCTTGGATGAAACCACTAATCATACCTGGCAACATCATACCTAAAGCCATAAACCCTGTTGCGATTGCATAATGAGAAGTTTTAGAAACACCCTCTGCTACATATATCAAAAACATAAGATAAGCAGCAAACCCAAATCCATATCCAAATTGCTCAATAATAACAACTAATGTAACAGATACTACAGAAGATGATTCCCAGAAGCTTAACAAAACATACAATACATTAGGCAGGTTTAAAGCTAAAATCATTGGAAGCATCCATTTTTTTAATCCATATACCGAAATAGCAATACCTCCCAGAATTCCTCCTATGGTTAAGGCTATAATTCCGAATGTACCATAAATAGTGCCTACCTCGGTAGTAGATAATGCTAATCCACCAGCTTCTTTCTGATCTAATAAAAAGGGAGAAGCCATTTTTACCAATTGGGATTCTCCTAATCTGTAAAGAAGAATAAACGCGAGAACAATACCTATTTGTTTTTTTTGAAAGAAGGTCTTAAAAACATCTAAGAAACGTATTGGATTATCTTTAGAATCCTCGGTTTCATTTTCCACTTTTGGAGTTGCAAAAAGATTGATTACTGTTAATAGAATCATGAAAACGGCAGTGATAATCATGGTATAAGACCATGCTTTTTGATTATTACCGTAATACCCCTCTAAAAAACCAGCAAGTACTACAATTAATCCTTGTCCTGTTACCATAGCCAAGCGATAAAAAGTACTGCGTACTCCTAAAAAAAAGGACTGTTTTTTTTGTGTAAGGCTAATAAGGTAATATCCATCAGAAGCAATATCGTTTGTGGCCGATGCAAATGCGGCTATCCAGAAACAAGAAAGACTAAGGACAAAGAAATTATTGGTAGGGATCGTTAAACCTACTCCCAAAAATGCTATAGCAATAAGGAGTTGCATACCTAAAAACCAATTACGCTTAGTACTTTTAATATCTACAAACGGGCTCCATAGTGGTTTTATAACCCAAGGAAGGTAGAGCCAACTGGTATACAATCCAATATCAGCATTACTAATTCCTAGTTTTTTATACATGATTACAGAAAACGTGATGATAATCACATATGGTAATCCTTCTGTAAAATATAATGAAGGCACCCAAGCCCAGGCGTTTTTGTCTTTATTAGGTTCTGTCATGAATTGTTATTAAGGAAAGAAAGATACTTATAAATTATTAGTAATACCTGATTTATATTTTATCGATATAATCTAGTTCTAGCTTATCCAGATCTATCTCTGGGAGCGACTTTTTATAAAAGAAATCAATGATTTGATCTACAAGATACGAATTGATTTTGTCCATTTTTTTTTCTTCAATCATAGTGAAGATATTCATTGCTTCAGCCTTTTTAAACTCTTTGATTAATTTATCTGGCTTTTTAACTGCACTCATACCGTTATACTTTTCCATTTTTTTCTTCATCCATCTATGGCTAACTAGTTTTATTTGAGTATCATGAAAATCTTTCCTTAGGAGGTCTATGCGTTCTATATTATTTTTTGCTTCCTTCTGTGTACGATTTAATTGTATTTTAGCTTTGGTAAATTGCCTTTCGAATTTAAAATCAAGACGACGCATATCGTGTTTCAGGTGCTGGATTACTTCATAAAGTGCATTATCATATATGGTTAAGAACTCTTCATACGCATACAATGCATCAAGAAATACAATGGCATCCTTTCGGTATAATCTAGGTATTGGTTGATCTTTTACTCTTTTAAATAAGCCAGCAAGTTCTACCTGTTTTTCTTCAGGGATGTTTGTAAACCATGAGTTATTCTTTAGCGCTCTTAATTTTGTAGTGATATCAAATCTGGTACCCTTATAAAGTTCTGATTTATAACTAAACCTATATGTGTTGGGATTTTCTTGGGCATTACCATGGGACATGATTAGAAATACAGAAATGAATGCTAAGAATTTCATATGTCATGTTTAATTAGTAAAAGCTTTTTTTGAGTTGCAATATAATAAAGTAATACTAACGTAGCATATGATTAGATTGTTATGTTATACACAATAGACTTGTAGTTTTATACATTTAGGGGTTATTTCCTAAATAAGAAAATTTATTTTTAATCGGGTTTGATCAATTATAGCGGTATTAGCTAAAATACAGTGATTTACTCTTAGCCTAGAATGTTATTTTAAACCTTCTAATGATTATGAATGAAGAGATACCATACGCAAAATACGAGCCTAGTTACCCTAGGGCAAATGGAATTGAAGTCTTATTAATAGAAGATCTAATACAAAAGTATCGTGGTGTGATATCTTCTTTTCCAGAAACACCACATAAATTAGAATTTTATTTATTAGCTTATTATACAGAAGGAGAAACAGAACATTTAGTAGATTATGTATGGCATAAGGTTGAAAAAAACAACTTGGTGTATTTGGCTAAAGGTCAGGTAAATGCATTTAGGTTTAAAGAAAATGTGAAAGGTTTTATTTTGCTTTTCACAAAAGACTTTTTTGAGATGCGACTTAATGATTTATCTAAGGAAACTATTATACGTTTATTTGCTCCTCATCTATTTAAGCCAATACTTCAAGTTAATGAAAGTTCTAATATTGGGGATTATATAAAACTCTTATATAAAGAATATTATAAAGAGGCAGATGGTTATAATAAGAGTGATACTATATTTTCTTTGTATACTATCATACTTTCTAAAGTAGAACAAATAAAAAGGGGTCAGACTTTTTCTGGAAAATATTCTGAGAGTATAGTGCTATTTCTAAAGTTTATAACGGCTTTAGAAAGAGATTATATAATTAGTAGAAACGCTGATTTTTATGCAGAACATTTAAATATAACCTATATGCGCTTAAATATCGTTTGTAAAGAAACGATTGGGATTACTGCAAAACAATTCATTGACGGATTTGTGATCCTAGAGGCAAAAAGAAAATTAATAAACTCTAATATTAAAAGTACAGAGTTAGCTTTTTTAATAGGTTTTAAAGAGGCTACTAATTTTGTGAAATATTTTAAAAAATTGACAGGCTTGACCCCAAACAACTTTAAGAGCCAATATTCATACCACCATCTTATTTAATATTCACCATTTTTACATCAATATTCATCTAAACGTCTCGTGAACTTGCCTCCAATATCCTTTTGTTGAGCTTTATCCTCTTGATTATTAAGTCACTGTTTGCAAAATATTCCTATACTTTAATCAATAGCTTAAATCTTTAATTTAATGACGCTAGACTTGTCTCTAGGATTATTTTTTTGACGATTTTGTGATTTTAGAAGCAAAAAGAAAATTAATACATTGTATTAAAAGTACAGAGCTAGCTTTTTTAATCGGCGTTAAAGAGGCTACTAATACCATTTCTAACTTGAATTCACCCAATAAAAACATGTCTTTTTACTTGATGCTTCAACATAAAAAATAACCGTAACTAAGGCTATGCTCGTTTTTTCTTTTTCGCCTAAACTAAAAATCTGATATTTTTCTTATGAGCAAATTCAAATCAGAACTGGTATAATTTTAAAAAATGGATAGGCTTAATCTCAAATAACTTTAAGAGCCAATACTCGTATTATCATTTTTATTAATATTTACCATTTTTATGCCAATATCCACCTTTTGTTTGTTTGTTACGTTGGTTAGTTTTGTAACGATTTAACACAAAGAATGACAATAATTATTTATTAACCTTCAACTTTAGAATAAAATGAAATCAATTAAATTAATCTTATCAGGGGCTTTGTTAACTACCCTGTTTATTTCTTGTGAGAAACAAGAGGAAACTAATACTATGCCTGTAGAGGCAACAACAGATCAAGAACATGGTCTAATAACTAATGATAATGTACCTTCTACTGTTTTAAAAATTAATGGAGAAGAAGTACGAGTAGGTGATCTTGGTAATGGAGAATATCTTTTTAATGGAGATATGGCATTTACAAAAGAAGGATTGTCTAGTTTTTTAAGTGATGATGAAAAAGCGAATTGGGGAGGCCAAAGAAGATGGACTAACAATACGATTTACTATCAGTTCGCCCAAGGTTTGTCTTCAGGACGTAGAAGTACTATGCTAAGAGCTATGAGACATATCTCTAGCAGAACACGTGTTAGGTTTGTTCAAGGCCGTGGTAGTGGTAATTATGTTAGCATTTTCACCTCAGGAAATGGAACTAATTATGCTACTGTTGGTATGAGGGGAGGGGCACAAAGCCTTTCTATATCAACCAATAGACTTGGTATTGCAATTCATGAATTGGGGCATACTATTGGTTTGTATCATGAACATCAAAGAAGAGATCGTGATAGTTACGTAACAGTAAATTATAATAATATTCCTCAAAATTTTCACAGCGATTATCGTAAAAAAGGGCAAAATGTCGGAAGCTTTGACTGGAGATCAATTATGCTGTATCCTACGGTTAGTAGAGGTGGTGGATACGAAATGGTTCGACGAAGTAATGGTCAGCCTATTACTACTTCATTATTCTCAAATAGTGCTACTTTAAGTAGTGGAGATGTTGCTTGTATTAATAGATATTACCGTTAAATTTTAATAATTATTTATATATAAATAATTATTGTTTTTTTTAAAAATAGTTGTCTGAAAAGTAGACCTAAAAATCGAACATTTAGTTTGAGATTGGAAATCTATTCTTTAGACAGCTATTTTTTTTGTTTTTTTAAATATTGATATACAGGGTGTTGATCGCATCAGTAAATGTTTAAAGTTTGAAAACGTGAAGTTTCAAAATACTCCGAAGGCTTTCTTCCAATGTTCTTTCGTTAAGCTGTATCTTTTTGGTTATTAATACCTTTCTTATATAAAATTACCTGCTAAAATTGTTTCTTTTTACTCCATGTTTCAAAATAAAATGCATCGATAGCTATGCTATACCTGAATTTTCTTTTTTACCTGAACCAAAAATAATTCAATTCAGATTACAGTAATTTCATATAAGAAATGGTATAAGTTAAGTATCTGTAAAAAAACATTCCTATACTTTGACCAAGGATTCCAGCCTACGCTGGAATGACAAGCAAAAAGCATTGTTTTTTAGTCATTTTGTATTCCGGCGTAGGCCAGAGTTAGTTATTAATAAATTCTAAATCAGTAGTTTAAGTTCTTAGTGTAATGACGTTGGACTTGATACTAGAGCTATTTGCTGACGGATTTGTGATCTTAGAACCAAAAAGAAAACTAATACATTCTGTTAAAAGTACAGAGCTAACTTTTTTAATTGGTTTTAAAGAGCCTACTAACTTTGTAGAATATTTCAAAAAATAGATAGGATTGACTCCAAATAATTTCAAAATCCAATATTTACATCATTTCGATATTTACCATTTTTATATCGACATTTACCTTTTATTTGGTTTTTTGTTCATATAGTTTTACTGCGATTTAACACAAATATTAAGAAAATAACAATAATTATTTTTTTTAACTCACAAACTTAACTAAAAATGAAATCAATTAAATTAATTTTATCAATGGCCTTTTTGGCTACTCTTTGTTTTTCTTGTGAAAAACAAGAAGAGAATGAAGCTCCCGTAGAAACGGCAATAGGGGAAGATACCGAGGCTAAAGAAGTCTTGTTTAATAATCATGTTCCTACAACTATTTTAAAAGTTAATGGAGAAGAAGTGGCAGTAGGAGATTTAGGAAATGGAGAATATCTTTATAATGGAGATATAGTAGTTTCTGAAACAGACCTATCTGAGTTTTTAAGTGATCAAGAGGGGGTAAAGGCAAATTGGGCAGGAGCAAGGAGATGGGCTAATCGTACCATATATTATCAGTTTGCTTCAGGTTTTTCTTCATCCAAAAGAAATACTGTTTTAAGTGCTATGAGACACATTTCGAGCAGAACGCGAATTAGATTCGTTCAAGGTCGTGGTCGTGGTAATTATGTTAACATATTTACCGATGCAAGAGGAGGTAATTATGCTACTGTTGGTATGGCTGGTGGAAGACAAAGTTTCTCTTTAGGTAGAAATAATCTCGGTGTAGCTATTCATGAATTAGGACATACTATTGGTTTACACCATGAGCATTCAAGACCAGATCGAGATCGACATATTCGTATAAATTGGAATGCAATTCCTAGTGATAGCCGTAGTAACTTTAGAAAAACTGGAAATAATTATGGGCGTTTTGACTGGAATTCGATTATGTTATATCCTTCTAGAACTAGAAATGGAGTATCTGATATGGTAAGCATCAGTACGGGTAGACCTTTTAATAATGCGATAGAAAGTGGTAGAAACTATTTAAGTAGTGGTGATATTGCTTGTATCAATGCATATTATCGTTAAACTTTAATCATCATTATTTAGATAATTGTTGTTATTTTTTTAATTAAAACAAGGTTATCTGAAAATTAAATCAAAAACTAACGTATTGTTTAAATTTTATCATCAATAGCTGGTGTTAAAAACGTGAAATTTCACAACAAATTTACTTTTCAGATAACCTTATTTATTCAAAATTCACAAACGGATTACTATTGTTACATCAAAAGCTGTAATCCCATAACAAGAAATACAGAGTAAGAGGATGATAAAGAAAAATAATTGATGTTATTTTTCAACTTTACCAACTTCTTCAACGGTAACCATTTTTTTCTGGGTATTACCCCAACTATTCATAATGTAATTCATTACATCTGCAATTTCTTCGTCTTCAAGACCTAATGACGTCATCGCACTATTATAAGTCTTTCCGTTAACTTTGATAGGACCATTTAACCCATATTTGATAGAATAGATGCTTTCTTTTCGTTTATTAACTAACCAGTCTGATCCTGCCAAAGGCGGAAATACATTAGGAGATCCTTTTCCATCAGGAAGATGACATTGCATACAGAAATCAGTATAAATCTCGTTTCCGCGAGCGATACTTTCTAATAATTTTGCGTCTTGAATTTTTGATACAGGATATAGAACATACTCGATATCTGATTTTTCTTGTTGTGCAACAAGTGAAATACTTATGATCAATATGGTAATTTCTATTATGAAGAAACGTTTTAAATATTTTTTCATGCGTTTACATGTTTCTAATTTAATTAGGAATTATTTTCACAATACCTTTATTTTCTACTGCGACATAGATAAATCCATCTGGTCCTTGCCTTACATTACGAATACGCCCCATACCATCGAGTAATTTTTTTCGTCCTGTAACTTTAGTATCGGTTAATTCTACCAGTTCAAGATATTGAAATATTAATGAACCTACTAATAGGTTGTTTTTCCATTGGGGATAGATATCACTTGTAATAAAATCCATTCCGCTAGGAGCGATAGAAGGAACCCAATAATATATTGGCTGTTTCATTCCTTCTTTTTTAGTGATATCTGTAATAGATGTACCACTATAATTAATACCATAAGTGATTACTGGCCACCCATAGTTTGTACCTTTTATGATTGGATTAATTTCATCACCACCTTTAGGACCATGTTCATGAACCCAGATTGTACCATCGGGATGTATTGCCATTCCTTGTGGATTGCGATGGCCATAAGAAAAAACAGCTTTTTTTGCTCCATTTTTGGTAACAAAAGGGTTGTCTTTAGGGATAGATCCATCATCATTAAGGCGGTATATTTTTCCTCCGTCCTTAGTAATATCTTGAGGGTTTACATCTCTATTACCACGATCTCCAATAGAAAAATATAGGTATCCTTCATTATCAAATTCTATTCGTGATCCAAAATGATGCCCTTTTGTAGTATTGGGTGTTCCTTTATAGAGTTTTTCTATATTGGTCAGTTGATTGTTTTCTAGTTTGGCTCTAATCAAAGCTGTGTTACCACCTTTTTCGGTACCTTCTTTAGAGGAATAAGTGATGTATAGCCATCCGTTTTCTTTATATTTAGGATGTAGCTCTATATCCAACAACCCGCCTTGATTACGATTATATACTTCTGGGACATTGCCAATCGAGGTTTTATTACCATTTTTAAAATGGATCAATTCTCCACTTTTTTCTGTAATGAGCATACTGCCATCAGGCAACCAAGCCATTCCCCATGGGATTTGCAAATCAGGAACAACAACTTCTGTTGTATAGTTTTTAGGATCATCTTCTAAGGTAATGTCATTTTCTTTTTGTTGCTGTGCGCAAGCCGAAAACACAATGGTTAGAAAGATAAGAAATGACGAGAATTTCATAGATTTTTTGTTGATTCCCGAAAAATACAAAGAAATATTAGTTATAATCTATATTTTATGTTAATCCCTGTGTATGCATTAAATGGTAAACCGGGATAGAAATATCTAGGAGAATTACCACCAAACCCTCTGGCATTGATTTGTAATTGAGACGCATACTTAGTATCTAAAATATTATTTGCGCCAAAAAATAAGTCATACTTAAGGTGAGATCCAATGTTACTTTTAAAACCTATTTTGCCATGTAGTAATTCATAGTTTTTGCTAAATGTTGTGTTTGCATCGTTTGCAGGTATTTTACCTACAGTCTGAAAACTAAGGTTACCATAGAACCCTTTTTGAGCTATAAATTCGATTCCTGAATTGGTAACTTCAGAAGGAACACCGGTAAGATCGTTATTCGAAAAATCAGTATCCAAATCTACAAAGTCATCAAATTTATGGTCATATATTGATGCATTGAAAAAGAATTTTAATACTCCAGACTTTACTTTTATAATATCATAATTCAATTCTAATTCGGCACCATTATGTATGGTTTTTCCAGCATTAATAGCAAAGAAATTATCATCGATAGTTCTTCTTGAAACCAAAAGGTCTTTAACTCTAAATTGATATAATGATAAAGATCCATAGAGCATATCCTGTAATAGACTATATCGGGTACCGATCTCATAATTCCAACCTATTTCGGGTTTTATATCGGGATTAAAAAGACCATCAGGCAATAGTGTTTCTGAAGTAGTAGGAGTAGAGAAACCGTGGGCAATGTTTCCGTAGAGCGTAAATTGAGAATTTAGAGAATAATTTATTCCAATTTTGGGAGAGAATATGGGGTCAAAATCGAATTTGCCAGAGCTATCTTCTCCATCAGATAAGAATTGATCATCGATATCAAAAAAAGTCTGATTGAGATTTATACCAACATTTACTCTAAACTTCTTATTAATCTTATAATTTGCTTCAGCAAAAATGTTGTAATAGTATCGTTTTTCATCGAGATCAGAAAGTTGATTGCCTTGTACACTACCTGTTCCAGCAGGGAAATCCTGATATAGATTTTCAAAAGTCTTACCAGTATAATAATCAAAGAATAATTCCCCACCTGCAGTCCAGTTTAATTCCTTACTGGCGATTAGATGACTCCCTAAAACTCGGTTTCTAATACCAAAACTTGTTGCATTTTCTTTTAGTATATTAAAAGGTCTAGACTCGTCATTGTTTCTAAAAGAACTAAAAACACTGGTGTTATGTGATGTTTTTGAATTATATTTATGTTTCCAGGTTACTCCTAATAGTCCATAATCTACATCTTCCGAACCTTGAGCACGCCCCCAGGTAAATGCGGCTTGTCTTGGATTGTTTTCAAAATTTTCCTGATCTAATGAACTGGGAATACCAGCATTAAGGTTAACATAGCTACCTAAAATAGAAAAGCTATTTTTCTTTCCAGCATCAAAACCAGAGGCCAGTGTTACTGTATTTCGATCATATTCATTATTATCTCGATAGCCATCAGTATGATTATTGCTATACAGTACTGTAATATTAGATTTTTCTTTGGATATAGCAGCTTTAGCCAGAATTCTTCTTAGTCCATAACTCCCAAGTGATGTAGTTAATTCACTCTCAGAAGTATTTGTATTTGCAAATTCGGGTTGAAATAAGATAGTTCCTCCTAATCCTACACCATAACTGCTTGAAGAAGGTCCTTTATGAATTTCTATGCTGGATAAAGCACCGAGTTCTAAATCCTCTATAGAAGATTCTCCATTTCCATCGGTTAATGGGATATCTCCAAAATAGGCTCTTATATTAGCTGTACCAAATAAGTTTCTGGCCCCGATTCCTCTAATTGTAATTCTATTGGTGTTTAAAGTACCGTTTTGCATAAAAACACCAGCAACTCTATTGAGAACAGGGTGTAACTCAATTGAGTTTCCACGATTAATATCATTAGCTGTAATAGAAGAGACAGCCTCTGTTGCATACTTATGTTTTTGTGGACGAAAATAATCTTCTATCACAACCTCAACTAAATTTGTAATGGGAACTAATGCTATTACAATGTATTCATTCTTAATATGGTTATGTTTGTTAATATCTATAGAAGTTTCAGTATAACCATCTTTGAAAAACTTTATTTTGCCTAAAGATTTTATAGAAAACTTGCCATCAGTATCAGTAAAAACTTTGATATTACTACCTGTATCAAGAACGCTTACATTGGCTATTGGAAGTTTATTTGAACTATTTATGACAATTCCTTTAGTGTCAAATTGTGAGTATACAGAAAAGTGACAAGCGAGTACTAAAAATAAAAATATTCTTTTCAAGATTTGTTTTTCCTCAAATATCGGAAACTAGAGGCAATTGGGTTTAAAAAACATGATTGTGTTGATGAATATTATGATTTTTTAACGATCAGATAGAGTAATTCTTATACCGAAGAAAATATACAGCTGTACTATGAAGTAAAAAGTATTCATTTTTTATAGAGGCCAGTTGTTATATAAATTCCCCTTATCAACTGACCTGCTATAAAAAACAGAATTATCCAAAAAAGAAACAGTGTCATTTTTGGACCCCCTAAATATTTCCTTCTTCTTTATTTATACTATGTAATCGTCTCTTATCCTTCGTATATTCAAACCAATTACGAACTATTAGTATAATTAGTACTATTAGTATTATGATTTGAACAGCAATCAATACAATCATCTTTCCCTTTTTACAAGAAGTATGAAACTTCTATTTTATCCGTTATATAGTTTTGACACATAAAAAAAAGAAAAGTCACTTTAGATTCATTACTTTATAATTTCAACTTTTTTATCCACTATAAGTTTAATAGGATAGACTACTCTATTATTATCATTACTTTCTACTATCATACTAATATTATCGATAGAAATAATAACTCCTTCGTCACCTTCGATTCTAATTTTTTGTCCTACTTCAAAATTTTTCTTAGAATAGAAACCTAGTAATAATCTATACACAACATCTCTAGAGCCTAAACCTAATGCAAGTACAAAAGTGGCTAAAAAAGCTCCCAGAATTAGAGAAAGGTTGTTTGTTATGATACTAGTATTGATACCTGCTTGATTTAAAGCCGTAATAGAAACAATTGCTACAATACTAAAAAAGAGGATAGAGCTTATTATTTTAGATCCACTAAGATCCAAAGATTTTAGCAAAGCATAAACAGATTTTCTTACTAAAGAAGCCAGGTATAATCCTAATCCTAAAATTACAATCGAACTGAATATTTTGGGTAAATAATCGATTAATCTTCCTGCACCATTCGAAACCATATTTAAACCAAACATATCAGCTCCGACAATAACCAATACAAGAATTAGAAACCACTTAACAAAAGCTAGAATTATTTTGGTAGGTTCGATTTTGGTAGCAGAATTAAAAAGAGTCCCATTATCACTAATTTTAGATGCCAAAGTATCAATTTTGGTTAGCTTCAAGGATTTTTTTAATATAAAAAGAATGAATTTTACAATCATCCACCCGACTAAAATGAACAAAATGGCGCCAATTATATTAGGCATAATCTCATATAGTTCATTAAATATATTTTCAATCAATTTAAAATTTAGAAATTTTTCCATACGATTTTTGGAGGTTAGTCCTTAGTTTTTGTTAGAACGACTTACTATTTTAAAAAGTTCTTCAAGAGAATTTGGATATTTTATAGCAAATAAATCAGCCAGATCTAGTGATAGCTTTACTATTTCGACATCATCGAGTACCTTTTCCTTGATAGAAGCAGGTAATTCTTCATTTTGAATAATTTTTTTAAATGGATTTTTCATTTTTTGTGGGGTATTAGGTTTAAAAGGTGTTATAAGGTTTTATATAAATTCACTAATCTAGATTTGGCTCGGCTTAATCTCATTTTTACAGCACTATTTCCAATATTTAGAGTTTTTTCAATTTCTTTTATAGTGAGATCATCCTGATATTTCATCATTAAAATGATTTTATCTTCGGGTTCAATTTTTTTTAGTGCCATTGCTAGTTTTTTGGACTTTAATTTCATCATATCTTCATCATCTATTTCTTCTGATGGGTAATCAACGATAATATCATCGATTGATACGATTTTCTCTTTTTTCTTTTTTTGAACCCTCTGTACATAATTCACACAGAAATTATAGGTGAATGAATACAACCAGGTAGAAAATTTAGAATTTCCTTTAAATGTCTTTAGCTTGGCGAATAAAAGAACAAAAATATCGTGTGTTAAATCTTGCGCCTCTTCATTAGATTTTACAAAACTCAAGCATTTATTATATATAGTTTTTGCATATCTGTCATAAAGAATTGCATATAGCTTAGTATCCTTACTTTTGGCTATTTTGTAAACAAGCTCTTTATCCTCTAAATTTTCATCCAGTTCTGTCTTCTTCAACCTGTATTTTTATTACATATAATCCCTCTAAATAATTTAGACACAGCGTATCTAAAAAAGTCACTTTTAATTTATTTCTTTATTTCAAAGTGATTGCGGTACCTCTGTTATGATTTGTTTTAAAGCGATGTGTTTATGGTATTTAAATATCCAAAAACACCAATCTTTGGGGCTTGAGTGAAGGTTTAAAAGAGTTCAAAAAACATTTTTGAAACCTTAATTTAAGTAAAAAATAAAAGTAATAGTATGATTTCTAAGGTTTTCTTGTTTTTAAAACTCTTTTAAACAGTTAACAGATGAACTGAGAGCTTTCACAGATTAAAATTTTCTAAAAAAGATAGGAGTATCACTTTTGAAATATCAAATTCAAAAAAATGATGCGAACAGTAAGTTTTATACTATTTTTTTTCATGGGATTCTCCATTATGATTGGTCAGGAAATAAAAATATTGAAAGGAACGGTAAGAGATCAGATAACCCAGGAGATTATCCCTTATGCTACAGTAGCAGTTTATAATAATAAAAAAGAATTAGTTGATGGTATTTCGACTAATGATGATGGTCTATTTCTGTTAGAAACAGATAAGATATTTACCTATTTTGAAGTTAGTTTTATTGGTTATCAAACTTCTTTGGTTCAATTTTCTGAAGTTGACGATCCAACGAATATTTCTATCCAATTAGAATCGATGGCAAGCACTCTTGAAGAAATTGTTATTGAAGCTGATCGAACTACCACACAGCTTAAAATTGATAGAAAAATTATTGATATAGGAGCAGATCTTCAACAATCAGGCACTACAGCACTCGAAGCTTTTGATCAAATCCCAGATATACAAACCGATTTGGGAACTGGTAATATTTCATTAAGAGGTAGTGATAATGTGAAATTATTAATCAATGGAAAACCTTCTTCCCTTGACGCAGTGGAGTTATTAGAGCAAATCCCATCATCTTCTATAAAAACTGTAGAAATTATAACTTCTCCATCAGCAAAATATCAAGCAGATGGATTATCAGGAGTTATAAATGTTGTTTTAAAAAGAAATGTAAATAAGGGGTTCAACCTTAACCTCAATAGCGCACTAGGAACAAAACGATATAGTTATGGCATTGATGGAAACTATAATCTCTCATTTATGAATTTTAGATTTAATGTCTCGCAATCTGGAAGAGAAATGGATAGTAAACAAACTATTAATCGATCTTTCATAAATGGCGATACTCAGGGAATTTTTACTCCTCACGATTTTAATGGCAAAATAAAAAGAGGAATAATTGGATTAGACTTTTTTGTGGATGAACATAATGAATTCTCTTTGGGATTTGATTATACCGATGATTATCATAGTTTTTATAATAATTCACAATATTTTGATGTGACCGATCGTGATGATTTTACATATACTCGTAACTCTGAACATTCACATTTTACTTCTGTTTTTAATGCTAATTATCGCAGAGGATTTAATAAGGAAGGGCATTTTTTAGAGATTGACTATAATCTTAATGATAATAAAAATGAGTATCCATCCTCTGATTTTGAAGACAGTGCTTTTTTGTTTGACCAAATAATAGAAGAAGATAATAAAATCCATGCCATATCATTAGACTACGCATTACCTGTTTCAGAAAAGATTAAAATAGAGACAGGAGCATCCTGGAATAGAAGTGATACAAAAAACCAACAGTTTTTTAGACCAAATAATGAGATATCTACTTTAAACACATTTGATTATGAAGAAGAACTATTAGGTATCTACGGGCTTACAAAATTTAGTATTCAAAAATTAGATTGGCAAGTTGGATTGCGATATGAATATTTCTCATCAAAATCTCAAAATACACTCAATTCATCAACAACAGATTTACATTTTTCTAATCTTTTTCCATCGATACACATGGGCTATACATTTAGCGAAGGTAATACACTGGGTTTAGGATATAGTAAACGAATCTCCAGGCCAAATTTGCATCATATTAATCCTTTTCAGTTAGGGAACCCTTTTTTTAGATTTGATGGTAACCCAGGATTAAGACCAGAATCAAGTGATAATATTGAACTTAACTACCAAAATAATAAGAGAAAATTAAATTGGTCTGTTACCACATTTTATCGCTACAGGAAAGATGTTATTCTTTGGGTAAATACTATAGAAGATAATAATGTACAGGTGATCTCATTTCAAAATATTGGAATAAATCATTCATTAGGTATTGAAGCTACTGTAAAATATAAGTTTACTAAGTATTGGAATACCATACTTACCGGGAATTATTATTACACAATGACAGATCAGAACAATCTGGTTACCTGGGATGAATTATACTCATCTAATCTACAATTAAAAAATACATTTAAAATCACTAAAAAGGTGAGTACAGATATAACATATCGACATACACCCAAGAGACAAAATGCTTTTAATTATATAGAACCAAGACATAGAGTTGATTGGGCGGTAAGAGCAAAATTTTTGAATAATAAATTAACAGCCAATTTAAGAGTCATAGATGTATTAGACAATAACTTAATGAAACGAAATACACGTACTACCGAATTTAGCCAACGTACCGTTTGGAAGTTTCAATCACAAACACTGGGATTTCTATTTAGTCTTAAGTATACACTCTTTAAAAATGAGGATAGAGCAAGAAACAGAAAGGAGCGAGAATATAGACACAACGATTCTAGCAATTAAAAAATAATACAAGTAAAAAACTATACGCAATGCAGATAAATTCTTTTATGTCAACGGTAATAATGATTTTTATGTTAACGATAATCGGTTGTAAACCAAATGATTTTGTTGAAGAAAAAATCTCTTCTCAAGAACTTTCTCAATGGAGAACAATAGGAAAAGGTAAAACCTCGATTAAAGATCATGAATTTGTTTTTGAAGAAATTGATAGCTCTGATGGCTTCTTTTTAGTAAGTCCTAAAAGCTACCAGGGAGATATGATAGTACAATATAAAATAAAGGCTTTGTCAAAAGCATCAGTACTAATTGTACTATTTTCTGCATCTGATACCGCAGAAACAATACAATTAATGTTACCTGAAAAGAATGCTAATACCGAAGATATTTGGGAATGGCGAAGAGAAATGAATCATTATAATGTAACATTTAATAATAAATCTCACGGGTATACTCCATTCTTTTACAAAAATATTTCTTCTTTGGAGCGAGATTTCCATCTCCGAAAACAAGAAAATATAATGAACGATAATCAATGGATTAGTGTAGAAATTGGTAAAAAAGAAAATGAAGTGTGGTTTTCTCTTAATGATAGTATTATTTTCGAACGTACAGATTATAATCCACTTCTAGGAGGGCATATACTTTTCAGAATAAGTGGTGCTACCACCCAAGAAGAAACCATTCTAGCAAAAGCATCTATAAAGGATTTGATGATTTATCATCAATAAAAGTAATACCTTAGTAAGGTTTAATAAAAGAACGTGTGAATAATAATTCTATGTATTCAAAACTAAAAAAAGCAGAACCTGTATTGCATCTGCTTTTTTGGGGAGTGGTACTTTTTTTTCCATATATAAAGTATCTGGGAAGAGAAGGAGGGTACCCTATGAGTTTTATGCATGAGCTAGTTACATTGGTATTCAATATGATACCTACATATATCATGTATCTGTGGTTCTTTCCTTTAAAAAATAAGAAGAAGTATATTTTTTTAGTACTGTTTGTTTTTAGTAGTAATGCTTTAATCCACTATTATGCGGATAATCTTTTTCACCTTACAGAAGATCATAAAGATCATCAAGATCATCGCTGGAAATATGTAGTTTCTAGCTGGGTGACGTATTTCTCCTTTAGTTTGGCTTTTTTTGCTTTGTATTCTATTAAAAAGTTATATGCTAAACAGCTTGAACTAGATACTACAAAACAAGAAAAACAACAAGCAGAACTCAGCGCATTAAAAGCACAAATAAATCCTCATTTCTTATTTAATACGTTAAATAATATTTATGCAAATGCCTTAAAAAAAGATGAAAAAACTCCGGATTTGATTTTAAAGCTATCAAATAGTTTTAGATATGTACTGCATGAAGGGCAAAAGGAAAAAGTAAGTTTGTCTCAAGAAATCACTCATGTGAAAGACTATATTAGCTTGCAGGAAGAGCGATTATCTACCAAAATAAAAGCTACTTTTTTTGATGATATTGATAACTCTAAAAAAGAAATAGCTCCGTTACTCTTAATTCCTTTTGTAGAAAATGCATTTAAGTATACTAGTATTTTAAAAGGTAAAAACCATCAGATAATAATTAAAGCTGTATTAGAAAAGGATCACTTCTCTTTTTATTGTGAAAATCCATATAATGAAAACAAAAAACCAGAGATTGATACAAATTGGCAAGAAAGTGGTATTGGGATAAAAAACACTCAAAATAGACTACAGTTATTATATCCAGAGAAATATCAATTGCAGATTAAGAAAGAAAATAATGTGTATAAAGTAATACTCACTATCTCATTATGATAAATTGTTTGATTATAGAAGATGAACACGGCGCACAAGAGGTGTTGCAAAATTATATTGAAAAGACCCCATTTGTGAACTGTTTAGGAGTTTATGAAAGCGGATTGGATATTAGATTAGAAAAACTAAAAGAAGTCGATTTTATGTTTTTAGATATTCAACTGCCAGAGTTAAATGGTTTATCATTTTTGAAAACACTTATCAATCCTCCAAAAGTAATTGTAACCACTGCTTATCCAGATTATGCAGTAGATGCTTTTGAAGAAAATGTATTGGATTACCTGGTAAAACCATTTTCTTATGAACGCTTTTTTAAAGCAATTACCCGAGTTAGAAATCAAATAAAGATTACAAATAACGAAACCAATAAACAGCTTTTTCTATATGCAGACAAGACGATTTATAAAATTACTATTGATGATATTTTATATTTAAAAGCCGAGGTAGATTATGTAAAAGTGATTACTAAAGAAAAGTCTATTTTACTGTTAGACAGTTTACACAATTGGGAAAAAAAACTGTATGACTATAATTTTGTAAGAACTCATCGTTCTTATATTGTAAATTTTGAGAAAATAAATAAAGTATCTGGAAACTTGGTGTATATAGCAGATGAAAAAATCCCTGTTGGAAAAACATATAAAGAAGAATTCTTAAAAAAGATGAAATATATAAAGTAATACTACTATTTTTAAAAGATAGCAGTTTTAAGAATTCAATACCTATCTTTTAGCAAAATCCTTCCTAATACGACTTAAAGTACTATCTGTTATTCCTAAATAAGAAGCAATATATTTTAAGGGAGCATTCATAATAATTTCTGAATTTGATTGTAAAAGAGCCTTGTATCGTTGTTCTGCTGTTTGATTTATCATTGAGATAGTTCTTTTCTTTGAGGCAATAAATTCTTTAACCAGGATAGCTCTTCCAAAATCCCTAAATGCTGGTTTGTTATGAAAAAGAGTGTTTAATTGTTTGTATGAAAATCGGTATCCTTGACAGTCGGTAATCGCCTGTATATTTACTTGTGAAGGTACTCTTTGAAAAAAAGAAGTAACCTCAAAAACAACAGAATTTGAAGTGTAAAAATCAGTAGTAACTTCATTACCTTCAATATCATATAGATACGTTCGTAACAGGCCTTTTTCAAAAAAGTAGTAGTCATCACTAATTTTACCTTCTTGAACAATGAATTCTCCTTTTTTTAATTCTTTGTATTCAAAAGATTTTGCAATATCTGTAGCGTTTGCTTCGGTAATAGGAATAATTTGTTGTATAAATGCTACTAAACTGTTCATGCTATAAAATCATTTATAATTATAATTGTTTTCAATTTAAATTTCCTTCAACAAATTCCATAAAGTTACTCCATTTCTTGTATCAACACTTATAAAAATAAAATACAGGAAGAATATCAATACCTATAAATACGATCTGTATCCTTTTTGTGTAATAGATTGTACAAAATAAATTATTTACTCCTTGTCCGTTTTTATTTGATCGATGAATATAATTTTATCATTAATCTTTGATTAGAACCAATTTCAAACTTATTTTATTTTTAGTTAATTCTTCTTGACAAAAGGCAAGAAATTATTAATGTTAGCATTACATGAATAATTTTACGATTATTTTTAACAGGCCTAATTTTTTTAAAGTGTACAATGATTTCCCTAATTTCTGTAGACTTTGTTTTGGTTTTCCAAGATCTGCAGAAATATGTTTAATTCTTTCGTCATGTACCTGCCCTGTTAAATAGAATTTCTTAATCATAGTGTTTACGATTTCTTCTTGTTTTTCATAAAAATCGTGATGCCCACTATCTGTAATAACGACCAAATGGCCGTTAGGTAAATAGTTAATTAATTCTTTTGCATTTTCTATGGGAGAACTTACATCCAGATTTCCATTGATTAGTAAAGTAGTTACATCTGAAGTTTTGAATGTTCTATATTGTTTAGGGATCATTTGTATATCCCATTCAGAGTGATTGATTATTTCAAATAGTTTTGATAGGGGGGCACCAAGTAAATTGCTTTTAGAATCCATTGCAGTAGTATAATTTCTTTCTGATTGGTAATCAGCGGTAATGGATTTTGCAAGAAATTCTCCCCAATAGAGTTTTTTTACATTAGGTAGAAGATCATACATCATAACCAAAAAAGCTAACCCACTAAAATCTCCTCTTTCTGCAGCAATAAATGCATCAAATACTTGTGCTGTTCCTGCTGTTGTGTATAACATACTAAACATGGCTACCCTAACTTTTCCTGGATCAATATTAATTTTTTTCCATTTTACGGGTAACTCAGAAAATATATTTTGAATGGTCCGAATTATGTTGGGTGATCTTTTAAGGTTCGAAGGATTTTTTTTCCACAATTCGCCATATTTAACAAGAACATTATCTATTTCTTGTGGATCCCAGGCAAAATGCCCTGGAGGGTTTATACCTCCAATTGCACTTCTATAAATGCTATTTGGGTATCTTAATCCGTATATATATGCTAATCGTGTTCCATAACTAGCGCCAAATAGGTTTATTTTGTCATAGCCTAGTTTGTTTTTGGCAAGTTCAATATCATCTATAACTTCGATCATGGTATAGCCATTAATATCAACACCGTTTTTCTTATACTGCTTTAATTGATTTTTTAAAACACGACCTAATTTTTTTAGGTGTTCTGGAGAAAAGACCTTTGTATGATGTATCAGTGCTTTTTCAAATGTTTCAGAATCAAGTTGCACAGAGCCATCAACCCCGCGATATCCAACCATAATTATATCATGATTATCAAGTAACCATAATCTTGGGTTTTTCCATAGGTTTGAAGCTCCTGGACCTCCGGCCAATAAAAAAATGGGTTCTTTTGGTTTATTACTTGTAGAATGTAATTTGATTACTGGTATAGTAATGATACGGCTATTGGGGTTATTTCGATTTTCTTTGACGGCTAATGAAAAGTAATCGGCCTTAATTTTCTTTGGGTATTTTTTAGTATTCTTATTTTTAAATGTCCCTCGTTTTATTGTAATATCACCTTCTTTCAAAGTCTTGCTTTTAACAAAAACCGGAATTTTAGAAGCACAAGAAGAAAGAAGAATACTACTTAATAACGCAATGATGATCGTTTGGATAATGTTATAGATTTTCATTTACAAAAGTTTGCTTAATTGAATTTTTAAGGCAAACATATAGGTATCAAAACGGTATCACGCTTCAACTTGTAATCTGACACTTGTTTTTCTTTAAGGTACTTAAGAAAGGTGTACGTTATAACTATTTTACGACCGATTTGAGGTATTCTGAAGGTGTTTTTCCGGTATGTTTTTTAAAATACCGGTTGAATGATGACTTAGAATTGAATCCACAATCATATGCTAGAGCTAATAATGTGAATTGTTGATTTTCTGGAATATTAATTAGCCTTTTAAATTCTTCTACCCGAAAATCATTGATGAAATCATAAAAATTCCTTTCTTCCTTTTTATTAATTATCTCAGATAAATAATTAGGATGTATGTTTAGTTTAGAAGCCAGATCATTCAATGAAAGGTTATTTTCTTTGTAATACTCTTCCTCAGTCATTAATTGCATTAGATTCTTGTATGTATCTTCGGCTAATTTATCGGTAAGACCAGATTTTATATATTTTGTTTTTTTACTTTCTTTTTTAGATATTCTTCTTTGATTTCTTTTTAATACCAAATTTTGACTGCTAAAAATATCTTTTTGTTGTATTCCAAAAAAACCAATTAAAATTACGAAAACAGAAACTCCCATGAAGATATAGATGTCATTATTTGTGAAAATCAGGATACTCCATATTATACCTAAGCCATATATCAAAAATTGTAACCATCTTAAATCAATCTCTTCTATATTAGAAAACTGTATCAGGATATTTTTTTTATGCCTTTTTAATAAAATACTAGACCATAGTACATAGATGATACCCGATATATAAATTAGCGATATGCCTATAGCCATAAATGTTTCATAACCCTTACCTTCATTTTCAAACACTTCTATTTTTTGCGCACCCGAAAGGAGAAAAAACGGAATCAAATAGAGGTAAGACAAAATAATTGGAGCTAAATGCAATAGAACACACCAATTCTTTTTTGGAAATTGATTGGTAACAGCAGATACGTAGTAATATAAAAATATGCCATGAAATAAAGGAAGGGGGAAATGTAACCCTAATAAGTGAGGAGATTGATAAATGTGCTCTGTGAAATTAATATGAAAAAGATATAAATGAACCGCGATCAGGATCATCCATCCCAAAAGAATCATATCTGATTTTGATTTATTCTTTTTATTAAGAAGTAATGCAGAAATAAATAAAGCAATACTAATACCAGCTATGTATATCATTTTTTATCACTAAAGCAAAGTCAAAAATACAGAAACAATATATTCTATTTTTTTAAGTATTCTAAGAATATGGGTATATATTGATGTGATAATGGACAGGATAGGGATTTAGGTAATATAGTATCATGTTCTTTTAGATATATTATCTTCCAATTATTAATATTGTCCCTATACACCAACCGAAAACTGAGGCCAAATGCCAAATTGCCCATAGTATTCGTAAATCTCTTTCTTCTAATTCAGAACTTTTTTTTGATAGCATCAAACTTCCTTTCCTTCTTTTGTTTTTGAAAATCAAATATTCTCCAAGAATTGAATGGGCAATCCCTAAATGAAAGCATAAAGTTCCTTCGATTAAAAAATATGTATTCATTAGTAGTCTATTCTTATGAGGTTATTTTTCAGCACACAGCTATAGAGTTTGATTGTGTTTTTTAAATTCGCAATTTGGGTAAAACCCTTATAGGTAAGACATCTATTTTATAAATAGGGTCATTTTATAGTTGTTTTACTGGGACTAACAAACAAAACTGAGATACTTTATAAATTCGGTAGTTATTGCTTTTCAAAATTCTTTATTTCAACTAAAAAAGATAATGTTCTATTTAAAGAAGAATTTGCTGATTCGTCAGTTAGTAAAGAGTTTTTACCAAGTCGAGTCCAAAAAGTAGAACGTTGTGCTAGAGCACCATATTTACCCAAAATCCAGAATGATAGAGGAAACCACAATATAGAAAATCCTACATGTATAATAATAACAATAGCCGCTTTTTTCCATATTTCTGGGATCAAAACTAATGGATCCATAGAAAAAAAGACAATCATAAGTAACCAGAAATAAATATTTGATAGAATGAAGATAAACTGATTGTGTTTTAATCTTTTTAATTTAAGACGTTCAATAATTTTTTGAAGCTTTACAATAGGTTCTGTATACTTAATTTTGGACATCGAATTTAGTTGCGCTACATTTTTATAAAATACAATCTTGGATAGTAATATTAGTAGTGCAGCAGAAACAGAAATACCAATACTTTTAAAGTTCATTACCAAAACAATCCAGGCATATATAATGACCAATAGATTAAAAACCATATAGAGAACACTTTGTGCTTTCATTCGTTTTAGATTAGAATCAATTTTTTTATACTTAGATTCTTTAAATAATTGGATCACTAAATTTTCGTCGTTAATTGAAGTATTATAATGATCACCCCATTCTTCTTGTATATTATCTAAATTCATTTTAGTTTTTATTAAATTTTTCTTTCAACTGTTTTTTTATCCTTGATATTTTGGTAGCAACATTGGTAGTAGATATACCTAGGGTTTGACCAATTTCTTCATAGCTATATTTTTCTAAATAAAGAAGAATCAAAGCTTTGTTCAATTCGCTTAATTGTGCGATAAAATAATAGAGTTGTTCTATATTTTCTGAGTTTTCTGGGTTTTGTTTATACGATGTAGAAACTAAATCCTCATTGAATGTATCAGATTTGTTTCTTTGGTAATTTGATTTACGATAAAAAGAGATGGCAACATTTAAAGCTATTCGATACATCCAGGTAGATACTTTATAGGTGTCATCATATTTTGGCCATGCTTTCCATAATTGTATGATTATCTCCTGAATAAGATCTTCTCTGTCATCTATATTTTTACAATAAGAATTTGCAACTTTATAAAGAATGCCTTTATTGCTTCTTAAAGTTTTAGTAAATGTTTCTTCATTCAAAAGCATATTAACTGTTGTTTACCTTATTATTCGTTTGGAATTATAAAAAATCACAGATAATTTATTTTTATGTCAAAATTGAATTGATTGCTAGGTTTTTATATTCACTAAGATAAGTAAGGTATTGGTTATTTATTTAAGATTTTAGAAAATGCAAACAAATAATAAAGTTCAATCACATTTGTGATTGAACTTTATATTTGAAGAGATACTGGTATGTAAAAGAATAGAAGTACATTTTATATGCTGTACCTATGCTTTTGTTAGATTTTTCTCAAATTAAAAAAACTTATTAATGAAATAATTACTGTAATTAGTACTAGTGGAAGCATAGAATTAGCCCAATTAATGGTGTGGGAAATAGATGCATATTTGGGCTTAAATTTCTTCCATTTCTCATTTTTAACTGGATAATTTTCGAATATTTTGGGATAGAAGTATAGTCTTAATTCTTCATGGTACTTATCTAAATGATCCAAAAAGAGTAAATGGTTATTTAAATCGGATCGCGCAATTTGATTAAAGGTTAATTGAGTATGCATCGTAGGTATTGCTAGGGATATTGCATGGCTTACGTTTTCTCGTAGTTTTATTTTCTCCTTCATTATTTTACTGGATTCTAGAGATTCGTCATCACCCATCTGTTGCATTCCATAATACCAGAGCCAGCTAAATTTGTCTTCGGGAACAGGATATTTTTTATACTGTGGATAGTGAGCAAAAAATTTATCCATAGTAACTTCTTTTGCCATATCCCATTTTTTATGATACCCATCTCGTTGTTCTACCATGGTTTTTAGTGTTTCTGGTACAGGGTATTTATTTATGACATAATTGTTTACCGAGGCAGGAAGTAATATGGTAAGTAGTATCCATAATGAAAGTAATGTCAACGCATTAAAACTCGAATTTTTTCGGTAAGAAATAACAATAAAACATAAAGAAGTCCAAAATGCCAAATACAAAATACTAACACTTATAAAAGCCAGAAGAGCTTCGTTAATTGGTAGTTGTAAAATAATAATGGCCAATAAAAAAAGTATAGCTAATACTGTGTATAGAAAAAATACTCTAATAGATAACTTTTTAAATAAAAATTTAATAGGAGAGGAGGTCTGAGCAGTTACCAATCGCCATGTTTCAGCTTCTTTTTCTTCAGAATACAAATTAAATGTTAATGCGATAAGTAGTAACGGAAACAAGTAAATGATTACAAATCCAAGATCTAAATTTCCGGATAGTAAAAGAGATGGATTCTCAAAATCGGTATCATACTTTTGCCCTTCAAGACCTCGTATGGTCACAGCTAATATCGATGGATTTACATCTCGTTGACCAATAGAAAGTCCTGTTAAATTATTTGACTTCTTGACTAGAGAGAAACGCAAATAATAAAGTAACAGACCCAAATCATCATTATGATATTTTACATTTCGTTTAATACTCTCTTCTTGAAATGACTCGGCTTCAATAATTGCTTTTTCTTGCTTTTGGGTAAATTGTTTTCCGATGAAAATACTTATTATACCCACCCCTAGAAGAAGCACAAGAGAAATAGCTGCTATTTTGGTTCGAATAAACGATTTGAATAATATGGAATACATAGTTATATGACTTTTGTTTTTTTAGATAAACTTCTTACGATTATAACAGAGAGCATACTCCAAAGAATCAGTGAGAAAATGGATAAAGCTTCGTTTTTCAGAATAGATATGGTGGACAAATGATCATATTCGAAATCAGGAAACGCTTCCCAATGACTTTTATCTATAATAGTAGAGGCACCTGTTTTTTTGTTTGAAATGAGTTTCATTTGTAACGAATTCATTTCTTGTGCAAGTTGATAACGATAGCGTTCTGCCTGGTGCTGAAAATGAATATAGGATGCAAAATCAGTTCCCGAAAAAGCCATAGAAATATGTTTTATTGCTGTATATGGATTAAGTAAAGCAGAGAGCCTTTCGATGGCATTTTGACTTTTATATGTAGCCAGTAAATTATTTAAATGTTGATTGTAAATTGAAGCACTGATTTTTTCGCTTTGACTCATGATAAAACCTCCGTAGTTAAAAGGTAATTGATCCACAGATTCAACATTATTTGCCAGAAGTACAGAATCTTTAATTGCTTTATAATGAATATCATCTGGATTGTGACTATCTCCTTCTTTTATCAAATCGTTTTCTACAATAGATTCGAACTCTATTTTTGAAGGAGTTGGATAAAGGTAATGCCCAAAAGCTTGAAGTGTTTTGGGAAGGATAATGATAAAGAATAGCCAGATTCCTAAGAGTTTTATTAAAGAATCTTTGGCAGTTTTACTTATGGCAGAAACTAGAATGGTTATACTACTAATGATACCAAAAAAAAGTACATAACTCAATACTAGTATAAAGTATCTTGTTATTTCAGAAGATGTTATGGGAGTGCCTTCTGCAAAAACCATAAATAATAGAGTGATGATAATTACCGGGATAAAGAAAAACATGGCAAGGCTCATTAAACCAAGAAATTTACCAAAAAATATTTCTCTCCAAGTGGCCCCTTGATTGATCATTATTTTTAAGATGTTATTTTCTCTTTCACTAGCTAAAGCTCCAAAGCCTAAATAAAAAATGAGTAATGGGAAAATGATTTTTAACAACATAGCCAAACTTACTTCTCCAAAGCGAAGCAAGCCTGTAGATAGGCTTGCTTCTGAGAAATTTATGGTATTTTGTTTATGAGCTTCTAAAAAAACAGCATTCCCTGTATAGTTTTCCATTCCAAAGTCAAACAAACTTAGTTTGTGTTTTAGACGAAAAGCAAAAGATCCATAATGTGCCATACGATGCGGGTGCTTATCTGGATTACTCTCCCAACTATGTCTGGCTTCTTCCTGATAAAAATTACGAATACGGTTTTGAGTATTATAATTATCCCATCCGCTATAGGCTGCAAATGCAATTAAAACAGTCACCAAAATCATAGTAACATGTAATACTTTGGATCTAAAAGTGGTTTGCCATAATTGTTTGGCGAATAATATAATTACTGACCTTCTCATAGATTTAAAATTTATAAGTTGTTGTAAGCGTTATATTTCTAGGAGCTCCAGGAAACAAACGCGTATATGTTTGTGCACCCAGCCAATAGGTTGTATCGAATAAATTACCCACATTTACAGCTACCTGTAGATTACTTTTTGTAGGACTATAATACAATGCTGCGTCAAAAATGGTAGATGCTGGCACTTCAAAATCACGTGTAAACCAAGGGACTTTACTTCCTTGATGTTGTACGCCAAAACCAATGCCCAAATCTCTCAATATAGACTCATTGTCGAAATTGTAACGTGTCCACAGATTTGCACTATGTTTTGGTACGTTCTCTTTTCTGGCACCGTTCAAAGTTACATCAGCATCGGTTACGATAACGGCATCGATATAACTGTAAGAAGCGTTTATTTGCCAGTTGGGTAGTAAGTAGCCTGCTATATCCCATTCAAATCCTCTACTACGGTCGGCTCCACGTTGTACTAACAAATCAGGTTGCGAAGGGTCATTGGCACTCATTAGAATGTTTTTCTGATTAATTTCATAGAAAGCCATGTTCATTGTTATCTTTTTATTAAACAAATCAGCTTTCATCCCTATTTCTTTTAAATCGGAAATCAAAGGCTTAAATCGTGAAGCTGATTCATCAGCCCAGAAAAATTGACCTGTACTAGGCAATAGGGTAACGGTATTGGATTGAGGTTGGAAACCTTCTAAATAAGTTCCGTATACGTTAATATTCTTATTTACAGCATAGGTTATACCGATTCTTGGAATAAGCCTTTGGTTTGTGAAAGAAGATTCATTGGTCGTCTTATAATGAGTTATATCCTCAAACCACTCATTTCTTAAACTCAATAATAAAGAGAACTTGTTCCATTTCAACTGCTCCTGAATATAGACGGCATTACTCATGGTTAATGCAGAAGGAACTGCGATACGTGAGTTGATGGTGTAATCTTGAATATTTTGTATGGTGTATGATGGGTTTGCCAAATCAAAATGATTAACATTGGGCTTGGGTAATGTAAGCCCCCCAATAGTAATGGTTTGATAATCTGATGCATTTGCTGGATCAAAAGATCTGGTGACACTACCATCATTTAATAAATAACCTCTTGCTGAGTTTTGACCACCTCCTTTAAGTTTTTTCCAGTAGTGCAAATCATATCCAACCAATAATTTGTGATCTATTGACCCTGTTTTGAAATCAAAATTGAAATAACTGTTTACATTATCAATGCTCCAAAACTGCTTTCGTTGTACAAATCGCATAGAGACCAAACTGGGAATAGGCTCGTTTGCAATATCTACAGCAAATGCATTTGTAGTACGATGCTCCTGTAAATCTTCAGTCCAGGTTTGTTTCATGTAGGAGGTATTGAAAGTGATATTGGGACTGAATTTATGAGAAATATTTCCCATAATAATTACTTCCTTTGATTTGAAGAAATCGCTAGAGGCTCCTAAATTGAGACTTATCGGTGTGCTGTTAAGGTTTGTTTGGCCAGCTACAGCACCAAAAATAGGTTGCCCACGGTCTAAATTGCCATTCATGTTATTGAATATGAATTCTGCATTGATGGCGGTTTTTTCGTTAGGAATATAACTGAACGATGGTGATATTAAGATTGATTTATTACTTACTAAATCACGGTAAGATTGCGCTGATTGGTATGCTCCATTTATACGGTATAGCAACGTTTTTGACTCGTTAAGTGGCCCTGTAAAATCTAAAGTCCCTCTCATAGTACTAAAACTACCCACACTCAAACTCACTTCTTTTCTATCTACCGATAAAGGTTTTTTAGTAACCATATTAATACTTCCACCGGGATCAACACTGGCAAAAGTTGCACTCGCAGGCCCTTTTATCACTTCTACTCTTTCAATGTTAGAAGTAAGTGGCTGTAAGAAATAAAACTGCCGAGTACGCATACCATTAATGATCTGCCCTTCTTCGTTTTGGCTTATACCTCTTATATTGTACTGATTATAAAAACTAGATGGACTAACACCACTAACTACTTTAACGGCATCTGCTAAGTGAAAGGCTTGCCTATCGGCAATCAGTTCCTTTGTTACAGAGGCAATAGCCTGCGGTAATTCTTTATTTGCAATAGCTATTTTGGTAGCAGAGAACGAATAGTCACTATTGTAATCTCGTTTTGTACGCCCTACTACTTCTACGGTTTGAAGTTGTTGTACATCTTCTATTAGCGTTATCGTGCCGAGATCATATTCTTTATTTTCTAGAAAATCATAGGTCTTGGTGATCACATAAAAACCAACATAACTTATCTTAACTTCATAAGTTCCTGTTTCTTGCAAAATAAAGTTGAATTCTCCGTTTTCATTAGAAATAGTTCCTTCTTTTTTTTCTTCAGTAGTAAAAGAAATAGTAGCACCAAGAATACTATTTTGTTTGTCGTCAATAATTTTACCTTTAATATTGATTTGAGCAAAACTTTGTAGACAAATAAGAGCAAATAAAATAATTAAAATATATTTTTTCATGGGGTAATTTTTAAATGGTTTCTAAATACAATTCGTTTAATTGGTTGGCATCGATGCCGCTTGTTTTAATCTGTTGAACCAGAGAACCTTCTTTCATGATTCCGATAGTAGTACCTACATGTACTGCGTTGAATATATCATGAGTGGCCATAAATATGGTTTTACCTTCTTTAACAAGTTCTTTACAGGTTGTAGTGAATTCTGCTGTTGCTTTAGGATCAAGGCCAGATGTAGGCTCATCCATAAAAATAACATCAGCATTTTTTGCAACAGCAATAGCAATACCTACTTTTTGTCGCATCCCTTTAGAATAGGAAGATAAACGTTGGAGATGTGCGTCTTTTTGCAATCCAGCTTTAGTCAAAAATTCGCGTAATTTTTCTTGAGAGTATTTATACCCCGCCAAGCGACTGAAAAAATCTAAATTTTCTATTCCTGACAAGTTTCCATATAGCTGAACTGTCTCTGGGATATAGGCTGTTTTTTTCTTTATAGCTGTAGTGTTGGATTTAATTTCTTCATTACCGATTAAGATTTGCCCACTATCGGGTTTTATAAAACCAAGAAATAAATTAATGGTTGTGGTTTTTCCCGCCCCATTTTGACCAAGGAGGCAGAATATAGAACCTTGTTCTACTTGAAAAGAAACATTGTTTACTGCTTTTTTTCCGTTATAGGTTTTTGACAAGTTTTTTGCTCTAAGCATTGTGTTTAAAGTATTATTGTATCTCTAAAAAGAGACCGTATTAATAAATAGAGGTATAATCTTAAGGGTAGTAATTAAATTGAGATTTTAAATAAGAAAATAACCATTCCTTATATCCAAATGTTTATAACCATAAGGTTATATGCAATTACAGTCTAATTAGAGTACTTAAAATTGGAAATCGTTAAGTTTTAGCTCCTAAAAACATGAGTAACAAAAGAAAGTCAAAGCTTATGAAAACATAAACCTAATTATCTTTTAAAGCTATGAGAATTAGCATTTATAGGTAGCTTTATCTCATTGATTAAAGAAAAACCTCAAGCATAAACCTGATGAGTAATCACTTAAAAGAAAGAGTTTAATTGTTAAAAATGAAAATAGAGTAAAATAACTATGCTAAAAAAGGAGGAGGTCTCGAAAATTGATTTGTAATATTTACATCACTACTATAAACGAAGTTGTAGTGACTTATTACATTTTTTTGAGTATAGAACTCAAAAGTACTACTTACATAGTTTTGGCTAGTGTCATTAACAGCAGCCGGAGTAAAATTGGTTATAGAAACGAGATCGCAAACTTCACAATGCTCTATACCATCATCATTATGAGTAAGTACATGCAAGCCTGCCACTTTCAGAGAAAGAAAAATGACAATAAAAATATAGGTAATATAATTTTTTAAATCCCCAATTTTCATAAGAAACAAACGTAACAAATAATGTGTAGATAAAATGTTAAGAAATTCTAAATTATTTGAATAGTTAAAAATGATACCACATTGGTATGATATGATTTTAAAAATTGGTATGGTATACTTTACAAAATCTTAGATAGTTTCGTAGACAAGGCTATTTATAACCTTACATTAGTTCAGAAATTCAATTAAACTATAGAAACTCGTGAAATATTTTTATCTTATACTAATCATTGTTGTTACCGCATGTACTAAGCAACCGGAAACAGAATTATCCCGTTGGGAAAATCATAGCACTAATACAGAGATTATTCGTGATGATTTTGGGGTTCCCCATATTTATGGAAAAACAGATGCCGATGCTGTATTTGGTTTGTTATATGCACAATGCGAAGATGATTTTAATCGTGTGGAGAGAAATTATATTTGGGCTATCGGTCGACTGGCAGAGGTTGAGGGTGAAGAAGCACTTTATAGTGACCTTAGAGCAAGATTGTTTATGACCAAAGAAGAAGCTATAGAAAACTATGAGAAGAGCCCAGAATGGTTAAAAAAACTTTGTATCGCTTTTGCAGATGGTATTAACTATTATCTGCATACACATCCCGAAGTTAAACCAAAATTGCTAACACATTTTGAACCCTGGATGCCTATGTATTTTAGTGAAGGGTCTATAGGGGGGGATATCGAACGCGTATCCACAAAAGGAATCAAAACTTTTTATGACAACCAAGAACCATCACTTTCAATCAGTAAAGTAAATGACGGACTCATACGTCTTGCTGATAATGAGCCCAGAGGTTCTAATGGGTTTGCCATTTCAGGAAAATTGACAGCCTCTGGTAATGCTATGTTGCTCATTAATCCACATACATCATTTTTCTTTCGCGGAGAAGTACATGTGGTAAGTGAAGAAGGTTTAAACGCATATGGCGCAGTAACTTGGGGACAATTCTTCGTTTATCAAGGATTTAATGAAAAGACAGGGTGGATGCATACCTCTACATATACAGATATTATAGATGATTTTGTTGAAACCGTAACCAAAAATAAAGATGGACTACACTATAAATACGGTGATGAACTTCGACCAGTAGAAACATTGGGTGTAGCACTCAAATACAAAGAAGGAGGGGAAGTTAAGGAACGGAATTTTGAAATGTATCGTACACATCATGGCCCAATTACACATAAGATGGATGATAAATGGGTAGCAACGGCCATGATGTGGGATCCGGTAAAAGCTTTAACGCAATCTTTTACCAGAACCAAATTAGACAATCACAAAGAATTTAGAGAAATGATGGATATACGCACTAATTCTTCTAATAATACCGTCTATGCTGATGCCGAAGGAAATATTGCATATTATCATGGCAATTTTATCCCGAAAAGGAATACAAAATTTGATTATACAAAACCGGTAGACGGAAGTGATACTGATACCGACTGGAAAGGATTGCATACAGTGGATGAAGCTATTACTTTGTTGAATCCAGCTAACGGTTGGATACAAAATTGTAATTCTACGCCTTTTACAAGTGCTGCAGAATACAGCCCTAAAACTGAAGATTACCCTCGGTATATGTCAAGAAATAGTGAAAATTTTCGAGGTATTCATGCCATACGATTATTGAAAAAAGCAAATGGATTGACATTAGAAAAGCTAATTGAAATAGCGTACGATCCCTATTTACCAGCTTTTGAAGGATTGATTCCAGGATTAATAGCAGCATATGATCAATCTCCAAATCCAGAAAAATCTTTAAAAGAACCTATTGAAATATTAAGAAATTGGGATTTTGCCGTGTCAAAAGAATCAGTAGCTATGTCATTAGCACATTACTATGGTACTATTTATTTACGAAAGGGAAACACACCCAAGCAGTTAAAATTTATGGAAAGAATCAATTATTTTGGTTCAGAATCACCTATAGAAGAACGCATCGCTATCTTTAAAGAAGCTGTATCCAGACTAACAGATGATTTTGGTAGTTGGAACATTCCCTGGGGAGAGATTAACCGTTATCAACGACTTAATGGAGATATCAAACAACCTTTTAATGACCAAAAACCAAGTATGCCTGTAGGGTTGGCTTCAGGTAGGTGGGGAGCTTTAGCTTCGTATGGAGCTAGGTCTTATAATGGCACTAAAAAAATATACGGAACATCAGGTAACAGTTTTGTAGCAGTAGTAGAATTTGGAGATAAAGTAAAAGCCAAAAGTATGCTGGCAGGCGGCCAAAGCGGAGATCCAAATTCACCACATTTTGATGATCAGGCACAACGGTATGTAGATGTTAATTTTAAAGATGTTGCTTATTATCGGGAGGATGTAGAGAAAAAAGCCAAAACCGTTTATCACCCTGGTGAAAAAAGTAAAGACAAATAATACCATTTACACTTTGAATTTACCGCAATAAAATTCTCTTTTCCGCTTATGCTTCAAAATAAAAATTAACCATAGCTATGGCTATGCTGAACTTTTCTTGTTTGCATAAACAAAAAATAGCTGATTTTCTTTTACAGTAAATTCAAAGTGTAAATGGTATAACTTATAACTGGAGTTGGTTTTGAAAAAAACGTGCAACAACACTATTATTTTTGTGTAGATAATTTTATTCGATAATAGTTATGTTGTTTTTTGGATTTGTATCCGGGATATATGCGTTGCCTAAAGATATCTTTTCAATTTTTTTAGTTGTTTTTATCGGAATAATGATACTGTCTTTTTTTTGCCAAACAGCCGCTGAACGATGAATGTTTTGTACTGTTTGATCTTTGAATATTACAGTAAGATCGATAGGAATAGGAAGATCCCCAATTTTTTTAATGGTAATTTCATACATATTGCTTTTCACCTTAACATGATGAATACTTAAATCTGGATATCCATTTTCAAAAAACCATTTTTTCCAAAACCAATTCAGGTTTTGATGAGAGGTTTCGTTTACATTATAAAAAAAGTCTTGTGGAGTGGGATGCTTTCCTTTCCATGTATTTATATAAGCTGCTATACACTCTTTAAATAATTTTTTGCCTAACATATCTTGCAACACATATAATCCTACAGCAGGTTTCATATAAAAATTGAAGTATGATATCCTATCTTTTAACATAGTCGATTTGGTAATAGACGCTATATTTCTTTCTGTATTGGCATAAGCACTCATGTTTTTAGCGTAACGTGTCAAACGATTTAATGTAGGCTCATTGTTCAATTGATATTGATAAGGAATCATTGCTGCAAATGCTTCATCCATCCAGGCATATTCAGTTTCATTTGTCAACACATAAAAAGGAAAATAATTATGTGCAATTTCATGAGCTGTTACATCAACTGTACGGCCTCTGTTATCTGCTGTAGGATCATTTGCAATCATTGGATACTCCATACCACTAGCTCCATTTGTACCATTAAATATGGTCATTGCAGGAAAAGGAAATGGGTATGGTAATTCTGTTGAGAAATAGTGAATAGATTTTTTTGCCAAAAGAGCTACTTCGGTAAAATCTTGAGATTCAGCTGGATATACAGCTTCTATAAAAATAGTATTGCTAGTAATATCCTTTATTGATGTAGCATCCCAATGGAAGTGATTGCTAACCCCAAAAGCTACATCCGAGACATTATTCGCTTTAAATATCCAGGTATTATCCTGCGTTATTGCCTTTCCTGATGTGTAATCATCTGTACTTACTATAGGAATAACGCTATCACTTTTTTGAGCTTGCATGTATTTATCATATATGTTTTTTGATAATACTTTTTTAGCATTTTGTAACAATCCAGAACCCCAAACCATATAACCATCAGGCACTTTAATATTGTATTTGTAGTTACCCAAATCATAGTAAAATTCTTGACCTCCGGTATGAATATTTCTATCCCAACCACTTATATCATCATATACCGCAATTTTTGGATACCATTGCCCTAGAAAAAAAGAGGTTTCGTCTTTAGCCCCCATGCGTATATCACTCTTTGCGGGGATCGTAAAACTCCATGCTATTTCTATAGTAATCAATTCTGAAGTAAGAATAGGCTTGGTAAGTTGTACTATTAATTGTGTATCAGCAATTGTATACTCTGTGATGGATGTATTATCTATTTTAAGGCTTTTGATCAAAACTCCTTGATGTACATCATCTGGATGAACGGGTAGATCTCTACGACTTCCTTTCTTATATAAATTTTGAAAAACATGAAAAACAAGTTGATAAAGAGAATCAGGACTATTGTTTTTATAACTGATTATTTCTGTACCGATAAGTTTTCTTTCTTTAGGAACAATCTCTGCTGTGATGTCGTATGAAGCACTATTTTGCCAATACTTTATTCCTGGTATTCCTTTAGTAGTACGAGACTTTTTTTGTAAGGCTTCAGAGAGGTTTTTGCTTACCGGAAGATAGTCCTGGCTTATACCAATAGAAGATATAAGTAACATCAAACTATAGCATACTATTTTTTTACTAAACATTTTTTAAGTGTATTTAAAGAATTTAAAACTTGTCACTTATTCGTATATCTACTTTTTACGAGCATTGTAAGCATCCATTATTTTAAGGGTTTTTTTTATAGGAAGTGCTTTCATAGTTCTTCCTTTTTGCCCTTTTATATCGGTTGCCATAAAAAGTGAATTATAAATGGCTTCTTCTGTAGCTTCAACTACAGCCAAAAAAAGAGGAGACATACGGTCGTTGGAAACTTCTGAGGTGGTTTTTTCTATGTCTTTTGTGTTATACGGAATACGTAGTTGCGGATGTGTGCTAAAAGCAATACTATAATCACCACTACCATTAGAAGAAAAAGATCCTACTTTTCCAAAAGCTAAAAAGGAACGTTTTGCCAAACGTTTTAAGTTTCTGGCAGATAAAGGAGCATCGGTAGCAATAACAATCATACATGATCCATCCACTACATAAGGAACATCGTTGGCCATATAAAAATTGTTGAGTTCCTCACCCACGGGGGCTCCATTTATAGTTAAGATACCTCCAAAATTGGTTTGAACAAGAACTCCAATAGTGTAGCCTCCTTTTTCTTTAGGAAGTACGCGAGAAGAGGTCCCGATACCACCTTTAAAACCTAAACATCTTGTTCCCGTTCCGGCACCTACATTTCCCTCGGCTACACTAGAAGTTGTAGCAGAATGTATAGCTTCTATTACATGTTTGTATTTTACATGCCGCCCTCTAATATCATTAAGCCAACCATCATTAGTTTCACCTACTATTGGATTGACAGATCTGATTTTGGCATTTTCAGGAATTGATAATGTATAGTCAATCAGGTTGTTAGCAACAAGAAAAGCATTAAGCGTATTGGTTAAAGCTATTGGGGTTTCTAGATTTCCCAGCTCTTCAATTTGTGTAAAACCAAGTGCTTTTCCAAATCCATTGCCTACAAATACTGCTGCAGGTACTTTTTCTTGAAAAATATTCCCTTGATGCGGCATAATTACTGTGACACCTGTACGGATTGAATCTCCAACTATAAGTGTTTTTTGACCAACAGAAACACCTTTTACGTCTGTGATAGCATTCCATTTACCTGGTGTAAGAATACCCGGTTCAATACCAAAATCTCTAGCTCTTTTTCGCTGGTCTTGAGCATGAGAATTTGAAAAAAAACTTAAAAGGACTATAAAAAGAATAGCGTGTCTGATCATGATACTTTAGATTAATAATTTGAAATACTTGCTTATTTTACTTTTCAAATCAAAGATTTATTACTCTTCTGTCGGATAAAAATGCTCCGGTGATTTTTTCTTCTTTAAATATAAGAAAGCGTTCTGCAATTTTTGGGTAACCGGCCCAATCTGATCATCCTTATAAAAAAAATGATCATCAATTTGTTTAATAGCTGCAATTTGAGTTGTAGTTCCGGTTAAAAATGCTTCATCCATAAAAGTAATATCCTTTTTTGATATCGCTTTTTCTTTAACGACTATGTTTAAATCAGAACATAGTGCTATAACAATTTGTCTTGTAATACCATCAAGAATATATTCATTGGCAGGATGTGTATAAACGATAGTATCTTTTACAAAAAAGATATTACTGTGTGAACCTTCTGTCACATGTTCATCTCTAACAAAAACAGACTCATGATACCCCAGATTAACAGCATTGTCATTTGCCATTACGTTGCCTAATAAGGATGTCATTTTTATATCACAACGATGCCAGCGATAATCTGGCATCGTTATAATTTTGGTATTGGTCTTATTAATATCGGGTACCTCAAATGGTAACATATATATCATTAATGTCGGTTCGGTATTAGCAGGAAAAGCATGCTTTCTTGGAGCCATTCCTCTGGTTATCTGAATATAAATCAAACCATCATCATTTTCTAAATTAGAAGCCTCAAGTACATTGATAAGCGTATCCGGCAAAATTGAAATATCAAAATCTATCCTAATTTTTTGAAGGCAGTTTGAGAGCCGGTCGAGATGTTCCTTTCCGTAAAAAAAACTTCCGTTAATTTTAAGCATTACTTCATAAATACCATCACCAAATAAAAAACCTCTATCAAATACAGATATTTTGGCATCTTTATAGTCTACTATTTTACCATTTAAATAGACTTTTTTTGGGAAATTGTTCATTCTCGAATTTAGAGTTAAAGTTTTTATTCAAAAATAAGTAGTACTAGTTGATATAGCCAGGAACCGCTATTGTTGCCATCGTATGTAATCCTGGGGACGCATTTATTATACTTTTAGCACTATTTATTGTAATAGCACAAGTTGCAATGTCACCATTAACACCTGTATCAATTTCTGAAGTAAATGACGGTACTCCCTTTATAGAAACACGATCATATGATCTAGATTCTCCGATAGCTGCTTTAAAATGCATTTTAATTTTACAAATTCCGTTTACATATCCATGAGATATCTGTTCTACACCGCGAGCATCACCTTTCTTAATATCCATTGATGTAATACTTATAGTATCTTCGGCAATAACGGGATTTAATTCTTCAGTAACATTATCTAGCTTGAGACCGATACTTCCGGCTAAAAAATAAACAGATTCTTTTAATCCTACATGTCTTAGTGTACCCGTTTGTTCTTTTGCTTTAAAAGCTTTTAAATCAAGACCTGCACCTATTTTTTGTTGAAAAGGGATTCTTCTGGGAGTTGCATCCTGAATACGTTCTACAGTAATAGACTCTATATCTTTACAAACCGAACTTAAAACAGAAGGAAGATAATCCATTAAAAAACCAGGATTTACTCCTGTACCTAAACAGGCAATATTATATTTTTTACAGATAGTATCGATTTTAGCACTTACTTCTGGGTTCTCTTCCCAGGGATACGATAGTTCTTCACAAGTTGATACTATGGGTATGCCATGTTTAGCAATATTTTCTATTTGTGATTCTAGTTTTTGTATACTGGATACTGTTGTTAAGATAGCAATATCTGGTTTTTCCCGAAGATTGATAAGCGCATCTTTAATACTATTTTTGATAGATACATTAGTCGTTTTTCCGTTAATGAGTTGTCCAAAATCCTGATTCATTAACGCTTCGTTAATATCAACTGCAGCTACAGTTTGTATTTTGTTTTTATCAGCGATATATCTACCAATCTGCTGACCTAGAGGCCCCAGCCCTATTTGAATTACATTGATCATAAATTTGCGTTTATACGTATTTGCTTAATTTTTTATTCAGTAATCAAATCATTGTTATGATTTATTACCTTGCAAATTATAACATGCTTTACTATTTGAAGTATACCAATTTTTATTTTTGACGTATAACAATTTTGAAGAATAAGTTAAACAGTATCCTTTTTTCTCATGGCTTTGATTATCAAGATGGTGATCAAAGTATCTATATGAAGTTATCAAATTCTATAGCAAAAGCTATTGTAAATAAAAAATTGGAAGAAGGGTATAAGTTACCTCCAACCAGATTATTAGCTCAAGATTTAAAATTATCAAGAACTACTGTAATCAAAGCTTATGAAGTACTTTGCTTAGAAAAATATATTAGTTCAAAACAAGGTTCGGGTTATTTTGTCAATGAAATAAAAGAAAAAAAGATAGAATATAGTCCAAATTCAAGTAGCGAACTAAATGGTTATCCTGAAATTTCTAAAAGAGCTAAGCTGTTTAGTAAGCATGTGAGTATAATGAACCGAGGAGAGTATAAAGGGGTTGCTTTCAGACCGGGATTACCTCCACTTGATGTGTTTCCTGTAAGACAATGGCAAAATTTGACCAATAATTATTGGAAGGATGTGACATTTTCTGATTTATCATATCGGGATACACTTGGGTTAGATAGTTTAAGACAGAATATAGTTAACTATTTAAAAATTTACAGAAATATCCAATGTGATTATAAGCAAGTGATCATTGTAACCGGATCTTTACATTCGCTTTCTATCTTAGGAGATTTACTTTTAGATCAAGGAGATGAGGTAATTATAGAAAATCCTACGTATGCCAATGCAATAGCAGTATTTAAAAGTTTAAATGCTAAGATTATTCCTGCAAAAATAGATGATGAAGGCTTGTCTGTAGACAGTGTTAAAAATATCGAATTAAAACAACCCAAATTGATCTATACAACACCTTCTAATCAATATCCGACAGGTGTTCAAATGAGTCTTAAAAGACGCTTAGAGCTTTTAGATTGGGCTAATGAAAAAAAATGCTTAATTGTCGAAGATGATTATGATCATGAATTTAGCAACTGGGATAATCCAATTACTTCTATTTTTGGTTTAGATAAAGGAGACAGAGTTATTTACCAAGGAACTTTTAATAAACTTTTACATCCATCAATACGATTAGGATATTTAATAGTTCCTCCCAAATATATAGATGATATTAAAGCTATGTATGAACAATCTTTACGATTTGTTTCTCCTGTGTTTCAAAAAGTGTTATCTGATTTTATTGAAAAAGATTATTTAAGTCAGCATTTGCGAAGAGTAATACAGGTGTCTAATGAACGAAAATCATATTTTATAGATTGTTTTGAAAAACATTTCGGCAATGACATAAAGCTTCATCCTATTAGTAATGGGTTGCATTTGATAGCAAAATTACCAAAACATACAAATGATTTAGAAATTTCAAACTTTTTGGGAGAAAATGAAATTGTGGCGTTTCCTTATAGTAAGTATTTTTTAAACGAATCTGGAGAAAATGGATTGGTTATGGGCTTCTCTTCGGTAAGCCAACCTGTCATTAAACAGAAATTAGAAAAAATGGCTCAATTGATTGAAGAATTGAGAGATAAAAACAAACTATAATAGAGATACGTCAATATTGATCTTATCCTATTTAAAATAGTATTGATTAATGTTTATTTCTACGATACATACCTCTATCATAAAATTCTGATTCTTCATCAAAAACAAAGAGTACCTAACCTGTTAGTATTATTGTTTAGAGTTACTATTATCGTAGTAACAAATCTATGTTGACTTACGCGAAAGACTAGATGCTTTTTTATGTAAAGATGTTTTTTATTATGAAATTCTGCCGTAATTGCGGACACCTTATTGTGGTGCGTTACTCTTTGTTTTCAGTTTCCTTTTTGATATGATTAAGCAGTCATTTATGAATTCTGTGAATGACAAAATCAGACGATGATTTCCAGTATTGTTGTGGCAATATTAAAAAGGTGTTGAACAATTTTGTTGAAGGCCTTTTTTATTTCCCCTAATTCATTTCATTTTTCCCTCAATTCATTGCATAGCTATTTCAAAACCTGCATTCTCAAAATACTTTTGGAGTGTTATTAATCTTGAAATATTATACCCTATGAAAATCATAACTACATTTTTAATCGCTTTTATTTGTTCAATTAGTTTCGGACAGACTTTTACAGGAAAAATAATTGATAAACAAAATCTACCTATTTCATTTGCTAACATTGTAGCAAAAGACAAAACTGATAATTCACTAATTACAGGTACAATTTCTGATGAAAACGGTGTGTTTTCTATCAATCCAATTAAAGAAGACATATATTTAGAAATTAGTTTTGTTGGATTTACCACCAAAAAAATATATCCCATTCAACCTACTATCGGAACAATCGTTTTAGAGGAAGAAGGACAACAACTACAAGAAGTGGTTATTACTGCTCGTAAAAAACTCATTCAACAAAAAGTAGATAGATTAGTTTTTAACGTAGAAAATACAGTTGCTGGTACTGGTGGAACCGCGCTTGATGCACTAAAAGCTACACCAAGTGTAAATGTAGAAACTGACAATTTAGCCATTGTAGGGAAAGGAAATGTACGAGTAATGGTTAATGATAGAATTGTACAATTATCAGGTAATGAACTAACGGCTTATTTAAACAGCATTGCATCCGATGATATTAAAGATATTGAAGTTATTACCACACCACCCTCAAAATACGATGCTGAAGGCGATAGTGGACTTATTAATATTGTTCTAAAAAAATCAAAAGAAAATAGCTGGAATAATCAAATAAGAACTTCTTACACCCAAGCAACATATCCGTTATTTAATTTTGGAAACACATTTAACTACAATAAAAACAAAGTAAGTTTAATTGCTTCGTTAAATGGAATTAAAGGACATACAGCACAATTTAATCAATTTGATATTATTTACCCATCGGCTTCAACCGTATCAAATCTTGATATGAAAAATAAAGAAAATATGATTTCGGGCAGGCTAGGTTTAGATTACAATTTAACAAATAACGCTACTGTCGGAATTTTATACACAGGTTTGTTTGAAGATAAAGGTATAAACGATGGTGGAAGAACATTGACAAATGATGGTAATGGAACGTACACTATTAATGAAGGTAATGCCAAGACAACAAATAAAAACCACTCAATAAATGCTCATTACATTCAAAAATTAGATACGCTTGGTAGAAAATTATCTATTGATGTTGATTACTTTAATTTCAATAATTCTTCTAATAGGAGTTTTAGCAGTGAACAATTTATTACAGACCAAAGTTATTTTGAAGCGGAAAATAGCACCCATCAAAACATTAAAAATTATAGCGGAAGAATAGATATGGAACACCCAAGCAAGTGGGCTAATTTTTCTTACGGAGTTAAAACCACAATTACAAAAACAGATAGCGATGTAGCGTTTTACAATGCCACTACAGGTACACCAATTTTTGACCCAACACAAAGTAATGAGTTTATGTATTCTGAAAATATTAATGCAATATATGCAGATATGTCTAAACCATTAGGTGAAAAATGGCAAGCAAAAATCGGACTTCGTTTTGAAAACACTCGAACAAAAGGAGTTTCAAAAACAAACGATCAAACCGATATCAATTCGTATAACAAACTATTTCCATCTGTATTTTTAGGGTATAATCCAAGTAGCAAAAATATGTTTAATTTGAGTTATAGCAGAAGAATTCAACGTCCTAGTTTTGAGCGTTTAAATCCGTTTCGATTTTATATTAATTCAATTTCGTATCAAGAAGGAAATCCGTTTTTAAAACCACAAATTTCTGAGAATTTAGAATTAAAGCACATTTACAAAGGAAAACTGATAAGTAAAGCATTTGTAAGTTATGTAGATAATGGATATTTCAACATTATTAAAGCAGAAGATGGAGCACAACAAAGAATAGTAGTAACATTTGACAATTTTTATACAGCTTATAATTACGGGTTAACTGAAACTTTTATATACAACCCAACAAAATGGTGGAATACAACAACTCAAGCAACGGTATCAAAAATGGACACACAATACAAAGATGGATTTAATTTAGACGCTGAATTAGTAAGCGGATGGAATTTTCAATTGTATAACCGAAATACATTCCATTTAAACGAAGCAAAAACAATACAAGCAGAAACCACGCTTATTTATGCCTCGCCACAAAAATTGATGTATTTTTCAATATCTGAAATGGTGAGTCTAGACCTGGGATTAAAATTTTCGTTACTAGACAAAAAACTAAATTGTACAGTAGCCGTAAACGATATTTTAAAGCGTAAGGCAACGAGTGTAAACACCAAAACTAACGGAATAGACCAAACATACTATAATTATTTCGATACCCGAAGTGTGAAGATTGGTCTAAACTATAGCTTTGGTAATAAAAAAATAAAAGTTAAGCAACGTAATTCTGGAAACGAAGAAGAGCAAAACAGAGCAAAAAAATAACCAATCTACAATAAGGCTGTTTAAAGAATTAGATACTTTAAACAGCTTTGTTTTAAAGTAAAAATGTATTTTGTAAATCTAAAAATTACAAAGAAGTGAAGGTCTTCAATCAAAAAATAAATCTAAAACAAGTTTTAATAGTAATTGCACTATTGTTAATAGGCAATGGTATTAAAATCTTTATTTTATATAATGTACGAATTAAAGGTGATATTGATTTTTATAGTTATTTCGATCACTTTTCTCTTTTAATATTCGCCATAGTTTCATTAATATCGGTTCTGGTTTCTTGGAAACTCATTAACAAAATAGATAATACAAATACAATCCTAAAATTTGTAAAGGTCTATATTTTATCTTTTTTTATATTCAATAGCTTAGGTCTTATTATCGATTTTGTTCTTTGGATAGCATTTAGTAGTCAAGAATATGATTTTATGGTTAGGTTTTTAAATATGCTGTCAGTCGCTTTTGCACTTGTTGATATCTTTGCACTTACTTCTGCATTTTTATATTTCAGACAATCTCAAAAAATCGCACTAGAATTAGAACAAACCGAAAAAGAAAAAGCAACTTTACAATCTCAAATGCTACAAAAGAATTTAGAGCCTCATTTTTTATTCAATAATTTGAGTGTTTTATCAGGATTAGCAAGAAAAAAACCAGAACAAATTGAAGGTTTTGTCGATGATTTTTCGGATGTATATCGCTATTATTTAAAACACGGAAAAAAGCAATTAGTCGAGTTGAAAGATGAACTTTCATTCTTGAAAAATTATATGAATTTAATGGAAAAACGCTTCGGGAATGCTTATCAAATTGAAAATAGTATTGAAAATACAAACGGATTTATAATTCCGTGTTCATTACAACTGTGCATAGAAAATGCGATAAAACACAATAAAGCGAGTGAAAAAAATCCACTGTTGATTTCGCTTTCACGGAAAGAGGATACAATTGCCATAAAAAACAAACTAAACAAAGTAGATTTTACGCTCGGAACAGGAACGGGAAATGATTATTTAAAACGTCAATATCAAATCAATTTTAACAAAGACGTTATTTTTACAGAAACTGATACTGAATTTATTGCCGAAATCCCTTTAATTTCAGAAATATGAAAGTACTAATCATAGAAGACGAAGCCATAAATATTGAAATCATTTCAGACCATATTCTTCGATACAAGGGCAAAATCGAAATTGTAGCTTCGTTACAAAGCAAAGAAGAAGTTGAAAAATGGTATAAAACCAATGAACAAGTAGATTTAGTGTTTTCTGATATTGAATTGTTAGACGGAAATGTGTTTTCTCTATTGAAAACCAATATTATAAAATCCCCAATTATTTTTACAACCGCCTACAACACTTTTTACCAAGATGCTTTCGATGTAAATGGAATAGCTTATTTACTAAAACCCATTAGCTATAACAAGTTTTGTAAAGCAATGGAAAAGTTTGAAAACCTACAAAACAAAGAGATTGATTGGGAGAAAATATCAGAAACCATTCACGGATTAAACAACGATTACAAAGAACGCATCATCATAAAAACAAAAACAGAAATAAAAATTTTAAGCATAAAAAATACGGGAGCAATTTTATCTAATTCAGGAAAATGCATCGCGATTGATGAAAACGGAAAAGAAAATGAATTTCGCTACAAGTTATCTGATTTAATAAAAGAGTTAAACCCAAAAGAGTTTTTTCAAATTAATCGTGGTGAAATTGTAAATATCAATTTCATCAAAAAAATTGAGCCTTACTTTGGAGACAGATTGGCAATTTCAATCAAAAACTACAAACAACATTTAATTACAAGCGCATCTGCAACAAGCGAATTTAGAAAATGGATAGAGTAAAAAAGCTAACAACTCCAAAGCTTGTCAATTCCTGCAAAACAGGAAAACCCTTTCCGTAGAATAGAAAGTTGAAATTTTCAAAGTGAATAAAAAATCCAACCACTATTGTGATTGGATTTCTTTAGTCGGGGTGGTAGAATGTTATCTGGTTGCATTATATTTTTGAAAATCAAAGAGTTACATTTTGTTGGATTCACTTGGTAACCGAATAGGTAACTTGTATAATAAGAACTTTTGTTTTCATTTTTTTTAAATCTATACAAGTTATCCTTTATATAAAAAGTGTAATTCTTTAAAAATATAAACCTTGAGTATTCTCAGATACAATGATAAATGATATAGGGATTTAAATTAAATAATAAGATTTTAGTCAACAAATTTTGAGATTATTGAACTTAATGTATTTAAATGTTCTTGTTTATTTAAATAGTCATCAATTTTTGTATTTCCCATGCTTTGAACTCTATAATTTGGAAGTTTGTCATTAAACATTAGATAAACGAATTTATCAACTATACGCTCTTTATTGCCATGAGAAAGTTTATATTTCTGTACAATTGAATATTCCATTCCCATATGTGTAATTTCGTGAATTATTGTGTTGGCAGGGTTCTTATAATTCATAAAGCTCCCCTCTTTGTTAGTCAATAAAGTGATAATTCCTTCATCTGGGTCGTAGCTTCCTCCTGTTCCATATAAAGTGAATATAATTCGGTATTTATCAAACATATTGAACTTCCAATCCCATTCGCTTTTAGAAGAATCTATTGCATAAATTAGATTATTAATAAGTTCAGTTTGATTTGTAACTTTTTGTATTGCCAGTTCATAATTCTTTTTGTCAAAAACTTTGGTTTCTACAAGTGTGTAAATAGCAGCAAAGTCTTTATTTCCAAAAGTTCCATTCTTTGATTTTGTTATCAATGAGTCGATTAACGAATGTTTTGGTAAATTGATAGTATATCCTTGCTTTTCAAAAAAAGTAATATCATTGATTGTTCGCCAAATTGACATGGCCTCTTGTTCAATATTTGGTTGAACTATTTTAATTCGAGATACTGATGTTTGTGATTCACAGCTTAAACAAGTCATAGAAATGATAACTGTAAAGATTAATTTGGATAAACTCATTTCGTTTTAATTTGCTACAACGTGTTTGTGTATGGTTAGTTGCGTAAAAGTACACGATTTATATTCCGTAATACAATACAGTAAAAAGCAGGGAAGGACCGTCATCTTAGCCAGCAGAAGCAATTAATTATACACGGTGTTAGTGGTTGTTTATCTCAGCCTTAATTTTATTATATCTCTTTAATATTGGTCCAACGATTGTTTGTTTCTTCAAACTTTCGATTTGTATATTTAATGCGTTAAGATGTGCTGTTTTTATAGCTTGACTATTACTGTTAGTATTTATGTTAGGAATTACACCTGTTCCTTCCCAGTCTGTTTTAGTTACTGGATGAATATTATGTGTTAGTGGAAGTTGAATCATGAAATTATCGTTTACTTCTATATAATCAATTCCATGTGCTGCTCCAGCAGAAGTTTGTCCAACTATTTTTGCTTTATTGAAATGTTTCATACAATATGCAAATTGTTCTCCAAGAGAAAAAGTTCTCTCACTTACTAAAATAAATACAGGTTTATTTAGATAGCGTTCTCCTCCAACATCTTTAAAGGTGTGTTCAGTTTCTGTCTCTCCTGTTGGTCTAGTATAGCTCGATGACCATAGTACGGATTCTTCATCAAAGAAATAACTTCCTAAATAGCTATCCGTAGGACTATATCCACCTCCGTTTTCAGTTAAATCGATTATTAAAGCATCTGTGTTGGCTACAAATCTCATTGTAGCATCAATAGTTGGTTTTACCCACTCTAAGGGGTGCCAAGTTATATTTTATATATCCGATGTTTCCTCCAAGTATTTCAACTTTCTCAAAGCCGAAATTCTCTTTTTTTGCGTACCATAAGTCCCAATCAATTTTTTCTTCTTCTTCAAGTTCTTCTTCATTCTCACGTTCAGCCTGTCGTCTGCGTTGTTCACGACTATTTTTTACAAATTCAGGATTGTATTGAACTTTGAAATGCTTATCCTTCGTAACCTCTACAAGGTCATCGGTTAAGACCTTAGCAAAGGTTTTGTAGTCTTTTATATTATCATATTTTCCTGATGAATTTAAACTATCCAACGAGTTATTTATATACTTAACTTTCTCAATAAAAACATAATTTGAATCGATTAATACTTTGATATTTTCAATCACGGCATCTTTTTCATTGTCTGATATAGTTTTTTGAGAAAAAGCTAATAATGGTATTAAAATCAGATAAAGGACTAAGTATTGTTTGTGCCGTGTCATAATATACTATGAATTTTATTAATTTATTTTTAGAATTAGTTGCCTACGGATAATCAATTCTTACACATTATAAAAAATGACATGTAAAGTCATATAAATTGCTTCGGTTTGGTGTATAGGTTATTTATAAATTTTTAGTTACCCATTCTAAAGTAAAGTCATTGACTTCATTCAAATGGTCAATCCATTCTTTTTTGCCTGATTCATCAGTCTTGGTTTCCATAAAAAAATGGTCGTAGTTTGGAAATACTTTATAGGTCAAATTGTCTTTTCCTTTCCTCAAGAACTCAAGTTTCGCGTAATCCATATTCAAGATACTATGGTGGTCATTTCCTCCAGCAATATAAAGAATGGGGATGTCAAGCTTCAACATATTTTCTAGTGGGGAATTCAAGGTGAAACTACTCCACTTATAATAGGTTTCTCCAAACCATTCTTTTGTTGTGGATTTAGGGTCATTGTATATTTTTTCATATTCAGTATATAAAGAATCGATATTTGACTGTGCTTTTTCATTTGATTTTTCACCATTTAAGGCAGAAACCCTTTCATTAAGGATAAAATCATACAAATGATTGAGTGAATTGCCCATCATCGAGATGACATGGGTAATGTTTTTGTTCTTTACTGCTACTGCTGATGCCACCTGTGAACCTTCTGAATGCCCCCAAACTATGATTGTAGAGCTATCTATATTCAGTTTTTTTAATACATCATTAATGACCTTGTCAGCTGAATTTACTCTCCAATCTAAACTATACTTCTCACGATATTCTTCATTCAAAGGATAATACTTTCTGCCTGACGGAGCTATTGTGATACTGTCAACAAAAGGTGTGTTGGGTTTGCTAATAAGAACAATATGATAATCGTTGCTTATTGATTTAAAATTCAGAGTGGTACTAGTGGAATATCCCCCATTTGGGTTTAGCCAATACAAAGGGAAGTTCTTAGAACCCTGTAGATATACAATTAAAGGCTTATGGTCAATAATTTTATTTTTGTAAACATGATACTTAATTTCGCCTAGACGACTGTCATTGATGCTTACGGTTTTCCAATTATTAGTGATTCTCTCATGTTGCCCATAGGTCGTTTTTGAGAGAACTAACACTAGGATAAGAAAATAAAAAATTCTTTTCATGAATGTTGATTTTGGTTTAACTAATTAGTTAAAAGGAAATTAAGTAAATTTTTATTGAACTTATTTCTGTTTTCTGAATTGGTAAAAAACACATAACTCACTTTTTTTTCTTGGTTAAAAACATAAAGTGCTGTATGACTTTTATTATCACCACCGTGAGCGTAATTAGTACCATAATCAGATTCTTCTATCCCAATTCCTAATCCATATTTTTGCTCTTTTGCTCTTTTAGTTGCTAGCTTCCTTGATTGTATTTTTAGTAGCTCGTTACGGTTCTTTTCTGACACTATTTTAGCATTCATAAGTGCTATTAAAAAATTTGAAAATTCTTTAGATTCTGTTTGTAAGCTTGCAGATGCTTTAAAGTTTGGATCTTTTGCACTGCTGCTATAGCCTTTGTTTAATTTGCCTTTAAAATGACCATCAGCACGATGCTTTTCTATATAGTCGTTCCATACAAAACTAGAATTATTCATTGCCAGAGGGTCAAAAATGGCTGCTTTTATTAAACCTTGTAATTCATTTTTTTTAACTCCTTTTAGATAAGCAATTACCTTGGCCAAATATTCATACCCTTCACCGGAATATTGGAATTTAGTTCCTGGTTCAAATTCTATCCTAAGCTTACCTTTTGGATTATAATTTCCTTGATTATCTAGATATCTCCAATTAGGAAATCCACTCGTATGAGATAATACCATTCTTGCTGTAATAGATTTATACCGCTCATCATAATCAATATCTGGATATTCCATATATGTGTATAGTGGTGTATCCAAATCGAGAAGATCATCATCTACCATTTTCATTACAAAAAAACTAAATACAGTTTTAGACATAGAAGCGGCATCAAACATTGTAGCATCATCTACTTTTTCTTGGGTTTCAATGTTTTTAACTCCTAATACATCATGATACACAATTTTATCATCATTGATAAACGCTATAGAAAGTCCTGGCATATTAAGCGAGTCCATTTGATGTTTGATAAAAGCATCTATTTTAGAACTAGAAATATGATTCCCATTAAAGGATCTAATAAATACTTCTCCTCCTACTTTTTGACTCGTTTTGCATGAGGATAATGCAATGCTAATTATTAATATGTATATTATTTTAGTGTTCATTTATTTAGTTTTTGATTGACCTAATATTTCATCGTTATTTAATATAACTGTGCTTTCTTAAAAAGTTATCCATTTTCTTTTGAGCATCAAGTCTTATTTTTTCATCTGGGTTTGGCCATCCATCATCAGGTTCTGATGATGGTGTAAATAAATGACCTACTCCATCATAGATAACTAATTCACATTCATTTGAATATTTAACCATGTTTTTCTTAAATAGTTCAGAACCTTTTAGTGGTGTAACGGTATCATCTCTTCCAATTACGATTATTGTGGGTGGAGTTTTTTTAGATACAAATTCTGCTGGAGAGATATTCTTTACATTGATTTTTCCCAATAATCTTTTTTGAAAATTTCTATAATGAAGCAAAGAAAGGGCTGGTGATTTTAAAAGTAATAAATTGGGCGCACTAGATATTTTTTCATCAGGAATATTCAAGTTGTCAAAAACGGTAGCACAGGCAGCAAGATGAGCACCTGCTGACCAACCGTAAGCCGCTATTTCATTTTCGTTGATAGAGAATTGAGTTGCATTTTTCCGAACCCACCGTATAGCTTTTTGTGCATCTAGTACCGATTCGTACGGCGTAATATTTTTATCTAAATCTTGCAATCTGTATTGTACAGAAAATGCTACGATACCTTTACTTGCATAATGTTTGGCACTATTAAATCCCCAAGCAGCTTCTCCCATAGACCATCCACCACCATGGAATATTACGATGGCTGGATATTCTTTCTCTGGATTAAAATTTAAAGGACGAATACAATAAATTTTCAATTTTTCTTTTTTGTCGTAAGTATGCGTTTCTATGGCCAAAGAATAGGATTTTACTTGTGCCGATGCTACAAAGCAGAAAAAAAAACTAGCGATGTAGAAAAATATTTTGGTTTTTAAGTTTTTCATAATGTTGTTGATTAAAAATAATACGTGCTATTTGTACGATTTGTTTACTCGTGAGTAATCACCATTGCTATCTAAGAAAACTGAGCTTCCTCCAGGTTTCTTTGGAAATATTATAAGAAGAGAAATATCGGGTGCTAAAAAAGTATTTTCATCCACAGGAATAAGCTGGTGTCTTTCATTATCAATTTGAATAAACAATACATTGTGTTCGTTGGTAATCACCACGAAATGATTTCTCCAATCGTATTGACCTGCATATCCATTAAGGTTCTTGTTGCCTATGTCAAAGGACTTATACTCTGTTGGTTGAAAATAATCCCAATCATATTCTTTTGCTACAGCTCTTTGTATATGATTAAACAAGTCTTCTGTATTTACGCCATTTGCCATGATAATCACCGCTTGTTCTTTATTCACAGATCCAAAAATGACCGAGGTAAAGCCATAATTTTGTCCTGTATGCCTAAAAGCAATATCATCTACATCATTATTCCAATTCAATAGTGTAAATCCAAGTTTCTCAAGGTTACCCCCTTTATTGAATACCTTATTGGTCATGTCTTGAGAGATGAGTTTATGAGTCCCTTTGGCATGATCGTTAAGCAATGTATATGTAAATCTCGCTAAATCATCTGGAGTTGTCCATATACCTCCAGCAGCTTTAAACGTAATAATATTATAAGGATGCGGTTGTAAATTCTCTGAATACCCAGTAGCTTTTCTAGCCATAAATCGTTTAGAGATCGGTTGTTCAAATGAGCTGCTTTTCATTTCAGACGGTACAAAAACCAAATCATCTATGATATTTTCAAACTTGGCATTGGTAACATCTTCCAACAGTTTTTCTAGAACTAAATATCCAGGATTAGAATATCTATATGTTGTACCAGGAACGGAAACTAATTTAGCAGCTGGATGTTTAGAAGGGTTTTCTCCTCGTAATGTTTGCTCAATGGTCGGTAAAGCTTCATAGGGCATATAATTAGCGCCATAATATCTATTAAATCCCGAAGTATGACCAATAAGTCTTCTCAGCGTAACTTTTCCTTTTTTGGTAAATTCATTGGTCGGTACTTTCCATCCTTTAAGTTTGTTATTAACATCTTCGTCTAGGTCTAAAATGCCTTGTTCTACTAGATTCAAGGCTGCCATAGCTGTTATAGGCTTCCCTAATGAAGCTCCTGTGAATACTGTTTTATCATCAATTTTGATTGAATCTTTAAGGTTTGCATATCCGTAATTCTTTGACCAAGAAATTTTGCCTTTATCTACAAAAACAATGCGAAGTCCTGGCACCTTATATTTCGACATCAGGTCTTCAACGGTTTGTACGTTGGCCTTTCCTTTTAAATAATAAAAGGGTGTCAAGTTATTGACCACGGCTTCCCGTTGTGCGACTGAAGGGTCTTGTATAGTGCTTTTTTGGTCATTGTTTTCTTTTGATTCTTTGCAAGAAAACAAAGAAATAACGAGTAGGAAAATGATTGATTTTTTCAAGTTAAATTATATTTGATTGATGAATAGAATCTGCTTGGGTATAATGATAATCTCAATTACTAATCTCGATTTTTTGAGCACTACAAGAAATTAAGCATTAAACGAAAATCAAATAACAGATTTTCTTTAATATAAAATTGGTTTTAATTGATAATGAGAATACAAAAAAACACAATTTTTCATTGTCAACAGTCCTAAAATATACTTTCGGACTAATTATTTTCTAAACTTTTTAAGTAAAGAGCTTTTGAATATTCATCCATTTAGAATTCTTGAATTATTATTAAATAATATTGCTCATTATTAAAATAGAGCACATTTTAAATCTATCTTTATAATTAGAAATTGACCTAATACAAACATAACCCAAAACTGTAACCTCTTTAATAAATGGAAATAACTGGTTTCGATTTGCTATTAATAATCATTATTGGTCATTGTCTTTACTTAATTTTGTCATTCAAGTCGATTCCTCAAAGAAATAAAGGTGCAAACAAAATCTTACAATATTTATTAATTATATATGGTTGTATTTTGTTGGAAGGCGTTTTAGTTTTTAAAATAAAAGATTTGGATGTCTTAATGCGTTACAGAGGTATTACAACTGCAATTTACTTTATCATTGGGCCATTAATTTATACTTATTTAAGAAGGCTTCTTTTTTCTGAAAACGGGTCTTACAATCTTACTGTTTTGCACTATTTACCGGCAATTATATTTCTGTTTTATTCTGTGTTAATAATTATTACATATGACTATTTGAGAGAGTATAAAAGATTTTTAATTGCTTCTTATTTTTTATTTGAATTATTTGCAATCATCTCTATTTCAATTTATTGTTACAAATCTTATCGATTATCGCGTTATTTTCAAATAAGTGAAAAACTAGAGTTGTCATTTAATCAGACAATTTCAAAATATATTAATAGAATTCTTTTTATTATGTCTGCTTGCATGTTTGCATGGTCAATTAGCGTAATTGATAGATATATTTCTAAATTTCACGGTGATTTTTTTACAGACCTCATCTGGTTACTATTTGGAGCTCAAGCATATGTTATTGGATATTATAGTCTAAAGCAACCAAAAATATTTAAGATTCGTTTACCTGAAAATGGTCAAAATAAATCTGTTAAGAAAAACAAATTAGGTAAGGATGAAATAAATAAACTTCAAAAACTAATGAACTCTTTTTTGGAAGATAAAAAAGGATATGTAGAACCAAGATTAAGCCTGCCAATTTTGGCTAACCAAATTGGCACAACATCAAATAATTTATCATGGCTTTTGAACAACGTTTACGGAAAAACATTTTACCAATTAATCAATGAATATAGAGTTAAAGATTTCTTACAAAGAGTAGATAACAAGGATTATAAAGAGTTGACCTTAATTTCTATTGCGCTTGAAGTTGGATTCAATTCCAAGTCTACCTTTTACAAGGCATTTAAAGAGATTAAAAAAATTACTCCTTCTGAATACATTAGTAAAATCGAAAATGCTAAGCAAGTGAAAAAAAATAAATAGATAATAAACTACAAAATTGTAACAATCCATAAAATTTGTTGCTTTTTGTGTCGAAATGAGAATGTTAAAACTACCGTATCCACTTGGCGGATTTGATTCATTTTTAAAGTAATGGATTCTCCTAGGTTTTATAAGAAATAATATAGATATTATTAATAATATCCGGCCTCTGAATCCATCACTTTAAAAACGATTTTCATTAGTTCCTAAAAAGTGTGCTTTAATAATACGAGAAGAAATTAATTTATTTTCATGTTGTAATTTTTGATAGTAATCAAACAGTTTACGATGGACTTGTTCCAGATATGTATTAATTAATCGAGTTTCATCGCTCAATCCTTTAAGTTTATTCTTATGAGTGTTCCAATGAGAAATTAACACCTTTCTTTTTAAAGAAAGTTCAGCTCGTTTTCCATTAGCTTATAATATGAGCATGGAGCGGTGCTGTTCCATTTTTGGTATTTGCTAGTTTTAGTCAAAACAGAATACTGAAGGTGTGCGTATTTTTCATACTTTTTTGTTTTAAGAATTAAACATTAAAAACAAAAGTCAAGTCAGTTGTCTCGGTTACCTTTTTTATATAATTTGATGTTTGGTAACCGAATAGGTAACATTTTTAAACAAATCAATTCAAATTAGATGATAGTCCTAAAACCAAAAAAACTTGATAATCATACGATTATCAAGTTTTTGTTATTAATTGATTCATTAAAAGTCGGGGTGGCAGGATTCGAACCTGCGACCTCCGCGTCCCAAACGCGGCGCGATAACCGGGCTACGCTACACCCCGAGGTGTATATTTCCCTTTTGAGGGTGCAAATATAGACAAATCATTTAAAATAGAACTAAATTAAGTTATAAAGTAAAGAATTTTTTTATTCTTGTTTTAAAAACTAGTAAAAACCCTTTTTGTGCCTAGACATAAAAAGGGTTTTATATAGGTATGGGGGTACACTATTATGCGTGATAATAACGTTCTCTGTAAATTTTTCCATCTTTCCACTCTGTAACAACAGTCTGTTCTGAAAGCATAGTACTACCATCTTTTAATTTTAATTCCATCACAGCGTCATAAAAAGAATGATTTCCATTAACTGCATAATTGTTTACATCATATCTAATAAACTCAGAAAGTTGATTATCTATAAAATCTTGCTCAAACTTAATGTTGAATGCTTTCCCTTTTTTGGGAGCATCATTTGCTTCTTTTAATTCTACATCATCATGTAAATAGGTATCCATAGCTTCGATGAAAGCTCCTTTTGATAATAATTCATGAACGTGTTTAAGGTTTTTTTCAATTGTATTTTCCATGTTTATTTTTTTAGATTAATTATTGCTTATTATTTGATGGTGTAAAGATGCGGTGATCATTGCTGCCAGAAAATGTAGTTTTTCCCTTAACCCTTGTCAATTTTTCCCGAGTAGAACAGTTATGATGAGATCGGGGTTGAAATAGTTGTCACGCACCGAATTTATTAGAAGAAAATATATTATAGATGTATAGGTGTTAACGCTTTTATGAGCATGATTTTTATGAAAAAATAAAGCCTTTGTATAACTATTAAACCAGAGCTAGATCGTATCTTTATACGACCAAAAGAAGCTTACGGGAAAACAATTTTTTTTCGCATTTGTAACCAATGTTACTAACTTTTGTTATCCTGAAAAGTATCTTTATAACGTTGAAGATTTAAAAGACAAATTCTATGGAAAACCTTGATGCGGCAAGACTCCAAATGGCATTTACCCTAATATTTCATATTGTTTTTGCTTGTATTGGTATGGTCATGCCTTTTTTTATGGTGGTATCACACTATAAATGGTTGAAAACAAAAGATAAGGTGTATTTAATCTTAACCAGATCATGGCAAAAAGGCGTTGCCATTTTTTTTGTTACCGGTGCAGTTTCTGGAACAGCATTATCTTTTGAGCTGGGACTGCTTTGGCCTGAGTTTATGAAACACGCCGGTCCTATTATTGGGATGCCTTTTTCATTAGAAGGAGCAGCATTTTTTGTTGAAGCGGTAGCCTTAGGATTTTATTTATATGGATGGGGTAAACTGCCAGAAAAATTTCATTGGATAACTGGAGTTATTATTGGTTTGTCTGGAGTAGCATCTGGTATTTTGGTAGTAGCTGCTAATGGATGGATGAATGCTCCAACAGGATTTGACTATATAGATGGGGAATTCCTGAATATAGATCCGATTCAGGCGATGTTAAACCCTGCCTGGTTTACACAGGCTTTGCATATGACATTGGCTGCTTTTACAGCTACTGGTTTTGCCGTTGCGGGAGTTCATGCATATCAGGTATATCGAAAAAGAAAAGTAGAATTACATAAAAAAGCATTTAAGATAGCAATAACATTCGGAGCGATAGCAGCAATATTACAGCCTATAAGCGGTGATATTTCTGCTAAAGATATTGCAGAACGACAACCAGTGAAACTAGCAGCGATGGAAGCCCACTATAATACAGAAAAGGGAGTTCCATTGTATATAGGAGGAATAGTAGATGTCGAAAAACAAGAAGTAAACTATAAAATTGCAATCCCTGGAATGTTGTCATTTTTGGCATTTTCAGATTTTGATGCAGAAGTAAAAGGATTAAACGACTTTCCTGAAGATGAACGACCTAATGTACCTATGGTACATTATGCATTTCAGATCATGGTAGGAATCGGTACCCTTTTATTATTTGCAGGAATCCTATATTTTATATCACTAAAAAAGAAAAAATGGTTTGCTAATCATAAGTATTGGCTATTATTTGTGATACTGGCCCCAATGGGATTTATTGCTTTAGAAGCTGGTTGGATTGTTACAGAAGTAGGAAGACAACCCTGGATAATTCATAAAATAATGAGAACTAAAGATGCGGTGACTCCTATGCCTGGTATTGTATTTAGTTTCTATACCTATGTTGCAGTATATCTTACCTTATCGGTCGCTGTTACGTGGTTAATGCTTAGGCAAATAAAGGTGTTAAATAATTCAAATCACTAAATATGTTGTACGTTGTATTATTCTTTTTGATTTTTTCCTTGTATCTATATGTAGTTTTGGGAGGAGCAGATTATGGAGCCGGTATTGTAGAGCTTTTTTCATCAAAAGAAAACCAGAAAATAACTAAGAAAACTATTTATCGTGTGATGGGACCTGTTTGGGAAGCTAATCATATTTGGATCATTATTTTGATTGTAATTCTATGGATAGCATTTCCGGTTTATTATAATATTATGGTAGTGAGTTTACATATTCCACTTACGATAATACTATTAGGAGTTACATTAAGAGGAGTAGCTTTTGTTTTTAGACATTACGATGCTATTATTGACAACTCTCAAATATTATATGATAACATGTTTAAAATCTCTAGTTTAATAACTCCGATATTTTTGGGAATGGTATTCGGGGCGTTAATTAGTGGTGAAATACGTATAGTAGACGACATTGGTTCCTTAACATTTTATGAAGCATTTGTAGGGCCATGGTTTAATGTATTTAGCATATTGGTAGGGGTGTTTTTTGCATCACTTTGCGCATTTTTATCTTCAGTATTATTAATAGGAGAGTCTAAAGAGGGACATGAAAATATCTATATTAGAAAATCTGCTATTGCTACAATTATTGTTTTTGTTGTAGGGCTGTTAACTTTTGGATATGGATACATCTCAGGCAATGTATTCGTACAAGGGTTTATAAAGAGTCCTTTTGCTATAATTTCTGTTGTACTTTCTGCACTTTTATTATTTCCGTTGTGGAAAACTATTACCAAGGGAGACACCATATGGAGTAGGTTTTTTGCTGGGTTACAGGTGTTTTTAATTTTACTTGCAGTTATGATTTCTCATTACCCAGATATAATAATTACCCAAACTGGGAGTATTAGTTTAATAGAGAACATAGCTCCGGATAGTGTTATTAAAGTCTTAGGAATAACTCTAATTATTGGAGGAACCGTTATTTTACCAGGGTTGTTTCACCTATTAAAATCATTTAAAATGATCAAGATTTTAGAAAGAGATTAATAAGTATACATATCACCCGACAACCTTTTAAAGGTACTTGATTTAAATTACTTCCTGTATTTCTATACTGATTTCTTACCCTAAAACATAGGTGTTTCCTAGTGTAGTGGATTTAAGAAGAGGTCATAAAATCTAACTATTTAAAACTTATTTTTTGGAGTCTCATAATTTGAGATCATTGCACATTAGTTTTACCAAAGTTTTCAATAGGAAGCAACTCAAAGAAATAATGTTTAATTAAAATTCAATCAAAAAATGAGAAATTTAACAGGTAAGGAATTAAGAGAAACTAACGGGGGAATAGATGGTTTAGCTGCAGCTTTGGCTGAGATAGCAAGACAAATGGAGGCGATTAAGAAATTAGGAACATTAACAGGAACTACTGATGATATACATAACTAGTATTGTGTATACTTGGATATAAAATTTTCAACTATGAAAGATTTACAAAAATTAGGAAAGCCTTTGAGTAAGACTCAACAAAAGGAAATAAAAGGAGGAGCAGCAAGAATTTCAATTGGTGATATTGATGACTGCATGTTTCCTTTAGCACCACCACCGCCAGGATGTAACTGGCATATTGATATGAAAGCGTGTACGGCAAAACTTGTTTGTCTGGATCTCATTGAAATAAGATAATTTCACAAAGGCTATCAAAATAACTTGATAGCCTTTTTTTGTTACAAATATCCCTTCAAAAAAAGCTTAAATATGGCTGAGGTTAAAGTGCAATCGTTATAAAAATTTAAAAATTTTAGTTAATAATCGATTCTCAAAAATTAGAATAAAAAGTTATATTTGCACTCTGATTTTTCGGGATGTGGCGCAGTCCGGTTAGCGTACACGGCTGGGGGCCGTGTGGTCGCAGGTTCAAATCCTGTCATCCCGACACAGACACTAAAAGAGATCTTGATATAGGATCTCTTTTTTATTTTATAATTGTTTGAGAGCTTGTTCTACACTCTGAACAGGAAGTTTGCACGCTCCTTCCTGGCAGACGTAAATAAAAGTTTCATCTTCGATATACTTGTTTTTAAATACAGGAAGTGAACTTTCTTGAGTACTTGCCACAACTATAGCATTAGGAATGTAATGAGAATTAAAAATATCTGCTATAGAATCTGCTTTTTCCCCTACGATTACAATCTCATAAAAAGGATAAACGGTATGAAGTTGTAAAGCACTCCATTTAGAAAAATCTTTAGCATTATCGGTTAAGTAAATCGCCATAGAAGATAACATTTGTTTTGATTTTTCTGTAAGCTTGTTATCATAGTTTAGAATACCAAGTTTTTTGAGATTATGCGCCATAATAGCATTTGGTGATGGTATCACTCCATCATCAACTTTAATTAATGTCGATATCAATTTACTTTCTTTGGTATACTTAAACATTTTAGTAACCGAATCAGTAAAATGTGTAGAGGTAGTAGTGTGTAAATTATTTGCCCGATCAAGATATTTTTTTTCTCCGGTAATACTATATAAATTAATTGTTGCATCAATAAGAAAAGCATAATCTTCAATAAAACCCTCTTGCTGCGTACTACCTTTTTTATAGGTATGAATCAAAAAATCATTTCTGGTATTATTGGTATCAATAAAATCATAAAGTGCGATAGCTCTGGTGAGGTACTCTTTATTTCCTAAAGCTTTATAAGCATCAATAAACCCATTAATCAACAAGGCATTCCATGAAGTAATAACTTTATCATCAATAGCAGGGGATACTCTTTTCTGTCTTTCGTTGAAGAGTAATTCTTGCCATTTAGTTTTTAGGTGTACTAGCTTCTCAGGCAAAATATCATTTTGAATACTAAATAAACTATCGTTAGAAGATTGTTTTATAATAAGAGAAGCTTCCTTTTCTGAACTATTAGAAGCTCCTAAATTATAATATGTAGAGAAAAGAGAATACTCTTCTTTTAAAAGAAGTTTTAGCTCTTCTTTTTTCCATTGGTAATAGCCACCTTCTTTACCTTTGCTATCAGCATCTATCGCCGAATGATACCCTCCATTTTGACCTTTCATTTCATGTTCTAAAAAATTGATGGTCTCTTTCACTATTGTTTTATACCGTATCTTTTTATAAACTTTATATGCTTTAGAATAGAGACTAATTAATTGAGCATTAGTGTAGAGCATTTTTTCAAAATGGGGAACCTCCCAATGTGGATCAGTACTGTATCTAAAAAAGCCTCCACCAACATGATCATAAATACCTCCGGATGCAATTCTATCTAATGTGTTTTCAACATGTTTTTTAATGGTGTCATTACCTGTTAACGCTGCATAGTCCATAAGAAAATCCAAACTATGAGGTTTTATAAATTTTTGATCCCCGAGATCTCCTCCCCATTTAGAATCCCAGTTTTTTTGCCAATTTTTCACACTTAGATCGAGCGTGTTTTTAGTCAAATGTGTATCATCATTTTTGGGTTCAATTACATTTGTAGCATGTATACCAGATGAAATTTTATCAGCATATTCAGTTAGCTTTTGAGGATTAGTTTGGTATAAATTAATGATTTTGTCTAGTACCTCTTTCCACTGTTCATTGGTATGATAAGTACCTCCATATACAGGTTTTCCATTCGGAAGAAGAATAACATTAAGAGGCCACCCGCCACTGCCTTGCATTAATTGTACAGCAGTCATATAAATATGGTCCAGATCGGGGCGTTCTTCTCTATCAACTTTAATGTTTATAAAATGCTCATTCATTAACAGGGCGACATCTTGATCTGCAAAAGTCTCCTTTTCCATTACATGACACCAATGGCAAGAGGAATATCCAATACTTACAACTAATAATTTGTTAGCTGCTACTGCTTCCTCAAGAGCACTATCACTCCAGGGTCTCCAATCAACAGGGTTATGTGCATGTTGTAATAAATAGGGACTTGTTTCATCAATCAACCTATTGGTATATGCATAGTCATTTTTTGATGGAGTATCCTTGCATCCAAAAACAAATAGTAATAAAGCAAAAACGGTAAATTTTATAATTCGAGAAGTATTTAGCATTTCGTTACAAAAAGGTATATTTAGGGCAAAGTACAATAATTTGTATAATATCCCCAAGTACGACGTTTTAGAGATTTATTTATGATAAGAAATGTATAGTGTAGTGTCGTCATTTGATAAATTAATTCAAGTTGTTTGTCTATGAAAGCATGCTGTTTAGAGGATAAGTTTACAATAAAAAAAAATGTTCCTTATTTTCAAATTCCCTCGAAAAATGAGGGCTTAATTTTTTTAAATATTATGCAGAACATATTTTACCTCATAGTGCTAATTTTGATTTTTTCTGGTTGCTCAAAACATCAAAAAGAAGATACTACTGTTATAGAAACGAAGCAAATTACAACACTATTTGAAAAAGTTTCAGAAACTCATAGTACTATTGGTTTTAAAAATAAGATCGAAGAAACATTATATTTCAATTTTCTTAATTACTCATATATCTATAATGGAGGGGGAGTAGCAGTAGGAGATATTAATAATGATGGATTAGAAGATATATATTTTAGTTCTAATCAAGGGACTAATAAACTTTACCTTAATAAAGGTGATTTTGTCTTTGATGATATCACAAAAAATGCAGGAGTTACAGATCAGGAAGGTTGGTCTACTGGTGTTTCTATGATAGATATCAACACCGATGGTTGGTTAGATATTTATGTATGTAAATCAGGAGCACTTAAAGATGAGGGTAAAAGAAAGAATAAACTGTATATCAACCAGAAAAATGGAACATTTATAGAGCAAGCTGATCAATATGGTTTGGCATCCAGTGCTTTTTCAACTCAGGCTTATTATTTGGATTTTGATAAAGATGGAGATTTAGATATATACCTCTTAAATCACAGACCGGATTTTAATAATAATGTAACGATAGATCCAAGAATCCAATTTAATTATCTTCCCGAAAGTAGCGACCAGCTTTTTGAAAATAACGAAGGAAAGTTTACCGATATTACTCAAAAATCGGGACTATTAAATAAAGCCTGGGGACTTAGTGCTTCTATTGGCGATTTTAATGAAGACGATTGGCCCGATGTTTATGTAGCTAATGATTTTTTAGAATCTGATTTTCTTTATATCAATAATCACGATGGCACATTTACCAATACCATCCTTAACACTTTTGACCATATCACTGCAAATAGTATGGGATCTGATTTTGCTGATATTAATAATGATTTAAAACCTGACCTGGTGGTTTTGGATATGATGTCTGATGATCATAAAAGAAGTAAAGAAAATATGGCATCGATGAGTACCGAAAATTTCAACGAGTTGGTTGAAGCAGGGTATCATCATCAATACATGTCTAATGCGTTACAACTAAACCTGGGGAATGGTATGTATAGTGAAATAGGACAATTGTCTGGTATTTCAAATACAGATTGGAGTTGGGCTCCTGTATTGGCAGATTTTGATAATGATGGATTTAATGACCTTTTTGTGACTAATGGTATCCTTCATGATCTTTCTAACCAGGATTTTAGAAATAGAATGAAGACTAATATCCGTAATCGAAAAAAAGTAACATTAGACGAAGCAATTGGTATGATGCCTTCTAGCAAATTAAGTAACAAAATGTTTCTTAATAATGGAGATTTAACGTTTTTACCTGTTACCAAAGAATGGGGACTACAAGAAAAAGTAAATTCGAATGGGGTTGCCTATGCTGATCTTGATAATGATGGAGATCTTGATCTTATCCTCAACAATCAGATGGAAACTGCAAGTATCTATAAAAATAATCAGGACAATAACTATATATCGATTATACTTTCTGGTGGTGATAAGAACCTCAATGGTATTGGAGCAAAAGTTAATATCTATACCAAAGACCAACAACAGTCAAAAACGCATTATCCTGTAAGAGGATTTCAATCTTCTGTAAGTCAACGAATACATTTTGGATTAGGAGATATAACAATGATAGATAGTATACAAGTACAATGGCCTAAAGGAGTATATACTACACTTCAGGATATAAAAGGGAATCAATTGCTCGAGATCAATCAAAAAGATGCGCAATCAACTGTAGAGAAAAATAAAAAGCAACATACAAATATCTCAACTGTGATTGATGCTTCCCAATTTGGGATTCATTACAAGAATACCGAACGCAATTTCGATGATTACAAACTTCAGTTATTATTACCGCAAAAACAAAGCGAAAAAGGGAAAGCACTTACCGTTGGTGATGTAAATAACGATGGAAAAGATGATTTCTTTGTGGGAAATGCCAAAGGAGCACCTGCTGCAATCTATGTTCAGAAAGAAGATGGCACATTTAGGACTTCTAGTATTTCCGTTTTTCAGAATGATAAAGAATTTGAAGATAACCAGGCATTATTTTTTGATATAGATAATGATGGAGATCAGGATTTATATGTAGCGAGTGGAAGTTATGAAGATCAGGAAAATAGTGATTGGCTTATCGATAGAGTCTATACCAATGATGGGAAAGGTAATTTTACCAGAGATACTACATTTCCTAAGATCAAATCGATATCTTCTGCCGTGGCTGCATCTGATGTTGATCAGGATGGCGATCTCGATCTTTTTATAGGTGGAGGGGTAGTCCCAGGTAAATATCCTATGTCATCACCTTCATATATACTAAGAAATGACAGCGGGAATTTTACAAAGGTAACTGATCAAATGATTAAAGGATTGGAACCAGTAAACATGGTAAATGGAGCAGTTTTTTCGGATTATGATAAGGATGGAGACGAAGATCTTTTAGTGATAGGCGAGTGGATGCCAATTACCATTTTTGATAATGATAAAGGAATATTGATCAAGAAAGATATAGACGCACTACAAAATACCTCGGGTTGGTATTTTACGATACAAGCTGCAGATGTTGATAGTGATGGGGATGCAGATTATTTGATAGGAAACATAGGTCAGAATACAAAGTTTCACCCTACAAAAGACAAACCACTGCATATCTACACCAAAGATTTTGATCAAAACCAAAGTTTGGATATTATTTTGAGTAAAGAATCTAAAACAGGATTACTATTGCCCGTGAGAGGGAAACAATGCTCCTCTGAGCAATTACCCATGTTAAAGAATAAGTTTAAAACCTATGGGGAGTTTGCAAACGCATCACTGTCTGATATTTATGGAGATCAGGATCTGAAAGAAGCAACTCATTATACGGCTACCGATTTTAATACTGTTATCCTAATTAATGATGGAAAAGGCGATTTTACTATAACATCACTACCTATGCAAGCTCAGTTTGGTCCGACTACAGATTTTGTTGTTGAAGATTTTAATAAGGACGGAATAAATGACATTTTTGGAGTAGGCTCATTATATGAAGCCGAAGTAGAAACAATACGCTACGATGCCAATAAAGGATATCTTCTGTATAGAAACCAGGAAACTCCTCTAAGTTTTTCTGCGAGATTGCCTGCACTACATGGGATACAAATAAAAGCTGCAGAACGTATAATAATCGGTGATAAAAAATATATCCTTATGCAATGTAAAAATGAAGGGTTAAAATTATTTCCTATAGATTCTTAAACCCTGGTTTCAGGTCACACACTTACAATACCTTCAAAATTTAATTGATTTATCGTGTAAATCTAGATTCGTCTTACTTCAAAAACATAAAAGATTAACTACCTTAGTTACCTGGATAAGAAATATACTCACCAGGGACAATTATACCTAAATAATGATTTAGTATTCTTTAGTAAAATAGTATAAAAAATAATGAGAACACGTATTGGTACAGTAGCTGATATAAAAGGAATTCTTTCACTTCAGGAAAAGAATCTGTTTAGTAATTTAACCAAAAAAGAACGAGAAACAGGTTTTGTGACCACCCCGTTTACTACTAATCAAATTGAAGAGATTATAAAGCAAAACGGAATTTTTATTGCAGAAAATGATAATGATGTAATTGTGGCTTATGCTTTTGCCGGAAACTGGAAATATTTTGAGCAATGGGAAATTTTTAATGTTATGATATCTCGTTTTCCAAAATTATCATTTGAAGGATATCAAATTTCAACAGAAAACAGTTTTCAATACGGGCCGGTTTGTATTGATAAAGATTACCGTGGTAAAGGACTGCTAAATTTGATTTTTGAAGAAATGAGAATCGAATTCATAAAAAAATATCCTATTAGTATAACATTTATAAATAAAGTGAATGTTATTTCTGAAAAAGCGCATACTAAGAAATTGGGCTGGAAAATAATAGATGAATTCGAGTTTAATAACAATTCGTATATCGGGCTTGCTTTTGATATGAAAAAATCAGTGTTGTAGATATGGATCCAATTGATAAATTAATACAACATTTTAGAGAAAGTATTGTTCTTACAGATCATGATGCCAATTGCGTTAGTGAATGTTTTAATGTGGTAACTTTAAAAAAGAAAGAAGTTCTGTTGTATACGGGGGAGGTTTCTTTACATATGAGATTTATAACAGAAGGAGCTCTAAGAAGTTATTATATGGATGAAGAAGCACGGGAACATATCATTCAATTTGGAATAGAAGGCTGGTGGGTTAATGATCTGTATAGTTACCTTACCAGAACTCCGGCCAGACACTTTATCCAGGCATTAGAACATAGTGTAATACTTCAAATTCATCGGGATACATTAAACCAATTATATGACCAGGTACCTGCAATAGAACGTTTTTTTAGGTTTAAGTTTGAAAAAGCATATGTTGCTTTGCAAGATCGTACACTTAATACTTTAAGTAAAACAGCAGAAGAACGATATTTTGAGTTTCGTTCAAAATATAGGGATATCGAACAGCGTGTACCGCAATACATGATCGCTTCATATTTAGGAATGACTCCCGAGTTTTTAAGCGCATTAAGAAAAAAAACTACAACATGAGCCGTTCTTAAGGTACCTTAAGGTTTTTAACGTCAAATAGGAGTTAGTTTGTACTAAATAATTTAAAAAATAGTACAAATGAAAAAAATCCTTGCTTTTTCAGGAAGTAATAATCCTAAATCGATCAATCAACAATTATTGATTGCAGCAGTCAATAAAATCGATGAGCATACTAATATACATCTCATACAACTATCAGATTATATCGTTCCTATTTATAGTCCGGTCATAGAAGAGAAAGGTATTCCAAAAACAATAAAAGAGCTTTTTCAGCTTTTTACAAAGGCAGATGGGTTTATGATTGCTTCACCAGAGCATAACGGACTTCCTTCATCTTTTTTCAAAAACATAATTGATTGGCTATCAAGAATCGATCAACGATTTTTTGGAGACAAACCTGTAGTGTTAATGAGTACTTCTCCTGGAGTAACAGGAGGAGCATCGCATCTTCAGGTTTTAGAAAAACTCTTGCCAATATGGGGTGGGAACCTATCTGGTGTATACTCTTTAGGAGATTTTAATAACAAGTTTGATGTAAACAATTCATCAATTCTGGATGCATCAGAGAACGCAAAACTAGACAAAGAAGTTAAGACATTAATGCAATAAATAAGTATTCACTCTATAAAAACAAAAAATATGAAAAATACAGAAAACAGTAGTACAGTAGTATATGATTATTTTAATGCTTTTCAAAATGGCAATATGGATAAAGTAGTAAATTTGTTTCACGAAAATTGCCTGATCGTGAGCGTACGTGACCAGGAACGTAAAAAAGATCAACTTCATGGTACATATAGAACCAAAGAAGAAGCAAAGCAGTTTATTGCCAACATAGTTAATTCTTTTACGACCAAAGAATTTAGTGTAGAAAGAGTAATCTCTGAAGGAAATGTCGTTTTTGCAAATGGAAAATTTTCACACGAAGTAAAAGCAACTGGCAAATTATTTATAAGTGATTGGGCCCAGATAAGCATAATTGAAGATGGAAAAATTAAAGAGTATAGATTTTATGAAGATTCGGCAGCTTTTGTAAAAACTTCACAGAACTAAATTTCATGAATGAGACCATAATAAACCACCTTTTTGAGTTTTGGGGATATATAGGAATACAAGGAAACTTTTTAAATAGAGGAGATGGATATACCTATACGAAGCCCGAAAAAAAATCATGGCCCAGTAAAATTTTTGGGATAGATCCAGAGATAATAAATATGGATCAACTTCATGCAAAAATGAAGAATGGGGTTTTACCAAATTCATTAGGAGTAGCTGAAAATGAAAACATAGAAAAACGATTATTACAATATGATTTTGAACTAAAATCGGTAGTGAAGGCAATGTTTTTAGAAACTTCTAAGCATACTGCACCTATAGAAGATTTTGCTACAATAGAACCCGTTGATGATGATAACAAGGCAATAGTATTTGCAAGAGTTTCGTCAAAATCGTTTGGATATCAGATACTACCCGAGACTATAACTTCATTAGTTAAACACCAAAAAAACATACATCTTTTTTTGGGTAAACATAACAGTGAATATGTAAGTTGCGGAATTATATATCATGATAAAAATGGATGTTCTGGGATACATATGATAGGAACACTACCAGAATATAGAGGAATGGGATTAGGTAAAATTATGACCGATAAGCTATTATTTGAAGCGTACAGAAATCTAAGTGATATCGTTGTTTTAGTAGCATCTAGATTTGGTGAGGGAATTTATTCTAAAATTGGATTTATAACCGATGGAACACTAAAAAGTTATACTGTTAAAACACGTATATAGCTGGATTTTACAGTGTCGTTAATAGTTTTTTTATTCTTAAGTTGTTGATAATCTTTATTATGACTGATAATAAAATAATACTAAAAAAATGACTTATCAATAAGAAGAGGTCGATCATATTATAACATTGAAAAGCTAAACATATCAGATAAGTTCGTATTTTTTTAATATATTAACACTTTATTAATAATTTAAAACTAACAATATGGAAATAATTGTAACAATTGTTATTGGAGCAGTAGCAGGTTGGCTAGGAGGTACCATTTATAAAGGTGGTGGTTTAGGTCTCATCGGAAATATTATAGTTGGAATCATCGGTAGTTATGTTGGATACTGGCTTTTGGGAAGATTGGGAATTAGCCTGGGTACCGGTTGGATCGGTGCGATACTTACTGGGGCTATCGGAGCGATAATCATTCTGTTTTTGCTCAATCTAATATTTAAAAAACGATAATCAATATACTTACTATGGTCATATAGATGTTTTATCGATATGAGAGTAAGATAAATTTGATTCTAATCATACTACAAAAAGCTACCTATCTGGTAGCTTTTTGCTTTTAGATAAAGAGTTTTGATTTCAGGCGTAATATTAGACAAACGAATGTAATTGATCATTACATTTATATTGTTGTTAGAAATGGTTTCCCTTTATATCATAGATTAGAACAAGATAAAAGTAGATTTGGAAAAGAACTAGTTGCTTTATAAACTCAACTTTGTATTGTAAATTAAAAACAATAAAAATGAGTCAAAAAACTGCAGTTATTACAGGTGGAAGTCGTGGATTAGGTCGTGATATGGCAATCAATCTAGCAAAAGAAGGTGTGAATATTATCTTTTCTTACCATAAAAATAAGAACAAAGCAAAAGAAGTTATTTCAGAAATAGAGGCACAAGGGCAGAAAGCTGTAGCTTTTCCTTTTGATGCTACCAACTATAAAAACGGACAAGAATTCATAAACGAAGTAACCAACTATTTAAAACAAGAAAATGGAAATCTTAATTTTGATTTTTTAATCAATAATGCCGGAACAGGAGTACATAACCTGGTGTCAAATACAACAGAAGAAGAATTTGATGAAATGATGAATGTACATCTTAAAAGTGCTTATTTCCTAACCCAATCAGCATTACCTTTTCTTAATAAAGGAGGGCGAATTATCAATATTTCTAGTGGATTAACCCGTTTTAGTCTGCCAGGTATGTCTGCATATGCAATGATGAAGGGAGGTATAGAAGTTTTTACACGCTATTTAACAAAAGAATTAGGACAACGTAAAATTACAGCTAATGTTATCGCACCAGGAGCCATTGCAACTGATTTTGCAGGAGGAAGTAATAAAGATGAACAAAAAGCAGCTTTAATTTCTAATATTACTGCATTAGGGCGTGTTGGAGAAGCTGAAGATATTGGAGGAATCGTTGCTTTTTTATGTTCTGATAAAGCGGGCTGGATTAATGGACAACGTATTGAAGTTTCAGGAGGTATGTTGGCATAAAAAAAAATCATAAATTTAGTATAATGAAAGATTTAAAGTATTTTAAAAAAGTAAGTGATTATCATAAATTAGCTAATATTGTCGCTCCCGAACATCCATTAATAAGTCTAGTGGATTATAGTCAGGTTAGGTATCCATCGAATATTGAAGAACTAAAATGGAAACAAGACTATTATACTATTGGATTAAAACGAAACGTAGCACATAAATTTTTTTATGGACAACAAGAGTATGATTTTGATGAAGGTGTCATGACATTTGTAGCACCAAAGCAGGTGATGAGTTTAGGAAATAACCCTAATATTAAAGATCATAAACCTTCAGGTTGGTTACTATTAGTTCATCCCGATTTTTTATGGAATTCACCGTTGGCTACGCAAATAACACATTATGATTTTTTTGGATATACGATAAATGAAGCGCTTTTCCTTTCTGAAAAAGAAGAACAAATGATGCTGGATCTCTTGAAGAATATCCAACGCGAGTATCAATCAAATATGGATAAGTTTAGTCAGAAAATTATTATTTCACAGTTAGAGTTGCTTCTCAATTATGCAGAACGCTTTTATGAACGACAGTTCATTACTCGTAAGATTTCTAACCACCAGGTGTTAAGTCAGCTAGAACAAATCTTATCAGATTATTTTAAAGTTGATAGCTTAGTTGAAAAAGGCCTGCCTACTGTTCAATGGGTGGCTAATTGTTTAAACCTTACTCCGAATTACTTGAGCAGTATGCTCAAATCATTAACCGGGCAAAGTACGCAACAACATATTCATAATAAATTAGTAGAAAAGGCCAAAGAACAGCTATCAACAACATTGCTTTCGGTAAGTGAAATTGCTTACAATTTGGGTTTTGAACATCCGGCATCATTTACAAAGCTCTTCAAAAATAAAACAGATATGTCTCCCATAGAATTTAGAAAAACATATAATTGAATACATAAAACTATCGCAAAGCGTATATACAGAATAGCTAATTAAGCGCAAATCATAAAAATTTGTGCTTTTTTAATACATTTATGCGATCTGTAAAGCTTGTTGTTATGTACAAGGCTACGTTTCATACATAAACCGTTATAGTTTAATTAGTCATTTAGAAGAAATATAGAATTTATGAAAATATTGATTACCGTAACAAGAGCAAGTCTTTTATTAGTAATACTATTGAATATTGGTTGTAATACGAAACCTGTTAAAAAGAAAGCTACAGCGAGATATGTTAAAGAAATAGATTCTCTAATGTCAACATCATTCGAAAGGGAGTTATTTAATGGAAATGTTCTTATAGCTAAAAATGATACTATCGTTTATAAAAAATCTTTTGGATATACAGATGCTACTCAACAAATAAAATTAGATGATAAATCAATTTTTAATATTGGTTCAATAGCAAAAGAATTTAATGGTGTTGCAATAATGATACTGGTCGAAAAAGGGTTACTTTCATTGGATGACCCAATCTCAAAGTTCGATTTAGATCTTCCGGCTTGGTCCGAAAAAGTAACAGTAAATCATTTAATAAATTATGCAGGAGGTATTCCTCCTATAGATCCAAAACTACCTCCAAATGACAATGAAGCGTGGGAAATTATTAGAGGAACTGATTCCTTGCTTTTTGAACCAGGAACAAATTTTAGGTACGACAACAGTAATGTTTTTCTACAAAGAAGAATTTTAGAGAAAGTAACAGGGAAGACATTTCAGGATTTTGTAAAAGAGAATATCATAGAGCCATTAAATATGACAAATTCTGTTTTTGATCCACCGGCTACCACAAAACATAGAACGTCTTGTTATGATTTTGAAAAAAATCCTTGTCCAGAGCTAGAATTCATTAGTGGTTGGTTATGGGTAGACTCTAATGACCTTTACAAATGGATTAAAGCGATGAATTCAAATCAATTAATTAGTCAAGAATCTTTTAATATACTACTTCAAAACCCGTATGCCGAAGATAAAACATCGTCTTTAGGTGAATATTTTAAAGAAAAACAATTGCAAAGACACAATGGAGTAGGCTACAAATTTGAATCTATTTTCTTAAATGATTTTGAAAATGATATTATCATTATCATCGTTTCCAATAATAAAAATCGAGTTTGGGATTTAGGACATGAAGCATATAATATAATGTTGCGTAAGGAATTTAATATTCCTAAAAGATCTGTATTTCAGTTTATTAGAAAAGACTGTTTAGAAGATGTGGAAAAAGGAATTGAAGCTTATCATAACCTAAAGAAAATAGACTCCGGTGATTATGCTTTTGATGACCCAAATGAGTTAAATAGATTGGGCTACGAATTAATTCGTGCAGAAAAACCTAAAGAGGCAGTTAAGATTTTTGAATTAGCAATTTCTGAATTCCCGGAAAATGCAAATTTATACGACAGCAGCGGAGAAGCTTATTTCGTAAACAGAGAATATGATTTAGCATTAATCAATTATAAAAAGTCACTCGAGCTAAATCCGAAAAATAAGAACGCCGTAAAAATGATTGAAAAAATTAATAGCATTAAAGAATAGAAATAAGCGTAGAAGATATCAATGATGAGGTAATTTCTCTGATAAGATACATGGTTTATGAAAAACCTTTGACGGTAAGAAGGACCCTATGAAAACAGTAACACTTCCTATTGATTTAAACTCTGGTAAACATATGTTTACCAGTTTATACTATTATCAATCAACGAAAGAGCTTGCTAAGCAACAAATAAAACTCACAAAAAATGTCTTCAGTTTTTTGATTGAAGGTCAAAAAGAGATTTTTACAAATAATTCATCTTTCTTAATCAAGAATTCTAGTTTTCTATTGATGAAATCAGGACACTGTTTAATGACAGAAAAACTCTCGCCTTTACATAAAAGTTATAAAAGTGTATTGTTATTTTTTTCAAATGAAGAGATACAGCAATTCGTTCAGAAATTTGACATTAAAACTTCTAAAATTTCATTACCACAATCTGCGTATTCGTTTCAATATGATCAATTTATCAAAAATTATGTAAATAGTTTAGTTGATATTTCAAGACTAGACCCGAGTATTCAGGAAAAAATGATTCAGACAAAATTTGAAGAGATTATGATCTATTTGGTAGAAACTAAAGGGACAGATTTTATAAATTCAATGATGATTCAAGAGAGGAATTCCTTTCAAAACTTCCTCAATGTCGTTGAAAATAATAAGCTAAAAAAAATGACATTAAAAGAGTTGGCTTTTTTATCGAATATGAGTGTATCAACATTTAAACGAGAATTTGAAAAACACTTTCACCAATCACCCAGTAAATGGTTTTTGGATAAGAGGCTTGAATATTCAGCTTTTATGTTAAAGAATAATTCCAAACGACCATCAGAAATCTATCAGGAAATTGGTTATGAAAACCTTTCAAATTTTATATATGCATTTAAAACAAAATTTGGTGTTACCCCAAAACAGTATCAACTAGATTGAACTTTTAGCACTACTTTTTGACCTAAATTAAATATAGTTTCTTCCTCAATAACTCATAATTTTGTATTTATAATTAAATATAAACCATTATGAAAAAATCAATTTTTATTTTAGGCATACTACTAACAATATCAACCTCTTCATTTGCACAAAAAACGTTCACATTATCGAGCAATTCTATAGGCGGAGAAGCCACCATTAATGAAGAATTTAACGGATTTGGTTGTACCGGAAACAATGAATCTCCTCAACTCTCATGGAAGAATGCACCAAAAGGCACGAAAAGTTTTGCAATAACTATGTATGATCCAGATGCACCAACTGGCAGCGGATGGTGGCATTGGGTTGTATTTGATATCCCTGCAAATATTAAAGAATTAGTATCAAATGCGGGTAATATGAAATTAAATTTAACTCCAAAAGAAGCAATTCAAAGTATGACAGATTTTGGAGTAAGTGGATATGGAGGACCTTGCCCTCCCCAAGGGCATGGTATACATCAATATATTATTACTGTTCATGCTTTAAAAACCGATAAACTTGGACTTAATGCAAATACAAACCCTGCAGTTGTAGGCTATTATCTTTGGAATAATACTTTAGCTAAAGCTAGCATAGTGATGTATTATCAAAGAACCAAAGAGTAGTAGGTATGAAAATTTTATTTTTATTGAACCTAGTTTAGGTAGTGTAATGCTATTAAATAATTTGTATGAAAGCGATAGACAGTTTTTACTTTGATAAAGAAGAACCAATTAAAAGTTGCCTTTTGGTTTTAAAAACTATAATAACTGATTATAATTCTGAGTTTGAATCGAGGTGGTATTACAGCTTACCTTGTTTTATGTATAAAAATCAAATTTTCTGTTATCTATGGGTAGATAAGAAAACACAATTTCCTTACATAGCAATTGGAAAAGGTATAAAAATTTTCCATCCAGATTTAATTCAGGGGAAAAGGACTTTTACAAAATTATTAATGATTGACCCAAATAAAGATATTCCAATAGAGAAAATTCATAGCATATTTGATATGGCAATGGAACTTTATAATGAAAAATAAATATTTAAGCGCAAATCATATAAGTTTGCGCTTTTTTAGGACACTTATATGATCTGAAAAGCTTACTAATATGTACTCGCTATTTATAAAAAAATATCCCAAACAAAATGAATTATAATAGCATAAAGTATTCCGGCTCTAACTCTAACGAAACTCATAATAAAAGCTCCTATGAGTTGAAAAATAATAGTTTTTAGATATCCTAACTCTAAACCTTTAGAGTTAAAAAAATGAGCAAAAGCAAAGATAAAAGCGCTAATATATACGATATAACCAAAATTTTTATTCCAAAATACAGTTAATTCCTTTTTATATTTTGTTCCAATTAAATAAACTAAAAAAAACAATACTAAAAATAGTATAGCTGTTTCTTTTAGCCCATCTGGTTCAAAGAACATGTTACTAAACACTATTTTTTTGTAATAAAGGGATAGTATTCCTGCAACCGATGTAGAAAACAATATGGGGTTAAATTTTGTCAAAAAACCTCTAAAAGAAAGTTCTTCAAAAATCGCTACCATAATATACAAAACAAAGGGATTGTATAATGTTTCGATATTTTCTGTAATACTTTCATTAATATTTCCGGTATAATAAGTATATACACCATATATTAAGAGTAAAGGAAGAATTAACACTATTTCTAACAATAGTGAATTAAATACCAAAATAGATTTGTTTTTTATTCCTTCAGTTTGTTTTAAATAATCAGGTTTTTTCAGAAATTGAAAAAAATCTCTCCAATGGGTTAATGTTTTCATTAAGTATTAAAATTAAAGTTGTTTATAAATATTAGTCCATTCAACAAGGTTTTTAATGCATTTGTTTAGCACCTTGTTTCATATGTACTCCATATCAAATGAAATACAAATTAAAAGTTAACAGTTTATAATCGTGCTACACTAAAAGGTAGTTTTTAAGCCGAAGAAATGTTTATCACTCATTAAATTAATTAGATGCTCTTTACAAATCCCTTTATTGATTATAGCTAATAAGAAGTTTGCAAATGTAAAATTTGACGTTTACAAAAAATGATAAGAGGAAAATATTTATATTTGGGTTAGCACCAATCTGAAACGTATTGCTTATTATCTGCCTTATGTTTCTTATACCGAAGATTACCTGCAATAGATAAAACTTAAAAACATATGCGTTTACTAATTAATTGTTTTTTCTGGTGTTTATTAACTCCTCTAATATGTTGTAGTCAGAAAGTAGATGATCGTCTTAAGTATCTTGAACAAAAACCTCCATCTGTAAACCCGGAGATATTCGCACCTGGTCTTATTTCTAAAAATACTGAATCAGAATTTGGTTCAGTTTTTAATACCGAAGCGACGAAATTTTTCTATGGAGTAGATATAAATGGAAAAACTGAAATACGATATTCTGAATTCATGGAGAACAGATGGAGCAAACCCAGAACTATTTTATCCCATGATAAATATGGATTTAATGACCCATTCCTTTCTCCAGACGAAAAGAGATTATACTTTATATCAGAAAAAGCATTAGATGGTATAGGTGCCAAACAAGATCATGATATATGGTATGTAGAAAAAGAAGGTAACGAATGGTCAGAACCTATCAATGCCGGACCCAATATCAATTCCAATAAAAATGAATACTATATTTCATTTACACAAACCGGAACAATGTATTTTTCATCAAATAAAATAACAGCTGAGAAAAAGCAGGGTGATTTTGATATATACTCCTCTAAAAGTATTAATGGAGAATTTCAGAAAGCGATTACACTAGGAGATTCAATTAACACTTCAAATTACGAAGCCGATGTTTTTGTTGATCCAGAGGAAAGCTACATTATTTTTTGTGCAAGACGACCAGAGGGATTAGGTAGAGGTGATCTTTACATTAGTTTCAAAAATACTGATGGTACGTGGACAAAATCTATCAATATGGGAGAAAAAATCAATACAAAAAACCATGAACTCTGTCCTTTTGTATCAAAAGATGGAAAATATTTCTTCTATACAAGTAATCAAGATATTTACTGGGTAAGTACTAAAATTATCGATGAATTAAAAAAAAGCAAGTAACGCTGTGTGCAATTAAAACTCAAAATGTCTCAAAAGAAAACAATTAGCGATTCTTTACATAAAACTATATCATTAGAAAAAGGCGGTTTTTTTCTTCAATATGGCAAACCCTGTATAGAAATTGGTATGCTGATTAATGGAGTGATGAGAGGTTTTGTATATGATAATGATGGGAATGAAATTACTACTCATTTTTATAAGGAAGGAGATATGATTATTGGTAGTTATATACCAAAAACAAATGTAGTAATGTATGTTGAAGCTTTAGAAAGATGTGAAATTTCTGTAGCAGATTATTCAGAAGTGATGTCTTGGGTCAATAAAGACAAAAATATCACCGAAATAATAACAAACGAGTTCCAAAAACTCAATAATCAATTACAATCAAGATTAGTATCTCTTTTAAATTTGAATTCTGTAGAGAAGTATGAACTCTTTTTAAAAGAATATCCTAGTTTAATCAATCGAATTCCGCATTACTACATCGCAAACTACTTAGGCATTACACCAACACAATTAAGTAGAGCACGAAAACAATTTATCGACAAATGTAAATGAGAAAAAAATTACATATTCGTTCCTTTGTATCAAGTAATGATATAAAAGAAATACAATATGGAAAAGCATTTTGAACTAGCAGATGAAGTATTTGAAAATCAATTTACACAGTGTACACTAAATCCCGAAATTTTTAGTCATGAAGCACATTTACGGCTGGCTTGGATAAATATTAGTAACCATGGAGTTGATCAAGCTGAAAAAAAGATACAAACTCAGCTACAGAATTTTGTCGAATTTGTAGGCGAAAAAGGCAAATACAACAAAACACTAACGATTGTCGCGACCAAAGCGGTGAATCATTTTATGAATCAATCAAAATCTGATAATTTTAAAGATTTTATAGTTGAATTTCCGCAGCTAAAAACCAACTTTAAACAACTCATCAGTAGTCATTATAGTTTTGATATTTTTAATTCGGAAAAAGCAAAAACAGAATTTTTAGAACCTGATGTACTTACTTTTGATTAAAAGCAGTATGGTAAGATTAGAATCTGTGTTAAACTGAAAATACCATCTTTTCCATAGTGAATGACATAAAATAAATACAAATTAATTTACTTGGTTAAGTAACATTTTACCTGGTTAGGACATATACCTATAAATAGTTGACATAAGCACTTAATAATATGCAGAAATCATCTACATCTCTTTATAGAATTCGAAAAACAAGTTGGGGAATTTGGGTACAAATTTCGGCCAGTGTTGAAAACAGTAATCAAGGAGATAAAATATCTGACAATCTGTTTTTTGAATATAAAGCTAATACCACACATTTAACAGATGTTGAAATTGAACTTTTAAAAGAAGGTCTTACCTGGGTAAGTTCAATAATTGAAAAGAAAATTAGTACTCCAACCAAAATAACTCTAAATGAAATAGAGCTAAATCATTGTGACTATCAAGTTGAAGGAATGTTTTACGGAATTGCATTTTGGGCATCTGAACATTTTGGATTTGATTTACCCGAGTATCAATTTAATTATGATCTGAAAAAGAATAAGTATATGTTCCCTGATTTAGATGATAAATTAAAAAAACTATTTACCACATTATATATGAGATCAGAGCAATTTAGTTTCAAATAAACTTGTAGTATCACAAATTATAAAAATCAAAAAACATGATTATCGAATTGATACTTAGACAACTTAAGTTACTCGATAACGAACACTCTACACTAAAAATAAAAAGGCATAACAGGAGACAATCAATTCGTTGTTAAATGTTAGAGACATACGGCCCATTATGATCTAATAAAATAGATAGTTCAATGTAACCTTTCTAAAAAACGAAGGTCTTAAGTACAAAATATATGTATATGAACCTGTTTCGATCAAATTTTTTTGCGCTCCTTAGTATTGTAGTAGTATCAATTTTATTTTTTACAGCATGTGTAACCGATAGAAAATCCGATACTCCAAAAACAAAAGAAAAAGCTACATTAAACCAGTTATTAGAGGAGAAAATTAATCTATATTATCCGTCCGATGGAGCAGGAGCAGTTGTTCTAATTCGTAAAGGTGGAAGAACATTGCTTAAAAAAGCATTCGGAAACATAAATATAGAACATAAGGTAGAAGCCCAAACCGATATGAAATTCCGTATCGCTTCTATTACAAAGCAATTTACTGCGGTTTGTATTTTGATGTTAGAAGAACAAGGGAAACTATCTCTTGATAATGATATTAGAGAGTATATTCCTGAGTATAAACAATCACATGATAACAAAATTACTATTCGTCAATTATTAGGGCATACCGCAGGAATTCCAGAATACACAGAAGTAGAACCTTCTTATGATCATCATGGTACAGATCGGGTAACTATGGACACTATTGTAAATGTGATCAATACTGTTTCACTTGATTTTAAACCCGGAACCGCCTGGAAATACTCAAACTCGGGATATGTTTTATTAGGCAAAATTGTAGAAAATGTTTCCAAACAGGAGTTTAGAACATATGTTCAAGAGCATATTTTTGATGTGTTAGATATGAAACAGTCAAGCTTCTATGATTTTTATGAAATCGTTCCGCAATTGTCTAAGGGATATGAAGTAGCCGAGGAAGAACCTCATAAAATTGTTCATGCAAAAGCTGTAAAACCAGGAACACTTGCAGATGGTGGTATCATATCTACTATCGATGATATAACCATTTGGTACGACGCTTTAAAAAACAACACATTAATTTGCGAGAAACAAAAACAGAACGCTTTCACTTCTCAAAGCCTGCACGATGATAGAAAAACTAAATATGGATTAGGTTGGTGGACTACAACTCTGGGTAAGTACACCACAGTTGAGCATGGAGGAAACGTACACGGCACAGAATGTTACTCGTTATGGGTTTTTGAAGAGGACTTACAAATTATTGTGTTATCAAACCTAAATAGAAGTTCTCCCGGAGCACTCACCGTACAATTAGCTTCAGATGTTTTAGGAATTTTACCTAATCTAGAACAGGTTAAATTATTTGATGAGAGTGTATTAAATAAATTTACGGGGACCTATACTCATGAAGATGGAACCATTCGTAATATCACATTAGAAAACGGACAGCTTAATTCGCAACGAGATCAGGGAAGAAAGTTTGTTATTGTACCAATTAGCGAACACAAATTTATTTTTGAATCCGATCCCGATTGGTGGATTGACTTTACTATAAATGAGAATAAAAAAATAGAGAGCCTTGCTGTTGGATCCAGAACTGCTTTAGTATCAAATGGGAAGCGAAACCGATAATTGTACTGTATATCCAAAATCAAGAAGTGTGATACTGATGTTTTATTGAAGTTTCTGTCACTAATTCATAGAAATATTTCTCTGAAAAATGTATGCTTATTGTATTTTTTGAAAGCTGCTAAAAACAAAAACAAAGAACATTCTTTACTTTTTATGTAACCTTTTTGAAAAAATTGGGTAATACAAACAAAGACTACCCAAAAATAGTAGGTTAAACCAAAAAGAAATGAAACGAAATCCAAAAAGATTATCGACTCTTTATATATGTAGCTTATTTATTTTTCTATTTAGTTCAATTCACGCTCAGATCAATAAAGATCATACTACAACTAGTAAATTGACTAAAGTCGAGCAAGCTAACTCATTATTTAAAGCATGGAATTCAGTAGATTCTGGTGGTGCAGCAATTGCAGTTATTAAAAACGGAAAAGTTGTTTTTAGTAATGCATACGGAAGTGCCAATTTAGAATATAATATTCCAAATACGACTAACACTATATTTCATGCAGCTTCATTATCAAAACAATTTACCGCTTATGCCATTTTGCTTCTTGAAAAAGAAGGAAAACTATCACTAGATGATGATATAAGAACATACATACCAGAAGTCCCAAATTTTGGCAAAAAGATTACTTTACGACATCTCGCTAGTCATACAAGTGGTATAAGAGATCAGTGGCGACTCCTGTATTTAGCAGGATGGAAAAAAGATGATGTTATTCTTAATCAGGATATTTTGGATTTAGTATCTAAACAGAATTCTTTAAATTTTGATCCTGGTACCAAACTATCGTATTCAAATACGGGGTTTACTTTATTAGCAGAAGTTGTGGCACGTGTATCGGGTCAATCTTTTGCTGAATATACAAAAGATAACATTTTTGTTCCATTAGAAATGAGCAATTCACAATTCTATGATGATTACGAAAAAATAGTAAAGAACAGGGCGTACTCTTACAAGAATAAGGAAAATATCATTAAAAAAAGTAAACTTAGCTTCTCTACTGTAGGGGCTACCAATTTATTTACTACCGTACATGATTTATGTAAATGGGCTATTTACCTAAATACTCCAACTCCAGAAAGTAAAGGCATAATAACAAAAATGAATCAACAGGCCTATTTAAATAATGGTCAAATCACCGAAGCTGCAATGGGACAATGGACAGGAGTTAAATATAAAGGATTAGAATGGTTCGATCATACCGGTTCTGATGCTAGTTTTAGAGCCTATTTTTCTCGATTTCCAGAGCATAATTCGGCTGTAGTAATATTAGCAAATACAACACCAATACGTGCTTCTACGCTGGCATTAAAAACCGCCGATATTTTTTTGAATGAATATTATAAATCCGAATCAAAAGGAAAAGCAAAGAAGAGTAAGAATGAAAAAAGGATTAAAAAATCTATCAAGCTATCAAAAAATCAGATGTCAAAATTTTGTGGTAAATATTGGGAACCCAAAGAGTGGTATGATAGAGAAATAAAAATTGTTAATGATACACTTATATATTATAGATCCAAAGAAAGTCAAACAAAGCTGTTGCCAATTAGTAATAATGAATTTAAGATGTTGGCGGATACAAACGATGTAAGTGTCATTTTTGAAGAAAACGAAAACAATGAAAAAGTGATGCGATTAAATATCAATAGCAATCAAAACATTGAGTTTTTAAAATATAACCCATTCGATATTAGTGAGTATACTGGTAATTTTGGTAGTGAAGAGCTTAATAGTTCAATTCAACTTTACAATGACAATAACTCAGTTTTTATAAAACTATTTAAAAGAGATCCGATTAAACTAAAAGCTATTAAAAAAGATGTGTTTACATCATCAAACAGACATTTTAAGAAAATTGAATTCCTTAGAAACCCAAATGGTGTAATTTCTGGGTTTTTAGTGTCAAATGGAGGCATTGCTAGTTTAAAATATGATAAGAACTAAACCATAAATAAGTACCAATGAAAACTGTTTCTGTAATAGGATTTTTGCTTTTAATTGTATCAACTGGTTGCGATTCAAACAAAAAATCAACAGAACTAACCGAATCTGAAAAAGCTACTATTGGTAAATTAGTCAAAAAGAATATTGATGAAGGTATTGAAGCTACACGGGTAAAAGATATTGAAACTTATATGAGCCGATTACCACAGGATCTTGTAATTTATGATGAAAGTGGAGAAATTATTTTAAGAGATAAACAAAAAGAATATGCATTGAGAGATTGGGCAATAATCGATACCACTTTGAGTATAAAAATGGACATTGATAGTATACAATTTTTAAAAAAAGACAGTGTAATTGTTTTTACATCTCAACGATGGAAAAGAATGATGTTTCAAAGAGACGGTATAACAACAGATACTGTACTAACTACACAGAAGCATAAAGAAACCTGGAAAAACAATGAAGAAGGCTGGTTTGGATATGACATAGAAGAACTTGGCGGAGAAATATTCATAAACGGAAAAAAATATATACCCGAATAAAACTACAATAAATAGCATATAATATCTGATTTCCCTTTCAGAAAATTATCACTACCAGACAATAGGTTTATGTCTTTTTGCTACTTTAGTACAAAATCAAAGAATCTCTATACTAAAGAATATTTTGTTTTATATAGACTAATACCTGTGTGTAAAATATGAATCCAATTTCGACCTTATTAGAAGAAATAAATAACCAAGATTTATGGGATAAAGAGTTGAAATTGGATAGGAATGAATATTTAAAAGTAAAAGGAAGTGTTGACACCAATGGATATTTGGTTGTAGATGGTAGTTTAAGAATTTTTGTGATAGACGAGTTTGAAGAACACACCATTAGGTTTGGCTACAGAAATAATTTTATTGCCGCTCTCGATTCATTTATAAACGAAAAACCATCTGATTTTTATATTCAAGCCTTAAAGAAGACGACTTTAAAAGTGATTAAAAAAGTTAATCTTATGAACTTTGTGTTGTCCTCTCCAGAACATACTAAAACATGGTACTTGATTTTAGAAAATTTTGTATTGCAACAAATGGAAAGAGAAAGAGATATTTTGACTACTTCTCCTGTAGAAAGATATAACAGGGTTTTAAAACGTAGCCCTCAGCTCTTTCAGGAAATACCAAACAAATATATTGCTTCCTACTTACGAATGACACCTGAAACACTTTCTAGAATTAAAAAATCTTAATTTCGATCAATGTTTTAAAATTTCAAATCATGGAATTTTGTATAAAAAACAAATAAAGATGATATCAAAAGATGTACTACAGGATTTGGTAGAAAGAACACGAAAAAATATAAATGAAGCAGAAAAATATAATCAGTTGCCGATAGAAAAACTCAACTGGAAAAATACACCAGAGAGTTGGAGTATTTTAGAGTGTTTAGAACATTTAAATTTATATGGAGACTATTATCTTCCCGAGATTGAAGATAGAATGCTAAGGTCGAAAAGGAAAAATGCATCTGTTTTTAAATCAGGCCTTTTGGGGAATTACTTTGCAAAGAGTATGCTTCCAAAAGAAAAATTGAATAAAATGAAAACATTCAAAGATAAAAATCCTATTAACAGTGATCTGGATAAAAAATGTATTGACAGGTTTATAGCGCAACAACACAAGACGTTAGAATTATTAGATATAGCAAGAAATAAAGATTTAAGTAAGATTAAAACATCGATCAGTATTTCGAAATGGATAAAATTAAAATTGGGAGATACGTTTAGAGTACTTATTTATCACAATCAAAGACATATCGTACAATGTAATAGGATAGCTAATAGTTACTCATGATACTTCATAAGGTAACAGTACTTAATTTCTAAAGATTACTTATTTTTAACCTTCTGTAGTAATCCGAGAGCTGAAGTATAAATAATGAAACAAAAAGAATTTGTTACCCATAAACCCAATAGTTCTTTTTTACAAGAGCATATTTCATATTACTATTTTCATTGTTCTGTAGATAATTCATTACAAAATAGGTTTATGTATTATCCTAATTCCAAAAATGCATTAACAATATATAGAAATTCAAAAGTAGAATACAGTTGTAATCACTCCAGAACTATACCCGATATCGAAACAGATTTTAGTTTTCTCTATTCTGGAGTACAAAAACAGTGTAGAACAGCCGAAATCCAAGCTCCTTTTGATAAAATAGGAATTGTTTTTCAGGAAACAGGAATTAATCATTTTATAAAAGTCCCTTTATCTAGTATTTCTGGTGACCCTATTGATAAATCATTTACTTATTTTGGGAATGATTTAATAGCATGCTGTGAATCTATTTATATTGAAAAAAATATTGAAAGCAAAGTGACACTTTTGGATCAGTTCTTTGAAGATAAATTCTGTGATTTTAAAGAAGAAGTATTAAAAAAATGCATTTATATTATTATAGAATCATCAGAAAAATTTACCGTAAAAGAACTATCAAACGAATTAGATGTGAGCAGAAAGACCTTGTTAAGGTTGTTTAACAAACATATGTGTTGTACAGTTAAAGAGTATATTGATATTATTCAGTTTAGAAAATCTCTTACTGATTATTTATTAAAAAATAATAATGCTTCACTTACCGAAATAGCTTTAAAAAACGAATATTACGACCAGTCTCAGTTTATTAATCACTTTAAGAAACTTACAGGGTTTAACCCTAAATCTTTTTTCAAAAATGTAAAACACCTTGGAACAGAAGATACTTTTTGGACTTTTAATTGATCATGAGATGTCCCATTTCACCAATTTAACTATAAGTTGAGGTCTTATTTTTGTTGAAATTTTTTAACAAGATGAGACAGCTACTATGTATACTATTTTGCTTTGGTTTTATGCTAAACCTTAAAGCCCAACACCAAAATGATGTAACACACAAAATCAATTCAGAATATTTTAAAGAACAAAGAGAGATCAAAGTTCACCTACCCAAAAAAAATGATACAACAGAACGGTTACCAGTAATATATGTATTTGACGCTCAATGGAGTCCGTATTTTAAACTAACAACTTCTATTATTGATTACCTCATAGAAATAAAAGAACTCCCTAAGAGTATTGTTGTCGGGATAAACTCGAATAATAGACAATATGAATTGACTCCAGAGCCGGTAAATGAAGATTGGAAGATGCCAAGTCTAGGCGGCGCAAAGTTTTTAGAAAATCATCTTACTCATGAAGTGATCCCTATGATAGATAGTTTATATCATCCTGCCTCATTTAAAACAGCTATTGGGCATTCTTTGGGAGGAACTTTTATTCTCAATAGCATTGTAGATAACCCAAAACTTTTTAATGCGTACATCGCAATAAGCCCTAATCTTCAAATTGATGATGAAGAAATCATTTTAAAAATTCAGAAAAATATCGAAAAGATTAAAAAACTGAATAAATTCGTTTTTACTACTATAGGAAACAAGGGAAAACCTGATGTTGATTTTTTACCACCAGTAAAGAAATTAGATGCATTAGTACGAGATCACAATTCAGAAACTTTTAGTTGGCAATTCTCTGTATACGATGGCTTTACTCATGCTACTATACCAACAGAAAGTATACATAGAGGATTATTAAAGTTGTCTAAAAAGTGGGAGGTGTCAGAACAACAAAAAGAAAATATGCTGAATGCAGGAAGCGTATTAACAAACTTTGATAACTTTTACAAAAACCTTTCGAACTGGGCAGAGTATACAAACACACCTTCGCTCGATGATCTTTATGATTTTGGTTATTTTTTGGAGAAAAAAGAACTGTATACTGAAGCGGTAGCGTTTTATAAACAAGCTGTCAAAAATTATCCCCAAAAATCTCAATTGTACAATAAAATAGGGGAGAATTCTGTGAAAACTAAAAATAATAAGCAGGCAAAAGAGTATTTTGACTTGGCTCTAAATATAATTGAAAAGGAAAAAGATACTTTTGAATATGAGGGGACCTATGAGTACTATAAAAATGTCTATGATAAAAACAGGAAGAAAATTAAATAGGATTCCCCCTTTTTGAGGCTCTGTAAAGGGTTTCTTTATTCGGATGCAGAGGCGAAAAAAGAATATTTTATTACAGAAAATTCAAATCGTAAATGGTGTTAAAACTAAAATATAGAGAACGATTAGTTTTAGCACGATAAAAGGGCTGTTTTTTATACTTTCGTTAACCATATACACTATGTTTATTGTAACTTTAAAGAAACATAATAGATGAGAACCTACACCAGAAAAACACCTTTAAAAATTGATTGTCCGATGGAGAGAACATTACATGTTATTTCTGGGAAATGGAAACTTGCACTATTATGTGAACTTAATAGAGGGAATTGTAGACTCAAAGATTTAGAAAAATACAATCCCGAAGCTTCTAAAAGAGCTTTAACCAAACAGCTAGGTGAATTGGTAGATGATGGTATTATTCAAAAAAAAGATTATGAAGTGTATCCCAAAAAAGTAGAGTACTCTTTAACAAAAAAAGGAAAAGAGCTTATTCCTGTGCTAAAAGTCTTAGATGATTTTGGTAAACAATTATAAAATTTTCTTAAAAAAACACTACTCAAATGGAGAGTAAAGCTCCTATTTTTGTATAATATAGGACATGTATCCTATATTCCATTGTTGGCAATAATTAAAGCAAAAAAATGAGAAATACCTTATTATTATTTACCTTTTTCGGAATCTTATTTTCATGTAAAGTTACACAAGTAAAAAAAACTTCTTCAAATTCTAAACCATTAGTTTATTTTGAGATTGACACGATAAAAACTAACCTAATAAAAGGTCAGAACTTTAAAGTTTTTTTCAAGTTAGTGAATAACTCTAGTGACTCTTTGTTTGTTTTAGACTCTAAAAGGGATTCTAAAATAGATATAGATTTTTTCTCTCTAGACTTTCCTTGTGACGTTGAGTATGTATGGGATGTAGATGAGGGAGAACCTAGCATACTTGCTGAAAGAGATAGAATGCATTTCATATCAATACCTCCAAACTCTACTTTTGATTATATGACTATTGATGGACAAAATTATTTTTTACAATGTGATACTTCAACAATTCTAAAAATAATATATGATACTTCTGACAAAAACAAAGTTGAAAATTTAATAAATGTACACAATGAAAATAAAAACATCGAAAGCCTTTATGAAAAATTAAGCAATATTAAAATAGAAAGCAGTATAACTAATGTCAAAAGAATAAAATAACTATTGTCCAACGCCATATAAAATTGATAAATATCTCTGGGTTTAAAAGAGTCAGGTTCTAATGCTTTTTCAATTCAAATTTATCTTTTACTTTTTCTATTTTCCAACTTTCGTTTAGTTCTAAAGACCATCCATCACCTATTATAATTTCACTATCAATATCGACTGGTTGGGTAACGATTACATTTTCCCAATTTGAAGCTAATAATGCACCATTATTTACTGTTAAAATCCCCCAATTATCAGTTATTCTCATTGTTGGATATACCGTCCCAAAATTTTCTAGAGGAGTTATGTTTCTTGGATCAAATGAAATCTTCATTTTTTCAAGATTCAATTTTAAAGTAGGTTGTTCAAGAAATTTTGTTTTTAGTTGTAAAATTTTTGCCAAACGCTTATCCTCTCTAACGCTCTCTACTTTTAATATTTCATTATAATTGTAATTGTTTTCTTGTGCAATTAGTTCAAAAGAGGAATTACTGTTTATATCTATCCCAAAAGATTCAATAAAATAATCTGTTAGCTTAGTATTCTTTGAAATATCTTTATGCCATTTATTTTTTTGATTAGAAAGTAAATAACCATAAACCGGTACTGTTTGATATGCAAAAGACCTTACAAATGTTGAATTTGTGTAAAATTGATTTATGCTATTTATCAAATGAATTTTCATTTCGTTTTTATCTCTCCCACTAAGCATAATTCCGGTAAATTCTGCTAACCCTTCATTTATTTCTAGTGAATTTTCGGCTTCTTTCTTTTGTTCATCGTTTTGTCTGATTTTTCTGAATGTTAATGCATTTTTGAGATGTTGTTTTATTTCATTTTTAGATGACAAAGCACTTTTTAAGGCTTCCAATTCAAGTTTTAGTAATATCCGATTAGTATAAGTATCCAAATGCCCATTACTTTGCTCTTGAAGACTATCGAACCCAATTTCGGGTTGGACTCTATGAAACAATTCATGAATTACTAAATTATCTCTTGACGTTTTATCATCGGGAAGGGGTAAGATTACCATTGACCATCTTTTGTTATCCCAATTTATAGCAGTGTTTGCAATATTTATATGTTTGGGTAAAGTATCTGAAAATATAGAATTGATTTGCTTGAATTTTTTTGTTGCGTTATTTTCATTAGAAAAGAAAACTCTAGTCTTAGGATTAACCAAAATTATTGGCCCATATAATTGTTTATTCCAAAATTTACCATTGTCAATTTTTAATAAACTTTCAATATCAGAAAAGGTTTTTCTAGCAATTTCTTTTTCGGTTAATTCTTGATTTAAATTCCCTTCATCAGATTTTTTTGTAAAACAAGAATAGCATAGCATGATGATTGCTAATAATAACATTTTTTTCATGATGATTGATTTATGGTGATCGAGTAAATGTAATAACTATAAATATAGTTATAGAACTATAAATCTAGTTTAACAATTGTTTAATAAAATATTTTATGAGTTTAGTGAAGATGTACTAATTATAAACAAGACCAAATACAAAACAGGTTAACATCAGAATGACTACTATTTGGTAGCGTTGCAGGTTCTTATATTTTAATGAATATCCGTAAAAATTATAATAAACCGTATTTTTGAGAGATGAATACTAAAAATAAAGAATGAGCATCTTCAAAAAATTATTTGGAAATAAACAGGAATCAAAAGTTGAATCAAGTATGAATACCGATGGATTTAGAAAACTATCAAAATCAAATTTTGATAACTTCGTTGATTTGCTTGAGCTACATGGAGGTTTGTCTTTTGAAAAACAACAGAATTTTAGCGAAATAACAGGTGAACATTCCTGGAATATAAATCTAAATGAAGGTCTTATTACCTTTGGAGAATATAATTTTCCTTTTGAAGTGATTGGTTCTTTGTCTTTTAATGATTTCTCCTGGATGTGGGGATGGGCAAATGAAAAGAGTGGTATACCTGCTAATTTATTAGAAAGCTCTTTAAAATTAAAAAGTATTGGAGAGCAAAATAATATAGAAGAATTTGTGAACGGACATTTTTCTGTAGAGGAGGGGTTCGAGCATAAAATGGGACTTATTGTAAGTGGTATGCTAAATGCTGATGCTTACTTTTGTGCAAATTATGGGCAAGGAACAATGGTTGTTACTATAAAAAGTAAAGACATACCTCGAATAGACAATAACTGGCTTGAAAAAGTGGTAACCAATTTTCCTCAACTTATTAGTAGTATTGAGATAAATCATAAAAATGCGTTTCTAAACTATTTGATTGACAAGGATTTTCAAATAAAGAACGAAGAAAATACGATTGAGGGATTAAAAAATGATAAAGTATTAGTTGCAGAATTTGATGAATTGGGAAGACTTAAAAACCTAAATGGAAAGATATAAGTAACATTATATTTAGATTAGATTGTACTTCAATTAACTACTACTGTATTAACAATAGATAGATAACTAGATAGTAAAACTTTTATGACAGAACTTCAGCCAATTTCTAAAAGTGAATTGATTAAGGATTTCCAGGCAATAGGAATTAAGACTGGAATGAACCTAATGCTTCATTCTTCGTTAAGTAAGATAGGGTGGGTAATTGGAGGAGCACAAACAGTGGTGAGCGCGCTAATTGATATCATTGGTAAAGAGGGAACTATTGTTATGCCTGCTGCAACCCCATTTTGTTTACATCCTAATGATTGGGGCGAAACCAAAATCCCAGAAAATTGGATACCAAAAATAGTAGAACATTTACCTGTGTTTGACCTTAATACAACACCAACAACAATGGGTGCAATACCAGAAACATTTAGAAACTGGCCCGAAACTTTACGAAGCGATCACCCCATTAGCTCAGTATCTGCCTGGGGAAAATTATCAGCTGAAATTATAAAAATTCATACTTTAGAAATTTCAGAAGGAGAAAATACGCCTTACGAAAAAGTTTATGATTTTAATTTCGAAATACTTCTATTGGGAGTAGGGTTCAATCGATGTACGATGCTTCATTTTGCAGAATCAAAATCAAAAAACAGGAGAATCACGACTAGTAGGTATCCGATTTTTCGTAATACTAAAAAAGTATGGGTTGAAGTAGAGGATATGGGAAATGATAATAGTACTTATTTTCCTAAAATAGGAGCGTCATATTTGAAGAATAGAAATGCAAGTATAGGAAAAGTAGGAACAGCGGATTCAATTCTATGCGTAGCAAAAACATTAGTTGATTACGGAACCAATTATTTTGATACTATAAATATATAAAAAAAGCCCTCCTTCACTGATCCATTGTGTCGGAGGACTTTAAACAATCAAAAACTATTTTTAGTTACAGGTTCCTATAGTTTTCCACCAGTGTTCACCACTACCTGGGGTTACCCATATTGGCCCTGACTGAGCTTCGTATAATGTACCTTGATATACTACTTTGTCTCCCACATTATATACTGTTGGATATGCTGCCCAATTTGCAATCCCACTACAAGAACCACCGTTACCACCACCAGAAGTAATTGTAACAGATACTGTTGCTGATGTAGACGTTGCATTAGCATTATCTGTTGCAACCGCGCTTAGATTATAACTTCCTACAGCAGCATTATTCCATGAATAGCTATATGGACTTGTTGTATCTTCTCCAAGTTTAGTAGTTCCTTGAAAAAATTCAACTTTAGTAATTGTCCCATCAGTATCAGAAGCATTTGCTGTAATATTGATAGACTGCCCCTGGGTTACAGATTGATTATTTGTAGGAGACGTGATAAATACAGAAGGAGATTGGTTGTTTCCTCCTCCGGTACCATTACAATCCTGAACAAATTCCCATGGCAATCCTGCTCCAGAATTTGATGTTGGGTTATCATTTTTCGACCACCATTTTGCACGATATAATTTATTGTTATGCACAACCTCCTGACCAGTGTTATAAGTAGCAGAAGCATTCCATGGAGCAGATTCACAACCTGATCCAGTACCTCCACCGCCATCGCCAGAGTATGGAGATTCTGGATAGTTTTCTGCATTAGCTATAGCCTGAGATTGTGATACACCATTTAATACCTGACTTGCAACATGAAGATATCCATATGCAGAAGAAGTCGTATTACCGAGTAATAATTGCCATATCATAACTCCATCATTAGAGTTGTTATTTACAGAAATATGGTTAGATAGCTCTGCTATATTTTGATAGGTATATTCATAATACGGTCCCCAAGGCTCATTAGGATAATGAACTCCGGCTGCAATAGAAAAACCATACTGATTTGAGTAGTGTTTATATGCATCATACATAACTTTTCTATTACTGGCAGCTCCTGTATTATATCCTTGATATGCAATAAGATCGATTTTATCACCAACAGCTTCCATTACGGGGATCATATGTCCCGTAGTTGCAAAACCAAATAAGCTAATGGCTTGATTAGGAGAAGTAGCATTAAATAGATTGGTATCAGACTCTCCTGTTACAGTGTTTCTTTTGCTATAGGCGAAAGGAGAAGAGGGATCATCATTATTTGCACCTCCTAAAGCTCCAACTCCGGCAGGAGCACAGGCTAATAGGTATTGTCCTTTTGGCATAATAGCTCTTGAATTTGTAAAGAAATCGATGAAGCGTTGTACATTTATAGGTTCTCCTATAGTGGCAAAACTACCATTAGGTTCAAAATCCCAATCGATGCCTTCAAATCCCATGTCATCTACCAGATCTTTGATCTGCTGATAATTTATATCATAAGCAGCATCTGTACCCCAATACGTTTCTCCACCGACAGATAAAATAACTTTAATGCCTTTTGATTTTAGAGCGGCTACAGATTCTTTTAAAGTATCCCCTCCGTAAGGAGTTTGAATACCTGTATTGGTAATATCTAAAGTACCTTTTTGATAACGAAGATTAGGCTTTGCAAATGCCAAAAAAACGTGAGTGATATGTTCTGGGATATCTCTTAGTTTTGATCCTTGCCCAGGTCCGGCCCAGCTTTCGGACCAAGAAGGGAAATATCCTAAAACAATAGGCTCTGTGAGTGCTGCCTTGTCTGTTAGATTTGTTTCAGAATTTTGAGCCTCCGGGGCTCCTTCTTCTAAAAAACTTTCATTTGTACAGGAAAATAAGAAGACCTGTATGAATAAGAGGACTGATAATCTTTTAAGTAATTTCATTGTGTATTAAATTAAGAGTTTGTGAATATTGCGAGGCCATTATACAGTTAATGAAAAATCATATGTTCATCTATTTCTTTATAATCAACCTCAGAAGCTTTTCTATATTTTAATTCTACAGTATTCCAATCTGTTGCCCAACCTTTTGCTATGTTGTTTAGATACACTATCTTAAGTTTATGTTTTCCTTTTTGTAAAGCGATTGAGCTTTCTTTTGGATGTTTTTTTAACGGAGTTTTATAATCAATAACGAGCTGATCTGCTATCCATATCTGATCTTGTGTACTAGAAAAATAATAAACCCCATCTTCTGGGATGTAAACATACCCATCAAGAAAAACTGCCTTGAAATTATCTTCATTTACTTCGTGACCCCAGTGATATGTTGTATTTGCATCTTTGATATTTTTAATAGTAGATATATGACTTTTAGTACTATCATTAACATCACTGATACTTTTGAAATAACCTTTTATCTCTTTCTTGATAAGTCCTTGAGATAATTCTGCAGTATCAGAAGGAGGAATGGGAGTTTCTTTTGTGATGTTCAATTTTCGAATACTACTCATTTTTCCACTTTTCAATATTGAAGCAATTCGCAATTCGGTATTTTCCTTAAAATTTAATGGTTCGGTATATACTGTGCTAGTTGCTATTGGATCTGTTCCATCTGTGGTGTATACCATTTTAACCGGATGTGTAGTAGAAAAAGGAATACTTACACTATCAGTAAATACGATCTTATTTGAAGTAGGCCCCTCGGGAAGAGGAATATGGTAATTGATATTGTAATGTTCTAATACATCATAAACACTATTCAATCTATTTAAGAAATCACCGAATTTTTTATTTTCTTTTTGTGACCATGTAGTCTCTGCTAATGCTATGATACGTGGATATAACAGGTACTCAATTGTTTCTTCTTTATATGTATATTCTGTCCAGACATTTCCTTGTGCGCCTAAAATATGTTTCTTTTTATCTTCTTCAATTTCTTTTGGTATTGGATCATAGTGATATACTTTGTCCAGTGGGATATATCCTCCAAAAGCTAAAGGTTCTGCTTTAAAATCTCCTTGATAAAAATTAAAATAACAATACTTTGCAGGAGTCATGATAACATCATGCCCTTTGTTAGCAGCCTTGATTCCACCTTCTTCTCCTTGCCATGACATAATATTTGTTGTGGGAGTAATACCACCTTCCAGAATCTCATCCCATCCAATCATTTTTTTATGATATTTTGATAAGATCTTTTCTACACGAGCCATAAAATAACTTTGAATTTCTTTTTCATCTTTCAGGCCTTCGCGTTTTTTTAATTTTTGGCATTCTGCAGAATTTTTCCATTGATCTTTTGGTACTTCATCTCCTCCCATATGATAATATCCATAAGGAAAGAGAGTCGATAGTTCTTGGACTACATCTTCTATAAAAGTGTAAGTTTCTTCTTTTCCTGGACAGAGTATACTAGATTCGACACCCCATAAATTTCTTACTTCATATTTTTCTTTACTACAAGAAAGCTCTGGGTATCCTGCCAAAATTGCTATAGCATGCCCGGGTGTGTCAAATTCTGGAATTACATCAATAAATCTTTCTTTGGCGTATTCTACGACTTCTTTTATTTCTTCTTGGGTATAAAATCCTTGATGAAAAGAACCATCAGCATTTTTTCTTTTGGATCCAACCTCTGTAAGTTTAGGGTATTTTTTTATTTCTATTCGCCATCCCTGATCATCAGTTAAGTGCCAATGAAACTTGTTGATCTTGAAAAGAGATAATAGATCAAGTTGTTTTTTGATAAAATCAATTGAGAAAAAATGCCTGGAAACATCCAGATGCATCCCTCTCCAACCGAAACGAGGTTTATCTTCTATATCTAGAGCCTGGATTTTAACAGGAAGATGCATTTGATTTTTTGAATTAGCATCATATAACGGAAGAAGTTGCATAAAAGTCTGCATTCCATAAAACAATCCTTGATCGGTTTTTGCTTTTATTTTTATTTCATCTTTTGATATAGACAGACGATATTCTTCTTCACCAAAATCTAGCGTACTTTCTTTGATTAATTGAATGCTGTTTTTGGTGTTATTTTCATTATCTATTGAAAAAGAATGACCTGTGAAAGTCTTCATTTTTCCGATAAAAAAACTTGCGATAACTGCAGAAGAATTATTATTACATAGAAAAGTAGTTTTTTTATTGATTTCGAAATATCCTTGTTTTTGATCTACTTTGAAAGGTATGGGGGTGATACTCAAAGATTGATTAACAGGGAATGATGAATCAGGACTTTTACAGGTCATGAAAATTAAAAAAAAGAAAGGTATAATTCGTAAACTCATTACTGACTTGTTTTTTGAGAAATTCTTTGGATAATCAGGCGATTAACTAAATGGTCTATTGGTTTTTTTACAAAACCTCTAACCCGATAACCATGGTCATCTAATAATTTTTTTATAATATCTTGAGAGTAGTAGGCTACCGAACCTACAAAGTGTATAGGATGTTTGGATAATTCTTCTTTGTATTGAAAAAGGTAAGTACTTATAAATTTTGAAATACCATGATGTAAAATTCCTTCGAGATAAGCATTCCCTCGATTTCTAAAAATGAATTTTGCATAAGAAGCTAAGTACTTATTTGGATGATCAGCACAATATAATTCATCAAGAATTTGATTAAGTTCGGTAGTATATTCATTCTTAAATAATGAGGCTGTATCGGATGGCATTTTACCTAGGAAATAATCTTTAATCAATTTTTTCCCTAAATAATTACCGCTACCTTCATCTGCTAATAGGTACCCCAAAGCAGGGGATTTTTGAATAACTTTTTCTCCATCAAAATAACAGCAATTTGCTCCTGTTCCCAAAATGCATACTACACTAGGCTTTTCTGTTGTGGCTTTTACGGCTCCAATGATATCCTCTTCTATAACAGTAGATGTTACATTTTTAAATATAGATTGCAGCACGAGAGCTATTTTTTTCTTAGCATCAGCCTCACCACACCCTGCACCATAAAAATAAATCTTATGTATGAGATCTCTTTTTTGGAGTATAGAGTCTGCTTTTTGAACAATATTTATGATAGCATCGTCAGAAAGCAAAAGAGGGTTTATACCATCGGTTTTAGTCTTATCAATGAGTTCTCCATCATTATCAACAAGAACCCAATCACATTTGGTAGAACCGCTATCTGCAAATAATATCATTAGTCATTAGTTTATTTATCATTTATGTATTGTCTTATTGCTGGTGCATAGCGAAGAGATTCTTTTTAAAAGCAACTTTCCCTCATATGTTGAGGGAAGGTTGTTTTTTGCAAAAATTTATCTAACAAACAATGCAATTAATTTTAAAATAGATATCTCTTAAAAGCTTCTATCGCTTCATAATCTGCGAGACCAAGCTTATCATATAATATCGCTGTATTTCTATTTCTTTCACGAGCTCTTAGCCAAAATTCTCTTGAATCTTCTCCTTGAAACATCACTCTATCTTTTTGAGATTGGTGATATAGGATGGCATTAGTTTTTTTGGATACTTCGTGTGGACTTAGAGGTACGGCCATTTCAATTTCAGAAACGTCCCATTCTTGCCAGGCACCTCTATATAACCATACCCAACAATCATCCATGAAGGTTTTACTTTTTAGGTTGTTGATAGCCTCGAAAATAGCATCTAGACAAACCTTATGAGTTCCATGGGGATCGGCAAGATCACCTGCAGCATATATTTGATGTGGTTTTATTTTTTCAATAATACTAGCTGTAAGAGTTACATCTTCCTCTCCTAACGGATTTTTTTTGATTCTTCCGGTTTCATAAAAAGGAAGATCTAAAAAATGAACCTTATCATCATCTAATCCAAAATACCGAGTAGCACCCAAAGATTCCATTCTTCTAATTAATCCTTTGATTAACCGAACTTCTGGTATATCGATATCACCTGGGTTTTTTGATTTAAGAAATGTAATTACCTTTTTAAAAGTATCTTCTTCTTTATTAGGATGAACACTATTGGCTACCTCAGCAAACTTTAAGGCTTCATCATCCGTAACCGCTATATTACCCGAAGTTTGATAAGCAACATGTACATCATGTCCTTGATCAATTAATCTTAAGAATGTTCCTCCCATTGATATTACATCATCATCTGGGTGAGGACTAAAAATTAAAACTCTCTTTTTTGCAGGGAGGGCTCTCTCGGGTCTGTTTGTATCATCTGCATTTGGTTTTCCTCCTGGCCACCCTGTGATGGTATGTTGAACGTTATTAAAAATTTTAATATTTAAATCATAAGAAGACCCTTCAACAGCCAAGAGACCAGACATTCCATTGTCGTTATAATCTTTATCTGTAAGTTTTAAGACAGGTTTATTGAGTTCTTGACTCAACCAGGTAACAGCTTTAAATTTTAATTGTTCTTTCCAGATACATTGATCTACAAGCCATGGTGTTTTGATTCGTGTAAGTTCAGAAGCAGCTTCAGAATCAAGGATAATAGTGGTATTTTTATGTTCTTGTAAAAAAGATGCAGGAATATTAGATGTAATTTCACCTTCTATTGTCTGTTTAACCACTGTAGCCTTTTTATGTCCCCAAGCTAATAGTAATACCCTTCTGGATTTCATTATGGTACTTATTCCCATAGTAACGGCTTTTTTGGGAACATTTTCTAAACCATTAAAATCAGAAGAAGCATCAGTTCTGGTGACATGATCTAATGTGATGATTCGCGTACCCGAATTGGGATGTGATCCTGGTTCGTTAAAACCGATATGTCCTGTTCTACCAATTCCTAAGAGTTGAAAATCTAGTCCGCCGTACTTTTTGATCTTCATTTCGTAATCAATGCAATATTGATCCATTTCTGTAACAGGAATGGTGCCATCAGGAATGTTGATGTTTTCTGGGTTAATATCTACATGATCAAATAAGTGTTGATGCATGAAGTGATAATAACTTTGCTGATGTGCAGTATCCATTGGATAATATTCATCCAGATTAAAAGTAATTACGTTTGAAAAGCTTAACTCTCCAGAACGATGTAAGCTTACTAATTCTTCATATACTTTTATAGGAGAAGAACCTGTGGCCAGACCTAGTACACAAGGGCTACCTTCTTGTTGTTTTTGTTTAATTAATGTTGCAATTTCGTGTGCAACAAGCTTTGAAGCTATCGACGAATCGGGGAATATTTCATTATGAATCTTCTCAAACTTCGTTTTTTCAAACTGTCCTACCTGTTTATATTCAATTTCCTGGATCATTTTTCCTCAAGAGTTTGATTGTTTTAATTGTTTTTTTATTTTAAGGCTTTTTATGAAAAGAGATGGAGTTGAGAGATAATGCTCTATCCATCTCTTTCATAAGTATTATTTGGCTAACTCAAATTTTTTAAAAATTTCCACCAGCAATATCCCACCATAATCGGGTACCTCCATTATCGGCACCACCAAGAAGTGTTCTTGCTTGTTCTACACCTTGTGGGTTAGTACTTCGTTGACTAGCAGGGAAAGGTAATCTTCTAACCTGAATATCAGTATCGACAGTACCTCCACTATTATTAGCTACCGAAGGGAATATTTTTGGATATCCCGTTCTTCTGAATTCACTCCATGCTTCTTGTCCGTCAGGGAACATAGCAATCCATTTCTGAGTAATAATTCGTTCTAATTTTTCTTCATTCGTTGCTCCGGCATTCCAGGCAATAGTGATCGTACTTAATGCAGCAATATTATTAGATCCAACAGGATCAACATAATCAATAGGTGTAGAGGCATTATCAGTAATATAAGTTGATGCTCCTCCAGCTTCATGTTGATCAAAAGAAGTTGTGATTCCCATTTCATAATTTGATTGCGCATCACCGGCACCAGCCCATCCTCTTAAGGCAGCTTCTGCTTTTAAGAAATATGCTTCTGCAGCAGTCATTAATTGAATATTTGTAGTTGGAGTTTTATCAATGATATAAGAATTTCCTAATCTTGAAAATCCAACATAATCTCCTTTTTGATCGATATCATCAGTATATCCATCTAATAATGGTAATCCACTTCTTAATCCTTTTAGTGATCCAGGTGTTACCGTAGATTCTTCGAATAAAACGGGGCCTCTGGCATCGTTATATCCAACTAATATAGATTCCATAGAAGCATTCATACGAACGTCATTCCACTCAGAATTAAAAACAGTTAGTGGATGTTTTGCACCACCTTTAATGATGAAATTATCAGCATTAGTTTCCAGAAGTCCACCACTATGTGCTAATGATTTCTCTCCTTCAATTTGAGCCTTAGCAGCATCTGCTTTCGAAATTCTAATAGCTAAACGTAATCGAAGTGTATTGGCAAATTTTATCCATTGCGCATAATTCCCTCCATATACAAGATCAAAATTGGTGAATTGCTCATTGGTAGGATCTGTAGATAAAGTGGTTATTGCTTCATCAAGTTCAGTAAAAAACTGGTTGTATACCTCTTGTTGAGTATCATATTCTGGAAAAGATGCTCCAGGTACTCCAAATTTTGAATACACAATTGGTCCATATACATCAGTTACTCTATGCATACCTTCAACTCTTAATATTTTTGCAATTGCATAGATTAATGGAAATTTTTCTTCTCCACGCTCTTTGACTAATGCAGCATTTTGCATAACTCCTGTAGAAGAATATGGGATATCCCAAGGGAATTGATCCCAAAAATCAATAAAATTATAGTTTGTGGTATTTGCTCCTCCTGCAAATGGTCTTGGTGGAGCCATATATCCAGAGAAGGTATCTGCATTTAGGTTATGTTGTAGTTGCGTATGCCATGCAGGATCATACCTATATAGATTTAAAAAGATAGGATTAAATGGTCCACCTACATTAATAAAATCGGCTTCACTTTGTGCATCCGTTAACCCATTAGGATCTGTATTTAATGCTTCGAAATCGTCTGTACATGAGAGTACAAATACCGAGATAAAAACAGTAATAATTGTTTTTTTAATTATATTTTTCATGATATTCTATTCCTTTTAATTAAAATGATAAGCCAACATTCAAACCGATACTTCTGGTAGATGGCGATCCGAATACATCAACACCTTGAAGTCCATTTCCTGTACTTAAAGATATATTTGGGTCATAAGGTGCATCTTTATAAAAGAAAAATAAATTTCTACCGACTAAAGAAGTATTGATCGAATTAAAGAAACTATTCTCTCCAAGATTAAAGTTATACCCTATAGATAATTCTGCTAAACGGATATTAGTAGCGTCATATACATATTCACCACTAAATTTATCTCTTCCTCCAATTGCCTGATAATATTCTGTAGCTGGTATTGAAGTTTCTGAGCCAGAAACTTCATCAAAAATTCTTACGCTACCTGTTCTGTCTAATGTTCCGAAACCATCAACGATAGCTTCAGTAAGACTCATTACTTCTCCACCAAATTTTCCATCAACTAAAAAGGATAATGTTATGTTTTTATAGGTAAAAGAATTATTCCATCCTAAAGAAAAATCAGGATTTGCATTTCCTAATAAATCAAAACCACCTCTGGTATTTGCATCAGGTGCTGCTTGAGTAAAGTTACCATCTGTATTTCGAATCGGCAATCCATTTGCATTTCTGTTAAGTCTTTTTCCATAAATATCACCAAAAGACCCACCTTCTGCAATTAATAAGGCATACGAGTTAACACTTATAGGGGTTAGTTCTAGAAAATCTCTATCTAATCTAGAATCTAATTCCTTAATAGTATTTTTATTACTAGCTAGATTTACAGTTGTATTCCAGGAAAAGTTTTCATTTTGTATTGGGTCTGCTGTAATAGAAACTTCAATACCTTTATTTTCAAAATCCCCTGCGTTAATAGCAAATTGATCTGCTGTTTGACCGTTAGCATTTGTTTGACCACTAGCAGACTGGACTGTCATAAACTGATCTATAGTATTGGTTTTGTAATATCCAATTTCAAACCCTAGACGGTTATTAAAAAATTGCCATTCTGTACCTATTTCAAAAGATCTTTGAGTTTCTGGCTTTAGCTCTGTAAGCGGTCTTATCGTAGGACGATTTAACCCTCCTGGACCAGTACCAATAGTATTGATTGGATTATTGGCGAAACTTTGTATATCATTACCCACTTCTGCATAAGAAGCTCTTACTTTTGCAAAAGAAATTACTTCAGGTAAATCAAACATCTCAGATACTACTCCTGTAATACCAAAAGATGGATAGAAGAAAGAATCTGAAACAGTTGAAGACCAATCATTTCTTGCAGTTAGATCAAGGTATAACATATCTTTAAACCCTAATGTTGTACTAGCGAATAGAGATTGTACTTCTTTTTGCTCAGCTTTAGTTTCTTTTAATATTGGATTAACTCCTACTGTACCAACGACAAAATTAGAAAGCGTAAAAATATTTGGTATTTTTAGATTACCTCCAACACCAGAATCTAATAAGGTACTTTCTCCTAAATCAGATTTTCTGATACTGGTACCGATATTAGCTGTTAAATTTAAATTTTCTGAAAGAGGAGTATTAATTGTAGCTATGATATCACCATAGATCTGAGTATCCTCTACATCATTTAATAAATAACGACCGTTTGATGCAGATAGGGTTCCATCGGTAGTTGCATAGATTTTTCTTTCAAATTTATAAAAGTTTTTATCATAACTTCCTCTGGTTTGCACAGATAACCAGTCATTAAACCTATATTTTAAAGAAACAGAGGCTAATACTTTTTGATTTTGATCATCACTGGCATTTCTATTGATTATCCAATATGGGTTTTGTTCGATATCAGAAGTTCCTCTAAACCAACGTTGCGCCATTAAATTTCTATCTACATTAAATTCTTCAAAAACTCTATAGTTACTTAAGGTTTCTGTATCTGAATTAAATGCTGTTGCTCCTACTAATGGATTATAATATAGACCAGAAACGGGCTTATTATGTATTTTTTGAGTTGAAAGCAAAATGTTTGCATCAACAGTTAACTTGTTATCAAATAGTTTAGCTGTTTCTCTAATATTAAGTGTATGCTTTTTTACATTATGAGTAGGAAGTACTCCTGATGCTTGTGTATTTGCATAAGAGAAATAAGTTTGAGCAGTTTCTGTTCCTCCCGATACTGACAATGAATTAATTGCAGTTGTTCCTGTTTCTAAAAAGTCATCTATGTTTTTTTCTGTACGATCATTATAATCAAGTAAATAAGCAGCGTTATCTACTGTGAAACTAGAAGATACATTTGTTCTAAAACTTCCTGACTTACCTTTCTTAGTCGTAATTAATATAACACCATTAGATCCCTGACTACCATATAGAGCAGAAGCAGAAGCTCCTTTTAGGACACTAATACTTGCAATGTCATCTGGATTGATAAGAGATAATGCATCTCCACCATCTCTGTTTCCTGCGTTTTCAATATCACCAAATGTACTATTAGGTTGAATAGCAGAATTGTTTAATAAAGGAATACCATCTATAACATATAATGGTTGGTTGTTTCTGGTAGAAGTATTACCCCTTAGAGTTACCTTTACTGATCCACCAACACCAGAAGCACTTCTGTTTACAACAAGTCCTGATACTTTACCAGAAAGGCTGTTAATAGGATTGGCATCTTTGATTTTTGTTAGCTCATCAGATTTGATGTCCTGTGCAGCATAAGTAAGTGATTTCCTGGTTTTTTGAATTCCCAGTGCAGTTACTACTACATCTTCTAATTGTTCAGCATCTTCTTGTAACTGAACATTTATTACTGTATCACTACCTACAGTGACTTCTTTATTTGACATTCCTAAATAGGAAAACTGAATTACATCTCCTGCAGTTGCAGTAATTGTGTAATTTCCATCAAAATCTGTCTGTACTCCGTTTGTAGTTCCTTTTACAATAATATTAACTCCAGGTAGTGGTACACCATCTGAAGCCCCTGTTACTGTACCCGTTATTTGGGTTCCCTGCCCAAAACTCATAAAAGAAAAAAATAATAGAGTGGTAAGGGTTAAAATTTTTTGTTTCATATTAATAAGTGTTTTTTGAATGATCTCAAAGTAGTATTTTAATTATTTAACAAAATTTTTTTTAGACAAACGACATCGTTTCAATAACAATCGACATGCATTGATAGATAACGGTTTTTTTAAAATTCGATATTCTTATTTTTTTTGTTTTTCTCTACAAATAGCCTTACATTTTTCAAAAATTTTTGTTAAAAAAGTGATTTTAACTAGTATTATTTAATGATTTTTTAAAAAAAGAGAGGGGTAACGTGCAAAGGACTATTAAACGAAAATATCATCTATATTTTTGGATTATCTATTTTTTATTTAATGTAATTCGATGGGGGAGTTATTTTAATGATTATTGGTATTCGTTAAAATCGAACCTTGTAGAATTTCCTCTACACATCATCTTAGTTTATTTTAATATTTATTTTTTGGTTCCTAAATACATATTCAAAAAAAAGTATGTGTATTACGTACTTTTCTTATGTATGTCTCTTGGAGTTCATTATATATTAAGGTCTGGTCTTAATCTATTGTTGGTTACCGAGGATATCTGGCCAGAAGTAGAAGGAAGACTGGATCCATTTGGTTTTAATCATATTGTAGCAGTGGCTATAGGCGAATTGTATGTTGTAGGGTTAACCTCTGCAATAAAATATACAGTCGATTTTTTGATAATGCAAAATAAGAATAGAGACTTAAGTGAATTGCAATATAAAACAGAATTAAAATATTTAAAAGCGCAGATACAACCCCATTTCTTTTTTAATACACTTAATAGTTTATATGCACTAACAATAAAAAAATCGGATCTGGCACCTAATCTTGTATTAAAACTATCTAACTTTATGAGATATGTGATTTATGATACCAGTAAAAAAAAGCTCCCTCTTTTACAGGAGATTGATCATATCGATAATTATATTGAGCTCGAAAAAATGCGTTATGGTGATCGAGTTGATTCGAGGGTTGATATAAATGGTAATATTGATGATGTTAAAGTAGTTCCTATGCTGTTTTTACCGTTTATTGAGAATGCTTTTAAACATGGGCTAAAAAATAATGACAGAATGGAGTTATTAATCTCTTTTGAAAGATTTGAAAATGAACTGATATTTATATCTAAAAATAACTATGAAGATGAATCTAAAACTAAAAGACTTAATGGAATTGGAATAAAAAATGTAAAAAGAAGGTTAGAAATACTATACCCAAAAAAATATACACTAAACATAGCACAAAAAAATAATGAGTATTCGATTTTGCTTAAAATCCCTATATAATGACTATTAAATGTATCATAATTGATGATGAGCCCTTAGCAATTGAAGTTATTGAATCTTTTTTAAAAGAATTTAAAAACATTCAGATCGTTGATACTTTTAAAAACCCAATAGAGGCATTATCTATATTAGAACAAGGAGATATTGACGCTGTCTTTTTAGATATTAATATGCCTAGAATGAATGGCCTAGAATTTTTAAAAAGCTTACAGGAATATCCACAGGTTATTATTACCACTGCATATAAGGAATATGCATTAGAAAGTTATGAGCTAGAAGTTCTCGATTATCTTGTAAAACCTATTTCTTTTAATCGATTTCTGAAATCTATAAATAAATTAACAGCAAGACTTGTTGCTATAAAGAAACATGAGCCTTCTATGAATATGGTGCAACCGGCTCACATTTTCTTAAAAGTAGATAAGAAATTGGTGAAAATTCTTTTAACCGATATACTCTTTATTGAAAGTCTTAAAGATTATATCAGGGTGAGTACACTTGAAGATACATTTCTATCACATAAATCTTTAACTAGTATTAGTGAAGAGCTTCCTTCAGAAAATTTTATAAGAATTCATAAATCGTATACTATAGCTATAGATAAAGTTAAATCTATAGAAGGGAATCTTGCTGAGGTGGGAGAAAAAAGAATTCCTATAGGGAGAAATTATGCAGCTCACGCTAAACAACGAATATTAAAAAACAAATCAAATTTATTAAAATAAAAATAATGGTTTTAACAACATTGGACTACATAATCATAGCCTCATTTTTCTTAACCACACTTATTATTGGTGTTGTGGTGTCTAAAAGATCTGGAAAAAATACAGCAGAGTATTTTTTGTCAGGACGTAATATGCCCTGGTGGTTACTTGGTTTTTCGATGGTAGCAACTACATTTTCTACCGACACTCCAAATTTAGTTACTGATATTGTAAGACAGGACGGTGTTGCCGGGAATTGGGTATGGTGGGCCTTTTTATTGACAGGTCTTCTAACCGTATTTGTGTATGCCAAATTATGGCGTAAATCAAACGTTACGACAGACTTAGAGTTTTACACATTGAGATATAGTGGTAAACCTGCTCGATTTTTAAGAGGGTTTAGGTCGATATATCTCGGAGTAGTTTTTAATATAATTGCCATGGCTGCGGTAAACCTTGCTGCAATCAAAATAGGGCAAATTATGCTTGGACTTTCACCAATACAGACTGTTTTGATTGGTGGCGTGGTAACAGCTGCTTTTAGCTCTTTAGGAGGTTTTAGAGGAGTGATTTATACAGATTTTGTACTTTTCTTTGTCGCAATAGTAGGCGCTGTAGGAGCTTCCTATTATTTGGTTAATCTTCCTGAAGTGGGAGGGTTGAGCAATTTGGTCTCTCACCCAAATGTATCTGATAAACTTTCGTTTTTTCCAGATTTTTCTAATACAGAAGCATTAATTGGGATTTTAATTATACCGTTAGCAGTACAATGGTGGAGTTCATGGTATCCTGGTGCAGAACCAGGAGGTGGTGGATATATTGCACAACGTATGCTTGCTGCAAAAAATGAAAACCATGCAATAGGTGCTACTTTCTTTTTTAATATTATGCATTATGCACTACGACCTTGGCCATGGATTTTGGTAGCATTAGCATCTTTAGTAATGTATCCAGATATCGCTAGTATTCAAGAAGCTTTTCCTAATGTTGAATCTAGTAAATTAGGACATGATTTGGCTTATTCGGCGATGTTAACAAAACTCCCGGCTGGACTATTAGGACTTGTCTTAGCTTCTCTGGGTGCTGCATTTATGTCAACATTATCTACACATCTTAATTGGGGATCATCTTATATCGTTAATGATTTTTATAAGCAACAAATTAAAAAAGATGCAAGCGAAAAAGAGCTGGTGAACGTTGGGCGAATTACTACTATAGTTCTTATGGTGGCTAGTGCTGTATTTGCACTTTATCTTACTAATGCCAAGCAGCTTTTTGACATTATTTTAATGTTTGGAGCAGGAACAGGATTAGTATATATTTTACGTTGGTTTTGGTGGCGTATAAATGCATGGAGTGAGATATCTGTAATGTTCTCTGCAATGCTTATCCCATTAATTTTAACTTTTACACCACTTGGTGACTCATTATTTGGATATACCAGTGATGCTGGAGAAATAATATCAGGAGTTTTTCCTTCCTGGTTTAGATTTATAGCTATGGTGATTATAACTTCAATCGTTTGGATTGTGACAACTTATCTAACTAAACCAGAATCAAAAGAGACTTTACGATCTTTTTATAAAAGTATTCAACCCGGTGGACCAGGCTGGAAAAAAATTGTTGATGAAGCTGATGCCGAGGGAGTAGAAATAGTAGAATCTAATGAGAAATGGTCTGTACCTTCTGGAATTCTAGCAATGTTATTAGGTTGCGTATTAGTATATAGTTGTTTGTTTTCTGTAGGTAACTTACTTTATGGAGAGTACGTCATGGCTGCAATTATAGGAGTATTAGCTGTAGTTTCTGGTTTCTTATTGGTGAGAGTTTGGAAATCAATAGGAAAGAATTTAATGTCGTGAGTGTAACTAAACGAATACAATCTGTAGACTTTTTAAGAGGACTTACTATAATGCTTATGATTCTGGTAAATACACCAGGGGATTGGTCTTATGTATATACACCATTATTACATGCAGAGTGGAATGGCCTTACTTTGGCAGATTTTGTATTTCCTTTCTTTTTATTTATTGTTGGGATATCTATATCGTTTGTATACAAACATAAAAAAGGAGAAAGGGCAATTTATAAGAAAATCGTAAAGCGTAGTATAAAATTAATAGCACTGGGATTACTTATCAATGTGTTTTTACCCTATTTTCCTTTCATTGAAACAGAATCGGTACGTCTCCCGGGAGTACTACAGCGAATAGGAATTGTATTTTGTATAGCATCTATATTGTATTTGAATTGTACTAGAAAACAATTGATTTTTATTGCTGTTACGATTCTTATAGGGTATTGGATATGGTTGGCATATATTCCATTACCCGATGGGGCCTCTCCCATACTAGAAAGAGGCCCAAATAACTGGGCAAATTATCTGGATTATCTATTACTTAAAGGGCATATTTGGAAACCGGATTATGATCCTGAAGGAATTCTTAGTACAATACCGGCTATAGTAACCACAATTACGGGAATCGTTGTGGGCGAGATTTTAGTGAGTGCAACAAAACGGAAACTTGGTGTATTGACCATAATAGGAACATGTTTTATCCTTATAGGGTATTTATGGAGTATTTTCTTCCCAATCAATAAAGTGTTGTGGAGTAGTAGTTTTGTATTAGTCACATCAGGCTATGCTACTTTGTTTTTAGTGTTATTTCATTATTTTATGGATTATAAAGAGCGTGATTTTGGTAGTCTTGTGAAATATGTAGGTGCTAATGCAATCATTATCTATTTCTCTTCTATGATACTAGCTAAATCTTTTTATTTAATTAAAATAGATTCGCAAACCTCGGTGCATCAATTTCTTTTTGAAACGTTTTTTGTATACCCATCGATTGACAAACCATTATCTTCGTTTTTCTATGCATTGATTGTCGTTGGTTTTTATACACTATTGGCATATTTCTTATACAAGAAAAAGATATTTATTAAAGTCTAAAATTTTAATAAGAACAATTATAAGATACTATAAAGAGCACTACAAGAAATTAAAATAATTCTTGTAGTGCTTTTACTTAAAAGACATTTTTTAAAAATTGGTTGTGTTAAAATTTTAAAAAAATAAAGCTTATTTTTGTTAAAAATTTAATTGTAAACAAGCTTAATGCAAATTATAATACAAATAATTACCCCTTCTTGTTTTATATCTGCCTCATAAAAAATACTTAAGATTTGTCATTTATGATTACAATTATCGAGAATAATGTAATTTTTAAACATGATCTAATGATATCTAAGTTGACTTTAAATACTAGGTAATAAAGTTGTACTCTAAGCTAAAAGATGAAACAAGACGTTTTATGAAAAGAAATGTATTCACCTCAATAATTCTTATTTCATTACTGATTTTATGTGCTAATGCCAAAGAGACTTATGATTTCCCCTCTCTACAGGAAGAAGAAAGTGTTTTAAAACAAAATTTAGATTCTATAGAATATTGGATAGATCATAGCTATATAAGTAAGGCTCTTAGTATAATTGATGAAACCGAAAAATTAGCTTTAGAGAGTGATAATAAAAAGTATATTGCTAGAGTCTATAGATTACGTAGTGGGTTGTATATATCCGTTCAGGATTTAGAAGGATTTGAAACTTATCTCGAAAAAGCGACTATTTTACAAAAGCAAATACAGGATCAATACGGTGAAATGTACATAAATAACCTCTGGGGTTTATATCATAAAAGAATATCAAAAGATAATGATAAGGCGATTTTTTTCTTAAAAAAAGCGATAGACGGAGCAGAGAAACACAAGTATGAGGAGCAGAGTATTGATATGCTGGTAAACTTAACTTCTATTTATTATCGAAATGCGGATTGGAAAAACTGTTATGAGGCCTCTCAAAAAGCTATTGAACTTGCAAAAAAATATCATAAAGATATAAGGTTAATATATCTATATTATCGAATCGGGACGGCATGTTCAAAAACAAATAGGTATGATGAAGCGCTTAACTTTTTTAGAAAAGGTGAAGAGATTGCCAAACGAGAAATGGACTCAACAAAGACAAGTAATTATGCAAATCATACACTATATCTTGCTGGGATTGCAGATGTATATGATCGAAAAAAAGAATATAAATTAGCTAATGATTATTATAAAGATTATATCCAAGAACAGGCAAAACAGAATAATATTTTCCTTGAAAAGTATGCCCAAGACATAAAAGCATACAAAGAACTTCAGTTAAAACAGAAGGATAATGAAAGAGTTCTTGCAGAAAATAAATATCAACAAGCTCAATTAAAACTGAATGAATCTCTTTTGATATCTGGAATTGTGATTATAGTTATTCTGGTTCTTTTGGTCTTACTTCAATATAAAAATTCTAGATTAAAAACAGAAAATAACGTACTCTTACAACAGAAAAATCAAGAATTATTAAAGGCAAAAAATAGGGTAGAAGAAGTTTATAAACAGAAAACATTGTTTATCAATAATATTACTCATGAATTAAGAACTCCTCTTCATGCAATAAATGGCATTGCACATTTATTGGAGAATAAGGAATCTAATGAAAATCAACGAAAAAAGCAGTTAAATATATTACAGTTTTCGGGGAAATATCTATTGAGATTTATTAATGATATTATAGAATTAAACAGGTCTGACGAAGCATATAAAACTTCTTTAAAGAAACACCCTTTTGATCCTGTTAAGTTGGTTAATACAATTAAAGAATCTCTTAATTTTTTTATTATTGGAGAAAACAATAATGATTTTAAATTTCTATTAGATGACAAATTACCCAAGCAACTTTTGGGAGACTCTGATCATTTGTCAAGAATTATAATAAGTATTCTTTCAAATATGTCTAGGTACGTAAATGGGGGTGTTATAGAGTTTTCTGTGCAACATCTTTTTTCAAGAGAAAAGATAAACACTATCTTATTTTCATTAAAGAGTAAAAATTTATATTTTTCTAAGAAAAAGCAAGAAGAATTAAATAAAGCTTTTATAGAAAACGAATCTGCAATTTTCACTTCCTTATCAGATGAAAATAACTTACCTACTCTCGAATTGGTAATAGCTAATAAATTACTTCTTCAGTGTAATAGTAGGCTAGATTTTATATTGGACGAAAAAGAAGGTACAATTTTTAGTTTTCAAATACCTTTCGAACACATAGAGCAGAAAATAGGGCAGGCAGAATTTAACGATAAAAAAAAGAAAGATGTAAAAATTTTGGTTGTCGAGGATAATAAGATTAATCAATTAATTACACGAAAAATCATAACTAATTTCGGTTATCATTGTGAAATTGCTTCAGATGGTTATGAAGCATTGAAAATGACAGAGAAAAATGGATATGACCTTATTTTTATGGATATAATGATGGAGGGGATTGATGGGTTTGAAACTACAAAACGAATACGTAAATCGGATAAAAAAACTCCAATTATTGCTTTAACAGCTATTTCTGAATCAGAAAACAAAGAAAATTTTGTAGATGCTGGCATTACTAAAGTAATAAATAAACCTTTCGAACCCGTAACACTACTGGAACAGATCCAAATAGTTATACCAAAATAATAAAACTATCCAGTTCTAATATCTCGAATTAATCAATCCTTTTTTTTCTTCAATAACGAATAATTATAGAATTGTATAATTGATTAATACAAAATTTCACTTATTGCCAATCTGATGGCTTTTGTGTGCTAAAAAGTGTTACTCGTATATTTTATTTCTTCAAAAGAACTTAAATACAGTACTTTATAATTAAGTTTTTGAATAACTTAAAGAAAACCAACGACTTAACACAAATTAACCTTAACAATGACACACAAGCTCACTACTCCAAAAATCCATTGGATTTTATGCAGGAAATTATGGATAATGATTTTTACTGTATTACTTTTTGCTATTAATCCAACGTTTTCTAACAATGATAGTGCATATCCCGGGATATCAAAAGCAGATTATTCTTTTACTCCGGATAAATCTTTGACTGTAAAACCATTATTTCAAGTTAATGACTTGATAAATAAAGACTTATGGGATACTTTGTTTCCGTACCGTTTTGGCGCCAAAGACACAGGAGGCGGCGTTTGGGTATTAGATCCTAAAGATGATTTTTATACTTATGAATCTTTTATCGAGGCTATTAATAGAATGAGTAAAATTGAAGTGACCTTTGAGAGAAGATGTGGTACGAACGCTTATAGAGTTACACGTACAGATAAGACTACAGGTGTATCAAAAGTGATTCGAACAGATGTAGATTTTGATGCACCAAGAAATGCTGAAAAAGAAATTGTTATTAAAGAAGTAGATTATGGATCTTTTTTAGGAGAAGGAAGTCTGGAAACCAGAAAAAGAGAGATTACCGCTTTTTTTGCTAATATCTCTCACGAGACTACCGGGGGATGGTCAACTGCTCCGGGTGGACAGTTTTCTTGGGGTTTACACTTTCGTGAAGAACCTACAGATGCTTCTTATGCTTCTCCAGATACAAATTATCCTCCGACTCCAGGGAAATCATATAAAGGAAGAGGACCAATACAGTTATCATACAATTATAACTATGGTCCTGCCAGTGAATTTATTTTTGGAGACAAACAAATACTTTTGGATAATCCGGAAAAAGTAATCGAAGATGCTGCTTTAGCTTTTCAGACTGCTATTTGGTTTTGGATGACACCTCAATATCCTAAGCCATCGGCTCATGATGTGATGGTAAACAAATGGACCCCTAATGAGTTGGATAAAACCAAAAATAGAATTCCAGGACTTGGGATGACTGTAAATATTATTAATGGAGGCGTAGAATGTGGACAAGGTACAGAAAAACCTCAGGTAGTAGATAGAATAGGGTACTACCAAAGATTCACTGATATTTATAATATAGGAACCGATATGGATGGAGTTCATGATCTTTCTGATTGTGGATGTAAAGATATGGCTAGATATGGTGGAGATGCTGCTGATCTCACAGCAGAACCCTGTGCACAAAAACCTCAGGTAACATTTGCTAGTCCGAAGAATAATCAAATGTTTGAGCAAACTACATTTTCTCCAATTTCAGTAAGCTTATCTATAGACGAAAAAAACACAAAATTAGTAAGCGTTACTACATCTGTAGAAAATCAAACTTTTGATGGAGTAACATTCAGTTGGACACCATCTAGTTATACAAATCACGTTTTAACCGCTAATGCTGTATTTGAAAATGGTATTACAGCAACTTCAACAATAAAGGTTATTATTTGGGATGGAGTGAATCTTGATTGTCAAGAAGTACCCGAATGGAATGCCTCAAGGATTTATAAAGACAAGAACAACTATGTAAAATACAATAACAGCGTCTATAAAAACAAATGGTATGCAGATAGTAGTAATGTCCCAGGAAGTGATACCGTATGGGAGTTTGTAAAAGAATGTGGCGCTTCTAATGGAACTAATCCTGTAATAACATGGGAATCACCAGGTAATGGACAGGTCATAGAACAAAACGAACTTACACCAATTACTTTAAAAGCCAGTGCCACCGATACCGATGGAACTGTTCAATCTTTTGTCTTTAAATATAATAATACTAGTATTAATCCTACCTCTTCGGGAAATAACTATACAGCTAGTTTTACGCCAACTGCATTTGGAGAAATTACAATTACAGCATTTGCTACAGATGATCAGAATAATACTTCAGAAAAAGCAATTTCTTTTACTGTGAAAGAAAAAACGACTGGAGGAAATAATAATGCTCCAGTTGTAAGTATAACGTCTCCGGGAGATAATGCTTCTTTTGAAGCAGGAACTTCGATTCCTATCACGGTAAGTGCGTCTGACAATGATGGTACGATTACAAAAGTAACTTTTTTTAATAGTGGAAATAAGATAGGAGAAAGTCTAAGTAGCCCTTATACATATACAATTGCTAATGCAGTAGAAGGAAATTATGTGCTAACAGCTGAAGCTACAGATGATGATGGCGCTTCTTCAATTTCTTCTTCAATTTCAGTTTCGGTTACTACAGTTGGTAATGGTAACTGCGCGAATGTACCTCAATATGTAGCAGGTACTTCTTATGGATTAAATGATGAAGTAGTAAATGAAGGAGAAAAATTTGAATGTAACATCCCGGGGTGGTGTTCATCTGCTGCTGCTTGGGCATATGCACCTGGTACTGGAGCTCATTGGCAACTTGCCTGGACAAAAACAGGAACTTGTACTAAAAGTAATTCTGAAATAAATTCAAATGATTACTCTGTTTTTCCTACTGTAACTCAGAATATTGTAAACTTTAGGATAAAAACAGATAATACATCCTGGATTAAGATTAATCTATACCACCTTTCTGGAAAATTAATAAGTACACAATCATTTAATGGAATCCAGACAAAGTCAGGAAAATCATTTACACACGATCTGTCAAATCTCAAAAACGGTCTTTATGTATTTAAAATATATATAAATGACGACGTTTATTTTGAGAAAATCCTTAAAAATTAACTGCTAAGGAACTTTTCGGGTAGTTATTTACTTGTGACTTAACTACCCGATTATATATATACAAACTCGAATTAATTAATCACACTAATCATGAAAAATTTTTATACATTTTTATTAATGTTTTTTTGTGCGCTGTATATTCAGGCACAATACAATTTCCCTACTTGTTCTACAGAATGGGATGCAAGTAAAGTTCCTTATACACAAGGGCAAGAAGTTTCTTATAATAGTATTAATTATAAGTGTAAATATTATACCAGTGATGCTCCGGGAGCTGGTTCCTGGGAACTAATAGGACCATGTGGTGATGGAGGATTAGGGCCGGATTATTCTGGTAAACAGCGAATTATTGGGTATTTACCTACCTGGGTTGCCGATTATGATATCAAAAATAAATTTAATCCAGAGGTAGTAACACATCTGAACATTTCTTTTTTAATGTTTAAACAGAATAATAACGATTATAATAGTTCAAATTTTGCTTCTGTATCTTTTGATGAGTTTCAATCTAGAAAAGTAGATTCTGTTCTTAATGATTTGGGAGTTCTTCAAAAAGCTAAAGCCAAAGGAGTAAAAGTATCTGTTGCATTAGGTGGAGCTACAGATTATGCATTTTTATGGCTAATGACCAAATACCAAAACAACGATAGTAAACTAGATGAAATTGCAACATTAATTGCTAATTATGTTACTCAGAATGATCTGGACGGTATTGATTTGGATATGGAATGCTGGTGGGCAGATCCAGCCATTAGCGGAACCTCAGATCAGGGAGGAAGAGTAAGAGGAAGCAAATGGGGAGATGCTGATAAAGGACCTCACCCAGCAGGTATTGGATTAAGAAAATTAAGCCAGAAATTAAGAGCTAAAATACCTAATAAACTAATTACATCTGCCGTATTCGGAACATCTTGGTATGGAAATAACTATGATGATGGTATGGTAGACTATATGGATTGGATTGGACTTATGTCTTATGATTTTACAGGATCATGGGATAAATCACCAGAAGGACCTCATTCTTCTCTTTATAAAGTAGAACAAGGTACTTATCAAGGACAAACAGCAGATAATCCAATTTATTCTGCACAAGATGCATTAGAATATTGGATGGGGTTTGCTCCACCAGCCTGGAATCATTCTGGAGGATTTAATGTGCCAAAATCTAAATTAGCTTTTGGACTACCTGTTTATGGTTATGATTTTTCTGAAAAGAAGCCTAATGGAGGTAACGGAGCCAAATTTGTTCCTTATAAAGATATAGTGAAAGATTTTGCTAATGCAGCTACAAGTTATGACCCTAAAGATCCTAAAAACTTAAGAGGGTATATAGGAGAAAATGGAAAAAAAATATATTATAACACACCAAAATTAGCCGCAGAAAAAATTAAATATTCTAAGCAATATGGACATCAGGGATTAATTATATGGGAGCTTACACAAGACACCGATTATAATTCGTCTTCAAGTATTCTTAAAGCTGTAAATGAAGCTGCAGGAAATACAGATCCTATAAACAATTCACCAACAGTAGTATGGGAAGCTCCTACAAATGGACAAGTTATTGAATTAACCGAATTGTCTGCGATAGCATTGAAAGCTAATGCAACAGATTCTGACGGGACCATTCAATCTTTTACGTTTAAGCATAACAATACTAACATTAGTGCTACAGCAAACGGGAGTAGTTATACAGCCAGTTTTACTCCTGCAGCATTTGGTGAAGTAACTCTCATTGCTTCTGCAACAGATAATAAAAATGCAACTTCAGAAAAAACAATTGTCTTTACCGTAAAAGAAAAGTTAGTAGGAGGTAATACACCTCCATCAATAACTCTAATCGAACCAAAAGATTTAGATATTATAGAACAAACAGCACTGTCATCAATTCAGTTAAAAGCTACCGTAACCGATGATACCCAGGTTAGCTCTGTTAAGTTTATTGTAAATAATGTTGAAATTACTCCATCTGCAAATGGTACTCAATACACTACAGCTTGGACTCCTGGTGCTTTTGGTGATGTATCATATAAAATTACAGCTACAGATAATGAAGGATTATCTACAGAGACAGTTGTTATGTTTACTGTGAAAGAAAAAGTGATAGGAGGAAGCTGTGATGGGATAGCAGAATGGAGATCTGATCAAATATATGCGACAGCGGGACAAAAAGTAAGTTATAACGGTAATCTCTATACCAATAAATGGTGGACACAAGGAGAGACTCCGGGAAGCAGTTCTGTATGGGGGTTTGTTTCTAGTTGTGGCGGAGGCTCTGGTGGTGGAGATTTTTGTGGATCTTCACAATGGATAGCATCTATTGCTTATAATAGTGGAGATCAAATATACCATAGCCAAAAAATTTATAAAGCCAAATGGTGGACAGAAGGCGAAACTCCAGGTAGTAGTTCTGTTTGGGAATTTGTTTCAGATTGTGTCAATAATAATCCAAATATGTCTTCTGTTGCATTTCAAACATTGGTGGATGATGTTATAAAGTATAAGATAACAGTTCCAGAAGTATCATGGGTGAAAATTGATATATATGATATCTATGGTAAATTAATGGATACAAAATCTTTAAAAGAGTATAGTGGAAGTAGAGATTTCACACAAGATTTATCGACTCTGAAAAGTGGAATTTATATCTATAAAATTAATATCGGTGGAGAGGTAATCACCAAAAAAATAATTAAAAAATAAATCCAAAAAAGCGGTTAAAGAACCTCAGAAATGTATTGAATAATAGAAAATTGCCAAATAAAGGGTCTTGAAGCATTGATTGGCTAACACAAACTCAGCATTTTTTTTATCAGCGTATTCTAAGGCCCTGATTTGGCAGATCCATTGATTGTAATATAAACTCTAAAACCTCATTATTATGAAAACAACAGTTCGATTTATTGCAAATTTAGTTGGTGATAAAAATGAAGATTTAGCTAGAAAATACAGTACTAAAAGGTATACCGTTTAAAATTTTGTTTGTTATGTTGTGAATAGATGCTAGTCATTTATACATACTAAAGATCCGGGGTATATATCCCGGATTTTTTTTGCTTAAATGGTAACGCCATCTATGATTTTACCTTTAACCTTTTTTATATAGTTTCTTCCTATAGGAAGTGATTTATCAGCGATTTCGATACAGTTTTTATCAATAGCCTTAATTTTATTAATGGCAATAGTATATGATCTGTGGATTCTTATAAAAAGATACTCTGGTAGTAACCTGGTAATTGCAGATAGATTATAGTGTGTTACATAGTCTTTATGACCCGTTTTTATGATTACATAATCTTTAAGGCTCTTTATATATAAAATGTCTTCAAAATAAATTTTGATCATTTTTTTATCTACTTTAATAAAAATGTGATCTTCTAATTGAGATGAATGTGATAGCTTATTTATATTATTTAATGTTCTGGATATTTTATGTAAAGATTTTACTAGCCGCTTCAAAGAGATTGGTTTTATTAAATAATCTATAACTCCTAATTCAAAACCTTGTACAGCATAATCTTCATCAGAAGAAGTTATAATAATTAAAGGAGGATTGTCTATACTTTTAATAAACTCTAACCCATTAACCATGGGCATGTAAATATCAACAAATATTAAATCAATTGTGTTTTCACGAATAAAATCAAATGCATCGACGGCATTATAGCAACAGAAAACCACTTCAAAATGCTCAAAATATTCTAAGTGTTTTTTTAAAATAGTGATAGCCAGCGGATCATCATCAATAAGTAAACATTTTACTTTCATTCTATAGGTTTTTTAGCAATTATTCTATGGTTAAATGGATGTAGTTTACTCTTTTTATAATGAATAAATCATACTTTCTATTTGGGTATGTAACCGGATTTATTCTATTTTATTGTTTCTTTTTACAAAGGCTTTTATAGAATAACCTCTTTTACCTATAGAAATTATAGAATATAATCAATTTGCATCTTATTCCCGTTTTCCTTCTGAAAATCTACAATTTTAAGTCATTCAGCTAATTAGTTTTTTTAAACCCTTAGTTATTTCTACTTTTTCATTGAAAACTACATCGTTTTCGTAAATAATAACACAAACCATTTATAACTAAAGGTAAAAATTATGAGAAAATTAAACCAAACTTTTAAAGCCTGGTGTTTTCAAAAATTGCATTTGAAAACGTCTTTGCTTTTGATCTTTATGTGCATTTCGAGCATTGCTTTTGCACAAGTGAACACTGGAGGGAGCGCTACGACTTCTGATCATCAAAAACAAGTTATTGGCTATATAACTAACTGGGATGCATGGAAAACCACCACAGCTGGAGTTCCTGCTCCGGGAGCTTTGACTCATCTTAATATTGATTATTCTAAATACACGATTCTTAACTATTCATTTTTTGGAGTAGCCAGAGATGGTTCATTACATAGTGGAGATCACAGAAATAAAAATATTTATCAGGATGGAGCAACACAAGCACCAGCAGATCTGTTTTTTACAGACTTATATAGTAGCTGGGATTTACACCTCTTATTCGGGGAGTTAGAATATGTAAACTATGTAAATGCTGATATAAAAGCACGCGCAGAAGCTCAAGGCTTTCAAGTAGAAGTAGGGGCTAGTACATGGACACATCCTGTCTGGGGATTAAGTGGTGGATTGCCATTACCTCTTAAAAAAGAAAATGGAGCACTAGGATTATTAGATCTTGCCCACCAAAAAGGAGTAAAAGTAATGGCATCTATAGGTGGATGGAGTATGTGTAAACATTTCCCAGAGATGGCTGCCGATCCTGTAAAAAGAGCAAAATTTATTGAAGACTGTAAAAGATTAATCAATATTGGTTTCGACGGAATTGATTTAGACTGGGAATATCCAGGACCATTTTCAGGAATGAATTTTACAGGTAGTCAGGCAGATTTCGCGAATTTTGAATCTTTACTACAAGAAATTCGTAATGCTATAGGACCTTCAAAATTAATTACATCGGCTATGGCTGCAGATCCAAGAAAACTGGATGGATTTAATTGGTCTGGAGTTGCTGCTAATATGGATTATTTTAACATGATGACTTATGACTATAATGGTGGTTGGTCTAATAAAGCAGGACATAATGCACCAGTATATCCGTATACAGGAGCAGAAGTACCTTTCTTTAACTGGCAATCTACATTAGAAAAACTTGTTGAAGTAGGTGTTCCTAAAAACAAAATATGTTTTGGAGCTCCATTCTATGGTAGAGGTGTAGTAACAGAAGGAACAGCTGATCTTAATGCAACAACAGTAAAACGATCAGAAACTGTACAACCCGATGGACCAATACAAACCGCTGCAGATTATACAAATTGGCCAAAAGAAGTGTATGATGGTACTCCTAATTATTTTTTTATCAAACAAAAAGCCTTATCTCCTAATAGTGGTTGGACCAGAAAATGGGATAATGAAGCTAAGGTTCCTTATTTGGTAAATGGTAAATATTTTTTAAGCTATGATGATGAAGAATCTATTGCTATTAAAGCTCAATTTATTAATGATAATGGGCTTGCCGGGACTATAGTATGGACAGTTTATGGCGACTTGGAACTTGGAGGTACAGCTACTTCTTTTGGTAGAAAACTTAAAAGATGGTCAAATGTGAAATCTCCATTAGTTAACAAAATAAATGAAGTATTTGCCAATGGCGGTACAGGAGGAAATGTTTCTCCTACTGTTAGTATAACAGCACCAGCTAATAATTCTACTTTTGCCGAAGGCGCAACAATAGCTATAACAGCTAATGCAGCAGATAGTGATGGAACCATCTCTAAAGTTGAATTCTATAATGGAACCACAAAATTAGGAGAAGACACTACATCACCATACGAGTATTCGTGGTCTAATGTTCCTGCCGGGAGTTATACAATAACGGCCAGAGCAACAGATAATGGTAATGCTAGTACGACTTCTTCTGCCGTTTCTATATCTGTTGGTAATAGTACAAATACACCACCAACAGTAAATATTACTTCACCTAATAATAACGATTCGTTTACAGCGGGAGTATCAATAGCTATAACAGCTAATGCATCAGATAGTGATGGAACGATCTCTAAAGTCGAGTTTTATAACGGAACCACAAAATTAGGAGAAGATACCAGCAGCCCTTATGGGTATACAATTTCTAATGCACTAGCAGGTGATTATACATTAACTGCCAAAGCAACAGATAATGAGAATGCAACGACAACTTCTACTACTATTTCTATAACAGTTACTAGTGATACAGGAGGATGTACCAATATACCACAATATACTGCAGGTACTTCATATAGCAAAGATCAGGAAGTACAAAACGAAGGCGGAAAATTTAAATGTAATGTTCCGGGATGGTGTTCTTCTGCAGCAGCTTGGGCATATGCACCTGGTACGGGAGCTCATTGGCAAGATGCATGGTCAAAAACAGGTGATTGCGGTGGCGGTACTCCTAATGCGAGTCCTACAGTAAGTATTACTTCACCAAGCGATAATAGCTCATTTCAAGAAGGAGCATCTGTAACAATAACTGCTAATGCAGCAGATGCAGATGGTACAGTATCCAAAGTTGAATTTTATAACGGTAGTACAAAACTAGGAGAAGATACTTCTAGCCCTTACGAATATGTTTGGCAAAATGTTTCTGCAGGAAATTATGTACTAACTACCAAAGCAACCGATAACCAAGGAGCATCGACCACATCTTCTGTAATAAACATTACAGTTAATGGGGTTAATAACACTCCTCCAACAGTTGCAATTACTTCTCCAAATAATAATGATTCTTTTACTGAAGGGACTTCAGTTTCTATCGCTGCAAATGCTTCTGATAGTGACGGAACTATTTCTAAAGTTGAATTTTATAATGGAGCTACAAAACTGGGAGAAGATACTAGTAGTCCTTATGCATATACAATTTCTAACGCATCTGTAGGAAATTATACGTTGACGGCTAAAGCTACTGATAATGGTGGAGCTACTTCAACTTCTTCTGCGATATCAATTTCGGTAACTGCAGTTGGAAATGGTAATTGTGGAGGATTACCACAATATGCTGCGGGTACTTCATATAGCAAAGATCAGGAAGTCCAAAATGAAGGCGAAAAGTTTAAATGTAATGTTCCAGGATGGTGCTCTTCAGCAGCAGGATGGGCTTACGCACCTGGTACAGGAGCTCATTGGCAATTAGCTTGGTCTAAAACAGGAGATTGTGCAGTAAGAAATTCTGCGGTTAGAGTATTTCCGAATCCTACTGAAAATGGTATCATAAATGTGATGATAAATTCTGGAAAGTCTAACTCTAATTTTAGATTTGAAGTACATTCCCTTAGCGGAGCTACATTATTAGATTTTGAAAATAATGTGATGAATGGACGGAATGGTAAAACATTTAATATTAGTTCTTTAAAGTCTGGTCTGTACTTATATACGATTACTATAGGAAATGAAAAGGAATATGGTAAGATGAAAGTATCAAATTAATTTAAAATAGTTTTTGAAACCATAAAAGGGAGTTTCTTCTACCCTTTTATGGTTACTATTAAGAATCTTATTATATAAATTACGATTACAGATTTTTTGATGGGTTGAATAGAATACTATTTATCAACCCATTGTGCGTATTGATGTTTTTGAATCTCAAAATTCGTCAATTCGAGTGCTTGTATATTTCAATATAACACTTAAATACTACTAAAACCATGTTTAAAAAAAGAACAAACTCAGTAAACTTTATTACAATTAATTGCTCATGGAGGCAGTTAATTTGTACGACCTTATTTCTAACAGTATTTCTATCTGTTTTCCCCCATGGCACAGTAACATACCCGCCAAGTCGTGTTTGGAATTGTTTTCAGGAAAACCCCGAAAGCCCAGATTCTGCTGCTTGTGTTGCAGCAGTAGCCTCTCATGGCACGCAGCCATTATATGATTGGAGTGAAATTAATCAAGCTAATGCTAATGGTAATCATCAGCAATATGTGATGGATGGAAACCTGGCTAGTGGTGGCAGGCCTGATAAATATGGAGGCATGGATCAAGTTAGATCTGATTGGGTGTCGACACAAGTTTCTCCAGGCCCATTTACAGTTACTTGGACAAATCATGCTCCTCATGCAACTGCTTATTATGAAGTTTATATAACCAAAGCAAGCTGGACACCTGATCAACCATTAACCTGGGATAGTCTTGAACTTTTGGTACGAACATCTCCTAGTGCACCCGAAAGGATTGTTAATATTCCGGTAACACTTCCTGCTAGAACAGGTAGACATGTTATTTATAGTATTTGGCAAAGGTCAGACAGTCCAGAGGCATTTTATTCGACTAGTGACATCAATTTTGATGGAGGAGGTACTGATACAGAGACACCTTCTACCCCTACTGGTTTAGGGGCATCAAATGCTACACAAACTACAGCCGATCTTGCCTGGAATGCTGCTACCGATAATGTAGCTGTAACGGGATATGATATATACCAAGGAAATACTGTCGTTGCTACCGTAACTGGCACTTCATATCAAGTAACTGGATTAACAGCAAACACCTCGTATTCTTTTAGAGTAAAAGCGAAGGATGCTGCAAATAATCAATCTGGTTTTAGTAATACCACAACTGCAACTACACTTCCTGATACCGGAGGAGGAAACTGTGCAGGAATATCACAATATGTAGCAGGAACTTCTTATAGCAAAGATCAGGAAGTACAAAATGAAGGAGAAAAATTTACATGTAATATTCCAGGATGGTGTTCTTCTGCAGCGGCTTGGGCATATGCACCTGGTACAGGAGCTCATTGGCAAGATGCATGGTCAAAAACAGGTAATTGCGGTGGCGGTACTCCTAATGCGAGTCCTACTGTAAGTACTACTTCACCAAGCGATAATAGCTCATTTCAAGAAGGAGCGTCTGTAACAATAACTGCTAATGCAGCAGATGCAGATGGTACAGTATCCAAAGTTGAATTCTATAACGGTAGTACAAAACTAGGAGAAGATACTTCTAGCCCTTATGAATATGTTTGGCAAAATGTTTCTGCAGGAAATTATGTACTAACTACCAAAGCAACCGATAACCAAGGAGCATCAACCACATCTTCTGTAATAAACATTACGGTCAATGGGATTAATAACTCTCCTCCAACGGTTGCAATTACTTCTCCAAATAATAATGATTCTTTTAATGAAGGGGCTTCAGTTTCTATCGCTGCAAATGCTTCTGATAGTGACGGAACTATTTCTAAAGTTGAATTTTATAATGGAGCTACAAAATTAGGAGAAGATACTTCTAGCCCTTATGGATATACAATTTCTAATGCGTCTATAGGAAATTATACGTTGACTGCCAAAGCTACTGATAATAGTGGAGCTACTGCAACTTCTTCTGTAGTATCAATTTCGGTTACTACCCCAGGAGGAAATGGTAATTGCGAAGGATTACCACAATATGTAGCAGGTACTTCGTATAGCAAAGATCAGGAAGTACAAAATGAAGGCGAAAAATTTAAATGTAATATTCCGGGATGGTGTTCTTCAGCAGCAGGATGGGCTTATGCACCTGGTACTGGAGCTCATTGGCAGGATGCCTGGTCAAAAACAGGCGATTGCGGAGGAGGAACAGGAGGCTCTCCTGTAGTAAATATCACATCTCCTTCAAATGGAGCAACATATACTGCTGGTAGTTCTGTTGTTGTTAATGCTACAGCAACTGATGATGGAACTGTTACTAAAGTAGAATTCTTTGATGGAACTGCAAAACTAGGAGAAGATACTACTAATCCGTATTCTTTTACAATTTCCAATGCACAATCCGCAAGTTACTCTCTAACTGCCGTAGCAACTGATAATGAGAATAACCAAACCACTTCAGAAGTTGTTACTGTAAGAAAAAGAGTAGATGGTGGAAATAATAACTTGCCAGGAAAAATATTGGTAGGGTACTGGCATAATTTTGATAATGGATCTACCACTCCAAGACTGAGTGAAGTATCCAGAGACTGGGATGTGATTTGTATTGCATTTGCAGAGCCTAAAGGAGGAAGTACTTCTGATATGCAATTTAGTCCATATAGTATTTATAATGGAAACACTCAAGCTTTTATAGATGATGTTGCTACTGTAAAAAGTAGAGGACAGAAAGTACTAATTTCTATAGGAGGCGCCAATGCCAGAGTAGAATTAAATAATGATACTGAAAAGAATTTATTCATAAGTTCTATGACCAATATTATCAATACTTATGGTTTTAATGGGTTGGATATAGATTTAGAAGGAAGTTCTCTTTCATTAGGTAGCGGGGATTCAGATTTCAGGAATCCGACTACAACAAAGATTAAGAATCTTATTGCTGCAACAAAAGCAATTAGAACCAATATTGGTGCAAATAGATTTATATTAAGTATGGCTCCGGAAACAGCATATGTACAAGGTGCCTATGGAAATTATTCTGGAATTTTTGGAGCATATTTACCTGTAATTCATGCATTACGTAATGAAATGGATTATATTCATGTACAGCACTATAATACAGGTTCTATGTTTGGGGGAGATGGAAAAATATACCAGCCAGCTACTGCAGATTTTCATGTGGCGATGGCAGAAATGTTAATTACAGGTTTCCCAGTTGCTCAAACGGGGCTTACATTCCCTGGTCTTAGAGCAGATCAGGTTGCTATTGGATTACCTGCTACTACACAAGCAGCAGGAAGCGGATATACTTCTGAAGCTGTTGTACAACAAGCACTGGATTATTTGATTAAAGGAACCTCTTATCCTGGAAGAACCTATACAACCAGTTCTACATATCCTAGTTTTAGAGGTTTAATGACCTGGTCTATAAATTGGGATTTGGTAAATAATTCTACCTTCTCTTCAAGTCATAGAGCATACTTGGATGGATTAGGTGCCAGAACTGCTGTAACTAATACGCAAAGTAGTGTAGGAAAAGTATTTCCTAATCCTATTTCTGGAAATATAATTAATGTTGCCTTAGATGGTTCTATTTCTAAATCAGGTTCTGATTATTTCAGATTCCAGATATTTAATACTAATGGAGTTGAAGTTTACAATTTTCAAAATGACAGGCTTCAAAAAGGAGAAAGTGTGAAGAGTTTTGATATAGGTGAACTAGAATCGGGAATGTATTTTTATACGATTTCAGTTTCCAAAAACAAAACAACAGGTAAAATAATTAGAGAGTAATTTATTTTAATTTTCTAAGTGTACTACTTAAAATGGAGTCCAGATATCTGGACTCCATTATTTTTGATTTAATTTTTTTGAAAAGGATTTACTCAATTCTTCTATAGTTTTCGGCAAGTGTATATTGCCCATTTTTATCGATATTAATTTGTTGATAAGAGTTAGAATCCATCATTAGTTCAAATCTAAAAACTTGAATAGTGTCTACGATTTTCATCATTGGTCCTGAAGCATATTCTAAGCGTTCTTCAAGGATACCATCCTTAATTGTATAGGTACCATAGCCAAACCATTCGTTTTTGTCTTTTGGATCAAACCGGGTCCACATCACTTTTTCTTTGCTGTACATCTTTACCTGGCGATATCCATTTTGATTTAAGATAGTATCGCTTATTTGATTGTCTTCATAAAGAAATTGATGTTTAAGTTCCCAAACACCTTCAAGGTTATAAGGCTCAGTAACGGTAGCTTTATTCTGATGTGTAACGGCAGAAAAAAAGCACACCCCTAATAGAATCAGTACTAAGGTTTTCATGATTGAGAGGTTTTAAATCAGTATCTTATTAAGTTACAAAAAAATGATGAGAAAAAAAGAACTGGATTAACTTTTGTGATGGTGTTAAAATATTGGTTTTAAATAAATTATATGTGATAAGATAGCTGGTTTTATTTCTATAAACATTTTTGAAATGTATTGGTTTTCCAAAGAAATTGACACTTCTATTTGTAGAATAATGGTTCTGTAATTATTGTTTTTCTTACCTATATGATATATTCGGTGTATTCAAATCTTTAATTTCTGAATGGGAATACGGATTCAAATTATTATTTTTAAAATCTGAATTGAATATTCTAAAGAAATATCAGGCTATGATTCGGCGTGGAGGAGCTGAGGTAAAACAAGTAAACAAATCCATTATGAAAGGATTTTAGATTCAACTCCTGCCAACGCCGAGATTATAGCCATATTTTAGTCTAATATCAATTCCATTTGGATATTACATCGCTCATATGGAGTTGAATGCCCTACCACTTTGTTAAATCCCAGTTTATGATACAGGTTAATGGCAGGTTTTAATACGGTATTACTTTCTAAATATATTTTTTGAGCATTTAATGATTGCGCTTTTTTGATTATAGCTTTCCCTAATAACCAACCTATACCTTTACCTTTTGCCTGTGGAGAAACAGCCATTTTAGCAAGTTCAAAATCGTAATGGGGATCTTCCATTTTTATTAAGGCACATACACCAACAGGTTCTTTCTCGTATAATGCAACTAATATCTCACCTCCTTTATCCAAAATGTATTCTTTTGGTTGATCCAGAGATTTACGATCCGTTTCTTCCATCTTAAAAAAAGTAGTGATCCATTCTTCATTGAGGTTTTTGAATGGAATTCTATATTTGTCCTCATAAGGAACAATTTCAACTTTCTTTATTTCTCTAAGTTTCTTTTCTTCTTTTACACGATGAAACATTGATTTTTGATCCAAAAGAAATTCAAATTCTTCAATAGCATGCCACATATTATGCCTGCTTTGATTTAAGGTAACCTCTACAGCTTTTTGTACATCGGTATATTGATCTTTAATATGATTTGCTATCTGCCGGCCTTTGGGAGCCAGTTCGATATTATTTTTTCTCCTGTCATTTTTATCTTTCTTTTCGCATAAAATTTGTTCTTTAACCATCTCCCGAACAATTTTGCTTACAGAGGGGTGAGAGTGACCAATTTCATTGGCTATTGCAGTAATAGATTTCTCGCTATTCTGAGACAAAACATAAAACACAGGAAACCATTTTGGCTTTAAATCCACATCATACATTTCATAAATTTTCGTAGCATCTTCTGTCATCTTTTCGCTTAACATTCTAAGCCTGGTGCCAATTGCTATTATACCAATATTGTCAAAAAAATTCATTTGCATAATTAATTACGTAATCAGTTACGTAAATATAATGATTTACTTTCTTTTTTCAAAATAAATTCACTTTTCCGAAGATATTGTGATAGAGGTAAAGTACTATAAAGCAGTTTGAAACCTTATATTTTGTTTGTAGTTTATTTTACTAAAAAACCCGATCGAATGGACCGGGTTTCTTTTATAAAAAATAGAAATATTTTTACTTTTTGGATCCGTTTTTCATGTTTTCTTTAACAAGTCCATAGAACTCATCAAATTTTGGATCAATTATAATTCTGGTAGCAGTTTCTATACTTTGCGAACCATATTCGCTTTTTCCCAGAACATCCATTCTTTTTGGATCCACTTTAAAATCATTTTGTAGAGTTCTTACTACCGATGCAGCTTGCTTGGTACTAAGATCCCAATTATCGCTAATACTTTTATCTTTAAAATTAATTGCATTGCTATTTCCCTCGACAATGATTTTTAAATCAGGTTTCGCATTTAAAGCATTTGCTATCTTTTCCAAGACACCTTTTGCTTTATCTTCAATAACACAATTATTATCATCTTCACCAAACAGCAATGTATTGGCCAAAGTAATTAACACAGCTCCATTTTGTACGGCAATATTAGCATCACTACCAAGAGCATTTTTTAAAACTGTTAACGTTGCCAATTTGGTAGAATCGGTTTTACCAATAGCATCGTTTATCGTCTTAATCTGTTTATCTTTTTCCTGAAGACTTTCAAGAGAAGTTTCTAAGTTCTTAGCTTTCTGATTAGATAATTGGGTAAAACTACTCATGTTGGTCAAAAGAGAAGCATTGGTCTCTTTTAGATCTTTTACTTGTATCTCCATTGTTTCAACCTGAGTTAATGTTGCTTTTTCTTTTTTACGAGAATCATTTAACTCAGCTTCGGTAGTTTTTAATTCCTTTCTTAGCTTATTTATTTCTTCAAGAAGGTCCTTTTTTTTCTGTGCATGAATAGACAAAGTCGAAATAGACAATACACAAACAAATAAAATAATTTTTTTCATCGATCTTTAATATGATTTGTTGCAATTGCTAAAGTAAAACATTTTTATAAATAACATGGCAACTGGTCGTTATGACTTTTCTAATAGTTGCTTTGCATTTTTAATACTAGAATTGATTTGATCCTTTAATGAATTCACTTTAATTTCTTCTTCCTTAAGCAATTTTATTTGCGAAGATACCTTTTCAGGATCTGTTTTGCTACCTTCTTCTTCATGAGGAAATTTATCACTAAAATCACTCATCCAGGTCATCATAAAATCATAGGCATCTTTTACTTCTTGTTGTGCTTTTGCATATGATTTCCCTTGAGCAGTGGTATCAATTTTAGTTTCTAGATCTTTTATAAGGCTACTCATTTCGCCCATTTTTGGCATAACTTCATCATGCACATCAATTACTTTTTGCATGAGAACATCAAATTCTTGTTCTTCTTTAGAAAGTTGATTACAGGATGTAAATACTAATAATAGTAATGAAGTTGCGTATAAAAATGATAATTTCATAATTGTAATTTTTTAAGTTTTTGTTTTGTTGCTAGTCTAAACGTTTCAAAGATATTGTTTTTCCTTTTTCTTATGAAGTTTAGCCGCTTTGTATTGTTGTCCGATTTTATTCATTTTATGCATTTGTATAATGATACAAAGTAGGCAAAATGAAATTGCTGTGATTAGAATAAAAGTTAACATATACATTAGATTAAGATTTCTTGATTTTTTTTGTTAGATATTCTGTACCAATGATCAAAAGAAGACTTATTCCGAATAGCGGAAATACGATAGCTAAGATTCCTATTAGTGCGATGACTCCATATCCGATTTTGAAAGTCACAGGCACTTTTGGAACTCCCCAATCCCCTTTACGTTTTCGCATTATATAAGAAACCAAAGCAGAGATGCTCATTATAGTTAATGCTATTGCAGTTAGTAACATCAACCACCAACTCCAGGCTCCAAACTCTCCTTGATGAAATGCCATGACCCACATTCGACCACGCATTAAGACCCCTACATCGTTCCAATTATTAGATAATATTTGCCTACCAGAATATTGATCAAAGTGAATCTTTTTTTGAGTATCTAGGTTTGATGGGTTTAAATTAGATACGCTAAAAATACTTTTTGGTCCTTTTGGAAAGTGAACTAGTACTGTTCCCGGAAGGTGAAGTGCTTCTGCTTTGGCTACCATTTGATCTAATGTTAACGCATCTCCTTTGTCTTTTGATTGCAATTGATGTCCTTTCCATGTAGTTGGGTAGCCTGTATTGGTTATTCTTTGAAGGTCTTTAAAATTTTTGCCAACCACATCTGTCCAGGGAAAACCACCGGCTAAAATGAGAAGTAATAATCCAGAAATCCAAATCCCGGTAATAGAATGCACATCTCTAAAGAATATTCTCTTTCCCTGGTTTGTTCTGGGTATAAAAACACCTTTTATTTTCCGGCCACGTTCGGGCCACCAAACGTATAACCCGGTAAGTATGAGAACTACCATCCAACTAGCGATAAGCTCAACGATTTTGGTGCCAAATGTACCCATTAGTAATTCGCCGTGTAGTTTTCTAATTTTAAACATATTTGTATCCCGAGTAATAATTTCTCCGGAAATATCACCTGAATATGGATTTACGTATACACTACTTTTTCCACCAAAACGCCCTGATATAAATTCGGTTGCCTGATTGGTAGTAGAAGTTAAAACCATTGTATTGGGTTTTTTAATAGCATTTTTGTTTGCGATTCCCCATTGTTCCTGAAGAGAAATAGGAGCTCCTTGTACAATAACCTCTTTAATCTGCTTTTGCTTCGAGGCCTCGTAATCTGCTTTGAATAAATATATCCCGCCGGTTATAGAAAGTACAATTATAAACGGAAGCGATATTAATCCAGCAATAAAATGCCATTTCCAAAGCCATTGATTTAATTTTTTATTTTTTTTCATTTCTTAGTTGAAATTGGCCCTCACAGGTTTTAAAACCTGTGAGGGCTGGTTATTAGAAGTTATACTTCACTCCAAGATGGAAAGCTCTTGGATTACCAATTGTGAAACTATTTTCTCCTCTAAATCTATTAAATGAAGCTCTCGCTGCATACAACTCATCAAAAATGTTAAGCGCATGACCCCATACTTCAAAATCTTTATATTGAATGGTAGCTCTAAGATTAAAAACAGAGTGTCCGTCATAGGTTGCAGTATCAAAAGTTCCATTTTCATTATCTATCTGATCTTCGAAACTGGTATTGTATTTACCTACCAATTCGTGTTCTGCCGTTAAGCTAAATCCAAAACTGTTTTCATACTTCTTACGATATGTAATTAAAGAAGTTCCCAATAGATTAGGAGCTGTTTCTCTGTCGGTATCAGAATAGTCAATTCCTCTATCAAAAAACTCTACATAGCGATGCTGGGCGTAACTACCATTATGAGTTACCGATAACCCTGCTATAGGGATCCAGGTTATACCATATTCGATACCATATGATCTTGTTTTACCAGCGTTGGTGCTAAAAAAGTTATCATCTGTATCTCGTAAGGTAATTAAGGTGTTTTGCCCTTCGAGAAGATAAATAGCAGCATCTAATTTTAATTTTGAAGGAATAGTAAAATAACCTCCAACTTCGTAATTATGATAACGACTTGGTTTTATACCTAGTAGTTCATTTCGGTTGCGATACAATGTAGAAACCTGTGGTGGTGCAAACCCTTGCGAATAGTTTGCATACATTCCGGTTTTTGTATTAAAATTATAATTGAGACCTAACTTAGGAGTTAGATTATTAAAATTATCGACAGCGTCATTTACGCCTGTAGTTTCAACTTGATTGTCATAATCATATTCAAAACCATCATAGCGTAATGCCGCAGTGATTTTTAAGGCATCGATAGGCGATATCTCATATTGGAAAAAGCCCGCATAATTAAATATATTAGCTTTATAATTAAGGATAAAATCTCTGGAATTAACAGCGTATTCCAGATTTCTTCCCGTTTCGGGATCAACAACAACTTGTATGGTCTCTGCTACATAATCTTGTGGGGAATAATCTGCTGTAGTACCAATAATTAAAGAAGAATTAGCAAAGTTGAAATCTAATTTATGTTGAATCAATCCTACAAAACTTTTAAACTGGTTAGAGTTTACTTCTCCCGATCCTAATCCTGTTAATTGCCCTTGATTTCTAAATTGCCGTATTCTGTAAGAAGGAATTTGATCCATTCGATTGTTTCTAACAATAAAATTGAATGAAGTCTTATTAGTATTGCTCCAAAATTTGTCCAGAGTAGTCCTGGCTCTAAATGTAATTGCTTCTCTTTCGGTAAAGGTTTGATCACTTTCATAATTTCCTTCATTGTAGTTGGATTCACTAAGAGAACCCGACATGTCGGATCGATAATCTATAAGATCGAAAACAGTTGTCCATCTTGCGGTTTCGGTAATATCATACACTGTTTTAAAAGTAACAGCTAACTTTTCATAATCACTATGTTCTATGGGACCATCTTCACGCTGTACATGATGACTTCCCAGATAAAAACCGAATTTTTCACTGGTTTGATCAGAAATTTCGAATTCATATCGAGTTAGTCCTAAGTCATTGATTTGAAACCCAACACTACCGCCAAGTTTTTCTGTTGGGTTTTTGGTAATAAAATTAAAACTACCTCCGATTGCTTCGCTACCATAAATACTAGAAGCCGGACCTTTTAATACTTCAACACGACCAAAAGAGGTGTTGTTCATCTCTAATAAAGCATTGTGATTAAATACCGATGTAGGTCGAATTTGAATACCATCTTCGAGGTATAAGAATAACGCTTTTGTAGAAATAGGAGTACGAACAGCCATAAAATGTTGTTCATTACTTGCTGATCTGGAAGTAGACATGAATACTCCTGGCACCTGATTTACCAATTGATCAATACCAAAAGCTTTGGTTTCTGCAATAGCTTGTGTATGTATTGAAGCAATAGATCCAGGTACCTCAGAACGTTTTTGAACTTCTCTACTGGCAGAGGTAACCAAAACTTCTTCTAAAGCTACATTATCTTCTGTTAATTTAATGGTATTAAAAGCATCTGTTAAACTTACTTTTTTGGAGATATATCCCAGAAAACTGATAGTGACTTCTGTAGAATTTTCTAGTGTGATTTTAAAAACCCCTTCCGAGTCACTCATTACTCCATTAGTGGTACTATTAGATTCGATAATAGTTGCTCCCGATAATGGATGATTGGCACTGTCTACTATTTTTCCTTTATATGATTGTTGTGTATAACCGTATACTCCTAAACATAGAGTAACAGCATAAACTAATATGTTTTTCATTGTATATAATGAGTTGCAATGATGATTTCTTCCTATTATGTGGGATCACTTAGAACACTATAATTTAAAGTGCGGTAAGTCGAAAACAAATAATTTGAACTCAAAAACCTTTTCATACAAGACTTGACAAAGAGTTTGATTTTTTCTTTGCCCAAGTATTTGGGCTGATGATTTTTGAATCCTATTATGAGTATATTCAACTAAAAATCTAAGCGTCGATACCAGGAGATATCATCTTTTTGATATTAAAAAATGTTGAATTTTTTGTAATAGTAATTTTTGAATAAGAACCGATGATCTATTCAAAAATTAAATTCAAAATATGTTATGTAATTAAGAAAAGAGGTACTCAGGAGGGTGATCAATATCTTTAGAAATAGTTTTTAAATAGCAATTTTTTAATTTCCAATTTTGAGTATGTTCTGAAACAAAAGGATTTGTGTTTTTTATTTGTATTGTGTTTTCCTGAAAAAATAGAGGAATAAAAGCTTCTGTAATGATGGTTGTATCAGAATTTTCTTTCGATGGTTGTGTCTTAGCCTTCATTTGGCTCATTAAATAACACTTACCATTACAATTAAGACGAGGGCGTTCTTTATTTACACAATATTTTTCTACAATAGTATCAATATTAAGTTGGTAGTAGAGTACAGTACTGATTTCCATAGCAGGGCGTATGGCAAAAGAAGCAAATAATAGTATGGAGAATAAAATTCTCATCAGTATGCATAAATTTCGTGCAAAAATACAAATTTGGATTGTTCTTTTATTCTAAAAAAACAAATAAGCTGTTGCTAAAAAGCTTATTATTTGATTTTTAAAGTTTTATAGGAATAGTAAAACATCTGTATGAGCCACTTTAACAACATTTTATTATTGTTTAGAAGCTGTTTTGAACTTTTGAGAGAGACATTTTTCGTTGATCGTATTTCTCCTGATTATAAGCTTATTTGGTTTATGAAATACTATTTATACCATTAAAAAAGATGTACGATCAAATTAAAGTTAACATTGAATCAGTTTTGGATAATATACTATTAATATTCATTTTTTAAATCAATTAATTTTATACCAACTAAGAAACACAAACTATAAAACAATGAAAAACAATCAACTACGTTCGGTTTTTTCTGAACTTAAGAACGAAATTATTTCTGCACTTCAAGGTGTCTATGAAGATACTGGCCCAGCATAATTGCTTGGGTGTGGTTTATTTTTTAAAGACACACACTTTGATTTTTACATACAATTAAGAAACAAAGAAACATCTAGTAAACGATAAATAACATGTTCGTTTATATAGACGTTAAAAGACTATTGATTTATGGCGTTGTAGTATTTATAGACAACATCATAAAGGGCTTATCATCTATTTTCGAGTATAAAGGGTATCCTTTACTATTTCGAAATATACTTATTTATTTAAAACTTAACTTATTTATCCTGATCGATAGACCTATAATAGATCGAGGGATATTTTATTTACACAAATCTTATGAAATCTTCACAGTATTCTCTATATGAGAAAAAAACAATATGGCTTTTTTTTGGCCTAATAATGATAATTCAATTATCATTTGCTCAAAATCAGAACCCCATACCAATATCATCATCAAATCATTCATCAGATCATTGTTCAAGGGCTTCTCATCAAAATGATGGAACTATTCCTAGTGCCAGAAGCAAAGATCATTCTTTTGGAATAGCTAAAAAGGCTGCATGTCAATATAGTACCAATGCGCAGTGGGGTAGTTTATCTACTTCTGCATTGATAAGTGCTATGAGGCAGACAGGGGATTATGATTGTTATAGGGATTTATTTAACTATAGTTCTTATTCAACCAGTATTTTTTCTAATACCAAAGTAAAAGCTGTAGCTAATGAAGTAAGAGGTCTTGCATCCTCATATAATGGAACCAATAGTACAGGAATGTATGGATTAACAATTTATCTGCACATCGCTATTTATCTGGATTTTAATCAATCGTCAATTGATTTAACACCAGATACTTATAGTGCGATACATGAAGCTATCTCTGGTTTGGGAGGTAACTCGTCACTTCTTAAGCATAATGTATATGCTATGGATGTATTACAGGAAATACTTATAGTGGCAGGAGATTTAAAATCACGTCATAAACCAGCTTCTATCAATCTTTTTGAAAGAGTGATACGAGATTTTGCAGTTAACGAAACCTGGAAATCTATTACAGATCCAGATATAGAAAAAGCGTATACTAAAGGGATGAATGCAGTTTATAATGCTTTTTATAATACAGTAACTGATGATTTTGTAAACGGACTGGTTAGTGACAAACAATCTATTGATTTGTTAGCAAAAGCAGCAGTGAATAGTGCATTGATTAATAAAGGAGGGGATTTTCAATATTTGTGGCAAAATGCAACGGGTGCATTGGCCATATTAGCTGCATCTGATAAACTTATTGGTGATATACAAGGACACCTGGCAGCTATAACAAATTATTTTCCGAAACTATCCCCTAATTGGGCAAAAGCGAAAATGGCTCTAAATCAATATGGAGATTGTAGTGCGTATAACCTTTGCCAACATCCATTGTCTATACGACAAGAGGTAGAAGAGTACTTGTTTCCAAAGACAGTATCGTATGATGATGACAAAATGATCATTCGTACCCCTCTTAGCGATGAAAAAATACAAAACCTGTATCATGCTGCAAAACAAGTACAAAGTCAGTTTTTTAGATTATTGCAAACAGATGAGCCGGTTGCAGGAGATACTAACTCTACCATTAATATGATTGTTTTTGGTTCTAAACAACAATATGACGATTACGCACCATTGCTATTTGGTATTCGTACTGATAATGGAGGGATGTATCTCGAAGGGATTGCGACTTTTTATACCTGGGACCGAACTGTTGGAGTAGAAAGCTCCTTATCTCTGGAATCATTATTTAGACATGAATATTGCCATTATTTACAAGGAAGATATTTGGTGCCTGGTAATTGGGGATCATCAGATATATATAACAATAGTAGATTAGTTTGGTATGAAGAAGGTATGGCTGATTTTTTTGCTGGATCTACAGATACTAATGGAGTACAAATGTTAGCGCAAAATACCAGAGCTATTATCAATAAAGGATCGGGTTGGCCTACGCTTAATACCGTTTTTAACTCAAGTTATACGAGTGGAAATTTTTACCATTATACTTACGGAAACGCAGCCTGGTATAATTGGTATCTTAACAATTTTGACTATTTGAAACGTTTTTTTGATTATACCAGAAATAACGACATTACCGGATTTGATAATTTTGTAAGTGAGCTTAGAAATAATGGGGAAACTTCATATAATAATTTTTTACTTAACGTAAAAAACGAACAAGTAATTGGATGGCAGCCTACAACAAGTTGGTCTGATGATAACCAAATTAGTATCGGAAGCCCTTCTGCACTTCAAAATGAAATAGGAAACCTACCCAATACCAGTAATATTTCGGTTGCGATAGATGCCGAAAAATCCTATCGCCGTTTTAAAATAGAAGGTAAGGTAACAGGTTCTGGATCAGGAGCAGCTCCTAAAGATATTGCTAAACAGCTAGACAATGTCATATTGAAGCTTAGAGAAAATGAACTCGTAAATAACTTTAAATATACTGTAGGGTATTTTAAAAATTTAAATTCATCAGGTAGTCGTTCTGCCGATTTTATAATTACAGGGCCACTTAAAGATGCAGATATTAGTGATAGCCCGGTAGCAGAGTTTTCGGCTACAAATATGACTACTATTGCGGGAGGAAAAATAGATTTTGTAAACGAATCTACGGGGTATATTACAGGTCTTGACTGGTCTTTTCCTTCTGGAGCTCCTTCTAGTGCGACTAATAAACAAACACCACAGATAACGTATAACTCCCCGGGAGAATATAATGTTACATTAACGGCAAAAGGAACTGCAGGAAGCAGTGATACAAAGACGATTCAGAATTATATTAAAGTATATCCTTCTGGTACAAATACATATTGTAGTGCCACCAATAAAGAAGGAGGAGATGATGTTCATATCACAAAAATTCAATTAGGTGATTTTGAGAATACTTCTGGATATACAACATCCTATGTGGATTATACCTCGTTGGCAGCAATAATACGAACCAACCAAAGTACTCCATTGGATATTACAGTACAAAATGAGGGTTGGAGTTATAATGCATTAGGAGTGTGGATTGATTGGAACCAAGACGGAGATTTTGTAGATTCTGGAGAAGAAGTCTTTCATAAATATGGCGCGGGACCATATAATCAACAAATTACTCCCCCGTCTGGCGCAAAATTGGGTACAACCCGAATGAGAGTACGATTGAGCTATGGAGCAGAAGATAATATTACTCCTTGTGGAGCGCAAAACAGTATTGGAGAAATTGAAGATTATTCAATTATAGTAACAAATGATCCAGCTCCTGTTAATACTCCTCCTACAATAACAGTACTGAAACCTTCTAACGGACAGAATTTTGTTCAAAAAGAAAATATAGCTGTAGAAACTGTTATAAAAGATGATGAAAAAGTCGAAAAAGCAGAATTAAAAGTAGATGGAGAATTAATTTCTACAGATTATGTAGCGCCTTATCAATGGACACATATCAATAAATTAAATTTTCTGCCTCCAGGACAACATGAATTAACGATCACAGCATATGATAATGATGGCGCAACAGATTCTAAATCGGTAACGCTAAATATAGAAAAAGCACCAATTACTTTTTGTGACGCATCTAATGAAGATAGTAAGTTACATATTACTCAGGTGATTTTTGGGGATATCAATAATAGTACTGCTCATAATCCCTATTCGGATCATACCAATTTATCTACAGTTGTCCAAAAAGGGGAACAAATTGCATTGACTATAAAGACTATAAATGAGAACTGGTCATATAATGCAATTGGAGCCTGGATCGATTGGAATCAGGACGGAGATTTTATAGATACAGACGAGGAAGTATTTTCTCTTTACGGTCCTGGGCCCTATAATGGTACAGTAACAGTGCCTTCTTCGGCCTTAACAGGAACTCCATTACGAATGAGAGTAAGAATGGGATATGGATCTAAAGATAAAATAAACCCTTGCGGAAATGATACATATTTAGGTGAAGTAGAGGATTATACTGTTTATGTAGGTAATAGTACAACACCCACTTGTAATGATGGTATCCAAAATGGAGACGAGACTGGAGTAGATTGTGGTGGCTCATGTACTCCTTGTCAGGTTACACCAACCTGTAGTGATGGTATCCAAAATGGAGATGAAACTGGAGTGGATTGTGGTGGTTCATGTACTCCTTGTGCTACGTTGACATACTGTGCTGCAAATGGAAATAGTGTATCTGATGAATATATTAGCAGAGTTCAATTAGGAACAATTGATAATACATCTGCAGCAGGAAGTGGAGGGTATAATGACTTTACTTCTGTATCTACAGCTTTGTCTAAAGGAATTGCACATACGATTACTATAACTCCGACTTGGACAGGTACTAGTTATACAGAAGCCTATAGCGTATGGATTGATTATAATCAGGATGGAGATTTTGAAGACCCTAATGAACAAGTGTTGAGCAAAGCGGCATCAAAAGACACTTCTGTAAATGGAAACTTCACAATTCCTGATGGTGCAAAAAATGGAAATACCAGAATGAGAGTATCAATGAGATACAATACAATCCCATCACCATGTGGTTCTTTTGATTATGGAGAAGTAGAAGATTATACTATTTCTATAGGAACAGGTTCAACACCTACTTGTAATGATGGTATCCAGAATGGAAATGAAACCGGAGTAGATTGTGGTGGTTCATGTACTCCTTGTAACACGAATAGCGGAGTGGTCTATGTTGATATAAATGATATAACAGTAACCTCGTCAAATACCTGGGAGTTCTTTAGAATAGAAACGGGAGATAATAAAGATTATGGTGCCTGGTATACTAGCAATTCTGTGAGATTGGTTACTTATGATAAAGATCTTGTTTGTGTAGACACTAGTAAAAATGTGACATTGATAGGAGAGGGGATAGGAATTGATAGTGCTAGTAATTTTAGAGCAGAATCTAATAGCTATATTATAAGTTCTTCAGATTATACCGATTGGAAGGGAAAATCAGGCTTTGTAGGATTTACTTTTAAAATTAGTAATAATACACATTATGGTTGGTTCCATATATCAGTAGCCAATAATGGTCTATCCTATACTATTTTGGATTATGCATATAATACAAATCCAAATCAGACCATTATTACAAAAGTAATGAACTTAAAAAATCGTGATGATAATAGCTTAGGTGATACCATTACTATTTTTCCTAATCCATTTACCGAGAACTTTGTGATCAATACATCAACATTGGATAAAAGGGACTTGGTGGTAAAAGTTTATGACATACAAGGAAAATTGTTGATCCATAAAAAATATGGAAAAAATCCCGGGCAAATAATTTTAGGGCAGCAGATTAAAATGTCTGGGAGCTATTTTGTGAAAATAATGACAGATACAAAAACAGAAACATTAAGGGTTTTTAAATATTAATAAGGAGTTATTAATAGGTAGTGTTATTGATAAAAAGGTTGCTTGAAAAAGCAACCTTTTTTATAAATTAAAAGACTCAATCTCAAAAATGAAGTTTCATACCTTCATGAGAAGCTATAAACCCTAGTTTCTCATAAAATCGTATGGACTCGGGGCGCTTTTTATCTGTAGTAAGTTGTAGTACATGTGCTTTTTTTTGTTTTGCCCGTTCTATGGCCCATTCAAACATTTTTTGCCCAATTCCTTTACCTCTTTGATCCTCTCTAATTCTCACAGCCTCAATTTGTGCTCGTATTCCTCCTTGATACGTTAAATATTGTATGAAAGATAATTGTAAGGTGCCAATAATTTCAAAATCATTATTCTCTACTACAATCAATTCCTGGTTTGGATCAGCATTAATAGCTGTAAAGGCTTCAAAATATTCTTTTGGGAGAGGAATTTGATAGTTTTCCCTGGTTTTTCCTAGTTCGTCATTAGCAATCATTTGTACGATTAAAGGAACATCTTGTTGGGTTGCTTTTCTAAAATTCATAGTATGTGTATATACAGAACACTCTGGCTCATATAATTATCCTTTTATAAAAGTAATACTATCTTATATTTTGGAAGTAAAACCTGTATTGTTTTTGAATAGATACTCTTGAAGATTTATAGTTTGCCCTTCACCAAATTCTATGATTCTATCATCATTCCATTTATATAGTTCTTCAATTGGTTCCTTAAATAATGAGAATGATGTATGATGTACAGGTAAGATAACGGATGGTCTGGTGATTGTTACGGTGTCTTTTAAAAGATCGGCTGTATATGAAAAAGGGCCACCAAATTTGTCTAAACCACCTCCTCCCATATTGGGGATCAAAATATCTGCTTTACGTCCTTTAATGTGTTTTTTCATTTTAGAATGATTGATAGTATCTCCTGTTACATAAATCTCTAGAGATTGACCATCTTTCCTGATTTTTATCCAATAACCGTTAACTCCTCCACATAATATAGCTGATATATAGTTAGAACCATGAACACAAGTTATTGCTTCAATTTCTATCTCATAACCTTTACTATTTGTATGTATTTTATCCGCCCAATCCATGAACGAAACATTTTCTAAAGATCTATTAGCAAACCATGGTTTTATGTTTTTATGCGAATATACTTTTGAGCTCGATGATATTTTTGACATTCCAAGCTCATCAATATGATCTGAGTGATTATGAGTTAATAACCAAATATCGATATTCTCAAAATCCGAATTTACGAATTGAGGCTTTGTTCGCCTTTTAGCTTTAAAAAATTTCAGATCAATTATAGTATTTATGTCACAAAGAATAGGATCGCAAGCAATTTTAAGATCTCCAACTTTTAATATCCATGTTGAAGCACCAATCCATTTAAAATCTATATTTAAATTTTTCATATATTTACATATTGAGTTACTTTAAGTAACCAAAAATAATTCAAAATATATTGATAAACAATAACTTACAAATTAGTAATTAAGTAACATTATGATAACTAATACTGATAAACAACAGGTTAGATTGAAGAAAAAAATTGAAAAATATTTTGTTTCTACTGCTCCATATTTAAAAGAAGGGTTTTGCCCGACAAAAAACCTGTTAGCAACTACTTTAGATAAGTGGAGCTTGTTATGTGTTTTTAATTTGGGGTATTATGAAGTTCTTAGGTTTAATGAATTAAAAAAAAATATAGATGGAATTTCCTCAAGAATGTTAGCCGTTACCCTGAAGAAATTAGAAGGATATGATATTGTAGAACGCAAGGTTTATCCAGAAATCCCTCCCAAAGTAGAATATTCTCTTACGAAATTTGGTTTTGAGTTATCAGATAAAATCATAGACTTAAGTAATTGGTTTATGGATAATTCTAAATCTTTACGATAATTTATGTATTTCATTAAAAATGTACCTTCTATAATTAGATAACCCTACTATTCCTATATTTATAGCGGTAAATAGTTCTATGGACTGAATAATACTCACTATACTATTTATTAGTTTTTTTGAGCACAAACAATCAAGGTTTCCACTTTCATTGTTTTTCCATCAATTTCTTGCCCTGGTTCTTCTTTTTGAATATGTTCTGTAACCATGAAGTTATTATTGTGTAATAATTGGATAACTTCTGATTTGTTAAACATATCAAACCCATATTTTACAAAGGGATATGCTGCCATACTTGATTTTGGTCTTAAAGAAATGATTAGTTTTCCTTTAGGCTTTAAAACCCTTCTAATCTCATCCAAAACACGTTTAGGATCCTCCCAGAAATAAATAGTGTTAATGGTGAAAATTGTGTTAAACTCTGCATCTTCACAAGGGATTTTGTCAGCATTGGCTATGAAAAAATCAACCTTTCCCTCTTGTATTAGTTTTTCATTCAATGCAGTTGCCTTGCTCACCATTTCTTTAGAATAATCGCAACCTTTATATTGAATTGTATTTTCTAGTTTAAAAATATCTTTTACAAAAAAACCATTTCCCATACCGATTTCTAATATAACATCGTTTGCTTTTGGGGTCAATGCATCAATAGTGTGAAGGTTGATAAATTTATTACCTACATTCATTTTTTCTCCCATTTCTATTCCCCAATCTCCTTCGGGTTTTCGTAGTTGTAGAGCTATGTTTTTAAGTTGTTCTTCTGTCATTTTTGGATTAAAAAAAAGGTGTATAATAATTTAATCTATTTCTTGTTAGTACTACTACTTTTCTGATCACTACTGTCTTTGAGTTCAATTAATGTTAGTTGTGCAGCAGCACATAGCTTTTCATTTCCGTTTTTAATGATAAATACTTCAGATTTACAAATAGTTAATGTTCTTCCATTTTTTAAGACACTTGATTTTCCTATTAACAATTCTCCATCTCCGGGTGCCATTAAATTGATCTTAAACTCTACGGTTAAAACAGAGGAGTTTTCTTCCATTAATGAAAATCCAGCATATCCAGCTGCATTATCAGCAATTGTACTAATTATACCAGCATGAAAAAAACCATGTTGCTGTGTTAAACTCGAATGATAAGGTACATGGATCTCGCAATACCCTGGTTGAACGTCTATCAATTGCGCATTGATTAGCTTCATGAACTGTTGACGTTCAAAGCTTTCTTTAACTTTTTTCTTATAAGTATCTGACTTAGGTTCAAATTTCATTCTAAGTGAAAAATAATAAAATTATGCTTAATAAGATACTAATTATCTAGAAAAATCAATTAGTAAGATCTTTGTTTGCTGTAGTGAATAATGGTAATGATATTTTATATTTTACTACTAGTAATCGAATTAAAATGATTAGCAAGGCAGTAGAGATATATGTGATATTCTGATCCAAATCAAATGAATATAAAACCATAAAGCATATCCCACCTGCGATAGAAGCTGTGGCATATATTTCTTTTCTGAAGAGTACAGGAATTTCATTGCATAAAATATCACGAATTACTCCTCCAAAACAACCCGTTGTAGCTCCAAGAGCAATAGAAACAATAGGTTCTAATCCTGCATTAATCCCTGTTTCGACTCCTACGATAGTAAAAACTCCCAAACCAATGGTATCAAATAAAAAAATTGACCCTTTAAGATAATCGAGTTTGTTTCTAAAAATGATAGAAAATACAGTAACTCCACCTATCAAATACATGGTGGTCGTATTTTGCATCCAGGAAACTGGAGTATTACCTATAAGAATATCTCGAATAGTACCCCCGCCAATAGACGTGACAAATGCAATGATAAAAATACCAAAGAGATCTAATTTTCGATTCATTGCGCTTAATGAACCTGATATTACGAATGCAATGGTTCCTAAAATATCTAAGATATTAAAAATTGTCATCTCGTTTATTTTGTGGTTAAATGTAATATATCTTGTCTGATTTTAAAACATTAAAATTTTATGTTGCTTGAAAAGCAAGTAATTATCTAAACTCTTCACAAACTCAAATTACTCTTCACAAATCGTTTTATTGGTATGAAGTGTTAACTATTATTTTTATTAAACAAAACTTAAAACACAGTAAAAATGAAAGAAAAATTACTTGCTCTAGGTCTATTTTTTATAGCAGTAAACAGTTACAGTCAGAGTATCAATTTTCCTGACCCTAACTTTAAAAATGATTTGATACATCATTCTCCTTCAATTGATTTGAATAATGACGGAGAAATAGATGTTTCAGAAGCACAAAATTATAGTGGCCTTCTATCCGTTGGGCAGACTCCATTCATACATGATTTAACAGGAATAGAATTTTTTATAAACATAAGACAACTTGTTGTTGCAAGTGGTTTGTTAATAAAGCTAGATCTAAGTAATAACACAAAATTAATAACTGTACAAGTAGACGGAAATAAAATTAATAAAGTAAATTTAGGTAACAATCCTAATCTAATTGTACTTACCTGTTCAGATAATGAGTTAGTCGATTTAGATGTAAGTGCATATTCATCTTTGCAATCGGTATATTGTTATGATAATCCAAATCTCAAAACATTAGATGTGGCAAATGGAAATAATCACCATCCTAATTTTACTTTATTTACAGATAATAACCCTAAGTTAACTTGCATTAATATAGACTCGGGGTTTACGCCTACTACTAATGGGCATTGGAGAAAAGATGCAACGGCTGGTTATAGCGACATATGCGTCCAAGGTAGTACAGGAGGATTGATAGATTTAGGGCCTCTTTCTGATGAGGTACCCGAATCAGGTAAAAAAGTAAGTAATGATATCATCGTATATCCAAATCCAGCAAATAACTTTGTTAATATTCGATCTAAAGAAATAGTAAAGAAACTCACTTTGTATACGTTTGTTGGGGAGCAAGTTTTACAGAAACAAAACACTCCTGAATTAGATATTTCTGAGGTGAATAGAGGAGTATATTGGCTTGTAATAGATACAAAAAGCAAAACATTAAGAAAAAAAATCATAAAAGAATAACATACTTTATAGCCTATTTAAACCGCGTATTATGAAAATGAAAAACTACTTACAAATACTAGTTTTAGTACTAAACCTTTCTTTTTTTAATCAGCTCTTTGCGCAAGATCAAATGGTTCATTTATTAGAACCCTCACGAGACGGAAAAAAGCAACAGATTTTACAAATTGGCGAAAATAATGGTGTAAAATTATTGGCAATGGCTTCTTGTAAACAATGTATGCCGGCTGTTTACACTTATAATCCAGAAGCTAGTAAAGCATCGGGGAAATCTATTTATGGCACCTCGGGCATCTATGTGATACCTTATGATGAAAATAGTTATGTGTCTGTAGCTCCTAAATCACCAGCAGTGGCTATAGGAGAAGGTATTTGGGAGACTTTTTTATATGTTAATTTTTTTAGTGCAGATAAAGCTAAGGTTGCTGGTATGACTAAAAAGAAAGTAGAAGATTGGGCGATAAACTTTTCAAAACAGATTATGACAGGAGGAGTTGGTGCACAAGCTGTTGATAGTGAAAGTAACCTTTATTATCCAGCAGCAAAAAAACTACACAATGGAGAGTCATTTAATTCTGTTACTATAGACATTACAAAAGGAAAAGAGATACGTCTTAATTTTCCTAATGGCCATGGTGAGCGTTATAGTTTTATGGCAGAGTTGAGCAAGATTTTAGAAGTCGATATTTATGACGTTGGAGGTAATAGGAGAGAGTATATGCTTGTAGAAAGTCCGCTTTCGGTTATATGGGCAAAATACAGTTCGGGAAATGATTTAGGAAAATCAGTATGGGGTCCGTACGAAACCTTTAACTATTTCCATAAAGATCAAAAAGCAATAAGAAATTTACTGGTTAGTAAAGAAACTCAGGATAAAATAGATGCAAAATTGGCAGATTGGTCGTTAAAGGCAAAGGAACACACAGAAAAGGCATATGCAACAAAAGAAGCAGAAGCCATAAAAAACAGACGTTTACCTGCAAAAGGGTTTAGTAACTCAGAATTAGAAAAACAAGCGACACTAGCAGCAAAATCTTGGGCAAATCAATATGGTTGGGAAGAAACTATTTCCAAAGCATACTTTGCTGGTAGCGACTGGAGTATTTACAGAAATACGCTAACCGGTGTACAGCTTGGCAGGCGAATTTCTGGTGTTATTGTTATGAAACGTAAGGACGGTACATGCAGTTTTCATTACGCAACATTTGCTCAACAATACAATGGCGGTGGTTATCAAAAAGTATTTACAGAAGGGATTGTTCCAGGGCAAAACGTTTTAGAATGTACCTATGTTAACTGAAACCAGATAAGACTCATAAACTCAAATTACGATTCACAAACTGCTTTATGATTACTAATTCTAAACTACCTATTTTTGTTACATGAATGCAATTAAAGCAATACTGGTAGATGATGAGCAAAGAGCTAGAAACGTTTTATCAAATTTGATAAAACGTTGTGATTTAAATATAGATGTTCTTGCGCAATGTTCCTGTCTTGAAGATGCTGTGGAAGAGATTAAAGAATTACAACCCGATGTCGTTTTTTTAGATGTTCAGATGCCAAATTATGCAGGATATGAGATCGCAAATTTCTTTGAAGAAATGAATTTTGATATCATTTTTGTAACTGCTTTTGATGAGTATGCTATAAAAGCTTTTGAATTATCGGCTATAGATTACCTGGTAAAACCTATAGATAGAAGGCGGTTAATAGCAGCCGTAGAAAAATTGCAAAGCAAAATAGAAAAACAAAAAAAAATACAAGACTATCAGGTTTTACTAAACACAATAAAAGAAAAAGAGTTTAAACAGATCATACTTCCCGAATTAGGCAATAGGCGGATTATAGCTATTAATACGATAATAGCAATAGAAGCAGACGGATCGTATAGCAAAATTTATACGACAGAAAATAAACCGGTAACCACAAGTAAAAATCTAAAATACTTTGAAAACCTAATTCCCGAGGACACTTCTTTTTTTCGCTCTCACAGGACCTGGATGATAAATTTAAAGTATATTGAAGTCATTAATAAATCCAGCTTAACGATAACATTGGCACAAAATATAACCGCTAAAATTTCAAGAACTCGTTTTAGCGCTTTTGAGAATACAATACGATAGATTCGTACTATGAACATACTACTGCAATTAGTTAATCTTGGGGTTACAGAAAAAAGTACCAGTCTGGAGGTAAAACGCTCTAAGGTTCTTAATTTATGCTCTTTGATCTCTTTGTTTGCTGCATTGTTTTTTCTGGGTTTAGATTTTGCAATACAACAATTAACAACATCCAGGATGATGATTTTGATTGCAGAAATTGTTATATTTTGTGGAATACTGTACCTGCAAAAATTAGAACATCTTTTTATGTCCAGATTAGCATTTATATCCGTAGTGATGCTAATTCTTTTCTTGCATGCAAACTTTACATTTAGAGGGTTTTATGCAGAGTACCAGTATATGGTTATTCCTTTGTTTTCATTATTGTTTTTTGATAAAAAGTATCTTCATTATATCTCTCTTGTACTTTCTATTATTTTATTTTATCTACCCAATTATTTATATCCTATTTACCCTGAAGAATACTTTGGATACACCAATGTTGTATTTATGTTTATAGGAGTATTCTTTATTGTGAATCTCTTTAGGAATCTAAACATAAAGAACGAACTGGCTTTAAAAGAGAATAATGAAGAACTACAAAAACAGAATAGCATTATAGAAACTCAAAAGCTACTGTTAGAAAAAGCATATTCAGAATTAGAAGTTAGTAAAAAGAATGAACTGGCATTTTTACAGCTTAAGTCTTTAAAATCTCAAATGAACCCTCATTTTATATTTAATTCTCTTAATTCTATTCAGGATTTAATCCTTCAGCAAAACACAGATGCCTCTTATGATTATATTGTTTTATTTGCTCAATTGGTTAGAAATACATTAAACTACTCTAATAAAGACTTTATTGCTATTGATAAAGAATTAGAATTTTTAGAAGTATATCTTCAATTAGAGAAATTAAGATTCGAAGATGATTTTACATTTAGTATAGAGCATACGAATACAGAAGGTTTATTGGTTCCTTCATTAATAGTACAACCCTTTATAGAAAATGCCCTGATACATGGGTTACTGCACAAAACAGGTAAAAAACAACTCACTATAGATTTTACATTTACAGACCATCTTTTATGTACTATAATCGATAATGGTATCGGTAGAAAAGAATCAAAAAAAATCCAGGAGCGACAAGGAGGCCATCATGAATCTTTTGCCTTAGAGGCTATACAACAACGACTAGAAATCATAAAAGAGCAATATGGTACAGCGGTAGGTTACCAGGTATTTGATTTATATGATAATGGGCATGCTACAGGTACAAAAGTTGAAATCAGAATGCCTTTTCAGAAAAAATACTGATCAGTAGGGATATTTGATTTTATAAAGGGATAAAGGATGATAAAAAGAATAACAGCCTTGTACAAAAAAATAATAGCTATTGGTACCCACTATGAATTTAGTGCGATACAAAATAAACATACAAGACTTGTAAATATCTATATTCTTATTTCTTTACATACCAGTATACTTTTTTATATAGGAGATTTAATTTTTATTCAAAAACCTCTAAGTGCGCATATCATAAGCTATATATCCCAGTTTTATTTAATTTCTGTATTGGTATGTAATAAGAAAAGCTTTTTTGGATTTGCAAAAATGTTGTGGGTTTTTTACTTGTTCATTTTTATAAATTTATCTGCGGTAATGGTTAACCCTGGGATTTATACAGAATATTATTTTCTTCTGATTCCAGGTATTTGTTTATCGATTTATCAAAAAAAAACCTTACCGATTATATTTACATTGGTAAGTATAGTTTGCTTTTTTATTCCTTACTATTATCTTGATATATACCCCAAAGATCACCCGAACAGAATGAATGGTGTAGTGGTCATAATTTTATTTTATTGTATTTACGCAATAGTAAATTACTTTAAAAAACTTAATGTTCGTAATGAGGAGAAATTGGCTCAAGCATATCGAAAACTTGAGGAATCTAAAAAAAGTGAGTTAGCCTTGTTACAATTGAAGTCTTTAAAATCTCAAATGAATCCTCATTTCATATTTAATTCACTTAATTCTATTCAGGACTTAATCCTGCAACAAAATACCGATTCATCATACGATTATGTGGTATTGTTCTCACAACTGGTTAGAAATACCTTAAACTACTCTAATAAAGACTTTATTGCTATTGATAAAGAACTAGAATTTTTAGAAGTATACCTTCAATTAGAGAAATTAAGGTTCGAAGATGATTTTGCATATACTATTCAACATACTAATACAGAAGGTTTATCGGTTCCTTCGCTAATTGTACAACCTTTTATAGAAAATGCCCTGATCCATGGCTTACTACATAAAGCAGGTAAAAAACAACTTACCATAGATTTTACATTTACAGACCATCTTTTATGTATTATAACCGATAATGGTATCGGAAGAAAAGAAGCAAAGAAAATTCAGAAGCGACAAGGAGGTCGTCATGAATCTTTTGCTCTGGAAGCCATACAACAACGATTAGAAATCTTAAAAGAGCAATATGATACAGGGGTAGGATACCATGTACAAGATTTATATGATAATGAGCTAGCTACAGGTACTAAAGTAGAAATCAGGATGCCTTATAAAAAGGAATATTAAACCCTGTTCACAAACCCAAATTGAGTTTCACAAACTCATTTGTACTCTTCTATAGGAGCATCTGTATTCTTGCCGGTGATTATTAATTCAAGATGTTCAAAAAAAATAGCTTCCTTCTCGCGATCCTAATTTCGTTCAATGTTTTTTCTCAGGAAAAATCGATCGATAGCCTCATTACTATTCTAAATGATAATGTTAAACAAGACACTGTAAGGGTCAATTCTTTGATCAAAATAGCCTATTATTATATAGATAGAGATATGGAGAAAGTACTACCATATCTTCAAGAAGCTCTTACAATATCTAAAACTATAGATAGTAAATATCATAGAGTAAGTATACAAAATGAAATGGCTCGATATTATAGAGCTAAGGGAGTATGGAACGATGCGATGAAACAAGCTATTATTGCTAAAAAAGATGCAGATACTTTTGGTACGAAACAGCAAAAACTAATAGCTAATAGCGGTTTGCAAATTGTATACGCTAATTCTGGAGATGATAAAAAAAGTGTAGAACTGGCTTTAGAAAATTTAACATTAACCGAGAAAGATCCTCCATCTCCTGCAAGAGCCAGAACATATTTTGATATTGGGAATATCTATTTAAAACTTAGAAAATTAAAGCTAACCGAACAGTATTATACCAAAGGCATCGAAATGTGTAGTAAGATAGGGTTTAAACCCGGAGAAATGGTAATGAAAATGTCTTTAAGCAACTTATATAAAATACAAAAAAGATATGAGAAAGCATTAAAGTTTATTAATGAGCCATTAGCATATTATATAACAACAAAACAGACAGTACGTATTGGTAGTGCTTATATGCAGATCGCACAAATAAAATCTTTTCAGGGAAAACACGAAGAATCGATTCCTATCTATTTAAAAGCACTACATAATTATGAAAATTCTGGAGCAAATTTGCATTTTAAAAAGCAAATCCTTCAAAATTTATTTATAGCCTATAGCATATTACAAGATCAAGATAAGGCTACAGAATTTAATGCAGCATACAAGAAGTTAAAAGATTCTATAGATTCGAATGAGCGTAAAGCACTTACCGAAAAATTAAAAATAGCTTACGAAACAGATAAAATAGCAGCTCAAAAAGATGCTGCAGAAGCCAAAACCAAACTTGCCGAAGCTACATCAAAACAAAATAAAAATTACTTTATTGGAGCCATTATTATTGCAGTTTTAATATTAATGAGTGCAGTGTTTTTAATTGGGAGATTACGAGTCAGAAAAAAAATGGAATTGATTACGCTAGAATTTCAAGAAAGCCAAAAACGACTAGAGATAGAAAAACAATATAAAGAAAGTGAGTTAAAGGCTTTAAAATCTCAAATGAACCCTCATTTTATATTTAATTCCCTCAATTCGATTCAGGATTTAATCCTTCAGCAAAATACAGATTCTTCTTATGATTATATCGTTTTGTTTGCACAATTGGTTAGGAATACCTTAAACTATTCTAGTAAAAATTTTATAGCGATAGAAAAAGAACTAGAGTTCTTAGACGTATATCTTCAATTAGAGAAATTAAGGTTTGAAGATGATTTTACATACACTATACAAAATATGAATACAGAGGGTTTATCTGTACTCTCACTCATTGTACAACCCTTTATAGAAAATGCATTACTACATGGTTTATTACATAAATCGGGTAAAAAACAACTCACTATAGATTTCACATTTACAGATCACTTGTTATGTACTATCATTGATAATGGTATTGGTAGAAAAGAAGCAAAGAAAATCCAGGAGCGGCAAGGCAACCACCATGAATCTTTTGCTCTAAACGCTATACAACAGCGATTAGAAATCCTAAAAGACCAATATGGTACAGATATAGGATATCAGATATTTGATTTATATAATGATCAATTGGCGATAGGTACCAGAGTAGAGATCAGAATGCCATATCAAAAAGAATATTAATTGGTGATATATGGGGCTATACTGTAATAAAAAAATAAAATGATTAAAAGATATATAATTGTCAGTCTAATTTTTACTTTTTCTACTGTAATTTCTCAAGAAACTATTGTGAAACCTGAGTTTGCAAAATATCCAATTGATGCTATAACAAAAGAGAAGATTAGCAATACTTTAGAGTCGCTTTTTTCAGAAATCGGGCAAGGGAACATAAATCCTGATTTTCTTACAACTAAAAAGAGGAGGTTAACAATGGTGACACTTCATAAATTGATGAATTATGAATTAAAAAAGGATACGCTTACTCCTAAAGTTAAGGACAAACAATTGATTAATATGTATCCAATTTCGAATCATGAATATGTATTATCTATTAGTTATACTTTGCAAAAGGACAGTTCCTTGCCAACAATTGTTTATGTTGTAAACCTGGTTGCAACAGAAAGGAATAAAAAAATCACATTTTCAATCCCATTAGAGTATCAAACAAAATATTGGCATACAGAAGAAATTGGAAATATCACATATCATTATAGAGGTAAGATAAATAAAGAAAGAGCTCAGTTATTTGATAAGAAGAATACTCAAATTGCTAATAATTTAGGTTTAACACCTGAAAAGATTGACTTTTATATGTGTGATAATTTTCAAGAAATTTTGAATCTACGAGGGATAGTATATTCGGTTAAAGAAAAAGGTAAATATCGAGATGGTTATGGTGTTGTCGACAAAACTATATTCTCTGTAATGAATAACGAAGATTTCTCACATGATATGTTACATTACTATTCGGGAAAAATAAATGAACGAAAAAACCGAAATTGGATTACAGAAGAAGGAGTGGCATATAGCTGGGGCAATGCCTATTATACAGATAAAAATGGGGAAATGATTACTCATAATAGACTTGTAGATGAATTAAAAGAGTATCTGTCAAAAAATACGAATACAAATCTTTTTGAACTGTTTAGCGAAAATGTAAAAATATTTGATCATATAGCACCCGAAGTCTCAGTTCGTTCTACCATTTCGGGTTTGATAGTTAACTTAGTGCAGAAGGAACAAGGTATCGAAGGAGTTTTAAAATTAATCAAGGCAGGAAGACAAAATAAATTAGAAAACTTTTTAAAGAAAACAAACGAATTAATAGGGCTCAACCAAAATAATTTTAATTTAATAATTGAAAAACTGATTACAGAAAATTAAAATCAACTTGGAGGCATGTACATGCATTATTAGGATAAGAACTAAATGGTATTATACTATACAAAATAGGCTAAACCCCACTTATCTAAGTGGGGGAGGGTACTTGATAAGTACCCCTGGTATACTATTTTATCCTAAAAAAGTTTAAACGACTTCATTTTTTATAGCTTTCAAAATATAAATTACCACTTCATTTATATAATGGTATACTTCATATTATCAGTAGCATACCTTCTTTTTTATAGCAAACTTTTCCATTCACAAACTCAAATAGCGTTTCACAAACTCATTTGTTTGCTTCTGCCTGGTTGTCTGTATTCTTGCCCATGATTAGTAATTCAAAAAAATAAAATATGGTAAAACAACTACTCCGATTTGAATATTTATTTCAGAATGTATTGCGCTTTTCTAAACCAAAACATAGCTATGTCACTGTTTTAGTAATTGGTAACTATTTGGAAACAAAACATTCTTAAAAAACTATTAGAAGGAATCCCTTCCTTTTCTAACACTCTCAAGTATACATCGAAAACAAAAATCAAAAAAAGTAACCCATAATAATGAGAAACTGTACTATGAAAACAATTAAATTACTTTTGCTAGGTATAGTAATACTAGCACTATCTTGTAGTAAAGATGATGATGCTACACCACCAGTTAATAAAGCGCCAGAGATCAAGGCGCAATCCTTTACCGTATCAGAATCAGCGACAGATACAGATGTATTTGGTACCGTAAAAGCAACCGATACAGACAAAGATGCATTAAGCTATAGTATTACCGCAAACAGTGATAACCTATTCGAGATCACAAAAGCAGGAGCACTAAGTTTGGTAGCAGGAAAAACATTGGATTTTGAAACCAAAACTTCTTATGAAATCACTGTAGAAGTAACTGATGGTAAAGCTAAAGCATCTGCAAAAATAACAATTACCGTGACAGATGTAAACGAAAATCAATCACCAGTAATTGATGATCAAACATTTACAGTAGCCGAAGATGTTACAAATTCTGTTATTGATGTCGTAACAGCAACAGATCCAGAAGGAGATACCTTAACCTATAGCATTAAAGATAATGATGATAACCTATTTGATGTTGCAGGAGATGGGATACTAAGTCTTGCTCCTAATAAGGTTTTGGATTATGAATCAAGGACTAACTATTCAATTACGATAACAGTTTCTGATGGAAATGGAGGAGAAAGTTCTGCTAGAATATATATAAATATAACCGATGTTTTAGAATCGGGAGATGAAGCACTTAGAGTTCGTACTCTAGCAGGTAACGGAACTCATGGTTTTACAAACGGTACAGGTACATCAGCACAGTTTTCGACTCCAATAGGGGTAGATGTTGATAGTAATGGTAATATCTATGTAGCAGACCGAAACAATAATGTTATTCGCAAAATTACTCCGGCAGGGGTAGTGAGCACTTTTGCAGGAAGTACTTTTGGATACGCAGATGGTACGGGTACTGCTGCAAAGTTTCATGCTCCATATGGTATTGCTATAGATGCAAATGATAATATATATGTAGGAGATTATATAAATCATCGCATTCGTAAAATCACTCCAGCAGGTGTGGTGACTACACTCGCAGGTTCTGGTGTTGTAGGTTCTGCTGATGGTACGGGTACAGCCGCACAATTTAATGAGCCTTATGGACTAGATGTAGATAGTAATGGCAATATTTATGTGGCAGACTATGGAAATAATCGTATTCGTAAAATTACTCCCGCTGGTGTAGTGACTACCCTTGCAGGAAGCTCTAGCGGCTTTGCAGATGGTACAGGTACTACAGCTATGTTTAAAGCTCCACATGATGTTGCAGTAGATAATGATGATAACGTATATGTAACAGATGGTTTCAATCACCGTATTCGTAAAATCACTCCAGCAGGTGTAGTTACTACGTTTGCAGGAACTAATCAGGGTTTTGCAGACGGTACAGGTACGCAAGCGAGATTTAATACTCCAGAAGGTATAACTATTGATAATTCAGGAAATCTATATGTAACCGATAGAAGTAATAACTGTATCCGTAAGATTACATCTACTGGTGTTGTAAGTATTCTTGCTGGTTCAAATGATTTCGGTTTTGTAAATGGTACCGGAGCAACAGCGCGATTCAGACAACCCGCAGGGATTACAGTAAATGCATCCGGAGTTTTTTATGTAACAGATGAATCAAATCACAGTGTTCGTAAAATAGAACCTTTTTCAAATAATTAAAGATACATTATGAAAACAATAAAACTACTGCTGCTGTGTACAGTAATATTACTACTATCCTGTAGCAAAGATGATGAGGCAACAACGATAGTAACTCCGCCAGCCAATACAGCACCAGAAATTAAAGCGCAATCCTTTAATGTATCAGAATCTGCAGCAGATACAGATGTATTTGGTATGGTAAAAGCTACGGATGCAGACAAAGATGAATTAAGCTATAGTATTACAGCAAATAGTGACGATTTATTTGAAATTACTAAAGCAGGAGCACTAAGCCTGGTAGCAGGAAAAACATTGGATTTTGAAACCAAAACAACTCATGAAATTACGGTAGAAGTAACCGATGGTAAAGCTAAAGCAGCTGCAAAAATAACGATTACAGTTATCGATGTAGATGAAAACATGCCACCTGTTATTGCAGATCAGGCTTTTAGTGTAGCAGAAAATCCACCATCAAGTATTGTATTGGGAGCTGTAGTTGCTACCGATCCAAATAATGATGATCTTACCTATACAATTACGAATCTTGCCGGTGCTTTAGCCGAGTTTGAGATAACAGGTAATGAAATCAAACTAAAATCAGGGTTTTTGGATTATGAAGTTCTTACAAGTCATACGGTAACGATTACAGTAAACGATGGTACATTTACAACATCTGCACAGGTTACTATTACGGTTACTGATGTAAATGAAGCCCCTGTTTTTGGGAATAACTCTACTACATTTACTGTTGCCGAAGACATAGCAGAAACCGTTATTATAGGTACTTTGAGTGCGACAGACGAAGATGGTGATGCTGTTAATTACAGGATTTCCAACACTGTGAATAGTGATAAATTTGAAATTGATGTAAATTCTGGTGAAATAAGCCTAAAATCTGGAAGAAGTTTAGATTTTGAAACTAGGACAAGTTACTCATTCCAAGCTCATGTAAGTGACGGAACATTAAGCGCGACCCCCGTTACAGTAACCATAAACGTGACCAATGTTTCTGATGTAAATGTAGGGAGCATTTTAGCTCTTAATAAGTTACAAACAGGAATAGTGGTAGATGCTTCGGGAAATATATATGTAGCAGACACTAGAAAACACCGTATTCTTAAATATCTTTCTTCGGGAGGAACTACGACTATTGCAGGATCAGGAGTTGCCGGGTTTGCAGATGGTAGCGGTATAACCGCTCAGTTTGATAACCCTAATGGTTTGGCCATAGATGCTTCAGGAAATCTTTATGTAGCAGATACCGATAATCATCGAATTAGAAAAATTACTCCTGCCGGAGTAGTATCTACTATTGCAGGATCGGGTATTAGCGGTTTTGTAAATGGTACAGGTACCGTGGCTCAGTTTGATTCACCTTATGGGATCGATGTACGTGCAAATGGAGATCTATATGTTGCAGATACAGGTAATCATAGTATCCGTTATATTTCTCCTGCAGGAGTAGTATCTACGTATGCAGGTACTGGTATCGGTGGTTTGGTTAATGGAAACGCAACAACAGCTCAGTTTAATGAGCCTATAGATGTGGTAATAGGTTTATCCACAAACCTATATATAGCAGATGCTTCTAATCATGTGATTCGCCAGATTACCGATACCGGATCTGTACTTACTCTTGCAGGATCTACTCAGGGATATGCAGATGGTGTTGGTACTGTGGCTCAATTTAGTTCTCCGTATGGAGTTACTCGAGATACAAACGGTAATATATATGTAGCCGATAAAGATAATCATCGTATTCGCAAAATTACTCCTGCAGGAGTCGTGTCTACCTATGCGGGTTCTGGTACTATAGGTTTTTCCAATGGTAATGCTAATGTTGCTCAATTTGATGAGCCAGTAAATCTGTGTATAGATGGTTCGGGAACTATTTATGTCACCGATTATCAAAATGATTATATCCGAAAAATATTTGTTCAATAAATAATAACACAAATAGAGTTTACTGTAAAAGTTTTACAGCAAACTCTATTTAACATAAATAAGATGATATTATGAAAACACTAAAACTACTGTTGCTAAGTACAGCAATATTACTACTATCCTGTAGTAAAGATGATGACCCTGCTATTACACCAGTTAATAATGTTCCGGAGATCAAGTCACAATCTTTTAATGCCTCAGAGTCGGTAACAGATACAGATGTATTAGGTACTGTAGAAGCTACTGATGAAGATAAAGAGGAGCTAAGTTATAGCATTACAGCAAACAGTGATGATCTATTTGAAATCACTAAAGCAGGAGCATTAAGTTTGGTAACAGGAAAAACATTAGATTTTGAAACCAAAACTACACATGAAATCACTGTAGAAGTAACCGATGGTAAAGCCAAAGCAGCTGCAAAAATAACAATTACGGTTATCGATGTAGATGAAAATATGCCCCCTGTTATTGCAGATCAAACATTTAGTGTGGCAGAAAATATAAATGCAACAGATGTAATAGGTACTATTGTAGCAACTGATCCAGATGGCGATAATTTGACTTATACACTTACTAATCCAGATAACCCTACAACGGCATTTATTATTGAAGATGATAAGATAAAACTATCCCAGGGAGAGTCGTTAGATTTTGAAACTACAACTAGCCATGTTGTAACCATTACAGCAAGTGATGGAACACTTACCGCATCTGCACAGATTACTATTAATGTTACGGATGTCGTAGAAACAAGTACCGTAACAGTGAGTACTTTTGCAGGGAGCTTTTCTGGGTATGTAGATGCTACAGGTACCGCGGCAAGATTTGCTCTTCCTTCGGGGTGTGCAATAGATAGCCATGGTAATCTCTTTGTCGCAGATGTATCTAATCAACGTATTCGTAAAATTACTCCCGCAGGAGTCGTTACTACCTTTGCAGGGAGTACTTTTGGATATGCCGATGGTACAGGTGCTGCAGCAAAATTTAATTTTCCATATGATATTGCTATAGATGCAAATGATAACCTTTATGTCGCAGATTCTAATAATAATCGTATTCGCAAAATTACTCCGGCAGGAGTAGTAACCACGCTTGCAGGTTCTGGGATATCCGGTTCTGCAAATGGTACAGGTACAGCAGCAAGATTTAATGGCCCTAGAGGGGTAGCAGTTGACGCTTCAGGAAATGTCTATGTTTCAGACTATGGGAATCATCGTATTCGTAAAGTTACTCCAACGGGAGTAGTAACAAACCTTGCAGGAGGGTCTCCAGGTTTTGCAGATGGTACAGGACTTAATGCAAGGTTTAATCACCCATCTGGATTAACAGTAAACAGTAACGGAGATATATACGTATGTGATAACTCTAATCATCGTGTTCGTAAAATTACTCCAGCAGGAGTAGTAGCTACTATTGTAGGGAATGGTACCGCAGGTTTTCTTGATAATACAGGTACTTCTGCAAGATTTAGCTACCCTAGAGATATCACCGTAGATGCCAATGATAATTTGTATGTGACAGATTTTGGTAATCGTAGAGTTCGTAAAATTACTCCTGCTAAAGTAGTAACTACTATTGCAGGTAATGGATCTACAGGTTCTACAGATGGTGATGGGACAGTTGCCACATTTAATTCAGCTTATGGTATCGCTTCTGCAGGTTCAGGAATTTTTTATGTAACCGATAATGGAAGTAGTCGTATTCGTAAAATTGTTATTTCTAATACCCCTTAAAAAAAATAATCAAACACCATCTCAAATCTTAGAGCTTGGGATGGTGTTATTATGTAACCATACCATTTTTACACACTAACTATTTAAAGAAAACTAAAATGAAAAAAATAACACTCTTGGGATTATGCATACTGTTTTTTAGCCATAGCCTAAAAGCACAGGGAGAAATAAAACATCAAACCCAAGAACTAGAATCTATACAGCTAGGAAATTATACAGCATATTTAACACAGCAAAGTAGTAGTGGTGACTATGAAGGAGGTTTGGATGTATTACTATATAAAATCACCAATTTTAAAGAGTATACAGTTCAACCTGGCGTTCATAAAGAAGTATATATGATTCATGGAGGTGATCCTGATCGTCCCGATGATCATAAAGAAACCATGTTTTTACCAGATAATGAAGCATTCCCGATAACCTATGTTCAAAAAGTTTATGAAGGAAGCCCGGCAATGCAAAAAGAGATAGGATATTCTCCCAGGATTAATAGACTGTCTGATGGAAATCGAATAGTTTTTATTGATGGAAAAATCTTTATGATTGAAGACTGGGTGGATAAAGATAATTACAAACTTGAAGCTGTTTTGGAGTTTCAAGCTAAAAAAATGGGAGGTTTAAAAAAGATGAAGGAAGTAATGAAATCTCCTAAAAAAATGAAGGCAATGCAGCCGCATAAGATGCTTCAGGAATATTTAGACAATGCATACAATAAACAACAAGAAGTATATGCGCAATGGATAAAGAATCCTAAAAACGCAGCACTTATAGAAAATATAGACCAGATTAGAGAATTTATAATAGGAGCTATTAATAAGCAAAGAGATGACTGGTATAATTCTGCAGAGTATAAGCGTATTAAAGAAAGAAATGCATCTGCAAGACAAAGCAATCTCGAAAGCGAAGTGACTATTAGCAATAATACAGGAAAGGACATTTATATTTATGCAGAAGGCTCTAGCAATGGATCACGAGTTTCGGCAAATGGAAGAGGTACTTTTAATTGTAAGAAAAACCAATATTATAGTTTTAGTGGAAACTCGTCTGCAAGTAATGGAACCTTAATTGTTGGAGCAAACCAAAGCTGTGGTACAACTGTAAATGTAAATTAAAGATAACCGTAATGGTTTTTATAATTGATAATCCTACCCTGATTTGAATTTACTTATTAGAGATAAAATTTTCCTATAAAGTGATTGAAATGGATAACCAGAGGCAGACGATTATTAAGTCTGCCTCTTTGTTATTTATAATGAAAATATTGATGCTTTTTATGTTGATATGATATTGTAAAAGTAATAGTTATACCAGTTGTGCTTTGAAGTATAGGCAGGAAAAAGAATTTTATTGCGGTAAATTCAAAGTATGAATGGTATTATAATTAAAAGCTGTAGTAAATTCAATATATAGTGTATAGATATAAGATGTCTATATGGATATAACAATTCTTAATAACTTTACTGTAAGGTTTATGATCAAATTGCTACTTTTACAACATATAAAACGAAGAGAATATGTCTGATACAATAGAAAGAATAAAGTGTCTTATTATAGGTTCAGGTCCTGCAGGATATACTGCGGCAATATATGCGGCAAGAGCAGATCTTAAACCTATTATGTATACTGGTATGGAACCAGGTGGTCAATTAACTACTACTACAGAAGTGGATAATTTCCCCGGATACCCAGAAGGAATAGATGGTCCTACGATGATGGTACAATTACAACAACAAGCAGAGCGTTTTGGTACAGAGGTACGTATCGGGATGGTAACTGCTGTTGATTTTAATACTACAGAAGGAGGAATCCATAAAGTAACAGTAGATAACTCAACGCAGATTGAAGCAGAAACAGTTATTATTTCTACAGGAGCTACTGCAAAATACCTGGGACTACCTAGTGAACAAAAATTACGTGGTGGTGGAGTTTCTGCCTGCGCAGTTTGTGATGGATTCTTTTACAAAGGGCAAGATGTAGCGATTGTAGGAGCAGGGGATACCGCTGCAGAAGAAGCTACTTATTTATCTAATATATGTTCTAATGTAACGATGCTGGTTCGTAAAGATCACATGAGAGCTTCTAAAGCAATGCAACATCGAGTGAACAATACACCAAATATTAAGGTAATGTATAATACCGAAGTTGATGAGGTATTAGGAGATCAGGTAGTAGAAGGATTACGAATGGTAAATAATCAGACAAATGATAAAGAAGAAATTGAGATAACCGGTTTGTTTATAGCTATTGGCCATAAACCGAATACAGATATCTTTAAAGGACAATTAGATATGGATGATACAGGATATTTGATTACCGAAGGTAAGTCTACTAAGACAAATATCCCAGGAGTATTTGCTTCAGGAGATGTTCAGGATAAAGAGTACAGACAAGCTGTTACTGCCGCAGGAACCGGATGTATGGCAGCTCTGGATGCAGAACGATATCTGGCAACAGTAGAAACAAGTGACGAAGTTTCTGCTTAAGCCGAAAAAAATATAGCATTAAAAAAACATCTCGCTTAGCGAGATGTTTTTTTTAATTTATCTTAAACCTACTAGGAGCGTAGTCTATATTTTTTTTATACAAAATAGCTTCATTAGCGAATGTTTTCATTATAACCTTAGGCTCACCAAGGAGGTAGATTTCAGTTTTATCCTTAGCTTCAATACTAATTTCTTCATTAGTTAAAATATAACAATCACTGGCACCTTCTGCAATTAGTGTAGTTTTGGCAACACTTAATTTTTCGCCATAAAAATCAGTATCATTATCTGCTCTAACCAGCATTGATTTTGCTTCCCCTTCAAGTTTAGCATATCCTTTTTGGTATAAATCTACTTTAAGGCTATCAGTCGTAACAATTCCTTTTACTTCTGAATTTTCATTTATTTGATAAGTAACTTCCTGAGCTGTAACATGTAGCTCTACTATCGATTTTCCATTGGTTATGCAATCTACTTGATTGGCATCAGCGGTAAGAAATACTTCGGCATTATCATTTGTATTTACAATTAGTTTAGTAGTGTTTATAGGAGACAATGATTTAATATTTACCTTGTCATATAGTATAATTTTCTTTAATTCTGAAGCATAAGAGATATCAAGATTTAATGCTTTTGCACGTCGCATATCCCGATCCGACTTGATTGTTAAAACACTATCTACAACTTCTACCTGTATAACCTCTTGTAGATTACTATCTGCTTCGATCTTTACCTGGTTATCACTACCCTCGTCTAATGTAACTTCGAAACCTTCATAAATTTCTATGGTATGGAAGTCTTCAACGTCTAGTTGTTCTGTGCTAACAATTTTGTTGCCTTTAATTTTTTCCTTTTGCCCATAGGTGTTTCCCAATACCAGAAGTGCCAATACTAACAATAGTGCTCTCATATTTGTGCGAAATTTATATACTAATAAACAGTTTTTTTTGCCTTTAAGTATAGTTTTGTATAAAACTTGTTACAAATATAAATAGAGAAGTGGTTTATATTATTTCAGATTAAAAATAATGTAGTATCTATTATATGAACATGAGATATTTTGTTATTAATAAAAAAGGTCGCCATATAAGCAACCTTTTAAAATATCTAATTTTTTTACCAAAAAATGATTAATTATGAACATCTGTATACCCTTTCCAATGTTCTCCAAAAGGAGCGGCGCGATATGAACCTCTTCTTTTTCCAAAGGTACTTGATGCTCCTTTTACTGCCCACCATCCCGGTTGTATAGTATGTTCTTTGTGTTTATGCTTATTTTTACCCCAGGTAAGGTGGGCGGTTACAGCCCCATTACTATTATGAAAAACCGATGTATACATTTGTATATATTTCCATGTAGCAGAGGATTGATAACGTCTACTGGTCTTTTGACTATTATAACATTGTTCTGCACCTGGAAAATTATGACAGAAGGCTTTGGTCTCTAAATTAGGATTTGTAGTCATTAACTTTGTAGGGAATTTTGTAATAGAAAAAACCGAGTGATCTAATTTTTCTACTACTGGTCTATCGCTTGATAGTTTTGCTTTTTCATCAGCATTAGCAAAATCTATTAGTGCTTTAGGGACAGGAGTACCTTTGGGAGTAAGAGATAAGTATACTTTGAGTATAGAGTTATTTTTAAAATTAATAAACATCTTGGTGTCATTAGGACCAGATTCCAGAGTAGATACATAGAGTTCTGATTCTTCATACCCTTTGCTCATGGTCAAACTAATTCCGTTAGAGAAATTGAAGGTTGCCAAATCAATTTCTTCGACTTCTGAGATGTCATTTGTTATAATATCTTCTTGGATATCCTGATCTTCTTCTTGACAGGAGATAATAACAAGTGTAAAACATGCAATAAGCACGAATTTTGTGACATTTAAATACTTCATTTTGTTTTTTTTAAGTTTGTTAATATTGGAAGCAAACTTAATACTGTCACATTATGAAGTGTCCTGATTTTTTGAAAATCAAAAAATCAGGACACTTTCTTGTACTTTTATATGCTATAGGAGGGAAGAGTTGTTTTCTAATACCAGTTATACTTTGAATTTACCGCAATAAAATTCTCTTTTTCGCCTATGCTTCAAAATAAAAATTAACCGTAGCTATGGCTATGCTGAATTTTTCTTCTTTACATAAACAAAAAATAGCTGATTTTCTTTTACGGTAAATTCAAAGTATAACTGGTATAACTAGATTTAAGAGAAACAGGGATTCTATAAAAAAACTGCCTGAAAAGCATTGGTTGGTTAGTGTTGCTTTCTCAGACAGCTTAGTTTTGGTTGATTAAATTAATTGGGTTGTTAGATCTTAATGACCTCTAACATCTCCACCAGAGTTATCTGTTTCAGATACTTTTTCTGGTTTTCCGTAGTACACAACATCTGCACCACTTGTTGCTTTTCCTGTAAACTCGTCCTTTGCATGGATTTTAATAGAAGCACCACTTGTTGCTCTTGCTTCGGATACTAAGCTTAACAAATCTTCTGCGCGGATATCTGCACCACTGGTAGCATTTGCTTTATGATTGTTTACTTTTCCGGTTAAGTTCATCATGGCTCCACTGGTAACAGAAGTTGTTATAGTTTCTGCCTTTACTCTTAATTTAATATCTGCACCACTAGTTGCGCTAAGATCAAGATCTTTTTGAACTACAGCTTCATCTGAAGAGATGCTGGCACCGCTATTAACATGAACTTTATTGATTTTGTCATAAGATACAAATACATTTTTTTCATCTGCATAGTATATGTTTTCATCAGAAGTAACATATAGTGTACTACCTTCTACATATACTTCGATATGATCGTGTAAGTTTTTATTGGCTTCTACAATTACTTTTTGATCAGAATTGTTTACCAGGATAACATCTAAGCCTCTACTTGCTTTTATAGCGTTAAAGTCTTGACTTATGGTTCTTTCTTTTCTAATTACTTCTCCTTGACCTTTAACCCCATTAAAGACAACATTACAGGAGCAACATAAAGCTGATAAGCAAAAGGTGATAATAATTTTGGCTAGTGTAGTCATAATTGTTTGTTTTGATATATTTAACTGTTCGTTTTTTGATTAGTCTGCCAGAAGCAGATTGATTTAGTTTTCGGTTTTTATTTCGATTCCGTTCTCGTCTATTTTTACTTTTACGGGTTCATTATTTAATTCTACTCCGTCTTCTCCTATTTTTAGTTTAAAGTCTTTGTCTTCAGAGTTTATATTTATGTTTACGCTATCATCATCTTCATCCCATTCGTTATATTCCCAATCGTTCTTATCTTCTGGACATTCTTTACATTCGAATTTCCCGTCGACTAATTTGATGTATTCTCCTTCTTTACCATCAATAGAAATATAATCATCGTATTTCCATGAGTTATTAAATTCTGATGTATTATCATTAGCAAATACTGTAATTCCTTCTGGTAATGTTAAGATTACTTTTATTTCCTGATCTCTATATTTGCTTGCATAGTCAGTAATTGCGTATCCATCTAATAAGAGGGTATTACCATTAACTTCATATCCATATTTGAGTTCTTCGGCTCTTTTTGAAGCTTCTTCATACGATCTTCCTTCTGCATTTTTTTCTATAGTAAGTCGTACTGTCGAATCTCTTTTTGAAGCTTTTAAGTATATTTCTATATCTCGGATAACGATTACTCGATTACCTTGGTCATCTCTTTTGATTTTATAATCATTTCTATGGTATAAATGTTTGACATACCTATTATTCCCTTCCATTTTTATGGTTAACGTATCGTTACTTGTAATAGGAAGTACTTTTTGCTCCATGATCACATCTGCGTCATAAGCTTCGAGTGTAGCTTGTCTAACTCCAAGAATTCCTAACCCGATAAGAGAAAATATCCATATGGCTAGTAAGCCTAATTTGGCTGGTGTTCCGATTGATTTTAGGTTTTTTATCAGAATTTTTAACCCAAGAATAAATAAAAAGAAAAATGGTATTCCTACAGCAAAAAATGTTACTAATGATATTAACCATAATGGAACTTCGGGGTGACTACCTACTTCAATATATTCGACCCAGGGAACATCCATAAATCCAAATGTTCCTATTGTAAACAGACCAACAAATAAACTAATAAGAGTAACACCGGCTACTATAATAAGAATCACACCGATAAATTTCACAAAAATCTTTAAAAAGAATAGTAATACATCACCTAAAGCTTCAAAAAAAGTAGTAGAACTGCTTTTTACCTTGCTACTATATTTTTGATAATCTACATTTTTTACCGTATCTGCTACACCATCAAATCCTTCTTTAATTTTCTTTTCGATGTTACTGATATTAACAGCTTCACCTTTCATAGCCAAAAAATCAGCTGTTGTTTTTGCTTCTGGTACAAAAATCCAAAATGCGATATAGATTAGAATAAATGCACCACTAGAAAAAATAGTAAACAATAACCAGGCTAATCTAATCCAAATTGGTTCAATCCCCAGATAGTGACTTAAACCAGAGCTTACTCCTCCAACATAAGAACTTGTAGTATCTCTAAATAACTGTCTTGATGCTTTCGTTTTTTGATATGTTGTATTTGGTTCATCCTCGAAGATTTCTTCATCTAATCTATAATCTTCTGGTTGCCCCATTACGGCAATTACTTCTTCTACTTCTTTGTTTCCGATAACCTGTCGTTCATCCTTTATTTTTTCACTGAACAATTCTGCTATTCTGGCCTCTATATCAGATATAATCTCATCTCTCCCTTGTGAATCGGTAAATGAGCGTTTTATAGCACTGAGATAGCGTTGCAGTTTTAGATAAGCGTTTTCGTCTATATGAAAAAATATGCCTGCTAAATTTATATTAACTGTCTTATTCATTTTACTTCTTTTTTTGTTTGGTTACCAGATTTACAGCATTCCGTAATTCGTCCCAAGTGGTATTTAATTCATTAAGAAACAATTTTCCTGTTTCTGTGAGTCCGTAATATTTTCGTGGTGGCCCTGATGTAGATTCTTCCCAGCGATAACTCAGCAATCCAGCATTTTTGAGTCTAGTTAATAAGGGATATATCGTGCCTTCTACCACAAGCATCTTTGCGTCTTTAAGGGTTTCTAAAATTTCAGCTACATAGGCATCATCGTCCTTAAGGATAGAAAGTATGCAATATTCCAGAACACCTTTGCGCATTTGCGCTTTTGTGTTTTCGATCTTCATAAAACTAATTTTTAAAAGTTAAACTGTTCATTTTTTGATTGATGTTGGTGTTTGATGATTGATGATTATTTTAAAAAATATTGATCAGAAAGTACTACACCGGCAATTAAAACAGAGGTTAAAAGATAATTGATTAGGTTAAATTTTAAACTATATCCTTGTTCTTTTGACGTTTTTATGACAAGAAAAAATAAAGTAAAACATACAATTAACGGTAGTATCCATTGTCCAAGTCCAAGCCATTGGCTTATTCTGGCTTCATCATTAGGATTAAAGATAGATACAATCATAGCCATTAATCTAAATGCAAAAGCAAAAAACAAGAATGGATACCAGTATGTGTTTTTTGTTTTTCTGATCACATAAAAAAACACAAATGCTGTTAGTATAGTGAAAATTGGTCCTGCGGCACTTATAAAATGATCATGCCATGCAGATTCATATTCTCCATTTACCAAGAAAGCCGAATTAAGTGTCATCTTCATTGGATATCCTAATAACTTTCCTGTAAGTAAATGTGCCAATTCATGAAAAAAGAAGGACAACAGAACAGCAAGAGCGGTTATTAAAATATATTTTATGTTAATTGTTTGCTTCATTATATTATTTTATAAACCGTATAGATAATGGATATCTGTAACTTTCGCCTTTATTCGCTTTTAAAGCGGCAGTGATGACAAAAATGATTTCCAGAAAAAATCCGATTAATGCTATAATTCCAATAAAGGAAGCTCCTATAAGAGTTCTAAATCCTCCTGCATCAGAAAAATTGATTGATATATCATTAAAATGAAACAAATCTGTAATTGTAGCATCTCCAAAGACATGAAAAATGAAAAATGGAAAAGAAAATATTCCTAGTATTACAGTATATAATAGAATACTTAATTGAAAATTGATTGCTTCCTTACCATGATCATCTATAAAATCTGATTTATCCTTATTGGTAGACCATAATAATATTGGAACTATGTAATTTCCAAAAGGAATAAAGTATTTAGAAAATACTCCCAGATGCATAAACGTTGCGATATTTTTGTGATTTTTGATTGACATTGTAAAAGTATATAATAGTTTCTTATGCAAATATATGGTTAAAAAAAGGTATTATGCAAAACATAGTACCATATTTTAACATAAATTTAAGATTTATACCCCTTTTCTTGACTATTTCTTTTGCCTATATTGTGAGAACTAAAAATAAAACTCATGGATATTACTCCTAGAAAACTTAATGCCTTCTTACTATTTAAGTTACCCTCTGCCTGGCTATGTGGTGTAAGGGTTAAAAATATAGATAGAACAAGCTGTACCGTTAGTGTAAAACATCGATGGATAAACCAAAATCCTTTTAAATCTATGTTTTGGGCAGTGCAGGGAATGGCGGCAGAATTAACTACCGGGGCCTTGGTAACAGGATATATAAGAGACAGTGGAAAAAAGATCTCGATGCTGGTGGCAAGCAATAATGCAACATATACCAAAAAGGCTGTTGGTAGAATTACTTTTGTGTGTACCGAAGGAGATTTGGTAGCAGATGCCATTAGAAAAACTATTGAAACCGGTGAAGGACAAACAGTATGGATGAAATCAATAGGAACCAATCAAGATGGGATTGAAGTTTCTACGTTTAATTTTGAATGGACAGTTAAAGTGAAGAATGAAAAGTAAAATAGTGTAGGGAAAAAATGAGTAGACTGTAACACTTTATGAAATTCGTTTACTTATAAAGAAACTATTCATTAATCAAAACACTATAAACATTAAAAAATATGACAGCACACGAAATCGACTACGAAATTATTGGTGAAGAAATGCAATACGTAGAGATAGAACTAGATCCACAAGAGGGGGTGATTGCAGAAGCAGGAAGTTTTATGATGATGGAAGATGGAATAAAGATGGATACGATTTTTGGTGATGGTTCTGCTAAAGATACTGGAGTTCTGGGTAAAATATTTGGAGCTGGTAAACGATTGTTAACTGGAGAAAGCTTATTTATGACGGCTTTTTATAATCAGGTAGGAGGGAAAAAGAAAGTAAGTTTTGCATCTCCATATCCAGGAAAGATTATTCCTATAGATTTAACTAATTATGGAGGAAAATTTATTTGTCAAAAAGATGCATTTTTATGCGCGGCCAAAGGAGTTTCTATCGGAATAGAATTTTCTAGAAAATTAGGAAGAGGACTATTTGGTGGTGAAGGGTTTATTATGCAAAAATTAGAGGGTGATGGTATGTCCTTTGTTCATGCAGGTGGGACTACATCTAGAAAAGAACTACAGTCTGGCGAAAAACTAAAAGTAGATACAGGTTGTATTATTGGATTTTCTAAGGGAATACAATATGATATAGAATTTGTAGGAGGGATTAAGAATACAATTTTTGGAGGAGAAGGATTGTTTTTTGCAACATTAACAGGTCCAGGAGTTGTGTATATACAATCTTTGCCGTTTAGCAGACTTGCAAATAGAGTATTGGCATTGGCCCCCAGAGGAGGAGGGAAAAGCAAAGGTGAAGGTAGTATTCTAGGTGGTTTGGGAGATATTTTGGATGGCGATAACAATTTTTAACAGTGTTAAATAAGCGCTAAAAGACTATTTTTTTGGTTTTATTTACATATATTAGCTAGAACAACTTTAAAAACTATAAGATTATTCCTACAATTACTTGTTTTAAACCTAACATTTTTTAAACCCCTATTAATTTATGGCTAGAGCAATGTTTGATTACACAAAAACTGTGCTTAAAAAAGTAAGTTTTGATGTTAATCTTTTTACTAAGGAAGTTTTAAAAGCACTAAACAGACTACTTCCTCACGAGATTGAAGAATTAAAAATCTGGATTCAATCATTAACGATGAAACAACCAGAATTACAATCTTGTTTAATCTATTTAAAATCATAAAAAAAAAGCGACTTTCTAGTCGCTTTTTATTTTTGCCATAGGGCTAATGATTTTTACATTTTGAAAAGTAATAGCTCCTTTTACAACTCCAGCAATAGTAGAATGCAAAGCATCAATAATTTGCATTTTTAGTTCACTTTTATTAAAAATTAAGCTCACTTCTCTCGCAGGAGAAGGCTCATTAAAGTAGTGAAGATTACTTTTTTCATCATTCTTTATATCTAAAGTATGTAAATAGGGTAGAAGTGTCATTCCCAAGCCTTCATTTGCCAGCTTTACAAGTGTCTCAAAACTTCCACTTTCTAACTGAAAATGATCCTCCTCATAACTTTTCTTGGTCTTACACAGATTAATAATCCCATCTCTAAAACAATGACCATCCTCCAGAAGAAGCATATCATCAATATCAAGATCAGCAATATCAATTTTTTTCTTCTGATTTAATCTATGAGTAGAAGGGATATAACCTACAAATGGTTCATAGTATAGAACACGCTCTTTTATGTTTTCGTTTTCTAAAGGAGTTGCTGCAATAGCAGCATCCAGATGACCATCGAGAAGACGTTCAATTATAGCTTCTGTGTTTAACTCCTCTATTTTTAATTTTACCTTTGGATATTTTTTTATAAAATTGTTTAAAAACATAGGTAAAAGAGTAGGCATTATCGTAGGAATTACACCTAATTTAAATTCACCACCAATAAAACCTTTTTGTTGATCTACAATATCTTGAATTCGTTCACTTTCATTTACAATATTTTTTGCCTGTTGAACAAGTTTGTTACCAACTTCTGTGAGCTCTATAGGTTTTTTACTACGATCAAAGATGAGGATATCCAACTCTTCTTCAAGCTTTTGAATTTGCATACTTAGCGTAGGTTGAGTCACAAAAGTTTTTTCTGCAGCCTTCGTAAAATTTTTGTGTTCGGCTACTGCTAAAACATATCTTAATTGTGTTATGGTCATGGTTTGCGTTTTGGGGAACAAAAATATAAAAGCTATTGATATTATTTATTAAATAATTATTAAAAATTTATTTTATCTATTATGTTTAAAACAAAAAAAGGAACTGCATGGATGAAGTGCAATTCCCTTTTAGATGTACTTGTTCAGGTTTTGATTGATTGATGAATATAGAGTTATAATTACATTCTAATTTCTAGTTCCAGGTTTTCTGAATTTACCTCGAATTTAGCATCATTCCATAGTGGTGGGCCATAACTCATATTATTGTTAGACGTACCATAATCTTCTTTTGGCATTCCGCTAGGTTCAAAATCCATTCGATTATTTCCATTTATGTCATGAAAACAAGAAATAGCAAATACTCCTTCTGGAACATTAGAAAAAGTAATTTTTGCTATACCATCTACAATTGTACTTTTTTCAGCTTTGATTGGAGCAGCTTTCATAAAAGTATTTTCATCATAAAGCCCAAAAAGCACTTCTCCTTCAGAACTTGTTATATTAGGAACGGTTACAGTGATAGTTACTCCTTCTGTATTATCTTGAGCTTGAAGAAGAAAGTTAGAAACTAAAAGTGCGGCTAATAAAGCTAGAGTTTTCATAAGATAAAGTTTTATAGTTATAAGTTTTTTGATGAGGCAAAAGTCTATAAATCTTTATTTGAGGACAATAAGAAACTTCCCAGTTGTCATTTTTGTAGGATGAAATGTATTTTTGAAATAATTTTAGGATAGGAAATCAGAAATTATATACCATTTGGCCTGAAGATGATAATCTGAAATTTGAAATTTTCGAATAGGTTCTTTTACTTATCAAATAGTTTGTATTGTCCTTTTAGTCTTATCGTTACGACAATATCTTCTTTGTTGTTATTTCTAAAATACCAACCATGTTTACCTTCAAAAGGAGCCGTAAATGTTCCTGCCATATTGTTAGAATATGCCAAAGTATAACTCTCGTAAAATACATTTTCGGGAGGGTTTTCTTGTAGAACTTCTCCATGAAAATCAATATAAACAATGGCATCATTAGCAGTACTCCACTCATACTTTATACTTCCATATTTTAATGCTTTAAACTTATATTCTATACCTTTTCCTGCAGGGACAGTAACATTAATAGTATTATTTTGCTCTGTAAATTGTTCTGATGGTGGTGGACTGTTTGCTTCTATGGGTTTAGGTACACTTGCCGGAGAACCTAATTTTTCTAATTTCAGTTTCTTGAAATTTAATTGAGAAACTGGTTGTGTATCGATTGGTTTTATTTCTTGAGTATCATCTACATACAATCTACTAAAACCAAAAAGCTTTCCTGTGCCTAGTGGGTCTATATTGTATTCTGCAGGTAAAACTGCAGTTATAAGCACTACAAAACCAATAAATAAGGCTATAAAAATCGATTTTATAAGTTGTTTTTTATTCATTACGTGGGTATTACTTGTTGTCATAATTTAGAGCTATGTCATGAAATATCCTGTCATTTGAAATCCAAATAACAAAAAGCCTGCAGCCATAAGAATTATATTGGTAAGGTTAGAGAATTTAACGTAACTGTTATACCTTCTCCAAACTCCTAAAAGTATAAGAACTAGTCCTAAGGCTAAAAACTGACCTATTTCTACGCCTATATTAAAACCGATTAGATTTACAAAAAGCCCTTCTTTATCAAAATTAAATTCTTGTAATTTGGTCGCTAATCCAAAACCATGAAACAATCCAAAAATTAATACTGCTATTTTGGTATTAGGTTGTTTCTTAAAAAATTGCTTAAATCCTCCTAGGTTATCAAATCCTTTATACACAATCGATAATGCGATAATGGCGTCTATTAAAAATGCGTTTACATTAATATCTGCCATTACACCAAGTAATAAGGTAAAACTATGACCGATTGTAAAAAAACTTACATATAATACTATTTCTTTTGTTCTGTATAAAAAGAAAATGACCCCTACCAGAAAAAGTAAGTGGTCATATCCTGTTATCATATGTTTTGCGCCGATGTATAGAAACGGACCAAAAGCAATTCCTTTATTTCCTAATAAGAAAGACTGCGTCTCATCATCGACACCATGTGCCGCGTTTACGGTTATTGAAACCAGTACAAGGATTAGAAATATAAAGAATGTTTTGGTATTTTTTAACATTTTTGCAATATAGATTAATGTGCGTGTCCGTGTTCTTTTACTTGTTGGATACTATCTAATCTTGCTTTCTCAGCTTCATCAACCTTAACTTCTGGTGTTGATTCTTGAGTAGCTTCTACTTTAGCAGGATCCGAGTTTTCTTCTTTTTTTTCTTTTTTCTCTGTGCAAGCTCCCAAAACCCCTAAAGCTAATACAGCTATAATCATTGATTTTTTAATTGTCATGTTTGTGTTTTTTAGATGAGTTAATTCTAATAGTTTCTTTTAAATTTTTGAAGTCATACTATTTAATTCACTTAATTTTTTGATCAAAATGTATCTTCTTCTTAATCTCTAAAACAAAAAATCATCATTTTTATTATGTATGATTTAATAAGTGAAATAGTGTTGTTTACACGGTAAATATAGTTTTTTCCCAAGATTGTAACAAAGAATGTATAGTACTTAGTAATACGAATTCGTTTAAAAATAAAAAATAGTGATTTTATGGAAACAAGAGTTGTAAACAAGTTTTACTCACAAAAGCCCTCGCGCTTTGATCTCCAGATATTTATTAATAGTATTAACAGTAAGGTTTTCTGGAGTAGTTAAGACAGTTTGTATTCCATGTTTTTGTAACTCTTTTACCATTACTTTTTTATCATAAGCAAATTGTTGTGCAATAGTTTGATCATAAATGGTTTGTAAGTCCTCTGCATTTTGTTGGATAAGATGATCAAGTTCTGTATTCTGAAAGAAGATGACTACCAGCAAATGTTTTTTTGCTAATGCCTGTAAATATGGAAGTTGTCTTTTTAAAGATGATATGTGTTCAAAATTAGTATATAACAAGAGTAAACTTCTATGGTTTATTTGTCGTTTAACATGAGTATATAACAACCCATAATCAGAATCAAGAAACTGGGTTTTGACATTATAAAGTGTTTCAGAAATATTGTTAATATATGTTTTCTTTCCGCTAGACGGCAAAAAATCATTTACTGTATTAGAAAAAGATAACATCCCTATTTTATCATGTTTTTTTAAGGCAATATTAGAAAAAGCCAGCGTACTGTTAACAGCATAATCCAGAAGACTCAATCCTTTAAAAGGCATTTTCATAACACGACTCGCATCGATTATAGAATATATAGGTTGAGATTTTTCATCCTGAAATTGATTGATCATCAAATTGCCATGTTTTGCAGAAGCTTTCCAGTTAATGGTGCGAACATCATCACCGGTAACATATTCTTTGATTTGCTCAAACTCCATAGTATGCCCTATACGTCGTATTTTTTTAAGTCCTATTTGAGTTAACTTATTATCAATAGCCAAAAAATCATACTTTTTCATTTGGATAAAAGAAGGATATACTTTTACCATTGCAGCTTTATCAAAACTATAACGACGTTTTGCAAGGCCTATCCTGGTCATGGCGTACACATATAAGTTTCCAAAGACATACTCTCCTCGTTTTACAGGGCGTAATGAGTATTCAAAATCTAAAATAGACTTAGGAGAAATACTTCCTTTTTTGAGAAAATCACGTTTTTGAAATTGCACTGGGATCTCATCAATAATCTCTACATTAGTAGTGAACTTGTAATTACTTCTTATTCTTACCGGAACCGCATTAAAATCACTATTCGAAAATTTATCTGGTAAAATTCTATTGGCATGAACTCCATTTTGAGTATTATATAAAGCCACAATATCAAACAGAAAAACAATCATTAATCCCCATACCAATAACCAGACAATAGGGTAGATTGGAGTAAACCAGTATGATAATAAAAACAATACTGATATTAGAGTGAGTATATAAAATACTCTGGAACTTAGATATAGTGATTTTAAAAATTGGATCAAAACTAGCGGGGTATTTCTACAGATTGCAATATCATTTCAATAACATTTTCTGTTGTCATTCCTTCCATTTCACGTTCTGGTGATAAGATTAAACGATGGCGTAATACAGGGAAAAGCGATTTTTTTATATCCTCTGGTGTTACAAAATCTCTCCCGTTAATTGCAGCAAAAGCTTTTGAAGCATTCATAACAGCAATTGATGCACGCGGAGAACCTCCTAAATATAAGTGAGGATGTGTTCTGGTTTTGGTTACAATCTCTGCAATATATCCCAGAATTTTCTCTTCAATGATTACATCTTGTGTTTTTGCTTTAAATTCTAGTAATTGTTTTGGAGTAATTACAGGATCAACCATTTCTAAAGGCTTTGCTGTTTTTCTAACATGATGGGTCTTTAGGATATTTACCTCGTCTTCAAAAGTAGGGTAATCTACCTTGATTTTAAATAAAAACCGATCCAGTTGTGCTTCTGGTAAAGCATAAGTCCCTTCTTGTTCTACAGGATTTTGAGTTGCCAATACCATAAAAGGAGGATCCATAGGATATCGAATGCCATCTATAGTTACTTGCTTTTCTTCCATCACTTCAAACAGGGCTGCTTGAGTTTTGGCTGGAGCACGGTTAATCTCATCGATGAGAACCATATTAGAAAAAATAGGACCTTTTTTAAATTCAAAATCACTGGTTTTCATATTAAGTACAGAAGTCCCTAATACATCACTAGGCATAAGATCAGGAGTAAATTGGATTCGGTTAAAATCAGTCTTTAACGTTTTTGCAAATAATTTGGCAGTTACCGTTTTTGCGATCCCAGGTACTCCTTCGATTAAAACATGACCGTTAGATAACAAGGAAACAATTAATAGCTCGATAAAATCCTGCTGTCCCACGATTACTTTTGCCAATTCTGCCTTTAGTTTTTCTACAGATTGTTGTAATTCACTAAGATCAATCCTGTTCTGAAAACTCAGATTTTCCTCTTGAGATTCTGTTTCGGAGGATTGCTCTGGATTTATATTGTTTTTAATTTCTTCGTTTTCCATTTATACTTCGTTTAAATGATATATCGTTTTTAAGATCGAGTTTTGAATATGTTGATTAATTGATAAAGTTTTAATAAATCTTCTTTTTCAACTTTTACTTTTTTATTGAGTTCATCAAAATATTTAAATATTATTTTGGTATCCTCTATACTATTATTGCTTCTGGCTGCAATATCGACTATTGTTTTTTCATTTAGTTCATTTGTAGGAATTCTAAGCACGTTACGAACATAATCCAAAAATAACAGGTTTTGCTTAGTTGCTATTTCTTTATGTTTTCCTTTTTCAAAATACATTCCGCTAATGGTCTTTGTAAAAGATAAAGTCTGATTTTTTAAAGGCTCTATAATCGGAATACTACGTTGTTTTCGTTTTCCTTCAAAAATTACAAAAAGCACTACTCCAATAAGAACAAAGTAGTACGCCCATTTGAGATAGCGATTATTTAAAAGTAAGAAAAGGGGAGAGGTATAAAATGTCTTTCCCGATTTATAATAATTATCCCATAGTATTTTTTGATTGGGATTTATATATGCCAAAAGGTTTTGAGTATATTGATAATTCGTGTCTTTTAGCATAAAATAATTTCCAAAAGCTTCGGGAAAGGTGTGTAATAGGATTTTTCCATTACCAAAAGATTGTTGTATATAGTTTACTTTTGGATCTTTGATTTTTAATGTATCGTTATATAATTGTGAAACTCCTAAAATAGTAGCATTTATAGTATCTAATTCACTAAAATATGGATTATAAATATCTTGATTATATAAAAAAGGAGACTGTGCTTTAAGTTCTTTATTAACCAACTCAACAAGTGGTTTGGTAGATATTTTGTCAATAGATATAAGATTATCTGTCTCAATATTAAGAGTGTCTAATAATCGATTTTCTATAGTTTTTGCGGAAACAAATAAAGTATTCCCTCTTTCGACCCATTTTAATATTGTATGTAGCTCATTTTTATCAAAACTTATTGATCCATTAATAAAAAAATATGTTCCTGATACACTATCATTATCCTTGAGAAATTCATAAGGCGGTTGGTTTATATCCTGTAACCCTTGAGTATCAAAAGACTCTTTTATTAAATTGTAGGATACGAAAGAACCCAAGGGAATTTTATCTGTTTTGGCATAACTCGGATACCAGTTTACAGGTTCGGGCTCACTAGCTTCTATGTAGGTGAGTAAACCAATGGCTCCTATAATAATGATGATTAATATTTTAGAACTTTTAGTCATCACATTAACGTTGGATAAGATGGGTTATAGAAGTAAACTCTTTTTCAGCTTTCAGGTATAACTTTTCATTAACCTCAAAGCTTCCGTACCAGATAAAATCATATAACTTGGTGATGGATTTAAATTGATGTTGTACCGAATCATCTGTTAATTCTTTTATATAATCGGTATTTGTTTTTTGAGCTTCCCATTGAATGAGTTCTACATCAGATAATTTTTTTAATACAAACAAGTAATAATACCGAATTGCTAATCTATAATTTTTATGCTCTAAGGCCTGATTAATGAGCTGTTGGATATCCTGATTTTGAATAATATCTTCGTCTTCTGTAAGCTCTACCTGTGGAGCAAGTTGCTTTTCAAGAAGCATATCTGCAGGATTTACCCTCATAAATAACCAACCTAATAGAAATAATACACCTATAACTAAGAGATAGGGTAATAACCTAAAAACTACAGCCCAGAATCCGGTTACTTCTTCTGTACCGAATATCCAAGAGATAAATTGATGCCAGAGTTGGGTTACCCAATTTTTAAATTGTGCCCACCAGTTATCAGGTTCCTGATATTCGGTATAATCAAAATCGTCTTGGGCTCTAAATTCTTCTATTTTTTGATCATCAAACTGAGGTGCTTTTTGCTGAGAATCGAGATCATAAACTAACTCCCGGGGGGCAGATATAGCAGTACTATCCTGAACCCTTGCTGATAAGAAGAGTGGTACAAAAAATAAGACGTAGTAAAGAATTTTCAATTTATTCTGATTTACCTAAAGAGTCAATTTGTTCTAAAGCGCCTGTAGCGTGTTTTCTTTCATTCAAATTATAATATATAAATGCAGTAGAAATTGCGGTAATAATATATAATATGTATTGAACTGCCGATGATAGCGTATTTAAAACTATAAAAACCCAATCAACCATAGTAGATGGATCGGCCAAAGATCCTTCTGAAGCTGCAGTAAACGTTTTTGTAAATGTATAGACTACTGCCGGAATAGAAAATACCATACTTATAATCCCTATAATTATTGCGATAACAAAAAGTGTAGCAAAGGTAATCCACCATTCATTTTTCACAAGTAAGAAACTATCATTTATAGCATCAGAAATGCTGGTGTTACGAAATACCAGAATTGAAAAAACCAAACTCATAGGGACGTATAAATAGATACCAGGAATTGCACAAAGCATGAAGCCAAAAAAAGTAATCAATCCCGAAAGTATTCCTAATCCGATAATATTTCCGAAATCTTTTTTTACTCCCTGTACAACAGCTTCCTGGTTAACACTACCTTTGTTATCTATATAGTTTTTAATATAATGTAAAACGGTTCCGAAAAGAAGCGCATAAAATACTAATAACGTTGCCAACATTGCAAAAAGAGCAATAATAATCATCCCCGAATTAAACATCTCACCTCTTCCGATACTCACCGGATCAAAAAGATTAGCAGAAGAATAAGTATAATACCCAGAAGCAAGTAAAAGTAATACGAAAGCTATACCTGATGTTTTTAATAAAACAGATATCAATGATTTACCATTTTGTCTTATAAAAGCAAAAGTATCTGTTAGGATATCTCCTAACTCTCTTTTTTTCTTAAACTCTATGTAATTATTATCCATTTTTTTGTCTGTTATAAAGTTGTCTGGGGTAAATTACGTAATAAAATAAGATTAGAGCTAGCGATCCACATATGATTACAATGGCTAGCCAATCCGGCATTTCTGTATGTCTGGTCACAAAACCTTCTAAAAAACCTGCTACTATAAAAAAAGGAATCGTGCTAATCACAATTTTTAACCCTGCTTTAATTCCTCTAACAAAAGAAGTAAGTCGAGTATATGTTTTTGGAAATAAAATAGAATTTCCTACAACCAGTCCTGCACATCCTGCAATAATGATCACAGAGATTTCAATAGTACCATGAATCCATATGGTGCGAGCACTTTCCCAAAGTAATCCTTTCTCGTAGAAGAAATACTGAAAAGAACCTAGCATTATAAAATTTTGCATGAGCATATATATGGTTCCTATCCCGAATAGTACTCCTAGAATAAAGCAATTAAGAGCTACTTTTATATTGTTTAAAGTAATTCCCAAAAACATATTGGTTTCTCCCATTTGTTTATATACTGCCATGGGATCTTCATTAGCAATATTTTCTAAAGTCATATTTACATATGCATCACCTAATATTGATCTTACAAAAGCTCCGTCTGTCGCAGAAGAGTACGCTCCGATAGCTGTAAATAAAACAGAAATCAGAAATGCGATTAGTAAATGTTTTTGATATTGATAGAATTCTAAAGGAAATTCTTTAACCCAAAAAGAATACAATCGGTTTTTTTTCTCTTTTTTTGTTTTATAGATTTTTTGATGGGCACTAGATGCTAAACCATTTAAGTAATTAAGAGTTTGGCTATTAGGATAAAATGTCTGGGCATAACTAAGGTGATCAGTTATCTCTATATATAAATTAGAAAGCTCATCTGGAGTTATTTGAGTATTATTAACCAGAACACTTTCAAATTTTAACCATTTATCTTTATTTTGCCTCACAAAAGCCGCCTCACGCATGTATCGAAGATTAAGAGGCTCAAAGAAACATAATTAATGGATAATTTTCAAATAGAAACTGCTCAAAATGTTAGTATACAGCAAAATGCTGCTGGGATAGGAGAGCGTATTCTAGCGTATCTTATTGATCTTTTGATTATCATAGCTTATTTTATCATAGCTATATTCATGATTGGGGCATTAAGTCTTGATTATGGAGACGAGTGGGCTTTTTGGTTAATTTTAAGTTTACCTCCATTCTTATATTTTATAGTATGGGAAACATTTTGGGATGGTAAAACTCCTGGTAAAGCAACGATGAAAATAAAAGTGGCTCGTATGGATGGTGCAAGACCAGCTTTTTCGAATTACCTGGTGCGATGGCTACTTCGCTTATTAGATATTACTTTGGCATTTGGTGGTGTTGCGGTTGTTTCTATTTTGTTAAATGGAAAGGGACAACGCCTCGGAGATATGGCGGCAGGTACTACTGTGATTAGTGAGCGGCAACGTGTACAATTTAGTCAGACCATATTAGTCGATATCCCAGAAGATTATGTAGCTATGTACCCTCAGGTTACTGTTTTTAGTGATGCAGAGATTCGTAAAATAAAAACTATTTATACAGAAGCCAGACGAGATGCAGATCATAATATTATTCTGGAACTTTCGAAAAAAGTAAGCACTTTAATGGATGTTACTCCACAAGAAAAACCATTACAGTTTGTAGATCGAGTAATAGCCGATTACAATTATTATACGCAGAAACTATAACTAATAAGTAGTTGATATAGGAAATAAAACTCTTAAAACGAACTACTTGTCGTTTACCCCTTCAGTTTTATAAAAATAGTTTCTTTTTTAGGGTAACAATTTTTTTCCTTGTTGATATGATGATATAAATCATAAAACTTTTATAACATGAAAAAAATGAATTTTAAAAAATTAGAATTAAACAAGAAGACCATTGCACAGGTAAAAGGAGGGTTAGCACACCCTATGGGACCATATAAAGAACGCGTAAAGTGGGCTGTGGGAACACATAATACATGTCAATGTGAAACTATTGCTGCACCATGTTAAATGTTATAAGCGGACCTAGGTCCGCTTTTTTCTTTGTTTTATACTATACTAGTATTACTTACTTACTTAATCACTTCAGCTTTTATAAAAATATTTTCTTTTGGCCATTCGCTACCATCTGTTGGAACATTAGAGATTTTATCAGCCACATCCATTCCTTTTACAACTTTTCCGAAAATCGTATGTTCTCCATCCAGATGAAAAGCTCCGTTTTTAGCAATTACAATAAAGAATTCGAATGGAGTTGAACGATTTGATGGATTATCTACCCATTGTTTGGATAGGGCAACAGCACCTCTGGTATGTCTCAAACCTTTTACCGGCTCCTGCGGAACAGTATACTCTCCAATTTCATGACGTTTGTTTGCCATTTGTTGACGATCACTATTACCTCCCTGGATTACAAAACCTTTGGCTACTCGATAGAAAAAAGTTTCATCAAAATATTTCTGTTTTACCAGATAAATAAAATTTGCTCTATGTATAGGTGTTTTTTTATTTAATTTGATATGGATATCACCATATATGGTTTTGATATTAACCAATGTCTCTGGATTTTCTTTACCATAATTAGCCAGGAACTCCTCTAGATTATCATTGGTGAGTCTAAATGGCTCTTCTTCAAAGTCTTTGTTTTTGCTATCCGATTTATTTTTTTCCTGTGTTGCAGTAGTATTTGTTTTTTCCTTTTTATCATTTACAGAAATTGAGTCCGTATTTGTTTTTACATCCTGTTTATTTTTCTTAGAATGTGTATCTTCACAACTAGAGAATATGAGAATAGATACGCAAAAGCATAAAATTAATTTGGTAAATGACATTTGAAACATTTAAGAATTTAATCCCAAAAATAGAAAAAATGTCAGTACCGGGAGAATCTTCCCATTTTATTATGGCTCCAGAAGCTCGTATGAAAGCACTAAATCATCTTAAAATTGAAGAGAGGAACCCTCGAAATGCTGCAGTGATGATGCTTTTTTACCCAAAGGATGCTATAACTCATCTTGTACTGATTTTACGACCCGAATATGAAGGAGTTCATTCGGGACAGATAGCATTGCCAGGAGGAAAAGTAGAGACTCATGATTTAAACTATACAGAGACCGCATTACGTGAAACTCATGAAGAAGTAGGAGTACAGCCCAATATGGTTACTATTCTTAAGTCCCTTACAAAAGTATATATACCTCCTTCTAATTTTTGGGTACATCCGTTTTTAGGGTTTTCTGAAAGAAGACCTGATTTTGTTCGCCAGAAAGAAGAAGTTGCAAAAGTTATTGAGGTTCCGCTAACAGAACTTCTTAATGAAGATAATGTAGTTTTTAAAAAATTAACTACTTCTTATGCAAAGAATATAGAGGTACCTTCCTTTGAACTAAACGGTTACGTTGTCTGGGGAGCAACTGCAATGATGTTAAGTGAGCTTAAAATGCTTTTAAAGACGTCAATAGCGTTATGATTTTGTATATTTGGCATTCCTAATACAACCGGTTTTCTACATATGGGATTATTTAAAAGAAATCCATTTGGACATATATTATTTTTTAAAAAATGGCTTATCCGTATTATGGGTGGGTTAACGCATAGTCGTTATAGAGGTTTTAATGAATTACAAATTGAAGGAAGTGAAATTTTTAAAAACCTTCCAGATAATAATGTGTTATTTGTTTCTAATCATCAGACCTATTTTGCTGATGTAGTAGCAATGTTTCATGTCTTTAATGCAAGTTTAAGTGGTCGCACAGACTCTATTAAAAATGTAGGGTATCTGTGGCAACCAAAAATGAATCTATATTACGTTGCTGCAAAAGAGACGATGAGAGCTGGATTGTTAGCAAGAATTCTAGCATATGCAGGAGCTATTACTGTAGAGCGCACCTGGAGAGAGAAAGGAAAAGATGTAAATCGCCAGGTGAAAATGAGCGATATTACTAATATTTCAAGAGCATTAGATGATGGGTGGGTGATTACATTTCCGCAGGGAACCACAAAACCTTTTAAGCCTATTCGTAAAGGGACTGCTCATATTATCAGAAAATATAAACCAATAGTAATCCCTATTGTAATAGATGGTTTTAGAAGATCTTTTGATAAAAAAGGTATTCGAATTAAAAAACGAGGAATATTGCAATCTATGGTTGTAAAAGAGCCACTGGATATTGACTATGAAAATGATTCTATTGATGATATCGTTAGTAAATTAGAGTATGCCATAGAACAGCATCCTTCTTTTCTTAAAGTAATTCCGAAGGAAGAATTAGAAGCCGAGGAGGAGTTAAATAAGAAAAGACAGTGGGAGTATTAACCTCTTTAATACATTTTATTACGTTACCTCACTCAAAAAAAGCCAAGAGATCATTCGATCTTTTGACTTTTTAAAGTTAACTCAATACGTATAAAGAAATCTGTTATGCTATTTGGCACATTCCCCAAAAACAAAAGAATTCTTCATGCTCAAAGCCAGGTATCGAATTTAAAACACTACAATCATCATGACTATAGCAACGCATACCTGTGTTACCTCCATTAATAGATTTTTGCTCCTTTTTATTTAAAACTTGAGCTCCTTTTAATTGCATTATTTTTTTCATTTTGTTAGAAATTATTTGTTTTTATTATGGCAGCAAACATTTTAAGACAGTTGCAGTTTTCTGTCTATTAACCTGGTGACTTCTTGTTTTTTTTGTCATTATAAGTTGTTCAAAAAATGAAATCAGGTATTTAGCCAAATGAACATATAGAAAGTGTAACTACGTTTCCGTTGATGACTCTTTCTACTCCACAACTTCCTGAACAGCAATCGCTATCCTCTATACATCTTCTTGCTACATTTTGGCATCCATAAGTACCACCGTGAATCGATTTCTGATGTTGTTTTTTAAGTACCGTAACTCCGTTTACTCTTAAGATTTTATGAATCATTTTTAATGTTTTAAATTAGAAATAGAACAAAAAAGCCCCTAAGGATTAACCTTAGGGAAAATTATTTAGTCTAACTGCTCATAACAACGCCCAAAAGAACAATGACCACTACAAAGACTAAGGCATTGATCTCCATAGTATGTACCAGCTTTGATTGTTTGTTGTTCGTTTTTACTTAATTGAGTTGCTCCTTTTAAATCTAAAATGTTATTAAACATGATGATAAGTTTTAATTACCTACTCTATAGATAAGGTTTTCGGCTGCCCCTTTATCAAAATTAATCACTGTGGATATTTTGATTCTGAAACTAAAGTATGTAGCAATTAGAAGTATTAAAAATGAAGTATGGCCATTTTAAACAAAATAGCCATAAAAAAAACCTGCACATTGGCAGGGTAATAAATATTTTGAAAAATAATATTTATTTTTCGTTATAACAATAATCGATGACCACTCCGTTTACTTCTGCAATCTCACTTGTTAAAACACTAGTTCCGCCTTCTATTTTTCTCATAGAATCTACAGAAATCCTTGCTATTGTTAACTTTTTGAGACTGATTTTTCGTGTTCCGTCTTTTTTCATTTTTAAGGTGATTTAGTTATTTATAAGCCTTTTTCTTAAGTATATAAGAATCTAAAAAAATGTATTTCGTTAGAAATATATTTTATTTTAAGAGCTTATAATAATTACTTATGGCTAAATTGTTTAAAATAGCCATAGATTATATACTAATTTCTGAGTCTAAATATTGCTTATCCAAACTCTTAATATAATAGGACGGATTGATGCCTGTTTTTGCTTTAAAATGTTTCACCAGCGAGTAACTACTTTTATATCCAATTTCTGCAGCAATGGACTGAATAGAAAATGACCTGAATTTCTTATCATCTTTTAATCTTTTTAGAACATATTCAATTCTAAGGTCATTGATGTAATCGGTAAAGTTTTTTTCTTTGTGAATGTTTATTGTTTTGGATAAATACGTGGCATTGGTTTTTAACTTTTTTGCCATGGATCGTAAATTACATTCAGACTTTAAAAAGTATTCTTGAGTTTCTAGTTTTTCTAGGCCTTTAATAATTTCGTTGATTTTCTGATCGTCAATAATAATTTCTTTGGGCGATTCTTTCTTATTAGCCGTGGTTTGTTTAATAGATTCTAAATTGTTAATTTCTTCCATTAATTTATTAAACAAAGTTTTATTGGATCGTTGTTTTTTGATGTACATAAAAACGATACAGGTAAGCATCATTAATGTGATTAAAAGAACCCAGAATATTAGGTTTTTCGCTTGCTGATCTTTGTTTTGCTTTGTTTTAAGAGTTACTATTTGTTTTTGAAGTCTATTAGTCTCTTTTTCATGAATTATATCCACTGTTTGATCCTTATCTTTTTGATAAGATTCATTTAGTTTAACATATCTGTTACTCCACAGATTTGCTTTTTCATATTCTTTTTTTTCATTGTAACAATGAGCTAGTAACAAATGAGATCTAATCGCTGGAGGTTTTAAGGAATCATTTTCTGCAAAGTTGTTTATACTATTCGTTAATACGTTAATTGCTTTATCATAAAATTTTTGCTGATAATAACAACTTGCAATGAAATAATTAGTATTGATTATGGGATAGGTTTTGTTGTTAATTTCTTGATTGGACAGAATGTCTTTTGCTTTAAATAAAAAGTCTAAGGATGTATCATATTTTTTTTGATAATAATATACCATTCCTTTTTTTATATATAAATCCAAAATAGCCTCTTTATATCCCAGCTCTTTGCTTATATCTAGTCCTTTTTCTATATAGTATAATGTAGAATCATATTGTTCTCTATCTAAATACACCTCACTAGTAAGAATCAAAATACTAGCGTGAGCTCCTTTTCTATGAAAATTAGTATTTGGGATTAATTTAAGTGAATGACGTGCGGTTTTTAGAGCTTTGTCCAATCTGTTCATTCTTTTGAGAATAACAATGAGTCCCGAATTAGCTTTAATTTCAACTTCTTTGTGCCCTGTTAGTTCTGTAATATCTAATGCTTTTGAATAGGCGTCAAGTGCATCTTTGTTTTTTCCATCTCTAAGATGTATATGACCTTTTCTAGTATATATAATAGATAATAAAGAGTCATGGTGCACTTTTTTAACTATTTGCTCCGCTTTATCATAATAGGACATGCTTTTTTCATAATCTTCATTGTCGTAAAATAACCCAGCTTGTTTAATATATACTATAGCATCTTGAATATCATTTTCTTGAGCAGAAATACAAAAGGAGTTGAATACAAGAATAAATAAAGGAAAAATAAGGTATTTGCCTAATAAAGGTATATAGTGGGTTGTCATTATGATAGAATGTGTATTATCAAAAGTAAGTAATACTTTTATTTTTCCAGAATATTTATATCACATACTCATAATGGTCAAAAATGAAAAGAGGTATAGAATATATTACGGTTGTTTCCTTAATTAACCAAGAAATAATTTAGCAGATTGCCTTTTGTTTTACAAAATATTTAAAAACAAAATGTTCTCCTGATGAAGTAGAAATAGTACTGATGCCTTTGCCAGAACAGATTGATGGATCAATATGTAGATTTCTGATGATTGGCATTATTTAGACGAAAAGTGAATACTTCTCTTGGTTTCTATCATTCTAACCACATCTTAAAATCCTTTACACGCTCTCTTGCCACAATAATTTCTTGTTCGTTAAAATGATTGAGTTTTATTTGTAATCTTGAATTGGTATAGGATATGATATCTTGTATCGCATTTATGTTGATGTAGAACTTTCTGCTTGCCCTAAAAAATTGCTGTGGATTTAATTCGTCTTCAAGAGACTCCAGAGTTGTATCGATCAGATAGTTTCTATTATCTGTTGTATGCAGATATGTTCCTTTATTTTCAGAATAAAAACATTCGATATCTTCTACCGAAAATATTTTGAGATGTTGCCCTACCTTTGTTGTGAATCGCTTTTTATACGTGCGATCCATAGGGTTTATTAATAGCTTCTTAATATCTTCAAAATCTACCTGAAGCTGTTGTTTTTGTGGTAATTGTTCCTTGTATTTTTGTACAGCAACTTCTAACTCTTCGTCGTCTATTGGTTTTAAAAGATAATCGATACTATTTAGCTTAAAAGCTTTTAGAGCATATTCATCATAAGCAGTGGTAAATATAATTGAGCTTTTTATAGTGATCGCATCAAATATTTCAAAAGATAAACCATCACTTAATTGAATATCCAAAAAGATTAGATCCGGATGTTCATTAGTACTAAACCATTCTATAGATTCTCGCACAGAATGTAACATGGTATGTACTTTTATATTTAGTTCACCAAGCATTCTGTTTAGACGTCTGGCAGCAGGTTTTTCATCTTCAATAATTATAATGTTCATTCTTTTAAAGTTAGATAGTTTTAAAGTTTTAAAGAGGTAAAGAATTTATGTCTGGTGCGTATCACTCCTGATTTCACACTCTTAATATTTATCATTTTTATTCCCAACGTTGTTGTTCCGGGCCTTGTTCTTCGTCCATATATTCTCTAATCTTACGTTCTTCCCAGTCTTTATCAAACATAGGATTTATTCTATAGGCTTTGACTGCATGAAAAGCTAAACCAATTCCCCAACCGAATGCAGCCCATAAAAACCAAGCATAATGCCATTCATTTTGATAATAATTTAATCCGGCTAAAAATCCAATAACAATAACATAAGAGAATAAATTATTATAGAATTTTTTTAATTCTTCTACTCGTTCTTTTGCTCGTTCATATCTTTTTTCTTTATTGAAATCTTTCATGATAATTAGTTTTTAAGTTTATTGATACTGCTTTAAAAAGAAATTAAAACTTATCCTTGTCCATAAATTCTTTGATTTTACGTTCTTCCCAATCTTTGCTAAAAATAGATTTTTTAAAGAATTTTTTCAGAAAGAATCTTTCTCTAAATACCCATAATCCATGGCCTAGCAATACAACTCCCCATATTACAGGAGTTAAAATGGTATTCCAGAATTTCCAATTTCTAAACCCTGGATCATCATTATTAGCATCAACAAATATTATCAACTTAGACATGAAAAAGAATAGAGCAATATTGATTACTATATATACTACAAGGTGAGAATAGAATCCTTTTTCTTCATCAAGTCTTTTCTTTGCTTTTTCATAAGCTTTTTCTTCGTTATAATCATTCATGGTAGCTGTCATTTGATTCGTTCATATATTTTCTAATTTTTTTCTCTTCCCAATCCTTTCCTAATACAGGGTGATATCCATAAGCTTCTGAATAATGAAAGATGAGTCCGATACCCCAACCTACAATAGGAAATATTACCCAGGGAATACCAAATCCTGTTGTTTTGTAATTTAGTACAGCCAGGCAAGGGATAACGATTACATAAGAAATCAGATTACCATAAAATTCTTTGATCTTTTGTACACGTTCTTTTGCTCTTTTATATTTTATGCTTTTTGTGTGTTCTATATTTTCTGAAATTGTCATATCTGCTGATTTTATTTGTTTTGTTAATATTGGAAGCTCTGCAATAAATGCATCTTCCGTTTTATACACCGAAAATTTTCTTTTCGTTAATAGCGCGTATCGTTGTTGTACATTTCCTAAGCCTACGCCACTGCTTTGTTTTATGACTTCTTTAGGTTGAAGATTATTTTCAACGATTAAAAAATTATCTTTTTCATAGATTTTAATATGCAGAGGGTTCTCTGGCATCACTATATTGTGTTTTACAGTATTCTCAAGTAAAATTTGTAATGATAATGGTACTACTCTGGCTTCAGGGTTTAATGCTTGCTCAGGAATCTCAAAAATAATACTGTCTTCAAAGCGTAATTGTATTAAGGTCATGTACGTTCGAGCAAATTTTAATTCTTCATCCACAGTGACTAATTCTTTATCTTTTTGCTCTAAAACATATCGATATACTTTTGATAATGATGTTGTAAATTTTTGTGCCATTTTTGGATTTTCCTCAATTAGAGAGGTCAATACATTAAGGCTGTTAAACAAAAAATGAGGATCTAATTGATTCTTTAATGCTGCAAACTTTGCAGAAACAGTTCCTGCTATAATCTTTTGCTCGGTAACTTTTGTCTCCTGTAATGCTTTATAAAAGTATACCGTATGAAAGAATAGAGAAATGATAACTGTTAGTAATAATGGAAACAGATAATCTTTAAAAGACTGATCAACAATAAATTCTGAGCTTGTTTGGGTTTTAAGTATAACTACAGCAACAACAAACTGGCATATTGCATACCCTACCATTGTTATGATGATAGAACCTCCGGCTCCAATTAGAACCCTTTGTAATCCCTTGTTTTCCCATTCAAATTTATTATTTAAAACATTAAAATAAAAAGAATTAAGGTATGTTAAAATAAAACAATACATATAGGCAATAGTCCACCATTTTACAGTAAGAATTCGTTCAAAATTAAATCCATTTGCTAATAAAGTTACCAATGCGACTATCACAGAGACCACTAGGGAAATAATGGCTATTCTTTTTAAATCATTCATGTATACCTCTTTTTATTTTAATGTGATCAAGGGTGAATTTTTAACTTTAAAAATTATCCTTTACAGTTTTCCTGAACACGTTTTACCTGATCTTTACCCCATTTTGGGTAAAATGGAATATCGTGTGATTCGTTTTCAAAATACAAGATAGCTTTTTCTATCTCAGGACAAAAGACTTTTGGGTCTTTACCGAAGAATTTTGCGCCCCCCATTTTCCATTCGGCATGGTATAAAGTAGCTCTGGGGTTTTTAGGTTCTAATACCTTTGCTTTTTGATATAATTGTTCAACTTTGGCAGACAATGTCATCCCGTATACCGAGGGATTATATGCAACATATGCCGTGTTAAGTAATGCTTCCATAATTAGTATTTCGGCATTGTCACTCGCATATGTTTTTGCTTCATTAAGGTAATCCTGAGCCTTTTTTAATCTGGATTCTATAGCTTCTGCATCTTTTATACTAAAAGTTGTAATAATATGAACTTGGGCAGCATAATAATACGGTAACCAGTTTTCTTTTTCAGCTTTAGCAATACGTTCAAAAAGATTAATAGCCTCATCTGGGTTTTTATTTCCCCATAATTCAAAAGCTTTAGTCATTCCTTTTTCATATGACGATTGGGCATTGGTTGCAGTAATGGTAAAAAAAGCAAGTATAATAACTATTGTTTTCATAATGGTTTAGTTTTTAATTTATAGTGTAAAGATCATTAGGAAACTGATCTTTTTAAAGTAATTATGACCGAAGTGTATTTTTTAATGGATGAAATGTAAACACACTTATAATTTGATAGATTGTACGATTGCTTTATCAGAAATAGAGAACTTAGCATCTTCCCATTTTGGTGGCCCAAACTTTCCTTTTGCATTATTACTGGTCCCATATGGTTCTGTGGGGATGCTAAGAAAAGTGTTCAATTTCTGGTTATTATCCGTATCGTGATATAATGAAATAGCATACTCTCCTTTAGGAACATTTTTGAAAATGACTTCTACACTTCCGGTTTTGGCTTTGGTACTGATAGATTGGTATGTTTTATTCAGGAAATTACCTTTATTATCGTATAATCCTACCTGTATTGTACCCTTGTCGGATTCTATATTGGTGATCATAACGGTAAGAGAAAATTCTGATTCCTGAGCAATACTTGTTTTTGTAAATAACATAAGTAATAGGATGATCGTAAATTTTAAAGCTTTCATAATAGTATAGATTATAGTTTTCCTGAGTTTTATAGATTATCTAATTGATTATCGGTTTTATTATCACTTATGGTCCAGAAAAAACCAACAATAAAAAAGCGATCTGCATTAGGCGTTATAGCTCGTCTGGAGAAGTTACCATCGACATTGGGTGTATTTGCATATTGATAGTTAAAAACATTATCAAACCCTAATACATTAGAAACCGAGAAGTATAGGATTTTTTGCTGACTGATAAGATACGCCCAACTAAAGTTGATTGAATTATAAGTTTTTGTCTTTTCATTTTGAAATACAGATTGATTGGGATTATTATAGGGCCTACCAGATGCAAAATTATAGGTGGCACTCATTAATGATTTCCAATCTTCGATCCAGTATTTAGTAACCAGAGACAGGTTGTGTTTTGCTGCAAAGTTTGGAGTCGCTTTATTAGGGTAGTTTCTGTAATCTCTTTTAGTATCGAGATAAGAGTAACTGGCCCAATATTCGAGATTCTTGATAGATTTGTTATCTCGCCAGAAGATATCTAATCCAGCAGCATAACCGCTTCCATTATTAGTATACAAACTGGTAAATTCTGGACGATCTGTATCAAACTTTATGAGTTCCTCATAAGATTTGTAATAGGCTTCGGCTCTAAAAGTTCTTCGATTATTTTGATATAGGTAATTAAAAATATAATGCGATGATTTTTCGGGTTCCAGAGTTTCATTATATTTTAAAACATCTTGTTGTGGTGCTTGGTAAAAATCACCATATGCTAATGATATCTGAGATTTTGATGATGTTTTATAAGCTAAAGAAGCTCTGGGTGAGATCTTGGTATAATCTAATAAGGTATTATGAACTCCGCGAACTCCTATTTGCATTGCTAGTTTTTTACTGAAAAACACATTAGCTTCAGTAAAAGCGGCAGTACTATTATTATCAAATGAACTTTTAAAAGGATCAGAATTAGGAACGGAAACATGTTCTGAAAACGTACCTACATATTGTTCTGCACCAAAATTTAATTTAAAACGATTGCTAAATCTCTTTCTTAATTTCAATTTAAAATGAAAACTGTTCTCATTATTATCGACGTTGGTATTTACAATTTTAATGTCATTATGATCATTCGCAAAACTAGTACCAGTTGCGATAGTCCAATCGTTACCTAAGCTTCCTTTATACGAAGTGTTGAGATATAAATTTCTGTTTTTAAGCCCAAAATTAACTCCTTCTGGCGTATTGATATCTTCTTGAACAAGATCAAATTCGGAGTAGTTTAAACCTCCGTATACTTTTAAAAGCCCTTTTTCAAATGTATGACGGTATACCGCTTCTCCTGATAACGATTCGTACGGTTTTTTCCAATCTACCCGTTGCGATATGATTTCCTGATATGGCTTTAGGTTTAGGTAAAAAGCATTAATACTTAAAGAGTTCTTTTTCCACTTTTGTGTATTTCCTACGCCAAGACCAACACTTATAAAAGATAAGTCTGTTTTTTCCTGATCGGGTTCATCGATAGTATTTAATAATAAAACACTTGATAAAGCATCTCCATACTCGGCAGAATAGCCTCCGGTAGAAAAGTTAGTGCCTTTAAAAAGAAAAGGCGAAAACCTCCCACGAGTAGGGATATTATTTGTGGTTGCGGCAAAGGGCTGAAAAACTCTCAGGCCATCAATATAGATATTAGTTTCATTGGCATCTCCACCGCGTACAAAAAGTCTACCGTCTTCGGCAACTGTAGATGTTCCTGGTAAAGTCTGAAAAGCGCCAATATAATCCCCTGCAGCACCTGCTGTAGTAACAATGTCCAAAGGAGAGAGTACAGAGGCCTTGCTGTTATCTCCGGCAGAAAATGTTCCGGCATTAAGAATTACACTACCTAAAGAATTTACATCTTCTCTTAGTGTAATTTTTAAGTTGTTCATTGCAGAGACATCTGTTAATATTGTATATGTTTCAAAAGAAAGAAAAGAAACTAGTAAGGTTTGAGGCCCTGTTTCTGAAGTGGAAAAAGAAAAAGCTCCATTTTTATCAGAAGATCCTCCATCATATGTTCCGTCGAGATAGACATTTGCTCCTTCAATAGGAATTCCTGATGCATCGGTCACATTTCCTGTAATAGCGGTTTGGGCGTTTGTTGATAATAGAATTGTGATAAAGGCAAAGGTTAGTGCTAGTTTCATGTATATAATAGTTTTTTGATTGCGAGGTCAAAAATGGTCTATCTATACAAAAACTGAAATTGAATTTTACCGAACTGTAGAATTTTAAGGACTAATTGTAATGTTGTTTTGTTCTAAAAAAAATGACGAGAATGACATCTCCTCAGGTAAATGAGAAGGAAAACCCAGGGAACAGAAATGCTTACTTGAATATATTACAACCTATATTTAAGATGTGCAGTATTAGAACTGTTCTTTTTTCTTTTATGTATTACAATTAAGATGTAAAGAATATAATTGTCATTCTATTTTGAAGTATGGAGTAAGATAGCACTACACTCGCTCTATAGTATCTTCTTTATTCTTAAACGGCCTTACTATCAATCTTGCTGCTTTATCATAATTGATATAATTGTATACCCAGTTAAAGAAAGTAACAAATCGATTTCTAAAACCTACCAGAAACCATAAATGAATAAACATCCATATAAACCAAGCAAAGAAACCTCCGAATTTAAACTCTCCAATATCGACTACTGCTTTATTACGACCGATAGTAGCCATAGATCCTTTGTCAAAATATTTAAAAGGGACCATATCTTTACCTCTAAGGTAGCGTTTTAAGTTTTTGGCAAGATGACTTCCTTGCTGTATTGCAGGTTGTGCAACCATTGGATGCCCTTTGGGATATGTTTTAGTTTCCATTACAGAAATATCTCCAATAGCAAAAATATTTTCATACCCATCGACCTGATTGAATTCGTTTACTTTATAACGATTGGCTCTTGGGATCAGGGAATCTGCATGTATTCCTGATACGGGAGCTCCCGTTACACCAGCAGACCATATAAAGGTTGCGGTTCTAAGGGATAGGTCAGTATTGGTACTTACAATATTATTTTCATAGTGTTGTACCTGGGTATTGGTATGAATATGTACTCCTAGTTTTTTTAAGAATTTAGTAGCTTTTTCTGATGCGTGTTCACTCATAGGAGGTAGAACACGAGGTGCACCCTCTATCAAATGAATTTCCATATCTTCAAAATTCATATCAGGATAATCTCTGGGAAGTACATTTAATTTTAATTCTGCAATTCCTCCTGCTAGTTCAACTCCTGTTGGACCAGCACCAGCGAGTACAAAACGTAGAAGTTCTTTCCTTTCTTCTGGATCTGTGGTAATCACTGCCTGCTCCAGGTTTTCAAGCATTAAGCTGCGAAGATTTAATGCTTGCGGTAAGTTTTTCATTCGCATTGCATTTTTTTCTATAGTAGTATTTCCAAAAAAATTGGTTCGCGCACCTGTAGCAATAACAAGATAATCATAAGAAATACTACCAATATTGGTATGTACATTTTGAATATCTGGATCTATGGCCGTTACTTCTGCCATTCTAAAAAAAGTATTTTTACCTCTTTTAACAATCTTACGAAGTGGATATGCAATAGAGTCTGGTTCTAATGAAGATGTAGATACTTGATAAAGAAGTGGTTGGAAAGTGTGGTAATTATGTCTGTCTAATAAGACCAGTTGCACATCTTCTTTAACCATTTTTCTTGCTAATGCAACCCCGGAAAACCCCCCGCCAATTATGACTAATCTGGGTAAATTGGTATGTGGAATATTCATAAGATATATGTTGTTTTACAAAGATAAAGTGATAAAATTATATACCCTACAGAATACTTGGATTTATGACTAAAATTATCATACTTTTATTTTTATTTGTAACATAAACGTTTTCTTGACTACATATAAGAAGTAACCGACCAAAGTGAATAAAGAATTAGAACATAGTTTTGTAACCAATCTTGAGCAAAATCAGAATATTGTGCACAAGGTCTGTAGAATATATACCAATGATTCTGATTCACATAATGATTTGTTTCAGGAAATAACGATTCAGCTTTGGAAAGCATATCCTAAGTTTAGAGGAGACGCTAAGTTTAGCACCTGGATGTATAGAGTTGCATTAAATACTGCAATTACATTATACAGAAGGTCCAAAAGAAGTATTAAGACAGCTGATCTTGATACGATGAACTTTAAGATAAAAGCTGAAGAATATGATGATGAAGTTGAGCAACAACTGAAACTAATGTATGCAGCAGTAAAACAATTAAATGATATAGAGAAAGCTTTGGTTTTCTTATATCTTGAAGATAAATCATATAGAGAAATAGCTGATACCATGGGTATTAGCGAGGTAAATGCCCGAGTAAAGATGAATAGAGTAAAAACGAAGTTGAAAAAAATACTAAATCCGTAACCCCATGGATGAATTAGAACTATTAAAGAAGGACTGGAAGAAGCAAGAAGATGTGCTTCCCAGATTGTCATATAAAGAAATATATAAAATGATTCTAAAAAAATCTTCTTCTATTGTAAGATGGATTTTTATCATTAGTATTTTAGAATTTCTATTATGGGCTTCTTTGGATGTCGTATTTAGACTAAATGGAATGTATTCGAAAGTAGAAAAGGTAGATATGGGGTCATTCTCTTTGATAGCTTCGATTGTTTCTTACGGTATTTTGATATACTTTATTACTCGTTTTTATATAAACTATAAGAAAATAAAGGCGACCGATTCTGCTAAAGTGTTAATGGAAAATATTATAAAAACAAGAAGAACAGTAAAACAATATATCTGGGTAAACATTAGCTTTTTTGCATTAGCAATGGTTGCTACCATGAGTTATGCACTTATATTCACAGAAACATTTCAGAACAATTCTGTCAAAAACCAATTGCCAGTATGGTTAGTTGTAGTGGTTACTTTGTTAGTAACATCAATATTTATAGGAGCAATAGCATTATTCTACAGAGTTATTTATGGAATTTTTACCCGAAGGTTGAAAAGAAATTATGGAGAACTTAAACAACTTGAGATATAAGTTATTTATTCTCATTAAATGCTGATGGTAATAGCTGAGGAATAAATTTTACCAGTAAAGGTAATAGTAGACTTCCACCCGGAAGAATAAAAATAGCCAAAGAAGGTATCGTTTTACAAATATCAAGTAATTGTTTTTTTACTTGTTGTTTTTCTTCCTTAGATAAATCTCGCATTGTAGATTGTCCTAATAATATCATTAGGTCTTTACTTTCAGAGATTTCTTTAATTAGCCTCTTTTTATTTCTTAATATCAATACACTAACCGTTCGAGAGGTTTGCTGGTAAAAATGTAATGCAGGATTCGAATAATTAAAAAACGAAATATCTTCCTTATGTTGATTAATGAACGATTGTACCAAATCAATTGATTCTGCTATTACCGTATGGGATAGCTCAAGTTCTGTGCCCAGAGCCAGCATAAAACTCTGTTCTCCTTTATCTACCTCTTTATCATTCCAAACAGCCAGACTGGTAAGATCCAGAATATATTTTTTTTCAATTTCGTCTGTATATGGATCTAATTCTATATAATCAAAACTAGCTTCTTCTTCTGTAGAAATATTAGTATATCGTACAGATGAAGAGAATAATTTAACTAAAAGCTTGTCATATTCATCTTGCTCTTTTTTAGAGTTAAGAGCAAGAAAAACAGTATTTGTTAGGGTTTCTTCTAATTTGGCAGCATACTCAAAAGGGTTCTTATCATGTATAAGAAAATATTCAAAAGCTAATACATCAATAAACAATAATGCATTAGTTAGTAGATGACTGAAGTTTTTCTTAAAAAGAGATTCATTTGTTTGTATACGGGCGTGTATAATTTTTTCGAGCTTTTCATTTTTATTCCCCGGTAATATGTTGCCCAAAGAAAAAATAGATTTTTTGGTATCTAAAAAACCATAGAATTGCACAAGTGCATCAACACAATCATTTTTATCGGCATTTTCGATTGTATCATAGTACGTAATCACTAGTGCAGCGAATAAATTGATCTTTGTCTTTTCTTCTTCAGAATAAACAATATCCGAATCATTAACTATAATGGTATCTATAGAAGTACCATAGATAAAACCTACTCGTCTTAAATCAAGATATAGTTCGTCAAATGACCATTGAGGCAAATTGGGATCGCCATCAAGGTCTCGTAAAAACTTTTCTATCCAACCCGAAGTCGAAGGATTCATTGATTAATAATTTGTTGCAAAGTTAATTTTATTTTGGTGAAATGCTATTTTGAAAAGTTATTAAAATGTATTAGAAAAAGTGAAATTTTTAATACACTATGATAGTAATGAAATATGCATATGAGTTATATCAAAAGATGTCAGAACTCAGGCATAGAGAGTTGTTATAAAACATTTATATAGATATTAACAACAACGCAAGAAATGGGTTTTAAGAATCTGATAATTATAAGAATTTTATAGTTTCAAAAAAAAGAGTAAATAAAAACAGTTATAAGAACCGAAACATTATAAAAACCAGTGAAAGCAATACAGCATAAAGTAGAAACTATAAATTGGCAAGTAATAACAGAGGAGATGAATGAAAAAGGATATACGATTATCCCAGAATTTCTTTCAGAAAATCAATGTAGAGAAATGATAGATAGATATGATAATCCCACAGGTTATCGCAAAACTGTGGTGATGGAACGATACAGGTTTGGTTTGGGGGAGTACAAATATTTTGATTACCCATTACCAAAACTTGTACAGGCTATTAGAGAAAGTGTATATCCAAAGCTTGCTCCAATTGCCAATTTGTGGATGAAAGTATTGAAAATAGACAAAGTCTTTCCCGAAACATTTCGGGAGTTACAAACATTGTGTCATGCTAATCATCAGCTAAAACCTACACCATTGATTTTAAAATATGGAATAGGGGGATTTAATACTTTGCATCAAGATTTATATGGAGATGTGTATTTTCCTTTCCAAACTGTTTTGTTTTTAAACAAATCAGGTAATGATTATACAGGAGGAGAATTTGTAATAACACAACAAACTCCCAGAGCTCAGTCTAAAGCTATTGTTTTACAGCCTAAAAAAGGAGATATGCTTATTTTTACAACTAACTTTAGACCTGTAAAGGGAACAAAAGGATATTACAGGGTAAATATGAAACATGGAGTGAGCGAATTACATAATGGTAAAAGATATACCTTAGGAGTGATTTTTCATGATGCTGTTAGTTAGAATGATACTACACAAAGAAATAGGAAATACAGGCTTAAGAAAAAAAATCAGGCAAAAAGAAATTTGCTTTGGAGGTAACCTAAAACTCAAAATTTATGGAACTTTGAAATGTAGATCGGGAAAGAGAATGAAACGAGAAAACCGAGTATTTTTCTTGTCAGAAAATGAAGCAAAGAATCATGGATACAGGCCATGCGGACATTGTATGAGAAGTGAATATAAAAAATGGAAGAATGGATTTGTTTAGTCATATCATAGATCATGAGAAAAATATATTACCCCATGATGGTATTGTAAATTATTATGGTAAATTGATGTCATCACAGCAAGCCAATCATTATTTTAATCGCTTACTAGAAAATATAGAATGGAAAAATGATGAGGCTATCATTTTTGGTAAACGAATTGTAACCAAACGTAAAGTAGCCTGGTATGCAGAGAAATCATTTGAATATACGTATTCAAATACTACAAAATTTGCACTACCCTGGATACCAGAACTGTTAGAGTTAAAAGAACTTATCGAGCAAAAAACAGATGAAACATTTAATTCTTGCTTGCTTAATTTATACCATACTGGTAGCGAAGGAATGGCTTGGCATAGTGATGCAGAAAAAGATCTTAAAAAAAATGGAGCAATCGCATCATTGAGTTTTGGAGCAGAACGAAAATTTGCGTTTAAACATAAAATAACAAAAGATAAAAGAGCATTGGTTTTAGAAAATGGTAGTTTGTTGATAATGAAAGATACAACGCAAACTAATTGGCTGCATCGCTTACCTCCCACAAAAATGATAAACACTCCAAGAATTAATCTGACATTTAGAACGATAGTAGAAAAATGAGAATATTAGTAAACAAGTAATAATACTAATTGCATAAAGGCTTTACATATCCTTAATAGAAGATTTATGCTCAATTTCTTACTCTATAAACATCAGTAAGAGCAAGATCTATTAAGTTTTGTTAGTTTTATATATTTTATCCGTAATTTCCTTTTTTATTTAATTCTAATAAATAATGGGTTTAAACGGCTTTTAATTATTTATTGATGAAAAAACAATAAGTGTGAAGTGTCTACAAAATATTACAGTATTAATATTAATAGTATTTGTTTTTGGATGCGATAAATCTGAAACTGATCTCACCACATATGTACCTATTCCTGCAGGTAAATTTTTGGATGATTGGACATTTCATGTAAATCAACAAAGCACCGGTGGTTTTGATATTGCAGAATTTAGATTATGGGTTCCGGACCCAACAGACGTTTCTGGTTTAAAAGCAATTTTGGTAATAACGCCCCATTTTAATGGTAATGGATTAGGTAATGCAGATTCTGAGGCGTGGCAAGAGTATGCTAGAAATAATAATATTGGCCTTATTGGCGTTCGGTTAAAAACACTAAATTCTATAGCTGCTTTTGATACCTATGCAAATGCAGAAGAGGGTAGTGGACAAGCACTTCTAACAGCCCTTGAAGCTATTGCAGAAAAAAATAATATTCCAGAAGTAACAACATTACCTTTTTTATTGAAAGGCTATTCGGCAGGAGGAATGTTTAGCTATTTTTTTTCAGCTTTTAAGCCTGATCGTGTAATCGCGTTTGCTAATATTAGAGGATGGGCCATATCTACAAAAAACGAAAGTAAGGATATACCAGGTTTAATGCTGATTGCCGAAATGGATACACCAAGTAGAGGTATAACTATAATGAAACAAGTAGTTGAAACAAATAGAGCTCAAAATGGACTTTGGAGTTATGTTGTTGAGCCTAATGCAGATCATTTTACTCCATTAGCTAAATCAGATGAATTAATAAAATTATTCTTTTCTTCTGCCTTAGCATATAGAGTAGATGGTACATCCAGAGAACTACTTCCTATATCAGAGACTTCGGGATGGCTAGGTAATAAAGTTTCTAAAAATATCTTTTCATATGAGACTTATCCAGATAATAAAAATGAAGCAGTATGGCTCATTGATGAAGGCTTTGCCAATACATGGAAAGATTATCAAATAGAGTGATAAAAACGTAAACCTGTAGGGTATATAACAAAAAAGAGGCTATTCTGAAAATAGCCTCTTTTTTGTTATATAAGTGTCCCGTCCTGAAATAAGTTGACACAAAATTGACTTATTTATGAAAGATTCAGGAAACACTAACAAGAAGCGTACTCAACGCGATTACAATTTAGGTTTTAAATTGGGAGTGGTATCCCAAGTAGAAAAAGGCGAGATGACCTATAAACAAGCCCAGAAGGCTTATGGTATCCAGGGAAGAAGTACTGTTTTGGTTTGGTTACGAAAACATGGTACCTTAGACTGGAGCAAGCCAATTCGTTATCACATGCCAAAATCTAAAGAGACTCCAGCCCAAAAGATCAAACGTTTAGAGCGAGAATTATCGGATGAGAAGTTGAGAAATAAGATTCTTAACACTATGATTGATATCTCTGATCAACAGTATGGCACTTCTATCAGAAAAAAGTTTTCTCCCAAACCATCCACCGAATCAGACAAGACCATCGATTAAGCTTATCGCGTTGTTGTCGATTGTTTGGGATCACAAGACAAGCTGTCTATCAATTAGAAAAACGTAAAGCTAAAAGAGCAGAAGAACTTGTTCAAATAGGAGAATTAGTTCGATCTATAAGAATGGAGATGCCAAGATTAGGCACTCGTAAGCTATATTATTTACTGAAAGTAGAGATATCCAAATTAGGTATAAAAATGGGTAGAGATGCACTTTTTAATTACTTAAGATCTGAACACCTGTTGATACGACCAAAGAAAAATTATACAAAAACCACAAACTCTAAGCACTGGCTTAGAAAACACCCTAATTTGATGAAAGACAGTAAAGCTTCAAGGCCAGAAGAATTTTTTGTTAGTGATATTACTTATATCAAAAGCAGAGAACGTACTCATTATTTATCTCTAGTTACAGACGCCTATAGCCGAAAGATTATGGGATATCAACTCAGTGATGATATGAGTGCAGAAAATGTTGTAAAGGCAATCAAAATGGCAACTAAAAATAGAGTAACTAATAAACAGCTTATCCATCATTCTGATAGAGGATTACAATATTGTTCGATAGTTTATCAAAAAGAATTACAACTCAACAATATAATACCATCAATGACCGATGGATATGATTGTTATCAGAATGCTTTGGCAGAAAGAATTAATGGTACGCTAAAAGGAGAATTTTTAATATATACTTGTGAAAATGGTAGAGAACTAAAGCAACTCATCAAAGAATCAATTTACACCTATAATAACAAAAGACCGCACTTCAGTCTTAATTATAAAACTCCTAACTTTATACACAACAAAAAAACCATTGAAGCTAGATTCAATGGTTTGAATTAAATTATTAAAAAACTGTCAACCTATTTTAGGACGACTCAAAGATAAATTTTATTGGATAATCCCACCACAACTCACTCTGCTACCTGCGGCACCAGAAGGTTGAGAAGTAAAATCATCAATACCTTTATGTACAATAATTGCTTTACCTACAATATTCTTTTTATCATCATCACAACCAATACACCATTCATTAGTAGCAAAAGTGATATTGCCATTACCGCTTGCATCAGCTTTAAAGTTTCCTATATCTCCCTTGTGATATCCTTCTTTGGCACCCCATTTTCCATGAGATTCCATTGTTGGATTCCAATGCCCTCCTGTAGATTTACCATCTGCCGATGAACAATCTGCTTTTTCGTGAATATGAATAGCATGCTCTCCTTCATCTAGTCCTGTTAATTCTGCTATCATGTTTACCATACCTTCAGATTCGGTAAAAATAACTTTGCCCGAAACTTTACTATCACTTTTTGGTTCTAGAGTAAATTCTAAGGTCTTTGCATTATCCTCTTCTTCTTGATCTGTAGTAGTATCTACATTTTCTTTGGTGTTCTCTTGATCTGTAGTTTCTTTCTTTTCTCCTTTACAACCAAATACAGCTATAGATAAGAAAGCTAACACTACCAATTTTAACGTTTTCATAGTTTTATGGTTTGTATGTCATTTACAAACGTAATATAATGTAGTTTTAGTTTATGACAAAGAATTTGGATAGGAAATACCGAAGCATTATATAATACGTAAATTATATTCTTTTGAGAAGTTCTTTATTATCTCGCACACCTCGCTTTAGGTTTTCAGTGATAATTAGAGCTTTATCGATTCGGGATTGAGAATTTTTTATTTTTAGAATATAGTAAATTAAACTTCTTTTTTTTCCATCGGTCAAAGACTCAAAGATATCTAAAGCTTCCAGGTCACTTTGTAAAACAGCATCAAATTCTTCTGGCATCTCTACTCCGTATTTGGTAGTATCTTCGTGTAAGGCAACCTTAAAAAAATCTGTAGGGAAAACACCTAGTTTCTTTTGATTTTGTTTATTAAAAGTAATATGATAATTGCTTTTCCATTTTTGTAAAGCTGCATGAAATCGTACTGATGCTGTATTGAAAGTAATTTCTACAATCACTCTTTTATGCCCTTCTTCTATAAGATATTGTGCAATTTTATCTGGCACAATAATACTATGACTAGAATTGAGTGAAGTTTCAAAAAATTGATTTTTCATAGCCTATGATTTTACCGAAAATACAAAACAAAATTTGCTTCAATTTAAGAATATTTTGTTTAATGTTTATTTAATAGTGTTAATCAAATTTGATATTTAGTATAGATAACTAACGTTAGTTATAGAAAAATTCAATACTAAATTCGACACTTTTTCCGTAATGTTAAAAAGGGATTCTTATTCTTCCCTTTTTTTTAGTAAAGTTTTAGATAAAAAATATTTTAATCATAGAACCAGTATTCATAATAGTTGAGCAAAGTATTATTTGTGACAAAAAGTGTATTAGTGTCTGTATTAAACATATTTCAATATTTTTGTTAAATTTCGTGTGTTTCGTGAGACATTCTCATTTGTTTATATAAATGCTTTAATTTTTGTTAATTTTATAGAACACAAACTCAAAAATTTTTTTTATGAAAAAAGGTTACTCGTTTGTCATTCTATTATTTTTAATAGGGCAAACAATTCTTGCACAGAACTCGAACACGCTAGTTCGAAATCACTTTAGCGATATTGCTAAAAATGAATCTTCAAAAACTTTAAATACTGATTTTTCAGAATGGAGAATTACAGATGAGGTTCCTTCATTAAAACCTGGTTTAACACATGTATATGTTAATCAGCTTTATAATGGAATTCCTATTGTAGATGGAACTTTTAAGTTAACGGTTAATAATGGTAAAGTTACTTATGAAATTGATCAATTTATTAAAGGAGTAAAATCAAAAGTAACTTCTACTAAAGCATCTTCTACAGAGATTTCGGCAATAAATGCGGTTATAAGGGCGCATAACTTGCCTTCTGCTAAAAGATTATCTAAAACTGTAAGCAAATCTAATGGAAACGATGTTTCACAATTTACAGATTCTGGAATTACAGGGGATAACGAACCTATTCAAGTTAGAAAAGTCTATAAATTGCATAATAACGAATTACGTCTAAGTTGGAATGTGAGTCTCTATGAGAAAAACGGACATAACTGGTGGAATAGTTTTGTAGATGCTGCGACAGGTGAAATTATATATGAAGATAACTGGGTAGTTAAGTGTAGTTTTGAAAGTGCTGATCACGGGTCACACAATCATGAATCTGTACTTATGGATACCAAAGCAGTAGTAACAGTTGCAGAAGCACCAACGGCAGCTTTGGCTCCTGACTCATATAATGTACTTGCAATGCCGGTAGAAAGCCCAATACATGGTAGCCGTTCTGTAGTTACAAATCCAGCAAATACTACAGCATCTCCTTTTGGATGGCATGATACTAACGGAAGTAATGGAGCAGAACATACCATTACAAGAGGTAATAATGTATGGGCACAGGATGATATTAACGGAAATAATGGTACAGGTGCTTCTCCTAGTGGAGGATCAAGTCTTGATTTTAATTTTCCATTAAATCTTAATCAAGACCCTAGCAACTATAGAGATGCTGCTATAACCAATTTATTTTACTGGAATAATATAATACATGATGTATTCTATCAATATGGCTTTAATGAAGCTAGTGGAAATTTTCAGGAAAACAACTATGGTAAAGGCGGGGCAGGAAGCGATTCTGTAAATGCAGATGCACAAGATGGTAGTGTTACTTGTAATGATCCAAGAACCAATTGTATCAATAATGCAAATTTCGGTACTCCACCAGATGGAAGTAACCCAAGAATGCAAATGTTCTTATGGAATAAAACGAACCCTAAGAGAGATGGGGATTTTGATAATGGAATTATAGCTCATGAGTATGGTCATGGTATTTCTACTCGATTAGTAGGAGGACCTTCTTCTAATGTTTTAGGAGGATCTGAACAAATGGGAGAAGGCTGGTCTGACTTTTTTGGATTAATATTGACCATGAAAGCAGGTGATGTAGGTACAGATGGAAGAGGTGTTGGTACATATGCGCTTGGCCAACCAACTTCTGGAAACGGAATTAGACCAACTCGATATTCTACAGATACATCTATTAACAGTACAGATTATGGAGATATAAATAACCTACGTGTACCACATGGAGTTGGTTATGCATTTGCAACCATTCTTTGGGATATGACCTGGGCTTTAATAGATCAGGAAGGTTTTGATGCGGATTTTTATAATGGAACAGGTGGGAATAATATTGCTATGGCCCTTGTTATTGAAGGATTAAAGAATACAGCTAATAACCCAGGATTTGTTTCGGGTAGAGATGGAATTCTTCAGGCAGACAAAGATTTGTATAACGAAAAATATAAGTGCTTGATTTGGAAAGCATTTGCAGCACGTGGAGTAGGGAAAGATGCTAACGAAAATAATAATGGTGGTTCTAATAGTAATACAGATCAAACTGTTTCTTTTGTGAATCCTTGTGATGGCACAGATCCAGGAACAGGTAATTGTTCTGGTGATGTGACTTCATTTCCTTTTTCAGAAAGTTTTGAAACTAATTTAGGACAATGGGCACAAACAACATCTGGAGATGACTTAAACTGGACCAGAAATTCTGGAACCACTCCATCTACAGGAACCGGACCAAGTAGCGCAGCAGATGGTACTTTCTACCTTTATGTAGAAGCTTCTGGTAATGGAACGGGATTCCCTAACAAACGAGCTATACTAAATTCACCTTGTTTAAATTTCAGTAGTTTAACTACTCCTAAACTTGCATTCCAATACCATATGGTAGGAAGTGCAATAAATACTTTAGTAGTAGAAGCAAGAACCAATAATACAGGAAACTGGACAAGCGTATTCTCTAAAACAGGTGCTCAGGGTACCAGTTGGAATACAGCAGATGTTGATCTATCGGCATATGCAGGTAATGCAAGTGTACAATTACGATTTAATGTAGTTACAGGTAGTGGTACTAGCGGTTGGCAAAGTGATATTGCAATAGATGCAGTAAGTATTCAAAATGGTACGACAAACCCTCCGGTGTGTGATGCGTTGAATTTTAATGATTTCCAGATTAATGCGTTCTCTAACCAAGATAATGCAGGTAATTTCTCAATCGTAAGCGGGGGAGCAGGATTATCTATGCAGAATAATACCTGGAAATATATTAGTCTTAACTATACCGTTACAGCTAATACAGTAATAGAATTTGATTTTAGCAGTACTTCTCAAGGTGAGATTCATGCAGTTGGTTTTGAAAATGATAACACACTGACTTCTACACGATATTTTAAAGTACATGGAACTCAAAATTATGGAGTAACCAACTTTGATAATTATGCTAGTGGTACTAAGAAATATGTTATTCCTGTAGGTGATTTTTATACAGGTAGTATGGATCGTTTAGTATTTATCAATGATAACGATGCAGGAAGCGGAAATAACTCAATATTCTCTAATGTGAAGATTTATGAAGGATCTTGTGGTGGAGCATTAGCAGCAGAAATGGTAGCAGGATTTGGAAATATGACACCTATTCTGGGTGATGAAGATGAAGGTGATGTATCAACCATTAGAATCGCACCAAACCCATTGAAGAAAGGAAACTTACTTCGAGTGTTTGTTCCTAGCAAAGAAATATCAAATACATCGTATTCTGTTATAAATATTATGGGACAAGTAGTTGGAGAAGGAAGGCTTAATAATAATGGTTTTATCAATCTTGATCGCTTGGGTGCTGGTATGTATATACTTAGAATCCAAAATTCTGAAAAGAAAGAAAAAGATACAATAAAACGCTTTATTATTGAATAACTGATTTGTAGAGTAATACTAAAGACCGTTCGAAAGAACGGTCTTTTTTGTTTTATAGATGTATTTAAATTTGGTGATATTGATCTTTAAATCAAAGTAGTAATGACCTGCGTTTCACTATGCAAGGTCTTATGAACGGGACATTTATCTGCGATCTGTAGGATTCTGGTAATTTGTTTTTCATCAAGATTTCCTTCGATCTTTATTTCTCTTTCGAAAGTATCGATTTTTGCTGTTGGATCTTCACAGTTTTCACAATCTACCATATGAGATTTACTATAACTGGTATGTACTTCTACATGCTGTAAATCCCACCCTTTTCTGGCAACATACATTTTTATGGTCATAGCTGTACAGGCAGATAATCCGGCTGATACATACTCATAGGGTGATGGCCCAAAATCATGACCTCCTACACTTTCTGGCTCATCGGCAATCAAATAATGATTTCCAACTTTCATTTGTGTTGTATACCCTTCAGCATTTCCTAAACTGGCAACTACATGGTGTTGGCTTTTAAGTCTTGGTTCTTCAGGAATTTCAATATATCGAGAGGACCATCCTGCAATAACATTTCCGGCATACATAGAATCTTCTTTCCGCATCAGCAAGTGATCTGCTCCATCTAAGGTTACGAAGCTTTTGGGGTGTTTTGCAGCATGATAAATTTCTTCAGCATTTTTTATAGGTACAGTAGTATCCTGTGGAGAATGCATTACCAGAAGTGCTTTATCCAAATGTTTTGCAACTTCAGGAAGTGATTTGGTTTCTAAATCATCCAAAAATTGTTTTTTTATCGTAAAATCCCTCCCACTTAGGTTGATTGTAGCTTTTCCGTTTATTTGAATTTCTTCTAAACCGCTTTTTAGTAAATGTGCAACGTGCTTTGGGTTAGAAGGAGCTCCAATCGTTGCAACTGCTTTAATAGTGTCAATCTTTGCTGCTGCAAATATTGAAGCGGCACCTCCAAGAGAATGCCCAATAAGTAGAGTAGGAGCTTTATACTTTTTTGCCAAAAAGTCTGCTGCGGCTACAAGATCTTCGACATTACCAGAAAAGTTGGTGTCTTCAAAATCACCTTCGCTTTCTCCGAGCCCGGTAAAATCAAATCTCAGTACTCCAAATCCTTGAGAAGTAAGTCCTCTACTTATATTTCGTACCGCACCTAGATTCTTATTACAAGTAAAGCAATGTGCAAATAATACAAAATTATGGGGATGTTGATCGGCAGGAAGCTCTAAACGCCCCGATAGTGATTGACCTTCAGCATTGATAAAAGTAACTTTAGAAAGACTCATATAGATGGTAGTTTGTATTAAAGGTCGAACTTTTTACTTTAAAATAACATTTTAAGTATTAATAATTTCAACCTGCAAGGAATTAAGGGATCAACAGGTTCTTGTATTAAATTTCCTTTTTAATGTTGGTCAATTAAAATAGGATTTCCATCAGGATCCGTAATCATAAAAGATACAGGTCCTTCTTTCTTATCCATACCATTCGACATTGTAACTGTAATTCCTTCTCCTTTTATCTTTTTATGAATACCCCGGGCATTTTCAGAATTAAAAGTTAATGTATTGCTAGGAAACATTTCCTGAAACAAACCAATTTTTGAATTTCCATTTTTAAGGATAGCCCATTTTTGATCCAAATTACCATCAATCATTGTAAAACCTAGTTTTTCATAAAAGCTTTTAGAAGCTTTAATATCTTTTACTGCTAATGAAATTGAAAAAATACCGAGATCCATGTTTTTTATATTTTTGGTTATATACCAAATGTACGACCTTCTTTTTTTCCATGTTTTGTCGGATTGAATGTCGAATGAGGTGGTGATAAGTTCTCCTTCTTTTAAACTAGAAAGATGCCTGTGAACATTTTTACTACCATTGGGGCTTATGAATTCCTGAATCATTTCAGTTTGATTTCCTTCTTTTTGAGTCATAGGGCCGATTCCAACCGTACCATCACTGCCATATTGAGCGACAATACCTTGGCTTTTGAAAAAATCCCAATATTGACGAAATTTCCAAAAGGTTCCCTGTTTTTTTCCATTTATTAATCCATAGAGTTTACCTGTGATACTTTGTTTCCCGATTCCCCATTCCCAATCCATACCATACTGATCAAAGGGTTCATTTTTACTTTTATATGTTTCATTATCAGTAATCCAGCTCCCTATGGATTGCTCCATGTTTTTAACAAACCAATCTGGGATTTTTTGTTGAGAAAATACAATTTGTGAGGATATTAAAAATATAAGTATTGTGATATATGCTTTCATGATATTGATTTTATTTTTCTGCTATTTTCTGCCAGTTATTTAATAAAAACTCAGTGTCTTTTTCAGCTTGTCCTGTTCCCATGGATAAGAAATATCCACTTAGGAAAGGGCTCTTGAATTCATAAGAGAAATCTAGAAAAAGACGGGTTTGCATAGCGCTTATTGCTTCTAATTTCCAGGAACCGGATAATGATTTTAAAGGAAAAGGGTAGTCTTTTTTTTGAGTGTTTACAACAAACTGAAACTCTTTACCAGGATTCCATAATGTACAGGTTTCTTCCCAACTGCTTCCATCTGGTGCACTACAAACACGTTTCATACCTAAACCTTCTCCTTCAATAATCTCGACATGATTAATACTGGGGGCCGTTACTTTGTGGTAGTTGCCTACATCAGAAATTACTTCCCAAACCTGATCTTTGGGAGCATTAATGATTCGTTCGGCGGTAAAGTGTTGTACACCTTTGGCTTTTGGATATTGAACAAAACCATATACAAGTATAATGACAATATCGAGTACTAGAAATAGTGCTATTCCTTTTAAAATTTTACGTATCATGACTATTTGTTTTATTGTTTCTACATCATAAAAGTACCTGAGAAAATCACGGGAAGCCTTGAAAATAGGGAACACTTAATTAATTGAAACTCATTTGTTATATATTCTATCTAATTCAGTTTTTCATTTAATTAAGTAGTACTATTTTTATGATATGAATAGTATAGAGTCTTTTGCATTTGGAATTACTTTTCTATTAGGAGGAGTAATTGTCGTTGGTAGTTTTGTTGTTTTGGTTATTTTGAAAAGTACTTCACTTAAACAATCGAGATATTTTCTCGCGATAGCTCTTTTTGGACTTATACAACATTTGTTTACCTATTTATTGTTTACTACTCAACTGATCAAGCAATGGCCGCATATGTTGGGGATTGGATATCCATTGTTATTTTTGGTAGGCCCCTGTTTTTATTTATTTGTGAAGAGTTATGGAGATTCTTCTTTTAGATTAAAGAAAAGAGATAGTATTCATCTTTTGCCTTTTTTAATGATGTTGATACTTCTTTTTCCCAGATATTTAGGGAGTTCTGAAGAAAAGCAAGAAATTATACAATACTATTATGATATTTTACCTGGTGGTGCAGTAGCCTTTTCTGATTGGTTACAAGCAAGTTTACATTTGATTTTGTTGTTGTTCTATGCGTTGGCAACCTTAGTAATGATGTATAAAAAAGATAAAAAGAATAGTATATTATTAAAACGATTTGGTGTATTGTTAATGATTTTAGCTTTTACAGAAATCGTATTACAAACAGGTTTTTTACTTACAGGAGCTTCAGCAATAACCGCAGAAATTATTCTTTCTGGATTAATGTCAATAACTATATTATTACTAGGATATTGGATTGTGGATATAAAGCAAATTCTCCCTGTGTTGGAAGGGAAAAAATATAAAACATCACCATTATCTGAAATGCGATCGCTGGAGATACAACAACAAATACAGACATTTTTTGAAAATGAAGATTGGTATCTAATATCTAACTTCAAAATTGCAGATCTGTCAAAAACTATTGATGTACCATCTCACCATATCTCACAGGTATTGAGTGAGAAAATGAGTTCTAACTTTTATGAAATTATTAATCATCATCGTATTAAGAAGGCTAAAAAAATGCTGCAATCGGGAGCACTACAGAAAATATCCGTTCAGGCTATTGGAGAAGAGTGCGGGTTTAGTAGTAAAACCAGTTTTTACAGAGCGTTTAAAAAAGTAACTTCGATGACTCCAACAGAATATCTTGGTAAAGGTGCTAAGAAACACGATGCTACTACAAATTAATTTTTAATTACTTCAGAAGATTAAAATGGAAATATGAATATTACCCAGATACCATACTTTTTACTACGGCCCAGTTCCCAGTATCTTTAGACTCTTCAGAAGCCATACCTATAGCTTGTAATTCTGCAACCAGATGTGCATTTGCAAAACTTGGATTTCCACTTTCTATAGCATTTAAAAAATGAGTTATTGATTCTCTCATTCCGGGCCAGTCTGCATAAGGTTGTAATGCAGGGAAATGTTCTGTTAAAGATTTTTCTTTAGTTCTTAATTTCAGTTCTCCTGTTAAAATATCTATTTGGATATCTCCTTTGCTACCAATAATCTCTACCGTAATTACCAGTTTATCTACACTATCTATATTAACTTTTAATTCACCCCAAATACTGTTATAATCAAAAAGACCAGTACTTCGACTTTGTCGTCTTCCATCGGTTCCTTGACCATCCATAATAAGAACACGTTTTGGTGTAGCATTTAGTAAAATGTTAAGAACATGAACATACCAGAGTGATAAGCGATTAATGTTTGTTGTATCCTGATCGGGTTCAGGTCCCCAATTAGACCTTAAATCAATACTTACAGTTTGTGTTTTTCCAATAGCTTTATTTTTTATAAGTTTAGCTGCTTCTGCTATAACAGGAATAAGTCCTAATTCTAGATCGGCATGTGTAATTTGTGGAGCATTTATCAACTTCTTCAGTACTTTTGGTATCAAATCTCTGGTATGACCAATAGGAGGTTCATAAAAAATAGCCTTACCAGAATCTAATGCTTCCATTACAATTTTACCATGTAAAGCATCAGGAACTGCAATCATTATGGCATCAATCGAGGGTGAATTTAATAAGTCTTCATAATTACTATATACATCAATGGTATTTCCAAATTGTGATTTGATAGCTGCGATGGTAGTATCACTTTTTGCAGAAATGGCAACAATATCGGCTCTTCCGTCATATGTAAGAGCTGGTATATAAGCGTCTTTAACCCAATTGCCATACCCTATGATTCCAATTTTAATTTTAGACATGCTTAATTTTTTTATTCTTTTTGAATACTATTATACATAAACCGATTTGCAAGAATAATGCAAGACTATTGGTAGTCCATAAAGCGACTGCTTCAAATCGAAGGCCATAGATAGCCCAAAATGAATACACAAATAGCCAACCCATAACATAACCGGGTGAAAGACTACTAGATTGTTTTGATTTATATTCTTTAATGATTTGAATAGCAGTTATAACGCAAACAAAAAAACCAATAGAAAAACCGATAATTTCAAATATTGATTCTGGTATAGATTGTAAAAAGTTCATTTTATATGGTTTTTATGATTGCACATGGATTTCCAAAAGCTAATGTATTATCAGGAATATCTTTAGTTACTACCGAACCTGCTCCTATGGTAACATTGTTACCGATAGTAACTCCGGGTAATATAACGCTGTTTCCGCCTATCCATACGTTATCTCCAATTTTTACAGGACTCGTTAATGTAGTAAAGGGAGCATTGCCAGAGTTTTGTATTCTATCAGAGGCTTTTACAGGATGTTTTGCCGTATATATTTGAACAAAAGGCGCAATTAGCCCGTTTTTTCCAATGGTTATTGTATTATCATCGATAAACATGCAATTGGTATTTATTACTGTGTTTTCTCCAACAGAAATATGCACTCCATAATCACAAAAAAAAGGAGGTTCGATCCATGCGCCATCTCCAATATGTCCTAATAAATCTGATAGTGTTTGTTTTTTACCTTGGGTATCTGTAGAATCCAGAGCATTGTATACCTGCATTAATTTTCTGGCATTATGATACATTTCGATTAATTCTGGATCTCTCGTATCATAGGATTCACCAGCCAGCATTTTTTCTTTTTCGGTCATATGCATGTTTTCTTAAATTAAATAACGACCGTACAAAATTAGCTTTGTTTTAGAAGAATATTTTTTACCTATGTTAAAAAATGTTGTTTAGCTCTTAATCTACTTAAAGTAACTTGAGTAACTCCTAAAAAAGAGGCGATATAGCCTAGTTTTACACGTTTAAATAAATCAGATTTCTCTTGAGTAAAAGTATCGTAGCGTTCCTTAGCCGATTGTGTAGCCAGGGCAATATGTCGTAATTCTAGATCAAGAAAAGCTTTTTGATGTGCTATTCTGGACCAATTTGCAATTTCAATATTGGTTTTATACAATAAATTTAATTCATGTACAGGAATAGCGTATATAACAGAATCTTCTAATAAGTCTACATATTCGAAACCCGGTTTGTTTTCATAACAACTTAACATAGAAAAGGCTAATTCTCCTTCTTTACTAAACCAGGTAGTAGCTTCTTCTCCATCAATAATACAATAAGAACGAGTCAACCCTTTTTCTATGAAATAATAATTCTTATCAACCATCCCACTTTTAATAAGTACATGCTTTTTAGGAAGATCTAGTTTTGTCATCTTACTTGTTAAAGATGCTATAGAAGCATCGCTTACAGCATACATACTTTTTATACTAGATATAATTTTTTCCACGTTTTTAAGGTATAGTTCTTATTTCCAAAAGTAAGAATTTAGTATTATCCCTTACCTTATTTTGTATAATAAACGAATTTGGTATATCTCTTTTACCGTTTTGAACATAAGTAGCTTTGATCAAAGCTCTTTAATTGTTAAAAACTATAAGAAATATAGAGAGATTAGTTTGTGTTCATGTAGATTTCACATAGTTTTGAAAGACTACTTTATAGGATTGCCCAACAGATAATTTTATATCTTTAATTATTACCGAATGAGAATCAAAAGCCGAAATATGATCTACATTAATAATAGTTGATTTATGAATCTGTATAAACTTATTTCCTAATTCATCCAGGGCATTTTTAATCGATTGTCTGGCCAGAATATTTTTATCTTTAGTAATATAGCTTATATAATTACCATCTTTTTGAAGATATAAAATGTCCTCGATCTTAGTTTTAAATTGTTGTTGACCACTTTTTATATAGATGATACCATTGGCTACTTCTTCTAATTTTGGTTCTTCAATAGTGTCTTTAATTTTAAGTACTGCTTTCAGAAAACGTTCAAATGAAATGGGCTTTAATAAATAATCAGTAACCTGATATTCATAACTTTCTACGGCATACTCAGAATACGCTGTTGTCAATATAATTTTAGGAGGATTTTCTAGTGTTTTTATAAAAGAAATCCCCGATAATTGAGGCATGTTGATATCCAGAAATATTAAATCTACATCGTACTCTTTTAAAAACACTAATGCTTCAATAGGATTTCTAAAGCTATGAATGCATTCTACAAAAGATAATTTTTTGATATAGCCCTGCAATAACTCTATAGCGTTAGGTTCATCGTCTATAATTACAGCGGTGATCATGTGGTAAGATTAATATTTAATAGTACATAAAAGATATGCTCATCTTCCCTGATATCCAAATTATATTGATTTGGATAGATCAAATGCAGGCGTTTTTTTACATTTTCTAAGCCGATACCAGAGTATTTTTTTTCGAATTCGGTCTTTTTAAGGTGATGTTTTGAGTTTTTAACTTCCAAATATAGTAGGTTATCTTTAAGCCCAAGTTTGATATGAATAAAAGAGTCGGACTGGATATCAAGGCCATGTTTAAAAGCATTTTCGACAAATGGAATTAATAGTGTAGGCGCAATTTTTGGATCTTCATCATTTGTTTCTGTACTAAATGAAATTTCAAAAGGATCTTCGGTACTATATTTTAGTTTTTGAAGAGCAATATAGTTTTCTATAAATTCAATTTCTTTAGAAAGTAATACTTGTTCTGCTTGAGTATCATAAATCATGAATCGTAGTAGATCAGATAACTTAGTGATTCCCGAAGAAGTCTCAGCATTTTCTGAACGTTCTGATATCGCTAATAAGTTGTTTAATGCATTAAACATAAAGTGTGGATTGATCTGCGATTGCATCAATTGTAATTCGGCGCTTATCTTTTCTTTTTCTAATGTTTGTTGATGTGTTTCCATTTTTAGTTGATGTCTTATCATTCCATAGACCACTGCAGCAATAATAAAAAAGAGGTTATAAAATATAAAAAATCGTATCATCATAGTATGAAACGTCGTATTCTGAAGATATACAACTCCCAACTCAATTAACAGAAGATCGGCTAAACCTAAAAGGAGTAAACCAGAAAAAACCAGGTACTTTTTAGACGAATAGTATCTTGGAGTTAAGTAAAAAGTGACGATATAAAAGAAAGGAATAATACTTATCATTCCTATAAAATTTGGAAGAATAAAAATCCCCATTTCTATGGTTTCCTGTACTATGACACCATCTACATCTTCTACTGTATTTTCAACTATTCCTATCTCGGTAGTCAATAATAAAATAGCAACAGCGGCAATCCAGAATAGAATATTCAGGAAGACCTCGATCCATCGTTGTAAAGTTATTTGTGGTATGCTCACAATTCAAAAGTATAGATAATTGTTGAATCGATTTTGTAAAAGTGCTGTACTCTTGATTTTTGGTACAAAACCAAAAGATTTTGGTAGGAATACATTTGACATCTTGGATTTTGAAGTAGGTAACTTAGTTTTTACCTAGGTAACATTTTGTTGTAAACTATTGATAACCATTTTAATATTGTTTCTCAAAACCATTAAAAAAGAACAGATGAAACATGTATTTAAAATAATAGGACTAATATGCCTTCTACTATCTTGTAAACAAGAACCAACAGTAGCACAAGTAGTTAGTAGTGACACCGTAACCAATAAAGAGAAATTATCAGATTATCTAAATGAACTAGAAAAATCAGGGTTTTCTGGAAGTGTTTTGGTAGCCCAAAAGGGAAAAGTCCTGTTGGAAAAGGGATATGGATATTCTAATCGCGAAAACAAAATCAAAAGCACTTCAGAAACTGTTTTCGATATAGGTTCGATTACCAAACAATTTACGGGTGCTGCTATTTTAAAATTAGAAATGCAGGGAAAGTTATCTGTAGAAGACAAACTCTCTAAATATATCTCTAATATACCCGTTGATAAAAAAGATATCACATTACACCAGTTACTTACACATTCTTCTGGATTTCAATCAGGAATAGGAGATGATTATGAACGTATTTCTACTCAAGAATTTATTGAAGAAGCTTTTAAAAGAAAATTACTATTTAAGCCAGGAACCAAGTTTATATACTCTAATGTGGGGTATAGTTTCTTAGGAATTGTTATTGAGAAAGTTTCGGGAACATCTTACGAAGAGTATTTAATGAAACACTTGTGGAAACCTTCTGGGATGGACCATACCGGATATAAAAAGCCTTCATTTAAAGATATAGCAGTTGGATATCGTAAAAATAAATATTGGGGAAAACCTACAGATAAAAAATGGGATGTTGATGGGCCGTATTGGCACTTAAAAGGAAATGGGGGAGTACTATCCACTACACAAGATATGTATAAATGGCACCAGGCATTGTTAGGAGATAAAATTTTGGATGCTACAGCAAAATCCAAGTACTACGACAAACATATTGAAGAAGGAGAAGGAGCTGGATCATATTACGGGTATGGATGGGCTATTTTTCCTACACCTCGCAATACAGAATTAATTGCTCATAATGGAGGTAATGGGATTTTCTTTGCCGATATGTGGCGCTATCTCGAAGAAGATATTACCATTATTATAATGACTAATGCAGTACAACGTAAATTCGAAAATATTGCTTCTCAGGTAGCAGGGATACTTTTAAAACCTGATTTCAACCCTATTGTTAGTGAACAATCAAAGGGAACAATAATCGGAGAAATGGCAGATCAATTAGTAGATGAATTTATGAAGACAATGAATCAAAATGACCAAAATGCCTGGAAATCTTTTATAGAAAATAGAATGACACCTACTTTTAAAAATTCTTTTTCTATAGAGAAACATATAGCAATGTTTAAACAATTACATGAAGATCTTAAAGGAGGAAAGATCGTACAAATCATGGTAAAAGAAAATGAAGTAATTCTTGGTGTTGAAACCAACAATGAGGTAGAACAGATTCTATTTGATGTTATTCCTAATGCTAAAGGAAAATTAAGAATAGAAGGGATACGATAAAATATAATCTAATAACCAACATCTGGCATTGTTGCTTTGTATTCTGTAGATATAATAAAATTTCATTTTTCGGGTCTGAACAATTATTAATAATTTACGATAACAAAAAAACAGTCACATTATAAGTGACTGTTTTGATATTACTTATATTTCACGGATTACAAATCCGAGCTATCAGGATTTAAGGTGCAAATCCACACCATCGGGGGGCATTGTTAGGTTTTCTTCTTATTTAATCAATCTCTAAATATGCTGTTGTAGATTCATGTATGCTAAATATGAATGGTACGTATGAATTGAAGCAAAAAGTATAGATGCTAAAATATAAATCAAACTTATCCTTGGAATAGGGATAATTGATTGTATACCAATCATTGCAATTCCAATAAAAATAAAGATGGTTGTATATGCAGGAGCCATAAATCCTATTAAACTTCTACTCCATAAACTATCACTAAAGTAAATCTGTAAAATCCAAGATAAAAAATAAATTAGAAGAGCACCTAAGTAAACTACTAACCCTATTTTTTGAGTTTTAGTTTGAAAAGAAAGTATCATTAATAGTGGGAGGAGGAAGACAATTATTCTTAGAATATTTTCAGTTATATTTAGCCAAAATGGAATATCATCCCAAATATTTTTAGATGTATAGCCTTTGGGTAAATATTTATAAAGAGCTATATTCCATATAAATAAGGGCAATACAAGTAAAAAGCAATTAAGTAAATACTTTGACATTTTTTTTAGGTTTAACTTCAGTTTATTTTGTCAACTTTTGAATCACTTCATCATATTTATTATCCATACACACTTATGTCTGTTGTCATAATCTTTCCTCAAAACACTAAAAAGGCATTGCATTTACATAGTGTTAGCTGTTGGCTTTTATCTTATTCTTTGGTCTAAATGGCTTTATAATATCTTCATTACATTCTAAAAATGGTCCATCCATTAAATCTATACAATATGGAATAGCTGGAAAAACGGCACTCAAACACTCTCTTATCGATTTTGGTTTTCCAGGAAGATTAACTATTAAACTTGATTTTCTTAGGCCGGCAGTTTGTCTTGAGAGGATAGCAGTAGGTACATATTTTAATGATTCTGATCTCATAAGCTCTCCAAACCCAGGCATCATGCGATCACATACGGCTTCAGTAGCTTCTGGTGTCACATCTCTTTTAGAAGGACCTGTACCTCCTGTCGTAATTACTAAACAGCAATTTTGATTATCAACCATATCAATGATTGTTTTTTCTATCAAATCTTGTTCATCTGGAATAATTTCGTGTAAATCTGTCCATTCAGAATTCAAATATTCATTTAGAGTATCTATGATTGCTTTTCCACTCTCATCTTCATAAACCCCAGCGCTAGCTCTATCGCTAACTGTTATAATTCCTATTTTAATTTTTAACATATCTTTAATATAAGCTTCTTTGTTTATAATTATTGGCTTAAAGTATAAACCCTGTTTTAATAGGGTTTATACTTTGTTGTAGCGTGTTTAAATTCATTTTTATTCTGTTGTAATAGGCTCATTTTGATTGCTTTTTCAAGTAGTTTAGGTTCACTCCCAGGGCCTATAGTTAGAAGTTTTGATCCTGTTATTGGTACTCCATTAAACGGTCTAATAAGTACTTCACCATTTGGAGTTCGTTCAAAATAAGTATACTCTTCTTCATTTCCAATTTGAGTACAGCCTTTTACACGTAGGATACTTTTTGGAAGTGCATTACAAATATCATAAATGCAATTTGAATTCGGTAAACTTGGTAGATCAGTAGAGCAGGAAGACCAATGAGTTTTAAGGTGTTCAAACTTTTGAGGATTGTTTTTAGATGGGGAGAGTTTAGGAATAAGTGAAACATCAATTTTATCCATGTTTATAATTTCTGCTAATGGGTTGAGTTTATGTAGTTCTTTAACTACAAAGGTTAACCTGTCTAATGGTATATTTTCAATATGTGTTAATACAATCAAAGAAGATACCTGAATCTGATTTGCTTCAAGTTCATTATGTTCTCCTCTTTTTTGCCAATTTTTAACGTCAACAACCGATATTTGAACAGGTGGTAGAAACCGGTCGTTGAGACCAACTCCAAGAAAGCTCATGAGTGAACAGGCATCAGAAGTACCGTTAGCTTCAATAAGCGTTATTCCATTAGTTCGCTTAGGAATTCTATTGACAAAATCTCTAAGTTCATTTATGCCACTACAACAAATACAACTGCCACTAAGTGCCCTGACTTGTTTAGATTCTATTTGCTCGATAAATTGTTGGGCATCAAGATTTGCATTTTCATAATCATTAAGAATAATAAAAGGTTTCCAACCTTTGTCAATATAGCCGATCATCAAGTGTTTTAATAATGTGGTTTTTCCTGCTCCCAAAAAACCAACAACTGTAATAATAACTTCCATATCTTTTCAGTACGTGTTTTTACTATTTTTCGTATACACCACACAAATATTTCTACCCGATAGTGTGGATTTGCACCTTAAATCCGTGCTTTTAAAATTTCAAAATAAATTTAAAACAATCGTATCTATAACTAGTTATTATGAATGTATTTTAACAAAAAACAATCACATATAAGTGACTGTTTTGATATTTTGGCATGTTTCACGGATTACAAATCCGCGCTATCAGGTCTGTTTTGATATTTTGGCATGTTTCACGGATTACAAATCCGCGCTATCAGGATTACTATGTTAAATGCTAGGTTCTAATATCACTCAGCTGCTATGATAGCATACATTTTTCTAATCCCATATAGAATTTCCTGTCCGTAGTTTCCATATTGTATTATTGTCTACGAGTTTTAGAGAAGAGTTGTTTAGGATTTCAAAAACAATATTATTTTGAAACCCCAATGTGTTTGATGATGAGTATATCACTACTTTATTATTCTCGATTTTATAATTAGAAGAATATTTTATGTCGGTAAACACTATTTCTACATTTTCAGTATCAATAAAACTTAGTTCTTGATGACAGTTTATAAAAAAATTAGGGTCAGTTTGCGCATCTATACATTCTTGTTCGGTTTCAAAAAAAAGATAGTCAAAAGTTTTTCCGATAAATTCAATCTTCTGGGAATCATCATCATTTGAACAGCTTAAAAGCAATACTCCAAAAATTGATAGTAAAAAGTATTTTCCCATTTTCGTTTTTTATATAGATTCCTTTTTTAAGAAAAGGTTGTGTGTGTTTAAATGTATCATAGCTATTGTTAGCTACTGGTTTTTACGATTCTTTATTAGTCCATAAATTATATTAATCGGAAAAATGAGTTGCCCTAAAATCATGAGAAGTATTATTACTGTTATGACTAAAGTGAGATTATTATTGAATTTATATTCTATTATTTCTTTCCGATAAAGTTGATTCAAAATAGGCACTAATATGACTCCGCCAAAAGTGAGTACAATGTGAGCCCAATTCAGCCATTTTGAAAGTTTTCTATTAACTTTTTGCATTATCCAATATCCAAGTCCTATTATTCCAAAAAGAATAGAAATCAGCGTAGCTAAATAAAAATAGTCAATTATATAATAAGTATCGTGAATATTTATATCCAATACTGCGCCTCTACTCAAAAATCCAATTAACATTATTATCGGAATTGTAAGTAAAAAAATCAGATGTGGTTTTTTAAATAGTTGGTTCATTTCTTAACTTACGGCTTAGGATTAATATATAGCAGATTATGTTTTGTTAGTGGTTTTTATTTTTTTCAAGCCAATCCATTCGTGTTCAATATCCTTCATCAAAAGTGCATTATCAAATTTCACAGAACCTTTTGGGAAAATGTTTTCATTCTCAAAAAAACTCGATCGAACCTCTTTTACATCTAATAGAGATACTTCCCAGTTATATGCTTTGAGTTCTAATCCGTCAAAGTCATTTTTATCTGGAGAATATCCAATTGAACCATTCTCGAAAAAATCAGAAACACATTTCAGGTTTTCAAATACACTTTCTTTATTCCAGTTGTTAGTTTCTCCTGCTACAATTGATAAAGAGGTTTTGTCATCACTAATAAACGCCACATTATAATTTCCGTCGGATTCACTAACAGTAAATTCTGCAATGTGATGAATTCCAGGAAAGATAGTTCCTCCTGCCAAAGAGTTTAGTTTCGAAGAGGTATCTCTTCTTGGAATATATACACCTTCTTTTAATACCCCGTTTTCTGTCCATTCAACCGCAATTCTGTGAGCTCCGTTTTCAGAAGAAATTCCGATTTGTTTTGGTAATCCTTTAGGTCTAATTTCTTTTAGTCTTATTAAACATATTCCAGCAATACCTTTTCCATTAACTAGCTTAGGTTTAAATGGTTTTGGTAAATAGTTTTCCAAAACTTCTTTGTCAACTTGATAGTTGATAAGAATTCGTCTGTCAATTATTCCTTTTATTTTCGGTATTTTCATCTTTTGGTAATCATTACTAATGTTTAATATATGTGTCGTAGCAGAGCAAAATGTTATCAAGTCATTAACTTTTTCTACGTTGTTGCTAGTAGTTTTATTTCAGTTAATACTTTTTCCACATTGTACTTCAATTCAACTTCTCCGTTTATTCTCAAAACTTTACAGTCTAGCAATTTAATCCAATTATTGTGAATTTTTAATGTTCTTCCGTTAAAACTGGAGTTTTCATATTGGTTTGCCCATTCTAAGAATGCATTTGAATTTCTCTGAATTTTTTCGTCTGTTAAAAGCTTGTCTCCGTAGCGTTCGGTTTCTCGTTTTTTTAGTCGCTTCATTCTCTCTTTGTTTTCCAATCGGATAAAAACCGCTAAATCAAATGCTATCTCCCATTCTTTTCCCCAACTTACCATTGAGCCACTTACGATTACATTCTCAAATTTGTTAAAATCTGCTTTTAGTTTTTTATTCCGTTCGGTTAAGGGTATTTTTTCTTGAAAAAGTAATTTTGTTTTTTTCCAGTAATAATCGTCAACATCCAAATGCTTAAAATTTGACCTTCTTTCAACCTCTTTTCCCAAAGTTGTTGTCCCAGAACCTGATGCTCCGAATATTAATAATTTCATTTGTTAGGTTTGTGTTTTATTAAATGTAGACCGCTAGATAAAACCCAAGCAGCAATACTAAAAGTGAAAATTCTAAAGCCTGTTAGACTCGTAAATACAAATCCCGTTAATCCTCCAATGATTGCGAAGAGTGTAATGAAAACACCCAAAAACCCAATCCATTTCGGCAATTTATCTTCAATTAATACTATAACGGAATATATAAGTATTGCAATACAGCAAGCGATAATGAAGATGTAATCTAGCGGAATATTAATCGAAAAACTGAAGTTGGTAATTGGCTTCAACATTTCCAAATTGTCATCTAATCTATTTGAATATTGATTTAGGAAATAGGGTAAAACGAGCCCGTTAAATAAAGCTGCAAGCATTGCAGCAATTAGTCCAAATGAGATGATGATAAATGCCAGAATAGAAAGTCTCCATTTATCTAAAATACAAATTGTAAGTCCGTAAAAACCAAATAAAATAATAGGTAAACTAAATATAGCTAATGAATGAGCAATCATAATTGTTTTAGAAATTTTAATAATATGCTCAATACCACCACCACTTGGATGTAACACCATTGTTATAATAATTAGTAGTGCTCCAGAAATAAGTGAGATGCCAGTACTCTTGTAAAAATGATTTTTCATTGAATTGATATTTAGTATGAAAAACAAATATCAAAGGTTCAAAGAAAATTATCACTTGATTGAAATCAAGAAATAAATCACTTAATTCTTTTTCTTACTCTACTTAACGTTTCTGGTGTAATTTTTAAGTAAGATGCTATTATTTTTTGTGGGAACTTATGAATAAGCTTAGGTTTACTTTTAAGCAGATGATTATATTTTTCATCAGGCGTATTGTTGTTATCAAAAAAATCGATTCGTGATGTGGACTCTTCTAATATTTTACCCATTTGAAGAAAGCTTTGTGATAATCCAATTAATTTGTGCATTGATTCTATTGAAAGTTCATAGACAGAACTGTCTTCGAATGCTTGAATCGAATACTTTGATGGTGTTCTGGAAGTAAAACTTTTATGGCTTATTACCCAATCATTAGAAATGTAAAGGTCAATAAAATTTTTATCGAGGTTTGAGTCAGTATTATATTGATAAAGACTACCAGAAATCACAAAGTAAACTGATGAACAAGTATCGCCTTTTTTTAATAAAAAACTATCTTTTTCAAGTTTCCTATATTGAAGCTCTTGCCTGAGAAGTGAAGATTCTTTTTCTGAAAATTCTCCAGCTTTTTTAAGAAGTTCCAAAATTGATTCATCCATTAGTTCAATTATTTCTCGAAGTTGATTTTTTAAATTACAGGTAATAACTAAAAATAGTTACCATAGTAATTACATTTCCTTTATAAGAGTAGCTAAATTAATAAATCTTTTATGGCTTAAACCTTTTCTGTATCTGCTGATCAGATTACTAGTGGCATGCTTATTTTCAAGATCAAGTTTAGATACAATTTTGATCTAAGTATGAGATACTTGATCTAAAAGTTTTTGTGTCGATAAAATTGTAGCAAATTCATCTTTTAGACTTGCTATTGCAGTATCATGGATTAATTGCGCATCGTAGTTTTGACCATTAGCACCTACTTTATTAAAAGTGGCAACAGCATCTTCTATCAAATAGGTCTTAAATCCAAAATTACCAGCCATTCTGGTCGTAGTAGATACACAATGATCTGTGGTTAATCCTATAATAACCAGAGTGTCTATGTTTTTTTGTTCTAATTGTTCTTTAAGATTGGTCCCTATAAAAGCACTATTCACATCTTTTTCGATAACGGATTCATGTGGTAGCGGAGTATTAAAATCCATAAATTCATTACCTATATTACCTTTAGCCAGGGGAGAAGCTGGGGAAGTAGAACAGTGTTTGATATGAAATACAGGAAGATGATGTGCTCTCCAAAATACCAGGAGCTTCTCCATATTGGTTTCTGCATCAGGATTGTTACGTTCTCCACCCCAATGTGCTATGTTTTCAAAACCTTTTTGAATATCTATTAATAATAATGCCGGGTTACCACTTTTTGATAGTTTCATAGTTAATTTATTACGTGTGCTTTCTAAAAAAGATATCTCTGTTTTACCCTAAATAGTATAGGTATGCCTTGTTTTTTTAGAGTTATACTACGGTATTTACAAAGATAAATTTTATGGGTTAAGAATGATTAGATTATAATTTTCTTTTACTAATCATTTCAAAAAAAGGTTTACGATACGTATCACTTATGGGTAATGTCTTATTGTGAATATGAACATGTAAAGAATCTGTCTTGATAATGTGATTGATTGAAACAATATATGATTTATGAACCTTAATAAAGGTAGTAGAAGGCAGAGTGCTTTCTATATGTTTTAAGGTACTATATGTAATAATTTGATTATTCGATAAATGAATAGCTACATAATTTTTTAGGCCTTCTATGTATAAGATATCATTTAGATATACTTTTTCATAATTGTTTTTACCATCGGTTTTTATAAATACGTATTCTTTTGTAGATACATTATTAGGAGAGAACTCTTCTTTTTGCTTTACCTTAAGAACAGCTTGGTAAAAACGATCGAATTCAAAAGGTTTTAATAAATAATCCACGGCATTTAGATCATATCCTTCTATAGCAAATTGTGGATACGCTGTAGTAAAAATAATCTGTACTTTATCTTTGATGATTTTTGATAATTGAATACCGGATAAATCCGGCATCTGAATATCCAAAAAAACTAAATCAATAGCATCGTTTTCGATATACTTTAGAGCTTCCAGAGCTTTTGTAGTACTGGCGATATGTTCTAAAAACGATATTTTTCCTACATAATTTTCTAACAAACGTATTGCTGGCGGTTCATCATCTACAATAAGACAACGTAATGATGATGTATTCATAGTGGTATTTTTAAATAAGCCTCAAAATAAGGTTTTTCTTCTTTATGGTATAGTATGAAATCATTTTTAAAAAGAGCGGTTAACCTTTTTTGGATACTTGAATATCCTACTCCTTGCTCTACATACTTTTCTGAAGTAGAAATTTTGTTTTTAGTGCTGATTTCAATAGCATTTGGAAGGATGGTTATTGTAATATTTGCCTTAGCAGATTTGTCATTAACGATCCCATGTTTAAACACATTTTCTATAAAATGAATCAATAGCATGGCGGGCACCTCCTGATTTGTAACACTTCCATTTACCTGGTAGTCTACTGCTAGATTATCCTCATAACGTTTTTGAAAAAAGTAAATATAATCGGCAATAAACTTAAGATCCTTTTTTAGTAGTATTTTATCCTGTTGGGTTTCATAAGTCACAAATCGTAACAAATCCGAAAGCCTATGAATGTCTGCCGCGATTTTAGGCTGACTCTCTATAAGTAATTCTGAGTAAAAACTGTTAAGTGTATTAAAAAGGAAATGCGGTCCTAATTGTGATTTAAGCAAGCTTAACTCTGCTTTTTTATTTTCAATTTTTAATTGATGAATCGCTTCTTTATGATCTACAAATCGAAAGAAAAGATATATGGCGGTACTAAACAACAAGCATTTTGAAGCATAGTATGAGTTATCAAATACATAGTACCCAAAATGGCGAAAGTTATCTCCATAATTATGCAACCCAGTAATAGAATATAGTAGTACTTCTTCAAGAAGATAACGGATACCTGCAAATAAAAACACCAATATGATTACACCAATGATATATTGCATAATACGCTTTCGCGAAAGCATCAGTGGGCATAATACCTTATAATTAATCACATAAATACTAAAGAAAGTGATATACATTGTTATTCCAAACAAGTATATAGGGTAATCAAAATATTCTGCCCAACTACTTTTTTGCTTGTAGATATAATCTCCATATAAATCCATTATAATAATTAATATGCCAAGCAGTATGTGATATCTCCAACGGTATTTGAATACGATCATAATTCAAAAATAGTATTTTGAATATTCAATTTATACGTTTCTGGTTACAATGCTCTTTTTCTTTATACAAACTCGGTAAACTGTACAACCAAATATCAAATAGTTCTTTTATCTGCCTTTTGTCCGGTAAATATCGGGATAGGTGTAAATCTGCTATTTGTTATACCGGTATCGTTTTAATTTGTTTTAAAATCGAATAATAATGAAATCATTTATCACACTTAGTATCATAGTCCTATTCTTTTCTTGTAAAGAGAAACCCATGGATAGTGTTGCGGTCAAAGTTGAGAAAACGAATCCGGCACCTATTATAGATGCATCGTATATCGCCACAAAAACTAGATATTTTACAATTACAGATACGGCTATTGTTGGAGAAGGCCGTGCAATGCTGGAACGTATTATTTCTAAATCACAGTTTGTGATGTTTGGTGAACGCCATGGCTCAAAAGCCACTTCGCAATTGATTACAAGACTCATCCCCATGTTACATAAAGCAGGATTTAATCACACTGCTTTTGAAGTAGGCCCTTACTCGGCAAAAAAACTGGTAGCACTTAGTACGCCACCATCAACGACAGTAGAGAATCTCAAACAGTTTACTACACAATATGCTCTCGAAGAAGATCATGAGATTCCGATTCCTTTCTTTGATGGTCTTGAGGATGCCTATTTCCTTCAGGCTATCCGAGAACGTGATATGAATATCTGGGGACTTGATCAAGAATACTACTCGTCTACATTATTTTTTATGGATGAGCTACTCACTTTTGTTACCGATAGTCCAGACTATGAAACCATCAAATCAGAAAAAGAACAAGCATCAAAAATAATTGCCTCCTGGTATGTAAAAGATAATATACCAGATTCTAAAATTAGGCTTTTTGACGAAATCCAAAAAGAGCCTGTTGTACAGCAGTATTTAAGCCACTTTCGTGGAAACGAAAATACCAAAAAGATAGTTGAAGATTTAGAAATTAGCTGGGATATTTATACGCGTTGGCGAGAAGATTCACATGCAGATCGAATAAGCTATATGCGTAATAACTTTTTAACGAATTATAAAGAAGCATTACAAACAGAATTAAATCCTAAAGTGTTTCTAAAATTTGGAAATCTACATGCCTCAAAAATTTTAACTAATGGTTGTTATGACCTGGGAGATTTAGTTACTCAACTTGCTAAAGAGCAAGGCAGAAAAGCTACTATCATAAATACATGGCACCGTTATTATAGTAACGAAAAAGGAGAAGAACAAGATTACTTAGAAAAATACGCTTCTTACTATAAACGTCTTCGAGATTTTATGACCCTTGCAAAACGGGATCAATGGACCATCATTGATCTAGAAGCAATACGTAGAGATATCCAGGAAAGACGAATAGCTTTACCCGTAAATGGTGATTATCATAAGATTAAGAGCCTGATTGATGGATATGATTATCAACTCATCCTACCCTTGGATAAAAGGGTTACACCAAATAAAAATTAATACAAACCAAAGTTCGATGTAAGGAAATGACGTCAATTCGAGTGATCTGATACTTCGATATAGCTCAGTACAGGCTGGAAGATTGTACTTTGGCAAGCTGAGCAGGACTATAGAGAATAGTTATTTTATTATGTCGAACTCTGGTTACAACACATCTATTCAATAATTTTAAAATAATACAATTATGCGTAACCTCATTTTAATTTTAAGTACTGTATTCACTATATGTTTATCCTGTAAAGCTCAGGATCAAAAACCAGTTATTAGTATTTTGGGTATGATACATTTACATAACCCGGGAGCAGATGAAGTAAATATGGATGTTGGGAATATACATTCTAATAAAAGACAAGCAGAATTAAAACAACTCATTGATTTAGTGGTCAGGTTTAAACCAACCAAAATTGCTATCGAAGCAACATTGGGTGACACCTTGTGGAGCCAGACATATTATACTAATTATCTAAATGATGTGCTAGAAAAAGAAATGAACGAAGAAGATAAATGGAGGATGTCTGGCGAAACTGTTCAGGTATCTTACCCTTTGGCAAAACAAATGGGGCATGATAAACTATATCCCATAGATGCACATACAGAATTTGATACAGACTCTGTTTATGCTTACGCAAAACAAAATAATCAAGATGTACAATTAGCAGAGTTTAAAGAGTTGATTAGTAGTATGCAAAATGATATGAAATCCATATCCGAAGGTTCTGTTTTAGATATTATAAAGTTTGCCAATTCTGATGAATTTGATAAAAATTACAATCAAACGTTTTATCTGAAGCATCTGGTCTCTTTTGGTAAGGAGGGCAATTATATAGGTACCGATGTGGTTTCAAAATGGTATTATAGAAATTTAAAGATCTTCACTAATCTTAACAGAATTGTTGAACCAACAGATAGAGTTTTGGTCATTTATGGTGCGGGGCATAAAGATATTCTGGTTGATCTTATTAAAGATAGAGCAGATTGGGAGTATTATGATGTCAATAAATTACTACACCACAAAAAATAACATGCTTGCAAAGGGTTTACCATACACAAAGAAGGTATAAATTATAATAATTAGTACAATTTGCAAATAATGCTTAGTAACCTTTTTGGGTACGTGTTAAGTTTGTAACTTTATGATACACAAACTGTTTTGAGTTTTTATAATAGTGGTTCGGGGTCAGCCATTATCAATTAAAGATTCAAATCTTAAAACCAAAAAAATGAAACGTATATTAACAATCGCCATTGCCTTTTTTACGGTAATGAGCTTTGCGCAAACTCAACCACAAATACCCAGTGAACTAGTAGCCCAGCAAAAGTCCTCGGGCTCAAATTTTGAAAACACCGAACTTTTTACCGCAATTACTAAAAAAAGTAATTTACAAATTCCGAAAGAACTTAAGGATTATGTGTTACTTTCTTTAGATCAAAGTAAAATGAAGTCTTTACAAGGCAATTTCCCGAGTACGATGAACTTAAGTATTCCGGGGCAGAAATCAGCAATGTCACTAGACCTTGTTAAAGTGAGCATTAGAACAGACGATTTCTCGGCTATAGATATGCCTTCGGGTAAGGTGCTTTCTCGTGATAACATAGCACACTACAGAGGTGTAGTAAAAGGCCAGACTAACTCTCTGGTGGCTATTAGTTTTTATGAAGATAAAGTATCTGGTTTTATTAGTATCGATGGTCAGGACGGTAATATGGTAGTAGGACCTGTAAATAATAGTAAGAGTCATATCCTCTATAAGGATAAGGAAATTAGTTATTTATATGATTATTCTTGCCAGGTAGAAGATGATATAGAAAAAGGAGGATACACTATTGAAGAATTGGCTGATAACCCACAAAGTAAAGCCGCTGCAAAGTGTGTAAAAATATTCTTTGATATATGTACAGATATTGTAAATGATAAGGGAGGAGCTCAGGCAGCTTCTAATTATATCGAAGCTGTATTTAATCAAGTAGCTGCGCTATATGCCAATGATCAGATATCTATTAAATTATCGGGTACCAAAGCTTGGACTTCTAATCAACCATTTACCAACAATAGTCTTGATAGCTATATCAGCTATAAAAATCAAAACGGTATTAATGGAGATTTAGCACATATGGTGAATTATAGTTTTGGAGGCGGACTAGCAGGAGGAATCGGAACACTGTGTAACTCATCAAGAAAAGCTGCAGTTTCTGGTATCAAAGGTAGCTATCAAAATATACCTACCTATTCTTTTGATGTATTCTTAATATCTCATGAGACAGGACATAATGTAGGATCACGACATACACATGCATGTGTATGGAATGGTAATAATACCGCAATAGATGGTTGTGCAGGTTTTACAGAAGGAAGTTGCTCGATACCAGGAAACCCTTCGGGAGGAGGAACCATTATGAGCTATTGCCCTAATACTAGTGTTGGAGTAAATTTCAACAAAGGATTTGGTTCGCAACCCGCTAATGTGATCCGTAATTATATCGCTGGATCAAGTTGTTTACAGACTTGTGACGGTGGCGGATGTAATACAGGAGATGCAGCAGCTGTTACATTTACTAATAATACAGATTGTACTTTAGAGTATTTCCAGAACAATTCTTTACAGGGATCTGCCAATGCAGGAGGCTCGTATAATGCAAATACTACTATAGGAAGCGCATGGCAAGCCAAAAAAGCTTCGGGAGATGTAGTAGATAACTTTACTATTGCTTGTGGTCAAACGACCTATAATTCTTCAGGAAATTGTAGTAGTGGTGGCGGTAACTGTGATGGTGTAGCACCTTGGTCTTCTGGTACAGTTTATAATGTAGGAGATAGAGTAACTTATAATGGATCTTTGTATGAAAGAACAGCTACAGGATGGACTAATTTAGGACCATGTACTACAACAACTGATCCATGTGCAGGAGTAGCACCATATTCTTCTGGTACTGTATATAATGTGGGTGACCGTGTAACGTATAACGGATCTTTGTATGAAAGAACTGCTACAGGATGGACTAATTTAGGCACCTGTGGAGGAGCATTTGGTACTGCTTTCAAAGGAGATGGACCAGCAGGAGGGTTGCAATTTAAGGCATTCCCTAATCCAGCAAAAGATCTTTTAAACCTAGAAATTAGTAATGCGAAATCTTCTTCTTCTCAAATCAGTATCAAAGATATGAACGGAAGAACATTAGAGGTCATAAATCTTAAAACACCTCCGGGAGGAAATGTAGTGAGAAAAACAGTAGATATTAGTAAGTTATCTACCGGTATCTATTTTGTACAAGTTACTACTAGTAGTAGAACGCTTACTCAAAAGATTTTTGTAAAATAATTTATAAATAATAATAAAAATTGACCCTAATTAAAGGCTGCCCATATGGGCAGCCTTTTTTATTTTTCTATGGAAAATTTAAAATCTTTTTTTAGGACTCCGAATCAATCTTAGTAGATTCAGTTTTACCGTCATTAATCATTTCGGTACCTGCACTTTTTAAATATTTATCTAAGAATTTCAAAATTCTACCATAGGCTTCGATTTGATTTTCTTTTTTTACAAATCCATGTCCTTCATCTTCAAATAATACATATTCTACAGGAACACCACTTTTCTTAACTCCTTCTACAATTTCATCGGATTCTACTTTTAAAACTCTGGGATCTTTGGCTCCTTGAAGTACAATCAATGGTTTTGTGACTTTTTCGGTATGAAAAAGAGGAGAAATTTGTTGTAAACGAACAGAATCAGCAGTATTTGGATCTCCCATTTCTGTATACAACGCTTCTTTAAAAGACTCCCACCATGGCGGAATACTTTTTAGCGTTCTTAACCAGTTTGTAACTCCAAAAATATTTACTCCAACCTTAAACTCTTCTGGAGTATAGGTGAGTGCTGCCATAGTCATATATCCTCCATAAGAGCCACCAATGATTCCTATTTTATCAGCGTCTACGATATCTTGTTTTGCCAGCCAGTCTTTTCCAGCAACACAATCCTTTAGATCTTTATCTCCATGATTTTGATCATCCATTTTGTAAAAGGTTTTTCCATATCCACTACTTCCTCTGTTGTTTACAGCCAGTACAGCATATCCATGATTTACCAGGTATTGAATTACAGAACTAAACCCTTGTCTGGATTGCCCTCCGGGACCACCATGAACCCATACCAGTGCAGGAACTTTATGATCTACAGTAGCTTGTTTGGGTTTATAATATATAGCAGGAATATCTAACCCATCAAAAGATTTAAAACGAACTACTTCTGAAGTAACAAGATGATCTGCATTGATATCTTTATTTAAAACATCTGTTAGCTTATGGTATTTTTTGGTTGCAAGATCATAAGAGTATGAATTGGTAGGCGTATTTGACCCTCCAACGCTAAGTAAAGCCATAGATTCATCTCTCGAAAAACGTGCCCTATTAATTTGTTGATTTTCAATAGAAGGGAAATCAACAATAGTACCTGTGGCTACTTCTTTTACCTCCATAACCGTCTTAGCATCTTCATTGGTAAACATTACCTGGTATTTTCCGTTTCGGGTAAAATAAAAACCAGAAATATCCCAGTTTTTTTCTAAAACCTTTTCTTTACTACCATCTTCAAGATTATACTTCATTAGGTAACTAAATTCTGCATTATCATCGGTAGTATAATAGAATGATTTACCATCTGGAGAAAAATCCTCTGGTGAGTTTCCACTTAAGTTATCATTAATCTTAACTTTTTCTTTGGTTTCGGTATTCAATAGATAAAGATCATTATCATTAGTATTGATAGACTTAGATAGTGCTATATACTTTCTATCTTCAGACATTCCGCCAAAATCCATCCCATCGGTATTTTGATAAATCAACTTAGATGTAAAATCAGCAATATCCATCTCATAGTGATCCATATATTTTGGATCTCGTTCGTTAGTACCATAAAAGAAACTTTTACCATCTTTGGCCCATCCTCTAAATGAGGCTCTTACATTCTTTTCGGGAGTCAGGCGTTTGATACCAGAGCTGTCTTTGATAAAGATTTTATGAATTTCATCACCATTACCATCCATTCTGAATAAGATTCTATCATCCTCGGGAAAATAAGATATCCCAAAAACCGAAGCACTATCAGATTTGGTTACAGGCATAAGTTCGCCACCATCGGTAGCAACAGTATACATATTATAAATCCCTGAACGGTTGCTAGTCATAAGCACCTTGGACTTATCTGCAGAAAATCCATTTGAAATTGCATTTTCGTTATCCATAAATTGTTCTATGGAATACTGGTCGATTTTAATAGGCTGAGCTATTTCTTCTTTTTTTTCTTGCTTACAAGAATAGAAGAGGAGCAAACCCATACTAAGTGTGAGTAGTTTTTTCATGAGTATTTGATTTGTTGTTATTATTCTAAATTAAAACTCTTTATTTCCTTAAAAGGAGAGGCTTCTAATTTTTCAATGGCTTCACGATAAGGTTTCCAATCGTTTATAAAGAATTCATTAGTCTTTACCAGTGCATCTTGTAATGCATCTTTAGCTTGTTTTATTAAGGTATTCTCTGTCGAAGTTAATCCGTTTTGACGACTACCTGTATACCATCCAGCTGTACCCATACGTTGCATCACAGTTACTTCTGGATTACGAGTGATTCCTTGACGTTTATCTTCCTTACCAAGATAGATAGCAATTACACTATCGATTTTTTTAGAAATGTCTTTAGATAATTTAATCTGATCCTTATATTTCTTTTTATCTAATTTGTTAAGCTCTTTCTGGTATTTTGAAGCTATATCTTTACTCTCTACCAATTGTTTTACAGCATCTGCTGCTGATTGCCTCATTTTTTCCATGTTTTTTGAAGCTGCATAAATTTCATTGATATTCTTCTGAGATATTTGCAATCTGGGATCAGATTTGACCTCGATCATAGTTTCAGATTTTTGATCTCCATATTCTAATACCAGTTTATATTTCCCTGGTTTTACACCAACACCACCAGGTTCTCTATCTTGCTTTTGGATTTTTCGTGAAGGTCGACTTACTCCTTTTTCATCCATAAACCATTTTGTTTTATGAAACCCTGTAGAATCTGGAGTTTTTTCTTTTAAGGTTCTAATCAAACGATCTCCGTCATAAATTTTGAGATGAATAGAATCCCATTTCACCTTGGCTTCTTCTTTCTCAGGATCAGCCTCATCATCACCTTCTTTTTTATCCTCTTCTTTGTTTAGTTCTTCTTTTTTCTTTTCTTCTACTTTAATGTAATATGAAATAAGAGCTCCATAGTCGCGATTCTCACCATTATATAGGGCATCTCCTCCAAAACGACTACCAGTAGGTTGTTGGTAAGCAGCTTGGTATGCTATCGGAGGTTCGAAAATCTGTAGTTTTTGACTTAAAATGGCACTGTTTTTTGCTAATGCTCTTAATGGTCGTATATCATCTAATACCCAGGCAGCTCTACCAAAAGTACCAATGACCAGATCATGTTCTCTAGGCTGTATAACCAAATCCTTTACAGATACCGTAGGAAAACCTTTGGTCCATTTTGTCCAACTGTTTCCTGCATTAAGAGAGATGTATAACCCATCATCTGTACCTAGAAATAATAGGTTTTTTTCTATAGGATCTTCAACGATACTAAGGGCATAGCTTTTTACATCACCCCCGTCAACAATGCGTTTCCATGTTTTACCGTAATCCATAGTTCTAAATACATACGGAGTATAGTTAAACCTTCTATAGTCATTAGCTACCAAAAGTGCTTCTCCTTTCTTTTTGTTTGAGGCTTTGATTTGCACAATCCAACTTCCTTTTGGCAATTCTTTTATATTATTAGATACATCGGTCCAATTTGTTCCTCCGTTTTGAGTGATATGTACTCGACCGTCATCGGTACTTGCCCAAAGCATATTTTGCTCTAGTGGCGAAGGTTCAACAACCAAAACTGTACAATGATTTTCTGCACCTGTAGCGTCCATCGTTAATCCACCGCTTTCTGCTTGTTTTAACTTCTCGGGATTGTTTGTCGAAAGATCAGGAGATATCACTTTCCAGGTAAGTCCTTTATCTGTACTCTTGTGTACAAACTGACTTCCGAAATAGATTGTATTATTATCAAATGGATCAATATTGATTGCAGCATTCCAGTTAAAACGTAATTTTACTTTTGGATCCGGGTGAGTAGGGCGTACAGTATAGTTGTTACCCGTCATCCAATCATATCGGCTTACATATCCTTGCTGACTCATGGTCCATCCATATCGTGAGTCATCTTTATCCGGTACAACATCGAATCCATCACCAAATGATATTTCCTGCCAGTATGAGTTTCTGATTCCTTGGGCTTTCCATACATAAGCAGGGCCTCTCCAGCTACCATTATCCTGCATACCTCCATATACATTATAGGGGAATTCATTATCCACATTAATATGATAAAATTGTGCGACAGGAAGATTTCCTATAAAACGCCATGATTTACCTCCATCTCGCGTGATGTTTAGTCCGCCATCATTACCATCAATCATATAACTACCATCATTAGGATGAATCCACCATGCATGATGATCTGGGTGTACACCATTATCAACACCATAAGCAGGCATTAATTGAGTAAAGTTTTTACCACCATCTTCAGAAACATTTACATAGGTAAATACAGAATATACTCTATTCTCATTTTGCGGGTCTACAAATATATCAGAGTAATAAAAAGGGCGATTACCGATATCTTTTTTATCATTAATTTTTTCCCATTTAAATCCTCCATCTGTAGATTTGTATAGCGCATTCTTTTTGGCCTCAACCAATGCATAAACAATATTAGGCTTATTAGCAGCTATTGCTAATCCTATTCTACCTAAATTACCTTTTGGAAGCCCATCTTTATCAGTACGTTCTTCCCAATTTTTTCCTCCATCATGAGTAATATAAAGACCAGAACCTTCTCCTCCCGAATTAAAAAACCATGGATCACGTTTATGTTCCCACATGGCAACTATCAATTTGTTCGGATTTGTAGGATCCATGACTAGATCTGCAGCTCCGGTTTTATTATTATTGAATAGGATTTTGGTCCAGGTAGCGCCTCCATCGGTAGTTTTAAAAACTCCTCTTTCAGGATGTTCACCCCAGGGAGATCCGATTGCTGCAACATAAACAATATCTGGATTAGTAGGATCTATGATCACCTTATGTATGTGACGGGTTTTCTCTAGCCCCATAAGTTTCCAGTTTTTACCGCCATCCAGAGATCTATAGATACCATATCCGCCATTAAGACTATTTCTAGGATTTCCTTCTCCTGTGCCTACCCAGATTACTGATGGATTTGATTGTTGGATTGCAACGGCCCCAATAGAAGCAGTTGCTTCTTTATTAAAAATGGGAGCCCATTTGATTCCTCCAGAAGTAGATTTCCAGAGTCCACCAGAAGCGGTACCCGCATATATAATATCAGGATTAGTAGTTACCACATCTATAGCAGTAACACGACCACTCATTCCTCCAGGACCTATATTACGCGGAGTATTATCTTTAATAAGATCCATGGTGAATTTCTGAGCGGATAACGTAGAAATCACACCTAGTAGTAAAAGTAAAAATATTTGTTTTTTCATTTTTTTGGCTGTGAATTAATTATAGTTGTATTTGTTGTTCTAATGTTGTGAGAAAATGTATCTCGGGATATCTGTTTTTTAAATCTAAAAGTTCTTTCTTTTTTATTTTTGGTGAAATATGGGTAGCAATTACCTTTTTCGGGTTGATATATTTTTTGATCAATATTAAAGCATCATCCTGCATAAGCATCCAATATGGAAGGATAGCAATGTCGATATTTTCATCACGTAGTTGTAATTCATTAAATAAATCAATTTCTTCGAGCCAGCTGGTATCTCCTACATGAAGAAACTTCTTGTTGTTGATATGGATTATGTAACCTACATTTTCTACAGCTACATGCCTCTTGCCAGCATGATTTATTTTAACTCCAGTAATCTTAACCTTACCAATATCTATAGTTTGTTTTGTATAGTCTTTTGTTGCAATTGTAAATACTCGATTTTTAAACTTAGAGAAATTCTTAGTGATTTGATTGGCTCCTAAAAGGACAGCTTTTTTGTTTAAGTCTAAATATTCTCGGGATAATGAAGCACTAAAATGATCCCCATGATAATGGGTAAATAAAATTGCATTAGGTTTAAACTTGGTATTGATTTTATGTACCACCTCCCCCGAAGGAAATAGATAATCGTCTCCATATTTTGTATGCAAACCATCAATTAGTACAGAAGATTGATCATCAGATATAAGAATACCCATATTACCTGTATAGGTAAGTGTTATATTTTCTTGCGAAATACCAGAAATACTGTAAAGAAGACTGATGATAAGGAAGAGTATTTTTAACACGCTCTAATAGATTGACTTTGAAAAGCCTAAAGTAAATAAAATGAATACGCTAAAGTCTTAAAGGCGTGTTAAGGTAAAATGAGGTAAATTTGAGAGATTAAAAATCATATTTATAATGAAATTTATAGAGCTTACACTTAAGAATCATACAATCCTTCACGGCTTTGATGTTCGAAATCGAGAAGTTACAGAAGAAGTAGAAGTAGAAGAGGCTTCAAAAAAAATAGTAGCGGTTAGTCGAATTCTATCGATTAGCGAAAAGTTTATTTTAATAAAATATGCGTACGATAGAATTATATACTGGGAATACATGGAGGATTATGAGACTATAAAAAAGATGCTTATAAAATAGATTGCAATTATACTTTTTTAAATTCCTGTGGAAAAGATGAAGGATCAAAATCCCAGAAGTAGGGGAGCAGATAGTAAGTGATTACTATAATTAGGATAATGGATATGATATTTAGCCAAAATCCTTTTTTCATCATATCAGGAATGGTTAAATAACCCGAGCCAAATACTACTGCGTTAGGCGGAGTAGCTACCGGAAGCATAAATGCACATGATGCCGCGATTGTTGCACCTACCATGAGAATAAAAGGATGTACATCAAGTGATAGCGCCAATGACGCTAAAACAGGCAATAACATTGACGTAGTGGCAACATTTGATGTGATTTCGGTTAAGAAATTTACAGCAGTAACGATAAAGGCTAAAAGAGTAATCAAATAAACTCCTTGTAGTAATGTCATTTGCGTACCTATCCACAGTGCTAATCCCGATTCTTTAAAACCCGAAGCCAAAGCAAGACCACCGCCAAAAAGTAAAAGTACACCCCATGGTAATTTTACCGCAGATGTCCAGTTCATTAATGGTTTTCCTTTTTCCCGACTGGGTAGAAGAAAAAGAAGTAATGCTGCAGTAATAGCAATTATAGTATCATCTATAGCCGAAAAAATAGGTTGTAATAAAAAGGACCTTGTAATCCAGGCAAAAGCGGTGAATATAAATACTGCAAGTACCAGTTTTTCTTCAAAAGATATTTTACCTAATTCTTTTAATTGTCTTTTTACCTCATTTTTCCCTCCCGGAAATTCTTTTTGTTTAAAAGAAAAAGCTATTTGAACCAAATAACGCCAACAGATAAACAACATCACTACAGAAATGGGCAAACCTATGACAATCCAATTAGTAAACGTTATTTCGAAACCATAGATTTCTTTAACAATTCCTGCTAGAATAAGATTAGTAGGAGTTCCAATAAGTGAGGCAACACCTCCTATAGATGCGCTATATGCTATGGCAAGCATTAATGCTTTTCCGAAGATTTTATTTTCATCTTCGATAGTATTTGGATTATCGGTAAGTTGAGTGATTATAGCAATACCAATAGGTAACATCATTACAGATGTTGCGGTGTTAGAAATCCACATAGATAAAAATGCCGTAGCAATCATGAAACCAAGAATCATCGTTTTAACATTAGTGCCAATAACATTTATAATGCTTAACGCGATACGTTTATGTAAATTCCATCTTTCAATTCCAATGGCTAATATAAACCCACCAGCATATAGGAAAATATTATGATTACCGAATGCTGCAGTTGTCGTTTTGATATCCAAACCACCAGATAACGGAAATAAAATAATGGGCAATAGCGAAGTGGCTGCAATAGGAATAGCTTCTGTAATCCACCATATAGCAACCCATAATGTACTAGCCAATATAGCATTGGCTTCTTTACTTAAACCATCGGGATGAAAAAAAAATAATACAAGAAAAAAAATTGCAGGGCCGGATATGGCTCCTATTTTTTTAATACTTACATTCATACGATGGCGTTATTAAGAAATCATAAGTTTAGTAAATGATTGATAAAAGTATAGATAAAAGAATTAAATAGTTACCCCAAAGCGCAGAAATATTGCTTCAAGAGTATTAGGTAATACTTGAAGTAGTTTCAATGTGTCCAATAAAAGAAATGGTAGAAAGAAAAAATATTTATTTGTTATCTGTTTTTTGTTAAGGTATCATAACCTTTGATTTGTCTCTATTTCGTGCAGAAATAAGATGAAAGTTTTTATCAACTTTTACAATGATTACTTTACCGGTATGTAAATTAACCATTTTCCATCTAAAACCATAAGATGTTTCAAAAATCGCAGATCTTGCTGTTTTGCGTAAATCAATTTCATCAATATTTTCGACAATTTGATTCGCCAAAAGATCAAGACCTCTTTCTTTTACTTCTTCCGTAGAAAGTTTACGATCACGAGGGGTTTGACTTTGATCAATAGTAATTTCGTATGAATACGCTTCAATACTATTATTAGGAAATATTAAAAATGAGAAAAACAGGAATAGAAGGGGTATGTAATTTTTCATAATCTAACGATTTTGTGAACTACATACTACATCACTGAATAATATGCAATTACATTGGGTTTACGTTTATTGTCATATGTATTTGTTATAGTGCTTTAACAATTATCTTAAAAGGGGGTATTGTAAAATTAGCACTTAAATCTCCTTTTTATGATATTATTATGTTAAAAAAATGGTAAATTCTCTTAAAATTCTAAGTTTTCACCTCATTTTATTATCAAATAACTAAATATACCATAGTGTTTTATATGGTAATTACTTTATTCTTATTTCTTATATAGTTTTTTACCAGCTTCATAGTATTTATCTCCTTCTACCCAAAAAGGAGTTGTAGCATTATTAGCTATGTTTCTACACGCTAAAACATAAGACTGAAAAAACTTCAATAAATAATCATAATCTAAGGTGTCAGGATTATCGGTAACCTGGTGGTAATATTTTGTGATTTCTTCGTCAAAAGCAGTGAATCCCATACTAAAAGTAGGTGCAGGAATTCCTTTTGCGGCAAAGTTTACATTATCGGATCGGTCAAATAACCCTTGCTCGGGAGCGGGATCATCAATGGCTTTTAGTCCAAATTTGGTAGCAGCATCTTCAATATCTTTTTGTGCGGTTGTTCTGCTTAAACCAATAATAGTTGCCAGTGTTGTATCATTATAGCCTCCATTATCACTATTAAAGCAATATACCATTTGATGTAAAGGAATTACCGGGTGATTTACATACCAACTACTTCCTAAAAGACCTTTTTCTTCTCCAGTAAATAGAATAAAGAGCGCTGATCTTTTGGTTGGATATTTTGCAATGTTTTCTGCAGCAGAAAGTACAGTAACAGTACCTACAGCATTATCTCTGGCTCCATTGTAAATCGAATCATTTTCAACAGCCTTACCAATACCCACGTGATCGTAGTGAGCAGAATAAATGATATATTCATTTTTAAGTTTGGGATCAGTACCTTCTACATAACCAACTACGTTTTGTGAGGCAACAGCACTTTTTTTAATTCCTTCAACAGTGAATTCAATATCAATCTCCTTATTCTTTACAAAGAGTTTACTGATATCTTCATTTTGGTCATTTATCCATGTATGCGAAAAGCTGTCAGAATCTTTATTTTGATCAGCAACAATCATTTTTTCACCATTGAGATAATGATCTAATCTCATCCATGTAGGGTCATCAAAATTAGCAACCTCTATAATACCAATAGCACCTTTTTGTTTAGCGAGCTCATTTTTTTCTTTAGATTTAGAAAAGGCAGGTCTGATATTTTTATTGTCTTTAGTTCCTATACTAACAATTACATATTTCCCTTTTACATCAATAGTATTATAATCTTCTTCGAGGCCGTGATTTAAGAAAATAGCTTTTCCTTTATAATTGGCATTTCCAGATGTTACTGTAGCTATTTTATTAAGCACTAAAGCTCCTGTTTTAAATTCTGTCTTTGTAGCTCCAGATGTTTTCTCCAGTTCTACATTTTGAAAATAACTAGTTGTCTCAGGAATTGGTTTTACCCCATACCCTCGTAACATATTTGCCAGATATTGCGCAGCAATTTTGTTTTCGGGACTTCCGGTTTGTCTACCTTTTAGTTCATCTGAAGCCAGAAAATAAATATGCCCTTCGATTTCACTTTTAGAAACAGTAGATTTTACTTTTTCAGCATCATCCTGTGCCGAAATTGAGATTGTAAAAAGAAAAAGTAACGTGAGTACAATAGATTTTTTCATGAGTGAGAATGATATAATTGTGTGATCAAATTAATGGTATAGCATGTAACTAAAAAACAGCTACCTTCTTTTCAAAGATAACAATTGTTTGTACTTCGTTACAATGCAATAAGTTGTTTTCTAATAAAAGTTCTCAAAAACAAATGTTAATTCTCATTTCTTCGATAGGTAATAAGTTCTTATCTTTTATAAATTATACTAACTTTATCTAATGAAAAAAGAAAAAAAAGTATTTAGGAAAGGCTTTGCATTCAAAATATTTGAGGCACCAGAACAATCTCCGTTTGATAAGCTTTTTGATATTTTTCAGGAAGTTATCACCCATACTTCGGGAGATCTTGATGAAGCTTTAGACTGGATGAAAGAATTAGATAAAGAATATCAACTTACCGATGAGAATTACACACTAGATGATTTTGTAGAGGATTTAAAGAAGAAAGGGTACATTCGAGAAGAGATAAAACCAGATGGAAAAGGAGGAATGTCTATTACCGCCAAAACCGAGCAGGCAATTCGAAAAAGAGCATTGGATCAAATTTTCGGAAAGCTAAAACGAAGTGGAGCAGGTAATCACAGAACAAATTATATTGGCAAAGGAGATGAACATTCTGGAGAGTTTCGTAATTATCAGTATGGAGATTCGTTAGAACAAATATCAATAACAGAAAGCCTTAAAAATGCGCAAATCAATCATGGTATTGGTGATTTAAATCTAACAGAAGATGATCTTGTAGTCGAAGAAACCCAGTTTAAGGCACAAATGAGTACGGTATTGATGATTGATATTAGTCACAGTATGATTTTGTATGGAGAGGATCGTATTACTCCTGCCAAGAAAGTTGCAATGGCACTTGCAGAACTTATCATTACCAAATATCCTAAAGATACATTGGATATATTAGTTTTTGGTAATGATGCATGGCCAATCGCGATCAAAGATTTACCATATTTACAGGTAGGACCATATCATACGAATACCGTAGCAGGTTTACAGCTGGCTATGGATATGTTACGAAGAAAACGTAATACAAATAAGCAGGTTTTTATGATTACCGATGGTAAACCAAGTTGTTTAAGAATGCCAGATGGGCAATACTATAAGAATAGTAATGGATTAGACCGGTATATTGTAAGCAAATGCTATATGATGGCTCAACAGGCCAGAAAATTGCATATACCCATAACTACTTTCATGATTGCACAAGATCCTTACTTAATGCAGTTTGTAAGAGAGTTTACCCATGCGAATCAAGGGAAAGCATTTTATACAGGCCTTAATGGACTAGGTGAAATGATTTTTGAAGACTATGAAACGAATAGAAAAAAAAGAATACGAGGATAAATTTGTTTTGAATTTAGAAGTACTTGTTAGAACGAAAAAGAAAAGATGAAAATTTTAGAAATAAAGACATTAGGCCAATTAAAAAAATCTGGATATAAAAGTATATCGATAAAAGATGAATTAAGAAATAATCTAAGAACTAAGATTAGTAATAATGAAGAAACCTTTACAGGAATTCATGGGTATGAAAATACGGTGATTCCCGAATTAGAAAGAGCAATTCTTTCCAGACATAATATTAACTTATTAGGATTACGTGGCCAGGCAAAAACTCGTTTAGCACGACAAATGATTAATCTTCTGGATGAGTGGGTTCCTGTAGTAGAAGGCTCAGAAATTAGTGATGATCCGTTTCATCCTATTTCGAGATATGCTACTAATTTAATAGAAGAGAAAGGTGATGATACTCCCATTAGTTGGTTGCATCGATCAGAACGTTTTGCAGAAAAATTAGCAACTCCAGATGTTACTGTGGCTGATATAATAGGAGATGTAGATCCAATTAAAGCTGCTAATCTAAAATTAAGTTACGCAGATGATCGTGTGATTCATTTTGGGATGATTCCAAGAGCAAACCGAAGTATTTTTGTAATTAATGAATTACCAGATTTACAGGCTCGTATCCAGGTGGCATTATTTAATATTTTGCAGGAAGGCGATATCCAGATTAGAGGGTTTAAACTTCGACTACCATTAGATATACAATTTGTGTTTACAGCAAATCCAGAGGATTATACTAATCGCGGAAGTATTGTAACTCCTTTAAAAGATAGAATAGGTTCACAGATTCTTACCCACTATCCCCAGACTATAGAAATAGCAAAAACCATTACTCAACAAGAAGCTAAATTAGATTCAAGGCAGGCTGATTTGGTTTATGTACCAGATATCGCAAAGGACTTATTAGAACAAATTAGTTTTCAGGCCAGAGAAAGTGAGTTCATTGATCATAAAAGTGGTATTAGTGCCAGAATGAGTATTACTGCCTATGAAAATTTGTTAAGTATGGCAGAATACCGAGCATTGCGATCTGATGATGATCAAACACTATTGCGATTAAGTGATTTTATAGGTATTATTCCTGCTATTACGGGTAAAGTAGAATTGGTATATGAAGGAGAGCAGGAGGGAGCTGCCTCTGTAGCCCATTCCTTAATTTCTGATGCTATTAAGACTTTATTTTCTGAATACTTTCCGAAAATCGAAAAACTAGAAAAAGAAGGCTATGAATGCCCATATCAGAATCTGATAAATTGGTTTTTTGAAGAGAGTGGATTCGAATTGTTAGATGATATATCAGACAAAGAGTATAAAGAAAAACTAGATGCTATTACTCCTCTCAAGAGTCTCATTAATGAATATCAATCTGAAACTAGTATAGAAGATAGCTATTTTATGATGGAATTCTTATTGTGGGGATTAGTAGAATATAAAAAACTAAGTAAATATAGATTATCTGAAGGATTTCGTTTTAACGATCTTTATGGAAGTTATATAAGCGGATTATAGTAGTAATATATGGATTTGTACAGAGGTTTTAGAATGATAGATAGTATAGATAAAATAATTATGAGTTTAAATAACCAAAGTCATAAACGATATCTAAATTTTTGAGGCAATTAGGTAAAAATGAGAAACATTTAAATACAGAATTCTAATGCAATAGTTTACCACCAAACTACAAAAAAACGTTCATAAGAATCTTCATTGCTTTTCATCCAAAGTAATGGAGATTTTTTTTGTGACAATAATACCTGTACCTGTTCTTTTATATCATTAAAAGAAAACCAGGTGTCGCCATGTTTTGGATCGGTAACCCAATCTTTTTTCTTCGGAATATTAAAATAATAACTGCCATATTGTTTTAAGGTAAAAGCTTCTGACCTTAGCCAAAAACCAACAATACATTGATTGTTTACAATAGGGAGTAGCTCATTTTTCATAGAAAAAGGAACAAAAAGATTCGCCATATAACATACCTGTTGATGAATGCTTTTTGGCTCTATTTGTAAATCTTCCAGAATAGGCAAAGTTTCGTCTCTGTAGAGTAAAGGCAATTGTTTTGTTTTTAATTTTTCTATTTTTTGAAGTAAGGTATCTTTACGGTTTGGGCCAATCCATTGTTTTAGCTCACCTTCAATTGACGAGTCATACAGATAAAATTTGTATACAATTTCAATATGTAACGTCTTATTATCTCTATGATCTTTTATTAGAAAATCTAATTCTCCGATTGTAATTTTATCTTGATATACTTGAATATTCTTTGCTAAAACCTCATAACGATCAGAATTGGTAATACAATATTCAAAAAAGTATTCTATACGCTTGCCTAATACTTCGTTATCCCGAATATTAATTTCTGTTGCATTGGGTAAAATATCGTTTTCTAGTACCTCTTCGATGTCAAAAGGAGATAGGTTCAAAAAAGCTTTATCATTCCATAAGGGCTTACTATTTAAAAACCCTAAATATTCATTCTTGATTGACATTTAAGTTTTAAGTAAATTTTGATTTTGAAAAAACTGAAAAGTATTTATTGATAATAGGTTTCAGTATTTTTCTATCTACAGGTTTAGAAACAAAATCATCACAACCTGCATCTAATGCTTTTTGGATATCTTCTTCTGTAGAGTAAGCAGTTTGTGCTATAATAGGTAACCTGGGTCTCATCTTCTTTATCTTTCTTGTAGCTGTGTAACCATCCATTACGGGCATTCTTATATCCATGAGAATTAAATCGATATGGTCATTTTTTTTGCAAATCTCTACTGCTTTCTTTCCATTTTCTGCACGATGAATTACAAATTTATATCCTTTCATTTTAAGTAATATCGTTTTAAGGAATAAAAAATTCACATCACCGTCTTCTACAATTAAAATAACCTGTTTTATGGGAATGTCTGGTGCCTTTTCTTTATTCGAGGGAATATCAGGTGTAAGAGGATTAACAATAGGATGATATGGTACTGTTAATGTAAATATAGAACCTTTATTAACCATTGAAACAAAAGTAACATTACCTCCAATTAATTTGGCATTTTTCTGAGCAATTGATAAGCCCAACCCAAGGCCATCATAGCTTTTTGTAACTTCTTTCTCAGACTGTGAGAAGTTTCTAAATATTAACTCCTGATCTTCGAGTTTGATACCTATTCCTGTATCTATTATCGTAATTACCAGAGAACTATTTTCAATTTCACTAGAAATTTCGATCATACCTTTGGCTGTGAATTTGATTGCATTATCAATAAGATTTTGTAGAATCTTATGGATTTTTAACTTATCCATAAGTATGATACCCTGATCATCGGTCAATTTATTATTGAGGTATATTGCAATATTTTTGCTAATCGCTTTACTCTGAAAATCGGAAAATAGTGTTTTTAATGTTTCGTTAATATTTATTTCTTCAAAACGAACTTCGACCTGATTCGTCTCTAATTTTGAGATTTCGATGATATCATCGATAATGTTGATTAATTGATTGCTACTATTTATAATAATTTTTGAATATTCTTTTTGTTGATCCGGTGTGATTTGTGGATCATTAAGTAATTCAGAAAAGCCAATAATACCATTCATAGGAGTACGTACTTCATGAGAAATATTGTGAATAAATGCAGTTTTTAATTTATTACTCTCTTCAGCCCGTTCTTTAGCAATTTTTAATTCTTTTGTTTTTTGTTTGATTAAGTATTTAAGATATCTGTTAAGAAGAAGAATGACAACTAGCGACAGCAGAATAATCCCGGTAAGAGTAATCCAGAAGCTTGCCTTTTTATAAAAAGGAATAACGGTATGATATAACCAATTATCAAAAATGATTTCCTTTTCGCGATCAGTAATATTACCAGTAGTCTTAGAAATAATTTCGCTAAGCATAGTATTACTTTTTTGCACCGCGAGACTAGGAGAATATGTATATTGAGTTTCTGAAACAATTTTGAGATTATCTAGTTTTTCTGTTTTTATGAGGTAATTAGCTACTGCTTTTGGTCCTATATAAGCATGGTATTTTCCAGAACTAACTTTTTTCAAACAACTTAAATCGTCTATTTCTGTAGAAATGTTGAGGTCTTTCTCATATTCTTTCAAAATTTCATATATAGCATAATCTTTTGGAACCGTAATTATTTTATCACTATAGTCTTTTAGATCTGTTCCGTAATCGATGTTTTTTTGAGTTACAATAGTATGACTAGACTCAAAGAGTTGTGAGTAGAAATTAAGATAAGCATCCCTTTTATTAGTTTGTTGAATTTCTAAAATGATTTCAATTTTGTTATTTTTTGCATCATTTAGAAGTTGTTCCCAATTGGTATATAGTTTTCGTTGAAATTTATGACCTATTTTCTTTTCGATAAGAGAGAGATAATCAATTAAGATACCATCTATTTCTTCATTTTCATTAATGAATTGATATGGAGCATAATATGGAAAAAGCCCGACAGATATACTATCATTGTTTTGTAACCAATCTTTCTCTTTGTCACTTAGAATTGTAGATTTTGAACAAGAAAAAAATCCTATCCATATACTAAAAGAACAGAAAATATATAGTAATTTTTTTGCCATAGCTTTTTACTAGTTATCCCTTACTTTTCTTGCTCCTTATTAATAAAGATACTATTTAATAGTAACACTTTCAAGAAACACCTGTCTTATTTATAGAACAAAGTGAATTAATATAAATTCATAATTCATAAATTTTTATATCCCAAAGGATTGTATTTATTTTAAAAAGAGTATACGGATAAATACTTATGAATTACTTTTTTCAAAATTTCTGGATCAACTGGTTTTGCAATAAAATCATCACATCCAGCGGCAAAAACATTTAGTATGTCTTCTTTGTTAGCATACGCTGTTTGTGCAATCACAGGTAGTTCTGGATGTAATTTCTTTATAAGTACTGTAGCATCATATCCATCCATTTCGGGCATCTTCATGTCCATAAATACCAGACTAATAGAATTGTTTTCTTTAATAAATGTTACTGCTTCTTTTCCATCTTTAGCACGGTGAATGGTAAAGTGATAGTTTTCTATTTTTAGTAAAATTGTTTTAAGAACCAAAAAATTAACGTCACCATCTTCTGCAATCAGGATAGAATGCTGGTTGGTTTTTGCTTCTTTAGATAATGTAGTCGATATCGTATTAAGAGGATTGGTTACCAGAATAGGATGATAAGGTAATACGATTCTAAATGTAGATCCTTTGTCAGGAATAGAGGAAAAAGATAACTCACCTTTCATTAAGTTTATATACTCTTTGGCTATGGTAAGTCCTAGCCCTAATCCTCCATATTTTTTTGAAATTTGATTTTCTGATTGAGAAAACCTTTTAAATATAAGCTGTTGATTCTTGGGGTTAATTCCAATTCCCGAGTCTCGTACATTAATAATCAAATGATCTGTTTGTACCATAACCGAAATAAGTACAGCTCCTCTTTTGGTATATTTTACCGCATTTTTAACGAGACTATTTATAATTTTGATAAGCTTAGATCTATCAATAAGCACATAGCGTTGATCATCTAACAGATTATTATTAAGTATAAGTGAGATTCCTTTTTTCTTTGCTTTTATTTCGAAAGTCGAAAAAACAATATCAAAAACTTCGTAAAGATTGGTTTCTTCCTGGATAAGAATAACTTGCCCAGTTTGTAGTTTCGAAATTTCAAGTATGTTATCCATACTATCAATTAATTGTTTACTGCTTTTAACTATAATTTTGGTGTATTTTGCTTTTTGATTATCTGTTGTATTCGATTCTTTAAGAAGTCTAGAAAAACCAATGATACCATTCATTGGTGTTCGGATTTCATGTGATATATTATGGATAAATGCTGTTTTTAATTGATTATCCTTTTCGGCATTATCCTTTGCTATTCTTAGTGCTTTTGTCTTGTGTTTTACGATGTATCCTAAATAAAAGTTGATTCCTAAAACAATGAGCAGGCCCAACAATATAAAAAGGACTAAAGGAATCAAAAAATTGGGATTTTTATAAAATGGTATTGTTTTAATGTAAAGCCAGTTTTCTACAATATTTTGTTTTTCGCTATCAGAAATATTGCTAATAGTTTTTTGAATGATTTTATTTAAAACAGTATTGTCTTTATCAACAGCAATACTAGGAATGTAAGAATATTTAGTTTCGGCTATGATTTTAAGATTGTCGAGGTTTTTGGATTTTATTAAAAAATTGGCCACGGTTTTTGGACCAAAATATGCATCGTGTTCTCCTATCTGCACCTTTTGTAGAGCGATACTTTCGTTGAGGTAGGTTTTAAGTTTAATTTCGGGATGTTTTTTTCTTAAGTATTCTTCTGAGGAGTACCCAAGGGGAACAGTTATGGTTTTGGTACTAAAATCTTTTAAAGTAAGTCCATCGGGAGTATCTTTTGAAGCTACAAGAACAAAAGGAGTGTCAAAGAATTCGGTATAAAAGTTTAGATATTGACTACGATCCCAGGTTTGTTGAGCTTCCAGAATCATATCAATCTTTTTACTTTTGGCATCCTTAACCAGTTCGGACCAATCAGAATAATACCTTCTTTTAAATTTATGATCTATTTTATCCTCAATCAGGTTAAAATATTCAATAAAAATACCTTCAATAGTAGTATGGTCATTTATGAATTGATATGGTGGGTAATACGGAAATAAAGCTATTGTAATAGAATCATTTTGTTTTAACCAATCCGCTTCAGCGTTCGTTAATATTTTTTCTTTTGAGCAAGAAAAAAATAGAATTGAACACAGAAAAAACGGGAGGAGTAAAAGAAACGTTTTTCGATTACGCATTTAAATCAAATCTTCTAAGGTGATGATAATGATATTGTTAATACATGTTAGAATTAAAGATAAGCATTATTTATTCAACTATTAAGATCGGATATATTACTTTTTTATTTCTGTACCATCAGGATATAAAGCAAACCTACCTTTAGAAGGAGAATGAACATGATCATAACTGTCCCAGGGCCAGCCTCCAAATTCTGTTTGTTGATACTCTTGTATAGCCTCTCTAATTTCTATCTGACTATTCATAACAAATGGTCCATGTTTCACTACAGGTTCATTCATTGGTTTACCTTGCAATAATAATACATGGGCTTCTGTATTACCATTTTTTAAGATGAATTCCTGATCTGCATTTAGAATGATTTCATGATGTACAGGAATAGTATATCCTTCACTCGTAACTTCGGTTCCCTTAAAGAAATATAACGATCTGTTTATCCCTTTAGAAGCCGTAGGGAAGATAAACGTTGCATTAGGATCTATTTTGATAGTCCATATAGCGATTTCATTATTTGGATCTGCTGCCCAGGAATCAGGGGCTGAGAGGGAGCTGTTATATCATCTAATTTTCCTGCAATTAAAGTAACCTCAGTTGCATACCCATGCTCATCTTGTTTCTTTATTTTAGGAACCTCTTCACTCCAGAGCATTTTAAAATGTGGCTCTACCATTTTTTTGTCTCTCGGAAGGTTAAGCCAAATCTGAAATAACAAAAACGGATTTTTTTTTTCGGTATGTAGTAAAGGGAACATTTCAGAATGTTGTACGCCTTTACCAGCGGTCATCCATTGTACATCACCATTACCAAAACGTCCTGCAGCTCCAAGTGAATCAGAATGATCCACCAAACCTTTTTGGGCAATTGTAACCGTTTCAAAACCACGATGAGGATGAGCAGGGAAACCAGGGATTTTGGTTCCATGATACATTCGCCACCCATCTTTAAGAGTAAAATCCTGACCGATATTACGGCCTTCTAGTGATGCATCGGGGCCTAATTTTCCGTTTCCCTTTGGATATTGATCCTCATGATAAGCACAGAATAAAAATGGATCGCTGGTTTCCCATGGAAAACCTAAAGGTTTGATTTTTATAATAGCAGCCATAATTTAATATTTTGATCCTTTATTTATATTGACTGATGATTTGGTAATAAATGTTCTGATATCATCATTGGCCTTAATAAGATCTTCATTACGAAGGTACATCATATGACCACTTCGATATCCTTTAAAACTTAGACGATCTTTAAGTTTTCCATTCGCGTTGAGTTGCCACATTACATATTTAGCATTAAAATAAGTAGTAGCACCATCATAATAACCCGATTGAATCATAGTGTGCAAGTTGGCGTTCATTGCCATGGCTTTTCTTAAGTTTTCACCTGTATTATTACCTTTGGTTCTATCCCAAGGTCTTACCGGGCCAAACATATTGTATTTTAAATCGGTTTTAAATTTTAGTTCCTGGCTATAGTAATAGTTGATAGCTGGTGTAAATGAATGAAGCCATGAAGTTAGCTCACTATTATAATCAGGATTATCTCCAGCATCCTTTATATCCATTCCTTTGTATCGAGAATCCAATCGGCCAATCGTATATCCTTCTTTATCTCGTAAAAGATCTTTCCAGAAATATGATTTTGGTACTTCGAGATTATGCTGTCGTATTGTTTTCTTAGAAAGTCCAGAGTAATAAGCCATCTTATTGATAACTTCTTCTTTTTTGGTAGTATCCAGATATCCGCTTTTTACAATTGCCGGAAGCAGTTCATTGATCGTATAGTTTTCTACTTCAGGAAGTACTTCGAGTAAATCTTTGTTCTGAAGCTCTGGAGGTAACATTTTATGATACCATGCTGCTGCTGCAAAATAGGGTAATCGGTTTGCTACTTCTACAGGGCCATCAAATTTAAAACCTATTTCGGTAGGGGAGACTAATATCACTCCGTTAAGATACATCCACTGGCGATTTTGTAACTCAAGAGCCAGACCAGAAACTCGTGTAGTTCCATAGCTTTCTCCGATAAGGTATTTTGGAGATCGCCAACGATTATTTCGGGTTACAAACGTATTGATCCAATCGGCTAAGTATTTTACATCTGCTTTTACCCCAAAGAATAACTTTTTATCAGGCATTTTTTCATCTTTTCCTGGGATCATTCTAGAATACCCGGTGTTTACAGGGTTTACAAAAACAATATCTGCTACATCCAATACCGAATTAGGATTGGCTTTGATTCCATAAGGTTGTACAGGGAATCCTTCATTATCGATCTTAAGAATACGGGGACCCGTATAGGCAATATGCATCCAAACCGAAGCTGATCCGGGACCACCATTAAATGAAATGAGTAAAGGTCGGTTTTCATCATTTTTGATATCAGATCTTTTGTAATAGGTATAACATAAAGAAGCTATAGGGGCTCCTGTTTTATCCCAAACTGGTTGAAATCCCACTGTTGCTTTGTATGCAACAGCCTTTCCTTTTATCGTAGTTGTATGATTTGTTACTATAGTAGTATCAATAGGAACTTTAACGTTTTGTGCTTCCGCGTAAAGCGAAATAACAAACATTGTAATGAATAAAGAAAATATATTTTTCATTTTTAAGGTATCGTAATTAGTATTTTTAATTTTTACTAGCATTCTGAGCAATTTCCTGCAATTTTTGATCTATGGTTTCTTTGGGCAACCATTGTCCTCTAATCAGTACACCAGAAACTTGTTTTAAGGCTTTACTATTTTCTAGTGGATTTGTATCCAGTATAACAATATCGGCATCCAATCCTTCTTTGATTTGCCCAAATGTATTTTCCTTACCAAAAAAGAGAGCAGGATTCATTGTTCCTGATTGCAGTACATCTAACGGTGTTAATCCAGCTGCTATCATTCCGTCGATTTCGTGATGAATTGAGAATCCGGGAACATTAAATAATTGCGGAGCATCCGAACCTAATAATATTTGATGTCCATTATCATGTAGTTTTTTAAGTAGCGTTCTTCTTATAGTATTAAATTGTTGCCATTGTTCTTTATTAAAACTAGGATTCTCTTCGGTATATTGACTTTTTCTTTGTTTCCAGTTTTGCAATGTAGAAGCGGGCATATATTTCATTTCATGACCTTTCAATAATTCATCAGCAGTTACAGGAGCAAACCATCTTTCAAATAAGCTTTGAGTAGGAACGATCCAGATAGTATTGTCTTTTGCAAGTTGTACTAATTCATCGATTTTGGATTTATCTGCCAGCGGAGTGAAATTGTACCCAAAGAAACCGTTATCTCCCGGGTTTACGTTTTCGGATTCGGGAACCAGTCCTTCTAAAAATCCATCGATGTGATCAATAGAGGCGTATTTACTTTCTATAGCATGTCGTATACCAACATCAACAGGAACATGCCCAGAAAAAGGAATACCTACTTCGTTGGCAGTTTTTACCAATTGATCAAATACTTCTATTGTAATACCGGGATGGATTTTTAAGAAATCATAGCCTTCTTTTTGGTAAGCTGTTACTTTGGCAATGACTTCTTCTTTTGTTTTTACCGAATTTCCATTAAGAGATGGGCTAGAGGTAAAAATTCTAGGGCTTAAGATGTCACCTGTCTCCGCACGTTGTCTTAATTTTAAGTGAGAAGGATCACCAAGCATACCACGTATTGTTGTTATCCCATTAGAAAGATATAAAAACAAAACCTCCTCGATACGTTCTTTTGAAGTCGAAGGTTGTGGTATATGAGCATGCATTTCTGCTAATCCAGGAATGATGTATTTTCCTTCTGCATTGATCTTTGTAGTATATCCTTCTGGGTTTTCTATAGTATTAGTAAGCCTTTTTATTTTTCCAGAATCGATTACAATCTGTTGTTTTTCGATAATAGTACCGTTACTTACATCTACAATATTAGCATCTGTAATCAAGATAGCAGTTTTACTAACTTGTTTTTGGGGTTGAGCACAAGATGTTACCAGTGCTGTAAGTAGTATGAAAAGATATGTTCTCATCACATGAGTTTTAAAATTTAGTTGTTGATCTTTTTAGTCCTTGCAAGGGCCATAGATCTAATTATGTCCTAAATGACATCCACATCCTGGTTTCATAAAGCTTTGTGCTTCTTTATGCCATGGGAAAGCTTGGCTATAATTAGCATTCTCCCACCAGAATTTAGTTCGTGTTTTGGTTGTATTACCAATCTCATTCATGGTATCGGTATCATATAATCGTCCGTTTACCATAGTATATTTTACAGTTTCTGTGTTTCTGATATTTTCTAAAGGATTTTTATCGAGAACAATAAGATCGGCTAGTTTTCCTTCTTTTAAGGAACCAATATCATTTCCTGCACCAATATATTCTGCGCCATTTAGTGTCGCAGCTCTTAGTGCTTCCATATTGGTCATTCCTCCTTGTTGAAGCAACCATAACTCCCAATGTGCTCCCAGACCTTGTAATTGTCCATGCGCTCCCAGGTTTACTTTAACTCCTGCATCGGTTAGTGCTTTACATGTTTTTGAAACCAGAATATGTCCATTTTCATATTCTTCATCAGGAACCATAGTTCTATGTCTTGCGCGAGCATCGATAATAGCTCTCGGGGTATATTTAAGCAATTTTTCATTTTCCCAGACCTTATCTTTTTGGTAGAAATAGTATTCTCCATTCATCCCACCGTAATTTACAATTAGAGTAGGTGTATATCCTGAATTACTGGTTTTCCAAAGTTCATTTACATCTTTATACACAGGAGCAACAGGAATATTATGTTCAACTCCTGTATGACCATCCATGATCATACTCATATTATGATAAAAAGTTGATCCTCCTTCGGGAACTACGTTGATTTGAAGTTCCCTTGCTGCCTGTATCACCTGCTGACGCTGATCTCTACGAGGTTGATTATAACTCTTAACGGATTTAGCACCAAATGCTTTGGTTCTTCTGATAGAAGATCGAGCATCTTCCAGCTTATTGACTACTGCTTTAAAGTCTCCATCTGCTCCGTATAGGATAATTCCCGTAGAGTAGAGGCGAGGCCCTACCATCTCACCACTTTTAATCATTTCAGACATGGTAAAAATAGATTCAGTATTAGCAGAAGGATCGTGAGATGTGGTCACTCCAAAAGCTAGATTGGCATATAATTGCCAATGTTTTTGAGTCGTTAGACCGTATCTAAATCCTCCCACATGTGCGTGTGCATCTACAATACCAGGCATAATTGTCTTACCTTTTATATCATATACTTTAGCATCGCCAGGTACAGGTACTTCAGAAGTAGTTCCAATTTTTTCAATACGGTTATCTTTAATAATGATAGTTCCTTCTTCGATAACCTGATCGCCTTCCATCGTAATTATTCTGGCATTGGTAAATGCAATTCTACCTTGTGGCACATCTGTTTTTACTTCTAAACCAATTTTGATTCCTGTTGCCGTTACTTCTCCTACTTTTTCTGGAGAGTTAGGCAAAAATGTAAAGCGATCTTTAACCTCATTAGAGAAGTATTCATCCCCAAGAGTCCATATTACTTTTTTACTATCTCTGGACCAATGAAGATTGATCCCCGCGTCTTTAGAAATCTGAGATACCGGTACAGCTTTAGAGTTGTTATCCAAGTCTATTTCTTTACCATTAAGTAACAGCGGAGCAATAAATGCTTTGTGCAGATTGGTAAAAGCAATCCATTTATTATCGGGACTAGGTACTAATCGGTTGGCATATTTAGATTTTATATGTGTTTTTTTATCTTTTCCATTAAGGTCTACAGATTTTAACTCTTTAGTCAGATTTCCAAAATATGTACCTCCGGTTTGATAAAAGATACGCTTTCCGTCTTTAGAAAATATAGGGTACTCTCCTTCTTCTGTTAGTAGTTTAGCATTGCTACCAGAAGATGACATGGTATAAATACCAGTATTTTTGGTGAAACTTAGACCTTGATCACTGTTTCCATCTTCTTTTCTGAAAGTAATCAGATTATTTGCAGTATTAAATACCGGAGTTCTATAAATTCCTTTTTTTGTGGTTAGCTTGGTAGAAGTACCGCCTGAAGCAGGAATTTTATGTATTGCTCCCAGGTTTTCATCATTCCAGGTGACATATACGATATGTTGGCCATCTCTAGAGAAACTAGGTTCAAACTCAAAATCGACAGATTGAGTAGTAAGGCGTTGTGGTTTCCCTTTGGGTAGACTTTTACTCCATAAATGTCCAAGAGCACTAAATACTACTGTTTTACCATCTGGAGAAGTAACTACATTACGAATTACTTTGGATGTAAACTTTTCGGGAGAAACAGGAGTATTAAAATGCAAGGTTTCTGCAATTTTGATGGTAGCATTTACTGTAAACGGAATATTGGTTACTTGTTGATTCTCTACATTAATTTTATTGATTTTTCCACCAGCCCAGAATATAACTTCGTTGTTATTAGGCATCCAGCTAAAATTGGGATATATCCCGAAAATAGCCCAGGCTTCTTGCTGATCTTTATTTAATTTATCATGGATTGGCCATTCTTCACCAGTTTCCAGATTATGAATATACAATACCGTTTTGGTACGAACCCTTTTTACAAAAGCAAGTTTTTTACCATCTCTGGATACTTGTGGTCGTGCTGCTCCTCCTGGTCCACCAGTAACAGTAACTGTTTTTCCGGTTTCGAATTCATATCTTTTAATGGCATAGATCTGTTTGTTTGGATCTTTATTATACTGAAAAAAACCACCGGGATACATATCTTCGGCATAGTACATATATTTACCATCTGGAGAAATATTAGGTTCATTAACATCCTGTTGGTCATTTTTTCTTTTGGTTAACTGTAACCCAGAGCCTCCTGTGATATGATACTGCCACATTTCACCAGCACCCAGAGAACGCTGAGAGGTAAAGTGTTTTCTTGCAACCAGATAATTGCCATCAGGCATCCAGGAAGCATTGTTTAATAATCTAAACTTTTCTTTAGTAATTTGTTTAGGATGACTACCATCACTATTCATTACCCAAATATTATCACCTCCACCGGCATCGCTAGTGAAAGAAATCTTTTTACCATCGGGACTAAAACGAGGCTGTACCTCAAATGGAATTCCTGTCCGTAATACTTTTGCTTTTCCGCCAGAAATAGGGATACTATAGATATCTCCCAAAAGGTCAAAAACAATAGTATTGCCATCAGGGCTAACATCCAGATTCATCCAGGTTCCCTGATCCGTTGTAAACGTATGATCTTTATAATTAAATTCCCCTTTGGGATTAGAAACATCCCATTTTTCTTCTTCCTTTTTATCTTTCTTGTTTTTTTGAGCTTGAGTATTGAAGATTAAGAATACCCCGATAATCAGAGTGGTAATAATGTGCTTGTGCATGATGAGTGATTTATATGATCCGAAAATAAGGATTTATCACACAAAATATCTTAAAGTGGTGTTAAGGGAGAAAGATGTTAATTTTGGAATATATTGATGTTAAATAAATTATCACTTATGAATAGTTTTTTTCTTTTTATTTAATGAAGTGCTTTTACACTATTTATAAAATTTTCTCACCAATTATCCCGGGACTTGATATTCGCTTCACAGAATTTAATGATTTCTACAATACGTTTATCACGGGTTTCCTGTCGTTTGGCTTGATAAATCCAGTAGAGGTAGCTCTTACGGTAACCTTGTGCAAAGTTTTGGTAGTTTTCAAAAGCTAGAGGGTTTTGATTAAATGCATGCTGTAAATCTTTGGGAATGATCCCATTTTCTACATCATCAAGAGCAATCCATGAGCCATTCTTTTTAGCTACTTCGATACTCATCAAACCACTATGATGCATAAGATCATTTTTAATAAGATCTGTGATATGAGTTTTATTGACTTTACTCCAAACACTTTTGGACCTACGAGGGCAGAAATATTGCCTACGACGCTGATCATCTAGCCTTTTTACGGTAGAATCTATCCAACCGTAACATAATGCTACTTTTACAGCTTCTTCCCATCGCATACTAGGTTGTTTGCTTTCTACTTTGTAAAGTATAAGGTATACTCCCTGAGATTGGTTGTGATTCTCATGAAGCCAGGAACGCCATTCCTGATCATTTTTAAAGTATAATTCGGGTTTGTCAGACATAAAAAAACACCTTGATAAAATTATGTTTTCAAGGTAGTAATTTTTTGGAATACAATATATATTCAAAATATAATCAGATTCCTTTTTGATGACCTGCTTTTTTTTAGTTTTGCATTCTTAAATTAGAAAGATATGATTTCTGTAGATGGAATTGCTGTAGAGTTTAGTGGCGAAACATTATTTAGTAATGTTTCTTTTGTTATTAATGAAAATGATAAAATTGCCTTAATGGGTAAGAATGGTGCAGGTAAATCCACTATGATGAAAATTATTGCTGGGGCACAGAAAGCAAACAGAGGGCATGTTAGATGTCCCAAAGAAGCAGTGATTGCATATTTACCACAACATCTATTAACAGATGATGACTGTACTGTATTTGAAGAAGCATTAAAAGCTTTTGGCGATATTTTGGGAATGCAGGAGGAGATGGATCGATTAAATAAAGAACTTGAAACTCGTACTGACTATGAATCCAGCGAGTATATGGCAATTATCGAAAAAGTAACCGATCTGGGAGAGAAGTTTTATGCTGTAGAAGAGGTAAATTATGATGCCGAAGTAGAGAAAGCGCTAAAAGGACTCGGGTTTAAGAGAGAAGATTTTACACGACCAACCAGTGAGTTTAGCGGTGGGTGGAGAATGCGTATAGAGCTTGCCAAAATCTTATTACAGAAACCAGACCTAATCCTTTTGGATGAGCCAACCAATCATGTAGATATAGAATCTGTAATCTGGCTAGAGGACTTTTTGATCAATAAAGCCAAGGCAGTTATCGTTATCTCTCATGATAAAACGTTTATCGATACGATCACCAATAGAACTATAGAGGTGACAATGGGAAGAATCTATGACTATAAGGCAAATTATTCGCATTACCTGCAACTACGAGAAGAAAGAAGGGCGAATCAAATAAAAGCATACCAGGAGCAACAAAAATTTATTGCAGATACCAAAACATTTATCGAACGATTTAAAGGTACGTACTCAAAAACCAATCAGGTAAATTCGCGGGAACGCATGTTAGAGAAGTTACAGATTATCGAAATTGATGAGATCGATACTTCATCTTTAAAACTCAGATTCCCCGCATCAGTTCGATCGGGAGATTATCCCGTAATAGCAAAAGATTTATCAAAAAACTATGATGAGCATGTAGTGTTTGAAAACGCAAATTTATCGATTTCCAGAGGAGAAAAAGTGTCATTTGTAGGACGTAATGGCGAAGGTAAATCTACGATGATCAAAGCAATTATGGGAGAGATTGAGTATGAGGGAAGTTGTGATCTGGGGCATAATGTTAAAGTAGGATATTTTGCACAAAACCAAGCGGCATTATTGGATCAGAACCTTACCGTATTTCAGACAGTTGATGAGGTAGCAGAAGGAGAGGTGCGAACACAGATCAAAAATATTTTAGGGCAGTTTATGTTTGGTGGCGATGATATCGATAAAAAAGTAAGTGTCCTTTCAGGTGGAGAACGAACACGACTGGCAATGGTTAAATTGCTTTTAGAACCTGTTAATCTTTTAATTCTCGATGAGCCTACCAATCATTTGGACTTAAAATCAAAAGATGTACTAAAAGAAGCTTTACTAAATTTTGATGGTACCTTGATTTTGGTTTCTCATGATCGTGATTTTTTACAAGGTTTGTCGCAAAAAGTATTTGAGTTTAAAGACAAAAGAGTAATTGAGCATTTTGAAACCATAGATGATTTTCTTTCGAGAAACAAGATTGAAAACCTAAAAGAAATTGATCTTAAATCATAACGGAAGGCATAACCCCATTATATAGAATACTAATACATCACTCACCAGGGAGCAATAAATAATATACGATCTATCAAAAAATCTGTTAGATTTGTATACCAATAATCTGAATGTAATCAGAGAAGGTTAGCTTTTTTGAATGATAAAAGTATCTATGTCTAAAATATATAGTGAATGGAGGTATTAGAAATCATATTGTTGATTTTGGCATATTCCCTAATTATCATCGCATTATTTTTGGAAGTAATTTGCTATACAAAAAATATTGAAACGCTTGAAACTATATACTTTACGATTTCATTGCTTTTACTAATTGTAGCGTTAACGATTACCTATTTTTTTAAACCTTTTAATTCAGACAGTACTAATATTTTTATTTTATTAGCGATGATATTGGTCGCACTTACTACCCCTTTGCATATTCTAGAAGAGAGGCGTCATACTATAAAACCTATTTTCAAAAAAATACTAATAGCCTTTTCGGGGATGTTAACCATACTCGTTATTTCGGGACATTTTATTAAAATATTGAATTTTTTACAGTATGTAGTAGCACTATTTTTAGGAATTTCTGTCGTTATGTCTATGATTCTGATAAGAATAACCAAACCTAAAGTAAATATTGTACATCGTGAAAAAATGGAGCGATATATTGCTATTGCCGTTCTTATTCTGATTCCACTTTCTTTACTAACCAATTATGTTGTAGACCTAAATGGTATAAACACAAAAATTGGGTTTACACTTCCATTGATTTTTATTGTACTCGCAGGAAGCAAATTATGGAGCGATATAGAGCGACTATCTCTTTTTAAACCTAAAAATACAGTAAAAGAACAAAGCCTGATTAATTATTCCTTGACTAATAGAGAAAAGGAAATCGCCTTACTTCTTATTAAGGGAAATACATATAAAAAAATATCAGAGCAGCTATTTATATCAATTCCTACTGTAAAAACACACGTTTCCAATATTTACAGAAAATGCAAGATAAATAACAGGATAGAACTTATTTCGTTGCTGTCTAGCTAGATAACCTTATTTTTTATACCTAAAACAAGTATCATACTTTTGTATGATATTTAGAATAACTCGCTTTTTAATACAAATTCCCTATTGCCACCGTCTCGTTTGTTATCCATTTTTGCGGTATTATTTTCATAAACATAATACTAAAACATGAGACAAATTTTTCTAGTGGCTTTCGTCCTGTCCTATTCACTTAATGTGTCGGCGCAAAGAGATGCACTACCTGCTACAGATAAAAAAAGATTAGATTTTGCCAAAACCTATTTTGAATTGGGTGGAAATTTACTCCCATCATTTACAGGGAAACGACTTTCGGGAAATGAATTTATTAGTTTTAAACATCCAGAAACTTTAAATACAACCTTGTATTGGGGTGGTTTTCATTTCTGGGGGCATGCAGAACTCTATGTATCCTTTCCTTTAAAACAATTTAGTCTTAAATCGAATGACGAAACAGATGTAGAATTTACACATTATACAGTTACGGGTGCCCGATTTTTGCCGTGGGCATATCAAGAAAAGAAACTCAGACCTTATGTTGGTATTGGTTGGTCTGCGTTAGATTTTAAACAGGTTGTGAAACCAGATGAAGATCAGCCTAAACTTGAGAAAAACTTTACATGGACTGCTGATGCTGGAATATTGTATGGGTATAAAAATTTTACCGCTAGACTTGGCGTTAATTATTATCCGGATAATACATGGAATTATCCCATCTCCAAAACCGAATTCCAGAAAATTAAAACCCCAAATTTTAGTGTACAACTAGGATTACTCTATGCTATGGATCTTACTAAAGATAATGGAGACCCTACTATAAATGAAAGATGGAATAACTATCCAGAAGTTTCGAGCCTGGGCTTAAATGCTTCAAGTTTTGGTGATTTTTTTGCTGCTATCGGACCCTCTGTTTCCTTTTCTCTTGCAGAATCTGAATACAACAATAGCGAATATCCTTATCTAAATAAAAAGCAGGCATCTGGCGGTTATTTTGATATTGCCTTAGGATATCAATTCAATACAGCTAATATGTTTACCGCAATATCATTCAGAAATCCAAAATTTGAACAACAAGCGTATGGAACCAGGCAAACTATTAAAAAAACTTCTGTAGCATTAGAAACAGCCAAATTTTTAACCGACTATACTGGTTTTGCCCCCTTTATCGGTTTAAATGTAGCCTATGATCATATCGAATATTCAGAAATTACAGATGAAGGAAACAAAAAACTAACATTTAATAAAATTGAACCCGGTATCACTATCGGATGGGATATCGTTCCGGGAAAATCTGAGGAGTTTTTAATTTTAAGAACAAATTTACGTTGGTATCCCTTCTCTTCCTTCGAGGTAGAAGGAGGAAAATTTAATTTCAACCAATTAGAATACAATTTAATACAACTTGTTTTTTATCCTGAACGACTTTTAAGATCTAAAAAAAATATTTTTAAGTAACGTAATAAAATTTTCAAATCAGAATGTATGCTGACATAGGGTTGTCATTCCTTCACTTTATTTTTACTTCAAAATAAATAGAAGTAGAAATGAAAAATAATAAAATCAACTTTATAGAATTACAGGCATTAGATTTAAATGAAGTCAAAAAATTCTACGGCAACACTTTTGGTTGGACTTTTACAGATTATGGAGATCAGTATTGTGACTTCCACCAAGCGGGAATTGATGGAGGATTTGCCAAAGTAGGAAAAATTAGTACAGGAGGTACTCTAGTCGTTTTATATCATGATGACTTATCACATGCTTTAGAAAATGTACAAAAAAATGGTGGAAAAATATCTAAGGAAGTATTTTCCTTTCCTGGGGGAAGTCGATTTGAATTTATTGACCCTAGCGGAAATAAACTAGCAGTTTGGACTGATAAGTAAACACGATATAAAAAACATACAATGAAAAAAACATTAGTAGTAAGCTACGCACCAAGAAAGGGATCATATACAAAGCAATTGGTGGATGAATTTATTAAACTAGCCGATGGTAAAACAGAAATTACATTTTTAGATTTAGTGGCTTCTCCACCAGATTTATTACTTGGCGATAATTTAAATTTAATATTATATGGAGGGCAACCAGAATACACCGACGAAGAAAAGAAAAGACTTTCTAATCATTTTCAATTAATACAACACGTATTAGATGCAGATCATATTGTATTGGCTTCTCCTATGTATAATTTCTCTTTGCCAGCTACAGTAAAAGCCTGGGTAGATACTGTAGTAGTTACTGATAAAACATTTGAAATTACCGAAGATGGTAGTTTTAAAGGGCTTTGTGAAGGAAAAAAAGCATTAATATTAGCAGTGGCTGGGGGTGATTACTCAGAAGAAACGACTCATGAATACTTTTCTCCAACTATTAAAAGAAATTTTGAATTTATAGGGATTCCTTCTGAGCAAATTTCTGCTTTTGGAGTAGCTCAATACCCAGAAAAAGTAGATACCATTATTTCAAATGCAAAAGCTGAAATTTCGAAAGTAGTAGGAGAGTGGTATTAAACCATTATCTGACTTGGTGTAACATAATTGAAAGTTTTTAATCTATATATAAAACTTTCAATTATGTCAAAAAAACGATCTAAAGTAGTATTTTTTTGTTCATTACTCTTTCATGTTGTCATTGTCTTAAATTCATATGGTCAAACGGATACACTGTTATTAAACTATGAACAGTATACCTTAAAAAACGGGCTTGATGTTATATTACAACCCGATTCTACTGTCGAAGATGTTTCTGTAGAATTTTGGCTTCGTAAGGGAATTAGCATGGATAAACCTAGTCAGTATGGTTTTGCTCATTTTTTTGAACATGTGATGCCGTTTGGTATAATGGATAGTCTTAAACGTGCTCAATTGAAAACCTATAGAACAGGGAGCAATGCACAGGTTAAAAAAGATTATACCCGATTTTATGTAAAAGTAAAACCAAAAGGAGTAGACCTTGCTTTAGAAATGGCCGCCGGACGATTAATGGCTGGCACTGATCGTATTACAGAAAATCGAATAGAATTTCAGAGAAAAAGAGTACTGTCTGAAATTGATAGAAATGCCAAAAACCCACAATGGAGCGCACCAGGAGGGATGGCGATTTATAAAGGCACTTTTGGAAAAAACCATCCTTACGGTAGTAGTGGATATGGGTTAATCGAAAATAATAAGAACTTTAAACTAAAAGAGTTTAAAGAACGGTATAACAAAATTGTATATGCAGAAAATATAGTTCTTTTTCTAGTTGGTAATTTTGATGTTGAAGAAGCTAAAAAACAAATAGAGGCATATTTCAGGAACCTTCCGTCAAAAGAAAAAGATCACAAGATTATTAAACCCACAAAGCATGTAGAAGGAAATATAACAATGAAAGCTCCTCACCCCAAAGATACTGTACAAACAATGGTGTTCTCCTGGGCAGTACCCAAATGGGGATCTATAGATGATAGTACTTTAAAACTTATAGCAAGCATACTCGATATTCGTCTTAAAGACAAAAGTCGTTTTCCAGAATCCTTTATAAAAAATTCGGTTTCTACAGATATGTATGAGTATGCAGGACAGTTCGCAATACGCACTACTTTTACTTCTGTACAAGATAGCACACAAATAGAAAATCTTGTTTTGAATATGGTAAACGAATTTATAGAAACTGGAGTTACAGAAGCAGAACTAAAAGTTGTCAAACAAAGTGAAATTAGTGACATAAAAGAAATGCAACAACGATTAGGTTTTCAATGGAGTAGGACAGAACTGTTAGGAGAAAGCTTTTTGTTTACAGGAGACCCGGGGTTTTATGTTAAGAGGCTTGAAAAACAATTGCAACTAACCAGAGAAGATGTAAAAAAAGGAGCAAAAAAATGGCTGAAGCAAAAACCGTTTAGAGTATTATTTATTTCAAATAAAAAAGAATAGGTGTTTTTATGAATTCGATAGTATTTTGTTCTGGTATTTTAGCAGTGCATTATGAACAATAAAAAAGAAATGCTGATACAAAACTATCAACCAGGTTGGACACAAGATTTTAATAGTATCAAAGAAGTGATAAAAGAGACGCTTTGGGATACAGAAATAACAATCGAACATGTCGGAAGTACAGCAGTTAAGGACTTAGCTGCAAAACCTATTATTGATATCGATATTGTCTACGGTAAAAACGTGGCTTTTGAAACAATAAAAGAGGGATTAGAAAAACTGGGGTATTATCACAATGGAGACCAGGGGATAAAAGAAAGAGAAACCTTTAAGCGAGAAAATTCGAATAAGAAACATCAAATATTAGATTTCATCACACATCACCTTTATGTTTGTCCGTTTCATAGTAAAGAATTGCAAAGACATATACTGTTTAGAGATTATTTGATAAAGAATACAAACGAAAGAGAAGCGTATCAAAAAATTAAACTCGAAATCGCCAAAAAAGCAAACCAAGATCAAAAAGTATATGCAAAACTGAAAGAGACTATGGCAAAGGAGTTTATTGAATCAATCCTTGAAAAAGCCATAGAAAAGAAAGCATAAAATACAATCATGTATATAAATACTGTTGACATAGGGTTGTCATCATTACACTTTACTTTTGTTTTGTAAGATTAGGATATTACCAATTACGGTTAATTCGAAGTGTAAATGATATACTAAAAGAGGATACGTTATGAAGCATGAATGGAGAAAAAAAGAAAAAGGAGTGTATCTACCCAAAAACACACCCGAAATCATTGAAATTCCCGAATACAAGTTTCTTACTATCAAAGGAGAGGGTAATCCTAATAGTGAATTCTTTTCAGAGCATATTGGTGTACTGTATGCGGTTTCATATGGGATAAAAATGGGATTAAAAAAAGGAACTGTACCCAAAGGATATTTTGATTATACCGTTTACCCGCTAGAAGGTGTTTGGGATATTACTGAAGAAGCAAAGAAAGCATATAAAGGTACTATTAATAAAGATGACCTGGTTTTTAAATTAATGATCAGGCAGCCTGACTTTATCGATGATGAATTAGCGAAACACATGATTGACCAGACAAAGAAAAAGAAGCCTCATGTGTTATTAGAAAAAGTAAAATTTGAGAAAATAACAGAAGGTAAGTGTATTCAAATGATGCATCTGGGAAGTTATGACAACGAACCCGAAAGTTTTAAGGTAATGGAAGAATTTGCCGATAAAGAAAATCTTTACAGACCATCTAAAGTACATAGAGAAATTTACCTATCCGATTTTAGAAAAGTACCTGCCGAAAAGTTAAAAACAGTTTTACGATTTAAAGTAGTTTCAAAATAATTTATATAGAACACAAAGTATCACATTCAAAATTAAAAAGCCTAGGGATACATTATGGAGTTATAATATAGTTTACTTTATCAACCCCTGTATTTCCGGTTGTCGGGTGATAAGCATATACGACAAGCTCATAACTTCCTGTAGTATCTATATTGATTGTACCTTCAAACAGGTTAGGTGAATTGACCATAAGATTTATTTCATCAATTTTGGCACCGTCTTTTTTTAGGATTCCTTTTACTTCTATTAGATTGGCATCCCAAAGGCCACCATCACTAATAGTACAACCACACATCATTACAATATTAGATTGCACGGCAATACTTTTTTTGTCAAGAGCTTTTAATGAGATAAACTGATGTGTTCTTGGAGTCAAAATGTCAACTACAAAACCTGGAATCTCGATTACAATTCCGTCTCCCAAAATATCTTTTCCAGGAATTATCCATAACGCTGTTGATGCGTTTACTGTAGCTTGCTTTTTATTTACAGGAGCAAATACCTCTATGGTTACAAAAACAGGTTCTGATATATCTAATTCTGCTAGAAATCCAGAGGTCTTATCGTCTGTGATCCTTACATTTCGTTTTCGCGGTGTTTTCATGATCAGGGTTGTATTTCCTGTACCACCACTGGTTTTACCTTGTGAAAGAACCTCTCCGGTAAGCTGATTACGTATAATTATATAAGCACCTCCGATAGAGTTACCGATAAATTTGGCATCCTTTGCTTTTGCTCTTACCATGACTTTGGTAGGAGTAGCAAATGCAGTATAACTAAAAAGGGTTACTAAAACGGCTAATATTGTTTTTTGGATCATGATCATTTGTGTTTTGTAGTTAATGTTGGTATGGTTTCTTATAGCTAATCAAAAATAATAAAGATTATAGCAAAGCGATATGTATAACAACTATAAAAATATCTTAAACTTATATCTCATTTGTCATAAGTGTAATCATTATATCAAGTACTTTTTTTGAAGTGTAGCATAAAAAAAAGTACTTCGATAAGTCTGCTCTGAGCCTATCGAAACGCTATATCACGGTATATTGCGAGATGCTATTGTAACAAAATCTGTAATGGATCGTCGACACTAATACATCAAAAAACGAATCAAAATGAATTCAAATCAAAAAATAGGAAGAATTGCAGGAGTAGTATTTCTTATCATCATTGGAGCTGGCGTGTTTGCAGAATTTTTTGTTCGCCAGAAGATTTTTGTGACCGATGATCCCGTTGCAACTGCAGCTAATATTGCTAATAATGGTTGGTTATACCGTTTAGGAATTGTTAGTGATTTGGTGATGATCCTTGCTTTTTTCTTCTACCCATTAGTCTTGGAAAGAGTGTTTAAACACGTTAATAAAAACCTATCTAAACTTATGGTGTTGTCGGTTATGATCTCTGTTGCGATATTATGTGTTACAATGCTTGCAATGATAGCACCATTGTTGTTAACTAGTGGAGCTGATTATATGGCTGGATTTACTACTGATCAGATAAATGGTTTGGTTACATTCTTTCTAAAACTGCACACCAATGGTTATGTTATTTCACAGGTATTTTATGGATTGTATCTGTTACCACTTGGGTATATGATCTTTAAATCGAGTCTTGCTCCAAAGATTATTGGAGTGTTGTTGATGCTTGGATGTATTGGTGATCAGATCGATGTGATCAGATATTTCCTTTTCCCGGATACCCAATCAGTACTATTACAGAACATTACTACACCTGCCGATCTGGGAGAGATGTCACTATGTCTATGGTTATTGATTATGGGATTACGAAATAAGAAGGTAGAAACAGAAGCTGTTGTATGATCAACATATAGATACTAAAAGAGTTTTCGATTCTTACAATCAAATTGAGAATACTACTTGGAAGCTAGTTTAGATGCTGTTTTTAATTCAATACGTATCAATATAATTATAATAGTGATTTCTAATATAATATATGTCCAACCAAAAGCAGTTATTTTTTGATGATGTTGAAACGCTACTCCTATTGAGATAAAGCAATATATAAGATTCATCAAAGCAATAGCAGTTAAGAAATACTTCTGGTTTTTCTTAACTCTTAGATAGCAATAAAAGTCATAAAGCGCAAAAATACAAGGAAAAAATGCAAGGATGTAAAGTGCTTTTGCAGGGATTCCAAAAATGCTTTCGAGCCTCACTAAAACAACTCCTAATAAAAAAGCAGAAAGTAGTGCTCCTAAACCATCGATTAAAAAAAGTCGTTTAGGCTGTACTACCATTTTATTGATAATCTGTTGAAAAACCATAGTTTTATGTAGTATCTAAATTTGGTAACATTAATAATTCGAGTTAAATAATAGCTTTACTTTTTGGATAAAAAGATTTTTGATTTTGTTATAAACTCACCCTTGGTCTCACCTTCATGAGCACCATGTGCGACGTTTGGCAATATCCAAAGATCAGATTTAGGTAGGTTTTTCTTAACACGTGCTACTTCTTCTAAATCCATACCTTCATCATCATCGCCAATCATAATTAATACCTCAGGTTTTATGGTTTGTAATTCTTCATTAGTTATCTTGACCGTGTAGTTCTTAAATTGATTCATTAAGGCTTTTATCTTATCATCTGTACCATGACTGGTTAATAACCATGGGAAATTGGCTCTGTTTTCGAATGTAAAAGCTTTCTGATACTCGGGAAAATCATTGACCGTCCAGGTTCCTACTGCTCCGATTGTTATCATTGATTCTATTAATGGTGGGTTTGTTAAAGCAAGCTGATAAAGAATATCACCTCCAAAACTAAATCCAATTGCCTTAATTTTACTCAGTTTCAAATACTGCACTAAGGAATTAAGATCTTCGGCAACCGATTTTATGGATAAATCTTCTTTAAAAGCATCCGATTTTCCATGCCCGGTTAAATCAATTAGGTATACTTCATATTCTTTCTCAAAATCTTTAACATAGGGTAGCCATGATTTTGAAGAAAGGGTATAGCCGTGTAAAAGAAACAAAGGTTTGCCTTTACCATAAACTTCGTAATATATATTTTTTCCGTTTACGGCTACAGATTCTGATTTCTTTGGTACTTGTGAAAAAATAGATGTTGATATTAAAATAAAGAGTATAAAAATGATGTGTTTTTTCATTGCGATTGGGGTATTCTAATGCCATAAATATATGGCTTTGTAATTTGATAGTGTGAATTTGTAAAACATATTTATAAATTTATAATTTAAACCTATATAATTTCTTTGCGTATCTATATGTTATGGTTTCTGCTGTGCTTTGAGGATGTAAGAATTGGTTAGATCTAATTGCGCGTTTGTTTTCGATTAAAATATCTTCTCAAGACATAATTCCTTAAAATACTTAAAACAGTTAAGTAAATGGTTAGGATTATATTTTTACCTGAATTGTTTTCTATTCCCAATATTGGAAATATGATATGCAATGAAATCATAGTGATAAAAAAACCAACAGTTACATTCGCTAAACTTTCGATAAATGATTGTTTTTTAGTCTGCATCCCTTAATAGCTGAGTTTTTGAAAATATATTGTTTTGATCTATTTCAATAATTCTGTACCCAAAGACAGAAGTGTTTATTTCTATGGTATTTAGGTTTTTCTCAATTTGATAAGAAACTGCGGGAGTAATATGTTGAGTAATGTTTTTGTGATTTAAAGTACTCTCTATATGATAATGGCCACAAAAAATAGTAATCTCATTGAGGCTATCTTCTAAAAGGGGGATTATATCCTCTCGGTTTTTTAGTTTTCCAATTTCATCAACTTTCAGGTTTAGACCAATAATGGGATGATGCACGAAAATGATAATTGGTTTAGCTGAAATAAGTTCTTTTTGAAGCCAAAGCAGTTGTTTCTTATCCATTACTCCTTCTGAAGAATCTAAGTATATGAATTTATAATACTCTTTTATAGTGCTGCTGTATAATTTTTCTGAATCATAATCTGCACCTTTACTATAATGTTTCGAAATTTCAGAAAACATATCATGGTTACCTAGGGTAATTGACAAGGCTTTAGTTTTAAGTTGTTCAAAGAAATATGAGATCCCTTTGTTTTCTCCAATATCTCCAGTACAGACAACCCGAGTGATCTTCTTATCTTCTATATCTTTTATAATATTGTCGAATCGTTTTCTTGCTAGTACACCATTTTTTAATGGGTATTCTTCATCCAGATGTAAATCTGTTATATGAGCTATTTTTTCATACATAAGCTTTTGTTTTAATAAGAACAAAAATAGATATGCGCGGTATGATGAGTTTATAAAATCTTGCTGATTTTATAAATGTTTTCTATACTGTGAAGGAGAGAAACCTGTGTGTTTCTTAAATACATTAGAAAAGTAAGATGTATTATCAAAACCACATTCGATGGCAATTTGTAAAACAGAATCTTTAGAATACCGTAATCTGTTCTTTGCTTTTACTAAACGAATAGAAGTTAAATATGCTAGTGGTGTATTTCCGTTAATTTCGGTAAATAACCGATGTAAATAATATTTACTGATACCAATATCTCTACTAATAATATCAAGTGAGATATCTTCACTACTATTATCATTTAAATATTCTTTAGTCACCGAAATTAATTTAAACAGTTCTTTTTTTGTATTGTGTTTAACTATTTTTAATGCCGAAAACTTAGTGTCAATATTAGTCTGCTCTTGAACAATTGCTTCAGAGATACGAATGAATAAATTATCTATTTGTCGATTAAAATCGTGTTGATTACACTCATAAAGATGGGTGATTTTATCTAGTAAAAACCCCACCTCATTCCTTGATTTTTTTTGAGTTACTTCAAGAAATTCAAGTTGTGATGTGTCACTAGTATGATATTTATATATTTCATCGATTAGTTTGGGTGATAAGAAAAAAGATAATCCTTTTGTTCCTTTTTTTGCTTTGGTAGTGATACAACTATTATTATTTATAATTAGATATTGATTTTTAGTAATCTTAATATCTTGATTGTTAAAATTATAGTGTTTAGTTCCTTCTATAACATACTTTAACGAATAAGTAGATGTATAGGATATAGAAATATCATCATGATGCTTAGCGTATAATATCTTATTTTCTAATTGATTCGAAAATGTTGGAGTAGTTGTTATTTCTTCAAGTTTTACCATAAAATAAAATCAATTATAAATCAAAAGGTTTGACGGATTTGGTTTAAAGCTTTAAATTTAAGGGTAATCGCCAAAATCCTTAAGAACTACACCCTTTATTAGGCTTTCGTTTTTTACTCTAATATTTTGTTCATTACTTTATCATACCTCGTGTCCATACATACACTAATGTCTGTTGTCATAAATTTTCCGTTATAAAAAAGACTAAAAATAGTTGCTGGACTTGGAGCAGATTGAGCCTGTTCCATGGTTTCTAATTTAATTATTTTTAATGGAAGTTTTCTGTTTTTAGCAGTTTCAACTAGAGAGTTTTTTGCGTGAAATTCTGCAAAAGGGCAACGGTTAGAATAATAAACTACGATTCCATTTTTTTCAGAACATTCTCCGCTTTTCACAGATTCATTAAATTTTGGTAATTCTGCTTTTGGATTTATTTTTTTTACTAAAAGACTAAATCCACTTGAAATTCTTTCAACCTCATCAAATCCTTGTTTTAGAAACCATTTTGTATCACTCATAAAATGAAACTTCTTAGTTCCTACAACCGTTACTAAACCATTTTTTTCTTGACTCTTAGCATCTTCAATTGCTGTTTTTAGAAGCTCTTTTCCATATCCATTCTTCTTGTATTTTCCAGATACCCAAAAACAATTAATATTCAGGTAATTAGGTGCTTTAATTGGAATCCATGCATTTTCGGCAGGGCCATATTCTATAAATACTTTTGCTCTTTCATTAATTCGCCTAAATACATATCCGTTATTGAATTCTTTAGTCAACCAATCTTTTTTCGCTTGATAGCTATCAGAACATTTCTTATCAGATATTGCACAGCATATGTGTTCTGCTGATATGTTTTCTGTATTTAAATCGATTAACTGTTCCATTTTGTTTTTTTCTTAATAAAGCCTAGTGTTAAATATATATATGATTGACAGTAATATATCTAAACCAATTGACCATTCTAAGTCTATTTTTATTTCTTATTAAACTTATAAAATTTTGCGCTATAGTAAAAGAAAATAACCTTTAAATCCAATACAAGGTTACTCAGGTTTTATATATAAGGTTAGGGACTGGCTTTTTATTTTATTATTTGGGTTAAGTATACAATTCCAAATATCCATCCAGTATATAGAGTAGTATAAGTCAGAGCATAAACAACTGAGATTCCAATATTTTCTTTGGTATTTATTGATTTGCTAAAAACGAATTTTAAAGCTCTAAAAAAGACCCAGTATAACATTACTAGTATTATGAAAATTGAAAACCAGAAAATAGCTTCTAAAACGATTAACAAGAAAACAAATAAAATAGTCATTCCAATCCACAAGAGTATTGATAAAATCAAGCCTCCAATTTCATCTCCAACATCAATATCAGGTAAATCGAAATCAGGAACTGTTCCAGAATCTGCGATATAATCACCACTTTTAAAATTCTTAAACTTAGGGAAGTTATCAATTAGTCCAATACCTTTATATAGACCATAAGTCATAAATAAAAAAAGAATAGAAGCAATAATCCCTAATGATAAATAAAGATTAGAAGTTAAATTTCGATTGTAATTTATACCCGTCAAATATACTGTCAATATTGTAGTTCCGATTACAAGTAAAGAAACTATGAATACGGATTTTCCTTTAAGATATGTTTGTTTGACTTTCAATTTTATTTTGTACTTGTGGCCAACAATTGTATATAGTTGCCGCGATACTCATATTTCTTTTATATGGGTAGCTAAAATAGTGAATTTTTTAACTTTTTAAGAGGTGCCTTGTGATTCTGTTGGGTATATATATTGTTAGCAATTGTTTTTTTATTTTAATAATATTTATTAATTCCGCCAAACCCTTTTATTAGCTTATTATCTCTTGTTTTATTAATAAAGTTCGAAATTCGCTTTTCAAATTCCTCTGGTCTTTTTCTTGAACTGTCAATGTATGCAATTCTAATTCGTTTATATGATTCTGAAAACCTTTGATAATTACTCCAAACTTCTTTATCTACTTGAATTCGTTTAATTATATCTTCTGAAAAAATAAACTCCTGTTGAATTATTTTATAGACATCATTCTTAATTGACTTATGAATCATGTTGTTTTCAAAAAGCCATTTCAAACGTTCTTTATTTGGTTGAGAAAACGTAGAATTTTTCCTCCTTTTGCTAAACCTTTGAATAGTGATTTCTTCATTTAATGATTTGACAGTACTATCTATCCAACCAAAACAAAGAGCCTCTTCAACAGCATCATTATATAGGATTCTTTTTTTTCCTGTCTTTTTAAGAGGATATTCTAACCAAATATCATCTTTGGCCTCAAAATTAGTTTCTAGCCATTTTCTCCATTCTTTCCTGTCAATGAAATATTTAGTTGATATAGTATTCATTTTCTTAATGTTTACATCGTAAACAACTGGATATCCTGTTGTTTTATACAATACTAGCAGTTATTGCTTTTCATTATTTCTGATTCAAAAACCCTTTTGCAATATGGTCTACTATGCTATGATGAGTATTCCAACTATTGTAAACCTCCAAGGCCCAATTTTTTATTATGCTTTTGCATTCTGTTTCATTGGCCGAATTTTCTACAATATCGGTTATAGTTATGTTTCCTCTTTCAAGAATTTTTGGAGGATTTAAATATTCATCTTGCTTATGAACTTTGTATGTATTCAAATAATCACTCAACTTAGGTGATAAATCATAAGTCCATTTAACGTTGTAGTTAAAGACCAAATGCAACCTCGAAAGATGAAAATGATTATTCCATCTGCCATGAATTTCTGGGTGTTGTAATGTGTGTGCGTCAACAATTAGAAATCTGTAGGAATGATTTTCAATGTTTGAAAAATCAATATTTTGAAATCCAAGATTAAAAATTTCTAAACATTCATGAACTCCTCTTTTTGTATTAGCTCCACAAAACTGACATTTTCCATTGTTTAAGAGTATAACTCCATTCTTTTCTGCTAAATCAATATAATCTTGCATTGTCTTTTTTGCTTGTTGCTAATGTTTGGTTTAGATCGAGTTTCAATAATTCTATTAAAGCCTTCTTCACTAGTCAGATATAACATTCCGGCATCTATAGCAAAAGCATAAAAATGTTCTCCCTGATGATTCTTAGAAAACTCTTTAATTTGTTTTATGGCATTCGTAAATACCTTTTTAATATCATATTCTGCCATCCTAAGTTTGTAGTTTTTTATTTTTTTGGCAGATACAATTTCATATTTTCAATTTCTAATTCGTCTAAATGGCCCATTTTACTCTCATCTTTGGTAATTAAGTGCATATGTAAATATGAATCGTGATGTGTAAAAATGCCCTTATGTTTGGTCGAGAAAAATCCAACAATTTCGGTCTCTTCGTTTTTTAGTTCATAATTTGTCTGCCCTTGGTGAGCTTCATCTGGTGAAGAAACTTTTGTACCTTCTGGCAGATTTTGAACGTGAATGATTGCCTTATAAACATTTCCAATCAGCTTAAAAGCAAATGGTCGTTTGTTATCAGTTGTTCTCTCGTTAATGAATTTCTCCAGGTCTTGTGTTGTCGTAATATTTGAAGGTAGTTCAATTTCTTTCCATTCGTTTATATTTGCATAAACAAAGAAAGGTGCTGAAACATTAAACCTTTTTTCAACTACCATAGTAGAATCGGAAGCTACTTTAGAAACATAACTTTTTCCGTTATTAATCAGGAGTTCACCTGTGAGATAACTTTCAGGTCCAAGTCCATAAAGTCCTTTTTTATCCGAAATGGTGTCAAGGTCAATACTGCTACTCAATTCTCCTTTCCGCATCACATTTTTCATTGCTCCAACAATTATCATGTCAGAATAGGTGTCATCGGAAGTCGTTTCTTTTGTAGCCAAATTGCAACTTAACAACATTCCAGATGCAAATAGCATGATTACTATATTTCTTATTATCATTTATTTCTTGTTTGTCCTTATTTCAAATTACCGTCAATGTTTAGTATAAGAAACGTAGGGCAGGTGATATTAACTTCATTTCCGGATTGGCACTAAGTCAAATATAAATATTTTACTTTTATCTTTTTTCTGATAACCCTCAAATTTTATATTTGGCGACTCAGTAAAAGAAACATGACTTCCAGTTAAGTCTTAAATCGTCCTATGTTTTTTATACCTTGTTGTAAGTCGTTTTTTTCCACCATAAACACCCGAAAATTAGTATAATTACTACATAAAAAACATTGAAAATCATAGCATGAATAAGCTCATCGTTCGCCTTTGTAATAGCTAGGAGTGTACCACCAAAGTGGTTGTTACTAGCGTGTAACAATGCGCCTATAAAAATAGAGTATCGATTAAAACCGAGATAGGCAATAATTAAAGAAAGTGCTATTCCAACCAAAGGATAGGTGATAAAAGCTTCAATATATGGATGTTCAGGAAAATTATACCCTTGCAGAGCAATAGGCATGTGCCAAATACCCCAAACCAATCCAAGAAGAAATATTCCTTTAAAAGCTCCAAAACTATACATTATTTTTTCTTGTAGATATCCTCTCCAGCCAATTTCTTCTCCCAGAATAAGAAGTACTAAGATAGGATAACCTAATAGCAATAGAAGGGCTCCCATTAGTGGAGATCCTAATTTAGACAAATCTGGGACTGTTCTTACATCTAAAAGTATTTGCGTACTAATAATGATTCCAAAATAGAGAATAGGAACCAGAAAAGCCCAAAAAGCATTTTTGTAGCTAGGTTTAAAAAATTTCAAATCTTTCCAATTGCCTCCTTCTTTTTTGTTTAGAATGAAAGCTAAGATCGCAGGGATAAAAGAATATACCACCATTATAATTGAATTCGCAATTGGGTCTGAGAAATCAAAAAGTGATATGGTCGTGAATCCAAATCCCCAAGAAATACCCAGAACTAAAAGAATATACTTTTTTGCCTTCTGAGCTGGATGAATCGGATTTGATACATGAGTTTGTTTACTATTAGTTGTGTTCATGACATATTATTTATATGATTAAATGCTAGGCAAATAACCAGATAAACAATGTTTCAATCGACTCATTGGAAACTTTGAGACTCTTTATCAGATTGTTTTTTGAATTTTATAGGTGTTATGCCAACTTGTTGTTTGAAAACACGATTAAAAGTAGCTTTGGAATTGAATCCCGAATCAAAAGCAACGGCAAGTAAGGTTAATTTATCAGCAGTTCCTTCTTCTATTTTTTTTCTAAAATAGTTCACACGATAGGTGTTGACGTATTCGTAAAAATTAGAGGCTAAACAAATGTTAAGCAAGTGAGACAATTTCTTATCTGAAATATCTAGGATGGCTGCAGTTTCTCTTAAAGAAAGATCTTGTTTTTTAAAAAGTTCTTGTTCTATAAATATTATTTCTAACTGAGTTTTAAGTGCTATAAACTCTGCTGATTCACAATTGAAAAAAGGTATGGGTTTGATTATTTTTTCTTGAGAGGTTTCCTTTTTAACAGATGCTATAGGATCTTCTTGAATCAAGAAGACTTGTACTTGATTCACCCCATAATAACCAATATACCAAATAAGCAATACTAGATAGAAGAGATTTATATATACTAGCCCAGAAATAGGGTAGGCAAGAAGTAAAAGCCCGCTAGTCATATCTATAATTAGGAATAGGATAAGGCCTCGAATCCATATAGAGAGCCATTTTAAATCCAATGTATTTATATTAGAATAGTTGTTTTTTACCAGCTTTCTAAAACGTTTCAATAGTTTGTAACTTAGAAAAAGATAGTAAGCCAAGTGCAATATACCTAGAAAGGGGATTAAGAGAGAAACAATTTGAAAGATGGTTGTTTTGTTGTCGAAAGTGGGGCCCAAGATGTATTGAGGAATACTATAAATAACAAAAGCAATCCCAAAAGGAAGTAGGCTCCTTATAAAAATTTTGAAATGAATCTTAGAGGTATAGATAATTTTGATATACTGGAAAATGAATGGTCCTAATACAAAGGATGTAATAATTCCTAGTGGTGATACTATAGTAGGCAGAAAATCCCAGTTCAAATACGAAGAAGCATAGGTAAGAAACAAGAGTAAATAACCCAAAAGAATACCAGCTAGAATTTTATTAGCTTTTCGTTTTTTCCAAGTCTTACTTAGGAGTAGAATTAGAAATAGGATGGTGCTAATACCAGAGTAGGTCAAAAATGTAGTGAGGTCTTTCAAAAATATTTTTTTATTGCATCATAAAGCTATTTTAGTTTTTTTTATCAAAAAACTTCTCTTTTTCTTAAGATAGAGTATTTTTTCTTAATGTTTTACAACAATTATATATAGTTACCATAGTAACTATATATCTTGTATATAAGTAGCTAAAATAATAAATCTTTTACCCTTTTTATTGTGATATTTTTTGATTTATAATAGGATGTTAAATAAATACCCTGAAATGATGATACAAAGTATTACAACACCAAAAAAGATGGCAATGAGTTTCAAAGTCATTACTTTTTTTAAAAGCATTGCTTCTGGTAAAGAAAGACCTACTACACCCATCATAAAGGCGATTGCAGTACCTAACGGGATCCCTTTTGCCACCAATACTTGAACTACAGGAAGTATACCTGATGCATTCGAGTACATGGGCACAGCCAAAATCGTAGCAATAGGAACAGCAAAAAGATTGTCTTTGTCCATATATTTCTCAAAAAACCCTTCTGGAATATAACCGTGCATTAATCCACCTATAGCGATTCCTATCAATACATATGGAATGATACCTTTAAGGATTTTCACGACTTCTGCCCAAATAATTGGTAAACGTTGTTTAAAAGTTTGTTTTTCTGTCTGAAATATATCTTGCTCTCTTTGGGCATTTTTTAAAACTTCTTTTACCCAAGGTGTTAGATAGCAATCCAATTTTAGATTTTGAAGTATGATACCAGATATTGTGCCCAATAACACACCACTAACTACATAGATGATTGTTGTTTTTAAACCAAACAAGCCAACAAAAAGTCCTATTGCGACTTCATTGACTAAAGGGGAAGTAATCAAAAAAGAAAAGGTTACACCCAAAGGAATGCCGCCTCTTACAAAACCAATAAAAAGAGGAACTGATGAACAAGAACAAAAGGGTGTTACCACACCAAAAAGACTTGCCATAAGGTATTCTAATCCATAAAATTTATTTCTCGAAAGATAATTTTTAACCTTGTCTATAGGAAAGTAACTATTTACGATTCCCATAAAAAAGATAACAATAAAAAGAAGTATTAAAATTTTGGTGGTGTCATAAATAAAGAAATTTAGGGCTTCTGCTAAATGTTGGCCTTTGTTTAAATTCAAGATATCATAGACCAACCAATCTGCTATATTTTGTACCCAATCAAACATTTTCAATCATGTTAATAGCACCAGTAATAGAACAAGACAGTTTTATAGTATTGTAGATAGTTCCAAATTTTTCAATATTTTTTTTAAGTAATGCTGTATTAAGCTTTTTATCCTTGCTATAAATTGTTAATATGTAATTGATATGATCCATTCTTGGCGGATTTTCAAGACGTATCGCATTAACTTCTAAAGTGGATTTTGTATAGGTAAATTTCATCATACCCGAAAAACGTTCAACATTCTTTAGCATACAGGAAGCAAAAGAGCTCAAAAATAATTCAGCAGGATTTGGTAATGTTTCAGCAGTCTTTGCAGTTGTACCAAAATCTATATTTGATTGCTTTATATGAATAATAGCATCTTGATTTGAAATGGACGAAGCCTTGATATGATAATTCATTGTATGTCTTGCAATTAGTATAAAAGTGCTAGTATTTCATCTTTTGAAGGCACTCTGCCTTTTATTGTAATCACGTCATCTATTACCAAAGCAGGTGTGGTCATTACGTTATACTTCATAATTTCCATTATATCTTCAACTTTTTCAATAATTGCATCAATGTTGTTTTCAGAAACTACATCTTTAACAACAGCCGTCATTGATTGACATTTTGAACACCCTGTTCCTAAAATTTTAATTATTTTACTCATAATATTAATATTTGTTTATCCTTAATAACCGATATGATTATTAAAAAACATCAACCAAGAAACCTGTAAAACAACAGGGTTGATTTTCAAAATGCTTTAGAATAGCCCTAACACCTTAGTGAATTTTGGTAAAGCTTTTTAGCACCCTTCCTGTATCCTATAGGTTCTAAACTTCTTTTCATATTTCTTATCGTGAATTTACGATAAGTGTTTGGGGAGAAATGTGACTTTTATCACATTTGTTAATGTTTTTTGTAAAGGGAAGAAGGAACTCTTTTATTTTGAGAGTTTGATCAAACGTTTTTATTTATGTAATTATCTGTAGAATTAGAAAAAGAGTTGAAATTGAAAAAATCAAGATTGTAAATTTTTTTATATCACGAAAGGTTTTGCCTTTTTTCAATATTGTATTTTGAATCTTTTTTGACAAGAGAATGAGGGTTGATACTATGAAAGCAAAAATTAGAGGAGGGTAAAAATTAGGCCTAAATTCTATATCAATATTATTTTTAAAAAGTCCAAGAATTATGGGTATGAACAATATATTCCAAATGATAAGCGTGGCAATAATAAAACTCTTTTTGAGTGGAGATTTTTGAAATACTTTTTCTAACACTGGTTCAAATTATATTGATTGGCAAAATATAAAGTAACGTGGTCATATAGGATTAGTTACGTGTTTTAAGTGTCTAATTTAGCAAATACAAACCGAATAGAAAATCCGTGAGGATTTTCTATTCGGTTTGTTCTGGGAATTATTTTTTTATGTTGTTAACATAAGTTATTATTTAGATGCTGATGCTTTAATTAAATTTATACAGTCAATATAAGTTTTCTCAAAGGGTATTTTATCTTCAGGTTGATATTCTGTCAATCTGTGATACACTTGCTTTCTTACATCTGTACATTTATTTAGAAAAAAATCGTTTCCCTGATTGTTTTTGTCAAATCTTTCCATCATAAGAGCTTGCAAAGGTCTAACAACCATATGGTCGACTTTGTCTATAATTTCTATTTGTTTACAATCTTCGCAAATAGTTCTGTATTGATTTAAATCACCAATGTATTGATCTAATAATTTTGTTGTAAATAGATGAGAAGTTTCATGGTACAATGTTCCTCTTATATCATTGTTTAATTCTAAAATATCATTTGCTTTAGTAGTCTCATTGGGCATATCACAAATATTTGCCAGAATTATCGCTCTTTTTTTTAAGTTATAATTATCATAAAAATCAACTGCTTTATTGTTGGCATTATTAGTTAATTCTACGAACACAATTAATTCCAATCCTTTCTGGTTATCTTGATAAAAGGACATAATTTTATCGAAGAGTTTTTCATCCAAAACCTGCTTCTCAATTTTCGAAATAGTTTGACTGTAGTACTCTTTATTGTTTTTGAAAAATTTGTTAAACTCTGATTTTTTATAAAAATCAATCATTAATGGTTTTACAGAATCCAACGTTTTTTTATTTAACCCCAAGTGCTCTAATTCCTTTTCATAATTAATACCTAATTCAAATTTTTCTAAGCCTTTGTACATTAAACCTATAGTCGAAAAATCAATTCCGATGTTTTCATCATCGTAAATCCATTTAATTAATGGATGATTTTTATATGGAAGGAAGTGCTTGTTAACTCGTTTTAGATATTGTGTATTACAAGGTTTTATATCTTCGCTTAAAACATCTTGAGTTGCGATATTGAAAATCGTACGAAAAAATTCTGTTCGTTCATCTATTTTAAAAATGACCTTGTTTTTATTCTCGCTTTCGGGCTCTAAATTTCTAACTGCTGTTTTTTCTTTACAAGCAAATACTATAATTAAAAGAAATACATTAATTAGGAATGGTGTTTTTTTCATTAGTTTATTTTGATCTAAAAGATTGTTCTTTTTTGAAAATGTTGCAGTTTTGGTGTAATATATGCTAACCGTTAGTATAAGAATAGTATGGGATTAAAACACACTTACTTTGTAGTTTTGCATACTTTGTTATTACTTACCAACTTTGAGTATGGCAGTTACCTTTTGTTATTTTGATATAGTGTTGGTAGTAGCTTTTATTGCAATCCTGGAATATTCACTATTTCGTTAGTTTCAATCTTGTAATCAACTTCATCGTAATTAAAACCAAAGAGGTTAAAAAATTCAGTTTTATAACCTTTCAAATCTCCAATAGATGAAAGTGTTTCTGTAGATGCTTTTTCCCATAATTGTGAAACTTTTTCCTGAATATCGGGACGCATTTCCCAATCATCAATTCGTATTCTTCCTTCTGAATCTGTGGGTACTTGATCAAGAAATAATCTTTCGGTATATAGCCTATGCATCTGTTCGATACAACCTTCTTGAACTCCGTTTTCTTTCATTACTTTGTATAATAAAGAGATGTATAACGGAATAACCGGAATTGCCGAACTTGATTGAGTTACAAGCGCTTTATTAACCGAAATGTATGCTTTTCCATTAATATCTTTCAGTGAATCGGTAATTGTAAAGGCGGTTTTTTCTAAATGGTCTTTTGCTTTTCCAATTGTTCCTTTTCGGTATACAGCCTCAGTAAGTTTTGGTCCTATGTATGAGTAGGCGACAGTCTTAAAATTAGAAGAAAGGAGATCCTTTTTTTTCAATTCATCTATCCACATTTCCCAATCTTCGCCACCCATTACGGCAACAGTGTTTTTAATATCTTCTTCAGTACACGCATCGATACTTATATTTTTTACTTCTCCTGTGTGAAAATCTACAGTCTTGTTGGTGTATGCATTTCCTATTGGCTTTAATGTTGATTTATGTCGAATTCCACTAACTGGGTGGGTTCTTACAGGAGAGGCAAGACTATAAACAACTAAGTCAATTTGCCCTAAATCTTTCTTAATTAATTCTAAGGTCTTTTGTTTTATTTCATTTGAAAAAGCATCACCATTTATACTTTTGGCATAAATGCCCTCTTTATGTGCTTCCGTTTCAAAAGCAGCAGTGTTATACCATCCCGAGGATGCTGTTTTTCCTTCTAAAGGTGGTTTCTCAAAAAACACACCTATGGTGGATGAATTAGAACCAAAAGCACTCGTTATTCTAGAAGCTAAACCAAATCCTGTTGATGCTCCAATTACTAATACATTTTTTGGACTTTCAATTTTTCCTTTTGATTTTATATAGTCAATTTGATTTAATACACTTTTCTCACAACCCTTTGGGTGAGATGTTATGCAGATAAATCCACGAGTTTTAGGTTCTATTATCATTTATTATTATCTTTTTTAATTACTACCAACCATTCTATATGGTTACCACGGTATCTATATTTCTTTTATATGGGTACTAAAGTAGTAAACTTTTTCTCGATAAACCTTTTAATTAGAGTGTGCAGATTTAAATTTTACAAGCGTTAATGCGATTAGTAGTATTCCTATTCCAATACCTGTAAATGAGCCTTTGGCTAGATCAGGTAATTCTACATAGTGCGAAAATATTTGTGTGAATGCAATTAGGAACAAACCCATTGATAATAGAATTAGTGATTTTTTTTAGTGATACTATTCATATTTATTGTTTTTATAATTAGTATTTCAAATACACTATTTGTTACTGAGTTTATTTCAAACTGTTATTTGTTTGTTTTTCTTTTTCATCTTCCATTTTTTCAATCCACCCAAAAAATATAGAAGTCCTATTAGTGTTGCCAAAATTCCCATAGTTGGAAAAAAGCCATTCAACACAGAATACACCAATTCTGTAATCCCTCGCAATAGATAAATTCCTGCGATTAGAAATATTCCAATTTTCAAAAATGGTAATTTCTTAAATGTACCACCAGCCGAAAGTCCGTATAATCCAAACATAAAAAATACCGTTGCCACCAAAAGAGTTGTTAAATACGGAATGGAAAAATGAATTAGTGACAATTCTGCCATTTTTCCCTCAATTCCAAAAGTTCTAAAAACCTTTTCGAGCCAAAATATACCAATTAGGTGAGCAATTGCTATTCCTATATTTAAATACCCTCCAAGCTTTAACATACTTTCTGTCTTTTAATTTTTCTGAGTAGGCGCTAACCAAACTATGAACTATACATGTTGTTGATAATCGTTTTATCTAGTTTATACAATTCGGCCATCTGTTTTTGCATATACTTTTCTGGGGTATATTTTAGAGTAAAATTTCTAATGATTTCAATAAATCTATTCGTTATTGCAATTTTTGATGTAATCCTAGATTGTTTAACTAATTTTTCGACTTTCGATTTTCTATAGTTATAAAAATCCTCGTAAGCAGTTTCTATACTTTTAGATTTTTTGATGAAGTGAGATACATAAAAAGCATCTTCGATTGCTTGAGCGCCACCTTGACCTAAATCAGGAGTCATACTGTGTGCTGCATCTCCAATAAGACAAATGTTTTGTATGCTCCATTTTTTTAACAATTCTAAATCTGAAAGGTCGCCTCTAATTATTTTGTCAATTGGTGTGTTTTCAATCACTTCATTAACAAGTGGATCGAATCCAGAAAACATAGTAGTTAATACGTTCTTTAGATTTTCTTTATCATCCTGTAAATTAGGTTCACTCAATTTTACAGCAAACCAATATACTTTTCCATCTGATATTTTAGATATTCCGAATTGAAATTTTTGTCCCCACAAGGTAAAACCAACTGATTTTAATTCGCTATTTAAGTCGTAATCTGAGATTCCTCTCCAGCAGGTTTGCCCCGAATATCTTATTTTACTATTTGGAAATAATTGTTTTCTTACACTAGAATTAATGCCGTCTGCACCAATAATAGATTTTGTTTGAATTGAAGTCCCATCTGTAAAATTGACTTTTAGTGACTTGTCACTATTTTGGAAATATTCTTTGAAGGTTTTATTTAGTTCTATACTTTCTTGTGCTACGTATTTGTATAAAATTTGCTGTAGTTTTCCTCTATGAATTGCCATTGTGGTATATCCAAATGTCTTTTGAACAAACTCTTGATTAGAATCAGATATTGGTTTTAATTTATGATTGGCCACTAAAATTCGATTAAAACTATTTCCAGAATCTTGAATTTCTTTTAATAATGCAGGATTAATCCATTCTAATACTTGTAGCGCATTTGGTGATAACCATATTCCAGCTCCCACTTCTTTTAAATACGCTGCTCTTTCGTATAATTTATAGGGAATATTTAATTTGTCAAAGGATAATGCCGTTACTAATCCTCCTATTCCTCCTCCAATTATTGATATATTATTTGTCATTATTTTGTATTCATAGTAAATCCTCTGTATTCTTTTACTCCAAAAAGGTTATAAAGAAGGCTGTATAAATGGAGTGTAATAAAAGAGGGTATTGCAAACCAGATATGTAAGAAATTTGTTTCACCTTCGATTTTTTACAAAGGTCTATTCAAATTATTAGTTTTCATTTGATATATATCAAATTCGACTATTAAGTTTTCGTATTCTACTCAATGTTTCAAGAGTTATTCCCAGAAAGGAAGCAATATGTGTTAATGGTATCCTTTGGGTAATATTTGGATAAGCAGATAAAATACTTTGGTATTTTTGTTCGGCAGATTGAAACTGTATAGCTACAATTCGTGCCTGAAGTTTTAGCATTGTTTTAGTCGCAACTGTTTTACTTAATCTTTCAAAATCATGATACTTATCAGATAATTTCAAGGTGTTATCTCTAGAAACCTCTAATAGTAAAGTTTCCTCTAACGCTTCTATATAATGTGGGCTTGGAATGTTCTGAAAAAAGCTATTGATAGCACAAATAAAATCTTTTTCAAAAGCAAACCAATCTGTAATATCTTTCCCGTCATTTAGATAATAAGCCCTGACACAACCGCTTACAATAAAGAAGGCCTTATCAGAATATTGCCCTTCTTTTACTATTGCATCTCCTTTTTTTAATTTCAATATTTTAGAATGATTTGAGAATTCTAATTTACATTCTGAAGTCAAAGGAGAATACTTTTCACCGATCATGTCTATGATTTCTTCCTTATTCATTACTGTAGTATTTGAGTACGAGAATTTTTAGTTTATTACCTATAGTTTTAGATTACTATCTTTCATTTCAATTTTATACTTCATCCAATTTCCATTCAACTCAGAAATATTTAGTTCTGAACTACTTTGATTTCATATTTGATGCTATCAAATACTACATTACACCATATTTAATGTTAAAGATTTTTTCTTAAAATCGAATCTAACTCCTTTATAATCTCTATTTTCTATTCGTTCAATCTCTTTTTGATTTATATCAAAAGTTATTTTTGTTATAAATCTATTGGATACATTTGAGTAATCAGATTCAATCTCTTTAGTGTCAGATTTGAGTACAAAATCTTCTTCAACTCCAAAAAAGGTTAGAGTTCCTCCTTTAAAAGTTTTGATATTGATCCCACTTAGAATAACGGTTTCTAAAAAGAGATACCCATTTAATTCTTCAATAGTGATATAAAGTTGACCTTCTCTAGATTCAGCTATTTTATCTCCGTCAATATCACTAATCATATTTTCGGTGAACGTGTCAACGTGTAATCGTTCCATAGCTTTAATATTTCCTAATGCGGCTAGAACTTTATCAACTTTTTTAAGCATAATTATTTATTTTTCAATATATGGAAAGGTTATATGTTGGTGTTATAGCAAAGCAAAATGTTACCAAGCTATCGACAACTCTGTATTGATTCTATAACTTTTTCTCAAAGTCTATACATTATAGCAAATATACAAGAACCATTGAGTTATCACTTAGCTGCTATGATATCATATATAGTGCTATTCCAGGCTTCTTGTTTCCTGCTTACATTATGGACTAGAAAGCATCTTTAATTCGAATTCCGTACCTTAGTGTTATGAGGGTATTGTTTGTCATTATGCTATTGGTTTGCATGCAAAGTGGAGCGCAGGATACTGTACTAAAAACAAACGACAGTCTTTCTGTACAACTTTTCGAGAGAGGCGCTCAAAATGTAAATAAATGCACCCCTTGGCATCACATGCAATGTGTTTATATCACCGCAACAGAAGTGTATAAGGATGGGAGTGAAGGGAAATCAACACGCCACTGGTGGCGTATGTCTTATATTGGCAGGGCGTGCACTGCAAAACATGGTACTACCTTTGGGCGAATATTTGAAGGTTTTTTTGCCATCCCGCATTATATAGGAATTGGTATAGGAAATAGTATTGGTTATATGATATATCTTGTGCGAGGCTCTCCAGATAAAATACAAGCACGAAAGCAAAAGAGAAGGGAAAGAAGATTGTTTAGAGATGCAGAACGAAAGAAAGTAAGAAGTATTCGTATTGGTCATACTGAAGGCTAGGAATTATCATTCATAAACCGACGCACCTTTTAAAATATGCATAAAGTTTTCCCAAGTTGGTATGTTTGCGTCAATATTCATTTTCATATTATCATAAAAACCTTGAATATCTTCTGTGTACGACATCATGCTTTCTAAAAAATCAATTCTTCTCTCATTTCGAGCGGAGTCGAGAGATAATTACCTTTGATTATCAATACATTTCGACTCCGTTCGATGTGACAGTTAGTTCTAAAATATACTTTTTAGACAAGCTCTTCTTTCATATGTAACACTTATCCAAGCAATTAATTATAGATGGGGTTGGCAATAGTTTTATTCAGAACTTTTATTACTTTTCAAGAATTCATTAAATGCTATCTTACTTTCGTTTGTTAAATGTTTTTCAGCTAATTGAATTATGGCATCCGGTCCTTTGTTTACCCATTTTATAAGATTCTCATCATTCCCTTTAGCTTCTAACGCGAGCCATACTGCAACTGGCAAAGCACCCCATTTTTTTTTCATAGAACCTCTCGATAAGTTTGCATGCAAATCGTTTTCTTCCTCGGGTGTAAGGTTTGATTGTGTAGATACTTTTATAATTTTTTCGGTAAATATTGGATATAATTTTTTGAAAGTGTTTTTTGATGTCAAGGATAAAGAATCTCCTATAGGAAACCATTTTGGTGACATCGAACGATACATCCCAAAACCTTCTGTCACGCATTCCCACAAAATCTGATCTTTAAATGTATCGAGTTTTAAGTTGTTTTTCTCTGCCCATTGTTTATGAAGCAAATGAGTGAATTCGTGTGCAAATATACGATCAATTCGATTGTCATTAACTGATTTTTTTGCAGATCCGTATGCTCTATTTAATGCATTTACATCGAGACAAATAGTTTTATTATTATATGTAAAAGCATCATCTCCACCTTGATATCCTAAAAGGATAGAAATGGTATCATTAACTTTGATATTCTGAAAAGGTACTTTTAGTGAGTCTCTAAAAGTGTTCCATTTATTGGTTTTAGATTCAATTAAGTTGATCCAATCTTGTTCTTCTTTTGTTATTTGTTTAATCACATTTGATAGAGAATCAAGTATAGGAGCATTCTTTCTGCTTGCTAATGCATTTCTCCATTCATTAGATATTTGATTGGAATTAATACCTAATTTAACCTTTATAATTCGGTTGTCTGCAATCGTATTGATCGAAGAGTTCTTTATTACTTCTATACGTTCTGAATTAGTTTCTTTTTTTGAGCTTGAGTTACAATTCATTAATAAAATTGAACTAAAAGCAATGAAGTAAATGCTTAAGTTTTTCATTTGATTGATTGATTGATTGATTGATTGATTGATTGATTGATTGATTCTGAATATAAGAGTTTAAAAATTTACTTATGTTACACAATCCTTATGAATCTTTTTTGATGAATTAGATAGAGTCCACGTTCTTAGAAGATTATTTGTTTCTTATCTTTTGAGGGCTTGAATATAGAAATCCTATTATAGATTATTGCCGACGATCTGTGTATGGTTAGTGGTCGTTTTTTATTCAGGTCTAAACGTAAATGACAAAGTATACAATACTCCTTGTATTCACTATTTTTGAAATTACTTGAATGCCTTATAAGCCCTTATCCAGAATACTTTTTTTACTTCTCTAAAGATTCAATAGTTTGATTTCAAAATCTTGTAATGATGCTCAGTATGATAAGCTGTCCAAATTACTATTTCTCTGATAGTCATTCTTCCCATAAGAGGATGGGGAAGTAGATAAGTATCTAAATCAGACTCAGGCCATTTTTGAAACTTCTTAATCAGTTTCATTTTTTCCTTTTCCAATTTGGAGATATAAGAAATTTTATTAGTGAGAGTAATTATTGGCATATCTCTAGAGATATTAGCAACTACACCGGGATTATCAGCTAGTTTGTCTTGATATTTTTTGACGACCTGATGATATGTACGATTGTCCCTATTATTAGTTCCAAACTTATATTTTAAGTAAAACTTCGGTAGTAGTAATGCTCTGTTTAGGGCTTTTTCACTTTGAATCAAATGAACGATGTGCTCACCAGTATTCCACTTACCTTGAGGACCTTTTATCCAATTTTGATCTGGATGATTTTTGAGCCATTCATATAGTGTTTGGTGTTTTTGCTTTAGGGTATCGATTACTTCTGTTTTTGTCATAGTTTGAAATTTGGGTTTGATTTATGACCTTTAAACCTAAAAAGAGTATCGATTTATAGTTGCTTCTACTCTTCTACACGTAAAATAGATCGGTATGACCACCTACATGTTTCTCAATTGAAAAATAATATCCATGATTTCAATATCCGGAGCTTCATTAATAGCGTAGGCTGATGGTATACTTTTGGCTAAATCAGATTCTTGGTAACTTTGTTGAGATTGTACAGAATCCCAGATATATACCCCTCCATATTCTCCTTCTTTGTTTGTTTTTATATAGTATTTTTGTAGAAGTCCAGGGATAGCTTTAAAATTAGATTCTCTTTCTTTTGCTCTTTTTAATAATTCTTCTTCTGGTAAATCTGATTTCAACTTAATAATTTGCAATATCATAAGAATTAAATTTTGATTTTTAAAGTCGCAATCTATTTATTTTTTATGATTGAAAATTGTAAAAATCGGTCGTTTTCATTTTTAAGCAATACTTTTGGCGTAAACCCTGCTATTTTCTTTATTTCTTTTATGAAATGAGGTTGATCAAAATAACCCTCTTCAGGAAATAACTGTCCTTTTCTTATCTGACTAAATGTGGCTGCACATTTTCGAATACTACAATACCTTTTTAAGGAAAGTCCAAAAGTAGATTGGAAATATCGGTTTATTTGTCTTTTTGACCAATTAGCTTTTTGAGAATAATATTCAACTGTCTTATTTCCTTTTGTTTGATTGATCGATTTTAAAAGAATACATTTTCTAGGATCAATAGGGTCTTGTTCTTCTATATATGATAACAAGCATCTGTTCAAGTATTCGAAGAAACAAGAGTCAATATTTTTGTTAAACCCATCAAGTCCCAAATATGATTTTTGTAATCCCTTTATATTATTAAGTAATAAGGTGATACTTTCTTGAATTATATTTTCGATTGCAAGCAACCTGAACTGTACTCCGTATATTGTAGTTTCTGGTGAGATAACTACATTGGTTTTATGATCCCATAAACCAGTCAAAAATACCCCATCCAGATTGTCATTATGAAAGCAAATCAATAAATCGAAAAAGCCATCGGGTAATATTGTGTAATATTGAAAATCTTTATTCTTGTTTTCAAGCTTCCAGTAGCACCTTACATAATCCCTAAGGTCTTGATGAGCTTGTTGTTGAAAGTAAATCATCTAAAACTCCTATTTAATATTTTTTTGTTCCTTGTTTACATTCATCTATTTAGTCGTTTGCCAGTTTATTTGAGCTGTCAATTCTTTATCTTAATGATCTCTAACGGCCTTGTGTATAGTGAGTTCGCATCTTGGATGCACATGTATTATATAAATTGTATTACGGTTTTTTATTTTTCTGTAATTAGTTTAATCCGTTCACAGTTTAGTCGAAACATTTTTCCGTTTTCAAAAAGATAAATAATATCGTCATTCTCATTTGGTTTAGAATGCTCCATAAATCCGTCATTTATTTCACGCATTGATTTAGAAAAGAATGTAATTCCGCTTAATGTGTTTTCGTCTTCTGGAAATTTCGAATTATCTCCATCAATTAAATTTTTGAAATTAACATTTTCATGAATAAAAGTGAGTTTATTAAACTCGTTTCTATGAATCCAATTCCCATTCGATTTGATAAATTCAATTCGAACAATGTTATCTAACTCTACTATTTCTTTAAATTCAAAATTGTTATGCAAATCAATATGAATTCCATTTAATCGGACTGCATAGTTTTCTTCAATTTTAAAGTTTGTTTCCATTAATTATCATTCATAAACCGACGCACCTTTTAAAATATGCATAAAGTTTTCCCAGGTTGGTATGTTTGCGTCAATATTCATTTCCATATTATCATAAAAGCCCTGAATGTCATTTGTATACGAAATCATACTTTCTAAAAAATCGGAAAGATTACTATTTTCCCATTCAGATTGATTATTGTCAAAATCGGTTTTAAACTCTTCAAGAAATTTTATAAATTCAATTCTTGTCATTAGGATTACATTTCTTTTATATGAGTAGCTAAAATAGTAAATCTTTTATGTCCTTAACTTTTTTGTCTTGCCACTAGCGAGACGCTAGCGGGAGGAGGGGTATGAAATGTATCAAGGCAAGTATACTTGAACCAATTGATTTATCTGCGCATTTTTATTTCTTATTCAATGTATAAAAATTTAGCACCATAACAAAAAGGAAATGATCTTTCTGTCTAGCACTAAACTTTGCTCTGATTTCATATATCTTGTCGTAGCTCGTTATTTTTTATGTTTTGTATTTCGTTTCTGTATAGAAGTATAGCTAGTCCGGATGAAAATATTATGCAACTAGCTAAAGTTAAAATTCCATTATGCAACATAAAATATGCGATTCCGATTGCAGGTGCTCCAATTATTACCATCAAAGCACTTATTGTATGCTTTCTGATGAAATTCCAAGCGTGAAGTGATAAACCAATAAAAAGCATAGAAGGCCCAACAATTACAAAAGGATACACAATTGAAGGGATATTGTTTAAGTGATTACTTAGTTCTGCTCTACTAACATTATCGCTACCAAAACTCCACATAATTAAGTCAATAGTGCAAAGTCCAATATGGGCAATGACACCCAATATTGTTACAAAGGATGCTATAGAATTTAGATTATTTTTTGGGAACACATAATTAAATGAAATAAGTAATACCGCTGCTATCAAATTAAACCAATGAGCAAAGTCAATTGGTTTTTGAGCATATGCAAATTCCTGGCCTTGAGAAAACATTACATAGCTTGTAACGAAAAGAATCAATCCTAGTAAGCAAAGGTTTTTTGGTTTCATTAGTTGTTTTTTTATTTGACCGTTACAAATTCTAACTTTTTTTCAACTTAGAATCATTTTAATTCCGAACCGTCGAATTTTTATGTTGAACTGTTTGCATAATGAGCTACAGCAATTATATATAGTTACCATGGTAACTATATATCTTTTATATGAGTAGCTATAATAGTAAATCTTTTATGTCTTTACTTTTTATTCTCAACAAGGGGGTACCCCCTTATCGATATTGGGTCGAACCCACCAAAAGGTAGTTCGAGCTGATATTTTAATGCTTCGAAGGGTCATCATCACCCTTCGAAGGGATACAGAGAGGGGTCGAGCCGATATGATATGGCCTAGAGGGCTTGGCAGGAGGGGTAAAAGTGATCCTTTTTGGGGTTCGATGCCATAAAGGGAGCCTTCGAAGGACTTCGGTAACGCCTCGAAGGGTGTCTTTAAGGGGTAGTCACATGTCAGTATGGGATCGAATGTATCAAAAGGTAATTCGAGCTGATTGTTTAATACATCGAGCTGATACATTAACGTTTCGAAGTCATAAACTCATCCTTAGAAGGGATAAATTATGGAGTAAAAGTGATACTTTAAGGGTTTTTTGCGATACATCGATAGGTAGGGATCCAAAAAAAGATAGCTCGAACTACCTTTTTAACGCTTCGAAGCACTTCGGTACCTCTTCGAACTACCTTATAGGGTACTTCGAGCTATGATTTTACTACAAAGAAGTACCTTGTTGATCCTTGCAAGTGTCTCGGTAACGCTTCGAGTTATGTTTCTGGATGGTTTTTTTGTAGAATTCGTTTACTGTAGTAGTCACTTACTCTGTCTTACCACTAGCGGTAGCAGGCGACTTTGCAAATAAACACAGACCTTTCGATTAAACCCAAAACCCTTATGTTTTCTTATAGATTGTTGGTAGTAGTTTTTTCTTCTATTCCTGGATTTTCAATAGTCTTGTATACTTATATTTTTTTTGAGAAAACTATATTTTCGTAGCCTTTTCCATTGACTATAAAATTTAATTCTCCAACGTTTTTAAATTCATTTCTTTCATAGAATCTAATGGCTCTATTGTTTTTTATGTAAACGGTGAGCCACATGGTATCTAATTGTAATTTTTTGGCTTGCTCTTCAACAAAAGTTAGTAGCTGTTGTCCAATTTTTAAAGGTATAAAATCATTTAGGATGAAAATTCGTTCTAATTGACAACTGTTTTGTGATGTAATATTTTCGTTTGACGCATTTACTACTAATTTCGCATAACCAACAGGTAAATCATCTGCATAAATAATATAGAAAAGTTGCTTGGGGTTGTTTATATTCTGTTTCGTTTTAAAAACTGAAAAATTCTCGTTAAGATATTTTAATACATCGCTTTTATCTTCGATATAATGACCATGAGATTCAACCCATGTTAGTCGACCTAGAAGTGCTAAAACCTCTGTATCTGCTTTCGTAGCTATTTTTATTTTAATCATTACTATTCTTATTTATTCGTAATCTTCTTATATGATAACCATGAAGCAACACAGCAATTGTGCAGCCTACAATTATTGGTGTAGCGCTAATTAATGCACCATATAAAATGTAACCTGTATTTGCGATTAGTGATATTAAACGTAGTTTATATTCGCCTTTGGTGGACATAGAATATAAATTGATAACTAGAGCTATATATCCAATACTATCAATTAAAAATGGACTCATATTTTATCTTTTTCTGTTTGATTAATTTATATTGGAAACTATCCTGTTTAAATAGTGAGATACAAATATAGAATGCATTATCTTGTTTTTGGTTTATAATCGAATTAATAATTGTATTTTTGAATTCGATACTATCGAATAAACAATGATAAAATTACGATTACAAATGGATATACTAGATAAAAAGATACTTGAAATACTAAAAATTAATGCTAGAGAAAGCTTCGCTAATATTGGAAAAGAAGTAGGATTGTCTGCTCCTGCAATAGGCAAGCGTGTTAGGCTAATGGAAGAAGAAGGCATAATCGAAGGCTATGTTCTAAAATTGAATCATGAAAAATTGGGCATTGAGACTAAAGCATATATAACATTAGTAATACATCGAGGATCAACAGGATCAAATGATGCTCAAAAACAAATACAAGCAATGGAAGAAGTTCAAAGTTGTGATAGAATTACTGGTGATGATTGCTTATGCGTTTTAGGTTATTTTAGAAACAATAAACATCTTATTTCCTTTCTTGAAAAAATCGCAGAGTATGGTGCTTCAAAAACGAGCATTATTTTAGAAGCGTAATCTATTTCCTTGAAAAGTTCTATAAACAGACAAATTCTGTCATTTATTTATCTGTAAGAGGTAATATTACTGCCAACGTGCTTGTATATGTTTAAGTATCTAATTTAGTAAATGAAAACGGAATAGAGAATCCGCGAGGATTTTCGTAAGTAGGCTAGAACTAGCAATGAATCATACACGTTGTTATGTGCTGGCTTTCTTTCCATTTTATAAATCGTTTTCTAAATCAGAAATTAAATTTAATGTATCCCTTTTATTTTTGTCCATTCTCATCTTATTTAAAGTATAAGCAACAGCAAATAGTACTATTGTTGCTAGATGAAAAAACAATCTATTTTCATCATTAATAACAAAATTGAAAAAAGTACCTTTTTTATATGAACCTAGTAAGGCGAAATTTAGTGAAGCTACCATAATAGACATATAAATTAATAAGTGTTTTGTTTTGAAACCTATTTTTTTATTCAGTTTTTTAATAAAATATAGATTATTAAAACCTGATTGATTTGTAATAGCACTATATTTAGTTCTATACAATAACATTAGTTTTATAAATGCACCAGTAAACGCCAGAACGTATGATATTATGTAAAATTTATTTGCTGAAATTTCTGCTATAAAAATTAAACTAGCCAAAATAATAATCACTAACGCAATGATTAGAAAAGTGCGCAGAAGCTTCGCATTTCTTTCCATTTGATTTAATCGTACAATTAATTCGTTTACGTTGAGCGAATTTGATTTTTGTTCTTGCCACATATCTTTCCATTTTAGAATTTGTTCTTCCATAATTATTGTATTTTTTTGGATAGTATTTTTTTTATTCTGTTAATTTTTACGCCAACATTAGAAACATTAATTCCTGTTATATTGGCTATCTCTTTATAACTATTATCATCTAATAGTAAACTAATTATTATTCTGTCAATTTCTTTTAAAGAGGAAATAGCTTGGTATAATTTTTTAGTCTTGTCTTCTTGAAAAGAGTCGTTTACTTGACTAATTTCGTATTTAAGATTATCAGGTAGTAGGTTAGTACGTTTGCTTTTAGATTTGTTAATTTTATTAATAGACATTAAAGCAGTATTAGTAGTAATTCTATATACCCAAGTATTGATAGAACTTTCTTCTCTAAAATTGTCTAAATTCTTCCAAACCTTAATTAAGACTTCTTGAAACAAGTCATCTGCATCAGATCTATTTCCCATAAAACCTAAGCACAGACGATAAATTTTGTCTTTTAAATCGTTATAGGTTTGTTCAAAAAATTGTTCTTTATTATTCATTCCCAGAGATAAATAGATTAATCTGCTCAAATGTCCAATTTGGTTCATCCCACATAATAAAATGTTTTGCTTTTTCTGCAATTTTTATTTTACAGTTTTTGACTTTAGAATACTGACTTTCAAAAGCGTTTTTTACCATATCTTGAGAAATTCCATAATCTTTCAATCCATACCAACTTCCAAGGACTAAAACATCTGTTTTAATAGTTGCAATAGTTTGAGTTAAATCTTTTGTCATCATTTCGAATGTTGCTTGAGCAATCGTTTCTCTATTTGATTCTAAAGCCCATTTCGTTGCCAGTTTTACATTTATAGTATCAGTTATCATTGAGTATAGTTTTACCTTTTGCTGTTTTGCAAATAGACTATTAGTAGTTTTTAGAATAGTTGATTTCATTTGGTTAGCTTGTGGTAAAATGTTTGTCTCATTAATGTTTGGGTTATATGCTGATGGTAAGAAAGGATATGAATCAACAATTATTAATTTTTGTAATAAATTAGGTTGAGAACTTGCGATTGAAAGTGATAAAAAACCACTAAAACTATGTCCAATCAATATTGGTTTTTCATTTAGTTCATTCTTAATATATGAAATGATTTCTTTTTGAATAATTGGATAGTATCCTTTTTTGAGGGAAATTGGTTTTTGACCTGCGAATCCTGCTAAAGTCAAAATATGACACTCGTAATTTTTTTTTAGTGTATCAGTAGTTTGTTTCCAGACTTTTCCTGAAGATGCTAATCCAGGAATCAAAATTATTGGTTTGCCTTTTCCCCTAATTTCAACATTGAAGGAATATTTTTCAGTTTGAGAATAAATAGTTGTTTGAAGAAAAAAGAAAATTAATAGAATTGCTAATTTTTTCATTGTAAATATTTTTATGATTTACTCTTTAGATTAGCAATAGCGTTTTTTATTACACTTTTTTTTGATTTTTTTGTTACGTTTGATTTTTTAGCTTGCACCTAACAATGGTATATAGTTACCTCTAGTAAGCCGATGGCGCGGATTTGTAATCCGTGCTATTAATACTTTAAAATAAATTTAAAACAATCTTATCTATAACTGGATTATTATAATGTACTTTAACAAAAAAAACAGTCACATTATAAGTGGCTGTTTTGGTATTTCCTTATGTTTCACGGATTACAAATCCACGCCGTCGAGTTTTGGCACTTAACCCTTATTATTTTTATACTTTGTTATGTCTTGTTATTTTGCCTCCAGATTTCTAAAGTGATTTTGACCAAATTTTAAATAGTGCTTTTGCCTCTTGTGTTGCTTTAGAATCTATTTCAAACACATAGTTAGTAACTTTTGGAAACATCATACCATCTAGATTTATCGTGTTTCCATTTCTTATAATTGATATTGAATAAGTATCATTAGGATTTAAAAGTGACCACATTTTCTTTATATCGCTTATAGTATTTTCATCAAATGCTTTGTTATTTACTGTTTTTATAATATCTCCTTCTTTAAAGCCTATTTTTGATGCTTCTTCTGAACATTTTAAAATAATAAACCCCTTTTCTGTTAAATAATATCGTAAACCTGTTTGGCTTTTAGTTGTATCAATAACTTGTTCTATGAAATTTACTCCAATTTTTTTATAGATTTCTTTTAATGGTAAAGGTTTTGCACCTATAATATAGTTATCAATGAAAATTTTAATCTCAGGGTTTGACATACTTACTATTTCATCATAAAAAGTATCTTCTTTAAATGGTTTTGAAGGTCCATATTTTTGAATTAAATCGTTAACTAGTTCACGCAATCCTTTTTTACCATTAGATAATTCTAACAATTTAATATCTAATAACCCCATAGTAAGTGCGCCTCGATGGTAAATATTGACATATTGTTCCTGTCCTTCATTTGAATAAGAATTTAGAGATAATTTTTCAAGACTATAATTGCTATCAAAAAATTGACTTGCATCTACTTTTCTATGTAACAATTCAAAATATTCTTCTAAAGAAATCTGATCAGACCTAAATAACATTGTATTTGCAGCCCATTCTGTAGTGGCTTCATATAACCACAAGTGCTTTGAAGGTACAGGTTTGACAAAATTAAATTGTTCTATTATTTCACTATGAATATTTAATGGAGTTACAATATGAAAGAACTCGTGCGCGGCCGTATTTTTAACAAACTGTTCCATAACTGACCATTTGTTCTCTCTCAATACATATCCTGAACTATAAGAATGTTCCCAAGCACCTGCATCTTTATTATCAAAGAAAAATAAAAACGTATATCTATCTACCGGTAATCCGTATAAAAACTTGTCTGCAGCAACTAGTATTTCTTCCATAGAAGAAAGTATTTCGTTAGAATTAACAATTTTATTTTGAGAAAACGTAAACACATCAATATCTGTGTTACCAACTTTTGAAGAAGCCACATTTAATTCTCCTAAAAGAATTGGAGAATCTACAATTTCATCATAGTTCTTTGCCAGATATCTACCTTGGTTATCTTTCTTTAAAGCAGTTCCTATTTTCCAATGGTTTGGATACTCAATTTTTACTCGAAATGGAGCAGCCTGTTTACCTTTGAAATACCCAAAAACAGCCTGTCCATTTATTAGTGCGTGATCATTCTCTATTGAAGTACCACACATTAAATAAACAGTGTTTTCCTTTATTTTAGAATCAAAAGTTTCTGCAATTTCATATGTTATTTTTACTGTCTTTTGTGGAGCAGATAATTCATATTGGTTTACAGAAATCTTCTTTACAGGAAGGCTTCCATTATTAGCATCAAAAGCGTTAAAATTTGAAACAAAGCGACCAATGTCCATCACTTTGTAGGTGCCTGGAGCTGTAGCAGCAAATTGAAAAATTGCATTTTCTTTTGTTAGATTTGTAACATCAATGGTTATTTTAAATGTATCGTTTGACCTATCGTTTAAATTAATACTATAATCAATGGTTGTTCTGTTTTCACTTTCACTGATTTTTATAGACTTACACGATAACGTTATTAAGATTAAACTTAAAATTAGAACTTTTTTAATCATTATTGATTTGGGATTTTGCAATTGGTAATTATTTTTTGTAACCCTGAATTAATCTGAATTATTTCATTTTTTGATAAACCATATAAAGCTGTGCGTCTATTCTCTAGAATAGTTGACTCTAATGCTTTTAGGGATTTTGTGCCTTTATTTGAAATAATCAAGTTAAACCGTCTTCTATCCTTTTCATTTATCTCTCTTTTTATATAATCTTTTTTTACCATTAATTCGATCATTCTAGTTATAGAGGCATAATCTTTAAATAATAATTCAGCCATATCTTTTTGAGATAATTTCGAATTATCACTAATTATAATAAGTAATAAAGCTTGATCAACAGTAATATCTAATCCAGTTTTGTCAATATTATTTTGACATAATTTCCGATATTCTTTAATAGCTTGTTCGATGGAATAAAGAATTGTTCCAGTAGGAGTATTAAATTTCATAAAAAAATACTTGATATAAATATATTTGATACAAATATACTTGATATATCAAATAAAATACAATTTATTTAACTAATTTTTGAATAAACTAAATAAAGGGTTGAGTTATTTTAATAAGGCATAACGCCAAATATATGAATCGGAGCAAGGCAAACAAGCCTGAATCAATTGATCTATCTGCGCATTTTTATTTCTTATTCAATTTATAAAAATTTAGCGCCATTGCAAAAAGGAAATAACCTTTCGATTAAACACTAAACTTTGCTCTGATTTTATATATAATGTTGTAAAACGTTTTTATTACAGAAATAATTTCCATACTTCCAAAACCAAAAGTAATATTGCTGAAATAGATAGACCTAAGGTTAATATTATTGTTTTCAAGTTCTCTTTTTTAAAAATTGAAATGACTGATAGTATGAAAGAAGTTATTCCTATAAAAATATAATCGAGTTGCATTAGATGCTTAATTCCATATAATGCTTGTGTCTTTCCAGTTGCGGTTTGGTATTCGTCAAATAAATTATATTGGATGGAAATAGCAATATAAATTCCAATGAGGCTTATAATTATAGATATCCTAGAAATGAGCATTATTGTCCAGTCTTTTTATTCAGTAACTCTTTTCGTAACTCGTTTGAAATCCGATATAAGTTATTTCTTTGATTTTTATTTTTTCATTCTCAACCCACGCCGATGGCACGGATTTGCAATCCGTGCTATTAAAACTTTAAAATAAATTTAAAACAATCTTATCTATAACTGGATTATTATAATGTACTTTAACAAAAAAACAATCACATTATAAGTGGCTGTTTTGGTATTTCCTTATGTTTCACGGATTACAAATCCGTGCCGTCGGGTTTAAGTACCTAATTTAGCAAATACAAACCGAATAGAAAATCCACGGGGACTTTCGTAATTAGGCTTGCACTAACAATTAATTTTATACGGTGTTGGTAAATCGTTTTTATTTTTCGTAAATATATGTCATCAATCTTTTGTCATTTTCTCCATAAACGACTTTCCTTTTTATTATTCCATTTTTATAATACTCGTATGTTTTTTCACTATGTTGAATAGAGTCATTTTTTATAGTAATTTCTTTAACTTTTTGACCTAGTTTATTTTTGTGAACGTAAAATTTCAACTCCTTTTGGTAATCTTCATTGCTCCAAGTTCGAGTGTAACTGAAGTTATTCTTTTCATAAGAATAGTTTTCAGTCCAAATTAACTCGTTATGATTCCAAGATTGTTTAATTTTAATATTCCCTTTTTCGCCGTAAATCCATTTATATTTATTTTGACTGTCCCAATATAAATTTGGTGCGTAATATTGAATTTTTCGGCCAATTGAATCATACAAAAAGTCTATTTCACTTATTTTATCCCAACTTCTATTTTTTTCATAATCTCCTTCATTAATTATCAAATCAGTACTTTCTTTTTGTTTTTCAATTATTTCAGGACGTAATCTTTTCTTAAAAGTAAAATGTTTGCGTTTGACTAATTGATTTTCATTGTTGTAGAAGTAGACAACTTTTGTGCTATCTTTTTTTTCGTTTACAGTTCTTTTTTGAACCAATAAAGAGTCTTTGTAATCATAAAAAATCTTTCTTCCTTTTTCAGTATTTGAAGAAGTTAATAAATGTGATTCAGATGCTATTTGATTGTCAGAGTAAAATTCGGTTATTTTTTGAAGATTTAGATTAGAACTATCTTTTCCGTGAAAATAGTATTCTTTAAGCGTGATTTTTGGAATTCGTCCTTTATCAAATTCAATTATTGGCGGACTAATTCGAATAGGTTTTTCAAACTCTTTTTTATCCGAACAGTTTGTGAAAATTACTAAAAATATGATTATTATTCTGTTCATCTTAAATGTTTACCAACATTAGATATATGGCAAGTAGGGCAGGTGATAAGCAATACGTTTCGAATTGGTACTAAGCCAAATACAAGTATTTTGCTTTTATCTTTTTTCTCATAAATGCCAAATTTTATATTTGGCGGACTTGCAAATATGTCTTAACTTTTAATTAATCAACTATCTGGATATGAGTTGTATGCGTTGTTGTGGTGCATTTTATAATCATTCTTCCATATCAGGTGGTGGTGGACAAGTTTTAAAAAGATATTCTTCAGGTATATTTTTAATCAGGTCGCTTTGATAAAAACCAAAAGTTTTGCTCCACCAATTTTTCAAACTCTTATTCTCTGTGAACAAGTATTGGGTTTTCATTTTCGCATCGTCATTGATTATTTCAAATGATACAATAGCTACAAAATAATAAAACTTTTTTTTGATATCATATGCAAAAAGATTGTAAGAATAAAATTTTTCATCTACACTTGGCATAAGTATTTCACCATATAAAATATTTTCGGAACCCAATTGGCTTTTGTACTCTTCTAATTTTGAATATAACCAAGTATCTTTGGGTGGATTCGCATTCTTTAAAGATTCGATTCGTCCTTGTTTAAGTGGTGTTGTAAATGACTTTCCTCTGTCATATATTTTTTCAAGGATTTCTATACCTAATTCTTGCGAAAATACAGGTTGAAGAAATAAAATCAATATCAAGGTTGAAATCAATTTTATATTTTGTTTTTTATAAATCATTTTGTCCCTTTAAATTTATGTTTCGCGGTTTCGTTAAATGCACCACAACAAAGGTATATAGTTACCTCTAGTAACTATATACCTGTTTGTAATTGTTTATGATTATTTGTAAACGTTTGTTTGTGTTATAAGATCACATCTATCAACGCTTTTGTTTTTTTATACTATAATTTCTCGCCTATGTTTTCTGATACCGCTATCGGTTAATCCAATCTCATAGGCTTCGGCATATACTTCATTTCGAGCTTCTAATTCGTTCCAGGCATCATTTAATAAGCTCATTTCGATTCTATCGAGATCAAAGACATCATTGTATTTTATAGTTTGATTCAATTGTTTCTTTTGATCTGGTTCTTGTAACAATGCACTAATAATCTTTTTTTGAATGCCTTTAATGATGTGTTGGTCCTCTTCGTGATGATCTTTGAGATTATATTTTACTTCAAGATGTTCTAATATTCCTTGTTTTATTTTTTCTTGTTGGATATTCTTATGTTCAGAGATTTCTCTGATTTTACGGTCTAATTTGTCCATTTTTTTAACCCCTTTTTTTCTGGATGCTACTAAAATATACCTACGGTATATTTTTGAGCACTAAACTACTATTCCCTTTTTAGATATTTTTACGGGAACCCGCAGGAGGGAGATAAAAGTTTAGTTTAATGAGGTTGGTTGGATGGCCTTTTTAGAGAATTTATACATAGAACATAAACTATTAGTGAAGTTTTTGCATATTTACCTATACAAACTCTACCCAAACAATTGATTTTATTATAAAACATGATAGAGGATATATTTAAAAAAATTACAGAAGAGTACTGTGAAATTAGTGCCGAAGCTATTTACGATTGGTCCGAAAAAATAAAAATTGTAGAGTATAAGAAAAGAGATGTACTGGTAAAAGAAGGTGCATACTCACATAAGTTTTATTATATCATACAGGGCGCACTCAAAGCCTATTACTTATCTGATGGTAAAAAAATAACCGATTGGTTTGCATTAGAAAATGATTTTATTCCGTCGACTACCAATCATATGCATGGCCAAACCAGTTCACATACCATAGAAGTATTAGAAGACAGTGTTCTGGTAGCATTAAACCATGATGATTTAGAAGATTTGTGTAAAAAGCACCATGATTTTGAACACCTGTACCGCCTTACACTATCCAAAGTAATCTACCAGCTTAGAGAGCGAATAGCTTCTCTTCAGTTTAGAACGGTACAACAACGTTATGATAGCCTGATTCATCTACATCCAAAAATCGAATCCCGTGTTCCTCTGGGAGATATAGCTTCTTTTTTGGGGATTACACAAGAAACATTGAGTAGAATTAGAGCTTCAAAGTAAGAATTTGATTTAGATCAAAAGTTTGTATTCGCTAAATAGATAATTTTGTTTTCGGATTTTGAAATGGAACTATCAGAATGATATTTCGTTTGTTTTATTTCCCTAAATACTTTTGAAGAAATGAAAAGAATACATCTATTCGAATTCGAAGATTTACCATGGTTTCCTAACGATATTAGAATTTGTATGACCAGGCTAATTATGGTAATGCATAAAAAATTTGGTACCAGTCAGGATATGGCTAGGCTACTTGCTGATCTTATTAAGCATACAAAAACAACAAAAATTATTGATTTATGCTCGGGTAGTGGAGGCCCAATGCTCGATACGATACAGCTATTGCGAAATCAGTATAATGTAAAAGATGTTGAATTGGTTTTATCAGACTTGTATCCCAACGTAGTAGCTGCCAAACGAATAAACGGCAGCAGCGATTATATGAGTTATAGAACAACTCCTCTGGATGCTACACATATTGATGATTCGATACAAGGGATATTTACAATGGTAGGTAGTTTTCATCATATGAAACCAGACCGGGCCAAAAGTATTTTGACAGCCGTACAAAGAAAAAAGCAACCGATATGTATTATGGAAATCAACAAAAAATTTCCTCTCTTGCTATGGTGGCTCTTTATTCCTCTTAGTGCTGTTTTATGCCTTTTTATCACTCCTTTGGTACGACCTTTAACGATTAAGCAGATTATTTTTACCTATGTAATTCCTATAATTCCTTTATGCTTTGCGTGGGATGCGGTAATTACCAGCGGAAGAATTTATCGGTTAGAAGATCTCGATGAGCTTTTACAAGAAATTAAAGAAGACACCTATATTTGGAGAAAAGAGGTTATAGGAGGGAAATCTGAAAAAATTTGCCTGATAGGATATCCAAAAGAATAAGGTATCGTGTTTCATAAAGCTAACCTTATTCTTTTATGAATCATCATCTAATGTATTTCTATAAAGATGTCTTTATTGTCATTTTCAAATGGAGAAGGTTCGAGATGGGCATGCCCGATATCATAAATTTTACCCGATACCTTTTCTATTGTATACCACGATTCCTGAAATTCTGATACTACGCTTATCGTGTAATAATTCTCATGTTCTCGAATGATCATATCATCCTCAAAATTTTCTACGTTAACCGAACCAACTTTAGTACTCTTATTAATCGATTCGATTACAAATTGAATGTTTCTCTCTGTGTCTTCTGTTTGTTTATAAAAAGGAATTTCTTTTTTGCTATTAGACTCTGCAGGATTAGAAATTGAGTGATATGAGGTTATTTTTTCTTTAAGATGTACCATTGCACCAAAATAAAAAACAGTTTTTAAAGGGAGATATTTTATTGGATTGTTAAACAAAACGAAAACCTCTTTACCATTGGTGGTTACTCTAATTCTGGAAAAATTTTCTGTGCTAGCTCCTTTACCAACCAGCTGTAAAGCAGATTGTACAATAGCATCTTTACCGGGAGCGATAATTTCTGAGACTTCCTCATTCATTGTAATGTCCTGAGAAAAACAAGTGGTATGGTGTAGTAGAACTAGAAATAGAGAGAATATAGCAATACATTTCATTAATTTATCTTTTATGAGTACTAAACTACCGTAATGGTTTTTATATTCCTAATGATAAAAAAGAGGACATTTTATTACGGTAAACTAAAATGGGAGTACTCAATATATGTTACAAATAACTATATCTCTCGTCTTCTGATTAAAGATAACGATATGAGATACCCGTTGATTAAGCCTAAATACTACTTCACCTTATTCAAAGAATTGATTGACTTTATAAAAAAGCCTAAACATGAAAAAAATCTGGAAAAATCTGTAAGACTCAAAATTTATGATACTATTGGACTGTACTTTTTAAAATTTATACTATTAATCCCTGTAATTTTGTTTTTCGCTCTCGTATATGACCCAGAGAATGTACAAAAGGTAAATATGTCAGAGCGTTTTTCTCCATTAGCATTATTAATCGTCGGTGGGATAATTCTCCCTCTTATCGAAGAAGTTGCTTTTAGACTTTCCTTAAGATTTAAACCCATTTAGGTTGCACTGTCATCAGGTGTATTCTCATATTATGTATTAACCAAACTTGTTTTTCAAACAAAAATAAGTGCAGTAGACGAAAGTTTTTTGATACGAGCTGTTATCGCAATTGCATTAGGGATACTCTTGTATCTGGTAGTTAATAGTACATCATTAAAAGAGAAGTTGGCTAACTTCTGGAGAACACATTTTAGAAGTATATATTATGTCTCTTGTGTGTGTTTTGCCTGGATACACATTACAAAGTATGAGTTAAACTGGACAAATATTCTTTTGCTTCCGATTCTTACCTTACCTCAATTAATGAGCGCATTAATTTATGGATATATAAGAGTATCTTTTGGTTTCAGGTATCCATTGTTTTTTCATATGTCTAACAATCTTCTGGCGATAAGCTTATCTCTTTTACCGTTTACAGGCTAAGAAATTAGATACTCAATTTTACTATATAAAAATACTGTCATAAAGATAAAACACAGGCTTGTATTATCGGCGATTGATTCGATGGCTATTTTTTAGTTATTCAATGTATAAAATGGAAAATATCACTTTTTGGAGATTAATCCTTTTTGAGATATCCTGATCGCAGTATATTTTTATATAGTAAAAATTAATACATTATGTCTACTAACGAATACTCCTATCTTCGATGTGATCACTGCGGAGAAATTTATGATAAGAACGAAATCCATAGCTATTGTCCAAAAGATAATCAGCCTCTGGTTGCATACTATAATTTGGATAGCCCACTTTCTAAAGACAATTTAAAAGGCAGGCCGGCAACAATGTGGCGATATCATGAGTTACTACCAATCGAAAAAGAAGAAAATCAAGTGAGCCTGGGAGAAGGGTTTACACCACTTCTCACCTTATCAAAGCTAGAATCAACCTATAACCAATCCCAGTTATTACTTAAGGATGAGTCTGGCAATCCTACAGGTTCTTTTAAAGCCCGGGGAATTAGTATGGCAGTCAGTAAAGCAAAAGAACACGGGATTAAGGCAATGTGCATCCCTACTGCGGGAAATGCAGGAAGTGCCCTTAGTGCATATTGTGCTAAAGCAGGAATTAAAGCTCATATTTTTATGCCAGAAGAAACTCCAAAAACGTTTCAGTTAGATTGTGAAATTATGGGAGCTAATGTTACTAAGGTAAAAGGAAATATTGCAGATGCTGCCGGTATGATGAGATCAAAAAATGATGGATCCTGGTTTGATGTATCTACATTGCAAGAACCGTTTAGACTAGAAGGAAAAAAGACAATGGGATATGAAATTGCAGAGCAGTTACAGTGGGAACTACCAGATGTAATTCTATATCCTACAGGAGGCGGCACTGGATTAATAGGAATATGGAAAGCTTTTCTTGAAATGAAAGCCTTACAATGGATAGATCATATTCCTACCCGAATGGTAGCTGTTCAAGGCGATGGATGTAATCCTGTTATTACCTCTTTTCATAATGAAATGGACCATGTGCCAAAGCATGATAATCCCGCTCCAACGATAGCCAATGGATTAAGAGTGCCAAAGCCGTTTGGAGATCGATTGATCATGAAAACATTATATGAAAGTAACGGAACAGCCATTTCTATTTCTGATCAGGAAATAAAAGAAGGGATGCAGGAATTTGCAAAAACAGAAGGGTTATTTATTTCTCCAGAGGGCTCTGCAGTATGGGCAGCATATAAAAAATTAAAGCAAACCCATTGGATAAAAGATAATGAATCAGTAGTGCTTCTTAATACAGGCTCTGTATATAAGTATATCGAAAATTTATATTCATAATTTATAAATAATAGTACTCCTTTTTAAACCTGAATTCGATGTAAGAAATTTACGTCAATTCGAGTGATCCGATACTTCGATATAACTCAGTACAGGCTGGAGGATTGTATCGAGAATAGTGATCTTCCTTCAAAAAAGCTATTCTCGATACAGTTTTCCTCCATTTCATTCTGAAAAACCACTCGAATTGACGCTTTTTTAAACATTATAACTTACGTCGAACTCAGGTTTTAAGAGAAAAAACAACTTGATACTGATCCAAAAAAACTGGTAACTACATAAAATAAATACTGTTTCACTGAAAACAGGGTAGTGTAAACAGTGTATGGCTTCTACTTTTGGATTAAATAACTGATTAGCAAATAGATACATGCTATAGTGACTAGGGCTTACTATGCTCTGTATTGTACATTCAATTATTGACAATCACACATTTAATTCTTAAAACAACAAATCATGAAAAAAACAATTTTTAAAGTAATCACTATTTTAACTTTGGCAATCTTTATTAGTAGTTGCGAAACCGATGATGGTACTCTTGATGGTATCGAAGGAGAATCAAAAGATGTATCTGTAGAGGCCTCTACAACAGATAAGTCTACTAAAAAAGCAGGTAATACTTGCCATAATTGGAACATTATAACCTATGAAGGCCCTGTGTGGATAGACGTTAGAAACCAAAAAGAATATCCTTATGTAAATACCATTATGACTGCTGAAGCAACTTGTGACGGACTATGGGTTGCCTCTGGAGGTTTTAAAATTATTGATAATACCAAAAACAAAAGAAAAGTACGAGTTAAAAGAATCAATAAAAATAAAGGCTATCTTACTTTTTTTACTAGTGATGGCCGCTATTCTACACGTAGTTTTGATGCTTTCATTTATCCAGATACTCCAGTTCCATGCCCTGGTAATGAACATGTAAATATGCTTAGTTATGCCTATACTGTTATGGCTAGAAAACACAATCCGAAGTATACATATAGCTGGAAAGCTGTTAGTCCTAGTCAAAGAATCTTTTATGGTACCGGGAGCAGAATTAGACTAGGTTATGGGCGTTACACTGTTACTCTAAGTGTCTCTAAACCAGGTTGCACTACTAAAACAGCAACTGAAACCTTTTTTCTTGAAAGCGATGGTATTCCAGAATAAATTGTTAAGCTAATCATTGACTCTAGTTCATAATTGGGTTATATATGATTTTCAATTCTCATCCCATCCTAAACCCCTACCAAAAGGAAAGGCTTTTGCCCCCTTTCCTCTGGGATGGAGTTGGAATATTACATGAAAAATCAACACTATTTAAAACTAGAGTCAAATCATTATACTAAAAATTATGACAGGCAGATTGCTATGATAAATTAAACCGTTCTTTAAGAGCTTGTTTAACGCGTTCTAAACCCGCCAGGATATATTCTTTGCGTTCTCCAATCCCTATTCTGAAATGATGGTCCATCCCATAACAATCTCCTGCCAAAATAAATACACTTTTTTCTGTACGTAACCATTCGGCCAGTTCGGTAGAATTAATATCTAAATTGTATTTTATAAATAACATTCCACCACTCTTTGGGGGTACATATTCAAATAAGTCCCCGTATTGATCCAGCCATTGCTTTACCACTTTTAGGTTTTCATTAAGCATGGTTCTGTTTCGAGTTAGTATTTCTTTACGTTTTTCGGGCCTTAATGCGATCTCACCAATATAATGACTCATTATACCCGCAGTAATAGAAGTATAATCATGATATGCCCATGTATCTGCAATTAGTGTTTCGGGGCCTATTAACCACCCTAAACGTAATCCGGGTAGGGCATAGGCTTTAGACAGTCCACCGTTAACCATAACTTTGTCATACATCCCAATAAAGCTTTCGATAATTTCTCCGTCTAATTCGGCTCCACGATATACTTCGTCACAATATACCCAGGCATCTACACGCTTTGCGATAGTTACAATTTCTTGCATTTCTTCAGAAGAAAGTGTGTATCCTGTTGGGTTATTAGGATTACATAGCGCGATCATTTTTGTTTTTGAAGTGACCAGAGATTTTAATTCTTCGATATCTGGTCTCCATTTGTTTTCTTCACGTAAATGAAATGCCTTGGGGATACATCCCATCTCTTCGGCAATACCCCAGATCTGCATATAGTTGGGTACCATCATAACCACTTCATCCCCTTTTTCTAACAAGGTATGACAAGCAATAAAATTCGCTTCAGAAGAACCATTGGTTACCAATACATTTTCCTCATTAGCACCATTATACATTGCACTAATTCTTTTACGCAAAGGGATAGAACCATTAGTTTGTCCATATCCTAAAACAGTATTGGTAAGTGTATCTATCTGGTCTTTCTCTAATAGTTCATTAAGAGTATAGGGATGAAAACCACTTTCTGTTAGATTATAATCTACTGTGTTCTCAAATAAGGATTGTACTCTTTCGAGCTCAAAAATTGGAATATTCATTCTATTTATATTTTGGTATTCATGTATGTTTTATAAACAGCTTTTGCAATCATTATATCTTGTACTGCAACTCCAGTAAGGTCTACTATTGTTATTTGATCATCATTGGTACGTTGTAAGGCAGGATTCTGAATTGCATTACCGAGTTCTACGATTTTTTCTTCGGAAATTGAACCGTCTTTAACAGCCCGATATATTTCGCCTCTACTTTTACTTTGCGGAATACTATCTGCAATAACGATATCTGCTTTTTGAAGTATCTCACTACCAAGTTCTTGTTTATCTGAAGTATCAGAGCCTACTGCTGTGATATGGGTACCTGGTAAGATATCTTTTGCGTCAAGCAGTGCGACTTCAGATGGAGTAGTAGTAACAATTAAAGTGCTGTTTTTTGCTACTTCGGCAGGAGTTTTGGCAATATGAATATCAAAATCAGTACTCATTTCTGCTTTAAACTTCTCTGTTTTTTCGGATGTTCTTCCCCATATCCATACGGTTTTACAAGGATTGTTTTTCTGCAGGAATTGCAACTGTAGTTTAGCCTGGATCCCGGTACCTATAATACCAATAGCACTTATTTTTTTTGGAGCAAAATATAAGGCTGCCAGAGCACCTGCTGCTGCAGTACGAATATCAGTAAGATATCCTTCATCTAATAAAATAGCTGCTAGCTGCCCTGTTTTTTGACTAAATATGAGCATCATTCCCTGGCTGGAAGCTATCCCTAATTTTGAATTATTATAAAAACCAGAGGCAATTTTGATTACATAAAAATCATCATTCTTTATATATCCATATTTAATATGTACATCCCCAGGAGGATCTTCAAATAGTAACTCACCTACAGGCGGAACTACCGTTTTTTTATTACTATAGTGTATAAAACCTTCTTTCATAGCCTCAACGAGATCTAATGATTTTATACTTTCTTTAATCTCTTTCAGATTAATAATAGTCGCCATATTTTACCATTATTTGGGTTAATAATTGATTGTCTATCTTTTTTCCGGTTACTACCAGAACCACATTTTTGCCTTGATACGCTTTACTTTGTAATAATGCTGCAATCGGTAGTGCTGCTGTAGGTTCGATTTCTACTTTATGATATTTCATCATAAAAGCCACAGCTTTTTTTATATCCTCTTCTTCGATGATCTCAAAACCAGACAAGTGTTTTTTACAAATATCATAGGTAATGGCATTATCTTCAATTCCGCCTGCCGATGCATCGGCTATTGTTGATAAAGTACTTGGAGAAACGATACTATTATGTTGTATCGACAAATACATTTCTGATGCATTTTTGGGTTGACAGCCAATGACAGAAACACTATTATTAGCACTAAAATAAGTGCTTATACCAGATGCTAATCCACCACCGCCAACAGGAGTTAAAATAGTATCTACTTCGGGTACTTGTTCTTCTATTTCAATAGCAATAGTACCTTGCCCTTTAATAATTTCGGGATCATTATAGGGATGAATTAGAACACCGTTCGTTTCTTTTGCATATGCTCTTGCTTTTTCTTCTGTTTCTAAGCTGTTTTCACCATAAAAAATAACTCTGATCGAGTATTGCTCAAGAGCTTTTATTTTTGTGTCACTTGTTTTTTTTGGAAGAAATAATACACCTTTAAAACCAAATTTTTCTGAAGCATATCCAAATGCTGCGGCATGATTCCCCGTAGATGCTGCTACAAAAGTTCTGTCAAAAACACTTTTGTCTAAACTGTGTATTTTAGTAAGAACCCCTCGTGTTTTAAACGACCCCGTGTATTGCAAAAATTCCATTTTTAGAAAGACATTCGCCCCGGATATTTTACTTAACTCTGGAGAATGCGCCATAGGAGTTCTATGCAAATCAGACTTGCTAATTTTGTATGCATCTATTATATCTGTAGCATGTATCATTGTTTTGAATTTGGAAAATTTTGATCTATCGCTTCAATAGATTTCTGGATTAATTTAGCTACATTTTTATAGTATTCCGGATTTGTATCTTCGATATCGTCGGTTGCCTGGTGATACCCTGGGTGATCTTCTTCACTAAAAGTGATATTAGGGATTCCTTTCCTGAAAAAAGGACCATTATCAGAAGAAAACATCCAATAGTCTTTGGTTTTATCATCTGGATCATCATGACCATAAGAAACGGTTAATGGACTATCTTTTGCAATACTTTCGATTATGGGTTTAAATTGAGGATAGGGATAGGTGCCAACAACATATATTTCGTTTTTTGGGTTACGACTAATCATATCCATATTAATATTGAGTTTGATATCTGATAACAAAACCGGTGGGTTGTCTACAAAATATTTAGAACCAAATAAACCTAATTCTTCGGCATCAAAAGCTGCGAAGAGGATAGAATGCTGAGGTTGGTTTTTAGAGAAATATTTTGCTAAGGTTAATAGGGCAGAAGTACCAGAAGCATTATCGTCTGCACCGTTGTATATAGTGTCATTTATAATACCAAGGTGATCATAATGCGCACCAATAACAATATATTTTTTGGGATGTGTCTTCCCTTTTATATAACCTATAAAATTGGTCCCTGTCCTTTCTTTTTTGGTTTTCCTACCTTTAAAAGTAAAGGGAGAATCGTAATCGGTATCAAATTTTTCTAAACCAATATTTTTGAAATATGACCGGATAAAATCTTGTGCTTTTTGATTGTTTCCTGTGCCTCTTCCCAGGTACTCATCTGAAGCTATTTGTTTTTGAATCTCAAGTAATTCAGATGTTTCTATTCCTGAATCAGTTACTACATCATATTTTTTTATTTCGTTTGCTGTCATCCAATGAATGCTATCTGCAGAAGCCGCTTCTAATGTATACCAATAAAATTCTGTGGGAATATTCATTTCGGTATAATAGTTTACGTATTTTTTGTGCTCTTCATGATCTTTAGGGAAATCCAGTGCTACACTATCTTCTCCTGACCAGGAATGCACTCCAAGCTTAGCTGTAGCGTGAATATTTCGTTTTTCTCCTGCCAAAAACATATCTGTTCCGCCAGAAGCTACCATTCCGTTTTCCGGGATATAAGTATTTATATGATGTTTCCTAATTTCGCGTGAAGCAAGAAGATTTATTTCATCGTCTATAGACCCTGGGACTTCTTCCATTACCAATGTAGTCACTTTTGGGTTTTCGAACAAAATTTCTTTAATATCATGTAGTGTATTAGAATAAATAACACCATTCATGTATAGTGTGTCTTTTGTAGTTTGATTTTCTTTAAAATAGAATTCTGCTACTTGATCGCCTTCCATTTTCATCAATATTTTTTGCCCAAAAGAAGAGGTATATAGAATTTCGGAAAAGAAATACAAGGTAGCAACAGAAACAATGATAATTGCTACAAATGCGATGATAACTCTTTTCATAATAGTAATGTGTTAATTAATACCAGATGCAATAAAAAAAACCTCCGTACACCAAACCAACTTTTGTTGATTAAGGTATACGGAGGTTTTCCGTAAGAAATTCACTTGTCTTTCCGATGTTCTTCCTTAAGCTAAAAAACAAGAGTGTAACATACTGTTACTATATTTCTATATATACAAAGATAGAAAAAAAACAATTAAGTGTATACAAATTAGAATTATAGGTCTTGAATATTTACTTTGATAAGTAAAATTTTGGAGGATATCATTTTTTTTGAATAAAATAAATATCTATATAATCAGTAACTTCACTACAAGGATTATTCATCTCCTGGAGTCTCCAGTATTTTCTATTTCCTTTTACTTTAAAATTGAATTCTCCTTCTCTTATACAAGGCTGTCCGTTGTTTATAAAATCTACCTGGGTTTCAATAGTTCCGTTAAATATCAAATGCTTTGCAGAGGCAGGAGTAATGGTACCTTTGATTTTTAAGAAATCACTATTTTCTTTACTATTTTGGTGGCCTTCGATAGTATATGTATTGGTTTTTTTCGATTTTTCGATTTTGGCAGTTCCAAAGTAATCCCATGAAATCCACTGAACAGATAGATAGTGATTACCTACCAGAGTTTGATCCAGATTGTTTTGTGAAAAAGAAAATAATGACAAGGATACTAAAAGAATTAAAACTATTTTTTTCATGTGCTCTCACATTAATAATTGATATACTTCTTGATTACTACAAACATCTTTGAATCAAAGATAGACATCATAGGTAATTTATAGTGCCTTGTTTTCAGTGAAATAGTTTTTTGATGTGTTTGTAAGCTTATTTTTGTACTTGAAAACTTTTAATTGGTTTATACATTGCTAATAATACCTTTTATATTATAACATCTTTCCTAAAATTTCTTTCATCATTTTGGCTGCCAAAAAAGCTGTCATATTCTGAAAATCCCTATTAGGATTATATTCTACAATATCTGCCCCAATGACTTCACCTTTTATATTTTGGATTAAATCGATTACTTGTCTAGACGATAGACCTCCAGGTTCATGATGCGAAACTCCGGGTGCATATGCTGGGTCAAAACCATCCATATCCAATGAGATATATACAGGATTATCAAATTGAGATATTTTGGTTACATCCAGATTCTTCATTTGATGAATTTCGACATTAAATTTTTCTGCCTGCTCTGCCTGATGCGTGTTTAGTGTTCTAATCCCCACCTGAACTAACCTGGCAGCAAATCCGTTTTCCATAATTCTTGCAAAAGGACAGGCGTGAGAGTATTTGTCACCTTCAAAGTTATCATATAAATCAGAATGCGCATCGATATGTAAAATGTCTAATTTTGGATATTTTTTATGATGAGCCTTAATAATTGGAAATGTAATAGAGTGATCCCCTCCCAAAGTAAAAACTTTTGTTTCAGCTTCTAAATGATTCGAAGTTATGGTTTCAATCTCAAAATAATCTGAAATATCAAAATCTCCTTTATCGGTTATTCGAGAATCCTCGATTGTGATTCCGTTTTCTGTGAAAAGATTAAGCGAACCGCAGTGTAATGTTTCTCTAATTAATGGAGGAGCTAGTTCCGGACCTTGCTGAAAAGAGGATTTTTTATCAAATTGTATTCCTTGTATGACAATTTTACTCATTTATTTTTAGGTATTAATTCTGGTTTATTTGCCTGAGTAATTTACAAATAGTATCGTTAATTGGCGTTGCAATTTTATTTTGTATTGCTATCTTTTCGATCGCTCCATTTTTTGCGTTAACTTCTATGATATTTCCAGTTAACCGATCAGATAACATTGAGCTTCCTTTTGTTTTTGAGTATGTAGCTATTTTTTCCATCATTTCAGATTCAAAACTATTTTCAATTATTACTCCGTCTGATTTTGCTACTTCAATTCCTTCTCTTAGCAGATCTTTATACAAATCTATTACTTCTGAATTTTCAAAAACAGAACATGTTCTTCCGGTTAAGCATAGTATCGATCCAAGGGCAGAACTTTCTATTAGTTTTTTCCAATTTTCGGTTTTGTAATCCAGTACTTCTATTATCTGTGCATCGTTTTTGGCGAAAAGCTGCATAAATCGTGTTGCTAACTCGCTTTGTTCGACTTTAAGTATCGGTTTTCTAAATTGTAAGTAATAATTATCTTCAATAGGTTGAGTAGGGCAATCAATCATACATTCCAAAATATTTTCCTTTGTAGTAAAAGGCGTAATGGGTTCTTTTAATTCTATACCGTTTCTTATAACAACTACTTTAGTATTCGCCCCGATTAATTTTTCCAATTTATCATTGGCTGCGTCAAAATGATATTCTTTTAAGCATATAAGTAACCAATCAAGTTCCTCTGATCTTTCTTTTTCAATCTCAATAGGTATTTCTATTTTTTTATCTTGAAATTGTATTTTGATTTTAGATTTAGGAGTTCTGGTATAATAGAATACTTCGTTTTCAGGATGTACTACTAATATCCGTGAAATTACAGAACCTATCGCCCCTAAACCGAATATTCCAATTTTTCTCATGTATTGTTTTTTGCGATGAATAGGTTAAAAAATAGATTTCAAGTCTACTTTTAAAAACATATTAACCCTGGCATTGTTATGCTTAGTACTTTTGTCGACATCATTAACTAATTACATTTTTTGTGTATTGTAACTTAGAATTTGTTGTTCAATAATTTTAATTACTTTTTTAGACCAAAGCATTTTGAAATGCCCAGTCCCTTCTATTTCAATAAATTTAGAGTTCTTAAATAATGAACTTACTGATTTAGTTTTTTCTACTGGGATTATTTTATCATACTTATCATGAATGAACGTTACATCTTTCATTTCTATATCTTTAATAACAGTACTGACTTTAAATGTTACTGGATCGTACTTTGTTGTCGTTTTTTTTATTTTATTAATCAATAATTTAGTTGTCTCAGTTGTTAAACCAAATTGAACAACAGCAAGTCCAATAAATTCTAAAAATCTGCTAGGAGTCGTTAATATAATCATTTGGTTTATTTTATATTTTAACGAACTCATAGCTGTAAAGGCAAGTACAGAGCCCATTGAATGCGTAATTATTAAATCGTATTTATCTTTTTCTAAAAACAACTTTACTAAATCAGACATTTCAAAAAAACTTGTTTTCTTCTTTGTACTGGCTCCATGGCAAGGGCCATCAAAACTTATAACTTTGTATCCATTTTTTGTTAATTCAGGAATGATTGCTCCAAAATTAGAAGCTCTTCCTCCCCATCCATGTATGAGTAATGCTTTCTTATTTCCGTTTCCCCATGTATAGGTCTTAATATTAAATTTTTTAAATCGAATTATGGTCTCGATAGCAATTTCTAATATCGATTTTTCAAATGCTCTTATTTTCCTGTTTTTAGGTTTTGAAATAAAATTAAATGCTATTTGTGCAGTTAGTCTTGGAGATATCTTTTGTAAGATGTTAAGTGTTTTTTTTAAATTCATTTGATAGGTTATTGGTAACCTTACAAAATTCTATTATTTTAGAATTTATTACATGACACATTTGTGTCAATATTAAATTGAATCACTCTTTTTCTAATTCGAGTTAATGTTTGTCGCTTAATGCCTAAAAAAGAAGAAAGGTGTGTGAGTGAAATACGATTTAAAATGTCTTTATTTTGTGAAATAAAGTTAATATATCTTTGCTCAGCATTCTCAAATAAAAAACTTTCAATCCTATTTTGTCTTCTATTTAAATGTTTTTCAGCAATCAATCTACCGTATTTTTCGAAATTTTTATATTTGGAATAACATTCTTGTATTAAAGTAAATGGAACGTTTACTAATAAACACGATTCTAAAGTTTGAATGTAATACTTAGAGGGAGTTTGACTGATAAAAGCACCATAGTCTGTTGCATAATTATTCTCTTTTATAAAAGCAATTGTTATTTCTTCTCCCTTATCATTGATATGGAAACTTCGTAATAAACCTTTAAAGGCAAAAGCTAAACTTTCTTGAATTTCTCCAGCTATTAAATATAGTTTTTTAGCCTTTAACTTGGTAACTGTAACTTTACTGCTTATAAAGTGTATTTCATCGGAGTTTAAATCAGGATAAATTTTTCTTAAAGCGTTTGAATATGCTTGAATTGGTTTAGTTATATTATTTATTTCCATTTTTTGCGTATTAAGCACAACAGTTAAATTAAGTACCAAGGTAATTATAATTTCTAAATAGAGAAGAGGGTATGATTATAAGGATTATAAACAGGGGAAAGCTCAAAAAAAACCTCACAATCTTGATTGTTTTTTTTGACATTAGTAGTATATAGGAGAGGCAACTATTATTCTTTTTTTTGCTTACCAGTAATTAAAAACTCTAATAAAGCGGTATTAAGACTATCTCCTGTATTACTATTGGTAAATACAACATATCCCATATTGAGATCACTATACAGTATCGCTTCGCATCTAAAATCACCATTATTACCTCCATGCCCGAAACTAGGACCAAATGGTGTTTTTTGCATATGGATACTTAATCCAAAATAGTTTTCCCATCCTTCTGGGCTAGGATCTTCTTTATCTTTAGGAATTCTGGTTTGTATTTTGAACATTTCTTTATAGGTTTCTGGTTTTAGCCCTTTTTTGTTCTGTAATCCTAATAAGAAATTGGTAAATGTTTTAGCCTCTGTATGCATACTCCAGGCCATACCCGGATTTTCTGGTAATGAAGCCTGTGATGGCAGATTATCAAAATGACCATTAGATACTACTTTGGCCAGGTATTCATTTTTAGAGAAATAGGTGTTTTCTATATCTAATGGTGTAAGTACTTCTTCTTTTAGTATAGTATTGATATCCTTAGCTGTTACTTTGGTAACTACTCTTTTTAAGTATTCAAAACCTTCGCCAGAATATTGATATTTGGTACCCGGTGTAAATTTAATGTCAATCTTTCCATCTTCGTTCATCCAAGCCCAGTTTGGAAATCCTGTTTTGTGAGACATTACATGTCGGGCAGTTATAAGTTTATAGCGATCATCATGTGCAATGGCTTCAAATGGCAAATATTCATATAATGGTTTATCAAGATCAATAATACCACGTTCTACCAATCGCATTACAGCAAAACCAAAAACAGGTTTGGTAATCGAAGCTGCTTCAAATAAGGTATTGTGATCTACTTTCTTTTTTGTGAGTGTGTTCTTTACTCCATAAGTTTGATGATAGACGACTTTACCATTTTTAATCAATGCAAGGGATACTCCGGGGATTTGATAATGTTCCTGATATGTTTTGATAAACGTATCCACTATAGAAGCTTCTTTGATCTCAAAATCGTGTAAAACTCCTTTGTTTGGGATTATATCTGGATCAGAAATAGTAGATAATTCAAATGTTGGTGCAGTGATGTTTTTATTTGCCACCGCTGTGACCTTGATATTGGCATCTTTTGTATTTATTCTAAAAAGCTCTTCGTCTCTAAATCGACTTTCATCTTGATAAAATAAACCTGATGCTGGTGAAATGATATACTCACCAGAGGGAAGGTCTAAGGTGTAATTTCCCGTTGAATCTACTACGGTTTGTGTCCAAAGGGCAGGGTTATGAGTAGATGTAAATCGAATTCGGTTTGGATAGCCTTTCATAGCGCTATTTTTCCAACTTAGTTTTCCGCTGATTGCACCTGTTTTTTCTTTTTCTTTCATAAATATCACATCACCAAGTCTTCCTGGAGCACTACTTTTACCGCCACTATTTCCCCAGGCAATAAAAGAATTAGAGTTTTGATCATCATCAGCATCTTTATCGATAAATACATGATCGATTCCAATAGATTTACCTGTAGTTATGGTACTATTCAGTTTTACTTTACATTCATAAATAGTGGTGTTTTTATTACGTTTGGATTTAATTTCTATAGCATCCCAATTTGTGTTTTTCTTTGTGGGATCCCAGCTTATAGATTGATTATTGGTGTCTTTATAATTTTCGCTATACTGATATAAATCTACACCAGAACCATCGGGAGAGTGTTGCTCGTCGATATAGAAATTAAAGGTATCTTGTGTATTCCACTCTGATGCATCGGTAGTATCTACAATATGAGAGTCGTCGGTTATTACAACAACAATGTAAAGAGCTTTTTCAGAGAGGCTATATCCCACTTGAAAATAAGCATCAAAATCATTTTTGTCCTTAGGCCCACCACCATATGGTAGTTTATTGATAGGATAGCGAGTAAAGTCTTTTGGCCAATCTTGAGGATTCCCATCAATAGTTATAGAAGATACAGGGTATGCATAGGCAATAGCACCATTAGACATCTCTATTAAATTTTCTGATTTTGTTTTTATGTCAATCGAATTACTATATGCAGTATTGAAAAACACAAAAAAGAGTAGTGCTATATACACTACTCTTTTTGAAATATTTCGATGTTCGTTGGATTGATGATGAATGGTATCTGTAAGAGAATTAAAGCGCAAACCCATAGTGATTGATTTAAAATGTGAATAAATAGCTATATTCCTTAAAAAAGATGAGGCTAAAGAGCATCATCCTTTTTAAAGATACTATTGTTTAAAGATTGTTACAGTTTTGCAGTTATAAATTGAAATAAAAGTTAAATAAGGGAGGTTTTAAACTGTGCAGTTATATAGATATTAATCACTTAGTTTATGAAATATTGTTTTTGGATGTTGTGAAGATGTATATCCGGTAACTTTTTTGTTTTTATCCTTTATAAATGTGATCTTATGATTAGCCAGGTTCATAAAAGTATTATTTTGTACATGAAAAATCGGGTAGTTTCTATCATCTACTATGGCATAAAGGGCTTTTTCTCTTGGGTTGATTTTTAATTTTACTTTAGCTCCATCCAAATATTCATAAGTTCCGGTGTATGCTTCCAGAATTGTTCTGTCACTATAATTTTTATAAGGATTATCTTCTGATAAAATTACCCCTTCTCCTGGTATCCACTTATCATATTCCATATGGTATGCTATTTTTCGTGCTTCATTGAACCCTTGAAGTTTTGCTACCAAATGTAAGGCACCATCAATTCCGGCAGAAATACCGGCTGTGGTGATTACTTGCCCATTATCAACAAATCGGGCGTCTTTTATCACTGTTATGTTTGGGTAATTAGTTTCTAATCCATTCAACGCGTTATGAAAAGTGGTTGCTGATTTACCATCAAGAACTCCGGCTTTTGCTAATGCAAATACTCCTGTACATACCGAGAAATGGTATTCGATGTTTTGTTGTGTTTTTATCCATTTAATTACTTTCGGATCATTAAAAGCACTGGAAGAGTTTCCTCCAAAAAAGGCAAGTATATCTGCATTAGGGCTATTAGCTATACTATAATCCGGGAGTATTTTCAGAATTCCCTGGGAGATAATAGGTTCTTTGGTTTTAGAAACCGTAAAAACTTCAAAATTTGCATATGCAAATACTTCCATAGGACCAGCAAAATCTAATACTTCTATGCCAGGTTGTAAATAGAAGGCAATTGTCATTTTTTTGTTGGCTAGTTTTTGAAGTTCCTTTTTTGTAGTAAGTTCCATATTACAATGGTGGCAGATTCCAGGTTTATCAAATTTTAAATCGTCACAACTACTGTTACAAGGAGGACATACATAAATTTCATTAGAAGTTGCCGAAGGTTGTGATATAGCCGATATATTGATCAGTAATAGTAATACTAATAACTTTTGCATTGTTTTTGAGTAATGATTAATTCTTCAAAATTAAATGTCTTTTGTTAATCTTAAAAGGACAAGTGTGCGCAGTATTAGGACAGATATATTATATATAAGTGAAGTTAACAGGCAATACATCTTTATGTTTTTTAAGTAAGGCTCTTAATTGATTTGTGCTTTTTAATCCACATTGGTTGGCAACATAGCTAACTTTATTACCATCGGCCAAAAGATGTATGGCTTTATCTATTCTAAGTTTTTCGAGATAGGCACCAATGGTAATTCCTGTTGTTTTTTTAAAGAGCCGTGTAAGATTACGACTACTCATATGTACATACTCAGCCATATTTTCTAGTGTGAATGAAGTGTGGAGGTGTTTTGTCATATAATCTTGAGCATCATGAATCCGAGTGTCCAGATGATTTCGATATTGCAAGAAAACACTCAGTTGAGGATCAGATTCGCTACGACGAAAATATATAACTACTTCTTTGGCTATATCTGTAGCAAACTTAGGGCCATATAATTGCTCGAGAATAAATAAAGAAAGATCAATACCAGAACTGACTCCTGCACTAGAGTACAGACGATTATCTACAACAAATAATCTGTTGTTAACTAGATCAACTTTGCGAAACTTATTAGTGAATTCTTTAAAATATTTCCAATGCGTTGTACATTTATGCCCATCTAATAATCCTGATTCTGCAAGTAAAAAACTTCCGGTACATACAGAACAGATATTGACTCCGTTAGAATATTGAATATTTAACCAATCAAAAAATGCTTTACTTTTTTGTATAAATTCAGAATCAGAAAGTAATTGAAATTCTGTCCCCGGGATAAAAATAAAATCACCCTCTGTTAATTCAAATTTATCAAAGTTAGAAAGCTTTGCAAAATACAGCCCAGCACTGCTCTCTATTTCCTCTTCATTGTTTATAGAAACAAAATGAAGATCGATATCAGCCCCATATTCTTTGGCTTCATAAAAGATATGTGCTGGACCATTAATGTCTAATAAATGAACTTTGGGTGGTATGACAAAAATGATATTTTTGATAATCTGATTTTAAGCTAAAATACTAATAAATAGTATTCTTCAAAGAGTATTAAATGGGCAAAGAGAAGATTTTTATGCTTCGTTTTCTTCAATAATTTTATTTTTTAGCTCGATAATTTCTAAAAGGGTTCGTATCTCTTTTTGAATACTATTTCTAACAAACTTAATAAAGATAATAGCACCGATAACATAGGAAGCGTCAATCATTACCATTTGCCATGTGGTAAAGTATAAGCTAAATTCTGGAGTGATCATATAAAAACCAATAGTGTACAATGCTATGATGGTTATCGTGACTGGTCCATGAATACGTTTTCTGAACTTATAAAATGCTATTGTATCATTGGTTGTTTTTAGCACATCATCTATTACCTCGATCTTTTTTGATTTTAAGACACTAATACATTCGATTATTATTCTTAGTAGTAATCCTCCTATCATTAATGCTACTCCAATTCTACTTAGTATTTCTTTTACTGGAGCGAGGTAGTAGAAAAAAGCAGATATTCCTATTAATGTGATTGATAGTATTATGATGTTTCCGTAGTGAAAACGAACATTTAAATTATTCTTAGACGTAATAGAAGATAGTGTCTCTTCTAGTATTCCAGAATTGCTCTCGATATCTTTTTTTCCTTTTTGCCACTTACGTTGCAATTCGTCAAATTTATTATTCATGATCTAATATTTTTTTAAGTCGTTTCTTTATTCTGTGAATTTTTACCCTAACATTAGTGGGTTTAATACCTAAAACATGTGATATAGTATCATAGTCCTGTCCTTCTAACACCATCATAATGATTAACCTATCCAGTTCTTCTAATTGGCCTATGGCTATATACAATCCTTGTTCTTGTTCTGCATCTTGGTTTTGTGACTCATCAACCAGTACGTGTTCTATTTTATCAAAGGATAATCTCTTTTTCTTTTTTTCTTTTCTTATGTATTGCAGGCACGTATTTACCGTGATTCTATACACCCAGGTTTTATGAGTGGATTGCCCTTTAAAGTTTTCGAGAGCATTCCAGATATTAATGAATACTTCTTGCGAAAGATCATTAGCCATATCTATATCTCCTTTCATAAAACCGAGGCACATTTGCTGAACCATAGGGTAACACTGCCGATATACGGTCTCAAAAAGTTGTTGATTCTTTTTACTCATTTGCCAGGAAAGCGTTTACTGTTGTATAAAACCATTCGGGTTGATCAAACATTATAAAGTGTTTACTGTTTGAAGCCATCTTGATAGATTTGTTTGCTAAAGTAGTATATTGTTTTTCATAATTAGACTTTGCGACCTCTACAGAAGGAAATGATGCTCCCAGAATTAAAGTTTTTGCAGTCACTTTGTCTAGAATTTTCCTTAAATCCAGTTTTAATAAATCGGTATATCCATATACATACGTTTCGCGATCAGCCTCCATAATCCAATTGATCAAAACATCTACTTTATCTTTATTGTTGGTCATGTTTTGAGCCATCATAGTGGCTGTTTGCTTAAACTGGGTATCTTCTGTTTGTAGCATTTGCTTGTTATATGGACTATCGTATTGTATTTGACTTTCTGGTACGCCAGGCATCATTAATTCTCTCATACAAGGAATAGAATCTACAATAACTAATCTGGTAATTGTATCGGGTAGTGCTGCAGCAAGATCAATAGCTAGATTTCCACCCATACTGTGCCCTATAATTGTTACATTGGTTAGGTTTTTATCTTTGATATATACAATTAGTTCTTCTTTAATGGTATCATACCATGGCATTGCAATAGGAGGGTTGCCATTAAAACCAGCGTAGGAAATAAGGTGAGCTTCACTTTTTGCAGTTAAATGTTCAACGGTATCGTTCCATATTGATCCGGGAGTGGTAAAACCTGGTAAAAATAATACAGGACTTCCTTGTCCAACTATTTCAGTTTTAATAGCTGATGTTTGACTAAATCCTAAGTTTATAATAATTAGTGCTAATAAGGTAATTCTAAATGTTTTCATGTCTTTATTTTTATTGTATTTCTATTTTGATTTTCCCCTTTGATGCAGAAAGTTGTGAATTGTTACACGTGGGATAAAAAAAATAAAAAGAAATAAAAAAGACCTGTTAGAACTTAGTCAATAGTTGGTTGATAACGTACAGTAAGTATAGTTATTGAATAGATTCCTATAAGTAGAAGGATTAATGTTTGGATGAATCGTTAAATTGCCAAAGGACATTTACAATTTTCCATGTACCATTTATTTTTACAATATGCATATAATCAATCCACTCATCGGCAATAAGTTTTACAGAAGCTGTCTTGTCAAAAACATCTAATATAATAACCTCTTTTTTTGGATTTTCGGGAAACTTATCTCCGTTACTATTATAAAACTCTGAGAGAATTACCATAAAATCAGTAAACGTTTCTCGAAGGTATTCTTTGTTTGTAGCTTTATTTTTCCAAAAAGTCCTTTTTACCATTCTAGGATGAGCAGCTCGTTCAAATTGCTTAGGGTTTACATTGTGTTGCGCTTCGAGGTAATCAAGAGCTACTTGTTTAATATCCAGAGAATCTTGTTTGGATTGTGCATTTGTTTGGTAGGCGAGTAAACTGATACAACATACTAAAACAATTTTAAACATATAATTCATGATGACGACCTTTTATTTTTGTTTCTAAAATAGAAGATATCTAATAATTAAGTTTGAAAGTTTTCTTAAATGTTAACGAGCAATAAAAGTTATTTTTTATTACTGAGAAGTGAAATATTCTTTTGGTGACGTTCCCATCAGCTTTTTGAAAGATTTATTAAATGTAGTTTTAGAATTAAAACCTGCTTCCTGGGCGAGTCCGAAAAAGGTGAAGTTTTTAGCCTTATCTGTTTTTGCTAATTCTACAAATTCTTTAATCCGATGATAATTAATGTATTCAAAGAAATTCATACCGATATTTTCGTTCAATAACCGAGCTATCTCTGGACTACTTACTCCCAGCATATCAGCAAGTTCTGCTTTTAATAATTTTCTATTGAGATACGGCTTTTTCTCTACCATTAACTGATCTAATTTGGTTTGTAAATGATCTAGATCTGATTTAGATAGTTTGGATTGCGTATATTTTTTTTGAACTCCACCAGGGATAATTTTAAATAGATCAGGAGAAATCATACCATAATAAGCGATAAAAAGAATGATTAAAGCGATACTTAGCCAAATTATTTCTCTTGCTGTTCTTTCTATGGTTTCAAATCCAAAAATACTAATGAAATACACAATAATCCAGCATAGTAAGCAAATACCAATTGCAATAAGGAAATTAAGAAAAAACTGTGTCTTTACAGTATAACTTAATTCATCGCGTAACCCTTTCCTAAAAGAAAGAAATAACTGAAGACTCATTACCCAATACGTAATGTTGAATAGTAGACCAATACCAATAAAAATAGTTATGGTACGAAATAATTCTCCACTTTTAATTCTTGCTCCAATGACTTCGTCTGTAGGAAGCATAAACATAAAAACTACAAAAATAATATAGAAAATTCCAGGGAGGTAGTGTAACAGATCCTGATATGAAAAACGTTTGTTTAATAATGAAGATTTGGTAAACAAGTAAATAGTGGATCCAAATAGGAGTGTTGCAAACTCAGAAAATGCAATCAACCGAAAGTTTTTACCAAAAATATCTGATATATAAAGTACTCGACCTGATAAACCAATCATAAGGACCAGTACTAAAAAAGCAACATATCCATTAATGTTTTTTCTGTTTTTTGGTGAAAAAAGGTAAATACAGAGTAAAAATAGACTCTGGAAATAACCAAAATATACAAGTTGATTTAAAAGTGTTTGCATAAGAGTGTATTAAGCAGGTTATTAAATAACCTGCTTTTGTTGGTCTAAAATAGTTACTTAATATGAAACTGGTTCACATGTTTCACCGAACTATGATCCATTTTTAGATTTTCTTTATAAAATTGTTCAAAAGCAGCTTTGTTTTTCCAGGAAGTAATAACGAAATAGTCTGGATTATAGTTATATCCAAAAGGAGATGCGCCTTCTACAAAATCCACTTGTATTTGACCACCTGCTTTTTTCATTTTTTGTACCCATTCTTTTTTGAACTTTTGAAAAGAAGACTTGTTTTTATACCAATATGCGGTAACAATAGAAAATTTTTCTGGGTTAATGCTAAAAGAAAGATCTTGTTTTAATTCATAATAGGTAAGGTTAAAAGTAGACCAGATATTTCTTCTTTCTTCATGAAAATCAGGCATTGTTTTTTGAATATCGTGTAAGAATTTTTCTCTTCCATTAAGTGTATCCCAATATCCTAAGATCATACTTTCGGGATGATAATTACCTTGAGTTGGACTTCCTTTTATAGCTATCCCTGGTAATCTATGATATCCCATTTTTTCGGCTACAGGAAATGCAGTTTTAAAGTAATGCTGTAGTTTTTGTTTAGTATCAGGTTTGGTATTCAGAAATATGATATCAAATACATGCCCTTTTTTTAGAGTGTATGATTTTGTTTTTGATTGCGCATTCAGGGATGCAAAATTAACAGTCAAGAAAAGTGTTAATAACGAGATTTTTAAAAGCTTCATATAGTTCTTCAATTTTAATTAATGAATTTTTTCACAAGACAAATGTATATGCTATCATCTGGGAAATGAAGAATAGTAGGGGGTGAAAGGTACATATACCGTATGTGTACTTTTATTTAGGGATAAAATAGTAAGAATTGATAGTGTAGAGATGATTCTATTAAAATCTAGTAGCTTATAGAAGTGAATTATGAGAATTATATATAGAAGGTATGGATATGAGATGTATGCTTAATCGATATTTTTTTTGTTATTTATTCGATGCACCAAATTACATATGTACTTATTAAATTCATGGTTTCTTGCACCATAACTGGCAAGTCCCATTAATTTTACTTCCTGATTTTCTTTAGAACCTACCTTTATGATAAATAAGGAGTAGCCTTTTCTGGTTTTAAACCTAAGTCCTTGTTCTTCTCTTATAATTTCATAATCACTCAACTCATCAGAATAAGGGGATTCTTTTATTAAAATATAGTTTTCATAAAGAATACAATTAGGACTTGGCTTAACTTTACTCAAAAGGAAGACAAGAGTAATGATACTAATTACTACCATACTACCTATTATCATAACGATCATCTTTCTTGATTTTATATGCATTGTTAACCACACCTTGTACTATCTAATGTACTAAAAATTATTTTCTTTTTGAGTGCATAATTTGCTTCTTACTTGAAAAAACACTCGGAAAATCTACAAATTAGAGCCATTCAGCTAATTTGTTTTTTATACGTTTCTCTTATTTATATCTTTTAGAGAATCTCAATATATTAACCCAACTTATTTAAAACGTAAAGAATGAAACACAAACTCTTATTCGTCGTATGCTTACTATTTAATTTTTGTATCTATTCCCAAACCTTTATTCGGGATTATAGTAATCCCACAGCAACTTATCAATTAAAAATGGATTTTTCACCTCAATCCTGGGGAGATGTTTATCTCGATATAGAAGTGAAAAATACAGGAAACATTGATATTAATGCTAGAAATGCTAAACTTCAATTTTTATCTGATGCTACTCCAAGCCTTGTTAATTTTACACCTAATGGAAGTATTTCATATCCAACCGTAACGATGACTCATCTGCAAGATGGGGATCGATTTATTAATACTTTAAATATTGGACTTCCCGAAGCATCCTGGGTTGATCATATTTTATCTCCTAATGAAAGTTTTAAACTTAGAGTTGATCTTAGAACGGTAACATCATCATATAGTGATCTCGCAGATTCTGTACGATTTTATACAGAAAATGGAGCACCTTCATTATTTACAGATGTGACGACCACAGTAACTGGAAATGATACTAATGCTGTAATTGTTAACTATAAAAACACGAGTTCTAATACTCTATCTACAGAGACAATTACAACATCTGCCATCTCTTCGCTAAGAATTGACCAGCCATACCAGATATGGGCAAATAGTTTTGTCGTAGGTACTACTCAATATACAAGTGCATATGAAGAATCATCGCCTTTATCATTCATACCTTCTGAAACAAATACTAATATTGCTATAGGATATACTAAATCTACTATTCGTACAGAAAATGTAACTATTAATGTAACCGGACTTCCCAGTGGAGTTTCTACACCAATTGCTCTTAAGAACAATGATATAAACGGTTCAGATAAAAATACACAGATTACTAATGGCAGTAATAGCATATCACAGGTTCTCGAAGGGAATTATGCTGTTACAATATCTGCCTATACCGATAATGCTAATAACCTTATTTATACTCCTCAATACACTGCTAATCTTATAGTAGCGACAGGAAATAGCAACACTCTAGCTGTTTCTTTTGCGGCTTCTTCTGTTCATGAATTTACAGTCAAAGGTTTTCCTAAATATTTATCTCATGGAACCATAACGAATGCTGCTGCTTCTTTTGATGATAATTTCAAGAACTCACCTTTGAACGCTCTTTTTAAATATTCTGGATTAGACGGAGCAGGGGATAGAGGTAAGATTCCTGATATGACTCCTACAAAAAACACTATCGAGCAGGCACGAAGATTAGAAGCTAGCCAAGGCGGAAGAAAAATACTTCCTGTAATGGTGCATTATACTGCTAATGCTAGTGGTGGTGGATCACTAGAAGCTATTAAAGATCTGAGTGAAAATCAAAATTTATATTTTCATTATAGAAATTTGATTCAGGAAATTAAAGTTATTTTAAGTTATGAAGATACTGATCACCTTAATCCCGGAGCTTTTGTAATTAGCCCCGATCTGATAGGTGCTATTCAACAAGATGTCGTTTTTGGAAATGATCATAATATCAGAACCATGCGAGTCGAGGTTAATCAAGATATCAAAAGAGCTTTTGAAGATGAGAATTTAAGTATCACAGGACTTCCTTCTTTTTCTGATAATCTGAAAGGTTATTTGCAGTCGGTTAATTTTTTAATACATCATGTGGGAGAATGTAAAATTCCATTTGGGTATCAGCAAAATGTATGGGCCGCTGGTTCTGCACGTTGGGTTTTTGAAAAAGCAGGAGAGTTTAATGACCCTGTGAGCGAAGCTATAGAAGTAGCCGATTTTATGAATAGTCTTGAGTTATATACAGGAGAGTGGAAACCTGATTTTATAGCTTTTGACCGATACGAAAGAGACTGTTTTGGACCAGCTGCGATACAAAACTATGCATGGACAGCTAAACACTGGGATATGTACCTGATCTTTTGTAAAGAAATTGCAGAACGAATAGGTAATGTACCTATCATGTTATGGCAAATCCCTGGAGGGCATATGCCTACCACAAATGAAAATATTGTCAATTTTGATATTACTAATCACTCTTCTGCATCTGCTCCTTATTTTCTTGGAGATAATAGAATAGGGACAGATCTTAGTAAGATTCACCCTGAGCTGAAAAATATTGCATTAGCACTTCCACATTATGAAGCTAATACTATAGGTGGACATTTGGCTAATGATAATGGTTATGATTGGGGAACGTCTAATCTGCAAAGACTTGCAAATATGAATGTTTTCTCTATTCTATGGGGTGGAGGATCTACTACAGGAATAGGTTCTATAGGTACTAATGGAGATGATGACCAGTGGTTAGCTAAAAAAATAAGTGAATATTATAGCAATGCTCTTGTATATAAGACTGTTGCGATTACACCATATCAAAATGCAACGTATTGCCAGAATGGAGTAAAATTTTCATTGTTACCTAATGAAAATAATAAAGAATTACAGGGTTTAAAAATATTCCCTAGCCCCGCAAAAGATCAATTACAGATAAGTAACTCTGTTTCTGATCAGGAATATATAATAACGATATTCGATATATATGGTAAAAAAGTAGGTGCATATAAAAATCGAAACGGGAACAGTATAGATGTATCTAATTTATCTAAGGGAGCTTATATTATTAAATTACATTCTCAATCTGAAGAAGGAAGTATCTCTAAAATATTTTATAAAGAATAACTCTATCTGTTTAAAGGACAGATGTTAACTAAATTTATTAATCAGAGCTTGTCAAAATTATTTGATCACCAAATATGATATGAAATTGACAGGCTCTGATTGATAATAAAAACAATCTTTCCTGAAGAGATGATTTTTAGGTCATTTATTTCTGGAAATAGAAAAGATAAAATTGTCTAGATTATCACTATCCTTTCTATGTTCAATATGATTAAAGTTATTTTTAATCAATAATTTTTTTGAAGGTTCATTATTTTTATGTGTAAAAGCTTCTATAGTATCTAGGTTTAAAACTTTAAATCCATACGTTAGGATATTTACCAGTGCTTCGTTCATAATCCCTTGTTTATGAAACTTTGGATGTAAATCATAGCCTACTTCTGCTGTTTTTTTATCTTCAGAGAAATTCCATAAGCAAATAGTACCAATGAGTTCTGGATTCTCTTTTATTGTAATTCCCCAAAATAACCAGTTTTTCTCATCAATTCCTTTATTGATTTTGTCGATAAAATTGTTAGCTTCTTCTATTGTATTTGTTTTTGGCCTTTTCACAAATGCATTAACAGCTTCATCAGATCGTAAGAAGAGAATTACCTGATTGTCATTTTCTTTTAGTTGTCTTAGAAGTAATCTTTCGGTTTGTAATTTTGGTAAAGAGGTAATCTTCATTATTTATGATTCTTTTTTGGGCCTAATGTATTCAAAAAGAATTATACTCTCATATACATTTGAAATTACTAGAAATTATTTAATTATATACTATATAAAAACTGCCAAAGATTTAAACCTTTGGCAGTTTTATAATTTTTAGATAACCTATCTACTTAACAATCATTTCTATGTGACACACACGTTCCTGTTGCACAAGCAAAGTTGCAATTTGGAGCAATACTAGAATCACAATCTCCTGTACCAGTACCTCCTTTAATTTTTTGAGCACTAAACTTAGAAATAGTGTTTTTGTTGAGTTTGAGTTTTTTTAATTGCTTTTTTTTCATGATATATATAATTTGATTAATATTTAAATGTATCAAATTAGTAGCATTATTGTTTTTTTATCGCATTAATTAACTAAAAGTTTAACTATGAGTTATTAATCCATTAAATAAGCATGCTCTATAATTATTTAATAGCACTATGATTACTTAAATAAAATAACCAATCCTCCAATCGCTGTCATAATTAAAATGAATTTTCGGTATTGATGATCTTTAAACCGTTTTACTACCTTGAGTCCAATGACGAACCCCAGTATAACTCCCGGAATCAAATATAAATCCACAATTAATGTCTTCATATTTATAGTATCCCAGCTAAAAATATGAAATGGAAGTTTAAACAAGTTAATTATAAAAAATAACCAAGCAGCAGTACCGATAAACTCATTTTTTGGTATTCGGGTTGCCATGAAAAAAATATTGGTAAATGCTCCTGCAAGGTTCCCAATCATTGTGGTGAAACCAGCAGCAAACCCGGTAGTGCTAATAAACCAAAGCTTATTAGGGATGTTTTTTTTATCGTACCGTTCCCAAAAAAACATGATAACCACACTAATAATGATAATCACGGCCATTCCTTTCTTAAATATATATTCGGGAAGATCTTTTCCGACAAAAACGGCTAATAGAACCCCACCTATCATCCATGGGAGGAATTGAATGAGATATTTCCAACGAGCATGTCGGTTATAATACAGCACAGCCAAAACATCAGCAAAAATTAAAAGTGGTAATAGTATTCCTGTAGATGCTTTTGCACCATGCGCCAGTGCCATTAGGGTTACGACTACAATTCCCATTCCTTTGAGCCCTGATTTGGACACTCCTAATATAAAAGCAGCAGTAAATGGAATAAAGTAAGATGTCATTTTATAACACTATAGTTCTTTTATATTTACATAAAAATTAGGATCTACTGTAAGTTTATTTCCTTTAAAATCTTTGGTCTGCCACTTGGCATTAGGTTGTACCCATTCTGGGGTACCATCTATAAAAAGACGTACAGGCATATCAAATTTATCTACAATGTTGCTATAACGATACTTTAACTTTCCTTCTTCGAATGAATATTCAAGAGTTGGGATTCTTGTATCTCTAAGATATTGATCAAAAAACTGAGTAAGATCAATTTTTGTAGCTGTACTAATATAGTCTTCTATTTGTTGGGTAGTAACAGTTTGATGATAGAAATTTGAGTTAAGTCCTCTTAGTATTGACCTCCATTTTTCATCATCTTCGAGGAGTTGGCGAAGTGTATGTAACATATTTGCTCCTTTATAATACATATCACCAGATCCTTCTTTATTTACATTATAGTGACCTATAATTGGTCTATCGTTTTGGATATTTCTTTTGGTACCTATTACATATTCTGAAGCTGCTTTTTTGCCATAATGATAATCGACAAATAGGTTTTCAGAATAGGCTGTAAAACTTTCATGTATCCACATGTCTGCAATATCTTTATATGTAATGTTATTGGCAAACCATTCGTGACCAGACTCATGGATAATAATAAAATCAAATTTTGTTCCCCATCCCGATCCGGAAAGATCGTTACCTAGATATCCATTTAAATATTTATTACCATAGGTAACAGAGCTTTGATGTTCCATCCCAAGATAAGGCACTTCTACCAGTTTAAAACTATCTTCATAAAACGGATAAGGACCAAACCAATGCTCAAAAGCCTTCATCATCTTAGGGGCGTCTTTAAATTGTTTTTTCGCTTTTTCCAGATTATCTTTTAATACATAATAATCCATATCCAGTTTTCCTTTCTCACCATCGTATTGTTCTCCAAAGTGAACATAATCCCCGATATTGATATTTACTCCATAATTATTGATTGGGTTGCTTACAAACCAATGAAATGTTTTGGTGCCATTGTCATGTTTTTCTGTTTTACGCAATCGACCATTAGATACATTCATAAGAGTAGATGGTACATTAACACTAATTAGTAAACTATCTACTTCATCATACATATGATCTTTATTAGGCCACCAAACACTAGCTCCTAACCCTTGGCATGAAGAAGCTACAAAATGCTTTCCATTTTGATCTTTTTTCCAGGAAATACCACCATCCCATGGAGCACGAACAGCTTCACGAGGTTTACCACTATAATACACTTCTATTGCATTTTTACTATTTTCTTTTTGTGCTGTTGATAGTGTTATAAAATGAGCATTACCTTCGGATGTTACTTTTAGTTGCTTATTATCCTGAAGTACTTTTTCTATTTTTAAAGGAGGTTGCAGGTCGATTTGCATTACGTTATGCTCTTTCAATACTTTGTAATGAATTGTATTTTTTCCTGAAATAGTTTTTTGATCAGGGTCTACAGCAATATCAAGATGGTAATAGGTTAAATCCCACCATGCTCTTTCTGGAGTTATTGATCCTCGCAATGAATCTTGCCTGGTAAATTGTGATTCTTGTGCAGATAATAAGGTAAAACTTAAAATGCTAAATACTATTGTATAGAATGTGTTCATCTATGGTATGTTTATTTCTCGATCGTTATACTTTATATCTACCTGTTAGGTTGGTAGAATTCATATAGTAATCAATTTTGTGTTAGTTTCGAAATTATTGACAGATTCTTTTCTGTAAGTTATCTAAAAGTTTCTGATGGAAACACAACAGGGCTCTCATGACCATTTTTTCCAACAGTGGCTATTCCGAAGAAGAAATTGTCAATAACAATGCCATCTAGAATGAAGTTGTCTACATTTCCTACAAAACGACTATGATCCCAGGTAGGAGAAGTGGTGTCTCGCCAGTATATTTTATAACCTTTAATATTTGGGTCATTGGCTTTTTGCCATTTAAATTTTACTGAGGGCTCTACAATTCCACCTATTTTTACTTCAGATGGGGCAGGAGGAGCCCATGCAATACTTGCTAGATTTATAGCATTTACGGCAGTAAGTTTTGCGGCATAATTAAAATTAACATGTTCTACAACATCTCCGTATTTGATCCCATTTTCTTCACGAATATTTTGATGTTGTTGAGTATAGTTTTCATGCGCTTCCATAATTCGAATTCCGGCATAGCCTAAATCATTAAAAGGTCTGTGATGACCACCTCGACCAAAACGATCTAATCGATAAATCATCATAGGGTTCATCTCTGGCATATATGTTTTTACATTTTTATGTACATATCGAGCCAATTGACGCGAAATCCCGTCGACTTCTCCACCATAAAAACGTCTACGCCTTACAGTCTTTTCGTTATCAGTAAGATTGGTAGGTTCAGAAAATATTCTAAATGCTCTATTATCGATAACTCCATCTACTCCTTTAATGTTTCCAATCATATCATTATTAAGGATTCCGATAATATCCCAGCCTTTGTCTTTAGCATATTTTGCTAGTCCACCACCGCCAAAGAGGCCTTGTTCTTCTCCAGATAATCCAACATAAATAATACTATTCTCAAAAGTATGTTTTGATAATACTCTTGCGGCTTCAATGGTTCCTGCCATTCCGCTAGCATTATCATTTGCACCAGGAGCATCGGTAGTAAAATCCATAGTATCACTAGCTCGAGAATCTATATCACCGCTCATGATAATATAACGATTAGGGTATTTTGTTCCTTTTTGTATGGCTACTACATTTACCACCCAGGCATCATGAGGAACTCTGGATCCCATATCTTTGGTTACAAAATCTTTTTGATAAAATACATCTAAACAGTTCTTACAATCTGTAGAGATTTTTTCAAACTCTGTTTTGATCCACCTTCGGGCTGCTCCAATACCTCGTGTCTGAGAAACAGTGTCACTAAATGTATTACGAGTTCCGAAGTTTGCTAATTTTTTGACATCGGTTTCAATTCTATCTGCAGAGACTGCATTAATGATATCATAAATACGTTGATCTGTTTGTGCAATTAAAATGGTAGATAATAGAAGTAGGGCAGAGGTAAAAAATGTTTTCATTTGTGTGAATTTGATCGCCTAATTTAAATAAAAGAGTCAAGTAATGATTGTTTCTTAACAAATTTATAAGATGATGGTATGTATCACTGAATAAAAACAACCTTGGTTATTTTCTCATTATTTACCTCATAAATCGCTACAGCACTATAATGTTGATTATTGATGGTTAGAAACTCTTCATCAATAACTACATTACCCATTAGAATTCTATTTTTTATTTTACAATTGAGATCAGGTGTGGTTTTAAAGAAATTGGTATATCCTTCTTTAATTTTCTCATGACCTTCGTATAAAAATTTGTAAGGGAAATTATACACTTTTATATCTTTGGTATAAGTGGCAACAAAAGCATCGATATCTCTAGCATTATAGGCATTGAGTTGTTTATTAATGATATTTTCAGAATTCTTTTCAATATCATTGTCAGGTTGAGGTCTGATAAAAGTTACCTTAGCAATCTTTCCATTTTCTACTTCGTATACAGAGATCACTTTTACAATTCGATCACTATATGTAACATATTCTTCATCAATTACTTTATTACCAAGTACAATACGATGTTTGATTTCACAAAATAAATTGGGTTCAGTTTTAAATTTTTTATCATAATAAGGACGCATGGTTTCTTTGCCTTTGTAACGTACTGTATCTGGATAATCATAAATTAACACATTGTCATTATATGTAGCTAAAAAGGCATCGATATCTTTGGCATTGTAGGCGTCTAATTGTTTTTGAACAATATGCTCGGGAGAAATATCTGATACCACAGCAAGCATGCTTCCTGAAGTATTTGTTGCTATTCTGGAAATATGACCGATTTCTTTATCCATAAAAGTATAAAAGGTGTTCCAGCCAGAATCTGTTTTTGGATTAAACTTAAAAACCGTATTTCCTTTCCCCATCAAGATAGTACCATCTGGTAGCCAGCAGATATCTTCAGACCCAGGTACTGTATGTATGATTTTTTCGGTGATTCCTGTTATAGGATCAATTGATTTAATTTCCCAATCTTTATTTTCTTTACTGATATAGCTAATCAGATTTGTATTAGGTATTTTATGCAACGATCTTCCTATTTTTTTTTGAAACGTATGATTAGTTCCTTTTTTTATATTAGATACTACCAATGACAATGCATTATCTTCAAGTACAGATGAAACGAGCATGTCTTCATTAAACCAGGTATGATATCCAACTTTAAGTCCTTCTAATAAAACTTTAGACTCCCCGGTTTTGTAATCATAACGATAAAGGAGTTGTTTTCCATCTTGATCCAGGCGAATAGAAGAAACTTGATTTTTGTTAGGGATTTTGGTAGGGGAATATTCACTTCCGTTTTTGGTTTCTGTAACCCAATCTATTTTAGCATTTTTACTATTATATACGACTATATCTGTTTGTTTATTACGGGTAGAAGAAAACAAAACCATGGTATCATTAAAAATGGAAGGTTGGTTATCATATCCTTTGTTGTTAGATATATTTCTTTGATTGTTAAGTATGATTGTTTTTTCTTTTTTGATGATATCAAAAAGATATACTTCAGTATCGGTTTGTGAGAAGGTAGGTATTGTAGTGAGTACTACTAAAAGAACAATTATGTACTTCATTGTTTTTATTTTCTAAAATACATTGAAATATTGACGTTATTCTTAAGTAAATGTTAATGTAGAAATGATGTCTATCCTTGGTTTTTAGAAAAAAAGAGAAATGGGTTTAATCAAAAAACCCAGAGCATAAAGCTCCGGGTTTTCGAAAGTTGAGTTAGAAAGGCTATTGAGGGAACAATAGTCAATTGTGTATATTGTTGATAAGATTAGATTCCATACACGGAGAATCTAAAATTTTGTGGGCTAATTATTGAAACCAAATCACATAAGAACTAATCGGGTTGTCTATACTAAAGAAACTTCCTGATTGGTTAGTAAATGCATTGCTAAATGTTCTAAAATTTCCTCTTTCGGTATATAATAAACCGCTAGGAGATGTCCAGTAATCTAATAATGGTTGAATACGAGGTTGAAAGAAACCACCATTAGCATCTGTTGCACCTACTAGAGTTAAAAACATTTTTTTATCTACTACAGATACATTGAAATTATAATTCCCGGCAAAGTCAGTGGTTCCATCTGATGCTCTAAATGTCATAGTTGCTGTAGGCGTAGGGGTCGAGAAATCCAATATAAAAAAGTAAATACTCATCGTTAACCCATTAGGGGCAAGGTTAGTATTTATAGTAGTGAAAATATCAAGAAACTCTTGAGACATAAATTGTGCATCACCATAAGTAGGTCGATATCCAAATATTGAACGTGTACCATCCTGTATCTTTAAAATATCATCACTAATATATCCAGGTTCAATCGAAGCACTAATTACAGCAGTAAGATCTCCTACAGTTGATTTAAATGTATTAGTTGCTACCTCGTATGTGAATGATTGAAAATCGGTTCCATTAAAAGAAAAAGGAGTTATAAAATCAAATCCTGTTTCTGTAATTTTTAATGGTAAATCAAAAGATAGGATATTATTACTATTGTCTGATCCACTAAACGTTGCTCTTCTTGTATTGTCATTAAAACTGAAATTAGAAGAAAACACTTCTTGTGCAGCAGTATTAGTAATAGTTAATTCTCTAAAGAAATCAGTTGTAAGATGTCCATCTTTTATACGTTCTTCTAAACCTTGAAGCACTATGATCTGATCTTTATCTAGTGCTGTTGCGGGTGTTAAAGTAATAATTGATTTATCTCCCTGATCTGTTTTACTTTTAAGTACTATTTTTTCATTAGTAATCTCTTCAAAAATAAATTCGAATTCTGCTCCTAATGCAAATTGTTGAGTCTCAAACAAACTATGTAGTGTCGAATAGTTCTCTAATACCAATTCTGGTAACTGATTCACTCCTACACGATAAGTAGATGGTAAATCATTCGTACCGTTTTTATAATCAGAAGTTGTTTCAACTGTATTATCAGCATTGAATTTTAAATGAACTCTAAATAAAGCTTCACTTTCTCCAGGAAAATAATCTGCTTTCCATCCAAATTCAGGTGCTATTAATATTTTCTTATAACTTTCTAATTGTGCATTAACACGAGTATCAATATCTTGATCAAACAATGGTTCTACTTCATTATCATTGCTACAGGCCATAAAACCTAAAGTGATAATAAGTAATGCATATATTTTTATATTTTTTAACATGTTGTTCTAAATTTGATTAGTTAATACTGTTTAAAAACTCATCTCTTAATACTAAAAGATCAATTCCAACATCTTCTTTCATATACTTTACAACAGCATCATACTTTTGTTGAATACGTACTCTACCTGCATTTCTATCTATACAATCCTGACCTTGACCTGTGCAATCTTCTGCAGTAAGGTAAGTAGCTTGAAATACAGCTGGATCGGTTGTAACGATATAGGATATGGTTTCTGCAAAATCTTCTCCAACGGCAGAAGTAGCATAAGGAGTAACCATCCCTCTTGCAATAGCACTATTTTGAGTTTCTTGTGTCCACGTTCCTGGTGTTGTGTAATCTTCATTCGATATATCGTAGAAAGCTTCTACATCAAAATTAAAATTTTGATCTACAATATGAGCGAACTCATGATGTAAGGTTCTGAATGTTTGAACAATCCAGGCTTTATTATCAGGAGCATAATCATTTGCTTGGGTTAGAGTTACTCTAACCCCAGCATCTGCAATTCCCAAAGTAATAGTACCGTCACCATTATATAGAGGAGAACCTAATAAAACGATTTCTGCAGGGAAATATGTTCTTAAAAACTCTTCTCCTTGATCCGAAGCTTTATTATATGGTTCTATCCAGGCTTGCTTGATTAATTCAGCAATAGGTTGTACTACATCTAAACGAGGTGGTACGGCTGATTTAGAAGGATCTATATATCGATCAACAAATTTGTATATAACATTACAGCCATACGGGTCTCTAAATTCATTTTTTAAATAAACATCAAGCTCATTAGTTGATTCTACTTCGTTTTGTTCAAAAATAGATTGCGGTTGTAATGTTTCTTCTCTATCACATCCAGATATTACTACTAAACCTAGGATGATAAACAATATTTTATTTATTAATATTTTTTGTGTTTTCATAATCAACATTTTATCTAGGGTTAGGAGTTAATCCGAATGAAAGTGCATCATTAGGAATTTGTATGGCTTTTCTCAAATCATTTTCTGTTAGCGTAAAAGTTTGACCTCCTTCACTTACAGGTAATATATGGGTTATAGAGATATTATGTCTCTTAATATCAAACCATCTTAAACCATGATCCCAAAACTCTTTTTTTCTTTCGTGTAGTATTAGTTCCTTAACTGCATCACTTTCACTAAGCAAAATTGGTTGATTAGTTTGCGGATCAATAGGACTATAAAAATTTATGATATCGGTAGTGTTGTTAAATTGATTACCGTTATATCTCTTGTTTGCCAGAACGTTAACATCTGCAAGTGCAGCAGCTTGATCTCCAAGAAAAAGATTAGCTTCAGCTCTGTTTAGCAATACTTCTTCGCCTTTAAATACTTGAGCGATGTAATACGCTTGACCAGAATTAGAAGATAAGTTTTCTCTAAAAAAATATTCTCTTAATCGTGCTTGATATCTGGCATCGGTTCCTACACGCCATCCGCCTATAATAGTTCTGTTATCAGCAGCAGAGAATAGATTACGATATACATTATTAACATCACCAGCATTTAATCTAAATCCGGTATTTCTTCTTGCATAGAAAGAAAATTGAGATATTACCAATACGTTACTAGGGTCTGATGGATCACTATAATTTTCTGCAGTTCCATTGTAACCACCACTAGTTAGTGTGGTAAAATCTTTCAGAAAAAAATCTGGAGAACCATCTAGAAACAGATCACTATATTTTTTACAATTTGCATAGTCTTTTTTCCATAAGTAAAATCTTGAAGCAAAGGCTTGAGCAGCTTTTTTAGTAAAATGATACTTTTTGGTTCCTATGAAAAAGTCATCATTAATAAGAGCTAAGCCCTCTAATAAATCTTTTTCCACAAGACTATAAACTTCTGCGACCGTATTACGTTTGTAGCTTGGTAAGAACTCTATTTCTGGTTGTAGTACATATGGAACCCCTAAGTTAGAAGATGCATTCTCATCGTAATGTAAACCAAATAAGTTAACCAGCATAAAGTGATGGTATGCTCTGGAGAGAAGAGCCTCTCCTTTTACTGCATTTTTTAGCTTCTGATCACCTTCCATACCGTCAATTACAGCTAGTACTTCATTAGTTTGTGCGATTGCCGCATAACTACGATCCCAATAAAAAGTTGGTGAATCCTGAAATATTGCTGTTACATCAGCCCAAGTATAGGTTTGCGTGTCCTGCAAATCAATAGAGTTTCCTCCTGCAGTTTGTGCAATACCATTAGGATCAAGATTACCTACAGGGCCAGCTAAGTCTGTATACATATCTGTAAATACATAACTAGCTTGGGTATAAGCATCTGCAACAACTTTGGCTGCTTTTTCAACAGTATCTAGTTCTAATCTATTATCTGGAGATTCGTCCAAATATTTCTCACAACTTGAATTTAACATTACAAGAAGGAGGAGTAGTATATATGATGTTAATTTATAATTCTTCATAATTAATCTTTTTAGAATCCAACATTAAGTGATAGCGATACAGTTTTTGGTACTGGTAATGCAGCTCCTCCAGAATTAAAGAATTCAGGATCCTGACCATTTAACGCTTTGTCAGAGTATAGTAAGAATAAATTCTCTCCTTGTATACGAATTCTTGCAGAAGTAAAACCTATCTTTTCTGCGTATGCAGAAGGTACAGTATATCCTAGTGCAATTGATCTCATACGAGCATATGTACCATCGACTACTCTTAAATCACTATTATTATATAGTTCATAAGCGTTATCACCTCCTGCTACAATACCATTTGCATTTACAAAGGCATTAAGTTCAGAGATTAAAGTTCTATTTTCTACAATAGCAGGAATGTTAGTTATATTTTCATCTCCAGGAAGTGCCCATCTGTTAGTCAATTCACCTGGTAGTGAATTAAAATCAGTATAAGAGGCATCAAAATTACTATTCAAACGTATTTTGTAATCAAATTTGAATGAGATATTAGTAGATAAAGTAAAGCCTTCATAAGTAAAGGTGTTACTAAGTCCACCAGCTCCTCTAGGTTGAGTTGGACCTTCATACTTCAATATTTTTTCAATATCATCTCTGCTTTGAAGATCTATATTTGTTACTCTATTATTATCAGCATCAAAGAACGTTGGGATACCAAATTCATTTAGTCCAGCAAAACGAACTGAGTATAATGCAGAGATTTCACGACCAGTGTATGGTGCTCCCGACGGAGATATTAAATCTACTAATCTAGGATCAAATTGAAGCTCTTCTACTTCTTCTGTATTGTAACCTACATTAATATTAGTTGACCATTCAAAATTTCTTGTCTTTACATTAACAGTAGATAAAGCAAATTCATATCCATCAACTTTTAAATCTGCATAATTACCTGTTTTAAAAGCTTCACCACCTACACCACTTGTTTTAATGGTTCCGATAAGATCAAATGAATTACGTTTATAGTAACCCAGTTCACCTGCAACTCGGTTGTTAAACATAGAGAATTCTAATCCAGCACTAAATTCTTTAAGTTTTTCAAAAGTTAAATTAGTATTTTCTAAAGAATTGATTTGAATTGTACTTTCTACATCTTGTGGACGTAATGGTACACGACCTCTTAGATCCAATGTAGCACTTGTAAGAGGACCTCTTCCTCCAGACAATCCATAAGTAGCTTTTAATTTTAAAAGATTTACCCAATCAGCTTTAAAGAAATCTTCTCTATCAATGTTCCACGCTCCACTAATATTATAATTTGTAAGATATCTTGCTTTAGGACTTGACCCTTGTAGGTTGGACCCATCATATCTTAAAGTACCGTTAATAGTGTACTTGTTTTTTAAAGTGTACCCTGCATTAAAGAAAAAACCAGTAAAACGATCTCTAAAATTTGAAATCTCAAAATATTGATCTCCGTTATCGATTAATTGATCAATAGCATCGGGGTTTGTATTGACTAAATATCCGTTCTCATAAGAAATACCAATACCATTGAACTCTCTACTGGTTCTATTTGTTGATTTTATTTCTTGTCCTAAAAGAAAAGCAAATTGGTTATTATCATTAATGCTTGGGTTCCAGGAAATAGAATTTCTCCAATATAAATAATCCAAAACATCTTCATTAAAGATATTAATACCACCTTCTGGTAATATTGAATAACGAGGTCTGGTTAAGTTATCTCTATCCTGATATAAGAAAGGATTTACATTTGCCAAAACGCCTTCATCTGCTCTAAAAGCTTCAGCCTGGTTAGATTTATCACCAATAACATGTTCTCGTTGCGTAATTGCTTTACGATAGTTGAATGTAGAATTTGCAGTTAAATTATTACCTAATTTATAATTTAGATCTGTTTGAAAAGCAATATCAGTAACATCAATGTTAATATAGTTATTACTCAATTCATGGATGATATTAAATGGTGCATAGTTTTTTCTGAAAAATTCTAAATTACCATTTTCATCGTATGGTGTAACACTTCTACTATTGGTTAAAGAATAGCTGTAAGGGTTAATTTCGAATTCACGTTCAAAATCACCTGTTAAAGGATCTAATCTTCTATCATTTGTACCTGGAGCAATCTGATCTCTAAAACTTCCTGTTAATGAGGTGTTTATCGAGAATTTTTCGGAAAGGTTAAATTTTGTGTTTAATCTTGCTGTATAACGCTGAGCTTCATCTCCTATTGTTTGTCCCTGATCATTAAGGTAACTTAAAGAGAAATAGTAGATAGCATCATCACTTCCTCCCGAAACACTTAAAGAATGATTTTGTTGTAATGATAAATCATTAAAAAGGGTTTCAAACCAATCTGTATTAGCTACTTGATAACGGTTAAAATAGCTATCAGCCAATTGTCCATTAGCTCCTATTTCTACGTTATTTGTTCTTCTTTCGTTAAAATACTGTCCTAAAACTCCATAAGATTCAGCATACTGAGCAGTTGTTAAATCAACTAATCCTTTGTCTACCAATTCTGCATAAACAGATAATTCTTGTTGAGAATTCAATACATTAAAGTTTGTATATCGAGGTCGTAAACGGTAAGAAAAATTGTTACTATAGTTTACTCTTAAAGCTCCTCTTTTACCTTTTTTGGTTGTTATTACAATTACTCCATTCTTTGCACGTGCACCATATAAAGCTGTTGCAGACGCATCTTTTAGAATAGAAAAACTTTTAATATCATCTGGGTTTAATCCAGCGATAGAGGAACCAATTAATGAATTGATATCACCAGAAGCTAAATCCTGTTGAGCTAATTCTACGTTATCTTCTAAAATTACTCCATCAACCACCCAAATTGGGTTATTATTACCTGTAAGAGAAGTATTACCTCTAATTCTAATTCTTGGTGATGCACCAAATGAACCAGAAACATTATCTACAACTACCCCAGCATCTCTACCTTCTAGAAGTCTTGATGCATCAGAAACTCCATCAATTTTAATATCTTCCAGATTAAGCTTTGTAGCAACACCGGCAAAAAGACGGCGATCTACTTTTTTATAACCATCTGTTATTATGACTTCGTCTAGTGACTCTACAGATTCTTTTAATACAAATTGAAATTTTGTTTTATTCTTATCTGTGATCGTAATAGTTTGAGTTTCGTAACCTAAGTTTTCGATCTTAATTACGTCTGATACCGAAACTCGCATTGTAAAATTTCCATCAAAGTCTGTAACTACCCCTTGGGTAGTTCCTTGTATAGATACAGTAGACCCGGGAATGGGAAGGCCATTTTTGTCAACAACCTGTCCGCTGATTTCAAAACCTTTCTGTGGTTTTACCAGTGCAGATTGTCGTTTTTTGATTGTTGGAATATTAGAACTAACCGCTTTTTTTACCAATACAATTTGCTTATCTACTATTTTATAAGAGACATTGGTGTTCTTAAATATTCTATCTAAAATATATTCTACTCTTTTGTTAGAAACTTTAAAAGATACCTTTCTTTTGGTATTCACCTCGGCATCCTTAAAAAACACTTTAAATTCTGTTTTTTGTTGTATTAAATCAAATACTCTCTCAATTGTAAAGTTTTTCACATCAAGTGAAATCTTCGTGTTTTGAGAATAAGTATTTGCGTTTATTCTAAATAGAGACAATATAATTAATAGTATTGTTAGCCTCATTTTCAAATTAAATATTAATTTTGCCACACCATTTGTGTGGTTTTGTCTAATTATTTTCATATTTTTAATATGATTTAATGATTGAACCATTGTTAAATTACGCTTACTCTAAATCGGGAGATGTTGCAGCATTTCTCGATTTTTTTTGTTTATTAGTCATTTTGGAAACATACTTTTTTTGTTTTAGGGGTTAATAATTATTTCATTTTCTTTGATGGTAAAATTAAAGAAGGTATTGCTTTTAAAGGTTTTTAATACATCTTCTATATTTTCTACATCAAACTGACCTGTGAATTTTTCTTTCTTTATTTTTGGGTAATTTATTGTTATTTTCTTGTCATAAGATCTCTCCAGTTTCTTAATGATATTCTCAAAACTTTCATTTTTAAACAGTAATATTCCATCAACCCAAGCAGTATAATTTTCTGTTTTTACTGTAGAAATATTTAAATTCTGACCTGATTTTAAAAGACTAGCTTTCTGATTAGGCTTAAGTATTTGATCGATATCTTTATTAAATCGGTCTTTATTTTTAAATACACCTACACTACCTTCTACCAGAACAACCTCAGAAAATGGATCATCAGTGTAAGAAGAGACATTAAACTTTGTCCCTAAAACTTCAGTTTTAATACCATTGGTAGATACAATGAATGGAGCTTCTTCATTTCGGGCAACTTCAAAATAGGCTTCACCAGATAATTCTACTTCACGAACTTGTCCGGCAATAAAACGCACGGGAAATTTTAATGTAGAACCTGCATTAACATGAACTATTGTACCATCAGATAGTTCTAATTGAAATTTTCTTCCATAAGGTACTTTTAATGTGTTGATACTTGGTTTTACCTCAGCAATGTTGTTTTTTTCGTTTTGGTATACTATTTTACCTTTTTCCTGAACTCCTACTACAGTACCATCGTTATTTTTAATTTCTTTAAATAACTCATTCTCCTGTATAGTTTCAAGACTGCCATCGCTTAGTTGTAATGTTACTTCATTTGAAGTAGAACCGGTGCCAAAAAAAGTGTTGTTGTAGTATAAAGTAGCACTAATTATAAGCCCTACAAAAACTGCAGCATATTTTAAATAATTATTGATTCTATTTTTGCGGGTTTTAGTACGAGATTTTGTACTTTGTATTTGTTTTTGGAATAATGATGATGCTTTTTGATTATCAAAATCGTTTTTACCTAATTGGATGTAATGATCAGTGATAATGTATTTTTTAAATTCATTTAAATTTTCTTCATCATTCAATAGTTTTTTGAACTCGGTGAGTTCTCGTTCGGACATCTCATTATTTAGGTATTTTAGTATTTGATTTATATCCAAATCTTTGTTTTTTTTCATGCGAATTATTGGCTTATTTATAGTTAAGACTTGAAAAAAATAAAAAACCCTTACTTCTGAAACTATTTTTTTTATTATTTATGTAAAGTTTTTGTTAATTGTTTTAGGATAGGGTTTAAAAATGAGTTAAAAAAAGAGTGCTATAAAGAACGAGACCCAAATAGAGGAACTTAAGAGAGGTAATGAATTTGTATACAGGCATTTATATGAGATGTACTATAACGAATTATGCGCCTATATCTATAGTTTATCGAGGGATAAACAGCAGGCAGAAGACATCGTTCAGAACGTAATGCTTAAAATTTGGAAGAATAAAAAAAAATTAAATATTACTACTTCTATCAAAAGTTACCTATATAAAGCATGTTATTATGAATTAATAGATACCTATAATAAAAATAAAAAAGAGTTAAGTTATATAGAACAAATACAAAAAAATACTCTTAATGTTTTTGTAGAAGAAGATAACGATTTTATCAAAAGAAAAATACACCTTGTTCAGGCAGAAATTGAAAAACTTCCTCCAAAATGTAAAGAGGTATTTATATTAAATAAAATTCAGGGATTTAAATATAAAGAAGTGGCAGAACAACTTGATATTTCTATAAAAACTGTTGAAGCACAAATGTCAAAGGCTATGTCAAGAATTAAAGAAGCTCTAGAGACTGTTTAATAGAATATTTCTTTTCAAAAATGATATTTCAAACTATTTAATTACTTATTTCCTTAATGTATATATCCCTAAAATAGGCCCTATACTTAAAAACACGTATAACATAGTATTATCTAATTTTCCTGTTAAAAAAGATAATAACTGAATACTAATTATAGTAATAGCAAATCCAATACAATTAATAATTGTAAGAGCAGTACCTCTTAGTTCTGGGGGTACAGCAGCAGCTACCATTGTAGAAAATTGAGGAGAATCTGAAATTACCAACATTCCCCAAATACTTAAAGCAATTAAAAATAATTCTGGCGGTAATAGGAAAAGCAGGGGAGAAGCAAGACAAAATATTCCAGAAATTAATAGTGAATTATATGCTACTTTTCTACTTCCGGTTTTTAGCGAAATCAAACCACCCAGAATGCAGGAAATAAAACCAACACCTATGATGATAAAAGACCAAAAAGACACCTGAAGTTGTATCGATTGTAAGCGAGAATAGGTTTTAAGAATAATAGGAACAAATCCCCAAAACGCATATAGTTCCCACATATGTCCAAAATATCCAAAAGCTGCTTTTCTAAAACTAGGGATACTAAAAAGTTGTGTAACGATCCCAAGTTGAAGCTTAGAAACTAGTTTTCTGTATGGACCATCAGGAACCAAAAACCACATTGCTGATCCTCCAACAAATGCTAAGATAGATGTGCTAATAATTACAGCTTTATAATCGCTACTCCAGGAAAACTGATTAATTAGGTGAGGAAAAGCTGTTCCTAGTACCAAAGCACCTACAAGATACCCAAGTGCCTTACCGAGTCCGTCTTTATAATAATCAGAGGCTATTTTCATGCCAATAGGATATATACCAGCAAGGAAAAATCCAGTGCCAAATCTTGCCGTAAGTAAATTAAATACCGTGATATCAGGAATAAGCAATGACAAATTACTAAGCCCTCCCAAAAAAGCACAAATCATAAATATTCGAGATGGAGAAAACCGATCGGCTAATGTTAATAGAGCAAATGTTAGTGTTCCTACAATAAACCCAAATTGCACAAAAGATAAAAGATAGCCTAAAATATTAAAATCAGCATTAAACTGAGAGGCGAGATCATCAATAACAGCATTGCCAGCAAACCATAACGAAGTACAAAAAAACTGCGAAATGATAATCACCGGGAGTATGTAGAATTTTGATTTCAATACATTATTCTTCTAAAATGATTGTGCCAAAAATATCGGCATTAATCCACCCCAGATTTTTTTCTTCTCCTGGGATAAAAACAGAACCAATAAAATTTTCTCTTTCCTTACTACCATCATTATCATTATAAGCAATAGCAAAACCTAATTTCTGATCCTTTTTTAAAATCATTGGGTCATTAACTTTTCCTTCTGTATAAGTATTGTCATATACAATGATCTCAAACTCCCATACCGATACATCGCCATTAGTAATTCGTTTAGAGCTAACATGACTATTGTATAGTAATGGTTTTTTTTGTTCATCCAGATCAACAACATTTCCGTCTAATGCTACATGATATGCGAATGCATTATTAGAATATTGATGATCACCACCAGAGTTATCCGCATCAATAAAAATCTCCACACAGTCATCATCCCACCATAAACTTAGAGGGTCTTTATTTTGATCATATAAAACATCATCTTTGATTTCGACTAATACATATAGAGCTTCTGGGGTCCAAACCACTTTATACCTTCCAAAAAAATCATTAAAGGTATAAGGTGCTCCCAGCCACCTTTGATCAAAACCATACCAAATAGCTTCTTTCCAAATAGGATCATTCATCTTGCCATCTAGCTTAGGAACAATTACTGCTTTTTTTACTTTTCTGATTTGATGATCAACTTTAACTTTCTGTTTTAGTAAATCTTTTTGATCTACGATTGCCAATTCATCTTTAGTCGAGTTGGGAAGGTTTTTTTTACAGCTTAGTATAAATAATAAAATGAATAATAAAAGTATTCTTTTCATAATGACATTTAGTGACATAATCATGATAAATGTAGTGAACAAAATTTAAAAATTAGTTGTAGCATATAAATAAGTAATAATCAATTGTATTTCTAACAGTAGATTACTGGATAACCGGAAATAGATATTTTATGTTCACATGATATTAAAAAGTGTATTAAATTGAGTTTTGATACTAATAATAAAAGGAACTCTTGGTTATTAATGTTTTGGAAGAAAAAATTTGGAATATCCTGTATGAATAACCATAGATTTTTTTGTCTATGTAAAGCTTACTATAACTGAAAAATAATTATTTCCATCCCACTATAATTATAACGTATTGCATTATATCCCCATAAAGTGGTAGCCGAAGATTGACAATTGTTACTTTCGATACATATTAAGAAGTCCTTAAGAGTTTGTAGTTTGTTAAAAGTAATTTTAGGAGCACCATGAGCACCATAAAGAGTGTAATCAGAATCTAAAATAGAAATGAGATGATCAATACTTTCTCTATATACACCAAGGTCATTGTTGTTAAATAAAAATAAAGCACCATTATATAAATAATCTCCTAAAAAGGCAATTTTATTGGTCTTGTCAATAATTGCTGTAGATTCTATAGTATGGCCAGGAATATTAACTAATTGTATAATTCTGTTACCTAGGTCTATATCTTTATTAACAGGGAGCCATTCGTTTATTTGTATTTGAGATGGATGTTCTCCTATAAACAGATCTCCGGTAGTAAAAGAAAATATATTATCCCCTGTGATACGTTCTTTTAAAAATGGCAAATCCGGAAAGACAATGTTTTCAAATTCTGATATATTTTGATTGTGGTCAAAATGAAAATGAGAGAGTAAAAGAGAAACCGGCAAATTGGTTAACTGATCTGTGATATGCTTAATTTTAGATCCATTTTCAGGTTCATTTTCACCAGAACCAGTATCATACATTATAGCTTTATTGTCTCCGATTAATAAATAACTCACATTGGCCTGAGAACTTTTAGGCTCTTTAATGATATAAGTTTTATTTTTTAAATAGTCTACATCATACCAATTTGATGTTATTGTAACTCCTTCATTTTCAGTTTCAATGATGGGGTCTTCTGCAGTGTTGTTATTATCTGTACAAGCAACTAATACTATGTAAAAGATGATCGTTGTAATCCGTGTTGTTGTTTTCATGTTTTAATCATATTAGTAGTATGCTTTGCTAAAGATACAATAAGAAAATATTTTCTTTTAAAACAGACGATATACATGTCTTTTGAGTAACATGTTAGAATTTCATACTTCATTCTAGAATGAAATAAAAAAAATAAAGCTGTTTTACTTTTGTGAAATACAAAAAGGAACAGGTAAAATGAAACATTCGGCGAGGGTATTTTGGAAGAAAAATCAACATGAAGCATTTATGGATGGAAAATATAGCAGGGCACATACCTGGTATTTTGATGGGGGAGCAGAGATTTTGGCTTCTTCTTCTCCAGAGGTGGTTCCCACTCCAATGTCTGATGCATCTGCGGTGGATCCTGAAGAAGCATTTTTGACATCTGTTTCGAGTTGTCATATGTTGTTTTTTCTTTCTATCGCTTCAAAGAAAAAATATGTTGTAGAGAGTTATGAGGATCATCCTGTAGGGGAACTAAACGAAATAAAAGGAAAAAAAGCAATTACTACGATTGCATTATGCCCTAAGGTAATTTTTAAAGGAAACCAGCCTTCAATAAAAAATATAGAGCAGATGCATAATCTAGCACATTCTAATTGCTTTATCGCGAACTCTATTATAGCAAATATTCAAATTAAAATAATATAAAATCAAGTATGAGAAATTTGACAATTAGATTAGATAATAAACCAGGAGCTTTAGCAGAAATGGGAGAAATTTTGGGAAACGTAGGAGTAAGCCTTGAAGGAGGAGGTGTTTTTGTACATAACAATATTGGAATGGCTAATTTTTTGGTAGCCGATGCCGAAAAAGGAAAGAAAGCATTAGAATCTTATGGGGTTGAAGTGTTTGCGATCAATAAAGTACTTATTCAAAAATTAAATCAGGAAGTACCCGGACAGTTAGGTAAAATTTGCCGTTTAATGGAAAAAAATAATATAAACATAATAACACAATATAGTGATCATGATAATCAGTTAATATTAGTTGTAGATGATTATGAAAAAGGCAAAGTTATTTCAGAGAATTGGAGTAGAGGAATATATTAAAAAGATGCATGATGAATTCGATAGAAATTATTTTATTAAACTGTACAGAGACAAGGAGACGAAGTATTAAACTTTGGAAAGGAATACCAGAAGAATATTTTGATTGGAAACCAGATAAAAATGCGTTCTCAATTATCGAAATGATTAGACATGTATTAGAAACCGAGCATTTATTTCATAAGATAATTGACAATAGAGGAAACCTGGGAGATTACCATTCACCATGGCAAGGAATGAAGTATGTGGACCTGGAGTTTGAACTTGAGATAGCAATGAGCTATAGAAAGAATTTTCTTGATATGATAGAGGGGTTAACAGAGACAGATCTTGAAAACATAAGGATAGAAAGAACAGAAGTAGGACAGAGCAAAAAACTTGGTGATTATCTAAATAGAATTGTGTTTCATGAAGCAGTACATATGGGACAAATGCTCGATTATTTAAGAACACTTGAAGTAAAAAGACCTAAAATATGGGATTGAAAATGATCATATCGGTTATATTATAGTAAATTCATGGCGCAAATGGTATTACATTAGTTTTGTGTATTGAAATCGGATAATATTGTGATAATAGTTAATGGAAGAGTTTGAAAATAAATTTGCTCAGATCGCCTCTTTATTAGGAGATAAATCTCGATCTGTAATGCTATGGTGTTTGTTAGATGGTAGAGCATATACAGCTCTTGAGCTGTCGATATGTGCAAATATTTCTGCGCAATCAGCAAGTAATCATTTAAAAAAATTAATTCAGGCTAATATATTACTGGTAGAAAAACAAGGAAGACATCGGTATTATAGGTATGCTACCTCTGAAGTCGCTCAAGTTATTGAATCTATGGCAGGATTAGTATCCATTACCGATGAATATACTAGGATTAAACAACCAGAACTTAATGGTATAACATATGCCAGAACTTGTTATGATCATTTAGCAGGGAAAATTGGTGTAAAAATCACAGATGCCTTGCTTGATAAAGGCATGGTAGAAATTGTAGAACGAACTTATAAAGTTACGTCTGCAGGAGAGAGTTGGTTTCAAAATGTTGGTATTGATATCGATGATATAATGCTGCAGAAACGATCTTTTGCTCACCCGTGTTTGGATTGGAGTGAGCGTAGACATCATTTGGCAGGTGCACTTGGTGCTTCTTTTCTTACTATGATGTTACAAAATGATTGGATACGAAGGAAGAAAGATTCAAGAGAGGTTTTGGTAACAGGGAAAGGAAAATTAGAATTGAAAACAAGGTTGAATTTGGAAATATAAAAACCGCCTTCTAATTATTTAAAAGGCGGTTTCTTATGATAAATTAAACACATCACAATGTTTTGTGTTCTTTTATTCTATTGATTAACCAATAAAATACCCGTTTTCTTTGGCGATTTTATCAGCAATTTTGGTTCTTAAAGCAACTACATTAGGCTGATTAGCATATTTAGTAAAACGCTTAAGTCCCATTAACATCATTCGTTGTTCATCTCCTTCTGCAAAAGAAACTATTCCTTCTTTTCCTTTTCTAATAATAATATCTACGGCATTGTATAAATATAATTGAGACATTGCTATTTGAGTTTCCTGAGCATCTTCACCAAAACGTTTTGCATTTTTCTCGGTACGTAAGATTGCAGATTCTGCCATGTAAATTTCAATTAAAATATCTGAAGCAGCTAGTAATAATTGTTGATGATCCTCAAGTTGTGGGCCAAATTTTTGCACTGCAGCTCCTGCAACCATCAAAAATACTTTCTTAAGCTTAGCAATGATTTCTTTTTCTTCAGAAAACAATATTGAATAATCCGGAGTATCAAAAGATGGAATACCTGTAAGTTCATCTGCAACTTTCATTGCAGGGCCAAGAAGATCTACATGACCTTTCATTGCTTTCTTTACTAACATTCCTACGGCAAGCATTCGATTAATCTCATTGGTACCTTCGTAGATTCTAGAAATACGAGCATCTCTCCATGCAGATTCCATTGGTGTATCTGCAGAGAATCCCATACCTCCAAAAATCTGCACACCTTCATCTGTACAACTTTGTACATCCTCAGAAACGGCAACTTTAAGAATAGAGCACTCAATTGCGTATTCTTCAACACCCTTAAGTTCTGCTTCCTGATGTGTGTTCCCTTCCGCTTGACGGATAGCAATTCTATCTTCGATATTTTTTGCAGCTCTGTAACTAGCAGATTCATCGGCATATGTATTGGTAGCCATTTCTGCAATTTTAGCTTTAATAGCACCAAAGTTCATAATAGGTGTTTTGAACTGGATACGTTCATTAGCATATTTAGTAGCTTCACCAATCACACGACGTTGTGCATCAAGACAGGCAGCAGCAAGTTTAATACGCCCTACATTTAATGCATTCATTGCAATTTTAAACCCATTACCTCTTTCTGATAACATGTTTTCTACCGGTACTTTGGTATCGCTAAAGAATACCTGGCGAGTAGAAGATGAATGAATACCTAACTTCTTTTCTTCATCACCTAGAGAAATCCCATTGGATGGATCGTTTTCTACAATAAATCCTGTAATATTTTTATCATCTTCAATACGGGCAAAAACAATAAATAAACTACAGAAACCGGCATTAGATATCCACATTTTCTGACCAGAAATCGAGTAATGTGTTCCATCTTCAGAAAGTACGGCTTTTGTTTTACCAGAATTGGCATCTGACCCTGCACCTGGTTCTGTTAAGCAGTATGCTCCAAACCACTCACCAGTAGCAAGCTTAGGGACATATTTTTTCTTTTGCTCTTCATTACCATACAAGGTGATTGGCATGGTGCCAATACCAGTATGAGCTCCAAAAGCAGTACTAAATGATCCAGTAGCTCCAGAGATATAATCACAAACTAACATTGTAGATACGAATCCCATTCCTAAACCATCATATGCTTCTGGTACAGAAACTCCTAAAAGTCCAAGTTCACCAGCTTTACGCATACACTCTTCTGTATATGCATAGTCTTTACTTTCGAATCGCTCCCAATGAGCCCATAGCTCACGATCTACAAATTCTCTAGCGCTATCACGCATCATTCTTTGCTCCTCAGAAAAATCTTCTGGAGTAAATACATCTTCACATTTAGTTTCTTTAACAAGGAATTGTCCTCCTCTAAGAATATCTTTATTTATAGTTTTATCACTCATTTTTTTAGTAAGGTTTTAGTCGTTAGTATTGAGGCTGATTAAAATGTAATTTTTAACACTTAGATCTCAATTCTAATTTTAGTTTAAAAATTCATAAATACCAGCAGCACCTTGTCCTGTACCTACACACATAGTTACCATTCCGTATTTACCTTTCATATCACGTTTACGCATTTCGTCGAATAATTGAACCGAAAGTTTTGCTCCTGTACATCCTAGTGGATGTCCTAATGCAATTGCTCCTCCATTAACATTTACGATATCCTGATTGAGACCTAATTCTCTCATTACTGCAAGAGATTGAGAAGCAAAAGCTTCATTAAGTTCTATAAGTTCTATATCGTCTTGTTTTAATCCCGCTTGTTTTAAAGCTTTTGGAATAGCTTTTACTGGGCCAATACCCATGATTCTTGGTTCTACACCTGCAGCAGCATAATTAACAAGTCTTGCAATAGGCTCAAGATTTAGTTCTTTAACCATCTCTTCGCTCATTACCATCACAAAAGCGGCGCCATCACTCATTTGCGAAGAATTACCAGCAGTTACACTTCCTCCAGCTTCGAATACCGGTCTAAGTTTACCTAGTACTTCTTTACTGGTTCCGGCACGAGGCCCTTCATCCTTAGATACAGTATATGATTTTGTGGCCTTTTTTCCATTTTCATCAACATAAATTTGTTCGACATTAATAGGAACAATTTGATCCTGAAAACGCTTTTCTGCTTGCGCTTTTAAGGCTTTCACATGAGAGTTGTAGGCAAATTCATCTTGATCTTCTCGAGATACTTTGAATTGGTGAGCAACTGCCTCTGCAGTATTTCCCATTCCCCAATAATAATCTTCATGCCCTGATTTGGCTAAATCATAATTAAGTTCTGTTTTATAACCTGTCATGGGAACTGAACTCATGCTTTCTGCTCCACCGGCAATAATACAATCTGCCATTCCAGATTGTATTTTGGCTGTTGCAATACCAATGGTTTCTATTCCTGATGAACAAAATCTATTTACTGTTACTCCGGGAACATCAACAGAATTTAACCCCATTAATGAGATTAAACGTGCCATATTTAATCCTTGAGACCCTTCGGGCATGGCATTACCAACAATTACGTCGTCGATACGTGCTTTGTCAAGGTTAGGAAGCTCTTTCATCATATGTGCTATGGTTTCGGCTGCCAATTCATCTGTTCTTTTAAACCTGAACACCCCGCGAGGAGCTTTTCCTACGGCTGTTCTATATGCTTTTACTATATATGCTGTTTTCATTATTTTCTTTTTCTAGTTTCTTAGAGGTTTTCCTTTCTTAAGCATATGCTCGATACGTTCAAGAGTTTTACGTTCTGTACAAAGTGACAAGAAAGCTTCACGTTCCAGATCCAATAAGTATTGTTCTGTAACCAATGTTGGTTCAGATAAATCTCCACCAGCCATTACATATCCTAGCTTATTAGCTATTTTATGATCATGCTCAGAAATATATTTACTAGCTTCCATAGAGTCGGTTCCAACCAAGAACATACCTAATGCTTGTTTACCTAGTACCTTAATATCTTTTCGAAGAGGTGGTTGTGTGTATCCTTGTTCTGCCATCAATTTAGCATGTGCTTTTGCTGTAGCGATTTGGCGATCTTTATTTACAACAACGATATCTTTTCCTTTTTGAAGTATATTAGTATCATACGCTTCATAAGCAGAAGTTGATACTTTGGCCATACCTATAGTTAGGAAATGTTCTTGTAGCACATTAAGTTCTACATCATTTTTCTTAAAAGTATCAGAAGCTCTTAGTGCCATTTCTTTGGATCCACCACCACCGGGGATAACACCAACACCAAATTCTACAAGTCCTATATATGTTTCTGCAGCAGCAATTACTTTATCGGCATGCATAGAAAGTTCACATCCACCACCAAGTGCCATACCATGAGGAGCAGCAATTGTTGGGATTGCAGAATAACGCATACGCATCATAGAATCCTGGAAATATTTAATTGCCATATTAAGCTCGTCATATTCTTGCTCAACAGCCATCATAAATATCATTCCGATATTTGCACCTACAGAGAAGTTTGCTGCTTGATTACCAACAACCAATCCCTGAAAATCTTTTTCAGCAATATCGATAGCTTTGTTTAATCCGGCTAGAACATCACCACCAATGGTGTTCATCTTACTCTGGAACTCTACATTTAGAATTCCATCACCAAGATCTTCTACTACGACTCCGCTATTTTTAAATACTTCTGAAGATTTACGGATATTATCCAGAATGATAAATGCATCTTGTCCTGGTACTTTTACTTGTTCTTTTTTAGGAATATCGTAAAAAAATGTAGCTCCGTTATTTACAGTATAAAAAGAAGTACTTCCTGAGGCGATCATATCATTTATCCAATCAGCAGGTTCATACCCTTCTGCACGCATCATTTCGATTCCTTTTTCTACTCCAATAGCATCCCAGATCTGAAAAGGACCATGTTCCCATCCAAAACCGGCTTTCATTGCATCATCGATTTTATATAAATCGTCTGTAATTTCAGGAATACGATTGGAAACATATGCGAATAACGCGGATAAATTTTTACGATAAAATTCTCCTGCTTTATCTTTTCCAGATACTAATACTTTAAAACGATCAACTACTTTATCTATAGTTTTTGTCATTTCAAGAGTGGCAAAAGAGGCTCTTTTCTTAGCTCTGTATTCTAAAGTTTCTAAATCTAAAGACAGGATTTCTCTTTTTCCATCTGCACCAACATTCTTTTTATAGAATCCTTGTCCGGTTTTACTTCCCAACCATTTGTTATCCATCATAGTACCGATGAAATCCGGAAGTTTAAATAATTCGTGACGTTCGTCATCCTGACAATTGTCGGCAATACCATTAGCTACATGAACCAAAGTATCTAAACCAACGACATCGACTGTACGAAAAGTTGCAGATTTTGGACGGCCAATTACAGGACCAGTAAGTTTATCTACTTCTTCTATGGTTAATCCCATTTCTTTTACCATGTGGAATAAACTCATGATACTAAAGATCCCGATTCTATTACCAATAAATGCGGGGGTGTCTTTTGCTATTACAGAAGTTTTTCCTAAATATTGTTCTCCATATCCGTTAAGGAAATCCAAAACTTCCTGAGATGTATTTGGGCCAGGAATAATTTCGAATAATTTAAGATAACGGGCAGGGTTAAAGAAATGTGTTCCACAGAAATGCTTCTGAAAATCTTCACTTCTTCCTTCATTCATAAAATGAATAGGAATACCAGAAGTATTAGAAGTAATTAATGTACCTGGTGTTCTGTGTTTTTCAAGATTTTCAAAAACTATTTTTTTAATATCTAATCTTTCTACAACAACTTCTATAATCCAATCTACATCTGCAACTTTTGCGATATCATCTTCCAGGTTTCCTGTAGTGATACGATTTGCAAATTTTTGATGGTATATAGGAGAAGGTTTAGATTTAAGAGCAGCGGTAAGTGAATCATTTACTAATCGATTACGGACCACTTTGTTTTCAAGAGTAAGGCCTTTCGCTTTTTCTTTATCGTTAAGTTCTCGAGGGACTATATCTAATAATAGTACTTCGACACCAATATTAGCGAAATGACATGCAATACCGGATCCCATGATTCCTGAGCCGATAACTGCAACTTTTTTAATGATTCTTTTCATTTTTTAACTTCGAGTTGTTAAGGTTTTACAGATTCTTGTTTTGAGTAAATTTTTTTAGATGATATCAGATCATTTATGGTTTGAAACACCTCTAAGAAAATGTCTAACTTTTCTTGTGGGACATGTTTTCTTACCATGGTATCAAAAGTAAAAACGACTTCTTTCGAGAAATTTCTCATTTCTACGCCAAATGGAGTAAGGTAGATCAATACACCACGTCCATCCTGAGGATTTTTCTTTCTGAAAATCAATCCTTTTTCTTCCATGGTTTTCAAAGTGCGTGATAAACTTGTAGCTTCCATTCCCATTTTGGGACCTAGTGAAGTAGAAGGTGTACCGCTTTCTGGGTCTATGCTTAGTAATGCAAATCCAGTAGCCATCGTACTTCCTTTTTTGCTGGCTTCTTCATTATACATCTTAGCAACCGCCATCCAGGTGGCTCTAAGTGCATAATCGATTGTCTTTTCTCTCATTCAAAAAAATTGTTATGAATGTAAAGGTAAGGAAATTTATTATGCGTGCATAATAAATAAAGTAAAAAATTGAGAAAAGTTGATGTAATGTACACTTTTTTGCTGAATTAATAAAAAAACTCCCCATAAAATGAGGAGTTTACTGATTAACAGTTAAAGCTTACATGCATTTTGCGTTGCAATCAGTTAATTGAATTAGCCATAAATTTTAGAATAAAGATCTTTGTATTTTTCTTTTATTATTTTCCTTTTTAATTTCATAGTAGGAGTGAGGTGACCCGCATCAATACTCCATTCATCTGATGTAAGTTCGAATCGTTTCACACGTTCCCATTTTCCGAACTTTTTATTATGCTCGTCGACTTCTTCCTGGTAACGATCAATAATTGATTGATTTTTAAGAGCTTCTTGCATAGAGTCACCCATTTGTATGCCTTTACGCTCTGCCCATTCTTTTAGAAACTCGAAATTGGGTTGTATAAATGCTGCCGGCATTTTTTCTCCTTCTCCGATTACCATTATTTGCTCAATAAAACGGGATTGTTTCATGGCATTTTCTATTAATTGCGGAGCGACATATTTACCACCAGAAGTTTTAAACATTTCTTTTTTACGATCGGTAATACGCAAAAACCCATCATTATCGATTTCACCAATATCTCCGGTATGGAAATACCCGTCTTTTAATACCTCTTTAGTTTTTTCTTCATCTTTATAATAGCCTAACATTACTTGAGGACCTTTTACCAAAATTTCACCATCTTCTGCTATTTTCACTTCAGTTTCAGGGATCATTCTTCCTACAGAGCCTATTTTCATTCCTCTGTTTCCTGTTTCATTTACAGAGATTACAGGAGACGTTTCTGTAAGACCATATCCTTCCATAACTCCCATCCCTGCCGCATTAAATATTCGTGCAAGTCTTGGCTGTAGTGCAGCACTACCAGAAGCAATTAATTTTAAATTACCTCCCAGAGCTTCCTGCCATTTACTGAAAATAAGTTTTCGGGCGAGACCTAATTTTTTCTCATACCACCAGCCATTTGCTCCATAAGGTTCGTATTTTAATCCCAGATCTACTGCCCAAAAGAATAATTTCTTTTTAATCCCTGTAAGATCAGCTCCTTTGGCAATAATTTTGTCATATACTTTTTCTAGTAACCTTGGTACTGCAGTCATAACCTCGGGTCTAATTTCCTTTAGGTTATCACTAATAGTTTCTAAAGATTCTGCAAAATATATGCTCACACCACGGTATTGATATAAATACATTAACATTCTTTCATAAATGTGGCATACGGGAAGAAAACTTAAGGCTTTTGTTTCTCCATCTACAATAGGGAATCTGGAAGAACTATTTATCGAATTGCTTACTACATTTTTATGACTTAACATCACACCTTTAGGCCTTCCTGTTGTTCCTGAAGTATATATTAAAGTTGCAAGATCATCTTCTTTTACAGAAGCCATGATTTCCTCTACTTCTGATTGATTGCTATCGTCTTTACCTAATTCAAGAACTTCATCCCAATTTTTACAACCTGAAATATCATTATAAGAATATACTTCTTTTAATGAAGGTACATTTGCCTTAATGTTTTTAACTTTTTGAAATACTTCTTCGTCTGAAACAAAACAATATGCTGCTTCAGAATGATTTAAAACATATTCGTAATCTTCTTGAGAAATTGTTGGGTAAATGGGAACATCTTGTGCACCAATTTGAAGAACACCAATGTCGGTTATATTCCATTCTGTTCTGTTATTAGAAGATATAATTGCTATTTTGTCATTAGGTTTTACTCCTAACCGTAATAAACCACGGCTAATTTGATTTGCTTTCTCTACATATTCTTTAGTAGAAGTTGCAATCCATTCACCATTATATTTAGTTATTAAAGCCTTGTCTAAATTAAAGTTTTTTAATTGATAATGTGGGAAATCAAATAATCTCGTAATTTTCGTCATAAGTTGTTTTAAAATAATTTTTGTAGCATTCTAAAGCTCCTTTCAGATGGTTATTTTTAAAAATAATTGGGTGATTAATTTACGTATAAACAAATTAGATTACACCACTATTTAAGAACTTAAAAGAACTACTATGCGCGCATAGTTTTGCAAATTATAAAAAATCTTATAATACACAACTCTAAGATATAAAAAAAAGGTGCTGTAAATTGTTAACTCTTTAATATTTTATCGTTTTTAATAAAATATCTGCCATTTATAGATTCAAAAATAGCTTTATAACATATAAATAGGATAATCTCTTAACAAATTGAGGGATGTATTCTATACCTATTAATGACTTGTTAGATTGTTTTTTATCTGCTCAAAGTTTTTTACATCTATTTTTCCTTTGGTAGGAATCATATTTTGCCACACCCAATTGTAATGCTCAATTACTTTTTCAGCTTTTAAGTGTGGCCTGTCTCCTGTGGTATGACCATCTTCTACTACAGTCATGTTATAGTCCTTTGTTAAAGCTGACTGGACAGTTGATTCTACACAAAAATCAGTTGCACAACCTGTAATAAATAACTCATCAATATTTAAATCGTTTAGCTTTGATTGTAACTTTGATTTATAAAATATATCATTTGCGTACTTATCTATAAAAACGTCTGTTGATTTTATCTTTAAGTCATCTAGTAACTCCCATTCTGTTGTATTTGGTACAAATTCATTTGTTTTTGTACCATCATGTTGAATAAAAAATACTGAAAAATCAGAAGCTCTAAATAGTTGTGCAAGCGTATTGATTCTATTTACAACTCCTTTTGCATCAAAGCGTGGAGTTTTTGGAGTAAAAGAACCCTTTTGCATGTCAATTATTAAGAGTGCTTTTCTGTTTTTCATTCAGAAGCGTTTTTCTCTAACCATTTTCTGGCGTTTACAAAGGCTTCGATCCATGGGGATACTTCATCATGTCTATCTTGCGGATAGTTGGCCCAGTTCCATTGAAAAATTGAACGCTCAATATGAGGCATCATTACCAAATGGCGACCAGTTTTATCTGTCATCATAGCTGTGTTGTAATTTGATCCATTAGGGTTAGAAGGGTATCCTTCGTATCCATATTTTGCTACAATGTTATATTGATCTTCTGGTAACGGTAGGTCAAACTTTCCTTCACCATGAGAAATCCATACTCCCAGTGTACTTCCTGCCAAAGTAGATAGCATTACAGAATTGTTATCCTGTACTTTTACAGAAGTGAAACCACTCTCATGCTTATGAGAATCATTGTAGGTTAGTTTACCGTGTTTTTCATGTTCTGGATTAATAACTTCTAGCTCCATAAACAACTGGCAACCGTTACAGATACCTACAGATAGAGTGTCTCCTCTTTTAAAGAATTTTTTTAAAGCTGTATTTGCTTTTTCGTTATACAAAAAGGCACCTGCCCATCCTTTTGCAGATCCTAAAACGTCACTATTAGAGAAACCTCCTACGGCTCCAATAAACTGAATATCTTCTAATGTTTCTCGACCAGATATCAAATCGGTCATATGTACATCTTTTACATCAAAACCTGCCAGATACATGGCATTGGCCATTTCTCGTTCAGAATTACTTCCTTTTTCACGTATGATAGCTGCTTTTGGTCTTTTAAGCTTATCAGAAATGACTGGTCGTTTACCATCAAAGTGTTTTGGAAAAGAATAATGTAATGGTTGATCTGTATAATTTTTAAATCGATCTTTTGCTAAATCATTTGCGGTTTGTTTCTGATCTAATAAGAAAGAAGTTTTATACCATGTATTTCTTAATTCTTCTATAGGAAGATCAAAGGAGTCATTTTGATTTTTAATTGATAAAGAAGCTTCTTCTTTTATGGTACCGATATTGAAAAACTCAATGTTGTTTTTAGAAAGAATAGACTCGATATCTGAGTTTGAAGCACTCTGAAAAACAATCCCTGAGTTTTCTGCAAACAATAACTTAATTGAGTCAGATTCTCCAATTTTGGTAAGATCAAGCTCTGCTCCAAGATTAAGGTCTGCAAAACACAACTCTAATAATGTAGTGATCAAACCTCCTGAAGCTATATCATGACCTGCTACAATTTTATCTTCTCTAATTAAATCTTGAATCACGTTAAAGGTGTTCTTAAAATCAGCAGCGTCCTTAATATTTGGTGCTTCAGAACCAATTTTATTTAACATTTGTGCAAAAGAAGAACCTCCAAGCTGATGTTTATCATTAGAAAGATTAATATAATAGATATCACCACCATTTTTTTGTAAAACGGGTTCAACAATTTTGGTGATATCATTACAATGTGCAGCTGCAGATATCACTACGGTTCCGGGAGCAATAACTTCTTCATTTGGGTATTTTTGCTTCATAGATAGTGAATCTTTACCCGTAGGTACATTGATTCCTAAATCAATAGCAAAATCTGAAATTGCTTTTACAGCTCTATATAACCTGGCATCTTCTCCTTCATTTTTACAAGGCCACATCCAGTTTGCGGATAATGAAACGGAGTGTAATCCCTCATTTAGCGGTGCCCATATCATATTAGTCAATGCTTCGGCAATCGAATTTTTACTGCCCGCTTCTGGGTTAATCAAGCCTGAGATAGGAGAATGCCCAATACTAGTTGCAATACCTTCTTTACCATTATAATCAAGAGCCATTACTCCACAATTATTTAGAGGTAATTGTAATGGTCCAACACATTGTTGTTTAGCAACTTTTCCTCCTACGCATCGATCTACTTTATTGGTTAACCAATCTTTACAGGCAACAGCTTCTAGTTGTAGTACCTGTTCGAGATAGTTTTGAAAATTTTCTTTGTTATATGAAATGTTTTCATAATTACGCTCAATGGTTTTATCATTCATTATAGTCTTAGGAGAACTGCCAAACATATCTTCTAATGCCAGATCCATTGGTGTGTCTCCTTTGGTCTTGGATTGAAAGGTAAAACGGTGATCTCCGGTAACATCTCCTACTTCATACATGGGTGAGCGTTCGCGCTCTGCAATACGTTGCAGTGTATCTATATTTTTTTGCCCGATAACTAATCCCATACGTTCCTGGGATTCGTTACCGATAATTTCTTTTGCCGATAAAGTTGGGTCTCCTACAGGTAGTTTATCCAGATCAATTTTTCCTCCGGTTTCTTCTACTAGCTCAGAAAGACAGTTAAGATGGCCTCCTGCACCATGATCGTGTATGGATACAATTGTATTTTCTTCATTTTCTACCATACCTCTAATTGCATTAGAGGCACGTTTTTGCATTTCTGGATTAGAGCGTTGTATCGCATTTAATTCGATACCGCTGCTAAATTCTCCTGTATCTGCAGAAGATACAGCAGCACCTCCCATACCAATTCGATAATTTTCTCCTCCCAGGATTACAATTTTATCTCCTTTTTCTGGAGTAGCTTTGATAGCTTGTTCGGCTTTACCATATCCAATCCCACCTGCCTGCATAATTACTTTGTCGAAACCAAGTTTACGGGCATTTTCTTCGTGCTCAAAAGTGAGCACAGATCCTGTGATTAGAGGCTGGCCAAATTTATTCCCAAAATCAGAAGCTCCGTTAGAAGCTTTTATCAGAATATCCATTGGAGTTTGGTATAGCCAATCTCTTTCTGTCATAGCTTTCTCCCATGGACGGTTATTTTCTAATCGTGAATATGAGGTCATATATACTGCTGTCCCGGCAAGAGGCAAGGAGCCTTTTCCGCCGGCAAGGCGATCTCTGATTTCTCCTCCAGATCCTGTAGCAGCTCCATTAAATGGTTCTACTGTGGTCGGAAAATTATGTGTTTCCGCTTTAAGCGAAATCACACTGTTAAATTCGGTTTCCTGATAAAAATCAGGCTTATCGGCAGTTTTTGGAGCAAACTGAGTAACTCTTGGTCCTTTTATAAAAGCTACATTATCTTTATAAGCAGAAACAATATCGTTTGGATTTATCTTTGATGTCTTTTTAATTAACTTAAAAAGCGATGTAGGTTGTTCTTCTCCATCAATCACAAAGGTCCCATTAAATATTTTATGACGACAATGCTCAGAATTTACTTGCGAAAATCCAAAAACTTCTGAGTCCGTAAGTTGCCGTCCTATTTTTTTGCTAACTCCTTCGAGGTATTCAATCTCTTCGTTATTAAGAGCTAAACCTTCGGCGATATTATAAGCAGCAATATCATCAATTTCTATGATCGATTCTGGCTTTATATCAATAGTATAGATATCCTGATTTAATAGATCATACTTTTGAGAAAGCATAGGGTCAAAATCAATGTAATCTTTTGTAACGGCCTGAAATTCTTCTATTCTAATAATTCCTTCTATACCCATATTCTGAGTGATCTCTACGGCATTGGTACTCCATGGAGTAATCATTGCGGCACGAGGACCAACAAAAAAAGCGTCAATAGACGCCACAGATAGTTGAGGTTGGTTGCCAAATAACCAGGTTAATTTTTTGATGGTTGAAGGAGAGATTTCATTGTTTGTTTGAACTGCAAATACTTTCTCGTTTTGGTTTCCGAAGAAATGGATCATACTTCGATTATTTGTGTTGATTTTTATTAAGCTGCAAATTTACTACTTTCTTACTAAAATTTGGTATAAAACTAAGATAGAATCCCAGAGTTATTCACTGAATTTTGAACAATAGAAAAGAGATAAAATGTAATAACCGAATTTCGTAATACTACAGTATTGATGTTTCTATAGTTTTTAGAAGGCTTTACATCTTTGCAAGAGTGAAATTTTTATATAAGTGTATACATATTATTGTATACAGATACTTTTTATTTTCTTTCTAGTAGGGCCATATAAAACCCATCATATCCTGATTTATGTGAAAGTACTTTCTTGTCTTTGATCAAGGTGAAATCATTTCCGATTTCTTTAGAAAGGAAACTTTTTACCTGATCTTGATTTTCTGATGGTAAAATAGAGCAGGTAGCATATACTAATTTTCCTCCAGATTTTACCATTTTAGAATAATTCTCAAGTATTTCGGCTTGTGTATGCTTGATTTTATCTAAAAATTCTGGTTGTAATTTCCATTTGGCATCTGGGTTTCGTCGTAAAACACCCAAACCACTACATGGGGCATCGATAAGAACACGATCTGCTTTGCCATATAATTTTTTGATGTCTTTTGTGCTTTCTATGACTCGGGTTTCGATATTATGGGCACCATCTCTACGAGCTCTTCTTTTAAGCTCTTTTAGTTTATTACCATAAATATCCATAGCGATAACCTGTCCTTTATTTTGCATCAAGGCAGCCAAATGAAGGCTTTTACCGCCTGCACCTGCACAAGTATCTACAACACGTTGCCCAGGTTGTACTTCTAGAAAATCAGCTACCAATTGAGAAGAAGCATCTTGTACTTCAAATAATCCGTTTTTGAATGCTTCTGTGGTAAACACATTGGTTCTTTCGACAAGCTTAAGCGCATCTGGATATCCTTTAATAAATTCGGTATCGATGTTTTCGTCTTCCAGTAGACTTCTAAGTTTTTCTCTTGATGTTTTTAAGGTATTTGCACGAAGAATTACAGGAGCCTGCTCATTAAGTGCAGTAATTTCTTTATCCCACAGCTTACCTAGTTCTTGTTCTCCCAATTGATCCATCCAATCGGGGATAGACTCTTTAAATTTTCTTATTTTGCTTAATTCATCAAAACGTCCTTTGATACGACGGGTAGGCGTAGGGCCAATTTGTTTCCAATCGGGCAAAGAAATCCCTCTTAGAGTAGCCCAAACAGCGAAAACTCTCCATAAGTTATCTCTGGAGAAAGGTTCTTTTACTTCGGCTATTTCGGTATATAAGCGTTTCCATCTTACGATTTCGTATACGGTCTCTGCAACAAAACTACGATCACGTGATCCCCATCTTTTATCTCGTTTCAGTAATTTCTGAACCACTTTATCTGCATAGCTTCCTTCATTAAATATTTCATGTAATCCATCTATAACAGCAAAGACAAGATTTCTATGTAAACGCATTGTATTATTTTTTAAGGTGTGCAAAGGTAGACCTTTGTGATGAAATACTATTATATTTGGCTATAATTATTGATATCAGAACCTATGAAATTAATCTGCACCTTATTATTTGTTTTGACTTTTGTTTTTTGTACTACAGAAGAGAAAGTAGTTACTCATAATTTTTCTAAAGTTGAAATAGAAGTTATTTTAAAAGATTCTATAAGTATACGAGCTTTAGATATATACAATGATACTTTGATTGGTTTTGGATTTAATAAAGGGTACGGGTTTATGAACCTTACAACAAAAAAGAAGACTATTATCGAGTTTTTGGAGAGTGATACTATAGAAAAAAAGGAAAACTGGATTGCAGAACAACGCGCTGTTAGTTTTAACGATAATTCGTTCTTTAGTCTGGGGGTGAGTTCTCCTGCAAGATTAAGAAAAATAGATAGAGAGAGTAAAGAAGAAAAAATAGTATATACCGAAATGCATAAAAAGGTATTTTATGATGCAATTGCGTTTTGGAATGCTAAAGAAGGAATTGCCATGGGAGATCCTACGGATACTTGTTTGTCGATAATTATTACAAGAGATGGTGGAGAAACCTGGAAAAAAGTTTCTTGTAATGATCTACCTGAGACTTTTGTTGGAGAAGCAGCATTTGCTGCTAGTAATGGAAACATTGCAATTGTAGGCGATAAGACGTGGATAGCGACAGGAGGGATGAAGTCCAGGGTGTTTTACTCTCCTGATAAAGGAAAAACATGGGAGGTTTTTGATACTCCGATCATTCAAGGAAAAGAAACCACAGGAGCGTATTCTGTTGATTTTTATGACGAGAATAATGGAATCATTTTTGGAGGAGATTATACAGCTCCAAAAAGTAACGAGGCAAATAAAGCGATTACAAAAGACGGAGGAAAAACCTGGAATTTGGTGTCAGATGGAAGTGGAGCAGGGTATAAGAGCTGTATACGATATATACCTAATGGTGGTGGTAAAGAAATGGTAGCTGTTGGATTTACGGGAATATCAATTTCTAATGATCTTGGAAGAAGTTGGAAAGAGCTAAGTAAAGAAGGTTTTTATACAGTAAGATTTATAAATGATAGTACTGCAATAGCAGCAGGTAAAGGAAGAATTGCTAAACTGGTTTTTAAATAAAAAAAAGAGGCTTATTATAACCTCTTTTTCTGTTTTTATTACAACGGCATTAATGCCTTTTTCTTCGTTCTTTAATTCTTGCCAGCATACGTTTATGAAAATCGGCTTCTGCTTTTATGAGTTTTAGAATCTTCTTATTTGGTATGGCCTTCTTTAAATCGACGATTAATTTTTTTCGGGACTGTGATTTCTGTTCTTCAATCTCTAGAAAGCTGTTTATAGCATCTTCAGCTTGCTTATCACTTAAACCAGTAGGGTTATCGTTGGCTTCTTTTATACTTTTAATTAATTTACGTTCTTGACGTCTAAGTTTTCCAACGGTCTCTTCATGTGCATTATAAACAGGCCAGAATTGCTGTGCTTCTTTACTGGTTAAATCTAATTTTTCAGTAATATATGCAATTTTAAATGCCTTTATTTTTTCTCTTGACCCGTGTTGAGCAAAAGCACCTATATAAAAACAGGCAAAGCAAATAAGTAAAACTATCTTTTTCATGTGTATGTTTTATTGTTTTAGAGGTCACATGTAATCTTTGACGATTAAAAGAATTATAGATTGATGTTTTAATAATTATTTTAATCGAGTCGGTTTCATGTGTATGTTTTATTCTGTAAATATAATTTCATCATCTAAGTCCTCTTCAGATAAATATTCTAATAAAGTTTCATCATCGATTAATTCTTTTTCGAATGTTTCCGAATATGTAATATCATCATCTAATAGAGCTGCTATTTCTGTAGTACTAAGTTCAATATCTTCTTCGGTAAAATAAGCATGTATATCGGCAACTTCGATAGAGTTAAAATTTAATTCTGATTCTTTAGGTATGGATATAGATATAATAATAGCAATCATTGCTGCAATACCAGAGAGATATAAAATATTTTTCCTGGTTCGTAATGAGATAAGTTTCCCTTTGGGTTTATCATCATCAATTTTTTGCAATATATTACCTTCTAAAGTAGTAAAATAGTCTTCGGGGATTTTAAAACCCGAATCCATTTTGGAACTCAGTTGGTTATCTTTATCAGAAGCTATTTTTTCAAAAAGTTTACTTTCGAAACTTTCAAAATAACCTTCTGGTACTTTAAAACCGTCATTGTTTTTATGTGATTTATCTTTTTTCACTGGTAGTATGACTTTTTTATTTTAAAATGGTTTAATCTTTTTTTAAAAATTCTTCAATTTTTTTTGAAGCTAAATGATACGAAGCTTTTAATGCTCCTTCACTGGTCTCCAGAATTTCTGACATCTCACGATATTTTAGTTCCTGAAAATATTTCATATTAAAGACCTGTTGTTGTTTTTGTGGCAAAGTAGCTATAGCCTTTTGCAACATTAGTTGTATCTGATCTCCTTCATAATAAACATCAGCTTCGAGGTTCTGAATTAATTGTAAACTTAACTCTTCATTACTAATATTATATTTTTTTGCTTTTTGATTTAGAAAAGTAATAGACTCATTTGTGGCTATACGATATAACCAAGAGTATAATTTACTATCTCCTTTAAACTTTTTTATATTCTTATACACTTTAATAAACACATTTTGTAGTATATCATCTGTATCGTAATGATTTTTTACCATATTTCTGATATGCCAATAAAGGCGCTGTTGATATATAGCAACAAGCTTACCAAAAGCGGTATTTATATCCTCGTCTGATTGTAAGGCAATAAGTAGGTCTTGTTCTTCCTGAGTGTTCAAAGGTAAAATTAGTTTTATCGAAATGATCAATTATTTGATCTTGGTACTACTATATGACTAATGTACATAAAAAAGGTTTAATCATGTTTCAAATAATATTTTGTAGGAATTTTGTAGGATTAAATGTTAAATCTAATGATTATTTACTTTTTTTATAGACAAAATGCACTTTTTGTTTGGTTAATTGAAAATAAATACTATCTTTACAGTGTAATAATGATTGAGTTCTTTCATTTCCCCCAAGATGAAAGTTTTTTATAAAAGTGAGTTTTAATTTTAGAGTAAGCCCCTAAATTAAGATGATTTGTGTGAAGAGAAAGAGTGCGAAAGCACTCTTTTTTATGTTTAATACTTTTTGTTAGGCATTATTTTGAAATATCCATATTTGTAAGTAAAAGACTACATGTTATAATATTTATTTATTTTTTAGAAGCTAAAACACACAATTATTAGATAAAGTACATTTTTTATTTGGTGGATTAAAAATAAATGCTATCTTTACAGTGTAATAATGATTGAGTTCTTTCATTCCCCCCAAGATGAAAGTTTTTATAAAAGTGAGTTTTAATTTTAGAGTAAGCCCCTAAATTAAGATGATTTGTGTGAAGAGAAAGAGTGCGAAAGCACTCTTTTTTATGCTTAATACTTTTGTTAGGTGCTGTTCTTGAATATTAACATTTGTAAGTTAAAGACTACAAATTGTAATATTTATTTAATTTTATAAAGTTAAAACACGTAATTGTTAGATAAAATACATTTTTTGTTTGGTAGATCGAAAATAATTACTATCTTTACAGTGTAATAATGATTGAGTTCTTTCATTTCCCCCAAGATGAAAGTTTTTTATAAAAGTGAGTTTTAATTTTAGAATAAGCCCCTAAATTAAGATGATTTGTGTGAAGAGAAAGAGTGCGAAAGCACTCTTTTTTATGCTTAATATATTCGATAACTTTTATTTAAAGAAAACTTATTCTTTAAATAAAATCTCATATTTGTAAGAATTATACTACACAATAATAGTTATTTTTGAAAAAATACTGTTAAAAAGTACTATTTATAGATAAAGTTCAATTTTTATTTGGACGTACCGGATTTTTGTATTATATTTACATCATAATTAAAGAGAGTTAGTCCTTCCATTCCCCCCAAGATGGAAGATGTTAATAAGAGTGAGTTTTAATTTTAGAATAAGCCCCTAAATTAAGATGATTTGTGTGAAGAAAAAGAGTGCGAAAGCACTCTTTTTTATGTTTTATCTTTTCGATAGTTTTAATTTAAATACAATTTTTTATAGATAAAGTATAGTTTTATGGGGTTAAAATCAATTTTTGATTTGTGAAAATGCCTTGTCAGTCAGAAATGTAAAATTCTTCCAGTTCTAACATCTTTGATTAGATATCGTTCTTTTTTCCAAAAGAGCTATAGTTAAGCTTGTTTTGAGTTTGTATTTTTATGAAATACATGAATTCAACAATAACCACAAAAAAAAAGGCCATCCCTAGAGATAGCCTTTTATAACTATTAATTAGACTATTATTGTTTTATAAATCTTTTGGTAACAGCCAACCTTTTAGAAACAAATCTTACAAAATACATACCTGTAGTAAATTGTGAGACATCAATATCATGAGAACCCACACTTGGGTTTATCTTTTTAATGATTGCTCCTGTGGATGCAAATATTATGATCTCATCATAATCACCTCCCAAAATGTCAATAGTTAACTTTGATTTTGCTGGATTAGGATGTATTTTAATATTTCTTTTTGAGTTTTGAGTGAATGATCTCAATGTTTCTACATTATTAGTAGCAGTGACTCCAGTTCCAAGATTAATTGTGTAGTCTTCCACTTCACCATATGTGAAAGTTTCACAAGAGGTTGGAATTCCATTATACTTCATTGAAACTCTCATTCTAACCGAAGTTTTAGAAGTTCCGCTAGGAACTGTAAAAGATCCGCTATTAGAAGTATTAGTAGAAGCGGCTTTAGACCAAACTAATTCTCCCGAATCATTAAAATCCCCATTATTATTGTAATCAATCCAAACTGCATATGCTTCAGAGTATGTGGTTCCTGTCCAGGTAGGAACAACCGTAACAGTATATGTTTGACCTTCGTTTAAATCTGTAGAAATTGAAGTGAAATCTGAATAAAATTGTGCGCCAGAACTCTTGTTGATTGTATTTAACTGAACATTGCTAATAAACTCATCGTTTACATTTGTACTCGCAGAGCTACAATAAGTAACAGTGGTTCCAGTCGTAGTGAACGAAGTAGTAGCATTTCCTGAAACATTCCCAGCAGCATCTTCAGCAGTTACAGAAGCAGCATACGTGGTTGAGGGGGAAAGCCCAGTAACGTTAAAAGTAGCAGTTGTAGAAGTACCAACAACAGTACCACCTATAGAGATATTATAGCGAGCTACACCCACATTATCTGTAGATGCGGTCCAATTAAGTACTGATCCACTAGATGTGATGTTACTAGCAGTCAAATTAGTAGGGTTCGTCGGTGCTTCAGTATCAGGAGTACCCGCTTCAATTTGAAATTTTCCAACGACACCTTTTCTACCACCCTTCATATACTCGGTAATAAACCAAAAAGAAGAATCATCAGATGGATCTACATCAATCTTACTATAATCCCCATATCGGGTACCACTAATATTTCCAGTTCCATTTGCGATGAGTCCTTCTGTACTTGTCATTGTTCCTAATGGGTCAGCACTCAATCTACCTGTAAAATAAGAACTTACCCTAACTGTTGTTGATGTTGTAGGTCCTGACATAGATGTATACCCCATTCCTATATTGCCGTTTCCATCCATTGCAAGACTTGCGTTCCAGGCATGTCTTCCATCTGGTGCGGTATACGTGCCTTCTTGATATAAAGACCAAGGCTGATTATCCCCACTCTGTCGAAATTCGTACCAACGTACTCCTGCCAGTTTACCTGAGCCAGCATCTGTATCGACTACAAAATTAAAAAGCGCCGAATTATGAGTTGCAAATTTTCTAAATTGAGCTTGATTCATAATTGTTGCTTGTAATGCATCAATAGTAGAGCCTCCTCCGGGTTGGCTTAAATTAGAAAAACTTCCACCATCAAAAACACTAATAAAAGGTGTTGTATTGATTTCCTGAGGATTTGAAACTGTCGAGCTTCCTGGCGTAGTCCAATTTATATTAGCAGTCCAAACTTTAATATGATCCACAGATACTCCGCTCCAAGCATTGTCCTGTAAATAGACTATGGTAGCACCTCCAGGAGCAGGTAAATTGCCATTAGTAACATTTAAAGCTTGTGGACTATGAAAACCACTGGTAACAATCCCCGGAAGTTTAAAACCAATAATTTGAGCTGCAGAATTTCCCGCCAACATAGCAGTCCTTTCTAATACCCAGAGTTTATTAGTACCTCCCGTATTTTCGGTAATATAGTATCCATCACTCCAGACAGATAATTTTTGATAATCCTTTATACCTGGGATATTGTATATATACCACCCTGCTGTTAATGGGTTAGGGCCATCTGAAACCGCCACCTGAGCTCCGGATCCCAGAAACGAAAGTACCCATCTATCTGCTGCATTATCATAGGATGCCGTAAGGTCACAACAGCCACCCGAAGGGAAAATAGCAGGATTAGGAGCGGTTTGACCTAACAATTGATTACCAGATTTATCATAAATCATAAACCCAGTATTATAAACCACCATCACATGATTAGGGCCTATGGCCATAGAGGGATCTGTCGGTTGAGAATTTGATGAATAGGTGTCAAAAACAAGGCTGGCAGGAGCTCTTTTCATGCTTTGTTCCTTTTCATGTTTATTTCTTACGAAGTAATCATTTTTCGTTTGAGGGTCTTTGCCAGATACAATTTGATTTCCTAATGATTTTTTATCTTTTGCTTCCCTAACCGAATTGTCTGGGGGGGTAAGATCATTGGGTCTTGATTCTAGAGATGATACATACTCTACAGAAGATATCTTTCCATGATAGAAAGCTTTAGTGTCATTTTCTTGTGCGCGAGTCATAAAAGAAACGGCGAACAATAGCGGTAATAATAATAAATTTTTTAGTTTCATTGAGTTTGTTTTAAGAGATTTAACTGACTTAAAGTTAGATAAATAACATCGGGAATTTTAATTTCAATACACCTTTTTTTTATTTAATGGTAAGGCCATATTGTTAATATGTGCTAACCTTTGTTTTATACCTTTTTGACCATCTAGTCAAGTAATCTTTATCAAAAAAATACGATTAGATACTTTAAACTCTCATCATTTTTTAGATAAATTAGAGATTGTAGTTAGGAATACAGAAAACATAACCGATGAGATAATCAATGGATATTTGAAATACTGCGGATGAAGAAATGGTGGTAATTACAACTTATACCATTTCAAAGTTAAATTGGTATTAATATTGGAACAAGCAGAGGGGGGAGATATCAATCCGAGTTGTTTTTATTGAGTAAACTTTAACCAGAAATAGTTCTTAGAAAATTCAAACCCCTGTACTTAATAGTTACAGGGGTTTTTGTCGTTTTATTGTTTACTATAAACTCTTTATTGATCTAATGATTGCATATTCACCAATTTTTGATAAATACCGTCTTTAGAAATAAGCTCATCATGTGTACCTTGTTCAACAATTTTCCCTTTTTGCATTACAACGATTAGATCAGAATTTTGTATTGTAGATAATCTATGAGCGATCACAATGCTTGTTCTGTTTTTCATCATATTCTCTAATGCAGATTGCACCAATCGTTCACTTTCGGTATCTAGGGCAGAAGTAGCTTCATCCAAAATCATGATCGGAGGATTTTTTAATACAGCACGAGCTATAGATAAACGCTGCTTTTGTCCGCCACTAATTTTATTACCGCTATCTCCAATATTTGTTTCGATCCCAGCTGGTAAATCTTTTACAAATTCCCAGGCATTGGCAATTTTTAAAGCTTTTATAATTTCTTCGTCAGATGCAGATGGATCTCCAACCAACAAATTATTTTTTATAGAGTCATTAAATAAAATAGAATCCTGGGTAACCAATCCCATGAGATCTCTTAAGGAGTGTTTGGTTAGATCTTTAATATCTACACCATCTATTTTAATGTTTCCTTTGTTTACATCATAAAAACGAGTAACCAAATTGGCGATAGTGGATTTACCACTACCAGACTGACCAACTAGTGCAACAGAACTACCTTTAGGTACTGTTAAAGAAAAGTCATTTAAAACATACTCATCTTCATATTTAAAAGATATATTCTCTAGAGTAATATTGGTGGTAAACTCTTTTTTCTCTTTTGCATCTGGGTGATCTTGTAGAGGAGAGGTCGTATTTAATATTTCTAGTACACGCTCTGCCGCTGCATTACCTCTTTTTACTCCATAACTTGCTTTAGAAATGGCTTTTGCTGGCGTAAGAATATTATAGGCAAGACCCATATACACAATAAAAAGCCCTGGATCTAAAGATTTTTCTACTAGTACCATTTGCCCTCCATACCATAATAAAATAGAGATAACAGTTATACCCAAAAACTCACTTGTTGGGGATGCAAGATTTTGTCTGTTAAGTAGCGTATTCGAAAAATTATAGAAACGAGAAGTAGATTCCTGGAACTTTTTACCAAATATTTTTTCAGCATTAAATCCTTTGATTACTTTTAATCCACCAAGAGTTTCTTCGACAATAGAAAGAAAGAACCCTTGTTCTTGTTGTACTTTATCAGAGTGTTTTTTTAACTTCTTTCCAATTAAAGAAATCAAAAACCCTGATATCGGAATAAAAATAAAGACAAATATTGTTAATTTTAAACTTATCAATAACATGGTCAATATCGTAAATAGAATCATCAAAGGCTCTCTTACGATAAGTTCTAATATAGATAAAAAGGAATGTTGTATTTCTAGAACATCTGTAGATATTCTAGCCATAGTATCTCCTTTTCTTTTTTCTGAAAAATATGACAGTGGTAATTCTACTGTCTTTTTGTATAATTCATTACGTACATCCTTTAAAACACCATTTCTTAGAAATGTAATAAAGTACATTGCCAGGTAATTAAAAATATTCTTAAGAAAGAACATACTTATTACAAGAACCACCATAAAAATCAGGACATCCTCACTACCTTGATCGGCTTTTTGTGTTACAAAAAAATTAAGATAATCTTCACCATATTCTTTAGCTTTTAATATGCCTTCCCATTTTGGTTTAACCCTAATTTTTTCAGTTTTGTCAAAAAGAACCTTTAGCATGGGAAATAAAGATACCATAGATAGTGTTCCGAAAAGGGCATAAAAAATATTAGAAATTATATTTAATATAGCATATACTTTATAGGGTTTCGCAAAGCGAAGGATTTGTTTAAAATAATTCATTAAAAATATACTGAACAGCTATCACTGTTATTTAAGTTAATTGTAAATCTTTTTTGATGGCTTCAATTCTACCATCTAATTGTTGTTGCACAGCAGTAAAGTCGGCACTTGTATGAAGTGATTCCTGTACACTGATATAAAATTTTATTTTTGGTTCTGTTCCGCTTGGTCTGGCAGCAATTTTACTTCCCGCTTCGGTATAAAATATCAAAACATTTGATTTTGGGATATCGATACTATGCTCTGTATGATCCTGAACGTTTTTGGCAATACCGGTTTGATAATCCTCGATCAGTACTACTTTTTCTTCATTTAGAGATTTTGGAGGATTATTTCTTAAATCCACCATAGTTTGCTTAATCTCTGCAGCACCATCGATTCCTTTTTTCACCAATGAAACCAAATGTTCCTTGTAAAAACCATGTTTTGTATATAAATCTAATAAAGTGCTATAAAAAGAACTACCATTTGCTTTAGCAAAAGCAACAATCTCACAAGCGAGTAGGGTAGCCGTTACTGCATCTTTATCTCTAACAAAATCACCTACCATAAATCCAAAACTTTCTTCACCACCACCAATAAAGTGTTGATCAGGGAAATCTTTGATTAATTTGGCAATCCATTTAAAACCGGTTAGTACTTCTTTGTATTCTACACCGTAAGCCTGGGCCAGGCTTTGCATCATAGGAGTAGATACAATGGTAGATGCAATAAATTCATTGCCTGTAAACCCTTGTTTTTTATAATTTTCTAACAAAAACCAGGTCATTACAATCATAGTTTGGTTTCCGTTAAGTAATTGTAATTCCCCTTGATTATTACGTATAGCTATTCCTAATCGATCACAATCAGGATCAGTACCAATTACAATATCTGCATCAACTTTGGTAGCGAGTTCCATTGCCATAGCTAAGGCTTCTGGTTCTTCTGGATTAGGAGATTTTACGGTAGGAAAATTACCATCGGGTTCTGCTTGTTCTTTTACAATATGTACATTTTTGTATCCTGCTTTTTCAAGAGTCTCAGGCACGGCGGTAATAGAAGTACCGTGTAAAGAAGTAAAAACAATTGTCGTATTATCTTTTGCTTCCTGGGTAGCTGCGAAACTTCCGTTTTTCACACTCTGTTCAATAAAAACAGTATCAATTTCCTGATCTATTTTTTGAATAAGACTAGGATTCGTATCAAATTGAATATCTGAATATTTTAATGCATTTATTTCTGCAATAATCTCACCATCTTGCGGCGGAACCAATTGTCCACCATCCTGCCAATATACTTTATATCCATTATATTCTGGTGGATTATGACTCGCGGTGAGTACAATACCACAATGACAGCCTAATTCTCGCACGGCAAAAGACAATTCTGGAGTAGGACGAAGGCTGGAGAATAAATAGACTTTAATACCATTAGCAGAAAATACATCTGCAACTACTTGCGCAAGCGTATCACTATTATGTCTACAATCATATGCAATTACTGCTTTGGGTTGTTCTCCCGGAAATTGCTTGATCATATAATTACTTAACCCTTGTGTACTTTTTCCCAAGGTGTATTTATTGATTCGATTGGTTCCCACACCCATGATACCACGCATACCTCCGGTACCAAATTCGAGATCTTTATAAAAGCTCTCTTTTAATTCTTCTGAATTAGTATCCTGTAAATTTTTAATTTCTTTTTGAGTAGTGGTATCAAAAACCGGAGTTAACCACTCGTCAACTCTTAGGTTTATATCAGAATCTGTGATTTGCATGCTTGTGATTTTAGTGCAAAAATACTATTTAATTTTGGTAAAAAAGTTTCGAAATACGCATAAACTGCTTCGATATTTAATTCATCATGACTTTTTATATCTGCACGATGAATTGGCTACATTAAAGATGTATCTTTTCTGCAATGCTATATCGCTCTTTACTTCGTTTGCTGGTTAGGATAATTTCACCTAAGAATCCTGCCAGAAAGAACTGCGTTCCTAAAATCATAGAGGTTAGCGCTACATAAAACTCGGGGCGTTGTGCGATAAGTCTTCCTTTGGTTTCTATAAAAAGTTTATCGATCCCCAGGTATAACGAAAAGCAGAATCCTATAATAAAAAGTAAGGTGCCGATAAGACCAAAAAAGTGCATGGGTCTTTTGCCGAAACGCGACATAAACCAAATGGTGATTAAGTCTAAAAAACCGTTAATAAAACGACTCATACCGAATTTGGTTTTACCGTATTTTCGAGCCTGGTGTAGTACTACTTTCTCACCGATTTTTGCAAAACCGGCATTTTTGGCAAGTACAGGGATGTATCTGTGCATCTCGCCATGTACATCTATGTTTTTTATTACGATATTTTTATATGCCTTAAGTCCACAATTAAAATCATGTAATTTAACACCAGATGTTTTTCTGGCCGCAGCATTAAACAGTTTTGAAGGTAGATTTTTGGCAATAACAGAATCGTATCGTTTCTTTTTCCATCCGGAAATGAGATCATAGCCTTCTTTGGTGATCATATCATACAATTCTGGAATTTCTTCTGGATTGTCTTGTAAATCAGCATCCATAGTAATGACTACATCTCCCAGTGCTGTACCAAATCCAGCGTGTAATGCCTGTGATTTTCCAAAGTTTTTTAAGAAACGAATTCCTTTTACCTGTTGGTCTTTTTTTGATAGAGTAGAGATCGTATCCCACGATCCATCAGTACTACCATCATCGATAAAGATAATTTCATAAGAAAAAGAATTGGATTGCATAACTTTTGCAATCCAATTGTATAATTCATTAAGTGATTCCTGCTCATTAAGCAGTGGTATGACCACAGATATATTCATATATTAATATAAGTCTTGTTTCTTTTGCATGATTAAACCTCCAATAAGAGAATATATAAAACCAAAAAAGACACTTAATAATATAAAAAAGGCACCTCCTATAATCGGCCCTCCAAGTTTCTTTGCCCAGTTTATACTCATTTCAATTTGTTCTTCTGTCATGTTAGGATTCTCCATCATCTTTTCTCTTGTAAGTTCCAGCATTTGATCTATGAAATCGGGTTCAATAAAAAAATTGAAAATACCATTATATACTGCATACACAAGACCACTAAGTGCAGCAATACTAATCCCTATTTTTATAGCTTGCCCTAAACTTAAAAAACCATTATTCTTTTTCTTGTATGCATGTATTGTTGAAAATATAAAAACTGGAAATATTAAATAGTATAAATACATGGGCCATTGTTTGCCTTCTAACAACATTCCACTAACATACATTAGTACATGAATAAGAATGAGAATTATACCTAATATAACACCATAATTAGAGCTGAATTTCGCTGTAGGAATTTGATTTTCCATAAATATTATTGTTTTGGTTATTATAAACCATAAGTACACAAATATAGTAAATTGTTACAGGTATGCGTAATAAATTTATGGTATTGATCACAAGTGTCAACTAGTATTTTTAGATATAATAATGGTAAATCTTAAGGTAATGAATAGATAAATAGGGGTGTACGTTAAAAAGTATCTCTGTTTTTCTGCATAATAGCTCCGCCAAGTAAGGAAATCAATCCCCCTAATATCGAGTAGAAGATTATACTAGCTAATGATGTAGTAAAAAGGAAGTTACTTTCTCTACTCATTATGGTATCTTCATTAATAGATTCATTTTCTGATAACTGATTTGACGATTTTATTAATTCGTACATTGTTTCTGGAGATATAATTTTTAATAAAAATATGTCCCAGATAACGTAGATAATTGTTGCAATTAAAGCGACTCCTAGTCCAATCTTCAATGCTTGACTTAATTTTAAAAATCCATTATTGGCACGTTTATATGTGTAAATACCATATACAATGATGGTTACATGAATAAATAATTCAATAATAACTATTCCCCAACTCGTACTGGTTCGATTATCCGTTATGTGACGAATAAGTCCGTATACTACCCATGTAAGTCCAAGAATTAATCCGTAATTCAGGATATTTTTTTTGGTAGAAATAGTAGTTTCTTCCATAATATAAAAATATTTTTAGCTGTTATAAAAACATAAGTTAGCAAATATAATAAAATGTTACAGTTTGAATAAAGATAACGGTTTATCGGGTTAATTCGTGTTTTTGTCGTATATTTATCTGATAATTACGGTTTTTCCGTAATAAAAATAAGGTCTCAACAGGCGTGAAATATGGGGATTCGCTTAAAACGGTTGTAAAGGATTAATCTGTTGATATCTTGTGTTTTAAGAGTAATATTGTTGTGAATTATTGATAAAATAAACTTTTTTAAAATTACTTACCCCAATTTAATTGTATAAAAATATATTAACGAAACTAGTATTTATGAGAAAACTATTACTTTTTATATACATAATTTCTTTCATTACAACTTTTTCTTGTTCCAAAGATGAGAGAGCATATGAAACTCTTCAAGAGGATAAAGAACTCATAGTTAAACAGACTTTAGTTGAGTTTAATAAAAGTGCCATTAGGACGGGTCGATTACAGAAATTTACTAAATCACTGTATCAAAAATCATTAAACACAGGTATTAATGATCAGGAATTGGAGCTAGTAATTAAGAAATTTATGGGCGATCAAACACAGGCTTTTTTGGATTTATATCATCAACTCAATGCTCTTAATGTAACACCAGAAGAATTTTATAGTATTGCTCATCAATTTGGGTATTTAAGATTAGATACTAAAGAATTAGATAAGAGTTCTTCGGATATTTGTAATTCTGGAGGTGGTTTATTGGTGGCTATTTTTGATTTTGTTATTGGTTGTGAGAAATCTTGATGTTTTTTAGATAATAACCATCAATTAATTTACGTTTCTTTATTTGTAAAATAATTTTGCATTTAAAAAAATAGTTGTAAATTTGCACCTCGAAAATAGAAAAGAAATACTACAATGAGAAAAGATATTCACCCAGAAAATTATAGATTAGTTGCTTTTAAAGATATGTCTAACGATGAAGTTTTTTTAACTAAATCTACAGCCAATACTAAAGAAACTTTAGAAGTAGAGGGTGTAGAGTATCCGTTAGTGAAATTAGAAATTTCAAGAACATCACATCCTTTCTATACCGGTAAATCAAAACTTATCGATACTGCAGGACGTATTGACAAATTCAAAAACAAATACGCTAAATTCAAAAAGTAATTTAGTAGTACTATACTATAGTAAAAAGCTTTTCCAAACGGAAAGGCTTTTTTTATGCTTATTTAGACCATCCCCAAAAATTCACATTAATTAGAATCCGAGTTCGACGTAAATTATGATGTTTAAAAAAGCGTCAATTCGAGTGGTTTTTCAGAATGATCTCTCGACTACGCTCGAGATGACATGGAGAAAAACTGTATCGAGAATAGCTTTTTTGATTCCAAACCCTGTCATCCTGAGTGTATCGAAGGGCTCGATACACTACACCCAAAAACATGGCACTCGAATCGACGTGATTTTCTTAGATCGAATTCAGGTTAAGACAAGCTCATTTTATTATTTTAATGTGAATAATGGGTAAGAAATTTTCGTCAGTTTGAGTGCTAAATCTCTGATTTGGTGTATCGAAAACAAGAAAATTTATAACTAAAAAGTACTTCTCGATACTAAATTCTTACAGAATTTCACTCGAAGTGACGTATCTGCTCCTAAATATTATTTATGTTATTTTACAAATAAATTCGTCAAACAGCACTATTTTTAATATTAACGTCTTTATTTTTGCAGCCGTATAACTAACTAATTTTTTGAAATCGAAACATGAATTATATTCTTTTTGACGGTGCTTCACGTAATGCGTTATTACCATTTACTTATACACGACCAGTTGCCGAGATTAGGATTGGGATATTAACCATTCGTGAGAAATGGGAGAAATATTTGGGATCTACTACCTCTACAGTAACAGAAGAATACCTAAGTGAAAAATTTCCTATGGTAGAGTTAGCTGAGAATGTAATGATCAATGCTTCTTACTTACCATCAGAACAATTGGTAACAGCAATTAAAAACCTGAAACCCGAACAAGCTATTTTTTGCGATGATGAGCCTATCGCTTTTTACGTCAAAGAAGATCAGGAGGTAGATTTTGAAACTTATGAAATAATAGCATGTGATACTGATGTGTTTACCGTACAGCATACCTGGGATATTTTTTCAAAAAATGAACAAGCGATTGCTGATGATTTTAAACTATTAACACAGGATAGGGAGAGTCAGCCTATTCCTGAAAGTAATAATTGCATTGCACTCGAAAATATTTTTATTGAAGAAGGAGCAAAACTCGAATTTACAATGCTTAATGCTAGTAAAGGACCAATATACATAGGAAAAGATGCCGAAATCATGGAAGGTAGTATGATTAGAGGGCCTTTTGCGCTTTGTGATCGTGCTGTGGTAAAGATGGGAGCAAAGATTTATGGAGGCACTACTATTGGAGTGCATTCTAAGGTAGGAGGAGAGATCAATAACTCGGTAATATTTGGATGCTCTAATAAGGGTCATGATGGATATATGGGGAATTCTGTAATAGGAGAGTGGTGTAATCTGGGAGCAGATACGAATACCTCTAACCTTAAAAATAATTATGCCGAAGTTCGTTTGTGGAACTATGAAACAGAAAGCTTTACAAAGACAGGATTGCGATTCTGCGGCTTAATGATGGGCGATCACTCTAAATGTGGTATCAATACCATGTTTAATACAGGAACTGTTGTGGGAGTAAATGCTAATATTTTTGGTACAGGTTTTCCTCGTAATTTTGTGCCTAGCTATAGCTGGGGAGGGAGTGCAGGTTTTAGTACTTATTTAACCAAAAAAGCTTTTGAAGTAGCTAATGTAGTCATGTCTCGACGAAAAATTGAATTTACAAAACAAGAAGAGCAGATTCTGGAACAGGTCTTTGAAGACACCAAGCAGTGGCGAAAGAGTTATGAGTAAATGAAATTGGAATAGCTCAAAAATATGAAATAATTCGTTTTAACTATGAAATTAACTAATATACTAAAATGAAAATACATAATTAAAAAGGGTGTTTGACTTTTCAAACCCCCTCTATTTATGTAGACATACAATAAAAAAAAGAAACATTATTTTTAATTATTTTATTGCCCAAGTCTTTTTAGAAATTAACTTTATCGTTTTTCACAAACACAAGCCCATCCTGTGATAGCTCCTCCAATCCCTCCTAGTAGATGTGTTGGGCTTCCGCAAAATGAATCACAAAAACCTCCTGCTTTTACTTTTGATTGTTGATTCTTGTCGAGTTTCTGTACTCCCTTAATGTTTAAAATAGATTTCATACTTAATTTGTTTAGATTAATAAAATTATTTATTTCTGCTAAAATACAATTTTCGTCGATATAAAGCATTTTAAGTCGATATAAAGTAAAAAAAATTCACAAAAATGCTTACTTTGTCTTCTCTTTCCATACTCGTTTTAATACCAGGAAGTTTTGTGGATTATTGGTAAGACCTTTTACGTTTTTTTGAGTAAATCGAACTACCTGATCATAATATAGAGGAACGATGGGAGCATTGGCAATAATAATAGAATCCATTTTTACATAGTGCTGCTCTCTTATTTTAATATCTGTTATTAAGAAACTTTCTTCGTATAACCGATCAAAAGTCTCATTTTTAAAATGTGTGTAGTTGGGACCATGGGGAGTAAAGTTTTTACTGTAATATGGCGATAGAAAATTTTCGGCATCCGGGTAGTCTGCAATCCAACTGGCACGAAATGATTCTAGTTTTCCTTTCCATTTCTTTTGGCGTATTGTCGAAGGGGGCATTACATCTACTATGATATTTAATCCTGCCTTTTCAAGCTCTCGTTGTATAAACTCACAAATGCTTTGGTAATTTGCATCTGTTGCAATTCGTATGGTTGGATTGTTTTCTCCTGTTTGTTTTTTGTAGGTTTCGACTAACTTACGGGCTTTTTCAGGATCATAGTCATAACCGGGAATACTATTAAATCCGGGAATACCCTTGGGAATAAAACCATGTGTTGCAGGAGTTCCTATGCCATTCTTTAGATAGGTGATCATCTTCTTTCTGTCGAAGCCATAATTAATAGCTTTTCTTAATAGTTCTGATTGTATTTCCTTCTTGTCTGTATCCAGATAGAAGCCCAGGTATTCAGAATTCAGATAAGAGCCTTTACTAATATTGACACGGTCTTTGTATTTCTCTCTCAACTTACCGCTAGGCGTTAATAACTCATCTTTATATGAAGCATCCAGGCTGTTTAATAAATCGATATTTCCTTTGGCAAACTGTAAAAATTCACTTTGCTTGTCTGGTAAAAAGGTAATGGCTACAGCTTCAAGATAGGGGAGTTGTTTGCCTTTTTTGTCCTTTTCATAATACAATTCGTTTTTACGTAAAACGAGCTTGATATTTTCTTCCCATAATTTAAATTTAAAAGGACCAGTGCCAATGGGATTGGCTCTAAATTGATTCCCGTAAAATGCTACCACTTCTTTAGGGACAACAGAGCAATACCGCATACTCATCAATCCCAAAAATGCAGGAAAAGGTTTTTTTAGTTTGATTTCGAAAATAGTATCATTAATAGCTTTGTAGGTGTCTACAGTCTTTAGAACCCAATTACCAGGCGATGCTACTTTGGGATCAACCAATCTGCTAAAGCTATACACAAAATCCTCTGCAATAACATGTCGGGTGCTGTCTTTGGTCTTGAATTGTTCGTGCTTATGAAATTTTACATCATTTCGAAGTATAAAAGTATAGGTAAGAGCGTCTTCAGAAATTTCCCATCTTTTTGCAACGTCTGGCTTAATATGTAATGAATCATCTAGTTGTATCAAGCTGTTAAACAGTTGATTTGTAGACCAGATATTAGCTACATCTCTGGCAAATGCCGGGTCTAATGAACTTATATTTTCATATTGATTGTACCGAAATATCAAATGATCTCTGTTTTCTTGAGAAGAATCTCTACAGGATGTTAGAGTTAATAAAATATAAGCTATTGCTAAATAACGAGTTATGAAAAAATAATGAATACACTTCAATTTTAGTAAACGAATTATTGTTGGTATATTTGCACCCTGAAAATTTATTCTAGAGCGACTCAATATTTTTGAGTTTTGGTATGGGTAAATATAATGAGATTTCTGCCCCTGCGGAAATGACACTTATGTTTTATGAGAAAAAAAGTTGCTTTTTATACTTTAGGTTGTAAACTGAATTTTTCAGAAACCTCTACAATAGCTAGAGATTTTACAAATGAAGGCTTTGATCGTGTAGATTTTTCTGAGAATGCTGATATCTATGTAATTAATACATGTTCTGTTACCGAAAACGCAGATAAAAGATTTAAAACTATAGTTAAACAAGCTCAAAAGGTAAACCCTGATGCTTTTGTTGCTGCTGTGGGATGCTATGCCCAGTTAAAACCAGAAGAATTAGCTTCTGTTGATGGTGTAGACTTAGTTTTGGGAGCTACAGAGAAATTTAAGATTACCGATTATATTAATGATCTTTCTAAGAATGATTTTGGAGAAGTACATTCTTGTGAAATCGAAGAAGCCGATTTTTATGTGGGTAGTTATTCTATAGGGGATCGTACCCGCGCATTCTTAAAAGTGCAGGACGGTTGCGATTATAAATGTACCTATTGTACAATCCCGCTTGCCAGAGGAATTTCAAGAAGTGATACCCTACAGAATGTGCTGAAAAATGCTAAGGAAATTTCTGAAAAAGGAATTAAAGAGATTGTGCTTACCGGAGTTAATATAGGAGACTATGGTAAGGGTGAGTATGGAAATAAGAAACATGAACATACGTTTTTTGAACTGGTACAAGCATTAGATAAAGTCGATGGTATAGAGCGATTACGAATTTCATCTATAGAGCCAAATTTACTTAAAAATGAAACTATAGATTTTGTATCAGGATCCAGGACTTTTGTGCCTCATTTTCATATTCCTTTACAGTCTGGTAGTGATCATATCCTAAAACTAATGCGACGCAGATACCTTAGCGATCTATATGTTGATAGGGTACATAGAATAAAAGAAGTAATGCCTCATGCTTGTATTGGGGTTGATGTTATTGTTGGTTTCCCTGGGGAAACTGATGATTGCTTTTTGGATACCTATAATTTCTTATCTCGTCTGGATATATCATATTTACATGTATTTACCTATTCTGAAAGAGATAATACTGTTGCAGCAGCTTTAGATGGCGTGGTTTCACAAGATGTAAGAAAGAAAAGAAGTAAAATGTTACGTGGATTATCTGCAAAGAAAAGAAGAGCGTTTTATGAAAGCCAGTTGGGAACAGAAAGAACAGTTCTGTTTGAGTCTGAAAATAAGGAAGGATATATACACGGTTTTACCGAAAATTATGTGAAAGTAAAAATGCCGTGGAATCCGTTGTATGTAAATACTTTACATGAGATAAGGCTAACAACTATTGATGAAGATGGGATAGTGAGATTTGATTTTGTAACGTAAAAACTAAGAAGAATTCGATATATAGTACAAAAAAAGTCTGCCGTAAAGCAGACTTTTTTTGTACTAATAATGTAGTAAACTATATGTTTATTCCGACAGGAAGCAGATCTTTATATTTCCTTCGGTTCTTTCGCATAAATTTTGCAATAATAGGGCTAGTAGGTACTAATCTAATATTGCGATCTTCAATTACATTAAATACTGCAATGATAAAATCTTGTTCATAACCTTTTTCAAGGTGTTCTTCACTCATGATAAGTTTAGTAAGAAAAATTTTTCTTTCTTGTAGCGCGTATTCGATCTTTGCTTTTTGACCGTCAATTGTAGTTTCGAATTGTCTTAGAAATTCATTGTCGATAATTTCTAATTCAACAGCACTCATGTTCTCCATATTTTTTAAAATTATGAGGTATTTAATCAAATGTTTATAAGGAGTTAACCTTACTAATCATAACAACCTTATTAGAGAAGGTTTTCTAGATATATCTATCTGAAATAAAGGTTATTAACTTAAAAAAAATAAGGTTTAACCTTGCCTCTTCTAACTAAGATTAGTTAGTTCTAAAATTCCCTTTTGCAAAAATTTAACTCAATATTTCCTTTTTTCTAACAAAGGAATACTATAATTTTGATACGCAAAGATAAGAAAATTAGAGTTTTAAATTTAATACCCACTGTTAAAATACCTATGTCGCAGGAAGTTAGCCATGTTTATTTTGTTCCAGGGATGGCAGCAGATGTTTCGATATTCGAATATATTAAGCTTCCCGAGGATAAATTTGTGACTCAAACTCTACCATGGAAGATTCCTGATAAGAACGAATCTATTGAGAATTATGCCAAACGTATGTGTGAAGAAATTGAGCATAAAAATTGCATCTTGATCGGAGTATCGTTTGGTGGAGTGATGGTGCAAGAGATGAGTAGGTATTTGAATTTAAAGAAACTTATCATTATTTCGAGTGTTAAAAACAAGTTTGAGTTACCTACCCGAATTAAAATTGCCAGAAAAACCAGGGCTTATAAATTGTTGCCTACAGCAATAGTTTCTAAAATAGATAATTGGGAAAAATTGGCTTTTGGTGATTTTGCAAAAAAACGAGCTGCTATGTATCAAAAATATTTATCAATTAATGATAAAAGATATTTAGATTGGGCTATTGAAAAAATGGTATGCTGGGATCAGGAAAAAACACCAGATGAGCTTATTCATATTCATGGTGATAAAGACATCGTTTTTCCTATCGCAAATATAAAAAAATGTATAACAGTTGATGGGGGAACTCATGTTATGATTGTAAATAGAGCTAAGTGGTTTAATAAACATTTGCCCGAAATAATTAGTGATAACTTGCGTTAATCTAACTTTTTACGCTATATTGTAAAATAAATTTTATTCCCCAATAAAATCAAAATCTACTTAAGTAATGAAAACAATTAAGAAATTTTTAGTTCTCTTAGGTGTGCTGTTCACCTTCGGAATTTTAGTAAATGCTACACAAGACCATCAGCCAGAAAAACCTTTGGCACAAGAAGTTCTAGAAGAAAAATTGATAAATGATTATAATGTATATGCTATAGCAATGCCAGATAATCTTAATTTTTCTGGAGAATTAGTTCCAATAGAAAATCCAGATATAAGAGAGCGAATGGATAGAGAATTGTTGGTTAATACCTACTGGCAATCTAATGGTTTACTTCTTTTTAAAAGAGCAAATAAGTATTTCCCGATTATAGAACCAATCCTTAAAGAACAAGGCGTTCCTGATGATTTTAAATATCTGGCGGTAATCGAAAGTAGCTTGACTCAAGCAGTATCTCCAGCAAGAGCAACAGGGTTTTGGCAAATCTTAAAAGGCACAGCTAAAGAGTACGGACTAGAGGTAAATGAAAATGTAGACGAACGTTATCATATCGAGAAATCCACAATGGTGGCTTGTAGATATCTTAAAAAAGCAAAAGAAAAATTTGGTTCCTGGACTTTGGCAGCAGCAGCCTATAATGCTGGTAGAGCAGGGGTCAATAAACGACTAGAAAAACAAAAAGTGGCTTCATACTATGATCTTTTATTAGGAGAAGAGACTGGAAGATATGTGTTTAGAATTGTTGCAGTGAAAGAAATCTTAAGCAACCCAAAGAAATACGGCTTTAATTTTAGTAATGAAGATTTATATACTCATATCCCTACATTTAATGTTTTGGTAGATGAACCTATTGCTGATTTCACTGCTTTTGCCGAGCAATATGATATCAATTATAAAATTTTAAAACTACATAATCCCTGGCTTAGAGAAGCCCGTTTAAATAATCATTCTGGTAAAGAGTATCTTATAAAAATACCAAGAGAAGGTTATTACAAAACTACAACCGGACAATAATAATTTGAGATTTTTTATCTAAGTTAGCTACTTGTTTTAAAGTAGTATGAAATATGGCATGATATGGCATTAAGAAAAATATCTAATGCCGGTTATTGTTTGGATTTCTGGTAAATGGAAATGTTTGAAACTACTTTTAATAAGAGAACGTTGAGATCATACGTTCTTAATTTTATGACTAGTTACCAAGTGATTACTAAAATTTAAATGTGTGAATACTTCAGTACTTATTTCGTTAATTTTAATTGGGTTATTAGCAGGTTTTTTTAGTGGTACATTGGGGATAGGAGGAAGTGTGATTATGATTCCTCTTCTGATTTTATGGGTAAACTTTTCTCAACACGAAGCACAAGGAACTAGTCTTGCAGTACTAGCAGTCCCTGTAACGTTGTTAGCAGCATATAATTACTATCAGGAAGGATTTGTGAATTGGAAATACGCGATTATAATAGCAGTAACTTTTATTATTGGAGGATATTTAGGAAGTAAACTAGCAATTTCTATAAATCAGGCATTACTAAAAAAAATCTTTGGTGGAGTATTGTTAATAGTAGCGATAAAAATGATTTTTGGGAAATAATATTATCTTAAAAATCTATAATAGGTATAAAACCTCCGTCCTTTTTCATATATATGATTTTCCAACTCCAAACGTTATTATATTTGTTATTTATAAAACCAGTAAAGTACGGCTTGTTTTTGTGAGTTATTGTTGCTAGTTTTTTTGAACCAGAGATGTGATATGTAACCTCATTCTCAGGAATGTCTATTGGAGTATATTCTTTTCCTTCTGTAATAGTCTGAAAAGACTCTTGAATATCAGCTTCTAGATCTTTTATAGATACTGATGACCCGTTAGAATTCCTTTCTTTTAATGATTTTTGCATTCTAACCTGATTGACTTTTAAATATTTGTCGATCAACCCTTTTTTAATCATTTGATCTACTTGGGATACAAACTCTGTAAAACTTTTATGATCCGAGGATTCAAAATCTTCAGTATGATCCCATAGGCGATCATCAATACCATCTATTTCAAAGGTAAAAAATTCTGGTTTTTCTTCTTTCAATTCTATTTTTATACCTTCATTAATGAATTGACCAATTTCGGGTTGATAAACACCAATTTCATATTTTTTAAAATTCCCTGAAAGCCGTATTGTATTTATCCCATTGATTAAAAAATCTTCTATAGGTATCTGCGATGATTTACTTCTGGCGCCAGATTTGGTATCTTCTTGAGACCTGTAAAGTATGGGAAGCCCGTTTATGAATATACTACCATAAGATTCATTATAAAAATGAACAAGAAGATAAAATTTTGTCACTTTAATTTTTTGAATTTTAGTGCTTTGCCCTTCTTTTTCTATGTTTCTGATAATTGCTTCTTCCTTTTTAGAAGAATTAGAATAGCTTGTTAAAATGAACAGAGATAATGCTAAAACCTTTGGTAAATTCATTATATTACTTTTTGAATTCTTAAACCACTTTCGATAAATAATCTTTCAATTAGGTTTTTAAAATTAGTATTTTTAAAAGAATACAAATACCCTGTTTCTAGTGAAAGTTTGTTATGGAATGATGTTAAAAAACAAGAGCAATAAAGTAAAGAGTAATTTTAGTTATTATCCTTTTTGATATTTATAGAGTCGCGTTCTCGTTTATATCTTTCATATTCTTCATCAATATCACGTTCTTCATCTGTACGTCGATCTTCATTTTCTTTTGCTTCAGCCTCGGCATTGTTTATTTCAGTATTTAAATCCAAATCAGCAATTAAAAGAGAAACACCTTTTGATAATGAATTAAAGTGGATATTGTAAGAGTTGGTTAGTGTTTCACTTGAGTGATGAGTAACAATTTTTCTAATATCCAGTATCTTTTTATCTCCACCCATAAAATACATCATAGGAAAGCCCAATGCGTGCTTTAATTTATTGATAATATATGAGTCCTGATTCGTTTTTTCATCAATGTGGACTAGGTGAATGTTGCTATTGTACTCTTTTACTTTTTCTTTTAATTTTTCTTTATTATCCCAGAAGAGCACTACAAAGTCAATCTGATCATGAAATCTATCGGCTAGATCATTTAGCGCAGGGATTTCTCCAATGCCAGGAACACACCAGGAAGCATATGTAATAAGAAAAATTGGTTTTTCGTAATCTCTTAAAAGAATAGGATCTCCTTTTAGTGGATATACATTAAAGTTATCCATATAAGTTCCACTAAGGTGATTAGTTACCAGAGAGTCAAATAAGAATTCAGCACGTTCCAAATCTTTATCTTGATAAGCAAGATCAATTTTTTGGTTATATTTTACGATATGTGCCGAAATAGCAACCGAAAATGGTATTTGTCTTTCTTCTTGAGCAAAGGAATTGCTAAAATATAAAGAGAGTATTCCTAATACTAATAATTTCTTCATTATAAATAGATTACGGTAGCTAATGTAATATAATGCCATCAAAAATAACATTTTTTAGGTGTAAAACTTTAGTTGTTAGCTTAATTAAAAAACGTTCTAAAGATTGTATTAAACTATCATTAAACGTAATTTTTAATACAATTAGTATGCCTAAATTTTCTTCATTTGCTGTTTCATCATTGTTATCTGATCCTTAAGCATGTTGTGTTTGTCTAATTTTTTAGCTTCTGTGAGTAACATTTGGGCCTCTCTTTTACGACGTTTAGTCATTGCAATACCAGCAAGATTTAATTTTGCCACTGCAAGATCCTGATTCATCGATAATCCTAGCTTAATTGCTTTTTTAAGATGTTTTTCGGCTTGTGTGATATTGGTTTGCGATAGCATAATACCAAGAAGGTAGTTGTGGTATCCTTGTTGTTTTATAGTAAGAGCACTTTCGGGGTTTTTGATTTTGTTTAACCATTTTTTGGCACCCTCAAAATCTTGTTTACGTAACCTTAAGAAAGCCAGGAGAATTAATTCGTTTTTAAAGTATAAAAAGACAAAAATAGCAGCTAATAAAATAAGCATAATTCCATTACCTACATATCCTTCTACTATCTGCCATATTGCTACTCCGGTAACGATTGCTGCGATTACTAATTTTATATTTTTATTGTACATTTTAAACCTTATTTTATTGTTTTGTAGTTGTTTTTAAATTTTATTGACGTAGGTATTTTAGTGTCCGGCATGGTAGAGATTAATGTATTTCCTTTACAGATACCTTCTGTGCTTCCTTCTAGCATAAGCCCTGTTTTACTATTAACAGTTATCATTGCTTTTTGAGAACCCGATACGATTACAGTAGCGCTAGCATTTACATTTTCCATTTCTACTTCTGATGTACCTGCAATAGTAGCATTTTCATCCGTAATTGAGGCAATATTCCATTTATTTTTACTTTTCATTTTCCCAGTATACTCATTTTCCCATTGGTCACCTAATGTAGCTTTATTATCACCATAGATATAGGTCATTTGCTCAAAATTACCCAATAATTGGTTATCTCCCCATTGTTGATCTAAACTAGTGCGTACTTGTGCCACAGCATTTGGATCTGTAATGCCAGCATTTTTTATCATATTATCAATAAGGACTTCTGTTCCCTCTAAAGCATTAATTTTGCCATTTTTTTGCATTACCATGGTAATAGGGGAGTTAATAAGTCCTTGAAAAATAAGACCTTGTATATCAGTAGAATCTGGTATTATAGAAGTATCCATATCCATAAGAACTCCTAAAGAGGGAGAACTCGTTTTCATTTTTAATATTTGATATTTCATTTCTATATAAAACAGGCTATTTTCTACTTTTTTCACTACAAAAGACATCTCTGCGCTAATATCATTTGTGATCGTTTGCTTCGTTCCAGAAATATCTTGTGTAATTATCTGTTCAGAATCCTGGCGAATTGCAAAAGAATCTCCAACATTTAAATTATATTGCAAAGTAGCTTGAGAAAACCCGGTAATTGATAGTAATAGTACTAGTATAAAAATGATTGATTTTTTCATGAAAATAGGATTGTGATTTTCTTGTGCAAAGAAACTAATTTTTTTGGATAAAAAATATTTGATATTTACGTTTGTCAAAGTAAAAACTCTTTGTATATTTGCCCGCAGTTTTGGGAAGAAGTTCTCATAAAAGATCAAGTTAGATATTTCAAGAAGATTTATAAAGATATACAGCAATGAAAAGAACGTTTCAACCATCGAAGAGAAAGAGAAAAAACAAACACGGTTTCAGAGAGCGTATGGCTTCTGCAAATGGTAGAAAGGTGTTGGCTCGTAGAAGAGCAAAAGGAAGAAAGAAAATATCTGTTTCGTCTGAACTAAGACATAAGCACTAATGATAACGTTCATTAAAAATATTGAAGGTGTTACTTTATAGGTAACGCCTTTTTTTATATCTAATACATAATTTTATAGGAAAAGCCAATACTGTTATTACATGCCAAAAAGAGAAAAACTAAAAAGTATACTTATTATAGGATCGGGACCAATTGTTATTGGTCAAGCGTGTGAGTTTGATTATTCTGGTACACAAGCACTACGTTCTTTAAGAGAAGATGGAATAGAAACTATTCTGATCAATTCGAATCCTGCTACTATTATGACAGATCCTTCTATGGCGGATCATGTATATCTTAAACCGTTAAATACCAAATCAATAATACAGATTCTAAAAGAACACCCTCAGATTGATGCTGTATTACCCACTATGGGAGGTCAAACTGCGCTTAATCTTTGTATTGAAGCAGATGAAAAAGGAATATGGAAAGATTTTGAAGTAGAGATCATAGGAGTAGATATTGATGCTATAAATATTACTGAAGATAGAGAACAGTTTAGAGAACTAATGCTTTCTATTGGGATTCCAATGGCTCCTCAGGCAACTGCTAATTCTTATCTAAAAGGAAAAGAGATTGCTCAGGAATTTGGATTTCCTCTTGTAATTAGAGCATCATATACACTTGGTGGGGCAGGTGCGTCTATAGTTTATAAGGAAGAAGATTTTGACGAGTTATTAACTCGTGGACTAGAAGTTTCTCCTATTCATGAAGTAATGATTGATAAAGCCCTTATCGGGTGGAAAGAGTATGAATTAGAATTGTTAAGAGATAATAATGACAATGTAGTTATTATTTGTACTATAGAGAATATGGATCCTATGGGAATCCATACAGGCGATTCTATCACCGTTGCTCCCGCAATGACTTTAAGTGATAAAACTTTTCAGCGTATGCGTGATATGGCGATCCATATGATGCGTAGTATTGGAGATTTTGCAGGAGGATGTAATGTACAGTTTGCGGTAAGCCCAGATGAAAATGAAGATATTATTGCGATCGAGATTAACCCTAGAGTTTCTCGTTCTTCTGCATTGGCATCAAAAGCAACAGGATATCCGATTGCTAAAATAGCAGCAAAGCTGGCTATTGGATATAACCTGGATGAACTAGATAACCAGATTACCAAATCTACTTCGGCTTTATTCGAACCTACATTGGATTATGTAATTGTAAAAATACCACGATGGAATTTTGATAAATTCGAAGGGTCTGATCGTACATTAGGACTTCAGATGAAATCTGTTGGAGAAGTAATGGCAATTGGTAGATCGTTTCAGGAAGCATTGCATAAAGCTACTCAGTCATTAGAAATTAAGAGAAACGGACTTGGTGCCGATGGAAAAGGATATAAAGACTATGATCAAATTATAGATAAACTTACCTATGCCAGCTGGGATCGTGTATTTGTAATCTATGACGCTATCCAGATGGGAATCCCATTAAGCAGAATACACGAAATCACAAAAATAGATATGTGGTTCCTAAAACAGTATGAGGAATTATATAATCTTGAAAAAGAAATTTCGACATATACCATTCAATCTGTTACCAAAGAATTAATACTGGAAGCTAAACAAAAAGGTTTTGCAGATAGACAGATTGCTCATATGGTAGGGTGTTATGAAAGTGAAGTCTACAACAAAAGAGATGAGTTAGGAATAAAAAGAGTGTATAAATTAGTAGACACATGTGCTGCAGAATTTAAAGCCGAAACTCCTTACTTTTATTCTACGTTTGAAGCAGAAATAGAAACACCAGAAGGAGAAAAATATGTTTCTAATGAAAGTGTTGTTAGTGATAAAAAGAAAATTGTTGTTTTAGGTTCAGGCCCTAACAGGATTGGACAAGGAATTGAGTTTGATTATTGTTGTGTGCATGGCGTTTTGGCATCTGCAGAGTGCGGATATGAAACGATAATGATCAATTGTAACCCAGAAACTGTATCTACTGATTTTGACACTGCCGATAAATTATATTTTGAACCTGTATTTTGGGAACATATTTATGATGTTATCAGACATGAGAAACCTGAAGGAGTAATTGTTCAACTTGGTGGTCAAACGGCATTAAAACTTGCTGAAAAATTAGATCGCTACGGAATTAAGATTATAGGAACAAGTTACCAATCACTTGACCTTGCTGAAGATAGAGGGCATTTCTCTAAATTATTACAGGAAAACAATATTCCATATCCCGAGTTTGATATTGCAGAAACTGCAGATCAAGCACTTGAAGTGGCAGATCGTTTGGATTTTCCAATTTTGGTGAGACCATCTTATGTATTAGGAGGGCAAGGAATGAAGATCGTAATCAATAAGCAGGAATTAGAAGAGCATGTTGTCGACTTACTACGCAAAATCCCTAATAATAAATTACTATTAGATCATTATCTGGATGGTGCGATCGAAGCAGAAGCAGATGCAATATGTGATGGTGAAAATGTGTATATCATAGGAATTATGGAGCATATAGAACCGTGTGGAATTCACTCAGGAGATTCTAATGCTACTTTACCTCCATTTAATTTGGGAGAGTTTGTAATGCAACAGATTAAAGATCATACACATAAGATAGCTCTGGCTTTAAATACCGTGGGATTAATAAATATTCAGTTTGCTATCAAAGATGATACAGTATATATCATTGAAGCAAATCCAAGAGCTTCGAGAACAGTACCTTTTATTGCTAAGGCATACGGAGAACCTTATGTAAACTATGCAACCAAAGTAATGCTGGGAGAAAAGAAAGTGACAGATTTTGATTTCAAACCTCATCTAAATGGATATGCGATTAAACAACCGGTATTTTCTTTCAATAAATTCCCTAATGTTAATAAGAAATTAGGTCCAGAAATGAAAAGTACAGGAGAGAGTATTTTGTTTATTGACGACCTTAAAGATGATCAGTTTTATGATCTATATTCGAGACGTAAAATGTATTTGAGTAAATAGTACTTTATATATAGAAATTATAAAAAACCAGATTGTATACTTTACAATCTGGTTTTTTTATTTAACTCGTTTTAGGCATAAGAAAATGTATAGTTTTCTTAATCTGGTCTTGTGCTTTATTTTTTGAATTCATGTTTATAGATGAAGACAGGTATTAGTAATGCATACAGCTTTTATAGTATGAAAGATGATTAATCTAATTTATATCTTAAACCGATAAATAAACGTCTACCTTGATTTGGTGCATAAATATATGTTGGGTCAAAAGATAATCCATAAGGATTGTCTGCCGTAGGAATGACATTGCCACTAGTGTCAAAAACCACATTTTCATCAAAAGGATCATTGGCTCTTGCTATGATAAAAGGATTACCTTTATTAGGTGTCCAGTTCAACAAGTTTTTTACTCCACCGTATACTTCAAAGTTTTTCAAACCATCATAGGTTAGTTGAATATTCTGGATACTCCAAACTTGAGATTCATCTTTTCTTGGATCTAATTCACCCAAAACAGGTAAACGCATTGGGCCATATAGATTTCCTGTGTAATCAATAGTAAAATTATAATTGAAGTTTTTATAAGAAATAGTCCAGGTTCCAGAATATTTTTCGGTAAGTACTTGTTGTTGTTTAATACCATTTTCTTTTTGAGATACGTCTTGAATTGTAAATCCAGCCAAAGCTTTAACGTTACTAGACAGAACAGCATCTAAATTAAAACTTAAGCCCTTACTTGTAGCAGAACCATCTAAATTATCATAAATAACTTGATTTGGGTTGGTATCATAATCTGGTAAGATCGCATTGGTAAAATAAGTGTACCAGGCAGAAGCATCAATACCGATAATCATACTGTTTTTGGTGTATAATTTTCTTAGATAATTAACATTAACATTATACGATTTTTCGGGCTTTAATTCTTCTTCTATGATTACATCCCGAGAACCTGTTAAAGCAGCATGTTCTTCTGCAAATAAATTTACAACTCTAAAACCTGTTCCTGCGTTTATCCTAAAAATGTCGTGTTCTGTGGGTTTAAATTTGTATGCTAATCTTGGAGTAAAAATGTTACCGTGCCTTTTGTCATAGTCATATCTTGCTCCAAGTAATAGTTTATGTTTTTCACTTATAGTTATTTCGTCTTGAGCAAAAAACGAAGGAATTACAATTTTATCTGAATTTTCTGTAATAGGTGTATTGTCATCATAATAATTATAGCGCATTGCCGCACCAAAAAGTAAATCGTGATTTTGTTTGGATTTATCCCAAGTTAATTGCCCAAAACCAATACGCTGTTTTGCTAGATAAAAAGTATCTCCATAAGCAGAATTTTGATCGTGATCTGAGTAGGAAAACTGAAACATCATATTTTCTTCTATCGGCAATTGATATTTACCAATTACTTCGTAACGAGTTGTATAAATACTTTCACCATATATGTCTTTACCACCTCTGAATTCTGGAGTCCATTGCATTTCGCCTCCCCAACGATCTTCATAAAAGAAACGTCCGGCTACAGAAAACACACGATTGTTTTTTCGGGAAAAATCCCATTTTTGAAAAATAGAAATTCTATCTTGTAAAGTAACATCTGTAAAATTATCATTGTTATTATCGATCGGATTTGAGTAATTAAAGTAATTAGCTCCGAAAAGCATATTGGATTTTTTACCAACTTTTGCTTTAAAACCCAAATCAAAATTTGCTTCTCCCCAATCTGTCACATAACTATCGGCAAAAAATATGGGAGCGTTTTCTGGTAATTTTGTAATTACATTAATTAACCCACCAACAGCTTCACTACCATATAGAGAAGAAGCTGGGCCTTTAACTATTTCAACTTGCTCAATTAAAGAGTTTGGTATTCCAGAAAGCCCGTAAACAGTTGATAAACCACTAACGATGGGCATACCATCGATTAAAACCAAAGTATAGGGTCCTTCTAGACCATTTATATGAATATCACCGGTGTTACATACGCTACAATTAATTTGTGGCCGTACACCATTTACATTTTGCAAAGCTTCAAAAATATTAGGAGCGGGATTCTTTTTTAAGAAAGTTGGTGAATATACTTCTACAGGAACAGGGCTTTCAAGTCTTTTTACAGGTTTTAGAGTTCCGGTTATTACGATTTCATCAAGAAGTTCAACCTCTTCAAGATTGATGTCAATTGTAATGTTCTTTCCTTGTAAAGAGATTCGTTTTTGAAACGTTTTAAACCCTGTAAAAGACGCTACCAAAACATAATCACCTTCAGGTATATTTTCAATTATAAAATTCCCGTTTTCCTGACTTACGGTACCTGTTTTAGTACCTTTTAAGTATATATTCACAAAAGGTAAGGATTCGTTATTTGTTGTTACTTTTCCCGAAATATCAAAAGTATCGTTGGCCCTTAAAATATTTGATAATAATAGTAGAAGAATAAAGATATGTTTCATTTTTTGATAGTTGAATTATGAAACAAATATTTTATTTTAATTAAATCTAAATAATGATAATTATCATTATTTAGATGAAAAACTTAGATGTTAATACATTATAAAAGCAAGAATAATAAGAAGAGTACGAGTTGTCTTGAAAAGAAAAGGAAATGGGTTTATGGAGGAGGATTTAGAAAGTGTTAGTTTTTAGGTTTTTATAAAGGAATCACACAAAAACTAATGTTCGATCATGAGTGAAAGTGTTGAATAATGGATTTTTTGTTTCAATGTATTAATAAATGATTATAAATTTAAATGTAATATCGGTTTGTAAATACGAATACCGTAAAAATAATACTGATTTATTCCGAATAATATTTATTGATTTGTTAATTCAGAGTTAATTTACTGTTAAATAAAGTTAAATTTGATTAAACTAGTATTGATTTTTTCTTCTGAAATTTTATTCTATTTAGACATTCTTTTTTTTGTTTAACCTCTTGATTTTCAATAATGCAACACTGTTGCATTATTGAAAATCAAGAGGTGATTTATCTGCTTTGAAAACAATAACCGAGTCATAACTAGCTGTTTGTTACGTGTTTGCCGTATTTGTTTATTTGAATTAATTTCTACTTTTGAACAACAAATTTTAATGAGAGCTCAACATTTTTAATTTACAATCAAACGTTTAACACAAAAAATCAAACAATAATGAAAACTCAACTGAGAATTTTAAGTATGCTAACAGTCTTTTCTCTCTTCTTTTATAGTTGTGAAAAAGATGCTGATGGTGTTACTGATATCGAAACCGGAATAGATACTACTGAAGAAGTCGGAGCAGAACAGGCAATACCTGGAGAATATATCATAATTTATAAAGAAGATAAATCTCTCTCTGGTAAAAGCGCTGGTATGAAAGCTAAATCGCAGCAAACGTTATCCAAATATGCAATAGCAGAGGATAACATAAAACAAACCTATAGCAGTGCTATCCAAGGTTTTCATGTAGAAAACTTATCAGAAGAGCAGGTAAAAACGCTTAAAAATGATCCTGAAATTGCATATATCCAGCCTAATTATATTAGAACATTGGATGTTGAAATGGGAACACCAGTTAAGGCCCTTCCTGCAACTGTGCATAATAAAGGAGCGAACAAAGGTTCTTGGTTACCTAGCGGAGACTTTTTACCATGGGGTATAAATAGAGTAGGTAGAGCAAATGGTGCTGGTAAAACTTGCTGGATTATTGATAGTGGAATCTCACCTCATAGTGATTTAAATATCGATACTAACCGAAGCAGAAGTTTTGTTGGTGGATCATGGCAAGATCAAAACGGACACGGAACTCATGTAGCAGGAACTGTTGCTGCAAAAAATAATGGTTCTGGAGTTATTGGTGTGGCTTATGGTGCTACAGTTGTTTCTGTAAGAGTTTTAAACGCACAGGGTAGCGGTAGTGATGCAGCTATACTTGGTGGTGTAGATTATGTTGCCAGAAATGCAAGGAATGGAGATACCTGGAACTATAGTATAGGGTATAGAAATCGTCATACTGATGCAGCTACAGACAATGCTTTTAGAAACCTAGAGCGAACAACTTATGGTGCTATGGCTGCAGGTAATAGTAATGATGATACACAGTATTATTCACCACAAAGATTACAAACTAGAAACTCTTGGAATGTTGGTAATATGGCAAATGGTGATCGTCCTGCAGGATCTTCTAATTACGGAAGAAGTGTAGATCGTTGGGCTCCAGGTAGTCAGGTATGGTCTACGTGGTTAAATGGAGGGTTTAATAAAATCTCTGGTACTTCTATGGCGTCACCACATGTGGCAGGAATATTATTACTAAGAGGTAACAGTACAGGAACAGATGGTTCTGTAAGTAAAGGAGGCCATACGGCTCCTATAGCTACCACAAATTAATATACGGTAGTTTCATATTTTTGAGTATGTATTTAGAGGCTGGGTAACTCCAGCCTCTTTTTTGTATTTTAAGTAGATACTCTAAAAAAATGGGATGTTATTTTTCTAAAAAACCATCCGCTTCCCAATCCAGGATAATATCTATTGTGGCTTGTGGCAACCTACCTTCTGGTGGCATTACATTTACTCCCGTTGAGTTAACTAAAAGTACAAGATCTCTATTTACACCAACTATAGTTTCTGTGAAATTACGCATAGGGAAAGGAGCCCCGTTTTGAGCAGGAACAGTATGGCAACGTACACATTGACCATCTATAATAGCCTTAACATCTGCATCATATGTTGTAATTTTATTTGGGTTTGGATTTGTATCAGGGTCCGGATCGGGATTAGGTTGTGGGCTATCATCACCACTGCTACAATTAAAGCAAAGTACAGCTATAAGTAACATTAAATTTTTTTTGAATATATTTTCCATAACGGGGTTTTTATATGAAATATACAAAGATTTTGCTAATAGATGGTATAACGTAATGATCTTGATTTAATTATAAATCAATCTTTACATTGTATTGGTCAAGAATTTCGAAATGGGATTCGGGATCAAATTCTGAGTCTTTGAAACGATTACGCCTTGTAACTGCATCTTCTTTACGTATAATACTTCTTACAAAACGACGTATCGAAGTTTTGTTTTCTAAGATCAATCCAGGTATAGGCACACTTTTGCCTTTATCATTTTTGGCCACCATAGTAAAATAACTAGAGTTGCAATGTTTTACTTTACTGGTCTGTATGTTTTCTGATTCGACTCTTACACCTACTACCATAGAGGTATTGCCTACATGATTAACAGATGCTTTAAGGGTTACAAGTTCACCAACCTCAATAGGTTTTAAGAAATCTACTTTATCAACACTGGCAGTAACACAATAGGTTTCTGAGTGTTTAGAAGCACATGCAAAAGCAATTTGATCCATCAAAGACAAGATATAACCACCATGTATTTTTCCACTAAAATTAGAATGGGAGGGAAGCATCAATTCTGAAATAGTTACTCTGGATTCGGTATTGGTTTTGTACTTTTTCATTCTAGTATTCATTTAGTTGATAATGTATGATGTAAGACCCATACTATTTATTTCTAAAGTGTGGAGAGTCTTCTTCAACGACATCGATCACAAAATACTTTGTGTCTCCAAGCCAGGAAATTTTTGCAAAACGCTCCTTATATTTAAGTTTTACATATCTACCCTGAAATTTTTCGAGTTTCTTAATAATGTCTTCTTTCTGGCTTTCAACAGAAAAACTAAATATTTGTGCTCCAGAGATCCCTTGGCTAATTTCGCCTTCCCAGGTTTTAAATACTACTCCTTTATTACTAAATTTTATGAGCTCGCCACTTCTGGTTCCTTCACTATATGATGCATAATATATAAATGCATACCATGCTGCAAAAAGAATTAAGATTACAATGATAAGTATTCCGAGTATTTTTTTCATTTTTAGAATGCGTTATATACTTTGGTCATAAATTCATCGATTTGATTGGGTTCGAGCCATCGAGTAACTACTACCAGGTTTTGTTTTTGATCCACTACGATAAAATTACCACCAAAACCTGCAGCATAGTACAAATGTTCTGGTAATCCTTCCCAGTGTCTTGATCCTTTTTGGTTAAGCCACCACATAAATCCATAGTTCGGGTTTGCCTGTGAGGGTTTGATAGCTTCTTTGATCCATTCTTTTGATAGTAATTGTGTTCCGTTCCAGTTTCCATCATTAAGAAAAAGTAATCCAAACCGGGCATGATCTAATGTGTTAATGAATAATCCACCACCAGAATGACCACCACCGCTTACAGACTGCATATTGATACCATCAATAGCAACCCAGGAGTTATTGTATCCATACCACCTCCATGTGGTTGATGCACCAATGGGGTTCATTATTTTTTCTTTTAGGACCTGTGGCAGTGGTTTTCTCCAAACATTTAGTAAGGAATAGGCTAATACGTTAACTCGAACATCGTTGTACTCAAAAACAGTTCCGGGTTCATTAAGTTTTCTAAATTTCCAATCGTCAATACCACCTTCTTTTGGGGGACGATCTGCCCAGTCATATCCACCCCATAGTTGCCCAGACCAATCTGAGGATTGCGTAAGTAAGTGTCTCCAGGTAATTTTCTTATTATGCTTTCCATCAAATGTATGATCCCATATGGTAGTATGGGTGTGATCATCAACAGAACGTATCAACCTATCATCTACAGCTAATCCTGCCATAGTAGATAAATAACTTTTGGTAACGCTAAATGTCATATCTACCCTGTCTATATCTCCCCATTTCGATATAATGTACCCGTCTTTAATGATAAGTCCTGCAGGGCCGCCTCTTTTTTTGGTAGGCCCCAGAATTTTGTGATATGGTTCTCGCTCAAAACCTTTTACGATTGCTTCACGTAGATCTTTTGATCCCGAATACTCATGATCCTGAGCAAACTGTACTGCTTCTTGAAGTTTTTGTGCATCTATTTTAAATTCGGCGGGACTTTTTTCTTGCCAGTTTCCCCGCTCGGGAAAATAAGCCTGCTGTGCAGTAGCAATATGAAAAACGTTTCCGAAAAGAAATACAAAGAAATATATTTTTATAAGTATAGATTTCATGTGTTTACATCTTTTAATTACTTGTTTTAGTATTGGGCGCAAATACTTTACTCTTTATTATTTTTCTTATCAGAATAAAAAAACCAATTACAAAAAGAATTGATCCTAAAAAGGAAAAACCTTGGATAATATATATAAAGATTACATAAGAATCTACTCCTAACGTACTAATATATGTAGCACCTACAACATTCGAAATACCACATAATAAAGATATAATGCTACCTGTGGTTAATAATATTGCTTCTGTTTTTGACCCTATTTTGGTTATGTAATAGATACATAATATAACTATAACTAATTGTGGGATAGAGGTTAGAATACCCAAAAAAATATGTTTAATAATTTCTGTAATGTCTTGCCCCATAGTTGTTTTTTTATTCTGAAACCTTATTTTTAATAATTTTCTGGATCATCATATAGAAACCGATTATAAAAAGTATGGATCCAATAAATGAAATAGTATTTATTCCAGAGTTGATAATAAGATATGTGTCAAGTCCCCATGAATCTACAAACCTATATATGAATTGATGTAAAATTGCGACTATCAGGATCAGGATATTACCGATAAGTATAAGAACTCCTTCTTTTGTTGCTCCTTTTTTACTCATATAGTAAATCGTAAGAATTATAAATACCAGGATGGGTAGCATGTAAAACAATCCTCCAATGAACCTATGTATGATTTCTGATAAGTTTGAATTTGATACCATAATTATTGATATATGTTTTGTTGATTATTCATTTTCTTCGGTGGCTCTTTTAATCACAGCTTCGGGTAATGATTTTTTGGCTTTAGCCCCCATCTTTTTAAGTTTTTCGACACTTGTAATCAGATTTCCTTTACCTTCTACAAGTTTGTTCATTGCAGCAGAATAATCTTTTTTGGCATCATCTATCTTTTTGCCTACACCGGTAAGATCTTTTACTAACCCTTCAAACTTATCATATAAAGCTCCAGCCTGTCGTGCAATCTCAATAGCGTTACGTTGTTGTTTTTCATTATTCCACATGGTATCAATCGTACGTAGGGTGGCCAAAAGAGTAGAAGGAGTAACGATTACTATATTTTTCTCGAAAGCCTGATTGTATAATTTGCTATCCTGATTAATTGCTATTGCGAAAGCAGGTTCTATAGGAACAAACATTAAAATAAAATCGGGTGATTCGATATCATACAAATCTTGATAGTTTTTTTCTGAAAGCTGATCTACATGACGTTTCAATGATGTGATGTGTTCTTTGAGATGAGTAGCTCTTAACTCTTCATTTTCTTCATTGATATAACGCTCATATGCGGTAAGTGTCACCTTAGCGTCAATAATCATTTTTTTATTGTCTGGTAGATAAATCACTACATCTGGCATCACTCTTTGTCCGTTATCAAGAGTAAAACTTTGTTGCACAAAATACTCTCTATCTTTCTCTAATCCAGATTTTTCTAATACACGTTCCAGTACTAATTCTCCCCAATTACCCTGCATTTTACTATCGCCTTTAAGTGCCTTGGTGAGATTGGTCGCCTCCTTACTCATTTGCTCATTAAGGTCTTTAAGACCTACTATTTGCTGGCGCAGTGCTGCGTGATAATCGATACTTTCTTTATGGGTTTGTTCTACTTTTTTCTCAAAAGTATTGATCTTTTCCTGTAATGGATTCAGGATATTTTTAATATTCTCTTTATTCTGTTCGGTAAATTTATTAGACTTCTCCTCTAGGATTTTATTAGCAAGGTTTTCGAATTCTTTGGTAAATTTTTCCTGAAGTTTTTCTACTTCTTCTTTTTGCGATGCATTTTTAAGCTGAAGATTTTCATATTCTGCATTACGACGAGTAAGTTCGGTATTCAGAAAATCTTTTTCTCTACGAATCTCTTCACGTTCTTTAATTAATTCAGAAAGTTGTTTTTCGGTGTTATTTTTAAGCTCATCGAACTGAGATTGAAGCAAATTTGCTCTTTCATTAGTAGCACTTTTTTCACTATTATGTTGTAATGAAACTACATATTTACCAATAAAAAAACCTACAATAATTGATATAATGATTACCCCAACGGCAATGATAATCGGTGTGTATTCTGACATGTAATCTTTTGTTTACTCAAAGATAAAGATAAGCAATGAAAATTTGGATGAAGTATTCGAAGTTTTCATATTTATGATGTTACTATTCTTTTAGCTTATCTCGATCCCGAACAGGTAATTTTTTGACTACCAGATTATAAGAATCATCTATCCATTGTTTGATAAGCGTATCGGGGATAGAGTGATCCATTATTATTTTATTCCAATGTTTTTTACTCATGTATGATGGAGGTGCTACGGCGGTATAGGTTTCTCGAAGAGTATCAACATCATTGGGATTACATTTCACACTTATAGCTTTAAAAGATGATATATCTGTAGCGGTAAACATTTTTCCTAATACTTTAAAAACTAAAACATCAGGAAGTTTTCCAAAAGGAAAAGATTCAGTTACTCCTTTTTTACTAATGCAGTACTCTCTATAGTCTTCTATATTCATCACTGTTTATTCTTTAACCCGGTTTAGAGAAGTTACAAAATTAATACAAAGTGAAGGATAATCAATCATAGTAAACAATAAAGCCAGTCTTTCATAGCTATGAAAGACTGGCTTTATTTATGAATCAAGAGTCTAGTTTTGTACTTTAATCTCTAGTTTAATAAAATCTCCTGTTCCATCAGTACCAGAAATTTCTACTACTTTTATAAGTCCTTTGTTCCCGTAATTATCAACAAAATCAATAATATTGGTAACGGCTAAATTATTAATTCTTTGGCTTGTTGGTTGTACAACAAAATCTAATTCACTTCTACTACTTATCGCATCAAATTCTACTACAGTTTTAGAGGATAGCCCAAAATATGCTTTGTTTAATTCATCAGCAGTAACACCACCTATGGTTGGTACGTCTATAATATTTGTAGGATAGTTGTTAGAAGAAGCCAAAGAAGCTTTTCCTGTTAATCCATAATAATATCCAAAATCCCATAAAGCTGCAAATTCTTCTCCTTGGTTTATTTTATATACCGTTTCATTGAATAAAGAAATAAACGTTTCAGAAGAACCATCTGCAAGAGGAGCAGATAAGATAGTTTGTGTAAAAGATTTAATTCCAGAACCGCTATTTGTACCAGAACCATACGTTACAGTTATTGTACCAACAACATTATCTCCTAATGCATTTCTTTTTGTAATATCTCTAAAATCACCTCTTCCTGTAGTTGCCCAGAATTTATATACAATAGTACCATTGGTCATATTTGGTGTTGGTAGATCGATCTTAAATTCGAAATCTTTTTTATCTCCACCCACAAGATCAAGAGATTTATCAGGTTTTTCATCAACTTCTTGAGTATCAAATACAAAAGGCTCTTCTCCTGTACCATTAATATCCTGAGTGATATATAATCTTCTCATTGATTTGGTGGTAGAAGAAAATTTTACTTTTGATTTTATAGTTGTTTTGGTAACACCACCAGTAACATTAACATCGCGTTTATCGCCAACACCAGATTCTGATACGATAAGTTCTGCATCAAATACCTCACCATCGGTTGGGATAAGATCATCATTGTCATCGGAGCTACAACTAAATGTAAAAGCTGCGATAATTAATAAAGTTACAATTGATTTGAGTTTTAACATGGTATTCATAGGTTTAATTTATAATTTGGGATAAAATTATGACTTTCCAGACTAATAGTACGAGGTTAGCAACTTCAAATTTTTACAGTTTTCCCTTGATAAGCAGATTTATTCGATAAAGTGTAATTAAAAGCAAAGAGAGGTAGGAGAAAAGTAGTGTTTTACAAGAATTTAGTTTCTTACTTTATATCTCCCGGATTTAGAATCAAAAAGAATCAGGTCTTCAGGAAAAAGAGATGAAAATGCACGGCATTGTACTAATTCTTTGGGTCTTCCAAATTCGAAACCGTCCTCATTCATTACAATCATTTTATCACATAATTGTATGGCAAAATCAATTTCATGAGTAGAAAAAAGAATAGTTTTTCTGGTCTCAAAGGCCAAACGTTTTAGTAGTTTGAGGATGTAAGCTTTGTGGTATACATCTAAGTGAGTTGTAGGCTCATCAAGCATAATAAAAGGCGTATCCTGTGCAATAGCACGGGCTATAAGTACTTTTTGCAATTGCCCATCACTAAGTTCAAAACATCTCTTGGCTACCAAGTCACCAATATGTGTTACCTCGATTGCTTTGCGAATTTGCTCTATATCTTCTTCTGCCATTTTTCCTACCCAGTTGGTATAAGGTTGTCTACCTAGGGCTACCAATTCCTGTACTGTAAGATTTTTTGAAGCAATTTGCTCTGTTAAAACAATACTCAGTTGCGAAGCTAGTTCGACAGATTTATAAGATTGAAGCTCTATATCAGACAACATGATTTTACCATGTAGGGCTGGCTGCACACGGGATAGAGTACGTAATAAAGTAGATTTTCCGATTCCGTTGGCACCTACTAATCCTACCAGTTCTCCTTCATGCAATTTTAGATTGATATCAGCAGCAATAACATTAAGCTCCTTTTTGGTACGATAACCAATAGAGAGGTCTTCTGTTTTAAGAACGATATTTAGGGCTTCGCGATTAATAGATTTAACGTTTTAAGTTTTGAGATTTTTCTATATCAAATATAGAGAATAGAATTTTAAACGGTTTTTTGATACTTTTTCTTTCTGATTAACGAAAATAAGAACCCAAAAACCATAAGGATAAGTAAGGGGATCAGGATATTGATAACTTGCCATAGGGTTTTGTTTTCAACAACTTTTTCTACATTTAGAAATGAAATATTGATCTCTTTACTTCTAATTTCAATAAGGCCAGAATCATCTAACAGGTAATTTACTGCGTTTAACAGAAACTCTTTATTTCCATATTTTAAATTCATGGTCGGATCAAAACCTAATTCTATTGGCTGCCCTTTTCGCGTTTGGTTTTTAATAATATCCCCATCGGCAATAACGATCATTTTTGTAGAATCACTTTTATCTTTATGATCTTTAATTTTATGAGGTTTTATTCTGTCTTTATAGGTAGATTTAAAATTTCCTTCAAGTAATACAGCCAAACTTTGAGGACCTGCATTATAACTAGCAATGTCTGGTTTTTTTCTAATAATATTTTCTAATAGTATTTCTTTAGGTACTCCCTCTATTTTTGATTTATCAGAACTAGTGAGTAGTATCGTCTTTTTGATACTATTTTTTAAGGTGTCAATCTGGTTTGAAAATTCAAATTTCACAGATTCTGTATTTTTAACAATAGGGTGGTTGCTGGCACTTTTAGTTAGTGATCCATAAAACCATGGATATGGGGTGAATTGAGTTTCACTACCTTGCCCAGAAGCTAATACCAATGGTGCAGAGTACAAATCATTTACCAAAACGGGATTAACTCTTACTCCATAAGAGAATAAAGCATCTCCTAATCTTAGATCCTGCATGATTGCAACAGAAGAACCTTCTGGATTCATTAAACTATCGATTTCCATAGTAACAGATTCTAATAGCCATAATGATTTTCCTCCATTCATTACAAATTGATCCAGTACATATTTTTCTTTTTCAGAAAAAGCTTTTGTAGGCTTAGCATTGATAATCATATCAAACTTTTGCAACTCTTGTAATGTCTTTGTTGTATTACTCGCTACCGAATCCAAAGTAAATGCCCCGACAAAGTAATAGTTTTGTAGCGTTTTAATAAAATCGGCAATTTTGATATCTGGTAATTGCCCATTTCCTTTAAGCACTGCAATTTTGTGTTTTTTAGGATGTAGTAACTTGGTTAATCCATCTGCAAAAGCATATTCTAATTGTTGAATAGAGCTGTTTACTCGCTCTTCTGAAGTGGCTCCAATGGTATTTTTGATTAAAGGAATTTTTACACTTCTGTTTTGAAAACTTAGAATAGCCCAGGGAACTACAGTTTCAATTTCGGTTTTTCCGTTTTCCTGTACGCTGACCTCCATTGGGGTTAGACCAAATTTTTGTAGTTCTGTAATTGTTTGTGCTCGTATTCCTTCTTCCTCTAAAGGATTGGTAAAAATGTGTTGAACATTAGGGTTTATAGCATTAAACTCTTCTAATATTTGTTTGGTTTCAGATTGTAAACGTCTAAACTCTGAAGGGAAATCTCCTTCTAGCAATACATCAATAACAACAGGAGCCGTTGCTCCTTTTACTAAGTTTTTGGTAGCTTCAGAAAGTGTAAAACGACTATCCTGGGTAAGGTCAAAACGATTATATAATGAGTTTCCGATTAAAAATAGAACAATGACAGAGATTAATGTAATACCAATAGGTTTGATTTTCTGCTTTATTGCACCTTTTTTAAGAACGATAATGGTAAGAATCACAAATAGTAGAATACTACTTAAAAAATAAAAGATATCTCTGGTATCCAAAATACCTCGACTCATACGTTCATAATGCAATTGCATTCCTAGTTGTTCAACGATAGTATTCATTGCTCCTAGCAAGTTGTAATCTACGAGTCCGCTAAAACCAAAATAAAAAATGAAACATAGAAACAGCGAGATCAAAAAAGCAACAATCTGATTGTTGGTAATCGAAGACGAAAATATACCCATTGCGGTATATGCTGCGGCAAGTAATAATAGTGCAATGTACGATCCCATTGTACTACCTATATCGAGGTTACCAATTGGGTTCCCTAATTGATAAATAGCAACGATATAAAGGAGGCTAGGGATTAAAGCAATTAGGATTAAGGATAAGCTACCTAGATATTTTCCAAGTACCAATTGCCAGTTTTTGATTGGTTTTGTAATCAATACCTCCAAAGTTCCTTGTTTCTTTTCTTCTGCAAAACTTCTCATGGTTACAGCGGGAATGAGGAATAACAATATCCACGGTGCAATCTGGAAAAAAGGCGAAAGATCAGCAAACCCACTATCCAGGATATTAAATTGTCCTTTAAAGACCCACAAAAAGAGTCCGTTAAGGATTAAAAATATAGCAATCACCAAATACCCTACAGCAGAGGAGAAAAAGGTATTGATTTCTTTTCGTATTAATGCAAACATAGTTTTTTTAGGATTGAAGTTTTTTTAAGTTTATGAAGTCATGTGTCATAAACTTTATACCTCGATTACACTCCATGCTTCTGGTCTTTGACTAAACTTATTTTTAGTATTTGCCCAAACTCCTTTGAATAACGCAGAGTTTCTGTAGTTATTGAGATGTTCTTCAGATTCCCAATGGCTATAGGTGAAAAATTGATTAGTTTGATGTACATCTCTTACTAATTTTAGATGACTACATCCTTCAAAATTTCTGATCTTCTCTTTATTCTGTTCAAAGTTTTCTAAAAAAGCATCAATTTGATCGGGTAAGAATCCCATTTTTACGATTCGTATTATCATTTTTTAATTTTCAAAAGTATAACCACAAGGTTTTACAGTTTATTTTTGCTTCTTTTCAGATATTAATTATTCAAAACTAATGCTTACCGTATCTCTATAGTACAATCCAAAGAGATTGGAGGCTCCTCCTACAGTTTTAGGGTTACTCTTATAGATAGCTAGTTCTAAGTATCCCGAAGAATTAAAGACAGCCAATTTTTTACCATCTTCTTCGCGTTTACTTTTTTCGATATCAAAATTAATAGCATCGCTATATCGGTTATATACGTTTTGAAATACCGCTGTACGTGCTGTAATTTTAAATTTACGTCCTTTTCCAATTTCCTCAAAAAGCTTACGTGTAATGTTGGTAACCAAATTACCATAATTATCGATATAGATAATACTACCTACTATTTGTTTATCTCCAAGGTTTACAATAGGGGTAATCCCTTTTATTGTTTTGATTTCTGAGATTGTTTTTCCAATTACTTCTAGTGTACCACCTCGGGCAATATGACAAGCCACGGCCACAAAAACATCCAACACAGGAAAATTAGATACTATAGCATCGTGAATATTTATTTCGACAATCTTCTCTGGATTAAATTCTGATGTGATTAAACACACTAGTCCATTATTAGCACATATAAAGTAATGACCGTCTAGTTCTACAGCAATATGTTTATTTTCTGGATTAAGTTCACTATCGATTCCTATGATATGTATACTTCCTTTTGGAAAACTTTTATAAGCATTTTGTATGATGTATGCAGCTTCTGTTATATGAAAAGGTGAGATCTCATGAGATATATCAACAACTTTGGCATCTGGCAATTCTGTATAAATAGCTCCTTTAACCGCAGATACAAAATGATCTTTGATTCCAAAATCTGTAGTTAAGGTGATTATTGGCATGTATAAGAATTGTTAATATCTTTTAGTTGTAAGCACTTAAAAATATGTAAATTTGTTTTGAAGTTATTCAAGGCTTTTCTTTGGACAACAAAATGATGATAAAACCATCGTATTTACTGTTTTTTGATCACTAACTTATATAGTGATAATATAAACATTTTGCTTCGTTTTAAATTTCTATTTTGTTTTCCCGACAAAAACTTGAACAACTTTAGCAAACTTAGTCAATCCTAAAAAAAAATCATACTAAAATTCGTATAGCTTTTGAACGAACTTATTATAGAACTTACAGAAATCAATCCGAGAGAGTTTTTCGGACTTCAGAATAGCAATATTCAATTATTAAAAAAGTACTTCCCTAAGTTAAAAATTGTAGCAAGAGGCAGTAAAATAAAAGTGTATGGAGACGATGACATGCTCAAAGAGTTTGATATGCGTCTTAATATGCTTCTCGAGCATTTTAGCAAATACAATAAGCTGGATGAGAATGCAATAGAGCGAGTGCTTACCAGTGTGAGTAAGGCAGATTATGAAACATCGCCTAACAGTGGAGAAACATTAGTGCATGGAGTAGGAGGTAAACTAATTAAGGCTCAGACTGCTAACCAACGTAAGCTGGTGGAGACTTGTAAAAAGAACGATATGGTTTTTGCTATTGGTCCAGCAGGTACCGGAAAAACGTATACCAGTGTTGCACTAGCTATTAAGGCACTAAAAGAAAAAGAGGTAAGACGTATTATTCTTACACGTCCCGCAGTAGAAGCTGGAGAAAATCTCGGATTCTTACCAGGAGATCTTAAAGAGAAACTGGATCCGTATATGCAACCTTTATATGATGCTTTACGTGATATGATCCCTAATGAAAAACTCGACAGTTATATAGAAAAAGGAGTTATACAAATCGCACCTATGGCATTTATGCGAGGTAGAACATTGGATAATGCTTTTGTGATCCTTGATGAGGCACAAAATACAACACATGCACAGATGAAAATGTTTCTGACGCGTATGGGAAAAAATGCTAAATTTATTATTACAGGTGATCCTGGACAGATAGATTTACCAAGAAGAGTTACTTCTGGACTTAAAGAAGCTCTACTAGTGCTTAAAAACACACAGGGGATAGGTATGATTTACCTGGATGACAAAGATGTGATTCGCCATAAATTGGTAAAAAAGGTAATTGCAGCTTATAAAGAGATAGAACATAGAAATGGATAAATAGTTTCAGGTTTTTAGTTTCTAATTGAAATTAAAGCCCGAAACCCGAAACCTAAGTAATGAATACAATTGTAGATACAAACTATAATTTTCCTAATCAAAAATCAGTATACAAAGGGAAAGTAAGAGAAGTATATAGTATAAATGATGAACTTTTGGTGATGATTGCAACTGATCGTTTATCTGCGTTTGATGTAGTAATGCCACGAGGAATTCCTTTTAAGGGGCAGATTCTTAATCAAATTGCGACCAAGATGATGAAAGAAACAGAAGATTTGGTGCCAAATTGGTTAATAGCCACTCCAGATCCAAATGTAGCTGTAGGGCATTTATGCCAACCTTTTAAAGTAGAAATGGTGATTAGAGGCTATCTTTCTGGTCATGCAGCTCGAGAATATAAAGCCGATAAGAGAATATTGTGTGGTGTATCTATGCCCGATGGTATGAAAGAGAATGATAAGTTTCCTCAACCAATCATAACACCTTCTACCAAAGCTGATAATGGAGAGCATGATGAGGATATTTCTAGAGAAGAAATATTATCAAAAGGAATTGTTTCTGAAACAGATTACCTCATCTTAGAAGATTATACACGTAAACTTTTTCAAAGAGGAACAGAGATTGCAGCAAAAAGAGGGTTGATCCTTGTGGATACCAAATATGAGTTTGGTAAAACAAAAGATGGTAAAATTGTACTGATCGATGAAATACACACTCCGGATTCTTCTCGCTATTTTTATGAAGAAGGATATGAAGAACGACAACAGAATGGGGAATCACAGAAACAATTATCTAAAGAGTTCGTAAGACAGTGGCTAATTAGTAAAGGTTTTCAAGGTAAAGAAGGTCAACAGATTCCTGAGATGACAGATGAATATATTAATTCTGTCTCTGAACGATATATCGAATTATATGAAAATATAACAGGAGTATCTTTTATAAAAGAAGATGTCTCTGATATACAAGGAAGGATAGAAGAGAATGTACTAGAATATTTGAGCAAATAGAAAAACGATATTATCGTATTAAAAAAGCTGTCGCTAATAAACGACAGCTTTTTTTGATATAAAATACAGAATTAGTCGATTATAAGAACGCATTCTAGTTCTGCACAATGACGCCCATAATCTGTACACAAGCCAGTTCTGGGATCAATGCATTGTTTTCTTCCTCCATTAACAGATAATTGTTGTTTCCTGTTTAATTTCTCAACACCATTAAGGTTCATAATGTTATTTAACATGACTATAGGTTTTAAAAGTTATTATACTTTTAAAGATATATGAAATGTCCTGTTTTCTACTACGGCATTACCACAATTAACAGTGTATTATGATATGAAGAATCATCATCAATTATGCTACCTTATACTCTAATAATTGTATATTATCTTGTAGGCGCTCTTTTACGATACTCATCATTCGTTTGTTTAATGCAGAAGAATTTTCCATATAGGCCTGGTATTCTTCTACAGTAAATTGACCTATAATCATTCCTTTTAAACTATTTCTGAATTTCATGTCCTTTTGGATAGCATTTTCAATAAAATCGAAACGTTTTTCTAAGGATAATTCGTAGAAAGTATTCTTTCTTTTTTTAATGTAGTTTTTAAATACTTCGATTAATAGGCCTCCTTGTAGTTTTATAATAGGCCTAATCGTTTTGTTCTGAAATTGCTCATCATTAGACATGTTTTCAGAAACTCTTGCATTTAATAACTGTGGTCGTATTGCCAATAAATTTGATTCCCTGTTTTCCATAATAAAGAAGGTTTACTAAAAATAAGTATTTGTTGTGCTCAAAAATCAAGATGGTGATTAGAGTTTTAAACGACTTATAAACAATAATAGAGTTACATATATTATATGGGATGTTTTGTTATACTAATCTAATCTTTTTATTTTTCTGTTACATTACCTAAACAATAAGTTATATATAATAAAAGCCCCCTATTATAGAGGGCTTTTATGCAACAAGATGTTTTTTAGTTTATTTTTTTAAGAATTCTTCTTTACTTAAAATTTTGACAGGAGTGTTCCCTGCTTTTTCAAGATATTTATTAAGTTTAGCTACCTGCTTACCATTGATTTTCTCGTATGCAGTTTTAGCTTCATTTAATCTTGTTTCTAATACTTCCTGATTTTCTAATTGAGCAAATGAAGGTTTCTCGAATTGCTCTGCCACTTCACCATATAAATCAGATAATTTTTCTCTCAGCTGGGGTTCAGCTTCATCAACATAATTATCACCCGTGGTTACTACCAGAGTTTCTTTTAAGGTATTTAGTTCCTTAATAACGGCAGAAGTAACTTTTTGCGAAGCCGGATCTTTTTTTAATACTGCTTCGGACTTCTTTATATTTTGATCAATTTTATGAACCAGATATGCCAGATCTTCCATGTCATTAAATAACTCTTGCGTCGTTTTATTATGAGTAATTCTGTCTTTTTCTGAAATTAATGAGGTGGGATCATTTAATAATGTTATCGCACTTTCATATTGTTTCTTACCTTTTTTAAGCACTATTTTATAAGTCCCAGCAGAAACTCTTGGAGCAGTGAATCCACCAAAGGTGAATGTTTTTCCTGCAGCTACTTTAGGTCCTTTTTTTCTGAAATTCCAGGTTACTATATTAATCCCTTTAGCTTTTCCGGGAACAAGGCTTACTATCTCATTACCATTTTGATCCTGGACAGATAGTGTCATTTTTCCAAAAGTATGTCTCTTTTTGAGGTAGTAGATAACTTTTGCAGAAGAGCTTGGGTTATCACCTATAAATTGAAGTTCTGTACTTCCGCCACCAAAACCACCTTCTTCTTTGATTATTGAGGGTTTGGTATCAAAAAAGTGAACATCTTTAACAAGAACTTGTTGGTTTATTTGTCTTAGAGGAGATATATCATCAATAATAATAACACCTCTACCGTGGGTTCCTAATACCAAATCATTAGTTTTTTTCTGTAGATCAATAAAATGCACTGCAGCAGCAGGCATATTATTAGTAAAACGAGACCAGTTTTCACCACCATTTATGGATATAAACAATCCAAACTCGGTACCTAAGTATAGTAAATCTTCATTTACATAATCTTCCTGAATGTTTCTTGCAAACCCTATAATCTCGTCTGTCACAAGGGATTTCCATGTTTTTCCAAAATCTGATGTTTTATATACATAGGTATTCATATCTCCCGATGCATGACCATCAAACACAGCATATGCTGTTCCTTTATTGTGTGAACTAGCTTCTATATGATATACCCAGGTATTTTTTGGTACTCCTTGAATATTAGCTACTGTATTGGTCCAGGTCGCTCCGCCATCCTGTGTAACCTGTACATTACCATCATCGGTTCCTACCCAAATTACCTTTTGATCAATCGGGGACTCTGCAATTGTAAAAATTGTAGTGTGAGTTTCGGCTCCCGATTTATCTGTAGAGATACCTCCTGATTCTTTATCTTGCTTTGTAGGATCATTGGTGGTTAGGTCTGGTGATATTTTTTTCCAGTTATCGCCCATATCTTCACTTACATGAAGGAATTGGCTACCCATATAAAACCGATCTGGTTGATGATTACTCACAGCCATTGGAGCGTTCCAGTTAAAGCGTAAATCTGCCTCTCCCTTAATAGGTAAAGGGGCAACATTTTTGGTGTAATTCTTGTTTACATCATATCTCCAAACATTTTGTGCTCCTTGCATTTCAGAATATATAATATTCTTGGCAGGGTGTTTTAATACTCTAAATCCATCTCCATATCCAACACGATTCCAGTCACGAGCTTCTATACCTCCTGGAGAAGAAGATGGCCCCCACCAGGAACCATTATCTTGCAGACCACCATAAATATTATAGGGTTCTTCATTATCTACACTAATATGATAGAATTGAGAAATAGGTAAATTATCCACCATATCCATTGTTGATCCACCATCCCAGCTTCTGTAGACTCCACCATCGGTTCCTACATACATTCTGTCTGAATTGTTGATGTCAAAAACAATATCATGTATATCTGCATGCATGTTCCCCAAGTTTTTGAATGTCTTTCCTCCATCTCTAGAGATAGAACCAAACAATCCTCCTTTAACCAGAATATCCGGGTTTTTTGGATCTACAACTATTCTAGCGAAATAGAAAGGTCTCACGACTAAGCCAAAATCTCCATTTAATAATTTCCAATTGGCTCCTGCATCATCAGAACGATATAGTCCTTTATCTTCTTTGCTTTCTACAACAGCATATACTATTTTAGAGTTTGAAGGTGCTATTGCCAATGCAAATCTACCCAGATCACCTTTAGGAAAGCCATTGTGGATTTTATTCCATGTTTTTCCTGCATCTGTAGATTTGTACAGTGCACTACTAGGTCCTCCAGAATTAAATCCCCATGCAGTCCTTCTAAACTCCCACATTGCAGCATAGAGCGTATTAGGATCTTTGGGATCCATTATAAGATCATTGACTCCCGTTTTCTCATTAATGTAAAGTATTTTTTCCCAGGTTTTTCCTCCATCTATTGTTTTGTATACTCCTCTGTCTTCACTATCTCCCCATAATGCTCCTAAGACTCCTACATAGACTTCATTAGAGTTGTTTGGGTTAATTTCTATACTACCAATTCGTTCTGAATTTTCAAACCCCATTTTTTTCCAGTTCGCACCACCATCTGTGGATTTGTATAAACCATCACCGATAGAAACACTGTTTCTGGTCCATATTTCACCCGTTCCTACCCAAATGGTATTGTCTGGATCGTTGGGATCAATCTTTACTACTCCTATTGATTGTGCATGATCATCGAATACAGAGGAGAAGCTTGCTCCTCCATTCGAGGATTTCCAAACCCCACCACCAGCAGTACCGGCGTATAGTATTTTATCATTAGTAGGGTGATTTTCTAAGTCTATAATTCGACCACTCATGAGTGCGGGTCCGATTTGTCGTGCTTCAAGGTTTCCGAATAATTCTTTGCCTTTTAGAACAACTTCTTGTGCTTGCAAGTGTATGGAAAAGAGTATAGCCAAGCTTGCAATTATAAATTGTTTGTTCATAATTACTGGTTGTTAATTTAGAATAAAAAATCCCCAAGTTTTTAATTTGGGGATTATGATTTGTGTTTATTTTCCTTCTGGGAAAGCGAATAATGTAGTTTCTACTTCTGGATTGAGATTGAACTCCTTAAAATCCATACTTTGGAATTGACTACTTTGTGAGAATGGGAAGTATAATCCTTCTACTTCCTGATAATCGCTAATAGACATTTTTATTTTCTGACCCTTCATTGGACCTTCCTGAATTTCTTCTTCAATTATAATAGGTACAAAATTTTCGGTATCAAAATAGTAATGAGAAATATTAGGTTGTGATTCACCATTAACCGTAATAGGATCTTTGGTTACCTTTATTTTAAAGGTATCGGTTCCATCTACAGTCTCATTACCAATAAGCTCTATGGCATATCCTTTTTCTTTATAATTTAAAAATGGAGAAGGCCAATCTTTCATTTGCTTCTTCATATTTTCTGTGGCTTCATTGTCGCTTTTTTCAGCTTCCATAGTTTGTTGATTTCTAGACCATGAGACTTTTCCGTCATATGCTGCCCAGATCATCTTGTTTCCTTGTAATTCAATAGTGGTAGACTGGCGCCCATCTTTCATCATAACTTGTTCAAAAGGAATTTCCATCCCCTGCATTTTCATTACTCCTTTCATAGTAATGCCTTCTAGTTTTTCCCAATTTTCTTTTCCTCCTGTATTTTCGAAGTAATTATTAACTATTTCATCTGCAGTTTGTGCATAAAATGATGTTGAGATAGCTAATACAAGAGCTACTGTAATAGATTTTAAAGCATTCATTAGTTGTGATTTTTATGATGTTGTTGTAATAGTTAGTCAATCGAGTTATATTTTTGTTACACTTTTTTTAATCTTTTATAGTAATAAGGGTGAAGTAATTACCCAAGGTCTTAATTTTTTAATTAATTTTCATCAAATAAATATAAAAAACCAGGTGCATGAAATTTGGCAAAGTAGAATATCCTGATATCATAGATTTTAGCTTACCAGAAGATCATAAGGATACGGTAAGAATTTTAAATACTACAGCTAAAGAAAATTTATCGACTTATGTTGGCTGTGCCAAATGGAATAGACAAGATTTAAAAGGGTTTTATCCCAGGGGAACCAAAGATGAACTAGAGTATTATTCGAGGCAGTTTAATAGTATCGAATTGAATGCTACATTTTATAGAATTTTTCCTGAAGATCAATTCAAAAAATGGTACGATAAAACTCCGGAGGGATTTAAGTTTTTCCCAAAACTTGTACAGAATATTTCTCATCTAAAAAGATTAAATGAAGATGTAGAGCCTTATGTTGATGAATACCTATCTAATGTAATTCACCTAAAAGAAAAGTTAGGAACTATATTTTTACAGATGCATGGTAATTTTGCTCCTAAAAATTTTGACAGAGTTATTCGATTTATAGAAAAGTGGCCTAAAGAAATACGTCTGGCGGTAGAGTTTAGGCATACAGATTGGTTTAATGATTTAGTGGTAGCCGATGAGTTATATAGTCTTCTTGAAAGTAACAATATATCGAATATCATTACAGACACAGCGGGTAGAAGAGATTTACTGCACATGCGTTTAACCAATGATGAAGCTTTTGTAAGGTATGTTGGAGCAAATCATGAAACAGATTATACAAGGCTAGACGATTGGGTAAAGAGACTTTCTACCTGGAAAGATCAGGGAATTAACCAGATACACTTTTTTGTGCATCAAAACCTAGAAGTAGAATCGCCTTTACTTTCTAAGTATTTCATTAAAGAATTGAATGCTCATATAGGAACCCAATTAGGTTTGCCTAACCATTTATCAGACGACCTCAAATTGTTTTAACATAGAGATGTGGAGCTATTTGATAGGCTTTACATACGATTTGATGGTATTACCTTACTTTTATAAATGTTAAAAGTTTAGTTTTTATTGCTTTTTAGCGAACATATGTGTACTTTGCCGATGAATTTAAAATCAATGTTGTAGGAAATTACTTAATATTATTGTTTTGAATTCGATTACGATTACTTCATGGTCCCTAAAATATCAATTGTATGAATAAACTTTTACGCTATCCTCTTATACTGGTTTTTTTGTTAATTGCTAATCTAGCTAATTCTCAATCTAGTACTACCATCAATCATTCTAATCACGAACAGGAAAATATATTTTCTTTTCTTTCTGATCATCCTATCTTGATCCAAAATCAAACATGTACTAAAAAGAAGGTTTTTTCTTACGATTTTAATATCGTTGAAACCGAACATCATCATTTAGAGCATGATCATGATCATGCCAGTGAAGTAGTTTTGTTGGATATCATTTTCTCTGATGAAGGATCTGATTTTAACTGCTCTGGCGGTTTTTGTATGAATAAATCTCATTTTCATAAAAAGGGATTAACTATGAAAAAGCAACTCTTTGACTATTTCATGAGTATTGCTTGTTAATAGGATTTAATAATTATGCTGGTTATTTTCTGATTAAGTTGAATTATGAATAGATATTCAATTACTTTTGCAACTTAAATCAGATATGTATGACGTTTTTAGAGTTAGGAGTACCCAAAGATCTTAATAAAGGTCTTAAAGAGATGGGAATTACAGTTCCTACAAAGATTCAAGAACAGGCAATTCCTGTTTTAATGAGTCAACGGACCGATTTTATTGGGAAAGCTCAAACTGGAACAGGAAAAACTGCAGCTTTTGGAATTCCGTTATTATCCCAGATTAATCCTTCTAAAAAACATGTACAGGCCTTGGTTTTAGCTCCTACTCGCGAATTGGGTCAACAGATAGCAAAACAACTTTTTAAGTTCACAAAGTATACGGATAAGATTTTTACCGAATCGGTATATGGTGGTGAAAAAATTGAAAGACAGCTTTCGAGATTAAAAAGACCTACACATATCATTGTAGCAACACCCGGCAGACTTATAGATTTAATTAATAGGAAAGCGGTTGATATTTCTGAGATCAAAACATTGGTTATGGATGAAGCGGATGAAATGTTAAGTATGGGATTTAAGAAAGATCTTACTACAATTTTGTCCAAAACCAAAGGAAATAGAAATGTTTGGCTTTTTTCTGCAACGATGCCATCTTCTCTCAACGAAATTATTAATTCTTATGTTAGTAAAAGCGCAGTACAAATAAGTATTGATAAAGATGAAGCTGTTAATAAAGGTATAGATCATCAATTTGTAGTAGGTGATGAGGTTAACAAATTAGATACGCTTACGTATTTTCTGAAAACACAAAAAGAGGGTAGGGGAATTATTTTTACAAGAACTAAAGCTGCTGCTCGTACACTTCATAAACAACTGAAAGCTAAAAATTATGAAGTAGGTCTTCTCGAAGGAGAAATGACACAAAAAGATAGGGATAAGGTAATGAGAGCTTTTAGAAAAAAAACTTTACAATTACTGGTGTCCACAGATGTTGCCGCAAGAGGTATTGATGTTGCTAATTTGGCTTTTGTTGCACATTTTCAATTACCAGATCAAATAGAATATTATACGCATAGAAGTGGTAGAACAGCTAGAGCAGGAAAAACAGGCCTATCTTTGGCTTTAATAACCAAATCAGAAGTACAGGTTATAAGAGAACTCGAAAAACAACTAGGGATACGATTTAACCAGATTAGATAATCAAAATATAGTTTTTGATTTTTATAATAGTTATTTCTGTAATTATGTAGGTTGGGATGTACCTATTTCTGATATTACCGATAAAAGTTGATCAAAATTTACAGGCTTTGAGAAATAATTATCAAACCCGATATTGATAAAACGTTGCTCATCTCCTGGCATAGCATAGGCAGTTACTGCAAAAACAGGGATGTTTTTAAGAATTTCCAACTTACGGAATCTTTGAAGTAATTCACAGCCATCCATTTGATTAAGTCCCAGGTTAATATCAACCAGGATAAGATCAAGCATTTCTTCTTTCACAACTTTAAGTGCTTGTGAACCATTTTCTGCAATGATAACATTTGAATCGTTTCTGGATAACATTTTATCCATTACCATTGCATTTATCTTATTATCTTCTACGTAGAGAACATTCATAGGCATTTTGGAATTATAATATTAAACTCGGTACCCTTACCTATTTCACTTTTTACTTCTATTTTCCCATCCAGGATTTCAATATATCGCTTAGATAAGCTTAGGCCAATACCGGTTCCTTCATATTTACGACTCATACCGATACTTTCTTGCATGAAAGGATCAAAAATTTTCTTAAGATTTTCGTTGTCTATTCCAATTCCAGTATCAGTTATTGAAATATAAACATTATTTTTTGAATTTTTAGAATTAACTTTAATAATTATACTTCCCTTGTTAGTGTATTTAATGGCGTTATGGATAATATTGTTTATTGCAGCTCTAAATAAATCTTTATCTATCCTAACTTGTGGACTGGTCTTATCAAGCTCTAATTGATAAGTTAATTCCTTTGCTTCGGCCATATGTTTATATTCTCTATGCGAAGTTTCTATAGTATAGTTAATGTCTAATTTTTGTACGTTTATGTTCTTTTTTATAGCTTCTATTTCGCTAAAATTAGATAAGTTATTGATTGTATCCAGAAGTCTGTTTTTACTTTCTTCCAAATATTCCAAGAGTTTTTCTCTTTCGTCGGGTTTTTCCTCGTCCAGTAATAGCTTACTCACAGTCATTATACCATTTAGCGGAGTTCTTATTTCATGACTAAAATTGGATAATATATTTGATTTAAGGCTATTTAGCTCTTGTTCTTTAATATGTGATTCTTTAATTGCGATTTCAGCTAATTTTCGTTCTGTGATATCCAGAAAACTAACAAGAACAGAATTTACCGTTTCTCCTTGGTCAAAAACAGGAGTGTATTTGGCTTCAAGCCATTGTAAATCACCTTTATAAGTAATGCGTTCTATTTCTTTTTTTACAATATTTCCTTTTAGAGCTTCATTAAATTCATGAGCAAAGGAATTTTTGAAATTAAGAGGCATAACATCTATAAAACGGCAAGACACTTCGTTTGGATTTACATTAAAATCTCTTTTTATAATTTTTACAGATTTCTCATCAGTCATTAGAATTGTCCCTTTGGTATCTAACAAAATTGTATATGCAAATCCATTATTAACGATTGCCTGCAATCGATTTTTGCTTTCTACAATAGTTTTTTCATTGATCTTTTTTTGATGAACATCGATCAAATTACCAATCATTCGGGTTGTTTCTCCTTTTGAATTTTTTCTTTTGAAACCGTACACTTCATAATGTCGATACCCTTCATTAATATGCTTAAGTCGATAGTAATTATAATAGTAATTACCTTCTTGATTAAAGTTATCATATCGCCTAGTAAGCATTTTTTCTACATCATCTGGGTGTATCATTTTTCTAAACTCTTCTTCTGCTACAAAATCCTGATCCAGAGGTAATCCCAACATTTTTTTAAAATCTGAGCTATAAAAAACTTCATTCCTTTTTACATGATAATCAAACAATCCAGATTGTATCCCTTTTAAAGCCAAATGTTTGGTTTCTTCGCTATATTTTAGCTTTTCAATATAATTGTACCGATCTGTAACATCCGTAATAGTTCCGTTTACATATACAACCTCATCTTTATAAATAACGGGTTGTCCTACAACTTTAACCCATTTTTCATTTCCTTTTTCAGTAATAATTTTTTCTGTATACTCATAAGTTTCTTTGTCTTTGATGAGGTTGTCAAGGAAACTTTTTATTCTTACTCTTGCATCTTTGGGGTAAAAGCTAATTTCCTTTTCTCTTGTTATAGGAGTACAGGAACTTAGTTCGTTTATTAAGTAACAACCATCAGACCAGTACATTTCATTATTCTTGGGATTAAAATACCAGGCACCCGTTTTGGCAAGCTTTGAAATAGTTAATAACGCTCTATGTTCTTTGTATTCTTCTGTAGTATCTATTCCTGTTGCATAAATCAAATTATTATGTAGTTTGAAATCAAATTTTATTGATACAACTCCTTGTTTTTCGGTAGGGAAGTTTAAAGATACATTGATGAGTGGGTTGTCATCAGATAAACCAGATACCGAATTTAAAAACACTGATACATCATTATCAATTATAAAATCGGTAATGAGCTTTCCTTCGATTTTATTTTTATCCAGAGGAAATAATAGTTCACACCTATTATTGAAAGAAATTATTTCTCCATTTTTTTTTAGAATAAAAAGAAATAATAATGTTTTTTCTGATGAGATTCCAAATTTTTCTAAAGTTAAAGACATACGTACTGGTTAATTCTACTTAAAGTTACAAAATGATTTGTAATTCTCTGTTTGGAATTGACTTCAATAAAATAATTTTCTTTTTATCATAGTTGAGAAACCTCAAACCTTGCTCGTATTATTTTCTCAATGAAATACAAGAATGGTTACAGATGTTTCTGATAATGTGAATATTAATGTTTTTATAATTTATAAGGACAATATTTTATTTTGAAGTATACAAAGCAAAAGTATTGGAACTTTGATCTTAAAAATAAAATATTAAACTTTGTAATGAAATAAAGAAAAGCCCTCTAAAGCTAGCTTTAGAGGGCTTAACATAAAATAGTAAATACTACCTAACCGTAAAACAACCGACTTATTTTTAGACAGATTAAGGTACTATTACTATATCTTCCCAGATGTATATATAATGTAACCCGGATACATTTGGAAAGGGGAATCTAAAAAGGGGCTTTAATAAAAATATCAGATGTACTATACCTACGTATTCTCTGATTATTTTATGTTTTATTTTTATGATCATTATATTATAGAATTAGACTATAAATTAAGTATTATAATTAATGAGATTGTTGATATAATAAACCATGTTGATATTCCTAGAACTGCAGGTTTCCACCCAACCGCTTTTATTTTAGAAATAGATAAATTCGTTCCTATCAGGAAGAGAACAACTACGAATATTGATTTTGAAATCGTATATACCGAATTTGTAATTGTACTTGAGATAGACCAATAGCTATTTATGATAATTACCAAAGCAAAAATTGCTATAAACCATGGTATTTTTTTTGAATCGAATTCGCCTTTAAATAACAAAGAAGAAAAAATAGCTACGGGAATAATCCATAACGTCTTAACCAACTTAATGACTGTAGCTATTTTTAAAGCTTCTTCTCCGTAAATTTGTGCAGCACCAACTACAGAACTGGTATCATGAATAGCAATCGCACTCCATAGACCAAATTGATATTCAGATAAATTAAATATGTGTCCTAGAGTGGGGAAAACTAATAGTGCTATAGCATTAAGAATAAAAACTATACTTAAGGCAATAGAAATATCTTCTTTTGGGGCGTTAATTGTAGATGCAATTGCAGCAATTGCGCTTCCGCCACAAATGGCCGTTCCCGATGAAATTAGATGAGCTGTTTTTTGTTCTACTTTAAAGGTTTTTCCTAATAAAATCCCAATGCATAAAGCAAAAGCTACAAAAATCATAGTATATATAAAACCATTTTGCCCAATACCCCATGTTTCCTGAATATCGAGATTAAAACCAATTCCGATAATGGCAAGTTTCAGTAAAAAACTAATGACCTTGTTGTTAAATGCAAGAAATTGATTTCCGAATAAATTGGCATATAAAAAACCTAATAATAATGCTACAGAGCTATTTATAATCGAACATAAACATGCTATAATAATTAGAGAAAATATAATTATTCTGGTAAGTTGAGTAGCTTTTTCTTTCATCAAAATATTCGTCTACATCTTGTTAATATTGTATTGCAGATGCAAATTTGAATATTTTTATAGAATAAGTTTTATTACAATTTGTAATCCCTTATTCCATTTGGTTATAGTGGGCAGCAAAGAAATGCTTTGTTTTTTCTACTGTATTGGAGTATTCGCCATGTAAATTTACCATATGAAAAACACGCTTAATAGTAAAAGAAGTAATATCAATAATTTTTAATTTATTATTCATTAGTTCATCTGTAATGCAATGAATAGATAGAAAAGAGTAAGAACCCGAGTGCATTAAATAGGTTTTGATACTTTCTGTACTTCCCAGAGTCATCTCTATAGATAATTGTTTAATATCTATACCAGAATTTCCTAAAGTATCTTTTATCACGTTTCTGGTACCAGAACCTTTCTCTCTTAGTATTAATGGTAATTTTTTGAGTTCTTCTAAAGTAATTTCTTGTTTTTTTAGTGAAGTGTTATCGGCACTGGTTACCAAAACGATTTCATCTAAAACAAATGTTTCGTAGTGCAATAATGGATTAGAAGTGTTTCCTTCGGTAAAACCAATATCTACTTGTTTATTAATAATTGATGCTTCTATATGTTCAGAATTATTATTGAGAAGAGTGATATTGGTAGTGCTGTATTTTGCTTTAAATTTTGATAATATTTTAGGTAAAATGTATTGAGAAATTGTAGTACTTGCTCCAATAGTGATCTTATCGGGGAATTTACTGTTCAAAGCCAAAAAATCATCTTCTAATTGATTATATAGACTTAGTATTTTATTGGTGTATTGTAGTAATAATTTTCCTTCGGAAGTTAAACTTATTTTGTTGCCATGCCTGTTAAATAATGCTTTACCAAAATGTTTTTCTAATTCGTTGATATGTTTTGTTATCGCAGGTTGGGTAATAAAAAGTATTTTGGCAGCTTTGGTAAAACTTAGAAAATCTGCAACTTTTTTGAAAACTTTTAATCTGTAGATCATTAGACTATACTTAAGCGGTTTTTCTTTCAGTAAAAAGATATATTGAAAAAGTAAATTTTGATTTCAATATATTAAAGCCTCTTTATTGATAGTATTAATTATAACGTTTTACCTTGTGTATTCCCTACCAGGTATGCCAATTTGACTTTAAAGTAGTGAAAAATAACTTCATAATTTTAGTATGATACATTCCTAACAATGGATAAGAATTGTTTTTTAAAAAAGAAGCGCTTAAAGAACATTTAAAATTACTACAAATTTGTTTCTTAGAATGCAGTTTTGAGTTAAAGTTCAAATGTATAAATCTCGTATGTAAATAGGCTATTGCAATTTGTTATGGGGTATTATATTATGTTATAATCCATTAGTGGTTGATTAAAATATTGAAAGTTTTTGGTATAATAGATATCAACTTTTAGTGTATTATTAGCAAAAAATGGTTCATCAATATCATTTATCTCTGGGATCGGAATATTTACGTAAACTTATGTACTTATTAATGTAAAACAAGATGATAGGTTTATTTAATAAATAAAGCATAATAAAAAATGATGATTAAGAGAACGGTTGTAATATTTATTGGATTATTCATAGTGTGCATATCTTGTTCATCAACTCATGTTACTCAAGAATCAGAAATCGAAAGTTTTGACCAGCAAGGAGATGAACGTGATATATCGAATAAAGAATATAGCCTCTTGTTTGTGGGTAATAGTTTGACTTATAGTAATGATTTACCCAAACTAGTAAGAGAAGAAGCTAAAAATAAAGGGATAATTGTTACCACTACAATGTTGGCTAAGCCTAATTATGCTATCATAGATCATTGGGCAGACAGAGAGGTTCAACGTCTGATTAAAACAAAGAAATTCGATTTTGTGATTATACAGCAAGGCCCTTCTTCCCAGGCTGATGGAAGAGAAATGCTTCTTAACTCAGGAAAAGGGTATAGTAACTTATGTAATGCAAATGATGCCAAACTGGCCTATTTTATGGTATGGCCATCAAGGGTATATTATCATACTTTTGAAGGTGTTATTAAAAACTATACCGATGCAGCTATCAAGAATAATGCAATATTGTGCCCGGTAGGGAAAATTTGGAAACAACATTTTGATAAAACTAACGACTTTTCATATTACAGTCCTGATCAATTTCATCCTTCCTTATCTGGTAGTCAAGTTGCTGCTAGGGTAATAGTTACTTCTTTATTCGCTAACTAATTGCTTAGATATACTATATGGAATTTGGTTAAGCGTTTCCTTCAGAAATCCTTGGTATTTTTATGATATTGATTACTCCTGAATCTCCATTATTTCTAATGTCAAATGAATAATTACCCTGATACAGGGTGTCTATTCGTTCTAAAACATTGCTGATACCATTACCAAAAATAATCTTCTCTTGTTGCAATTGTAGCCCATTATTAGTTATTTCAAAAACGATATCATCATGGTGAATAAAAATTTTTATACCAATAGTGACAGTATCATGAGTATACGAAAAACCATGTTTTATAGAGTTTTCTACAATAGGTTGTAAAATAAGTGGTGGGATTTTTTCAGACAACATGGAGTTGGTAGTATCAATATCAAAATTTAACTTATCGCCAAACCGCAATTTTTCGATCCCTAAATATTTGTTTAAAATTGATAACTCTTCTTTTAAAGTAATATATTTTACATCTTTAATGCTAAGTGTCTTTCTTAACATTTCACTTAAATCGGCTATTGCATCTTGCGATTTTTCAATATCAATATCCATTAAGGAAGAAATGTCGTTTAATGCGTTAAATAGAAAATGTGGTTGAAGCTGTGACTGTAAGACTTTAATTTTTGAATCCAGTAATTGTGCTTTTAAATTGGATTCTTTTATCTCCTGATCTTTTTGTTTTTGAAAATAGTAATAGGCATACAGAATGGTGATTAATGTAAAATAGACAAAAAAGTTAAAATTCGAACTATAGGCTAATCTCGATAAAATTACTTTGATATCTATAACATCGGTATACCCCAAAATATATTTCTCATACCCTAATAATAGAATCGAACTGTAGAGCGATAATAAAACAGAAATTAAAGTATGAAGAATAATACTAATGGGTAGAGAGAATTTGCGCATAATATAGACTCTCGTAAATATGATTGAAGCTATAATAAATATGAACTTGGTGCCATAATTAAATAAATAATTCATGATGAGTCCAGTCCAGGTAAATGATTTAAATGAAACTCCACTTATTTTTTGAAAGAGAGCATTTACAAGAGCAAAAAGGCATGCCAAAATATAAAAGAGAACTATAAATCTAAAAAGTTTTTTATCTAGCATCTTAAGAATTCTTAATATCAATTTTCTTTAAAAAAGAGGCTTTATATGTTTTTGTTAAAGAGAATGACTTTCCATCATTCATAGTAATGCTATAATCTCCCATACCTTCTCCGATAACCTCTTTAATTTCTTTTAATCTTAGGATAGTTGACCTGTTTATACGAATAAATTCTTTTGGGTCCAATTTTTTAATAAACTCACTCATAGAAATTCGATACACATGTTTTTGATCCGAATACGTAAAGATTTCGGCATAATATGCAGATGAAATGATATATTTTACAGTACTGGTCTCAACAAAATAATACTTCTTACCAAGTTTTAAAACAATTCGCTCTAAGTATGTATTACGCTCTTCTAAGATACTTGTTTCTTCATTTTTTAGAAATTGAATCAAGCTACTCATTTTTGATGTAAAAATTTCTTTTTCATTCAATTTAATACGATTAATTCCTCTATGTAAAGCATCAAAGAATCTATCTTTTTTAAAAGGTTTTAATAAAAAGTCAATGGCTTGTACTTCAAATGCTTTTACTGCAAAACTATCAAAAGCAGTCACAAAAATGATATTAGGAATATATTCTGCATGTACCTCTTTTAGCACATCAAAACCTGTCATATCTGTCATTTGTATATCTAAGAAAACAAGATCAGGTTCTAACTTAAGAATAAATTGTATTGCTTCCTTACCAGAAGATGCTTCAATAATAGAATCTGTTACTTCGGCTTCTGTAATTAATTTTAAAATCCTTTTTCTAGCCAAAGCCTCATCATCAACAATAAGTATTTTCATAATAATGAATCTAGATAAGTATATCGTTTTTTATGCCGTTCATAATTTAAACTTTTAATTCATAGTATCAAATCATTTTTTATACAGACCGAAGTATAAAATTGACTGTAAGTAAACGAAACGTTTATCAAATTGTCAAAAAAATGATATTTACAAACCATTTCATGATATTTTCACCTAATTATTTACACAGTAATTTATCATATTTGATCTATAAATTATCAAAAAATAACCTCTAGAAATATTAGAAGATGTTTTTACAAAAAGTATAAAGACCATGAAACTTAAAATATTAGCAATCATATTTTTTTCGACCGTAACCGGCTATACGCAAAGCTTAAATGAACTCTACAAGAAGAGTGTAGAAGCTTATAAAAATAAAAATTATGAAGCATTCGAAAAACTTAATTTAGAAGCCTTGGAATTACATCCTTCACAGCCTACAATATTGTTTAATTTAGCAGCTTCTTATGCTCTTAATAGTAAGAATAAGCAATCTTTTGAGCTTTTGAGTACTTTATTGAGTTGGAATGCCAAACTAAAATTTGAGGATGAAGATTTTAAAAACCTTTTAGAAGAGGAAAAGTTTACAAACGATTTAAAGAAAAAAGCCTCCTTTTTTTCAACTCAAAAAGAATCAAGCTCTGTTTTTTTCGAAGTACCAGGTAAATACCATATCGAAGACATAGTGGTAATAGAAGATATTGCTTACCTAACAGATGTGAGAAATGGACTTGTCATTACATATAATCTAAAAACTAAAAAATCTAAAGAATTTCTATCATTAGCAGGCTCTGCTTTTGCAATTATAAAAGGAGTGGATAAGAACTCTATTTGGGTATCATCATCTATGTTTCCGAACTATAGTAAATATGATAAAGAGCAAAATAATAAGTCATTTGTTTATAAGATAAACACCAAAAATGGAAATGTGATTGCTAAAATAGAAATACCGGAAGAAGCTGTTATTGGGAGTATGGTGTTAGCTAAGAATAATAAAATCTATGCGACTAATTCGGTATCACCAAAAATATTTGTAATAGATACCTATAAAGCAATACTCGAAAATTCTTTTGAAATTGAAGAAGCTTTTAACCTACAAGGGATAACACTTGATAATACACATGAATATGTGTTTATAGCCGATTATATAAAAGGAATCATGAAATTAAGTTTAGCTGATTTTTCAAATAGAAAGTGGTATGAATCCAAAGAGTATTTATTAAAAGGAATAGATGGTTTAAGTTATATTAATGATAAAACATTGATAGCCATTCAAAATAATTCGAACCCAAAAAAGGTAGTAAAGCTTAGTATAGATTCTAATAAGGTAACTAAAGTAGAAATTTTGGATAATGCATTACCGTATAAAGGAGAGCCTACTAATGGTAAATTCTATAAAGAAATGGGGTATCTTTATATTTCGAATAGTCAATGGCCTTTTTATGATAAAAAGAATACCCCATTAATAGAGCAATGGGAGCCACAAAGAATAAGAATTTTCAATACCCTTTAAAATGCTTGAAGAGCAAATTATTAGATATACAGAAGAGCAGTTGCCCGAAATCAAGAGCATATTTTTTCTAAATGTTCCTAAGTATTTTGCAAAAAAAGAGTGGGACGATTTTACAGCGTATTTAAAATTGCATAGTACTACATATTTTCTTGCAAAGAATGAAAATAAAATGATTGGTTGCGGTGGATATCATAAAAGTACTCCAGATACAGCAAGGCTTTCGTGGGATTTTATTCACCCAGAGTTCAAAGGTAAAGGCATAGGGAGAAAAATGATTTCACATTGTATTGAAGAGATAAGAAAAGATCCAGATATACATAATATTGAGGTTTGGACTTCACAACATGCCTATCAATTTTATGCCAAATTTGGATTAGAAACATACCATATTGAAGAGCATTATTGGGAAAAAAACCTACATCTTTATAAAATGAAGTCGAGAAAAGAGTTTTAATAAGATACAATGAATATAATATGATACTCCTAAGAGGTACTACAAGGAGGTTCTGTTTTTTTCGGGATAAGAATTTGAAATTAAAAAGAAACAAAGTTTGTGTAGTTTAAAGTAACATAATTGACCTTAAATCGTCATTTATTATAGAAAGAACACCCTTTTTTATCTGCAAGTGATAATTAAAACTATACTTTAAATGAAATTGAAATACAATAACTTTTTAGGAACATCGTCGGATAAATTTCATTCAAAATATTGTACTGTATCATTAGTAAACTATACAAAGCCCGTTTCAGAAGATTGGCATTCTCATGAGAATATTCATATGTCATTAATTCTCCAGGGAGGTAATCTAGAGTCTAGAAAAAAAGAGGATGTCCAGGTGTCTGAGGGAAAAATAATGGTTTATAATGAAGGGGAGTTGCATCGCAATCGATTTACTGCATTTCCATCAAAAAATCTTAATCTAGAACTACAAAAAGAATTCTTCTCTGTTAATGATTTAGAATTTATTAATTTGAATTTGTCCCTAACAAAAAACAGTGGTGCATATTTAGATTTTATAAAAATCTATCATGAGTTGTGTATTAATGATTACTATACAAGCGATTCTATCGACCTTTCCTTAAAATCATTGTTTGCTATGAACAATGAATCTTCGTTTATGCCTTCTTGGATAAAACGACTAAGAGAAATAATCGAGGACCGTTGGGACGAGTTTATCTCTTTGAGCGAATTAGCGCTAGAACTTAATGTTCACCCTGTTACAATTTCAAAATACTTTAAAAAATATTACAATGGTACTTTGGGGGATTATATGAGGAAAATTAAAGTTAAAAAAGCATTACACTTTTTACTTTATACAGATATGTCGATTACAGAAATAGCTTTTACTTGTGGCTTTTCTGATCATAGCCATATGATAAGAGTATTTAGAATTTATGTTGGTTTTAATCCTAAAAAGATTCGTCAATTCTAAAATTTCTATTTGACTAATACCATTCTATTTTTTTAGCATTATCAGACTTAATTTGCGATTAATTAAATAACTAAAATAATTCCTTTTAAGAGTTATTTTAAATTAAGTCTTACATATGAACAAAATTATCTTCAATTCTAAAAATAAGGTACGGCCAATATGGCGTTTACTACTTTTTCTATTCATAACTTTTGCAATTAATATCCCGTTACAAATTGGGTTACAAAAAATCCTAGATCAAAGCCTTTTTCGTGGATATATATCTGGTTCAATATATTTTGTATCTGTTCTTTTGAGTTTATTTGTTCAAATAAAATACCTTGACAAATCATCTTTTGAAAAATATGGATTAAAACTTAGTAAAAAATGGGTGCAAGAGTTCTTTGTCGGTTGTGCCTTTTCATTGCTTCAACTATCTCTGTTTTTTCTGATAATGTATCTAACGGGTAATTTAAAGATTGTTGATTATTTTACAACTCAATCATCTGACTTCACATTTATTGAAGGTTTCCTTTCTGAAGTGTTTAGTCTGATTATTGGGACTTCTGTTGAAGAGATATTTTTTCGAGCTTTTCTGTTCTATATACTATATGAAGTTTTACGTAACGTAAAAAAAGACCCTGCAAAAAGAGCTATACTCGTTCTTTTTATTATTTCTATAGTATTTGGTATTGCTCATATGGATAATGAAGGAGCAACTTTTGTTTCGACTATCAATTTAGGTCTTTACGGAATTATATTATGCCTTCCGTTTTTGATAACTGGCCGATTAGGGATGTCAACCGGAATGCATTTTTCATGGAATCTGGTGCAAGGAGTCTTTTTTGGTTTTGCAGTTAGCGGCAATAGTACAAAAGTATCCATAATTAGTGTGGATGTGTCTAACAATGCTTTAACTGGTGGAGTTTTTGGACCAGAAGGAAGTTTGCTATTTCTATTTATATGTGTAATTGCTGTAGCACTACTATTATTATGGAAAAAAATTAAAGGATACAGTGCTATAGTTAATCCTTTGCTTATTAAAAATGATATCTGAGATAATTTTTCATCTTTTTTATGGGGTATAAAACTTATTAGGACACTCTTATTTTTCCAGTTATTTTATTTAGTTTCATTACAGTTATTTCATGTAATTCTGAAGATGAAGAATTACAATTTAAAGAATTACAAAATGAATTAATGAAGACAAACCACAGCTAGAAACATCACAAAAAAGAGGAACTACTTACACCATTACTAACTGAATGATGTTTTCAGAATTAAATGCTGTATTGGCTTTGGGAAGTAGCGGAGATACGGTTGAAGTTGAAGCTGATACTTATACTATTAGCGGAAGATTAAATTTTAGAGATCGTGTTTACATAAAGGGGAAAACTTCAACAGTACCTATTTTTGATGCTCGAACCACTTCGCCTTCTAAAATATTTGAACAGTATATAGCAGTAAAGAAAGACAATATTGATATATGGTATTCAGTTTCGAAATATTAGATTAAAGTTTGTGAATGCTAAAAACCCCAAATTTTGGTATTGTATATTTGATTATGGCAAACGTAAATAAGGGACAAATAAAGGCTATATAAATGATGCATATATTCAGTTAAATAGCTGTACAAATACATAGTCTCTAATTATAGTTTAAAATACATTTAAAATATTTAATTGAAGCTTATGTTAAGTAAATACCTTCCCGTTTTTGTAATCTTAGCGATCCTTTCAGAAATACTGGGAACCGTTGGCGGTTTTGGTTCCTCAGTATATTTTGTTCCAATTGCAAATTTCTTTCTTGATTTTCAATCTGTTTTAGGTATTACTGCTTTATTTCATTTATCGAGTAATGTTTCAAAAATTGCTTTATTCAAAAAAGGTTTTGATAAAAAAATAGTATTGACTTTAGGTATTCCGGCAATCCTTTTTGTTTCAGTAGGAGCACATTTTAGTAAATATCTGGATCCCAAAATGCTAACATACTTCCTTGGGATTTTCCTGATTTCCCTAAGCTTATTGTTTTTACTATTTAAACAACTTAGAATAAAACCTAAAACAGGAAACGCAATGTTGGGAGGTTCTCTATCTGGATTAAGCGCAGGGCTTTTAGGAACAGGTGGAGCAATAAGAGGGATAACTTTGGCAGCTTTCAAGATGGATAAAGAAAAATTTATTGCAACATCAGCGATAATTGATCTTGGTGTAGATTTTAGTAGAACAATTGTTTACTACTATAATGGCTATATGCATTCACATGATCTGTATTTAGTTCCTATTTTGATTGTTGTAAGTGTTGTAGGCACATGGATTGGAAAAAAGATTCTTAATAAAATATCTCAAGAACAATTTAGAAAATTTGTACTTTTTCTTATTTTGGGAATCGGAATAGCTAGTGTAATATCAAATTTCTTATTTAATCAATTTTGATAAGTATTTTAAGGCTTCTTTATCTCGTCTTTCAAAATATACATATGCATGTTCAGGTAACCAATATTTGTCAATAAAATCTATAAATATGGGTAGCAAATGATTTCTGTATTGTTTTACTTCTATTTCTTTACCATTTGGTAATCGATGAAGGTATGTTTTAAATTCACGATTATATTGTGGGAACTTTTCTTCAAGATGTTTTTCGAAATGAAGAGAAACACTAATATCGGGTCTTATTTCTTTACCGTCTAAAGCTTTGTTGGGTAGAATATAACCTTCTTGTTCAAACCGCCCATATAATCTAATAAAAAGCTCGCTTAATATTGAAAAATACCCAGAAGATATACGATCCCAATTGTCATTAAACCGGATTACAAAATTAGGTATTTCTAGCCGTTTTGTAGTGTAATACCCTCTAATTCGTATTAGTGGTAATACCTGATTAGTAACCCATTTCCTAAATTTTTTGGCACTGCCTGTAGTACTCTTAAAAAATTAAAGAATACAAACCGCTTTCAGAAATCAGGTTCGCATTTTTTTGAACTCCATTATGAAATATTTCGGTAGCAAAACGTTCTTCTATGTCCAGTGTACTCCACACTTCATTTGGATTTCCTAACTCCAGTACATCCACTACCTCATCAACTATAAACCAGATTTGATTGTTGATTTCTACAGATGTTAGCTGCTGAAAATAATTAGTTTCTTTTTTTACTATTCCTGTTTTCATCATGGTGATTTTCAAGAGAAATAAAAATAATCGCATATAGATTATCTCACTATGATAATTATCAGGTTTTGTAATCTTTAAAAAAATAGTATAGCATCTGACTTATGAGCGAATTTTAAAAATTAAACTTCAATTTTATAGATTGTTCTTATGATATTGGTCATATTAAAAAAGAAGTGTAGTCCTTATATTTGAGATATAGATCATATAAAAATTTATTATGGACACATCTATGTTTTTAGCAAAATTTTGGGGCTGGTATTTAATTATATTTTTTTTCATATTGAGCTTTAATCCCAACAGGATTAAACAGATTTTTGAGGACCTGAAGGACCAAAAATTTGTAATTGTAACTTCGTTTGTAGCGATTATAGTAGGATTACTCAATATCCTTTTTCATAATATATGGGAACCAAACTGGAAATTTATCGTCACTGCTATAGGTTGGATTTCATTAGGTATAGGTTTGCTGTTATTTATCTTTCCGAAAGGAACCGCTAAATGGTTAGAGTTTATTAATATAAAATTGGTACAAGTGCTATACATACTACTATTTTTAACAGGGATTCTCTTGTTAAATGCAGGGTATGAGATAGTTCCGTATTAATCTTTTAAAAAGATTGAAGGAGTAAGAGGCTAGTGAGTTTACTGTTACTTTGAAGAAAGAAATAAAAAACATTAACAAAGTAAAGTCATATATAACCACTATCGCTGATTAAAAAACTCTGTTTCAATAAAAAAAACATAGTTACTGATAATGAAAAGAGGAAAAAGGATGATGACGAATATTCTGGTGATATTAGGATCAACGTTGATTGTTTGGATAGTGCTTACTGTTGTTGTGGGTAAAAAAGGACCTGAGAAAGTTGCTGTTATAGGGATGCCTAACGCCGGTCACAAGGCGCTGATCGTATATGATCCTGATCCGATTTATAACCTTGATGAAAAGATAAGTAAATCGTTTGCAGAAGGCTTATCCGAGAAAGGTTGGGTCTCAAAAGTAGTGACAGTTGCTGCTGCTAAAAATTTTGAAAAGGAGTTTTTTGACTTATATGTGTTCTGTGCGAATACTTATAATTGGGCTCCTGACAGAGCAATTCGCAATCATATAAAAAATAATGATTACTTACAAGGAGAGCATGTAGTTGCTATTACCTTAGGTAGTGGCTCTACAAAAAGATCCCAACGTTTGCTTGAAGATCTGATCAAACAAAAAGACGCTATACTTATTGATTCAAGAACATTTTGGTTAATGAAACCTAACACTGAATCAAAAACAAAAAGATCGAATAGTAAAATCGCTGTAGAAAAAGCAAATAATTTTGGAAAAGAAGTAGCTGAAAGAATTAAAAAATAATCCAAAATATTTATGGTTTTTACTATTTGATCTATAATTGGTTAGCTGTCTTTTTTTTTGTTTTTACAGTTACCGAAATTTAAGTTGCTTTTTAAATAATTCTTATACAAAATAGTGCTGTAATGAAAACTCTTATCGTTTACTTTTCCTTTTCTGGAAATAATGAATTACTGGCCAAAGATCTAACCAAAGACCTGGAAGCCGATCTATTGCAGATCACCGAGTCCAAAAAACGAGGGATGTTCAAGGTTATATTGGACATGTTATTTAATCGTTTTCCCAAGATCAATGAACTGGATATCTTATGGAGTGACTACCATCATATCGTTTTGATAGCCCCAATCTGGAACTATATCATAGCTCACCCAATGAAAACCTTTATCAAAAAAAATAAAGAACATCTAAAAAACTATTCATTTATAACACTTTGTTCGGGGCGTGATACACAAAAAGAAAAGATAGCAGCTCAATTAAAAAAGTTGGCAAGCTATGAGCCTAAAGTTGTTATAGAATTAGAAACCAGAACATTCATTACCTCAGAACAAGAGAGTAAAGGAGCTTATAAATTAACTAAAGAAGATGTACAGAAGCTAAAAAAAGAAGAGGCGTACCATAAATTTTTAGAAACATATGTAGCCAAAAAAGAAACTGTATAAACATTATAAAAACAAAAAAAATGAATTATCATATCACCACTATATTAAAAAATGTCTCTTTTGATGAAGCTACTGAAAAAGTGATTCATGAATTAAAAAATGAAGGTTTCGGGATATTAACAGAAATAGATATGAAAGCTACTTTAAAGAAGAAGTTGAATGTAGATTTCTATAACTACAAAATTTTAGGAGCTTGTAATCCTTCTTTTGCCTATAAAGCATTACAGGCAGAAGACAAAATAGGAACCATGCTTCCTTGTAATGTAATCGTTCAGGAAAAACATAAAGGAATGATAGAAGTATCTGGGGTAGATCCTGCCGCTTCTATGATAGCAGTAGAGAATAAGGACTTGATTGAAACAGCCGAAAAGGTTAGAGAAAAATTGATAAGAGTAATTAGCAGCCTAAAAGAATAGATATTATGGGGATATTAGGAAAAATTATATCTAAGATAATTGATGCCTCTCCTAATGAAATGTCTAATTATTAAAAAGAAATCAATACTTATCTAGCTGATCAAAGTGAAGAGGCTGGTCATAATTATATGGTATTCTTTGCAGAGGTATAAAAACAGAAAGAACATTAATAATTCTATACAATGGGATATGATATTGATTTATCAAAAATTAGCATAGATGATTATAAGAAGATTTTAGAATCTACACATCTTATTCCTAGTTGGAAAGTGCTGAAAGAGAATATAGATTATCTTAATACGATTAAAAAACATGGTATTTGTAATCTGAAAGAACTGCAGCAAAGACTGAAGAAAAAGGATCAACTTCTTGAGTTTTCAAAACAAAGTGGTTTATCAGAACAGTATCTTAATGTACTTCGAAGAATGATCAATGGGTGTCTTCGAAAACCCAATAGGATTAAAGATTTTCCTGAAACTTCTGCAGATGTTGTATTAAAATTAGAAAAAATTGGGATTAAACACACACGTCATTTATTTGATAAAATTATAACCATAGGTGACAGAACTTTACTTTCTAAACAAATAAATATAAATGATGAAGAAATTTTGAGATTAGCCAAATTAACTGATCTATCTAGAATTCGATGGGTGAATCATACTTTTGCTTATGTCCTGTACGAAGCTGGGTATGATGCAGTAGAAAAAATAACAAATACTAATCCAGATCTATTATACAAGAAAATAACAACATTGAATGCAGAAAGAAAGTTTTATCCAGCTCATATTGGTTTAAATGATATGAAAATGCTTGTAGAATGTGCAGAAATGTTACCTCTTGATATTGAATATTAAAAGAAGTGAAAAGAGCAATTACAACATATATTTTAATGTTTTTGATTCGGATGGCTTTCTTTTAAAAGTGTAAAAATTAAAAAGGCCCATAACATTATGTTATGGGCTTTTATGGAATTTAGTAAATTCCTTGCGGAGAATGAGGGATTCGAACCCCCGGAGGTGTGACCCTCAACAGTTTTCAAGACTGCCGCATTCGACCACTCTGCCAATTCTCCAGTGTTTAGTCTCATCAGGTATTCCCTGAATGCGGGTGCAAATATAAAACCTTTTTTAATTCTAAAAAGAAAAATTTTAAAAAATTTTAAGAGTTATTTTCTTTTAAGAAAACATTCGCATATTCATATGGGATGAATTGAGTATATTGTACATCTTTAATTAAATAATTTCATGAAAAATACTATAATACTAGTCAGCTCATTTATAGTCTGTTGTTGTGGAACCTCTCAAAATTCTACACCTACTAATCCAAAGATAGATTCACATACTAGTGTGAATACAGAATTAACTGCTGTTACTTATGCTGAAAGCATTACTGCCAAAGAATTAAAAGAATATTTATACGTTTTTGCTAGTGATGATTTCGAAGGGCGTGATACAGGAGAACCAGGTCAGAAAAAAGCTGCAGAATATTTAAAAAAACAATATCAAAGAATGGGTATTCCTTCTCCTTTAGGTGGAGATGATTACTACCAGGAAATACCCGAAAGTTATTTTAGAGGAGGCATTAAATCTTCAGAGAATGTATTGGCGTTTATTGAAGGTACAGAAAAACCTGATGAGATTGTCGTGATTTCTGCTCATTATGATCATGTAGGAACCGATGAAAAGGGTAATATTCATAATGGTGCCGATGATGATGGTTCTGGAACCGTAAGTTTATTAGAAATAGCAGATGCATTTATGAAAGCAAAGAAAGATGGGGTTGGACCAAAGAGATCTATCCTGTTTCTGCATGTTACAGGTGAAGAAAAAGGACTATATGGTTCAAAATTTTATACAGAAAACCCTGTTTTTCCTTTAGAAAATACGGTAACAGACCTTAATATTGATATGATAGGAAGAATTGATAAGAAACATGAGGGAGAGGATAAAAGTAACTATATATACTTGATAGGTAGTGACCGATTAAGTACAGAATTACATGATATTAGCGAAAAAGCAAATACAGAGCATACCAAATTGGATTTGGATTATACGTATAATGCCGAAAATGATCCAAATCGATTTTATTTTAGAAGTGATCATTACAATTTTGCAAAACATAATATTCCGATCATATTTTATTTTAATGGAGTGCACGAGGATTATCATAAACCAACAGATACGCCAGATAAAATAGAATATGAACTTATGACTAAAAGAGCAAAGTTGGTGTTTTATACTGCCTGGGAGGTAGCTAATAGAGCAGAAAGAATTATAGTTGATGGTGCTAAAGAAGGTGAATAACCAGATGTTAAGATAAAAAACACCATTGTGATAAAATAAAAAAGCCCTTGAAAAAGGGCTTTTTAAATTTTAGGGGTGGAAGACGGGATTCGAACCCGCGACCCTTGGTACCACAAACCAATGCTCTAACCAACTGAGCTACAACCACCATTTAATTTCGGGTGCAAAAATAAAGTATTTCTACCTTTCTACAAACATTTTTTTGAATTAAATTAAATCAAAAATAGAATCGACTGCTACATAGCGTTCTACGGTATAGCCTTCGGCATGGTGTACACCTACTATTCGCCCTAAATCGGCAGCACGATACTTTACGCTTTCTATAAAATTCTTACTTGATATAGGAGTAACAGGCTCTTTACTACCTGCATCATAAAATTGAGAGGTATATGCCATTACACTTTCTATCTTTTTATCAATATAGTTACTAATGTCAACTACAAAATCTGGTTCAATATTAGCCCATTGGATATAGTGATACACTTGTTTTGGTCTCCAGGGATCTTGATTCTCGCCATCAAGAGTAGTTTCAATTTTTTTTAATCCCGACAGAAAACAAGCGTCACTAGCTAGCTTACTTCCTTTACCATGATCTATATGGCGATCTATAATTGCATTACAAAGTACAATCTCAGGTTTATATTTTCTTATCTTTTTTATGACCTCTAATTGATGATCCTGATCATTTGTGAAAAACCCATCTTTAAAACCTAGATTTTCACGAGTGACAACTCCTAAGATTTCAGAAGCATTTTTTGCTTCCTGATCTCTAATTTCGGGAGTACCTCTTGTTCCTAACTCTCCGCGGGTAAGATCGAGTATTCCAACTTTTTTACCTCTACTAACTTCTTTGGCTATGGTTCCTGAGCAACTTAGTTCTACATCATCAGGATGAGCTCCTATGGCTAGAATATCTAACTTCATATTTTAATGTTCTAATTCTGGGACTTTTACTTTTTCTATGGCTTGTTGTATATCTTGCATTAAATCTTCTTTTTCTTCTATACCTACGCTAAATCGCACTAATCCATCTTTAATTCCTTGTAAATTTCGTTCTTCTTCGGTAAGTAAAGCATGTGAGGTAAGAGTAGGGGATAGCATGGTGCTTTCGACTCCGGCAAGACTCATAGAGCTTTTAATTAATTTTAATTCTTTTTGAAACTTACTGGCATCCAATCCTTCTTTTAATTCAAAAGATAACATGCCACCATAACCAGTCATTTGTTTTTTTGCAATTTCATGGTCGGGGTGTGATTTTAACCCGGGATAATAGACTGTAGCGATGTCTTCATGCTTTTTAAGCCATTTAGCAAGCTTTAGGGCATTCTTATTCTGGCGTTGTACTCTAATCCCTAATGTTTTTATACTTCTCTCTAACATCCATACTGTAAAGTCACTTAAACTACCGCCAAAGTTCTTAGCAACCTGAAATACTTGATCTATATTTTTTTCGGTAGAAATGACAGCTCCTGCAAGGATATCACTATGGCCTCCCAGGTATTTGGTAGCAGAGTGAATAACAATATCTATACCTAATAGAATTGGGTTTTGATTTACAGGAGATGCAAAGGTATTGTCTATAATAGTAATAATATCATTTTCCTTTGCTAACTCTGCAATAGGTTTAATGTCAATAATTGTGAGCAAAGGATTAGAAGGAGTTTCTATATAAATTACCTTGGTGTTGGGTTGTATTTTTTGTTTAAAACCTTCTGTGGTATGAGAATCTACATAAGAAAATTCTATACCGTGTTTTTCAAACTCTTCATTGATGAGATTAGCAGTTCCTCCATAGAGTGTGCGTTGCAAAACAATATGATCTCCTTTCTGTAAAAATGCAAATAGTGTAGTACTTATTGCTGCCATACCGCTACCAAAAATCAGAGAAGATTCTCCTTTTTCGAGCTTAGCTATTTTTTTGCATAATGCTTCTTGATTGGGAGTATTAAAATATCTCGGATAACGTTTTACATCTACATCTTCAAAAGCATAAGAGGTAGACATATATATCGGTGATATAGCTCCTTTAAATTGTTCATCTTTGATTTCGCCAAGGTGAGTGCAGATGGTATTAAATCCCATGTTTTTTGTGTCCATAATGAATGCGGTAAATCTTATAGTTATCGCATCTAAATTAAGATTTTCAGAAGAAATCAAATAAGATTTAACAGATTAAATGATAGATATTACAGATTTCGTTTCGCCTTTTTTAACTTGGCTATATCATTTTTACTTTTGAGATGTTTCTCATTATTGTCTGGAAGAATTGTTGAGTATCATAGGGTTTAATGATTACATCATTCATGCCTACTGATAAAGCTTGATTTCTTATTTCTCCTTCTTCAACAGCTGTTAATGCTATAATTGGAATAGTGGTATTAAAAGTTCGTACTACTTTGGTGGCTTCAAGGCCATTCATTTCGGGCATATTTATATCCATTAATACCAAATCAAACTTTTCATTTTTTAACATTTCGATTGCATCCATACCATTGTTTGCAATACTACAAGTGTATCCTTTCTTTTTTAGGATATTTTGAGTAACAATTTGATTTATTTTATTGTCATCTACAATAAGAACATAGAAATTGCTTGTTCCGATACTTAGATTCTCTCCTGTTTTTAATGAAATCTCTTGTTCTTTTACAGCTTTTTCATAAAATAGATCAAAATAGAATTCAGATCCCTGATTTTCTTTACTCTTTATATGAATTTCACTATTATGAAGATGAATTAGTTTCTTAACAATTGCCAATCCTAATCCTGTACCTTCATATTCTTGATTTTCGTTCTTTACCTGAGCAAAATTGTCAAAAATTGTCTGTTGCTTATTTTTAGGTATTCCTATTCCATCATCTCTAACAATAAAGCGTAAAGCATAGTTATCATCCTTATCATCGATACATTTTACACTAACCCAGATGTTTCCATCTTTGGTGAATTTAAGCGCGTTACCGATCAGGTTAATTAGTATTTGTGATAATCTTACCGAGTCTCCAAGTAAAGTAGCGGTTATTTTTTTGTCTATATCAATATGAACAGTATTGTTGTTGCTCTTTTGTTTGGTATGAAGAGAATTAACAATTCCTTCGATTAGTGTTTTGATATCAAAAGAAACCTTTTCGAGTTTAACTTCATTAGTTTCTATTTTACTTAATTGTAAAACATCATTAATTAAAGCCAAAAGGTAATCACCAGAAAATTTTAAAGATTCTAGATATTCATTGGTCTTCTTTTTGTCAGGGTCTTCCATCAATAAAGAGGTAAGCCCAATTACACCGTATAGAGGTGTTCTAAGTTCATGACTTACAGTAGAGATAAACTGGGATTTTAAAGTAGATACTTGCTCTGCAGTCTCTTTGGCACCTATTAATTCCTTGTTTTTGTCAATAAGATCATTGTTAAGCCTTTTCTTTTGTATATTATTTTTATAGGAACTAATTAAGAAAGCTAATGATATTAGAATCAAGATGATGCCTAGGATAATACTGATTCTCCATTTTACAACTTCTGATTCACTTTCTTTTTTTTCTGATTCTGCCTTTTTTGCTCTTTTTTCAAAAATATCAACCTCGTACTTAATATTAGCACGTCTCAGCTCTTTTAGTTTCTTATGGTTATTAGCTTGTAATATATTTTGAAATTGTTTTTTCTGATAACTGTATGCTTTTTGATAATCATCTTGTTTAACATATAGACCAGATTTGGTTTCATAGGCCGAGGCTAACTCTTCATAATATCTAGAAATAAGTTCATCATTATTTTTCTTATTTTTAGTCTCGCCAATGGCATATGATATTGCCTTATCTGTATATTCTTCTGATTTTTTAAATTTTCGTACACTTAGGAAGTATTTTCCTAAAAGACTATTTAATTTGGTTTTATCAAGGTTAGAAGACTTTTGATGAATCAATTTTCTTGCAGGTGCGAGGTATTCATAAGAACTGTCAAAATCATTTCTGGAAATATAATATTCTCCAAGATTTAATAATGGGCGTATCATTCTTATGGTATCTTTTAATCGTACTGCAAACTCATAAGATTTTTTGTAATAACCAACTCCTTGTTTACGTGTAAGGTTGTGTTTGGTGTATACTCGTGCAAGGTTATTATAAAGATCTGTCTCTAATACTTCGCTCTTTGAACTTCGGGCATAGGTTAATGCCCTTCTGTAATATCTTCTTGCTTCATTATCATCTTCGCTAGTTTCGTAATTTTTGGCAATAATATTATTGATATACCCAAGACTTTTGTCATCATTATTGTATTGCGCATAATGAAGTGCAGCTTGAGCTATTTCCAATGATTGCTCGTACTTGTATTCTTCCTGTAATTTTTCAGCCTTTTCAATATAACTTTGAATACTATCAGAAGTTATAGAAGATTGAGATTGTACAGTAAGACTAAAGCTTACTAAAAATATTACTATTATATGTTGAATAAAATTTTTCAACGTTCAATAATTCTTGGTTTATTTACGTTGACGAAAATACAAAAATAGATTTAACATAGTGTAATTCACCGTAAAAAAAGTGCTATTTATCCGTAATTTTTGTAGGTAATTAGATGTTTGTGTAGGAATTTGATTCGTTTTATAAGAAATCTTTCTATGATTAGAAAAAACTATTTAAATATAAATAATTAAAATTATACAGTAATTATTGTTCTATAAGTAGGTGTATATTTGCATTGTCAAAAAATTAATCAATTATAAATTTTAAAAAGTAAAAAAATGGCATTTGTAGGTAAAAAATTCCCAAATCTGGACGTTGATGCAATGAACGATATGGGAGATACTTTTAAGCTTAATGTTTTAGAAGAAGCTAAAAATAAAAATAAAAAAGTACTGCTTTTTTGGTACCCTAAGGATTTTACATTTGTTTGCCCAACAGAACTGCATGCTTTTCAAGAGGCTTTAAATGAATTTGAAAAAAGAAATACGATTGTGATTGGAGCTTCTTGTGATACTCCAGAAGTTCATTTTGCATGGTTAAATACTTCTAAAGATAATGGTGGTATAGAAGGAGTTACATATCCAATTCTTGCAGATTCTAATCGTAATCTTTCTAGTACATTAGGTATCCTTGATATTACAAATGAAACTTATAATGAAGAAACTGGAGTTGTAACTGTAGAAGGTGATAATGTAACGTATAGAGCGACTTATTTAATCGATGAAGAAGGTACAGTTTTTCATGAAGGAATAAACCATATGCCTGTTGGTCGAAATGTAGCTGAGTTTTTAAGATTGATCGATGCATATGCGCATGTACAAAAAAATGGAGAAGTATGCCCGGCAAACTGGGAAGAAGGAAAAGATGCAATGAACGCGGATAGAAAAGGAGTGGCTTCTTACCTGGCAGCTCATTAATTGACAATCCGAATTAAAAATTTCTCTGGGATTTTTACCCAGAGAAATTTTTTCTAAACTTTAATTCAAATAGTATGGTACAAGAACTAGCAACAGACAATCTTTCACAGCTAATACAGGATAGTGATACTGTGATTGTGCAGTATTCTGCCACTTGGTGTGGTAATTGTCGGATTATGAAACCAAAATTCAAAAAACTGGCCTCAGAAAATAGGGATACAACTTTTGTTATTGTTGATGCTGAGAAATATCCTGAATCCAGAAAACTTGCTACGGTAGATAATCTTCCAACATTTGCTACATTCAAAGGTGGAGCTTTTGTAAATCAGGTTCAAACTAATAAATTTGATATTCTAAAAAATTTGGTAGATGAAGTTACCAGTAATTAAACACCTTACAGGCTTTATCGAAGAAAACGATGAAGATTTTATCGTAGAAACTATTGAAACCCTAGAGGCTTTAACAGAAGTGCCTTCATTAAAAGATGAAGAGTTGGATGTTATAGGAGAACTAATCTCGAATATGTATGGAGCTCTAGAGGTGGATAAAATGATTAAAGAAGGTACTCCAAAAAAAGAAGCCCTAAACAGCTTCATGAAAAGAGTCCTTGGATCTATAGATACCTGAGAAATAAAAAAACCTACTATTACTAAATAGTAGGTTTTTTTATTTTCTAAAAACTTTATTAATATTACAATATAATCTTACTAATTTTATAACTCTTAAAACAACAATCATTTATTATGGCTTCAATAACATTAAAAGGAAATACAATCCACACTAGTGGAAATTTACCAGAAGTAGGACAAAACGCACCAGATTTTGAGATGGTGAATGCTGATTTATCTACTGCAAAATTATCTGATTATAAAGGAAATAGAGTAGTTTTAAATGTTTTTCCTTCTATAGATACCGGAATTTGCGCAGCTTCAGTAAGAGCATTTAATAAGGAAGCAAGCAATTTATCAAACACTAAAGTATTGTGTATATCACGTGATTTACCCTTTGCTCAAGGTCGTTTTTGTGGAGCAGAAGGATTAGAAAATGTAATCAATCATTCTGATTTTAAAACCGGAGAGTTTGGAAAAAACTATGGATTAGAAATTGTAGATGGGCCATTACAAGGGTTACATTCTAGAGCAGTTATCGTTTTGGATGAGAAAGGAACCGTATTGTATACAGAACAAGTGCCAGAAATTGTACAGGAACCAGATTATTCTGCGGCACTAGAAATATTGTCTTAATGCCCTATGAGTAAAGTAATAAAATTTGTGGTTGGCAGATTGCGGGGTTGTGGTTATGCTTTTAAAGGAGCTTTGTTATTGATAAAGACAGAACCAAGTATACAAGTACAGGTTGGTATTGCAATATTAATGACGATATTAGGTTTTTATTTCGAGATTACTTCGATCGAGTGGATTTTACAAATTTTTGCTATTGGTTTGGTAATGAGTATCGAAGGGCTAAATACCACAATCGAAGCAATTGCAGATTTTATTCACCCGGATTTTCATAATAAGATAGGTATTATAAAAGATATAGCCGCGGGAGCCGTTTTTATTGCTGCAATTACAGCTATAATAATTGGATTATTAATTTATATCCCATATTTAGTTTAGAAAATTTTTTAGTCATTTTTACGTTCCAATATAGATATTCGTATTTTTGCGATAAGATACCCAAAAAATGGCCAAAAGAAAGGTAAGTACAAAAAGGAAAACAACAAAAAAACCTAAAACATCACTAAAAGAAAAATTTACGCTATCGAGACAGCAGAAAGTTGTTTTGGGTAGCTTCTTGTTCTTTTTAGGGATAGGATTATTTTTTGCTTTTGTTTCGTTTTTCTTTAATTGGAAAATTGATCAAAGTGAAATATCACAATTTTATAATAGAACATCATCTCCAAAGAACTGGTTAAGTAAATTTGGAGCTACAGTAAGTCATTTCTTTATTTTTAAAGGATTTGGAATTTCTGCATTGATTATCCCTGTGCTAACCTCATTAACAGGAGTGTATTTGTTCTTTGACCTCAACAAAAAAAAGCTATTTGGATTTTGGTTTTGGGGTGGACTAGTCATGCTATGGATATCTATTGTTTTGGGCTTTGTAGAAAAAGATGGGGGATTATTAGCTGGTATTATAGGATATGAAACTAATGACTTTTTAAGAGACTATATAGGTTTTATAGGGACTGTTCTTGTACTTGCCTTTTTTGCAATAGTATATATTGTAGTACGTCTAAGATATACTCCAGAGAAAATATCTGATTCTTTAAAAAATACTCAAAAAGCTATTGCAAAGGATTTTGAAGTAACACCAGAAACAAATAATGGACAAGTAGTATCAACTCCTTCATCCGATACTGATAACTCTAGTTCTAGTATTAAAGAAAAAATAGATTCTATTATTGCTAAATCCAAAGACTTTAATAAAAAGTATGACGAGAAAAAGCAAAAGGAGAAAGAAGAAGCAATCAAAAAAGATAGTAATACCAAAGAGGTTACATTAAATCCTACAATTAATGATTTTTATGGAGATCCGAATAATCAAGATAACGAGGTTCCCGAGAAACTAATTATAAAATCAGAAGATAATCCAGAGGATATTGCAATGGAGGTCGAAACTACAGTAGAAGAAGAAGTAGTTGGAGACCTAAGTGCTAAGCTGGTTAAAGATTTTGGCGAATTTGATCCAAAACTAGAGTTAGGGAACTATAAGTTTCCTGCAATTAGCTTATTAAAAGATTATACTACGCAATCGGGAGGAATTACAATTGATCAAGGAGAGTTAGAAGAAAATAAAAACCGTATTGTAGAGACGCTTAAGAATTATAAAATTGAAATAGCTCAAATTAAAGCTACAGTTGGTCCTACAGTAACATTATACGAAATTGTACCCGAAGCTGGAATTCGAATTTCTAAAATTAAAAACCTGGAAGATGATATTGCATTATCATTAGCAGCGTTAGGGATTCGTATAATTGCTCCTATACCTGGTAAAGGAACCATTGGTATAGAAGTACCAAATAAAAAAGCTACTATTGTATCAATGCGATCTGCAATTTCGTCTTCTAAGTTTCAAAATGCAGAAATGGAATTACCATTATCTTTGGGTAAAACGATTTCGAACGAAACGTTTGTGGTTGATCTTGCCAAAATGCCTCACCTTCTTATGGCAGGGGCTACGGGACAAGGAAAATCTGTTGGACTTAATGCGATACTTACGTCGTTGCTTTATAAAAAGCATCCCGCAGAAGTAAAATTTGTTTTGGTAGACCCTAAAAAGGTAGAACTTACATTGTTTAATAAAATCGAACGACATTACCTGGCCAAATTACCCGATACAGAAGAAGCTATTATTACAGATAATACTAAAGTGATTAATACACTTAATTCTTTGTGTATTGAGATGGATGCCCGATATGACCTGTTAAAACAGGCAATGGTTAGAAATATTAAAGAGTATAATGTAAAGTTTAAAGCAAGAAAGTTAAATCCCGAGAACGGACATAAATTTTTACCATATATTGTACTTGTAGTAGATGAGTTTGCAGACCTAATTATGACTGCAGGAAAAGAGGTAGAAACCCCTATAGCTAGATTGGCTCAATTGGCCCGCGCAATAGGTATACATCTTATTATAGCTACGCAACGACCATCTGTAAATGTAATAACAGGTATGATTAAAGCTAATTTCCCTGCCAGAATAGCATTTAGGGTAACTTCTAAAATAGATTCTCGTACAATTTTGGATACAGGAGGAGCCGATCAATTAATTGGTAGAGGGGATATGTTGTATACACAAGGAAATGATATTGTAAGAATACAATGTGCCTTTGTAGATACTCCAGAAGTAGAACGAATAACAGATTATATTGGTAGCCAAAAAGCATACCCCGATGCACATCTGTTACCAGAATATGTAGGTGAAGAAAGTGGCACAAGTCTTGATATAGATAAAAAGGATAGAGATAAACTTTTTGCTGAAGCTGCAGAGGTAATTGTAACAGCTCAACAAGGATCGGCGTCTTTATTACAAAGGAAATTAAAATTAGGGTACAATAGGGCAGGTAGATTAATAGATCAATTAGAAGCTGCCGGAATTGTTGGTCCCTTTGAAGGAAGTAAAGCAAGACAGGTTTTAGTACCCGATTTAATTTCGCTTCAGCAGTTACTGGATAATGAGTAATGAGCTGATTAATAATATGGTAATGATAATTAGTAATTAAAGAAGAATAAATAAAATGATAAAAAAGGCTATATTTTTACTATTTGTATTAGGCATAAGTACTGCACAAGCTCAAAGTGCCAAAGATCTTTTGGATGAGGTTTCCAAAAAAGTAAATAGCTACACCAATATTGTTATTGACTTTAAATATTCTATTAATAATCAGGCAGAGAATGTTGCTCAGGAAACCAGAGGAGATGTAACATTACAAGGAAACAAGTATCTGCTTAATATCATGGGAACCAAACGTATGTATGATGGTAAAAAGTTACATGTAATTGTCCCAGAAGACGAAGAAATCAATATTTCTTCACAAGATGAAGATGATGGTACCAGTGTGACTCCTTCAAAAATGTTAACTTTTTATGAAGATGGTTATACCTATAAAATGGATATTGTTCAGGATATAAAAGGTAGAAAAATTCAATATGTAAAATTAATACCTATTGACTCAAAAAGTGATTTAAAAGAAATATTGCTTGGTATTGATAAGCAAACAAAGCATATTTACAAAATGATTCAGAAACAAAATAATGGTACTAATGTTACAATTACGGTTAATAGTTTCAAAACTAATCAACCGCTTTCAAAAACATTATTTGTGTTTGATAAATCAAAATATGAAAATTATTATATCAATCGCTTAGATTAGAAACAATAAGACATAAGAAAATACAAAAGTATAGAAAAGAACGGGTGTAAAAATTTACACACGTTCTTTAGTTTTTAATTAATGTATATTTTTAGCGATTAGAAAACAGAAAACGAGTGAAGATTCTAGATAGGTATATTTTAACAACTTTTGTGAAGACATTTTTTCCGCTCTTTGTAATTATTATGTTTATCCTTTTATTGCAAACCATCTGGTTGTTTATATCAGAATTGGCAGGAAAAGACTTGGATTTTTCAGTAATATTGAAGTTTTTGACGTTTGCAACACCTAGATTAATCCCTATGGTTTTGCCGCTTACCATCTTGCTAACGTCTATTATGATTTTTGGGAATTTTGCCGAGAATTATGAATTTGCCGCGATGAAATCTTCTGGGATATCCCTGCAACGAGCTATGAGAACATTATCTGTTTTTATCTTTTTTGTAGGAATAGGAGCCTTTCTATTTTCGAATACAGTAATTCCGTCCTCAGAGAAAAGATTTATAAATCTTCGTAAAAATATAGTTAAAGTAAAACCAGCAATGGTAATAACCCCTAATCAGTTTAATGATCTAGGGGATATAAATATAAAAGTAGCAGAAAAATATGGTGATAATGATGAGTTTCTTAGAGACGTTATCATTCATAAGAAAGCTGCAAGACCTGGTAATTTTACGGTTATAAAAGCAGTAGGAGGAGAGTTGAAAGGTAATATCAATTCTGATTTAATTACTTTGGCCCTCAATGATGGTAATTATTATAAGGAGGTTCAGCAAAACTCTCCTCAAAAAAGAAATAGATTACCTTTTGTCAAAACGCATTTTAAAAAATATGTTCTTAATATAGATTTGTCATCTCTGGATAATGTAGATATGGATGAACAACAATATAGTAAAGGGTATAATATGCTTAATGTTAATGAACTAAAGGATCAGATAGACACAATATCTATTGAAGTTAATAAGAGTGTGAAGAATATGACGGTTGAAATTGATAGAATGATTGGGTTTGAAGGATTAAATAAAAATATAAAAATAATTGATTCTCTTTCAAAAACAAGTAATGATACATTGCATGTAAAAGATCATTTTAATACACTTAAAAAAATACAGATATACCAGATTGCTTCATCTACTGTAGATGGAGTATTAAGAAAACTAAATTCGACGCAAAAAAATCTAAGTTTTAAGAAAAGAGCTCTAAATAAATATGAAATGTCATTGCATGATAAATATGCTTTAGGGATTTCGTGCATTTTATTGTTCTTTGTTGGAGCTCCTTTGGGGGCTATAATTCGTAAAGGAGGGTTAGGATTACCTATAGTTATTGGAGTAGTATTGTTTTTGACATACCATTTTATAGGAATTTTTGCTAAAAATAGCGCAGAAGAAGGTGGGATTCCTCCATATGTAGGCTCATGGCTTTCTACATGTATTATATTTCCGCTAAGTATATTCCTAACATATAGAGCAACTACGGATCAAGGAATCTTTAATATGGATACTTTTATCCAGCCAATAAAGAATTTCTTTGCAAAACGATCTTCTAAATCCAAAAAATAGATTTCTTTTTAAATATCTTTGCCGGTAATAAATTTAAGAGTATGATTATGTCACAAGCAACTAATACCACAAACAAAATGAAACTGAACACCATTCAAGAAGCCATTGAAGATATTCGGCAAGGAAAGGTGATTATTGTGGTAGATGATGAAGATCGTGAAAATGAAGGAGATTTTATTGCTGCTGCAGAGAAAGTAACTCCAGAGATGATCAATTTTATGGCAACCCATGGACGTGGATTGATTTGTGCTCCACTCACAAGAGATCGTTGTGAGGAGTTAAATCTTAATATGATGGTTCAGAACAATACCGTTTTGCACGAAACCCAATTTACCGTATCGGTAGATTTAATTGGGCATGGATGTACAACAGGGATTTCTGTACATGATAGAGCCAAGACTATAAATGCATTGATCCAGGAAGATACAAAACCTGATGACTTGGGAAGACCGGGGCATATTTTTCCGCTTAAAGCGAAAAATGGAGGAGTATTAAGGCGTACAGGGCATACCGAAGCAGCTGTAGACCTTGCAAGACTTGCAGGATTTAAACCAGCAGGGATTTTGGTCGAAATTTTGAACGAAGATGGTACTATGGCGCGTTTACCTCAATTGGTAGAGGTTGCTAAGAAATTCGACCTTAAATTAATATCGATTGAAGACCTTGTAGCTTATCGTATGCAACATGATTCTCTGATCGAGAAAAAAGAAGATTTTGATATTACCACACGTTTTGGAAGTTATAGACTTAGAGCTTATAAGCAAACAACCAATGATCAAGTGCATATTGCCTTGACATTGGGTTCTTGGAAAGAAAACGAACCTGTGCTTACAAGAATTAATTCTACCTTGTTTAATAATGATATTCTGGGAACGCTAACCAATAACGCTGATAAGCGACTGGATGCTATGTTTCAACGTATTAATGCTGAAGGTAAAGGAGCGATAATTTTTATTAATCAAGAAAGTCAATCCCTTAATCTTTTAGGACGTTTAAGTGCCTTAAAAGAAATTCAAAATGGAAAAGATATAGTAAAAGCACCAAAAATTGCCATGGATACTAAAGACTTTGGTATAGGAGCACAGATTCTACATGATATTAATATTCATAAACTACGATTAGTATCTAATACAGTACAACAAAAACGTGTTGGAATGATTGGATACGGTTTAGAAATCGTAGACTATGTTGAGTATTAAAATCTGATATTTATCTTATAGTACACTTTTTACAAGGACACCTTTTAAAGCTTCAACCATTTTTGAAGCTCTATCTGCTACTTCTGTTTCAGTCCAGTTTAATTTGATAAGGCAAGAAATAGTACGCCCCATCCATAGATCACTGGCATCAAATGACCGATTGTTTTTTTGTAACCCTAATTGTATTTCCTGAGATAGTTTACTAAGAGATTTTTGTTCTAAAAGATGTTCCCATTTTTTATAGTAATGCCAGTTATTATCAAACCAATAAAAACAAGCATCTACACCGTTTTCTCCTAAAGCTTTATGTGCTTTTCTGGCAATATCTTCTGTAGGTAAAAATATATTTAAAAATGAATGATTTTCTACTCCTGTTTCTGGAACTCTTCTAAAAGAAACTTCGGGAACTGTTGCTAAAGCATTGCGAAGTATAGTATAGTTTTTTTCCTGGATTGTTAGTGTGTGATCTAATTTTCTTAGCTGTGCAATTCCCACTGCCGCATTTAGTTCGGATAATCTATAATTATATCCTAAAAATGGATGTGTCTCTGCACCGCGATCATTACCAACATGGTCATGACCATGATCTTGGTATTTGTGTGCCCGATCTGCATAGGTTTCAGAATTAGTAATTATACCCCCACCTTCACCACAAGTAATTGTTTTAACATAATCAAAAGAAAAACAACCCAGATCTCCATAACTTCCTAATGGTTTTCCATCGTAAGTGGCTCCGATAGCCTGACAAGCATCTTCTAATAAAATAAGATCGTGCGTATCACAAATTACTTTTAATGCACTAAGATCTGCCATAGATCCACACATATGCACGGGCATGATTGCTTTTGTCTTTGAAGTTATAGATGCTTCAACAGCTTTAGGGTCCAAAGTAAGTGTATCGTCTATATCACATAGTATTGGGGTGGCTCCAACAGATAATATAGCTTCAAAACTTGCTACAAAAGTAAATGTAGGCATAATTACTTCATCTCCGGATCCGATACCAGCACATGTCAATGCAACTGTTAAAGCTGCAGTTCCACTGGATACTACCTGAGCGTATTTGGATTGCATTCTGTTTGCTAAATCTCTTTCTAATTCTAACGCTTTATGATGACCATTTCTCATAGGATCAAATCCATATCGCATTAAAACTCCATTATCTAAAACATCTTGAACTTCTTTTTGCTCTTCAGCACCAAATAACTCAAATCCTGGCATAGGTATAGTGTTAAATTAAAAACTCTTTCCGGCAAAAATACCGAAAAGAGTTTTGATTTTACAGTGGATATACTAGATTTTTTTAATTACGATGATATAGAATAATTTTTATAGAATGAATAAAAATTTAAGAAACCAAAATTTAGATAGTAATGATAGTATCTTTAATTGGGCGTCTTACTTTTTTGAACTCAGAAAACATATCATCTTCTGCTCTATACCCAATAGGTAGTACCAGTACTGATGTTAATCCTAAATCATTAAGATTAAGGACCTCATCATATTTTTCTGGTATAAAACCTTCCATAGGACAGGAATCTATTTTTTCGATAGCGCATACGGTAAGTATATTTCCCAAGGCCAAATATGCTTGTTTTGCTGCCCAATTGGATATCTCTTCAGGGGATTTATAAGTAAAAGAATCTACAAGATGCTCTTTAAAAGGTTTTAATATTTCTTCGGGAGTATCTCTTATCTCTTTTACATTATCAAAATATTTAGATATGTATTGTTCTCCTATTGTCTTTTCGATACAAAATACCAGCACGTGAGATGCATCGGCAACTTGCTGTTGGTTCCAGGAGTGTGGAGTAAGTTCTTTTTGCAGGTCTTTATTCTTAATTACCACTAATTTTAAGGGTTGCAAGCCATATGAAGTGGCAGTAAGGTTAAAAGCTTCTGTTAATATATCTATTTTTTCCTGAGAAAGGATTTTTTTATTATCGAATTTTTTGGTGGCATAACGCCAATGTAAACTTTCTATAATATTCATTCGAAGTTTTTTTAAGTATATGGCAAAGATAGTATGATAAGATTTACCTTTGACAGGTAAAATGATAAGAAAAAACTATATCACAATTGTATGAATGCTATAGAAGAATTGATTAATAAATCTGAAACAAGAATCTTTAAAGCTGTATTCCCTAATACTACCAATCATTACGAAACTTTATTTGGTGGTACAGCATTACAGCTTATGGATGAAGTGTCTTTTATATGTGCTACTCGTTTTAGCAGAAAGAAAGTAGTCACCATTTCTACAGATAAAATTGATTTTGGGAAACCAATACCCGAAGGAACCATTATAGAACTCGTAGCAAGAATTGCAGAAGTAGGAAGAACTAGTTGTTTGGTAAAAGTTGATATTTACAAAGAAGATATGTATAGCAATGATAGAGAACTTGCAGTTTCTGGGCACTTCAAGTTTGTTGCCATAGATAATAATAAAAATCCAATTCCTATAGTTAACAAGTAGTTCTTTGTGAATTAGCTGTTTTTAGTTTTCAGATTCGAAAATAGAAAGATTACATACACATTCATCATAAAAAATCATAGCCGTTTCTATATGGTCTATGTAACTAAAGTTTGCTAATTTATCAAGAATAAAAGATCTAAGATCATCAGAATCTTTTACTCCAATGTGGATCATAAAATCGGTATCACCGGCCATATGATAAAATTTAATAACTCCTTTAAGTGTTCGTATTCTTTTAATAAAAGAATTTATAATTTCTCTTTCATGCTTTTTTAAACGTATAGCGACTATTACTTGTACATTGATTCCTAATTTTTTTAAATTAAGATCAGCATTAAAAGCTTTAAAAAATCCTTCTCTTGTTAATCTTTTTAATCGCTCATGGCAGGTAGAGGGCGCAATATCTAGCTCTGCAGCTAACTCTTTATTTGAAAGCCGAGCATTATTTTGTAATAAGTTCAAAATCTGAATATCCTTCTGATCTAACTTCATATCTACTATCTATTTAGAATTTATTTCGGTTTTACTAAAATTTAATATGAATATAATTCATATAATTTGTAAATATAGTGAATTTTGTTCGTGAACTTATAAAATTAAATTCAAAAATGAATATAGGTATAATAGGATTGGGTACCGTAAGTAGAGGTTTTTTAGAAATTCTGGAGCAAAAAACAGATTGGATTTCTCAAAAATTTGGAAGTGATATCAAGGTAGTAGCTGTCAAAGATATTGCAAGAGGAAACATATATAATCCACAGGGGATAGATATTAGTGAGCTTTTAAAAAAACTTAATAATGGGGAAAAAATTAGTGATACTTCATTAAAAGATGGGGATTCTCTTTCTGAAATAGATAGTGTAGATCTTATTGTAGAGGCAACTTATAGTGATTATACAACAGGAGATCCTGCATATACTTTCATTAAAGACGCTCTTACTAATGGTAAACATGTGGTTACTACAAATAAAGGTCCGGTTGCATTGCATTATACAGAACTAAACAAGTTAGCAAATGATAATAAAGCGATGTTACGATATGAAGGTACAGTACTAAGTGGTACTCCTACATTTTCATTAATAGAAGAATGCCTTGCTGGAGATGATATCCTAAGTATACGAGGAATTCTCAATGGGACAAGTAATTATATACTATCAAAAATGTCCCAGGGAGACTCTTTTGAAAATGCATTAGGAGTTGCTCAAGAAAAGGGATATGCAGAAGCAGATCCTACTAATGATGTTAAGGGGTATGATGCAAGAGGAAAAGTAGCTATACTTTCTCATAAAGTCTTTGGTGTTGATCTGGGATTAGAAAATATACCTACTGTTGGTATTGATGCTATTTCTATAGAAGAACTGGATGCTGCTAAAAAGGAAGGAAAAAACATTCGTCTTATAGGGAGTCTAACAAAAACTGGTAAGACTATAAAAGCAAGAGTACAGCCAGAAGCTTTGGATAACGAAGATGCGCTATCAAATATAGGAGGTGTTACTAATGCGATAGAAGTCTCTACTGCATACTTAGGAAAACTTATGGTTACAGGACCTGGAGCTGGAAAACTTGAAACAGGCTATTCTGTATTCTCAGATGTATTATCAATAATTAAAAATAGTTGAGGTATGATAAGCACTTTAGACAAGATTGATTCCATGAAAATGTTAATTGGAGAAGATTGGGTAGAAAGTTCAACAAAATTATCGGTATTAAATCCTTATTCAGGAAAAGAGGTGTATTCTGTTTCCTGTGCTGATGCTGATCACATACAAAAAGCTTTGAAATCTGCAGAGTTAGGAAAAGAGATATCCAGAAATTTATCACCATATGATAGAAGTGAAATTATAGCCAGGGTAGTTGTTTTCTTAAAAGAAAGAAAAGAAGAGTTTACCCAAACTATAGTAAACGAGGGAGTTAAAACTAAAATTGAGGCGGCTAAAGAAGTGGATAGATGTATCAATACATTAACCCTTTGTAGTGAAGAAGCTAAAAGGCTTACGGGAGAAACTGTGCCTTTTAATGCATTCGCTGGTGCTGCTTCCCGAACAGGTTATTATGTATATGATCCAATAGGTATCATTACAGCAATCACACCATTTAATGACCCTCTTAATTTGGTGGCACATAAATTAGGCCCTGCAATAGCCTCTGGTAATGCAGTTATACTTAAACCTTCAGATTTCACTCCTATTTCTGCAATAAAACTAGGTGAGTTATTCCTAGAAGCTGGTTTACCTTATCATATTCTAAATATCATAACCGGGCCGGTAAGTAATTTTGGAAATGCATTAATTACAGACTCGCGTGTTAATATGGTAAGTTTTACTGGGGGAACAAAATCCGGAGAGGCAATCATAAAAGCTGCAGGAATTAAAAAAGTGGCAATGGAACTTGGTTCAAGCTCTCCGGTAATAGTCATGGATGATGTTGATATAGATGCTGTCGCAGAAAACTGTGTAGGAGGTATGGTATGGGCTGCAGGCCAAAACTGTGTGGGCGTAAAACGTATGTATGTTCATGATACGATCTACGATGCGTTCAAGAAAAAAGTGGTTACTCTTTCTAAATCAATACAACTTGGAGATCCTAATGATGCTAATACCGACATGGGACCTATTATTACTCAAGATGCAATTGATGTTATAGAGCATTCGATTTCTGATTTAGAAAAATCTGGTTACGAAGTTTTATGTGGAGGAAACCGGGTAGGCAATGCTTTTGAAGCAACGCTTATAGAAGGAAATCATGATCACCCATTAAATGGTAAACAAGAAATCTTTGGGCCAGTAGCAACAATTTCCAGAATTAGTTCATTAGAAGAAGGTATCAACGCAAGTAATGATTCTCCTTACGGATTGCATGCAGGGATTTTTACAAATTCAATCGAAGCCGCATTTAAAGCGGTTAACGAATTACAGTGTGGTGGGGTTATGGTTAATGATTCTTCAGATTACCGAATAGATATGATGCCTTTTGGCGGAATTAAACAAAGTGGTATTGGCCGGGAAGGAGTAAAATCTGCTATACGGGAAATGACCACAACTAAAATCGCATGTTTTAACCTTTAAATAAATTATAGATATGAATAGTATAGAAAACGTAGAGATGTTATCAGACGAAGCTATAGCAAAAAATGAAAACATAGATATAGCTAAAGTATTATCACCTAGAAGAAAATCTACAGCAAGTACAACTATAGAAGAGTTGGCAATCGAACAGTTAGAACATTTTCAAATAGATGTTGATAGTGCATATGGAGAAGCCCTGAAAGGTGCTGCTATGGATATTTACAATGCACAATCAGATATTTCTAAATTACAGGAAATAACAAATAATACCATTGCAAAATTAGATCAGGGAGAAAAAGTAGCATATTTTAATGCTAAGCGTTTTTTATCTTTCCAAATAGCAAAAGTATTAGAAACATTACAAAGTCCATTAAGTAAAACTTATCAGTCTTTAGGGCAATCAGATGAGTCTTTACAAGCCAAAGGACCTCATCCTTTGTTTAATAATATTGCAGCTTTATTTTCTGCGACTCCAGTGATTGCACGTACTTCTACATATGATTACTCTTGTACAGAATGGGTTGACGATGCTTTTAATGGTAAAGAATCGATACATCATATATACTCCAGATTATTAAACCCTACTTCTATGGCTCTGGCTACCCATATGGTACATATAGAAGCAGGTAAATATGCAGATGAGTATACCGCATGGAATTTTAATAGTGGTATGGCTGCTGTAGATGCGCTATTGAGTAATGTATTAAATCATAAAGATGTTCTTATACTTTCTAGAAATATCTATGGAGGAGTTTACCAGTTAATCGAAGATTTTTTTGCTAAAAAGAATAAGTTCGCGATTAATGTAGTTTGGTTTGATGGATATTCTATAGAAGATTTTAAACCAGTATTAGAAAAAGCCAAAGAAGATTACCAGGATATACTCTCTTCTGGTAATAAATTACATGTGTATATGGAGTCTCCATGTAATCCTCATGGTTATATGCTGGATGTGCCTGCTATTTGTAAATTTTCTAAGCAAAACGGAGCAACAGTAATGCTGGATGCTACGGTAGCAACACCATTCCTGATCAAACCACTACAACATGAAGATGAAGAGTGTAGACCAGATTTCTTATTTCATAGTTATACCAAAGATATTACTGGATCTGGTAATGCAATAGCGGGAGGTATTATAGGTAAAAATAACTTAATGTTCTTACCTAAAGGGGATGAAGTAGATGGTATAAAATGGGATGAAACTTTATTCTGGAATGTATACTACATCAAGGGTGCTTTCTTAAATTCTGATACTGCATTCGAGGTGTTATCGGGTATGAAAACACTAAGTATGAGAATGGCTCAAAAATGCGTAAATACTTTGGTGCTGGCTAAGTTTTTTGACTCTAATCCTGGTATAACAGTACACTGCAATGGATTAGAAAATAATCATAATCATGAGATTATGAAGAAGATTAGTAAGTATCAATTAGCTTCGCCTTTATTTACTATTGATTTTGAAAAAGCAAAAGTATCGGATAAGGCATTTAAAATGTTCTTTGATACTTTGGCTCCTGCATTTGGTCTTCAGGTAAGTTTAGGACAGATTAACACTACACTTTTATGTCCTGCATTTACATCTCACTCAGAGTTAAATAAAGAAGCATTACTAGAAGCAGGTATTCACAAAACTACAATGAGAGTATCTGTTGGTAATGAGAATCCAAAAGAATTGATACAACACTTTATGCAATCTGTAAAACTAATGATAGATCCAGAAAAACCAGGATTCTCTAGTTCTTTCTTATCTAAAGGTGAAGTAGATAAATTATATGCAGATACATATATGGAAGTACAACAACAGTTAATAGATCACGGATACTTAAATTAAATACATTAACAATTTAAAACTTTAAACATTATGATTAACGGAATTAATTTAGAGGCTTTAGGAGCTTACAAAAATACAGTTGAGCAGGATCCTAAGAATGGAATGTATTCTGGTGGTATTAAAGCAACCTGGTTAGGTGGTACAAAAGTAGGGGTTGAAACCAATGCATTACAGCTTGGAGATGAGAAAATACCTCACAGTTTTTCTTTTGTTATTGATGAGCCAGAACAATTATTAGGAGAGCATTCTTCTCCAACACCTCAGGATTATTTATTAGGTGGACTTTCTGGCTGTATGATGGTAACTTTTGTTGCTATGGCTTCAATAAAGGGAATCGAATTAGAAGGAGTTTCTTTAGAAATAAAATCAACTTTGGATTTACAAGGATTTCTGGGTATAAACGAAACTTCTCCTGTGGGATATGATGCGGTAGAATATTGTTTTACTGTTGAAGGAAACGGTACAGAGCAAGATTTTAAAGAAATTGCTGATCAGGTTATCCAATTTTCACCAAACTATGCTACGGTATCAAATAAAGTGAAAATGATTTCTAGCTTGGTAGTTAATCCTACTATGGTAAAAAACTAGTTAGTTTAGTTTGAATTACCGTTTGGCGGTAAAAAGGAAAGGCTGTATGATATTTTTCATGCAGCCTTTTAACATATATGATGTTTAACTACAAGATAAGAGATCCATATTTCAATATGGGTTATTGATAATCAGTAACCTGCATGTGGCTTCGTTGTTTTTTGTTATTTCAGTCCATCGACTTAACTTACTCAGATAAACTAAAGGCTGGAATTGTTTTATTAATGAATAGATTTTATTCTTCAACGGAATGACAAATCAACGCATTTTTATATTACGTAAATTTTTGTCATGCATAAAGATATGAGCAGTAAATTGAAAGATGAATTTATAAAGTTTCTCATTGTACTGTGTATAGTGATAAAAAAGGCTGTTTAACATGTTAAACAGCCTTTTACAGAATACACAAACAACTAAGTTTGCTTATTTACAACTAATTAATTTCTAAGAATATATCATTAGAATGATTTTATTTTTTTGCAACTGCTATAGAAGCTGTATGTCCTCCTTTAGTAACATCACCATCACTATAAATCTTACCATCATTTATAAGTAATATACCTGCCAAATGAGGAGAAGCCATTGAAGTACCAGATTTTTGTGCAAATTCATTACCACCTATACCACAAGACCAGATTCCTGTTCCGGGAGCCCATGCATGTACATTATCTCCGTAGCTAGAACCACTTGCAGCAGCATCTGTATTGGTCATGTTTCCAACTACCCAGCATCCTTCGATATATGCTCTTTGTGGTGAGTAATATTGTACATCATCATTATTATTACCCGCGGCCATAGCTCCAAAAGTAACTTTGGCTAAATTCTTAAAAGCAGTTTCGTAAGCTGTACTAGTAGTCCTTTTTTTAAATCCAATACTATAGTTCCATACATCACCATAACTCGCATTATTAGCAACATAATTGATTCCTGCAATAATTTGTGCCTGTGTTCCACCTCCACCATCACTTAATACTTTTACAGCAACAATTGTAGCCCCAGGAGCAACTCCAACAATACCATCTCCATTGTGCATTGCACCAATGGTTCCTGCCACGTGAGTACCATGCCCATTTCTGTCTCCCCAATTGTTGTCTACAAAAGTGGTACTACGGTTATAATCGATGTTAAGATCAGGGTGTGCATACACACCGCTATCCAGAATCCAAGCCGTTTTTCCGGTAGAGTAGGTGTATCCTCCAACTCTTGCAACTCCCCAGTCTACATAATCTCCTCCGGTTTCAAAATAACCAGTGGTAGCTGCAGCCTTATTAGAGTCTTTTCCTGTTGTTACAGTAGGCATTACTCCTTGTTCTACAGTAACGTCTAACTTCTCAATGTAATTAGGTTCTACAGCAAGAATGTCAGGATCATTTTTAAGTAACTCAGCTTCTTTTGTAGAAATATCGTCAACGTTAAATCCTTGTATCGCAGTTTCGTAAACAAATTTCATTTTTTTTGAAGAAATTTTGTACTTCGATAAGATACCAGATGCTTTTTGAGTTACTTTTTGTTTGTTCTTTTTTAATTTTTCATCCTCTTTAAAAACAATAATATAGCTATTAGGAACTGCTTGAGCAGCGCTAATATCTGTAGAAGGAATTTCTGTTGATAGTTCTTCAGAAACTTCTTCTTTAGAACAAGAATTTAAAAAAATTGCGATTCCAAACATGATTAGAACCATTTTAATGCGAATAATTTTTTGAATTGTTTTCATAATATTAAGTTTATGTTAAGGTTTCAAAAATCTATAAATACATGTATTTGACAATCGTATTCTTAACTTTTTTGTTAAAAACTGAAAAAAATTCTAAAAAAGAAGGTTTTTTGATGCTGTATTCGAATTTTATTAGTGTCTCGTAAGTAAGTAGAGAGGAGTAATGAGTTGTTTAATAGGTTATTACTGTTTTCCTTATTTCGAATAAGTATACTTTTAAAACATTCGGGAATAAAAAAAAGCACATTGATCTCAATGTGCTTTTACTTTATATTTTGTTTGCAGGTTAGTTTTGAGCTAATTGTTTTATTTTAATTCTGAAAGCAGCAAAAAGTAATGTCATAAATGGACTAAGCCAGTTAAAAATAGCAAAAAAGAAATAATCTACTACAGGTACACCAAGTACTCCACTTTGATATGCTCCACAAGTGTTCCAGGGAATTAAAACAGAAGTAACAGTTCCCGAATCCTCTAGAGTACGACTAAGGTTTTCTGGAGCCAGTCCTTTATCTTCGTATGCTTTGGCATACATTCTTCCCGGTACAACAATTGCTAAATATTGGTCAGAAGCAGTTATATTTAATGCAAGGCAACTTACTACTGTGCTGGCAAAAAGCCCAAATACAGAATCAAATAAATTCAATAAGGCTTTACTAATTCTGGCTAACGCTCCAATAGCATCCATCACACCACCAAATACCATAGCGCATAATATTAGCCAAATGGTATTTAGCATTCCAAACATTCCTTTAGAAGTAAAGAGTTTAGTAAGGTCTTCATTGGATGTCTGTACTGATGTTTTTGTTGTCATTGCATTCATCACTCCTTTATATGCAGAATTGAATGTGAATTCGTCACTTCCGGCAACGGTCGTTACAATTTCTGGCTGAGCAATAATTGCTGCTATAGCCCCAAGCAATGTACCTATAAATAAGGCAACTACAGGAGGTGTTTTTTTAATAATTAGACCGATTATCAAAACAGGAACAATAAATAACCAGGGAGAAATATTAAAAGCACTATCAATAGCATTTAACTGCTCACTAATTTCTGGAGTTCCAGATGTATCAATTGTAAATCCTATAACAATAAAAACTAGTAGCGTGATTACTATAGTTGGTATAGTTGTATACGCCATATATTTTATATGAGAAAATAATTCTCCACCGGCCATTGCCGGGGCCAAATTAGTGGTGTCGGATAGGGGAGACATTTTATCTCCAAAATAAGCTCCAGATATTACAGCACCTGCTGTCATTCCGAGAGAGATTCCTAAGGTATCACCAATACCGATAAGTGCAATACCTACAGTTGCAGAAGTAGTCCAGGAGCTACCCGTTGCGATAGATATAATGGCGCAAATAATCACACAGGCAGCCAGAAATATGGTTGGATTAAGGATTTGTAAACCATAATAAATCATTGTAGGGATAATACCGCTAATCAACCAGGTTCCTGCTAATGATCCTACTAATAATAGTATAATTAGTGCACTAGAGGTCGATTTTATATTTTTGGCAACCTCTTCCATCATTTGCTTATAGGATACCTTATTATAGAATCCTACTATAGCAGCTACTGCAGCTCCCATGAGCAGAACAAATTGATTACTTCCATCAATTGCCTCATTTCCATAAACATAGTAGACATTAAAGAATAACATGATAACCAATGCTATAATTGGGATTAATGCTTCCCAGATGTTTAATTCTTTATTTTCAATGATATCTTCGTTTTGGGGATCAGTAGGTGTGATGTTTTGACTTTCCATATGCTAAATTCGAAATTTTATGGATGTAATGTTACGATATTAATAAAAGCTATGCAACGTCTACATTGAGTTTAATTACTTTTAAACCTAAATAAAAAAGATGTAAAAGGATAGAATGTTGATTTATAATAACGAAAACATTCTTTAATCGGATTTTTGTGCTTTTTGTCGATATTATTAATCTTATTACATAGCTATTTTATGATAAATTTTGTGATATGTTCTATTTTTGGAGTACGAAAGAAGAAGAGTAAGAGAAAAATTGGAATTTTTTGATTGTTTTGTGACTTTTTTTGTCCCAGTAAAATAATTCTGAGTAATTATTTTAACCACTAAACCTAATAAGCCTCATACCCAGAGGCTTTTTGCTTTTTATATATGTATGTATAAAATATAGTATGAACAATAATCGGTCATACCGGTATACATTATCTCTCTGATTTTTTAACTTTTATTCTAATAGAGATACGATATTTTGTGAGTTGATTATAACCTAATCATAATTAAATGTTAAACAAATATTGTTTTTTATCTATGATTATTGCATTTTATCGATAATTGATTGTTTTTTATATTGCCTTTTTGTAAGATTTTAGTGATAACAACATACTTTTGATGTATACAAATAAAGAAACATAAAGAAATTAAAATATTGATTAGCCCATTGAACTAGAATTAGTCTTTTTTACCCCAAATTTATTTCGCCCCAAGCCCTAATAAGCCTCATACCCCAGAGGCTTTTTTTATTATTATAGATATACCACAACATATTATTATAGCTAAATATTCATTATTCTTGTCTCAATAGGGGTTTGGTAGTGTAAGTTTCATTTTTTATACTGAAATTAGTCAAAAACTAATTGGATGGAAACTAATATGTATAAAGGCTTAGAGTTATTTTGTTTTTTTATACTACTGCCGGTAAGTTTTTTATTAGATTCTCACTTTCTTTTTAAAGTTATACCTACTGTTTTGGGGTTTGCTTATATTTTAATTCTTCTTAAAAAGAAAGGTCTGTTGAGATTGAAATTTCCTGTTAAAGAATATTGGAAACCTTTTTGGAGGGAGATCATTGTTAAGTTTAGCATTATAGTTATAGTAACTGGAGTATATGTCTTTTTAATAGCTCCGGATAAGTTGTTTTCTGTGCTGATAAAAAGACCGGGGTTATGGATAATTATTCTTTTTGTGTATACATTTTTGTCTGTTTGGCCACAGGAAGTTATATATAGAACTTTTTTTTATGAGCGTTATGAGGGACTAATTAATAATAAGTGGTTATTTATTTTTATAAACGCAATCCTTTTTTCTTTAGCCCATCTTTTTTTGGGTAGTTTTTTAGTACAAGTATTAACTTTTGTAGGTGGTTTATTATTTGCCTATACCTATCAAAAAACAAAATCGACTACCTTGGTTTCTATAGAACATGCGATTTATGGTAATTGGTTATTCACTGTTGGTATGGGAGAAATGTTGGCCTTTCCTGGTTCAGGATAAATCACAAAAAATACTCTATAAGCTGTCGTACTGCCTTTCCACGATGACCAATCTTGTTTTTTTCTGATAAAGAAAGTTCGGCAAATGTTTCAAGATACCCATCTGGTAAAAAAACAGAATCATATCCAAAACCTCCTTTACCTCTCTTATCTTCGGTAATAGAACCAGAACATACTCCTGTAAATGTTTTTAATTCTCCATTTAACACCAGAGCGATCACAGTTTTAAATTGCGCTTTGCGATTTTCTTTTTCTTTTAGTTCTTTTAAAAGTTTATCCATATTAGCATTCGAATCTTTGGCTTCGCCGGCATACCTCGCCGAGTATACCCCGGGAGCACCATGCAACGATTCGACTTCAAGACCCGTATCATCGGCAAAGCAATCAAACCCATAATGCTCTTTGATATAATTTACCTTTTGTAGTGCATTACCTTCTATAGTAGAAGAAGTTTCAGGAATGTCTTCTATACAACCTATATCACTAAGTCCTACTATTTGAATAGCAGAAGGCATTAAAGCCTGTACTTCTTTTATTTTATTAAGATTGTTGGTAGCAAATACGATCTTCATTTAAATAAGTAGTTTTTAGTTTTTGAAAAAATGATATTGTTATGCTTTTGCATCAAAATCTAATACCCATTTCTCCTGAACTTTGAGTACTTGTTCAATAACATCTCTTACACATCCTTTGCCTCCTTTTTTATAGGATACATATTTAGAGGCTTCTTTTACTTCTGCAACTGCATCCTGAGGGCAAGTTGGTAATCCTACCATTTTCATGACCGGCAAATCGGGAATATCATCTCCCATGTATAATACATTTTTAATATTGATATTATTTGTATCGAGATATTCGTTTAATTGTTCTACTTTTTGATGTGCTCCAAGATATATATCGGTTATTCCTAACCCTTTTAAGCGTTGGCGAACACCTTCATTTGTACCTCCAGAAATAATACAAATATTAAAACCCTGTTGTATTGCAGTTTTCAAAGCGTATCCATCTTTAATGTTCATTGTTCTTAGTAATTGGCCATCTGTATTGATAATAACAGTGCCATCGGTAAGTACACCATCTACATCAAAAATAAAGGTGGTAACGTGCTGCAGGTATTCTTTATAACTTTTTTCCATATTTAGATTGAATTGCTTTGGTAAGGGTTTTATATAGTTCTTGTTGTGTAGTATCTGTTAAAATTTTTAAATGCCGATTTATAGTTTTAGAATCATTACGTATCCCAGGCCCTGTTTGGGCCAGGTCAGGATTCATTTTTGTAATTTTTTGGGCGGTTTCCAGAATCAAAGGATGCAAAATTTCAAAAGGGACATCATGTTCATTACAAATATCGTTTGCTGTTGAAAACAAATAATTAGTGAAATTATTTACGAATACAGCAGAAACATGAAGCACATTACGTTGTTCTGAAGAAACTTCATATACTTTTTTAGAAAGAGTAGAACTTAGTTTTTTTAATAAGGTAAGATCTGTTTCATTTTCAGCTTCCAAACAAAAAGGAATAGTGGTGAAATCAACGGCTTTATCTCTACTAAATGTTTGTAATGGGTAAAAAACACCTCTTTTATTCGTATCTGTAAGGACATTCATAGGAACACTGCCAGAGGTATGAACGATAAGTTTATTCGTAAATGGTAATAGATTAGAAACTTCCTCAATAGCATCATCGCTTACTGCCAAAATATAAATATCAGCTTCTTTTAGTGAGCTAAAACCTTGTGTAATAGTATCTTCTCTCTGATCAGGATGTAAGGACAATCCTTTACGATTATAACACTGCACAACCTCTACCGATTTTTGATTGTAAAAAGCAGTATACAAGTGTTTGGCCACATTACCGGCACCAAGAATTATAACTCTAATCATTTGGCTAAAATAAGGAAGTTCCCTTAAAAAGCAGAGCAATACATTTTTTCATTTTTATTTTAAACAAGTTCTAAGATAAAAGGGAGTGCTTAGGTTAATTCAGAATAAAATATTGCAACCATAATGCTCACCAAAATTAATCCTGATTTAAAAAAAAGCAAAATTTTGTAACCTTTTTCAAACCCATTTATCTAAGGTTTACAATAGACCCTCATTTAGTTTATACAAATAGAAGGACTCTTAAAAATCAATAGTAAATCAACAATTAAAACTTTTACATAACTCATAAAAATGACCGCTATGAAACTAAGAAAAACAATATTCTTTCTGATGCTATTTGGCATTAGTACAATTTTTATTCAATGTAAGGATGATGATTTGATTCCGATACCAGATGAACTGGTAATATCACCTCCGATTGAACTTAATTTAGATCCTGCTTTGGTCGCTCAAGGAAAAGAAGTATTTAGACACGATACTTTTGGAAGCGAAGCACAATGGACAGATTTATTAGAGTTGGATAAAGCTATTTTGGGAGAATCAAATGGTGGATTTGGACCTGGCCTTGATCCAGCTACAGCTTTAGCAATAGGGCTTAAAGTAGATGCCGAAGTATTACCACAAGCTGTGGTAGATGGTATTACAGATGGAAGTATTGATTTAACCGATCCAATGACCACAGTAGCTTTATTAGATTTGGATGCTGTTGTTGGTGTAAAAGGGAGCTTTAATGAAAATAAAAAATTAATGTCCGTTGGGATCACATGTGCCTTATGTCATTCTACAGTTGATGATTCATTTACTTCAGGAATAGGAAATAGAAAAGATGGTTGGGCAAATACCGATCTTAATGTGGGAGCTATTTTGGGATTTGTTAAAAATGCTGCTCTCGCTGATATTCTAAGTGTTGATGTCGAGACTTTTAATAGTGTTGTTAATGCATGGGGCCCAGGAAGGTTTGCACCTACATTATTAATGGACGGAAAAGTAACTAAACCGAATGGAGAACTGGCAACATTGGTGATACCACCAGCCTATGGATTACAAGGGATAACACATGAAACATATACCGGTTGGGGCGAAGTATCTTATTGGAATAGGTTTATTGGTGTTTTGGTCATGGGAGGACAAGGAAATTTTTCTGATCAGAGGTTAAATGATCCTGATAAATTTCCACTTGCGGTAGAAAGAGGATTGTTTGATGTTAGTGCTCCTGTAGATATGGTAGATTCGAAACTAGAAGGTTTACGAGTATATCAATTATCAATCTTAGCCCCAAATCCAGATCCGGATAGTTATGATGAGACTTCGGCAATTCGGGGTAAAATATTGTTTGATGGCAAAGCAAATTGTACTTCTTGCCATTCGGGGCGCGCTTTTGCAGATAATATATTGCATACTCCAGAAGAAATCGGGATCGATGACTTTGAAGCAAAGAGATCTCCGACAGAAATGTATAGAACACCTCCGTTAAGAGGAATATTTGTTAAATCTGAAGGCAATGGTTTCTTTCATGACGGACGATTTACTACTCTTAATGATGTGGTTATGCATTATAATGATCATTTTGCTTTGGAGTTAACAAATCAGGAACAAGATGATCTGGTCGAATATCTAAAAGCACTATAGAAGAAAAAAAGGCCAAATTCTATATTTATAATGGGTTTTGGCCTTACTTTTTTTGATATTTTTTTTCATAAGTAGTTAGAATTATAAGTATATCTAATGCGATATGTTTTTGCGAAAAACGAAAAAGTAATATCACTTATACTTATACTTCTGTTAAAACCATAAAATCAAAAGGCGATCATGGTATATTATCCTGCCAAAAATAGTAAATTTGCCCAGCAAAAAAAGAAAGGTTACTATGCAAGATAAGCTAGCGAGTATTTTGTTCTCCACACGATTAATGGCAGTTTTATTTATTGTTTTTGCGTTTTCTATGGGAGTAGGAACGTTTTTAGAAGATGCACATGGAACTACAGCCGCTAGAATTTGGGTGTATAACACATGGTGGTTTGAGGCTATAATGGTGTTTTTCGTTATTAATTTCTGTGGAAATATTGTACGTTACAAATTATATAAGAAAGGTAAATGGGCAACATTACTACTCCATTTATCTTTTATTTTAATTATCATAGGAGCTTTTGTTACCCGATATATAAGCTATGAAGGAGTTATGCCTATTAGAGAAGGTGAAACTACATCCACTTTTCTTTCTGAAAAAACATACTTATCCGTTTTTTTGGATGGAGAAATTAATGGAGAACCTCGCAGACGTATAATTGCGGAAGCCTTAGAACTAGCCGAAGCGACCAATAATGATTTTACGATTAATACAGATTATAATAAGCAACCCGTTACGATAACATATCAAAACTATATCCAGGGAGCAGAGATGGGATTAGTTGAGACAGAAGATGGAGAAAACTATCTTAAAGTAGTAGAAGCAGGAGATGGTAATCGTCATGATCATTTTTTAAGAGAAGGAGAGGTTTCTAATATTCATAATATATTGGTTAGTTTTAATAAGCCAACCAAAGGAGCAATAAATATCACATATAAAAATGATGATTACTTTATAGAATCTCCTTTTGATGGATCATTTATGAGAATGGCAGATCAGATGCAAGGATTAGTATTTAAGGACAGTCTTCAGCCTTTGATGCTTAGATCTCTATATCAAACTGCCGGAATGCAATTTGTAATCCCCGATCCTGTAATTACCGGTAAATATGATGTAGTTCCTATAGAAGTTAAAGGTAAAGGACAAGAAGATGCTTTGGTAATAAATGTTTCTACTAATGGAGAAACCAAAGAAGTTAAATTATTGGGAGGAAAAGGATATAATAATGACATGAGCAAAATCTCATTAGGAGGTTTGGATATGTATTTTAGTTATGGTTCTAAACAAATGGAATTACCTTTTGCATTAAAATTGAATGACTTTATAGCCGAAAAATTCCCTGGTACAGAGAGTGTTTATAAATCTTTTAAGAGTAAAGTTGATATTGTAGAAGGAAATTCTTCTCGCCCGTATGATATTTATATGAATCATGTACTAGATCATAAAGGGTATCGGTTTTTTCAAGCTTCTTTTGATCAGGATGAAAAAGGAACTGTACTTTCTGTAAATCATGATCGTTGGGGTACATGGATTACCTACATAGGCTATATGTTGTTATACTTAGGATTAATGCTAATTCTTTTTACTAAAGGATCACGTTTTAAGGAAATAGAATATAAATTGAGTAAAGTGAAGAAAAAGAAAAAAGCATTAACCATATTTTTGGCATTAATAATATCTACTTTTTCTTTCGCACAAGATCAATCTCAACCTGATCATACAAATCATTTACCATCGTTGCCTAGCAAAGCACAATTGGATTCGGTTATTTTGGCTAATGTTGTTCCTGCTGTTCATGCGGCTAAATTTGGTAGTATTGTGATTCAGGATGAAAGAGGAAGAATGAAACCTGTAAATACATTTTCTTCAGAATTATTACGTAAACTTAGCAAAAAGGATACTTATGAAGGATTAAATGCAGATCAGGTCTTTGTGTCTATGGTAGAGAATCCATTTATCTGGTATAGTATTCCGATTATAGAAATCCAAAAAGAAAATGATAGTATACGTAAAATATTAGGAGTTCCAAAAACTGAAAGAAGAGTATCTTTAATAGATCTTGTAGAACCAGATGGGTCTTATAAATTAACTCCTTATTTAGAAAAAGCTAGTAGTACCAATACGCCTAGTAGTTTTGAAAAAGATTTCCTTAAGACTCACGAGAAATTTTATTTACTAAATCAGGCTTTAGGAGGAGGAATTTTAAGAATTTTTCCAGTTCCAGGTGATGAAGGTAACAAATGGGTTTCTGTTCCCGAATTAAATGAATTTAAATTTACTGGGATGGATTCTGTATATACTAAACAGATTATTCCGATTTATCGCCAGTCTTTACGAGAAGCCAGAAAAACAGGAGATTATAGTAAGCCAGATCAATATATATCAAGTATTAAAAGCTTTCAGAAAAAATTTGGGAGTGAAGTATTGCCAACTGATGAAAAAATCAAAGCAGAAATTGCATTGAATAAATATGATGTTTTTAGAACATTATATAAATACTACGGGGTGATAGGTTTACTGCTAATGATTTTTGTAATTGTAAGAATATTTAAAGATTATAAAATTGTTAGAGGATTAATTAATGGTTCGATAGGGATCGTTATTCTTCTTTTTATTCTGCATACGGCAGGATTGATTATACGCTGGTATGTTTCTGGGCATGCTCCATGGAGTGATGCATACGAATCTATGATTTATGTGGGCTGGATGACTCTGGCAATAGGCCTTGCTTTTGGTAAAAGAAGTAATCTAACTATTGCAGCTACAACCTTTGTTGCTGCGATCATCTTGTTTTTTGCGCATGAAAACTGGACAGATCCAGCTATCGCAAACTTACAACCTGTATTAGATTCATATTGGGTATTGATTCATGTATCTATTATCGTAGGTAGCTATGGTCCATTCTTTGTAGGAGCAATTTTAGGAATTCTATCGTTGTTATTAATGATATTGACAACAGAATCGAATAAGAAACGAATGGATCTTAATATTAAAGAGATAACTATTATCAATGAGATGGCTCTTACTATTGGATTAGTGATGCTTACTATAGGTAATTTTCTGGGCGGAATGTGGGCCAATGAGAGTTGGGGACGTTACTGGGGTTGGGACCCAAAAGAAACTTGGGCTTTGATAAGTATTATGGTATATGCTTTTATAATTCATATGAGATTAGTTCCAGGATTACGAGGAAGATGGTGGTTTAATCTGGCTTCTGTTATTGCTGTCTATAGTATTCTAATGACATATTTTGGAGTTAATTTTTACCTAAAAGGATTACATTCGTATGCTAGTGGGGATAAGGTGATTACCCCTAATGCCGTCTACTATTCTGTTGCTTTCTTAGCTGTCTTTGGAGCTGTTTCATATTGGAGAAACAAGGTGCACTATAAGAAAACTAAAAAAATAATTTCTACAGAAAAATAATTATAATCTTTATTTCTAAAATCTCCAAAATTCATTTCTATGATATTTTGATAATCATCTTGTGGTTTTCTTAAAAGATAGAGCTACATGTTTTTTGCGATTATTAAAAATAATTTTAAGAAGAACTGTACTGTAAAACTCACTGTATACTGCAGTTTTTATGTTTTATTTAAGACCATCTTAAAAAAAATAAAAAAATATATTCCTCAGTCCCGAAAAATGGGACTCAATACTCGTATTCTTGTACTGTAATAAATAATAAAGAGTAATACTTAGTTTAACGAAAGCTAATTTTAAAGAAAATTATAAATTTTACGAAGTAGCAAATTAAGAGCTTCTTTGTTTAGTATTAAACTTTGAGATTGTAGTATCTAAAACTAGTGTAATAACTCTTTAACTAATGAAAATAAACTTTAGATAAAGTAGAGTTTTTATTTAGTGATTTTAGATTATTATTAATAAATAAATTTAAATAAAGTTTTTAAGAGATGAAGTTTTTTTTAAGTATTTAGTGTTCAATTGTTTTACTCTTTTTTACTTAAAAATACCAATCCTGTTAAAGATAAGTTAACCATAAATTGTTTTATTTTGATTTGAAAAAATAGTATGTTTGCCCGAGCAATGAGATTAATATAAAACCCCATTAATTTTAGTGCTAGTCCTACAGATAATTTCATAAATATTAAAAAAAGTATTACTTAATATGAAGCGTTTAAACGTTTGATTTTGAGCGATATGTATTGATTATGGCTAATAGCGTTAAGCTGTTGGGTAGGGGGTATTTGGCTTATTTCAAAACCATTTTTCACATTAATTAAAAGTAACTAACTGACTAAAAATAAAAAATAAATGAAGCAGATAAAAGCACGTTTTAGTGATTCTATTGCATTTGTCTTAACAGTATTTTTAACTCTTGTTTTAACATTTCCTTTACTGGCTCAAGTTTCTTCGACAGAACGCCAGGCATTGATAGATTTATATAATTCTACTAATGGAAATAATTGGAAAAATACAATAGCGGGAAATCAACCTTGGTTAATTAGTGACCCTAATTCTTTAGTGAATGATTGGTATGGTGTTACAGTATCTAATGGTAAGGTTGTAAAGTTAGACTTTTTTAAAAATAATTTAACTGGTACTCTGCCAAACTCTATAGGGGATTTACCTTATATAACTCAACTAGTACTTAGTAGCAATGATATTGGAGGAGCATTACCTGCAGGTTTGGGACAAATGACAGGATTAAAGTCTCTTCATTTGAGTGGTAATGAGTTTTCTGGAATACTGCCAATAACTACATTATTAAATGCACCAGGTTTAACACATTTATATTTTGATAGTAATAACTTTTCGGGTACGATTCCGCCTCAATTAGGTCAATTAACAAATCTTTTGTTTATTAATATGGGATATAATCAGTTAACTGGAGCGATACCGGTTGAACTGGCTCAGCTTTCAAAATTAGGATCCTTATATTTAACAAATAATAAACTCACAGGAGCTATACCTATAGAATTAGGCCAATTAGCTAATCTTCAAAAACTTTCCTTAGCAAATAATACACTTACAGGTACTATTCCTGAAAGCCTTGCCTTATTGACTAAGCTTGGATCTTTATCGCTTAGTGGTAATCAACTTACAGGAACTATTCCTCCTCAATTAGGGCAACTATCAAAATTGTATGCTTTAAGCCTAAATGACAATAATTTAACTGGGGCATTACCTTCAGAACTAGGGCAATTGGCAAATATGAAACGTTTGTATATTGCAGATAATCAAATCTCAGGAAGTATTCCTTCTAGTTTTGGGCAGTTGTCTAAATTAGAAAATTTACAATTGGGAGCGAATCAACTTACTGGTAGTATTCCTGCAGAAATGGGCTTATTGTCTAATGTGGTGAGAATTGGTTTATCTGGTAATAAAATTAGCGGTAGTATTCCTTCAGAATTAGGCCAATTAACAAAAATAGAACACATTCACTTTCATAATAATGAGTTAACCGGTTCGGTTCCAATATCATTTAAACAATTGGTTAATTTAAAATCATTATACCTTTATAATAATAACTTTTCTGGAAAAATTCCACCAGAAATAAGTACGTTACCCAAGCTTAGTAATTTGGGAATTTCGGGAAATCAATTTGTGTTTTCTGATTTCGAACCTGAGTTCGCTACGTATAAAGCAAACTTGTCTAGTTTTAACTATAATAAACAAAAAAATGCAGATGTCGAAGAAACACTTAATGTGTCTATAGGTGGAAGTATAACACTAACATCAAACGTATTTACTAATCCTAATAATACGTATCAGTGGTATAAAGGGACTACTGCTATTTCTGGAGCAACTAATAGAGAATATACGATTACAAATGCAAGTGAAACCGATGCCGGAGTTTATAAGATGCTTGTTAAAAACACTGTTGTTACAGGGCTCAATATTTATCGTAATAATATAACACTATCAGTAACTCCAGCAGAGAATACTTGTGGGGTTTCTACAGCAGAAAGACAAGCCTTGGTAGATTTATACAATAGTACAGATGGTGCTAATTGGCGTAATAATACCAATTGGGCAACTGATGCTCCTGTTTGTGACTGGACAGGAGTTACAGTTACCAATGGAAAAGTTACTGGTTTATATATTTTTGACAATGCTCTTAACGGGGAGCTTCCAGCCTCTATAGGAGATTTAGTTCATCTTACTTCTATATCTATTACAAGACATGGACGTTTAATAGGCAGTATCCCGGCAACAATTGGTAATTGGACTAATATCAAACAGATAGATTTTAATGCAAATAAGCTTACAGGTCCAATTCCTACGGAATTAGGAACTTTATCAGCTTTAGAGAATATTAACTTGTTTAGGAATAACCTTAGTGGTACAATTCCATCATCATTAGGTAGTTTATCAAACTTAGTTCATTTAACATTAGCAGAGAATGCATTAACAGGTTCTATTCCTGTATCATTGTCAAACTTATTAAATTTAAAGACGTTAAATTTTTTCCAGAATTCTTTAACAGGAACTATCCCTTTAGAACTGGGTAATCTAAGCAAGCTAGAATCGTTAAACCTTGCAAGAAACGGCCTTAGTGGTACCATTCCATCTTCTTTGGGAGGATTAAGTAATTTAATAGGATTGTCTTTAAATGCTAATCAACTTACTGGTTCAATCCCTTCAGAGTTAGGCAATCTTTCTCAACTAACAGGTCTTAATTTATTTAGAAATGGTCTTAGTGGTTCAATCCCAGTATCATTAGGGCAATTATCTAATTTGACATTTTTGTCAATAGAAGATAATAAAATTACCGGAGAGATACCATCTGCTTTAGGTAATTTATTAAAACTAGAAAAGCTGTATTTATCTACTAATCAACTTACAGGTTCTATCCCTTCAAGTATTGGTAATTTGCCGGGATTAAAAACTCTAGGGCTCTCTCGTAATCAATTGTCTGGAGCAGTACCTTCTGGTTTAGCAGTATTAGCAACTAATGATGTATTGAACGTTTTTGGTTTTAGTACTAATAATTTTGTTTTTAGTGATTTTGAATCAGATTTTACTACTTATAAAAATAATATAACAGGTTTTGGTTATCTCACGCAAGGTAAGGTAGACCAAACAGAGACTTTATCTGTAGCGGCTAACGGAAGTATCACTTTGTCTAGCGCTGCATTAACAAGTATTAATAACAGCTATCAATGGTATAAAGATGGAGTCGCAATTACAGGAGCAACCAATAAAGATTTGGTCATTTCTAATGCTACTGATGCTGATGCAGGAGTGTATCATTTTACTGCAACTAATAGTGTAATAACAGATCTTACATTAACTCGTAATCCGATAACCTTGTCGATTGGTGCAGGAGGTACTTGTGAAGTATCTGCTGCAGAACGCCAAGCGTTGATAGATTTATACACTAGTACAAATGGTGCCAATTGGACGAATACAACAACAAATAACAAACCTTGGTTAATCAATGACCCTACTTCTAAAGTATGCGATTGGTATGGGGTTACTGTAACTGAAGGTAAGGTGACTTTATTGGGGCTAGGTACAAATAATTTATCAGGAATAATTCCTTCATCATTAAGTCAACTGATAGATTTGAAGAAACTGTACTTGCATGAAAATCAAATTTCAGGAAGTATTCCTAGTGAATTAGGGCTGCTAACTAATTTGACACTTATGTATTTACATACAAACAAGTTAACCGGTGCAATACCTGCTTCTTTAGGAGCATTAGTAAATCTTCAGGAATTTGCGATATCGTTTAATCAGCTAACTGGTGAAATACCTGGTGAGTTGGGACAATTGGCAAGTTTAAAAACATTTTATTTACAAAAAAATCAACTTTCAGGAAATATTCCCGGGGAATTAGGACAATTAACAAACTTGACCCGTTTGCATTTACATACAAACAAGTTAACCGGTGCAATACCTGCTTCTTTAGGAACATTAATAAATCTTCAAGAATTAGAATTGTCATCTAATAATTTAACAGAGGTAATTCCTTCATCATTAGGTCAACTTGTAAATTTAAAAAAAATGTATGTGCATAAAAATCAACTTTCAGGAAGTATTCCCGGAGAATTAAGTCAGTTAACAAGCTTAACACATATGTATTTACATACAAATAAGCTAACAGGAGCAATACCTATTGTTTTAGGGACTATGGGAAATCTTCAGGAATTGGTACTATCATTTAATGAGTTAACAGGAAATATTCCTAATGAATTAGGTCAATTAACTAATTTGAAAGGACTTTATGTACATGAAAATCAACTTTCAGGAATTGTCCCTCAGACAATAAAAAGTTTACCAAATTTAAATGCTTTTGAAATACAAGAGAATGGATTTATGTTTTTAGATTTTGAATCTGAATTTGAAGTATTACAAAATAAATTAACATATTTTAATTATTCACCTCAGGCCAAAGTAGATCAAACAGAGGCTTTATCTGTAGCTGCCAATGGAAGTATCACATTGTCTAGTACAGCATTAACCAGTACAAATAATAGCTACCAGTGGTATAAAGATGGAGCAGCAATTACAGGAGCGACAAATAAAGATTTGGTCATTTCTAATGCTACAGATGCTGATGCTGGAGTGTATAATTTTACTGCGACCAATAGTGTAATAACAGATCTTACTCTAACCCGTAATCCAATTACTCTTGAGGTTACACCGGCAGTAAATGAACTTAAGGTTACAATAAATACTAAAGACCTTCCAAATACAGAGTTTGATATTGTATCAGGTAGTACAACAATACCTGGTATAATAAGCGGAAATCCAGATAGCGAAACACTTGTAAATCTTGGAGCCGATACAGGCGAGAATAAAACGGTTCTTATTAATGTAAAACCTTCTCAAAATACAGGAGCACTTCATCTAAGATTTATTGCAAATACTAATGGTATCTCTAATGTACAAGTATCCAACGGTGGTAATTGGCTGGATTTCTCACCAGAGTTTTATCGTGTAGAAGGCAGTACACTATATTTTATGAATAAAAAAACCTCTCCGGTTGTACCATTTACAATAAATCTAATCAATGGAGTACAGTATGATTCTTCGGTACCATTGACTATAAATGTTAATAACAATATTGATCTTACTGGAGCAACCGTAGAGATTTTTTCTCCTTCAAATGCTAATATAGTTGTTCAGCCAAGTGCTACTATTAATGGTTTTGTTTTAGGTACAACATTAACAGAATCAGGATCCTATAAGTTTATCATAAAAATTCAAAATAAATCCTTTAAAGGGCATTTTCTGGTAGCTGGATCTGGTCAAACAGGAAATAGCTCATTTTAAAAAACAATGATTCATAATTACTTATAAAATTAAATAAGGTGAAAATAAATAATAAAATACACTTTTTGATAACACTACTTATGCTGCTGGTTATAGCTTATTTATGCTTCCAACAGTATAATATCAAAAAAAATGTAATCGTGAATGCTCAAACAGTCTTAGAAAATTATCAAGGTTTTAAAGAAGCTCAGGATTTGTTCGAGATCAAAACGAAGGAGATGCAAGATACGTTTGAAAAACAAAAAAGTACTTATGAATCTAAATCTAATGAACTCGAGATTATTTCTGAAAAATTATCAAATGAGGAAAGGATAGTAAAGAAAGGAGAACTAGAGGTTCTTAAAGCCAAAACAATTCAGTTAGGTAAAGCAATCGAACAGAAAGTAGTAGCTCAGGAAGAAGAATTACTTCAAGGCGTATATAATAAGATTAATGATTTTGTTAAACGTTACGCAGAAACTCATGATATAGATTTGATAGAAGGAATTACAAATTCTGGAAACATAATGTATGCATCTGATGCCATAGATATAACACAAGATATTATAGAAGGATTAAATAAGGAATATGTTGAAGGGATTAAAGAATAGTATATACATTTTTCTTTTGATTGCTATGAGCTGCAGCTCTTCAATTAATAATGAAAAAGAACTCTTAGGATGGTTAGGAGAACCCGATCATGGGTTTATAAAAAAAACGAAAGCAAATGGTTTCTTGTTGTCGATGAAATATTTACCAGCAGAGTATCTGGCTCTTAATGAGATGAAAAAAGATAATAAAACTGATATGAACGATTTTCAGAAGTATGTAGATGAGTTTAAAAACTCTAAAACCTTTTTGTTGACTATAAGCCATGATGAAGAAACAATAAATGTAAGCAATTATAACGTTGCTAACCTTAGTGAATATGGGCAAAGGATTAGAGATTTAAGTTTTAATATAAAAGAAGTACTGGTTTTAAAGACAAGTTCTGGTAAAAAATATAATCCTGTTTTAACCACTATGGAAAATGCATATGAAATAGCTAATAAAAAGTCAATTTATATGGTGTTTTCAGACGATCAAAAAGAAATATTGAATTCAGAACAACTTGACATTGTATTTCAAGATACTTTTTTGGATACCGGAATAAGCCATTTTGTTTTTGATGGCAAAAAAATAAATAATCTACCAAATTTAAACTTTTAATTAAGAGCACTTATGATTTCAATACGTAAGAAAAATATTAAGATCATCACATACTTCTTGTTATGTGATATGTTGATTGGAATTTTTGTACCATCAGTAGGTTCATTATATGCTTTAACGTCTGGACCTGGTTCACCAGAATTTTCGAGTTTTGAACCTGTGGCAACTACAAACCTGGTGGATCCGTTATCTGGTAATTTCACTTACAATTTACCTGTAATTCAAATTCCTGGACCCGATGGAGGAGGATATGCAATGTCGCTATCTTATCACAGTGGAACATCATCAGAAGAAGAGTCCTCATGGGTTGGACATGGCTGGACTTTGAACCCTGGAGCAATAAACACAAGTGTTCGAGGCTATCCCGATGACTATAACAATGTACCAATAGATGTCTATAATAAAACCAGACCTAATTGGACAATGTCGGGGGTTGTAAAACTAAATCTTGAAGCTTTCAGTGTAGGTGTAGGGGTTTCTGATTATGTGCGATATAATAATTATCAGGGAGTTTCTAGAACTACATCCATAGGATTGTCTAAAGGGTTCGCTAGTTTATCTCTTAATCGGTCAGCTACGGGAGTCACCTTCAGTGCAGCAATTAATCCTTATGCCCTTTTAGGTAATGGGGTTCCTGATTTATCTTATGAAAGGTCAAAAACTAAAAAGAAAGCAGATAAAAATGATCCAACTAAAACAAAGTCATATAAAACTGGATTTAAGGCTTCAATTAAAGGAGGAGGATCTCTAAATGTAGGATCTACTTTTGGGTTACAAACCTTTACTGATGTAGGACAGTCTGTTACTTTAACAAAGCTTAAAGGAATGAATGTGAATCTAAGTTATGGAGGACAAATTAATCCAGCTTTTGCACCTGTTGGGATTGAAGGAGGATATATTGGCTCATTTTCTATAAACCATTCTATAGCGCATCGCGTCTTGAATGCTTCGGGATATATGAAGGGCTCAAATGCGAGATCAGATTACTTTACAGAAAAAGCTCAACTTTTTGATAGACGAGATTTCTTTATTGGTATTCCTTTTAGTACACCCGATAATCACTTTTTATCTGGTGAAGGTTTGTCTGGCGGGTTTCGTGCGTTTGCAGATGGTCCAAGAACCTTTAGTAATGATGAAAATGTAAAAAATAAAATAAAAACATATGGTGTTGGTATAGAAGGAATGGTAGGTACCAATGTTGGAGTAGGGGTAAACCTTTCTTTTGGAAGAAGTAAATCGGAAATGAAGTATTTTCCAGGAACTGGATCACATAGTAATCTAAAATACAGATTTTATGGAGATATGGGAGGTAAGGTAAATTTTGCTAATAACGATATTGCAAATATAGAATTGGGTGCAAACCCTAACTTCCCAGGGGTAAAAGGAGTAAGTGCAGCTGTTAGGAATGAAGGAAAAGCGTTTTTGGATCCAACAATTGATTCAAAAATCAATACCTCATCACATATCGAAAAATTAAGTACTGGAGGATATGAAATATTTAGTGAAGCAGGAATTAAATATGGGTATTCACAGCCAGTAATGGTTAAAAACACTTCAAATCTTTCTTTTGGAATTGATGAAAACGATAACATCGAGAAGAATCATTTAGCATATACAACTACCTATTTGTCTAATGATTACAAAGTAGATGTTTGTGAACAAGATCGAGTAACTGGAGAAGTAAGAGCTCTACCACATGAAAATATATCATTATTAAAAGTTATTACAACTCCAGATTATATTGACCTTGGTACTACGGGGGTAGATGATAGTGATTTTGGTGGATGGACATCGTTTGAGTATCATAAAAAATATGGAGAGGCGAGTGAGAAAGGAAAATGGTATCGCTGGAGAACTCCCTACAATGGACTTTTTTATAATAAAAACTCTATCTCTGATATTAAAGACGATGCTGGTTTTGTGACTACAGGAGAGAAAGAAGTGTTTTTTCTTAAAAAAGTAGAAACAAAAACTCATGTAGCCTATTTTGTTACGAATACATCTAACGCAGCCAGATTTGGAGTTACGGGATCAGGGGCAAGTTATTTACAAGGTTCTCAAACCTCGAGGCTAGATGGCCTGGCCGCACAGGATTTAACAATCAATGAAGATCCTTCTTCTAAAAGCGCAACAGCAAAAGGAACAGATGAATTAGAATATCTTGAAAAAATAGTATTGTTCTCTAAAGCACGACCAAATACTCCTTTACAAGTTACTAATTTTCAATACGATTATTCTTTAGTTCAAAACTTACCGAATAATAAAAATGGAAATTATCCTAATAATAAAACGGCTGTAAATAGTGGGAAATTGACACTAAAAAAAGTATGGTCAGAATTTGAAGGAGTCGTAGATTCCAGGATTAGCTCATATAAATTTGGGTACCAATATACATCTAATCATCAAATGGATACTCAATATTCGCTATCGGCTCAGAATCCAGATTACGGGCCACATCTTTTAGATGCATGGGGGTATAATCAATTTAATGTAAGAGGCAATACAAATAGTGCAGAAAACAGACATCTTAATTTAATTACATGGCCATATCAGGGAGATATTCCACAAAAGCAATTTGACCCAGCTGCATGGCAGTTAAAACAAATAGTATTACCATCTGGAGGAGAAATTCTGGTAGAGTATGAAAGTAAAGACTATTTATATGTTCAAGATAGAGATGCTATGGCAATGGTAAGATTGTCAAGTGCTCAAAACACATACGATAACCCTACATATACATTAGATTTATCTGATATAGGAGGGTATTCTGATGGGTTATGTGAAAAAGTTAATGAATATTTCTTGGGAGGAAAACCTGATGGAGGCGGTGAAATTGATGTTCGAAAAAGGATATATTTTAAACTATTATATGCATTAGAAGACAATAACCCCGATTTATTAGGGTGTCAATCAGAGTACATAACAGGATATGCTAAGATCTCAAAAATCACTTGTAATGGAAGCTCAATTTCTATTACTCTAAAATCGAAAAACAGTAAGAATCACACAAAATATTCAGGAAATACATTTACAGAAGAGTCTCAAGAAGATTCAAACTATAGACTATCACCGAGACAAGCTTGTTACGATTATTATGTAACACAAAGATGGGGTAAATATTCTGCAGGTTGCGAAGGTAAAATAGAAAGAGAATATGAAAATGCAATTGCAGCTAGACTTTTAGATTGTAATGGAGATATTGGAAGTACAGATTTAATAAAAGCTGTCAAGACATTAAAATATGCAAGGAAAGGAATAAAAGAATTAGCAAACAGAGGGATAAATGTTTCATTTCCTGATAAATATGAAACTTGTAAAAAATTAAACCCTAGTTTATCCTATCTTAAAATACCTATCAATAAGGCAAAACGAGGTGGAGGAGTTCGAGTTAAAAAAGTTTTGATGTATGATAAAGGTATAGAATCTGGAGATGAAGCTACCTATGGTCAAATTTATAAATACGAACTAGAAGATGGAAGGTCTAGTGGTGTGGCTACTAATGAACCACAAGAAATGAGAGAAGAAAATTCTCTGGTAGAATTTCTTCCTAAGAAAAATCAATCCTGGATTAATAGACTAATAGCAGGTAAAGATAAAGAACAAACTGAAGGACCAATAGGAGAATCACTGCTTCCATCTGCTTCGGTCACTCACTCACGGGTGGTTGTAGAGAATATCCATACCGGTAAAACAGGTACAGGGCATACCGTTCATGAATTTTATACATGTAAAGATTATCCATATGATAAATTATATGATTATAAATCATATGAAGGAAATGAAAGAAAGTTTGATTTTGCTAATGTACATCCAGAACGCGGAGTCTCTTATTCTGTACTTCAGGATAATATGCATAATGATAAACTTAATCTTCCTAGCCCCTTTTTTTCGTATGGTTTTGATAAAGCCTGGGCTTCTCAAGGATTTAGATTTATACAAAATGGAATGCATGGTGTTCCTAAATCGGTAAGAACGTATGGAGGTAGTTATAAATCTGGTAATACAAGCTATATCTCTTCGGGTCAGGATTTTTATTATTATGAACCAGGAGAAAAAGTACGATTGTTTAAAACATTTAGTGGTGAAAATTCGGGAACATATATATGGGATGTGCCAGGTAAAGAAATGGATGTCACACAAGAAGGGTATAGTATTAGAAATGAAGATTTAGACTTTGAATTTGAAATAGATGTAAGTGTTGGGCTAACGCTACCACCACCTATATTTGTATCATTTGGTCTAGTATTTAGATACAAAGAACAATTACTTTCCAAATACGCTACATCAAAGATTATTAAATATCCAGCAATTCAAAAAAGGATAGTTTCGTATACAGATAATATTGCATCTACTACAGAAAACCTTGCATTTGATTATGCTACCGGGCGCTCGATTTTAACAAAAACATATGATGCATATCATGGTATTGATTTAGCTGTTGCAAACCAAAAACATGATGGGTCTATTTATAACCTGAATATTCCTGCACACTGGAATTATGATAAAATGGGGCAGAAGTCCAAAATATCAAGCAATACAAATCAATTATTAGCTAGTTCAGGACAATTTGTAACCTATGGGACAGATGCTAATCCAATTAATGACAATGGCACCTGGAATATTAAATCTGATAAAATTATATCTGCAGGAGCAAGTACTTATAATGTATTGGCTGGAGTTTCTGAGTGGACAAATAATCAAAGTGTAAATACCGAATATGGATCCTTAGGAAATTCATCGGTATATAGAATGCATGAAAATTATGCATTTAAAGGAAACGTAAAGAAATCTTCAGATCGAAATACAAACTCAGGAAAAATTTATGAAGGTGGAATTGTAGAAAATTTTACTCCGTTTAACTACAATGCAAATTCACAAGATGAAAAATGGGTGAAACTTACTGAAGTTACCAAGTATTCACCTAATGGTGCAGCACTAGAAGAACGGGATGTTTTAGGAATACATAGTGCTTCTAAGTATGGGTATAACTTCACGCTTCCAACTATGATTGCCAAAAACTCAACCTATGAAGAAATGTATTTTGAACATTTTGAAGATAAAGTAGGTGTCGAAACTGGTTTAGTAGAGAATATAGCTCATTCAGGAATATATTCTAAACGAATTGTTTCTGGTGAGAGTTTACTAAAAAATGTCATTGCCGGAAACTTATTATCGACTACAGGTGGTTGGTTGAAGTTTTGGACAAAATCTGATGAAAAACTAAGTAACCCGCAGATTCAGATTAATGGTAATATGTTGACTCCAGAGTTTATGGCAAAAACAGGAGAATGGTCTTTATATAGAACCTACATAACACCACAATCTTTTGTTTCTGGTCAAGGAGTTTCGGTAAGTCTGAGTTTTGAAAATCCACAAGTATATATAGACGATATCAAATTTAATCCAAAAGAAGCACAAACAACATGCTATGTGTATGATGTGAAATCACTTCGACTATTGACCTTATTTGATGATCAACATTTTGGATTGTACTATCAGTATAATGGAGAAGGGCAATTAGTTCGTAAACTAATCGAGACAGAAAAGGGATTAAAAATAATAACAGAAACACAATATAATTTACCAAAAGAAAGCCGTGAGAGAATTTAAAGTAATAGTCCTGATTGCATATTGTTGTTTTCATTTTAGTGGATACACACAAAATGATGCTTCAAGTAAATGCAGAGATAAAATTTTAGAATATCTGGATGGTATGCAGGAAGTGATATCACCAAAGAAAGGCCAGGTGTATTATATGAAATATAGTACCAATACAACTTTTTTCAAAAAATATAACCTTCCTGTTTCTTCAACCAAAAGTGAAATGCTTATCGCAGAGTATAAAATCTTTATGGACGATGAAAACATGAAAATATTTGGAGATGATAAAGAAATGTTTGTGGTTCTACCTAAGATAGGCAAGATATACTGGAATGATTCTGATCCAAGATTATTTACAGATAATAATGCACAAAGAAAATTTTTAGAAATAGAGAGAACACTTTTAAAATCAATAAGTACAATTGATTGCGTAACTAATGGCAGTAAAGAGAATATTACCATAGTGCCCAATAAGGATTTTGAAAAAAAATCGGGATTAATACGACAGGTTTTAGAATATGATGTAAATCAAAAACGAGTTACAAAAGTCGAAAATCGATTTAATGAAAAAAGTAAGATCAAAAAGCAGATTGTGCATTATGAGATTATTGATTATAAAAGCTCTAAAAAAATAAAAAAGCCTTTAGAATACATTTTTAATGGAACAAAATTAAAGGCGGTATACAAGAATTTTGAGATTATAGATAACAGAAAAAATAAATGATGTTTTGTATACTAAAAAGTCATTTAAATAGGATGAAGTTTTTTAGTATATCAACCCTATCGGACAACTTTAAAATAAAATTTACAGATGAAAATTAATTGGTCACTCACAAGAATCATCTTTTTGCTTTTTCTAGCTAGCAGTACATTGTTTTCGCAAGATAAAGGAGTATACTTAGACAATGTTATGTTAAGTATTCCTGGTGCAGGAGAATCAACTTCGGGTAATTTAAGTTTTATTACTCCATGTTCTACTTTTAATGTTAATGAAGGAAAAGTATGGGTCAAAATTGACCTGGGAGAAAATTACGAATTTGGATATGATAATTTCGGAGTCCCGTTTGAAATAGGAATGGATCTCGAAATAAAAGTACTTACCGATAATCCTGGTACAGATCCGGCAATATCATTTAAAGTTGAATTGAATAATAACAAACCAGAAAGTGTAGTTTTTCTCGATCTTAACCAATACATAGACACTAATAATAATAGTACAGGACTCTCTTATCTAGGTAATAAAATTAATGGAGTTGTAGCTACTGTTAGTAACCTTACAAATACGGCAGTTACCATTAATGCAGGAACAGAGTTAAATGTTGGACTAAATTATGAAATGAATTATGGTATTGATGTAAGTGCAAACACAGTAAGTAATTTAACAAAAACAGCTATAGCAAATTCCAAAGCAATAGTATTTAATTGGGCAGATAGTTGTAACGCTCCAGGGTACGAATTTCAGATTATTAGATTATTTAACACTGATCCGGCAACATCATCTGATCAAAGAACAATAACTACAACTATTGATTGGAATAAGGCATTATCGTTACATGTTGATGGAGCAACAACTTCTATTGATCTCACAATGGGAGAAGGACAAGGATATTATACATGGCGAGTTAGACCAATAGGAACGTATTATGAAAATGGAATTGGTAATAATAAAAACTGGGGAAGTTGGAATGCTTTAGATTATACAGCGTGTACTTCATGTGTATTTACACCTTCAACAACCTCTAATCAAGTATTCTTTTTTACAGATGTCGATGATCAACAAAATTATCAATACAGTAGAGTTTTTACAGAAAATAATAAAGTAAGCGAGCAAGTGACCTATGCTACTTCTTTAAATCAAGTTAAACAAACACAACGATATATACCATCAAAAGATTATAAGGTAATTACACAAACAATTCTGGATAATTCGGGAAGACCTACTATAAATACATTACCTGTGCCCATCGTTGGAGAGAAGATAAATGCATATAAAGAAGGTTTTGTACAGACGAGTGAAAGTTTATATAAAGCTAAGGATTTTGATGAAGAGAGTAATTATAATGCTCCGGCAATGATAGATGCTACCGGTGCTTTTGAATACTATTCTGGTGCCAATGCAGATAAAAGAATACCAAATGCAAAAGGGTACCCTTTTACTAGAGTTATTTTTAGTAACGATGGTACTGATCGTGTTGTCGAACAGTCGGGTGTTGGTAAAACGCACATGATAGGCAATATAGCCGATGGAAAAACGAGAACAACAAGAACTTTGTATTCTACACCTACAGAGGATGAGTTAGTGAAGTTATTTGGTGATGAAGCACCTAATCATCAAGATGTTGCAAAAATTATAACCGTTGATCCTAATAGTACAAGATCGGTTTCTTATATCACTAAAGAAGGAAATACAATCGCTACAGGGCTTACTTTTAGTGAAGATGATACTGTGTTAGATAGTGTAAAAGATACAAATCCAGATAACATAGTTAAAGGGGTAACCGATAGAATAACCAATAATATAAAAACATCGACAGGTTTTTTAGCATCTAAGCGTATTACTATTTTAGAAGATGGAACAGATGTAAACATAAGTTATACAATAACAAGACCTGTATTAGATGGATTATGCCATAACCTGGAATTAAATTTGGACTATAATCTAAAAATTGAAGTTTTTGATATAAGTACAGGAAATGTAGTACATAGTTTTGAGCAACCAACATTAAAAGATTTAACAGATACAACAAATGACGGTATAGATAATGTTACAGTCGATTTTGGAAATGTAATTTTAAGTACAGGTACATATTATATTCAAAAAACATTAGTGCCTAGCGATTCTATAAAGCTTGATTTGGTTAATGCAGAGGATAATATTAATAAACTCATAAAACCATTTTTTGATTGGATTATTGATTTTTCGAATGAAATAGATTGTGAAGAAGAAATGGAATATTTATATAATGATATTTTTCATTTCGGTAAACTAGTTTATAATAAGCAACTCGCAGCAAATATTGTTACGGATGCTACTACAGGAAGAAGAAGTGCTACCGTTAATTTTGATTGCGTAGGGTGCTCTGATGAAAAAATAAGTTTTAGTAGTAAAGATCCTACCGACCCTGAAGCAGATGATGAGTTTTTAGATTATTATATAGGTAAAGAAGAGCAATATAAAATCACAGTTTATTATTTTGACCCTAGTGGTGATTTAAAGGCATTTGATTATGCTACCGATACTTCAATTGCAGGACGAAGACCTGTAAAAGTGGGGTTTGAAACACCATGTTGTCAGTTTCAGGTACCGATATTATTTACACCACCTTTCCGTACTCCGATTCCAACAGCTTTAGAGGCATATCGAAATAATAAACAGTTAGATGATCAGGTGGTAGAATCTATCTCCTATTTTGGGACAGGAGCCACTCCGTTAACCACTCCAAATCCAGATAACCCCATAAATCCAAATCCAAATTTCTTATTAGATACAGAGAACAATTTCACTTATGAAAAACTAAGCGATGGTTCGGTTACACTTAAGAATACTGATGCTTATCCTATTGATTTTGAAGGGTATGCGATTTCTATGCTTTACGAATGTAAAAGTGCGGTAAATATTGGATACACGCGAGAAAGAGCAGCAGCAGAAATATATGCTCAACTCGTAGGGTGGCAAAGACCTGGGGTGTTTAATCAAATGGTATATCATATGGCTACAGATAAATATGGTGATCAGGATTGCCCTAAAGTAGAAGAGGATATTCCTAATCATCCGGTTCTAAATGGAAATTACAAATCTTGTGATTACCCAAAACCTAAAGTGATATTACCAGAATCGCAGTACTCTGCACAAGAACTGGCAGAATGCTGGGAACCTATTGTGATAGAACTAGTAAATAAATTATGCGTTGGGGGTTACGACTTGGATTCAAATGAAGAAAATAATGTAGCAGATAGTTATGATACAAGAGGTGGTGATAGTGAGGGACATCTAAAAGATAATATCAATAATTTTATTGTTCGATGGATAGCCAAGCGTAAACTAGTAAGAAGAATAAGAAGACAAAATATAAGCACCAATGGTGTTGCTCAGGATCAGGCAGAGGCAGAACTGGGTAGTGTAGTGCATAAGTTTTTTGAATGTACTGGTTATAAATTTGGAGATATCATAAATGAAGTACCGAAAGACAGAGCTCCTAAGGCTAATTTTGCAGTATTTCAACCCGATTTTGATACGTTGGTGAATTCAAAAACCAATCTAAAATATACAAAATATGATCGAAAGAGACTAACAGGCCTTATAGGGGAATGGTTAGACCTTTTTGATCCGGAAACAAGAGAACTTTATTATAATATTAAAGACCCGGTATATGCCTTTAAGTATTTTGAATATAAAGAAGGGACATTTCCTATTCTTGAAGGAGAAACTTGTTTTAGAGATCCTAATATTTGTATAGAAGAAGTGGTTAATGAAACAACTGGACAAATAGAAGAAAAAGAGTTCGGTTGCTGCGGTGAATATCCTGATGGAACCCCGATTCCTTGTAATTTTTGTGATGTTGGATATATAAAGTGTGAGCAAACTTCAAAAGACTGGAATTGTGATCAACGCCTTACCTTTTATAACTTGGTAAAAGATTTTAAAGAAGAAGTGATTCCAGATGTGGTACCTGTTAATTGTGGAAATTATTTTGAAGCAACAAGTTATGTGTTAAATCCAGATTATGAGAAAGAAACAGGTTTCATATTAACGTTTACTAGTGCAGATGTATTACCGGGAACATTATCTGGATTAGAGTTTTTATCAGCAGATTTATTTGCAGAAAACGGAGGGTATATCACTAATGATTTTGCAGATATGCCGCCGATTCCAGAAGATAGATGGTTTACTAATCTAGCCGGCGAACCACAAGCTACTGGAGTTAGTATGATTGAAAATGAAATTTCGCTACTGGCTAAGGATTGTAATGAAAACTGTGAAGAAAAACGAGAATTGTTTAGGCAAAACTTAATACGACTGTTTGAAGAAAGATGTTATGTAATTGGCAAATGTAAAATCGATCCTAATGATAATATAGTACCCGAAGAGGATATTGATGTATTAGTGGAGCAGATTGTGCAACAATGTAAAAAGCAATGTGAAGTAGATACCTATGCTTGTATTGATGAAACATGTAGACTTTTGGGAGCACCTACACGAGTGGATAGATCAGATCCTAATGCTATTTCTAAATATACTATAGATCTAAGTTTTCCAGAATTAGGAGTATCGGGGCCTGTAGTAGCTGGATTGTCTACAAGAGAAGCACAGAAATTAAAATATTTTGATCCGTTAACAGGGATAACAACTCAGACAAACGAATCTCCAATAGTAGAAAACCTTCCTAATGGATTAATTAAGTATTCGTATAATACATCGGCATATCCTTTTGTGACGATTTGGGATATTAGACAATCGCTCACCTATGCGCAATCGACTAGGCAGAAACAAGCAGTAGAATGGACCGTGAAATTAGATATCCCGAGTAAATGTGATGACAAAGGAAATTATAACCCGGATTTGACATACGATACAAACAATCTTCCTGTCGAACCAGTATATGTTTATAATAGAGAAAGCAAAAAATGGGAACTACAATCTTTTGGGATATGTACAGATCAGGCAGATTATATTACTCGCCAAAATCCAAATGGACCTGGAGATACTTTTGTGGATAGAGATAAATATATCAAAACCACCAAAAAACCATTTTCTCCTTCTGATCCTGATTTTGATCCGGTCGAGTCACCAAAAACAGGAATAAACGTAGTCATTGATCCTAACAACTAAACCTATAGCAACGATGAAAAATAGAATCAAACATAGTATGATCCTGATTTTTGGGATGTTTTGTACGACACTTTTTTATGCGCAACAAAATACATTTGACTTTGAGGTTTTTGAAAAAGAAAAAAATGTATTCGAAATTTCATTTCACTTTTATGAAGCTGTAGATGTAAAGTTTATTCAGGTAGATCTAATTGAAGATGGACATTTGTTAGATAATCAAGAAGCAATATTGAATAGAAAATCAGATAATAATTTCTATTTGTTTTATAACCAACAAGAAACCTTAGTCTATTTAGATGATCTAAAAATGAATATAGAAAAGAAGTGGGGTAAAGCAAAACCGAAATCTATAGCCATAGAAGTTCGACTTTTAAATAACGAATTTCAGCTAATCACCAAGAACCGTAAACAAATCAGATAACCAACTCGAATACACACAAAATGAAAAAAATATATACTGCACTTTTTCTGTTACTTAGTGTAATAGGATATGCACAATCCAATGCTGATTTGTTGATAGAAACATCTACCAATGCAGCATTGGTAGTTTGTGGAGACGAAGTAACTTTTACCATTAAGTTGACTAATAGAAGCAATGCTGTTTTATCTGGTATTGTATATAATTCTAAGTTACCGAATGGAATTACTTTGGTAAACTCGCAATATCCTAATGGTAATACAGCTAGTCAAATAAAGTTTTTAATACCAGATATCCCGGCTAATGGAATTACCAGCTTTACCTATACAGCAAAAGGAAACTGTACACTGCTAACTGAGTTTGATGCTGCAACACAAACTAATGAAACATTTGTTGTAAGAAATGATAACTCAATCGCCTATAAGGTAAACGCAGGAGTAGAACAAACGGTAACAGGTACTTCAGAATCATATAATGTTAATTTCCCCGAACTATTTGTAAAAGTAAAAGATCAGGATGTTAATATACAGGTAGGAGTATTAGAAAAAGATACCGATGGCTCTATATTTAATAGAGAAGTAGAAGTTATAAATAGTGGTCTTGGGGCCGTGAGTGAGTTTAGATTATATGTAGATTACGATGCAAATATTGATTTTAAGGAACTTAAATTATCTTCAGGACTGGTATTCTCACCTGTAGGAGCTGCAGTAACTTCACCACTTGGCGCAGGATTACAACGATTAACTTATGTAATAACTAATTTTACTAGTGTTGGTAATGGAAATAATCTGTTTGAACAAAATGAAAAACTAGTTTTTATTGATCAGGTATCATTAGATTCTACTGATTGTCATTCTTCTATGCCGACTAATTATACTGCAATATATGGTTGTAATACTACATTTTGCGAAGCGGTTGAAGATAAAGACTCAACATCCGTAAACTATTTAAGTTTTATTACAGGTCTTCCAAATTTTGAATCTGATATGATTGTCATAAAACAAGGAGACTTATGTGGAGATACGATAAAATTTCAATATAAATTTACTAATATAGGTTCAGGGTCAGAAATATCTTCTGCCGATTCAGCTTTTGATGTTTGGATAAGAGAAGACGCAAGTATATTCCGTAATTTAGGAGTGCATAAATTATTGATTAACGGAATCACTTTGTTAAATAATTCTGGGACTTCAACTTTTCAATCCCATATTTATGATGGGATTTTTACTTCAGATCCAGATGGTATTGGAGTAGGCTTGGAAGATATAGATAAAGATGGATTCTATGATGATTTGCCTGTAGGAGCAACCCTTACTATTGATTATGAGATGACATTGGAGTGGGCTGAGGCATACTATAGGACGACTAGTTTTTCTTTTTCTAATACTATTTCACAAGGCCGTTTAAATGCTAAATCTAATACTTGTGATTCTAATACATATACTAAAGCAGATGCATTTTTTGTACAAACCATAAAAAGATCTTCTTCTATGAATATTCCCGATGAATTGGCAACAGATCAAAGGGTGACTCTTAAATTTAATGTAGATTTTGCAAATGTTTTACATGACAATCTCGATGCTATAAATGGAACAAACAATTACCTTTCGAGATTTACGCTTCCTGAAGGCTATATAATCGAAAGTTCTGAATGGTATGAAACTGGTTCTAGTCAACCAATATCGCTTACAGCAAATCTGATTTCTGGAAATACATATGAAATCAAAGGAGGAAGTAAGATAGGTTACTTTGATATTAATGTTTTGGTAGAATGTAGTGATACTTTGGTTGAAACGATTGAAGATGTAAACTGGAAAATGTATAGTGATGTATGTAATAACCCTTCAGAACTGCTAAAGCTAGTAGATATTTCGAAATCCATATTCACAGTTTTTGAACGATGTACTACAGATCCTGGTGGACCAGGAGGAGGAGGTAATACTTGTGATTTTAATACAGAAACTTTTGAAGTTAAAAGAAATACTTTTGGATATGTAGATGGTCATAATGGACAAGAGTATTATTCAAAAGCTCAATTGAGTTCAATACCAAAGGTAGATGCTAATACTCCGGATATTCAATTAAATGCGGCATACCCAAATGATAAAGTACTAGTTAGTTCTACAGGAACCCTTAATACAGGTGACTCTATAACATATAACGAGATATTATTTGAAATAGCTTTTAATTTACCAGATGATAGAGATGTCGAACAATTGAAACATACTGATAATGGAACCCTTTTGGTTGGTGGTACTAACTATGTATTAAATAATCCTGTAGTAACTATAGATGGTAACCATAGAATTACGTATCGATATACAGTTCCAATAACTCCAATATCGGGTGCGAATATCCCATTAGAAGTTAAAGATTTACAATTACAATTTCAAAATATTAAAGATGTTAAATTATCTAGAAGAAAAACTCATGATTTAGCAGTATTTAGAGGAAGGTTTTCCGGAAAAACAACTGCAAGTTCTGAAATTTCTTGTGGTAGATCTAAAGGAACCAATTTTGAATTGTACGTGCCAAGTATACAGTATTTTTTATTTACAACTGTAAATGCAACTTGTGCTTTACCATTTAATTTAGGTGTTTTTAGATACTATTCAGCTACAGAAGGAGATGATTTCTTGAATGAATATAGACCTATCTTAATGGAGAACCTTGAATTTTCTTTACCAGAAGGATATCAATTGGCGGATCAGCCTACTCTTTCTTCAAGTTCCGTTTATTACAATATAGGAGACTTTGTCGTTAATAATAATTATCCGGCGTCGTATTCGCAAACTTCCAATCAAAACATTGTAAGTTTTAATGATGTATTTGTACCTGGTGGTAATAAACGATATGAGGCCATAACAATGTTTGCGGAAATAGAACTAGAGTGCAATTCAGATTATGTAATTCCTCCGTTTAATAACCGTAAAAATTTTGAATCTAATCTATTTTATATAGATTTTGTAAGGAATGAAACAGAGGTCATAGACTATTCTTTGGATAGTAATTATGGAATTAGACGTACAATGGTAGAAAAGTATAACATTCCATATAGGATAGATCCAAATCAGGTACAAGAAGGTTTCGAACGTACTACCGATTGGCCAGTACAGTATTGTAATGAAGCTACCAATACTTTTAATACAACAATTTCTAATGTATGGGTTGCTTTAGAATTGAAAACAGGAGATGAAAGTACCATCTTAGTTGGGGCAAAAGATGAGAGCGGAAACATAATTCCGCAAGAGGATATAATTCATTACGGACCTATAAATCCTCGTTCTGGAAAACCTGGAAACATGTTGGTAAGAATTAATAACTCCAAAATCGCAGCGCAAACTTGTATTACAATTTATCCGATTGCAGAATACCGTGTTTGTGAGAATGACGTAGAACAAGATATTGATTTGATATCCAGTTGGTCTTGTGATTCTTGGCCATTATCTGGAGAAGCTTTTGATACCGAAGCTGAGTTGACCGCAGTAAATTCTATTATAAATGATGGAGCACTTACTTGTCAATTTGAAGTAAAACAAAATATAGTAACCCTACGGTATAAAACCGGAGGAATTGATTGGGAAGTAAACCGCGTAGGAAACGAAGTAGATCTTTGTGAGGATATTGCTTTTGATGTAAAAGTAGTAAGCTCTAAGTTTGCTAATGTATATGATACCAATGTCACTGTCGATTTACCAGTTGGAGTTTCTGTTTCGGATGTAAGTACGATAACCTATACCTATAATGGAGCTTCAGCTACAGTTCCTACTTCTTTTATTCAGCAAAATGTATCAGGTACTCAAGATCTAATAATCAACGCGTCAGATTTAGTGACTTCTTTACTTGTAGCATCAGGAGATCTTACCGATGCAACAGAAAGTACTATTCCAGGGATTCGTTTATCAGGTAAGAATGAGATTAGCTTTAGAATAAGCCTGAACTCAGATTGTAACTATAACCCAGGAAAACCAGTTCAATTTTTCTTAGAAGGTACTACCAACTGTTCAGAAAATATAAGTCTTCAGTTTGATCGTTTTATACCGCTTAAAGGATTAACTACTCCGGATATGACAGTAGATATCACGGGTAGTAACTTTTTAGTATGTAATGATAGTAATGAAGTAACAATAGCAGTAGTAAATGCAAGTGTTAATCCTATTGCTCAACAGCAATTGGTAGTTACATTACCAACCGGAGTTACGTATGCGAATGAGGTAAGTGGTTTCCCTGCACCGACAAGTACTACGGCAACCACGGTAACCTGGAGTCTAACAGATTTAGATACTAATAAAAATCAAACCTTTAAAATTAATACCCGTTTAACCAATCTATCTGGAACCAGTTTTGAGTATCAGGTAGAAACCATACAAAATGGGCAAGCTACTTGTGTTTTAAACAATCAGGTTTGTGACCTTGAGGTTACTACGGCAAGTGATACCGTAGAAGTAGTAAACTCTCCATTTCCGGGAATAACCATTAATACATTGAGCAGTTCCCCGGTGTGCGAAGGTGAAGATGTGGTGGTAGAAGTTGTACTTTCTGGAGCATTAGCAGGAGGAAGTTATACGTATACCTGGAATGTACAGCCAATATCTTCTAATGGTAATAAGTTTACTTTTAGACCATTAAATTCAACATCATTACAAGTTACTGTACAATCTGCAACAAACCCTGCACCTAATTGTAGTGGTACTGCAACTGTAGATGTAGAAGTATATCCAAGTGCCGAAATAAGCCTTACTTTGGTAGACGGTATAAGTTGTTCTGGTAAGTCTGATGGTAAAGTTACGGTTAGTATAACAGGAGAACAAGGAACCGGGTATTTAGAGCAAGAACCTTTTGAAATTGTAAATTCTACGTATCCTAACTTGGTTACTATTGGCCAAAAATTAACAAATGGACAGGAATTAACTATAGAAAAAGTACCCGAAGGAAACTTCAGTATTACATTTAAAGATAATTATGGTTGTCAATTTGAAAAATCAATAGCTGTTGGTGTTGTAGCTAAACCTATAGATAAATTATGTGTTTCGTTATTACCTTGTGATGTCACAAGTGGTAATGTAACGGTATCATTTAATACTTTGGATGTTCATCCATCTCTTACAGGAACAAATTATACAGGAAGGATATATAAAATTACTGGAGGTATATCAGAAGATATTGTAACCTATACAGGAACATTTCCTGATGCACAAAGTCATGAACTTATAAATGCAATAGTTGGTGATTTTTATTCTATAGAACTTACTGCTACTAATGGCTGTATATTTAGGACTTCTTTTGTGCCAAAGACTATTGGAGCAAGTATAAAAATTGAGGATAATAATCGAGATCTGGAAGTTTGTTTTGCCAATGACACTTTAGATGCAAACTTTGAATTAAGAAATAATGGGAACGGCTGTTCAATTTATGCTGTTTCGGGGTATACTGTATTCTTTGGAGAAGTAGATAATGAAGGTGAATTCGTAGGAACGCCAGAAGTGTTTAGTGATATTCCGTCATTAGGAAGTGATCCTACACCATTTCAATTACAGAATGTTGGGGTAGGTAATTATAAAATTTTTGTACAACCAAGTGCGGTTTCATCCTATAGTGGAGATCTTGGAGTTTGTGGAGCATCTAGTTATTTTAATATAAAGGCGCTTTCTAACTTATCTGTAGATACGATAGCGAATAATCCACAATGTGCAGGAGAAGATTCTGGTAGTGCAGAAGTTGTGGTAACAGGAAATTCAGGAGCGGTTAGCTATGAATGGACCAATACTGCGGGCGAAGTGATCTCAATAGGATATATTGCAACGGGGCTTATAGCTGGTGAATATAGTGTAGTAGTTGCAGATGAGAGTGGATGTGGAGCAACAGATCCTATTAAAGTAACCTTAGAAGATCCTACGCCTTTAGAAACTCCAATAATAGAAGATATTCAAACGAGTTGTGATGCGGTTTCAGGATCAGGAACAACAGGAGGTACGGTAGTAGGATATACATCGGGAACTGCACCCTATACATTTACATGGTATTTAGTAACCGAAGAAGAAGTTCTTCCTCCAGACGGAGATCCTGTTATAGAACAGGTAGAAGAATTGAAATACCAAGAAGTTGTTCAGGAAGGTGGTACATCTAGTTATCCTGGTATCTCACCAGGTAATTATAAGGTTATCATAACAGATGCTAATGGCTGTACCGCAGAAACGGTAGTTACCGCAGTGACACAACCCCCTGTAAGACGTAATTATAATATATGTTTAAGTTGGGAATCTCCGACTCAAAAAGAAAGAAACGATACAGAACCAGATACTACTCGTACGGTTAAACCTATAGGCCCATCCACATTTAATCAAGCGATTGCAGCTAAAGTAGAGCTTTGTGTTGTTGAAAATATAGATAAGTTAGAGGCTAGTGTAGATGCAGTCCTTTATAATACAGGTGGATTAGATGATGAGGTAACGTTAAAATATACCCAAGGAACAAGTGATACATATCACTTCACTTTATACTATTATGATCGTGCTGGTAATCTGGTACGTACAGTACCACCAGAAGGAGTTCGCACGGTTAGTGGTCGTAGCTCAACTTCACATACATATGTTACGGGGTATGACTATAATAGTATTTCACAATTAGCCAGTCAAAATACACCAGATGGAGGTACTTCACAATTTGTATACAATGATATTGGTCAATTATGGTATTCTCAAAACGAACGACAACAACGGGAAGGAGTGTTCTCCTTTGTCATATATGATGAGTTGGGAAGAGTACGTGAAGGTGGAGAAGCCAAATTAAATGGAAAAATATTCCCTGCAGATTTCTTGATTAATAATCAAGCGAATCCACAAGTAGCGATCGATTTACCAATGATTGATAAAACTGAATATATTCAAACCACATATAATGATAGGGTAGAAGAAATAGCTTATCGAGATCAAAAACAACGTTTTTTACGTAATAATGTGAGTTTTATCAATAATAAAGATAAAAATGGTAAGGTTACTAAAACGTATTACAGTTACGATCCTCATGGTAATGTAGAGTGGTGCGTACAGGAACTCCCTGGGATTGGTAGAACAACAGTTGCCTATGCTTATGATCTGGTTTCTGGTAATGTAAACGAAGTTTATTTTAACAGAGGACGAGTAGATGAATATCGTCATAAATATACGTATGATGAAGATAACAGAATCGTATCAGTAAAAACATCTAAAGACGGTTATGTTTGGGATGAAGATGCCCGATATGATTATTATCTACATGGCCCGTTAGCAAGAACCGAACTAGGAGAAGATAAAGTACAGGGATTAGATTTTACCTATACCATTCATGGATGGTTAAAAGGTATCAATACACCAGACCTTGCACAGAATGGGTATAACCCAGATGCGAATAATAAACGTGGTGATGCCGCAACAAAACATGCTAAAGATGAATTTGGTATGGCATTAGGGTATTACCGAGGAGACTTTACTCGTGACGGAGTATTAAATTCTGGGCTTACAGCAGCCAATCCATTTAATCTGGAAAATGCAGTAAACGGCGTACAACAGAATCTATATAATGGTAATATTAGTACCTGGACCTCTCATGTTGCAGAAGAAGCGAAAGAGAAAAACAGAGCGAGTTACCTTACCGGAAATAGCTACCACTACGACCAGTTAAATCGAATCAAATCATCAACTACACAATTATATAGTGATACCAATCAAACTTATGGAGCTATTGGAGGTAGTGCCAATGCCTTTAAAACATCTTACGAGTATGATAAAAATGGTAACCTACAACGATTAAAACGTCATAAGGATGATGGGCAGTTAATAGATGATCTAACGTATCACTACAATCTGGAAAATCCAAACTTATCTAATCGTCTGACGTATGTAGATGATGCTGTAGGACAAGTAAGTGCAGTAATCAATGATTTACCTGATCAAAATGTAGGAAACTATGAATATGATGAAACGGGTCAATTAATTCGCGATAATAGCGAAGGATTACGTTACGTATGGACAGCTGCAGGTAAAGTATCAGAAATTGTTCCGGATAATACGAGTAATCCTGATACACAAAAAGTACACATGTCATTTACTTATGATGGTATGGGTATGCGTGCGATGAAGCAAGTGAATCGTATGCCATATAATACGACTGGAGAAGGTCCGAAAATTCATAATCCGGCAGCAGTAGAAACAACTTATTATACTTGTGATGCTTCTGGTAATGTAATGGGAATCTATAAACGTGAGGATGTTAAGATAAATCCAAATGATGCAACCGATAATACGTATACAGCAACATTTAGTATTTCAGAGCGACCTATTTATGGTAGTGATCGTGTAGGACAAGATGTCTTTAACGAAGTGATCTATACACGTACCTATGGATTTGATGTTATAGAAAACTATGAAGAGGTAGCAGTACAGTTTATGAGTAACATCACAAACGCATTAGACAATGTATTCTTAGTACAAAATGATAGTAAAGAATTAACAGATGCAAACGGTGCTGTAGTGCAGGTTCCAGGAACCAAGATGGCGAAAGCAAAAGCGGATCGAACGTTTAATGCATTACAATATGAAGCTTTACAACAGGAAAATGAAGCTATTGTACCTATTGTAACTGATAATAATGTCTTCTTAATAGAGAATACACAAGGTGAAATAGTAAGCTACGGCGCAGTAGCGACTAATTACTTTAGTACTGATCCCGATCGTTCTGTATTATTAATCTATGATGCATTGGGTAATCTGGTATCAGGATTAGAAACTATTAATGTTGATACGGCTACATCAATTGATCCACAGGCAAAAACGGTAGTGGTAAAACACCCATCTAATCCTAGTGAATATTTGATATTCTATAGAGATACAGCTTCTGGCTTACATTGTGCTACTTTACGTAATAGCGGAGGAGTATCGATTACTGGTCATCAAAACTTTGCCTATAGTAATTATGGGCGTCATATGGCAGTGATTCAGGATGAGCAACAAAAAAAGGCGTATCTTTATGCCACCATACATACCGAAGGTACTGTTGCAGCAGATGGTACAGTAACAACGCCACCAGGAACCAACCTGGTTCGTTTTACAATTGGTGAAACAGGAGCTGTAAGTTTTGATGGTACATCACTACCAGAATATTTTAATAGTTTCGATAAAGAAGGTAATGGAGAGTTGCAGATCGCAACCGATGGTACAGCGATAAGTGTGTATCATAACACTTCCTTGCCAGCACAATGGACCGCAGCTACAGATGCAGAAATTCGCACCTGGCAGCTCGATCCGGATACGAAACTACCAGTAGTAGCAAGTGTATCGACTATTGCAGTAACCAACGGTAATATTGGTAAAGGTTCTTTGATAAACACAGGAGATGATATCTACTATACACAGTATACGCAAGAGGTAACAACCAATGCAGATACCAAGGTCGTAAAACGAGCTTCAGATAATCAGGTCGTAGCTACAAATGCTTTAGGAGACCTTAGAGTAAATAAGGATAATAAACTCTACCAGTTTGTAAGTACAACGAATAGCGGACAGGAGTGGAATCTAGATACTCAAACCAGTACAGCGCTAAATAATTTACCTGCTGCTATAGGAGGAGTAACAGGATACCAACCGTATCAACCGTATACCATTCTTACGACAGAAGATGAGGCAACCAGTGGATTGGTATATCGTGATCTGGGTAATAAGTATTACGAAATCAAGGATCACCTTGGTAATGTACGTGTAGTGGTTAACGATCGTAAAAATCTGGACCCTGCTACAGGAGACTTAACAGCTAAGGTAGAGAGCTATAATAGTTACTATCCGTTTGGGATGCTACAACCTAATCGACATAAAGACTCTAAATCCTATAGATATGGATTCCAGGGGCAAGAAAAAGATGACGAGATTAAAGGTGAAGGGAATAGTGTAAACTATAAGTATCGTATGCATGACCCTAGAATTGGGAGATTCTTTGCAGTGGATCCGTTGGCTAGTAGTTACCCATATAATTCAACTTATGCTTTTAGCGAAAATAAGGTTATTGATGGTATTGAATTAGAAGGATTAGAGGAAACTCAAACAGGAACAGCAGGAACTATAACTAAAACTAAATCATCTCATCAATTAGTAACAAGCAAAGAATTGCAGCGAAAGCTAGCTGAAGAAGCTGTTAAAAACCCCTCAGACAAAATAGATCGAAAAACACCACCTAAGACAAAAACTTCGAAAAAAGGAAGGTTTGGAAGGGGTGGACTGTTAATGATTCTTGAAGCAATGAATATTGTTAAGAATATGTCTGATAAATCTGCTGAAAAGAAAAGAGCAGAAATTGCTAAATTGAAAGGAGAAACTTATCACTTAGCAATGGAAGCAGCTAAGTTAAAGATTGTAAAAGAAGTACTGAAAAATGATGACGATGATGATGAAAATGTATTCTTTTATAGAGCTATGTCTAAAACAGAATTTGAAATCACAAGGGGATATTTACAAGATATTAATATAAAAGGGGAAGGACCTCACGTTAGGCCTGATATTAACTACTTAAAAAATGCAAAATTTATAAAAAATGGCCCCTATGATTTAATTGTTCGATATAAAGTGAAATTGACTGATGCTCTTAAATTAACAACTACTCCTTTCCAGTTTACGGCAGGAAAGGGGAAAGGAGGACCAATATTTAACGGAGCAAGAAGTGTGGGGTTTTGGTACGTCAAATATGAAAAAGGAATGAGTATAGGTTTTCCAGGAGTCTCAACAAAAGTATTTAACAACATGTTACAGGAGGAACCAGAAAAAATAGAAACAATAGATACTCCTTCTAATAAATCAGATAAAAACAATGGAGATGGATAAATTATTAAAGTTTGAGGAAATTTTTAAAACATCTCAAAATGTAAAGAATAAATTTGAGAAAGCAGATCATCCGATGCTGAAAGCAACTTTACATTTAGAATATGAAGAAATACTCGATAGAGCAGCTTTAAACTATTTTTCTTTTTTTAATGATATTGGTATTTATGATGATTTTATAGAAAAAGATATTATGTCTTACGTTAAGGAAGGTTATATGCCATATAGAGAATATTTTTCTGATAATTTCATTCAGACATATTTAAATGGAGAAAGAATAGTTCTTTTCAAGACATTATTGACAAAGTATAAAACTCAAAAAGATTTGACAGAATGTGTTTTATCCGTTTCTCAGGTTTTGATATCCAAAAACTGGTATTATTCTTATTATTTATTAGATATTTTTATGATTTATGACAATTCTATAGCAATACCTTTTATGGTTAAAGTAATAGAAGATATAGATCAAGATGAAGAAAAAGATGATAGAGATTTATTCATGAACGCAATTTCTTTTTGTATTGGTAAAGTAATGAAAGGTGATATTTATTATAAAAGACTTAAAAGTATTCTAGAAAAAACTAATAATGAATATTTTCAAAGGAATTTACCTTATTTTCTTAATCAAATGTAACAATAAGGGTTAATTGAGAATCGAACTAATTAAAAGTATTAAAAATAAAATAATGGTCGGTAGAACTATATTTACTCCACCTTGTCTTTTTAATTCTATTAATATCGACTTTTTATCTGATGTATTTTGGATGATACTATTTATTTTACTTTTAGTATGTTTTAAATAAAAATAATTTCCCAAAAAGCCAAATGCTATACTTCCGCAAATAGTAAGAATTAAATTATAATAGTAAAAGAAATCGTCGCTTGTAATAATACAATAATCGATAACATATCCAATAAATAAAAAAAACAAAATTATCAATACAGCAAGTACACCATATTTATACATTTTTCTATAGAATACCCAAAGTATCCCTAGAAAAAAAGCATCAATATTAAATGTAAATTGATTGTTAAGTCTTTTTAAATAATAGTTTATACTCTTTTGGAAAAAGAAATTATAATATTTTTGCTCAACCATAATAAGTTAATTTAATGTATTTTTGTAGAATTACAATCTTGTATTACCAAGGTATCACGTAGCAATAATATATTAAGTAGAAGTATCACAACCAATAAATATGTGGTATCCAAAATTTAAATATAATTTTATGTCTAATAGAATTTAGGTGAGGTAAAAATAGTAATATATTCTATTTAGTAATAACCATATATCTTGAATTTACAATCCTAACACTCAACAAGAAAAATGGTAATATTTATGGATAAAAGCTACCTATTTCTAGGTAGTTTTTGGTTTTTTTTATAGCTTTTCTGATGAAAAGCTACTACTCATATGTTTCTAGCTTATTATGTATTTTTTCTATTTCTTTATCCACATAGGATTGCGCAAAATGCACATATCTATAAAAGGAGTTACTATTTGCACTATGCCCGCTTATGGTGCGTACCAAATGTTCTGGCATCCCTAAAATTAGTAAAGTAGTAATAGCTGTACGCCTCATCATATGAGAACTCATCTTATCACAAAAGCGTTCTGGCTTTTTCTGAGTATTTTTATAAACAGTATAGGTTTTACCCTGCCGCTCCCTAGAAAGCTCTATAGGAGCAGTAAAATTTGCTTTTTCTCCGATACTTTTTAGAGTTTTATTAAAAGTATATAATGCTATTGGAGTAAACAAGGTAATTTTGGCACTCTTGGATTTATACTTCTGGTAGATTTTTACTGCATATCCTGGTAGTTTTATCGAACTGTAGGCTTTTGTTTTTTTACTTTTAACCTTTAAATACCAATCTCCGTTTTGTATTTCGAAATTTTTGGTAGTTAACAAAAAAATATCCGAAAAACGCAAACCAGTAGTACAGCCAAATACAAAAATATCTTTAATACGTTTCTCGGGAGGAGTAAGTATAGTTTCAAATTCTTTGTTATGAATCAAGAACTTTAATTGTTCTGGGGATATCACTAAGATATCGATTTCTTCCTTACGAACATATAAAAGCTTATGAAAGTCCCCCGTATTAAAATGTTTTTCATTTTTTAGATAATTAAAGAAGGTACGTATCTGTTTCATATTACTACCTACATAATTATCATAACACCCTTTTTTGTACATAAAATCAGAGAACTTTCGATAGAACTTTTTCCAATAATTCTTTTCAGATTCAAATTCTCGTTTTGTGAGTTTTTGTGCATCACAGACTCGTAAATCAAAATCACAAGAGCTGGAAAACTCAATCAAATTATGCAATACATATCGGTAATTATCGATAGTACCAGCAGTAATTCTATTTCCATTTTTCTTTAATCGTTTTCCTGTTTCAGAATCCCGAATGAACTGTTTAAAAAGAGGTATTAAATCAATTGTTTTTTTCATTTATTTATATTCTTGTCTCACGACATTATTTACTCTAATACAAGAATACGGGTTTTGAGTTCCATTTTTCGAGACTCAAAATATTTTTCCATGCATACTTAATACTATTATTAAAAATGTAAAATTTAAAGTAATATAAAGATAAAAACTACCTAGAGATAGGCAGTTTTTATCTTTATATTACTATTTTTTTAAGTGGACGAGTTTAAATCAGCCCTATTGGGTTAACTTATGACTTAAAAAACGAATAATTTTTTAGCCAATTATCTGAAATTAAATTAAGTGTCGGATTATTAACTTTTATAGTTAGCTTTTCCAAACTCATTGCTAATTTTTCTATATCCCATCCTCTACAATTAAGCGTAAACCAAGCCGATTCAAATTCTCCAGCCTCTAAGAAATTAACAAATAATTTCTCTAAACTAACATTAGTTTTGAACCAAGAAGGTTGTTCTTTTAGAAAACTCAACTGGTTATTATGAATCTCATATGAGCTTGCAGAATAAACTACTTTTTGATTAATTAAATCTTTAGAAGAAGGATAATCACCTTTATATTGGTCGATACTTTTACAATAGCTTAGTGGTAAATCATCTTCTAAAAAAATTAATTTATTAAAAAAAATAGAATCGTTTCCATATTTATCAGCATAAAAATCTATTTCGTTAGCAAATGAATAATTAATTTCATCACAAAAACTATTTATCTTATCATCCAGGCCTTCTATTATCATATTCATTTCTAAAACCATCAATGTCAAAAATTGATTTTCATTACGAGCAATTTCTAATATATTATCATCCTCTATGTTATAAGAAATAAATGTGCTAGTTCTATTATTGCTTAATGGATGAGTAATTAAACCTTTATATTTTGTCAAAGAATAATCAACAAATAATGGTATTAGCATAGGAGGAAAGAAAAATACTGGTTCCTTTTCATTTACTTTTTCATACCCGTCTGCGATATAAGGAATGTAAACATTCCCTAATAAAAGTTTTTTAAAACTTTCGCTAACATTTAAATTTTCAATAAATTTATTTAAGTTAATCATAAAAATGAGTTCTTTTAATTTTGAATAGGTGTACCGTTAATAGGCTTTACATATTCTTCTAGTATTGGTCCTTTCCACATATTACTTCCTCCTGAAGTAGCTTCATGAATTAATTGATGTACTTCTCTGGTGACAGGTTGTGTAAGATTATCAGGATTAAAAACCTGATCAGGAAAATCTTTTTTAGGGAAGTTCCAATGATGAATTTGACCAGAAATAGTTTCACCTGCTTCTTCTGCTACAGTTTTAAATTTACTACGAATATAACCAAAAGTATCACTTAAAAATTCATTATCCATTTCTACACCATTCTCTAAATTCTCTAAATATTTTTTATATAGATTGGGCCTTTTAGAATTTGCTGCCGATTTTAATGTTTTGTTCCATAACTCCAATAGCACTGGCGAATCTGAAAGCATTGTTACTTCCGAAAGTACACCTTGCTTAAGTGTTTGAGTAGCTTGAGTCGCACTTCCTTGAGGTTTAGTTAACAACCCTCCTGGTCCTCCATATAGTGTAGCTCCTAAACCTAGTACATCTAAAAGCCCAAAAGTAGCATCGCTAAAAGACTTAGTAACTATCCTTTTTTCAACACGCCAAAACCCATCTTTTCCTTGTACTGATTCTTTAATAGTTCTTACCCCAACAGGTGGAACTCCTATTCCTCCATATGCATTTATATATGTAACTGTATTATAACTGGCTATTTCAAGGCCATCCATAATAGTTCTTACTAAGCGAACAACTACAAAAGGATCATTTTGAATATCATAATCAGATGGTTCTAATCCTTCTAATTCAATTTTATCTATTAGTCTATTACCGCTAAAAGAATAAGGAGTATAATGAGGATACTCTTTAGCCAACGGATCCACCGCAAAGAACCTACCAATTCTAGGATCGTGCATTCTGTACTTATAGTTTACACTATTCCCTTCACCTTTAATCTCATCGTCTTTTTCTTGTCCCTGGAATCCATATCTATAGGATTTAGAGTCTTTATGTCGATTAGGTTGTAGCATCCCAAACGGATAGTAATCAAAATCTTGTTTACATCAGTATTTAAAAGAACTTCGCCAATTTTTATGAGAACGAAAATAACCATTTGTTGTTAAAATCAACAATTATTTTGCTGCTTTTATAACATCATATACATTCATGAAGAGTAATAATTATTCATTTTTTAAATAAGAATTATCTGCCTTCAATGTATTATCAAAATAAAAACAGATTTATGACTCCGATAATGTTAAAGGTCTAAAAAAAATAAAAAAAAAGTTCCCAGTCCCGAAAAATGAAACTCAGGGCTCGTATTCTTGTACTGTGAAAAATGGTGTAGTGTGATGTTAAGCGCAATTTTTATGAGATTTAGGTTGATTTAAAATCATGATTTAGAGTGATTTGATGTGTTTTGCTAATCCAATAGAGGGTGTGGAAAATACATGAAGAGCTAGTTTTTTTTAGGAAAAATAGACCTCTTAAAGTAAAGTTAAATCTTAACTTTTTAACAACTTAAAAATGAATATATTTGCGACTTCATTTTTTACAAGTATACAAGGTGTAGTATCTGTATATGTTTTGTTAAAATGAATTTAAGACACTGATTGTTAGTGTTTTAAAAATATTTTTACAAAATGAGTTTTTAGATTTTTTATAGTAGTCGTTGATGTAATCAACTAAGTTTGGTGCAGTATAGAATAAATAACGTTTTAAGAACCACAATGGTTCGAAAGTATTGTAAAAGAATGCAAAAAATAATATATATAAGTATCGTATTCATCTGCCTGTTGAGTTGTAAAACTTCACAGGAACTGTTTAATAAGAAAAATATTAGTACTACCGAGTATAAAGAAAGCTTTCATATTACAGATGATGAACCAAAACCAAAAGCTGGAGTAAAGTACTATTGGTTTAAATCCAGGAAAATACAGGCTACACAAAGTGATTATGCAGGAGAATTATTGGATGGGTTATATACCAAATATTATTACTCTAACGAATTAGCTGAGAAAGGCAATTTTAATAAAGGAAAAAAGATTGGTATCTGGAAATCATGGTATAAAAATGGCCAATTAGCAACGACAGAAAATTGGAACAGCGGGATACTAAATGGCAAATGTGTATTCTATGATAGTATTGGTAATGTTATATCAAAGGGAAAATATACTAGTGGTAAACGATCGGGGAAATGGGTTTTTGTGCAAAAAGGTGATACTATAGATTATAGTAAAAAAGTACGAAAAGAAAAAGATACACTACAATCTGGATTCTTTGCTAGACTGTTTAAAAAGAAAGCTAAAGATTCAGTAGCTCCTCAGCAGAAAAAATCAGGTTTCTTTAAAAGACTTTTTTCTAAAAAAGATAAAAATAGAGCAACTTCCAAAAAGACAAAAAATAATAAAACAAAGGTAAAAGGGAATACTAAAAAGGGAGCTAAAAAAACAAAACAAAAAAAGACACCTAACGATAAACCAAATTTCTTTCAACGATTATTTGGTAAAAAAGAAAAAGATAATACGTGATAAAAGCTGGTTCTATAGCATATGCGATACTAATTTGTATTGTAGTAGGGATATTTTGTTATTCGCTGTTATTGATGAGTGGATACTCTAAAATACATCAGGGGATGCTTGATGCCCATGCCGAACTAGTATCTAATAATGAATCAGCACAAGAGTATTTTCTTGCAAAAATAGAGGATATCGAAGAGAAGGGAATTACCATAGATGTTTTTGATAATGGCATGGTTTCATCGGGTAGTATAAAACCATGGGGGTTTTATAAAGTATTGCTAACCACTTCAGTTTTTAAGAAAGATACTATAAAAAGAGCTGCTCTGATAGGGCAGTGGCAGAAAGAAGATGTACTAGCACTATACCTTTCAGATGCTTCAAAACCTTTGTTTATGGTAGAAAAAGCTAAAATTACAGGTAATGTGTTTTTACCAAAATCTGGTATAAAAGCAGGGTATATAACTTCTAATGCATACCGAGACACAAAATTTTTGTTAGGCACAAAGCGTAACTCAAAAACAAGTTTACCAAAGATTGATCATATAGATTTTGCTTATGATGTTAATACTATACGCCAGGTTAGGCTAAATGATATAAAAGATGATGTTCTTTTATATAATAGTTTTAGTAAGCAGACACTAGTTATAGAAAGTGATACTATAATTATAAATAACAAAAGGCTTTCGGGAAATATTGTTATAAGATCCAAAGATTCTGTTTATATCAAGAAAAACAATGTATTAGAAGATATTATTATAGATGCTCCGAAGGTAGCTTTTGAATCTGGTTTCATTGGTAATGTTCAGGTGCTAGCAGAAAAAGTGGTGGGACTTGAAGAAAATGTAGTTTTAAAATACCCATCTGGTATTTTGATGAATACAGGCAATGTGGATAAAAGAGAGGTTATTGTAGGAAAGAAAAGTAAGATTCTGGGAGGAATTGTGATAAATGATATAAATAGAGGATTAGATAAGATAGTTACCGTAGAAGAGGATGCCGAAGTAATAGGTGATATCTACTGTAGTGGTAAGTTACAGCTTAAAGGAAATGTAATAGGTACGGTATATACCAGTAACTTTTACCTTAGAACAGAAGCTTCTGCTTATGATAATTATATTTTGAACGGAACAATTGATAGGAAAAGTCTTCCTGATGAATTTGTAAGGATACCACTCTTTAAAAATAAAAGTGAATACTTTAAACCCTATGCAATTATTAAACAAATATAATGTAAAAGCAGGGTCTGTTATAGAATCGGTAATTGCCATGACCATCATTGCGATTTGTTTGTCTATGGCGCTTATAATTTATAGTAGAGTGTTAGGTTCTGATCATAGTATTGCTCATTACCAGGCTCGGCAAAAGGTAAAAGAATTGTTTTGGGAAACAAAAACCGAAAAACAATTTATAGATGAAGATTATGATTTTGAGTCTTTTACCATAGTAAAGAAAGTAGAGGAATTAGAAAATAATACAGGATATAAGGTTGTGTTTACAATAAAAGTACAGTCAAAAAAAGAAACGTATCAATACATTGTTAAAGAGTAAAAAACATATACGATTACAAGCATTTACGATGCTGGAACTAGTCATTGGCATGGTGATATCGTCATTGGTAATTACAATGGTATATGTTATTTATGATAATTTATCAAGGCAAGTAGTGGTTTATGCAGATCAACAAGATGATTTGATGGCGTATAACCAGTTTCAAAACCTTTTTTCAAAAGATGTTCAACTTAGTAAGTCTATAGATATAGATGATGATAAACATATTGTACTAGAGGTATCAAATAAAGAAGTTCATTATTTTTTCAGAACAGAAAAGATAATCAGAAAAGCAGAAGCTGTAGATACTTTTAATATAAAAGTTCTGGAGGTTAAGCTTAATCAAAATGAAAAAATTGAAGAAAAATATCAACTCATAAAACTTAAGATTGAGATACTAGGAACAAGTTTTGATTTTTTTGAATCAAAAGAAATTTCTCTTGCATCGAGAATGAATAATTATTTGCTGGATGAGTATTAATATTTCAACATATAAAACAAAAAATGTCACTAAGACAAAGAAGAAAAGCAATAGCTTTTTCTCTAAGGAAGTGAGCTTTGGCAATCGTTTTTCTGATAAAGATAAAATGGATTTGTATAAAGAGCTTTCTGTTTTATTAAACTCTGGTGTAGATTTTAGAAAAGCACTCGAAATATTAAAAGACCAGCAAAAGAAAGAGAAACATAAAGATCTGATACAAGCGATAACAAAAGAAGTAGTACAAGGTAAAGCCTTATTCGAGGCGTTACGAGATTCTGGAAAATTCTCTCCGTATGAATACTTCAGTGTTAAAATTGGAGAAGAAACCAGAAAATTGGACGAAGTATTATTAGAGTTATATCAATACTTTGATAGAAAAGTAAAAATGAGAAGGCAGTTGTTATCTGTTTTTACATACCCTTCGTTTGTATTGCTGCTAACTTTTGGAGTGCTGTATTTTATGATGAAGTATGTCGTGCCTATGTTCGCTACCGTATTTAAACAGTTTGGAAAAGATTTACCAAATTTAACTAAAAAGATTATTTACGTTTCAGAGCATTTTTCGACCATAAGTATAGTTTTTGGTATTGTATTAGTCTCCATAATTGCTTTTCATTTTTACTTTAAAAACCATACTTTTTACAGAAAAGCAATATCTAATGTAATTATACGTCTTCCGTTTTTTGGTAAACTGGTAAGAAAAATATACATCACTCGTTTTTGTCAATCACTAAGCTTATTGTTATCTGCAAAAACTCCATTAGTAACTTCTTTGGATTTAGTGCAGCGTATGATATCTTTTTATCCATTAGAATCAAGTTTAGATATGATCAAAAAAGAGGTGACAAAAGGAACTCTTTTTTCAAAAGCATTAGCCAAACATTCTATATATGATTTTAAATTGGTTTCACTTGTTAGTGTAGCTGAACAAGTAAATAAATTAGATGATATGTTTGAGAGATTGGCTAAGCAATATGATGAAGAAGTGCAACATCAAACTAAGATGATTGGTGTTATTATGGAACCATTAATAATTGTAATTATAGGTTTGGTTGTGGGTACAGTATTAATTGCAATGTATTCACCTATGTTTGATTTAAGTAAAATTATTCAACCTTCTTAAAAAAGGAAAATGAAAATAAAAATGAACACCTGTAAAAAGGGGTATGTAAAGGCATATTCGATGTCAGAATTGGTAATTGTATTGTGTATTATTGGGATTTTGATACTATTGGTATTACCGAATCAAACTGCTGTAGTATCACAAGCAAAAGCTATTGAAGCTCAGAGTATGCTAAACCATTTGTATGGATTAGAGAAAAGCTATTTTTATAGAAATTCTAAATATACAACAGATTTTGAAGCCTTAGGTTTTGAGCCAGCATTATCTATTAGTGAAGGAGGACAGGCTGTGTATAGAATTGAAATAACAGAGGCATCTACTAATTCGTTTAGAGCCAGAGCAGTTTCTTTATCAGATTTTGATGGCGATGGGAGTTTTAATACCTGGGAGATTGATCATAATAAGTTATTAAAAGAAACGGTAAAGGACTAATGATATACGTATTAGTATCTATTTTATTTATCTCTTTTGGGATAATGCTATATCAGGATGTCAAATATAGACATATACACATCGGGCTACCTATTTTGGTGTTTGTAGTGAGTATGTATATGAATAAGGATGTAATAGTTCTTTTTGATAGCCTGAAATCATTACTATTTATTGGCATTAATTTTATTTCTATTGCGGCATACTTTTCCATTAAACAATTAAAAATTCAAAACCCATTTAAGCAATATATTGGTATAGGAGATTTAGTGTTTTTAATTGCTGTAATTCCTCTCTTTTCATTTAGAAATTATATGCTGTTCTTTATTTCGGGGATGATATTGTCTTTAGTATTGTATGCTATATTTCAGAATAAAAGCGAGCAAAACACAATACCACTGGCAGGGTACTTGTCACTTTATATCATTATAGTAATGATTCCAAATCTATTTTTATCAACTAATATTTTTTACGACTTTTTCATTTGAGCACTGATACCAACATACAAATATCTGTAGAACTAAAACAGCTTATTAATGCTGATTTAGCACATCATTATAGTATTATTCCAAAGAACAATACTGAAGATGTGATGGAACTCTATATTGATGCAGAAAAAGTAAGTTCTCAGATCAAGGAAGAGCTGGAACTGTATTTGGGAAAACCATTGAAGTTTGATGAGATTTCATCAGAACGACTAAATAAGGCACTCTTTGTTTATTACAGGAAGAATAACAGGGATCAGGAAGTAACACAAAGTATCTCTACTGTAGAAAGTAGTTTTTTGGATAATTTGATTTTTGAAGCCAAATCTATTGGTAGTAGTGATATTCATTTCGAAGTATATGAAGAAGAAGCAAGGGCAAGATTGCGTATTGATGGTGTTTTAGTTGAAAAATATAAAATTCCTAAAGAGAGTTATTTAGAATTAGTAAATAAGATCAAAATAGAATCTAATCTTGATATCACAGAAAAAAGATTACCACAAGACGGAAGGATAGATTATAAAGATTTTGATATTAGAGTTTCTATATTACCGACATTACATGGTGAAAAAGTGGTGATGCGTCTGTTAGGAAAAGATGCTTCTAATATTAGATTAGAAGACCTGGGGTTGGAGTCGAATGAAAAAGAAAAATACCTTGAAGCTGTAAAAAAGAATAACGGTATTGTATTGATTAGCGGACCCACTGGATCTGGTAAAACAACAACACTATATGCTACGCTAAAACTTCTTAATGATGTAAAAAGAAATATTGTAACCGTAGAAGATCCGATCGAATATACGTTAAAAGGAATTAACCAAGTTCAACTTAAAGAAGACATCGGACTTACTTTTTCTTCGGCATTGCGATCATTTTTACGGCAAGATCCAGATATAATTATGCTTGGAGAAATCAGGGATGCAGAGACAGCTAAAATGGCCATTAGAGCATCATTAACAGGGCATTTAGTATTATCCACAATACATACTAATTCTGCACTGGGAACAATATCCAGATTAGTCGATATGGGGGTTCCTGCATTTTATATTGCAGAAACCTTAAACCTGTCTGTTGCTCAACGATTAGTTAGAAAACTCTGTTCACATTGTAAAAAAGAAACTCCTTTTAATGAAGAGGAACTACCTAGAAATTACAAACTTCCTAGGGCCATATCAACACATCATATGCCGGTAGGATGTACAGAATGTTATTATACAGGATATAAAGGCAGAAGAGCAATCTATGAAATTGTATCGATCACAGATGATGTAGTTAATGCCATTAAAAATAACAGTCACAATCTAGAACAAAATATAAGTTATAAATACCAAAGCCTCGCGGATAAAGCTTTTAATTTATTAGAAGAAGGGGAAACTTCTCTCGAAGAAATTTATTCGCTGCTAATCAAAGCTTAATTATGAAGAAACTTTTATATTATATAGTATTAATTTGTGTAATCCCACTTTCGTATGGACAACAGGACATGCAAAAGATTGAGGAACAAATTAATGCATATGCAGAAGATACTCCCGAACTTAATGAAACTATACAGATTGATGTTTCGGGGCTTACACTATATGATTTTCTAACATCTGTTGCTATAGAGCACAAGCTAAATATAAGTGCAGATCCAGATCTTAATCAGATTGTTTCCAGTAGTTTTTTTAATGTTCCTGTTAAGGATGTGTTTCTTTTTGTGATTAAAAAATATAATCTAAGTATAGAGTTTATAAACAAGATCATTGTTTTTAAGAAAACTATAAAACCAAAAGAACTTCCTAAACCAAAAGTGCTTAAAGAAATTGACGTCACTTACAATAGCCAAAATGATTTTTTAGCTATAAAACTTAAAAATGATTCTTTACCTCGCGTAGCTCAAAAGATTACTGATGTATCAGGCAAAAATGTAATCTTAGGCCCTAATGTGAAAAACGAAAAAATTTCTGCTTATATCTTAAATAGACCATTTGATCAGGTAATGGAGATGATGGCTAAATCTAATAGATTAATAATCACTAAAGATGATAATGGGTTTTACTATATAGAAAAAGATCAAGTACTACCGGCAGGTACCACTACTGGATCATCTAGGAAAGGTAAAAAAACCAGAACTCCAGAGTCATCTGCAGAAATAACGGTTCTACCAAGTGGATTTTTGAGTGTTCAGGCATTTGATGCCGATATTACTTCGTTAATATTAGAAGCAGCAGAAAAACTCAATGTAAACTATTTTATGTATGATAAACCTGCAGGAGCTACAACAACATTGGTGGTAAACGAAATTACTTTTGATGAGCTTTTGGATCATGTTTTTATGGGTAAAAACAGTACGTACAAAAAAACAGATGATTTTTACCTTATTGGAGATCAAAATGGAGAAGGTCTCAGAAGTACTGAGCTTATACAACTAGAGAATAGAACAATAGAAACTGTTTTAGAAACATTGCCCAAGGACTTAATAGAAAATGTAGAACTTAAGGAGTTTATAGAACTTAATGGATTCGTAGTTTCTGGCTCGAGACCAAGAATATTGGAGTTAAAAGAGTATATAAAACAAATTGATAAAGTGGTACCCATGATCCTTATAGAGGTACTCATAGTACAATATCAAAAAGGGTATGATATTCAAACCGGGATTAAAGCAGGAATTGATAAAAAAGAGAGAGTTACTTCTGGAGTTTTATTTCCACAAGCTGAAGTTAATTTAAATTCATCTTCTGTAAATAAATTGATTGATGCCTTTAATGGGTTTGGTATTTTTAACCTTGGTAAAGTAGCAAAAGACTTTTATCTTAATTTAAGAGCGCTAGAAAATAATTCTATAATCCGATTACAATCGACTCCCAAGATTTCTACACTAAGCGGTCATGAAGCAAAAATTTCTATCGGAGAAACTAATTATTACTTCGAACAAAATAATAGGTTAATTAATAATGGAGTAGGTAGTGATATTTTGCAGTCAGGTCAATGGAAAGCTACAGATGCTAATTTAAGTGTTAATATAAAACCTTTTGTTTCTAAAGATGAACAAATAACACTAACTATTGTTGTAGAAAAGAGTGCTTTTTTAGGAAGAGCAGGAGAGAACGCTCCACCAGGAAAATCGACCCAGCAGTTTGAGTCTCTGGTTCGAGTACGAAATGGTGAAATGATACTTCTTGGAGGATTAGATGAATTAGAAAAAGAAAACTCTGGAACAGGAACACCATTATTATCTAGAATACCAATAATAAAATGGTTTTTTAGTAGTAAAACCAAGAAAAAGAAGAAGTCAAAACTACATGTATTTATAAAACCGACTGTTGTTTACTAATGTTAGAGCAGATAAAAAATATTATTCTTAAGCCTTTTCAGGAAAAACAATATGCTATTGTAGGTGTAGTATTAGGGGATATCCCTATGTACAATGTGCTTATTATAGATAAGAAATCTGATGCCTTATCGATAGAAACTTCGTTTTCTACTGAGGACTTTAATGTTGTTAAAGATAAAGTGAATACATCGGTTCCCTTACTTCTTAATTTTTATGGAAAAGGTATTATAAACAAACAAGTTTCTGCAAAAGGAAACTATTTAAAAGAGGTATTGTTTAATGCTTCTATTGATGATTTCTATATTTATGAGCTACATCAAAGTCAACAAAATTTTATTTCAATTGTAAGAAAAGATGTTTTAGAAAAATTCTTTGCACTGTTTTTAGAAAATAAGTATTTGGTTGTAGATTATAGTATTGGCCCTTTTGTTGGAGTACTATTTAAAGGGTTGTCTAATGAGTCATCGATTATTTCTGCCGATTACGAATTGAGTTTTGATGAAAATTATTTGATTGGAACTCAGAAACTAGATGCTATTACCAAGGAATATGTCTTGGGAGAAGAGAGGATTAGCAATACTCAGGTTCCTTTGTTTTCTACACTACTTCATTATTTGTATCCTTCAGATGATTTTAGCTATGAAGCAGAGTTTTTAAAACAGAATAAAAAGGAAAATCTACTTAAAAAGACATTTAATACCGTAGCTACGGTACTGGGGATTTTTTTCCTATCAGCCTTATTGATTAGTTACTTGTTATTGAATTACTATAACGATAAATATGTAAGTTACGAATCTCAGTTATACAACCTTAATGATACTTATAATCAGGTTAAAAAGCTAGAAAACGAAAAGCAAAACAAAACAAAAATACTTCAGGAATCAGGTATCTTAAGCCAGAATTTTCTCTCTTTTTATATGTATCGTATTGTGAATTCTATTCCTAATAATGTGGGACTTAATAGTCTAAAGGTAAACCCTACACAGAAAAAGATTAAGAATTTTGAAAAAATAGTATTTGAAACAAATACCATTATTATTAATGGTAATTCTAGTTCGAGTATGCCAATTAATTCTTGGGTAAAAGAATTAAAGAAAGAAAAATGGATTTCCAAAATAGAGATTTTGGATTTTAGTAAGAGTAGAAATAAAAAAAGTGAGTTTACTTTAAAAATCGTTGTGAAATGAGCCATAATAACTTAGTTAATGCCGATCTAAATGGTTATTGGTGAATAATTCCATATGACCTGTAAAAAACAATAAAATAAACAGATGAAATAGTGTTTGCAAACCTAACATATAAACAAAAATTAATTGGACTTATAGCAATAGGAATATTGCTATTCATGGCAGCGAATAAAAGATCTTTTAAAATTACTCGACAGGCTTATGATCAGGTTCAACAATTAGAAGACAAATTAGAGTATGTAAATTCATCAACGACCGATGTTACTCAAACACAGGTAGAGTTAAAATTTTATGATAAAATAATAGGTAAACAGGGTATAGAGCCCGAAGAAATACAACAACAAATACTTGATTTTACATCATCTTATGATAATGTATATGTTTTTAACTTAGATGAAATTCATATAGCAGAGAGTAATGGTTTTAATGTAATTAGTAACCAGTTAACACTAGAAGGAGATTTTAATGCTTTGTTAGAAATTGTGTATGCATTTGAAAAAGAATTTAAGTTTTCAAATATTGTTAGCATTTCATTTACAAAAGAAAAAGAATTCCAAACACGGAAAAATAAATTAAGAGTAAAGATAATATTTCAGAATTATGAAAAAAATAGTTAGTATAGGCATAGTTTTTAGCAGTTTATTTCTGTTGATAGCGTGCGATGATGTTCTCGAAGAAGATATTACAGATGATTTGGTAACAACCGTAGCACCAAAGGATAAAAGTAATCTGGATGGTAATTCGGTTCAGTTTAGATGGGATGAATTAGGAGATGCAGATGATTATAGAATACAAGTAGTAGAAGAAGCCACACAAAGAAATGTGTTAGACTCATTAGTTAAGGGTAATAACTTTACATATGGGCTTAATCCCGGCGAATATAGCTGGAGGATACGAGGAGAAAATTTTGCGTATAGCACAGCCTATAGTTTTCCTATTTCTTTTACGCTTTCTGTATCAGACGATTTAACTAATCAAGATGTGTTTTTAACGTCACCATCAGAGAATTTTTACACGAATAAAGATGCTTTAATATTAACCTGGGATAGAATTCAGGCAGCAACTTCATATACTGTAATAGTAGATAAAACAATTCAGGGAAATACGGCTACCGAAATCCAAACTCCTGATTTAACCAATAATAATTTTACACTTAATTCTACAGTTTTAAGCGAAGATGCAATTTATACCTGGAAGGTTAAAGCAGTAAATACAAATAATAGTACTGAAACTGAATTCTCGACGAGAAAGATTTTTCTAGATACCGAAGTACCTAATCAACCTACATTGGCATCACCTAATAATGATGCAAAAGGATCATCTCCAATTACTTTTACCTGGAATATACCTAGTGATACAGGAGAAGTTCAATCTACATTATCTAGTGTTATAGAAGTAGCAACAGATAGTGGTTTTGCAACCATAATTGAAACTGTACCGACCAGTTCGAACTCTCAGGAAATAACATTTTCTAATTTAGGAGATTACTATTGGAGAGTGAGAATAGTGGATCAAGCAGGTAATAAAAGTACATATAGTGAAGTTAGAAAAATAACAGTTGAGTAAATAGAATATATCGAATTATAATTTTAGGCTAGTGAATAAAAAGATTTTAAATAGCGTTTTGATTTTTTTCATGCTTATCATCTGGGCAATTGTTTTTAATAAAATTTTCAACTTTTTTGGAAACAATATAGAGGAAGATAGCATGTCGGTCAATCCAATTACTATTGTAGATCCTAGAATGAATTTTTCAAAAGATACTTTTAATCTTAGAAAAATTGAAAGAGACCCTTTCTTAGGAAAGTATATGACTTCTAGAGCAAAAAAACGTAAGACAAGTACGAAATTAGTAACTAGACCTAAGAAAACAAATAGTGTTCCTAAAAATAATATCAAAAAACCATGGCCTAAATTAAGCTATCATGGTTATGTTAAAGGAGCCAAAAGTACTTCAGAATTAATCTTAATTAGAATGAATAATAAATTTTATAAGATTAGAGAAGGGGATATGCTAGAAGATATTTCAGTAAAAAAAATCTATAGAGATTCTATAATAATAAAAAGAAGTAAGGAAAATAAAACCGTATTAAAAAGTAAATAACACCTGGGTATAATTTGGTATTATGCCCAGAATACTTTCTATACTTTAGAAAGTATACCACACACCATCACTTTGCTCCATATATTCTAAAAAATACATTCTTAACCCTGAGTTCGGAGCAAAAAAACTGCGTCAGGTCGAGTGTTTTATTGGCTTGCAAAGACAAGAAAATGTATCGAGAATAAGCTGTTTTCCAACAAAAACCTAATCTCGATACAATTTTTCTTCATTACATTTCTAAAAATCACTCGATTTGACGATTTTTATTGCCCTCTAAATTTAGATCGAACTTAAACTCTTTAAAAAAAGCTTCTATTGATTTTAATAATTAATTAGATTGTTAAGATGTTATTTTTCGATAAAAGTTTCGACTTATAATACACCAATCAAACGATTATCGTGTTTACAGAATTTACACCAGAAATAAATAAAGTATACTTTATAAATCAATATACTTTTTTCCAGGTTTTATCTGGTAGTGGTGGTATTCAAGTTGATTTTAAGAATTACTTCGATTGGCAAAATAAAGCCATTTATCTCGAAAAAGGACAATACATAAAATTTCTCTCAGACGACTTCTTGATTCAAAAAATTGAATTTCCTGATGAAACGGTTTTTAGAAATAAAGAGTTTAGAGTGTTATTTAAACATCTTATTTCTTTGGGGTACATAAATTTTGATGAATCCAATGATTTCCAAAAAATAACAAATCAAATTGACTATGATATAGCAGTAGATCGCATCATAGATGTTTCTGCAGAACAATGGTATTATCAGAATCCATTTCAGGCAAATAGAGAGGAGTACCGTGTTATTTTTGATACAAAGGATGTTATTGATACGCAATATTCTAGTAATATTAATAATAGAGAACTCACGGCTTTGATTGATGAAAACGGATATAATATTCAGTCTTTGATAAAAAATAAAATAGGAATTTCTTTAAAATCTCTGTTATCGGGTAAAAAGCTATTAGAAAGTAAAAAAGAGATTGCTTTTACAGATAAAAGTATTAAAGAGATATCTTATGATTTAGGGTACAATGACCCGGCATATTTTACCAGAGTTTTTAAAAATAATGTTGGTAGGAACCCTCAAGAATTTAGAGAGAATTTTGATTATCAAAATAGAGATCTTTTCTCTCAGAGTATAATCGAACTTCTTCAGCAATATCATACCAAAGAGAGAACACTTGATTTTTATGCCTCAAAAATGAATCTTTCTCCAAAAGTACTTTCCAGGAAAGTGAAAGATAAAATGCAAACTTCTCTGGGAAAACTTATTAGGCATGAGATGATTAATACATCAAAGTCTCTTTTAGCCAAAAGCCTTACTATTAAGGAAATTTCACTGGAGTTAGGTTTTGAAGAGCCTAATCATTTCTCTAACTTCTTTAAGCATTATACAGGAGAATCTCCGTCACATTTCAAGAATAAAAAGTACAAGAACTAGTCCTTTTTTTGTAGCTCTCTTTCCTTGATATATCCAGAAATTTGTAGTGTAATTACAAAACAATATTTGTTTAATCATTTAAAAATAAAAACAATGGATATTAAAGCATTAGCTACAGAAATGGATAGTATTGTTACACAAGGAGCAATAGTAGATGCAGTAAAACAATTTTTTGCTGAGGATGCTACAACCTCAGATTACAATAATCTTACCACCAAAAACAAAGCACAAATGGTAGAAAAAATGGAAGGTTTTGCCAATTCTATTAAAAAAGTAAACGGTATCACTCATCACCATACGATAGTAGACGGTAATGTTTCAGCTTCAGAATTCACATTTGATTTCGAGATGACCGATAATAGTACAATTTATTGGCATGAAATCATTAGACGAGTATGGAACAATGACGGACAGGTTGTACAAGAAGAATATTTTAATGCTTAAGATAAAAAAAATGAAAACTTTAAAAAATATAAAAATAACATTAGTAGTAATGATAATGGCAACTATGACTACTATTGCGCAGGATAAGAAAGGAAATAATATTGATAACAGCAATATAGCTTTGCAAGGGTATAGTCCTGTATCATATCTGGATCTCGGTATTGCACAACGAGGAAACAAAGAATATAAATCTGAACATGAGAAGGTTGTGTATTATTTTACATCTAAAGAGCAAAAATCCAAATTTGATAAAAACCCTAAACACTACTTACCAGAGTATGGAGGATTCTGTGCATTTGGAGTATATGCTGGTGCTAAGTTTAGACCAGACCCAAATAAGTTTGTAGTAAAAGATGGAAAATACTTTTTGTTTTTATACAACATAGAGCTAGACGCACAACAATTATGGCTTGCAGAAAACAATCATAAAAAATTAGTTGCAAAAGCTAATGGTAATTGGGAGAAGCTTCGTAATACATATAATTAGAGGTTTTGATACTTTTCTTTAGTCTAGTAGAAAAGTTCTAACCGGTGTGATTAGTTTTTCTTTTGGAGAACACCTTGGCTAATTCGTTAGGGTGTTCTTTTATGAATGAGATAAAACATCAAACAAATCTTAAATAAGTAAAGTGAAACCATATTATTTTATAATTTACTAATCAATTTATAAAACGTAATATCGATTATGCAAAAATTATTGTCTTTGATTTCAAAATGTAATGAATGTGCAGCACAATTAGAATTAGGGCCAAGACCAATAGTTTCAGCACATACTCATAGTAAAATAGTAATCATTGGGCAGGCTCCCGGAAGTATTGTTCACAAGTCGGGAATCCCATGGGATGATAAAAGCGGGAAGAATTTAAGAGCCTGGATGGGAATTGATGATGAGACGTTTTATAATTCACAAAAAATTGCACTTGTACCTATGGGGTTTTGTTACCCGGGAAAAGGGAAATCCGGAGATCTCCCCCCTACAAAAAAATGTGCTCCCCTGTGGCATCAAAAACTTTTGACCAAAATAGAAAACGTAGAGCTTGTACTACTCATTGGCAGATATGCTCAAGAGTATTATCTGGGTGATCGATTAAAAAGAACACTAACAGATACGGTAAAGAATTACAAAGAATATTTGCCAGATTATTTTGTATTACCACATCCTTCGCCAAGAAATAATATTTGGCAGGCAAAAAATGAATGGTATAAAAAAGAGGTTATACCTCGGTTACAACTACAAGTTCAATCAATTCTTAAGTAATTCGTATAAGAGTTCTGGTTTTATTTGATGATTATCAACTCATTTCATCAAAATTAAACAGTGGTGCTAAAATGTAATAGCAATTTTCCCTATGGTTTTTCCAGATTCTAATTTTTGATGAGCTTCTTTGAGGTTTGCAGTTGTAAAACCAGTAAGGGTGCTATTGAGTGTTGATTTAATTTCATTGTTTTCAAGCATTGTAGCTATTTTGTTTAAGATATGATGTTGTTCAATCATATCTTTTGTTTGATACATGGATCGTGTATACATTAACTCATAGGATAAGGTTATACTCTTAGATTTAAAAGACCCTATATTGATGTGGTTATCAGGAGATTCTGCAATAGTACATATGTGTCCCTGTGGGTCAATTAATTCGATTATGTTTTTCCAGTGGTCAGAAGTTCCCGAAAAATTTAGGATGTAGTTTACGGTATTGATTCCTAATGCATGTACTTCTTCAATGAGGTTATGATGATTAACAACATGGTCGGCCCCCATATTTTGGCACCATAAATGACTCTCAGGGCGAGAGGCGGTGGCTATAACAGTTAAATTGGTTAATTTTTTGGCTAATTGAGTTGCAATAGAGCCAACACCACCTGCACCGCTAATAATTAGTATAGTTTTTCCTTTTCCTTCTCCTGGAGTTAATTTTAGTCTGTCGAACAATACCTCCCAGGCAGTTAATGAAGTTAACGGCATGACTGCGGCTTCAGCATCAGAAATAGTATTCGGTTTTTTGCCTACTATACGCTCATCTACTAATTGATATTCGGCATTAGATCCTGGACGTGTAATATCTCCTGCATAAAACACTTCATCACCAGTTTTAAATAAGGTTACTTTGTCACCCACCGCTTCAACAATACCTATAGCATCCCAGCCTAATATTTTTGGAGAGTCTAATTCTTGATTTTGTACACTTCTTTGACGAACTTTATAATCCACAGGATTCATTCCTATTACTTTAATTTTTACCAATAGATCTTGTCCTTTTGGTACAGGTCGTTCTGTTTCGAACTGAATTAGGCTATTTTCCTCGCTTATTGGTAATGATTTTTTGATTCCTATTGCATTCATGTTATATATGTTTTAATAATTTATAGCAAATTTATACCTTTGTATAGATTGTTTAGTAGTATATTTTTTCGTTTTAAATGTAAAAATGCATAATCATGGATAAAAATAATCTATATGAACCTTTTTCGATAGCTTTTGAGACATTAGATCAATCTCCAGTGCATGAGCACAAAAACAGTTTTTTTGAATTGGTTTATATTTTATCTGGTACAGGAACTCAATGTGTAAATAAGAACGAATTTTTATATCATCCTGGGCATATGCTTTTATTAACTCCAACAGATATATCTTCTATAGAAATCAATACAACTACACAATTTTTCTTTTTGAGATTTAATGATATTTATATTAAATCAGGAAAGATAAGTGCTGATAATATTCAACGATTAGAGTTTATTTTAAAAAATGCAAATCATCAACCAGGCTGTATTTTAAGAAATCTTACAGACAAAACACTAGTTAAACCTATGGTAGAGGCTATGATACGCGAATATGTTAACAGGGACTTATACAACAAAGAAATCATACAGCAGTTAGTGAATACATTAATTGTTATTGTTGCGAGAAATATTGCAAAATATCTTCCTGATGTTATAGACGCAGGAACAGAAGAAAAAGCGATGAATATATTACAATATATACAAGAGAATATATATGATCCAACCAAATTGAGGACAGAGGAAATTTGTCATCAGTTTGGTATTTCTAAAACATATCTTGGCCGTTATTTTAAAAAACATACCAAAGAAACGCTACAGCAATATATTACTAATTACCGGATTCGATTAATAGAAAACAGGCTTCAGTATAGTGATATGCGCATAACTGAAATTACTGATGAACTAGGCTTTACAGATGTTAGTCATTTGAATAAATTTTTTAAAAAAAATAAAGGGATTAGCCCCACGAGGTATAGGAAGGAACTTATATAAAGTTGTTATTATTTTACCGTATAAAACCTATATGCCATTTTTTCTGAAATATATACAAATCACAATTTCCTGTAAAAAATATGCGCATCTACATATCCTTTTTCAAAATGCCTAAACCCACCAGGTATTGTTCCTATAATCTCAAACCCATTGGCTAACCATACTTTTATTGCAGGTTTATTAGTGCTAACTACCAGATTAAACTGCATTGCATAATACCCTAGCTTTTTTGCTGCATCAATAGAGTGAGCACAAAGCTTATGACCAAGACCCATTCCTCTTTTTTGACTGTCAACCATATATGAAGCATTTGCAATATGGTCTCCATAACCCGGTTGATTAGGTTTTAAAATATATGCACCTATAATTTCTTTTTCTACTTCTGCGACAAAACAATTATTATTTAGATTTACCCAACTGTTTTCAATGTGTTCTCGGGAAAAACCATCATCATATGGAAAATAGATTTTTTGATCTACAACTACTTTCCACAGACTCCAAATTCTTTCCAGATCTTTATTATATGCAGGTCGAATATGTATTTCAGCTTTTTTCATTATAATTTTAGTTATAATTAATTTTTTAAATCATTTATGATAACTTCTCGTATCGTCATTTTCATAATATGCTAATTTAAATCTGTATTCTGCTCATAATGTTCCAAAATCATTTGGAAGAAAATTTTAGAAGCTTTTTTTTGATAGTTGCCTTTAAGATACCGTATTGCAGATCGTAATTTAAGTTTCTTTTTGTTTATAGGAATACTTTTGAGGGTAGGTAAATATTGTGTAGTCGATTTTGTAAGAACAGTTGCCCATTTTCCGGTTTCAATAAGTCGAATTAAGGTAGGAATATGGTTTAATTCTATTTGATATTGATATGGAAGTTCGTTTGTTCTAAACGCTTTATCCAGAACTTTTCTGGTTGTAAACCCCTCTGCAGGTACAGCTAGCTCCATAGTATTAAGCTCTTCGATACTGATTTGTTTTTTATTAGCTAACCGATGTGATTCGTGTACTACCAACATTAAATAGGATTGAAATAATGGAATAGTAGTAATCATCTTATCATCTGTTGCTTTATTAAAGGATAAAATAAAATCCAACATACCCGATTTGAGTTTTTCCATTAATTCATCTGATGTGCCAAAGAAAGCCTTAACCTGTATTGAAGGGAATTTTGTAGAAAAGGATATCAGTGTTTCTGTAAACAAATTAGTTAAACCATAGGTTACTCCGATATGTAAAGTTCCCGATTGCAGGTTTTGTAAATCTTCTATTAATTGTTTGGCATTTTCAGCGTTTTTAAGAGTATGCCGGGCACGGGTTAAAAATAATGAACCAGCCTCTGTGAGCTGTATTCTCTTTCCTATTCTATCAAAAAGAGGAACTCCTAATTCCTGTTCTAAAAGCTTTATTTGCTGCGAAAGTGCACTTTGTGTTATGAATACTTTATGAGAGGCTTCTGTAAAATTTAAACACTCTGCTGCTTTAACAAAATAGTTTAACTGGCGTAATTCCATTATTAATAAGTTTTACTAATGTATATGATAAGAAAATAACGTTTTACTAATGTAAAAATAATTTTGAACTTTGTACTTCAAATCTTTTATAACTTATAAGAAAGAGGAGGTAAATAAAGAAATGAAAACAAAAGCAGAAAGAAATACAAGACGTTATAAAGAGATTCGAAAAGCGATCTTTATTCCTGGTTTGGCTGCTTTTTCACAGTTTTATATGTTTCAGCCATTATTACCATCATTAAGCGAAAGTTTTTTAGTTTCTCCTGCTATCAGTAGCTTGGTTGTCTCGTCTTCTATGATTGGTATTGCTTTAGGGCTTTTTATGTTTGCTTTTTATGCAGATATCCTACATCGCAAAAAATTAATGCTGATTGCTTTATTTCTATCCTCATTAATCACGATACTCTCGGCAATCTCATGGAATTTTAATGTACTGGTCGTTTTTGGTTTCATAAAAGGATTTTTATTATCAGGAGTGATAGCAGTTGCTATTGTTTATATTTCTGAAGAAGTTGAGATAGGAGATGTAGGGATTGTCATTGGGATATATTTAGCCGGAAATGTATTAGGTGGTATGTGGGGGCGTGTAGTAGCAGGTTTAATTTCTAGTTGGTATGATTGGAGAATAGCGACATTGTTTATTGGAGGTGTAGGCGTGGTATTAAGTATCTTTTTTATGAGACTTTTACCACAATCCCTAAACTTTAATCCACAAAAAATTCAAACATTTCAAAAGCTAATGTATATGAAGAGCTTCCTTAAAAATCCATTATTTTTTGGAGTCTTTATTTTAATGATCCTAATGATGGGCACTTTTGTAAGTATCTATAATTATTTGAGTTTTAGACTGGAAATGCCTCCTTTTTCACTTCCTCATTATGTTATTTCGTTATTATTTCTAATCTATATTACAGGAGTAGGAGGAACAATAACAATTGGGGCATTGACACATCGAATTCACCCTTTTCGTATATTAAAAATCTTATTAGTGTTATTTCTAATAGGAACATTAGGTTTACTAGTAGAAGAATTGTGGTTATTGGTGTTAGGTCTAAGCTTGCTTACTTTTAGTTTATTAGGGATCCAGACTGTGGTAAACAAGATAATATCTCAATATGCAGTTGAAGGAAAAAGCACTGCAAATTGCTTATACTTAATATGCCAGTATATGGGAGCAGGTGGTATAGGAAGTTTAACTGGGCATATAGTATCAAAATGGGGGTGGTCTAATTTTATTTTTACTTTAATTGGATTCATTCTTTTTTCATTACTATTATTTATAATATGTGCCAGGCAGTATACTAATACGTTTAAATTAACAAAAGAAATTTCTTAAGAAAGATCATAAAAATATTATAGTCTAGTTTTAAAGAATAAATTTATTTATCATGCTAAAATCTAATTACTTATTATTTATAATTCCGGCATTAATATGGGGGTCTACTTGGTATATCATTAAATACCAGTTAGGAACTGTAGATCCTATAGTTTCTGTTGCCTATCGATTTGGATTAGGCGGTATTATATTATTGGGGTATTCTAAGATTAGAAAACTTCCACTATCATTTACAAAGCAGCAACACTTTTTTATTGCTTTACAAGGGATTCTACTATTTGGAACAAATTATTGGTTAGTATACTTATCAGAACAATATCTAAGTAGTGGGTTAGTGGCTGTAGCATTTTCTACATTAATTTTTATGAATATAGTTTTTGGTGCAATATTTTTAGGAGATAAAATAAAAAAACAAATAATAATAGGGGCTGTCTTCGGGCTTTTAGGAACAGTTTTGATATACCAGACCGAGTTTAGAAAGGTGGATTTAACTAATGATCAAATCAAGGGATTGATATTTTGTATTTGCTCAATCATTTTTGCTTCATTAGGAAATATTACTTCTTCGAATAATCAACGCAAATTTAAACTCCCTGTTATTCAAACCAATGGTTTTGGGATGTTATATGGTGCTATAGCTATGTTATTAATAGCCTTGTTTAGCGGGAAATCGATAAGTTTTGATACTTCATTTTCTTATATTTCTTCACTAGCATATTTGACAATTTTTGGATCTATCATTGCGTTTACCTCTTATCTTACGTTAATAGGCAAAATTGGAGCAAGTAAAGCAGCCTACGTTATTGTAGTGATACCAGTAATTGCCTTAACTATTTCTACCATTTTTGAAGGATATAAACCAGATGTGTATGCTTTTATAGGGATTGTGCTTATTATTTTTGGAAATGTACTTGCATTGAGAAATAAAAAATAAGCTGATTAAATTCTTGTCGAGCTAAAGAAACTACATAAACAGACATCACAACATACTAATTTCCAGATTTGCTATATGAACCAGTCATCTGATAAATATTTTATTTGGTCTTTCTTTATCAAGAAAATTGTAAAGAAATTTAATAAGGAGGATAAAGAAAAATTTCTGGAAGAAATTAAGAAAAGGAAAGATTATATAGATTAAAAAACGATTCAAACCCTTTAAAAATGTTACTTTTGATTAAAAAGATAGTTTTTAATGTCTCGACATTATATTGCCAAAATCATACATAAGCCTTATCCATATCTATTTCATCCCAAAAGAAATTTGATAATCGCTTTTGTACTGGGAATGTTGATTTATATTATTAATGTATTAGCAGTAGACAAAAGTTATGTAGACATAAACTTTGTACTCTCAAAACCTTTCCTTTGTACACTAGCAGGATTAGTGACCTTTTTTAGTATTCTCTTAGTACTCGAAGTTATACCTCGGATATTTTTTAAGCCTGATTTAAAGGAAAACTGGACAGTAGGAAAAGAATGTCTTTTAATCGTTTCACTTCTTTTTGTAATTGCTATATTTAATAATATACTGTCTCTTATGATTAGTAAGGAGCCTTCTAACAATATAATACTACATTTTTTAAACTCATCGCTATATGTTATTCTTCTAGGCATTGTCCCGGCTTTTCTTCTTGTTTGGCTTAATTATACCATTCTTTTAAAAGAAAACTTAAAAAAAGTCTCCTTATACAATGAACAACTCGAATCTAGAATTATACATACAGAGAATGAAGTATCCGATATTATTAATATACAAACCAGTAATAAAAACGAAATCATTGAGCTTGATATAAATGCCTTTTTATTCGCTAAATCAGAAGGTAATTATGTAGATGTTTTTACAAAAACACTTAGTGAAGTAAAATGTAAACCATATCGGCTTACGATTCAAAAACTTGAAGAAGTACTTACTAATTATCCATTTATTATTAGTACACACCGGTCATATGTCGTTAATATAAGAAACATCAATACTACCACAGGCAACGCCAGAAATTATCGTATTAGTTTTGAAGGAGTTCCTCATGAAGTTCCTGTGTCAAGGAATAAATTTCAAACTTTCAAAGATGCCTTTACTATTAAAAAAGTGTAACCTTTGATGAGATTACACTTTTAAAAATTGTGATTATTTAATATATTATCTACAAGGCGTATCCGATACCTAACCCTACAAAAAATCGAGAATCGAAGTCCGCGGGCCTGTTTCTTCCTTTATCCAAAATTCCTTTTAAAGAGGCCCATGCAAATGCACTAACACTAAACTTATTAATGTTATAGCCAAGAGATTGAGAAAATCCATAATTAAAATATACATATTCATTTTTGTATTTTTCATATACCGAATACTGTGGTATTTTTAAAGTTCCTTTAGACTTCAAATGTGTTACTCCTATAAAAGGTTCTAGTGATAGGAATAGCTTTTTCTTATTAAAAGGGTAATAAGTGATGTCAAAAATAGAATACAACCCTATATCTCTTGTATGTCCATCTACGTAATCAGTAAATGAATTGTCTGTTTCATTTATGTAACTATTTTGATGAGCTGCACCATATGATAACGTAAAATGTTTGCTATCCAAGCACATTAATTTTCCTTTAAATATATAACCATAGTTTTTTCCATAACTGGTATTTAATATATCTTGAGTATATAAAAGTTCTAATTTCCATCGTTTTTGATTTGATTCTATGTTTTCTTTTTGTCCCTGAGCTAAAACTGGTAAGGAAAGAATAAACGAAAGGAATACTAAATAGTTTTTCATGATGTTGTATTTATAAAATGATGGATAATCCTTTTTTGAAAGTGACCATAGGACTGTTTCTATGAGAAATATTTTTTAATCTCTCATGATGTAGCATTAAACCAGTATAATACCGTTTACTTATTTTTTCCTTAAAGGCGTTAAAAAAAAGATTGATCGAAGCTCCTTCTAAATCTCCAACAGTTATATAAAGATTTTTATTTAGTGAATCATGGGTGTCAAAGTAGTGCTGTTCTAAATGGAGTAAATATGCATTATACCACATAAGATTTGAGCTTGCTGCAATAATATTATCAAAAGGGTTGGGTTGATCTTGTTGAAATAATGTATACAAAGCAAGATATCCACCTAAAGAATGGCCAAATAGTGTCTTATCGATACTTTTAATCTCAAGCTCATTTTCAATATGAATAATAAGTTCGTTATTTATAAAATTGATAAATTCTTTTGCACCTCCAGAAGCTCCCGAAAAATTACTGTCTTCGGGATACGAGTAATCTGTTCCCCTTCGATTTTTATTGGCATATCCTATTCCTATAAGAATGATATCGTCTCTACTTGATTCTGCAACGATATCTGCAGCTTCTTTAAAATAATCATCACCATCTAGCATATAGATTGTATGATAGCTATTTGAAGGGGCATAAGCCTGGGGATACAAAACATGTATACTGTATGTTGTATTTGTGTACTTTGATGTAATAGAAAAAGGGTGATTGTTTTTTATTGAAGAAAGGTTTTCTTTCTCACAACTGTTTAGGCCCAATATGCCAATGATTAAACACAGAAAACCTATAGAGTTCTGAATGATTTTTTTCATAATGATTCTTGTTTTTTAAATTTCTAATGACAGCAAAAGTATTTTTGAAACCTTTATACACTGCTTATAGAAAGGGAATTGGTACGAAGTGTCATCTTTTTGTGATGTACTGGAGTCTTAGATAGAAGATAGATCCATTTAGAAAAAGGAGAAGTGAATTATGATAAGAATATATTGATGATTACTTTCTAAATATTTGTAGAAAAACATATTCTAAGATATCTAGAAGTTTATAAAAACAAAAAAGCCATACTAATAAAAGTATGGCTTTTTGTGAGCCCGATAGGATTCGAACCTATGACCGCCTCCTTAGAAGGGAGGTGCTCTATCCAGCTGAGCTACGAGCCCGTAACTCTAAAAAGTCGGGGTGGCAGGATTCGAACCTGCGACCTCCGCGTCCCAAACGCGGCGCGATAACCGGGCTACGCTACACCCCGAATCATAAAAAATAAAGCGGAGAGACTGGGATTCGAACCCAGGCAACACTTGCGCGTTGACAGATTAGCAATCTGCTCCATTACCACTCTGGCACCTCTCCTATAAATTTTTTGTTATGAACGTCGCATTTAATATTTCAAATGCGGATGCAAATGTAGGTTTTATGAGTCTATGATGCAACATTTTTTTGCCATTATTTTTTATTTAGCTCAACCTTCTTTTTAAAAACTTGAAAATCAGTTTTTTCTTCAAAAAAAAAATGGCTTGAATTTTGAATAACAAGCTACAGAAACCTTAAATACTTCTTTTATATATTTGTATACTATTGACCTATATATTATGTTATGAAGAGTTATAAAAACAATATAAAAATGAAAAGTAAATACCTTTTAGTTTTTGCCTTACTTATCTCTAGCTATACATTTGCACAAAAACCTATTCTACTAGAAGATTTTTCTTTTAAAATTGGAGAAAAATATAAACGAATAAGAAGTGTAAACACCTATCACGTAGCTTCAGGAAATCGATTCGTTTCTATTAAGAAAGGCCGTAACACTATGACCATACAGCGATATTCTCTGGATAACCTTAAAGAAGATGTAAAGAAACGACAAGTTGTAGATGATAAAGGAAATTTTGAAACTGTTATGAAGCTAGGAGGAAAAGCTGTAGTGTTTTATTCTATAAATGATAAAGCATATGCACAAAAAGTATCTCTTACAGGTATAGTGGTAGAGAAACCTATTCAACTTGTTAATGACAGAGAAAATGTCAATAGAGATTTTGGTTTTAAGAGCACCTATGGATTTGATGCTGGCGGAAGAATTAACAAATTTGTTTTTAAAAAATCTGCGGATGAAAAAAAAATATTGATTTTATATCGTATAGAAACAAGTGCAGGAAAAGGAGATAAAATAGGAATGGCTGTCTATAATGATGATCTAAGTCTCCTGTGGAAAAGAAAAGTAACATTACCGTATTCTTCTGATAGAATTCAAAATGAAGATTTTGCTATTGGCAATGATGGACATTTTTATATGACTGCTTCTATTTTTAATTCAGAATCAAAGGATAAAAATAAATTAGAAAACACATACCATACTGAAGTTTTTAGGATTACCGAAGAGAGCGGTAGCGAAATCATAAAAAGTAAGATCGATGTTGCTGGTAGATCAATTACCGATGCCGTTATTGAAATTGACGGAGCGGGAAAAGTAAAAGTATCTGGCTTTTATGCTAATTCAAATAATAAAGAAGAGGTTTCTGGAGTTTTTTCTGCTACTTTGTCTGAAAGCGGTACAGTAGGTTCTGTAATAAAAAGTGATATTCCTTTAGAAACGTTAGAAGGATTTGCTTTAAAGAGAGAAGAGCGGGTTAATGAAGGAACGCAAAAAGAAAATGATCTAAAAGATCTTGAAAAACTTAGAATAAATGATATCGTATTTAATAGTGATGGTAGTACAACCTTTCTGGGAGAACAACGTTTTGTAGAATCATTTACAACATCCAGTTCCTCGGGTTCCAGAACAACATATAGATATTATTACAGAGATATTTTTGTTCTAAAACTAGGGTCAGATAATAGAATGATATGGATGCATAAACTACCAAAGTATCAGATGGGAACAAATAGTAAGCGTAGTATGTCTTTTTTAAATTTTAAAAATGATGGTAAACTATATTTGTTTTATGTTGATGACTTTACTAACCTAAAACGATCATTCGATGAAACGCCTACACGATATTTTGATGGTAAAAAAGAATTTATTTACCTTACATCCTATGTCATTGATGATGCTACAGGAGAGGTTACTAAAGAGGCAATTCTTACCGGAAGTGATATCAGAAATTCCCGATTAGATGTGATAGAACTTACTAAAGCTGCAATGCTACCCAATAAAAGCATGATTATGGAAGCTTATGATGGTAAAAAGAGTAATCTATTACTTAAAATATCACTGGCCAAATAATAAATCGGCTTTTTTTACGATAAAAAAGTAATGAAGATTTTATTGATCATAGTATTTTTTATCTTTTCCATAGGTGATACTGTTCGTATTGAAGATATACGAGATGCTTATAAGACATGTAGTGAATCTAAAGAAAAGACTGAGCAGTTCTATGAACTTACACAAAAAGGATTGCAAAATGATGGAGCAATTTATCAAGCTTATCATGGTGCAGCACTTGCATTAAAAGCATCGTTTTCCTGGAATCTTTTTAGCAAAATATCGTATTTTAACAAAGCAAAGAAAATGATAGATGCAGCTATATTGTCTGAACCAGATAATATAGAATTGAGAATGGTTAGACTAAGTATTCAAAACAATGCCCCTAAAATTGCTGGGTACCATAAAAATTTAGAAGAAGATAAGGATTATATATTTGATAATATCGATAAGGTAGATGATAAGGAGTTAAAATTATACATAGAAAATTTTATAGCATATTCTTCTATTTTTTCTGAGTAGGTAATTAAACGAGTTCATTGTTTTAAGAAGTAATTTTTTTACAATAAATTACCTTCTTTTTGTTGTTGTAATCTGTTGTGAAAAAGAGATAGTTATCACCTCCGTCCTTGATTTTAAACTTTTTTCGTAGTGTAGCAACAGATTCCGGAAAGTTACGTATTGTAATGTTTGCTTTGGTAATTCCTGTTTTAGACAGTACCTTTTTTTGATATGGATACACTGCTATAATTTCAAACCTTCTCCCTGGGAAATCAATTTTATGATCAGAAGTATATAAATGCGAATTAACATGAAGCTTTTTTAACTCAAATGCAGTGGCAATACTTTGGAAACTTCCACTTTTTAGAATTGCAGCATTAGGTTCATAAAGATAGGCCATAGGCAATCCTAAATCGGCAGATTGTATAGCTTCATCTTTTAATAAAAAAGAAAATTCCTGATGTATCGTTTTTTGAATGTTGATAGTTATGATTTTGATATCACCGGTATAGGTTTTATCAAGAATCCATATCAATTCTTTAACTTCATTTTCTACAGCAACGACATGAATTTCTTTTATGTTTTGTAATGCTTTACTTCCAATTTGAATATCCAGTAAGGGAGAAGTTTTGACCAGAATGTTTTTACTTTTGCTAAAGAGAATATCTAAATTCGAAGGTACATCGGGTAAACAGTCTTCTAGAAAGAATACTTTTCCTTTACTATCATGTCTTCTGGAAGGGTCGATGTAAATCCAATCCAGGGTATTGTGATTTTTCATAATATCTAATCCATCTCCAATACTGGTTTGGATGTTTTTCTGACCGAGTATTTCAAAGTTATGCGCAGCAATTTTGCTTAGCGTTGCATTTAGTTCACAATGAATTACTGATGTGATCCGTTTGGCAAAAAAATAATCATCAATCCCAAAACCACCAGTTAAGTCGATTAAAGAAGCTCCCGAAACAAGCTTGCTTTTATACAAAGCAGTTATTTCAGAAGAAGTTTGCTCTAGGTTAAGTGTTGGTGGGTAATAGATTCTATTTTTAGCATACCAGGAGGGTAGTTTTCTTTTTGCCTTACGTTTTCCCTGGATTTGTTGAGCTAGTTCTTTACCAGAGATTCCTTCAAAAGGGCTTCCGCTTAAAATCAGAGTACTTATATCGAGTGTACTATTAGATTTTTCAGTAATAAATTCCTGGACCTCTTTATGTAGTAGTAAAGGATTCAATTAGAGATCTTTGGTAAGTGTTTTTACAATTTTATATTCCGAAAGAAATTCTTTAGAAATTACTTTGATCGCAGTATAAAAAGGTACTGCAACGATAAGTCCTCCGATACCAAAAAGCAATCCAAAAATAAGGATGGCCAAAAAGATTTCTAACGGATGGGATTTTACACTGTTCCCAAAAATCAAGGGCTGATTCAAGAAATTATCAATTAGTTGAATTGCCAGATAACCAATCAAAATGTAAGTTAGTTTAGGCAAAATCACAGTTTGGAAATCAAATCCTAAATTACTGGTAATCGCCAGTATAATCATAAATATCCCGCCAAATAGAGGGCCTACGTATGGGATTAGATTACAAATAGCAGCAATTAAAGCGACTGCAATTGCATTATGGACCCCAAATATCAATAAGAGGATAGTGTATAAAATAAAGAGAATAACTATCTGTAACAGTAGACCAACAAAGTAACGCGAGAGTAAATCTTTAATTTTGGTAAATGCTCTCATAAATCTGTTTTCATCTTCTTTTTTTGCAAGTACTAATAAACTATTTTCAAGAAGAAGACTATCTTTCAACAAAAAGAAAGAAATAAATAAGACCGAGAATAACCCAATTAGAACAGCTCCGAAACCACTTAAAAACGAGTTTATAGCATTAGGGATAACTTTTAAATCAAAAAATTGCATCAGATCAGTTTGTTTGATCAGTTCTACAAAATTTAGTTTTTCTATTTTGAAATAAGTACTAACCTCCTGATTAAGTCTATTTATATCATTACCCAATTTATTGATATCAATTTCGCCAATTAGTTGCCCTTGTTCACTAACGATAGGAACAAACAACATGAAAATACTCATAAATAACCCTATAACAATTAGTAGCGTAGTGATTACGGCCAATGAGTTTTTAAATTTCAGTTTCTTTTTAAGAAATAACACTAATGGTCTACCCATTAAAGAAATTACAGAAGCAAAGGCAATGTATATAAGGACAGATTGTATTTTATAGAGAAACCACAGTAATCCCAGAACACCAATAATAATAGCTACCGCTCTTAAGATTCCGTATGCAATTGTTTTTGAATTCATATTTTAAAATTTCAAGGCATCAAAGGTTCAAAGTTACAAAGTTTTGATTTGTGCTTTTTTATATAAACTCTAGAGTATTATTTTTCACTATTCATTACTTGTTTTGTAATTTCATATAGAGCAATTCCTGTTGCTGTTGCAACATTCATACTACTATTATTACCATACATATTAATATGTACACTGTGTTTTACTAATGCCAAAACTTCATTAGACACTCCAAAATTTTCTTCACCGATCACGAGCACTATTTTTTCCTGCGGTGATGGGATATAATCAGAAACAGGTATACTTGTATCGGTAATTTCTAATGCCAGGATCGTATACCCATCGGATTTAAATTGTTGTATGGTATGTATAATATCTTCTGCTTGATGATGAGGTATACTCTCGTGTGTAGCTCTTGCTGTACGTTGCATACGCTTACTAACCACGGTAATACCTTCTCCGCAAAAATAGATTTGTTCGATACCAAAACTATCTGCAATTCTAAATATACTTCCAATATTCGCTGGCGAATTCACCCGATCACATACAAGAGTTATCGGAAATTGATTTTTTATAAACTGATTATTATGATGATGTAATTGCTCTGACATTAATTCTCAAAAGCGTATTTAATAATATTAGCTCCCATTTTTAGTGCTTTGGATCTTACTTCTTCTGGATCGTTATGTACTTCTGGATTTTCCCAACCATCGCCAAGGTCACTTTCAAAAGAAAAGAGCAGTACTAAGCGATTCTCATGGATAATCCCAAGTGCTTGTGGTTGTTTTCCATCATGCTCATGGATTTTGGGTAATCCTTCCGGAAAATTATATTTTGAAGAAAAGAGAGGGTGTGTCACAGGTAATTCTACCAGTTCCTTATCAGGAAAAACTTTAATGAGTTCTTTTCGGATATAAGGTTCCATACCATAATTATCATCAATATGTAAAAAACCACCGCTTAATAGGTAATTCCTTAGGTTTTCGGCATCTACATCTGTAAAAAAAACATTACCATGTCCTGTCATATGAATATATGGATACTGAAATATATCAACACTCTCTGGTTTTACTGTTTTTGGTTTGGCAGATATTGCAGTATTAATATTTTGATTGCAAAATGTAATAAGATTAGGAAGAGCAGTAGGATTACTATACCAATCACCACCTCCTTTATATTGTAAAATGGCAATATCTTGCCCATAAATTGATATGGTAGTCAAAAAAAAGAAGATATATCCAGTAAGTTTTATCATCATACTCGTCTAAAATAAAGCCTAAAAGTACTAAAATTATGCACATGTTACAGAAGCTTATGATGCTATTAACGCTTATTGTTCTGATACCTGTTAATGCTCAGGAAAGTGATAAATCAGCAATAGTATTAGAATTATTTACCTCTCAAGGCTGTAGTAGCTGTCCGCCGGCAGATGAATTACTAGAGGATATTAAGAAAAAACATAAAGATCAAAATGTAGTTGTGCTATCATATCATGTAGATTATTGGAATAGATTGGGGTGGAAAGATCCATTTAGCACATCAATCTTTAGTGATTATCAAAGAAGTTATGCACAACAATTTAGAAGTAGATCAATATATACTCCGCAATTGGTAGTGAATGGGAGTGAGCATTTTACGGGGTCGGATCGTTATAAGGCGGATATAGCTTTAAAAAAATATTCAAAAGCTAGTGCCAACTCTACTATTTTGATAAAAGAGATACGACAAGAGTCTTCTCATATTGTTTTTAATTATAGAGTAAATGGAGAGTCATTCAATACGATAACATTAGCTTTGGTAGTTTCTGAGCGTATTACTAATATATCCAAAGGCGAAAACCGAAATAGGACATTAAAAAATACGAATATCGTAGCGAATCGTATAGTTAAAAAAGAAGAATCCGGTAGTGTATCGCTGACTATTCCTGATTGGGTTTCAGAAAATGATGAACTATCTGTAATCGCATATACACAAGATAAAACTTTAAAAACTACAGGAGCTACAAAGTTGGCCCTTCTTAAATGATTTCTGGGGCATAGCATATTCTTGAATCCCTTATAGTTTTATAGTACAGATTCTGTACTATTCAAAATCATTATAGTAACTTTGAATGAATGCGTTTTAATCTTAGCTTTAAGTGAGGATTATATATAGATCAATGAAGTTATGGAAATAAACGATATACATAGTTTTCTTACGTATTACTCTAGGATAAAAGATCGTACCAGGAGATTATTTGAATGTATTCCAACAGAAAAAATAGAATGGACCACTAGCAAAGGAAAATTTACTATTGGTGATATTATACGACATCTGGCACTTACAGAAAGGTTTATGTATGTCGAAAATGTTCAACTAAGACCTAGTTTATATACTGGCTGTGGAGAAAGTTATGCTAAAGGATATCAAAATACAATTAACTTGTATAATGAACTACATCTTGAATCAACAGAAATTCTTTCACAACTTAAACCAGAAGATTTGCATGAAAAATGTGAAACACCAGGAGGCCATAAAATAACAATATGGAAATTGCTAAGAGCTATGGTAGAACATGAAATTCATCACAGGGGAGTGCTATACACGTATCTGGCACTATTGGATATAAAGACTCCTCCTATATTTGGGTTAACCTCAGAAGAAGTAATACAAAAAAGATAATCGCATGCAATTCGAGAGTATCTGGGAAGAATATAAAAAGCCGTTGTTAAATTTCATTAAGACAAAAATTGGCGATAAAGATATAGGCGAAGATATATTACAAGATGTAGGTATAAAGCTATATACTACATTACGCAAAAGTGAGAAAATTAATAATCATAAATCCTGGCTTTTTCAAGTAACAAGAAATACGATTGCAGATTATTATAGAAAAAATAAAATACCAACCACAATTATAAAAGATCAACCAGAGATCCCCAAAACATCAATATCTAATGTTTGTGTGTGTGATTTATCGGGTTTTGTTATTCAAAATTACCTTCCACAACAATATGGAGAAGCACTCTATCTAAGTGATATAGAACAAAAACCTCAAAAAGAGATTGCCAAAATTTTAGACCTGAGTTTAACAGCTACTAAGTCAAGAATACAAAGAGGACGAAAAAAACTAAAAGAATTAGTGACAGATTGTGTTGATATATCATACAATAAAAAAGGGCAGATAACAGGGTTTCTACTCAAAAATGATTGTGAATTACCACCAGAGCTGATCACCGAGATAGAAAAAATAAACTTAATTCTATAAACTTGCATCTTTTTGTTCTATTTGCACGACTACAAGTTAAAATAGAATAATGAAGCAAAATAAAGTTTTACCCCTTTTAGTCGTTCCCGTTTTACTATTAATAACTGGGGTAATTGCATCCTTAACGATAAGTAAGAGTTGGAGTTTTGAAATATCATCATATATAATCTTTCTCTTTACAGCAATTTATATTTTGGTACTAGAGCAAATAATCCCATTAAAAACCAAATGGAAAACCAAAAAAAGTAACCTTTGGTCAGACGTAAAGCATTTTTTATTTTCGGCTGCACTTTTTGATGCGTTAGGAAAAACGATTTCATTAACATTTGTACTATACCTACAACAGCTTTTCTTTAAACCGTTAGAGGTATGGGGCGGTTTTCCGCTTATATTTATATTTGTGATTGCAAATATAATAGGCGAATTTTTGCCTTATTCCTACCATAGGATTAGTCATGTTGGAAATCGTAATTCGATACTAAGTTTATTGCTTTGGAAAATACATTCTATTCATCATTTACCAACTTCACTAAACTGGTTTAAAACAAATTGGATACATCCAATTAATATCTTCTTAAATACAGTGTTTAAAATGGTGCCTCTTTTACTTTTAGGATTTCATGAAGAAGCTATCTTTTTGGTAGGAGTAACACATGTGGTGATAGCATATATTTCACATGCCAATATCAAAACGAAAACAGGTTTTTTGGATTATTTGATCGTAACTCCGCAAATACACCATTTTCACCATAGTAAACTACTACACGAAGCTAAAAATTACGGGAATATCATACCGTTTTGGGATTTGGTTTTTGGAACGTATTATAATCGTATAGGAGAAGTAGACGATGTAGGGGTCATAGAAAACCATATTTTATACCCGAAACAGAAAAACTACCTCCAACAGTTATTATTTCCATTTAAGCGAGTTTTTAAGGAATGTTGTCAAGTAAAGTGACTACTATTATTTAATTCAAAAATGATTACAATATATACATTTGTAAATGTACATAAGTACAATTGCCTTTTGTAACTTTGATACAACAGTCTGATCATATACAATAGTCAAAAATGCAAATATCCGAAATAGCACAGAAACTTAGTCATCTATTAGAAAAGGGAGCAAAGCTAATACGTGATAGCAGTGAAAACGAACTTAAATTCAAACCTTCACCAAATAAATGGTCGAAAAAAGAAATTTTAGGTCACCTGATAGATTCTGGAATAAATAACCTGCAAAGATTTACAGAAATCCAATTTGAAAAGAAACCTTATAAAATTCGAAAATATAATCAAAATGAACTCGTTAATGTAAATCATTATAATGAAGCTAATTCTGATGAAATATTGAGTTTTTGGTTAGCCATTAACAAACGAATAAGAAAAATAATTGAAGTGCAAGATGAGCATACTTTAGCATATCAAATTGAAATTAATAAAGGAGAAAAATCTGATTTTAAGTTTTTAATTGAAGACTACATAAATCATATGGAACATCATTTAAATCAAATAGCAAAATGAGTAAGACAGTATTTATAACAGGTGCAAGTAGGGGAATTGGTTTTGCATTATCAGAACATTTTATTAAAAATGGCTATAAAGTTATAGGCACGAGTAGAACCGGTGAAATCAAAACGATATCTCATAATAATTTTGAGGTTATCAAACTAGACTTGTCTGATAAGAGTAGTATAAAAAAATTAGAAGAACTGCTCGAACACAAAAAATTGAGTATTGATATCTTAATTAACAATGCTGGGATTGGGCCTGATTTATATTCCCTGGAACCAGAAGAAGTGTCATTTGAAAATACATTTGATGTAAATGTAACCGGAACCGTATTTCTTACAGAGTTACTTAGTAAATATGTAGTACATGGCGGAAAAATCATCAATATATCTTCTAAAATGGGCTCAATAGAATTATGTGAATTAACAGATTCTGTGGCTTATAGAATGTCAAAAACGGCAATAAATATGTATGCTAAAATTTTGACAAATAGATTTATAGATAAAATAAAAGTTGCTTCGGTTCATCCAGGTTGGGTGCGAACAACTATTGCAGGTACAGATGTCAATGGTAGGATATCTTCAGAGGAGTCTGCATCAAAAATAGTTGATTTTGTGACTAGTAATTTTATAACGGGTACATTTTGGGATGCCGAAACCCAATCAGAAATTCAATGGTAATGTAATTTAAATATTAAGAGAAAAAAATGGAATACTTCACTTTGGCAAGAGTACTACATGTTCTAGCTGTGATTTTATGGATAGGTGGAGTGGCTATGGTAACAACTGTAATTATTCCAGCTGTTAAAAACCTAAAATCAAAGGAAGACCAGATAAAAACCTTTGAACAGATAGAAGGTAAATTTGCCTTGCAAGCCAAAATCACAACATTAATAACGGGTATAACAGGGTTTTATATGCTGTATGTACTTGATGCATGGGATAGATATTTTGATTATAGATTTTGGTGGATTCATGCAATGACTTTGGTTTGGATATTATTCTCACTAATTCTCTATGTTTTAGAACCACTTGTATTGCATAAATTGTTTAAAAAATATGCTGAGGAAAATCCTGCAAAAACATTTAGATTTATGCACCGTATGCACTGGATTTTACTCGTGTTAAGTTTACTTACAACCGCAGGAGCAGTTGCAGGTAGTCATGGATGGTTCTTTCTGAAATAATCAATAAGAAAATAATGAGTACTAACGATCAATTTTATTTTGATAAGCATGAGCCCAACAAAAGCTGTTTGTTGACCATGCGTAGTATTATTCTTAATCAAGATGAAGATATTACCGAAACACGTAAATACGGGATGCCGTGTTTTTGTTATAAAGGAAAAATGTTCTGTTACTTATGGGTTGATAAAAAGACTCATGAACCCTATTTTCTTATGGTAGAAGGAAAACATCTTGATCACCCCCAATTAGAATCAGGTGATCGTTCAAGAATGAAAATTTTCAGAATAGATCCAAACAAAGATCTACCTGTATCTACAATCAATTTAATTTTGAATCAGGCATTAGATTTATATAGAAACGGAACTATTCTAATTACTAAGAAGTAGTATCGAAAATCAACAAAAAGAATACAATCCAAAATTAGGATAACATACAATTTACCCAAACAAACTAAAAAAAGATGAAACAATATCGAGATCAAGGTGCAGTAGGAGCACTACTGGATGAATATGAAAAGACATTGACAGAAGTTATTTCTGTTTTGTCTGATATTAGTAACCAGAAATTGATTGCTATTGTGGATGATAAAACCAAAGACCCGGATTGTAGGTCAATACAGACTATTTTGACCCATGTTATAAGAGCTGGATATTGTTATGGTATTGAAATAAGAAAATCATTAGGGGAACAGATCGATTATGTAGAACGCAAAACATTAAATAGTGTAAAAGAATATCAAACCGGATTACAAGAAATGTTTATATACAATGAACAATTGTTTATAGATTACCCTAATTTAAATCTTGAAGAAAAAGATCCTGATAAAAAAATAGTAGTAGCGTGGGGACAGCGGTATAATATTGAGCAGTTGTTAGAACATGCTATTGTACATGTTTTAAGACACAGAAGACAAATCGAAAGGTTTTTAATAAAATTAAGTGCTTAACAAGTATTAGAATAGGATACCATTACGGCACTACTTTTAAAACAACGAATTGATTAAGTTGCGGAAAAAAGGAATTAAAATTATTATCAGAAATTACAACAATCGTTCGACTACCATCTTTTAATTTTGGTCCAAATGAAAAACCTTCGAGATTGTCTACGGTGTTATTTGTGAGTTGACTTCGAATGCTGTCAAAAGTAAAAAGCAACGTTTTTGTTGCTGCAGTGTAGGTTGCAGTAGTCAATGTCTCTATAGACAGCGTATTTGTAGCATTTGTAGCATCTACCTTATAAATCTTTACTGTATTTCCTCCGTCTATATATCCTGAAGAGAAAGAACGCTCTAACGCCAGAAATTTATTGGTGTCGTATTCTATAATCTCCACCAAACCATTGATAGCAAATGTTGTTCCTAAAGTAGGCACACGCGTTACAGGATCCAGTTCGTAGGTAAATTGCCGTTCTGCAGTTCCTGATGTTTTGTTTATGAATGTAATTCGCACAGGAGATTGTGTATCTGTTGTAGTAGGTTCTGGACCGTCTTCGATAAGAGGTAACTCAAAAGAAACCCAATATCCTTTATTCTCAAAATCTAATGAAAGGCCCTCTAAGACTCCATTATGCCTTGGTCCAGAGGCGTTATCTACTGTGTTGGCCTTAAAGTTATCAGGCAGTGTAAAACGTTTGATTTGATTTCCTTCAGGAGCTATTTCGATCAAAGCCGGATCCACACCATTAGTGATAGAACCCTCACTGGTATATATAATGGTACCCGTAACAGAATCAAATCGTATAGCTTCAGGATCAACAACTCCTTGTGTTAATGAAATACCTGCATCATCTTTAATTTCTATCATAGAGGTAATACCAACCGAAGTAAAACCATCTATGGTATACGTTACATCTGCTTCATAATATCGTATAGGTGGGGTAGAAGTATCACAGATAATATACCACTTGCCATTTTGATAATCAATTCCAGAAAAGCCTCCGATAGGAATACCATCAATTTCCTGATCTGCAAGTACAGATTCATCGATATACTCAAGAGCACTAATTGTATTTTGCTCATTTACAGGGAGTATTGGCGTAGGTTTATCATCTGTCTCTGTTTCTGTATCACTCGTATTTGAAGAACAACACCAACATACCAAAACGATCAAAAAAAGTTTTTTTACTACCTGTATCATAATGAATTGCATTAAGGGATAAAGATATTAATTCGTAACGAAAGATACTCTCTATAAATTCACAAATACTCTCTTGTAATTTACTAGTAAATACTTAAAATAAAACAGGCTTTTACCCCTGTATTTATGGGGTGTAACCACTTGATAATCATTGTGTTATTTTGTAAATTAGTAGTAATAAGTCAGTGTAGGAAAACATCAGGAAAAGTCTTTGATTTCTCATTGCCGGATACTCAAAAAAATCAATAGCTAAAGGAGGCCGATTATTTGAACCTAAGCTATGCTGCAATATAGAAGAATATATTTTTAACCAATTTAAATATAAATCATCATGAAAACAATTGTATGTAGTGTAGCCTTTTGCTTTATTACAAGTATGGGCTTTTCACAATTTCAACGCTCTTATGGAACAGAAAAATGGGAGTTAGGCTGGGCCCTTGACCAACTTCAGAAGGTTGAAAAAGGGTATTTAATCGGTGGGTATACTTCAAAAAGCTTTATAGGCGATATAGAAGCTACTTTGATGAAAACCGATCTAGACGGAAACCAAATTTGGTCTCGTGTGTATGGTGGTACTAGACAAGAATATTTTAGTTCGGTACGACAATCAGAATATTTTAGTCCCAATAACAAGGTTGCTTATATTGCTGCAGGACATACCAAAAGTTTTGGTTTTGGGTCAGGCGATGCATTTCTTATGGGAGTGGATAGCAATGGTTCTCCAGTTTTTTCAGCAGTTTATGGAGGTAAGGAGTTTGATACATTTCGATGTGCGCAAAACATAAAAGATGAAAATGGTAAACCTGGATATATCATGGTAGGTAATACATTTAGTTATGGTAATGCTTTTCCTGGGTCTAATGTTTATGTAGTACGAACAGATCTTATGGGTAATGTTACAAAGGCCACTGTGATTGGGGGCAGGGGAGATCAGATAGGTAGCTGGATAGAACAAACCAGAGATGGTGGTTATATTATCTCGGGATATAGTACAAATTATAGATGCGGGGGGAGTGCTACCCTAACGAATCCACCTGAAGATATATTTGTCATCAAGTTAAAGCCTGATCTTACGATAGAATGGAATAGAATATTAGGCTATCCTAAAGAATTGGACGGAGCAATAAATTATACGAATCTGGCAACTTGTGTAAAACAAAATAGACAAGGAGACTTTGTGCTTACTGGGTACACCAATAGTTTTGGAATTAACAATTCTAATGATGCCTTTTTATTATACATGAGTAGCACCGGAAATTTTCAGGGAATGAAAACCTATGGAACCCGAAGAGATGAATATGGTTATGGTCTTGAAGAAACCTTTGATACTGCTGGAAATCAGCAATATACAATAGTGGGAAGTAATACCATATTTTCAACGTATCAAGCAATGTTATTTCAAACGGATACTGGAGGTAACCTTCAGTGGGTACGTAATTACGGAAAAACAGGCCGAGAGAGCTCAGATGAACTTGTAATTGATGTTTTTAATAAAGGTTTTGCCTTTGTTGGATTTACTGACTCTATAGGAGTAACGGGTTCGAGAGATATCTATCTTGTAGAAACAACGGCAACAGGAAAAACAGGTACAGATTGTGAGAAAGAGATAGACTTGAAAGTAATAAAGCATGAACCATGCGTTACCAGAAGTGCACAACAGATTTTTGTAAAAGACTATGAAAGAATACAACCTAAAGTAATTAGAGTAGAGTATAAGGAAGGTAGGTGTGAAAATGTTGTTGGTTCTAAGACAGAAGAAAATAAAACATTAGAAAAAGATGGATTACTATATCCTAACCCGGTAAATAATTTACTTACTATAAATATCGAAAAAACATCTGCAATCACAAAGGTTGAGGTTTTTGATGTGCATGGTAAGATGGTTATTAAAAATGCAGAGATAGGCCAAAAAGAAAAAATAGTGCTATCTACAGAAAACTTACAGCCAGGAATGTACATAGTTAAACTAAGGACTCAAAATGGAGAAACTCGTATGATGAAATTCCTTAAGAAATAAAAATATTTAGTATTGTAACTAGATAATTAAAATTGAGCTGCTTCAGTTATTTTGAGGTAGCTCATTTTTATGTATTTATAAAAGCTACACTATGCGCAGCAACAATTGCTGCAGTCTCAGTTCGCAATCGGGTTTCTCCCAATGTAACAGGGGTATATCCCGAACGTAGTGCTGTATCAATTTCTTTTGTCGAAAAATCTCCTTCGGGACCAATAAGAATAGTAGTGTTTACTTCTTGCAGAAGAACACTTTTTAAAGATTGCTTTTTGGTTTCTTCGCAATGAGCGATTAATAAATGGTCTTTATTTTCTTGTTTTATAAACTCCGAAAATGTAATAGCAGGGTTTAGTTTAGGTAAATAACATTGTAGCGATTGTTTCATTGCACTTTGCAGGATACGCTCGAATCGTTCTGCTTTAATGATTTTTCTCTCACTATGATCACAAATAACAGGAGTAATTTCATCGATACCAATTTCAGTAGCTTTTTCTAAGAACCATTCATATCGATCATTCATCTTGGTAGGAGCAACAGCCAGATGCAGTCTATATTTTCTATGATATTGTTGCTCATGGCTTTCAATTTTTGCAATACATTGGGATGGGTTAGAAAACGTGATACGCGCAATAAATAAAACTCCATAACCATTGGTAATATGCAATTGATCACCCTCTTTTTTTCTTAATACTTTGGCAATGTGCTTACTTTCTTCTCTCGAAAATTTTATTTCGCTACTGGATGCTGTTAAGGTATGGTTATAGAATAATTGCATTTTACATTTTTATTGTCAAAAGTCAGGTTATACATTTATATAATTCCCGGGATTAGAATTTCATTCGGGCTTTGGCTACAACACTCATATCAGTAAAATCTTTTTCCAGATATTTTAAATACCCTACAATCCCAATCATTGCAGCATTATCTGTGGTGTATTCAAACTTGGGAATATAAGTTTTCCATCCATACTTTTGTTCTCCTTCTTTTAATGCTTTTCTAATTCCCGAATTTGCAGAAACACCGCCACCAATTGCAATACTTTTAATACCGGTTTGTTTCGAAGCTTTTTTTAGTTTATCTATCAGAATATTAATGATTGTATACTGTAAAGAAGCACATATATCATTAAGATTTTCGGCTACAAAATTAGGGTCTTCTTTTACTTTTTTCTGAACAAAATAGAGGACAGAAGTCTTAAGTCCACTAAAACTGAAATTGAGTTCGCCAACTTTTGGCTTAGGAAAAGGAAATGCTTTTGGATTACCCATCTGCGCATATTTATCAATTAATGGCCCACCCGGATAGGGTAAACCAAATATCTTTGCACTTTTGTCAAAAGCTTCTCCAACAGCATCATCGATAGTTTCACCAATAATTTCCATATCAAAATGTGCATTAACCTTAACAATCTGTGTATGTCCACCACTTATTGTCATTGCCAAAAAAGGAAATTCTGGGGTCTCAAACTCATCTTCTTCAATAAAATGAGCCAAAATATGCGCTTGCATATGATTAACATCTATTAACGGAATATCCAAAGCCAAAGCGAATGACTTAGCAAAAGAAGTTCCTACTAATAAAGATCCCATTAATCCAGGGCCTCGGGTAAAGGCGATGGCATGTAAATCTTCTTTCTTTATATTTGCTTGTTTAATTGCCTGATCGATTACAGGAACAATATTTTGCTGATGTGCTCTAGAAGCTAATTCGGGTACAACACCACCATATAACTCATGTATTTTTTGCGATGCAACAACATTGGATAAAACCTGTCCATTACATAATACAGCAGCAGAAGTATCATCGCATGAAGACTCAATACCGAGGATGTATATTTTTTGTGGATTCATTATGAGGAAAAGGGCATAGAAATTGTTAATATTGTCAACAAAGTTAAAACAATAAAACGTATCAGGAAATTTAGGAAAATATTGTTAAGGACATTTCTTGTCCTTTTATCGCTATTTGCATTTTTGGTAGTGCTGTTTTCTATTCCTGCGGTCCAAACATATTTTGCAGAAAAAGTTACCAATTACCTTAATGAAACCTATGGTGTTGATATTCATATTGACCGAATTGGATTAACCTATGCTGGTAATGTATATCTTGAAGAAATCTTAGTTAGAGACCATCATCAGGATACATTGATATATGCCAGTAGTATCAAAACTTCGATAGGAAGTATTACACAAGTTACTCAAGGCAGACCCGAATTGGGGCAAGTTTCTATAGAAGACCTGATCTTTGATATGAAAATATATAAAGATGAAAGTAGTGATAACCTGATGACGTTTGTTAGAAAATTTAATACAGGGAAAAAACCACCTTCTGGAGAAAAATTTATCCTTTCAACAAAAAATATTAATCTGCAACGAGGAAAATATAGTTTTACTAATGAGAATTTAAGAAACCCAAAAGCCGTAGAATACACCAATATTGTTCTTGATGCAGAGAGCTTGGTAGTAGACGGAGATGATGTGTATATTACTATAGATGCGTTATCATTTAAAGATTTTAGAGGATTAGATGTCTCCAAACTTCAAACCTGTTTTACGATAACTGCGACAGATATGAGGTTTCAGGAACTGGTTATAGAAACCAAGGATTCTAAGATCAAAGGTGAAATCCTATTTTCTTATGATGTTGGAGGGTTAGACGACTTTGAAAATAAAGTAAATATCACTGCAGATTTTGATAAAGCAACTATTTCTACCAATGATTTGATTCCTTTTTATAGAGAATTTGGAAAAAACCAAATGCTGAGAATGCAAAATACATCGGTTAGAGGAGTGCTTAATGATTTTAAAATAGTTAATGCAAACATTTCGGGATTAGACAGATCCACAATACAAGGAAATATAAGAATTAAAAATGCAGTAAGTGATGCCTCAAAATTTGAGCTCGAAGGAGATTTTACAAATTTAACCAGTAACTATTACGATTTGGTGAATTTGTTGCCAGGAGTACTAGGGAACTCTTTACCAAGACAATTATATCAATTCGGTAGTGTACGTGCAGTAGGTAATGCTATTGTAACTACAAAAACTGTAGATATTGATATGGACCTGTTTTCGCAATTAGGAAAGATCAATGCCTTTGTTTTACTTGAGAACCTTAATGATATAGAACGCGCATCGTATAACGGAAATATTATTTCTAATAATTTTAATGTTGGTCAGCTATTAGGTAGAAAATCAATAGGAAATTCTGTTTTTGATATTCATGTAGACGGAACAGGTTTTACTTTAAAAAGCTTAGATACCAAGATAGAAGGTGATATTAGCAAGCTTGATTTTAATGGATATACGTATACAGATTTAAAAGCACAAGGGAACCTTAAAGACCGTGTATTTGATGGTAATCTTAATTCTAAAGACCCTAATGTGAGGTTTAGTTTTAATGGGGTAGCTGATTTATCACAAGAAATACATAACTATAATTTTAAGGCCTATGTAGATCATATGGATCTTAATAAACTAAACTTATTTACCAGAGATAGTATTTCTGTTTTTAATGGTGATGTATACATGAACATGAAAGGAACAGGTATCAATGATGCTTTCGGAACTATTGCTTTTGAAAAAACATTGTACACCAACCAGGATGCTGGATTTTATTTTGAAGATTTTGAGATCACATCAAGCTTTGATGATAAGAACATACGTACCATTACAATCAATAGTCCGGATATTGTAGAGGGTAATGTAAAAGGAGTGTTTAGGTTTGAAAATGTTTACGACCTGTTTAGAAATTCTATAGGAAGCTTGTATACCAATTTTGAAGCTACCGAAATTACAGATGATGAGTTTATGGAGTTTGATTTCAATATTTATAATAAAATAGTTGATGTATTCTTTCCAGAAGTTCAATTTGCACCTAATACTAGTATTAAAGGAAAAGTAGAGAGTAATGAATCAGAGTTTAAACTTACGTTTAAATCACCTTCGATTCAAGCCTTTGATAATTTTATGGAGGATGTAGATATCCAGATTGATAATAAAAACCCATTATTTAATACCTACATCGCTATTGATAGTATAGACTCAAAATATTATGATGTTTCCGAGTTTAGTCTTATTAATGTAACCTTAAAGGATACCTTATTTATGCACTCAGAATTTAAAGGAGGAGAAAATAATAAAGACAACTTTAACCTGGAGTTCTATCATACTATAAACGAAGAAAATAATTCTGTAGTAGGGATAAAAAAATCTGATTTCACATACAAAGGCCATACCTGGTATGCCAATAGAGAAAAGAGTAGAACAAACAATAAGATCATTTTTGATAATGATTTTAAAAATATAGATATACGATCGGTAATCTTTAGTTATCTGGATGAAGAGATCAAACTTAATGGTATTACCAGGGGTAAAGATTATAAAGACCTAAAAGCAACCTTTGAAAATGTAGATCTTAATAAAATTACACCCAGGATTGATAGTTTAAATTTTAAGGGAAGAGTAGATGGAGAATTATCTGTTCTTCAGGAAAATGGGAATTACCTTCCGACCTCTACTGTAGTGATTCGGGATTTAGAGGTTAATAAGACTCTACTGGGGGAATTAAGGTTTAATGTTTCCGGAAACGAGGATCTTACTCAATATAATGTGAATACACGATTGATTAATAGCGAAAAACAAAAAACATTATCAGCAATAGGAGGGATCAATGTTTCAAAAAAGAATCCAGCAATAGATGTGGATCTGGAATTAGATAATTTCGATATTTCAGAATTTAGTGCACTTGGAGGAATAGTGATTACCAATATACGAGGATTCGTTTCGGGAGAAGCAAAAATATCTGGTAGCTATAAAAATCCTTCTATGGATGGGGTATTGACATTAGATGGAGTTGGACTTACTGTACCCTATCTTAATATTGACCTCGATTTTGATGATAACTCAAAGGTAAGTTTAAAACAACAACGTTTTAATTTTGATGATGTTGATATTACAGATACAAAATATAAAACCAGAGGTATTCTTGGTGGATATATTGCACATCGTAGGTTTTCTAAATGGGAACTTGGGTTAGAAATATTAGCTAATGAAAGACTCCTTGTTTTGGATACCGAAGAAGATGAAGAGTCCCTATACTATGGTACCGGTTTTATAAGCGGCGAAGCAACTATCAAAGGGCCAACCGATGAACTGGTTATTGATGTTAATGCAACGACCGAAAGAGGGACTATTTTCAAAATCCCGTTAAACGAAACAGAATCTATAGGAGATAATTCATATATACACTTTTTAAGCCCTGAGGAGAAACGAGCTCGGTTAGAAGGAAAAGAAATTATATTAGATGATATAAAGGGACTAGAACTTAATTTTGAACTTGATGTAAATGATAATGCCGAAGTAGAGGTGGTCGTGGATAAAAGTACAGGAAGTTCATTAAAAGGACGCGGAGCCGGAACATTACTTATTGAGATTAATACCAATGGTAAATTTAATATGTGGGGCGATTTTGTAGCTTATGAAGGAACATATAATTTTAGATATGGAGCCTTTGTAGAAAAGCTGTTTACCGTTAGAGAAGGAGGAACAATTAACTGGGATGGGAGTCCTACACGAGCAGTTTTGGATCTTAGTGCAGTATATAAAACAGAAGCAAATCCTGCAATATTGTTAGAGAACTCTTCGATAAATCGTAAAATTCCTGTAGAAGTAGTTATAGACCTTCAGGGAGAATTAATTCAACCTAATGTTAATTTTAATATAGAATTTCCAAACTTAAGCTCTGTGATAAAAAGTGAGTTGGATTATAAACTAAGCGATCAGTCTAATAAAGAATTACAAGCACTCTCTTTGGTGTCTTCTGGACAGTTTTATAACGGAACTCTTGATGCTAATGCACTTACTGGTGGTTTGGTTGCAGAACGAGCATCTAGCCTTTTTAATGGAATATTTTCTGACGAAGATGATAAATTTCAGGTAGGATTAAATTATGTTCAAGGTGTTAAAAGCTTGGATCAGGAAGACGCAGATCAATTTGGATTAACGCTTTCTACTCAGATTAGTAACAGAATTCTGATTAACGGACGAGTAGGAGTCCCTATTGGGGGAGTTAACGAATCTAATGTAGTTGGGGATGTAGAAGTAGAATACCTTTTTAATGAAGAAGGATCACTAAGAGGAAAGATCTTTAATCGACAAAATACAATTCAATTTGTCGGTTCAGGAAATCAGGGGTATGAACAAGGGATAGGACTTTCATATTCGGTCGATTTTGATAATTTTAATGAGTTATGGACTAAGATCTTTAAAAGTAAAAAAGTAAAAGATTCTATTGCAAAACCTAAGGATACTACCAAAATAGAATCTCCGAATTTTATTAACTTTACCGAGAAGAATAACTAATTCTGGTTATTTTTATCATCCTGTTAAATATTTAATTATGGCAAAAGAGATAAGAACCATTGGTGTCATGACTTCGGGAGGAGATGCTCCGGGAATGAATGCTGCAATACGTGCTGTAGCAAGAGCATGTGCTTATTATAATGTGAAATGTATAGGGTTTTATCGAGGATATCAGGGGATGATAGAAGGAGATTATACGGTAATGAATGCCAGAAGTGTTCGTAATATTATTAGTAGAGGAGGAACGATACTTAAATCTGCCCGATCTGTGGATTTTAAAACTCCCGAGGGTAGAAAAAAAGCGGCAGATCACCTTAAAAAAATAGGAATAGATGCTATGGTTCTTATTGGTGGTGATGGTACGTTTAGAGGAGGACAGATTTTTAGTGAAGAGTATGATATTCCTGTAATCGGTGTTCCTGGTACCATAGATAATGATATAGCGGGTACGAATTATACAATAGGCTATGATACTGCATTAAATACAGTGATCAATGCAATAGATAAAATACGAGATACGGCCAGCTCACATAACCGATTATTTTTTGTTGAGGTAATGGGGCGTGATGCAGGATTTATTGCTCTTAATAGTGGAGTAGGTGCAGGAGCAGAAGAAATTTTAATCCCAGAAGAAGATTTAGGCCTTGATCGATTATTAGAATCACTAAAACGCAGTAAGCGATCAGGTAAATCTTCGAGTATAGTTGTGGTAAGTGAAGGTGACAAAACAGGAAAAAATGTATATGAACTGGCAGACTATGTAACAGAAAACCTACCAGATTATGAGGTAAGAGTAACCGTTTTGGGACATATGCAACGTGGTGGCTCCCCATCATGTTTTGATAGAACACTGGCTAGTCGATTATGTGTTAAAGCGGTAGAATTACTTCTTGATGGAAAGAAAAATGTAATGGTCGGCATTATTAATAATGAGATTACAGCAACAAGTTTTGATGTTGGCCTAAGAGAAGGTCACGAAATTAATAAAGAATTACTCCGAATTTCTGATATTCTTTCTACTTAACGTGAATTCGATGTAAGGATTTAGTTTAAAAAAGCCGTCAAATTGAGACATCCAATAAAAATTTTATCTAGTGTTTAAGCTTGACGTTCCAAAGCAGGGCTTTGAAATCTTTTTTCACCAGTATAAGATTTGTTTTGCGTTAAAAAATCTTGAAGCCTTGGAAAGACTTTAGCAAAATAAATCTGGTTTTCAATGAAATTAAAAAATACCTTGAAAAAGCGCCTTTTCTTTTGGTTCTGTTTGCTGCCGGGCGAGCAAAGAAAATGAACAGAAAGCCAAATCAAAGGAAATTAGATGAAATTTAAGAGTGTATAAGTTTATGAAAAACAAATCATTATGAAATACGTCAATGGTAGTGATTTTTCATAGTGACCTCTCGACTGCGCTCGAGATGACGTGGAGAAAAATTGTATCGACCCTTCGACGAAGCTCAGGATGACAAGGCTTTTGTTTGAAAATTTACTTGTCTTCGATACAATTTCCTACCGAAAATCACTCTGACTGACATAAATTTTCTTATTTCATCATAAAAACCTCTCGAACTTATACTTTTTTTTGAAATACTAGTTTTTAAACACGGCATGTATTTAATTATTTGAAAATCAATAATTTGATTATTGAAAAGCAAGTCGTATTTGATAAATACCGACTTGCTTTTCTTGTTTTTGACTAGACTGTAACCTTACATTTGAGAAAACAAAAAAAGTAGGATGAACTATCACAAGGATATCAAAAGAAACAAATTCATAGCAGATGTTATAACTGGTATTATATAATAAAAACTCTTTTTTTAGTTCCGTTAGGGACCATATGTAAACTACCCCATAATTGCATTAAACAATGACTAATATTCTCATTACTTTACCTTAGATAATGCTCTACTACATTATTAAGGTTTAATCTGCAACTCATTATGAATAGTATTATCAAACAGATCAAACTTATAGAACGCATTGATCAGCTTATTCGATTGCAAGCTACAGGATCACCAGAAGAACTGATCTCTAAATTAGGAATCTCAAAAACAAAACTATATCGCATCATTAATACGATGAAAAGTTTAGATGCTCCTGTTGAGTATGACATCACTGTACAAAGTTTTGTGTATGCCGAACCGGTAGATTTTACTTTTGGATTCTATACAAAAGATCGAAAAACGAATATTATTAATCCTTTTATAGGGTAGTTAAGAGAACGGTTAACCCAAAACCTAGTAACCTGAAACCCTAAATCTGACCCCCTCATTATCTCACTTCAAAAAAAACTTTCATTTTTTTTTCTCAGTCCCGAAAAACGAAACTGGGATACCGTAATATTGCTACTGGAATACAATAAAAAATAAAATCAGTCACTAATTACTTTTATATGAAACATCTTATCACTACGGTGGCATTCTTGCTTCTGGGACTTACAGTTCTTGGTCAGGCAGAGCCATCACCCGCACAACCACCGCAGATTTTTCCAACTTCTCCCGAGGCTGCTAGTCTGGGGAAATATGGAGAAATCCCTGTGAATCTTTCTACAGGAAGGATCAATCACGGCATCCCATTGCATACCATTAACGAATCAGGCTTTAGTTTACCGATTTCATTATCCTATAACTATGCGGGTCTGCAAGTAGAAGCTATCCCCGGAGCCGTTGGGTTAGGCTGGGATTTTATAGGAAAAGGTATGATTACTCGTCAGATTCGAGGTCTTCCTGATGAATCACCACTTGGGTATGTTGGTCCCAATACTATTGGTCAAAAAGTATATCAATTTCATACCAATAAAGACGGGATGTCAAATGCAGATAAAAATGCACTTGTTAGAGGGTCTGTGTCCGGAAAATGGGATACCGAATCTGATAAATATATGATTAATGTAGGATCTTTATCGGCTACCTTTTATCTAAACCATAATGACGAAGCTGTTTTTGCACCATATAAGAATTACAAGCTTACACGTTTACCCAATAATGGTGGTTTCGAACTTATCGATGATTCTGGGATCAAATATTATTTTAATGATATAGAAGAGACTACAACAGAGAACGGAGATCATATTCAGGTATATACATCGGCTTGGGTGATCAACAAAATTGTATTACCTAATACCAAAGAAATTACATTTACCTATGTAAATCAACATACACTTCAAAAAGTACATTCAGACACCTGGGTAACTGCGGCTCCTACATATGAGACAAACTATTGCCAGGCTAAACCAAATCTAATAGGGCTGTTTAAAAGTGAAACACTTTCGAATACCCAGGGATTAAGTATTAGTACGATTACTACCCCATCAGAAACCGTAACCTTTGAGTATACGATATTAAACCCTGCTCTCGAAGGACAAAACCCGGTAACACTTGAGGGTATTAAGATCAAGAATACAGTAGGGCAGGATATTATGCAATATGCGTTTACTTATGATGATAAGACCGTAAAACGAAAATTACTTACAGCAATTCACAGAGGTAAACACACGCCTGATACCCAAAGAAATTATTACACATTCGAGTATTTTGGCAGTTCACATTTAGAGATTCCGTACTATAAGCAAGATTATTGGGGATATTACAATGGGAACACAAATACTTCTGGAAGTCTGATTTCTTCAAACTCAAATCGATCTCCTGATTTTAATAGCACCAGATTAGGAGCGTTGAAAAGGATATATTACCCCACCAAAGGATATTCTGAAATTACCTATGCTCAAAATCAAGTATATGGGGCATTAGATACAGGAGAAATTGGTATAGAAGATAGATTAAATACTCCGGATGAATTACTTTTAAAATCAACTGATTATCCAGATAGTCAATTTGTTACCGAAACCAAATCAATCACTTTCACTCCAGGGGAAATCCCCGGGCAAGGAACTTATATTTCAATCTCATATGATTTACAAGCCACAGGTGGAGGGGCAGAAGCCTTGGTTAAACTTAAAAAGAAAAATGTAGCATCAACAGTTAGTTGTGTTACTCCAGGTAGCATATGTAATTACCTATATGATCAGCTTGTAATTGACCCTGATCCAAAAGATCCAAAATATATGAATACAACCATATTTAAGTTGGATCCGGGAGAATATGAACTAGAAGTATATATCAATAGGCCCATAGAGCCTATCAATCCTTCTTATGCTAAAGCCAGCGTAAACATAAAATATTATAAGCCCAATGATAATACCCCTACACCAACATATGCTAATATCCCTTTTGGAGGTATTCGGGTAGCACAGGTAAAATCTTGTGATGGAGAAGGAAATTGTATTACTAAAGCGTATTCTTATGACGATGAAGCAGGAAAATCTACAGGGATCAATCTTTCTAAACCTATATACAAAACTGGTGAAATACATGGATATGTTGCTCAAAACGAGTGTGCCGTAATAAAAAACAGATCATCAAGTACTATCCCGTTAAGTAGCTATATTGGGAGTCCGGTCTTATACAAATCTGTTCAAGAAATTAAATTAGGAGATAATGGAGAAGACCAACGAACACAACGTTTCTTTTCTGGAGGTCCCGATAAAGAAGAAATTTTTCCTTTTGCTCCAACCGAAAAAAACAACTGGAGAAGAGGGAAAGTACTCAAACAAGACCTATTGAAAAAGAATGGCAACGTATATTCTTCAATTGCTAGTACTATCAATAAAGATAGTATCATAGATATGAATTTTGGAGCTTTACAGCATTTAAACTCGTATAATTTAAAAGTAGGTCAAATCGTCTTTTTTTATGACCCAGAATCTGTAACAGAATATAATTACACAGATGTCCCTAATTATTTTGGAGTAAAAGAATATGTCAATTACTCAGAGATATTTCCAGTAATATCTTCTAAACAAATAGAAGTTCGTGCAGGAAACACTATTACCAAGGATGTTACCTATACGTATGACAACCTATATGGGCAATTAAAGACGCAAACCTACACAGATAGTCATAACAATACCATAACGACAAACTATGCATATCCTTATGATAAGAGTAGTATTGTTAACGATGCTCTGGTGGCTCAAAACAGGATTACGACTCCTATAGAGACAAAAAACACAGAAGGTACTACGCCAATGACTACCCAAATTCTGGAGTTTAAGGATTGGGGTAATGGAATAGTATTGCCGGAGATTACTAAGATTGCCAAAGGCGGTGATGATCCAGAAGCTCGCCTTACTTATATTCAATATGATACTCATGGAAATCCTTTAGAAATTTCACAAGTCGATGGTCGTCATATCATGTATGTCTGGGGATATAATAATACTCAACCTATTGTTAAGATTGATAACGCTAGTTACACTGGAATACCAGCAACAGCAAGTTCTTTGATTACGCAGTTACAAACAGCTTCTAATACTGAAGATATAGAAGCGGAAGAAACAACTATGCGTAACCTGTTTAAGGATTTACGAGAGCATACCTATTTTAAAAATGCAGAAATAAGCGGCTATACCTATGATCCTCTTGTTGGGGTGACTAGTATGACAGATCCAGAAGGCTATACCATGTATTATCAATATGATGCATTGAACCGTTTGCAATATACCCTGGATCAGGAACAGTATATAGCCCAACAGCTACGCTATAATTATCAGGGTCAACAATCCGATGTTTTAGGAGATATGACTATCCATCTCTCGGCTTCTGGATCTGTTCAACCTAATCAAGCAGTTACTTTTACTGCTAATACTTCAGGAAGCAGCGGTGCAAACCTTTATACCTGGTCTGTAGATGGTACACAAGAACAATGTGATAGTACCACTAGTTTTACCAAAACCTTTGCTAGTGAAGGCACATATACTGTAACGGTACTTGCCTATAATACGCAAACTAAACATAGAGTCAGTAAAACGATGACTGTAGTAGTGGCGTATCCTCCTATCAATATCCCAGTATTAAGTGCAAATTATAGTAGTGTTATAACTGGTACCAATGTTAATTTTAGTGCCACGGGTATCGGTGGAGGAACGGGTGACTTTCGCTATGAGTGGTATGTAAACACTATAAAACAAGCCAGTACTGCTACCACCTTTACCTATACCAACAACACAGCAGGCACCTATACGGTGTATTTTAAAGTGATCGATAACAGAAGTGGTAAATCTATCGATAGCGAAGTTCGATCATTGTATGTATATAATCCGCTAAATGTTCCTTCGGTAGTTGCTAGTAAAACATACGTTGTAAAAGGTGTAAACATATCTTTTAGTGCTCATGGAATTGGCGGAGGATCAGGCTCTCGCCGCTATGAGTGGTATGTTAATAACGTAAAACAAAGTGCTACAGGCACCAGTTACTCTAATAATTTCCCAACTGCAGGTGAATATACTGTTAAGTTTCGTGTTATAGATAACACGGTTTCAGGACATTTTAAAGAAAAGAGTGTTACGATATATTCGTATAACCCTATGGTGATCAATGTAACCCCTGATAATGCCACTCTTACCAATGCTAATCCTAGTGTAACTTTTAATTTAACAAAAAGTGCAGGATCAGGGCATTACAGTACTGTTACCTGGAAAGTATGGCGATTATCAAGTCCTTCGTCTACTTATACCTCGAATAGGACAGGGACTTCATTCTCTTATGGGACCACAGACAACGGCGAGTATGAGATTCAAGCTACCGTGACAGATACCAGAACAAACCAATCGGTACTAAAAACCATGCCAGTGATTGTTAGTAAATCCTCCGGAGGAGGTGGTAATGGTACAGGAGAGCAACATTAATCTCATAAACAATATAGTAAGATGAAAAAACAAATAATATATAGCATCGCGATACTACTAATGGGGTTGAAGCTTCAGGCCCAGGTGGTGTTATCGGATAAGAATTATATACATTCGACAGTTCCTCAAACAGCCATGACTATTGCGCAGATAGAGGCTGTAAATTGTACTAATATCAATGATATTGATAAGACGATAGAGAGTGTTACCTATTTTGATGGACTGGGTAGACCGATACAACAACGAGCAATCAAAGCCTCTAAAGATGGTAAGGATATTGTAACCCATATCGAGTATGATGTGTATGGCAGACAAGACAAACAATACCTGCCTTTTGAGGCAAGTAATACGGTGGGGAGTTATAAAGATATTAATGTAAATCAAGATATTAACCAATATTACAAAGACAACTATACAGATGATTTTCCCGGGATTACTAATACTAATCTGGGAGAGGTTAATGCCTACTCAGAGAGTATTTTTGATAAATCTCCTCTTAATCGAGTAATAAAAATAGGTGCGCCTGGTACAGCTTGGAAAGCTAACCCTAATAGTGATGCAGATCACGCTATTAAGACAGATTGGTATACTAATAAAGTTAATGAAGTAATCTATTTTAAAGTAGACTTTGCCAATCCAAACGATACTGAAGCTCCTAGCTTGGTAAAGGATGGTTTTTATGGTGCAAATCAATTGTACATAACCATTACTCAAGATGAAAACTGGACTCCGGCAGCTGGTAATAATCATACTACTAAAGAGTACAAGGATAAACAAGGTAGAATTGTTTTAAAACGAACCTTTAATGCAGGATCAGCGCATGATACCCATTATGTATATGATAGATTTGGGAATTTAACCTATGTAATACCACCTAAAGTAGATACGAGTACTACAAGTATCTCTGCTATTGAGCTTACTGAATTGTGCTACCAATATAAATATGATTATAGAAACCGATTGATCGAGAAGAAGATCCCTGGCAAAGGCAAGGAGTATATTGTGTATAACAAACTCGATCAGCCGATTATGACCCAGGATACCAACTTAAAAGCAACTAATGCATGGCTCTATACCAAATACGATGCCTTTGGCCGGGTAGCCTACACCGGTAAAATCACCGATCCCAAGGATCGTGTAGCCCTACAAACCGAGGCTACCGCCTATAGTGATGCATTGTGGGTAGACCGTATTGCTCCTGTACTAGTAGATGGGGTACAATTGTACTATAATGATGGGGGCTATCCCAAAGTGACCAATGCTACACTACTCACCATCAATTATTATGGGGACTATACTGTTTTAGGCAGTGAAGATACCTTTTTTAATGCACCAGCCATGGTATATGGTGTAACCCCTAGAGCGCAAACCAAATCCTTACCGGTAGTTAGTAAAGTACGGGTGTTAGAAACTCTGGATTGGATCACTACGGTTACTTATTATGATACCAAATCAAGACCGATTTATGTAGCCAGTAAGAATGAGTATCTAAACACTACAGATATTATAGAAACCAAGCTGGATTTTGTGGGTAAGGTAGAAGAAACCACAACCACGCATATCAAAGATAGTCATGCAGCGATTGTAACGATAGATAGTTTTATGTATGACCATATGGGTAGAGTACTCAACCAAACCCAAAAGATCAATACTCAGGATCCAGAAGTTATCGCAGCCAATACCTATGATGCTTTAGGGCAGTTAGTGTCTAAAAAAGTGGGTAATGGATTACAGGATATTCACTACAAATACAATGTAAGAGGCTGGTTAAAAGGGATCAATGATGTAAATAACTTGGGGAATGATCTGTTTGCTTTTGGCATCAATTACAATACCCCACAACTTGGAGCTACACCGCTGTTTAATGGTAATATAGCAGAGACCCATTGGAAAACTCAAAGTGTAAACCCTAACCCTCCGAACAATCCGGTAAGCACTTCATATGTGTATAGTTATGATGCCCTTAATAGAATTGTAAGTGCAACAGATAATACTGGTAACTATTCGATAAGTAATATCACGTATGATAAGGTTGGGAACATTCTTTCTTTAAATAGAAAAGGACATATTAATGCAGCAGCCACAGATTTTGGGGATATGGATATACTCTCTTATACGTATGACAGCGGCAATAAGCTCATGAAAGTTAGTGATGCTGCCCCTATAGATCAGTTTGGCTTTAAAGATGATGCGGTGAATACTGCTACTGATACTTCTAATGATTATGTTTACGACACTAATGGTAATATGACTGAGGATCAAAACAAAGGGATTACAGGGATTACCTATAATCATTTAAATCTACCTCAAACAGTAACTGTAAATAATACAGATCATACCGGAAATATTAATTATATTTACGACGCCACTGGAGCAAAATTAAAAAAGATTGCAACAGAGGGAAGTTCTTTAATAGAGACTGAGTATGCCGGTAATTATGTGTATAAGAATGGTAATCTGGAGTTCTTTAATACCTCAGAAGGGTATGTAGAACAACACTCAGATGGCTTTAAGTACATCTATCAATACAAAGACCATTTAGGCAATATACGTTTAAGCTATAATAAAGGCGGTAACAAGACTTTTTTAAATGATACTTTTGATAGTAGTACCGATGGCTGGGGTGGCGGAGGCGTATCTGCAACCAATGGCCGTTTAGGTGTTAAAGTACGGTATATGTACAGTGGTACAAATAAGAAGATTACACAATCTTTTAGTGCTGGTGAAACTGTGAAGATACGACTGAAACTGGATGCCAATGGCAAAGGATATAAGATGCGTGTACTGGTCAATGAGATTGATGCTACCAACAAGAGTACAGGATGGTATTCTGCAGGAGATGCTGGCGAAGGTAATTTTGAAGCTACCTACCAGATCAAGCAAGATGCTGCTAAGCTAAATATCAAACTGGGATTAACCAGTAGTATAGCTGCAGAAGAAGAAATCTATCTTGATGATATTAGTGTGCTACAAGAAACCGAAGAAGGGATCATCGTACAGGAAGAAAAGAATTATTATCCATTTGGACTACAACATAAAGGATACAATTTTGCCGTGAATGGTAGCAAACATCCATATGGATATAATGGTATAGAATTAGAAGAAGGTCTAGGTCTTGATCTTTATGAAATGCCATTGCGACAATATGATCCTGCTATTGCAAGGTGGGCAAGGATTGACCCTGTTACACATCATTCTAACTCTACTTATAATGGTTTTGATAATAATCCTGTATTCTGGGCTGATCCTAGTGGTGCTGATACAGAATCTTTTATAAATGGTTTATTTGAGAGTTCTGCTAGTGGAACTACTTGGACAAATACAGGAAATGGTAATTTCTCTAATGGAAAAGGTAAGACAGCTTCTTGTGATGATTGTGAGCAAGAAGAAAAAAATCCAAATCAAATAGCTCACGACCTATATAAAAATAAAACAAAAGTATTACCCGAAATAAGTCGTTGGGATGATGCTTGGTCTGAATTTTGGGATGGAACAACGACTAGAACAGTAGATATTGGTGGAGAAAATTTTTATGTTAACTATGATGGAACTATTGCTTTTAACAATTTTTTATCTGTTGCTGTCGCTCCAGAAATAGCAACTTGGATAGTACCGGGAGGTGCTCCATTTAAATTTATTTCAAAAGGAAAAGCTTTCATTCATTATGCTAAACATGTTAAAAACATTAAGTATTTATGGAAAACCAAAAGTTGGAAAGCAATCACAAATGGAGGTAGTTTAATCGGTGAATTCAATTCTTTTTCGTCTTATGTTAAAGGAGCTCAAAAGTTTTTTGCAAGCAACGGATCAAACTTTATGACTTATGTAAATAAACAAGGAACTATATTTAAGATGAATATAAAAACTGGGCATTTTGGAGTAGCAGATAAACAAGGAATTATTCAGACATTTTATAAAATGGAAATTAAAAATAATAAAGCATTAAATTACTTTATTGAACAAGTAAAAAAATATTAATTTATTATTATGACACTAGAAAACCTTTTTCAGAAGTATCAAATTAGAAGTAATTTTGAATCTCTAACAGAATTAACGAACTCTTGGAATGAAATTATAGAAGATTGTGGAGATGGATATAATCAAAATATTTTTGAGTTAGATTATGATATTGCTGTTAGAGATGAAATACAATTATTATTAGAAGACACTTCTTTTAAAGATCATAACGATTATAAAAACTTTAAAAATAAGATTGAGTTATTAGATGAAAGGTTCTTGGGATTAGTCAATTTCATCACTGAAGATGATATCAATCACTTTTTTTGGAAAAGAAAGTTTGTTCTGATTGATGCAGGAATTGAATATAGAAATAGCGTATTTAAGGAATTTGGTATTAAGTATTAAAGGTAATAAGCCAAACTGGTAATGCCCTGGTAATGGGTCAAATTGGTGCTTTTGAAAAAGAGCATTATAAAGTTTGATTATCAAACAAATTAAATAAATAAAAAAGAGTTGTAGAAATGCAGCTCTTTTTTTATGCTCTAGAGTGAACTAAGAAAACAGTTCTCTAGCCTGCCAGAAAGTAGGAAAAGAACAATATAATCGTATCAAAACCAAATCTATGCTAACAAACAACATTGCTGAGATACAGATCAGCTACTCATCTCATATTGCTAAAAAACACAGAACAAAAATTAAGAACTCTACAGATGCTTACAATGTATTTATTAATTCTTGGGATCAGAAAACTATAGAGCTACAAGAAGAATTTAAAGTACTACTACTCAATAATGCAAACGAAGTATTAGGAGTACAAAATCTATCAAAAGGAGGTACTAGTGGTACTTATGTAGATGTAAAGTTATTATTTGCTATTGCTTTAAAAGTATGTGCAAGTGGTGTTATTATAGCACATAATCATCCCTCTGGTACTTTAGAGCCTAGTGATTCAGATATTAGGCTTACTAAGAAAATTAAAGAATCGGGTAATCTATTAGATATTAATTTGCTAGATCATTTGATAATTACAAAAGAAGAATTCTATAGTTTGGCAGATCATTGCAAGTTTTAATCTTTATCAAAATCAAATAATTCTGTAATATGAATTTTGAGAGCTTTGGATAGTGCTCTCATTGTAGATACAGTAGTGTTTACTTCTCCTCTTTCTATTCTACCTACCTGACTTATTGGGATATCAGCATCATTTGCTAATTGCTCTTGAGAGAGTTTAGATTTTTTTCTTAAGCCCCTTAAGTGTTTGCCAAATGCAGTAATGTATTTATGATCTATAGCCTTCACAGGCTAAAATTGCGTAAACCTTCAAAATAAAAACAACGCATATATGCGCTATTTTTGAATTTAAAAACTATATTTGAAATCATAAAATGAATCCACTTCAACAAATCGATTAAGATTAAGAGAGTATGATAAAAAAAGTAACTTCGATCATTTCATCATTTTTGCTATTTGGATGTGTTTCTAAATCTGAATATGAGCAATTAGAAGCCAGAGAAGAATATGCCAGAGAAACAGCAAAAGAGTATATACATCTATATGATTCGCTTATTTACGTAGTGATCCCGAAGCTTGAAGAAAAAATAAAACAGCAAAACAAACCTCGTAAGAAAGCTAAAACAAAATCTAAATTTTATACCGAACAACAAGCATTAAACTTTGTTAAAGACTGGTATGGTTTCTATAACGCTGAATGGATCTATAGAAACCCTAGAATTAGAAGAAGCGCGAATAATGTATTTGTTGTTTCTCTCGAAGAAGCTACTAAGAGCACAGGAAGAAGAGTAACTAAAATTAATCAAGACCTTACCACTACTAAAACTAAAGAAATGATATATACATGGTACTCAAATGTGTATGAACTAACTATCGCAAATAATGGGAAATACAGTTTTAAACCAAAATTTTAATTTAACACTATAACAAAATGAAAAAACTCCTGATTCTTTTTCTAATCATACTACTATACGCGTGTAGTAGTGATAATAACAATGAAACGCCAGAAACTAACAATCCTGACACTCCTCCTATCACAGGAACAACAAAACTTATAAAACAGGTTGTTTCGCAGAAATTCGAACAAGAACATAATGGATATTATCCTGATCAGTTTGTATATACTGATGAAAAGCTAGTAAAAGCCTTATTTTATGGGTGTTCTGGAACGATGTATCAGTTTGAATACGGTAGTAATGGAAAAATAGAAACATATTACCACAAAAGCGGATTTCATCCAGAAGATTTGTCAACGGATATTTCAGGTGTAGAATTTGTTATTGTTGGTACTATCAAATATGACAGTCAAAATCGTGTAATTGAACAGAGTGACTCTAGAGGCTTTAAAATAGATATCGAATATGATCAGAATAGTAGAATTTCTAAAATGTTAGTTAAAGAAGATGAGCTAAGAGCCCCTATATCACTAGTTGTAGAAGAATTTGACAAAAATGGGAATCCTATTAAAATAAATTCAGATACTTGCAATTATGACGATAAGGTAAATCCTATGTATGTGTTATTCAATGAATTTGGGATCTTTTATCTACAAACCTGCAATTCATTAGATAATTTAAATACACGATCTTATTTTAATTCTCCTTCAAATCCTAAAGAGCATTTCGAGGATGGAAAACTTACATTTTCAGCAATCTATGAGTATGATCAAGATGGATACCCTACAAAAGCAACATATACAGATAGTAACAGTAGCATTCCTTTCTCTGATGTAGACACTTTTTCTTATAATTAAACATAAACAAAACGTATCTGAATCATAAAAATTCATGACCCATCAATTTTGGTGGGTTTTCTTTTATAATATACCTCTCTGCTATACTTTAGATACTATGTTAGTATGCCAGAGGAGGAGGAAATTAATAAGTTACAATCAAATCATACGGAAGCACAGCAAAAACAGATGAATTCATTAAATCATAATTATTTTAATCTGTTGTTATTTTTTACTTCTAAGAGCACTAAATACATATAATTGCACTAAATCACTTAGATAAATAAAGATGAATAAGAGCACTTTAACACTTGTAAGATTACGAAATGAATTCTAAATGTAACAAGTACATGTGATTGATATTAAAGTGTTGAAAAACAGATGTTTGTTAATAAAAATGTTAATAATATTTGTAGGAAAAAAGTATCATTTTTCGTATCTTTGTAGAGTTGTGATCCTGATCAAAAACAACAATTTTCTAAGAAATTAAATTAGGAACTTTAAGTTTCAATATATATGAAAGCCTTAGTTGTAGATCAGGATGCAGCTAGGGTTTTTCTTTTTATAAACCTTTACAATTCAAATCTATATGATTTGTAGACCTTATACACAAAGCAAAGTGTATAACAGCCTAGAGGATGCCAAAAGCACAGTTATAGGTTCTGACGTCGGGTTGTAAAGCTCTATCATTTTTACATAAGAGCTTGAGATGTCCCCGATAGGGTTAAAAAATTGCCAGCATATAATGTTGTGGGAGAACTGTTTTGGGAAGTTCTTGGAGGTGGGATGATTGTTAGGATCATTAGCGTACGGCACAATGGAAATTGTTGGTTAATATCGCATCATAGTAATATGATGTCAAAGTAGTAAGAGTCTTTTCTTGGTACTAAGGGGTAAATTATGTTTAAATCTGAAATAATAAATATTGTTACACGCATAGAAGTCGGTTATTCGTAAAGTTGAGCTATACTATAAAATTTTACTTAGTTTACCAGAGAAGACAAAAATTAGTAAAATATTGATATCTGCTATAGAATTTTGATTTTTAGATGCAAAAATATGATTCTAAGAATTCGTATTAGTTTTTCTAATAAAAAACTATTCACTTCTGTCTCCTCTGGCAACTGCAGGCTAATGAATACAGGTAGAGTCATTGGATGCTATACTATAAATTTCCTAAGGTAATATTGTTCCACCATTTCATTTTTTCCTTTCTGGAAAATCAATGACCTGTGTACTACATTAGCTACACTTCTGTTTTTAATTATATTTTCTATGGTGGGGGTGGTACAATTATTACATATCCATAAGCGTGTGGTAATTAATAAGTCGCCCTCACCTTTTCTTTTGATAGCATAATGAATCTGTTATTTATGTATTGCCAGAAGTAAGGAAAAATAGTAAGGTTATAGTTAGCTCCACTTTTGATTAGTATTTACACAGAAAATTTTTTATAATTTTTTTTGAAAAATTTCTTGTAGTGCTATAAGAGATTGATAATTAGCAAGACACCCCTCCCTTTTCTGAGGTAGGGGAAGTACCCCCACCTTGTTAACTATTAAATATAAAGCTTATGGTAACCGTATCAGATTACAAAAAAAGAACCACTCAAGAAGGAGACGAATTTCTAGTACTTATTCTACAAGGAGGCGTAGAAGCTGTGAAGAGCAATACTACAGGCAAAATGTATTTTACAGCAAAACAATGTTCTGTGCCTACTACATTTGATGAGCCAACCTGTCAAAGTATTATAGGGAGTCAGTTTCCTGGTACTATTCAGAAAGTAGAATGTGATCCTTATGAGTATACTACAGAATCAGGTGATACTATGACACTAGAACACAGGTGGCAATATGTAGATAATACAGAAGAAATGATAGCAGAGCATCTTGTAGCAGATGCCGAAGTGATTTAGAATTTGAACTAAATAGGAGTTTACACAAGTAAGCTCCTGTTTGTTTTTATATATAAAGATCTCCCTCTTTTTCAGCTAAAATCTAATCCCATCAAACCACCTCTATTAATATTATATAGCTATAATACACATGACTCAGAAAAAATCAACCAATAGATTAATGTATTGCAATCCCTATAGAATTATGATTTTGAACAAATACAACAAACTAAAAGAGCTTCATTGTCCATTTCTGGTAGAAGTAAAATACAATATTTCAGGACTATCAGAAGGGCAAAAGGTGCAGGTAGAATTAATAAAACTATCTCATAATAGTAAGATAGTTTTTGTCATACAGAACAAGTGTTATTACTACTACCATTTCTCTATTATAGATAGCTGAAACAGCTTGTAAATACTCACTTTTTTAAAAACAAAATATGTTAGATACTACAAATCCTCAAAACTATGAGTACATCACCGATACGTTAGAAATTCATGTTCTGGGAGGTATTAAATTCAACAATTTAGAAAGAATGAGAGTAACGTTAGGTATTAGTAAACCAAAAAATAGTAATGTATTACGACATAGTATTGATTTATATAACGATACTATGGTAGAGAAACTGGTACGTAAGATTGCAGAACGTATAGAAATAGGAACAATAATTACCAGAAAAACACTACAAGAACTTACAGCAGCACTAGAACAATATCGTATTAATACCCTAGAAAAAGAAAATGCAGCTACACAGCAACAAATCAAAGTGTTATCAGATAAAGAGCAGCAGGCAGCTATTAAATTCTTAGAGTCAAAGAACCTACTACAAAAGACTAATGAACTCATAGGTGTATCTGGTGTTATTGGAGAAGAAACCAACAGATTATTAATGTATCTGATCTTTACCAGTAGGAAAACAAACAATCCTTTACATTGTATTAGTTTAGGCTCTTCTGGTACAGGAAAAACGCATCTACAAAGCAAAGTAGCAGAACTGATACCAGAGGAAGACAAAATAGAGATCACTGTACTCTCTGCAAATGCCTTCTATTACTTTAACAGAACAGAGCTTAGAAATAAACTGATTCTAATAGAAGATATGGATGGAGCAGAATCTGTATTGTACCCTCTCAGAGAGTTACAGTCTAAAAAGAGAATTACTAAAACTGTAGTGCATAAAGATTCACGTGGCCAAAGCAAAACCATTCATTTGGTAGTAGAAGGACCTGTATCTATTGCAGGTTGTACTACACAAGAGTCTATTTATGAAGATAATAGCAATAGAAGCTTCTTACTGTATATGGATGAATCAGAGGTACAGGATCAAAAGATTATGCAATATCAACGTAGATCTTTCGCAGGTAAAATAGATAAGCATGAGGAATATGAAGCAGTCAGATTTTTACAAGATGTGCAGTGTGTATTACAACCTGTTAAAGTGATCAATCCATATGCAGAATATTTATCACTCCCTCTGGTAGTATTTAAGCCCAGAAGGACTAATACACATTATTTGCAATTTATCGAAGCTGTTACCTTCTATTGCCAGAGGAAGAGAAAAAGAAAGTATGATCAGCAGACAGGAGAGGAATATATCGAAACTACAATAGAAGATATTAAAGCTGCCAATGAACTGATAAAAGAAGTGCTGTTACGTAAAAGTGATACCATTACAGGAGCATGTAGAAACTATCTCGAAAGATTAAAATCTTATTTAAAAGAAAACAAGCAAAGCTATTTTACAGCACTAGAAATCAGAAGAGTATTAAAAATAAAGAAAACAACACAATGGAGATATCACAAGCAGCTAATTGAAAATTATTATATTAGAACACAGAAAAATAAAAAAGGAGATACAATAGTGCGATATGAAATCACTAATCCTAATGAATACAAAGACTTAGAATCTTCTATAGAACAAGCACTACAAGATTGTATTACCAAGATTACTAGTATATCCTTACCTGAGTAAAGGTGTTCCACCGTTTCAATGCTGTTCCATTGCATAAATGGAACGCATAATTTGTAGAAATACAGCAGTTTAACTAAGCTGTTTTACAAAATTCATAAAAACACATACCGAATGAAAAAAATTAAGTCAAGAGCATTGACAGGCATTACCTATGAAAAAACTGAAATTAGAAAATAGAAGTTACAAGAGGCTTTTAGAGGATTTTGAGGAGTGGTTAGATATCTTAGGATATAATGAAAAGGCAGTATACTATACACCAATATTTATACAAGAATTCTTTTATTGGCTAGAACAACGGGATATCCAAAGATTAGAGCAGATTACTATAGACACTGTAAAAAGCTATTACAAATATCTGAATGAAAGAAGTAATCAGAGAAAAGATGGAGGATTAAGTAAAGCATACTTAAACAAACATCAAAACGCACTTAGAAAGTTCAGGGAATATCTCAAAAAACATGGAGGTATAGCTTTTAAAATACACTTGCGCTTAGAAAAAGGAGAAAATACTATAAAAGATGTACTTACGCTAGCAGAAATTAAATTGCTCTTTAAAGCTACTGATCACAGTAGTAAATACAGGCATATAAGATTTCGAGATAGAGCTATTCTTGTAGCATTATACAGTTGTGGATTGAGAAGAACAGAGGCAGTTAGTTTAGATATTGGTGATATTCTTTTTGATGTAAGACGTGTATTTGTAAGGCAAGGGAAGAATTATAAAGAACGATATGTACCTATCAATACATATAATTTGAAAATTCTGGAAGACTACATTTTTGAAGCAAGGCCAATGTATACTGGTAATCATGGTACAGAAGCATTGTTTATCAATAAATACAGCAGTAGGTTGCATGGTCAGGATTTAGGAAGAAGACTACATCATTTATTAACTCTCATTGATGATGAAATCTTAAGAGAGAAGCACATTACTCCACATTGTTTACGACATAGTATTGCTACTCATTTACTACAAGAGGGAATGAAGATTGAAGATATACAACAGTTTCTAGGGCATAGCTCTCTAAAAGCAACACAAATTTACACACACTTACTCGAATCACTATGAAAGATTATTATACATATTTAGAAAAGCTAAATCAGAGTCAAAGTACAATAGAGAGAAATGTTTATAATATTGGTAAGCTAAAAGAATGGTGCAGATCAAAACGTACCAAACCTGAAAACCTAAGCTATAAACAATTCTTGAATTATATTAATCACTTAAAAACTACAAACAAACCAGAAACTATTAACAGGCATATTTTAGGAGCTAAACATTATTTTAATTACCTGATAGAACAGGGAGTTCGAACAGATAATATTGCAGATGATCTAAAAATACGAGGAGAACGCAAAAAAGTGTTTTATAACCTACTTACAGGTGATGAACTAGAAGATTTGTTCTACAGTTTTGAAACGGATAAGATATGGAAGGATAACTTTTATTATAGAGCTACAGCAAAACGTAATAAAGTGATAGTAGGATTATTAGTATATCAGGGTTTGGTAAGCAATAATTTTAAATCACTAGCACTAGAGCATATTGATTTGCACAGAGGGACAATATATATACCAAGTACAAGAAGAAATGCAGAGAGAACACTAGCTCTAAAATCTTGGCAGATTATAGAGTTCAAAGAATACATAGAAAAAGTACGCCCAATTATACAAGATCATATAGGTACATATGATGAAAAGTTGTTTCCTGTCAATACACCACAATTTAGAATGGTTTTACGGCCAATTCTAAAGAAATTAAAACATCATAATCAGAAAGTAAGCAATAACAGTCACATTAGAGCAAGTGTTATTGTTAACTGGTTAGGATACTATAACATCAGGAAAGTACAGCAAATGGCAGGTCATAGACATATTAGTTCTACAGAATCTTATAAGCAAGATAATCTAGAAAATCTGCATGAAGCTATTAATAAGTTTCATCCATTGAGCTAAAAAATAGTATGAAACCATAAGGTTCAGGAGTTTTGGAGCAAAAGCCAGTGATTACCCCAGATTACGGGCTGATCAAAGGAGTTCTTCAATCAGTCATGCACAGCTACGCAAGTTGCTACGCACCGTAATAGCTTCCTCACCTTTGGTCGTCAGCAATTACTACTTGTCTTCACGTGATGCCTTCAATCATCACCCGTAGCTACTCTTTTGCTTAAAAACAATAAGGTACGCTATCGCTATACTTTTCATTAAGCAAAACCGCTACTACATTGGCTACGCCGCTATCTCGCAGCTTAGCTAAAATATTGTGAAGAAGCTATTATCAAATTAAGGTCACAATATTTCATCTGGCACACAAGTCACTACGTTACCTCTTGTGTGTCAGCTGCTCCACTTCGCAAGGCTACGCCCAGTTTTGCATGCATGCAGCTCATCTTCAATCACCAGATAGGCTAGGATTACTATTAAAGTAGAAGATCAGCCACATAATCTCATGCAACTTCTATTTTAATAGAAATCACAATTATTCACTCTATAAAACTAAAAATCTGCTTTTTTAAAGTTGTAAAAATGAGTTTTTAAGAAAAAATAATGAGTGTAAATATTTGTTTTTCAACGAGTTAAAAAGTTTTCCGTACTTCTGTCCTTATAAATGTTAAAAAACAAGGGAATTACAACTCTTTTTTTTATGTAACTATCTGATAATCAAATATAAAAAAGTGTCCACATATAGGTGGTAAAAAATACTACACTTAGAGCGACAACACGGATTAATATTTTTTAATCATAAATCCGTGTAGTTATGGGAGTAGATATTTTAGATTTTTTAATAAATAATGAAGAATTAGTAAGTAAAATTGTAGCAAACACTATTGTAGAATTAGTTAAAGTAATAATGAAGAAAATTCTTAAAAAGAGTTGTGATAATAAGAAAAAGTAGAGAGATTTTATACTTTTCATTGCTGCTCCCTCTGGCAAACTAATATAGCACTACATAGTAAAATAAATACTGTTTTGTTAATGTGGTAGGGAATATAGATTTTACTATTTTAGCTATAAAGATTGATAGATGACTGAGAGGACGTTCTTAAATTTTACATTTTAGTAATAGTAGACTAGAAAACAGGTTCAAAAGCTAGATTTTTTGCATAAAGGAGTATGCCGGTAATTATGTGTATAAGAATGGTAATCTGGAGTTCTTTAATACCTCAGAAGGGTATGTAGAACAACACTCAGATGGCTTTAAGTACATCTATCAATATAAAGATCATTTAGGCAATATACGTTTAAGCTATAATAAAGGCGGTAACAAAACCTTTTTAAATGATACTTTTGATAGTAGTACCGATGGCTGGGGTGGCGGAGGCGTATCTGCCGTTAATGGCCGTTTAGGTGTTAAAGTACGATATATGTACAGTGGTACAAATAAAAAGATTACACAATCTTTTAGTGCTGGTGAAACTGTGAAGATACGACTGAAACTGGATGCCAATGGCAAAGGATATAAGATGCGTGTACTGGTCAATGAGATTGATGCTGCTAATGCAAGTACAGGATGGTATTCTGCTGGAGATGCTGGCGAAGGTAATTTTGAAGCTACCTACCAGATCAAACAAGATGCTTCTAAGCTAAATATCAAACTGGGATTAACCAGTAGTATAGCTGCAGAAGAGGAGATTTATCTGGATGATATTAGTGTGCTACAAGAAACCGAAGAAGGAATCATCGTACAGCAAGAGAAGAATTATTATCCTTTTGGACTGCAACATAAAGGATACAATTTTGACGTAAATGGTAGAAAGCATAACTACGGTTTTGGTGGTAAAGAAGAACAAGACGAACTTGGTTTAGAATGGTTGGATTTTCATGCTAGAAACTATGATGCATCTCTAGGACGATGGATGAATACTGATCCATTAGTACAGTTTCAAAGCCCATATATTTATGCAGGAAATAATCCTATTAGATATATAGATCCTGATGGAATGTATTCAACAGAAGAATGGAAAAAGGATAATGGGATAACTGATGATGATTTAATAGAGGTTTATAATTCTAAAGACTCAAATAATGAATCAAATGAAAATGATATTATCACTCTTGGAAAAGATGGTAAAGTAAAAGATGTTAAAAGAGATGAATTTCACAATGTTTTTTTAGATGAATCAGGTAATAATCTAGAAATTAATGACGAAGAAGGCTTAGATTCACCTCTTTTAACTAAAGAATTTAATATAGGAGATCAAGTATATGTTCCAGTTTCTAATAAAGAATTGATTGGGGAAATGGAGAGATTAAGATCTATTTATTGGTCAGATGGGATGACATGGATGCAAAAACTTTGGTTTAATTATGATTATGGAATTGAATCGTATTATAGTTATGATTTTACCTATTCTTTTTTGAGAGATAAAGTAGGAGGTATTTCAGAAGATGTGTTAGGTGAATTATATTATGGATCTGGATTTCATGATGATGCTGCTTTCATAAGATTTGGCCAAAACAATACGTTATATAATTTACCGGATGCTGGAAACTTTATTTGGGGACTTAAAGCTTCTTATAATCAACTTACTCTAAAAAAAGCATTAAGAGGAGCTGAAGTAAATGAAGGAGGTAGTGATACGAATGCCGATACTAGAGCTATTAAATCAGGTTTTAACTATATAAATGGAATTAAAAAATAACAAAAAAGACAACTTAATTTTAAGTAGTATTTCTAGCCTATTAGTATTATATTTTTTTATTAAATATAATAACATAGTAAAGAAATCTCTTTTAATAATTTTTGATAGTAAAATAGGATTATTTTTTATCCCAATGATATTATCTTTTTTAATAGGTGTAGCATCTGTCGTATTAATTCGACGAACATATAATAAAAAAAAGTATTATTTTTTGTTTGGAGTTATTTCCTTTTCGAGTTCAATTTATCTGTTTTTTAAGTTTATAATATGGTAAGATTGGTAGGTAATGGGTCAAACTGATGCTTTTGAGAAAGAGTATTATAAAGTTTGATTGTCAAAATCATATAATTAAAAAACAGTTACAGAGATGTAGCTGTTTTTTTATGTATAAAAGTGAACTAAGAAAACAGTTTTTAACCTGCCAGAAAGTAGGAAAAAAAAACAATACAACCCTATCAAAACCAAATCTATGCTAACAAACAACATTGCTGAGATACAGATCAGCTACTCATCACATATTGCTAAAAAACACAGAACAAAAATTAGGAGTTCTACAGAAGCTTACAAGGTATTTCTCAATACTTGGAATCAGAAAACTATAGAGCTACAAGAAGAATTTAAAGTACTACTACTCAATAATGCAAACGAAGTATTAGGAGTACAAAATCTATCGAAAGGAGGTACTAATGGTACTTATGTAGATGTAAAACTATTATTTGCTATAGTTTTAAAAGTATGTGCAAGTGGTGTTATTATAGCTCATAATCATCCTTCTGGTACTTTAGAGCCTAGTGATTCAGATATTAGACTAAACCCGATGGCGCGGATTTGTAATCCGTGAAACATAAGAAAATATCAAAACAGTCACTTAATAATGTGACTGTTTTTTTGTTATCGTAAATTATTAATAATTGCCCAGTCCCGAAAAATGAAACTGGCGAGACGTATTATTGTATCTGAAAACAATAAAAGAATAATTAGATACAGTTATGACCAGACAAGAACATTTACAATTTTGTAAAATCTGTACAAATCAAAAATTTGACACAAAACAGGGGATAGTTTGCAGATTAACCGATGCGATTGCAAATTTTGAAGATGCATGTATTACATTTGAAGAAGACCCAATACTTGCAGAAAAAGAAAAGCAACTTACGATAACGAGAACAGTAATTAGTAAAGAAGCCAGCAAAGGAAAAAGGTTTACCAACTATATCCTGGATTCTATATGTATTTTGGTTTTTGGTTTTATACTTGGTATTGTTTTGGCCTTTATTTTTCCATCTGTGATATTGATTTTAGAAACTGATAGCCGAATTATAGACTATGGGTTAGGTTTTACATTAGGAATGATTTATTATTCTTTTTTTGAAATAACCACAGGTAGAACCATTGGTAAACTAATTACAGGAACAAAAGTAGTTGATGAGTATGGAAATAATCCCAATATACAAACCATATTAGTACGTAGTTTATGCAGGCATATTCCTTTTAATGCGCTTTCGTTTTTGGGTGATGGTTCGGGCTGGCATGATACACTTTCTAAAACAAAAGTGATAGAAGTATAAATAAACGAGTTTGATCACTTAAATAGAGGTGTATAGAAATTGTTGTTTTAAATTTATTTTGAAGTTTTAAAAACACGGATTGCAAATCCGTGCCGTCAGGAGTATTCTAAATATAAAGTTAATGAAGAGTTTTTAGTGCATTTGACTAATAATAATTTTCATCAAGATGAACTAAACTCCCATACAGTTAAAAATATAGAAAAATGGTTATCAGAGAAATTAGAATAATAACTCATGAATAATATAGTAAAACCTATTGTAATATTGTTAATGTTTTTTCTTACCAGCTGTTCTTATTTAAAAAGTCAGCAAAGTATAGAATATCATAAAAATGGGAATATTAAAGCTATGGGGCATCTTAAGCAATCTCAAAGAACAGGAATATGGGGTTTTTATGATCAGCAAGGTACACAAGTAGATTCTATACCTTATAAAGAAGGACTTAAAGAAGGAGAATCTAAGGCTTATAGTTTAATAACAGAAGAATTAGTTAGAAAAGGAAAATATAAAAATGATAAAAAGCAAGGGATATGGAAATCATATCATGACGGTGGAGCTATCCATTCTATAGAAGAGTATAAAAATGGTATGTTAATAGGGGAAATGAAGTATTTTCATCCCAATGGTAATCCTAAATTAGTGACTCAAATTCAAAACGGAGGATTGCATGGAAATCATAAAGAATTTTATGTAAATGGGAAGTTGATGGTGTCTGGCTATTATCATAATGGTAATAATGATGGTGAATGGAAAGAATATAGTGAAGATGGTCTTATAACAGAAATTTATCATTACCAATCGGGCTTATGGCATGGTAATTATGAGAAATATTATCCTAATGGTAATATAGCGGAGAAAGGTCGTTATGAACTTGATAAGAAAGTAGGTACTTGGGAGTATTTTGATGAGAATGGTATTGTTATATCTATAGAAAAGCACTAAGAGATGGTAATGTCTCAAACTAGTGCTTTTGAAAAAAAGCATTATAAAGTTTGATTATCAAATGAATTATATAATTAACCCATTGTGCATTTTGATATTTTGAATCCCAAATTCGTCAATTCGAGTGCTTCGCCCATAGGAAGAAGTGTATCGAGAATAGGATTTGGGATCAAAAAAGCTATTCTCGATAGTTCTACAGAGCTTGCCGAAATACAATTTTTCTTTGTTTTATTATGAAAAGCCCCGATGGCGCGGATTTGCAATCCGTGAAACATAAGTAATATCAAAACGGTCACTTATAATGTGGCTGTTTTTTTGTTATGGTAAATTATTAATAAACCTGATGGCGTGGATTTAAGATAAAACCCACACTAAGTTCATTAAAGATTTTGGAAACGATGCAACCTATTGCTTTTTCAGTTGTCATTAAGTTAACAACTTACACTCATATCATTAAATCATTAAAATCAAAACTAACATCTAAATGATAAGAAAAAATAGAATTGTCATTATACTGTTACTGTTTATATCGGTAGCAGGTATTTCGCAAACGGAAAATCCGGAGCTTTCTAAGAAAGAAAAAAGAAAAAACAGACCTGCCTATATAGGGTTTACTGCAGGGTTAGGGAGATCATCTTTTAGAGATTTTGCAACCTCTCCACTTTTTTATAAAGGGACACCAAGAAACATAGCGCTATCATATACTAAAGCCGATGTAGAAAGAGAATCCGAAATTGGAGCATCCTACCTTTTTGGACAGTTTCATAATGGCTTTAACAGTCATTCCCAAAGTAGTAAGCTTCATAGTGTATCCTTGTACTATTCTAGGTTATACCGGTTAAACATGCTTAGTTCTCCAAAGTTAAATGTAAAAGTAGGTGGATTATTTAATACCACCACTAATTTTAGAACGAATGAGGGATTTGGTAATAACGGAGTGGGAGTCGAAATTATTCCAACTCTTTTTGGCTCTGTTAAAATCGAAAAAGATATAAGCCGCAAAGAAGAAAAGAGTAAAAAATTCTTATTTATTAAATATAAGCTGAAAAAGAGAACAAGAAATTTAGCATTTAGGCTAAATGTAGGATTAGTAAATAGCTCGTTTCGAAATGGATATGTGTATAATGGGCAATCAGGCTTGTTAAATGAAGCAAATATATTTGATGAGTATGAGTTCGATATGTTTTCTGGGTTTAGGGTAAATAGCTCTTTAGACTATACAATTTCTCTTAAGAACAAAAATGCATTACGATTTTCGTATGTATGGGATGCTTATAAAACCGGAGGAGATTTTGATAAATTCGAAATGTCTGCCCATCTTCTTAAACTCACTTTTCTATTTAATACCAATAATAAATAATGAGAAAGCTATATAGTATATTATTAATAGGTCTATCACTTATCTCTTGTGAGAAAGCGCTTTTTGAAAACGACTTGGCCTCTACAAATCCAAAAGATAATTTTGAATATCTATGGAATGAATGTAATGAGAAATATTCCTACTTTGATGTAAAAAATATTGATTGGGATGTTGTGAAATCCGAATATTCTGCCAAAATTTATGATGGAATGAGTCAGGATTCACTATTTAAAGTATTGGGAGGGATGTTAACAGAGTTAAGAGATGATCATACGAATCTAATATCGAATTTTAATGTCTCTACATTTAGAGTAGATTACTTAGGACAGGATAATTTTGATTGGCGTATCATTGAAGATCACTATCTAAATCGAGACTATTACATTACAGGACCATTTTTACATAATTTTCTTGATAATAAAGAAATTGGTTATGTACGTTTTCCTTCTTTTCCTGGTACTGTGGATGCTAAGAATCTGGATTTTGTTCTAAATAGATATAAAAATACAAAAGGATTAATCTTAGATATGCGAGAAAATGGAGGTGGAGCTGTAACCGATATTTTTGCAATCTTAAGCCGTTTTGTTGAGCGTAGAACGCTGGTTAACTATTCTAGAATAAAAAGCGGTCCAGGGCGAAATGATTTCTCAGAAGCTGAGCCGGTATATGTTTCTCCGTATAATGGAATACGATATGAAAATAAAATTGTTGTATTAGTAGATCGAGGAACGTATAGTGCAGGTTCATTTTTCTCACTTGCGACCAAAGCGCTTCCAAACATTACGCTTATAGGAGATACTACAGGAGGAGGCCTTGGCCTGCCTAATGGAGGACAATTACCTAATGGTTGGACATATAGATTCTCTATTACACAAGCACTGACATTAGATAAGAGTCCTGATTATGAAAATGGAGTTCCACCAGATATTGAAGCACTTGTAGATTGGGGTGATTTAACAAAAGATGAAGTTCTGGAGCGTGCAATTTTGGAACTGCAATAAGGCATTATTTTAATACTGTTTCAGCTCGGATTCGTAATCCATGAAACATAGTAAAAGCAAAAAACAGTCACACTTTAGTGACTGTTTTTTGCTTTTACTTATATATGAGGTTTATTGCTCGGTTACTTTTTGTACTCTCTCTACAGAATCGTTCTTAGAGAGCGATAGTCGTACTATGCTATCTTCTAGTGCGATTAGATTATGAATGATGCTAGGCTCCAGAGAAATAAGATCTCCTTTTTTAAGAATATGATCGGCATCATGAACACCAAAATTGATTTCGCCTTCAAAAATAGACACAGTAATCGGAAACGGGGTTTTATGACTTTTCATTTCCTGTCCTTTTTTAAAAACGATTCTAATTTCTTTGGTAGCATCATTTTCTATTAATTTGGTGATTACAGGTTTTGCGTCCCCGTAGGTAAGATCCTTAAGTAATGAGGTTAATTGCATAGTAATTGTTTTTTTATACAACAAAGCTACATATACTCTTCTACTTATTTTATGAGTTAAATCATAAGGTAAAGTAAACTCCTAATTGTAATTTGCAGACATAATTAGATGTAATGTATACGGTATATGTCAAAGATACTATTGGGGATGTTTATGTTTTAGAATTTAAAAGATTTGAGTATCGCAACCTTATGGAATTATTAGTCAACAGGCTACATGATGAAATAGGGGATTGTAAAGGTAGAGGGCTGTGTGGTACCTGCCATATTCGGGTTCATTTATCTAATACTCCAATGCAGTTTTTTGAAGGACTGGAGAACAACATACTAAAAAATCAATTAGAGTATTATCCCAACAGCAGATTGGCATGTCAAATTCTTTTAGACGAACATATTGATGCTATGCAAATAGAAATTATAGGAGGGGATTAATCACTATGTGTTTTCTGATATCGATCCCATCTTATATCGATAATGAGATGTTGCCAAAAATAAAAAAGGAAGTGTAACAAGTAGAGTTTTAATGTAAAACGAAGATTAAACAAAGCTTGTTGAGATTTTTATAAGATTAATCGCTAAAAACTTCAACAAGCTCGGACTAACAATACTGGTATAGTAGATTACTTTACAGCAATTACAGAGATCTCTACGTTCACCGATTTAGGTAGAGTTAACACCGCTACAGTTTCTCTTGCTGGTGCAGTCTCTTCATTAAAATAACTACCATATACGGCATTTACTTCAGCAAAATTATTCATGTCACTTAAAAAAATAGTGGTTTTAAGAACATTCTCGAATGTCATTCCGGCTTCATCCAATACAGCTTTTAGGTTCTGCATTACCTGCTTGGCTTCAGTTGTAATGTCATCCAGAACTAATGCTCCTGTTTCTGGATTAATAGCAATCTGACCTGATGTATATAATGTATTTCCGTTTAAAATAGCCTGACTATAAGGACCGATAGGAGCTGGGGCTTTGGTCGTAGTTATGATTTTTTTCATGTGATAGTATATTGTATTAATTTATAATTTTATTGCTAACTAGAAACTTTAAACTACCTATAACTGTCTGTCTGGTTCACGTCTTTTGTCCCATTTAATATCACTAAGCATCGATGATTTGATACCTATAAAGAAATTCCATGATGTTCTTTCACTAAATGGAATCCAATTAAAATTCATAACCCAACTTTCTAGATCTCGCTGAAATCTTAAATTGGTATATGTAAACCCGGGATTCTTTAAATCATATCCCGAAGATACTCCAACAGACCATCGCGGCGCGAGTTCTACATCACCAGAAAACATGATAGAGTGCGATGATATTTCATTTTGCCGAGCACTATTACTATAATTAACATTATATGACAGTCGCAAAGTCCAGGGTATTTTGTAATTATAGTTTTTTATGTCTTTATCTGCATTTTTACTTTTGTTTTTATCAAAAGAACGATCCTCCCCAAAATCGGTAACTCCCCCAAACAGATTGTCAGGCCGGCCTTCATTTCTAAAGTTTTGATTATCCAGAGGATCTTCATTAACTTTTCCTTTCTCAAAATCTTTACTAGAAAATGAATACCCAAAATTAGCACTAGCTCTGGTTAAGCGAAAAAGACTACCTCCATTATCGATATTCCACACATCGATTTTGCGATTATTGTTATCTAACGCATAAGGATCTAATTGTGCATTAAAGTTAATATCTAGCTTATTTTGGATAATAGGAATATTACCAGTAATAGATAGCGGACTTAACTTTAAAGAATCTCCTGCAACATTATAAGATGTACTAAAGTTAAGGTTATTTAATAGGGTGACTTTTTTGGCTTCTGTAGCAGTACTGTCCTTACTTTTTACCTTCATTTCTACATTGTTACTAAGAGAAAATCCAATACTGCTAGAAAATACATTACTCGGTGCTCCAAAGTAACCCCCTTCAAATCTGGAGTATTCTACAACTTCTGTTTCATTAATATTAGTTGTATTAGGATCATCGGTAACCGTATAGCTATCATAAAATTCACTAAACGCAGGGTTGATGCTATAGCTAATAGAAGGTCTCATGGTATGGCGAATCGCTTCTATTTTTTTACCTTTCTTAAACTTGAAAGTACCATAAATGGTTGTTCCCAGACTCGTTGAAAAGTTATACGTACGAAAAGCATCAAAGCCTTTTATAGTATCTCGTACCACTTCGCCAGCACCATCATTAGCATTAGAGTCATAACTTTGCTTTATCGTCTCAAATACCCAGTTTTCCTGAAAATTTGTCCCTGCTGTAGCACTAAGGTACTTGAATATCTTAAAGTTTGTAGTTAAAGGAATCGTATGCTGCATTCCTATTTTGGCACCTTTAAACATATCAGCCGAGAATAAATCATCATCGGTAGTTTGTATTCTGTTTTCTCCTTTAAAATTATATTGTGTATTTATATTCTGTATGATCCCTTTTTTAGCGCCTACTTTTGGAGCAAACGGAAATACTCGTGATACACTCAGATTCATATTTGGGAGTGATAAATTTACAGTTCCAGTATTAGTATTAGAGTTATGAGTAGCTGCAAGATTAACATTAACCTGGGGATCTCCCTGAAATGTCTTAGCATAGGATATATTAGAACTGATTTGATTATTCAGAAAATTACCTGTATTGAGTTGGTTGGTAGATTGCTGAAAAAAGTCACTACTACCAAAATTCACAGAAGCCGAAAACCTGGAGTTCGGATTGGCTTTTGCATCCTGGCTATGAGTCCATTGGATATTGTATGTCGTGGTTTTGGCAAAATCAGGAAACCCTCTTTCGCTACGCAGGTTGTTTTCATACCTAAACCTAAGATTTCCTCTATATTTATAACGTAGGGCATAGGCAGATTCTGCAGCAAAAGTATAACTACCATTAGTATAATAATCCCCCATAAGGGTTAGATCTACATATTCACTAATAGCAAAATAATACCCACCATTTTGAAGAAAATATCCACGATTATTTTCTTCTCCCGGACTAGGAATAATAAATCCCGAAGTTCTGTCCTCTGTTAATGGGAAATATCCAAACGGTAACCCCAACGGAGTAGGGACATCGGCAATAAACATATTAACAAGCCCCGTTACAATTTTCTTTTTAGGGACAAACTTAATTCTACGGGCATAAAAATAATATTCTGGATCTTCAATATTTTCTGAAGTAGTAAATTTTACATTTTTCATGTAAATCACAGAATCATTCTCACGTTTTGAAATTTCATTTTTAATCCTAAACCCGTTTTGTTCTGTTCGAGAATTATATATCAATGCCTTTTCGGTATCAAAATTAAAACGAATAGAATCTGGTTCTACTACATTCTGTGCTTGTTTAAAAACAGGAGTTTGTACATATTCACCCAGAGAATCTTTAATTCCATAGGCATATACCTCATTTTTAGCATTGTCTACTACAATAAATCCAGCATTAATCTGCATTTCTCCATACACGATCTCGGCATTATCATAAAGATACATCTTGTTCTCTTTACGACTTAGCCTCATATAGTCAGTGGCTTTATAGACCACTTTATCTGTTAACAGTTGTGGTTCTGCAGCAAGTGTGTCTTTTTTGACCGTGTCCTGAGCTTTTTCATTGAGTAATTCCTCTGGATTGACTATAATAGAGTTTATAGTATCCTGATTAGCAGGAATGGGAACCTCCTTAGTCTCGTTTATTTCCTGTGCTGTAATTTGAGAAATACAAAACAGTGAAAAACTTAGTGAATAAAGTATGTAACGTACCGTTGTTTGCAATGGTTTAAATCCTATTTTTGTATAACTATGGCTCAGTTTTTGAAGTGCCAAAATTACATATATTTTTTATGCTTAGATTGTAATTCATAAAAAAATAAAAAATTATGTCAAAAGCATACCTTCTAAGCTGTATAAACATAGAAGATATAGGTTTATTATATAAATCACAATCTTTAGATTTTTAACTTGTTATATTAAATACTGAAACATAACGAAAATGTTTCAAAATTAGTAGTAAAATTATTGTAGTTGATGAGACGAAGTATAGTATGTAGTGTTTTTTTATCAGTTTTTTTATGTGTCACACCTGTTTTTGATGCCAATGTGGTTGCTCAGGAAAAAGAAAAATTTGTTGTTGTCTTGGATGCTGGCCATGGAGGTCATGATCCCGGGAACCGTGGAAATGGATATAAAGAAAAGGAAATCGCATTAAGTGTAGTTTTGGCAGTAGGTACGGCTTTAGAAAACGATGGTAGGTTTAAAGTAGTGTATACTCGAAAAACAGATACCTTTATAGAGTTACATGAAAGAGGAAGCATAGCCAATAAAGCCGGAGCAAATCTTTTTGTGTCTGTACATTGCAACTCCCACCGCTCTCAAGCTTATGGTACAGAAACCTTTGTATTGGGGTTACATGCTAATAATGAAAACTTTAATGTAGCAAAAAATGAAAACTCGGTAATCCTACTAGAGGATAATTATGAAGCGAATTATGATGGGTTTGATCCCAATTCTCCCGAATCAATTATCGGGCTTACTTTAATGCAGGAAGAATACCTGGATCAGAGCCTTACACTTGCTAGTTTTGTACAGAATAGATTTAAAAAATCATTAGAAAGAAAGAGTAGAGGAGTAAAACAAGCTGGTTTTGTGGTTTTACATCAAACCTATATGCCTAGTGTTCTTATCGAATTAGGTTTTCTAACCAATAATAGCGAAGGAAAATATCTTAATTCTAAAAAAGGACAGGGAGCTATGGCAAAATCCATCACAACCTCGATTGTAGATTATAAAGAAAGCCTTGATGCTATTTATAAAGTAGATCCGCCCAAAACCCCCGAAGTAACACGAGTAACTGCCAAAATGGAAGGAGATCGGGTGTATGATGATATCACGTTTAAGGTGCAAATTGCAGCAGGGTCCAGTGACATAGAATTACAATCGTTTAATTTTAATGGTTTGGATCAGTTGTCTAAAAATAAAACGGGAGACCTGTATAAGTATTACTACGGAAGTACGTCTAATTATACTTTAATACAAGAATTAAGAGAAATTGCAGTCGGTAAAGGATTTGATTCTAGCTTTGTCGTTGCTTTTCGTAATAGTGAATTAATTCCTTTAACAGAAGCTCTAAAAGCTGATACATCTTCGAATTAATCTAAATAAATACTGATAATTCCTTAGGGAATTACCAGTAGAAATGTATTTTTATTCTAAATTTGTGTCCTAAAATATAATCTATTTTGAAATTTACTCGAGAAGTCAAAACAGGAATATTAGCAATCTGCGCAATAGCACTTTTAATCTTTGGCTATAGTTTCCTGAAGGGAAAAAATCTCTTAGAAAACGATAGAACCTTTTATGCTATTTATGATAATGTAGAAGGATTAATACCTTCTTCTCCCGTGACCATAAATGGTATGGTTGTAGGACAAGTGGTTTCTATTAGTTTTGCAGATACCAAGGGTAACCTTGTTGTAGAGTTTAATGTAGATAGCGATTTTTCATTTTCAAAGAACAGCATGGCCAAAGTATATGGCGGTGGCTTGATAGGTGGAAAATCACTAGCTATAATGCCTATATATGAGCAAGGCCTCGAAGCAAAAGATAAAGATACATTACCAGGCAAGATAGAAGCAGGTCTTCTAGAGTTGGTAAATGATAAGCTCGCGCCTTTGCAAGAAAAACTTGAAGCTGCAATTACAGATGCAGACACGCTTTTAAACTCGGTTAACGGGATTCTTAATGTAGATAATAAAAATAATCTGAATTCTATTTTTAAAGATTTAAGTATAACAGTTAAGAATTTTAAAGGAGCTTCCAGCTCTTTAAATACTATTCTTTCGGGTAATGAAGAAAAGTTAAATAATACATTTACCAATCTGGATAAAATGTCGACTAATCTTAATAAGGTTTCAGATTCTCTAGCTCAGATAAATGTGGCCAAATTAGGAAAAGACCTGGAAAGAGTATTGACCAATTTTGAGAAAATTTCAAAAGACATTAACTCAGGAAGAGGAACAGTTGGGAAATTACTGAAAGACGATAAATTATATGATAATTTAGAAAAAACCAGTAAACAACTGGAATTACTGATACAGGATTTACGATTAAATCCAAAACGATATGTTCATATTTCGGTTTTTGGAAAGAAAAATGCTCCTTACGAAAAACCAACAGATTCAATAAATTAAAAAATTATGCAATACATACCTAATATCCTATTTATACTTGTTTTGGTAGCGGGTATTGGATATTTTACAAAAAATGTCCGCAAAGTCATTCGTAATATCAGATTAGGAAAAGACGTAGATCGTTCTGATAATAAAGGAGAGCGATTTAAAAATATGGCTAGGATAGCATTAGGACAGTCTAAAATGGTACGACGACCTGTAGCTGGGATATTGCATATTGTTGTATATCTAGGGTTTATTATCATCAATATAGAAGTATTAGAAATTATCATCGATGGTATTTTTGGTACACATAGAATCTTTGCGCTTCTAGGAGGATTGTATGATTTCTTAATTGGTTCGTTCGAGATTTTGGCATTCCTTGTATTTGTAGGAGTTGTTTTATTTTGGATTCGTCGTAATGTGATTAAATTAAAACGTTTCTGGAATCCAGAGATGAAAGGATGGCCAAAAAATGATGGAAACTTCATTCTATATTTCGAGATGGTTTTGATGACTTTGTTTTTGGTAATGAATGCATCAGATCTTCAATTACAAACATTAGGAGCAGATCATTATATCAAGGCTGGAGCGTATCCAATAAGTCAGTATATATCTCCACTTTTTAATGGGATGTCAGAAACAGTTCTAATAGTATTAGAAAGAGCATGCTGGTGGGTGCATATTATAGGGATATTAGTGTTCTTAAATTATTTATATTTTTCAAAACATTTACATATCCTGTTGGCATTTCCGAATACATATTACGGGGATCTTAATCCTAAAGGAGAGCTTGATAACCTCGAAGCTGTTACCAAAGAAGTGCAATTAATGATGGATCCAAGTGCAGATCCTTTTGCTGCTCCTGCCGATGATCAACAAGAAGGAGAACCAGAGAAATTTGGAGCATCAGATGTTGCAGATTTAAACTGGGTGCAATTACTAAACGCATATACGTGTACCGAGTGTGGTCGTTGCACAAGCGAATGCCCTGCAAATCAAACAGGAAAAAAATTATCCCCTCGTAAAATTATGATGGATACCAGGGATCGTTTAAAAGAAGTAGGAGATAATATTGATAAGAACGGTAGCTTTGTAGATGATGGAAAACAATTGCTGAATGACTACATTACTCCTGAAGAATTGTGGGCTTGTACCAGTTGTAATGCCTGTGTAGAGACTTGCCCGGTTAGTATTAGTCCATTGTCTATTATTATAGATATGAGACGCTACCTGGTAATGGAGCAAAGTGCAGCACCATCTGATCTAAATAATATGATGACCAATATAGAAAATAATGGAGCTCCATGGCCATTTAACCAAATGGACAGATTAAACTGGAGCAACGAATAATTTTTATTAAATAACCAATCAAAATAAATTAAACTTTAACCAAAACTTTTAACCAATTAAACCACAAATTAATAGAAATTATGAAAAAGGAAGAAGTAGAAAGATTATTGCATGATAAAATAGAAGAAGGAGAACATGTGAGTCCGGTCTTGCCAGAAGGTGTCAAGAATTATCTTATTGATATTGATGGGACTATAACCGAAGATGTACCTAATGAAGAACCAGGACGAATGGTTACTTGTGAGCCTTTTCCTGATGCATTAGTTACATTAAATAAATGGTATGACCAAGGACATGTTATATGCTTCTTTACTTCAAGAACCGAAGAACACAGAGATGTGACCGAGACATGGTTAAAGAAATGTGGTTTTAAATACCATAGCCTTTTGATGGGAAAACCAAGAGGAGGAAACTACCATTGGATTGATAATCACCTGGTAAAAGCAACACGATATACTGGTAAATTTACAGAATTGGTAGAAAGAGTTGTGACCATCGAAGTTTTTGATGATGGAAAACATGATTAAATATGAGTTTTAGGATGTTAACCTCTTGGTAAACTCCTAAACTTTAAATAGTATAATATGAGTGAGACAGTAAAGGTGCCAACAATGGCAGAATATATGGCAGAAGGCAAGAAACCAGAAGTTTTGTTTTGGGTGGGTTGTGCTGGTAGTTTTGATGACAGAGCTAAAAAAATCACAAAAGCTTTTGTGAAATTACTTCATAATGCTAATGTAGATTTTGCTGTATTAGGTACCGAAGAAAGCTGTACGGGAGATCCGGCAAAAAGAGCAGGTAATGAATTCTTGTTTCAAATGCAGGCGGTTACAAACATAGAGGTAATGAATACCTACGAAATTAAAAAAGTAGTTACTGCATGCCCTCACTGTTTTAATACCTTAAAAAATGAATATCCTGTACTAGGAGGAGATTATGAAGTAATGCATCATACTCAATTTCTAAAATCCCTTCTGGATGAAGGTAGATTAAAAGTTGAAGGAGGAAAATTTAAAGGTAAACGAATTACATTTCATGATCCATGTTATCTGGGTAGAGCAAATAATGTATATGAAGCACCAAGAGATTTACTTAGAAAATTAGAAGTAGAGCTTGTAGAAATGAAGCGCTGTAAACGAAATGGATTATGTTGTGGAGCTGGAGGTGCCCAGATGTTTAAAGAACCAGAACCTGGAAATAAGGATATTAATGTTGAACGAACAGAAGATGCCTTAGAAACCAAACCAGATATTATTGCCGCGGGATGTCCTTTTTGTAATACAATGATGACAGACGGGGTAAAGAGTAAAGAAAAAGAAGAAAGTATACAAGTGATGGATGTGGCCGAACTTATTGCCAATGCTCAGGATTTGTAATTTTTTTTCTTAATTATACACAATTTTATTAGAGTTAATATGTTTTTTCATATTAACTCTTTTCTATAATCGTAAATAGCAATAGTTTTTGTTACTTTAGTAAAAAATAGCTCATGTTGGTAGATTTTAATGACCTTCCGGAAACATCTCGAGTGTGGATTTATCAGGCAAATCGGTCATTCACGTTGGATGAACTGGAAGAAATCGAAAAAAAAATAAAAGAATTTATAACTCAGTGGACAGCCCATGGTGCTGATCTAAAAGCAGGTTATGAAATAAAGTATAAACGATTTATAACCATTGGACTAGACCAGGGGATGAATCAGGCAACAGGGTGCTCTATAGATGCCTCTGTTCGTTTTGTTCAGGAATTAGAACAAACATATGATGTAGACTTAATGGACAAGATGAATGTGTCTTTTAAGCAAGGAGAATTTGTAGCCTATAAACCTCTTACAGATTTTAAGAAAATGGCTAAAAATAGATCAGTATCCCCAAATACTATCGTTTTCAATAACCTGGTTACTAATATTGCCGAATATCGAATCAATTGGGAAGTCCCAGCAAGAGATAGTTGGCATAACCGTTTTTTAAATTAAAATTTTCGTGCGGCATATCATAAAAAAGTATTTTTCTTTTATAATTTTTCTAATCACTTTTAGCGTTGATGCTCAATCAGAAAACCCTTTATTAGCAGAAGATTTTGAAACCCAACAAAGGTGGGTGGATAGCATTTATAATAGAATGACCCTTAAAGAAAAAGTGGGTCAGTTATTTATGGTAAATGTATCTTCTTCTGATCCTCAAAGAGAAACAGATAAAATAAAACGACTCATTGAAGAGTTTATGATTGGAGGCGTTATTTTTTCTAAAGGAGGCCCTAAGCGACAGGCTAAGCTAAATAATGAATATCAGAAATTATCCAAAATACCATTATTAATAGGTATAGATGCAGAATGGGGGCTAGGTATGCGATTAGATTCGACACAGGCTTTTCCCTGGAATATGACCCTTGGAGCAATACAAGATAATCATCTAATAGAAGAAACAGGAAGACAAGTAGCAAGGCATTGCAAACGAATGGGAGTGCATATTAATTTTGCACCTGTTGTAGATATTAATACAAACCCTAAAAATCCAATCATTGGTAATCGTTCTTTTGGAGAAGATAAAGAAAAGGTAACTCAAAAAGCACTGGCTTTTATGAAAGGCATGCAACGAGAGGGGATTCTGGCTAGTGCAAAGCATTTTCCTGGCCATGGGGATACCGATACTGATTCACATAATACATTACCTACTATTAATTTCGATGCCAAAAGAATTGATAGTATCGAATTATATCCATATAAAAAACTTATTAATGAAGGGCTATCCAGTATTATGGTTGCTCATCTTAATATTCCTAGTTTAGAATATAGATCAGACTATCCGTCTTCTATTTCTAAAAAAGTAGTTTCTGGAGTATTAAAAGATAGTTTAAGGTTTGAAGGATTAATTTTTACAGATGCTCTTAATATGAAAGGAGCTTCTAATTTTAAAGCCCCGGGCGATATTGATTTAGCAGCTTTTTTGGCAGGAAATGATATTCTTTTAATGTCGGAAGATGTGCCATTAGCATCCCAAAAAATAGTATCTGCATATTACTCTGGAGCTCTTACAGAAGAGCGTTTATCGTATTCTGTAAGAAAGATCTTATTGGCTAAATATAAAGCTGGCCTTAATGCCTATCAACCTGTAGAAACAGATTTCCTTTATGAGGAATTAAATAGTGTAAAAAATAAAGTGCTGCTTCATGATTTGGTCGAAAATTCTTTGACTGTCATAAAAAATGAAAGAGCTACACTGCCGATTAAAAACCTTGACCTAAAAAAAATTGCTTATGTTTCCCTTGGAGACGATTCTGGAGAAACATTTTATGAAGAACTAAGCAAATACGCTCAGGTCGAATGGGTAAAAGCCAATCAATTAGGTGAAATGGTAGAGCAATTAAAAAACTATAATTATGTTATTGTAGGTTTTCATAAATCTAACGACTCACCCTGGGCAGAATATAAGTTTAAGGATAAAGAATTGGTTTGGTTATACGAGATTGCCAGGTTAAACACTACAGTTCTTAGTATATTTGCACGACCTTATGCAATGTTAGATATGCTAACCACTACAAATTTTGAAGGTATAGTGATGTCCTATCAAAATAGTAAGGTGGCTCAGGAGAAAACGGCACAATTACTTTTTGGAGCTTTAGAGGCCAAAGGAAAACTTCCTGTAAGTATTGGAGAAGAATTTCCTGCAGGTACAGGATATGAGACCAGAGCCTTAAATAGGTTATCTTATGGATTGCCCGAAAGTGTAGGGATGAATTCTTATAAACTTAATAGAATTGATTCTATAGTGGATTTTGCACTAAAAGAAAAAATGGCACCGGGTGTACAGCTAATCGTTGCAAGGAAAGGAAAAGTAGTGTTTAATAAAAATTATGGGTACCATACCTATAATAAATTTAGAAAAGTTAAAGGGTCTGATGTTTATGATCTGGCGTCTTTGACCAAAATATTAGCTACTTTACCACTTACTATAGAGCTAAAGGATAAAGGAATAATTTCTTTAAATACTAGGGTAGGAAAGATGTTACCCTCTTTTAAGGGATCTAATAAAGAAAATATCACCTTAAGATCGATGCTGTCGCATTATGCAAAATTAAAGGCTTGGATTCCTTTTTATTTGCAAACAATGGATTCTGTGACACGAAAACCTGATAAGAAATATTATAGAAAAAGCCGCTCTAAAGATTTTAATATTGAAGTCACTAATAATCTTTATTTCAGAAGTGACATGAAGGATTCTTTACTTCTAAGAATTAGAGATAGTGAATTAAGGGATAGATTAAAATATAAGTATAGTGATTTGCCGTACTATCTTTTAAAAACATATATAGAGAATCATTATGGCAATACGTTACATAAGCTCACTCAGCAACATTTTTATAAACCATTGGGAGCTAATAATGCCTCGTATTTACCTTTAACGCAATTCAGAAAAAAGAGAATTGTTCCTACAGAGCATGATAGGATTTTTAGAGATGAGGTTGTTCATGGGTATGTTCATGATCAGGGAGCAGCTATGTTAGGAGGAATTGCTGGGCATGCTGGACTTTTTGCTAATGCTAATGATGTTACTAAGATAATGCAAATGTATCTCAATAAAGGATATTATGGCGGCAAGCAATATTTTAGAGAAGAAACATTAGATGAGTTTAATACATGTCATTATTGCCATCGAAACGTACGACGAGGAATAGGGTTTGATAAACCACAATTGGGTGATGTAGGACCGACTTGCGGTTGTATATCAATGACTAGTTTTGGTCATAGTGGCTTTACAGGAACATTTACCTGGGCAGATCCAGAACAGGAAATAATATATGTCTTTTTAAGTAATCGTACTTTCCCTAATGCCGCGAATCGAAAACTTATATCTCATGATATTCGTTCAGAGATACAAAGGTTAATATATGAAGCGATAGACTATTGATTGATAATGATGTTAAGAGTGGTAGTAATTTTCAAAAGTTAAAAATATGAGTATTAAGGTTTCGTGTCAAGATTCTATATGCTCGCGTATAGTAGCCGGGTGTATGAACTGGGGAGAATGGGGAGCTAATTTAACCATAGATCAAGCTCAGGAATTGATTGAAGGTTGTCTTGCTGTAGATGTTACTACTTTTGATCACGCAGATATCTATGGGCATTATACTACAGAAACATTATTTGGTAATGCACTTAAAAAACAACCTTCTCTTCGCGAAAAAATGCAACTTGTTACCAAATGTGGTATTAAATTAGTAACACCTAACCGCCCTGATACTGTTATTCAATCATACAATACCAGTAAAGATTATATTATAAGTTGTGCAGAACAATCTTTACAGAATCTAAATACAGATTATATAGATTTGTTTTTGATTCATAGACCAAGTCCGCTAATGAATCCTGAAGAGATTGCAGAGGCTTTTACCAAACTTAAAAATGAGGGTAAGGTATTGCATTTTGGAGTGTCAAACTTTACGATACAACAATTTGAGATGTTACATAAGTTTATACCTTTGGCAACAAACCAGATAGAAGTCTCTCCACTTCATTTGGACCCTTTTATAGATGGTACCTTGGATCAATGTATTACCGAACATGTTAAACCCATGGGGTATTCTACACTTGCAGGAAGAAAATTCTTTATGAAACAGCCTGAAGATAGGGTTGTGAGGATTAATAAAGTGGTTAATATGTTGTCTGAAAAATATAATGTTACGTCTGATCAGATTCTAACATCTTGGATTATAAAACATCCCTCTGGTATTCTTCCAGTTATTGGGTCGACCAAAATTAATCGTATTAAATCAGCAGTAGATGCTTTAGCGATTAAAATTACTGATGAAGAATGGTTTATGATTTGGGTAGCTTCTACAGGGAAAGAAGTGGCTTAAAAGAATGCTGTTTTGATCATAAATAGTCCTTGGATATGTAGTTGACTGTCAGTTTATTTACTTAACATACTTATAAAAGAACTTTAACTATAACTACAAATAATGTTAAAATACATGTAAATTACTACAAGTTGCTATTTTTTCCTATATATTTAGTATTGAAAATCGAACGTTTATTTACAATTTTATGTAGTATTTGTAAACCGTAACATTTAAATTCTTCACAAATCGTTATTCCCCTAACCCCCTAACTCTAAACTAATGAATAAGTATAAACTAACATGTATCGGATTAGTGTTATCTATTTTTATTTACGTAACATCCATTGTCTTAGAATTAGAATTATTTGAAAAAGCTATTGCATTATTGGCAAGTATAGAGCAATTTGAATTTGACGAAATGATAATTCCAATATTAATATTTTTTGTATTTCTACTTATAGACACACGGCAAAATGCTAAAAAAGTAAAGATGGAAAATGCAAAACTAAATATTTATAAAGCTATGCTTTCTTCTAGTCATCATATCCTAAATAATTTCATTTACCAAATGGATATATTTAAAATTACAGCAGAAGATACTCCTGGGTTTGATGTCAAAGTTTTGGCCTTTTATGAAGAGATTATTAGTAATGCTGCTTATCAAATTAATTCTTTAAGCAACCTTACGACTATTGATGAATTTTCGATCAGAACCTCGGTAATGACTGAATCTTAATATATAAGGAGGCTTTTTTGTAGATTTATTTTTCAAAAAAACTAAAAACAGATCCTCCATATTTTCTCGAATTACTAAAATATGGTGATTCCTCGAGAGAGGTATGTTTAGAATGCTCAATAATCAAGACCCCATGCTCATTTAATAATTTATTTTCAAAAACTAATGTTGCAATTTTACTAAACTGATCTGTAGTAAAATCATATGGGGGATCAGCAAAGATGATATCTGTTTTCCGTTTTACTTTTTCGAGATAGCTATACACATCACTTTTTATGGTTTCAATAGGAGAGTCCAGTTCCTTTGCTACACTTTTGATATATCCAAGGCATGCATAGTGAGAATCTACTGCAGTTACATCCTCTGTTCCTCTGGATATGAATTCATAGCTTATGTTTCCTGTTCCTGCAAAAAGATCTAAAACAGATATTTGAGAGAAGTTGTATTGATTTCTTAAGATATTAAACAACGCCTCTTTTGCCATATCAGTAGTAGGACGTACGGGCAACTTTTTAGGTGCTGTAAGTCTTTTTCCTTTATATTTTCCTGAGATAATACGCATATTTAAAAATGACTAAGTAATACAAAATGTTTATGAGGCTCAAAAGATGCTATATCTTCTGTTATTTGTGGTTTCTGAAGAAGGCTTCCGAAACTTATGTGACGAATATAAGCATATGCAATATTGAAAAACTCACTATCTTTAGAAATATCTCCTAAAAATACCAAATTGAATTCTTCTGGGTTTAGTTGTAATTGCTCTGTAGTGTACAATAGGTAATACAAAAAATCTTCTTTGGTTTGATATTTATATGTATTACTTAATATCAAATTTCCTTTATTGATTACTATAATATCAAAAGAAGCATCATTCATGTTCGCAAAAACGGTAATAGATTCGCTGTTTTTTTCTTGAGTAAGCAAAGAATTTATTAGAATGGTACTGGAGTGTTTATAGGTAAAAGACCCAAATGTATCAAAAAAGAAATTATTAATATTGGTATAAGGAATGTATACTGTTACAATATTATGGGGATTCAATTCATCAAAAGCGATAAAATCATTTTGAAGCACCTTCGTGTTAAACTTAAGGTACTCATTTAATAATTTTTCGCTAAATAGAGGTTTAGGAACTACAGTGTATAGCTCATTCTGATATATTACCTCGATAGTATCAAAAACTTCTTTTAGGTTGTGATTGTGATCAAAAGTATATTTGATTTTATCAAGTACTTGTTTAGGAGTTAATTGTATACCAAAGGTTTCGTGCTCTATAGATGTTATTTGATTATTAGTATTTACGGTACAAAAAGAAAGTCCATTCAAGCTTACCTGAATGGACAATGTTTTTGATGTATTATCAATTGTATTATTGATCGTTTGCACCATAAGTTCTTGGCCAGTTACCAGAAGTCATTACTTCTGTCATTGATCCTACCGAAAGAAACCCACCATTAACTTCATCAACAGAACGTACTTCTTTCTCTTGAGCTAATAAGTCTTTATCTTGATCGTGTAGTAATATATCTTTAGATACTTTAGCTTCAAAAACCGGGATTCTAAGGTCATTTTTGTTAATATAACCAGCATCCATTACAAAATTAGACTCAACACCACTTATAGGTATTTTAATCATATTTTTATGATTTCCTGTTTTGAATAAAGAATCTTTTACAGATGCATATCCAAGAGTGTCAACAATAACCGTATCTCTTGGTTCATCAATTTTGAGTATCTTATTAAATCTAATAAAACTAGAATCTCTTCTTTGGGTTAATGTAAATTTAGCAGTATCTATAAAAGCAACTAATTTAACAGGATCTTTAGCAAATTTTCCAGTCACTGATCTGTATGCTAATTGAGCTGTACGAATATCTCTTAAATTTTCAACAGCTTTTGCATATCTAGCTTGCTTTATTTTATTGAACTTTACAGGACCATTAACAGAATTGAATACTAAGTATCCCAAAACTCCTATAATAACCCACAGAACTAATTGAACAACAATTTTCATTTTATGATTTAGCTTTAAACATTAGTGTATACGCAAATCTACAATTTTTTTTTAATCGTAAAAGTTTATTGCCAAAAAATCATCCCTATCTTTGATTTATTAATAGAGATATGAACCATATAGACAAGTTTTTTTAATGAAGGAAAAAGAATTTTATGAATTATTAAAAGAAGATTTTCCTTTTGAACCTACTATAAAACAAGATATTGTCTTACAAAAACTATCTTATTTTGTGTTATCAGGGGCAAAAGAATCACTTTTTCTATTAAAAGGATACGCGGGTACAGGAAAAACTACTTTGATAGGATCTTTGGTTAAAAACCTATGGAAAGCTAAATTAAATGCAGTTTTACTTGCTCCTACGGGGCGTGCAGCCAAAGTGATTAGTAATTTTTCGGGAAAGCAGGCCCAGACTATTCATAGGAATATTTATTATCCTAAAAAGAATAAAAGTGGTGGATTAGCTTTTCAATTAAAACAAAATAAAAGCCGTAACACTATTTTTATTGTAGATGAGGCTTCTATGATACCAGATACTCCTAGCGATAGTAAATTATTCGAAAATGGATCTTTACTAGATGATCTAATGATGTATGTGTATTCTGGACATAATTGCAAAATTCTTTTTATTGGGGATACGGCGCAATTGCCACCTGTAAAATTAGAAGTAAGCCCTGCGCTTGATCCTAATAACCTTGCAATGGGGTTTAATAAAGAAGTTACTCAGATAGAGCTGGATGAAGTAGTACGACAAGCAGAAAATAGTGGTATTTTAATGAATGCTACCCGGCTAAGAGAAATTATTAATGATGGTTTTTACGATTCTTTTCAATTTCAGGTATCAGGATATCCCGATATAGTTAGATTTTTTGATGGTCATGAGATTATGGATGCATTAAATGAGGCATATTCTAGTGTAGGTCATGAAGAATCTGTGATTATACTTCGTTCTAATAAAAGAGCTAATATTTATAATCAACAGATTCGCTCAAGGATACTTTTTCAAGAAGAAGAACTATCGCCCGGAGATTATTTGATGGTGGTTAAGAATAATTATTTTTGGTTAGACAATAAAAGTGAGGCTGGTTTTATTGCAAATGGAGATATAATTAAAGTTTTAGAGATTTTTTCTATAAAAGAATTATATGGATTTCGATTTGCAATAGTTAATGTTAATATGGTTGATTACCCAAATCAAAAACCTTTTGAAACCGTCTTGTTATTAGATACATTAACATCAGAAACTCCATCTTTATCATATGAAGAATCAAATAAATTGTATCAAGAAGTACTAAAAGATTTTGAGGATGAAAAATCTAAGTACAAACGATTTATGGGAGTAAAGAATAATAAGTTTTTTAACAGTTTACAGGTTAAATTCTCTTATGCTATTACATGTCATAAATCACAAGGAGGGCAGTGGGATAATGTGTTTATAGAACAACCTTATCTTCCGGATGGGATTAATAAAGATTATTTAAGATGGTTATATACGGCAGTAACCAGAGCCAAGAAAAAATTATATTTAATTGGGTTTAAAGATGATTTTTTTATTGAAAATTAAAATCTACAAAAGGGGCATATTTGGTGTTTTGTGAATTTTTATGATATAAAATATATGGTTGGCCCGAAAATTGATTAAAAAAAGTTATTTTTGCAACTCTAGAAAAGCAACAAATTTTGAACAAAAATACTCTAAAAACTATCGCGATGATACCTGCGAGATATGCTGCCACGCGATTTCCTGGCAAGCTAATGCAAGATCTCGAAGGAAAAAGCGTCATAAGAAGAACATATGAAGCTACTCTAAATTCCGGACTTTTTGATGCTGTTTATGTAGTTACTGATAGCGATGTTATTTATAAAGAAATTACTTCTCATGGTGGTGTGGCTATTATGAGCAAGAAAGAACATAGCTGTGGCAGTGATCGAATAGCCGAAGCAGTCGAAGATATGGATGTCGATATTGTAGTTAATGTCCAGGGGGATGAACCTTTTACCGATAGAGAGAGCTTAGAAAAAGTATTAAGTGTATTTTATCAGGAAGACTCTGATCGTATAGACTTAGCTAGTCTAATGACTCCTATGGATGATTGGGATGATATCATGAACCCTAATAGTGTAAAGGTTATTGTAGATGAAAATAATTACGCATTATATTTTTCTCGTGCACCTATACCATATCCAAGAGATAAAGAAATAAACCATGTATACCATAAACACAAAGGTGTTTATGCATTTAAGAAACAAGCTATTTTAGATTTTTACCGTTTACCAATGCGTTCTTTAGAAGCGTCAGAGAAAATCGAATGTATTCGATATCTTGAATACGGTAAAAATATTAAAATGGTTGAAACGCACCACGAAGGTGTAGAAATCGATACCCCGGAAGATTTAGAAAGAGCAAAAAGAATAATAAATAAAGAAAATCTATTGAATCCAAAATCTATAATTACTCCAGAAGAATCTACTTCTATGCATAAAAATTTCCCAATGGTACCAAAAGTAGTATTTGGGAGAGGAGCTTTTAATCAGATTTGTGATATTATTTCGCCTGTGCGAAATGGTATTGCTCCTTTTATCTTTTTGGTAGATGACGTTTTTAAAAACAACACCTCATTTATTGAGGATAGGATACCATTATCGTATACAGATGAGATAATTTACGTATCAACTGTTGAAGAACCCAAAACATCTCAGGTAGATGAGATAGTTTCTAAAATAAGAAATGATTATCAATATGTTCCAAGTGGAATTATTGGAATAGGAGGAGGCTCTATATTGGATTTATCCAAGGCTGTAGCGATTATGCTTACCAATCCAGGAAGTGCTGCAGATTACCAAGGATGGGATCTGGTAAAAAATAAAGCTGTATTTCATGTAGGAATTCCTACGATTTCAGGAACAGGAGCAGAAGTGTCTCGTACTACAGTACTTACAGGACCCGAACGCAAATTAGGAATCAATTCTGATTTTACACCCTTTGATCAGGTTGTATTAGATCCAGAGTTAATAAAAGATGTTCCTAAGGATCAATGGTTCTATACGGGTATGGATTGTTATATTCACTGCATAGAGTCGTTAGATGGAACGTATTTGAATGCATTTAGCCAGAGTTATGGCGAAAAGGCCTTAGATTTATGTAAAGAGATTTTCTTGGAAAATAATCTGAGTAAAGAAGAGGTAGATGCAAAACTAATGATGGCTTCCTGGCATGGCGGAATGAGTATTGCATATTCTCAGGTTGGTGTTGCTCACGCTATGAGCTATGGACTGGCATATGTGCTGGGAACAAAGCATGGGATAGGTAATTGTATTGTATTTGATAAATTAGAAAAATACTATCCTGAAGGTGTAGCTGTATTCAAAAAAATGAAAGAATTTCATAATATTAGTTTACCCACAGGAGTTTGTGCTAATGTAACCGAAGATCAATTAGATGTTATGACTAAGGTTGCACTAAGCTTAGAACCACTCTGGGAAAATGCTCTGGGATACAATTGGAAATCTAAAATAAATGCTGATATGCTGAAAGAACTATATCGTTCTTTGTAAATTGCTTTTCAATCTTTTATTTTCATGCGATATTTTTCTTCCTTCATATATTACAAAATTATGGGCTGGAAGTTTGTCGGTAATTTCAGTGCTGATACAATTAAAAAGTGCATAGTTATTGTAGTGCCTCATACAAGTTGGCACGATTTCTATATTGGCCTTTTGATACGGCAATTAGCTGGGATTAAGATAAGCTTTTTAGGCAAAAAAGAACTTTTTAGATGGCCACTTGGTTGGTACCTTAGAAGAGTAGGAGGGATTTCTTTAGATAGAACTCCTGGCCAGAATAAGGTTGAAGCTATTGCAGAGATATTTAGAAAAAAAGATGAGTTACGTTTAACTATTGCTCCAGAAGGAACAAGGAAAAAAGTTAAAGAGTGGAAAACTGGATTTTACCATATCGCTAAAGCTGCAAATGTTCCTATTATTATGGTTGCTTTTGATTTTGGAAAAAAACAATGTGTAGTCTCTGATCCTTATTATCCCACAGAGGATATTAAAAAGGATTTCGAATGTATGTATAGTTTCTTTGTAGGGGTTAAGGGTAAAGTTTCTGAAAATAGCTTCGACGGAACTTAAAATTTTCGAATTTTTTCTTCTGGGATAGCTTCTTTAGATTTTTTCTTTGTATTTCCTGCTCCAAAAATAAGTTCTGTACTAGAAAAAGTAGAGCCAAAAGTCCTTGCAGCATAATATACTTGTGATATAGCACTGTTTACCTGCTCCTCGGTAAGTTCTTTTAAAGGATGAATATAAACCGACCATAAAATTTTGTTGGTGATAGCATATTTTACGTCAAGAGCAGAGTGAAAATTGGCAGTCATTGCATCAAGTAATAAATCTTTATCAAGATTGCCTGATGATGTAATAGGAGAAATAATTCTCATCCGATTATTGGTTTTATCAGTAACACAAAGCATTGGAGTCTCTTTGTATATAAATTTCCAGTTACCGGGAATACCATTTACAGTATCTGCATTTTTTTTGATAATTAACTCTAGTTTGTCATTATCCATATGTTGGGAATGTAGTATGCCCACAAATGAAAATAGAAGAAGTATGGCTAATCTTTTCATAGCTTATATTTTATCTATAGTCGGGGTATTATAGTAAACATAACAAAAAAAGAGCTTAGCCATGCTAAACTCTTTTTTTATGATAACTAGAATATATCTTTATTCTTCAGAAGAAGATTCTTCCATAGTGTGGTAGACGTTCTGAACGTCATCATCTTCTTCTATTTTTTCCAGTAACTTTTCTACATCAGCAGCTTGCTCTGGGGTTATTTTTTTGGTTACCTGCGGGATACGTTCAAATCCTGAGGATAGAATTTCAATTTCGCGACTTTCTAATTCTTTTTGTATCGTTCCAAAACTTCCAAAAGGGGCATAAATTAATATTCCATCATCATCCTTAAAAACTTCTTCTGCTCCAAAATCAATAAATTCGAGTTCGAGTTCTTCAGGATCTAATCCTTCACTATTAATTCTAAAATTACAGGTATGATCAAACATAAATTCTACAGAACCTGATGTTCCCAGATTACCCTCACACTTGTTAAAATAGGATCGTATATTAGCAACCGTTCTATTATTGTTATCTGTTGCTGTTTCTACCAAAATAGCTATTCCGTGAGGAGCATACCCTTCAAAAAGAACTTCTTTATAGTCACCTTGATCTTTATCAGATGCCTTTTTAATTGCTCTTTCGACATTATCTTTTGGCATGTTCACAGATTTGGCATTCTGGATCACTGCTCTTAGACGCGAGTTAGAAGCTGGGTCAGGACCCCCTTCTTTTACAGCCATTACAATATCTTTACCAATTCGAGTAAACGCTTTTGCCATTGCTGACCAGCGTTTCATCTTACGTGCTTTTCTAAATTCAAAAGCTCTTCCCATATGCTAATTTTAAAATCTAAATACAAACATAAGTAGAAACCAAGTTTTTGACAAATGTTTGTGTACGATCAATTTTGATTAGGCCTAAAGTACCAAAATTCAAAAAGTAAAACAAGAAGTTTTGACCTTAGAATTTGATATTTATTTTTTGATTACAATTAAGTTTAATCCCTATTCTCCTTCGATAATGTTATCTATAGTTTTTGCGAGTTTAAAATCATTTTCAGTAATACCGCCAGCATCATGGGTAGAAAGACTAATATGTAATTTATTATAGACATTTGACCAGTCTGGATGATGTTGTTGTAGTTCGGCTTCAAAAGCAATACGAGTCATAACAGAGAAAGCATCTTTAAAATCGTTAAATTCAAAAGTGGTATGAAGAGCATTATCATGGTATTCCCAACCATCAATAGTGTTTAGTTTTTCTTTTATGTCAGATTCTGATAATTTTACCATTAGTATAGTATTAGTTAGTTGTAAATTAATTGATGTTTATTTTTGATTCGTAAGTCCTAATTCATCACGTAAGACTTCATCTTTATTACTGTTTTTACCCCAGTAAGCAGATTTAATACTTTTGATTTTAGTTGCTTTTGTAGTAAGCTTCTTTGCATTGGGGCCAAACCCGCTTTTATATGTTTCTGTCCAATGCTCAATTTCATACGGAAAAGAGGCATTAAAAGTGATACTGATACTTCGATCAAGTTCGGGATATTCTATTGTATATGTATTAGTATCAGTGTCTTTTTGTACAGACGTCTTAGCCGAGTATGCTTTAATATCTTTATGTCTCAATCTAGAATACTCAAAAGAAGGGATGATTTGTAGGTCCCCTTGTGGTAATGCATCTGGATTGATTCTGATTTTTGCCCAAAGTTCATTTTCTAAAATAGCTTTGTCTAATTTAAAATCCTGATCCGCTTCATTCTCAAAATAGGAATGCGAGGTAATCTCAAATTGTTTTTTGTTATTTAATTGCGCATATACGTGACCACACCATTCTTGCATCGAATTAGATACTTTAATGGCATGTTGATTATCTGCTACAGGATAAAATGTACTTTGCATAACTGAATATGGGTAGATTCCTGTGTTAAACTTTTTGGTAGCATTAAGTTTTAAAACAGGTATGTTATTTGTGTTTTGACGATCTGCTTTCACCTGTTTTTTGGGTAAAAAATCTTCAGTAACATAAATTAGTACCGCCGTTCCTTTTCTTATTTCTCCATATCGAGCTTGTTCTAGTTGATATGATGATATTTCTGCTTTACCTGCATACCAGTACTTCTTAAAATCTTCGGATAGAGCTTTTGCAGGAGGCATCTTCTCTTTAATGATCTCATTAGATGTAGAAGCTTTGGTCATTTCGTCTGCCTTAATATTGCTACAAGCAATAAAGACTAATACGCCCAATAAAGCGAATAGTAGTATTGACTTTTTCATGATAACGTTTTTATATAGCAAATTACAATAAACCTTGGATTTGGCAAGTACTGTTAACGTTTCAGTAACGCAGAAAGTGAGTTAATAGATTGTTTATAAGTGAATTAAAATAAAAGTTAAAGTTATTCGTATAAAAATCGTACAAAATTAAATCACCTTGAATCCTGTAAAATACTATGCCAAGAATGTAGTAGCAATCTAAAAAACAATGAAAGAACAAAGTACTATTTTTTTTACAAAAAAAACAAGAGAAGATTTCGAAAGCTGGTTTACGCTTCATTATGACTATGAACTTAGTGAGTTTTACGAAATGCCACTAAGTATGCAAATTGGCGTAGCTGTTGACTTCTATGAATCAAAAGAAATCATAATTCATATCGAACCAACTGATCACTTTTTACTTTGCTATAATCTTTATATCAATAATAAGAAAGTAAATTCTTTTGCTGATCGAGACGAAACCAGAAAAGAGGCCCTTGTTAAATCTAACCAAAAACATAACAACAAATAAAACTATGAAAATTATGAAAACAATTAAACTATCAATTTTAGCAATCTTATTTGTGTATTTATTCACTTCATGTTCATCGGATGATGATAGTGGTGATTGCGGATGTAGGGATTTAAGTGAATTTTATTTCACTGTGGGTTGTCCTGGACAAGAACAACGAATAGAAATGACACCTCCAAACTTTGGAGAGTATTGTCCAAACTTTGAAAACAGGTAATGTGATTACATATTTAAAACCATTTCCTAATTAAATACCTTAATAAAAAAATAACTTATTGATTATTAGTTAGGTAATTGCTGGGTAGTTACCCCGATATTACCTGCTTAATTACTAAAAACACAACTTAAAAATACAAAAAAAGAGGAAAATGAAACAATTTGAAAATTATTTTAAAAGCAGAAAAGAAGTAGAGGAATATTTTGGCAACGAAGTTTTTAAATTCTCCTTTATGTGTGATAATATTATGAATTTTAAATCTTTAAATGCGACATTTATTGATAGTGAATTAGTTGTGTTTAATTTATCTTTTTATTTTGAAACAGGAAGCGATTTTTTTGCCTATTCAAGTTTTAATGATTGGTTTGATAAATTTCAATTATCGAAAATCACTTGTACTTCGCAAGAAACATATGAATCTTCTTGTCTGTATTTCAGAAAGTATAAGTAAAGGAGCAAACTTTAAATAAAAACTAAATCAACTGATTGGTTTAAATGCGGGAAACCGTAATAATAGTTGCATATCTTTAAGTAGTTTTGTGGTTTAACCGTATTCGTTCAATGGGGAAATGTCCCTATATTTGAAAACCCCTAGAATGCAACACACATATCGTCAATTGTAAAATAGTGTAATGTACTATCAGATGATAGTTATATACTACACATGATGTGCTATTTACTAAATAGTTCATTGATCTTGAGTGTTTTGGTTTTGCTAAGAATTATCTTTGTGAAAACCATAAAAATTTAAGGAAGATGAAAAAATTAGCAGTATTATCATTAGTAGTATTAGGGTTATCGTTTGTTAGTTGTGAAAAATCCAACATCAATGAAGAAACAGCCGAAAACAACGAACTTGAAATTTACCAAGTTGACCCAGACGAAATCGAAAGACCAGGAGAGCAGGGAGGAGGAAATTAATCACAAAAAAACAGCTTTAAAAATATTTGCATCAATAGTGGTGGTTTTGTCTGGGTTATTATTATTCTCGGATAAGGTTACCACTTTTGGTATTACAGAAACTTACGGTTTTAAAAGTGCTAAAACTTTTATTTGGGTTTTAACTCAAACACTTTCACCATTGCTGTTATGTTTTGGAGCTTATTTAAGAGCTTACAAAGTATCTTATTTTGCTCCTATATATATTTACTTCATACAGTTGTATTGGGTGTTTAATGCACGGGAATTAGGCTTAGACGATGTGCTACTACATGTTTATGCATTAGGTTTTTGTGTTGCGTCTTTCATTACGTTGGCGTTTGTTACTTTTTTAATTAAGCAACTATCAAGAAGTAATAAAATTCTACTTTCTAATATTAAGAAGTTAACCCGACATATTGGAATCGATATTAAGAAAAAATATATTAAAGAAGAAGACAAAAAAGAGTATTTCAATGATACAGTAGATGTAATAGATTCTTTAGACTAATTCTTTAATATAGGCGAGCATGAAAAAGAAAAAGCAATTAAAAATTCTAAGGAAAAAATCTAAGTATCTGGATGATGATGTTTTTGAGGAATTAAAATCCGATTATGAAAATCTTGTTGAGCAACAAGAAAAAGAGATTGACGACTTAAAAAACGAACTCAAGAATCATAAAACAAACTTATCAGATATATTTGATGTCCTAACCTTTGAACAAAGGTATCTGTTGTATCAAACTGTTTCGAGGTAATGTCCTGCTGAGTTTATATTTTAAGAAACTCTTTAAAGAAAGTATTTCGATCCATTTCTAACTTCCTAAGAATTTGCTTAACTATAAATTCTGGAACAGGATCTATATGAGTTTGAATTGTAATAGGGAAATCTATTCCTGACTTAGACCATTTTTCATGTCCTCCTCTACCTTTCGTATTCTTAATTACATTTAAACCTTGTGCACTCAGAAATTTGCGGAATTTTTTTAAAGGAATATTAGATAACTTTCGAGTTGACATAAAAGATGATTACGCCATTGCAGGAATACCAACCTCTTCGTGATAAGTGTTTACATTATAGTTGTCAAAAATGTCCGACACATAATCATTATCTGCAATAACACTTGTAATACTGGGAGCAATCACTTTTTTAGGTTTTTTTAGAGAACCTTTTAAATCCCATCCTAAATTAGTCAAGACTTTTCCTAAAGTTTTCTTTTTAAGAGTATAATCAACAAAATCTTCGAAAACTATTTTGAAAGATTTTTTAGCTTCAGGTAGACTTTTTCCATAACCAGTCAAATCTAAATGGGGAGAATAGATAAAATGTACATTATTTTCATCTTTGAAGTGTGCTAATAATAATTTTACTCTAACACGTTTAGAAGTACTTTTGTATGATCCTTCAAATAAGTATTCTTCCATAATAATCTTTATTGAGTAAAGCAATAATACAATTTCAGTGACAAATTTTGGTGAAAAAGCTGTTAAATCAAACTTTATTTAAATTGATTCTAAATAATGAAAAATGCTTCATATCCTAAAGCAATCAAAGTAATATGAAGTAATCTAAATCATTGATATATTATTATCCATATGTTCTGTTTCTGAATATATTTTCTCTTTAAAATATATTAGTCTGCTCGATACTTTATATACTAACGATTTGATTTTACCATTAATTAATGAGACCGCATGGAAAATAGATAACAATGGCAATAATGGAATTAAATACATGGACCATGCTCCTGCATTTATAAATAATATTTTGGATGCTAATTTATTCATTTCATGATCAATTTCCTTTAATTCCGGGTTATCAGGAGTATTCATGAACTCTATCATCTCCTTTAACTTATCTTTTGTTTTTTTATCACTTAGTTCACTATTTTTTAATTTAAAATAATTAACTATACTAATGTAATGCATGGAATAAACAATATCACAAATCGTATGATCTAGGACATCATAGATTACTTCATCCTTTTTGCTCAAACCTTTCATTTCTAGGTTTCTTAATTTATCCCTAAGTTTGAAAAATTCATATCTTAAACCATGTCTTAAAGATGGAGCAACTACTGCTTCATAAAATAAATGCCATATTGAAAGGAAAAGAATAATATAAATTAATGTTGTCATAATTTCACTTTTTTTTGTTACTAGAAGGAAGCTTTTTGTTGGAGATTATTTGTTGTAGAGCTTTCTTCTCTTCAGCCAATCTTTTTATTTCAGTAGTGTGAATTCTACGTTGTCTTTTGGTGATATATATACTACCAAAGGTAACAATTATTGCAATTATCCATCCTAATATACAGTTAAATAATGAATAATTTAGCATTTTATCCAAAAAAATCAACAATTGATCGGATGGAAGTCTTATCATAAAAATGATAACTCCAAGAGTTCCTGTCATTGGTAGGAGCTGTCCTTTGTGTAAACTTGCGATTAAAACATTTTGTAACATTCCCCAAAAATTGGGTCTAGCAGCGTTATTTTTTTTTCTGCTTTTTTCGTTTCTAGCCATTGATGGTAATTCTTAAATTGGTATGGATAGGGGTAGTTCGACAAATATAGTTTTTTATTTTAACTTAACTTTTGGTTTGTTATTCAATACACTTTAAGGCGCTTGCTATATTACTTAAGTATTGAATAATAAAGAACTGTAATTGGCCCTTGAATATTATCATAGGATAAATTAACCACATGTGTATATTTGAATCCTTTGATTTTTCCTTTCATCTCTCCATAAGAAAAGGAATGTGTTTTTATTCCATCTGTGAAATATATTTGTTTACCCCCATGAACCTTTTTCAACACTTTAAATGACAATGAATCTATCTTGGATTTGTTATGAGTTACAACGGTTAATATAGAGTCCTTAATTTCAATCTTTGATTGAGCTTTTAAGTTTAATCCAGCATATGAGCTTACTCCACTTTCAAAAGTTTGAGAGAAGCAGAATAGCGGAAGGAATAATAAGCTTATAATTATAGATTTCATAGTTTGGTTTTATTCAATACATTTTAAGACACTTGCTATATTATTTCTAGATTTTTCACCTATCTTTTTTTCGACATATCTATCTACGGTGTAATATCTAAATTCAAAAACATTAGAATCAACCAATTTATTAAAAAGAGCCTGGTTTAGTGGCAATAATGTTCGTATTTTCCAAATATCGAAATTTCCTGCTCTTGCATAATCAGCAACTATAGATTTTTCAAAATTTAAAGTTACTACCTCTTCATCTTTTAGCATTAGCATGAAACTACCTCCTTCATTAAAAGAAAATAATTGGTTGTCAGTAAATAGAACTTCTAGATATTTGCTGCCATCAACTTTAAATCCATGCACACTTACAGATCTGGAAAAATCGGAATAAATTAATTTTCCTCTAGTTTGTTTAACAGATTTTTTGGTAAACCTGTCAAATTCATCTCTTTTGTATCTACAATTATCGTAGTCTATAGTTTTTACAATCTCACATGGTTTAATATTACAATTCTTAATTTCTTGATTTACATTGATTGTAATCTTTTGATCACCGATTATTTCGAAAAACAATTCCCCTGTTTTCTTATCATTGTAAATCTTCTTTATTTTATAAGAAAAATCTGAAAATGTTATTTCTTGGCCTCTTTTGTATTCTATACCATTATTTGCGGTGACTTTGGATCTGACAACTTTCTGTGAATAGGAAAATACACTCATGAAGAGAAAAAGAGTAGTGATATATTTCATAAGCCTAGGTTTAAAGAGTAAGATAATTTGTCAAATCAAAAATAATTATCATTAAACTATTTTCATTGTGGTTTTCCACAATTAGTAAATATAATTCTGGAGTGTGGTTTTTGTTTTCTTAAGGGGGAAATTGATTTCTAACTTTTATCAAGTAATACTTTCCAAATTATAATACATCAACCTGGTGTCAGATTTTTTGTCTCTGCTGGATAGATATTTAAACCCCATTTTTTCGTAGAACCCTAATGAATTTTTATAAGCATCGACAGTAATGAATTTACAGCCAGTTTTATTATTGGTGCTAAAGTAGTTTTTTGTAAACTGAATAATTTTAGTTCCCAAACCAGAGACTTGAATGTCTTTACTTACTGCTAATCTTCCTATTTTAACTGCTGGATAGCTTTTGTGCCCACTTTTTTCTTTTGGTAAATGAATACCAATTCTTTGAATAAATTTATCGACATTCCCTATATCAGTGTGAGAAATTTTATCATTTAGGTAGTTAAAATATGCTAAAGTATTTTTTCCGTCATGAATCAGATAAGTAACAGCTATTAAATTGTTTGCGTAATTTTTGGCATCATCAAAAAGAAAGCCGTTTAAATCTGCATCATCACAGTCAAACGGCAATATCTTAGTATCAGGCTTTAACCTGATTAATTTTAATTCATCAAATTTCAAATTCTGCGATGCTTTTCAGTACTTCGTAACTTTCTTGGATTTCTGTTTTTTCTTCTTCAGAAATTTTTTTCACATCCTTATTATCCTGGATAAAGTTTTTAGCATCTTTACCACTTAGAAAAGGTGTTTCTTTAATTGGTTTTGCCATTGTTTGCCAGATTTTAGTGTTTATTTACATTACATATTACAATAATGATACCGCAAAAGTAAATTATTGTTATAACATATAACATTTTTAGGTATTATTTATATTGATTCTAAATAAAAATCCTATTTTAGTATAGAATAATAAAGAACTGTAATTAGTTAGACAGTATTTTTTTCTTTTCACTTTCATATTCTTCTTTGGTAATGGCTCCATCATCTAAAAGAGATTTCAGTTTAGCAATAAGATCGTATTTATCGGCTTTGGGTTTTTCTTTTTCAGTTCCAGGAATAATAATTTCACCAGAAGATATTCCTTTCTCTATTGTAGTATAGAACTTTCGACTAAAAATTTTGAAATGAATTTTGACAGGTTTACTAAGATCAATCTCATATATAATTGCATCTTTACTAGTAAAGTTCATGTTCCTGCAGTTCTCACCCTTCTTTTTGCTAAATACTGTTTCCCATTTACAAGTGGATGCAATAAAAGGTGAGCTACTGATATGCATTGGAGAACCTAAAGTTATAGTATCTCCAACTTTGTATTCAAATCCACTTTTGGTAGTGTAACTATTCTGCGAATAAGAAAATAAACTGATTAAAAGAAAAAGAGTAGTGATATATTTCATATACCAAGGTTTTAAAGTAAGACAATTATTTAAATCAAAAGTAATTATTGTTTAATTCTTTTTATTGTGGTTTTCCACAATAGATCAACTATTTACTTACAACAAAGTTCTTAATATACTCTAAAGCTTCTAGAGACATTTGCTTTCTTTGTTCACCAACATTATAGTTGATGTACCTTGCATTGTAGCAAGCTGTTTTTAAATCTTCATAATAATTAACTACATCATCATCTTCTATGTAATTTTCAACTAACTCAGATAAAATTTTATGTGGATTAGGTCTACCAATTCGACCGTGTGCTGAAACATATCGATGGAAGTTTTCAAACTCTGTAATGTTTACTTCATTGCATGGATGAGGATAATCCGCAGGAAACAAAAGTTCCTCAACAAACTTTAATGATGAATAAAATGCTATAGTAATAGTCCAGTCATCACACTTTTCAATTTCCTTTACCTTATTGCAAGCGTTAAAATTGTGAAGTGCATGATCAAGGCAACTAGCTCTCGGTGGTGTCGCCATATTTAAATAAGAAACCTTCAGAATTAATAATGTCGTAATTTATGCTGTCTGAACTTGGCATAAACAAAAAAGCAATATCCAAATCATCAATATTTGAATTTAATTGACGAGCAATCTTGTACGAATCCCATCTCTTAGTCTTGTCATAATAATCTTCATCAGATATTATTACTAAAGATTCGTAACTATCCAAATCGACTAACCTTAAATACATTTCTTTAATGTCAACCTTTATGTTCTTAAGTTTTTCATAAACCAAGTTTGAAGTCATCGCAGATGTTTGAAGTCCTGTGATAATCTTTTCTTTAATCTTTCGGTCCATTTCAGACTTTCCTTTCAAATATGCATCTAAGACATCATCCGATGTGTAAGACTTATCAACTGGGTTAAAGTTTAAAATCTTAGTAGTTTTATCAAGAATGGTTGTATTTGACATAATATTGATTAAATAGACTTTTGGGGTGTTCTATATAGTAGGTGATAAATATAAGGAAAATTATTTATACTGATTCTAAATAATAAAAGAGTGATAGACTACTTCCCAATCAAATCTATATCAATAGTTCTTAGTACAAAGTAAAAACTCATTTTTTGATAACAGGAGGTGAAAGCTTTTTAATCATTTCACTGTTTGCTAGATATACTTTATTCATATTTGAATAAACTACATAGTATTTCCATTCAATATTGTCACTTGTGCAAGCAACTAAATATTGTTGTGCTTTAAATGTTTTTATGAAATAATCTCCACAACCTTTAATATTATTTTTAGTAAAAGATTTTGATATAGAAGTAATTTCTTCAGTAAAAGGGCTTCTCCATGGGTCCGAATAGATGGTTTCACTTTCTGTAATATATGGATCATCAGGTCTAATCTGATTTATAAAAACAACAAATACGGTTATCATTAAAATCAGGATTAACCAAAGGTGAGATCTTTTCATAATTTAGGTTTTTAAGAGTAAATAAATTTAAATAATTTTTACTTCCCGATCAAATCTATGTCAATTGTGTCACCTTTTTTGGCCTTCAACAAGATCATTAAGGCCTCCTTATCTATCATATTCTTAAAAGCAATGTCTTCTTTGAACTTATCTACATTGCGCACCACGTATTCTGATATGTCTTTCATTGTGGCAGCGGATCCGTTTTTGTTGTAGAACATTGGAACATTTTTTCCATGTTCTATTTCAGAACCCTCTACAGCAACCGATAATTTTTTGTCCAAATAGGCTTCAATTTCATCCAGAGTTCGAGACCTGGGTTTACTTGTGTTGCCATCTATTATTTTTTGTATTCCATTGATAGTTAGGGTTGTGTTTTGACTTATCTCGTATGCAGTTATGCCATTAGAATTAATTCTATCAACTATCCTGTTGATTCTTTGATCAAAGTTCATTGTTAAGTTATTTATGTTATTTAGAATCACTATAAATAAGTCACAGTTATATAGAAAGTGACATAAATATTTGGATTGTTATAGAGCTTGCTCTATATTTGTATTGTAATACTAATAAATCAAGGCAAATATATGGAAACTCTAACTAATCAAATCACAACATTTTTAAAAAGTGATTCAGTAATTGAGATCGACAGAGAGATGCAAACTGTTTTTGTTGAGGCAGACAGTGAGAAGATTCATGTATTACTTAATACATCACCTATATATGGTGATTGGGATTTAACGATCATCTATGAGGATGAGATTATCCCAGAAGAAACAAATACTTACATCGAAGTAAGCAACTGGATACATAACTATTGTATTTCAGAGATAGGAGAAAATTCTTCTTGGTCACATTCAGACCGATTAAGCACAGAAATGCACGCAACCTTTAATATCTAATAAAATGAGAGAGCTAACACTATTCATACTGTTTTTGTTTCCTATTGTGGTAAGCGCACAATTAGGAATACACAATACAAGCCTAACGATCAAAAGCAATTTTGTAGTAAGTGGTGATATTTCTGGAAGCGGTGAGATAAACATATCTACAGGAGTAAAATTCAAATCGGGAAATGTTGATTGTTCAATCAAGATGAATCACTTAAAAAGCAAAATAATAAGCTACACTCAAAACTGTGATTGTACAGGTTTAGAATACAATCTTTTTGATATGACAGGAAAATTTTTGAGGAGTGGGATTTTTTCTGAAAACGAATTAATGGAGATCGGGGAACGTCATTTCAACACTCCTTTAATATTCATTTTCTCGGACAAAACAGTAAAGAAAATATTCATAAAAAAATAAAGAAATGAAACAGACTTACACTATAACGATCACAAAAGAAGTGCCATCACCAAATAAAGAAATGGCCCAGATGATTGCTAATTCAATGGCTAATCAGATCGGAGGAGAAGTATACAAAATAGATGATAATAACGAATTACCATTTTAATCATGGAAAACATTAAAGAAGCAGTAAAAAAAGGGTATGGGAATTTGCCTGATGGAGGTAAGAAAAGAGCAGCAGACATATACGGAGCACTTCCTGTAAACTTTAAAAAAATAGTTAATGGGGATTACAAGGATGAGAGTGTTTACTATGTGGCTTTTAATGCTATTCAGCAAGCAGCAAAGGACTGCAAAAAGGACACTGACGAAAAGGTATCAAGAGTATTGTCGATAGAAGTTGTACAACCTGAAACAGTAGAGAAATGAAACACAGTAAAAAAGCGATAAAGGATTTCAAAAATGCGGTTTGGACAGCCTGTTTATTTACAGTGATAGCATTAGGATTATTGTATTCGATTATAGCTGGAGTGTCGGTATTGTATCACTGTTTAAAGTAGAATTATGGATGAAAATACCACGATAACACTAGGGCAGCTAAAAAGATTCTTTAAAGAGAATGATATGATTGCAGCTCCACGAGAAGAATTACAGGCTGATATATCGAGAAAGCAGGCAGCATATTTAAGAAAGAAGTTTTTAACCATAGGACAAGTACTAGATGGGGAATTTTTCCCAGAGGTAAAAACTCGCCAAACTATACGCAATTGGATGATGAAGGGTAAACTTAAAAAAGATCAGGATTGGATTTTTAACAGTAAAGGAAGAAGGGTAATACTCACCTCTTATTTAAAGAAAGTAGTAAAGGATTAAAACTTACAGAAATGAAAAGATCAAAAATGAATTGGGCAAGGGTAGTAAAGATGATCAAATCCATTCACAAATTTTTAAAGTTTTGGGGTAAAGCAGCAAGCTACGCCATACATAGATAACATTTTAAAACCTAAATATTATGAAAACATCAATTATCAAAGATAGCAACAGATCAAAAATGGAAGTGTTAAGTGTCGCTGAATATCAAAAATTAGAAAAACACTCTGTGGTATCAAACGTATCAATGTTTTTTGATCCGGTGGATGAGAAACACACTACAGTTATATCATACCATAAGTAATAATCAAACAAATAACCAATGAAATACTTTACAGAAAACAATATCGAAGTAACACGAAGAATTGAAGATGGTTTAACCAAGTTCTTCCAGTGTGTCAAAGAGGCGTCACAACATGCAAAACAAACCAAAAGCTACGTATACGAAATCTTTGAATTTTCTAAAGACAATAAGAAGGTTTTAGCCGGATACGGAGTGCCTAGATAATCTTAATCAAACTAAAAATCTAATAGTAAACAATATAATAATGAGCAATATAAAAGGATATAAAGGATTCGACGAAAATCTACAGTGTAGAGAAAAACAATACAATGAAAACGAAACTTTTGAGGAAAAACTAAAGCCAAATGTGTGTAGTAAAGGAATGCACTTTTGTGAAAAACCACTAGATGTATTTGATTTTTACCCCCCTAATGGAAAAAATACATTTTGTGAAGTAGAGGCAATAGGAGATAATCATACTGAAGAAACAAAAACATCTACAAACAAACTTAAGATATTTTCAAAAATATCAATTGCTAAAATGTTTAAGGTACACTTTGATTTGGTTTTTGATAAAGTAAAGTGTGATACCGAAACTACCAACACCTCAGGAGACAAAGCACACGCCAACACCTCAGGAGACGAAGCATACGCCAACACCTCAGGAGGCTATGCACACGCCAACACCTCAGGATACAAAGCACACGCCAACACCTCAGGATACAAAGCACACGCCAACACCTCAGGAGACTATGCACACGCCAACACCTCAGGATACAAAGCACACGCCAACACCTCAGGAGACGAAGCACACGCCAACACCTCAGGAGACAAAGCACACGCCAACACCTCAGGAGGCTATGCACACGCCAACACCTCAGGAGACAAAGCACACGCCAACACCTCAGGATACGAAGCATACGCCAACACCTCAGGAGGCTATGCACACGCCAACACCTCAGGATACAAAGCACACGCCAACACCTCAGGATACAAAGCACACGCCAACACCTCAGGAGACTATGCACACGCCAACACCTCAGGAGACGAAGCACACGCCAACACCTCAGGAACAGCACACGCCAACACCTCAGGAAACTATGCACACGCCAACACCTCAGGATACAAAGCACACGCCAACACCTCAGGAGACAAAGCACACGCCAACACCTCAGGATACGAAGCATACGCCAACACCTCAGGAGGCTATGCACACGCCAACACCTCAGGATACAAAGCACACGCCAACACCTCAGGAGACGAAGCACACGCCAACACCTCAGGAGACAACTGCATAAGTTCTTCTTTAGGTGTTTCGTCAAGATCAAAAGCATCAAAAGGGTGGATAGTTATTACTGATTGGAGACAAGACGATCAATACAACTGGTATATCAAGGATATATACAGAGCTAAAGTAGGTAAACATAAAATAAAAGGAGAATTGATAGAGGCTGATAAGTGGTATTGGTTTGAAGGTGGGGAGTTAAAATCAGAGAAATAATGAAAAGGATAATTCAAATACTACTCTTAATCCTATTTGTAAAAGGATTTAGCCAAGGGCATAAGTTACACTCTGTAAATACACAAAAGAAGTTTTTTGTTATTGAGGAAACTAGTCCAAAGCAAACTCAAAACGAACTTAATGTAAGATTCAATAAGTACATATACGCTTATGATTCACAAAGTTTTGAAGTAAAAGGGGATGATAGTAAAATATTCAACCCAGATAACAACCAGATGTATTATTTAAAAACATCTTTTATCAGAGCAAAGCGACCTTATAGCAAATCTATTCTAGACATTCATATTTATGAAAGTTCAAAAAAAGAACAGTTCATAATATACCTACCAAGCAATCAAGTAAGTAATCAAATAACAGCAAATTAGTATGGAAGCGAAATTAACAACTAAACAGCTTTTCCAAGGAAAATCAATTCAACAAAGGTTTGAAAAATTGTTAGGGGATAAAGCTCCTGGATTCATTTCTTCAGTTCTACAAATTGTTGGAAGTAATAAATTATTATCAAAATCAGATCCTAATACAGTTTTAACTGCAGCAGCTACAGCAGCAACTTTAGACCTTCCCATAAATCAAAATCTTGGCTTTGCGTGGATTGTACCATACAAAGGACAAGCTCAGTTTCAAATGGGGTGGAAAGGCTACGTACAATTAGCACTTAGAACTGGCCAATATAAGCGAATAAACGTGACCGAAGTATATGAGAGTCAATTCACTTCATTTAATCGACTTACCGAAGAGTTAATAGCCGATTTCAACACAGAAGGTGAAGGAAAAGTTGTAGGATATGCAGCATATTTTAGTTTGTCAAACGGCATGGAAAAAACATGTTATTGGACGAAAGAGTCAGTGATAAAACACGCAAAAAAGTATTCTCAAGCGTATAGTTCAAAAAAATCTCCGTGGCAGGACAAAGATCAGTTTGATGCAATGGCTATGAAAACCGTACTGAAAAGTACTCTTTCAAAGTGGGGAATTATGTCTATTGAAATGCAAACGGCTCAATTGGTTGATCAATCCGTTCAAGAGCAAGAAGGGCAATATAATTATGTTGATAACACCATTGACATAGACCAATACGATCAGGTTCAGGAATTAAAGGATAAAATTTCTACGGAAAATAAAGTCGATTTACCATGAATTCAGGAAACCATAAATATAGAAACCTGAGTCCAGATGAATACGATCAGTTGTTTAGCAACTTTCTTATAGACAGCTGGAGCTTTTCAAAGATAAGCTCATTTTCAAGAAATGAAAAGGCATTTGAAATGAGCTACATATATAGGGTTCCACCTAAGTTATCAGCTTCAACAATTGCAGGTCAAGCGTATCATTTATCATTAGATTATTATTTCGAGTCACTAAAAAATAAAGAAGAAAAGGATTTAGTGGAACTTCAGAAGATAGCTTTTGAATTTATAGAAAACCAAAGGGCTAATATCTGGAAAATTCAAAAGACTACACCAACAATAGATGCTTGTAAAGAAAAAGCGTATAAGCTAAGTGTTTCTTTGTTAGAGAATTTTTTAAGAGAAAAACAGGTTTACGAATTCAAAGAAATTCTATTTATTGAAAGATATTTTGACGAGTTTTTAAACATAAATGGTGTAGATATACCTCTTCCATGTCATGCGAAAGTAGATTTGATTGCAAAGACACATGATGACAAAATAGTTGTTATTGATCATAAGTCAAAAGCTACTTTTTCAGATGAAAAAGAATTAGCATTCGGTATAGGTAAACAAGCAATAACTTACTTCAATTGTGTAGAGTCAGCCTTAAAAATAAAAGTAGATGAGGTTTGGTTTGTAGAAAATAAATATTCAAATAACAGGAACGGAAAACCTCAATTGAACTGTTTTAAAGTCGAAATGTCTGAAGACACTATAAAGCTTTATGAAGCTTTAGTTTATGAGCCACTAAAAAGAATGCTTGAAGCGGTTTCTGATCCTGATTACGTGTATTTGATAAATGAAAATGACAACTTCATAGACAAAGCAGAAATCCATGAATTTTGGTCCAAAACAATGATTTCCGAAGTGGAAGACTTTAATATTCCTGAATCAAAAAAAGAAATTATTTCTAATAGACTAAAAAAAATTAGAGATGCTTCGATTGGCTCAATAAACCCAAGTGTGATAAAAAAATTCAGAAATAATGCTTCCGAATTTATCCAATACAACTTATCAGATAAAGACATGACAAAACAGGAAAAAATAGAACACATATTAAGAACTCTAGGAATAATTGCCAGAGTGGATCATACATTCAGTGGATACTCAAATGATACATTTTTATTAAGTGTTTCTGCAGGGACAAGTTTAAGTAAGATTTACAAATATAAACTTGATATAGCAAATGCTCTGGATGTATCTAGCATCAGAATAAATAAGCAATTATTTGTATACGAGGGAAAATCTTACATATCAATAGAATCATCTAAAAAACGAGATAAAGATTTGATTTTTGATAAATCATATCTAGAAGGATTGAAAATACCTATTGGTGTAGATAATTTTGATAAATGTATCTATTGGGATTTACAAAATCAATCAACACCCCATGTATTAATGTGTGGTGCAACAGGGTCCGGAAAGTCGGTATCAATAGAATCCATCATACACTATGCGATTGAAGCAAAAATACAAAACATAGTAGTGTTTGATCCAAAATTTGAGTTTCAAACATTGAAAGCGAATTCAAATATTGAAGTGTACAACGACATTGAGGACATAGAGAATAAAATGGAACAACTAATTGTGAAGATGAATGAACTTGTTAAATCAGGTTCAGAACAAAAAACATTAATAGTGTTCGATGAATTTGCCGATGCTGTTTCTGCATCAAAAAAAGGACAAGAATTGAAAGTTTACGAAGATCAGGTTGTAGGACTTTATCAGAATGGAAGTCCTAAAATGAAGAGGATTCATGTTTCTACAAAAAAAGCATTAGAGGAGAATCTGAAAATAATATTACAAAAGGGTAGGTCTTCAGGATTTAGAGTTTTAGCAGCAACACAAAGAGCTTCAGTAAAAGTTATTACTGGAGATGCTAAAGTGAACTTCCCAGTACAAATATGTTTTAGAGTACCAAAAGAGATTGATTCAAAAGTAGTCTTAGGAGAATCTGGAGCAGAATCGCTTTCAGGAAAAGGAGATGGATTAATTAACTCCCCAGAATATTTGGATCTGGTCAGGTTTCAAGGGTTTTATAAAGGATAAACAATTTATATAAATCCCACAGGCAGAATAAACTTTTAATAATCAATGCTAAGATGTTCCTAAAAGCTGTCTGTGGATAAAAAATAAAAACGATATGAATACTTCAATACAAAACAGAAATCAATCTTATCTCTCTGTAGTAGGAAAACTATCAGAGAAAAGAAAATTAGTCTTTCAACTTATAAAAGACAATGAGCCTTGTTCATCGGTAGACATAAGAAACAAGCATCACATACCTATAAATGAGATTGTAGGAAGAGTTACCGAGTTAAAAGACATGTGCTTAATAGAGGAAGTAGGGATTAAAAAAAATGAATGGTCAAAACAAAACAACACTGTTTATAGAACGATTAAAAGCTTTTCTCAGAGAATAGATTTAATCAATCAAAAATATGTTGACCTAAGAGATTACAGAGATCAGATTATTAACGATTATAATCTGGGTCTAAGTGATGCCACAAAGGAAGTTCTTAAAAAGGAATTGAAAAAAACCTACAACAAGATCAATGCTCTTACTAAGGTATTGAAAACTATTGAGGCTTAAAAACAGATTAATCTATGAATACTTATAGATGTAGCAACGGGGAAAGATTAAAGCAATCTGTAATTGATCGATTAATAAGTAAGGCAAAAGCACAAAAGGTTAGAGAACAGTTTGAGGAGCATGGATACAATTTTTGTGAAGAATGTGGAATCTCAAACGGGACGTATTTGGATTGCAGTCACAATGAAAGCGTAAAAAGCTGCAAAGAAAAAGGAAGGACAGAAAAGGCATTTAACACCGGTAATATAACGATGTTATGTAGAGAGTGCCATCAAAAAAAAGACAAGCTCAATATACAATTCATAGAGAATCATTAAGGAAAATACAACAAGAAGTAAGGGAAAAAATTAAACAACTTAAGTAATGGAGAATCTGGAATTTATCATTAGTGCATCTTTTATAGTTGGGTTATCAATAATGTTTGGTTTTTGGGTTTTTATTTGGATTGGAAATAAGCATGAAACCACAATAGAACAGCATGAGTATTACAGGATAAAAGACTATGAAAAAGCTTTTAAAATGCACCAGAGGATAAACTATAAAGGCAAGATAGAAGAAATAAAAAACAGATACAATGAAAACAATGATTAAGTCTAAAAGAATAATTGACCATTTACATTGTTTGCCTCAAATCCATGCTGTTAATGCAGTATTGTATTTCAAAGAACAAAGAGGTTTAAATGTAACTACCCGATTTAAAAAGCAATCAGAAGCTTTAATATGTGCTTTTGAATGGGATGAAGAGAATACTGAAGAAGGACATGAGTATTGGAAAAAAGTGTATGACAAATTAAAAAGCAAAGGGTTATGAAAATAGAACTAATTCAACAAACAGTGTGTGATTTTTATGGTCTAAAGAATTCGGATTTATTAGTTAGAACCCGAAAAAGACACATTGTATTTGCGCGACAAATTGTAATGTATCTATCTATTTTTTATTTGAAGTACACTTTTAAAAAATCAGGAGAAATATATGGATTGAATCACGCAACAGCGTTACATGCAAACAAGACAATCAAAAACATTTACGACACCAGCAAAACATATAGAAGGCAAATAGATGAGATTAAAAAAATAATTGAAGGAGAAAGTCTTTATAATTCTATAGTAATTAAACATATCGACCTACTTCAACTGTCAATTAATTACACCAACTCAATAATCCAATTATAGAATGGCGCGACAACAACGAAATAACGTGGATTATTTTCCTTTTATGTGTGAAGATGGAAATAAAATGTTTTATCTGGAAGAAACTTATGGGAATGATGGATTTGCTGTTTTTGTAAAACTTTTAAGGGAATTAGCACGGACCAATTATCATTATTTAGACCTGTCTAAGAATACGACCATGATGTTTTTATCAGCTAAATGCAAAGTCGCAAAAAAGGTCTTAGAAGCTATCATAAATGATCTGGTTGATCTTGAAAAATTCGATAGAGAATTATGGGAGGAAAACAGAATAATTTGGTGTCAGGATTTTATTGATAGTATTCAGGATGCTTATAAAAAAAGATCCAATAATTGTATTAACAGAATTTCATTAATCCAGATTTTAATATCAAAAGGTGTCCGTAAACCACCAAAAAGTAACCCTAAACCCTTAAAACTACCAAGTGACTCACCCGTAAACCCACAAAGGATAGAAGAGGATAGTATAGAAGAGAAAAGAAAAGAAAATATACGCGCTTTTGATTTTGAAGAAAATGAAAAATTTATAAAGAAAATATGCAATTACTTTTCTCAAGAGGGAGAAGAACGAGAAATGAAAGTGTATTCCTTTTTAAAATCCTTAAACAATCAAAACAAACTTGAAGAATTCAAGACTCAAACTGAGGCTTACATCGAATACAAAAACAAATCCAAAGAAATAGCCCATGGATGGCTTAGTTACCAGACAGATTGGGAAAACACTGATTGGATTCACAAACTATCAAAATTAGGTGGTGTTTCGAGTAAAATGAACAAAGAAGTAAAAGAAAAAGTAAAGCAATATGACTAATCATCGAAAAGCAATAGAGGCGTTAAGAAACCTTGCTGGATCAAAGAGATCAAATACAGATCATGATGTGTATGTTCCGTTAAAACGAGATGTGATTGAAAATGATTTTAAGCTCACTAAATCAATGTTCTGGAAGTTATGGAAATATCATTCGAAAGATTCCTATGAGATAAACCTGGATAATGATAAAGTTGTAAAAACGATTTTCAGATATTTTTTAAAGCAGGAAGATTTTAATGAATACGGCTTAATCAAAAGTGTTCCGAGTTTAGAAAAAGGGCTTTTGATTTATGGAAACTATGGTATTGGTAAGTCTCTGCTCTTTGAGATTCTTCATAAAATAGGGAAGGAGCTCGTAACAAAACGAAATGACACCTCACTTTGGTTTAACTGTATAAGTTCAGGAGCTTTTGTAGATGAATACATGAGAGCTTCTAGAGATAAAGAAAGTACTTTCTCACTTAAACACTATTACACTGGTAAATTATACATAGATGATTTAGGCTTTGAAAACAAAGCGTTTAATAAAACAGAAGTGTTTGCAGAATTGTTATTCGAGAGAAACAAAAACAACGCAATCACTTATGTGACAACTAACCACAAACCTTCAGAGATAACAGAGCGATACGGTGAACGTATTGGAGATAGGCTACCTGAGATGTTTAACATAATCAAATGGGAAGGTAAAAGCTTTAGAAAATAAAAACTGATAAAATGTTACCTAGTTACATAAAACTATTCAAACAAGATAGAATGTTTCTTATGCAAGAATATGAAAATAATCATTTTGATATTGCTCCTGTTGATCCTGAGTATGGTATAAAAGAAAGTTCTAAAAATCATAAGAGTAGAAATACTCCTATAAAACAGAAAAATGGGAAATATTTAAAAGCCCCTGATCCTATCTATCAAAAGAAGACTTGGGATAATAGTCCTGCAGATTCTAATTATGGAAAAGAATTGTTTAGAGTGAGTAAAAATCAAATTGTATTTGGAGGTAATTTTTTTGATTGGATTGTTGAAAAACCGTTTCAACCCCCAAGAAGAAACGAATTTGAAAACTTTATAAAGAAACACCCGATAGGATGGATAATATGGGATAAATGTAATGGTAATTCAGATCAGTTTGATTGTGAATTAATATGGACATCTTTCAATAAACCAACATTTATCTATAGATATATGTGGGCAGGAATGATGCAAGGAAGTAAAATGAATGGCGAGATTGTGGAAGGAAATAAAAAGCTATATGAAAAGAGGGTCCATCCTACTCAAAAACCGACTAAAATTTATGATTGGTTATTACTTGAATATGCAAATAAAGGAGATAAAATTTTAGATACAGGTATTGGTTCAGGTTCAATAGCAATATCAGTAGATAGAGTAAATAAGTTCGAGAACATGAATCTAGAATTAACAGCCTGTGAAAATGATATACAATATTTCCACACATCCAAGTATAGGATTTATCAAAATACATCACAAACAACAATTTTTCAATTAGGTAAGTACAATGATCACAATACTAAGTAGAGAAAACAAAGAATTTATAAAAGAAAACTGTTTGCTATTGAGTAGCCGAGAGTTATCTGAATCAATTGGATGTTCTAGGACTGTTGTTCAAAGGTTTTTGAAATCAGAAGGATTAACTCCATCTAAAGAAGTTCAAAATGAATTTAGAAAAAGAGCTTTAGTAGGAAGAACGACTTTTACTACAGAACAAGATAAATATATAATAGATAATTACTTGGTTCTTCCTGTAAAAACGATTGCAAGTAATATTGGAAGAAGTGGTTGTGGTGTTCAGGGAAGGTTAAAGAGGTTAGGATTAGAAATTCCTAGAGAAATTATAAATAAAAGAAAAAAAGAAAGCAGATACCAAAAAAGTAGAATACCGGAAAACAAAGGCAAAAAGCAAAAGGATTACATGAGTGCTGAATCTATCGAAAAAACTAAAGCTACAAGATTTAGAATTGGTAATAGACCTCACAATTGGAAACCAGTAGGAAGTGAGAGAATTACTAAAGATGGTTACATAGAAATCAAAACGAGTAATCCTAATAAATGGGAGTTAAAACATCGGTATCTATATCAGCAAATACATAAAATTAAAATACCGAAAAACCACAACATAATTTTCAAAAATGGAAATTCAGAAGATTTTAATAAGCATAACCTGGTTATGGTATCTAATTCTGAATTGATGTTAAAAAACACAATACACCAATATCCTGAATCATTACAACAAATTATTAAGCTAAATAATAAAATTAAAAAGAAACTAAAAAAATAAACATTATGGCAAACGATCTACCAGAATTAAACGCAGTATTATTCGATACCCTAAGAGGGCTAAACAACGGGTCTATTGAGGAGTCAAAAGCAAAGGCAATAGTAAAAGTAACCGATGGAATAGCTAAAGTTGCTAAAATTCAACTTGATGCATTCAAAATGACAGGAGGCGCTTCCCCAGTTCCTGCAGTTTTAGGCAATGAAATGAAAATTCACCCACAAATAGGATCACCGGATAGACATACTCAAATGACTCAATTCGCTGTAAAGCTAGGTTATAAAAACGTAACAACTGCAATTAGAGATATGGGTAAAGGTGAGTTTGATAAACAATTTAAAGAATCTCAGTCAAAATAAACCAATGAACACGCTTTTCAAACACATACTAATAAACTACTATAGATTTCAATTAATGAATTTAGAGATCATGTATAATCTAACCAATGACATAGAAGAGATAGCTGGAATATGTGAAAGAGGAGTGTATTATGAAAATAAGATTAAGGAATTAGAAAGCAAAAATTAAACAATATGAGCGGTCTTACCTATGAAATACAGAACAGAAAATTACAATCATACAAACACACCTTTGATTATAATTTCTGTAAGCGAAAGTACAATGAATACGCAAGACTTGATTTGGAGGAGTTCAAAAAGTGTTTGAAAGATCGTCATAAGATCGGAGAGATAGGACATCTATGTTGCTTTATTCTTTGGATTAAAAACAAAGAAAGGCATGAATACAGGGACACTCTAGGCGATTACGGATTGATACACTTGCTTTTTCATTGCGTGGAAGCAAAACACAATATCGAAATACACGCAGAATACATATTAGAATTATTTAAACAGGACATTAAATTAAGTTAAATGGAAACACTAGAAATCAAAAAAGAAGCAGCATTAAAAGCTCACCAGGATGCATCGAACAAGGGTAAACAACTCCTTGAAAATTTACTAGGAAAGAAAACCTTTCTAAAAGAAGTAACAGAAAGAATTAAAACGATGGATGATGTTCTTCAGGAATTAGGAGAACAGGACCAAGATGTAATTGACTACCGAATATTACAAAAGCCAGGTGTATCAGATCATATCATAGGTAATCAGGAAGCTATTCTAATTGCTAAAGCTTTAAACGAAGGATATACTCCAGATTGGGATAAGTCAGATGAGTATAAATATTATCCTTGGTTTAAAATGTCTTCTTCGGGCTTTCGGTCCCACGCCTACGCTCGCTGGACTACGCATTCGGATGTCGGCTCTCGCCTTTGCTTTAAATCTTCAAAACTTGCAAAATACGCAGGAGAGCAATTTACAGAAGTGTACAGAAAATTTATGATAATCGAATAAAAACAAAACAATGAAAAATTACCAAAATTTAAAAACATTTGAAGAAGCTTGTAAGGTAGAGGGATTAGATCCCGAAAAAGTAATCCCTGATTTCTCTTGTTATCCCGAAAAAGATAGAGCTTCAATGATTGCACATTCAAAACTTGTAATCATAGTAAGAGCAGCTAACAGACTTGCGAATGATGGAAAAGAATGGATTCCAGATTTCACAAATTCTGATGAATGGAAATACGAACCATGGTTTGATTTAGAGGAGGGTTCTTCGGGCTTTCGGTGCGACGGCTACGCTGACTGGGCTGCGGGTTCGGATGTCGGCTCTCGCCTTTGCTTTATTTCAAGGGAAGTGTGTAAGTATATAGCGAATCAATTCATTGAAACATATAAGGAGTATTTCTTATAAGAAAAAGGGTTGTGTGATGTGTTGAGCGGAGTTCTTCAGGCTTTCAGTACAACGACTACGATAACTGGAATACGAATTCGAATGTCAGCTCTCACCTATGTAGAATATTAACATCACAGACCTTGCAAACATTGCAAAAAAATACAAACCACTAGAGGCGTTGGTACAGGAATGGAAAGCGACTTTTTTAAAGCAAAGGAAATGAAAAGAATCGGTAATCTATATCAAAGGATAATTAGTATTGAAAACCTTACTGAAGCTGATCACAAAGCGCAGAAAAGTAAATCAAAACAATATGGTGTTATACTTCATAACAAGAATAGAGAAGCTAATATTTTGAAATTACATAAGATGTTAAAGGAGAAAACATACAAGACTTCTAAGTATGACATATTCAAGATATATGAGCCAAAGGAGCGAGAAGTATATCGATTGCCATATTTTCCAGATAGAATTACACATCATGCCATTATGAATGTTCTTGAACCTATTTTTGTATCAACTTACACTGCGGATACTTACAGTTGTATTAAAAAGCGAGGCATTCATTTACTATTAAGAAAATTAAAAAAAGCACTCAAAAATACTTCTGATACTACTTATTGCTTAAAACTAGATATAAAGAAGTTTTACCCAAGTATTGATCATGAAATTCTAAAGACGTTATTAAGAAGAAAATTTAAGGATAACGACTTGTTGTGGTTATTAGATGAGATAATTGATAGTGCAAAAGGATTGCCTATTGGTAACTATTTAAGCCAATATTTTGCAAACTTCTATCTGAGCTATTTTGATCACTGGATAAAGGAAGAGAAGAAAGTAAAATATTACTTCCGATATGCAGATGATATAGTGATACTACACAACAGCAAACCTTATTTACACAATATATTCTATGATATAAAAAATTACCTAAATAATAATCTTAACCTAGAGATAAAAAAGAACTATCAAATATTCCCAGTGGAATCAAGAGGGATTGACTTTGTAGGGTATGTGTTCTACCATACTCACATTTTATTAAGAAAACGAATCAAGAAAAATTTTGCAAGGAAGCTGAGAAGTAATACTAATACTAAGTCAAAGGCTTCGTATTTGGGATGGTTAAAACATTGTAATGGACTACACTTAACCAAAAAACTTCTTCCAGATGAACAATTTCAAAGATTTTAATATAAAACCAAGAGTAACCAATTTCACAGGAGATAAAATACCAATCAAAAGAGTTTTCAATATTCCAATAAAGGTATTGGATTATAAAATTGAAAACTCCAAACATAAGGAAAACACCAAATGTTTGACACTGCAAATTGAAAAGGATAATGAGAAACGAATAATTTTTACAGGGTCAACCATATTGATACAACAGATTGAGAATGTACCGAAAGATAGCTTCCCGTTTATGACAACAATAATTAACGATAACGAATACTTTGAATTTACTTAAAAAAATATGAAGCCTTTAAAAAAGTACCAACCAAGTAACGGAACCGAAGGAATGTATTTTACTGATAAGTTTTGTATGAATTGTTTACACTGTGATCCTGACCCAGAAGGTCCAAAGCAATGCGAAATACTTTGTGCAACTATGGTATATGGTGTGAATGATCCAGAATACCCTAAAGAATGGGTTTACGATGAAAATGATAATCCAATATGCACTAGTTGGCAAAAATGGGATTGGGATAATGATGGAGATCCTGATGATCCAGAAAACCCAAAAGCCCCACCACCAGAAGTTCCAGACAATCAATTAATGTTGTTCAGTGTAGCTGATGAAATTTTACAAAATCATGAAATCAAAGAGCTCAAAACCTAAAAACTGGTTTCAATTACACAACCACATAACAGGATTCAGAAGAGTAACCAGGTATAACGAAAAGATTTATTTACAAAACAAAAACAAAATAATTTAAAACTATAATGGAAAAGGGCAACAGAAAAAAAGGAAGTCAAAAGAGTAATAAAAATCAATTACCACAACCAAAAAGTCAAAGAATTGCTAAAGTAATTATTAAACCTGATGCGCTCATATCAGAATCAAGAGTAAGTATAACCACAGGTAATGTTTCAGACTTAGAAATGTATAAATATTTATCAGACATGGCAAAACATTTTGCGACAGTAGTTTGTAACGAAGCAAAAGAGGTTGTTGGTGAAAACCCAGAAGAACAAATAAAATATCTTGATTGGAGAATTAAGCAATCTGGAATTAATTCATAACTATCTAAAAACAAAAAAGTATGATACTTCCATTTAGTACAAAATGGCCTAAAAATATGGGCGATTTAGAAGGAATAAGAAACAGGTTTCCTGAAAAGATATGGCATTCATTAGCACCTGTTTTAAACGATGAAGAATATTACAAATGGCATGGTGAAGAAGGGATACTTAATTTAAATATGGGTAATAACTATGATGATTCATTTTTTAATTCTGATCCTAAATTACACACCATCCGAAGGGATGAAAAAAACAGATGGAGAGCAGGGAATAAAATTCACCCAGTAATCAATAACAGAACCAAACAACAATTTCAATTTACACCGACAATTAAATGTACCGGAGTACAAAGAATTGAAATAGTAAAAGTAGCTAATGTTAAGACCCCTTATACACGATCAACGGGTAATAAAACTTTTCAAGTTATTGTTGATGGTAATTGTTTGAATAAAAATCAAATAGAACAACTAGCAATCAATGATGGTTTTGAATCAGTAGAACACTTCTTCAGATGGTTTAATGAAGATTTCACAGGCAAGTTAATACACTGGACAGATTTAAGGTATTAGACTAGCTGCTGAAAAGTATAATCTTTTCCTTCGATAGTATTGTGGAATATAGCTTCTTTAGCAAATTCACGATAGTAGTACTGATAGTTACGGCAATTTGGCTCAATATTACTAAAAGATGTATAAAGCTCTTTTAGGTTACTCCCAAAGGCCACAGTAATGTTATTCAGATTAATAACATAGAACGATGTAATATTCTTATTCATCTTACAAATGTAATATAAACTAAGAATATTTACAAATATATTTGGTTATGTAAAATATCTTATGTATTATTACATAATCAATATAAAATTTATATTATGAATGTAACTAATCACAACGGATTTAGATTTGAAATAGTAAGGTACTATGATGACAAAGCAGTAATTGAAATAAAAGAAGGCGGTGTTCAGCATCATTCTTTTATTACAGAAAAAGTAGAAAATTTAACCACCAATTTTGGCGGGGGTTTTGAAGAGTGGGTAAAGGACAATTATTAATCAATATAAAAAACATCATGAAAACAAAACACCTAATCATAACAATAATTATAGGACTAATAGTAGGAGGTTCCACCTTTCTAATTATTGAATCGCGCAGGCCAAAACACTTAATCATTATCAACACAGAAAATTTAGGATTAACCACAGATAGTGTTTTTGTAGATACTTTAATTTCGTTTACTAAAACTGAAAGTATTGATGTAGTAATTTCAAAATTAAGAGCAGCAAAATTATTTCTTCAACAACAGTTAAATGAAGAAGACAGAAAAAACAATATTCTAAATGTTACTAAACATGGATAATTTTATTAACGAATGAAGCACTAAAAGAAATGTTATGAAAACCCCAAAAGAATTAAAGTTTAAACAGTGCCCTTTTGGCTGTGATTGTGATTATGAACTTGTAAAAGAAGATCAAAAGTTTACATCAAACGGAAATGTTTATCAAGGTAAAAGGTGGGTGTATAAATGTCCTGAATGTAAAAAACAATTTACGACTACTGAATCCGATACAATTTCAATGCAAAATCTAAAAAATAAAAAACTATGAAACTATCAGGAGCAGCAAAACAAGCGTTTGAAGAGTGGTATTTACATATGATATTTGGCAGACGTACAGATTATAGTGTATATCCAGATGGTGCTATTTTATCAAAGTTTTACCGGTCGATAGAATCCATGGAATGGGGCGTATACCAAGATTGGTTTGATAGTGTGGGGATAAGAATTATAATTGATTTAGATGTGGAAGAAATGCGTTGTGAAGATTATGATCTATATATAGAGGAGCGTCATAAAGAATTCTGCCACTATGGCAAATTTCAAACAAGGACAGAGTCTCGAATTGAAGCCATAGAAAAAGCAAACGAAATATTTAATAATAGAGAGAAATGAAATATAAAATGGATAAAATAATATTAAAAAACATAGCAAAACATTGGTGTAAATCAATACTACTAGCGAACGACACCACATCATTTGAAGATGTTGAAGATATTCTTAGTCAAGAAGAGATACACTATATACAAGAAGAATCGCATAGAATAGCTAACAGAATAATTGATGGAGACAGAATGTCTTCTATGCAGGAAATAGTTAAGAAATATTATGATTTTTAAAAACTAAATTTATGAAAGTATACACACAAGACGACATACCAAAGCTAGAATTAGAAATATGGAAGTTAGAAAATGAAAGATCAGAAATTGACCGTAAAATAAATAAGCTGGAAAATAAAATATTTTATTTAAATCATCCGGAGTGCTTGTAAATGGAAATATAAAGAACTAATGAAATGAAAATACATATTGAATTTAATTTTTGGTTATGGCTAGGAAGATTATGTTTTAGGAAATTATCAAAACCAAAAAAGGTTTTACCAGATGGTATTCCTGGAAGAAGAAGTGAAACGGCTTTATGTACAGGTTATAATCCTAGAAAACGAAAGCCTGGAGATTATATTGAGTGTGAGACTGATGGACATTATTTATGTGATGAATGCTGTCATAATATAAAATTTAAGAACTAACATTAAATAAAGAATAATCATGCACGCAGATATTCAAGGAGCATTAAACCAGATAAACACAAGTTACAAAGCGTTTGAGCATAATGACAAAAAATTAACCAAAAGTCAGGTAAGGAAAATCTTGGAATATGGTTTATCCAAAGGTTATAAAACTACCAGAGATTTTAAAGATGAGGAAGTTGATCAAATAATAAAAACATGAAACTAGCAATTAAATTTACAGACGGTTCACCATCTTTTACTCATGGAGTTGAATTTGGAAGAATACTACAAAAGATGGAACTAGGTAATCAGAATGTAGATAATGAAGGTTTCCCTGTAAGAATAGAGAACAAACAAGTATACATATCGGCTTGTAAATATTATAATTATACACCTGTATTTGGTGATGTATGGTTTAATGAGTGGGTTAGTTTTATAGCTATAAAAAATACTTCATTTGAATTGCCGGTTCTTAATTAAAAAATAACTCTCCCCACCGTGGAAAACCACAAGGTTATAATACAACTCAATCATATATTTGAATTATGATAAAATGGTTGAGAAAAATATACGAATTTCAGAAGTACAGGTACAACATGAAAAGACATAATTTATGTAGATGTACTTCTAAGAAATTATTGACTCCAAATAGTAAGCATTGCCTTAACTGTGGAAGAAAAATATAATTACCCCATTGTTTTTTGTTTTAAATTTTGACTAAACTCCCTGATTAGCTACCTGGGAGTTTTAAAATAATTGTAAATTTGTAATATGGAAAATATACGCGAAAAGGGTTTGTATAATGTAATAAATTATTTCTTGAATAAGAAATGGATTTCACGTATTGTTATACGCTTTTTGAGTGAGGAAAAGAAGGAAAGAATATTAATAGAAAGTATGCGAGATCAATTAGCTTTCTTTGGGAATGACACCACCAATATAACTGATGAGGAAATAAAGGAAGGTATCAAAAGGATACCTAAAGCAATAGGTAGTTTTGGCGCAACACTGGAAGAAGCTGCAACTGCTTCACGAGTATTAAGTTCACTCAAAGTATAAATTATATTATGAATATTAAAGAATTAAAAGATTTTCTTATTAAAAATAATTGGAAAGAAACCGATCTGGGATTTGTAGCAGACAACTTACTTGTTTACTATAGAAAAGATTTCAAAGAATGGAGACTGAAGGATATGAACAAATTCACTAATATGGACATTACCTCAATAGATCTTCCTTTTAGTGAGAAAGAAAAACAAAGATTTCGAATAATTTGTTCTAATAGCCACAAATCTAGTTAACCCACTTCCTGCCACATCCACACTCCTTTATGATCATTGAAGTAATACCGAATATCATCACATTCAAAGTTTTTATATCTATCGATTAGTCCAGTAAATATTACAATACTAGCTCTTAAACTTCTTTTCCCAGAATAATCTCCACCGATACCACTATAAGAATATATTTTATTTTTAAGATGAGCGTAGTATATGCCATCATTAACCACCTTAATAGAGGAAAGTCCACAATAGGCCCTGTTTATCTTTTTTTTAATAAACTCCTCCTTTATTTCGATTACATTGTTTGATACTGACATTTGGAAATTTTTCCAAAACTAGGAAATTTCCCTAAAATCATAATGAAATGTTAATAAGTTATTCAAGTATATAGACTATGGTTAAAGTGTAAATATTATATTTATTTAGACTAAATAAGAATAATAATTTGTATCTTTACATAAAGTGATTGAGGCCACATTTGTTTTCATAAAAAAAAGATTGAGTTTTTTTGATTACTATTTAAGATTGTTAGTTATGAGGCAAAGAGAAGGTATTAAACAATGCCTTCTCTTTTTTTTGACACAAGAAAAAACACATGGAAGTAACAATTAACATAGCAGAATGGTTAGCATATTTAGTCGTTGTCTTACTAGCACTAAAATTAGTGGATTCAACTCTTTCACTTTATAAACGATATTTAGAGTGGAAGCTAAGAAGGTTAAGGAAAAACCAAAATAAATAATGAAACTAACATTTAGTCAATTACTAGCATTATTATTCATTGCATTAAAACTAACAGATCATATAAACTGGTCATGGGGGTGGGCTTTATCTCCTTTATGGATCTCACTGAGTCTACAATTTATAATGACCTACAAAAAAAGAAAGTCAAAAGAAGAATCCAAAGAATCTAAATTCAACAAGAAGTTAAAGAATCTAATGGATAAGGCAGAACAACAGGGTAAGTCATGAAACTTAGTATAAAAAAGAATAGATCAAAACCCAACTGGAGTAAGGTATCAATAGAACCTTATAAGGTTGGAATTAGTAATGGAGATTTTGAAAAAGATATATACACTTACATATTTAAAACGAAATAACAGTGGGAGCACCTAAAGGAAATCAATTTTGGAAACTAAGAAGTAAACACGGAAGAGATAAGCTTTTTGCTACTCCTGAATTGCTTTGGGAAGCTGCTTGTGAGTATTTCCAATGGTGTGATGATAATCCTTTAATTGAGAATAAAGTAATAAACAGCGCAAAGGAAGGAGTGGTTGATCATCCAGTGAGTAAGGTGAGAGTATACACACTGAATGGACTTTGTTTGTACCTGGATTGTAATGATGCTTATTTAAGACAGTTTAAGGTGTTATTAAGAGGAAAAGAGGATAAACTATCAAAAGATTTTTCGACAGTCATCACACATATAGAGAAAACGATTTACGAACAACAGTTCACAAACGCTGCGGCAGATCTTCTAAATGCCAACATAATATCTCGTTCTTTAGGCTTAACAGATAAGAAGGATTTAACCTCTGGAGGTGAAAAGATACCATCATCACAACCGCAACAGGTTGAAGTTATATTCAAAGATTTTTCGAAAGATGAAGAAGAATGAAAATAATACCTTCTTCATATTCTAAACCTATATTTACTGAAGACTTTTATGAAGCTGATGTATGGGGTGGTCGTGCTAGAGGAGGGAGCCATAATATAACATTACACGCATTATTTAAAATGAGAACTTCTATTTACTTTAGAGGTTATTTTGTTAGAGCTATACAGAGCAGCATAAGGGATTCGTTATGGCAGGATTTTAAAGATAGAATAGAGGAGGTCTCAGATATTAACTCTTATGACTATTTAAAAGATTTTAAAATTAATGATTCCAGTATGTCAGCTATTTATCTACCTAATGGAAACATCATAAAATCAAAAGGTTTCAGAGCTTCTACAAAAGCCAACACGGCCAATATGAAATCTATTGCAGGGGCTACACATGTTTATATTGAGGAATGTGAAGAAGTAGGAGAGGAGGAGTACAACAAGCTTGCCGATTCATTAAGAACTACAAAGGGTAAGATTCAAATAATACGATCATGGAATCCACCGCCAAAGGAACATTGGCTAGTACGTAATTACCACAACACAATTGATTCACAATATGAGGGTTACTACGATCTAGAACCAAAAGGAATACCAAACCATATATCTGTAAAAGGAACGTATTATGACAACATAAAGAACATAGATCACAACACTAGAGCCAGATATGAGAGATATAAAGATACTACACCAAAATATTATTACAGCCAGATAAAAGGGTTGGTAAGTGATGGAGGTCACAACAAAGTATACAATAATTGGAAAAGAGTATCTTTAAGAGATTATCTTAATATGGATTTCCCTGCTGTTTACGGGTTAGATATAGGAGATACAGCACCTAATGCACTCGGGGAACATAAATATAATGATGGTAAGTTTTATGATCATGAAATGCTTTATAAATCTTCTAGACAATTAAAATCCGAAGCTACAGAAATAAATAAAGGGGTACTTGTTGATAAACTTGAAATGTTAGGAGTCAGAAAACAGCAGCCTATGATCGTAGATGGTGCAGCAAAAGACGCTATAAGAGAGCTTAGAAATGCAGGGTATAACGCACGGCCTTCTGATAAATCACCAGGTTCGGTAAAGTCCGGGATTGAATTCATTAATAGAGCTGAGAATTACTATACTGATACTTCAATAAATTACGAGAGTGAGTATAATGGGTATTATCTTGAAACGGATCAATATAAAGTGCCTATTGATGGAAAACCCATAAAAGGAAATGATCACCTCATGGACGAATCAAGATATGCTAAAGTTTGGATGCGGAAGAAATATAGGATAACTCTTTAGTTTACCATTTATTTAAAGAATATATAGTAAAAGTATTGATTTTTATATATTGAAGCCGTATCTTTATACAAACTAAATTGATGTACATTTTTTACAATAAAGAAACCGAAGAACTTCAATTATACGGATCTCAAAAAACATTAAACAAGTACACAAAGATCAACAAACACACTTTAAGGTATCAATTCACAGTTAAAAAGAGATTCCGATATGTTACTGATCGATTCATTGTTGTTCGAGTCAAAAAACAGATAACAAAATGAAACTAAAAAAATCTGATTTCAGAATCAAAGAAGCAAACGGAATATTCACAATCCAGAAATTCATGGGTAAAAAGATGGATAATGGCACCAATATTATGACTAATACTAAAACTGATTTTATTACACCACCTTTTATCAAGGTTAATAACAAACTATTTCCTTTATTTAATTATTTCAAAAGCCTGGAGGATGCAAAATATGTAATAGAAAATTGTATTTTTATTAGTAATGAAGAAAATGAAGTTAAATACCATTATTTAGATGACTAAGGCCGAAAAACAACATAAACTAAAACTAATATCATTAATCATATTAGTGAATACCGAATACGCCAGAAGGAAACCATTTAAAGATATATGGAAAACATTGGCATTTGCTCACGAGCAAGTTTGGTGGGCAAGGCAAGCTGTTATGTTAAGTTATACTCCGACTTTTGAGAAAGGAGGAATAGCTGTAATTGGAGAGAATAAGGAATCAGAGGTTAATTTACCTCGAAACAACTTTAAATGAGCGATCAACCAAGCCGTTATTACATAGCTTACAGAAGCGAAAAAGAATGTTATAGAATAAAAGCAGATGACTACCAGGTGTTTGATTCTAGGCATTTCTTATACATGAATGATTATATTGTTGGGTCATTCCCATTAATAGAAGGTTGGGTTGTGATGCTAGATGAGTATGTTGAGAATATAGATATACTTTCTAAGCTTATTTTGGAGTACTTAGAATACAAAGAAGGTTTTGATCCTTTCATGTTAGAGGATATTACCGAAGAGGAATTAATTAAAATGTGGTTTAATCAGAGAAATGAAGATAGTCAATAAACAAGAATTTTATGGATGAATTAACAAATGAAAACTGGGAAAGTAACCTTAAAAAACTCGGATGGACAAAATGTTCTAAACCTAAATGGATTAATTATGAGCCAATGTATATACCTAATGAAATATGGGTATATAATTCCAAGCCTAAACAATTTGGTGTTATGGATGATTTTGAAGATAAATTCTACCTGAACTACGCCCCAACTGGAGAGTTTCAAATTTATAGACAGAGAACAGGAGGTTTTGGAGGTATAAATGTTAAATTTCCTATATTCTATGGGAGGTCTTTATATCGTCGACCAGATCATAAGAACGACAAGTTATTCTATAAAAATAGAATAACTGAATTAAGCGAAATAATGAAATTAGTCATTGTATCATGAAAAAATTAGATATGGTTTTGCGAAGGATTGCGCAGATTGTAGAATCAACGCCAGAAGAAACACACGAAGAGTATTTGAAAAACTTGGAAAAGTATAAAAATATTATAGATAAAACGCCAAACAACTTTTTGAAGTATCACTTAGATGATCAAATCAATAAAGAGCATTTCGAATTAGCAGAATACATTATTACTATTGCGTTTGAAAGAGGGTTTAGTTTTGTTTAATACCTAAATACGGAGAAATCAATAAACATAAATGGATATAACAACAGAATTAAACGGGGAGAAATACTTAATTGTTGAAATATTAGCCACCAGAAAAACAAGTGAGAAGGATTTATTGGCTAAACTTAAACGACATAACGCAATTTATCAAGGAATAAAAGAAATTAACACTGGAGGTTTTTGGGGAAATGCCTATGGGGTGTTTAGAGTTTTAGTACCTGAACAAAATGTAGTAGCGTTTAACAATGACAATGAGTAGTTAAATTACTTCTATTTTTATTTAGACTAAATAAAAATAATTTTGTAAATTGCACTATATTTTTGTATTACAAATGACAGAAACAAAGTGTAAGGGTTGTAATAATCGCTTAGGGCATATTGCTTTAGGGGATGTTTATTGCTCCAAATGTCAAAGTATTAACATTATACGTCCAAACAAGGATACCAAGCTTATCTATAAGCATTTTTATAAACCTAGCGCAGATCTAAATTATTGCGCACAGACCACCTATCCAATGCCGACTGAGCAGAGTAAAACATAGGAATATTATCTTCTTTAAAAGGGATGTTTAGAGGCGGTCTTAAAGTAGTACGAGACCGATACGGCAACATTTCTTATTTTCTAAAAGGCCAACACAATTATTTGTCTAAAGATTACCTAGAGATTTCACTAACAAACATTGCTCTATTCACTGCTTTAGATATTAGATCTTCAATATTCAGTAGAGCAAAAGTATACGTCAAGAATGAAAAAGGTGATATAGTAGAGAATCATCCTTTTGTCAACCTAATAAGTGATCCTAACTACTCACAATCACAATCAGATTTTCTATACAAACATTTATGGTTTAAATCTTTAGGAAACAATATTACCAGAGTAATCAAAACTAAAAACAATGCAAACCCTAAAGATTTAGGGAACATCTATGCATTAGAGCACCTAATACCTACTTGTATAGAATACAAAGATGTCAACAAACAATCAAAAATGCAGATTGCTAACACTGACATTAAGGAGATTGAAAAACAAAAAATAGAATACACTTTATCAGGTTATCAAAAAGAAATACCGGTATCAGATTTACTTTTCTTTTATGATGTAACCAATGGAATGAGAGATGGAGAATACTTCAAAAGTCCATCCCGTATAGATTCATTAATACCAGAATTAAGTAACATCCAAGAAGCTCAAAAGTCAAAAAATGTAAATCTAATTTTCAGTAGAAAGTTTCTCACTTCTAACAAGACGATGGACGAGCATATGCGAGAAGAGATGAAGCCGGATGAAAAGAAGGAAATTGAAAACAATTTATTTCATAAAGATATTATTGCATCTCAAAGTAATTTAGATGTTCACTCTTTAGCTAATGACTTTACGCATTTAATATATGATGAGCAGATGGCTGGTGATTTCGTGCGAATACTAGGGGCGTATGGAATTACAAAAGAAGTATTTACATGGTACATGAATGGTCAAGATACTTACGCTAATAAAAGCCAAGCAGTAGTACAATGGATTCAAAACTCTATCATGTTTGAGGGTGAAGATTTCGCCAACACTTACCAGAACTTTTTCAATCTAAAAGAATCAAAAGAAACAATTCACCTTGACTATATACATTTGCCTGTAATGGCAATTCTGGAAGATAAAAAGCTCGAAACTCGAGAGAGAAAAACGAAAATATATGAAAAGCTGATTAAGTCTCAAATGAAACCTGAGGATGCAATGAAGATTAGCGAATTAGATAAAGTATTAAGTGATGAGTAAGATCGATAAAGAAGCACTAAAGAAATCCATAAAGCAGAAAAAGAAAGCTGCTGGTAAGATCATATTTAAAACGTGTGACAATTGCACAGATATAGATTGCGGTTGTGCTGAATCTTACGAAAAAAAGGAAAGATTATGAGAGTTGCAATACCACATTTTGAAGAAAAAAGTAAGCTGTTCGCCTATTTAAAATCAAACAGAAAGAAAATCATAGCACAAAAGTGTTCATCACAAATTAAGAGTGATGATTTTGAATATGGGTGTTTAAACCTAAAAGCAAACTCAAAAGACAAGATAGGATCAAAGGTTACTAAATCTGTTTCAGTCAAGGAAGATTTACAAGATGGAGAAATAGAAGTTGATGCAATTGCTAACATGGCAGGATGGTGTGATTCATACATGGATGTATTGATTCCAGATTGTTGGAATAGAACCATTAAAGAAAAAGGAGCAAGCAATAAACAGTTGATTTACCACCTTAAAAATCATTGGTATTCTACAGATGATATAATCGGAGGTAATGTACAGATGCGATCTCAGTGGTTAGACCTTTCCATTTTTAATATCGAATCGGACCTAAAACAAGGGCAAGCTTTAATTGGTAATTCAATAGTAAAAGAAAAATATGACAAAAAATGCTTTCACCTGTATTCAGATGATGAGATAAAGCAGCATAGTATCGGATTAAGATACATCAAGATTACCCTTTGTATGAACTCTGAAGAAGAGGAAGATAAGTACGAAAAGGAAAGCTGGGATAAGTTTTATCCTATGGTAATTAATAAGAGCAAAGTAGATTCAAAAGGTTTCTTTTGGGCGGTTGAGGAAATAAAACTAGTTGAGTATTCGGCTGTTTTGTTCGGGGCTAATGAGCTTACAACTGTACAAGGAACTTCTAAAAATAATACAGGGCCGTCGAAAGACACCCAGGAGGCAGAGCAAGAACCGTCGAAAGACATTCAGGACGAACCCTCGATTAGCGAATTATGTAAACATTTAAAACTGAATTACGATGAGTAAAACAGCAGAAGAAATGGCTAACGAGGTAAATGAAAACGTAGCCGAATTAAAAAAGAAAGTGGATGAAGCCATTGAAAAAGCAGCTACTCCAGAACAAGTACAAGAAGCAAAAGATGCTTTAGAAGAATACAAAAAAGAAGCGATAAAAGAGTTAGAGAACTTTGTGAAATCAGAAGATTTCGAGAAGGTTAAGACAGAATTGAAAGAAGCTAATAAGGAGATTTCTTCTTTGAAGGAAGGAAACAACCCTAAAGGTGTGATTGATTTTAAAAGTGCTGTCTCAGAAGCATTGAAAGAAAAGCATAATGAGATAAAAGAATTTTTTAAGAAAAATGAAGCAGCAAGATCTGGGTCATTTGAATTCAGAATTAAAGCACCTGCAGTTGTTGCAACAGGAAACGTAACTCCAACAGGGGCAGCAGATATTTATGCAGCTCAATCGGTATCAGGAGTAAGCCCATATGCTAGAACAGAAATGTTTTTGGAGCAATATTTGGATGTGGGTAATACTGATTTAGCATCTATTCCATATGTAGATGAACAACCTGGGGAAGGTGACGCTGCTATAGTAGCTGAAGGTTCTTTGAAACCTCTTATTGATGTTGATTATGTAACAGCATATTCTCAACCTAGAAAAGTAGCTGGTAGAATGAAAGCTACAGAGGAGGCTTTGTATGATTTTGGATGGTTAGAGTCAGCAATGACGAATACACTAAAAAAGAAGCATGATATAGCTCGTCAAAATGATTTGATAGGAGCTACAAATGGGATCAATTCAATTGCAACACCTTTTAACGCAGCTATTCTAGGGGGAGTTACCGTAACAAATCCACAATACTACGATGCAATTGCGGCTTTAGTTGCTGGTATTGCAAATGATAGTGAAGGGTATTACATGCCTAATGTTGTTTTTGTGAACACTTTAGATAATCTAAAGAAGATGTTAACGAAGGATGGAAACGACAATTATATCATGCCTCCTTTTGCTGATGCTGAAGGTAATATTATCGAAGGTGTACGTGTTGTTGCAAAACCAAGTATAGCAGCGGGAACTTTTGTGATTGGAGATTTCAAAAATGTGAAACTTAGAAACCTGTGGGGATATACGGTTCGTTTCGGATGGGAGAATGATGATTTCGGGAAAAATCAGATTACAATGATTGGTGAATCGAGATACCATCTTTATGCAACCACAAACGATCGTAGAGGAATTATTTCCGGAAACCTTGCTGATGTTGTAACAGCAATAACACCTGGGCCATAATGGAAAATAACGAAACCAAAGCAAAAACATTTCCAAAAAATACTGATAGAAGCAATTTCGCATTAGTTGAAATTACTTTAATCAAAGACCACGGAAATGATAAAAAAGGAACTGTCTTAAAAAGACACCCTAACACAGCAGACATGCTCATTTTAAAGAAAATAGCAAAAAAATGATAATTAACGGATCATATTTTGTCGGTGAATTATACTTATCACAAGTAAGTGAAAGTGCTTCAGTTGTTGTTAACAACAAGTTGAAGAATACATACTTCATTGACGAATATGAACGTGAGATTTTGGAAAAAGGACTTGGTTATAAGATGTGTAAGGATTTATACTTACACATCGATAACCAAGGAAGCATAAAAACCACTTCAGTAGATAGTGTTTGGGATGATCTTTTAAATGGTAAAGAATACCAAAAAGATGGAAAGACATTCTACTGGCCTGGTTTAGTTGAAAAAGTGGGGTTACTCCATAAGTCTATGATGGCTTACTATATATACTTCATGTACTTGAATGATGATACTAGGAAAAATACCACATCTGGTACTGTTTCAGGGTCAAAAAAGAGTGAAAAAGTATCAGTATCACCATCAACAACTGATGCATGGCGTAAAATGGTTAAATGGTATGGAGGTTCAAAACGGAACACTTCTCCTGTAATAACTTATCATAATGGCGCAATATTCGAAGATTATTGTGGAGATAATGATAATACAGGACGAGTATCGATGTATCAATATCTATCCGATCATAAAGAATCGTATCCAGATTGGCAATTCACGCCAATAGAGAACATAAATAGATTCGGGATATGATTAAGGTAGAGAAGATATTTCGTGAAGTGTTTGATACTATACCAAAGTACAATATTGAAACTGGAAACCAAACAGATAAGTTATTCTATCATTTAGGTGATCAGGATGAATTAAGCAATGTATTACAAACTAGGCAATCAAACGGGCAAAAAGCATATCCATTATTATGGTATAAGCTACCAAATGATTTGTTTGAGGGCGAGACTAGGGTAAGTGGGGATTTCGAATTTATTCTAGCTATGAATACACAACTTGATTGGTTTAATGACCAACGTTTCAATTTTGTATACAACAACTACCTATATCCAAACTTGCAGTTAGTTATCCAAGCTTTTAAAGGAGCAAACAACATTCAGTTAAATAAGATTGACAATAACAATAATTTCTACAGGCGCACGAACTATCCAAATTATGGAAAATTCGTAACAGGCGCAGAAATACCAAATGATTATTGGGACGCACTATTGCTTAAAGTCAATCTTACTTTAACTGATAATTGTATGGGAGAAATAAAATACAATACTAAAAATATTATTTAAGAAATGGCAACAGAAGTTAATTATATAGATTGCGAGGCAGGCGCACGAAAAGGAACAGGTGTTCTTTCCTGTAAGATTCCGACTGAAATCCCTGATGGTTTCATTGCGGTATCTCCTAGTTGGGAATTTGACCCAGCGACTGAGGATTTTAACGCAGCTTACATTGTGCAAAAAATCCAAGAGGGGGTTTTTCATCCGTTTTTAAAAGCGGTTGATTTCAATGAACAAAATGAGGATACCACTTTTAAGACTTACAACACTGGAATCAAGATTCCAACACGAAGAGGATTACCAGAGTTAGAGTTTACATACTCTAACGAATATAGCTGGCATGCAGCAGCTTATTCTTTTAATGGATATGGTAATTATAATTTCATTTTAGGATGGAAAAATGGTGTGATTGGAGTTGCTACAAAAGCAGATGGTAAACTTACCGGGTTATCTGGTGGTTATTTGAATGTGAAAACCTTCAAAAACAACAATGGTTCAGATCCTTCCGAAACAATGATCGGTTTTCAATTGACAAGTGATGCGCAGTACAATAGCAAAATGGCTCTTTTAAAAGATTCAGTTAACGGATTTTCTATTGATGAAGTTAGAGGTGTTATTGATGCAAAAATAACTGTAACCCTTCCAGCGGTTGGAGCAACTACAACAGTAGTTAAAGTGGTAGCAGAATACAACCCAGCAGTTGAGATTAAAGGACTTGCGTTTGGAGATTTTAAAATTACCGGGAAAACTGTTACGGCATCCACTTTTAATAGTGCAACAGGAGAGTATACATTGACACATGATGCTTATTCATCTGAGGACGCAGCAACAGTAAAGTTAAATGATGGAACATATGATATTGTGAAATCTACTACAGATGTTCTTTACAAGGGAGAATCTGCGAGTTTTACAATAGTATAATCAATTAATGGGCGGTGAAATACCCGCCCTTAAAAAATTAAGGATATGAAAATTCTTTGGCTTAACAAAAATGCTTCGATAAATAAAAATTTATTCGAAAACAAGACAAAGGAAGAGCAGATTGAATATGTATCTAATCTTCAGGAATATAAGTTTTTACATGAGGCACAGAAAAAACAAAAAGTAAAGGAGGTATTGAATGGCATCAGTTGCAGAAATAAAAAGCAGATTACAAAAACTGACAATGCCAGTGTTAAGGAAAGAAGCGTCGAAGCTGATAGTAAAAAGCCAAGACGTAATAAACGCAAAGAGGGCTGAATTAAAGTCTGGGTTACGTCCTGATGGCAATATCATTGGTGAGTATAAAAGTGATGCTTATAAGAAAGAGAAAATTATCCAAAATCCATCGGCAGGAGGTACTGTCGATTTAATAAGAACAAAATCTTTTTCTAAGAAACTATTTGTACAGAATTCTAAACCAAGTCATTTCATGTTCGAGAGTACAGACGAGAAGTCTACAATGTTGTTTGAAAAGTATGGTGAAGATGTACGATCATTAAATCAAAAAACCTTTGAAGAAGTTTGGCGACTTCATTTAGCAAAAGATTACATCGCAGCATTAAAAAAGATTACAGGGTTATGAAAGGTAAGATCGACTATTGGAAAAATGGAGAGATTCCAGCTAATCTGTTTTTTTACAACCTGAATAATGAAGACCTATCTTTTTTAATCAAAGATGGAAATCCAAGCAACGAAGATTTAGAAAAGGCATGGTCAGATATTCAAGATGAGTATTTCGAACTAGAAGGAAATAGAAAAGCGTCATTATTGATCACTACCCGAAATAGAATTGCGCTACTGGTTTTAAAAATCAATATCTGCAAAATATCAGTAAACATTGCTTTAAAAAACAATCTTAATGAAGATCAAATAAACAGTATCATTTCAGGTCTGTCTAGAATAAAGATCAAGGTTATCAAGGATTCATCTTTAATAGATCAGTTAACACTAATTGTTGAACAGTACATACCAAGCTGGGAAACAGAACTAGAAATTGAAAAAGAAAACCTAAAAAAACACGTAAGCAAAGAAGTATCAAATTACGAAGAGGTGATTGAAAGTATGTCTGATATAAAGGATAGGCATTTACCCGAAAACATGTCACTAAGAAGATTTTCAGCAGTTAAAAAAAGTGCTATAAAAATTAATAAACAAAGGCTTAAACAAGCGAGTTAATGGCTAAGAATAACTTCATAGAAACAGCAAGCAAAGAAACCTTTGAAGGTAATGAGCGTGTAATTAAACAACTTGTCGAGATGATCGAGAAGATGGGGATACTTGAGGCGCAAGCTAAAAAAGTTCAATTTCCTAGCGGAAGTAAAAAACTTATATCTGAAGTTAATGAGGAATTAGACAAGGGTAAAAAGATAATGTCCGATGCAGAAAGACTTCAGAAAAAATATAATACCACCCTAAGAAATTATAATGATGCACAGAGCAATACAGGTAAAAAAATTGCTGAAATCCGTGACAAAACAAGAAAACTAAACAACGAAAACAAAAAATCATTATCAGCATATGGGAGGTTACAGTTAGCACTCACCAAAGCTGAAGAAAGATACCGTAACCTCGCTGCTAAATTAGGTCATACCGCTAATGAAACAGTAAAAGCCAGAAACCAGGTTAATAAATTACGGACGGCAATTGATAATATTAACCAACCTATAAAAAGGTTTGGAGATAATGTAGGAAATTACCCAGGAAGGTTAAAAGGAGCAACAAGAGCATTACGATCTTTTATATCAGCTTTCGGATTAACATCTGGTATATTTTTATTTGTACAAATATTGCGAGATGGGTTCAAATCAATAAGGGAGTTTGATAAATCAATGCAAAACCTTTCCGGGATACTTAGAACAAACCGGAAGGATCTAAAGGACTTAGAAGAGGTTATTATTAGTGTAGCTGGAAAATCGGTAAACACAGCCACCGACGTGGCAAAACTTGCTGAATCTTTAATTACACTTGGTAAAAGTAAGGATGAAGTAAAACAATTATTGGAACCTGTTAATAATCTTGCCATTGGTCTAGAAACAACTGGAGCAGAAGCAGGAGAATTTTTAGTACAAACATTAAATGCCTTTGGAAAAGGAAGCGATAGTGCAGAAGAATATGCAGATATAATTGCAACAGTTAGAACTTCTACTTCGCTGAATTTTCAAAAAATGCGCGATTCTTTCCAGTATATCACGCCTATTTCTAAAATTTTAAATAAAGATTTAGCATATACTGGGGCTGTAGTAGGAATATTAGCAGATAATGGATTAAAAGCAGAGAGCGCAGGACGATTATTAGCAACTTCACAACAAAAACTAGCCAAGAAGGGAAAAACACTTAGTGATGCTCTTGCACAAGTGAATAAGGCAGTTAAATCGGGTAAATCAGAAATTGAAGTTTTAGCCATTGCATCTGGGCTATTTGGAGCTCAAGCAGCTAAAATAGGTGTGATATTAGCGGAAAACACCGAAGAAATGGAGATAAACGCCCAAGCCATACGTGAAAACTCCGGTGCTTTGGATGATTTAGTAAATGAACAACTTAAAAGTTTAGACGCTTCTTTACTTATTTTAAAATCTAGATGGGAAGAATATATAATTAGATCCAATCAGGCAGGAGGTTACAGTAATAGGTTAGCAAAAATTGTCAATTACCTCTCTGATAATCTCGACAAGGTGATTGATACCGTAGTTGATGTGGCACAAGCATTTTTGATCTACAAAGGACTTTTATTAGCATCATCTTTAATAACAAGAGGGTATACAGCAATAACATTCGGTTTAAGAATAGCAAAAATAGCTTTATCCGGTGGTATTAAAGCTGCGCGAATTGAAATGCAAGCTTTTAATATAGCAACAAAATCTAATCCTCTAGGTATATTGATGAATGTGGTTGCTGCTGGAGTTGCCACATGGTATGCGTTTAGAGATGGAGTAAAAGCATCGGCAGAAGCGCTGAGAGAAGCAAGAGAAGAGGCCGATAAAATAAGACAAGCAATTGTTGCTGCTAATATTGCACTAGTTAGAGAGCAATTAGATAGGATTAGTGATGAAATAAAGAATGAAAAGAAAGCAGTAGCAGAAAAAATTAAGCTTGTTAAAGAAGAGATTAAAGGAAGAAAAGATGGGTCCAAACTATTATCAGAAGTAGAAGAAGAAAGGCAAAAAAAGGCAGAAATGATTGCTGAAGAAATCGCCAAAAGTAGTGAAAGGTGGGGTAAAATATTAACAGAAAAAGAGGAAAACAATCTTGAGAAACTTAAAAAGAGAGTAAAAGAAGAAATCGACGAAAGGAAGGTTTTATCCGAATCCATTGCAGAATCAAACAAAAAAGTAGCAAATACTCCAAAGACTAAAGAGGTAGTTGGTGATTTGGCCGGAACTAAAGAAACTATTAAGGAGTTACAATCTATCCTGGATGATTTACTCAAAAGTCAAGATAAATTAAATACAACAGAAGATGAAGGTGATGGTTCTGGGAAATCTCTAAAAGAAAGATTTGAATTAGAAAAACAAAGGCTACAGTTTCAGTTAGAAGCTAACAAGAAAATTATTGATAATGAAGAAAATTCACTTGAAGACAGATTACTTGCAAACAATGATTATTTAGATACGAAAAAGAAGCTTTTAGTATTAGAGAAAAATTTCGAGATCTCTACATCAAAGGGTGGCGCAGATGAAAAGTTAAGAATTCAAGAAAAATTTGAACATGATAAAACTCAAGCCACAGATAAAGCAGAAAAGAATCGTGATAAAATATTTGAAACTAATTTCAAAAAACAATTAGAACGTGCTAAAATTCTGGAAGGTGATTTTGAAAGAAGATTAGATGAACAGGTAACTGACCTTAGAGCCAAATTATTAAGCCAAGGGAAATCGACCAGGGAAATCGAAAGACAGACTCAGGAGTTTATAGCTGAGGAAAGGAAAAAAGCAGCAATAAAGCACCTCGATTTATTAGAGACAGAACTGAAAGCAATAGCAACAGGAGCGGATCAGAGAATAGCTGTAGAAGAATATATAGCAAAATTAAGAGCTGAATTAGTTGAGGAAGGGATTAAGAAAGAGCTTTCAGCAGAGCAAATGCGTCAAAAGATTATCCAAAAAACGATTCAATTGATGCAAGAACTTGGTAATCTCGGTGATGCATTAACTGAAAGAAGAGTTCAAAAAATAGATTCTGAAATTGAAAAAAACAATGAAAAATATGACAAGCTATTAGATAGTGAAAGATATACTGAAGATGAAAGAAAGGCCCTAGAAGATCAAAGAGAAGCTGCTAACGAACAATTAGAAAGAAAAAAAGTACAAGAACAAAGAAAACAGGCAAGGTTTAATAAGGCTATCTCTTTAGCGCAAATAACTATAAATACCGCTGAAGCAATAAGTGAAGCGAGTCCAAAAATACCTTTAATGGTATTAGCTGCTGCGGTCGGTGTAGCGCAGGCAGCAGTAGTTGCAGCAACTCCTATCCCACAATATGCAGAGGGAAAAAAGAAATCAGATTCTTATAGAGGTCCAATGTTATATGGAGAAGTACCAGGAAGAACAGAGGTTCAAATGAGTAAAACTGGTAAAATTAAAGGGGTTGCTAGTAGTCCTACTATTGGATTTACGGAACCAGGAGATACTATTTTTAAGTCACTACCAGATTTTCAACAATACGCATTAGATAACTCTTTTATGGGGTCGGCATTAATGAATAGCGGTTTTCTACCTCCATTGGTTAAAATCAATAATTCAAATGATGCAAGTGCAAAAGAAATGTATGGACAAATCAAAAAAGAAGTAAAAGATGGTTTAAAAGCAGCAAGATTTAACATCCATAACGAAGCACCAAAGATTGATTTAGATAGACACATTTCATTAAGAAACAGAATAGGGTAGATGTTTGATAAAAGGATAAAATATACACTTTTAAGTAATGAGTTTGGCTCATTAGAATTAATAAATGGCCCAATAGGAGAAGATGAAAGCCCTTTGTTTTGGCATGACATTCCTAAATCAATGGAAAGAGGTAAAAAAAGACTCTCCTTTATTACTAAATACATTGATAAAATAATATTTGTCAAAGAAGGATCGGATTATCTAAGGAGGTATTTTGATTTACATGCTCCTAATGGTCATATTGAATTCAGAGTTGAGGTAAAAAACCCATATACAGATGTTTTTGAGGTTGATTACCAAGAAGAAATCAACATGAAACAGTATGAAGACTACCAAGAAAAATTCACAGTTCAGGTAGTTTCCGGTGGTTTAGATGAGGAAATTGACTCTCAATTAAGTGAAAAATTTGAATTAGACCGAACTACTTTTAAAGATGGGGCATTTACTAAGCCAGCTGATATTAATGGAAATCAAATAACCGATTTAAATTATGAAAAGCTGGTTGTTACTGGTAGGAGATTGTTTAATCGTACTCTTTTAGAAAACAAAGAAGGTTTTACTCATATAGCAGAAAATGAGCCGGGTTTAGGTACAATTACTACAAGTTTTATCAGTGATCATAATATAATATATGATAGTGATGATTTAGTAAGACCAGTAATAGGAGTGGATGGTTTTAGAAAAGTAACTTTTGCAGGGCAATGGGTACTTAGTGAAGGCCAATATTTTTATGGAAAAAATGACAGAAGGAAAAATCTAAAAATAACTTTCTCCGGTACATCTAAAGCTTTTTTTAGAACAGGAGCAAATAAAGAGTTGATACACTATCTAGTTCGGGCAAAAGAAGGTAATCCAGGTGAATACCTTGGAGCCCAAAGTGCGCAAATTATAATTTCAGAATTTACTGGTATCCAAAGTGAATACACTTATAACAAAACAATAAATATAACTCTAGAAAAGGATGAAGTTTTAGCCTTTGTAACTTTTGTAACTGCTGCTGCAGGCGCAGCTACAGATTACACGGTTGATGAAAAAAACTGTTCTATATTCATAGAAGAAGATAGTGAGTTCCCACCAACAACAAACAATGCTTTAACTTTTCATGAAGCACTGCATAGAACTACTGAGGTTATTTTAGGAAATCGTAATCAATTTAGATCCGACTATTTTAAAGATGGGCCGTATAAAGATTTACTAATAGCGAGTGGTAAAATGATCAGAAATCTACCAAAGTTAGATGAAGACAGAAAACCTTTAGAACAGTTAGAGAGTATAACCACATCATTAAAAGACTTATTAAGTGTCAAAGGATACTTGTGTACCGGTTATGGAGTAGAGATTCATGGAGGTAAAAAAATGTTAGTAGTTGAAGAGTTGAAACATTTCTTCAGAAACACAGTAAAAATACATTTAGGTGAGGTATACGATTACAAAGAATCTTTCAATCCTGATTATGCGTGGAGAAGTGCAGATTTTGGAAATGAGAAAGCAGGCACTTATGAAGAGCAATTTGGACTTTTCGAAACCAACGCAAAAAATGTATATGGATTTCCAACCAATACAATGGAAAGTACGTTTGATGGACTCAGTAAACTAAGATCAGATTTAATTGCAGTGGAATTACTACGACGAAAAAATTATGAAATAGCACCAACAGAGGATACATCTTATGATAAAGAAAATTTCCTTTTGGATTCCATACCAGAAAACGGAGCATACAGGCTTAGAAAATGGCAAGATGATTTACAAGAACAACCAAAGAAAGTTTACGATCCAGACAGTGCCGGTAATTTTAGACTCACACCTTTACAATCATTATTAAGGTGGGGATGGTTTTTTGGGGCCAGTTTACACAAGTTTGCTGATAAATTTATAAGATATAGCAGCACTACAGGTTTTTCAGGAATGATCACAAAATACGCTAATGTTCCTAATAGATCAGAAGATGGGAATTTACCAATAAATGAATTAGAGTATGCAAGAATGACCGCGGTAAAAGTTAATTGTAAAGCAAAATTAACTTACGAATTAAAAAAACAAATTGAAGGGTCTTTTGAGGTTAATGGTAGGGATATACCTAATATATATTGTTTAGCAAGTTACACCTATAAAAGTGGGGAAACACAATATGGATGGGTACTTAAAAGCGAATTAACAAGAGATGCAAGTTTTGAACTTATAAAAGCAAGGATATAATGGCAAGTGTAGTTTTGATACAATTTAACTCATTACCTATGGAAGGGGATATTTTATTCCTTAAATACGGTACCGATGCAGTTTATGAAATATTTTACACAAATAGAAATGGTGCTAATCAGGCTAAGATTGGCGACAATATAAATACGACGATTTCAAATGTTTATCAGGCTTTAAATACAGATTATAATCAATTTAATGAGTATTCATTTAGATTTGTAAGCACAAATCAATTAGAAATTACCCACAAAACAAAAACAAACTTTTTTGATGGAGCAACCGTAGAAGGTGGTTTTGGTGTTATTGTATCTATTTCAAACACACCGCCACCAGACCCATATATTATAACAGCAGAAAGTTACGCGTCAAATGTTGCTAACCCATGCACTCAGGTTGATTTATCTATAACAACGAATAAACAAACCGCTTTAGCAAGATATGGGGGTCAAGACATTAATATATCTACCAATCCATTTACTTTAACAATTGATAGGGGAGTAACCACAAGTATAGAGCTTTTTCATTCTGCAGAGAAAATAACCAAATCATTTTCTCCAGTAACACAATACACAATAACAGGTGTTGAACAAAGATTAACTCCTAATGGTTATTCTGTTGAAATAAAGGTATCATCAACAGGGGTAAGTACTGTGAATATTTTTTCTTTACTGGAATATAGTCTTGATGATGCTAATTGGCAGGCTCCGAATAGTTTTACATCGTTATTACCTGGGAACTTCACCGCTTATGTACGTGATACTTACGGGTGTAAAAAACAGTTAGCATTTACTGTTGTGGATGATAGTTCAACAGTTTCGAGTGAGGTATTACCTTATTTCGAACTAAGTGAACTTAATAGTTTTCATTTTGCACTACAAGAGGACTCTGAATTTGAAAATTTTTATAACACGTTAAGTTTCCAAGAATCAGGATTAAATACTGGAGATTTCGGTCATTTCGTAAAGAAAAAGGATAACCATACTATTCAATTCAGAAGTAGTTATGAAACACATACATGTACTCTAATTGATTCTTCAAACAATAAAATAGATGTGCCAGTTGTAAAAAAATCGAACAACATAAACATATTTGATTCTAGAGAAGCGTATATAAAATATTATGATGGGAATTATGTAGGTGTGTACTTTAATGGAGGAGATGTATATGATCCCGAAACAGGTGATGTGATAGGAGTTAATACATTCGTAAAAAGAATACCATCATTCTACAAAGTTGGAATGTTTATCAGACTATCCAATTCTTTATTAATACTAGACTGGTATCAGATAACTGACATATTTTATGATGATGACTTAAAATCTTGGGTTGCACTTACCAATTTCATAGCTACTGGAGCAAATGATTTTGGAAAAGGAAAAGCTCTTGTAAACTATAATCAACTACCATACGAAGTGTATGAATTCTATATCAATTTTGAAAATTATGAAGGGTGTTATCAATTAAACTTGGAAGTCGAAGGATTTAATACATCTTTTAATTATTGCAGTGAACGACTTAACGTAAGAGAAAACTTCCCAAATACTCATGAAGTAAGATATAGCAATACAGAAAATAATGAGATTAATTACCAAACAGGTATTACTCATTTGCTGAGACTTCCTTTTTTAGAATTAGGGGAGTATTTACCTGAAATTGATGTAAACAGTAATCGAACAGATACTATAATCACACACCTTAGAGGCAAAAACACAGATAAATTCAGTTTCAAATTTAATCGTGTTCCTGGTCCAGTATTACAAACTTTGACGAGAGCAATAGTACTTGATAGATTATTCGTTAATGGTGTCGGTTATACCGATCCAGAATTGGAGGTTGAAAAACTTGGAAACACTAATCTTTATGATGCTACGGTTATTTTAACACCAAACAATGAGCAGTTTGTTAGTGATTCTGGATTGAGAGTGATTTCCAATATAGATACTGATGGTTACCTAGTTACACAAAATGGAGAGGGTTATTTAAAACATAATAATTAATATTTTTTTATCATTATTCTTATTTAGTCTAAATAAAAATAAGTAAATTTGAAATATGCCAACACTTGAACAAAGGATAGCAAAATTAGAGCAAGTTATTTTAAATGGTTTGAGTACTCCTCAATTGTCAAAACTGGCAACAGTGGAGAACAATGCTAGTTTTCCTTTTTATAGCCCAAATGAGAGTAAATTAGTTCGGATTGAATATTCCGATCTTATAAATTTAATAGGATCAGGCGGTGTTGAATTTGAGCAAGAATTAGAAGCTGATAATACAACTCCAACTGGAAGAATACTTATAAAACAGAATGGAGTTACGAAAGTAGTTATTGGAAAAGTAGGGCAAAGCAGTCAGTATGCCGATTTACAGGGTAAACCGGATTTTGCAACTGAAGATTATGTAAACAATTCCTATAATACTCTATTGAATGTTCTAAATGTCACAACAAAGTATAAAGGTAATTTTGATGTTTCAGTTTCAACTCCAGTTTTAACAGATGCTTCAGGAACTATCGGACATGAATACAAGGTAATAGGAGCAGCGCCAACAGGAACAGTATTTAATTTTGGTTCTGGTGACATTACACTAAAAAATGATGACATAATTGCACATAATGGTACCGTGTGGTTTAAAAAGGTGAATAACAACCAAGATGTAGACTTGAGTAATTATCAATTGTTAAGTGAAAAAGGTATTGCTAATGGATATGCGCCTTTAGATGGAGATAATAAAATACCAACTTCACATATCCCGAGTCTAGCAATTAATGATTTTATTACAGCTACAGAAACATCTATTTTAGACTTTTCTACAAACTCGGCAAATTATACTTTTCAGCAAGGGGATATTATTATACTGTCTTCGGGAAGCGGAAGCCAGTACTTTTATAAAAGTGGGACAAAAACGGATATAAACAATTATTCTTTAATCACAGTATCTATACCTACGTTATCGGCTGTGTTATCTGAGGGTAATTCTGCTAATGCCAAAATATCGGATGTAATTGATCCAACAGATCCTCAAGATGTTGGAACAAAAAACTACATTGATCAACTAGTAAATAATTTATCTACTAATGGTTCATTTACACCTACCATAATTGATGCAGGGGGAGGCGCTACATATAACGCAATTAGTGCTTTTGGAAACTACTATAAGATCGGAAATTTAACCCAAATAAGAATTTTAATCACAATTGGTTCAACAACAGGAACAGCAACTGGTAATATACAAATCGGAGGGATTCCATTTTTAGCAACTGGAGGTATACAAATACTTAATTTAGGCAGATTTAGAGGCAGTGGTTACAGCTCTTCAGATGTGTCAAGATTATATCCGGTAATAACATCAATTGCGGGCCCTGCTGCTATAATAAATATAGGATTTAAAGACGCTAATGTTACCGCGAGTTCAAATTTTACTAATGGTGAAATTGAAATAACAGGAGTATATAGATCAGCACCATGAACACAGACAACCTAGTAATAATTGACAAAACTAAAACAGTAAGTGTTCAAATGACAAGAGGACAAATATTTAGATTTGCTTTAGAATCTGACACATGTCCTTATGATGACAATGCGATTGGAATATTATCTTATGCTAAGAGTAAAAAATCTATTATTTCAACAGCAACAATTAGTAATGAAGGAATAACCAAAAAGCCAGATGGTAAACTATATATAGAGCTTGATGGATTAGATATAAGATCATGTCATGATGTAGTGTATTTTGAATTTTTTGGATTCGGTACCGGTTATAGACATATTTTAATAAATATAGGATTAACAGATAGTGCCTGGATTGGGGAATCTTAGTTCTATCTAAACAATAAAAGGAATGAGTTTAACAGTTTATCATGAAGGTATGTGTAGTAATTCGATAGTTAAAGAAACTGATAGTGGGATTAGATACCAAAAAAGAAAATTACCAACACCTAACACTGGACCAGATATAGAAATAGGTGATATTGGAGTAGGAGGTCTATTATCAGATGGTAGCCATTTAGTTAGTGGTGTTTATCTAGGAGGAGTGGATAATGCACCTGAAAGTTGGGATATAATTTTTGGAAGTTAAAAAAATGAAAAAAGTATTAATTGTAATCGGGATGCTTTTTTGTGTATTTGGGAATGCACAAAAAATAGGAGTAAAAGAATTAGGAACCAAAAACGATAGTATTGTATTAGTTGATTCGGTTAAAAAAGCAAAATATGTACCATTATCAACATTTGCAGGATGGATTAATGATGCAATAACAGGTGGTGCAAGTGATAATCAGCAACTCTCTTTATTAGGTAATGTGTTGTCGTTAGAAAATGGTGGTTCTGTAGATCTTACAACAATATTAGGAGATCCAAATCAAACCATCACAACTTTCTCTTTTAACACTACTACAAATATTGTAACATTTCAATTATCTAATGACACTGTTAAGACAATTGATTTATCATCATTATCAGGAGGAGGTTCTGGAACAGATAATCAACAACTTAGTAGATTAGGTAATACTATCACATTAGAGGATGGAGGGAGTATTGATATTTCAGATAAGCAGAACAATCTAGTTAGTGGCACAAATATTAAAACAATTAATGGTCAAAGCGTTCTCGGATCAGGAGATTTAATTGTATCCGGAACAGTTGGCGCACAAGGCCCTACTGGTGCAACAGGAGCACAAGGACCAACAGGAATTACAGGATTACAGGGACCAACCGGAGCAACTGGTGCTAATGGAGCAATAGGTGCGCAAGGACCAACTGGACCGCAGGGAATACCAGGAACATCTTCAAGTCAAACCATAGAATCTATTAAAGGAACAAAAGGAGATTATGATGTAGTTGGTATTTGGTTTTACGGTCAGTCATTGTCAGTAAGAGGTGCCGGTGATTTATCAGAGGCCGAATTAACAGGGGTTTATCAGTTTGATAGAAGTACCGACCTAAATTATAACATCGATAGTCAGGCTAATGTAGACTTATACTATCAAACAGATTTTAAACAGATGATCGACACTGGACTAGGTGTAGAGACTCCGGCCAAAGGTGCATGTATTGCGATTAAGAAGTTATTATTAGAAGAAAATAATGTCAATATTGTTTCAGAAAACATTAAACTGTTAGGTTGCTCTGCTGGTGTATCTGGAGCAAGTTTAGCAACATTAGCAGATACCAACGGAACCGCATACAGGAAATTAGTGCAATCGGTTCAAAAAGCTCAGGAATTTGCATTAAACGCAGGAGATACATTTACGCTTGGTGCATTAGGATGGTTACAAGGTGAAAATGCAGATGACAGGAATGATACTACACAGGAGTATCAGGATGCATTACAGGCTTTATTTACCCAAATAAACACAGACGTTTTGGCGATTACAGGGCAAAAAGAGGATGTTCAATTTTTTGTTTATCAGATAGCATCAAAAACAGGAGTCACTTTTAGTGAGGGAGTTCCTTTGGCTTTTACTAAAATGTCTGAAGAAGTAGATAATGTGCATTTAGGAACTGCGATGTATCAATTTACATATACAGATGGTGTACATGTTGATGATACATCGAATACAGAGCTAGGTGCTGTTTTTGGTGCAAACATGAAGAAAGTATTATTCTCTGTTAACCAGCATAATTTTTTTAACGTAAAAGAAATAGTAAACCATTCTTATGGAACCGATTACTTAGTCAGGGTTGGTTTTGATATTCCGTTTAAACCATTATCCCTGGACATAACCAAAGTTATATCACAACCGAATTATGGATTCTCAATTTTAAACGGATCCAGTACAGAGATCATTACCTCCGTTGAAATTAAAAGAGACAATTATATCAATATAGTATGTAGTGAGGATCCTAATGGGCTAGAATTAACTTATGCAATAAACGGTAATGCAGGAGGAGGGAATATAAGGGATACTATGGGGGCAACTTTAGATGTCACGAAAGAATCTGTTGCAATACCAATTAATAATTGGCTACCTACATTTAGAAAATCAATACCATATACTAACGTAGTAGTGTCCCCACCAGATACTCCTGCAGTGGATGTGCCAATAATAACCAATAATAACCTTTATGGATCATTACTTGGAAGATACTACACATATACGAGCAATGGTATCAATTATGCAGCAACTAGTTTTTATCAAACTTCCGCAACCAATTTAACAGGTACATTCAGAGGGCATTATGTAACCAAAAACGTCACATTAAAAAAGATTGAAATAACCGCTAATCCTGCAGAAGATTCTGTTTTCAGATTCTATTTAATTGCAAGGAGGTCAAATTCTGGAGGTATAGTATCAAGGATATTATATGATTCAGGAGATGTTTCCATGACCGGAGATATATTAAATAATGTAGTATCTAATATCACAGCTCAGGACATTACTGTAGAAGATGAAATATTTCTTTCTGCAATTAGAGTTTCGTCACCGGTAAATACGAGTTGGAATTTACATATAGGTTACAAAGTGTTTTAAAAAAATTTAAAAAAATGGATATTTTAAAAGGGTTGATTATATGTTTTATCATGATTACTGTGATAAAATTTACAATCTATAAGTTGAAAAAACAAAAAGGAATTGTAGGTAAATTTTCCTTTAAATACTACATGAGAGATAATTGGATGGATTATTTCACCCATTTGTCGCTGTCTTATGTAACATTTGAATATGATCAAGATGTTATTGTTTTTCTAAATTATTTGTTTAGCAAAATGGGGTTAGAATGGACGGTTCCACATGTAGAGAATAATGAATTTTATTTTGTTGTTACACCGATAGCATTAACGGCATTATTCTATTTATGGCTTAGGAAAAAAGTTTCAAACCCAATTCAAAGAAAAATCACGCCGGTAAAATGAGAGCGATAAGAAAAAAACAAGACGAGGATCCTATAGATCAGGGAGGTATTGATCCAGGAACGCCACCTAAAACAGCTTCATATTTAGTTGATGCTATTGATAGAATGGTTGTTAAAACTAATGTAAAAAAATGGATTAGTTATTTACCCTTTGTGATCGTAGCGTATAACCTAGTTTTCTTTTTGTTGAGAGAAGCTGGTGTTAAGATAAATCCTTGTATATCTGGGATTAATAAAAATGTATTAGGCTTCTTGATGGTGTATTGGATATATCCTTACCTAATAATCCATAAAGCATGCATGTCTACTAGATGGTTTACTATCGGTGTAGGAATGCTTTGCATAAGCAATGTAATTTATTACACCTGTTTTTTCTTTATGGGAAGTGTTAATTGGTATGTTGGTCATTTATACGGTATAGCAGTGACAATGATATTTACTATATATGGAATAATACTTATGAATAGAAAATTATAAAATGGTACCCCTAGATAAAAAAAATAAATGTTATTTAAAATATTCTTTTATACCGTAGTGAAATATTATAAATCGCTGGCGATGTTCAGTGTCATATTAGCCCCTTTCTCTCTTTATGTCGAATGGAGTTTAGCGAAAACTTTGCTTCAATCTTCTAATTACGGTTTTACCGTACTTTTATTGAGTGTTTTGTTTAATGGTGCTATGTATATTATTAAATGCTGGGGATATAAGAGGTTTCCAACATTCGAATCATTCCTATCTGGGGGTATAAGATTATGTTTTTATGCTATTCTTTTAATGACAGCATACAATTATGAGTTAAACATGATTCAAATCTACGGAGAAGAAGCAGCCAATGACATGATAGTATCAAAATTAATAAGACATGTTTTATTAAATATGATGATTGTTTACGAGTTGGAGATGTCAAATAAAAATTACAGACAGCTATTTAAAAAAAACTTGCCAATTATAGGATTGATTGTTAAGATCAGAAATATGATTCAAAAGAAGATAATTTTTAAGCTTAACCAAACGGATGTATGCCCACCATTAAATGAAGATAAAAAAGAAGAAATATGAAAACAATTGAGTTGGCTTTATCTCAAGTAGGAGTAAAAGAAATTTACGGAAAAAAAGATAATCCTGAAGTCCTTAAGTATTTTGATGAAATAGGATTCAATGGAACAAAGTTACACGATGAAACTGCTTGGTGTTCAGCTTTTGCAAACTGGGTATGTAAAAAATCAGGATTGCCGTATACAGGGAGGCTAGATGCTAGAAGTTGGTTGAAGGTTGGTAAGAAGGTATCAGAACCTAAATTAGGAGATATTGTTGTTTTCTGGAGAGAGAGCCCAAATAGTTGGAAAGGCCATGTTGCTTTTTTCATACGTGAAACTAGAAATTGGATTTATGTATTAGGAGGAAATCAAAATAATCAAGTAAAAATTTCTGCCTATCCGAAGAGGAGATTATTACAATATAGAAGATTGGAAGCATGAAAAATTTAAAAAAAAACATACATTGGATTGCTGGTATATTCATACTGTGTATTTTATTGTTTAAAAGCGATTTAAGACGAAAAAAAGATATAGATAGGTATCAGGATAATATTTCAACTTTAAAAGATGTTGTATACACTTATAAGCTGAAAAACGGTGAATTAGCCAGTTCAAAAAAGGCTTTATTGGTAACGAATAAAGAACTTCGAAAAGGAATATTTGTTAAAGATGATTCTCTTAAAGCATTATTAAAGAAATTTAAGCGAGTAAAAGCTGCAGTAAAAATTAAAACGGTTGTTAGAATTGATACTATAGAAATCCCGTTCAATAACCCAGTCGAAACACCTTTTAAGCGTTCTTTTGCTTTAAATAACCCTAATTATAAATTATCTGGTAACGTTTCTAATTTTGGGGTTACTATCGATAAAATTAATATTCCAAACACTCAAAGACTAGTCATAGGAAATCGTAAAGTTGGTTTCTTTAAAACACAGCTAGAGGTTTCAATGACAAATAGTAATCCGTATTTAAAGGTTGACGATATAGAAAGTCAGATAGTTACCATTAAAAACAACAAATTTCATGTTATTGTATTTGCAGGAGTAGACTACACTTTAAGTCCAACATTTGGATTAGGAGTAGGTTATAGTTTGTGGAGTTTTTGATTAGGTTTTAATTATTTTCCAGTGTTCTTTATCCTTCACTTTCTGAGGGAATTTATCTTTATAAACGGTATCCATGTCATTTCTTTCATGCCCCATTATTTCGCGTATAATATCTACATTAATATTATGAAATTTTCCTATAGTTGCAAAAGTATGACGAGGAGATCGAGTTAAAACAGGTTCGTTTTTTGGCAACGTTTTTAACTTATGAATTTCAAATACTCTTTTCAACGTTTTATGATGTACTTGATAAAACCCCTTATACCCTTTGTTATCTTTTCTCCAGGGGAATAAATATTCAGAATCTTCGGTTTTATATTTATCAATAAGTATTTGAGCTTTAGGAAATATTTTAACATCAAATTCAACTGCTTTTTCACCAAGTTTAATTCTTTTAAAAAAAATCCTGTTGTTATGAATGTTTTCCTTTTTTATATAATACAAGTCTACTAGATATTGGCCACCGAGGTAAAATTGTAAAAGGGTCAAATCAATTGTTCTTTGATGAGATGGATACTTGCTTTGTATTTTTTCTAAAGAAGAGATAGTCTTTATATCTAAATAAACGTTTTTTACTCTCTTTTTAGAATGAGGTATATCTTTTGCAGCGCCATCAAACGGCCTTTTGTTTGGTACTTCATAAGCTCTGCAGCATTTGTTATAAATAGACCTGAAGCATGCTAAATATGTTTGGATACCTGAATTTTTTGATTTTAATAATTTTCTATACTCTTTGTAGTCATCAATTAATTTGAATGAAACTTCATCTAAAGCAAGAGTTGTTTTAAATTTCTTTAAATCTTTTAAGACATACTCATGTACATAAGCCTTTCCTTCTTTTTTGATTGATTTATAATACTCTATCCTTTCTTTAAAAAAAGCATAAAAATCAATTCTCGTATCTTTTTCTTCTTCCTGATCATAATCTATAAAATCCATAGCTTCATAAACGTCTATCATTTTTTTAAATTTTGATGTCATTGATTTAGCTTTACAATTCGCTATTCTTACGTATAAATCATCATAGTCTGGATGAGTTGGTAAAGGGAAATGATTATTAGGATCCCAATCGTTAGGATCCGTTAGACTTATTTCTTTTCTAGTGGTTTTACCTTTATGAGTGATAATAATTTTTACAGGATACATTCCAGAAGTTAATCCATCCGATTTATACATTTTAATAGATGCTTTCATTCTTCGTACAATTTACGTACAAATTTATGTAAAAAATTAACGAATTTTTACTATATTTGATTATAATTTAATTTAGCATCAATTATTGAATGTACTGTATTATTGGCAAGTATAGTGTTTTAATGTGATTTGAGAGTTATTCAGATTTGGCAAGTACTGTTAACGTTTCAGTAACTATCTAATTCTTTTAATTGATAGATGAATGAGAAATTACCTAATAATGTAGGCTGTATGGAGTGTTCTTTTTTATTCAATATGAAGATGAATCTATTTATAGTGATAAAGAAGTGTAGAATAGGTTGAAGTTAATAAACTAGTATGTTAAAGATGTATTTGGTAATTTAAAAATAAAAACGGGATCAATATATCCCGTTTTTATTTTTTATATAGTATTAGTTAGGCCCGCAAAAAACTTCATTCATACATACATATCCAGGAGGTAAGTATTGATCACATGAGTGACACATAACATAAGTCCAGCCTCCTTTTAAGGATTTTTGTTCTGTTTTGTTAAGTGTTTTGATACCGTTTAAGTTTAAGAGATTCTTTAGCATAATATTAAGTTTTAAAATAATAAAGAAATATAAACAAATTAAAAATCAAGTAATTACGGAAAAACCTCATTTAACATTTTGTTGTTAGATAAACTACGAGAAACGGAAAGATTAGGGAAGTATTATTTAAAATACTTGATGTGTATTGTATAATGAGTGTTTTAAGTTTGCTTGGATTGTGTTCCTAAGCTAATTGTCTTAATGTTTCATAAACAAGATGTGTGGGAAGCCCCATTACATTAAAATGACTCCCTTCGATATTAGATATTCCAATAAAACCAATCCATTCTTGTATACCATAAGCTCCTGCTTTATCCAGAGGTTTATAAGTTTGTACATAGTACTCGATTTCTTCTGTAGATAGCTTCTTAAAAGTAACCTTGGTAGTTTGATGTACTATAATAGTCTGATTGATTGTTTTAAAACATACCGAAGTAATAACCTCATGGGTATCTCCAGATAGAGAATTAATCATTTCTGAAGCTTCTATCAGGTTTTTTGGCTTGCCTAAGGCTTTGTTGTTATGCCAAACAATAGTATCACTGGTGATTAAAATATCTTTCGGATGTAAATCTGTAAATGCATTTGCTTTAAGCTTAGCCAGATAATCCGAAATTTCTTCGGCTTTGAGATGATCGGGATATATTTCGTCGACCTCTTTTAATTGTATTGTAAAATCCAGATCCAGGTCATTAAAAAACTTTTGTCTTCTGGGAGAACCAGATGCAAGAATTACATTTTTATTTATTAATATATCTTTTAACATACGTTATACTAAAACAAATTGATAAAATAAGAGTGAGATAGATGCGGTAAATAAAATTATCTTTAAAAGCAATGATAATCTGGTAAGTTGTTTATCTGATTCGGCACTAAAGCTTTTAATCATAAAATAGAGCAGTGGAGCAACAATAAGGATCAGTACAAAAATAACAGCTTTACTGTTTGAAAAAAGATAAGTGTATATATAATAAACAATAGAAAAAATAGGAAGTAATGTTAATACTCCAATTAATTTTGTTGTTCGATTTTTACCCAAAACTATTGGGATAGTTCTAATCCCAATATTATGATCTCTATCTATGTGTAGACAATCTTTTACTAGTTCTCTTAATAGCACAATAATGAATGTAAATATTGAGTAATCTAAGATAATAGAAAAAATAACGGTTTGTGATTCTCTGTTTTTTTCGGTGATAGCAGGAAGAAGATCAAAAATCCCCAAAACAATTAAACTCAATGCAGCAAGTAATGCAGGAATAAAATTTTTAAGAACTAAAATTTCTTTCAGATAAGATGCGTAGATATAAAATACTCCAGAAATTACTATAAACAATGCTGCAAAACCAGGTCTATCAATAAGATTGGCCAGATAAAACCCAATAAGTACCCCTACGATATTAAAAATAATGAATAATCGATTGGCTGATTTTTCAGTTATAGAATCATATAATAAGCCTTTTACACCAGTATCTTCTTGATTATAGATTTCAATAATTATATTACCCGCAGCAGCAATACAAAATGTAGCAATCATTAGAATAGCAATACCTAAACCATTTAGAGTAATAGCAATATTAAAGGGGGCAAATAGGCCGTATTTAATACATAATTGTGCAAAGGCAATTATAAGTAAGTTATCAAATTTTATAAGCTTCAAATAGGATAGCATAGAAGTGATTGGTTAATTAGTCAGCAAATGTAATAATTAATACTAATTTTTGGCCTATTAACATAGATACTTAAAAGCCTTGTTTTTACAGTAATGATTAGGTGTGTTAACGTTAATAGACGGTTAATGAAGGCTGGTTTTATTGATTCAAAAGATGTTTGCTATACTTTTGGGATCATCATCAATCAAAAAACGAATGGGTGCTAAAATAAAGAAAGTTACATTTTTTGTTAACGTAGCAACCTTTTAATACATCAAGTATTAAAAAAATAAACAAGCTATATATTACCATAATGAAGAAAAAAATAAACATACTTATCATTACATCCATTTTGACCTTATTAGCATTATCTGGGATTCAGGGGTATTTGATTTATAACACATATCAACTTAAAAAAGATGTGTTTATTAAAGAAACAAAGAAAGCCGTCTCGAGTATCGATAATACCAAAGAAATGGATTCTATAGCAGAGCTTTGGTATAATCAATTAACAAAAAACCTAATAGAGTATAGAAAGAATAACCTTCTTAAAAATGAAACTATAGAACGTTTCAAGCCTTTTACAGATTCGTTAAATGATACATTTAACGAGTACTATGAAAAAGAAATGGGAAAAGTTAATCTGGGATATGAGTTAAAATATAAGAAAACAATAAAGAGTATTATTATTCATGATAATAACCTTTTAGATACCGTTTTTAAAGCAAAAGAAGAAAATAATTACTTTCTGTTCGGAGAAGATTTCCCTGATGAAGAAGGTAATGTAATAAGTAGTGGTAGATGGTTTACAGAACAAGATATAGAGGATGATAGTGGTGTTGAAATTATAAAAACTCAACTTAATCTAGAAATTCGAACAGTAGATTCGATTAGTATTATTGGATGGAAAAGAATAGTTTTTGGGCAAATGGCAAGCCTGTTTTTATTCTCTGTTGTATTGTTATTATTCGTGGTAGCCTTACTTTTCTATTCGATTAAAACAGTGATTAAACAAAAGAAAATTGCCGATGTACGTAATGATTTTATAAATAATATCACTCATGAGCTTAAAACTCCACTAGCTACGTTAAGTATTGCGTCTAAAAGTTTAAGAAACAAAGAGACTCAAAATTCACCAAAAATATTCTCTAGTGCATTAGATATATTAGATCGACAAAATAACCGATTACAAAAATTAATCGATCAGGTGATGAATAATACTTTAGGATCAGAAGAAATTATTTTAAAGAAAGAAAAAGTGCTGGATAGTGTGTATTTTAAAGAAGTTGTAGCCGATTTTAAGTTATCGGTTAAGAATAAAGAAGTTGAAGTGAGTACGAAGATAGAATTTAGAGATGTAGATCTTAATATTGATAAATTTCTATTTACCACAGCCTTATTTAATGTAATGGAGAATGCTGTAAAATACGGTAAAGAAAAAGTCAAAATTAAGATACGAACAGAACTTAAAAATGAAGGGTATACAATTTCGATTCGAGATAATGGGATCGGGATTTCTGAAAAAGAATACCATAGAATCTTTGAAAAATTTTATAGAATAACAACAGGGAATGTACACGATGTAAAAGGATTAGGTTTGGGACTCTTCTATACCGACCAAATCATTAAGGCGCACCAGGGTAAAATAGATATTGAAAGTAAACCCGATGAAGGAACAAATTTTAAAATAACTATACCAACAATTTAATATATGAAACACATACTACTCGCAGAAGATGATTTTGATTTTGGAAGTATATTAAAACAATACCTCGAAATACATAATTATAGTGTAACCTGGGCCAAGGATGGTAAAGAAGCGCTATCGATCTTTTCTGAAGGAAAATTTGATATATGCGTCTTTGATGTAATGATGCCAAAAATGGATGGATTTACATTGGCAGAGAAAGTAGTAGATATTGATCCCGAAATTCCATTCATATTTCTCACTGCTAAGAAAATGAAAGAAGATAAAATCAGAGGATTAAAACTAGGCGCAGATGATTACATCGTGAAACCATTTGAAGCAGATATTCTGGTCCTTAAACTTCAAAATATTTTAAAACGAACACGAAAAGTAGAATCCGTAAAAGAAGATGTTGTTAGAATAGGGAATTATGAGTTTGATATTGTTAATCATCAATTAAAATTGAATGAAGAATCACAACGATTAACAGAAAAAGAAACATTGTTAATTCAATATTTATGGGAACATAGAAATGCAATGATAAAAAGAGAAGATGTGCTTAAGGATGTCTGGGGTAATGATGATTTTTTCTCGGGTAGAAGTATGGACGTATTCATAAGTCGATTAAGAAAATATTTTAAAGAAGACAATAACATAAATATAGAAAGTGTACGTGGGGTTGGTCTCACATTTAATATAGCTTAAATCATCAATCAAAAAACAAACAATATGAAAACATTAATCACCATTTTGGTAAACCTTCTTATAGGATTACTAACCATGAATGCCCAAACAAGCTCCACAAGTTCTTCTAAGTCATCATCAGAAGTGACTATAAGTATTAGTGATGATTCGAATGAAAAAAGTTATTCTAGATCCTTTGCTATAATTGATATGGAAGAGAGTTTTAGAATCAAAATTAGATTTATGAAGTATATGGAAAATGATGTAAAAACTTACCTCATCGATCAATTTGGAAAAGAAAATATGACCATCGAGGATGAGGCTTATTTGTGGAGAAAAGAAACTGAAAATGAAGAATTATATGAAGTACGGCTCAAAGAAAATAGATTAAGAATCAATGTAGATAAAGAACTGGCCTCGAATAAACTGATTAAGAAATTTGAAAGAATAGGCAAAGAATTAAAATCAATTACATCAAAAAACGAAAATTAAATCAATCATCAATCAAAAAACAAAAATTATGAAAACAATCATTTGTGTATTAAGTCTTGTATTTGCTCTTTCTTTGAGCAATGCTCAAACAACTTCAAACTCTAAAGTGTCTATTAGTTATTCTAGCGACGAACCGGGAGAAAGTAACTATAGAGTAAACATTTCTATCTCTAATACAAAAGATATGTATACATTAAAAGCTAGCTTTCCGTCATCCAAAACAGGAAAACTAAAACAGTTTTTAAAAGATCATTTAACTCCCGAAATGACTAAAAACGGAACGACATCTACCTGGAAATATAATACCAAAGGAGAGACAGGGTATGTTGTAAAGCTGAAAAGAGGAAAACTAAACGTTTTTATGGATAAAGAATTTGTATCTGCAGACGTAGTAGAAGATCTCATAGACATGTTTAGCGATCTTAAAGATATCGTAAAAGAATAACTAGACCTTTCATAATAATTTAGATATGAGAAAACTTATAGTATTTTCAATTGCTTTATTAGGACTATTTAGTTGTAACAAAAACGACTCTGATTTGACCTGTGAAAGAATCAATTATCTGGTGGATACAAAAAGTAATGTGGCAAAAAAATATTGGAAAGATTTTGATAAGCAGCTACTTTTTGGTCCTATGCTATATTATACAAAAGAAGGTCTTTTTACGATAAATGCTAATGACGCATTGAAAGAAAAAATTGGTATAGTAGCGTATAACTGTAATGATTCAGATGTATCCGTTGGGTTTACTCCCATAATTGACACTACAAATTTTTATATGAATGTGTCTTATGAAGATAAAAATACTTCGGCATTAGAATATAAAAATACATTAGGAATGTTTAGTGATGTCGAATTGACAGAAAAATTCATAACCGATGTTAAAGATACAGAAGAATGGATGACAATGGTTATTCATGAAATATTTCATCAATATCAAAAAAAATTCAAAAAGTTTAGAAAGAAACAAATGTCAAGTCAAAGAGATTTTGATAGAGATACATTAAATTATTTCTTTAAAAATAAGAATTGGTTCAATACAAACATTAAACACGAAAACCAGCTTCTTCTTAAGATATTACAAGAAAACAATAATGATAGTATTAAAAATCATATTTCGGAATATTTAAAAAGTAAAGAGCAAAGATTTTCTCAAGTCAGGAACGAATTTGGAATTGACATATCAGAATTAGAAGCTAGCTTGTCAAAATCAGAAGGTACAGCCAGATACGTTGAGTACTGTGTTAAATTGATGTTGTCGACTAATTCTAATAATCATATTTTATCCGAAATCGATAATAAATATGTAGCCAATCGATTTAAAGATTATGATTTGAAACAGGACGAATGGATGTACAATTTAGGAGGAGGATATTATTATTCATTAGGCTTTAACTTAACTCGAGTTCTCGAGAAATTAAAAATAGAGTATCAAAAAGATATTTTTTTGGAAAACAAGTCATTTGACCAATATCTAAAAGAATACCTGGAATAATACTGCAAATTCCTTTGGTAAAAAGTTGGTCTTTCCTACCTCTTTCACCAAGTTATTTTATAGTGATGTTAAACTAAAATAATAAGTACACATTATAAATGAACCTTATCGATGATGGTAAGGTTCATTTTTTAAAATGGTAAACCCACGGTATAATTGTTCTACAAAAAATAAACGTATCATTTGATGCGAAAATGTCATTTTAGATAATGATAGTTTACTATTAGCCCTGTTATACACTTCTGGGCTAAATCCATAAGGACCTCCTATTGCAAAAATTAATTGTTTGATCCCGCTATTCATATGTTTTTGCAATACTTCGGAAAATAGTACAGAATCATATTGCTTCCCATTTTCATCTAATAATACCAATACATCAGAATTTTCGACGTGATTAAGAATTAATTTTCCTTCTTTTTCTTTTTGTTGAGATTCACTAAGATTTTTTGCATTCTTAATATCGGGAATGATTTCAAAACTAAATTTAATATAAAACTGTAACCTTTTGATATAGTTGTTGATAAGGTCATTGAGTTGTTTGTCATCTGTTTTGCCTACGGCAAGTAATTTAATATTCATGTGTATTTAATATTGTAGTAATTTCTACTCAAAAACCAGGTGAAACTTAGATTTATGGTGTAAAGTAAATAAAAATACGATGTGCTTCTCACTTCGTACTTCCGACTTCTTTTTTTACATTAGCAAAAATAACCATTCAATATGATTAGCGAAACCCAATTCAATAAAGAAATTGATTTGATAATTACCAATGCCATACGTGAAGATGTAGGAGATGGTGATCATAGTTCATTAGCTTGTATTCCAGAATCCACTATCGGAAAAGCAAAACTTTTAGTTAAGGATGAAGGTATCCTTGCTGGAGTAGATTTTGCCAAGAGCGTGTTTAATTATGTAGATCCAAATATAAAAATTGAGACTGTACTAGAAGATGGGTCTCGTGTTAAATACGGAGATGTAGCTTTTTATGTTTCAGGAAGTTCACAGTCTATCCTCAAAGCAGAACGATTAGTACTTAATGCCATGCAACGAATGAGTGCAATTGCTACCAAAACAAATCATTTTGTTACTCTTTTGGATGGTACAGGAACAAAGATTCTAGATACTCGAAAAACAACTCCGGGAATACGAGCATTAGAAAAATGGGCGGTAAAGATTGGAGGAGGAGAGAACCATAGGTTTGCATTGTATGATATGGTAATGCTAAAAGATAACCATATCGATTTTGCCGGGGGAATTACCAAAGCTATAGAAAAGACCAAACAATACCTTTCTGACCAAAACCTTGATCTTAAAATTATTGTTGAAGCCCGAGATCTTAATGAGATCAAAGAAATACTTCAAACACCAGGAGTGTATCGAATATTAATTGATAATTTTAATTATGAAGATACTCGAGAAGCTGTGAAATTAATTGGTGATTCGTGTCTTACCGAATCCAGTGGAGGAATTAATGAAGAAACTGTTCGTAAATATGCAGAATGTGGAGTAGATTATATTAGCAGCGGTGCGCTAACACATTCTGTTTATAATCTGGATTTGAGTTTGAAAGCTGTATAATATATGTCAAAACCCGTAGAAGATAAGCTTAACAAGATTCCTGTGATCAATATATTGGTCAAAATAGGGAAGAAACTTATTCTTCCTGGTTTTGAAGGGTTATCGATATACGACCTAATAGAAATCTATGTTATCGGGATTATAAAAGGTACTTTTTCGGCTAGAGCCAGTGCGATATCATGGAGTTTTTTCCTTTCTCTGTTTCCATTCTTATTATTTCTTCTTAATTTGATTCCTTATGTGCCAATAGACGGGTTTGAGGAGAATTTTTTTGAATTTGTGAAAGGAGCATTACCTAATCAATCTTCAGATTTTTTCTCTGGGATATTCGAAGATATAGCATCTAACCCTCGAGGAGGACTACTATCTACTGTTTTTGTACTATCGATACTTTTTATGACTAATGGAGTCAATGCAGTTTTTTCTGGTTTTGAATACTCTTATCATGTAACTCTAAATAGAAACTTTGTAAGGCAGTATGTAGTAGCGCTGGGAGTGTCAATTATCGTGGCATCGTTATTGTTAATTACGGTTATAGGAACTTTATACTTTTCGTATTTAGTAGATGATTTAAATAAAATGGGTGTTGTTGATGATACTGTTTTTTGGTTAACTTTGGGTAAATATGCATTATTTGTTTTTATGATATTTGTGATCATAGCTACTTTATTTTATTTCGGTACTTCAGAAGGAAAACAGAATAAGTTCTTTTCACCGGGAGCATTTATGACTACCTTTTTGATTATAATCACAACATATCTGTTTGGGATATATATTGATAATTTCTCAAATTATAATCAATTGTACGGTTCGATTGGAGCAATGTTGATATTAATGCTATATATATGGCTTAATGCTAATTTGGTACTGCTGGGTTTTGAACTAAATGCATCATTAAACCAATTAAGAAAGAATTTTAATACATAATTTCACTAACATAGATTTCTAATAATTTTTAATATGAAAAAACTAAGTATATTATTTGTTGCCCTTTTTACTATTGTATCTGCACAGGCTCAAACCAAAATAGGGGATGCTACATTACCTAATACGGTAAAATTTAATGGAGAAGATTTGACGATTAATGGAGGAGGCCTTAGAGAAAAATTCTTTTTTGATATTTATGCAGGAGCTTTATATCTTAAGAAAAAAAGTAGTAATGCCAGCGCAATAGCTAAAGCAGATGAAACTATGGCAATTAAGTTGCATATTCTTTCTGGTATGATGTCTAGAAGTAAAATGGCTAATGCTTTACGTGAAGGGTTTAAAAAATCAACTAACGGAAATATGGAGGCATATAATGAAAGAATAGAAAAATTTATTGGCTTTATTAATAATGAAATTGAAGTAGATCAGGTGTATGATATGGTATATGAAAAGGGAAAAGGAAGTGTAATCTATAAAGATGGTAAAGAAAAAGGATACGTTAAGGGATTAGATTTTAAAAAAGCACTTTTTGAAATCTGGTTAGGAAATAAACCTGCGGATAAAGGACTTAAAAAAGAAATGCTTGGTAGTTAAACCAATAGGATATAATCGTATTTTTGTTAAAAAATTAAGTAAATGTATTTCAAGATGTTGTGCGTGCATAATATTTTTTATATTTGTGCGCTTTAAAAAATAAGTACAAACAAATATTAATACCCCAAATACCTTTAGTTAAAATGAAAAAAATTACTTTAGTACTGGTAGCACTAATTTCCCTGTCTGCCGCTACTGCGCAAATTAGGATTGGTAAAGCTATTTTGCCTTATGAAGAGAATTTTGGTGATACCGATTTGAAATTGAATGGTGCCGGAATGAGAAAAGTACTTTGGATTGATATGTATGCAGGAGGACTTTATTTAACAAAAAAGAGCAAAGACCCTAAAGAAATCCTTGATGCAAATGAAACTATGGCTATAAAATTGAATATTGTCTCTGGTTTTGTTACACAAAAGAAAATGATAAAAGCAGTAAAAGATGGTTTTAATAGAGCCACTTTTGGTAATACAAAAGCCCTAGATAAAAGAATAAATAAATTTATTAGTTTTTTCTCTGAAGCTATAGTAAAGAACGATGTTTTTGATATAGTATATATTAAAGACAAAGGAGTAACTGCTTTTAAAAACGAAAAAGAACTTGGAGTAATCAAGGGGCGTGATTTTAAATATGCTTTATTTAAAATTTGGCTTGGAGATGAACCAGCAAGTGAAGAAATTAAAAATGGAATGTTAGGAATACAATAACCTAATACCATTAAAATAATAAGTAAAAAGCTACCGATTTTAATCGGTAGCTTTTTGTTTTTATCATATTTTTTTATCTTAGGATTAATAAACACAAATTATCATGAAAGTTATGAGTTTTAGCAAAATTCTTTTTGTAGCAACATTACTAATATCGACAACAGTAAATGCACAACAACAAATAGTGGGACAATGGAAAACTATTGATGATAATACTGGAGAGCCGAGATCTATCGTAGAAATTTATAAGAAAGGAAACAAGCTGTTTGGGAAGATTCTACAAGTATTAGATGAAGCAGAGAAGAATAAGTTATGTATCGAATGTAAAGGCAGTGATTATAATAAACCTATAGAAGGAATGGTGATTATCAAAGAGCTTGAAAAAGGTGGGGATCAATATGAAGATGGAACTATTATGGACCCAGAGAACGGAAAAATATATCGATGTAAAATCTGGATTGATGAGGATAGTCCAAATGTCCTTAATGTGAGAGGGTATATAGCTTTTTTATATAGAACACAAAAGTGGATTCGTGTGTAATACATAAGATATATTTCCTTCTTAGAATTTATCAAATTATAAATTTTAACAATTCTTTTGGTTAGGTTTTTAAAGATTCAGGACTAACCCCTTGAAATTATAAAAATCTAAACCATGAAAAAAATAATTACATTAACAACTATAGTCCTTATATCTACCTTCGCTATGGCGCAGGTAAGAGTAGGGGATATTGTATTACCATATAAAGTTAGTTTTGAGGGAGAAGAGCTATCATTAAACGGAGCAGGAATGAGAAGTATTCTTGGGTTTGATACCTATTCGGGAGGTTTATATACCAAGAAAAAATATAATGATCCGGGAGTAGTTTTAGATTCTGATGAGAGTATGTCTATCCGTTTAAATATAGTATCTAAGAAAGTAACAAATAAGAGAATGATTAAAGTTTTTAGAAAAGGCTTTGATGATGCAATGTTTGGTAATACCCAAACCTTAGATGTTAGAATCGAAAAGTTCTTAAAATTATTTACTTCGCCAATGCAGATTAATGATTATTTTGATTTAGTATACATCAAAGGAAAAGGAATCAAAACCTATAAAAATGGTGAAGAACTTGGTTTTATAAAAGGTAGAGATTTTAAATATGCCCTATTTAAAATCTGGTTAGGAAATGAGCCTGCTTGCAAACTTATTAAAGGCGGAATGTTAGGGTTAAGTAAATAAAGAATACAAGTTTATATAGTAGTAAGTCCGATTTAATTAATAAATCGGACTTTTTTATTCTTAAAATTAAACTTTATTCTATGGGTTAAACTTGTATTTTTGTTGTTTTAGACTAAACTATTCCGAATTTTGTTATAATTGGTAATGTCATACTTTATAAATGTAATTCTTCCTATACCTCTTGATAAAGAGTTTACCTATAGTATTAATAAAACTGAAGCTACTTTTTTGCAACCAGGAATGCGGGTGGCTGTTCAATTTGGGAAAAGTAAGGTGTATGCTGCTCTAGTAACGAAGATACATCAAAATCCCCCTTTGGTATATGAAGCTAAAGAAATAGAACATATTCTTGATGAATCACCAATAGTTACTCAACATCAGTTAGAGCTATGGTCCTGGATTTCTAACTATTATATGTGTACAAAAGGAGAAGTAATGAGAGCTGCTCTTCCTGGAGCCTTCTTACTAGAAAGTGAAACTATAATTCTGAAAAATGAAAAATCTCTTTTTGACGAATCCTTGTTAAAAGATGATGAGTTTCTGATTTATGAAGCATTACAATATCAGAGCTTACTTCGTATACAAGAAGTGATGAATATTGTTAGTAAAAAAAATGTACTACCCGTCATAAAACGATTAATAGAAAAAGAAGTTATTACGGTTCAGGAAGAAATATATGAGCAATATAAGCCTAAAATAGTACGATATATTCGATTAAACACAGAATATAATAAAGAAGAATCACTACGAGTTTTATTAGATACAATGTCTAGAGCGCCTAAACAGAGAGAGGTGTTGATGCATTTATTTACATTACAGGCCCAAACTACCAAATCAATTAAGGTAAGTGAGCTTGTAAAAGCTTCTAATAGTTCTGCAGCTGTAATACGAGCATTAGTTGATAAGAACATATTAGACGAATACCATTTGCAAACCGATCGTGTTCAATATACAGGAGAAACGACAGCAAATACTAAACAGCTTAATGAATATCAAGATAAGGCTTATGAAGAAATAAAGAAATCTTTTAAAGATAAAGACGTATGTCTTTTTCATGGAGTTACTTCATCTGGTAAAACAGAAGTGTACGTAAAACTTATAGAACAAGTTATTCAGAAAGGAGAACAAGTATTGTATCTACTGCCAGAAATAGCGCTAACAACACAGCTTATTACCCGATTACAGGAATATTTTGGAGAGAAACTCACAGTATATCACTCTAAGTATTCTGTTAATGAAAGAGTAGAAGCATGGAATAATGTAAAAACCAAAAAACCAAAAGCACAGGTGGTTATTGGTGCTAGATCAGCAATATTTTTACCATTTGCCAATTTGGGGTTAATTATAGTAGATGAAGAACACGAAAACACTTTTAAACAATATGACCCTGCCCCAAGATATCATGCCAGAGATACAGCGATCGTTTTAGCCAAAATGTTTTGCGCCAAAGTAGTATTAGGATCTGCGACTCCAGCTCTTGAAACATACTATAATGCCAGGCAAAAGAAATATGGATTTGTACAATTAACCAGAAGATATGGTGATGTACTAATGCCAGAAATTAATTTAGTAGATATAAAAACAAAATATCGAAAAAAAGAAATGACTGGGCATTTTAGTGATACTTTGTTAACAGGTATTCATGATGCTTTAAAAGAAGGAGAGCAAGTTATTCTTTTTCAAAACAGAAGAGGATATTCTCCTGTAGTAGAATGCAATACTTGTGGACACTCTCCTCAATGTCCGAATTGCGATGTTAGTCTTACGTTTCATAGCTTCAGAAATCAGTTACGATGTCATTACTGTGGGTACCATATTGCAATGCCCCAAAAATGCATGGCTTGTGATAGCGTTGATTTAACTACAAAAGGTTTTGGAACTGAGCAAATAGAGAAAGAGCTACAAGAGCTTTTTCCTGATCATAATATTGGGAGAATGGATCAGGATACAACCAGAGGAAAACATGGATATGAAAAGATCATAAACCGTTTTGAAGAAGGAGATATTGATATTATGGTGGGTACACAAATGCTCTCTAAAGGATTGGATTTTAGAAATGTAAGCTTAGTCGGTATAATGAATGCAGATAACCTACTTAATTTTCCAGATTTTAGAGCGCATGAACGTAGTTTTCAATTAATGCAGCAGGTAGCAGGTCGAGCAGGTAGAACCAAAAAAAGAGGTAAAGTTTTGATCCAAACATACAATCCTTTTCATCAGATTTTACAACAAGTATCTGTTAATGATTATTCTGGGATGTATAGAGATCAAATCGAAGAAAGACATCAATATAAATACCCTCCTTTTTATAAAACAATAAAGATTACAGGTAAACATAAGGACTATAATAAGGTAAATGAAGCTACAAACTGGTTAGCTAGATCTTTTAGAAACGTATTTAATGAAAATGTTCTGGGACCAGAATTTCCTCCTGTCTCAAGAATACGAAATCAATATCATAAAAATATAATTATAAAAATACCGCAAGGTCAATCTTTAAATAAAACAAAAGAAGTGATAAGAAAAATCAACACTTCTTTTAAAAGTATAAAAGAATTTTCAGGAGTAAGAGTTATAATTAATGTAGATAACTACTAGTTATTCAAAGCTTCTATCAAAGAGTGTTTTTTATGTCTGCTAAGCGGTATTTTTTCATCCGCAATTTCTATATTACGACTATTATAACGCTCTACCTTATCCAGATTCACAATATAAGATTTGTGAATTCTTAAAAAACGGTCACTAGGCAGTTGTGCTTCAAAAGATTTCATTGTAGCTAAAACAACAATAGGATCACCTTCTTCCATTATAAGTTTCACATAATCTCCTAAAGCTTCTACATATTTTAATTGATTAAGGAAGATTTTCCTTTTTTTCAGATTACTCTTTACAAAAATATAATCGTCATCTTCTACAATAGCATTTTCTCCTCCTATACGGGACATGCTAAGAGCTTTGTCAACAGCAGCATTAAAACGATCTTTTTTTAATGGTTTTCTTAAATAATCTATTGCATCATAGTCGAAAGCTTTAAATGCATATTTTGTTTTTCCTGTGACAAAAATAATATGAGGTTTATTCTCTAAATCATCCAAAAGATCAAAGCCAGTAAGGATTGGCATTTCAATATCTAAGAATAATAAGTCCACTTGAGTATCGAGTAAACCATTTTTTGTCTCAATAGCATTATTCCACTCAGCCACTAATTCTAGTGAAGAATGTTCGTCTATTAGCTTTACAATAGCTAGTCTTTGGAGGCGGGAATCATCTACTACCGCACATTTTAATTGAGATTGCTCCACTTGTATAGTGTTATATATTCCAATACAATATTAATGAATATATCTTATTTCCACAAACAATTTCGGCTTTTTATCGATAAAAATAGTGTTTCATCGAAATGATATTAGGGTTTGAAAATCCAAAAAATAGTCTTACTTTTGCAGCCAATTTTAATTTAAATATAGATTTTTATGAATCAATACGAAACTGTTTTCATCTTGAATCCCGTTTTATCTGAAGATCAGATAAAGGAAACAGTTAAGAAATACGAAGACATTCTTGTTTCTAATGGTGCCAAGATGATATCAAAAGAGGATTGGGGGCTTAAAAAGCTTGCATATGCAATCCAACACAAAAAAAGTGGATTTTACCACTTATTTGAATACCAGGTACCTGGTGAAGCTATCAATGCTTTAGAAGTTGAGTACAGAAGAGACGAACGAGTAATGCGTTACCTTACTGTACGCCTTGATAAGCATGCAATTGCTTGGGCAGAGAAGAGAAGAAATAGAAACAAACAAAAAGCTTAATTATGTCATCTATAGAACAACAAGCTAAAGGAAAAAAAGACGGAGAGATTAGATATCTTACTCCTCTTAATATAGATACATCAAAAACGAAGAAATATTGTCGTTTTAAAAAGTCTGGTATCAAGTATATTGATTATAAAGATCCGGATTTCTTGATGGCATTTGTAAATGAACAAGGTAAGCTATTACCTCGTCGCCTTACAGGAACTTCATTAAAATATCAACGTAAAGTAAGTGTTGCTGTAAAAAGAGCAAGACATCTAGCTTTAATGCCATACGTTGGTGATTTATTAAAATAAAATTCGTCATAACATATTATGGAACTTATATTAAAGAAAGACGTTGAGAATCTAGGATTCGCAGACGATGTAGTAGAAGTTAAGAATGGTTATGGTCGTAACTATTTAATTCCTAATGGATTTGCATTATTAGCAACTCCTTCTGCAAAAAAAGTACTTGCTGAAACGTTGAAACAACGTGCTTTTAAAGAAAAGAAAGAGATCGAAGATGCAGAAAAAATAGGAAAGAAACTTACTGGATTAGAAATCAAAATTTTAGCGAAGGCTGGAGCTGGAGATAAATTATTTGGTTCTGTATCTAATGCTGATGTTGCAGAAGTATTTGCTAAGGAAGGTGTTGAATTAGAAAAGAAATTTATTACTGTGCCTGGTGGAACAATTAAACGTTTAGGTCAGTATGAAGCTTCTGTACGCCTTCATAGAGAAGTAATTATTCCTGTTGCTTTTGAAGTAATTACTAAAGCTAAATAGGTAAATAACAGTTGATAACTGTTTTATAATATTATGAAAAATCGCTCTTTTGAGCGATTTTTTTATTTTATTTTTATTGAAGTTGTTTAAACTTTTTTGATTCTAGCGAAAAAGTTTAAACAACTTCATTCTTAATCAATTAATTAAAAGTTATTATTACATGAAAAAAATTATTCTATTAATTTTAGTGTTGATGGGGACTACGATCAATGCTCAGGTTACTACTTCCAATATTTCGGGAATAGTACGTGATAATGGGAGTCAATTACTACCAGGTGCTAATGTTACGGCAGTCCATGGACCTACAGGTACTTCTTATGGTGGAGTGACTGATTTTGACGGGCGTTTTAATCTAAACAATTTACGTGTAGGCGGGCCCTATAGAATAACAATAAGTTATGTAGGTTTTAAAAAGCAACTTATTGATGAAGTGTTTTTACAATTGGGACAAACCTTTAACCTTAATATAACGTTGGTTGAGGATAGTAATCAATTAGAAGAAGTTATAATTACTACTAATAAAAATTCTACATTCAGTAGTGATCGCACTGGTGCAGAAACTAGTGTTGGTAGAAGAGAATTACAAACATTACCTACAATATCACGTTCTGCTGCTGATTTTACAAGATTAGAACCTACAGCAAGCGGAAACTCTTTTGGAGGAAGAAATGATCAATTTAATAATTTCAGTTTAGATGGAGCTGTATTTAATAATCCTTTTGGATTAGATGCTGCAACTCCGGGAGGCCAGACTGATTCACAACCAATCTCGTTGGATGCTATCGAACAGATTCAAGTATCTACAGCTCCTTATGATGTAACATTATCAGGGTTTACAGGAGCATCTGTTAATGCAGTTACAAAAAGTGGAACCAATACTTTTAAAGGGACTGTTTATGGATTCTTTAGAAATGAAGACCTTACCGGTGGTAAAGTAAAGGGAGAGGATGTATTTAAGTCTGATCTGGAGCAAACTCAATACGGATTTAGTATTGGCGGACCTATCATTGAGAATAAACTGTTCTTTTTTGCTAATGCAGAAAGAGATCAACGTACTGATTTAGGTTCATCCTGGTTACCTAATACGGGTAGTGGTGGTATTAATGAATCTCGTGTATTAGAATCGGATATGATTGCGGTTAGCAATGCACTGGCAAATTTGGGGTATACTACAGGCGCATATCAGGGATTTACTTATGATTCTGAATCTACCAAAGGAATCCTTAAGCTAGATTGGAATATCAATGATAAACATAGAGCAGCTATTATTTATAATTTTTTAAGAGCTTCTAAAGAAAAACCTGCACACCCAACGGCATTAGGAATCCGAGGACCTAGCGCTTCTACATTGCAGTTTGAAAATTCGGGTTATGAGATTAATAATAATATAAACTCTTTTCAGTTAGAAGTTAATTCTACATTCTCAAGCAAGTTTGCTAATAAATTCCAGGCAGGTTACACGCATTTTGATGATTTTAGAAATCCATTATCAGCACCTGCACCTGTAATAACAATTCAGGATGGAGCTGGATCAAATTATATCATTGCTGGTCATGAACCATTTTCTATCAATAATAAATTAGATCAAAAAGTAATTCAGGCAACTAATAATCTTAATATTTTTCTTGGAGATCATACGGTTACAGTTGGAGCTTCTTTCGAGATGTTTAGATTTAAGAACTCGTTTAATTTAACGGCATATGAAGATTTTGCTAATTTTGGATCTACATATCGTGGGTTATTTTCACCCTATGGTTCGGTAAGTTCCTTTTTGGATGATGCAAATAATGGTGTAGTCGCTGCTAATATACAATTTGCTCAAGATCGTTTTACAGCACTAAACGCTGCAGGAGATGGTAATGATGGAGGTTGGAAACTAGCAGAGTTAAATGTGGGGCAATTGGCTTTTTATATTCAGGAAGAATGGAATATTACAGAACGATTTAAGTTTAGTTACGGGATTAGGTTTGATAAACCATTATATTTTGATACCGATGAGCGTATTCAGGAATATATAGATACTGATAATGGAGCTAGCAGAGATGAAAGTATTGTATATTTTAATCCTAACGAAGGAGAGGTATCTTTAAACTCAACTACTTTACCTACAGATAGACTTTTGATATCACCAAGATTAGGATTTAATTATGATGTTAAAGGAGATAAAACTTTCCAACTCCGTGGAGGTACAGGTATATTTACAGGTAGACTACCATTTGTGTGGATAGGAAACCAGGTGAGTGGGGCAGATGATGGTTTTTTCCAGATTGTAGATCCTGATTTTCAGTTTCCGCAGGTATGGAGATCTAGCTTAGGAGTTGATTATAGATTGAATAATGGTGTGATCCTTACTGGTGATTTTGCGTATACAGAGGATATAAATGGAATTCATGTTCAGAATTGGGGATTACGTGAACCAACTCAAACATTATCAGGAGTTGATAATAGACAAATATATGGAGCTACAGATAGAGGTGCTAATAATGCTTTTGTGCTAACCAATTCTAACAAAGGAAGAATTGTAAACGCTTCTTTTAAAGCAGCTAAGAATTTTGATAATAACCTGTATGCTAGTGTAGCCTATAGTTATTTGGATGCTAAGGATGTAAATTCTATTGAAGCAGAAATTACCGGAGATGCATTTGCAGGTAATCCTGCTTTAGGAAATGTAAATAATGATGTTCTATCGTACTCTAAATATGGAGATAAACATAGAATCATTGCTATTGCTTCTAAAAAATGGACATATGGTAACGAGAAATTTGCAACTACTATTTCTGGTTTTGCTGAATTTGCTCAAGGTGGTCGATTTAATTACACCTATGCAGGCGATATTAATGGAGATGGATCTTCTTTGAATGATTTGATTTATATTCCTACACAGACCGAATTAGCTACGTATTCATTTAGCGGAGCTTCTTTTAATGAAAGAGAAGCGCAGAGAGCAGCTTTTGAAGCGTATGTTCAACAAGATGATTATCTTAGGGATAATAGAGGAGGCTATGCAAAACGATATGGAGCTATAGCACCATGGAGAAATAAGGTGGATGTTAAGCTGCTACAGGATTTTAATATTAATGTAGGAGAAAGAACGAATACGATTCAGGTTAGCTTAGATGTTTTAAATGTTGGTAATTTAATTAATTCGGATTGGGGATTAGTACAACAACCAAATAATGTACAGGTTTTAGGAGTTAATGTAGATACAGCTACAAATACACCTACCTATTCTTTTGATTCAAATTTGGTTGATACTTATGGATATGATTCGAGTCTTCAATCAAGATGGCAGGCTCAGGTAGGATTACGATATATATTCTAAAAGAGAATTTATTTCTATTTTAAAGAACAAAAAAAGCCTTCACATTGAAGGCTTTTTTTATTGTTTTATTAAAACTATTGATTGATTAATCGATAGATGAGTATTGCTGTACGTTTGGTTAGAGCTTCAAAGGTAGTTAGATCTAATGTTTCTTTTGGAGTATGTGCTCCACTTCCCATTGTTCCTAATCCATCCAGGCAGTCTACATAATCAGCTACAAAAGAAGTGTCTGCTGCTCCTCGTTTACCCGGGTCATATGCCTCAACTACCCCTTGATCAAGAGCTTTACTTACCTTATTTAATAATGTTAGTAGTTTTAGGTTGCCTTCTGTGGGTTGCATAGCAGGATAACTATCATTAAAAGAGATAGTAGCACTGGTCTGTGGTAAATTTTCTTCGGTAATTTTTTTCATTTTTGAGCGTGCTCTTTCTTTTTGTTCCTCAGAAATAAAACGTAATCCTCCTTTTACCATAACCGTTTGTGGTACTACATTGCTTTTTCCGAAAGCTTCTCCTTCGCTTATTGAGCTATCAAATTTAACTTCTGTTCCTCCCAGAATTACTCCAGGATTAAAAGTTAAAAACTCTTCTCCTTTAACATCTGTATAGAAGGCGTTTAAAATTCTGGAAGCTTCAAAAATGGCACCTGCACCTACTCGTTCATTAAAAACGCCAGATGAATGTGCTCTTTTTCCTTTAACCTCTAATTTCCATCCAGAAGACCCTCTTCGGGCAACTGTGGCATAATTAAATCCTGTAGATGTCTCAAACCCTAATGCTATTTCACTTTTTTTAGCAGCATCGATCAAATCTTTTCTACTAATATCTAATGGTTGACCTGTGCTTTCTTCATCTCCGGTAAAGGCAACTATGATCTGTGCATCATTAAGTAATTTATTTTCATGTAATGCTTTTAAGGCATATAACACAACAACATCTCCGCCTTTCATATCATTAGTCCCGGGACCATATGCAATATCTCCATCTTTCTTAAATTTTTGAAAAGGACTATCTTTTTCAAATACAGTATCCAAATGCCCAATGAGTAATATTTTTTTTCCTTTACTTCCAGAAATTTCTGCAAACAAATGTCCGGCTCGATTTACTTCTGCAGGCATATCAATCCAACGTGTGTTAAAATCAATTGCATCAAATTGTTCTTTAAATACCATTCCTACCTCTTTTACACCAGCATGATGCATTGTTCCACTATTAATATTTACTACTTTCTCTAGAAATTGAATAGCTGATTTATGATTGGCTTCTATCGATTTAATGATTTTTTTTTCTGTTTTAGAAAGTTCTTGAGCATTCATAGTAAGTGTTATGAAGAGAAATAAAAAGATATGTGAAGAACGTGTAGTGAAAAAAGTATTCATTTTGTGTGATGTTATTTGTTGAATGATAAATATAAGGACTTTAGAGGTTATAGATTTTATATTTTGGGGTAAAGGGAAAATAGAGGTTAGAAGACAGTGTTTATTGTTTTAAAATCATCTTTTTATAATTACTTTTGCAGTCAATTTTTTTACAATGAAATATCAAAGATTAAGCAAGGAACAATTAGAAGAATTACATGCAGAGTTCATCAACTTTTTGGCAACACAATCCATTACAGCAGAAGAGTGGAGTGATATTAAAGAAAATAAACCTCAAGTCGCCGAAGAAGAAATTGATATTTTTAGTGATTTGGTATGGGAAAAAGTACTTGCCAATGCGCAATATCTAGAACATTTTTCGAAAGATCAGATACATTTGTTCGAATTGCAGGATAATGAGATGTGTCTTATTGCGGTAAAGGTGAATAATGAAGCTATTGATATCACTACACAAGAAGGTTATCAATGGTTGCAGGGTAATTTACTAAATGACGAAGTGGTATTTTATAATGCGTCTAAGGAATATAGTGATGATAAAAACCTGGATAAATTTACATTAATCCAAAAAGGAGCAAATATCACTAAAGGGGAGTTATATCACTATTTTGCTAATATGATCGAAAACAGAGAGTAATAGCAACTGTTTTAAAATAATAATTAGTGATCACAGTATCATAAGAAATGTCTTATATATTGTGAAAGGTAATATGTAGTTAATTACTATTCGTATCTCAAAGATTCTATAGGGTCTTGTTTTGCAGCTTTTACGGCAGGATATAATCCAGAAACAACTGCAATTACAAAAGAAATAGTAGTAGCAGCAAATATAGCAAGCCAAGGAGTGCTAAAAGAGAAATTTGCCGCAGCCGAAATTCCTCCTCCAATCAGGATTCCCAGGATAATCCCTACAAGGCCACCAATTTGACCGATAATAATGGTTTCCATAAAAAACTGACCTGCGATAGTATGTTTTTTGGCTCCCAAGGCTTTTCTTACCCCAATTTCTCGGGTTCGTTCGGTAACAGAAACCAACATGATATTCATTAAAGCAATTGAAGAACCAAATATGGTAATAATACTAATAATCCAGGCAGCATAGTACAGATAAACAGTAATACTGGCTATTCGATTTAATAAGTCATCACTACGCTCAAGTCCAAAATTATTTTCTTCGATCGGATTTAGTCCTCTTATGTTTCTAAAAGTCAGAATAGCCTCATCCTGAGCACCTTCTAGAAATTGTTTGTCATCTACCTTTACACTGATACCATAATTAATATTAGGAAGTGTAAAAATGGATCTCGCTATCTGTAAAGGAATCAGGACTCGTAAATCCTGATTATTTCTAAATGTAGCTCCTTTGCTCTCCAGAAGCCCGATTACCTTAAATTTTACTCCTCTAATACTTATGGTTTTACCCATAGGATTAGTATCCTTAAATAAATTCTTTTTAAAATCGGATCCAATAAGACATACGTGGTTATTGTTTTCTACATCAAAAAAAGTGAAATTTCTACCATTATCTATTTCGGTTCCGGTATTTTCAAGGTAATTTTCATTAATTCCTACTACAGATACTTCCGGGTCTGTTTTTTCACTATCATATTTTACTTCGGCATTACGAGTACCAGTAAAATGAATAGATGTTTTTGAGAAAGGGTAACTATACTTATCTTTAAATTCTTTTACATTACGATAGCTAATAATAGGATTGATTTTATCTCGATCTCTACTGTTTCTCGTACTAAATTCGTAGCGTTGGATATTAAAAGTATTAGCACCCATTGAAGCAAAATCTCCAGAAATCGTATTTTCTAAAGCACCAACCAAAGTAAGTATTCCAACCAATGATGTAATACCAATTGCAATAATTAATATAGTAAGAACAGTTCGTAGAACTTGCCCTTTTATAGAGTCCATTGCAATTCGGATATTTTCTCTAAAAAGTGAAAACATAATAGTTTTTAATAGTGAGTTCTTTATATAGGACTACAAAACGTGTTTAAAGTTACTCAAAAAACCAGATTTTTTATAAGTATTGATCAAGGTCTTTATACTTTTTTTAGATATTTGCAGCTTGAAATAACAGGTAGTTAGTAAAGGTTAGTTAATGATTTGTAGTTATGATATTGATTATCAGTAAACTAATTGCTGCTTATGTACGAATTAAAATGATTTATGAGTACTAATAGAATATTATATTTGCAGGCTTACAAAGATAAATAGGTACTGTACTATATCTATAGTCTATCCAATACTCACTAAAAACTAGATAATGGCACAAAAACCATCAATACCAAAAGGAACACGTGACTTTTCACCTATAGAAGTGGCTAAGAGAAGTTATATTATGAATGTTATTAAATCACAGTTTCAATTATTCGGTTTTCATCCTATCGAAACCCCTAGTTTTGAGAATAGTGAAACCTTGATGGGTAAATATGGAGAAGAGGGAGATCGATTGATTTTTAAGATATTAAATAGTGGAGATTATCTAAATAAGGTGGATGAAGCTTTATATTCATCTAAGAATAGTACTAAAATGACTACAAAGATTAGCGAAAAAGCACTTCGTTATGATCTTACGGTACCATTTGCACGTTATGTTGTGCAACACCAGAATGAAATTGATTTTCCGTTTAAGAGATACCAAATGCAACCCGTATGGAGGGCAGATAGACCACAAAAGGGACGTTTTAGAGAGTTTTATCAATGTGATGCAGATGTGGTAGGAAGCGCTTCTTTATGGCAAGAGGTTGATTTTATCAAGCTATATGATTCTGTTTTTACCAAACTAAAACTTCAGGGGGTAACCATTAAAATTAATAATCGCAAAATTCTTTCTGGGATTGCAGAAGTAATAGGAGCAAGCGATAAATTAATTGATTTTACGGTTGCACTGGATAAATTAGATAAAATTGGAGAAGATGGAGTGAAGAAAGAGATGTTGAATAAAGGTATTTCCGAAGCTGCTATAGAAAACGTAAAACCACTTTTTAATTTTACAGGAACGACATCAGAAAAGTTAGATAAATTACGAAATATGTTAGCTTCTTCTGAAGAAGGGATGCAAGGAGTAGAAGAATTACAATTTATAGTTAATGCTATTAAAGAGATTCCATTAGAAACAGCAATTTTGGATCTTGATGTTACATTAGCACGAGGATTAAACTATTATACAGGAGCTATTTTTGAAGTATCAGCACCAGATACTGTAAAAATGGGATCTATAGGTGGTGGCGGTCGATATGATGATCTAACAGGAATTTTTGGATTAAAAGATATTAGCGGTGTAGGAATTTCTTTTGGTTTGGATAGAATTTATCTTGTTCTTGATGAATTAGGATTGTTCCCAGAAACGGTTGCTCCTTCGACAAAAGTACTATTCATAAATTTTGGAGAAGAAGAAGCGTTTTATTGCCTGAAAGCAGTTAATGCACTTAGAAATGATGAGATAATAGCAGAGCTATATCCCGATAATGCCAAAATGAAGAAACAAATGGGGTATGCAAATAAAAGAACAATACCATTTGTTGTACTTGCAGGTACTTCAGAAATGAATAATAATACATTTACGGTCAAGGATATGGAATCCGGAACTCAAAAAGAAATGGATTTAAAGGGCTTAAAAGAGCTTTTACGATAATTTTTTTGTTACTTTTAAGAAATAAAATACTAAATTAACGTTACTTCTTATAACATTAATTTAACTATATATTGTCTTAAAACTAAAATTATGAAAACCCCTATTTTGACCATTTTTCTTTGTCTAGCATTATTATCTGTAGTTTCTTGCAAAAAAGAAGCTAAAACTGATAATTTGGAGCCGGTAGAAGTTGCTAGAGGAGATACATCTGATTTTATTGAAGAAGTTGATGAGGAGTCCGAAGCAAAAAAGAAGAAAAAGTCGACCAAAAAGAAAAAACCTGCCAAGAAGGAAAGTACTACTGATGATAAAACATACCATATACCAGGAACCTTTGATACTACAGATAATACATATTCCAAAAAGTATATAAAGGATTATGAACGATATGTGGCAAATTATGAGAAAGCTGTAGAAGCAAACGATATGGATTCTTTTCTTAAATTAAGTGACGCAAGTAGCGATCTTAGTAAGCAATATAACCGCCTTATGAATATACTTCCTGGGGAAGAAATAGAAAAATTAAGTGAATATATGCAAGTTAAATCCGAGCAACTTGCAGAGCTATCTTCTAAAATGTAGTCTTTTTAATTCAATATTTTAAAAAGGGAATAAATAATCACTAATTTCTCTTTCGGTAGGTAATATAACCTATTTGAAACACCAAAACAGGCAAGGTGTATTGATTCTTAAATACTTCTTTACACCTGCTTTTGTAATCGATTTTCATATTCAATTTTAACAACATAGCTTATGTTGGGTGCATTTGATTATAATTCCTAAAAATCACTAATTATACTGAATAACATGCTTTTTTCACTGAATTCAGGGGGATATATTTGCTATTCATATGTATATATTTGCACAGAATGTTAACTCTTTAAAACTTTTAGATACCTATATAAATAATAATACTATAGCAGTTTTAGAGATTTTAAGTATATAATTATTGTACCATCACTTTTAATTATTTTTTATGAAAATAAAAGTACTTCTAATCTTATCTTGGATAGTCCCTGCACTATTATACCCTTTTAGTAATGGTAAAGATTCGCTTACTGTTAAAACAGATAAAGGAGAAAAAGTAGTAAGAGAGAATACAACGATTTCTAAGTTTGTTAAATTTCCCGAACTCGATAAAGAATTTCCTCTAAAAAATGTTTTAGATGTCTCCTATGCTCCAGAATTTACATTTAGTAATATTCAGAAAGAATACAATGCACCGGGAGAATTAGTTAATAAAGGAAAAGAAGAAGCTAAAGTTGGTTTTGAAGAAATAGATAAGGAAGGAAAATGGGTTACATCATTTAGTAATGAAGATATACAAACGTTACCTGTTGGGGTAAAATACATAGCAAACGAAGTCGAATATCAACTTGGTTTTACAAAAGCGAGGTTTAATAAAGAATATACAGAACTCACTGTTTTTGTAAGAGTTATTCTCCCACAAACAGATGAAAAAGGAGATCCTCTAGAGATTTTTTTTGGAGCTAATAATGTAAAACTTTCACACCAAGGTGGATTAATGGGCGATGCTAATTTAGTATTACTTGGAGATGTGTTTATACCTTTTAATGGAGGAAATTGGTTACTGTCATTAAAAGGAGGGTTTGATTTTAAAACCGGAGATACCCAAAACAAAACGTCTGTAACGATTAATTGCGATGGGGTAAAAGAAATGAGATTGGATGGAGAAGTTCAATTTTCTCGTAATATGTTACTTCCGGTTGATGAGAAAGGAAAACTTTTAGAAGAAACGAGATCATATACTGGTGCGGATAATAAAATTAGGCAGATACCTAATAGAGTACGCGGAAATTTTAAAGCAGTAGCATCAAATTGGAATGATCTGATCGTAGAGATCGGAATTACACCATTTGTTCTGACCAATCAGAAAGACAAATTTATGTTTTCGCTAAACAAAGCAGTATTTGATTTTAGTGACCTAAGAACAGAAAATGTTACTTTTCCAAAGCACTATTACGAAAAAGGACTTTTATTGCCCAGTGAAGAATCATGGCGAGGAGTATTTGTTGAGTCATTAGAAGTAGTACTTCCAAAAGAATTTAAAACAAAAGAAAGCATTTCTAAAAATGATAGAGTACGTTTTGAAGCTGCTAATTTACTCATTGATAGTTATGGAGTTTCAGGGCAATTTGCTGCCGAAAATATAATCCCTTTAGAATCAGGAAGAACATCAGAATCTAAGGCATGGGCTTTCTCTGTTGATAAGATTGGTATCGAATTGGCTTCAAATAGATTAATAGGAGCGGATTTTAGTGGCCGTATCCTACTTCCGATTTCTGATAATGGAAAAGAACAGGATGATGATAAGAAAATGGGATTGGGATATAAAGGAATCATATCAGAAGAAGAATATGGCCTTGTTGTTTCTACTTTAGACACACTACAATTTGATGTGTTTCAAGCCAAAGCAGAATTACTACCTAATTCTGCCGTAGAACTAATGGTAAAAGATGGTTCTTTTCAACCCAAAGCTATCCTTAACGGAAGAATGGCTATTTCTGCAAGTCAAAAAGAATCATTGGCTAATGAAGGGAAAAAAACAGATGATGATGCAACTGTTCAATTTAAAGGAATCGAATTTCAAAATTTAGTACTCCAAACGACTTCACCAATTATGAAAGTTGACTATTTCGGGTATAAAGATGAAGTAAAACTAAGCAGTTTCCCTGTATCTATAGCCGATATTGCTTTTTCTTCAAATGAGCATGAAGCTGGAATTGAATTTGACCTAAAGGTAAACCTGATGGGAAAGGGGTTTGCTGCAGATGCTCGTTTAGGAATTTTCGGAAAATTTGAAGAAAAAGAGTATAAGCAACGATGGAAATATGACAGATTAGATATTTCTGAAATTCATCTTATAGCAGACATGGGAGCCATACAATTAGAAGGTTCTTTACTGTTAATGGACAATGACCCTGTGTATGGAGATGGTTTTTCTGCAGAAATCACGGGTACGTTTGGTAGTTTTGGACCACTGAGCTGTAAAGCGATTTTTGGAAAAAATGAATTTAGATATTGGTATGTTGATGCTGCGATAAAAGGTTTAAAAATACAAGCTGGACCGTTTCAAATAAATGGATTTGCCGGTGGTGCATTCTATAGAATGAGTAGAAGACCTAATGCAGGACCTGATTTCTCACCTTCTGGGCTTTCTTATATTCCTGATGAATCTACACGATTGGGGGTAAAAGCAGCTGTTTTTGCAGCAATCGGAGATGAAAGCGCAATTGCAGTAAGTGCCGGTTTTGAAATAGAGTTTAATAAAAGTGGAGGTGTAAATCGACTTGGATTTTATGGAGAAGCACAGGCCATGAAAGCATTTAGTTTTGAAAACCCTGTAGCAAAACTGTCTGAAAAGCTTAGTGGAATGGTAGATAATGAAATGGTAAATGGCATTATGGACACCAAAGCAGGCAAAACATTCATGGATAAAGCAACAGAAGAATATCCTGAAGAAATTGTAGGAGAAGTAGCAATTAGTGCAAAATTAGCTATGGAACTTGATTTTGTTAATAAGTCATTTCATGCTACACTGGATTTATATGTTAATGTAGGTAGTGTTATCGTAGGAAGAGCATCCAGAGGTCGTGCGGGATGGGGTGTTGTACATATATCTCCAGATGAATGGTATGTTCATATGGGGACACCAACAGATAGATTAGGTCTAAAAATGGGAATTGGCCCTCTTTCTATGGAAACAGGAGGGTATTTTATGACTGGGGATCGAATACCCGGTAGCCCACCACCACCACCCGAGGTAGCTCAAATACTTGGAGTAGAAGCAGAAGTTCTGGACTATATGCGAGACGAAAATGCATTGGGAGATGGTAGAGGTTTTGCCTTTGGAAGTGATTTTAAACTTGATACTGGAGATCTACGATTCCTTATTTTTTATGCACGTTTTCAGGCTGGTTTAGGATTCGATATCATGCTTAAAGATTATGGAGATGCTCGCTGTGTAAATACAGGTGATGAAGTTGGGATTAATGGATGGTATGCTAACGGACAAGCATATGCATATCTGCAGGGAGAGCTAGGGATTCGAATCAAATTATTTTTTATAAAGAAAAAGATTCCGATTATAAAAGGAGGAACAGCAATACTAATGCAAGCCAAAGGACCAAATCCGTTTTGGATGCGAGGGTATGCAGGAGGATATTTTGATTTATTGGGAGGTCTGGTAAAAGGAAGTTATCGATTTAAGATCACATTAGGTAAAGAATGTGAGTTTGAAGATGCCGCACCATTAGGAGGTATAAAAATGATTACTGATCTTACACCCAAAGATGGAGATAATGATGTAGATGTCTTTGCAGCTCCGCAAGCAACATTTGCAATGAAAGTAAATCAACCTATTGTAATTCCAGAAGATGATGGCGATAAAACATATAAAGTTATTCTAGAAAGGTTTACCGTTGTTGACGAAACCGAAAAAGAGATTATAGGAGAATTAGAGTGGGGGTATATGAATGATAGAGCAACATTTATCTCTGATGATATTTTACCTCCGGCAACTAAATTAAAAGCTACTGTAGAAGTAAGCTTTCAGGAAAAAATAGATGGTGTCTTCAAAACTATTTTGGAAGATGGACAAAAAGTGATTGAGATTGAAGAGAGAAATTTTATCACAGGAACAGCTCCCGATCATATCCCTTTACATAATATACAATATTCCTATCCAGTAGTAGATCAACAATTATTTTATTCTGGAGAACATAATACCGGGTATATACAATTACAACGAGGGCAGGATTATCTTTTTGATAATGCGCAATGGCAAAGTATAGTAAAATATGTAGATGATAATGGAAGAATAGAGGAATCTGCTTTTAACTATAATAATTCGGGGAATAAAGTAAGTTATACTATACCTAAAACAGATAAAGAGACTAAGTATTTAATGACTATAGTAAGTACTACCAAATCTTCAAAAGATTCGAATCAGGATAATACCAGTACAGAGACTAAAGATCTGGGAGAAAATAATACACTCGAAATTCGGAAAAACAATGCTCAAGATGTAATAAAAGAAGGAGAAATAGAAAGGCTGAGTTATGAATTTAAATCAAGTGAGTATAAAACTTTTGCAGCAAAAGTTAAAGATATAAGTATTACGGATAATGATTGGGGCAAAATTACTTCTGATGTAGTATACCTAACGTCTAAGATAAAAAATCATGAAGGTTTTGATATTGTAGAACTTAGAGGAAATAAATATTCAGAAAAGAAATCTTTGGTAGTAGTAGAATCTACATTAAAAGATGATTATTTGATAGAAGATATAGACCCTATATTATATCGATATTATGGAATAAGTAAAAAGTATACGATTAGCAGAGATCCTTCGATCTTAGGATTTATACCCAAAAGAGCTCTACCCATTAGTTCAAATTATCTTACTAGTCTGGAACACGGAGTGGATCTAAACTGGAGAGCGATTAATTTTCCGTATCGATACAATTTACCAGAAGTGTATAAGGTTGATTATTTAGATGTAAGAAATAAGGTGATGAATGATTATGTAGACGGCATTATTCCTGCTAATGATCCTGCTTTACGAATATTGGATAGTGAATATCTATTTATTAGATATGGAAACTATAATGTGAAACTTACCTATAAGCTTCCTGGTGGAATAACGGGAAGTAGTGCATATTACAAATTTAAAAACCCAATGAAAATACGTTAATGAAAAGGCTTTTATACATAATAGTATTTTTTGGAATAACTAGTTTGGGCTATGGCCAGAGTAATGAAGATACTTCTCAAAATGAAGTTCAGATCATTGCCAGGTTTCAAAATGGTAAAGTCCTATTACGATGGGCACCAACTGCTGCTGGAGTATGGTTAAAAGGTAATAAATATGGATATCTTTTAGAGAGATTTACAGTTAAAAAACAAGGAAAACTCTTAACACCACCATATGAAAGAGTTGTTTTGCAAGATTCTATTCGCCCCAGACCTGTAGAAGAATGGGAAGATATAGTTCATAAAAATGATTACGCAGCTATTATTGCTCAAGCTATATACGGTGAAGGTTTTCAAGTAGAAGAAATGCAAGAAGGAGGAGTGGCTCAGATTATTAATAAGTCTGCAGAGATAGAGCAGCGATATTCATTTTCATTATATGCGGCAGATATGAATTTTGAAGGTGCTCAAATGGCTGCTTTAGGATACATTGATGAGTCAATAACCCCGGGAGAAGAATATTTGTACCGTATAAAAAGCAGAATTCCTGAAACAAAAAGTATAAAAGAGATATCAAGTTCGGTTATTGTTAATACGGTGCACTCAGAACCTTTACCATCTCCTATCGATCTTATTGCTGTTCCTGATGATAAAAGTATTTTATTAACCTGGGAATATGAGATGTTTAAAAGTGTTTTTACTTCTTATTTTGTAGAACGCTCAGAAAATGGTTCAGACTTTAATAGACTAGGAGATATACCTTTAGTCAACCTTAATGATAAACCTGGCCATCCTGCAAAACGAATGTTTTATGTAGATACCATATCACAAAATAATAAAACATATCACTATCGGGTAATTGGGATTTCACCATTTGGAGAAGAAAGTCCAGCTTCTAAAATTGCTTCTGCTAAGGGAGTTAAAAAATTAACAGCAACACCGCATATTTCTAAACATGCGTTTGATACAGAAGGAAATGTAATTATTACATGGGATTTTTTAAAAGAAGCAGAACAAGAGATTACTAGCTTCGAATTAAATTGGGCAGCCCAGGAGGCTGGTCCATATAAACCTGTAGTATCTAATATTAGCCCAAATGCCCGTAAAACAACATTTAAAAAACCAGAACCTTCTAATTATTTTAAGATTACAGCTCATGGGCAAAATAATCAAAAAAGTACCTCATTAAGTGCATTCGTTCAAACTATAGATAGTATTCCTCCGTCAGCACCTATTGGATTAGTAGGTACCGTAGATAGTTTGGGAGTAGTACAATTAAAGTGGCAGGCAAATACAGAAAAAGATATGTTAGGGTATCGCGTATTTAGAGGAAATCTGAAAAATGAAGAAGTAACACAAATAACCATTTCTCCTATAGAAAGTACTTCGTTTCAGGATACAGTTCAAGTAAAATCTTTAAATAAAAAAGTATATTACCAGATTGTTGCTGTAGATCAGCGCTTTAATATGTCTGAGTATTCTGAAAAACTTACCTTAAAAAAACCAGATGTTGTGCCACCTTCTTCTCCAGTATTCGAAGAATATAAAGTAATTGATAAAGGGGTATTTCTAAAATGGATTAATAGCTCAAGCGATGATGTTAGTCATCATCAATTGTATCGCCAAAACACAAATGAAGCCGATAAAGGATGGCAGTTATTATTCGAAACAGATACCATTAGTTCATATACCGATACAGAGCTAGAATCAAATCAAAGGTATCGATATGCTATTTTCGCCCAGGATGATAGTGGATTAGTATCGGCGCCTTCTGTACCGATTACCGTTGTGATTAAGAATGTTGATTTAGATGAGGTAATTAAAGGATTTTCGGGAACGGTAGATAGGGTAAGCAAGAAAATTAACTTATCGTGGCGTGTAACAACCAAAGAAGTGCATGAGGTATTGATATATAAATCAAAAGAGAATGAGACACCTGTATTGTGGAAACAACTTTTGTCATCAAAAACAAATTTGATAGACACTAATATTTCTCCTAACAATACCTATGTATACCATATAAAACCTTTCCTAAAAGCAGGAGGCTATGCTACTATGGAAACGATTAAAATAAAATATTAAGAGATGAAAAAGATAGTTTATTTACTTTTTACGACTTTTTTCTTATTATTAGGAACCTCTGGTATTGCTCAAAGTTATGAGCTTACAATAGGAGGATATGTTGGAGATGGTAGCCCTGGAACAAGTTGTGGTTCTGGCTCCAAAGGGTTGCAATATATAGAAGCAACATATGCAAATGGAACGAAAACAAGAATTTTTGACCCGGGAGTGTATGAGAATAAACCTTTAGTAATGACCCCGGTTACTTTTAATGAAAACAATAAAATTGTACACTTACGTTTTCATACAAATAAACGAAGAAGAAACTCAATAGGTAATTGTAAATCTAAACGAAGAGATGGTAATATTAATATTACTGGATGTTATTATAGAGATTACAATTTTAGTGAGTTTTCACCAACTCCATCTGCTGTACCTGGAAATGCTATTATAAATGTACGACCCATTATTACATTAAATACTTCTGCAGTTTCTGATATTATAGGATATGAAGATTCGTTTGAAGTAACTGCAACTGCAGGATTTAATACTGGAGTTTATAAATGGCAATACCAGTTATCACCTGGAGCTGTTAACCCTAATGGCTCATGGCAAAATATTCCTTTACCTGCAACACCTAATATATTTAGAGCAATACCGCAGGATTTTTTGCCAAAATCAGCAATAGGGCAAAATATTTATTTTAGGATTTTACCTTGTGCAGATAAGCCATCAGAGAATATCATTAGTTTTAGATTGCGCAGATCTGCTCCCCATATTGTTTCACCTCCAACAACTACAGATGTTAGTTGTTATGATAGTATTGATGGCGAAGTAAGAGTAACTTTTGACAGAGCATTAGAACCAGGGGATAATTTGGGAATAGCCGTAAGCGATATGTCAAGACCAATAGGAACTGATCCAGATGGTAATACAATTTATGCTGCTGTAGAATCATATTCTAATATTTCACTTGATGGATCTAATAGCTATGTTTTGACAGGGCTTCCACCCAGTACTGCTGGTTTTAAATTGGATATGATAGGAGGGTATAATGGGTTTGTATATTACACAGGAGATGCAAGTCATACCGCTATTGTAAATATAAATAAACCTACCCCGGTTTCTTTTGAAGTCACAGAAATCGTAGATGTATGGTGTAATGATGGTGATACAGACATTAATAATAATACTGATGGAGAAATACATCTAAGTGCGGCTGGAGGTGGTACGGGACAATATGAATATGCTATAAAAGAAGCAGGAGCATCCTCTTTAACATGGCTACCTTTTGTAAATGCTAGTACCCATATTATAACAGGTTTAAAACCGGTTACTTATGAAGTGCAGGTGCGTAAAAAGGTTAGAGGTGGAAATGTATATTGTGTCGCCAGAGAACAAATAAATGTTGCAGGAGAAATTAGACTGGGAGACGATATCGTAGAGTCTGAAATCATAGAAGAACCAGGTGAACCATTACAGGTAGAATTGTTAGAATATAAAGAACCGACAGCCTATGGTTTTTTAGATGGTTTTTTTAAAGTTCGAATTTTTGGAGGAACCGCATTAAATGATGATAGTTATACTTTTGAATGGAAAGATAATTCTGGAAATATACTAACTACTACGACAACAAGTGTATTGCCAGGAAACCAGGGATATCAGATAATATTACATTCCATTGGTGAGGGAGTATATAATTTAAGTGCACGAGATGCTAACTATAATGCTGCCACATACAAAGATGGATGCTTCTTTACCAATATTGAATATAATCTGGAACAACCCGAACCACTTGAGGTAACCATAGAAATTTATAATCCTATTTCATGTAATATTGATAACGAATATAGTGATGGCTTTGATTTTAATACTCCTCTGGGAATTCCAGATCAATTTCAGGATGGAGCACTGGTGGTGCATGCAAAGGGAGGTGTGAAATTTGATAATACCATTGCTAATCCAGGAGAATGTAGAGCTAATTTTATGCCATATTGTTACCGATGGAAAAAGAATATAGGAGGTGTTTGGCAAAATATTGCAGTAAATGATAGTATTATAGAGAATCAAAGTGTAGGCAATTATGCTTTAAATGTAGAAGATAAAAACGGTATTGTATTAGGAACCTATGAGGCATATACAGATGTAGATGGTACCAGACAATATAGATTAGTTCAGGCTATTGATAGCACAAAATATTTATCACAACCCGATAAACTAGGGATTTCTTTTACAAATACGGTTGTCACATGTGCTAATGGAGACGATGCAGAAGCAACGACTTTTGTTGTTGGAGGAACACCGCCATATACATACGAATGGAGTAATGGAGAAACTACTCCAACAATAACCAATCTTATAGCAGGAACATATTTGATTTTTGTTACAGATGCTAAGGGTTGTCAAATAGAAGGAAGCGTAAAAATCGATCAGCCTGGCGGACTTGAAATAAACCCCATATCGGTAATATCTCCAACATGTTTTGAAGGTAATGATGGGCAAATCGAGGTAGAGATTAAAGGAGGGAATCCACCATATAATTATACATGGAGTACAGGTAGTACTTCTACATTTATTAATGGATTATCCTCAGGAACATATAGAATAGAGGTAACAGATAATAAAGGATGTAAAGCATTTTATGAAGAAAAGTTAATAGATCCCGATCCTATTATAGTGAATTTAGAAGAAAAACGTTCACTCTGTAAGGATCAATCACTTATTCTTGATATTGCGATCAATGACCCTGGAGCAACCTATTCATGGTTTAGCGAAAATGGATTTACAAGTTCAGCAAGTACTGTCGAGATTACAGAGGCAGGAAGATATGTAGCTACAATTACCAGCAGTCTTGGATGTATAGGAATCGGAGATATAGAAGTTGAGGTTTTTGATACCCCAATAGATTCTGATTTCTTAATTACAACACAAGCATATACCGATGAAGAGGTAATATTAGTTAATGTGAGTGAGCCTATAGGAGAAACTGTAGAGTGGACAATTCCCGAAGGAGTAGAAGTTGTTTTAGAAAGTAAAGAAAAATTAATACTCAAGTTTGAGAAAGAAGGCCCGTATGACATTAATTTAAGATCGTATCAGATAGATTGCTATCAGGATTTTACAAAAACTATTTTGGTTCAACCGGCTATAGAAGCGCCAGAACAATTTGCTTCTCAAGGAGAATTTATAGAAGAATTTATTGTTTACCCTAACCCTAATGGAGGCTCTTTTAAAACAAAGATCAGTTTGGCAGAAGAGTCTAATATCACATTAAAAATAGTAAACCTAATGTCGGGAGCAACAATGCACGAACGTGTAGAAAAAAATAATCTTGATTTTTTACTAGACTATTCTCTTACACTGCCCACAGGAGTGTATTTGATGTTATTAGAAACTCCAAAAGGGTCAGAAACTCGTAAACTAGTGTTTGAGTAAACCATTTTTGTCACGAAGAGTCTCTAGAAGTGCTTTTATGCTATGAATAAAATAATACACATATTATCTATACTTTGTCTTTTTGGTTGTGCCAAAGAAGAGGCAATACCTGTTATTACTGATTTCAAATTTGAAGTTTTTAATGATGATTTTTCAATACCAGTTCAGGTTGTTTTTTTTAATAGAACAAAAGGAGGAGAAGATTATGAATGGACTTTTGAAGGCGGAGTGCCTTCCAGGTCTGTAAATCGTAATCCGGGAGTCATACGGTATGACGCAAAAGGAGTGTATACTATTGAGCTTACAGCAACCAATCAAGATGGATCCCAAGGCACAAAAACTTTAGAAATACAAATTGATGACCCGGTGGTTGTTGATTTTGAAATCACAAATCTCGTAGATAATTTCTCTCCGGCTAGTTATACAATACAAAATAACTCTTCTGGAGCAGATAGTTTTTCCTGGACTTTTGAAGGAGGAACTCCGGCAAGCTCTACCGATCGTGATCCGGGAGAAATAGTATTCGCAGAGCCCGGAGATCATGTGATTAGATTAGAAATTGGTAACGGGCGAGAAACATATGATTTACAAAAAACAATTACTGTTGCTCCGTTTTTAGTTTCAGACTTCGAGTATCAGATAGCTTTTGATGACGATGATTATCAAATACCTGCTCGTGTACAATTTCAGAATAACTCAATTAGTGCTACCTCATATCAATGGACTTTTGAAGGAACTGTTTCTTCTTCTTCCGCAGAAGAAAATCCAGAGATAATATTTACTCAAGAAGGGATTCAAACAATAAGATTAACGGCCTTTAACGGAAAAGACACAAAGACTATCACCAAACAGATTGAATTTTTTAAAAATACAAATCTTAGAGAATTAAATGATATTAGGTTTGGGATTAATACAGCTCATACTGCGAATACAAGAGGGAGTTTTTATACCATAGCAAAGCGTACACTATTTACAGCTAATGAGATAACACCAGGTATTGAACAAGATATTGATTTGATTTTCTTTGGTTTAAGCAACACTTTTAATCGTAATCGATTTGTGAGCCCTGATCAATTATCAGGAACTACTTTTGATGAATTACAAAGCCCCAAAAACACAATTTTTATTAATTCTCAAGAACTGTGTAATTGTTCTGCTTCATTAACACCATCACAGTTTGATGCTATGCAGGATGACACATTGTTAAAGAACCTGGTGATAACTGAAACTCCGGGAGGGTTACAAGATTTTGATAATACGACGGTACCAAGAATTGTTCTTTTTCAAACTAAGGAAGGAAAGAAAGGAGCTATTAAGATTAAGAACTTTGTAGAGGATGGACAGAATTCTTACATACTGGTGGATATTAAAGTTCAAAAAGAGTAATTAAAATGAGTATAAGTATAATAAATAGGATAAAGGATTCAGCTATGCTTAAAAGACACACGTATTATATTTTACTAGTAATATTCTTGTTTTCTTGTGCATTACAAGCACAGGTTTTTCCGGTAAATGTTACTCCTCAGATAATACCCCCATATAGTTTAAAACTATCAGAGTATAATACAGCCTCATCAGATAAATTAATACTTAATTTACTACTAACCGATATAACAGAATCGAATAGACAAGTGCGTTTAAAATTCTTTGTAGAAAATAATGCAGGTTTGTCTATCCAGAGTAATGATGTAGTGATCGGAGCTAATCCGATTTTCCTGGATGGAGGGATACCATTACGATTAACTAATTTAGATTTACAACCTTATTTTGCCCTTCAGAATTTAAGAGGAATTAACCCGCAGCAATATAGCGTGCCTTTACCAGAAGGCTTGTATCGTTTTTGTTTTGAAGTATATGATGCGCAATCGGGGCAACAGATTTCTCGAAAAAGCTGTGCTACAGTTTATCTAGTTCTTAATGATCCACCATTTTTAAATCTACCTAATCGAGGAGAACAAGTATTGATGCGAGATCCGCAAAACATTATTTTTCAGTGGACTCCTAGGCATCTTAATGCTACAAATGTAGAATATGAGTTTACATTGGCTGAGCTTTGGGATAATCAAATGGATCCGCAAGCTGCATTTTTGGCTAGTCGACCATTGTATCAGACCAATACTTTTGCTACTACTTTGCTATACGGACCTGCAGAAACTTCTTTACTGCCAGATAAAACATATGGGTGGAGAGTACGAGCCATGATAAGTGACGGGATCAGTGAAACCTCTGTGTTTAAAAATGACGGATATAGCGAAATCTATTACTTTACTTATACCGGTAAATGTGCAGAGCCAGAATATATATTGGCGGAGGCAAAAAATACAACCAGCGAAAAGATTTTATGGCAAGGCGTAGATCACTTGAGGTATAATGTGCAATATCGTAAGAAGGATACAGAAAATGCGATTTGGTTTGAGGGAGGCACTATTAATGAGTATACAACTATTTATAATCTAGAACCAGGAACGACGTATGAGTTTAGAGTTGGGGGACAATGCCTGGATAATGGTCCGTTTACCTATTCTCAAATCTATGAGTTTACTACCATACTGGCAGACGACAAAGAGTCAACGTATAACTGTGGTATTACACCCGAGATTATTATTACCAATCAGGACCCTTTAGAAAGGTTGGTTACAAATGAAGTATTTACTGCAGGAGATTTTCCGGTAACGGTAAAAGAGGTAAAAGGGGATAGTGGCTCTTTTTCGGGATGGGGATATATTGTGGTTCCGTATTTACAGGATACTAAGTTAAAAGTGAGTTTTGACAATATTAGTATCAATACAGATTATCAACTTTTGGATGGGATTGTAGTAACAGACTATGATGAAAACTGGGAAGGAATTGAATCTGTTAATGATGTGACAGAGGTCTTTGAAGGAGATAATGATCTAGAAGCTGTACAGCTTGATTATGATATAACGATTAATGATATTCGAGTAAATGATGATGGTACTATAACCGTAACAGATCCGGTAACAGGAGCAATTTCAAAGTATCCTGGTGGAGATGATGTGGTTATTATTGATAGTAATGGTGATGTATACCATGTTGACGAAGATGGTAACATTAGACAGGGAGAACCATTGGCAGATGGTGGAGGTGTTGATTCAGAAAACACTCCTGGAGTTGATGAAAATGGAGATGTCTCTCAACTTTCTGCAGAGGGTATCAAAGTAGAATTTATAGCCGATAACAGTTATGCTTATGGATTTGATTCAATACCAAATGGGCAGGAAAAACAATTAGGAAAGTATTACGGTCAAATAAAGGATGCAAAAGGTAAGCCATATGCTATTATCAATAAGGCAGTAGGAAATGGAGCTTCAGATAAAATAAAAGCAAAAGTTACCATTACCGATAGTAGCTTATCGATTAAAGACCTTGTTATTAAAACAGCTAATGGTGAAAATGTTAAGTATGAAGTATCCGGAAGTAATGAGATTACGTTAGAACTCAATGGGTATTATGCATTTGAGCATGAAAATATATACGCTACGATAGAGTCAAAGGATAATACAAAACAACAAACTATAGCAGGTGTATTTTCTCTTTGGCATTTGTCTAAAAAAGATATTAATGTAACTATTATACCGGTTGATGGAGTTTCATTGCCAAGTAAATCAGAACTTACATCAGAAATCAATACAATCTTTGGTAAAGCATCGGTTAATATTGACCTTACAATTGCTAGTGATTTTAAGGTAGATAAATCTCTTTACGGAGGGGATACAGTACAGATGGGAGATAGTGGTTTCTTTACCAACTATACAGAAGATCAAAATGCTATTATTAAGGCGTATAAATCAAGCATAACTACTTCTCGTAAATCCTATTATCTTTTTGTGTTTGGCAGCAATATACAACCTAGCCGAAGTGGTGTTGCTGGCTTTATGCCGATTAAACGACAATTTGGGTTTATATTTAATGGTAACCTTTCAAAAGAAGAGGAAGGTAAAGATAATTTGGCGGGAACAATTTCTCATGAACTTGGCCATGGTGTCTTTGGATTAGAACACCCATTTACAGAGCTGAAAACATCAAAAGGAGCTACCAATTGGCTTATGGACTATGGTAATGGAGTAGAATTATCACATTTGGATTGGGCACAAATTCATAATCCTGATTTTAAATTATATCCATTTCAGGATGATGAAGAGGGGGAGTTTCTTTTTTCGGATGATGAATTTATAGGTAAAGTATTTCAAATTATACGATATGCGTATTTGAATTCAAAAGAAGATAACCTAAGTATAGATACATCTGTTTTTGGAAAAATAGGAACTTTTCATGGAACTTGGAAAGATCACAATCTAAGTGTATCAATACATAAAGGACGATTTGAAGGAAGTTCTACTTTAGTTCCGAAGTATATCAAAGAAGTCGATAATAATAATAGAAAAAAGGAACGTAACAGTTTACTGTATAAAAATGTAGAAATTTTTACAACTATACCTGTGTTTAGGCCAAATGAAGTAGTTGATCCAGTAGAATTGAAAAAATTAAAAGAACACCTGTTTCCAAAAGATAAATCTCAAAGAAAAAATGATATAACCGAGGTTTTCGAAATAAAAAAGAACATCACAGGAGGAGTTTATTACGAATTAAACTTAAAGACAAAAGAAGAGGATTATATTTTTGAGTTTGACCATCACGATGAGGTAGAAAATTTTTGCAATGCCATAAAAATTGATCGAGACAAAAGCTATACGTTACCTAATGAATCAAATTATTCAAAAGAAATAATTAAGTATCTTAATGATGAGTTTTTTCCTCAAAATGGTATCTCTATAGGTACGGAATGCGATGATATTGATACCTATTTTTCTGAAATCCCTAAAGACTACTTAATAAAAGCTAATAAAGTTGATTTTCATAAAGAGAGATTATGGCAAACTTTAAAATTATTATTAAACTGTTCTGTTAATGATATAGGCGTTTCTGAAGAAGATGCTGTAATAACTATTTTGGAAGCTATAGCAAAAGATAATGAAAATACCTTTCTTTCTGATTTAAGATCAAGGAAAATTAATGACAATAATGCTTTTAGAGAGCTTTATAGCAAGATAGATGATTGGGGAGGTAAGGATAATTTCACAAAATTCATTAATATTATTTATGAAGCTTGGAAAAACTCTAAATACAATTCAGGTATGGTATACGATATACCGTATGAAAGTAGTAAATATGGAGTTTTTTATTTAAGTGATTATGAGGTTGAGTTTAAAGATGAAAAGACCGACGTCGAATTTATAGAATATGTTCAGACTTATCGATATGATGATTATGGGACTGCACGAAAAGGAGTAAAAAAGCCTGTAGTGAGAGGAACATATGATATTTATGATCCTATACGATTGACAAAATATAATAAGATTGCCACTTCTGGTATTAATGTTGAATCTACAAAAGTGCCAATATTCATTCTTAAGGCTATTGATGAAAAGTATAGTACAAGTAATATAGAACAAGGAATACAACTTACTTTTGAAGTCGCGCTTACGGCTACTGGAGTAGGTAACCTTACTAAGTTAAGACATATAAAAACATTAGGTAAGCTAGGACAGTTTTATGAAGGGCTGAAGTATACGGAAACAATGGTAAGTGTAACCAATATGGTACTTAAATACTCCGATTATTGTGCCGAAACTAATCAGACTTCAGTAGTGTCACCAACGACAAAAAAAGAAATGACTTTTTGTCAAAAATTTGGTCTTGTGGGAGATATTTTGGCATCGATAAATGGAGTTACTGGTTTTGTCAAAGAAATGGATGAATTGGCAAATTTATCAAAACAACTTCGTAATGATGTAGATAATAATCCAGACCTTCTACCAACTAATATAAGTAGAACAGATTTTAATCGTGTGATGAGTAGATTGCATGAAAAGATAACAGATGAAAGACTAAACTTATTATGGAAATTGAAGGCACAAAGTGCTTTGGCTACTGCGTTGAAGAATTTTGAAAATCATAAGTTTTTATTGTCTAGTACAGAGGCTTTATTAAAATACTCAAAAACTTGTGATGCAGATGAAACATGTAAGGAAATAAGAGCTTATTTAGGACATATTCAAACAGTTATAAAAGTACAAGGTCTAGGAGGGACTATTATTAATAAGGCAAAGACATTATCAAAGACAATAAAAGAAGACCCAAATGCCCTAAACAAATTGAAAAAAACGATAAATGACCTAGATATCGTTGCAAGCGGTGTGACCCCTTCATTAAGAACTGTTTTACTAGATGCTAAGTATACAAATACAAAGGTCAAAAAAATGTACGATGAGGCATCTCCCACAAGAAAGTCAGAGCTTGAACAATCATGGAGGGTTCTTGAATCTTTTGAAAATATTCGATTGGGTAATGATGGTAAAAATCTAGAAATTCTAGCTAAAACCTCTGGTCGTTTTACTTATGAAGGGCAAGACTCATTTTTAGGATTTAACCAACTTATAAATAATGGTTCATCAGTAAGTAAGAATAATCTTTTCCGAGGTCTAGAAAAAGCAAATGAGTTTTTTAAACTTGATTGGAAATTACCGATTAAATTTTCAGGAATCAAGAAAGGAGATGTTATAATTACTACTGTAATAGATGGTAAAAATACAGAAGTAGCACGTATAGATACCAAAGGAAATCTGATAAAGAAAAAATTTCTGGACGAGGCAGATGGAGCAGAAGTTGCAGGCAAATATAAAGAGCATGTAATTTTAAGAAAAGGAAAAGAGGTTGGGTTTAAGAAAATTGATAATGCGAAATATGGCAGATCTACTATTAATTCAATTAATGGCTTTTCTGATAATGTAGCTTCAATTGTAGGTAAGCATGGAATAAGTGTAGAAAATTTTAAGAAAATCTATCAGAAAATGAAATATCATCAACTAAAACAAGATGATAAAGCTATAATAAGTGCTATTAGGAATTCGATTCCCATACCAGATGGAAATACAATACTTCAAAAAGTGATCTCCAAATCTGATATAGAAAAATATTTGGATGGAACTTATAATACAGTTGGCGGATTTATTACGGCTGCAAAAGATGCAAAACACTTAAAAACGTATGAGGATGTTTTCTATGGGATGAGGCTTGATTATGAGAGTGAAAAAGGTCCAGTTTTTAAGTTGTCTGACGGTAGTTGCGGTATAATTAGATACAAAGTTAAAAACCCAAATTTGACGATACCTCAAGGATCGGGATTACCTTATCCATACACAGGGAACGGGTTTACATCTGGAAACCATGGTAGACTAGGAGTTCCCGAATTAGAGTCTCCGCGTTATACACCTCAACATGGCGACCCTATGCTTATATTAATGTCAGATGGTTCTGAGAAATTAATTGCAAAATTTGATAAAGATAAAAACAAGTTTGTTTCTGTAGAATGATAATAAGACACGGAGAATATACAAGTTATCATGGACATGAAATAAGATTTCATGAAGTAAGACATGAAGCTCCAATTCCTTTTACTCATTTCATATTAATCTATGAAAATGAAAAAGAATGCCCAATTGATGAATTTAAGAAAAGTATTCATGGGGGATTTATAAAAATTATCAAAAAGGATGTATTAATGAATGCGTTTGGGATTATAACCAAAGCTCTTTATAGAGGAATTGTATTTGAGGCTTATCATTATTTTGAGGATATAAGAAGTATTAGCTTAAAAACTTATGATAAAAAAATTGGTGAAGAGTTACCGTTTGTAAAGCTTATAGATTCTAAAGGAATGGAATATTATTCTGGTGAAATTAAACTCTCAGAAATAGAAAAAGTTTGGGAAGTAAGAACAAAATCGAAATATGATGTGCCAATGCCATCTGATATAGAAAAGGAGAAAATTATTTGGAAACCAATATGCTGATTCTTAGACGAGGTAAAAACGTAAATCCCTGAAAACCGTGAACTATTTTTCTTTTTTTAAAAGTAATATTGTAGTGTGATAATTCGATCTAAGACTACAATCAAAACTAAATAGAAGTCAAGTCGTATAGATCAAATTCTGGTTTTTGACAGATAAATAAAATATAAAATAGTGTACTTAAAAAGGAGAGAAAAGTAATCTCATTTATGTTATAAGAAATTGTGAGGGAATTTAATATAAAATCATTTTTGAGTATACCAATTAATGTAAATCCATTAAAGAAATTACTATTAGTGTTTTTGGTATTCCCATTTTTGTGTTATGGCCAAACTCTGGATTATGAAACAATCACTCAAAGCAAACCTCTAAAAGTTAGTGGTCAGGTTTCTGCCAGCGGAGTGTATTATAGTTCCAACCAAAATAATAACAGAGAACCTTTTACCTATTTTTTACAAGGAGCGCTTAACATCAATATTTATAGCTTTTCATTACCTATATCCTATAGTTTTTCGAACCAGGGAGAGAATCTGGGGTATCAGCTTCCTTTTGATTTTAACCGTATTAGTTTACATCCAAAATATAAATGGGTTACTGGTCATATTGGTAATGTAAGTATGACCTTTTCTCCCTATACTTTAAGTGGTCATCAGTTTACGGGTGGAGGTATAGATCTTACCCCTCCCGGAGCTTTAAAAATAAGTGCTATGGGTGGCCGTTTGCTAAAAGCAGTAGAGGATAATGAAGATGCAAGAACTATTCCTTCGTATAGCCGTATGGGATATGGACTAAAAACGAGTTTTGAAAAAGAGCGTTATAGAATAGGAGTTATTGGTTTTTATGCCAAGGATAATTCAACTTCTATTGATTCTATCCCCGAAGCCAAAGGTGTATTACCCCAAGAAAATCTGGTAGTAAGTATAGAAGGAGAAGTTAAATTAGGTAAAAGTTTTAGCCTTCAGGCCGAATATGCCTCTACAGCGATTACCAAAGATACCCGAGCCGAAGAGGTAGATAATTCGGACATCTCGCCGATAGCTAATTTTTTTAATAATCGAGCTTCTACAGAATATTATACAGCTATCAAAACACGTTTAGGTTATGGCGTAGGACGAGTAAATCTTGGTTTGGGATACGAACGCATTGAACCTGGTTATGAAACCCTGGGAGCGTATTATTTCAATAATGATTTTGAAAACATAACCTTAGATGCCTCTAATACGTTTTTTAAGGACAAATTAAGCTTAGCTCTTAATATTGGGTATCAAAGAGATGATCTTGATAACTTAAAGGCTAATAACACCAATCGTACGGTTGGATCATTAAATGCAACCCTTTCTGTATCAGATAGGTTGAATATCTCTGGTATGTACTCTAACTTTAGTACGTTTACTAATATCAAGCCTAATCAGTTTGATGAGATTAATGATGCCGATCTTTTAGATGAACAGATAGAGGAACTGGATTACAAGCAATTATCACAAACAGCTACTTTAACGATTAACTATGTGCTTTCAGGAAAAAAGACCTCTCGCCAGAATCTAACGATGAATTATGCACTCAATGATGTCTCAAATGAACAAGGTGGCGTGGTTAGATTGGGAGATGCTTCTACTTTTCATAATATGAACCTTGGTCATACGATAGATTTTTCAGAAAGAAGCCTAAGTATAAGCACATCAATTAATGGGACTTATAATACAATTGGAAGAGAAGAAGCAACGACTTGGGGTCCTACTGTAAGTGTCGGTAAGCGATATTTTAAAAAAACATTGAACACCCGACTTTCTGCAGGATATAATAGTTCTAGTAGCCTCACATCTAAAACAAATGTTACGAACCTAAGAGGGGCGGTGACCTATACTTTAAAAGAAAGACACAATTTCAATCTTAATGCTGTACAATTATTTAGAAATGGTGGCAATACAGGTGGTTTAAGCGAATTTACAGCTACTTTTAGTTATAATTATGCATTTGGACTTAAGAAACCCAAAATCAATTTCAATAAGAAGCCTAAAAAGCCGAAAGAAGTCAATGACTCTATTAAAATTCAGTATAGAAAATATCGTTATGAAGGACTCCCTACAGATATCACTCCAGAGTTATTAGCACTACCAGAGAAAGAAGGTTTTGCTCATCTTATCAAAGATAAAAGAGGTAAGTTAAGTGATCTTGGAGAACAACTTGTAGAAACCGAACAAAAAGATAAAAGAGTATACAAGGAGGTCGCCATAAGTTACCTTAAAGCAATGAATCTTTATTTTGACTTTGCAGAGTTTTACAATGAAAAAATATATGAATCCTATTTAAAACTAGTTGAGGAGGCACAGGAGATTGACCGCCAGATACGGGATGAGTTTACAGTACTAAGTGGAAGAATCAATAGTGCAGAAGAAAAAAATCAAGAAGATCTGGATAGACAAAAGGTATTAGAGAAACGGTATAAATCACATACCGAACTTTTACAATCTTTATTAAAATGGAATTTGAAACCGGAAGATATTGAATATCCAGAAGGAGATATTAAAACATTAAAAAGACGCAATGCATCAAAAGTCTTCTCTATGTACCAAAATGATAAACCAGAAAGAGATATTGTGAAATTTATCGAAATACGACTGGCAGATGTATTTCATAAACTATTAAAAGAAGAAAACTAGTTTATACTGATAGTTGGTTCTCATTTTTATAACCCAAAGATAGAATTCTGTAAAAAGTACAGAAACAACCGTGATCCTTATATAAATAAATTAACTGTCTATCTCTAATTTTGAATATTGATACTGTAACAATACAGTGAAAAATTAAAATTATGAGTAAAAAGTATATTGCAGAAATTAATATTGCCAAAATGAAAGCTCCGCTGGATTCTCCTCTACTAAAAGAATTTGTTGATTTTCTGGAACCGATTAATAAGTTGGCCGATGAAAGTCCAGGATTTGTATGGAGATTAAAAGATGATGATGGCAGTTCTGCGGCAAATATTGAATCCCCTTTAGAAGATGATATGATGCTTATTAATATGTCTGTTTGGGAAGATCTTAAATCTCTTAAAGACTATGCCTATGGTACTGTACATAGTTATTTTGTGAGAGATGGTAGAAAGTGGTTTGAAAGAATGAAAAGTCCTCATATGGTGCTATGGTGGGTAGATCACGATCATATACCAACAACAGAAGAAGCCTTGTCTAAATTGAAACATATAGAAGAATATGGACCGACTTTTGATGCTTTTAATTTTAAAAAGACTTTTAATAGTATAGGTGAAGAGGTTTAAGTTTATGATTTTATGTTTATATTGATGAGAATATAAAGCAATGAATCGGGATATATGATATCTGTAAAAGCAGTAGATAAGATACCAAATTATCATTTGTATGGTAATAAAGAAGGTGAGGTTGCCTCATTTTTTAATATGAGACGCCTAGAAGAATCATCTAATGGCCTTAATACTACAGCGCATCATCCTCATCGACATTTTAATCTCTTTCAGATCATTTGGGTAACCCATGGGTGTGGAAACATCATGATAGATGAAGAAATGTATAAAATGGAGAAAGGAACACTATTTTATATTCACCCAGGGGTAGTTCATGCATGCGAAAATTCTAATGATTTTAAAGGATTTGTATTGCATTTCTCACCAGATGTTTTGTTATCACATACCAGAGCGAATACCAGTTTTGAAATTATAAATACGACAATACATAATACATCTTTAGTAGTGCAAACTAATAAGGAAGAAAAAATGATTAGTAGTAGTATTACAGCCCTTTGGAAAGAATTTACTAATGACTATGTTGAGAAAGATCAGATCATTAAAAATCATCTTAATATTTTGATGATCCATATCCAACGACAGATGCATAATGATCAGAGTTTTGGAGATGGTACATCGGGTAATATGATTGTGAAGTCTTTTAAGAAGTTAATCGAACAAGATTATAAAAAAGAAAGAAGCGTTAGCTATTACGCTTCTTTACTACATATTACACCAACCTATCTAAATGATACAGTAAAGAAATCAACAGGAAAAACAGCAGGAGAATTGATTAGAGAATGTGTTGTTTTAGAGGCTAAGCGACTTCTGATTTTTAGCAAAAAAAGTATATCCGAGATTGCTTTTGAGTTACATTTTGAAGATTCTGCCTATTTCTGGAAGTTTTTCAAGAAATATGTATCTATTTCTCCAAAATCTTTTAGAGAAAAACATTAATTAGTAATGGGATGTGCTGCTAGAGATGGCTTACGCACTTCAATAAATGCCAGAGTAAACCCAATAACTTCCAAAGGAAGGCTTATGATCTGAACAATATCGGCATTATGATCGGTAAATATCCCCACAACATAAAAATACATTTTCTGAATTAAATAAAAAAAAGCTGACTTATATAAGTCAGCTTTTCCTTTTTTATTCCTGTAGCGAGAGGGGGGCACGATCCCCCGACCTCCGGGTTATGAATCCGACGCTCTAACCAACTGAGCTACCTCGCCATATTCCTTATTTTAGTATAAAAAAACTATTTAAAACAGCTTCTTTTTATAGAACACTTTTTGTAGTACTCCTAAGGAGGGTGCAAATATAAAAACAAAATGGATTGACGCAAACAATAATGCATAATTAATTTTTTTTTCAATGTACTTTTAAAGTCGATAATTAATCTATATATTGGCTTACCAACAATTAATGATATGTCTGAAAAAATAAAATATGAACTTGAATTTGTGGTACAGTCGTCGCCGCAACTATTATATCAATATATATCTACTCCTTCTGGTCTCTCAGAGTGGTTTTCTGATAATGTAAACTCAAGAGGGGAGTTGTTTACATTTATCTGGGATGATTCTGAAGAGGAAGCAAAACTTTTAAGCAAAAAAAGTGGTGAGCGAATAAAATTTAGATGGGTAGAAGATGAAAATGATGGAAATGATTATTTCTTTGAAATGCGTATTCAGGTTGATGAAATAACCAAAGACGTTTCTCTTATGGTTACTGATTATTCTGAAGATGATGAAATGGACGAAAGTAAAATGTTATGGGATAATATGATAGGGAATCTAAAACAGGTATTAGGCTCAGCATAATTCTTCTTTTTATAATAAAAATCTATACCCCATAAACATTAAAATTTATGGGAATTTTTTATGGTTAATATCAACGGAAATTTACTAGAAGATCATAAAGCAGTATTGGCTATTGATAATAGAGGATATGCATATGGAGACGCTTTATTTGAAACTATCAGAGTTAATTCTGGTACTATTTTATTTTGGGAAGATCACTATTTTCGATTAATGGCTTCAATGCGTATTCTTAGAATGCAAATCCCTATGTCATTTACTCCAGAATTCTTAGAAAAAGAAATCATAGATCTTGTCACTGCAAATGGGTTAACAAATTCTTCGGTAAGGATAAAATTAATGGTAAATAGAGTCTCTGGCGGGCTATATACGCCCGCTTCTAACGATATCGAATACAATATATTGGTTTCTAAGTTAGAATCCAGTTTCTATACGATTCCTGATCAGAAGTATGAAGTTACTCTTTTTAAAGATCATTATATCAATACAGATATCCTATCTACTTTAAAATCAACAAATAAACTGGTTAATGTTCTTGGTGGAATTTTTGCCAAAGAAAATGGCTTTGATAATTGTTTGTTAATCAACTCTGAAAAAATGATTATTGAAGCTTTGAACGGAAATTTATTTCTTGTAAAAGGTAATACAATAAAGACACCTCCAATAGCAGATGGGTGTCTAAAAGGGATACTAAGAACTCAGTTGATAAGAATTCTTGAGAAATTACCAGAATATCAAATAGAGGAAGCTTCTATTTCTCCTTTTGAGTTACAAAAAGCAGATGAATTATTTATTACTAATGTAATTACAGGAATTATACCAATTACCAAGTTTAGGAAAAAGGAGTATACTTCTAAAACAAGTAAGAGATTATTAGGAATATTAAATACCAGGATAAGATTAGGGGATTAATTGTATGTAGGATTCTCTGGAGCATTAGACCAAAGGACATATTCTCCTCCTAGTTCTATCATTTTTTCTTTCCAGAAAGTATCACAGGACTTTCCGAAAATATTCTTTTTGTAATTATTTTCTACAATTACCCATGAGTTGGCTTCAAGTTCTTGATTAAGTTGCTTAGAATCCCAACCAGAATATCCTAAGAAAAACCTGATTTCATTTGGAGTGATTTTATCTTCAACAATAAGCTGGGAGACAATAGAGAAATCTCCTCCCCAATAAATACCGCCAGATATTTCTACACTGTTAGGAATTAAATCGGGAACTTTATGTATAAAGTATAGGTTATCTTGTTCAACTGGTCCACCATTATAAATCTTAAACTCTATTTCAATTTCTGGAACCAGATCAGCAAGAAAATACTCAAGTGGTTTGTTCATTATAAAGCCAATGGACCCCTGTTCACTATGATCAGCCAAAAGGACCACCGAACGGTTAAAAGACACATCTCCTATAATAGACGGCTCAGCGATTAATAAATGTCCTTTTGATGGTTGTAGTGATATCATACTAACAATTTAACTTATCTTAAATCTAAATAATTATTTCTAATAATCAAAGTAGTTAGGAGTTTTTTGCCGAAAAATCATAAAAAAAACTCCCAAATTTGGGAGCTTTTAAATAATATCGAAAACGAACTGATTAGTTTACCGAACTTGATAAATCAGCACCAGCCTTAAACTTAACAACGTTTTTAGCAGCGATTTTAATAGTCTTACCAGTTTGTGGATTTCTACCTTCTCTTGCAGCTCTTCTAGAAACTGACCAAGATCCAAATCCTACTAAAGAAACACGTCCTCCTTTTTTAAGAGTACCTTCAACGTTTCCTAAGAAAGATTCTAAGGCTTTTTTAGCCGCTGCTTTAGTAATTCCAGCGTCAGCTGCCATTGCATCGATTAATTCTGTTTTGTTCATAATTCTGTTTTTAAATTAATTGTTGGTTAAACCAATCTATTATGTTAAACGCTTTACAAATTTATACGGATTTATGATTCATGCAAGGATTGGCCCAGTAAATACAGGGATTTGTTGATAACTCAATGCGATTGTTAATAACCAATGTTGTTTTAGATAGATTTTTAAACCCTATATTACATAGGGGCTAACACATTTTTGCATCTCTATAAAAGACATAACCATTCAATAATGCTTTTGACTCCATTGCTTTTTTACCGGGCAGTTGAAGTTTTTTCAATATAATGTATCCTTTTTTTACTGCTATCTTGATTGTCGAATCTTCGATAATAATTTTACCTATATCATATGTATGAGCCTCTTCAATAGGTTGAGCATTGTATATTTTTATTTTTTCAGCCCTCCCTTTATTGTACAATTCACACCAGGCAGCAGGATAGGGACTTAATCCTCTAATCAGATTATGAATAGTATATATGTCCTCTTCCCAATTAATTCTGGTGTTCTCACGATTTAGTTTATATGCTGTTTTAAAAGCACTGTCTTTTGGTTGTGGGCTTACCGTTACCGAATCATTTTCTATTGCTTGTATAGTCTCTAATACCAGATCGGCACCTTTTTCCATTAGTTTATCATGTAGTACTCCTGCGGTATCATCATTTTTTATTTCAACTTCTTTCTGAAAAATAAGATGACCGGTATCTATTTTTTCATCAATAAAAAAAGTAGTAATTCCTGTTTTTTGCTCTCCATTAATAACAGCCCAGTTAATCGGTGCTGCACCTCTATAATCAGGAAGAAGAGATGCGTGTAAATTAAAAGTTCCATATTCGGGCATACTCCAAACTATTTCCGGAAGCATTCTAAATGCAACGACGATATTAAGATTAGCACCCAAAGCTTTTAACTCTTCAATAAAATGCTCATCTTTTAGATTTGTTGGTTGAAGAACGTTTAGATTTTTGGATAACGCATATTCTTTAACAGCAGATGCTTTAAGTTTTCTACCTCTTCCCGCCGGTTTATCGGGGGCAGTAATAACACCAACTACAGTATACTTGTTTTCTATTATTGTTTTTAAGGTCTCAACGGCAAAATCCGGTGTCCCCATAAACAGGATTCGTAAGTCTCTCATTATTTTTGTACTAATTGATAGTGGTTATCGTGATTAATCCTTATAATTTGGTGTTCGTTCATTTCCCGCAATACTCGTAATGCTAATTTTTCGGGATATGCTAACTGTGTCAGTAAATCTCTTGAAGATAAGTTTTTTCTTTCTAAAAGTCTTATAATATCTTCTTGTATTTTATAGAGATCTGCTGAAGTGGAATTACTTTTTTTAGTGATGCAAAAACTACAGATACCACAATCTGTAGTATCTTTTTCTCCAAAATAATGAAGTAATTGCCTGCTTTTGCATTCAGTATTATTTCCTGTAAATCTTAATATCGCTTCTACCTTCTTTGTTTTTGAAGTATTTTGTTTTATTAGGTGGTGTTTAATGCGATTGATTGTATGGTCATCTTCTCTTGGTAATAAGAAAATAATTTCTGCATCAGAAATTTTGTATATAAACTCTAGTAATTCGGCTTCTTGTAATTTATTTAATACATTAACTATTTCTGCTTCGGGTTTCCCTACTTTTGAAGCAATCAAAGGCAGATTAATTGTCACTTTTTCATCAAAGATACCGCCGTAAGTTCTAAGAATAGCTTTGGTAATTAGTTGATACTCTATGTTATTTTCTAGAAATTCTAAAAGATGATTTCCCGTCGTAAGAATATAAACACTACTTTTTTTGGTAAATCGTTGCGTAAACCTAATTACACCACAGCGATCCAAAAATTGTAACGTATTGTAGGCAATGAGCGTATTTAACTCATAAGTTTTACAAAACGTATTGAATTCAAAATTATGAACAGTTTGCTCACCTTCACCATATGATATTTGAAAATAGTTACACAGTCTTCGATATACTAGTTTTACTTCATCTACATCGGGTAATACTTTTATAAATTGATTGTGTAATCTTTGATTATCATTTGTGTTTTTTAAAAGATAGGCAAAAGATTGCTTGCCATCACGACCTGCTCTTCCCGCTTCCTGAAAATAACTTTCTATACTTTCTGGGGTTGTATAATGAATCACTGTCCGCACATTGGGTTTATCGATTCCCATTCCAAAGGCATTTGTAGCAACCATTACTCTAATTTCTTCTTTTAACCATTGGTTAAAACGTTTAGTTTTTTCTTGCGCATCCACACCACCATGATAGTATGTTGCCAAATATCCACTTGCATTAAGAAAATCACTTAATTCAACCGCAGATTTTCTATTTCGTACATAAACGATAGATGTTCCCGGGTATTTATCTAAAATCTGAGTGAGTTTATGATTTTTATCGACTACATTTTCTACCCTGTATCCCAGATTAGGTCTAAAAAATGATTGTTTAAATATTTTGGGTTGAAAAAGATCCAGTTCTAGTACAATATCATCTACTACTTCTTTGGTGGCAGAAGCGGTTAATGCAATTACAGGTACAGAAGGATGTATTTTTCTTAGTACTTCTATTTTTTTGTAAGATGGCCTAAAATCATTTCCCCATTGTGAAATACAATGAGCCTCATCTACTGCAATAAGATTAATATTCATTTGCTTTAATCGCTCTTGCACAATGTCTTGCTGAAGACGTTCTGGCGAAAGGTATAGGAATTTATAATTGCCATAAATACAATTATCAAGCAAAGTATCTAATTCTGAATATTTAATACCGCTAGGTAGAGCAATTGCTTTTATATTTTTTTGCTGAAGATGCAGTACCTGATCTTGCATTAATGCAATTAATGGCGAAATAACAATGCAGATACCTTCCATTATTAGAGCAGGCACCTGGAAACAAATTGATTTTCCTCCACCTGTGGGTAGCAATGCAAAAGTATCTTCTCCTTCCAATACCGAAGCTATAATCTCTTCTTGTAATGGCTTAAAGCTATCGTGTTTCCAATACTGCTGTAATATTTTAAGAGGAGACTTTAGCAAATTATTTTATGTTTTTGAGGATAAAATCATAACGTTCCTGTACAGTTCCAAAAGGTACTTCAAAACAATCATAACCTAATTGATTATAAATTTCTAACAGATGATGATGAATTTCTTCTGCTTGTTCAAAACTCTCATAGCGTTCATTGTCGGATACATAAATATCTTCCCATGGTGGTAGTAGAAATACCTGATCATACATATGCTTTTTACAAGCATTTATAAAATCATCGCTATAGGGCTGGTCAAAATAGTTCATGTAAGCCAAAACATCTGGTATGCCTCTATCATAAAATGTGAGATCTTCTTTTTGGGATATGGCATCTTTAAATTGATCGACCCTTCCGTTAAGGATTTGTGTATTAAATTGATAAGGATCAGAAACAGAAATTATGGGATTAGAAACAATAGCTTTAGAATCATCACTTTTTAAAGCTTCTTGAGTCATACTTCGTATAATCTCATGAAAACAGAAAAATTTTGCTTCTTCAAGTTTATGGATAACCGAGGTTTTCCCTGTTCCGGGTGCTCCGGTAATTACAATTCTTTTCTTTGTCAAAGGAATAATTTTGGTGCAAATTTCGTAATTATAAAAGGATTTTGAAAAGAAGTTGTTTAAAGTTTTTATATTCTAACAAACAGAAACAATTTGATGTATAGTATGGTAGTTGCTAAAATCAAATAGATAAAATTATATTTTACATGTATTGGGATAAAATCGATCGTTATTTTCTCTCAATAACATCTACACCTCGATGAAATGCAAATATTGAGTTTTTAACAGGATGTCGAAATGGATATTCAATTTGAAGGAATAATCAAGTCATTCAGCAAAAAGATTTTATGTAGAGAGCATGATTGTTTTACTTTAATGATAGAAGGCATTAGAACGTGTAATATAGTATGTACTTAAGAATTAGAAAAAAGTGAAAAAGAAGTTGTTTTTAATACATGGGTGGATTGGTAATCAATTAGGCATACTCTTTTTTATAATTTGTTTTTCTGGAACAATCTCTACTATTAGTCATGAGTTAGATTGGTTAATTCAATCAAATTATAGAGCTATACCACAATCAACTTTTGTTTCAAGAAATGTTATTTCAAATAATTTTGCGATGACATATCCAAAAGCTAAAATCACCTATTGGATACGACATGATGAGCCTTACCTATGTGATTTGTTGTATAAAGAAGAGGATAATAAGCTTTCGTTTGTATTTGCAAACCCTTATACAGGAGAGATTCAGGGAGAAACTAGTCTTATGGCTCAACTTTATCTAAGGGATTTACATTATTATCTCTTTATACCTTTTCAAATAGGAAATTACATTGTCTTACTTTTTGGATTTCTCATGCTTGTTTCGGTAATTTCTGCTCTTTATTTTTATAAATCCTGGTGGAAAAAGCTTTTTACACTTGATATAAAAAAAGGGTCAAATAAATTTAGTAGAAGCTTACATAGGGTAGTTGGTTTATGGACTATTCCTTTTATTTTTCTTATTGTGATCATTAGTAGCTGGTATTTTGCAGAACGTGCAAATATTGCGGGTATTAAACCAATGGTAAACCCTAAACATATAAAATTAGATATTCTTAATTATCAAAAAGAGGAGAAGAGTTCGTTTCCTTTTAATATAGATTATGATAAGGCAGTTAAGATTGCAGAAGAAGCTATTCCTCATCTTAAAGTAAAAAATATTTCTCCTGCTATTGATTCTACCGAAACAATATATTTAATGGGAAATAGTAATGTTCCATTAGTTAGGCAAAGAGCAAACCGTGTGTATATCAATCCATATAATTATAAAATAGAACATATACAAAACGCCGCAACCAGTACTACTATTATGTGGATTAATGATATTGTAGATCCTTTGCACTTCGGGTATTGGGGAGGGATAACAACTAAAATAATTTGGTTCATTTTTGGACTTTTTATTTCAATCTTGATACTTTCTGGTATCTATATTTCTTTAAAGAGAAAGGCTCGATTGAAACAGAAAGGTATGATTGAAAAAATATCTGTAAACGCTATAAATACAATAATTACTAGTTGTTTGTTTTACTTTATGCTAAAACGATTACATACAAGATACGAAGCTACTATTTTGGCCCATTGTGTAATCTTTATTTTCTGGACAGCAGTATTTGCTTTATTATATTATTTATTAGTTTTTAAAATAAGAAAAACGAGAAGTGTAGAAAACAAAATTAATTAGGTTACTCCATATCGTGCTATAAAATACAGTTCGTAAATGCTAAATCGAAAACGGATGGATTTTGATATGCTGAATTTTATATATAGAATGATATAGTATATATACGACATTAATAAGAAGTGAATATTATGTATATAAAATGATTCTCAGGAATCATAATAATTTGTAATGATCTGTTAAAGTTGGATCAACGAAGTGAATTTTTAGTAACTTCAATAGCAATTGATATGCATTTGCTTTATTTAGACTAGTTAAATACAAATCTTAAAAATTAATACTCATGCCTGTTTATAATTTAAAAATTAATGGTCAATCTCACAGTGTTGAGGCGGATCAGGATACTCCTCTTTTATGGATATTAAGAGATCACCTTGATATGGTTGGCACCAAATTTGGCTGTGGTATAGGTCAATGCGGTGCATGTACTATACATGTAGACGGTTCTGCTAATAGAAGCTGCTTGCTTCAGGTTTCTATGGTAGAAAATATGGAAATTACTACGATCGAAGGCTTATCTGAAGATGCCTCACATCCCGTTCAACAAGCCTGGAAAGAAGTAGATGTACCACAATGCGGGTATTGCCAGGCGGGACAAATGATGTCTGCCGCTGCTTTCTTAAAACAAAATGCAAACCCGAATAAATCAGAAATCAGGGATGCAATGAGCGGTAATATATGTAGATGTGCATCTTACAACAGAATAGAAGAAGCTGTAGAAGTTGCTGCCAGTAAAATGAGTTAACCCATTTAAATTTTAAACGTATGAAAAATAATGCATCACCTTCATTCGGTAGAAGGTCATTTATAAAAACATCGGCATTGGCTGGTGGCGGAATGTTAATTGGGTTTAATTTATTTCAGGCATGTAAACCTGAAGCAACACCACCTGTTGATATACCTATTGATATTTCTCAATTAAACTTTAATGATTTTAATGCCTTTATCAAGATAGCTGATAATGGAATGGTAACTATCTTCTCTCCAAATCCAGAAATAGGCCAGGGGGTTAAGACTTCTATGCCTATGCTTATTGCAGAAGAGCTTGATGTATCATGGGATAATGTTCATGTAGCTCAAGGTGTATTGGATACCAAAAACTTTACAAGACAAGTGGCTGGAGGAAGCCAATCTCTTAGACAAGGGTGGGAACCACTACGCCAAACAGGAGCTACAGCCAGACAGATGTTAGTTAATGCAGCAGCAGCCAAATGGGGAGTAGATGCTTCAGAATGTAAAACAGAAAATGGTGTAATTATAAATGCCAATGGCGATACACTTGGATATGGAGAAGTCGTTAAAGAAGCAGCAGCCCTCGAAGTACCAGAAAATATAACATTAAAAGACCCTAAAGATTTTAAAATCATAGGAAAAGATATTCCTAATGTAGATGTTGATAAGATTATTACCGGAAAGTCTCTTTACGGAATGGATTATAAAGAAGACGGAATGGTATATGCTTCGGTATTAAGACCTCCTGCTTTTGGTAAAATGTTGATTGATTTTGATGATACTGCTGTTAGAGCAATTTCAGGAGTGCATGATGTGGTTAAGTTTGGGGATAAAATTGCAGTCTTAGCAAAAGATACCTGGACCGCAATGAAAGGAAAAAAAGCATTGAAAGCTAATTGGACTTCAGATTCAAAATTAGAAAATACAGAAGATCATGATAAAATATTGATAGGTCTTCTTAATGGTAAAGAATTTAACACACTACGTTCCGATGGGGATGTTAAAAAAGCATTTGCTCAGGCAGATCAGGTGATCGAGAGAACTTATGAATCTCCGTTCTTACCCCATAATTGTATGGAGCCTATGAATTTCTTTGCAGATGTTACTCCAGAAAAAATTCGTTTAGTGGGGCCTATACAAACACCGGCAGGTACAGCGCGTAGGGTTGCCAGTTTGTTAGAACGCGACCCAGAAGATGTCTCTGTAGAAATGACCAGAATGGGAGGTGGTTTTGGAAGACGACTCTATGGGGATTTTGCTTTGGAAGCAGCAGAAATATCAAAAATTGCCCAAAAACCTGTCAAAGTAGTATATTCTAGAGAAGATGATATGTCTGCAGGGATATATCGTCCGGCAATAAAATATAAAATCAGTGCATCAATTAAAGATGGTAAAATTAGTGGATATCATCTTAAGGAAGCTTCTGTAAATTCGAATATGTATGGGTTGATACCTAATTTTTTTCCAGCTGGAGCTATTGAAAATTATCAGGTAGATGTCGCTAATTACAATAGTGAAATTACAACAGGAGCATGGAGAGCCCCATATACTAATTTCTTGTCTTTTGCAGAACAAAGCTTCTTTGATGAATTGGCCGAACTATTAGAAATTGATCGTATTCAACTTCGTTTGGACTTACTACAGAAAGTAAAAGGAACCACAGATGATAGAATCCAGTATTCACCAGAACGATTAGAGAAAGTAATACAAGTGGCTGTAGATAAATCAGGATGGGGAAAAGCAAAAGAAGGAACTTATCAGGGGTTTAGTGCATATTATTGCCATAATACCCATGTAGCAGAGGTAGCAGATGTAGTATTAGAGAATGATATTCCTGTAGTTAAAAAAGTTACTTGCGTGGTAGATTGTGGAATCGTTGTGAACCCGCTAGGGGCTAAAAACCAGATTGAAGGAGGAGTTATTGATGGAGTAGGTCATGCGATGTATGGTGATTTTTCATTTAAAGATGGGGTGCCGCAAGACAAGAATTTTGATACATATCGTTTAATTCGTATTAATGAAACTCCTGTGGTCGAAACACATTTTGTAGAAAGTGATATTGCTCCAACAGGATTAGGAGAACCTACATTGCCTCCTGCAGGAGCTGCTGTAGCAAATGCAATTAAGGCTGCAAAAGGAATACGATTATATAAGCAACCTTTTATTAAAAATATGAACTCCAAAGCGCCATTGGGATAGTACGCTTATGACACACGAATTCAAAGAAATAATAGAGTCTTATCATAAAGCCAAACAGCAGGGAATACCTGCTGTTATGGCTACTGTAGTAGATGTAGAAGGGTCTTCTTATAGAAGACCAGGGGTTGGTATGCTAATTCTTCAAAATGGAAAAATGACAGGTGCTGTAAGTGGAGGATGTGTTGAAAAGGAAGTGCTACGACAATCACAATCTGTATTTGCATCCGGAGAATCAAAAATGATGACTTATGATGGTAAATATAGATTAGGGTGTGAAGGATTACTATATATTTTGATTGAGACTTTTGATATTAGCTATATTGGGATCGAGGCCATACAGAAACATTTAAAATCCCGAGTGCCATTTGAGATTACCTCCTGGTATTCTAAAATGGATGAGGTAACTTCTATAATGGGATCGATTGTTCAATTTAAAGGAGGCCAGGCACTCTCTTTTTCGCATGAAATTGAACCAGATGATAGTCTAGATGACTTTATGAGGGAAATACAACCATGTTTCAGGTTGATAATTATAGGTACAGAACATGATGCTGTACAATTATGTCAGTTAGCATCGGCTACTGGATGGGAAGTAGCTATTGTTGGCTCTCCACAATATCCTAAGAGATTAGAAGATTTTCCCGGAGCCAAAGAAGTGATACATAGTGCTCCAGAAGATTTAAGTATGGATCATATAGATGATCAGACAGCTATTGTTTTAATGTCTCATAATTTCGCTAAAGATTTATTATATCTTCAAGCGTTAAAAGAAACCAAACCGACGTATATTGGATTATTAGGACCAGCACAACGCAGAGAAAAATTATTGTCTGCTTTTATAGAGTATTTTCCCGAGGTTACAGATAGATTTTTGGATACTGTTCATGGCCCTGCAGGTTTAAATCTGGGAGCAGAAACTCCTCAGGAAATCGCAATTTCTATAATTGCCGAAATATTATCTGTGATTAGAGGCCAAAACCCGATACCATTACAAGAGAAAAAAGGAGCGATTCACGATGATCCTAAAAGGAAAAAAATAAATGTCATTTCTACCAAAACCTAAAATAGCACAACTTATCCTTGCAGCAGGTTCCTCGAGTAGAATGGGAGAACCAAAACAAGTATTGCCGTGGAATAACACTACATTAATTGGCCATGCAATACAAAAGGTACTATTAGTGCAAAAAGCAGCAATCTATGTGGTTTTGGGAGCACATTATGACACTATATATAAAGAAGTTTGTCATTTTCCTGTTACAATACTCAGAAATACAAAATGGCAATCAGGAATGGGATCTACAATACGTTCTGGAATTATGGCAATACAACAGGACAAATTACCGTATGATGGAGTTTTGATTTCATTGGTAGATCAACCATTATTAGATACAACTCATTTTAATTCGTTAATTACTAAGTTTAGCGAAGAACCAAGTGCCATTATCGCCACAGATTTGGGTTTTGGTATTGGGGTTCCTGCAATTATTCCTTCTAAGTACTTCTATGAATTATCGCAATTACAAGCAGATTTTGGCGCGCGATACCTTATTAAAAAACATATAGATAATATAAATACAGTTGATGCTATTGGTAAAGGAATAGATATTGATACGATAGCACAATATACTGCTATGGTAAAAAGCAATTTTTCTTCTTAAAAAAGTAAAAGGAGTTTATAGGTAACTTCGTTTTTATAAATCATAAATGTATCTTTGGTCTAAATTTTGATTTGATAAATGATACTATGAAAGACCCTGAAGAGTTTTATAAAAAATTAAAAGAACAACTGGCAAACACATCACTTTGGCCAACTTCATATTTATATAAGTTTATTGTACCTACAAATGCTGAAAAGATTGAACAAATCGAAGTAATTTTTGATAATCTGGGTGCGGTAATTCATACAAAACAATCTAAAAATGCTAAGTATACCAGTGTGTCTATCAATGTTAGAATGAAAAACCCTGATCAGGTGATTAATAAATATAAAGAAGTTGCTGAAAAAGTAGAGGGGGTAATTTCGTTATAGTAACCACTTAAAAAAAAATACTATAAAGTGTTAGAATGACAAATTCTCGAGTAAGTATAAAACTTGAGATGCGTTTAATACCTGTTTTTCTTTGTTAAATACCATTGATTAATAAATAAAATATAGTAATGACAGTAGCTTACTTATTTTATTTTAGTATTTTGCGAAACAAATTATAGAATAGTCCGAAAAGTAATCAATTGTCAAACTGAATCTAAAGAGGTTATACATAATTACTTATAAATAGTTTTCAAAGACTTATATTCACAACACTTTACATATTGATTTTTTAGGCTATCTCTACACAATTTTCACATACATTTTATGGATATATATAATATAGAATACAATACTGAGCGCGAAAAGCTCATCATTCCAGAATATGGTCGTCATATGCAGAAAATGATAAACCATACGGTTGCTATCGAAGATCGTGAAGAACGTAATAAGGTTGCTAAGTCTATTATAGCAGTAATGGGTAATTTGCAGCCGCATTTACGAGATGTACCAGAGTTTCAGCATAAGTTATGGGATCAGTTATTTATAATGAGTGATTTTAAATTAGATGTGGATACTCCTTTTCCTGTGTTGACTAAAGAAAAATTACAGGAAAGACCAGAACCTCTTGAATACCCTCAGAATTTTCCAAAATATCGTTTTTATGGAAACAATATTAAACGAATGATTGATGTTGCAAATAGTTGGGAAGATGGCGATTTGAAAAATGCACTTACTTTAACAATTGCAAATCATATGAAAAAGTGCTATCTGAACTGGAATAAAGATACAGTAGAGGATAGTGCAATATTTAATCATCTTTTTGAACTAAGTGATGGTAAAATAGATCTTAAAGGAAGTGATGAAAATCTTACAGATTCTTCAAACTTGATGAGAGGAAAAAAGAAAAAACATACTACAACAAATAGTAATAATAGTGGTAAAAAGAATTACCGAAGCAACCGTGGTAAAAAACGCTATTAAAATTAATCAACTACCAAATTACTAACCGCTAACGAACTAACGATTACATGGGTACTTTTCAGATAGAAGGAGGGCATCAGCTCAAAGGGGAAATCACGCCTCAGGGCGCCAAAAATGAAGCCTTACAAATTCTTTGCGCAGTATTATTGACACCAGAAGAAGTTATAATATCTAATATTCCTGATATACGAGATGTAAATAAATTAATAGATATTCTTAGGAATTTGGGTGTAAAAGTCCAAAAACTAGGAAAAGGGAAATATTCTTTTAAGAGTGATGAACTCAATTTAGAATATATGGAGAGTGAACAGTTTAAGAAAGAAGGAAGTGGTCTTAGGGGATCTATTATGATTGTTGGACCCTTATTAGCAAGGTTTGGTAAAGGGTATATTCCGCGTCCGGGAGGTGATAAAATTGGAAGAAGACGTTTGGATACCCATTTTGAAGGATTTATTAATCTTGGTGCAGAATTTAGATATAATAAAGAAGAACGTTTTTATGGTGTCGAGGCACCAGAAGGTTTAACAGGTACGTATATGTTGCTTGATGAAGCTTCGGTAACCGGTACTGCAAATATTGTAATGGCAGCTGTACTTGCTAAAGGAACAACTACAATCTATAACGCAGCTTGTGAACCTTATTTACAACAATTATGTAAGATGCTTAATGCTATGGGAGCAAAAATCTCTGGTGTTGGCTCTAATTTATTGGTAATTGATGGAGTTAAAAATCTAGGAGGATGTGAACACCGTGTACTTCCTGATATGATTGAGATTGGATCATGGATAGGATTGGCTGCAATGACAAAAAGTGAGATCACTATTAAGAATGTAAGCTGGGAGAACCTGGGATTGATTCCAAACACGTTTAGAAAATTAGGTATTACATTAGAGCGGGTAGGGGATGATATTTATATTCCTGCACATACTGATGGATATCAGATTGAAAGTTATATTGATGGTTCATTTATGACTATTGCCGATGCACCTTGGCCTGGATTTACACCCGATTTATTGAGTATAGTTCTGGTTATTGCTACTCAAGCCAGAGGAGAAGTAATGGTTCATCAAAAGATGTTTGAGAGTCGTTTGTTTTTTGTTGATAAACTTATTGATATGGGAGCTAAGATTATATTATGCGACCCACATAGAGCTACAATTATAGGTCATGATTTTCAATCTACATTAAAAGCGACTACAATGGTATCTCCTGATATTAGAGCAGGAATATCTTTATTAATTGCTGCATTAAGCGCCAAAGGAATGTCGACTATTCATAATATCGAACAAATTGATCGTGGATATGAGAATATTGATGAACGCCTTAGAGCAATAGGAGCTAAAATTACTAGAGTTGAGGTGTGATGTATTTGTGATACAAGATTTAATAATTAGCTGTAAGGCTTTTGTCTAATCCTTCACTCATCTTTTATCGCTTAAAACGATTCTGTAAAGCCAAATAAAAGAGCTTCAGTACTCATATATGTTCAGAAATGTATTGTTTTTGAATTCTATTAATTAAACTGTTGTTTGAGATGCTTTGATGTACGGAATAGTAAAATAGAATGTAGATCCTTTTCCTTTTTTACTTTCTAACCAAATTTTTCCTGTTAGCATTTCAACATAAGCTTTGGCAATTGATAATCCAATGCCGGCACCTTCAAGGGCATAGCGATCTTCAAGGTCTGCCTGAACAAATCGTTCGAAAATAGCTTTTTGACGGTCTTTAGCGATTCCCATACCAGTATCTTTTACATAAAATTGAAGAACCTCTTCATCTTTTAGATATCCAAATTCGATTCCTCCTTCATTGGTATACTTAATAGCATTTTTTATCAAGTTAGAAAGAATGGCATTAAATTTTTCTTTATCGGTTTTTATGATTGCATCTTCTGTTGGTAAATCATTTGATAACGATAGTACTATATCTTTTTTATCTGTTAGTGGCTTAAAGAGGTTAAATAGATGCTTGGTTTGTTTGTTGATATCAACTTCTTCGATATAGACTTTAACTTGATCTGCAGCTATTCTAGAGATGTCGATAATATCTCTGATAATATTAAGCATACGTGCTCCGCTTTCTTTAATAAGGTCTAAATAAAGTTGTTGTTCGTCACCAGTTAGTTTTGGTTCGTTTAAGAGTTCTGCAAGACCAAGAATACCATTCATAGGGGTTCTTATTTCATGGCTCATATTTGCAAGAAAAGCAGATTTAAGTCGATCACTCTCTTCGGCTTTTTCTTTTAATCGACTTAATTCAATTTCATATAGTTTGATATCTGTAATATCTGTAAGGGTGCCAACATACCCAATAATTTGATGTTTATCATTATACTCTGGTATCGCTCGACCTAATACCCAGGTAACAGAGCCATCGGGTTTAAGAAATCTGTACTCGGCATCAGAGGTTTTCCTTTTATCTGTAGCTGCATACCATCCTTGTTTTAGTTTTTTTCTATCCTCTGGGTGCACTGCATTAAGCCAGCCATCATTTAAAGCTTCTTCTTGTGATAGTCCAGAGATGGAGCACCATTTGGGATTTACAAATATGGTTTTTCCATCACTTTGGGTCATGAATACGCCTACCGGTATCAGGTTGGTCAAAGTTTGGTACCTACCTTTGGTGAATTGAACTGCTTTTTCGGCTACTTCGTATTTTTGCTTGTATGTTAAGGAATGAAAAATGTCTTTAAAAGCATGATAGTTAACATGGTAGGCTTCTTTTTCAAAATATTTTAGATATATAGTAAATATAATACTATAGAAAACAGCCATAAATCCCTTTGATAACAAACCTGAAAACAGAAGTTTTGGTATGTTTTCAAAATACCAAAATGAACCTAATGTAAAAAAGACAGCATCAAAACTGAGGACTAATACCATGGTGAACATTACTCTAAGGAGTAGGCTAGAGGTGTGTTTTGAGATAAATTCGTATAAAAATATGATCAATATTGCATCTAGATAGAGTACTCCTGTTCCGACAAATAATACCAATACATTAGTGTAGAAGAAATCTGTAGAAATTTCAAAAGGGTTATAGCTATAGGCTCCTTCCATATTCATTCTAAAAGCTAGTAGAAGAAAGCATAATATAATATTAGCTATAACTAATGCATAGATTAGTTTTCGAGCAGTAATTGCATCCTCTTTAATGTATATTAAAAGTATTGCAAAAAGTGTAGCAGAAAATAAAACAGATGAACCAGGAGAAACTACAATGGCATCAGATATTTTAAAATAGAGCGTACTGGCCATAAAAACCTGTACAAATTGAAACAATCCCAAAGAAGCGAATAGCACTCCCAAGCCTATTATCGTTCGTAAACGAAACAGTAATAATATTAGGAAGGCAACAACAAATCCTTGAAAAAGAAAAATTAAGATTTGATAGAAAATTAGTGTGTCCATAAGAGTCTAATGCTACATTTAATAGGCGTTTTTAGATTCTTTGGTTAACCTATTTGTGCATAGCGTTTATGTTTTAAGCCCCTTAAAGCTACGAACAATTGTTAAAACATTAGATATATAAAGCCCGAAAAAACGATTTTTAATTAGGAATTATTACTTAAGGTTAAACAAAAAAAAGGGATTTTGATATATATTAGATTGATTTACAGTTTGTTTTTGCTTTAGCTATGTTTGTTTTTATTTTTTTAAAATGAGAAGATGAGCTTATATCTGGTGCAAGTGCTCAAACCTGGACTTTGGTTTTGATATAAATAAAAAAAACCTGTCATTTTTGACAGGTTGTAGTGCTTTAAAAAATTAAGTAGTATATATTAAATTACTTTTACATTTACTGCGTTTAATCCTTTTTTGCCTTCTTGTAAATCAAATTCTACTGCATCACCTTCTCTAATTTCATCGATTAGTCCAGAGATGTGTACGAAATGTTCTTTGTTAGAATCTTCTTCAGTGATGAATCCAAATCCTTTGGCATCGTTGAAAAATTTTACTGTTCCTTTGTTCATTGTTGAAATTTAAATTAGTTAATAAAAATCAAAGATAACGCCAAATATCTAAATGATCATCATCAAGATGTTTTTTACTTTACTTGTTAACATGATTTTTAAGTGTTTATTGCTAATATAGGTATAAAATAATTAATTTATCAATTCTCGATTATTCTTAGGTGGTCATAATTAGGTAATATAAATGGTTGTATATTATGTAATTACTTAAAAATATAGTTTTTGTAATTCTAATTTGTAATCGTATTGTAAATCTTCGTGTAATACAGTAATCTTTTTTTTGATAGCAGATGTTTCGCGATGATACATGTTTTTGATAACAGTATTGTTTTGTATAGAAGGGGTGAAATTTTTTAATTTTTCGCAAAAATAAAGAAGCAATTCTATTTCGGTTTCTTTGTTTTTTGAGTACCGAATGTACTTCTTTATAGTTCGTAGAATTTTTCGAATACTTTTTTTAATATAATAATATGATGTAGTGTTAATCATTTCGAATTGCTCATCAATTTCCCTCTGTATACTTATGATATAATCTTCTTCATTGGTTGATTCGAATAATAAATAGGTAAGTAGTTCTTTATTTTCTTTTTTAAATCGTGATAGACGAAGACATAGTTCTATAAGCTCCTGATGCGAACGATCTGTTAATTCGGTTTTTAGCTCTTTTACAGTGGCGGTTTTCATCTATTGGTATTAAGTGTTTTAGGATCATACATGTGTACATGTAGATCAATATAAAATCACAATAGTCATTTGGGTATTATTACCAAATAACAATGGCTTATTTCATGTATGCAATTTAAATAAAACAATAGTTACAAATGGTGAACTCACTTTTAACTTACAATCATAGAATATCGATCTTTTGACCCTTTGGTGCTTAGACGGTCTTATATTTTTGTACTTTTTTGGATAACTGTTTGATGTCTAAGTTGTTGATAAATAAGGGTTGAGAGAGTTGTTAACAAAGTTATTAACAATAAAAGTAGGTTTCTACGTGTTAATTATTTATAAATATGAATAATTTGTGTAATATAACAGATTTTTAATTGTTTTCAACAAATTATTAACATTAAATGAACAAATAATTTGGTTTATTGTTAATAACTTGTTATATTAGAGTTAATTAACCTTAAATCACACAATCATGAATCATTTTTATTCCACTTTTGGGTTGAATTTTAAGACTATTGTAAATTTTTTAAGAGAACTTCCTAAGGCTTCTAGTTATGCAATTCGTAAGTAGTAGTAACAATAAATATTTTTTAAATAAGCTTGTATCGCTTTGTTATTCTAGTATATTCAAGTTTTTTTGAAACAATAATTTGCTTTTGTTTTGCCCATAAACCCTTCATTTGTATATTTGAAGGGTGTTTTTTCCGCAATTATTCCGCAATATTTTATGAGGGCAAAGATTAGACTTGATGGACGTAAGAACGTCGAAACAAAAGAGGGATTTCCAATAATAATATATTTAACCAAAAATAGTGAAGATAAACCAATCCGAATTGGTTACTTTTCAAGTCGTGAAAATTGGGATAACAACAATGCTCTACCAAAGAAAAAACACCCTGATTATATTGAACTTCTAAATTACCTAGAACAAAAAAAGATTCAAGTAAAGAAACTAATTGCCGATGCAAAAAATAATAATATAAGTCTATTACAGGCTGAGAAGATATTAAGCGGAAACACTTCAGGACTATATTACAATGATGCGATTAAAGTTGCTAATAAGTTACCTTCAAAAGTTTATTTGCATGCCTTAAATAGCTTTAATGACTTTTATCCAGGTTATAGATATGAAGATATAACTAAATCGGTTGTGAAGGATTATGTAAATGCTCTTTTGGTTACACCAGTCAAGAATACCAGTCAAAAAAGAAATCCAAATGGTGTTATAGTTTACATAGATAAGCTTTCGGCATTATGGAATATTCTAACTGAAAAAAATAATCCTTTCAAGGGATCCAAGCCAAAGAAAGAAAAAACTAAAAATAAAGCTCTTTCTAAAACTGATTTGATACGGATAAGAGATAATGATTATAAAGTTAATCCTAATGTAGTATATGGAGGTAAAAGAAATTATTTAAACTATTTTATGTTATGCTTTTATTTCGGTGGGATAGATATGGTTGATCTAAAAAATCTTAGATATGACAAACATGTTATAAATGGTAGAATAGAGTTTAGGAGGCATAAAGGAGGTACAAATGTTTTAGTTTCGAATAAAATATTTCCAGAAGCGCAAAAGATTTTGGATCTATATGATTGTAAACCGTATTTAGTGCCTTTAAATGGCAGGTATTCGTCATTTAGACAAGGAATATATACAATATTGGATAAATTAAGAGATGAGCTTAAGCTTACTAAAAAGCCTTATTTTAAATCACCTAGATACACTTTTATTACTAGAGCGCAACAAATGCTAATTGATGAGAGAATCACTATAGAAATCGTAGGACACTCCCAACAAAGTACGCATAGTATTTATAAAGATGAATTCCCTTTTCATGTAAGAGATGAAGCGCATGAGAAAATCATTTCTTTGGATTAGTACCTTTGAAAGTATAATTAATTTTGATCCTCAGTAACAACATAGATTTCATCTTTTTCTTTATTATATCTTATGTTGTTGTGATTTACGGTGTACCAGGCTGTCCAAGTGTAATAATCATTCATAGTAGGTGGTTCTTGTCCTGAGTATTGGAAACCTGCTTCAGAGGCATGACCAGAAATTTTTCCCATAAAAATAGAGGAATCAACAACTGCCCCTACATTTTCTTTTGAATAAAAAATGAAATTTGAAATTATTTCTAAATTATGTTCTACTTTTTTGCAAGCTCTTTTATCAACACTATTAAATTTTGTAGAAACACATGATTGAGTTATTAATAGAAAGCAAAAAATCAAAAAACTATTTTTTGGAATCAATACTTTTTTGAAGAACTGGAAAGCAGTAATCATTGTTTGCTGATTTTTATTAATTCTTCGGCTATTGGAATATCTGCAGGAGCAAGCTTCCAATTTAACAAATCATTTGGTTCAATCCATTCATATCTGTCATGATCAGTGAGTTTGAAGCTCGAACTCACAAAATTGCATACGTAAGCGATTAATTCAATGGTGAAATTTTCATACGCGTGCTCAGAAGATTTGAAGAAGCTCTCAATGTTAACTTTCATTTCTAGTTCTTCTTTAAGTTCTCTAATGAGTGACTCTTCATTGTTTTCATTTTCTTCAACTTTACCACCGGGAAACTCCCAATATCCTCCAAGTGATTTCTCTGGTTTTCTTCGGCATATTAGGACCTTATTATCATTGTAGATTATTCCACAAACTACTTTAATCATACCCATGACATTCTCTATGATATTTAAAATTGTTTAGATCAATTTGGTGTTTATCATGTACAAATAGTTTTCCTTTTTCTTCTCCCAAGAGAAGGTGTTCATCCGAAATTGAAAAAGTTCCTTTATCAAACATTACATGATGGTTAGGACACAAACATAGTAAATTAGCAACACTATCATCACCATTGTGCGGTTTACCTAAAGGGCGTATATGAGCACCTTCAGCATAAAACCCATTCTTGGTTTTTATTGCAGTTCCACAGACTTGACATTGGAAATTATATAACTGTTTTACGCTTAATGCTATTTTGGAGTCTCGAACAATTCTTAGTACTGTTCCTTTTTTTCTTTTTTTATCTCTAACACTGTAATCCAATTCTATCTCTTCGGGTAGTTTTTTGGATGGATTGGTACCCGAATAAATTAGTTTAAAGAGACATACCTTATAACCGTTTGTTCCTACCTTTTCAAATGCTTCAACAACACTATATAGTCCAGCATAGAGATAACCACTTTTTGGAGAGAAATCTGATTTATGTTTATGACCTCTAATAACTCTTACAGGTAAACCTTCATCCATGCTTTTAAGTAAACCGGCATTTCCACTATTCTCCCAAGTTTGATCAGCGATTTGCTTTCCATTCTTATTTCCTCCAGCACCAGTATAGAGAATTTCATCTCCAAGATCATAATCATCTTCATAACCTCCTGAAAGAACTATTGCTGCTGTTCCTTCTTTTCCATTACCATCGATCCCAGACCCCCAGTTTCTGTGAAAACTTGATGGCATCATTTCTTTTCGACCTTCGAACCAATGTCCTTCTTTAATACCTGGGATTTCTCCGAAAATTATTGATCTTGGCATTTATTTTTTGGTTAGGTGATTAATAATTAACCTACTTAGTCGGGCATTTGTACTTTACCGGAATAGTTGCTGTATCTCATTTTTCCAACTTGAGGTTGAATAAGAATATCGTTATCTCGAAAACTTCGAGTTCTCATCATACCAAACATTTTTATTTCAATATCAGGAAATCTTTCACTGAGAACTGATGCACAAGCTAATGCTGTTCTACCTAAAGTAAGAATGTCATCAATAAGAATAATACTTGTTGAAGTAATCATTATTGGTTCAACCTCTAAACTATCATAGTGATTCTGGACAGATGGTCTATTATCAGCACCATTTTGAAAACTTGATTTAGCAACTGGAGTAACTCTTTTTAGGCAAGTTGAAATTTCTTGCCCAATACCATTTTTAACAAGTTCTTCAGCAATTACTTTAGTCGGCCATAATGTACCTTCTGTAATTAGTGAACTTCTTGGAATGGGAATCAAAACTGCATCTTCATTGAAAAAATCAGTAAGAATAGGAATGTTTTTAATATGCCTTGAAGCGTTAATTGTAGTTTTTGGAATTCCATTTTTTAAAGCACCACAAACTCGTTTTGACAATTCTGCATTGGGCGAATTACCTTTAGGACAATATTCTAATAAAGTAGCAAACTCTAGACTAGAAAGCATAATCAATTTTAGCAGTTAAGTATGGTAACTCATCTAAGATGATATCTAGATTGTCTCTAGTTAAAATTTGTGCCCCATATTCAATCATTTCAGAAGGCCATTTCATAGATTTGTCTTTCATGATATTTTCTAAGATTAAAACTGTCCTTCCTAATCTTAATGCTTCCCAACCTTGATGGCGTGTTCCGCTTTTTTCAGTAGCTTCAATAATTATAGTTGCATCACTTATTAAAGCCATTGTTCTATTTCTTATTGGAAAATTAGCAGGTCGAAAAGGAAAATTTTCTGGAAATTGAGAAATTGCTAAATGATCTTTCTTTATGTTAGTAAGTAAATTTTCATTGAATTTAGGATAAACTTTGTTAAGCGGGGTTCCTAAAACAGCAATAGTTTTTCCTCCATAATTGATAGCTGTTTTATGAGCTATTGTATCTACTCCTTCAGCTAATCCGCTAACAACTGTAATACCTTTTTTAACCAGTGCCTTTGTTATAATTTCAGCTCTTCTTTTACCTTCATCACTTACTTTTCTTGAACCTACAACTGACACACGTTGTCCTTCATAAATTAAAGGAAAATCACCTTCAAAAAATAAATCTTCTGGAGAATTTTTTAATTCGAATTCTGTTAGATGAGATTTGTATTCTTTATAGTTGCTTATACTCATAAAAGAAAAATACTGATTTAATTACAATAATACAAAATTGACAGTTAAATTGAATTTCAATGAATTAATTTTTAATGGTGTTGAAAGTTTATTTTTTTAAACTTTTCCTTAATTCAGTTACAATTCCTTCCTTGTCAGATCCTAGCCATTCATCCATTTTTAAATGCTTGTTAAGCCAATTTTTAGAAAATACAACTTTTGTTTTACATTTTTCAAAGAATTCAAATGAGTCTTCTTTGTTGATAATTTCATTAGGTTTGATGAAATTATTATTCTCAAGTGAGACATATAAGGAATCATTTTTTTTACTTATCATAATCACTATTTTTTAAAATTCATCCAATATATTTAAATGGGGTAAGTTGATGTGCACTTTTGTATTATAGATTTTCATCCATTTTCAAATAATTCACTCCTTCTTTTGAATAATCTACGTAGTACCAATCGTAATCTAAAAGCTTTAAAATAACCCTATTTATCAAAGTAACATATGCATCCGATATCTTCTTAATTTTTCTTTGTTCTTCCTCGGTATTGACATCAATGCCCTGATGAGTCATTAAATTACGAGCTTTTATAGCCTCACTTTCGAGTGACCCCCTTTCAAATTCTATTGATATGCTTTTAAAAAATATACTAATTTTCTCACCTATTCCATAATTATATGGGTTCTTGAGTTTGTTTAAAACAAAGGTTCTAAATTCATAAGAAGATAACTTTTTACTTAAAGAATCAATTTCATTTTGAACTAGATCATTGTAGATACTTTTCTCTTCTTTTGTATATTTTTTTAAAACCTTTTTGTCTTTTAAATATGTATTTACTAACATTTCAAAACCAGATGCAATAATTGGTAGATTAGTTCCAATCGGTAAATCTGAACCAATCCATAATTTCCATAAACAATCGGATAGAGATACTTTCCTATATAATTCATTGAAATTATGTAATAACCTATTCAGCATTGATTCGAAATAATTTCTATCGGACCCATTTCTTAAAGGAATAGGGTTTATATTTCTGTTCTTTTTAATACTACGTTTCCAGGGGTTTTGTGATTTGCAAGACAATAGTTTATACCCAAGTTCATATTCAGAGACTCCTATCTTTTGAATGTTAGTTCCTAAAATGAAAGAAATATATTCTCGAAACATCTTTCTAAATTCGACGGTTGGAAATTCACCAGCTATATTTCTATATTCAATTGCAATTCCATCTATATTTGGAGGTAAATAATCTTTTTGAATATTTTGAATTACAATTTCATAATTCTCATATTTTACGATTACAAAATCCCATGAACCTAACTGTTTTGTCTGTGAAAAATCTTTTTCAATAGGTAAATCAATACCATTACGAATCTTATATCTTGGGTGTTTATCATATCTTGTGGTACGATTTGCAAACAAGATTTCTGGCAGCGAACACAAATACCATTCAGAGATAATTTGAGATTTAATGGTTGAATTATTTATAAGAATAATATTTTCTAAAAATATATCACAAGTAAAACTAATCTTTATACCATTATCATATTGAATAGGATCTAGGCTTAATGAGTTCAGTCCAAGTCCTTCAATTAAGAATTCAGAACCTTTGGATTTAGCTTTTAAAGTTTCACCATGAATAAACCCAACTTTCTTAATTTCTCCCTTTTCTCTATATTCCAAATCATTAACATCATCAACGATTCCCTTAATCGAACCTTTTAGCCAATAATCATTATCTCTCCAGATAGTTAATTCTGAATCAAAAGGAATGATGTAGTGATTTGTCACACTTTGAATCTGTGATACAACGATAGGAAAAGAAATTCCTTCCCAATCATATTTCTGATATTTAAATGTAGTGTTTTTCATTTGTATTGAATGGTTTTTGCTATGGCCAGTAGGGTAGGTAAAGAAACTTTTTTGTTTTTATCTACCTTCGTAGCTAAATCTTTTTATTTTACCGTATCACTCACTTTTAAAGTCAAATCAAAAGATTTGACGGACTTCATGTAAAACTCTAAATTTTGGGTTATGTACAAACGTCCTATGTTTTCTTATGTTTGTTAGCACAAGTACTTATTTTTAGATTTTTAAATCAGATTTAATCCATTTCATAAACTGATTTAATTATTTCCATAACTTCCGTTTCTATATCATCATCGTCTTCAAACTCTCTTTCAAAAAAATAAAAAAAGACCTTATTATATTTTGGGATCTCAAGATGTATGAACTGTCCAGATTTATGAAAGTAATTAAATGTTTTAACTTTAGTTGTTCCAACAATCAAAGAATTAGCTCTTTTACTTTTGTCTTTTGTTGAAATTCTTTTTAAAGATAACCTAGCTTTCGATTGAATCGTTCTAATCGAAAAATCTCTCATTTCTGCTATTGACAAATCTGCCAAAAAAGGAACATATCCAGCTTTTTTATGAGCCCTAAATTTTGTTGTAATATCCAATAACTGGAATTTGAAATCAATGGTTTCCAGCCATCGTATAATATTATTCCAGTTTTCGGGACTATAATATTTTGTTTTTAGGTCAACTTCTGAAATGGTTCTTTGAATATACAATTCAAGTGTATTCAGTATTTCGGAATTGCAAGTTGAACACATAGGTAATGTTGTTCCAATATATTTTTGAGATAATTGATTAACATCTGTTCTAAAAGTTCTATTTGGGTCATTTTCAAATACCCATTTAGGTAATACGTGTTCCTTAGTTATATTAGATTCAGAACCGCATAAAAGGCAAGAAATTGTTCTTTTTTTGTCAATATGACCGGTTAAATAGTCATCAAATAATTTATTCATTACATACTTACCTTTCTTTCTTGCGATTAGTCGTAATTGTAATAATTTGTCATTAATAGACATATTTTAAATTGGGTTTGATGAGTTTTTCTGTATTTGCGCTAACGTCTCTTGTATGGTGCGTATCCCGAAGAGTATGCACTATACATCTTGTTGTGCTTTCGTTTTTCTATTTCGTATACGATTCATTGGCCTCACTCTTTTCAATATTAATAATCAAATCAAGCATTAGATTTTCTATAAGGGAAATAAACTCTGTAACATCCGTCATGTTCACAGTTAATGCATTTTCACCATGGGCTATCATATTACGAAACCTAAGCAACCTATTTAATCCTCTATCGTAGGAATCGTCAAGCTGTTCAATGCAATACCTTTCAAGTATTCTATTTAAGACTTTAAAGTTCACATTTGATTCGGTTGGCACACTAGGCTTAATAGTAATTGTATCATCAAGTATATTATCAATAAGCTCAACTAATTTTTTCTTTGATTTAAAAGCAGTTCTTGGATTGTTGAAGTCACATTCAGAATCAAGTTGATGGGTCAATAAAGGTGGTGAAATCTCCGAACGATTTATATTTAATGAATTTAAATGATTTGAATATATAGTAAAAGTGTTTTTAACAAAGCCTTCCCAAATAGCGTAAAGAGCAGGTATCGAATATTTTATTTGTAGCTCCTTATGGTCTGGACGAAAGTTATATTTAATCGGCAAACTTTTAATTGTTGCTAATTCTGAAACACGCCAATTAATATCAGCCATTATTTCTTGTACAAAGACTTTCATTTTTCAGTACCAAATATTTCATTTGCAACCTCAATTCTTTTTAAAATTCTTGACTTACTTGCTGAAGCAGAACCTGAAGCCTTTTTAAAGCTCGGAGATTCTTTTAACTCACTTATTTTAGCAATTAAATTGTCCGTTCTCATCTCCTTATATACTTCAATATTATTTGAAAGCCCAATCATGACACAGTCATATAAACTCGTTGAAAACACTCTGTTTGTACCTCTAAAAACTTCTTTACCAATCGGATTTAAAATAGAAACAACTTCATTGAAAAGAGTTTCAAGGATTTCAATTTTTTCAGGCTGTTTTACTGCTTCTCTCATATATTTTGTCATATGCTGAGAAATATTTTGAGATAATTCAGCTGGTGAGTCAATTAGAGAACAAAACCTTAAAACAAGTTCATCCATATATAGCTGTTCAAGTTGTCTTGCGGTAGGTTTTATAATATTGATGAAATTTTGATTTTCAGAACAACGTCTAATGAATGAATTGAACTCCTTTGAAACGCCCCTGAAAATTGCATTTCTAATTTCTTGATCTGTGAGATCAGATCCACCAGTATTTAATCTATTAAACAGTTCATATCTCATATCAAAAGCACTGTTCCATTTGATGATTTCAACTCTACACGAAGCTCGTTTTATGTTTAATTGGAATTTTAAAGGTAAATCCTTACAAGCTAAATCTTCAAAGTCTTCTACCAAATCGCCTTTACCCAGAATCCAATTGTTTTTATCAGGCATTGTTTTTAGGATACCAAAAAAAGAAAATATAGTAGATATTCTTTGAAGACCATCTACAAGCTCCCAACGACCATCTTCATCTTCTGCGACAAAAATTGGTGGAATAGGTATGCCGATAAGTATAGACTCAATAAATCGAGTTTTTTGATAATCATCCCATCTGAATAGTCTTTGAAACTCGGGGTCAATTACAATTTCATCTCTTTCATACATACTCATTATCTCACCGAAAGACATATCAAGCCTATCGGTTGAAAGTCCATTTCTTGTTTTCTCAAGTATATTTTCTAATTTATCTAGTTTATCCATGGTTAATTTTATTCTTTATTCAATGAAACACAACAAAGATGTAAAGGACATATGTCCTTTATATTCCCTGTATGGTTATTATATAATTATAATGTTTTATTTACTAGCTTGTTGTTAGGTACAGTATTTATATTCCGTTCAACTCATTTAATAGTTTTGTTTTCTTTTCTTCGTTTTTCAGTTGTTCAATTAGTTTAACTGTAATTTCTCTTAAACCAGCATACGCATTATTCAAATAAGCATCATTTGGGGATTCAATTCCGTGAATTAATTGATTTCTCAATTTTCTATATGATGTTAAATTTCTGATGTCTTTCAAAGTAATTTTTGTAATAGTTCTCAAACGATTAAAATCAGGCACAAAATATTTTCTATGCTTGTCTTTTAAATCATTTTCTTCTAGTAAAACCATATAAGTTTTTTCTAAAATTATCCAAGTTTTTACAAACGATTCAAAACCAGAAGCATCTCGATTAGGTTGTATTTTATGAAAATACTCTTTTAGGGACTTATCTTTCATATTCTCTTTTAGATAATCATCTAAAAACATATTAATTAATTGGTCAGAAATTGATTCATCAACGCTTTGATTAATATTCTTAAGAAAGTATTTGAATTCTTGTGGTTTATAATTGTAAATATTTTTAAAATAATTATTCAGAATTTTTGTGTCTCCAAGTTTTAATTTGTCAATATAGTTTGGACCCAGCGAGTTTACAATGAAATTTGTTAATTCATATCTATCTGAAATCTGATTACTTTCTTTAGTCCTTTTTGTGATTGCTTTTTGTAATCTTTCAAGTGCTATTTCTCCAGTTAACACCAAACCATTTATTTCATCCAAAATAGATAGTTCTTCTTCGGTTAATTGACCTGAATATGGTTTATATACTAAATCGTGTTCAACTTCTGACCAAGCGTGCATTAATACAGATGCTACTTGAATTTCAAATGTTGTATTCTGATATCTTTTAAGTAGCTTGTCAGATTTTTTAATGTGGACCCTATAATGTGTTGCCCAATAGCCTGAAAATCTTTTTTTATAAACTGGTTTATGCGATGAATCTGGAAATCTTTTTATTTTTTCAATTTCAAACAAATCAGACACAATTTCATCTACTAATTCACGGTCGGTTGGAAAGTAAAGAGCTACTCTAATACCTGCTAAATCAACTATATCTTTAAAGATTTCATCTGTGCTTTTATACTTTTTTTCTTTATCTCGATTTTCGAGTTTTTCTTTTAATCTATCAGGTTTTTTTGCTCGATTTGAAACTATTGCTCTAATTCCACGTTTCGCTAGTTCAGTTTCTAATTTATTATTTCCAATACGAGCCAATTCTAAATAGAAATCATACTGTTTGTTATATTCTTTTAAAAATTTTTCTATTATGGTCATTCGATAGTTGGTTTCGTCATATTGTACCTAACAAAACTATATGCGTACTAGTACACATATTATTCATTTTGAATTCTTTATATTTTCGATATAGTTTAAAACTAGATATTAGTTATAACCTTTACCTAGTCTTCTATTGTGAAATCAGTTATTTCAAGAAACCTTGCCCTAGATTTTGTCTTTTTTGCAAGCCCAGTTATTGATATGTTCAACTTCATTTTATGGGCTTCAATTGCCTGTTTATATTGCTCGCTATCCAAGTTTGCAGCTACTGTAATTTGCATATTATCAAAAATACCAACGTATGATACACTATTTTTTAAGCCATCAGGGTTTTTAGATTTTAAAGCAACAATCTGACCTGTTAGAGTAAAAACATCTATTTCATATGAATGTGATTCAATTTGTTCGACAAATTGATTTAATTTATAAAGCTTTTGTTTAGTAATATTTTTATTTATGACAGTATTACTTGATTCAATGTTATGAAAAGTGAAATCTACATTCTTAATCTTTGCTTTTTCAAAGAGAGATTCAATATCCTTAAATAATTTAATATTAATTCGACTTTCATTTTCAATCAAATATTCTTCAGATACTTTAATATCTCCTTCAAATATATTATGATTTATGTAGGTTAAAACTTCAGATAATTTATTATTTATTTCTTGAGAGTAAATTTCATTTCTTTCAAAAAGTTCATTTTCTTTTATCAATTCTTTTGATGGGAGTTGAATTTTCGCAACAAAACTCCCTTTTTCCGTTTGCATGAAATTGCAAAGATTTAAATATCTAGAAACTTCTTCGGGGGTTTTGGTAGAAATTACACTTTTATCAATAACAAAACTGGCTGTACCACTTAAAATCGAACGTATTCTATCAACTAATTCTTCAAATCGACCTAAAGGTATTTTACCCTCTTCAGTTTGCTTATCATATACTCGAACTTTAAAAACAGTGTTTTCTTGTTTTAAAAGAATATTTAAATCATCAACGGAGAGTGAATAAAATTCACCAACTATATCGAGAATATTATCTATAAAATTATTTGTATCAACTTTGTCTAAATTTTTGGGCACATGTAATTTAAACTCATCTTTTAATTGAAATTCTTCAGGCGGAGAAAGTTCAATAAAAGAACTATTTTCATTAAAAACTTGCCAGTCTCTATTAATAAGAAATGATATTATATTTTCGTTAATCATTTACTCGAATTATGGATAAAATAATTGATGTAATTCGTTAAAACAATCTATTCCAAGTTTATTTAATTTTGGAATATCAATTCTAATTCTATGTGCATTTTTTGTTGCAACAGAACCTATTGTCGGTTTGTACCAGTAAGCATGTTTTCTTAATTTAATTTCATCATGATTAATGTTGACCCAAGAATTTTGGTCGTAAGGTAAAATAAATAAAATCAAAATTAATGGGGCAGTACCATTTTCTTGCCTCTCAATTAAATCATTATAAGTTTTTGCTTCCAAGTCATACTTTAGGAAATCGGGTTCATCAATAATTGAATTTTCCGTAGTAGCTTTTAACTGTAGATCAATATATCTACTGTCATAATTATACCTTGTTTTTCCTTTGGGAGTGATGTAAGTATAGATTTTCTTTAATTGATAATCGACACCAATGTCTAGATCAGGCTTATCAAGAGCAAATCCTTTATTATTAGCTAATATGCCAATAAACTTATTTGAAAGTTGTTCTTTAATTTGCTCTGTTGTCATATTATTTTGTAATTCAATAGTTAAACCACATGTTTTTGCCTACAATTAGGGAATAGACTTTACATAGGGTACTTTGTTAGCTGTTGTTTTTATTTTTCAAATAATTTTCTAGTTAAATGTTCTCCATTTTCATCGATTAAAAATGAAGTAATTGAACCATCCTCCTGTAAAGTACTGTGTCCAATGTCTATCCCACAACTTTTTAAAAGATAGTCGAATAAAAAAGCGTATTCTTTTTCATCCCACTTCCTAGACCTTAGAGATCCCATAGTGTTTACATTAATTTCTTTAGTCACATTGTTATATGCAGTAATGTATTTAGGGACATTTTCTTTTATCACAGCACTATAAAATATATTGCAATTCACTTCTAGATATTGAGCGAAATTGATAGGGTATTCCTTAAGTTTTTTAAAGCCAACCATAAATTCTTCAATTATGTTATTGTCTTCAAAAACAATAGTGATAGCAACGTTACCGAACTTCATTGATACACAGAGTCCAGGAATATTATTATGATAGAAAAATTTTTCATCTGTGCATTTGAAAACAAACAAGCTCCAGGGTTTTGGCGAATGAAACGTTGTCTTAAACCTGATTGACTGCAAAAATAAATGAAGAGCAGAATATCCTTCTAATTCATATGGGGTAAGAATTTTACCTAATTCAGGATTTTTCCTATCTGTTAATAATGACAATTCCTTATAACGAGTAGCATAAAGAATTTTTGCCGTCCACTGAAAAATAACTTGCTCGTCTTCAATGCTTAAATTTTCAAAAGACCTTTCCAAAAGTTCTTGAAATTTCCCTTCCATTCTAGATAGGTCTTCGTTATTGCATTTTTCACAGCAAGGAACTGTTAGAACTCTATACGGGATTGTAGTGTCATTAGTAACAGTAAGCTTTTGATTCCATAAGTCATATTTATGTTGCAGCCATTTTGGAAAAATATGCTCCGCAGTTTTGGTTTCACATTCTTTTCCACACAAAAAACAACTATCACCATCAAATGTCTCTTCTTTAAAGTTTGTGTAAAAATTGAATTCGGTTTCCATTTTCTAATAACAGCTAACTATTGAGTATAGTTAATCTGGTAACTATACCTGCTATATTTACGATATGTAGTTACGTGATCTACATATCCATTACATTTTTATTAAAACCCAAATTACTAAAGCTATTAGAAAATAGGTTACGGTAAAACCGCAAAACTCACTTCTCTTGAAATTGCATTTTTTTGTTAAAATTCGAACTATTCATGAGTTTAAAGTTCAGTGTATTAAGTGGTTACGTTTTTGAGCTCAAAAAAAGTGATGATTTCCCGTAATTCTGGTTTAATTTTTGTGTCTATTTTTATAATTCCTACCCTCATCAAAATTTATTTTTTTATTGCTATTTAATCACATGAAATAGCATGCAATCTTGTGTAATCTATTTTACGGAAAACCGTAATAAACACTAGGCTTACGAAAGAAAATTTACGGAAAAACCGTATTTAATTAAGTGGGAAATGTCCCTATATTTGAAGAATAAAAATGAATCAACATACCATTAAATGATATTCGATTACTATGGTTAATAACACGTTTACTAAATAGTTTTTTATTGTAACTTTTAGGCTATTCAAATTTCTAAATTTGTTTGAACCAAAAAGATAAAAAAATGAAAAAACTAGTAGTATTAGCAGCAGTAGTATTCGGGATGTCATTAGTAAGTTGTGAAAAAACTGAATTGAACGATGAACTCAACTCAATCGAAATCCAAAACACAGAACAAGGAGACAGCGTCAACACGGGTGGTGGAGGAAACGACAAGCCCAGTAACGACGAAGATTAAAAATAATATTATATACTATATTATAGCGATGGTATGTTCCGTCGCTTTTTTCGTTCATGAATTTGTTCCTAAAAACTCTCAGGAATATAAAGACATAGTTGCTAAGCATAGTCAAGCAAAGAGTAAAAGAACTGAAGCACTCAATATACTAAAGAAATCGGCCGAAGGAACTGTTGCTCATAATAACTATCAAAAAGAAAAAAATAATACTGACAAAGTTTGGGAAGAATACTTGGTTATTGAAAAAGAAGAGCATTTTTTAAACTTCGATAATTTCAAGCAATTTCTAGGTGAGTTCGGTTGGGCGTTTGGTTTATTGATTTATTCAATTTTTAATATAGTAATGGTCCAGTTAAGAAAAAGAAATTCTAAAACCGGTGAAACCATTCTACATTCTACATTATTATTTATCTCATTATATTTTATAAACTGGACGGTTTTACCAGGAGATTATGAAAAAACTACCTATATAGCTTTTGCACTTGCAATGACAGTTTTAATTACGTTTTCTGTCTACTTATTATTGAAAGCTAAAACTCGTTATGTTAATTCGCTTCTTTTAAATATTAAAGATTTAGTTGGTTTTGTGTTTAACAATACTAAAAAGGAATCTGAAGAGGAAATGTGGGACGTTTTAAAAAATGTACGCAATGATAGATAATAGATCGAAACTCGAAATCCTTAATAGATTAAAAGAAGATGATTTCATTCATGAAAGACATTTTGAAGATAAACTTGTAGATATCATTGACGATCTAAGTGATGATGAGAGGGATTACATTAATTTAAAGCATGATAAAACAAAAGAGAGAAATGATTCAAAAGGAATTCAGATTGACTTTTTTGATACGCTTATTTATGAAAAGAAGAATCAATTAACTTTTGATTCGCTGAAATGATTATTTAAGATCTAGGAAATAGATTATTCTTCTTTCTTTTTGTTCATCTTATTAATTAGATCATGCTGATATTTAATTATTGCATCTTTTTCAACACTCTCCTTATAAGTCTGGAATCTTTCGTTTTCTTCAATTTTTTCTTGGTATAAAAAGAATATATCAACGAACTCATCAACTTTGATCTGATTGTTTTTTCCTATATAGTCCTGTTTATTACTATCTGAACCATCTGATGACATAAGCCATTTATATTGATATTTTGGAAAATTATCAGAAATACTTTTGGCTGTTTCTTCTGATAACTTTCTTGTTTTACCATTTCTTATAGCATAGAACGCAGTTTTTGAAATGCCAGTAATTGACATAAAATCAGAAGCTTTAATCTCCTCTTCAAGTAAAATCTTCTCTATTTTTTCCTTAAGTTCCATATGGTAAATATAATTATTTTACTATAAAGTACTATAAATTATTGCACAGTACTATAAAGTTCTATATATTTGTAGTGTAAAACAACAACAACAGCGCAAATATATGAAAACTACTGCAAACAAAATAACTGCGATTTCGGTCGAACCGCATCCAGTTTTAACCCAAGAATCACTTGCGGAACTTTTTATAAATGGTACTATAGAGATTGATTCACAAGAAAGAACAGTCTTTGCAGAAGTTGAGTCTTCAGGCTTTCATATTCTTTGCGAAAGATTAGAATTAGATACAGACTATCAGGACATCACATTCTTCTACGATGATCTTGAAATAACCAATGAAACCTCAATTACTGAGATAGCAAACTTCCTTTATAACTACGCAATAAAGGGAACTAGTTCTGATAGTGGATTTACTCACCAAGACAAACAACACGCTTCAAGTTTAATATATAAATAATCAGCTATGAAACAGACATACACAATAACAATAGAGAAGAAAGTAGCAGCACCAAATAAAGAAATGGCTCAAGTAATTGCAAACTCAATAGCAAATGAAATTGATGGTGATGTGAGTACTATATATGACAACAACGAATTACCCTTTTAATCATGATAGAAAACATTAAAAAACTATACGCCAAAGTAGAGGATAAGCAGAAGTTTATTGAGGTAGTGGCAGAGGAGTTTGGTAAAGATCCAAGAACATTACAGAATCACTGGTTCATAAGGTTTTTTTCGGTACCAGATAAGTATCAGGCTAGGGTAGTGGAGCTTCTACAAAACACCCTACAAAATCAAATTGAACAACTAAGTAAACTATTATCCTGATCAATTATGAAAAGTATTCAACTCATACAGATAACACCAGAGCAGTTACAGAAAATGATTATGGAAGGAGTAAAAATTCAATTCGATGAGTTGAAAAAGGAATTCCAACCAAAACAACCTATTGAATACCTCTCAATTGAAGAAACCTCTGAATTATTAAAGGTCACTAAAACAACTTTATGGAGGTGGACAAAAGACGGTATCCTGCAATCGTATGGGATTTCCAATAAGGTTTACTACAAAAGAGTAGAAGTAGAACAGGCAATGATAAAACTGAATAAGTAAAAAACTAAAAGTACACGAGTAACCGGATTCCATTAGGGAAAATGACTGAAGCAGAGGTTAAAAATATAGCAATAGAAGTTTTTGAAAACTTAGGTGTTACGATTAGCTCACTAGTCAAATTTAAGCCTGCTATGAAAACTAAGGAAGTATGTGCATACCTCAATTGTGATCGTAAATGGTTGTATCGAAATAAAGAAATGTTTGGAGCTAGAATCATAAACAGAAAAAACCACTATGAATTTGATACGGAAAAGGTGGTCAATTATAAACTGAAATTTAACCTGTAATAAAGAGAACATGACACTAAAAGAAATGATATCAGAATTAGAAACATTAAAAATAATAGTGATACTAGCTTTTGTAGCAATGGTCTTTCTATACCTGTGTATTCTAAGTGGAGCACTTCTCTATCACTATTTAACATAAATAACTTAAAACCCAAATAATATGAAAACATCAGTAATCAAACATGAAAATCGATTGAAGTTAGATGTTCTGTCGGTAGCAGAATACAAACGAATAGAATCAGAAGATGTAATAGTAAATGTATCCATGTTTTTTGATCCTTTTGACGAAAAACATACTACTGTAATATCATATCACGCATAAAAAACCCACTGCTGGAACAGTGGGCAAATCAAACCAAAGTTTAATTATTTAATCATTTCAAAATTATGGAAAATCAACAAGTAAAGCCAGAATTGTACCCGAAAAATGGGGAAGTAACATTCTTAATGCCATCTACTAACGCAATAGGAATGCTAAAAGGCGCGAAAACAGGAAGAACCTTAACCGTTGCCTACAAGACTAAAGAGGATTGGTTAGCAGAAAAAGACCAACCTGTAAAGTGTTTCTTCTTAGGGTTCAAAGAATCAACTGACGGAACCGGAAAACCTTATCTAATAGCAAAATTACACGATGGTGAAAAAGCTTTTGTGTGCGCTCAAACAGTTCTAATACAAGCTTTAATGGGTGTTGAATTAGGACAAGGTGTACAGGTTACTTGTACAGGGTCTACAAAAGGAAATAACGGAAATGTTATTCCATTATTTGAGGTTGTCGAGTTAGAAGGGGTTAATCTAATTGGTGGGGGCAATGAATAGTATAGATGTAAATTTTGAAGAGCTAAGAGCAGATCATTTATCTGCTCTTGCTAACGCCAATGAAAGAGGAGAGTTAAATCCTACGATTGACTACACAAGACCAATAGGAGAGTATCCAACTGCAAAATTCATAGCAGATTTTATAAAGACAAGAGAAGGAACAGAGCATGTTTATACAAAGAGCCTGAATGTAAACGGAAAAGCCATTCAGGATGATATGAGCAAGTATCTTGAAAATAGTTCTTATTCAAGTGGGCAACTTAAAGCAGCCTTAAAAACTCCTTTACACCTTTTCTTCGAAAGAGAAGACGAAGCAAGGCGTGAACTTGATAAACTTCAGGACAAAAAACATTTTAAATTAGGGAATTTCTTACATGAATGTATGCTTGAACCTACAAAGTTTAGCCGCGTAACAGTAGAGCCTGAAGCAAGTAAAGCAAGTAATGAAGGTCTTGACACTTTAATTAAATTTTGGGAAGAAGTTCTCGAAACTCAAGAGAGTTGTTTTTTAGATGGAGAGGTTGTAACTGCACAAGATGTTCTTGACTATGCAAATACAGAAGTCCCCGACACCACTAAAAGAGATCAAAAGAAAGCTTACTTAACTATCATTGAAAAAGCTTCAGGAGTAACAGCAATAACAGAACAGCATAAAATTATTGTAGATGTTGTAAAACGCAATTATCTGGCTTATGGTGATGGGATTATTCCTAAGTTATTAAAGCACTCAAAGCGTGAAATATCTCTATATGCCAACGAGATAAATACAGGACTGGATGTAAAGGTAAGACCAGATGCGATGCAATTTGCTGAGAACATAGGAGAGAACGCAATTATTTCTGTAAAGAGTACGTCATGTGAGAGTCTTTCTCACTTCTATTATCATACTGCAAAATTTAGCTATGAGCTTTCTGAAGGGATGTATCAAGAAGTAGCAAGCCAAGTAACAGGTAGGGATTTTAATACTACAATTATGATCATGCTTCAAACAGTTGCCCCTTTTGGAGTAGCTGTAATGGTGTGGAATGGTGAAGATATTGAAATAGGTAAATACAAATATCACCAAGCTTTACAAACAGCTTATGAGTGTGAACTCTCAGGGGAATATCCAACATACGATGCTTTTTCAGAGGAAGGTAATCTTGGTCTTATAGATATGAAGCAACCAAGCTGGAATGCGAAAGAATTGCAGCCTGTAGACTTAAGTAATTAAAGGCTAGAAAAGGTGCTAAATCAAATTATATAAATACTGGAAACATGGAAAACAATTTTAAAGTCAATCGCTTGTATGATCCATCCTTTTCTAAATATGACAAGGATACAATAACAGACACATTGGAATCTGTATGTTATGATGTAGTTGAGGAATCTTACACCAAACAATTATCAGAAACGGAACTCACTGATAAAAAAACTGAACTAGCTGAAGTTTCTATTGAGCTATCAAAACTAGATAAGGAAAAGAAGGAACTCAACGATCAGATCAAGTCTAAGATAGATCCCAAAAAGAAAACTCATGGAGAATTGCTAGAGGCGATACATCACCGTAGCCAAGATACTTATGGTAAACTATATCTAGTGGATGACCAAGACACTAACACAATGTATTATTTCGATGAAAATGGAGTATGTGTTAAATCTAGGGCCATGCATCGAGAAGAAAGACAAATAAAACTTAAATCAATTAAAACAGGTACTGATGAGTAAAACAGATGACAATCTAATGAACAAAGCTATGGAACAGGAATCAGAAGAAAAGGTATTAACTATCTATAAGTATGAAGGTGAAGCACCAGAAGCTTTTACAGATCATCCTTCTTCTGTGGAAATAACAGGAACGATTACTGCTCCTAAGAGGTTTTGCGAAAAGAGACATGATGAATTTAATTCACTAAAATCTCATTGCCTAGTTTCATTATCAGATGGAACAATGAAATTAGTAATAAATGAACAATCAAGTAAAAATGTTTACTCAATAAACGGCAAACTTGAACAAGCAAAACAATTTGTTTCATTGGGAATTAATAAAGAGAAAGGTTATCAACCTAAAATATTATCAAAAAAGTTCAAGCTTCTGAGATCTATTTTTAAAGATAGAAGTGAACATGCTAAAATAGTAACAGCATTACGAAACGTTGAAGCAACAGTAAAGCAAGCTTTCAATAATAATGATGATCAAAAAGGAAATGTAAATGTCACTTTTGATCAGGTGGTAACCTCAAATATTCCTGATGAATTTACACTGTTTATGCCTGTTATTGAAGGCGAAAAACCCGAAAAGTTTAAAGTAGAGGTAATTCTAGAGGCAAACTCTGCTCATGAAATCAATTGCTATTTGGAAAGTGTAGATGCTGCTGAAATGATTGATAAAATCATAGAGGAAAGACTACAGAAAGAGGTAGAAGCCATAGAAGAGTATACCACTGTGATTTACATATAAAATAAATAAGCTAGTTGGGATATAATCCTTTCTAGCTTATTAAAATTAAGTAAAAATTATTATTTGGAATATGACATTAACAGGGGTTATAACAGAAATTATAGATGATAATAAACCAGGTGTTGACGGAAGGCCACCTATTTATAAAAAGATTGCTACGATTGATTTAATGAACGGTCAGAGTGCGAATGTGGAGTTCTTTAGAGAATTAAGAACATTTCTCTCAAAAGGCTTTAAAATAAATGATAGAGTACAAGTAGAATGTAAGCTACATGGTAGGAAAAATAGGCTTAAAAAGACTTTCAATAATGTAATCGCAATTTCAATCCAAAGAATCTGAAAAAATGCTTACAGACAATGATATAATCATAATTCCGGCAATATGGGATGAAAGGTTTTTCATTTTCCGTGAGAATGGGCAAGAGGTTGAATTTACGATCAAAAATAATATGGTTAGATCGTCTCAACCTTTAACTAAAGAAGAATCAATATTCGTATATGAAAATATTAAATAATGGGTAAAAGATTTATAGACATTTCAAGCTTACCTAAAGCTTGGCGCAAGCTTGAACCAACCTTGAAGCTAACTTGGTTCTACCTTTGGAACAATTGTGACGCTTCCGGTGTTTGGGAGATTGATATGGACCTATTCGAGTTTGAAAATGGTTTCGTATTTGATTTCGAAGCTCTTAAAGAGGAGCTTCCAGATGAACTCGAAAAAAGCGGAGATTTGATTTTATTGAATCAATATATCGCAATTAATTATGTCACTCTAAAGGATAATTATAATCCTCATAAACCAGTTTTTCGTGCAATTTTAAAAAACAACCTCAAGCTTAAACCAAGCTTGAACCAAGGTTACTTTAAGCTTGAAGATGAAGATGAAGATGAAAAAGAAGAAGAATATGAAAAAGGGGGTGTGAGGGAAAAAACAGAAATCAACAAAAATTTCCTGAAAATGACTTGTGAATATTTTTCACAAGTTGGAGAAGAACGGGAAATGAAAGTTTGGTCTTTTCTCAAGTCATTGAAAAATCAAAACAAACTCCAGGAGTTTCAAAAACAAACAAAGGCGTACATCCTGTACAAAACTAAATCAGAAGAAACTACTCATGGTTGGCTTAGCTACCAAGCTGAATGGGAGAACACAAATTGGCACCATAAGCTTTCAAAACTAGGAAGTTCCCTCAAAGAGATGAATAACGAAGTTAAAGAAAAAGTAAAGCAATATGACTAATCCTCAGAAAGCAATAGCAGCCTTGAGAAATCTTGCTGGCACAAAAAGATCAAATCAAAATCATGATGTTTATATTCCTGTGAAACGTGATGTAGCTAAAAACGATTTTAAGCTTACTAAAGCGATGTTTTGGAAATTATGGGAATATCATTCACAAGAGTGTTACGAGATAAACTCAGACAACGAGAAAGTTGTAAAAACCATATTCAGATACTTTTTGAAGCAAGAAGATTTTAACCAATACGGTTTGATCAAAAGTGTTCCCAGTTTAGAAAAAGGGCTTTTGATATATGGGAACTATGGCATAGGCAAATCATTACTTTTCGAAATACTTCACAAAATAGGGAAGGAGCTTGTAACAAAGCGAAACGATGCTTCGCTTTGGTTTAATTGTATAAGCTCCGGGTCATTCATAGATGATTACATGAGAGCTTCCAGAGATAAAGAAAGCACCTTTTCACTTAAACACTATTACAGCGGAAAATTATACATAGATGATTTAGGCTTTGAAAAGAAAGCATTTAATAAAACCGAAGTATTTGCAGAGGTGCTATTCGAGAGAAACAAGAATAAAGCAATCACTTATGTGACAACTAATCACAAACCTTCCGAGATAACCGAACGATACGGTGAACGTATTGGTGATAGGTTACCTGAGATGTTCAATATTATCAAATGGGAAGGTAAAAGCTTTAGAAGATGAAAACATTAGAAGATAGAATAACTTCACTCAGAGCTATAACCTGTTCAGTAATATTCTACATCATTGGATATGCTGTTAAACTTAGTGTATTACTCTCTGGTATTCTACAGGAGATTGTAACTAATGAGTATCTAAAGATAATTACATCATCTTTTACAGGTTTGGCATTAGCTACAGGGTTATTAATCGTATCGGTTAATGAGAGACACAAATCTATCCCTTACATCATAGCAAGTATGGATGCAGTAGCTCTTCTGTTAGTGTTTAAAATATTTGAAGCAAAGGATTGGATGGAAATATCAACCGCCATTTTTATAAGTGTGTTTATGGCATTTGTAGGTTATCATTTGATAGACACTTTTTCGGCCAAATATAGGCAACAGAAAAACAAGCAAAGGTATAGCGACTTGCAGCAAGAGTTAAGCAAGAGAGAGCAGAGGTATAGCGAATTAGAGCAAAAGATTAACGAATTAGAGCAACTAGAGAGCGAAGCGGAAGAAAGGGTTAAAGCAACCACATGCCCTAAGTGCAATCAAAATTTCGGAAGTAAGAATGCTCTAAATGCTCATATTGGAAAATGTAAAGTTGAAAAAATAGAAGTAGAATTTGAAGAATTAAAACAAAAATAAAATATCAACTCTTAAAACCTAAAAGATGAATAAACCAATACTTGAAATTGAAATCATGGAAAAAACCTTTACAAGACAGGAATTAATCAACGCTCAGATGAAACTCAATAAAGAATTTCTATACAATCCTGAAAGTTTTACGGAAATCACACAAGCTGTTGAATGTGCTGAAATTCAAATTGACAATTTAATAATTCGAGTAAAATAAAATAGTAAAAATGAGCGGAATCAATTACGAAATACAAAACCGATTATTACACACTTATAAGCACACATTTAATTACGATGCGTGTATGCGGTTGTATAAAAAATATGAATCAATGGGGTTAAAAGAATTTATAAAGTGTTTAAAAGACCCCACACACTTAGGTGAGATAGGACACCTATCATGTTTTGTGTATTGGGCTAAGAATAAAGAAAAACATTTGTATAGAGATATTTTAGGGGATTGTGGCTTAATACATCTTCTTTTTCATTGTCTAGGTAGTAAACAGCAAGCAGAAATTAACGGTGAATATATCTATAAGCTATTTAAAGAAGATATAAGATTAGTATAGATGTTCTAAGTCTTATTTACTACTGTTGCTTAGTTTCTTCATTATAAATATTATAAACAAAAATTGAATTAAAAAATTTAAGATATAATTTAAATATGGTTTGCCCATTATTACAGGTATTTGATAAGCAATCCAAGTTATTGCAACTACCATTAAGCAAAGAATCACAAATATTGATATTGCGCCAGATAAAACATCTTTTTCGCCATCAATCACATATGATATCGAAAGAAATAACATTGCAATTATTGCAAATAGTAAGGCAGCATTTGAACTTAAAGCCATCCAATAAATAGAACGTATGGGTATTATCGTTTTAGTATTATCATTTCTATTGGTTTCACTTTCATTAGAACTTTTTTGTACAATTGCTTCTTGGATTAAGAATATTTGGGAAAATTTTCGAGATAAATATTCAGAATAATGCTCCTTTTTAAGAACGTCAGATTCCATTCTGACAAGCTCTGAAACGTTTTCAGGAGTATCCTTATAAACTTTTTTTAGAGCGGTGATTTTTTCTAATTGTGATAATTTATTAGAAGTGTGTAGGTCATAGGAAAGATTAAGTGTTAAGTCGACAAAGAGAACAAGAGTAATTGTAATAATAATCTTTGCAGTTTTTACGGCCCATGATTTATCTGTGTCAAATATTAAATCATAAAACTGTTTTATGTAGTCAAACATTGAATTGGTTTAAAGAGTATAGAGTAAAGGTAAATCAAACAATTTAAAACATAAAAATTATGCAACAGAAAAAGAACTTAAATAAAACACTAAACAATTAGAACAATGAAAGAACAACAACAGATAAATAAATTAACCCAGTGTTGGGCAGATGGAGGTGGAGATTGTAATCATGATCTTTGTCCTCAGGTTTTAGAAAATGAACCAGAAACAACAAGTAGAGGATGTCCATTACCTCTTATAGACCATAGAGAAGATTAAAAACCAATACAATGACTAAAGAAGAACAACTGGAAGACAAGAAACGTATTCTAATAGAAAACGAATGTAAATTCAGATACAAGGGTCAGAGATATAGAATTGACTCACCAGAACCAAAATTCTTTCGTGCTGTTCATTTAATTTGTAATGATCAAAGAGAAGAAAAGCAAGCTCACTTAACTGAAGGAAACTACAATTTTGCAAGAGGAAATTATTACTACTTGCAATTTAAGGTTTATATCTGCGGACAACATATGTATCCAATGATCTATTTAGAAGATATTAAGGACATTGAAATAGTTCATAGTTAAAAAATAACTCTCCTCACCGTGGAAAACCACAAGGATAAAAAACAACTCAATCATACCTTTGAATTATGATAAAGTGGTTAAAAAAAATATACGAGTTTCAGAGGTATAAGTACAAGATGAGAAAGCACAGTTTATGTGCATGCAAATCCAAGAAACTACTTACCCCAGATAGCAAACATTGTCTTAACTGTGGACGTAAAATATAATTACCCCATGATTTCTTTAAAATTGGACAGAAAGCCCTCTAGATTTCCTGATGGAGGGTTTTAAAATTTCATTAGCTTTACTTGGGGAAAAATTAAACAGTATTTTATTATGAATCTTGGTTTCAAGGAATCAATAGATGCTCATGTCTTTAAAAAGATATTAGAAATAAAAAGCAAACGCTTAAAAGGATATATTATCATAAATGTTGAGAAAAAAATATGTAGACATCTAAAATCCGATCTAAAAAAGGAAGGCATAATAATCAAAGAAAATAAACTAGATATGATTTCTAACAATCTGATGCAGTATAAATTTGAGTGGGACAGGTAAATGCTAATTTTTGGTATATTTATATTGCAATAAAAAAAGAATAAACAGATGAATGATTTTCAATTCTAATTATATCAGAAAAAGCAAGTATAAAAAATGAAATAAGGAGAAATAAATAGGAAAAGAATAAATAAAAAGATATGAGGGAGAATATTGATAATGTAAAACAATTAATGCCTTTTGTATCTGTAACAAATTCGCCATTGGAGATAAGGACTAATGAAAGATCTGGAATAGAAAGTCGTGTATTAAGGTTTAAATTTAATAATTGTAATGTTAATATTGATTTAAATGAAGAAATTATAGGGGAACTGTTCTTTTCTCTTGTGTATTGGCAAAATAAAGGCTTTGATGTAATTATTCTATTTGAAGCATATAATTCTTCTTTTAAATCTGTGATTATGTTTGATGGATTAGCTGAAGTTTTTAACAAAGAAGTTTTCTTGATAGATAGATTTAATGTACAGAAATGTAATTTTGAACGCCTATATCTTATGGAGCACATTAATTTTATTAATATACATTCCTCTATTATAAAAAAGTTAGACATTTGGCGTAATGTTTCTGATAATATGACTATTAAAGATGTAGAATTTGAAAAACTATTTTTACAATATAATGGTACTTCTGCTATTCAATTTTTAACTAATGTTACTGTCAAAAAAGAAATTCAAATAAAAAATGAAGTTCTGAGTGCTTTAGATATACGGTTTCTGAATTTAAATAAAGCAACTCAAACTAATTTATCGACTTTAAGAAAAATAAAACTAGAATTAGAGCAACGAGGAAATACTTTTGATTTCTTAAATGTATTGGCTTGTGAACAAAAAGTCATTTTTAGAGAACTAATTCAAAATTTCCAGTTTAGTAAATTAGGGGAAATAATTTTATTACTTCTCAATAGAATTTCAAATAATTTTGGGACTAATTGGTTGAGAGGAGTATTCTTCACTATTATGGTAGGGTTGTTAGGGTCTTTAGGGATTTATTATTCTATGTATGATGGGCCATATGTTTCTGACGGAATTTCACCTAAATTTTTAAGTATTCTATTCGGGAACTTCGCCCCACTTTATAGAATCGCTTTTTTGGAAGAAAACCAAGCCGGATTAACTGTGTATCTTATCCATTTTATAACTAAAATATTTGTTTTCTATGGTATATTTCAAACTGTTCAGGCTTTCAGGAAATACAAAAAATGAAGGAAGGTGATATTGTACAACTAGAACCAGATAGTCCAAAGATGACAGTTACAGTAGTAGAAGATAACGGCTACGTGTATTGCTCTTGGACAAATAAACGTGGTGATGAAATGCGTGGTTCTTTCCCAACACATTCATTAAAAAAAACTGTAATGTTAATGAAATACTAAAACTGTTTTTAGTATTCATTTTTTTATTAATTTTATATAAAATTACCTCATTGTCAATGTTCTACGGGATGTTGTTGTGAGGCTTTTTATTTTTTAACGTATTCGAATTATCTATTGTTTTTAGATAATAAATCCCATCCTCTTACATTATAATTACACTTCAATTATAATTGAAAAATATTATTACCAAAGTAACTATATCTAAAATATTCAAGATGTATGATTGCAAGATATTAATGCATGCTTAATAGATGTTATTAAAACTTTTTAATTATGAAAAATTTAACCATCACAATCATTTTACTACTTTTTATTCAAAGTTCATGGGCAAAGGACATAAATTTTAAAGTAGTAAATAAAACAGAACAAAAGATATTGAAATTAGAATATTGGTTTGGTTCTCAATCTGAATCTATGAATCCGGGTCTGATTTATAAATCAAAAGGTTCTATCGATAAGTTAGGTGTTAAAAACCTTATTCTTGACTTTCATAAAAGAAGAAGAAATACCTTGTTAATCAAAGCATATCTAAATGGTGGAGGTTATTTAAAAGATTCTTATACTGTTGATAAAGGTGAAATAACACCCACGTTAGATTTAATCAATATAATGCAAAAAGTACCTGCAGATGAATTTACAAAAGTTAAATCAAAATTTACGGAATTAAAACTTGATTCTAAAAATTTGAAGATTAGCACGCAAACTGGTATCAATTCTTTAATAGGTTCTGTTATTGTTTATGATGAAGATGGAAATGAAATTCATAAAATTGACCCAAAGATTTTAAAAACAAAGATTTCACAAACTTCGTTACCAAATTTAAAGCAAACAATCACAGGGATTTTTTCAAGTGAAACAACCGCTTCGGCTAGTGTCAACCTGCCTATTGTGACTCTTAGTTCTGCTTTTTCGACAGGAGATGTTGCTAACTTTACATGGGAAATAGAGAATGTGGGACAATATAATTGGTCTTCAGAAAATGGATTAAGTTTAGCTCAAATGTTTTTAGCTCTACCTCAAGATACAAAAGACGTTCTTGTTCAGCTTTACAAGGATCGTCCAAAAATTACAATGAGATTTATTGATAAAGCTTTTGTTATTGGTAGACTCAAGATTACGACTAAAAAAAGTAGAAAGGTTAATTCAAAGATTGAATTAAATGCTTCTAATTTTGTTACAGGAAAAGGCAATTATGATTTTATTGATGATTTAACTAGGGATTTTACTGTTAGTGGTGTTATTACTGAGGTAAAAGGATATGAGGCCACTCATCTATTAAGATCCTTGTATTTAAAAGAAGAAGCAAGAGTAAGTAGGGTTTTAGCTAAAGAAGAAAAACAAAGACTAAAAAATGAATATAATTCTTTACTAGAATTATACCCTCAATACTTAAAACAAACAAATAATATTAATACTATGAAAATTGCCATAAGAAATTTATCTTCTGATAAGAATAATGAATTACGATTTGTTAAAAAAGCTCTTAAAGAAGAAAATATTAACCTAAGTCATACGAGTGATTTTGAAATCGTTCGACAGCAACAATAGAATAGTATAATAACATTATTCTAATGATAGGATATGGTATGAATATAAAAATAAGTTTGGTTTAATAGGAATTGGTAGATCAATTTGGAAGAAATTAGCACTTAGGTTTGATTTGTTAACCTACTTCTTGCCACATCCAAACTCCTTTATGATCATTAAAATAATATCGAATATCGTCACATTCAAAGTTTTTGTATCTATCGATTATTCCTGTAAATATTGAGATACTAGCTCTTAAACTTCTTTTCCCAGAATAATCTCCACCAATGCCACGATAAGAATATATTTTATTTTTAAGGTGAGCATAGTAAATTCCATCATTAACCACTTTAATATAGGACAGTCCACAATACGCCCTGTTTATCTTATTTTCGATAAACCCTTTATCAACATCGATGAAATCATTCAATTCTTGCATTGGGAAATTTTCCCAAAAATAGGAAATAATCCATTATTTTTGTGGTTTTAACGTAAAATAATTACGGTTTTAAAATTGATTATTGTATGCTAACTGTATAATCAGTACCTTTGATATTCTACGAGATAAGGTGGCGGCTCGGCCTCAAGAGCAGAGAGATAGGGATTTATCCTATTTAGTTGACTCAATCAATTCCAAATTTATTAAAAGAAGTTAAGAAAGTATGTCATGCTTATATTAAAGCAAGAGACAGGCAAGGCAATTATGCAATTTGTATAAGTTGTCAGAACACTTTTATGGCTGACATCATGCAAGCCGGACATTTCTTCAAGTCTGAGCTTTATTCCTGTGTACGATTTAATGAAAATAATATAAACCTCCAATGCGAGCACTGTAATTGCTTTGAAGAGGGCAATCTATCTATGTATGAACCTAATTTAATCAAGAAGATAGGTTTAGAATCATTCATAGAACTACAGGACACAGTAGATGCATATAAGCGTTCCTTTTTCAAGTGGGATAGATCTTCACTAATAGAGATAATAGAATATTACAAAACGAAATTAAAGGAGGTATGCTAAATAGAAAAGTATCCAAACCATATTTAAAACTAAACAATGAATATAAAAATTGAAAACGGAAAAGTATTCGTAGAAGGGAAAGAAACAACAGATCCTACATTGATTGGACTTGCTGTATTAGATATGGCAGAGAAGAGAGAGGATAAGGTTCTACAAGTGGCTTAATATGTTTGAAATAGGAAACATAGTATATCATATAGCTGATGAACTTCAAGAACCAAGATTGGTAACAGGTATTGTACATAGACCTCACAATGTCATAACTTATTTGGTTAGCCAAAAGGATGGGGAAACAGAATGCTATGCATTAGAATTATCTAGTGAAAAAATAGTGTTTTAAAAATACGATAAATGAAGTTAACAAAGAAGCAAGAATTATTTGCAACGGAATATGTAAAACTAGATGATGCATCTGCAGCTTATAGAAAGGCTTATAATACATCTAAATGGAAAGACAAGAGCGTTAATGAAGCTGCTTCCAGAATGTTAAAAAATATCAAGGTACATGCAAGGGTAAAGGAATTACAGGCAATAGCTGCTGAGATAGCAGAAAAGGAATTTAGGATTGATTCTAAGGAGATTTTAAACCACTTAAACATTTTACGTAAGTCACGTATTGATGAGTATATAAACTTCGTAGAAATCGAGCGAAAAGAGGAAAACCCTAAAACAAAAGAATTAGAGGTCATTGGTGTTGACTTAGAAATGCAGTTCAAGCCTTTTGATCAACTCACAGAAGAACAGTTGATGTGTATTGAGTCTATTAAACAAGGACGTAATGGAATTGAGTTAAAACTTCATGGTAAAGACTGGACTATAGACAAGATAGCCAAACATATAGGCTTCTATGCTGAGCATAATTATCAAAAGAATAATGATTTAACAAAGGAGGAACGAGTAAAACGTATTGCTGAATTAAAAGAAAAGCTGAATAAATAAAGTTGTCTCCACCGTGTGAGTTATGTTGACTCAGCCCTTTGTTTATAGGGATTTCAAAAAATAGGATTATAGAGCATAAAATGAGTTTAAGTGATTCCGAAATACAAGAATTAGAGCAATTGTTGCAAGAACAGGAAATAGACCTCTTAAAAGAAGGTCTTTCGACGTTTGATGACAAAACTAATCCTAATTACGCACATCTTTATGAATCCATAAACAGTCAAGTAATTGACAAGAAAGGGAATCTAATAGAAGGTTATAGTGGTTCAATACTTGAAGGAAGTTCCAGAAGTGGTAAAACATGGAGTTGGATTTTTATAATTATATGGCTTACTACAGTTAAGCATAAAGATGAATCCATTAAAATAAATGTTTATAGAGAGCATTTTGCAGATTTTAAGAAAACTCTTTTTGATGACTTTAAGCGTATTCTTGATTTATTTGGCTTACCTAATAAATTTCATAACGCTGAAAGAGTAGAGAGTTTCAAGATTGGTGAATCTACTATACATTTATTAGGATGTGATAAGTTAAAAGGTAGTGGTCACGGTAGCGGTAGTGATTATGCCATATTCAATGAGATGATGTTTATTGAAAAAAAAACATATCTCCAAGCTGTTAAAAGGTGCAGAAGGTATTGGATAGGGGATTACAATCCTAGTTTTACAGATCATTGGGTATTTAATAGTGTTATTACTAGGCCAGATGTTTCATTTCTTCAAACAACCTTTAAGGACAACCCATTTGTTTCAGCAAAAGAGAAAATTGAAATATTGGTTACGGAACCATATTTACCAGATAGCTATGAAGTAACAGAAGATTCTATTCTCTACAAAGGAAAACCAGTAACAGATAAAAATCAACCGCCTCCACACCCAACCAATATAGAAAACGGAACAGCTGATGAATTTGAATGGTTAGTATACGGGTTAGGTCTAAGAGGAGCTATGAAAGGTGTAATCTTTAATCAATTAACCTGGATAGATGAATTCCCTGACGTTGCACATTTTTACACTAATGATTTTGGTTTTACCGCAGATCCTAATGCACTTATAAAATATGCAGAGGACGAAAAAAATATATGGTTTGAAGTCCTTTCTTATTCTCCTATTGAAACTGTTGAAGATTTAGACGAGTATTTAATAGCAGTAGGTGTTGAAAAGGATCTACCAATAATTTGTGATAGCTCTGATAAATACACCGGAGAAAACAAAGGAACCGTTGAAATGGTGAAAGGACTAGTCGCAAAAGGGTGGGAAGCTTCTAAGGTTAGCAAAACAAAGTCGGTAATGTACTGGATATTATCAATGAAGAAAAAGAAACTTCATTGTGTCAAGAATGAATTCTGGAAGTACGCAAAAAAAGAAAGAGAGAACTACAAATTCAAAGAAATTAACGGAATAATGATCAACCAACCAATTGATAAATACAATCACATTTGGGATGGTGTAAGGTATGGTCATATCGCATATAACTCAGAGACAGAAATATTAGAAACAACAGAATCCATAGCAGATATGGGAATTAATTACTAAGAAATGGAAGAGATAATAAAACTTATAAACTCAGACGTACCAGCAGCATTAAAGTTACTTACTGCAAATTCTAAAGATCAAGGAAGAATAAAAGCTTTAATTGAGGAATACAAGGACATCAAAAGAGAAGAAAGGGAAACACAGATAGGGAAAATACAGAAAGACAAGATAGTTGGAAAAGGTGAAAAAACAACCGTTGTTAAACCGGTTAAAATTCCAATTCCATTTCAAAACAGAATAGTAACGACAGCAACTGCATTTGAAGTAGGTGCTAGTGTCACAATAACACCATCGGAAGTGAATAAACTATCTGAGGAGATAAATATACTTTGGAAAAACAACCGTATTGATTCTAAAATACAGAAACTTAAAATATTACAAAAAAGCGAATTACAATGTGCTTTACTTTTCCATATCAAGGATATTAAACCGGAAAATATATTCAATAGAATTCTTGGTATTAACAATAAGAAGGAAATTAAAGTTAAGGTTCTTGAAAACAAAAACGGTAAAATGACTCCTTACTTTGATTCATTTGGAGACATGAAGTTTTTTGTTTGGGAATTTTCAGATAAAAATGAAGCAGGTAAAGAGGTTAAGAAAGCATTTATATATGATGATAAGAATGTATATGAATGTTCTGATTCTAGTGGTTCTATGAGCTTAGATAATGCTAACATTCACGGTTTTGGTAAAATACCAATAGTTTACCTAGAACAAGATAACCCTGAATGGCATATAGCACAAAATATGATCGATAGATTGGAGGTTGCAATATCAAAACTAGGTAATTCAAATGACTATACTGGACATCCTATTTTGAAAATATATGGAGAAGTAACAGGAGCACCAGGAAAAGATGAGGATGGTAAAGCTTTTCATTTTCCAATGAAAAAAGATCAGGATGGTAAATGGCAGCATGGAGATGTAGAATTCTTAACATATGCTCAAGCTCCTGAGTCAGTAAAGCTTGAAATGGATCGACTGGAAAAATATATATACTCTTTAACTTCTACACCGGACATTTCATTTGACAACATAAAAGGATTAGGCAATGTATCTGGTGTTGCAATAAAGTTAATGTTCTTAGATGCTATTATTAAAGCTAAAATGAATGAGGGGCAGAATAGAACAATCATTGAACGAATAGTCAATGTGTTCATCGCTGGTAATGTCAATACAACTAATGTTAGTTTAAAATCTTTGGCCTCTAAAACCTTTTTCGATGTTGTATTCAACAGCATAATTCCTGATGATTTGAAAAATATCATTGAAACATTGTCTCAAGGAAAAACCGCTGGATTGATTAGCACAAAAACTGGAGTTGAGTTATTGGACCTAACAAATAATTCAGAAGAAGAAATACAAAGAATTAAGGAGAATGAACCTGTTGTAAAACAACAAGTTAAAAACCTTATTTAGAATGATTCTAAATAATAAAATATTTTTATTACATTTGTATTCAAACAATTAACAATATAATCATAGACTATTATGGCTGTAGAGGTACAGAAAATTAAAGATAGAATTAAAGCATTATTTCCTAATGTAAATCTATCACAAGCAAGGATAGACGAGGTATCGGATAGACTAGCTAAATTGCCTAGTGATGATGCTGATGAGGCTGCAATTGATGCAGTGGTAAACAGTGCCAATGCTTTTATGCCTTTTGACGGAATAGCTAAAGAAGACGATAGAGTTCGGAATCTAGAAGCTAAGACGAAAAAGAATGTAGATCCGGTACCGAAACCAACACCATCACAGGCACCAGTAACCCCTCCTAATCCAAATACGGATAATCAGAATGTAAATGAAGATACTCCAGCTTGGGTTAAAGCTTTACTTGATTCAAATAAAGTATTAACTGAAAAGGTTACGGACCTCGAGAAAGGTAAGGTGATTGAAAACAAACTACAACAAGCTACTAAGGTTTTTGAAAATTCGAAGGTGTTAAAAGCTATCAAAAAAGAAGAGATTAAAGAAACGTGGATGAAACGTATCGACTTGGAATCTGAAACTTCATTTGAAGATCAAGTGAAAGGATTAGAAGAAGAGTATAACGATTTGGTTCAGACACATAATGACTCTAAGGATTTTGCAGGTACCCCACCAAATGGCTTTAGCAGTGATGAGGCTACAGATCAAGAGATCGATGATATTGTTATCTAAAAATTAAAAACAAATGCTATTAGATTTAAATAGAGAGAACGAATCTTTCCAAGATGGACCTTGGGAGGTTTCGATTAAGCATTACGTTCATGGAAAAGAAGGTGGCGTTGTGCTTGATGTGACAGGTTTTGCAGATGATTATATCTGTACTGGTCATGGAGTAATTAACGAGGGAGGAGTGTATAAACCACAACCTATTGATGGAACAAAACAAGCTTTACTTGTTGGAGTTGTAAGATCAACTACAAGAAAGGAAAAGCCATCTACCGGAGTAATGACACAAGGAACAATTAATAACAACGCCGTTAAATACCCTTTTAATACAGCTGCTTTAGTAGTATTGAAAGCTAACGGGATTTATAATCAAGTTGACTAATGAAATCAATATTCAAAGACCTTATTAAAAAATATTTTAATAAGGTATCAAAAAAGTATTACGAACTTATTAGTGGTACAAAAGAAGAACCAAAATATATCCATGATCAGGCCTTAACTCCAGAATATTCCGTTGATATGACCTATTCGTCTATCAGTGGAAAATTCACAAGAGTAACTGCAGATGTTGTTTCTTTTGATTCTCCTGTTGCACTAAAATCAAGGGGAAGTATTAAAACAGCAGCTGGAGAGATTCCAAAGCTAGGTTTGAAGTACGTTCTTAATGAGAAGCAAATGAATTCATTGCATATCATGAGTAAATTCCCTGAACGTCTTAAGGAGTTAATTAGAAAGATATTCGAAGACACCAAGGCTTGTATATTAGGTATAAAAGAGTCAGTTGAAGAAGCTTTTCTAATTGGTTTATCATCTGGTGTTACGATTATAAAAGAGGAAAATAATGTTGGTACCGGTATTCGTATCAATTATAATATTCCTGAATCAAACCAATTTGGAGCTTCGGTAAAATGGAGTGACCCAGAAGCTATGCCTATCAATGATATTCGTAGAATTAGAAAAAGAGCAAGAGATAACGGTAGAATTGTAGACACCATTTGGATGGATGAATCTACTTTTTATAACATGGCTAATAATAAACAGGTTAGAGAAATGTGGGCTTTTTCATTGAATTTTGTTGGTGATAAAATACCAACATTAGATGATGATCAATTAATAGGCTACTTGAAAAAGAAGTTAAAGCTTAATGTAATGGTTATTGATAGAACTTTCAATAAAGAGAAAGATGGAAAAATAACCGTAACAAATGGATGGACACCTAATATGGTAGTTTTTACAAACGGAATCAAAGTAGGGTCATTGGTTTATGGGACACTAGCAGAAGAGAATTTCCCTAATGAAGGTGTTTCATATGCTAAACCTAATGACTACATCCTTATTAGTAAATCTGGTACCACAGACCCTGTTAGTGAGAAAACGGCTGGTCAGGCAATTGTTATTCCTGTTTTACAAAACGTAGACTCTATCTTCTATTTGGATACAGAAGAAGCTGTAGAGGATGTTCAAACAGAAGGTGATGCCGTATTTGCTTATAAAGGTTCTAACTATACTTTACAAAGTGTTGTTGATGCTATTAATCTTGCAAATCCAAGCCTTAAAGCAACCATTAACCAAAAAGATACTACTCTTCAAACCAAGATAAACAAGCTTTCAGAAGATGAAGTTGCTGTATTTGAAGATAACATTGTAGCGTCTGTTTAAATAGGATATTATGTATAGTGAGTCGTCAATATTGTCATTAGTGGATAGGATCGGTTTTGGAGATTATCAGTTAATCAATATTGACGACTCTAATATTAGAGGAGCCTCTGGAAGATTGTTTTCTTTTTATCATAAACTAATCACGGTTAATAATCTTTATGAAACCGTAGAGGAGGTGAATATGAGGGACAACGATTTTAATTCATACTTAACTCAGTTAAAAACTGATTCAGTAAAAGCTATTCTAGCTGATATTTTCAATAAAAATAGATTGTATCAAACGGAAGTAGATTATTCGGATATAATCATAAATCAACCTGAGTTATTTGATGACGCTATCGGCTATTCGCTAGCGATAAGTGGAATTCAACAAATGATTTCTACAACGCGAATCAACTCTACTGTTAGAAAAGCAGAAGGAGCGTATCAAGCTATGAAAATAGAATTGGAAGGGTTAAAAGTGGATGGGATTGTTAGATCAGTTGGTATAAAAAGTGATTTAAAAAAATCAATTAGAAATACATCTGATATTATTTTCCCAGACCACATTATTGTTGACTCAAAACAAGTTTGGTGATGAATTATTTAAAAGAAAATCCAGTTGGTATTGATATACAAATTCAAAGACTTCAAATCAAATTATATGAATCATTAAGGTTTGAAGGTATTGATGGTTATGGCCGTGTTTACCTGGAGGATAAAAAAGGAAAAAGAAAACCTTTATACTTTATTAATGGGAATGAATATAAAGAAGTTTTGATTAATGATAGTACTTCTGGCACGTTCTTTTTTATTGAAGATGAAAAATCTAAAATAGAACTTCCTAAATCAGTTACAGAAGTAGATATAATATTCTTGTTAGATCTAAAAAAAATAAAACCTACAATTACCCATAGAGCAGATGAAGAGGTAAGAGTTGATATTCTTAAGGTGTTAAATCGTTGTCGATATTTCGAAGTAGAAGAAATTACAAAAGGAATAAAAGCTTTAAGCGATTTTGATACCAAACTTATAGATATGCAACCTTATCACTTTATAAAAATCAATGGCAAATTAAGATATCAGTTTAACTGTTAAAAAAAATATTATGAGTGTAATAATTAATGAAACATGCGGAGGAGATGACTCTTCTACAAAAAATACAGGAGGTAAGAAGCAGTGTCTTGAAGGAGCTGTTAGAACCTACATTTTATCGAAAAGTAAATTTAAGTTTGATTCTTTAGCCGATGCTAAATCAAATGCGAAATGGGATGAGGCAAAAACAAACAAGGATATCGTAGTTTTTTATGATATTGAAGAACTGGAGCCCAACAATACAGAGAATCAAATCAAAAATGGTAGATATAGTGATTACAAAATTAAAGATGCTATTAAAGGAGTTAATTACACTCATTATTTGTCTACCTGTTCTCACGAAGCAGTAAAGTCTTATGAAAACTCTGACTATAATAGAGTGTTCAGGGTTACTGATAACAATGAGTTATTATGTGAAGTAAACGAAGATGGAAGTGTTCAAGGAGAACCGTTAAAATCATTTATTGTTGGAATTAGAGAAGATGCACCTGCAGATGGAGTTCCAAGTACTAAAGTTCAGCTTAAGTTTGACTCATATCCATTGTCAATTATAAAGCCTGATTTCGATCTTACCGATTATGAAGGTATTTATGATGTGAAATTATCACAAGATTCAGCTACCGCTACTTCTATAAAAGTAAAGGTTTCTTCCGGTTGTTCAGGAACAGAAATTGATTCATTAGAGTCTGATGATTTTATCGTAAGAGATGCTTCAGGAGCTGTACAGACAGTTTCTTTTGTTCCTCCAGTAAATGGAGTCTATGAGTTCACCGGAACTGGATTTGCAAACGGTTTTACTGTTGAAGTTAATGGAGTTGTTGTTCAAACAAATATCATGTATGAAGGTGGTAAACCTCTAGTAATTGCTGCTATCTAATGGGCAGTTATAAAGGAATAGTTTTCGCAAAGGGGTATAACCGCTCCTTTGCGGAATTTAAAGAAGAGTTTGCTTCTACCCACATCTTTAAAGAGATTCCACACAAAAAAAGAGAAGCTGAGTTAAAAATAGCTTATAAGATAGCAGTTAAAGACAATGGCAACATTTCTACAGGCGCAACAAAAAGCAAAAAGACAAACACCTCAGAAGATAAAAAGTGAGCTTTTTAGATTCATAAGGACCTTAGAGAAAGAATTAGCTGATGTAAATGTTAATAGATTACATGATTACAGTCAAGATGTCGATGGTAATCCTATTGGTTTTTATTCCCCAGGTACAGAATCCATAACAAATGGAAGAAAAAAAGAAGGTCAGCCATTTGATTTAAAAGACACAGGGGAATTTTTAGAGAGCTTGTTTTCAGAGGTTCGGAATGATAGTATCTTTTTCGATACTAAAGATGAAAAAAAGAAAGAGGTGCTGATCAACCTGTTAAGTAAAGATATTTTCGGGTTAACTGATGAAGATTTAAGAGAGGTGATAGATTCAAAAATATCACCTTTCTTTTTAAAATACTTAAGAAAAAACTTACATGATATATGATTCTATCGATATAATCCCAGCAAAACTATTTTTCAAGATCCTGCAAACTGGAGATGTTGGTTTATTGAGTGATGAAAATATCGATACTGGAAAACTTAAAAAGGTATGGGAAGAACTGGAGCACCAACATGATCTTACTCTATCAAGTGATGAAGCTAATAAAGCATTAAAAGTTTCAATAAAAATAGAATACTTATCTGCAAAATATAAATCAGTCAACCTTGCAATTAAATGCCTAAGACACGAACCAGATGCCCAGTTGTTTGAAGTATTGAAAAACGCTGGATACCAAATAGAAGAAGGAGTAGAGGTAGATTACGATAAGATCGAGAGGGAAAATAAAGCAATTGAGATAATAATTAGTCGACTACAAAAAAAACTACCTAAACAAGACGATTCAAAAAATAACAGTCTGGATGAGGTGATCATGACATATTGTGTTGTTACTAATATGGGATTCATTGATTCTAATAAGATAACCTTAACTCAATACTACGCATTGATAAATGCAGGAAATCAAAAAATTAAAGCATTAGAAAATGGCAGGGAAGGGTAAAATTACAAGAAAGGAAGTCGTAGAAAATAAAGTACTTACACTTGGTAAGGATTATGCCAAAGGTCTACAACCTGCTATTGATGCTAATAAAAAATGGGTAGAGAGCTTTGAACCTATTAAAAAAGCTGCTTTAGAATACGCTAAACTGGAACAGCAATTCAAAGTTTCAAAAGCTAGAAAAGAATTTCTTCAAATAAAACAACAAGAAGAAGTATTACGAAAAAAAGCTGCCGATGCATTGAAGGCAGAGCAAAATGCGTTGATTTCATTACAAAAAATTCAAACCGAAAAACTAAGACAAGATAAGTTAATTATAGATGTTGAGGCTAAAAAGCAGGCTGCAACAAGAAGAGGTGTTAAATTAACAATAGAAGAAAAGGTAAAAACAGCAGCTCTAAATAAGATAAAAAGAGATCAAGCTAGAGTTACTTTAGGTTTACTAAGCCCGTATCAAAAATTATCAAAAGAATTAGATAAAGCCAGATTAAAGGCTAAAGATATTGGTGTTCAATTTGGGGATACATCAAAACAATTTAAAAAGGCTCAGGTAGAGGTTTTAAAACTTGATTCCAGACTTAAAAAATTGGATGTTGCTTTAGGTCAAAGCCAAAGATTTGTCGGCCAATACGGTTTATCGTTAAAAGGATTAAGAGGTATCTTTCTTAGCCTTACCAGTGCATTAGGGTTTACAGGAGGGTTGTTTGCTTTTGTAACCGTAATGCGAAATAGCTTTAGCATTATTCGGGGATTTAGCAAAGAGATGGCTAATCTTAGAGCGATCACTAAAAGTAATGGTAAAGAATTTGAGGTATTAGCGAAGCAGCTTGGTGAGACAACTGTTTTCACAGCAAGTGAAGCAGCTAAAGCGATGAGTCTTTTAGGAATGGCCGGATTCAATGTCAATCAGATTTTAAAAGCGACTCCTGAAGTTTTAGATTTAGCAGCAGCAGGAGGAATTGGTTTAGCAGAAGCAGCAGATATCGCTTCTAATGTTCTTTCAGGGTTTGGTTTACAAGCAGAACAAACAGGAATGGTGGTAGATGTGTTAGCGAAAACAGCAACAAGTACAAATACCACAATATTAACGCTTGGTGAATCTTTCAAAGAAATTGCACCTACCGCCAATAATCTAAAAATACCAATTCAAGAAGTAGCAGCTGCTGTGGGGCTTTTGGGTAACTCTGGGATAAAAGGAACAGACGCCACTACATCACTAAATACTGCTTTGAATAGGCTGGCTGCTCCTACCAAGAAGATGAAAAAGAAAATGCGAGAATTGAATGTAGAATTCTTTGACGCAAATGGTCAGTTTATCGGTATCACTAATACTGTTAAGCTTTTAAATGAAAGATTTGTAGGATTAACTGATAGGCAAAAAGCAGCAGCGGTTTCAATAATATTCGGTAATCGTGTAAACAAACAAATGACTTCTTTGATTAATGGTCAAACTACAGCTTTGATCAACAATGAAGAGGTAATCCTTAAAGGGTCTGAGGCTTTAGAGCACCTAACAGGTGAGTATTACAATGCATCTGATGCAGCTAAAGAAATGGCAGATACTCAATTAGATTCTTTGGATGGAGCATTAAGATTATTATCCTCTGCTTGGGAAGGGTACATATTGGGTGTTGATGACTCAACTAACGCAAGTAGTATTCTAAAAGATGGAATTAAATTTTTAGCTCAGAATTTAGAAAAGATTATCAATACAATTGCACTTGCTACTGGAGTATGGATAGCTTATAAAGGAATCACAGTGGCGGTGGGGTTAGCTAAGAAAATAGCAACCGCATATACAGTTGCTTATCGGATATCTGTTGTAGCTCTTAATAAGGGATTGTTAAGCGCAATAAGATCTATGAAGGTTTTTAGAGTTGCTTTAATTAATACTGGTATCGGTGCAGCTATTATAGCAATAACAGCGTTGATTGTTGCTTTTAGAAACATGAACGTCCAGAGAACTATAGCTGAAAAAAAACAAAGATTATTGAATAATGCCAGAAAAGAAGCTGCAAAATCAGTTGCGAAGGAAAAAGCAGGGTTAGATACTTTGATTAAAACCGCAAAAAATGAAAATCTATCTAAAGAACAGAGGCTAGACGCTATAAAAAAACTTAATAAAATCAGTCCTGAATACCTAGGTAACATTACTCTTGAGAACATTAATACAGATGAAACCACTAATGCAATTAAAAGATACATCGAGGAATTAGATAGGAAAGCATTGTCACAAGCATTGCAAAGCAAAAAAGCGGAGCTGTATGCTAAATTGATTGATTCAGAAAAAAGCTCTTTAGAAGATAATGTAAAGTGGTATGAGACATTAGGTAATGCGGTATTGTCAGCAGGGAATACATATGAAACTGCTACTCGAAGTGTAGAGACTGGACTTAAGAACAGAAATAAGGAAGTTGCAAGTATAAAAGAGGAAATAGAAGCTTTAAACTCATTAATTAAAAAGAAAAGTGAAGCTGGGGAGATTGATACATCAGGTAATTTTTCACCAGATGAAGTTAAATTTAATGAAGGCGATGAAAAAGATAAAAATGCAGAGAAGAGTGCAAAGAAAAGAGTTGAACTTGAAAAGAAATTAGCAAAAGACGCAATTTCATTAGCCAAGTTCGTAGTTCAACAAAGAATTAAGTTTCAAAAGGAGATATTCAATAACGAAGAGAAGACATTCGAAGAAAGAGAAGATGCATTAAAAGAGTTTACTTCTTTAGAATTAGAGTTAGCTATACTTTCTGCAAAAGGGAAATTCGATATAGCTAAAGGTTTTTCTGATAAAGAAATAGAATCTTTATTATCCAAAAGTAAAGTTTCTAAAAACACACTTAAAAAAGTTACAGATGAAGAACTTTTAATTATTGCCGAATATCAAGCTAAGAAAAAACAAATAGAAAAGGGTAAGGAAAATAACACTGATACTCTTGATCTTCAGAAAATAAAAAAAGAAGCCGATCTAAAAGTAAAGCAAAAACAAAAACAACTTAATGATGAACTTAGGCTAGAGAATGAAGCTTTCAATAAAAGAGAGGGAATTTATTCAGGTGTTGAAGATGCGGTAGAAAGAAGGGAGAAGAGGATAGCTGAGATAAAGAAAAGATATGCATTAGAAGCTCTTAATACACAAGTTAAAGCTGTTGAGCAGTTATTAGCAAATGAAGAATTAAGCGCAAGCAAAAGAGCTGAATACGAAAGGCAGCTTTCCGAAATAAAACTTAAAATTTCAAACCTTACTACCGAACATTTCATAGAAAATGATTCACAGGAAGTTTTAAGTACTCAAGAAAAAGCAGAACAGATTGGAGATATTTCATCTCAACTAGCTGCTTCGTTAGGAGATCTTGCTAATTCAATATTTGAAGCTAGAATACAAAAGATTGATGATGAAATAGCTAAGAATGATGAGAAATTTGAGAAGCTTTTAGAGAATGAAAATCTTTCTGAAGAGAAGAGAAAAGCTTTAGAGAAAAAGAAAGAGAAAGAGCGAGAGGCTTTAGAGAAAAAGAAAAGAAAGGAACAACGAAAACAAGCTAAATTAAACAAAGCATTAGCAATTGCAGATGTTGCTATAGCTACTGCTTTAGGGATTATGCAAGCTTATGCACAAATGGGGCCAATAGCAGGAAGTGTTGGAGCTGCTTTAGTAGGTGTAATAGGAGCCATACAGATAGCTGCAATTATAGCTAAACCAATTCCGCAATATGCAAAGGGAACGGAATATCACCCTGGTGGATTTGCATTAGTTGGTGAGGAACGAGCCGAAGTTATTGCAGAGCCTAATAAAGCACCTTATGTAGTTGATTCTCCTTCTATTTTGGATTTACCAGAAGGTACTAGGGTTACTCCAAGTCTTTCTGAATACGAAAGATTATTTAAAGCATCCATACTGACGAGTATTGATGTTGAAAAACGAAAATTGGATGATTTTCAATCTAAGCAGTCTTTTAATTCTCATAATAGAGAACTGATTATGGAGATGCAACTAACAAGAAAGGCGATAGAAAAAAATAAAACAAATGTTACTGTACATCAGCCTAGACCAGTTGATTTCGAACACGAATTATTTAAACTTAAAAATACAGACTGGAGTGCATAATGGGACTAATTAATCCAACATATCACGATAGAGTTAAATACACTCTAAGTCATAAAGAACATGGCTCTTTAGTAATAACCGAGCCGATCGGATGGCGAAGCGATGAAAAAGAATATGCCCGTAACAAAAAGTACCATGGAATATTCGCTAAATTTTCTAATAGCTTAAAATTCATAGCAGATGGAGCAGAGTTTATAAAATTGATTAAAGATGTATATGACATTAATGCTGAGATAAGATTGACTAGAGATGAAAAACACCCACATACGGATGAATGGATTCGATCTTATGATGGTGTATTAGATTTATCAACCTATGTTTTAGAAAATAGACAAGTATCCGTAAAATTCAATTCTGAGGGACTAGAAAAACTATTAAAATCAAGAGAATCTGAAAAAGTAGAAATAGAACGGTTGGATACTCTTGACGGAAATTCTTTATCACCTCTTACAACCAAAAAAGTTGTATTCGATGGTAGACGAATATTTTTAGAATCTACCTATGATATAAAAGATAGTGACAATAGCTCATATCTATATAACCAGACAAATGGTAATACAAGAGGATCAACAGTTAGTGTTCCTTTAAATCTAGCGTATAAATCACATGATAGTGCTGTCTCAGCTGTAGCAAATACTTCAATTGGAGATAACTCTCATGAAAGAAATGCATCTGGTGATATCGGATTAATGTTTTTTATTAACTCTGACAAAAATCGGACGTTAAAAATAAAATTTCATATTTCATTTACCGTAAAGGTTCTAAACTATGATGACATTAATTGGTCAATGTACCGGTTACGGTTAGCTACATATAATAATGGTTCTGATTTTGCATACAAAAACACAATAAATTTATTTGAAACACGTGATATCAATACTCTCAATAACAAAACCTTAAATTTTTCATTTGATCAAACAATCAACCTACTGGAAGGAGAAAGCTTATCGTTGCAATTCACGCAATTAATGGATGGTAGAAATGGGCATAGTGCTCATTTTGAAACCGATATGCAAAACATTGTTTGTGATATGGTAATAGAAGAAGATAGTGATTTTGTTCAAACAACTTCTAAAACAATTTTAGCTCATGAATTGGGAGATAGATTATTGACAATAGCTACTGGCAAAAAAAATAGCTTTTATTCTGATGCGTTAGGCAGAACAGATATTGGCTATAACACTGATGGTATTGCTTCATTGACAGGTTTTACTCATGGATTCTGGATAAGAGGATTTGATAAATTACCAGAAAGCGATAAAAATAAATACAAGGGATTCACTACTTCATTCAAGGACTATATGGAGTCTTTAACCGCAGTTTGGAATATGGGGTTAGGAATTGAAAGAATTGGATTCAAAGAAAGGGCCAGAGTTGAAAAAAAGGAGTACTTCTATAACAACAATGTTACGATTAAATTACCCAATCAAGTTAAAAAAGTAAAGAGAAGTGTAGCAAAAGAGTACTACTATTCGGGTCTTGAATTTGGTTATGTCAAAGGAGGTGAGTATGAAGAAGCTATGGGGCTTGATGAATATAACGCTACATCAACATTTACAACTTCAATAACCAGGCTAAAAAAGATTTTCAGAATGGTTAGCGTTTACAGGTCTGACCCTTATGGAATTGAATTTACAAGAAGAAAGCCTAAGTCGGAGTTTCCAACCGAAGATAATAGATCAGATAAAGACATTTTTATGTTGGACCTAAAACGATGGCAGGGTAACACTTTTAGACAAAGAAAATGGGAAGATGATTTCGAAAAAAAACCTACAGGCATATTTAGTCCTGAAACTGCTACAAATTTACGTTTTTCTCCATTTAATGTTATGCTTCGACATGGCTGGGTAATTGCTTCAGGATTGACTAAATATATTAATGACTATGTTCGATATGGAAGTTCAACAGCGAATAGCGGTCTAAAAACAAAACTAAGAGGTGGAAATGAATATGCTGAAAATAAAAATATTAAAAATTCTCAATTACCAAGACCTAGATATCTGCCTGAATGGATTGAATTTGAACATATAGTTGACTTTGAAGTAATGCAGCAAATTGAAGGAACAACCAATATTTTAGGAAAAACAATACCAAATGTTAATGGATTAGTTGAATTTGTTAATGAAGATAATGAAATAGAAAAAGGATTTTTATTCAATGTTAAACCAAATGGTTCTGGTAAATGGAAACTTTTAAAAGCGAATAGATAATGACGTACTCGGAGATAAAGATAACATTCAATCAAGATATGCCAATTAATGGAATAGCTAGGATAAACTATTCTATTGGTACATCTACCGCACAGATTTTAGAGACTTGGAAAACTAGTCGTAGCAAGTCGAAAGAAGTGACCGTTGGAACTCCTACAGGAATTGTAGGAGAAAGAAGCGCAATTAATTTTTTACAGGCTTTTAATTTGGATTATAATTCATCGAACATATTTGAGGTTGTAAGAATTTCTAATATAGTGATCATTAAATCGATAAACCCTAACCTTAAGTTTAATGATGGACAGGCGTTTATTGAGTCTGGCCATTCAACAGCTTCTATAAGTACATTCTTTTCTGGACCATGTTCAAAAACTTATATAATTACCATTGACGGAATGCCGGATGAAGATGTTACATATGATTTGATGTTCCTTCCAGATGTTGGCAGGACTGAATTAGGGAAAGCAGTCAAGTTGAATTCAGCTGGACAAAAACAAATATGGATAGATGTTGGATCTGGTCCATCTGCCCAAGCAACAGGAACGGATTCTTTTGAATTAACATTAATCAATACTTCGGCTACACCTAAGAAGGTGAGCGGAAATATTGGGTTCTCTAATTGTGAAGTATAAATTATGGCAACAACAATATTAAATGTAGATTTTGAAATAACAAACTTTGAAGGGATTTTACTTGAAATTGAAAATACAAGTTTCCATCAATCAAGTAAAGGGTGTAACTATATTCGTGTAGAAGTGTTAACCAATGTTTTAGCTAATGTAGTAACAAATCCAATTAGTATAAATCCAAATACGCAGAATCCTTTTAGTTTTGATTATTTGAGAGGAGTTGGAATTCAAATAAAATGCAAAACAAATGATGGTCAGGAAGCTACACGAAATATAGAAACTCCTTCGGTATTAAGTAATGAGAATGTAAAAGTAAAGGTTAACCAATCACCAGAAGGAGCAACAGTTACAGTTATTGTTAATCCAAGCAAAGGGTTAGTGTTACAATATTCCTTAGATAATTCAACATGGCAGAGCTCCAACATTTTTAACGGCCAGCCACCGGGGAATTATACAATGTATATAAAAGATCAGTTTGGATGTAATACATCGAAGCCATTCTTTGTTGATGAATTTGGAATACAAGATCCTTTTTTATTGGTTTCAAAATCTAATTCAATTAGATACGCTGAAAGGATCCAATGGGGAGTTTGTTCAAACTACAAAACAGATGAAAATACTTTAAGCTGTGAATCTCAGGTACCACTTCCTTACACAGAGATACAGCAGTTTCAAAACTGTGATTCACCAATTACTCAGATAAAATCAAATTATAACGAAATCATAGCAACTGTTATCAAAGAAAATAAAGAAGAGGTAAGCCTTCCGGTTCAAAAGAAAACTAATAATACACGCTTAAAAGATCAGCGTGATGCTCGTATGTATAACCTTGGTGACGAAAAGACTGGTGTTTATTTTGTTAGTGGTAATATTTATAATTACGATACTGGTATTGATACAGGGGATAACTATTCTTTAAATGGAGCTTTACCGTCTTGGGGAGTTGTAGGGAATTATATTAAAATAGAAAACTCATGGTATGATATTGAAGAAGTATTATTTGATGAAAGTAGAAGTGCAGAGGTGATTGTGATTGACAAAATTTACTCTGGAGTGGATACGGTCATTAAAATATCTAGCATATATAATAATTTCAATTATGAAGTGTATGAGTTTAATGTTAACATGGTGGAATTTTTAAACCAAAATATTCGAATTAGAATCAACAATAATCATGATGCCTATGAGAATAAGGAACATTTAAGTGAAGTTATTAATGTAAAAGTTGAGCAAAAAAACACTATTGAGATTAGATATAAAAACAAAACAAACACAGATATTTTTTACGCCACAGGTATTGAAAACATAATTAGAATTCCAATCAATACAATTAATGGAAAAGCTTCAGACGAAAGTGAAACTTATAAGACGGACACTACGGCAATTTTAATTAGTTCAGAGATACATGAATTAGATGAGTTTGTTTTTGAACCTGTTACGAAGGAGATGATGAGGAAATTAGTGCAAGCATTGTCACATAGTGATATCCTTATGAACGGAGTGAGTTACGTTAAAAGTGATAATGTTGAAGTTGAAGGACCTTTGGAGGAAACTAACTTATACATTGTTAAAGCTAATATGATAAAGGCTAATAACGCTTTCAGTAATCAAATAGGAGTTGAAACGAATACTTCCAGTACTACCATAGAAGTTCCTAAATTACTAGAGTCAGAAAATGGGCATATAGCTATAGGAAACTAATTATTTTTTCAATTTTTCGAATTGATCCTGAGTAATATGTAAATGTTGTTCAGTAGTATAATTATTAATAGTAATATTAGGAGTGTTGTCTACCTCATTATTAGAAGTAAAGAGATTAACTGTTTTAACAATTATAGCTCTCACAATCAAGAATATTGCGATTAAAAGTAATAAGAAATTCATACCCTAAATTTAATCAATTTCTTTTTTATAATTCATTATTTAGAATGATTCTAAATAATATTGTATATTTGTGGGAAACAATTAATTATGGGTTTTGAGAGCGTCGTAACTAAGCGATTACAGGAAATAGTTGTCTGGATTAACTCTGTAATTGAAAGCTCTAGAAATATCGATGAACTACCTGTACAGGAGATTCTTGTGGAAACCTCAAAACTTCATGTATCAAATGGAGGAGCCTCAGAAAGTTTAGAGGTGAAAAAAATAAAAGACAATGTCATTTCTGATATATCTAAAAGCATTCAAAAGTTTAAAGCCCCCGGAAACACAAATGATGATGCTTGGGAGTCAGGAGATTTTGGAATCGGATTTACTTCTGATGGGTATTTTTTGAATCCTGGTGTTTATGCGTCTGGAGATGATCATACATTGTTTGCAAGTTGGAGTAATACAGAGGGGAACTATATGCCTCCAGCATAATTAATTAAATAGGTAAAATGAAAAAAGTATTATTAGGATTAGTTTTATTAATAACTACAATTGGATTTGCACAAAGACCTAATGTGCATAGAGGTGGAGTGTTGTTAGGAAATGTTCCAACAGCAACAACTGGAGATGATTTTTTAACCATCAATAGAACAACCGGAAGAGTACGAGCTTATACTTTAGGAGAAATGCAATCTATTTTTGCGGGAGTAAGTATATCTGATGGCACAAATACAATAAACGGTGTTACAAATATGACGTTTGTAGGATCAACGGTTACAGGAACTGCTCCTAATGGAACTATTACCATAACTGGTGGTGGATCTTCTGGAACAGGATTACAAAGAATATCAGAAGGTACGAGTTCTGGTTTCACCAAAATAGGAGAAGACAGGGCTAACAAAGGAGATATTGGCGATGATGCTTTTGATTTATCTACAAGTTTTATTGCTTCTACCACATTGGGCGCAACGGGTGATAATGCTTTGGTAACTGGAGTACATACTACTGCTTCTGGCGGAAGTTCTTTTGCTGGTGGAGCTAGTACTTCCGCGACACAATCTTTTGCATTTGCTTATGGTTCTGACAATACTGCATCTGGAAATAGTTCCGTTGCGTTAGGTCAAGGCAACACATCAGCAACATTAGGAGAAACATCTCTGGGTAGATACGGGACAACATATACGCCTATAGGAGATAATGTAACATGGAATGAAAATGATAGGTTATTATCAGCTGGAAATGGTACCGCTTCTAACACTAGGAGTGACGCACTGGTAATACTCAAGAATGGAAAGATTACTGCTCCTAGCTATGACTTAACAGAAGTAACCGGCCCTAAAGATTTACTTACAAAAGAAGCAGGAGATTCGTTTTACGGTTCTGGTATGACACAAACTGTTGGTTCTTTCACACCAACGGTAATTGACGCAGGAGGAGGAGCTACTTACACACCTGCTACTGCCACAGGCGAATATGTAAAATCTGGTAGACATGTGTTTTTTAAAATAAGAATTACTAGTATAAACACTACCGGAACCCCATCAGGTCAGCTAAGAGTTGGGAATTTACCGTTCCCAAATAGCACAATAAGATCATCTATAACGATATCTGTTTTTACAAACAAAACATTTAATTATGCTGGAATATATGGTGCAGTAGAATCAGAATCCGATTTTATTAATTTTAATTATCAGGGGGCAATTGATGGAGATAATGGTACATCAGCTTCTTCGGTTACTCTAACTGGAGATTTTATAGAAATTTCAGGATCTTATATAGAAGTGTCAATATAATTTTAACATATGACACATTTTAATGCGGATGGAAATGAAATTTGAGCTAAGCATATAGGTTGTTAAATACAGTATAAATTAATTATATGAACAAATTAACTATGGATATAAAGAACCAACATATAAGAAACTTTTTGAGAATTATAGCAGGCATAATTTTACTTGTGTACCTATATGATATCGCAACAGATAAAATAATAGAAGGGAAAATATACTTAGATATAAATGATGGGTATATAATTTTTGGGTGTATATCAATTCTTTTGGCTATTGAAGCTGTTAGGGCCTTTGTGAAAAAGAAACTTGGTAAAAATGGAGAGTCACATGAGTAAAACATTGGAGTTAGAACTGGCATTTTATGCACTAGCGTTTCTTTCAGGTACTTTTTTTGAAGAATTTATTCTTAAAACCATTATGTCAACACTTTCACTTTTGATAGCAACAACTGCGGCATATTTCTGGAAAAAATATTTAGACAAAAAAGATAAAAAATGAAACTATCAGAACAACAACAAATATTCACTTTTAACTTATCCTTACTAATTCAGTATGCGTATGGTCTAGGAGTAAAGTTAACTGTAGGAGAAGCTTATCGAACACCATCTCAAGTGTTATTAAATTACTTTGGTTATGATGTGGTAAGAGAGGGTAAATCTATAGCATTAAAAAAGAGAAAAAGAACTTCCTGGACTTTAAATAGTAAACATCCTGAGAGAATGGCTAAAGATTTTAATTTTTTCATTGAGGGAAAGTTGGTAAACAAGCATGAGAAGATTGATTTATTAGGTGATTTTTGGGAATCTCTTCACCCACGAAACGAGTGGGGCGGAAGGTGGTTAGATAAGAATGGAAACCAAAAAGACCCCTATCACTTTCAAATGAACAAAGTAAAATGAGAACACTAATTTTTGTTTTGATATTATGTTGCATAGGCTGTGGTACCAGAAAACGAGTAATGCAAAAAACTATCAGTGATAAATCTCAACTTGAAAAAAGAGATATTATCAAAAATGAAAATCTCAAAGTAGAAACCAATACTGGCATTACCAGAAAATCAAATAAGATTACATATACGCCTATTGATAATGATGAACCTATTGTTGTTGATGGCGTAGAATACACAAATACAATTGTAGAGAAAGAATTCAAAGAAGAGGTTGATACAACCAAAATCATTCATAAAAAGGATTCTAAAATAATCGATCAGACCATTGTTAAAACTAAAGAACAGAAGTCAGAGAAAAACGTAAACCTTGAACGAGATAACTCTTTTGATTTTTTTGATTGGTTATGGTTGTTTTTGGCTTTAGGGTTAATACTTCTTATTTATAAGAAGCGAAAAACGATTTTTATGATCAATTGAATACCCCTACTATTATTAGTGTTAACCTATTTGTTAGCAAACAAGAATTGATGCAATTCAGTATTTGAGGCAGTCCATTTAGGATGAGGACGAATACCATTTCGATGCATTTCAGCAGCTCTAGGTTCTGCGATCTTATAAAATTCCTTAAATAGATCTTCAACCCATTCACTTGCAGGTTCGCTTAAATGTCCTATCTGACTTAGCATTTTTATTCTTGATAAAGGACAAGGGTGAGTACTTCGAAGAATAACATTTTGTACATCAATATTAGTGTGAAACAAATCATTTTTGTGCCCATCATTTCCTCTTTGCATAGTACGCACCAATCTTTCGAGATATTCAATAGACCACAAAAAAAGTTGAATTCCGATTTCGACAAACATTAATTTAAATTTTGGATTAAGTTTTGAAGAACCATTTTTACTACGGACTTTTCCCGTAAAATCTTCTGGGTATTTATTATATGTATTTGCAACATAAGAATAACCATTCCAATCTGCCTCAATTTCCATATATTGATCAATAATTTTATTCGAAAACTCTTCAGGTGATATTCCAGGGTATTGACTTTTATACTTGTCAGAATATAACTCCCATATTTCCTTAGTATTCTTAGGCACCATGAATGGTCCTCGTCTACTTGCACGTTTTTCATGATGATTCTTAGTGATATGCGCATATTCATGCCCAACAATAAATGATATAAACCCTTTTTTTATGAGATTTTGTAGATGACTCCGTGTTGGGGTCTTAACTATTGAATCTATTAATGCTGGCGGTTTACCATATTGGATTGTATCTAAATAGAATTGAACAAAACGTTCCATGGAATCTTCTTTTGTCGTATATGTTTTTAGATCTTTTGGATGGTGAATAATAAGTTCTTCCTTAGTTTCAGTTGTGATTAACTCGGTAATAATGTTAGAAAGAATGATAGCCCAAATTGGTAGATGGTTTTCAAATAGGATGCCTATGGATTGATTGATACCCGTAATCGCCATGGCATTCATGTTCCCTGTTGGTGCACATGCAATTGTAAGATTATCGATTCGAGAATCTACATCTTTACTATTTGAACTTATTAGAAGATCCCAGCATTCAAGTATTACTGAAATTTCGTTTAAGTCTTGAAAATCTGTTAGTTCTTTTCTATTGATTATTGCCTTATTACGAAGTGTGATGTTTTTCTTTAATTTCTCGGATAAATTAACTGGAATTTTGGTTAATGAATCAAGTTTTATGGTTCTGTAATCAATACCAGATTTAATATATGAATCTATTTGGATTAATTCGATTTTTTTTCTTGCAGATAGCTTCATGTCAATCCTGATTATCACATAATTTATCAATACCTTTTTTGCACAAAAGAACTGCCAAAGGAGAAGCTGCGGACCCAAATAAAGAAGCTTCTAATGCTGCAAAAACAGCTGTTACGAGAGCAAGATTCTCCTCATTAGTTCTAAGGTGTTTAATGCTATTATTTTTGCAAATGATTTCTTTTAATTCTACTTTTTTTGAAGATAACCAAGCTTCTAATCTACCTTTTACTTCTTCTGGACTTTTGGGAGTTGCAGTAAAATCATCGAAAACTATTCTATCTAGTTCAAGAATAAGTTCGGATTCTGAAAGATCAAGATATTTCTTTTCGAAATTCATATATTGTATTTTATAATTGTTTATTATCTAATTAAAGATATATGCAGATTATTAGATACTTACACAGTAAGTATAATTAAAGTTACAACAATATTCTTTTTGAAATTTAATTTTATTTAGCTTTATCAAAAGAAATTTTGAATTTATAAAATGACCCTCTACGAATTCAACACCCTTCCAGACTTCGACAAAGGAAAAGTGATCTTTTCTATGGGGGAATTTATACACTCTATTAATGAAGGAAATACTAGAACAGCACTATATGCTATAAATCGTTTTTATGTAGAAGTAGTTTACGATTCTTCAGAAAATAAAATTACAAGATTTAACTCATTTAAAACAGGATTTCTGCTTGATAAGTATTCTGAAAGTATTAATTTTAGTTAATGTTTTAAATAAAATTGGCATGAATAAAATTGATTCAATTAAAAACAAGGAAGCTAAAAAAACTAATTACTTTGTTATTATTTCTTCACTACTAGCGGTTATTTCCATTTTAGCTGTGCTATTGCTTAATTTAACTTTCATAACTAAAAAACCAGAAATTAGAGGAACATTTGGAGATATGTTTGGATTTTCAAATGCGATCTTTTCAGGCTTAGCTTTTGCGGGTATAATAATCACTATCATACTGCAGAAAAATGAATTGACTCTGCAAAGAGAAGAATTGAAGGAAACACGGGATGAATTAAGTAGATCAGCCCAGGCACATGAAAAAATGGAGATTCAGCAAAGAAAGCAATCCGAAAACTTAAGAATTACAGCAGAGATTAATGCTTTAAATGCATTGTTAAATTTTTCATTAGAAATATATAAGGATGATAATAGAAACAGTGTAAAAGAGAACGCGATGACTAGGATGAAATCTTATAGATCAAAATTAGAAAAGATATTAGAGAAAACTCAAGTTTAATCAAGTTTTTAAAATCTTCTAATGCGCTTTGTTTTTTACCTTCAACAAGAATTAATCAAACATATTATTAATAGCATCTAATTGATAAGTATTCAGAGAATATAACTTTCAATTAGCTAAATAAATTATCTTTTTCCGCATTTTTCCCGCAAATTGAAAAATGAAAACTTTGTTAAGTACTATTTATATTGACAATTTGAGTTATTGTGGTAAACACGCAATTCGTAAGTAATAGAGATATAACAAATTTTGGGCATTTGTTTTTTAAATCTATGAGAGGGATTATTTTTTGGTAATCCCTTTTTTTGTGCTTAAAACGGAAATGCATCTTCTCTATTTATGTAAGAGTTGAGGTGTATGAGAAGATTATTACTTTGGATTAGAATCTTAGTAGTAGTATGACTTTATAGTATGCAACATAAAATATGTGATTCCGATTGCAGGTGCTCCAATTATTACTATCAAAGCACTTATTGTATGCTTTCTGATAAAACACCAAAGCCTGATATAGTATATACTTGGTGTTAGCCAACATTTTTATTAGTCTCATTCACAATTTTTGAGATGCTGTCGATTATAAAATCCGTTCCAGAATTCTTTTGGTTTTTCAAAGTCCAGATTTTCGTCAATAGTTATCAGGTTAAGGTTCTCACCACTTTTCGAGATACGCAATTCGATTGTATTCACTCCAACATATTTTATTTCAGCTTTCAAAGAATCTCTCCATTCTCCGAATGTTTCGAAGTAAAGAGTATCGTTTTTAATTTCGACTTTTCTCCATTTAGACAATTTGACCCAATCGTTGTCCGCCGCAATTCTCATTGAGTCTTTTTTAAAGTAAATTTCTGTATATTCTCCATTTTCACAAACAGAATAATTGCCCAGAATATTTTGGTTATTTTGGCAGCCAAAGAATGTTCCTAAAATCAAAATGTAAATTATACTCCGGAGTTTGAATTTCATAGAATGTTTACTAACATTTAGTATAAGTAGGGCGGTAGAAATCAATAAACTTTCGATTTTGCACTTAATCAAATTTATTTCACATTTCCCTAACAAGTAATCTAAAAAGGTTTGGTGGTCTCAATAAATAGGAGAGAACTTTTGGGTTTACCATTTACTAGCTATGTTTTATAGCATGTTGTTAGCGGTAGTGTTTTCTAATTTATCCAAAACATAGTTTATCAATATCTCCCATATCTGCATTTAATTCTCATGCTCTAATTGATGCATCACTTTATCAATATCTTCAATGAGTGGTTTAAACTGCTTTCTAATTACACGTTTGTATGCCCAGAATATGGCTATAAAGATAACTACTGCAAAAACCAGAGAACCTATTTTATAAATAAACGAAATGGGTAATAACTGGTTAAGAATAGTATTTGATAAACCATACTCCGTAGGGTCACCTAAGCCTATAATTGATATTGTATACGGTATAAAATTGGGTATAAGAAACCAATATAATACAGTATCATATCGTTTGACCTCTCGATGTATATTGTTTTTTTGATTTTTAAGCTGTTCCTGAAAGGATAATATAAGATTAACTGGAGCCTTCTGCTTTCGGTGATTCCTACGTTCAAAAATACCCCAGATAAAGCCAATCATAGCCAAAACAACCCCAATTTTGGTAATCGGAAATGGAATTAGATACGCAATATATCCGAAAATAGGAATACTAATTATTGCCGTAATAAGCTCTTCTCTATCTCTTCTACGAAAAGCTCTTTCAAACCTGTTTATCTTGTCATTTAATTCTATCATTAGTTTTGATAAATCGAATTTTATTCTTTCAGTTTCAGATGAATTTTTCCAAATTTCTTTTAATTCTTGTTCTAACATTTTAATTTATTTTAGGAGTTATACAATTAAATAACAGCTTCCTTATTCTTTTCATTTTAACAGCAATATGGTTTTCAGTCAAACCAGTAATCGTCGCTATTTCTTTGTAAGGTAATTCGTCTAAATACAGAATAATAATAGCCTTGTCACTTTCATTTAATGTAGAAATGCAATCGTGTAGTACTCGATACTTTTCTTGTTGATTATTATCAGGAATATTTTCGGTTAATAAAAATTGTATAGATTCAAATTGAACTAACTTATCATTGCTTCTATCAAATTTCATTTTAGAACGAGAGCAAACGTTTAGTGAAATTTTATAAATCCATGTACTAATGTTAGATTTACCTTTAAAAGTTGAATAAGACTTCCAAATATGGATTATTACTTCCTGAAAAAGATCCTGTGGTTCAATTGGCGAAACGGCATAAATACGACAAATTCTGTAAATCGTATCTTTATTATCTTCCAGAATTTGATTAAAAATTAGTTGGTCTTGATTTTGCATTTGATATTTTATCTGTCTCTATTAACCTTAGTGACAAGAACTCTAAAAATATGACAAGAATTTTGAATTATTTTTATGTTTAATACTTTGGCGACAAACCAAATAAGCAATGACTTTTCGATTATGCCATAAACCGCATTATCGCATAGGTGTTGTTACCACACGTTTTTTATTCCCAAAATTCATATTTGAAATATCTTGGGATATATCCACGAATACTTTCTATAAGTCCGTTTTTATAATATTTATAATTTAGTTCATATTCGTTTACCCTATCATTCATAAAAACAGATTTAATTTCCGATTTTATAAGTCGACCTTTTGTGTCAAAACTATTTTTAATGGTTTTATTATCTTCAAATCTTTGTAAATCTGTTTGGTCAGAATATGCATAAGTGTTTGTTATTCCGTTTTCAGTAGTTTGTGCTTTTTTTAATTTTGATTCCATATAATAACCGAAAAATCTACTGACATAAAAATCAAGTTCATATTCTTTTGCTTTTTCATAAAATACTATCGAATCGTTTTTTAGAGTTGTGGTGGATTTAAAAGGTTCATAAGAGTATTTTGTATCATAAATAAAACTACCCAAATTTTTTCTGGATGAAAATAATTTTCCATTTGTCCCGTATTGAAAAGTTATTGAATCTGTTCCAACTGAATCAATTATTTTTATTAAACGATCGGAGGAATCATATTTATAATGACTTATCTTTTCAATCCTTTTTGATTTTCGGGTTCTACGATTATAAGATGAACTATATTTAATTGAGCACAATCTTTTTCCAGTTTGCTCAAATTCAACAATTTCGGACAAGTCTTTTGGTGAATTCAGATACACATAAATTTTCTTCACTTTATGATTTGCATAAACACTATCAGGTTGCCATCTGTTTTCTATTTGCCCATAGCTTATGAATGAAAAACAAAAGAATAATAAAATAAGTTTTTTCATTTTGATATAATTTCAGTCAAATTTAATTTTAGATTTCGAAAGTGAAAAACCATAATGAGTGAAAGAATGTTTTCGGTTAGGAAAGAGTTTTTTAAATGTGTGGTAACAATGTTATAATAGCAATTGCTATTATATTTCATGTTTGGTTATTTATAATTAATGTTTTTGATTTATTTATTAGCTATGTTTTATTGCATGTTGTTAGCGGTAGTGTTTTCTAATTTATTCAAATATTCAATATCGATTATCCGCTTAAACCTTTTTTGATATTGTTTTTCGGGAAAGAATCTCAACAATAAATGGAGTAGTTTTTTTTGTAAACCCCCATTGGTCAGTGACATTTTTCCAATTTTCCAAGATTGTTTTACAATGTATTCGACTTTTTTAAATCTTACGTTTTGATAATCAGAAAAAGAAGTATTCATGTCATTTTTTATACAAAGCCCTAAAGTATAGGCATCCTCAATTGCTTGACAGGCTCCTTGTCCTAGATTTGGAGTAGTAGCGTGAATAGAATCACCAATAAAAACAGTATTATTTTTAAACCAATTCTTATAATTGGGTTCAATGTCAGCCAATTCATTTTGTAGGATATTGCTTTCCATTGTTCTATTGAGCAAATCCAATACTATGGGATGAAATTCGCTATATGTTTTTAATAAATAGGATTTTAGAGAAGCAGATGAATCTTTACTGAAATTCTTTTTTTCTTGAACAGCCAGCCAAAACATTTCGGTATCATTCAATGGTAAAAATAAGAATCGTAAACTACCTTCAAAAAGCTCGTAATAGGTATGCTTTAAATCAGCATTGATATCAAATTTTGTAATTCCTCTCCAAATAACTTGATGTGTATGTCTTGTCTTTATTTCAGGAAAAACAGATTTTCTCACTGTTGAATTAATACCATCAGAAGCAATTAAGGTGTCAAATTCTGAAACTGTATTATCTTTAAATTTAATCTTTACGTTTTCTTGATTCTCAATGCTTTCTACTTCTTTGTTTAACTCGTAAGAGTTTTTGTCCAGCTCATTAGAAATTACATCTATAATTGAAGCTCTGTGAATACAATAGACCTCTTCTGGAAAGGGAACTGTTTTTAGAATTTTTAATTTTTCGGTAGCAAGTATTGTCTTTTTGAGTAAATGTCCTTTTTCTCTTAGTTCATTACCTATGTTAAGTTTATCAAATATTTTTAAAGCATTAGAAGCGATTCCAATTCCAGCTCCAACTTCTTTGAATTCATTAGATTTTTCAAAAAGTTTGAACCCTTGATTATTTCTTTTTAGGGTTAATGCCATTGTTAAACCTCCAATTCCTCCTCCTATGATTGCAATTTTACCTGTTGTCTTCATTTGCTATGTATCTATCTTGTTAGAAAAGTTTTTTGTACATCAAATTGGTTCAGAGTAACTAAATCTGTACTTACGGTCTTATTTGTTATAGGAACTGTTAGCATTGTTTTATTCAGCTTTGATTTTCATCATTGTATACGATTCTAACTTTTTCAAGTCGAGAATCTCATTTGTATTCTCGTCAAAATTGTCTATTTGGGTGTTGATTACAAAATAAATGTTTCCGTCGAAAATATCAAAAGTGGTTGGGATTTTAAAATTTTCGGTGAATTCGACTATTTTTTTACTTTCTAGAATTTCCGTCCCAATTTTGTTAAGTTCAAATTTGAACAGTCCATTTTGTGATTTGTCCCTCCAGCCGTTTACTATTCCATACAGGTTATTTTTGTGATATTTTATACCATCTATACCCGAATAACCTTCTTTGGGTTTATTTATTATTTTTTTTGATATTGTTTCGACAATAGAAATCCCGTTGTTTGATGCCAAATATAAATATTCATCATCATCGGAGATTGTGATTCCGTTAGAGTTGGAAATCTCTTCAGAATCCAAGTAAATTTCGATGGTTTTATTTGGTCTTTGAATCTTATAGATTTTGTTACTTTCTGAATCAGTAATGAAAATTTCATTATTTGAACTAATTGCTAAATCATTCAAGTAGTGAAAATTGGAGTCGTTAATTGAATAAGAATCAATTAGGTCTCCAGAGGAAAGTTGTAAAAGTAAAAGGATTGATTTGTTTTTATCTTCTGTTAGACTATTACCAAGAGCATATAAAGTGTCTCCTTTAATTGTCATTCCAAAACCAGCTAAATAGTTATGTTTGTTGGTTTTTAGAAAAATTGCAGGATTACTGCCATCAAGTGAACTACTTACTATTTTATTATTTTTTAGACTGTTTAAATATAACTTTTTTGTACTGCCGTCGATAGCGATACCTTCGGGCATTAAATCCTTTTCAAAATTCAGTTCAATCAATTCTGATTTTTTACCTATACATGATATGAGTCCAAGTAAAATCAAGCACATAAAAATTGATTTAGTATTTAGCATTTTTTCACTTTTAATCATGTGCTTTGTAAGTAATAACTAAGGTCTAGGTTATGGTTAGTATAGGAATTAAAAGTAGTGAACTTTTGATTAAGCACTTATTCATTTTTTTATTAATCACTCTATTCGCTATATAATAGTATTGTAGTGCATTATTTTCTGTTTTTATATAGTTCAATGGCTTTTAGATATTTTAGTCCCCCTGTCTCAGTTTGGTCGTGTATAAACCCATTTAACTCAGGGTGATTTTTGTCTATCCAATTTAAAAATTCACTTCTGTTTTTAACAAACGTCGTATCATTAAAAATCACGTATTTAGTTGTTTCAACCCTGGTTATTTTACCACTATCAAATCGAATAATTTGATTAGTGACAATTGGTTCTTCGTGAAGAAAAAAGATTCTTTTGTCTATTTTTGAAATCTTTGCTTTGACAATTCCGTTTTCTAGCTCAATTTGAAGGATCTCATACGTCGGGTCAAATACAGAATCCCATTTCAACCATTCAACATATTCTTTCAGAGAAAATGTTTGCTCATAGTCATACTCTCTTTCTTTGGTCAAAAGACTATCGGTCAATAGAGTTACTATTCCAGAATCATCAGAATTGTCAAGAGCCTTGTAGTACTGTTTTGCAATTTCAAGTTTGTCAATTTCTTTTTCAGAAGTTTTACAGGATATAAATCCAATTGCCAATAACAATGATAGAACTATAATTTTATTCATTCGTATTTTGTTTTACATGATATGCTACAACTTTAAATATATGTCATAACTGTGCGAAAAGTTACCAGACCATCGACAAATCTGCACAGATTTTATACCTTTTTCTATCTAAATCACTGGTGCCACCATAAAAAAATAAAAACCTATCGATTAATTAATTATGATCACATATGTAGTGTTATCCAGCGTTTTTTATCCCACTCTTTATCTTTTCAACCCAATTTTTGTCAGTAGGTTCAACAATAATTGCATTGAAATTAAATCTCTCACTTTCAATTCCGACACCTTTTAAATCATCAATGTGCAAATCAAAATCAAATGCTGGAGGAAATTTAGAAGAGTTGATATTCCGAGACTTTAAAACTCGTTGATTTTCTGTTTGGTTTACAATTCGATTGACTTTTATTCCATAATATCTTAAAGTCAGTCTTATTTTTCCTTTAGATCTAAATGATGTTGTATAAATATGGATTTTGTGTCCTTGATTCTGCAAGTCCGAAACCAATCCATGAGTTCCTTTTCGCACTTCCTCAATTCCGAACAGTTTAGCAATTCGGTTTCTCTTTTCTGTTTCAAATTCCTTTCCGTTCGGAATTAATGTACTATCAAGGTCAAAACTTATGTTCATTTATTCAATAGTTCTTGCCATTACAATTGTCATCATTACTCCAATATAAAGAAAAGGAACTGAACTTAAAAAAATCTAAATCAGGTTATTTTTCAATTCAGATTTATAATACTTTAGTTCTTCAAATGGATTTTTGTGATGCATTGTTGCTCCAGCAGTATATAATTCTATTTGTTTTTTGTTTTTTCGTCCATTTTTCAGAATTGCAGATATAAAAAGGATATGTGTCAATACACATATCCTTTTTATATTCATTGTAAAAAACCACATATTTTAACCTAAGATTTTGGAAAGCGCTTTACATAGAATATATCGTTAACTGCCTTTATTTTTCCTTTTCCTTTTCACTATTTTCATACAACTATATTCACAAACTCCATTCTCTAAATATTCAATTTTATGTTCAGATAGAAGTAGAACAATTATTTCTCTGGTTTCCTTTTCATCAAGCCCGAGTTTTTCTCCAAGATCAATTTCATTCAACTTACCATTATCTGCAATTAATGCTTTATAATATTGTTCTTTATTTCTGCTTATTAACTGTTTACTATTCATTTTTAATCACTGTATTATCATCACATTTCGAAATGCAAAATGCATTACAAAGTGATAAAGCAATTGATTTTTAATCGATTACTATTGTTAAGATTTGATAAAATAATTGGATATGATTACCTGTACATTGTAAAATCCGAAGAATTTTATGTATCAATTTCTCGTTTTATAGAGAATGTCTTTTTAGTAAGACTCAGATAATATGTTGAATTAGTATAACAGGCTATAAAGATATTAATTCTGAATTAATTTTTTTGTAGTAGCCGGTTTTAATTACTGCTAACGTTTAATATTTGTGTCGTACCTGGTTAACTGTTACTTTCCTTTTTTTATAAATAAAACACCAATTACAATCATTACAGTACTAATTATAATATTTTCCAGGGATTTATCAACATAACCACCCCAACCATAAAAACCATCATTTTTATATAAAAGAACTAAAACTCCCATTAAAATAATTAGAACTCCTATTACTTTATTTCGCCTCATTACATTTTTACTACATTGTTTGTTAGTGACTTTTATTTTTTTCGGTTGCCATTTTATATGCCAATAATGTTTCAGAGATTGGTTCGAGATGCTCAGATAATCTTTTATATGTTCCCTCTTCAATTACTTCTTGTCCAATTTTCCTTATTGAAGCCAAGGTTGATTTCATTAGGGAAGAACCTAAGCTTACTCTGGCAACACCAATTTCTTCTAATTCTTTTATTGAAGGAGGAAACCCTGTTCCGTTTGTGGGATTTGAAAGAATATTAATTGGTGCATCAATTTCTTGTACTAAAGTTCTTATTTTTTCCTTTTGCCAAACATCTGGAATAAATATACAATCTGCTCCCGCTTCTTGATATTTATTACCTCGATCAATAGATTCTTTCAACCTGTCATTTTCTGAACCAGAAGACGTAATGAAAACATCCGTTCTTGCATTGATGACTAGATGTATTCCAAGAGATTTTGCCATTTCTCGAATAGCAGATATTCGCTCACAAAATTCAATTGAATCAACCAATTTGGGATTCAAGTCATAACTATCTTCAATATTAATCCCTACTATTCCTGTTAAAAGAATTTGCCTACTACTATTCACAATTTCATTTATATTTTTACCATATCCACCTTCAATATCCGCTGTAACAGGTAAGGTTACTTTTTCTACTATTCTTTTAACGGCATCTACCATTTCCTGGAACGGAATTGCTTGACAATCTGGATACCCTAATGAAGCAGAAATGCCCATACTTGTTGTTCCAATTGCTTTAAAACCACTTGCTTCTATTAGTTTAGAACTTCCTGGATCCCAAGAATTTAATAGAGTAAGTATCTTTTCTTCTTTGTGAAGTTTCAAAAAGTTTGAAGCCTTGTCTATTTGATTTTGTGAAATCATTTTTAACATTGGTTTTAATTGCTACTAACTCATAGTATATGTGTCGTAGTATTGCAAAATGTTACGACATTTTGGCGATCTTTATAAATAGTCACAAACCTTTCGGTTTCGCAATTACTAGCAATGAATTATATACGTTGTTGACAGTAGTGTTTTTATAATTCCTCCACTAGTTGAATATTATTTCCACAGGTATCGTTAAAAACTGCAACTTTTACAGTTCCCATTTTGGTTGGTTTCATACTGAATTCTACATCAAATTTCGTTAATCGTTCATATTCTGAATCAACATTTTGAACATCAAATTGGGTGTATGGAATTCCTGCTTCCATCAATGCATCTTGATAGACTTTAGACGGTTCAAAATGATTAGGGGCTGGTTCTAATAATAATTCTGGTCCATCCTGTGCTTCTTTTGAAACTAAGGTCAGCCATCTATTTCCACCTTCTAATGGTAGATCCTTCTTTTTTATGAAGCCCAGTTTTTCTGTGTAAAATTTTAAAGCTTTTTCTTGGTCTCGTACTGGAATGCTAATTAGTGTTACTTTCATCTTTAATTTATTTATTCATGCTCCAAAGTTCCGAACTTCAAATCTATTTTACTTCTTGAAAGTTGCTCTTTTTGAAATTCTGAAGGCGATTTTCCTGTTTTTGTTTTAAATAAAGTACTGAACGAACCTAAGCTTTCAAAACCAACAGCAAAACAGGTTTCAGTTACCGACATTCCATTTATGAGATGCTCTTTAGATTTCTCAATTCGTTTGTCAATTAAGTATTGTCTTGGAGTTAAGCCATAATATTTTTTGAACAAGCGTAACAAGTGATACTTGGAAACAAACTGAATATGAGATAATAATTCTAAATTTAAATTGGCATCATAATTATTTTCGATATAGTTTCGAATTCCAATTACGGTGTTAATTTGTCCTTCATTTGAATAAACAATGCTACGAATTCTATAAAGCTCTTTTTCGTAAAATGTCATTATTTCGTTTTCTTACATTACTATCAAAATACACATCGAGTTATCGTTACTAATATCTTTGCTAAATATATTTTTTAAGATATTTTATTTTCTTCAATAGATAGATATGGCTTCCTGTACAGTTTTTAAAAAAGATAAAACTCTAACCATTTATGTAGCTAATGATCCCATATATTGAAGCAAAAAACACGATAGCAATAATTATAAGAACAGCCATCCCACTTTTATACTCTTCTTCAACTTCATGTTCTTGCTTCTTTTTCCATTTTCTGGCTACCTGTTTATTTTGTGATTCATATCTTGTTTTAAGGCCTGTTTCAAAACTAGAAACATACTCATTAAACTTCTTGTACCCTTCATAAATCTGGTATTTATCGGTGTGATCAGAAACGAACTCAATTCGTAAGAAGCTATCCAATACCGCATAGCCACTTTTTCCCCGAAGTTCGGTAAACGTGTTTTTACGAGTATTTTCGTGTATCAAAACGGTTTCAAATATGTTTTCTAGTTTTAAGAAACTTAGAATTAGCTGCACCTTTTCTAGATAACTACTATTAGTATTAATAGTGGTGTCATAATTATAAGATAAGATATCTAAAACTGCGTTATCCACAACTGTTATGGTTTCATACGGTTGTTGAAAGGTATATTTATCAAGTTTGTATTCGTGTTTTTTTTGAACAGTTTCCATTTAATAAGTTTTTTATTCCTTTTTTCTCCAATCTAGTGTCAATGTACGCGTTCTTATACTACGTGGTTGTTGATAGATATATTGAATCTGACCCACAAAAGTTCCTTCTGGAAACTGTGCCAAAATTAGGGGCACAGTGACAGATTTGATTTTTTCGTAATTGTTGTCATTCTCTAAGTAGTTTTCGTTAAGTCTGAGTATAACAGAAACATATTTTAAGTCTTTGTTTTGCTCAAGTTGATCATAAACACGTACATCAGAAGTCAAGTGTGTTCCCAGGCTATCTGCAAAAAGTTGTTCGGTTTCACTTGCGGCTTGTTCATTCAACGAACGGGTTACATACGTTACCTGATTACTTTTTATTCTTGATTTCCAGGCTTCAAATGGTAGCATTATAAGCATCATAACCCCATAAGCAAGAATTATTGAAAGTACTATTTGTCCAACGTTAATTTTTGATTGTTTAAGCTCAGGATTAAATGGAACTACTTTTGTTCCTGCCACCATATCACCGATTCTCCTATTAGGATTTACCAGGGTAACAATTACTTCTATAAACCAAAAGATACAAAATATATTTCTAATAAAACACCTAATTGGCGAAGCCACTTTACCGCTTGAGTTTTCTACGACTTGAAGTTTTAGAACTCTTTTTGCAATGCTTTGTCCATTTATACAGTCTTTACAGAAATAAAGCGCAAAGCCAATAAGTGTAATGTAATTTAAACCAAAAATATCGAAGGTAGTTGGTTCATGACTTATTTCAAAAGCTGTCAAAAACTCCGAAATCATCCCCGGAATAAAAAAGAACATCTCAATAAATGTCATTACAATGTGGTCAAAGAGCATTGAAGCAATTCTTAGGCCAGTACTTATTTTCTGTTCTTTTGCCATTTGTTTTTACCTCTTTTTTATGTGTATGCAATGGTTCAGTATATGAAAAGTAATGGGTTTTGCGACACTGACTTTTATTCTAATTTATGACCAAACTCTCCTAGTTTATTAAAAATTCCATAATATGCGTTAACACCTTCCTGGTTTTCAATATTTGTATTTACTAATAAAATTCTGCCTATTTTATCTTTTGCGTTGAAAAACATTAAAGCTGAAGTTCCCGGATCTCCTCCCGTATGCCCAATATTATTCATAGCAGAAGTACCCATAAATATTCCAGTATTGTATTCGTCGCTATACGGATGATTTGGGTCTCTTTCTGTGAAGTTTTCTTCTTTTAATTGTATTTTAAAAAGCTCGTTGTAGCTTTTATTTGAGAGTAATGTGCCGCTTCCAGAATATCCTTTTATTAATTCATTTAGGTAAATACTTAGATCATTAATAGTTGTTAAAAAACCTCCATCAGGATACGTGATTAATGAATAATATGGCACTGTTGTTTTAGGATTGGAATAAAGAGTTGAAACATTACTCATATTAAAATCACTATAATTCCAACCTGAGTTATTCATTTTTAAAGGTTTCAGAATGTTTTCGGTAGTATACTCTGAATACGATTGATTTGAAACAAGCTCAATGATATATGCAGCTAATGAAGCTCCTACATTTGTGTATTCAAATAATTGTCCTGGTTTATTTTTAGTGAAAGCATCCTTTTTGTACCATTTTCCTGTTTCAGATAAATAATTTTCTAAAAATTGGGATAATGGAATTTTAGTGTTATTTGGATTGAAACTTTGAGGGATGTTTTCAATTTTGAATGATGTACTGTCTATTTCATCTTTTAATACATAAGCTCTACCCATATAGTTCTCGGTATCAACAATTGTTGAAGTATGAGTTGCTAACTGTCTTATAGTAATTGGTTGGTTTGTGAAGTTAGGATTTTGAACTTTAAATGGAAGATGCTTATTTATTGGGTCGTCTAAATTTAAAAGTCCTTTTTCTTGTGCTTTCATCAAAGCGATACCGATGAATGTCTTTGAGACAGAAGCAATTGGTTGAATAGTATTTGATGTATAAGGTTTTTTTGATTTTATGTCAGCGAAGCCAATTCCTGTTTTGTATATGGTTCCTGTAGAATCAACTATCGCAACTGCCAACCCATTGAAATAGTTTTTGTTTAACTTTTCAATTTCTAATGTCAAACTATCTTTGATTGGTAGATTGTTTACAATTTCTTTAGTAGAATTTGGTTTTTGTTTACAGGAGGTAATTACAGAAATTACCAAAAGAGTTACTAGTATCTTATTCATCAAGTTTTATATTAAAGATATATAATTTTATAATACTACAGTTTTTATCAACTTGCATACAATAATAATGTAATAGCAATTACTATTATATTCTTAGCCTAAGATCAGGATAATTACAATACGCTATTTTTTCCTTTCTAATACCTAAAAAAATAAGTCGTTCGATAAGTTATAATAGCCTATTTTGTCAAAATATGCTAATGTAATAAACATACTATCAATAAGCGCTAAAACTATATTTATAAGAATTAATCATACCTATTGCGGAAACCCGTAATAATCGTATTATATAGTACATTATCTTTATACTAAGTTGAGTTTATATGATTGTAATTTAAGTGGTTAAATGTGTAAAACCCTCTAGTGAAAACGCTAGAGGGTTTTGTATATGAAGTATATAAGTTATAATTATCACCTGTTTTTTAATGCATCGATGGTTTTTGCAAACTTTTCTTTTATCTCCTGATACTTTGTATGATTTTGGTTATTAACAATCATTTCTCCGTTAGCAATAGTTCCTAGCTGCATGTTTGAATCTGTTGCATATACAATAGTCGAAGTAAGATTTTTTGTAGAAGCGGTAGTTAATAATGGCGATGAAGCATCAATAATACAGGCATTTAGTGATTCTCCGACCTTAAAGAAATCCTTGTTAAAATTATTCATCGCTTTTCTTCCCGTTTCTGTAGCCATTTCTAATGCATACATTCCAGAATCTCCTTGTTGATTAGAGGAGTAGGTGTTTCTTTTATGAGAAATTAAGCGTTGTCCATAATCCAAAATACGTAGTTCTTCTAACGGATTAAGACCTATGTGACTATCGGTGCCAATACTCCATTTTCCACCATTTTCCTGGTATTTTCTTAACGGAAATAATCCATCACCCAAGTTACCTTCAGTACTTGGGCAGAGCACTACATTAGCTTTGCTTTTTGCAATTCCCTCGATTTCATCATCTGTTAGGTGTGTTGCGTGTACCAAATGAAATCTATCATTCATATCTACATGATCTAATAACCATTCTACAGGACGTTTCCCTAGATATTTGACAGAATCTTCTATCTCTTTTAGTTGTTCTGAGACATGAATGTGAAATGGAATATCCTGAGGTCCGGATTTTGCAATCTCGGCAATATCAGACGGTTCAACTCCTCTCATAGAGTGTATACCAATAGCAATATTGGCATGCTGGTAGTGCTTACAAGCTTCTTTGCTTGATTCTAATAATTTTAAATATTCATCAATAGTAGGAGAGATAAACCTTCGCTGTCTGTCATTTGGTTCTTGTCCAAAACCTCCTTTTTGATAAAAAATAGGAACTAGCGTAATTCCAATACCTACATTTTTTGCTGCGGAAATAAGACTATTTCCCATTTCGGAAAGATTAGAGTAGGGGACTCCATTTTTATCGTGATGTACATAATGAAATTCGGCTACATTGGTATATCCATGACGAGCCATTTCTGCATAGAGCATCGTTGCTATGGCTTCCATTTGCTCTGGATTCATCGTTAATGCCAATTGGTACATAGCTTCTCGCCATCCCCAAAAGTCATCCGGGGTAGAAGTAGTGTTTTCATGCCTTTCTGCCAAACCAGCCATAGCATATTGAAACGCATGAGAGTGTGCATTCTGAAACCCGGGAATAGCAAAACCATCAATAATTTTATTGGATGTATTTTGCGGGTCAAAAGAAGAGATATCTGTAATGATACCTTCATTATTTACAGTGAAACCGGTATTTTCTTTCCAGCCAGTATTTTGTAGTATTCCCTTAAAATAATAGGTTTTCATAGTGTGTTTCAGAATTTTATTTTTGTAGCGTTTCAACTAAGCGCTCCATGGTATGTTGTAATACGTTCTGCACTTTTTTTGCTCTTTCCTCATTATAAGTAACTTCATTGTCATCCATATATAAAATTTTATTCATTTCCAGCTGAAGCGTATGAATATTATTCTCTGGATTTCCGAAGTAACGGGTAATATGCCCTCCTTTAAAAGGAGAGTTATGATTAATTTGAAATGTACCTGATTTTAACCCATGTAAAGCAGATGTAATGAGTTCTGGAGAGGCCGTTTTTTCATCATTATTTCCTAAAATCATATCAGGAAAAGGATCTTTTTGGATAGTACTAACTTTATGGCGGATAGAATGAGCATCCCAAAGTAAAACTTTACCAAACTGCTTTTTTCTATCTTCTATTAGAGCCTTAAGTTGCTCGTAGTACGGCCAGTAATAGGTGTCTAATCTTCTTTTAATTTCGTTTTGATCAGGTTCGAATTCTTGAGATTTATAAATTTTATTTCCGTAAAAATCTGTTATTGGTGTATTGCTTGTAATAAGTCTGTTATCAGTATACAAGGGTACACTTTTAGGGTCTCTATTAAGATCGATTACCCATCGACTTAGATTTGCCTTAACTACAGTGATCCCCAGAGAAGGCGCAAATTCATACAGTCGATGTACAAACCAATCAGTGTCATCAAGATGGGTACGCATTCTTTTTTTATACTGTTTCTTTATGTCTGAAGGAAATTTTGTTCCCGAATGCGGTACACTTATAATTATAGGAACTATAGGTGCTTTGGCTTCTGTAATCTTAAATAGATTCACACGTTTAAATTTTATTAATTAGTTACTATTTCAGAAAAAACTAAGGTACTATCTTTAATTGCATTAATACGCATAGTAGTTGCAATTGGTTGACGTATAACCAATACGTCAGATTGGTTTATGATATATTCTTGATTATTGATGTCAATAGTAACTTCTCCAGAATAGTTATATATAAACACCCAATCCCATTTGTTTTTAATAGGATATAGGATGTTTTCATTTTGCTTAGGATTAAATACATCTAATTTACCAATCGTATTAGCTGTTGTCATTAGATTAAAATCTGTACACATTCCTATAGAGGATGTTTTCCAACCTCCTTCAAATTCATCACTATCAAATTTAGAAAGTTGTTTTGCGTATCTGTTTTCGTGTAGCAATGTTATCTCTCCATCTAAAACCAGTAGTGTTCTTGATACACCTGGAAGTGAAGTAAAAACAGACTCCTCTATTGAAACCGTGGCCATGCTTAACCTGAAATCAAAATTTAATTCCGGATAATTTGCAGTTTTGGGGTACATAAAAAATTGAGTAGTTGTACCCCCAGACCAGGTATTGATTTTAAATGTATCGGATGTAATGATGGTAATTTCCATAATACGGTGAGCTTAAATAAAGCCTTCTAAAAATTCTTCATCTACCAGATTTGGCAATGTTACTTTAAGTTGTGGAGTCCTCTCCATTTCTCTTTTTATTGCGAATAATGCTTCTTCATTACGAGCCCAACTTCTTCTTGAAATTCCATTATTTACGTCATAAAATAACATACGTTCTAGTTTTTCTGAAGCTTCTGCAGAGCCATCGAGTAACATCCCGAATCCCCCGTTGATTACTTCTCCCCAGCCAACACCACCACCATTGTGGATAGACACCCAGGTAGCTCCTCTAAAACTATCACCGATCACATTATGGATAGCCATATCCGCAGTAAATTTACTGCCATCATAAATGTTACTGGTTTCCCGATAAGGAGAATCGGTACCGCTCACATCGTGATGATCTCTCCCCAGAACAACCGGAGCCGAAATTTTTCCACTTTCAATTGCTTTGTTAAACGCTTCAGCAATTTTGATTCTACCTTCGGCATCGGCGTATAAAATACGAGCTTGAGAACCAACAACAAGTTTATTTTGTTTGGCTTCTCTAATCCAGGTAATATTATCCTGCATCTGCTGTTGAATTTCTTTTGGAGACACTTTCTTAATAGATTCCATTACTTCTAAGGCAATCTGATCTGTCGTGTCCAGGTCTTCTGGTTTCCCAGAGGTACATACCCATCTAAAAGGTCCAAAACCATAGTCAAAACACATAGGCCCTAAAATATCCTGTACATAGGATGGATATTTAAAATCAATGCCATTTTCTGCCATGATATCTGCTCCTGCACGAGAAGCTTCTAGTAAGAACGCGTTTCCGTAATCAAAGAAATAAGTACCTCTTGCAGTATGTTTATTAATTGCATTGGCATGTCTGCGAAGTGATTCCTGAACTTTGCTTTTAAACGCTTCTGGATCATTGCTAATCAAGGTATTCGCTTCTTCATAACTTAACCCTGCAGGGTAATATCCTCCAGACCACGGGTTGTGCAATGATGTTTGATCAGATCCTAATTGAATATAGATATTTTCTTCATAGAATCGTTCCCAGATATCGACAACATTACCTTGATATGCAATAGAAACGATTTCTTTTTGATCCATCGCTTTTTGAACTCTGGTTACCAAATCATTTAAATTATCAAGGATTTCATCTACCCAACCTTGCTCATGACGTTTTTGAGCGGCTTTTGAATTTACTTCGGCACAAATAGTAATACATCCTGCAATGTTTCCAGCTTTTGGTTGCGCGCCACTCATTCCGCCTAATCCAGAAGTTAAAAAGATTTTACCAGCAGAAGTTTCTTCAGATTTCAATGTCTTTCTAAAAGCGTTCATTACAGTAATGGTCGTACCATGCACGATACCTTGAGGACCAATATACATATAACTTCCTGCGGTCATTTGCCCATATTGCGTTACACCCAAGGCATTGTATTTTTCCCAATCATCAGGCTTTGAGTAGTTAGGAATCATCATTCCGTTGGTCACAACAACTCTTGGAGCATCTTTTGAAGAGGGGAATAATCCCATGGGATGTCCTGAATATATATGTAAAGTTTGCGCTTCTGTCATAGTGGCCAAATATTGCATCGTTAATACATATTGTGCCCAATTTTGAAATACGGCTCCGTTACCACCATACGTTATTAACTCGTATGGGTGCTGTGCGACTGCATGATCCAGGTTATTCTGAATCATGAGCATGATTCCTGCTGCTTGTTTTGTCTCTGCAGGATATTCATCAATAGGACGAGCATACATCACGTATTCTGGCATAAAGCGATACATATAAATACGTCCGAATGTATTTAATTCATCTAAAAACTCACTGGCAAGTTCTTTATGCCAGTCTTTTGGAAAATATCGTAATGCATTTTTAAGCGCTAATTTTTTTTCTTCGTTAGAAAGGATTTGTTTTCGTTTGGGGGCACGACTAATTTTAGAATCCAAAGATTTCTTTGGAGGCATTGTTTTAGGAATTCCTTGAAGTATTTGTTCTTTGAAGTTCATTATATATTGAATTATAATTACTGTCACATTGAGCGGAGTCGAAATGTGATTAAATACGATGCTTGACTATCTCTCTACTCCGCGCGAGATGACAGAAAAGGAAACAGTTTGATTAGGATACTAACTTTCCTTTTTTCCATACCTTAGAAGGAACTAGTTTTCCCTGGTGGTAAAAGATCTCATTGATATGTTCTGTTGGAAACAGGTTAAAATCTGCTATCATCCCAGGAACTAATCTTCCTCTGTCGTCTAGATTAAGTGCGGCAGCTGCTCTACAGGTAATTCCTGCAAGAATTTCGGCATTACTTAATTTTTGAAATGTACCCAAAATACAAGCTTGTGTTAGCAAATCACCCATAGGAGCCGAACCAGGGTTCCAATCACTGGCGATAGCTAATGCTCCTCCTGCGTCTAAAATTTTTCTAGCTGGTGTAAAATCACATCCTAATCCAATGGAAGCACCGGGTAAAGCAACCGAAATCACATTACTTTGGGCTAACATTTGTATTTCATTCTCGGTACTGGCTTCTAAATGATCTGCGCTAATTGCTCCTACTTTTACAGCTACTTCGCTACCTCCTGTATTAAACTGATCTGCATGAACGGTAATATCAAATCCCATTTGTTTTGCTTTTTCAAAATAGGGATAGATATCAGAAGGAAGAAATGCTCCTTGCTCAACAAAAGCATCTATTCGATTTGTAAGTTGCTCTTCTTTTAATAAAGGAAATAGAGTAGTGCTAATTTCTTCGAGGTATGCTTTATGATCTCCATCAAAATCTTTAGGCAATATATGCCCGGCAAGACAGGTTGAAACTAAATCTGCTGTTGTACTACTATTTGCAGTTTTTATAGCACGTAACATTTTAAGTTCTTCTGTAACCGAAAGACCATATCCGCTTTTTACTTCGATTGTGGTAATTCCTCTTTTTAGTAATGTATTTGCTCTTTCTATAACACCAGAAACAAGTACCTGCTGTTCTGCTTTTCTGGTTTGGGTAACTGTATCCCAGATACCACCACCAGCTTCAGCAATTTCTAAATAGGACCTTCCTGCATTTCGCATGGCATAATCATTAGCTCTGGATCCAGAAAAACAGATATGTGTATGGGCATCTATAAATCCGGGAGTACATACATAATCGGTATCTAATTCTATGATTTCTGCATGTAGAGCATTGGCTTTTTCTTTTAAATCTGAAAAAGTACCAATGGTGTGGATTTTTTCACCTTCAATAAGAATACCTGCATCTTCTATGATGTCGAGGTTATGATCCTTTATAGCACCTTTAATACCAGATTTTTGCATAGGTATGAGTTGCGTGATCGGACCTATTAATTTATATGTTGTCATATTATATTTTTTTCCTTTGAATCGAGCTAAGGGAACTATTTAATTTTTTGACTAATATTTTTCAAATTCACTAGAAAACTGTGTTTCTAGAGATACCTGTTCTTTTAAGGATACTTGATTAGCAGTAGTAATTATAGTTTTGTTTTGGATGATTTTGATTCCTTTCTCTATATCATCAGCAAATACCCTGTCTTTATCTGCAAAAGATACGGCTTCTCGTACTTTTTTATGGATTTCATCTAGAATGATTCCAGATTTTAAAGGTTTTCTAAATTCGAAAGCCTGAGCTGCAGTTAATAACTCTATGGCTAATATTTTTTCCAGATTTTCAATTACTCTTAATGCTTTTCTACCACCGATCGATCCCATACTTACATGATCTTCCTGCCCCAGAGAAGTAGGAATACTATCGGCACTTGAAGGGAAACATAATCCTTTGTTTTCACTTGCCAGTGCGGCAGTGGTATATTGTAGTATCATATAACCAGAATTGATACCTGTATCTTCCATCAATAATTTAGGAACACCAGGAGAATTACCTTCTAATGAAAGGTAAATTCTTCTATCAGAGATATTACCGAGTTCTGAAGCTGCTAAACATGCATAATCAATAGCCATAGCTAGTGGTTGCCCATGAAAACTACCTCCGCTAATAGTTAGCTCTTCATTTATAATTATAGGATTATCGGTAACTGAGTTTAATTCTACTTCCAGAAGTTCTTTTAAATGTAGCCATGCATTTCTTGATGCACCGTGTACCTGTGGCATGCAACGCAAAGAATAAGGATCCTGAACTCGATCGCAATCAATATGATCTTCCATAATCTCAGAACCTTTTAGTAAAGATTTTATTCTGGAAGCGACATGGATATTTCCTTTATAAGGTCGTAATTGGTGTAATTCTTTAAAAAATGGTTTTACAGAGCCCTGCAATCCTTCGATCATCATTGCTCCAATAATATCAGCTTGCGTAAGACAACTATGTAGTTTTGCTACTACCTGTACCGCATGAGCAGCAATAAATTGGGTTCCGTTTATTAAAGCTAATCCTTCTTTTGGCCCTAAATCAAGTGGTTTTAATCCTGTGATGTCAAATAGCTCTTGGGTAGTAATTACTTTATTTTGATATTCTACTTTCCCCAATCCAAGTAAAGGTAAAAATAGATGAGAGAGTGGAGCTAAGTCTCCAGATGCTCCAACAGACCCCTGGCAGGGAACAATCGGAATAGCATCGTTATTAATATGCCATAGAATTCTATCTAATGTTTTTTCTGCAATACCAGAATATCCTTTTGCCAGAGACTGTATTTTAAGAATTAGCATGAGCTTAGCAATTTCGGTATCTATGGGATCTCCCACACCGACACTATGACTTTGCAAGATGTTGCTTTGCAGGATATTAGTTTCTTCTTTAGATATTTTTGTAGTACAAAGTGGTCCAAATCCAGTATTGATACCATATACAGGTTCTCCTTTTTCTACAATATTTTCTACTACCTGCTGGCTTTTTTTTACTTTATTGCGAGAAGTCTCAGAGATAATTCCGGTGGTTTCTCCACGAGCAATTTGTATTGCCATACCTGCGGTTAGGTAGTCTTCTCCAAATGAAAATTGGTGTGTTGTTGTTGACATATACGTATTTCTATTTTTTTACTAAAATAATACCTATTTTTGATAATTAGAAATACTAATTTGGTCATTAATTAATAACTATGGGTTATCAAATAGAGCTTCGTCATTTTACTTATTTTATGGCGGTAGCCGAGGAGTTACATTTCAGAAAAGCTGCGGATCGATTGTTTATTTCTCAACCAGGATTAAGCAGACAGATTAAACAGATGGAAGAAATAATAGGTGTTGCCCTTTTTGTACGTAGCAAAAGAAAGGTGACGCTAACTGCTGCAGGAGTGTATCTTAAAAAAGAGTTGGATTATATTTTTAATCATATTGATTTTACGATAAGACAAACTCGTTTGATTGATAAAGGAAGTGATGGAGAAATTCGAATAGGTTTTTTAGGTTCGGCAATACAGACTATTATTCCTGCATTGCTGGTAAAGGCTAATGAAGAATATCCTAACATACAATTTAGTTTAGAAGAGATGTCTAATTATCTTCAGGTAGAGGGGATAGTTAAGGATCAACTGGATCTTGGTTTTGTAAGGTTAGCCAGAGTACCAGATGGAATAGAAATAAAAACGGTACATACAGATACATTTTCTTTGGTCTTACCTATGAATCATCATTTAAATGAGAAGACGTTTAAGAGTGTAAAACAGGTTGCCGATGAGCATTTTATTTTGTTCTCGTCTGATTATAGTTCGGTATATTATGATAAGATAATGAGTATTTGCGAGGATAAAGGATTTTCTCCTATCGTTTCTCATAAATCGGTGCATGCGCAAACCATTTTTAAACTGGTAGAGAGTGGGTTAGGAGTTGCAATTGTTCCTACATCATTACAACAGGGTTTTGATCTGGGGGTTAAGTTTTTAGAGATTCCGAAAATATCTCAAAAAGCAATACTTTCTGTTATTTGGAAAAAAGACAACCGAAATCCGGCACTACAGCAAATCTTGAAGTTTTTATAATAAAAAGTCAGATGCATATTGCATCTGACTTTTCTGTAGTTTATATATATTTACTCGTTTGGCATAGAATAGAAAAACTGCTCTTCGGTAATTTTACCATCATTTACTTGATACACACAAACTTCTTCTATTTGCATACGGCCTTGCTCTTTAAAAGTGCAATCCATTTTCATGGCACAACTAAAATGATTTTCTGCAATTACGGGTTCAGATATTTCTCCACCATGATACTCTTCGACAGAAGCATGCCAATCCTCACTTTTTCGAATAACAGCATCGATACCCGAGGTTACTTCATTTGGCATTCCTGGCATTTCTTTACTTACTATATTTTGATCATACAATTCCTTAAGAGCTTGCATGTTTTCTCCCTGACGACAGAGTTCTACTAAGCGTGTGGCCACTTCTTGTGTGTTCATGGTGTTAAAATTATTGGTTTATAAATGACTTGTGATATGTGTAAAATACAAAAAAAATAGGGTTGGTAATTTTAAAAAAATGTTATAATTTTTAACCTAACCGACGGCTTTCTTATAAATTGTAAGACAACGCTCACGTGCCATTTTATGTTCTACCATAGGTTGTGGATAGGTAAACTCATTACTATCTTTTACCCAGGTATGGATATAGGAAAGTTGTTTGTCGAATTTAGTGATTTGTGTAGTAGGATTAAAGATTCTGAAATATGGAGCTGCATCAACACCAGAACCGGCTGCCCATTGCCAGTTACCTACATTAGCAGACATATCATAGTCTAATAGTTTTTCTGCAAAATAAGCCTCACCCCATCGCCAGTCGATCAATAAATGTTTACAGAGAAAACTGGCAACTACCATTCGTACACGATTATGCATATATCCTGTTTGATTGAGTTGGCGCATTCCTGCATCTACCAATGGATAACCTGTTTGGCCATCCATCCACTTTTTAAACTCCTGCTCGTTATTTCTCCATTCGATTCTATCATATTTAGGCCTAAAAGAAGAGTCCTTAGTATGTGGATAATGCCATAGGATTTGCATAAAAAACTCTCTCCAGATTAGTTCCGACCAAAAAACCTCATTTTCTTCTGTGATCGCTTTTTTGACAATCGATCGTATCCCAACAGTCCCAAAACGTAGATGAGGTCCTATTTTTGAAGTTCCGTTTTCTTTTGATGGAAAATCTCGGGTAGCCTCATAGTTTTGAATAAGATTTGGTGAGATATCATAATCTGGAACTTTGATAGATGATGCTACGAATCCCATTTCCTGTAATGCTACATTAGGAAGATCAGTATTCTTAACCAAATTATTAAGATATAACTTTGTGGAATGGATTTTTAATTGAACGGGGTCAAATATTTCTTTCCATTTATTTTTGTAGGGTGTGTATACTACATATGGTTTGCTATCTTTTTTTACAATTTCATCTTTTTCAAATATAACCTGATCTTTACGTGTATGTAGCTGAATATTATGGCCCTCTAAGATATTTTTGATTAGAGTATCTCTCTCTTTTGCGTAAGGTTCATAATCATGATTGGTATATACCTGCTGTATTTCGTATTGAGAAATTAGAGTTTCAAAAACTTTTTTAGGAGTACTGTAGTGTATCGATAAAGAACTTTTGTATTTATTTTGAAGCTTTAATCTGATTTTTTGCAGCGTTTCAAAAATAAAGGTTACCCGGGCATCATTTTTTGGCAGATGTTCTAAAATATGTTTGTCAAAAATAAAAATCGGTAAGACCGGATACTTTCCTTTTAGTGCTTCAAGAAACCCTGTATTATCATCTAATCTAAGATCTCTTCTAAACCAGAATACAGTGACCTTCTTTCTCATATATTAATTTACATTAAGAGTAGACATACCTCCATCTACCCCAATAACCTGACCCGTAATCCAGCTGCTATCATCACTTAACAAAAATCGCGCAATATTTGCGATATCTTCTGCTTGCCCGATGCGTTTCATTGGGTGACGATTATCCATGAGTTGTTTCTTTTTTTCGTTACTCAGTAATCCTTTTGCAAGGGGAGTATTTGTTAATGATGGTGCGATAACATTAACTCTAAATTTTGGAGCATATTCTGCCGCTAATGCTTTTGCAAACCCTTCTATTGCACCTTTTGCAGCGGCAATACTTGTATGAAAAGGCATTCCGACTTTTACGGCTACGGTACTAAAAAATACTAAACTTGCTTGCTCCGAATTTTTTAATTTGGGAAGTAAGGCGTGTATGATTTTGACCAGAAACATAAAATTGATCTGCATATCTTCTTCAAATATTTTTGGAGTCAACATTTTGAAAGGCTTGAGATTGATGCTGCCAGGACAATATACAAAACCATCAATTCTTTCGGGAAGGGTAGAAGTATCGATTTCATCCTTCGATGCATCATAAGGAATATGAGTTACTTCTAAATTACCTAGATTTTCTGAAGTTCTGGAAGCAATAAAAATATTATGCTCATTATACAGTTTTAGAGCAATTTCAAAACCAATTCCATGACTTCCACCTATGAGTAGGATATTTTTTCTCATTATTTAAGTTTTAAACAAATATAATTTCATTATCTGCTTTGGTTTCAAATGTTCCAAATAATTCGATTAATTTTTTTTTACGATATTCAAACACTTCTTTTAATCTTGGTTTTACAACAATAGGGTGAATCAATTGGCCTAGTATCCCGAAAGGTATTTTATAATCGATAATATCTTCCATTTCAATACCGCCAGGTATTTCTTTGATAAAGTGTTTATGATGCCATAACGAGTAGGGACCAAATCTTTGTTCATCTACAAAATATTCTTTGTCCTTGACATGTGTTATTTCGGTTACCCATTTATTTTTAATACCAGCAATTGGAGTAACAATATATTGTATAATTTGACCAGGATACATTTTACGATCAGCGCCTGATAAAACCTCAAATTTCATATATTCTGGTGTCATTGTTTTCAGATTTTTGGGGTCTGAAAGAAATTCCCAGGCTTTTTCTATTGATATAGGAAGGTTTTGTTTTGCTTTTAATGTATATATTTTCATAGGATACGAAATTATACTACCAAAAGTAAGATATTTTTTGTTTAATGTAAAATGAATTTTGTTAAACAAAATAATAATGCTATCAAAAAAAGCTTTTTGCCCAGGATTTTGCTTCTTCGAGTGTGTTAAAGAACGCAAAGGATTTCCCATATAATGGTTGTTCCATAATTGCTTTATCTCTTTCTTTATCATTACTAGATACAATTGCCAATCCTCTCATATTGTTTAATAAGCCTTGTTTATATATCTCTGGAGAGACTTTATGTTCAAATTTACGATGACTAATCATTACAAAACCTTCTGTTTCATAATGCTTTCTAAGCTTGTCTCTAAGTATTGAAGCTTTATTAAGTGTAAAGTTTACATTTTCGTTGATAGTAAGTATGACATATTGATCGTATAGATCTATTTTACAAAATTCATTAGAAAAATGCTCCATTGGGGGATATGGGTATTGTTATAAATTGTAAATATATGTTAAAAAGAGTGACTAATGCATAGTATCATACCAAAAAATACAGTTTGTGGTGATGAAGTAATTGATAATAAAAGTTTAAATGTTCTTAGATCTAATTTTGGTATTAATCCAGAATAAATAAACCAATTGCACTAAACCTAGTATCCAATATAATTGATATCTCATTTTGTAGATATCAAAAAACTTAACTTCGAAATCAGAAAATTTGACTATCATAAAAGTGATTTCGGGTATAGTAATCCCAAAAAAGACTATAACAAAGAAGATTGTTGCAAACCCAGTATTTTGTTTAATATTAAATTCTGTCGAGAATTTATATTTTCTATAATTTATATATAATAGTAAAAGAAGAATTATAATATCTATACATATCCAAAGCATTTTGGTGAGCTAATATTTTGTGCTAAATATAATAATTTTAAACAAAATATCTTTTAACAGTCTGTACAACAGTTGTCTGGCTTTACTAGTTTACAGGTTAACACAGCCAATAGAGCACCTAGAACAGGAGCAATAAAATAAAGCCACTGGTGTTCCCAATGACCAGATAATAGAGCAGGACCTAAGGATCTGGCAGGGTTCATTGACGCATTAGTCATTGGGCCAGCAAACATTGCTTCGAGTAGTACAACTCCTCCAACTGCTATCCCGGCCATAGTACCAGTTTCTTTAGAGCCTGTAGAAACATTTATAATAACTACCATAAGAAAATAAGTAAGTAATGTTTCTAGGACGAATGCTCTTAGATCATCTAGAGCTGGCAGGGTGCCGCCAAGAAATTCGCTTTCCGGAAATAAAAAGAGTAGAATACTACTGGCTATTATTGCACCAATACATTGAGCGATTATATATTTAGGTACTTCTTTCCATTCAAATTTTTTGGCATAAGCAAATGCAATGGTAACCGCGGGATTAAAGTGAGCTCCGGATATTTCTCCAAAAGCATAAATCATTGCCATTACAATAAGTCCCCAGGTAATTGCAACTCCTACATGAGTGACATCTCCACCAGTTACTTCATTAATGGTCATAGCACCGGTACCACAAAATACCATACTAAAAGTCCCTATACTTTCAGAAATATATTTTCTCATTACTTTTTTAAAATGATGACAAATATACTATTACTTATTTTAAGTTTTTGTTAACCTTTAATGTATGTTGTAATCCTTATTTTCGTCATTAAGTAAATCAAAACAAACTAAACTAACTACAATGAAAAAGATCATCTTATTTCTTTCTATGGCTTTATTCTCTTTAGGAATTGAAGCTCAGGTAAAAGCACCACAACCAAGTCCTACTTCTAAAATAGAGCAGGTTATTGGATTGACAGACGTTTCTGTTGAATATTCACGTCCTAGTATGCGAGGAAGAGCTATTTTCGGAAATTTAGTGCCTTATGACAAGTTATGGAGAACAGGGGCTAATGCAAATACAAAAATAATATTTAGCGATGATGTAAAAGTTGCAGGTAAAGAGTTGAAAAAAGGGACTTATGCAATTTATACAAAACCAGGTAAAGAAAATTGGGAAGTAATTTTTTATAGTGATGCAAGCAATTGGGGGACTCCACAAAAATGGGATGATACCAAAGTAGCAGCTACAGTAACTGTAAAATCAAGTACTATCCCTATGAATGTAGAAACATTTACAATCATGTTTAGTGATTTTAAAATGGATTCTGCAGTTATGAATTTTATTTGGGCAAATACAGAAGCAGCAGTTACTATAGAAACTCCTGCAAAAGCACAAACTGTTGCCAGTATCGAAAAAACTATGGCTGGTCCAACGGATAGAGATCACTATCTGGCAGCTACTTTTTATAAAGATTCTGGAGATTTTGCTAAAGCGAAAGAGCATATTGATAAAGCAATTTCACTACGTAAAGAGCCTGCTTTTTGGTATCATAGACAACAATCTTTGATCTATTCTTTATCTGGAGATAAAGATGGGGCAATAAAAGCAGCAAAAACTTCGTTAGAGTTAGCAGAGAAGGCAAAAAATGCCGACTACGTTAAAATGAATAAAGATTCCCTTGCAGAGTGGGGAGCCAAATAAACACTCTTTTTCACACACAAATCATAAAAAGCGTTCCATTAGGAACGCTTTTTTGTTTTTTAATCTTCTTCTTCTAAAAGGAAAATATCTTCAACAGGTTTTTTGAAAAGCCTGGCAATTTTTAAAGCCAGAACTGTTGATGGTACATATTTATTCTTTTCCATTCCTCTAAACCCCCAATTTGTTGCAGGGCTTTCAATTATTGATATTTCAATATCTGTTGTAGAAATTTTTATTTTTTCGCTAATTTCTTTGAAGAGCATTTTGATCAACCTTTTTTTTGTTTCTACGGTTCTTCCAGAAATCATCTGGCCGTACTTTATCAATAACTTCTGTGCTTACCCAATATAGATTTTCACTTCTAACGAAAAACAAGTATCTGCCATTCGGAGTGATTCTCGGGCTTACTTCATCAAAATCTGAATTTATCGTGCTACCCAGATTAATTGGTTTTGTCCATGTTCCGTCTTGCCTCTTGAAATAGACATAGATATCGTTGTCTTTTCTACTTTCATCTTCTTCGTTTTGACCGGTCACCAGTAAATAGTCCTGACTTGGAGAAATGAATGCGTGATGACCAAATCCAATTTCAACTTCCTGTACTTCGGGATATTTACCGTTTTTATTGGGTGCATAATTGGTTTTTATATTTCTTCCTGATATTTCTGTATAAAAAAGGTCTCCGTTTTTTGCCTGATTGGGAGCAAATACCACTCCATCATTGATAGGTGAATCAAGTTCTACGGCATTACTCCAGGAATCTTCTGTACGGTTTACGTACCAAATTTTCTCATCCACAAAGCTAGAGTCCAAAGCTGTGAAATAAATTCTTTTACCGTTGGAGCTGACGAATGGATGCATTTCTGTTTGCTTTTTCCCATTTGTAAAATTTGCTCTTTTAACGGGAGTCCATTTATTGTCTTCGAGCTTTGAGAAGTAGATAGATGTGTTTTCGCCTTCAGAATAAGCTGAAAAATATATTTCATCTAAATCAGGAGAAAACGAAACGGCACTTTCAAATCTTCCATCAAGTGAAATGACTCCGGGAGCAAACAATTTAGGAGTCAAGTTCGGTGATTTTTGTTCAAAATAGGAGTCTCTTGTAATTGGTAAATCACTGTGTTTTGATTCATGTTTTTTAGTATTGCATGAATTGAAAAACATTATGAATACAAGTAATAAAAATATAAAGTTATTATTTTTCATTGTTCAAATTTTTATAATGTTTGGTAACAAACGTATGCATGCTTGTTATTCAATTTTACCTTATGTTTTAGATTTGTTATTCTTTTATCAAGCCTGATAACCAATACATACTGCGTACTGTAGTCATAGGCAATACTGTTTGATGGTTACCTTCAACCACAACATGTTGTAAGGTTAAACTCTTATCGTTTATGCTTTTAAGCATGGTGATAAATTTTTCGAAATGAGGGATATCTTCCCCCTCCAAGGTGCCATATGAAATAAAAACATTTGCGTTCAGTTTATTTCGCTCTTCAGTGGTAGTAGACTCAAGTTCATAAATTTTCTGTATGACTTCATGATCAACTCCAAGAGCGGGATTACCAAGAATGAAATTTTCAAAGGTATTGGGGTGTTCTGATAATATGTACGCACCAACTAAAGCACCGGAAGAATATCCAAAAAAGGTACGTCTGTTAGCATCAGCCCGGTAGTTGCTTTCTACCATCTTAAAAACATCGTTGCGAATAAATTTCACATAACTGTCCAAATTCCCATAGTTCATTCCTTTTTGCCAGGTAAGCCCAACTAAAATAACGTCTTCTATCTGATACTCAGTGGCGGCAGATAATATCTCGATATGTAGTACCGGATGAGTAAAATAGATTACAGGGTATTCTAAATCTGTGTTTTTTTCATATCCTTCCGGCAGTTTTATGTAAAGTGTATTTAGTGTATCTGTTTCAGAATTACTGACCTGAATGATCTGAGTTTTGGGCATTTCATATGCCTTTTGTGTATCATCGTTTACATTATTTTCTTGAGCAAAGACAGTGTTTATCGAGAAAACACATGTTAATATTAATAACTTTGTTGTTTTCATGTTTTCTTCCTTTTATTACAAAAGTGTTGATTTCTCATTGTTTTAATTAAGAAAACAAATATGCTTCTTAGAGAATTACAAGTCTTGTAAAATCTTGCTGTTCTTTTTATAATTACCAGGAGTTACTCCAACGTATTTTTTGAAACTATGAGTGAAATGGCTTTGGTCATAAAACCCTGATTCAAGCGCAATTTCTACCAAAGGAACATCTGTATAAAAAAGCTTTTTTGAGTTTTCTATTCTAATGGTAGTTAGATATTCCAAAGGTGTTAAACCAATACTCTTTTTAAAGCTTTTTTGTAGTTTAAATTTATTCACTTTAAACTTTTGTTGTAGCATTTCTAAAGTGATTGATTATAATTTAGAGACAAATAGTTTAGAATATCGTCAAAAGGATCATCAGTATTTTTTTGAAAATAAGATTGCTCATCGTCATTCAAAGTATCCAAAAAAAGATTTTCAAGGATTTTGAAAATTGAAACTTCGTTTATGTCAAATTCACTCTTACAGTAGGTTAGAAAATAGGGAAAGCTTGCCAGGTAAGAATAATCGGCATTTATTTTTTTTGAAACACTTTTGATTACGTATTGCTGATATATAGAGCTTTATAAGTCCAAGTACTATTTGTATTGCCCCAGTTTTTATGAATTGAGTAAGGGGGAATTAATTGCAAAGCATTCTTACTAATCAAAAACTTCGAATTGTTAAACGCTATGTTTTCGCTTCCGTATTTGATACAAGCTAGACTCCAACATTGATGAAAATGAAAAGGGAAGTTTTTATTAATAAACGTTGCTGATTTAACTTCAATACCGTCTAGTATCGATGATTTTATTGTACTTATTTTGTTTACTTTTATCATTTTAATTTGTACTTGGGCATTTGTTTTCTCTAGCAAAGACAATATTTAGCGATATAACAATTATTAGTATTACTAATTGAGTAGTATTTATATTTCCTCCTTTTGTCTATATGTTTGGTAACGACTTACTAAACTCAGCCTTAGCGTCATTGATTAAATCATTTGAGAAGCGATAGCGAAGACAAATTATTTAATCAATGGAGTTTAAGGAGTGTTGTCTGCCGTTTTATTTACAAATCTAGAGGATTTATAATTAACTTAAAATTACCTATATCTATCTTGATATGATAAAAATATACCTCTGTGCTTTTGTTTTTGAACAATAGAACTAAGCAAGAAATTCAATTTAATCGTAATGCAAATCTATTTTTTCTCTAACCGTATCTAACAGGTTGATTAACTGGATGCTTTTTTCGAAACTCATGATTGTACTTTCTTTGCGGTTTTGTAGCAACATTTCCTGTACATGAATGGCTTCATAATTATAACCGTTGGTAGCAACCTTAAATTCTATACGTTCTGATTTTCCTTCTTTTAGGATAGTTATAGAAGATGGTTCGTGAAAACGACTATTGATAATGATAGACCCTTTTTCGAACTCGAGAGTAGCGGTTGTATCGGTTTCTTTAGTAACAGCACTAAATAGTGAGGCTGTAGCTCCATTTTTATACCGAAGCTGAATACTACAATCTTCATCAACTCCTGTTTTTCCTATGGTAGCCTGGGCATTCACTTCTTCGGGATATCCTAAAATGCTTAATGCAGCAAATAATGGATATATTCCTACATCGAGCAGACTTCCTCCTCCGAGTTTTTTGTTAAATACTCTTCCTTCGGGATCAAAAGGGGTTGTGAAGCCAAAATCAGCTTTCAGTGTTTTTACTTCCCCAAGCGCATTAGATTTAACAACATCTAAAACATATGTATAATGCGGAAGAAAATACGTCCAAAGTGCTTCCATTAAAAATACGTTATTCTTTTTTGCCGCCGCAATCATTTCTTCAACTTGAGCAGTATTCATGGCAAATGGTTTTTCGCATAGAACTGCTTTCTTATTTGTAAGACACATCAAAGCGTTTTCATAATGAAAAACATGAGGGGTTGCAATATATATGACATCGATATTGGGATCTATGCTTAACGCTTCATAGTTATCATAGCAGGTCGAAGCTTGATGCTCTTTTCCAAAATCCTGAGCTTTTTTTAGATCTCTACTTGCAACGGCATACAGTATTGCATTAGGGACCGATTTTAGATCATTAGCAAACTTATGTGCTATTTTACCACAACCAATAATTCCCCATTTTATACTTCTTTTAAGATGCATTAGGCTGTAATTTTAGGTTTTGACCCCAAAAATGGTTGTATGATAATTGCTATTGTCATTACTAATGCACACCCGAATAGGTTGAGCCATAAGTAAGGCATCCAGTCATAATACCAACCAATAATCACGATTACCTGGGTGATAAGTGCTGCAACAAAGGTGGCATTACTATGCACAAATTTGATAAAGAAAGCTAATAAGAATATCCCTAGCACATTTCCGTAAAATATTGAACCAATAATATTTACCAATTGAATAAGATTATCGAATAAATTAGCGAAGCATGCCACTATGATAGCTAAAATACCCCAACCAAGAGTAAAAAATTTGGAAGCGGATACATAATGTTGATCACTTTTTTCTTCAGCCACATTTCGTTTGTATAAATCAATAGCGGTAGTAGAAGCTAAGGCATTTAATTCTGAAGCTGTAGAAGACATGGCAGCAGATAGGATAACAGCAAGAAGCAGACCGATAAGCCCCCTTGGCAGATTGTTTAAAATAAAATGGATAAATACATAGTCTTTATCATTTGTCTCTACTGTTATATCTGCCTTTTTGATTAATGCTTTAGCAGCTTCACGGATTTCTTTTTCATTTTTGTTTAGCTCCTGAATTAAATTTTTATTGTCTGATTTTTGTTCTGCCAGATAGCCTTTAATTACAGCATCTTTTGAGCTATGAATTTCGGCAAGTTTGTTTTCTAGTTCTGTATATTGTTCTGCATATTCTGTGTTAAGTATAGCTTCTTTTCCTTTTGGATTGAAATTTAAAGGAGAGGCATTAAATTGGTAAAAAACAAATACCATAACTCCAACTAAGAGAATAAAAAACTGCATGGGTACTTTGAGCAATCCATTAAACAAAAGCCCTAGCTGACTTTCTTTTATAGATTTACCAGTTAAATACCGTTGTACCTGGCTTTGATCTGTACCAAAGTAGGAGAGGGCCAGAAATGTTCCTCCGATAATTCCACTCCAAAATGTATAACGGTTATCAAAATCAAATGAAAAATCAAGGACTTCCATTTTTCCACTAGCACCTGCGATATCCAATGCTTTAGAAAAAGTAATCCCATCTGGTAGGTAACTTATGATAATAAAAAAGGCTACCAGCATACCAATAAAAATAATACCCATCTGTTGCTTCTGAGTAATATTAACTGCTTTTGTTCCTCCAGAAACAGTGTATATGATGACTAGTATACCTATGATGATATTTAAGGTTACTAAATCCCAGCCTAGTACAGATGATAATATTATAGCTGGTGCAAAAATAGTTATACCTGCAGCTAACCCTCTTTGAACCAAAAATAAGATAGCTGTTAAGCTTCTGGTTTTGAGATCAAATCGGCTTTCGAGGTATTCATACGCTGTATAGACATTTAGCTTATGATACATTGGTATAAAAACCATACAAATAACAACCATGGCAATAGGTACCCCAAAATAAAATTGTACAAATCCCATTCCGTCATGAAAAGCTTGTCCCGGTGCAGAAAGAAAAGTAATAGCACTTGCTTGTGTTGCCATTACCGATAGGCCAATAGTCCACCAATGTGCATCATTACCTCCTCGTATATAATCTTTAACATTTTTACTGCCTTTGGTTTTCCAGGCACCATATAGTACTATAAATAGTAAGGTTCCTAGTAGTACGATCCAATCTATGGTTTGCATAAGTTGATTGATTAAATTAGTTTATTGATTGATGATTGAGGTTGTTCTTTTTAAAAGAATTATGAATAAGAATTAGTGATAAAATAGAATAGTAGTATATAAACTGCATTAGCGATTAATACTGCACTATATAATTTTTTCCACTCTCTTTTTTCGTTTTTCTCTTCCATATTAAAAATTGTTAGATTATATTTTGTAGTATATTCTGGGTATTTATTTTCCTAATGATAGCATATTGGCAAAAAGGCGATATGCACCTGATACTCCCGCCGGAAACTCTCTAAAAAAGCTAAGTCCGGTATATATATAATGTCCTTCACCATATTTAGCTATTAGTAAAGGCCCCTTTTTTTCAGACTCTCCTTTATCATTAGCCGCTAAAATAGGGGTATACTCTTTTGACCATTCTTTGGGGAAATATAATCCTCTTTCCTGTACCCATCCTTTAAAATCATTGGCAGTGATTTTATTGGGTGAATTTAATACCTGATGTTCTGGTGCTAAAAAGGTGATTTTTGCATTTTCATCGGTTACCCGATCTCTAGATAGCTTAAGAGGATAAGGACCTAAGTTATCAGTTACTTTTAATCTATGACTGGTATTATATTGAATGATAAGGTTCCCTCCATTTTTTACATACTCTAATAAATACTGTTGTTTAAATTTTAACTGCTCTACAGTATTATATGCTCTGATTCCTACTACTATAGCATCAAAAGATTGTAAGCTTTTTGTAGAAATAGATTCTGGATCAATTGTAGTTACTTGGTAACCTATTTGTTGTAAGCTTTCTGGCACTACATCTCCTGCTCCTTCTATGTACCCTATATTTTGCCCTTTCTTTTTAATATCCAGGCGCACAACTTTGGTCTCAGATGGTAATACTACAGTTTGATATGGGATATGGTCGTAATCAATAGTAACGACCTCTTTAGAGTATAAGGTCCCGTTAATTTCTATCTTGGGTGAAATGTAACCTTCACTTTGAGTCTGGGGTGATGTAAGAGTAAAAGTGATTGTTTTTTCTTCTCCTTTTTGAGAGAGATTAAAATTAATTGCTGCTGGAGTCACCTGCCAACCTTCTGGATGTGCAAGAGTAACTTTTCCATTTAAGTTCGCTTTTCCAGCTTTTATAGTAACAGGAATTTGTTTTGATGCCCCATTAGCGTAGATAATTACTTTATCCTTGATACTTGCAGAAATAGTAGGAATGATCTCAAATGGTTTATATACTTCTCCTTTAACTGGGTCATTAGTTTTATATACAACATCTTTAGAAAAAGGAATTGAAACTCCATTGATCATTACTGTAAACAAGGCTTTGATTTTATGATCTGTTTCTGGTTTTCCGATTAGCTTTTGATCACTAACATTATACATTCCCAGTGTACCTTTATTGGTAAGCCAATAGGGATTGGTGAAATCAAAATTAGTTGGGATATTACCTTTAAATTCGAAGTTATTTCGGATATTATTTTTTAATACTTTTTCAGAAATATCATTAATATTAACGGCGGCAATTTTAATAGATTGCAGAGTCATAGTATTTGCACTTCTATTAATTGCTTCTACTTTTAGCGTAATTTCGCTCCCTTTAGTAGTATTTGGTTCTGTTGCAACGGCTTCTAGATACAATCCCGAAGTAGCAGCAATAATTTCCTGGATCTCTTTGGTTTTAACCGCTTTCCAATGGTTATTCTCTAATTGTTGAATTAGTTGATATGCTTTTGCCAATTGTGGAATACTAGCAGAGGGGGACTTAAAGTCAAAATCTTTTTCTACCTGATATAAAATATCACCAATAGCTTTACCTCCTTTAACACGATTCCATGAAGTGTCAATTCCTTCAAAAATATTCGTTTTATCTTTTGGTAATTCCCCTTTGATGAGTTCTATATATTCGCTTTGTTGTCCACGACTACCAGTACTACCAAATCCCTGAGATTTATGCTGGCTACGACTCAACGAAGCTATTTCACTATTAGAAAGTCCCAGAGAGGGATAATATATTCCTGTGTCAAACTCTAATAATTTACTTTTATCTGCTTTTTCGAAATTTTCTCGACTACCATAAAACCACCATGAAGTATTGAAGAATAATCTTTTTGGTTGCCAGGTTTCTGTATAATTGAGCTGATCGGGGTAAACAGTTTTATCTCCGGTTAAATCAAAAGCTTCTACACTTAGCATGGCCGAAGAAGTATGATGACCATGAGTACTACCAGGAGTTCTATGGTTAAAACGATTGATGATTACATCTGGTTTAAAATTTCGTATTGCCCAAACTACATCACTTAATACTTCTTTTTTATCCCAGATAGAAAGTGTTTCATCGGGATGCTTAGAATATCCAAAATCATTAGCACGTGTAAATAATTGTTCTCCTCCATCTGTTCTACGAGCCGCTAATAATTCTTGGGTTCTAATTACCCCTAATAATTCTCTAATCTCTGGGCCTATCAAATTCTGCCCACCGTCTCCTCGGGTAAGAGATAAATAAGCTGTTCTTGCTTTTACCTGATTAGACATATAGGATATAAGTCGTGTATTTTCATCATCAGGATGTGCTGCAACATATAATACAGATCCTAAAAAATTAAGTTTTTTTATAGCTTGATGAATTTCTGCTGCATTGGGTTTATTAGGTTGTTGTCCTTGTATAATATATGGGAATAGTATACCAATACAGGCTATAAAAAATAATTTTCGCATAATTTCTTGGTGCAATTTTTAGTTGAATTTCTCCAAATATAAAAAGATAAAATTCTCAGAATTGTGGTTTAAGGATACTTTAACAGGAAGCCCTATATCAATTATCTTTCGGACACATAACTTTATAAAGTTATATTTCTTTTTGACTTTTGGATCTATAAACTAATCCTAGTAACGATCCTAAAAGTACGGTAATGGCAATGGTAGGAGTAGGACCAAAGGCTAGTATACCGATTATTAACCCTAAAATACCCCCTAATGCACTTGCGATAAATCGCCCGCTATTTCTTTTTTGCTGGATAGCATAGATCATCGCTACTGAAAGTGTCATTCGTAATGCAGCGCCTACAATGGTAATATCTACAATACTTCTCCAAAATAAGGCAACTATAAAAGCAACAATAACAGTAATAATCGTAGCATATCGTAAGGATTTTACTTTTTGTTCTTTTTTAGTATTAGCTACAATATGAGAAGCCACTGCAAAAATAGAAGTATCTGCAGTACTCATTAAACCAGCAAAAAAAAGTACAAGTAAAAGTGGTAGCCACGATTGTGTTATAAAGTTTTGCATGGCATAAACGAATACAGTATCGGGATCTAAATTGGGATTTTGAATATAGGTGTATAGTCCAATTAAAAGCAATAGGAAAACGATACCTAAGACAGGAATAATGGCAAGACTCAACCCTCTCTTTAAGGATTTTTCATCTTTAGCGGCATAACAAAGCTGGTATCGATCTGCTAATCCAAAAACAGATAATCCTCCGTAAAGAACTAAGCCTATAATGCTACCCATAGTTACATTTTTACCTGTAGAACTGCTAAGAATAGTACCAAAATCCTTAACATCAAACATTCCGTAAATTAATATACAGAGAAATACAATTATAATTACTGCCTGAAAAACATCGGTAACGATAACAGCTTTAAAACCAGAAAATAATACATACACCATAACTACCATTGCTGTAATTAGTAACGCAGTTTCGTAAGGAAGAATTTCGAAAAACGCAATGATCTTTGCACCACCTGCCAAGGATAGTAATATCCAGAAAAACTGAACTACTATGGTTATAACGTTGGTAATGACAGCAGTGTTTTTGTTACTTGTAACAAAAGCGGGTAGGTCTCCTTGTGTATAGAATTTACCTTGTGTGGATAGTCTTTTTATTTTAGGCGCAGCCCAAAATGCAAATAAAAAATAACCAACTACTGATCCTATAGACATGGCAAAAAGCCCCCAGCCAAATTTATATGCATAACCTGTGTACGTAATTAGAGTACTCACTCCAATGGCACCTGCGAATTTAGAGAATAAAATGGCGTAAGCACTTTTATTTCTCCCTCCGATAAGAAAATCTTCACTTGATGATGATCTGGATATATATATCGATAAACCAATAATTAAGATAATATAAGTACTTAAGTAAAGATAGATTTCCATTCGGAGCTTATTTTTTTCTTTCTACAAATTCTAATTGATCAATACTTACATTAGTAGTGAAAATTCCATAATTAACAATAGCTTTTCCTTTTTCTAAAGTATCTATAGTACCTATAGATCTTCCATCAATCATTCGTACTCGATCACCAATTTTTAAAGTCACTTTTGGTTTTGCCGCTTCGATTTTTTCTTCTTTCTTTTTTTCCTCCTTTTTCTTTTTACGAATAACCTGCACTTTTTCGATAACTTCTTTTACGACTTTTTCCTCTTTGGCTTTTTCTACTTTTCGTTGCTTTACACTCTGTTTTTTTCGTTTAGAGTTTTCTACTTCAACGATTTTTATAAATTCATTGATTAACTCTCTTTTTTTCTTATTGTTAAAGTATTTTTCACTAAGATCATCGATTTTTTGCCCCAGATAAATCATTCTTTGATTACCATCATATAACTCCTGATAGCTTTCTAACTTACGTTGAATACGCTGGTTGGTCTTCTCCAGACGATCTTTTTCTTCCTCTGCTTTTTGTTCTTTGGTTTTGAGTCCAGCGGTAGTTTTTTGTAATTTAGATCTCTCTTTTTGAAGATTGGCAATACTTTTATCAAAACGAATTTTACCTCGTTCTACCTTTTTCTTTGCTTTATTGATAAGGCTATAAGGGATTCCATTTTTTTGAGCTACTTCAAAAGTAAAAGAGCTTCCTGCTTCACCTAAGTGTAATTTAAATAGAGGTTCTAATGTTTTTGAATCAAATAACATATTTGCATTACTCATATTCGGTAACTCATTAGCCAGCATTTTTAAATTGGCATAATGTGTCGTGATAATTCCAAAAGATCCTCTTTCATAGAAAACCTCCAGGAAAGCTTCGGCTAGTGCTCCACCAAGTTCTGGATCACTACCTGTTCCAAACTCATCAATTAGAAATAGCGTTTTACTATTACATTTTCGTAAGAAATAATTCATATTCTTCAAACGATAACTGTATGTACTTAGATGATTTTCTATAGATTGATTGTCCCCAATATCAGTAAGGATAACGTCAAATAAACACATTCTGCTGTATTCGTGTACAGGAATGAGCATTCCGCTTTGTAACATTATTTGTAGTAGACCTATAGTTTTTAAAGTAATACTTTTCCCTCCGGCATTGGGACCAGAAATAACAATGATTTGATTATTCTCATTTAATGTTATAGTTTGAGGGAAGGTTTTCTCTCCTTTTATTCTATTAGTATGATATAGTAATGGGTGATATGCATCTTTAAGTGTTAGCTCTTTGTCTGTAGTAATTTTTGGTAATACTGCGTTAAGTTGACTTGCATATTTTGATTTAGCAGAAACAACATCTACATCACTTAAGTATTCTTGATAGTGCTCTAATAGCTCAGTAAATGGTCGTAATTTATTAGTTAGTTCTTTTAGTATTTTTACGATTTCTTCTCGTTCTTCATATTGAAGATTACTAAGTTCACGACTATATTGTAAAGTGGCTTCGGGTTCTATATAAACAATACTTCCGGTTTTAGAATTCCCCATGATGGCACCTTTTACTTTACGCCGATACATGGCAGTTACCGCTAGAACTCTTCGGTTATCTACTACACTTTCTTTAATTTCATCTAGATATCCCAAGCTGTTATATCGAGATAAGTCTTTTCCAAAGCTTCCATTTAGTTTCCCTTGTACACTATGAATATCTTTTCTAAGACGTTGTAATACAGGAGAAGCATTGTCTTTAACCTCTCCGAACTTATCAATCACAATTTCGATTAGATTAATAATTTCTTTAGTAAATACTACTTTAGAAGATGTTTGATAGAGTGTAGGATATAGCTCTGCATTTTTTCTAAAAAAATATAGCAAATCATTAGTAGTAGTACTAATAGAAACCAATCGTTTTAGATTCAAAGCTTCTAAAAATGTATTTTCAATATTTAATAATTGAATTTCTTTATTAATACTATCGAATCCATGATTGGGTATACGAGTATCATTTAATAATGAAGATTTATATTCGAATACTTCTTGTAGGGCAATATGAAGTTGCTCTTCAGTATCGAAGGGAACAATTTGTAATGCTTTCAACTTACCAAAATCTGTACTACACTGTTCTGCAACATGTTTCTGCACAGTATCAAATTCTAGGTCGTCTAGTGTTTTTTTAGAAATACGAATCATACTTTTTTTTACCCTATTTTTGGGTTATATTCGATCAGTTTTAGAACAGGGCAAAAGTACACAATTGCTATAATTTTTTGACATCTATATGAATGTAAATATTGAACCCTCTTGGAATCAGCAACTTGAGGAAGAATTTGATAAGCCATATTTTGGTTCATTAGCAGATTTTGTGAAAACAGAATATAAAAATAACACATGTTATCCAAATGGAAGTGAGATATTTTCTGCTTTTGATCATTGTAGTTTTGATAATGTTAAAGTAGTTGTGATTGGTCAGGATCCTTATCATGGAGTAGGGCAGGCGAACGGTTTGTGCTTCTCTGTTAATGATGGTATCAGTATGCCTCCCTCACTGATCAATATTTTTAAAGAGATTGAAACAGATTTAGAACTACCATATCCATCAAGTGGAAATTTAGAACGTTGGGCAAAGCAGGGAGTTTTATTATTGAATGCTACATTAACCGTTAGAGCACATCAGGCTGGATCTCATCAAAATAAAGGTTGGGAGCAATTTACCGATGCTGTTATTCAAACTATATCTGATAAAAAAAAGAATGTTGTTTTCTTGTTATGGGGTGGTTATGCTAAGAAAAAAGGAGCTAAGATAGACAGATCAAAACATCATATTTTAACTAGTGGGCATCCTTCTCCACTAAGCGCTAACAGGGGGTACTGGTTTGGGAATAAGCATTTTAGTAAAACCAATTCATATTTGCTAGAAACCAATCAAACTGAAATAAGTTGGTAAATATACTTATGCCGCGTTAGGTATTTCAGAAGATTTCGACTTATCATCTGAAGACTGATTAGATACCGAGTTAATCTGAACTTTTTGTGTTCTTGATTTCTTTTTATCTGTATCAACAGATTGCGTACTTAATTTTAGCAGAATAAAGTTGAAGATAATAAGACTTGCTAGTATTATTAAAAAAGTTACCATAATAGATTTGTTAGTTAATTATTAGATGCAATTAACCCTATAAGGTTGCGTATGCGCTAATAATTAGTTCATTTCATTGGGGGTAGGCTCGGCAAATGTACAATTTTTTTTATTTGTATAGATGCTTGCTTAATAGATATTTAAGAATTAATTATTTGCTAAGGGTTTACTCTTTGCATTTTATATATTATATTTTTAATCTTAATTTTTAAAATATCCTTTATGTAGTAACGTTTTATTTTAAGATATCCCTACCCTTTATTTTCGCTTTTTTTTATTTGGATATTAATATATGTAGACCTTAGATGTCATAAATTAATTTTTCGGGAGCTATTTTTTTGTTAATGATTTGTAAATTAAATAAGTAATCCTGAACCTCAACAAGTGTTTTCTTTTCGATAAGAGATTGGCTCCATTCTGTATGTTGTAACCATTTCTGTATATCTTCTAATTGCTGATCATATCTATAAGACAGAGTTCTGTCTATACTTGGGATATGCTTAAAATCTGTAGTGGTAGTATTTATAGTATCCAGAATTGCCTTTATTTCTTCTTTTTTGGTATTAAGTACCTCTTCCCTAACAGCTATCACAAAACAAGGCCAGGGAGTAGGGCAATCTATAACTCGCCTAAAAGTCCCATTATCAACCAATGGTTTTGTAGTAAAATGTTCCCACATAAAATAATCAGCTTTTCCATTAGTTAATGCTTCAACCGCTCCATCTAGATTTTTTACAACTTCAAATTGTAGATGGGAGGTATCCCACTTTTGGTTTTGAGCATTTACATATGCCATTAAATGCGAACCTGATCCATACCTGCTAATAGCAGCTTTTGTATTCTGAAGTTCAGAAAGATGGGTGTATTTAGAATGAACGCTTACATGAATTCCCCATATAAGAGGTGTTTGGATATATGTTTGTATAATTTTACTAGGATTACCAGCTATAATATCTTTTACAATACCCTCGGTAAGGATTATTGCCATATCGATATCTTTGTTTCTTAGAGCTTCACACATGGCTCCTGTACCACCAGGATATTCTGTCCATTCTAATTGTATATTGTTTTTTAGATAGCTTCCGTCTTCAATAGTTAAATGCCAGGGTAGATTGAAGTGCTCAGGAACACCACCTATTTTTATAGTATGCATGCTATCTGAAATTAATAAATGTGTATTTCATCGATTATTTATGTTTTTTAACGATAAAAACAAATGGTTTTTATATATTTGAACTATTACTATTTTAAAGAAATTTATATTTAAAAAGTTTTAACCCCAAATAAAAACAATATTGCTATGAAAAAGAATTTTTTAAAAAATAAAAATACATATGTAAAGGTTGCGAAGTTAAAAAATAATTCTCTTGAGAATGGCATCGTAGTCTTTATTGCAGTATTGTTGCTTACTAATTTATTAATTAGTCTTAAAATATTATTTGGTTAATACATTTTAGAAGTATCTAATTATTAACCAAATAATAAAAAAAGAATGAGGACCTACTACTCATTCTTTTTTATTTTACAAACAAACTATTCATAGACGATAACTTGCTATTTTATCTAAAGTATATTTAATAAGTTTATCTACAGTTTCTTTTGGGTTTTGACTAAACTCTCCAGTAGCACGATTAGCCACAATTGCATTCATAGATACAGCTTTGTGTCCTAATAGTTTTGCCATTCCGTACATACCGGCAGTTTCCATTTCTAAATTTGTTATTTTTTTATTCTCATAAGTAAAAGAAGCTATTTTTGTATTGAGCTCATTATCTTGTAGTGATAATCTTAAAATTCTTCCTTGTGGACCATAAAAACCAACATTGGTCAATGTATGACCTTTTGCTACAATACTACTTAACATATGTTCTCCCAGGCTTTTATCATAGGTTACTGTATAGGGCATTGATTTATTTTGATTTAGGTTTAAATGTTTTGCCAGAGCTATTGAGATTTCGGGTAATTGCACATGATCACTTTTATAGAAATGTAAAAGGCTATCAAAACCAGTCGCAATTTCTGAAACCACAAAACTATCAATAGGAATATCTGGTTGTATTGATCCAGAAGTTCCTATACGAACAATTTGTAACGTAGTGTGTTCTGTTTTGTTTTCACGAGTAATAAGATCAATATTTACTAAGGCGTCTAGTTCATTAAATACAATATCTATATTATCGGTACCAATACCTGTAGAAATTACAGTGATTCTGTGTCCTTTATAAGTCCCTGTTTGTGTATGAAACTCTCGTTTACGAATTTTATATTCGATAGTATCAAAATATTGTGTTATCTGTTCAACACGATCAGGATCCCCAACAGTTATTATATTCTGGGAGAGATGTTCTGGTTTAAGATTTAGGTGGTAAATACTACCATCTTCATTAAGAATAAGTTCTGATTCGGCTATAGCCATATTATAGTTTTAACAGTGTGTGTGTTTCATTATTATACAAGTAATCGTATTTTTTGACACCTCCATAATACCAATCTAATATTTGTGTATTATAAAAGTTTTTTTTGTGTTGTAATGCTAGTTTTCCTCTCTCGGACAGTAAAAGTCTATCTTTTGTTTGATCCAAAAACTGAAAAAGTCTAGCAAGAACACGTTTCATTTGCATGTCTCCATATCCATAATATCCTTGATACTCCAAAGCATATCCCATGAGTTGTTTAATATTCTTGATGTGGTAATTATCTACCATTTCCAGAATATTATGTTCTAAAATATTAAGCCCCGTTAACATATTAGGAAAACGTTGTAAATGTGCTCTTAAGCATATAGACATATACTCAAAGGAAGAATCTCTCTTAATTTGCCCTGCCATTTTCTGCGGCTTTGATTCGCAGTATAAAGTCCAGATATGAGAAGCAAATTCAAGATCATCTGTTGTTAATAAAACTTTGTTTTTATAATGTTCTTTTAATTGATTATCAGATAATTCACAAAGTCCAAATAGCTTTTTTTCGTGCTCAATTCTACCGCTACACACCAAATAAACAGGGATGTCTTTAATACCTTTACGAAGTAATAAACTAATAGCTGCAATCATATTAATATGACAGAATAAATCATATTCGAACCATAATATGATTTCGGTATAGTTAGTAAGATTATCTATTTTCTTGAGTTGTGAAACAAATTTTTCTTCATAATCAGAAGAATCGATTCTGTAGTATTTTTTTAGAAAAGCTTCTCGCTTTTTAATAGAATCTTCTGCTTCTACTTCAATTTCTGTAGGCCCTTCGCAAAGCATTTCACGCCAGGTCATAAATTCTCCGGTAACAAGATCTAACTCTTTCATTCTTTGAGTTAGACTATCCCCATTCGTAATATGTAATATGTTTTTCCCCAAAATAGCTATTGATTATTATCCTCCAACACGTTTTACTTTAAATCCTTTTTCTTTAAGAATTTCCATAATTTGATTTCTATAATCACCTTGTATGATTATAGCATCATTTTTAAAACTTCCACCAACACTTAAACGAGTTTTTAGTTCCTTAGCAAGTTTTTTAAAATCTTCATCTGCACCAGTGTACCCCTCTAATATAGTGATGGGTTTTCCTTTTCGTTTTTCATATTTACAAAGTATAGGATCATCCTGCATCCATATTTGATCTTGGTGATCTTGCACATTTTCTTCCTCTTCTGGTTGGTGATCAGGAAATAAATTTTTTAATTGATCTTGTAAATCCATAAAGAAATCTATTTTTTTATTAATCCAATTTCTACAAGCCTTTGATGCAAGAATTCTCCAGCCGTAATATCCTCATAGTGTTTTGGATTATCCTTGGTAACACACTCTTCTAAGCAATTTAACTTCATATCACTTCTTGGGTGCATAAAGAAAGGAATAGAATATCTTGGTTTTCCCCATTGATCTTTAGGAGGATTTACTACTCGATGTATTGTAGATCGAAGTTTATTATTGGTGTGTCGTTCTAGCATATCTCCAACATTAATAACTAGTTCGTCCTCTTTTGGAAGAGCATCAATCCATTGTCCGTCTCTATGTTGTACTTGTAGTCCTCCTGTAGAAGCTCCCATTAATAACGTAATCAGATTGATATCTCCATGTGCACCAGCTCTCACAGCTCCTTTAGGTTCTTCTTTAATAGGAGGATAGTGGATAGGGCGCAAGATACTATTACCATTGCTTGCCCAATGATCAAAATAATGCTCATCAAGACCTATGTATATAGCTAATGCTCTAAGTACATATATCCCTGTCTTTTCTAGCATTTTATAAGCTTCCATTCCTGTAGCATTAAAGTCTTTCAACTCATTGACAATAACATTATCAGGATATTCTTCAATTAATTTAGCATCTGTATCTGGTTCTTGTCCAAAATGCCAAAACTCTTTAAGATCTCCTTCTTTTTTACCTTTGGCATGTTCCTTCCCAAAAGAGGTATACCCTCTTTGTCCACCTAATCCTTCAATTTCATATTTTTCTTTAGTATCTGTAGGTAGTGCGAAAAAATCTTTAATTTCCTGATATAAGTTTTCTACAAGTTTGTCACTTAAAAAATGATTTTTCAATGCGACAAAACCTATTTCTTCATAGGCTTTTCCTATTTCGTTGACAAATTTTTGTTTTCGCGAAGGATCTTTTGATAAAAAATCAGCCAAATCTACGCTTGGTATATTATTCATTAGTCTATTCTTTGTGTATTAGTAGCACTAAAATAGGTGTATTTGACCAAAAACTCCTAATAGCACTTCAAATTTATTTATTGTTGTAAAATATCGGTCAAATTTGTTAATTAAGAACGTATAAACCTTAATTCATGGTAAATTTAACTAATTCGTAGAATTGTTTAGGGTAAATTAACAACTACTTAATAATATTATAATTGCGATGCGAGTTGTGAAGTAAAAATAAGTATTTTTACTTCACAAATTTTCTGCTATGGAGCACATTTCAAAGGAAAAAATAGAACTACATTTTGACCGAAAAAAATACAAAGATGATCAGCTGATCTCATTATATCTCAAAATGCTTAAACCAAGGCTTATTGAAGAGAAAATGCTTGTGTTGTTAAGACAAGGAAAAATATCTAAATGGTTTAGTGGTATAGGACAGGAAGCAATATCTATAGGTGTAACAGCTGCTTTAGAAAGCGAAGAATATATATTGCCAATGCATCGCAATTTAGGAGTGTTTACAACACGAGAAATTCCTTTATACCGATTGTTTAGTCAATGGCAAGGAAAAGCAAATGGGTTTACCAAAGGACGAGATCGTTCTTTTCACTTCGGAACGCAGGATTATAATATTGTTGGTATGATTTCTCACTTGGGCCCACAGATGGGAATAGCGTGTGGTATTGCTATGGGAAATCTCTTAAAAAAGAACAATAAAGTTACTGCAGTATTTACAGGAGAAGGAGGAACCAGCGAAGGAGATTTTCATGAAGCACTTAATGTTGCTTCGGTATGGAACTTACCTGTATTGTTCTGTATAGAAAATAATGGTTATGGATTATCTACTCCAACCAGCGAGCAATATAATTGTAAACATCTGGCGGATCGTGGTTTGGGATATGGTATGGAATCTCATATTATTGATGGAAATAACATATTAGAAGTATATGATAAGGTTAGTAATTTAGCTAATAGTATAAGGAATAATCCACGACCGGTTTTATTAGAATTTAAAACTTTCAGAATGCGAGGGCATGAAGAAGCAAGTGGAACCAAATATGTGCCTAAGGAATTAATGGAGCGTTGGAGTGTTAAAGATCCTATAGAAAACTATAAGAACTACCTGATTGATCAGGGACTAATTTCTGTAGAAGATGATCTTGAAAAAAAATCCACTATAAAAACTGAAATAGAAACCAATTGGGAGCGTGCAAATACAGAAGAAGCGATTGATGTTAATTTGGATAAAGAGTTAAATGATGTGTACACATCATTTGATTATCAGGAAATAAAACCTGATACCAATACAAAAGAACTAAGGTTGATTGATGCAATCTCTGATGGTTTAAAAGAAAGTATGCACCGATATGATAAGCTTGTGATCATGGGGCAGGATATAGCAGAATACGGTGGAGTTTTTAAAATAACAGATGGTTTTTTAGAAGCATTTGGAAAAGAACGAGTACGCAATACTCCAATTTGTGAATCAGGAATTGTCTCAGCTGGATATGGTCTGTCTATTAATAATTATAAGGCTGTTGTCGAAATGCAATTTGCTGATTTTGTGTCTTCAGGATTTAATCCAATTGTTAATCTGTTGGCAAAATCAAATTATCGATGGAGCCAATCTGCAGATGTTGTAATTAGAATGCCATGTGGTGCAGGTGTCGCGGCAGGCCCGTTTCATAGCCAGACTAATGAAGCATGGTTTACCAAAACACCAGGACTTAAAGTTGTATATCCAGCGTTTCCGTATGATGCAAAAGGCTTGTTGACTACTGCAATAGAAGATCCTAATCCAGTGTTGTTTTTTGAACATAAAGCACTGTATAGAAGTATTCGTCAAGAAGTTCCTGAAGGGTATTATAATTTGCCATTGGGTAAAGCTTCTATGTTAAAAGAAGGAAAAGATATTACTATCATAAGTTATGGCGCGGGTGTGCATTGGGCATTGGATGTGTTAGAAAAACATACACAGATCAATGCGGATCTTATTGACTTAAGAACACTGCAACCTTTGGATACAGATGCTATATATCAATCAGTGAAAAAAACCGGCAAAGTTATTATTTTGCAAGAAGATTCCCTTTTTGGAGGTATAGCTTCGGATATTTCGGCATTAATTATGGAAAATTGCTTCACATTTCTTGATGCACCGGTAAAACGAGTAGCAAGTTTACAAACTCCAATTCCATTTGATACTAATCTTGAAACCCAATATTTAGGTAAAAACAGATTTGAAGAAGAATTGTTATTGCTATTAGAATTCTAGTTTTAATACAAGTTATATTTATCAATAGATACTATACATAACCTTGCGTTTATTTTTTTTAACAGATTGTAAAATTTTAGTTGCTAAAATTTTACAATCTGTTTTGTTTTTAACTATTTGATTTATAGATAGTTGAAAATGAGTATTGTGTTAATTGGAGACTTTTTAGGTTAACAAAATATTATAAATTTTAAATAGGGGTAAAATCCCCTTTAACATATGTTGTATGTTCTATAAGTAAATCTTAATTTCGCGCTGACTAAGCAAAAGCATGGTCTTTTGGACTAAAAAACAGGGGGTTAAAATATAATTCATGAACGCGAAACAACTAGAACATCTTCGTTCTTCAAAAATACTAGTGACTGGTGCAGCAGGATTTATAGGGTCTAATCTTTGCGAAACACTTTTAGAAATTGGAAGTACTGTGATCGGATTGGACAATTTTGCAACGGGACACCAGAAAAATATCGATCCACTTCTAAAGAATTCTAACTTTACTTTTATTGAAGCAGATATTAGAAATCTTGATGATTGCCATAAAGCATGTAATTCGGTTGATTTTGTATTACATCAAGCTGCATTAGGCTCGGTGCCACGGTCAATCAATGACCCTATTACTACTAATGACGTTAATGTTGGAGGATTTCTTAATATGCTGGTAGCCTCTAGAGATGCAGGAGTAAAACGTTTTATTTATGCCGCAAGCTCTTCGACATATGGTGATTCTGAAGCTTTACCAAAAGTAGAAGAAAACATAGGGAAACCATTATCACCATACGCTATAACCAAATACGTTAACGAACTGTATGCTGATAATTTTAAAAGGACATATGATTTAGATACAGTAGGTTTACGATACTTTAATGTATTTGGTCGCAAGCAAGATCCTAATGGAGCATATGCTGCTGTTATTCCAAAATTTGTAATGCAGTTTATGAAATATGAATCCCCGGTAATTAATGGAGATGGCTTATTCTCAAGAGATTTCACTTATATTGATAATGTAATCCAAATGAATTTATTGGCGATTGTTTCTGATAATCAAGAAGCAATAAATAACGTATATAATACAGCTTACGGAGAGAGAACAACACTAAACGAATTAACGGTTTTATTAAAAGAATACTTATCTACATATGATGCTGCTATTGCAGATGTAGATATTGTGTATGGGCCTGAACGTAAGGGAGATATACCACATTCTTTAGCATCTGTTGATAAAGCAAAAACACTTTTGGGGTACGCTCCAAAATTTGATATTAAATCGGGATTAGAAGAAGCCGTAAAGTGGTACTGGAAGCATCTAAAATAGACTCTAAATTTCTAGTAAATAAAGAATAACTATGCAAAATATTAAGATTGCCATCATTGGATTGGGATATGTAGGACTACCTTTAGCCAGATTATTTGCAACCAAATATCCGGTAATAGGTTTTGATATCAATGAAAAAAGAATCAAAGAATTACGTTCAGGAACGGATTCTACTTTAGAAGTAGAAGATGAGTTATTAAAATCGGTATTGAAGGATAATAACGATTTAGATGAAAACGGACTCTATTGTTCTTCTGATATAGAAGATATAAAAGGTTGTAATTATTATGTGATCACGGTGCCTACCCCTGTAGATAAAAATAACAGACCGGATCTTACACCTTTGTATAAGTCTAGTGAAGCTGTTGGTAAGGTATTAAAAAAAGGAGATATTGTTATTTATGAATCTACAGTATATCCAGGAGTTACCGAAGAAGAATGTGTTCCTGTACTGGAACGAATAAGTGGACTGAAATTTAATAAAGACTTTTTTGCAGGATACTCACCAGAGCGAATCAATCCAGGAGATAAAAAACATACAGTTGAAAAAATCCTGAAAGTTACAGCAGGATCCACTCCTGAAATTGGGAAAAAAGTAGATGATTTATACGCTTCGATTATTACAGCAGGAACTCACCTTGCTCCAACAATAAAAGTGGCAGAAGCAGCAAAAGTTATCGAAAACTCGCAAAGAGATATTAATATCGCTTTTGTTAATGAGTTGGCTAAAATCTTTAACTTAATGGATATAGATACCAATGATGTGCTGGAAGCAGCTGGAACTAAATGGAATTTTCTTCCTTTTAAACCAGGACTTGTAGGTGGCCATTGTATTGGTGTTGATCCATATTACCTGGCTCAACGTGCGCAAGAATTTGGATATCATCCAGAAATAATATTGGCTGGACGTAGATTAAATGATAGTATGGGACAATATGTATCATCAGAAGTAATTAAGCTTATGGTGAAACACGATATTCATATAAAAGGAGCAAAAGTATTAGTGCTCGGTGTGACATTTAAAGAAAATTGCCCCGATGTACGTAATACACGAGCAGTTGATGTTATTAGACAGTTAGGCGACTTTGGAACCAAAGTTACTGTATATGATCCATGGGCAAACCCCGCCGAAGTCATGCATGAATATAACCTGGAAACTACAATTGATTTACCAAAAGAAAAATATGATGCAGTGGTATTAACAGTTGCGCATAAAGAATTTTTAGATATAAATTTAAAATCTATGCTTTCACCAAATGGTGTTCTATATGATGTTAAGGGAATACTGAAAGAAAACGTACACGGAAGATTATAATTGGGGAATCCAAACGGTAGTATAACAAAATAACAACTTAAGACTAATCATTTTGAGCCAACTAAAAAAAGGGGCATTCCTAACGTATCTAAAGATTTTCCTTACTAATATTATTGGTATTGTGATTACACCTTTGATTGTTAGTTATTTGGGAAAAGATGAATATGGTATATTTAATGCAATTGGAGCATTAATTGGTACCATTGCTCTTTTAGATTTTGGTCTTACTAATACAGTTGTTCGCTTTATAGCTAAATATAGAGCAGAAAAAGATAGGAAAGGAGAAGAGAATTTTTTGGCAACAATCGGAATTCTATATTTCGTTATTTCTCTACTCGTTATTATTCTAGGGATTGTTTTCTATTTCTTTATAGACTCATACTTTACAAAGTTTAGTGTCGAAGAACTCAAAATTGCCAAAGTAATGTTTGTTATTTTGATTTTTAATTTAGCAATTCAACTCCCGGGAATGATTTTTACCGGAATCTGTAAAGGATATGAAGCATTCGTGTTTCCAGAATCTGTTAGTGTTATCAGATATCTTTTAAGATCAATAACGGTAGTAGCTGTACTTCTATTAGGAGGTCGCGCAATATCTTTGGTAATCGTAGATTCTGTATTTAATATTTTTACAATATCAGTATCTGCATATTATGTGCTTAAAAAACTTAATGTACGATTTAAATTACACCAGCTCTCTAAAGCGTTTATCAAACAAATTTTAAAATATTCTAGTTGGATTTTTGTGTTTTCTATTGTAGGAATGCTACAGTGGAAATCAGGTAGTTGGGTGCTGGGAGCTATGAGTGTACCGAAGGTTTTAGGTATTTATGGAATAGGAATCGCCCTGGGAACATATTATGGAGCTTTTTCTACTGCAATATCTAGTGTTTTTTTACCCAGAGCAACGCAAATGGCAGTAAGGAATGCAACAGGAGAAGAGTTAACCGACATGATGATCAAATTAGGTAGGTTATCCTTTATTGTATTAATGTATGTTTTAGGAGCTTTTATACTGTATGGAGAACAATTTATTAATTTATGGGTAGGAGGCGGAGAATTGGAAGCAGACGGTAAATATAATTCAGAAGAATGTAGAGAGATATATAGTATTGCATTGATAATTATGATAGGATATACGTTACCATTGCTGCAAGCATTTGGGAATTCTATTCTAGAAGCTAAGAATAAATTATCCTTTAAAGCAATTCTATATCTTGTGTTTATGATTTTGGGTACAGTACTGGGTGGGTTTCTCGCAGTAAAATATAGCGCATTAGGAATGATCTCTGGATTAGTTGCAGGGTGGTTGGTAGTACAAAATGTGATGAATTTTTATTATCAGAAAAAAATTGGCTTAAATATCTTCCGGTTTTTTAGAGAATTGTTGAATAAAACACTCATAGTTATACTAGTAGTGGTGTTAATAGGGTATTTTATAAACTATATCCAAGGTGATGGATGGGGAAATTTTATACTAAAAGGAAGTGCATATACTATGGTATTTGTAGTGATGATGTACTTTTTTGGATTATTAGAATATGAGAAACAATTATTTACCAAACCTATTGCTTCAATATTAAAACGAAAATAAACTACGATGGAAAAAGTAAAACTTCATAATATATCCTATTCAGAAGAAGGAAAGAAAATCGTTTATGATTATGTTGCTGATTCTCAGGTTCAGAAGTTTTTTGTAGAAGATCAATCATTATATGTAAGCTATCAAATAGATGTAAGTAATATTCCTGATAGTATTGCAGTGATCCCGTTTTTATCAAACATACTTCCTATAGCATGGTTTGCTGGATTTACGATTGAAGTAGATGAGGTAGATGAAGATTTTTACCATGCCCAAGAAATAATAAAAGAAGAATTTGCAAAGAGAGATTCGTCATATACTCTTAATGGAAAATTAATAGCAGGGAAACTAATAAAAAATAATATTGAAGGAACTACACCTGCAATGTTATTTAGTGGAGGAGTAGATGCATATGCAACCTATATAAGGATTTATGATAAAAAACCAGATTTGGTAACTATTCATGGTGCAGATATTACTATTGAAGATAAAACACAGTGGAACGGTTTTACCAGTTTTATAGAAAGTGAAGCGTTACTAAATAATAACAGTAAAGAATTTATAGAAACAAATCTACGTGACTTTTATACATATCAGGTAGAGCTACTATTAAAAGATATAGGGTGGTGGGGAAAAGTACAACATGGTTTGGCACTTGTAGGATCTGTAGCCCCTATTTCTTTTATAAAAAAGTATAACGCGATTTATATCGCATCTTCATATACAGATCATATTGATATTGATTGGGGCTCTACACCAGAAATTGATCATAAAATTACATGGGGAGGAGGTATTGAAGTATTTCATGATGGATACGAACTAAAAAGGCAAGACAAAGTTGATTCGATAGCAGAGTTTGCTACTAAAACTAATGCTAAGTTTAAATTAAGAGTATGTTATTCTGAGTTAAGAACAGAATTTAATTGCAGTAATTGTGAGAAATGCTTTAGAACAATCTTAGGCCTGATTTTAAACGAGAAAAACCCTAATGATTATGGTTTTAATGTAGATGAAAAGATATATGATGAGTTTTATAAAGTATTAAAAATAGGTTCTGCCAGTAAAGGAGTTCAGTACTTCTGGTGGGAACTAATGGAAAAAGCAAAAAAAGTAGATGACTTTTACGTCTTTAATGATAAGAAAGAAGAAACAATACAAATTAATAAGATAAGAGAAGGGAAAATAGACGACCTCTTAGAACAAAAAATTAATAATCCCAATAAAATAAAGCATAGGATCAAGTTTATTATACGAAATAAATTTCCCTGGTTAAGAAGATTGTATAAAAAAATAATGCACTAAAAAATATTGACTAATGAAATACGGACTACTTAAATATGATGAAAATAAGCGGTTTTTTAATGTTGGAGACAATATTCAAAGTCTTGCTGCTAAACAGTTTTTACCACAAGTTGATGTTTTTTTGAATAGAGAAAGATTAGCCGATTACAAGGGAGATCCAGTTAAACTTGTTATGAATGGTTGGTTTACTCATAATATTCATAATTGGGTTCCATCAGAAAATATTGACCCAGTATTTGTCTCTTTTCATATGAATAATACTGCAGCTCCACATATGTTAAGCGAAAAAGGGATTGCATACTTAAAAAAACACGAACCTATCGGATGTAGGGATCAATTTACTGCAGATACATTAAAAGCAAAAGGTATAGATGCTCATTTTACTGGTTGCCTAACACTAACCTTGGATTCATACAAAGTTGATGATTCGGAAAGAGATGATACTATTTATATTGTAGATCCTCTTTATAGCTATCCAAGACCTGAGAAAATATTTTATAATACCAAAATTACAATAAAGAATATTCTTAATGGTACCGCATTTCAATTAGGGAAAAAGAATAAACACCTAAAGAATTTTATTAGTGAAGAAGTACTGGCTTCTGCGGAATTTATCAATCAAGAACCTCCATCCAATACATATTCTGATGAAGAGAAATTTGGTATGGCAGAAGAACTTTTAAATAAATATGCCAAAGCAAAGCTAGTGATCACTTCAAGGATTCATTGTGCCTTGCCTTGCCTTGCTATGGGAACTCCTGTAATCTTTGTCAATGGATTTGACAGTTTTGTAGATTCTTGTCGATTTGATGGTATTCTGGAACTATTTAATAGAATTGATATCGATAGTAAAACAGGTGAGTACACGGCCAATTTTCCTTTAGAAGGAAAAATAGATAAGAATACTTTGGTAAAGAATCTTGAAAAACATCATGATTTAGCCAATGCCTTAAAAGAAAAGGTAACAAATCAGTTAAACTAATAAAATATTTAACTGTATATGAAACTTATATATATTGTTAATCGAGTAGATGGCCCTGGAGGATTAGAAAGAGTACTTTCTATAAAAGCCAGCATGCTAGCTGATCGATATAACTATGATATACATATTGTGACTTTAAATCAGGATGAAGATACGCTCTTCTATGATTTTAGTTCAAAACTAACGTATCATAATATAACGGTTAGCGGTAATCCATTGGTTTATATTTATAAGTATGTTTCTAAGTTAAGGAGTATAATTAAAAAACTAGACCCAGACGTTATTGCAGTATGTGATGATGGACTTAAAGGTTTTTTAGTACCCATTGCTCTTGGTAGACCTTGTCCGATGATATATGAAAGGCATGTTTCCAAAAATGTAGAAATACAAAAAGGTACTCCATCCTTGTTTCACAAAATAAAAGCTTCGATAAAGTTTGGATTAATGAATTTTGGAGGTAAATTCTATGACCATTTTATTGTTTTAACAAAAGGCAACCTCAAAGAATGGAACCTTAAAAACCTTAAGGTGATTCCAAATCCATTATCATTCTATCCAAATGAACAAAGTACTTTACAAAACAAAAAAGCTATTGCCGTAGGAAAACAGAGCTTTCAAAAAGGATATGACAGACTGCTAAAAAGCTGGAAACCAATAGTAGAAAAATATCCGGATTGGACTCTTGATATTTACGGAACTATAAGCAAAGAAGAAGGGTTAGATGAGCTTGCACGTGATTTAGGAATATTAGAAACAGTTAATTTTTATGCTCCGGTACGAAATATAGCTGAGAAATATCAAGAAGCTTCTATATATGTGATGTCGTCTAGATATGAAGGTTTTGGAATGGTGCTAACAGAAGCTATGGCGTATGGCGTTCCTTGTGTTTCTTTTGATTGCCCATATGGTCCATCCGATATTATTTCGGATAAAGAAAATGGACTGTTGGTTGAGAATGGTGATATTGATGGTTTATCAAAAAGCATTTTATCTCTTGTAGAGAGTCCTGAATCCAGAACTATGATGGGAAAAAGTGCACGAAAAGCTGTAAAACGATATTTACCAGAAAAAATTACAGCAGAATGGGATGTGTTATTTACAAGTTTAACTAATAATACATCTAAATGAAAATAGTATTTATCATTGATCAGGTGTATTTACACGGTGGTATTGAAAGAGTGCTTTCTATCAAAGCAAACTATCTTGCTTCGATATCAGATAATGAAATTTATATCATTACTACAGAACAAAAGGGTAAAGAACCATGTTATGAGTTTAATGATAATATTATTTTTAAAGACCTGGGAATTAATTACCAAAGAAACAAATCCTATTTCCATCCGGTTAATTTAAAAAAGCTACCTAAGCATATTAAAAAGACTAAATCTGTAATTAAAAAAATAGACCCAGATATTGTTGTGGTCTGTAGCCATAGTACAGATACCTATTTTATACCTTTTATTAACAAGGATATTCCTAAAGTAAAAGAGTTTCATTACTCTAAGTTTATTGAACTCGAGAATAGAAGAAATCCCAGAAATCTTCAAAAAAAGTATTTTCTGAAGTTTGCAGATTATGTAGAGACTAAATATGATAAACTGGTTATTCTTAATCAAGATGAGGCTACTTATTATACTTCAAATAATACCGTTGTTATCCCTAACCCTCTTACTTTTTATCCAGAAAAAGTTTCGGCCATATCCAATAATATTGTGATTACTGCTGGTAGAATTGCATCAGTAAAAGGTTATGATATGCTAATTGATATATGGGAAATTGTTAGCAAAGAGCACCCCGGATGGGAACTTCATATTTACGGTGATGGAGAACCAGATTATGTAAAAATGTTACAAGACAAAATTAATACTAAAAATTTACAAAACCATTTGATTCTAAAAGGAGTAACAAGTGATGTAAAAGGCAAAATGCTGGCATCCTCTATTTTTGCAATGTCATCGCATAATGAATGTTTTCCCTTAGTTTTATTAGAAGCTCAAGCTTGTGGTTTACCTATTATTTCTTTTGATTGTCCTAATGGGCCTAGAAATATAGTTAATACTCAGAACGGAGTATTGATCCCGGTATATAATAATATAGAATTTGCAAATCAATTAATTGAGCTTATGAAAAATAGAATGAAGTTAGAAGAGCTGGGCAAAAATGCACGACAAAACGCTTCAAATTATAGTGTTGAAAATGTAATGAAATTATGGAATAACATGTTTAATGAATTATTAAGTAATAAATAAAAAAAGAAAATTATACCCCAATTAACGTAGTAAAAATTTAAAAAAACAAAATAATTAATTTTTAAAAATGATATTTAACTCGGTTATATTTCTAATTTTCTTACCGATCGTTTTTTCGATATACTGGCTTCTTTCAAAAAAGTCATTAAAAATTCAGAATACTTATTTATTAGTAATAAGTTATTTCTTTTACGGTTGCTGGGATTGGCGTTTTCTGTTTTTAATAGCGGCTAGTTCATTAATAGATTTTTGGGTAGCAAAAAAGATAAAGGCTTCTCAGGAGAAGAATACAAAAAAGATTTTTGTAGGGATTAGCCTTGCAATGAATATTGGGTTGTTAGGGTTTTTTAAGTACTTTAACTTTTTTGCAGATTCTCTGGTTGATCTTTTTAATGTTGTTGGATTTCATGCAGATTACACAACGTTACATATTATTTTACCAGTGGGTATTAGTTTTTATACCTTTCAAACGCTTAGCTACACAATAGATGTATATAGAGATAAAATAGAACCTTCAAATTCAATCGTTCAGTTTTTTGCCTATGTAAGTTTCTTTCCTCAATTAGTCGCCGGGCCAATAGAGCGAGCAACTAATTTGCTGCCACAGTTTCAAAAGAAAAGAACTTTTGAGTATGATAAAGCGGCAGATGGAATGCGACAAATGCTTTGGGGTTTCTTTAAAAAGGTTGTTGTTGCTGATAACTGTGCGGTTTTTGTAGATCAGGCTTTTGCGGATCCTTCAATGAGTTCTTCCGGAGAACTATTTGTAGGTATGATTTTCTTTGCTTTTCAGTTGTATGGTGATTTTTCAGGGTATTCTGATATAGCGATCGGGAGTGCAAGATTATTTGGTTTTGATTTGAAACAAAATTTTGCTTTCCCATATTTTGCAAGGGATATAGCAGAGTTTTACAGAAGATGGCATATGTCTCTTACCAATTGGTTTAAAGACTATGTGTATTTTCCGTTGGGAGGAAGTAGAGTAGGACTCAATAAAAAAATCCGTAACGTTTTTATCATTTACCTTATTAGTGGATTTTGGCATGGTGCTAATTGGACATTTATATTTTGGGGATTTCTTAATGCATTATATTATGTTCCTTTAATGTTATCCAAGAAGAACCGACGTAACCTGGAGATTGTAGCGGCAAATAATTTTTTGCCTTCATTTCGACAGGGTTATGCCATGTTTGAAACTTTTATTGTGACTTGTTTTATTAGAGTGTTTTTTAGAGCAGATTCTATAGAAGATGCATTTTTATATATCAAAAGAATTTTTAGTTTTCAAGGAAATACATGGGGTAATTTAGATAAAATTTCGATAGCAGTTATTGTTATTTTATTAGTAGTCGAATGGATCAATAGAAAAGAACAACATGGATTGGCTATCGGTAATAGACCAGTTTATATAAGATGGGGCTCATATATGGCTGTATTTTTAATCATCTTGTTCTTTGGTAAGTCTTCAACTTCATTTATTTACTTCCAATTTTAGTCGCTATGAAAAAGTATATAAAAAAAGTAAGTTTGTTTTTGTTTGTTTGTTTTGTGGTGCTAACGGCAATACTTCTAAAATATGGAGGAAATATAGATCACTTTTATAACAAGTTTACAACACCTAAGGCTAAATCTATGATTTTGGGTGATAGTAGAGCAATGCAAGGGATACAACCAGAAATCCTTAATGAAGCTATAAAATCAAGTGATACAGATTATGAATTGCCAATGTATAATTATGCATTTACCATTGCTCAAACCCCTATGGGACCTCCTTATAGGAAGAGTATTTTACGTAAATTAGATAAAGAGACTAAGAATGGAGTATATATACTTAGTCTAACTCCATGGATGTTCTGTTCTGGAGATGATTATAATGATGATTTAGGCGAGTTTAGAGAACAAGATCAGCCTCCTCATAATATGGTTTATGTTGATGTAAACCCTAATTATGAGTATATACTTCGTAACCTTAATCTTTTTAGCTTTAGGCACGTGTTCAAAACAAATTACCTACTTCATAAAGATGGGTGGATGGAAAGAAAAGAACTAAGCAAGGATGAATTCTCTTTTAACTCCAGGAAAAAGGTTCAAAAAGATATGATTACAGAGTTTTTGGATTACTACAAACTTTCTAACGTTAGAAAACAAAGTTTCTACGATTTAATAAAAGATTTAAAAGAACACGGGGATGTTTTTTTTGTAAGAAGCCCGATAGATGTAGATATTTTAGAAATAGAAAATAAATTTTACCCAGAATTTGATAGCTTCATAGACTCGGTTGCTACATCAAATAATATTAGGTATTTCAATTTTACAAGACATCCAAAACTAAAGGAATTTAGCAATTATGATGGGCACCATATTGATAAAAAAGGAGGAGAGCTGTTTACAAAGGCACTTGCGGACTCCATTTTATCGGTAAATAAATAGAAGAATTATTTAACTTAAGTACAACTAAGATGAGATCTTTATTTTCTTTTTTATATAAAATACTACTCTTACCACATTTAGCAATGTATAAATTTAGTAAGAACCAAAGTGTTATTGATCAAGATATAAAAAGATGGGCCGAAGCAAAAGAAATACAAAAAGGAAAATATTCACTATTACTTACGTTTTTAACAAACTCTCCAGATTTTAGAACGTTGTTTTACTTTAGAAACCGAAGTGTTTTTTCTCATTTGCTTAATATCTATTGTAGAAAGCAATCTAATTTCACAATTGATATTACCACCAAATTGGGTGGTGGAGTACTTACAGGACATCCTTACTGTACAATTCTAAATGCCGATTCTATAGGAGAAAATTTTTATGTAAACCATTTGGTAACGGTAGGAGAAGTAGAAGGGAAAAGACCAACTATTGGAGATAATGTTTCTGTGAATACGGGAGCAATCATTATAGGAGATATTACAATCGGAAATAATAGCATAATTGGAGCTGGAGCTGTAGTAGTAAAAGATGTTCCTGAAAATTGTGTTGTTGTAGGAAACCCAGCACGAATTATAAAAAAAGATGGAAAACGAGTATAACTATAGTAGTGCTAAATAGTAGAAGAATTTAAACACAAAACCGAATGAACCTAATTTCTAACATACAAAAATCTATTGAAGATAATTATGATCGTAATGCTTTCTGTATTAGAAACGAATATTATAGCTATAAGGATTTTGCTCAGGTAGTTTCTGATATCCGACAGGCAATTCATACTTCGGTAGAAAAAACAGAGGTTATTATCGGATTAGTAACCAACGATGATATTGAGACGTATGCATCTATAATTGCATTGTGGATGGAAGGAAAAGCATATGTCCCGTTAAATCCAGAATTTCCGGTGCATAGAAATCATACTGTGATTGAACAGGCAGGTATAAAAACCATTTTAGATTCTTCAATAGACAAGGTTTTTAATGATTATAATACAATATTAATAAAAGAACTACCTACTTCAGAAATTAACTTATGCCCTGTAGATCATATATCAGGAGAAGATCTTGCATATATATTTTTTACATCAGGAACAACGGGTACTCCAAAAGGTGTTCCTATAACATTTAGCAATTTATCTGGTTTTACAGAAGCATTTTGGAAACTTGATTATGAATTGACCAATACAGACAGATGCTTGCAAATGTTTGAATTGACATTTGATTTATCAGTATTATCATATTTGGCTCCAATACTTAAAGGTGCATGTACCTATACTATTCCTAAAGATGAGATTAAGTATAGTTATATTTTTGAACTCATGGAAGATTATAAGTTAACCTTTGCTTTAATGGTTCCTTCAATATTACATTATCTAAGACCATATTTTGATGAAATAGATTGTCCGGATATGAAATACAGTTTGTTTTGTGGTGAGGCTTTACCTCTTGATGTTACCGAAGAATGGAGTAAATGTTTACCAAATGCAACGATAGCCAATGTATATGGCCCCACAGAGTGCACCATATTTTGTACAGATTATACCTATAAAAGAGAAGAAACCAATAAAACGCATAATGGCGTTTTGACTATTGGAAAAGATATGTTTAACACTACAACGATTATTGTAGATGGTGATAATAATGAAGTAAAGACTGGTGAAAAAGGAGAATTGTGTTTAAGTGGTGTTCAACTTACTTCTGGGTATTGGAAAAATGAAGAAAAAAACAAAGAAGCTTTTTTCTTTAAAGATTATAATGGAAAAGAAACAAGATTCTATCGAACAGGAGATTTATGTACTGTAGATGAAGAGGGCGATATTTTATACTTGGGGAGAGTAGATTTTCAGGCAAAAATCCAAGGATTTAGAGTCGAATTATCTGAAATTGAATTTCACTCAAAAACAAGCCTGGATAAAATGAATGTTGTTGCTATAGCATTTGCTAATAACATGAATACTACAGAAATTGGGTTGGTTATTGAATCTCAAAAATTTGAAACAGATCAATTATTAGATGAGCTAAAAACGAAATTACCTCAGTATATGATCCCAACTCAAATTAGATTTATAGATAGTTTTCCGTTAAACACTAATGGAAAAACAGACAGAAAAAAATTAAAAGAATTATTTAGTTAACAAATAATAAAAAAATGAATTTGCAGCAAGCGCTTAGCCAATCAATTACTAAAAATCCAGATCGCATAGCTTTTGTCATTAATGAGAAAGAATATACGTATAAGGATTTAGCCGAGTCAATTTCAGGTATAAGAAAAATAATACAGGAAAAAATCTCTGATGATGAAGTGAATATTGGATTAATTGCAAATGATGATATACAAACTTATGCAGCAATTTTTGCAATATGGTTTGAAGGAAAATCGTATGTTCCTCTTGATCCAGAAAGCCCCGAAGAACGAAACAATAATATCATCAAACAGACTAACATAAGATCAATAGTAGATTCTTCTGATGTAGTTGTATATCCAGAATACAATATTATTTCTTCGGCATTAGCAACAGGAAGTGCTGATGATTTAGAACCAAAATTAGTGCCAGATGAATCAATAGCGTATATCTTATTTACTTCTGGAACTACAGGGGTACCAAAAGGTGTTCCCATAGCATTTGCTAATCTTATTGCCTTTTGTGATGCATTTTTTGATTTTGGAATTCAATTAGATGAAAATGATAGATGCTTACAGATGTTTGGTTTAACATTTGATGTGTCAGTAATGTCGTTTATGCTTCCAGTACTTAAAGGAGCCAGAGTATACACAATCCCAAAAGATGAAATAAAATTCAGCTATATTTTTGAATTAATTCAAGACGAAAGATTATCATATGCATTAATGGTTCCTTCAATATTACATTATTTAAGGCCATATTTTGATGAGATAGATTCACCTTATTTAAAATATAGTTTGTTTTGTGGAGAAGGCTTACCGGCAGATGTCACAGAAGAATGGGCGCAACGCTTACCAAACACTAAAATAATGAATGTATATGGTCCCACAGAAAGCACAATGCTTTGTACAGGGTATACTTATGATACTAATTCTAAAAAAATACATAATGGAGTAGTATCCATAGGAAAACCATGGAAGGGGGTTGAAACCATAATTATAAACGAATCTAATGAAATTCTTGAGACGGGTACAAAAGGAGAGCTATGCCTCGCAGGTTCCTTATTAACACCGGGATACTGGATGAATCCAGAGAAAAATGAAGAAGCATTTTTCTATACCGAATATAATGGTGAAAAAACTAGATTTTATAAAACTGGGGATTTGTCATATATAGATGCTGATGGAGATATCATGTTTTTGGGAAGAATAGATTTTCAGGCAAAAGTACAAGGAGGATATCGTGTAGAGCTTTCTGAAGTCGAACTCTACGCAAAAGAAGGATTACATAAAATCAATGCAGTAGCTGTTGCTTACACTAATAAAGTGGGAGGTACCGAAATTGGATTGGTAATAGAGTCAGAAAAATTTGACCTTACAGAACTTTCTGAATATATGAAAGCAAAAATGCCTTCTTATATGATACCTTCGCAGATAAAATTTATGGAAACTTTTCCTCTTAATGTTAATGGAAAAATCGACAGAAAAGAATTAACAACAATATTTTAACTAAACATAATTCTAAATACATAAAGCATATTTATGGAAACCACAGAGATTAAAGAAAAAATAAGTGATGCACTTGTATCTGTATTAGGACACAGTAATTTTGAGACTAATGATGAATTGACGGCGCAAGATGTTGATGGTTGGGATTCACTATCTCATATGATGATCATTACAAAAATTGAAGAACAATTTGATATTAAATTTAAACTTAGAGATTTAAATAAATTAAAGAATTTGGGGTCCCTTGTCTCAGTAATTCAAGGTAAAATTTAATTTAGAAAACGTGATTTTTAACTCATTCGATTTCGTTGTTTTTTTAATTCCTGTACTAGTGTTATACTGGCTGCTTTTTAAACGATCAGCAGTATCTCAAAATATACTTTTACTGATGGCCAGCATATTTTTTTATGCCTGGGCAGATTGGAGGTTTTTATTTTTGCTAATTGCAAGTATTCTTATTAATTACTATTTAGGATTAAAAATTCATAATACTATAAAAGAAAGCAAACAAAAAATGCTTTTAAATTTGGGATTGGTATTTAATATCGGTCTGCTGGTATATTTTAAGTACTTTAATTTTTTCTACGAAGGATTTTATAAAATAGTAAATGTTTTTGGTACTGATTTAGATTATAATACGCTTTCTATCCTATTACCCTTAGGGATTAGTTTTTTTACTTTTCAGACATTAGGATATCTGTTAGATGTGTATAATGAAGAGGTCGAACCAAGTAACGATCTGCTGGATTTTTCTGTTTTTATAGCATTTTTCCCAAAAATATTATCGGGACCTATAGAAAGAGCAGGAAGTTTTATTCCACAAATTAAAAAGAAAAGAGAGCTTTCCTATGCTACCTCTGTTGATGGACTTAGACAAATATTATGGGGATTATTCACCAAAGTGGTAGTAGCAGAAAATTGTGCTGCTATTGCAAATCCTATTTTTAATAATTACGAAGATAAACCAGGAAGTGTATTGGTAATAGGTGCATTTTTCTATGCAATACAGATATATGCAGATTTTTCAGGGTATTCAAATATGGCAATAGGAATATCTAAATTATTTGGATTACAATTAACACGTAATTTTGCAACTCCGTTTTTTTCAACCAATATTAGTGGTTTTTGGAAAAAATGGCATATTTCTTTGACTACATGGATGATGGATTATGTTTTTACACCATTATCATTTACGCTTAGAAGACTTCATAAAAAAGGATTGGTGATTTCGATTATAGCTACTTTTATTTTGGTAGGATTCTGGCATGGAGCTAATTGGACATTTATCGTTTTTGGATTACTTCATGGAATTTATTTTGTTCCTTTGGTATATTCGGGTAGCATGAATGCATCAGATATTATGGCAAAAGGAAAATGGTTTCCGTCTTTTAAAGAAATCTATAAAATGATAGGCCTATTTGTTTTGGTAATGATGACAGATGTGATTTTTAGGGTAGATAGTGTTGCGGTGGCATTGGATTACTACAAAGGTATTTTTTCGTCAAGTATTATAAAGTATCCTGCGAGCTATGTTACTGCTAATACTTTAATGATAGTTGCTTTGATTGGTTTTTTTATGCTCATAGAATGGGCAAACCGTGAGAAGAAACATGATTTCGAAATAAGCAATTATAATGTTTACCTTCGATGGTCATCATACATATTCATCTTTTTACTTATCTTGTTTTTCGGGAGAAGTTCGGATACATTTATATATTTTCAATTTTAAATAATCATGAAATTACTTTTACTTAAGTTAGGTCTTTTCTTTATCATATGTTTGGGGATAGTTACTATTGTTCTGGTTAATTCTGGAGGTAATGTAGATTATTTTTATGAAAAGTTTACAACCCCAAATGCCAAATCGATGATTATAGGGGATTCTCGAAGCTTACAGGGAATCCAACCAAGTGTTATAAATACATATTTTAAGGATAAAGGATACGATCTTCCGATTTTGAACTATAGCTTTACAATTGCTCAAGCTCTTATCGGTCCACCATATAACAAAAGCATTTTTAAAAAATTAGATACCACATCAACTAATGGTATTTTTATTATTTCTATTACTCCGGATATGTTAACCTCACACAAGGATTATAGCAATGAGGAAGGAGAATTTAGAGAGATTGATCAACCTCCTCATAATATGAACTTTGTGAATATGAATCCAAATTATGAATATTTGGTAAAGAATTTTTCTTTTTTTCATTTCAAAGGAATGTTCAGAAAAAGCTCTACTTTACATAAAGATGGTTGGCTAGAAGAAACAAATCTACCTAAGAATAAGCAGGTTTTTGAAGATTGGAAAAAGAATCAAATCGCCTTATACTTAAAAGATCAAGAGGACTTTGAAGTGTCTGATATACGAATACAAAGCTTAGTGACTTTAATAAAAAAATTAGACCGTTATGGAGATGTTTATTTGGTAAGAATGCCTATAAGTAAAGAATATTTAGGGTATGAAGAAAAGTATTATCCAAAATTTGATACTACGATAGATTCTTTATCAAAAACTAATCATATTCCATATTTTGATTTTAATAAAATGGATATGGTTTATGAAACTTATGATGGTCACCATATAGATAAATTTGCAGGGAAAAAGTTTACAGAGAATTTATGTAAGTTAATATTCTTAAACAAAAAGAATTGATGTACAATGTTTGATTGGATACCAATAGGGATATATTACAAGATTTATATTAATCTATCACTCTTTCTAGTGCTATTTACACTACTCCACACCAGAGTTTTGAAAATGGACGATAAAAAGAATTTGATTTTTATTAATATCACGGGGTATGTTCTGCTTACTTATATCATCCTGTATATAGGACAAAGACCTATTACATACTTATTTGGTGATATGATTAATTATATGCGATCATTTCAGCATTATCAAAATGGAGGAGAGATTATGTTTGGAGCAGATTATTCATGGCATATTTTCATGAAAACCTTAGCGTATGTGGTTTCTGCTCATACCTTTTTTACTATATGCGCTTTTATATACATATTTCCTTTATACAGAATTTCTAAACAACTCTTTAATCAATATTGGTACTATGCTTTTATGATGTTTATCGTTTCCTATTCATTTTGGACCTATGGGGTAAATGGTATGAGAAATGGAGCGGCCTGTTCTCTTTTTTTATGGGGAGTAAGTTATCATAGAAACAAAGTAGTGATGGCTGTGTTTTTTCTTTGTGCTGTTGCTTTTCATAAAACTTTATTTTTGCCAGTATTAGCATTTGTAGCTACATATTTTTACAATAACCCTAAAGTGTATCTCAAAGGGTGGCTTATGTGTATTCCATTGTCATTAGCAATGGGTGGAGTTTGGATATCGCTTTTTAGTAGTATAGGGTTTGCAGACGACAGACTATCTGGATATTTAAATTCTCAGGCAGCAGAGGGCACTTTTGCCAGTACAGGTTTTCGCTGGGACTTTTTGTTTCATAGTGCATTTCCAATAGCAGCCGGATGGTATTTTATTTATAAAAAACAATTTGAAGATAAACTCTATTATCAACTCTTAAATACCTATTTGATTTGCAATGGATTTTGGGTTTTGGTTATTAAAGCTAATTACTCCAATAGATTTGCCTATTTATCATGGTTTATGATGGCCGTGATTATTATCTATCCTTTTCTTAAACAAAACTTTTTTAAGGATCATCATTTTATGTTAGGTAAGGTAATGTTGGTGTATTTTTCGTTTACTTATTTTATGTACTATTTATATTGGGGATAACAAAAACTAATTTTAACCACACATGAAAACTATTACAGTATTTACACCAACGTATAATCGAGCATATTGTTTGCATAAATGCTATGAAAGCTTAATTAAACAATCAAATCAAGATTTTGTATGGCTTATTATAGATGATGGATCTACAGATACTACAGAAGAACTGGTTGCATCCTGGATTAAAGAAAATAAAATAGATATTGTATATCATTATCAGGAGAACCTGGGAATGCATGGAGGACATAATGCTGCATATCGACTTATCGAAACTACTCTTAATCTTTGTATCGATAGTGATGATTGCATGGCAGATGATGCTGTTGAAAAAATCCTCAACTCATGGGAAACCATTAAGGATAAACCAGAATATGCTGGTTTGGTAGGATTAGATGCAGATGAAAGTGGTGCTATCATAGGAACCAAAATACCCCAAAATATAAAAGAAACTACATTGTATGATATATATAATGTTCATGGAGTAAAGGGAGATAAAAAATTAGTGTATAGAACCGAAGTAGTAAAAAAATACCCATCATATCCTATCTATGAAGGCGAACGATTTGTACCATTAGGGTATCTATATCAACTTATCGATCAGGATTATAAATTACTACCTGTAAATGAGGTTTTTTGTGTTGTAGAATATATGGCTGATGGTTCTAGTATGAATATGCTAAAACAATATCGACGACATCCCAGAGGTTTTGCTTTTTCAAGAAAAAGTAGAATGCAATTGGCGAAAAATTTTAAAGACAAATTTAAAAATGCAATTCACTACGTTTCAAGTTCTATGTTTATAAAAAATGGAGGTTTTTTAAAAGAATCTCCAAAAAAACTAATCACATTTTTAGCAATTCCGTTTGGGGTTTTGCTTAACCTTTATATAAGATATAAAACCAAAAACGAATTTTGATGGCTACCACCAGAGTTTTACAAGTCTTTACTGTTATGAATCGTGGAGGAGCAGAATCTATGATCATGAACTATTATCGTAGTATAGATAAAAATAAAGTTCAGTTTGATTTTTTGGTTCACAGAAAGGAAAGAGCTGCTTTTGATGATGAAATAGAAAGCCTGGGAGGAAAAATATATAGAATGAATCCTATAAGTCCTTTTTTTCCTGGCGCATATTATAATGAACTACGAAAGTTTTTTGAAGAACATAAAGAATATACAATTGTACATTCGCATTTAAATACATTTAGTTGCTTTCCTCTTAAAATAGCAAAAGAGTTTAATATACCTTGTAGAATTGCTCATGCACATATTGCTATTGAACCCATAAGACTAAAAGATGTATTATCAAATAGCGAAAGCCTTAAGGAAACATTTAAAAAGCTCGTCAAATTTCAATTAAAGAAAAAAATACATAAGTATTCTACTCATAGTTTCTCTTGTGGTGAAAAAGCCGGGAAATGGCTTTTCAAAGAAAAAACAGCTTTTACAATAATGAATAATGCAATTGATGCTAAAGCATTTGCCTATGATTCAATTGTAAGTGATACTTATAAAAAGGAGCATGATCTAGAAAATAAATTGGTTATTGGCCATGTAGGAAGGTTTACGAGTCAAAAAAATCATTCATACATTTTGAAGATTTTTAATCAATTAGTTCAAAAGAAAGAAGATAGTGTATTGGTTTTTATTGGAGACGGACCTTTACGTGCTAAGATCGAAGAAGAAGCTAAAAGTTTGTCTATTGATGATAAAATACGTTTTTTAGGCGTAAGAACAGATATACCACAGTTATATCAAATGTTGGATGTATTTGTTTTCCCTTCTTTTTATGAAGGCCTTCCCGTTACTCTAATAGAAGCTCAGGCTGCAGGGCTCAAAGTTTTTGCTTCTGATCGAATTACAAGAGAAGTACATCTAACCAAGGATATAGAATTTTTACCGATTACGATCTCACCAGAGGTCTGGGCAGATAAAATTTTAGAAAAGATATCAGAAGAGAAAGCTAATAACTTTGATATAGTAAAAAATAAAGGGTACGATATTCAAAAAAATACTGAAATATTTCAGGATTTTTATCTGAAACAAACACATAAGTGATATGGGGAATTTACAAGAAAAGATCTATGCAAAGTCTCCCCATTTTATGCAAAATTGGATTGTATCATTATATAATGTTTTGGCATACAGAAAAAGATATTCTGGTAAATACAAACATTTTGTAAAGTACTATTTTAAAAACAGAAACCTATCTGTTGATCAGCTTAGTAGCATACAAGCAAATAGATATAGTGAGTTTGTTACATATGCAAAAAAACATTCTGAATATTATAACAAGACATTAGGAGATATTACTGCTTCAGAAGATATCACCAATATTGCTAAACTTCCAATAATTAATAAAGAAACATTACGGAGTAATTATTCTGGTATTTATACAATTCAAAAAAGTGAAGGAATTGTATCTAAAACAGGAGGAACTACAGGAAAATCCCTAGAAGTACTCTATACCCATGATGATGTTCAGGAACGATTTGCTTTGTTAGATGACTTTAGAAGTAGTTTTGGATACAAATTAGGAAAAAAAACAGCGTGGTTTAGTGGTAAAAACCTTTTGAGTGAAAAGGATATTAATAAAAAAAGGTTTTGGAAAACGGATCATATTTATAACGTAAGATATTATTCTACTTTCCATATTCATGGTAAATATTTAGAATATTACCTTAAGAATTTAATGCACTATAAACCTTTATACATGGTTGGGTTTCCTTCTACAATGTATGAAATTGCAAAATATGGATTAGCTAAAAATATTGATTTCCCCGAGAATACTATTAAAGCAATATTTCCTACCGCAGAAACTATAACAGATGATATTCGAGAGGTTTTAGAAGGATATTTTAAAACAAACTTATATAATCAATACGCTTCATCAGAAGGAGCACCATTTATTTTTGAATGTAAGAATAAGAAATTACACTTAGAATTACAGAGTGGTGTTTTTGAAGTACTAGATGAGGAAAATAATCCAAGTAAAAAGGGAAGATTAATAGTAACTTCTTTTAATACTCATGGTACTCCGCTTATTCGATATGATATTGGTGATCAGATTGAACTTGGCACAGGAGCATGCACTTGCGGAAATAACAATCCGTTAGTTAAAGAAGTTCTTGGTCGTATTTCGGATTATATTTATTCTGAGGAAATAGGAAAAATCAATCTGGGAAATATATCAAATGCCCTTAAAGGAGTAAAAGGGATCATAAAATTTCAAATCCAACAAGATGAAATTGAGCACCTTTTAGTTCTGATAGAAAAAGATGAAACGGTATTTGATACTAAATATGAAGAAGTGTTTTTGAAAAATTTAAGAGATCGAGTGGGGACCAAAATAGAAATAGAACTAAGGTATGTTGATGCAATTCCTGTAGAGAAAAGCGGTAAGTTTAGACTGATTAAAAACAATATCAAAGATAAAATTCAAAATTAGTAGAAACTATGCTTTTTAATTCTTTAGAGTTTTTTCTTTTTCTATGTATTGTGTTTGTACTCTATTGGTTTGTAGTATATAAAAATCATAAGCTTCAGAACGTTTTACTATTAATTGCAAGTTATGTTTTCTATGGATGGTGGGATTGGCGATTTTTGTCTCTAATAGCATTAAGTACTTTAACAGACTATTTTGTTGGATTTCGAATATATCAATCCAAAGATAAATTAACGCAAAAGAGATGGCTCTGGGTAAGTGTGCTATTTAATTTGGGGTTGTTAGGATTTTTTAAATACTATAATTTTTTTATAGAATCATGGATCGATCTTTCTGCTTCTGTCGGATATGAATTTCAAAATACCTGGACACTAAAAGTGATTTTACCGGTTGGGATTTCGTTTTATACTTTTCAGACCTTATCATATTCTATAGATATCTATAGAAAAAAGCTAAAGCCTACCAATGATTTTATTGCTTTTGCGGCTTTTGTATCATTTTTTCCTCAGTTGGTCGCTGGGCCAATAGAAAGAGCCACCAATTTGGTTCCACAGTTTTTGAAGAAAAGAAAGTTTACTTATCAGAATTTTTCTACTGGAATTAAACTTATGATTTGGGGATTTTTCCTAAAATTAGTGATTGCAGATAGGGCAGCTATTTATGTGGATGCGGTATATAATAATATCGAAAATCACGATGGTTTAAGTTTTATTGTCGCAACTGTTTTATTTACATTTCAGATATACGGAGATTTTGCAGGATATTCATTAATAGCAATAGGAACCTCAAAACTTTTTGGTTTTGATCTAATGACAAATTTTAGACGCCCTTATTTTGCAGCTTCTGTAAGTGAATTTTGGACGAGATGGCATATATCACTATCTACATGGTTTAGAGATTATTTGTATATACCTCTAGGAGGAAACAGAGTAGGGAAGATGCGTTGGCTTTATAACCTCTTTATTACTTTTTTAATTAGTGGTTTATGGCATGGTGCAAATTGGACTTTTATTGCATGGGGAGCATTAAACGGTTTGTATTTAATAGCAGAAGTTTTGGTGAACAGAAAAAATAGGAGAGGGATCATTAATGTGCTACTAACATTTGTCTTGATCAATTTTGCCTGGATATTTTTTAGAGCTAATTCTATAGATAATGCTTTTTATATTATAAAGACAATTTTTACTACTCCTGGGAGATTATATATCGGTAGTGGAGATGATATTGCAGCGCTTTTATATGCTATCCTGGCCATTGGAATTCTTCTTTGTGTAGAAACCAAAAAAGAATACTTTAATTCGCTTTTCTCTATTTCTAAAAATAAGTATGAAGTAGTAAGACTTACAGGGTATGCAGTTGTAGTATTTATGATTTTGTATTTTGGAGTATTTGGTAAGAGTCAATTTATTTATTTTCAATTTTAAGAGATGATTAAAAAAGAATATAAATTAGCGTTAATAAAACTAGTAAAGTTTATTGTCATTTTACTGATTACAGACTTTGTATTGGGAGCTATCTCAAAACAAGTATTTTTTAGTCAGGAAACGGGCAAATATGCTAGATCTACACATGCAATAAACGAGACAAATGCCAAAGTTTTAGTATTAGGAAGTTCACATGCGCATAGACATTATGTGCCTAAAGTTTTTGAAGAGGAATTAAATACATCAAGTTATAATGCAGGTGCCGAAGGACAACAATTATTGTATCACGCAGCACTACAAAAAATGATATTGAAAAGAACCACACCAGATTTGATCATCCTAAATATTGATGAGGACTTTTTGTATACATCAAAAGAAGCATATGACAGGCTTAGTGATTTACATCCTTATTATGCCAATCATAGAAGAGAACTTAAACCAATATTAGGCTTACAATCTAAACTTGTTGATTTTAAATTGTTTTTTAGATCATATCAAACCAACTCTACGATTGTTCATGCAATAAGGTATTATGCGTCACCTCAAATAGATTATAAAGGCTATCGCCCATTATTCGGAAAAGTAAAACCTTCTGATATTGCAGATGAAATATTGCTAAACAAAGAAGATAAAAAAATAGATCAAAATTTTGTAAAAGTACTTAGAGATTTGATAGCTACGGCAAAAAGTAAAAAAGTGAATCTGGTTTTTGTTACTTCACCAACTTTGCAATATGTAGATAACTCAAAAAACATTTCCTTTACTATGATACAGGAAATTGCTAAAAAAGAAAATATTCCGCTTGTTGATTTTTTTAATTCAGAACAGTTTGTGTCTCAATATAAATTATTTCATGACACCTCACATTTAAATAATGATGGAGCAGAAATATTCACGAAACTTTTAGCCGATAAAATTAAAAGAATGAAATGGATTGATAATTAAAGTTTATAACCAAAAACACGCTTAAATACACAGTTTATTTATGAATATTAGAATTATTACATATGCTTTTTAACTCATTAGAATTTCTTCTATTTTTTCCAGTTGTATTTATCCTGTATTGGATAATGAAGAATAACTATAAGTATCAAAATATCTTACTACTAGTATCTAGTTATATATTTTATGCGTGGTGGGACTGGAGGTTTTTGTCGCTAATTTTGTTTAGCTCATTTGTAGACTACTTTTCAGGATTAAAGATTGAGGCTTCAAAAACCAATGCAGGAAGAAAAAAATGGCTTCTTGTAAGTCTTTGTTCTAATCTAGGGCTTTTGGGAGTATTTAAGTATTATAACTTTTTTGCTGATTCTTTTTCTAATTTGATGCTTGGTTTTGGGTGGGAAGTAGATGATTTGACATTAAATATTATTCTTCCGGTTGGGATTTCGTTTTATACTTTTCAAACATTAAGTTATACTATTGATATATACCGTGATCAATTTAAACCAACAAAAGACATTATCTCTTTCTTAACTTATATAAGTTTTTTCCCTCAATTAGTTGCAGGCCCAATCGAGAGAGCTTCAAATTTGCTTCCTCAGATAGAAACCAAAAGAGAGTTTAAACATAAATGGTTTAATGAAGGGATTTTTCAAATTTTGGTTGGTCTATTTAGAAAAATCGTTATAGCAGATAACATAGGAACTTATGTAGATGCTGTTTATTATAATCCGGAGATTCATAATTCAAGTACATTAGTGCTTGCTACGTTTTTTTATGCTTTTCAGATATATTATGATTTTGCAGGGTATTCTGATATTGCTATTGGAAGTGCAAAATTATTAGGATTTAAATTTAATCAGAATTTTAATCTACCATATTTCTCTAAAAGTATTACTGAGTTTTGGCGAAAATGGCATATGTCATTATCCTTTTGGTTAAGAGATTATCTCTACATATCATTAGGCGGAAACAGAAGAGGGATTAAGATAACCTACAGAAATTTGATGTTAACTATGTTATTAGGAGGACTATGGCATGGTAGCTCTTGGAATTTTGTGATTTGGGGAGGTATTCATGGGCTTGCGTTAGGATTAGAGAAGTTTGTTTTCTCATTGAAGAAAAATCAAAATTTAGGATTCTTAGGATACATATATACGTTCATCGTGGTTTTATTATCATGGGTGTTTTTTAGAGCACCAGATCTGGATTCTTCGCTAACAATTATCAAAAAGATAATGAGTTTTAACTTTTTGATGCCATTTATTGGCGATTTTAATAATGTAACCATATCAGTTTTAATGTTATTATTGGGGATTGGTTTTGACCTTTATATTCGACTTAAAAAAGTAGATTTAGAAGCTTTAGGAGGAAAATTAAGCACATTTAAATTAGTAACCTTGGCTACGGTAATTATAATGCTGCTTAATCTATTTTATTCAACGTCAAATAATTTTATATACTTTCAATTCTAACGGTATGGATAGACTTAATTTTAGATCTGCATTAAAACTTATCGTATATATATTAGTGATTTCATATATAACAGATAAAATTATTTACTATGCTCTCAATACTGTAAGTGATAAAATTTTATCAGGACAGGCAGTGGGTAAACTAAACCACTTTCTAATTGTTAAAGATTCTGTAGATATTTTGACATTTGGTAACTCTAGAACAAATCATCATATTAATCCAGAAAAACTATCCCACTCTGGTTTTAATATGGGAGCCGATGCTAGGTCAATAGCTTTTTGTGCAACCTTAATCAAGATGTTACCTAAGGATAAAAAACAACTTGTTGTCGTTAATGTGGATTCAAAAAACATATTTAAAGCTAATTATTCTGGAGACGATGTAAGTCCGTTACGAATACGATATCACAGGAGCGATATTATAAAACACGAGATCGATAAAGTATTTAGTTACGATCCCATACAAAACTTTTATTGGAGCAAAGCTTATAATGGAAAAGTATTAGGACTTTTTAAGAATTTCTTTATACCAAAATATGATCATACAAAGTATCACGGTTATGATCCGATTTATGTAAATGAAACTCAAAGAGAAATCTTTAAGAATTTTTTAAAAAAACCAAAAAGGAAAAAATGCCTAGACTCCTATACATTAAACCCTTTGTATGAGTCTTACCTTAAAGAAATAAAGACGTTTTGTGAAAATAATAATAAAAGACTAGTATTGATTACCTCTCCTTTTTATAACGATGAGTGTAAAAATGATAATAAAAAGATGATAGAGATATTCAAAACTATGGATATCGAATATCATGATTTTTCTAATCTATTTAACGATGATAATCAAATAGAATATTGGAAAGATGATGTTCACTTGTCGGATAAAGGAGCTCAGGTGTTCTCAGAAATATTAAACAATGCTCTGTATAAATAAAACTAAGAATCGATAGATAGACGATATGCTTTTTAACTCTTTAGAATTTTTCTTGTTCTTACCCCTTGTATTTATTTTATACTGGTTTGTAGTACATAAAAAACTAAAACTGCAGAATTTTCTGATACTGGTGGCCAGTTATGTGTTTTATGGATGGTGGGATTATCGATTTCTATCGTTGATTGCATTAAGTACTTTGGTAGATTATTTTATTGGGCTTACTATTGATAACTCTGATAAAAAATCAACTAGAAAGAGATGGCTCCTGGTAAGTATGTTATTTAATTTAGGACTCCTTGGTTTTTTTAAGTACTATAATTTTTTCATTGAATCCTGGGTAGATCTTTTAGCTTCTGTCGGTTATCAAATTGAAAATACCTGGACGCTAAAAGTGATTTTACCAGTTGGTATTTCTTTTTATACATTTCAAACGATGTCATATTCTATTGATATCTATCGCAAAAAATTGAAACCGACAAAGGATTTTGTTGCCTTTGCGGCTTTTGTATCATTTTTTCCCCAATTGGTTGCAGGACCGATAGAAAGAGCATCTAATTTACTGCCTCAGATGCTGAAAAAACGAAAATTCGATAAAATTCAGAGTATAAAAGGAATAGAACTTATCGTATGGGGGATGTTTAAAAAGGTAGTTATAGCCGATTCTTTTGCTCCAATAGTAAATGATATATTTTCTAATTACACAGATTTTTCTGGCGGTACTTTGATCATGGGAGCTATATTCTTTGCGTTTCAAATCTATTGTGATTTTAGTGGATATTCTGATATTGCTATTGGTACAGCAAGGTTGTTTGGATTTGATTTAATGACAAATTTTAATTTCCCATATTTTTCAAGAAGTATAGGTGAGTTTTGGCGAAAGTGGCATATTTCATTATCTACCTGGTTTAGAGATTATCTCTATATTCCACTAGGTGGATCTAAGGTGGGCAAGCTAAAAGGAATTAGGAATGTTTTTGCCATCTTTTTGGTAAGTGGATTTTGGCACGGAGCAAACTGGACTTTTATCGTATGGGGAGGAATTCATGCACTTCTATTTATACCTTCATTTGTATTGGGCACAAATAGGAGGCATTTAGAAGATGGTTCTACACAAATGACAATGTTATCATACGCTAAAAATTTTGGACAAGTATTGTTCACTTTTGCTGTAGTTACGCTTGCTTGGATTTTTTTTAGAGCAGATTCTATTCAGGATGCAATTAGTTATATCATGAAAATTAATTCGTTTAAGATGGATGGATTGAGTTTTATCATGTTTTCTGATATCATACTTATTATCATATTACTGGTATTAGATTTTATGAGATATAAACAAATGAAAATTCATTTTATCATGTGGATTCTTATGGCACTGGCAATTGTGGGATCATTAAATAGAGAGGTACAAGCAGAATTTATTTATTTTCAATTTTAAGGATGAAGTACATAAAGAAAATAGTAGTATATGTTATAATCTTAGAGGCTTTTAATCTAGTCATAGGATTGTTTTATAATGGAACAGATACATTTTTGTCTTATACAGGGTTTAATGATCCTCCTCTTTATTATGATATGGATTCGTTATATGGAGTTACCAGGCAAAAAAATGCTAAACAAATGATGCATTACCCTTGGGGAGGAATTGTAAACGAAATCAACTCAAATGGTTTTAGGGATGATGAGTTTAGTGATGATGGTGTTCTTGTTGTTGGTAATTCTTTTGTAGAAGGCTTTGGGATGAATAAAGAAGACCGATTTTCTGAAATAATAGAACAAGAACTGGATATTACTATTAATAATGCTGGATCAGGAGGAGTGTGGACACCTATACAAGGGGTAGTTCTGTTAGAACATTTGCTGAAAAGCGAAAAACTGGATTGTAAAAAGATAGTTTTTATATTGACTCCTGGAGAAGTAGTTAATATTGGGAAAAGAAATCCTAAAAATGACTCAGGTAGAAATTACCCGTATAGAGAAGGGGACTCCATTGTATTTCATAAAGCTAAGTATAATAGTTTCGGGAATAATTTATCCTTGCCAAGTAAAGTTAAAAGGTTTTGTAAGAGTCTTCTAATGTTCAAAATTTTTAATACGTTTAAATACTATGGGGCGGCCAAAGGGAAAAAGAAGGAACTAGATTTTGATGAGAAAAAACTGGATTGGATAGTAAAGAAAATAGAAGAACAAGAATTTGATCAGGTTATAGATATTGTAGTTATTAATAATTTAGGGAGAATGCATCTTAATAAGATTACCGATTATCAAAATGATTCTGATAACATACGTTTACATATTGTTCAATTCCCTGATGAGTTAAGTAACTATTTTGTCGCCAATGGTCATTTAAGTGAGAAGGGAAACAAAGTATTGGCCGAGATTTTAAAACCAATATTTAAAAAATAACATAAAAAAACCACCTTCATAGGTGGTTTTTTTATGTTATTTTTTTCAGGTTATTAATTACAATCGTTTCTGTCTAAAGTAACCTCACTTGGACTTGTTGTTGCACCAATATTTATACATTCAAAGCGTGTCCCTGCTGGAAAACTAATCTTATTTAAACTAGTATTTATTGCAGTATTAACTCCACTTAATGCAATGCCATGATAATCAGAAGAAGAGATCTCATTTGATGATAGATCAATCTTAGATGCATCTACTAGCAATACAGGCCCATTGGTTGCATTGTTATTGTAGGTAACACCTTTACTTTTTGAAAAGACTACAGAAGCAGAAGACTTGAAAGTATTATCACGTATGTCGACACCATAATTCTCTTGACCTGCTTCTTGGTTAAGAGCGACAAAATATAAATGATTTGCTTTTACATCTATATAACTGGTCGCAGTATTGTGCGAGTGAATAGAAACGTTATTTGCAAATGTAGATTGGATACTGATACCTCTACTAGAAGCCGATGTACTGGTGATCAAGTTTCCGTAGATATTGGTCTTTTTCTCAATTTGCTTTAGCTGTATACCACTACTGTTATTTATAATCTGATTACCAAATATGTTAACTTCTCCATAGTATGCCGCAATAGCAACGCCATAACCAGATATGTTATTTCCAGAAATTTCATTGTTAAATACTGTTTCTCCTGTACCAGCCGCTAGTATTGCTGGTGTAGTTTTTGATTTTTCGGTTGCTACAAAAGTGTTGTTTCTAATTTTAGAACCAGAAGTTGCAGAATATACGATCTTATTTTCCATATCGTTATTTTCTATAGTAACATTTTCACCAATAGAAATTGTAAATCCACCAACTCTACTTCCTCGCTCTTTATTATTACGAATAAAAATATTATGGGCCTTTTCATAAAGAATAAGATTTCCATCAGCATCTCTTGATCGAAAAGCTTCAATATTAATGGCATATCCAACAACACCACCATTTATATGTTCAGAATCTAAACCAGTATTTAAGAAGGTGTTATTTTCAATAAAAAAGTTATATCCATCGGTAATAGACATACTCATTCTTCGGTTATTATCAAAAGTACAGTTCTTGATAGTGATATCATGTGTGGGATCATAGTGTGGCTGAAAAGTAAATCCTATTGAGGCAATGTTTACGGCTCCAAAAGATCCATTAATAAATTTTACTCCATCTACTACGATATTATCTGAAGAATAGAATCCAGCTAAATGTTGTCCTTCTTCTTTGGTAGCAAAACCATTACTATAAATATGGGTGTCGCGGTCACCAACTATTGTACCTCCACTTATTATCGAGTTAGATACTTCTGTACAAGCAAGGACAAGGCCTCCTTTTGCCCAATCTGTTGGGAAAACTCTTAAAAATGTATTATCCGACATTTTTAAATGAAAATCAGAAGGAATATTTACAGCTTCTCGTGAAGGATAAAAATTTTGGTTACTGGTTGTGCTGGTTACTGTAGTAACATTAAAATACGCATCAAATTTCCCGATCTCAAAAGTCGTAGCACCTAACGCTTTGGTGAAATTTAGTAATCGTTCTAATTCTGCGTTATTTTTTAAGGCTTTTTCAGAAGTAGTAGATCCTTCTACAATATCTTCCCATCGTGAAGCAAAAAATTTAAAGGTAGGTTCTTTAAGTTTTACATCTCCTTCGATTTCTATACTAGAACTTAAAAGTTCACCAGCAATTGTACCACCGGCAAAAATTAGTTTTCCATTTTTAACATCACCACCGTCAAATTCAAATTTAACATTTGTAGGTAGTGTGATCGTTTCTCCTTTAAGATCTAAAACACAATTAAATATAATTGTAGAATTAGCAGCAACGGTAGATAAATCAAAATCACAAGGTGTTGTTACTACATTTGGTATTGTATCTGGTGTAGGAGGTTCTTCATCAGGAGTTTCGACTCCAACAACTGGAGCAACATCATCAACACTTTCTTTGCTACAGGAAATAGCAATACAGCTCATAAAAATAAGTAGGTAATAAGGCAACTTTTTCATTTTGGGGGATATTTATTTAGGTTAATTATTATTCTGTTTTTAAGTTATTTACCATTTTTTTGAGTTTGCTGTTAGTTTTTCGAGTTAGTTATTATCTGCATTAACGTAAGATTGGCAAATTAATTGTGTGAGTTTTATTTGGAAATGTTAAATTTTATTCAAAAAGCGAAAATACTTGATTTTACTAGCCTAAACCTTAATTTTTTTGTTGATTTCCCGTAGAAAACAACAGCATTTTTACTAGTCATTTTACTGGGTATTTAAAAAATAAAAGAAACCATAATTTAAAGTTTTCAAACACTTGCATATAACTATATTTGTATCCGAAAATATTTTAGAATCAACTCATCATTATTTTTAATACCAAAATTGGGAATGAGTTTACTAGTTGTACTTTTAAGTCTGGGGAAAAAATGCAAAAAATAATTAGGGTTACTACTGTACCTATATCATTAGGGAAATTATTACAAGGACAACTAAAGTTTATGTCCCAATATTATGATATGATTGGAATATCAGGAAAAGGAGAGGGGCAATTAGATGTGGTGTCAAAAAATGAAGAAGTACGTGTTATTCCTGTAGAGATGACCCGTAAGATTACTCCGATCAAGGATTTAAAAGCAGTATACAGGCTATATAAAGTTTTTAAAAAAGAAAAACCACAGATAGTTCACAGTCATACGCCTAAGGCAGGAACATTATCTATGTTGGCAGCAAAATTGGCAGGAGTTCCGCATCGTTTACATACTATTGCCGGATTACCATTGCTCGAAGCTACAGGAGCAAAGAGAATACTGTTGGATACAGTAGAAAAAGCAACTTATGCCTGTGCTACCAAAATTTACCCAAATTCTTCAGGGCTTAATGATATTATTATAACTAATAAATATACCTCACCAAAAAAGTTAAAAGTTATTGCCAATGGAAGTTCTAACGGAATAGATACTTCTTTCTTTGATCCAGGACTTTATTCTGAAGAAGAAAACTTGAAATTGTCTGAGAATCTTGGTATTAAACCCGCAGATACTGTAATTATATATGTTGGTAGGCTAGTAAAAGATAAGGGTATACACGAACTTATTGATGCGTTTAAGAAATTGAATGCCGAATCTGCTACTGCAAAATTAGTACTGGTAGGTACATATGAAAAGGATTTAGATCCATTATTGCCAGAAACAGAAGAAGAGATAAATACCAACCCCAATATTATTATGGTAGGTTGGCAGAATGATGTACGACCCTATTTTGCAATTTCTGATGTATTAGCATTTCCTAGTTATCGCGAAGGGTTTCCTAATGTAGTGATGCAGGCAGCATCTATGGGATTAGCTAGTGTGGTAACTGATATTAATGGTTGTAATGAGATTGTTACAGATGGGGTTAATGGTAAGATCATCCCGGTAAAAGATGCAGAACTATTGTTTCAGAATCTAAAAATGCTGGTTGAGGATAAGACACAACGCGACACCTTAGCCGCCAATGCACGAGAATCAATCACCAGTCGATATGAACGAAAAGTAGTATGGGAAGCGCTGTTGGAAGAATATCGAGCATTGTAGTAAAAAAACTATACCATCTTTTATGGTAACCTTTTCTCTTTTTTGTTATTAAGTATATAAACATATAATATAAATCATGAAACAGTTACATTCAGTTTTTTTGAACTTTCCATTGTGGGTTTTTCTCTTTATAACACCATTTTATGTTGTTTATGGGCAAGCGGAAAATGATATTATATCAGCATCGCAATATTATAAAAAAGGAGATTCTCTTTTAATGAACAAAAAATATGAGGAATCAATTCAACAATTTGAAAAAGCACTATTCATTTATAAAAAGGAGAAAGTATGGAAAAAAGTTGCTGATTGTTATAATAAACTATCAGAAAATCAAAGAGGAGATCAAAAATTAGAGAAATCAATACAAAACTCAAAAATAGCATTGAAAATTTGTAACAAATACCTTGTGAAAAATGATGAACAAAAATCAGATGCTTATCAAAATATGGGGTTTTACTACAGGAAAAAAAAAGATTTCAATAAAGCATTATTCTACTTTAATAAAGTATTAGAAATACGACAAAGGTTATTTCCGGATGGCCATCCGGAATTGGCAACATCATATCATAATATTGGTATAGTGTTTTATCAAACTGCAAAATATGAAAAGGCAATACAATATCATCAAAAGGCATTACATATGCGACAGGATCTATTTCCAAAAGGTGATAAAACTATTGGAATGTCGTATAATAATATTGGAATTGTATTTTATGAAACTGCAAAATATGAAAGAGCATTAGAATATCTTCTAAAAGGAGTAGCAATGTATATAAAAACATTAGGCCATAATGATGTTTTAGTTGGAAGTAGTTATGGTAATATAGGTGCTATATATGATATTAATGGGGATTATAAACAAGCTCTTGAATATTATAAAAAATCTTTAATGTTAACTATTAAGAATGATGGAAAAGATCATCTTTATACTGGTTATGGGTATGCTAATATGGGACTAACTTATTTTAAAATTATGCAATATGAAGAGGCATTAAATTGTTATCAAAAAGCATTATCAATTTTTGATAAGAAAGAATTTTTGAGAGGACAAAGGGTAATTTATCTTAATAAAGGAATTCTTTTGCATGACCAAGGAGAATATGAAAAAGCATTGCAGTATTTTAATATGAGTTTGAATATGACTCTTGAACTTTTTGAAGTGAAACATAGAGATATGGCGACTGCATATAGAAACATTGGAAGTGTCTTTTTTAGTAAAGGAGAGGACCAAAAAGCATTAGAGTATTACATTAAGTCATCACAAATTTCTAAAGCTTTATATGGAGAAAATCACTATGATATTGGAACATTATATGGATATATGGGAGATCTGTATGGTCGTAAAAAAGAGAATGAAAATGCCTTGAAATATTATAAAAAATCATTAGATGTTTATAAAAGTTTATTTGGTGAGTATCATTTAACCATTGCAAGGTCATATGCAAGTATTGGTTTAGTTTACAGTGAAATGATATGTTATGAGGATGCTTTGTATTATTATAAAAAAGGATTGAAGAATTTACAGGATGAATATGGAAATGAGCATCCTCTTATTACGGAAATGTATCTTCATATTGCTGATGTTTATTATGAACAGCAGCAATATGAAAAAGCAATAATATATTATGATAAAGGATTGTTCGCTAATACTAAAAATAAAAATAACACGAATTTTGACGTTGAGCAATATTATAACTTACAAAAATTATTAGAAGCATTAAATGGAAAAGCAAAAGTACTGCAATCACAATACAAAAAATATAAAGATTTAAAATATCTTTATCAGAGTGTAGCCATTTATGATAATGCAAACCTTACTATAGATCAAATTAGACGTTCCTATCAAAATTATAAAGACAAAGTAGCTTTTGCTAAACAAGTAAAACGTATATACACAAATGCTATTAAAACACATTTGTTAATATACAGAGAAACACAAAAAATGAAGGCTTTGGAGAAAGCTTTTTACTATTCTGAAAGAAGTAAAGCAAACACACTAAAAGAATTATTAAATGATTCTTATGCTAAAGACTTTATTGGGTTGCCCTTAGAAGTAATTGAAACAGGAAAAAAACTTAAAACTGATCGAGCATTTTATCAAGGACAAATTGTTAAAGAGTTTTCTAATGAGATAACGGATACGATAAAAATTAAAGGGTTTGAAAATGAACTATTTAATCTTAATAGAAAAGAAGATTCATTAACCAAAGTGTTGGAAAAAGAATATCCTAAATATTACCAACTGAAATATCAAAACAAGATTATCACTGTTAGTGATATTCAACAGAGACTTGATGAAAAAACAACATTGCTAGAATTTTTCACATTAGATAGTATCACTTATGCATTTATAGTGTCTAAAAAAACAATTTCACTTCAAGAATTACCAATTTCAAAGATTACAGAGCGAGTCGAAGAATTTCGCGAGAGTATAATCTCAAAAAACACAGTAACTTTTAAAGAAAATGCACATACGTTGTATAACAAACTTATAGCTCCTGTTTCAGGTAAATTTGTAGGCGATCAGCTAATTGTTATTCCTGATGGACCACTATGGCATCTTAATTTTGAATTGTTGTTAACTAGAAAAGAAGACTCTAATAATCCAGCTCTTTTACCTTATCTGTTAAAAGATTACGCTGTTACTTATGCTAATTCTGCAAATCTATTGTTTACACCTTTTGATAGTAATCTACAATCTGAAGTAGCACAAGAGTGTCTTGCTTTTTCTTTTTCGGATAGTACACAAGCTAAAGGGGTAAGTGCTATGAGTCTAGTAGCTCTAAGAAATATGGACAATGATTTACCTGGTACACGAAAGGAAATAAAAGCAATATCTAAAATTATTGATGGTAAGTATTATTATGGTTCACAAGCTGTAGAAGCAAATTTTAAAAAAAATGCAGATAAATATAATATTCTTCACTTGGCATTACATGGGCATGTGGATAATGAACATCCTGAGAATTCTACACTCCATTTTACAAAAAGTAATGATACAATAGAAGATAATATGCTCTATAGTCATGAGTTATTTGCATTAGATATCCCTGCAGAACTTACTGTGTTGAGTGCTTGTAATACAGGTACGGGAAAAATAGCAAGTGGAGAAGGAATTATGAGTTTGGGTAATGCATTTCAATATGCAGGAACCAAAAGTTTGTTGTTAACAAGTTGGGAGGTGTCTGATCAAACGACTCCAAGATTAATGGAAAGTTTTTATGCTAATCTTAAGGAGGGGATGAACAAAGCTAAAGCACTGCAACAAGCCAAATTAGATTACCTTGCCATAGGTGATATAAATCGCATGAATCCTGTTTATTGGGGAGGGTTTTATCTTGTTGGAGACTCATCTCCAATTCCCTTTAAGATGAATACAGGGATATATTGGACTTTGGGATTAGGAGTGTTAATGATTTCGTTTTTAATAATGTTTTGGTGGAGAAGAAAAAAACGAGGTAAACTTGTCTATTCTTGACCTTTTACAAAATAAATATCTAACTAAGATGATTCATTTTAATAACAATATCTTGTTAAAAAAAGTTAATTTAATGAGGTGAAAACTAAAATATTGATTGTATATTTACTCTCGATTTTAGATGTAAAATCACAGACAAATTATTAGCTTCATTCCCTGGTAGTATAAATAATAGTTGTTTGTTTATTCCCCCAATTTTTAGTGTTGTATGATAGTCCTGGATGCGTCTTAGGATCATATCATTTGGTTGTTAATATTAATGATTGTAAAGGAGATAGTAATTCTTTTATTTCACTTTTTAACAAATGGTTTATACATTTGTTGGATTAAATAATGGAGTCCCTTTTATGGCCATCTAAACTTTAAAAAGGTGTATAAGTTTTTTATAAAAAGAAGTCTTGATTTTAGTGTATCACTAATTTTACTGATCTTTATTTCACCTGTCTTTATAGTATTGATTCTTTTTCTAGCTATCGCTAATCAGGGTAAACCTTTTTTCGTTCAAAGAAGACCAGGTAAAAATGAAAAGATTTTTAGCATCATAAAGTTTAAAACCATGAACGATAGAAAAGATGCGCAAGGAAATTTATTGCCAGATAAGGATAGAATAACCAAAGTAGGAGCATTTGTTAGAAAAACTTCTTTGGATGAAATTCCACAATTAATTAATGTGCTAATAGGAGAAATGTCATTGATAGGACCTCGTCCATTAATAATAGAATATTTGCCTGTGTATAACGACGTTCAAAAAAAGAGACATGATGTAAGACCAGGTATTACTGGATGGGCACAGGTAAATGGAAGAAATTCAATTACCTGGAAAAAAAAGTTCGAGTATGATGTATGGTATGTAGAGCATTATAACTTCGTGTTGGATGCTAAAATACTAGGATTGACACTTAAAAAAGTAATACAAAAAAAAGATGTGAACCTGTCTGAAGAAGAAACATCAGAATATTTCAACGGTAAAAACTAGTTTTATTTTAGGGAAAAATAGATGAGTAAAAATTTAAAAATAGTAGCCTTAACCAAAAAAATGCTAAGAGAAGGTATAGATCAAAATACCTATTGGAAAGGAAATCTTACACCATTACCGAAAAGTAAAGCATTATGGTTAGTATCAAATTCGAGAATAGAAGAGGATGACTATTGTGGCGTTATTGGTTATGAAGATGAAAAAATGATTTCTTTCGTTTTTATGTTTCCTGATCTACTCAATACCAGTGCCGATGAGAAAACCAAAGTATATTGGATGATATCATGGTGGGTAGATAAACAATATAAAGATACTGTGTTAGGAACTTACATCTACAATGAAGCTGTAAACCTTACAGGTAAACAAATTCTTATCAAGTCGTATGCAGAAAATGTCACTACCTTTTATGAGAAACAACCTTTTACAGTAATTGCATCAAGATTAAGGCATACGATATTTTTTAGTTTAGATGCATCTATGCTTATAGGAAGGTTTCGATTTTTAAAATCATTCAAGTTTGTTTTAGATAAGATTGATGCTATGGCAGCAGCGGCAATAAGACTTGTTAATAGACCAAAAGCTAAGAGTAGAACAAAAATGCTTTCTTATGATTATATCAATCAATTGGATGATATGACATGGCAGTTTGCCGAACCACTTTGTAAAAACGACTTGATATATAAGACAAAAGAGTATATAAATTGGCAGATTAATGCTAATCAATATACTCAGACACCAATACCAACAAAGCATCCTTATAAGTCATTGCAAACGGGAACCAGCAATAATATCTATATTCATAACCTGAAAATTATGAAAGAAAATAAAATTATTGGTTTTTTATCTTATGTGGTAAATTATAATGAGTTTAATGTTAAATACTTTTTGGTAGAAGAAGAAGAAAATTATAATTTGTGTGTAGATGCTCTGATAGAAAATTTTATCCAAAAGAGAACTAAGTTTATTTTTACAGATGATACTCAATTATCAGATTGTATAACAAAACGATATAGTACTGTTTTTACACATAGAGTCACAAAAAAGGGATTAGCTCATGATGAAACCAAACTCGATTTTGAAAACTCAAATATGTTGAATAGAGACGGACATTTTTATTAAATCAAAAGGATGAAACGAACATTAATAATTTTTAAATAACACTTTGTAAAAGGAAGTATTTAAAGTTTTTAATGTCAAGAGTAAAGTGATTACAAATGTTATTGAGTTTATAATTGATTTGTTTTTAGGTAATTATTAAAATTTAAACATGTGAAATTTGTAAAAAAACTACAAGATTCGATAGAAAGCCATTCTGATTGTAATGCTTTATGTATAAACAATACGTTTTATACATATCATGATTTTGCTATTGAAATATCTAAAATAAGAGATGCTATAGCAAATACTGTAGAAGATTCTGAAAAACTAATTGGTTTAGTAACCAATGATGATCTTCAGACCTATGCAAGTATTATTGCACTTTGGCTCGAAGGGAAGGCATACGTTCCTGTAAATCCATCAACACCAATTGAGCGTAATCATAAAGTTTTTGAATTAACAGAGACACGATATGTCATTGATTCTTCTAAAACTTCAATTTATGAGGATTATAAAGTTATTGCTTCTGGAGCATTGGATCATACCGATATAAACCTGAAACCTAAACATGTTTCTGGTGATCAATTAGCATATATATTATTTACCTCGGGTACTACAGGGCTTCCTAAAGGAGTTCCTATTACCTTTGATAACGTTAATGCGCTGGTAAATGCAGTTGATGTTGAGCCAGAATTTAATCTGGTTCCTTCGGATCGATGCTTGCAAATGTTTGAACTTACTTTTGATTTTTCTGTAGTAACTTACTTATTTCCTTTTTTGTCAGGTTCTTGTGTTTATACAATACCAAAAGGAGCAATTAAGTATTTTTATATTTTTAAACTTATTAAGGAGCAGAAACTTACGGTTCTTACTATGGTACCATCGATCATAAATTATCTGAGACCATATTTTCCCGAAATTAATGCTCCCGATGTACGATATTGTAGTTTTGGTGGAGGAGCATTGCATAGTGATATTGCCAAAGAATGGAGTGAATGTCTTCCTAATTGTAAAATATTTAATTACTACGGCCCCACAGAGTTTACCGTTTATAGTGGCTTTTACCCATACCATAAAGAAACTCATCAAAAAGCTCATAATGGGATAATTGCTATAGGAACACCACAAGAAGATACGTTGTATCTTGTGGTAAATGAAAATAATGAAGAAGTACCTGTAAATGTAACAGGAGAACTATCTCTTGGAGGTCCACAAATAACTCCGGGGTATTGGAAAAATGAAGAACGAAATGCTCAAAGTTTTTTTGTGAGAGAAGAAAACGGAAGAAAAGAACGTTACTATAAAACTGGAGATCTTTGCTTTAAAGATGAAGAAGGAGATTTCTTATATGTAGGTAGAGCAGATTTTCAAGTAAAAATTAGAGGATATCGGGTAGAACTGGCAGAAGTTGAATTTCATGCAAAAACAAAATCAGATAGAAAAGTCAATATGGTTGCTCTGGATATTACCAATGCATTGGGTAATGCAGAGCTATGCTTAGCCATAGAATCTGAAGAATTTGATACTGAAGAAATATTCGATTATATGAAAACAAAAATGCCGGACTATATGATTCCGGGTCATGTGAGATTTATAAAAGAGTTTCCGCACAGTATTAACGGAAAAATTAATAGAAAAGAATTAAGAACATATTTTGACATAAATTAAATAATCAATAATGAGTAAAGAAGAGATTTTATCAAAAGTAAAAGAAGCTTTTGTATCTGTATTAGAGCATGATAATTTTCAGCTTGCTGATGAAACTACTGCGGATGATGTTGATGGATGGGAATCTGTAACGCATATGATGATCATTTCAGAAGTCGAAAAATCTTTTGGTATTAAATTCAAACTAATGGATTTGATGAATATGAATAATGTTGGAGATCTAATCAGAACCATAGAATCCGAACTATAAGTATATAAAGTACTGTTGTAGGTATACCGAGAAATAATTTGTAAAAGAAATATGGATGGATAAAATCTTGATAATTGGTGCGTCGGGTCATGCTAAGGTGATTATAGAAACCATAGAATTGAATGCAAATTATCAAATTCATGGCCTTATAGATACGTTTAAACCAAAAGGTGAAAAGCTACTTGGTTATGAAGTTTTGGGGACAGAAAATTATATTCAGGATCTTATCGAACAAGGTGTTAATAAGGGGATTATAGCGATAGGAGATAACTGGACCAGGTTTTTGGTACAGACGAGAATAAAAAAACTATCTCCGGATTTTGAGTTTATTACAGTAATTCATCCGTCGGCGATAATTAGTCCAAGTGCCGTAGTAGGTAAGGGAAGTATAATATTAGCTTCTGTTACCATTAATGCTCATGCAAGGATTGGGGATTTTTGTATTATGAATACTGATGCTAATTTTGATCATGATAGCTATATACAAGACTTTTCTAGTTTAGCACCAGGAGTTACTGTAGGAGGAAATGTTAGTATAGGAACATGTACCGCAATATCCTTAGGAGCAAATATTATTCAAGGTATTACCATTGGAAAACATAGTATTATTGGAGCAGGTTCTTTAATTTTAAACGATATAGACGATTTTAAACTGGTTTATGGTGTTCCGGGGAAAGAAATAAGGACTGTTGCAAAAGGAGAAAACTATTTGTCTAAGTCCTGAGAATAGAAACCATAAGTGTAGAAAAAGTGGTAAACTTGAAGATATATAGCATTGTTAATTAAATTGATAAAAGGTATAAAAAGTAGATGTACAACCCATATGTAAAACGATTATTAGACTTTGTGCTTTCTTTTTTTGGTATAGTATTGCTATCACCCATTATAACAGTGTTGGTTCTAATATTAATTGTGGTTAATAGAGGTAAGCCGTTTTTTTTTCAATTGAGACCAGGAAAAAATGGCCAGCTTTTTAAAATCATCAAATTTAAAACAATGGCTGATTTAAGATCAGAGGATAAAGATGATGTACATAATGTTTCTCGTATAACCAAAGCAGGAGCATTTATTAGAAAGTACTCATTAGATGAGATTTTACAGCTTATTAATGTTTTAAAGGGAGATATGAGTTTAATGGGCCCAAGACCTCTTTTGGTTGAATACTTACCTTTGTATAATGAGACGCAAAAGAAAAGACATGATGTAAGGCCTGGTATAACTGGATGGGCACAGGTAAAAGGTAGAAATACAATATCCTGGAGTCAGAAATTTGAATATGATGTATGGTACGTAGAAAACCTAAGTTTTATGTTAGATATTAAAATTTTATTTTTAACCATAAAGAAAGTAATTAAGAAAGAAGGCGTAAACATAGACCAAAATACCATTATGCCTGCTTGGAAAGGAAATAACTAATTAAAAAAAACTTTTATAAAAGTTCTTATAGAACACTATAATTTACACAACCAACAAATCAACTTAAATTTAGTAATGAGTAAAATGAAAATAACTGACGACCCTAAAAAAATAAGGATTTATGGAGCTGGCGGGCATTCTCAAGTCATACGAGAAGTACTAGAAGAGAACGGTTATGAAGTGACCGAAACTTTTGATGATAAACCATCTGGACGTCATTATGCGTCTAAGAATGTAACTTCCGGGGCAAGAAAAAATCTAAAAGAATTTCCGCATAAGGGATATCCTGTAATTGTGGCTGTAGGCATAAATGCAGAAAGAGCAGAGATTGCAGGTTTTCTAAAAAGTGATTTTGAGAAGGCAATACATCATTCGGCGATTATAGCCTCAACAGCAAAAATAGGAGAAGGTACTGTTATTTTTGCAGGAGCGATAATTCAACCCAATACGGTTATTGGAGAGCATGTAATTATAAATACAGCAGCAAGCATAGATCACGATAATATTATAGGAAATTTTGCACATATTTCACCAAAAGCCGCTTTGTGTGGCCATGTAGAGGTAGGAGAGGGGTCACATGTTGGAGTTGGTGCAGTTGTAATACCAAAGGTGAAAATAGGAAAATGGTGCACCATTGGTGCAGGAGCCGTAGTCTTAAAAGACGTCCCTGACTATTCTACAGTCGTTGGTAATCCAGGTAAAATAATAAAAACAAAACTCACAGACTTGAAACTTAATAACAAACCAAAATCGTCAGAGATCACTTTTATTGGTTCAGGAATTTCATCATCCTTTACTATTTTACATTTTTTGGATCTTATAGAAAACCATAAAACAAAAAGAAAGATAAATATTAATATAATTGATAAATATCGAGAATTTCACTCTGGGATACCATACGGCTCAAGATCTGGTTTTTCGGTACATCTTATAACATCCCTAAAAAACTTTTTGCCAGAACCAGAGTTGGGGAAATTTATTAAATGGCTTAATAATAATAAAAATTGGCTATTAGATGAGTTGAAAAAAGATGGAGGAACTTTATCTGCAGAATGGATTGTCAAACATGCAGATAAAATAGAAAATAATGACTGGGAAGATCTCTTTATTCCTCGTCGTTTTTTTGGATGGTATATTAATGAAAAAGTAAAGAATAGATTAGAAGAATTTAAGAACAAAGGAGTAGTAGATGTAAATTATATCAACGCAGAAGTAGTAGATATAGAAAAGAAAGAAAAAGAGTATAAATTATTTTTAGATAATAAAGAGACTGTTTTTTCTGAAAAAGTTATCCTATCTGTTGGTTCTTTACCAGTTAATCACCTTTGGAAAAATGAAAACATTATCGAAGAAGATAATTTGCTTTTTGTTAATGATCCATATAGTTCTGAATTAGAGGGAGTTTTGGGAAAGATAGATGCTTTTCTGGAACAAAAATCGAACAAAAAAGTTAATGTCCTTATTGTAGGAGCGAATGCAAGTGGTCTGGAATTACTGTATAAGCTAAATGATGTTGAAAAAATAAAATCTGGCATACATAAGTTTATAATTCTTTCAACTCAGGGGTTGTTGCCAGATGCTGTTATTGATGAAGAACGAAAAAAAGAATACACCCCTTTTAATTTACAGGCATTAGCAAATGAAAAGACTCTAACTGCAAAAATTATTGCAGAAGCAACTTTTAAAGATTTGGATTATGCAGATCAAATTCATCTTGGAGCTGCATCTACGGTAGATATCATATCAAAAGCTTTTGGAGCTTTATTAAATAAATTGAATCCAGAAGAATTGAAAAAATTTGCTTGCTATTATGGTAATGAAATAGGAAGAAGACAACGATGTGCAGGTTTTCATTATTCTAAAACTGTAGATGAGCTAAAAGAAGAAAATCGTTTTGATCATATTGCTGGACGATTTAGTGATATTAAGAAAACTAAAACGGGTGAATATTCCTTAGAATATTTAGATACACAATCTGGGAAAAACAAAACCTATGAAGATTCTATTAGTATAGTGATTAACTGTGTGGGCAGTACAAATCTGGCTAAACAAAACATTCCAGAATTATTGAAAAATGTAATGGAAAAAGGATATTGCAAACCTAATGATTCTAAGATAGGATTTGAGGTTAATGAGCAATTAGAAGCTTCTGATAATTTACATATTGTGGGACCATTACTGGCAGGAAATGTATTTGACGGCAAAGCTGTTTGGCATGTAGAGCATTGTGGTAGAATTATATGGCTGTCACAAGTATTATCCGAAAAAATTAATGATTATTTTTTAAAAAATGCAGAGTTAAAAGAAAAACCGATATAATAGCTAATAAACAACCATACCTAACTAATATTTTTACAATTGGAGCAAAATTACAAACTGTTAATTAAAAACCTTGATGAGAATTCAGACATCATAGAATATAAGACGCTCCTTCAGAAAAAATGGAACAATAATGTGTACTATTCTCCAGAGCACTTGTTACATTTTGAGAAGGATCCTGACAAGCTGAAATATTTTTTATTCGAAAAAAATAACGAGCCTGTTATTCTAATGCCTTTTGTTTTTAGAGAAATAAAAGTCAAAGATCAGAAATATCCGTATTTTGATGTTATAAGCCCGTATGGCTATAGTGGCCCTTTGTTTAATGATACTTTAGAAGAAGAAGATATTGCCCAATTTTGGAACAATGTTGACCAATGGTATAAGGATCATAATGTAATAACAGAGTTCATTCGATTTAGCCTAAATGGAAATCATAAAAAATATTCGGGATGTCTAACTAATACATTGTCAAATGTAAGAGGGCATCTTTTAGAGAATTTTGACGATCAATGGGTAGCATTTTTACCTAAAGTTAGAAACAATTACAGAAAGGCAGTAAATCATAATTTAGAATTTAAAATATTTCATCAGAATGAAATAACAAAAGATATCATTAAAATCTTTAATGATATTTATGTAAATACGATGAATCGTAATAATGCTGATCGTATTTATTTTTTCTCCAATGTTTATTTTGAAAATCTAATATTATCAAATTTAGGTAATTTCTCTATTGCAATTGCATATTATGAGGATATTCCAATTTCGATTGAGCTTATCATTGGCTACAAGGATACTATTTTTGCATTTCTTGGAGGAACTAATGCAGAGTATTTTAGTTATAGACCTAATGATTTTCTTAGAGTAAAAATTATAGAGTGGGCGATCACGAATAAGATCAAACACTATGTCTTAGGAGGAGGTATGAAAGATGGTGACGGGTTGTATAAGCATAAAAAGTCACTTTTTCCAAAGGATGAAGATGTGATTTTTCACACGGGTAGAAAAATAATTAATGAAAAAGTTTATGATGAGTTATGTTTATCTGCTAATGCAGAATATTCTCAGATTCATAAAGAAAATGTAAAAGATTATTTTTTCCCTTTTTATAGATTAAGTATATGAAAAAGGTCCAGATAGATTATTTTTTTGAACTTTTTGAAAAAGGATTGATACCAAAAGTATTTCCGAAGATTAACTATTTAGAAAGCGAAGAGCAGTTAATTAATCCGGATTATGATGATGAGCTAGTAAATAATCCCGATACAGTTTACTCAGTTTTCTTTATAGCAGATTACTTAAAACCAGAACTTAATAAAGAAGTGTTTAATCTAAAAAAAGTTGATCAGTTTTTTAAAGGTTATGCTATTTTCCTGGATGGTTTTGCTAGTGCAGATGCTTATATAAAATATCGTTTCAGAAGTAATGCAAAAGGAATAAGAAGAAGAGTGAAAAGACTCGAGTCGTGTTTTCAGATTTCATACAAAACATATTATGGTGCAATAGAAGAGGAGGAATATGATGTATTAATGGATTGTTTAGAAAAAATGCTGATCAGAAGATTTAAACAACGTAATGATGTAAGCCAAAGCCTTATTCGATGGGATCACTATAAAAGCATGTATTTTTCTTTAATCAATCAAAAAAAAGCATCATTATTTGTGGTTTATGATAATGATAATCCAATAGTGATATCACTTAATCACCATTTTTGTGGACGATTATTTAGCGCAATATCATCATATGATATTGACTATGGGAAATTTAGTTTAGGAAGTGTAGAGATTTATAAAAAACTAGATTGGTGTATTGCAAATAATCATAAGTCTTATGAGATGGGGATGGGAGACCTTACTTATAAGCGAGAGTGGTGCAACCATATCTATAATTTTGAACATCAAATTATCTATCCCAAAAAATCTATTTCTGCTGCTATTAGTGCTTCTACAGAATATTTAAAAGTGAGTTTTAAAGAGTTTGTTTTTAAAATAGCTTATGTTCGGTATAAAAAATATAAAGCAAAACGTAAAAAGAATACTGTTGTCACACAGGAGTTAGAGTATAAAGCATTGCCTATAGTAGAGGTAGACCATGATAAGCAATATCCTACAGTAGATTATAATAGTGCCGAGTATAGTTTTTTAAGAAAAATTGTGTTTGACTTTTTATATACTAGTATAGAACATGTATCAAATGTGGGTGTATTAAAAGTTCTAGAAGAAGAAAACACGTATTTGATTATTGGGAAATCGAAGATGCAAAAAATAGTTTTTGAAACTGGTTCGCATATTTCTTAAATGATGTCGTTTTTTTACAATCCAGATATGTTAAGTCGGTATATATTTGTGATATGAAAAAAACAATTATAGCACGGTTAAGTGTACAGAAAGAAAGTGTTGAACAATTTTTGACTTATGCAAAAAAAATGGTTCAGGAAAGTAATTTAGAAGAAGGTTGTATGACCTATCGTTTATATCAAGAAATAGGGGTGGTTACAGAATTCGTTTTTTATGAAGAATATACGAATACGGATGCAGTTGATGCGCATAATTCTTCTAATCATTTTAATGAGTTTATTTCACTTGTGTCTTCACAACTTACATCAGAACCAGTAATAGAAGTCTTCTAATTGTTAATCAATAAAACGTCATATAGACCCAATAAAAGTTTGTCAAAATATGTCGACCGAATTTATGTATTAAAGCATTCGAGAGAATTTAAATTACCTGCGATTTTACCCGGTGCTGGATTAGAATTGTTGTTTCATACTCATGAACCACTTCTAATGAATAATCATAAATGTGATAATGCACATATTATTTGTCCTAGAAATTCAATATTACATATAGATGAGTCCAGTGAGGTTTCTTTTATATCAGTTCGATTTAAAAGTGGAGCTTTTCGTCACTTTTCTTCAATCCCATATCTGGAGTTAAATAATCAATTTGCTTCTGTCCAGGATATTTGGGGATCTAGTGGTAGAGGTTTTTTGGAGAAGCTAGATGAGTGCCGTACTATTAATGACAAAATTAAATGTATAGAATCTTTTTTGCTTGAGTGCTTGTGTGGTTTCCATGATAAACAAAATGATAAATGGGATACTATTATGTATTCTTTATATAAACAGTATAATTCAATTTCTTTAAAAGAATTAGCTGCTTATACCAATTTGGGTTATCGCCAGTTTGAAAGAAATTTTAAGTCCCAATTTGGGATTACACCAAAAAAAATTCAACGAATCATACGGTTTGAAGCAACCGTAAAAAAAATACTATTAAACAGGAATCCTGAATATTTATCTACTGCATTAGATCATGGTTATTATGATCAAAGCCATTTTATTAATGAATTTCAATTTTTTGCCGGAGAAAAACCTACTGATTATTTTATAACAAAGAATTATGATCATCACTTTTATGATAAATCGATAAAAGCACCAGGAAAATATTAATTCTTTATAAAATTAGTATCTCTTAAATATTGAGTAATATTCTTTGCTATGACATCTCTACCGTGATTGTTCCAGTGTCTGTCATAGATTAAAGTAGTAGAACGATCAGAGGTTTCAAAAGAAGTAGAGAAGTCAATATAATTATATTTATTTTCTTCTAAATACGATAAAAATAAAGGACTTGTTATTCTTGAATCTAAAAGAAGTGTAAATCGTTTCTTATCATATCCATATTTAGAAACCAAACTTTTAAAATTTTCCAGATACTTCCTTTCATTTTGATTTTTGATTTTTAAAATTTCAGTATCATCTTTAAGAACCGTCTTTTTTTTAGGTTTAAGAGCATTAATCAATCGGTACATTAGTTCTTGAGGAGGATCCAAAATCCCAATACTTTTGCAGTATACTATTAGTTTACTTTTTTTTAGCATTCTGTTTATAGGCGATTCTAAAGCCAATCGACTATTGACGACCTGGTATTCTGCGCGAGTTAAATCGTTAGAGAATTTTATACCTAAAATAATGTGGTCAATAAGGTCGAATTGAGATGCATACGAATGCACAAGGTGCAGTTGATCTGCAAAGTCATACCCAGCATATCCATATTCATATACTTCGATCTCTGGGAGAGCATTCTCAATCTTTTTACCAATAGAGTTGTAGTAGTTTTGGTGAAACCCTTCTATAAATGAATCTCCAACCAGTGCTATTTCTACTTTATCTTTTGTTGGAGTAAATTCTCTGTAGGAATTATACCCTGTCGTATTAATATGATATTCTGAGAAATTTTGTCTTCTGTTTCCGGTAACTGAAAAACCATTTTGATTAGGCTTCCATTTTTCGACTTTGTGTTCATCGAGAAATCGAGTAGGAGTATCTTTTCCTAAATGAAAAACACGTACTAACCCTTCTAATACAATTAGTATTAGAAAAACATATAAGATGCTTTTGATTATAAGTTTTTTCATGTGATTTTAAAGTTATGTCGTAATGCTATTTTTGATGTCATTATCTATTTTTATTTAAAACTGAAAATAAATAAATGATCTGTCTATATTGTCATCAAAGAATAGTAACATTCCTAAAATTACTAAAGTATATGCGACAAATCTCACAATTCTTGACTTAAATTTAAATGGTGAGCGCTCATCTCTTCTGATTCTAAATTCATATAGAATAAAAAGGCTTAACAAGATAAAATAATCTATCATACGATACCCTAATGGATGTTGATAGGTTTCATATGAAAAATTAGAATACATCTGTTCTAAAAATCCAAAAGCATCAGTAATTGACTCAGATCTAAAGAATACTCTAGAGAATGTAACTAATGAAAAAGTAAGTAAAATTTGTAAGATTTCTGTTAAAGAGGGGAACCAACGATTTTCTGCCACAACTGTATTCATGTAAATGCGATTTCTCCCCATTAAAAAAACAGGAATGTATAAAGCTGCATGAATTGCTCCCCATACGATAAAAGTCCAGTTTGCACCATGCCAAAAGCCACTCACCAAGAAAATAATAATAATATTTCTCACCGATTTAAGTTTACTCACTCTGCTTCCGCCAAGAGGAATGTATACATAGTGCCTAAACCAGGTGGATAAAGAAACGTGCCATCGCTGCCAATATTCTGCAACGTTTCTAGAAAATGTAGGAAACTTAAAGTTAGACATTAATTCTATTCCAAATAGTTTGGCAGTTCCTATAGCGATATCAGAATACCCACTAAAATCTCCATAAACCTGAAAACTAAAAAGAGATACACCAAGGATTAAAGTAGAAGCAGAATAATCACTATAATTAAGAAAGATATCATCTACAATAGGAGCAATAGAATCTGCAATAACCACTTTTTTAAATAATCCCCAAAGTATAAGTCTTAGACCTTCAGTACATTGTGTGTAATTAAAAATTCTTTTAGTAGTGATTTGTGATAAGAGATTAGAAGCCCTTTCTATAGGGCCGGCAACCAATTGAGGGAAAAAACTAACAAATGTGGCAAATGCAATAAAATTCTTGGTAGGTGTTAATCTTTTATAATAGATATCTAATGAATACGACATTGTTTGAAACGTATAAAAAGATATCCCTACAGGTAAAATAATCTGTAATGTCCATGTGCTTTTAAGTTCGTATCCGAAAATAGAAAGAAAATCTACCCAGGACCCTATAAAGAAATTATAATATTTAAAGAAACCTAAAAGGCCGATGTTGAAAATAACACTTACCCATAACCAAGCTTTTCTTTTTACAGTAGAATCATTTGTATAAATAGTTTGACCAATAAAAAAATCAACAAGGGTACTTGCAAGTATAAGAAATAGAAACCTCCAATCCCATAAGCCATAAAAAATATAACTGGCAATGAGTATGAACAAATTCTGAATTTGAATTTTTTTATAGAAAATAAACCAGTAGAGAACAAAAACGACTGGCAGAAATATGAAAAAATCTAAAGAATTAAATAACATCTATACTTTATATAATTATAAAATTCGGGGAAGGATTATGCAAAGAAATTTTATGAAAAAATCTCATTGCTCTTGAAGGGTATAAATTTTGTGTATTTAATTCTATAAATCAAATATTTGTTAAGTTATTTTTTTAATTCATGCAAAACAATAGGCTTTTTGATAAAAAGAATAATGGGGAGTAGGGGAAATGACCCTATTCATAAATAGGTGTTACACCCATAAAATTAATTAATTATTAAGGTATACTTGTACTACCCAAAATAGTTTACAAAAAAGTAATATGAAAAATGAATTTAGAGGATGTGTTATGTTTAATTTTGTGATAAAATAGGATTTTGAATTTAAATTCGTTTTTTATTACAAGTAGTTTTATGACATATCTATAATACTTTTCTTACGGGATTTCCGTATTATGAGATGATATTTAGGCAAACGTGAGTCATTGAACGTTTTTTTCTAGTATTCTGTCTAAAAAATTAGATTTTGAGTTGTTAATTGATTTAACTAGACTATTTTAGCCTTGGAAAACAAATATAAAGTAAGTTCAAAAAAGGAAGTTCTACCCCCCTTCTTCCAGCGTTTTTTAGATTGTCATCAAAAAGATTTGACTAGTGATTATATGCGTTATATAATTATTATGTCAATAGGAAATTATTGTTCATTATTAATGGGAAAATTATGAATATAATTGATTCAAAAAAAATATGGCTTTCTTCACCGCATATGGGTGGATCAGAGCAAAAATTTGTAAAAGAAGCATTCGACACAAACTGGGTAGCACCTTTGGGTCCAAACGTTAATGGATTTGAAAGTGATATTGAAAGTTATCTTGGAGAAGATGTTTATGCTGCAGCATTAAGCTCTGGTACAGCTGCATTACACCTTGGGTTAAAACTACTTGGTGTTACAGTAGGTGATGAGGTGTTATGCCAAAGTATGACATTTGCTGCTTCTGCAAATCCAATAGTATATCTTGGAGCTAAACCGGTATTTGTAGATAGCGAGAGAAGCACCTGGAATCTATGTCCAGACCAATTAGAGATAGCAATAAAAGACAGAATTGCAAAAGGTAAAAAGCCTAAAGCAATTATTGCCGTTCATTTATATGGAATGCCATATAATATAGATGCTATTCACAATATTGCTTCAGAATACAAAATTCCAATATTAGAAGATAGTGCAGAAGCCTTAGGAAGTTCTTATCAAGGAATTAACTGTGGGACTTTTGGAGATATCGCAATCCTTTCTTTTAATGGGAATAAGATTATAACTACCTCTGGAGGTGGATCACTTGTTTCTAAAAAACAAGAATATAAAGATAAAGCCATTTTTTTGGCAACTCAAGCCAGAGACAATGCACCTCATTATGAACATTCTGAAATAGGATATAATTACAGAATGAGCAATATTACTGCAGGTATAGGAAGAGGGCAGATGGAAGTTTTAGATGCCCATGTTAATAATAGACGTAGTAATTTTGAATTTTACAAAAAGAATCTTGAAGATTCCTCTGATATAAAATTTTTGGAAGAACCTTCTGGATATCATTCTAATAGATGGTTAACCTGTGTAGAAACCAGCTCTTATAAACTAAGAGAAGGAATACGGTTATCATTAGCAGAAGAAAACATAGAATCAAGACCGTTATGGAAGCCCATGCATCAACAAGCTGTATTTGCAGATTGTGATGCTTACCTCAATGGAATTTCTGATGACCTATTTGATCGAGGCCTTTGCTTACCCAGCGGGTCTAATCTTGAAGAAGATGATTTATATAGAATTGTATCAGTAATTAAAAATGTATTGAGATGATAAAGAGCTACCTTATAAATAATTCGCATAAACACGCATCTAAATGGCTTGTTTTATCAATTGATGTGTTAATTACGATCTTTAATTTCTTTTTGGCGTACGTCATTAGATTTGGAATCACACTAAATTTTGATACCACTAATTTAATATACCAATTACCAATTATAGCTGGTTTATCTACCTTAAGTTTTTTAATGATAGGATCCTATAAAGGAGTGGTTAGACATACAGGAATGAGAGATGCTTATAACCTGTTTGTTGCTGTAACTATCTTGATTAGTTTAATGGGATTTTTTATGGCATCCAGTAGGTTAGCACTATTGCCAGAATTATTGAATATTCCGGTATCTATAATTTGTGTGCACTATTTATTAAATATTATAACACTTACTACAAGTCGTTTGGTATTTAAATATTGCTACTACTATGTGAAGTCAAAAATAGGAGAAACTTCTAGAATATTGATTTACGGGGCTGGAGATTCTGGGTTAATAACCCTTGCAGCGGTTACTAATGATTCTAACAGATCCTTATCTGTAGTTGGTTTTGTTGATGATAATTCTCAAAAAATTGGTAAAACAATTAATGGGATTAAGGTATATCCTTCGGGAATGATCGATCAAAGCTTTATTACAAAGAACAATATTAAGGAGATCGTTGTATCAATTCCACATATAAGTAAAAAAAGACTCTCAGAAATTTCTGATAATTTACTTAAACTGCAAGTTACTGTTAAAATAATACCAGCAGTAAATGATTGGATTGATGGTAAATTAAAGGTTTCTCAGATTAAAGAAATTCAAATAGAAGACTTGTTAGAAAGAGCTCCTATTAATATGGATAATCAAAATATTACACAAGAGCTTAATGATAAGGTGATTTTGATAACAGGAGCAGCTGGATCAATAGGAAGCGAAATAGTAAGACAAGCTTCATTTTATAACTATAAACATCTTGTTTTGGTTGATCAGGCAGAATCTCCTTTATATGATTTACAACAAGAGTTGTTAAGTAAAGGAGTAGCTAATTTTACGCCTATTGTTGCTGATATAAGAGATCATCAGAGAGTAGAAACTATATTCGAAAAATATAGACCTAATATGGTTTTTCATGCTGCAGCATATAAGCATGTTCCTCTTATGGAAAATAATCCTTGTGAGGCAATTAAAATTAATGTACTTGGAACCAGAAAGCTAGCAGACTTATCATCTGAGTTTGGTGTAGATAAGTTTGTTTTTGTGTCTACAGATAAAGCAGTTAACCCTACAAACGTAATGGGGGCAACTAAGAGAGTTGCCGAAATGTATATAAAATGTATTAACAGTAAGAGTAAAACTAAATTCATTACCACTAGATTCGGAAATGTATTGGGATCGAATGGATCTGTTATTCCATTATTTAAAAAACAAATCCAAAAAGGAGGACCATTAACAGTTACTCATAAAGATGTAACCCGTTTCTTTATGACCATACCAGAAGCTTCTCAATTAGTCATAGAAGCAGGAACAATGGGTAATGGAGGTGAAATATTTATTTTTGATATGGGAGAATCTGTGAAGATTTTTGACCTGGCAAAGAAAATGATACGATTATCGGGCCTTAGGTACCCAGAAGATATAGATATAAAAATAACTGGCCTTAGACCAGGAGAGAAATTATATGAAGAACTTCTGGCTGATACAGAAAATACATTACCAACATATCATAAAAAAATAATGATAAGTAGATTTGATGATGATGATTGTATATTGATAAAAGATAAAATTGATGACCTTTGTATTATGAATTTATTGAGTCAGGATCATCAAATTGTAGGGAAATTAAAAGAGATTGTTCCAGAATTTATTTCTAACAATTCTACTTTTGAGAGTATCGATAAAATTAACAAAAAAAGTATTCGAGGTAAGCAAAAAGTTCTTGCATAGTACTTGATACAACAATATAGAGGTATTATAATAGTAAGGGAAAAAATACCTTCAAAACATTTTTAGTAAAAAGAGATCGGCTTGTCTAGGGGAATAGACTTGCCTATATGTTTTATGGTGTTCTTTTAGAACACATGAAAGGAAAAAAGTATAGATAAAGCAAAATCTCATTGCTAAATTAAATAAAGTTATATTTTTGTAACTTATTAAAAGGCTTACTTATAAAGTATTAAAATATGCGATGTAGATTTTTGTTATTATTTACGGTATTAATATCAGTTTTTTCCTGTAAAGTACCCGAGAATGTGGTTTATTTTCAAAATTCTGCAAATTTGGAGAAGATTTCTTCAACAAATTCTTTTACTTCTGTTTTTAAAGTTGATGATATCGTTGGGATAATGGTTTCAGCAGCAGATATGGATGCAGTAAGGCCATTTAATCTAATGCAAGGCTCTTCTTCATTAGGAGAAAGCGGTGGGGGAGATACAAGCTCTGCAGGGACAGGAGAACCTACTTACTTGATAAATGAAGAAGGGAATATTGATTTTCCTGTTTTAGGGGAGCTAAAGATTGCTGGCTTAACTCGAATTGAAGCTAAAGAAGTGATTAAAGAAAAACTAAAAATATATATTAATGATCCTATAGTAAGTGTAAGATTAAAAAACTTTAAAATTACTGTTATGGGAGAAGTTTCAAAACCAGGGTCTTATACAATTCCTAATGAAAGAGTTACTATTATTGAAGCTCTTGGTTTGGCAGGAGATATGACGATTAAGGGAAGAAGAGAAAATGTAATAATCATTAGAGAAAATGAAGGAGTAAATACATATCATCGTGTAGACCTTACTTCTAAATCAATTTTTGAATCTCCTGTATACTATTTAGCACAAAATGATGTTCTTTATGTTGAGCCAAATGACTCAAGAATAAAAGAATCCAAAACACGTAACAACACCCTTGGTATAATTATCAGTATAGTTGGTGTTGTTTTATCTGTAGTTACTCTGGTCATAAGATAATAAACATATGATTTCTAATACCAATAATACTCCTACAAAGGGTACTAATTTTGATTCGTCTTCTGGATTTAGTTTTAATCTTAGAGATCAGATTATAAAATACCTTAGACATTGGTATTGGTTTGTGCTAAGTGTCTTTGTTTTTGTTTCTTTAGCGTATGTTAAAGTAAGATATACAATCCCTCAGTACAATGTTTCTTCTACCATTGCGATTTCTCAGGATGAAAGTATGAGTGAATCTGAATTATCTGCATTTAAAGATCTTGGGATATTAGATGATGGACAGAATAAAATTGAGAATGAAATTCAGATTATTAAATCAAGAACATTATTGACCAATGTGGTTAATAATTTGAAACTCAATGTTCGATATTTTAGTGAAGGAAGAATTTTAGAAGTAGAGAACTATCCAAAATCACTTATTGAAATCAACTTTTTATCAGATGATTCTATAGTACATAAAAAATCAAAGGTCTTTCATGTACGAATTGATTCTGGTACCACGTTTTCTTTTTTAGATGAAAAAGATCAAAAACTAAGTGATCACTCCTTTGGGAAAACAATAACTACTAGTGTTGGAGATATTATTATTACACCAAGTGTGGATACTATGGATGCTAATAGTGGTAAGATCATAAAAATTATAATAACACCAGTAAAATTTGTTGCAGAATCGTATAGAAACAGGTTATCTATTATACCAGGTAAAGGCTCATCAATTGTTAGATTGTCATTAAACGACCCGGTAAAGGAAAAAGCAAAAGATATTATTAACGATCTTGTAGAAGAATACAACAAGGCGACCATAGAAAATAAAAAACTAGCTTCGGCAAGAACCGCAGATTTTATAAATGATCGTTTAGAGCTTATTTCAGGAGATTTGACTCAAGTAGATGATCAAGCTGCAACTTATCAATCTAGTAGAGGATTGACTAGTAGTGATGTGGCAGTTCAAGCCCAGCAATTCTCTGATTTAGATACAAAAAACTCTCAAGAAATAGCACGATTAAATACACAGCTTTATTTTATAGAATCGATGCGAAAGTTTGTACTTAGCCAAGAGGGTAAGTTTGATCTTGTACCACAATCTAATTCAGGATTTAGTGATCCAACAGTTGCTACAACAATATCAAGATATAATGGGTTAATTCTTCAGAGACAACGTTTGTTAAAAACTTCGAGTATAAGGAATCCTGTTGTTGTAAATATAGATCAGCAAATTGGTGGATTAAGACAAGTTTTGATAGGAAGTTTAAATAGCTTAAAAAACTCACTTAACGGTCAATTACGAAGCTTAAATACTCAAAATCAATATTTTGGAGGTCAGATATATAGTGCGCCAACACGACAAAAAGATATTAGAGCTATTGAGCGGGAGCAGACTATAAAAGAACAATTATATCTTTACCTACTTCAAAAAAGAGAAGAAGCAGAGATAAAAAGCCATATTACTCTTTCTAATGCCAGAGTAATAGATAAAGCATCTACATTGGGGTCATATCCAGTATCTCCAAATAAGAAAACAATATATGCAGGAGCTTTCTTTCTTGGTTTGATATTGCCTTTTCTTATTATTTATACTTCAGATTTATTGAATGTAAAAGTAAGTTCGAGAGAAGATCTTGAAAAAGTACTTTCTATGCCAATTATTGGATCTATACCAAAGGTGAAATCTAAAAATAAAATCTTGATTTCGCAAAATGATAGATCAGGAATAGCAGAGGCATTTAGGATCTTAAGAACTAATTTAGATTTCCTAATGGCAGGGATTAATAAAACTAAAGGGAAAGTTATTTTTGTTACGTCTACTATTTCTGGAGAAGGAAAGACTTTAATCTCTTCAAATTTGACTAAAACTTTAGCTATTTCAGGAAAGAAAGTAGCTTTTTTAGGTACTGATTTAAGAGATCCTAAATTTCATCAGTTTTTTGAGTTGCCTAATGGGAAAGATTCTAAAGGACTTACTAATTTTATAATGAATGATGAGTTAACTCCAGAAGATATTATATATAAATATAAGAAAGAAGATTCATTTGATATTATACCGTCTGGAGCAATACCGCCTAACCCAGCAGAGCTTCTAATGCAGGAAAGAGTGAATGTAATGTTTAAGTACTTAGAAGAGCACTATGATTATATTGTTGTAGATACTGCTCCTGTTAGTCTTGTAACCGATACTCTTTTAATAGCAAAACATGCTGATTTAAGTATTTATATCGTAAGAGAAAATTATTCTGATAAAAGAGTATTACAGGTTCCAGAAAATTTCTATAGAGAAAAACGTTTACCAAATATTGCAGTTTTACTTAATGCCGCTGGTAATAAAACTGGTTATAACTATGGATACGGTTATGGTAAAAAGAATTAAGAAAACTCGATATTGTTTTTCATTAACGAAGTAATCTTTTTAGCAACTTTATAATCAAATCCTTTTTCAAGGACTTCTAATTGATGATAGTTGTGTACATCTGTACCGGTAAAGTCGATATACCCTTGATCTATCAGTTTTTTAGCAAAGGATTTTATTTGCTCACCATAATATCCTGATATTGATAATAGGTTAACCTGAAATAGAAAACCGGATTCTTTTAATTCATCATATTTTTTTAGATCATCTTGATAAAAAGAATACCGTTCTGGATGCGCCAAAATAGGAATATATCCTGCTAATTTGATTTCGAATAAGATTTCGCTTAGATTAATAGGAGGGGCAAAAGTAGACATTTCGACCAGGATATAATTTTTGTGTAATGGTAAAATGTCATTATTTTTTATACGTTCATAAAACAAATCGTCCATCATATATTCTGCACTTGCCTGTAGTTCTATTTTTGTTATCCCAAGAGGAGGAAGAACCTCTTTAAGTTTTTCTAAATTACTAGTTATAGTTTGCGAAGAATTTGGCCATATATCTTGCATTATATGGGGAGTAGTAATTGCTTTTTTAAAACCAAAATTTTCAAATTGTTCCAAGATATAGCCGGATTGATAAATTGTCTTAACTCCATCATCAATACCCGGAAGCAAATGTGAATGAATATCAATGTAGCCATCGGGTACAATTTCTTTAAAAGGAATATCTTTTTTTGATAAGAACCGCAATTTGATTTTTGTTTTGGGGTGAACGTAAAATAAAATACACCTGTCATAATAACATTATTAGTGCTTTATAACAAGTAAAATGTAAAAATAGAGATTTATTATTCATAAAAAAACTGTTTAAGAATAGAGATTCTTAAACAGTTTACTTTATTTGATAGTTATCTTAATACTATCTTTTTGTAATATCTCCTGATCCAGATACTTTTTTATCTTCTTTTTGCGGGTCTCCTTTATAGAATATGTCACCAGATCCAGATACACGAGCCTTTAAATAGGTAGTAGCCATTACTTCGATATCGCCAGATCCAGATACAGTAGCTGTTACATTCTTTGCATTTAACTCATATGCAGAAAGATCACCAGATCCAGATACATTTCCATTAAAAGTGCCTGTGCTTCCTTTTAAAGCCAGATCACCAGACCCAGATACTTGTCCCCATATGTTTTCTGCATCTACAACAAGTTTAACATCACCAGACCCAGATACTCCAGTTTTAAAATCAGAGGCCTTAATTGGGTCAGAGCTATATACATCCCCTGACCCTGAGAGTGTAACTTGAGTTAGATCTTTAAAAGGAACTGTAATAATTAGTTTTTTTCCTATAGAAGGTTTTAGGTAATACCCTTTTTTTACATAAACTTTTAGAGCATCTCCTTCGACCTTGGTTTCTATATAATCAATAAGGTTGCTTTCTCCCTTGATTGTGATCTTTCCTTCTGTACCTGATATTAAGGATACATCCAGGCTTCCTTTTACTTTTACCTGATCATAATCTGATGTAGTTCTGTTTTTGGTAACAGAATTACCATTACCGTTAATTTTTTTTCCATTTCCCCACCATTGTGCTTGCAGAGAAGTTATACTACATAATGTAAGTCCTATAATAAATGCTGCTGTTCTCATTTTATTGATGTATTAGTGTTTTGTTTGTTTAGTTTTTTCTTAATTTGATTCCACCATAGCTAGAGGTAATATTAATTGCTTTCCCACTATTAGCTTGGCCACTATATCCTTGATAATCTTTTTTAGAATCCTTAACGTATTTCTTTTGTACGTTTATACTTTCATCTAGTTTAATGCCGCCATAGGATGTCTTAATTGCAAAATCAAAAGTACATCCATCTTCATATCCAATATTAACGCTGGTATAATCTGTTTTAATTGTTACATTTTTGAAGGTTGGTTGTAATGAACGCACTTCGATAGATCCGTAATCAGAATCAATGCTTAGTTCTTCAGAAATACTTCCAATTTTTGTGTTAACATAATCTGAATACCCTATTATTTTACCACCATTTTCTATTCGAATCCCACCATAATCGCAGTTGTAGTTCAAGTTTTTTATAGATTTAAACTTTGATTGTGTATAATCTGCATTAAGATCAATACTATCACCATTTCCAACTTCAAAATCAGAATAGTCTGCATTGATTTTTCCATTTTTCATATAAGAGATAGTACTATTGTTAGTATAATCTATGTTGATATAATTGTTATCTCCTAGTAACTCTCCAATAATAATTTGACCGTAATCACAGTTGATTTTAGCGCTACCTTTTATTTTATCCAGAGTGATGCTTCCGTAATCATTATTAAAATCTACGCTATTGGTTACAGGAACTTTTACAGTATAATTGATTTTCATATTCATATTGTTATTCCATCCGCTAGTCCATTTATCCCACCAGGAACTATTATTTTTATTAAAAGTAGTTTTGGCGCTAACCATTTGAGAAGAAGAATCAAACTCAACATCAATAGATTCAAGTTTTTTGATCACTTTTTCTTCACTATTTCCACTTACTTCAATAGTGATTTCCATAACGATTCGATTTTCGTTCCAGGAAGTAATGTCCAGGTTACCATAATCGTTACTGATTTTTAATAAGGCATCTGCGTTAACCGAGAAGTCCTTTTTTAGTATTTTTTCTTTAGTATATTTTCCTTTCAGATCTCCATTATTGGCCAATGCCAGAGCAGGAATCATCAATAAGAGGATTATATTATAGTATAAAGTTTTCATTTTCTGTTAATTTAAATTCGTTAATGCTGTTAATTTTTTGAAGTACTTCGTCTAATAAATTTGCACGTTTCTGGAAGTTCTTAATCATAGCGCTAATTACACGTTTATCGTTTCCACTATGAAAGAGATCTTTTTTAAGTGTTTCATAATCAGATTCCAGTTTTTCTAATTGATTCATTGCATCCAAAACCAATTCTTTGGTTTCTATAGAAGAAACTTTATCGATTTCTTCGAGTTGCAATTGAATAGCAGAGGTAAAAAAGCTTTGAGTTTCCTCCATTTGAGGAGAAACATTTGCCAGATCTACTTCTTCTTTTGGATTAAACATAAAAGTCATTGCTGCCATCCCAAATACTATAGCAATCGAAGCAGCTATTGCAAGTGGTTTATACCAATTCACCTTTTTAGGTTGCAACTGTACAACTTTGTTTTGTTGCTGCAACTTTTCTAAAAACCGTACTTGGTGATTAGTAGAAGGTTCATGTATGTCTAATTGATTTTGCATACGTTTAAATAACTTTTCTATTTTATCGGTATTCATACAAATTGTAATTTTTTTCGTAAGCTTTCTTTTGCGCGCGAAATAAGCGTACGACAATTAGAATATGATATATTCATAATCTGACAGATTTCTTCATAATCGTAACCTTCTATAAGGTGTAGTGATAATGCTGTACTATAGCTGTCTTTAAGTTGAGTTAGTGTATTTAGTACTGTATTTACTTTTACAGAAGCAAGATCTTCTTCTACAATTCCGTCGCTATCTGTAAGAGCATACTCAACAGTTTCTAGGGCTACCTCACGATGAACATCTTTTTTACGTGTTGCGGTTAAACTGGCATTAATAACAATCCTTTTTAACCAGGCCCCAAACATATTATTATCTTCTAGCATTGATAGTTTTGTAAAAGCTGTTAAAAAAGCTTCTTGCATAATATCTTCAGCTTCTGCTGTGTCCTTTATGATTCTCAATGCTGTATTGTACATTGCTTTATAATAACGATTGTATGTTTCGAGCTGCGCATTTTGATCTTGCTCGCGACATTTCGCAATTAATTGCTCTGTATTTAGTTGGGTTAGTGACAAAAAATATAATTTACTTTAACATAAAGATATATATTGCATTGCTTTGTTACAGTTTTTTAATTTTTTTTTTAAAACTTGTGGCATAACAATTGAAATGTAAATAATGAATCTATAATAAAGGCCATGTTTTAATGGGCTTTATAAGGTTTTTAATCAGTTTCATTAAATTCTAAAAAAAAATGTTGTTTTGTCGTGATGACAAAATGACTTTGATATATACTTATGGCTAAAACCAAATTTACGACACTTGACAGTTTGTCATTTCAGGGGATAGATGAAGATGCAGAATTAATTCCTTTAATGACGCCAGAAGATGAAGAAGAAATAGACAAAGAAGATTTACCCGAAATATTACCAATATTACCTTTAAGAAATACTGTGCTATTTCCTGGAGTTGTTATTCCTATTACTGCAGGAAGAGATAAATCTATTAAACTTCTTAATGAAGCTAATAATGGTAATAAAACAATAGGGGTAGTTTCTCAGAAAGAAGAAGGTATAGAAAACCCATCTTTAAAAGATATTAATAGAGTAGGTGTAGTAGCTCGCATTTTAAGAGTTTTAAAAATGCCTGACGGTAATACTACGGTAATACTACAAGGAAAGAAACGATTTCATATAGATGAAGTTGTAGAAGAAGAACCTTATATTAAAGCTAAAGTTAAAGAAGTTCCTGAGGCAAGACCGGCAAAAGAGAATAAAGAATTTAGTGCTATAATCGATTCAATCAAAGATTTGGCTTTAGAAATCATAAAGGAAAGTCCGACGATACCTTCTGAAGCTTCATTTGCTATTAAAAATATAGAAAGTAATTCTTTTCTTATCAATTTTGTGTCTTCTAATTTAAATCTTCCTGTAGAGGAGAAACAGAAATTGCTAGAGATCAATGACCTTAAGAAAAGAGCTTTAGCTACATTAAAATATATGAATGTAGAGTTTCAGAAATTGGAACTTAAAAATGTCATTCAGAGTAAGGTTCAACATGACATGAGCCAGCAACAGCGAGAGTATTTCTTACATCAACAGATGAAAACCATTCAAGAAGAACTTGGTGGTGTCTCGCATGAAGATGAAATCGAAGAAATGCGTGTGCGTAGCAAGGATAAGAAATGGGACGAAAAAATAAAAGAACATTTTGATAAAGAATTGTCCAAAATGCAACGTATGAACCCTCAAGTTGCAGAATATTCTATACAACGTAATTATTTAGACCTGTTTCTGGATTTACCCTGGAATGAATTTAGTACGGATAAGTTTGATCTAAAACGAGCTATGAAGATTTTGGATAGAGATCATTATGGTTTGGATGAAGTAAAACGTCGAATTATAGAATACCTCGCAGTATTAAAACTGCGTAATGATATGAAATCTCCGATATTATGTCTATATGGCCCCCCTGGAGTAGGTAAAACTTCATTGGGGAAATCTATAGCAGAGGCTCTGGGAAGAGAATATGTAAGGATTTCATTAGGAGGATTGCGTGATGAAGCAGAAATAAGAGGACATCGAAAGACGTATATAGGAGCAATGCCAGGTAGAATTATCCAAAGTCTCAAAAAAGCAGGAACCAGTAATCCTGTATTTGTATTAGACGAAATAGATAAATTATCAGTAGGTAATCAAGGCGATCCATCATCTGCTTTATTAGAGGTTTTAGACCCCGAGCAGAATTCTGAATTTCATGATAATTTCCTTGAAATGGGGTTTGATCTCTCTAAAGTAATGTTTATCGCTACTTCTAACAGTCTGGGAACTATTCAGCCAGCACTTAGAGATCGTATGGAAATTATTAATGTAACTGGGTATACGATTGAAGAAAAAATAGAGATTGCCAAACAACATTTGTTGCCAAAACAGCTAGAAGAACACGGGTTGGATAAATCCCATATAAAAATAGGGAAAGCGCAACTAGAAAAAATAGTTGAAGGATATACCAGAGAATCTGGAGTACGTGGTCTAGAAAAGCAAATTGCTAAAATGGTACGTTATGCTGCTAAGAATATAGCAATGGAGGAGGAGTATAATGTGAAAATTAGTAATGAAGATATTATTGAAGTTCTTGGAGCACCAAAGTTAGAACGTGATAAGTATGAAAATAATGATGTCGCAGGTGTAGTAACAGGACTTGCTTGGACAAGCGTAGGTGGAGATATTCTATTTATAGAATCTATTCTGTCAAAAGGAAAAGGTAGTCTGACTATTACTGGGAATTTAGGGAAGGTGATGAAAGAATCTGCTACCATTGCTATGGAATATATTAAGGCCAATGCTGTAGAATTAGGTATTAACCCAGATATTTTTGAAACCTATAATGTACACATACACGTACCAGAAGGAGCTACTCCAAAAGATGGTCCTAGCGCAGGAGTTACAATGTTAACATCTCTAGTTTCTTTATTTACACAACGTAAGGTTAAGAAAAGCCTTGCCATGACAGGAGAGATTACATTAAGAGGAAAAGTATTACCTGTTGGTGGAATTAAAGAAAAAATCCTTGCTGCAAAAAGAGCACATATAAAAGAGATATTACTTTGCGAAGATAACAGGAGAGATATTAATGAAATTAAATCTGAATATTTAAAAGGGCTTAAATTTCATTATGTTAAGGATATGGAAGATGTATTAAAACTTGCAATTACCAATACCAAGGTTAAGAATGCAAAGAAATTATAAGAATATAATTTAATATAATTATAAAAACAAAAGGCAGCGATTTTAAACGCTGCCTTTTGTTTTTTATGTGATTTTATGACCTTCTCTTTTTAATCAAGACATCTTTATATAGTTCCAGGTTTTTTAAAACAATGTCGCTTCCTTTTACAACAGTTTCTAGTGGTTGATCTCCTAGGTGTACAGGAAGTTCTGTAGCTATAGATAATCGATTATCAAGCCCTCTTAGCATTGATCCACCACCTGTTAAATAAATACCAGAATTATAGATATCAGCAGAGAGTTCTGGAGGAATTTCAGAAAGTGTTTCCATAATTGCATTTTCTATTTGTATAATAGACTTATCTAAACTTTTTTTAATCTCTTTATGTGATAATTGTATTTGTTTAGGTTTTCCTGTAAGAATGTCTCTTCCTTCTACCATCATTTTTTCTGGAGGTGATGCTAAGGTATCAATTGCAGAACCAATTTTTATTTTTATTTTCTCTGCCATAGACTCTCCTATATGTAGATTTCGAGATTCTCTTACATATTGAGTAATATCCTCATTAAAAACATTTCCAGCAATTTTTACAGATTGGCCACTAATTATTCTCCCCAAAGAGATCACAGCAATTTCTGTAGTTCCTCCACCTATATCTACAACCATATTTCCTTTAGGTTCTAGAACATCTATCCCACCACCTATTGCGGCGGCTATAGGTTCTGGTATTAGAAATATATTTTTTGCATTGAGTCGTTTTGCAGATTCTTGTACCGCCCGCATTTCAACTTCGGTACTTCCGCAAGGAATAGCAATAATCATATTGTAAGAAGTAGCAAAAGCTGAAGTATTAAAAACTGATAACTTTTTGATAAATGTCTTTAGCATTTTCTCTGCTGCATCAAAATTAGAAATAACACCATTATTAAATGGAGATATTGTTTTTATATTCTTGTTAATTTTGCCACGCATCATACCTGCTTCTTTACCTACTGCAATAATTTTTCCGGTAATTTGATGAATTGATATGATAGAAGAGTTGTTTACTGCTATTTTTCCTTTATAGGTAATAAGCGTATTTGAGGTGCCAAGATCTATTGCTATTTTTTCGTTTAAAAAATCAAAAAAGCCCATGATTTGTGTATACTTAGGTTAATGTGTGTTGATTTAAGGTATAATAAAGTAGCTTATATTCATGCAGTAGGGGTCTAAAGGTAGATAACTTCGATAAAACGTAATTATTGTGTTTCTAAACAAGTTTTAGTATCATTTCTTATAACGTCAAATGATTAGATGCCTTTGTTATAGCGTAGTAATCTCTATATTTTAATAAATAATTTATTAGATATAATCATTTCATTGATAATAACTTTTTTTAGATAATCTGTATTTTCCAAATAGTTTGGTTTATTTTTGATTTTTAATACAAATAGCATTTCTCACAAATTGGAAGACAATAAGATAATAATAGCTATAGATGGACATTCTTCTACAGGAAAAAGTACTGTCGCAAAACAGTTAGCCAAAGCATTAGGATATATTTATGTAGATACCGGGGCAATGTATCGAGCAGTTTCCTTATATGCTATGAGAAAAAAAATTATTGATGAACTTCATTTTGATCATGAAGCATTAGAAAAAGATCTTTCTACAATAGATCTTAGGTTTAAGATAAATCCAGAAACTGGCCTGGCAGAAATCTTGCTTAATGGAGAGAATGTGGAAAGAGAAATCAGAACACTTACCGTTTCTAGATATGTGAGTAAAATTGCTGCTATTTCTAGTGTTCGTAAAAAATTAGTAGAGCAACAACAAAAAATGGGGATGGATAAAGGCATTGTCATGGATGGAAGAGATATAGGAACTGTTGTTTTTCCAGATGCCGAACTTAAACTATTTATGACTGCAACTGCAAAAGATCGTGCAGAACGTAGATTTCTGGAACTTAGAGAAAGAGGAGAAAATGTTACCTATGAAGATGTTCTAAAAAATGTTGTTAATAGAGACCATATAGATAGTACAAGAAAAGATTCACCACTTAAGAAAGCAGAAGATGCTATCAAGATTGATAATTCTAACCTTACTTTAAAAGAGCAATTTGAACAAATTTTACAACTTGCTAAAACTTCTGTTATTGAGGCTACTTAGTTTTTTGGAGCAACAAGAGAATCTGAAATATTATTTTCTTTTAGATTAAAATCAGAAATCTCACGAGATTCATATAATTTCATGTCTCCTTTTACCCATTCGATTAATTCTATATACTCCTCATCATTACTAATAATAAGAACACGGTTTAATCGTAAAAGATGGTGATTAGCATATTGTTTATATTTTTTTATCGTAGTATCAGAAACTGAATAAAATGGTTTGTTAACCAGGATTTTGTATTGCTTTCCGTTATCCATTACTATTTTATCTTTATGCTCATATATAATCCTTGTTTTGGATAAGGACTGTGCGTAATTTTGTAATGAAATAAATAAGAAAACTAAAAGTAATAATTTTTTCATATAAATATTCTATCGATTTGGAAAACAAAAGTACGGTAAAACCGTAAAAAAACAAGTTTTGTGTTGTTTAGATCGTCATTTTTTCGATGAAATGCATGATTTTGCCCGTTTAACTTACTTAAAATGGAAAAAAAGCCATTAAAAATATTTTTTAATGGCTTTTTATTCATGCTTTGATTACTAAAATTAATTCATAACTAGTTCATAATTAGCTTATGAACTGATGTTTTGTGATCAGTTTTAAGCTTTACCAAATATGCTCCATTGGCAAGATTTCCAGGATTAAATGATTTATTACTTACATTGTCATTTTTGTATACACTTCTTCCAAATAGATCAAAAATGGTAACTGAAATATTATCAGTTGGAGAAGTAACTCTAAGGATTGTATTAGTACCACTTATTACTGGGTTTGGTGTTATAGAAACCTGAGAAGCTTTTGTAGTATTAAAACTGTCTACTGTTACACCTCTAGCAGTACCACCTATAGTAAATGCAGTATTTTCTGAACTACCAAAAGAACCACCAGATGCTAGTGTTGTACTACCTGCTGTTAGTGAATAAGATCCATTACCATATTGGCAGCAAATACCATCTCCATAAACATCACTTATTGTAAATGTATAAGAACCAGCAGCTAAACACTCTGTAAGAGTTAGTGTAGAACCATCTGCCTGAGAACCATATGTTCCTCCAGAGGCTACAACTTGATTACTACTATTAGTAATTTGCCAGCTTGTTTCTTCTGGGTAGTTATCAAATGTAATAGATAAGTTTACATCTGTACAAGAAGGATTAACTGTTCCTGTAGTTAGCTTAACATCATCAAAAGTGATATCACCACTCCAAGATGTACTGGTGATTCCATTAAATCTTAATTTAACTGTAGCTCCAGTATATGATGCTAAATCTACACTAGCTGATTTCCAAGAGTTGCCTTGATTTCCAGATTTAGTCCATAAAGAAGTCCAGTTAGATCCATTATCTGTGCTTGCTTCTAGTGTTAATGTTCCTATACTAGTACCATACATATGGTATTGAAAAGTAAATGTTGCTTGAGATGCAGCACTAAGATCAAAACAAGGAGAGTTTAATATTGCTCTTTTGTTAGGGAATCCTGAACCATTTCCAGAAGCTTCTGTATATACATAATATGTACCTTCTGCAGCACTTGATGGTCCGGTATTATTTGATGGAGTTCCATTAGAATCTATAGTCCAGTTAATATCATCACCAGTGGCTTGAGACCATGCTCCAAGCGTATTTTCGAATCCTTCAGCATATGGGAAAGAAGAAATCTCTCCTGTACATCCTCCACCAGTATTTCCTGGTAGGGTAGTTGCTGTTGCTGTATTACTAAAACCAGATTGATTTCCTGCCGCATCTTTAGCTTTTACTCTAAAAGAATATGATGTATTAGCAGATAACCCAGTAGCTTGATAAGTTGTAGTTGTAGCTGTTCCTATAACTGTACTACCTTGATATACATCGTATCCACTTACTCCAACATTATCTGTAGAAGCGCTCCAAGATAGATCAATAGTAGTTTGTGTTGCATTAGAGGTAGCTAAACTTGCAGGAGTTGTAGGTGCTTGTGTATCTCCTCCGGTTCCTCCAGTAATTTCAAAGTTAGCATTAGAAATATCAAAGAATATATTTCCTGACCCTTTTACCATGATTCTGTTTTGTGTTCCTTGAGAATTTGGAACTGTTATACTATGAGAACCATCGTTAGGTACTGCAGTAGCGATAACCGTTGGATAGGTATTTCCTCCATCTGTAGATAATAAAATATCGACATTGGCAGCATTAATTCCGTTTCCAGTTGTACCAGCAACATTCCAGGTTACGGTTTGCGTAGAACCTGCAGACCAGCTAACATTAGTATTAGGAGCATTAACAACAAAAGGCCCTGCAGAAGCAGTAACATTAACTTTCATATTATCACTATTATTTGCACCACCACCAGCTTTATTATCTCTAACCGTTAATCTGAAATTTAAAGCTCTCGTTACATCTGGTACAGCTTCCCATTTCCATGAGGTAGCACCAGTTTTAATAGTTTCTAGTCTTGGAAAATATCTTTGATTAGATGCTGTAGGTGTATAAGATCTGAAGGCAACACCAGAAGTTACAGTTGGCCCAGGATATGTTCCTACACGATTATCCATTTGTTCCCAGCAGTAAGTAAGTGCATCTCCACTATTAGCATCAGTACCCTGACCTGTTAATACAAATGCAGTTCCTTTTGGAACTGTATAATCAGCTCCTGCATTTGCGGTAGGAATAGCATTACCTGTATTAGTATTGGTCTGACAACTTGTTGATTTTACATAATTTGTTATCTGCTGGATTGTTGCTGCATGAAAATAAGGATCACTATTCTGTTGTACGTCTGTAGCACCAGTAATTCCTGCATACCCCATTATAGTAGTACCACTTCCTGGTTCCATTTGTACATTTGTTCCTTCACTACGGAATGTATACGTATGATTTCCACCAAATTGATGTCCCATTTCGTGCGCTACATAATCTACATCATAAATATCTCCCTGAGGTGTATTTCTTGAAGAAAAACCACTTCCTTTTTTCCCATTTACACATACACATCCGATACATCCTGCATTACCATTTTTTGGAGCAAGAACAAATACATGACCAATATCATAATTAGCTTCTCCGATTACACTGGTTAATGTAGATTGCAATTGACTGTTATAACTTCCTGTATAAGGATCAGTATTTGCATCTGTATAAACAACAGCGTCGTTGTTAGCAATAAGTACCATTGTAACTCCAAAATCGGTCTCATATATTCCGTTTACACGAGTCATAGTAGCATTGATAGCAGCCATTGCACCTGCCTTAGTACCTCCATGAAATTGAGTATATTCTCCAGTAGTGGAAACAGCTAATTTATAAGTTCTTAAAACACCGTCATCAGCATTTTTTTGATTAATCCTACCTTTATTAGAAAAGTTAGGAGTATTCTCATCAACAGAACAATTCAATCTATCGATTGTACCTGATCTCTGATCTCTAGAATAAATAGTATATACAGAACCACTTGTTGTATATGGCTCTATAAATACAGTTTTAGAATTACCAGATAGACGCATACTTTGCAATCCAGAAGGAGCAATACTAAATCTGATTGTAGCTGTCGGGTCATCGATCCCCTGACCAGCATACGATTTAATTTCAGGATATTTGGCTGCAAGATCAGGATGCATTACAGGAGCCTCTACTATTCTAAAAGATTCCATTTTACCTTGCTCATTTGGAAACTGCATTATAACAGTAGAACCATTTGATGATTTTCCTCGCAATTGAGAATCCTGAAGTGCTTTTTTCAGAACTTCAATATTAAGATCAAAAAGAGTGTTTGATGGTAAATCTGTCTTTGTCTTAATAACATTAAGACTTTTTGAAGAACTAGTTCTTTGCCAAGGGTTATTACCTTGTGCGAATACGTGGCCTACAATGAATAAGCTCACGAATAAAAATAATCGCGTTTTCATATAAGTTGAGTTTGAGTTAAGCGGCAAAAGTAGAAATATTATCTAATTTTTTGCTAAATGTTTAAAGATTTGTTAATATTTTGTTATTATTTGTGGTTTTTACGTAATTCAATAACGGTTTTAGGGTGGGTTTTTATGATAAATATGATTTCATAAATGACTTTTGATGCACAAAACTTAGAAAAGTTTGTTTTTTGAAAGAAGAATTCTCAAAAGAGGTAGGTAGGCTATATATTGAAATAAAAAAAGACCACTATACTAAGTGGTCTTTTTTTATTTTTAAATATATGATATTATAAATTAGGAATAACAAGTTCCTGATCTGGGTGAATAACGTCTGGGTTTTTAAGAATATTTGTATTTGCTTCAAAAATAGCCTTGTATTTCATTGCATCACCATAATAGTGCTTTGCAATTTTGCTTAATGATTCACCGCTTTTTACTGTATGTCTATGATATACAGAAGTATCAGCAACTTTGATATCCGCCATAATATCAGAAGGAGAACTACCACCTATTTCTTTTATTTTATCCCAAAGTTGATTTTTTTCATACTGCGTATTTGCAGTACCTTTTATCTTAAGAGTTCCATTTTCTTCAGATACATCACCGTCCTGGATTTTTAATTCTTGTCCTAAATCCAGAACACTTTGATATTTTGACTTCACCATAACTAAGTTGATTTTAAATTATTAATTAGCTTTACCCAAATATAACAAATAATAGAATGGTGTTCACATAATTTTAGGATTAAAAATTGATCAATTATCGTTGAAATGCATAATTTATCTATATTCGGACACTTTTTAATACTATATTCAATGTTCCGTAAACGTTATTATTACATCATTCAGTTGCAATACCTTGGTTTTAGATATCATGGTTGGCAGAAACAACCTACAGTAAATACTCTTCAGCGAATGGTAGAACGAACAATCGCTTATGTACTGGAACATAAAGATTTTAAAGTTCTGGCAACAGGAAGAACAGATGCTAAAGTGTCGGTTAATCAAACCTATATTGAGTTATTTGTAGATCATCAACCTTTGGATATCGAAGTTTTTTATCCTTTATTTAATCAAAATCTTCCTCAGGATATTAAGGCTTTGGGGATTGAAGAAACTAACGAGCAGTTTAATATTATTCAATCTCCGAAGAGCAAAGAATATTTATATTTATTCTCCTTTGGAGAGAAATTTCATCCTTTTTGTGCTCCGTTTATGTATAATATTACAGAAGAACTTAATATAAATCTAATGCAAGAAGCAGCTATACTATTTGTAGGAAAACATAATTTTAGATCATATTGTCACAGACCCACAGAAAATACAATTTTGGAAGGCGAAATAACACATTGTGAAATTAAAAAAAATGAAGTGTATACTGCTAGTTTTTTTCCAAAAGAAAGCTATCTTTTACGAGTAAAAGGTGAAGGGTTTAAAAGAAACCAAATTCGCTTAATGATGGGAGTATTATTGGATTTAGGAAAAGGAAAAATATCCCTTGATTTTATCAGACAAACACTTGATCCTAAAGCAGAAGAAATTGTATTAGAACATATAGTTCCCGGTTCTGGATTAATATTAAACTCGGTTGAATTTAAAACATAAATCATGAAAGTTTTATCTACTAATATTGCAACTCCTCGCAGTATACATTGGAAAGGAAGAGAAGAAAAAACAGGGATCTATAAGCTTCCAGTCAAAGATCCTATATATTTAGAGAAAGAAGATGTTCGAAATGATCATGTTATAGATAGAAGATATCATGGTGGAGTTGATAAAGCTTGCTATTTATATTCGGCAGATCATTATCCCTATTGGAAAACAAAATATCCTGATTTAGAATGGAATCATGGAATGTTTGGTGAGAATATTACGGTAGAAGGATTTGATGAAAAAAACATAAAAATTGGATCTGTTTATAAACTTGGAGGAGCTACAATACAGGTTTCACGCCCAAGACAACCTTGTTACAAACTAGGTATTCGTTTTGGCAATCATGCAGTATTAAAACAGATGATAGATTCGCTGCTTTCTGGAGTGTATGTACGAATAATCCACCCAGGACCTGTTTCTGTTGGTGATGAGTTACAACTAATAAAAGAAAACGATGATGGAATATCTATTGCCGAATTAAATACATTACTATTTCATTATGATGAAAACACACATCTAGAGCTTGCAAAAAAAGCTCTTATGGACACTTTGGTTTCTAATAGCGATAAAAAATATTTCAGAAAGAAAATAAAAGCCTACTAGCATATGCCAGACAAGACAACATTGTATAGTCCTGATAAAAAAACTATAGTTACTATTGATAAAGGTGAATTAATAAGTTATCTGGTAGATGGTATAGAGGTAATGCATCAAAAAGGAGATACAGGATGGGGAAACACAGAAATCGAAATGTTTCCTACGATTGGCTCGACTAAAGAAAATCAGTTTTCAGTTCAAACTCCAAAAGGAGACGCAAAACTGGATCAGCACGGGATTTTAAGAGTTATGGACTATCTTCCTGTAACAATTGAGAAGAGTAGTGCTTGTTTTCAAAAAAAATATGTTGCAAATACGCAGTTGTCTAATCATAAATATCCTAATAGATCTTCGCAACAATGGCTTAATTGGCCATATGATTTTGAGTTTATAAAAACTTTTGAATTATCGAATGAGGCTTTAAAAATTATCTTTGAGATAAAATCAGAAAAGAATATGCCATTGATGTTAGGCTTTCACCCTGCATTTAAAATTTATAGCCAGAATATCATAATGAAAACTGCAAGTCAGAATATTTCTTTACATACTATTTTAGAAGCTGGAGCATCTGCCTTCTTATTAGAAGATTGTAAAGAGATATCTCTCACAAATAATGGTAGCCTTGCTGTTAATTTAAAAACAAATGGTTTTAGACATATAATGTTATGGAGTGAAGTGACAAATATGATTTGTATAGAACCCATTACATTTTATCCCTCAAGTGTTCCTGTACATGAATTACATACGGGGTTTGACTATAGTTCGGGATATGAAAAATTTGAGGTTATCATTTCTCCTTCCTGCGATTAGTCGTATTACTTTTATTTTTTGGGCAGTATAACACAATTAATTCATGAAATTTTAGTTACTATAGGGTTGATTCTTAAAAAATTAAGTTTTATTAACGCCCCAAAATCTTGTAATAGAGGTTACTCTATATTGTTAATATTTTAATTTAGCTATTTCATAGGTCTTAAATTATGATACATTACAAAGCTTCAATTTTTGTAATTATTTTATGGTAGACTATAAACGGTAATAACACAAACTCAATACTTTTGAAAAGGGGATTTTACATACTAATTTTTATTTACACTATTTTCTTGTCCTGTAGTAATGATGATAAACTTTTAGACGATAAATATGTTCGAGGTGTTCGTCTAACTAATAATTATGCAGAGAAATCAAATGATTATAAGTTTTTAAGATATATACTCAATGATGATTATATAATTACTGGAGTACATAAAGTTGAAATAAAGCCAGGTATTTCAAAAAAAGAAGATTCTATAGCGGAAAAGAAAGAAAAATCCTTTGAAAAAAAAACAAAGGAAAAAAATAAAAAAATAAGAAAGGAAGTAAAGAAAGAAATAGAAAGTGATTCTATTGAAATCAAATATAGAAGGTATCATTTTATTGGATTACCAGAAGAAATTACGAATCAAATAGTAACACTGCCCAAAAGAGAAGGTTTTGAGAGGCTGATACAACAGCAAGAAGCTACACTAGAAATATTAAAAGAAAAGTTGATAAGCAGAGAAGATGCTGGCGGTAAAGTATATAAGGATATAGCTATTGATTACCTCGTGCAAATTGACAATCATTTAAAATTTATAGAATTTTATAATGAAAGATTGTACGATGCTTATTTAAAATTAGTAATAGAAGCAAAACAACTTGATCGTTCTATAGAAGAAGAATATAATGTGGTATACGGGAAAATAAATAGCAGTAAAGTTAAAGATTCTGTAGATGTAGAAAGACTAGTAGTTTTAGAAAAAAAATATACATCTCATAAAGAATTATTAAAAACACTCTTGGATTGGAACTTAAAGTTAGAAGATTTTCAAAACTCCATTGATGATTTTAAGATATTAAAAGATCGTAATATTGCAGAAACATTTGAGATGTACAAAAATAAAACTTCGCAAAAAGAAGTAATTCATTATTTAGAAATACGATTAGCAGATTTATTTCATAATACTATAGGATCTACAGAATAATATTAAGAGTCCGAATTTTCTTCGTCTAAAATTATTAATACTAATTTGATAGTATTGTAATCTATAGCTCCTTCAAAATGTTCAAAATATGGTTTTAAGGTTTCTGGATTGTCCAATTCTTTTTTAGCCTTTTTTACGGTATTAAGATCTTCTTTATTTACAAATTGCTTTAAATCAATATTTTCACCATTTTCATATAGTTTCATAATATGTGAGAAGATGGTAGATTCTGCCAGTCGACGTTGCAGCGCTATTTCTTCTATAGAGAGTCCTTGCTGGTACAAGGCTAAAGTTTCTAAATGTGTATTCCCTTTTTTAGTACTTTTCTTTTTTGTTTTTTCTGCCGAAAAATCAATAATAGCTTTGATGAATTGGTACCCGTAGTTTTGCATCTTTTGTCGTCCAACTCCATTAATCTGCATAAATTCTTCATCACTCATTGGACGAAATTTCTCCATTTCTTTAAGGGTTGCATCACTAAAAATCTGATAGGCAGGAATACCTGCTTCTTTTGCTAATTCTAGTCGTAGTTGACGTAGTTTCTCAAATAGATTAGGTGCCGCTCCCTGATCCACTTGTTTTATGACATTTGCTTGTTTTGCTTTTTCAAACTCTTGCAAATGTGCAAGACTCACTTTTTCTCCTTCATATAGTACTTTTTGCGAAAGCGAAGTGAGTTTTATTTTGTTATTTTGATGAAAAGCAATCTCCAAATATCCTAGATTGATTAATTGTATGATGTATTGTTGCCAATCTCTCCATGCCATATCGCCACCAATACCATATGTTTTGATATTTTGATATTCTTTATCATATACTGCAGCATTTTGTGCACCTCGTAATATATCAATCACAGTACCAATAGGTTCTTGTTCTTTGATTCGGGTTACTGTAGATAATGCTTTTTGAGCAATAATAGTCCCATCGATAAAAGTTGGAGGGTTCTTACATACATCACAATTACCGCAATCTTCTTCGATTAATTCTCCGAAATAACTAAGTAAAATTTTACGTCGACAACTCAGGGAATCAGCATATTGCTTCATGCGATCTAGTTTGGCTAATTGTACTTCTTGATTACCAGACATATTAGCAAACTTTTGTAATTGTACTACATCTGCATAACTATGAAAGAGTAGAGTAGAAGATGGTAAACTATCCCGACCGGCACGACCAATTTCTTGATAATACCCTTCAATATTTTTTGGCAAATTGTAATGAATTACCCAACGCACATTAGATTTATCTATACCCATACCAAAAGCGATTGTAGCACAAACAATCTGAACAGTATCATTAATAAAACCTTCCTGAACAGAAGATCGTTTTTGATGATCGATTCCTGCATGATATGCTTCTGCATTATATCCCTGATTTTGCAATTTTTCAGATAGCATTTCGGTAGTTTTTCTACTTAAGCAATAGATAATCCCACTATCATTAGGTTTATCTTTGAGGAAATCAATGATTTGTTCAATTCTTTTATTTCCAGGACGTACTTCTAAGCTAAGATTTTTACGATCGAACGAAGCAAGATATTGTTTGGCTTTCGAAATATTTAACTGATCACAAATATCTTGACGTGTCGCTTTATCTGCTGTAGCAGTTAGTGCAATAACCGGTGTTTTAGGAAACCTGTTTTTAAGATATCCCAGTTGTGTATATGCTGGCCTAAAATCATGACCCCAGGCAGAAATACAATGAGCTTCATCTATTGCAATTAAACTAATTTCTATTTGTGAAAATATCACTTCTAAAAACGATAAACTCTCTGGAGCGATATATAGTAACTTAATTTCTTTATCCGATAATTTTTGATAAATTTCCTGTTGCTCGGTTTCAGTCTGGCTACTATTGATAAAAGCTGCTTTGATACCGTTTGCCAATAAACCATCAACCTGATCTTTCATTAAAGCAATTAGAGGAGAAATAACCAGAGTTACTCCAGGTAACAATAAAGCAGGTAGCTGGTAACATATTGATTTACCACCTCCTGTAGGCATAATAACAAGATTATCATCTCCGGCAAAAACAGAGTTAATGATATCCTGTTGTAATGGGCGAAAGCTATCATACCCAAAATATTCTTTTAAAGTATGTAAAACGAGTTGTTGATCTGGCATAACTGCAAAGAAAAGAAAAATAGCTTGAGAAATAAATTAGTTAATGCTCATCGCCTTTATAAATCCACATAGGTTCGGTTTCACCGGCTCTAACGAATCCGACTTTTTGATAAAAATCAATTGCTTTGCCATCTGCTGTTAACATTTGCATATGAAAATGGCCATATTTTTCCTGCATTTTATCTACTATCATTTTTCCAATACCTTTTCCCTGATAATCAGGATGAATAAGTAAATGAGGATAATACACGACTAAATACCCATCAGATATTGCATTACCTAATCCAACCAGGTGATCTCCGCTCCAGGCAGAAACTAATGAATGAGAATTCAGTAATGCATTATATAATTCTTTAGGCTTATCTGCCGAGCTCCATTCATTGGCTCTATATAAATCAATTATTTGTTCTAGTTCTATATTCTTTGTTTCTGAAATTTTTATTTCCATCTAATTCTATCGGTACTAGTATTATATAATGTTATTCGTTTAATTTTTCAGCAATAAGTATGGTATGAATTTCTTCGATATCATCTGCTTTTTTATATTTTTTTTGAAATGATTCTTTTATTTTGAAAGATGCAGTCATTAGGCTTTCTTCAATACTTTTTAACTCATGATAGTAAAAATAGACCCTATCTCCACTACTTCCTGATAGATACCCCGAGTCGTCTTGGTTTCCAGCTACAAAACTTATATAAAGTATTCCTGAATCATTGAGCAATTTATTGCAATCCAGTATCATTTTTAAACAATCTGATTGTGATAAGTAGGGGATACAAAATCCGCAAATAATAGCATCAAATTTATTAGGGATAGTATGTATTTCCCGACTATCCATCACCAGTACTTCGGCGGTTGGATTGTTTTTTCTAGCCAGTTTAATCATATTCTCCGAATTATCTATGGCCGTTATCCTAAAATTAGGATTTTTGGCTAGAAGATATTGAGTTATGTTCCCTGGTCCGCAACCGATTTCAAGAATGTTGGAGTTACCATTAGAGATGGATTCACAGAATATATCATAGGTATCATTATACAGGTCCAAATCCATAAATTTGTTCTCATAAATTTGAGCTACTTTATCCCAAGTTCTAAATGTTTCCTGATATCTATCCATTTTTTGCTTCTTTAAGAAGTATATAAAGAATGATTTATGATATAATTTGGTGTTTTTCGTTTTTAAGCTCTTCTATTAATTGCTGAAAAACTTCAAATGTTATATGATCCTTTATTTGGGAGAGTATATATAATGAGTATTTTTATATTAAATTTCGATTATAGTAGATTTTCCAGAACTACAATCTTTACATGTCCATTGCCAAAATTCGTTCAATTTTATTTTTCCATCTTCAATATATTCTGGGTATGATTTACACTTTCCAGTCATTAACTCATATTCTTTATTTATATGTTGATACACAAATTCGAGATGATCATTAACCAATTTCCCTATCAAATTTCCCTTTATAATTTGTCCACCATCATAATTAGCCCAAATGATATTTTCATTTTGGCTATATCTGAAAATGGTTTCATCTGATACTTCTCCATTATTTGTATTAGATTGAGTCTTGAATTTTTTGTTATTTAAATCAATCTTCATTTTTTAATTTTATTACATTTATGATTAGTGGATTATCCATGAATTATTAAACTTTTGAAACAGAGCATATATCAAAATTATCAATTTTTATTTTGTATCCATTAAACATTATAAAATAATAAAAAGAAGTATATATAATATTATGCCAAATTTCATTTTTTTGAGTCAGATTACTCATTTTTGAAATCTAAAGAAACCAGAAGTGATATACATCTAAATCAGAAAAACTTAAATAAAAAAAGAAGAATTACAAAGTATACTAAAAAGGGAAAAAATAGACATTACTCAAATAAATCAGAACTTAGGTATCGGTCTCCACGATCACAGATAATAGCAACCAGCACTCCACTTTTTAGAGTTTTTGCTAATTTTAAAGCAGCGGTAACAGAACCACCACTACTCATACCAGAGAAAACGCCTTCTTCTTTTGCTAATCGTTTTGCCATAATAGTAGCTTCTTCCTGGCTTACTTCGATAACCTGATCTACTTTATTTGGATTAAAAATCTTAGGAAGGTATTCTTTTGGCCATTTGCGTATTCCGGGAATTCTGGATTCGTCGGTAGGTTGCACTCCGACAATTTGTATATCTTTTGATTGTTCTTTGAGGTAAGTAGATGTTCCCATAATCGTTCCTGTAGTTCCCATAGAGGATACAAAATGTGTGATTTTACCTTGAGTATCTTTCCAGATTTCTGGTCCGGTAGTTTTATAATGGGCGCGCCAATTATCATCATTAGCAAATTGATTAAGCATTACGTACCCTTCTTTATTAACTTTATCTTCTGCATAGTCTCTTGAGCCTTCTATCCCTATATCTGCAGAGGTAAGTGTTACTTTTGCGCCAAATGCACGCATGGTCTGCACTCGTTCTTTGGTAGAATTCTCGGGCATTACCAATTCAATATCCAGTTTAAAAATTCCTGCGATCATTGCCAAAGCAATTCCTGTGTTACCACTTGTTGCTTCGATAAGTCTAGTGTTTTGATCAATATCACCACGATCCAATGCAGATTGAATCATATTATAAGCGGCACGATCTTTAACACTTCCTCCTGGATTATGGCCTTCTAGTTTTAGATATAATGTAATATTGGGATTGTCGATTAGCGAAGAAGCCTTTACCAAAGGAGTGTTTCCTATCAGGTCTAAAATAGTATGTGACATTAAATAACTTTTTTGATCTTAATTTCTGCTGTATTTGAAATAATCGAATTTTCGGGAACCGAAGAGGTAATCCATGCATTACCCCCAATGGTGCTATTAGCTCCAATAACGGTACTTCCACCTAATATAGTTGCATTAGCATAGATGGTTACATTGTTTTCTACTGTTGGATGACGTTTTACATTACGAAGTTTTCTGTCTACATATAATCCGCCTAGAGTTACTCCTTGATATATCTTCACATTATCTTTTATAATTACTGTTTCTCCGATAACAATACCTGTTGCATGATCAATAAAAAACGATTCTCCGATTTCTGCTCCTGGGTTAATGTCGGTACCTGTTAATCGATGCGAATATTCTGTCATTAAACGGGGGACAAGGGGTAAACCGAACTTAAGAAGCTCATGGCTTAATCTATAGATTGCTATAGCATAAAACCCCGGGTAGGCCATATATATTTCTTCTATAGAGTTTGCTGCCGGATCACTTTTCATAAAGGCCTGAGCATCCAGGTTTAGTTTTTCTAATATACCAGGTAACTTCTCTAGATAAGATTGCCAAAGTTTGCTACATGGTTTCTCGGTTTCCCAACAAGCTAAATCTACAAGCTGTTCAAAAGTTCTTTCAAGACGATCTATATTTTTGGCTACTTCTGTATCTGTATCGAATAATGTATAGAAAAGTAATTTCGTAAAATATTCGGTTTTTTCTTTTAGCTCAAGTTTAAGATTTGGATTCTTTTTAAGCTCTTTTATCTTAGCGATAATTTGATCTCTCTCTTTAGTCATTACAGTTTATTTGAAAACTCTAGTAAATATATAGAATAAAAGGTATAAAAGTCTCTATAAATCGTAAATCCTTACATTTTTAAAATAATAATAACATTAGAAGGTCATAATTACTTGTATTCTATAATTTTTAGTTAAACTTTTATAATCATATAACATGCAACTAATGAATCATTATGGATAGATTTATGATTTAAATCATATTTGAAAGCTTTGTGTTTATATATTTTTACATCGATAAAAGATAAAAAGGTCTTTTTATACTAATTTAAATCAATAACAACTATGTTATCTAAAAAACAAGCACGAAATTTCTTTCTGGGAGGAACATTGGTCACTTTTTTAGCATTTATAGGATTGACAATATACTCTTTTAGTGAGGATCAGGATCAATCAAATTACTCTGAAATAACAGAACAAGTGGTGCGAGGAAAACACTTGTGGGAAACCAACAATTGTATGGGATGTCATACTCTTCTAGGAGAGGGAGGATATTATGCTCCAGAACTAACCAAGGTCCTCGATAGAAGAGGAGAAGGGTATGTAAAAGCAGTATTAATGACTCCTGTTCCCTGGGCGCCAAATGGCAGAAAGATGGTAGCCTATGGTTTCTCTGAAGAAGAAGCAAAAGACCTTATCGCCTTTTTTGATTGGATTGATGATATTGATCTAAATGGTTTTGATAGAGTTGTATCTCCATTAGCAAAAGATGAAAACTAAATAACTTAAAAATATAGATAGATGAAATACAAATCGCAAAAAGTAGCATACTGGTTCTTTGCTTTATCCATGTTACTACTGGTCTTACAAATTACCTATGGATTTATTATGGGTTTTGCCCGTATTGGCCTGGATGGATTACATGATTTTATTCCCTTTAATACAGCTAGAGCTGTACATACAAATTTATTAGTAGTCTGGTTATTATCCGGCTTCATGGGAGCAGCATATTATATTATTCCCGAAGAGGCCCAACGTGAACTTGTAAATGTAAAATTGGCTTATGTACAATTAATTTCACTTGCGTTGGTTGGTGTTACTGCTATCGTTGGATACCACTTTAATTGGTGGGAGGGACGTAAATTTTTAGAAATACCAAGGCAATTAGATTTCTTGGTTGTTGCTAATGTACTACTCTTTTTAGGATTGATACTCATGACTCTCTTTAAAGGAAAACGTAGAACTACTACATCATTAGTACTATCTATGGGGTTATTGTTCGCTGCTCTATTGTATTTACCCGGGATGTTACCATTCGATAGCCAGGTGACTGATTCGTTCTTTCGTTGGTGGGTTGTACATTTATGGGTAGAAGGAGTTTGGGAACTTATTATGGGAGGTATACTTTCTTTCTTATTAATTAAGCTTACCGGAGTTGATAGAGAGGTTATAGAAAAATGGTTATATGTTATTGTGGGTCTAACTTTTTTATCAGGAGTTTTAGGTACCGGTCATCATTATTATTATATAGGAGTTAATAAAATATGGTTAATTGTAGGAGGTATATTTTCTGCTCTAGAGCCTTTAGCCTTTTTGGCAATGGCACTTTTTGCAGTAAATATGTATCGAAAAGGAGAGAAAAAACACCCTAACACCATAGCGTTATTCTGGACTATAGGATCAGCGATTGTATCTTTTGTAGGAGCAGGGCTATTAGGTTTCGCTCATACATTACCACAAACTAATTTATATACTCACGGAACTCTCGTTACTGCTATGCATGGTCACCTTGCTTTTTGGGGAGCATATGCAATGATCGTACTTGCGATTATAAGTTATTCTTTGCCAAATCTAACAGGAAGGAAATTATACAATAGCATAAGAGGAAGAGCTTCATTCTGGGTATCAAATATAGGAATGATTGGTATGACAGTTGCATTTGGTGTCGCTGGCGTAGCTCAAGTATATTTAGAACGTAAGTTTAAAATGGAATTTATGGCTGTACAAAACGAGATTAGCATTCATTTTGTCGTGTTGATTCTTTGTGCAACACTATTTACCATTGGAATCATATTATATATAATTGATTTTATAAAACATGGCCGTCCTACTGATGAAGCTATGGAGGCTGATGATGTCTAATTGATATTAAAATATAGTTTTCTTTATTCAGAATAAGGCCTAAAAAGAACATGTTGTGTTTATGTATCTACCTTTCCCCATATAATGTAGATGTACTATTGATGTTAAAGTGATAAAATGGTTTGATAGACTTCATTTGTCACTACTTATAACTTTTTAGGCCTTTTTCAATTTAAAAACAATAAAATTATGGACCATATTGCTCCCAACGGAAACAAAACAGCACTATCCAAAATGACTACTGAAGTACCAATTAGTCCCCCTTTTTATAAACCCATTGCCAAAGAGATAGAAGTTTTTGAACATTCTTATAAAAGCAAAATCCCATTTTTATTAAAAGGGCCTACAGGTACTGGTAAATCAAGATTTATCGAGTATATGACATATCAATTGGGTAAGCCCCTAATTACAGTTAGTTGCCATGAAGAAACCTCTTCTACCGATTTAATCGGAAGGTATATTATCAAAGGAGCCGAGACCATCTGGCTGGATGGCCCATTAACCACCGCAGTTAAAAAAGGAGCAATTCTTTATTTGGACGAAATTGCAGAAGCAAGACCAGATGTGATTGTTGCCATTCATTCACTTACAGATCATAGAAGAGAGTTGTTCGTTGATAAGTTAGGAGAAACTATAAAAGCACATCCCGATTTTATGTTAGTCGCTTCTTTTAATCCAGGATATCAAAGAGGGTTTAAAGAGTTAAAACCTTCAACCAGGCAACGTTTTGTAGCTGTATCTTTTGATTATCCAGAGGCCAAAATTGAAACTGATATTTTGATAAATGAAACAGATGTTCTTCCGGCAGATGCCAAGAAGCTGGTAAACATTGCAAACAAAATAAGAAACTTAACCGAGTTAGGTCTAACCGAAACCGTTTCGACACGATTGCTGGTTGACGCAGCAAAATTAATCCATTCTGGATTACCAAAACGTCTTGCAGTACATGTAGCTATTGTAGAACCTCTCACAGATGATCTAGAGGTGATAAGTGCTTTAAAAGATCTGTGTGATTTGATGATATAATTTAAAATGCAGAATGTTTGGTAATGAGTGTTTAGCTACTCTAAACCAAAATGTAACATATCAATACTAAAATCATGTTTGAGTTTGAACCAGATGAATACATCTTTACCAAATTTGCCCATTATTTCAAACGTCGCAGAAAGAAAAAAGAAGCAAATTTAACTTATGCAGTAAAGTTAAACGATATAAAACCTCGTTTGACCATTTTTGCAAGAGCTATTACAGGTAAGTCTATAGAAATTTATGAAGCAGAAAGAGAAGGTGGTTATAAAAATAATAACTTCTTTCTGCCTTCAAAATATGCTGAATTTTTAACAGTCGAAGAAAATATTTCTTTTTATCTGTTTAGAGTATTATACCTGGCTACTCAAAAAAACTTGGATTTGAACTGGAATGATACTTTAGAACATTCAGTAGAAGAATCCCGAATACTAGCCTCAGATACTTCATCAAAAGTGCTAAAACACTTATTCGAAGAATTCCCGATCACCGAGAATTATTTCCAAAAATTCATAGCGTATTATGCAGGAAAAGCTAAAAAAGACACACAAATAGATTATTCATTTATTTATGGAAAGTGGATGCGCAATATTCCTGAAGAAATGCTTAATGAAACTTTGAATAATTTTACTGAAAAAATAAAAACTGCCAACCCAGAGCAGCCAAAAACGACCTTGAAAGCTAATGCTGTAGAAGAAATAATTTCGATTCAAGTAGATGAAAAACAAGTAGAAGATGCTGTTTTGCAACATCAGTTTGAAAAGGTGGAAACGGCAGATGAATTTGGAGGGAATTTCAAAGACATGGATGGAGATGATGAGATAGATGATCATGCTAATGCTTTAGAAGATTTGAATATGAAGTACACTGTGCGAGTTGATGACACTGCACATTCTGTTTATCAGGCAGATTTCATTGAAAATACAACTATAGCAGAAAGTGCCGAAAGAAATGAAAAAGGGTATTTTATTCCTTATGATGAATGGAATTATGCAAAGCGTACGTATAAAGACAATTTTTGTAAAGTATATCCCAAAACCATTCTAAAAACTGATGTTGGATATTATAAAAAAACAATATCAAAAAATGGGTCTACACTGCTTGGTCTAAGAAAAATGTTGACAACAGTTAATAATAAATATCAACAACAACGCAGACAGACACAAGGAGAGGAGTTTGATTTAGATGCCATAACCGATTTGTTTGTCGATGTACATTCTGGTATAACTCCATCAGAGAAAATATATTTATCTAAACAAAAAAAAGAAAAAGATCTATCTATTTTATTGTTGTTAGACATTAGTTTATCTAGCGATGGTTATGCTGCCGGTAATCGAGTTATCGATGTAGAAAAACAAGTTTCCATTCTTTTTGGTGAAATATTAGATGAATTTAATATCGATTTCTCGATCAATTGTTTCTATTCTAAAACCAGAAATCATTCTAGTTACATAACGATTAAGGGTTTTGATGATCATTGGAGTAAAGCAAAATTTAAAATAGGAGCTGTAGAACCTGGCGGATATACTCGCATTGGGCCCGCACTTCGACATTCGGGAGCGTTGTTGGATAAAAGAAATACTAAGAATAAATGGATTATTCTTATTTCTGATGGAAAGCCAAATGATTATGATAGATATGAAGGGAAATATGGTATCAATGATATAAAACAAGCCTTACGAGAACTCAATGAACGTCAAATAAATTCATATGCCTTGGCAATTGAAGCACAGGCAAAATATTATTTGCCGCAAATGTTTGGACAAAACCATTATCAGATTTTAACAACACCAGTAGAACTACTACAATCATTAGTAAAACTCTACGAGAAGATTAAACACCAAAATTAAATGAACTCTTTTTTATCAGAAATAGAAAAATTACCAGAGGGACACCCGGTAAAAGTGTATTATCAGGAAAGTGAACTAATTCAGGAATTATTATCAGAATTATATGAAGCAGATGCGGTAAAAGATTTTCAAAAGTATTTTAATATATTCAATCAGTTAACTACAATAGAAAAACGATTTGCTCGAAAAGAAAACCAATTATTTCCCTACTTAGAAAAACATGGTTGGAATGGTCCCAGTCGTGGTATGTGGTCGTTTCATGATAATTTAAGAGACCAGATTAGATTATTGAATACGTACAATGCAGAGAGAAATACTTCTAAAATATCAGAAAACCTTCCATATTTAATTGAGGGTATAAAACGTCTTTTGATTATCGAAGATATGCGACTATTTCCTAATGCTATGCAAATACTTTCCGAAGCGGACTGGGAAGAATTTTATGAAGGAGATGAAGAAATGGGGTGGATGTTACTCCAAAAACCAAAACCATATCCCGCAATAGAATCAGAATATATTCATCCAAGCAAGGATTTTACCGAACGTGATTTACCATTTTCTCTAGAAGACACTTTTCATTATGATGAGGGCTATATGACTCCAAATCAGGTAAACTTATTGCTTCGCTATTTACCTGTTGATATTACTTATGTAGATGAAAACGACAAAGTTATTTTTTATAATCGGGGAGAGGATCGTGTTTTCCCAAGAAGCAAAGGAATTATAGGAAGAGAAGTTCGTTTTTGTCACCCTCCAAAAAGCGTAGATATGGTATTGCGTATTGTAGACGAATTTAGAGCAGGAACAAAAGATGTGGCAGAATTCTGGTTTAATTACAGAGGCCAGGTAATCCATATCCGATATTTTGCAATTAGAGACAATCACAAAAATTATAAAGGAGTTATCGAAATGTCTCAGGATGTAACCGAAATTCAAAAATTGAAAGGAGAAAAACGATTGTTAGATTGGGATTAAAAAACATGGATATAAACAATTCAGTGAAGGAAGTTTAAAAAAGATAAATGAAACAAGAACCTATTAACTATAGAAATATATACTACCCACCGGGAGGGATCCTTATGTGGATCATTGTTTTTTTAGAATTAATAACTTTTGGAATGGCTATAATAGCAATGGTATACTGTGGCAAACAAGAACCTGAAATTTTTCATGAATCAAGATTACTGTTAAATCCAGTCTACGGAATTATTAATACTATTCTTTTAATTACCAGTGGTTTTTGTATGGCTATTTCCGTTCATTATTTAAAAATCAACACCCTCCAAAAATCTAAAGTACTATTGTTAGCAACAATGCTGTTTGGAATGTTATTTTTAATAGTAAAAACCTTTGAATACAACGAAAAAATAAATTTGGGTCTTGACATTAATCATGACTTGTTTTTTACCTTTTATTGGTTACTTACGTTATTTCATGTCATACATGTTATTGTTGGTTTGGTGATATTAGGCTCTGTTTACTTTGGACTAAGAAAAGAGAAAACAAATATAGAAGATGTTGAGGCTAGTGCTACGTTTTGGCATATGTGTGATCTAATATGGTTATTAATTTTTCCTATCATTTATTTATTTTTTTGATAGAAAACGGCACTTCTATTTTAGGAGTTATACATTAATTTAAAAAGGTATCCCCATGAAAAAAAGCATAACTATTACCTATATATTTTTAATACTACTAACCGTTATTTCGGGAATAATTTCTGGGGTGATAAATAAAAATATCTCTTTTATAATTTTACTACTTTCTGCATTAAAATTTATCGCTGTATCGTTTTATTTTATGGACTTAAAAAAAGCACATATTTTCTGGAGATCTATTATAATAGGTTATGCAATAGCATTGATCATCATTGTTTTAATGATATGAAAGTGTTGCTGTATGACTACTGTAAATTGAACTAGAATACGTATAAGTGATACTTTGAAAATTCTAAACAAATTTTGGATACATTAACTGATATTTGTCATAATTATTTTGTGAGTTTGATCCTATCTTTAGTATAGAATTTAAACCTAATAGAATGAAAAAAAGAACACCTGTTTCCAAAATTATGACTTCCGATGTAATTACCTTAAATCATACTAATGGTTTAGAAACAGCGGAAATGCTATTTAAAGAAAATAATATCCGCCATATTCCTGTGGTTAGTGGAGATGCTATTATTGGTATGTTAAGTTATACAGATTTACTACGTATAAGCTTTGCCGATGCAGTGGATGTAGAAGAACATGATGTTGATACTGTAGTTTATGAAATGTTTACTATAGAACAGGTAATGGCAAAAAACCTAATTAGCGTAAACTCTAATACTACAATCAAGGAAGTTGCAGAAATATTATCGAAAAAAGAATTTCATGCACTACCAGTAGTAGATAATGATAAATTAGTCGGTATAGTAACCACGACAGATTTGATAAATTATTTAATAGACCAATTCTAGTAACTCGGTTTTTAGGAAATGTAAAGAATGGGAAGTAATAAGCTTCCCATTTTTGTTGAAATAACTCAAGGTTTTAATCTATCGTATACCATAAAATTTAGTTAAACTTCTATAGAGAAAACAGATTTTAGTATTTTTAAGATCAAAGTATATTTTATGAGTACCATACCAAAAACAATATTTGAATTTTTAAAAGACCTAAAACAGAACAATCATCGAGATTGGATGACAGAAAACAAGAAGCAATATCAGAGTAATGAAAAAATACTCAAAACGTTTTATGCATCTGTAGTTGAACGATTAAGTGAGAAAGATGAGATCGAAAAAACTAAAGTATTTAGAATTAACAGAGATGTTCGTTTTAGTAAGAATAAAACGCCATATAATGTACATCGCAGTGTAAGTTTTAGCAGAGCAGGAGCACATAGACGAGGAGGCTATTATCTAAGACTAGAGCCTGGTAATTCGCTTATGGCAGGAGGTTTTTTTAGTCCAGAATCAGCAGATTTATTGCGTGTTAGGAAAGAATTCGAAATGGATGATCAAGAGATTCGTGATATATTATCAAATGCAGATTTTAAGAAAGCATTTAGTGGTTTTGACTCTTCAAACCAGGTAAAAACAGCTCCCAAAGGATTTAGTAAAGACCATCCCAATATTGATTTGATCAAAAATAAATCATTTTTTGTTGCTCATAATTTTACAGATGCTGAGGTTTTTGCACCTGATTTTTTGGATAAAGTAGTATATCATTATGAACTATTAAGACCATTTTTTGATTACATGAGTGATGTGCTTACTACTGACCTTAATGGTGTTTCTTTAATTGATTAAAGAATAATAGAAACAATTATCTGATCATGATAGTCTAAGCTTGATATTTTAAAAATAGTTTTACCATTAATATTGGAAAGTTCTGTGAGGTTTTTAAATCTTAGAATAATTTAAAAACCTCACAGATATACCTGTCAGTGAACAACGAGCTATTCGATCTTGATTTGATGTTGTCGTTTTAACTTATGTTGTAATAAAAATATAACAGGAACTAAACCTGGCTCATTCCTCCATCGACTTCCAATTCTACACCATTGATATAAGATGCATCATCTGATGCCAGAAATAATGCGGATTTAGCAATTTCTTCAGGGGTCCCAAAACGACCTAACGGTACTTGTTTAGCAAAACCTTTGCCCATTTCTTCTGAAACATCTTTCGGTAATCCCATTTTACTAAAAATAGGAGTAGTAATAGGTCCTGGAGAAATAGAATTAACACGAATACTTCTGGATTTCACTTCTGATGTTAAAACCCTTTGATAAGCACGTAACGCACCCTTGGTAGCAGAATATATAGCCAGACCATCAAAGGCTCGATGTGTTACTACAGAGTTATTAAAAAGGATTGTACCTTCATCATTAATGTGTGGTAACGCCTCTTTAATAGCTAATATTGGACCTTTCACATTAATATTAAAGATCTCTTCATAATGTTCTTCTGTGATCTCGTGTGTTGGAGTAGGGTGTAAAACAACGCCCGCATTAAGAAATAGGATATCAATTTTACCATATTTATCGATAGCTTCTTTAATTAATCTTTTATTATCTTCTGGTTTGGCTACATCTGCAGTAACGGTTATAAAATCCCCTACAAGAGTTTCTGAAACTTCATCCAATGCTTCCTGGCGTCTTCCTGAGAGTACCACTTTGGCACCTTCTTGTAAATACAGCTTGGCCGTTGCTAACCCGATTCCGCTATTCGCTCCTGTAATAACGGCTACTTTGTTGTGCAGTTTTTTCATTCTAATTGTTTTTGTTAATAAATTTTACCTGAGGCAATTATTTTGAATATGTTAAACGATAAATATGACAATCCGATAACTCCCTTATAGAATTTCTACCGGGGAAGTAGAACTAGAACTATTTTATCGAATGGAAACATCATTGCAATTATGTAAATGATGTATACTGTTAGAATTAAGTTTGTGTATTAAGAAATTCTTGGGATTGAAGAATAAGTGATATATCCAAATGAATAAACCTGAGGTTGGCTTACTATTCTGAAATAGTATTACTTTATGATGAACATAGTTATGCCTGTTTGTTCTAACAGGTAATTTTTTTTTGAAGAAATTCCTACGCAATTCTGTTTGATAGGGCCATTTTTGAGTATCATTTTTCTCTCCCATAGTATAGTAGTTTTAAGAAATATATACCAGATGGGATTTGTCTGGAGATTGTGCAAAAAAAACAGGTATTTTTTATATATTTAATTGGTTTTAAGATGATAATATACAAATAATCAAAATGTTATGCAAAAAACTGATATTGAGAGTCTTTGTGGATTCGTGATATTAAGAAAATTATAAAAAGAATTGAAGCAAATTTAAAAAGGCTGATTTTGATAGAAATCAGCCTTTTTTTACTGAGAGGTATTTTATATTTGGCTTAGTCCACCATCAATTTCTAAATCCACACCATTAATAAAGGATGCATCTTCCGAAGCTAGAAATAAAGCTGATTTTGCAACTTCTTCAGAAGTTCCAAAACGGCCTAATGGTACTTGTTGAGCAAAACCTTTCCCCATTTCTTCTACAACATCTTCCGGCAATCCCATTTTATCATAAAGTGGTGTTTCGATAGGCCCTGGTGCAATAGAATTAACACGAATACCTCTAGATTTTACTTCAGAGGTTAAAACACGCTGGTAAGCTCGTAATGCTCCTTTGGTTGCAGAATAGACACCTAATCCATCAAACCCTTTTTGAGTAACAACAGAGTTAGTGAACAATATAGTTCCACCATCATTTATATGTGGTAAAGCTTCTTTGGTTGCTAATATTGGGCCTTTTACATTAGTATTAAATAGAGTATCGTAATGCTCTTCTGTTATTTCATGTGCAGGAGCTATTGGTGCAATTCCGGCATTTAGAAAGAGAATATCAATTTTTCCGTACTTAATAGTCGCTTCTTCAATTAATCTTTTATTATCTCCTGCATTGGCTACATCAGCTTTTACGGTAATAAAATCACCTTCAAGTTTCTCTGCAACTTCATCTAGTGCCTCTTGGCGTCTTCCCGAAAGTACCACTTTGGCTCCTTCCTGTAAATACAGTTTTGCTGTTGCCAATCCTATTCCGCTGTTGGCTCCCGTAATAACTGCTACTTTGTTTTGTAACTTTTTCATTGTATTATTTTTGTATTTATAAATAGTTTATTTGAAACAATCGTTTCAAAATAGGTTAAAAAAAATTAGTATAGCACTTTAAGTATAATACGAATGAGATTTCTTAAATCTTCTTCATTTTTGTTTAGTATTCCTGTCATTCTAAGTCCTTGTATAGATGAAAAGAGGTAAAGTGCGTATTGGCTGGCTGTTTGGTTCTGGTTAAAAATCTTTTCCATTTGTCCTTTGGTCACGATATCTTCGAGCATCGCAATCATTCGATCTTGGTTTTTTTCCATAAAGGATTTGATCAAAGGCTCTTGGTTTGTCATTTCTGATTTACAATTGGTAACCAAACAACCTTTACGATCATTGTCATTAACAATTTCATAAACGTATAAATCAAAAATTGCTTCTACAGCCTCGGTGGCATTATAAGATTGTGCTAGCTTTTGGCTAAAACTGTTTCCATACAAAGATTGATAATGCGAAAGAACTTCCATGAACATATTCAATTTACTTCCAAAAGAATTATAAATACTTGATCGATTTAAAGAAGTTGCATCTACTAAATCTTGCATAGAAGTGCCATTATATCCCTTTTTATGAAATACTTCGGTAGCTTTTTGCAAAACTATGTTTCTATCAAATGTTTCTACTTTTGGCATAGTTTAATTGAAATGATCGTTTCAAAAATAATTAAAATTTGCAACGCATATTGTTATAAAAATCATAAAATTTATAAAACCAGTTTCATCATCATATCCGTTTGGAGATCTGTTCCCAGCATAAATTGGTGGGTATCAAAGATTTTAAAACCATTTCTTTTATAAAACTTTATTGCTCCAAGGTTTTTCTCCCAGACTCCTAGCCAGATAAACTCAATAGACTTTTCTTTTGCTATTTGTAAAACCTTTTGAAAGAGTAATTGTCCAATTTTTTTCCCCTGATGCTCCTTTACCACATATATCCGTTCTATTTCCAGGGCACTGCCTTCTACAGGTTCTGTTTGGGCATTACCAGAGTTTATTTTTATATATCCTGCAACTTGGTTATTAATCCATGCAAAGTAAAATTTAGATTTTGGATTATGAAGCTCTTCTGCAATGTTATCTAAAGTGAATTTTTCATCAAGGTAACTACTAATATTTTCTTCTGTGTTATGAGGAGGTCCAAAAGCATCATAAAATGTCTGACGCCCGATATCCAGTAATTTATGGCTATCCTTAGGCTGTACTGGTTTGATTTGAATTTCTTTCAACATCATTTTGACTATAAATTAATGTTACATAGTGCGTATACTCATTCTTAGAATGGTATACATTTACAAGTCATAACATTTGTTTGATGAACTATAATTATACGTGTTTTTTTTGATATCTACGTAATTACCATTGTTTTTTATTTCCAGTATTTAGACTCTTTTATCCCCTTTGTATAATTTGCAATTTTACTTTGTTAACAAACCCTTTGTTGTTGATAATCAGTATATATAAATATATGCTGATTATATATAACTATTATAATGATATCATTTGTATTACTGCTCAATTTTATCTCCATACACTAAATTATTAATTTTTAAATCCTTAAAAAATGAGTGATAAATTAGAAGTTTTTGAAGATGGTAAAGTATATACCGATTTCAATTCGAGAGTAGATTGGGAGAAGTGCAAATCTTTTCTCGGGGTAAAATTTTGTATAAGAGTATCGGTTACTCCAAGTGGAGGAATTAAACTTTGCGCTAGTATTGCGGGATACGAAAAATGTTTTGCTATTTCTGGTAATGGATGCTTTTCGTTTCAGCCAATATCTATTGCAAAACTTAAAGTTTGTATTTCAGATTGGAGTATTGAAGGAGGGAGAATCTGTTTTCGGATCAAAGTCGAAATATGTGTGAAAGTACCTATTTGGGGTTGGAAATGTGTGACACTGGTAAATACTAAAATTTGCATTCCTATACCTGCTAAGGGAGGTCTACAATTAGACTCACATTCTGAACAAGATCAATTACTGCATTTACAATTACTAAGTTCTGGAGACTTAGAAAATAAAGATTGTGATTGTGACGATTAATTAGAAGTGCTAAAAGACCGAAGTGGACTTATCATTTCGGTTTTTTTAAATTAGATAATACGTTTGATCACTCTTAATTTATGAGTATGTGTGCGTTTTTCGGGGTTATAAATCCCAGTGTGATCTATACGATCTACACGTACTTTACCATGAGCATGGATGATGTAATTATCTTTCATTATGATACCCACGTGAGTAATTGCGCCTTCTTCATTATCAAAAAATGCCAGATCTCCAGGTTCACTTTCCTCAATAAAACTTAGTGGATCCCCTTGCGTTGCTTGTTGAGATGCATCTCTTAACAACTTATAACCATTAAGTTTATATACCATTTGAGAAAACCCGCTACAATCAATACCAAAATTTGTTTTTCCACCCCACAGGTATGGAGCATTAAGAAATAGAAAAGCGGTATCCACTATATTTTCTTTGGATTGTTTTTCTACAATTGTGGTCCCTTCATATTGATGGCTAAAAAAATCCAATGCTTTTAGAGAAGCTCCGAGAGGGATAGGCATTAGTTGATTATCATCACAACTCACAAATTCGACCATATCTCCCACCATGCAGAGGGGGTGTTCATCAAATTTGTTATACTCTTCTTCGGTGATTTCTATGTATTGTTTGTTATCAACCCAGCCTTCATAATGATCAAAGGCCAAACGAACTTTACTCCATTTTTTACGTTTTTCTAACACCTTAAAATGTTCGCCATACAATATTTGGGAAACCATTTCACTGGGATCCTGAGGCTCGAAACGTAATGGGACAATACTTAGATTACAAATACCGTATTGCATGAATTTTTATAGAAAATAGACGAATAAACGTCAGATATTAGACAATTACATTGAGATTCAGAAGAACAAAGTTAAGGGTAGAAGGTTCTTGCCCTTAACTTTTATTTCCTGATTTACAATTATACTCTTTCGATTACCATAGCCGATGCACCACCACCACCATTACAGATAGCTGCAGCACCGATCTTGGCGTTATTTTGTTCTAATACATTGATTAGAGTAATCAATATTCGTACTCCAGAACATCCTAGAGGATGTCCCAGGGAAACGGCACCACCATTTACATTGGTATTAGTATCATTAAGTCCTAGGATTTTTTGATTAGCTAATCCAACAACAGAGAATGCTTCGTTAAATTCAAAGAAATCTACATCATCAAGAGCGATTCCTGCTTTTTCTATTGCTTTTGGTAATGCTTTTGCAGGAGCAGTAGTAAACCATTTTGGTTCTTGCGCAGCATCAGCATAACTTTTTATTTTTACAAGAGGTTCTAATCCAAGTTCTTTAGCTTTTTCGGCACTCATAACAACAACCGCTCCGGCTCCGTCATTAATTGTAGAAGCATTTGCAGCAGTAACTGTTCCTTCTTTAGAAAAAGCAGGGCGTAAAGTAGGTATCTTTTCCATTTTTACGTTTTTATACTCTTCATCTTCAGTAATCATAACTGGTTCCCCACGACGTTGTGGTACTGCTACAGGAACTACTTCATTATTAAATTTACCATCTGCCCAAGCTTTTGCAGAACGTTCATAGGATTGGATAGCAAATGCATCCTGATCTTCTCTACTAAAATTATGTTCTGTTGCACAAAGATCTGCACAAACTCCCATTGCATTATGGTCATAAGCATCTACTAATCCATCTCTCTGCATACCATCTTCCATAGTCTGAGGTCCAAATTTATGTCCCGCTCTTAATCGCACATAATGAGGTATTAAACTCATATTTTCCATTCCTCCGGCAACTACAATATCTGCATCACCCAAAGCAATAGTTTGTGCAGCATGCATAACAGCTTTCATACCGCTAGAACATACTTTATTTACAGTTGTACAAGGAACAGTATCTTTGATACCTGCTCCTAATGCAGCTTGTCTGGCTGGAGCTTGCCCGTTTCCGGCTTGAACTGCATTACCCATAAATACCTCCTGAACTAATGAAGGATCCAGATTTATTTTATCTAATGCACCTTTGATTGCAGTGGCTCCCAATTGAGTAGCTGGAACGGTAGACAGACTACCCATAAAACTTCCAATTGGTGTGCGTACTGCAGATACGATTACTACTTCTTTACTCATTATTTATGTTTTAAAAATGTGTGTATTGATTTTTGCGAATTTAGTGATTTTTAAAGGATATGCATAGCGAAGTTACTAACAAGAATACAAATATGGTACTGACTTATTTTTTACTACTTTTGAGTAATTTAAATAATACTGCTTATAAAATGAACATTATAAATGTTAATCACTTTTTTTGTGAATTATTATCTGATAGTTTTTAATGAGAGAATGACTATATGAAGATGTTATAAGAAGTATTAAATTTTTAATCAGTGTATTGAAATTGATTAAAAAAGACAATATCATGAAAAGATTTTTAAATAGATTATATAAAAGGCAATCCTCTATCTATAGGATTTTTCTTTTTATATGCACTACAGCGCTTATTGTATATTTATTCCCTAAAGGAGGGATATTTAAATATGAATTCACAAAAGGTAAACCCTGGCAATATGAGAATTTATATGCTCCTTTTGATTTTGCAATTGCAAAAACCGAATCAGAAATCGAGGAAGAGAAAAAACGAATTAATGATAATGTAATTCCTTATTTTGAGTACGATACTATAATTGCCAATACTGCAAAAGAATCTTACGATACTGCTTTTTCTAATTACTTAAAAGTACTTGATCAAAGCGGAAGCAGGGATCAGGCAAAACTTTTTGGTAGAATATTGCTAAATGATATATATAGGCATGGAGTTTTACAAGAAAAATACTCTTATGATGATGACAGGCAAATTTTTTTAAATAAAGGAAATACAGCAGAAGCAATAACATATGGCCAAATTCTAACCTCTGATGTTTTAACCAAAACAATTAATTCTCGTATTGATAAGAGTGAATATACGAAGTTTAAAAGTGATTATGTAGCTCTTTTTTATGACTTGGTAAAGTCAAATGTTAGATTGAATAATAGGTTAACAGAGAGTACTTTAGAGATTGAATTGGAGAAAGTTCTTACTACAAGAGGAGGAGTGTCCAGAGGGAGTAGGATTATAGCCAAAGGGGAGGTAGTAGAAGGAGATAAGCTGCAAATATTAAATTCGTTAAAAGCAGAATATGAATCCCAAGTTTGGAGTGATAAAAACTTCTATTGGATCGTATTAGGGTATTGCTTATTGGTTTCATTGGCACTTATGATGCTTCTATTGTTTATTAAAAAATATCGATCAGATATATATGAAAACAATACTCAGGTAACTTTTATTTTCTTTAATGTTCTTTTCTTGGTATTGATAACCACGTTGGTGGTTAAATATCGATCAGATTATATCTATGTTGTTCCTTTGTGTATTCTTCCTTTGGTTCTTAAAGCATTTTTTGATTCGAGATTAGGATTGTTTACTCATGTAATTACGGTGCTTATACTAGGGTTTGTTGTCCCTAATAGCTATGAATATACTTTTTTGCAAATTATTGCCGGAATTGTAACAATACTAACAATTTCAGAATCTTTTAAGAGGGCTAATTTATTTATTTCTGTAGGTCAGATCACATTAATTTATATTCTGGCTTATATTGCGTTTCATATTATTCATGAAGGTAGTATAAGCAATATCGACTGGATTACTGTTGGATTGTTTGTGATAAGTGGGTTTGCAACTCTTATAGTACATCCTTTAATCTATGCTTACGAAAAGATTTTTGGATTGATTTCTGATGTTTCACTATTAGAGCTTAGTGATACAAATTCGGTTTTACTTAAGGAATTGTCTAATAAAGCACCAGGAACATTTCACCATTCTCTTAATGTGGCTAATATTGCAGAAGCTGCAGCTAATGAAATAGGAGCTAATGCAATGCTGGTAAGGGTAGGAGCGTTGTATCATGATATTGGTAAGATGGCAAACCCTACATATTTTACCGAAAATCAATCTGCCTCTGGTAATGCACATGATGTATTATCTCCAAAAGAGAGTGCAAAAATTATTATTGACCATGTGATAAGAGGTATAGAGATAGCCAAAAAAAATAACTTACCTGATCGTGTCATCGATTTTATTAGAACTCACCATGGTACTAGTACCGTTTACTACTTTTATAGTAAAGAAAAAGAAACTAATGAAAATGTAAACATTGAAGATTTCAGATACCCCGGACCAAGACCATTTTCTAAAGAAACTGCCATTTTGATGATGAGTGATAGCGTAGAAGCAGCTTCAAAAAGTCTTAAAAACCCAACAAGTAGTTTAATTGATTCTTTTGTAGAAAAAATTGTAAGTAAACAAATGGAAGATAATCAGTTTCTAAATGCCAATATTACTTTTAAAGAAATCCAACAGATAAAAAAAGTTTTTAAACGTAAACTAACCAATATTTATCATCTTAGAATAGAGTATCCAGAGTAATCCTAAGACCTAGATACTGATTATGCATATCACGGCAGCGATTACTATAGTTCCAATGGTCAATTACTCGGTCTTCTTCAAGTATTTTTGATCCATCCAAAAAGTTCCGAAGGGGATAATAGAGCAAGCTAAAACGATCATAAGCGTTTTGATGTTCCACTTTTTTTCCGGTTTTACAAGAAATGCAAATACAATATAAATTAGGAAAAGAAACCCATGAGCCATTCCTATAATTTGATTAGGTTCTGGAGATTCAAAAATATATTTTAAAGGCATGGTTACAAAGAGGATAAGTAGGTATGAAATACCTTCAAGGTAGCTTATTAGTCTGAAACTGGTAATCATAAAATTATTGGTGTTAAGTTATTTTTCTGAAGTATAATTTAATTCGAATACCTCTAGATTAAAATATGGTATAGCGGATAATAAATGGTCAAAAATATCTGCCATTATTTGCTCATAGTTTTTCCAAACTTTATTATTACTAAAGGCATATATTTCTAAAGGCGTTCCTTGTGCAGAAGGAGGTAGTTGACGACTCATAATAGTCATTTCTTTATTGATAAATGGATGATTTTCTAGATATAATTCTACATACATCCTAAAAACCCCCATATTAGTCAGATTTCTTCCATTCATCAATACACTTTTATCAATCTTAGATTTCTGGTTATAAGAGTCTATATCTTGTTGAATGGTAGTGAGGTAAGATTCAATAAGTTCAATTTTTTTTAATTTATTGAGATCATCTTCGGATAAAAATGAAATGCTAGATGTTTTGATTAGCAATGCTCTTTTAATTCTTCTTCCGCCAGAGTTCATCATACCCCGCCAGTTTTTAAATGATTGCGATGTAAGATAATATGTTGGTATTGTAGTGATAGTTTTGTCAAAATTCTGAACTTTTACTGAAGATAGATTAATTTCGATCACGTCTCCATCGGCTCCATATTTTTGCATAGTGATCCAATCTCCAATTCTAACGGTATCATTTACTGCTACTTGTATACTTGCAACAAACCCTAGGATTGTGTCTTTAAAAATTAGAAGAATAACTGCCGACATTGCCCCGAGAGCTGTTAAGAATGTCCATATTGATTTTCCTGTCATCGATGAAAATACCAGAATAGCCCCTATAAACCATACAAATATCATAAATACCTGTACATAGCTATCAATGGGTTTATCTCTAAAAGAATCTAAAGATTTTAGAAAATCTCTAAAAGTTCTAAGGATACTTCTTAAAATCCATATTGTCAATACAATAACCATGATATTAAACAGGGTTTCTAAGTATTTTTCTGCTGTAGGAAAAGCAATAAATAGCATAGGAACAATCCATACTGTTAGTGATAATGGTACTATATGTGCCAGGTAATCAAAAGTTTTATTTTTGACTAAATAATCGTCGAAAGTATTTTTAGATTTTGAAGCATAGCTTTTAAAGATGGCTACTATCACTTTTTTCATTACAAAATCTAATACAAAAAGTACAACTACCAGAATGCATATCCCTATAAGAAGGTTTAAGTATTCTGCTGTATTTTCTGAAATACCTTTTGAAACAAGAAGGTTGTAGAAGTAACGAGTTAAATCTTTCATTAATGTCTGGTACTAAAATTCATGCAAAAATATGATTCTAGCTTTTGATAAAGTAAATAAAACGAAAGATTTTGTTTTTTTTATGGTAATAGAAGAAGTAAGGAAACTTGAAAAGTTTGTTTTTCTGCCATTTAAAGCAGAGTCGATAGACAATCATTTTTTACTATTGGTATATTTCGACTCTGCTCAATATGACAGAATGGATGTTTTTTTAGATAGTATTCAAACAATCCATTCTAATATAATTTGATCTAAATTACTATAATTTATAGTTTAACGATACATTAAACATAGTTCCTAATTGACTAAAATGAAAACCATTATATGTCATTTGAGAATACCTTTGATTGAAAGTGATTAAATTAGAACGGGTTTTTAATTCTGCAGGATCATTCATAAGTACATCACCAGCAGCGTTAAGAGATTTAAACTCCCATTCTGGTAAAACGTTTAATAGGTTATTTACATTCACAGCAACAGTAAATTTATCTGTTGCATTAAAGTTAATCCCTAAATCCGTAACAATTTTTGGGATAAACTCAGTTTTTAAATTAGGACCCAGACCTTGTTGTCTGAATTCTGTTTTTCCGAAATATGTATTATTTATAGAAAAACCAAATTTACCGATATCATAACTAGTTCCCAAAATCCATTTTGTTTTAGGTCTAGAGGTAAAGAATAAAGCTTCCTGAGTTAGGTTGACTACAGATTGTCCTGCACTAGCAACAATTGCAGGGTTCTTAACATCCCCATCTCTTTCGTTTTCTATTGTGTAATTACCAGATAAACTAAACCCAAGATTACCACCAGCAAGATTTATGTTTTTATAATTTGCAACGACATCTATACCAGAAGTTCTGGTATCTAGTGCATTAACAAAAAAGCTTAAGTCATTTAAGTTATTGCTATTTAATAATTGATCTAGACTTGTATTACCAATACTATTACCAACAGCATCGGTAGCGGTTTTTCCAATTTCGGTACTTAGTACAATCCTGTCTTCAACCTGAATATTATAATAATCAATAGTAAAGTTTATGTTACTGTTAATCTTGGCACCGATACCTACAGTTATATTTGTAGATTCTTCTGCATCTAATTGTGGAATATCTAATAATTTTGCTTGAGGAGAAACATTATTTATTAATCCACCAACTTGAATTCCTGCTCCTGGAACAAAACTATACTGCGCTTTTTGAGTATAAATTTGATGAAGTGTTGGTGCTCTAAATCCTGTAGAGATAGATGCTCTTAATGTTAATCTATCTTCTAAGAATTTGTAGCGCGAACTTAGTTTCCATACAAAAGCATCACCAAAATCACTATAGTCTTCTAATCTAACCGTACCATTAACCAGAAAATCTTCGGTAATATCATACGCTATATCCAAATATCCACCAAAATTATAACGGTTAAAAGTTCCAGAATTTTCAGGGCTATTACCAGCAAATGAATCGGCTCCACCACCATCATATGAGGCAAGATCTCCTTCAATAATTTCAAAAGTTTCTGTTCTAAATTCTGCTCCAAAACCAATACTTATTTTATCGGTAATTAACTTTGCAATATCAATATTTCCCACACTGTGTCTAAATCCAGTTCCTCCAGGGTCAAATGATATGGGACTATTTTCTCTATACAACTCAGATCCTTGTGTGAGTTCACCAGGATCTACAGAACCATTGTTATTTGTATCAATCCATGTAGAGGGAGAATACACAGTATTACGATTGTGTGTATTATTTACTTTATAGGTTTGTGTGTTTCCACCAGTAGTATAACTTAGGTCATAATTCCAACCATTTTTTATGGTTTTAAAACCAATAGTTGCATTATAATCATTTAGATCTCCTTCAAAAGTTGGTACATATCCAATATACTGACCATTTGGTCCATCAGGGAAAAAATCAGCTAAGTAAGGAAAAGCAGCTTCGGTTCTCCAATATGGAGTTCTGTAATTAGCGAAGCTATTTATTTTTTTATAGACATATGCTGCATTTAGATAGATCTGTGTATGTTCATTTATATCATATCCACCATTTACCAAAAATTTTGCTGCTGCTGTTTCTGGTGATCCATTGATATTTCCTGCATCAGGTTTGAGAGCCAAAAATTGATCAACATCTGCTCTTCCTTGTGTATTTGCAGCATTGATTTCTGCAAGTCTGGTAGTATGATTAGGAGTACCTACGTAGTTATCAATAAATTCTTGCTGAGCTTGTTCGGCTGTAAGACCTGTTAGAGTAGCTCCTCCGTTTAAAGCTTGCCCTCCAGCATCTAAATAGCTACTATAGTTATCAGGATTTGTGAAAACGAAATCATCAAATTCTCCCTGTGCATCTACGGTTCCTGGTCTGTTAGCAAGACTTACCTTAGAGAAATCTACGGTATAGTTAAAGAACCCTTTGTCTTCTCCTATAGCACTACCATTATTTAAACTAATTCCAATCGTTTCTCCGTCTCCTTCAGATGTAATTCCTGATCTAATAGTCACAGAGCCTTCTTCGGGATTGTCTTTTAGAATAATATTCATTACACCTGCAATGGCATCAGAACCATATTGTGCAGATGCACCATCTCTTAATATTTCTACTCTTTTTATTGCATCTGTTGGTATTGCAGAAATATCAGAACCGGTTTCACCTCTTCCCGGAGAGGTTTGAGTATACAGCAAAGCACTCAGGTTTTTACGTTTTCCATTGATAAGAATTAGGGTTCTACTAGGTCCCATATTTCTAATCTCATAAGGATCTAATAATGAAGTAGCATCATTAACTGGTGTCTGCACAGTATTAAATGATGGTATTTTATATTGTAATGCTTTATCGAATGTAATTTGACCAGTAGAAGTTAATTCTTTTGCTGGCAATACATCAACAGGGAGTGAAGAAGTAGTATTACTTCTTGGTAGTGCTCTGGATCCAACTAAAATAATCTCTTCAAGTTCTGCTCCACCACTTAATGAGATATTAATGGTTGTTTGAGAATTTACAGGTACTTCTTTAGAATTAAAGCCTACATAGCTAAAAACCAGAATACCTTCAGGGTTAACTTCGATGCTGTATTTACCATCAAAATCGGTTGTAGAACCATTACTGGTTCCTTTTTCAATAATATTTACTCCAGGTAAAGGAGAACCATCTGCATCCGAGACGACTCCAGTTACTATCTGTTGCGAAAAGCACAGACTTGTGGATAGTACGATTAAAATAAATGCGAGTTTTTTCATGTAATAATTTGTGTTTAAATGATGTTGGTTTAAAATGATTGTCGGTTAAATATATTTAAAAATGCTAGTATTTAACATAAAGTATTATGAATTTTTCAAAAAATATGTGAAAAAGTCATAAAAAAATATGTTTTTTTTACTCAGGAAGTGTTGTGAATTTGTATTTGTAATATTTAGTAAATAGTGGCTATTTTAGAGGCCTGGTAACCAAGTTTTATTGTTGTATTTGGATACCAAAACGATGAATCGATGTAAGAAAATAATACAAGATCGTTATTAAGAAGATGAAAATTATAATGTATTTATAAAATAAAAAAACCGCCTAAATATTTAGGCGGTCTTCTAATATATGTTTTGGTGTTTTTTAGAAATTAAAATCTAATCTAGCATAGTAATAAGATCCACCAAATCCCATTTGAACAGCATCCCAGTATCCACCAGCTTCTGTTTCTCCATCATTTTGTTGATCGGGATATTCATTAAAAATATTGTTTCCTCCGATAGTAAACTTTAGGTTATCGGTTAGCTTGTATCCTACATTTAGGTCTGCAGTAATTTTAGCACCGTATACATCTTCTGCATCTGTGAAATCGATAAGAACAATTTCACTAAAATGTGTTAAACCAACCCCGGCATTAAACTTATTTTTGCTGTAATTGGCATTAAAAGAAAATTTGCTTTCTGGAGCAGAAGCCAATAAAAAAGCTTTTTCTCTTTCTCCAAAGAAGGTAGCTTGGTCTAAACTTCCATTGTTTATATCCTCAATAGTCATATTATTAATGTTTCCGGCTAGTGTTGCTGATATATTACCAAAATCAAAGTTTCCTTTCCAGGATAGTATTAAATCTAGCCCAATAGTTTCTGTATCTACACCATTGGCAAAGAATTGTGCTTCTGCTACATTTGGTATTTGAGGAGCAGCAAATGTTCCTGTTAATACAATTCTATCTTTAACATTAATATAATATCCATCTACTGTAGCTGTAAAACCACCAAAAGTAGCTGTTGCTCCTAAGGCTCCGTTTAATGCTGTCTCTTCGTCGAGTTGTTGAATCCCAAAAGAAGCAGTTACAGGACTGTTATTAGCAGATAATAAGGTTTCTGTTGCGACTCCACCCTGGAAATCAGTAAATCTAAGGTTGTAGTATATCTGAGCCAGAGAAGGAGCTCTAAAACCTGTACTTACAGATCCACGAATATTAACACCTTCTGTAGCTTTAATTCTAAAAGCTAATTTACCATTAGTAGTACTTCCAAAATCACTATATTCTTCAAATCTTCCTGCAACGCCTAATAAAAAACTATCAGAAATATCTAATTCTGCATCTGCATATATAGAAAGGTTAGATCTTGAACGATCTACTTCGTTTGCAGGACTATATCCAGGGAATCCCTGTGACCCACCAGGTCTCAATTCTCCAGAAAGTGGATCTGTAGGCTGCGTTTGATTTCCTGGATCTGTAATAGGTAAACCATTAACATCATATGTTGCATAAGATCCTTCCTCGCCAGCAAAAATTTCGAAATTTTCAATTCTGTATTCTGTACCAAAAGCGATGTTTAATCCTTTAAGAATGTTTGGATAATATTTAGAAAGGTCAAGACTGGTTGTGTTTTGACTTAGGCTATGTCCACCAGCATCAAAATCGGTTGGTGAAGAGCCCTGTAACGAGGCATTTAAAGTTCCTTTTATGAAATAATGAAAATTATTTTTACCCCAGGTATTATTAATATCAATTTTCCAACCGCCTTCAGTTTCGGTTCTAACACCAGCAGAAACAGAGTTATCGATAATATTTGATGTTATCCTTGGTGTAAAACCGTTTGAATAAATAGAGGGTACAACACGTTCTCCATCATTACGAGTAAATGCAAAAGCATCGGTATCACGATAATTTCTTCCTCCAAAAGCATATATTTCAGTTTTTTTGGAAATAGGAATTGCGGCATTAGCAAAGAAATTAAAACCATCTATAGCAGCCTCTCCAAAACCTCTCCTGAAATCAAAACCGGGACGTAGTGTTTTGTTTTTACTAATATATTCTGTAGTAAAGTTTGCATAACCATCTTCTCCTATTTCTACTCCATAGTTAGCGGTTATTTTTACTGATCCTCCATCAAGACTTTTATCATCAGCGATGATGTTTCCATCATTTTCGGTATCGAGGCGATTTCCGTCGGTATTAGGAGTTCCCGCAGGAAAATCTCCTTTTGCATTTGCATTATAAGCACCATAACTGATACTTCCTGTTAATTTATTTACATTATCTTTTAGAACAATGTTAATAACACCGGCAATAGCATCAGACCCATACTGTGCAGCAGCACCATCTCTTAAAACTTCAATTCTTTTTATAGCAGATGCAGGAATAGCGTTGAGATCTGTTCCAGAGTTCCCTCTTCCACGAGTTCCAAAAACATTAATCAAAGAAGAAGAATGCCTTCTTTTCCCGTTTATTAAAACCAAAGTTTGATCAGGTCCAAGACCACGTAAAGTTGCTGGGTCGATATGATCTGCACCATCTGATCCAGATTGTTTATTAGCATTAAAAGAAGGAGCAGCATACTGCAAGAGTTCATTAATTTCTATTTTACCACTTTTGGTAATAACATCTTGCATATCGATAATGTCAATTGCTACAGGAGTATCGGTTGCAGTTCTTTTTGGGCTTCTTGACCCCACTACAATAATAGTACTTAATGCTTCTCCTTCGAGAAGGGTGACATCAATTTTTTCTTGTGTTCCTACTTCTATTTCTTGTGCTTCAAAACCGATATAGCTATACACAAGAATAGCATTTGCATCTATGGCAATTGAGTAGTTACCTTGACTGTCTGTTGTTGTACCTTTTGCAGATCCTTTTTCTATAATATTTACATAAGGTAATGGAGATCCTGAAGAGTCAGTAACTGTTCCTGTTACTACTTGTTGACTAAAACACCAACTGGTGAATAAGCAAAATAAAATGAGTGTGATTTTTTTCATAAAAAATGTTTATTAAGGTGATTGTGTCCTTAAATATATTTAAAAGGTTGGTATTTAGCATAAACTGTCAGGTGTTTTTTAATTAGATCCTTGATTTTATTGATGATTTCAGTTAAAAAGAGGAAGTGTCAAATGCCTATAAAGTCAAAAAACATAGTCGTTATTCATAAATTAAGGGTGTAAAGATTTACTTTAATATCTTTACACCCTTAATTCTCGAAATTTTGAGTTACTATCATTAGTTATGCACACGGAGAATTCCATGGTAATGCACACAAGGGAGCGCTCCATTCACCACCACAGGCAAGACAATCTTGTTCATTTCTAGGCCATCCAGAACCCTTAATAACCTGAAGTTGTTTTCTGTTAAGTTTCTGAACTCCTTTAAAACTTAAAATAGTTTGTAACATGATTTTTGGTTTTAAGATTTATACTATGATTTTGAATAATTACTTAAATTTAGGTTTTTCAAATAAAGTGGAGTCTATTATTCATCATAAATTATTTGTAAATAGAGATTTACACAGAAAAAATTTATGTGATACATGTCATAAAAAAGCCGAGTCCTGTAGAACTCGGCTTTAACTATTAATTAGTATTAGTAAATATTTAGTTTGCTTGATATTTATAGACAATTGTAGTTACCTTGTCTATTTTAGAATCATACATTTCTAGAATAAAATTTTCATCTGTATCAAAACGCCCAAGACAATTATCATTACCTCCTGAGTTTACAATATAGTACCCGTTCTTTAGTGGCCTTACTTTAGCAACTTTATCTCCGGATTTATTTAAAAAAGTTACTATAAAACCTTTCTCATCAGCAATTTTAGTGTAACCCACCATATCTGAAGTAGTTTCAAATTGTTGTACTACTACTTCATCATCTTCATAAATAGCAGATTGATTCTCGTTTTCACCATCAGAACTAAGCTTTATTTTACCTTTTTTGGTAATAACTTCCTGTTTTTTAATAACTTTTTCTTCACCATTAGGCCCTTTGATACGAATCGTTTTGGTCACTGTTTCTTGTGAAGAATTTTGTTTGTCTTTTTTTTCGTCAGATTGCCCGTGGTTAACAGCAGTACAAAACATAAATAATGCTGTAATTAGAGTCTTTAAAGTTTTCATTTGTGTGTTTGTTAGGTATAAATTTACAAAAAAACAGAAATATGCTAAAATCTAAGTACCAGCATCAAGAGAATAAATGTTTAGACAGGTAATTTTTGCTGTAAACTATTTATTAAATAATCTTATGAATCTGTACTTGTTTACTATATATGAATAGCATTATCTTTGCACTCTTAAAAATTGGGAGTGAACTATAGAAAATATCCCAACCATTATTAATATACGTACCATGAAAGCAGGAATCGTAGGGTTACCAAATGTTGGAAAATCAACATTGTTTAATTGTTTATCTAATGCAAAAGCACAGAGTGCTAATTTTCCTTTTTGTACCATAGAACCAAATATTGGTGTGGTGAATGTACCAGACCATAGGTTGGAGAAGCTAGAGGAATTAGTAGTGCCCGAACGGGTAATCCCCGCAACGGTGGAAATTGTGGATATTGCAGGTTTAGTAAAAGGAGCGAGTAAAGGAGAAGGATTAGGAAATCAGTTTTTAGGTAATATTAGAGAAACAGATGCTATAATACATGTATTGCGTTGTTTTGATAATGATAATATTGTTCATGTAGATGGATCGATAGACCCAATTAGAGATAAAGAAACGATTGATATCGAATTGCAGCTTAAAGATCTGGAGAGCATAGAAAAAAAACTGGATAAAGTAAAAAGAGCTGCAAAAACTGGTAATAAAGAGGCCCAGAAAGAAGAAGCTATTTTACTAAAACTTAAAGAAGGATTAGAAGCCGGGGTATCGGTTAGAGCAATTGATGTTTCTGAAGACGATCATACGGCATATGTGAAACCATCACAGTTTATAACAGATAAGCCTGTACTTTATGTTTGTAATGTTGATGAAGGGTCTGCAGTAGACGGAAACGAATATGTGAAAAAGGTAAAAGAAACTGTAGCTTCAGAAAAAGCAGAAGTAATAGTGTTAGCTGTTGGAACTGAAGCTGATATTACTGAATTGGATGATTATGAAGAGCGTCAATTATTTTTGCAGGATATGGGATTAGAAGAAGCAGGCGCATCGGTATTAATTCGCGCAGCATATAAGTTGTTAAACCAGCAAACTTATTTTACAGCTGGTGTTAAGGAAGTGAGAGCATGGACGGTTAATGTGGGGGCTACTGCACCACAAGCAGCAGGAGTAATTCATACCGATTTTGAGAAAGGTTTTATACGAGCAGAAGTTATCAAATATGATGATTTTGTAAAATATGGGAGTGAATCCAAAGCAAGAGAAGCAGGAAAGCTTGGAGTAGAAGGAAAGGCATATATCGTGAATGATGGAGATGTAATGCATTTCTTATTTAATGTGTAAAAAATACTTTATTTATTTATAAAACCTTTCTGGTATTCCCAGAAAGGTTTTTTGTTGGGTATCGTAATTAGAAAGTTTTTAGATTTTTCAAAAATAACAATACTGCTATTTTTGAAAGATGCAAAATAGTAAGTTATCCTCGTACGGAATTGCACTGGCAATTATTGGTATCGTTTTATTCTCTGCAAAAGCAGTATTAGTCAAATTAGCATATAAATTTGAGATAAGCTCAGAACATCTATTACTGTTTAGAATGTTGTTTTCTTTACCTATATACATTGTATTAGCCTTGTATAAAAAACCTGTAGAAAAAGATAAAATTAGAAGAATAGATTACTTGTGGATTTTGTTTTTTGGGTTTGTTGGGTATTATTTAGCAAGTTATTTTGATTTCCTTGGATTGAAATACATTAAAGCAGGGTTAGAACGAATAATTCTTTTTATTTATCCAACACTAGTCATTATTATTTCCCGGATTTTTTTGAAGAGTATAATTACAAAGCAACAACTATTAGCTATTTTACTAACATATATAGGAGTGATCGTTACGTTTTGGGGAGAACTTCAAATCGAAACTAGTCATATTGTTTTAGGAGGATCTTTGATTTTCTTGAGCGCATTAACTTATGCAATTTACCTCGTAGGGAGTGGGTGGTTAATTCCTAAGTTTGGAGTAGTAACTTTTACCTCATATGCTATGATAGTTTCATCTTTATGTATAATTATTCAATATTTGATTTTTGATAGACAAAATATAATGAACTATCCGTTAGAAGTATATCTTATTTGTATAATCATGGCAGTTTTTTCTACAATTATACCTTCTTATTTGGTATCTGCAGCTATTGCCAAACTTGGAGCATCTAATTTTTCGATTATAGCAAGTCTGGGCCCTGTATCTACTATCCTTTTGGCTTATTTTGTTTTAGGAGAAAATTTGTCAACAGTCCAGGTAATCGGAGCCGCAATAGTGATTTTCGGAGTATATGTAATCTCAAAGAAAAAATGAAACAAAGTAAAATCTATTCACCTATAAAAAGTTTCAATGTTATTTTTGAACGTTTTTTAATGTTTTTTCATTAATTTAACACTCTAATTAGTAGGTGCTTACTTACGTTGATGGGGATTACTTTCCAAAGAAAATATTGGAAACGTAAATTAGATTTGTAATATTTATGGGTAAAGGGGGTTTAAGAATAATAGTACTGTACTGTTTTGTATATATAGGTATTGTCGGTTACGGACAAATAAACTATAATACTGATGGCAACAAGGTGTCATCACTAGAGAAATCAGGTAAAGAAAAATCGAAATCATTAGAAGTTAAAAAGATAAACTTTGATGAAGATAGATATCAAAGAGATCCTGAATACAATGAGAAAGAAGCGTATTTGGCAGAAATAGCCAGAAAAGATACTATTATTAATGTGCTATTGGTTGGTCTTGTTCTACTGCTAATAGCTTTGTTTTTCTTTTATTGGAAATATAGAGTAAGAAAAAAAAGTAGTGATGTCTTAAAAGAAAAAAATGAACAGCTTATTGAGGCAAAGGCAGAAGCAGAAAAACTTACCAATACAAAGTCTCAATTTATTTCTACTGTAAGTCATGAATTAAGAACTCCTCTTTATGGAGTGGTAGGGATTACCACATTATTATTAGAAGAAAAAGATATTTTGCCAAAGCATAAAAAATTGCTTAATTCATTAAAGTTTTCTGGAGACTACCTTTTGGATTTAATAAATAAGGTATTGAAAATAAGCAAGATTGAGTCTAATAATGAAAAACTTACAAAGACTCCCACAAATCTACTTAAGCTTTCTCAGAACTTATTATATTCTTTTGAGTATCAGGCAAAAAACAAAAACAATGAACTTGTTTTAGAAATACCAAATGAATTACCCGATGTATTAGATGTTGATTCTCTTAAGATATCCGAAGTTCTAATTAATCTGATCGGAAATTCATCAAAGTTTACCGAAAATGGCAAGATATGGCTTAGAATAAAAATCCTCTCTTTAGAGAATGAAATGATTACAATTAGATATGAAGTAGAAGATAATGGTGTAGGAATCCCAGAGGATAAAAAAGAGTTTGTATTCGAGAAGTTTTCTCAGGTTGGTAGAGAGTTTAATAAATCTGAAGGAACGGGATTAGGTTTATCTATTGTTAAAAACCTTTTAGAAATGATGGATAGCGAAATTTATCTGGATAGTAAAGAAGGTAGGGGGACCAAGTTTCATTTCGATTTACAATTAGAAATCATAGATGAAAAAGAAGAGAAAGAAATAGATTTGAATAGTGGTAGTATGAATACTATTTATAGACGAATATTGGTCGCAGAGGACAACAAAATAAATCAAATCGTTACCAAAACCTTTTAAATATAATTGGATATGACTGTACTATTGTAGAGAATGGCTTTAATGCACTGCAAATGGTTAAAAAAGAGGATTTTGATCTTATTCTGATGGATCTAAATATGCCCTATCTTAATGGAACAGAAGCCACCAGACGTATACGAGAATTTAATCAGATCACACCTATTATTGCTCTTACAGCTTCTGAGTTAAGTGAAGTGCAAGAAGAATGTATGGAAATAGGAATGAATGATATTATTAATAAACCATTAAATAAGAATGATCTTAAAAATATTATAACAAAGCATTTGCTGCCATAAGATTATTCATGGTATAAAAAAGATAGATCTTTTGTACAAAAGATCTATCTTTTTTATACACTCCTAATTTGTTCCTTCTGTTTTAACTTTTTTTCTGTTTTTAACATATTTCTCTAACCACTGATCTTGTTCCCATAGCAAATGTAATATGGATTCTTTCGCTCTATACCCATGACTTTCTTTAGGTAACATAACTAACCTTGTTGTAGCACCCAAACCTTTTAATGCATTAAAATACCGTTCACTTTGAAGAGGATAAGTTCCTGAATTATTATCAGCTTCTCCATGGATTAATAAAAGAGGGGTTTTCATTTTCTCTGCATGCATAAAAGGAGACATCGTATAATATATTTCAGGGGCTTCCCAATAACTTCGTTCTTCACTTTGAAAACCAAAAGGAGTAAGTGTTCTATTATAGGCACCACTTCTGGCTATTCCTGCTGCATAAAGATTAGAATGTGATAGTAGATTTGCAGTCATAAAGGCCCCGTACGAATGCCCGCCGACAGCTACTCTATTTGGATCAACATATCCCAATGCATTTACAGCATCTATAGCAGCTTTTCCATTTGCGACTAATTGCTTCCTAAAAGAGTCATTTGGTTCTTCATCGCCTTCTCCTACAATAGGAAATGAAGCATCATCTAATACTACATATCCTCGGGTAACCCAATATAACATTGATCCCCAGAAAGGGTATGTAAATTCATTAGGGTTCGAAGTGGATTGTGAAGCACTAGTTTTATCCTTAAACTCAACAGGGTATGCCCATAGAATCATTGGCATTTTTTCTTTTTTTGATTTATCATAACCAATAGGAAGGTATAATGTCCCAGAAAGTTCTAATCCATCGTCTCTTTTATATTTAATTACTTCTTTATGAACACCCTGAATGCTAACAAAAGGATTTTTGAAAAAAGTAATTTGTTTTAAACTATTAGTTTTACTAATATTTCTTATGTAATAATTTGGATATTCAGTAGGAGATTCTATTCTTATTAAAAACTCTCCTTTTTTCATGTTAATCGCAGAATAAATGTTCTCTATTTTGTCTTTAAATTCAGATTGATAAATTCGAGTAGTTTTGTTAGATTTTAGATCGAATTTATCAATAAATGGAAATTGCCCATCTTTAGTATAACCATCTCCAATCAAATAGATAGTGTTACTTTGAACATTGATTACAGAGTATCCATATTCATTTTTAATACTTACAGGCTCTCCTGGGTCATTATATTTATCTTGATAATTTCTATTATGAATGATATTAGGTTTTTGATCGGGTTTAGATGGATCAAAAACGTAAGTTCTGGTGTTTCTAGTATTCCACCAATAATCATAAGCAATTGCTAGTTCACTGTTAGTCCACTCTATTCCTGCATAACGATCAATTGTTTTTAAAATAGATTGAGCAGGTTTGGTAAAAGGAGCACTAAGTTGAAATATTTCATCACGAAATTCTACTTTTACTTTTGGATCCCCTTTATCTAAAGCTTCTGCCCATACTATCGTAGCAGGACGATCTGCACGCCAAACCATTGATCTTTTACCTAACCGTGTAGACATAAACCCTTTTGGTAAAACTTCGTTAAGAGGCACTTTATTTATTGACTTAATAACCTCTCCAGTATTCTTATATAATTTTGTTTCCTGAGGAAAACGCCTATACGGAACCAGGTAAGAAAAAGGTTTTTGAACAGTAGTAGCCATAACATAATTACCATCTGGAGAAAAAGAAAAACCATTATACATAGCTGTAGGAGCCCAATTTGTTATGGTACCATCAAGAGTTATTTTTTTGATTTCAGAAATAGCTAATTGTTCAAAATTATATTCGTCATTAGGGTTTTTTAATAAATCCTGATATGTTCGGTTTTGAGCTTTTGTTCCTTCACTAACAGTTATTGTAGGACCTGTAGGAACAGCTTCTTGGGTGTCAATTAGTGTTTTTCTATCAGATGGGATGAATTTTACTAATAAAGCCGAATTATCCCTGTACCATCTAAATGGTATTCCCATATTTGCATTTAGATTATCTTCTGTAATTTTACTTGCTTTTCCTTCAGAAATATCCAAGACCCATAATTCTACACCTTTTGATGTCGTATTTGTAAATGCAGCTTTACTTTGATCGGGAGACCATTTAAAATTAGCTATCCTCATATTTTCTGACAACCCAATAATTTGACTAGCATCCTTATCATCTGTTTTTTTTAACTTGATTTTATTAAAATAATTCGCTCTACTAGAAATGTTAGTTTTTGGATTAATTCGTAACCCAGCCAATCGCATTTCTTTTTCAGATAACTCTTCGATGGTTTTATAACTATCTCTATAAAGAAAGATTAGATTTTCTCCTTTTTTATCAACACGAACAGAAGGAGCAGGAGATACGTCCACAAGGTCTAAAATTTCTTTAGGAGGCTTCTGGTAATCGACACTTTCTTGGGCATTGCTAATACATACTATAAAGAATAGTAATAGAATTGACTTTATGGATTTCATAATTGAAAAAGTTAGATTAATGTGTTTGTAATATAATGTGATTAATAACTTATTGTATTTACTAATGTTCTTAAAATAAGAATTGTTACAAGTTTCTAAATAATTAACAAGAAATTTAGATTTTATTATTTCTTTAACAAGATACAATTAGTCTGTCTATAAAATCACTTACTTTATCAATCACAATTTCCGAATTCTCTTTGTGTGGCGTATGCCCAATATCTGGTATTAGTAAAGCTTTTGAGTACCCCGATGTGTTTTTTACAATAGAGTTTACTTGATCCAGTGTTCCATATTCATCTTTTTCACCCTGAATTATTAGTGAAGGACATTCAATCTTAGATAAATATTCTTCAATATTCCAGGATTGATAAGTTTCAGAAAGCCATGTCTCTGCCCACAATCTAAAAACCGCATCCGTCTTATCTCCGTGGTATTTATATAATTTCTCTTTAAGAGAAGTATTTTGGTATGCAAGGACTGCTGCTTTAATACCATTAATGGTTTCTTGTTCTACAAATACATGGGCCCCTTCGGTAATAATACCAATAACTTTTTCTGGAAACAAAGCTGCAGTTAATAAAGCAATACTTCCGCCATCACTATGGCCAAATAGGATAACGTTTTTTAACTCTAGATTTTGTATTATTTTTGCTAGAATATATGCTTCTTCTTTTAAGTAATTATTGTTTCTTTTCGAAGCAATAAAAGGAGCAGATTTACCATACCCTTGACGATCATAAGAAATAATATTGCACCCCGTTTTTAATGCTATTTTTTTGGGGAAATCTTTCCATAATTCAACACACCCTAAAGAATCATGTAAGAAAATAACGGTTGCCTTTTCTGGTACTAGTAACTCAGGGCTTTTAGAGAATTGTAATCGCTGTTTATCAATTATTAAATCCAAAATAGTGGTTTTGTTATAAAAAGTGCTAAAAATAAGCTAAAGTCTATGCAAATTGTATAATTTGCGCCATTAAAGTTGAAACACTAGACATTTTTTTAAGTCTAGCTATAGTAAATAGTTAATCCAATACAATGAAAAAAACATTAGCCAAGATTTCCATTGGTGTATTATTAATTGGTTGTGGAACCAGTAACCTTACAAATGATATAGCAACAAATGTACCTATAGCAACAGCTATAGATTTAACTCAGGTAAAAGACGATAAAGTTCCGGTTACCATAAATCCAGGACGCTTTATTCAGGATACCGTAAAATATCGTATTCCCAAAGTGGTTCAAGGTACTTATGCAGTAAGTGATTTCGGGAAATTTGTAGATGATTTTAAGGCTTTTGATTATCAGGGAAATGAAATTAAAACAGAAAAAAAGGACACCAATACATGGTTGATTCCGAATGCCAAGCAGCTTGATAGAATTAGTTATCTGGTAAATGACACCTATGATATAGAGAACACAGACATCGGTACGCCTTTCTCTCCTTCTGGAACTAATATAGAACCAAAAAATTATGTATTGAACCTTCATGGATTTATTGGATATTTTGACGTACTGAAGAATAACCAGTATGCATTAGAGGTAAAAGCTCCATCTGAAATGAAGAGAACTTCTGCGTTACAAAAAGTAGGATCAGAAGTTAGTGATGATAAGGTAGTTACTGTAGATAAATATTTGGCAACACGGTATTTTGAAATTACAGACAATCCAATGATGTATGGAGATCTTGATGTCGAAGAATTTATGGTAGGAGATATCAAAATTGTGTTAAGTATATATTCACCAAATAAAGTACATACCGCAGCTAAGATAAAAGAAACGGTGTTTAAAATGATGAAAGGACAAAAGGCATATCTTGGAGATATCAATAGTACTCCTCGTTATGATATATATTTATATTTAGCACCTAGTACTGAAAATGCCCCTGCGGGATTTGGAGCACTAGAGCATCATACGTCTACCGTAGTAGTATTACCAGAACAAATGCCAGAAGAAGCATTGGCATCTGCAATGATTGATGTCGTTTCTCATGAGTTTTTCCATATTGTAACCCCTCTTAGTGTTCATTCTGAAGATGTACATTACTTTGATTATGATAAGCCCACTTTTTCAAAGCATTTATGGATGTATGAAGGAGTAACCGAATATTTCGCGACTTTATTTCAGGTTAATCAGGGACTAGTAGAAGAGCAGGAGTTTTATGATAAAATCATGGGTAAAATTCAGAGTGCAAGTGGATTTGATGATACAATGAGTTTTACGGTAATGAGTGAAAATATATTGGATCAACCTTATGCAGCTAACTATGTTAATGTATATGAAAAAGGAGCACTAATTGGCATGTGTATTGATATTCTAATGCGTGAAGAAAGTAATGGGAATCGAGGAATCCTATCTTTGATGAAAGAATTATCTCTTAAATATGGTAAAAACAAACCTTTTAACGATGATAAAATTATAGAAGAGATTACGGCAATGACTTATCCAGCTATTGGTGAATTTTTGAAAACTCATGTTGTAGGAAAAACTCCTATTAACTATGAAGAATTCTTTAAAAAAGTTGGATTATCTGTAGAATCAGAAAGAGTAGAAACAAATTATATCCAAAATTCTGGAGTTTTAATTGTAGCTGGAAATCAGGAAAAAGGAACTATATTTTTTACAGATTTAGTTTCTGATAATAGCTTCTGGGCAGAAAATGGAGCGAAACCAAACGATGATATTGTAGAAGTGAATGGTACTAAATTGACATTGCAGAATGCTAATAATATACTAGGTGCAACTTTTCAATGGCAAGAAGGAGATGATGTTGAAGTTAAACTTAATAGAGCAGGAGAGGAAGTTGTTATTAAAACTAAAGTAACTAAATCTTTTACCAAAGGGAAAAAACTTAAAGTAATTGATAATTCTACAAAGGAGCAATCAGAGCTTAGAAAAACTTGGTTAAAAGGATAGGGTTTACAAAACAAAACTAAAAAAGGCCCTTGTACAAGGGCCTTTTTTAGTTTTAAATAATATCTTCTTCATAAGGAATCGTATTCAAGACATATTGTATTGCTTTAATCCGTGCTTCAGTTTTGCGATCGGCTTCAATAATAACCCAGGGAGAAAGCTCGGTATTTGTTTTTTCAAACATTTTAACCTTATACTTTGTATATTCATCCCAGAGTGCTTGAGCCTTTTCATCTACAGGGGTCATTTTCCATTTTTTTAAAGGACTTGATTTGATATCTTTAAAACGAGTAGCTTGTTCTTCTTTGGTGATTGAAAAATAAAATTTAATAAGATAAGTATCCGATTCTAGTATCATTCTTTCAAAATCATTTACCTGTCCCATAAATGTAGTATACTGGTTTTCTGTACAAAACCCATTAACAGGTTCCACAACCGCCCGATTATACCAACTACGATCAAAAAGAACCATTTCCCCCGGTGTAGGCAGTTGATTAACATAACGTTGAAAATACCATTGTCCTTCTTCTTCACTTGTAGGTTTTGGCAATGCTACAATGCGAAAATGCCTAGGGTTTATATGAGAAGTAATACGGCGTATTGCTCCGCCTTTTCCTGCGGCATCACGACCTTCAAAAATGATTACTATTTTCTTCTCATTTTTTATGGTCCAGTTTTGTAACTTGATAAGTTCGGCCTGGAGTTCTTTTAATTGTATCTCATATTTAACCATCCTCAATACCTTTTCAACATCAGTCTTTTTATCCATAAACAGATATTTTAAACCAATAGGAGAGTTTAGAATTTCCAGATCTTCTTTAGAAAGATTAATATTTTTTGTTTTTTGAGTTGCCGTCATAAATCAAATATCTATTTGTTCAATATATCTATAGTATCTTAGGATCACATTAGGATCAGGAAGTAATGTGGTTTTTGCTTTCGATTTACCCGTATAGTCAAATCTTGATAATACATACCTCATACTTTCTAAACGAGCAGTTTTCTTACTATTGGTTTTTACAATAACCCAGGGGCTAAATGTAGTATGAGTTTTTGAGAACATTTGTTCCTTGTATTTAGTGTATTTGTTCCATAGCTGCTGCCCTTTCATGTCTACGGGACTAAATTTCCATATTTTTAGAGGATTCTGTAGTCTTGCATCAAAGCGTTTTTTTTGCTCTTCTTTTGATATAGAGAACCAAAATTTGATTACTATAACTCCATCTTCATATAGCATATGTTCAAATTCTGGAACCTGAACCATAAAATTTTTATATTGCTTATTGGTACAAAACCCCATAACAGGTTCTACAACGGCACGGTTATACCAGCTACGATCAAAAAAAACAATTTCTCCTGGATTAGGTAATTCTTTAATGTATCTTCTAAAATACCATTGCCCTTTTTCGACCTCGGTAGGTTTTGATAATGCAACAATACGCATAGAACGAGGATTAAGGTGCTCTGTAAATCGCTTTATAGACCCTCCTTTTCCTGCAGCATCTCTCCCTTCAAAAATTATTGCAACACGTAACTTCTTTTTTGCTATCCATTGCTGAAGATTTACCAGTTCTCCTTGTAGAAAACGAAGCTCTTCTTCATATCGAAGTTTCTGTAATATTTTTTTAATGTCGATGTTTTTTTGATCAGCAATATTGATCAAATGTTTCCGTTTTTTGACTTGATTTAGTTCTTCAAGTGTAAACATAAAATTTGTAATTTGTTATTCTAAATAAGTAGACATTAAAGGTAAAAAGAAAATGAATTTTATGGATCTTTAACGGCAATTTTTTTGCATAAAATAACCAGAAGAATACATTTAGATTATTTTTTTTCTATACTTTCCAGAAGAACCTTTCCTTGGCTTTTGATTTTGAGCCTATTTTTTTATAAAATGTAATGGCATCGATATTAAAATCTGGAGTTTGCCATTGAATAATACTACAATTTTGTGATACAGCATATTCTCTTACAATAGCCATTATTTTTACGCCAATTCCTTTTCCTCGTGTTTCTTCTTTAAGATACAAACAATCAAGATAGATATAAAAATCAGCATCCCAGGTCGAGAATTGTTTCATAAAAGTTGCATAACCCAAAAGCTCATTATTTTGCTCTACAACAACACATTTTAGAACACTCTCTGATCCTAAAATATAGTGTAAAAGTGATGTTACTTTCTCTTTAGAATTAAACTTTGCTTTTTCATATATTGCGTGAGCTTCACATAGTAAAACAATTTGTTTAATATCTTGTTCTTTTGCAAATCTAATAGTCATGATTTTATTTTTAACAGGCACATTGAATTAAGGAACCTTCAGTAGGTTTGGTTCCCTGGGTAGCATATCCATCAAATTTCCACCATTCAATGCCACCCATTAATTCTTTTACTTTGAATCCAAGCCTGGTCATATATAATGCTCCCTTGGTCGAAGCATTACAACCGATACCATCACAATAACAAATATAAGTTTTTGTTTTGTCAAGATGGGCTGTGTTTTCTACTGTCATCTCTTGATGAGGTAAGTTAATAGCAGTCGGGATATGTTCCTTTTCATACCCAAAAGATTTTCTTGCATCAACTACTACAATGTTTTCTTCTTTTTCAAGAGCATCAAATAAGTCAGATGGATCCATTTCATAAGCTAATTTGTTTTCGTAAAATTTAATTTGATTTTCCATAATTCTTCGTTTTTATTTTGTCAAATGTAACATCAATTTAGAGCCTGTTTCTAATAGATTAGATGAATGATTTGATGTTGTAACTGAAATATTTTCATATTCGTTACAATAGTATTATTGTAGCTTTGCAGGTATGGATGTTAAGTATTTTAGATTAATAAAAACTATTACTGAAGAAGGTAATATCGCTAACTCATCAGAACGATTATTTTTAACTCAATCGGCATTAAGTCATCAATTAAAAGAATTAGAAGGAAGGTTAGGCTTTAAAGTATTTCATAGAACAAGAAATAAATGGAAACTAACTGAAGAAGGTTTGGAACTATATAAGATGGCTAATGAAGTACTGGAAACTATAGAGCAAGGATTTAATAGTATTCAACAAATAAAAAATGGATCCAAAGGAAGTATTAAAGTAAGTACAGAGTGTTATTCTTTTTATCAGGGATTACCTGGGTTCATTCAAAAAATGGGAATGCTATACCCTCAAATTGATGTTGATCTTATTCTTGAAGCCACGCATCAACCGATTTCAAAACTATTATCAAATGAGATTGATATCGCCTTGGTTACTTCAGAACCAGCAAATGATCAATTGTCTAGTATTGCATTGTTTGAGGATGAAACCTATGCTATTATGCACAAAGAGCATAGATATAGCGAAGTAGAATATTTAAGTGCCGATAATTTTGAGGATATTCATTTGATTATTCATTCTTTTCCATTAGAAACAGTATCAGTTTATGAGCAATTCTTAAAACCCAATAAAATAACACCTATAAAAATTTCTGCTATCCCCCTTACCGAAGTTTCTTTAGAAATGGTGAACGCAAATATGGGAGTTATATGTATGCCGAAATGGGCAATAAAATCACTAAAAATACCTAAAGATTTGATTTTTAAAAGCATTGGAAAGTATGGTGTGAAAAGAACTCATTATCTGGTTATTAGAAAAGAAGACATTAATAAAAAATATATTAACGATTTTGTTTCAAGCTTTGAAGAGAGTTTTTTGAGTATATGATTTCAGAAAAATACAATCTAAAACACACTTAAGGTGAGATGCTAAACCCTAAATGTGTTTTAAATGAGATATGATTTCCAGGCTTAGGAATCACTGTTTTTTGCTAACAATTCTTTATACTATAGGAATGGGTTAGCCCATTTTTCATTAGTATAAACATCATTTCCTGAGAGTGTTAATAAAAACTCTTTCAAATCATTTATTTCTTGAGCTGTCATTTGTAGATTTTGTAGATTCCCTCCAGGCTTTAATCTTCGATCTAGCTGAGGGTTGTCTGATGTATTAGGAATATCATTATAATGATCAATAACCTGATCTAAGTCAACAGCAAAGTGCATTAAAGGACCATTAAGTTCTCCTTCGGGATTAAAAATATCACGTAGAGAGGGAGCTCTGGTAACGGTAAAATCAGTATCTGTTATGACTGTTGCAATACGATGAATAAAGCCGTTATTTAAACTTTGCGGATCAATATCAAATTCTGGTGGTCTATGACATGCAGCACAACCAACTCCACCAGAAGTCCTATTTCCGCCAGCATCAAAGTTTGGGCGATCTAAAAACAACTGTTTTCCATTGTTTTCATTTTGCGAAAAATTGGTAAATGGTGCCCTGTCATTTGGAGAAGAAACTCTTCCTGTATCATATCTAGAATCAAAAGATTGAATACTTCTAATGAATTGAGCTAGTGCTAACTGTATTTTATTTTCTGTAATTTCTGATTCACCATAAACCCAATTAAATAATTCTGGATAATAATCAGTTTCATTTAGTTTATTTAATAAACCATCAAAATTTAAATCTCCATTAGTACCGCTAAATCCCATTTCTGCATGATCCTGGATTGGCATTGTTGTTTGTTCTTCTAATGAAGAAGCTCTTTCGTCCCAGAAGAAATTTGTTTCATCTGCAAACCTAGAATTAATTAGCCGCATAGAATGCCTGGCGGTGGTTCCATTTACACCTTGACTTACCAATGCATTATCACTAAAAGCAGTGGATTGAATGTGACAGCTAGAGCATGAAATAGTGTTGTTAGAAGATAAATTTTTATCATAAAATAAGATTCTACCTAAAGTAGCTCCTTCATTAGTGATTTCATTACCATTTGTATTATCTTTTGTAATATAGGCAGGAGGTATTGTTACATAATTGGATAAATTGTCGAAATCAATATTAAAATACGAAGAGAAATCAAAAGAAGAAGTTACCGGGTTTGTATCTGTAGTGGTTTCAGTATTAATATCGATTTCCTGATTGGATATATCATCATTAGAACAAGCATAAGTAGTTAATAAAATTGATAGTAGCAGGATTTTTTTCATAGTATCGAGATCTTTAGTTGTACGTACTATGACCACATTTTATAGAAATGGTTTAATCTGTGCACAAATTTTTTGAATTATTTTAAAATAATGATCTTTTGATTTCCGTTTTTTATTTAAAAACGGTCTAATTAGATGGATCAAATGGCTGCATACCAAATAATCAACAAAATTCACTATCGATTTGTTAATTACTTTGTAGAAAGGCTATTTTAATTTTGTAAGTGAAACCTTATATTAGCAGGCATTCTACCCAAAATTTATGAGCAAAGAAACCAAATATACCGAAGATAATATACGATCCCTCGACTGGAAAGAACATATACGTATGCGACCCGGAATGTATATCGGGAAACTAGGTGACGGTTCTTCTGCAGATGATGGAATTTATATTTTAGTAAAAGAGGTACTCGACAATTCGATTGATGAATATGTAATGGGAGCCGGTAAGACGATTGAGATTTCTATACAAGGAGAAAAAGTAGTTGTTAGAGATTATGGTCGTGGGATTCCGCTAGGCAAAGTGGTAGACGTAGTTTCTAAAATGAATACCGGAGGTAAATATGATTCCCGGGCATTTAAAAAATCAGTCGGACTTAATGGAGTGGGTACCAAAGCGGTTAATGCGTTGTCTGCATTCTTTAAAGTAGAATCTACTCGAGACGGTAAATCAGCTTCGGCAGAATTCGAAAAAGGAAACCTTACAAATCAGGAAACATTAGAAGAAACTTCTCGTAGAAGAGGAACTAAAGTATCTTTTGTACCAGATAATACAATATTTAAGCATTATAAGTACCGCGCAGAGTATGTGGCCAAAATGCTAAAAAACTATGTGTACCTTAACCCTGGTTTGACCATTATTTTTAATGGAGAGAAATATTTTTCAGAAAATGGATTAAAAGATTTGCTTTCTGATACTATAAATAAGGAGGATCAATTATATGATATTATTCATCTTCAAGGTGATGATATTGAAATCGCGATTACTCATAGTAAAACACAATATAGTGAGGAGTATCATTCTTTTGTAAATGGACAGCATACTACACAAGGAGGAACACATCAAGCTGCATTTAGAGAGGCTATAGTAAAGACCATTAGAGAATATTATGGTAAAAACTATGAAGCCAGTGATATTCGTAAATCCATTGTATCTGCGATAAGTATAAAAGTGATGGAGCCCGTTTTTGAAAGTCAGACAAAAACCAAGTTAGGGTCTGCGGAAATGGGAGGAGATCTACCTACAGTAAGAACCTATATTAATGATTTTGTAAAAACACAACTGGATAACTTCTTACATAAAAATCCAAATACTACTGAAAGTCTACAACGTAAAATATTACAGGCAGAGCGTGAACGTAAAGATTTATCCGGAATTCGGAAACTGGCAAAAGAAAGAGCAAAAAAAGCCAGTCTACATAATAAGAAATTAAGAGATTGCCGTGTTCATCTTACCGATAGTAAGAAAGATCGTAATCTCGAAAGTACTCTATTTATTACCGAGGGAGATTCTGCAAGTGGATCTATAACCAAATCCAGAGACGTGAATACTCAAGCTGTTTTTAGCTTACGCGGAAAACCGTTGAATAGCTATAACATGAGTAAAAAAATTGTCTATGAAAATGAAGAATTCAATCTGTTACAAGCAGCATTAAATATAGAAGAATCATTAGAAGATTTAAGATATAATAATATTGTAATCGCAACAGATGCCGATGTAGATGGAATGCACATACGATTATTGTTAATCACCTTTTTCTTACAGTTCTTTCCCGAAGTAATAAAAGAAGGGCATTTATATATATTGCAGACTCCGTTGTTTAGAGTTCGGAACAAAAAAGAAACAATCTATTGTTATTCTGAGCAGGAAAGAAGAGATGCTATTGCAAAATTATCGGGTAAACCAGAAATCACACGATTTAAGGGATTAGGTGAGATTTCTCCAGATGAATTTGTACACTTTATAGGAGATGATATACGTTTAGACCCTGTAATGCTGGATAAAGAAAAATCGATTGAAGAATTATTGTCTTTTTATATGGGAAAAAACACACCACAACGACAAGAATTTATCATAGATAATCTAAAAGTAGAACTTGATACAATAGAGGAAGAATTATAATTATTAGAAGCCCCAGAAATTATATATGGATTTGGAAAACGAAAACGAAGAACTACATCACGATTCTACCCCCGAAGATCATCAACCACAAGAGGTGATCACTAAGGTTACAGGAATGTATAAAGACTGGTTTTTGGATTATGCATCTTATGTAATCTTAGAGCGAGCAGTACCGGCAATTGAAGATGGTTTAAAACCAGTACAACGTCGTATTCTTCATTCTATGAAGGATCTCGATGATGGTCGATATAATAAAGTGGCCAATATTGTAGGGCATACGATGCAGTATCATCCTCATGGTGATGCCAGTATTGCTGATGCAATGGTACAAGTTGGGCAAAAAGAATTGCTGATTGATATGCAAGGTAACTGGGGTAATATCCTTACCGGTGATAGAGCAGCCGCATCGAGATATATAGAAGCCCGCCTGTCTAAATTTGCATTAGATGTAGTATACAATCCCAAAGTTACCGACTGGCAATTATCCTATGATGGTAGAAAGAAAGAACCTATTAATCTTCCTGTAAAATTTCCTTTATTACTGGCACAAGGAGCAGAAGGAATAGCCGTTGGATTAAGTACTAAGATTTTACCACACAATTTCATCGAATTGATCGATGCATCCATTAAACATTTACAAGGCAAACGATTTACTATTTTCCCAGATTTTCCTACATCAGGAATAGCAGATTTTACAAACTATAATGATGGTAATCGTGGCGGTAAAGTTAGGGTACGTGCCGAGATATCTCAATATGAGAAGAACACTTTGGTTATAAATGAGATACCATTTTCTACTACAACCACATCTTTAATTGATTCTATTCTTAAAGCTAATGAAAAAGGAAAGATAAAGATTAAGAAAATAGAGGATAATACCGCAGCAAAAGTAGAGATATTAATACATCTTCCTTCTGGTATCTCTCCTGATAAAACGATCGATGCACTTTATGCATTTACGAATTGCGAAGTGTCTATATCACCATTAGGATGTGTTATAGAAGATAATAAGCCAAACTTTATTGGTGTTTCAGAAATGTTGCGCCGTTCTACCGATAATACAGTAGAATTACTAAAGAAAGAGCTCGAGATCCAGTTAGAAGAGTTACAGGAACAATGGCATTTTGCATCATTAGAAAGAATATTTATCGAAAACCGGATCTACCGGGATATAGAAGAAGTAGAAACATGGCCGGGGGTGATTGAAGCTATTGATAAAGGATTACAACCTCATATTAAACATCTAAAACGAGCAATTACCGAGGAAGATATTGTACGTCTGACAGATATTCGAATTAAACGTATTTCTAAATTTGATATAGATAAAGCACAACAAAAAATAGATGCACTTGAAGAAGATATAGCCCAAGTAAAACATCATCTCGAGCACCTTATAGAGTTTGCCATAGATTACTTTAAAAGGCTAAAAACTACATATGGTAAAGGAAAAGAACGTAAGACCGAAATCAAGATTTTTGATGATATTGAAGCAACCAAAGTTGTAATTCGAAATACAAAATTATACGTAAATCGTGAAGAAGGGTTTATCGGTACTTCGCTACGTAAAGACGAGTATGTAGCAGATTGTTCTGATATTGATGACATTATCTGTTTTACAGAAGAAGGAAAATTGATGATTACCAAAGTTGGATCAAAAACTTTTATTGGTAAAAATATAATTCATATAGCTGTTTTTAAGAAAAAAGATAAACGTACGATTTATAATATGATTTATCAAGATGGTAGAGGAGGAGCATCATATGTTAAGCGTTTTGCAGTTACAGGAGTAACAAGAGATAAAGAATATGATCTTGCACAAGGAAAAAAAGGATCAAAAGTCACATATTTCTCTGCTAATCCAAATGGTGAGGCCGAAGTAATTACTATTTTCTTGCGACAAGCAGGAAGTATTAAAAAATTAAAATTCGATCTTGATTTTGCAGACTTGTTAATCAAAGGTAGAGGGGTAAAAGGAAATATTGTTACCAAATATAATATTAAACGTGTTGAATTGAAAGAACAAGGAGTATCTACTCTAAAACCACGAAGAATTTGGTTTGATGATTCGGTACAGCGCCTTAATGTAGATGGAAGAGGTGAATTGTTAGGTGAATTTAGAGGAGAGGATCGTCTTTTGGTTATTACTCAAAAAGGTAATGCAAAAACAATAATTCCCGAAATGACATTGCATTTTAGTTCGGATATGATTGTTTTAGAAAAATGGAAACCCAAAAAACCAATATCTGCAATATATTGGGATGGAGAGAAAGAGCGATACTACATAAAACGTTTTCTGATTGAACACCCAGAGCGCGAGGAAACTTTTATTACAGAACATCAAAAATCTTTCTTAGAAGTTGTTTCTACAGATTATAGACCGATAGCAGAAATAATATTTACGAAACTTAGAGGCAAAGATCAACGACCGACCGAAGAAATAAACCTCGAAGAGTTTATATCGATCAAAGGATCAAAAGCTTTAGGGAATCAATTAACTACACATAAAGTAAAACAGATCAATTTACTGGATTCATTACCATATGAAGAACAAGAATCACTTCCTACCGAAGAAATTGAAGTGATTGAAGAAGAAAATGTATCTCCTGAAGCAACCAACAATCAAACTTCAGCAAAATCTTCAGATGATGACGCCGATGCCAGTGAAGAAGGGGAACAGGCGAGCCTTTTTTAGATATTGACTAAAAAGGATTAATATGTAGTGGTACAGTACATATTAATAAACTTAATAGAGAAACTAACTTCTTTAGAAATGAAAGAAGTAAAAAACATTCTAATTTGTTAATCTGTAAAACTCAAGAAATAGATATCGATACTGTAGTATCGATAGAGACCGATATTGAGAATTCACAGTTCATATTGACTAGCTCAAAAGAGGAACACTTAAATCTGATAGCAGATAGAAATATTGAACATTTGATACTGAAATCTGAAAATAACATAACTATCGGTTTTGTAATATTGGCAGGATTGCAAAATAACAATAGAAGTATTGAGTTTCGTAGAATTGTTATAAACCAGAAAGGCAGAGGTTTTGGTAGAATGGCAATCAAAGAATTAAAACAGTATTGTTTTAAAAAATTAAACTGCCATCGATTGTGGTTAGATGTATTCGAAACTAATAAAAGAGCCAGATATTTATATCAATCAGAAGGGTTTAAAGAGGAAGGAACATTAAGAGATAGCATATGGGTTAATGGTGAATTTAAAAACTTAATAATCATGTCGATGCTTGAAAACGAATATATAAATACTCCTGTCAACAAAGTATAGAAAACTATTATTCTTTTCTAATATTAAAATAAAGGCGAATTTAAGGTGTAAGTCTTCGTCATCAGATAGTAATAAATTAGCTATTCTAAGTTCAAATAAAGGTTTTTTGAGTTTTAACAGGCAAATACAGATGGCCAATTTACACTTATCAATTTAATACTATCAATTATTACCATAACCAGAGCGATTATATAATACAGGTTTTTAAAATTTAGAACATAAGTACTTTTGATACTACATATAATTCAAAAAAAATAGTATAATGAAAAGTATATTAGAAAAATTCAAAAAATTTGAAATAGAAAAATCTAAGCTAAAAAACATTAACGGAGAAAGAGTTTGGATTTGTACGATGACAGATATAAATGGAGGTGCATATGTTTCTAAACATTCCCAGGTTAAAGTTTTTATAGCGAGAGGTTACCACTGTGAACAACCACGACTAAAATATATGAATGTATTGTAAGAATTTATAAAAATAAAAATTGGGATACATAAAAAAAACTGTGAGTCTTTGATTTAGACTCACAGTTTTTTTGTTGAATACATTTTAAGATTGTTCTATTACTTTTTAGCTCTTTATGTCTTTTTTACAAACTTAGTAAGAATCACAATATGTTGCCCATTAGCTCGACCTTCTATATGTTCGGCATTATCATGCACTAATGAAATATTTCGAACAGGAGTACCTCGTTTGGCAGTAAAATTAGCACCTTTTACATCGAGATCTTTAATCAAGACAACAGAATCTCCAGCTTGTAATAGTGCACCATTAGCATCTAAATGTTTAATAGCATTCTCTTTATCATCACCATCTCCTGTAGCATTTGCCCATGCCGCCATATCTTCATCCAGATATAGCATATCTAATAAATCTTGAGGCCAACCTTCAGATTTTAATCTATGTAACATTCTCCATGCCATTACTTGTACAGCAGGAACTTCACTCCACATACTATCATTAAGGCAGCGCCAGTGATTTGCATCTACTTTCTCAGGGTCTTCTATTTGTTCTAAACACACTTGAGAAATGAGAATATGCGAATCCATACCTGTTCCTGGAGACTTAGGAACTTCATAGACTTTTAAATTTTCAGTTTCTCCTGATAATTCACATACAGATCCACTACGCTTGTGTAATTCTCTTTCTAGACTCATTATAATGATACGTTTAATATATATAGATTGTTTGGTACTGCAAAAGTGCATTAAAATTTATAATTATGAAATACCAAGTAAACTATTTATTGATAACGGCAAATAATAATAAAACCCATTAGAATTAGAAAGTCTAAAGGGTTTTATTAACTGAAATTTTAGTGCCAAGTATATTGATTAGTCTGGTAAACGGTCACGGTCAGATTTTTTACGATTAAAACGATATGTGAGAGTTGCGCTAACTCTTCTGCCGCTTCTGGTAGCAGAGGAAACCAAACTGTAGTTTTGCCCTGTAACTGTCGATTTGTTAATTCTCGAATCAAAAATGTTATTCGCATTAAGTGTTAGAGAAACTTTGTCTTTAAATAGGTCTTTACTAATCCCAAAGTTTGCCCAATATTGTGATTTTATAAGTCTTTGCCCACTATTACTTTTTCCCTGATAAGTGAAATTTGTTTGTATAGAAAACCCTTTTGAAAACTTCATTCTAGAATTTACTCTTGTAGACCATTTTGTATCTTCTGTATCATAATTGATGTTTTCATAAGTTCCTTCTTGTGTAAAAGTATAATAATTGAATTCACCAGATAAACGCCACCATTTAAACGGGTTATATGTTGTTGCTAGCTCAAATCCAAGACGTTCTTCATGAGATAAATTTACGGGTGTTGTTATAAAACCTCCTTCGGCAGTAGGAGAGGTAATAAACTGGAAGAAATCAGTATGATATTGATAGTAAATTGATGGATTGAGCGTTATTTTTGTCCATCTTTTTAATAATGCAAGTTCAAGAACATTTGCATATGCAGGGTTTAAATCAGGATTTCCTGCAAAGAGATCTCTAGGATCCGAAAGCCCTCCAAATGGATTTAGTTGCCAAAATCGTGGTCGATTAATTCTTCTGCTATAACTTAATTGAAGATTGGTTCTTTCTGTAAAATTATAAGTAAAATGAGTGGTAGGAAATATGTGTGTGTATTTTTTCTTATTACTGAAAAGAGCTTCGCGATCACTAATACCGATATCAGAATGTTCTAGCCTAACTCCCAGAAGATAATTAAACTTTTTTCTATTGTTACCATATTGCATATATGCTCCATAAATACGCTCGTCATAATCCAGACGATTATCAAAACCTTCTAATATTTGATCGTCTATCCATGCAGTATAATCACTGGTAATTCTCCTGATTTCTGCTCTTACACCTGTTTCTAATCTGGATTTTTCGGTCAAAGGAGATATGAAATCAGATAGCATAAGGAGATCTTTACTACTTTCTACATCCCGGGTTCTGATTCTTGTTAGACCTCCTTCGGTAGGTAGAATACGTTGTTGTGTGATCATTTCATTTTCATCATCATTCCAAAAATCGTACTGAACATTAGCTGTAAATTTTTGCCCCTTTTTATCAAATGTTTTTACATAGGTGATTTCTAGCTGATTAAAATTCTGAGGTTCTTTATAATCCTCTTTTCGTGATATAACACTATCTGTTTCTTTATTGGTATTTAGATAGGTATAAGTAAAATCAGTTTCATCAGTATTCTTTAATTTGTTATGATAAAAGCTTGTGGTAAGTGTATTTTTATCATTAATGTAATAATCCCCACCAAAATATATATTATAATGATCATCATTTCTTTTGGTGTCTGCATTAAGATTTACACTATTGGCTATAGCGTTTATTTGGGTAGTCTGTGTTTGTTTTTCTTCTCCAAAAAAATTAGCATACCTGTACCCCAGGTTAGCAAACACATTAATTTTTTCTGTTTTATAATTTAGGTTAATATTTGCATTGTGATTTGCAGGAATTCCTGAAGTAAGTTGTAAAGAACCTCCAAAACCAGAACGTTTATTTTTTTTAAGAATAATGTTTATAATACCTGCAGCACCTTCAGATTCATATCTGGCTGAAGGATTAGTAATTACCTCTACTTTTTCGATGTTTTCTGCCGGAATCTGCTCAAGCCCATTGTTTGCAGTCAGCACAGAAGGTTTGCCATTAATTAGTATTCTAACACTTGGATTTCCTCTAAGACTAACAGCCCCTGCAGCATCTACACTTACCGAAGGCACATTATCTAATACATCACTTATTGTTCCTCCTTTATGAATTAGATCTTTTCCTACATTAAATACTTTTTTATCTAATTTATACTCTACAGTAGTTTTTTCTGATACTATTGTTACTTCTGCTAATTGCTCATTATCTTCCTCAAGTATTATAGTACCAAGAGTCATATCGGCATCGATAGTGATGTTATTTATTATGTATGTTTTAAAAGAGATATATTCTATTTTAATATTATATTTTCCAGGGGAAATTTCTATAACAAAATTTCCTTCTGCATTGGTAATCCCACCCGTAATAGTTTTTTGATTTACCGAGTTTATGACTGCTATTGTAGCAAACTCTAATGGTTGTTTATACACTTTTTCTATTACCTTACCACTAAGAGTTAGTTGTTTTGACATTTGTGCTTGTAAAGACATAATACAGCTTAACAAGAATATAAACGCTATTTTTTTCATTCTGACTAGTTTTTTAATTTTGGTCAAAAATGATTGTTTTATGAGTACCGATTTTGAGTTGTCGACCAATACCAACAAAAAATCGTCGGATGATAAAAGATGATGAGTAAGAGATATTCGTCGTTTATTTTACTTGATTCAGGCAGTTTTTTTATGAATTCGTCTACTTCATTCATTTAAAGGCAATACAGCGTTTATTTTTGAATTAGATATTATTATTTATTAGCTATAAACAAATGAAAATGAAACCAGTCTTTCTACTTATTATAATTCTAATTTTTACTTCTTTTGAAAATCAAATAGAGGACTATGTCTGTAAACCTTGTGGGTTATCCTGTGATGAATTTACTTTTTCTAAACCCGGAACTTGCTCACATTGTAAAATGAAGCTTATAAAGAAAAGTGATTTAGAAAAAAAGTTGGTTTTAAATGAAATTGACATTCAAAATGGTTCGGGAGAGTTCCTTATTGATGGAGGAAATGAAAATAAAAACAAAACCATAAAAGTCTTTTATCATAAACCAAAAAATTACCAATCAGAATCAAAAATCTTAATCGTTGTTCCCGGAGCTGGAAGAAATGGAGATAGTTATAGAGATGCCTGGGTTTCGGCTTCAGAAAAATATGGAATACTTATTCTTTCGCCGATGTATTCTGAAAAAGAATATGGATTTGGAGCATATCATATGTGCGGATTGATGTATGACTTGAATTTAAAAAACAATATAGAATATGTAAAAAACTCTAATATTGTAAAGCTAAAAGAGGATGGTTTTACTTTTAAAGTGAATTTTAATCCTGAAAAATGGATTTTTCAGGATTTTGACAGATTATTTGATCTTGTTGTTGATACTCTACATGCTACCCAAACACAATATGATCTTTTTGGGCATTCTGCAGGTGGTCAAATTTTACATCGTATGGCAATCTTCCAGCAAAATTCTAAAGCCAACAGGATTTTAGCATCTAATTCTGGTTTTTATACATTACCAGATTTTGAATCAGAACTTCCTTTTGGAATAAAAAACACAAAACTTACAGAGCAAGATTTGAAATCTTCGTTTAGAAAAAAATTAATTTTATTTATAGGAGAATTAGATAATGAAGATGAAATAGGAGGCACATTGTTGAGATCAGTGTCTGCGGATAAACAAGGAGTACATAGATTAGAAAGAGGAAAATTCTTTTTTAACGAGGCAAAAGCAAAAGCGAAGAAGATGAATCTCGATTTTAATTGGGAGCTAAAAATAATACCAAATATTGGTCATAATCATCGAAAAATGGGAGCATCTGCCGCCGAGTTTCTATATGAAAAGTAGTTGGCCTACAGTAAAAGATCTCTTCAAAAAAGCAGTAATTTGGAGTAAAATTATTGAATAATATTTTTTAGAGAAAAAGTCGTATATAACAGCATATTTAGATTATGAATTTTAAAAAATTAAAAGAAGATTTTAGACAGTCAAGATTATCTTTTCATATTACATTTTGGTTGGTCGTGTTATTGTTTTTTATGGTTAGAGATGATTTTGAAGAAAACCATACAATGGTCGCTTCTTTGGTATATAAGATTTGTATTATGATTCCTCAAATATTGGCATCTTATTCTTTGACATACATTTTGGTTCCCAAATTTATTTACACCAAAAAATATGTACGTTTTACGATCTTAATGCTTCTTAGTGCTTACATATTTAGTGCATTAAGTAGAGTGTTAATAGTTCATGTAGCAGAACCATTGGTACGAATACCTCCGTTTACTCAAGAAACAGTTGCTGAAATTTTTCTAGATGTGAAATTTTTGATGACTCATTATTTCCCTAGTATTTATATAGCAGCATTAATTTTTCTGGCAGTCCAGTTTATAGTAGATATTTCTAAGGTGAAACAGCAAAATTTGTTATTAGAAAAAGAGAAAGTAGGAGCAGAATTAAAAATGCTTAAGACTCAATTACATCCTCATTTTTTATTTAATACACTTAATAATATTTATATGTTGTCTTTGGATAATTCTCCAAAAACTCCAGAATCAATAAGTAAGCTATCAGAGATACTGGATTATGTGCTATATAGATGTAATACTAAATTTGTTTCTGTTACAAACGAAATTTCTTTCCTGGAAAATTATATCGCCCTTGAAAAACTAAGATATGACGATCGTTTGCAGGTGACATTTAATACATCATTAGAAGAGGATATTGAAATAGCTCCGCTTATTTTGCTTCCATTAGTAGAAAATGCATTTAAGCATGGAGCAGGAGAGGATAGCGGATCCCCAAAAATTGATATTTCTATTAATTATCAAGACACTATTTTTACCTTTGTAGTAGCTAATTCTATTACTAACTCTACACAAGAGGGAGTTAAGGAGTCTATCGGACTTAATAACATCAAACAACAATTGGATTTAATTTACCCCAATGGTTATATCCTTAATATCGATGAAAAAGAAAGCTTATTTACAGTAACCCTAGAACTTACAGTATGAATACATTTATTACAAAGACAAGATGTTTGATCGTTGATGATGAGCCTTTGGCTGTACGACTTATAGAAAAGCACATTTCTCAAATAGAGTCTTTAGAAGTGGTTGCTTCCTGTAATAATGCACTAAAAGCTTTTGAGATTTTGAATAATGAAGCTATTGATTTATTGTTTTTGGATGTAAAAATGCCTTCGGTTACAGGGATAGACCTTTTAAAAACGATAAAACACCCTCCTAGTACTATTCTAACAACTGCTTATAGAGATTATGCTCTAGAAGGGTATGACCTGGATATAGTAGATTACATTTTGAAACCTGTGACTTTTGACAGGTTTTTTAAAGCAGTAGAGCGTTATTTCAGAATAAAAAATGGAATCCAGAGAGATACAGAAGCACCCGTTAATGCATTAACAGGAGAAGATCCATATATTCTTATCAAATCAGGAAACAAACATCACAAAATACATTTAAATACCATTCTATATATTGAAAGTTTAAAAGATTATATAAAAATACATACCGATAAGAAATGTATTGTGGCTAAATACAAAATCGGTGATATAGAACTTGAATTAGCAGATAAAGAATTTTTAAGAACACATCGATCTTATATTATTAATCTAAAAAAAGTAACGGCTTTTACAACAAACGATATTGATATTGACACTGTAGAGATTCCTATAGGTGTTAGTTACAGAGATAAGGTGTTTCCATTTTTAGAAAAAATATGATAGGAGATAGGTATATCTTTTGAAACCTGTATAACATAGTGTCAATGATTATGCAATTCATTGAATAGGAACCCAGATTTCTTCTTCAGATTTCGGATGATGTGGACCATGGTACTTGTCTCCCATAATTGCAAAATGATTTCTTTGACCCAATTCATAACCCGAATTAGGAAGCCATTTTCCGTGTATATAATCCATTGTTTTTTTGAAAGTATCAACAGGTCCTTTATGAATAAATATAGCGTATTTGCCACCTGGTAGTACATAAGAGACCATTCCTTCTGGAATCTGATCAAAATCTGTGACTTCGACGGCAGCCCATTTTTCAAATATCACATCTTCTGTAAAAGTGTCAAAAGTGATGTCTTCATCAAATGACTGTACAGAATAATACCCCGTGTTTTTGTTATTTTTGATCTCAAATCTTCTGGGCATAAATTGTTGCCACATTTGAGATGTCGTATCATTAGATAGTGAAGTTTTTATTCGCATTCCTACTAATTTTCTATCTGTAATAGTAATAATTTTTGGTTCCATAGAAACAAAATCGTTTTGTAATTTATTGATATCGGCTGGTGATAAGGTATATCGTTCAAAAGTTACAAGTCGATGCCCTTTTTTTCTATACTTTCCCGGGCTGGTATTAAACACAGATTGAAAAGCACGTGTATATGCTTGCTGAGAATCAAATTGATAACGTTCTGCAATAGCTACAATAGGTTCTCGAGTAAGAATTAACTCATGAGCAGACTCAGAAACTCTTCGTTTTCTAACATAGTCTACCACTGTTTCTCCGGTAACAGCCGCAAAAAGACGAATAAAATGATATTTAGAGTAACAAGCCTCCTGTGCAATACGATCCAATGTAAGTACGTTTTTTAGGTTCTCTTCTATAAAAGTAATTGCATTAGAAATTCTATATTGGTATGAGTCTTTAGCGCTTTTAGGCATAATTTGCTTTTTGAACACTACAATAGTACATCTAAAACTCGACTATTTTTTGATCGGTATTGCGAAAATGGTTTAGAAAAACTAATAATACAGTTATCCTCGGGTAAAGTCAAAAACCTACCTCAAGAATACCTGAATGATTATAGGTTTATAGATTAACTTAACTGTGGTTTAAATTTTCCTTTACTTTTTCGTATTCGAACAGCGACAACTTTATATTCTGGACACATTGCTTCAGAATCATGAATATCTCCGGTTAAATTATTAATCATAATTTCTGGGAAATGAAAAGTAGTACTTAATACACCTTTTTTAACTTCATCTGTAATTCTGGCTTTTACATCTACTTTCCCTCTGGGAGATTCTAGACAGACATAATCACCTTCATTAACTAAGTTTTCCTGAGCGTCTTCTGGATGAATCATTAAATAATCATCAGATAGTATTTGTTCATTAGCAGTTCTACGAGTCATAGCTCCACAATTATAATGCTCTAACTCCCTGTTTGTTGTTAAAATATATGGATAATCTTTGGCATGTGAAGTTAATTCTTTGGTTTCTTCCCAAGAATTAAACTCAAATAATCCTTTTCCTCGTTTAAAATCTGTTTTATGAAGAATTTGCGTGTCTGTACCATCTTTTGCAACAGGCCATTGCAGTCCGTTTACACCTAATCTATCCCATGTAATCCCGGCAAAGAAAGGAACGATTTGAGATATTTCTTCCAGCATTCCATCGGGAGTATAGTCTGCTTGAGCATATCCCATTTTATTCATAATATCTACAATAATTTGCCCGTCTGGTTTAGATCCTTCAATAGGTTCAACAACTTTATGAACCGCTTGCACACGTCTCTCTCCATTGGTAAACGTTCCGTTTTTCTCCAGAAACGATGCACCTGGCAAAATAACGTCTGCATATTTTGCAGTTTCGGTCATGAACAATTCTTGAACAATTACAAGATCGGTTGACTGAAGTGCTTTAATAACTTTTTGTGTGTTAGGATCTGTTTGCACAACATCTTCTCCTATAATCCAAATAGCTTTTAGATTTCCTGCCAAGGCAGCATCAAACATTTCGGGTATTTTGTATCCTATGTTCATAGGTACATTTACACCATAAAATTCATTATACTGTTTATTTACCTTATCGCTAGTAATATCCAAATATCCTGCTCCCTGATGCGGTTGTACACCCATATCAGCAGAACCTTGCACATTATTTTGCCCGCGTAGCGGATTTACACCAACACCGCGTCTTCCAATATTACCAGTAAGCAAAGCCAAATCGGCAATTTGCATTACTGTAAATGTACCTTGAGAATGCTCTGTTACTCCTAGTCCATGAAAAGACATCGCATTTGGAGCAGAAGCATAGGCAATGGCCGCTTCACGTACCTGATTACGATCCACACCAGAAACAGCTTCTAATTTGTCTATATTTATGGAAAGAATCTCTTTTTTATACTCTTCAAATCCTTCTGTTCTACTTTGGATAAAAGAAGCATCTGCCAGTTCTTCGGTTATAATGTAATACATCATCATATTAAGAACAGCCACATTAGTTCCTGGTCTTAATGCTAAGTGGTGTGTTGCATATTTAGCCAATTCGGTACGTCTTGGGTCAATAACAATAGATACATTATCACTCTTCATCGCAAACTGTTTTAATTTGGCTCCTGTAACGGGGTGCGCATCGGTTGGGTTAGCCCCAATAACCATAATACAATTTGTGTCTTTTAAATCATCAATAGAGTTTGTAGCTGCTCCGGTACCATATGTACGTTGCATTCCTAATGCGGTAGGCGAGTGGCATACTCGTGCACAACCATCAATATTGTTAGTCTGTATTACTGCTCTAAAGAATTTTTGCATTAAATAATTCTCTTCATTGGTACATCGTGAAGACGAAATCCCTGCCATAGAATCCGAGCCAAATTCATTTTTATAAGAAGTTAATTTTGAAGCGATATATTCATATACTTCGTCCCAGCTAACCTTTTCAAATGCCCCATTTCTTTTGATCATAGGAGAGTTTAAACGCTCTGGGTGATCGTAAAACTTAAAAGCATATCGACCTTTTAAACAGGTATGTCCCTGGTTTACCTCGGCATCATAAGGAGCTTGAATACTTAATATTTCTCCATTACTGGTAGCGACTTCAAGATTACAACCTACACCGCAATAGGTGCAAATAGTTCTTGTTGTATCGGTTGCTTTAATAGCTTTTGACTGAAAAACATCTGAAATAGCAGAAGTAGGGCATGCTTGAGAACAGGCACCGCAACTTACACAATCAGAATCCATAAAAGATTGATCTAATCCTTTGATAATAGAAGAATCAAAGCCTCGACCAGACATACTTAGTACAAATTGCCCTTGTACTTCATCACATGCACGTACGCATCGATAACAATTAATGCATTTGGATAAATCTGAAGTCATATAGGGATGACTTAAATCTTTTGTTTTATGAAGATGATTATCTCCCTCTGGATAGCGTACTTCTCTAATTCCTACCTGGGCAGCAACTGTTTGTAGCTCACAATTTCCATTTACCTCACAGGTTAAACAATCAAGAGGATGGTCTGTTAGTACTAACTCAACAATATTTTTTCGTAATTCTTTAACCGATTCAGAATTTGTGTATATATATTGTCCTTCTGAAACTGGTGTATGGCAAGAGGCCAAAGTCTTAACAGCTCCGTTTTCTTCTAAAGCTACTTCTACGCTACACACACGGCAAGAACCGAAAGGATCTAAGTTTGGTGCATCACATAAGGTTGGAACAAGATTTCTTTCTTTATACCTTCTTATAAAAGAGAGCATAGTTTCTCCTTCAACTATTTCGAAAGCCTGATTATCTATATAAGCTGTTTTCATGATATTAAATATTTAGTTGAAGTACGTTTTCAATTCATCTTCAAAATAGTGTAACGTATTTCGGATAGGTAGTGGGATACCACCTCCGTGCGCACATAATGAGCCTTGTTCGAGGGTAGTTAAAAGGTCTGAGAATAATTTTTGATCTATTTTATGACCAGAATGTAATGCTTTGGTAGAAAGCTCATGACCACGTTTTGTCCCTAGTCTACAAGGAAAACATTTTCCGCAGCTTTCATAAGAAGCAAAATCAAAAAGATGTTCTATAAATTTCATCATCGGAAAACTAGAAGGAATACAAATAATTGATGCATGCCCCAGTAAGAAACCTTCTTTTGAAAAAGATTCAAAATCTATTGTTAAATCATTAATTTTTGAGATGGGTACTACTCCTCCAAGAGGGCCGCCAATCTGAAGCGCTTTAACGTCAGACTTAAATCCACCACCCAAATCATTAATAACTACAGAAAGAGGAGTTCCCATTTCTACTTCATAGAGGCCAGGTCGATTAAAAAAGCTATCTAAGGAGACTAGTTTTGTTCCAGAAGAACGTTCAGTTCCAATTTGTTTCCAGGCATTTCCTCCGTTACTGATAATGTAATGTAAAGCGGCTAATGTTTCCACGTTATTGACTACAGTTGGCTTATTAAATAAGCCTTTTTGAGCTGGATAGGGTGGGCGAACACGAACTTCTGGTCGTTGCCCTTCTATAGAATTTATAAGCGCCGTTTCTTCTCCACAAATGTATGATCCTTGTGCCTGTATGATTTTGAAATCAAAATTAAACCCACTGCCATGGATATTATCCCCGATCAATCCTTCATTTCGAAGATCATCGATAGCATCCTGTACAATTTTTGCTGCTTCAGGATATTCTGCACGTATATAGACAATCCCGTAACTTGCATGTGTAACATATCCAGAAATAAGCATCCCGAATAATACCGAATGAGGTTGATGTTCTAATAAATATCGATCAGAAAAAGCACCGGGATCTCCTTCATCGGCATTACAAATAATAAATTTTGTAGCGTTTTCTACATTTCTGCAAAACTCTAATTTTAATCCCATTGGGAAACCAGCACCACCACGACCTCGAACATTCGAGGTTTTGATTTCTTCTAATATTTCTGCAGAATCTTTTTTGAGTGCATCTATAAGAGGCTTATAAAAATCAGAAATAGTAGTGAATGATTGGGTAAGTATTGCTTTTCCGCTTGCTTTTATAGTATAGTTATCTTGATTTAGCTCATTTTTTGAATTAATAATTTGATCAAGATTATGAAGTGCATCACCAGAATAATTTTTTCCATTATAATGAAATGCGTTATTTTCATGACATCTTCCAAGGCATGTCATATGTCCAATTTCATCTTCCTTGAAATGATCTTTAAGTGAATTGCCTACAGTATCTTGCGTACCGGCACAAACACATGCGGTCCCATTACATACATATACTTTCTTACCTTTGTTTTCAGGCTTTAAAAAATCATAGAAACTAGCTGTACCATAGGCATTGGCTTTTCCAATTAAAAAATCATCAGCTAATTTAGCTAACTCTTCATCACTTGGTGTACCTGCAGGTTTTGCCAGCTCTCCCATTTTATTAAAGAGGCTTTGATCTACTTTTTTTCTACCTAATAATTCACTTAAATTATCTGACATATATTCTTTTTAACTTGCTTTTGTATCGATGTCTCGAAATTGTTTGGTTGTTTTAGTTCGATAAGGATTAGAGTAACAGGTTGCTCTCTGATTACGACAAAATGCTAATAGTGTAATCCCTAGTTCTTTAGAGTAATCAACAGCTAAAGAAGATGGTGCAGAAACCGCTGCTAAAAACGGAATTTTTGCTTTAAAACATTTAACAACGATTTCATAAGAAACACGTCCACTCACAGTGATTATTTTTGCTTGATCCAGTTTGTTCAATAAAATTAGTTTACCAATAACTTTATCTACAGCATTATGACGACCAATATCTTCCATAGAACATAGTAGTTCTCCGGTATTAGTAAATGCAGCTGCAGCATGCGCACCACCAGATTGGTTAAAATTATGCTGTAAAGCACTCATTTTTGTAAATAGTTGATGAATAATATTGACATCAATTATTTCGGTATCATCAATAGTTTTTCCAAGAAATGATAGATCTCCAAGTTCTGTTCGGCCACAAATGCCACAAGAAGAGACAGATAATAAACTTCTGCTGTTAGAATACCCATCACCTAGTTCTTCTTCAGGAATAGTAAGATTTACTATGGTTACAATGCCATCATCATTCTCTTTTTTTAGGACGATATCGGGCATGAAATTTATGTTTTTAACGATATCTTCAGAATGAAGCATCCCTCGAATTAGGCTAATATCTTCTCCCGGAGTCCTCATAGACACCGTAAAGGGTTTATTGTTGATATTTATTTGCAATGCTTCTTCAATAGTAAGTGAATCTAATGTTTTATTCACTGAATCTACTTCATATTTCTTGCCTTCATAATTTCTAATCGCCATAAGAACTACTAATTAATAAAGAGCCATTTACACAAAGTTAATAGAAATAATTGTATTATGTTAAACATTAACTATAATGCAAAAGGGCATATTTATTGATATTGACTTCTAAAATAAGCCTGTAATATTTCCGTCATTATCAATATTGATGTTTTCTGATGCCGGATGCGCAGGAAGACCTGGCATTCTCATCATATCTCCGGTAATTGGCACCAAGAATCCTGCACCTGCAGCTATTTCTATTTCTCTAATAGTTATAGTAAAATCTTTAGGGCGACCTATTAATTTTGGATTATCAGATAATGATTTTTGAGTTTTAGCCATGCAAATAGGAAGATTCTCCAATCCTAAATCAGCAATTGTTTTTAAATTCTTTTTTGCTTTTGCAGTATAATCTACTTGATTTGCGCCGTATATTTTTGTGGCAATAGTTTCGATCTTAGATTTTACATCTGCTTCCCAATTGTATAGTGGAGAAAAGTTTGATTCACCAGATTCTACAATCTCTACGACATGTTTTGCAAGTTCTATAGCACCTTTTCCTCCTTTAGCCCAAACTTCGGCTAAAGCAACTCTTACATTATTGTTTTTTGCAAACTCTTGAATAGCAGCAATTTCCTCATCGCTATCAGATACAAATCTATTGATAGCAATAACAGGAGTGATTCCAAATTGCTTTACATTTTCCAAATGCTTTTCAAGATTTGGTATTCCGTTTTTAAGCGCTTCGACATTTGGATCTGTCAATGACTTTAAATCTGCTCCTCCATGATATTTTAATGCTCGTATTGTAGTAGTGATTACGATTGCTTTTGGTGATATTCCAGCGCTTTGGCATTTTATATCCAAAAATTTCTCTGCACCTAAATCCGCACCAAAACCTGCTTCTGTTACGGTATAATCAGAAAGAGACATTCCCATTCGTGTTGCGATTACAGAATTAGTACCTTGTGCTATATTGGCAAAAGGTCCACCATGAATAATTGCCGGGTTACCTTCGATTGTTTGTACCAAGTTTGGCTTAATGGCATCTTTAAGAAGTGCTGCCATAGCACCCTCAACTTTCAATTCCTTTACATAAACGGGCTTTTTACTAAAGGTATACCCAATAAAGATGTTCCCTAATCGCTCTTTTAGATTTTCTAAATCATCTGCAAGACATAAAATTGCCATTATTTCTGATGCTGCAGTAATATCAAAACCTGTTTCTCTTGGTACACCAGAAGTTGTTCCTCCTAAGCCTACAACAATATGTCGAAGGGCTCTATCGTTCATATCCATTACCCTTTTCCAGGTAACAGTTCTGGCATCTATACCCAATGAATTTGTTTTACTTTGTATATTATTATCAATAACAGCTGATAGTAAATTATGAGCTTTCTCTATAGCAGAAAAATCACCAGTAAAATGCAGGTTAATATCCTCCATAGGAAGTACTTGTGAGTAACCACCACCTGTAGCTCCACCTTTAATCCCAAAAACAGGACCTAATGAAGGTTCTCTTAAAACCACTGTGGTTTGTTTTCCTAATTGATTTAGACCTTCAGACAGACCTATAGACATTGTAGTTTTTCCTTCACCGGCAGGTGTTGGAGAAATAGCAGTAACAAGAATTAAGTTACTTTTGTTTACCTTATTTTTATCAATAACCGAATGTGGTAATTTGGCTTTATACTTACCATACATTTCGATATTGTCAGAATTTAATCCTAGTTTTTCGGCAATAGTACTTATGTGCTTAAGTTGTATCTGTTTTGCTATTTCTAAATCATTCATGTGAAAAATATTTTTTAGGAGTATAATATTAACCAAATTATTTTGATTCTAATATTATACTTGTGAAAAACATCTTCAAATATTAATAATTTGTGTTGATTATAATTAAGGAGCAGAGTGGGATTTGATCCAGAATTATTTTTGAATATTGATTACTGATAAATGCGATTGTTTTTATCGTGAATATTCTTTTTATTTTACATTTATTCTTTTGATATCAAAAAAACCTGCTATAGAAAAAACCAAAAAGTATATTAGGCTATATATTGATACAGTAGGGAACCACCAAAATAGACTAAGGTCCGAAGTTTTTTCGTCTAATGGGTTCATACTTATCACAGAATAGGAATAGGGAAAATAAATTGCTTCTGGAGCTCTAGCAGCTATTAAACCAATAATTACCAATACCATACCGATTCCTAATGGAATAATAAAATTCTTAAATCTAAAACTTAACCAAAATTGAATAGCTAGAATGCCTAGAACAGAGATAAAAGAACGAAATAATATTTTTGTATGAAATATGTATTCTGGAGAGAATTCTGAAAAATTTAATTGTGGACGTATGCCGCCTAATAAATTTCCATTTAACAAAATTAATCCATAATACATAGCATATGTAGCGAATACAGTAGCAATAACTATGCTTAGTTTACCAAAATAAACGCTCGATTTTGGGATAGGTAAAGCAAATAAATGTTTAATGGCTGTTGCTTTATGCTCTATTTGGATAATTAAACTTGTGATAAGAACAATAAATAGAGGAACCAATGCAGGAAGGCTATTCATAATTTGCTCATTTGCGTATTGATTCCAGGGATTAACTCCCTCTTCAGGAATCAAACCTTCCCATTTTATGGTATATACTATAAAAAATAATAGAGGAATAAGTAGTGCGCAAATAGCAGTTAACCATAAGGCAAAAGTATGTTTTAACTTAATTATTTCGTTTTTTAAACTGCTGAAATAGAATGTTATAGCTGTCATTTTAATTAATTTTCGGTGAGGTTTAGAAATAATTCTTCAAGATTATTCTTGATCATTACCTGGTAAATATTAATATCATTTTTCCGAAGGGAATCTACCAGTACAGGGATTTGAGATTTTTCTTTTACAGAAACCAAAAGAAGGTGTTCTTCATGTTCTATACTTTTTATTTCGAATCCCATTTGAATCAGTTGATCATATGCACGATGTTTGTCATCTGTTTCAAGTTCGATTTGTAATTGATCTGATTGCGATGCAGTTAAAGCCTTAACGGTATCTTGAAAAAGCATTTTTCCTTCTCTAATAATACCAACATGAGTGCATGTTTTTTCAATTTCACTTAATAAATGACTAGATATAAAAATGGTAATACCATCTTCTTTATTAAGTTTTTTTATTAATTCTCTCATTTCGATAATTCCCTTAGGGTCCAACCCGTTAGTTGGCTCGTCTAATATCAATAGCTCTGGTTTTGAAAGTAGTGCTATCGCTAAACCTAAACGTTGTTTCATTCCTAAAGAAAAAGTTTTAACCTTTTTGTCTTTCACGCGTAAAAGATTAACCGTTTCTAAAACTTCATCTATTCGATCTTTCTTGATGTTTCCTCGATAATTAGAGGCAATGAGTAAATTTTGCCTTGCACTTAAATGATTATAAAGAGAAGGGTTTTCTATTAGTGCTCCTATTTTTGATAGTGTATCAATTCTATTGTTTGCAAAAGGTTTCTCGAAGAGCTTAACATTTCCCGAGTTTTTATTGAGTAAACCTAAGAGAAGTCTTATTGTAGTTGTTTTTCCTGAACCATTTGGACCTAAAAAACCATATATGCTTCCTTTAGGGACTTCTAAATCTAAACTGTCAATATCTTTTTTTGATTTCGAATACGAGAAGTTAAGCTTTTCTGTTTGGACTATTAATTGACTCATTATCTATACATTTCTCTGAAGACGAATCAATGTGTAAGTTGTTACAGCTTATCATATTCTCTTCATGAATTATATAGCTTTATGACTAGTATCAAATATTCATTCTTTTGATTTCCTTGTAGCAATTTCTATAAACAAGACTATTTCTTGTTTTTTGGTTGCATTTAGGATAATCTTATAAAGTTCAATTGCTTTACTATAATTTTTATTTCTCTCATGTAGCCAACCTAAGAAGAACATACTTGGAATATGGTTTGGATCCATTTTTAAACATTCCTGATAATCAATTTCTGCATTTTTCAATTCGCTATTAGCAAAATATAAATTTGCTCTTTCCCAAATTAAATCAGTTGTTTTGTTTTTTGAAATGAGGGTAGTAATAGAATCCATTTTTGATTGACTGTATTTCTTTTTCATAGCGAGAATTGATTGTTCTCTTAAATTTTCAAAGAAAAGAAAATAGGCATCACATTTTTGAATTAAATTTTGCTGCATTTCAAAGAATATTTTTTTCCCAATGATTTCTCCTTGTTCATACTCAGAAATAGAAGAGTTTTTGTCAATGAGCTTATCGAATTCATTTCGATAATTACCAATATTTTGAGTAAAACAGTTTTCTAGCGTATTAATCCCTTTTTTATTGTTTTCGGTAAAACATTTGCAGACATCATTGCTAAGTTTCTCTTTATATTCTTGCCCATAAATTGATATAGAAATAAAGAAGAGAGATACAATAGAAAAAAAATTATTCATATTTTATTTTTGATAAGTTAAAACCATATATTTTTTGAACTGGTTTATAATGTCACAATTTATATTTTATGCTTTTTGTTTAGAAGTTTTTTGCTTTTTTCGTAGCTTAAAATTTAAAAACTCGACTAGTAGTGAAAATGCAATTGTAAAATAAAGGTATCCTTTTGGTATGGTACCAACTTCGCTTTCGAATATCTGAAGGTGGGCTAAATGTGCAGCTTCTGCAATAAGCATAAATCCAATAAGGATTAAAAACGAGAGTCCCAATATCTGGATTGATGGGTGTTTGTTTACAAAGCGTCCTACAGGAGTTGCAAACAGCATCATAATTAAAACAGATACTACCACAGCAATAATCATTAATAATAATGCATCATTGGGATCATCACTTAATCCATTTGTCATCCCTACGGCTGTAAGAATAGAATCAAAAGAAAAGACAACATTGATTAAGGTAATCTGTACAATCGCATTAGAAAGAGAAGAAGAACTTTTGGCTTGGATTTCTTTTTCTTCTTCACCTTTTTCATCGACTTTTTCATGGATTTCATGAACACTTTTATATAGTAGAAACATTCCTCCGCCAAATAGAATTAAGGCTTGACCGCTAATACCAGCTTCTATCCAAGGAAGATTGATATGCCAGAAAGGAGCTTCCATAGCAACTAATAATGATATACCAAATAATAAAACGACACGCATGATCATGGCTAAGAATAGTCCAATATTGGTTGCTTTTTTTTGCTGTTGGTCTGGTAATTTACTAGAAGCCAATGAAATAAAAATGATATTATCAATACCAAGAATAATTTCTAAAAATGTAAGTGTTAATAAGGCGACCCAGGCATCTGCAGATGTAAAGATTTCGAACATTATTTTATTTTTTTTGCGGTTCCACGTTGTTTGTTTGTTGCATCTACTAATCCATATTCAAATGTATAGATGTTTTTATCGGTAGTTAAGATTTTCATATGTATAGCTTTTTTCTCAGCCATATTTTTGGGAGACAATTTCTGTACGATATATTCGCAGTCATTAATCCATCGAATACTGGCTGTGTCAATCTTACCTCTGAAATAATCAATTTCTATAGTATCATTGCGAATAAAGGTGGTCGTAATTAACTCACCATCCAAAAAAGTTTCAAATTCAAAAGTACCTGTATGAAAATCTATACAGTTACGTTCTTGTTGGTAACAACTACTAATAAATAGAGTACAGAAAAATAGTAAAGCAAATCGCTTCATAATAGTTATAAATGAAAAACGAAAATAATTCTATTTCCAGAAAGTTAATAGAAAGGAAGAAAAAAGTTGTTAAGATTTTTTCATGTGATATGAACTAAAGGTTCCATCCGTATAAAAAATAACAATTCTGTCTATTTCATTTTCGGCAGAAATTACTCTCGAAATTTTTTCGAGTGGAGGAGTATTTGGTGCAGCTATTTTTTCTTCTGGTGACGACTGCGAAAATAAATCCTGTTTAGAAATTGTAGTTGGAGCAGATGTTGATTGAGAAATAGTAGAGGTATCTGACAAAGGAATTTTTTTCTCAACAGAAATATGTTCAGACTTCGGAAATGTTCCTTTTCCATATAGTAACCATTGTAAATCTACATCTGTATATGCATCAACAATCTTCATTACAAAATCTAGGCTAGGTTTGTTTCGTCCGCTAAGAATATGAGAAATAGAAGAACGACCTACACCCATGTAATCTGCGAAAGATGAGGCAGATACAGCGTGATAATCCATTATTTTTTGGATTCTCTTACCGAAATCCTTATTGTTTACCATTGTAAACCAGTTTAGAAGTAAATGTTGGTTACAAAGGTAAACAAATTTGTTGAAAACAATGGTTTACAATTGTAAACTAACAATGTTTCGTAATGAATTTATTGTTTAAATAGATATGCTTAAATACTTGATTTATAAAGATATAATAGACGTTACTTAATCATATTATTTTTTTTGTTAATAACTCAAATACATTTGGAAACATAGTGAACATTGTTGTTTAACTATGTAAACAATTGTGTATGTTTTGAATGTTTACAAATGTAAATAAGATGTTGTTACACTTGTAAACATCTCTTTAGTTTACAAGTGTAAATATTAATCTGATTTGTTATGAATCTTCAGTAAACTATAGTAATTTCGTAGTTTTCTAAAATGAATTAATGGATACTCGTATACTACATAACTGGTTCAATACTTATAAAGAACCTTCTTTATTTGGACGTTATATTACTCTAGATCATATTTCTCCTTTATTGGATCTTTTGTCTTTAAAAACCGAAATTGAGCAGATAGGACTTTCAGAGAATAATGCTCCTATACATCTTATTAAATTAGGGAATGGATCTAAAAAACTTTTGTTTTGGTCCCAGATGCATGGTAATGAAAGTACGACGACAAAAGCTGTATTTGATTTCTTAAACTTCGTTACAGACATCTCAAATGATTCGGCAAAAGCTATTTTAAAAGAGTGTACAATATATATAGTACCTATTTTAAGTCCAGATGGGGCAAAAGCATATACAAGACTTAATTATAACGATGTAGATCTTAATAGAGATGCACAACAAAAAACACAAAAGGAAAGTGTAGTGTTTAGTAAACTGGTCCAACGTATTCAACCAGATTTTGCTTTTAATCTTCATGGACAACGCACTATTTTTAGTGCGGGAGAAACTAAATATCCTGCTACGGTATCTTTTTTATCTCCGGCAAGTGATTTAGAACGATCAATAACTCCAAGCCGTAAAATAGCTATGGAAATCATAGCAAAAATGAATACAGTACTCCAACAGTGCATTCCAAATCAGGTAGGAAGGTATGATGATGGTTTTAATTTAAATTGTGTAGGAGATACTTTGGCTAATATGGGAGTGCCGACGATACTTTTTGAAGCTGGGCATTACCCAAATGATTATGATCGTGAAATAACCAGAGAATACATATTTTATTCCCTTATAACTTCAATACAATATATAACGACTACTAAAATTATAGGAGATACATATAAAGATTATTTTTTAATACCAGAAAATGGAAAATGCTTCTATGATATTATTATAAGAGATGTGATGTTAGAAGGCAAAAACGTAGATATAGCCGTTCAATACAGCGAAGAATTAATCAAAAATAGTGTGAAATTTATACCAAAAATTGTTAAAATTGATGATCTCCAAAAATTTTACGGACATAGGGAGATTATTGGCAAAAAAAGAACAATACATAACGAAAACGTTACAGTAGAGATAGTTCCAGAGGCTAAGCTGTTAAAATTTCACCTAAACTCTGAATTATTCTTAATAGAATCAGCAAAAAGTTAAAATAAAATGTATGGAAACTGTATTTTTCTGCTAAATTTGCAATGTAAATAATCGGGAAAAATAATAAAAAAACAATATGGCAAAGTTTAAATTAGACGAAGTTGACCACCAGATTCTAGACATGTTGATCGAGAATACACGTACACCATTTACAGATATCGCAAAAAAATTGTTGATTTCTGCTGGTACAGTACATGTGCGAGTTAAAAAAATGGAAGAAGCAGGTATTATTGAAGGGTCTTCATTAACATTAGACTATAAGAAATTAGGATATTCATTTATAGCATATGTTGGTATTTATCTTCAAAATACTTCGCAAACCAAATTCGTTTTAGAAAGGATTAATGAAATACCATTTGTAACTGTTGCTCATATCACAACAGGAAAGTTTAATATTTTCTGTAAGCTTAGAGCAAAAGATACTAATCACGCTAAGGAGATTATTTTTAAACTAGATGATATTGATGGTGTATATCGTACCGAGACTATGATTTCATTAGAAGAGAGCATTAATGATAAGAAACGATTAATGCATTCTATTTTCCAGGATTTATAAAGGGATATACTAAACAAATATAGAGTAAGCCCTTTAAGAAAATCTTAAAGGGTTTTTTAATTAAAAAGACTTTTTATAATCAGGCATGAGATGTACTAAACAAATTTTCTCTACTGTATTTAATAAAAAAGCATATTAACCATAAATAAGTACCACCACACCAATGGCTAGAAAACCAAAAATCGAACGTTTTAATGAAAACGTTCTTGCTAAGTACCAGATATACAATAGTATATTTATAACATTACCTTTTGATACTATAAGTAACACAGGGGTTTTGTTACCACTTTTTAAAGAAGTGTGTGAAAAAGGCTATGATCAACACAAAAATCCTACAGAAATTGTAGAAGACTTTTTTTCATTATATCAAGATAACCCTATGCCAAAAGAAAAGCATGATTTGCTATTTAGGTTTATCCAGTATATAGAGCGTCAAGTTGTGTTATTTGATGCAATAGAAGATGCTGCCTTTCCTGTAGTTAATAATATGGATGGTCGCGGGACTTTAAGAAGTATAAAAGAAGAAGCCCAGGCAAAAGGTAAATTAGAAGAATTGAAAGATTATCTAAGAAGATTTAAAATACGCCCAACCTTAACAGCACATCCTACACAGTTTTATCCAGGAACAGTACTAGGAATTATTCATGATTTGGATGCAGCAATTCGTGATAATGATTCTCCTAGAATAAAAAAACTATTAGCTCAGTTAGGTAAAACGGCTTTCTTTAAGAAGGAAAAACCAACACCTTATGATGAAGCAGTAAGCTTGATTTGGTATTTAGAAAATGTATTTTACCATTCGGCAGGAACCATATATAATTATATCCAACAAAATATATTTGAAGGAGAAGATCTTGAAAATGATTTAATCAATTTAGGATTCTGGCCGGGAGGAGATAGAGATGGAAACCCGTTTGTAACCACAGAGATTACATTAAAAGTAGCAAAACGCTTACGAAAAACAATTTTGATAAATTATTATCGAGATATTCGAGTATTAAAACGAAGAATCACTTTTGGTAATCTTCAGGATAAAATAGCAGTTTTAGAAAATGCATTGTATGATAACTTTTATTATGCAAAAACCGCAGAACCATTATCGGTAGAAACATTAATGAATGGATTGCTTGAAATTAGAGAAGAGTTAATAGAGGAGCATCAATCTTTATTTCTTGAAGATCTGCAAGATCTAATTAATAAAGTGAAAATTTTTGGTTTTCATTTCGGGACACTAGATGTTCGTCAAGATTCAAGAATTCATCATAAAGTACTTACAGAAGTTGTACAGAAGACTAATGAACTGGAATTTGATCTTTTTCCTAAGCAATATGAATCTCTTTCTGAAAACGAACAGATCAGTGTGCTTTCTACCATTAATGGAAAAATAGATCCCTCTATTTTTGATGATGATATAACAAGAGCAACAATAGAATCCATTTATGCTATTAAAACAATACAGCAAAATAATGGAGAAAGAGCAGCTAATCGTTACATTATTAGTAATAATGGAAATGAACTGAATGTATTAGAAACATTTGCACTGATAAGACTTTGTGATTGGGAGTTTCCTACGGTAGATGTAATTCCCCTCTTTGAAACGGTGCCAGATTTACAGGTCTCACATGAGGTTATGGAGTCTTTGTATAACAATCCAGAATATATGGAACATCTGAAACGCCGCGGAATGAAGCAAACTATTATGCTTGGTTTCTCTGATGGAACCAAAGATGGAGGATATCTTATGGCGAATTGGGGGATCTTTAAAGCAAAAGAGGCATTAACTGAAGTGTCTAGAAAATACAATGTAAAAGTTGTGTTCTTTGATGGTAGAGGAGGACCACCTGCAAGAGGAGGAGGAAATACAAATCAATTTTATGCTTCTCTTGGTCCAACAATTGAAGACGAGGAAATACAATTAACCGTTCAGGGACAAACAATCAGTTCTAATTTTGGTACACTGGATTCTTGCCAATATAATTTAGAACAATTACTAGGAGCTGGGGTAGAAAATGAATTGACTAGTAATGAGGGTAATCTTTTCTCTGTAAAGAATAAGCAAACCATGCAGGAGCTTGCAGATATAAGCTATCAAACATATGTTGATTTTAAAAACCACCCTAAATTCCTTCCTTATCTTGAGCATATGAGTACATTAAAGTACTACGGGAAAGCAAATATTGGTAGTCGACCTTCTAAAAGAAGTAAAAGCGAGACTTTGGATTTTGGTGATTTACGAGCAATACCTTTTGTAGGAAGTTGGAGCCAGTTAAAACAGAATGTTCCTGGTTTTTATGGAGTAGGAACCGCCTTAAAAGCATTTGAAGAAAAGGGAGAATTTGATAAAGTAATGTCACTTTATAAAGATTCACCATTCTTTAGAACGTTGATTGGCAATAGTATGATGAGTCTTACTAAATCCTTTTTTGAATTAACTTCTTATATGAAAGAAGATGAGGAATATGGTGCATTTTGGGACATCATTCATGATGAATACTTGTTGACAAAAAGATTGTTATTTAAGTTAACAGGATATTCTGAGCTAATGCAAAACGAACCTGCAGGAAAAGCATCTATCGATATTAGAGAAAATATCGTATTACCTCTGCTTACCATACAACAATATGCATTGAAGAAAATTCAGGACTTAAGTAGGGATAAGGATGCAAATCCAGAAGATATTGCAATTTATGAGAAGATGGTAACTCGTTCTTTGTTTGGAAATATTAATGCCAGTCGTAATTCGGCATAATTTTTTAATAAAGTACTGTTAAGGATATTATATTATGAAGCTGGAATGATTAAATTTCAGCTTCATTTTTTAACTCATATTATACTTCGTAACAAAGTTTTATAGTGTAATGTGAGTTTACATACTATTACAAATAAATTGGAATTTAATCTATATCTAATACACTATGGTATCACAGTTAAAAGAGGGAGAATTTAACCCGTATTATGAAACATATATTGCTAAAGCGGGGTCGCCAGATATTGTAAAGGGGCTAGAAAGCGGTCAAAAAGAATTTGTTGATTTTATACAGTCCATTCCTGAAGAAAAACTTACTCACGCCTATGCAGAGGGTAAATGGACTGTAGCAGAGGTGTTGCAACATGTAATTGATGGCGAACGTATTTTTGCATATCGTGCTTTGCGTTTTGCAAGGAATGATAAAACACCAATTATGGGGTTTGAACAAGATGATTATGTTCCGTATTCAAATGCGAATAATTATAGTAAAGAAGAATTGATTTCAGATTTTCAGTCTGCGAGAAATAACTCTATTTCATTATTCAAAAGCTTCACTGGTGAAATGTTAACCAGAATAGGAGAGGCGAGTGGTAGCCCTATGAGTTCAAGAGCTGCAGGGTATATATTAATAGGACATCAAAAACATCATTTTGAGGTTATAAAAGAAAGATATTTATAAGATATGACAAAAGAAGAAGTTGCTCAGAATTACTTATCATTTTTAGAAAAAAATGAAGTGAATAAAGTTGTTAGTTTATTTGCAGACGACGGGATTGTTGAATCTCCATTGTATGGAACAATGCCAGCTAGTAAGTTTTATAAAGCATTGGCAGATGATACCACTACTTCAAAATTAAATTTTGACGGCTTATTTTCTGAAAAAGATTCAAATAGAATTTCACTGCTTTTTGATTTTGATTGGGAATTAAAAGATGGAAAAAGAGTTGTGTTTAAAGTGGTAGATGTAATAGTACTAAATTCTGAAAATAAGATTCAGAAACTTACTATCATTTATGATACTGTTCATAGCAGATCAGCAATAGAAGAGTTGAAAAAGTAATAGGTAGGTAGATTTATAGTAAATCAATCAAAGTTTTTGGATCTAGTTCATGTCCACCGGGGTGAGTTCTAAACTCAATTTGTGGTAATATTTGTTGTACCCGTACTTTCTCGGCTTCAACTTTTTCTATTTCAAAAAATGGATCTTTTCCCCCCAGAATATGAGTGATTTTTGTTTGATCAGTAAGAAAAGTGAAATCTTCTCTAGACAGTTCTTTAGGAAAGCCACCAGAGATCATGACCAAAGCATCACAATTTATCTTACGACTGGCAATCCATCTACTGGCAATACTTACTCCTTGAGAATATCCTAATACGATTAGCCTTGTATGCTCAGGAATTTCTTCAGATGATAATATTGCATCAACATATCGTAATACATTTTTGGTCTCTGCCTGAGTGTTTTCTTTAGTTAGCCAACTAGAACCAACCCTTCTGTAGTTATCACCTTTATAATATTTTGATGGAGCCTGCGGTGCAATAAAATAATTATCTTCTTTATTAAGACTTTCAAATAACCGTATGAAGTATCTACTCAAATATCCAATCCCATGAAAAACTAACCAAACATTTTTAGTGCCTGGATGCAGATTATTAAGTGTAGAATATGTGTTTGTCGCAGTGTAAGAGATTTCTTTTTCGGTAGCACTCATATGATATATGATAATAGATCTTTTGTATTTAATTAAGATGAAACCAATCATCAATAATTGGCCACAAGATATCTCGATTTTTTGTTCTAAAAAAATCAAAATGGCCAATAGTTTTTAGATTAAAATCACTAGGTTTTAGATGTTTTCTGGTCACTCTGGCATTTTTGTATACACGTTCTCCTAAAATATCGACTGATTTTTTAGGAGCAAACGAATCATCATCAATACTTAATAAAAGCATAGGCTCTTTGATTTCTTTGTAGTATGTGCTAGTGTCTTTTTGGGTAAAATATAACATCGAATCTGGGTGTAATAAAAAAATAGCCCAATCTTTGGCTACCCTGGTGGTTAAGGGTTTTCCTAATCCAAACCAACCAGATGGGTAGTATTCTAAAAGAGAAGTGGTAAGTGGTACAAAAAACTTAAAATTAAGATAGATGAGTACCCTCATTTTTAAGGTAAAATGCTTATAAAACCCAAATTGCGAAGCTACAGTAAAGTATTTGTCATAATATTGATAGGCATCACTAAAACCAACACTATTACCGCCATAACTATGACCAATCATATATTGTTCGTTTTTAGGAAATTCTTCTTTTGCATGTTTAGAAACTGATTTAAAATCCTGTGCCCAGAATAAAAAACCATGTTCTTTTAAAGATTGAATGCTTTGAGAGAGAGAATCTCCTATTCCTCGATAATCAAAAGTAAATACATTACACCCCCTGGCAACGAGATATTCTGCAAGTGGGAAATAAATTTTTTGAGGAACTGCTACTGCAGGAGCAAAAACTATTGTTTTGTGATTAGGAGATTTAGGAACAAACTCATTTACCGAAATGGGGTAGCCGTCAGAAGAATGAATAGTGTATGATTCCATATTTTTACTGATTTAATATTGCTATTTCTGTTCTTTCAATGGCATTGTTAAGATATTTTGGATCGTCATAAATCTGCATCAATAAAATACCTCCCTCGATATCCTGAACCATTTGTTCTGCCAGTAGTAATGCTTTTTCTGTTGGGTGATTTACCTCAAGAAGTTGTTGTAACCCAGAGATGAAATCCTTAAAAAATGATTGTATTTCTTTTTTATATATGGGGTCGAGGTGAATGGTTTCTAATGCTGTATTTGCCATAATACACCCACCATCTGAGGCTTTGAATAATTTGTCCAGAAGTAGCTTCATTTTTAGTACTTTTTCATTAAGAGTTAAAGTGCTACTTTCAATAATCCTAAATAGATTGTAATTAAAATAACTGTGAACAGTTGCAAGAACTTCTCTAATTAAATCTTCTTTATTGCTGAAATAATAATAAAAATGAGACTTCTGTATGCCACAGGCTTTAGAAAGTTCACTCATACTGCTGTTTTGAACCCCTCTGGAGCGTAGGATAGGGATTATCTTTTTTAGAACTTCTTCTTTGGATGTTTTTACCTTTGGCATTTTATTGAACGTTCGTTAAAATAATAATCAAATATAGTTAGAATTATTAGATAGCATTGTATATTTTTGGTTTAAATTATAAAGCTTATGAATTTGACACAGGAAGAAGTGCTAGAACAATGTGCTAAGATGTGTAAAAACACTTTAATGGAAACTTTGGAGATTTCTTTCTGTGAAGTTGGTGAAAACTATCTGGTTGCTAAAATGCCTGTGACTCCCAGAGTACACCAGCCAGATGGTGTTTTGCATGGTGGAGCTATGGTAGCACTTGCAGAGAGTGTGGGCAGTGCAGCATCATTTATTTTTCTTAATGCTGAAGATTTTTATATAAGAGGAATAGAGATTTCTGCAAATCATGTAAAAAGTGTTAAACAAGGCTATGTATTTGCTAAAGCAGAAATTTTACACCAGGGTCGTACTACCCAGTTATGGGATATAAAGATAAAGGATGAAGAAGGTAACCTGGTTTCAATAGTTAAGTTGACTACTATTGCACTTCCTAAAACCAAATAGTATGAGCATAGAAGATGTTTATGCTAAAATTGAAGAGCAGTTAGATCAACATCTACCTTTTGTAGTGTATAGGAAAGCCGATTCTATTACATTACATGCTATTTTTCAAGAAAATAACCAAATATATGAAGTAGAGGATTATACTGTTTCGGGATTTGTTTTTGCTCCTTTTGATACTTCTGACAAAGCTGTTATTATTCCTTCAGAAAAAAGTAACTATTACAATGCTATTATTTCATCACAAACTATAAGTAGCAAAAAAAGAGCTTCAGAGACATCAACAGATTCTTTTTTGGTAAAATCTGAAGCTAAAAAAAAACATATTGAGCTTGTAAAAAAAGGAATTAAAGCAATACAATCTGATCGTTTTAAAAAAGTAGTGTTGTCACGAAAAGAAGAGGTTTTAATACCAAATTCTTTTAGTAATCTACATATATTTAAAAACCTGATAGACTATTATCCAAAGGCCTTTGTATACCTGTGGTATCATCCCAAAATTGGTACATGGATGGGAGCGACTCCAGAGACTTTAATTAGGGTAAAAAACAATGATTTTTTTACAATGGCCTTAGCAGGGACACAGCCATATATAAATACTATAGATGTTGATTGGGGAACTAAAGAACTAGTAGAACAGGAAATGGTTACTTCTTTTGTTACTAATGGATTATCTTCAATTATTAATGATATACAATATTCTAAAACTTACACGCATAAAGCAGGTACACTTTTACATCTACGTACCGATATTAGCGGGGTTTTGGATCATGAAAATTCAAGCATAGAAAAAATAATTAAGGTGTTACATCCAACCCCGGCTGTTTGTGGACTTCCTAAAGACGAAGCTAAATCTTTTATTCTTACTACAGAAGGATACAATCGTAAGTATTATACAGGTTTTCTGGGGGAACTCAATATGAATAAAGAAGGTGCTGTTAAATCGGATTTATTTGTGAACCTTCGTTGTATGGAGTTGAGTAATGAAAAAGCAATTCTTTATGTAGGAGGAGGGATCACAAAAGATTCTGATCCAGAGAAAGAGTGGGAGGAAACTGTAAAGAAAACAGAGACAATGAAAAGAGTTTTGTTTTAGCCAGGGTTAAATTACCTAAAATTCTGGTGTAAATTAGTTCGATATTGTAATTTAGCGATTCGAATGAAGAAACGCTTATATTCAAAAATTCCTTTAGCACAATCTATTGTTACCTTATGCGAAGCAAAAGGAATCACTCATATTGTTATTTCACCAGGATCTCGTAACGCACCGCTAACAATTGGTTTTAGTGAACATCCAGGTATGCAGTGTTATAGTATCGTAGATGAACGATGTGCTGCTTTTTTTGCATTAGGTATTACACAACAGATCCAAAAACCAGTTGCTTTGGTTTGTTCTTCGGGTAGTGCATTATTAAACTATTACCCTGCAATTTCAGAAGCATTTTATAGTGATATACCCTTAGTAGTTTTAAGTGCAGATCGCCCTATTGAAAGAATTGATATTGGGGACGGGCAAACGATTCGTCAAAAAAATGTATTTGAGAACCATATTTTGTATTCGGCTAATTTATATTCTGAAGTTGTTGCCGAAACAAAAATTGATGATCCCAAAGTACGCCAAAAACAACATGAAGCTCAAAAGCATAATGAAAGAGAAATCAATCTGGCATTAAATAAAGCAATAGAGCAAAAAGGACCAGTACATATTAATGTACCTTTTTACGAACCTTTATATGATAAACTGGATCAACCTACTATTATTCCCAGAAATATTCCTGTAGAAAAGCCACATCATCAGTTTTCTGAAGATTTACAATCAGAAATGCATGAAGAGTGGAGTCAGGCAAAACGTAAAATGGTATTAATAGGTGTTAATTCACCAGGAACAGTTGAGCAAAAGTGGATAGAGTATTTTGCCGATGATCCTTCGGTTTTGGTATTAACAGAAACGACATCTAATATTCATCATGCATCACACATTAATTGTATCGATCAATTAATTTCTACTTTAAAAGAAGATGAATTTAAAACATTGCAGCCTGATATTCTTTTAACCATTGGTGGTATGGTTGTTTCTAAACGGATTAAAGCATTTTTGCGACAATATCAGCCAAAATCACATTGGCATATTGATTCAAAAAAAGCATATGATACCTATTTCTGTCTCACAGAACATATAAAATTGCAGCCCAATGTATTCTTCTCGCGTTTTTTTCAAAACATGAAGAGCGTCGATAGTACCTATAAACCTTTTTGGATTTCTATAAGAGACCATCGCAGAGTACGGCATGCAGCATATCTTGATAAAATTTCTTTTAGTGATCTTAAAGCATTTGAAGCTATTTTTAATGGTATTGCAGATGGGCAAATGATACAATTAAGTAATAGCTCTACTGTTCGTTATGCACAATTATTTACGTTAAATCCAACTTTTCAGGTGTTTTGTAATAGAGGAACAAGTGGTATCGATGGAAGCACATCTACCGCTATTGGTGCGGCTCTGGCTTCGGGAGTACCTACAACCTTGATAACGGGAGATCTAAGTTTCTTCTATGATAGTAATGGGTTATGGAATGATTATATCCCTTCAGATTTTAAAATTATTGTTATTAATAATGAAGGTGGTGGGATATTTAGAATCTTACCAGGAAAAGAGGAGAGTGTTAATTTTGAAAAATATTTTGAGACAACACATCATCTTACGGCAATGCATTTATGCAAAATGTTTGGTCTAGAATATCATACTGCACATACACTTGAAGAATTAGTTCATGAATCTAAAAAGATATACAAAAATAATAATACGCCCCAATTGCTTGAAGTTTTTACTCCCCGAAAAGAAAACGATAGTACTTTAGTCGATTATTTTAGGTATTTTGTCTAATATCCTTGTTTTAATATACTTTGCAGATGAATTATTAATGAATAATTCCTCTATATTTGATCTGGAAAAAAAAGTGAACTAAAAACCTAAAAACACAATTATCCTATGAGTAAAAGAGATGAATTAATCACAAAATACGCCGCAGATATCAAAGATAAAATTGGTCAGACTCCAGACATGGATCTTTTAACCAAAGTTACAATTGGATGTGGTCCTTCAATTTACAATGCAGATGCAGCTACAGTATCTGGTTCGGATCAAAGTGAATTAGATACCGTAAAGAAAAACTTTTTGATCAAGAAACTTGGTCTTTCTGATGGACCAAAACTAGATGAAGGTATTGCTTCTGTAGTTGAGGCTTATGGTAAATCAAACCGTAATAAGTATAGAGCGGTGGTTTATTATCTTTTAACAAAACATTTTGGAAAAGAATCTGTTTACAAATAGTATACGATTTTCTACAGCAAAAAAAGGTGTTCATTGCAATGAACACCTTTTTTTGTAGAATTTAGATAAACAGGAGGATTAAAGAATTATATTTGCGCAAAAATAGAGATATGCTTAAGCTTGGGGAATATAATATGTTAGAGGTTGTTAGAGAAAGAGATCAAGGTGTCTATCTTTGTGACGAAGAAGGGGATGAGGTTTTATTGCCCAATAAGTATGTGCCAGAACAATTTCAAATAAGAGATATTTTAAAGGTTTTTGTGTATTTAGATAGCTCAGAGCGTATTGTTGCTACTACCTTAGAGCCTTTTACAACTGTAAAATCTTTTGCTTATTTAAAATGTACAAATGTGTCAGAAATTGGTGCTTTTCTGGATTGGGGATTAGAAAAAGATCTTTTTGTTCCTTTTAGAGAACAATCTTCAAAAATGAGAGTAGGTAGTTGGTATCTTGTTTATGTGTATCTAGATGAAGAAACCAATCGACTAGTTGCATCAAGTAAAACCAACGCTTTTTTAGATAATTCTTTAGTTTTACTGTCTTCATATGATGAAGTTGATCTTATCGCTTCTCATCCTTCACCACAAGGTTGGAATATGATTGTAAATCAAAAACATTTAGGATTAGTATATGGTGATGAAATTTTTCAAAAGATAACACCAGGAGATCAACTTAAAGGGTTTGTGAAAAAAGTTCGCCCTGATGGTAAGATAGATCTTACATTGCAACGACACGGATTTAGAGGGATAGAGCCAAATGCAGAGCAGGTTTTAAAAGAGTTAAAATCTAGCGGTGGTTTTATTGATCTTAATGATAAATCAGATCCCGAAGATATTAAAGAGGTTTTTCAATTGAGTAAGAAAAGTTTTAAAAAAGCTATTGGATCACTGTATAAAGAAAGAAAAATTATTATCGAGAAAGAGGGAATACGCTTGGTAGAGTAGGCCAAAATAAAATCAGTACCGATAATCAAAGAAGAAGTTACTTTTTGTTTGTTTTATTTGGATTAAATCTAAATAAAAAGTATTTTAGCGGCCTTTAAATATGGAATTAATTTTTTCTTCAACATACTACTCCTCATATCAATCATCAGCAGAGCGATGTTATTATATTGACTTTGGCCATAAAATGGTTAAAACTTCTTTCTGTCAATTACTTAGTTTAAGGTATAAGGCAAAAAAAATGTCCTCATTTGAGTATATAGATGATTTACTTAACCATAATGATACAGTAGTATTGTCTTTATGTGATAAAGAACATTTGATTTTATTAGACACATTAATGGTGTTGGATTTTGTAGATTTTATGAAAGGAACATTTGCAATGATAGAATTAAATGCTATGCTAGTATCATGATATTTTATTATTAGATTTAGACTTACTATAAATAGGGTATCAATTAAGTTTTACATCTAGATTTTCTATACTTTTATTAAAAATATTTGAAAAATGGAAAATCTTACACGACAAGAAATAAGCATTAATCTTGAAGTAATGGATATGCTTAATAAGCAAATTGAGAAAGAACAAAGAGCTTCGTCATTGTATTTAGCAATGGCCTCATGGTGTGATCAAAAAACGCTTGTAAATAGTGCTTCCTTTTTTTATAAGCAGGCAGCGGAAGAAAGAGAGCATATGATGAAAATTTTTAAGTTTATTAATGATACAGGTGGATCAGCCTACTCTCCTGATGTTTCTAATATAACTCATGAATTTTCTTCTCTTAGAGAAATTTTTGAAACTGCATTAAATCATGAGATATCCATCACACAGTCTATCTATAAAATTGTTGCAAAATGTAGGAAAGTAAATGATTTTGGTTCAGAAAACTTCTTAATGTGGTTTGTAGAAGAGCAGCTTGAGGAAGAAGAGACTATTAAAGATATTTTAGATATGTTTGATTTATCAGGAGATATGCCACTTCAATTCATTGATGAAAGAATCCCTGTTGGTAAATAATTTATATATAGTAAATTTAATCTAAGATGTTTTTTTTGTATAAATAGGCTTAATAGGCTAAACCGGTAATGGGGCAGAAAGCACCACTATATAGACTAGCATCCTTATAAGCTGTATTTTTTATACCCCCAATATTTGTATTAGTGTTGTAGCCATTACCTGATAATCTAAAACCAGATGTTTTTGGTTGAGGGATTGCAACATTATATTTTGACGAAATATCTTTATACTTCGGAGAGTCAATGTACATTGTATAGCTTTTCTTAAATGCTTGCTGTCTTAAGTCTACGGTCAAATCTACTTCCTGTAATTGATACTTTTTAGTTTTAAGCTCTTTTTTATTCATTACTAATGGGGCACTTAATTGTTCCCATTCTATAGATATTGTATGTGGTACATCTTCTTGTCCATATGATAAAAAGCTGATGCCTCCGATAAGTATTGCTAAAAAAACTTTCATAATGGTAAATATATTATCAATTCAGATATAACCATCAAAAACTATACTAAAATCTGTTTTTTATTTAAAATAAAATCAAAAATTAGGGGATTTACCCCATAATTGATGCAGTGAGATATAGTATATTGTAGTATTTTTGAGGATACAAAAAAATATATTAATGAGTTCAATAGATTGGAAAACTGTAAAAGAATACGAAGACATCACCTATAAAAAATCGGGAGGTGTTGCACGAATAGCATTTAACAGACCAAATGTACGTAATGCTTTTAGGCCAAATACAACAAGTGAACTTTATGATGCTTTTTATGATGCGCAAGAAGATACATCTATAGGGGTGGTTCTGCTTTCTGCAGAAGGCCCTTCGACAAAAGACGGAGTGTATAGTTTTTGTAGTGGAGGAGATCAAAAGGCTAGAGGTCATCAAGGGTATGTTGGAGATGATGGTAGACACAGATTAAATATTTTAGAAGTTCAAAGGCTTATTAGGTTTATGCCAAAAGTCATTATTGCAGTAGTGCCTGGATGGGCTGTAGGAGGAGGGCATAGTCTTCATGTTGTTTGTGATCTTACTCTTGCAAGTAAAGAACATGCTATTTTTAAACAAACCGATGCAGACGTAACAAGTTTTGACGGAGGATATGGTTCTGCTTATTTAGCAAAGATGGTTGGGCAAAAAAAAGCACGTGAAATTTTCTTTTTAGGAAGAAATTACTCTGCGCAAGATGCTTATGAAATGGGAATGGTAAATGCTGTGATTCCTCATGATGATCTAGAAGATACAGCGTATGAATGGGCAAAAGAAATCCTTGAAAAATCACCAACATCTATCAAAATGTTAAAATTCGCAATGAATCTTACAGATGATGGTATGGTAGGACAACAGGTATTTGCAGGAGAGGCAACACGACTAGCGTATATGACAGAGGAAGCCAAAGAAGGAAGAGATGCATTTCTTGAAAAGCGAAAGCCAGATTTTAAGAACATTAAATGGATGCCATAATTTTATAATTACCGATCTTTTTTAAAATTAGAATTACCTTAGTATACAATGGATAAAAAAGAAGAAGAGCTTATATCGATGCACTATCAGATGGAAAAAACTGATATCAAACAGCAACGGCTGGAGGATCGCCTTATCTCTATTTCTGAAGACTTGAAGAGAAGTAAAAGAAGACGTAATTTTTACTTTATTTTTATTCTTATTTTGATGTTGTTGCTAACTGCGGGAAGTCTTTATGTGATCCTTGGCGAAAAAGAAAATAGTACTAAAATTGAGTCTTTAGAAGGGGATGTAGATGTACAGCGACTTATATTTGAAAATGATTCTTTACAAAAGGAAGTGGATAAACTTAAAACAGATATTTCTAAATATCAAAATGAAGAATTATCAAATAAGGTAGATACTACAACTTCTCTTTCTGGTAATATTGGAAGTATAAAAAAAGGAGAAGAAGATGTTGCGGATGGAAAATCTAAACTAAAATTTGAAAGGAAATATTGTTACATAAATAGAGTTTATAAAAGCAACGATGTTGTTTTTATAGAAGCAGATATTATAGAGTATTATCAGGGTAGAAAAGCAGTTAAAAAAGCTAAAGAATTAGGGGAAGCTGAATATGATTTAGATAAAAATGGAGATACATTGTATTTTTTATATAATAATTATTATATTCATAACCAGAGTTCTAGGTCTAAAATATTAGAACTTGACGATAAGGCGAGGGTGAAGATTGAAAATATTAATCAAATTTCTTCCGGTTTTCCATTGAAGGCTTTCCAGAAAGTAATTACAGATAAACCTGTTTTAATTTTGGAAATTAATAATGGAATAGTATATAAAATAACCGAACAGAAACTCCCTTAAGCATTGTTTAAAAATATATCTTTAGAATAACTAACTAAACTTTTGAAGCTACCCCCCACAATGAAAGTTATGAAAGATGAGGATCTTCTATCTCTACATTACCAGATAGAAAAAGCCGAAATTAAACAGAAAAAGCTCGAAGACCTTCTGGATGAAGAGTCGGATAGGCTAAAAAAAAGTAAGAAATCTAATAGACTATTTGGATCATTCTCACTAGTTCTATTTCTATTAACTATTTTTCTTGTTGCTAATGCTTTTTATTTTAGCAAACCACCATCAAAAAATGATGAAGCAGGAATTAATGAACTTTCTGTAGTAAAACAAGAATTGGCCTCTGCTAAGAAAGAATTAAAAGCATTAAAAAAAGAAAAGATTAACCTTAAAGAAATCAAGAATCTATATTTGTATAGAAGTTTGATTAAAAAAGATACTGTGTATTCGGTGCAGTTAAAAGCGTTTAATGCAAAAAACACTCCTGCTATTTCTGAGAAATTTACAAATACACTTATTTATAGTGATACTTCATTCTATAAAATGAGTTTAGGTATTTTTGAAACCTTAGCCGAAGCTCAGGATTTTAGAAAAACACTAATAGCCTCAGGGTTTGATAAGAGAATATTTGTAATATCCTATAAAGATGGAAAACGATTAAAAATTGAAGACTTTCAGTAGTTAATTATCTCAATTTAGGAAAATTAACTGGATCTGTTTCATTTATAATGGCATATACATTTTCGAAAATATCTTCTATAGAAGGTTTGCTAAAATAATCTCCATCCGTTCCAAAAGCCGGCCTGTGTGGTTGAGCACTTAAGGTCTGTGGTTTACTATCCAAGTATTGATACACATTTTGCTCATCAATCAATTTGTGTAAAATATATCCAGTACCACCACCTGGTACATCTTCGTCAATGATCAATAATCGATTGGTTTTAGCAACACTTTTTACAATATCATGATTTAGATCAAAAGGAAGTAAGGATTGTACATCAATTACTTCGGCATTAATTCCTACCGATAGTAATTCTTTTGCAGCTTGTTCAACCAATCGCAATGTAGAGCCATAGGATACCAAGGTAATATCTGTTCCTTCTTTAACTGTTTCGACAATACCAATTGGTGTTCTGATTTCGGATAAATTAGTAGGCATTTTTTCTTTTAGACGATATCCATTAAGACATTCTACAACTAAAGCAGGTTCATCACTATCCATTAATGTATTATAAAAACCTGCGGCTTTGGTCATATTTCGAGGTACAAGAATATGGATACCTCTTAGTAGGTGAACAATACCACCCATTTGAGAACCAGAATGCCATATTCCTTCTAGTCTATGTCCTCGTGTTCTTATAATTAAAGGCGCTTTTTGTTTTGCAAAAGTTCTATATCGCAACGTAGCAAGGTCATCACTTAATCCTTGTATGCAATATAAAATATAATCTAAATATTGAATTTCTGCAATGGGCCTTAATCCTCGCATGGCCATCCCAATTCCTTGTCCTATTATCGTAGCTTCTCTAATACCAGCATCGGATACCCTTGTTTCTCCAAATTTTTCCTGAAGTCCCTCAAGGCCTTGATTTACATCACCAATTTTACCGCTATCTTCTCCAAAAATAAGTGCTTCAGGAATTCTGCTAAATAATTTTTCAAAGTTATCTCTTATGATAACTCTACCGTCAACTTGTTCTGTATTGGTGTCGTATTGAGCTTTTACTTCTTTAACATGTATAGCATTAGAATCACTTTCATTATATAAATGACTACTGTATTTTGGTTGAATAAGAGAAATATAATTATTTATCCATTCCTGAAGTGTAGATTTCTCTGCAAAATCTTCTTTAGTGATATATTGTAATGTTTTTCTTGTAGCCTCAAGAATATCTCTACGTATAGGTTCTTCTTTAGAAGCTAATACATTAACCAGAGGAGAAATGAAATTTTTATTTGCACTTTTATTTTCTACAGATTTTAGAACTTCTAATGCTTCTTTTTGTTCTGATTTGATTTCAGACAAATATGCGTTCCAAGCTTCAGCCTTTCCTTTTCTTACCTTCTTTTTTGCAGTTTTTTCAAAATCCAGAAGCTCTTCTGCTGTTGCAATATTATGTTCAATGATCCATTCTTTAAACTTTTTATTACAATCATATTCGCGTTCCCAATTTAATCGTTCTTCGCTTTTGTATCTTTCGTGAGAACCAGAAGTAGAGTGTCCTTGTGGTTGTGTTAATTCTTTAACATGAATAATAACAGGAATATGTTTTTCACGTGCTAATTTTTCAGCTTTTTCATAGGTATCCATGAGAGCAGGATAATCCCAACCATTAACTTTTAATATTTCATAGCCTTCATGATGTTCATCACGTCTAAAACCTTCCAGAATAAGAGAAATATCTTCTTTGGTAGTTTGATGCTTTGCATGAACAGAGATACCGTATTCATCATCCCAGACACTAATAACCATTGGCACTTGTAGAACACCTCCTGCATTAATAGTTTCCCAAAATAAGCCTTCACTGGTACTTGCATTACCAATAGTTCCCCAAGCTACTTCATTTCCTTGATTAGAGAAGTTAGAATGATTAGAAACACTTTTTTCGTTACGATATACCTTTGATGCTTGAGCTAGGCCTAATAACCTAGGCATTTGACCAGCAGTAGGAGAGATATCTGCACTTGAGTTTTTTTGCTGCATCAGGTTTTTCCATGTACCATCTTCATTAAGACTGTGAGTTGCAAAATGTCCTCCCATTTGTCTTCCTGCAGCAAAAGGTTCTTTATTGATATCTGTATGAGCGTATAAGCCAGCAAAGAACTGCTCTACAGTATATTGATCAATAGCCATCATAAATGTTTGATCTCTGTAGTATCCTGATCTAAAATCACCGTCACGAAAAACTCTGGCCATCGCAAGTTGCGGTAACTCTTTTCCTCCTCCAAAAATTCCAAACTTAGATTTACCTGTCAATACTTCTCGTCTTCCCAGCAAACTACATTCTCTACTAATTAATGCTATTTTGTAGTCTTTAAGTATTTGATCTCTATATTCTTCGAATGAAATATTAGATGAAGTAATGGTTTCAGGCTGCATGTGAACGGTGTTTTAATGTTTTGCAAATTTAGCTAAAATCCTAGCCATTTGCAAGGCAGAAACTCTTAATTTTTTTGAGTATAATTCATTAAAACTGTGTTTTTATTGATGAATTATAGTTTTTGAACAGTATTTTAAGGATTGGTTAACAAATGCTCAAAATTTTCACATTTATTTTTCAGTATACTTTTTCATAAAGAAATTAATACCATTCTCTGGTAAAAAGACCTATTAACGTTTCTGGACTTAATGTTATGATAAACCGAATTTGCTGTTCGTAATTTGGTTGTGATATTTCCCATCCTTTGTTAGATACTACAGGGAAAAAGACTTCGAAGTAATCGGCTACTAAACTGAGTCGAACTCCTGCGTCATAGACAAATTTTGGAGAGATATTTTTATTTTTCACCAATCCTACATCCCCATATGCATAAATCCAGTTCCATATATTGGTATTGGCATTAAAGGTAGTGATCCATTGATTAGCAAAAGGATATTCGAGTTGAGATTTAAACCCGCCTTCTGCCAAAATAATTTGCTGGCTTACCAAACCAGTATCTTCACTACGTCCCAGGTAACTATAATCAAACAAATAATCTGTAGGTCTGTCTAGAGCAAAACTAAAGAAATCACCATCTTTTTCTGTATCATTAAAAAGAAAAGATCCTGCAAATAGACGCAAATTTAATTGGCGATTATTAAGAAACAACTTCCTGTAATTTACAGTCGCAGATAGTTTACTGAAGTTTTTAGATATTTGATAATCAACAGTATATCCTAGAAAATTAATGAGATTAAAATCAGAATATCGATATCTTACATTAAATACACTATAATCAGGGGTAGTAACAGGGTTTTCTTTGTCTCGATCTCTAAAAACATTAATATTTCTAAGAAGAAGTCTTTGTTTTTTATTGGATCTAAGATCTTCGGGCCTAAAATAAAAACTTATAGATGATGAAAATCGTTTAAATAATAAATCGGGAGCATAACTAAACATACTACCATTTACTCCATATTGTACTTTATATAATCCATAATCAGACAGTTGTTGTCTATAGGAGATAGATGCTGATCCTAATAGTTTATTGGATTTGAAACCATAAGCAGGGGATAGGTTGTACTGAAAATTTCTTTTTATAAAAGTCTTATTATAAAATTTTGAAGCTAACAAAAAACCATCGTATACATTAAACTCTACTTCGGGAATAAAAAATACTTGAGTATACCTTGGATCTTCTATATCCTGTAAAAACCTAAATTGTATAGGTTTGTTAAATATCCATTTTAGGTTTCTATAATTATTACGTCTATTTACTTCTGGGATGTTCTGATCATAATCTATTACCAGTTTACTAATATTTTCATTGGCAATTTTTACTTTTTTGGTGCCTGTGATACCTGTAACCCAGGTTTTAGAAACCATATCTTTTTTTCTAAACCCATAAAGTGAAACTGGCATTGTGTTATTGCCGTTATTTTTGATTGTAACCTCAATCGAATCTTTTCCTTTTTTTACAGATTTTATTTTAAAATCTAGCTTTTCGTTGGTTTGTACATAATCCTCAAAAAACCATTCTATGTCCTTGGGAGCTATATCGATAAGTACCTTTTTGTATTTTTCAGAATTTGTATATTTTAATACATTTTGAGTATAAAATTTTTTAATACTTAAATCCACAATATTATCATCACCGAGATAATCTTCGAGATACTTAAATCCTACTCCTGCCTTATATGCATTTGCTATATTTTTATTAAACTTTACGAGCTCATCTTGTGGCTGTAATAAAGGCTGATCTAAAAACAATCGAGCCATATTTTTATAAGCTAAAAAGTATTGATCGTTAAAATCCAGATCCGCAGCATGAAACCATCGTAGACCAATCACTTTACTAAGTTTACCGATAATTTTCATTTCGGGATAATATTGCTCTGTATACGCCATCATTAAATAGATGTGTATTGCATCTTTTATCCAGGCATCGTATCTAGGATTTATGATAAGAGTCCTTTCTAGATAATTTTCGGTAATTGTCTTAAGTTGTTTAATTTCAAATTGAAAACCATCGGGAAAAGGTCTTAATATATCTGGTAGTTGATTTAGTCCATATACGGGATTGTTTTTGTAATCATTTTCAGAAATAACAATTTTATCAAAAGGATATGGACCTAATTTTTTTTGTAAAAAACCAATAATCCTATCGGTCGCTACCGATTTCATTTTTGGCATTAAATCATTATCATCTATATTACTTATAAACTGAACACCATCGGATGGGAAGCTGTAGAAAGATGATACCTTTTCTATGTATAAGTTTACTTCATTTCTTTTGTTGCCTTCAAATTGTATAGTTTTGGTTGTTTCGTCCTCTGATAAAATAGTATTTTTTTGTTTTAGATCACTAACTATTTCATACGCAGATGGTAAAGTGAAGTTGAGTTGGTAATCTGCTATAGGTGCATATAAGTCATTCAAATTTTTATGACTATAGATATTCCATTTTGTATCGTATACAGCAGGAAGTATATACCAGTATTTTAAACTAAAATTCCCGTTTGCGTGATATCCATATCTGGTAAATTTGTTACTGGGAATTTTGATTTGATATTTTAATAGAAAAGTTTGATTTTCTCCCGGATAAATAGGCTTATTAGATTTTATCCATATAATATCCTGGATTCCAGAATGTCGACCCCATTGTAGGGGTTGTGATTCTTTATTGCTAACATTTTGGATTATAGTTCCCCCTCGTTCTTCATCTTTGGCAAAGTAAAAACGTTTTATAAAATCTTCTGCAAACCTTTTACCAAGAGGAGTGGTCTTATCAGAGAAGCTATTGGCCCAATCATGAAAGAATATTTGTGTAAGTGTATCTTTTGATAAATTTGTATATGTAACTTCCTGCTCTATCGTTACTACCTTTTTTTTGGTATCCAGATTAGCATTTATAACGATATTATGTTGAGCAGACCCTATGGTTAGCACAAAAAAGATAATTATAAAACTATATACTTTTAAAATATTCAATTTTTATATTTAATTAAAGACATTTTTATGATATAAATCAAAAAGGAATAATGTTACCCATCTGGATTTATCTATCAAAACTTTATTACTTATAGCAATGCCTTACTATGATACTCTTCAAAATCGATTTTATATTAATGATTGATTGATAATAAAATGAATTAGAAATTCGGACTTAAATTATACTCTCCATAAAAATCATCTAAAATTCCTAATACTTCACCTGGGGTATCTACAATGTGTATTAGATCTAAATCCCCGGGGCTTATATTTCCGAATTTTTGTAACAATGTGCTTTTTACCCAATCTATGAGTCCTCCCCAAAACTCGGTACTTACCAATATAATAGGAAATTTCCCAATTTTTTTGGTTTGTATTAATGTTATTGCTTCGAATAATTCATCCAAAGTTCCAAACCCTCCTGGCATAACTACAAATCCTTGAGAATATTTTACAAACATCACTTTACGCACAAAAAAATAGTCAAAATCTAAGCTTTTATCGCTATCGATATATGGATTGTCATGTTGCTCAAAAGGTAAATCTATATTGAGCCCAACAGAAGTTCCTCCTCCTAAATGTGCTCCTTTATTTCCCGCTTCCATTATACCGGGACCTCCACCAGTAATAACTCCATAGCCTTGATCTACAATTTCTTTGGCGACATCTACGGCTAATTGATAGTATTTATCATCTGTTTTTGTACGGGCAGATCCAAAAATAGATACACAAGGCCCTATTTTACTCATTTTTTCAAACCCATTAACAAATTCTCCCATAATCTTGAAGATTGCCCATGAATCATTTGTTTTTATTTCATTCCAGCCTTTATGGTGTTGCTCTTTTCTCATAAATTTATTTTTTTATATTGTTACTTACAGTTCTTTCTTTAAAAACTGTGCAGTATAACTTTTTTTATCTTTTATAATTTCTTCTGGCGTTCCTTTAGCCACGATTTTCCCTCCATTTCTTCCTCCTTCATATCCGATATCAACAATATAATCAGCCATTTTGATTACATCCATATTGTGTTCAATAATTAAAACTGTATTTCCTTTATTTACTAATTCATTTAGTACGTCCATCAAAACACGAATATCTTCAAAATGAAGACCCGTTGTAGGTTCGTCAAGAATATAAAAAGTGTTACCGGTATCTCTTTTTGATAGTTCTGTTGCTAGTTTGATACGTTGTGCTTCACCACCAGATAGTGTAGTTGATTGTTGTCCTAGGGTAATATATCCTAAGCCAACATTTTGGATAGTTTTTAATTTTCTTGAAATCTTTGGGATATGCTCAAAAAATATGCAGGATTCATTAATTGTCATTTCTAAGACATCAGAAATGGATTTTCCTTTATATCGAATCTCTAAAGTTTCTCTATTAAATCGTTTTCCCTGGCAAGTTTCACATTCAACATATACATCGGGTAAGAAGTTCATTTCTATCACTCTTAATCCACCACCTTTACAGGTTTCACATCTTCCTCCTTGAACATTAAAGCTAAAACGTCCTGGTTTATATCCGCGAATCATAGCCTCGGGAGTTTTGGCAAATAAGCTTCTTATTTCAGAAAAAACACCTGTATATGTTGCAGGATTAGATCGTGGTGTGCGACCTATAGGAGATTGATTAATGTCAATTACTTTATCAGAGTGTTCGAGACCTTTGATACTTTTATATGGCATTGGTTTTTTTACACCATTAAAATAATACGCATTTAAGATAGGGTAGAGTGTCTCGTTAATGAGTGTAGATTTTCCGCTACCCGAAACTCCTGTAACGGCAACCATTTTGCCTAAAGGAATATCGATAGATACATTCTTTAAATTATTTCCGGTAGCTCCTTTTAGTGAAATAGTTTTTCCATTCCCTTTTCTTCGTTTGGAAGGGGTTTCGATTTGCTTTTTACCACTTAAATAATCAGCTGTAAGTGTATTGTGTTTTTGTAATTCTTCGGGAGTACCTTCACTAATAATTTCTCCACCGTGTTTTCCTGCCAAAGGACCTATGTCGATAACATGATCAGCACGCTCAATCATATCTTTATCATGCTCTACAACGATAACAGAATTACCAATATCCCGTAACTGAATTAGTGAGTTAATTAATTTTTGATTATCCCTCTGGTGTAAACCAATACTGGGTTCATCCAGAATATATAAAACTCCTACGAGTTGCGATCCAATTTGAGTAGCTAGTCGTATACGTTGCGCTTCACCACCAGAGAGTGATTTACTACTTCGGTTTAAAGATAAATAGGTGAGCCCTACATCTACCAAAAATTGAAGTCTGGCATTAATTTCTTTTAATATTTCTCCCGAAATCTTATTTTGTTTTTCGCTTAAATGTTCTGGAAGAGATTTAAACCAATCGGAAAGTTCATTAATATCCATTGCAGATAATTCTGCTATATTCTTTGTATTTACTTTGAAATATAAGGACTCTTTACGCAATCTTGACCCTTCACAAGACGGGCATTGAATATTATCCATAAAATCTTTGGCCCATCTTCGTAATGAAGTGGAGTCATTATTTCTATATGTATTATCGATAAACGAAGCGATTCCTTCAAAATCAATTTTATAGTCTCTGGTAACCCCAAGAGATTTACTGTTTACAGTAAACTTTTCTTTTCCACCATGAAGGATAATTTGCATGGCTTCTTTGGGAATCTTTTTTATAGGATCACTTAATTTAAAATCATATCGTTGCGCAATTAATTCTAATTGCTTAAAAATCCAATTGTTTTTTTGAGGTCCTTGCGGAGCTAATCCTCCATTTTTTATAGATATAGAATCATCTGGGATGATCTTTTTTAAGTTTACTTCATATAAATTACCAATACCATTACATTTGGGACAAGCTCCTTTTGGGGAGTTAAATGAAAAATTATTGGGTTCTGGGTTAGGATATGAAATACCACTAGATGGGCACATTAAATTTCGACTGAAGAAACGTACTTCTTGAGATTCTTGTTCGATTACCATCAATACGTCATTACCATGGTACATTGCAGTATTGATTGTTTCCATCAGGCGTTTTGAGTTATCCTGATCTTTGGTAACCATTAATCGATCTATAACGATTTCAATATCGTGAGTTTTATAGCGATCAAGTTTCATGCCTTTGGTGATATCTTTGATCTCACCATTGGTACGTACTTTTACAAAGCCTTGTTTTGCAATTTGCTCAAATAACTCCCGATAATGTCCTTTTCTAGAACGAATAATAGGAGCCAGGATACTGATTTTTTTTTCAGAAAAATCTTTTAAAATTAGATCCTTGATCTGCTCATCACTATAACTTACCATTTTTTCTCCGGTATTATAGCTGTAGGCATCACTTCCTCTAGAAAATAATAACCTAAGAAAGTCATAGATTTCTGTGATGGTTCCAACGGTACTGCGTGGGCTTTTGCTGGTTGTTTTTTGCTCGATTGCAATAACGGGAGAAAGCCCGTCAATTTTATCCACATCTGGCCGTTCTAATCCTCCCAAAAATTGCCTGGCATAGGCAGAAAAAGTTTCTATATAACGTCGTTGTCCTTCTGCATATATGGTATCAAAGGCTAAGGAAGATTTACCAGACCCTGATAAACCTGTAATCACTACTAACTTTTCACGAGGTATGGTAACGTCTATATTTTTCAAGTTGTGAACACGTGCTCCTAAAACCTCAATATTTTCTTCTGATGCTACCATAAATTTTAAACCAAGATTGCAAATGTAGTTATTTGGCAGCGTTTTGTGAAATTGGATAAGTTTCAGTTATGTTAAATCAACATTTTTATTAGATATAATAGTTTTTTATTTTTTTTAAAATATTTTAAATAACTGAAAAACAATATCTTATGTATGGAAAAAACATAATTTGAATGTATTATTTTTCTTTCATTTTAAAGTGCATGTAAGAATTTTTTTTTAACAAGTAAGAAGTTTTGTGAAATTTTGAATGGGTTGCATTCTCAAATTTTTTTATTGTCAATTATTAGGTATTTATTTGATTTTATGACTAAATTTTGGAAGTATATATATCCAGTACTATGCTCTTTTTTGATGTTTTTTTTTACCCAAATAACTCTTGTAATGAGAATATTTTAGTTTTTTAACTAAAAGATTGAATGATTTCTATTTTTTAAAACTACCCATAAACTTTGTTAAAACGGCATGCAGAATTAGTAACTTAATTATTCACAAACTCTTTGAAGTTTTTACTATTGATAGTATAAATAGCCCAATAAAGTCAATAGAGTAATTCTTCAAAATTAAAACTAATCACGATGAAAAACATGTTCAAAATTGCAATTACCTTTTTCATGGTAATAAATTTTATGCACGCTCAACAGCGGCAGCATACACCTGGTGAGTTGGTAAAACAACAAAAAACACAGGGTTCCGATTTTCAAGAAGTTAATTTGTTTAGTTTAATGACTGTTAAACAAAAAGCAAATGTTCAATTACCAAAAGAGGTTAAAGATTATGCTTTATTTTCTTTAGACACTAAAAAATTAGTGTCTATGAAGTCTAATGCTCCCAAAACTATGAATTTGGAAATCCCAGGGCAAAAATCTTCGATGGTACTAGAATTAGTAAAAGTAGATATCGCTACAGATGATTTTAAAGTTGTAGAAATGCCCTCGGGTAAAGTTGTTAAATCGACTAAAACTGTTTCTCATTATAGAGGAGTAGTAAGAGGTAAAACAAACTCTATTGCGGCTGTTAGTTTATTAGACGGCGAAGTTTCTGGGGTTATCAGTATTGATGGCGGTAATGGGAACCTCGTTATGGGACGATTAGAAAATAGTTCAGAACACATTATGTATGAGGATAATAATTTACTTCATTTACAAGACTTTACTTGTAATACCGAAGCGAATTATGAAGGTTATACAGAAGAAGAGCTTTCAGACAATCCTTCTACCAGTAAAGCAGCAGAAAAGTGTGTTAAAGTATACTTTGATATAGGAAATGATGTTGTAACGGATAAAGGAGGAAGTCAGCAGGCTTCTGATTATTTACAATCTATATTTAATCAGGTAGCTATATTATATTCAAATGATAATGTGACTGTGAAAATATCGCAGATAAACGCGTGGACTTCTCAAAACCCTTTTAGTGGGTTATCCGATTATTCAAGTTATAGAGAGCAAAATGGTCTTAATGGAGCAGATCTTGGACATTTTGTTACTTATAATTTTTCTGGCGGTGTGGCATATTTAGGTGGTGTTTGTCAGTCAAATTATAGATATGGAGTTTCTGGTATTAATAAAACTTTTAGTAATGTACCTACATACTCATTTTCTGTAATGGTAATTGCACATGAGATGGGGCATAACCTGGGTTCAAATCATACTCAAGCTTGTGTTTGGAACGGTAATAATACTGCAATTGATGGTTGCTATAATGTAGAAGGTAGTTGTTCTAGACCAGCAATCCCATCAGATGGAGGTACTATTATGAGTTATTGTCATCTTACTAGTGCAGGAATCAACTTCACTAAAGGATTTGGTACTCAACCGGGTAATGTGATTCGTAACAAGATCAGTTCTTCAAGCTGCCTTCAGGCATGTGGTACTACCGGGTGTAATACTGGTGATTCTGCAACTGTAACGTTTAATAATAATACAGATTGTACTTTAGAGTATTTTACAAATAATAGCTCTAAGTTTTCGATTAATTCTGGTCAATCCAGACAGGTTTCAACTACTAGAGGAGCAAGCTGGGAGGCTAAAAACTCGTCTAATGCTACTGTGGATTCTTTTACGATTCAATGTAGTCAAGATAGTTATGCTTCTACGGGTAACTGTAATGACGGTGGAGGAATCACTTGCGAGGGAGTGCAACCATATTCTAGTGGTACAACATACTCTGTAGGAGATCGAGTAACATATCAAGGAAGTTTATATGAAAGAACATCTACAGGTTGGAAAAACCTGGGACCATGCCCAACTAATCCAAATGATCCATGTGCAGGAGTGCAGCCATATTCTAGCAGTACAACATATTCTGTAGGAGATAAGGTGACGTATCAAGGAAGTTTATATGAAAGAACATCTACTGGATGGAAAAATCTTGGGTCTTGTGGTTCTGCTACTCGAGTTTCTCTACAAAGAGATGAGATTTCGGGAGAACTAAGTATCAAAGCGTATCCTAATCCAGCTGATGAAGTTCTTACTATTGAAGTAAGTAACGTATTAAATACTTCTTCTACATTATCTATTAAAGATATCAATGGTAGAGTGCTAAAAGTTGTTGGTTTAGATACCCCTCCGGGAGGAAAAGATCGTCATACAATTGATGTTAGCTCTCTCTCTCCGGGAATGTACTTTATTCAGGTAACAGATTCTAAAAAGACAGTTACCCAGAAAGTGTCTATAAAATAATTATAATGTAACATTTGGGCTATTATATTAGGGTGAAACTATATGTTTCACCCTTTTTTTATGTCTTAGTCATTCCAGGTTTTAAGATTACTTATTGGGATTCCGAAACCAAGTAATTTATGCTGTTGAGAGAGGTGGGCTCCTGTTTTTGTAGTTGTCCAGTTTTCCCAGGAAGCTTCGAGACCTCCAATCGGGATGATAGATACCCACATTTTGTAACTTGTTGGCCTGTAGTTTGTATCTACTTTCCAGAGATAAGAGTCTCCAGGAGTAGTTCCTCCGGACTGATAAGTAACTAATAATCCTTTAGTATTATTTTCTAAGGTTACTAATTTACGAATAGCTCCTTTGTCAAAAAGTTTATGAGGAGCAATCAACCAAAAAGAATCATTATTAAAATTCATCAATGCTTTTTCTACCATTTTTTTCTTTTCCTGATCATTAAAATACATTGTACTTAGTACTCGGTTTTTTTCTGGAGAATCCAAATGTAGAAGTACTGAGTTATCCTCTGTTTTTACAGTTACCGTATTTGACTTTTTATCCCATAGATAGTGATTTTTACTTCTAAAAGTCCATTGCAAATAATCAGTGTTCAGGTAGTTATCATGTTTAACGGCATCTAGTATTTTTAATGCAAATTCATCAGCTTCTGGTCCAGATTTCCCTTCAGGAAGTTTTTCATGTAAAGAAAAATACAAAGTTGTAACAGTAATAATCACCAATGCAAGTATGCTTAACAATAGTATTTTAAGAAGCTTTATTAGTTTTTTTCTCAAGAGGTTATGATTTTAGTGTGTTTTGTCTTTTACGAATGTAATAAAATACTAAGAATATGACTTTTTAATATTAAGTTATAGAAGAGGCACAGACTACTTCTGATCAATTAAGTAGCTATAGTGTATACGAAATTAGTTTTATAGGATTTAACTGGTGAATTATTTATTTTAGCGTACTCACCAAAAAATACCCCTTGTGTTTTGAAAAATATTTTAAAATCAAAATTCTTCGTTAAAATCTTTCTTATACTTGTTTTATCGTTTCCAGTGGTTCAGGCACAAAACCTTGATGTTATTGATAGTCTTACTACTAGATTAGCTAATTCTAATGAGAGAGAACGTATTTCTATATTATTAGCATTGGCCAAATGTTACCAGAACAGCGAGCAAAAAGAAGCCATTAGGTATGCAAACAAATCCATACTGTTAAGTGAAAAATATAATGATCAGTTAAATATGGGAAGAGCTCATATTCTAATTGGAGATGCATATACTGTCTCGGGTAAATTTGACGAAGCTGAAAAACATCTTGAACAAGCAAAAGATGTATTTTCTATGGTTAAAAGTGAAAAAGATGAAGTTGATTTATATGGATACTTGGGAGAGTTATATATTAAAACAAATAATTACGACAAAGCTGAGGAATATTATCTTAAGAGATTAAAAATTAGCAAAAAAATAGGTGATAAAAAAAAGATTGCATGGAGTATTAATAATCTTGTGAGTATTTATCTTGAAAGAGGGAAAATGGAGGAAGCTGAAAGCTCTGCACTGGAAGCATTAAAATTAGCTAAATCATTAAAAGATAAAAATTTACAGATTAATCTACATGTAAAGATTGCCGATATTATCGCTTATCAACATGGAGATTTAGATAAGATAAGTGAGCATTATCAAAGAGCTCTTCAGTTAGCGGTAGAAAAGAAGAATCCAAGAGCAAGTAGTGCAATAAATATCAATTGGGCGGTAACTCTTAGCAACTATGAGAAATTTAAGGAAGCAGAGAAGTATTTTATGGATGCTTTAAAAACATGCGAACAGTATGGATATCATAATAGGATAATACTTGTATACTCTGGTCTAGGAGAAAATTCCCTTGGTAAAGGAGGCTATGAGAAAGCTATGAATTATTTTGTTAAAGCTTTAAGAGTAGTAAATAAAACAAATAATAAAAAGGGGAAAGCTAGTATATATAGAAAAATTGGGGCTATACATATAGAACAAGGGAGCTATGAAAAAAGCATTGAGTATTTATATAAAAGTTTAGGTTTTTATGAAACGTTAAATGATAAAAGTTCACTATCTGTACTGTATAACTATATTGGAGAAGCTTTTTACCGATTAAATAATTTTAGCAAAGCAGAAGAAAATTATCAAAACGGGGTGGTGTTATGCGAAGAATTGGGGGATCAGAAAGGTATTGCGGTTTCTTATTTGAACTTGGGAGCTTTAAAAGTGAAACAAAAACTATTTGAAGAAGCTATGTTGTATATAGAAAAAGCACATGATAAGGTGAAAAAAATGGGTAACTCTAGAGAACTGATACTTTACTATAATACTATGGCAGAATGTAAGTATAATCAGGGTGAAATTGAAGAGGCCCTCGATTTAATGCTTCAGGTTTTGAATATGGAAGATAAATTGAAAGAATTTAAAAAACCAGAAATAGAATCATACACAAGGTTAGGTACAATTTATTACGAACTTCAGAAATACGAAAAGGCAGAGATGTTTTTTAAGAAAAGCTTAAAAACATCTATAGTAATGAAATCTAAAATGGAAGTCAAGAATAATTATTTTTGGTTATCCAAATGTTATGAAAAATTAAATAAATATGAAAAAGGCTTAGAGTACTATAAAAAATACTCTATTGTAAAAGATAGTATTTTTAATCTTAATAAGATTAAGCAAATTGCAGATATACAGATAAAGTATGATACCGATAAAAAGGAAAAAGAGATATTATTTTTGCAAAAAGAAAAGGAGTATCAAACCATTTTATTTAATAGTCAAAAGAATGAGTTATATCGAGTAAATCTGGAAAAAGATTTAGAAAGAGAGCGAAAAGAACGTGATATAATTCAATTAAAAGCGGCTCGAAAACATAGCGAGATCGAACAGTTAAATATGCAAAATAATCTGCAGATTGCAGAAAAAGAAATCAAAAATAACCAGCTAAGTATACAGAAATCCCGTTTAGCGAGAGAATTGCTGATCAGAAATATTATAATAGGTGGTGGAGTCCTAGCTCTTATAGTTTCATTTTTTGCATTAATGTATTATCGACAACGATTAAAAACACAAAAAATTATTGCAAGAAAAGAGATAGAAACAATAAACGCTAATATCAATGGTCAAGAAAAAGAAAGAGAACGAATAGCAAAAGAATTACATGATGGTATCGGGGGGAATCTTGCTGCAATAAAGCTTGATTTGTCTAAGTTGTCAAATAACTCTAATCGTGAGCTTCAAAAAGTAATTAAAAATGTTGATGGAACATATAATGAGGTTCGTACGCTTTCTCATGATTTAATACCTCCAAAAATCCTAAAAAGTTCATTTGAGAAATTAATAAAAGAGTATTTGAGTAATCTATCCAAAACCTGCTCATTCATTATAAATAATGATTTTTATCCATCATCAAGGTTTAATCAACTAACAGATAAGATAAAAATTGAGCTATATAGAATTACCCAGGAATTAATGAATAACATTATTAAACATTCCCATGCAGATCAGGTAAATTTACAGTTTACTATACTAGACAAACGAATTAAGTTTATTATCGAAGATAATGGAGTAGGGTTTGATACAGAAAACATTTCAAAAGGAATAGGGTTGAATAATATATTGTCCCGTACTAAGGCGCTAAGTGGTAACATGCATATAGATACTATGATTGATAGAGGTACCATTATTGAAATCGATATCCCTGCTTAAAGAAAAAGAATGTGATAATGAAACCTATATCGCAGCACTAGTTAATCATGAAATAAACACACTGTATCTCTTACATTATGAAGAAGCATAATACTCAAAGGATTTAAGAATCAACTCATCAGATACGACACAGTTATATTTTGCTTCACCAATAGTATTTAATAGAACAAAATAAATATTTCCTTTTTCATTCTTTTTATCATGAATAAGAAGTTCCATAATACTTTTATAATCTCCTGCGTCAATATCTATTTTTGGAAACGTAGCCAAAATTACTGCTCCAATATATTGCAAATCTTCCCTTGCTAAGGATAGTAGTTCTGTAGATATATAAGCTTCCATGATCATTCCTATAGCAATTGCCTCACCATGTAGTAGTGTAGGTTTTTCTGGATGAGTTAGATAGAAAGATTCGATAGCATGACCTAGTGTATGACCAAAGTTAAGATACTTACGAACATTTTGCTCAGTAGGGTCTTCAGAAACAATCTTGTTTTTAATCACCACAGAGTCATAGATCATTTGATCCAGATCTTCAAAATTAAGTTGAGAAAGATCGCTTATTTTTTTCCAATAACTTCGATCTTGAATAAGGCCGTGTTTTAGCATTTCTGCAAACCCGCTACACATTTGATTTACTGGTAGGGTTCCCAGGTATTCTGTATCAACAAGAACCATTTCGGATTCACTAATTACACCTACCATATTTTTTAAGTTACCCAGATCAACACCGGTTTTTCCTCCTACAGAAGCATCTACCATTGCCAGTAGTGAAGTTGGGATATTGATATAGCTAATTCCTCTTTTGTAGGTACAAGCTATAAAACCACCTAGATCTGTAATAACACCACCACCCAGATTGATCATTAAACTTTTTCGATCCATACCTAATTCAGAAAGAGCATTCCAGATACCACTGCACGTTTCAATATTCTTATGAATTTCACCATTCTCTATTTCAATAACCTCGATATCATATTCTTTTTCAATCTTACTCATCAATAAAGACAAACAATGTTCATGGGTGTTATCATCCACCAGAATACATATTTTTGAATGGTTTGCTGTTGAGAGGTAAGTGTTTAATGCAGTATAGCATTCCTGACCAAAATAAACGACTGAATCTTTTGAAACTATGGGCTTCATATAGTATTAAATTATGAGGAGCGAAATTAAGCAGAATTTATAATAAAATAAACTCGCAAGTTCTATATTTGCAGATATCTTAAAATAAATGCAATGTATGCATAGAAATTAATCATATTTCTACGTGCATATTTTTAAAATTAACTTTTGATGAACCAAAACAATTTGTTTGATAATACTGAGACTGCATTTACCTTAAAAAGCGACTCAGAGCTAGAAAGAGCGTACTTTCTGTTTAAAATGATTTCTAATGAACCCTTGGTTAGAATAGGAACTGCGGTTACAAATTTTGCCATAAAAGCACATTTGCCAGTTCAAGGGTTGATAAGAGCAACTGTTTTTGATCATTTCTGTGGAGGAGTTAGTGAAGAAGATTGTTTATCGGTAGTAGATAACATGTATGGCAAAAAGGTGTGTTCTGTATTAGATTATTCGGTAGAAGGAAAAGAAGAGGAGGCACAATTTGATGCCGTATTAGAGAAAACGATAAAACTTTTGGAGTTTGCAGATCAAAAAGATGCAATGCCTTTTGGGGTATTTAAACCTACAGGATTTGGTCGTTTTTTAATTTGGCAAAAGAAAACCGAAGGCACTCCTTTAAATGCAGAAGAAGAAAAAGAGTGGGAGCGTATCGAAGAACGTTTTGATATGGTATGCAAAAAAGCCCATGATTGCGATGTAGCTTTACTAATCGATGGAGAAGAAAGCTGGATGCAGGGAGCTGCAGATGAATTGGTGGCTAAAATGATGAGAAAGTATAATAAAGAAAAAGCTATAGTATATAATACATTGCAACTTTATAGACATGATCGCCTGGAGTATTTACAAAAACTACATGAAGAAGCAAGGGTATATGATTTTAAGATTGGTATAAAGATTGTACGTGGCGCGTATATGGAAAAAGAAAACGAACGTGCTAATGAAAAAGGATATCCTACACCTATTTGTAAAGATAAAGAACATACAGATCAGAACTTTGATACTACAATGAAATATATTCTTAAAAACATAGAAGATATCTCTGTTTTTATAGGAACGCATAATGAAGATAGTAGTTACTTGGCAATGAAATTAATGACAGAACTTAATATTGCCAAAGATGACTTTAGAGTTTGGTTTGGACAATTATATGGTATGAGTGATCATATTAGTTTTAATCAGGCAGAAGAAGGGTATAATGTGGCAAAATACCTGCCTTTTGGCCCTGTACGTGATGTAATGCCATACCTAATTCGAAGAGCAGAGGAAAATACTTCGGTTGCTGGACAAACCAGTAGAGAATTAAATTTACTTTCTCAAGAGAAGAAAAGAAGAAGACTATAGGTATACCTTAGAAATTTTGAAAACGAAATTTCAGAATTTCTCGTATTTACAGATTTTAAAAGATGTATATGGGATAAAATGAGGTATATAGTACTGTTTTTATAAGTTAAAAAGAATATAAAAATGAATCTAAACCAAGTTACCATCCCATCCCTTGATGTTGAAACATCTATTTCTTTTTATAAGAAACTAGGTTTACATCTTATTGTTGAATCATTACCGCAGTATGCGCGTTTTGAATGTGTAGATGGTGATGCTACTTTTTCTATCCACCTGGTTGATGCATTGCCCGGAAATAATGGTGTACATATATATTTTGAAACTGAAAAATTAGATAAAGAAGTAGAGCGTCTTACTAGTGAAGGACTGCAATTCGACTTACTGCCAACAGATCAACGATGGTTATGGCGAGAAGCAAGACTTAAAGATCCTGATGGTAACCTAATCATTTTGTATTTTGCTGGAAATAATAGAAAAAATCCACCCTGGAGAATAAACTAACGTATTGATACCTATTTTTATGAGTAATCCAGTCATCGATCAAACCTTTGAAAATCAGGATTTTTCTAATCAAAAATTACCATCAAGAGAATATGATAATTGCATATTTATAAATTGTAATTTTTCTAAGACAGATATGTCTGTGGTTACTTTTTTAGAATGTAGATTTGATACCTGTAATTTTAATGTTGTAATGATGAAAGAGACTTCTTTTCAGGAAGTTACTTTCGAAGCTTGTAAAATGCTGGGATTAGATTTTGGTACATGCAATGATTTTCTATTTGAAGTAAAATTTGATCACTGCAACCTTGATTATATATCTTTTTATGGTTTTTCTATGAAAAATACTAGGTTTAACGATTGTAGCTTAAAAGAAGCAGATTTTACAGATACCAACCTTACTGGTTCAATATTGTCTAATTGTAATTTATCAGGAGCAATTTTTGAAAGAACTATTGCAGATAAAGTTGATTTTAGAACCTCTAAAAACTTTACAATTGATCCAGAAATCAATAAGCTAAAGAGAGCCAGATTTAGTGCATCAGGACTTATAGGGTTGTTGACAAAATATGATTTGGATATTGAGTAGTTTTTTTAGGGCTTTAAAGATAAAGAGGTTGAAAAATCAATATCTTAAAATTCTTTATGAACGATATCCAAAAGAATATATTGATGATTATCATATCAATTAGAATTGGATGTGATATTAATTGATGTAAAAATTGTTACCAATCGCTCAATGACTTCGCGAATCTCTTCTTCATTTAATGAAGCAAATCCCATTCTAATTCCATTATGTCTTGAGTTATCATTATCATAGCGACGCCAATCCGGGTTAAGCTCCATGTCTAGTTTTTCGGCTTCAGCACATATTGTATCCCAATGGTATGCTTTGTTTAGTTTTACCCATATCGCCATTCCGCCTTTAGGGATTTCAAAATCAAAATAATCATCTAATTTTTCTTTTAATAAAGAGCAAAACAGATCTCTTCGTGTTTTATAAATTTTAAGAACCTTGTTACAATGTCTTTGTACATCTCCTGTACTAATCATTTGAGTCAGAGTTTGTTCTAGCAGAGCATCACCTTGCCGATCGATAATCCGTCTTAACCTGGCAGCTTCGTCAACAAAATCTTTTGGAGCAACTAAATATCCAATCCGAATAGAGGGGGCGATGATCTTGGTGAACCCTCCAATGTAGATTACATTTCCGTGGTCATCATTACTGGCTAAGGGTAAAATTGGAGCATTACTATAATGAAAATCATAGTCATAATCATCTTCTATAATTGCAAAATTATGATATTGAGCTAATTGCAATAAATGCATGCGTCGTTCTGCAGAAAGCGTTACGGTAGTTGGGTGATGGTGGTGAGAAGTAGCATAAACAGCACTAATTTGTTTGGTTTTACAAAGTTTTTCGATGGCATTGGTGTCCAATCCTTGGTTATCTACTGGTACTTGCTCTATATGTGCACCTGCCTCTCTAAATGTATTATCAGCAGTCATATAATTGGTATTGCCAACAACAATAATCTTATTTTTTGCAGAAAGTAGTAATTGGCCATTTAAATAGATTCCCATCTGGCTTCCACGAGTAATTAAAATATTATCAATAGTAATATGCAATCCTCTGGTTTGATTAAGATAAGTAACCAAAGCTTTTCTAAGTTCTAAATTTCCATATGTAGAACCATAGGTAAGTAAATCTTCATGGTAACTTTTTTTAGTAATGTTTCGATATATTTTTGCAATTTCCTCTATAGGTGCTAATCTATGATCGGGACATCCATCATCAACAACTAGCATTTTTTGATTGATTTTATTCTTAGTTTTACGTATTAAATGTGGTCGAGTCAGGAATGGGAAACCGCTTTTCTCTTTTCTGTTGTTTTTTGGAGCTGGTTGAACAAAATTTTTAGGATTAACTACAGGTAGAGAACTGGTAACAAAGGTACCTTTTGTTGGAATAGCCTCAACCCATCCTTGTGAGATAAGTTCTTCATATGCCGAAATTACTGTTTTGCGATGAATGTTAAGATCGTTAGCTAGTTTTCGAGACCCTGGCAATTTTGTAGAAGGCGGTAGCTTTCCAGATTTTATGAATCCAATAATCTGATCACATAATTGAAGGTATAGATTGCGATTACTATTTCTGACAAGGATTATGTTATTTTTAAATGGAAACAAAACTGGACTACTAATTATTTATAAACTGGATTACTTTAACACACCATAAAACTATTATTTTTGAGTAAGAAATAAAACAAATTATGGCAGAATATTCAATTTCAGAACTTAATAAAGTAGTTCGTGGTCCAAAAAGAGCAAATTACGATGTAAATACTATTAATTCCATATTGGATGATGCATTTTTATGTCATGTTGGGTATGTTTTTAAAAATCAGGCTATTGTGATTCCTATGGCATACGCCAGAAAGGATGATAAGATCTATTTGCATGGATCACTAAAGAACCGCATGATGTTGAGTTTGTTGGATGCGGGAGAAGCTAGTATATCAGTAACGCATCTTGATGGATTGGTATTAGCAAGGTCGGCTTTTCATCATTCTGCAAATTATAGATCGGTGAATGTATTTGGTAAAGTGAAAAAAGTAGAAGATCCACAAGAAAAAATGGACGCTCTGGAATGCATACTTAATCATATGGTTCCTGGTCATTGGGATAATGTGAGGCAACCAAACGAAAAAGAATTTAAAGGAACTTTAGTTTTAGAAATTAGTATAGAAACGGCTTCAGCAAAAGTAAGAGCAGAAGGAGTAAATGACGAACCTAGTGATCTTGATTTACCGATATGGGCTGGAGTAGTTCCTATTAAACAAGTAGCTTTTGATGCGATTTCTGATAATGATCTACCAAAAAATATAGAAGTGCCAAAAGCAGTATTAAATTATGTGAAGAATAATAAATAATAATAGAAATGCTTACTACCGAAATAAAAGAATATGTTAATAAAAGTGTTTTATGCTGGTTAGCTACATCTTCATTGGATAATATTCCTAATGTATCACCCAAAGAAGTTTTTACGTATTATAGTAATACTAATATTATTATTGCCAATATTGCTTCTCCACAAACCGTTAAAAATATTAGAGAAAATAATAATGTATGTGTTAGTTTTATAGATGTCTTTGTTCAAAAAGGTTTTCAGTTAAAAGGAGTGGCTAATATTGTGGCAAAGGATGATCCAGATTATACTTCTATCCAAACCCCTTTGTTACAGATAACGGGTGGTAAGTTTCCATTCGCAACAATCACAAATATTGTTGTTAAAGAGGTAAAGCGAATACTAGCACCAAAATATATTTTATATCCAGAAACTACTGAAGAACAACAAATACAAAGTGCGCTAAAGCAATACAAACCATAAAAAAACAAGGATATGTTAGAAATAAGACCTAATTGTGAGCATTGTAATAAAGCTTTACCTAATGATAGTGATGAGGCAATGATTTGTTCTTATGAATGTACCTTTTGTACTAGTTGTGTGGATACTGTTCTGCATAATGTATGTCCTAATTGCGGAGGTGGTTTTGAAAAAAGACCAACTCGACCGGTAAATTGCCTAACGGGTAATTGCGTTGAAAAACACCCTGTAGGTATAAGAGTAGTATACAAACCAATTAATGAAAATGCTTTTAAAGAGATTTTGAAAGAGTTTACTAACATAGAACCAAGAAAAAGATAAGAACAAATCTAAGTAACATACTACAAAAAATGAATATTAAAATTATTGAAACTACTGTTGAAGAATTAGATGTTTTGACACAATTATTTGATCAATATATGGTTTTTTATAAGAAGCCTTCAGATACAAACAAGTACAGGTCTTATCTAAAAGAAAGGCTTCAAAATAAAGAAGCAACAGTCTATTTAGCTTTAGATGATAATACTAGCAACCCTGCAGGTTTCGTATTAAATTACTATTCATTTAGTTCAGTATCACAGGGGGAAATATTGATTTTGAATGATTTATTTGTGGTACCTGAGTATCGTAAAAAAGGAGTTGCAGAACGGTTAATTAATTCAGCTTTTGATTTAGCAAAACAAGTTGGAGCTATAAGAGTAGATTTAGGAACAGGAAAAGATAATGCTACAGCTCAAAGATTGTATGAAAAGATTGGATTTGTAAAGGATGAAGATTTTTATGCATACAGTTACACTATTAGAAATAATTGAGATTCTAAAATAGTAACTTAAATAAATTTACTGAAGAAAAGATGATAAAAAATGAAGACGATTGATATAAGAAGAGCAACTATAGAGGATGCAGAAAAGATTTCGTCTTTAGGAAGAAAAACTTTTGATGAATCTTATGGAGAATTTTTTAATAATAAGAATAACCTGATAAGTTATTTGGATTGGGCTTTTTCTATTGAAAAAATCAAAAATAGTTTGACAAAACCCGAAAATCTATATTGGTTGGTTACTGACACTTATAACTCATTACCAATTGGATATGCCAAATTAAAATTAGATTCCCCTTCAGAACTTATTGATGAAGAGAATATTTGTAAGCTTCAGCGTATATATTTATTACAAGGATATGAGGCAAGAGGTATAGGAGGGAAGTTACATCGATGTATTGTACAAGCTGCTGTTGATAGTAAACACAATTACCTATGGTTATCTAATCTGAAACTAAAAAAACAAGCTGTTGCTTTTTATAAAAAGAAAGGCTATCAAATTGCCGGAGAACATAACTTTACTATTGGCGATGAAACTTTTGAGTTTTGGGCAATGAAAACTAAACTGAAATAATTGTAAATAAGTAAAGATTTGAAGTATAGAGTAGCCGATATAAATGACCTGGAAGGATTACGACAATTAGGAAAAATTTCATATGCAGAGTTTTCAAATGTATTAAGTACAGAGAACTGGAACACATTGAGTGCTATTTTAGAAAGCGAAGAAAATGTATTAAATCTTATAGAAATTAGTAAAATTTTTATTTGTGAAATAGATTCGGGTATAGCTGGGATGATTTATTTCATTCCAAATGGAAACCCAACAGAATTGTACGAATCTGATTGGTGCTATATACGATTCTTGGGTGTTGATCCAAAATATCGAGGTCTTGGAATAGGAAAAGAACTAGTTGATCTCTGTATAAGGTATGCAAAAAAGAGTGAAGAAAAAATCATTGCACTGCATACATCAGAGTTTATGAATGCTGCTCGGATCATGTATGAGAAAAAAGGATTTAAAAGAGTAAAAGAAATTGAACGATTAGGAAAAAGATATTGGGTGTATACCATGAAACTTGGTTTCTTCACAAAACTCAGTTAAAGAATAAAGATATGTGTTGCTTTTTTTGAATAAAAGATTCGAAGTCGAGCAACCACATTTTTGAAGAAAAGAGGAGAATCTTCAGGCTTTTCTTTATTGTAAATTACAGTTACTCAGTTTTAATTTTTTATTCCAAATATGAATGTAGTTCTGTAAAAAGTGATCTTTTTTCGGATATTTTTGTCCGAATTCCTTTTGGAGATCAATTTTATATCTAAACAATTAGTATATTACCACCTAACTCATTTATTTCTTTTTATGAGTGTAACTACAATGTGAATAAACCTAACTTTATTTTTGTGTAATGAATAGCATTCATAACAATATTCTTACCCTAGTTTTTATTCTTTCAACGTTCCATCTGTATAGTCAGCAGGATTATTTCAAAACTCTTGAGAGGCAATTTGATAGTATTGAGAACGAGTCATCTGATAAAGCATTACTACATGCTCGAGGGATGGTAGACTATAGTGTGAAATCTAAAAATAATACCTACATGGTTAGTAGTTATGTAAAACTAGCCACCGCTTATGAGAATTTAGCGAAGTCAGATTCTGCAGTTGTGTTTTATGACAAAGCTCTTGATATAAGTAGAACCGTTGATAGTGATACTTTGTTTGCTTTTTCAGTAATAAGAATGAGCCAATTAAATAGTATACGCGGAGATCAGGAAAAAGTTGTAGAGTTAATTTTTGAAGCATTACAGAAAATAGAAAATAATCCAAATCCAAAACAAAAACATGAATTGTATTATAAACTTTCTGAGGTACATAGAGAACTAGCGAGTTTTGATAAAGCAAAGCATTATCTACAGCTTATCATCGAAGAAACAGAATTAGATCATTTACTGGCAGCTGCATATAACTCTTTGGGATTGATTCAATATAGTAATAAGGATTATTATAACGGAAAAGCTAATCTTTTAAAAAGCTTAGAGTTGTATAAGGAACTAAAAGACAACAATAATATTTGTAAGATTTTAATCAATCTAGGAGCGATGCATTACAAATTAAAAAAGATTGAGGAGTCTAAAGAATATCTAATTGAAGCAAGTAAATTGACTAAAGAATTCGGCTATATAAATTTATATAGCATGGTTCTGATTAATCTATCTGTGATATATCATAAAGAAAAAGATTATGAAAAGGAATTAGTTTATTTAAAAAAAGCTGAAGAATTGGCTAAGGAGACTGGTAATTATCAGGCACTTTCTACAGTTGCAAATAATATGATACTTGTATATGCTTTGCAATCCGATATTAAAAAGGTTAGGCGATACATCGTTAGATATCGTAATGCAATTGATAGTTTATATAATTTTAACCGTAATCAAAAAATATTTGAAATAGAGGCTAAATATGAAACTTCAAAAAAAGAATTAGAAATAGCACGTCAAAAAGAGTTGGTGCTTACTCAAAGAACACATATCGTTATTGCTATAGTATTGGTCATGCTATTAAGTATGATATTATATATGTATATACAACGTTTGAAGAGTCAAAAACTATTATATACGAATCAGAAAGAGCTAAACGAGGAAAAGGTTAGCAATTTATTAGATACACATAAGTTGCAAAAAATCAAGGCGTATGTTGATGGTCAAAATGAAGAACGAGAAAGAATTTCAAAAGACTTACATGATGGCATTGGAGGGAGTTTAGCTGCTATCAAGATGCGATTGAATCGTATAAAGAATAGATTGCCTTCAGAGTTAGAGCCCATAATTACTAGTGTAGATTCTACTTACAATGAAATTCGATCCATTTCTCATGACTTAATGCCAAAAAATATTAATCACTTGTATTTTACAGATTTAATGAAAGAACTAGTTGATTTTTCTACCAGTAAAGATATAGAGTATAAATATTATATTCATCCTGAGAAAAAACTAAATAGTATATCAGAAAGTCTACAATTAACAATTTATAGAATTATTCAAGAATTGATAACTAATATAAATAAGCATGCCCAGGCGACCGAAGTATCCATAAATATTGCAATTCATGAAGAAAGTAATATAGTGAATATGATAGTTGAAGATAATGGTAGAGGTTTTAATACTAAAAAAAACAATTCGGGAGTTGGATTAAGAAGTATAAAACAAAGAATATCAGATAATAATGGACTTATAAAAATAGATTCTAACTATGGTATTGGTACGGTAATTTGCGTAGAACTTCCGATAAGAATAAGTAAGTATAGTTAAATTATTGAATAATATCCAACACATTAACTCTGGCAATAGAATCACAATTTTCAATAAGCATGCTAATATTTTTTTCTTTAACAGAACCTTCAATGAAATAGATTTTGCAGGAATCTAGTTTGGTATTACTTTTAGAAAAACTTACATCTCCATTTGTTAATAATAATGCAATATCTGCAGTGTCTATTTGGTATTTCAGCATGTTGTCTGATGCTTGTTCAGAAAAAGTTTTTTTCTTTATTCTGATGTTTTTAAGAACCCTGGCCGAGGGACCATAGTCACAAGAAGCTTTTTTTCCGCCCAAAAAGAAAAATAAAAGAATAAGACCGATGGCAAATCCACCTAAGTAATAAAATAATCGTTGTGCTAATTTCATAAACAGAATGCAATATTATGATGCCAAAAGTAAGTAAAGTTTTAAAGAATTATACTCTTATGAGTTGCAAAGTTTACTGTAAAAAAATTAGAACATAAATGCTATAAAATTAATAGGTTTATATCTCTATAAGAAAGATCAAACCAATCAGCAATAGGTTTGCTGGTCAAAATTCCATGATAAAAATATAACCCATTCTTAAGTCCTCGATCGAAGCGTACGGCATTTTCTATTCCTCCTTCATCACCAATTTGTAATAAATAAGGTGTAAAGATATTGCTTATCGATAATGAAGATGTTCTGGCATATCGAGAAGGGATGTTGGGTACGCAATAATGTATAACTCCATGTTTTTCAAAAGTAGGGTGGTCGTGAGAAGTAACTTCACTTGTTTCAAAACATCCGCCCATATCTATGCTTACATCAATGATTACTGCTCCCTGTTTCATAGCTTCTACCATTGTTTCTGTAACTATAATCGGAGCACGGTTTTTTCCTCTTATAGCTCCAATTACCACATCACAACGGCGTAAAGCTTTTAATAGATTTTTTGGTTGAATAGTAGATGTGTATAATGGCCTGCCTACATTAGTTTGTATACAACGAAGTTTGGTAATAGAGTTGTCAAAGACCTTTACATTTGCACCTAACCCAATAGCCGAACGTGCAGCAAACTCGCCAACAGTACCTGCGCCAAGAATAACGACTTCTACAGGAGGTACACCACTAATATTACCCATCATTAATCCTGACCCCATAGTTGTGACACTACTCATTAATTCTGAAGCAATGAGTACTGCTGCTGTTCCTGCAATCTCGCTAAGTGCTCTTACAGCAGGATAGGCACCATCGATATCTCTAATAAACTCAAAACCAAGTGCTGTAATTCTTTTTTTAGCAAGTCCCTGAAAATATTCTTTGGACTGTGTTTTAAGCTGTAGAGCAGAAATTAGTACGGTTTGTGGGTTTATAAACTCAAGTTCCTCTAAAGAAGGCGGCTCTACTTTTAAAATAATCGGACATCCAAAAACTTTTCTTTTGTCATTAGTGATTTCTGCACCAGCTTCACTATAATCTCTATCGGTAAAACTAGCTCCAATACCAGCATTGGTTTCTAATAAAACTCGATGACCATGTGCTGTTAGTGCAGCCACAGCATCTGGAGTAAGACATACTCGTTTTTCTTGATAATGGGTTTCTTTTGGGATTCCAATAAAAAGTTTTCCTTTTTTGCGGGCTACTTCGATCATTTCTTCCTGCGGTAGCAGCTGCTCTTTGGTAAAAGGAGATTTTGGTGTACTCATTTGCGTGAAATTCTGTAACTCAAATTACGAATAAAAATGCCAAGAAAACAAATAGGATCGCTTATTTGATAGTATAAACTTAATAATCAATACGTCTAAAACGAAAGAATACGCTTTTTATCATCAAGTAAATGGATAGTAATAGTAACACAGTTTTCTGGCAATAAGCTAGAAACTTTTTGTGGCCATTCTATAAATATCCATGCATCAGAATCCAAATATTCTTCAAACCCTATTTGATACGCTTCTTCTTCTTCTTTTATTCTGTAGAAATCGAAATGATATACTAATCCTTTATTACTTTCATATTCATTGACCAAAGAATAGGTAGGACTGGAGATAATATCTTTTACCCCCAGATGTTTACATATTTCTTTTATTAAAGTAGTTTTACCAACTCCCATCTCACCATCAAAGAGAATTATTTTACTCGCTGCATTTGAGATTATTTTTTCTGCCACATCAGGAAGGTCCTGCAAGGTATATTCTATTGTCATTTTAATAATTCGATATTCTAAATCCAGAATACTACAAAAATCTTGAAATTATCTTGGATTTAATACTATAAAAGGAATGATCATTTCTTCTAAAGATACTCCACCATGTTGATATGTATTTCTATAATAACCAACATAATGATTATAGTTATTGGGATATGCAAAGAAATAATCTCCTTTTGCAAAAATAAAAGAACTGCTCATATTTATTGATGGCAAATGTACTTCTTTTGGGTTTGTAGCTTCCAAAACTTCCTTTCTTTCATAGGTAAGACTTTTTCCTGTCTTGTATCGTAGGTTAAGGCTTGTGTTTTTATCACCTATTACCTTAGATGGGTTTTTTACATTTATTGTACCATGATCTGTGGTTATCAGTAATTTAAATCCTAGTTGCTGCGCTTGCTGTATCATTTCCAGTAAAGGAGAATTTCTAAACCAACTTTGAGTCAAAGATCTATACGATTTATCGTTTGAAGCAAGTTCTTTAATAACTTCCATTTCTGTCTTGCTATGCGAAAGCATATCCACAAAATTATATACTACGACTGTTAAATCATTATCTTTTAATCCTTTGAAATTTGCAGCTAAAGTTTTTCCCGATCTTTCATTAGTGATTTTATAATATTCATGTTTGATATCCATGCCCAATCGTTTTAATTGTGCAGTTAGAAAATCATTCTCATGCATATTTTTTCCTCCTTCATCTGTATCATCTAACCAGAGATCAGGATGCATTTTTTTCATTTCAGAGGGCATAAGACCAGAAAAAATTGAATTTCTGGCATATTGAGTTGCTGTTGGTAAAATGCTACAATACGAAATTTCCTGCTCCTTTTTATAATAGTTATTTATCGTAGGTTCAAAAGCTTTCCATTGGTCATATCGTAGATTATCAATCACTACCAAAAGAGTAGGTTGATTTTTACTAATTTCGGGTACTACTTTTTCTCTAAACAAAGTGTGAGACATTATTGGTGCCTCATTTTTTTTATCAAACCAATCGGGATAATTTTTATCGATAAATTTGCAGAATTGCGAATTGGCTTCTACTTTTTGTGATTCTAAAATTTCGAACATCCCGGTATCTTCAATATTCTCTAGTTGTAGTTCCCAGTAAATTAGTCTTTGATATAAATCAGACCACTCCTCGTATGAATTTACCATAGCCATATCCATAGCTATCTTTCTAAACTCCTGCTGGTAATTGGCTGTAGTTTTTTCTGAAACTAAACGAGAGTTATCCAGGTTTTTCTTTAAACTTAGAAGTATTTGATTTGGATTAACGGGCTTGATTAGATAATCAGCAATCTTACTACCAATTGCCTCTTCCATGATATATTCCTCTTCACTTTTGGTAATCATTACTACAGGAATACTATCTTCTTTTTCCTTAATTTCTGATAATGTTTCTATCCCAGAAAGTCCAGGCATGTTTTCATCCAAAAAAATGATGTCAAAATTATTATCGTCTATTATATCTAATGCTTCAGTACCACTTTGACACTTGGTTACGTCATAGTTTTTCTGTTCCAAAAATAATATATGTGGCTTAAGCAAATCAATCTCATCATCTACCCAAAGTATCTTTATTTTACTCATCAAATTTTATTTTTTTTGTTTATAAACTTAATATTTAGCCTATTTGTTCACTTTACTAAGAAAACTTTAATAATTTAATTTCATTTTGAAATGTTTTATATGCCTAGCATATATGTATATTTGCTCCCGTAAATGCAAGATGAACTTGAAAAAAAGAAATAAGCTTAAAATATTAAACGACCCAATTTACGGTTTTATTACGATACCGAATGAACTAATTTTTGATCTGATCGAACATAAGTATTTTCAGAGGTTACGTCGTATATCTCAGATGGGGCTCTCATATTTGGTATACCCGGGAGCACATCATACTAGATTTCACCATGCTTTAGGATGTATGCATCTTATGCAAAAAGCTGTGAGAGTTCTTAGTTTTAAAGGAGTTACCATTTCTGAAGAAGAGGAGGAAGCCCTTTGTGCAGCAATTTTATTACATGATATTGGTCATGGTCCTTTTTCTCATGCGATGGAACATAGTATTGTAAATGAGGTGAATCATGAATCTATTTCCCTCATGTTTATGGAGAAGATTAATGAAGAATTTAACGGTAGTTTAACGCTGGCAATTCAGATTTTTAAGGGAGAATACCATCGTAATTTTTTACACCAGTTGATTTCGAGCCAACTGGATATGGATCGTTTGGACTATTTGAAACGGGATAGTTTTTATACTGGTGTAGCCGAAGGAAATATTAATAGTGAGCGTTTGATTACCATGCTTACTGTTGTTAATGATGAATTAGTAGTAGAGGAAAAGGGAATTTATTCTGTTGAGAAGTTTTTACTAGCTAGGCGTTTGATGTATTGGCAGGTATATCTTCATAAAACAAGCTTAGTAGCAGAGAATTTATTGATTAGAGTATTAAAAAGAGCTAAAGAATTGGCAGATACTGGGGTGACACTAAAAGCAAGTGAAGCACTAACGTTTTTTCTCAAAAATAAGATAACAGCAGAAAACTTCACTTCCGAAGTTTTGGAAACATTTTCTAGATTAGATGATTATGATATTATTTCGGCAATGAAAGAATGGTCACGTTCAGAAGATTTTGTTTTAAGCACGTTGTCTTCGATGATTATTGATAGGGATCTTTTGAAAATAAAAATTAAAAAGAAGCCTTTTCAGAATCATAAAAAAGAAAATCATATCGAAAAATTTAAGAAACAATATAAAATTTCTGATGAAGAAGCTCGTTATTTTATTTTTGAAGGGACTATTTCTAACCAGGCTTACCACCTTAACAAGCAGAATATAAATATTTTATATAAGTCAAGAAAAATTGTAGATGTAGTTAAAGCTACAGATGAGTTTAATCTTGAAGCCCTATCAAAACCAGTAACCAAATATTTTATGTGCTATCCAAAGTACAAACATTAACACATTTTTTATACTTTTGCTAGAATGATTTTTACAGCCACACAAATTGCGGGTATTTTGAACGGGGAAATCGAAGGGGATGAAACCGTCGAAGTATCTAAACTAGCTAAAATTGAAGAAGGAACTAAAGGTTCATTAACCTTTTTGTCAAATCCTAAATATACCCAATATATTTATTCTACTAATGCATCAATAACTATTGTAGATAAAAACTTTGAGGCAGAGTCCGAAATTAAAACAACTCTTATTAGGGTAGATGATGCATATAAAGCTTTTTCCCAACTACTGGAGTACTATAATATGGTAAAGATGAATAAAGCAGGAATAGAACAACCAAGTTTTATTTCTGAAACAGCATCTTTTGGAGAAAATATTTATTTTGGAGCATTTTCATATATAGGAGACAATGTTAAAATCGGTGAAAACGCCAAGATTTTTCCTAATGTATATATAGGAGACAATGTAACTATAGGGGATAATGTAATTGTTTTTGCCGGAGCAAAAATATATTCAGAGACTATAATCGGAAATGATTGTGTAATTCATAGCGGAGCTATAGTAGGAGCTGATGGTTTTGGATTTACACCCAATGAAAAAGGAGAATATAGTAAAGTACCCCAAACAGGTAATGTTGTAATAGAAAACAATGTTGATGTAGGAGCGGGTACAACGATTGATAGAGCTACACTTGGATCTACAATCATACGTACAGGAGTAAAACTAGACAATCAAATACAAATTGCTCATAATGTAGAAATAGGAGAACATACAGCAATTGCTGCTCAGACAGGAATTGCAGGATCTACCAAAATAGGTAAACATTGCTTGATTGGTGGGCAAGTAGGTATTGCGGGACACCTTGTTATAGGTAATAATGTGAAAATTCAGGCGCAATCAGGTATAGGAAGAAATATAAAAGACGGAGAAGCTATTCAGGGTTCCCCTGCTTTAGGATATTCTGACTTTAATAAATCTTATGTACATTTTAAAAATCTTCCCAAATTAGAGGATAGAATATACAAACTAGAGAAAAAGATAAACAATAATGAGTGATATTGTCGTAGGAAAACAAAGAACCATTAAAAAGGAGATAAAGCTTACAGGTGTAGGCCTACATACTGGAAAAGAAGTGAATTTAACTTTTAAACCGGCACCCGAGAATCATGGTTATGCATTTTGCAGAATCGATCTTGAAGGCAATCCTATTATTGAAGCTGATGCTAATTATGTTGTAAATACACAACGAGGGACAAATTTAGAGAAAAACGGAGTCAGTATTCAAACATCAGAACACGTCCTTGCAGCTTGTGTAGGATTAGAGATTGATAATCTTTTGATAGAATTAGACGCATCAGAACCTCCAATTATGGATGGTTCTAGTAAGTTTTTTATTGAAGCTCTGGAGCAAGCTGGTATTGTAGAACAAGAATCAGAAAGAGAAGAATATATCGTAAAAGATGTAATATCTTATATTGACGAAGAGTCTGGTAGTGAGATTATTGTAATGCCATCTGATGAATATCAGGTGACTACAATGGTTGATTTTGGGACCAAAGTTTTAGGGACTCAAAATGCTTCTTTAAAGCGTCTATCGGATTTTAAAAAAGAAATTGCAGATGCTAGAACCTTTAGTTTTCTACATGAATTAGAAATGCTGCTAGAACATGGTTTGATTAAAGGAGGAGACTTAAATAATGCTATCGTGTATGTGGATAAAGAATTAAGTCCAAGTACTATGGAAAAACTTAAAGTAGCATTTGGAAAAGAATCTATTGCTATAAAGCCTAATGGTATTTTGGATAATTTGACATTACATTACCCAAACGAAGCTGCACGCCATAAACTATTGGATGTTATAGGAGATATAGCATTGATAGGAACAAGGATTAGAGGAAAAATCATTGCTAATAAGCCTGGGCATTATGTGAATACTCAGTTTGCTAAAAAGCTTTCGAAGATTATAAAAATTGAAAAACGTAATAAAGTTCCTCAATTTGATCTTTCCAAAGAACCTTTAATGGATATTAATAAGATAATGGGTATGCTTCCGCATAGACCTCCTTTCTTGTTAATAGACAGGATTTTAGAAATGTCTGATAAACATGTGGTCGGCCTTAAAAATGTAACCATGAATGAGCCATTTTTTGTAGGACATTTTCCGGGTGCACCAGTAATGCCAGGAGTACTTCAGATTGAAGCGATGGCTCAGACAGGTGGTATTTTAGCATTGAGTACTGTACCCGATCCAGAAAATTACCTTACCTATTTTATGAAAATAGATAAAGTGAAATTCAAACAGCAAGTATTACCAGGCGATACCTTGATATTTAAATTAGAACTTATAACACCCATTCGTCGTGGTATTTGTCATATGCAGGCTTTTGCCTATGCTAATGGTAAATTAGTTACCGAAGCAGAACTTATGGCGCAAATTGTAAAATCAAAATAATCAATAAAATAGATGAATCAACCATTAGCATACGTTCATCCAGGAGCAAAAATTGCAAAAAATGTTGTAATAGAACCTTTTACAACCATACATAATAATGTGGTGATAGGAGAAGGAACCTGGATAGGTTCTAATGTTACTATTATGGAAGGAGCACGCATAGGAAAAAACTGTAGTATTTTTCCAGGAGCTGTTATTTCTGCTACTCCTCAGGATAAAAAATTTAATGATGAAGATACCATAACCGAAATTGGAGATAATACTACGATTCGAGAGTGTGTTACAATCAATAGAGGGACGACCGATAGAATGAAAACCAAAATAGGAAAAAATTGTTGGATCATGGCATATTGCCATATAGCCCACGATTGTATTGTTGGTGACAACTGTATATTTTCTAATAACAGCACACTAGCAGGTCATATCAATGTTGGTGATTATGTTGTTTTGGCTGGTATGGCTGCGGTACAGCAGTTTTGCAGTATAGGTAATCATGCATTTGTAACAGGAGGATCATTGGTTCGTAAAGATGTCCCTCCATTTGTTAAGGCTGCCAGAGAACCTTTATCATATGTAGGTATTAATTCTATAGGTTTACGCCGAAGAGGATTTACAACAGAAAAAATAAGAGAAGTACAGAATATTTATCGAATATTATACCAACAGAATTATAATAATACTCAAGCAGTAGCGATTATTGAAGCCGAAATGGAAGCAACTCCAGAACGAGATGAGGTTTTAGAATTTATTAAAAATTCTCAGAGAGGAATTATGAAAGGATATTTCTCTAATTAAATAATTCGATAATAGATAATAATCATAAGAAATTAAGGAATAATGGCAAGTACTAGTGATATCAGAAATGGATTGTGTATCAAATACAATCACGACATCTTTAAAGTTATTGAATTTTTACATGTGAAACCTGGTAAAGGACCTGCATTTGTACGTACAAAACTAAAAAGTGTAACTACTGGAAAAGTAATTGATAATACATTTTCTGCAGGACATAAGATAGATGATGTGCGAGTAGAGACACACAAGTTTCAGTACTTATATGCAGAGGGAGATACTTTTCATTTTATGAATACCGAGGATTATAATCAAATCACATTAGAGAAATCCACTTTGGATGCTCCTGGATTATTAAAAGAAGGAGAAGTGGTAACTGTTATTATCAATTCTGAAGACCAAATGCCTCTTTCTGTAGAAATGCCTGCCAGTGTTATTCTTGAAGTAACAGGTACAGAGCCAGGTGTTAAAGGAAATACGGCAACCAATGCTACTAAACCAGCTACCGTAGAGACCGGAGCAGAAGTAATGGTACCTCTTTTTATTAATGAAGGAGATAAAATTAAGGTCGAAACAGAAAAAGGGACGTATAAAGAAAGAATAAAAGAATAACATTTTATATTCCGAATTTTTAGAATGAAATTTCCGCAAGCGCATACCTTACAGCAAATAGCCACTATTATATCGTCAGAGTATGTAGGGGGCTCTAATTTCCCTATTTTAGGGATGAATGAAATACATGTAGTTTCTCCAGGAGATATAGTTTTTGTTGATCATCCCAAATATTACGATAAAGCATTGCAAAGTGCAGCAACAGTAATTTTGATTAATAAAGAAGTAGAATGCCCAGAAGGTAAGGCACTCCTAATCTCTGATGATCCTTTTAGAGATTTTAATATACTTACAACATATTTTAGGCCATTTAAAAAAGCTGATTCTTTGATTTCAGAAACAGCCAAAATAGGTAAAAATACAATTATACAACCTGGTGGTTTTGTTGGGAATAATGTAAATATTGGTGATAATTGCCTTATTCATGCCAATGTAAGCATTTATGATAACACTATTATTGGTAATAATGTTACGATACATGCAGGTACCGTTTTGGGGACAGATGCTTTTTATTATCAGAAAAGACCTCATGGATTTGATAAATTAATTTCTGGAGGTCGTGTGATTATAGAGGATAATGTAGATTTGGGATCGTCATGTACTATAGATAAAGGAGTTACCGGAGATACTATTATAAAAGAAGGAACCAAAATAGATAACCAAGTACATGTTGGCCACGATACTGTAATAGGGAAAAAATGTTTAATTGCTTCTCAAGTAGGCATTTCTGGTTGTGTTGTTATTGAAGATGAAGTAACGATCTGGGGGCAAGTTGGTATTACCAGTGCTATTACTATTGGTAGTAAAGCTATTATTTCTGCGCAATCAGGAGTGAGTAAATCTTTAGAAGCTAATAAGAGTTATTTTGGTACTCCTGCAGATGATTTTAGAAAAAAATACAAGGAGATTGCTGCAATACGACAAATTCCTGATTTGATAGATAAATTGAAAAAAAATGAGTAAAACAGTTAAGGATATAGTACGGTCTTTTTATGAAACAGATCTTATTCATAATACTGAAGCCTTTTCTGAGTATTTACATCCTGAAATTGAATTGTATTGGAATAGCAGTTTTGGGTTCAACAAGAAAGATTTTAATGATATTAAGGCCATGTTTAATGAAATGGCCCTGTCTTTTGAAACTTTGAGATGCGAAATTAGTCACCTTATAGCCGAAGGGGATACAGTGACTATACGATATACATATTATGTTCAAACTATCGAAGCACCAGATAAAGAAGATCCGATAGCTCATTTTATTACAATTTGGGAACTTAAGAATGATAAATTATATAAAGGATATCAAATAAGTCAACAAGTAGATAATGCTCCAGAAAGTATAATGTCATTTATTTCAAAATAATTAGTTTTTCATTTCAACCATAATTTTCAAAAGCTTACTTTTGGAGCTCTAAAAAAATAAAAAATCATAACGCAATGAGTGTTTTAGTTAATAAAGATTCAAAAATTATTGTACAAGGATTTACAGGTAGTGAAGGTACTTTTCATGCAGGTCAAATGATCGAGTATGGAACAAATGTTGTTGGAGGAGTGACTCCCGGAAAAGGAGGACAAACTCATTTGAATAGACCTGTTTTTAATACCGTTGAAGATGCAGTTAGAGAAGTAGATGCAGATACTACAATTATTTTTGTACCACCAGCTTTTGCCGCAGATGCAATTATGGAAGCTGCAGATGCAGGAATAAAAGTAATTATTACAATTACAGAAGGTATTCCCGTTGCGGATATGATTACGGCATCAAACTATATTAGTGATAAAGGATGTAGACTTATTGGTCCAAATTGCCCTGGAGTAATTACACCGGGAGAAGCAAAAGTTGGTATTATGCCAGGGTTTGTATTTAAAAAAGGTAATGTTGGTATTGTATCAAAATCAGGTACACTAACATATGAAGCAGCAGATCAAGTAGTAAAGCAAGGACTTGGGATAACTACTGCAATAGGAATCGGTGGTGATCCAATTATTGGTACCACAACAAAAGAAGCGGTTGAATTACTGATCAATGATCCAGAAACAGACTGTGTGGTTATGATTGGTGAAATAGGAGGTCAATTAGAAGCAGATGCTGCAAAATGGATAAAAGAAAGTGGAACCTCTAAGCCTGTTGTAGGTTTTATTGCTGGTGAAACTGCCCCTGCTGGACGTACCATGGGACATGCCGGAGCTATTGTTGGAGGTAGTGAAGATACTGCAGCAGCAAAAAAAGAAATTATGAGAGAATGCGGAATTCATGTAGTAAACTCTCCTGCAGAAATAGGTAAAAAAGTAGCCGAAGTACTCGGTTAGAAATTATACGATTGGTCTCAAAAAAAGGGATTAGTTTATCGCTTAAAAAAAACTTATAATGAAAATTCATTATAAGTTTTTTTTTATAGCTTACTTAGAAGTTCTGATGCTTCTTTAAATTTGTAATTACTTGAAGATTCTGTGATTTGAAGTAATATGTTTTTTGCTTTTGACAAGTCATTCTTTTTGAGAAATAATAAAGCTTTATACCATTGTCCTTTAGGACTGTCTATAAATTTGTTTTCTATTAACGTATTAAAACTGATTTCTGCTTTATCGAATTGCCCTAGTTCCATTTGAGAAATTCCAGTATAAAGATATATGGTTGCTCTATTCTCTTGAGCAGTAGAAAACTCCTTCTCTAAAATACCCAATGATTGCTCATATTCTTTAGCTTCAAATAATTTTTGCGCTTTGATTAGTAATTTTTGTTCACTATTGCCCCGGTCTACTAAAGAAGGTAGTTCTGATAAATCTAAATAATATGCGTATAGTTCATTAGGAGAAGTTTTAAAAGGAGAAAAAAGAGTAAGACCAATGATAACCAAAATAACTGCGATACCAGTGTATAGAATCCAAGACCGGTTTCTTTTCTTTTCTTTTAGCTGATATTTAGAATTTACAGCATACAATGTGTCTTTTAGTGTCTGAGTTGATTCACTTCTAAGTATTTTCTCATACTCATCAATTTCAGGGTGATGAATATTACTACTAATACTCCATTCAGAATCATTTAAATTAAGAATGAGTTGTTTCTCAAAATTAACTTTTTCAAGAAAATCTTTATCACTTTCCATTCTTGACAAAACCAGATCTCTTTCTTTTTCTGTGAGTTTGTTATTTAGAAAATCCTGAATTAATATATGTTCATCTATACTCATAGTTTTTTTAGAGAATTATAACGCTCATCGTTTTTGATTACTTCAGATAATTTTGCTTTACATTTAAAAACACGCTGCCTGGCAACGGTTTCAGAATTATAACCCATTGTTTTTACAATATCTTTATAAGAAGTATTATTAAAAAATAGGGTTAATATTTTTTTGCAATTATCTGAGATTAAACTCAATTTTTCGGTAAACAATTCCCATCTTTTTTGTTCTAGAATTGATAATGCAAGATTACGCTCAGCAGGTACTAGTTCAATAATTTCACTATTTGTTACCCTGTTTTTTAATTTTTTTAATTCTCTACGCCATAAATTTTTACAAGAGGTAAATAAATAGGCTTCAAAACTACTTTTGATTTCGAATCTTTCTTTACGGTATCGAACGGTAATCTGTAACAAAGCCTTTTGAAAAATATCTTCGGCATCCTGTTGTTGTCCTTTATTTTGTATAATAAATTTTCTAACTCTAGGAAATACCAGGTTATAGATGTTCATGATTCCTTTAGAATCATTATTAAGTAAACTAGTAAGGTGTTGTGTTTTTTCCGTCATCAAAAAATTGTGAATCTATTATGCGAAAATAATTTTTTTATCTTCGTTTGGGTAACAAAATTGATGTTTTGGTAACTGATAAGGTGAAAGTAAATTAATTTATAAAATTATAGTGATGAAAAGAAGTTTTTTTTTGAATATAGTATTGATTATATGTGCATTTTTGTCTGTAGTAAGTTGTACATATGATACTGATATACCTTATGATGTTACTAAAAAAACAGATGTGAAGCAGGTACGTGCTGTTAGAACTATGGAAGTTTTAATTGAATATAGAAAAGGGACTTCGGAATATAATAAGGAAAAAGTTCGTGGCAATTACATCCGCACCGGGCTGCTGTTAAGTTGGGAAGAATGTGAAATTAAGGATAATGACGATGTTGAAGTTTGGGTAGTAAATGCTGAAATTTATTATGCAAAAGATCCTGCACCACTTACCAATCCTGATAAAGAAGATATGGATAAAGTGACATTGAATGCTAACTGTAAAGACTATAAGTAAGATTAATATTGAAATCGTATAAATTTCTATGGATAGGATTCTTGTGCATAACAATAAATGGAAATGCTCAGGACCTGTATGAATATTACGAATCTTTATGGGATCGTAAGGACATCACTATTTCTAGTATTGAAAAAGAAGTTGATAGTATTATAGACCTTTATGAGAAAAAAGAACAGTATTTACATAGTATTAAAATCGCTCATGAATTTTCTAGAAAACTCTATCGAGAAGATTTATATACAAAGGGAATTAACTATGTAGAATACGAAATATCAGTATACCGAAAGTTAAATTTAAGAAATAATATGTATGCAAAAGCTCTATATAATTTAGGGCTTTTTTATTCCCTTGTAAAGAATTTTGAAAAATCTATAACTTGTTATCAAGAAGTAGTTGATATTAATACCGATGAGTATAGTACCGCCAAGGCATTTTGCGAATTAGGAAAGTATTATTATAAAAGAGGAGATTTTTTTAGATCAAAAGATTACTATTCTCGTGGGGTTACTGGTTTAGAAAAATTTGATAAAAAGAAACTTTTAATAAAAAAATATATAGATTATTATCATGTTTTATTTGGGATAGACACTAAAAAGAGTCTGGACCAAATGTTTGAAGTGATGAATAAGACTAATCAGCTTTTTCTTCTTGTTCAAGATTATTCATTAAACGATTATCGTACTTTGAACAATGACTATGCAAATTATTATTCTACCGAAGAAAGATTAGATTTTCATAAAGCCAGGTATTATAGCTATCGAAACCTAAATAAAGCCATACAGGATAATGATTCTACTTTTATATGTACATCTTATACCAACCTTGGAAGATTGTATATAGATGCTAAAGATGAAACACAAAAAGACAGCGTTCTCTTCTTTTTGAATAATGGATTGAAATATTCTCGAAGAAGAGAAGAGAAGTCTATTGTATACCATCAATTGAGTAATTATTATTTAGATAAGAATGAGTATCACGATGCACTTGTTAATATTCAAAAATCTTTAATTGAGAGTATTCGTCTGGATCAGAATATCTCAGCTTTACCTAGGCAGAATGATTTAATGATTTCGGATAATCAGTACTATGTTTTATTAGCCTTGATCCAGAAAGCAACTATTCTTATAAAATTATATGAGAAAGAAAATAATAGTAAACATATTGAACTTGCGCTTTCTAATTTGTTATCAGCAGATAAATTAGTTGATATTTTACTCGATGTTAGCAAGGAAGAAAAATCAAGATTAAACTGGCGAAAAAAAGCTTCAGAAATTTATCTAAAGGGAATACTGGTTTGTGAAATTCTTGATAAAGAAGAAAAAGCCTTTTACTTTTCAGAAAAAAAGAAAGCATTACTTTTAACAGAAGATATCCTTAAGAATACTGATAAATGGCAATTACCAGGTGAAATATTAGAACAAGAAAATGAGCTTAAAAAACAGATTCTAGATTTAGAAAATTTAATTTCTTCTCAGAAAAATAGAGATAGTATTAAGAAGTTAGAGTATAAGCGTTTTGAATTAAAACAACAATATCAGAAACAAGAAGATTCTTTACAAATAGCATTTCCAGATTATTACAAAGAGAAAGAAACGACTAGCATAATTGATTTAAAGAAAATTCAAGAAACTTTAGATAAAGACAGTGTTATCATATCTTATGTTAGTAATAGGGATGATGATGATGATTCTTTTAGTGAATTGTATGCTGTTTTGGTTTCTAATACCAAAACAGAAATAATAAGAATAAGCGAATTAAAAGCTGTAGAAAAGCTAATCAGAACATACAGAAATCAATTATCTAAACCTTTTGAGACAGAAGAAGATAGATTAAGATTTCAGGAAATAGCTTCCGAATTATATACTTTATTGATTCCAAAAGGCAAAATCTCAACGTCTTTGAATCAAAAACACCTTATTATAATTCCTGATGGTACTCTACAATATATTCCTTTTGAATCCTTAGTAGTAGATAAGAATACCAATCGATATCTTATAGAAGACAACGAAATAAGTTATGGGTATTCTATGTCTTTTTTACAGCATAATGCTACCGTAAAGAGAAAACCATCTATGGATTTAGTAGCCTTTGCTCCAGTAACTTTTGCACATAGTGATTTAGATGATATTACCAACAGTATCAATGAAATTAATGCTATAGATAATTATATATCCTTAAATAGTTACCTAGAAAAGGAAGCATCTAAACAAAACTTTTTATCCAAAACAACGAATCATAAAATAATCCACCTGGCTACGCATGCTAATTTTTCGGATAACCTTCAAATAGCATTTAATGATACTAGTCTAGAATATCATGAGTTATATACGTCCAGAAATCAAGCAGAATTAGTGGTATTAAGTGCTTGTAATACGTCTTTAGGAAAAATAGCTAAAGGAGAAGGTGTTATGAGTTTGGCTAGAGGATTTTTCTATGCAGGGACTAATACGGTGATTTCATCTCTATGGAATGCTAATGATAAATCTACAGCTCAAATAATGGAAAGCTTTTATAGTAATTTAGATAAGGGGCAAACTAAATCTAAAGCTTTGCATAATGCCAAAATTGAATATATAAACTCTACTTCTTTATCAGACGCTTCTCCACATTATTGGGCAACATTTGTATTAATTGGTGATTCAGAAACCAAATTATTTCCATCCAATAATCTCTTCTATGGGATTATTTCATTCCTTTTTTTAGTATTGATAATCAGTGTTTTACTGTTTTTTATCAAAAAAAGATAATTTTTTTGGGTAACAAAATACTAGTTATGGTCACAGGACAGCATAATTATTAAAAGAGAATCTTTTTTTTCTTTTCTAATTATATCATAAAAATTCTTTCGCGAAGAATGGACATACACTATGAGTGTCTTTAAATGTTTATAGTATTAATACAATTAAAATTATAATAAATATGTTACACAAATCAAAAATTATAATAACGTTCCTTTTAGGTTTTTTACTGTTTTCTTGTGCAGAAGATAATAATAATGATTTACAAGAAAATCAATTAAAAACTATTTCTGATAGCTCTAAAAATGCTACTGAATATTGTAATACAATAGCTGATTCGAAAAACCCTTATAATTATGTTGGTGAAATACATAATGAAATATTAAATGAATTTGTTCTTAACTATTCGGGAAAAAGATTGTCGGTAGATGAAATAGTTAGTATTGTTGAAGGTTTAGCAAATGAGAATCCTAGATTTTTAAGTATTGAGGGTGAGGAAACCCCTGTAGATCCATCAGATATATTGAGAGGAATTGATGATTTTGGAAATAATTTTCATAACATTATAAACGACCTGAGATTGTCATCACGTGCAAAAAATGATTTAAAAGTTTTAATTGATTATCTGTTTGATAGCGCATATTCGGAGAGAGAACCTAATTTTGATACAGTTCAGAGGGATTTAATTAGATTCGAGAATAATGCTCTTGGAAATAAAGATTACACTAGAGAGGAGAGAAAAACAATTTTATCTGCTATTTCTACGGCGAGATACTCAACATGTTACTGGTATAATTATTATGGCTCTGTAAGAGTAGCTGATAATTCACTTGCAAAGAAGAGAAAATGGTGGCAATGGTTAATAGTAGGTGCTGCAGATGTTGGCGGTACAATGGCGGGGACCATAGCTACAGGAGTGACTGCAAGCTCAACAGCTTATACCTATACAGATCCAGACAATAAATAAGGGATTGGTTTGTATAAATAGCATAACCCAATTTTAGATAGCGTGAGTTTGAATTATGAAACTAAAACAGCTTTCATAATTCAAACTCACGCTATTTAAAAATACAGATTACATTTAATTACTGGAACATAATATTTAGAATTCGTTTTATACACAATTATGAAAATTTATTTAGTCAAAATAGCTGCATTCTTTTTACTAACTCTTATGTTATTAAGTTGTGATCGTACTAATTATGATGGGCATTTATATATTGTATCACGAAACTCAAAAAGTAAAGAGGGTAATTTAGTTTTAAAATACAATTCAACTCCTAACGACATTTCACATATTGGTATCACTTTTAGCAAAGATATAGATGCGTATGTTTACAATGTTAGCTATGATAGTATAAATGGTTTTGGGTCTTCTTTAATTAAAGAAAGAATAGATTTCTTTTGGTCTTCACCAAATAATAAAGATAATAGAATTTGGTCATTGCCAATTAGTAAAGAAGAATATGAAAGATTGAAAGAGTATATAAAAAAACTTGAAAAAGAAAAGATTCATTTTGATTTTGACCCTAAAACCAATTTGGGGTTGTATTGCTCAGAATTTGTTTATAATGCTTTAGTATTTGCTAACAATAAAAAATTTACAGTAAAACCTATTGGCAAAAAATTAAAAGGTTATGAAAGGTTAATAACCAATGAAGAATACTTATCTTATTATCCAGTGGATTTTTTTCTTGAATATTTAAAAATAAAAGAATTGTAAAAATTCTATTTGATGTATTTAATGATTTTTTTTGTATTAATATATCTTCAATACCAGTATTTCCTTTTTTAGAAAATCCTATAATGTAATCTAATTGTACTACAGAAGCATTTTGAAAACTCCTCGTTTAATTTCGTACAGCTCAGTTTACCAAGCTTAACTTCTTATAAGCAGAAAAGTTTGAGTATCTAGGGTTTTTATTGAGAAACCTTTCTTTTATTGAATATTTAGTATACCAGTATCGAGGCAGCTTACTACCCATAATTTACTCTTCTTGGATAATTTTATTCCTGTTAAAATATTCTTAATATTTGTAACATTGATAATTACTACACGTATTATAGTACATTAATTATAAACTAACTCATATAATCAACTCTGGTGTGTTTACAAGACACCATAAAACAATTAAAATAACATATGAAATTAATTAAAACGGTTTTGTTATTGCTGTCAGTTATTTGTCTTAGCAATTGTAAAAAATCATCATCAGAAACGAGTGTTTCGCAAGAAATTAAAGTCGAACAACATACCGACACAGCAGGTTTCAACTATGAAACTGTTACTAACGATCCAACAGGGTTAAGATTATATACCTTGGAGAATGGCTTAAAAGTATATTTAGCTAAAAATGAAGAAGAACCAAAAATTCAAACTTTTATAGCCGTACGAGCTGGTTCAAATTATGACCCTAAAGAAGCTACAGGGCTTGCTCATTATTTAGAGCATATGGTTTTTAAAGGTACTGATGAGATAGGTACTCAGGATTTTGAAAAAGAAAAAGTATTACTACAACAGATTTCTGATTTATATGAACAACATAAAGCAGAAACAGATGAAGATAAAAAGAAGGAGATATACAAGAAGATTGATGAAGTTTCTTTTGAAGCCTCAAAAATATCTATATCTAATGAATATGATAAAATGATTAGTTCTTTAGGAGCAGAAGGAACCAATGCACATACATGGTTTGAAGAGACTGTATATAAAAACAAAATCCCGGCTAATGAACTAGATAAATGGCTTAATGTAGAAAGTGAGCGATTTAGTCAACTGGTATTGCGTTTGTTTCATACAGAGCTAGAAGCTGTTTATGAAGAATTTAATAGAGGACAGGATAGCGATGGGTGGAAATCATATGCTGCAATGCTAGAAGGGTTGTTTCCCAATCACCCATATGGGCAACAAAAAACAATAGGAACCTCTGAGCATCTTAAAAACCCTTCAATGGTAGCGATACATAATTATTTTGACAAGTATTATGTTCCTAATAATATGGCTATGGTATTGGTTGGAGATATTGATTTTGATCAAACTATACAGAAAGTAAACAAAGCTTTTGGTGGTTTTGAGAAGAAAGAAGTTGTTCATCCTGTATTGCCAAAAGAAGAACCAATAACCAGTCCGGTTATTAAAGAAGTATTTGGACCTACTGCAGAATCTGTTTCTGTAGCATTTCGTTCAGGTGCTATAGGAACAAAAGAAGAAAAACTTCTAACACTAGCAGATATGTTATTGGCTAATGGTAATGCTGGTCTAATTGATTTGAACTTAAATCAAAAGCAAGCGGTTCAAAATGCAGGTTGTTCACCAACATTTTTAAATGATTATGGATACCATCAATTTTATGGATCACCAAAAGCAGATCAGACTCTGGATGAAGTGAAAGATTTATTGCTCTCTCAAATCGATAAGTTAAAAAAAGGAGAGTTTGACGAGTGGATGATTTCTGCAGTGGTTAATGACTTAAAACTTAGCCAAACAAGAGAATATGAAAATAATACTGCATTAGCTTCGGCATATTACAATGCATTTATTCATAGAGAAGATTGGAAAGATAAAGTCGAATTTTTAAATGAACTTAAGAAAGTTTCAAAACAAGAATTAGTAGATTTTGCAAATTCTTTTTATAAGGATAATTATGTAGTGATATACAAGCGTAAAGGAGAAGATAAAAACATTACTAAAGTAGAAAACCCTGGTATTACTCCTGTAGAGTTAAACAGAGATAAACAATCAGAATTTATCAAGGCATTTACTCAGCAAGAAACTCCTGCTTTAACCCCTAAGTATATTGATTATAAATCAGCGATTAAAGAAACTAAGACAACAAGTGAATTAAAAGTATCCTATATTGATAACCCTAATAATGACTTATTTAACCTTAGTATCATTTTTGATATGGGAAGAGATAATGATCGTAAAGTTTCTCTGGCAACAGGATATTTAGATTATTTAGGTACAGATAAATACTCTCCAGAAGAGCTAAAAAAGGAATTCTATAAACTAGGAATTGATTATTTTGTAAATGCAGGTTCTGATAAAACTTATGTCGGTATTTCTGGGTTAAAAGAAAACCTTGATGCAGGCTTGGCTTTATTAGAGCATTTATGGACTAATGCAGTTCCTAACCAGGAAACATATGCGAAATATGTAGATCAGATCGCAAAAGGACGTCAGGATTCGAAAACACAAAAAGGAAACATTTTATGGAATGGGTTGATGAGCTATGGTATGTATGGTGATAATTCTCCTTTACGTAATATCTATACAATAGGAGAGTTGCAGGCTGTTAATCCACAGGAATTAGTAGATAAAATTAAAGAGCTTCGTAATTTTAAACAACGTATATTTTATTATGGTAAAGATGTAGATGCGGCAATAGCTTCTATAAACAAAAATCATAAGATTCAGGGTGAATTGTTAGACTATCCAGAAGAAGTTAAATACGTCCAAAAAGAAACCGGAGGTAATGTGTATTTTGTTGATTATGATATGGTACAGAGTGAAATGATATTTTTGGCAAAAGGATCAGAGTTTGATTCTGGTAAAATGGCAGCTTCAAGATTGTTTAATACATACTTTGGTAGTGGATTATCATCTATAGTGTTTCAAGAAATTAGAGAGTCAAAATCATTAGCATATTCTGCATTTTCTGCATATTCAACAGCATCAGAAAAAGGAGATTCTAATTATGTATATGCATATATAGGTACCCAGGCAAATAAAATGCCTCAGGCAGTAGATGCAATGATGGATTTAATGACTAATATGCCAGAAGCAGAAGAACAGTTTAATGCTGCAAAAGAAGCAACATTAAAGAAAATTGCTGCTCAGCGTATAACTAAATCTAAAATTTTCTGGACTTATGAAGGGTTGAAAAAAAGAGGAATCGATAATGATAATCGAGAAGAGATGTATAATACCATTAAAGATATGACTCTAGAAGATCTTAAGTCTTTCTTTAATGAAAATATAAAAGGAGAAACCTATAACGTACTTGTAGTTGGTAATAAAAAAGATGTAAATATGGATGCGTTATCTAAATTAGGTGTAGTTAAAGAAATGGATGTTGATTATCTTTTTAATTACGAGAAGAAAAATGAAGATATAAAACTGTAAAATCAGATAAACGATTATTAATTTATATACCCTGTGAGAAATCACAGGGTTTATTGCTGTTGACCTGTTTGTAATTCTTATATTTGAATTCACATTGCAAATTATAACTGGTTTAGATACCACAAAAATTAGAACATAACGAATGAATCTTTTACAAGGTAAAACAGCTATTATCACTGGAGCTACTCGTGGTATTGGCAAAGGAATAGCAGAAATTTTTGCACAGCAAGGAGCCAATATTGCTTTCACTTATAGTTCTTCTGTTGAAGCAGCTAAGACATTAGAAAAAGAATTAAATGGATTAGGAATAAAAGCTAAAGGATATCAAAGTAATGCTGCAAATTACGATCAGGCGCAGGAATTAGCTGCAGATGTCTTAGAAACATTTGGTAGTATTGATGTTTTAGTGAATAATGCAGGTATTACAAAGGATAACCTTTTAATGCGTATGAGTGAGGAAGATTTTGATAAAGTTATCGAAGTAAACCTGAAAAGCGTATTTAATATGACTAAGGCTGTTCAAAGAACTATGCTTAAACAACGTAAAGGAAGTATAATAAACATGAGTTCTGTTGTTGGAGTAAAAGGTAATGCAGGTCAAGCTAATTATGCAGCTTCAAAAGCTGGAATTATAGGCTTTTCAAAATCTGTTGCGTTAGAGCTTGGATCTAGAAATATTAGAAGTAATGTAGTTGCACCTGGTTTTATTGAAACTGAAATGACTGAAAAACTTGACGAAAAAGTTGTCGAAGGATGGCGTAATGCTATTCCGCTAAAACGAGGCGGTAGTCCAGAAGATATTGCAAATACATGTTTGTTTCTGGCAAGTGATTTAAGCGCATATATTACAGGACAAGTACTTAATGTGGATGGAGGAATGCTTACCTGATTTTAGAATTACGATTAGCGATTTCAGAATCATTTTTTTTTGAATATTTTAATATTTTTTGATTTTAAAGTCATTAAATTTCAACTTGTATGAAAAGAGTTGCACTTAACACTCTAAAATAAACTGTAATCCGTAACTCAACCATCGTATATTGTAATTTATAGAATGCAAACACAAATAATCTTATTGATCATAGCCGCTTTTATAACAGCATTAATTGTTGCATTGTTTCAATATTGGTATAAGACAAAAAACAGGAAAAAAAATATCCTGTTTTTTGCTTTTTTGCGTTTCCTTAGTGTTTTTGCACTGCTATTGTTGTTAATTAACCCTACCTTCAAACAGAATACCTACTATATAGAGAAACCGGTTTTGGTGGTTGCAGTGGATAATTCTTCTTCAATAAAATATCTTAAGCAAGATCAGGAAGTTACTCAGTTTGCAAATCAAATTGCAGAGAATGAAGAACTCAATGAAAGGTTTGATATTACTTACTATTCATTTTCTGATAAATTAAATGATTCTCTACGTTTTTCTTTTGATCAAAAGCAGACCAATATATCGAAAGCGTTAGAAGAATTAGAGCAAATTCATAAAAATACAATTGCACCCACAATTGTGATCACAGATGGAAATCAAACTTATGGTAAAGATTATCAATTTAGTAGCTTAGGGTATAAGCAAGCTGTGTATCCAATTATTTCTGGAGATACAATAAAGGTGTTGGATACAAAAATCCAACAACTTAATGTTAATCGTTATGCATATTTAAAAAATAAGTTTCCCGTCGAGGTAATTCTTACATATTCCGGTAATGAGGAAATTACGACTACATTTCAAGTAAAATCGGGAAATAGTACAATTTTTTCTCAGCCCGTTTCTTTCTCAGGTACAAATAATTCTACAGTAGTTAATTTTACGCTTCCGGCTAATAGAGTAGGTGTAAATCAATATGTTGCCGCATTGACACCTTTGGATATAGAAAAAAATACAATAAATAACTCAAAAACTTTTGCAGTAGAGGTAATTGATCAAAAAACCAATGTCTTATTGATAAGTGATATAGTACATCCAGATCTTGGAGCTATAAAGAAAAGTGTTGAAAGCAATGAAAGACGAAGTATTACGATTAGTAAACCTAATGAGAAGAAGGATCTAAACGATTATCAGTTAGTTATATTATATCAACCCAACACCAGATATAGAGGAGTTTATGAAAAATTAAATACGCTGAAAAAAAATTATTTTACTATTACCGGCCCAAAAACAGATTGGGTTTTTCTTAATAGGATTCAAAATAAGTATACCCAGGAAATTACAAGGCAAAATGAATATTATGTTCCCAGGTATAATAATAATTATGGAGCATTTCTTCAAGAAGATATTGGTTTTCAAAGTTATCCTCCTTTAATAGGAACTTTTGGCGAAATTAGAATGAATTCTAATCACGATCCTTTATTATACAGAACGGTAAGTAATATTGATACTGAAGAAATATTACTTGCTACTATAGAACGAGGAGGGGTAAGAGAAGCAGTTTTGTTTGGAGAAGGAATATGGAGATGGAGAGCTCAAAATTATTTAGATACTCAAAAATTTGAAGATTTTGATGAGTTTTTCGGTAAACTGATTCAGTATCTGGCTTCTAGTAAAAGAAAGAGTAGGTTAAATACCATCTCTGAGTCATTTTATTATGGTAATGCTAGTGTTGTTATTAAAGCAGAGTATTTTACAAAGAATTATGAATTTGAAAGGAGAGGAAATTTAAGAATTTCAATTAAAAATAAAGAAACAGAAGCTACCCAGACTATACCTATGTTATTGAAAAATAATTCATATGAAGTGGATTTGAGTAATCTTGAAGCAGGAAATTATGAATATACAGTAACAGTATTAGGTGAGAATATAGCACGTTCTGGGAGTTTTGCAATTCTAGAATATGATGTAGAACAACAATTTCTTAATGCAGATGTAACAAAACTAATGCAAGTAGCTACTAATACTAATGGTAAGTCATATTATTTAAACCAAAAAGACACACTTATAAAAGAACTGCTAGAAGATCAAAGATATCAAACCATACAGAAAAATAAGGAAAATGTAGTATCTTTAATAGACTGGAAATATCTTTTGGCAATAGTTATTTTGTTACTTACTATAGAGTGGTTTGCACGAAAATATAACGGACTTATTTAAAATTAAAAACTCAAAATTATTATGGAAAAATTACCAAAAATAGGATTGCCTATTCTAATTCTATTAGTATTAGCAATCGTCTTTATTTCAAAATCAACAGAAACTATTGGTTCTGGAGAAGCCGGTGTGCTTTATAAAACATTTGGAGGAGGTGTGGTTACAGATGGTCCACCTCTGGGAGAAGGTTTTCATCTAGTTGCTCCCTGGAATAAAGTAATCGTTTACGAAGTACGACAGCAAGAAGTTTTTGAAAAAATGCAGGTACTTTCTTCTAACGGATTAGAAATTAAATTAGATGCTTCTGCATGGTTTCAACCAGATTATGATAAATTAGGGCTATTACACCAGCAAAAAGGAGAAAATTATGTAGCACGAGTTTTATTACCAACAATACGATCTGCAGCTCGTAGTGTAGTAGGAAGATATACTCCAGAACAATTGTATTCTAGTAAAAGGGATGCGATCCAAAAAGAAATTTTTGAAGAGACAAAAAAGATAGTAGGTAATCAATTCATTCAGCTTAATGAGGTGTTGGTACGTGATGTAACATTACCACCTACGATTAAAGAAGCAATCGAGCGTAAACTAAGACAAGAGCAGGAAGCTCTGGAATATGAGTTTAGACTAGAAAAAGCCAAAAAAGAAGCTGAAAGACAAAAAATTGATGCAGAAGGTAAAGCAGTAGCTAACCAGATTTTGAGTGCGTCGTTAACAGATAAAATTCTTACAGAAAAAGGAATTGAAGCAACATTACAACTGGCCAAATCACCTAATGCTAAGGTTGTTGTTGTAGGATCAGGAAAAAACGGAATGCCAATAATTCTTGGTAATCAGTAAAAAACTGGATCACATGATTATATATACAGGCACTCTAGGGTGCCTGTTCTTTTTATGAGTTGAAATACGTGTAAAAGCATTTTTGGTAAACATATAAAAATATTTAAATGGAGATAAAAAATAAGAAGGATTCTTCGTTTTACATCAATAATCCAGATAATACGTTTGTAGATAATACAACTACTTCTATTCTTAAGGAATGCGATGATACATTGGCATTTCATTCATCTTTACCAGGATATAAACCAACGCCTTTAGTTCATTTACCTGGCTTATCAAAAAAGTATAATGTTGGTAATATTTATATCAAAGATGAATCATTTCGTTTTGGTTTAAATGCATTTAAAGGGTTAGGAGCTTCATATGCTATATATCAAATTCTTAAAAAGAAACCACAGATAGAAACTTTTTGTACAGCTACAGATGGTAATCATGGAAGAGCTGTGGCGTGGTCCGCTAATTTTTTTAATAAAAAAGCAGTGGTTTTTGTCCCAAACGATACTACAGATCAACGCATAAAAGCTATTGAGAAAGAAGGAGCAGTAGTTGAACAAGTGGATGGTAATTATGATAAAACTTGTGCTTATGCTAAAGAAATGAGTAAAAAAAATGGATGGAAGCTAGTACAAGATACTGCCTGGGAAAATTATGAAGAAATACCGGCATATATTATGGGTGGATATTTAACGCTCTTTCAGGAAATGGAAGATAATCTTCATCTCATACCAAACCCAAAAATAGATCTTGTTTTTCTACAGGCTGGCGTTGGGAGTTTCGCAGGAACAGGAATTAGGTATTACTTAGAAAGGTATGGCGCAAATCGTCCTAAGATTATCATTATAGAACCAACAGAAGCAGATGCTATTCTTGCTTCATTTAAAGAAGGAAAAATAACTACTTCATTAGGGAATAGTAAAACAATAATGGCAGGGCTTAATTGTGGAACACCTTCACTAGGAGCCTGGGACTTACTAAAAAATGGAAGTGATGTGTCTATCAAAATTGATGATAAATATTCAAGAGAAGCAATTCGGGAACTTTATTTTGCTAATGATTCAGATGCAAAAATAATTTCTGGAGAATCCGGTGCTAGTGGTTTAGCTGGCTTTATTGCAATCATGACAGAACAAGGATGTAAACCTATTATAGATGAACTAAATATAAATGAAACCACTAATATTCTTTTTATAAGTACAGAAGGTGCAACAGATATAGATATGTTTAATAAAATCATAAGTGAGCAATAATTAATTATAATATAGAAAGTTAGGCAGCAAATGAGAAAAATATTAGAAACCGAAAGATTGTCTCTACGTGAATTTAGTTTAGAAGATTCTGACTTTGTTTTAAAATTGATAAACTCTCCAAAGTGGATAGAATTTATTGGAGACAGGAATATTAAGACAAATGTTGAAGCAGAGGGATATTTAAAAAATAACCTAATAAAAAGTTACAAAGAAAATGGGTTTGGTTTATGGGTAGTTGTATTGAAAGAAACCAATGTTTCTATAGGAATGTGTGGATTAGTAAATAGAGATACACTAGAAGATATTGATATTGGATTTGCAATGCTTCCAGAATATTTAGGGATGGGCTATGGCTACGAAATAGCAAATGCAACAATGAACTATGCTAAAAATACCTTACATCTTGATAAAATTGTAGGTATAACAAACCCTAATAATATTGCTTCGATTAAGTTGTTAAATAAGATTGGATTACGTTTTGAAAAAACTATAGAATTATCAGAAAAGGATACAGTTCTATTTTTTTCTACCCCTACAGATACTAAAGAAGAAAACGAAATAAGTAAACTTACAACGAGGTTTTTTAGTCTGTTTACCAATGCAGGAGGGAAGATTCCTAATGTTGAGGATATAGAAAATATATTTATTACTAATGGTATTATAATAAGTAATACTCATGGTGTTCCAGAGACCTATAATATTAATGAGTTTATAACTCCAAGAAAAAAAATGTTGAGTGATGGGACGCTTACAGATTTTAGTGAACGTGAAATTTCACATAAAACAGAAATATATAGAAATGTAGCGCAACGATTTAGTTTTTACGAAAAATCTGGTAAATTAAACGGTTCATATTTTGAGTCTCGGGGAATGAAAACGATTCAGTTTATCAAAGTAGGTCTTGATTGGAAAATGTCTTCTGTGGCTTGGAGTGATGAAAAATAGAGTATAGTTAGGTTAGTATTAGATGTTAAAAGTTAAATTAAGTTAAATTTAACTTTTATTATGTTAAATTTGGTTTTTTACCGTAATTATATTACTTTTAAACCTCAAACTCAACTAATGCTAATATGAAAAAAAGAATGATCCGCCCGGTTCTACTGGGCCTAGGATTAATCGCCCTATCAGTAATCGTAATAATTTCTATAAAGAAAGACAATTTAGAACAAAGTACGAACAAAACTGAAATCGATAATCTACGAGAACAACACAGTAAATATTTAAAAAACAGCCCCTACAAAGAGACTTTAAAATTAACAAAGTCTGAGAGAAAAGCCAAAGGACTTCCGCCAAATAGATATTTTGAGCAGATGTGGGAATTGACAATGAACCCTGCAACTGGTAAAACAGAACCTGAGAAAATCTATGCAGTTCAAAAACAATTAGTAAATACAGCAAAAAGAGCACCGGGAGATGCTCAAGATAATCCTTGGGTAGAAAGAGGTCCTAATGATATAGGAGGACGTACACGTGCTATTTTATTTGATCCTAATGATGCTAACAACAGAAAGGTTTATGCCGGAGGTGTTAGTGGAGGATTATGGGTTAATAATGATATTACATCCGCAGCTTCACAATGGAGTCGAGTGCAGAATGTCCCCGGAAACCTTTCGGTAACATCAATAACTGTAGATCCAAGAAACTCAAACATATGGTATGTAGGTACAGGAGAACAATATACCTTTGGAGCAGTAGTTGGTAGTGGAGTATACCGTTCTACAGATGGTGGTAATACTTGGCAAGCTGTTAATATCCCTGCTGCTGGTGGTGGTAATTTTAATAATAACGCCTCAAACCTATTCCTTTCGGGTATTTATTATGTAAATGATGTTGTAGCCTGGAATAATACAGCGCAGAATCGTACCGAATTATTTGTAGGAGTAGGAGCCCATTTATATGGTAATGCTTCTACACCAAGAAATTGGTTGGGACTTCAATCTGCAGGATTGTATCGTTCTATAGATGGAGGCGCTACCTGGAATAGAATAGAATCGGCAAATATGAGATTTGCGAATAATGGGAACCAATACTCATATATTCCAAATGATTTTGAAATTGGAGCAGATAATAGACTGTGGATGGGAACTATTACTTCTCCGGGAATTGGAGGAAATGGTGGAGGACGCGTATTTAGTTCTAATGATGGCGCAACCTGGACAGAAGCAGCGGCTTCCCCGCTTAATGATTCTAATAGAGTAGAGTTAGAGACTTCCGCAACCAATGCTAATAAAATATATGCACTAACTCAAGGTGTTGCCAGAGATGCAAATAATAAAGTCATAGACCCAGTTCATGTATATAAAACACTGGATGGTTTTGCAACAGCTCCAACTGCTACAGCATTACCAAATGATGTAGATAATGGTATTCCTGCAAAAGATTTTACAAGAGGACAAGCATTTTATGATTTAATGATAGAATCTGATCCTAATAATGATAACATTGTATATGTTGGAGGAATAGATCTTTTTAGATCAGCAAATAGCGGTGACGCATGGAGCCAAATTTCTAAATGGTCAAACAATAATAATTTAGCAGGAATAGGAGCTTCTATTGTTCATGCTGATCAACATGCTATGGCGTTCAGACCAGGAAACTCAAATCAAGCAATTTTTGGTAATGATGGAGGGATATTTTATGCAAATAGCTTGTCTACAGCTGCAAATAATAATGTATTTGGAGCAAGAAATAATAATTATAATGTAACCCAATATGTAAAGGCAGGTATAGGACCTAATGGAGCTGGTGACGTAGCTGGTATTTTTTCTGCAGGAGCTCAGGATAATGGATCTCAGGTATTTAGAAATGTAGTAGCGGGAATAAATGGATCCGAACAATTAACAGGAGGAGATGGTTTCTATACTTTTGTAGATAAAGATGGTGAATATATGATTGCTACGTATGTACATAATGTAATTTATAGGTTTAATTTACCATGGGACGGGCGCGGTAGAATCCAAGGAGGAGCAACAACGCTTGTAAATGATCAGGGAACTGGTGATTTTGTAAACCAAATGGGATATGATAGTAACGCTAATTACCTATTGTCAAATGGTTCTTCTTATGATGGAGCCGCTGGGGCTTGGAATTATTCTATAAAGACAATAGATGTTGCAGGAGATAGAAATGCAGATATTACAAATGCATTATTAACAGGTAAACCTACAGCTTTTATAGCTTCTTCTTTTGCCAACAATACATGGTATGTGGGTACTTCCTCTGGCGGTTTGTTGAGATTAACAAATGTTGGTTTAGGAGTAGCTAACTGGGCAGAAATAAATACACCTTTTGTAGGATCTGTTTCCTCTGTTAGATTAGGAGCAACTGCAAATGATATTATAGTGACGATTCATAATTATGGTGTTACTAGTGTATGGTACTCATCTGATGCAGGAGCTAATTGGTCAAATAAAGAAGGAGACCTTCCTGATATCCCAGTTAGAGATATTTTACAAAACCCTTTAGATAGAACAGAAGTAATTGTAGCAACACAACTAGGAGTTTGGGTTACTACAAATTTTGATGCAGCAAATCCAAATTGGGTTCGATCACAAAATGGTATGAGCGATGCTAGTGTAACCTCTTTCGATTATTGGGAAATAAATGGAAATCAAAATAACAATAAGATTATAGCTTCTACTTATGGACGAGGCATTTTTACAGGTTCATTTACTGCTAACGGAGTGCAAGATAACCAAGCACCTACAGCACCAACGAATCTTGTAGCATCTAATGTTGCAGAAACTACACTAACATTATCTTGGACCGCATCTAATGATAATGTTGGAGTCACAGAATATGATGTATATCAGGGAAATACTAAAATAGGATCAACAACCGCAACTAGTACTGGTATTAATTCATTAACTGCTAATACTTCATATCAATTTAGAATCAAAGCTAAGGATGCAGCAGGAAACGAATCCGGATTTAGTAATACGCTTGATGTTACGACATTAGCGGCAGCACCAGTTGACCCTTGTGCAGGAGTAGCTGCCTATGTTAATGGTCAGGCATATCCGGTTGGAAGCAGGGTGACATTCTCGGGAGATTTGTATGAGAGAACTGCTACAACGTGGATTAATCTTGGAGCATGTGGAGTTCCAGGAGATACTCAAGCACCTACAGCACCAACGAATCTTGTAGCATCTAATATTGCAGAAACTACACTAACATTATCCTGGACCGCATCTAATGATAATGTTGGAGTTACAGAATATGATGTATATCAAGGAAATACTAAAATTGGATCTACAAGTGCAACTAGTACAGGGGTTAATTCATTAACCGCCAATACTGCCTATCAATACACTATTAAAGCTAAGGATGCAGCAGGAAACGAATCTGGATTTAGTAATGCATTTAATGTTAATACATTAGCTCCAGCACCAGTTGACCCTTGTGCAGGAGTGGCTGCCCATGTTTCTGGCCAGGCATATCCGGTTGGAAGTAGAGTTACATACTTAGGAAGTTTATATGAGAGGACGGCTACTACCTGGACTAATCTTGGACCATGTGGAGTTGCCGCTGCGGTTGCATCTGTTAATTCAGCCTCAAACACTGATCTTGCAGGACCTCCGATACCACTTAGTTTTTATCCTAATCCTGTAGAAAATGATATGTATGTTGCTACAACAGATACATCAGAAATAAATTATATGATAATGAATGCTGCTGGTCAAATTGTAGATCAAGGAGTTATTACTAATAATATAGTAGATGTTCAAAGCTTGAATAAAGGAATATATATACTGAAATTGAAATCAGAAAATGATATAATGATTAAACAATTTGTGAAAAAATAATAATTTTATTAGAGTGATTTGTTTAGGAGGCTGTCTGAAAAGGCAGTCTTCTTTTTTTTGAATAAGTTATATATCTTGATTTTAACTTTATATGTAAAAAAGCCTCCATAATATAAATTATGAAGGCCTTAACTAAATAGTAAAATGGTTAGTGGTTACTACTTATTTTTAAGTTTTTCAGCTTGTTTTGTCCATTTATCTCTTTCAATTCTACCAGGAAAGAATTGAATAAGTGCTGTTACTGTATCTATGTCTTCTGCGGTAAATTTACTAATTTGATCAAAAGTATAGATACCAATACTGTTTAATTTTTCTTCAATAAAAGGACCGACACCGCTAATTAGCTTTAAATCATCCTTTTGAGAGGCATCTGCTTTACCAAAACTATCAAAATTTAATGTAGGCAGTTCTCCACCATTTGTAACAGCTACTCCTCCATGATCCCGCGTCTTAACTGCTTTAATCCCATTTTCTGGGTTAGAAAATGTAGAATTTGCCTTTTCATTAGTTGCATTTTTAAGCATGGTATTTTCTCTTTCACACTCATCCAATGCTTTTTTATATTTTTTTTTGAGCGCTCTTTTTGCTAAAAATCTTCCTAACAAAAATGCCAGGAATAATAGCAATAATAAGCACCACCAATTTGCTTCGTTTAAAAAATCTAACATAGTTGTAATATTTTTAGTTTACGGTTATTTCTATTCTTCTGTTTTTTGCTCTGTTTTCCTCACTATCATTTGGAACGATAGGACTTGATTCTCCTTTGGATAAGGCTATGATTTTATCTTTGACAATACCTTGTGAAATAAGATACTCCCGTACATTATTTGCTCTTTGTTGTCCAAACCAGAGATTTGCGTCTTCCTCACCAACATCATCTGTATGTCCAGTGATTACAACAGACTTGTCAGGATATTTATTGATGTAATTTTTGAGTTCTAGTGCATAATTAGATAAAGTAGCATCTGGTTGAAATGTTTTTTGAGCAAAATTAGAATGCAATGTCCTGGCCGCTATACTTTTTTCTACTTCAGCCAATCTAGCTTCATTTAGTGTCATAAAATTCAATAGTATTCCACCTGTATAGTTACCATCATCAGAATAAGTGTAATTATTCAACTGTGTTTTGGTAACGATACGATCTGCATTAATTCCGGTCTTAACCAAAATATCTTTAATAAAGTTAGCTCTAGAGATACCCAATTGTGTACTATCTCTATTTTCAGAAGAATTCTCGTAACCATAAACGATGAGTTCCTGATCTTGATATTGACCTAAATAATCAGCTACTTGTTGACTAAATCCTTTTAGAGGATCAGGAATAAATACATCTGCGTTAGTATTGTTAATTTTTAAATTTTCGACATATCTAAATACATCTTGCCCATGTGGGCCTTTTGCAAATAATCCAACAGTTCTATTTGCTGCTGTAATGCTATCTTCATATGCTTTTTTAGCTAATGCTTCTGATTCCGGATCAGGTTTTTGTTCTACCACAGGTATACTTTTATTAGTGCTTTTTGTACACCAATCACAGGAGTAATACCACCATATTGCCAGCCAGGCAAAAAGTAGAAAAATAAGAAAAGAGGAAAGATTTTTCATGTGTTGTTGATTAGTATTGGTTTCTTAAAGTTATAAAAATGTTTATAATCAACCTATTGAAGGCTTTAAATTCTATGGATTTAATCATAGAAAAAAGATGAATCGCAAAAAAATAAGTTGAAATGCGTTTGAGTAAAAATAATTTTTTATAAATTCGCAGGGTATTTAGAAAAAAACAATGAATAATATATTTATACATCATCATCATTCTTACATTTTCGCTCAGGCGTGGTAGGTATGATATGTGTATAACACAATAATATGAAAACCCGTTTGAGTAATTCAAACGGGTTTTTTGTTTCTACAAAACTCGTTTTTGAATTACTCAAGCACAACAACAATAAAAAATGTCAAAAATTAAAATTGCAATTCAAAAAAGTGGGCGTCTTAATGAAGATTCAGTAAAAATACTGAAAGACTGTGGTATCTCTATTGATAATGGTAAAGATCAACTAAAAGCTCAAACTCGTAATTTTCCTATGGAAGTTATGTTTTTACGAAATGGAGATATACCTCAATACCTAAGGGATGGTATTGTTGATATTGCTATTATAGGAGAGAATGTACTTATAGAAAAAGGAAAAGATATTTCGATTACAGAACGACTCAATTTTTCTAAATGTAAAGTTTCTCTGGCGGTTCCAAAAGATTTTGAATACAGTTCGATTAAAGATCTTGATGGAAAAAGAATTGCTACATCGTATCCAAATACAGTTAGTGAATATTTGGATAAACAAGGGATTTCGGCAGAATTACACCAAATATCGGGATCTGTAGAGATCGCACCGAATATTGGTTTGGCAGATGCAATTTGCGATATTGTATCCAGCGGTAGTACATTATTTAAAAATAACCTGAAAGAAGTAGAGGTAATGCTCACTTCTGAAGCTGTGCTAGCAGTGTCCCCAAAAATATCAAACGATAATAAAAGACTTCTTGAGAAATTACAATTTAGAATCAAAGCAGTTTTAAAAGCCAGAAATTCTAAATATGTCTTACTTAATGCTCCCAACCACAAAATAAAAGACATTGTTAAGATACTACCTGGTATGCGAAGTCCTACAGTATTACCGTTGGCAGAAAAAGGATGGAGTTCTATTCATACTGTTGTAGAGAAAAATAAGTTTTGGGATATTCTTGATGAGCTAAAAGCAGAAGGAGCAGAAGGAATTTTGGTTTGCCCAATTGAAAAAATGGTTTTATAAATAACTTAATGTGTTTCTGTAAAGACAGAAATTAAGAAGAGATGCAAAAAATATACAATCCAAATAAAAACAATTGGCCCGAAATATTGAAAAGACCAACGCAAACTGTGGCTGATATTGAAGAAAAAGTAATTACTGTTTTTAAAGAAGTCAAAGCAGAGGGTGATCAGGCAATACAACGATATACTAAGAAATTTGATAATGTAGATCTAGATACTATCCTTGTGGATGCTGAGGAGATAAAAGAAGCAAAAAGACAAGTAAATCAGGGTTTAAAAGATGCAATACGATTAGCTAAATCTAATATAGAAAAGTTTCATGCGGCACAGAAAACTGATAAAGTTTCTATAGAAACAACAAGTGGAGTTAAATGCTGGCAAGAGAAAAGACCAATCCAAAAAGTAGGACTATATATTCCAGGAGGAACAGCTCCTTTGTTTTCTACGATTTTAATGCTAACTGTTCCCGCTAATCTTGCGGGATGCAAAGAAATAGTATTGTGCTCTCCTCCAAATAAGGAAGGGAAAATACATCCAGCTATTTTGTATGCAGCCGACCTTTGCGGAGTAACGAAAATATGTAAAGTAGGAGGGATTCAGGCTATTGCAGGAATGACTTTTGGTACAGAAACTATTCCATCTGTATATAAAATATTCGGTCCGGGTAATCAATTTGTAACGGTAGCAAAACAACTGGCAACGAAGTTTGGTGTCGCTATAGATATGCCAGCCGGACCAAGTGAATTACTAGTGGTGGCAGATAATACTGCTAATGCATCCTTTGTTGCTTCTGATTTGTTAAGCCAGGCAGAACACGGCAAAGACAGCCAGGTAATTTTGGTGTCTACTTCTAAAGAAATAATGGATAAAGTAGAAGAAGAGGTTATCAAACAATTAGCAGTTTTGCCTAGAAAAGAAATTGCAGAAGGAGCAATATCCAATTCTAAATTAATTTATGTCGAAGATGATCAGGAAGCTATAGAATTAATCAATGAGTATGGCCCAGAACATTTTATAGTATGTGTGAAGAATGAAGAATTTTATATTGATAATATAACTAATGCAGGCTCAGTGTTTATTGGTAATTATACACCAGAAAGTGCAGGTGATTATGCTTCGGGAACCAATCATACATTACCTACCAACGGGTATGCAAAACAATATAGTGGTGTAAACCTGGACAGCTTTATGAAATCAATGACATTTCAGAAAATATCAAAACAAGGTATCCAGAATATAGGCAAAGCAATTGAACTTATGGCCGAAGCAGAAGGCTTGCAAGCACATAAAAATGCAGTAACATTACGACTAGAGAGTTTAAAATAGTTGGCCGTGACAAGTAGTCAGGAATCATAAATGATGCTTTAACCAACAGCAATAAACTAAAAATGAAGAAAACACAATTTAATATAAAGCAATTAGTTCGCAAGAATATACTACATCTAAAACCGTATAGTTCGGCAAGAGATGAGTTTACAGATTTTGACCAGGATATGGTTTTTTTGGATGCCAATGAAAACCCATATGAGAACGGAGTTAATCGATACCCTGATCCACAACAGAAAAGTTTAAAAAAGATAATAGCAAGCCAAAGAAAAGTTTCAGAAACAAATATACTTCTGGGTAATGGTAGTGATGAAGTATTAGATCTAATATTTAGAGCATTTTGCGAACCTGGTATCGACAATATTATTACAATGCCCCCTACATATGGGATGTATAAAGTATTGGCAAATATCAATAATATAGAAGAACAGCAAGTATGGTTAGGAGAAAATTTTCAACCTGATGTTGAAGCGATACTAGCAGCTGAGAATAGTAATTCTAAATTACTTTTTATTTGTTCTCCTAATAATCCTTCGGGAAATTTAATTGAACAAAAACGAATAGAGGAACTTCTTGATCGTTTTAGTGGATTGGTAATTATTGATGAAGCCTATATCGATTTTACCGATAGAAAAAGTTGGGTGGATGGGATATACAAATATCCAAACCTTATAGTGACACAGACTTTATCCAAAGCCTACGGCTTGGCAGGTATACGATTAGGGATTTGTTATGCATCTGAAGAAATAATAGATGTTTTAAACAAAATAAAACCCCCTTATAATGTGAATGAACTAACACAACAGCGAGCACTGCAAAGGGTTATTGAAGAAGATCAAATTAAAGATGAAGTATCTGCTATAATAAAAGGGCGCATTCAATTAGAAGAAGCTTTGTCCACCATAGATTTTGTAGAGAAGATATTTAGAAGTGATGCCAATTTTATTTTGGTAAGAGTAGATGATGCCAATAAACGATACGATCAGTTGATTAAGAATGGTATTGTGGTTCGCAATAGAAGTACACAACCTTTATGCGAAAATACGCTTCGGTTTACAATCGGTGCTAAAGAAGAAAATGAAAAACTAATACAGGTACTTATGTCAATTTCGAAATCGTGAACTCATTTCAGAAATTTTTAAATAAAAGTAAAACTAGAGTAGTCAAATAACATATTAGCAATTAAATAAAAATACTCTAAACTTAGAGACACTATTACATTATGAAAAAGAAAGTATTATTTATAGATCGTGATGGTACGATTATTAAAGAAACTGCAGACGAGCAGATAGACGCGTTCGAGAAAATGATATTCTACCCAAAAGCATTTACGTACTTAGGTAAAATTGCTCAGGAATTAAACTATGAATTGGTAATGATTACCAATCAAGATGGTTTGGGTACCGATGTCTTTCCTGAAGATACATTTTGGCCTGTGCATAATTTTATTATGAAATCTTTTGAAAATGAAGGAGTTGTGTTTGATAACGTATTTCTTGATAGAACCTTTCCTCATGAAAATGCCGATACCAGAAAACCGGGAACAGGCTTATTAACCGAATATTTTTCTGATGAATATGATCTGATAAACTCTTTTGTAATTGGAGATCGTCTAACTGATATGGAATTGGCTAAAAATCTGGGAGCAAAAGGGATTTTTATTAATGATAATACTAACCTGGGAACAGGAGAGATTACAATCAAAAGGGAGGAATTAGATAATCATATTGCTCTGGAGAGCAATGACTGGCAAAAAATATATGAATTTCTTAAACTAAAAGATCGAGTTGCCGAAATTTCCCGAAAAACCAATGAAACTGATATTTACATCAAATTAAATCTTGATGGTACCGGTAAAAGTGATATTAGTACAGGATTAGATTTTTTTGATCATATGTTGGACCAAATTGCTCGCCATGGTCAAATGGATTTAGATATAAAAGTTAAAGGAGACTTAGAAGTTGATGAACACCATACTATCGAAGATACTGCGATAGCATTAGGAGAAGTATTTAGTAAAGCTCTGGATAACAAATTGGGAATCGAACGTTATGGCTTTTGTTTACCAATGGATGATTGCTTGGCACAAGTTGCTATTGATTTTGGAGGGCGTAATTGGCTGGTATGGGAAGCAGAATTTAATCGTGAAATGATTGGTAAAATGCCTACAGAAATGTTTTTCCACTTTTTTAAATCGTTTACAGACGGAGCTAAAGCAAATCTAAATGTAAAAGCAGAAGGTATCAATGAGCATCATAAGATTGAATCTATTTTTAAAGCTTTTGCTAAAGCTATTAAAGTTGCAGTAAAACGCGATCCTGATAAAATGGTCTTACCCAGTACTAAAGGAGTATTATAGTTAATTGCGAATTAAGATTGAAGAATTATCAATTTGAAATTGTACATCTGAAATCATAAATCTAAAATATAAAGTGAAAATTGTAATTATCAATTACGGAGCAGGGAATATCCAATCTATAAAGTTTGCAATACAACGATTAGGGTATGAAGCGATATTAAGTAATGATCCCGAAGAGATCAAAGCAGCAGATAAAATTATCTTTCCTGGAGTAGGCGAAGCTAGTAGTGCAATGCAAAAACTTAAAGATTCTGGATTAGATGGCTTGATTCCAGAACTAGAACAACCGGTCTTAGGAATTTGTCTGGGGATGCAATTAATGTGTAATTATACCGAAGAAGGAGATACCAGGGGATTACAGATTTTTGATGTTGATGTTGTACGATTCGACAATGGAGTAAAAGTACCTCAGATAGGCTGGAACCAGATAGAATCTCTCGATTCACCTTTGTTTGAAGGGATCTTAGAAAAAGAATACATCTATTTAGTACACAGTTATTATGCGCCAGTTACAGAAGATACAGTCGCACAAACTCATTATGGGGTAACGTATAGTACAGCTCTGCAGAAAGATAATTTTTATGGAACTCAGTTTCACCCAGAGAAAAGTAGTGTTGTAGGAGAGAAGATATTAGAGAATTTTCTGAAGCTGTAAAAATAAAGTATTAAGTTATAGTATGAATCAATTTGAGAATTTAAATGTTTGGAAGAAGTCAATGGATTTAGTTTGCGAGGTATATAAACTAATGAAGCTTCTTCCTGATAATGAAAGATATGGTTTAATATCACAAATAAAAAGGTGTTCAGTTTCGATACCGTCAAATATAGCAGAAGGTGCTGGAAGAAATTCATCAAAAGAATTTATTCATTTTTTGAGTATAGCTAATGGATCAACTTGTGAGTTAGAAACACAATTGCTTTTAACTGTTAAACTGGATTTTATAAATAAGGGTCAAATAGATGTATTACTCAATTCCTGTAGAGAGATTAGAAATATGAATTATTCTCTTCAACGAAGCGTTAAACAATCTTAGGACATAATACTTACTACTTAAGACAATAAAATTATGAGAATAATACCAGCAATAGATATTATCGACGGAAAATGCGTTCGTCTTTCTAAGGGAGATTATAACACAAAAAAAATATATAATGAAAACCCTTTAGAAGTAGCTAAGGAATTTGAAGCTCATGGGATCGAATACCTACATTTAGTAGACCTTGATGGAGCAAAATCTAAACATATAGTCAATCATAAAGTTTTAGAACAAATCGCTTCAAAAACAAGCTTAAAAATTGATTTTGGAGGCGGTCTTAAGACTGATGATGACCTTAGAATTGCTTTTGAAAGTGGAGCAAATCAAATTACAGGAGGAAGTATTGCTGTAAAAAATCCCGACATTTTTACATTGTGGTTACAAAAATTCGGTACAGATAAGATTATTCTAGGAGCAGATGCAAATAATGAAAAGATAGCAGTGAGCGGATGGCAGGAAGAAAGTGATAAAGAGTTGATCCCATTTGTCCAGGAGTATCAAAAAGAAGGAATAACCTATGTGATTTGCACTGATATTAGTAAAGACGGAATGTTGCAAGGGCCGTCATTTGAGCTGTATCGTAGGATTCTATCTCAAACAGATCACCTTAAACTAATAGCGTCAGGAGGAATATCTACTTTCGATGAATTGCCAAGACTGGCAGAACTCGGTTGTGAAGGAACTATCATAGGAAAAGCGATTTATGAAAACAGAATTAGTCTGAAACAATTAGAAGAATATATCCTGTCAAAAGCATAAAAAAAATGAATGAAGAGATGGCTAAAGAGTATACTGAAAAGCAACTTTTTGAATAATTTAAGTCTATAGTAAATAAAGAATAGTAGCATACAGAACTCATGTTTGAGTAAAAAAGAATGATCATGTTAACAAAGAGAATTATACCATGTTTAGATATCAAAAACGGACGCACCGTAAAAGGAGTTAATTTTGTGGATCTACGAGATGCGGGTGATCCTGTAGAACTTGCTGATGCATATTCAAAAGCAGGTGCAGATGAATTAGTGTTTTTAGATATCTCTGCAACAGAAGAACGTCGTAAAACATTAGCAGAATTAGTGCTTAAGGTAGCAGAAAAAGTAAATATTCCTTTTACCGTAGGAGGAGGGATCTCATCTGTCGAAGATGTGGATGTTTTATTGCAAAATGGAGCAGATAAAGTATCTATAAATTCATCTGCAGTAAAGAACCCACAATTGGTTAATGATCTGGCGGGAAAATTCGGATCACAATGTATTACTGTTGCTATAGATGCAAAACAAATCGATGGTAAGTGGATAGTACACTTAGTAGGTGGTAAAGTACCTACAGAATTGGATTTGTTTGATTGGGCAAAAGAAGTAGAAAAACGAGGAGCTGGAGAGATATTATTTACATCTATGGATAATGATGGTACCAAAGATGGGTTTGCAAATGAAGCATTGTCTATACTGTCAAAGGAGCTAAATATCCCCATAATTGCTTCTGGTGGTGCAGGAAACGTTCAACATTTTGTGGACACATTTATAGAGGGTAGAGCAGATGCAGCATTAGCAGCAAGTGTTTTTCATTTTAAGGAAATAGAAATCAAAAATTTAAAAAAGAAATTACAGGATAATAATATCCCTGTACGGTTATAAAAAAAAGAATCTTCGATAGATGAAAACTAACGATATTAAAATTTTAATACCGTGTTAAACTCATCGAAGTGTTTTAGATTATGGAAATAAACTTCAATAAAAATAGCGACGGACTTATTCCGGCTATCATTCAGGATGCAATGACTAAGAATGTATTAATGCTTGGATATATGAATCAAGAGGCATACAATACAACTGTAGAAACAAAAAAAGCCACTTTTTTTAGTCGCACCAAAAATAGATTATGGACAAAAGGAGAAGAAAGTGGTAACATTTTGAATGTAGTAGACATAAAGAATGATTGCGATAAAGATACCCTTTTGATTACAGTGAATCCTGTAGGTCCAACTTGTCATAAAGGATCAGATACCTGTTGGAACGAAGATAATAAACAATCCTATGGTTTTTTGTCTGATCTTGAAGATGTAATTAGAACTCGAAAAGAAAATCAAGAGGATGAGAAATCATATGTAGCATCGTTATTTAGGAAAGGAATTAATAAAGTAGCACAAAAAGTAGGAGAAGAAGCTGTTGAAGTAGTTATAGAAGCAAAGGATGATAATGAAGAATTGTTTTTAAACGAAAGTGCAGATCTGTTATTTCACTATTTGATACTGCTACAGGCAAAAGGGTATGAGTTAAAAGATATTGTAGGAGTTTTAAAATCAAGATCTTAGTTTTTTTATCTTAATTAAAGTGGAAACTATTTGAATATTGCGGTTTTAGAGTATAAAATTTATGTATATATTTGCTGTTAAATTTTTCCTACCCGCATAAAATCTGCATGTAATTGTAAGATTTATATCAATGTTTTTTGTAAAATATTTTAGATGTTGAATATTTATTAAATAAAAAACCAATTTTGAAATATACTAGCAAGTTACTATTTCTATTATTTATCATATCCCTAATTACACAGAGAATACATTCGCAATGTAATCTAGGTCTTATCACTATTGAAAAGTGTGATATGGAAAATATAGACTTCGATGGGGTTGATGGACCCGATGGGATTATCAATATATATACAGAGACAGGCACAACTCCTGCAGATGGAACATGGACTATAGACCCAAAATTTGTTTCAGCATTCGACGCTGCGACGGGTAATTTATTTATGTGGGAACTAAAAAAGTCGACCACAATAATTACACAAGATGATTATTTTTTCGAATTAAAGAATGCAACTTGTGGAGATGTTCCTGTTAGGACAGCAAGATTAGTTTTGGGCCCATATTCTGGTGTAGCACTTCCACCATCAGGACCACTTAATGTAAATGCTCAAGGTTGTGACCTTATTGGTTTTGATTTATTTAGTGCGTTTGCATTAGATAAGAATACACCATCTCCACATTTGAATGGGGAATGGACATACAATGGTTCTAGTAGTAGCTTTATAAGTGTTAATAATGATGGTTTTCTTAAGGTAGAAATACCTTACCAGCCTGGAGTGCCTTTAGTAGATCAGGAAGTTTTCGAATTGACTTATACTGTTTCAGGTATTGCGGGATGCTCTCCTCCACAACAAACTACCGTTCGGGTAGCAATGGTTAGACAAGTAGATTCGGGAGAATCTGAGCCCATTCATATTTGTGAAGACGATCTTTTGGCTGGAGTATATGATGCCGATATAGATTTAACTAATGACCTATATTTATTAGGAGAAGATATTGAAGGAATATGGCTGCCAGAACCTACAGGACAAATTGATAATTCACAGGATTCGATGGTTAATCTGAGAGCGATTTATGATAACCTTATTGATAATGGTAATAATTTACGGTTTGGAAGGAAAAAATTTGATTTTACCTATAGTGTAGAGCAACGTTCTGCAGTGTGTAGTGATGAAACTACGAAAGTTAGTTTTGTGTTTTATGAACAACTTAGGCCATTTAATCAAAGTAACCCTCCTTTTCAAAGATGTAATAATATCCCGGGAGAAATAGATCTATATAATTTGCTGGAATTCACTACAGAAAATGGCTTACTATTCGAATATTTTAGTAATAAAAAAACAAATTGGCGTTTGGTTTCAGGTTCATCCGATTTAGGGCTACATGTTTTATCACCTCCCAATCCATTAAAACCTTATACATATAAAGGAACTATAAACCCTTTTGGAGCAGAACCGGGAACGTATGTTTTTGAATATGCAGTGAGCCCCAGTATTAATGGTGATCCTGATTCTATTTGTGATCCCTATGCGACTAGTCCATTAGGAGAATTTTATTGCGAACATCCTTGTGATGTTATGACTGCCAGAGTAGAAATTCAAATATTTGGATTTGACTATGCAGGAGAAGATACAAAAGATATTAGTTTATGTGAATCTCAAGGACAAGTAGATCTTAGAAGTTTATTAAGAACTAATGGTACTACAGTAGTAACAACAGGAGTTTGGACAAACACAGCTGGAGATGTAATTGATAATACATTTGTTTTTCCAAATAGTAATAGCTCACAAACATTTGCATTTACATACACAACAAATACTATAAATGGATGTGTTGATAGTGCAGATTTAACATTTACAGTTAACACATTACCTAATGCAGGAGAGAATGCAAGTAGAACACTCTGCTCAGACGATTTAACGATAACACTTTTTGATCTTTTAGGAGGAAACCCAGTTACCACAGGAACTTGGAAGGGCCCTTTTGGATATACTTCACCAGATCATTTAGGTATTTTTGATTCTGATAATGTTTTGCTGCCAGTTTTGGGAGCAGGAGATTATATATATGTAGTACCTGGTAATCCAGGGTGTTCTGCACAAGATCAATCTACAGTAACTATTACCATTGTTGAACCGGTAGAAATTGGTAATGATCGAAGTGAAACGTTCTGTAAAATAGATGGTAGAGTAAGCTTGTATTCGCTTTTAGACAGAGATACCCCACGTACTGGGATTTTTGAAGATACCGATAATACAGGTGCGTTAAGTGCTGATGGAGTAGTAGAGTTTGAGACATTAACTAACAATATTTATAATTTTAGATATGTAATAGCAAATACGTTACCCTGTGATCAATCTTCTTTAAATGTAGCGATACAAATCATAGATTTACCGATTCCTAACGTACCTCCTCAGGAATTTTGTATTCTTGATGCCTCCAGATTAGAAGATATTGAAGTTGATGTTCTAAACTATAACTGGTATGCCACATTAGAAAGTGAAATTCCTATTATTGATAATCCTTTACTTTTTGATAACCAGGTATATTATATTGCTACGATTGATGCAAATAATTGTGAATCCGAACGTCTTGAAGTTTTGATAAATATATTAAATACCGGGGAGAGATTTGCAAATGGAGAATTATGTACTCTTGATTTTCAGGACGGAGTATCACCAAACGGTGATAGCCAGAATGATACTTTTGATTTGTTGATAGAAGAGGTGTATAATATCCCAGAAGCATTCCCTGATTTTGATTTAAAAATATACAATAGATATGGTAGCCTTGTTTATGAAGGAAATCTTAATACAGAAGAGTTTAGAGGAGAAAGCAATGTGTCTGTGCAGCTAGGAGATGACCTTCCTTCGGGAACATACTTTTATGTTTTTGTTCCAAACTTTGAAAATAATTTACCTATACAAGGAAGTTTTTACCTAAGCAGATAAACCAATGAAATTGAAGTTAGTTTTTGTAATGTCAATAATTTTCTGCTCGATGATCTATGCTCAGCAGGAACCACAATATTCTCAATATATGTATAATATGAGTACGGTTAATCCCGCATATGCTACAGGTCAGAATGGATTGATTTCGACTGGGTTGTTATACAGAAGACAATGGACAGGTATTGAAGGAGCGCCACAGACAGCCAATATATTTGCTAATATTCCTATGAGTGAAAAAATTGAGCTTAGTATAAATTATGTAAACGATAGGATAGGAGATGCTATCCCGGTTAATAATGATTATATAAATGTTGATTTTGCATATATCACAAGAATTTCTGATCAGACTCGATTATCATACGGACTAAAAGCAGGTATCAATAATTTTAAAATTGATCCTTCTGGTTCTGATGTAGCTAATGATCCTGCGTTTGCAGATAATACATCTACTACACAATTGAATATTGGAGCAGGCTTGTATTTGTTTACTAATAATTTTTACGCGGGTATATCTTCGCCAAACTTACTTCCTAGCGATATAGATATTGATGGTATAGGTGTTGCACAAACAAAAACACATATATATGGTATAGCAGGTTATGTCTTTGATTTTATTGATGAAGTAAAATTAAAACCTTCAATGGTTATCAAGCAGGTTGTAGATTCTCCTTTAACCTTTGATCTTTCACTAAATTCTTTGATTTATGATAAATTCGAATTAGGGATATCTTACCGATATACGGACTCATTTATTGCTTTGGCGGGGTTTAATATTACAAAAAACCTAAAAGTTGGATATTCCTATGATTTTAGTGTTAGTGATTTAAGTGGTTATAATAATGGAAGCCATGAAATTGTAATATTATTCAATTTTGATCTTCTTAAGTTTAGTAATAAATATTCCTCTCCAAGATTTTTCTAGATGATGAAAGCTAAGATATTATTGATAATAACTGTACTGATTACTCAGTTTGCCTTTTCACAACAAAAAAGCAGAGCAGATCGTTTTTTTGAAAAAGGAGATTTTATAAATGCTGCACAGCAATATGAAGAAGAGTTAAATAAGGAAGGGTATACAAAACATATCCTTAAAAATATTACCACTTCATACTATAATACTTTTCAATTTAGAAAAGCTTATCGATATCTAAAGATATTAACTTCGGGTAAGTTTTATGATAAAGATAAAACATATCATAATCAGTATAATTTTGTGATGTATCAGGTGCTTTCTGCATTAGGAGAATATGAAAAATCTGTAGAATACCTTTCTATATACAAGTCAAACAATACCGTGAGAGATTTTAGTGCCTCTGATGCGATTTCTACAATAGAGGATTTTAAATTAAAAGATGATGATTATACTATAGCAAGTGCTGCTTTTAACTCAGAAGCTTCTGAGTTTGGAGCTATTAAGAGAGATAGTATTCTTTATTTTAGTACAGATAGACGTCCTTATAGTCCTTTAGATAAAAACTATAGGTGGACACATCGCCCGTTTTTGGATATTTATAAAGTAAAGGTGGACCAGAACAATAAACCTGTTTCTGAAATTGAAACTATTTCAAAAGAAATTAATTCAAAACTTCATGAAGGGAATTTTTGTTTTACTACCGACGGAAATACAATCTACTTGTCTAAAAGTAATTCTGAAAAAGGAAAAAAGAAATTTGATAGTATTAATAATAATGCTATTCATTTATATAAGGCCATTAAGGTTGATGGTAAGTGGGGCAAACCTGAGAAATTAGAATTTAATGATGTAAATTACTCTGTTGAGCACCCTTCATTAAGTGCAAATGGAGAGATGTTATATTTTAGTTCGAATATGCCTGGAGGATATGGAGATTTTGATATTTATTTTGTTACCGTAAATCAGGATGGTACATATGGTAAACCAACTAATCTGGGGCCAACGATTAACACCGAAAACCGAGAGCAGTTTCCATTTATTTCAGAAAAGGGTCATTTGTTTTTTTCTTCAAATGGACATTTAGGATTGGGTATGATGGATATATTTGTTTCAGAATTACGAAGAGAGAAACTAATCAGACCCGTTAATCTAGGGGCGCCAATTAATTCTAGCTACGATGATTTCTCTATAACTTATTATAACGAAACAGATGGTTTTTTTGCATCAAACCGAAAAAAATCAGGAGATGATATTTATACCTTTTCTCAGATTGGAGCTATTTTCCCACGCGAATATAGAACACGTTTTGAAGTCCGGGATTTTGCAACCGATAATTATATCGCCAATCCAGATGTTGTTTTGTATAATAACGATAATGTAAAGGTGTATGAGGGGCAATTAGATTCTATTGCAGCTTTTGATCTAAAGATATTTTCTGGGAGATATAACTTTAAAGCTTCTGCAGATAAGTATAAAACTAGAACCAAACCGTTGATGGTTAAGGAGAAAGATGAAGAGACCTACATTATTTACTTGGATAGAGAAAAGGATATTGCCGTAACAGATGATGAAAACAGAATACAATCCAGTGACAGTACTAATATCAATGAGCGTACTAGAATTAGTGAATCTAATACAAAGCGTAAAAAAGAAGAAATAACCAAAACCAGACTAAGAGAAATCCTTCTTGCAGACAAAGATGGCCCGCCGGTTATAGAAAAGAATGGAAAACTCTATTTTGATATGCCTCCAATTTATTTTGATTATGATAAATGGAATATACGAGCTGATTCTAAAAAAGTGCTTGATAAACTTGCTGCAAAGTTAGAACGATATAAGACGGTTTATATTAATATAAGTTCCCATACAGATAGTAGAGGTACAGAATCATATAATCAGGTGTTATCGGCAAAAAGAGCTGAATCTACACGTAATTATCTCGCTTTGGTAGGGTATGTAAATGCAAGGAGAATGCAGTTTGTTGGATTTGGTGAATCACAACCTCTAATTAACTGCGGTAGTAAAGTATGTACAGAAGAAGATCATCAAACCAATAGGAGGAGTGAATTCGAAATTATTAAGTATTAATAATTTACTGAAACGTATTATAATCTTTTGTTTTCTAATAAATTAAATTGTACTTTTGCACTCCTTTTTAACGAATAAGAGGATTAAAAAGGACATAGTTTAATTTAATTAATACTTCTGTATAATTTTCGTCTTGATTCTCAATAATATACAGGATACAAATTTTATCTTCAATGTCTGAAGAAACAAAAAACACAGACGTTCAGGAAGTAGAGAAGAAAGCAGTAGCTGAAACTCCACAACAAGCAAACCCTGAACAATTCCTAAAAGATTTTAACTGGCATAACTATGAAGAAGGGATAGATCCTATCGCTGATTCAAAACTTGAAGAGTTTGAAAAGTTAGTTGCCGAGAATTTTGTGGATACCCTAAACGATGAGGTAGTAGACGGAACAGTAATTAACATCACTGATCGTGATGCTATTATTGATATCAATGCTAAAAGTGAAGGTGTTATCTCTCTAAACGAATTTCGTTATAACCCAGATCTTAAAGTAGGAGACAAGGTAGAGGTTTTAATTGATGTGCGTGAAGACGCAACAGGTCAATTAATCTTATCTCACCGTAAAGCTCGTGTGATTAAAGCATGGGATAGAGTAAATAGTGCTCATGATACAGGTGAAATCGTAAATGGTTTTGTAAAATGTAGAACCAAAGGAGGTATGATCGTAGATGTATTTGGTATTGAAGCATTCTTACCAGGTTCTCAAATCGATGTGAAGCCAATTCGTGATTATGATGCGTATGTAGGAAAAACAATGGAATTTAAAGTGGTAAAAATAAACCACGAATTCAAAAACGTTGTTGTATCTCATAAAGCGCTTATCGAAGCAGATATCGAAGAGCAGAAAAAAGAAATTATTGGTCAATTAGAAAAAGGTCAAGTATTAGAAGGTACTGTTAAGAATGTTACTTCTTATGGTGTATTTGTTGATCTTGGAGGAGTTGATGGATTAGTTCATATTACAGATCTTTCTTGGTCTAGAATCAACCATCCAAATGAGATCGTTGAACTTGATCAGAAGTTGAATGTAGTTATCTTAGACTTTGATGAGGCTAAGACTCGTATTCAATTGGGTCTTAAACAATTAAAACCACACCCATGGGAAGCTCTTGATAAAGAACTTAAAGTAGGTGATAAAGTTAAAGGTAAAGTTGTTGTAATTGCTGATTACGGTGCTTTTATCGAAGTTGAAGAAGGAGTAGAAGGATTAATTCACGTTTCTGAAATGTCTTGGTCTACACATTTACGTTCTGCACAAGATTTCGTAAAAGTTGGTGATCAGGTAGAAGCAGTAATTCTTACCTTGGATAGAGAAGAACGTAAGATGTCTCTTGGTATCAAACAATTGACTCCAGATCCATGGACAGATATTACAACTAAATACCCTGTTGGATCTAAACATAATGGTATTGTTCGTAACTTCACTAATTTTGGTGTATTCGTAGAATTAGAAGAAGGTATTGATGGTTTAATTTATATCTCAGATCTTTCATGGACTAAGAAAATCAAACACCCATCAGACTTTACTAATGTAAGTGATAAGCTTGATGTGATTGTTCTTGAACTAGATGTAGAAGGACGTAAGTTAAGTCTAGGTCATAAGCAAACAGAAGATAATCCTTGGGATAAATATGAAGGTGAATTTGCTTTAGGAACTAAGCATACTGCAACAATCGGTGAAATCGTAGACAAAGGTGCTACAATAGATTTCAATGAAGATGTAGTAGCTTTTGTACCATCTCGTCATCTTGAAAAAGAAGATGGAAGCAAACTTAAGAAAGGTGATGAAGCAGAATTCCAAATTATTGAGTTCAATAAGGAATTCAAAAGAGTGGTTGCTTCTCATACAGCTTTATTCAAAGAAGAAGAAGCTAAGATCGTTAAACAAGCTGCGAAGAAAGCTGCTACAGGTTCAGCAGAAAAAACAACGCTTGGTGATATCGATGCTTTAGCAGATCTTAAAGCTAAAATGGAAAAAGGAGGGAACTAGTTTCTCAACATTTTTTGATATAGCAAAGGCCGTTCTTATGAACGGCCTTTTGTTTTTATAAATACACTGTATCCAGTGTTGTTTATACTTCCCTCTACTTTGGGCTTATTCTGCTCAAAATTATAACTATGTTTTATTAGTGTATACCATAACCATGATTATAACTGGGTTTTTTGACATGTACTCTAGTGAAAAATGGTTTGATTAGCAAACATAATACAATGATATTATTATTTGATAATGTGTTGACTTGATTGAATTGTAAAATTTTATATCCCTGAAAAATGGGAGGTTATTTTCACTAATAGTAGTATGGTATAGAGAGTGAAGCTTCCTGATATTTGCATTGTACAAAATCATAAACGTTTTTTAAAATGAAAAATATAAACAGGGCAATCATATTTGTATTAAATTTTTTAATAATCATTCAGGCAAATGCCAAAGAAACAAATAGACTGGCAATTGCAGTAAATGATAAGCCAATTATAACGTCTGTAAAAAAGAATATAGATACAGAGCCAAAAAATAAAAAAACTAAAAAAGTAACTAAGAATAAAAGTTTTCATTCTATCAAAAAATGGAAAATAACGATAGAATACACAGATGGCGGTATTATGTCTAAAACTATTGTTGTAAAAGAAAACTCTAATTTAAGTGCTTTGGAAACGGCATTCCTGGAAGCCGAAAAATATATGAAGACTATTGAAGATATTAAGAATTATGAAGTATCTCCAGTGTCCAAAAACTCGTTTGTACTATTAGCTGGGGGAATATAGTATAGATAATTATTTTAAAAAGGCGTAATTATTAAATTACGCTTTTTTTTGTAGCTCATAATGTTGAAGGGATCTCTTTTTTATATACTATAAATTTAGAACTATTAATTTACGGTAATATGTTTTCTGCAAAGTAGATTTTCTATAGTATGTTATTTAGAAATTGAATTGTATAGTTCCAAAATTTCACTACTTTTGTATTCCAGATATCCATTTGGAGATTATGAGTCAAAAATTACTACTTAGTGCGAAAGAGATTGATATAATTCTGCACCGTTTGGCTTGTCAATTAATTGAAAATCATACGCATTTTAGAGATACTGTTTTAATTGGGATTCAGCCTAGAGGAGCTTTTTTAGCTGATCGTATCAAGAAAATTTTGGTAGATCATTATATGGTAACAGATATCAAATTAGGTTACCTTGATATTACGTTCTATCGAGATGATTTTAGGAGAGGAGAAAAAATTCTTGAGGCTAATAAAACCCATATTGATTTTGTTGTAGAAGATAAACGAATTGTGTTTATTGATGATGTATTATATACAGGGCGAAGTATTAGAGCAGCTTTGACAGCTGTACAATCTTTTGGAAGGCCACAAGAAATTGAACTACTAACGCTAATTGACAGACGTTTTAGTAGACATTTACCGATACAACCTAATTATAGAGGTCGACAGGTAGATGCCATAAATCAAGAAAAGGTGAAAGTAGATTGGGAAGAAAATGATGGTAAAGATGCCGTGTATTTGATAGGAAATTAAGATCTCTAAATAAGATTGTTTTATTTAAAATTATAAATTAAGACGAATGAGCGAATTAAGTGTACATCACTTATTGGGAATAAAATATCTAAATAAAGAAGATATTAATTTAATCTTTGAGACTGCTGATCACTTTAAAGAAGTTATTAATAGACCAATTAAAAAAGTTCCTTCGCTTAGAGACATAACGATAGCTAATCTTTTCTTTGAGAATAGTACAAGAACAAGATTATCTTTTGAATTAGCAGAAAAACGACTCTCTGCAGATGTAATTAATTTTTCTGCAGCATCTTCTTCTGTAAAGAAAGGAGAAACCCTTATTGATACCGTAAATAATATCCTTTCTATGAAAGTAGATATGGTAGTCATGAGACACCCTAACCCCGGGGCGGGAGTTTTTCTTTCTAAACATGTAGAAGCAAGTATTGTTAATGCAGGAGATGGAGCCCATGAGCATCCTACACAAGCTTTATTGGATTCGTATTCTATACGCGAACGATTAGGAGAAGTAGGAGGGAAAAAGGTTGTGATTGTAGGGGATATTTTGCACTCTAGAGTTGCACTGTCTAATATCTTTGCCTTAAAACTACAAGGAGCAGAAGTAAAAGTTTGTGGCCCTAAAACTCTAATTCCTAAATATATTGAGAAATTAGGAGTTCAGGTCGAAACAGATCTAAAAAAAGCACTAGAATGGTGCGATGTCGCCAATATGTTGCGTGTGCAAAATGAAAGAATGGAGATTAGTTATTTTCCATCAACACGAGAATATACTCAACAATTTGGAGTAAATAAAAAGTTATTGGATAGTCTGAATAAGGAAATTGTAATCATGCACCCAGGACCAATCAATCGTGGAGTAGAAATCACGAGTGATGTTGCTGATTCTAACCAAGCCATAATATTGGATCAGGTACAGAATGGGGTTGCAGTGCGAATGGCTGTAATATATCTTTTAGCTTCAAAAATTAAACGATGATTTATGATTTTTAATAAAGAAGGTTCTACAACTATAATTACACAGGAAAAAACTACAATTATAGAATTTGTTAAAGGCCTTGAAGACAAGTATACTTCCCTGGAAAATGATAATATAATTGTTAACTTGTTTTCACTAGAACAAATCTCAGTAGATGATATCAATGAGTTTTTAAGGATTTCTAACTTGCATAAGGCTGCTAAGCATTCATTCGTGATTGTTACAAGCAAGATATCCTATGATGAGGTCCTAGGCGAAATTACAATTGTTCCTACATTACAGGAAGCATATGATTTGGTTGAAATGGAAGAAATAGAGAGAGATCTGGGTTTTTAAAAAATTCAACTTTTTTGTAATTATTTGTTTTGCTTTTCGTCTGAAATCTTATGAACAGATTTGCCCCATTTGTAAGTATACTTTTTTTTGTGTTTTTTAGTCACGTCGTTATCGGTCAGGACTGGAAATATGATTTTGATGAAGCAAAATCATTAGCAAAAGAAAAAGACCAAAATATTGTATTATTTTTTACCGGATCAGATTGGTGTCCTCCTTGTATTAGATTAGAAAGAAAAGTTTTTTCTAATGAAGAGTTTATGGAATTTGCTGATCAAAAATTTGTTTGGGTAAAAGCTGATTTTCCTAAGCGTAAAAAAAATAAACTTTCTTTGGTTCAGCAAAAGAAAAATAAAGTGCTTGCCCAAAAATATAACAGAAAATGGGTTTTTCCTGTTATTTTAGTTCTGGATAAGGAAGGAAACGTATTAGGGGTAACAGGCTATAGAAGAAATCTTGATGCAAAAGGATATATATCATTATTAACATCGTTTGATTCTTTTGGTCGTTAGATTGATTTATAAATAAGATTAGATTATATTCACAACCTGTTTAATAAATAGGAAAAATAATTTTGAAACTTACGATTTTAGGTTGCTATTCTGCAACTCCCCGAACATTTACAAATCCAACTTCTCAGGTCTTAGAAATGAACAATCATATCTTTTTGATTGATTGTGGAGAAGGAACCCAGGTAGAATTACGACGAAATAAAATCAAGTTTTCAAGAATAAAACATATTTTTATTTCACATCTTCATGGAGATCATTTTTTCGGATTGATTGGATTAGTATCTACGTTTAGATTACTTAGCAGGGATATACCATTACACATCCATGGTCCAAAGGGAATAAAAGAGGCTATCACATTACAATTAAAGCTTTCTAATTCGTGGACAGATTATCCTTTGCACTTTCATGAACTTACCAATACAGAATCAGAAATTGTTTTTGAAGATGAAAAAGTAGTAGTACGTACAATACCCTTACAACATAGGGTATATTGTAATGGGTTTTTATTTCAGGAAAAACCTGGAGATCGAACGTTACTGATTGATAAGGTATCTGATTATGATATTGATAAAGTGTATTATCGTGCGATAAAAAAAGGTAAAGATGTTGTTTTGGATAACGGTACTGTGATTTCTAATGAAGAGCTTACCGATCCTCCTAAACCTGTTAAGAGTTATGCATTTTGTAGCGATACCAAGTATAACGAAGAGAAAATTCCTTTAATTAAGGATGTTACTGTATTATACCATGAATCTACCTTTTTAGAAAGTCATAAACATTTGTGTGCAAAAACTGGGCACAGTTCGGCTATTGAAGCGGCTACTATTGCCAAAAAAGCAAATGTTGGATCCTTGATTCTGGGTCATTATTCGACCAGGTATGAAAACATTGAGCTTTTTAGAGAAGAAGCGCAGACTGTTTTTGATGATGTAGAAATAGCTGATGATGGTAAAGTGTTTGAGTATTGATGTGATAAAAATTATCTGTTTATTATTGTTTTCTGTATTTTAAAAATAGGTAAATTGCATAATAATTTGAGATAATGAATAGAGATCTTACAGCATATAGAAAGTCATATGAAAAAAGTTTTTTAGAAGAAGAGAATCTTCCGGATTCCCCATTTAAACTTTTTTCTGATTGGTTTGCAGAAGTAGAAGAATCGGGGGGAGTTGATGAGACTAATGCAATGACAATTACGACTACAGGGTTAGATGGATTTCCAAAAGCAAGAATAGTATTGTTAAAACATTTTGACGAAAATGGTTTTGTGTTTTACACTAATTATTCTTCAGAAAAGGGAAAAGCTATAACTACTAATAATAAAGTGTGTATTTCTTTCTTTTGGCCTAATTTGGAGCGACAGGTTATTGTTAAAGGTATTGCGCAAAAGGTAGAAGAAGAAGAGAGTGCTCGTTATTTTTTATCTCGCCCAAGAGGGAGTCAATTAGGAGCTTTAGCATCGGATCAAAGCGAAGTAATCAAATCAAGAGAAACATTAGAAAACCGATTACAATCTTTAGAAAAAGAATATAAAGATAAAGAAATACCTATGCCTAAATCTTGGGGAGGGTATTGTATAATGCCTATCGAGTTTGAGTTTTGGCAAGGTAGAGCTAATCGATTACATGACCGCATTCGTTTTTCTAATCAAAAAAAGAATTGGGAGATAGAAAGGTTATCTCCATAAAAAAGATTACATAATTACAAAACTAGAACGTCTGTTCTTTTGGTATTGATCTTCAGAACAGTCTTCTCCATCTTTACAATTATTAACAGGTCTGGTTTCTCCAAATCCAACATAGGAGAGGATTCTGTTTTTAGAAATATTTTTACTTAATAAGTAATTATAAATGGATTCTGCTCTTTTTTGTGAAAGAGTTAGATTGTAATTTTCTCCACCACGACTGTCAGAATGTGTTTCTATTTTGATTACCATATTAGGATAATCATTATTCATAATTTCTACCACTTTATCAAGCTCCATTTCTGCTTTTTCGGTGATATCCCATTTATCAAAATCAAAATAAATTTCATTTAGATTTATCAGATCATTGATTGTTTTGGTCAATTTCATCTCTGATTGTAAAGGTGATTCTGGTGCACCGCTAGATTGTACGATATCTCCCGAGGCAAGACCTCCGCTTTTTGTATTATTAGATTTGGTTACTTCGTCCATCTCTCCTGGTATTACCGCTGCAAATTGGCTATTCATTTTCTTTTTAGGAATAGAAACAAGACGACTGGCATTAGGACAGTTTAATTCACTAATGTCTATAGCCAATTTAAATTGGTAGTAATCTGGTAATTCGCAAGAGTTAATATGGTTGTACCCTTTAGAGTATTTTATAGTTTCATTTAGTGTACCATTAAACTCGGCCATAACCGGTTGATCCACTACAAGAATATCATCAATTGTATTAATTGATTCACATTCGGTATCTACAATCACATTATAGCTAATTTTAAATGGCTCACTATCTGTTTTTACCATTTTATTTGGTACAATGAAATTTAATGTTCGAGATGCTTTATCGTATTTTACCTTTATTCTTTTGGTAGGTAAAATCATGGTCTTTTCAGAAAATATTACATTTTTTGGCAGAACATCTTTAATTATTGTATTCTTCGCATCATCATTACCATCATTATATACTGTAAGATGATACGTTATTTCTTGTTTTGGGGCTAAAACATCATTTGGATGAATATATTGATCGTTTGCTGTATATTTTGATCTTTTTACAATGTGGATTGCAGGTTCATATATTTCTACACTAAACGCAACTGCCATAACAGAATATCCATCATTATTAGTTGATAATCTAAATTTGGCTTCCGTTTGATTATTACCTATAATTCTATTTCTTACGTTTTTTATATCAAATAAATCAGCATCATACCCTAATGTATTTTGACTTGCTGGCACTCTGGATTTTACATTTTTACCATTTTCAGTAATATTAGCATTGAAGAAGTTATTCATAGGGTTAATGCCATCTGCAAGACTTTTATATTTATTAGTCTCATTAGACATTGCCTGAAAACGATCTCCAATAATTCCTTTGTCTCCTTCATAAGCAATTACACCTATTTTTCCGTGAACTGCTCCATTAGGAATAGTTTGAAAATTGTTAAAAGAAAAGGCTACAGGTTTTGCTTTAGAATCAATATTTACAAAACCATCGTATACATAAAATCTTTTTCTGGGTTTGGTGTCATCTTCATAAATAACAACCATTGTCCATCCACCGGCAAGGCCATTACCTAAAGTTTCATCATCATTTACCGCAGTAGTAGTAGCAGGAATATTTGCAACAGTATATGTCCCTAAGGGGTTTTCTAACTTTAAAATATCTGTAGTAATATCTTTATAGCAAGAGTATTGTTTGAACAAAGATTCACTATCATTATAATAATCATGGATTATTTGACCACCATTAATAGTCGAATACGACTTTTGGCCAGGGTATTTTATTTTTATAGAAGTAATATCATGTTGTCTATTTTCATCTGCATAAGCAGCAGTCCAATATAAACCAACATGTTTAATAGCATTACAGTTAGAATCAATATCCAAATCTGCACTACTGGAATTAAAAGTAGTTGGATCATTATCAATATCGATAAAGCCCATCTTAAATAGATTGTTTAATCCACCATCATTATAGCTCTCATTAGGGTCAAATACACCAGACCCGTCATCATTACTAACTTTCCCCAGAACAGTATTGGATACAAACTTGAAATCCCCTTTAAGAGTTAATTCTGTACGCTTCTTAAGGGGTACCTCTACTTGCCCATATGCAATTGTAGAACCAATACAGCATATGAATATAAGCAGGTACATATTCTGAAACCATTTAAGATCTCTTTTTATAGTAATCACTTTTTCCACCTTTCTTGTTTTTTATTACCCTACTGATATTATGATAAATTTGTGCTCATAATGTTTGGGGGAAACATTCTGATTTAAGGGAAAACCGTATGTAAATTTATATTTTAACATTTAATTTTATACGAAAAAAAACATGTTTTCGATGTAAATACCATTTTTATCGATTAAAATCAGGTGTTTATTATGTTCATTTTCATTATTTTAGCCGTTTTACATATTATTTTTACATTAATTATTTGATATGTATAAGTGGCATAAATATGAAAATTGATCTTACCTCTAATTATATAAAATTTGATTTTTTATATTCTTATATTAAGATTTGTAAAAACGAATCCTTAAACTTGTATTAAATAACTTCATTTTTGCTAAAATAGTATCAGATTCATGAAAACTTTATATATAATAAGACACGCAAAATCTTCTTGGGAGTTTGATGTGTCAGACGATAAAAGACCTCTTAATAGTAGAGGTATAAGAGATGCTGAATTGGTAGGTGAACATCTGAAAACATTGGTAAAACCGATTGATAAAATTTTATGTAGCCCAGCCAAAAGAGCGTATAGTACTGCAGAAATTATCGTAAGCCATTTAGATGTTTCTGAAAGCATATTTTCTTTAGAACCAAATCTTTATGATTTTGAAGGAAGTCAAGTTATTGATGTGATAAAAAATTGCCAGGACGATATTAATACTTTAATGATATTTGGGCATAATCATGCTTTTACTTCAATCGCTAATCTTTATGGAGATCAACATATAGATAATTTACCGACAGCGGGAGTAGTTGCTATAGAATTTGAAGTAGATACATGGCAAAATATTTCTGTAGGAAAAAACTTATTAACGATTTTTCCTAAATCTTTGCGATAATGACAGAAAACATTAAAAATCAATATGTTAATAGGGAATTAAGTTGGCTTCAATTTAATGCAAGAGTATTACAAGAAGCAGCAGATGATACAGTTCCATTGTTAGAAAGGTTACGTTTTATAGGGATATTTTCTAATAATCTGGATGAGTTTTTTAAAGTAAGATATGCTACCATTAAACGAATTGATCAAGCAGGAAAAGATGGAAAGAATGTACTTAAAGGCACCACAGCAAACGAGTTATTAGAAAAGATTACAAATATAGTTATCAAGCAACAGGCAGAAAGCCTTAAAACTATTGATAACATTAAATATGAACTTGAAAATCATAATATTTTTATTATAGATGAAAATCAAGTTACACCGGATCAAGATGCTTTTATTCGCAATTATTTTGTAAGTAAAGTTAGCCCTGCTTTAGTTACCTATATACTTAATGACCTAGAAAAGTTTCCACATTTAAAAGATAGTGTAGCTTATTTAGCAGTAAAACTCGTTCTTAAGGATAAAATTCCTAAAGAAGGACGAATCTCCAAAATATTACAACAAACGACCAAAGAAAAAATATATGCACTGATCGAGATACCAAAAAATACAGATCGATTTGTTGTACTTCCCGAAAAAGACGGAAGACAATTTATTATCATTCTTGATGATTTGATCCGATATTGTATGCATATTAACTTTAGTATTTTTGATTATGTACGGGCATCAGCTCATATGATTAAAATTACACGTGATGCACAGTTGGATTTTGATAATGATCTAAGTAAAAGTTTTATTCAAAAAATATCAAGTAGTGTGAGGTCTCGTCGTGACGGAGAACCAGTTCGATTTGTCTATGATGAAACGATAGAAAGAGATACCCTTGATTTTTTAATGGAAAAAATGGGAGTTGATAATACCGATAGTATTATTCCGGGAGGAAGGTACCATAATCGTAGAGATTATATGAATTTTCCGGACTTGGGTGATGCCAATTTGGTATATCAACCAATTAAACCCTTAGCGATACCAGGTCTTGTTTTACAAGGAAGCTTATTAAATAAGATTGCTAAAAAAGATTTCCTGCAATACACACCTTACCATACTTTTTCATATACGGTAAAATTTTTACGAGAATCTGCAATTGATCCAAAAGTAAAAAGTATTAAAATTACTATATATAGATTGGCAAATATATCTCACATTGCCAGCTCTCTCATAAATGCAGCCAAAAATGGTAAAAGCGTTACTGTACAAATAGAATTACAAGCTCGTTTTGATGAAGCCGCAAATATTCGTTATGCAGAGCAAATGCAAAGAGAAGGAATACATTTGATTTTTGGAGTTACTGGGCTTAAAGTACACTGTAAAGCATGTATAATTGAACGAGAGGAAAAAGGAAAACTTAAAAGGTATGGTTTTATAAGTACAGGTAATTTTAATGAATCTACAGCAAAAATCTATACCGATTATACCTTATTTACCACCAATGAATCTATTTTAAAAGAAACGAATAGAGTTTTTAAATTCTTTGAAATAAATTATAAAATAAACCGCTACAAGCACTTGTTAGTTTCTCCGCATTATACAAGATCATCTCTGGTGAAATTAATAGAAAAAGAGATTAGAAATGTAAAAGAAGGTAAACCAGCAGGAATTAAACTGAAATTAAATAGCTTGAGTGATTATGATATGATAGATAAGCTATATGAAGCCAGTAGAGCAGGAGTGAAAATAGATCTAATTATTAGAGGTATTTGTTGTTTGATACCTGGTATCGCGGGAATGAGTGAAAATATAAGAGCAATAAGTGTAATAGATAAATTTTTAGAACATACTCGATTGTACATATTTCAAAATGGTGGAGATCCCAAAGTGTACATATCATCAGCAGATTGGATGACTCGTAATTTAGATAGAAGAGTAGAGGTTTCTTGCCCTATCTATGATGAAGATATCAAATTAGAATTAATGGATACTTTTGATATTTGCTGGAAAGATAATGTTAAAGCCAGAAGACTTTCTAAAGAGCAAGATAATGTGTACATTAAAAACGATAATGAGAAAGTAAGATCACAAAAGGCAACATACGACTATTATTTAAAAAAACTTGGAAATTAATTATTTTGTTAACTATAGAAAAATATGGAGCCATCGATATAGGTTCCAATGCGGTACGATTATTAATAAGTAGTATTCACGAAGAGAAAGGAAAAACTACTAGATTTAAAAAAACAAGCCTCGTTAGGGTACCAATCCGATTAGGAGAAGATGTTTTTAAGTCCGGACGTGTTTCTTTGGAAAATATTACTAGAATGATAGATGCCATGCAGGCATATCAATTATTGATGAAAACGCATAAAGTGATTAGATATAAAGCCTGTGCAACATCTGCTATGCGCGAAGCTGAGAATGGAGAAGAAGTAGCACGCCTTATAAAAGAGAAAACAGGTATTCAAATAGATATTATAGATGGTAAAGATGAAGCTGCTATAATTGCCATGACAGATCTACACGAATTGATAAATACAGATGCAACATATTTATACGTAGATGTAGGAGGAGGTAGTACAGAATTTACATTATACCATAATGGAAATACTATTATATCCCGATCTTTTAAATTAGGAACTGTAAGACTTCTTAATAATTTGGTTTCTGATAAAGTTTGGAAAGATGTAGAAGATTGGATTAAAGAAAGTACTAGAGGCTATGGTAAAGTTTCATTAATTGGATCTGGAGGAAATATTAATAATATCTTTAAAAATAGTGGCAAAAGAATGGGAAAACCACTATCTTTTTTATATCTAAGTTCTTATTATAAATTGCTTAATTCTTTAACTTATGAAGAAAGAATATGGCAACTTAATTTAAACCAGGATAGAGCAGATGTGATTACTCCAGCAACTCGAATATATCTTTCGGCGATGAAATGGAGCAGTTCCAGAGAAATCTTTGTTCCAAAAATTGGTCTATCTGACGGAATTATAAAATCATTGTATAATGAAAAACTAAATAATCGGTGAAATTCATAAGTAGTACATTTTATCGATTTTTAAAGAGTAATAATCTTCATAGAGCCCCGAAAAGTCAATAAAAATCCATTATTTTGCGTTAAATTGAACCGTAATCTAATATCTTGTACTATGAAAAAAACAGTACTATTCACTGTGATTTTATTAATATTTGTTGCTTTAAAATCTCAATCTCAGGAGATTACATATGGAGTAAGACTTGGAGCCAATCTAAGTTCTATTAGTTCTGATGATATTCCTGAAAATCTTAAAGATAGCAGATTTGGTATAATAGCAGGTTTCTTAGCAGAAGTCCCTATTAACCAAAAATGGAGTATTCAGCCAGAGTTTCAGTACTCTTCTTTGGGTAATGATGATGAATCCCTAAGAATAGACTATCTTCAATTACCAATATTACTTAAATATAATTTTTCAGAATTGTTTAATGTTCATATCGGCCCTCAGGTAGGACTTAAGATATGGGAATGGGAAGATAACTCAACAGTCGAAACAAATTTTAATACATTTAATCTATCTGCTGTTGCAGGTATTGGTGTACGTATTACAGAGAATTTCTTTGCTGATTTACGATATGGTTTTGGTGTGTCTAATGTTATAGATGATGAAGATATTCCTGGAGGAGCAAAGGGAAGTAATAGGAATATTCAACTTTCTTTTGGTTACAAAATATAATATATAGGATAAAACACACTATGTATTGTATTGCTTATAATTATCAAAGAAGGACTTCTTTATAATAATACTTTTGTTGCTATATTCTAGCAAAAGATTACTATTCAGTTTATTAATGATTTTGTTGGTCGTCACCCTGGAAACCCTGATATAGTTTGATAGCTCATTTTGGTTAAGGGGAGAATGTATAATAATTTTTTCCGAATTGTAAGGACATCCAAATTTCTCTTTAAATTCAAAAAGTACTTTTATTAACCGTAATTCTGCGGATTGAATTTGAAGTGTTTTTATTCTATTTTCATACTCCTGATATTCCTTACCTAGTATTGATAAAAAGTCTTTATAAAGATCTGGATTTTTTTTTATAGCCTTTTGTATGATGTTTTTATCAAATTCATACACTTTTGTTTCTTCACTAAGAGATTCATAAATACAATATGAACAAAAATCTATAAAAATTGAACTTGCCCCAAAAACTTGGTTTTTTGTCAATATAATAAGAACTACCTCTTCTCCTTGGTCAGTAAAACAACCAATTTTCATAACTCCATTCTTAATAAGATAGATCTTTTTAGAGCATGCCCCTGTACTTTTTATAACCTCATTTTGATAATAAATGTTACAATTGTATTGATCGTTTTTTACTAGAATGTTTAATAATTCAAAGCACATAGGGGTTATTTTTACAAATTGAATTATTTTCTGACTTTCATTAAGTAAATGTTAAAAAATTGAATTGTTAACAGATAATTAAGTTTTTTATTGTGAGTTATACGCATTCTTTTTACGCTAAAAATGTAATATCATATCCATCATAACTAAAATAAAAATGATTAAATGTTAGAATTTTTATATCAATAATTTCGATGCGTTTCTAATTTCGGTGCAACAAATATTAACTCTTAATTTGCACAAACTCATGAAGCGCACAAACTCAACGTGTAGAGGTATACATCATCTCTATAAAAATAGTATTCCTAGAAGACTATATCAGATAATTTCATTTAGTAGATTAAACTAGAAAGGTATTTTTGTTATGGAAACTACAGTTTCTCATGCTACTTCTGAAGCAGAAGTACGTGACACTTTTGGGTATATACCCATAGTACCAGGCGATACTTTTATAAAATCTACAATAGCAAATTTATCATTACCAGATCAATATCTTTTTCAAAGATTTGGTCAGGGACCAATAACCAGAATTCCATATAGATGCATACATCATGCATTTGAAGCCCATGCCAAGGTAAGTCCTAATGCCATTGCTGCTAGTCATTTAGATAAAATAATTACATATAAAGAATTAGACTATCAAGCAAATTTACTGGCTTTAGAACTTATAAAAAATGGAGTTCAAAAAGGCGATAATGTTGGGTTGTTCGTTCAACGATCAATACCAATGTTAGTTGGGATATTAGCCATCTTAAAAGCAGGAGGAGCTTATGTTCCCCAACATATTGGATTAGCCAAAGATGAGCAGTTAAGGTATGTTATCAAATCTGCAAGTATAAATTTAATACTCACTTTATCAGAATTTAAAGATTTAGTACCAGTAGTAGATGGTCGTAAGCTTATCGTAATAGATGATTTTTTAAAATCTAATGCAAATAGCAGTGAGCAAATAACATTACCACATATACCTGTTACTGAAAATGATATTTGCTATATAATTTTTACATCAGGAACAACCGGAGAACCCAACGGAGTACAGGTTAGCCATGGAAATACGTGTAATATACTCCTCACATCACCTGGTAATTTGGGAATGAGACCCGGGCTAAAAGTAGGGCAAATTTTAAGTATTGCTTTTGATATGTCTGTATGGGAAATTTTGGGGAGTCTGGCAAATGGAGCTACTTTGGTTATACGGGGGAAAAATATTCAAGAAACGGTAAGTGAGGTAGATGTGGTGATTTCTACACCAACGATTCTTAGTTCCTTGGATGTTACACGTTGTCAGAATGTTCGTGTGGCCATAGTTGCAGGAGAACCTTGCCCAAGGATTTTGGCAGAAAACTGGTCTTCATTTTGTGCCTTTCATAATTCTTGTGGACCCACCGAAATTACAATTATCAATACTGTAAAGCGGTTTTTTCCAACAGATGAATTACTTACCATAGGAAAACCTACGCCTAATAATACAGTATATGTTTTAGATGAAAACTTAAAACCTTGTGGTATAGGTGAAGCAGGAGAAATGTGGGCTGGAGGTCTTTGTGTAACTCATGGATATATCAATAATCAAGAATTAACAAATGAAAGATATGTGGATGACCCATTTCTTGGTCAAGGTAAAAAAATGTTTAGAACACGAGACTTAGGAAGATGGACTTTGGATGGTGAATTAGAACATTTAGGAAGAACCGATGATCAGGTAAAAATATGTGGCTTTAGAGTAGAATTAGATTCTGTATCCTCTATTATAGAAAAAATGCCAGATAGTAAAAGAGCAGCAACCTTAAAAATAGATAATAGAACATTAATATCCTTTGTAAGTCCAGAGGATATTGACCAGGAAAAGGTTAAAAAACAAGTAGAAGAAGTACTACCATATTACTGTGTTCCGGCAATAGTGGTCCCTATGCCAGAACTTCCAATGACAGACCGTGGTAAAATCGATAAAAAAGAATTAATGAATCTGATCCCTCTAAAACAAGAACAAGAAAAAGAAAAAGCAACAAACATAAAAATTGATCAAAAACCTATGAGGAATGAAGAAATTCCTAATTTAGAAATGGTAGAACTACCTCCTCAGAAAAAATCATTTAGCAGGATATGGAAAGGAGAAAAGCTAATGCACTATTATCGCTTATTTGCATTGCTTTTAATAGCAAATATTGGAGTTATGATTTATGGGATAACAGAAGGGAATTGGTGGTCTCAGCAAGAAATGCGCTTAGATATTATATCGAAGATTACACTAATTAATTTTACAATAGGAATCCTTATCAGGCAACAATATATTATTAATTTCCTGTTTTGGGTAGCTACCAGTATTCCTACCAGTTGGCCTTTGTCAATAAGAAGAAGAGCCGGGAAAATATATCATTTTGGAGGAATCCACATAGGAGGAACTATAAGCGGAACCCTTTGGTTTATAGTGTTTATGGGATCCTTGTATTATGATTTCTTTAATCCCCAAAATGAAACTTCTAAGGATATTATGTTGTTATGGGTAACCACTATGCTTACAGGGATTTTGGTTTTTATGATTATTATGGCTCTACCAAAATTAAGAGCAAAATTTCATAATAGTTTCGAAAAAACTCATCGATTTGGTGGATGGACAGCACTAGTGCTATTTTGGATACAAACGATACTTATATTAAGTGATAATGGTTCAGAACAACCCTTTTTAAGTAATTTATTCAATTCTTTTAGTTTTTGGGTATTAGCATTAATAACGACCAGTATAGTATTACCATGGCTAAGATTAAAAAAAGTAGAAGTAGATATTACAAGACCATCAAATCATGTTATTCTTGCAAGATTCAATTATGGAGAAACTCCTTTTGCCGGTTCCTCTACAGCAATTAGTAGAGATCCTTTAATGGAGTGGCATTCTTTTGCAAATGTACCAGAGCCTGGTAGAGAAGGATTTCGATTAACCATCTCCAGAGCAGGGGATTGGACAGGTGATCTCATTGATGATATGCCAAAACACTTGTGGGTTAAAGGAATCACTACTGCAGGAGTAGGAAATGTTGATAAGCTATTTAAAAAAGTCATTTGGGTAGCCACAGGTAGTGGTATTGGCCCCTGTTTACCTCACCTTTTTTCTCAAGAAACTCCCGCTCGTTTAATATGGGCAACACGAAACCCAAGAAAAACATATGGAGATGAATTGGTAGAAGAAATTCTCGAATCACAACCAGAAGCTATCATATGGGATACAGATGCCCATGGAAAACCCGATATGGTGAAACTCGCATACAAAGCATATAAAGATTTTGATGCAGAAGCAGTAATATGTATTTCTAATAAAAAACTTACCTGGAAAGTAGTCTACGGAATGGAAAGTAGAGGAATACCTGCATATGGCGCAATTTGGGATTCTTAAACTTAAATACGTACTAACACAAACTCAACTTTTTTATACAACAACATATAGCAGAAACTAACAATTTTAATACAGACGTCTAAAAAAAAATAGACAGTCTATAGGAGATGCTATGTAAAAATTAAAACTATGAATATAAAAATCGAACAAAGAAAACGGGTAGTGATTATAACCTTAAATCGCCCAAAAGCATTAAATGCACTAAATAGTGCATTGATGCTGGAAATGGTTTCTGTTATGCAGAAATTAGATAAAGACCCAAGTGTGGGGTGTTTTGTAATCACAGGATCTAAAAAAGCGTTTGCCGCAGGAGCAGATATAAAAGAAATGGAAAATAAATCCTATATGGATATGTTTCATGAAAATTATTTTGCTGCCTGGGAAGCTTTTACAGCAATTAGAACCCCTAAAATAGCAGCTGTATCTGGGTATGCCTTAGGTGGGGGATGTGAATTAGCTATGATGTGTGATATCATCTACGCATCTAATACAGCAAAATTTGGTCAACCAGAAATAAAACTGGGAGTGATTCCAGGAATTGGTGGGACCCAACGCTTAACAAAAATGGTAGGAAAAACAAAAGCTATGGATTTGATTCTTACCGGACGTTTAATGAATGCAGAAGAAGCAGAACGATCAGGTCTGGTGTCTCGCATAATACCAGTAGAAACCTTACTAGAGGAATCTGTAGAAGCAGCAGCAATTATTGCTTCTTATAGTAAGACAACAGCTATGGTTGCCAGAGAAACTATAGATAGAGCTATGGAGTTAAGTCTTCGCGAAGGGGTACTCTACGAAAGAAGAGTCTTTCACGCACTATTCGCTACAGAACATCAAAAAGAAGGTATGCAGGCTTTTGTAGAAAAAAGAAAACCTGATTTTTCTATACCTAATAAAAAACAGACCATTCAAGCTCACTAATCATTAAACATATATTAAAGAAACTAAATCATGAAAAAATTCATAATATTATTAATTGCAATAAGTTTTCAGTATTCAACAATACAGGGACAAGAAGAAAAAAAGAAAAAAGCAACATTAGCTGTAAAAGTGATCCAAAATAGTGTTGCAGGGTTTTCGACCTTATTTTTAGGAGGTTTTGAAACGAATAAAAATTTTGACATCACTTTTTATAGTATGTTCTGGACAAACCCTTCCTTTGGAAACCTGCAATCTGGTAGTGATCAATTATTAGAAACAGGTATTGGATTAGGATTTAAACTAATGGACGGAAATCTATTTCTTAATCCTGGTATAGGTTTTGGTCATGGAAAATTCTTTTCAGATGTTGCTGGGACTAAGATAGGAGAGGCCGTAATACCCAATACTTTTGTGGCTTACCATGATTCTATTTTTGATATAGAAGCTTACTTTGCTTATTATAAATCATTAAGAGATAAAGAAGATATTTCTACAAGGGATTTACTCCTTTTTTGGGCAGCACCCGGAATTAATGTAAGTGATCGTTTAGTACTAGGAGGGTTTTTTGAAGAATTAGCCTTTATGAATCTGGAAAATGATGATGTTAATAAAAATATACAGGTATATCGTTATTTAGGAGGTTCTGTAAAACTAAAACTTGATAGTGGTATGGCATTTAGATTTTCTGCAGGTGCTAACTTGGTTACAGATGTAGGTGCATCAGACGAATTTTATAAAGTATCTGCTTTTATACCATTTTAAGAGGATAAGTGTTAATCCATATATCAATTTATGTGATAATGGTTAAAAATCCGTTTTCACAGTTCAGATTGTTATATTATCTTTACTTGTGATGTAATGAATAAAGCTATCGAGAGATAGCTTTATTCTATTTTCATCCATTTTTCTTATCCGTGAATTGCCTCTTTATTCCCTCGATATTTCATTATTTCTGCTTCAAAAATTAGCAACTCTTGCCATTTTTGTCAACTTCTTTGCGATTTCCATATTGGCGAGCAAAATTTATAAACATGGTATAATGATTAGCTTCACTTACCATCAGGCTTCTATAAAAATCAGCTAATTCTGGATCTTCTAATTCTTCAGAAAGTAATTTAAAACGCTCACAACTTCTAGCTTCAATCAAAGCAGCATATAATAAGCGATATGTTTCAAAATATTAAAATTTAGAGATAAATATTTTGAACATAGTAAAGGTAAGCGAAGTAGCAAATTAGTAGAAAAAATCAAGCCAAAGAGAGCTCTAAAACAGGTCTTACGAAGTCTTTGGCTTGAATGATGCTAAAAAAAGTTAGTGATTTGATTTTAAGTTATTTGTGTTGACTTAAAACATGAATTAAGATGTCTTATTACATGTTTTGGGACATGTGTTAATTGATTATACTTATTTTTTTTATCAATTTAGCAGCAACTTTAACTAAACAAACTTGACAAAAATGTTACTATTACAATCCACAAGGCTTTTAGCAGTATTCACTGTTAGAATAACTGCTATTTAGTTATTTCCCAATAATCAGTGCAAAATTACCTCAATCTGAGAGCTCATTCATTCAATTACTATTATTGGATATGATTTTTCTAACAGTGAGATATAAATAGTTTCGTAAATTATTCTTCAATAATTCTACGATCACTTCTTTTGCATTTAAACTAAATTTTTCAACCAATACAAATTACTATTAAAACTCTTAAAAGTTTTAATGTGTAGCATCATTTGTTATTACTTTTTTGATCTCTTATCAAAATGAGTAAATAGAAAATGAAGCTTCTAATTTAGATAAACTCTACTTATGTTAAATAATTAGTGTGTTATTTTAGAATTTAACACATTAATGTAGTACGTCAACTTTATAGTTTTATTAGAACTAATTAATATAAAATTTTTAGAGTTAATGGTTTGGGGTCAGCCATTATCAATTAAATATTCAAATCTTAAAATCAAAAAAATGAAACGTATATTAACAATCGCAATTGCTCTTTTTACAATAATGAGCTTTGCGCAAACTCAACCACAAAAGGCTAGTGATCTAGTATCTCAACAAAAAAAATCTGGTTCTGATTTTGAAAAAATTCAACTTTTCAAAATAATAGATAAACAAAAAAATAACCTAAAACTTCCTAAAGGACTTCATGATTATGTGTTGTTTTCATTAGATCAAAACAAGATGAAATCTTTGCAAGGGAGTTACCCAAATACTATGAATTTAAGTATTCCAGGGCAGAAATCAGCAATGTCAGTTGATCTTGTAAAAGTGAATATTAAAACAGACGATTTTTCAGCTTTAGGTACTTCGAATAAGGTATTGCCTTCTTCTGGTATAGCACATTATAGAGGTGTGGTAAACGGACAGTCTAATTCTCTAGTAGCTCTTAGTTTTTATAAAGATAATGTATCTGGTTTTATTAGCCCGAATGGTCAAGGGAGTATAGTATTGGGTGCTTTAAGTAATAGCAAGAACCATATTATCTATAAGGACAAGGAACTTAGTTATATAAATGATTTTTCTTGCCATGTAGAGGACAATATGGAAAAAGGATACACTCTTGAAGAATTGTCTTATAATCCACAGAGTAAATCAGCAGCAAAGTGTGTAAAAATGTTCTTCGATATAGCCGCAGATATTGTTAGGGATAAAGGAGGAGAACAACAGGCTACTAATTATATGGAAACTTTATTTAATCAGGTGGCTGCCCTGTATGCCAATGATCAGATAACGCTCAAATTATCTGGTACCAAAGCTTGGAGTTCTAATGAACCATTTCAGAATTCTAATCTTGATAGCTATGGTAGATATAGGAGAAATAATGGTCTTAATGGAGCAGATTTAGCACATCTGGTTAATTATTCATATAATGGAGGATTAGCTGCGTCTATCGCAGATTTGTGTGGTTCTAAGAACTATGCAGTTTCTGGTATTAAAGGTAGTTTTAGTAATGTGCCTACTTATTCTTTTGATGTATTTTTAGTATCTCATGAAACAGGACATCTTGTAGGATCACGGCATACGCATGCATGTGTATGGAATGGTAATAATACCGCAATAGATGGTTGTGCTGGTCGTGTAGAAGGAAATTGCTCGCTGCCAGGAAACCCAGCTGGAGGAGGAACTATTATGAGCTATTGTCCACAAACTAGTGTTGGTGTGGATTTTAGCCTAGGGTTCGGCTCTCAACCTGCTAATGTGATCCGTAATCATATTTCGAGATCGAGTTGTATACAGACTTGTGGTGGTACCGGATGTAATACAGGAGATGCAGTATCTGTTACATTTACCAATAATACAGATTGTACTTTAGAGTATTTCCAGAACAATTCTTTACAGGGATCTGCCAATGCAGGAGGCTCGTATAATGCAAATACTACTATAGGAAGTGCATGGCAAGCCAAAAAAGCTTCGGGAGATGTAGTAGATAACTTTACAATTGCTTGTGGCCAAACAACCTATAACTCTTCAGGAAATTGTAGTAGTGGTGGTGGTAACTGTGATGGTGTAGCACCATATTCTCCTAATGTTCAATATTCTTTTGGTGACCGTGTAACCTATAACGGGTCTCTGTATGAATATACTCCTAATGGATGGAATAACTTAGGGCCTTGTACTACAACAACTGACCCTTGTGCGGGAGTGGCACCATATTCTCCTAATGTTCAATATTCTTTTGGTGACCGTGTAACCTATAACGGATCTCTGTATGAATATACTCCTAATGGATGGAATAACTTAGGTTCTTGTGGTGGAGCATTTTCTGCTTTCAAAGGAGATGGACCAGCAGGAGGATTACAATTTAAAGCATTCCCTAATCCAGCAAAAAATATTTTAAATCTGGAAATTAATAATGTGAAATCCGCTTCTTCTCAAATCAGTATCAAGGATATAAACGGAAGAACATTAGAGATGATAGATCTTAAAACACCTCCGGGAGGAAATGTAGTGAGAAAAACATTAGATATTAGTAAGTTATCTACTGGTATCTATTTTGTGCAAGTTACTACTAGTAGTAGAACACTTACTCAAAAGGTTTTTGTAGAATAATTTTTAAATAATAATAAAATTTGACCCTATTTATAAAGAGACTGTCTAAAAAGGCAGTCTCTTTTTTTATTATTTGAGTATGGTTTTTATCCTTACGATTATCAATCATTTGGATATAACTAAATTAGCTAACCTTATTACCCGTGAATTGTCTCTTTATTCCCTAGGGATTTCATTATTTCTGCTTCAAAAATTAGTAACTCTTGCCATTTTTTGTCAACTTCTTTTCGATTTCCATATTGGCGAGCAAAATTTAAAAACATAGTATAATGATTAGCTTCACTTACCATTAGGCTTCTATAAAACTCAGCTAGTTCTGGATCTTCTAATTCTTCAGAAAGTAATTTAAAACGCTCACAACTTCTAGCTTCAATCAAAGCTGCATATAATAAGCGATGTACAAGCTGGGTTGTTCTACTTCCTCCTTTTGGGAAAAAAGTTATCAATTGAATCACGTAGTCATCTTTTCGATCTCTACCCAGAATCCAACCCCGTTCAAGAATTTTATCATGAACCATTTTAAAATGACTCATTTCTTCTTTTACCAGTTTTATCATCTCTTGCACTAATTCTGTGTATTCAGGAAAACTCACAATAAGTGATATTGCTGTAGAAGTAGCTTTTTGTTCGCAGTATGCATGATCTGTAAGAATCTCTTCAATATTTTTTTCTACAATATTTACCCATCTTGGGTCTGTGGGAAGTTTTAAGCCTAACATGGTTCCGGTAGTTTTTTATAATAATTACAAATTTATGAAGTAACTCATTATAGAACTAAGATTCGAAAGAAAATATTAATTTTTTCATTTTTACTTGTTCGAAGCAACCTTAAAGATTTTTATTCATCTTATTAAAAATACATATTATGAATAAAAGTAGCCTGGTTGGTCTAATTGTAGTATTAGGATTCTTAGCTTGTAGTAGTGATGATGATAATAATAACCCAAGTAGTTGCGATCAATTAACCGTAATTAGTTCAAAACAATATATTGATGAACCAAATCATGATTTGACGATAAACAGTTTGAAAATAAATGAAAATTGTTTGAAAATCAGTTTTGGTTCCAGTGGATGCAGCGGGGATAGTTGGGAGTTGAAACTTATTGATTCTGAAGAAATTTTGGAAACCAACCCGCCACAAAGAAATTTAAGATTGTCTCTAAAAAATGAAGAATTATGTAATGCATTTATTACTAAAGAAATATCATTTAATATTCTTGGGCTAAAAGTAGATGGTAACAGAGTATTGCTTAATATAAAGAACTCAGACGATCAGATACTTTATGAGTATTAAGGAAAACTATAATAATTTGATGACAAGATCAAATTAAATATCTAAATCAAAAGAGGAACGTAGCTTATCAATAAGAGGATTTTTTTCTCTTAATTTTTCATACTTATCCTGGGGGGTGAAGGCATACTTTTTAGAAGCCTCTTCGTTTACAGTAATCTTCATTTCAATACTGTAATTTTTTAATTTTTTGAATAAAAATTGTAATAACCCGGATTGAGCAGCTTCCATATCAATTTTCATCGATTGGTTAGGCAACTCTAATGAGATAGAACCTTTGTCAAGGGTAGGGATATTCATGGCAAACATAGATCCAATAATACGCTCTCCTTTTTTATCTTGCATTTTACCATATTCTATCCAGCCTTCCTGCATTTGTGATTCTGTAAATTCCTCTTTTGGTAAATTTTCAGGATCAACTACCTGTTCTTCTTTACTTTCTTCATGTTCTTTTTTCCTCTTAATACTACTTAGTGATAATCCAGAAGTTTTACGTTCCTTATTTATTAAAACTGGTTTTTTCTCAATTACAACAGGAGCTTCAACGGTAATTGTATCTTCAGAATCATCTTCTTGAATATGAGATTCTGTGTCTTTGTCTTGTGTAACCTCAGAAACTGGAGTAGTTGAAGGTTCTGGTTTTTCTTCTACTTGAGGAGGTGTGCTATTTTGTTTTTCAGTTTTTTCTAAAGCCTTTTCTTTTATTTCAGATGAAATTTTAACTGGCTTAATTCCCTTTTCCTTAAAATAAGAAGGAGGAATTATGAAGGGTTTGTCATTTTTTTTTTCTCCATCCACAAGGATAGAGGCAAGTTGCATTAGGCATAACTCAACCAGCAGTCTTTGATTGCGACTGGTTTTGTATTTTAGATCACAATCATTAGCAAGTTCAATACCTTTAATAAGAAAACCATGCGGAGCTTTTTGTGATTGCTCTAAATATTTAGCTTTTGTTTGCTGTCCTACTTCTAGAAGATTGATAGTAGCCTGATTTTTACATACTAATAAATCTCTAAAGTGCGATGCAAGACCAGATATAAAATGATGCCCATCAAAACCTTGAGCAAGAATTTCGTTATATTCTATAAGGAGTTGTGGGATATTATTCTCAAGTATTAAATCGGTAGTTTTAAAATAAGTTTCATAATCTAATACATTCAGGTTTTCGGTTACCGCCTGTCTGGTTAAATTTTTCCCACTGAAACTAACAACTCTATCAAAGATTGATAAAGCATCTCGCATTGCGCCATCTGCCTTTTGAGCGATAATTTGCAAAGCATCTTCATCTGCAGTAATTCCTTCCTGTAAAGCTACCTGCATTAAATGATTTTTAGCATCGGTTACTGTAATGCGTTTAAAATCAAATATTTGACAACGTGATAAAATTGTTGGAATAATTTTATGCTTTTCTGTTGTTGCCAGAATAAAAATAGCATGTTTAGGAGGCTCCTCTAATGTCTTCAAAAAGGCATTAAAAGCTGCTTGAGAAAGCATATGAACCTCATCAATAATATATACTTTATATTTTCCTACTTGTGGTGGAATCCGTACCTGATCGATAAGGCTTCTAATATCATCTACAGAGTTGTTTGAAGCAGCATCGAGTTCAAAAATATTAAAGGCAAAATCTTCATCTGGATGCTCATTTCCATCCTGATTAATTGTTTTTGCCAGAATCCTGGCACACGAAGTTTTTCCTACTCCTCTTGGACCAGTAAATAATAATGCTTGTGCAAGATGATTGTTTTCTATAGCATTAAGCAGCGTATTAGTAATTGCCTGTTGCCCTACAACATCCTTAAATGTCTGGGGTCTGTATTTACGTGCTGATACTATAAAATGCTCCATCGTTACAAAGTTAAAAATTGCTTACAAAAAATAAATTATAGCTATCGGTTTTTATCTTTAGTTATTAACACCCAAAAAATAATTCTGAATTCTGAATTCTAAGTTCAGAATTATAATACTTTTGCACAAAGCAGATCACCTTATCGCTCCTGGTTATTCGGGAGAGGAAAGTCCGGACACCATAGCACAGTATAGCGGGTAACGCCCGTCCGTCGTAAGGCGAGGACAAGTGCAGCAGAAAGTATGTACAGGTAATGCTGTAGTGAAACCAGGTAAACTCTATGCGGTGCAACGCCATGTAAACCAGCTTTTGAGGGTTGTGCGCCCAATGTTGGAGGGTAGGCGGTTTGAACTGATAAGTAATTATCAGTCTAGATAAATGATAAGGATCCTGATGTATCGGGAAACAGAATCCGGCTTATGATCTGCTTTTTTTTACAACTCTTTTAACAATACCCAATATCAATTTTCTTGTACCTTGTACGACAAGAAAAATTATTTGAATGAAAATTGCTATAGTCTGTTATCCTACCTTTGGAGGTAGTGGGGTGGTGGCCACAGAATTAGGAATTGCTTTGGCAAAACTAAACCACGAAGTACATTTTATTACCTACAAACAACCTGTTAGGCTCAATCTGTTAAATCCGAATATTCATTTTCATGAAGTAAACGTACCTACATATCCTCTTTTTCATTATCAACCATATGAATTGGCATTGTCTAGTAAATTAGTTGATACGATTAAAAAGTATAAAATAGACGTACTTCATGTTCATTATGCTATTCCGCATGCATATGCTGGATATATGGCAAAAAAAATGCTTGAAGAAGAAGGAATTTATGTACCTATGGTGACTACATTGCATGGGACAGATATTACCTTAGTAGGAAACCATCCTTTTTATAAACCTGCAGTAACATTTAGTATCAATAAAAGTGATATTGTTACTTCTGTGTCTCAAAGCCTTAAAGACGACACATTACGTTTATTTGATATCAAAAACGATATAGAGGTCGTTCCTAATTTTATTGATGCAAGTCAAAGAAAAACCAGTTTTACAGATTGTCAACGAGAACTTATGGCAACTCCAGAAGAGCGTATTGTTACTCATATTAGTAATTTTAGAGCTGTAAAACGTATTACAGATGTTGTAGATATTTTTTATAATATTCAGAAAAAGATGCCTGCAAAATTATTGATGGTTGGAGAAGGCCCAGAACGTAAACCAGCTGAGCAAAGATGTAAAGAACTTGGTATAAAAGATAAAGTGGTGTTCTTCGGTAATAGTAATGAAATAGATAAGATATTGTGTTTTTCTGATCTGTTTTTACTTCCATCAGAACGAGAAAGTTTTGGTTTAGCTGCATTAGAAGCGATGGTAAATAAGGTACCTGTAATATCAAGTAATGCAGGAGGAATCCCAGAAGTTAATACTCATGGTGTTTCTGGATATATGAGTGATGTAGGAGATGTAAAAGGTATGTCAGAAAATTCAATTAGAATTCTGGAAAATGATAGCAGATTAGAAGTCTTTAAAGAAAATGCATATAAAGAAGCAATGAAATTTGATATTAGTAGTATTATTCCTCTATATCTCAAAATGTATGAGAGTGCTTTGGCTGCAGTATAATATCATTTATTTATAAAATTAAAAACACCGTTATCATTTACATGACAACGGTGTTTTAGTTATTACTTTATTATAATGGTATGTCTAAAATGTATATCTGGCAGAAATACCAACATTTACTCCTGTATTGTCTACATCTCTAAATCCATTTGATTGATCTATATCATGAATATCAAATGTTGGACGAATACTAAATGCTACCTGAAGTGGAAAATCAAAACGATAGTCAACTCCAAAATCTGCTCCTATGTAAGGAAAAAATTCAGCATCTCTATCTACATCACCAATAATTACACCAAGGTATCGGGTTTTAAAATCTATATACCCTGCACCTACACCTGGACCAGCAAACCAATTTAGTTTATCCCAGATATTATATGTCCAATGAAAAAATACTCCACCACGATACGTAGAGATGAAAGAATTTGTTTTAAAACCTAAATTAGCGTCAATTCTGTTGTGTTCACTTATTATTTGTCGTTGATATGTAATTTCGGGACCAAACCCTTCATCTCCAACAACTCCATCTGATAACCGAATTCCTATAGCATTTTCAGGAATATCTTGTGCCTGCAGTTGTGAAGCCGAAATAATGATTGATAGTACAAAAAAAAGTTTTTTCATGATTTTAATTTTTAAAAATTTTAATTGATTATAATAATAGAAATGGTTAGCGTGTTTTAAAGTCTTGTGTGTAAAACTAGTGTATTAAAAGTGTTAATCAAATTTGTATCTGGCGCTTAAGCCAAAATTAAAGATGATATCATCATTAGTATAACTATCGAAGTATATCTCTGGTCTGAAGTCCAGTGAGATTAATAGTGGGAAATCAAAATTATATTCAATACCTACATCTCCTGTTACAAAACCAAAGATGGTTAAATCATCATCACGTACAATATTAGAGTCAAAATCAACTAATCCACCTCCAATTCCTGGCCCAACATACCAATTTAGACCTCCGTCAATATTAAAAACCCATTGGTATATCCCTGTTAGTTTTAGAGCATTGTAGTTTCTTTTGCCTTGCGCTCCAAGTCCTAATTCTATTCGTGTTTTAGAACTTAAAGCATTTTGATATGAAGCTTCGGCCCAAAAACCGTCTCCTTCGCTAATACGTAAACCAATAGTATGTTTAGAAATTTCCTGAGACTGTATATTATAAATACAAAGAAATAGAAAGGGAATTATAAAAAATATATACTTCGTCATAATCGTAAATAGTAATTTCCTATTCCCGACTATAACGTCATAAATCTTCTATTCTGTAAGGATAAATCTTAAATCTTTGTTAAGATTAAATTAACTACTTTGTAACTGCATGTCGGTGCTCTCAAAAATCTTATCTGCAGAATCAGCTATAAATCCATTAAAAATAACATCTTGATTATTTTTGTAACGGTATGAAAATTCATAATAGCATGATGTGATTTCTTTAACGTTTTCTTCGAATTCTACCTTGACCACATCAGCCAAAATACTGGATTGCTCTAGTAATTGGGATGGAGAGCCTTTTATTTCACCTCCAGAAGTATTCATTTTGAAACCATTCTCTTTTAAAAATTCATTAACTTGAGATAAATCTTTAAACGATTGAAGCTTATTAACATCTACTGTGAAGTGATTAGAGCAAAAGCCATTAACATATACCCAGGCTGCATATTCTGATGTAGAAAGGAGTGTTTTGTATATCTCAAAGGATGGTTTGGCCCAAATCCTGCCTTTTAGAATAAGATCTTCTTGTTGTAAAATCTTATGATCTGTTTGATTTATGGTGTTTTGGATTATGTTATTTAATTCTACAGAAAACTCTTCGAGAAGTAATTCGCTAATAAAGATTTTTGGAGCGTTAAGATTACTCTTGTGCTCAAAATGTTTTGCGTATAATTTTTTGGCCTTAAAATGATATTCTCCTTTGGGTTCATAACCCATTGCAATAAAGGGTTTTGCCAGAACATCGATACTTACTCTGGGATCATTAAAAGTACGTATTGCAATATGATCATTAAAAACAGTATTACCTTCTGCTTCAAACAAAGATTTAATTTTTTGTGCAGAAGGAGTTTTTGCAGTGTATTGTTTCCAAAGTTCTTCAAAAAAATGAGTCAAATTCATTTTAATTATGTTTTTATTTGATACAAAATTATTATTTTTGACTATTATTGCGTGTATATATATTGGTTTTAGTTCCAATTATATAGATTTTGTGTCAAATTGAAGATAATGTTTTGTTTTTATTATCAATTTTGACTGTGGATGTTTTAAATTTTTTATTGGTATGAATCATTTTGATTATATAGATCAGCAGATATTATTACAGATACGCGAAGATGCAAGGAAGCCTTTTTCTCAAATAGCAGAGAATTTAAAAATTTCTAATTCTTTGGTACATCAGAGAATTAAAAAACTTAAGAAACGTGGTGTAATAAAGAAAGCCGAGTTTGTAGTAGATGAGAAACAAATTGGTTTTAAAACGAAGTCTTATGTTGGTATTCGTTTAAGAGAGGCTAGATATGCAAAAGAAGTAGTTGATGGTTTAAAAGAAATTCCGGAAATATTAGAATGTAATTATGTTTCAGGACATTATGCTATTTTCATTCTTATTTTTGCATTTGATAATCATCATTTGCGTAAGATTCTGTATGAAAAAGTACATCAGATCGATGGAGTCGCAGGAACGGATAGTTTTATTTGTTTTGATACTAATTTCAGGAGACAGGTATCTTTAAATTCTTTAGGAAAGAATATTTCATATGATTGATAAAAGTATATTGACATCTTTACAAGACCAATTAGAAGGTCAATTACAATTTGATACTCTGATTACTTCTTTATACGCTACAGATGCTTCAGTATATCGTAGAATTCCTTTGGCAGTAGCATTTCCAAAATCAATACAAGATGTGAAAAAAATAGTTGCTTTTGCATCTCAATATGGTATTGGTATTATTCCCAGAACAGCAGGAACATCACTTGCAGGACAATGTGTGGGAGATGGGGTTGTGGTGGATGTTTCTAAATATTTTACCAAAATAATCGCAATAGATAAAATAAGAAAAACGGTAACCGTTCAACCAGGAGTAATACGGGATGATCTTAATCGTTTTTTGAAACCGTATGGACTATTTTTTGGTCCCAATACATCAACATCTAATCGTTGTATGATTGGAGGGATGGTAGGCAATAATAGTAGTGGTACTACATCTATTCAATATGGTGTTACAAGAGATAAAGTATTAGAATTACAAACGATATTATCCGATGGTAGTGAAGTCATTTTTTCTGAACTATCATCAAATGATTTTGAAGAAAAACGAAATTTAGACACTCTTGAAGGAGAAATCTACAACCAGATTTATACCGAACTTTCTTCTGAAGAAATCCAACAACAAATTGCTACTCATTTTCCAAAACGAGAAATTCATCGTCGCAACACAGGTTATGCTATTGATGAACTGATTGATTCTGAGATTTTTTCTACCACGAATACACATTTTAATATGTGTAAACTTCTTGCTGGAAGTGAGGGTACATTGGCTTTTACTACACAAATTACATTGCAGTTAGATGAACTTCCTCCAGAAGAAACATTAATGATTGCAGCGCATTTTAGAACTATTGATGATTGTATGAGAGCAGTAGTGCCTGTAATGCAGCATTCGTTATTCACTTGTGAAATGATGGATAAAACCATTTTGGATTGTACAAAAAATAATATCGAACAATTAAAGAATCGTTTTTTTATTGTTGATGATCCAGAAGCAATCCTCATGCTGGAGCTTAGAGCAGATGATGCTGATCATTTAGAACAGCAAAAAGATGACCTATTAAAAACTCTTGATAATTCAAAGTTAAGCTATGCCAATCCAATTTTACGTAGGGAAGAAATAGATAAGGCTTTAGAACTAAGAAAGGCAGGATTAGGGTTATTAGGTAATATTGTTGGTGATAAAAAAGCAGTTGCTTGTATAGAAGATACGGCGGTTGCTATTCCTGATTTAGCAGAGTATATATCAGAATTTACAGATTTAATGAAGTCTTATGATCAAGAAGCTGTGTATTATGCACATGCAGGAGCGGGAGAAATTCATCTTCGGCCTATTCTGGACTTAAAAAAGAGTAATGATGTAGTTCTATTTAAAAAAATAACAGATGATGTAGCATCTTTGGTAAAGAAATACCAAGGTTCTATGAGTGGCGAACATGGTGATGGTATTGTAAGGGCTGGATATATACCCTTTATGATTGGTGAGGACAACTATAAAATATTAGAACGTATTAAAAATACTTTTGATCCTAATTCTATTTTTAACCCAGGTAAAATTATAGATGCCTATCCCATGGATCAAAAACTACGATATGAAATAGATCGAAAAGAACCAGAGATAGGTACTATTTTTGACTTTACCGACTCGATGGGAATTCTAAGAGCTGCAGAAAAATGTAATGGTAGCGGTGATTGCCGAAAATCTGTAGAAGCAGGAGGGACGATGTGCCCCAGTTATCGGGCTACAAGAAATGAAAAAGATACTACTAGAGGTAGAGCAAATACACTAAGAGAGTTTTTAACCCATAGTGAAAAGGTTAATAAATTTGATAATAAAGAATTAAAAGAAGTTTTTGACCTCTGTCTAAGTTGTAAGGGATGTGCTAGTGAGTGTCCCTCTAATGTAGATGTAGCTGCGCTGAAAGCAGAATTCGAATATCAATATCAAAAAGAAAATGGAGTATCGTTACGTACAAAGCTTTTTGCTTATAGTAACAGATTAAATGATATGGGGAGAATCGCTCCTGGTTTAACAAATTTTTTCTTTACCAATACGTTAACATCTGGGATTTTAAAATCCTCTTTAGGTATTGCCAAAGAACGAAATTTGCCTTTGTTAAGCAAGCAATCTCTAAGAGGTTGGTGCAAGCAAAATTTAAAAAATATACAACCTAAGAGACCTGTGAAAACGGTGTACTTTTTTATAGATGAATTTACAAATCATCTGGATGCCGAAATTGGGATAGATGCTATCGAATTACTTACCAAATTAAAGTATGAAGTAAAGATAATTGATCATAAAGAAAGCGGACGGACTTTTATATCAAAAGGATTGTTGAAACAAGCCCAAATTCTAGCAAATCATAATATTGAAACGTTTAGTAATTATATTACTGAAGAAATTCCTTTGATTGGATTAGAACCTTCTGCGATACTTACCTTTAGAGATGAATATTTACGATTAGCTGATGATAAAGAAAAAGCAATATCAGTTGCAGCACATACATTCTTGATTGATGAATTCTTACATACAGAGATAGAAAACGGAAATATAACTGCTGATTTGTTTACTGCCGATACCAAAACAATCAAAATACATGGGCACTGCCACCAAAAAGCTTTATCTGGTATACACGATACATTTTCGATTCTAAATTTACCCAAAAACTTCAACGTTACTATCATTCCATCTGGATGTTGTGGTATGGCAGGATCTTTTGGATATGAAAAAGAACATTATGATATTAGTATGCAAATAGGAGAGCAAACCTTATTTCCGTCGGTTAGGAAAACACCTGAAAACACTATTGTCGTTGCTGTAGGTACTAGTTGCAGGCATCAAATAAAAGATGGGACAGAGCGAGAAGCGTTACATCCCATTAGTATTCTAAAAAATGCTTTAGTATAAATAAGATTTTAAAATTGGAAGTTTCAAATAAATGTAGGATTCAAAATCTAACTGGTATAAAACATTATCCGTGTATAGTTTCGGAAGTGCCGTAGTTCTGAATAATTTCTCCTTCAAATTTTAATAAATCATCCCATTGTTTATCTACATCAATACCTTTTCCGTATTTACGTGCAAAACCAATAAATGTCGTGTAATGACCAGCTTCACTAATCATTAAATCGTGATAGAATTTTGATAGCTCAGGATCTTTTATTTTTTTTGAAAGAAGCTTAAATCGTTCGCAACTTCTTGCTTCGATCATTGCAGAAAATAATAATCGGTTAACCAGACTTTGCTTACGACTACCGCCTTTAATACCAAACTTAAACAATTCATTTACGTAACTATCCTTTCGTTCTCGACCTAATTTATAACCCCGCTTTTTAATAATTTCATGAACCATTTCAAAATGCTGTAATTCTTCTTGTGCCAAAGCTAATAAATCAGTAACCAAATCGGTATGTTCAGAATTTAACGTAATAATGGTAATGGCATTTGTGGCTGCTTTTTGTTCGCACCATGCGTGGTCTGTTAAGATTTCTTCGATATTTGTTTCGGCGAGAGCTGCCCAACGTGGATCTGTTGCCAGTTTTAAACCAAGCATATTTTTTTATTTAAGAAGGATTAATTTAATGCAAATATACACATTTCGCAATAGTTATATATCAAATAAAAGATGGAATGCAACTATAAAAGCTACACTCCATCTGTATTTGAGAAAACATATTCTTTAATTTTTCAAAATTTCAGTTTAGTTTTCAAAATTATTAAATCTACTTTTTTATTAGTTTTTTTATATAGGTTTTTCCATCAATAGTAAGTTTACAGAAATATAATCCAGCAGGCCATCTAGCTGCTTGTACTTGATGATTATCTTCTGTTATAGTAGTATTATAGAATTCTTTCCCGCTTTGATTGGCGACACGTATGGTTATATGTTTCAGTTTTTCAAAATCTTTTATAGTTATTTTAAAATGATCTATAAAAGGATTTGGAGAAATATTAATATTTCGGGTTTCATTTAAGTATACTGTAGACACAAAGCTTTTTTGCAAACAAATCTGATTGACCACATGTTGAATCTTATACTCACAAGTATGATCTACTGTCAAAGACAGGGAAGTATACATCGCGGCTCCTGTTCTGGTAAAAGAATTAAGTAAAGACCAGCTAATGTCTCCTGTACATTTTTTATAAATGTAAAATGTTTCTTCGTCATACTCATCTGCATGTGAGGTAATATTACTAATCACCAGGTTATTTGATGTTGCAGATGCACTAAAATATGTATTAAAGGAAGGATCAGGTTTACAACATTCTTTAACCGTAAAACAGGTTGTTGAAGAACATCGGCCTGTATTAGAAGGCCAATTAATAGTAACACAATATTCACCATCTCCCATAGGAGGAATTTGATAATCTCCTGAGTGTCCACTTATAGGAACACCGTTATATGTCCATTCATATGAATATCGATATAACGTTGGTCCAATAGGGTCAGAGTCGAATCCAATTAATCGAGAAGGGAATTCATTACAATAATATATATCTGGTATAGAAACTATAGGTCCTTCATCTTCTATAATGGTAAATGAATATGTAGTTTTACAACCATTTTCATCGGTTATAACTAAAAGATATGAACCGTAGTTGGAAGGAGTAAAACAAGGAGTAGTTGCCAATAAAGTACTCATAGGTAATGTCGGATGTGGACCCCACCACTCATATGTATATGTGCTACCAAATGGAGCTAGTGGAGCACAGATTTCCTGAAAATCAGAATCACATATTTTGATTTTTTTTGGTATTTTTATGGTAATATCCTCACATTCCTTTTTTAATTCTACTTCATCTATATAAACAGATTGACTGTGTATCATAAGGGCTGTTGCAGGATCTTTAATCTTAAACAAAATCCTATCATATCCCAAACCTGCTTCTGCTGCAGTAATGGAAAAACTAGCACAATATTGACTCCAGAATGAATTGCCACTACCATCAAAAGTCATAGTTGGAGTAGTTAATATCCATTTCCCATCATCTGCACAATCATTGTCGTTAACTACATAAACTTCGATGATTTGATAAGGATCACTAATTGAAATTACTCCACTACTCGCACGCGCACCCCAGAAACATAAATTATAAGTTCCTTCGGTTAACGGGCCTGATAATGTACCTTTTAAACGTTCTCCTATCAATGTGTTTCCTGTGGATCCTCCATTTTGAGTTTGCCACAAATGTGCATAGCGATTATCTCCTGTCCTTTCTTCTAAACCGGCAGGCGTAGTATATATATTATTTGGTACTTGTATATTAGAGTTACTTGATAATCTATCTAATAGATCTACTCCGCTTCCCCCAGCTGTAAAAATCAATGGATCTGTACATTGATGATTCCATCCCGTAGCAAGGTTTATTTGCCCACGATTTGTAGGAACATTTCCATCTTCAAAATCAGGATTGAGAACTAGATTTTGACCTATGGATAAAATAGGGATGATATAAAAAATGAAAATTATTAGTGTTTTTTTCATGTTATATAGTTTTATAGTTTATTAAAATGATTTGATTTATAAAGTATGTGTTTGCTATAAATGATTGATATTTATTAAGAACAGAGGTAATATGTATTGGAGAATAGTTTTTTAATTCAGAGTTTATTCTCCAATACATTTATCCTAAGGCTAAGGCTTACTATTCAACTTTACATACTTGGTATTCTGCTTTCCAACTGGTAAAATTGACACAAGTTTCCCACCCATACCACTCAAAAGGAGTATTGTGAATATTAACAGTACTGGGAATCCATGCATACCAATCATTATAATATCTTCTTTTTGAATTAAACACATAACTGTTTATAGGGCTATTAAAATACCCCAAAGGTCTAGGTGATCTATTCCAATCTCGTTCATAAGTATTCCAATAAAATTTGTTTGTAGCAAGAGGTACCCATACATATGCATGTAACGAAGGTTTGTATAAAGTAGATCCTATCTGATTAGGTTTAACTTTAGCTAAATCTTTGGAGTACCCGGATATAAGATCATAGGTAGGAAAGTTTTCTACATGATATCCAATAATTGCATATTCAGATTTGTTTCCCCAACCGTTTTCATACCGATAGCCATTTTTTATTTTTATGTTATGAGAATCATACCTGATTATGGTTTTTCTTGCAGGCAACTCTATTAAATTTTCTTCTCCTAGTTGTATAACATTTTCATTTTTATCATATACTGAAGCATGGTCTACTAAAAATAATGGGTTAGATGTTTTAAGAGAAGTTTCTTCTCCTAAGATGATCTCTTTTAATTTTCCGTTATTAGTAAAATACCAGGATACAATAAAATCTTCTATTTGCTCATTATTGGTACAATCTGTTTCGATGTTTGGAGATATTATGGGTTGTTTGTCGGGATCTATTTGATTCAGGTTAGGAATAAAAATAGCAGGTAAATATTTTTCTATTTCAGCTGTTTCTGGATATTCGGGATTTGAAGAAATAGGAGTATGGGTCATATCATTTGCGATACTTTGTAAGGATAGTCCATTGTTTTTTAAATTTTTATTTATTATTTCAAAGTATTGAGGTGCAACTTTTTCTAATTCTAATAAATATGCCGTTTCGGTTTTAGACTCTTTTGCCATCTGTATAATGGTTTTATTAAAGTTATCATCCTTTATTAAATCTCGTGTGGCTAGAGCTATTTCATATAAATATTTATTTAATTTCTCTTCGTCTTTATCTTCTTGATTTTGCATTAGTCGATTGATATCTTGATTGTTTTTTATAATCGGAATGTTATCAAGCGTATAATTACCAACTTTTTTGAAGTTTATTTTTTTTAGATCATTGTTCGTGATCTCTTCTTTTTCACAACTATATATTATGCTAATGAAAACAATACATAAAATAGCAGATATGCATTTTAAAAATTGTTCTTTTAGTTTCCATAAATTAATATTTTGATTTGATTTCATGCTAAATGTTTTAAGAGTAAATATCCCCAGAACTTTTCTGAGTTTTTTAATGATCGATCTTAGTAAAGTGTAGATTCATGAAATTCATTACCCATAAAAGAAAATATTTTTTTTAATGGGTAATGAATTTTAGTTTTTCATACTTAGTTATAGATCGATCTATTTTTAAAAAGGTGAATCCCGAAAAACCTATATAAAAAGAGTAGGGTACAATTAAAACCAAAAATCATGAAAAATCATTTAACAAGATTATTGCTCTTATTATTTTTAGCTATTGCATTTGCTTGTTCCAAAGAGGAAGAAATAATCTCTATTCAAAAAGAAAACGCAGAGTATAAACACTCAGGAGTACACATGGCACCATGGGCTTTATCTATGGACTGGCAATTTAGTTTTGGAAGCTGTGCTACAGGTCCGGGTGTATGTTTTAAAGATGGAGATGGAGATATTGTTATTGGTTGGGGGTCTATTTTTAATAATGGAGGACAAATAAGTTCTGCAAACCAACTACATGAAGCATTTAAGGTGTTGATGAATGGCAATGAGAATAAAGATAATGGAGTAATAGCGTTTCGTATAGAGGGAGATAAACTACATCTGGTGTTTTCGAGAAGCTTAGAAGAGCCTGATTTTATACTAAAAGAAGATGTAATGCTACGAAAAAAGCTGGCTAGACATTTAGGAATGGAAGAAATTACCATTCCTGCTGGAGTATACAAAGTAGATAGAAGTAATTTTGAATATGGGGAAGTAAAAGTTCCTTTTAGAGGAAAAGAAATTACTTTGGATTATCATGAAGATTATGGTATCATAAAAACTAAAGATTACCCTGTAGGAAGAAAAGTAACTTTAGAATCGTTTTTTGAAGATTTAAATATCACTAAAAAGGATTTAAAGGAATATCAAATTGTTGAAGCCAAATTTACAGGAATAGCCTATACAGAACATTTGGTTAATGATAAATTGATTTATGTTTGGCATAGGTACAATAACGAACCAGTATCTGTATTTGAAGGAGTTTTGAATGATGGAAAGCCTATAAGTTCACAAAGAATTCATTGGTGTGGCAATGAGTTTGGAGGGTTTAGTTCATTTGATTTCTTTTGGGCATTTATTGATAATGGATGTTGGTGGTGTGACTAATCATAATTTTGGAAGTATCAAAAATACATTTCCTTATTTAGATTAGTGGTTTTTATCATTCTGAGTCTGATAAAATAACATAAAAATGTAGTTTAAACGGACTTAGAATGGTAATTGCTTACAATTCTAAAAGCATATTATGACTTGTAATAATACCAAATACTACTACCAATTAATAAAATAATAAGTAAAAACACGGCCAAAAAAAGATAGTTGTGACTATTGTTGTTTACAGTAGAGGTAACGTTTTCAATACTACCGGTTAAAATTAATGGTGCCCAAAAATATGGAGAGTTTTCTGATAATTGATGTTCTTTTAGGTATCTAAGTTTAGCTTTTCTTAATGCATCTGATTTTGTTTTTCCTTTTTTTAGGTGGTTGTAAAAATCAAGAATAATTTCTGAACTTGATTTTTCATTGGTATTCCATAATGAAGAGATTACATTTTTGGATCCAGATTGAAAAAAACCACGCGACAAACTCATGACACCTTCTCCTGGTTGTATATCACCGATGCTAGTTTGGCATGCATCTAAGATTATTAAATCTGCTTGATTTTTAACAAAATACAACTCGTTTAGAGTGATTTTTTCGTCATAAAATGCTATCCAAGGATCATGATTACTAGTAGAACTTGCATGGGTGGATAGATGTATGATATTAAATGTGTTAGCGTTGTTAATAAAACTTGATTTTAAAGCTTGTTCTTGATATAATATTTTAGCAGGAAATAACTTTTGTATTTCTTTCATTTTATACTCACTTCTATTCAAGCTAGCTAACTTGTGTTTTTGGAAATGTATAGGAGCGAATGCAATAAGGTTAGAAGTAGGGTTTCTTTTTTTTTGCTCTACCTTTTTTAATAAAGACATAGAATAAGCATAGCTTATCTCTGTAGAATATATTAAGTAAGGTGTTCGTTTTTTTTGGGGAAGAGGAGCTGTAATTAGAGTTTCAAACGGAAAGTTTTGCAATATATAATCAGGGATTATTAGTAGCTTTTTGTTTTTTAATAGAGTATTAGCATTATCGAAAGGAAATAATTTTTGATAAACAGAAAAAGATGTCGTGCTAAAAGCATCTAATTGTTGTTGCGTGGTAAGTGGTTTAGTGCTAAACTTATTAATAAATTTAATTTCTTTGTGTAATTGTTTTATGTCTTGTATTTCAAAAAAGTTAACCCCTTCTTTATTTATATAAATACCATATCCTTCATTTTTTGTAATAATATATTGTACTAAATCTGTTGAAGAAGATATGATTTTAGAATAACTTTCTTTAAATGAAGAAATTGCTATTTCTTTTTTGTATTGAAAATAGCCCGGATATTCTTTTTCTAAAGAACTAATAAAGTTTTGGTATTCTTTTTTATGTTTAAATAGTAAAGATTGCTTTTCGGGTTCAGAGAGTAATGTATCTATTTTTTGTAGTTCTATGGTTTCATGTATTTTATGTTTTAAGCTATATTCCCTTTCTTGAAGGACCTCAGGAAGTCCCCCTCTCTTTTTGGCTTCCTCATGAGTTAAATTTTCTAGTAAGGATAAAGATTTACTTTTTTCCATAAAGAAAAAAGCCTTTTTTGCATCCTGTAATTCATAACAAATAGAAGTGGCCAGCATATATAGATCAATGCCTTTTTTCCTCCAAAAATATTTAGACTGTTGTTCGGTACTTTCTAATCTAATAATATCTATTAATTTATCAGCAAGAGTAATGGTTTCTAATGCATTTTGAAGATATTCTTCATTTTTAGTTTTTGAAAAAAAATCTAACCATGCATTGGCCTTGTCTTTAAGATCATTTACTAAATTAACCTTATCATAAGATTGCGCCAATTTCTCTATAGATGGGAGTTTTTTTAAATCAAAATTATCATATTGATCTATACCATAGAATATTGCTTTTTGGTAATTTGTTAAAGCATCTGCATGGTTTTGCTTTTTTAAATAATAATCCCCTAGATTATCATAGATTGAGGTTTTTAAGGAATCATATTGCTTGGCATTTTGGTAATTTTCATAAGCTAATTGATCTTTACCTAATTTGGCATTAATGTATCCTAAAGCATTATATGTTGTAGCAATATTATGTTTGTTTTTTTGATTAGTTTTTAAACTTAATGTTAATGCCTTTTTATAATAATCAATTGCTTTTTGGTGTTGTTCGATTTTATCATAGATATAGCCATATCTGGCATAGATTATTATCTGATTTTTTGTTTTAAGTTGCTCGGATAGTTGTAAGATGTTTTCTTCTGTTTTTTTTAGATATTCGATGGCTTTTATATAATGATCCTTTTTCATTGTTTCAGAATAAACACGCGAAAAGCTCAGGTAAACACGGTATTTTTCTTTATTTAATATAGAATCATTAGCTTGTTTAATAATATTTTCTGCTTCGTTAAGATAATCTATGGCTTTATAATAGTCTCCTTGTTCTATATAAAGATTGTTAATACCAATGGTATATGCCATGATAGTATACCTATCTTTATGAGATTGCTTAATTAGGGTTTTAAAAGTTTTTAAAGCTTTTGTTCTGTTTCCAGAATAGAGATACATATATGCAAGGTTGTTATAGCTTTTATTAACCTTATAAGGAATGGTGTCTATAAATTGTTTTTGAATATGTAATGCTTTTTTAGTGTTACATATAGCATTTTCATAATCTTTATTTCTAACATTAAATTTCCCAAATTCATTATATAAATAACTTGTAATTATTGGATTATCCATACCTTTTTTACTTTCTAAAAGGGTCTTAATCTTCTCTATTTTACAATTGTATTCTAAAGTTGAATTTTCTAACTTTTTATATTCAATCTCTAGGGAGAACTCTTTAGTACTTTGAGTATATATGGAGGGCAGAGTAAATAAATATATAACAAAAGAGTAATAAAGTCGCATATTGTAGGGTTAGAATGAGGCTGTCTAAAAAGTCAAAAACCGTATGCATTGTCGGCCTTAAATTTGTCTAAAACCAATTTATAATCAATCAGTTAATGATTTTGACAAGCTTAGTCTGACAGCTAAGGATTACTTTTTAGACAGCCTCCTCTAAAATAAGAATCTTTTTTGTTTTAAAAAAAATAAAGCTATTTGCTTTAGGATTAACACCTAAGCAGAGGTATTTTATTCAATAACTCTATCACCATAATATGTAGGCAGTGATCCAGAAATCAATAATGTTCCGTTAATTCGTAATTGATTTGTGATCTCTACGGGTGTTGTATATCCAGATAGATAATATATAGCAGACTTTGCCGCTACTAAGGGAGCCGCATACGAAGTTCCCGAAACCAGATAAAGTGCTCCATCATTATCGTAAAAAGATACTTGATCCCCTATAGATAAAAAATCTACACTTGTAATACCATAATTAGAAAAAGAAGATTTTACTATTTCTGCTCTGTTTTGAAAACTAAAACTACCTATACCAAGAACATTGTTGTTATTGTATGACGAGGGATAATGAGCAACAGATTCATTATTATGATTATCGTTTCCAGAAGAAGATATGTGAAGAATATCTGGGTTTTCAGAAATAAACTTATAAAGCAATGAACTAGGAGCGCTATACCATCCAAAACTCATATTAATTATAGAAACAGATGGTTTGTTTACAGTATATAAATAACCACATAATAGTTTAAAAGTGGATGTTTTTCCTAAATGATCAAATACCTTAACTGGTAATATTCGATAATCAGTAATGTTTTCATTATCTAATTTAGATTTAATAATACTACTTACAATGGTTCCATGCCCATTATCGTCATATACATCATTATCACTATTTATAAAGTCCCAACCAGATATTTCTTCTCCTTCTTCATTTTTTTTACAAAGTCTGGCATTAGATGTTGAAGTATATAAAAAAGGATCTCTATATGGTAGTTTATTTAAATTTATACCAGTATCAAGAATAGCAATTGTTATAGTAGAATTAGGTTTTAAAAAAGAGGTAATTAATGAATTACTATGACTAGATGTAATTGTTGTTAAGGTTGTTGGTGATGTGTTTTCATTGGTATAAAAAAATTGATAATCTGTTCCTTCTATACCTCCTTCTTGAGTGATTTGATCATTTCTTCCTTCAATATCTACACTTGGATCGAACTCCCATTTCTCGATTCTATCATTAGTACAATCACATTTTTTAAATCGTTTTACGTTATATTTTCTTCTTAAATTATTTTTCATGGAAGTATTAACCCCTTGTTTATATGCTATAATTAATTCATTTGCAGATCTAATAGGTAGATTAACAGGATTATTTTTACTAAAACTCTGATCTGTTACTGGTTTATCTATATCCTGAGTTGTACAACCAAAAATGAAGAAATATATTATTAATAGAGGCAATAAAGGTTTTAAGCATTTCATTTTATTTGTGTTTTAAATGTTACTTTTATCGTATGGTGCATAAATAATAAATTTATTACCCATATATTTTAAATAAATTGAAAATAATGATTGCTTAATCTTCCATTAAGGGGGTTGGTTTCCTAAGGTTTGTCTCTAGGGTATTGATTTATATATTTTGAAATAAGTGTTTAGATTTAATCTTATCAATAATAAAAAAAGAAAACGAAAGAGGTTAACTTCATGAAAGATATTACAAATGTAAAAGATAAGTTTATCACTGCACTCTTGCAAAATAATAGTGTTGTTATTGTCGAGATTTATGAAAGATTTTTTCCAAAAGCATTACGATTTATTTTACAAAATAAAGGTACTCATGAGCAGGCTAGAGATGTTTTTCAAGAATCACTATTGTATATTGTTATAGGAGTTAGAGAAAGAAAACTTAATATCGATTGTTTTGAAGCTTATTTGTTTACAATTTGTAAAAATATTTGGAGAAGAGAGTTGGAAAAACAAAAAAAACGGGTAATAAAAGATGCTATTACTACACTAGTAGATAAAGATACTGATTTTGCTTTATTTGTGTTAGAGCAAGAACAATTAGAGCTGTATAGAGAAAAATTTGCACTACTATCGGATAATTGTAAAGAGATTTTGTCACTTTTTTTTAATGACGTTTCTTATGAAGAGATTATCAAGGAGCTATCTTATGCTACTATTAATACAGCTAGGCAACGAATATTTAAGTGTAAAAACAAGTTAATTAAAATGATAAAATCTGATAGTCGGTTTTACTAATATGAAATATAACAATGAAATTTGATGATATTATTTACCAAAAAATAGAAGCATATTTATCTGGTAATATGAGTATTGATGATAGAGAAGCATTTGAGCTAAATATTTTGTCTAATAAAGAACTTCAAGAGGAAGTACAAGTTCAGAAAACTTTAAAATATGCTATAAGTGAAAAACAATGGGTTTTAAGAGAGGATAATAGAGATGATAAAGAGGTAAATAAAATTAAAAATTTAAGAAAAAGTAAAGAGTACTCTTTAACAATAGAAAAAATACAAGAAGCAGAAAACCTTTATTTTGAAAAAAAATCATTAAACAAAAAATGGATTTATTTTTCAGGTGCTATTGCATCTGTAATTTGTATTATATTGATGGTGCAATATTTTAGTGTTTCTCAAACAACAGATTCATTATATGCAGAATATAGTGATTGGAGTGAATTACCTTCTTTAACAATACAGGGTAATATACAAGATAATCTTGCCGAAGGAGAACAATTATTTTTTGATAAAAAATATAGAGAAGCAATTTCTGTGTTCTCTAATAGCTTGAATACTTCATCCAATGTTTCTAATATAGATTCTACTCCTTATATCTTATCTTATTTGGGAGTATCTTATCTTGAAATAGGAGAGTATCAAAAATCGTTACAAATATTTAATAAGCTCTTAAAAAGCAATTCTTTGGATAGCTCTAAAGGATACTGGTATATTACTTTGGTATATTTAAAAATGAGAGACAAACAAAAAGCGAAGGATACGTTGCTGTTAATTCTTAAAAATGAGAAAAATTTTAATTTTCGAAAAGCAAAAGAGCTTTTTGGTAAATTAGACTAAAGAGTTTAATCTATTAATAATGGTATAATCTTTACTTATATTAGAGAAACAACGAGAAGCGTTACATACACCCATTAGTATTCTAAAAAAATACATCAAAGTGAACAATAATTATCTCTGGTCGAATCCAATAGTAAAATAGCAAATTATGATTTCTCGAGAGATGTAATTACCTCATTTACCATAAAAGAAGCGCAGGGTCTCGGGATCAATTTCTAAGCTTTCTGCCTCTTCATTTGATTCTTCATAAGCTTTCATCGATTCATTTTCATAGTGAACTAATTTCCATGCTGCATCATGGTATTCTAATGAGGTTAGGTTTTCTATCCAGTCTCCAGAATTTAAGTATAGACAAGACCCGTTTTTATCCTCATAGTTTCGCATTTGAGGTTGATGAATATGACCACATACTACATAACTGTACTTGTTTTTAACCGCTAATTCTGCAGCAACATCTTCAAAATCATTAATATATTTTACAGCTTTTTTTACACTATTTTTAATTTTCTTAGAAAGCGAAAACTTTTCTTTCCCTATACGTAGCAAAAACCAATTAATAGCTTGATTAAAAAGAATTAACATATCATACCCCCAACTGCCTAATTTAGCTAACCATTTTGCGTTTTGAATTGAGGCATCAAAAACATCTCCATGAAAGAACCATGCTTTTTTGCCATCTAATTCCAAAACGAGTTTATCAACTAATTTAAAATTTCCCATTTGGGCATCGCTAAATTTGCGAAGCATCTCGTCGTGATTACCTGTGATATAGATAACCTCTGTTCCTTTTGATGCAAACGAAATGATCTTTTTGATAACCTTAAGGTGAGATTTTGGAAAGTATCGTTTTCTAAATTGCCAGATATCTATAATATCACCGTTAAGAATAAGAGTTTTTGGTTTGATACTATTTAGATAGTTGAGAAGCTCTTTTGCTTGACATCCATAAGTACCAAGATGGATATCCGAAATTACAACAAGCTCTACAATACGTTTTTTCATATAAAACATAATAGGTACACAAAGAAAAGGACGGATTATAGACTGTGGATTAAGTAAGTATAAGCATATTGTTATGTGGTCTTTAAGAATTAAGTCATAATATTAATTAGAGATTAAGAAGCCTTTAGCTTGATACTGAGAATAAAGGAATATTAATTTTATTGATGATACAGTTTAGAATTAGCAAATACATTCAATTTTTGTAAATGAAACCCAATTTTTTATATCATAATACTACTGTATTTTTGAAGATTAAAAATTACATTTGCTAAAAATTGTATGCATGGCAGGAAATACATTTGGTAACCTATTTAAGGTAACTACTTTTGGAGAATCACACGGAGTAGCAATTGGCGGAGTCATTGATGGTTGCCCCGCTGGTGTAACACTTGACTTAGAAGCTATCCAACAAGAACTTGATCGTCGTAAACCTGGCCAGTCGGCTATTGTTACACAACGTAAAGAACCCGATAGTGTGGAGTTTTATTCTGGTATTTTTGAAGGCGTTACGACAGGAACTCCAATTGGTTTTGCAATTAAAAATGCAAATCAAAAATCTAAAGATTATTCTCATATAAAAGATTCTTACCGCCCGTCTCATGCAGATTATACCTATGATCAGAAATATGGTATTAGAGATTATAGAGGAGGAGGACGTTCTTCAGCTCGTGAAACAGCAAGTAGAGTAGTAGCAGGAGCAATCGCTAAACAAGTATTGTCTGATATAAAATTTAATGCTTATGTAAGTGGTGTTGGTGCTATTAAATTAGAGAAAAGCCATACCGAACTTGATTTGTCATTAACAGAAAGTAATATTGTAAGATGCCCGGATCCTAAGTTAGCTTCGGAAATGGAACACTACATCAAACAAATTAGAAAAGAAGGAGATACCGTTGGCGGAATTGTAAGCTGCGTTATTTCTGGTGCACCTGTGGGATTAGGAGAACCGGCTTTTGATAAGCTACATGCCGAATTAGGGAAAGCTATGTTATCAATTAATGCAGTTAAAGGGTTTGAGTATGGAAGTGGTTTTGCTGGGTCAGAACTAAAAGGAAGTCAGCATAATGATCTTTTTAATACCGACGGAACTACAAAAACTAATCTATCTGGTGGTATACAAGGAGGGATTTCTAATGGGATGGATATCTATTTTAATGTGGCCTTTAAACCAGTAGCTACAATTATGCAGGATCAGGAGACTATTGATAAAGATGGTAATATCGTTACTATGCAGGGAAAAGGACGACATGACCCTTGTGTTGTACCCAGAGCTGTGCCTATCGTTGAAGCCATGGCTGCTTTGGTACTTGTTGATTATTGGTTAATGAATAGAACAATTAAAAAATAAATTAATACCAGGTAATCTGGTTTTAATACAAGATGATAAATTTAAGTTACGGGTCTGTAAAACACTGATATACTAAAAAAACAGACCTTTTATTTCGTATTTCGCAATTTCTGTCCCTTTTTATTATTTTAAATTTATATCTTGGACGCTGTTTTGGCTTAAAAAAATAAATTCTTCACATGAAAAAAATCGCACTGCATTGGAAAATTATGATCGGAATGATACTTGGTATCTTATTCGGGTTTTTGATGACAACACTTTCATGGGGAAAGGGATTTACAGGAGATTGGATTGCACCTTTAGGGACCATATTTGTAAATCTATTAAAACTAATTGCGGTTCCGTTAATTTTGGCTTCTTTAATCAAAGGAATCTCTGATCTAAAGGATATTTCAAAATTTAAACTGATAGGAGGAAGAACTATCGTTATTTATATCTTAACTACAGTAATTGCAATTACCATTGGTTTATTATTGGTAAATACTTTTAAACCTGGAAATGGGATTACTCCCGAAACTATAGAAAAACTAACTACAGAATATGCTGGTAACGCTAAAATATCAGAGCGTATAGCTGAAGCAAGTAGGCAAAAAGAAAGTGGACCTTTGCAATTTATTGTTGATATGGTTCCTCAAAATGCTTTTAAAGCTATGAGTGATAACAAGATGATGTTGCAGGTGATATTCTTTGCAATTTTTCTTGGTATCAGTATGTTATTGATAAAACCTTCGCAATCAGAACCTCTCAAGAAATTCTTCGATAGTCTTAATGATGTAGTATTAAAAATGGTTGATTTAATTATGCTTACGGCACCATATGCTGTTTTTGCATTATTAGCTAATGTAGTAGTTACTTCTGATGATCCTGATATATTGTTGGCATTATTAAAATATGCAGGTGTTGTGGTATTTGGACTTGCCTTAATGATTGTATTCTATTGCATATTGGTTGCTGTTATTACTAAGAAATCTCCATTATGGTTCTTAAAAGAAATCAGCCCGGCACAATTATTAGCGTTTTCAACAAGTTCTAGTGCAGCTACACTTCCTGTTACTATGGAAAGAGTAGAAGAACATATCGGTGTAGATAAAGAAGTATCTAGTTTTGTATTACCCGTTGGTGCAACTATCAATATGGATGGAACTAGTTTGTATCAGGCTGTAGCTTCTGTATTTATTATGCAAGTGCTTTGGCCAGAAGGATTAACGTTTAGTAACCAAATTACTATTGTATTAACCGCTCTATTGGCTTCAATAGGATCAGCGGCTGTTCCTGGAGCAGGGATGGTAATGCTGGTTATTGTATTAGAAGCAATTGGTTTCCCTTCTGATAAGTTACCAATAGGTCTAGCACTAATCTTTGCAGTAGATAGGCCATTAGATATGTTGAGAACAACAGTTAATGTTACAGGAGATGCTACTGTATCTATGATTGTTGCAAAATCAGTTGGAAAATTAGGTGAACCTCATGTAAAAGAATGGGATGATGATTATCAGGGATAGGTTTGAATTAAGAAATTATTTCTATTTAGCTAACGGCCCAGTTTTTAAGTAATTCAAATAATAATGGATATTCCGTTTCTCTTTCGGGATTCCACATCATAGTTAGTTGTGCCTTTTGTTTTATATTTTTTAATTCAATTATTTTTATTGGAAACTCATGCCCCTGTAATGAAGATACCGGTTCGAAAGAGATTCCTAATCCAGCTTCAACAAGCCTGAAACTAGTGCTTGCAGAATCAGTTTCGTGAACAATTTTTGGTGCAAAACCAGCATCAATACAGATAGACTCCAGGATATGAACATAATTAGGACCATCTGCTACCGATGGAAATATGAATTCCTCATTAGAAAAGACAGAAAAATCTGTATAATTATGTTTATCAATAGGATGGTTTTCTGGTAGTAATATTAAAAAATTATCAATACGAAGTACTTTACTTTTTAAGTTAAAAGGAACCATCGGGTTTGTAGCAAAACCAATATCTAATTCGTTTTGTTGTAATGCCAGGTATTGATCACGGTTATTCATTTCTTTTAAAACCGCTTTTATACCCGGTATTTGATAATTAATTGTTTTTAAAATTTCGGGTAAGATCGTTTGCATTATAGAATGAGTAAAACCTATGTTAATCTCTCCAGCATGCCCATTGTGAATATTTATAGTTTGTTTTTTTAACCTTTCTAATTGAGCAAGTTGTTTTTTTGCTTCCTTTACAAAATGTTGTCCGGCAGGAGTAAGTTTTACGTTACGTTTATCTCTTATAAATAAAATAGCACCAATCTGGTCTTCTAGTTGCTTAATTTGCCTACTTAAGGCCGGTTGAACAATGTTTAGTTCTTCTGCTGCTCTTGTGAAATTTAACTTCTCTGATAATACGACTACACTTTTTATTTGCTGAAGAGTCATTTATAACTTTTTGTTATTAATCTATCAAAATTAAGTATTTTTTATTATAAATGTAGATAACTAATTTTGAAATGTTTAAATGTTTGTTTAATCCATTACGCATATTGGAGAGTTCTCGATCAGAATTCGTCAGCCTGGTATTCTGGTTGATTATTTTGATGTAGTTGATACTTTAATAGCTTGTTTAGCAGGCTGACTTTTTTTCGATTAATGCTTTTTTATATGTGCAATACTAAAAGATATAATTCTAATACACGATATGCAGAATACAATACCAAAAACAGATATATTAGAGAAAGCTTATGATCCTTCCGATTTTAGAAAAATGGGGCATCAAGTTATTGATTTATTAGCGGATCACTTAGAGAAAGTTCAAACTGATAGAGAACATCCTGTACTGCCTTTTCGTAATCCAGATGAGGAATTAGCCTATTGGAAACAAGACTTTGCATCAGATTCGGGAACACTAGATGTATTTAAAAACATTTTAGATCACTCTATCCAGGTACATCATCCAAGATATATTGGTCATCAAGTTGCAGTCCCTGCATTGGTTTCAACTTTGGCTGGACTGATGTCTGATTTATTAAGTAATGGTACTGGTGTATATGAAATGGGAATGGCAGCTAATGCGATTGAAAAAATCGTTACTGATTTAGTAGCAAAAAAAATTGGATATACTGCAGAAACTTCTGGTTTCCTTACTTCGGGAGGTACTTTGGCAAACCTCACTGCATTATTGGCTGCGCGTAAAGCCAAGGCCCCATCTGCCGTTTGGGAACAAGGACATCAAGAAAAATTGGCAATTCTGGTTTCCGAAGAAGCGCATTATTGTATTGATAGAGCAGCTAGGATTCTTGGTTTTGGAAGTGATGGGATTATCAAAGTGCCTGTAGATAAAAATTTTAAAATAGATACAAGTGTATTAAATAAGTATCTGGATAAAGCTAAATGTGATGGATTTCATGTGATTGCACTAATTGGTTGTGCTTCTTCTACTGCTACCGGATCATATGATGATTTGGAAGCATTAGCTGATTTTGCCGAACTAAATAACTTGTGGTTTCATATAGATGGAGCACATGGAGGAGGAGTGGTATTCTCAAAAAAATATCAATATCTAACCAATGGAATATCTCGTGCCGATTCTGTAGTTATAGATTTTCATAAAATGTTAATGACTCCAGCTTTAAACACAGCGTTAATTTTTAAGAAAGGAGAAAATGCATATCAAACATTTGCTCAAAAAGCTCAATATCTTTGGGATTCTCAGCATACCAGAGAATGGTACAATTCGGGGAAACGAACTTTTGAATGTACAAAATTAATGATGTCTATTAAGGTGTATACAATCCTTAAAACTTATGGAGAAGAAATATTCGAGAAGAATATTAATAGGCTTTATGACCTGGGTTCGATCTTTGCAAAAATGGTAAATGAGCGACCTTCTTTCGAGTTAGCCCTAGAGCCAGAAGCTAATATTATTAATTTCAGATATATCAAAACCGATAATAAAGATCTTAATACTCTTAACAATGCTATTCGTCAATGGTTAGTGAAATCTGGTAAGTTTTATATTGTTCAAACAACAATAGGAGAACATCGTTATTTAAGAACTACAATTATGAATCCATTAACCCAGAAAGATGACCTGGTAGCTCTTTTGGACGAAATAGAACACATTGCAGAAACTTTGATTTAATTAGATTGTGATAAAATGATATGGTTTCATATTTTGATATTTAACATTTGTTAACGCAACGGATACTAAATGTAATTCATCTACTGTTATATAGATAGTAACCAAAAATAATTGAGATGAAACATTTTATTTATATAGTGTTCTTATTTGCAATGATAGGTTGTAGTGGAGATGATGATGGTAACCCGGTTGATCCGGCTCCTAATCCATCTGGATTGACAGGAATTTGGAACCTGGTAAACATTACAGGAGGATTTGCAGGTGTAAATGAGAATTTTGAAAAAGGAATTATTGTTTGGGATTTTGATGATACTAAAAAAAGAGTAGAAGTAACAAATAATAATGCTGCTAGTTCCTCTACCGAAGATTTATTTCCAACGGGAACCTATGCTTTTTCGATTGTTACTATAGATGGTAATAAGGAACTGATCGTCAATGACAGAAACTTAGGCAATTTTGAGATTACGACTGATGAGTTTATCATTGACGAGCAGTTTAAAGATGGTTTTCGTTATACATTTCAACGTTAAAGATTAATCTGCTTGCTTTTTGGGTATTTAACCTGGTAAGAAAATTGTTTTTCAACCTTCTGGTTAGAAGAAATATCTAGTTTCCACGTTATAATACCGGTTTTGATATCATACTTAGCATTACCAGAATTTATATTATCAAGTTTGATCTCTTTATTCTGTGAAATTGGCATGCGATCTTCTAGAGTAATAAAGATTTTACTTTGTTTATTATTCTTGATGCTTATTTTGTATCCACGATTTATGATTTTATTACTTCCTGTAAAGGATCTACTTTTAAAATTATCGAGCTGTTCTCTTTTTACGACAATATTTGGATCAACACCCAATGAAATAGTTAAACTATCTGTTGTGGCCAGGGGATCAATATTTGTTTTACCAGCAAAACTACCTTCAAAATAGATATTCGCTTCTCCTGCTAAGAGATTAAATTGTTCCCAGTTCCCTAATTTTGCAGTAAGAAATACGTTTTCATTAAGTTCTGGTGCGGTATAGTATTGATAATCAGCTTTCATGTCAAATTTGTCAATAGCAATTACGGTAATATCGGCATTAGAATTAATGGTGTATTTCTTTTTGATTTTAAATCGGGTACTGGTTATTCCCGACTCTTTAGTTTCGACGATTTGGTTGTACTCTTTTTTTTCTTCTTTTCTTTCGGTGGAAGAAAGACCACGAATTTTTCCTCGTAATTTAGAAGTAACAACTACTTCATCCATTGATTCTAAACTTTCATCTAATTTTACATCTATGAATGAAGAATGGATAGGAATCGTTTTATTATTAAACCCGAGATAAGAGAAAAAAAGTTCTCGGCCACCCTGTATATTAATGGAGTATCTACCATCAAAACCTGTTTGTATTCCATTAGTTGTTCCCTTTTCTACTACATTAGCTCCGGGAAGAGGCATCCCTTGTTCATCTGTAATGATCCCAGATACTCTTCTTATAGTTGGATTGTATTTATAAGAATATTTATTTATGGTGTATCCTTTTCTATATCCTCGATACGTAAAATTTAAATATTTTGGATTTAGATCTGGTTTTAGGTTGTTAGTATTAGGGTCTCCGGTAGATAGAATGATATTTGCATTTTTCCAATCTGTACCCGTTTGTTGATATACATTTGCTTTATAAGTTATGTTAAGTGGTGACTCTGTGCTGTTTGATTTAATGTCATATAGAGGGAACCATCCAGCATTAGTAACGTTATATCGTATTTCTAGGATTAAATTAGAGGCAATAGGGGAGTCTAGTTTCAATTTGATCTCACCTCGTTCTTCTTTGGTATGGTCTTCAAGTTTATTGATTTCATTTTTAAGATCTTGAATTTGATTATTTAGATCATTTACCTTTTGAGTGAGTGTGTATATTTCGTTTTCTATTGCTGTTGATCTTTCTCGATAATAAGCAGAAATTTCTTTTATTTTTTCTAAGGAAATAGGAGTAGCATCACTTCCAATACGTTGATTGTTATTTAAAAGTTTTTGTTCTTGTTGAAGACCCGATACATTATTATTAAAATTATTTTTTTGCTGTAATATTGACTTTAGTTGTTTTTTAAAAGATGCTAACTCTTCAGAATCTTTTTTCTTTTCCAGATAATTAATTGCGAAATTTATGGCAAGAATGGATGTATTCTTTAATCCAGATATTTGAATACTGTTTTCATCGATATTAGGAGATAAATCTGATAATGTGATCTCATTCGTACCCGAAGTTAGATTCACAGAGGCTGTTCGTTTTATTTGTGCTCCTTCAAGATACACGGTTACTTCTTCTATTGTAGTTTCGGTTTTTTTTTCAGCACCAAATGCTATTATAAATGAAAAAAACAAAAATAATAATGTATAGGTTTTCATAGTAGTATGGTTTTAATTACAAAGCGAATGTATAGTGTTGCTTTTCTTATAAAAACCAGAATTGAGTGAATTGCCCTTTTGATTTAGGTAACGCTTCTTTTTAAAGCTGTTCGGTTATATTTTTAGCAGGGGAAAAACCCCCTGAGCATTCTTAGTTAAAATCCCCTTACGCCGTATCGTTCTTATCTATACATTTGAAGTATCACATAAACACTCATAAAGATGAAACGGCTTTTACTACCCATAGTGCTTATTACTTTTGCTGTAATATGTCTTAGTATTGTACATATTGATAATATTAATAAGTTAGATGCTCAATCAAATGAACTAAGAAAAAAACATCAAACAAAGCATACGGTAAAACATAGAACAAATGATTCTTCGGTTAATATGCCGGAAACCAAATGAAGGAATGTAGATAATGATTCAATTACTATTGATCTATAAAAAGAGCATTGAGCTCTGGAGTTGGAATCATGCAAGTTTCTTTTTTGCCAAACCATTTGTATCTGTTTTTGGCAATAATATCATAAATCCAATCTCTAAGGAATCTAGGTAAAATAAGAAAAACCGAAAGTAAGGGATATATACCAGACAGCTGTTTTGCAATATGTAAAGCAGCTGTTGATTTATAATAGTAAGCAATATTTGGATCAATTAATAGTATAGAATCCAGTTTTGTAGGATCAATATTTCTCTCTGCAATTAATCTTTTTCCAATTTCACTTTGTAATGGAGCATAACGAAATACATCATTTTTATCCCGTTTTATAGTAAATAAGACAGCAGTGTTGCACAAGTTACAAACACCATCAAATAATATAATCTTTTTTCCATCTTCAATCATAATACAAAGATAATGAGAATATATATTATTAATAATCAATTATCAATATATTAAGAGTCATTTTGCAATTACAGAATTAATAACTTGTTGTGTAGTAATCTGAAGGTTTTTAGGAAGTTTATTATCTTTTGGTAAAACAGCAAGATAACGATCATTATTTGAGTCATAAACTTGCTTGAAAACAGGATCATCTAATTGTAAGGCATCACAAATTTCTTTAACTAGATCTAGATGATAAATAAGATCAGTACTTCCGAGGTGAAAGATTCCTTTCTTATTGCGATTAATGATATAATGTATTTGTAGTGTTAATTTTGATATAGAAGTTGCATTAATAATTACATTAGGAAAAACTTCTATTGGTGCTCTAAGGTCGTGAAGAGTTTTAAGCTCTTGTACTCTTGGAGTTGTAGAACCAAAAATCATAGGTACACGGGCTATTACGTATTTATGAGCAGGCAATCGTAATAGTGTATTTTCAATTTTAATTTTAAATCTCCCAAAAACGCTATCACTAAGCGTCTTGTCATATTCGTATGATGGATAGTTACTAAAAGAATCAAATACATTAGCACTGGAGATAAAAACAAGTCGACATTTATGTTTTTGAATCCATTGTATTATACGCTGGTGTGCATCCAATTGTGAATTAAAGTTACCTCTAAGGGCAGTAATAATAATGGTAGGTTTAAGATTATCCAGTAAAATAGAGATATCTTCCAATTCCATATCATACTGAAAGAACTTTTGATTTTTTTCAAAAAAGGTATTATCCGTATGATATGTACCATAGGTATCAAAATAAGAATTAAGCTCTTTATATAGCGCATTTCCTATAAAACCACTGGCTCCTATGATTAAAATTCTTTTCAATGTTAATTGTGTAAAAAAATTAAGTTCCAAATATTACTACTGTAACTTTGAAACTTAACTATACTATTTTTATTGTAAAACTATCCTTTATAGAAAGGCAATTTTACCACTGTTGCAGGAATTGCGTTTTTACGTACCTGAATATTTATTTTGCTTCCCGGTTTAGCAAAAACCGATGGAACGTACCCAAGACCGATTCCTTTTCCTAAAGAAGGTGACATAGTACCAGAAGTTACTATCCCGATAGTGTTTCCATTTCCGTCTACAATATCATAATCATGACGAGGAATACCACGTTCGTCTAACTCAAAACCAATTAATTTACGCTCTGCACCATGTTCTTTTTCTTTGGCTAAGGCTTCTGCATTAATAAAATCTTTTGAGAATTTAGTAACCCACCCTAATCCAGCTTCAATAGGAGAGGTAGTGTCATTAATATCATTGCCATAAAGGCAATATCCCATTTCTAATCTCAATGTATCTCTGGCAGCAAGACCAATAGGCTTAATATCATAATCCGCTCCAGCTTCTAATACCTTACTCCAGATTTGTTCTACTTCAGAATTTTTGCAATAGATTTCAAAACCACCACTACCAGTATATCCTGTAGCAGAGATAATAACATGTTCTATCCCCGCAAAATCAGATACTTCAAAAGTGTAAAACTTCATTGCTTCAAGATCAACAGAAGTTAATGATTGCATAGCAGCTGCAGCTTTTGGTCCTTGAATAGCTAATAAAGAGTATTCATCAGATAGATCACGCATATCAGCGTTCATTGTATTGTGGCTGCTTATCCAATCCCAATCTTTTTTGATATTAGATGCATTAACAACCATAAGATACTTTTGATCAGCAATTCTATATACAATTAAATCATCAACAACTCCTCCTTTATCATTTGGTAAATAACTGTACTGTGCTTTTCCGTCTACTAACTTAGAAGCATCATTAGAAGTTACTTTTTGGATAAGATCTAATGCATTAGGACCGGTAATAAGAAACTCTCCCATATGAGATACATCAAAAACCCCAACACTTTTACGTACTGTCTCGTGTTCTATATTTACACCTTCGTAAGATACGGGCATATTATAACCAGCAAAAGGAACCATTTTAGCTCCCAAAGCAGTATGAATTTCTGTCAAAGCAGTATTTTGCATAATAAGATGATTTAGTGTTATCAAATTGACGCCGAATGTAAAAAACTTTGTGTAGGTATCCAATGCTTTTTTGGTATAATCCTAATTAGTTATCGGTTTGACATCATATTGATGATTAAAAATTGAAATATATAAAAGGTACAAAATAATTCTAAGAGCTCTTCTAATTCATAGCATTTAGTAACTTTAAAGAGTGTTATTAATTTATTGTAAATGCATTTTAATTATGTCAACAGGATATTCGGGTACACCTCTAGCTAAAAAACTAGGTATTAAAGAGGATAATATATTAATGCTATATAAAAAACCAAATCATTATTACACTCTTTTTTCAGATTTACCAAAAGGAATCGAAGAGGTAAAGCAGTCTAAAAATGGAAGTGTAGATTTTATTCATATTTTTTGTACCACTTTTATGGAATTACAGGAAGTAGCGGTTATTTATAAAGCTGCTTTAAAAAAGAACGGAGTGTTATGGGTTAGTTGGCCTAAAGGTAGCTCATCCATTCCTACAGACCTTAAAAGAGATCCTATAAGAAATTACCTAATTAGTATAGGATTAGTTGATATTAAAGTGGCAGCAATAGATGAAGATTGGAGCGGACTAAAATTTGTATATAGAATCAAGGATAGAAATTAATGGAGTAAAACTTTCTTGTTATACTTATTTTTTAATGCCTTTATGAAAAAACAAAAAACCAATAAAAACCCTGTATATATATGTATATGTCAGAGGAAAGATGCTGGTTTTGTGAAAATGAAATTTTTAATGTTAATTGTTTGTTGTAGTATCGTTAAAAAAAAATATTTACCTTTATCATGAATTATTGTACTAGTGAAAAAGGAATCGCAAATAACACAAAGCTTTTTCATTAAGAATATAAATGAAGGAAATGAAGACGCCTTCAAAATTCTTTTTGAACTTTATTATAGTAAGTTATTATATGTAGCTCAAAGCTATGTTTCTAATAAAGAAGAAGCAGAAGAGATAGTACAGGACGTATTTGTGAAAATCTGGAAAAACAAAAAAAATATTACCACTAATATTAATGGGTACCTATTTAAGAGCACCAAAAATTCCTGCCTGGATTATTTGCGATCCAAAAAATATAAACTTAATAGCTCGAATAATATAGTACAACTTGAAGCATTTATAAACCATAGTGCACTTGCAGATAAAGATGCTTCTTCTATACTAGAGAAAGAATTAGAACAACGAATACAGACGGGTATTGAATTACTTCCTAAAAAATGCAAAAAAGTTTTTGTAAAAAGCCGGATTGAAGGTTTAAAGAATAGAGAAATATCTGATGAATTAGATATTTCAATTAAAACTGTAGAGAATCATATGTCTAAAGCTATAAAGCATATGAGGCTACATCTACGCGAATTTTTATCTTTTTTTTAAAAAAAACCAAAAATAATTGGGGGGGTAATACATATTTGTACGTCTGTATAAATATAAGACTGTAATTAATGCAAGAAAAAGACCTTATAAAGTATATAAAGGGAGATACCAGTCCTGATGAAAAGAAATCAGTAATTGAATGGATCAAGAAAGATAGCGAACATCAAAAACAATTCAATTTACTAAAAGCAGAATATGTTGCTTCTACCTTGGATTCGTTAAGTGATATGGACGTCAATGTTCAATACCAACGTTTTTCTTCAAGGAAATCTAAGAAAAGAAGATACTACTATGCAGCTATTGCAGCATCGATAATAGTCCCTTTTATATCGTGGTATATGTTCACATCTTTTCCTGATAACAATTTGATTGTTGATACTACAGAAATTTTTAGTACTACCACCAAGCATGTAACGACAAGCCATGGCGGGTACAAAACAGTAGTCTTACCTGATGGTTCTACTATTGTATTAAATGCAAATAGTAGTCTTACTTACCCTAATACATTTACAGATAGTATTAGGAAAGTTACTTTAATAGGAGAAGCATTTTTTGATATAAAGAGGGATGTTACCAAACCTTTTATAGTTACTACAGACCATATAAATATTAGAGTTTTGGGGACATCATTTAATGTAAAGTCCTATCCAAAAGACGAAAAAATTGAAACTACATTGGTGACAGGAAAAGTTGAAGTTTTTCAACAACAAATAGAAAAACCCATCGTTTTAGAACCGTCCCAGAGGGCAGTTTTTGATAAAGAAAAAAGTAATATTAAGGTGGATAGAGTAGATTCTAAAAATATAGTTGCCTGGCAAGAAGGCAAATTAATTTTTGATAAAACTCCATTAAAACAAGTTGTATTAGATCTAAACAGAAAATATAATGTAGAGTTTGTAATTAAATCTGATTCACTCCTACAGTATAAGTATACAGGAGAGTTTGATAACCTTACCCTAAAAGAGGTTTTAGAACTCCTCAAAATGTCTTCACCTATTAATTATAAAAATGTAAACAACAAAGTCATGCTAAATTCAGAATAATAAATAGAGAAGAGGATGCGGCAACATCCTCCTCTATTAATCATTTAATTAGACTCAGAATTAGAATAATTAAAATCACACAAAATTATGAAAAAAAACTTTCCGGAGTTTTCTTATCCAGAAAACATCTTATAAGAATTATGAAAATTTATTCTTTACTTATTTGTATTACTATTTCAAAGCTATTTTCATTTAATACGTATTCTCAAAATATATCGATCTCTCTGGAGGAAGTTACATTGCAGATGGCCATTGAAGAGATTGAACAAAAAAGCGAATTCCGCTTCTTTTATAATAACAATTTGGTTGACATTTCAAGAAAAGTATCTCTTACAGCCACTAATGAGCGGGTAAAAAAAGTACTGTACGGGCTATTTGATGATACTAATATAAATTTTAAAATTTATAAAAATCAAATAGTTTTATTTCCAAGAAATGTAAAAACATCAGATTTGGCGCTTAAGAATCTATTAGATTACATGGAAGAAAAATCAATAGAGCAAACCAATAAAAATACCATTAGCGATAAAACAAAAACGCAGCAAAATTTTGTAAGCGGTAATGTGCTAAGCGAAGAAGGTTACCCTTTACCTGGAGTAAATGTGGTTATTAAAGGCACAAATAAAGGAACATTAACTGACTTTGACGGGAATTATAAATTAGAAGCAAATCAAGGTGATGCTCTAGTGTTTTCTTATGTAGGTTTTGAAACTCAGGAGGTTATAGTAAATAAAAATACTGTTGATATAACCCTAAAAGAAGATATCAGTAATCTGGAGGAAGTGGTTGTAACAGGGTATGCCGTTCAACGAAAATCTAGGCTTACCGGCTCAGCAACAAACGTGAAGTTAGGAGCTGTTAACGCCACTCCTAGAGCGGCAATACAGGAAAGTATTCAAGGTAATGTTCCAGGAGTTTTTGTAACCGCAGATAGTGGGCAGCCAGGAGCTACACCAAATGTAAGAATTAGAGGTGTTGGGTCCTTTACTGCTTCATTTCCTCTATATGTTATTGATGGAATCCAGACAAGAGACGCTTCTATAATCACTTCTCTTAATCCAGGAGATATTAAAGCAATTTCTGTTTTAAAGGATGCCGCTGCTACTTCCATTTATGGAACTAGAGGAGCTAATGGAGTCATTGTGATACAAACAAAATCAGGAGAACAAGGTAAAATGATTGTTTCATATAGTGCGCAAGCTGGATTATCTTCTCCAACGGTTGCGGATCGTTTTAAGCCTCTTAATACTTCAGAATTGCAAGAATTATTAGTAGAAGGAGTGCAAAATGCAGGAATTAGAGATAATGACAATGATGCATTAACCTACTTAACAGATCGAGGTTTTAATCCTGATGTAAATACCGATTGGTTTAATTTATTAACCCAAGATGGTTTCTATCAGCAACACGATTTATCATTAAGAGGAGGAAATGAAAATACCAAATATTATTTTTCAGGAGGGTATTTTAATCAAGAGGGGGTTATTATCGGTTCTCAGTTTGAAAGAATGAACTCAAGAATCAAAATAGATCAAAGGATAAACGATAGAATCACACTTAAAGCAAATCTTTCGTATAATAAGAGTATTTCTAATGTAAGACCTGATGGCGGAGCTTTTGCAAATCCTGTAAGATCAATCTATCGAATACGGCCTGATATTTCTCCGTATAACGAAGATGGAACTTTTAATTTTCGATTTAATAGTACACATAACCCCGTAGCTCAGGCCGAAAATGAAACAAGAAGAAATATCATACATAGAATTTTGGCAGGAGGAGATTTATCATATAAAATAATGGATAAACTTTCGTTTGAATCATCAATAAATATGAATCAAGGATTTAGAGATGACTATATACGACTCCCAGCAAGTTATGGAGATGGTAGACCTACGGGAAGAGGAAACCAGGACTCTGATTTTTTATTTACCTGGTTGTTTAGGAATATGCTAAGATATAATATGAGTTGGAGAAATCATAATGTATCTGCTTTTGGAGGGTATGAGTTACAAAAAACCAGAAATAAGTTTACAGATATACAGGTAGAAAACATACCTGATGGTTTTGTAGATCTAAATGCAGGTAGTTTACCCACTGAAGCTTCTACAAATAGAAGACAGAGTGGATTAAACTCTGTATTCCTTAACGCAGAATATTCTTATAATGAGAAGTATTTGATTAGCGGATCTCTTAGGCGTGATGGTAGTTCTACATTTAAGGATGATAACCAGTATGGTGTTTTTTGGTCTGTTGGTATTGGCTGGAATATTGCCAATGAAGAGTTTATGAGTTCATTAAATTTTGTAGATGACTTTAAATTGAGAGGAAGTTATGGGGAAAATGGGAATGACCCTATTGCTGGTAATGAGAATTCTAATAGTGTTGATGATAATCCATATGCAGTATTTGACCTTTTTTCTATTAACGATTATAATGGAAGTCCAGGTTTGTTCTTTTCAGATTTAGGAAATCCTAATTTGAAATGGGAGGTTAATAAGCCCTTAAATATTGGGCTTGATTATTCTTTATTTAATAATAGGATACAAGGAAGTTTCGATTGGTACAAAAGAGAAACTACAGATCTTATTAGAGCACGACCTATTTCATCTACAAACGGAGACGTAGATATTGTGCAAAATATAGGAGCAATGGAAAATACAGGGATCGAATTTGATATCACTACACGTAATATTGTAAGTGGAAATAATGGGTTTAGTTGGACGACTAGCTTTAATTTGACTACAAATAAAAATAAAATAACTAAATTATCTGGTGATGGAGAACCTATTGTTGGAAGAACTCGTATCACTGCTGTTGGAGAAGATTTTGAAACATTTTATTTACCTCGATATGCAGGTGTAGATGCTGAGAATGGAGAAGCGTTATGGTTTGTAAACGGCGAATCAGACGCTACTACTAATAGATATGGGGATGCCGAGCAAGTTATTATTGGTAATGCTACCCCAGATTTTTTTGCTGGTTTTAGAAACACATTTTCATATAAAGGAATCTCATTGGATTTTCAGTTGTATAGTGCCTGGGGTGGTTTGGTATATGATACATGGAACAGGTTTACTAATAGTGATGGGTCTCGACGATTATCTTCTACGGGTAATGTAAGTCGGGGGACTTACGAAAGAAGGTGGCAACAACCAGGTGATATTACAGACGTACCAGCTTTTGTTTACGGTAATAGACAAACTGGTCAATCGTCTAAACCATCTAGTAGATTTATATATGATGGGTCTTTTATACGATTACGAGATATAACTCTGGCATATTCATTACCAGCTAAGAGTATTGAAACTATTGGCCTTTCTACTGCTAGAATTTATATTAAAGGGAATAACTTATACACTTATATCAAAGATGATCGATTAGAAAGAGACCCTGAAGCAGGATCCGATGGAAGATTAAATCAAGAGATTCCTATTTCAAGAGCCTTGTTTTTGGGTGTAGACTTAACATTTTAATTTAAACATCATGAAAAATAAAACAATATATATCCTTTTAACATTAATTTTGATATTTAGTGCTTGTGAGGACACATTAGAACAGCAATTTTCCGATAATGTAGAGGTTTCTGATGCTGTTGTAGACCTTAATTCTTTAAATTTAGCAGCAAACGGTTCTTATAGCTTGTTTGCAGATACCGATGTGTATAATCGTACATTGATGTTGCTTCCTGAAATTTTGTCTGACAATGCATTTATTGATGCTTTTGATAATACGGGCAGATATCTTGATTTTGATTTGTATACGGTAAATTCTAATAATAGATTTATAACCCCTGCTTGGGAGGATCTTACTCGTATTATTGCTTCTACTTCAATAATTATAAGAAAAGCAGAATCGATATCTTTTCCTGAGTCAGAACAAGAAGATGCAGAGCAGTATATAGGAGAAATGTATGCGTTGAGGGCATTGGCATTTCATAATCTTCAATTATTGTTTGCACAACCTTATAATTTTACATCAGATGCATCTCATTTAGGAGTGCCCATTCCGAATTTTACAACTTTAGGAGATGGAGGTACTATTCAAGAACCAGGAAGAAGCACTACGGCCGAGGTTTATATTCAAATTGAAAACGATTTATTAAAGGCGATAGGTTTAATGAAAGCAAAATCGTCTCCTTCTAGAATGGATGTTTATGCAGCAAAAGCTTTACTAGCAAGAATATACTTGCATATGGAAGATTGGAGGAAAGCAAGTGATACAGCTACAGAGGTAATCGAAAATAGCGGAAATAAACTATTAGAGAATCAAGAATATATTGCAAGTTGGACTTTGGATAATAATAGTGAAACATTATTTACATTGGTAAATAATGAAACCGATAATTCTGGTACAAGTTCTATAGGTTATTTCTACCTTACTTATAAAGATGCTTTTGCTACTGATGATTTTGTAAATACCTTAAGTAATACAGATGTTAGAAAAGAATTATACTCGGTTGATGATGGTGTGAATTTGGTTGAGAAATTTCCCAAAGTAGCAGCTCAAGATGATAACATACAAATATTAAGACTTTCTGAGATATATTTAATTAAAGCCGAGGCACATGCACAATTGAATGAAAATATTGATGCTCAGCAAGCTCTGGATGCCATTATACAAAGGGCTGATCCAACAGCTGCAGTATCCACAGAAACAGGACAGGTACTAATAGATAAGGTTATTTTGGAAAGGAGAAAGGAATTAGCCTATGAAGGGTTTAGGTTATATGATCTTACCAGATATAGAATGACATTTAATAAATTTCTACAAGATGGGGATCCAATTATAATTTCCGCTCCAGAGAATAGGACAATTATGCCTATACCTATTGATGAGATTAATGTAAATCCAAATATTGCAAACCAACAAAATCCGGGATATTAAAACATAAAGAAGGATCGAGATTTGAGTTAGTTATTGATAATGGGTTCGATTGATATTAAAATTAGTCGAGCCCATTTATATACGTATGATTAAATTTATAGGGAGATTAACTTCTATTTTTAAAAACAAGAATCATTTCTTAATAAAAAAATAAAATACTTTGTACTAGTTGATCAAATAATTTTCAACGATTAACTTATCTTGGATTTACAATTTTAACAAAAAAAAACCGTTATTTACAAATAAACATTCAAAATAACTTAATTTAAAACCTAAATGTTAGGTGATAACCTTGAATGTTTTAACGAATTTAAATAAAATCAATATCTAAACTTTTAAAACCATGCTGGAAAACATTTTAAATTTAGGAACATTATTAAGTAAAATTGCACAAAAAGAAATTAAAGGAGGAGACTATGGAGATGAAAATGAAAAGGAAATCTGTTATAATAGAGGATGCACTTGGAACGAAGAATGTGGATGTATTTGTGGAGGAGACACGGAATATGACGAGTGCTAATCTTATTATAAGTTTTTACTAAATTAAAACTATAAGATATTAAATCTCATTGAATATTTATTCAATGAGATTTTTTCATGAAAATTATTCTCAATTCATTAATTGTATAAATTTACTTTTGTTAGGTAGTGAAAATTCGGTTAATGACCAGTGACTGATATTATATTTCCATTTAAATCCATATCTTGTTAGCAGCAAAACACAATATTTTGCTTGCCAAATTATAAATGGATGGATTATAAAATTCTTAATGAGAACCTGGTCTACGATGGTTTTTTGAAAGTAAAAAAAGCAGTAGTTACTCACGATCGTTTTCATAAAGATACTCCCATAACATATTCTCGAGAAATGGTAGATCGAGGAGATTCTGTTGCAATTTTATTGTATGAAAAAAATACTGATCACCTGATATTGATTAACCAATTTCGTTACCCTACTACAAAAAATGGTAATGGCTGGCTTTTAGAGATTCCTGCCGGAGGTTTAGAAGAAAATGAAGACCCTGTTGCATGTGCAATTCGTGAGGTTAAAGAAGAAACAGGATATCTAGTTAATAGTTTAGAGCATATAACTACATTTTATGCTACTCCAGGAGGCTCTTCTGAACGTATGTATCTATATTATGCAGAAGTTTCTGATAAAGATAAAATATATGTTGGGGGAGGATTACAGGAAGAAGATGAAGATATTGAGCTATGTAAGCATCATATTTCAGAAATTGATGATCTACTAGAATCAGGAAGAATATGTGATGCAAAAACCATTATAGCATTCCAGTGGTTTAAAACAACCCGGCTTTAAACTATTTTAGAATACTTATATCGTATACGAAATGACTGCTCAATAATAAGCAGTAAAACAAAAAGAGTCTTTATGAATTGAAAAAGAACTTGTTATTTGCAATTCATAGTAACGGTCACTTTTTTTAATTTCTTCCAGATTTGATGTTCGAGGGGTTGAGGAGATAAATTAAACAATACAAGGTGCTTATTTTCTAATTTACACTTACTATACTTTACTGTAATATTTAGATTCACTTCTTTTTTTGTAGTAAAAGCATCATAAGCAATTATTTTTCCTACATATACAGAATCATTTACTTTTTCAAAAAAAGCTTTAGACTTAGGTATTTTATTCTTTTGTTCTGAATCCATTTTGGATACCAAACGCATTAAACCATCAAAATATGCTTCCATTTCGGATTCAAGTTTTTTAGCAGATAACTGAGGATTCTCATTTAAATCCCATAAAAAAGCATATGAAAAATAGTCAGAAGTGCCTTCTTTTCCCCATCCTGGGGCAAAACGTACATGTTCAATACCCGAATATTGTAAGGAAGTAGCAAATTCTAAAGGAAATTCAATAACTTCGCCCCTCCAATTTTCAGAAGCACTTAATAAATTTTTAGTATTGGAATCATTGCCACATTGAACAAATAATAACGTTAGTATAATAAAAGGTATGGTTTTTGCAAAAGACATATTAAAGTGTTATTTTATGCAATAAAAATACAAAATTGTTTAATTACAGATTTTTCATAAATTTGTGTTAAAGGGAAAAAGAATACAAAACCTACAAAATGAATTATTATAGAGAATTTTTACTATTATTTATTTTCGCAATTCAGATGGCCCCAGCTCAGACTGAACAAGATCGAAAAGAAGCAGAGATTATTAATGTCCAAAAAGGAATTGTTGCCAAACTCACTGGCCATGAACCTATTAGAGGAAGAAAAAAATTAAAAAGCAGATCAAGTGCTTCCGAGAGGAAAACTACTGCCGATTTTTTATTTAGTTCTTTAAAAGATATAGGACTTAAACCTGAAAAACATACTTACAATGTAAAGGATAAGAAAGGAAATTTATTTAATGGCGCAAATATCTTTGCAGAGATTCCGGCTACCAATGGTAGTGATGTATATGTTGTGATAGCAGCCCATTATGACACTGTTAAGGACAGTCCTGGTGCGGTTCATAATGCTACAGGTGTTGCGATTGCATATTATGTCGCAATGAAATTAGCAAAATTAGAGGAACGGAAAATAAATTTCATGGTTGTATTTTTTGACCACTGGAAAAGTAATATGGTAGGTACAAGAATGTTTACCAAAAAATTAAAAGACGAAGAATATAAGATTCATTCCATGCATCGATCTGATTATATGGGGTGGGATAATGATGAAGATAGAGCTATAGAAATGCTAGCATCTAGCCTTAGCTTAGAGTCATTATATCGTCTTGAATCTCCCGTGCCTATATATAAGAGAGAAGTGGCTACACCAGAGAGTAGATTTTTTGCCAATTTTGGTTTTGAAACTGTGACGCTTACTGCAGAATTAAAAAATGCAGATAATTCACCTTTTGTACGTAAGAGTGAAGATAAGTATACAACAGTAAATTTTAAATACCTGGCATCTACTACTGATATTGTTCATGGAGTAATGAAATCTTTAGCTACAGATTAAAAAAATAAAAACTATATTTTTAAAAGAGTTCTTACCTAAGTAAGAACTCTTTTAGTTTTTCATAACTATTTACTGTTATACTATGTTTTTCCTTACCCATTACTTTTTGGATTTGATTCGGGATTTCTATAGTTGTGTCCAAAGTTTCCTCAACTATATTTAGGAATTTCACAGGGTGAGCAGTTTCTAGAAATATACCATATTCATTATTAGTAAGCTCCTGTTGCTTAAGACCTAAATAACCAACAGCACCATGGGGATCAGAAATATATCCTGCTTCGTTATATATAATCTTCATAGCCTCTCTGGTTTGATTATCATCAAAACTATAAGCAGAGAATTTATTCTTAAGCTCAGCAAAATTATGATTAAAAAGCTGTTGTATTCTGATGAAATTACTTGGATTACCTACATCCATTGCATTAGAAATAGTAGCTTTTGATGGTTTTGGTTGGTATTCTGAAGTTTCTAAATACCTAACAACAGTATCATTTATATTGGTCGAGGCTATAAATTGTTTAACAGGAAGCCCTAATTTATGAGCAACAATTCCTGCGCAAATATTACCAAAATTACCACTTGGGACAGAAAACACGATATCTTTTTTCTTATGTTTAACCTGTTTGTAAGCAAATAAGAAATAAAATAATTGTGGGAGCCACCGAGCCACATTGATAGAATTTGCAGAGGTTAATTGTTTATGATCAGTAATGCTCGCATCCAGAAATGCAGTTTTTACCATTTCCTGACAATCATCAAAAACTCCGTTGATTTCTAGAGCTGTTATATTTTGCCCAAGTGTGGTTAGTTGTTTTTCTTGGATTTCGCTTACTTTTCCACTTGGGTAAAGAATAACCACATTTACACCTTTTACTCCTAAAAAACCATTTGCAACTGCACCACCAGTATCCCCAGAAGTAGCAACCAAAACAGTAACCTGGTTTTCGTTATTTCTATTAAAATATCCTAGGCATCGTGCCATAAAACGTGCTCCTACATCTTTGAAAGCCATAGTAGGACCATGAAACAGTTCTAATGTTCCTATATTATTTTCAACTTCAATTACAGGAAAATCAAAACTTAAAACATCTGCCAGAATGTCTCGTAGCTCTGGCTCTGGTATTTCATCTCCAACAAATTGGTGTATAGCCTGATAGGCAATCTCAATGTTGTCCAGATGTTCGATGTTTTCAAAAAACGAACTAGGTAACGGTGTTATGTTTTCTGGAAAGTATAATCCTCGATCTGGAGCTAAACCTTTTATGACAGCTTCAGAAAAAGATACTTTAGGAGCATTATTATTTAAACTATAGTATTGCATTGTTTTTTATTTTCTGTATTCAGTTTCTTCTATTATCTTAATTCCTTCGCTATTAATTTTTGAGATGTGTATATCAAAATCAATTCCTGTTTTGTTATAAATATCTTTTATTATATCTGCTACGTCGTTTGCAATCTTCATACCTTTGCTTAATGCAAAAATAGAAGGCCCAGAACCAGATATTCCCGAACCCAAAGCACCTTTTTCAATAGCAGCACTTTTAACATTGTTAAATTCAGGAATTAAAATGGATCGCAATGGCTCGATAATCACATCGTCTAAACTTCTACCAATTAAATCATAGTCTTCTGTGAACAATCCGGCAACAAATCCACCAACATTTCCCCATTGATGAATTGCTTTTTTTAAGGTTACCTTATGTTTGATTACAGATCTGGAATCCGATGTTTTTACTTCAATCTGTGGATGAATAACTGTCATCACCAGATCTTTTGGAGAATGTAATTTTATGATATCCAATGGTGCATAGCTACGTACCAAAGTAAATCCACCAAGAAGGGCAGGAGCAACATTATCTGCATGTGCATTACCACTGGCTAATTTTTCACCTTCCATTGCAAATTTTACCAATTCGTGCATGGTAAATGGGTTACCCAATAAGTAATTTACCGCCCAAACAGCACCAGAACTACTAGCGGCACTACTTCCAATTCCGCTACCTGCTTTTATCTTTTTATAAATTTCTATGGCTACTCCTATATTTTCCCCATATGCTTCAAGAAATGCTTCGACAGCAACACCAGCAACATTTTTGTGAGTTTCCATTGGAAGGTTAGCTCCTTCAATCTTTGTGATTTTTACGCCAGGATCTGCCGTGATTGAAATTATCATTTCATCGCCAACATTATCCAAGCAACATCCTAATACATCAAATCCACAAGAAAGATTAGCAACCGTTGCGGGAGCAAATATTTTAACACTTTTCATCTGTTCTTTTTTTAGTACGTTTTAATTGTCAGGCTGATTTCATATTATTTACTTTTGCCAATTCTTATGATATCTGCAAAGATACCAGAAGCAGTAACTTCGGCTCCAGCTCCGGCTCCTTTAACTATCAAAGGTTGTTTTGGATATCGATCTGTATAAAAAAGTACAATATTATCACTTCCTTCCAGATTATAAAAGGGATGATCGGCTGGTATATGCTGCAATCCTACTTTAGCATTTTCTGCTTCGTATTGCGCGACATATTTTAATCGACATTCTTTTTTGTTAGCCTCTGCCAGAATTTCCTTAAAATGTTCCTCATTTTGGGCTAGCGAATTAAAGAATTCATCTACACTTTTGGTTTCTAAGCTTTCCTGAGGAAGAAATGCTTCATTCTCGATATTTTCAAGCTCCATAATTTTTTCACTTTCACGAGCAAGGATCAGGATTTTTCGAGCCACATCAACACCACTTAAATCAATCTTTGGATCTGGTTCTGTGTATCCTTCTTGCTGAGCCTGTTTTACAATATCATGAAAAGTAACTTCTTCTGTATAATTATTAAATACAAAATTAAGACTGCCTGATAATACAGCTTGTATTTTGTGAATATTATCTCCAGAGGCAATTAAATTATTAAGAGTATCGATTATAGGTAAACCTGCTCCAACATTGGTTTCATATAAAAACGGAGCATTAAATTTTCTGGAGAGATCTTGTAATTCTTCATAATTCGAATATTCATCGGCACATGCAATTTTGTTACAAGTTACTACAGCCATACTTTCTGCCAGGTAATGTTTATAAATCTTAGCAATATTGGGATTTGCAGTATTGTCTACAAAGATAGAATTACGTAGATTCATTTCTTTTGCCTTGGCGAAAAATGATTCTGCATTCGCCTTTTCTCCTTTTGGAAGTATTTCTTGCCAGGAATCAAGATCAATTCCATCTTCATTAAAGATCATGTTTCTGGAATTTGACATGCCAACTACTCGAATTTTAAGGCGTAGTTTATCTTTTAGGTATTTATTTTGTTGTTGAAGTTGTTCGATTAGTTTACTACCTACGTTTCCTACACCAGTTATAAATAGGTTTAATTGTTTAGTTTTTACTTCAAAAAATCGTTCATGTAATATATTAAGAGCTTTTTTAATGTCTTTTTTTGCTATGACTACAGAAATATTCTTTTCTGAAGCTCCTTGGGCGATAGCTCTAATATTTACATTGTTTTTACCTAGTGTACTAAACATTTTACCACTTAACCCCTGATGGTGATACATATTATCACCAACCAATGCAACGATAGCTACATCATTTTCTATTTTTACAGGGTCTAGTTTGTACTTAGAAATCTCGAATTCGAATGTAGTATCCAAAATGGTTTTGGCTTTCTCTGCTTCAGAAGCTTCAACGGCAAGACATATAGAATGCTCAGAGGAAGCTTGTGTAATAAGAATAACATTTATATTTTCTAAAAATAACGCTTCGAATAGGCGTTTAGAAAATCCAGGAATGCCAACCATGCCGCTACCTTCCAGAGAAATGATCGCGATACTATCAATATGACTAATCCCGGTTACTGGTTTTTTTCTTTCATCTACCTTTCGTGTAATAAGAGTTCCTTGATCTTTGGGTTTAAAAGTATTTTTAATAACTATCGGAATATTCTTTTCTAATACAGGATGTATGGTAGGAGGGTAGATTACTTTAGCTCCAAAATGAGAAAGTTCCATAGCTTCCTGATATGAAATATGATGTACAGGTTTAGCTTGTTTTACTAATTTTGGGTTGGCGGTATATAAACCACTTACATCTGTCCAGATTTGTAATTCACATGCATCAATAGCTGCTGCCAGAATAGCTGCTGTAAAATCAGAGCCCCCTCTTCCTAGTGTAGTTGGTTCGCCATCCTTTGTTCTTGCAACAAAACCGGGAAAAAGACTTACTTTATGCGTACTATTATTTGCAAATTCTTTGATTCTGGTATTGGTCTCTTTATAATCAATTACGACTTTAGAATTAATTGTTTTAACGATTAGTTCTCTAGAATCTTTTAAAACGATATCTAAGCCTTTTATTTTGGCTGCTTCGGTGATAATATAAGAAGAGAGCATCTCTCCAAAACCTGCAATTACGGCAGCTGTCTTAAGAGATAATTCACTTAATAAGTATACGCCTTCACACAATGATTCCAAAGTGTTAAGTTCGGCTTTCACCTTACTAATTATTGCACTTTGGGATACTACAGGGATAAGAGTTTTTACAGCTTCAAAATGCCTTTTCTCTATTTCTGCCAGTGTGTTTTTATAGTTTTCATTGTTAGCAGAAGCTTCTTCTCCTGCTTGTAACAGTAAGTCGGTAATTCCGCCCATTGCAGAAACTACTACATATAAAGATTGCTTTTGAGATTGTTGTTTTATGATTTCTATTACACTTTCTATGGTCGATGCATTAGCGACAGAAGAACCTCCAAATTTTAGAACGTTCATGATATATTGTATTTTTTAAGTTGAAATTATTAATAAAAGCTTTGCTGGTAATTCTTTTTTTGTGAATTACGTATGTGGTGCGGTGGTAATATATAAATGAACTAACCCCTAAGGGTAATAATAGTAATAGTACCTGTTGTAATAGAAGAAGCCTCAGATACGATAATCGTTCCTAAGGTAAATAATAAAGCCAATAAGAAAATGGTACTAAACATTTGTTTGCTTTACTTTGCGTGTTCAAATGTATAATTTTTTACTTTTAAAGAAAATTAAATTAACTGCATCCTTAAATTTTTACTAATTCAATAATTAATAACTTGTTTCATTATGTAATTCTTAGAAAAAGTATGAAACAGGCACGATTAAAATTGTATTTAGGGTCTTTGAGGAAGGATTACCAGTTTGTTGAAGGTTCTTAAAGGAACCTCTAGGATAAAAACATGAATAAATATTAATACATATAGATAGATGAAAATATTTTCTGCGCAACAAATGCGTATGGCAGATGAAGCTACAATGGTAGCTGCTAAGATCACATCATTAGAATTGATGGAGCGTGCTGCAACACAAATTTTTAATTTGATTCATAGCAGATTACAAGGATCTCCAATTATGATCCATGTTTTTTGTGGTATTGGGAATAATGGAGGAGACGGACTAGTAGTTTCGAGATTATTGTTAGAACATGGGTATAATGTAAAAACTTACATCGTAAATTTTAGCGATAATAGATCGAAGGAGTTTCTATCTAACTATGATCGATTAAAAGAAATTAGTAAAGATTGGCCTATCCAGCTTAAATGCGAAGAGGATTTTCCTCAACTTAAACGAGAGGATATAGTTATTGATGCCATTTTTGGTATTGGACTTAACAGACCTTTGGTGCCCTGGGTGGTTTCTTTAATCAAACACCTTAATACTTCGGGATGTTTTACACTTTCTATAGATATTCCTTCGGGTTTATATTCTGATAAAGCACCAGACAATCCTGAAGGAGTAATTTTTGCAAACGTTACAGTTACATTTCAATTACCAAAGCTTGTTTTCTTTTTACCAGAAACGGGTATGTATACACAAGACCTGCAAGTGATTGATATTGGGTTGGACCGAAGTTTTTTAATGCAAAACCCGGGTGTCGGAGTCTTGATTAATAAAAATGAAGTATTGCCATTATATCGACCAAGACATAAGTTTAGTCATAAAGGTACTTATGGACATTCTGTAATGATAGGAGGGAGCTATGGTAAGATAGGAAGTATGGTTTTGGCAACTAAAGCTGCCTTAAAGACAGGAGCTGGCTTAGTTACTGCATATATCCCCGAATGTGGGTATGAAGTGCTGCAGACGGCTGTTCCAGAAGCAATGGTTATTGCAGATAGTGATGATGAATTAGAAGAAATCACTTTGGATTTTAAGCCTGCAGCTATAGGGATTGGAATAGGTCTTGGCACCGATGAAAAAACAGTTAATGCCTTTGAAGAATTTTTAAAGGAAAATGAATCTCCTCTTGTGATAGACGCTGATGGGATCAATATTTTGGCAAAAAATACTGAACTTCTTGAGAAACTACCTAAGAAAACTATTTTAACACCTCACCCAAAGGAGTTAGAACGATTAGTCGGTAAATGGAAAGGTGATTTTGATAAAATTAAAAAAACAAAAGCATTTTCAAAACAATATGATTGTATTGTAATTATTAAAGGAGCAAACTCCATCACTGTATATGAAGATCAATTATATGTAAATAATACAGGAAACCCGGGAATGGCTACAGCAGGAAGCGGTGACGTGCTTACAGGGATGATTACTGGTTTGCTATCTCAAAGTTATGATCCTCTGCATGCTGCAGTTTTTGGAGTCTATTTACATGGAAGCTCTGGAGATATAGCCGTTCAAAAAACAGGTTTTGAAGGGTTGATTGCGGGTGAAATCATATCTCATATAGGTCCAGCTTTTATAGAATTATTTAAAACACCCAATGTTGAAGGACAGCAAGGGAAATAATGAATATATTTTAACATAGGAAGAATATGTTTTCATATACAATTTTGTAAGTATTTTGGAGTTAATTTTATTGTAATCTAATTACATTTGAAAGATAATTAAAAAGCAAAGTGATGACAAAAACAAAATTATTTATAGCGGTTCTATTTTTTGGAGCGCTATTCAATTCGTGCTCTAATGATGATGACGGTCCAGCAGTTGCCACAATAGAATTAGAGACGATCGGATTAAAGCCTCTTACAGGAGGAACTGCTTATCAAGGATGGATTATTGTTAATGGACAACCTGTTAGTACTGTAAAATTTACTAACCCCGAAGGAGTGGTTCGTTTAGACGTATTTGCATCCGATCTTGCAAGTGCAACTCAGTTTATAGTAACTATAGAGCCAGTGGGAGATGTCGATAATGGACCTTCTGATACAAAAATTTTGACCGGTAATTTTAATGGTAATTCTGCACAACTTACTTTTCTACCAGTAGTTGCTGATCTTTCTAATACATCAGGTCAGTTTTTCTTAGCAACTCCTACAGACAATGCTGGAGGCGTGGATAATGGTAATGATGAGTTTGGTGTTTGGTTTATGAATGGTGATACTGCTCCTGGTTTATCTCTTCCTGCTCTAGCTAGCGGATGGAAGTATGAAGGTTGGGTGGATTTTGGTACTCAAATTTTATCTACAGGGACTTTTTCTAATGTTAGTGGTGTTGATGATGGAAATTTCTTTAAAGGTTCAGGAGGAACTGTTCCTGCATTTCCTGGAGAAGATTTTCTTGTTTTACCTACCCAAGTTCCTATTACTGGAATTACACTTCCTGCTGCGGTAACAAGCAAAAAAGTGTTTATTACAGTTGAGCCTATAGCAGATGGTGACCCTAAACCATTTTTTATATCACCACTTAGCGCAACTGCAGGAATTACAACTGGATCTGGAAACCCTGTAACGATGTTGTCTAATACTGTTGTTCCTTCAGGAATTGTGAAGAGACCGAATTAATATTTTAAAATAGATATACCTAATATAAAAAACTCTTACTCTCGTAGTAAGAGTTTTTTATTGTTTTTTCTGTTCGAAGGAGAGTAGAAAGAACCCTTTAAATAACTTTTGAGCTTTTCTTTTTTCTGTTTTATTAATGGGATTGTTGTCTAAAATGAGCCCGGATAAGGTGTATTTTTGTGTACTATAAACTTCGGGAATCGATTGAATATTATTGTTATTAACATGTGTCATAAACAGAGATCGCATTTTGGTGAATACTTCGGGTAATTCCCGAAACTTATTATATCCAGCATGTACAACCCATGTTTTTTTCATTTCAGACATCTCATTTGGCAGTACTTTTAAATTGTTATGATCAATATATAGAAAGTGTACCTGATCTAATAAACCTATTGTAACTGGTAATTCATCCAGATCATTATGATCTAACCATAAAGAATATAGCCGAGGTAATGCTCCTAAATGAATATAACTCTCTTTTCCTTTTAATTTATTATACGATAAGTTTACATCTTTTAATGTATGTAGTTTGCTGATATTACCAGGAAGTTCTTCTATATTATTTCCTTTTAAATTTATAAATTCAATAGGAAGTTCAGAGATAAGATCAAAAGTGCGTTCTAGGTTTAAATTAGGATTATGAGCTATAGAAATTTGTTTTAAGTGAGATAACATTTTAATAGATTCGGGTAAAGTAGAAATATTCATGTTATCTAGATTTAAAACTTCAAGCCTGACTAATAGATTTAATTTTTTAAATACTTGATCTAGTTTTAGGTTCGGGTTATTACTAAGATCTATCATTTTTAGATCTTTATAATTGGTCACATAATTTGGTAAAATCTCAAGATTTTGATTACTAAGATCCAGACGATATACTTTAGAAGTATCATTGATAGAGTTAGCCGTATAGGTTTTGCTATAAAACGTGGTATAGGTGTTACAGCCACTACATAATACCAATAAGACTAAGTAATAGTATATGTTTAATTTATTATTCATCTGTAGTCTCTTTGAGAAGTAAAGCCCCACTAATTTCTATAAACATCTTATCTTTTGTTTCTACCTTCCAGGGGAAACGAGGGTTTAATCCAATACCATCATGTAATGTGTTTTGTATATACGTGCCTGCTTTTTGACTATTGATTCCAAATTTGGCGTGTATAGTATAATTGGCATCCTGAAACGTACCGTAACTATAAAGGTTACTGTAAAATAAATCTGTATATGGAGGTAATGTAAACCATACATTTTTGCGACCATCATCAGAGTTTATTTTATTTCTGGGAGATTTACTGTAATCCGGTCTTGGAGTAAAAAGATCAACTCCAAAACCCAATCGATATATTCTTGTTGGATTCTGTATTTTGGTAAACCCAATATTTAAAGAACCTGTAACGCCATAATCGGTTCCCGAACCACTAAACCAACCGATTTTGAAATCATTTAAAAAAGCAAGGTGGATATTATGATCAGCATTGCTAAATCGCATCAAAAATGCGCCTCTTTTTAACCCATACGATTTTAACTCTTTTGGGAGGTAATCTTTGCCAAACCCAAACCCGAGTCCTTTGAACCCACCTTTTCCTGTTGGATTAAATATTATTGAGGTATTGGTCGTTGAAACAGATGATCCTAATAAATTACTATTTTTTCCTATTCCGCCCAGAGCAAAAAAATCATAGGAATATGCTAAGCCAGGCATTTTGACAGTATGCCGTTTTAAAAACGTATAAGATGCGATAGATAAACCGCTTTCTATAGAAATATCACCATAATTCATTGTTCCGAATCCAAATACTCCAAGTTGTAGCCATTGATTTTGATTACCTATAGTAATTTCCGCTTTTAGAAGAATACCACCATCTGCATGTAATCGTTGTGCGAGTACTATAGCGCTGCTTAAGAATAGTATCAGAAATATAGATATTCTTTTCAGGTTTATGTTCATATTATCTCCTTGGATGAAAACTATGTATAACCTCGCTTAAGTGGCTTCGATCTATATGCATATATATTTCTGTAGTTGTAATACTTTCATGACCTAGCATTAATTGAATAGCTCTTAAATCGGCACCATTCTCTAAAAGATGAGTAGCAAAAGAATGCCTGAAAGTGTGAGGACTAACCTGTTTGTGGATCCCTGCTTTTTCTACCAATCGCTTTATGATAGTAAAAATCATTGCTCGGGTGAGTTGTCTCCCTCTTCTGTTTAAAAACAAGGTGTCTTCATGTCCTTTTTTAATATCAATATGATTACGAATTTCGGTGGTATAAATATCAATATATTTTTGAGTAGTTTCTCCTATAGGTACAAAGCGTTGTTTATCGCCTTTCCCGGTAACACTAATATACCCTTCATCAAAAAAAAGACTGGATTTTTTAAGGTTATTAGCTCACTTACCCTTAAACCGCATCCATAGAGAGTTTCTATAATTGCGCGATTACGTTCTCCTTCTGGTTTGCCAAGGTCGATTTGAGCAATAATGAGATCTATTTCTTCTACAGATAACGTATCGGGTAGTTTTCTTCCTATTTTTGGTGATTCTATGAGTTCCATAGGGTTGGTTTCTCTATAGTCTTCAAATACAAGATAATTAAAGAAACTTTTTAATCCAGAAATAATTCTTGATTGTGAACGGGGATTAACCAGTTTTGCTGTTTCAAAAATAAATTGCTGAAGTATATCTTTTTCAATAGAAAGGGGAGTAGTTGTTATATCTTGATGCTCGAGAAATTTTAATAACCTCTGAATATCAAGAGTATAATTAACAATTGAGTTTTCAGATAATCCTCTTTCGATTTTTAAATAATGGTTGTAGTCTTTTATTGCGTGATCCCATTTCATTAATACTAAGATATGATATAAAAGAAAACCATCCCAATTTACTTTGAGATGGTTTTGAAATAATAAATCAATGTTTTTATAGATGTAATACAAACCCTATGTTTAATTGGAAGGCATCAGCATGAAACCGATCATCCAAGCTAAAATTGTATCGCAATCCAGGTTCAATACTTACTTTATCTCCTAGAAAAAAAGCATAACCTCCCTGAGCACCAAAATAGGATGGATCTTGGTTTTGGTCTGTACTTGCACCATTATAATCGATCTGCACAGGAATCCTCCCAATAATATAATATTTGGCCCCTATTTTATAAGAAAAGGAATCTAAAGATTCTGAATCACCACCTTTGTCTATTGATCCATATCCCAAACCAATTTTTAGAGCTAAATCATCCATTATAAAATAGCCTACTTCTGCACCAATATTAATTACTGATCCTCCATCATCAGAAAAACTTGTAAATTGAATACTCGTATTAGAAGCACTTGCTGCACCGAAATTAGTATTAGCTTCGATTAACCATTTTCCTTTAGTAGTTTGATCATTGTTTTGAGCACTTGCAAAGACAAAACTTACTACTGCTAAAGTAGTTAATGCAATTTTTTTCATAATTACTGTTGGTTTAAAGTTTGCCGCTAAACTATTTAATTTGCCAGAACAAAAAGTTAATTAGTTCTTAATATTTTTTGAACGTATTTTTGATTATAATTAGAGAATAAAACACATCGATTTTTAATAGAACATAAGTTTTATAGCCTTATTGATAATATTGCTTAGGGGTATTTAGAAATGTTATAATGCTTTTTTTGTTTACAGATTCAGGTTTTTTAAAAAATAAAACTACTTTTGAATAGTAATAGTATTTATATATGATGAAGAAATTTTTTCTTATTGTTTCCACCCTCATGATGATGATCACATCTTTATATGCTCAACAAGAGAGTGAAGAATTGTATACTCGTGCAGGATTTAAATTTGGAGCTAATTATGCGAATATAACTGGAGATATAAAAAACACAGATGCAAGAGTACGAATGCATTTGGGTGCTGTAGTAGAGTTCCCTATATCTCAACGATTTTTTGTGCAGGCAGAAGTGTTGTATACAGCACAAGGATATAAAGTTGATGATGGTGGAGAAGAAAATAAGATTAGTTTAAATTATTTGACACTGCCTATTATTGCTAAGTTTTATTTTACAAATAAATTTAGCTTAGAGACAGGGCCGCAACTGGCTATATTAGCAAATGCAACAGAATCTGCAGAAGATACTCCTGATGAATTCTTTGATTCTTTTAATAATTTTGATTTTAGTTGGGGATTCGGGGCTGGATATAAGACAGAGACTGGTTTGTTTTTTCAATTACGATATAATCTGGGGTTAACTAATATTAATGATATTGATACATTGGATATAGATTTTAAGCATTCTGTAGCGCAATTATCCGTCGGGTATTTGTTCAAGACTAAGAATAACAGAAGACAGGAACCTAATATTGAGTAATAAGAATATAATATATAATTGATTTATTGTCAGTTAATTACTAAAAAAAATAAACGTGTGAAATTACTAATCATAAATGGTCCCAATCTAAACCTCCTTGGAAAAAGAGAACCAGAGGTGTATGGAAATCAAACTTTTGATGAGTTCTTTGCTCAATTACAATCTGATTTTTCTACACTAGAGTTGTCTTATTATCAATCTAATATAGAAGGGGAGTTGATTACTAAACTACAGGAAGCAGATGATCAATATGATGGAGTTATCCTTAATGCGGGAGCTTATACTCACACTTCTATTGGTATTGGAGATGCTATAAAGGCAATATCAATTCCTGTTGTAGAAGTTCATATATCAAATACTTTTGGTAGAGAAGAGTTTAGACATCAATCTTATATATCACCTAATGCAGAAGGTGTTATTCTGGGCTTTGGTTTACAAAGTTATATATTGGCAATACAAAGTTTTTCTACAAAATAAGACAAATATATAATATCAATTTTAGTTAAAATTGTTGATATAAAAACGCCTTACTATCTTAATAGTAAGGCGTTTTTAATATATGTACTGTTGTATTATAAATGAATTACTTCATCATATGCATCTGCTACAGCTTCCATTACAGCTTCACTCATTGTTGGGTGAGGGTGGATCGTTTTTAATACTTCGTGACCAGTAGTTTCTAATTTTCTACCTAATACAGCCTCAGCAATCATATCGGTAACTCCGGCTCCAATCATATGACAGCCTAACCACTCACCGTATTTTGCATCAAAAATCACTTTTACAAAACCATCTTTAGTTCCTGCTGCACTGGCTTTTCCTGAGGCAGAAAAAGGAAATTTCCCAACTTTTAATTCGTAACCAGCTTCTTTGGCTTGCTTTTCGGTCATTCCGACACTAGCAATTTCTGGAGAAGCATATGTACATCCTGGGATATTTCCATAATCGATAGGTTCTACATGCATTCCTGCAATTTTTTCTACACATGTAATTCCTTCTGCAGAAGCAACATGGGCTAGGGCAGGACCAGGAACAACATCACCAATTGCATAAATTCCGGGGATATTGGTTTGGTACCAATCATTTACTACAATTTTATCTCTATCTATAGCTATACCTAATTCTTCTAAGCCTATATTTTCTATATTGGTTTTAATACCAACAGCTGATAATACAATATCTGCTTCGAGAATTTCTTCTCCTTTTTTAGTTTTTACTGTTGCTTTTACTCCATCACCACTTGTATCTACACTTTCAACAGAAGAATTAGTCATTACTTTAATTCCTGCTTTTTTGAAGTTACGTTCAAACTGCTTTGATACTTCTACATCCTCGAGAGGAACAAGGTTAGGTAAAAATTCTACGATAGTAACTTCTGTACCCATTGCATTATAGAAATGAGCAAATTCAACTCCAATCGCTCCTGATCCAACCACAATCATCTTCTTTGGTTGAGATTCTAATGTCATTGCTTTTCTATACCCAATTACTTTTTTACCATCTTGTGGTAAATTAGGTAATTCTCTAGATCTGGCTCCTGTAGCAACAATGATATGTTTTGCCTCATAATCAGTAGCTTTTCCATCAGCATCTGTTACTGTTACTTTATTACTGGCTTTTAATTTTCCAAAACCTTCAAGAACATCAATTTTATTTTTCTTCATAAGAAACTGAACTCCTTTGCTCATTCCTTCTGCTACACCACGACTACGTTTTACAACTGCATCAAAATCTTTGTCAAATTTATCTACAGTAAGTCCATAATCAGAAGCATGTTTTAAGTATTCGAATACCTGAGCACTTTTTAATAGTGCTTTTGTAGGAATACACCCCCAGTTTAAGCATACTCCGCCTAAACTTTCTTTTTCAATTACTGCGGTTTTAAACCCTAATTGCGAGGCTCTAATTGCAGTTACATAACCCCCAGGACCACTTCCTAAAACGATGATATCATATGTGTTCATAAATGTCGATTTTTTGAAGTCACGAATTTAAGGATAATTCGGCTAACCAAAAAAGGATTTAAGTATTCCCTAAGAATAAGATTTTCATTAAAAAGGACAAAAAAACACCACGTTATATAACCGTGGTGTTAATTTTTAATGTTTTTTATTATAATCAGTACTTAATATGAAATATAATTGAATTATGTACTTCTTTAAAATTTCAGTTTAAGTGCTTTTTTTACAGTATTAAAATCAGAAAAATCTATTTTTGAATTTTTTGCAAAAGTTGAAGGTATAACTACAATCCTGAAAGATTGATTATCTGTAATATCAGCGGCCAATGCATTTAGATCATCACTCTCTATAAATATATCAATACTCGCAATATTTTGTGCTTCGTTAAAAATAAAATTGAATTGAAATTGAGCAAATTCTCCAGGAGCAAAGAAAAAAGTCCTTGGTAGTGGTTCCCATACATCAACTTGAGCTGTAGATTTTTCAGGATCTAATATATAAACTAACGCAACATCTGAGTCTAATACATTAACATTATCAGGTACCACAGCTTCAATCCGAAAATTATTAGCAGTATTAAATGTTCCTGTTACTTCAAAGGTGTTTGCAATAGTATCAAAATCTGTATCATCATCGCTAGAGCAAGATGTAAATATAAATGTGGCTAGACATAGTAGTGCGAAAATTTTTCTCATGAATTCTAAATTTTATTTATTATCGATTTATTTTTTATTAAAGTCTATACTAATAGAGTTTACACAATAGCGTTGACCTGTAGTTGTTGGACCATCATTAAATACATGGCCTAAATGACTACCACAATTAGCACATAATATTTCTGTGCGTATCATACCGTGGGATGTATCTTTTATATATTCTACACTTCCTTCTATTGATTCATCAAAACTTGGCCAGCCACATCCCGAATCAAATTTAGAAACACTTTTGAATAGAGGTACATCACAAGCCATGCAGGTATATGCTCCATCTTCAAAATGCATGTTGTATTCCCCGGTAAATGGCCTTTCGGTTCCTTTTTGTCTTAATATTTTATATTGCTCTTCTGTAAGCTTCTCTTTCCATTCGGCTTCAGATTTTTCTATTGGATATTTACTCATTTTTTGATTCATTAGATTTAAACACTAGAGCATCACCATTAATGCAATGTCTCATTCCTGTTGTTTCTCTGGGACCGTCACTAAATACATGGCCCAAATGTCCTCCACATGTCCCACATAGTAGCTCGGATCTAGCATATCCTAATTTATGATCTATATCGTTATCGATACTTCCTTCTATTGCACGATCAAAACTTGGCCAACCTGTTCCGCTATCAAATTTGTATTTACTTTCGTATAATGGTGTATTACATGCAGCACAATGAAATGTGCCATGAGTATACAATTTGTTTAGAGGGCTAGAGAATGGTCTTTCTGTTCCTGCTTGTCTAAGAATATAGTATTGTTCTGAGGTTAGAACCTTTTTCCATTCTGCATTGGTTTTAGAGACTGCATAGACTTTACTATCCTTTTTACCTTCTTTTTGTGCCGTACCTGTGCAACTAATAGCCAGAACACTAATACATAATAAAATAAAACGTTTCATAGTTTTTTCTAATTTTTAATTAAAGTTATACCTAAGTAGTCGTATAAACTGGCTAACAATAACTGATCAATAACTATTCCAAAATATATTCTATGATTTTGGATATTACTTCTTGGTCTCCTAAAATTTTTCGATGGCCTAGTTGTTCTGTAATTAACAGTTGTCCATTCTCTAAATTATTAACGATTTCATGTGCTGCACTGTAATGTACATCAACATCATTTTTATCATGTATTACAAGAGTAGGTATTTTTACTCCTGCGGCAGAAGTCGCTCCCGAGTAATTATCAAGATCTTCTCCATACTTTTTATCAAAGTATGTTTTTAATAAACGCCCCACCTTTTGATCTAATTGTAGATTCTTTGCAAAATTTTTAGTGATTGCAGTGATGCTATTGGCGGTACCAATGATGACCAAGGATTTGATTTGTAATCCAAATCGGGTAGTTCTTAATAATGACATTCCTCCTAATGAATGTCCTATTGCAGCTTTAAACGGACCATGAGTTTTTTCTAATTGGTTTATTGTTTCGATAAAAAAGGGTAACATACTTCTTTTTCCAGGAGCATGGCCATGTGCCGGAGCATCAAAGCTTACAGTACTATATCCGTTTTCTAATAATTGATCTGCAATTTTTGAAAGCTGTGTACCGCTTCCAGACCAACCATGAGCCAGAAGAATTTTTTTATTAGAATTTCCATAATTATAAATGATGACCTCTCTATTAATTTTTTTTATTAGAATTCTTTCTTTTTTACTCTTCTCATACATCACCTTTTCTCTATCGGGCATTTTATAACCGAAAGGTGTTAAAAATATTCTGGCTGCAAATCTAGATGCCAGAAAAGGAGATATCCAATTCAATATTTTTGCAGTATATACTATAGATTTAGGGATTAAAAGTGCCTGTACAGGAATTAGGTCTTTGTCTGCTTTAGCCATTAAATAGATATTTAATTGAAAGGGTAAAATTAAAATAACAACTGTTCTTGAAATATATAATTATGATAAATTAACATTTTTTGAAAAATGTAAAGAAACAAAAAATGTTTACTTTTTATATATGTATAGAACTTATGTGAATTCTAATAAGATAGTAAAGAATAAAATATAAATAGATTAAATATATCTCCTTAATTCTTTCATATAACCTTTAAAAGTGTTTAATTTTGTAGTTTATTTTTTTAATAGGAGATACATGGGATTACAACCCAAAGGGGTAGATAAAAAAGAACAAAAAGTACTTTACGATTATCAGAAGCGGGATATAGATAAGATATTTAGTCGTCTAAAAGAGTTTTCCCAAAAATATAATCTGTTGTATCAACTTCCTACCGGAGGAGGAAAGACGGTTATTTTTTCTGAAATTGTAAGACGGTATATAAAGTCCACTAGAAAAAAAGTGGTTGTCCTTACTCATCGAATTGAACTCTGTGGCCAAACCTCGAAAATGTTAACCGAGTTTGGGGTAAAGAATAAAATCATAAACAGCTCTGTTAAGGAGCTCGATGACCAAAATGAATATATGTGTTTTGTTGCGATGGTGGAGACTCTTAACAACAGGCTTAATGATGATCATTTAGAACTGCACAATATAGGAATGGTGATTATTGATGAAGCTCACTATAATTCATTTAGAAAGCTTTTTAGATTTTTTAAAAATTGTTTTATCCTTGGAGTAACGGCTACACCGCTTAGTTCAAATATGAAACTCCCGATGAAGGATAATTATAATGAATTAATTGTAGGGGATACAATCAGTTCATTAATTAATAGTGGATTCCTGGCTAAGCCTGTAATTTATACCTATGATGTTGGATTAGGATCTCTAAAAATAGGAATGAATGGTGACTATACTGTAAAATCTTCAGAAGACCTGTATACCAATATGTTAATGCAGGATAAGTTATTACATGCTTATGAAGAAAGATCAAAAGGTAAAAAGACATTGATTTTTAACAATGGGATTAATACCTCTATTTATGTATATGAGGCTTTTAAAAGGGCAGGATATCCTATTCGTCACCTCGATAATACAAATAGTAAGCAAGAAAGAGAAGATATATTAGCATGGTTTAAAACAACAAATGATGCTATTCTTACTTCTGTTAGTATTCTTACTACTGGATTTGATGAACCTACGGTAGAAAGTATTATTCTTAACAGGGCAACAAAATCACTTACTTTATATTTTCAGATGATCGGTAGGGGATCTCGTATATTACCTGTTAAACCAGAATTTTCAATAATCGATTTAGGAAATAATACTGCAAGATTTGGGTTATGGAATTCTGATATTGATTGGCAATCTATTTTTAGGTCACCAGATTTCTATTATGATAATCTGGTTGGGGATGAGGAGATAGAACGCAATTTTAAATATGTATTGCCAGAGGAGTTAAGAAAAGAATTTCTAAAATCTGAAAATGTTGAGTTTGATATCGAAGAAGAATATGCAAAAACAAAACGCCACGGACATAGAAGCTTAACGGTTCTCGAAAAATCTATAGAACAACATGCTATAATGTGTGTACAAAATAGCGAAGATGTTTTTGATGCACGAATTTTAAGTAAACTTTTAGATCAGGATATAGAATTTCGTGTACGTAGATATTCTTATTGTATTAGTAAAAGTACTAAAAACTATAGAGATTGGTTAGAGGAAGACTATAAGCGAAAATTGAGAGCTAAAATTAATCAGCTATTTATGGATGATTAATGGTAATTATACTTTTACAATTAATTTCCCCATATTTTTACCATGGAAAAGCATATTAAGAGCACTGGGCAGGTTTTCAAACCCTTCAATGATTGTTTCTTTATATTTTAATGATTTACTGATTACCCATGGAGTCATTTCTTTAAGCATTTGATCCATTTTATGGTTGTAATCTCTTGCTAATACTCCCTGTATTGTGGCTCTCTTATATAGTAGTTTATGTAAAAACCGAGGCCCTAATTCTGGATTGTCCAGCCCTCTTGAATATTGTGAAATTTGACCGCAAATTATGATCCTTGCATTAATATTTATTAGTTCGAATATAGCATCGGTGATAAAGCCTCCTACATTATCATAATATATATCTATTCCTTCTGGGCATATTCTAGAAAGTTCATTTTTCATTTCTATAGCCGAGGGGTGTTTTTTATAGTTAATTATAGCATCTACCCCCAATTCATCTTGTAGATATTTGGTTTTTTTATCTGATCCTGCTATACCTACCACTTTACATCCTTTTAATTTTGCTATCTGTACAACAATTTGTCCAACTGCTCCAGAGGCACCTGACACGACAATGGTTTCTCCTGTTTTAGGTTTTCCAGCTTCAATTAATCCAAAATATGCAATACGTGCAGGCATTCCTAAGACTCCTAATGCAGTGGTTACAGAGGTTTGGTTTGGGTCTAATTTCCGAAGACTATTAACCTCTGCAATAGCATATTCTTGCCAACCTGTGTATGATAATACCCAATCACCAATTTTAAGAGAGGTATTAGAATCATTTATAGCTATTATTTGGCCAACTACCGCTCCGCCTTGAACAATATTTAAAGGGTGGGGGCTTTCCCAAGTATTTTTATTGGATTGTTGAATACGCATATATGGATCAATACTAAAAAATTCTGATTTAATTAGTACTTCACCAGGTTTAAGATAAGACATAGAAATGGTTCCCTCTTTCATGGTATAATGACTATTATCTACTATCTCTTCTGGTCTTTTTGTATAGATCCACTGCCGGTTTCTTAATGTTGTCATATAATTATTATCAGATGTAATAGGCTATATTAATATTGTAAGGCTATTTCAACGGCACTTTCTGCATGAATTTTTGTGGTATCAAATACTGGAATATCAACATCATCTTGTTTGATCAATAACGGTATTTCTGTACATCCTAAAATTACACCTTCTGCACCTTCATGCTCTAATGCTTTTATAATTCGTTTGAATTCTTCTCTAGAACTATCTTTAATGTTTCCGAGTACCAGTTCTTTATATATTACCTCATGAATAAGTTCCCGATCATTTTGATTTGGAAGTATTATTTCAATATCAAACTCTTTTAAGATGTTTCTGTAAAAATCTCTCTCCATCGTAAATTTGGTACCTAGGAGAGCCAACTTTTTTAATCCTTTAGATTTAATGTTTTTACCCGTAGCACTTGCAATATGTAGAAAAGGGACTGAAGTATTTTTAATCATTTCTTCACTACATAAATGCATTGTGTTTGTACATAGAATTATCAAATCTGCTCCAGCGTTTTCTAATTGTTTTGTGGATTTTATCATTAATTTGTTTAATCCGTCCCAATCATCTTTACGTTGTAAGTTTTCGATTTCGGAAAAATCAACCGAAGCCAAAATACACTTGGCAGAATGAAAACCTCCGAGAAGTTTTTTTGCACGTTTATTAATCAATTCATAATAGAGAGCTGATGATTCCCAGCTCATTCCTCCAATCAATCCTATAGTTTTCATAAGCATAAATTTCAAAGAGTACTACTCATTTTTTTAAGTATTCTGATTTTATTTCAATGACAATTCCTGGGATTATATTTCAATTTCTCCGATCAAGTATGGAACCGAGTGCCCGCTAAGGAAAACACGGTTTCCATCTAGTTTGCAATCTAATTCTCCTCTACGAGCAGATAATTGTTGAGCTTTAAGTTTGTTTTTTCCTAGTTTTTTAGCCCAAAACGGTACCAGAGAAGTATGAGCAGAACCTGTAACAGGATCTTCGGGCTGAATAATACCATTTGCATCAAATACACGAGAAACAAAATCAGCATGTTTTCCTTCAGCAGTGATAATGATACATAAATAGGGTAGATCCTTAAGTAAATCGAGTTTAGGGTTCTCATTTAATATTTCTTCTTCAGATGAAAGCGTGATTACCAAATCACGAGCAGCAAAAGTAGCAATAGGTTTTGCATTAAGAGCCTGGTATATTTCAGAAGGAATTTCAATAGGTTCTGGTGGTCTGGAAGGAAAATCTAGTGTAATTGCTCCATTGTCTTCTTTTTTGGCTTTTAGAATCCCACTTTTTGAAGAAAATGTAATTTCGTTGATAGAAGAATCAATATAGTTAAAGATTACATATGCCGATGCAAGTGTAGCATGACCGCACAAGTCAATTTCGGCATGAGGCATAAACCATCTTATTTCATAGATGTCGTCCTTTTTTACAAAATATCCTGTTTCTGCTAAATTGTTTTCTACTGCAATGTTCTGTAAAGTTTTGTCGTCTAGCCAATGTGGTAAATGACATATTGCAGCAGGATTACCTCCAAATAAGGTTTTGGTAAAAGCATCGATTTGGTACATTGAAATTTTCATGAGCCTAAATGTTTTATTTTTAATATTTTTTATAAATAGTACCTGTGTTATTGTTATTAAATATTTGTTTGTAGCTATCCACTACATCTTTAATATGAACCGGATAGTATCCTGCAAATTTTTGATCCTCTGGAAAATCTCCTGCTATAGCACCAGGAGCAACAACATTTAACCTAATTCCACGATCTAATTCTTTTGATGCGGCATTAACAAAACTATGCAAAGCACCATTTACTAGTGATAATCCTACGGCATTGGGTTCATAATGTTCTGCCAGAATACCAGTTGTTAAAGTTATTGAGGCATTGTCATTTACATAATCTTTTGCTATATGCACAAGGTTAACTTGTCCCATTAATTTACTGTGTATCCCGATATAATAATCATCTTCTGTTAATTCTGATAATGGTTTCCACGAAGCTGTACCTGCTGCATTAATTACTGCATCTATTTTTGGTAGTTTTTCAAATAGCGTTTTTATAGATGCTTTATCTGTAATGTCAATAGGGTAGGACTTGCTATTTCGATGAGCACCAAATACATCACTATACTCATTTTTGAGAGTGTTATAAATCGCACTACCTATTGTTCCGGTAGCACCAATAACTAAGATTTTCATAAGCTTTCCTTTTAGATAGTTTCTAATTTATCTTGTGTCAAATTTCCAGGAGTATTACCTGTATTGATTGTAGTATTGGGTTCGAAGAGCATTACAGAAACTTCTTCATCTGCTACAGGTCTATGTTCTGTTCCTTTTGGGATGATCAAAAATTCATTAGGTTTTAAAAGTACCGTCCGATCACGAAATTCCATTTTGAATTCACCATTTACAACATAAAACATTTCATCTTCGTTATCATGTTTATGCCATACAAACTCACCTTTAAACTTCACTAATTTTACATGTTGTCCATTAAGTTCTCCAACAATTCGAGGGTTCCAATGATCAGAAAAGAGAGATAATTTGTCGTCGATGTTTACTTTTTCTATTTTCATTTTTATATTATTATATATTTAATTTTGTAAATATGTTTACCTAAATTTTTTATAGCTCTTTATTTATGGCTTCTAAAAATTCTTTGATTACAAGTTCATTCCTTTTAAAATATGTCCATTTTCCATGTCTTGTGGTAATTAATAAACCAGCTTTATACATACCGGTTAAATAATGAGATATAGTAGGTTGTGATAAACCTGATTTATCTTTAATATGCTGACCACATACACCATCATTAAAATGTCCAAGATCTTTATGAGGAGGGAAATTGGCTTCTGGGTCTTTTAACCATTTTAGTATATCTAAACGAGTGGCATTAGATATGGCTTTATTTATTTGAAGTATTCTTTCATTATTCATGTAACAAATATACATATTTAATTTTATAAATATGTTACAAATATTTTTTATGGACTGTTTTATAATAAATAGTTACTTTTTTGTTATTTATGTATTTGATAATCAGTGTTTTGTGAAATAATGCAATTTTGTTGTGTAACAAAACAAAGCAATGTTCGTCTAGTAAGTGTAGGCAGTAAAGAAATGAATAGTTTCTTGAAGACAAGCAAATTAGTTTTAACGATACCTATAGAGCGCGTATCTTGATATTTCTTGAGATAGGTGCTTTTAAAAAAGGTTTTATTTGCTTTAAACCAATCATAGAATTGAGTTTTTATATTTAAAAGAACTCTTGATTCAAACAATATAAATAAGAGCGTTTATCCTGATACATCTTGGGATGGATGCTTTTTTTATGACTATTCTGATATTAAACAGTACTTTTTTTGAGTTTTTTCTGTATCCGGATATTGCGTAATTGTGTTACTTTTACTAAGATTAATATTCTGTAAACTAATCAATTAATATTGAAACTCATTAACCACAAATATTTACACAAATGAAAATTATCTTAAATCTGGATGGCGTAAAAGCTCTGAGTAAAGAGGAGCAAAGCAAAATCTCTGGAGCAAGACGTTACGCATGTACACAAAGAGGTAGAATGTGTTGCGAAAATGCTCCTGGGGGTCCATTCTGTGAAGCTGGTATCTGTATTGGTATTGGCGGATCTGGAGGCTGCCTCTGGTATTGATCATTACTTAAGAAACAATTTTAAAAACGAGACTGTAATTAAACAGTCTCGTTTTTTTGTATCAATTCTAATTGAATATTCTTAATTTGATACTAATTAGTTTTGTCCTCCTTTTCTGTTTGGACTTCTTAATTCTGGCCAGATACGTTGTTTCTGGGTACGTTTATTTATAGGTAATATACTTTTTTCTCTCGAAGTTTTTTTAGGGTCTTCACTAGCTTTATATACCAGAATTGCAGTTAGAATTACATTATTAAGTACATCATCAAATATAATTTTATCGTATGTATCACGATTTGTATGCCAAGTATAATTCCAGTACGACCAATTAAGTGAACTTAATGAAAACGCAGGAGCTCCGGCTGATACGAAAGAAGCATAATCAGAACCACCTCCGCCAGGAGTTCCTGGGAAAGTAGTTTCTATATGCTTAGTGATGTTTTCGGGAACTGCTTCTAGCCATTTTCCTAAATAATCATAAGAATGCAGGAATCCTTGTCCTGATAAGCGAACTACACGCCCTGTACCGTTATCCTGATTAAATAAGGCTTGCACACCTGAAACAATTTTTGGATGATCTTCAACAAAAGCTCGTGACCCGTTCAAACCTTGTTCTTCACTTCCCCAAAGTCCTATAAGTATGGTACGTTTAGGGTTTGGATATATTTTTTTGAGGATACGTGCAGCTTCCATCATGGTTATGGTTCCTGTTCCATTATCTGTAGCTCCAGTACCTCCATCCCATGAATCGAAATGTGCAGAAAGAATAATATACTCGTCAGGTTTTTCGGTTCCTTTTATTTCTGCAATCGTATTGAATGTAGGCATCATTCCTAGTTCTTTGGATTCTGATGTGATCTTTATTTTTGGTTTAGAACCATGTTCTACAAGGCGATATAACATTCCGTAATCTTCCAATGACAAATCTACTGTGGGTATTTTTTTTGTTCGGGCACTAAATATTTTGTTAACTCCAAACCCTCTGGACCAATTACTTTGTGCTATTCCTACAGCACCAGCTTTTTCTAAAGCAGGGGCGAGAGTTCGACGATTATATCCGGTTTTTTTAATGTTTTCTCTCCATGCTTTTGTTTGCTGATTTCTTTGTTCTTTCATTTTTTTGAACGACTCTTCTGTAGCAAATTCTTCCCAATTATAGTCAGGCCTCCCTGTGGGTTGATTCATAGATGTCATTACAATTTTACCTTTTACATTGGGTAACCATTTCTGAAAAGTAATCGAATCTTTTACTTCGGGAATAACAATTAACTCGGCAACAACACCATTACTACCAGTACCAGGACTCCAAGCTAATTGTGTACCTTCAAGAGATTTTACCCAAGGAGATACCATATCAATGTGGGTGGTTCCTCGTTCCCATCCACGCCATTCTCCCCATTTTTCATTTCTGGCATCAATTCCCCAGGTTTTATATTTTGCAACAGCCCAATTATGCGCTTGTTGCATTTGTGGAGTGCCGACTAACCTAGGACCAATACCATCCATAAGCTCATGTGCCAATTCTTTTAATTGAGAACTTTCTGTTGCTTCTTTAATAATTTTTTCGATTAATGGATCTTTATCCTGAGCCGATGCGACAAAACAAGAAAGATACATTGTAATTGCGATAAGTGTGAGTATGCGTTTCATATTGATTGGTTTTTATTCTCACAATTTAAACATATCAATATTTTCATGGTTTTTATTTAACAAAACCTTAATTCATTTAATGTAATCATTTTAGGAAAACAAAATAATCACTATCCTTGCATACGATGAATATTGTTCCTGAAATAAAAACAAAAAGACTTGCTGTTAAGGTAAGACCTGCTGCAGAAAAGATAATAAAACAAGGGCATCCCTGGGTTTTTGAAGATAGTATTATAAAGCAAAATACAGAAGGAGAAGCAGGCGATCTGGTGATCGTTTATGATACCAAAAAAAATGTTTTTTTGGCTTGTGGTTTATATGACCCATATTCTCCTATACGTATTAAATTAATTCAATTTAGGAAAACAGCACAGATTAATGAAGAGTGGTTTGTCGAAAAAATTTCTGAGGCCTATAAAAAACGAACTCCTTTATTAGAAACTGATACAAATAGTTATAGATTGCTATTTGGAGAGAATGATCATCTTCCTGGGTGTATTGCAGATGTATATGATCAAGTTCTGGTTATTAAGTTATATTCACATATTTGGTTTCCTTATTTAAACTGGATAGTAGAGCATCTGGTTGCTATATCAGGATGTAACTGTGTTGTACTTAGGTTAAGCAGACTATTACAGTCCAAAGGGGAAGTGTATGATCTTAAGGATGGTCAGATAATCTATGGAGCTCTAGAAAATGAAGTTGTGGTTTTTAAAGAGCATGGAGTCCTATTTTCTGCAAATGTAATTAAAGGTCATAAAACTGGATATTTTCTTGACCACCGTCATAATAGAAAAAGAGTAGGGGAGCTTGCTTATGGTAAAACTGTTTTGGATGTGTTTTCTTATGCTGGTGGATTTTCGGTTCATGCATTAAACGGTGGCGCAAAGGAAGTAATAAGTTTAGATATTAGTAAACAAGCTTTAGGTATGGCCAAAGAGAATGTTGCTTTAAATGTGCATCAGGGAAAACATAGTGTTATAGTAGCGGATGCGTTTGAGGGATTACAGAAATTAATAGATCATAAAACTGTATTTGATATTGTAGTTATAGATCCTCCATCATTTGCAAAAAGAGCAAGTGAAATTCATAAAGCGATGATTAGTTATGCTCGATTAGCAGAATTAGGATCACATTTAGTATCTTCTAATGGAATTTTGATTTTGGCTTCCTGTTCTTCCAGAGTTTTGGCCGAGGACTTTTTTAAAATTTCTGAAGAGAATATCCTTAAATCAGGAAGAAGCTTTAGCTTATTAGAAAAGACTGATCATGATATTGATCATCCCATTTCATTTCCTGAAGGAGCATATCTTAAATGTGGATATTATAGACTTGATTAAAATAGTATCAGATTTGTTTTATAAAACAAATCTGATACTATTTTTCTTTAATGCTTTCCAAAGACGTGAACCTTTGCTTTTTTTCGAGATAATTTTTTAGTATCATAAAAAAAGGTGATATCTCTAATTATACGTTTTCCACCTTTAAGATCTATTATTCTGGTTTCGCTTTTACGAGAAAAATTATGCCTTAATTGGATTACATCTTTTTTCCCACTACCATATTGAACAACCATTTTGTGCATGTTTAAAGAGCCTCCTGTAACCTTGATTTTAAGCTTTTTAAATCCTCCTTCTCTTGCAGTTACCTTAATAACATCTTTATCTAATCTGTAATTTACTGTTCTGGAACCAAGGTGTTCCCAAGTATTTATATTAGAGGTGAAACTACTAGTTCCTAGCAGAGTTATTAGTAAGAATAAAGAAGCAGGAATTTTTTGTAGTGTTATATTTTTCATAGTTTCAAAATGTTTTGATTTGTTACTAAGACATTCTAACAATGAAAAGGTTTAATCTGTATTCTTTATAGGATAAAAATAAAAAACGAGATGAATACGTTGATCCATCTCGTTTTTAATAAATAACATGGCTGTTATTTAAAAATTATAATTAGTTAGAAGACAACATCGCAAAAAACTTATCCATATTTGGTAGTAATACGATTCTTGTACGTCTGTTGATTGCCATATTTTCTTCGGTATCATTCTCTACAAGAGGCTTGTAACTACTTCTTCCAGAGGCAATTAATTTTGCCGGATCAACATTATAGCTAGATTGTAGTTTTCTAATAATAGATGTTGCTCTTTTTACACTTAAGTCCCAGTTGTCTTGAACAACTGCATTGCTAATAGTTCTTGGATCAGTATGACCTTCTACCATTACTTCTATGCTTGGCTCAGAATTAATTACATCGGCTAATTTTTTTAATATATTATCAGCTTTATTACTTATTCTATAACTACCGCTATTGAATAACATTTTATCAGAAATAGATATCATTACTACGGTATTATCAATATCGATAGAGATATCTTCATCTTGTTTTAAATCATCGGATAAAGAATTTTTTAAGTTATGTGATACCGCCAAATTCATCGAATCTTTTAAAGATGTAGCTCCCTGAAGTTTTTGTTGATCAACTTTGGCTAATGTTTCTTTCATCTTCTCTTTGGTGTTGTTAGATATTGCTGCAACATCTTCTACCATTACCATTTTTTCATCATTAGAGTCTTTAAGAGAATTGATCTTAGCATTATAATCTGCTACTCGGGATTCGATTTTAGCAAATTTGCCTTCCAATTCATCTTTTTCAACTGCAGTCTTTTGTAAAGTACTACGAGTGTCTTGTAATTCTTGTTCTAATGCAACATACTTCTTCTTTGACACACACGATGTCATGATTAATGCCCCTGACAAAGCAATAAATGTGAATGATCTTTTCATGGTTATTTAATTAATAATTAGTGTTATTCTAACTACGACTACGACCATTTATTGTTTTGATAATTACTAATGTTTTCATATCAATTTCTTAAAAAGTGTTAATGGTTTTCAGAATAAATAGTATCCCGTAAAATACGTACGGAAACCCTGTATAACTTATATTTAATAACATGTTGATTATCAAAATTCTATGGTGATTGTCGACAAAAAAACAGTATTTGTTAAAAAATAAATTATTAACTTATTGTAATAACGTATTATTTTTACAGTTATATTGTAGAAAATAAACCCTAACACCCAGGTCTACTTTAATTACTAAAAAAGTATAACGATAATTGATGTTTTTAATTAAAAAGAGACTTGTATTTTACTTCCTGATATTTTCGCCATTCCTAATGTTAGTTGCACAGGAAAATTTTGTGCAAATAGAAAATATTCCAGTTGATCATAAAAAGTTAGTCGTAGAAGGTGAGATCATCTGCTTACCAATTTATCCCAAAAAGAATAGTAGCTATCTTCCAGAAGAAGATATTTTACAAGAAAATCTGGAAGCATATACTACAAAATGGGACAATCAACAGTTTAATCCATATTGGAATGAGGATCTTACATTTCCTTTTCAGTTAGCATTTCAGGATGAAGATTTTTCACCTCCGGTTGACCGCAAAATGGTAGTTACCTCTCGTTATGGATGGAGAAGAGGGCGACCACATCAAGGTATAGATATTGATCTTCAGGTTGGAGATAGTGTAAAATCAATATTAGACGGTAAAATTAGATATGTTGGATATCACGGTGGACACGGGAATACTGTAGTGGTTAGGCATCATAATGGATTAGAGACAGTGTATGCTCATCTTTCAAAATCGCTGATCAAAGAGAACGAAGAGGTGAAAAAAGGGCAAACAATTGGCACAGGTGGTGTAACAGGAAATGCTAGAGGTAGTCATTTACATTTAGAAGTACGATATCACGGTAAAAGTATTAATCCAGAATATTTATTCGAATTTGCCAGTGATACGAAAATTCGATCAGATACTCTTTTTGTGACTAAGAAATGGATGACACCCAGATATCACAGATCTACTCGTATGAGTAAAATAGTTATTCATAAAACTATGGAGGATATCGCACGGATTAAAGAAGAGCAAAAAAAGATTTATACGGTACGTAAAGGAGATACTCTTCATCGAATAGCCAATAAACATGGATTGGCAGTTTCTGAAATATGTAAAACCAATTCGCTAAAATATAACTCGGTGCTAAAAATTGGACAGCAAATAATTATTAACTAATTAGTGAGTATGTATTGGGTTGTCTATATGTCTGTGAATCATTTCTAATAAATGATTTTTGTTATACGGTTTTAATATATAATCGTTTAGTCCAGCTTGTATAATCTGTTTGTTTAATTGGGTAACATCTACTGCAGTTAGGGCAATAATTGGTGTTTTTGTATCAAACTCGCGTATTCTCTTTGTTGTGCCAATTCCATTTAACTTAGGCATATTAATGTCCATAAGAATTACATCATATTCATTTTCTCTAACCAATTCTATAGCATCAAAACCATTATCTATAGTGGTACAATCAAAGTTTTCTTTTGATAATATTTTATCGGCAACCAGAAGATTTAATTTATTATCATCCACAATTAATACTCTAAATTTTGAAGCTATGGAATTATTAAAAGAAGTGCTATTATGATTTATGGTCTCTTTACTAACTTGTGATTTAAAGTCAATAACCAATGCGTACTCAGATCCCAGATGAGAATCATTTTGGATAATAATTTCGGCATTTAATGCCTGAGCAAGTCTATTTATTATTTTTGAATTAATCCCTGTTCCCAAGTATGTTTTTTTCGCATTTCCTACATTAATAAACTCTTGGTAGATAGATTTTTTGTCTTCTTTTGAAAGCTCATCTCCATCATGATTAATTTTAAAAGAAATAGTAGATATATTTTCTTTTTTCTTAATTAAAATTACAGAGAAATATACATTACCGTTTTTAGTAAAACGCAATGCATTACTTACCAGATTCATAAGTATTTGAGAAAGAATGGCAGGATCTCCATAAATCATATGATCTATTTCAGAATCAAACTCAAAGTGTAATACGTTATCACTATTCTCTGTAGCATAACTAAATGAATGTATAAGGTTTTGAGTAACTTCTTTTATATCAAATAGTATATTTTGTACAGTTATCTCTTCAGAATCCAAAAAATTAACATGTAATACATTATTAATTAGGGTAAAAAGATAATCCCCAGAAAATTTTAATGATTTCAGGTTTTTATCATTTTTAAGATCAGGATGCTCTTCTTCCAAGAGATTAGTCAATCCCATTATTCCATACAAGGGTGTTCTGAGTTCCTGACTAAGAATAGAAATAAGATTTTGTTGCAATTGAAACTGTTTTACTGTTTCCTTGTTTAAAGACTTTAATTCTATATTCTTTTCATCAAGTTTTTTAGAAACTTTTCTGTATTGTAGATACAAAAAAAGGAGCATAGTCAGAAGCACTCCTCCGATAACATAATAGATCATACCTATTTTTAACAACAAAATAATAAATATAAGGTTTATCTTACAAGTTTGTTGGGGTATTTTTTTACATATTTCCAATAATTTATGGTTTACCGTAAAATTATTAGGGGGGATAAGCTTAAAATCAATTATTTACTAGTTAAATTATATAATATTTCAAAGTGTATTATTCTTCAAAATTGATACAAAAACATCTCAAATAAGATCAGTTGATCGCTAACAGACAGAACTAATAGAGCAAACACTTGTAATTATTACAGATTTTTAACGTCTTTATTAATGTTAATGATTGATAAAAAGTAAGATTTTATAATGAATTAACAGTCTTAAAGGGCTATAATATTTATCTTTACTTAAAATTAATGAGCAGCATAAAAGAAATGAAAGCTAAATTTTTTATAGTTTTTTTGTTATGTATGGGAATGGTAATGCATGCTCAAATAGAAAACTCTACTTCTTTGCGAATTGATGCTAAAAGTGATCTTAGTACAAATAAGTATAGCCTGTCTAAGGGTTTAGATCCTAATTTTAATAGTAATTCGTCTTTATATAAAACCCCGGATGCATTAACTGAGTATGCTCGTAGTAAGCCAACTTTTGATATGACTGGTAATGATGGTTTTTTTAAGCCCAAAACAGATGCTATTCCAAAGTGGTTCAAAAAAGATAATGAAATCAAAGAAGAATATAAAAGTGATCAGTATCTAGGTGATTTTAAGAGTAATGGAGAATTTGTAAGATTGATGTATAGAGATCATCAGTTTGTAGATGGCGATGTGGTAAGAATTTACCTTAATGATGCCGTTATTGTCTCAAAAATATTCCTTTCCGGAGATTTTAAAGGAATCTCGGTTGACCTTGCTAAGGGATTTAATAAAATAGATATACAAGCCCTAAATCAAGGGGAATCAGGCCCTAATACCGCAGAGTTTCATCTTTATGATGATAAGGGCAACTTACTTACAAGTAGTGAATGGAATCTTACCACTGGTGTTAAAGCTACATTGATTGTAGTAAAAGATTAAAGTACTTACCTTTTTAAGAGCTACTCATTGTATTTATGATAGCTTGTTTTTAGTAAATTTTAAAAGTATAATCAGTATTTCATAAAATATTTATAGAATATTTTGTGATTTTTTTAATGCACCCTATACTAATTAGGAAAAGTAGGCCTATATATGAGTAAAGAATACGAGTTTACTCGAATTATTAAAGAGAATGAAGGAGTTATTTTTAAAATAACCACCATTTATACCAATAATTACGAGGATCAAAAAGATCTCTATCAGGAAATTGTTTACCAGTTATGGAAATCATATGATAGTTTCAAAGGAGATTCTAAAATTAGTACCTGGATGTATCGTGTAGGTCTTAATACTGCTATAACAAGATTAAAAAAAGAAAAACGAAGAGGAAATCAGATAGAAATGTATGATGTGATAATGCGTCAAACCGAACAACATGATACAGAATTTGAAGAGCGATTGAAAAAATTATATGCACATATACATGATCTTAATGAATTAGATAAAGGATTGATTTTACTGCTTTTGGAAGGTAAGAAATATGAAGAAATAGCTGTGATAACCGGCCTGTCTCCAAGTAATGTTGGAACCAGAATTTCTAGAATTAAACAAAAATTGAAAACACAAATTGTAAAAAAATAAGAGAAGATGGAATTGGAGGAAATGCAAACAGTTTGGTCTCAGATGAGTGACCAAATAGAGAAACAAAAGAAGCTAACGGATAAAATGATCATTATGATGACGCAGGAACAATATAGAAAAAAAATAAATAAAATAGCATATCCAGAGATGATAGGCGCTATCATATGCTATGGTGTAGTGATATTGATATTAATCAATCTTAATAAACTTGATAATTGGTATACCTTATTATCAGGAATAATATCAATAATTATACTATCAGTTTTACCGGTATTATCGTTAAAATCGATTTATCAAATGAGAAAAGTAAATATTGCAGTAAATAATTATAAGGAAACATTACTTGAATATAGTAAAGGTAAGAAACGCTTTCAAACTGTTACCAAAATGGGATTTTATCTAGGATTTATTTTAATGTTTGTTATTATGCCTGTTACATCAAAAATCCTTAATAATAAAGATTTATTTTCTGAAACCAAATCCCTTTGGCCATTTGCAATTGCTATACCGGTTGCAATCATATTTTTTATTGTTTTTGTACGATGGGTGGGGAGGTGTTATAATAACAACATAAATTCTGCAGAGGCATTATTTAAGGAGCTTGAAGATATTGATGTATCATAAAGAAGTTTGTATAGATGTGTTATTAATATAAAAAGGGCTGTCTAACGACAACCCTTTTTCACTTTTAATTTAAGGCAAAAAATGTTTACGAACCACAACGTCCGTCATTACTCCATCTTCCATTAGTACCTAACGTGTATAAAAATCCGTTATAGGTTACTTTATCTCCAGCTGTATAGCTATTATTTCTACTATATTCGTTAACTCCTTCGCAAATATCCGCACTTGGAGTTGAGTCTTTACATTCTGCGATTCGGTTCCATCTTGTAAAATCTCTTTCGTATAAGAATCCACGGTATGTTACCTTATCTCCAACAGAATAGCTTTGACCACTTACCCATTCTGCAATACCATCACATGGGTTTGTTCCTACTGGAGGATTATCACCATCTTTTGGATATGCTTTATTAGTCCCTTCAATATCAAGAGCAGAAATTGCAGCTTGTCTTCTTGGTAAAACATTTCCGTTAAGGTCTGTTATGGTTGGTTTTCCATTTTTACTAAATGTATAACTACCATACATCATTGTAGATTTAATATCAAAATCTCTGGTTATCAAAGTAGCAGAATTACTTTTGTAAAACTGATCAGCAGCTCCATTTTGGATATTGTCAAAATTGATGATAATATGATTATCTCTATCCGAACGATTTTGTTCATGAATATATCCTAAGGTATGTCCGATTTCATGAATAATCACAACAGCTGTTGTACGGGTACCTAAACGAATAAATCCTCTTGATCCATTCATTCCAAGAGTTGCAACGCCACAATTACAGTTATCTCCATTACTACTAATGGTAACATAATTTGATTCATTGGTACGTTCTTTAAAGCGAACATTAGTTTTGCTAGTCCATTCATCCATCGATTTTTGAAGTTCACTTCTCACAGATTGACTCAGCCCTTTAATTACATAAACTATAGTGTTATTTGTCCATTTACGAACACCTCCACCAAGTCCTAACTTTGCATTTATTCCAGCATCTGGCTCTAGTTTATCAGAAAGAGCAACTTTTGTATCAGTCAACTGATCTTCAAATAATCTGGCATCAGTTCCTTGTAGACTATAGGTTCCATCATCTTCTTTTTTTACAAGGACACGATCTCCTAAGAAATACTTTTCGATGAATTGATCTTGTCCCTCAATAGAATCTGGATTTTGATCAAAATCTTCATTTTTTTGACAAGAAGCAAAAGATAATGCAACTGCCAGGGCTCCAATTTTAAATCGGTTTAATACGGTTTTCGTTTTCATTAAGTTTCATTTTTGAGTTTACGATTTTAGTTTAATCTGTGCACATTGTTTAAACTGGTGACATATCGAATTAGTCTTTAAGATCGAGTTAAAAAAACCGTTAAACTTTCTTAAAATTGGCGATACCACTCAAATGTTTAGTGAAATCGATATGATATGATTTTACTTTTTATATAAAATAAATCCATAAAAAAACCCGAATCAATAATCTTGATTCAGGTTATAATATAGTATCGTAAAATGAAGGTTTTTTATTATGAAATCAATCCTTTTGCCTTAGAATTTCTTGAAAACCAAACTAAAAAGATAGCGACGACTATAACTATGATTGGCATTATAACTCGGTTACCCGATAATTCTACAAAGTCCTGTAAAAAGAAATTATATGTAGCTTGTGCAAGAACAGCAATGAGTGAAAGGAGCAGGAGAGGAGAAGCCCATTTTTTTCTAAGGAGTAATGCTATGCAACCTATAGTTCCTGCAAATACTGCTATAGCAAAAGCAGCAGTCACCCAAGCCGGTGTATTATTATAAAAGTTTTGTTCTCCTTCTGGTAAAGTTGCCAATACTTCATCTGTCATAAAAGCTTGACCAATATAAGCCATTACACCCATGATATTCCATAAAAGTGCTAAGGCGCTAATAATCCAAAACCATACGGGTGTTTTTGTTGTTGTTTCCATAATCTATTGATATTAAGTTGTTTTGCTGTAACAATGTAGTTAGAAACTCAACAAAATACAAATCTAGGAGTTTTACGAACGCTATTTTTCTGATATTATATATGGATTAAATACTTGCATAATTGTTAAGGAAATATAAAATGATATAATTCTTGTAACCATTAAAATACCGATAATAATTAGTACTTTTAGTATAGATTTACTTGGTTTTGTAGGTTGAAGTATATTGAATTGATAGGTTTTTAGAGAGGAAAATGGAAAACTAAGTAATTTTTAACGCTTGTTAAAAAAGTTGAAGCGTTTACAATCTGGTTTTTACTCTAAAATCTGAATATTAAATATGTCAGAACCTATAAAGAATGACAAGCTTATTAAACAATATGATCTTGAGATGGGCAAGATCTTTTTCTATGAAAATTATCTGGTAATTGAGGTAGCAGAAGGTATTTGTTTTGATTACGAAAAAGCAAAGACATTATCTCTATTAACAAATTTACACTTTGGTGACCAACCTTTTGGTTATGTCTCTCATAGAATAAATTCATATTCGTTAGAAGCTACAGATTATATGAAAATAAAAGATGTATTTCCTAATATGAAGGCTTTTGCTGCAGTTACATACAATGAATCTCAGAAGACAAGTATCAGGATAGAAAATATGTTTTACCAAGAAGGTATAGTATCTTTTGAAAATATTGAAGAAGCAATTAAATGGGTGAGAGAAAAAATAAAAAATGACTCAAGTGTTTAATTACAGTAAAATATTAAGACATATTATCTAAATAATCACTTAAATCACCTAGAGCTCCATCCCAGAATTGTTCGTAAAACTTTAACCATTGATTTACTTCTTTTAATGGGTTAGCATTGGCATGACAAAAACGCTCCCTTCCTTTGGTATCTATATGGATCAAACCAGCTCCTTCTAGAGTTTTTAGATGTTTAGTAATACCCTGGCGACTAATATCAAATTGATTTGATATCTGAGTTATAGGTAGGGCAGTAGTTGCTACCACCAAAGCGTGAAAAATTTCACGCCTTGTAGGATCTGCAACAGCTTTTAATATTGTGGTGATTCTATCCTGCATGAACCATTTGTTTAAGGTAATCGGTTAATCCCGAAATACAATTATCCCATCCGCCATTAAAACTAGTAAACATTTCAACAGCAGTTTCTCCTTTGTAACTAGAAATACCAGAATGTTCTAGATATAATTTAGTTCCTTCTTCGGTTTCTTCTAATACCCATTTAACAGTTGTTTCTATTGGAGCTTCTGTTACAATCCACGAATATACTAAAGTATAGGGATTTGCTTGTTTTACTTCACCTTTTATAGGAGAGCAGTTTTCTCCAGAAGAGTTAAATATGTATTGATACCCTTTTTCGGCTTTAAAATCAGCATCCAAAAACCAGGTTGAAATCTCCTTAGCATTAGTTATCGCGTTCCATACTTTATCAATTGGGTGATTAAGTATCTTCTCTTTGATTATTACATCTTTCATATTTATTATATTTTTATTGTTAATACGCAACTATATGGTTGCAAATATAAGTATATATATTTAATACGCAACTTTTTAGTTGCTTAAAAGTGAAAACCTCTGTTACATCACTCACATTTATAGAAAAACAATTGTCTAATTATTAAAAATGGAATATTTTGTGTGTATGGAAAGTATAATTAATTATTTTGAAACGATACCATCATCTCATCGTAGTTTAATTTTGGTAGGAGGGATTACTTTTTTCTGGGGTATAGAATATGCGATGCCCTTGTTTAAATTTGATTATAAAAAGTTTAGGCATGCATGGCCCAACATATTTTTTACTCTAACAACGATAGTTATTAATTTTGTATTAGCTTTTATATTACTAAAAACTAGCGATTGGACTGTTGTTAATCAATTTGGTGTATTGCAATGGTTGGCATTACCTCTATGGGCTACAATAATACTTGGTATTGCATTACTGGATCTTATAGGAGCGTGGTTGGCACATTATGTTCAACATATCATAAAACCATTATGGATGTTTCATCTCATTCATCATACCGATAATCATGTAGATACCACAACAGCCAATAGACATCATCCTGGTGAGAGTATTATCCGATTTTTGTTTACGACTCTTGCTGTATTTATTGTAGGAGCACCTATAGGTATCATCATGTTCTATCAATCTCTATCTGTAATATTATCCCAATTTAATCATGCCAACATCTCTTTACCAAAAAGAATAGATGATATGATAAGTTGGATTATAGTTTCTCCAGATATGCATAAAGTACATCATCATTATGTATTGCCATATACAGATACAAATTATGGTAATATCTTTTCTATCTGGGATAGGATTTTTGGCACTTTTTCCAAGATAAAAAATGAAGATTTGATATATGGAGTAGATACATATCCAGATGTGGATTCAAATGCAAATGTGAGTAAATTATTAAAACTTCCTTTTTCAGGATATCGTACACCTACAGGTGCAAAGTTTGAATCCGAAAAACCTTAGTTTAATTTGCTAAAATATATACTCATGAAAATTATACCCTTTATTTGTTGTGTTATCGTTTCAACAGGGCTTTGGGCACAAACTAAAAGTGCTATTTCAGATTTTAAACCTGATCAGGACTATGACAATATATTAGTTAAGAAAGTGTATAGCGATACACATACTTCAACTTTTGTAATATGGATTAAAAAAGATGTAAAACCGCATAAGCACATAAAACATACCGAGCAGGTATTAGTGTTGGAGGGTAAAGCCAGTGTACGATTAGATGATAAAGAAATTATAGTACAAAAAGGAGACTGGGTTACTATACCAGAACAAACTATACATGCAGTAAAAGTCTTATCAAAAATACCATTGAAAGTAATTTCTGTTCAAACTCCCGAATTTAAAGGAGAAGACCGAGTGTTTGTAGAGTAATGCTAAATGCGGTTAAAGCACAAAATTTTCATAAAATAAGCCTACTGTATTCAATTTAAAAGTATTTTGAAAACTAAAGCAGTTGTAAAAAATATTTGATATGCGACAACGAGGTCAGTTTTTGGTTTTATTAGTTTTGATTGTAGAGATTGGTTATGCCCAATATAAAAAAACGGATTGGGAGGAAAGAGATACGTGGATGAATGTACCTAAAATCTTTAAACTTGCAGAAATAGAGGAAGGTAATGCGGTTGCTGATGTTGGTTGTCATGAGGGGTATCTTACCATGCATCTGGCTCAAAAAGTTGGAGAATCAGGAAAAGTATATGCTGTAGATGTAAGAGAAGATAGACTTGAGAAATTAGATGAATATATTAAAAATCGTAAGCTTGAAAATATAAAAACTATAGTTGGAGATTACGATAATCCTAAATTACCAAATAAAGCACTAGATGTAGTTGTAGTAATGGATACATATCATGAAATGAATGATTACATGAAAATTCTAGATCATATAAAAAACGCTCTTAAACCAGGAGGAAGGATTGTTATCATAGAGAAATTAAAAAAACATATGCTTAATACATCAAGAGCAGAGCAAACCGAAGCGCATACATTGTCTTTAAAATATGTAAAGAAAGAATTACAAAAAGCAGGATTTTCGATCTCTAAAGAAATTAAAGATTTTGGAAAATGGAAAAATGAAACTGATAAAACGATTTGGGTTCTGGTAGGAACCAAAAATAACTAATTTTATCAGTTATGTTTTTGATCCTTGCACTAGGAGACATTTATATTTATCTAAAACATTCATTATGGTTTTATAACGCTTGTAATCTTCCTATCAGTTGTAAATTCATACTTCACCAATATGAATAGAGCTTAATTCTCCCATTTCTTGTTCGGTATATATTCGTGATTTGATTACAAAACGAATTCCCATAGGAATTTCAAGAGAAAAACTAGACCCTCTGCCTTGTACAACATCTATGGTTAATTGCGTATGTTTCCAATATTCAAATTGATCCCCAGACATATAAAAGTTACACCCATGGATATTGCCCAGCCAGATGTCTGTTTCATTAATCATTAATTCTCCCTTCGGAAAACACATCGGGGAGGAGCCATCGCAGCATCCTCCGCTTTGATGAAACATCAACTCCCCGTGTTTTGCAGTAAGGGTATCGATTACAGCTTTTGCTGCATCGGTAATCTTAATACGTGCTATCATTTTATTCATTTTTTAGAAGAAACCCATTGCTTTTTTATCATATGATATGAGCATATTTTTAGTCTGGCGATAGTGATTAAGCATCATTTTATGTGTTTCTCTACCTATACCAGATTTTTTATACCCTCCAAAAGGAGCATGAGCCGGGTAGGTATGATAGCAATTTACCCAAACACGTCCTGCCTGTACTGCTCTAGAAACCTGATAAGCCTGGTGAGTATCGCGAGTCCATACTCCGGCACCTAATCCATAAAGGGTATCGTTTGCTATCTCAATGGCTTCTGCCTGGTCTTTAAAAGTAGTAACACATGCTATAGGACCAAAGATTTCTTCCTGAAATACACGCATTTTGTTATTTCCTTTTAGAAGTGTAGGTTGTATATAATAACCATTTTCAAGACCTTCGATATATGCGGATTCTCCTCCTGTTAATACTTCGCATCCTTCTTCTTTACCAATAGAAAGGTAGTTTAGTATTTTTTCATACTGATCATTAGAAGCCTGAGCACCCATCATAGTTTCGGGATCTAAAGGATGTCCTAATTTAATAGCCTCTGTACGCTCGATAACACGTTCTATAAATTGGTCATAGATACTTTCCTGAATCAGAATTCTAGATGGGCAAGTACATACTTCTCCCTGATTGAGTGCGAACATTACTGCTCCTTCTAAAGATTTATCAAAAAACTCATCATCAGCTTCCATAATACTTTCAAAAAAGATATTTGGTGATTTTCCTCCAAGTTCTAAGGTTACCGGAGTTATGTTTTTTGATGCGTATTGCATGATGAGTTGCCCTGTAGTAGTTTCTCCGGTAAAGGCTACTTTATTAATACGTGGGCTTGATGCTAATGGTTTACCCGCTTCAACTCCAAAACCATTTACTACATTAAGAACGCCAGCAGGAAGTATACCTTCGATGAGTTCCATTAAGATCATAATTCCTACAGGGGTTTGTTCTGCTGGTTTTAAAACAACACAGTTTCCCGCTGCCAGTGCCGGGGCAATTTTCCAGGTAGCCATTAATAATGGAAAATTCCATGGGATAATTTGCCCAACAACCCCAAGAGGTTCTGGTACATTTATAGATACTGTATTGGCGTCGAGTTCACTAACAGATCCTTCTTCTGCACGAATTACGCCAGCAAAGTATCTAAAATGATCAATCGCCAGAGGGAGATCTGCAGCAAGAGTTTCGCGTAATGCTTTTCCATTATCCCAGGTTTCTGCTCGTGCTAATACTTCGAGGTTTTCTTCTAGTACCGTTGCGATTTTCAATAAACAGTTACTACGATATGTGGCAGAAGAATTGTTCCACTCTGGTGCAGCTGCCCATGCAGCATTAATTGCAAGTTCTATATCCTCACTCGTAGAACGAGCTACTTTGGTAAAACTAACACCATCAACCGGAGAGATGTTTTCAAAATACAGACCCTTTACAGGTGAGGTCCATTTTCCTCCAATATAATTATCATATTGGTTCTTAAAGCTTGGTCTTTCCATTTTGCTTTTAGGGGATGCTTGTGAGATACTCATAATTTTAGATTTAAAGGTTTTTAAGTAATAAAATGTGTGTTTTATTGTCTACATGTGTAATGTATTGACAAGAAGGGATCTATCCTTAAATATACGGCATTTTGACCATATTTTTTTAGTGAACATTGTTAATTATTACTTAGATTTTTGAGGAGTATAACACCCTTATATTTAAGGGGTGTTTACCTTGTGCTTTATAGTGGTAAAACTCTGTTTTACAAATGATTGTGTGAGTATTTTTATGTAATTAATAATTAAAACACAAAATAAGATGAAAATTGATCAAAAAAAGGGAAGAGGGGCAGTAAGATTATCGATCCCTGCAAAAGTAGCATATGATGCAAAAGCTTTTCAAAATAGTATTCATGAGCTGTTAGATGAATTAGGATGTCCAAAATGTTTCTCTGGCGTAGACTGCTATTTTCAAACGATTAGAGATTATGTTTTAGACCCAAGAGAGAATGTAGTTTCACGGTCATTGGCTTTTAGAGACCCTTCACCACAACCTAGTAAATTAATAGCAACAAAGACTCTAAGTGTTGGTGTATCTCCCGCTGTATCTTATGATATTGGTAAGATTGATAATGCTATAAAAAGCATTTTTGAAGAAATAGGATGCCTGGCATGTTGTTCGGGGAATGATATATTTTTCCAAAACCAGTTTGATTTTAATTTTTAAAACAAATTATGGGTGTAATTGAAAAAACGCTAGAGTTAGAGTGCCTACCGCAATTAGGGGTAGGCATTATTTACTCACCTACAGTGGCCAATATTAATTTTCCTAATGGGTTAATTGATACATTTGAAATAGAACCTCAAACATTATGCATCAGAGATGAAAATGATAATTTAAAGGTGCCAACAGAAGTTTTTGAAGAAATAAATAAATTACCATATCATAAGCTGGTACACAGTATAGGAGCACCTGTGGGAGGGAGTTTACTGCCAAAAAAGGATCAGTTAGAATTAATTAAGTATACTACAACTCTTTTTGATAGTCCCTGGGTAACAGAGCACCTTAGTTTTAATGCTACTACCGAATTTAATACTGGTTTTTTTCTTCCGCCTTGCCAGACAAAAAAAGGATTGGAGTTAGCAATACGAAATATAAAGTATCTTCAAGATAAAATAGGAAAACCTATTGCTATTGAGACAGGGGTGAATTATCTAAAACCCAATAGTCATGAGATGAATGATGGAAGTTTTGTGGCAGAATTATGTAAAGAAACGGGCTGTGGAATATTATTAGATATTCATAATATTTTTGCCAATCAATTAAATGGCCGTCAAAGTATTACAGATTTCTTAAAAGAAATACCTTTAGAACATGTGGTAGAAATGCATATAGCAGGAGGAACAGAATTGAATAATTTATGGATGGATTCTCATTCTGGACCTATAGATAAAAGGTTACTTGCTATAACAAAAGAAATTTTACCAGATCTTACTAATTTGAAAGCTGTTACTTATGAAATATTCGATTCTTATATTCCTGTAGTTGGTGATGCTCTTATTATTTCTGAAATGGAAAAAGTAAGAGGACTTTGGGAAAATAGAAAAGAGCAATATCGTATTCCTAAGGAAGAAAAACTTCCAAAAACAGTATGCAATATTCAAAAACTTAACCAGGAGTTTGATCCCATAGCATGGGAAAATATATTAGGTAATCATGTTATTGGCCGAGTAGACGAACATGATGTATTAAAGAATGAAGAAAGAATTAAAATATATCAAAAGCTAATAAAAGAATTTAGAGCTTCTATGGTAGCTCGAATATTTAAACTCACAACACGATATATGATGTTGGTATTAGGGATGGAAGTATTTGCCGCCATTCTTAATGATTTTTGGAAATATTATCCACCAGAACAACTAAGTTATAAAGAGGCTAAAAATTTTGCAGCTTATCTAATACATAAGGACTATAAACTTCCTTGGTTAGATAGATTACTTAATTATGAAGTTGCTGTACTCGATACTCTAATGGATGAAACTCTTAGAGTAGTTACTTTTGATGCTGATCCTACACCAATGTTTAATGCTCTTTCTCAAGGAAAGCTACCAAAAAAAATAGGAGATTTGGGAGATTATGAAGTCGAAATTACTCCCGAGACTTCTACAACAAACTGGATGATTATATAGTACTTTTGTAGTAATTATTTTGTGTTGTTTTTTCATAACATTTTCTATAATAAAAGATTAGGAGGAACTCTCCCTAAAAACAAAGAAAAAACGTTTCTAATTAATTCTCACGAATTTAGTACCTTTAGGTTTGATATTTATTACACGATATCATTAAAACCTAAATATTAACTCAATTTAAATTACTCTTAAAACCAATGAAAAACAACATCATGTTAATGCTGTTGGTGTATTGCACCATGAGCATTTCTCTTTTTGCGCAAAAAAGTAATAAAGAGCTCGCTAATGAATACCTGAACCTAAAAGGAGAAGTAATTTTCAGCTTCACAATCAACAACAAATCAGAATTAAGTACTATTACCAAAGAATTAGCTATTGTTCATTTTGATGAAAACACAAATAGTGTTAAAGTAATGGCTAATAAAAATCAGTTTTCATCTTTTTTACAAAAAAAAGTTGCTTTTACAGTCATTTCAGAAGATAACATCATAGGATATAGAACTATGACTTCTGATTTAGCTATAAAAGCTGCTACGTTTCCACTTACTGCATATCCAACATATGGTGATTATGTAACAATGATGAATGATTTTGCTACTAGTAACCCGTCTCTATGTAAGGTAGAAAATATCGGAGCTACGGTTGAAGGAGATAAATCGCTACTGTTTGTAAAATTATCAGATAACGTAAATCAAAATGAGCAAGAACCCAGGGTAATGTATACTTCTTCTATGCATGGTGATGAAATAGCAGGTTATCCTATGATGCTTAACCTTATTGATTATTTACTTGGAGCTTATAACAATACAAGTCATCCAAAACATGCCGAGATTAAGAATCTTTTGGATAATAATGAGGTTTGGATTAATCCACTGGCAAATCCTGATGGTACGTATCGCAATAGTGCTAATAACACATCTGTTGCTAATGCTACCCGGGGAAATGCTAATAACGTAGATTTAAACAGAAATTACCCTGATCCAGATGACGGAGCACATCCAGATGGTAACAGTTATCAAACAGAGACAGTCGCTTTTATGAATTTTGCAGATACTAAACATTTTGTATTGTCTGCTAATTTTCATGGAGGAATAGAAGTATTTAATTATCCTTGGGATACATATGCTGGAGCACATCCTGATGAGGATTATTTTATACATATTTCTAAAGAATATAGAGATCACTGTCAGGCCAATAGTCCTTCTGGATATTTTACTGCATTAAATAATGGTATTACAAATGGGTATGCCTGGTATGAGGTACAAGGAGGGAGACAAGATTACCAGATATACAATCAAAAAGGAAGAGAAGTAACCGTTGAACTCTCTAATAACAAAACACCTGCTGCTAATCAATTAGTAAATTATTGGAACTATAATAGAGAAGCTCTTCTTGCATTTTTGAAACAAGTAAATTATGGTATCCGTGGAGTAGTAACTGATGCAGCAACCAACCAACCGATACAAGCTAAAGTAACAGTTGTAGGTCGTGAGAGTTATGATTCCTGGACACCGACAGAATTACCAGAAGGAGACTATTACAGACCTATTAAAGCAGGAACTTACAATATTTTGTATGAAGCAGAATGTTATGAACCACTTACTTTAACAGGAGTAACGGTAGCAGATTATGCTGCAGTGACTAAAAATGTTCAATTAACTCCTATAGGCGGAGTAGCACCAACAGGATTAGCAGCATCAAATATACAGCCTACGACGGCAACATTGAGCTGGAGTGCTAATTCTGGAGCTACATATGATGTAAGATATCGTGTGACAGGAAGTTCGAATTGGACAACCTTATCTTCAAATACAAATACGATTAACATAACCGGGCTAACCGCTACAACTCAATATGAAGCTCAGGTAAGAAGTAATTGTGCAGGAGGAGCAAGTTCTCCTTACGGTACTTTAATAAACTTTACAACCACAGATACTCAAGCTTGTACAGGGATAAATAGTTTTCCTTATACAGAAAGCTTTGAGACTGGTTTAGGGCTTTGGACTAATGCTACCGGAGATGATATTAATTGGACACGAGATTCTGGAGGAACTTCTTCATCTTCAACAGGACCTTCGTCGGCTCAAGATGGTACTTTTTATTTATATACTGAGGCATCTACAAATGTTACACCGCCAGGAAGTCCAAATAAAACAGCACTTCTTAATAGCCCTTGTATTGATTTAGCAACTCTTTCTGGTATTTCTTTAGAATTTGGATATCATATGTATGGATCCAATATGGGAGCTATGGAAGTCTTAGTAAGTACAAATGATGGAGCTAATTATACATCATTATGGACAAAAAGTGGAGATCTTGGAAATAGCTGGAACCAAGCTACAATTGATCTTACTGCATATGCTGGATCTGTAATAAAATTACAATTTAAAGGCACTACAGGAACAAGTTTTAGAAGTGATATGGCAATAGATAATATTAGCATAAAATCTTCTGCTCCTGATACAGAAGCGCCTTCTATACCAACAGGGCTTACAACATCGTCAGTTACTTCGAGCACTATTGGGTTATCCTGGAATGCCTCGACAGACAATATTGGAGTGTCGGGATATGAAATATACCAGGGAGCTACTTTAGTTACTACAGCAACAAGTACTAGTTATACTGTTACTGGGTTGACTCCTAATACTACGTATACATTTTCTGTAAAAGCTAAAGATGCAGCAGGAAATACTTCTTCATCAAGTAATACAGCTAGTGGAACAACGTCGAATACTTCAACTACATATTGTGCTTCTAAAGGAAGTAATGTAAATTATGAATATATCGATTATGTGGGATTAGGTGGTATTGCAAATACGACAACTGCAAATGCTGGGTATGGAGATTTTACCAATTTGATTGCTAATATTGGGACAGGAACAAATACAATTGTAGTAAGTGCCGGTTTTGCAAATACGGCATACAGAGAATATTGGAGTATTTGGATTGATTATAATCAGAATGGTACCTTTGATAGTGCTGAGCAGATTGTATCAAACTTATCCAATAGTAGTGATAATCAGTCATTTAATTTTGATGTTCCTACTACAGCTGTAGCAGGTAATACAAGAATGCGTGTGTCTATGAAATACAGCACAGCATCTGGACCATGTGATACCTTTACTTACGGAGAAGTAGAGGATTATACCGTAAATATTAGCACAGCTTTGCTTTCTAAAGGAAATGATTCTTCTTTGGTAAATGATTTTATATTGTATCCAAATCCAATAAAAGAGGGAATGTTATTTATAAAAAATATGAATCAAAAAAATGTATCCTATAGAATTATCAATTATATGGGGCAAACGGTAATGGAAAATCAATTATCGGGAGATAAAATCAACGTAGCACGTTTATCTAATGGTATGTATTTTTTAGAGGTTAATACTGGCAATAAAACTATTACCAAAAAGTTTATTATAACTAAGTAATTTAGATAGATATAATAAAAGCTTCTGGAAGATAAATCTTCCGGAAGCTTTTTTGATTAAACCTGTTCGGTTTTTGGATTGAAGTACTGATCGTATTTATATTCTTTTCAATTCTATATTTCTAAGACCATAGCTAATGGTTAGTGATAGTATTGCCAGAATAGCAATACTGATGAGGTAGCTATATTGATGGTGTAATCCACCAAAATAATCGGTAAATGGTACTGCATTAATATTGGCATAGGTGATCATGAAGAATAAGATTTCGAATAACTTCTTTCCTTTAGTCAAAATCCCAGTTAGAACAGCAAGTGAAACAATAAAAAAGCCACCAAGTATAATAGAAGTAACATGCATGAAATCAAGCTGTATCATATACCTTAATACTAATGGTAAAGCAAGTAAAAGAGCCAATAGAATTCCGGATAGTACTTGAGATAACAAGAGTCTTTTGAGTGGTTGATACGAAGCAAAGGTAAAGAAATGTGTGCTAAATATTCTCTCTTTGGTCACTAATGAAGACCATCTGCCTACTTGTAAGAACCAGACTATAGGCAATATCATTTGATGAGCAATAGATAGAGGAGCAAAACATAACGCCAACATACCTGCAATATTTAGTATCCATAACCATTTATGCCCACTTCGTATGAGTAATATAAATTCAGTTTTTATAAGAGGTAATATTTTGAATGAGAGAGAGACTTTTGGAAGTTTGGAAATATCGATATCATTATCATTTTTAGTTTTTAAGAGTGTTTTCTTGTTTTTTAATTGAAAACGTTCTTTAACTCTAAACCTATGAAAAAACAGGGAAGCAAGACCTAGTAAAAGAATTCCAAAAATAATCCATCCCAAACGACTTAAAATATACCCTATAGGAAAATCAACTCCTTCAAAAACAAAATAATTAGCATCAGATACATTTCCTAATACAAACCCAATGTTTATTCCACCTAAATCTTTATGACCCACTATATTTCTTACCGTTTCTTCCATTTGAGATGTGATTATCTTAGTGCCAAATGCATCTAAATAAAAATTCTTTGATGTATCACTAGGTTTATAAATAGCCATTATCGAAAAAAGAAAGAAAAAAAGAATATTTTGAAGGATAGATTTTTGACCTAAAAAGACTTCAAACAATACCGCTAGTACCGAAATAAAAAACAAAGAAGGAATAGCAATAACACTGTATGGAATAATAAATTGAAGTATTTCAAAAGAAAACCCATCATTATATAAGAAGAATAGTATGATGCTCATTATAAATACGATAAATGCTATAGTAGACAATAACAAAAAGTTACTAATCGTTTTTGATAGGAGATATCCAAAATTTGAAACCCTTGTAGTGGCTATGATTTGACCTACTTTACTGCTTATGTCATTTTTGATCGTACCATTAACTAGATAAAAACCAACTAAAGAAAGAAAAACACTAGTCATAAGTGCTGTTACGTAACCTATCCACGAAGAGTTATAAAAACCTAGATAGTCTCCGATCCGAATGGTAGAATAACTAGCGCCAGGGGCAGGAATAAATGAATATGCCACAGCAAGACTAATACATAATGTGATCAAAAAAGCATAGCTACGAGTACGTTGTAAATAATCTGATTTTATTATAGTTATAAAATTTTTCATACGTTTAAATTTTAAACATTTCCTTTTATGAAAATGTATTTAAGTTTTTTTAATGTTCGTTTCATGAATTGATTATGTTATTTTTTGGTTGTATATAGATAAGCATCTTCCAGAGTTGCTTTACATGGTATTGCTGATTCTATATGTGTTTCAGATATATATCGTACGGTAACAGCCTCTTTTTTTCGAATGGTATTAAGGGTAATATGATGGTTTATAAAATTGGGCACATCTTCTTTATTCATTGTTATTTCAAACACTTTGTTTTTTACTGTATCAACAATAGTTTTCTGATTTCCCTGACATAATAGTTGGCCTTCTTTCATTATAGCTACCTGATCTGCTATAGTATCAATATCAGAAACAATATGTGAGGACAAAATAACAATACAATCATTGGCTAATTCTGAAATTAAATTTCTAAAACGTACACGTTCTTCAGGATCCAAACCAACGGTCGGTTCATCAAATAATAATATTTTTGGATGATTAAGTAGTGCCTGAGCGATCCCAATACGTTGTTTCATTCCTCCAGAATAATTACCTATAGGTTTTTTGGCTACTTCGGTTAGATTTAATCCTTCAAGGAGAAATGCAATTCTTTGTTTTAATTGTGTTCCCCCGATACCTTTTAGTGCAGCCATGTATTCTAAAAATTCGTAAGCATTCAAGTTAGGATACACTCCAAAATCTTGTGGTAGATACCCTAGTTGTTTTCGCATATAGTTAGGATCTTTTACAACGTTGTTTTTGTTTAATAAAATGCTTCCATTTGATGGTTTACTAATAGTAGCAATCATTTTTAATAATGTGGATTTTCCTGCGCCATTAGGACCAAGTAATCCCAAAATACCATTCTCTATGTTTAGGGTATATTCTTTTAATCCATATTTATTGCTGTTGTATCTTTTGGATACGTTTTGTATATCTAGTTTCATTTGATTACTGTTTTAGTGGTTTTTGATACATTTTTACAATTCACTTTTTTAGATTGCAACGAAAGTTTTTATCATGCTAATAATAAATAGTACAATAAGAAGGCATAAGTTTTGAATTGATTTCATAATGATTGATTTTTGAATTAACACTTCAAAAGTGAGGGTAAACCAATACATTAAAAAGAAAGAATGATCAATGTGCTAGATTTAGTGATCAATAATACTAAAGCTGAGTTTGTTCCCTACATCAGTATATTGAAGACGTTTACAGTCAAAAGAACTCCTTTGATCATTAATATCTGTGTTTTAGATGCATTTTCTAGTATTTTTGAGAATATTTAAAGAAAAAATATGTCCAAATTAGATCAATGGATAGATAATCGTTTTGTGCAGAATATTGCGGTATGGCTTTTTACCACATTAATTCTAGCAATGTCAATTCAGTCAGAAAACAGGCTTCTTACTGCTGTATGGGTAACGTTATACCTTATTGTTCCTGTGTATATAAACAACCTAAAAATATTACCACTATTTAACAGGAAAAATAAGCTTTTAGGAATTGGACTTTTCTGTCTCAATGCTTTTTTGTTTAGTTGTATTGCTGTTTTTTTTATGAGTAAACAGTTTCAAAAATTCGAATGGGCGATGCTATACAATCTTTTTTCTGTAATGGTTTTGGCCTTATTGTTTAGTTCAGCGATAAAGATTGCAAAAGATAGTTTTACTCGTAGACAAGAAATAAAAGATGCCGAATTAAAACTTTTGAAAGCACAGTTAAATCCACATTTTCTGTTTAATACACTAAATAATTTATACGGCTTATCTGTTGTAAATTCTGACAAACTACCAGGTTTAATGTTAAAGCTTTCAGATTTACTACGATATAGTTTATATGATACCAAAGAACAATTAGTTCCTTTACAAAAAGAAATTCAATACTTACAAAATTATGTGTCTTTAGAGCGTATACGCTTAGAAGATAAAACAGAGATAGAGCTAAATACTTATGGCGAAATGGTTACTTTAGATATAGCCCCAATGCTTTTGATTGTGTTTGTAGAAAATGCTTTTAAGCATTTGGCCATATCTAAAAAAGGAGAGAGTAGAGTGTCGATTACTATTGAGATAGTTGAAGGTGAATTATTGTTTACTTGTGTAAATACAGCTGATTATAGAGGAGGTGATGAATCTGATCTGGAAAAGGGGAAAAGTGGTATCGGTTTACAAAATGCAAAAAAACGATTGACTCTCATATATCCAGACAGACATACCCTGAGTATTAGTAAAAAAGAAGAAGAGTTTGAAGTTCAATTAACCTTAAAATTATAAATGGAGATTTTAAAATGTATTATCGCAGATGATGAGCCCATTGCGCGTCAGATATTAGAAAATTATATTGAGCAAGTCCCCAATTTAGAAGTATTAGCATCTTGTAAAGATGCTTTTGAGGTTATGAAAATTCTTCAAAACCAATCTGCGGATGTTCTTTTTTTGGATATAAACATGCCAAAATTATCAGGATTAAGTTTGTTGAAAACAATGCAGAAACGACCAGATGTTATTATTACAACCGCATATCCAGAGTATGCTATAGAAGGGTTTGAATTGTCGGTAACTGATTATTTATTAAAACCTTTTTCGTTAGAACGTTTTATCCAGGCAGTTATAAAAATTCAGAAAAAAAATGTAACGGATACTACCGTAGTACACCTTTCAGAAAAGGAAGAAATAGCCACTTCTGTTTTTGTGAAAAGTGATAAAAAATTAATTAAAGTACCTTTTAAAGATATTCAATACATAGAGGCTTATGGTAATTATATTAAAATTTTTACCGATACTATGATTTTAACTCCCAATACGTTATCAGATTTTTTTGATAAACTTCCTAAAGAAGATTTTATAAGAATTCATAAATCATTTGTCATTAATTTTAACGAACTAAAACTAATAGAAGGTAACCAGTTAATACTTAATAATACGACTACTTTACCTATTGGTAAATCCTACCGAAAACTGGTTTTAGATAAAATAGATGGAATATGATATTAGTCTTGGATATTTTTGATATGACAAAAAGGTCATTGATTTCTGTTTTAATACTAATATTAGTGTATTCTAGTGGTAGTGCTCAGAAAGATGTTTACCCTAGTTATATGATAAAAGCTTTTGAGAATAAAGAAAATATTGAATCTTTGGGTTTTGACAAAGGGGATCCCGTAATACCAGACTCTATAGGAGTTTTTAGCAATTTAAAAGATCTAAAAATATTTAGAAACCAACTGAGCGAATTGCCTGAGTCAATAGGAGAATTAACTAATCTAGAAGTGTTCTTCATTTTTGAAACTAACCTTAAAGAGCTACCAGATTCATTTACTAAACTAATCAAATTAAGAGATTTAAGAATTACGTATAGCAAGTTAAAGGAAATATCATATTTAATGAGATTAAAAGAATTAAGGACGCTTGATTTAGCAAATAATAATATAAGCCTTGTCCCAGAAGAGATTGGGAGATTGAGTCATTTATATTGGCTAGAATTTCATAATAATAGGCTGAGGTATCTTCCAGAATCTATTGGGGAGCTCGTGGAGTTAGAAATGTTGCGATTAAATAAAAACAAACTAAGAAAATTACCAGAGTCTATAGGTAATTTAAGAAATTTAGAAAAACTTGAGCTTTATAAAAATAAGCTCCGTGATTTACCAGATTCTTTTAAAAACCTGACTAGTCTCGAAACACTTTATTTACGTGATAATAAGTTCGATTCTCTACCTATCGTAATAGGAGAGTTAAAAGGGTTGCAATCACTTAGTATTGGAGGATTAAGACTTAAGACTGTTCCTGAATTCGTAAAAAAAATAACAGGGTTGAGATCAATAAGCTTACAAAGAAATAAATTAAAAGAGTTTCCTGAAGTGGTAAGTACGTTAGAAAATTTAGAAATTCTAGTTCTTAATCAAAATAAAATAAAAACCTTACCACAATCTTTAGCAAAATTAACGAAGCTTAAGAAAATATATTTATCAGATACAAAATTAGATAGTTTTCCTGATGTTATAAAAAATATGAAGATGTTGGAAGAGCTGGATTTAAGCAAAAACAATTTAAATAACATTCCAGATTTCATTGGTAATTTAAATAATCTGGAGGAATTAATCCTTAACAAAAATAAGTTGAGAAACTTACCTGAGACTATTAAACATTTAGTTAAGTTAAAAAGGCTAGAGATAACTAATAACAAACTTACAGAAGAAGAAAAACAAAAAATAAAAGAATTATTGCCAGAATCGTGCGAGATTTCCTTTTAAATCGAGATCAAAATCTACCTTTTATTTAACATTAAACTCCAGCTTATATTCAATAGGTAATTGTTTCATATCTGAAAGGCCAATTTCACTATCAAATAATCTATCTAAATTATTTCCTGCTAAATCTTCAATGTGAGTGTCAAACAAAATTTTGTAATTCCCTTTTTTCCAGGGATGTAATGGTGTAAAGGATAAAGTTGATTCGTGATCAGTATATTGCCAATTTCCATCAATTTTTTCTTCTTTTGCATTTATAATAGTTACACTATTTAGTGTACTACCATAATCTAGAGACTCATAACATGAAATCAATAAACGTGATTTAGAATTTACTTTTGGGAACTGTATTTTCCATGACTTTATATCGGGTTTTACACGATCGGCAATAGTGACTCTAAATGAGTGTATAAAGTCTTGCTGCATAGATATACCATTTGCGTCCTTCAATTTTTTTAAAACAACAAGTTTATATGTCTTTCCATTTTCAAAAACCGGACCTAATAACGTATTAGGTATTAAATCACGTTTTTGGCGTCCTGGTTCTATCCAAACGGTTAAAAGCTTCCCATTATCACTAATGAGAGCATTTTCTAAGGATAAAGTAGCATTGGATATAGTATCTCCTGTAGCATTTATGAATCGTATGTGGTCATAAACATAAGTTTCACTGATTGGGTGAGAGAATTGAATATACCATTTTAAGAGATTAGAAGGAAGAATTTTTGCCGAAGGGTAAATCGATTTTACAGAAAGATGTTTGTATTCTTCTGGAGTATCAAGTTCGAAATATTCTATTGCATCACGATATACTAATGTATATTTTTGATTCCATCCAAATGGTATTAACGGAATAAAACGTAGTACCGTTTTTTCCTGAATCAACTTACCTAATATTGGATTTACATTAGAAAGTTCTTCTTTAGGAATCTCACCTCTATAGACATAGAGGTTTCCCGAAGTTTTCGCATCTTTTTTTATAGTAATAAACTCCTTGTTAAAGGTAAATTCCGGAGATTTTTGAGCATACATCTCCAGAATAGAAAAGAATACTATTATAACGAAAAGTATAAAGTTTTTCACATTACTAATAAATAATACTTTTTTATCCAAAGTTGCTATTTCTCAAGCCACCAGCTATTTCCTTTTTTTAGAGCAAGATTTCCACTGGATTCTCTTTGAACAATAAGAAAACCAGTCTCTCCAAATTTATCTAATTGCTGTACATTAACAAAAGGTAGGTTTACATAATTTACTCCTTCAGCTGCACCTTTTTTAATAACCGGAGAAGTAAGAGAGCCATTGTAGGATTCCAGGTCAGTAAATTCCATTTTCATTAGTGGTCTGTTGCTATTGGCAATAAGTAAGTATCGTTGACCACCATTTTTGATTTCTACCATATCTACAGGGCTGTTACCACTTCCTAATTCTGCAATAGTTCTACCTTTATTATGTTTTCCGGGTTTAATGTTATCCATGGGGAAAATAACAAGAGGAGTACACGTATAACCAGCAATGATATGAGAACTACCTTTTATCGTAGTTGGTATAAATGCTTTTATAGGAGCATGAGTCTCATATTGACCATGCGCAGCATGATAAATCTCTAAAGAGCCATAATCTTGTTTATCAGTAAAAGGAAAATCAACCGATCTGAAAGTAGAAGCAAATTCTTTATTACTTAGGCCAGAAAGCATTACTTTGCCAGAAGTATATTTGATATCTGCAACTGCCCATTTACGAAGTTTTCGACCTCGTTTATCTTTCGCTTCTTTATGAACTGGATCTATTAATGAAGTTTTGCTATGAGATATATTATCGAGGGAAACTTTTTTTAACTTATTATTCTCAACGCGAAACAATAGTACATTACCCGAACTATGATGAACAGAGAGGTAAATATTATTATTTTCTGGATTAACTACCATATCTGTGATTTGTATCTGATCGATGGCAGTGCCCAACATATCAGCAATTAATTTATCAAGAAAATCAATCTTCACCGTACTATTATCAACTTTTGGATGGGTACTTAGATCTATTGCAACAATTTGTGCAGATTTGCTATCACCAATAAACAAAATACCTTCTGGTCCAAAGGTCATCGAATTGATAGAAGTAATACCAGGGTCACCGGTTTTAAAATTTGCTTTTAAAGAAGAATTAGCCAGAATAGGGTTTTCTAAAAAAGAAAGGATCAATAAAAGAACGAACGTTATTAATGTTTTCATAATGTTTGATTTATAGAATGATCAAAGTTCTTAAATGTAGGAAAAAAGAGCTATGTCCACAGTTAAAGAAATGCCAATATGAATTCTAATTTTTTAAACTATTTTAATGGCATTATATTTGTTTCTATACAATTCATGAATTTGATATTTTAGAAAGAAAGATTCATTTTTTGGCGATATACATTATGATTGCATTAAAAACTAAAGAATTTTTAGGAAAAACGACAGAGCAGTTTTCTTTTGAAAGTTATGATATTTCTATGGTAAAATATCACAAACCGGTTTCAGAAGATTGGCATTCTCATGAAAAATATCACCTTTCGTTGGTCTTGCAAGGAGGTAATCTAGAATCACGAAAAGGAAAAGACATTCAAGTCCTTCCAGGAAGTATCATACTGTATGATAAGTTAGAAGTACATAGAAATAGATATACCGCATTTCCGTCTGAGAATTTAAATATAGAAATTGATGATTCTTTTTTTGTGAAAAATGAACTGTCAACCTCGGATTTTAGGAGTTCTATTCTTAAAAATACTGCTGTTCAATTTCAATTACTAAAAATATATAAGGAATTAAAGATAGATGATATATCTTCTTCAGATTCTATTCACTCATCGTTACTAACATTATTTTCGGGATATACCAAGGTCATTGATTATAAACCTCTTTGGGTTGATGCTATTCGAGAGCTATTATGTGATCGATGGGACGAATTTATTACATTAACAGAGTTATCACAAAAACTACAGATACATCCAGTTACAATTTCCAGATACTTTTCAAAATATTTTAATTGTACACTTGGAGAGTATATGCGCAGGATTAAAATTGAAAAAGCAATTTTGTTCTTAAAACACACTAACAAGCCTCTTACCGAAATTACATTTCTGTGTGGTTTTTTTGATCAAAGTCATTTTTCTAAAACTTTTAAACTCTGTACCGGGTTTAAACCGAATGAATTTAGAAGAATATAGAGGAGTGTGCTCCCGAGGTTAATTTCATCCTATTTTTCATGATTCTTTATTTGTTAATTTACATATGGCAAAAAGATCATTTGTCGATAATTAATAATTTCAACTTTCATGAAACAAACAGTATTACAGAAAAGTAAAATGGTAATCGCATTTCTTTTCATCACAACATTTCTTTTTGCTCAATCTAATAATGATATCATTAAAGAAGCGCAAAAGCTATTAGAAGATAATTATATCTTCTTAGATAAAGCAAAAGAAACCAATGCTCATTTGGATGCATTGATGAAAAAAGGTTTTTTTGATGATAAGTCACCATCAGATTTTGCTAAAGCATTCACCAAGGAGTTACGAAAAATCACAAAAGATAAGCATCTACGCTTTTTATCTCCCAGACCACCAGAACAATCTCAAGAAGATACAAAAGCTTCTTTTGTACAAAACTTATCTAGATATAGACCTCCTATGTTAAGGGGATTTAAACTTATGAAAGCAAATATCGGTTATATAGACCTTGCTTATTTTGGTGGTTCTGAGGAACATTTAGCAAAAATAGATCAGGTTATGAATGATATGCTTATAGCAGATGCTATAATTATAGATATGAGAAGAAATGGAGGAGGAAGTCCAACAACAGTAAATTATTTATCGAGTTACTTCTTTAATGAGAAATTATTATTAAACACTATTTATTCGCGTGCTACTGATCACACCGAAGAATTATGGGTTGCAGATGTAAAAGGTGTTAAAAGACCTAAAGTGCCTGTTTATATTCTAACAAGCGATTATACATTTTCTGGTGCCGAAGATTTTTCATATACTATGCAAAGTAGAGGTAGAGCTACTATAATAGGGGAAATTACAGGAGGAGGAGCACACCCAACGAGAGGTTTTTCTTTGCCAAATGGATTTAGGATTGCTATACCTTTTGCAAGAACTATAAACCCGGTTACCAAAACCAATTGGGAAGGTGTAGGAGTACAACCAGATATAAAAATGTCTGCAAATAAGGCTTTGGAAAAAGCAAAAGAACTAGCATCAGTAAAAGCTGTGACATATAAAGATTCTTTTTTTGAGCCTTTAGAAAAAACTCTTGCAACCATAGAAAAAAATAAAACAACGAACCAAGAATCTAAAGCAGATATACACAAGCAACTTATTTTATTGACCAAAACAGGTATGATAAATGAAAGTGAAATTAATGCAATGGGGTATTATTATCTTCAAAATAATAAACCACAAACAGCTTTAATAATTTTTGAATCTAATACTCAGTTATTTCCCGATTCTGCAAACGCCTGGGATAGTCTTGCTGAAAGTCATTTGGGGTTAGAAAATAAAGAAAAAGCAATTGAATATTATGAGAAAGCAATTAAAATGGATCCCAAGGGAGGAGTAGGAGAAAATGCAAGAGGAATGCTAAAAAGGATTAAGTCGCAATAGTTATGTAAAGTAATACATATGTGATTATTAAGTGTACTATTAAAATCACAAAACAAAACGTCAGGTTAGTTCTAATTTTTATAGAATTAACCTGGCGTTTTGTTTTATACCTATATCAAACCTTGTATCCAATACTTAAACCTAACTATGGATTGGCCCAAATAGAAGAGAAGAAGTAAAATTATTTCTCTTTATGGTCAATAATATCTCTTATTTCTACTCCCATATAATCGGCAATTTTCTTTAGCCGCTCAAAATCTTTTACCAGATCTTTTCGCTTAACCACATAATCTCCTGCCTGTGGACTAACTCCTAAAGCTTTTGATATGCCGTATACCGTTTTAGCTCCTTTACTTTTTCTAAGGAGCCTTTTTAATTTCTTATTAATCATAAAAACAAATATACATATAACATTTGATTAATCAAATAAATTTTTATTAAAGAAATATTTGAATATTAAAAAAATGTTTGTATATTCGTAGCATACAAATTCAAATCATCGAAATATGAAACTTTTATTTGCAACAGTACTATTTTGCGTGTCTATAGGAAATGCAACTCCCTCTAAAACAGAACCTCGTACTGATAAAAAAGAGAAAACAGAACGTAAAAAAGAAGTTGAAAAGAAAACATCATTGAACAAAAATGTTCACTCTCTGAAAAAATGGAAAATGACGATTGAATATGTTAATGGTAATACGATATCGAAGACGATTGTTGTAAGCAAAAACTCACGTCTAAGTGCATTACAAACTGCTTTTGAAGAAGCAGAGAAGCACTTAAAAAATATAAAAAACGTAAAAGAATACAATATATCTCCTGTAACCAGTTCTTATGTGCTATTAGCAGGTGATTAAGAATTAATCAGTAACCCCTGAACTTACCTATTTTAATAAAAAAAGAAGCCACATTGTGTGGCTTCTTTTTTTTATGAATCAAACGGAATATTTATAAATTGGTACGAAACAAGGATTTTTTTATAATGAAGTGGTTTAATGTGTAACTATTTTTGAACATATTCGTCATATTTTAAACGACCAAGATGTCATCAAAGCTTCAATACATAATAAAGTACACCTGGATAGGTCTTGTTGCTATATGTTTGTTGATATATTTTATTTACCCAGACCTGTTTACAAAAGAAAAAATCGCTTCTTTTGTAGGGCAGTTTCATAAATATGCTTGGATGGCTTATTTTTTAATACATATTATAAGAGGTTTTATCTTATTACCCAGTACACCTTTAATTTTTGCTGGCGTATTATTGTTTCCCAATAATTTAGTTTGGGTGCTCATTATCTCTTTAACGGGGATTCTTGCATCATCATTACTAATCTATTTTTTTTCGAATAGACTGGGTTTTTCTAATGTATTTAAAAGAGATAATACTAAATTTAATCTTATAGAAAATAGATTATTGGGTAAAAATGGTTATTTATATATTATCCTCTGGTCTTTTATTCCGATAGTACCTACGGATTTAATTTGTTACCTATCCGGTGCTATTAAAATCAAAATTCCTGTATTTATAACCTCCATTTTATTAGGAGAGTTGGTTTTATGTTCAATTTATATCTTTGGTAGCGCATTCATCATCAATTAGAAAACAATCATAATCAAAAAATCATGTCAAACTTTTTCACAATTACTGCTTTAAAAAACCTAAAACAAACAGGAAGCTTATTTCGAAGTTCTAAAACATTAGCAAATAAACTTGTTGAACCTTTGGGTAATAATAAAGATTTGGTAGTAATTGAGTTAGGTGCTGGTGATGGAATAATTACGAAACAAATTTTAAGCAAAATAGGAGGGAATTCTTATTTACATTCCTTTGAAATAAACCTTTCATTTGTACCTATATTAGAGAATATAAATGATGAACGTTTAACGATACATAATACATGTGTATCTAATTTAGCTACTATTTTTTCTGAAAATAAAGTAGATTTTGTAGTGTCTTGTTTGCCTTTAGCGAATATTGAACATACTTTTAAAAAACAACTAATCGAAGATGTGAAATTTATACTCAAAGATAACGGAAGCCTGATTCAGTATCAATATTCTAAAAAAGATTTAGAGTTTTTAAAAAACAACTTTGCAGATACAAGCACAACGCTTTGTATTAAAAATATTCCACCAGCATTTATTTATAATTGCAAAAACTAAATACCATTATTTTTTAGTGTAGTACAGATCTATATCAATTACAACCTAACTTAATTTCTAAGATAAATTATATTTTCTTTCTTTCCTCTTAAAATTAATACACTTCTATCCATTAGAACTATACAGCTTATAAATACTACTCTTATATGTCTGGCCTATAGGGATTTTGTGAGTATCGATCAAGATTCTATTGCCCTCAATAGTTTCTATTTTATCGATAGCAACAATAAAAGATTTATGAACTCGTATAAAGTTATCTTTTGACAAAACCTCTTCCAGAGATGATATTTTTTCATGACTAACGATCATACCTTCATTAAGATAGAGTTTTGTGTAATTTCCATAAGCTTCAATAAACAAAATTGTTTCTGTAGCTATTTGATGATATTTTTTGTCTCCTTTTATAAAGAAGCGAGTTTGTTTTACAGTAGGAGATGGTTGTGGTGTGGTTGTATTATTTTTTACAACCGTATTAATAGTCTTATTGATAGCTTTTACAAATCGCTCAAAAGGAAAAGGTTTTAATAAGTAATCTGTGATTTCTAGCTCATAACCTTCGATAGCAAACTCTTTATACGCCGTTGTAACAATAACCTTAGGAGGGTTAGATAGTGTTTTTAAGAACTCAAAACCTGACAATTTTGGCATATTAATATCTAAAAATATAAGATCTACCTGTTCTTGATTAAGCATTTGCATTGCCTCGAAAGCATCATAACAGTTACCAGCTTTTTCCAGATGTGGTAAATTATTGCAATACCCTTCGATAATACGATGTGCAATAGGTTCGTCGTCTATAATAATGTATCGTATCATTGTATATCTATCTCTAAGGTTGTCTTGTAAACGGTTTTGTCTTTTTCGATAAGTAGTTTATGTTTTTTTGGATAAATAAGTTTTAACCTGTCTTTTAAATTATCCAATCCAATCCCATGTTGACTAGTTTCTTTTGGTTCTTCATAATTATTTTCAATACAAAATGAAATAATATCGTCTTTGGCTGTTAAATTAATATGAATATAAGCATCTTTTGTTAATCGTTCTACGCCATGTTTAAAAGCATTTTCTAGCAAAATGATAAACAACAAAGGTGCAATCTTATCATCTTCATCATAAGTATAATCAAATGTTATAACCACTTTTTTTTGATACCGTATTTTATGTAATTCTATATAATTCTCTAAATATTTGATTTCATCTTTTAATGATACAACATCTTGCTTACCTTCATAAATAGTATATCGCATCATATCAGATAGTTTTAGAACTACTTCTGGAGCACTATCAGATTTTTCTACTGTTAAGCCATATAAATTATTTAATGTATTAAAAAAGAAATGTGGATTTACCTGGCTTTTTAATAAAGCCAACTCAGCTTTCCCTTTTTCTGCTTTCAATGTCTTTAGCCATTTCCATTGCTCAAATAACCAAAGCATAATTAGAATGGGTATAGGTAATGTAAGAATAATGAATGCAATATCTTTTTCATCATTTAAATAAGTGTCTAAGTTTTTAGAAAACAAGCGAACATAAAAGAAATAGGATATTGCAATTGTATAGATTACTAGAATGAACAGCTTATATTTCTTAAAAAATGAAGAAAATAACACATAAAAAACACCTAGCCAGAACAATGTAATTAGAAATATAACGATAGGGTTATCTGGGATTTTCCAATAACTATCTACTGTAATGGCTACTATGAGTAAAAGTATTAGTCCAAGTATTTTGTATACTACAATTTTATTTTTCTTAAAATATTTGAATTTATAAATAGGAAGTGAGGTAACGAACCACCAAAATGTAAAAATGACAATAACCTCTATATACTCATCTTCCGGAATTTTAATGAACCCTATATATTCTAAATATAGTATTGTAAAGAAGACCACAAAAAAACCAATTAGAAAAGCTTTATATTTTTTCAAAAATGTAATCATATCCACAAAAATACTGATGTTATAGTGTCTTGACAATAAATTTGATGAACGATACTTTTTTTTGCATAAACACTTTCTTTTTTTGAATCAACCTTATTTGTATCTATTATACATGTTTGTATTGATTTTTTTAGTGTAGTGGTCATAAAAGTTGGTTAGTGATCTCATTTTCGAATAGGTTCGTATCAGAAATCATTAATTAATCAAACTATGAACAGATTACATATTCAAAATTTATCTAAGACGTATCCTAATGGAGTAAAAGCTCTGGATAATGTTTCTTTTACTATTACAAACGGAATGTTTGGATTATTAGGTCCTAACGGGGCAGGAAAGTCATCTTTAATGAGGACAATTGCCGCTTTGCAGGAACCTACATCGGGTACTATAATTTTTAATGATAAAAATATTGTTAGCAACCCCCAGGAAATTAGAAATCATTTAGGGTATTTACCGCAGGAATTTGGGGTGTATCCTAAGATCAGTGCCCAAAATTTACTTCATCATATTGCTGTTCTAAAAGGAATATCCAGCAAAAGTGAACGTAAGGATCAGGTAGAAGCACTGTTACAACAAACAAACTTATATCAACATCGCAAAAAAGCAGTACATACGTTTTCTGGAGGTATGCGTCAACGTTTTGGAGTAGCCCAAGCTTTATTGGGTAATCCGCAACTCATTATTGTAGATGAACCTACTGCAGGATTAGATCCCGAGGAACGTAATCGATTTTTGAACTTATTAAGTGAGATAGGGGAGAATGTTATTGTTATTCTATCAACTCATATCGTAGAAGATGTTCGCGATTTATGTGCAAATATGGCTATCATGGGTGAAGGAAAAATTATAAAACAAGGCAACCCCATAGAGCTTACAAAAACATTAGTCGGAAATGTCTGGACAAAAACCATAACAAAAGAAGATCTCCAGTTTTATAAAGAGCAGTTTAATGTAATCTCTACACGACTAGTTTCTGGAAAAACACAGATTCAGGTTTTTGCCGAAACAACTCCTGAAAAAGGATTTGAAACTATGAAACCTGATCTTGAAAGTGTGTATTTCTCTACATTATTTAATAATCAACCTATAAAAAGCTAAGTTATGTTAATCTCCTTATTACGTTTTGAAGCCAGTTATCAACTTAAACAAAAGGCTTTTATTGGTTTTATTATTATTTTTCTTGCTTTTGGGTTCATATTAGGAAGCCAGGGTAATGGTTTGGCTAAAGTAAATCTTAACTCTGCATACCAGATTAGTTATAATATTGCTTTATTATCATTAGGATGTGAGTTTGCTATTATGTTTTTTGTCATTAGCGGAGTGTTACGAGATAAACAATATCGGATGGAAGCCATAATGTACAGTACATCGATAAAAAAGAACCACTTTTTCATTAGTAGGTTTCTTGGAGTATTATTATTCAGTTTACTGGTTTTTACCATGACACTGGTTGGCTTTGCATTAGGGACATATATGCCGGGTTTGGATCCAGAACGTTTAACTTCTTTTCATTTAGATTATTATCTGTGGACATGGCTACTCATAGTTTTGCCTAATGTTTTTATTTGTACTGCATTTGTTTTTTCGGTTAGCGCGTTTAGCAAGAATAATATCGCTACATATATTAGTGCAATTACGATATATGCACTATACTGGATTTGCTCTATTTTTTTTAATTCCCCTTTGTTAGCTGCCGCAACCCCCGCATCACCAGAAAATATGATTATAGCAGCGTTGGCAGATCCGTTTGGGATTTCAGCTTTTTTTGAACAAACTCAATACTGGACTCCTTTCGAAAAAAACACACGATTACTTTCTTTTTCTGGTAATTTTCTTTGGAACAGAGTTTTCTGGGTTTCAATATCATTAGTGGTATTAAAAATAACGTACACCTATTTTTCTTTTAAGAAATTAAAGCAAAAAAGTAAAAGAGCCATACTTATTGAAGAAAAAGAAATAGTAAAGAAAGCATACAAACCCATTTATACTATAACAGCGACTATAAAGGCACATGTAGCAAGTTTTAAATCTTTATTGAGAATCGAACTTACCAATGTGTTTAAGAGCCTACCTTTTATAGCTATTATACTGATTTGGATAGTTATTGTTGTTACTGAAATTTACTCAAGAGTTAATCAAGGAGGAGCATATAATGATAGTTTATACCCAACAACAGACTTGCTTATTTGGTTGATTAAAGATCCGTTACCATTTTTAGGATTATTACTAATTGTATTTTATAGTGGTGAATTAGTTTGGCGTGAACGTAGCTTACAGTTTAATGGTATAATTGATGCTACACCAGCTTCTAATATGGTATTCTTTTTATCAAAAGCCATTACACTTATTCTACTACCGGTTATATTGATCGCAATAAGTATTCTTATCGCTATTGGAATTCAAATTACAAAAGGCTATTATATTTTTGAAATTTGGCAGTATCTCTCTATGTTTTATTATTCGGGAATGACCTTTCTCTTTTATATTTTATTAGCACTATTTATTCAAAGTTTATCGCCTAATAAATATGCAGGTATGGCAATTACAGGGCTGATTATTATCTTTTTTGGAAGTTCTCTTGCTTCATTAATAGGAATTGAACATCCATTACTTCGGATAGGAAGTTTCCCAGCTATAGAGTATACCAATATGACAGGGTATGGAGATTATACAAAACCTTTTCATTATTATGCTATGCATTGGACTACACTAGGTTTGATATTAATGTTATTGTCTTTTAAATTATGGCAACGAGGTACCACCCATAAGTTTGCTTTCAGATTAAAACAACTTCGATATCATTGGAAAAAATGGCAACTTACAACACTTGTTTTCTTTGGGATAGTATTTATTACTTCGGGAGCTACTATATATTACAATAGAAATATTATAAACGAATATGTTACAGTAAGCGATAATTTAGATTTCCGTGAAACATATGAAAAAAAATATAAGAAATATGATGTCCCCAGACAGCTCGTTCCGGTAGCAATAAAAACCAAAGTGGATATATATCCAGATGAGAATTTCTATACTATTAAGGCTGATTATATACTCGAAAACAGAGGAGAAAAGGCTTTACAAGAATTCTTTATTTATGAAAGAATTCCTGTTACCAACATGTCTATAGAAAATGCAATATTAGAAAAACATGATAGTGTTTACGATATTCGAATTTTTAGATTCGAAGAACCTTTGGCTCCGGGAGAACAGATAAAATATACCTATGAACTAACCTATCAAAAAAAGGGGTTTGAAACCAGTACTATTTTGGTTAATAACGGATCATTTATACAGCATAGTAATTTTGAACCAATTTTGGGATACACTACGAGTTTTGAAATCACAGATTCGTTTGAAAGAGAAAAGCGTGGGTTACCAAAACAAATAGAGGATGAAAACAATGCTAGCCATTTTAGTGCTGTTGATGCATCATATGTTAAATTACCATACGAAACAGTGGTATCTACACAAAAAGATCAAACTGCTATAGCAACTGGAGAATTGATAAAAAGCTGGCATGAAAACGACAGAAACTTTTATCATTATAAATCATCTCATGACATTATTCCTTTTTTGGCTTACTATTCGGGAGCTTATGAGATCGAGAAAGAAAACTATAAAGGAGTAGAAATCGAACAATATTATCACCCGGGACATGAGTATAACATCAATACTATTTCTAAGAGTACCAGACAAACTTTAGATTATTGTCAAAAACACTTTATAGATTATAAGTTTGATCATATACGAATTGCAGAAATACCAGGACATTGGCGGTTTGGAGGGCAAGCGCAACCAGGTACCATTGCAATGGTAGAAGATCGATTATATCTCACTGATAATCGCAATACAGACAATTTTGATCTAGTAGCCAAACGAACTATTCATGAAGTCGCACACCAATGGTGGGGGCATATGCTTACTCCTAAAAATGTAGATGGTGGAGGATTAATTACCGAAGGATTAACCAAATACACCGAAGCAGTTATTATGGAAAAATACTATGGTAAAAAGGCAATTTGGCAATTAAGTAAATCAGCAAATACACGTTACTTTTCTGGTCGCTCTTATGCTACTGATCCAGAACCTCCTTTATACCTGGGAGAAGGCCAATCTTATTTATTGTACGGAAAAAGTTATGTATCTCTACTTGCTCTAAAAGATTTGATCGGAGAGCATAAGATGAATGAAGCAATGAGAAGACTGGCAATCAAGTACAAAGACGAAAAAGAATCTAAAGTTACATCAACAGAGTTATTAAACGAGTTTTATGCGGTTACACCCGAGGAGTATCATATTTTGATTGATGATTGGTTTAAGCGTATTATCACATATGATTTAAAAATTGAAAATGCTGAAGTTACAGCACTTACTAATGGCAAATATGAAGTTACTATAGACATTTTTGCAAAACGTTTTGAAACAAAAGAAAATGGAGAAGCAGTAGCGATTTCGATAGATGAACCTATTCAACTTGGGATGTTTTCAAAAGACCCGAGTACAATTGATAATCAAGACTCGATAGTATACTTAAAACCGCATCAGATTAATGCAAATCAAATGCAGTTTAAACTTCTCGTAGATGAGATTCCACAATATATCTCGATTGATCCTTTTGGTACTCGCTTGGATGCAAATAATGTTGATAACACCAAGAGGCCAGTATCTAAATGATTAATTTATGATATGGTAAAAAATAATGGGAGTGTAAAAAAGAATTCATAACTTTCAAAATTCTATTATATTGAATCTATGAATAAAATACACTTCCTTATTTTTTTACTAGGTTGTTTTACAGCATCCTTCTCTCAGGACACAAATGAGGCTCAGCAATTTTGGAGCTCATTACAGAATTTATGTGGAAAATCATTCGAAGGGAGCCTGGAGTTACCCAAAGAAGATGAGCAATTTGGTGGCAAACGATTAGTCATGCATGTACGTTACTGTAGTGATACCGTTATAAAAATACCTTTTTTTGTTGGAGATGATAAATCCAGAACCTGGGTGTTAACGTATAAAGATAATCGCATAACGTTAAAACATGATCATAGGCATGAAGATGGCTCTGAGGATAAAATTACTCAATATGGTGGTAGTACAACAAATCTAGGGCAAAAAGGGATACAAATATTTCCTGCAGATGAAGAAACCAAAAAAATGATTCCCGCAGCCTCTACTAATGTTTGGTGGATTACAGTTGATGATACAACTTTTACCTATAACTTAAGACGTTTAGGGACTCCACGTGTTTTTAAAGTTGTAATGGATATCACAAAACCGGTAGAAAATCCTGATGCTCCTTGGGGTTGGGTAAAGGATTAATACATCCTCAATTATAGTATTGTATTTATGTTGGATAATATAGATCATAAAATTATCAATAGACTTAATGATAATTCAAGAGCGTCTTATGTTGAAATAGGTCGACAAATAGGACTTTCTCCATCCTCGGTTAGAGAACGTATCCAAAAATTAGAGGACCTTGGAATTATAAAGGGGTATAGGGTTGAATTGGATAATAAAAAACTAGGTTTTGGTATAGAAGTTCTTATTATGCTTAAATTATTTAGCGGAAACCTGAATGTGTTTTGTAGTGAATTAGATAAGTTCCCGGAAATTGTTGAAGCACAACGTGTTACAGGGGCGCACAATATTTCTATGAAAGTGAAATTAGTTGATCAATTACACTTACAACAGTTTATTGATAAACTACTACGCTATGGTGACCCTACAACGTATTTAATTTTATCTGATATTTAACTCATTTCACCTTCACCAACAGGTTCATTAGCAGTAGAAATCCTAGAATTATTGAAGTCATTATCATTATTGAAATAAACATAGATTGGGCTTTCATTTCTTAGCATGTCTATTAAATGTTGTAATTGATCATGATGATAATAAAAGCTATAATATGATCCAGAAACTGTTGCTACGGGGAGTACAGCATTAGGGTCTTCTCTAAACCAAACCGAACAGGTTTCTCCACCAGCTCCCTTTAAAATTAGATTGGTTTTTCCTAAGCTTCGGGATGACCAATTGTAATATGAATATGTTTTTACTTGAAAAGATGATTGTGCCATAACTTTATAAATTTATTATGACCAAATATACAATGGGAGGTTTTGAGATAAAAGAGTTAAAAGACTGATTGGTAACAGTTAAATCCCTGTTTTTTTTTTAAAATTGATATGCAATACCTAATTTTTTACATTGAAATCATGATTTATAATTGTTTTTTCATCAGGGCCTTCAGTAATATTTAGATAACTAACTTCTCCTGCACCCAAAAACCGGTAGCGAATACCCACAAATTTTCCTATAGATTTATTGTATTGTCTCGAGTAAATTTCCTTATCATCAATAAAAACAGCCACTTTTTTTTCTTTGATATTGATATCGATAGCTCTGAAATCAGAAAAATCAACCCCAAAAGCAGAAAGATCATGCTCTTTACCTCTTAAGTACACATCATTAAGCATTACATTGATATCCGAAACACATCCCGGAATAGAGAAGGGTACTATTAAAGCTCCGTTGGTACCTAATATAACAATTCTGAGTTTTTGACAAACCGCCCATTTTTCTCTATACAGGTTACGAACAGAGGTTTTGATTCTGATATTATCTCCAGATACATCTCCAAAATCTTTTACCAAATGAAAAGTAGAAACCACAGGCTCTATTGTAGATTTAATTTCATTGAGTATAATATTTGAAAAAGATAACCTATCTCGAAGTAAATCTGTATTTGCGACGTATTTTGGAATAGGTTTATAATCTATGGTACTCATCCAACTATTTGATGTAATAAACAAATCATGCTCTTTTATAATTTTCCCATCAACCAGAAGTTTAGCACCAAAATATCCAGGAAAATAATAAATACCAGTAGCTTTCTTTTGTTCTGGTCTTATTTTAATAGTTTTTGTAACATCCCAAAACTGTTGAATGTAAATACTATCAGATTTAATAGTATTTAAATCAAAATCAAAAACTACAGAATTTGGTAACCCTTCTGTTATTGGTCTACTACTAAAAGTAATTTTTGAAAAATCGGTATCGGTTATAGTATCGTTTTTAGCTCCAATCATAGAATAAAATGAAATAAATACAACAGTCATAATCGAGGCAGAGACCATAATAACACCAAGATTATGAGTTATTTTTTTTTCTACCCAAGAAGGTTTTTTGACATCATTTTTATTCTTAAAATCTCTCCAATTTGCATATCCGGCAAATTGTGAGAGTGTATTTAATGTACTAATGCTTGGTGCACTTTTATAATTTACCTTACCCCAAACACGTTTTAAAGTTGTTGGACTTAAAAGGATACCGGTATTTTGCTGAATACTTTCGCTCAATTCAATGAATACATCATTATGCCATTGATCAGAGTTTCCCCACTTAAGTTTCTCTTCGATTTCAAGCAAACACTTTTTTACTAATTTATGTTCTGGATATGTGTTCATAATATTAAACAAAAGTCATCAAAAATTACGACTTGAACAACATTGAATCAACTTGCACCAACTTGTTTTCACATTGTCTATCATACATTAGAACTTTGATTAAAATCAAAAAACAAAATTCGTGATGAGGGTTACAATATATATTCTATTTAGTATTTTTTTTATTCAGCCAGGGAATTCTCAAAATATAATTCCTTTAGATACCATAAACTGGGAAATAAATGCGCAATCATATGTTTTAAAAAATTATAAAGGAAAAGATGCCATTTATATTCAGCGTGGCTTAGCATATTTAAAAGATACTAAATTTCTAAATGGTACTATTGAGTTTGATGTATATCTAACCAATCAACAGGGATTTCCTGGTGTTCGTTTTAGAGCTTCTGATAGGAATAATATGGAATCCTTTTATCTGCGAGCACATCTTTCTGGTAAACCCGATGCAAATCAAGTTGCACCTGTTATTAATGGCATAACACCATGGCAACTTTATTTTGGCCCTAGATATTCTTTTGCATATGATTATAATTATGATGATTGGACTCATGTGAAAATAGTAGTAAATGGTCGTAGAGCACAGATATATCTGGACTATTCTAAAACTCCAAACCTATCATGGGATCTGGTTCATGAACCTCGAGAGGGTGAGATCGCAATAGGAGGAGGGGGAGCTGCTGCAATGCATTATGCTAATTTCAAAATTGATAAAAGTAAATATGAAATAGTAGATTTTAAACCTATAAAAAGGAAACCTATCGATGGGTTGATTTCTCAATGGGAAGTGTCTGATATATTTGAAGAAAAATCTGTACATGACCCAATGAAACTAAAAGAGATAATTGAATCCAGAAAATGGGGAAAAAAAATCAAAGTAGAAGAAGGTACCGCGGCAAACATTGCAAGAGAAGTGGTTTTGATTGATGGAACTCCTGGAAACACTGTTTTTGCAAAAATTAAAATTACATCTAATAAAGACCAAATAAAACTTTTTGAATTCGGTTACAGTGATAGAGTAGTCGCTATTTTAAATGGTAAACCTATTTATAAAGGTACGAATAGATGGCGCTCGAGGGATTACCGATATTTGGGTACTATAGGGTTGTTTGATGCGATATACCTAAATCTGAAAAAAGGAGAAAACACACTTCTATTTGCTGTTTCTGAAGATTTTGGAGGCTGGTTGGTAACAGGGAAATTTCCTGATCAAAAAGGGATTGATATAGAATAAAGCAATCCATTAATAAAAATAATAATTGTTGATCTTTGATAGAGATGAAGTAACCGGGTAATAATTAAAATTTAACTAAGTAAGTCATTAATATTTGGCCTATACATTTTCCCCACAGGAATTTTGTGATCCTTAATTGTTATTCGGTTGCCTTCAATTAGTTCTATTTTAGTCTTTGCTATAATAAATGACTTGTGCACCTTTATAAAATCTTTTTTAGAAAGCATTTCTTCAAAAGAAGATAAAGTTTGATGAGTAATAATCATTTGATTCTGTAAATACACCTTTACATAATTTCCGTAAGCCTCTAAGAACAATAGATCTTTTAGTTTTACCTGATAGTGCTTTTTATTGTCTTTCAGAAAGATACTAGAATCATCTATGTTTTTTATGGTTTGCGAATGTAAGGCCAATATTTCCTGTACTTTTTGTATTGCTGTAACAAAACGTTGAAAACTAAACGGTTTTAGTAAATAATCATCAATATTAAGTTCATAGCCTTCTAATGCAAACTCTTTATATGCAGTAGTTACGATGATCTTAGGAGGGTTAGATAATGTTTTTAAAAAATCAAAACCTGTGAGCTTGGGCATATTAATATCTAGAAATACTAAATCTACCTGATGATGATTTAGATACTCCATAGCCTCAAAGGCATTATAACAATGTTTTTGAAGTGATAAATAAGGTAAGTTACTACTGTAATCTTCAATAATATCATGTGAAGCAATCTCGTCGTCTATAATTATGTAGGTGATCATGATTTGTATAATTCTAATGTTACAAAATACACTTGATTTTGGTTGCTAATTGTCAATTTGTGTCTACCATTTGGGTAAAGCAAATTAAGGCGGTCTTGTAAATTTTCTAATCCAATACCTTCTGACTTTATATGTGTATCGGGATCATAATTGTTTTTGATTGTAAATAATATCTGGGTATCATTTTCCTGTAATTCAATATGTATAAAAGATTGATTTATAAGTTTTTCTACTCCATGCTTAAACGAATTCTCTAATAAAATAATAAATAATAATGGAGGTATAGGGTAATCCTTATTACTAATACGGTGTTTAAAATCAATATCAATTACCTTATGATACCTCGCTGTTTGTAACTCAATAAAATTGGTTAAATATTTAATTTCTTCTTCTAAGGGAACAGTTTCTTCTTTTCCATCATAAATGGTAAATCGCATCATATCCGATAGTTTAAGCACATATTCTTGTGCTGTATCGGGGTCTTTTTTGATCAGTGAGTATAAATTATTAAGCGTATTAAAGAAAAAATGAGGGTTTATTTGGGTTTTTAAAAGTTCGAGCTCTGCTTTGGCTTTGTCATTTTTAAGAGTTTGTATTTTTGTCCACTGCTCAAATGCCCATGAAAAAATGATATAAAAAATCAATAGTGCTAATAATATCCCAAATAGATCTGTAAGCCATATATTATGATTTACTACCCAAAAACTCTCTTGATCGTCATCAATTCTATTGGCCATATTTATTCCGAAAATCAACAGGCTAATTCCAGAAATGTAAACAATGATTTTTATAATTGAGCTTGTCCAATTTGTTTTTAATTTGCCTGTTTTAAATAGATAGAATAATAACATATAAGAAATAACTATACCAACAAGGATGTTTAAAAAGGTAGGTAATTCACTGTTAGCGTCTTTATAACCCCAGCTTAATGTGGCTAGGATTACAGAAAGAATACTTGTGATATAAAATCTCTTTTTTAATGTCATCATTCAAATATATTAAAGATTCACAGAAACTATGTTATCGGCCATATTTCTATCTAACCTGGTGTAATATGGATCTATACCAATATAGGCTGGAATTTCCCTGGTAATAATTTTAAAAACCATTTCTTTTTTATTGATCTGGTGTGGCTTTAAGTAGAGAATATTCTTATCATTATCAATAGTTTCTGGATGCCTATTAAATATTCCAATTTTAATAGGTTCATTAATAGTTGTTATGATTTCTTTTCCAGAAGTATTTGTCTGAAACCGTTGGGCTTTTATACCTACTGTAATTTCATAACTACCATTATTAAGTTTTTTATAGGAAGTACTCTTAATTCCTAAATCATAAGTGATTACACGTTTCATCCAATCATCAATTAGGTTATGATATTTGATGGGAGTAACCAGATAAAGCTCTTCAAGAAAATCAAGTGTTGTTGCAGTCGGTTTATCACTGTGTTTATGTATCATATTTTGTAGCGCCGTATTTAAATTAGATTCTCCTATAATATCTTTTATTGCAGACATAACAATAGCTCCTTTGCTATATCCCAAATATTGTTGTAACTGACTTAAGTATAATGATGGTTCTATTTCAGTGGCATGAGAACGACCACTAAAATATCTTCTTACTGTATGTTCTGATAGTTGTCTTACCATAGATTTACCATATAATTTCTCCATAATCACAGCTTCAGAATATTTAGCTAGAGATTCTGATAGTATCATGAATCCATCAATTCGCTTTGGTGTAAGTAGCCCTCCCCACCATTGATGGGCTATTTCATGAATGATAACTCTGGCAACTACATTAAAGCTCTCTTGGTTTGAAATATCTCTTTTAAACACTTTTTCATTAATGCTAATCACACCTGGCATTGCTTGACCATTGGCTCCGTTACCACCAAATATTGACATTTCACCGATACGGAGATGTTCATAAGGATATTTGCCAAAATTATCGGTTGCATAATCAATAGTTGCTTTGGCTACTTTAATTATTTCTGTAACATTTCGATAATGCTCAGGTAGATAGTATAATTCAATTAGAATGCCTTTGTGATTTGTTTTTTCGATTTTATAGCGTGCCGAATGATATGCCACCATACTATTAATTTTACCTTTGGATTTAAAATGATAATAATTTCTATTATTCGATTTCCAGTGTTTTATTAAATCTCCAGAGCATAGTACAGACTGATCGTTTGAAGTAGAGACTATAGTTTCAAAAGCGATATTTTCAAAATTAAATTTTCCACCAATTTGCAAATAATTTTCATTTACTATTGGTTTTTCTCTAACAGGTAACCCTCGTTTCTCTCGTTCATATGCATGTTTAATCTCGTATTCATTTACATACCCTAAATGGGGACTAAATTGATGGCTTTTAATATAAGAACCATTACTTGTAATACTATGGTCAATATCAAATCCTGAAGAGGCTTTGGTTAAGCTATACTCCATTTTTGCTATCGCGCCTTGTTTTAGGGGAGTATTAAGTTTAAATAGATAAGTTCCTATAATTGAATCATGAAAAACTTGTGTGCTATTTTCTATAGATAGTGTTCTTAATGGTACTGGTGCAGTAATAAAGATTTCTTTTATAGGTTGTATAGACGTATTAGTTATAAAACAGGATGCTTTTACCTCATATTTCTGCTCATTTGGAAAAATATCCATTGCTGTTTTTACAGAAACCAATTGTGGCACAGCGAGATGATCATATTTTTTATAGGCGCGTTCATATTTCTCGTTAAAATCATATGCTTCGTCTGCGATCTTATATTCATTGATTACGTTAGTGTTATAATAGATATACCCACCGATAGTTATGAATAGAAAAACAAAGCTTATCAATAGTACTCTTTCTTTTTTACTCCATATCATTTTGGCGTATGCTTTAATAGTAGAAGTTGTTCCTCTTTTCCATAATTTAAAACCGAATAGCGCTAATATTCCTGCAAAAGCAATCCAATACAAGGATAACCAGTTAAATCTTAAAACATATTGCCCATACTCATTAAAATCAGAATGCGCTCTGGCCATACTAGGAAGGTTATTAAAAAGAAATAAAGGGTGTTCTAATCCTATGCTATTGCTTAAAGGGCCGAACAATAGCATGATACCACCAGAAATTACCATTCCTAAATACTTATTAGAGACTATATTCTGAATTAACAGTGCAAAAATTGTGTATAGTAAAATCTGAAGCCCTCCGAAATAGAACATTGAAAAATAATGACCTAATTCAAAATCATAATAACCTTTTGAAATCTGAAATATCATTGCAACCAGGATTGATATTAAAATAAGGAGTATTGGTATTATGGCTATTGTGATATATTTTGAAATAAAAAATGTACTATTTTTTATAGGTGTTGCATCAATAATCTCATGAAACTCATTAGTTCTTGATTTCCATACCATTTCACCGGTATAAAAAATAATTAGTAATAATCCCATTATTGGCAAAATTTCATTAATTAGTCCTATAAACAGATCTGTAGTTGGGTATCGATTTCCATAAATTCCGAAACTATGTGTGCTATTGTTAAATGCCAGTACAATCATAGCAATCCATAATAGCATAATGATCAAAAAAGGAATTCCGGTAATTATCATTTTTACATCCAAAAAGACAATTGATTTAATACGTGCTATTCTTGTTGTTAACGTATCTGAAGTAGTAGTCACCGGTATATAAATAGAATTACTATTTGAATCATCAATAGGAGTAGTTTGTTTTTTTGCCTTTTGGTTTATTTTCCTGAAAGAGAATAATTGATATGATACTATAATAACCCCAATACTAAAGGACATCCAAATAATTCTATTCCATATAAAATGTCCAGATAATGAAATAAGTGTATCATTTTTTTCTATCGGTGTTAAGAACTGAGTTTGCTCAAAAAAAGCACTTAACCCTATTGGGTCCACCAAAGATGCAATTTCTAAAATCTCCGGATCAGAAAGTATTGAGCCGCCAACAAGAGGAGAATTAATATAAAACCCCAAAATCCAATGAATAGCAATAAGTAAAAGTCCCGTAATATACGTTACTATTGCTTTTTGGGATAGGAGTGTTGCCGAAAATAAAATAGCAGTACAAATAAAAACGTTGGGTACTATGATTGTTAACCAAGGCCATAGATAATGGTTCATGTCAAAACGGTGCAATGTCTCTGGATTTATACCGGCAATGTTTGTACCAATAAAAACTCCTAATAAAGCTGTACTCCCAATAAGAAGAGATATCAAGAAGAGGCCCAGAAAACGGTTAATTAAAAAACTATGTTTCTGTATACCGGTACTAAAAATTATTTCTTCAGTATGAAAAGTTGTATCCCGAAGTAGTCCATTCACACAAAAAAATATACTTGCAAATACAACGCCTATACTAATAATACCGGATAGAAAACTTAAATTATAAGCGTCGTTATACATACTACTGAATTCTAAATATTGAAAAGCTTGTGTAATAGCAAGAACACCGTATCCCATAAACAATGCGAGAAATAGTATAAAGGAAGTTTGACGAGTATGATATCGCCACTCGAACTGAAGTAATTTCATAGTCATAATTATTGTATTGTAATTTGTTTATTGATTGTAGAGAAGTAGACATCTTCTAAATCTGGTTTAGAAGCTTTAAACCCTTGTTCTGGTTGATGATCTGCTAATACTCGAAGCTCTGTTTTACCACCAAATAAACGGGTTGAAAGGACATTAAAGGCATTTTTGAAAGCCGTAACATTTTCTTTGGCTACAACCTTATGCCATATTTTACCTTCTAAGTGAGCAATAAGTTCTGATGGGATACCTTGTTTTAATATTTTTCCTTCTCCCATGATAGCCATTTGGGCACATAGGTTTTTAATATCTTCAACAATGTGGGTAGATAGAATGATGATTCTATGTTCTCCTATTTCGCTTAATAGATTATGAAAACGATTACGTTCTTCTGGATCTAAACCAGCAGTGGGTTCATCTACAATAATAAGTTTGGGATTTCCTAGTAGTGCTTGTGCGATACCAAATCGCTGACGCATACCTCCGGAAAAGGTCTTTACAGATTTTTTTCGCACTGCATATAAATTCGTTTGATGTAATAATCCTTCTATTTGTTCTTTACGCTCTTTGGAATCTTGTATTCCTTTTAATATTGCTATATGATCTAATAGCTGAATTGCTGATATTTTGGGATAAACACCAAATTCTTGAGGCAGATACCCTAATTGATTTCGAATGATTTGTGGATTCTTACTACTATTTGTATCATTAAATAATACGATCCCTTGAGTAGGCTCTTGTAGCGTAGCTAAGGTGCGGATTAGTGAAGATTTTCCTGCTCCATTAGGACCTAATAACCCAAACATACCATTAGTAATAGTTAGGTTGATATCCTGTAATGCTTTTACTCCATTGGGATACGTTTTAGATAGATTTTCAATTTTTAAAGTATTCATAGGATTCGTTTTAATTGACAATGCGAACCTACTTATAGCATCCAAATCTTACTATTTATTTTGATGAACGTCTGTTAAGTGTTGATGAAAAATCAATGCAATTGGAGATGATTTTATAATTGCACCATGTTTTATTGTGTTGAAATAGAGCTGTTTATAAGTGTTGTGCTTTCAATAAAAATGAAGATAGGTGAGTAATTAGGTATTATTTATATATTAGCCACTATCTATTAAAGTATAATTTTCTGATACTACAGATGTTAATATTAGCTATCTAAAAAATAATAGGAGAAAAATAAATTAATGAAATCACCAAAGAAAAAGAGATTTTCAATTTTATTTGATAAACATTATACAAAACTCTTCAATTATTCTTTTAAGGTGGTTAAAGAAAGAGATTTTTCTCAAGAATTAGTACAAGAAACATTTATAAAACTTTGGGAGAAAATAGAGCAAATTCAATCAAATGATCGTTCGATAGAATCATTTCTTATCGTTACTTTAAAGAATAAGATAATTGATCATACCAGAAAGAATAAAACGCGGGAAAAGCATATCAATTTATATTCACTAAACCAGGATATGCAAGAAAATATAGATAATGAATGGGAGCTATCGCAAAAAATAGATAGTATTTATTCTTCACTTCACCCAAAAACAATAGAAATATTTAAATTATCAAGGGATCAGGGGTTTACTTATCAGGAAATCGCTACACAAAAAAATATTTCGATCAAAACAGTAGAACTTCATATTTCCAAGGCCTTAGCAGCGTTTAGACAAGAACTAAAAGATTATTTGTAATTTTTTAATAGGGTGTAACTATACGACATACGTCTTATAGTAAAATACCTTATTATGGAACAGTATCAAATAACGGAAGTAGATATTTGGGGATATATCTCAAAAAGCGCAGATACAGCTACGAATGAAAGAGTAGAACAATGGATGAATTCTGAGGATTTTGACGAGGATTTATTTAATAAAATAAAGAATATTTATAAGGTCACTGGTGAAGCCCCAGAGAGTAGTGATTTAGAAACAAATATTGCTAAACAAAGATTTTTCAATTCGATAGCAAATAAAGAAAGAAAAAATTCTAGCTGGAAAAAGATTGTAAAGTATGCAGCTATGGTAGCGATTTTATTATCTGCTTCTGTATTTACATATCAAATATTAGTAGCAAATGATAGTATAACCATTCAGACTGCTTATAGTGATCATCAACAAATAAATCTTCCTGATGGCTCTGTAGTTTGGTTGAATTCTTCAAGTAAACTTTCTTATGATCCAAAATCACCGAGAACAATATTTTTAGATGGTGAAGCCTTTTTTGAAGTGGCAAAAGACAAAGAACATCCTTTTACGGTAGAGACACCAGATCATATTATAGTAAAAGCTTTGGGAACAAGTTTTAACGTGAAATCATATGCAAAAAATGCATTTACAGAAACGGTATTATTAACTGGTAAAGTCGAAGTGACATCTGCAGAGTATTTTAAAAATAGCATCATGATGCTTCCAAACGATAAAGTGATGATTTTTAAGAATGATGGACGAGTACTTACTTCAAAATCTAATAATGCTATCAGTAGTATTGCTTGGAGAGAAGGTAAAATACAATTCAATAATAAACCATTAAATGAGATAGCAAATGATTTAAAGATTCAACATAATGTGAATATACGTTTTGAGAATGAACAAATATCCAATTCAAAATTTACTGGATCCTTTGATCAAGAGTTACCAATTAATGAAATCCTAGAAGTATTAAAAGCTTCAAAAGATTTTAAGTATGAATATAATACAAAAGCAAATGAATGGATAATAAAATAAAAAAGTGGGAAAACTGCCATTTTCCCACCGACGTGTCAATAGTATTCTAATCGCGAAATCAGTAATAATTAACAACATCCAAATTTATGAAAATAAAACAGTTCGTTCTGTCTTTACAGGTAAAAACCCCTGATAAAAAAAGTATTTTATTAATGAAATTATCTTTTTCTCTTTATCTACTAGGTTGTTTACAACTCATGGCTATTAATGGGTTTTCTCAGGATAAGGTTACGTTAAACCTCGAGAATACTCAATTAGAAACCATATTAAAACAAATAGAGAAACAAACATCATATAGTTTTATTTATAATAACGATGAAATTAATGTGTCTGAAAAATTTGATATTAAAGTAGTTGAAGAAGGTGTGGTTAAAACATTGAACGAGTTATTACAAACCACAACCATCAAGTATTTGGTAAAAAATAGTTTTATTATACTTTCTAATCAATCTCAACAAAAAAATAAGTTTACACTAAGCGGAACAGTTAAAGATGCTGCAACAGGTGAGACGCTACCTGGAGCCAGTATCTATATAAAAGATAGCGATAAAGGAGTTTCTACCAATGAATATGGCTTTTATTCTATTACATTTCCCGAAGGCAATTATAGTTTCCAAATTTCATATTTAGGATATAATCAAAAAGAGATAGCACTAGAATTAAACAAGAATACAAACCTCGATATTCAGCTAGAATCCACTTCTAATGAATTAGATGAAGTAACGATTACTACAAATAATGAAAATAAAAGCCAGGTGAATACGATTGCATCTGGTGTTTCGAGTTTAAAAGGTTCTGATATCAAACGATTACCTGCTTTTCTGGGAGAACCAGATATTGTGAGAGCTCTATTAACTCTTCCTGGTGTAAATACCATTGGAGAAGGTTCTGCAGGAATTAATGTTAGAGGTGGTAATATAGATCAAAATCTTTTCTTGCTAGATGAAGCGCCTATTTATAGTCCTACTCATGTATTTGGTTTATTCTCAAGTTTTAACGCTGATGCAGTTAAGGAGATAAAACTATATAAAGGAGGAATCCCAGCAAGATTTGGAGGAAGAGCATCTTCTGTTTTAGAAATTAGACAACGTGATGGAAATACAAAGACTTTTAAAGGAGAAGGAGGATTAGGGTTATTGTTTTCAAGACTTACACTAGAAGGGCCTATAAAAAAGGAAAAACTAAGTTTTTTGGTTTCTGGCCGTAGATCTTATTTTGATGTGTTTTTTCCAATCATAGGAGGAGAGGTAAAAAATCAAAAATTGTACTTCTATGATCTGAGCTCTAAACTAACCTGGAAAATAAATAAAAATAATACCTTGTTTCTGTCTGGTTATTTTGGTGCAGATGTGATGAAGCTTAATTTTGAAGAAGAGGTTAATTCTGATGGTACTCAAGGACCTAATGAAGAAACAGATATGGATTGGAAAAATACAACAGCTACAATACGCTGGAATCATATATTCTCTAACAAATTATTTATGAATGTTTCTGGAATATATAGCAAGTACAATTATAATTTAGAAAGCACAAATGGTGGTCCTTTAGAGACATCTAGTAGCATAAAATGGACATCTTCTATAGAGAATTATATTATAAAGCCAGATTTTACTTATTACATTAATCCCAGTACAAAAATGAGGTTTGGAGTCAATGCCACACTGTATCGATTTACACCAGCAAAAGCTTCTAGTGATGATGTAGGGATCAATGTTCTTGATTTTGAAGTAGAAAAAGGATTAGAGGCCGCACCTTATATAGAATATGAAAAAAAATGGAAAAGATTTTCATTCAATACTGGATTGCGATATTCATGGTTTGGAAACTTTGGAGTAAACAAGGTTGCTACATATAACCCTGATTTTCCACAGAGTACAAGTACGGTTGTTAATACTAGAACGTATAAAAAAGGAGAACTTATTAAGAGTTACGCTGGCTTTGAACCTCGAATTTCATTAAAATATGATCTACAAGATAATAAAGCTTTAAAACTCGGGTATAACAAGATGCTTCAATACATTCATTATATCTCTAACACAACATCTGCTATGCCTTTTGATATATGGAAACTTTCAGGAACGCATATAAAACCTTTACGGGTCAATCAAGTTTCTGTAGGATATGCTTATGATACTCCTAATAAACACTATAATTTTATAGCTGAAGGGTATTATAAAACATTCAAAAATATAATAGAATATAAAAATGGAGCAGATCTGTTTTTAAACGAAAATGTAGAAACGCAATTGTTACCCGCAGAAGGATATTCCTATGGAACAGAATTTGGAATTTATAAAAACACAGGTAAATTAAAGGGGAATTTTAATTACACTTATTCTGTGACCAAAAGAAAGACTATTAGTGTTTTTCCTGATGAAAATATTAATAATGGGAAATATTATCCATCAAATTATGATAGACCACATGTCCTTAATATAACAACTGATTACACATTAGGAAAAAAATGGAATGTAGGCCTGTTTTTTACGTACCAATCGGGTAGACCCATAACAAAAGCAACCGGAAGACTTATTTTTGATAACAATCCTTATTTAACCTATTCGAGTAGAAATGCATATCGATTACCAAGTACGCATAGAATGGATATTTCATTTACCTATACACCGAATAAACCTCATAAAAAATGGAAAGGTAGCTGGTCTTTTGGTTTATATAACCTGTATTCACATAAAAATACATTTTCGTCTATTTCCATATTTCAAAATAACCAATTGAGATCTTATGATTTTTATTTAATAGGAACCCCGGTACCTTTTATTACGTACAACTTTAAATTTTAAAACTATGAAACCACTATATCGCATTATATTGATCATTTTTTCCTTTTTACCAATTGTAAGTTGTCTTGATGAAATAAAACCAGATGCAGAATTTGAGCCACAAGTTTTTATCTATGGATATCTTATCAATAACACAGATCATATAAAAATAACCATCCAAAAAACTGTTCCTGTTTATAATACTAATCTTGATCCTGTTAATGATGCATCTGTATCCTTATTTACCCAAGATACATTTGGAACTATTGCATTGCTGACTGATGATTTTATAGTTAATAATGGTGTTTATGAAAGTGCTGAAATGATTACTGGTCTTGTTGGTAATAAGTATTGGATTAAAGTAGTATTACAGGATGGAACTACCTACGAATCTGAACATGAACAATTAAAAATACCCGTACGCATAACCAATATTGAAAGAATTAATGGTTTCTCACGAGTTGGGTTTAGAGATCCTGATAATATTTCCAACTTTTATTTAGTTGGATATCGTTTTTATAATGATAGTGAGCTTATTGCTACCCATTTTGAGTTATCTAGTGATAATCTGTTTGACGGAAACGAGAATGCATTTATAGAAACAGAATATATTGATGGTAACGGTATAGGGATTAGTTTACAGAATCTCAATTTTCTAACCTATCAATATTATGTAACGTCTTTTGAGCAATATGAGAATCAGGTAGACTTTGGTAATCCAGAAACTACGGATCCTTTTTTGATATTTTCAAAACCTCCTGTGAATTTAATTGGAAATATTAGAAATACTACAGCTAATGAAACAGCACTAGGCTTTTTCGGGGTTTTTAGTGTAGATTATAGAGAGGCAATCTTTAATTAATAATAAATGTAAACATGAAAACATCTATATCTGGCTTTATCATTATTTTATTTATTTCTATAAGTTGTGAAAAAAGTGATGACCCATCCACAAATAAAGCTCAAGAGTTTAAAACCTTTCTTCAAAATGAAATGGAAAAGCAACACATTCCCGCAATGTCTGTTTTAGTATTCAAAGAAGATCAGATTCTCTTTGAAGAATATTTAGGAAAATCAAATATCGAAAAAGATAACAATTTAGAAAGTGACCACCTTTTTTTGTTAGCATCTGTCTCAAAATTAGTCGTTTCTACAGCATTATTGCAATTATATGATCAAGGTCATTTTTCTTTAGATGAAAATATTAATGAATACTTGCCGTTTTCTGTTCAGGTACCAAATCAGGCTGTTCCTATTACGTTTAGAATTTTATTAACGCATACTTCGGGGATACGTGATAATTGGGATATATTATCTAATCAATACTATTATGAAGAAGACAGTCCTATAGTATTAGACTATTATTTAGAAAATTACTTAGTTGCTGGAGGAGAGTATTATAATGAAGAAGAAAATTTCTATGATTTTGAACCCGGTAGCAATTTTAGATATTCAAATACCGGAAATGCATTAATTGCTGTATTAATTGAGGCAATTTCGGGTATTGATTTTAACACCTATTGTAAGCAACATATTTTTAGCCCTTTAGGTATGGTCAATACATTTTGGAGATATGATGAAATTTCACAACCAATAGTACAACCTTATCATTATATCGATGGTAAATATCAAGCTATCCCACATTATACATTTACAGATTACCCAAATGGGGGACTACGCTCCAATGTTAGAGATATGCATAAGCTATTAACAGTCTTTGTTTTAAATGGCCGATCTAATAATCACCAATTATTACAATCAGAGACAATCATTGAAATGCTGACACCACAAATACCAAACTTATATGGTCAAATGGGATTACATGTTTTTTATCTAGACGATAGTCGAAATTTATGGGGACATAGTGGAGGAAATGAAGGTGTTGCCACTATTGTTGCTTTTAATCCCGAATCAAAAATAGAAATACTACTATTTACAAATAATTGGGAAATTAAAATCTCTGATATATATCGTAAAGCTTATGATTTAGGGACTGATTTGTAAGAAAGCAGAATAATTTTTAATAAAACTACATCAAAATTAAATACTCATATTCGATTATAAGAAAGTTTGACTTTTATATGTTATAAATGATTATTTGTATAAATTATTTGTTAATCTCTATAAGCATATATAAAAATGCGTACATGCATTTACACTTTTATGTTTACAATCTGCTTATTTTGTATAATAAAAAAATACAACTTATATAATTTGTTATGTAGATGATGATGATTATTTATATGAGAAAAGTACCGACCTAAGTTGTGTCTGTTTTATAAAATGCATTTTTATCAGTAAATTGAAGTGTAAAGTAAAATTAAGTAGATACATGAAATCTCAAATTATCTTATTCCTGTTTTTTGCATTTTTAGGAGTTTTAATTTCATTACTATTCTTGAAAAAGCAAGGAGATCGTTTTGCAAATAGAATACTAGTTATATATACATTATTATCCTGTTATGAGATCATATATAATTGTTTACGATGGTCTGGTAAATTGTATACTATTGAATATGTACATTTAAATATGACTCATTTTCCTTTATGGTTAATTTATGGACCTTTGGTATATATATATGTGAGAAGAGTGATTTTTAATACGACGTTTAAGAAATCAGATATTTTATTTGTCATTCCTATTCTGATACTGATTCTTTTATTATCTCCTTTTTATTTCCTTTCTGCACAAAACAAATATGATACAATAGTTAATAATACAGTGAATGATTATATTTTATTACCATCATATGGTATTTGGATTATAATAGTATTTATGATTTTTTATGGAGGATTTACCTATCAAAAGTTCAAAAAAAGCACGAATGTTGGATATAAAGAAAAAAACTGGCTTCATTGGTTTATAGGTGCATATTTTGGTTTTGTCTTTTTGTTTACGCTTTATATTTTTTTAATTCGGTTTGAGATTATGGATGCTCAATATGATTATTTTATCGATATCGGAATTGTGTTTTTTGTTGGAGTATTGGTTTATTTTGGTTTTGTGCAACCCGATGTCTTTAGTGGGAAAAAGAGAATAAAAAATGTTGCCAATTTTTTTAAATACAAAAAAACAGGTCTTTCTAAACAAATTTCTATGGAACTTAAAGAAAACTTGGTTCAAATCATGGAAAACCAAAAACCATATTTAAATAGTGAATTAAGATTAGATGATTTATCTGATCTATTAAATTCTTCAAGAAATCATACTTCTCAGGTAATTAATGAACAATTTAATTTGTCTTTTTTTGATTTTATAAATAAGTATAGAATTAAAGATGCTTGCAAATTATTAGTAGATACTGATAAAAAAGCATTAAATAAAACTCAAATAGCCTATAGCGTAGGCTTTAATAATCGAACTTCATTTTATAAAGCTTTCAAAAAATTCACAAATCAAAGTCCTTCCAGTTATTCTCAAAGCATTGTATCATAACTAATTTTTCACAACATTTCTTTGATGCTTTCTATCGTAGTATTCTACGGGATGTAATTAATTATCTTTCTATTGATTCTTTGAATACCTTCTATATATACTATAAATATTTTGTTAACTTCTTTAAGGATATTTGTTAACCCCTTCACGCATAAACACTTATTCTATATAAACTACATTCTTTTGTAGGAGAAGGAATACTGGGTAAAGGATTAAGTAATATTCACATATAACACAATATGCTTTTGCCATTTGTCATTTTGAGTTAGCCACTCCCTATCGAATGTCTATTTATTTGGTATTCCTTTTTAAATCATTACTAATTTAATTGATTAACTATGAAATGTAAACGTAACAATTTATGGTTCTCTTTTGTACTATTATGCAGCAGTGTGTTGACTTTTGCACAAGAAAGAACAATTACAGGTACCGTTACTTATGATTTGGTTCCTTTACCAGGGGTAAATATTACTATTAAAGGAACCGGAGAGGGGACACAAACAGATTTTGACGGGAATTATACTATAAATGCCAAAACAGGGGATATCATACAGTTTAGTTATATAGGTATGCAAGCCCAGGAAAAAAAAATTGAACCATCCGTCGATATAATCAATATTTTATTTCAACAAGATAATAATGAATTGGATGAAATTGTAATTACGGCTTTAGGATTACAAAAAAAGAAAGACAATGACTTAAGTTCATCGACCACTTTGGATACAGAAGTGATCCAACGATCTGGAGAATCGGGGATAATCCAGGGGATGGCGGGAAAAACATCTGGAATCCGAATAACTAGAAATTCTGGAGACCCGGGCTCTGGAGCTTACATCCAAATTCGCGGACAAAATACAATTCTTGGAAATGCCACACCTATGATTATTATAGATGGTATACCTGTTTCAAATGCTAGTATAGGAGGTGGTACTGGTGGTGTCTCACAACAATCCAGGTTAAATGATATTAATCAAGATGATATTAGAAATGTAACCATCTTAAAAGGCGCCGCTGCCGCTGCGGTTTATGGTACAGGTGCAGCCAATGGTGTTATTGTTATTCAGACAAAAAAAGGAAGCGGAGACAAGGTGTCTGTCAATTTGAAATCTGCAGTCACATTCGATCAAATTAATGTAGAATATAATAAACAAGGGAAATACGGCCAGGGACTCCCAGATACAAGCATAACAGATTATGCATGGGTGCCGAATACAGGTTTTTCCTGGGGAGATAAGATTGCTGATAGATCAGGAGGCCTTGATGATGTAACTATTGGGCAAGAACGATTTGTAGCAGAATCTGGAAATGTTTATTACCCGATTACACAAAAAAATTCGAGAGAAGTTTTTAATACATCAAACCGAGATCAGGTATTTCAAACAGGATTCACCTTTGAAAATGCATTGTCTGTAAGTTTTTCAGGAGAAAAATCTAATTCATTTTTAAGCTATTCAGATTGGAATCAGCAAGGAATCATGAGAGGGCAATCAACCTATCATAGACAAACGTTTAGGCTTAATAATGAATTTGATATTTCAGAAAATATCACTGCAAGAATAACAACAAATTATAGTAAAATAAAAGCGCAACGAATACAACAAGGATCTAATCTTAATGGATTATATCTGGGCTACCTAAGAACTTCTCCAGATTTTGATAATAGAGATTATAAAGGTACTTATTATGATGATATAGGATTATCCAGTGCAAACGCTCATAGAGGATATAGAAGATATCTTGGTGATAGAGCCCCTTCATATAACAACCCTGGGTGGACTATTAATGAACAGAAAAACCCTAATATAGTTAATCGAATTATTATTAACCCAGAACTTAACTGGAAGGTTAGAAACAACATAACCTTTACTGCAAGATATGGGTTAGATTATTATACAGATAATAGAGAAACATTTTTCCCTGTTAATTCTGCAGGAGCAGCTTCAACAGGTTTTTTCTCTGATAGAACCATAATATCAAAAATAGAAAACTATAACTTTTTTATCAGTTCTAATTTTGACTTAGGAAACAATTTTAATCTTGGCTGGATCGCCGGAGTAAGCATGACAGATAATTATCAAAAATCTGAAACCGGAACCGAAACTAATTTCACAAATCCGATCGTAGGTGATTTATTGCTTTTCGGTAATTCTACGGTAGAGAATAATGGAATAGCTAGAACCATAACCGAAAGAAAAAAATCAGGAGCTTATACGGTAATCAATGCAGAATTATTTGACCAGTTACTTTTCGAATTCTCGGGCAGATATGAACGACCTTCTACTTTAAACGAATCCATATTTTATCCTAGTGCATCCATTGGTTGGCAATTTAGTAATCTAATTTCGGATTCTAAATTTTTAAGTTTTGGTAAAATAAGAGCCTCATATGGAGAGGTAGGTATTGAACCTGTTCCATATTCGAATATTACAACCTTTGCAGGTGGTGGTGTTGGCTCGGGATGGGGAGATGGTCTTGTAGGCGCATTATACGGAAATCCATTTGTTAGAAATTTTGTACAAGGAAACGCAGATTTAAAAGAAGAAAGAGTAAAAGAATATGAAGTAGGAGCCGATATAAGACTATTTAAAAACAATGTTAGTTTAGGATTTACATATTATGACAGGACCACAGAAGACGTGATCTTAAACCTTACTTTACCAGCATCGACAGGATATACAAACCGCCTGAATAATGCTGCTGAGATTTCTAATAAAGGATTTGAAATTGATTTGGGAATAGATATCATAGAGAGTGCAAGTGTAAGCTGGAAAATAGATGCTAATTTTTCCAAAAATAATAATATGGTAGAAGATTTAAGTGGCGTTGAATCTGTATTTCTGGCTGGTTTTGCAGGAACATCTTCCCGTGTAGTAGAAGGACATCCTATTGGTACGTTATGGGGAGGTAGATATCTTCGAAATACAGATGGAAGCCTAAATCTTGATGCTAATGGATTTCCACAGGCAGATCCTGTTAACGGAGTAATTGGAAACCCTAATCCAGATTGGACTGGTGGATTGGGTACCACATTTTCATGGAAAGGAGTAACGCTATCTGCACAATTTGAAACTTCTCAAGGAGGAGATATGTGGGCAGGAACGCGTGGTGTACTAAACTTCTTCGGTATAGACCCTGATACAGCCAATGAATCAGTAACTCCAACCGGAGGATTAACCAGCGCATCCGGAACAGTATATCCTGCAGGTACAACATTTAGAGGTAATATTCAAGATTTTGGAGCAGGCCCTGTCGCTTTGGATATCGATTGGTATACAGGAACAGGAGGCGGATTTGGGCCCTTGGCAGAGCAGTTTGTAGACGATGCCTCCTGGACACGATTAAGAGAGTTGTCTTTGTATTACTCTTTTCCGAAACGATTTTTTAAAAATATGGGGATAACCAATATGGAGATTGGTGTTACAGGAAGAAATTTGATATTGTGGACAGATTTTAAGGGAGTAGATCCAGATCTAAATCTTACCGGAGCAAGTTTAGGTAGGGGATTGGATTACTTTACTAATCCAGGTACAAAATCATATATAGCAACAGTAAAAATAGGATTCTAATAAAAAATAAAATGATGAAAAAAGCAATTATAACATTGATGATTATATTTTCATTTACAGCTTGTGATAGTTATGTAGAAGATGTAAATATCAATCCAAATGTATTTACAGATGCTCCAGGAGAATTAGTGATTGGCCAGGCAGAATTAGAACTAGTTCATCTTTTAGGTGGAGAAGCGGCTCGTTTGGCTGGAATCTTTGGAGATCAGTTTACAGGCGCGGATAGACAATATATAGCCTATAATAATTATACAATTACCGCACAAGGCTTTAATGGTACCTGGGCTAATACATATCAAGCTGGTTTTGCACAAGCAAAATTTACCAAAGAAAAAGCTATTGAGTCAGGAAATGTTGTGTTAGAAGGAGTTGCTCAAATTTTGATGGCTTGTTTTGCTGGAGAAACTACGTTATTGTACGGAGATGTTCCTTTTTCTGAAGCCGGAGATGCCGATAATTTTCCGAACCCTATTTATGATTCACAATCAGTAATACTTCAACAAATACAGGCAATACTATCTGAAGCTATAACAAAAGTAGATAATGCTACAGTAGAAGGATTCTACGGTAGTGGGATTTTTGAAGAAAATGATGCTATATGGAGTGAAATAGGGCATACGCTAAAAGCCAGATATTATATGGCGGCAAAAGATTACCCAAATGCATTAATAGAAGCTCAACAAGGAATTTCATCTTCTAATGGTGATTTGTTATCTAGTCATGCTACAGCTAATGGAGGAAGAAATTTGTTCTATCAGTTTGGTGCTCTGCTAAGAGGTGGATACCTCACTGTAGAGGACTCTCATTTACGAAAATTAGTCGCAGGAGTTACACCAAGACTATTAGTTACTCCAGGAGACAGTAATAGAGCAACTATATATTTTGATGGTATTGAACTAAATTATAATAGTAATGGATATTTTGGTGAAATAGCTCCTTTACGATTAATAACATGGCTTGAAACAAAATTAATAGAAGCAGAATCTGCTGCAAGAACTGGTGGTGATGGACTAACCCCGTTTAATCAGGTTAGAGATTATCTAGCAACAGTATACGGAGGTAGTTTTCCTCATTCTACATCTACAGGAACAACATTAATCAATGAAATATTGGAGGAAAAATATATCTCTTTAATAGGACAATTATCAGTTTTTAGTGATCTACGTAGAACAGATAATGCACTAGGGATACCTATTAAATCCTCTACAGCACCTGGAATACCTGAGCGATTTCTATACCCACAATCAGAAATAAATGCAAATTCTAATTTCCCGGGAGTCGAAAGTTTATTTGTTGCTACACCGATCAATCAATAATTAATTCTAAAGTAATCATAAAAGTATATTTCATAATTTTTGTTAGTCTGAACCTGCCGAAGATTGCTTAATCATCAAAACTATAAAACTTCGGCAGGTTTAATTTTATAATAAAAATTTACTTTTCAGATTTTACTTATATCCAAGACATAAACATGAATATTACTATAATTTCTAAAAGTGTAATTCTTGTAATAGTTTTAATAACCATTATTATACTAGTAAATGGTTGTACAAATAAAAAAGAAGAAGTAGTAAAAAATAACCCTATCCTGGGTTCCTGGAGTATAGAAGAAGTACAATGGATAACAAAAGATACTATTTATTCAATAAAACAACCATTACCGGGTATTTTTATGGTTACACCAAAAAGGTATTCTATTATATGGACAGCAACAGATACATCCAGAAAACCCTTTAAAAACCTATCCCATCCTACAGAAGAAGAAATGATTTCGGGATTTAGAACTATAGTATTCAACTCAGGAACGTATACAGCTACTGATTCTACTTTTAACGTACAAGCTATTATCGCTAAAGTACCTGGTTTTGAAGGGGGAAAACAAAGTTTTATATATGATCTAAAAGGAGGTCTTTTAAAATTAAAAATGATTGACGAAACCTATCCCGATGGCCAAAAACCTAGTTGGTTTGGAAAATTAGAAACTCAATTTGTTATGAAAAGAATAGATAAGTAATAGATTTCAAATAACCTTCAAGATTTTATAATAATTATATGTACTAAATATGACTAAAAAAGACTGACCAATCTTCATAAATAAGGAACCATAAAATGTGATTATAAGACAACTAAAGACGAGATAATTGACCTTAACTATTATGGAAAAGTCTTTTGATGTAAGAAATATTTAGAGGTTTATTTCTTAAAAACAAAGATTAAACTTCTGTTAAACAAAATTTGTTATATCTATTTTTTGTAGATTTGTTAGATAAATGAAAAAATTTATCCATAAAATATCTGCTGTTTTAATGGCATTAATAGTAATGGCATCTACAATGTCGTTTACATTAGATATGCATTATTGTGGAAATACTTTGGTTGATATTGCCTTGTTTAAAGAAGCAAAGACTTGTGGAATGGAACAGCAAATGTCTGATTCGGTTGCATGTTCAATACTGGCCAAAAAAAGCTGTTGTACCGATAAACAACTTACTTTTGAAGGACAAGATGAACTTCAAAATTCATTAGATAAAATCACTTTAGAGCAACAAGCTTTTGTTGCAATTTTTTATTACTCATATATAAACCTTTTTGAAGGACTTGAGAATAATGTCATCCCTTTTAAAGAGTATCCACCTCCTTTCTTGGTCAAGGATATTCAAGTGCTTAACGAAACCTTTCTTATTTGATACATTAGATAATTATAATTATGCCCGATGACGTCCATCTGGGCTAGAGTTGTTGTTTGTAATTCAAAAACAATGTCTTTCTCTAATTATTTAATAATCAAAGTATATGCTAAATAAAAGCATCAAATTTCTTATCGAGAATAAATTGGTTGCAGTCCTTTTACTAGCTCTTTTTGTAGGGTGGGGTATTGTAAATGCACCATTTGGTTGGCAAACAGGAATATTACCTAGTGACCCTGTAGCAGTCGATGCCATACCCGATATTGGTGAAAACCAGCAAATCGTATTTACAAAATGGCAGGGGCGATCACCGCAAGATATAGAGAACCAGATTACGTATCCTTTAACTACTTCACTTTTAGGAGTGCCAGGAGTAAAAACCATTCGTAGTTCTTCAATGTTTGGATTTTCTAGTATTTATATCATTTTTGAAGAAGATGTAGAATTCTACTGGAGCAGGAGCCGTATTCTGGAAAAACTAAATTCTTTACCTATCGGGCTATTACCAAATGGAGTAAATCCAAGTTTGGGGCCAGATGCAACTGGATTGGGCCAGATTTTTTGGTATACTTTAGAAGGACGAGACGAAAACGGAAACGTAACAGGTGGTTGGGATTTACAAGAATTAAGAAGTATCCAGGATTACTATGTGAAATATGGATTATCATCTGCAAGTGGAGTATCAGAGGTAGCCTCTATAGGTGGGTATGTACAAGAATATCAGGTAGATGTAAATCCAGAGCTAATGCGCCAGTACAACATTAGCTTACAACATATTGTCGATGCAGTTAAGCAATCAAATCGGGATATCGGTGCACAGACGTTAGAAATTAACCAGGCAGAATATCTTGTTCGCGGTTTGGGGTATATAAAATCTATAGCAGATATCGAAAATGCAGTAGTGACCTCAGAAGAATTTACATCAATACGTATTAAAGATGTTGCCAATGTTAGTTTAGGACCAGAGGCCAGAAGAGGTATCTTGGATAAAGAAGGTGCAGAAGTAGCAGGAGGTGTGGTCGTTGCACGCTATGGCGCAAACCCATTAGAGGTTATCAGTAACGTAAAAGATAAAATTACAGAACTCAGTAGCGGATTGCCATCTAAACAACTAAAAGATGGTCGTACTTCGCAATTAACAATAGTTCCTTTTTATGATCGAACCGAACTTATTCATGAAACATTAGGCACACTTAACGAGGCACTTACCTTAGAAATTTTGATCACCTTTCTTGTTATCATTATTATGGTATTTAACCTCAGGGCATCAATTCTTATTTCAGGACTCTTGCCCGTAGCTGTTTTAATGGTTTTTATAGCCATGAAACTCTTTGGTATTGATGCTAATATTGTTGCTTTATCTGGTATTGCTATCGCTATCGGTACTATGGTCGATGTGGGAGTCATACTTTCAGAAAATATTATAAGGCATCTCGATGATAATAAAAATCATTTGCCAGTGAATACAGTTGTATATAATGCTACCACCGAAGTTTCTGGTGCAATATTGACAGCAGTACTAACTACAATAATCAGTTTCCTACCTGTATTTACGATGATTGGAGCAGAAGGAAAACTATTCAGACCATTAGCATTTACCAAAACTATGGCACTTACAGCATCAATCATAGTAGCTTTATTCTTGATTCCACCGTTTGCTGCGTTTTTATTCAAAAGGAAGAATATTAAAACTTCAGTGAGTTATGTTATTAGTAGTATTTTGATTGTATTAGGATGTATAGTTATTCTTAATGGTATATCGCTAGGTATAATCCTGATAGCTTTTGGGATCACAACAATTCTTGGTTTGAGAGGTATACTTTCCCAAAGCCAGGTTAATTTGGGTAATATTATAATATCTGCTGTAACAATTATATTTCTATTGGCAGAGTACTGGCGACCGTTGGGTGTGGATAAAAACATCTTTTGGAATCTTGTGTTTGTAGGAATTATATGTTTTGGGTTGTTGGGTACTTTTACCCTTTTTAGAAAATACTATACCCGAATTTTGCTATGGGCATTAAAAAATAAGGTACTATTCCTATCACTTCCTGCTATTATTATTGTTTTTGGGTTTTTAATTATGAAAAATACTGGGAAAGAATTTATGCCTTCATTAAACGAAGGTTCTTTCCTATTGATGCCAACCACATTATCACACGCGGGGGTAGCAGAAAACAAGAGAATACTGCAACAATTGGATATGGCAGTAGCCAATATCCCAGAGGTTAAGACTGTTGTTGGTAAAGCTGGTAGAATAGAATCTGCTCTTGATCCGGCTCCATTATCGATGTATGAGAATATCATTTTGTATACACCAGAGTATATGCTGAATGAAAAAGGGAAGAGACAACGATATAAGATTAATGATGATGGACTATTTATTGATGTAAATGGAAATCTGATTTATAATGAAAACTATGATGTTGACTCTGGTAAAATCAGTAATGCCTCAAAAAAGAAATATTTCTCTATTAAAAGAGGAAACCTTGTTCCCGATAATAATGGAGAATTCTATCGTAACTGGAGACCAGAAATCAAGAATCCAGACGATATTTGGAGTCAAATCATAAAAGTCACAAAATTACCTGGAGTAACTTCGGCACCGAAACTACAACCAATAGAAACTCGATTGATAATGCTACAAACGGGAATGCGAGCCCCAATGGGTATTAAAGTAAAAGGGCAGAATTTAAAACAAATTGAAGCTTTTGGAATCCAATTAGAAGAGATACTAAAAGAAGTAGATGGAGTAAAAGAAGAAGCAGTGTTTGCAGATCGTATTGTTGGAAAACCTTATTTGCTTTTAGACATTGATAGAGAACAATTGGTACGTTATGGAGTATCGGTTGAACAGGTTCAGCAAATTCTCGAAGTAGCAATAGGGGGAATTTCACTTACACAAACGGTGGAAGGTAGAGAACGTTATGGAGTTCGAGTACGCTATCCACGCGAACTTCGGGCTAATCCAACAGATCTCGAAACTATCTATGTTCCTTTGGAAAAAGGAAGTTCGATACCGCTAAGCGAATTAGTGGATATTCGTTATGAACAAGGGCCGCAAGTGATAAAAAGTGAAGATACATTTCTAGTGGGCTATGTTTTATTTGATAAGAAAGATGGTTTTGCAGAAGTAAATGTTGTTAAGAATGCACAAAACTTAATAAAAACCAAGATTGATAATAGTGAACTGATTGTTCCAAAAGGAATAACCTATCAATTCACAGGTACGTATGAAAATCAATTGAGAGCAGAAAAGACATTATCGATTGTAGTACCTTTGGCTTTGGCCATTATCTTTTTAATACTCTACCTTCAGTTTCGCTCAATAACTACTTCATTAATAGTATTTACAGGTATTGCAGTAGCTTTTTCTGGTGGATTTTTAATGATCTGGTTATATGGTCAAGATTGGTTTTTAAACATCAATTTCTTTGATAAAAACTTGCGAGATCTGTTTCAAGTTCACACCATCAATCTAAGTGTTGCCGTATGGGTCGGTTTCATTGCACTTTTTGGTATTGCTACAGATGATGGAGTAGTAATGGCGACTTATCTTAAACAGACTTTTGATAAAAATGAACCGAAATCCCTTAATGATATTAGAACATCTGTGATCGAAGCAGGAGAGAAGAGAATTCGCCCTTGCCTAATGACCACTGCAACTACAATTCTTGCATTATTACCAATATTAACATCTACTGGGCGTGGGAGTGATATTATGATACCAATGGCAATTCCTTCATTTGGCGGAATGGGGATTGCCCTTATAACACTATTTGTTGTACCGGTATTATTTGGCTGGAAAAAAGAAGTTCAACTTAAAAAAATGAGTAAATGAAGCATTTAAATATCATACTAGGGTTTCTTTTTATTTCAGTTTTTACACATGCTCAACAACTTGAATTATATATTCAAGAAGGATGGCGTAATAGTTCTAATATTCAGTATTTTGAGTTGCGTTATGCAGTTGCAAAAGAAAAAATAAAAGAAGTGAATACGTTGCCTAATACACAGTTGAGTGCAGGGTATTTTGTAAGTGAACCAGAGACACGTACAGGTGCACAACGTGCAAAATTTTCTGTCAAACAAAAGTTACCATGGTTTGGAACAATTACAGCAAGAGAGAATTATTCTACGGCCATGGCAGAGACAGAATATGTAGACATTGTAATTGCGAAAAGAAAATTAGCCCTTTCGATTTCTCAATCGTATTATAAATTATTTGCAATACAAAGCAAACAAAAGATACTTGAAGATAATATTCTACTATTACAAACCTACGAGAAACTCGCACTAACATCTATCGAAGTGGGTAAAAGCTCTGCAGTAGATGTATTAAAACTACAAATGCGTCAAAATGAGCTAGAACAACATAAAGCAGTACTCAAAGAAAGCTTTTTGGCAGAACAAATAGCTTTTAATGCTTTACTCAATAGAGATTCGGGCATTGATATGATTGTCCCCGGCAAAATGGACATACCATCAGAAGATCCTATTACCAACAAGGAAAATTTACAACTTAACCCAGAACTAATTAAATACGATAAGATATATGAAAGCATAAAACAATCAGAATTGCTTAATCGAAAAGAAAAGTCTCCACAAATTGGCTTTGGACTTGACTATATACCAGTATCAGAGAGAAATGATGTTACTATAAATGATAATGGTAAAGATATTATAATGCCTATGGTATCTTTTTCTATCCCTATATTTAATAAGCGTCATGATTCCCGAACTCGTCAAAACAAATTACGTCAACAAGAAATTACAGCACAAAAAGAAGAACGATTAAACCATATGGAAACGATTTTAGGGAAGGCTGTTTCCAATAGAAATACTGCAAGAATCAAATACAATACTCAGAAAGAAAATTTAAAACAAGCCAAAAATGCAGAAGAAATACTGATAAAAAGCTATGAAACAGGAACTATAGATTTTAATGATGTGTTAGACATCCAGGAACTACAACTTAAATTTCAGCTAAATCAGATAGAGAGTATACAATTATACTATACACAAGCTGCGATTATCAATTATTTAACAAATCAAAAAAACAAAACTATTTAAAAAAGTAAACAAAATGAGAAACTTAAAAATTTATGATATAAGAGTAATTATAGTAGCAATACTAGGATTAACAATACTATCTTGCAAAGAGAATAAAACATCTAAAACAGATGAAAAACAGGAACATTCTGAAATGGGTCATAATAATGATCATAGTAGTCATGAAGGAGAGCAAACAAAGGAAGTTCAGTTTAAAAATGTAGAAACAGCAGAAGCTTTTCAGCATTATATCCATATCAAAACAGCTTTGGTAAATACAGATGCTAATGAAGCTAAAGCAGGAGCTCAAATGCTTGCCAAAGTAACAGAAAATACAGCTCTAAAAACGGCGGTTGAGGCAATAACAAATACAGATGATATCGAGGAGCAAAGAAAAGCGTTCATAGAAATTACTGCACAAATGGAAACTGCGCTTAAAGGAGCATTGTCGTCTGGAGAGGTTTATAAGCAATATTGTCCAATGGCATTTGATAATACAGGTGGATATTGGTTATCTAAAGAAAAAGAAATTAGGAACCCATATTTTGGGGATCGAATGCTAAAATGTGGTAGTGTTGCCGAAACTATTCGATAATTACACTAGCTATTCCATCTGACTTCTAAAACAATAAATACAACCAGATGAAAAAAGTTTTAATCAAAAACATGGTCTGTAACCGATGTAAAACTGTACTACAACAGGAATTTAAAAATGCTAAAATCCCTGTTGAAACAATAGAATTGGGAGAGATCATGTTTAGTAATATTGACGCCATTACTTATAAAAAAGTAAATGAAATTATTATTCGTAATGGTTTCGAGATCATAAATGATGAAGTAGCTCTTATTGTAGAACAAGTGAAATCCTATTTGATAAGTGAATTGTCAAATGATGGTATGTTAAATAAAAATCTATCTGATCTTATTTCCAAACATATACATAAGGATTATTCTGTGATAAGTAAATTGTTTAGTAGTAATGAGGGCTTGACTATAGAAAAATATTTCATTCGCCTTAAAATTGAAAAAGCAAAGGAATATATTCAAATGGGAAACTTAAGTTTTTCTGAAATAGCACATTCATTGAACTATAAAAGTGGAAGTCATTTGGCAAAACAATTTAAAACAATTACTGGAATGTCTATGAGTAGTTTTAAAAATCTACAATCGTGGGATCGTCAACCACTGGACAAAATTGTATAAGAAGAAACCATAATTATCAAATAGGAAGAGATGTAAACTCAATAATTTTACTGGTTGAACATTGAAAATTAAAAAATGAAACATACATATAAAATATCTGGGATGACTTGTAATGGCTGTCGTGGCCATGTGGAGCACATACTTGATACTATGGATGGGGTGACCAGTGCGTCTGTTGATCTGGAGAAATCAGAAGCAATTATTGAAACAAAAGAACACATTTCTTTAGCTATTTTTCAAGAGACATTAGCGCAAGAAGGTGGACGTTACAGTATCCACCTTCCGGGGACACAAGATCAGAATGATAAACCAAAACAGGTTAAGCCTAAAGGAAAAGGTACAGGAGTTTTTTATTGCCCAATGCATTGCGAAGGAGATAAAACATACAATGCGTTACAGGATTGTCCTGTATGTGGGATGGATTTAGTTGAAGAAATAACATTACATACAATTGCTGTAGAACAGTATACCTGTCCAATGCATCCAGAAGTAATTAAAGATGCCCCTGGTGCATGTTCTATTTGTGGTATGGATCTAATAGTGTTACAACCAGATCTTTCTGAAGAAGAAAAGAATTATAAAAAATTATTAAGGAAATTCTGGATAGCTGTACTATTTACGGTTCCTATTTTTATAATAGCGATGTCAGATATGTTTTCGAGTAATCCGCTTAATGATATTTTGGAATTAAAATATAGAAATTGGATTCAGTTTGGACTTTCTGTTCCTGTAGTGTTCTATGCCACCTGGATGTTTTTTGAGCGTGCTTTTCGTTCTATAAAAATCTGGAACCTCAATATGTTTACTCTTATAGGCATTGGTGCGGGTACTGCATGGTTATTTAGTATTTTAGCAATGCTTTTTCCAAGTTTTTTTCCAGATCAGTTTAAAACAGAATCAGGAACAGTACATGTATATTTTGAAGCGGCCACCGTTATCTTAACACTTGTACTTTTAGGCCAGGTATTAGAATCACGAGCACACAGCAAAACAAACACTGCAATTAAGGAGCTGTTGAAACTGGCACCTAACAAAGCAATACGTGTTGTAGAAGGTAAAGAAGAAGAAATTTCTATTGATCAGATAGAATTGAATGATATACTACGAGTAAAACCAGGAGATAAAATTCCAGTAGATGGATCAATCTTTCAAGGGCAAACATCTGTAGACGAATCAATGATCACAGGTGAACCAATACCAGTAGATAAGGTAGAAGGTGATCTGGTGAGTAGTGGAACCATTAATGGAAATCATTCCTTCTTATTGAAAGCAGAAAAAGTTGGAGCTGATACGTTGTTATCAAAAATTATCCAAATGGTAAATGATGCAAGTCGTAGTCGTGCTCCTATCCAAAAACTGGCAGATAGTGTTTCGGGATATTTTGTGCCTATAGTGGTTATCATTGCCTTAATCACATTTGTCATTTGGGCAGTTTATGGTCCCGAACCTACTTATGTTTATGCATTTGTAAATGCAATTGCTGTACTTATAATTGCCTGTCCATGTGCTTTGGGTCTGGCTACACCAATGTCTGTAATGGTTGGAGTTGGTAAGGGAGCTCAAAATGGTGTGTTGATTAAAAGAGCAGAAGCACTCGAAACAATGAACAAAGTGGATACTCTTATTGTGGATAAGACAGGAACCATAACTGAAGGAAAACCAACTGTTGAAAATGTAGAAGCTTTCGGAGATCGATTTAGTAAAGAAGAAATCCTTCAATATATCATTTCTCTTAATAATTTAAGTGAACATCCATTGGCTCAGGCAACACTAAAATATGGAAAAGAACAGCATATTGAATTATTAGATGTAAGTGAATTTAAAGCTGTAACAGGGAAAGGAGTAGAAGGAAACATCGCAAATGTAAAAGTGATATTGGGTAATGCAAAAATGTTAGAATATGCCAATGTACCTATTTCAGTTGAACTTAAAAAACAAGCTGAATCTTATCAGAAAAAAGGAAAAACAGTTTCTTTTTTATCTCTCGATCAAGATGTAGCAGGTTATATCGTTATAGGAGATAAAATCAAAGAAACTAGTCGTGAAGCTATTAAGCAGTTACAGGATAATGGAATTGATGTAACCATGCTTACCGGGGATAATTACAGTACCGCCTATGCGGTAGCTAACGAGCTTAATCTCAAAAACTTTAAAGCAGAGATGTTACCCGAGGATAAGCTTAGTGAAGTCAAAAAATTACAAGATAGCGGTAAAGTGGTTGCAATGGCTGGAGATGGTATTAATGATGCTCCTGCTCTTGCAAAAAGCGATGTTGGTATTGCGATGGGTACAGGTACCGATGTGGCTATAGAGAGTGCGACTATTACTTTGGTAAAAGGAGATTTACAGGGTATTGTAAAGGCAAAAAAATTAAGTGATAAAGTAATGAAGAATATCAAGCAAAATCTTTTCTTCGCACTTATTTATAACACACTAGGGGTGCCGATAGCAGCTGGGGTACTTTTTCCTTTTTTCGGAATCTTATTATCTCCTATGATTGCAGCTCTGGCAATGAGTTTTAGTTCTGTATCAGTAATAACTAATGCTTTACGATTAAAAACAATACATATCAATTAGATATGAAAATGAATACATATGGTTAAAAGGCAAACAGCAACAAAAATTAGAAAAGCACACAGGTATTTAGGCCTCTTTTTAGGAATCCAGTTTCTGCTATGGACAGTTAGTGGCCTGTATTTTAGCTGGACAGATATTGATGATATTCATGGAGATCAGTTTAAAAATGAAAATGTTGATGTTATATCCTTTAATGACTTGATAAAACCTTCTCAAATAGAAACAAAGGAAGCTATCAAATCACTAGAACTTAAAGAAATAGCTGGACAACCGTATTATTGGATAAATGAGAAGCAACTTTTTAATGCAAATACTGGAGTTATAAAATTAGAAATAACTGCTTCTGAAGCTCTGAAAATTGCAGAAAAAAATATGCATCCAGAATTAAAAGTAAAAAGTGTTGACAAAATAAGTGAAGTAGGTAATCATCATGAGTATCGAGAAAGACCACTACCTGCTTATGTTATTTCATATGAGCACTCTCAAAATGTAAAAGCATATATCTCGGTAAAAGATGGAAGTTTTCAAAGAGTGAGACACCGATCGTGGCGTTGGTTTGATTTCCTCTGGATGACTCATACAATGGATTATGAAGGAAGAGACAATTTTAATACAATCATTCTTAGAACTTTCTCTCTATTAGGATTAATAACAGTACTAAGTGGGTTCACTTTATGGTTTATATCCTCGCCGACAATTAGAAAAATAAAAAAAAATAAACGTCATGAATAAGAACATCATTTATATTGGTATAGCAGTTCTTGTAGGGCTATTAGGAGGTTACTTTATTTTTGGAACTAGTAATTCTACTAAACACAATCACAATAACGATCAGGAAGAAGCTACAACAAACCAAATGTGGACCTGCTCAATGCATCCTCAAATTATGCAGACAGAACCTGGTGATTGTCCAATATGTGGTATGGATCTAATTCCGGCAGGAACCAAAACTGATGGTCTTTCTGCTGATCAATTTAAAATGACCGAAAATGCAATGGCACTGGCAAATATCCAAACTACTAGAGTCGGAAATTTGACAGGAGTTGATAAAAATAAGATTATACTATCTGGAAAAATAATGGAAAATGAAGAAGCAAATGCAGTACAAGCTAGCTATTTTGATGGTAGAATCGAACGGTTAAATGTTAATTATAAAGGACAAGAAGTTAGAAAAGGGCAAAGATTAGCAACTATTTATGCACCAAACCTTGTCGCAGCACAACAAGAACTTATTACGGCATTATCACTTAAAGAATCCCAACCAATACTATATAAAGCTGTTCGTAATAAATTAAAGTTATGGAAACTTTCAGACAACCAAATCAATGCAATAGCGTCTTCTGGTAAAGTTCAGGAAAACTTTCCTGTTTATGCTACAGTTTCGGGTACCGTATCAGAGGTAATGAGTGCAGAAGGAGATTATGTAAAACAGGGGCAGCCTATTTTAAAAGTAAGTAACCTGAGTACAGTATGGGCAGAATTTGATGTATATGAAAATCAAATTGCACAATTTAGCAAAGGACAGCGAATCGATATTATCACTACTGCATATCCAGATAAAAAATTTAATGGCACAATATCTTTTATAAACCCAGTTTTAAATACTAAAACAAGAACCGTTACAATAAGAACTAACCTTAGCAATCGAGATCATCTTTTTAAGCCAGGGATGTTTGTAACTGGTAGTGTTGCAAGTAAAAGTGAGACTACAGAACAACTTATTGTTCCGGCAAGTGCTGTACTATGGACTGGTGAGCGCTCTGTAGTATACATAAAAACAAGTGCTACCGAACCTATTTTTGAAATGAGAGAAGTATTGCTGGGAAATGCTACGGGAAATACATATATAATTCTAAATGGGCTCAATAATGGTGATGAGATAGTAACAAACGGAGCATTTACCGTTGATGCCGCAGCACAATTACAAGGAAAAAAATCAATGATGAACAAAGAAGGAGGAAAGATGATGACTGGTCATGAAGGGCATTTGGGAATGCAAATGGAATTATCAAAATCATTTCAGAAAGATTTTTTACCAGCCTTTATACCATACTTACAAATGAAAGATGCATTTGTAGAATCTAATGCTTCTCAGGTTTCTATTTTTGCGAAAACAACAAGTAAAATCTTAAAAGCAATTAAAACTTCAAATTTAAGCGAGATAGAAAAAACTCATCTATCAAAGAGTATCAGGGTATTAGATAATATTGCCAACAACAAAGAATTAGAAAAACAAAGAACCTATTTTGTAGTATTAAATGAGAATATCGTAGCTCTAATATCTAACTTTACCAAATTAAATACAGCAATATATGTACAAAAATGCCCTATGGCTAATACCAATAAAGGAGCTATTTGGATAAGTGGAGAAAAAGAAATTCGTAACCCATATTTTGGTGATGCAATGCTAACTTGTGGCAGCGTTATTAATACAATTAAATAAAAGTAAGGAAATAAGAATATTTTTTTTAATAAAAATGAGCACTATTTTTTAATAGCATGGGTTAGGTTATGTTTATAAACATTACCAATAGGAATATCAATTCCAGCTACTTTTAATCGATTTCCTTCAATAGTTTGTATTTTTTTAAGCGCTATTATATAAGAGCGATGTATTCTTAAAAATTGATTTTTTGGTAAAGTATTTTCAAAATTGGTCAATCTATCTAATGATGTAATAGTTTCGTTTTCCAGGTGTATTTTGACATAACTTCCTAAACTTTCTAGATATAAAATACTATCTAATTGAATTTGATGCATTTTTTTGTCTCCTTTTACAAATATGCTATCATTTTGATTTACAGTGTTTTTTGGGTTTGAGAAAACTTGATTTTCTGTTCCATTCTGCAAACTATCTATCATTTTCTTTTGACTCTGGGCTTTATTTATAGCTTTTAAAAACCGTTCAAAACTGAAAGGTTTTAAGAGGTAATCCAGAATATTTAGCTCATAACCTTCTATAGCATATTCCTGATAAGCGGTAGTTACAATGATTAAAGGAGGATTATTTAATGTACGTAAAAAATCCAATCCTTTAAGTTTTGGCATATTGATATCCAAAAAAACTAAATCCACATGATTTTCATTCAAATAATTCATTGCATCAAACGCAGAATGGCATTCTTTCACAACATTTAAAAATGAAAGATTAGCGCAATAGTTTTTTATCACTTTATGGGCCAAAGGTTCGTCATCAATTGTAATGCAGTTCATTCTAAATTTAATTTTAAATCAATCGTAAAAACAGTGTCTTTTTTATCAATCCTAAGTTCATGTGCATTTGGATAAATTAAAGATAATCTTCTTTTCACATTTTCAAGACCAATGCCATCATCATTTTTATTTTCGGTATCACTAAAATTATTCTCAATATATAAATGCAATATCTTTTCTGTGGTTTGTAGCTTAAAATTTATAAATGCATTTTTTTCCATATGATCAAAACCATGTTTAAATGCATTTTCTAAAAACACAATTAAGATCATAGGTGCAATTTGTTTTGATTCATCATCGATCTTTTTTTCGAAAGAAATAATTCCACGGTTATGATGCCTCATTTTTTGAAGTTCAATAAAATTTTCTAAATATGTTACTTCTCCACCAATAGATACTTTGGGTTCTTTACAATCATAGATCGTATAACGCATTATTTCAGACAATTTCAAAATTACTGATGGTGTTTTGTCAGATTTTTCTAGTGAAAGAGCATATAAGTTATTTAATGTATTAAAGAAAAAGTGTGGATTGATTTGATTTTTCAGTAATGATAATTCTAAATGAAGGCGATCATTTTCGATCTGATTTATTTTTGAGAGTTGAATAAACCATCTATAGGATAAGTTTAATAACGTAGAAACCAGTATAATAACAATCATGCCAGTGATACCGTTTTCTGGTGCCATTTCCTGGTCAGGTTGATTAAACCAATATTGATCCATTAAGGGTTCACCATAGCCTATTATATACCCCCAACCAATAATCATGATAAGGAGTAATACAATATAAATGAAGTATCGTTTTTTTACTAAATACCTGGGGATAATCCAATATATATTGAAATAAACAGGAGGGGCTATTAACAAAAGAATGCTTGTAGTGGCTTGAAGAAAATAATTAATTAGAGATGATAGTGTAAATACATTCTTATCAGAAAAAACAAAACCTAGTACAACTATTGAGATTATACTAAACAACACTAAAACATGTATTAGAATATTTTTTTTTCTGGTATCCAGTGTTTGGGTTTTCATATCAATGTATTCTTGGAAATAAAAATATTAAAACTATTGGAGTTAGACTATTCTAATTAATGAATACCCTAAAATCATCAATGAAACTATGTTTTTTATTAACGAACAACATTCATTAATGATAATACACTTTTTAGCCATTCATATATAGGAGTTGGTTAAAAAAAATTGATTTCTTCTTTCTCTTACCTTCTTTTTGTTGCTGACTTTAAATCAGTAGCTCATGGAATTAGTAATCAAAAATTTATGTAAAACATATTCAAATGGAGTAAAAGCATTAGATAACCTTTCGCTCGAAATTTCTAACGGAATGTTTGGTTTGTTAGGGCCGAATGGTGCAGGTAAATCTTCATTAATGAGAACTTTGGCCACATTACAGGAAGCAGATAAAGGGACAATACATTTGGATGCCATTAATATTCTCGAAAACCCAATTGAATTACGAAAAGTATTAGGGTATTTGCCACAAGAGTTTGGGGTATATCCAAAGATTACAGCAAAGCAATTATTGGATCATTTAGCAATATTAAAAGGTATCACAAACCGAAAGGAAAGAACAGAATTAGTAAACTTTTTATTGCAAAAAGTAAACCTTTATGAAAAAAGAAACAAAAGTGTTAAAGGTTTCTCGGGAGGTATGAAACAAAGAATAGGTATTGCTCAAGCATTGATAGGCAATCCAAAACTAATCATTGTAGATGAACCAACGGCTGGGTTAGACCCCGGAGAAAGAAATAGATTTCATAACCTTCTGGCTAATGTTGCAGAAGATGTCATCATTATTTTATCTACTCATATTGTAGAAGACGTAAGAGAATTATGTCAAAATATGGCGATCATGAATCAGGGAAAACTCATTTGTAAAGGTAGACCGCAGCATGTAATTGATGAACTAAATGAGAGAGTGTGGCAAAAATTAATTGAACGAAATGAACTTGAAGATTATAGTAATGAATATATAATTATCTCTAATAAAATGGTCGGTGGTAAACCATTGATTCATGTTTTAAGCGACATAAAACCTGGAGTAGGATTTACTCTTGTTTCCCCAACATTGGAAGATGTGTTCTTTTCCAAAATTAATACCATCAGAGAAGTAGTATAAATCTGGATTAATCAACTAAAAACGTAACATTATGTTTAAAGCATTCTTTTTAAAAGAGATCTATATGGGTATAAAAAGTCCCATGTTATATATATTCTTTTTCATATTTACAATAATTGCAGCTATAGGGGTTGTAAATGATAATATAGTGTATGGAGGAGCAATAGGAAATGTATTAAAAAATGCACCTCATATTATAACCATTTATATTGGTAATATGTCAATTTTTAGTTTGTTAATTGCCACTGCATATTTTAACAATGCTGCTTTGAGAGATTATCAAAATCAGTTTGATGAAATCCTTTTTAGCACTCCTATCCATAAAGCCAGTTACTTTTTTGGTCGTTTTTTTGGAGCACTTTTTTTGTCTACGATTCCACTATTAGGTGTGTTTTTTGGATTTTTAATTGGGTCTGATATGGGGCCCGAATCGGGAATGATAAATCCCGATAGAGTAGGAGATCTTAAATTGAGTTTTTTTATAAATAACTATTTCTTATATGTCTTACCTAATATGTTTGTTTCTGGGGTAATCATTTATGCCATAGCCCTAAAATGGAAAAGCACTATTATATCTTTTATTGCTACAGTTATCCTTATTATTGGATATCTGGTTGCAGGAACATTTTTAACCGATATCAGTACCGAGTACTTAGCTGCGTTCACAGATATTTTGGGTGTTAGAGCTTATCAAATAGATTCTAAATACTTTACAAGTGTTGAAAAAAACACAAATGTTATATCTGTAAGTGGTTGGTTATTTGCGAATAGGATTCTATGGGTAGGTATAGGACTTATTATCATCGTTAGTTCATATATATCTTTTTCATTTGTTCAGAAGAGTAAAAAAGTAGAAAAAGAAAAGAAGATCAGCAAAAAGGGACAAGCTATCAAAATTTTTAGTCTTCCAAAAGTGCAAAGCTATTTTAATTTTACAGCTTCAGGAAAGCAGTTTATTAGTTTTTTTAAAATAAACTTTTATGCCATTTTAAAAAGTAACACTTTTAAAATAATGCTTATTGTTGGGACTCTAATTTTAATCAATAAATTACTAAATGGTTTTGATTTTTATGGAGTTAAGTCATATCATGTTACCTATAAAATGTTAGATTTCAATCGACCAATATGTACGATTATTGGAATGGTCATGTTGGTCTTTTTTAGTGGAGAATTGGTGTGGAGAGAACGATCAAGCAATATTAGCGGAGTTATAGATGGATCACCGCATAGTTCAATCGTTTTACTTCTTGCCAAAATTACTTCACTAATAGCGATTAATGTTATATTCGATTTATTTCTGATTTTGATTTCTATAGGTTATCAATTATTAAGTGGATATACTAATCCAGATATCGATGTGTACTTATTAGATTTTATTTACTCAGGATTATTAATGTATATAGCCTGGTCTTGTATTTTGGTCTTTATACAAATCATCATAAACCATAAATATATAAGCTATTTTGTTTCAATAGTATTACTGTTCTTATTTGAGTTTGTTATTGTGGATGCTTTAGGAATAGAGTCATTTATGTTAAATCTTGGTTTTACACCAAGTTATCAATATTCTGATATGAATGGTTTTAGTGAAGCTCTAATTTCAAAAAATTGGTTTAGTTTATATTGGATATTGTTTGGTTTATTACTTATTACTATTGGCAGCCTTTTATGGATAAGAGGAGCTGTAAGAGGAATAAAAGATAGAATTAAGTCTGCCAAAAAGCATTTTACAAAGAAATATGCATTGATTCTAATTACAGTTGTTCATTTGTTTATCCTAACATCGAGCTTTGTTTATTACAATACACAAATAGTAAACCCCTATGCATCTGCTAATGAGATAGAAGAGATGCAGGTTTTTTATGAAAAGAACTATAAAAAATATGAAAACATCCCACAACCCAAATTTGGTGATGTTACTTACGAAGTAGATATATATCCCGAGGAACGTAATTTACTTGCTAAAACTCATGTTGCCTTGTTAAATAAGACAAATGTTGCAATAGATTTTTTGCATTACTCTGTTTCTAAATACTATACAACAGAAAAATGGGATATTACTTTAAACATTCCGAATGCAAAATTAATTTTAGATGATAAAAAACTAGGATACCAAATATATAAATTGAATACCCCACTACAACCAGGCTCTGAAATGAATATTGTTATAGATGCAGTATATAAAAGCAAAGGGTTCGAAAACAGTGTTTCAAATTTACGTGTTGCAAAAAATGGAACTTTTATTCAGGAAGCTTATATACTACCTAAAATCGGATATGACAAAAATAATGAGCTCATGGATCAAAATGTCAGAAAAAAACACAATTTTCCTCCCAGAAAACGAATGACTAAGCTAAGTCCTAATGATCAAATTAATAATAAGCAGAATTATTTTACAGAAGGAGAATCTGATTGGATAAATATTGAAACGATAGTTTCAACTTCTAGCAATCAAATTGCTATTGCTCCAGGAACCTTAGTAAAACAGTGGAAGGCAGATGGGCGTTCATATTTTAAATATAGAAATGATCACAGCTCTTTAAATTTTGTCAATTTTATGTCTGCAGAGTATGAGGTATCTCGTAAAAAGTGGAATGGTATTGATATTGAAGTATATTATCATAAAGATCATGATTATAATATTGATATGATGCTGGATGCTATAGAAAAATCATTGAAGTATTATACCAAAAATTTTGGTCCTTATGTTCATAACCAAGCCAGAATCATCGAGATTCCAAGGTATTATAACTTTGCACAGGCTTTTCCTGGTACAATGCCTTATACAGAAGGTGGTGGGTTTACAACTGATCTTTCAAACAAAAACGATAACAATGTTATCGAAGCTATTATAGCACACGAAATGGCACATCAATACTGGGCACATCAGGTAGTAGGAGCAAATATGCAAGGAGCTACTATGTTATCTGAAAGTTTTTCAGAATATTCTGCATTGATGGTGATGAAAAACAGGGTAAAGGATGATGGTAAGATGAAACAGTTTTTAAACTATGATTTTGAAAAATATTTAAAAGGTAGAAGTGCTGAAGCCAAAAAAGAATTGCCTCTGTATAAAGTAGAGGGGCAAAGCTATATTCATTATGGAAAAGGAAGTGTTGTCTTGTACGCTCTACAAGATTATATAGGAGAAGAAAAAATGAATACTGCCTTAAAAAACTTTTTAGATGAATATAAATATAAGGAATCATCCTATCCAACAACTCATGATTTTTTAAGACATCTAAAACCTCAAGTTCCCGATTCATTAAATTATTTGATAACCGACTGGATAAAAGAAATTACACTATATGATTACAGACTAAAAGATGCTACTTATAAAAGAAAAGGAAACGGAAAATATGAAGTTTCAATGGATATCGAAGCATCTAAAATAAAAGTTGATGGTCTGGGTACTGAAACTAAGGTAAAACAACACGATTGGGTAGATATAGGTGTATATGCAGATACAGAAGAAAAACGCCTTATCTTTTCAAAAAGAGTACTTTTTTCCGATGAAAAAATGAATTTTTCTTTTGAGATTGATACTATTCCTGCAAAAGCTGCAATAGATCCAAAACGATTATTAATAGAACGAGTAATCGATGATAATGTTAGAGAATTTCAAGAATGATATACTCTTCAATTATTTAGAATGAAGGGATAATACCAAATAAACATTAAAACACCCCATATAATTCGTTTCTATTCTGCTTATATCTCGTTAGAAAGCTTGTGCTTAGTTCGACTGGATATAACCGTAATAAGTATGGACTTAGATCAGAAGCTGAGTTATCAATCTTTCAATGAATTGAACCTTGGTATAATAGAAGAAGAATACACTCTAGTTTGGGGTATAAAACTATAGAAGAATTTAAAATAGTAATGTTTAATCAAAAAGTAGCTACATAACTCTTAGCTAAATGTTCAATCAAATGGTAGTAAGTCCAAAAAACAAGTGTGTTACAATAAAAAGGTGTAGTTTCGCGCCTGCATTAAAAAGCATATCATGAAGCGCATAAATGAGTATAAGAAGTTATTTAATATTGAAAAAGAAATCGATCTTAAAATATTAAAGAAAAGCTATAGAAACTTAGTAAAAGAATGGCATCCAGATAAATTTCAAGATGGTGATCCTCAAAAAGAAGAAGCAGAAGTAAAAAGCCGTCAAATTATTGATGGTTATCATTTTTTGGTTAGTATTGCTCCAGAAACAAAAACTTCGAATCTAGAGGAGTATACTATAACAACTTCTCAATCTAATATTTTGGATTATCATCATAAAGGTATGTTGTTAGAAATTTCATTTTTAGATGGAACTACTTATGAATATTTTGGTGTACCAAAAACTGTTTATATAAAAATGATTAATTCTGATAAGCTTTATAGATTTGCTAAAAGAAACATTTTTAATTCATATCTATATAGAAAATCAAAGAAAACGCTTCAAGAAGCATAAACTCTGGATACTTATTATTAGCTTGTTGTTTAATAATTATATAGTATAAAGAGTATATGTCTAAGTGTATAAAATCATCTTATGTCAAAACAGTTTTTAAAATTAGGTATTACCGAACCAATCCAAAAAAGACTTTTGGATTTAGATATTAATATCCCAACAGATATTCAAAAGAAAGCAATTCCGGTTTTGTTAAATCAAAAAGAAGATTTTGTTGGTTTAGCCAAAACGGGGACAGGAAAAACGGCTGCATTCGGATTGCCATTGTTGCAAATGATTGATGTAAATAATCCGACCATTCAGGCTGTAATATTAGCTCCGACCAGAGAATTAGGCCATCAGATTCATGATAATTTAAAATCTTTTAGTACATATCTATCAGAGATTTCTATAGCATCAGTTTGCGGAGGAATTCCTATTAAACCTCAAATTGAACGTTTAACCAATCCTACTCATATAGTTATTGCAACACCCGGTCGCTTAATTGATTTGATGAATCGTGGTGCTATTGATATTAAAAGTGCTAATTATCTGGTTCTTGATGAAGCCGATGAGATGTTAAGTGCACTTAAAGAAGGTTTAGATAAAATAGTTGCGGTACTACCAAAAAGTAGGAGAACCATTCTGTTTACCGCTACAATGCCAGGGACGATAAAGCAAATGATGCAAAATTATATGTCAAAACATATAATTCAAGTAAGTGCAGATATGGAAACCGTTGGACATCAAGGTATAGATCACCGGTATGTTGTTGTAGAACCTATAGAGAAATTAGAAGTTTTAATGCATTTTCTTAGTTCAAAAGAAGGAGAGCGAGGTATTATCTTTTGTAAAACAAAAGCGGCAGTAAATAAGCTGGCAAAGAATCTTGCTATTAATAAATTTTCTTCTGGAGCACTACACGGTAGCTTATCACAACCTATCCGTGATAGAATTATGGAACAATTTAGAGAAGGACATATAGATATTCTTGTTGCTACAGATTTGGCTGCCAGAGGAATTGATATCAAAGAAATATCATATGTAGTCAATTATCATTTACCAGATGTTTACGATACTTATGTACACCGAAGTGGAAGAACGGCAAGAGCAGGAGCAAAAGGGTTATCTTTAACTATAATACAAGAAGAAGAGATAGAAGATATTCCAGAATTTGAATCTGTTTTAGGTATAGTTTTTAAAGAATTCAAAAAAGCTGATGTACAAAGTATCGAAGAAAACAATGGGCTTTTGTGGGCAAAGAAGATATTTAAAACCAAACCCAATCATACAATTTCTAATGAGTTTAAAGATAAGATTAAAACAGTTTTTCATCACCTAACCAAAGAGGAATTGATAGAGAAACTGTTAGCAAATTACCTTGCACAACATACAAATTCTACTCATACAAAAACGGAAATACCTAAGAAGAAAAAGAAATAAAACGTATGGCAAATATCATTAAAAAGCAACAGCATATTCTTGATAAATTAAATATTAAGTGTTTGAATCCAATGCAGGAAGATACTCTTGTTGCCATTGAAGAAACCGAAAATACAATTATACTTTCTCCTACCGGAACAGGTAAAACTCTGGCATTTTTATTACCTATTATTGCTAATTTAGATCCTGAATGTACAGAGATACAAGCTTTAGTTTTGGTGCCATCAAGAGAATTAGCTATTCAAATAGAACAAGTGGTTAGAGAAATGGGATCAGGATATAAAGTAAATGCTGTATATGGTGGACGCTCTATTTCTAAAGATAAAATAGAACTGAAGCATACACCTGCAATTCTTATTGGCACACCAGGCAGAATAGCAGATCATTTCAGTAGAGAACGTTTTTCTAAAGAAAGCATAAAAACACTAGTACTGGATGAATTTGACAAATCATTAGAAGTTGGTTTTGAATACGAAATGAGAGGCATTATAAATGAACTGCCAGAAATAAATAGAAGAATATTAACCTCTGCCACACAAGAAATAGACATTCCTGATTTTGTCAAATTAGAAAACCCAACTATTATTGATTACTTGGGTGAAGGTGTTTCTAATTTAACAATAAAAACGGTAGTATCTCCTTCAAAAAACAAGTTAGATACTCTTGTTGCATTATTACATCAATTAGGTAATCAACCCGGAATTATATTTTGCAATCTAAAAGATACTATAAGTGAGGTGAGTCACTTCCTGGATAAAAATAATATTAGTCATGGTTGTTTTTATGGAGGAATGGAGCAGAAAGATAGAGAGCGTTCTTTAATCAAATTTAGAAACGGTACCCATCAGATTATTATTGCTACCGATTTGGCAGCCAGAGGAATCGATATCCCAGAGATTAAATATATTGTTCATTACCAGCTTCCTTTAAAAATAGAAGAATTTACACATCGAAACGGCAGAACAGCCAGAGTAAATGCTAAAGGAACTGCTTATGTATTGAAATGGGAAAAGGAAAACTTACCAGATTTTATTGAAAATGCTAAAATAGAAACGATTACTAAGCACTCTGTACGAGAACCTCAATATTGGCAAACTTTATTTATTTCTGGAGGTAGAAAGGATAAAATTTCTAAAGGAGATATCGCCGGATTATTTTTTAAACAAGGTAAAATTAATAAGGATCAATTAGGAGTTATAGAGTTAAAACAAGATTGTACGTTTGTTGCTGTTCCTGTTTCTATAGCCGATGAACTAGTCGCAACATTGAATAATAGTAGGTTAAAGAAGAAAAAAATAAGAGTAACCAATATCTAGAAAGAAATAAAGTTTCATTGCTTGTAAATTTATGGCATCATATTTGAAATGCATAAAGTAATTATTAAAATTAAATTATATTACAATGAGTAAAGGAACAGTAAAATTCTTCAACGATGCCAAAGGTTTCGGTTTTATTAAAGAAGAAGGTTCAAACCAAGAGTATTTTGTTCACATTTCTGGATTAGTCGATGAGATTCGTGAAGGCGATGAAGTAGAGTACGACCTTAAAGAAGGTAACAAAGGATTGAATGCAGTAAACGTAAAAGTTATCTAAACATATACGCTTAAATTTTGTATCAAGAGGCCCATCATTATTGATGGGCCTCTTTCTTTATAATACGCTGAAAGAACATTTCTTATAAAGTTTATCATTTTTTAAGACAAAATCCTTTCAAAACTCCTGAAAGGCATTAATTTTACAGGCCTAAAAAAATGAAAAGTTATGTCTGAGATGACTACAGAGTCAGAAGAAAGAAAAACCGGTAAAGAATTATACAGTTACCAAAAAGGAGCAATCAATAAGATTTTTAAAAGTTTTGAAGACGCTCCAGAAGATTATCATCTGTTATATCAACTACCAACTGGTGGTGGTAAGACAGTGATTTTTTCTGAAATAGTAAGACAATACCTTAAACATCATAACAAAAAAGTGTTAGTGATGACACATCGTATAGAACTGTGTAAGCAAACATCTAAAATGCTAACCGGGTTTGGGGTAATTAATAAAGTAGTTGATAGCAAAGCAAATCTTGATGATCAGGAGGAGTATAGTTGTTTTGTGGCTATGGTAGAAACTTTAAATAATAGACTAAATGAAGATAAGCTTGATATCTCAGACATTGGTTTAGTCATTATTGATGAAGCACATTATAACTCTTTTACCAAATTATTTAAGTTTTTTGAAAAATCGTTTATTTTAGGAGTTACGGCTACACCATTGAGTTCGAATATGAAATTGCCGATGAAGGATAACTATAATGAATTGATTGTTGGTGAAACGATAGAATCTTTAATCGAGAATGAATTTCTTGCTCGCGCAGAAGTCTTTGCTTATAATATGGGATTGACATCTTTAGAGGTTGGATCCAATGGAGATTATACAGTAAAATCATCAGAAGACCTGTACACAAATCAAGATATGCTGGGTAAATTACTAGACGCATATAAAAAACATTCTTTGGGTAAGAAAACGCTAATTTTTAATAATGGAATTAATACTTCATTACATGTTTTTGATACATTTAGAGCAGCAGGATTTCCCATTGCACACTTAGATAATACGGCCACAAAAAAACAGAGAAGTCAAATCCTAAAATGGTTTAAAGAAACACCTAATGCTATTTTAACATCGGTAAGTATCTTAACTACAGGATTTGATGAACCTACGGTAGATACAATTATCTTGAATAGAGCTACCAAATCTTTGACTTTATATTATCAAATGATTGGTCGTGGTTCTCGTATTCTTAAAAACAAATCTAAGTTTTCTGTAATTGATTTAGGAAATAATCTCTATCGTTTTGGACCATGGGGAGCAGATTTGGATTGGCAAAAAATATTTAATTCACCAAATTATTATATGGATAAACTCCTTAATGATGAGGAGATTGAAGGGAAGTTTAGACATGAGATGCCAGCAGAATTAAGAGCAGAGTTTGCTAATTCTGAAGAAGTATATTTTGATATCAAAGAGACATATATACAATCTGTAAAGAATGGCCAATCATCTAAGGTTGTATTGGAGCAATCTATAGCTCAGCACGCCAAGATATGTGTCGAAAATAGTGAAGATATTTATGACGCATTGGGGTTAGCTAAAATGCTGGGAGAGGATATTAATTATAGAATTCAGGCCTATGCTAAATGTATCAGTAAGAGTACTCATAATTTCTTGACTTGGTTAAAAGATGATTATCGAAAGAAACTAAGTACCCATTTACGTGATAATTTTGATACTTTGTTTGAAGAAATTCATGGGAGACCACCAGAAGATTAGTCTCTAAAATTTCCAAACAATAAGTCGGCTTCTTTTATTACCCTGCTCCATTGCAATGGTAGTATGTGTTGCCTTCAGTTTATTTAATTGTTTCTCTAATTTAGGAAGATGCTCTTTTTTAGAAACTAGACTTGTAAAAAAACCAACTTGTTTAGCAAAAGTAACGCTTTGTTTTATCATTCGTTTTAAGAATAGGGCTTCACCACCATTACACCAGAGTTCATTGGCTTGACCTCCAAAATTAAGTTCAATATTTTCTGAAATCCCTAAATTCTTTAACTTTCTAAGTGTCCCTTTAGAAGCTTCTTTTTGTGAGGCATGAAATGGAGGATTACACATCGTAAAATCAAAGAATTCCTCATTTTTTATAATTCCTTCAAATATATTCGCATTGTTAGTCTGGTGTCTTATTTCAATAGTATCACTTAGCTGTTGATTTATTTTAATATTGTTTTTTGCAGATATCACCGCTTTTTCATCAATATCTGCTCCTACCATATACCAATCATATACTTGTGCCCCTAAAATGGGATAAATACAATTGGCACCCATGCCAATATCTAAGCCCTTTATTTTGGTAGTAACTTCTTCTTTTGCCAGCATATCAGCCAAATGATGTATATAATCCACTCTCCCGGGAATAGGAGGGCAGAGATAATCTTTAGGGATACTCCAATCCTTTAATCCATAATAATGCTTTAAAATAGCTCTGTTTAACTCCAAAACTGCTTTTTGGTCAGAGAAATCTATTGTGCTATTCCCAAATGTATTGATAAAGACAAAAGCTTCTAATGCTTCATGCACATTAATTAGTGTTGTAAAATCATATGGTTTATTATGAATATTATTGGGATGCACGCTTATTTAATTTATTTATTATTCTTATCATTTAATTTCATCAATACCCTGTTTAAGCTTCTTAAGGTAATTCCCATATAATTAGCGATATCTTTTTTAGAAATCACTTCAGTAAGCTCCGGGAAGGCTTCTTCAAGCTTTAGAATATTATCTTCTATGGTATAGGATTGTTGGTAAGAATGTCTTGGCGCCTTATAACTAATTTTAACTGCCATAGCTTTCATAACCAATCTATTAAATCTTTTGTCTTGCTCTAATAAGTAATTAAAATTTGTATATGAAATTTTATAAACTTCTAGTCTTGTAATTGCTTCAATACTACAAAAACTTAATTTACCACTAAAGACTTCTAATTCTCCAAATTTCATTCCTTTGCCCAGGAACTCCTGAATAAAATCTTTTCCATTTTCATCAGACAAATAACATTTTGTGATGCCCTCTTTAATAATAAAAACAGAAGCATATCTTTTATCTTGTTCTATTATTTTTTGTTTTGGCAGAAATCTTTCTTCAATAAAATAGTTAATATCCAAACGACAAAGAATATCAATATAATCCAATAATTCCTGGTCCGTTCTTATCATTTTTTCTTGTACTTGGACATTTGTCCTTTTTATTTAATTCAACAAATTATTTCTTTGAACTCAGTAAAATTATACAATAAAAAGGGATAAAATATTGCAAATGGAAAGATTATTAAAACAGATAGAATTTATTAAAGAAATCGATAAAATCAAATACATTCAACGTCAAACCAAATTATTTAATAGTAATAGACGAGAAAATGATGCAGAACATAGTTGGCATTTGGCTATGATGGCACTTGTTTTGGCAGAGCATTCTAATGCATCTATTGATATTCTTAAAGTTTTAAAAATGGTATTGATTCATGATATTGTTGAAATAGATACAGGTGATATTTTTATTTATGATACTGTAAAAAACCATGTAAATACTGAAGAAGAGCTAAAATCTGCTAAGCGAATATTTGGAATACTTCCAGAGGAACAATCAAAGGAACTAATAGAAATTTGGTTAGAGTTTGAAGAAGGAAAAACTAATGAGGCAAAATTTGCCAAAGCATTAGATAGATTTGAGCCTACTCTTCAGAATGATTCTAATAGTGGCGGTACATGGCATGATTTTGATGTTGAATACCAAAAAGTACACGAAAAAACAAAAACTATAAATAAAGGTTCTAATAGCTTGTGGGAGTATTCTGAATTATTAATTAATACATATTATAAAGTCGTATTGGATGATTAATAAGAAGCATTCTATCTATACGATTAATTTTGCATTGATTAGCTTAAGCTCTTTATTCTTTTCAGCGAGCTATAATATGCTAATCCCAGAATTACCTGCGTATTTAAGTAGTCTTGGTGGGGCAGAATATAAAGGGTTAATCATTTCTTTATTTACACTTACGGCAGGTTTATCAAGGCCTTTTAGTGGTAAAATCACAGATACAATCGGTCGCAAACCAGTAATGACTATTGGTATAATTGTATGTTTAATATGTGGTTTTTTATACCCTGTGCTAACTACTATTTCTGGTTTTCTTTTTTTAAGACTATTACATGGTTTCTCTACTGGTTTTAGCCCAACAGCAATTTCTGCATACATAGCAGATATTGTTCCCAAAGAACGTTGGGGAGAAGCTTTCGGGATACAAGGTTTATGTTTTAGTACAGGTCTGGCTTTGGGGCCAGCTCTGGGGAGTTTTATCAAAATGTATTATTCTTTTGATGTACTGTTCTATAGCTCTTCATTAGTTGCTTTCATATCTGTCGCTTTAGTCGTAAATGCAAAAGAAACCCTTAAAACTCCCCAGCACTTTAATAAATCTATTCTCAAGATTTCAAAAAATGACATCATTGCAATAGAGGTTCTGCCATCGGCAATTGTAACTTTTTTATGTTATATAGCTTTTGGAGTTATTTTAACTTTAATTCCAGATTGGAGTGATCATTTGGGTATTATTAATAAAGGGACATTTTTTATTGTTTTTACTATTTCTTCGTTGTGTATTCGATTTATGACGAGGAAAGTATCAGATAATTATGGACGAAAAATTATAATTATTATAAGCCTTATCATTTTATTTTTGGCACTCATCCTAATCGGCTTCCTGGATACGGCTAATGGATTGCTTATTGCATCAGTTTTCTATGGATTAGCGATGGGAATACTATCTCCAACATTAAACGCCTGGACTGTGGATATGAGTGACCCTAATCATAGAGGGAAAGCAATGGCTACAATGTACATTGCGCTAGAAGCGGGTATTGGTTTGGGGGCTTTCTTTTCTGGATGGTATTATCAAGATATGATTTCTAAAATCCCACTAATTATGTATACGTGTGCATTTATGGTTTTTATAGCATTTATATATATGATGTATAAACTTAAAGAGAAATCATAAAAAAAACTAAAGCCATTTAGCTTTTATGTCTTTATATTTTGTTCTTCCGATGGGAATAAGCTCTCCATTTTTTAATTCTGCAATATACTTACTACCTGATTTCACAATAATTTCTTTTATCTCAGACATTTTTACTAGATATGATTTATGAATACGCTCAAAAGTTTCTGGTAGCAGTTGCTCCAGTTTTTCGAGGGTTTTATCATGTAATTCTTTTCTTCCATTAGTAAGAAAAAGTTCTGTATATGCACCCGCTCCCTTTATAAAAAGTACATCTTCAATTGGGATCAGTTGTATTCGACCTTTTTTCTTAACTGCCAAAAGTTTAATCTTATGAGTTTCTGTCTTTTCTTTCGACAATACCCTGTTAAAGGCCTGCTCTAATCTGTCCATGCTAAAAGGCTTAGGTACAAAGTCTAGTACACCATATTCAAAAGCAGATATTGCCTGTTCACTATTTGCAGAAATGATAACGGTATGAAACGATTCTGAGACTGCTGTACCAAGGATATCAAACCCACTTTCTCCATTAAGATTTAAATCCAGAAGTACGATATCCAATGAATTATTTTTAATAAATTCTAGTGCTTCAGGTAGTGTTTCTACGCGATGTAATGAATGCAGAGTATTTGTAAAGAATTCTCTGGTCATTCTTTCAATTCTCTTAGCAATTCTGGCTTCATCTTCAACTATTAGTATATTCATAGGGCTAGTTATCTATTTTTATACTGTTTTTCCAACCGTTTGGAATAGCTTCAGAAGAAAAATTCCATTTAGAAGCATAGCTTTCAGTTAGTCTTGCTTTTATATATTTAATTCCTGTGCCTTCTATTATCTTTTTTTCTAGATCTCTCACTTTGGCAATTGTTAAAAATGTATAGGTTTTATAAGTATCACCGGTTTCAAAAATTAATTTGAATGTTACACTATTATTTTCATTAGCAAGGCTATGGGTTATTCCATTTTCTAATAAGGTATGTAGTATTCCCGGAGGTATTTTTTGATTTGGATCTATATTTTCTTCTTCCCAATGATATTTTATTTCCTTTCGATATTCCATAATATTAAGGTGCGTACGGCATAATTCTATTTCCTGACCAATAGGAATTAGAGTTTGATTTTCTATTTGGTTAAAAAGTTTAAATTCCTGTGCCAGTGCTTCTATAAAAGCAACACCTTTTTGTGGAGACTCTTCAACCCAATCTATTAATGAAGTAAGGGTATTCATCAAAAAATGAGGTTGAATATTCTTTTTAAGTAATTCTAGTCGAAGGCGGGTAGACTGTACCAAAGATTCTTCATAAGCAAGTCGTTGTTCTTTTGTTCTCACAGAGAGGATATAAAACATGCCTAGAAGGATAATACCAAAACCGGCAAAAAGACTGATATCGTAATAAGTAATAGCATTTATAAGAGCGCAGGATAATAACGCTAATAGTACTATAATAGCTCCTTTCGTTTTTTTATAAGCCCCAAAAAGTATAATCCCAAAAGAAAAAAACCACATGGTCATTGCCATATTATAGGCAGTTAAATCATAACTATAGTGATTGATTAAAAAAACAAATAATAATACTCCTATATATGTTATTAATACAGTTTTCCGTTTAGGAAAAGGAAATTGTAATGAAAAATATAAAGGCACCAAAATGGCAATACAAAATGTTAACCCTCCTATAATCTCTAATCTAATATGATGCTGACTATAATGAATAGGGATATAAAACTTAACGTACTCCATCATAATCAGAGCAAAAAACAAAAAACAATTAATGCTAAAGATTAAGATTGGATATCCCTTTTTTTCGCTTAGAAAAAGGAAAAAGAAGTAAAGAGAAGCAATTAGGAAAGCACCAGCAAAAATATGCATAAATGCTGTATTAATAAGTTCTGATCGTACCAAATGATCATAATCGTCAACATGTATATAAAGTTTTCTCCAGTGATTGGGAAAATAATATAAGCTAGTTTTTAAAGCCACTACATGTGACCCTTTTGTTGCTAGAGTATCGGGTATGCTAAAAGTAGCCCATAATTCACCTGAAGGTTCATGAGTAGCTTCTTGCCCTGGATTTCCATTTTTTCCAATGAGTACTCCATCCCAAAAGAGATCATATTCTCCAAAAGTATTTATAAATACTCCATAACGTTGAAATAATTCTGGGGCTTCTGTAATTTCAACTTCGGTTCTGGACCAAAAAACTTCTCCTCCCGTTACGACTACCTCATTTTTCCATTGTTGGTGATCCCAATCTTTAGTTGCCCATTGCGATTGATCACCGAGCATATATACAGAATCATGTGTCTTGTAATACTTAGATCTGGAACAAGAACTCACTAATATAACAGTGATAAAAATAAGAAGGCGATATAATAATTTAAAATTCATGCATCATAAATAGTATGAAGTAAAATTAACTTAAAAACAGGACTTCTTAGAGCTGTTCATCCATATATAGAGCAGTTGATGAAAAATACCTTGAAAAGATACTGACTAAAACCGAGTTTTACTCTCATCAATTAAAAATCGACAGTATGTGATATGCCATAATCTATATGAATACTGGCAATTCCATCTGATAACTAAAAACAAGTAATAACAGATGAAACAAAATTTAAAAGCCTTAATGATAGTCTGGTTTTCAGTAACCTGTACTATGGCACAACAATCAAAAACTGGAAAAGCAGAGATTACCGGAAAAGTAATTGAGAATATCACAAATGAAGCTTTACCATTTGCATCAGTAGTTTTAAAAGATGCTACACAGCAATTAGTTGAAGGAGTAATTACTAATGAGGAAGGAGTATATATTATTATGGATATTCCTGTCGGGAAGTATAACTTAGAAATAACATATACTGGGTTTCAGGCACACTCAGAACCATTAGAAATCAAAGAATCTCGTCAAAAAATAAATCTAAAACCTATCCTGTTATTAGAAGAAACTGTTTCACTAGATGAAGTAAAAATTACTACCGAGGTATCACAAGTTTCTTTACGTTTAGACAAAAAGGTATTTAAAGTAGGTAAAGATATATTATCACAAAGTGGTTCGGTTACTGATGTATTAGGTAATGTACCATCTGTTGCGGTAGATCCATCAGGAACGGTACAATTAAGAGGTAATGCCAATGTTACTATTTTAATTAATGGCAGACGTTCTGGTTTAACATCTGCCCAGGCATTAGAACAAATTCCATCTGATAATGTAGATCGGGTAGAGGTAATCACTACTCCTTCTGCAAGATATGATGCTTCAGGATCTGCGGGGATCATTAATATTATTCTTAAGAAGAATACCAAAGGAGGATTAACAGGACAATTAAGAGGGGTTGTAGGAACTCCAGATGATTATAGATTATATGGTAGTTTTAGCTATAAAGCAGATAAATTCAACTTTTTTGCTAATGCCGGAATACGATATACAGATTATGAAGGAGAGTATACTAAACAACAAACATCTACAAGAAATAATACCACTGTACATTTAGACCAACGTGAAGATCAGGACAGACATGATGATGGAAAATTAATTTATGTTGGTGCAGACTACTATCTCAATGAAAACAATGCTATCACAGCTGCTTTTTATAGAAACCAAACAGAAGATACTGATGAAACAATGCTTTCTTATGGGTATACCTCTACTACGGCAGCTATCGATAGCATATTAACAACTTTAGGAAATTCTAAAGAAAAAAGGTCTTATAACCAGCTTGAAATGAATTATACCAAAACCTTTGTTAAAGAAGGGCGTAAATTGACTTTTGATCTGCAGTATGATTTCTGGGATAGTACAAAAAAATGGGGGGTACGCACTCAAAAAGTGACGCCTACAATTACTCCAATATCAAATTTAAGAACAAAATCTACAAACAAGAATAATGATATTGTTTTACAATCTGATTTTGTAACTCCTTTTGGAGAAAATACAAAACTGGAAATCGGAGCTAAGTTTGAAAACAGGCATGTAACCGATGGATTTATTGCCGAAGAGTTTGTAAATGGTAACTATCAACTATTAGATAACCTGGATAATGAGATTGCATACGACGAACGAATTATTGGAGGATATGTTCAATACGGAAGTAAGATAGGTAACTTTAGTTATTTACTAGGTTTAAGAATAGAAGATACTAATATCAACATCAAGGATGAGGAAGGTAGTTTTAATAACACTAATACTTTTACGAATCTATTTCCTACGTTAAACTTAGGATATGCTATTGGTGAAAAAACAAATCTTCAAGTAAGTTATAGTAAAAGAATAAACAGACCTTCATTATGGCAATTAAATCCATTTTCTGAACTTGAAGATTTTAATACCCGATTTTTTGGTAATCCAACATTAAAATCTGCATTTACTGATGCTGTAGAAGTATCGCTTTTACAAAAAGGAACAAAATTCACCATAAATCCAAGTATTTATTATTCCTATACTACAGATGATACACAATGGTATACTACTCAGAATGATGACGGTATTTTTGTAAGTACAATTATCAATTTAGATTTAGAAAAACGATATGGTTTTGAGCTTTCAGCTTCTTATAATCCACTAAAATGGCTTAGTTTTAATGGAGATTTTAATGCCTATCGTTTTAGCCAGGAAGGTACAGCTGGGACACAAAAACTGGACTTCTCTGATGAAACATGGCAAACTTCTTTAAGTACCAGAATAAGGCTTAAACATGGTATTTCAATTCAGAGTAGGTTTAATTACCAGGGAGAAAGAGGTAATGCTCAATCTAAAAGAAAATCAATTTCATATCTGAACTTGGGAGCCAGTAAAAAATTATTTAAAAATAAAGCGAATTTGATCTTTAATGTTAGTAATGTTTTTGATAGTCGTAAAACTCGACAAGAGATAACGGGTACAGATTTTTTTGTAAACCAGGTAAGAAGTCGTAATGGCGCAAGATGGTCATTGAGTTTTGTATACAAGTTTAATGGAAAATCTGGACATAAAGATCGACAAGTACAACGAAGTAATAGAAACTAATCGAGTACATTAGAACAATAAATATGATGAATGAGTACATGGCTATCCTGTAGTCTATATGTTACCAAACATTATAAAAATTTTTACAATGAGAAATTACAACTTTATATTTTTAACACTTGTATTTGCACTATTTTTAAGTGCTTGTAATACTAAAAAACAGAATTCAAAAGACAGTGACTCACAAACTACAGAAGTATCTTATTTTGGACAAGATCCACCGGGCTTAATTCCTGAAATTTTTGCACCTGGAATTATTTCAATAAATGGAAGATATGAACATGGTATTTCGTTTTCTCCTGATTTAGATGAAGTATATTTTTCAGCTAATAAAGAAGACGAAGATCCAAGTATATATTTTTCAAAATTCGAAGACAAAAAATGGACAAATCCTAAAAAAGCAAACTTTACAAAAGGCAAAAAAGTTGGTGAAATGCATCCATTTGTTAGTCCTAATGGTAAAAAGATTCATTTTGCAGCCCATGACTCTTTTACATCGCCTCACCATAAAGAATCAGTTAAAACTTGGTATGTAAACCGTTTCAAGAATTCCTGGAGTGATGCTATACAGCTTGATTCACCTATAAATGAAGATTTTGTTTTTTATTCGAATGAGGCGAAAAACGGAGATTTATTTTATACCAATGTGTCAAAACGAAAAATGTATTATGCGCCTAATAAAAATGGCAAATTTCCCCAAGTACATGAAGTTGGAATTGAATCTGGTTTTCACGGTTTTATTTCCCCGTCTCAAGATTTTTTAGTGGTAAATGCACGAAATAAGGAAGATGACACAAGAAAAGACAGCGATATTTATGTCTATTTTAAGAAGAAAGACGGGACATGGTCAAAACCAATTAGCCTTGGAAATGAAGTAAATTCTAATTTTGCTGAAACATGCCCTAGTATTACTCCAGATGGTAAATTTTTATTTTTTGGCAGATATAACGAAAAAGGTGGATTATCAAACTTTTATTGGGTAAGCGCAGAGGTTATTCATAAAGTAAGACCTGATGACTTGAAACAATAAATACGAACAAATGAAACTATTCAAAATTTTAGTTCTAGCAATATTAATGTTCCTTAATAGCAGATGTACTGAAGCACAGCAGTCAATACCTAAAGATTTACAAAAGGAGACAATTAATAGTGGAGAACCAATTATTATAGGACAAAAATTTAAGATACACTCCAATGTATTGGGAGAAGAAAAAGAAATATACATTTCATTACCTCATAAATACGATGAACGAGTACATAGTTATCCTGTTGTTTATGTATTGGAAGCTGAGTTTTTGTTTGAAGCTGCGGGTACAATTACAAAATATATGGCAGCTCGAAGTAAGATGCCTCAATCAATTATAATTGGACTCTCGAATGGAGAATTTGAAAAACGAAAAGAACTTGGTTACAAAAAATGGAATGGGATTCCTGAAAAATATATTGAATTTTTTAAGAAAGAACTTATTCCATATATCGATAAAAGCTATAGAGTAAACTCTCATCGAACAATTATTGGATTATCACCAACCAATGGATTTTTATTTGAAGCATTTTTATCTGAGCCAAATATGTTTAAAGGGTATATAGCGTTATCAGCACATTTAGAATGGAATAGAAAGGAAGGGGAGGAATTGTTTGATGAAATACTGTCTAAAACAAATGATCCAAATTATCCCAAAAACACCCTCTATTTAGGTAGAGCAGATAATGATTTAATTCAACACCCGAATGCAAAAGCAGCATATACTGATGCAAAACAAAAATTAGAAAATATCCAAACTACAAATGCGACTATTAAACTTGATATCCTAGAAAATGAAGAACACTATTTAATGTCTTTGGCTGGAATTAGAAATGGTTTTGCAACAATTTATCCTAATAGTTTATGGAGGAATCCTGGTTGGATGGGTTGGGACAAAAATGAAAACTACGCACAAAATTATTATAAGAAGTATTATGATAAGTTATCCGCAATTTATGGTTTCGATATTTATCCTGTAGAAGATGGGCATTCGTATGGTTATTATTTGTCTGGTAAGGCCTATGCTGCAAAGAAATGGGGTACAAATAAACAGGTTATCGACCTCTTAGAACTTGGTATAGGGTATTATCCCAATTCAGCCAATTTGCATATGCTGCTGGCAGAGGCATATCAGACAAAAGGAGATGCTAAGTTAGCATCAGAAATAGCGAAAAAAGCATTACTGCTAGTTGAGAAATATCATCCTGAAGAATTAGGTGCTTATAAAGAACAATTGGAAAAGCAACTAAAATAAACACATCTATTTTAACTGATTTTAAAGCCTTGCTATCTAGTAAGGCTTTTATTTTTAACCATATTGTAATCATTAAAAACGAGGTAAACTTGTTAAAACCCCATTTAATCATGTCATTTATCACCAAACCTTAAAAGCAATCACCTTTGGCGACTAAATTTGAAGAAATATAAATACAAATTCTATAATTATGAGAATGCCTTTTTCAGAATTTATTGCTAGTGGTGATTTAAAATTTATTGTTGTCTTTATCATATGTACTGCTAGCGCTGGTTATCATTTTTTTAAAAAATTACAAGCTAAAAAAAATCAAGAAAATCAGGAGTCGGCTAAACATCATAACTTAAAAATTTATAATGCTGCTTTTTGGATAGGTATTCTAAGCGTTCTGTCTTTATTATTAGGACTTATGCATAGTTTCTATTTTATTGGAAAAACAGGAGGGATTGCTCCAGAATTAATCTTTCAAGGAATTTCTAATACATTAATTACTCCTGTGCTAGGAGTTTGTTTATTTATGGTTTGCAGAATTTTACATGGAATAAGTAATTCTAACCCGTTAAAGTCTTAATTGCTCTTATGAAACACATAATTTTAGTGCTAAGTATTGCTGTAATGAGTACAGTATGTATGGCTCAATCATCGACTGGAGATTTGTTAAGACAAAAAGGAAAATTAAAAGAAGCTATTGAAGCTTATAAAAAGGATTTTGATACATCATCAAAAGATTGGAAGAACATATATAATCTAGCCTGTGCCTATGCACTCACTTTTCAAAAAGATAGTGCCTTTCATTATCTAGCTATAGCTTTAAAAAGTGATACGTCGTTGTGGGCTCTGGCAGATCCTGATTTATTCGCATTAACTGATGATATTCGTTGGCAAAAAGTTGAAAGCGAACAATTGCAAAGATATCAGGAAAAGGAAGGAAACTTAGAACAACCTCAATATGCTCTAGGATTACTTAGATTAATTAGTAAAGATCAGGCGTTGGATTATTATATTGATCAGGCAAAAGATCATTTTATGAAACAAGGACATGCACCCCAATGGTATTATCCGTTAGGAGCGTATAAGCAAGAAATTTCAAAAAATAACTATGAAAAAATGAAAAGCCTCATTAATCAACATGGATGGCCTAAATATTCGACAGTTGGTAAGTTAGCAGCAGATGCTCCTTTGTTGATTATCAATCATCATAAGAGTAATGATGTGAGAAAAGAGTTTTTGTCAAAAATAAAAAATAATTGTTTTGAAGGTGAGGGTAGCTGTATAGAATATGCAAAAATACAGGATAGGATACTGGTAAATGATAACAAATTACAGTTGTATGGAATGCAATTTAGGTATAATAACAAGAGAAATCTAGAGCCTTTTCTTATTAAAGATCCCGAATATGTAGATCATCGTAGAAAAGCAATAGAATTAGAACCATTAAAATTATATCTGAAACGTAGAATTAATTATGAATGGGATGTAAAACAAAAAAATAAATAATATTGAAGAGCAGTTGCAAAGGATAACATTCTTAAAAAGTAAAGCAGAATATTTTTACCCTCCGGCAATTACTACTTTAATAACTGGATAATATTTGTTTTATAGATTTTTCCGATAGGGATAATATGATCGCCGATACCTATTCTGTTTCCTTCAATACTTTTAATATGTTTTGTTGCCACTGCAAATGATTTATGTACCTGTAAAAAATAATCTTTTGGAAGCAATTCTAGGAGATCAGATATTTTCTCCCTAACCGTTATAGTTTCTGTTGTTGTAATTACTTTAGCATAATTTCCCGCTGCTTCAATATACTGGATAGTATCAATAACTACTTGTGTATATTTTTTGTTACTGTGAAGAAAAATAGTTTTTGCTGAAGTACTATTTCCAGCAATTTCTGTTGGGAGTTGCACTACGGGTGATGAGCTTACTGCCTTGTTTATTGCTTTTAGAAAACGCTCGAACCCAAAAGGTTTTAGCAGATAATCAGAAATATTAAGCTCATAACCTTCTAGAGCATATTCTTTATACGCCGTAGTTACAATAACTTTTGGGGAAGAAGGTAACGTTTTTAAGAACTCAAAACCTTTTAATTTTGGCATATTGAGATCCAGAAAAATTAAATCTACCTTGTTTTTATTTAAATATTCAAATGCTTCTAATGCATCATAGCAATTCTTCATCAATTTCATATTGGGTAATAAATCGCAATACCCTTTGATAATATCATGAGCTATATGTTCATCATCAATAATTAAGTATTTGATCATAATTGATTTAATATTAGTTGCGCTTTATAAACATCTTCTGTTACAGTATACGATATAGAATGCTTTTTAGGATAAACGAGTTCAAGTCTTCGCTCCAGATTATTTAAACCAATTCCGGATTGTTCAGTATTTTCTGAAGGATCAAAATTATTCTCAACCTCAAAACGTATTTCATTTTCTCTGGCAATCATATCAACATGAACATAAGCATTCTCTCTTAAATTTTCTACACCGTGCTTGAAAGCATTTTCTAAAAGTATAATAAAAAGCAAAGGCATCACTTTATATCCTTCATTTTCAATTTGAAGATTAAAATTAACAGATATAGCTTTGTGATAACGCATTTTATGCAACTCAATATAATTTTTTAAGTATGCCACTTCTTCTTCTAGTGTAACCACATCTTTTTGTCCATCATAAATACTATAACGCATCATATCAGAAAGCTTAAGAATCAATTCTTTTGCTTTCTTCGAATCTTTATCTACCCAACCGTATAAATTATTAAGCATATTAAAAAAGAAATGAGGATTTACCTGGCTTTTTAAATGCAATAATTCGGTTTTTGCTTTTTCATTTTTTAATGTTAAAATTGATTTTATTTGTTTGAAAATCCAACGGGTTGCTAGAAAGAAAACCAACGGAAAATAAATAAAAACGATAATAATCAATGCGTCATTATTCTCATATTCATCAAACATTATCAAAGTCCTTCCTCCACCTATTACAAAAGACCAAAAGATTAGTTTTTGTATCACTGATTTGGAAATAGTGGGAGCTCCCTTTTTCTGGAGGTAGTAATTTCTGATAAGTACAGCGCTAAAGACTAAAATATAAATAAACAATAAGACAAAAACAGAAGTAAACTCTGGATGATTAGGTTCAGATTCAAATATTCCGATAAAACATATTAACCCCGTTAAAGTCGTGGTGATTCTAATCTCATTTTTTGTCCATAATCGAGAAGAATTTCTTTTCTTTTTTCTATTGAATAACCAGAAAATCAGTAAATATCCAATACAACTAACTGCCAAAAAAACAAATAAAGTACCTGTAAGTTCGATACCCGAAGCCATACAAATCACTCCACTAAGCCATAAAAAAATAGAAATCCCCAGAGAGATTATCAATCGCATATTTTTTTTTAATAGTAACATCATATACCCAAAACTAGGGTAATAAAATGGTACATCCAAAGAAGTTGATAAACATACTCTATACAGGTTTCAACTTCTAGAAAAGTGTGATCAAGTCACTTTATACTCACCAAAAGCCTTTGTATCCCTTACCAAACCATACTTATCACATTTATCATAATATCACTAGGCTTGGCTATTATGTTTGGTCAAAATAATTCAATCAAAAGGAACAGTCATACAAATACTAACCATTCTAAACCATATCACATACTATGAAAACACATGTATTTAATTTTGTTTATTCTTTTATAACTCTATTAATTTTTAGCACGGCCACCTTGGCTCAAGAACAAATCACCAGTGACAAAATTGTAACCAGTATCATAGGAAACTGGGATGGCAATATCGTTATCAATGAAAATAAATCAGTAGGTATTATCTGGCGTTTTGAGAGGTCAGATCAAGGTAAACTAATCGGTTTTATGGGGCCAGCTTCTAAAGGAGTAGCGACATTACCAATGCAGAATATTGTTGTTACCGATACAGCACTCGATTTTGTTATTCATTCAGAAGGTAGCTATTCTGGTCAAATTTCAGAAAAAGAAATTACAGGCACCTGGAGTTCTAAAAGCGGAAAACAACTTACTCTAAATATGGTTAGAGAATTGACTAAGGAACAGATTAAGAAACGATTCAATACAACCAAAACAGGCAAAAACTCCAGTGATATTCATCAAAATATTAAGTTGGGCGATGTAGAAGCCGTTAAAGCTTTTTTAGATAAAGGCAATGATATCAATAAAAGCTATGATAAAGGATACACTTTGCTTTTATATGCTATAAAAAACGATAGAACTCATGAAGTAACTAAATATTTATTGAATAGTGGTGCAGATCCAAATTTAGTTTCTGATGGTATAACACCATTAATGTATGCGGTTGCATATAGAAACTACACAATTATTAAAGAACTTATCGATCATAAAGCAGAAATCAATTATGTGAGTAGTAAAAAACAAACTGCATTGGTATTTGCTATTAAAAGTAGAGATAAAAAAGCACTTCAAATACTAATAAATTATGATGCGGATCCTTATTTAAACATCCATGATGAGTATACGGCTATTGATTTAGCAAAAGAAGATAACATCAGAGATATTTTAGAAGTATTGAAAGTGCCTTATAAAGAACCTTCTGATGGTCCTTACGTAACCGAATCTGAAACAGAACGTATTGCTGTTTGGGTAAGTGAAGGAAAAAAACATATCAAAAAATTCAGCAACAAAACTCCTCAAGCAATTGAATACAATGGGATGAAAGCTACTTTATGGGGAGGCAATCCTGCTGAAGTAGAAATGCTGGAGTATAATGGAGAATTCAAAATTGCCGCTATCAGCGATATTCATGGACAATACAATGTATTTATCCAATTATTACAACATAATGGCATTATCAATGAGGATAAGAAATGGAACTTTGGTAATGGTCATTTTGTAGTTACCGGTGATATTTTTGATCGGGGATCTCATGTAACCGAAGTATTATGGTTTTTATATGATTTAGAAAAACAAGCAGAAAAAAGTGGAGGGAAATTGCATGTATTACTAGGGAATCATGATGTAATGGTTCTTAATGGTAATCTACGCTCTGTACACCCTAAATATAAAGACATCGCAAATATATTAGACAAACCTTTAGAATCTCTTTTTGCTAAAGGTAGTGTTCTGGGAGATTGGTTGCGAACTCGATCAGTTTTGGTCAAAATAAATAACCTTCTATTTACCCATGGTGGATTTCATCCTGATCTTGTATCAAAAGGGTTATCAATAGACCAAATCAATAAAGAATTTAAACAACAGCTGGTAGTTAGTGAATTGCCCGAAGCACGTAATGATCTTGGTACTTATCTACATAGAAATAATGGCCCAATCTATTATAGAGGGTATTTTCAGGGAGAACTGGCAACCGCAAAACAAATTGATCAATTACTAAAACATTTTAAGGTAGAACATATAATCGTTGGTCATACTACACATAGACAAATTGAAACACGTTACCAGGGAAAAGTAATTGTTATTGATGCAAATATGAAAAGCGGAAAGACGGGTGAAATTCTATTGTGGCAATCAGGTGAATTTGCTCGTGGAACTCTTTCTGGTCAAAAACTCCCTATGCTACCCGAAGAAAATTAATAACTCAAATCATAACAAGTACTGTATATCTCATTTTACAATTTCAATCAAAAAACGAACAATTATGGAATTAGTCATTAAAAACTTAACAAAGACATATAAAAACGGAGTGAAGGCGATTAACAATCTAAATCTTGAAATAGGAACAGGAATGTTTGGATTATTAGGACCTAACGGAGCTGGAAAATCTACACTAATGCGAACTATTGCTACGCTTCAGGAAGCAGATGAAGGTACAATCACATTTGGAGACCTGGATGTCTTAACTCAAAAAAATGAAGTACGAAAAATTTTGGGATACTTACCACAAGAGTTTGGAGTATATCCTAAAGTATCTGCAGAAGTATTATTGAATCATTTGGCTGTACTTAAAGGATTGACAAATACTAAAGAAAGAAAAGAAGTTGTTAAGGCCCTTTTACATAAAACAAATCTGTACGATCACAGGAAAAAAAATATGGGAGGTTATTCTGGCGGAATGAAGCAACGTTTTGGTATAGCACAAGCGCTACTTTCTAATCCAGAACTTATTATCGTAGACGAACCAACCGCCGGTCTAGATCCTGCAGAACGAAACCGATTCTATAATTTGCTAAGTGAACTTGGTGAAAATACTGTAGTCATCCTTTCTACCCATATTGTTGATGATGTTAAAGAATTGTGTACCAATATGGCTATTGTTAATCGGGGAGAAGTACTTCTGAAAGGAAATCCGGTTAAAGCTATCGAGCAATTGAAAGATAAGGTATATAAAAAAACAATTAAGAAAAATGAATTAGAGCACTATAAACAACATCATGTGGTGATCGCAGAAAAATTCCTACTTGGTAAGCCTGTCATTCATGTTCTTAGTGAAAACGATCCGGGAGATGGATTTATACCGATTCAGGCAGATTTAGAAGATGTGTATTTCTCACAAATTTTTGGCAGAGGTCAATATCAGAATGCATTGTCATAAATATAGACAGATCTAATATTTTCATTTCAAACTAATCTCAACTAATATTATGTGGTACGAAATACTAAAATTCGAAATTAAGTACAGAACCAAACGCCCTGATACCTATATATACTTTGCAATTGTATTTTTATTTTCTATAGTAGCGGCAGATGTTCTTATGGATAGAAACTCTGGCGCCTTAGGAACAAATTCTCCTCAGGATATAGCTAGAATAATGGCAATTGTTTCTGCTTTTTTTACTATGATTACTTCTATGATCATGGGAGTAGCTGCTTTAAGAGATTTTGATCATAATATGGAATCTCTAATGTTTATAAATCCCATTAAAAAAAGGGATTATCTAATTGGACGTTTTATAGGATCATTTATCATATTACTTTTTATTTTCTGTGGCCTGCTTTTTGGGCTTATGCTAGGTGAATTTATGCCGTGGCGTGATGCAGACGTTATGTTACCTTTCAATTTCTGGCATTACTTACAACCTTTCCTGTATCTGGTTATACCTAATATATTCTTTTGCGGGGCAGTTTTCTATGTGGGAGGTGCTTTAAGCCGAAAATTAATGTTTGTATACATTCAGGGAGTGTTTTTACTAATGGCATATATAGTAACCCTTACATTATTAAAGAACCCGGATAATCGTTTTTTTGCTGCTCTACTGGACCCCTTTTCTTTTCAAACTATTAGTGTATTAACTCAATTCTGGACCAAAGCAGAACGAGGTATATTAATGCTTCCTATAGAAGGAGTACTACTATACAACAGGTTGTTATGGATAGGAGTAGGGATAATTACATTGATAATAGGGTATTATAAGTTTAATTTCAATTTGGTTAGAGGCAAAGCCTCAAAAAAGAAACTAATAGCTATTTCTGAAGAAGAAAACAAGTCTACTGTACACCATTTGGATAGTCAAGTTCCAAAGGCTAATTTATATTTTGATATTAAAGCTACTATTTTTCAATTCTGGAAGCACGTCTTATTTAATTTCAAATCAATTCTTAAAGAAACTTCATTCTGGGCCATTGTTCTTTGTGGGATGAGTATCATATTTATCAACTCTATCAGTTTAGATACCTCTTATGGTGTTAATAGTTATCCTGCTACATATATTATAGTAGAAGAGCTTCAGGAGATGTCTATCTATTTCTTCTTAATGATTCTTTTGTTTTATTCTGGCGAACTTGTATGGAAAGAAAGAGATACAAAATTGAATGGTATCTACGATGCCATACCCATATCTGATTTTATCAATTTGGCAGGTAAGTTTGTTGGGCTTATACTTATATATATAGTATTAATGTCGGCTTTAATATTGGCAGGAGTAATTTTCCAAACATTAAGTGGGTATTACCACTATGAATTGGATGTATATTTCTATGGTTTTTTTATTGAAATCTTTCCATTTCTTATCCTTTTAACATTTATTTCCTTTTTTTTCCAGGTTCTGACGAATCATAAATTCTTAGGCCATATTATGGTTGTAATCTTCTTCTTTGTTACATTTATTTTGCTAGAAGTATTAGAGTTAGATCATGGATTATACACTTTTGGTGGAGGAGATTTAGGAACATATTCAGATATGAATGGTTATGGGCATTTTCTATGGCCATACATGAGTTTCAAAATATATTGGATTTTGTTTTCTATTATTCTATTTATCATTACCACTATATTTTCTGTAAGAGGTACAGAAACACATATAAAAAAGCGTTGGAAACTAAGTAAACAACGATTGACCAAGCCTTTGATAAAGCTAGGTACTGTTACTATCTTAATCTTTATATCATTAGGTAGCTATATTTTTTACAATACTAACATTCTTAATGAATATTCATTTCCGAAGGAAGAGAGTACGTATAGAGCAAATTATGAGAAAAAACTCAAACATTTTGAGTATTTGCCACAACCAAAAATTGTAGATGTAAACTTAAAAGTAGATCTTTTTCCATATGATAGAGACTATTCGGTTGAAGGGTACTATATGCTAACGAATACGCATAATATAGCTATTAATGAGGTTCATATTCAAAAATTACCAAATTACCAGGTAGCAATTGAATATATTAAGTTTGAAAATGGAGCTACAGTAAATAATGATAATGAAGAGTATAGTTATTATGTCTATAGATTAAATACAGCTCTGAAACCGGGAGATTCTGTTAAAATGGAGTTTAAGCAAACATTTACCACAAATGGTTTTGTTGAAAAATCAAATACCAAAATTGTTTATAATGGAACGTTCTTCGATAATTTCCATTTTCCAACACTAGGATACAATAGAAACCTCGAATTACATGATGATAATGAGCGTGAGGAGTATGATTTGAAACCTAGAAGTAGAAGAGCCAAAATAAATGATCCGCAAGCAATTAAACAAGGTAGATCAAAAGGAGATGGAGAAGAAATTAATTTTGAAATGATTATAGGTACTGATAGCAGTCAAATCGCTATTGCTCCTGGTTATTTACAAAAGAAATGGAAAGAAGGCAATCGTAACTATTATCATTATAAGATGGATAAACCCATGTCTAATTTCTATTCTATTGTTTCAGCAAAGTATGAAGTGTTGAAGGATAAGTGGGTGCCTATACATGATAGCCTGGGTAGTTCTGTTGACTTAGAAATTTATTATCACAAAGGGCATGAATATAATCTAGATAGAATGATGAAAGGAATGAAAACGTCTTTTGATTATTTTAGTACCCATTTCGGGCCTTATCAATACAAGCAAATGCGAATATTAGAGTTTCCTCGATATCAGACTTTTGCTCAATCATTTCCAAATACAGTACCCTTTTCTGAAGGTATAGGGTTCCTGATGGATATTGATGATGAACATGATGTAGACATGGCTTTCTATATAACTGCTCACGAGCTGGCACACCAATGGTGGGGGCACCAGGTAAATCCTGCCTCTGTACAGGGTAGAGGAATGATTTCTGAAGCTTTGGCTCAATACTCTGCCATCATGGTGCTTAAAGAAGCATATCCCGAAGAAAAAGTACGGCAGTTTATTAAAACACAAATGAATCGTTACCTAACAGGAAGAGCTGGGGAACAAATAGGTGAGATGCCTCTGTCATTGGTAGAATCTGGACAAAAATACATACATTATGGCAAAGGACTAGTGAACCTTTACGCCTTACAGGACTATATTGGAGAAAAGATGGTTAACCTTGCTTTAAAACGTTTTATCAGAGACTGGAATAGTTATGATGGCCTGTTAAAGACAAAGACAGAAAGATATCCTACTACAATAGATTTATTAGGTTATTTTAGGGAAGTTACACCTGATAATCTACAGTATATTATTACTGATTTATTTGAAACAGTGACATTATATGAAAATAAGGCTACCAAAGGAGTGTATGAAGAGCTTTCTAAAAATACATTTAAAGTAAACTTGGCATTAGACGTTACAAAATATCGTATTGATAGTACAGGAGTAGAAAAATCAATACCTGTACAGGATTGGATTGATATTGGCGTATACGGAGAAGGACCTGATGGAGGAGAAGAGTTAATTTATTTAGAAAAACACAAAATTATTGATCAGATAATGCAATTAGAAATTCTTGTGGATCAAAAACCGATCAAAGCAGGTATTGACCCGCTAAATAAACTAATCGATAGAAAAACTGAAGACAATCTGCAAACACTTATTAATAGTAAGTAAAATAACAAGGTAATTACATAATCAAGCCAATTACTATTAATTAAAACCAACCTCTACAACTATATGATTGTAGAGGTTGGTTTTTTAGAATTTCATGCTAGTGAACTAAAACCCTATTCCGCCACCGCCATTACATTGTATAGCAGTAACATATATAGTTGCATAACTACTACCATATTGATTGGTAGTTTTGAGTGTAATCGTATAATTACCGGTATGATTAGTAATCATGGTTATGATGTGTCCAGGACTAACATTAGTATCTACATAGAGATTGGGGGAGTTCGAAGTAAGTTCATAGGTATCTGCCCCGGGAGATACGGGTAGTATATATGAATCTTGCTGAACAAAAACATTTGTACATATTGTTGGATCAGGGAATCGAGTATATGCTTTTGGTAATCCTACCCAAGCAACTGGATATAGGTATTCTATAGCTGTAATATCACCTGCACTGAAATTATTTATTGTACAGGCTTGCCCTCCATTCATAACAGATTGTGCATCTGTCCCAGGTGTTCCTGGAATCAAACTTCCAAAACCTTGATTGGTATGAGTAATTCCTAAATTATGTCCTAATTCATGTTGAACATTAGAAATTCTCATATTTTGAGTAATAGGTCCGCCACAAAATGTATTAGATGCAAAATCTGGGTTTATCCATATTCTTACGCCCGGCAAGCCATTAGCTGTAGGAAATTCTCCTCTTCCAAAAACATTGTTAGCCAAAGTAACACTTGGATCTTGCGAATCATACATAATTCGAATATGTGCATTAGCTGTAGATGATGTGATATTTAAATTTAGGCTAGAGTTAACTGCATTCCAACGGTTAATAGCAGCTGTAGATGCATTTCTCCAGGCCAAATTCATTCCGGGATTTATATAGACATTAACATTGCTAATTGTTACAGAATTGGGATGTCGTCTTTGTTTAGTTACAGGGTCTATTACTGGAGAATGGTATTTTTTGTTTTTGTAAAAAACAATATCTCTATCTACCAAATAATAACTTCCGTAATCTTCAATAACATTTTCTGGAAACCCTAAATTCACTATGGTTTTAAATACTGAATCATTTACATTCTCTACTAAATTTTCATTTTCTGGTAAACTATCTTTTGTACATGCCAATAAAAGGACGAAAAAGAAGCTTAAAATAAACAGGTTTTTAAATGAGTTTTTCATTTTAAGAGTAATTTTTGGTTATGCCTTACCTTGTTTTTAGGAGTGTTCAGGTCAAATCATTCTCCTTTTATCATAAAAATACTCACTATATTTATTTTATTTCGATTTGTATATAAATACTTCTAAAAAATAGGGGGATTCACCTCTTTTTTTAGAAGTATATTTTTATTAAATTTAAATACTTCAATCGTCGCATAATATCACCCCGATTTTGTACTAACTAACAGTAATTAAGTCATTATAGATGAGATGGTTAATCATGGTTTCATTCATTAGTTAACCAGATCAGTTAAGTTCCTATTATAGCTAATAGTAATAAAAAGTAATTTCTAAAATGAATATACAAGAACAAATTATTGAGGGCTTTTCTACTACCTCGAGAGTGTCAATACATAGTGAGGAGAATATAAAAAAAACAACTCGTTTTTTTACTACTGCAAATGAGATTTTAGAGAAATCAATTAATGATCCACAACGTAATTTAAAGAACAAGTTTACTACTGATGGTCTTATAAAAAAAGAACTTATATCTGATGCTACAGTTAATGAGAACTATGCAGGAGAATCTATAGAAAGACCTGTTGTCGATTTGGTTCAACAAGGAGGCGGAATGTACGGAATTGCATTATTAGGGTATACCTATATTATGGAAAAGATAGGTATCCGGTTTTATAGTCATGGGGGAACAAGTGCTGGGGCAATCAATGCCTTATTTCTAGCGTCCATTCCTAATACTATATATGCTGAAGATTCAAAATTTCAATATAACGATAAATCACATCAAGCTACTAAATCTGAAATACTTACTCATATCATTGCAAATACAAATTTTAGTAAGTTCATGGAAAAAAATGGAATAATTGGGTGGTTACAGCAAAAATTACTCAGAAACTATAAGTCTATCATTTTAAAACTTTTTTTAGGGATTTTTTCCATTGGGTTTCTCGTTGGTATATATGGGCTTTTCGGCATTGTTTTTAATATCACAAATGGAATTTCGGGAACAGAACTTCGACTTTTTGATTTTATAATAGGGACTTTAAATGTAGTTGCACTTCTAGTATTTATTTATATCCTTTTTGTGAAAATATTAGATAAGGATTTTGGTATTAATACCGGAGAAAGGTTCTATAGTTGGGCAGAGAATCTACTAATGTCAATACAAATAGAAACCAAAAATGACCTTACAAAAAGGATGGATCTGGTACAATTGGTTAACGCAAAAAAAGGGGACAAACCACGATTAGTACTAATTACCTCTAATTTAACACATAATCGTATTGTGAAATTCCCTGAGAGAGCAGATGATTATTGGACTACCCCGGGGAATATAAAACCTGCAGCATTTTTAAGGGCGACAATGTCAATTCCTTTTATTTATAAAAATTTCATTCCTGGTACAGAGCACTACAAAAATGAAATGAAAGCGGAAAATTCAGTAAAACTTAATGCAAGGTTTGTAGATGGAGGAATGCTCTCTAATTTTCCTATTCGGGAATTTCATAGAAAGGATAATGTTGTACCAAGATTTCCAACGTTTGGTGTTCTCCTTAGTGAAAGGGTAGTAGGTGATCAAAAAGAAAATAAAAACCCATCGAAGAGTGTAAAAAAACTAGAAGAAATTACATTGATAGGATATATCACATCTTTCATAAGTACATTCAGAAATTTTTATGACAATGATTTTCTATTCAATAATAAAGAAATTGAGAAAAGGGTAGTGACCGTAGATACAAAAGATCATAATTGGTTAGACTTTTGGATGGATGATTCAGAAAAAGCAAAACTCTTTAATAAAGGTGTTGATGCCGCGATCAGACAAATTGAACAGTTTGACTGGACAACCTATAAAGATATACGTGAAGAAAAAATTAAAAACCTGAAGTAATGAAAAAGCTAAATTTTTATAGCAATCTCTGGAGAATTAATGTACTACTAGTTGTGATATTAGGTGTTCTGTTCGCATATATTCCGTCCATACAGGTAGAGCATCTTATTAAGATAGAATTTTCTAATAGCCTATCAGAATTTAATGATTTAGTTAAAAACCCAGTGTATTTTAAGAATAATACCTATTACGATTTTGTTTTTATTATAGCCTATTCATTTCTCTTCTATTACTCACTTCGGGTCTTTGAAAGTACCTTAAGTTTAAAACTTAGACCTTGGTTTTTTATTATTTGTTTTATCCCTGGGATATTTGATATTGTAGAAAATTTATGTGGTTTATATTTAGTGGATTTGATAGGTAGTGATACAAGCAAAAATGCATTCAGTATATTTTCTGTTTTTTATTGGTTTGTTAGGCTGAAATGGGTTTTCGTGATCTTTTTTATATTGATGACACTAACCATTTCACTTTATTACCTGGTATTAACTATGGAAAAGTGGGTCGAGATTCTTTTTTTTCGTAAAAAAGTAAAATGATTATATATCTTTCGTTTATAAATATACCCTATCAGAGATCAAAAGTACCTTTTTATTGGTATTTTTGATCTAATAAGTTGAAGATGGCTTATAGAATTAGTAACCAACTACAAAATATAAATATATAACCATGAAAACATTTAAAATGAGTACTAATTCTGAGGTCAAACTTAATGTAAAAATTAGTACAGAGGCTTTAGTAGGTACTAATGTTAAACTAGATAGTAAAATCATAAAAAAAAGCAGCACATATAACTTTTCTGCGAATCTAGGTAATAGTAGTGATATTGTAAATAAAAAACTTAATGTAGTAACGAACTGTTTTGTAACCGATGAAAACATTGATCCAATTCTGGAAAACACTGTTTATAAAATCAATCTAAAAGATGATGAAAATGAACAAAATTATGAGGGCAAAAAACTAAAAATTGATGATGAATTTTTCATTGTTTTTGATGTTATTGAATTAATTAAAAATTAGGACGATGAATTACAAATCTATCTTATCTATTGTCATCTTAGCACACCTCTCATATTTTGGTTCGGCACAGGAGGGTAAAACTGACCAAAATCTAAGCGATTTTACAATGAGCAATCCCAGTTCTCCAGCTTTTTTATTAGTAGGAGAGTCCCCAACAGAAATTTATACACCTACTAACCTGAAAGCATTAGCACTACACGTATTCAATAATTTTGGGGAAAGTTTTTCGATAGAAGTAGCTCCTTACTTTTTTATTAACCGAAAGAGTAAGGACAGAACATACTATAAATATATCGGTATAGAAGAGGATAAGACCACGGGAGAGATTAAACAGAAGCCATTTAGAGGATTAAATACGACAACATTATCTGCTGCTTATGTTGATAAAGAATTCGAAGGCATTGAAGGTAAAAGAAAAACCTATTCTATAGGATTACGAACAACTTTGTTACGTTTTTATGATAAAGATAAAATATATAACGAGGCAAAAAAAGTAGGTAATATTCTTAAAAACCTTGATAGCCCTCCTGTTAGTGTATTAACAGATGCTAGTGGAGACGACCCTGTAAAACGAGCAATAGCAGAGAAAGCTATTATTGAGCATTATAAAAAAGAAAAAGAGAAAATAAGCCCGCAATTAAAAGAGTTTAAAAAAACCACCAAACCCTATGTAAGTGTAGATGGAGCTATTGGATATAGTGCATTGTTTAAAGGAGATAAGATAGATTCTGGTACAGCTAATCGTCTTGGGAGTTGGATAACAGGACAAGGAAGTTTGATTCTAAATGAAGGGTCGGATAGTGAACGAAATAACTACCTTAATGTATTGGTAACTGCCAGATATATTGAAGATGAGTTTAATATTGGCGATAACGACCAGTTTTTCAAAACATTTTATCGGGATCTGGGAGCAAAAGTAGAACTTGAAATAGATCGATTTTCGCTGGCATATGAATATATTTCTCGTGATGGAAGTATCAATAGTGAGCGTTCTGTAGGAACTTTAAAATATATACTTTCAAAAGACATCACATTGATAGGTGGTTTTGGAAAAGATTTCCCGGTAGATGATAATTTGGTTACAGTATTCGGAATCAATTGGGGAGTGAATTTTGGAGGCAAAGTTACAATGAAAGAATAATCACAAGATAACCTATAACAAATCTCAAATAATCGTTGTTTTTAATAAAAAACAGAAGAAAACCTATATGAATACTGCTCATCAGTTAATTCAAACAATCGATTCTGTAATTTCTGGCATTCAGAGTCGTCAGGATTATAAAACCATACAATTTAAAATTGAAGAAAATGAAACCTACTTATCTGCTTCAGAGGTTGTGTATCACTTTAATCAATTTAAACAAGCTGTTTTAGTATCACAAGAAACCCAAAAAAGTATATCGAATAGCGAGCTACAAGAGGTTTCTATAATTATATCTACTATTATTAAAAGTAATACGCTAATAGCATCTGAAGGACAATTAAATCTTAATCGTACAATTTCACCAAGTTCTGCAATAGAAGAAAATGTAATCTTAGAAGCTTTGCTTAAGGCTATTCAGGACATATAATCATAAGTTTCTATACATACTCCTTAACCACACTTACCGTGTAAAATAGAATCGTAATATGCTTAAGGTCTATTGTTATAGAATAATACAGCAAGTCCAAAAACTAAGAATTATATTTTTTTTATTACATTTTTTATTTTTTATAATTTAAATTGTGGCAATGATTTAAAAAGAGGCTTATTAAAAACTAATTTTAAATACTTTATGAAAACTAAATTCATCTATTCACTTCTAATTTTTACGATGTTCTTTATGGCATGTAATACAGAAAAAAAACCTGATTTAGAACCTTATCAATCCATTGAAGCTCCTGTCGCCAAAAAAATTGCCGAAGAGTTAAAAGCACATGGAGATACACGTATCGATAATTATTTCTGGATGCGTCTAAGTGATAAGCAAAAAAACGCCGAAACACCTGATGCTCAAACGCAAGATGTGCTGGATTATCTTAATGCCGAAAACGATTATAAGGATGAGGCAATGAAACATACAGAAGGTTTGCAGAAAAAATTATACGATGAGATTGTAGGACGTATTAAAAAAGATGATTCTTCTGTTCCTTATAATGACAATGGTTATTCCTATTATACTCGCTATGAAAAAGGTATGGATTACGCTTTATATTGTCGTAAGAAATTAGATGACAATGATAAAGAAGATATCATGCTTAACGGGCCAGAACTTGCAAAAGCTCATGCTTATTTTGCTATAGGAGGTCGATCTGTAAGTCCAGATAATGAACTTTTGGCCTACAGTGTAGATACTGTTTCCCGACGTCGTTATGTAGTTTATTTTAAAAACCTGGAGTCAGGAGAAATGCTATCAGATGAACTTAAAAATACAGGAGGAGGAGCCGTATGGGCAAATGATAACAAAACTGTTTTTTATGCATCTAAAGATCCTATAACACTTAGACAAGATAAGATATATAAGCATGTATTAGGAACAGATCAATCTAAGGATGAGTTAGTTTTTCATGAAAAGGATGAGACTTTTAGCTGTTTTATATTTAAATCCAGATCAGATAAATACCTTATGATTGGTAGTAGTCAGACCTTATCGACAGAATATCGATATTTAGATGCCAATACTCCTAATGCAGAATGGAAGATCATTCAACCAAGAGAAAGAGATTTAGAATATGGTGTTGATCATTATGATGATCATTTTTATATAAGAACAAATCTTGATGCTAAGAATTTTCGTTTGGTAAAAACACCTATTACAGCTACTGCAAAAGAAAACTGGGTAGATGTTATCCCGCATCGCGAAGATATTTTACTACAGAGTTTTGTACTCTTTAAAGAACACCTGGTTTTACAGGAACGCGTTAACGGATTACGTACTATTCGTGTTATGAAATGGAATGGTGATAATGATCATTATATTGAGTTTAACGATCCTGCTTATCTATCGTACCCAACTACTAATCTTGATTTTGATACCAATATTTTACGATATGGATATACTTCTTTAACAACTCCTAATAGTACAATAGACTATAATATGGATTCGAAAGAGCAGAAAATCTTAAAAGAACAAGAGGTATTAGATCCAAATTTCTCAAAAGATAATTATGTATCAGAGCGTCTCTATGCAACTGCAAAAGATGGTGTAAAAATACCAATTTCTATTGTGTACAAAAAAGGAATTGAAAGAAGTAGTAAAACACCTTTATTACTATATTCTTATGGTTCATATGGTAGTAGTTCTGAGCCAAGCTTTAGATCCGATAGGCTTAGCTTATTAGATCGAGGATTTGTGTATGCGATGGCGCATATTAGAGGAGGACAAGAAATGGGAAGACATTGGTATGAGGATGGTAAGCTTCTTAAAAAGAAGAATACATTTACTGATTTTATCGATTGTGGAGAATTTCTGGTTAATGAAGGACTTACAAGTTCAGAACATATGTATGCAATGGGAGGTAGTGCCGGTGGTCTATTGATGGGAGCTATCATAAATATGAAACCAGAATTATGGAATGGTGTTGTGGCTGCTGTACCTTTTGTTGATGTAGTCTCTACTATGATGGACGAAACTATACCATTAACTACATTTGAATTTGATGAATGGGGAAATCCTAAGAATAAAGAATATTATGATTACATGAAGTCATATTCTCCCTATGATAATGTTGAAGCAAAAGCATACCCAAACCTATTGATCACAACAGGCTATTGGGATAGCCAGGTACAATATTGGGAACCTGCAAAATGGATTGCTAAACTACGAGAGTTAAAAACAGATAATAATATGTTGATCATGGATTGTGATATGGAAACAGGTCATGGTGGAGCATCTGGGCGTTTTCAGCGTTATAAACGTACCGCTTTATACTATGCGTTTATGATGGATTTGGAAAAGATAAAAGAATAAATCTTGATTAAAAAATAAAAAAAGCCAGTAAAACAGATGTTTTTACTGGCTTTTTTTATTTAGCGTATAAGAAATAGAAATATAAAAGGAAACAATAATCCCAAGGTTGTTAGAATCCACCCTCGTTTCTTAAAACTATATTTGCCTTTAGAAATAAACATTCCCGTAATTGCAATTATAAGCATTGCAATACCAAAAATATCTGAAAACCAAATCCACCATTTATTTGTGGTTTGATGTAAAATGGCCATTTGTTTTAACACAGGAATTGGTTTTACATACTCTATTGTTCCTTTCCCTGTCGATAAGTTTACCGTGGCAAAAGCATCTTCAAAATAGATTCTACCTTCCTCACCTCTTAGTCTAAACGTCTTAAAATTATTTTGAGAAATAGTAGTTGCTATAGTTTTAAAATACTCCTCATTTATTTTTGATTTATCTTTGGGTAGTTTTAACTGTAAAGGCTCAACTTTTACAGTATATTCTCTTGAGCTAAAGCTCTGTCGATGATTTAGCGTGATTCCCGAGATAGAAAAAGCTATGATTAAACCTAAAAAAAAATATGCTAAGTCTCTATGTAACAATCTATTCCAATAAGCTCTTGATTTTTTTGCCATTATTATAATAATTTATTGCGCAGCTAATGTATTGAAATTGTATAATTATAAAAACTATAATTCATCAAATAGGCTTATTTTTAAGTGAATAAGAAGAAGTGCTTTTAAGTTAAAGAAATAAATACAATTTTTATTGTAAAAATACTTTTACCTAGATTGTATAAAATCGAGCAAAAAGCAATCTAAAAAACTAAATGATTACTTCTATATTTGTAATCAGTTTTTACTACACCATTTTTATACAAGTTTATATATTTGATATTTTAATCTAAATATGAATTTATATTCTCAAATCTTATTTTTCTTTGGTGCATTAGGGGTTTTTAATAGCTTCCTGATAAGTCTTTATTTTATAATTATAAAGAAACCTAAAGATTTTTCAAATATACTATTCGGAATCTTTCTCTTATTTTTAAGTGAGCGTGCATTACGGTCTCTTATCTATTTTTTTAGTGATGCTACACCAAATTCTTACTCAGCATTTGGCCCTATTACCTTTATTTTTATTGGCCCTTTTTTGTTTTTATATGTACTATCCGTACTTAAATTAAATACTAAAAACATTAAGTATTGGAAATATCATATTGCATTTTGGATAGGTATAGCAATAGGTATACATTTTATATATCCTTTCAGAAGTGATCCTATATTTTGGAAAAGATATATTTTGGTTTCTATAAATATTCAGTGGTTATGTTATACTCTGGTTTCGGGGTATTATTTGGCCAAAAGAATGAAAAACATATCTCAAAAAGAAGAGAAACTCCTTCCTATTAATTTATGGTTAGCATTTTTACTTTTAGCTGTATTAATCCTATGGTTAATGTTTTTCTTTACGAAATACTCTTATTTTGTAATAGGATCTATCACTTTTTCAGTATTGTTTTATTCTTTCTTCCTGTATTTTCTTTTTAATAAGAAACAGAAAAATCAAATTTTTGGAGATGAAAAAAAGTATGCAGATAAAAAGATTGACAACACGACAGCAAAAATACTGATAGAAAAATTAGATATCCTCATGAGTGAGCAAAAGTTGTATAAAGATCCAAATTTAAAATCTTCAGACATTGCAAAAATACTTCATATATCTACGCACCAATTTTCGCAATTTCTGAATGATAATTTAGGAAAAAGCTTTCCGGCATTTGTAAATGAATATAGAATTGAAGAAGCAAAGCTAATCATTAGGTCAAATACCAAATATACATTAGATGCAATAGGAAATGAATCTGGATTTAATTCAAAATCAACATTTTACACAGTATTTAAAAAACTTGTAGGTATGACTCCGGCAAAATACAAAGAACAGTTTTAAGTTCATATTTATAAATTCAAACCAAAACAGTCTAGTTTCATACCCAATAATTGTAACAAAACTCTGTTTTTTGTAAAAGAATTTATCAATCAATACATAATGAAAAAACAAATCAAAATTCTTTTTAATGTGTTTATGTGCACATGCCTATTAACAAGCTGTATCTCTCAAGAAAAAAGTAAAACAGATGCTTTACTAAATAATGATTCTACTGTGGTTAAAAAATCAATTGTAGAAACGATTTCTAGTATTTCTGCCACAAGTATTGAAGAAATCATAGCGCATTATCACAGGCTTAAAAGAGAAAATCCTGAAGCTTATAATTTTGATGATGAAAATGAGCTTAATAATTATGGCTATCAATTACTAGATAAGGGCAAAATAAAGGATGCTATTAAGATTTTCGAACTATTGGTTGCAGAATTTCCAAATTCTTCAAATCCATATGATAGTTTGGGAGAAGCTTATCATGCCGATGGTAATAAAGAATTGGCAGTTCAGAATTATGAAAAATCTCTTAAGCTAAATTCTAAAAATATAAATGCCGAAGATTGGATCAATAAAATTAAATATGCCGAATATGATTCTACAAGATTTCATAAAGTGTATTCAATAAAACAATATAAAAATGACTTAGACGAATTAGGTCGCCGATTAACAGAAGTTAATCCTAATGCCTATAAATTCATTACTAAAGATGATTTCTGGAAAGCAATAGAAGTAAAAAAGAGCTTGATAACAGAACGTACAACTTTTAGTGAATTTATCTGGCATTGTAGTGAGATTATAGCAAATATTAGTTGTAGTCATACATCAATGGGGTATTTTAATCAAGAAAGAAAGATGATACCTATAGATTTACGCTTTCCTATAGAAGTAAAATTAATTAGTGACAAATTATACGTGTCAGATCCGCTAATCAATAGAGAGATAGTAGTACCTAAAAGTGAGATTACCTCAATTAACGGAATTGAATTTGAAACTATCAAAAACGAAATCTATAAACATATCTCATCACAAGGTAATATCGAAACGTACAAAAAGAACTTCATTAATTCACATTCTACATCGATCATTCCTTATGCACTGGGTTTTCCAAAATCTTATGTAGTGACTATAAAAGGAAAATCTAAGCCAGTTGAATTAAAAAAACTCAAAAACTACCAAAATAATTTTCAAAAACTCCCAGAATATTTGTGCAAAGAGCAGTTGTGTTTACAGTATATGAATGATAATACATCTGCAATAATGACAATACGTTCTTTTGCTTATTATGGAAGTAAATTCCCAGAATTTAAAGCATTTATGGATACTAGTTTTAAAGAACTGGAACAAAAAAAGATTAAAAATTTAGTAATTGACGTAAGAGGAAATGGTGGTGGACCATCTGATGCCGGTATCTATTTGCTTAAATATCTTGCTCAAATACCATTTGTATACTTTTCGAATTCTCAATTTAATGAAAAATTAGAGCCCGTTAAACCATTTGAAAATGGATTTAAAAACAATTTATATTTTACTATTGATGGAAATGGTGGTTCTACTACCGGGCATTTTATGTCGTTGGTAAAACACTTAAAGTTGGCAACTCTGGTTGGAGAAGAATTGGGCTCAAATCAATTCTGCACAGGTGGACAAAAAAGACTTAGGTTACCAAATACGGGTATCATTTATGCAGTAAGCAGAAACACCTATGTAACCACGGCAACTACACTTCCTGTTGATCGTGGTATTATGCCAGATTATACTATTACACAATCTATAGATGATTATCTAAACAATGTAGATACTGTTATGGAATATACTCTAAGACTAATTAAAAAAAAGTAATAGAACCCTGTTGTAAAAATCATGATATAGGAAAGAGGTGTTAAAGTTTGTGTTAAAAACAACTACACTACAGATAACCAATTAGTCTAAATAGATACTTTTGTTGGTATAATGAATCTTTCCTTTGTTAAATATTATTCATTTAGAGTACTAATAACTCTGATATCTGCACTTTTTTTAGGTAATAAAGCTAATGCAGATACTACTTCTTATAACAATTTAGTAACCGAATCTTTTTCTATACACAGTGTTGATAGTGATACAGATCTTGAGTATAAAGATCAAACGTTTATTGATAGTATAGACTTTGATGAATTTGAAGACAGGGAAGAAGAAGAATACTCTAAAAGTGCTTTTTGTACATTTCTAAATAGAAAGGTTACTACTAAAAATAATGATGATTTTAATAAAAAAAATTATCGATTTTCTGCTGTAAAAAGTAAGTACTATATCCTGTACTGTTGCCTAAAAGTATATTCATAAAATTATTATTTATAAATCATAAATGTTTGGGATTGACAAAAGTTAATCCCTGATTTTGATATTTAATTTTAATAATAATATTGTGAAATATATAAAAATCATACTGTTTATTATTCCAATAACAGTATTTGGTCAAAACCTGACCACAGAAAAGAGTTATAGCTCCTGGAATTCTATAATTGTCGATTACGCTATAAACAATAAAGTTTATATAAAAAATGAAGCACATTTTAGAAGAACCAGTTTTTTAAAAGAGTGGCAACAAATATTAATTAGACCTTCTATACATTATAAATCCAATGAAACTCTGGATTTTGCAGTAGGTTATAGTTTTGCAAAAAATTATAAGCCCACACATAACTTTAATGAAAACAATGTTTGGGAACAAGTGACATTATCTCATATGTCTGGGAAATCTAATTTTAAACATCGATTTAGATTTGAACAACGTTTCATTGATCAGGTTACAGAAGTAACTCCTAATGTTTTTAAAACCAATGAAACAGATTTTAAAATGCGATTTAGGTATCGTTTTACATTTCAGATTCCTTTGTTCACAGTGTATGGTAATACAAAAGTAAAGGGAGTTGTTTTTGATGAAATTTGGTTGAATACAGACTCGGGGATTGTTCCTAAATCTTTAAATCAAAACTGGTTTTATGTTGGGTTATCATATCCTATACTTAAAAATACATTCATAGGACTTGGTTATATGAATGATTATGTATCAACAACGACTAATCATTTTAGGAATAACCACATTTTACAAACAACACTTAAGTTTCATATTTAAATAAAAGAAATGAAAATCTATATTAATACTGTATGTATAGTAGCAATTACAACGATAATTGTAATAACTTCTTGTACGAATACAAAAGAGAAAATTAGAAAGGAACACTCTTTAGAAATTACTAAAGAAAAAACCATTACGACAACAGATCATGCAAAAAAGCATTGGAGTTATGTAGGGGAAACGAGTCCAGAACATTGGGCAGAAATTGAAAAGAATTCAGATTGTGGAGGGAAATTTCAATCCCCTATAAATATTGTGAGTTTAAATGCAATAGTTGATACTAATTTAAAACCCTTAGCTATTCATTATGTATCTAATACCAAAATACATGATGTGGTTAATAACGGACATTCAATTCAATATAATTTTGAAGAAGGAGATTATCTTATGTACAAGGATACTAAATATAATTTAAAGCAAATTCATTTTCATGAGTCTTCAGAACATACCATAAATGGTATTCGATATCCAATTGTAATACATATGGTACATACTAATTCTAAAGGAGAATACTTAGTTCTTGCTGTAATGGCAAAAGAAGGGAAAACCAGTGCTCCTTTCAGATTTTTAGAAAGTTATTTACCTGTTAAAAATGGGGAAACTAAAACTATAGGAATGCCATTTAATCTTAGTTATAACCTTCCAAAAGATAAAGGATATTATACCTATGTAGGATCATTGACCACACCACCATGTACTCAAGGTGTAAATTGGTTTATTTTTAAAGAACCCATCACAATATCTTTAAGACAAGTAAAAATCTTAAGAGATCTGATGCCTTTAAATAATTATAGAAATGAACAACCATTAAATGGAAGAGAAGTGAAAATGACAAAATAATTAATTCATAATAAACAGAGTTAATACATATTCTTCAAAGATGATCACTTATAAAACACGTATTGTTACGTGTTTTATAAGTGATTTAATCTCATTTCAATTTTCAAATAACACTTTTAGAATAATATAATATAGCTACAAATCAGATATATTCATTTTGTAATTTTCTTCGATTGGGATTTCAATAGTATATTTCGAAAAGCAGAAAAACCCTAAAACTTAGTAAGCTCGTAATACACGTTTCAATTATTTAAAAATAATGCTTTAGTATCTTTCCATTCGCTATAACCCAAAGTGTATCCTCGTTGTATAAAACTCCTTTACAGTCTGTATCATTAGTATAATAAAGTTCCCATGATGCTCCTCCGTCTACAGTTTTAAAAATATTTTTTCCTGAGATATACCAACCAATGTCTTTGTTTTTAAATGCAAATGCTTCTGCTTTTGAGCTGCTTTCACGAATAATACTCCAGGTATCTCCTTTTGTTTCTGATTTAATAATCACATATTTTTCATCACCATTAAGGTTCTTAACATAAGCAATGGCATATCCTGTAGTTGCATCTACAAAATGAATTTTCTTGATATATTCATAATTACCCGCTTTATTTTCTATTTGTATTTCTTTATTAGTCCAGTTTCCATCTTTTAAGTATAATAGCTTAGCAGGATAGTAAGACTTGTTTTCAGGGAATGGGTATGTATATCCTCCTAACCAAACCTGACTTGAAGAAAGTGCAAAAAAAGCTTCGAATTCGAAATTTGAAGGAACATTTTCATGTACTTTATCAAATGTACTACCAGTATCAGTAGATTTATAAATTCTTCCTTCTGATGTTGCGACTATGATATTAGTTTCATCATTATCAACAAAAAAATCTAATCCCCAAGAACCATTTTGAGTAAAATCATTAAGCAACTTGCTTTCTCCTCCTTTATTTTTACGGTATAAAGCCAATGATCTTAATGAGTATTCATTTTCTTTTGAACTTAAAAAGAATCCTCCATCAAGAAAATTATGATCTTGATTAATATTAGAAATACTAACTCCCCCGTTAAACGATTTGGTTACTTCAAAAACATCATTGGATGAATTATTTTGTATCGAAAAATAAACTTTTTCTTTATCAACACCTCTAAAATTCTTTATGCTTTCAATCGAATTATAATCGTGATCAATTATTATCCACTTATTTTTTGTATTGTCTAATACAGCTAAGTTTTTATACGAATCATTAAAAGAAATATTCGTATTTGGAATTTCAATTTTTAAATCTGGAAGCGCACTAAGCCCTTCAGGTACTTTTATTGTTATTGTAGTATTGTTAACAATAGTAACCTCAACTGCTTTATTGTCCAGATATACTTTTGTATCGGTTATATCACTACCAAAATTTTCTCCTAGAATAGATACTAGATCGTTGACATAGGCATACTCTGTAGAAAAAGAAGTAACCTTGGCGTCTATTACTTCTATTTGTTCATTAAGATCTTGGCTATCTTCTGAGTCTGAACCGCAACCAAAGGTCGTAACTAATAGTAATGTAATTAATGAGTAATTTAAAAAACGTTTTTTCATTTTGTTTGTATTCCTTTTATTTTTCCAATTAAAATTAGACCATAAACACGTACTTCATCAGCTTGTATATCCACAACCTTACTTAAATCAGTGTAAGTCTATTCCTATGGCGAATATAGTACTATCAATAACTAAAAAACAAGAGCGGGTGGTATATATTTATAAATTGAGGATGTTAATTTATATGTTTTACTGAGGATTCAAGGGAGCTAATACTACCAATAAACATTTTCAAATAGCACTCTTAGCAGAATAAAAAAACTACAAATCAGATATATTCATTTTGTAATTTTCTCCGATAGGAATTTCAATAGCATCAATTTCAATATCTTGTTTTGTATATGCTGTAATTTTATCTCGATTTACGATATAGGAACGATGCGTTCTTATAAATCGTTCATCCAATCTATCTTCGAATGCCGTTAAGCTATACTTTATAAGTCGAGTTTTATTAGATAAATGAATCTTAATGTAATCCTTCACACTTTCTATATATAAAATATCATCATAAAAGACTTTCACTTGTTTTCGATCTTCACGTATAAAAATAAAATTATCCTTTTGGGTAGTGGTAGTCTTCTCAACTTCGGTTGAGATTGATCGTGTATTTTGCAATGAGATAAATTTTTCGGTTGCCATAAAAAACCGACTAAATGTTATGGGTTTTAAAAGATAATCTACAGCATTCAATTCAAACCCGTCAAGAGCATAATCTCTATATGCCGTGGTAAATATTACATGCGGCTTAACAATAAGGTTTTTAAAAAAATCCGTACCATTTAATACAGGCATTTCTATATCGAGAAAGAGTAAATCAATTGATTGTTGTTGTAAAACTTTACTAGCTTCTATGGCACTATTACAGGATGCCACTAATTCAAAACCATCCAACTGTTTCAAATGTGTTTCGATTAGCTCTCTAGCCAATTCTTCATCATCTACTATTAAACATCTATACATTATTTAGCTTCCAAAATTAAATGAACACAATATTTATCATTTTCTTCCTTAATATCCAAAGAATAATCTTCTCCGTATAATAAATCTAATTGTTTTTGAACATTACTTAACCCAATACACTTCTGATTTTTATTTTCAACAGATATCGTTGATTTAGAATTTTCAATATTAAAAATAATATGATTGTTATCTGAGCTAATTGTGATTGAAATAAAAGCTTCCTTTAGTTCCTGACTCACACCATGTTTAAATGCATTTTCAATAAAAGTTAATAACAGTAAGGGGGCTATTTTAGAGTCCTCTGTACTACTATTTTTAAAAGAAATACGAACTCTATTTCCATACCGTATTTTTTCTAAAGCAATATAATTCTCAATCAACTCTATTTCTTTTTGGATAGAAACAAATTTGCTATTACAGCGATACAGCATATAATCCAAAATATCGGATAGTTTTTCAATCACTTCTGGTGCCTGATCTGATTTTTTTATGGCTAGAGCATACAAATTATTAAGTGTATTGAATAAAAAATGCGGATTTAATTGATTTTTCAGAGCAGTCAATTCGGCTATTTTTTTCTGTTCATTGAGTTTTAAATAATTCTGTTGGTTTTTATAAAACCTGAACATTAAAAGTAGGGCAGTAGGGGTTAAAAATTTAATACTCTTACTTAAAAAAACCGAAAAACTTGAAAGCCTTTCCCAAAAAGATTGTTTTGCATAATGTTGCACTATTGGGCTGTAATATTCAAAGTACCTAACGTCATAGTAGTATATTCTATAAAGAATATACAAGGCGTACATAAAAACCAATAGTATAATCAACCATAGAGCAAACAAACCTGTTTTTCCCTTATTCAAAAAAACTGGAACCAAATAGTATAGACAAGTGTATGCCAGCAGTATTTGTATTGCAATGAAGATTATATAAGACTCAACTATTTGTAGATAGCTGTTATAGTTATCAATATTAGCAGATAATGTGAAATACAAGAATATACCCATCCAGAACAATACGTGTCGTATTTCTGATTTATTAAAGTATGTTTTTAAAGACTCCATATACCAAATAGCAAATATAACTTATACAACTCGCATAAAGATTATTTATCTACCAAGCTAGTATTTATAGCTACAAATAGGCAAAAATCAATGACCAAAACCTAAAAAGGCCTTAATCGACAAAATTTTCTCTTCGGTCTACTTTTTAAAAACCGTATGAATATCAACCATAGTTTTGATCAAACTTAAGATACAAAACCATGAAACGTCTATTTTTTACCACGCTCCCTTTTTGTTTTTTAATTGTTTTATCACAAAACAAGATGATTAACCATGATAAAACTATTATAAATAACGATATGCCTTTTTATAATAGTTTAAACGCGATAGTCAAAACAAACCATTCATTATCAGAAAAGGAAATGATTGAAAAAACACTTAAGAATTATATTCAGGGGAGTTCTTATAATGATGTAGAAAAACTAGAAAGTGCCTTTACTGCTGATGCAACTTTATATCTTACAGTAAGAGATACATTTAAAAGATTAACTCCAACAGATTATCTCAGGTTTTTTAAGAATAAGAAAAAAGGAGCCTATAATGGAAGAATAGGAAATATTCTTTCTATCGAGATACACCGTGATATAGCCACAGCCAAAGTCGAAATTTTAATACCTGAAAGAAAATTAAAATTGATAGATCTTTTTCTATTAAAAAAGCTAAAGGATGATTGGAAAATAATTAGCAAAACAGCAACACGATTATAGATTTTTAAATTTTATATATGAAAAAAATACTTCTGATAGTACTTTGTTTTTTTTCTGCTTTACATACTCAGGCGCAAACAAAAACAATTCAATTTAAGAATGCTACAATTACTATAGACGGTCAGTTAGAGGAGCCTATTTGGAATGAACTTCATGAGCATACTGGATTTTATAATTATATGCCAACAGATGAAGGGTTAGCAGAAAATCAAACTTCTGTAAAACTATTTCATGATGGAGAATATTTATATGTGAGTTTAATTTATAATGATACTACAACAAAAACGCGAGTTAATTCATTAAAACGAGATGTTCCTATAGGGTTAAGTGATGGATTTGCCATGGTTTTGGATACTCAAAATCAACAACAAAGTGCATATTATTTTTCAGTAAATAGTTACAGTACACAAATAGATGGTCTTGTTGAACGTATCAATGAAGGGTATAGTTTCAGTACAAGCTGGAGTACGGTATGGAAAGCCAAAGCTTTTATTAATGGAAAGCAAAAGCAATATGAAATAGCTATTCCATTAAAGGCACTAAATTTTAATGCGAATAATGCTGTTTTCGGAGTTCAGTTTTATGTTAGAGATATTAAAAAGAATTCCTGGACTATTTTAAAAAATGTAAAACGAAACTATCGCCTTTTTGACTTACGTTTTACAGAAAAAATGACCGTTGAAGCATTGCCTAATACATCAATTTCACGTTTTACGACAACACCATCTATTACCGCAAATTATCAGAATGATGTGGTGGATGATGATACAAAAACTACCTTTAAACCAAGTTTAGATGTGCAATATAATGTAACTTCTTCTTTACGATTAGATGCGACAATAAATCCTGATTTTTCGCAGATTGATATTGATCAACAGGTAACAAACCTTACTCGGTTTTCGATTTTTTTTCCAGAAAGACGTAATTTTTTTCTTGAAAATTCAGATCTATTTTCAAATCTTGGTGTTGATGGAGTAAATCCTTTTTACTCAAGGCGTATTGGAGCAAATTCAGATATTCAATTTGGATTAAAATTATCAGGAAATGTATCTCCAAAAACTAGAATTGGAATTTTAGACGTACAAACAGATAAAGAAAACGAAATTGCATCAGAAAATTTTGGAGCCCTGGTTGCCGAGCAGCAATTATCAAAAAAATTTACTGCAACTGGTTTTCTTATCAATCGCCAACAAACAGATAAATTTAAATTCACTAATGACTATAATCGGGTAGTAGGAATCAATCTCAATTATAAATCAGATAATAATAAATGGCTTGGTTTGGCAAATTATGGAAAGAGTTTTAATGATGGGATTTCTAAAGACAATAATTTTTATAATGCAGCAATTTGGTTTAATAAAAGAGGATTAAGCTGGAATGCTTCTATCAAAAATCTAGGTAAAAACTATATAACAGATGTTGGTTTTACACCTAGATTGTATAATTATGATGCTATTAATGATGTTGTTATAAGAGAAGGGTATACCCAAACTACTGCGGGATTGGAGTACGAGAAATTTTATGAAAAATCAAAAAGATTAAACTCTGTTCGTTATTTAAATTATAAGAATGATACCTATTTTGATGAACATGGTAAATTGAATCAGTCATCACACTTCTTAAACTCAGCTATATTCTTTAAAAATCTATCAGCTATATATTATGTGTTTAAATATGATTATGTTGATTTAAGATATGGTTTTGACCCATTGGGGAATGGTAATTCTTTAACCCCAGATGAGTATCGCTTTGGTATTTTAAAGGTTGGATACAATTCTGCCAATAATCAAAAATTAAGATACCGTTTTAATGTGCAAAAAGGGAATTATTATAGCGGAAAAAGAATAGCTGCGGGAGCATATTTAAATTATCAGTTATTACCTTTTGCTAATTTAGAATTAAGGTATGATATTAATAAAATTGATTTGAATCTGTTAGGAAAAGAAACTTTTCATTTAACTCGTTTTACGGGGCAAGTTTTCTTTTCAAATCGTTTAAACTGGACAACCTATGTGCAGTACAATACACAACGAGATAATTTTAATATCAACAGCAGATTACAATGGGAATACAAACCTTTATCATATGTATATTTGGTTGTTTCTGATAATTATAACAAAGATATCACTCGTACAAACTGGGGAGTCGCCTTTAAAATGAATTATCGATTTGATTTTTAATCTTTAGCCTTTTAGATAGTAGACGTAGTACAAGATGTATTTATTAAAGCAGAAAGTATTGTATATGGAATAGGGGGTATCCTTTTTTGTGTACAAATAATTTACTCTATTTGATAAATAGTTACTTGTTAAAAGTATGTATATTTATCCCATCCTACATTTTAAAAATTACATATATACCTCATTTAGAATATTAGGAATCATTTTCAATATAGTTGAGTATTAAGAGTAAGAAAATTGCATTCGTGAAAGTATTTATTTCTCTAATTTTATTGGTTTTTACCTACTCTTTTAGTTTGGGGCAAACCATAATCCATGATCCGGGAGGAAATTTATCCCAACGTTGGCTAATCAATAATGATACTATTAAACTTTTTAAAATAGTACCATATAAACCAGTCTATTTCTTGCTGGCCAACTATACCAGTGATATAAATAATCAACCCATAAGTGATAACCCAATAAATTCTGTAGATGAATCTTCTGATTTTTCAAATACCGAATTAAAATTTCAACTTAGTTTTAAAACCAGAGCTGTAAGAAACATATTTGGTAAAAAGATAGGCGGTGATTTATGGGTTGCCTATACTCAATCTTCTAGATGGCAACTATACAGTGCACATATCTCCAGACCTTTTAGAGAAACTAATTATGAACCAGAATTTATGCTAACCTTTCCTACAGCTTATAAAATTTGGGGACTCAATGGTGTATTTGCAGGGATTGGTGTTAATCATCAAAGTAATGGGAGGTCAAATCCCTTATCCAGAAGTTGGAACCGGGTTATTTTACAGGTTGGATGGGAAACCCCTTCTTTAAGCATTGTACTACGACCATGGTGGCGTGTACAAGAAACTCCTATAGAAGACAACAACCCGGGAATAGAAAATTATATAGGACGTGTTGAACTTTTATCTGCATTCTCTAGAGGAAGACATGATGTAAGCATAATAGCAAGACATTCATTACGAGGAGGAAGTAGAAATCGAGGTAGTATTAAGTTGGATTATGCAATTAAAGTACTGGATCTATTACAGATTCATGCACAGGTATTTCATGGATATGGAGAAAGCCTTATAGATTATAATCATAGACAAACTACTGTTGGAATCGGGTTATCCCTTTTACAATGGAGGTAATATTTTCTAGAATAGAATACGATAGGTAAATTTTATAGTATTATGTTTTAGTAAAAACCTCTACCTCTGGAGTATACTTATATCAAACTATAAAGTAGTTAAAAGTAACTCTTTTACTTTAAAATAATTTACTATCTTTTCATTCGTTTATAGATCATCTAAATATAATCAACCAAGACCTCCTTATGGAAATTTTCTCTTCTTACAATGTTATTATAGGAATTTCGCTTATTATCATCTTATCCTTTATCTTTAATGGAGTTGCCAAAAAAACTAATGTTCCTGCGGTACTACTATTAATTGTTCTGGGGATTATCATACAATATATTCTTAAAGCTTTTGGAGGCGATACTATTGATTTTTTCCCAATGCTGGAAATGCTGGGTATTGTAGGGTTGATTATGATCGTTCTCGAGGCAGCCTTGGAGTTAGAGTTAAAAAGTGATAAACTCATGCCCATTCTTAAATCGATGGCTATTGCTTTAATTGGATTGGTAGCCTCTACATTTATAGCAGCCGTGATTTTAAAAGCATTAGTAAAAGGAATGACAATGCAATCTGCATGGTTGTATGCCACACCATTATCTATATTATCCAGTGCAATTATTATACCTAGCGTATCATCACTGCCAACTGCAAAAAAAGAATTTCATATCTATGAAAGTACATTTTCTGATATTCTGGGAATTATGCTGTTTTATTTCCTTACCGGAAGATTAAATCCAGCAGAAGATTCGGGAGTAGGTGGTTTTTTTCTTAATCTAATTCTTACGATTGTGATTTCGTTAGTAGCTAGTTATGCTATTATTCTGATATTTCAGAAGATCAAAAGCCAGGTGAAACTGTTTTTACTTATCGCAGTACTGTTGCTATTGTATGCTTTAGGAAAAAAAATGCACTTATCATCATTAATAATTATTCTGATCTTTGGATTAGTTATTGCCAATATGAAATTATTTTTTCAAGGAAAACTTAGAGGATACCTTCATCTCGAAAAAGCAAAATCTATCTATCATGAGTTGCACGTAATTACTGCAGAAACTGCCTTTGTGATACGTACATTGTTCTTTGTGATTTTCGGAATTACCATTGTGCTTTCTTCCTTGTTAAGTCTAAAAGTTACTCTGATTAGTCTTTTGATATTAATCTCTATTTATGTTATACGATATGGGTTGCTACGCCTTTTTATGGGAAAAGATATTTCACCCCAATTGTTTATTGCACCAAGGGGGTTAATTACAGTACTTTTATTTTATGCTATCCCCGCAGAAGCTATGATTGAAGGATTCGAACCGGGAATATTGTTATTTGTAATTATAGGTACTAGCTTGATTATGACAGGAGGGATGATAAGAGATAAAAAAATGAATCCAACTCAAGAATTGGAAACAGCAGAACCTAATGAAAGTATAGAAGAAACTGAATACTTTATTAATAACACAACAGATCTAAGTGAGATTGATGATGCTTTATCATCATCTGATGAACATGAAACCGAATAATGAAACGTTTACATCGATTAACAGCCATATTAGTAAAATTACAATCCAAAAAAGTTGTTCAGGCAGCAGAACTCGCGAACAAGTTTGATGTGAGTTTACGTACCATATATAGAGATATGCAGGCTCTCACTGATGCAGGAGTGCCAATTGGCGCCGAAGCAGGTACAGGATATTATCTGGTAGATGGGTACTCTTTACCACCAGTTATGTTTACCGAAAAAGAGGCAAATGCACTACTTACTGCGTCCAAAATTATAAAAACCAATAATGACCAATCCCTGATTAATGAATATCAGGAAGCTATAGATAAGGTAATTGCAGTACTTAAAACTACACAAAAAGAAAAACTCAAAATTCTAGAAGAACGCGTTTTTACGTATAACAGAACTGCAATTCACCCAAGTACTTCTTTATCTGTCATTCAACAAGCCATTACAGATTTTAGAGTGCTCGAAATCCAATACACCAAAGCATCCGGGGAGTATAGTAAAAGGTTGATTGAACCACTTGGAGCTTATTTTACTAACAATACCTGGATTATGATTGCTCATTGTAGATTAAGAAAAGATTACCGTGAGTTTAGAACAGATCGTATTGTTAATCTTATTGAAACTCAAGAACTTTTTTCTCCTAAACATTTTAGTCTGGAAGATTATTACAAAAAAAGAGCTGAAGAGTGTAGCTATTCAACTTTTCCAAAAGAAAAATACTACTGACATAGGGTTGTCACAGGTGTGATTTAGTTTTGATGAAAATCATAAATTACAAACAATTAATCCTAATCAATTATGGTAAGCCTATTGTTTAATTGTGCAACAAAACTTAATCAAAACCCTTTGTTAATGAAAACCAGAAGTAAAGTAGTAGAAGTTGTATTATTTGAAGTAAATCCAGGATATTCAAATACAGAAGCCGAAAAAGCATTATCTTCTTTAAATGATGTTTTAAAACTATATTACGGATTTATAGAAAGAACTACAGCAAAAAATGGAGATGGAAAATATATAGATATTGTGTATTGGAGTGATATGAAATCTGCCAAAGATGCAGCTACAGATATTATGAAAAACGATATAGCCACTTCGGCTTTTAGTATCATTAAACCCGAATCGGTTCAAATGCATCACTTTGATACTTTTAATCAATTTGAAGAATAATTCTTTTTTTAAGTATTAAAATACCCTCTTCTACGAAGGGGGTTAAGAAACTTACTTTTCTTACCTATACACTATTTTGTTACATTTGAAAAAGTACATTATACACATATCATTACTATGATTCCAGAACATATTCTTAATAGAAAAGGAGCTAGAAGTTTTAAAGACCTTGATACCGAAGTTATATCCTATTTAAATAAAGGATTGATCCAAACTGCAAATCTTATGGAGTGGCTTACTGTGGACCAGTTGGTACTCTTAAAAAAGATTCTTGATGATCTAAAAAAGCTGGATTGGTATGATAGCTTTTATGAGGCCGTGTCAGCCCAAAAGAAACCTTCTGCTAATGCTAATACCAAAGTTATAGGAATGACATTTCTACAGCTAACCAATGACCAAAGTATTATTGATTACCTTTCTAATCATACTTCTGATGTACCACGGTGCTGGGCTACATATTGGGCAGGTCTTCGAGAAAGCGAAATTGATAAAAAACTTAAAGTCATTGCTCCTTATGCAGCAGATGTACACTTTGGAGTTAGAGAAGTAGCAATATTTGCCTGTAAAGAAGCTATTATTGAGAATCTGGATATGGCAATAGATATTTTATCAGAATGGACTTCTAGTACTGATGAAAATGTTAGACGATATGCTGTAGAAACTACACGTCCCATAGGAGTGTGGACCAAAAAAATAGATGAACTCAAAGAATACCCAGAAAAAGGGATTCCATTACTAGACCCTCTTAAATCGGATTCTTCTAAATATGTTAGGGATTCTGTTGGCAACTGGCTAAATGATGCCAGCAAAACCAGGCCAGATTGGGTGAAAAATATATGCGCCAGATGGGCAAAAGAATCCACGACCAAAGAAACACAGTATATTCTTAAAAAAGCACTGCGAACTATAAATAAGTAAAGATGAGTTCTAAGATAGAATATCAGGATTTCTATTTTTCAACAGAATCTAATCTTAATACCAACTAGTCATAAAATGATATAATATAGTTCCTCCTATTGCGAATTCTTCACTGAATGTTGATAATGAAATTTTTTGGTTATTTTTTTATTAAATAATCATTAACACTGCTTGTTTTTGAGATAATTACAATCAGTATCTATTGGGTTTTTCATAGTTTTAAATGATTTTTAAATCAATAAAAACAAGTTAAAAAAAATAGGTTCGTTTTATTCATGAATATTCTTCATACAAGTTTTGAATGTTATCCCATTGCCAAAGTTGGTGGGCTGGCAGACGTTGTAGGGGCTTTGCCAAAATACCAAAACAAAATGGAGCTTACTACTAGTGTAATAACTCCATTTTATGATAATCAATTTGTCAAGGATTCGAAACTCAAAACGATATACAAAAGCACAATACAGTTAGGAGAGCTCAGATATCCATATGTCATAGAAAAAATAAAATCTCCTGATATTGGATTCAATGCATATCTCGTATATATCAAAGGAGTATTAGATAGGCCCAATGTATATAATTACGAGGATGATGCAGAGCGATGCATTACTTTTCAATTAGCAGTTTTGGATTGGATAACAAGTTTAGAGGAGATGCCTGATGTAGTTCACTGTCATGATCACCATACGGCATTGATTCCTTTTTTGATGACCCATGCAAAACCATATGTAAATCTTCAGAAAACACCTACAGTCTTAACTATTCATAATGCACAATACCAAGGGCAGTTATCATATGATAAATTACATTACTTACCTGCTTTCGATAAAGAGAAAATAGGGCTGCTAGACTGGGATAACTGTATTAATCCATTGGCTTCAGGAATTAAATGTGCTTGGAGAGTAACTACGGTTTCCCCAAGTTATATGGAAGAGCTGCAAGAAAACGCAAATGGCCTGGAAGGACTTTTAAGGCATGAAAGAAAAAAATGTATAGGAATCCTTAATGGTATTGATACTCATACCTGGAACCCCGAAACAGATCCAATGGTAATTAGCAATTATCAAGAGTCTAATGTAGTTTTTGGCAAAAACGAAAATAAAAAATGGATCTGTACTCATTATGATTTAGACATAGATAAACCTCTTTTTGGCTTTATTGGACGGTTAGTAGGAGAAAAAGGAGCAGATCTCCTACCAGGCATTATTAGAGAATCTCTGCGCACTACAGATATAAACATTATGATTTTGGGTTCTGGAAATCCCGAAACAGAAGAACAATTGCGAGCATTACAAGAAAAATTTACAGGTAGATATAATGCATACATAGGGTATGATGAAAAGTTATCTCATATCATTTATGCAGGAGTAGATTTTTTATTAATGCCGTCTCGGGTAGAGCCTTGCGGCCTTAATCAGATGTATGCATTGCGATATGGAACCATTCCTATAGTTAGAAGAATCGGTGGACTTAAGGATACAGTTATTGATGTAGGAGAAGAAGGTTTTGGGATATGTCATGATAATGCCTCGGTGCAGGATGTTTGCTATGCAATAGAACGTGCAGTAAACCTATATAATGATCAAATAAAATATAGAAATATACAAAAACAAGTAATGAAAATCGATCACTCATGGGATCGATCTGCTCATCAATATATTGCCATATACAAATCACTAATATCATAAAATGATCAATAAAAAAGTTCTTGCCATTATTTTAGGAGGAGGTCAGGGAACCCGATTATCCCCACTTACAGATCAACGATCTAAACCTGCAGTATCTATAGCTGGAAAGTACAGGTTAGTAGATATTCCTATTTCTAATTGTATACATTGTGATATAAAAAGAATGTTCGTGCTTACTCAGTTTAACTCTGCATCCTTGAATAGGCACATTAAGAACACTTACATTTTTAGTAATTTTAGTGATGCTTTTGTTGATATTCTGGCAGCAGAGCAAACTCCAGATAATAAAACATGGTATCAAGGTACTGCAGATGCAGTACGCCAATCGATGTATCAATTATTAAACCATGAGTTCGAATACGCATTGATCTTATCTGGTGATCAGTTATATCAAATGGATTTTAATGAGATGTTAGATGCTCATGTAAATAAGGGAGCGGATATTTCTATTGCAACTATTCCTGTTAAATCTAAAGAAGCCACTCAGTTTGGGATCCTAAAAACAGATGAGAATAGTTTTATCTCTTCTTTTGTAGAAAAACCAGATCTGGAAGAACTTTCTGGATGGGAGTCTGAAGTAAGTGATGAAATGAAAAAAGAGAACAGACATTATCTTGCATCCATGGGGATTTATGTATTTAATAAACAACTCCTGGTCGATATTTTATCAAACCCCGATACTGTTGACTTCGGAAAAGAAATTATTCCACAGGCAATTTCAAAAAATAAAGTATTGGCATATCAATATGAAGGATATTGGACAGATATTGGAAATGTACCTGCTTTTTTTGAAGCAAACATTAACTTAACCGATGATATTCCTCAATTCGATTTATTCAACAATGAAAATTCGGTTTTAACCAGGCCACGTATACTTCCTCCTTCAAAAATTTCGGGCACCCGATTAAACAAATCCATGATTGCCGAAGGTTGTATTATTAATGCTAAAGAAATAGAACGCTCAGTAATTGGTATTCGTTCAAGAATCGGAGACGATACAATGATCAAAAACACCTATATGATCGGAAGTAATACTTATCAAAATATGAATGAATTAGAAAATGATCGCGATAATGGGATTCCGCCGATTGGTGTAGGAGATCGATGTTCTATTACTAATACTATTATCGATAAAGATGCTAGGATAGGAAATGATGTTGTTATTAATGGAGGAATTCATCTTGAAGACACCGAACAAGATTCATATGTAATAAGAGAAGGAGTTGTTGTTATAAAAAAGGGGACTGTAATCCCTGATGGATTTAAATTATAGTGTGTATGGATAGTGTAACTCCTTGTAATTTCTTTTCAGAATTTGATATAAACCTTTTTAAAACAGGTAAACACTATCGTTTATACGAAAAATTCGGTTCTCATATCACTACAATTAATGGAGTAGAGGGTACTTATTTTTCCGTTTGGGCACCGTCAGCAAAATCTGTTTCTGTAATTGGAGATTTTAATCATTGGATTGAAGGAAAACATCAATTACATGTGAGATGGGATGAGTCCGGAATATGGGAAGGCTTTATCCCGAGTATAGGAAAAGGAAGTGTCTATAAATATAAAATTCATTCTAATCATAATGATATCAAGACAGAAAAAGCAGATCCTTATGCCCGGCGGTGTGAGCATCCTCCAAAAACGGCTTCTGTTGTCTGGGATGATAAATATAATTGGGAAGATGCGGCATGGATGAAAAAACGCAAAGAACACAATGCTCTTGATGCTCCCTATTCTGTATATGAAGTGCATTTAGGTTCCTGGAAAAAAAAGATAGAAGAAGATCGATCTTTATCATATATAGAACTGTCTGATGAATTGGTTTCTTATGTCAAAGAAATGCAATTTACTCATGTAGAATTGATGCCAGTGATGGAGTATCCTTATGATCCCTCATGGGGATATCAGCTTACAGGATATTTTGCACCTACATCTCGTTTTGGGTATCCAGAAGAATTTAAAGTATTGGTAGATAAACTTCACCAAAATGATATTGGTATTATCCTGGATTGGGTACCATCACATTTTCCTGAAGACGCTCATGGATTAGGTTTTTTTGACGGAACATGCCTCTATGAACATCCCGATAGAAAAAAAGGGTATCATCCAGATTGGAAAAGTTTAATATTTAACTACGGAAGAAATGAAGTAAAAAGCTTTCTGATTAGTAATGCTATTTTTTGGTTGGATCAATATCATGCTGATGGATTACGTGTAGATGCAGTAGCTTCTATATTATTTTTGGATTATTCTCGTGAGGATGGAGAATGGGAACCTAATATATATGGCGGTAGAGAAAACCTTGAGGCTATTTCTTTTATGAAAGAATTAAATGAAGAAGTATATAGTAGTTTTCCCGATGTGCAAACCATAGCAGAGGAATCTACATCGTTTCCTATGGTTTCTAAGCCTACATATCTGGGAGGGTTAGGTTTTGGGATGAAGTGGATGATGGGATGGATGCATGATACACTACAGTATTTTGCAAAAGAACCAATTTATAGAAAGCACCATCTAAATGATCTTACCTTTAGTATGACCTATGCATTTACCGAAAATTTTATGCTTCCATTATCACATGATGAAGTAGTTCACGGTAAAAGCAGTATACTTGGAAGAATGCCAGGAGATGAATGGCAGCAGTTTGCCAATCTTAGATTGCTATATACCTATATGTTCACACATCCAGGTGTAAACCTTTTGTTTATGGGAGCCGAACTAGGGCAGCGAGAAGAATGGAATTTTCAGAATAACTTAGATTGGTATATACTTCAGTATACATATCATTCTGGAATTCAGAAAATAATAAAAGATTTAAATGTACTATACAGAAAATACCCTGCATTATATCAAAAACAGTTTAGTACATCGGGGTTTGAGTGGATAAGTTATGACGATCATGAAAATTCTGTTATCGCCTATATGCGAAAAGGAAATGAAAAAGAAACTCTCTTGATTATTGTTTGCAATTTTACTCCAATACCAAGGACAAATTATCGTATTGGATTGCCCGATAAAGGAAAACTGGTACAACTATTTAATAGTGATGCCAAAGTATACGGGGGTAGTGGTGTTTCAAATAAAAAAGAATTGGTTATAGCATCAAAAAAATGGCACAATCAAAAATATTCTGTAGCGGTTGATATTCCTCCTTTAGGAGCCGTTGTATTTAAGATTAATAAATAAGCACCTATAAAAAAATATAAACAGTAGAAGTCTCCCAAACCTAACTAATCGAAAAAAGAAAAATATGATTACTAATACAGAACTAGAGCAAAAAGGGAATTTGTTTCCTGGTAAGATCATTTCCTTTTCGCAACATGTAGATACATTAAATTTCACCACAGAAAATGGAGTAATTTTACAAGTTACTATTCTAAGAGGAAGTGTAATTCGTTTTCGATATGCTACCGATAATAATTTTGAAAAAGACTTCTCTTATGCTATAAGTGAAACCGGTGCCAGGGGGTATAGTATGCTGAAAGTCGATGAGACGGATATAGAATACACTATTACTACTTCAAAAATTAGCATTTGTATTGCTAAAGCAAATATACATGTAACTATTTATGATAGTGAAGGCAATATTATCTGTAAAGATGATTGGGGTTTTCATTGGGAGCAAAGCTATGAGTATGGAGGAAATATTGTAAAGATGAGTAAGTCTGCACCTCAGGGGGAGTGTTATTATGGCCTTGGAGATAAACCCATGCACCTTAATCTAAAAGGGAAACGTTTAGAAAACTGGGCAACCGACCAATATGCTTTTGGCAAAGACCAAGATCCATTATATAAAAGTGTTCCTTTTTATATTGGGATGTATGAAGAAAGAGCCTATGGGATATTTTTTGATAATACATTCAAGACCTTTTTTGATTTTTGTCATGAGCGACGTAATGTAACTAGTTTTTGGGCACAAGGAGGAGAAATGAATTATTATTTCTTCTATGGCCCCAATATGCAAGATGTAGTTACACGATATACAGATTTAACCGGTAAGCCAGAATTACCACCGTTATGGGCGTTAGGATATCATCAATGTAAATGGAGTTATTATCCCGAGAAAAAAGTAAAAGAAGTAACTCATAAATTCAGAGAGCTCAGGATCCCTTGTGATGCCATATATCTTGATATCGATTACATGGATGGTTTCAGGTGTTTTACCTGGAATAAAGAATATTTCCCAGATCCAAAACGTATGGTAGCCGAACTGGCAGAAGATGGATTTAAAACAGTAGTCATCATTGATCCCGGAATCAAAATTGACGACGAATATTCTGTATATCAGGAGGCGATGAAAAATGATTATTTCTGTAAAAGAGCCGACGGCCCTTATATGAGAGGAAAAGTATGGCCTGGAGAATGTTTCTTTCCAGATTTTACAAATCCCAAGGTTAGAGAGTGGTGGGCTGGGTTATTTAAAGAAATTATTGATGAGATAGGGGTAAAAGGAGTGTGGAATGATATGAATGAGCCTGCTGTAATGGAAGTCCCTGATAAAACATTTCCAGATGATGTACGTCATAGTTATGATGGTAATTATTGTAGTCATAGAAAAGCACATAATATATATGGCACTCAAATGGCTAGAGCGACCTATGAGGGTGTAAAACGATTTGCATATCCTAAGCGACCATTTATCATCACACGATCTGCATATTCTGGAGCGCAGCGTTATACTTCTTCATGGACAGGAGATAATGTGGCTACCTGGGAACATCTTTGGATAGCCAATATCCAGGCACAGCGTATGAGTATGAGCGGCATGTCTTTTACCGGTAGTGATATTGGTGGTTTTGCAGAACATCCTACAGGAGAGTTATATGCCAGATGGATTCAACTAGGAGTATTTCATCCCTTCTGTCGTACACATTCTTCGGGAGATCACGGTAATCAAGAACCATGGACCTTTGGAGAAGAAGTTATAGATGTAACCAGAAAATATGTAGAATTACGCTACCAACTATTACCATATTTGTATACCATGTTCTGGGAATATGCCGAAGCGGGAATTCCCATGCTAAAATCCCTGGTGTTATATGATCAATTAGATCTACAAACACATTATAGAACCGATGAATTTATATTTGGAAACCAAATTCTCGTATGTCCAATACAAGAACCTAATGCCAAAGGTAGAAGAATGTATATCCCAAACGGAAATTGGTATAACTACTGGACCAGAAGTTATGTGAAAGGAGGGAGAGAAAAATGGGTAGACGCCGATCTGGATATCATTCCTTTATTTATTAAAGAAGGAGCAATTATTCCTAAATATCCAGTTCAACAGTATGTTGGAGAAAAGAAGATAGAAGAATTAAAACTAGAGGCATATTATAAATTAGGAAATAAAGAAGTATCTAAAGTTTATGAGGATGCTCAGGATGGTTATGACTATGCCAAAGGAAGATATAGTCTTAGAAGTTTTTCCTTTACGGGGAAAGAAAATGAAGTTATTATTCAGCAACATAAAGACGGTAGTTATATCACCGAATATGAAACTATGCAAATAGAATTAATAGGGCTTCCGTTTAAAATAAATGAAATTGAAATCGATAATGTTGTGGTCTCATTTGAAAGTGTACATTTTGATACCGAAAATAATGTGCTAATTGTCCCTAAAAGTTTTACAGAACTTCATATTATAGCTAAGTAATTACCTTTTATCGAGCAATAAAGCATTATATAGATTTTTTGAAATAAATATTAACCGTTGTTTTTTGAAGGTAGCCTGTTATTTTCGTAATTTTAACAAAATGAAACTTCAAGATAATATTAATATATGAACACACGAAAATCTATAGTCCTATTAGGAACTGTTTTATTATTCATGTCCTGTGCGACAAACCCATTTACTGGTAAACAAACATTGGCATTAGTGCCTAATTCTCAGATATTACCAATGGCTTTTCAGCAGTATAACCAGTTCTTAGGAGAAAATAAGGTAGTAAAAGGAACATCTGATGCAGTTATGGTTACCAGAGTTGGTCAAAAAATAGCTAAAGCATCCGAACGTTGGCTAAATGCTAATGGTTACCAGGGATATCTAAAAGATTATAAATGGGAATATAATCTGGTAGATGATAAAAATGTTAATGCCTGGTGTATGCCTGGAGGTAAAATAGTAGTGTATACAGGGATTTTACCAATAGCAAAAAGTGAAACAGGAATGGCTGCAATAATGGGTCATGAAGTAGCTCATGCATTGGCAAACCATGGTCAGCAACGAATGAGTGCTGGTCAAATCCAACAAGTAGCAGGAGCAGCAACTGCAATTGCAGTTAGCGGAAAAGATCAAAAAACACAACAGATTGTTGGTACTGCATTTGGTTTAGGAAGTCAATTTGGAGTCATGCTGCCTTTTAGCAGAAGCCATGAAACCGAAGCAGACCGTATAGGATTGCAATTAATGGCAATTGCCGGTTACAATCCTGATGAAGCAGCAGAGTTATGGAAACGTATGAAAGCTAATAGTGGAGGACAAGCACCACCAGAATTTATGAGTACCCACCCATCAAGTGATACACGTATTGCTAATCTTACAGCGTGGGCCCCTGCAGCAAAGGCTGAGGCCAAAAAATTTGGGGTAACCTCTTTTAAATAATTGTAAAGTTTATAATCTTAAAAAGATTATACTTACTTTAGAAGCTGTTCTGAGCAAATTCAGAACAGCTTTTTTTTTACGTAAATTGTATATTCGATGCTTCTCGATAGCGCTGCGGTACTTGTCAAAGTACTGTTTTTCTATGAATGGCTACTCGCGAAGTGATCGTATCAATAGATATAAACGTATTCATCATCTGATGGATATATTTTAATTTTATAAGCATAATGAGTAAACTACTACCAAAGGGGCATAAGAAATTATTAAATGCCTGGGCATTCTACGATTGGGCAAATTCTGTATATAATTTAACGATTTCTTCAGCCGTTTTTCCGATTTTTTGGGGAGCACTAACCATAGTTAGAAATGATCAGGGAGATATTGTTAATGATACAGTGCATTTCTTAGGCTATGATTTTAATAATGATTCTTTAATAAGTTATGTTACCGCTTTAGCATTTCTAACGGTATCAATAATTAGCCCTTTACTTTCAGGAATAGCTGATTATGTAGGTAATAAGAAAAACTTCCTTAAATTCTTTTGTTATTTAGGAGCTATTTCTTGTATTGGACTTTATTGGTTTAATCTCGAACACCTTTGGTTTGGATTATTATGTTACTTTTTGGCTTTAATTGGTTTTTGGGCCAGTTTAGTATTTTATAACTCGTATTTACCAGATATCGCATTTCCAGAACAACAAGATGCTATTAGTGCCAAGGGGTATTCTCTTGGATATATCGGAAGTGTGATTTTATTGATCATTAATCTTGTCATGATTTTAAAATATGACTGGTTTGGTTTTGAAAGTGAAGGAGTGCCAACCAGATTATCTTTTATTATGGTAGGAGTTTGGTGGATTGCATTTAGCCAGTACACCTATTATTATCTACCAAAAGGGAATAAGAAAGATGTACTAACCAAAGCTGTCGTTTTTAATGGTTTTAAAGAGTTGAAAATGATATGGAAAGCACTTCAGAACGACATAAAACTTCGTAGGTATCTAAGTGCGTTTTTTGTATATAGTATGGCTGTACAGACCATTATGCTTATTGCTACGTATTTCGGTATCGAAGAATTGGACTGGGGAGAACAAAATCCTACTACCGGGTTAATCATAAGTATCCTGTTAATTCAGCTTGTGGCTGTACTAGGAGCATATCTTACTTCTAAAGCTTCTTCAAAATTCGGAAACATACAAACATTGATCGTGATTAATTTTATCTGGATCGGTATTTGTGTATATGCCTATACAATTACTACACCATCAGAGTTTTATGTTACCGCTGCAATTGTAGGTTTGGTTATGGGGGGTATACAAGCATTATCTAGATCTACATATTCAAAATTATTACCAGAAGACGCTATTGATACAGCCTCATACTTTAGTTTTTATGATGTATCCGAAAAAATAGGTATAGTAATCGGGATGTTCTCTTACGGGATTATCGCTCAGGTAACAGGGAGTGTACGATATTCGATTCTTTTTCTTATCCTTTTCTTTGTTGTGGGTCTTGTCTTATTATTTAGAGTACCGAGAACAGAATGATAGCACAATAAAATCTTGTAAGGTTTTTATAATAGTAAAAAAATGGATAAAAGCAAGGAAGAATCTTTTGTCCTTTTTTTGTGTATTTTATCTAGTTTTTAAGATTACTTAGCCAATGATAATTAAAAATCCTTTTGAAATATAATAATATTGTAAACGTTATCGTTATTAGCTATTTTTATATAATAAAACTCACGACAATGAAAAAACTTATGTTAGCGTTAGTAGTTGTACTACTAGCTTCCTGTAATACTACTCAACAAACCGTTATTGCAGCAAAAAAGACTCTGAAAGGAGAGTGGTCTCTTGATAAAATCTCTTATGACCGTCAAGGAATATTTGAAGTAAATCTGTATAATGATGCCTCTGCTGAATGCTTTACTGGAAGTGTATGGAAATTTATCCCAAATAATAATACAGGAAAGTACGAAGTAAATCAAAGTAGTTGTGTTTCTACAGGTGCAAGAAACTTTAGATTTACAATTCCTAAGCCAGAAGGTAATGGAGAGTATTACTTTATGTTTAAACCAATAAACGAAAAGAAAAAAAGCACAAATAATAATGCTGGTTACAGAATGCTATTAGATCACCTTGATGATGCTACAATGACATGGAAAATGACTGTAAGCCTAGAAGGGAAGCCTTTTGTAATCACTATGAATTTTAATAAATTACAATAACTCAAATCTATAAATGATGAAGACAAATCTTAAAAAAATAGTGGTTGCCGTAATGGCTGTTACAATTTTAACAAGTTGTGAGGCCGTTAAAAACTCAAATAACACACAAAAAGGAGCTGTAATTGGTACTGCAGCTGGAGCTGTAATAGGAGGAATTATAGGAAATAATGTAAAAAACAAGAACTCTGCCCTTGGCGCCGTAATTGGTGGTGTTGTAGGAGGTGTTGCTGGTGGTGTTATCGGTAAGCAAATGGATAAACAAGCTCAGAAGATTGAGTCAGAAATACCAGGAGCCGAAGTAACAAGAGTAGGAGAAGGTATTGATGTAGTATTTGATGAGAATAGTGGAGTATATTTTGCTACCAATAAATCTGATATCAATTCAAAATCAAAAACAAATCTTAAGAAACTAGCAGGTATTTTTAAAGAATATCCAGATACTAATATTATTGTAGAAGGACATACTGATAGTACAGGTGATGATAGTTATAATATGTCATTATCTCAAAAAAGAGCAAATGCTGTTACAAATTATCTGGTATCTCAAGGGATAAGCAGAAGTCGTCTAACGACTTATGCTCACGGAGAGACACTTCCAAAGTATGATAATGCAACTCCGGCAGGAAGAGCTAAAAACAGAAGAGTTGAGCTTGGTATTGTTGCTAATGATAAGATGAAAGAAGATGCACAAAAGCAAGTAAAACAATAAACTTTTGTAATAAAACATTTAAAATCCCGACTATACAGTCGGGATTTTTTTATGCTTAATTTTTAATGTATCTTCAATACTTGGACACGTATTCACACATAATAATCATTGGCGGAGGGCTTGCCGGATTAACCAATGCTATTCACTTGGCTAAGGCAGGTGTTCCTGTTACACTTATCGAAATGAATACGTACCCAAAACACAAAGTATGTGGTGAATATATATCTAACGAAGTGTTACCATATTTTGATTTTTTGGATATAGACATTGATGCTTTACAACCTACCAGGATTTCAAAATTTAATATAACTACACAAAAAGGAAAACGCATACAAAGCACATTACCTTTGGGTGGTTTTGGAGTTAGCAGATATGTTCTAGACCACTATCTTTGGAAAAAAGCAGCAGTAGCAGGAGTGCAATTACTATGTGATCAGGTAACAGATGTGCACTATCATAATAATAGTTTTCGGATTAAAACGGCTGGTAATCGAGTATTAACCAGTGATTATGTTATTGGTGCTTATGGAAAACGAACTCAACTTGATAAAACACTGCAACGAAGTTTTAGTTATCGAAAATCCCCTTGGCTAGCCGTTAAGGCACATTACAAGACCGACTTTGATTCGAATACGGTCTCACTGCATAATTTTGAAGGAGGATACTGCGGTCTTTCTATGGTAGAGAATAATGTTGTAAATGCTTGTTATCTGGCTACCTATGATAGTTTTAAAAAATATAAAGATTTAGGTATCTTTCAAAAGGAAGTCCTGTGCAAAAATCCGCATTTAAATACATTTTTTAAAAGCGCAGAATCATTGTTTAGTACACCAATTACTATAAGTCAGATAAATTTTGATAAGAAAAAACCTGTTGAAGATCACGTCTTTATGACTGGAGATGCAGCTGGCTTAATTCACCCTCTTTGCGGTAATGGTATGGCAATGGCAATACAAAGTGCCCAGATACTTAGTGAGTTGCTAATAAAAAATTATGATCAAGGTTTGATCACCCCAAGAAAAGTAATAGAAATAGACTACACCAAGCAATGGAATAAAGCATTTTCTAAAAGATTATATGCTGGTAGAGCGTTACAAAAAATCTTATTAAATGGCAGGCTACAAGAGCTTTCTTACACAATAGCTAATACAATACCGGCTATTGTACCTAAAATTATAAAACAAACCCACGGAGAGCCCTTGATATGCTAGCAAATTTACAATATAGGAGTAATGAGGTAGAACTCATGGATAACCCAGAGGTTGAAGAAAAGGCTTTGCAACGAGCATTATCTGATATTTCGAGAGTAAATAAATGGCTGGGAGGTAATGCAATTACTATTAAAGCTGTGCACACATTGGTTAGAAATCAGAATCCATCACAAGAGATTACAATTCTTGATTTAGGTTGTGGTGATGGTGAAATGCTAAGAGCTATTTCTGATTCATTTAAAAAAGAAAAAAAGAATATAAAATTAATTGGTATTGATCTGAATAATAGGTGTTTAGATTATGCTATTAAATCAAGCACTTCATATCCTGAAATATCATTTTTCAACAAAGATATTTTAGAAATTGAGGGGGCAGAATTTTCTTGTGACATCATTATTTGCACATTAACATTGCATCATCTTAGAGACGAGGAAATCAAAAAAGTTATGAAAAAAGCAGTTGACCTGGCAACAACTGCAGTAGTAATTAATGACCTTCATCGTAGTAGACTGGCATACTATCTTTTTAAAGTATTCAGTTTCTTTTTTATTAAAGGATATGTTGCAAAAAATGATGGATTGGTTTCTATAAAAAGAGGATTCAAAAAACAAGAGTTATTATATTTTGCCAAAGTACTTCATCTACAAGATTACAAAGTGGATTGGAAATGGGCTTTTCGGTATCGGTGGATTATAAAAATCACAAGTGAGTAAAATTAAAAAAGTAAGATAATTTGAGTGTAAAAATAACTACTGTAACCAAGCAACTCCCGCAGTATATGCGAGAGACAAAAGAGATATTACCCTTTGTTTCTCAATGGTTATCGGGTGAGAATGATCGTTTCAAACGTAAAGTGATTAAGATCTTTGAAAATGCTGCAGTAGATCGACGTTATGGGATCATGAGTATCGAAGAAGTGTTTTCGGCTACTTCTTTTGAGGAGAAAAACGATATCTATATCCGAGAAGTAAAGAAATTAGGAACCTCTGTCTTAAAAAAAGCATTAGAAAAAGTGGATTGGAATCCTAAATCTCTGGATTACATCATCACTGTAAGTTGCACGGGTATTATGATCCCTTCAATTGATGCATTTATTATTAATGATCTTAATCTCAAACAAGATATTGTGAGATTACCTGTTACAGAAATGGGATGTGCAGCAGGTGTTTCGGGAATTATTTATGCAAGAAACTTTCTACAGGCCAATCCAGGAAAGAGAGCAGCCGTAATTGCTATAGAGTCACCTACAGCTACATTTCAGCTGGATGACCATAGTATGACTAATATGGTAAGTGCTGCTATTTTTGGTGATGGAGCGGCGTGTACATTATTATCATCTGAAGAAGATGCTATAGGTCCAAAAATTATAGGAGACGAAATGTATCATTTTTATGATGCAACAACAATGATGGGTTTTAAACTAACTAACGGAGGCTTGCAAATGATATTAGATCCTAAAGTACCAGAGACCATTGCGGCTCATTTTCCTAATGTAATTCATCCTTTCCTTGCAAAATATAACAAGACCATTGAAGAGGTAGATCATCTTATTTTTCATCCCGGTGGAAAAAAGATAGTACAGACCGTAGAAGAGCTTTTTGGGCATTTGGGAAAGAATATCGAGGATACAAAAGCTGTTCTGATGGAATACGGTAATATGAGTAGCGCCACTGTGTTGTATGTATTAGAGCGGTTCATAGAGCAAAACCCGGCGCCAGGAGAAACAGGACTTATGCTTAGTTTTGGACCAGGATTTTCTGCGCAAAGAATATTGCTGGAATGGTAAAAAAGACTATTTTTCATTTCCGCGAAAGCGAAACTTTTTTAAACGAAACGTGTGAATAAAGATTTTATAGATAAAAATGAATGGGCACTCATCTTGGGTGGTAGTAGTGGTTTGGGCTTAGCCTCTGCCAAAAAACTAGCTTTACATGGGATGAATATTGTTATTGTGCATCGCAATCGCAAAAGTGAAATGAATCATATTGAAGCTGATTTTGAAACAATAAGAGAAACAGGAGTTGGTTTTCTTTCGTTTAATATAGATCTTTTGAAACCAGAAAAACGAATAGAAGCTATTACTGAAATAAAAGATACTATAGGTGAAGGACGAGTAAAAACAGTAGTGCATAGCGTTGCAAAAGGAAATCTAAAGCCTATGATAGATGCCGAGCATGTATTAAAGAATGATGATTTTCATTTAACAATTGATGCTATGGCAATTAGTCTTTATGATTGGGTTACATCGATTTTTAAAGCAGCATTGTTTGCAGAAGATACAAGAATTATTTCTTTTACCAGTGAAGGAAATACCAAGGCCTGGAAAAATTATGCAGCTGTATCTGCAGCCAAAGTAGCTCTCGAAGCGATTACCAGAAGTATAGCACTAGAGTTTGCTCCATATGGCATTAAAGCCAATTGTCTGCAACCTGGAGCAGTCGATACTCAATCTTTACGAATGATACCCGGTCATGAGCAGATTATAGCTCATAGCCAGCAGCGTAACCCGTTTAATCGAATTACGACACCAGAAGATGTGGCTAATGTGGTGTATTTGCTATGCAAGGAAGAAGCTTCATGGATTAATGGTTGTGTAATACCAGTGAATGGAGGAGAACATTTAAACTAAAACAAATAAAATGAAAAATATAGTAATTTTATGTTTGCCCCTGGTGCTCTACATAATGTCTTGCAAAGAGGATAACGGGACAATAGAGAGTGATATCAGTACTACTGGTGGTAAAGCAGAAATCAGTAGTGTTTCTGTTAACGGAGAAGAAAGTAAATATTCTTTTAGTGTTGGTATCAAGAGTCCGGATACAGGATGTAATCAATATGCAGATTGGTGGGAAGTTATTTCTGAAGATGGAGAATTGCTTTATAGAAGAATTTTAGGGCATAGCCATGTGAATGAACAACCTTTTGTACGATCAGGCGGGCCGGTTCCTATTAAAAAAGATCAAATAGTGTATGTGCGTGCACATATGAACACAAGTAAATACGGCAATAAAGTGTTTAAGGGTAGTGTAAGCGAAGGATTTACCGAAAGTACATTAGATAGTGAATTCGCTAATGATTTAGAAACAAAACAACCGCTTCCGGATGGATGCGCATTTTAAACTCGTTTAATTTTGGTTATAGAAGATATTATACAAGAACTACCTTATAGCAAACCATTTTTGTTTGTAGATAAAATTCTGGAAATTGATGATGATCATATCAAAGGAAACTATACGTTTCTAAAGGATGAATATTTCTACGCAGGACATTTTAAAGATAATCCTATTACGCCGGGAGTGATACTTACCGAATGTATGGCTCAAATTGGGATGGCATGTTTTGGGATTTATCTTTTAAAAGGGGAGTGGGACAAAGCTGATTTTGGAGTGGCAATGACCAATAGTGATATTAATTTTTATAAACCCGTTTATCCTGAAGAGAAAGTGACTGTAATTGCTAATAAAGAATATTTTAGATTTAATAAGTTAAAATGCAAAGTAGCAATGTATAATTCTAAGGATGTGTTAGTTGCTAAAGGTATTGTAGCGGGAGTGGCTTTTAGAAAATAAAATAAAGAGATGAGTATAGGGTATTCGTTAGTGAAATTAGTTCTTAAGCTGAAAGGAGAAAAGCAATCCTGGTCTAAGGATCCTATTGATTATCGCAAAAAAAGAAAACAAGACGTACACGCCCCAAATGCAAAGCTTTTGTTGGGTAGTACGTTTGAAACCAAAGAGATATGTGGTAGTAGAGTGACTAGTATTGTTCCAAGAGATGCCAATACAGATTTCTTATTGTTGTATTGTCATGGTGGGGCTTTTATTTATGGTCCGACTCGGGAAAACTGGATAGCAATCGCTAAAATTGCAAAACAAGCACATTCTCGTGCCTGGATGGTAGATTATCCAAAAGCGCCGGAAAACACTATTAAAACGACAACAGAAAGCGTGTATCAGGTATATCTGGAGGCAGCGAAAGCATACGATCCTTCTAAAATTATTTTAATAGGTGATTCTGTAGGAGGAAATTTGATTATGACTCTTATACAGCGATTGCTAAAAGAAGAGCATAAACTTCCCGATAGATTAATAGCGATTACACCTATGATGGATGCCAGCTTAACAAATCCAAAAATTAAAGAAATTGACTTGATAGATCCTATTCTTAGTGTGAAAGGAGTGAAATCTGCAAAGAAGATGTGTGCAGGTCAATCTTCATTAAAAGATCAATTGATTTCCCCTGTATATGGTGATTTTAATGATTTTCCACCAGTGCACCTGTTTACCGCTACGAATGACATATGTACTCCGGATCAAGAGGTGCTAGTGGATAAAATAAAAAAAGTTCATGGTAAAATAGAAATTATTAAAGGAGAAGGAATGCCTCATATATGGCCAATACTACCTATACTATCTGAAGCTAAAATTGCTATAAAGAAAATAGTATCGATTATTAACTCAGCTATGAATGATGAATAGAAGGCGTGTAGTTATAACAGGTTTAGGTGTAGTTGCTCCAAATGGAACGAACGTTTCAGTGTTTAAAAATCACGTTCGTAATGGAGTAAGTGGTATACAGTATATTGATGAATTAAATCATCTTAATTTTTCATGTCAAATAGCTGGTTTACCTATGTATAAAGAAGATTATTTAAACAACTACTTTAACTCTATTCAATTGCGTGGATTGAATGCTTCTGGTATGGAGTATGGAGTTATTGCTGGTATGGATGCTTGGAAAGATTCCAAGTTACCTATCAATGATTCTGAAACACCACTTTGGGATGCTGGTGTTATTTTTGGAACCGGAATATTAGGTGTAGATAAATTTCGAGAAGCCATTTATAAAGTAGATGAAGGTAAAGTAAGAAGGTTGGGTAGTACTACAGTTATTCAAACTATGGCCAGTGGTATTAGTGCTTTTTTAGGAGGTATGTTGGGGTCTGGAAATGTGGTTACCACTAATTCTTCGGCTTGTAGTACAGGTACCGAAGCTATTTTGATGGCTTATGATCGAATAAGCGATGGTAAAGCAGAAATCATTCTGGCTGGTAGTACAAATGATAGTGGGCCTTATGTATGGGGAGGTTTTGATGCTATGCGTATCCTTCCATATAAGTATAATGAAGATCCTACCAGTGCTTCGCGCCCAATGAGCGCTACAGCTAGTGGTTTTGTTCCCGGGAGTGGAGCAGGGGCTTTGGTTATCGAAAGCCTGGATAGTGCCCAAAAAAGAGGAGCTCCAATTTATGCAGAAATTTTAGGTGGACATGTAAATAGTGGTGGACAACGTAAAGGAGGAAGTATGACAGCTCCTAATAGCGAAGCAGTACAACATTGTATTCGTAAAGCGGTAACCAATGCAGAAATAGATCCGGGAGAAATCGATGCCATCAATGGTCATTTGACCGCCACAACGATGGATAGTGTCGAAATACAAAATTGGTGTATTGCCTTAGGGCGAAAGGGACAAGATTTTCCGTATATCAATTCGCTTAAGAGTATGGTAGGGCATTGCCTGGCGGCTTCTGGTAGTATAGAAAGTGTAGCAACTGTATTACAATTAAAAGAAGACTTCATCTTTGGGAATGTAAATTGTGAAGATTTACACCCCGAAATAGAAAATTTGGTATCCAGAGATCGAATTCCCACCAAAACATTTGACTATTCCCCTAAAATTATAGCAAAAGCTAGTTTTGGATTTGGAGATGTAAACGCTTGCGTTATCTTTAAGAAATACACATAAAGTAGTATTAAAATAAGTATTGAATCAACTCAAATTAGATTATGACAAAAGAAGAATTACTTTCTAAATTAAAAACAATCATTACTCCGTATGTGCAAAATGAAGAAGGGCTTAATACCCTTACCGAAAACACTGATTTTATAAAAGACCTGGAAATTAATTCTGCAAATCTGGTAGATGTAGTACTTGATGTTGAAGATGAATTCGATATTGAGATTGATAATGAGTCTATGGAGAAGATGTTAACTATTAAAGCTTCAATTGCTGTTATAGAAGATAAATTAGCTTCCAAATGATTGGTAATGATATTGTAGACCTTCAATTGGCTAATACACAGAGTAATTGGCAGAGAAGAGGGTGGCTTCAAAAAATATTTACAATTCAGGAACAGCAATATATTTTAGCTTCAGAAAAGATAGAATTACTGATCTGGAAATTTTGGAGCATGAAAGAGGCGGCATATAAAGCTCACCAAAGGCGATTTAACCTTCCTAGCAGGTACAACCCCCAAAGTTTTAGATGTAGACCAAAAGGAGAGGTCTATGTGGATAATTACAGTTATAAAACGGTTACTGAAACCCAAAATGAATATGTGTATACCATTGCTATGGGTTCTGATATAGATTATCGCTCTTCGGTATATGATAAACCAATGAATATACACTCAAAATTGAAAGAAACTATTACCAGAAAGCTTAATGTAGATGTTTCTCGGATTTGTTTAACTAAAGATAGTAACGGAATACCGATAGTAAATATCAACCAAACAGCAATGCAATTGCCAATGTCTATAACACATCACGGAAAATACTCGGCATTTGTCGTTTCAGTTTAACAATTAAACAAAAGCAGTGCTGCTTTCTTTATTGAAGTATCGGAAAATAAAACCGTATATCTAATTTATTCTTTTCGCGCTCATCGTGAATATTCACACTAAAATCACTAGAATAAATAGTTGTTTTACCCAATAATTTTTTATCATCAAGAGAGAATGTGATAATCACTTCTTTTTGTGTTCCTTTGATGGTAAGATTACCTATAACCTTATAAGTATTGGTATCAAAAGAAACAACATCAGTACTTGTAAAGCTTATTTTTGGATACTTTTTTCTATAGAAGAATTTTTCCCACATTAAGTGTCCATCACGTAAAAAATTATCAGTGTCTAGTGTATTAATAAGGGCAGTACCTTTAAAAGCCGAATTCTCCGGGTCTTTAGGGTTGAAATTAATCTTAAAATCTAATCCAGCAATCGTACCAGAAGTTTTATCCTCTATAAAATCAAAAGAAACTCTTGATTTTTCTTTGTCAAAAACGATACCTTGATAATCATTGATTAATGCATAATCAGAAGTCGGACTGGTCGGTAACTGTGTGACATTAGGAATGATATCTTGCCCAAATCCTTGTATATACACAATACTAATCAATATGTAGAGAAATATTCTCATAGGGGGATAATTATAATTTTACTAAGTTAGAAATAATCAAGAATCATTCCAAGGGTTTATTTACCCCAATAGTACACCATCATTTACCTATAAAACTAATAGTTATTCAACTTATTGATTTATAGCTATTTAACTCTTTTTGATTATTGTGATTGTTTATACTTTTGCTCTTGAATAAAATTGCAATTTAGAAGAAATAGAGGGCTAATGCAGAAGAAACTCTATAGTACAAACAAATTTTATAAAGACACAAATCATGAAGAAAAATGGAATATATGAAGATCAGATCACTGATGAGACAGCGGTTATCGAAGAATCTTTTGAAGGAACAGGTGACCTAATAGAAACCGACGAATTTGATGATACTCTGGGTGAAGAAACAGAAGAGTATGCTAATGATTACCTGGAGGTGAGTAGTGAAAGTAGTGGAGGAGATCAGGATTTTGAAGATCTGGAAACTCCTTTTGAAGGAAATGAAAGTGGTGCCACAGAAGGCTCTCAAACCGAAGACGGAACTCTGGAAAAGGTTTCAGGATATGATTATTCGGTGCTAGAAGAGCAGGAAAACGAAGAAGAGGATAATGATGAAAATGTATTGGATGCGTATTATGCAGAATTTGGAGATCCAACTGCTGCTATGCTAATGCGTAGTGAAAGTGGTAAAAAAATGATGCAGGAAGTAGTCATTGGTAAAGATGATCGTAAACAAATTAAAGGAACAACCAAGTATCCCTGGCGAGCCATCTGTTCATTAAGAATTAAAGCCAAAGATGGTACTAGTTGGATTGGTACTGGGTTTCTTATCGGTCCTCGTACAGTCATTACTGCTGGTCATGTGGTCTATATGCATAAGCATGGGGGCTGGGCCAAGAGTATCGAAGTAATACCAGGAAGAAATGGTGCCAAAAAACCATACGGGTCATGTAAATCTTCTCATTTCCATTCGGTTAAAGGATGGACCAAGAGTAAAAAACGAAGTCATGACTATGGAGCTATCATACTACCAAAAAACTGTAAGTATGGTAACAAAGTAGGGTATTTTGGATATGGAAATTATGGTTTCTTTGATTTATTAGGACTAAAAGTAAACCTTTCTGGGTATCCTGGTGATAAGCCTGCTGGTACACAATGGTGGCATGCCAGAAAAATTAAAACTGTTACATCAAGGACTCTCGTATATAATATTGATACAGCAGGGGGGCAAAGCGGATCTCCGGTATGGAGAATCAAGAATGGCAAACGTTATGTTGTAGGAATCCATACCAATGGATATTCATTGGGTAATTCTGCTACCCGAATTACAAAACCAGTATTTAAAAATCTTAAAAACTGGAAAAACAAATATAAATAGTAAGTAAAATAGAAAGAATGAGCATTTTATAAGAGAATGCTCATTCTTTAATAAACAAAATATCAATGGGAGCCGCAATTAGAGGAAAAATAATAGAACAGAAATCTAAAAAACCTATAGAAGAAGCAGTGATAACTTTAACTATCACTGGGATGACAAGATTAGTAGATATAGCACAAGTGACCAATGATGTTGGGGCTTTTTTTTGGAATGATCTAACACCGGGAAAATATGATATACTCATTATCGCAGAAGGGTATGCAAACAGGAAAATTTCAATACTACTAAATACAAATGAAGAACAGAAAATTTTAATTGAACTCTAAATCCTAAAAGAAGGATTGTTCGTACGTATCTTAAAATAAATATAAAGTACTGCGAATGAGTAGACTAAAATTAAAAAAAAATGATAACTTAGAAAGAGAATTAATTATTAACCGCATGATTCGCTAAAACTTTCCACTATGAATAGTAAAGAAAAACCCACTAGAAAAAGACGATTCGCAGATTTCCAGAATAAATACCGTAGGTCTTCTAATTTTGGATATGGATCAAAAAGAGACCAGTTTGCCATTGCTGGAAATGGTGATTTATCTATCCCAGAAGAAAGTAAAGAGCATAATGAACGCAGGTAATCGCTTTCCTAGCGAGTAACACTCTGTTTTTTTACTGCTACTTTTATATACACAAGAATTACAATTGAAAGTAGTGCGCAAACCAAAAAGCCTATAAATAGAGGTAGGGTAGTGTTTAAAACAAACCTCCCGATATAAGTACTAATAGGAACAGCCATAATCGTAGAAACAAAACCTGTAATTGCAGCACCGATCCCTGCAATATGACCAATTGGTTGCATGGCCAAAGCCCTTAAATTTCCAAACAAAAATCCAATAGCAAAAAATTGCATTCCGAAGAATAGCAATAGAACCTCTACACTTGGATTTGAAGAATTATAAAATAACACGATATACAAAAGAGAAATTCCAAAAAATGCGAGTAGAGAAGTGGTAACCAATTTCTCCATACCATATTTTAATACCAGTGTTCCGTTTAAGAAAATAGCAGAACCTATCGAGATTGCCAAAAGACCAAATATATACGGAAACTCTTCTTTTAACTGATATTGCTGCTCAAAAATTTGTTGAGATGTACTTAGATAAACCATAAAAGATCCCACAATAAAACCAGAAATAAGAGTATACCCCATAGTCGTTTTGTATTGCATTAATTCCTTTAGGCCGTCCATAAAAATAGTAGATGTAAACTTAATCCGTTTAGATATTTCCAGGGTCTCGGCTTGTCGTTTCCAAAACCAAAAAGACACGAGTAAACTAAATAGCACTTGTATATAAAATATTGCTTGCCAATCATAATGATCTAACACAAATTTCCCCAATGCAGGGGCTATAATCGGCACCAAAATAAAGACTACAGTAATAAACGACATGATACGTGCCATATAATCACCACTATAAATATCTCTAATCATGGCAATAGCAATGGTTCTGGGGGCAGATAGTCCAATACCTTGTAGAATCCGACCTAACACCATCATTTCTACACTTGTAGCAAAAATGCAAATAAAGCTTGCTATAATAAAAAGTACAAACCCCACATACACGACAGGTTTTCTACCGATACTATCTGATATGGGACCAAAAACTAATGGACCAATACCAAGGCCCAGAAAAATCATGGTAATTAATAATTGATTGTCTGCAATCTGTCGGGTACCAATGGTAATTCCTATGATGTCCAGTGCTGGTAAAAGTGCATCTATAGCCAAAGCAACAATAGACATTAGGGATGCCATCAGAGTAACAAATTCAAACTGGGCTAACTTATTTTTTTGCATCTGGCAAAAGTAACGTATTTGACCCACAAAGAATTATAGTAGAATGTTATATTCTGTAACGCTACATCATTTTTGATAGTCTTTTATGCGAATAGTATTTTTTAACCAATATCATCACTTAATTATGAAAAATAGTGACGCTTTAAGATACAACAAACAAAGGTTAAAACTGTTTCGAATACCTAGGAAAAGGTATACTGTTCTTGTAGTAGGAGTAGTTGTATTTTCTGTTTTCTTATCTGGAAAACAAATATATGCACAAGAAAAAGAAACAGATGCAAATGGGGTGGTAGATAAGAAATCAAAATTGGTAATCGGTGGGTTTTCATATTCTGGGCTATCAAGTCGTGAACAGCATGCATATTTTACAATTAATTATGAAGTAAATTCAAATTTGTTTATAGAATTACAGGGGTATAATGATACATATCTGTCTGCAGATGTTTTTAAAATGCCGATTAGAGGAAAATTACATTTAACAAATAAATTTCGTCTTTTTTCTGGTTTGGAAATAGAACTTACACGAAATGCAGATGTTCACGATATAATAAAAGTTCCGTTATTACGGACTAGGTTTATGTATGGTATGGGGTATGATTTTGATGCTAATTTTTCTTTAGAGGTAAATCATAATCTAGACTTTGGCACATCTGAATTTGGGTATTATGGAACCCCAAATTTATTATATGTACGAGGAAGATATAGGTTTTAGAGACTAAAAATATCCTATTTATAATCTGATTTACTGCATTTTATGTGTTAATATTTTAAAAAATGGTATACTATTTGATGCAATTATTAGTATATTCTCAATAAAAATGAAAACTCTTTTTTTAATACTTACAAGCTGTTTACTAATTAGTTGCGGAAGCTCACAAAATCTGGAGGTATCTACAGAAAAAAGTAAGGCTTTAGATGAATTGGTAGCACAAAAAAAACTCGAAATCATCTCGGATTGGGCAGCACCGTTAGCAACTAGCAGTCTTAATGCGTTGTCGAATAGTGGTTTATTTCCTGCAGGAAGTACAACAAATAATATAAATCTGATCGGAAATTTTAATCATTTTAGAATCCTGGGAGATAGTATCTCTGTGTATTTACCATACTATGGAGAACGTCGAATATCTGCAGGCTTTAACAATAGGAACAATAATATAGAATTTGATGGCGTGCCAGAAGATATTAAGGTTACTTATGATGAGAAAAAACAACGGTACTTGATGAAATTTGGAATTAGGAATGCTACAGAATGGCTTAGAGTATCGGTAACACTATATCCAAATTTGAGAAGTGATATCATGATACAGAGTAATCACCGAACATCGATACGATATAGAGGTAAGGTATTAAAGCTGGAAGAGAAAAATAATACCGCAGTATCGAATAATTAGTAATAGTTTAAATCAATAACAGGAAGCATTCAAATATTCTATTTTACATAATATAAATTATAGTACAAATGTTATCATTGGTATTTTAAGAGAGAAGTCCATTTGATAGCTATAATGTAGTATTATGTAAAATATCCCAGAAGCATTCATTTTCATTATAATAATTGGAACTTGGGTCATTAAACTAATAAGCGGTTTGCTTCGCAGAGTTTTTAAAACATTATGTATCTATAATTAGCCGTTATGTAAAATAGCCGCTACCAAGCGCTCGATTGCTTTATAAAATCAAATTGCTCTGGCAATTTATTTTACACACAATTATCCAACGCTTGCTAACGCCAAAATAAAAGCTAACCTTTTTGCTCTTATTATAAATCGCGTATTCGATAAAATGTACGTCATAAAAAATTTTAGACGATTCTCGTAAGCTTGCCACAAGAGCATAAATTTTAAGAAAAATAAAATTCTATGCACTTGTTATATTTAGAACTTCAATTAATCTTCTTTTTCATCTTTCATTATCTTTTGTCTTGAAACAAAAGAAACAAAAATTCAAGGCTGCATATAATTTTGGAAACAATTAACGGCTCATTCGCTATATTTTAGGAAACATTGGAACTTGCTAATAATACTTTGAAATATTATGTAAAATAGAAGTTCTTTAGAAACTAAATAACTAAACCCCTAAAATATGGACGCTTATTTCTCCTATTGTTTTACCAAAATCATATGAGGCCAAGAAAATTATAAACTAAACATTGAATTTATTGATTCTTTCAAAAAAGTATAAAATCCTTTGCTTTTCTTGTTGAGTAGCGACTTCTCATACTTAATTCTACTATTTTCAGCAGCTAAATGTTTAATAATTAATGATTTATTTGTGTCGTCTGCATTGCCAAGTAAATCATTAGAAATTGCACAACCTTTTCTACATTTATTGTCAAAATCGAAATCTATATTTCCTGTATTGAAATCCATTTCTTTTGGACCATAGTAGAATCCTCTTGGTTTCAAAATCAAGGATAAAAATTGTTGTATTTCCATTCCTGCTAAACTCAAACTAAAACCAAAAACATTTTCACCTCGATTAATAAAGTGATTTTTAGGTAATCCTTTTATATATTTTGGATTATCTAATTCCCCTGATAATTCTAATGCCGCATCTTCAGGTCTATATTGACCCAAACATTGCAAGCATATTCTTTCAGGTCCTATTGTGTGTGCTTTCCATCTAGCTTGGTCGATATTTGACAAATCTGCATTTGGATTTGTATCAATTCCGCCATCAATAACAGGAATTAAGTTTGCAAAAGATAAACAATCTATACTGTATCTTGGCAAAGGCATATCAACACAAGAAAATAAAACATCACAATCAAGAGCTGCTTCTTGCCCTTCTTTTTCAGTAATACTATATGGAACAGCATTAATACTTAAATCTGAAATAAGTTCCGTTTTTAAAAGGCGCTCTTTTTGAACATCTACTTTATATTTTCCAATATCAGCTCTGTTTATTGCTAATAATCTATCTAAATTTTTCAATTCAACTATATCAAAATCTATAAGTGTCAAATTTTTTATACCTGTCCTTATAATAGCTTCAGCAACAATAGAACCAACACTACCTAAACCTACTATTCCAATTTTTAGCCTAGAAATTTCATGTTGTTTTAAATCTCCCCAAGATGAAATAGTACGTTTAAACTCTTCTCCGAAACTAGATTTTGGAAAAATATCATCACAGAAATAAGTTTTTAGGGACTTCCCTACTACCCTTACCGATTCACACCAATATCGCTCATAAGTATTTGGAGCTTCTTTTATCCAAAAGCGTGCACTCCAATAATTATCTGTTCCTATTGTCATTCCAATCAGAGGCAACCCTGTAACAGCCTTAACTCTTGGAGCTAACATTTTCTCTGCTTCTATATCGTCAAAGCTCATTCCTTGCCAACCTGGATAAGGATGGCTATGGATAAAACAGATTCCTAAATTATTAGCTAAAGCATAAGAAGTTACTTTATCAAAATAAGATGAATTGAAACTTACATTTCCGTGTACATTTCTGTCCTCAAATTCTGGTAAAATCACTTCATTAATCACTCCTGTTTTTCTAGTTTTCCCAGAAGATATTTTATAAAAAGCAAAGCATAAATCTTCTTGACCATCCTCTCTAATGAGGTGCTCAAAAAATATCCTATTGACATTTTCTGTCATTGTTATGCTATATTTCATTCGAAATCTAATAAAGTTCTTAAGAATGCTAAATAATCATCCGCAGTCATACCAGAAGTCCATCCTCTAAAAGGTCGGCTCCAATACTGATATTCTGGTGTCGGAACTTTTCTATCATGTATTCCTCCAAAAGGATGTGTGCCTCCACCTCCTGTAATTGGAAGTAAATGTGGTTTAATATGTGGACCTGAAGGCGGTAACATTGGAAATTGCTGGCCTTGTAAAGCTATTTCAATTTCTTGTCCTTTAAACCTTCCTAATGGAACGATAAACTTGAAGCACACAAAATTATTTGTGTGCATCCAAGTTTCGAGTCCTTTGCTTTGCAACTGACTCTTTAACTCTTGATTTCCCATAACTACGAAACAGTTGTAGGTTCAAGTTTGCAAGAACTAAATTTAAGACCATTTTTAATGGCTACTTTATGTTCTCTATCATTTTTGTAACTAACTTCTCTATGACCACTAATTTGTTTTAAATAAAACCCATTAGCATTCTTTCCTGATGCAGTTAAAATCTCATTTGGTGTCATGAAACATTCATCAACTTCAACAGGTTCATCATCAACATAAATTATCAGTTTCTTATAAGGTTTAGCAAAAAAACCTTCAATTCCAGCTCCTTTTAAATCAATTTTCTCATTTAATTGAACTGGCTCAAAACCTTTTTCATTTACCTTAATTAATAATTCATAATCTTCTACAGGTAATAAATCAGCATTTTCTAAAATTTCCTTACCTGTAATAATTGCATTAACAGATTCAAACTTTTGTCTGTTAACTCTAAATATAAACTTTTCCATTTTTTTTAATTTTTAATGGATTAACTCATTTCTTTAAAATAGTTTGAGCATACTATTCAGGTAGGTGTTGTACTAGGTATTGTTTAATTAATATTAATTTGTACCTTTGTACAACAAAACACGGGAAATGTTAAGATGATAAGTCTTAATTATTGAAGTCCTCGAAAACTTTAAATCCCATTTATATCCAATTTATTGTTACCAGCAATAGATTGGATTTTTGTTTTTTTATCGGCTTATATATTTAAGTTAAACGCATATTTATAATCAATTAAACTTTTACCATTTTTAAAATTATCTTTCCAAGCATCTTCAAGATGACTTCTCTCAATAATTTCAGTTGTATTTTTACACTTGAATTCTTGATAAACTCTATCTAAAATTTCAAGTTCTTTTTCTGTAAATTTTTCAGAATCAAAATCTTTATTACTAACAAATTCTTTACTGTAACCCCAATCATTTTCCTTTTTGATTATATCAATTGCATTAGTACTTTCCATATAGTCAAAAATACTATCATAGTTATTCGGAACAGGTCCCATATTAATTGCTCTATATCGAGTACCACTTATAGAAACCGCTTCATACTTATAATGAAGGAAATCACAATAAAACAAGAGCTTATTTAATTGAGTGACATATGGCTGCATATTTTTTGCAAAGAAAACCACCATTTCAGTCAACTTTTCAATATTAGGTCTTATATATCCTGTATAATTATCTGGTAACTTATCTCCTAATAAATAATTTTCAAATCTTATTGAAAATCTGATTTTCTTTTTTTCCTCTATTAACTTTTCAATTTTATCAAGAAGTTTGTATCCTTCGTCTGTAAAATCATTTTTATCCTCATTATCAATTTTGAAAACATTACTTAAATTGACCAAAGACTTAAATTGAATAGGGTTTTTAGCTAACTGAATCAAATTTGCATTTGATTGATTTGGCACTTCACCATTTTCATAATTTCTATAACTATTAATACCAAAACCTAAAATTTCAGACATTTTAGTTGCAGAAACGCCATATTTTGCTCGTATTTCCCTAATTTCTTCAGGAAAAGGCAAGTTATACTTATCGCGATACTGATTATAAGCTTGTCTCATCTTAATAGTATCAAATTCTGTCGTGGTAAAATATTGTTTACTATCAGTACAATAAAAACTAGGATAGGTAACATTAAAAGTTTCCTTTCTAAAAGTTAAATCCTCTTTTCTAATCTTAATAGACATTTCTTTACCTGTAAATGGGCTCTTCATAATTACTTAAATTGATATTCCATTGGATACTCTGCAATATGAAAAGAAATACAAATCACACTTGTATTTTCAAGTCCAAGTGTAATTTTGATATAAACTTCCTTTCCTCTCAACGTTCTGCCGAACACCCACATTTCTGAACCTCCATATTGAGTTTCTTCAAGAGGACCTTCGCAGTAATCATCAATTACTAAATTTTCGAGAATTTTTTTTCTTTCATTAGGCATTAATTCCAAGTCAGCAAGAGTCTGGGAGTTTTTTCCTCTATCGTCGAGGAAAAGAATATCCCAGATATTCATGTTTACTTTGAACTCCTTTAAGAAGTTTTTTACTTGTTCTTTTGATGCCATGATATAAATTCACAGTACAAATATAGTAAAAATATCTATATTCAACTTTAAAGTGTGATAAATAGTTATTAACACAATTGTTTATAACTTTAAAGTGTAAGTATCGAGATTAATGCCATTCCACACACATTATGCTTCCCTCCTACGTCGTCGCATAAAAAGTGTTCCATTAAAATCGTAGAAGAAACTTTTGAGAAGAAATTTTTTAAAGAAACTGTAGTAACAACTTTCGCTTTTAATCAAAGCTCAAGTTACATAACGCAGAACATTATAGTACAAATGTATGATATAAGTAAAACGGCGGATACCGCGTATTTGATATAATATCAGATATAAGTACGCGCCAGCGTATTATATCGATAGATATTATGTCAAAGTCGTTTTACGACACGCCAGTTTATTATTAGTAGCTATAATGTTCCCAGCCACATCAACCCGCAGCTTTTTATAATTGATTTGTGATCAATTATAAAAACTCGTGTAAAATATCCCACAGTGATTCTATTTCATAGCAATATTAGCTACTGGGGTCATTAATATTTCTTTTAAGCCGTTTATGATTAAACCTCACGTTTATATTTGTAGCTATAATTTGCCGTTATGTACAGAATAATTCTAAAGATTGAGAATCTTTGGAATTGTTAGTGAGTTGATATGGCTGGGCTACCAAGCGCTCGATTGCTTTTTATAAATTAAACGCTTACTGGCTGTTTATTTCTAAACACAATTTGCCATCGCTTGGCCACACCAAAAAAAAGCAAACACTTTTAGGTAGTTTATAAATCGCGTATTTGATCAATCATACGTGAAAAAAGTTTTTATGCGATTCTCGTGACGTTGCCGCATAGTATACGGCATAATTTTAAAGATTGAGAATCTTTGAAATTGTGAGCGAGCCTTTAGCCTTGGCAAAACGAGATAATTTCTATGCACATGCTAACTGTAGAACTCTGATTAAACTTTTTTAAATAATGCTTATCTTTTGTCTTGAAACAAAAGAAACAAAAATTCAAGGCTGCATATAATTTTGGAAACAATTAACGCTTCATTCGCTATATTTTAGGAAACATTGTAACTCGTAAAGATTGTTTTGAAGTCCCTTGTATAATAGAAATTCTTAAGAAACTGTATTACTAAACCCCTAAAATATGGACGCTCATTTCTCCTATTGTTTTAGCCAAAATTTTATGAGGCCAAGTTTAACATCGAGATTCTATTTTACATAATGTTTATATATATTATACATCAGTTAAAATAATTCGTTTTGTAAATCCAATTATGACTGATGCTAAACCTGAAAGAAGTAAAACAAAGCGACTCGCACTTGTCTTCTCTTCTCCTTCTCCTTCTCCTTTTTGCTTTAATAAACCTGTAAACCCTTCATTCTTTTTGATTAAACCAATTACAGTTAAAAAGGCAATTGAAAAGAAGATTGTTAGCAGTAATATTATAAATGTTTTCATTTTTAATTGTTGTTAGTTATTTCGATTTCTGATATTAATATTGGCTGTAAATTATTGTTTTTTTCATCAAATACTGTAAAGCGAACTAAATTTGTTTTATTATTCAATTCAACTTTTTCTTTATTAGTAAATGAATTCATTTTTTTAGGAATTAATAACTCTTTAACACCATGTGTTGTTTTTTGAAACTCTTCTATAGTAAAATTAGATATTTCCCACTCTCCTACTTCCTTTTCAAAACCCTTTTTATTATAGCGTATAACATCATCATTAAAAAATAGTTTTTCATTTCTTAAATATTGTAATCTAGGAATTAACGTTCCCGGATAGCTTACCCAAGGAGATTTAAATTTAAAGTCTTCATTGAGTTTTTCATCATCAATTTTTGAATTACGAGTAACCTGCATCTTTAAATCAACCGATTTTCTTAATTTTCCTTTTCTTAAAATATTAAACTCTCCTCCTCCTATAGTAGATAGACTAAATTTATAAACACCTTTTTCAACTTCTTCTATTTTTCCATTATCATTAGATTCCTTTTTCCACTTGTCTTTTTTAACCATTTCAAACATAACAGAAACTTTATTCTCATCCTCTTTTGAGTTTTTTAGAGCATTAGTATTAGCTATATTTAAGATCGGATTTGTAAGTATTTCACCTAATGTTAATGATTTTTTTTGATTTCCAAGAAAAGCAATTGCTCCAAAATTTAAAGAGTTAGAATGATTCGAAGATTTTTTTGATATTTTATTGGTTTCAAAATTTAAATTAAATTCGATGATATCACCAACTATAGCATCTCTATAAGTAAACTCACACTCAAGTTTCCAACTACCTAAGTCATTTCCATCACTTTTACTTATTATACAATCTTTAATAGTAGGAGATTTTGGAAATCTTCTTTCTATAACGGGAATACTTATTTCTTTTTTACCTTCAATTTTAATTGGTTTATATAATTTTATCCAATCTGATGATTTAGGAGCATCGTTGTTTGTATCATTAAGACTAAAATTATGTTCAATATGTGTTATCCTATTTTTTAATTTTAATTGTTGTATAACACTTCCACTTCCTTCAGCTTGTTGATTATTTTTTGCGTAATCTAATAGTAAACTTAAATTTTTATCTTCCATTTTACCTGGAATAGCTTTAAAATTATCATCATCTGTATTGGTTTCAATTAAAAGCTTTGTTCTAGGGTAAGGATTATTACATGTAAAATTCACTACATTGTCAAGGTTATGAAAATTTGTAAGGTTATGCAGCATCATATTTCTAAAATCCATATTACTTTTAGAATCAGATTCGCTTTTTAAAGCATTGCCAAGATAGGTTTGAAGGACACCGGCTATTTCAATCTTATAATTAAGAAATTTGTTAATATTATCTATAGAAGCCATAGAAATAGATTCTTCTAATATGTTTTCAGGTTTTAGCAGACCTTCAATTCTTACAAGTATTTTTCTTAAACTTGATTCTAAATCTGTATTGTTTTTAATTTCTGTATTGCTTTCAATTTCTATATTGTTTTCAATTATTCTATTTTCATAGTCTCCCGTATATAAAGAATTGCTTATTGGTTTAATACTTAAAACTTGAGTCCCTTCATTTTTAAATGTTATCTTTTTTTCAGGAATAAGATATATATATTCTTTTGCATATTTACGATTGTAACCTATTCCTAGTTTTGTATTTGTCTTGTTTTCTATACCAGAGATCAAAGCTTTATTGTTCTTATCAATAAAAACTGGAGAATTCACTTCATAAACTTGCTTATATAATTTCTTATCATTATCTGATTTAAGTAAAAATGTTTCCGGTACATGGTCAAGATTTCTTGTTAATTTAATTAAAAACTCCAAAGGTATTATTTCCGATTTATCAATATTTTGAATATTAGAATTAGTAGCTTCATAAATATTGAATTTTTTAATAATGTTGTTGTACGAACTTCTTAAAGTAGTTGTTTTCTTACCATTATCATCAATTAGTGATTTAACATAGAAATAAGTGGTTTTACTAAGTTTTTGTAGACTAGTATCCGATAACTTCACTTTTGCCTTCTCAATTAGAGAAAATAATTCGCTATAAATATCATCATTAACAACATGTTCTAGATTATGAGATTCTTTATTTACAAGTTCAACTTTTCCTTCATTATTTTTAATATCTTTTAGTTGATCATAAATTAAGTTAAACTGATCTAAAACTTTAGAATCATTATTAATATCACCTAAAAAGTTTCTTTTTAATGCTATAAAGAATTCATTTTCATTTGTTACTTTATATCGTATTTCACCATTAGATCCTGTTTTTGTTCTCCAATTATTTGAATCTTCTTTTTCTAAAACATCAATAATAGCTCCTCTAATATCAATAGATAATTCAACTTTTAAATTTTTATTTAAGATTGCTTTAAAATATGGATATTCTGCAGGTGGAATAATTTCATCAAAATATTGATGCCTATACGTTTGAGACTGTTTTAACTCCACTCCACTTAATCTGAAACCAAGTTCATTTCTCCAATTTCCTTTAATCGTAAACTCTTTACCGATACTATTATATCTGTTTTCTCCTCTATCTATAGGAATTATTTGTTTGTATATCCATTTTTCTGAATTATTAGATTCTAGAGGTAAAATAGGGATGACGTTATTAAATTTAACATTGTTTAATTCAGAAATATCATATTCTAATAATCTATAATCATTTAGTACAATATTATCATTATCAGGAATTGTTCTTTCTAGACTAAATCCAATTGTATTAGGCAATCTAATTGCTGTATAATCTTTAAATATGTTATTATTCTCTGTATTTCTTTGATACTCTGTTTCTTTTAGGAAGAGTTTTGAATTATCATTAGCATCAGTTGTTTTTAAAATAAAACAGTTATGAAATTCTTCAAAAGAAACATCTATGTTAGCACTGGTTTCTAATCTTTCTTTAGAGTTTTTATAAAAAATAAATGTTAAATTAAATTCCTCATCCTTTTGACCATCGAACAATAATGATGTATCATCGTTAACTTTTTCCTTTATTTGACCAAAATAACCGCCATTATTAGTTAACCCAGCATCTCTTAAAAGTTTTACAAAATTCTTCTTACTACTTTTATATTCATGTTGCGAGTCTATATCATCTGAAAAATAAGATATATGTACTTTCTTTTGTGCGTCTTTTAGTTTTGACTTTTCTATGTTTAATCCTTCAAAAGGAAATGTTCTAGGTGATAAATTATTTCTATAAATTAAATAAGTATCTAGATTCTGTTCGGTTAAAGTTTTAAACCATTTTTCGGTAGAACCATTTGTTGTCGTTTTTTCTATTTCGGTTACTAAAGAATATTCACTTTCAGAATTTGACTCTATCCACTTACTCAATAATTCTGCTTGACTTGGTTCACAACCAACAAATTCAAAATATTTGTTATCTTTCTTTTGCTTACATAAAAAGGTTACTTTAATTGCTTTGGATATTACATTTTCAGATAATACTTCTTCTTTTTCATTTGTGATATTAGTTTCAAATTTTAAGCTTTGTAAAGCTTTATCTAAAAGATAAACATTTAAACCATTTTTTAATTTATTAATGGATGTTGGAAAAACTTTAGAAGTTATTTTATAAGGTTTTAAAACGTTAATTTCAGACTCTTTAAAGATGTCTAACCCATCAATAAACTCTTTTTCAATATTATCTATTGACCTTTTATCAATACTAGCAGAAAGTGTTTCTGTACCATCCTTTAATGTTAATTCAAATTCTGTGTCTGTTTTTATTACTGAAATACTGTTATTAAATAACTTGAATAATGGTATTGGTTGTTCATCTTTATCTGGATTTGGTAATCTTAGTCCATTTGCATAATAAATATTTATTAAACCCTCGAGCTCATAACAAATTCTGTCTACTATTTCAGGGTAATTTTTATAATCTAAAAAATGATCTATTGAAAATTTCTCTTCAGGAATTTGTTCTTTAGCAATTTTCTCTAAACCAAACGTAATTATTGTTTTAAAATAATCGTTAAGTATCTCATTAAATAAGTTAATACTTTGAGTAAATTCTTTTTTGTTTTTATCTTGTTGATTTTCTAATCTATAATAATCAAAAAATTCATTAATTTCTTCCTTGTAATTTGCTGTAATACCGCCAATCTGTATTATATCATAACTGCCATTTAATTTTAAATTATTGATTAAAGGAAAATATAATTTTGAAGGGCCACTAGCTTCTTCTGAATTGTTAGTTCCTTCTTTTGTAAATTCATTAAGAAACTTGTAATCGAAAAATTCAGATGGATTAGATACTTTCAAGAATTCAGACAAAAGATCTTCATCAACAGTATTATTATCTTTGTCAATTAATTCTTCTTTTAACTCCGTAGACATATTGTTAAAAATGACAGTAAGTATATCTTTGATAGGATTGAAGTAACTACCTTGGGCAAACCCAGTATTGCCATCTCCTTTCCAATCCTTATGCATTCCTAAATCTTCATATTTTGTAATGCCACTATCTTCATTGGTAACATGATAAGATAACAGCCCAAGTAAATGCGCTACTTTTGCCTTAACTTCTCCAGTTTCATTCTCTACAAATAAATTAGGTGTATATATTAAAGAGAGTTCTTTCTTATCAATCTTTTTGTTTAAAAACTTAATAGGCTCTAAAGCTTTTTTATTAGAAGTACTTCCTCCTCCGATTTTAAACCTGTATTCAATATAAGTTTTGAATGTATAAGTTGCTTTAATTTTCCAGCATTTTTTGCGTCCAAATGCGCGAATACATATTTTGGCAATAACTATTGTAACTCTAACTTTTACGCTACCACCTGCTTTAACTAAAATGGGTTTTAAACCACTACCGTAATCTTCAATTAGCATGCTTGTATAAATTTCTACCCAAATGTGAACAGCTACCTTAACAATGCTAAAATCTACATAACCAACAACTTCTAAAATTACACCTACACGACTTTCTATAGAAAAACCTTTGGGTTTAATACTATTATTTTCAAAACAAACGGTACCAATAAAAATTCCGTAAACTGTAACAGATGCTCCGGCATAAAACGCACTTTTTTTAATTTCTTTACCAATGCCAACTCTTAAAGCCATCCCCATTTGTAATGCCGTCAGTTTATTACCAACATCATCTAAACACCAGGTTACCTGACCGCCAGAATACTTTGCTAAATAAAATCCACCTTTACCTATAAAAGGAAGTAGTTGAGCCACTGCACTATTGGAATAATCTGTAGTATATCTTCCAATTTTTGGGAAGCCTAAATCTGCTTTAAAATCTCCATTCGTAAAAATATCTAGCCCAAAATTAGGGAGTGTAAAAGAAACAGCACCAAACTCCCAGTTTCTTAATTCTGGAGATAATTCAAACTGACTTTTCCAAACTCCTAATGAATCATTTACCTTATAATAAAGGACATCTAATGTAAAAAGTTCACTTATTTTTAAATACAACCCATACATACTTGGATCATTAAAAATAAATTTAACATCTACAACATCTTTAAATTGTAAATCTGCTGCTATTAGCCAATTTCTATCCGATTTATACAAGTTAGTTACCGCAGAACTGCATAATTCTACATTTTTTATGGTGCTTTTAACTTCATTAATAACTTCAGCGGTAAATTCTCCTTCACTTAATCCGACTCTTTGTCCCAGAGCAATCATTTTAACGATGTCATCTTCATTATTCTCATAAACAGCTAACCACCCAAGTTTACTGTTATTACCATCTTTAAATATAACTCCATGAATATTGTTTTCGCTATTAGGATATTGATTCCCTAGTATAGTTAATCTACAGTTTATAAGTTGTAAATAAAAAAGATTATTTACTTGACATAAATTAAGGGTTTCGATACTAAGACCTAAAACATCATTTAGATTAATATCTAAACTTGTACTAAAACCATTAAATTTAAAACCTAATTGTATTTCCTTACCAGACCAACCAATGAATAGATTCGAATTTAATTTTTTAAGAGAGGATAAGTCTCCTAATGTACCTAAATCTAGGTCGAATAAAAACCCAAACTCTAATTCTTTTAGATTTCCTACAATAGACGCTAAGTTTAAGGATTGTATCTTGTCATTACCAAACCAAAAAGAATTAAATTTAATTGGAAAGCTATTAAATATAGATGAAGTGTCATTATCACTAAACCATTGTAATGAGACATCTAAATCGTCAAGGTTAAGATTTAAATCAAAAGATAGGTCATCTATGTTAAAATCATAATCAATTCCAAATTGCCAGAATTCAAAACTTTCAGGTAAATAGTTCTTAACTTCAAATTTAGGAAGCGAAATTTCAGTGTTAAATGTAACTATTCCATATAAATCAAACTTATAATCAATATCATTTTCATCACTTTTTACTTTGTAAAAAGTTGCCCCTGTTAGTTCAATACTTTTTATGATGAATTCTTTAAAAGTAAATTTTATGTCTTTTTTAATTGAAAATGAATAAATATCCTTGTCTTCAATTTTAATGTATGAACCAATAAGTTTGATATCTGTTGAATTTAAATTTTCATCAGTTGTATTATTGGTTACATCAGCTTCATTTAAATCTAGATTATAGATTTTTTCTGTTTTTAAATCGACATTGCATTTAAAACTAGTTATTTCTGAATTAGTAAATTTTACAGTTAATTCTCTTAATTCAAAACCGAATCCATTTTTAACCTCGATTTCTTTATTATTCTTGTATTTAATACCAGCAAAAAAAGAAGTTTTTTCAATAATATCCTTTTCTAAAATAGTATCATATTTTATATTACTAATTGGAAAAGCTAAATAGTCAGCCTTTAAACTATCACCAACTCCCTTAGCTAAACCTTTGATGTCATGAGGTAATTCTTTTGATGTAATTGGTATATTTAATATAATAACACCTTGCCAATTATCATTTTTAATTTCTGATGGTAAATTATCTAAAGCATTTTCTATTGTTTTTGAATGCTTTTTTTCATCTATTTCAGCTCCCTCCAAGAATTTGTTAGACCAATACTTTAGTTCATCTTCTTTTATCATTGTTTCCAAAGACTTACTATTGTATTTAAAAATAATTAAAGGAGAGCTCCCTTCTGATGTTGAGAAAACAGGGAATTTCCAACCCTTAATATCAATTTTTCCAACTTGATTATTAATGTAACCGGTTAATTCATTTGTAGTAAGTACTAAAAATGCGTTTTCTGACTCTAAAGCATTTAAAAAACTATCTCCCTTTGGACCACTATTTATTTCAAATTTAAAAGTTTCCTCTTTACTTGTTTGTTTTTCAGAAAAAAAATAGTTTCTCTTATTATCTCTTAACAACCCATTTCCAGACTTATAATAAGTTGTTGATTCAGTATTTTTTAAGAAACTTAAAGATTTATTGTTTGTTTTTTGGATTAAAGTTTCACGCGTTTTTAATAAAACTTTATTTTCTAAATCTATTAACTCGGGAGTATTTAAAATAGGTAAGTAAGGAAAAGCTGTGTCACTTGCATTACCAATAGGTATCGAAGCTAAATTTCCATTTTCATCATAAAATGCCCTTGTTTGAGGAGCTTTAAAATACCTTTTTTTATTATCGTAAATTATGTTTGCTTTTTCTGCTTCTTCATTATATGTTAAAAATTTGATGTATGGGACTTGATACCCATCTTTTAAAGAATATGAGGTCTTTTCAAATAGTTTACCGTTTTTAAGTTTCTTTTTATTTGTTTCCTTAATAATAAAAGATTCTTTTGAAGGTTCAAACTGAATGATCGTATCATTATTATCTTCGATATAGGTAGCACCACCATTTAATAATATTTTATTTGATTTATCACTATTTGTTATAATCTTAATATTTCCTTCTGGAACAAAAGCTGTTCTTGGTCTCCAACCCTCATTATTTGGAATTCCAGAATTTACCAATTTAAACTTAAATTCTTTTCCATTCATTTTTATAGCTTCACCTTGAATCAATTTCCCTAAATTATCTCTTAGGTTTAAATTGAAGGTTTTAGATTTAAATACTATAAAAGTTTCTGACTGCTCTTCAGTTGGCTTGTAATTAAAAGTGAACTCTAATTCTTTTTCTTTTTCTTCTAAAAAAAAATTTGATTGATGTATAACTTCATCTTCAAAAAAAGTAGCTCCTCCATTGAAAAACAGTTCGCTTTTTGAAATGAAATCAAAGGTTACTGTTGGATTATTACTGAATATTGGTAGTTTAAAGTTTTTGCAAGTTGTTTTAAAAGGAAGACCATTAACTGATTTATTGAGTCTGATATTACTTAAAAAAAGATCATTCCCTATAATCCTAGTAACTGAGTTATTAAATGTTAGACTGAGAGTTTTAAGAAATATGTTGTTTTTTGGTTTTTTTAAAGTGACTTTGTTATCATTATTTTCTATCGAAAACGAAAAACTAAACTTTATATAATCATTATGATTTTTATTGAAGCCAAAACCACAAGTGAAAGTCCCATTTTCAGGTATGTTTCTTTTTAATATTTCTTCTATACGTGATTGGTTATTAGTAATGTTTTTTATTTGAATTATAATAAGACTCTCTCCTGATTTTAAGATCAATGAATTAAGGTTATTAAAATCTCCAGAAATATTTTCCGTACTTAGTAATAAAAAATCGTTTCTATCCTTTATTATATAATAATTGTCTTGTTTTTCTATTTTCATAACGATATCTTATCTGATGGAAGGATTAATAAATTACCAATTGAGTTACATTTTATTTTAACCTTTTTGTATTTTTTATTATTTGATGAATAATGTTTTAATCTTTTTATATTTAAGTTAAAGCTTTCGTCATATAACATCTCGAAAGTACTTCCAAATGGGATTACTTTCTCTACGTAAAAATTAGAATCATATTTACTAATAACTCTAATACCAATAGTGTAATAGAATTTTGTATCATCTAATTTAAGAACATCTAAATGATAAATAGTTGGATTAATAGAGTTTTGTATCATATCTGATAATGTGTCTTGTATAGTATCTTCTGAAGGATGGTGTTTTAAATGGTAATACTTATTTATATCATTTATGCCAATCAGAAGTAAATTATCATAAAAATAAACCGCTCTGGTGTTAATATGACCAGCCATATTTTCTTTATTATAATTATATACAATAAAAAAGTCTTTTCCTTTTTTGTAGAATTTTTGGGGATTTAAATCTAATGATGTGCTAACTATAGAATCTTGAGTAGATGTAAAATCAAAATTTTTCCACTGATTTTCAATAGTTAATTTATTGAACTTTTTTACTATATTAAAAGTATTTGCTGAATGCAGATTATATTTTGTAAAAGTATTCCCTTGACTACCACCTGTTGCCTTGTGATAAAACATACTTAAACTAAAATTATGGTCTAAAATATAGGCTGGATGTATATCATATTTAGCACTTATTTCGTCTACATAGCCGTAATTGTATAAGCTCAGTGAAAGCGGTAAGGTTAAATTACTAAAGAAATAATTTAAAATTTCTTGTTCATTTCCCTCTTTCAGTAGAATTTCACTTTCATAAGAATTTACATTGTTTAAATTAGTTGTAATACTTATGTTTTCAAAAGTAGTAGTTTTAATATCTATTCCTTTTAACGTTAGATCTGAAATTAATACTCTTAATTCGTCTATTGTTTTTAAAGTGTTAGCAATATCAAACGAATATGGACTACTAGTGTCATAAAGAGCATTATAATTCCAAACAGTATAAAAATTAATTTCTTTTCCTGTATAGTAGAGGTATACATGAAGAGGTTTATCTAGTAAACCATTATAAATAGAATCTTTTGTTTTCTTTACCCAACTTTCACCAAAACCAGAACGTTTTGATTTAAATATTTTTTTTGAACTGAACCTTTTATCTTCCTCTTTTTGTACTTCTAAATCAAACTTGTTAATAATGATAACACTTTTGTCATTTCTTATTTTTCCTTGCGAATCAAATTTTATATTTCTAGCTAAAAAATTCGAAGGAGGTCTAATAAATGCTTCATCTTGATTTGTTTTTTTGTCAACAATAAATTTATTTGAGTTACAGCTTTGTAACGTAATAATAAATGAAATAAAAAAAATAGATTTGATAAAATTAGTAATTTTAAAAAAGTTCATATTGTTTAAATATTTAGAAAAAAATCCAGTTTCAATTATTATTTATAATTAGTAGCCTTTATCTCTTTTTCCATTAAATTTTAAGTATTAAAATAGATATAGTACAATCTTATAATAAAAACGGAGCTATTCAATACCTGATAATGGGTATATTATGATTTCGTTTTATTACTATTAATCAAATGATTATTGTTAAATATAACAAAATTATTTTTTCACAAACCATTCCATACACATTACCACTTCACTCCTATCGTCGCTTCGGGCAAAGAGTATTTCATTACATTTTTTAAGAAACATTTGAGAAGAAAAAAATCAAAGAAAATTGGATTAAAGAACTTCGCTTTTACCAAAGCAAAGTTACATAACGCAGTACATTATGATACAGATTGTAATTCATAATTTCCCGCCACATCATCTCGCAGATTTAATAAATTGATTTTTAAATCAATTTATTAAACTCGTATAAAATTGCTTTAAAAACTTTAAAGTTTGTAGTTTTATTGTTACAATGTATGATTCCCTTTATAAATGTATGACCATAAAGAATATCAAAAATTAATTGATTTTATTTCTAACTGGGTAGATCTTTCAGAAATAGATATAGAACGACTCCAATCTAAACTTTCTATAGAGATTTATGATAAAGGAGATAGTATAATTAGACAAGGACAAGTTTGTAAATCTTTGAAGTTTGTCATTTCAGGAATTTATAGAGTTTATCAATTAAAAAATGGGAAAGAAATTACAAGTTATTTTAATTATGAATCAAGAAATCCTTTAGTTGCCTCGTTTGTGAGTCTTTTGAAAGAAAAACAAAGTAATGAAATTATTGAATGTATTGTGCCTGGCAAGTTGGTCTCAATATCATATACCGATTGGACATCATTGTATAGTATAAGTCAATCTTTTAATACTTTTGGCAGATTAATGGCTGAGTTCAATTATGTCTTGGCTATAGAAAGAATAGAATCGTTACAGTATCAAAGCGCTTCTGAGAGATATGATATTTTCATCAAACTCTATCCAAATCTACTCAACTTAATTCCGCACCATTACATAGCTTCATATTTAGGAGTTACTCCAGAATCATTAAGTAGAATTCGAAAATTATCTCATAAAACGTAAATCTTACCATACATCAATGCCCATAATTTATAATTCTAGGAACTTTGATTTATAGAAATCTCCAAACCTTTTTATATGTATAAGAGTACAACTATAAATGATTTACCTGTTTTAGAAATTGATAATTTTCTTTCTAACGAGGAAATACAAGCAATATTAGAATCAAGAATGGAAAGTTTTGAAGCTGCTATTGGACATTATCCCGAGTATTATAGAAACAATGATCGCCTTGTAGAAGATAATTCGTTATTATCTTCTATGCTTTTTAGGAAGTTAAAAGACATAAATATCTTGAAAAAAGATATAAAAGAAGAGGTTGTTGGTATAAATGAACGAATTAGATTCTGTAAATACCAAAAAGATCAATTGTTTTCCAAACATCAAGATGGCATTTACTATCCAAATGCTATTTCAGAATCTAAATTTACATTTCTATTATATCTTAATGGAAATGAAAGTTTTAATGGAGGAAACACTGAATTTTATGTTTCAAAGAAAGATGAGAACTCAATAAAGACTATTACTCCAAGGAAAGGAAAATTAGTTATTTTCGATCACAAGCTATGGCATAAAGGAGCTTTAGTTACTGAAGGGAATAAATATATTCTTAGGTCCGATATTATAATTGAAAGAAAAAGCAAAAACGCTCATCACGATGGATATATATGGAACTTATTAAAGTTAAACGAAGAACAATTCCTAAGCTGTGGCAGAGATAGAAAGATAAAATTATGGAACAATGATCTTGAATTACAAAATACCATGAGTATTCATTCTAAATCGGTATTTAGAATGCTTCGCATTAACAAATCTGAATTTATCTCTTGTTCCAGAGATTTTACAGTAAAAAAATGGAACCTATTAGGTGAAGTTTCATCCACTATAACTTTTGAAGAAATGATTTTAAATATCAAAATTAATCAAAATGAAGAAATTATTGCAGTTGGAACAAGTGGTAAATTATATGTATTAAACTCAAGTTTGCAAATATTAAAAATAATAAAAATTCATAACGGTTGGATATGGGGTCTATCTATTAAAAATGATAACACCATTATTACTTGTAGTGAAGATAAGACTGTAAATAAAACAAATATACAATTAGGAGCTACCGAATGTATTTATACTCATAATCAACCATTATTTTGCTTAGGCACATTGAAGAAAAATATAATCCATATAGGATCAAAAGATGGAATACTAATTCAATTTTCTATTGACACTAAAAAAGTACATAAAATAAAAGCTCATAACGATATTATTCGATCAATTGTTTATCATAATGAAAAGATTATAACCTGTGGAGAGGATAATAAAATAATATCAATTGATAAGGAATCTGATGAAACTAAAGAAGTACTCAAATCAGACAACTTTATGCAAGATATAATTGTATTAAAAAATAGGATCTATGGAGCTGGATATAATGGAATTATTGCAATGAGAAAAATATAATTGCCTATTCCCATTCCACACACCTTCTCCTACTCTCCTATCCCTTCGACAGGCTCAGGGAATGCGTCAGCTCATTTAAAAAGTATTGCATTACCTTCTTAAGGAACATTTGATAAAGATTTTTTTGAAAAAAATTACGTTAGTTAAACATTACAGTACAAATGCATATTATAGCAAATTAGTGCATACCGTTACCGACAATTTAAAATGTGGATCGTAATTAGTTAAAATACGGAAAGTTTGTTATGCTACAAAATCACTTTCTTCGTAATTATATAAAAATTAAAAGTTAAAAAAATAGCGGGGTATGTCCCCACTATTTTTTTGTTTACACACTTTATGAGATAGTCCTTAATAACTCGAAATTTAACTAAATTAATTTACACATTGCTCTTGATAATTAATGTAAGAGAATGTATATCCTACAATAGCGAATCCACAGGCAATAACAGTTACACAAGACAAAAGACCAAAAGTGGCCACTACAAGAGTTACTATAGCACCGAAGCAGGAGTCAACTTTACTAAATATTTCTGGATTATAATAGTTTATTGTTTTAAAGGCATTTGCAATATTATTCTTTTTGGCAAATTCTTCATTATTTAGCTTCAACCTTAAAACTATATTCTCATAATTTGCTATTGCTGTATTAAAATCAGAATTCTGTATATCTTTTTTAAACTGGTTTATCAAGTTTATATCATTTTGATTTATCCAGCCTTTTTTTTCAGATATGTCTAATATACGCTCTTGGCTAGAATCCGTTATTTGATGAAAATCATTTGGGAACACAATATCAGTATCATAGTATGAATTAACCATTTTCAATATATTTTCACTTTTTTCTACTGTACCCATATCACCAACCTCTTTGTCTGATAAAGTATCCAATATATTAGTAATATCAGAGTTCTGCTTTAATGTTTTGAATATCGTATAATCAAAAGAATTTTCAATTTTACTTGATTTGGCACTTTGAAATGTGGTACTTTCATTAGGATCTATAATCGATTTTTCACAAGACACAAATAATATTAATGAAGAAAGAAATATTGCAAAGTAAGGTTTTCTGAATGATTTTAGAATGTTCATAATTTTAATGTTTTAGAATGTTTGTTAAGATTAATTATTTTAATTTCTGGCTTGTTACCAAAACATCAAAAATGTTACCCATAGAATTTATTAGTTTTTAGAAAAACCGCCACTTATTATTTTTACAACAGCCTATTCAGAATACGCATTAGAGAGTTACGAACTTAAAGCGGTAGATTATCTATTAAAGCCTATTGAGTTTGATCGATTACTACAAGCAGTAATGAAAGCAAAAGAAGTATTGAATCAAAATACTGCAGGCATAAAAGCAAGCCCAGAAACTTCTTAAGAGAAACCTGATCAAACCGTATTTATTAAAAGTGGTTCGGAATTTCATCAAATCCTTATTCAAAATATCAAATACATAGAAAGTGATGGTAATTATGTGACATTCCATACTTCCTAAGCGTTCTATTCTTGCACGTTATAAAATATCGGAAGTGAAAGAGTTATTACCTCTGCAGTTCTTTGTAAGAGTTCATCGTTCCTATATTGTTGCAATAAAACATATAGAAACGATCAAAAAACATTGCGTGACTATAGATGGTGTTGAGATTCCTATAAGTAGTAATTATAGAGAGGGCTTTTTAACTTTTATAGATGATATTAGTAAAAAGAAAGATAATTAAACCTAAAGACACTATTCCGTAATTAATTTAAAAATATAGAGAATATTCCCATTCCATACATATTCTCCTGCTCTCTTATCCTATCGACAACGCTTCGACAAGCTCTGTGCGGCAAAAACAATTACGGTTCATTCGCTATATTTTAGAATACATTGTGACTGGTGATATTGCTTAGAACTACTATAAACTTTAGTACTTGGGTCATTAAACATTAGGCTCTTGGGTTTCGAATTTACTAACTTTAAATTCAAACTATCATTATGAAAACAGTAAATCTAACGAGAGTCAGATAATCAAGATTCAAAATTAGAATAATTTAGTTTAATTTATTGGGTAACATTTTATTCTTTATAGGAACAACACGAAGAATAGACATAAACTGTGAGTGTCTTTAAAATGTTCACTAAAAAATTAATTTATAATGTTTAATAATGAAAAAATTAAAAAATCTCGGTACAGTTCTTAGTAAGACTGATCAAAAATCTATTAATGGTGGTAGAGCAGAACAATCTATTTGGCCTGATGGTTATCTCCATTGGTACTGTCATAATCACTATGACTCTGATGCAGATTATGATTTTTGTATGAAGGTATTAGGAGGAGTTTAAATTGTACGAAAATAAATTACAAAGCGTATCTCAATTCGCTTTGTAATTTATCTTTTACACTATTTTCTTGAGCAAAGGCAGCTTGTAACGAAATAGCAAAGATCAATAGTAATAGCTTTGTTGTATTCATGTTTCTTCTTTTAATAGTTTACTTTTCTTAACCTTGTTGGCAGTAGTTGTAGTTTTATTGTTTTGGTCTAAGTTTTTCTATAATCTTTGTGCTCACCCAATAGATTTTTGATAAGTAAAGCCAGATTTTAATTCTAGAGTCTTTGTAGCCACCTTTTAGCAAGTGAAAAATCAGGGTCAATTGTCAATGCTTTTTCGTACATGACCTTAGCATTTTCAAGCTGACCTTGAGTTTGGTGTAAAAGACCCATTCCGAGATAAGAGTCCTTCTCTTCAGGATACACTTCTAAGGAATATTGAAAGATTTCTTCTGCGGCAATTAAATTCTTACTTCTTATAGTGACATAACCAAGGTCAAATATGACCGATATAGGTGTCTTGATTTCATACCCATATCGTTTTGATAACCTATCGAAATGTTGTTTCACTTTATCCAACGATTCCAGGTTTTTACGGAAATTGAAGGGTTTGAAGTCTGGATATAATGCAAGAAGAAACTGTGTAAAATCCATCGCTGGTACATGACCCTGGTTTACCAATTCATCCACTCTATAGGTAAAACTCTCTGGTTTATGGTCAGCTAAAACACGAGTGAATTCAGAAACGTGATTTGTTAATCCTTCATCATCGCTGTAAATGATGTGTAGAAATCTGTTTTCCGAAAGCGTTTTTAACGGACCTGATTTTATTTTTTGTTGAAGCTCTGTCGATATGTTACTAAGGGACGGACTGCTTGCGAAGTAACCATTAAACAGAAGAGGGTTGTTAAGCAGCGTATAAACACTGAAAAACCCACTGTTAGAACCGCCAAAAAGGACTTTGAACGGAGCAGCCCGGTAGTTGTTATCAACGTACGGTATCAGCTCTGTCTCAAAAAAGTTAATATAATTATCCGGAATTGTTGTGTCTTGATCCCTTGTTGGCAACAAAATTCGATTTCCTTCGGGTAAATCTATTCCAATAAGTATCATCTCAGGAATTCGTCCTTCGCCCATGTAGTCTAGTGTAGAGGCTAACATGGCGAACCGAGCTCGGTAATCTGAACCCAACATATACAGCACGGGATAGGTTTTCCTAGAGCTATCGTAGTTCTCAGGTAAATGGATTGATAGTGGAATAGTTTTGTTTAACACTTTTGACTGAAGTGAAGATATTTCGCCTAAGGTAACTGCTGGTTTACTGTGCTCTGTTAAACGAGGAGAATCAGGATCTTTTTCTGTCTTTTCTTGAGCAAAGACAGTGTTTAGCGATAAAGCACATGTCAATATCAGTAATTTCGTTGTTTTCATATTTTCTTTATTATAAATGTGTTATTTCTCATTGTTTTAATTAAGAAAGCAAACATACTTTTTGAGAGATTACCAGTCTTGTAAAATCTTGCTATTCTTTTTATAATCACCAGGAGTTACTCCTACGTATTTTTTGAAACTATGTGTAAAATGGCTTTGGTCATAAAACCCTGATTCAAGAGCAATTTCTACCAAAGGAACATCTGTATAAAAAAGCTTTTTTGAGTTTTCGATTCTAATGGTAGTTAGATATTCCAAAGGTGTTAAACCAATGTTCTTTTTAAAGCTTTTTTGTAGTTTAAATTTATTCACTTTAAACTTTTTCTGGAGCGTTTCTAAGGTGATTGATTGATTATAGTTTAAAGACAAGTAATTGAGAATATCATCGAAAGATTCGTTAGCAAATTTTTTAAAATAAGGTAGCTCATCGTTATTCAAAGTATCCAAAAAAAGGTTTTCAAGGACTTTGAAAATTGATGCTTCGTTTATGTCAAACTCACTGTTGCTATATGAGATAAAATAAGGAAGGCTTGTCAGATAAGAATAATCAGCATTTATTTTTTTTGCAACTTTTTTGATCACGTCATCGCATATATAAAGCGCCTTATAGGCCCAGGCATTGTTTTTATTGCTCCAGTTTTTATGAATTGAATAAGGGGGAATTAATTGCATTGCATTCTTACTGACCAAAAAACCTGAATTGTTATATGCAATGTTTTCACTTCCGTATTCTATATAAGCCAGACTCCAAGATTGGTGAAAATGCGAAGGGAAGTTTTTATTGATAAACACAGCAGACTTGAGTTCAATACCGTCTAGCATTGATAGTTTTGTGGTCTTTACTTTGTTTATTTCTATCATTTAAATTTACAATTAGGTACTTGTCAAAGTATATACAACGTAGGGAATTCGTATTAGATGTCAATTGATCACCAGCATAAGGATTGGCTTAATCTTTAGCAACAATCTTTGAATTTCCTGCTGTATCGGCTATTATTTTTATACATTGTTACCAAACGTGAGTATAAATATTATTCGATATATTTGTTTCATGATTTTAAGTTTCAGTCAATTTCTACTAATAAAAAATGACCAAAATAAAACATATTGTGTTTTAGATTCGTTATTCTTTTATCAAGTCTGATAACCAATAAATACTACGTATTGCAGTCATAGGAGATGATGTTTGATGATCACCCTCAACCACAATATGTTGTAAGGTTAAACTCTCATCGTTTATGCTTTTAAGCATGGTAATAAATTTTTCGAAATGAGGGGTATCTTTCTCCTCCAATATGCCATATGAAATAAAAACATTTGCGTTCAGTTTTTTTCGCTCTTCAGCTGTAGTAGACTCAATTTCATAAATTTTCTGTATAACTTCATGATCAACTGCAAGAGCGGGACTACCAAGAATGAAATTTTTAAAGGTATTGGGGTGTTTCGATAATATGTAAGCACCAACTAAAGCACCGGCAGAATATCCAAAATAGGTACGTCTGTTAGCATCAGCCCGGTAGTTGTTTTCTATCACCTTAAAGGCATCGTTACGAAGAAAGTTCACATAACTGTCCAAATTCCCAAAGTTTATTCCTTTTGACCAGGTAAGCCCAACTATAATAACGTCTTCTATCAGAATTTCAGTGACAGCAGATAATATCTCGATATATTCTTTCGGAAAAGTAAAATAGATTACAGGGTATTCTAAATCTGTGTTTTTTTCATATCCTTTCGGTAGTTTTATGTAAAGTGTATTTAGTGTATCTGTTTCAGAATTACTGATCTGAATGACCTGAGTTCTGGGCATTTCATATGCCTTTTGTGTATCATCGTTTACCTTATTTTCTTGAGCAAAGACAGTGTTTAGCGATAAAGCACATGTCAATATTAATAATTTCGCTGTTTTTATGTTTTCTTTCTTTATTATAAAATTGTTGTTTTTCATGTTTATTTTTTTTACTTAAATGTTGAATAAATGTATAGTATATTCAATGTCTAAATCCATTAATAGGATGAACCCAATAATTAAATGATAAAACCATTTCGTCATTGATATCCCGCTTTTGTATAATAATTAGGATGATTTCTGTGCATAGATGGTATATTTAACCGATTATTATATGAATTTATGCTTAGCAGGTCATTAAAAAATACAATCCTAATAAATATAGGCGCCTTTTTATTGGTACTTATACTTGAGATATTAAGTATGTGGGCGTTTAAGGATAGATTTGATACTAATTATTCTTTTTTCTTACATGGTCTTAAGTATACAATTGCCATTATGGCCATCATATGGATAAATCATTTCGTTTTCATTCCATCTTTTTTTGATAAGAGACGCTATTTTTTATATACGATACTTCTTATGGGGAGTGTTTTTATTGTGGCCTATTTGAAAGGATATGGTAAGGGTGGCTGGTATGGTGTTTATAAAATGATCTTTTATCTAATTTATACTACTGGAGCCGGAATGGCTGCCTTTTTTTTAAGAAAAAATATGATCATCCAAAGAGAAAATGCTGAGAAAGAAAAGTTACAAAAAGAAATGGAGTTAAATTATTTAAAAGCACAGGTAAATCCACATTTTTTATTCAATTCTTTAAATAGTATTTATTCGCTTTCGCGGAAACAATCGTTAGAAACTCCTGACCTTGTTATGCAGCTCTCAGAATTATTGAGGTATCAACTAGAAAGTTCTAAAAAAGAGATAGTTCTATTAAAAGAAGAGCTTGAGTTTATAGAAAATTATTTATTACTTGAAGAAAAAAGATTGAGTAAACGTTGTACTATTGAATTTTTAATTGACGGAGAATTGTCAGGCTTAAGGATTTCTCCAATGTTGCTCATCCCTTTTGTTGAAAATGCTGTTAAGCATGGTGCCCAAAGTACGAATGAACAGAGTACCATTGATATTTCTGCCACTATAAAAAACACTACGCTTCATTTTTGTGTTGATAATTCAAAGCCTCACAAAGTTTCTTCATTGAAAAAAACAGGACTGGGTCTCGAAAATGTGAAAAGACGTTTAAATCTTTTATATCCTAACTCTCACGTATTGGAAATTGATGATAAAGAAGAAAAATATCATATAAATTTATCTATTGATTTAGCAGTTTCAAAATTAAAAAAAACAGTTAATGATTAAAGTTGGTATTATAGATGACGAAATACTAGCACGTAAAGTACTAGAAGACTATTGTTCTAAAATTGACAATTTAGAATTAGTATTAAGTACAGGAAATCCACTTGAATTTATCAATTTCACTCAGCAAAATGAAGTTGACCTCATTTTTCTTGATATAGAAATGCCTGAACTTAATGGCATGGAAATTTTGCGTTCTATGATAAAACCACCTAAAGTTATTTTGACTACTGCTTATTCTGAATATGCATTAGAAAGTTATAATTATGGTGTTGTAGATTATTTATTGAAACCTATAAAAATTGAACGCTTTTTGAAAGCAATAAACAAAGTTTCATCTTCAAAAATAACACAACCTAAAAAAAACAGTGGAAGTGAAGAACTTCAAATAAAACATGATGGAATGTCCGTTAATATTTCATTTAAATCAATTCTGTATATTCAGAGTTTTGGAAATTATTTGAAAATCTTTACCGATTCAAGAATGTATCTTATATCTGAAACGCTAATTAATATCACTACATTATTATCTGAAAATTTCCAACGCACACATAAATCATACATTGCCAATTTAAATAGAGTTTCAAAAGCAAGTAGAACCCATTTGCTAATTGAAGATAAAAAAGTACCTGTAAGCGCTATGTATAAGGTTGTTGTATTTGAAAAATTGGAAGTTTTAGCGAAATTATAAAATATTCACTCTAATTCTAAACCATTCCACACACATTTACTCATTAGATAATATTGTTTTAAGAAATCGTGAACCGAAAATGGTTTCGCTTCCCTCCTGCCCATTCGACACTTCGACAAGCTCAGTGTGACAATGCAAGAAAAATTGCATGTATCGTTGAACCTTAATTTAGAAGAAGTATTATTCCTATAAATTATACGGTTTTCAGGGATAAAACTGATCTGGAATTTAAATTATATTTACGCTCTAAATAACTAACAACAAATACAATAATAAAACCCCTAAGATGAAAGAAGAAATAAAATGGTTTGAAGAAATGACCCAATACCTATTTAAAGAATACAAATCCTTGTTTTTAAAAAAGGTGGTGGGTTATGAAAAAGGGTCTATAAAAAAAATTGCCCTTTTAAGAAACCAGTACCTAGATTATGATGATGATGATAATGATTATATTGTTGTTGACTACTCATTAGGAATCTATTCTAAGGATCAGATGCAAGTGTTAAAAAATAAAATAGATGAATCGTCTAATAGCTACGTTTTAGAGGATGTTAAAGACCTTTGGGGACCACCATTACTAAATGCAGCATGGGAAAAAAGCTACGACTATAGTACTGATTTTGAGATGTTTCAGCACTGCACTGTACTGGCTAGTATAGCGCAAAAGCTATTAGAGGACACAGAAATTAAACCTTATGTTATGAAAAAAACCTCGGTCTTTATAAAAAGCTTTGGCGATTTTAACGAGGAGTGTATGTTGCCCATGTATAAAGGAACAATTCCTGAAACCAAAATTCGTAAAAAAGTCATAGCTGATTTTGTTACTACTGATGAAAATAAAAAATTGTTGCTGTCGCTTTGGAATAAAGAAATCACAGAACCAGGAAAAACCCTTTTTAAGAAAATTGGTATTAATCCATTACCAAATTACCCTAGTAAAAGCGATATTAGTAAAGAGTTATTTAAAGCGCGACATATACTGGTTAAAAAGGAAGAGGATGGAGAAAGTAAAGAGGTACGTAATAAAGCAGCTATAGCAAGTCTGGAACCGTATTTAGAAGACATTAAACCGTATACTGGAAAAAAATCAAAAAAAATAACGGAAGCTATTAAAGAGCATGAAAGCGCATGCAATTATTTGGGGTTATGGTATAAGGGATTAAAGGACTATGACCATGCAGAAAAATGGTGGAAACTTTGTTATCAAATCCTACCTACAGAGGCGGGTGCTTTAAACCTTTGTTTAATCTATAAAAACAATAAGCCTAATTACCCAGAATTTTTAAAAATCTGTGAGTATTTAACATCTATTTATAACAAATTGTCTTCATATAGTCAAATGTATGCATGGGAATACTTAGCGACTGCTTATGTGCTGAATGAAGAGATAGAAAAAGCAAGTAATACCTTTAAAACACTTATAAAAGATAACCCAGATGAGGAGATATCGTATTACAAATCATTAGCAAATAAAGCGTTAGACAAATTGTTTGAACAAAAAGAAAAAGATGAAAAACTAAAAAACAAATTGCTAAATGTCTTTGAATCACAAAAATAAAAAAAGGTGAATCTTAATGAAAAAGACTATAATTAGCACATATTCAGAAAAAAAATAAAAGATAATTTTAGATTGGATTAAGACTTTTGTAAAAGATGAAGCTCTTATATACACATTTTGCCTTTACTCCTATTCCCTTTCAGCAAAAAGCGTATTCTATTACATTTTAAATAAACATTTTATGTAGAACTTCAATTAATCTTTTTTAATGTTTCATGGCAAAATTCAGGGCAGCATATCAACTGGTTTTATTGTTTTTCTAGTATTGCAGGTAATATATAATCAGTCATCATTTTATCAACATCTATGCGAGCACCTGGTTTACCATATGCAGAGGCAGTGATAACCACAACAAAAGGAATGTCTTTAAAAACAAGAATCTTATTACCCCCGTTGCCAGCGCAAAAAGAAACTTCATAATTTATGCCATTTACTTTATATATATTATTCCAAAAAAGGTAACCATAATATCCATCTTCTATTCCTGCATAAGATTGCGATACTTGTTTGGCTAAACTTTTTTCTACCCATTCTTCAGTTAAAATTTGTTTACCATTCCAAAGTCCTTTGTTTTTATATAATTGTCCATATTTTGCAAAATCGATAGCTCGTAGTTCTATGCCACCACCAGTATATGCAACATTTTGAGGGGTATAAAACCATTTATAATTGGTAATACTTAAGGGAGTAAATAATTTTTTATCTGCATAGGAAACGAGTCCATCAGGAACAGATTGATGAATGATATCCCCTAGCAAACCAACACCAGCAGTAAAGTAATTATAGTCTTTGCCTATTATCTTGTCTTTATGCATGGGCAAATCTAAAGCAAACTTCACCCAGTTATCAGTAGATTGCATCTTATCTTCAGTACCTGGACTTTCATCATCCCAATCATCACCTAGAAATCCAGAGCTCATGGTTAAAAGCGATTTAAGGGTTACAGCATCTTTTTTTGCACTATAATTTTTATATGATTTTAAATCGTAAAAATCTTTTAGCAAAGTATTTTCGTCTTTTATGAATTTATCTTCAATAGCAATCCCTAGTATTGTAGAGGCAAATGACTTTCCTACCGACCTAGTGTTATGCAAACTATCTCTTGTTGCACCGTTAAAGTATTCTTCTATTAAAAGTTCATCGTCTTTTATTACAACAATTCCGTTAATATCATTAAATCTACCTTCTGCTATTTTTCTATTGAGTGCTTCAATTTTGTTGTTATTAAAATTGGCTTTAGAAATTTCCCAACCACTATTAGGCTGTATTTTCTGAACAGGCACTAAACTTTCATCTATAACTATTTTAGGAACTTTTACAGCGATATTTCCTTTTGCCAAAAGAGAACCAACTTTTAATACATCTCCTTTTAAATAAGGTCTTACTTCGATACTTAAAGTATGGTTCCCTTCTGTAAATGCATCTAGCCCACCATTAATTTTCATAAATCGTTGCCACATATACCAACCCCAAAAATTTATTCGCTCTGGCGCTACTAATGGTATTACTTGTCTAAGCTTCTCTGTTTTTCTGGTTTTTGGCCCTGCTCCGGTGTTTAAGTTCTCTATATAAATTATTTTCTCATCAATTATATATGAAAATTGAAAATTTCCTTTACTCAATAGTTCTTCTTCAGATAGGCTTGGTGCTAATTCTTGAAGACTTTGTATAAGAGGTTTATCTAAGTTAAAAACAATACTTAGGTAAGCATCATTATATAAATCAAATTCTTTTGAATAATTCTCTATTTTACCTTTAACTTTTGTAAAGTCTACTGTTGAAAAATGTAAATTTTCTATTTCGCTTGAAGGTGTATTATCTGATTTTGACTGACTATTATTCTTGCACGATATTAGTATACATACAATAAACACTAAAAAATGATTTGATTTCATAGTTGTATTAATTTTAGCTTTAATTGAGTTCAGAATTAGCGTAAGAATATTTTTAAATTGACATTGCTATTTCCTACATTATTTTTTGTAAAGAAAACTTTTTTTTTGTCATCAGATGTAACAATTGTCCTTATTAGATGTCCTAAACTATAGTATCAGACTATTTTTTAGTCTATACATAAATAAAGATCAAATTCTTACTAAATGAAATGATAAAAAATAGTAGACTTATTATTATGTTAGATTAAAACACAACAATGTTAAAATTTTGAGTGGATGAGTATATCGCTATATGAGCTTTTTCTGGTATTGATTATTGGCCAGTGTATTTTTTTGATTTTTGCCATTCAGTATATCCCTAAAAAGCATACAGGAGCAAATAGGGCTATACAGTACTTATTAACTATTTATAGCCTTTTTTTATTCGAAAGAGCTATGGGCCATCAATTTGAAAGAGATTTTTTGAGGCTATATGGTAATATCATTAATACTTTTTATCTTTTTATTGGGCCTTTAGTTTACACGTATATTAGGCGGTTACTTTTTTATAAAAATGGAAATTATCAGTTAGCATACTATCACTATTTGCCAGCGCTATTGTATTTAGTATACTGTTTTTTTCATGTTTATATTTATGATTCAATAAAGGATTTAAGCAGTTATTTTAACACTTTATTGTTTTGTAACGACATCATATTTTTCGTTTTTATCTCGGCTTATTTATTCAAATCTAATAGACTACTAAATTACTATAAGAAGAATGAAGAGCAAGAACTATCCTTTAATCAAACCATTATAAAATATATAGAGATTATGCTGATTGGTTTGTTGGTTTATATGATTTTTTGGTTGTTAGGCATTGTTGAACGCTTTGTTATTAAATTACCGATCGATATTAGAATGATTTGGGATATATCATGTTTAATCTTTGGTATACAGATTTATATAGTAGGTTTTTATAATTTGAAACATCCAGAAGTATTCAAAATTCGTTTTCCTTCTAAGAATGAAAATATACCTAAAAGAAAGAATATACTTGATGAAAATGAAATAAGTAAGATTCAAAATCTAGTTGATATTTTTTTTAAGGAAAAAAAAGGATATAGACGGCCAGAATTAAGTTTGTCAATTTTAGCTAATGAAATTAATACTACAACTAATAAATTATCATGGGTTCTCAATAATATTTATAAAAAAACTTTTTACGAACTGGTAAATGAATATAGAGTTGAGGATTTCTCACAAAGAATCAAAAAAAATGATCATAAAGAATTTACAGTTGTATCTATAGCGTTTGATGTTGGATTTAATTCTAAATCTACTTTTTATAAGGCATTCAAAGAAATAACAAATTTTACTCCTACAGAATATATTAAAAAGGTTGAAAACTCACAAAGATTTAATGAGTATTAATAAATACAGTTGCTTGGAAAAATTAATCGACCAATGTTCCTTCATATACAGTATCATATTTGTTAAAATCAGTATCATTCCCTCCAATCATATAAATCTTACCACTAAGTGTAGCAATACCTCCTATCTGTATTGGTTTGGGTAAATTGGTTGATTTAATCCATGTATCGTTTGTTGTATTATAAATATATACACTTGAAACGGCTTTTTCGTCTTTATTTTGCCCACCGGGAAAAATAATTTTATCATTTATTACCGCACTACCAAGCAAAATAGAAATCCAAACAGGACAATTCTTTTTCGTTTCCCATATATCAGAAAGTGTATCATACATCCATAAAACATCGCCACAAAGCACATAAATATTGTTCCCGACAGCAGAAATTATTGGATCCCCACAAGGCGTAGGTAGTGGGGATAAGGTTTGCCATGAATTTGATTTTGGATTATAAACTTCGTTATTTTCGGTTTTTACGATTTTATTTGTCCTGTTAGACTTAGCTATTCCTCCCATAACATAGATTTTATCATTAACTACACATGAAGTGTTGTGTTGTCTTCCTGTTGGCATTGGCGCCAATACATTCCACGTGTTGTTTAAAGGATTATAGGCTTCTAGTCTGTCTAGAGGTTTTCCTGCTCCTCCTGCTCCTCCAATAGCATAAATTAATCCATCTATTTCTACTAAATTTACATTCCATCCCCGAGTAATCATATTTGTTGTTTTCTTCCATATATCCTCAACGACATTATATTCATAAACTCCTGAAACTTTAGAATGCGCCTCCATAAAATAGATATTGTTATTGCAGCTTACTGCTGCTCCTCTCATAGGCTGTGGAAGCTTTGCCTTTTCCTTCCATTCTATTTTTTGAGCATATACTCCAGAAAAAATAAATCCTATTAGTAGAAATAAAATAATCCTTCTTTTTTTCATTGTTTACTTATTTGTGTTTGCAATTTATAATTCCAACCCGCCAGCTGGTATCTGCGTTTCGTCTGGCTCAAAGCAATGCTTTGTCCTACTAAAAAGGTCTACTTCCAGCAACATCAACAGGCACTTCATTCAAAAGGTAAATCGTTATCTTTTTCAATCTGTCCTCTATACGTTCCGCACTATTTGGGTCTAAGATTCTCAATAACCTGAGCATCTACCCAAAATATATCCCCATCTGCGTTTGCTTTATTAAAGAAAAAATATTTTCCGTCTGGAGTTACGTATCCTCCAGATTCCCCAGAACTAGTATTAATTTCATCTCCCATATTAATGGCAGCACCCCATGAACCGTCTTGCTGTCGAAAACTGATATACAGGTCAGAATCACCATATCCACCTTCTCTCTCACTATCCCAGATTAAATAGGACTCATCTGGCGCAATGAAGGGATGGGCTGTCCATTTTCCTGTGTTGATCACTGGCCCCATCTTCTTTGGCGCTTGGCGTTTGCCGTCCTTGAGCATTGATATGCGGATTACATCGTTGCTTTTATAATCGTCAAAAACATAGGTGCCTTTGGTGGATGCCGACAAGCGCATAATACCCCAGTCTTCCCTGTCAAACATGGGGCCAAGACTTTTTACCTCTGACCAACCAGTCTCGGTACGCTCCATATATTTGCTACCCAAGTGCATGGTTTTACCATCGGGAGCAAAGATGGGTCGACCTACCCTTGGTCCCACCACAGACTTGCGCCATCGGTTATTTTCGGATTTAAAAACAACTAATAACCATTTTTTATTTTTGACATCTTTCCTAGTAAAATAGAACTCTTTCATGTCGGGTGTGAAGAAAGCGCTAAGGTCACGATGCTCTGTCGAAACAATTCCAGGAGCGAAAACTTCAGGTGTTAATCCCGGTGGTTTTTGCCCAAGATAGGGGCCTTCTAAGATTGGAAAACTAAGATCGTTTTCCATATTTTCTTGAGCAAAGGCAGTATGAAGTGATATAGCGAATGTCAATATTACTAATTTCATTGTTTTCATGTTTTCTTCTTTTTATTATAGATCATTCTTTGGGTCTAATATTCTCAATAACCTGAGCATCCACCCAATAAGGAGTTCCTACCCAATTAGTACTTCCATCTTCTTTAACCTCCCACTCTCCTCTCGAAAAAAATAGATATTTTCCATCGTCTGTCACATGTACGCCACTTTCATCTAATGCGGTATTTATTTTATCTCCCATGTTAATTGCTGAGACCCAAGAACCATCTTTCCCTCGAAAACTAATATAGAGATCAGAATTACCAAATCCGTCTTCTCTTACAACATCCCATAACAAATAAGATTCATCCGGAGCAATGTGTGGGTGGGCAATCCATGTTCCGGTGTTAATCTCCTTGCCCATTTTTTGACGTGGTTCATATTTACCCTTTATAAGGCGTGAATAACTGATAGCACCAACTGTATCAGGCCTTTCGAACTGATCAAAATAAGAAGTTCCATCATCTGAAAACGATATTCCCATGATATGCATATCTGTAAAAGGTGCTCCAAGACTTTTGAGCTCCGACCAACCAGTATCGGTTCGATCTCTATATTTATTTCCACGGTATAAAGTATCTCCTCCCTTAGAGAATCTGGGCCATTTTAGTTCGGTTTCAGATTCGTTCCCCCAACTACCATTTTCATATCGAATGACAAAAAATGTTCGCTCTTCATATTTTCCATTTTTCCTAGTGAAATAGTAACTCTTCCCATCTGGAGAAAGCCTACCTCCTTCAAAAAGCCCTTCTGGAGAAACAATGTCTGGAGCAAACTCTATCGGAATTAAGCCCGGTGGCTCTTCTCCAAAGTAGCGATCTTCTAAGGTTGGAAAATCAGGATCGTTTACTTTCTGATTTTTAGTATTGCAGGCACTTAAAAACAGTACTAATACGAGTATTAAAATAAAATGTGCTTTCTTCATTGTTTAGATTTTAATAATGTTCAATAGCCGTCTCGCTATTTCTTGATAAAAGCTGGTAGAACTCTTGTCGCTGTCAGTGATACTGAGCTATCAACAGGACGATGAGTAGTGGTCACGACAACCAGATCAAGCGCTTCGATTACGTAGATATTTTGTCCGCTGCCGCCCCTAGCCGATTTACTGAGGTAGCTTTTATCACCTGTGGAAAAATCGGCCTGCCACCAGAAATAGCCATAAGCTGTGCCTGATACACCCCTGGCAGTGTCATCATATTCATCACTTTGATTGACAATTTTACTAGTTGCTTTGGCAACGAAGGCTGCTGGTACCAGCTGCTCGTCATCCCATTTCCCCTTGTTGATGACCAAGGTGCCCCATTTGACCATATCGCGCGATGTCATGCTCGAGCGACTTCCCGAGCTTGGCAGGCCGCTAACACCTGTCTCCCAACCATAATTCGTGATGCCCATTTTATCGAGAAGTTCATTTTTGATAAAATCTTTAGCAGTGCCTGGCACGACGGCATCAATGACTTGCATCACCAATATTGGATCGAATTGATATTTAAAACTCTGAGAATCTGCAGTAATAGGCGTACTATGCTCGAGGTAAGCCTGAACTTGTCCCTGGCCGTTTAACAGAGCGGGGGTTTTCTCGAATTCCTCTCTCTGTTCTTTACTGATGCGGATACCGGAACGCATAGTCAACGCCTTGTGTAGTGTGATTTTTTCTACACCCTCAACAAATTTTGTTGGGTCCAGGTCTTTGAGAAAGTTAACCAATGGCTTGTCTAAATCGGCCATGGACAGATAACCCAACTGGATAGCACAACCGAGCGCCAAACTGGTGTAAGCTTTAGTCGCTGATGCTTGTGGGTGCGGTAGATTGATGCGACCACGTGAATAATAGGATTCAAAGAGGAGTTTACCCTTATGGGCAATAAGAAAGCTGTCGAAGTTTCCATATTTGTTGTGCGCAATCTCCTGCGCTAGGGTAAGAATTATCGCTTTATTACCACCATCGATGCCTAATTTGCCCACCAGGATACCGTCTTTTCTATCGGTTGGTGCTGCATCGATAAAGGCTTCTTTGAGATCAGGAATATCTCTGAATGAGAGCGTAGCTTCGGCAGTTGTAGCCTCTGGTGCTTGACTATCACTTTGTTGGGCAAAGCTACTATGTGTTAGTACAAGAAGAATTATAAGTAGTAGTCCTGTTTTGTTTTTCATGATTTTTATTATTTATAAATGCTTGATAGCGGTTAGCATAAGAATAGTAATCGATTACAGAGCATTTATTTTCAATTTATAAAAAAGCTGAAGCGAATGATAGGTACTAAATATACAGCCATAAACCACCACTAAGTTTGATAAAAATTCATCTCATTCACTTTTTTGTAATTCCTTAATTTTCTGCCTAGTACGGTTATTTTGAGGATTTAATTCAAGTGATTTAGTATAATTTAAAATTGCCATGTCAATTTCTCCAATTTTTGCACAGGCTTCTGCATAACTATCGTATACTTTGAAACTATCTGGATAGAGCATCATATTCACTTTGAAAACATCTTGTGATAATTTCATTCTATCCTCATGGAAAAAATCATAACCTAGATCATTTAAATAGTCTTCAGTAACAGTAAGATAAGTTGAGTCATGTTCTTTTAAGGCCATATATGCATTAAGTGCTTTGTCAAAGTCACCTTCAAGAAGGAATTCTACTGGTTCTTTTTTATCAGTATCCATCTTAATGAAATTTGAAGCTATTGTTCCATCGTTTCTATTCTGGTAAATTAAATTGAGCATTTCGTTTTCAGAATCTGGCTTGAATTGGATAAGTCGACTAGAATTTCTTCTAACAAAACTACTATCCGAGACTTTGACTAATTCTTCTGCTTCTAGGTCAAGTATATTTTTATAGAGCAGTTGATTGTCCTTTTGAAAAACTTCAACAATCCTACCATTGGCGATATATCTACCAGTAATTTCATCGACTAAAGACTGTTCAACTTCTATTTTTTTATGTATTGGAACAAACTTATCCCACTCATAAGCCATAGCAACAGCGCGAATAACTTCTGCATTAAAAGCTGGAAACGTGGAATTGGTCATCACAACCACACCATAACCTTTGTCTCTATGAGCCATTATTTCAGCATAGAATCCTGTATTCCATCCGTGATGCCTTAAGTAGATTTCATCATTTCTATTAAAAAGCTGAAAACCTAAGCCTAGTGTAAATGACCAACCAGAATTATTACTCACCCCATATGGTGTGCCCATTAATGCTGTTAGACCTTTTGATAATCCTTTAGTACTCTTACCGTTTAGGGTTTGCTGTACGTTGGCTATAAATTTTGCATAGTCCTCGGCAGTTGTCCATAATCCAGTTGAAGCCAATACAGGGTCAATCTTTCTTCCTCCTTTTACCTTAGAACCATCTTTTAAATAACCTGTTGCTACCTTAGTTAATTGCTCCGTAGTAAGTGATAAGTTAAATGTACTGTTGTTCATTTCTAAGGGCTGCAACACGAGTTCATTCATAATCTCTGGGAATGTTTTCCCCTCTACATCCAGCATCATTTGTTGAATAGGCACATAGCTAGCGTATGCAAAACGGACACTTTCACTAGGCTCTTTATTGACGGTAATTGGCTCGTTAGTAGCTGGAGAAGTTCCATTTAATGTCTCTATAAGTGTTGGAATTTTTTCATCAATACTATATGATCCTGTTCCACGAGGATGTATTCCGGCAGAGTGATTCAAAAGGTTTTTTATGGTAACTTTCTTGTTTTTGGTAAATTCATTTTCTGGTACTTTCCAGGATTTTAAATAACTGTTAACATCTTCATCTAAGTCTAATTTGTTTTCTTCTACAAGACGTAATGCACCATAGGCTGTTACTGGCATACTAGTTGCCGCTGCCTGGAAAAGTGTTTGTGTCGTTACTGGGGTTTGACTTTCTTTATCCATTACACCGTACCCTTTTGTCCATGCAATTTCACCATTATGTATGACTGCAATACTCACACCTGGAATGCCATAGTGTTTCATTCGTTCTTCTATAGACCATGTTGAATCGCCCTCTACGTGTACCCGAGTTGTGAGACCAGTTTCTACCTTTTTAATTACATCAATTGTGGTATCGGTATTTGATTCTTGTGCACATGATTGAAAAAGAATTATGGTTAAAAGAACTGAAATAATATTTTTCATATAATGATTTTTTATTGAATGATTGATTATTAAAAGGCTTTAATTAAATGTTGAATAAAAATATAGCATAATCCATGTTTAGCACCTTAAATTGGATAAACACAACAATTAAATGATAAAACCATTTCGTCATTGATATACCGCTTTTGTACAAAAATTATGAAGATTTGTAGGTCTAGATAGTATATGTATTATATAAAATTTGGTTTCATTCACTTTTTTGCAATTCCTTAATTTTCTGCCTGGTACGGTTATTTTGAGAATTTAATTCAAGTGATTTAGCATAATTTTTAATTGCCAGATCAGTTTCTCCCATTTTCACACAGGCTTCTGCATAACTATCATATACTTTATAACTATCTGGATAGAGCATCATATTCACTTTGAAAACATCTTGTGATAATTTCATTCTATCCTCACGAAAAAAACTATAGCCTAGATCATTCAAATAGTCTTCGGTAACTGTAAGATAAGTAGCGTCATGTTCTTTTCTGATTTTATATGCTTTAAGTGCTTTTTCAAAGTCACCTTCAAGAAGGAATTCTACTGGTTCTTTTTTATCAGTATCCATCTTAACAAAAGTTGAAGCTATAGTACTATCGTCTCTATAAATAGAAAGCATATTAACCGTTTCATTCTCTAAATTTGGTTTGAATTGAATAAGTCGACTAGTATTTCTTTTAACAAAAATGCTATCCGAGATTTTGACTAGTTCTTCTGCTTGCACATCAAGTATATTTTTATAGAACAGTAGATTGTCCTTTTGAAAAACTTCTACAATCCTACCATTGAACATATATCTACCATTAATTTTATCGACTAAAGACTGTTCAATTTCTGTTTTTTTATGTACCGGAACATAATTATCCCAATCATACGCCAGGGCTACAGAGCGAATCACTTCAGCATTAAAATCCGGAAAAGTAGAATTCGTTAATACAATGACACCATAGCCTTTGTCTTTATGGGCCACCATCTCATTGTAAAAACCGTCATCCCATCCCCAGTGCCTCAAGTAAGTTTCATCTTTCTTGTCAAGACGTTGAAACCCTAATGCATATTCAAATTTTGATTCAGGGCTTCTTTTTCCATAGGGTGTAAGCATTAACGCTGTCATCTCTTTTGATAAGCCTTTAGCACTCTTACCTTTTAAGGTTTGCTGTATGTTGATAATAAATTTTGCAAGGTCTTCTGCATTTGCCCATAATCCGTTTACAGCCATAGCAGGGTGAACATTTCTTTTATCTGAACCATTTGGCAAATAACCAGTTGCTGCCTTGGTCAATTGCTCTGTAGTCAACGATTGATGAAAAGTACTGTTGTTCATTTCCAAAGGGCGTAACACCAATTCGTTTATAAGCTCTGGAAATTTCTTACCCTCAATATCCATCATCATTTGTTGAATGATTGCATAGCCACCGTCCGAGATATAAATAATTTCGTCTGGTTCTTCAGCTATGATTGGCTCATTTTCAGCAGGAGGATTACCATTTAATATATCTAAAAGTGTTGGTACGGTTGAGTCTTTGTTATATCCTAAAAGATAATGAGCAGTTGTTCTGGAAGAATGGTTTAAAAGGTTTTTAGTGGTGACCTTCTTTTGTTTTGTGATTTCATTTTCTGGCAATTTCCAAGATTTTAAATAGCTGTTGATGTTTTCATCCAATTCCACTTTATTTTGCTCCACAAGACGTAATGCACCATACGCAGTAACAGGCATACTAAGCCTCGATGCTTGAAAAAGTGTTTGTTCGGTCACGGGAGTGTTACTTTCTTTATCCATCACACCATAGCCTTTTGACCATGCAATTTCACCGTTGTGTATAACTGCAATACTCACACCTGGAATTCCATAATGTTCCATGCGTTCTTCTATAGACCATGTAGAATCACCATCTATATGTACCCGAGTTGTGAGACCAGTTTCCACCTTTTTAATTAAATCAATTGTAGCATTAGTATTTGATTCTTCTGCACATGATTGAAAAAGAATTATGGTTAAAAGAATTGTGATACTACTTTTCATATTTATAAAACCTTAACAGCTGTTTATAGAATGATTTTTAACCATGCGGGACTTGAAGCATTACTTATGATTTTTCTTACTTCAGCACCATCTTTGTTCATAATATAAATGCTTTTTTCTCCATCCCTAAGTGACGAAAATATCAGTTGAGAACCATCAGGGGACCATGATGGATACCAATCACCAACATCATTATTTGTTAATCGATTTTGATTAGACCCATCAATATTCATCACATAAACTTCATAATTTCCATCTCTATCAGACATAAAAGCGATTTGCTTACCATCTGGTGAAACCTCTGGATGCCACTCTTCAGCTTCATTATTTGTCAACTGAATTATGTTGTTACCATCAATATCTGCGATGCTTATCTCACTTTTTTTATCTTTGAATTCTGAGTGAAAGACTATTCTACCATCTGGTGTAAAATAAGGACCACCACCTTTTAGTGATTTTATTTGAGACAGTTCGCTACCATCTGAATTCATAATCCAAATTTCTTGCTGCCAATTTTTTTCCGAATCTTTATATTCTCTTGAAAAAACAATTTTTCTACCATCAGGTGACCAAGTAGGTGAATTATCCCATTTGTTTTTTTCATGAGTTAATCGTTTCCTATTTGTACCATCGCTATTCATGGTATGAATAGACCATGTTTTTTTATCATCATATTTGTAATAAAAAGCGATGTGTTTTCCGTCAGGAGACCAAGCTAAATAGCCACCTTTCTCATTTGTACTTTCAGTAGTTGATTTACCTTCAGTAGTTCTTTGATAAATTTCTACATTACCTGATTCTTTTGCTGAATAAGCAATCGTATAGGAAGTTGATTTAGATTTGTCACTTTCCTGACAAAAAGCAATCAAGCCAAGTAACAAAGTCACAAAAGTTAAGGTTTTTACTGGTTTCAAATTATTAGTTTTCATATTTTCCTCCCTTTAGTATATTTAGAGTGTCTCTTCAGGTTAAGTCATTTTTTTTGTAACTATTAGTATTCAAAATTATTTGGAATAGCCCCCTTTTGTCAGTGTCAATGTATTTTTCATGGTTTTTTATCATACAAAAGTTGTATTTTTCTCTCATGAATTCAATGCAAAATTTGCCAACTGCTCTATGTATTAATGAACTACTCAAAGAAATCACCTGATAATGATTAGCTTACATCTGTAAAACCACTTCAAAATGAACTTGAGATTTTTGCCTTGTTTTCTTTTAGTATTGCTACTTGTGACCTCTTGCTCTCAAAGTTCTATTTACAAGAAATACGAGACTGTATTTCAGGTTGGAGATCAACCAGAATGGGCTTCGAAGAACTTGAATGACCAGGACTGGAGAAAACGTATAAGATTAGTGCCGGATGGTAAGGTTTTCTGGTCCAGAACTAAAATTGATATTTTAAAAACCTCAGAATCATTACACCCATATGGTCTTCAGTTACATGCCTATGGAGAGTATGAGGTTTTTTGGGATGGAGTTTTGATTGGGGAAAATGGGAACCCTGGAGAAGAAGCAATACTTGGTCCTGAAGGTGAAATGTGGGTAAACTTTAGCATTCCTACTCATCTAACAGAAGAGGGAGAACATCTATTGGCGCTACGATCAAGTCTTTATTATTTTCCAAATCATACAAGAATAAAGGTGCTAGAGATAGACTATTATGATGATCTACTAATCGATCGACTCATCGAATCTTCCTATATGCATCTTTTTGCAGGAGCCTTTCTTATCGCTTCTTTCTATTTTCTGTTTCTGTTTCTAAGTGACAAAAAGGAATATGCCACACTAATTTTCAGCATTAGCTGTTTTCTCTTTTTTATCCTGATTCTGGCGGAGTTCAGTAAAGCATATGTACCCATCCATTACAGTCTCCATGTCATACGTCTTCAGATCATAAGTTTTCTAATGTTCGGAATCTCTTTTTTGATTCCGTTCTATTTTTCAATGCAGTTTCCTTTCTCCAAACGAAAATTGCTACTGACCATTTATACGGGCGTTCTATTGTTCTTTTTTCTATCAAAACATGTCATCGAATTGACTACCAACAATATGGCTTTGAGCATGTGGGTTTTTTCATTTGGGATTGTGGTGTTTGGGGTTTATAAAAAGATGAAAGGTGCTCGTCTCGTACTATTGACCCTCCTACTATCCGTGCCTATAGGTTTTGTCACTCCCTTTAACAAAAGCCTATTCGCAGGTTTCAGCCTTATCCTTCTGGGAATGTTTTATTTGCTTTCCCTCAGAATCAAAGAACAACGCCTGGCTTATGAAAATTCTTTAGTTCAATCCACGCGACTGCGTCTGGAATTACTTAAAAAGAATATTCAACCTCATTTTTTAATGAACACCCTGACTTCATTAATAGATTGGGTGGAAGAAGCACCCCAGAAAGGAGTTTTGTTTATAGAAGCGTTAGCCAAAGAATTTGATCTTTTTAACCAGATAGAAAATCAAACATTGATCCCCATTTCTCAAGAAATAGAACTATGTCTTACACATCTTGAGATTATGGAGTACCGAAAAGAAATAAACTATTCCTGGGAAGAAGAAGGCATAGACGCTGAGCAAAAAATACCTCCTGCCATTCTTCACACCCTACTGGAAAATGGAATTACACACAGCTTGCCTCTAGAAGATAATAGTATCAAATTTAAGCTTATTTTTGAATCGAATAGCCATTATAAGTGTTATACATTTTTGACGTTTGCTGCTATTGAGGAGCGAGCAACAAATAATAGAGAAGAAGGTACAGGGCTGAAATACATAAAGGCTCGACTTATAGAGAGTTATCATTCGAAATGGAATTTCACCTCTGAACCAACAAATCATGGTTGGAAAAACACCCTAAAAATTTATTCCTAAGAATATGAATATTTTAATCGTTGAAGATGAATCAAGAATAGCCAAAAGAATTGAACGAATGACACGTGATATTTTTGGCGATGCCTTACAATCGCTAACCCATATTAACAGACTGCATGAGGCATTGGCGTATATTGAAACTCATTCATTGGATCTCGTTCTCCTGGATCTGAATCTTAATGGTGAGAATGGTTTTGACCTGCTTACGACAGTAGTTTCCCAATCCTTTCATACAATAGTTATTTCTGCCTACAAAGATCAGGCAATTACTGCTTTTGAATATGGGGTTTTAGATTTTGTACCTAAACCTTTTAACAGAGATCGGTTGAAGCAGGCTTTCAACCGGGCTATCACGAAAGAAAAACCAGAAAATAAAATCAAATATTTAGCTATAAAAGGAAGACACAGGATACAGCTCATACCCATTGAAAATTTGCTTTACATAAAAGGAGCTGGTGTCTATACCGAACTTTTTCTAGCAGATGGAAAAAAAGAACTACATGATAAATCGCTCGAAAAGCTAGAACAACTATTATCACCTACTTTTGAACGTATTCACAAATCATACTTAATGAAGATGTCTGAAGTAAAGGAAATTGTCGTAAAATCCGGCAGCAAATATATGGCCGAGCTAAAAAATGGAGAACTTATCCCTATTGGAAGAACAAAGTACAAAGACATAAAAGCGAAGTGGGTTTGACTTCAGCAAGCTCAGTGCAAACTTATTGCATAAAAAGTGTTTCATTAACATTGTAGAAGAAACATTTTAGAATAAAGTTTTCAATCCATTTTTTAGTTCGAAAACAGATTTCACTTCTTTAAGATTTAGTGGCTTATCAAAAACTGCAAGCTCATCCATAAAGCCAATATATCCTAAACCTAGCATAATTTTTCCTTTTTCTGCTTCCCATGTAAAAGGATCGTTAACATCTTTTATAACACCTTTAAATTGACCATCTAGATATAACCTGAATGTAGATTTTGTTGTATTAACTTTTGAAAACGTAATAGCAATGTGTGTCCATTTTCCCTTCTCAAAAGGAGGTTTCTTTACTGTAACAGTGCGTTTTTCCCACTTCGCATCATCATTTTTGTTTTCCGGATTCCAAACTTCTAAATCTCCCAAAGCTCCTAATCTAAATTTTCTTGGATCATGATCGGTGAAATCTACCCATAAGGCGGCATCATTGTATCTAACATCTGTAATACATATTGGGTCGCAATAGCCTGGTGCTAAATCTTTGTTTGGATCTAATTGCAACCAAAATGATATGGTACCACTCCATGATTTACTACTGTATCCAACGTTTTTATATGCCTTGTAAAAAATAGCAGAGGTGTTTGCCTTTTTAAAATGAAGTGCATCACCTGTAAGGCCTTTGTTTTTAGCTAAAACAACATTTGGGTTGTGCAAACCAGTTTTGGCATTTTCTGTTTTTTTATAGTTTTCGGCTGTATATATCATTGCATCACCAACAGATACATCTGCAGATAATTTTGCGTCAAAAGAACTGTAAAAAAGTACATGGTCTTTTAATTGTTTATTTTGCGAAAAAGAAACAATTGTAAAGAGAAAAAAGAATACTCTAGATATAGATAAAAGCATAGTTATTTTCATGATTTTTGATTAAAGATTAATATTCATAGCATCTGCCATGCTGTTTTATTTTGAAATTATATTGGATGTACTAAAATTATTCAGGTCATCTTAACAAACATCAAATCCACATTAATTATTTATACTCCATTCTATAGCTTTATAAGCATGAATTTTTCCTGTATCAAATATTGGAATAGCTATGTCTAATTCTGAAATTAGAATAGGTAATTCTGTACACCCTAAAATAACACCTTGTGCGCCTTGTTTTTGTAGTTCTTTTATGACTTCAATAATTTTTTGCTTTGAAGCGTTTGTAAACTGCCCTTTAACTAATTCATTATAGATAATATCATGGACAACTTGTCTATCACTTGTATCAGGAATTAAAATTTCAAGCCCAAAATCGTTACTCAATGTTTTGGTATAAAAATCTTTTTCCATAGTGAACTTTGTACCTAATAATGCTACTTTTTTTAAACTTAAGCTTTTGATAGATTCACCAGTGGTTCTAGCAATATGCATAAACGGAATACTCACATTTTCAGAAATATAATGACTTACTAAATGTATAGTGTTTGTACAAAGCAAAATAATATCTGCTCCTGCCCTTTCTAACTGTTGTGCAGCTCGTTTCATTAGTTCTCCTATAGCTTTCCAATCGCCTTTGAAAGTCAATCGTTCTATAGCTGCAAAATCGACTGAAACCATAATACATTTTGCAGAATGAGAACCGCCTAATATATCTTTTGTTTTGGTATTTAAAAACTCATAATATAGTTTTGATGATTCCCAACTCATCCCTCCTATCAATCCTATTGTTTTCATAGTTATCTTATTTCTATCAAAATTAGTTATGGTATGAAAACTTTAACCAAAAGCTAATTGAATCCTTTTGAGATCGTAGTTGATATTTTTTCAATTACGTAGATACATTCCCACTTCACTCAAGACAGTCTAGCTTTGGGCAAAAGAGTATTTCATTAGAATTAAATAGGCCAACACACCTACTCATCTATTAATTTCAAAGATTCTCCATCTTTAATATCATGTCGTACCAAAACAAAACCACAATTCATCCTTAAAAAAATACAATTCAGTAAAATCATTTTTATAGATAGCAATGTGCTCACGACATTTGAATAATCAATAAGCAAAACGATCTATGATTCAAGTACAAAACCTTTCTAAATCATTTCAAAACATACAAGCTGTAAACGATATTAGTTTTACCATTAAAAAAGGAGAAATCTTCGGATTCTTAGGTCCTAATGGTGCTGGAAAATCTACCACACTCAATATGATGAGTACTATTTTAAAAAGTGATGCAGGAACTATTCATATTGATGGTAAAAACAGTAATGAAAATTCTTCAGCATGTAAACATTTGATTGGTGTTGTACCTCAGGAGATATCCCTATACGAAGACCTTTCTGCGTATAAAAATTTATTGTTCTGGGGGAATTTATATGGAATTCCTTCCAAAAAATTGAAAGAAAGAATCCATACCACCCTAGAATTGATTGGATTGTTAGATCGAAAGAAAGATTTGATCAAAACCTATTCAGGGGGAATGAAACGCAGAATCAATATTGCTGCAGCATTGCTACATCATCCGAAAGTATTGTTTATGGACGAGCCTACTGTGGGAATCGATCCACAAAGTAGAAATCATATTTTTGAAGTCATCGAAACCTTAAATAAACAAGGAATGACCATTGTTTATACCACACATTATATGGAAGAAGTAGAACGTTTGTGTGATCGTATTGCGATTATAGACTCAGGAAAAATCATCGCACAAGGAACACAATCTCAATTAAAAGAAATGGTGCCAACGAAAGAAAGCATTGAGTTAGAATTTAATTTCCTTTCTGAAAACAATGTAAATCTACTAAGAAAACTACTATCCTATTCAATGACACAAAACAAAAACAAGTTGTTGGTAGAAATTACGGTGAAAGAACTTTCTAAAGTGATTACAGCGTGTAATGAATTGCAATTAGGTATCAAAGACATACAACTGAATAAAGTAAACTTAGAAGCGATCTTTTTAAACCTAACAGGAAAACAATTAAGAGATTAATCACCTTCATATCCACCAATTACAAAATCAACCATCATGTTTATTACTATTTTAAAAAAAGATCTAAGATTATATTTCTCAGACAAAAAAGGAGTCCTGATTACCTTTCTATTGCCTATTATTATGATTACACTATTTGCATTTGCATTTGGTGGTGTTGCAAAAAAGAAAAGTGCTCCAAAACCTTTAGGAGTTTTGGTAGTGGATAAAGATGCTACAATGGCTTCTCAAGAATTGATTACAAAATTGAATGGCATGCCGACTATTCGTTTGATTGCTTCTGAAGAAGAGAAAGCCTTAGATCTTGTTAGAAAAGGGAAAAATGTAGCCGCTTTAATTTTTGAAAAAGGATTTTCGGATGCTGTCAAAGCAGATACAGACTTGCCTATCGAACTAAAATACGACGCGGCAAGAGATTTACAGATGCGAATTGTACATACAGTTTTAAAAGAAGGGTTTAAATATCATTTAGGAAAAGTAGATGTGATTAACAATGTAAAGTTAAAAACGACTTCGTTAATCAAAGAGAGTTCTACCAAAGCGCATCCTGGTTTGGTACAAGCCGTAGGAGGAACAGCAATTATGATGTTGTTATTTAGTATCGCTGCTATTGGTGGCGGATTGTTAGATGAAAAAGACACAGGTACTTTAAAACGTTTGTTAATTGCCCCTGTAAGACCATTGGACATTTTATTAGCAAAAATGGGAACAGCCATGGTAGTTTCTATTTTACAATTAACTACCATGTTTGTCTTTGCCTGGTTGGCATTCGGGTTACCTATTTTTATGGATGCAATCTCATTAGTAGTATTAATTTTATGCATCTCGTTTGCAGTTTCTAGTTTTGGAGTTTTCTTAGTATCTACGGTAAAAACACGTCAACAATTACAAGGAATGAGTACCATTATTATCATTCTGATGTCAGCAATTGGAGGAAGTATGATTCCGATTAGCATGATGCCAGAATTTATGCAAAACATTGCAGTAATTAGTGTGAATTATTGGGGGATTGAAGGTTTCTTTGATATTTTCTGGAGACAATTACCTTTCATAACTATTCTTCCTAAAATGGGAATTCTATTAGCTATTGGTTTGGGAATGACTTTGGTTTCTACAGTATTGTTTAAAAAGAATATTATAGCGATAGAATAATGTATTTTCAGGTTATTTTTTAGGTCTGAGCGCCTCAATAATCTGAGCATCTATCCAGAATATATCTACATTGTCGTAATTGCCTGGGGTCATATTCCTATTAAAGAAAAGGTATTTACCATCTGGTGTCACGCAGGCAACCGCTTCCCACCCCTTGGTATTTACTTTGTCTCCCATGTTAATAGCCTCTCCCCATGAACCATCTTGCTGCCGAAAACTGATATAAATATCAGAATTACCATATCCACTCTCTCTTCTGCCATCCCATATCAAATAGGATTCATCTGGTGCGATAAAAGGGTGAGCATTCATTCTTCCTGTGTTAATCTCTTTACCAAAAGACCTAGGTTCTTCACGTTTCCCGTCTATTAAGCGTGAATACCGAATAACGCCATCTCCGTCTGGCATGCCTATCTCATCAAAAACATAGGTTCCTTTTAATGATGCTGTAAGACGCATGATCTCTATCTCCTCGAAAGAGGGGTCAAGTTTTTTTAACTCTGACCAGCCTCCAGCTTCAGTACGCTCCTTATATCTTCTTCCTAAATGCATGGTCTTGCCATCGGGTGAGATAAATGGAGTTCCCACTCTGGGCGATACAACAGATTCCTGCCATTTGTTATTTTGATATTCAAAAACAACGAGTTCTTGTTTTTTGGTTTCCTCATTATTCCTAATAAAATAGAACTCCTTCATATCTGGAGTGAAAACACCACTCACTTCCCACCCCTCTGTCGTAACCATACCGGGAGCAAAAGGTTCTGGAATTAAACCTGGTGGCTTTTGACCAAGATAGAGACTTTCTATAGATGATGAAGTAGTAGCTGTTGCTTGCTGTTTTTTAGTAGTGCAAGCATTAAAAACCAGTACCAATATAAGTAGCAAAATAAAATGTACCTTTTTCATTGTTCAATCTTTTTTTATTCTTGGTAATTTATTGTGTGGATTATGATTTGGGTCTGAGATTCTTGATAACCTTAGCATCTACCCAGAATATATCTACATCATCATATCTATCAGTTGGTTTTGTTTTACCTACATTTCTATTGAAGAAAAGATATTTTCCGTCTGGCGACACAAATGCACCCGCTTCTGAAGACTCTGTGTTTATCTTGTCGCCCAAGTTAATAGCCTCACCCCATGAACCATCTTGCTGTTGAAAACTGATATAGATATCAGCATTACCATATCCGCTATCTCTTCTACCATCCCAAAGAATATAGGACTCATCGGGAGCAATGAAAGGGTGGGCGTTCGATCTTCCAGTGTTTATCTCCTTACCAAACTGTTTAGGTTCTTCACGTTCTCCATCAATTAATCTTGAATAACGAAGAATACCTTCTCCCATTGAATCAAAAACATAGGTTCCTTTAGCGGAAGCTGTAAGGAGCATGATTGGGAAGTCTTTAAATGGAACATCAAGGCTTTTTATCTTTGACCAATCGCCAGTTTCCGTACGCTCTTTATATCTTGTACCCAAGTGCATGGTCTTACCATCAGGTGATATAAAGGGTTCTCCCACTCTAGGTGATATAACCGACTCCTGCCACTTATTATTCTTATTTTGAATAACAACAAATTTCATTTTTTTATCCTCCTCTGTTTCTCCAACTTCTCTGATGAAATAAAATTCTTTTAGGTCGGGTGTGAAGGCACCACTCCATTGCCATTCCTCTGTCGTAACCATACCAGGAGCAAAAGGTTCAGGAATTAAACCTGGTGGCTTTTGTCCAAAATAGGGACTTTCTATAATTGGTAAAGTAGTAGCTGTTGAGTGCTGTTTTTTAGTAGTGCAAGAATTAAAAACTAGTACCAATATAAGTAGCAAAATAAAATGTACCTTTTTCATTGTTCAATCTTTTTTATTCTTGGTAATTTATTGTGTGGATTATGATTTGTGTCTGAGATTCTCGATAATCTTAGCATCTACCCAGAATATATCTGCTTTGTCACCACCAAAAGATCTAACAAAGAAGAAATATTTTCCATCTGCTGTTATACTCCCGAGTGAATCTTCGAATTCTGAGTTTATCTTATCTCCTAGGTTTATGGCAGTACCCCATGAACCATCTTTTTGTCGAAAAGAAATGTACAAATCATTATCACCATATCCGCCTTCTCTTTGATCATCCCAGATCAAATACGATTCATCCGGAGCAATAAAGGGGTGGGCGTTCCAATTTCCCATCTCAATATTAATTGTTCTTGGCTTTTCACGTTTGCCGTTTATTAATCGTGAATAACGAATTGGACCTGTTTCAGTTGCCTCATCAAAATAGTAAGTTCCTTTAGATGAAGTGGTAAGGAGCATGATAGGGATCTCTTTGAAAGGAGTATCAAGACTTTTTACCTCTGACCAGCCAGAGTTGGTTCGCTCCCTATATTTGTTTCCCAAGTGCATAATCTTACCGTCAGGAGAAATAGATGGTACCCCCGAAGGTGCCACAACAGACTCTATCCATCTATTTTTTTTGTATTGAATGACAACCAACGTATTATTTTTATATTTCCCTCCCCTTCTGCGGAAATAGAATTCTTTTAAATTGGGAGTAAAGGCATAAGCTCCTTCTCTAAACTCTGTTTTAATAATATCTGGAGCAAATAATTCAGGAATAAAGCCTGGTGGTTTTTGACCTAGATAGGGGCTTTCTAAAACTGAGGATTGATCTTTAACAAACGCAGGTAGGATGATTTTTGAAACCTGAGTAAATATAGTATCTTCCCTATCATGACCAGTAATCACAACAACTAAGTCAAGTTCATCAACGGTGATAATATATTGTCCGCCACCACCCCAAGCGAAAGTGGCATCATAGTTTTTATCACCAACTGTTATATTTGTTTGATAGAAAAAATAACCATAATTATAGCTGTCGGGTTGCCAATCTTCAGTAGGTTTAATAATGTTACTGGTGGCCTTAGCTAAAAATTTTGCTGAAATTAGTTGTTCACCATTCCATTTGCCTTTATTGATGGACAAAGTTCCCCACTTGACCATATCTCGTGATGTCATGCTCACACGCCAACCAGCTTCTGGAAGGCCGCTAACGGCAGTCTGCCAGTCATAATTCGTGATGTCCATTTTGTCGAGAAGTTCATTTTTGATAAAATCCTGTGCAGTGCCAGGCACGACGGCCTCAATGACTTGCATCACCAAGGTTGGGTTGAAGTTCCCATATGAATAATTCTGAGACGCTAAGGTAATAGGCGCGCTATGCTCAAGAAGGTCCTGAACTTGGCCTTGGCCTTTTAGTTTGTTTGGATTTTTCTCGAATTCTTTTCTCTGTTCTTCACTGATGCGAAGCCCCCCACGCATGGTCAATGCTTTATGGAGCGTGATTTTTTCTGCGCCCTCAACAAATTTTGTTGGATCTAGGTCTTTCAGAAAACTAACTAGGGGCTTATCCAGATCGGCCATAGATAGATAGCCCAACTGGATAGCACGACCCAGTGCCAAGCTGGTGTAGGCTTTAGCGGCTGACGCTTGATCGCCGGTCAGGTTAACGCGACCGCGCCGGTAGTAAGATTCAAACAAGAGCTTACCCTTGTGGGTTATAAGCATGCTATCATAGAGACCGTGCATACTATCGGCGATCTCCTCGGCCAGCTTGATAATCATGTCTTTATTGCCTCCATTAACGCCCAATTCGCCAACTGCCAGACCGTCTTTTCTGTCTGCCGGCGTTGTATCTATAAATGCTTCTTTAAGATATGGTAAATCCCAGAACGAAATCTTGGCTTCGACGGCTGTAGCCTCTGGTGCGGGGATATCACTTTGTTGAGCAAAGCTAATACTGGTTATTAAAAGTATAATTAAACACGATAATCTTGTTATGTTTCTCATAAATTTTATTTTTTCTATTTAGAGTTTTACATTAGTTGACTCCATTTAATTATTTTGATTTACTTATTTTTAGCCAGGCCGGACCACTTGCATTTCTTATAAATTTTTCTACTGAAGAACCATCCTTATTCATTGTATAAATATTAGCTTTCCTTTCCTGATCTTGTGATGAATAAAGTATTTGAGAACCATCTGGTGACCATGACGGATTCCAATCATCAAGATCATTATGGGTCAAACGCTTTTGATTAGAACCGTCTATATTCATTGTATAAATTTCAAAATCTCCATCTCTATCAGACATAAAAACTATTTGCCTACCATCAAGCGAAACTTCAGGGTGCAATTCTTTAGCTTCATTATTGGTTAACTTAGTTATGTTGCTGCCATCAATATTGGCTATGCAAATTTCTTCACCATTGGAATGAAAGACGGAATGAAAAACAATCCTACCATCTGGTGTAAAACTTGGTCCTCCACCATTCAGTGGTTTGATTTGAGTCTGTCTGCTACCATCTGAATTCATTATCCAAATTTCATAATGCCAAACTTCTTCCTTATCTGCATAACCTCTTGCAAAAGCAATTTTCTTTCCATCAGGAGACCATGCTGGTGCACTATCCCATTTATTTTTTGCATGTGTTAATCGTTTCCTGTTGGTTCCATCCATATTCATCGTATGAATGGACCAGGTATTTCCTCCATCATGGTATGCATAACAGGCAATACGTTTTCCGTCAGGAGACCAAGCCGCATACCCATCATTTCCGGGGTGGTCAGTAATCTTAAGTTTTAGCCTTCCTTTCTCATCAGTCAGATAAATTTCACCATCACCCGACTCTTTTGATGAATATGCAATTGTATAGGATGTGGATTCAGTTTTTTTATTGTTCTGACTATAACCAACCAAAAAAGAAAGGAAAGGTAAAAGGATGCAGATAGTTTTTATATACTTCATATTCTTACTTTTTAATAATATTTGAGTAATACTATTAAACAAACGTATCGAATAGGATAAATGAAAAATTCTAAAATAGACGAACGGTATCTTCGAACTGACATAAACCTATTAGTAACAGATACTATTCTTAATTCTGTAGAAAGTGTGATTTTGGCAATAGATTATTGAGATTCGTCTTTTTAAAAGAAATACTATGTTCATATTTTATATATTTATACGCTATGGTCAAAAGAAAGAACTTGATCGATTGGATCATTCAGAATAGAGTTGTTTCACACCTCATGTTTTGGGTTTTATTGTTTATAAGCTTGCCCATATTGGCTGCATTAAATGATGGAAGCATCGAAAAGACAGTAAACTCTAGTTTAAGCTTTTTACCTGCCCAATTATTAGCAAGTTATTTTTTAGTCTACTACCAGGTACCCAAACTTTTATTTAAAAAGAAATACCTCAAGTTTGGATTCTCTTTTTTGATATCTGCATATGTGTTTTTAGTTATTTCAAAGCTTTCAAGTATGTACTTAACTAAATTTTTTATTCCTAAATACTACGTAGAAAAAAACTTGATAGAGATAGTATCAGATCCATTTCACTTGGCAGTTGTTCATTTTCCATCTGTCTATGTATTTGTTTTTTTAATGCTTATGACTAAGGTAGTTAAGGACCGTTTTGAAGAACGTCATCAACTGGAAGTTTTACAAAAAGAAAAAGCGAACACGGAACTTAAATTTTTAAAAGCGCAAACAAATCCGCATTTTTTGTTCAATACATTAAATAATTTGTATTCATTAACATTAGATCGATCTGAAAAAGCTCCTGAAGTTGTTTTAAAACTATCAGACATGCTAGATTATATGCTTTATCGGTGTAAAGATGCTGAAGTTCCATTAAAAAAAGAAATTGCCTTTATACAGGATTATATAGATTTGGAATCACTACGTTATGGCAATAAGTTAACATTGAACTTTACATACCATCTTCATTCTCCCGACGTAATGATAGCCCCCTTAATCCTGATATCATTTGTCGAAAACGCCTTTAAACACGGTGCCAGTAATAATCTCAAGGACTCGTTAATTCAAATTGAATTAACCACAAACCAAGATCAACTATGCTTTACAGTTTTTAATACGCTACCCCAAAACAGACAAGACGATACGAGAAATGAATCACATTCTGGAATTGGATTTTCTAATGCACAAAGACAATTAGAACTGAACTATAAAAATAACTATGACCTGAAAAGCACCAAAACAGACAATGATTTTCAGATAGTATTAAACATTAATTTAAAGTAATATGGGAATAAAATGTATGGTCGTAGATGATGAGCCGCTAGCCATTAGAGTACTTGAAAAACACATAATGGAAATACCAGACCTTGAACTTGTATCTACATTTGATAACCCTATAACAGCTGGACATTTTCTTCAAAATGCTACCATTGATCTATTGTTTTTAGATATCCAAATGCCTGTGGTTACAGGTATCGACTTTATAAAAAATACGAGTATACAACCAAAAGTTATATTAACAACAGCCTACAGAGAATATGCTTTGGAAGGTTATGAATTGGATATCATTGATTATTTATTAAAGCCAATATCTTTTATTCGATTTTATAAATCTATCAATAAATACAAGGCATTGAATACAACAACCCCATCCACCTCCCAAGAATCATCAGAGGTGGATAAGACATTAGATCACATCTTTGTTAATTCAAATAAAAGGATGATTAGAATAGAGTTTAACGACATTCTGTTTATAGATAGCATTAAAGACTATGTGAGAATACATATTGCAAACGACATCATAATTACAAAAGATAAAATAAGTTCTTTTGTTCAAAAGCTACCTTCTTATTTTTTGAGGGTTCATCGTTCCTATATTATTAACACCAGAAAAATTGCTTCCTTAACTGCAAAAGATGTTGTTTTACTTGGCGGTATGGAAATCCCGATTGGTGCCTCCTATAAAGAAATTATTAAGTCAATTAAGAATTAATAGTGTTCGACTGTTAATTGTCACCCTTCGACAGTACTTCAGCATTTCGATAGGCTCAGTGTAAACAAGCTTAGTGCGATAACTCAGGAATCATGTCTTTTATATCATAGACATAGTATTCATAGCGCAATGGGCTATTATGACAGGCCATAAATTTCTATTGAGCTTCACATAAGCAATGCCCATAATAATTCCGATTAGCGCAACCGATATAGAACGCTCAGAAATATCATATGAATGCCTAAATCCCCAAATGCAGGCTTGTATAATAATTGCTATTGCTGTTCTGAACGGTATTTTTCTCAAAAATTTTTCTATCCAAGTAATTAAAAAAGCACGTTCTAAAAGCTCTTCTAAAGCAGATTGTATCCATACAAAAATGATGATAGAGAAAAAGTAACCATAATCTCCATTTCTCAATGAGTGTCCTGTATGAGTACCTTTAGCTGCCTCACTACTCTCTTTAACGACCGAAAGAGAATCTTGAATAAGATTAAAAATGAGTAATGTGGCTATTATGGTAATAAAAATTACACCTGCTCTTAAAAACGTTTTTTTAATGTTTTTAGGTCTTCGTAATCCGATAGATTTCCAAGTAACACCTCTTCTTTTCATTAACCAAGTTGCTACTATTAAGGTAGTGCCAGAATATAAAAAACCAGTTACAAGATAATGCGTATTAGGAATAAATGTTTCCCTAATTAAAAACATAATTGCTATGTAAATAACCAAGTCTAATAGATAGTTTTTTGAATTTGGTTCATTTGCTGTTGTAACCATAATTTATTCTTGTTTTTTGAATTTTACAGCAGTACCATAAGCCAGTATTTCCGATGTAGCTTGTACAACCATAGCTGTAGAAAATCGAATATTAATCACAGCATCAGCATTTAAATTAGTAGCTTGGGTAATTAATCGTTCTATGGCTTGCTCTCTTGATTGATTTAATAGTTTAGTATATTCATCAATCTCACCACCAACCACATTTTTAATTAATGCGACAGCATCTCTACCTAAATTACGTGCTCTAACGGAGCTTCCTTTAACAATTCCTATAACCTCTATAATCTCTTTATTAGGAATGTTTTCTGTTGTGCATACTATCATATTATTTCTATTTTTCAGCTAACTTATATAAATGAACTTGCTATCAAAAAATAATATGACATACGTCTAAGTTTTTAAATCACATATATTAAGAATGAGTTCAAGCTATAGTTCATGTCATTTTTTATGCTGTTTATACTTCAATACTATATGTTGGCCATTTTATATTTCCATTTAGTATTATTTAAGTATTATTGTTCTTTATGAAGCAGACTTTTGAACATGATATGTATAGTATTTACGTACTTTTTTGCATCGTATTTGGCGTATTAGCAATAATGAACGATTTAGGGAATACCGGAAGACTATTGCTACTAACATCAATTTATTTTGGTTTCACCATATTATTTTTGAAGGTGAAAGCTCTGCAAAAAAAAAATCCATGGTTAAAATATAATAAGACAATAGTTCTTATACTTTTAACTGTAGTTTGTATTTCTGGTAGTACTGAATCATACCCAAAAAGGATGCTACTTTTGCTTTTTTTTGCAGAGTCATTAATGTTTCTATATGTGCATGTATATTTTGATTTTAGATATAGAAATGGTAGTTATATCATAAAAAAATGGGGATTACCACGATTTTTTTTTCGTATGTTTTTTATAGCAGTTACCGTTTTTTTAATCGTTTCTGTTTTATATCAATACCAGCCCTTTGGAGAAATTTTAGACCCTTATTACTTCATCTTTCTATTTGTTTTTCTAATAGAAGTTTTAATTAGCCACCTTTATAGTACTATTCGATTAAAAAACGAACAAACCCAAGCAGAGTTACTACATTTACGAAGTCAATTAAATCCTCATTTCTTCTTTAATACCTTAAACAATCTATATGCCCTTACTTTAAAAAATTCAAAACAAGCGCCTGAAGTAATTTTAAAATTATCTGAAATGATGCGCTATACCATTTATGAAGGCGAAAAAAGCATGGTTTCTATTAGTGACGAAATTGCGTATTTAGAAAATTATATGGAATTGCATAAAATTCGTTATAAAAAGCCCATAACACTAGAATTTAATCATTTAATAGATGAAAGTTTAATGATACCACCTTTGTTATTTATTAATCTTTTAGAAAATGCTTTTAAACATGGAATTGAAGTAGTTTCGGAAAATGCTTATATCAAAATGAGCTTAACGAATGATGATAACTTTATCTATTTTTTAATTGAAAATAATTTTGAAGAAAACATTGAGATAAAACATAAAGGGATAGGAATAACAAACCTGAAACGTAGATTATCTTTACTATATCCAAAAGCACATAAACTTGAGTTTATAAAACAAGGAAATGTTTTTAAAACTAAATTAAAAATCTCTATATGAATACCTTTATTATAATTGATGATGAACCTTTGGCTCATGAAGTTATTGAAGAATATTGCAGTATGCTTCCACATCTAAAATTAGTAAAAAGCTGCTATAGTGCTATGGAAGCTATAGAGTTTCTAAACGAAAACACGGCTGATTTTATGTTTTTAGATATAAACATGCCAAGGTTAAAAGGATTAGATTTTTTAAGAACATTAACCAATCCTCCCAAAGTAATAATAACTACTGCCTATAAAGAGTTTGCTATTGAAGGCTTTGAGTTAAACGTAATCGATTATCTATTAAAACCCTTTAGCTTTGACCGTTTGGTGAAAGCAGTTAATAAAGCAGTTAAAAATGAAGTTTCTTTGGTATCAAAAAACGTCATCACCTCAAAAATGGAATCGTTTAATTTTTTTGTGAAAGGCAACAAAAAACAACATCATATTAATACAGGTAATATCTTGTATTTAGAAGCCTATGGTAATTACACAAAATTACATCTAGAAAATGAAATGATTATTAGCCGTGAAAAGATATCGTATTATGAAAAATTTCTTGAAAATGAAGGCTTTTTAAGAGTACATAAATCTTTTATAATAGCTATAGATAAAATTAAGGTTATAGAAAGAAATAAAATTTTAATAGATAATCATACGGTTCCCATTGGACTTACTTATAAAAGTAATATTAATAAATTATATAACAACTAATCACTTTCCATACACATTCTACTACTCTTCTATCCCTTCGGCAACAAGCTCAGGATACCTCATATTTGATATAATATCAGATATAAGTGCACGCCAGCGTATTATATCGATAGATATTATATCAAATTAATGTTCGTTGTAATTTTTTTAGATATAAAATATAACAAGTGTACAGAAATAATATTTTATACACTTGTTACATTTAGGGATTTTCTTAATGTTTTATCATCAATCAATCTCGTTAAGCATCTCTTTAGCAGCTTTGCCAATTTCTCCATCAGTATCTAAAGAAATAGCCTTTTTGAGTACTTCTTTTGCATTTTGAGTTTCTCCCGTTGCAATATACGATTCCCCTAGATATTTATAAGCGTTTGCTGAATTTGGAAATAACTCTAAAACCATAGAAAATACTTGAATGGAAGCCTGAATTTGTGGTACTCGACCACTTTGTAATAAAATGTTTCCTAGTTTGATTAGCTCTTTCTCAAAATCACAAAACGCATAACGTGGGTCTTGGATCATTTTAGGAAGTTCTTCAGCTAATTTTTGTGTTTGCCCAGATAAATACAAACTTATGACATAATCCATTGGCTTAGGTTTAAAATCCTGTGCATTAAAAGTTAATACTGCTTCTAATACAGGGTCTTGATTGTTAGCATACTCATCAAAACTCATGGTAACAGGAATACTAGGGGCTATCCAATCTGCATTTTCTAAAGCTGGCTTATCTTGCCACCATAAATACGATAAAGAAATATCAATGGTACTGTTAGGTAACTTTACAGGGCGGTTATCACCCCAAAAATTGATATTTTCTGCTGTAGGTTCTCCCACAAAAATGACATTGGTATAATTATCTATTTCATTAACGAGGTTTTGGCAAGCAGAAAAGGTTCGTTTTCCAATAATAACATATAGCTTTCCTATTTTATTTATCTTTTCAGCTTTAATAAGACCTTTTATAACATCCTTATTTAAATAGTTATTTCCACCACCATTTAGACGCAAATCAATAATTAATTTCTCGGTATCATTAGTTTTTATTTCATCAAAAACACGGGTATAAAAATCTTTGGTACTTTCTTCGGCTTCATCTCTAATTCTACTATGTCTAATATACATCGCCTTTTCTTTGGCTAAGTATTCTGAGAAGTAAACCTTATCTAGGTGTTGTAAATATAAAGGTGTTGTTGATTGATCTCTTGCATCTAACCAATTTTCATTTTGATGTACATAGCCACGGTGTGTGGGCACACTTTCTCCTTTTCCCATAGCAGTAAAGGATTGTGTAAATACTTTTCCATTTTTTTCTAACGTAAGTGCTACCTTATTTTGAAGGGTTTTTGTTAGTTTTTGGGCATGTAAGACTTCAGGATATCGTATATTATTAATTCCGTAGGCTTTGAAATATTGCGAATTCTCTACTTCTACTGTCGGTTCAATTGCTTTTAGAACCTCTGAAATTGGCTTCCCTTCTATTGCTATGACTTTTGTTCCAACTGCTTCTGGGTAGTTCTTGTGCGTTCCCTGAATATAAATTCCATCATTAAATTCATATAAATTGAAAGGAAATTGTGAAAATTCAAAAGGTTCTTGATGAAAACTAACATAGGTATGCCCGTATTTGAATAAAGACACGAGTCGAGAAATCCCAACAATAATTTCGTGTTCTTGTAGATTAGGAATGTCATTGTATAATGTTTCCAATTCGGTATCAAAATCTTCTTTTGTTGTTTTTACAAAAAGAAACGAATAGTCTTTATGTATGGTATTTTGCAAAAATCGAAGATCTTCCTGCCATTGAGCAGAACTTAAAGTTTCTTGTGCTGACAATTGAAGAAACAGTAATACATTTAGTATAAAAAGTATTTTTTTCATGATTATTGTTTAGTTAGAATGTAAAAGAAGTAGGATAACCTATTGTGCATTTAGGTATTTTTTTAATCAAAATCCGTCAATTCGAGTACCGTGTGGGGTACGAATGGTGTATCCAGAATAGGATTGTTGATTAAAAAAAGCTACTCTTGATACATTTTGTCTTCACATCATCTCGAGCACAGTCGAGAGGTCATTACAACAAAACACTCGAAATTGACGCTTTTTCAGAATATTTTCCTAAATACACAATGGGTTAGGATACCAATTTTTCCTTGTTATTAATTTTGTTTTCTACTGCCAAAACTAAGTGTATCTATATGTTCTTAAGCTACACTCAAGAGTAGTTTCAAAAAAAGTACTATTTGCTTAGTATTTATTTAGGAATTTATAGCTACACTCAAGAGTAGTTTTTAAAAACTTATATTTGTCGTAGGATCTATTTAAATATTTATGGCTGACACTAATTCTTTTTTTTCTTTTAAAAATACGGTTGGAAATCTTACAGATAAGGATATCAATCAAACAGCAAATTACCTCGAAGCCATAGAAGCTTTTACAAGAACTACACATAATAGCGTATATGTAATTGATTATGAGACAAAAGGATTTGAATACGTATCAGACAATCCGTTATTTTTATGTGGGAATTCTGCTATAGAAGTTAAAGAAATGGGGTATGATTTTTATTTTAAATATGTACCCGAGAAAGATTTGGAATTACTGTTAAAAATAAATACTATTGGTTTTGATTTTTATGAAAAAATACCTCTTGAAGAGCGAAAAGAATATAGTATATCGTATGATTTTCATTTAAAAAATGAAGAAGGCAAAATCATTTTAATTAACCAAAAATTAACTCCTCTATTTTTAACAGAAAGCGGCAAAATATGGAAAGCAATTTGTTTTGTATCGCTGTCTACACAGCAAAATTCGGGTAACATTATCATTACTAAAAAAGACGGTACAAAAAAAATCACTTATGATTTAGAGACCGATTGTTGGAAAACTTTGAAAAAAATTGAACTCTCTACCAGAGAAAAAGAAATACTACAATACTCTATTAGAGGTTATGCTATAAATGAAATTTCAGAAAAAATTTACATTTCTCCAGACACAGTAAAATTTCATAGAAAAAAACTTTTTGAAAAATTAGGTGTTGCTAATATTTATGAAGCTATTTCTTATGCAACTATGAACAAATTATTATAGAGCTTATAATTGTATCTCTAGTTTAAAAACCGAGTTATATCCATAGCTGCGTGAACCATACAAAACCAAAGAAAATTTTTAGATTTACCAATAGCTCCTAGTAGCATAATTACCAGACATACTGATAGTTAACCCCCTTACCTGGAGAAATATTTTTTTTGGATTCTTACCATGTAGTTTAATTAATTTCTAATCCAACCTATACTACTGTTGTCTTTCTCCTTATATATTACTAATAACCAGTTTTTTTGTTTTTTAATAATCGTTACTATTTTGTTTTCTATCGTTTTTAATTGATTGCCATTTATCAAATCTCCACTACATGAGTCTACTTTATCTTTATTATCTAAAATGGGTTGTGTTCTTAATATTCCTGATATTTTTTTCTGTTTTAGTATCGTATTCGTGTCCCTAATTGTTGTATTGTAATGATAGGTTATCGAGCTTTGAGTAATGGTGTTATCGTTATGAACAATAAGTTCAATTAATTGTGAAGAGTAATCACAACCTATAGCGTTTTTTAGCACATAAATAATAGTTTCTTCTCCTTGTTTAACTTCCACTAATTTTCCTGGGCCACTCCATGTTTCTTTAAAATCATTGTCCTTATTTACAAATAAGATTGTTGCAAGATAATGCTGCGTATCTTGATAAATAATGTCTTTGTTTCCATCATTATTAAAATCTACAAAATGTATATTCCTGGGATTAATATTAATTACATCGGTATCTGCGATCGCTGAATAGAATTGTGGTTTTGCAAGTTTTGAAAACCCAGTGCTATCCATTGAAAATTGGAATTCTGGCGGAGTTTGTAATAATTTCAAACTCACTCTTAAAGCATTGTTATTTTGAGCAGATCCTATTAAGATATTGCACATGCTCACTATTGCTAAAAGAAAGACTTTTTTTACCAGGATTCTTGTTAAGCAATGTTTTTTCATTTGATATTGATTTTCTTAAATTCAATTTTATCAGTTATTTTATTTCCTCTTTTTATATACCCAGTAACTTTTCCCTGTTCTACTTTAATTACTAGGTTTTTTAAAAAATCATATTCTATTTCCTTTGGATCATTATCTATTTTAATTTCATGATTTTGGATTAATTTCCACTTATAATCTAACATAGAAGTTATGTTTTCTATACCACAGCTAGAAACTTCTTTTTCTATTATTGAAACATTGTCTTCTTTAAAATTAAGAACTAAAAAAATCTCTAAACCTGCACAAGGGTTATCATCAGGAGTTTCTTCACATACAGATCCAATCATAGAAATAAATGTTTGATTGATTAGCATATTATTATTGCTTTGGGCGTTTAATCCTAAAAATGAATTTATAAGCAGTAGAAATAGTATTTGTTTTTTCATGCTAGATAAATTATAGTGTTTTTATTAAATTCTTCCAAGGATCCAATCTATTCCTTTGTAAAAGTCATTTATGGTTAGTATTCCTAAATCCGTTTTTTCATTTTGGGATGCTGCTGCCAAGGCAAAACCATGAGTATAATCTATAATCACATCTGCAAACAGAATACCTTCATTTTCATCGTTCACTAATGTAATAGCATATTTTCTAATAGAATTGGTAAGGTCAATTAATTCCTGATTAATTAATGAATGGTCTGATAACAATAATTTTGAGACATTAGGATGTTTAAATACACAATTACAATAGTTTCCTAATAACTCTCTTATTGCTTCTTTATAGTCGTTAGTTTTAGAAATATCATTCACATCCTTATAAACAATTTCAATAAGGCTTTTAACTATCTCTTGACGCGAGCCAACGTGATGCTTTAAAGCCATAGCAGTAACATCAAATGCTTTTGCCAATTTTCTAAACGACAGTCCACTTTCTCCTTGTTTATCAAGAATCTTAAGTGCTTCTTTTAGAATATCACCTTTTGATAGTATTAATTTATCGTTTGTAGGTCTGCCTAATTCCTTATTTGCCATATCTATTTATTTAACCTGAATTTGATGTAACCAAAATTTAAGCCATTCAGTCTCAATTTGATGGTTTTTATAAATTAAAGTCTTACATCTAACTCACGTTATTTAATACTTTGTAATGATTTTGTATAAATCCAAATTTCATTGGTTTACAACTCATTAATTCTAAATCAATATCACTTTCTATTTCGCCAAATAATCGTTTTCCTTTTCCTATGAGAATTGGGATTTGTGTTAGTGTGATTTCGCTAACTAATCCATTACTAATAAATGATTGTACCAATTTACCGCCATCTACATATACTTTTCTAAGACCTTCCTCATAAAGAAACTGCATAAGTTTTTTTGGATCTAATGAGTTAATTGTTACACTAGCTTGTAATGATTCAGGAACATTTTCTTGGGTTAATGTTCTACTCATAACATATACAGGCATCTTATATGGCCATTGGCCAAAACCAAGTACAGTTTTATACGTACCACTTCCCATTACTAATACATCCATATTTTTAGTAAACTTCTCAAAGCTGTTATCATTTTCATCTATGCCATATTTCATTAACCAGTCTAATGAGTTGTCTTGTCTCGCAACAAAACCATCTAAACTTGAGGCCATAAATACATAGCCTATTGCACACTTATCTTTCATATTGTCTAAATTAGAGACATAAATATACACTGTATAATTTTAACAACAAAAATATGTTTCAATTTCATACACATTACACTACTCTCCTATCCTTTCTATACACTAAGCAACCATGTCGTCTTGCACTAAGATTATTTCAGTAATTTTAGATAAAAAACTATTAGAGAAGAAATTTCAATAAACAAGTTATTGTTTTTCTAAAGTAAAGTAACATATATAGCACTAAAATAGAAATAGTAATTACGTCCATTTATTTCGTTTCTAGGTAGTATATTTGCCATAATTATTATAAAATTTTATCCCAAACAGTTATCTCTTTAATCCCTATGCCTTTTAAAAAACTACATTCCAACATACAAGAGAAGCTAGAGTATCTAGAAATAGTAACACCAACTCCTTTTCAGAGTAATAGCATTCCTGTAATAAAAAGTGGTGCTAATGTCTATTGCACAGCATCAAAAGATAGCGGAAAAACGACGACGCTTATACTTACTACTTTACAAAAATTGAAATGTGAGGCAGTTGGAAACACTCCAAGAGCTGTTGTTCTTGTAGAAAATAAGGAAAGAGCCTTGGAATTATATGATGCTTTTTTGGCCTATACTAAACATAACTCCTTACGAGTTTATGTGGGTTACGAACAGCTTCATGTTGATGTGCAAAAATCAGAAATTTTTATGGGTATAGATATTCTTATTTCTACGCCCAAGTCAATGAACAAGTTGTTTTTATTAAATGGAGTAAGTACCTCTCAATTAAAAATATTTAGCATAGATGATGCCGAGTTTTTAATCCAGAATTTTGCATACACGGCTCTAATGTCGATTACTCAAAGTATTAAAAAATGTCAGTATGTAATATACTCAGAAAAAATGCATCCAAAACTAAAACGCTTTGAGTCTTATTTTATGGAGCACTCTAAAACGGTCACTACTTAAACCTATGCCTTAATATGATTATACCAAAACTACATTATATATCTCAGGGAAACTCTTCAAAAGAGCATCTGGAAAACATCCAAAAAGCGTGTACATCTGGTATAGAATTAGTGCAATTATGTTTAAAAAATGTTTCAGAAAAAAAGTTTTTAAAGTTAGCCAAAGAAGCTAGAGAAATCACATCTCATTTTCAAACCAGATTAATTATTAAAGATCATTATAAAATAGCAAAAGAGGTTAAAGCAGATGGTCTGCATTTAGGAAAAATAGATTCCTATCCTACTATAAGAAAGGATTTATACACTTGGCAAATTATTGGCGGAACAGCAAATACCTTGCAAGATTGCAAAACATTAATTGGCAAAGAAGTGGATTACATTGGTTTAGAGCATTTTAGAAGCACAACAACTAACGACGATTTAAGCTTAGGTTTAAATGGCTATACTGCAATTACGGAAGCCTTAAAAACTAAAACACCAATTATTGGTATTGGTGGTATAACTACAGAAGATGTTGCAGACATATTAGAAACAGGTGTTTCTGGGATTGCTGTATCCGAAGAAATTACCCAAAATTTTAATACCATAAGAATATTTAACCAACTACTAAATGCATCTTCAACAGAAGAGCAACGCCACACATTTAAATAAAATATAAACGATATTTAAAAAAGAGTAGATCGAAAATTCTATTAGAAAACTTAATTGTTTTATGAATTTATCTACTGTAGTTTATCCAAATGCGATTGATAAACAAAAAAGTATATATATAATTAGAGTCCATAATAATTTCACCATGAGATCTTATTTTTTAGTGTTTTACTGCATACAAAACTAACATCGATAAACGACTGTAGCACTACACCCAAGAGTAGTTTTAAAAACTTATATTTACTTGAAACTTGACTTGTTTAGATATATTCATGTCAGACATTAACCTTTTTTTTCTTCTAAAAATACGGCTAGGAAGTTAAATGACACAAAACAAAATGATACTGAAATAAGTTTAGCACAGGTAGACACATTAGTACTTTATTTCTTTATCATTCGTCTGAGAGACTAACTACATTCCATTTCGAAATATTGACCCCTTTACATATCAACCACAAAGAAAGTGAGAGCTCTGCGATTAGACAAAGCACTAAAAAAAGGAATACTATTTCGTAATATTTTGGGATTAGTATAAGGGTGAAACTATTGGCTAAATAACTGAGACCAGCAACAATCAACATAATACCAAGTATTTTTGGCAAGTAGCCTGACCAGAAAATTAAATAGCCATAAATTAAGCATGCAAAACCAAAGAATATAAGCCCTAATATAAAACCATAATCATGTATTTCTGTAAGCAAATATATCATAGCATTAAACTGGGTAGTTCCAAAAGCCTCAACATATTCAGGATTTCCCAATAAAATTAGTGGTATAATAAGGATTGATTTATTTGCTACCAAAACCGCTGTTTGTATCATGTTGAATAAAACTCCCAATATAGCAAGGTATTTATTTACTGGTTTTAGTAATACATAAAGAATAAGCATAACTGGAATATCAAAAACATGCATAAGAAGATCACCAGCAATTCCTACACGCCAAAGAGAAGAAGATGTCGCCAAATTGTTAACAGTAGATGCAGCATCACCAGTTGTGATCAACGAACCTCTGACTAAGATTTGTCCCAATATGCCTGTGATGATAATTATTAAATATAAGATACCACATATTCTCGCATAGGTTTGTGGAGATGTTTTATTTATCATGATTTATCTCTTTTACTTCATTATTCGTTTCATATTAGATATAATCACAAACTAATAGCATTTATGATGAACTGATTTTGTTATCTAGACAATCTTATATAAACAAGTACATTTTACTAGCATAATAAATTCCATACACGTTGCCACTTCTATCCTATCCCATCGACAAACTTAGAAGACACGTCGTTTCAGGCAATAAGTATTGCATTATCTTTTTAAAGAAGCATGTAGTTCACGAGTTTGTTATTGTATTAGTGGAGTTTGTGATTCTTGGATTTCGTTAGGAGACTTTTAAAGAATATTAATTTTCAGCTTTTTCCAAGTGATCTTTAGATTCAAAAGAGATAATAAATTTGGTTCCGATACCTAATTCGCTTTCACAGTGAATTTCGCCATCCATCGATTCGATATATTTTTTCACGATGGATAATCCTAACCCAATAGATGCCTCACCTTCTGTAGGTTGTGCACTAAGTCTCTGAAATCTACCAAATAGCTTCTTTTGATCCTCTTCGCTAATACCAGGCCCTTGATCTTCTACCACAACATATGTTCTTTCATCATACGATTTTACATGTAAAGCCACTTTACTTCCTCGTTCAGAAAACTTAATGGCATTAGATACCAAATTTTCTAATACCTGGATCATATAATTTTTATCTACTTCTACAAAGTGACTCCCTGGTTGTGATGTAGCGATCATTTCAATCTCTTTATCCTCGGCGGTAAGATGAAAACACCTTACCACATAGTTAACCAATTCTACCAAATCAATAATTTGATTCTTTAGTTTGACCCGATTTGTCTCTAAAGCGTGTATGTTTAAGATACGACCAATCATCTGTGAAAGACGATCTGCCGAGTTGTCTATTTCGGTTAAATACGATTTTTGATCATCGGTCAAGTGTAAAGAGGTGACATCAATTAATTGTATCAATAATCGTATATGGCTCAAAGGGGTTCTAAGGTCGTGAGCAACTACATTTACCAGCATATCCTTTTCCTTGTTAAGGTTTACTAGTTCTTCATTTCGAATGGCGACCTCTGCGGTTCGTTCCTTGACCTTCTTTTCAAGTATTACATTTTGCTCTTGAATTAACCTTTCATTTTCTTTGGCTGCTAATAGCGCTTCTAATTGTGCATCCTCTTTTTGCTTTTTATACATATTAATCCGATCACCTAATGCAAATGAAAGCAGTAAGACTTCTAAAGCAGAGCCAATCTGCATCGCATTTAAGTACGTCATCACAAAAGTCAGGTTTAAAGACTCGAGAATGGCAAAACAAATACCAATGATAAGGGCTCCCCAGGCTAATAAGTAATATTTAGCAGGACGATATCCTTTTAACTTAAATCGAATACCTAAGAGGAGAAAATATGATGCCATGATTAGCAATCCTCCTTGCGCTAATTTCAGGCCTTCAATTTTAAAACCTAGCAACACAAGAGCACATACCAAAATACCTATAACAAGAAAGACCATAGATCCCTTGTGCATAATAGAACTAGATTCTTTGGTGTTTAAAAATTTCTGGGTAAATAAAGTAGCAGTAATCATCGTTAATCCAGAACTAACGACCACAACTTGATTAATGAAAGGAGTATTAGGCCAAAAATATTCGAAGAAGTAACCGAATATTGAAGCCATAAACCAGGTAATACTAAATACATATGCAATGTAGTAGAGATATATTCTCTCTCTAGTTGAAAAATACAAAAAGAGGTTGTACAGGAAGATCAACAGCATAAACCCAAAATAGATCCCCTGCAGAAAGTCTAAATCATGCTCATAATCTAAAAAGTTGGGTAGTGTTCCAACTCGAAGAGGAAAAAACAAGGGTTGGTGACTCTTTACCCTAAGGTAAAAAGTTCGTGTACTATTTACATCAAAATCAAGAGCAAACAGATAATTACCCACTTCAATTTCTCTGGTATTAAAGGGCAAGTCATCACCTGTATGCCTGGTAGAAATTAGTTTGTTTTCCTCATCAAATTCATAGAGCGATATAGAATCAATATAAGCAGAACCAACATTAAGGTAAAAATTATCCGGTATAGTCTTAGTAACTCTAAGTTTTATCCAGTAAGCAGAAGCAGTACTAGAAAAATTCAAGGTTTCCTGAGTATACTTTTTAAATTTAGTCTCAAAGCTATCATTCCTAATTTCTTCGATAGATAGTCCTAGAGAAGCATCTTCAAGATAATGGGTTTGCTTTCCAATATCCTGCAATTCTGTTAAATCATGAAGAAGAACAGTAGTTTGACAAAATACACTAAGAGGAGACAAAAATATAATCAATAAGAAGCTTAAATAATATTTGAAATAAGTTGTCATTCTTAATGTTTAATGTTTTGAGAAATCATTTTTTACTCGACAAGGAAATTTTATAAATTATACTACTTCAATTTCCAAAAATATCTTGTATATAACAATTTTACTTGTAAGTTTATAAACCTTTTTACTAATATATGAACAAACTTGAAATACTTAAGGAAAAAGCCGAAGGAATTATACTTCGTGTCTCTGATAGTCCACAGGGTCGCTATAAATTACGTTATGAATTCTATCAAAAATACGGAGAACCTTTCATTAAAGGAAAAGAAGGGCTGGGAAATTCTGAATTAGCATTTATTAACTGGGAAATAAAAAGAGGAACGCTCAATCCTATGAATGCACAACATCCTGGTAGCCCTTGGTGGAGAGCAGTAAGCAGCCATTTTTTGTATTTGGCGACACTGGCCCAATTAATTAATGAATCGGGGCAGACATTTCCGGATCTACCCGCTCCTGTTACTTTTTGGCTTGATTATATCAATACACCCAATGAATGTACTTGGTATCGGGCTCATAATTCAAGCATTATATCAGGCTATCAAGTCGCAGATTCTTTAGCATATAAAGAAAATATTTACGAGCAATATTTTGTCAATATTGTGCTTTATCGTGTATTGTATGCTCAATCAATGGTTGAAGGTGTCAACTTTGGGGTTTTAGGTAAAATATTTGGTAACCCACGAGGGCATGCAGTTTCTATACTAACAGATATCGAAGCCTTTTATCCAAGTCATTACCCATTATCAAAAAAAGATATTAAATACGTTACTCATCGTGCACATAATCTAACTGGATTGATTGAAGACATTTTTGATAAGCTTTTCATCCTACCACACTTAGATGAGTTATATACCGAAGCAGCCAAATGGAACAACTCTGCAATAGTATTGAAGTATATCAAAAATAACAAACCTCTCTACCCGATTGGCCAGAGTGAAATCAGTTCGACACATTTCAATACAAAATTAACAACTAAAAAAATTCATACTCTTTAAAATTAATAATCAATGCAAAACTCACAAAACAAAAAGAAAATTGCCATACTAGGCAGTGGTATGTCATCGCTCACGGCTGCTTATGAGCTTAGTTCTTACGAAAACTGGCAAGATCATTATGATATCACCATTTATCAAATGGGTTGGAGACTAGGAGGCAAAACTGCTACTGGTAGAGGCCCAAACGAAAGGATTCAAGAGCATGGTATTCATATTGCTCAGGGATGGTATGAAAATGCATTCCGATTGATACAAGATTCGTATAAGGAATGTGAAAAACATAATCTAATGCCCAATAGTCCTTTTAAATCCTGGGATGAAGCTTTTGATCGGGAAGATACTACATTACTCACCCATTTTGATCCTAAGACAAATCAATGGATCAAAAAGAATATTATTTTTCCATCTAATGAGTATATACCTGGTCAAGGTGGACCCCTACCCTTTTCGGCCATTATTCACAAAGCAATAGGTCTAGTTGCCGAAATTTTGTTTGGTACAGATCCAAACAAGGATAGTCTAATAAATATGGCTTCTGAATCTGCTAAAGAAATCAAAACACCTGAGCATCATCCGCTTTGGGCTAGTTTTAAGTCTAAATTTGAAGCGTTTGTAAAGGGCAAACTCTTTAAACATGAGGGTGAAAAGCTATTGAATTATGTAGCAGAATTGGTTGAGAACCTGACCAATGAGGATCACAATGATACGCAACGAAAAGAGCATCACTCTATGATCAAGGAGCTACTCGACTTACTTTCTAAATGGGTAACTAAGCTCATTGATTCGATAGCCGATCACAACGAATACTTCTATTGGTTAGCCGTATTTGTAGAATTCGGACTTGTAAATATGAAGGGAACATTTGAAGATGTATATAACCCAGAAACTCATGAGTTGGATTACGAGCGTATCAATGACTTGGATTATCGTCAATGGCTCAAAAACCATGGAGCAAGTGAACGATTGTTGAGTTCTGCTATGGTGAGATTTCTTTATACAGGAACGTTTCACAATCTCACAGGGTCTGATCAGCAAGGTAGTCTGGCAGCTGGAGTTGGACTTCATTTTCTAACAAATTCTGCAGGTTATAAAGGATCTTTCGTATGGAAATTCAAAGCAGGAACTGCAGATACCATGATCACTCCAATTTATTTGGTCCTTAAAAACAGAGGTATAAAATTCAAGTTTTTCCATAAAGTTGAACAGGTACATTACTCTGGTTCTGGTGAAATAGAAAAAATATCTATGGCGCAACAAGTCACCTTAAAAAATGGTACCTATAACCCTACTTATAAGTTCAAAAATCTAGATGTATGGCCAGGAGAACCGCTTTATGATCAAATAGATGACCAACAAGCCAAAGCACTTAAAGAAGGCCATTATGATCTTGAAGAATCCTGGTGTGGCTGGGAGAATGTGGGTCAGGTTTCCTTAGAAAAGAATAAGGATTTTGATTATGTAGTTTTAGGCATACCTATTGATGTTTTAGGTGGAAACGAAGGTATTTGCAAGGAAATCATTGATAATAATGTGGCATGGCAGAATATGTACAATCACGTTAAAAGTATCCCTACCATGTCTATGCAATTATGGATTAAGCCTACGTTAAAAGAGTTAGGTATGAATTTACCTGATTGGGGGTTTCCTGAAGGGTCATTACCTAACTTGGTGACTTATGCAGATCCTCAATATTCTTTTATAGATATGTCGCAGGTAATGCCATATGAAGATTGGAAAGATGATGAACCCGGGGTATTAATATACTATACAGGATCATTTCTGGATCCAGAAGTGATACCTCCATTCTCTGATCATAAGTATCCCCACGAGCAATTGGAACGTATTATGCGTGTTTCAGAACAATGGTTAAGAGATAAGATGGGTTGGTTTTTCCCGAATGCTACTACACTAGAATACCCCGAAGGAATGAAGTTTAGTGTAATCCATGATTTTTCGAAAAATGCCAATACGGACTATAGTAGGCTAAAAACTCAGTTTTTTCGAGCTAATGTAAACCCAACAGATAGATACACATTATCCTTACCCGGCTCTAACAAATACCGCCTTAAAGCTAATGAGTCTGGTTTTGATAATCTTATTATCACAGGAGATTGGATTAATTTTGGTGTTAATGTAGGATATTATGAAGGTGCTATCATTGCAGGCCTTCAGGCAGGTCAAGTGGTACGCGACAAACTTGAATTACCAAACGAAACTGAAATTTTTTCTGGTATGAAATTGAAATAATAAAATTTAATACTTTTCATCATAGTACAAAAAAAGTCGGTTAAATTCTTAATCGACTTTTTTATAGCTAGTTATAATCTAAATAGGAATACTAAAAAATATTGAAAATACAATTATAAATTTCTGCATGGTTTCTATATTTATTTGAGCCAAAATTATTTTAGTAAGTACTGTCATACCAGAAAGTTGATTGAATGATTTTATAGTTATAGTTGAAGAATTCTCAACTACAGCAATGGTGAATCTATTGTATCTTTGAATTATGGAACTAAAATATTTTAGACTTATAAAAACAATTGCAGAAGAAGGCAATCTTGCTAATTCTTCAGAGCGTTTGTTTCTTACTCAGTCGGCATTAAGCCACCAGTTGAGAGATTTAGAAGAACGTTTAGGGTTTAAAGTATTTCTTAGAAGTAGAAATAAGTGGGAACTAACAGATGAAGGTACAGAGCTGTATAAATTAGCAAATAAACTCTTCAGTTCTATAGATGAAAGTTTTAGTAATATAGAGCATATAAAAGAAGGTTCGAGAGGGTCTATTAAATTAAGTGCAGAATGTCAATCTTTTTTTCATGCGATTCCAGGGTTTATTCAAAAAATGGGAATTCTATATCCAGAAATTAATATTGATTTAACTTTAGGAGCAACATATCAAACGATATCACAAGTCCTGTCTAATGAAATAGATATTGCTATTGTGACTACAAAACCAGCTTCTGAAGAATTGACAAGTATTAAAGTATATGACGATGAAATTTTTGCTGTAATGCACCAGGAAAACCCTCTAAACTCTTATGACTATTTGGATGCGAGTCATTTTTCTGATGTTCATTTAATCATTAATTCCTTTCCTCTGGAAGGTGTCTCGGTATATGAACATTTTTTGAAACCTAATAAAATCAATCCTAAGAAGATATCTGCCATTCCATTTACCGAAATTACCTTATCAATGATCGAAGCTAATATGGGTATCATGTGTGCACCAAAATGGCAGTTAAAATCGTTCAAATTATCAAATGATATTATTTTTAAGAGAATTAGTAAAAATGGATTAAAGCGGAATCATTATCTAGTTGTTAAAACATTAAACAGAAACAGAAAATATATTCATGATTTCATCTCAAGCTTCGAAGAAGATTTTTTAAGCTTATAGTGCTTATAAATTGTATCAAAACCTTATTTCAGGAAAAAGAGAAAATGACTTTGTATAGTTGAAAACAGAAACCTTTTTAGATTATTTCTTTTTAAGTTATTTACTATATTTAAAACTTTAGACGCTGCTTACCATAAGATGTTTAATTTTTATCTTTTGTGTACGTGTCGGATCTACCATAGACATTCTTCGTCATTAATGCTTCGACCTGATCATTTGTTCTTAAGAATAGTATCCTCACATCTGTAAGTTCGCCATATTGAAAGGTTGAATTATCAATCGGGGTTAACTTAACCTTTGAGTCAGGTGCATCACTTTGGTAATATAACACGCCGTTTTCTAAACTAATACTTAGCTCTGCATACGTCCCTACATAATTTTCTAAAGAGGACAAAGGAACATTTACAGGAGTTTGGACTGCTTTTAAAGTACCCATATGCCAATCATAAAAATCATTTCTAAAAGCATCTGTATTAACGCTTTTTAATGAATCTAAAGCTTTTAAACGAGCGGATATTAAGGCATCTTTTTCAGAAGTTTTTATATGAGGAATAACCCCTACTCCTTCCCAATTTGAATTCGTAATTGGGTTAATTGCTCGCCCTGTAGGTGTCCAAACTTTGAATTTATTTGATACCTGGAACGACTCACCTGGGTGTGCTCCTCCACCAGAAGTTTCACCAATGATCATAGCACGTTTTAAGTGTTTTAAGTTATATGAAAACTCTTCAGCTGCAGAAAATGTACTACTACCAGTTAGTATATATAACTGTACATCTGGTAATCTTTTTCCAGGAACATATGGTAAGGTCCAAAACTGTTCACTTGTTTCGTCTATTCTATTATAGAACGTATTTAAATGGATAGCGTCACCCTTAAAAAAATAGCTGGATAACAACTGAACCATCTGCGGATACCCTCCACCATTATTTCTTAAATCAAAAATTATAGCATCTGTATTACTTAAAAAATTCATTGTAGCAATTACAGTTTCACTGGCATATTCTGGATTACGAAAACCTCTAAAATTTATATATCCGATATTTCCATCGAGGATTTTAACTTCTTTAAACGTAAAGTTATCTCTCTTCTCCATTTCCATCATTTTTTCAAGAAACTTCTCACGGTCTTCAGCACTCATTTCTGTTTGCTGTCCTCTTGGATTTTCAAGATTATAAAAAACTCTTAAGTGTTTATCATGATTTATTGATTGTACATCTTTTGTAAGAATTTTTGCTAGCTCTTTTGGATTACTTAAACTCCTATAACGACCATTTCTTAAATTACTATTAATCAATTCTACTATTGCATTGGCAATTTCGGGAAATACGTATTTTTCCTTTATTACTTTTCCAACTTCATGGATTGTTTCTCTAATTTCTTTTGTTGTTAATTCTTCAGTCTTGTTTTGAGAATAACCAATTATAAAGGTTAAAAGAAAAAATAAAATAAGTGTTTTGCGTTTTTTCATTTTTTTAAATTGTCTTATAAAGCATTAACTTTAAATTTCTATTCGACAAAAGTGAATAAAGCTATTTATGTTTTAAAATGATATAGATAAACTTGGCGAGTTAATAGACGTTTTATAGGATTCTGTCTATTTATAAAAAGTTAACTATTGATATTGGTCTGATTAATTATAGATAAACTTTTTCTAATCAAGTTTATCTACAGTTACTCTACTTTTATATACTAATACCAATCAAACAGCTCTTTTTTTAATAAGAAAATGATAATTTGGTTATATTTCCAGTTATGAGTTTTAACAAAAAAAGAATCCTTAGTCATATTATATTTTGGGTCGGAATTTTTCTTTTCTACATTTTTTCTTCTATTAATCCAGAATTGTTTGAACAATCTATAGAAACAACTTTGTTTAAACTCCCAATGTTAATGATAGCTGCCTATACCTTTAATTATTGGCAAATACCAAGCTATTTAAAACATAAAAAATATGTTGTTTTTGGATTATCCATGATTTTTATGATTATCATATTAGTTCTACTATTTCGTATTATGGGATATTATCATCTGGATCAATATTGTGCAGATGGTCCCTACCCATTAATTAGTTTAGAAGATTTTCCTTTTTATATGCTATCTTTTCATTTTCCTGCATTAATCATGTATTTCTATAAAACCAATAAAGAGCAAGAGTTAGAAAAAGAAAAGGTATATCAATTAGAAAAAGAAAAAATAGCTACAGAACTCAAATACTTAAAAGCACAATTAAATCCACACTTTTTATTCAATACCCTAAATAATTTATACTCTTATGTGATTACCAAATCTCCAAAAGCACCAGATATGGTATTACAACTTTCAGAGATATTAGATTATATTTTATATAGAAGTCAGCAAACGTCAGTTCCTTTAAGCGAAGAGATTCATACTATAGAAAATTATGTAGCACTAGAACAAATTAAGTATGGAGAGCGGTTACATGTTGTTTTTGAAAAAAGCCATTTTAAAAATGAACAGTCAATAACCCCTTTATTACTATTGTCTATTGTTGAAAATGCTTTTAAACATGGGGTTAGAGGAAATATTAAAAAACCCAAAATAAAAATTATCCTTGAGCAATTTTACGGATATATAGAATTTAGTGTCTGGAATACAAAAACAGAAACCGAATACAGCAATGAAACAGATACCTATAAAAAAGGAATAGGTCTTGCCAATATCCAACGACAATTAGATTTAATCTATCCTGAAAAACATAAATTTGAGATTGACGAATCTGATACATTTTTTAACTTAAAATTGACTTTAAAAACAAATTGATATGGTACGATGTTTACTCGTTGATGATGAATCTCCAGCAATTGATTTACTAAAAAATCATATAGAAATGCTTGATGATTTAGAAATTGTAACCAGTTGCTATAGTGCTGTAGAAGCTTTTGAAGTGATAAAAAAAGAGAAAATAGATTTATTGTTTTTGGATATTGAAATGCCCGTTTTAAAAGGTTTGGATTTTCTTAAAACACTACAACATCCTCCAAAAGTGATTATTACTACAGCGTACAGAGAATATGCAATAGATGGATACGATTTGGATATTATAGACTATTTATTAAAACCTATATCTTTTGATAGGTTTGTAAAAGCTGTTGATCGCTATTATGAGAGAATTCAAGCTACTCTTTCACCTTTAGTAGAACAGAAACCAAATGATACATTTTTCTATGTAAACGTGAATAAAAAACACATTAAGATCATTTTTGATGAAGTTTTATATATTGAAAGCTTGAAAGACTATGTAAAAATCCATACTATCCATCAAAAATTAGTAGTTAAAAGTAATATTGGTAAAATAGAAACTCAACTTCCTTCAACTCTATTTTTACGTACTCACCGTTCTTATATTGTTGCAATTAATAAAATCACTGCCTATACCCAAAAAGATATAGAAATAGGTAAAATAGAAATCCCAATCGGATCTAGTTATTCCAGCAAAGTTTTTACATCATTATCACATACTTAGATATAACTATACTTATACACTTTTGTAGCTTTTATCATTGGTTAATCTAACATCATCTACTTTTTAAGAATAGTATTCATATCAAATATAATTTTACCATAAATTAATTTAAAAATGTAGATATGAATATGTTTAAACATCTAAGCATTCTTTTAATTGTATTAAGTCTTTCTTCGTGCCAATCTCAGAAAACAGAACGTGAAATTGAGAATGAATTTGTTCAAAAGTACGCTCCTTCTAATTTAAACACGCATGGATTTACCTTAGCAGTAGATTCAAAAATACCAGAAGTACATCAACTTTTTAATGATTTGTCGGAGAACTTCTATTTTTACGGAGATAAAGAAGAGTTTGAAGAGAAAGCGGCAAAGATTATGAAATTAGACCCCAATTATCCCAGTGGTTTCTTAATGGGAGGGTTTTATGAACATGATCCAGAAAAATATAAAGAAAAAGTAACTAAAGCATTTGAACTTTCTAAAACAACAACATTAAAATCAGAGCGAGATATTATGCAGGCAGAGTATTATCTATTGGTAAAGGAAGACTATTCTAAAGCTCAAGAATACTTTCAAAAAGTAGTGGATATGTATCCAGACAGCGCTGCAGCCATTTGGTCTTTAGGTATGGCATATTACTATAATAATGAGTATGACAAAGCTTTAAAATGCTATAAAAAGAGTACAGAATTGATTCCTAATTTACCTAAGGGATATGAATTTATGTCTGTAATGTATCTGATGAAAGGTGAGAACGAAAAAGCAATGGAGTATCTGGAGCTCGCAAAGAATTATGGAGCTAACGCTAAAAATGATATTTACTTTGCTGAATACGAGCATTTGTTATATTATAAAAATGGCCTTTATACTAAAACAATGAAGTCTATCGAAAAGGCATATACCTATGGAAAACATCATAAAAACAGTGAAAGCCTAAAAAAAACGTATGAAGCTGCTAAAACGAAATTTGATTCCATACAATCATCAAAATTGTAAAGTGTCATAGTTTTTAATACATAACAACTAAAAAATGATCATTTATGATAACCTTTGGACTTCGGTTTCAGAGGTTATTTGTTTGCTTATTTTAACACTACCATTTTAAAAATCAAACTCGGTCTTTTCTATACTTTGATGGTGTTATACCTTCAAATTTCTTAAATGCACCATTAAAAGAAGAAAGACTACTAAAACCTGTATCAAATGCAATTGATGAAATGGTATATTTATCACTTTCTGTATCTGAAAGCATTCTCTTAGCGTCTTGAATTCGATAATAATTAATAAAATCGTTGAAGTTTCGTTTGGCATATTGATTAATAACCGAGGATGTTAGTTGTGTGGTTTTTCCTATCATGATACTCAGTTTTGCAAGAGATACATCTGGTTCGAGATACAATTTGGTATCCATAACCAATTTTGAAATCTCATCAAATAAAAGGTTATTATTGGTTGTCTTAAACACATTGCCATCCAGATCTGTAGCTTTAAGTTGGAATGCTTTATAGCTTAAAAAATAGATAATTACAGAATATAATATTGGACCTACAACATAAGGTACTGTTTCATCTAATATGTTTAAAACATAAGATCCCCAGATGACCACAAAACCAATAATTAAGAGATGTAACCAATTTAATATTGCGCTACGAGATTTTGTTTGTTGCTCTTGTCGATAGTCCTTCTTTGCTCGTTTTAAAAGCCTCCAGGACAAAGCGATATAAAAAGCAAAATGTAGGTATATAAAAATAAGACCGCTCGAAAAAACGATAATAACCAGCTTGCTATTTTCGTACCATTCTTTAGTCACAAAAAGACTGGAGATAAAAATCAAAGCAAATGGAACGAATTCCAAAAGATAATATTTGGGTAATTTGAAATTAGGGCGTGTCATCCCAAAAACATACCACCTTAAAAGTGGCCCAATTAGTAAAAGAAATGCTAATCCAACAAAAATAAATATAGGCTCCAGACCATCACCAAAATTTAACATGATCGATTTACCTATTCTAAATGCCATACATACAAGAATCAACCCCAGTAAAAGATTGCTTAATGTTTTTTTCTTTTTGAAAACACTTAAATAGAAGGCAAATAATACCCCATGCAAAAGCCCAGCACTGCTAATAATTACAAGTAATATATCTAAAAAACTCAATGGAATTATTTTTTCCAAATGTAGGGATATTTAGAATTCAAAGAAAGTACAAACCTAGTATTAAGTTTGTACTTTCAATATGACATAAATACTGCTCACTCTGTAAACCTCTATATATTCTTAGATTGACTTTTTGCATATGATGTTAAACTAATAAGATTAAAAAACCGTCCAATACTACCCTTCATGATTGCAACGACACTATGTACAGCAATAAGTTGCCTGGCCAGAGGTTTATTTTCGACAGTCGATATTTGCTTAATTAATTCTTTGGCTTTCTGAGTACCTCCTTCTTCATATGCAATTAAGACCTTCATCGCATTTTCTTCGGCTGTTATTTCTCTATGCTTTGGTGTATATCCCAATGCCGAAATCATAGTTTCTGCTAATATCCATGTAGACCAAGGGTTTTGACCTGTTACCAAGTTTTTATCATAACTAATATGCTCTAAATACGTGGCTCCCTCATTAAAACGCGCACCCTGAGCTACTAGTTTATCCTGTAAAAGGAAAGGAAATATTTCTTCGGCATCTGGAATAAGTAGTAATTCCTCATTATTAGTAAAACTACTCACTTTTTTGTTTTCTAGCAACGGGCGGCCAGTGTCGAGAGTTACATTTACTAAAGCCGCTGGCCCATGACATACTGCGCCAACCACCTTATTTGATTGATATAAATTACGTACAATATTTTGAATAGCCTTATTTTTAGGAAAATCAAACATTGCCCCTTTTCCTCCTGCAAAAAATACAGCTTCATATACATCTGGGTTAATACTTTTTACCGGAATGGTATGTTTTACTTTATGTTGAGCAATGCTATCGTTTAAAAATGCAAAATCATATTTTCCCATATCATCATCATCAATCACAACTGGTGGTTCTCCTCCCAACGGACTGGCAATATCAACTTCAAAACCATTAGCTTGAAAAACGTAATAAGCACGTGATAATTCAGTTAACTCATAACCCGTACTTTTATCAGTGTTTCCCATAGTAGCTGTACTTGTCACTATAGCCAAGATTTTTCCTCGTAAAGGCTGGATGTCTTCAGATAAATATGGTAAATCAAATGTTTGTGTAGTAGACAAATCAGTACCCATTTCTTCTATAGGTAATAAACTCATGAACCACCAACCGAAAACTAGAAGGAAGACGATTATACTGCTAAAGACAATTAGAATCCATTTAAGAATTGGATATTTTTTAAACATAACATGATTTTTAGAATTACAGTACGAAGTACTACCAAAATCATCACAAAAACTGTCGGAATGATAATTCTGTCAGACTAAATTATGTTTTGAATACCTTAGGTAGTATTCAGATAAACAAAAAAGAGACCATCTATAAAGATGATCTCTTTGAATATTCTAAAATAAATTCGATTAGAATTTTAATGTCATAATTAAAGAAATGTTAGCATATATAATGACCACTCCAAGGTATATAACAACATACCTTAACACCGTCTACATATATGAATGAGCCATCTCCGCCACATGGACGACTTGGGCCTGCGCCTCCGTCAATATTTTTTTGCTCATTTTTAGATAACTCTTTAGATCCTGTTACATTTAAAAGTGCTTTTTTCATAATTCAGAATTTTAGGTTTTAAGAATATTTTTTAAATAGAATTCAACTCTAAATTTAATGTTTTCTAATACGGTAATCAATGACATTAATTAAACTTTAAGAATCATTTTATCAATATTCTGGTGCTCTCTATCCTTTTGATAAGCTCCCGAAGTACTCGGGATAAAGTTTAAGTTATTCCAAAGCATATTTAATTTATTTTCTAGTTTCAACTTTGTGTTTTTGCCAAATTCCAGACTTAGCTGTATTAGAAATATACTCTGAAAAATCAATCGGTTTTCTTTTTAATACTTTTTCAATATCATTTGTGATTTCAGAATTATTAGGGCTTCCTAGAACTTCAGAGAATAAATATTCCACCAACCAGATAAAATCAGCTGGTACTCCCTGTTGTTTCAGCATCTTAATATAACTAGGTAAAGTAATTGGTGTAAATAAAATATTTCTTCCGGTAACTTCAGAAATCTCTTGGATTACGTCTTTAAACGTAAGTTGTCTTGGTCCTGTTAATTGATAAATTTCTCCATTATGTTCTTCATTTAATAACGCAGCAACAGCCACATCTGCAATATCGTCTGTATCAACATAAGGTACTTTTGCTTCTGCTTGTGGTAAAGCAACAAATCCATCAAGAATAGGCTCTAAGAAAAAACTTTCACTAAAATTTTGATTAAACCAAGTTGCTCTAACGATAGTATAATCTAATCCTGAGTGTATCACTACTTGTTCGCAAAGTTCGGCCTCTCTCTCTCCTTTTCCTGATAGTAATACCAATTTTTTAACTCCACATTTTTTCGCTTGTTTTGTTAGTTCTTCAATAGCTTCTAATGCACCTGGAACCGCTAAGTCTGGTTGAAATGTAATGTATACTTTATCCATTCCTTGCATACACTCTGACCATGTTTCAGAATTACCCCAATCAAATGAAGGAGATCCTGTTCGTGAGCCGATTCTAACGTAATGCCCTGTTTCGGTTAATTTATGCGCTACTTTGCGGCCCGTTTTTCCAGTTCCGCCGATGACTAAAATGTTATTTCTATTTTCCATATTTATATTTATTAATTATCATTTTTAGATCATACCTCAATATTTTTATATTCTAGATATTACTTTTAGATGATTGAATAAGGCTAAGAATCAACAATAGAAATGAAATAATAGACGCAAGTGTTCTTATTAAATGAAAACGATTCCATTTTACTTCAAACTTTTCTCGTAAGTGTTTTAATTCTTCTATACTACTAGAAGCTAAATCGGTCTTGTCTAACATTTCATTTAAGGGTACATTACCAAAAATGGTAATAAATACTACTCCAAAAAAGTAACATACTGTGACCATTATTAACAACCATGTAAGCGTATTTGAAACATTTTTGAATAAATACAAGTTCAATAGGTTTAATAAAAAAGGGCTAAAAAATACTACAAAAAACAGAGGATTTAATATTGTTCTATTCATTTCCTTAAAAGATTGTAAAAAACCAATATCGTTGAGTTTCCCTATTCCCGGAGCGATAGTATTTGACCATATAAAACAAAGACCGGCAGACATTCCGGTAAATAAAATGGTTAAAATTAGAGTTGCAGATTTTAATGATAATTCCATCCTTATTTCCTTTTACTTGATACGACAAAGGTGGCGTAGAACGGGAAATACTATTTGTTTTAAAAGGATAATAATTTGTTCGAAAAGTTGCTATTTAATCTGACTTGGGCGATATCCAAACTTTTTTTCGAAGGCATTTGAGAAAGAACTTAGACTATTATAGCCAACATGCCAAGCTGCTTCTTGTACTGTGGCTTCTTGATTTCTAATTATTTTGTGCGCTAAAGTAAGGCGCTCGTTTTGAAGGTATTTAAATACTGGAACACCAAAAAATGCTTTAAATTCTTTTTTCAATTTAGAAGTATTCAATCCAATTTGCTTAGAAATCTCATTAAGTGAAGGTGGATCATCTATATTTTGTAGTAAAATTTCCTTAGCTTGATTAAGTTTTTCTCGTTCGGGAGTCTTTATATTTTCATTTTTCAAAGACGCCAATTGGCCAAAAAAATGAGAAAGTAATGTTGTTATTTGGCTACGAAAAAACATCATTTTTGTTTTTCCTTCGTATTGAATATTGAATAAAGAATCCACTATAGATTGCATTTCTGGAGTCATTATAAAACTTGATCCTTCTACATAATGATCTGAAGGGTTAACGAGCTGATCGAGAATTTCACCAAATAGTTCTCCTTCTTGATTTGGTAGATTATTTATAGTTTTAAGGGATGTTGCTATTACTAAACATTCTAAGGGTTTTGTAGCAGAAACAGAATGTATAAATTCCACCTTTTCGTCTGCATAAAATGAAAGTGTCAATCCTTTTGTATAGCTAAACTCTTTTTGATTTTCACCATATTTCACCTTTAAATCAACATCTCCAGAACCATAAAAAGCAACCCCAATTATTGGCTCATCAAAGAAGCACGAATCTATTGTTGGTTCATTAACTTTGGCTTCTTCAACCAGAATTGTAAAGTCATTTATGTCTATAATATCCCTTGTCATATAATGTATAACAAAGTTACAAAATTTTGAGTTTGGTACTGTTTTCTAATAAAATTCTGCTTTTCTAATAGATATTTACGACACATTCTTTTAATAAGTGCATGAACTATGTCATTTTGGATATTAAATACTAAATCATATGGGAGACAACATATCACAATTTAAAGAGCCTATCACAAAAGTGATAGGCTCTTTACTGGTAGAATTGGCTAATTCATTAACATATATTGAAAGTTAATATGGTACACTGCTGTAATACAAATTACACTCATTACCACATAAGATTTTTATTTTGCAAGTAATTCCCTTTTAAATCCGTTATTAAATTTGACATTCGTGGTGGTTTGTTCGTAGAGTACTTTACCTTTAATATTACCGCCCCAATCTGCTGGAATTACTTTTCGTTTTGCCATAAAAGTATATCCATTAACGGTTTCATACTCTATCTCCATTAGAGATATCCCCAATCCACTTCCTTTAACTGTAAACAAAAACCTATCTACAAGAAAAGTAGTTGGATTAATGTATAGGATAAAATCATCCTGAACTTCACCGACTCCTTTTTCAAAACCAATTTTTACTATGTTATAATCAATCTTATTATAAGTTCTATTCGGAAGTTGTTTATATATAATACCTGCATCTAATAGCTTGGGCATCATGGTAAACCAATAATAGTTCGCTTTACGCAAAAAATTAGAACTTAGCAATGCTCGTTTATCTGTCATCTTAGCATTTTCTATAGCTATCCACGAATTACCAGTACTTTCGTAATATTGAGTAACCGTTCCTTCCTTCTTAGGAAGTACAAATACGTTATGTGTCTTATATTGTCCCCACGACACTTCTCCATCAAAAATGTAACGCTCTATAGAAATATCGCTTTTTTTAGCCCCGGGATTATAAAAATCATAAGTAAACTCAACGTCTTTCAGTTTTTTAAGTAATTCATAACTTCCTGTTTTGGAAACCATTTTTTCTATTAAAACTTTTGCAGAATCACTATTTGATAGCTTCCCATTTTGAGCAAGGGTTATGTTAACTAGTATGCAGGCTATACATGCCATGTGTATTTTCAATTTCATAATCTTGTAGTTTTTATAAGAATTTATCGGTTTTTTCGTTTTTGTCACGATTTTTTCGTTTTAGTCTTTTGTTTTTTCCTCCACCAAAACGGTATGAAAGTCCAAAATAAACAGATTGACTATCTCGTTTAAATTCACCTTCCTGAATTATAGTTCTATACGCTTCAAAAGCAAATCGTTGTGTTCTAAAAATGTCATTAAAATTAACACTAAAGGTTCCTTTTCCTTTAGCAAAATTGTAACGTGCACCAGCATTTACAAAAATATTTTCCTTTAATTCATATTGTAATATTTTTTGTGGGCCACTATAAAAAGTAAAAATCTGAAATGTTAAGTTTTTAGAAGCTTTAAAACTATTATTAATCTTTGCATTTAATAAAGTATTATTGACCTTTACATTTTCCCCACCAATAATTCCTTTTTGTGTTCTAGAATATACATCAAAGCTTGCATTAAAATTCCACCATTTTGTTGGTTTGTAACTTGTCGACAATTCAACTCCATAAGCGTCATTACTGTCAAAATTATCGTAATCAAGAACTAATAGTGTTGGATTGTTTTGATCAAAATAACCTATTCTATTAATCTCGTCCTCAATTCTTCTATAAAAACCGCCAAACGTTATATTTCCTTTGTTTATTTTTCTATTATAATTAAGTTCAATAGAATTGGTAAACTGTGGAGTTAAGCTTGGATTACCAACAATAACAATTTGAGGGGTGCTAATCTGTCGAATAGGGTTAATCTGGTTTAGTGAAGGTCTATCTATTCGCCTGCTAAAACTTAATTGATACGAGTTTTTTTGTTCTTCATCGGGTGTGTATTTTAAAAATCCAGAAGGGAATACATTAAAAAGATGGTCTTCAAAATTGTCCTGAGGCTCCCCTATTTCATTAAATTGAGTAGTTACATTATAATCTTCTAATCGAACTCCGATATTATATTGCCATTTACTAAAATTCTGACCAAAAGTTGTATAAAATGAATAGATATCTCTATCATAAGAAAAGTTCGAATTCATAAAATCAATACGACTTGTTTGATACGAGTTATCTGTACGTCGTAAACGTGTTTCTACTCCAATTTCTAAGGTTGATTTATCGGTTAATGGATTAACATAATCCAGGTTTATTGTAGTATTTTTTCGCTTATCATCTACAACTTCATCATAATTGTTTACAGGTGTATTTCCTGTAAATTTAAAATCATTGGCAATATCACTTTCTAGCGTATTATAGTCTAATTCGAGTTCAATTGTATGCCCATCTTTTACAAATGAATGTAGAAAATCAATATTATAAGTAGAATTTATATTATCCCTTGTTATAGCATCAAATTGTGCAAAGTTTGAAGGGGTATCATTAAAAAAAGTAAGTGTTTTTTTACCTTCAATATCTGCATTAAACAAATTTTGATTGGTATACACAGAAAATGTGTTTCTCTCATTGATATAATAATCGACACCTACTTTAAATAGATGTGATGTACGGCCATTATAATTTTTGGTTAATTGATTCGTTTGCTCTACAGTTCTAGTGACCGTACCGTCTGTTACTTGCTCACCAAAACGATTGCCATAACTACCGTAAAAATTAGTTTTTCCTGTTCTATAATTTAGGCTTAATGAATTGTTGAATCGTGCTTTTTCTCCAAAAGTTACTCCAGAGCTTATTGATCCATTAAAACCTAAACGAGTGCTCTTTTTTAAGATGATATTAATAATTCCACTCATACCTTCGGGATTGTATTTTGATGAAGGATTGGTAATCAATTCTATGGTTTTAATTGATGTAGATGGTATTTGCTGTAATAGATCGGTAGCACTAATATTGGTTGGTTTTCCATCTACCAGGATACGAACATTTTCATTTCCGCGAAGCGATATTTCTCCATCCTGATTAACACTTACCGAAGGAATATTACTCATAACATCACTGGCCGAAGCACCGGCAGTAGTTAAATCTTTCCCTACATTGATTACTTTTCTATCAATCTTTTGTTCAATAGTTGAGCGTTCGGTAGTAATTTCGACTCCTTCCAGAGCTACAGCTTCTTCTTCAATCAAAATAGTCCCTAGATTGATTTTGCTTTTTGATTGAGTAAAAGCAATACCTTTTGTAACTGTTTTGTATCCAATAAACTGAACTTCAAAATTATAATCTCCAAAAGGGATTTTATCTACAAAAAAAACTCCCTTATCATTTGTAATCCCACCGGTTGTTATCTTTTCTCCGGATTTTATAATTACATTCACATAAGGTATAGGTTCTTGTGTGTTTTGGTCTAATATTTCTCCTGTAACCGTGCCCGATTGCCCAAAAACACCAATCGAAACAAGGAAAAGGTATATAAATAAATGTTTTCTTTTAATATCCTCCAAAAGAATAGATAAGATTGTTTTCATAAAGTTCATTCTCAAAAAAATTATTGTTTGAGTGCCAAATTATAAGAAGAGTAAACTCGTATAAAAAAAAACAGACAGAAGAGGTGTAAGTGTTGTTATAGATTTGGTTACTGCCCATATATGATTTTGTCTTCAGGAAATAGACTTTCGACATCACAAACCCGTAGTTTGGTATCCTATGCAAACTTGGGTTCTTTAAATTTGTACCTTTACAATGAATAGAAATAGAAAACAGCATGTTACAAAAAATCCAAAGCTTTCTGGAGGTTTCAAGATTCAAGTATCTCATATTTGGTCTTTTGATTTTTGTCTTTTCCGCTTCTGCCTCTAGTTGGTATTATTCTACAACTGAAGAATTACTAATCACTTATAGTATAAGGGTCATACTTCAAATTGCTATGTCATATGTGATTATAGAATTTTTAATTCTACATCTTTTAAATAAGGGTAAGGTTTTGATTTTTTGGATATCGATCGTAATAACGTTGCTTACTTTTTACCTTATTTGCACCTTAACATATATACATTATTTTGAACCTACCTTTCCTGCGACTTATGTAAATTATATAAAACGTTTTACTGACACTTCTCTATTGGGCAGATTCACAAACATAGGTGAGTTTATATCAAAATCATTGTATTTACTATATCCAACATTCTTAATTCTGGTATTAAAACTTTATACAGAAAAGCAACGCTTATTAAAATTAAATGAACAGAAAAAAACAACAGAACTTGCTGCTTTAAAAAATCAATTAAATCCTCATTTTTTGTTTAATACATTAAATAATTTACATGCATTAGCCTTAAAAAAGTCTGATGATACAACCAAAGTAATCCAAAAACTATCTAATATTTTGGATTATATCTTATATCGTTGCAATGAAAATTATGTCTCATTAGATAAAGAAATTGATTTAATCGAGAACTATTTATCCTTAGAAAAAATCCGTTATGCCGATAGAGTAAAAATCTCTTTTAGTAAAAATGTAACGGGTCAGGAAAAAATTGCTCCTTTATTATTGCTTACGTTTATCGAAAATGCATTTAAGCATGGCGTTAAAGAAGAAATAAATCAGGCAAGCATTGAAATTAATATCTCTAAAAAGGGAGAACAATTAGTTTTTAATGTTAAAAACAGCAAACCTACAGGTGTTAATACTGCTATGAATAAAGACTCCATAGGTCTTAAAAACATAAAAAAACAACTCGAATTATTGTATCCTAAGGCATATAATCTAATTATTGAAAACAAATCAAATTCATTTTCTGCTAATCTTAAATTAGATATTATATGAGCTATACATGTTTAATTATAGATGATGAACCTTTAGCCAGAGAATTAATTGAAACGTATTTAAATAAACTTCCGGATTTTGAATTGATAGCTTCCTGTTCTAGTGCAATTGAAGCTAGTTCGATATTAAGTACTACAAAAATTGATTTACTTTTCTTAGATATTGAAATGCCAGTGTTAAAAGGCACTGATTTCTTTAAAAACCTTGTATATAAACCTAAAGTAATTTTTACGACTGCATATCGTGATTATGCAGTAGACGGGTTTGAATTAAATGCTGTAGATTATTTATTGAAGCCCATATTTTTTGAACGTTTTTTCTTAGCTATTCAGAAGTTCTTAGAACAGGAAAAAAAGTCTATATCATATGACTCGCCAGAAAATACTACACATAAGAAAACAGATTTTGTTTTTGTAAACAAAGCAAAAAAGCAAATAAAAGTACTTTTTGATGATGTTTTATATATTGAAAGCTTAAAGGATTATATTAAAATTCATTTGGAAAATAAAACCTTGATTATAAAAGAGAGTATCTCTAACTTCGAAAAACGTATTGATTCCCGATTTATTCGTATTCATCGTTCATATATTATAAATCAAGAAAAAATTACTGCTTACACCAAAAACGATGTAGAAATTGATAAAATTGAGATTCCGATAGGGAATAGCTATAAAGATAATATGTCTAGTTTTTCAAATAATTCGTAATCAAAACAAACCATTCTCACGCATAACACTTCCTCTTACTCATTTGATACGTTCAATAAGGTAATCCATCCCTGTAATAAGCTAAAGAACAGCCTCTAATCAATATTCTGAAAACTTATTTTTTTAACTCTTCTAGGACGAAAAATGGGTTTTTATTGAAAGCTTTCCAATCGTCTTTTAGTTCTTTATACAACAAATCAATTTCGGTAAAATCAATTTTTAAATCACTTTCTGATTTTTTGAGCTCCAGGATATACTCCATAAGCTCATAACAAAGTGTAAATTGACCGCAGACGATTAGTGTATCCATTCTATTTTTGGCAATATCCTTCTTATCCCACCATAATGTTGTTGGTGTTTCGGATGCAGTTAACCCAACACTCATTAACAATTTGCTTGGCGCAGGTTTAATATCCTTATTATAATTTGGTTGAGCACCAGAATAAGGTGTCTTTTGACCATTTAGCTTATATACTGTAGTAGTTATGCGTTTGTTTTGAAGTGAATATTTAGAATAAAACAGATCATAATTAAGTCTACGCATTTGCTTTAGGAAGACGTCATTGATCATTTTTACTGCAGATGTTAATCGATTCGTAAGCATCTGTTGTACCAATCCAATATCTAATTTTTTAAAACTCAGGATGTCGTCTACAAGTGGTTCTGGTACATTTTTTTTAAAAAGAGATGCCATCTTACTTTTAAAAAAATTCATGATAACCGAGGCAAATCCACCCAATATAGTTAGAATTAAGCCAATACCAATTAATATACTGCCAATTATATAAATTGCAGGCCAGGCACAATCATCACAATTGTTGAAAATTTTCATTGAATTTAAAACTACCATAATTACCCCTAATAAAAGAAGTATCCAATACAATGGTTTAATCCTGAAATATGCTAAGGCTTTCGCTACAAATTGTTTTATAGAAACTCCTTTTTTCTCAAAACTATTGTCTTGATGCCAAGGTACCATCTTAAAACTTCCAACATCGTTTACAATGATAAGATTGAGTCCATTTTTCATTCTCTCATTAATTCGAATCATACTAGCAATACCTTGATTATCTGCAATGCCACCATCCATGATTCCTACTCCATCAATAAATCTGTCAAGACTTTTCAATGCTTTGTAATCTGTAGAATTATGATCTTTGAAATAATCATCTGGAAATTGTAACGGCTCAAACCCAAGAGGGAAGCAAGAAGATGAAGCAATAATATCTCCCAATTGCACTTTAAATTTAAGTTTTTCTACAGATGAATTCGAAAGTGGTGAGTTACCAAAAACTCCTGTGTTTTGAAATCTATACGTGAGTCCAAATGAAAAATCTGTAGCATTATAACATACTTGTTTTAAATGTTCTGATACTGGGTTCTCAAACATAGAAAAATCTCCCTTAAAAACTTCCATCTCTGCGTAAGTCAATGCAAATGCATTAATCAGGGAACGTGTCTTGTATGGATTGTTTTTCCAGACTGTATCATCTTCCAGTTTCTTAATTGCCGTATCTAATAATTTATCCTTTTTGGGTTCAAAGGCTTGGTAAAATTCTTTAAAAAATTCTATGAAACTGTGTTTCGTATCTTGTGCTGATTTGGCATAAGCTACTGCCAAAAGGGTCCCACCACTAACAGAACTAAGAGCTTCTACATATTCTAACAGAGGCTTTCCTTTATATTTGACTTTATTTAAATACGAGATTATCCCCAAAGAATAGAATGTTGCTCGATAACCTCCACCACTAAAACACAAGCCTATATTTTCAAAAGGAATAAAGGTATTTTCGGTACTACTATTGTCTTCACTCATAATTCCAGAATTTTATCGTATAATTTTAATAAAAAAAATACATTAATAAGAAATCTATATCAACTATTTATTATCAATAAAGTTGATGTGGGGAATTAAAAAATGACGATTATGGTGTTTAAACTTAAGATGAATTTATATAGCTAACAATGCGTAAAAATACTTGTTTTTAAGTCAACATTCTATAAATAGCTTTTTTATTAAATACAATCCTGTATTGCTTCATCTAAAATCGCAATACCTAAATCTATTTCTTCAATACTTATGGTTAATGGTGGAGCAATTCTAAAAACGCTTCCGTAACCTTTCATTCTAACTATATTCATATTTAAGCCTAACTCAAGGCATCTACTACATATTTTCTGACCCAAATCATCGTCTGGTATCTTCGTTTCCCGATCTTTTACAATTTCAACACCTAATAAAAGTCCACTACCTCTTACATCTCCTATACATTCATATTTCTCATGTAGTTGTAGCAATTGCTCTTTTAAGTACTTTCCTTTTTCCAATGCACTTTCGGCTAATTTTTGTTCATCAAGTATATCAAAAGCGGCTAAGCCAAAAGATGCACAAAAAGGATCAGACACATGAGAGGTCACATAAACAAACCCTCTTTTATAGCATTCTTCTTCTATTTCTGCTGTGGTAACCATTGCTGCCAATGGAAGCCCCCCTCCTAGTGTTTTTGATAAGGTCAAGAAATCAGGAATAACATCGTACTGTTCGAAAGCAAAAGTTTTCCCCAGGCGTCCTAATGCTGTCTGAGCTTCGTCAAATATTAACAGTAGCCCACGTTCATCACATAATTCTTTTAACCTTTTAACATAACTGGGTTTTAATTCGATCATACCTGCAGCACTCAATAAAGGTTCGGCTATTAATGCTGCATATTCTCCAACAGATTGCTGATCGGCCATTTTCATACCTACCTCTAAGCAAGTATGATCACAAGTCCCTTTACAATGCGCAATTGGGCAACGATACTCATAAGGTGCCGGTATCATCAAACTACCCGACATAGCAGGTCCATATCCTTTTCTTGTTTTTGAAAAGGTATATGACTGCGCTCCCGCCGTCATACCATGCCAAGAGCCAGAAAATCCAATGATTTCAAAACCACCAGTAGCTAATTTTGCCATTCGTATAGCTACTTCATTCGACTCGGATCCAGTATTCAGAAATATACATTTGGATAGGCTACTGGGCAATTTACCTGTTAACTTTTTGGCAAGATTAATAACCGGAGGAGATAAGATAGAACTTAGTAAATGAATTGCCTTATCTCCTGATTTTTCTAATATTTCAACAAATTTTGGGTGATTATGCCCAAATACAGAACACATTTGACCAGAGGTAAAATCCAGAATTGCATCTCCATCTTTAGTATAGATATAGCTTCCAAAAGCCTTTTCAACAATAAAAGGTGAAAACTCACCGCAGTATCGTATTAGTGCTTCCTGAGCCTCTTCTACTTCTTTAGCATTTAAATCTTGCATAACGTTGTACTTTAGATAGCAAGTTCTATCAATCTTAAATCCTAAAATTGTAAAATTCAATCATTTTTAACCAGATCGGCATATTTTTTTGGAATCATCCCTACATTCATTTTGAAGTATTTATTAAAATGACTTTGATCAAAAAAACCAGTATCATAAGCAATATCGGTAAAACTATCTTTGGTTTTTATGTATTCTTTGGCTTTTTCAATTCGTAGATTTTGTAAATATCGAATAGGTGAAATTCCTATATTAGTTTTAAAAAGCCGTTGAAAATGGCTATCACTTAAACAGGTTAAATCCAATAATTCTTCGACAAGTATTGATCGACTATAATTATTTTCAAAATGTACCAGTGCTTTTTTTAAAATAATTTTTGACTTGGTTGAATTAGAGCTATTACTAATCAAAAAATGTTTAAATATATCCGGGACTTTAGTTTCTTCATTATCCCTGGTATCAAAGTTCTTCTTATTATTAGTCATAATCGATTCGAACCAATTATTAAAATGATTTTTATAAGAATAACAATTCTGTATTATCGTTACCCCCAATCGATTGCTGGAAACATTGTTAAAAGAATATAACTTCGGAACCCTAATGACTTTGTAATGGAAAAAATTTTCTATTAATGTCTGGTGCGCTACATAAGGAGGAATCATCACCAAATCACCCGCCTTTAAGGTGAATATCGCATCTTTACATATAAGATTTGCACTTCCATTTATGATATAAGAAAACGTATAGCGATCCGGATGCAAATGCATTGGAAAAAAGTGTCTTTTATCATAATATATAGTGGCACATTCCATTTTATAGGTAATTTATGATACTAAGGTAATTAAAAAACAGACTCGCTCTTTACATAAAAATAATCATTATAACGATGTTACTGATATTCGCTAAAATGAATTTTCTGTGTTATTTACTTCCTTGAAATTGAAGAATACATAAATTATTTATAGAGAAGGGTGACAATTGTTGCTCTGTTTTTTTTTCAATTTTAGGTAGAAAACCCGCTATAAATTGGGGGTTTTAACTCTTTTTAATTGATTATGAAATCTTTAACTTTAGTAAATTAAATACGAGCTAACGAGACAATCATAATCTTAAGCAACTAAATTATAATTAGATGCAAAACGAGTAGAACCAAGTAGTTTTATCTTAAATCTGTTATTATGAATCCAGCTTCTATCGATGAAGTAATCGAAAAATTAGAATCTATTCTTCAATGGTCTAAAGAACACTCCAGTCGTGTTGGTTATTTCGCTAGTTTATATTTGCGAGTAACCCAAACCATTAAAAGCAAATTAGGTACTGGTTATTTTGATAATGATGAACGACTTGAAAAGTTAGATATTCATTTTGCAGCACGCTATTTCGAAGTAGTTGAACAATTTCAAAACAATGATCCTGCCATGCCCAAAGCGTGGGCGGTTGCTTTTAATGCGATAACAAACAATGAGCTAATTATTGTTCAACATTTGTTATTAGGGATGAATCCACACATCAACATTGATTTGGGCGTTGCTGCTGCAGAAACTTCTCCTGGTGTAGCTATTCATGATTTGCATGATGATTTTCAAAAAGTAAATAATATTCTTGCCTCCATTATCCCAACGGTTCTGAGTGAACTAAGTGAGCTTTCTCCATTATTATACTTATTAGAAGACATTGCAGAAAAAGAAGAAGAAGCAATTATCAATTTCAGCATGAAAGTTGCCCGAGACTTTGCCTGGAAACTTGCTATCGAATTAGCACCGCTTACATTACCCAACCAACAAATCATTATTGAACAAAAAAATACAGGTATAGCTCAGTTAAGTGAGAAAATTATTGATCCTGGTTTTATGGGAGCATCGGTTTTGAAAATTATTAATTCGGTAGAAGTGAAAAATGTCACTCAGATTATTGATACCTTAAATGCAGGAAATGAATTGCTCGAACTAATGGAACAAGGGCAAGATATCATACTAAATCCACAAGCCCTGAAGAAAGCGCCCAACCAGGTATATTATTTTCAAATAGCAAAAGGAGAATGGACAGGTGATTTTAATTTTAAAATAAAAAGTTGGTCTAAAATGTTTGGTGCTTCGATTAGTTTTAAAAATAAAATGTTACTTACTATGATGGGGCTATTTCAAAAAATAATTGGAAATGCTTCTATCAAATCAATTATTACCCCATTACCAAATGAAGGAAAAGCAGGTGTTGCCAAAAATGATTTCCGAATTCATAAAGGTTGGTTTACCCTTTTTGTCTCTAAAGAAGATTACCATTTATCTCCTAATGGTAAGGCAGTAGTTGTAGATGCCCATGTTCGTTTTGGTCCCTTTTCTTTTTTGTTTAAAGAACATGATGTTTATCCTGCGGTAATTTATGATAACGGATTCAAAGCGCTATACCATATTGATTTGTTAGGCACCCAATTTATTGGTAACTATACCGTTCGATCAGATCAAAAGCAAGTACATTCAATTTTAGAGAATGATTGGGCAAAGGCAGAAGAAATTTTGAACATACATTGATAGTTGATACTATTACATAGTAACAATAGAATATACATAATAAAAAAAACCCATCATTAGTGATGGGCTTTCTTTAAACTTGAAAGTATATGTATTAGATAACTTTTACGTTTACCGCGTTTAATCCTTTGTTACCTTCTTGTAGATCAAATTCAACTGCGTCACCTTCACGGATTTCGTCTACTAATCCAGAAATGTGTACAAAATGATCTTTGTTAACACCTTCTTCTGTGATAAATCCAAAACCTTTAGCGTCATTGAAGAATTTTACTGTTCCTTTATTCATTGTAATGTAATTAAATTTATTATATAATTTGTTTTGCAAAGATGGTACCAATAATTTGATAAACAACAAATTAATTCATTAATTTTCAATTATATATCAAATTGACCGTAAAACCTTACTAAATACAAACTGTCATTATCAAAAACATTAAAGTCATTTAATAGAGTTCCATATATCTAAATATATTTTCCAGTTAGCTCCTACTTTTTTCCAGACAATTACATATTTACCTTTCCAGGTAATTTCTTCTCCATCAGCTTTTTTTGTAGTGCCTTGATAAGTACCATAATCATATGCCTCATTACCAATGATTTTAATTTCTATTGGATCTATTCTATGATTAATGATCTTTATTCCCTCAGGAAGCCTCCAATACCCAAGTATACCTTCTGTTCCTTCAATAATTTTTAAATTATTAGGAAATATTTTAGCGTCTTCAGTATATGATTCGCCGATCATTTTATAATCTGAAGTGTTAACATATTTAGAGAAATTTTTACCGTTTTCTATTAGTTGTTTAATCTCTGTCTTTTCTCCGATATAGGTTTGCCCTGAAGATTGATAACAAATAAATACCAGGAGTAAAATTGATAAAAATGATTTCATTTTTTATTTTTTTTGTTGTCTATAGAATATCTTACTGACTACTTTCCATTCTCCATCTACTTTTAACAAATTCATATAATCAATAAATGTAAATGTCTCATATTCTATTTCAAGTCTTGCTTGTGCTGCGTTTCCTGTTACATCTATAGATGCAATGTTTGTTTTTCGATTTTGTTTTGGTCCGGGTTTCATTACTTTTTTAAAAAACTCTAAAGCATTTACCTCTTTGTAAACTCCTTTTGAAATAAATTTCATTGTAGCATTGGTATGAAATGCCTTTTTTAAGGTTTCAAAATCATTGTTTGTACCTCCATCCAGGTAATACGTAACGGTTTTTTCTACAAGTGCTTTATCAGATTCCTGAGCAAAAGTTAATGTAGAGGTACTTAAGCATACGAGTAGGATAAAAATTGTTGTTCTCATCTGTTTATTCTATTTTAAGTTTATTTATTATTTGTCTTCTGAAGTATTGCTACAACTTGTTCTGCAACAGATACTGAAGCTGTAGGATCTTGTCCGGTAATTAATCTACCATCTACAATATAATGATTATCCCATCCTTTTTTAGAATAAGTAAAATTTCCTCCATTTTTAGTAATGGTTTCCTCTATAGAAAATGGAAATGTTTTATAATAGGCTTTACTTTTATTTTCAAAAGCATCAGCAAAACCATTTACTTCTTTTTCTTCATATAAATACTTTCCGTTTGTTAATTTTAAATTTACAATTCCTGCTGTACCATGACAAATGGCTGATACAATTCCTGTATTCTCATAAATTTTTCTTGAGATACTCTGGATGGCCTTATTCTCAGGAACTCCAAACATGGCAGCTCCACCACCACTGTAATAAACCGCTTTATAGTTTTTTGCGTCTATAGCTTCGGGAGAATACGTATTTTTAAATAAATTCATAAAATCCAAATCATCTAAATATTTTTTTTGAATAGGATCTGAGGTATTTATATATCCTATCGGAATTTCGCCGCCTTCTGGACTTACAAAATCAACCTGGTAACCCGATTTTATGAATACATCGTATGCCAAAACGATTTCTGCAAAATGATTTGCAGTTTTCAGATCTGTGTTTCCATAGGTATGTTGATTAGAGGTAACAAACAAAATCTTATCTTTTGAAGAAGCCGAACACCCCAAAAAAAGAAAAATCATCAAAAACGGTAGTATACTATTTCTCATACTGAATTAATTTTCAGCAAATTTGAAAAATCATTACCTGTATAGGTTTATGTATTATAAATTAGAAGTACTGATTTATAAATTAAAACTATTCTAACCCGTTGTGCATTTAGAAATTAATAGGATAAAAAAAGCGTCAATTCGAGTGGTTTTTCGAAATAGAATGAAGAAAAATTGTATCGAGAATAACTTTTTTAATTCAAAATTCTATTCTCGATACACTTCTTCCCTTGGTCGAAGCACTCGAATTGACGAATCTTGAATTAAAAAATATCAAATGCACAACGGGTTATGCTACTTCTTTTTTATAAGCTGCAGGAGTTTTACCCACTATCTTTTTAAAGGTAGTGTAAAATGTTGATTTCGAATTAAATCCACACTCATAACCAACAGCTTCTGTAGTGTAATTATCTTCATTAATCAAAAGTTGTTTAGCTTCTTGGATTCGATATTCATTAATAAATAAAGGGAAGCTTTTGCCTAGATTGTCATTTAGAAATTGAGATAAATAGTGTGGTAAAACATGTAGTTGTTTAGAAACATCTGCAAGTTTTAGATCTGGATTTTTAAATAGCTCCTTTTCTTTAATTATATCATCTAATTTGATTTGAAATTCACTTGCTTCATCAAGATCAATCTTTTTATCAGCGTATTTAATAGTTTCTTCAAAAAACAAAGACGTTTTATTTCTTTTCAATACCCAAAATAAGATGAAAAGGAAAAACACAAACGAAAACGAAAGTGCACCTACAATATACGATGTGTAAGATCCAATATTATAACCCATCCAGATAATGGATACTCCACCAAATACACTTAAAACCCAAATTTCTATTTGTTTTATTTTATGTTCTTTGGAAAACAATGTACTAAAAACCGGCTTTAATTGAATCGCTGTAAATACGATATATAAAAGCCATTGCAAATAAATGATTTTGACAAAGTTTCTGGACCATAATTTTTTATGTTCCCAATAGGGATATATAACACTTAATAAAATGACCAAAGTCAACACTGGAATAACATGAAATAACCACCAGCTATTACGTTTAGATTCTACTATTAAACTTTTGGTATATAGGTATAAAAAAGGGCCAATTAAAACACAAGCAGAAAGTCCTATTTGTATAAATACTTCAGATAATTCTGGATTAAAATAAAAGAAAACAGATTTTAGTATTCGTGCACTTAACACAAACAAAAGTGCCGACAGGAAATAATTAGATAATCTTTTTTTCCTAGAAAAAAAAGCGAAATAAAAGCTTAATAAAAAACCATTTACTGCGCCTAATGCACTAAAAAGAAATAATAATTGACGTTCTAAATCCATGAAAGTATAAAAAGTAAACCCGTTGTGTATTTTAAAATCAATACTATAAAAAAGCGTCAATTCGAGTGGTTTTTCATAGTGACCTCTCGACTGCGCTCGAGATGACATAAAGAAAAATTCTACTTCGACCAAGCTCAGCAGGACTATCGAGAATAGCTTTTTTGACCTCAAATCCTATTCTCGATACACTTCTTCCTATGGTCGAAGCACTCGAATTGACGAATTTGGTATTCAAAAATATCAAAATGCACAACAGGTAAAGTAAATATATAGCAAATATTTAAAACTGTAGTTTGCTATAATAAGAATTATAAACTACACCAGCTCACGTCTTAATTCATTTAAAGTTATATTGCTATTGATCAGCCTGGTTATCACTTCTTCACGAAATTCATCCAGATCATCATAATCATAATATTTGGCCCACTTGTAGGTTTCGAGGAGGTTTTTAATTTGTTTGATGAGTTTTCTGGTTGCATCTGCAGAGCGTAATACGGCAATCTGATCATAATTAGGGTTATCCTTATGCATATAACTCACCTTTTTTTCTTCAAAGTCTACCGAAATATAGTATGCATCTACATCAGGATCCAGGTTTTCTCTAAAATCCCCCCAATCTGCAAACCCTAATCGCAGATCATCAATTTCTGGAGGAAAATCGGATACTAGTCTCCACTGGCACTTTGCAGCCCTACCCCAATGGTTAGACATTCTATACACTCCATGTTTTGTATAATAATAGGTACTCCCCGACTCACTTCTATAATTTGGTTTTCTTCTTGAGATTTCGCGTAGCGAAGCTCCTCTGAATACGCAATATGTTTTATTAAAAAAGTTATAACGAGTGAATACCTTAACGTGTTCCTTTTCCTGATGCTCCAAATGTTTGTTTTTTTCCCGGTGGCAAAGAAATCACATTTTTTTCAGAAAGTAAAAACAAGTTCTTAACATCTTTTCACAAGACTACTTTCTTACCCTTATATATAGCCTTGAGGTAACATGAATTCGATGTTAAGGATTTAGTTTAAAAAAGCCGTCAAATTGAGTGATTTTTCATAGTGAAACGGAGAAAAATTGTATCGACCCTTCGACGAAGCTCAGAATGACAAGGCTTTTGCTTGAAAATTTACTTGTCTTCGATAGCTCTGCTGAGCTTGGTCGAAGTACAATTTTCTACTGAAAATCACTCTGACTGACTTAAGTTTTCTTATGTCGAACTCACATTAAGATATCAACTTCACTTATACCTTACATAAGATTAGGATATCATACATCAGTAAAATTTCCATTTAAAAAAGGGGGGATTTAACCTAGGTATATTAGGGATTAAACTCTTTTACAAACAATACTATTATACTAATTTTAGAGTAGTCGATAGGGCTTGTCTTAAAAATAGAATTCCGATGTCAGCCTTATCAAACGAAAAGTAAAGAGAAGTCCTGTTGCAGGGACTCATATTTGAATTAGCCTAATTCTAAAAAAGCATCTTGTTCTGTAACAAGATGCTTTTTTGTTGAGCATACCTGCATAGTCCAGGTCAAACTACTTTGCATTTTCATAAAATGCCAACGCTCCAGAAGGGCATTTTTCGATCTGATTCTTTAAAGCTTCAGAAGTAGCCATTTCTGGTCTGATCCATGGTTTTTCTTTAGGTTTGTATACCTCTGGTAAAGTTTTTACACAGTTACCTGCATGAATACATTTTCCTGGTTTCCAAACCACTGTAATTTCTCCATTGGTGTATTCTTTTCTAATTTCGTTTGCCATAATATGATGATTTAAAGTGTGGATACAATACTATATTTATAACAATCTTTTAAAGGTATAGCTTCCTTTTAAATACTATACAAAAACGAGTTGTTTTCTTAATTAACCCGAATCATATTCGATAATTTATTGGTATTCATTATTATATTAGGTTCTTCTATGTCATGTTTTCTTAGATCGGTTATAGATCATGTTGTAACGTTTTTGAATATTAGTCTTCTAATAGATATCAGTTTTTAGATATATTTAGGAATGAAAAAGGAATTCTTTACTGCTATTAAGATATATGTGGGTACCTGGATATTGATCATATTATTTTTCCTTTCATTATCATTACGTGCAGATATTAGTTTTAAAAAATCAGTTGAAAGCTTAGTAGAAGTACTTCCTAATACTACATTCTTAACTGGTGTTCATGTTCTATTTGCCTTTTTGTATGCACTCTTTTTACTCATTCGATATTTTATAAGAACATACCGTCGCAAGGGGTTTATCATTATGGGGAAACAAGTTGTATTTAGAGTAGCCATTCCTTTTTTTACCTTGTTTGGTATCTATAAAACTATTATCTACACTAACAGTACAGAAGAGTTTTCCTATCAGTGGGATTATTCTATAGAAAACACTAACGATACTACAAATGATCTGTATAAAACAGATGGAAAACATCGTGGAATGAGTGTATTTGGTTGGGGGTCTCATAATAAAAAGTCTATTGCTACACTGATAAAGAACAATGTAGAATGGGTAGCTGTTATTCCTTTTTTATACCAGAAAGATCAACATACAATAAAAATGAATACTCCAAAGGCTATTGGGCAATGGTCCAGGAGAGATTCCGTTTTTATCAACAGTATTGTACAATTACAAGCAAAAGGAGTTCATGTACAACTAAAACCACATTTATGGATGGGTGAAGGATGGCGTTCTGATATTTCTTTACCATCAGCCACCGATTGGGATATATGGTTTGATTCTTACCGCAGTAATATGATTCATTATGCCCATATGGCACAAAAAACAGGAGTTGAGTTATTCTGCATAGGTACAGAGCTACGATCATCTCTAAAACATCAGCCAGATCGATGGAAGGCTCTGGTGCAGGAAATCAAGACGATATATCATGGTAAGCTTACGTATGCTGCTAATTGGGATGGAGAATTTGAACATATCGATTTTTGGAAGGAATTAGATTATATCGGTATACAAGCTTATTTTCCGCTTACCAAAAAAACTAATCCGAATCTGGTTACCTTAAAAAAGGGCTGGGATACTCATATTTCAAAATTAGAAACCTTATCTCAAACCCACCAAAGGCCAATACTATTTACAGAGGTGGGCTATAAAAGTGAAGCTTCTGCTGCAATACAACCCTGGGAGTGGCGATCTCTTTTTGGTATCCTGTATCAGAAAAAATCTGATCGTACCCAACAACTTGCGTATCAGGCATTATTTGAGTCATTATGGAATAAAGAATGGTTTTCGGGTATGTACATCTGGCAATGGAATACCAGAACCTCTATCAATAGTGCATCTACAAGCCTGGATTTTTCACCACGTTATAAACCGGCACAAAATACCATTGCAAAATGGTATGCCCTTCCCATAAATAGATCTAAAAACTAGTAACTACGATTAAAAAACGAGGGCTTCAGGATACTATTATAACCTGAGTTCGACCTAAACTAAAATGTTATAAAAAGCGTCAATTCGAGTGGTTTTTCAGAATGACCTCTCGACTACGCTCGAGGTGACATGGGGAAAAACTGTATCGAGAATAGCTTTTTTAGATAGAAAATCACTATTCTCGATACAATCTTCCAGTCTATACTGAGCTATGTCGAAGTATCAGATCACTCGAATTGACGTGATTTTCTTACATCGAACTCAGGTTATAAGGTCAATTCACTCTGTTATTATTTTGTGTCTATCACATGTTCTTGGGATACGTAACTCTTCGGTACCAACCAAAATACCATTAGCGATAAAAGTATTGGTTTTATCCAGTTTTACGATAGTATACGTTTGTTGTGTAGTATTAATTTCTTTGATATTTAAAATGTTCACGGCACCAGAAATAGTTTGTAATACACTCCCTATCTTAAGTTGTTTAACATCATCAAACTCATATGCTATCTGCGTTTTCTCTGGAGTATAGGACAACCAATCTCCAGAAAAAGATAAGAGTGGATGATCCCGAGTACAGGTAATCGTAGAACCATCGGATAATGAAATGGTAACCAGAGTATCATGAATTGGGCTTGCCAGTTCTTGAATGGTTGCAGCAATATAACTATCTGTAGCTCGATGATAAGAAAGTATCTGTTCTCCTACACTTACATCTTCTATAGGTTTCTGGGTGTGATCTGCCATAGTAATCAACGTCCCTTTAGCAAAACAGTGTACGTCTATCCCATCAAAATAGATTTCAGAAAGTACAGTATCCTCATATTTATCTCCCGGATATACCTCCATAATCTCGAATTTCATGGTCCAGGGTGGTAAACTTTTTGAAGTGACATAGTCTATGTTCTTATCTAATTTGCCAATTGGAGCTACTTTAAAATGTTGTGCAGCACGCTGATCCGTAAGATTTAGGATAGCATATGGCTTACCCTTGATATACATTTTAAGCTTTTTTACCCTACTATTGTTTCGCCAGGCAGTTTCACTTTTCACATGTCCATTTACAACGATAATTTCTGTTATACGCGGCCTTCCCTGGTAAAAACTATATTCAAGATATTCTCCTACTCCATATCCTGGTACTCCTTCTACCCATACGTTTTTGTAATTAAGATCCATTGCATTTTCTGCACGATAATTTATGCTTCCCTGATCTGCCAGATGTGATGATGCAGTTTCTTTGTATGATCCTCCACCACAATACCAACTACATCCTTGTCCTTCGATATCCCAATAACTCATCATTGTTGGATCTACCATCTTATCTAATTCTGCTTTCTCCTCTTGGGTAAGATCTTCTTTTTTAAGCCCTTTTGACATTCGTTCCCTAATCTCTTCGCAAGCTTTTTTGTTTCTGTTAAATTCCTTTTCATCTGTGGTGTTTAGATCCAGTAATTCTATACGTGTTGGCGTGAGTACCTTTATTTCCTGGGCACTAGAAAAAAAAGTGATGAGTAGTATGATACAGGTAAGTATGTTTTTCATAAAATGTATGGTATATCATTGGTATTCACTGCAAATATATCACTTATTACATCCACTACTTCCCCTGTTTACCGTGATAAAATAAAATTAATCAAATACACTATATCATTGTATCAAGACATTAATTCGTGCAATAGCTTCTTCAGTATGATCTCTAAGTGTCATAATATGTGGGGTATTAGTTTCCCAAAATGTTTTAGGTTCTTTTGCATTTTTAAATAGGTTTTTTCCATGACTTATAGGAACACCTTCATCATTAATACTATGAATAATTAGTTTTGGAATATGACGTATATCTACTATATCGCGTACTCCTACATAATCTTGATTAAATTTTTCAGGGTGTTTTCTATGTTTATTTTTGATGAATTCAAAAGGAGCATAATCAATTGCTATTCTTTGAGCAGATTCAAAACTTCCGTCAAGAATCAAGGCATCCACTTTATCCTGGTTATCTTTTGTGATTTTAATGGCCAATTGCCCTCCTAGAGACATTCCATAGACTATCGTTTTTAAACTATCTTTTTGTGTTTTATGAATAAAGTCTTTAAATGCAGCTTCTGTATCTTTTAAAACACCTTTGTAATTTGGTGTTCCGTTTGATTTACCATACCCTCTCCAATCAGCAGCATAAACAGAAAAACCATAATCTACTAATGGTTTGATTAAACCAGACCATATGGTAGCATTTTCACCAGCCCCATGAATATAAAACACATTCCCTTTAGGTGCTGTCGAAGGTTTGAAATGATAAGTATAGATCGTTACAGAATCTTCAACAATTAATTCATACTCAGAATAGTTAAACTCTTTTAAAGAAGCAATTTTTTTTGAAGGGTAATAATATAACTTTGATTCATCTTCATGAATCATTCCTCGAATCAATTCATCTGTCTGATACATATAAATCCCAAAACCAACAGCTAATACTGTTATTGTTAGTAAAGTCCAACTCGCTATTTTAATAATTTTTTTCATGTCATTATATATTTTGATGACACAAACTAAAGCGATATGTTTTGGAGGAAAAAAAGTAAGTTACTAATTGACTATTTTAGTTATTAATCGCAGAGTTTAGGGACGAATGGAATAGGAGAATGGGATTAATTGAATAGGCTCCTCATCGTTTTATAATAGGATCTTGCTATTGGAATTACTTCTTCAAAATCATTTGAAGTAAGACTAGCCTTCTGAGAATTTCCAACTATTTTAAAAGAATATTCAGAATTAACCAAATATGATCGATGCGCCTGAATTAGGAAAGGGGCTTGAACTACAATGTCAGATAATTTACTACGTAACATTACACTTTTAATTTGTTCATCCTTGTAAAAAATCATTACATAATTGTCAATCGATTTTACATATAATAGCTGCTTTCTATATATAGTCAATTCGTCTTTAGCATTATTACCGTGTAATGTTATTTTTTCTAAAGGCATTCTTTCGTTTTTAGAAACAATCTCTTGAGAAAGAGAATTTCCTCTTGAGTTTTTAGTAAACACATAGCGTAACACTAATTTTGGAAAAATAATTAAGGGCAAAATGGGTAAAACGATGTAGATAAAAAAAAGAAGTAACCTTAGTAAAGATAATGGTTGTCTCTCAAAGACAATATCTAAATAGAAATATCCAAAAACAGCTGCGGATACAGAAGATAGTATAAGAAAAATAATTTCGTTCCACCAAGTCCAGGTGTTCTTATTATTATAAAAATAATTTTCTACAAAATGTGCCAATACATAGTTGGTGAATTTTATAAATCCAAACCCCATAAACAATACTTCTTTATAAATATGATTAAAGTTATTGATATTAAAAGGTTCTAAAACAATCAAAATAAATCCTAATAATGTGCCTAAAATGGCTCCTATTAAAATATGAGTTTTATAAGAAGTACTAAATGGAAAAGGATTGTTCAATATCATAAAAATAAAACCCTATTTGGGATTAATATGGTGGTTTTTCACTATCACTCGTTTTATAGAAGGTAGTGTCAAATATATAAATTGAAACAAGGCAAAATACACCGATCACTATTCATAGTATAGATATATCATTTATATTACCAATCTATCAAAAAATAAACTGGTTCAAAAATACAAAAATAACATACTGTTCTTATAGCATATTCTATTAGATCTGGCCATCTACATATCTACCATGTTTTTGATTAAAGAATTGTATGTTCAAGAAATAGGTTTTATAGCAAATGGTCTTTTTTGATCGTTCACCTGTACTTCGACCGGTCTGTCCTAAGTTTACCGAAGGGCTCAGTGTGACAGCTCAGGGTTCGAAGTGATATTCTAGATGTATAAGGTTCTTCTGTTATGTATCACGATACCCAAAATGTAATTTATTATCTAGTTCTACTCCTACTCCAAAATAAACCACTTTCATACTCTCTATCCATTTTAAGTGATAGCAGTTTTTATCGTACCGTATCGTTAGTTGATACATCCCCAATGGTCCCTTACTATCAAAATAAGTGATCTCATAATCACCTACAAACGGTTTGGTTGAATTGAAGTCCTTCTTTTTATTTCCTTTACCGGTACCAGACGTCACCACATCATCGTTAGTATGACACCAAATAGCTTCAATACCAAAAGAGGTTTTAGAGTATACAGCAGTTCCTATTAAACTCATCTTTTATATATTCTTATTATTTAATACGCTACACACAGATCAAAGGCTATGACCAGTATAGTGATAAACATAATCATCCTAAATACAGCTTTACAATATTAATCAAACCTAAGAAAATTATATGACACAAATACACTACTAAAAGTTGAAATCATAATAAAAGATTCATTATTTTAGTAACATAAGTACTTCGATAAATGGGTAATCTAAAAGACTCAGCATAAAACTACTGTATAGCATGAAAAACAGCTCAGGTATTCGTACAAAACACCTTTTATTTATATACTTTCTACTTACTTTTTTGATTTCATGGACAGGTCTTATTTTTATTATGGGTATTGACGGATTTACCGGAAAGAAAGAAGTACCGGATAGTCAAATTCCATTACTATTTTTGGCTATGTGTGCAGGACCCTTTATAGCAGGTTTGTTAGTTAACTATTTTGAAGATGGTAAAAACAGTTTTCAACAACTAAAAACTCGAATGGGTAAATGGAAAGTGAAAACTCGATGGTATGTGATAGCTCTTTTTTCTGCTCCTCTACTTTTTGGACTTACCTATTTAATACTCTCTGTTTTTTCTTCTAAATTTTCTCCTATCCTTCTTTCTACCGATGATCTTCTCTTTTTAATTCTTGGGGGAATTCTAGGCGGCATCGTAGCCGGTTTTTTTGAAGAGATCGGTTGGACAGGGTTTGCTGTACCAAAATTGAGGGCGCGTTTCAATATACTCACTACAGGATTAATTGTTGGTGTTATATGGGGAATATGGCATTTACCTCTTTTTATGGACAAAGATCCCGATGGTGATGCTCCATTAATAATCTTACTGATCATAAAGCTGGTTACGCATTTACCTGCATTTAGAATTTTGATGGTCTGGGTATATGATCACACCCAAAGTTTATGGATCATAATTCTTATGCATATGTCTCTAACGGCAAGTACTATGATTTTCCAACCAACAACAACAAAAGGAATTGATATCGTAGTTTTTAACCTTATGTTTACCGGGCTGATTTATATGTTTATGATTATACTCAGGTATCTCACCCTTCGACCCACTTCGACAGGCTCAGTGTGACAGCTCAGGGTTCGGTTGGCTTACTAATGCTTAAAAGAAGTAAGATGAAGCTTGACCTCTTTTAAGGTATCCTGAGTGATCATATAATCCTGTCCCATCAAATTAATTTTGCACTGATCTCCTGTTTCGCAAATAGCCGAAATATGACTAGGATTGATATAATGAATAGTTCCCTGGTTGTCTTTGATTTCCATAAATTCCATAATCAATATTGTTTTATTTATATTCCTGGTTTTTGATAAAAATACAATACACCAACTTCCTAAATAATGATTCATGTCATTTTTTGACAAGAAAATTGTCTCCTTGTTTATGCTGAGCTCTCACCCTTCGAGAGCCTCAGGGTTAGGGAGAAGTCATTCTTTCATTCAAATCGAGGGCTGAACCCTTCGACAGGTCTGTCCTGAGCTTGCCGAAGGGCTCAGGAAACACGAAGCCGAAGCCCGGACATTAATAAAGAAAAATCCATTAGATTTGTACATCAGCTATAATCAATACTATTGCAAACATTGGATCATCTTTATAAACTACATAACCCTTTCTATTTTTGGGGACTACTGCTTGTGGCTAATATAGCTATGTTCTTATGTACCATTCTGATTAGCTATCTTTGGTCTTCTTTTTATCGACATCAAAAGTTACCCATCGAAAAGAAAGATGTTACTCTTTCTATTACAATTATGATAATCAATGTACTCGTTGCAATTCCCGGATATCTACTTTTTATCAACTCCAAAATTATCTTTACTAATGATAATCTTATACGAGATTTTATAATACTCTTTGTTGTTGTTGATTTTGTGATGTATATATTTCATTATGCCTCTCACTACGTTTGGCCATTTACACTAGCACATGAAAAACATCATGAGCATTATAGTTTTAACGAGATCAGCCTATATGTGATGCATCCTCTGGAGGCGATTCTTTTTGGTTGCATACTAACTCTACTCCCTTTCTTACTATCACTTAATTTCTATAGTTTTATTTTCTTTCTATTCTTTAATTGGGTGATCGGAGTAGTATCACACCTAAATACGTCCTCGAATAAACGGGTCTTACTATTTGGTAATAACATCTTTCACAGAGATCATCATGAGTATTCAAAATACAATTTTGGGTTTTATACTGTGATCTGGGATAGGATTTTTCGCACGTATTATAGTAGAAAGAATAATTAATTTATCAATTACTATATACTCAATAAGAAAAGAAAAAAGTATGCTTATACGCTTTGCTCATTTTCAGAATCTACTTCTATTTTTTGAACTAGTTCTTTTGCCCATGTAATGGCATCTCCAAGATTATCAAAGCTCTGGAAACTGTTTCGCATAAAGAGTTTTTCTATCAAAGAATTAAAAATCCCCCTGGAGGTATAACTTACCACGGCATATCCTCTTAGTTTATAACCGTTTCTAAAAAACTTAACCCAATCACTCGGTTTTACAGAATATAAGTTCACGCGGTTTGAGATATATACAATATCTTCACCATTATTATCATACAGATGGGCAAATTCTTCAGTAATGGGTTTGGCATGATCATCCCAGGTAAATAACACTCCTTCATTAATCTCTGCAACTACAAAAGTATCAAACAGGTAATAATTACCACTAGGGTAATTAAATTCATGTATTGCATCTTTGTAGAAAGGAGAATCTTTTATATATCCCATAATATCTGTATATATTTTAAGCCCCTTTAAACGTTACATTATATAAGTTGTTGTGCTAGTTGTGTGTTTAGCTACTTTTTTTGATAAAATCCTTATCATTCTATGCTAAGAGAGGGCTCAACAACCTTGCTGTGCTAAGCATTTCGAAGTACGTATTCCTTCCAATTATTAAAATAACATACCCGAGGTAATTCTTTTTATAGTGTTCCCTAAATATACAACAGCCATAATATAATAATTAATCTGCAATCTGAAAAAACGACTTGCATATTTACTCCTTATTTATACTCATTATAATCATTTGTATCTTCTAATATAAAATCTAAATCTAAATCCACCGTTTCTGTATAAACATAACTTTATATGGTGCTACCGTAGATGATCGAGTGTTTAATTTAAAGAACTTATCGAGGTTCTGTCTCAAAATAGTTCATTCCATAATCCAGCAATTAATATGCTTCGACAATAGGGTGATTGTGCCGCTCTTTGCATAAACTCTAGGTGTCAAGTAAATTATGATGTATAGCCAGTAGTATAAACATTTTCTTCAAAATACAGTACGTTATTTACTTGTTAATTCATCATTATGAATAGGTGAAATTCCCCCGTAAAATGAATTGCTTTCTTCACATATTCTTAAAATATAAACTGAATATTATCAGGCAGATAATTAGTTATTTAGTAAAAGTATTAACCGCTAAATAATATAAAATGAAATTACACTCAAAATTCTTATCAGGTTTATTAGTATTCCTAGTATTATTTACCTCTTGTGAAACGAATACAGAACAACCAGAAATTGTTAAGACTAATCCATATTTGGAATTAGTGGGTACTGTAGAACATCGCCAGGCTACAGAAGAGGAATTAAGTAAACTTGTTCCTGTACAAGCTAAGGCTAATTGTACACTTCACGGAGATGAAGGATGTAGTGAGGATGCTTCATCTGAGTTCGAGCGTTATGTAAAAGAATGTACTACGTACCCTCGTGTATGGCCACCAACAGGAGCTGTTTCTACACACTACAAAAGTATGATCTATTATGTTGACGGTGATGGAGATATCAATTTAGATCACTATCAAGATGATCTACAGGCACACGTAAATCAATTAACCAGTTCTGCCGGAGCTGCTTTTATTAGTGCCAACATCGTATTTTGGACATGCAATGAAAGAGAAAGTAATTCTTGTGTGTTAGCTTACTCAGTATACAGATAGAGAATTCACAGTATTGATAGTAAAGAAGCAGACTTCTATGTGAAGTCTGTTTTTTTTTATTTGATCCTATGAGCATGCCTCTTTTTTGAACATTACTTTTTCCAGTGTTTTAATACCTGATTGATATCTGATCGTACTTCTTTTCGGATTTCTTTTTTACGTTTCCCTTTACCAAACTGATTGTCATAATTAGTTTCGGCATGTCGTATATGAGCTTCTACTGCAAGATCAATCATTTTATCATCAAATTCCTTAGCATTTGCTGTACGTCCTACTCTACCGCTATATTTCTCGCATGCGTGTTTTGCTATATCAAACTCTCGTTTTACGGGACAATTAGGGTATCGTCTTCTAATAGCGATGGCGAAATTAATAATATATTCTTTGTCTTGTTGTTCTCGTACTATAGCTGCTTTTCTATTTTTTTCTGCACGGATACCTTGATCTTTCTCACATTCTGTTTTTGCTTTCTCTATAGCAGTTTCTTCCACCAACTGCCCTTGTCGCTCATAGCGCTTTCGGCGTTGATTCCATGCCCATACTACTCCGCACAAGGTAGAATGTTTCTTGGATCTACGGGTCATTGCAGCATCTCCTGGCGGTAACAATACATACCCACCAAACGGAGAACAGCTAAAACAGGTTCCTTTGTGTTTTTCGCTTTCTGCTACAAATGATTTCCCAACAAGAATGCGTTTACCACATTGTATACATCGAAGTTTTTCTTTCTTCGTTAAAAATATATTCTGAGAAGTTGTAGCCAAATATCAATTGTTTTAAAAGAAGGCGAAAATACATTTTTTTAGTATTCAATTCATCCTAAAACATCACGTATATTGACACATACTCTTTTTCATCTGCTTCTATAAAACCCAAAAGTAAATCCAACCGCTTCTGTATATACATAACTTTGAATAGTTGTACCATACTCAATCGGAGCGCTTAATTGTTTCATAAGATTAATCATTCTATAGAGTTTGGTTTTTGAAATCCCTAATCGCTGTGCAAATTTTTCTGGTGATCCGGTAGCTTGTAAACGAATAAGTTGATCCATTCGTTCTATGATTTGGATATGTTTGATCATGCAATCCATATACATTTCTCTTTATGTGTTATTACTAATAACAATCCTTTCCCCTTCTGTAACTGTGGGATTGTTATGCTGAACTATGTTGTGGTGATATGGTTACTTACTCATATCGTATACATGCATAGTATTGAGAAAAAATATTGATGAATCGTAGTACTGTAGTGTGATGAATTTTTCATGGTGAGTTGTTTTAACCCGGATTATGCAGTAGAACTTCGTTATGAGACTTGAAAGTACCATAAAATATGACAATTTTCTTAGTTTTTGCATAGCATCGCTATGGTTAAACTGAAAAATGTAGTGCAACGGTATATTTTGAAGTAGCTTCAAGCCGTAATAGATTTTCTACTTCATAATCCGGGTTTAAGTTATACTTAAAAATATCACATAGGCTATGTTAATAAAATCACAAATGAGTGAACTCCCCTTCTTGATGAGGGAACTTGTTTTTGTTATCTACGTTTATAATTGTTATAGAATGAATGACTAGAGATACCCGCAATGTTAAGTTTTTGATTTGCAAGACAAAAAGAAGTATCGGTACTCAAAAAAAGAGTACATTGGTATAAACACATATTGTCAATCATGTTAGAACATATAGCACTAAAACTAGCTACCGAAGCAGACCTCTCTGCTATGGAACAGGTAGGAGATACCTTGTTTGATCACCCCATAAAAACAAATCGGGCCAAAGAATTTATAAATGATCCCAGACATCACATGGTATTAGGATATGATGGTACTCAAATTGTCGCAATGGCCTCGGGATTTCACTATGTCCATCCCGATAAAGATCCTGTATTCTTTATAGATGAAGTCTCTGTACTGGATGAATACCATAATAAAGGAATCGGACGCAAAATTACCAGGTATTTATGTGATTATGCAAAACAATTAGATTGTAAGGAAGCCTGGCTTGCAACAGAACATTCTAATACTGCAGCAAGAAAAGCCTATGCCGCTGCAGGCGGAATAGAAGACAAAGATCCTATTGTTCTTATTAATTTTGAACTAAAAAATGATGACTAACACTATCCATTATTATATTTACTAACTTTAAGCACATCAAACACAATCATCAATCAAATTCATCATGAAAAAATTCGTATTCCTCTTCCCTGTCCTTTCTTTTTTTATGTCCTGCTCTACTACTCCAGAAGTGGTGGTTGCACCAGATCATATAAAGCTGGTAGAAACCAATCTTAGTCATCCCGTATATATTAAAGGAGATTCGACATGGACTATAGAAGAACGCATGAAACATTACGGTGTTCCGGGAGTAAGCATTGCAGTTATTAAAGATTATAAGATCGATTGGATAAAAAGCTATGGTATCACAGACAAGGAAACTAAATCTCCTGTCACGAATCAAACACTTTTTCAGGCAGGTTCTATTAGTAAGCCTGTAGCAGCATACGGGGCATTAACGCTTGTAGAACAGGGTAAAATAGATCTCGATAAAGATGTAAATACCTATTTACAATCTTGGAAATTACCAGACAGTGAATTCACTAAAGAAAAGAAAGTTGTGCTCAAGCATCTTCTTAATCATTCTGGAGGACTAACCGTACATGGCTTTTTAGGGTACAGTCCTGATCTACCTGTACCAACACTAGTACAAGTTTTAAACGGTGAATCCCCTGCCAACTCTGGAGCTATCTTTGTAGATAAAATCCCGGAAAAGAGTTTTCGATACTCTGGAGGAGGATATACAGTGATGCAACAAATGATGATCGATGTAGCTCAAAAACCATTTCCACAACTTATGAGTGAGTTGGTATTGCAGCCTTTACAAATGAGTAATAGTACATATGATCAACCCTTACAAAGTGAGCAATTTAAAATGGCAGCAACCGGTTATTTGCCAGATGGTTCTATGACCAAAGGGAAACGACATACTTATCCAGAAATGGCCGCAGCAGGACTATGGACTACCGCAGAGGACCTGGGTAAATTTGCGGTTAATATACAGCAGACATTAAAAGGAGAAAGTAAAGCTGCATTATCCCAGGATATGACTACCAAAATGCTAACTCCGTTTGTAGAAGATTTTAGTGGATTAGGCATCTTTATAAATAAAATGGAAGACGAAATCTACTTTGGCCACGGAGGCTGGGACGAAGGATTTTCAAGTGAAATGATAGCGCATAAAGATAAAGGGTACGGAGTGGTTGTATTAACCAATTCTAATCATCCTGATTTTATTTCAGAATTGATTCGATCGGTAGCACTTTCCTATTCATGGGATGATTTTGTACCAACGTATGAGAAAAAGGAGATGAATGCTGCTCAACTTAAAGAAATTAGTGGTCGATATCGTCTGCAAAACGATAATTTGATCGAAATATACCACACTAATAATCAGTTATTCAAAAAAGACCTGGGCACAGAACCAGTAGCTTTATTTAAGGTATCTGATAGCACGTATATTAGTAGAGAAAAAAACCAACCTGTTCAGTTTACAACCGATGCAGAGAGTGGGCAATTAAATATGCTACTTATACATCCTATGAAAAAAACAGTTGAATCTACTCTGGTATTGATGAAAGAAGACGAAAAAATTCCTTTTGAATTCCTTGAAGAAGGTAATTTTGAAGAAGGTCTGAAAACGTATCAGGAAGTGATGAAAACCAATGCAGATGATCCAGCAGTTTCAGAAAACAATCTAAATCGATTAGGATATCGTTTTATGGGTATCGAAAACTTAAAGTTAGCACAAAATATATTTAAAGTCAATGTGCTACTCTATCCAGAGAGCTCTAATGTATATGACAGTTATGCTGAAGCCTGTATGAAAATCGGAGATCTGGATCTGGCCATTGAGAACTACAAAAAATCGTATAGCCTTAATGAGAAAAATACGAATGCACTAAACATGATCGAAAAAATAGAGCAGAAAAAGCAAAGTAATACCGAGTAATTCCTTTTTTTGGATACATATTCGAAAACTCAAATCTCTTAATAATAACATAATATTTATAAAAACTTAGCGTAACATATACCCATTTTCGGGTAATGTTCGTATGTTTAGCTACAGTTTACTGCATATAGTTAACTACCCCATATATTATACGAACAGTATACTATAAACTAAATGATTGCAAAACAAATATTTAAAACTACTTCTAAACCTGTTGGTTTATTCTTTTTTTTATTTTTTTCTCATCTAATTACTGGCTACGCTCAGAAATATGAGCTTACTGATAACGCACTAGAAAAAGAATACCTGGATGACACAGTGCTTCTTGTTTTTGAAGATACAACAAGCTTATCTTTTGAACATATTAGTGCAGAAAACTTTCAACACCATTTTACATCGAGAAAAAATGGTTTTGCATATAATAGTAATGCGACCATCTGGCTAAAGTTTACAATAGAAAACACCTCGGATGTACGAAGAGATTTTGTAATCTTTTCTAATGATTGGGATGTACAGTTTTTCACCAAAAACAAAGGAAACAGCTTTTTTACAGAACGCCAGGGCGTGCTACCTAATAACTTTAATAATAAGTTATATAGTGGCGAAAATGCAGATGGTAAAATTCTGGATTACCTGCTCCCTAATACCAATAGAACGTATTATATAAAAATGCCCGGAGCCTTATACAATGTTTCCTTTAAAAGCTTTGATTTTGTATACATAAGTGATCGTGCAGTAGTAAAAGAAAAAGCATTATTTGATTTATGGAGTAGTAGCATCTATGTTGGAGTACTATTTCTGGTGTTGCTAGCCAATTTTTACCTTATGGTCACTGCATTTAAAAAGAGCTATATCTTTTATGCTTTTTATAGTATTAGTCATGTATTGTTTTTTACAGGGTATTATCAAATCCCAACCCTGCTATCATTTACCTGGCCAATTTCACATAGTATATTTCTTCCTATCACTGCTTCATTATATCTTCTATTTGTACATAACTATTTAAAGATTGAAAAATATAATAAGATCGTAAGTGGAATCTTTAAAGGCTATATCGTATTGGCTATACTGGCCGTAATACTGCTATTTTATCTTTCTCTTACCAATATGACCACATATTATAGCGTATTACCAAAAGTAAATATCACCAATCTTATGTTTTTATTGGTGAGTACCTTTCTTATTATGGTAATCCCGGGGAAATTTAAATATTTTATTCTGCTCGGCACCTTGTTTATTGTTATTGGTGCAACTATCACCTGGATTACCCAATACAATGATGAAATGGTACAGACATTTTCATATTCTATTACCGGAAATGCCATTGAAAAAATTATATTCTTATTTGGAATATTTTATCTCCACAACCAGGAACAAAATGCCGCTAGAGTTAAATTGCTTTCTACGCAAAAGCAATTAGAATTGAGTAAACAGCAGCTTAATAATTTCTCTAATTCAATACGAGAAAAAAATAAACTCATTGAAGCTTTTGAGCAACAAATTGAAAAATCAACAAATACACTACCACAAAAAGAAGAAAACCTGCAACAGCTAACCAAATCTATTATACTTACAGAAGAAGATTGGGAAGGTTTTAAAAAACTATATGAAGAAGTACATCCAAATTTCTTTTATACGTTAAAATCTAAATACCCTAAATTAACCAATGCAGAGATTCGTATGATTGCATTGCTAAAACTTCATTTATCGAATAAAGAAATTGCCGGCATGTTAGGAATCAATCCTGATAGCGTAGTCAAAACAAAATATCGTCTTAAGAAAAAGATATCCGACACAGAAAACATCGATATCGATACCGTAATCGAAAGCTTATAGCACTACTTTCTCTCTGTTTTATTGTTCTACACCTCCTCTCTTAAACCTTATTATTACTAGGTTTTTTAAATTGTCCATGATTTTGTCCACCCCAATTTCCGGGATTGGGTTGCTTTGTTTTATAGTTTAGCCAGAACAAAAACAAGTATACTAATCAAAACACAAATCATGAAAATCAAGTATTTTAAATATGCCATTTACATATTCTTATCAGGTATCATAACATTGACTTCTTGTAGTAAAGATGATGAACCTGCTACACCAGAGTCAGAACAACCCATATCTGATATTAATGAAGGAGATGGTATTAGTAAAGAAGATCTCGAAGCAAATAAAGGAGATATTGGGATAATCATAGATGCTCGTAATGTGGCAAAAAAAGGATATTCGCCCGCTACTGCGGAAGTAAAAATTGATGCTACTCAGGGAGAATATTCCAGGAGTCTGGTGTTAAATGAATTTACCAATGTAGCAAGTATCTCATTTCCGATTGAAGATTTATCAGATGCAGCAGTTAATGAGCTTAAAGAAGGAGTTTCTGTTACAATAGATATCAAAGATAAAGATGGAAAAACAATACAAATTGAAACTTTCACAAAAGTCTCTTTTCAAAAAAACGGTACCGCTCTAAAAATATCGGTTAATACATTGGCTGAAAAAAAGAAACCCATATCATTTAATTCAGCAATACCTTATCATTTTCAGGTAGTTGTAGATGGAGAATTATCAAATCTTGGTATTGCTATTTTAAAAAATTCTAGTGGCGATTTTTATTCTAGGTATATTAAAGATGCATTTAATGCAACAAATAAAATAAAAGCACAATATTATCTGTTCCCTGTACCAGGAAAAGAAGCTACATTCTATATTCGTGCAGTAGGGTCAAATCATTACTGGCGAACAATACAAGGTAATATTTATTCTTCTTTTGTATACGAAGAGTTAGCCAATCAAAATCTTGCTACCGAAGAACATGAATTTATTATAGAAACGAATGATGATGGTAGCGTTTACATAAAAAACAACACACATGGATATATTTTAAGATCAAAAAATGCTAATGCTATTGATGGTCATTTCATGAGCACAGGTTCTGAAGACCAATATTACCAACTTGCAAATCTAAGAATTGTCCCAGCTACCATACAATGGAAAATTGATTCTTTTGGAAAAACCGAATTTATGAAACCCATTCTTCCCGCAGCAGAAACCTCTTTTGGGTTTAATAGTACTCTGGTAAACTGTAGTCAAGGAACATTAGAACAAGAAGTCGGAGCAGAAATAAGTGAAGAATCAAGCACAACAATAGGATGGGAAGAATCTATAGAACTCTCCTCAGAAAGCACATATGAAGTATCTGCTTCTGTAGAAGCATCTGCTTCTGCCAAATTCTTTGGAGTTGGAGTTGATGTAACCACAACGGTCTCTACAGGATATAGCGTATCCAAAGGAATGACAACATCTAATACTGGATTTGGTGAAAATTCGGTATCAAAAACTCAAACTTTTTTTAGTAATCGTACCATAGAAGTATTACCAAAAACAGGAGTTCTTGTATATGATGCTTATCAAAGTTATAAAAATGTAATTATACCTTTTGTACAACGCTATCGTGTTCGAGGTACAGATACTTCAACTAACGAAACGTTAACAGGAAATGAAATCGTATCTCAATTCAGTTTTAACAATTTTGATGGAGTAATTACAACAATAGGAAGTGATTTTGTTGAAATAACCGTAAGAGGAACCATGAAACTAGACAACCTTATAGAAACACAAAGTAATGTTAAAGAAGTAACCACAACTTGTGATTAATCTATCCTTGGTTTTTATTTTTAAAGCAGGACTGTATTAAATACAATCCTGCTTTCTTATTTTTGATAAATACCTCTCTCCTATTTATTTTCCTTAATACTAGTATCTGGTTATCATCTATGTATAGCCCCATAGAACTTGCATATGTACTTCTAGAGCTTTGAAATATGCTAAAACAATGATTAACCAAATCAGGTTCATAATAATGATGTAACAATACCCCAAGGTAATCGTCCTATACATACACACCAATCATAAATACACATGGGGCACAGTATAGAACAGGATACTCAAATGAAAGCTTTGATGTATCACAAATACGGTTCGTCTGATGTGCTTACCCTAAAAGATATTCTGATACCTACGCCCAAAGATAATGAGGTACTGGTCAAAATTCATGCAACTGCTATCAACTCATCAGATTGGGAACTCCTAAGAGGAAAACCTTTCTTTGCTCGTATCTGGGGCCTTATAAAACCCAAATATCATATTCTTGGTTCTGATATTGCCGGACAGGTTATTGCCGTAGGAAATAAAGTCGCCCAGTTTGAGACCGGTGATGAAGTATTCGGAGATATATTTTTGCATTGGGGAGGTTTTGCAGAATATGTATGTGTAGATCAGGAGTTACTCTTGCCCAAACCTGAAGATATAACATTTGAAGAAGCTTCGGCTATACCACAAGCAGGTGTTGTCGCTCTACAAGGACTTCGTTATAATGGAGAGATTAAACCCGGACAAAAAGTTTTGATCAATGGTGCTGGTGGTGGTGCAGGTACATTTGCAATACAAATCGCCAAATCATTGGGTGCCGAAGTAACTGGTGTAGACAGCGCAAGGAAACTAGACCTAATGAAATCAATCGGTGCAGATTATGTTATTGACTATACTCAAGAAGATGTTACCAAAAACAAACAGCAATACGACTTGATTTTTGATATTGTAGGACGTCGCTCTGTTTTTGATTTTAAACGTATATTAAAACCTAAAGGAGCATATGTTATGGCAGGTGGTTCTATGCGTCGCCTTTTACAAATTCTCTTTTGCGGTCCCTTGATCTCAAAAACCACTGATAAGAAAATGGGATTGCTAATGCATAAACAGAATAAAGAAGATATAAATCATATGCTGGCACTACGTGATGCTGGAAAAGTAGTACCCGTTATTGATAAATGTTACCCATTGTCTGAAGGTATCGAAGCATTTCAGTATTTTGGAGAAGGGCTGGTTCTGGGAAAAATAATTATCACATCTGAAGCCTAAATTAAAAAGAATAAATATATGAAACGAGCAAAATGGTTTGATCGAAAGTTTGACTTCTCTTTTGAAGAAAACATCTTCCCTTTACTACTCAAAAGACTGGAAGAAACACCCTCTGTCATCAAGAATACAATAGATTCCCTAACAAAAGAACAGCTAACCAGTAAGAAAAACGGAAAATGGTCTATCCAGGAAAATATTGGACACCTGATCGATTTAGAACCCATCTGGCAAGGAAGGCTTAATGATATTTTAACCAATAAATTGGAGTTAAGACCAGCCGATCTGCAAAATAAAAAAACAGATTTTGCACAACATAATCTTAGAGATCGTAATGATTTGCTCAATGAATTCTTAGATATTCGTTCTGAAACTGTTAGCCAACTCCACAAACTTACCGAAAAGGAAATCTACAAACATGCATTGCATCCCAGGTTAAAAACACCAATGCGTACCATGGATTTATTTCTTTTTGTTGCAGAACACGATGATCACCACATAGCTGCTATTGAAGAATTAAAGATCGAATAACAGGGTTTAGTATAACACCAAAAGAAAAAGAGTGTATTACCCTTAAATGAATATTTTAGAATAATACATTTTCTAAAATGAATTGATCAAACAGAGCCTTTCTGGAAGTTTGTTTACTTATTTTGATGGTTATATAGGTTTAGAAAAGCTCGGTCCGATACTAATTGATTAATATTTAAAGGGCATAAAAACTGTCAATTCGAGTGAATTTTACGATTAGAATGAGTAAAATTTGTATCGAGAATAGGTTTTTAGCATTGAAATGCTTGTTTTCGATACAAAATTCTTAACAGAATTTCACTCAAACTAACGCATTTCAGATTACTCGAACTCAGGTTAATACATAGCAAACCCGAATTATGTATTAGAAAATCTACTGCACAATCCAGGTTTAAGCTTACTTGAGTCGTTTTTTTATACTACTCATTTTCTTATTCAGTTTTAGAATTTCTTTCATAAGATGCACATTCTCAATACCTCTATATGAAGATGGTCCTGGCGGTGGTGGTGGATCAGGCACTCCTCCCGGTGGTAACCCTCCATCGGGTCCATAAAACTGTGGTTTAAATTTAACCAGAATATCAATTAGTAATTGTGGGTCTTTTTCAAGATCAATAATAGGTCCATGCTTTTTTATAACATCCTTTATAATTTTCTCTTGGTTCTTTACAGAAATAACAAGGTTCTTATCTCTTATATGAGACTTTGATACTTTAGGTATTTTAGAACTTTCGGCTTTTAAATTTTTGATTTTTTTTGTCATATGCGTTTCAATTTTAGAGTTTCTGTCGTATTTCTTTTTGTCTTTCCCAGGTAACCAATGTTGTTTTTTTACCATTAACAATTGGTAGTCCTGCATGCAACATATCATAATTACAATTTCCGTCTGGTAGTAAATTATCCCAGACCAATAACCTTCCTTGTTTTGGTTTAACTCTGATGTCTAAATTTTTGAAATGTGTAGCGCCTCCTTTTTTAGGTGTATTGAGATATAACAAATAGGTTTTCTTTCGTTCTCCTGCATAATGTTCCCCCCAGGCTCCGCTATCATAATGATAATCAAACTTACCGTGTTTAGCATATTTTGTCGCTTGCCAATGCTCTAATCTATTCAGGTCCACCTCAAATAATGATTTGATATCGTTCTCTATTTTCTCTACCACCTCTAAAAGGGTATCTGTAAATAACACCTGATCTGCACTTTTACTAACCCGGGTATTGCTAAGATGACTCTCATGTATCCTTGGATCTATTACTGTACTGCGTTTCCAAAAAGAATATTCGAGTTCTTCTAATATTGTAGTACACATCGAGGTAGATAAAAAACCATCAACACACACGATTTTATCTTTTTTTAATATTTCAGCTATTGATTGCTTCATTTTCTATGGCATTATCATACAACTTAAGGTCGATATGTTTTTCGTATTCAATCACTTTTCTATCCAACCCAAGTATAGCATTAGAAGTCATGTTCGTTGTATAGATTATTTTCATTTTATTATAAGACATCTCTTCTTGTTTATACCATGAAGTATGATCATCCCAATGTGGCGTTCTTGTTTTTCTATCGTATAAATGCCACCCCAGGATAATATGAGGATGAAACAAGTCATACCCATATGTATACGCTCTAAGGCTTGTTAAAACCTCATCTCCAAAAAAGTAAATCTCTGGATCAAAATGAATTTCTTCATTAAAGAAACCATCAGCAAACAAAAAATGCAATGAGATAAATTGTGCGACAAGTGGTTTTTTAATTTTTTTCCAATGAGGAATAGGGTAGCTTGTTAACTTAGTAAGAAGTCCTTTATCCCGTTCTAAAGGATAGATTTTAAGGGGGTATTTCATTCTACCATCGGGTTCATTTTCGGGATCATAAGAAGGGAGATATGCGGTAATAATTGGTTTTTTTACACCTTCTTCTTTTAAGACTTTAAACATTTTTATGGTTTCCTGATCCCAGTCTTTCACAAACCTATGATGAGAATCCAAATACAAAGTATAGGCTTCATTTTTCCATTGTTTTTGAAGTAAATTACGTGCCCAGTTACAACCTTTACTGTCTTTATAGTGAATATCGAGGATTTCGACATTGCCATAGTCAAAAATTTCTTTTTTAAGCTGTTCTTTATTTCCGTGTTGCCATGCAATTACGATTCTAAGTCTTTCGGGATGTTTTGCCTTTTTATTAAGGTCAATAACGGTATTAGACAGTTCCTTATCGCGATATGCAGGTATTTGTATGTATATCTTTTCGAGCATATTACTTTCTTTTTCAGTTATAAGTTTTATCTCCAAACGAGTCATTACAACTAAATTTTTATCAAGATACAATGGGTTCGTCTCTCAAAAAAGGGGGATTTACCTATTAATAGTCAGTGATTTACCCTTTTTAGGTATGATCTAATGTGATGTAACTTTAGGGAGATTGAGGTAGTGGTATGCTCTTTTTGAAATGAGGTTTCTTGCTTTTCCAGACGTGATCCAGAATCTATAATTGAATCAAAATATCTATATAATCATACTACTTCTTTAGTATATTGCACGTGCATCATTTTTTAACTAAAAAAGACTGTTTGTTTAAGCATTTTTCAAATGATTAGGATCAATCAAGAATTATTAGATTTCTTTTCGCAACTATCAGAATCTTCTGCAAGTACTATGGTAAAAGAGAAGAAGTTTATTTCAAAAGAAAAAATTATTATTCAAGGAAAATATGTACCCTCTATATTTATTATAAAAAGTGGTGTGGTAAAATGTTATGTAAATGAAGATAATGGTCGAGACTTTATCCAGGAGTTTTTTAGTACTGGTGAAATCCTCGGAGAATTAGAAATCTTTAATGATGTTATTAGCTTTTGCAATGCAGAAACGATAACAGAGGTTACTGGATACCAGGTTGATGTTAAAGATTTTTATACGCTACTGGAAAATCATCCAGAACTTAATGTATTGTTATTAAAAGCACTAGCCAATAAAGTACGAGATACTGCGATTAGAGCATCCCAACAACAATCATATCCTATAGCCTATAACCTTAAGAAATTAATGAAATTTTCTTCTGATGAAGCTATGGCTTTTTCTAAACAAGATATAGCCGATTATTTAGGAATAACGCTACGTAGTCTTAATAGAGCGCTACATGAGATATCTTAATATAGTTAGTATATTTGATGAAATTATGAGAATCCCGTATGGTTCTCAAAACTTATATATCATCAAAGGTAAACACAAGTATTAAATTATTAAATGGATAACTACGCTATTCTTAGCATTATAAGCTTGATGATTGTATTTATATCATCACTTTTTGCCATCTTCTTATTAACCGTAAAAACCAAAAACAAAACCAGTAATCGTCTTATTGCTGCTTTTCTTATCCTCGTGGCCATCGATATCAGTTCTTTTTTCTACCATCGATTTATAGATATGCCTCTAACGCTAGAAATGATACGTATGGATCTTCCATCTTTTTCAAGTCCGGTGCTTTATCTTTTTGTCTTATCGGTTATCTATATAGATTTTAAGCTGAAACCAAAACATCTGTTACACGGACTTCCATTTGTAATAAGCACTTTGATATTTACACCTAGATTTTATTTGGCAAGCCAAGAAGCCAAACTTTCTTTTATGAATAATTATTTGCTAACTCCAGAATCCATTTCCACTATGATTATTGGTCATATTCAGGTTATAGCATATATCATTGCCATTTTTGTCATCTTAAAAAAGTCTAAGAAGATAATGCTGGAAAACTACTCTAATGCAACCACAGCAAAACATAAATGGTTGTTTCAGTTAAACGTTATTTCTAGTTTCATCTTTGTTGTTAGTACTTCAAAAACGATATTTAAGTTTTATAATGATGATTTCCAAACTGTAAATATTGCCAGAATTATTGTTGTGTTTCTGGTTCTATGCTTTATATGCTGGTTAATTTTAAAAGCATTGTATAATCCAGGTTTTTTTAGAGGAATTGATTCTAAATTACTTCCGGTAGAAAATATGATTACAAAGAATGAAACAGTAATCAATCTCCCAGGCGATAAAGTGATTCAGGATCAAATACAACAATTAAAAACGTATATGATCGACCAAAAACCTTATCTAAATCCTACACTCACTATACAGAATTTGGCAGATGATCTGCAACTACCCGTTAGAGAAGTATCGATTCTGATCAATCATCATCTGGATCAGCACTTTTTTGATTTTGTAAATGAATATCGTATACAACATGCAATGGATATTTTAAAAGATCCTACTAAAAAACAGGTAACTGTTCTCGAAATCTTGTATGAAGTTGGTTTTAACTCTAAATCTTCTTTCAACACTTCTTTTAAAAAATACGCTAACGTCACCCCTACTCAATACAGAAAAAACAACTCATAATCAGAGCTTTGCAAAAAGTCGAACGCTTGCTTGTAAAAAGTCGAACTCATTTTTGGTGATCAAAAGCGTTCGATTATTTTAATCGGTCGCATAGGTTGTATTCAAAAATGATATTTGCTTCATAATTAATCTTAAATATAAAATTGTGATGCGATCTATTTTTATTTCTTTATTGTTTTTATGTCCTTTCTTATGCTTTTCTCAACTAGAAATCAAAGGAAAAGTTATTAGTAAAACAGAAACCATAGCTTTTGCCAATGTTATTTTATCAACGCCCGGTTCTGATGGTACAGTAATCACGGGTGCAATTACTGACGAAAACGGAAACTTCACCCTAATGGCAAAAGAAGGAACTTATACACTGGCAATACGTTTTATGGGGTATACCGAATGGCAAAAAGATATCGTACTAGATAGCGTTGTAGATTTAGGTAATATTACTCTCGAAAGCAGTACTACCAGCCTTGATGAAGTTGTGATTACCAAAACCAAAAAAGTAATAGAACGTAAACCAGATCGTTTGGTGTTTAACGTAGAAAATAGTATTGCTGCCAGTGGCGGAGATGCATTAGATGCTCTTAAAATAGCTCCAGGGGTCACCATCCAGAATAATACCTTGAGTATGATTGGTAGAGGTGCATCACGCGTAATGGTTGATGGACGATTATTACAGCTATCCGGAGAAGAACTAATAGACTTTTTAAATGCCATAGCAGCAAGTGATATTAAGAAAATAGAGATTATTACGAATCCACCAGCTAAATATGAAGCTGCAGGAAATGGTGGACTTATTAATATTGTTTACAAAAAAGGAGCACGCAATTCCTGGAAAAATACCACTACCCTGTCCCACAATCAGAATACATACCATTTTACTACTTTACGTAACAACTTTTTTTATAACAAAAACAAATTACGATTTTCTGTAAGTGCTAATGGTACTAAAGGAAATAATAGAGAAATAGAAGAAGTAGATGTGTTTTATCCCAATGGCCCATGGATATTGGATATGGATAACAAGGCAAATAAAGATAATATATCAGGACGTTTATCGGTAGATTATGACATTACAGATAATATTATCATAGGAGCACAATACCTGGGGAATCAAAATACTCCGGATAATGCCGTACAATCTACTACTCAAATTTTTAATGCATCCAATCAATTAGATTCTATATTAGATAATACAGGTTTTTTTGACAGAAAGGTAAAAAGCCACCTGTATAACCTACATATGATTACTATACTGGATACTCTGGATAGAAAAATCTCTTTTGATATTGATTATTTTGATTATGACAATAACCTGAAACAAGACAATGTAGTGAATACGTTCTTACCAAACGGTGAATTTGTTGGGATCAACTATGCAGCTATGAACTTATCGGATCAACGTATCGATAATTTTAGTGCAAAAATAGATGTCGAACACCCTTTTCCATCTGTTAATTTATCATATGGTGGTAAGCTTAGTTTTATCAAAACCATAAATGGTTTACAAAATTTCACTACAGAGACGGGTACTCCTATTTTTGATCCTATAGCTTCCAATCAATTTGAATACACAGAAAATATTCAGGCATTATATGTTAATGCTTCAAAAAAGATCAATGAAAAATGGGAATTTCAACTCGGATTACGAGTAGAAAACACACTTACAGAAGGGTTCTCAGAAACCCTAAACCAAACCAATACGAACGAATACTTAAAGTTTTTTCCGACAGCCTATATATCATATCAAAAAAATGATGATAACGTATTTTCTCTTAATTATGGAAGACGTATTAACCGACCAGGTTTTAGAAATTTAAATCCATTCAGAATTTATGTGAATAGTAATAGTTTCTCTGAAGGAAATCCATTTTTACAACCTTCATTTACAGATAGTTTCGAATTTAATCACACCTACAATAATACACTAACTACCAATGCTTTCCTTAATGTTACCACTGATGGTTTTGGTACTATTTTCACTGCAGATCAAGAAACCGAGGTACAAGCTGTGATACGAGAAAACTATTATAAAAGTTATAATTGGGGAGTTGGTGAAACATTCTCTTTTAATACGCTCCCTTGGTGGAAAAGCCAGAACCAGGTATATGTTCTTGGATACAAAACTGTGATTGATAATAAAATAAACGCTAATGCCGAAGATGGATTTCAGCTTTATTTTTCTACAAATAATACGTTTACATTAGGTAAAAACACCAAATTACAAGTTAACTTTTTATATAATTCACCACATAAAGCTAACTTGTTTGATATTAGTGAAACCTACAACCTAAATCTAGGAGTAAAACAAAGTATGTTTAAAGATAAACTACAGCTTTCGGTATTGGTGAATGACATATTAGATACATCAAGTTATAGTAGGCTAGCCTCTGTAGTAAATGGTATAGAATCGGTATATGCTCAAAATTATAGCCCTCGATTTGCCAGAATATCACTATCCTATACATTTGGAAATAATAAAATAAAGAGTAAACAAAGAGGTTTTGGAAATGATGAGGAAAGAAACAGAAGTAACTAATGAGTACATCTTCCTATTGTACCATTTTTCATTAACTCATTCAAAATCAATAATGTTGTTGGATCTCCATGTTGTGCTAAACGATTGATAACTTCTTCAAGATGTTTACTATCCTTTACATGAAACTTCATTATTAAACAGTCTTTTCCGGTGACTCTGGTGCATTCCACCATTTCAGGATACGCATCTGCATCCAGTGCATCGGTAAAAGACTGAAAATTGATTCTATTTACACTCATCATAATGAATGCAGAAAGAGACCATCCCAGTTTAGCAGGATTTACCTGCATTGTATATCCTGTGATCACTTCTGTATCTTCCATACGTTGTACTCGCTCTGCCACAGCAGATGGAGAAAGCCCCACTACTCTACCAATATGTGCAAATGGCAAGCGTGCATTTTTTTGTAATAATTCTAAAATCTTCCAGTCTAAATCGTCTTTCACCATAATCATTGGTTTTTAGTTATAATTAAGATATATTCTCCAGAAAAAACAAAGATAAGCCAATGATTTGTTTTCTTAGTCTCCTTTCTTTCGTATAATTTTGAATCAAAATCTAATACAATCCTATGTTTGGCATTCTCAATTTTGGAACCTTTATTTTAGCAGGAATACTGCTTAACCTCACACCTGGAGCAGATACTATGTATATTTTAGGGCGTAGCATTTCACAAGGAAAAAAATCTGGAGTGATCTCTGCTCTGGGGATATCTTCGGGAGCTCTTTTACATTGTCTTTTTGCAGCACTTGGGTTATCTATTCTATTAGCAAAATCTGCTACTGCATTTAGTATCGTTAAATATGCTGGTGCTGCTTATCTTCTATATTTGGGAATTAAATCATTGTTAGCAAAATCAACAGCTATTGCTGAAGTAATTAAGAGAAAAGATACAACACAAAACTACTTAAAAGTATACATGTCAGGTGTTTTAACCAATCTACTTAATCCAAAAGTTGCTCTCTTTTTTCTGGCATTCTTACCACAATTTATTAATCCTGAGTATGCAAAAAGTGCCATTCCTTTTCTAATTCTTGGGTTTACTTTTGTAACTACAGGCACAATATGGTGTATGATATTGGCATTCTTTTCTGCCAAGCTGGCAAACAAGATCAGAGGGAACAGTAAAGTGAAGTTTTGGATGGATAAAACCACAGGAGTTCTCTTTATTTTACTAGGAATCAAATTAGCCTTAAGTAAAAAATAATACTTCAGATAAGTATTAAAACTTTTCATAACAGCATGTAAACAATTCTTAAAAAAGAATTAAAATCTAGAAAAAAAGTAGGGTATCGTATAAGTTAACCGTTGTATAATTAAGAGAAAGTAATTAGCTTTTGAGAATAAAGTTGGATATGTTGTTTTCTCATAAGAATATATAGAATAATTGATAGGTGAAATCACAACTATCAATTATCATACAAATTATTGACAATCATTATCTTTTACAAGATTCAGTTGTTGACTTAAAAAGAAATATTATGAAGCGAATATCAAAATTAGCAAGTATTGTACTAATTTCATTTTTGTTATGGTTTTGTTCAGGAGATGACGATACTACAAATCCTGATACAGGTGAACCTGTAGAAGCAACAAAAATATTAGTAGAAACCTTAAGTGTTCCCTGGGAGCTAATTTGGGGTCCTGATAATTTCTTATGGGTTACCGAACGTAACGGAAAAATTAGCAGGATAAATCCTGACAGCGGAGAACAACAACTGGTATTTACTATTCCTAACGTATCACAAGTAGGTGAAAGTGGGTTATTAGGAATGGTACTTCACCCAAATTTTGATACAAATCCATATGTATACGTTGTATACACGTATAATGGAGGAAGTGGTTTACTGGAACGATTGGTTCGGTTTACATATGCCAATAATACGTTAACTAATGAAACCACACTTATAGACCAAATCCCTGCCAACTCTAACCACGATGGCTCTCGTTTGTTGATCACTCCAGATATGCACCTAATTATGACTACGGGTGATGCAGGAAACACAAACCTTTCTCAAGACATGAATTCTTTGGGAGGTAAAACCTTAAGATTAAATCTAGATGGCACTATTCCCTCTGATAATCCTTTTACAGGGAGTTATGTGTATAGTTTGGGACATAGAAATGCACAAGGATTGGTATTACACCCTAATGGCAAGCTATATAGTTCTGAGCACGGACCAAGTTCTGATGATGAAATAAATATCATACAGTCTGGCAAAAATTATGGTTGGCCCAATGTAAAAGGTAAAATTGATACTCCAAACGAACAGACTTTTGCAGCAGGCACAGAGGTTATTGAATCTATTTTTGAATGGACACCCACCATTGCTCCCTCTGACCTGATATACTATACCAGTGATAAAATTCCTGAATGGACCAATAAATTATTGATGACCGTTTTAAAGGACCAAAGAATAATTGCACTTACTTTAAATAGTGATGGAACTGCTATTACCAATGAAGAAGTGTTCTTTAATGGTAAATTTGGCCGCCTTAGAGATATTGCGGTTTCTCCTCAGGGACGTGTCTTTATTGCTACCAACGGAAATTCGTATGGAGATACCAGTAGTACACATCGTATTATAGAAATTAATAAAATTGAAAAGTAATTCTTCAGAAAAACCTTGTCGTAGAACATAACCAAGGATATGACAAAAACTGATTATTCTTAATTTATAATCATATCATCAAACTATTATCATGGCTCCACAGGTTTTAAAACACTGTGGGGCTTTTTTTAGTTTTTATACCGTTTTTATTTATCCACTCTTATAAAACGGTCGTTTTATAAGGCTTTATTTTTAAGTGATACTAGTAAACCAAAATCCATTTATTTAGAAATTTCCTTTTCTTCTTTTGTTGAATTTTAATTGTATTTCTTTTCACTATTTAGTTAGACCTATATATAGCGTGCCTTATGTTATTCTAATCAAAGCATCCTTGAATTGTCCAATTTGACAATTCAAGGATATTTAGCGATGATTGAACCTAAAGGCATTTCATCTTCTCTCTAACAGCTACATATTTGAAGTATCAAATACATTAAACCATTCTTTTTTAAAACAAATAACTATGACACCCACTGAAGTTTTTTCTATATCAAGCATGATTGCTATGCCAATGTGGATTCTTATGATTCTTTTTCCAAATTGGAAAGCTACCCGGTTCTTAATTGATTTCAAAGTAGTTCCGATACTACTGTCTTTTATATACGTCTTCTATATTTTCAAAACCATCCAAATAGGTGGAGGAATAGATTTTGGAAGCCTTACTTCGGTTATGGCATTATTTACAGAAGAAAATGCCGTACTGGCTGGCTGGGTACATTATCTAGCTTTTGATCTTCTGGTAGGCATGTGGATGCTAGACCAAAATAAAGGAGTAAAAATTCATCAATTAATAATGGCTCCTTGTCTTTTTGCGACTTTCATGTTAGGACCTATTGGATTTCTACTTTTTATAATCATTAGAGCATTTAAACAAAAACAATCATGATATATTCAAGCAAAATACTTAGCACAGTAAAAGAAGAAAGTCCAATATTGTATTGGGTAGTAATGACCCATATAATTTTGGCTGTTGGATGTATGATTGGTTGGTTTATTGATGAAAGAACACTTATGGGAGTGAATGTTTGGATTAAACCTTTAAAATTTTCAATCTCAGTAGGCATTTATATCTTTACAGTAGGATACCTTATGACTTTATATCCGTATTCAAAAAGAAAGAAAAATTGTATCAATAACATCGTTACCTGGACACTATTAATAGAAGTTTTTCTCATTATTTATCAGGCATCTAGAGGAGTGCAATCTCACTATAATGTATCGTCTCAATTTGATGCATTACTCTTTGCAGCAATGGGAATACTAACGGTAATCAATGTTTTAATTATGGTGTTATTTATCTTTGATACTATCCGATTAAAATTAAAAACGTCTAAATCAATTCAATGGGCTATACTTCTAGGTTGGTTAATCGTAGTTTTTGGTAGTTGGATTGGTGGTCAAATGATAAGTGAAATGTCTCATAATGTTGGTGTAAGTGGTGACTTAAGGGTAGCTCATTTTTTTGGATTGCATAGCATACAAATAATTCCGTTATTCGCACTATGGATATCTAATAAATGGAATGCCACAAGTAGAAATCAAGTCATTTCGGTAACTATTTTTGGATTACTTTACGCCACATGGATTGGATTCACCTTCTATCAAGCTAAGCAAGGTATGCCATTAATTAGTCTATAATCAAACTACTATGCTATTTAACAAAGAAAGACGTATACAATATTTAGGTTTTAATGACTTTTGGTTCACTGTCATAGGTATTCTAATTCTGAGTTTGATTACGGACTACCTTTTTAATAATTCATTTGCAAGGCACTCTTTTGGCATAGCAACTCTTAATTGGAGTGCCTCCCTATTTTTTACAATTATTGATTGGTTTATTATAAGATCAATTATGATTTTTTTACGGAAAAAATATCCTGATTTTCAGGATGATAAAAAGCGCATCGTAATATTTTTTCTAGCTATTATTAGTACTATACTATTTGTTGATTTCGTTGGAGGGTTTTTACTAACAAAGATCTTTAATTTATTTGGTATGAACTCCAGTCACACCACACAATTAAAGATACTTATACCTATTATATTAATCACTATTATGACAATGGCAATATATGAAGCAGTTTATTATTATATAAGATTAAAAAAATCAATTAAAGAAGAAGAACAAGCAAAACGAGTGATTGTACAGACACAATTAGATGCACTTAGAAACCAGGCACAACCTCATTTTTTATTCAATAGCCTCAATACATTGCGGGACATTATTGATCAAAATTCTAAAGAGGACGCAAAAGAATTTGTTGACAAACTATCTGATGTATATCGTTTTATATTACAGTCTGGAAATGTTAATCTAACTTCGCTTAGAGAAGAATTAAGATTTGCTAAAGCCTATATTCATATTCAGTCTGAAAGATTTGGAGATAACCTGAAATTGAATTGGCATATTCCAAAAACAGCACTAGATGCTATGATTGCCCCTATGAGTCTTCAACTTTTACTTGAAAACGCAATAAAACATAATGTGATTTCGAAAAGAAAGCCTCTTGTAATACATGTTGAAGCTAAAGATCATCAGTTAATAGTACAGAATAAAATTGAATTAAAATCTACTAAAATACCTTCAACAAAAGTAGGGCTAAAGAATATACAAAAGCGATATGCTTTGATTTCTAACAAATCTCCTGAAATTAAAAACGATGGAAATCAATTTACCGTTTCCCTTCCCTTATTAAAAATAACAGATCAAAATAAAAACTATGCAAGTACTGATTATTGAAGATGAATCGCGTGCAGCCAATCAATTACAAAACGTGCTCAAAACTGGTGGTTTCGAATATCAATTATTAGACGTAATCGATACAGTTGAAGATGCTGTTATATGGTTTCAAACACATCCAACTCCAGACTTAGTATTCATGGATATACAACTAGCGGATGGTCTGAGTTTTGAAATATTTCAGGAAGTAAATGTAGAAGCACCTATTGTTTTTACAACTGCTTTTGATCAATATGCTATTCAAGCTTTCAAAGTAAATAGCATAGATTACTTACTCAAACCAATCCAACAGGATGAACTAAATACTGCACTTAATAAGTTTTTTAAAACAAATACACCCTCTGTTGTTGCTCCTGATATTTTAAAACAGCTTCTTAGTAGTATGCAAGTAATCAACCAACGAGAAGGTATACTAGTAAAAGAAGGAAGCGGATTTGTACAAATTAAAACTTCTGATTTGATATATGTGTATTCTCAAGAAAGCATCACTTTTGGAGTGACTATTAATAAACGCTACATTATTGATGAAACTATCGATCAATTATTTAGCTCGTTAGACCCTAATCAATTTTATAGGATTAACCGTGGTCAAATTATTTCCAAAATTTCAATTCAGAAAATAGATTCGTATTTTAATCATCGAGTTAAACTTTCTATGTTAAATCCAAGAGATCAAGAATTTATTGTAAGTAGGCAAAAGACCAGTGATTTTAAAGAATGGATGAACAAATAATAAGCGTATTACATTTCAACAATTAAAAATAACACTTCAACAAAAAGCTCTATTTATGGTAACAGAATAAGACAATATTTGTGATATAATAAATAACAAAAAAAAATTATATCATGAAGATAAAACTTATAACAATAGTATTTTTAATAGCTACTGGAATACTTAGTGCACAATCAGATAAAAGCGCGAATACCTACCAAAAAATAGTAAAACAAACCGATGAGATCTATGATAACCTAGTTAAAATTAGGCGCGATTTACATATGAATCCTGAACTATCTAAGCAAGAAAAAAGAACTTCTAAAATCGTTGCCGATTATTTAAAGGATTTAGGATTAGAAGTAAAAACTAATATTGGTGGCCATGGAGTTGTAGGAATTCTAAAAGGCGGTAAAAAAGGCCGAAAAATAGCTTGGAGAGCAGATATGGATGCTATTAAAACAGATGATCCAGATCCAGTTACCTTTAAGTCCAAAAATAAAGGTATAAGACATATCTGTGGTCATGATGTTCATACAACCATTGGTTTAGGAATAGCTACTATTTTATCCCAACAAAAAGAAGATCTAGAAGGTACCGTTTATTTTATTTTTCAGCCATCTGAAGAGACTTTTACAGGTGCAAAAGACATGATTAAAGATGGGCTTTTTGACATCATTAAACCAGATGAAATTTATGGACTACATATTGGTCCTGGAACATCAGGAATGATCAATTTTAAGGCTAATGAATTATTTGCTTATCAAAGAAGCCTTAAGGTAAAATTCAAACCTAGTGTCAATGACAATGAATTAGAAAATTTTATGAATACTGTTCTAAAAGGTTATGCTCGTAATCCCCTTAAAGGCTCACCTTGGGATATCATAAATAATATTTCTGATCCTAAAATTGGGATCACAAGTAAGGAAACAATTTATAAAGACTACTTTTTATTAGATGGAACAAAACTTTATAAAGATCAGGACACCACTTTTTTTAGCGCTAGTTTCTTTGAAACTAATATTGAAAATACTCATAGTATACCCCTTGAAATAAAAAAACAAATCCTTAATTCTAAATTTAAAGATGCTTTTATTTCTATTGGATATTCAAGAGCTTATGCAACTCCTATAAATGATCCTGAACTCACAAACATTGCTGAACAAACTATTCGTAATTTTTACAATGAAGAAATGTTTAAACCACTGTACGGACAAGCTCCTTATTTTGGCGAAGATTTTATATTTTATCAGCAAAAAGTACCTGGAGTATTCTTTTTTTTAGGAGGATCTAATACTGAGGAAGGTATAAGTTCTATGCCACATTCACCAAACTTTGCTGTAGATGAAAAAACGATAAAATATGGAGTACAGTGTTTCGCTTCTTTAATTTTCGAACGTACTAACAACAAATAAAAATCATGTAGAGGTCAAACATCAATCAACGACTCCCTAATATTTAATGCCAGTTCTTATATGAAATAGTATAAGACATCTTAATAAGATTATTTTTCCAAATCCTGAGCTAAAGAAAAAGCTTTATAAGACAAAATCTATAGTGGTATCCTGGATTATTGATCGGTTAGTGGGATTTACTCAACATACTTTTTGTAGCCCTAGAAGTATCACTAAAGTATTTTTAAATATTAGCGTAGGAAACAAGAGACAACTATAAACCTGTTTATATAATGATAAAAACTCTTAAAGCATAAATTTAGCACCTGACTCTTCCCTACTATCAATGAATTTTAAAAGAGCATTAACACTCTATAATTAGCTTTGTTTTTCTCTGAATTGAGAACACAATCTGTATCTATTTGACGTTTTTTATTTTCTTTATTATGGCTACCCCATAAAAAGGGTAGAACAAATCTAGAAAGGAACTCCTAAAACAAATATAATCAAACAGATTCACCCATATGCATGTATATTCAAGCAACTGGTTAACAATTAATTAACATTACTTTGTTATTAATCGGTTAAATGTTAATTTTTTTATGAATAAACATGATGGATTTTATAAAACTAAGATATATTTGAACTAGTAAAAAGTAAAGTTGAAACTTCATAATTAGTACAAGTTGAGTTTGTGTTAAATACCAATTATGTTTCAATTTAGGCCCTCTATTGGAGTAGTTAACCAAAGGGGGCCGCTTTCTATAAAATGACTTCTTTATTAGTTAATTCGGGCTAAAAGAAACAAAAACCTGCAATAGCACATTTTCATGTAGGATTTATTGTATTTCAATAAAAGATTTTTCTTACACAAGACAAAAACAGGGTTAAATAAAGTTTTTTTTTTGTATATACTATATGCAATACTTACACCTATTCTTTTTGCAAAAAGATAATAATTGTTTTATGGTTAATATTGGCCATAAAGCTATTTAAAACCCTAATGTTCTATAACCAAATATATGCTTAAGCAAGGGCCATCCTATACATGCATTTTATTGTTTTTCAACATATTGTACAATTTTCACTTGCATATGTTACGGTTTTTCCGTAGTTTTATCATGCCTCATATTAAAATTAATAGCTTATGCAAAGAATTACCCTTGAACAAGAGTTTAATGCTCGACAATTAGATATTAAATACAAAGACCTCTGGGATCGAGGCATTCACCTCTTTACAATAAATGACCAAAATCGTGATTTTTACTATTCTATTTATTATGTAGATTTATTATTTGTTGAAGTAATTTATAATAAAATTACAGGTGATATTATTACTATCAAAAGCTTTACAGATAAGAGAAAACTCATGTTTTATCTTAGAGAAGACTTTTCATAATTAAAGTCTTTCAAGTACTCGTAATACTAACCCGATTTATGTATTAGAAACCTACTATGTCTTGAGGCTTTCGAGCCTTATAACTAAGCCTAACACATAAATCAGGTTAACGTTTACGGTACCAAATATTAAGGATTAATCCAATGATCACTAATAAGGTCCCTATAATACTTAGGATTGGATATATATCGGTAAACCAAAACACCCCTGCAATCATCGTAAAAATAACTTCGACGTATTTTAAGGATACCACTTTATTCGTTGCCTGAGATTGAAATGCTTTGGTCATAAATAACTGTCCGAAATACCCAAAAATCCCTAGACTAAGCAATAGTAGCCACTCTACTCCTATTGGTGTGGTCCAATTGAAAATGGAAAGAACACCTCCTACAGTAACAGAAATCCACATGAAATAGTTAACGATCACAACGGGATGATCGCCATGACCAATTTTATTGATAAGCACATATACCACTCCGCTAAATACTGCTGAGCCCAACACTAACAGTAAACCAAAAGAATCTACATTGGGATCAAAACCTTTGATCATCAAAACTCCACTAAAAGCCATCAAAAAGAACAACCATTGTATTGGTTTTACTTGTTCTCTAAGAAAAAATACAGCAAAAATGGTAGCAAATATTGGTGATAAGTATCGTAAGGATACAGCAGAACCAATAGGAAGATAATTAACTGACATAAAGAATAATCCCATCGAAGTAACTCCTGCAAGGCCTCGATAAATCATTAATCTTTTTTGGTTACCCAATATTGGAATCTCATGCCATAACAAATAACTCATTGTAAAAAATAACGAGCCAAACGCTCTAAAAAATACCAACTGTGCTCCTCCAAAGTGTGCTAAATACTTAACAAGTAAGTTCATTGCTGTAAAAGACACAGCGCTAAGAAGCATAAAGTATATAGCTTTTTTCATGTATTTAATTAAAAAATCAAAGGTGCAACCTAAATGGTTTTGCTAATCGATCACCCTGTAATTTTGGAATTCCTGTTTTCTGAACATAATGCCCCCAATTAGAAACAACATCAACAACTTGCTGTATTGCCTCCTTATGATTTTTATAGCTAATCTTCTCTCCTACAGTAATCAAATCCTGTAGTGTAAAATTATCCCGTTTACCATTGATTGACATCTGATGCATGCTGGTCCAGATCCCTTCTGGATTGTACGAATAAGTCACATCATAAGCAGGAGAAAGTCTCCAAACTCCACGTTTATCCATCAAAAAAGAAATATTCTTAGTATGATCATCCTGGTTACGGGCAATGACATTAAACACCATTCTTTTGTACAATTGTATAGCATCACTATGTGGTAATCGTAATTGTCTCATTACTTCGAATGCATTTTCATAAGAGTGTGCACCTGGAGATTTATAATCAAAATGTGCTATCGAACACAAGGTTTGCATATGTATTTTTTCGTTATTACTATGACGATCAAAGCGTTTGGTCATAAAGTGAGCTCTATCATGCTCTTCAAAAAGTAAAGATTTTTCCATATTAATACCACAATCCAATGCCATTAAATAATATGCATATTCGATCCTTCCATACCCTTGTGGGTCTCCAAGAGTAGTATCATTTACTCCATCAAACTTAAAAATATAGTGTTCAAATCCGTGAGGAGCTATGGCTTGCCCCGATCGGATCTCATTTGTTGTGGAATTGTAAGCGATTATGGCTTTAGCCCGTTGCCCTCCAGCCGAAGTTCCTACTTTAATCAATTCATTAAGGTGTTCTGTTTCAGAAAGATTTAGTTCTAGTTTTTCTCGTGTATTAAGTATTTTTTCTGCCAGTTGTGCCAGTTTATCTACTTCGAGGGTAGTAGTTTGAGCTTGTCCTATGTGTTTTGCAGGTTGAAACTCTAATGCTCCCATACCACGAGTACCAATATAACACAAGCGATCTAGTGGGGTAAATTTAGATTTTGGGATATCATTAAGAGCTAGCCATTGATCAATTAAGCGATTTCCGAAATCATCGGGCAATACATCAGACAACATTCCTGGTAATCCGCGGTAGGTTTCCTGGTTTAGATTAGGAAAGCTATATATTTTTTTTGCAGAAGACCGTATCGGCATGTGTATCGGTGACACATCCTGATTTTTATTTAGAAATGAAGAGAAAAACTCAAAAGAAGCAAAGTTTTTTTTGCTATCCCAACTCAATGCTCCCAATTCTTCTCCCCAAAGGGTAATTTTAATAACATCTACCATAATGGGTCTTCATTTTGATTTTTAGAGCTACGTGACGCACGCTCACGCTCTTTTCCTTTTAGTTTTAATAGTTCTATGGGACTTATACCCGGATCTGGAAATAAAGAGCTTAATGCGCTTAAATCTCCAAATGCCCGAAGTATTTGGATAAAAGTTAATAAAGTAGTTGTCTTTCCGGATTCAAAATTCTTAATCGTTTGCACATGTACCCCTGCCCTTTTAGAAAGTTCATCCTGAGTAATATTAAGATTAAGGCGTCGTTGTTTTACTCTTTGAGTAAGTTCTGCCAGTATTTGTTCGTCTGAAAGGTTATTAATATTCATCACACATAAATTAAATTAACGTATATAATAATATACATTAAAAATGTAAAACGTAAATTAAGTATAATATATTGTACTCCTTAGCACAATAATGTATCAAATATAGTAAAGTATATCATAATATACTTAATATTAACTAGAAAACCATAAAGTATATTAAAATATACTTTAAATAAATGTTTTTGACTACAGATAGTATTATCATTCATTAAAATAGAATTTTTAATATTTATCATTATGAAAAACAGGTAAATCCCCCTTTTATATCATTTAGAATATTATTATTTTTAACCTACTTAATAATCCCCTCTTATCATATCGTCTGATTGTCTTAAAATCTAAGACAATGAAACATTCTATTCGATTACAAAGTATAAGCACAGTACTAGCAATAACTCTTTGTTGCACAAGCTGCATGTCTACACGAGTTGTAAGTATTCATGATAGTGATTCTGTGGTTAAAAACACTAAAACCACCTGGAGTTTCGCCTGGGGATTAGTTTCTCCTAAAGATATCGATGCCAAGTGCGAATCTAAGCACTTAAGCTCGGCAACTAACACCACTAATCTTGGATACATATTACTATCTACAATTACACTAGGCATTGTTATACCACAAACCATAGAATGGGAATGCGCTCCACCAGATCCACCAATTGATGAATTATAGATTAAATACATCATTTCTGTTTGGCTTATATCAATAAACACAGGAACCATATCGGATTTGATATTGATCTGCCAGCAGTGCTATCTAAAAACAAAGACATTTTGTAATAAAATATAAAAAAGTATAATCATGGCGTTACCAAAAGGCATCGAGACATTACCTATAAGGAAATGGGAAAACAGGCATCAAAATTTTACTCAAAAACTAACACAAAACGCCTCTTTCAAAGTGCGTAATGATGATTCGTTGAGTAAAGGAGCTGATAAATACATAGCCACTACCAAAAACCTACAATGGCTAATAGGACATGCAATTGATAACAACATTAGATTACGCGCTATGGGAAGCGGCTGGTCATTTTCTAAGGTAGCTGTTTCTGAAGGCGGTATCCTAGACACTAAATCATTACGTCTTAGTTTTTCGGTTAGCAAACCAAACATAAGCAACGAATACTTAAACAAAGGAGGATTAGCTGAAGATCTATTTTTTGTACAATGCGGAGTTTCTATATTACAACTTAATTCAAAATTAGAAAAAGAAAAACGACCTAATCGCTCCATTAAAGCCTCGGGAGCTAGCAATGGCCAAACAGTAGCAGGCGCTCTATCCACAGGCACCCACGGCGCTGCTTTTAACGTAGGAGCAATACAGGATTTTGTAACCGGGATACATCTAGTCGTTGGTCGAGATCGTCACATATGGCTAGAACGAAGCTCTAACCCTATAGTATCCGATCGATTTATTAATTGGTTAGGTGCAGATTTAATAAGAGATGACACTATGTTTAATGCCGCCTTGGTAAGCTTCGGAAGTTTTGGAATCATACACGGTATTATGATAGAAACAGAGCCCAAATTTCTACTCGAAGAACATCGCATAGATAAAATCGCTTACAATAGTGATCTTAAAAGCACCATGAAAACATTAGATTTTTCAACAATTAACACCATACTCCCCTTTCCTCAACATTCTCCTGATCGAGAATTGTATCATTTTGAAATACTTATAAATCCATATGATTTTGAGCCAGACAACAACAATAAAGGTGTATTCCTAAAAGTCTCCTACAAACGCAAATACAGAGATAACTATACCCGTAGGACTCCTGACGACAAAGGCTTAACCTATGGTGATGATTTACTGGGACTAATACAAACAGTTATGGATAGTCTGGGAGGGTTATCGATTTTATTAGTCCCAAAATTAGTCAACATACTATTCCCTCTGGCTTACAAAGAAATTCCTCCTATGGAGGGAACTATTGGAGAAACATTTAGCAATACCAAATTTAGAGGTAAAGTTGCCAGTGCAGCTCTAGGAATAGATATTAAAGATAGTGTACGAGTAGTCGAAGAAATTATGATGATTATTGAAGATGGTGATCCTTTTCCTGGCGGAATATCATTGCGATACGTAAAAGGAACCGAGGCTTTATTAGGCTTTACAAAATTTGACAAAACCTGTGTACTAGAATTAGATGGTGTAGATGCAGATATAACCCGAAAATTCTATGAAAAAGTATGGAACCGATTAGAAGCCATCAATATTCCATACACCTTACATTGGGGGAAAATAAATTTTAATCTCGATTTTCAGCGTATTCAAAATATGTATGGTACTGCCACGGTACAACATTGGCTTGATACTCGTAACGACTTACTTGATTCTGAATCAATGAACGTATTTACCAATGGTTTTATTGAAAGATGCGGATTAAACAAAGTAGTTGGAGTAATTGTTTAGATAAGTAACATAAATAATTGATTGTTAATTATTTAATAATAAAACATAATTATAATTGAAAATAATTTTAATTATAATTATAGCTCTTTGGCACGATAATCGTTCTAGTATAAATATATTTCATTACTTTAGTTTTTCTAATCCCCATTACCCAATGAAAAAGCTGTCCCACCTACTACTGCTTTTTTTAGCACAAATTGTCTATTCACAGACCTATACTGTACTTGATTCTGTACAAAATACACCTATATCATATGCTACAATTTCTTTTAGGAATGGAAGTGGTACATTTGCTGATGCTGATGGAAATTTCCAATTCTCAAAAAAATGGTATTCTGATATAGATTCTTTATACGTATCATCCATTGGATATAAAGAGTTAGCGCTTTCTACCGCTGCCTTACCCAAAAAAATACTTTTAGTCCAGGATATTGCAGAACTTAAAGAGGTATATATTACAGCAGAAAAGAAAAGAAAATACAAAACCAAGAAATTGGCTTCAGAAGTACATAATGATTATTTTAAAAGCTGGCTTCCTACAGTAGAGTCTGAAATTGCAGTTTTCTTTCCTAAAAGCTCTGAGAAGTCTACCAAAATTGCTTCAGTATACCTACCTATTAAAACTGAATCTTCAAATCGGAATTCTAACAAAAAACAATCTTTTTCTACTTTGTTCAAGATGCAGTTTTACAGCAATAACAATGGATATCCAGGGAAAAGACTATCGTATGAGGATATTATATTTAAGGTAACTAATAAAGATAAATCTAATTTTGAACTGAACGTTTCAGAACATAAAGTCTTTATCCCAAAAGAAGGTGTTTTTGTCTCTATACAAGTATTAGGCTATACAGACAAGAATGGAAAACTACAGCAAACAAAAAAGTACAGTGAAATTGAAACTCGAAAAGGTATAGTTAAAGTGTCTACTACTTTTAGACCCTTACTTCCGTTTACAGACAAAATAAGTAGTTACAAAACTTTTACCAGAAGAGTATTTTTTAAAAATAGAACCTGGCAACGTTTTGACAGAGGATATAGCAAAAACAATAACTTGATCAAAAACAACAACACCAACTATGGTATGGGGTTAAAATTGCACTTATACGAAGAGGATTAGAGAACAGCATTAATCTAAAAAAGATTTTCTTTTCTTATTAAACTGTACCGCTGCTTCGTGTATTTCTTTATGTTCAGCAGCTTGGTTTTCTGCATGATCTACCGCATCAGAGATTGTCAAATAATAATAGGTTGCACCTAATCTATCTGTAAAACCAGATCGTTTTAGAAAATCTCGGACTGGACCTATCGTACCCACCATTAACAATTGAATTCCTATATCATCAAGGTATTGCTGGATATCATCTAACACATGAAGGCCCGTGCTATCTATATCATGCATATTTGTATTATCAAGGATTAGAAACTCTGGTAATGGTTTACGATCAGAAACATAGGCCAGAATAGCATCTTTAAAATAACTTGAATTACCAAAATATAATTGATTATCAAACCTAATAATTAAATATGCATCTGATTGTATTGCATCTGGAAATCTATTGATATTTCTGTAATATTTGGTACCTGGTATGTTTACTAATTCGGCAATATGAGGGCGAGCACTGTAATACTGTAGAAAAACAAATGACAATATCACCCCGATAAAGATTCCGTTTTCTACTCCAAAAATCAATGTTCCAAAAAAGGTGATGATCATTACAATAAAATCTCGTCTTCTAAGTCGAAACAAATATTTTGCTTCACTAAAATTAATCAATCCAAATACAGAAACTAATATAATTGCCGCAAGAGTTGCTTTTGGGATATAATAAAAAAATGACGTGAGAAACAACAAAGAAAATATAACCATTAGCGCAGCTATAATAGATGATACAGTAGTCTTCCCTCCTGCCTCGTCATTAATTGCTGTTCTGCTATAACTTCCAGAAGAAGGTACCGCCTGAAAAAAAGCACCAATCACTTTAGCTATTCCTAAAGCAAATAATTCCTGGTTAGGGCGTATAATGTGATCCCTGTTTTTCATTTCTATAGATTTAGCAATCCCAATACTTCCAACATACCCAATAAAAGTGACAGTCAATACAGATGGTATTAGTGCAACCATTGTATCATAATCCATATTTGGAATACTAAAAGAAGGAAGTCCGCTAGGTACATCTTTAATAATCGCCAACCCTTTTTCGTTTAAGTCAAAAATATAGGCTACAAAAGTTGTAATTACAAGTACTGTAAGGGCACCAGGAAATGATCGTTTCCATTTTTTAAGTAAATTAATAATCACAATAGAGCACAAACAAATCCCCAGTGTAATCCAATTTACTTCAGAAAAGTGACTAATAGTGTACCAAATTGTTTGATGTGTATATTTAAAATCTGGAATGCTAATTCCCAATCCTTGATCCAATTGAGAAATAATGATAATTATTGCAGCAGCAGAGATAAACCCCGAAATTACAGGTTGGGAAATTAGATTTACCAAAAACCCCATACGCAACACACTCATAATAATCTGTAGTACTCCAATCAAGAAACCGGTAAACAAAACCAATTCGACAAACTTCTCTGTAAACGGATCTGCAAGTTGGCTTACTCCACTCATTACTAAAATTGCAGTAACAGCTACCGGTCCTATACTTAGCTGCCTGGATGTTCCAAAAAAAGCATAAAGCAATAAAGGAATTAGGCATGCATATAAACCATAAATCGGAGGTACTCCCATAAGCAATGCATAGGCAATCGCTTGTGGTATAAGGATAACTCCTACAGTAATACCTGCAATACAATCTGCTTTAAAGAAAGAGCTATTATACTTTTTATCCTTAAAAATCTGAAGAAACGGAATTATTTTATATAACTTTTTAACGTTACTGAAGGTTTTTGATTTATTAGGTAAATCTACAACAGTTTAAGAAGTTATACCAAAAGAATTTATAATTCATCTATTTAAATTTTAATTCATCCTGTCTAAATAGAAATAATTAATTTTTGTCTGACTCATTATAGAGATTTTCCTATTTTTGACGCCAACATAGTTTACTTTTTTCTTAGTATTTTTCAAAAAACTCTATGAACGAAACATTACTTCTTTTCATTTTAGCAATTATTGGGTTTATAGCAGGAGTAATTAACACTATTGCTGGTGGCGGCTCTTTACTTACCTTACCTATGTTAATTTTTATGGGACTCCCTCCTGCCGTTGCTAACGGTACAAATCGTATTGGGGTTTTCATTCAATCTATCTCTTCGATTGCTGGTTTTAGGAGTAAAGGAATCAAACCAGGTTCTTTTGGAATTTACCTGGGAATATCTGCTCTTATTGGATCATTGATTGGGGCCCAGATTGCAATTGACATCAAAGGGGATACATTTAATAAAATCCTTGCAATTGTAATGGTTATCGTAGTCCTTTTTATGGTTTTTAAACCTAAAGTAAACCTTCAAAATGTAATAGAAAGGACACATGGTAAACATCTTTGGATATCTATTCTCGCTTTTTTCTTTATTGGAGTCTACGGTGGGTTTATCCAGGCAGGTGTAGGGATATTTATCTTATTAGCATTAACCTCTATAAATTACCTAAACCTTGTTACATCAAATGCTGTCAAAGTATTGGTAGTTTTTATTTACACCATTGGAGCATTAGCTATTTTTGCATATAATAATCAGATCGATTACCTATATGGTTTTGTTCTTGCTATAGGAAACGCTACGGGTGGATGGATTGCTAGTAGATGGTCTGTTAAAAAAGGGGATGGTTTGGTTAAAGTATTTTTGATCATTATGGTTATTGCTATGGCGATTAAATTATGGATAGATAATTAACCCAAAATCTCTAAAAACAAAAAAAGCTAAAAGAGAAGTTACCAACATGTAATCAATAGTATACTCCCACCCCGCTTTGCTTTACACTCTATCACAATACATTACACAAAAACTAACCTATAGCAATTACTTTATCTACTCAGCATAATACTACCTATTTCACATATCTCGCCCATTATTCTTATCTTTTAGATCTAATAAACACAAAAATCATCATCATATGAAACTTTCCCCCGTATTCATTGCCTTGGTATGTCTTATTTTTTTGAACTGTAAATCGCAAAAAAATGAAGATACCGAAGAAAGCAATGAAACCATTACCGAGGCTCCCCAAGAAATACCAAAAAAACCAATAAGTGATATTACTATCGACCCAATAATCCACGCTACAACTATTTTAGAATGGAAAAAGAAAACTATTTATATAGATCCGGCAGGAGGAGCCAAAGCTTTTAAAGATAAGAAACTTGCAGATCTGGTTCTCATCACAGATATACATGGCGATCATATGGATATTGAAACTTTGGATAGCCTGGATTTATCAAACGCCGAAATTATTGCTCCCCAGGCAGTAGCTGAAAAACTTCCTGCACAATATACGGATCACCTGATTATTCTTAATAACGGAGAAACAAAAGAGGTGCAAGGCATATCTATTGAGGCTGTCCCTATGTACAATCTAAGAGAAGAGGCTTTAAAATTTCATGATAAAGGTAGAGGCAATGGCTACATAATCACTTTAGGAAAGAAACGGCTCTATTTTTCGGGAGATACAGAAGATATTCCTGAAATGAGAGCATTACAATACATAGATATGGCATTTGTATGCATGAATCTACCATATACTATGACAGTAGAAAGTGCTGCGAGTGCTGTGCTTGAATTTAAACCTAAACAAGTATATCCATATCATTATCGAGGAACCGAGGGATTAAGTGATGTTGTAAAGTTTAAAGAACTAGTGTCAAAAAACCCAGGTATAGAAGTAATTCAATTAGACTGGTATCCCAACAACACTAAATAGTTTTAGCATCGTTTGGGCTAATAAATAATCTAACATTAAAAAGGTCTGCAATACATGCAGACCTTTTTAATTATTTATATATGATTATAAAAAATCATTACATTAGTATAGTAACTATATTTTTTTCACTCTAACCGCATTCATTCCTTTCTGACCACGCTCAAGCTCAAAAGATACTTTATCATTTTCTTTTATCTCTTGCATCAATCCATTCACATGCACAAAATATCGCTCTTGAGTTTCTTCGTCATTAATAAAACCATATCCCTTAGAATCATTAAAAAATGCAACTTTCCCTTTTCTTACCGGGTCAAATTCTTCTTTTTCTCTTTTAGGAACTCCGATTTCAATATTCTCTGCTTTGATTTTCTTCTTTTTGGTTGGATCTGGTGGTGTATCGGTGATATATCCATTTTCATCAACATAAGCAATCATGCTATCCAATCCATTACCTTTGTTAGAGTTAGCTCTACGCTCCTCTTTCTTTTTCTGCTTTTCTTCTCTCTTTTTTAACTTCTTTTTCTCTTTTTCAATTTTACTAAAAGTCTGTTGTGATTTTGCCATTCGCTCTTTATACTGTTTTTTATTAAACCTATTTTTTAACCTAAAATACGGAGGTTGTCATTGAAATACTAAACGAATGATTGGAAAATAGCAATTTCTAAGATTGATTTACCGAATAATTTACCCAGTGGTTGCAATAACATATACACCTGATATATAAATATCAATGTATTGAAATTTCTACAAAGATAAGTTTTCATTTTTAATTTCAGAAAAGTATTTGCCTGATTCATGGTTCTATATGAAATTTAGGCTTTGATAAAACTAAATTCGTAAATTCGAAAACTCGTTTTTTCACCTCTAGAACAGCAATCTCTATAACTTTTGAATGGAAAACAATACCGATAAACAAAATCATAAACATTTCGCTATTTATAAACCTTATGGCTATTTAAGCCAGTTTATTAATAACGGACAAAAACAAAATTCAAAAAAACTATTAGGAGAGTTATATGATTTTCCAGAAGGAATAATGGCTATTGGACGATTAGATGAAAAATCCGAAGGACTATTATTACTCACTACAGATGGAAAAACAAGTAACCACATCTGCAGTGGTAAAGTAGAAAAAGAATACTATGCCCAGGTAAATGGAGACATCACTATAGATGCAATTGAATTATTAAGAAAAGGAGTGGAAATCGGTTTTGAAGGAAAAAAATACATCACTACCCCCTGTAAAGCTTCTAAATTAGCAACTACTCCCAAATTCCCTGAAAGACCAAAAAAAATACGGGATGATAGACACGGGCCGACCAGTTGGATCTCTATCACATTACAAGAAGGAAAATTTCGTCAAGTACGAAAAATGACATCGGCTGTTGGTTTCCCCACATTGCGATTAGTACGCGTACGAGTTGGTACTATCAATTTGGATGCAATGGAAGCTGGGGAAGTAAAAGAATTATACACTTTATAAATACACGCTATAAAGTAAAAGCAAAACATCTACAAGAATGATATTCTAAAAAGAGTACATAAATATTATTGTAATAGAATTAAAATCTTTTAATACGAAATAAAAAAGATTAATATTCTTATTTTATTATCTAATTTAGAATATTAACCTGATACATGTAATTTTGAGCAAATTATTAAGCCTATTATGAAATTACATACTACAGAACAACAGCAACTTGAAGAATTATATTATAGTATCAAAAGTACAACACAAAACTTTTTAGGATACCCAGTTTCAAAAGATTTCGATTATTCAGAATTAATGCCATTTCTTCAGTTTCCTTTAAATAATTTAGGAGATCCATTTAGCGAATCTACATATCGTGTAGATTCGAGAGCTATGGAACGTGAAGTTGTAAATTTCTTTGCAGGGTTATTTAGAGCTCATGAAAATGATATTTGGGGATATGTAACCAATGGTGGCTCTGAAGGAAATCTATACAGTCTTTATGTAGCGAGAGAGTTATATCCAAAAGGAATGGTTTATTTTTCTGAAGCTACACATTATAGTATTCAAAAAAATGTAACCCTACTCAATATCAATCATGTAATTGTAAAATCACTTCCAAACGGTGAGATGGATTATAACGATTTAAAAGAAGCTATTGGCTACAACAGACATAGGCCAGCAATAGTAGTTGCAAATATTGGTACTACAATGACTGAAGCTAAAGACAATACCAAAAAAATTAAAGGAATTTTGAAAGATATGGCTATAGAGAAACATTACATTCATGCAGATGCTGCTTTGGCAGGTGGTTTTGCTCCGTTCGTTACTCCACGGCCTCAATTTGATTTTGAGGATGGTATAGATAGCATCTCAATCAGTGGACATAAGTTTATAGGGTCTCCAATGCCATCGGGTGTAGTTATTGTAAAAAAAGATAATAGAGATCGAATTGCAAGAAGAATAGCATACATAGGTAGTTCTGATGCTACTATAACCGGATCAAGAAATGGACATACTCCGTTATTTTTATGGTATGCGATAAAAAAATTAGGAATCGAAGGGTTCAAAAAACGTACAGAACATAGTTTGGCTGTGGCTTCTTACACAGAAAGTAAACTAAAAAACCTTGGAATTGAAGCCTGGAGAAACCCCAATGCCATTACTATAATTTTCCCTGCTCCTAGCCCTAAAATTATAAATAAATGGCAATTAGCAACAGAAAATGGGCAATCTCATATCATTTGCATGCCCAATGTATCTTATGAGCAAATTGATAACTTTATAGCAGATATGGAAGTTGAAATGTGCGCTATCTAATATAAAATTGAATCATGTGATTATAACATAATAGAATGGGGTATTACAAATTGTAATGATTATTTCATAAATAAACATACGATTTTATGGTATTTTCGTCAATGAATTTGTGTAAAAGTATGTTGTCATTTCTTATATAGAATATCCCATTCACTATTTAATATAATTCAACAATACTTTCCTATATTAAAATGATTTATCATTGCAAGTACCACCGCCATATGCGGTGGTATTCTGTTTTTATATTATTTTTGCGCCAATTAAAAAATACAGCTTTAAAATTTTTCTTTGATTAGAATAGCTAACATGAAATAGCAAAATAGAATGTATACATTATGAATAAGTTGCAGCATATAGAAAATGAACTTTTTGATTTAAGAGCACAATTACAAAATCACAAGCTCTATAAAAATTTAGATCATATTAATGATATAAAAATATTTATGGAAAACCATGTTTTTGCAGTTTGGGATTTCATGTCTTTATTAAAAGCAATACAGGTTAAATTAACTAACACCACTACTCCTTGGACCCCAAGGAAAAACCCTGTATTATCAAGATTTATAAATGAAATAGTACATGCAGAAGAAAGTGATATTAATGAATTAGGAGAACCCAAAAGTCATTTTGAAATGTATTTAGATGCCATGAAACAGATAAAAGCTGATACGTCCAAAATTGATTCGTTAATTGATTTAATTGAATCCGGAAATGATGTTAATGACGCATTAAGCCAATTACATATTGATCAACACGTAATAGGTTTTGTTAAGTTTTCTTTCGAAATTATAGAAACAGGAGAACCTCATCGTATTGCATCTGCATTCACTTTTGGTAGAGAGGATGTAATTCCTGATATGTTTATTGAAATATTGAAGAAATCCGACTCAGAAAATAAACTATATAACAAACTAACATACTACCTAGAAAGACATATCGAACTTGATGGTGATGAACATGGGCCGCTTTCATTAGAAATGATTTCTCAATTATGTGGAAATGATTCAAAAAAGTGGGAAGAAGCTTTGCAAGTCGCCAAGAGATCATTAATTCAAAGAATTAGGTTATGGGATTGCATTTCTGATTTAATCAAAAATAAAAAGCTTATACACAGTACCTAAAACAATAAAACAAAAGTCTTACATTTAAATATAAGGCTTTTGTTTTTCTATATTGATTACGGTCTTAAAGAATCATTTTTATGATAAAAAACACACTATTCATTCAATAACCGTTGAAACTCTTCAAGATAAAGACCAATATGGTATCCATCCATAAGTCCATGATGTACATTAATAGCAATTGGTAAACTTAATCTACCGTTTTCTTTGGTATATCTTCCAAAAGAAATTTTAGGAACACTATCCTTAAACTGAAAATGCCTAGCATGTGTAAGTCCAGTAAAATTATACCAGGGAATAGATGAATAATGAATAGTATCTATACGCTTGGCATTATCTGTATGTCGTAATCCTGTACTTTTTTTAACAGCTTCAATTTCTTGTTGCGCTTTATTACAAAACATATCAAAATCATCATCATACTCCATAAATGAAAATCCAAATGTATGATCTTCTCTACCTATAGTTGGTGATGCATGAATTTTATCATATACAAACACTCGATTATCCTCTATACGATATCTAAATGCTTCAATTGCATTTGCAGCATGAAGGGATTTGTATAAATAAAACAAAAAATAAGGATACCCCAGATCTTCTATTTTTTGGTATCCTAATGTAAAATCTACAGTTGTTGTTATTCCAAAAAATGGTTCATCAAAACTACCAAAAAAGTCAAAATGTTCTTTTCTGTTCCAAGTAGTAAGATCTAGTTTTGTTTTCATTTTTATAATATTTGCAATAACTCGCTAGCCTTTGCAAAACTTCTAAAATTTGGGTGATCAATTTTATCATCGACCATTTCATGTACCCAGGTAGTATGAAACGGAATATGAAATGCATGTGCTCCAATATTTAAAACCGGTAGGACATCAGATTTTAAAGAGTTACCTACCATTAAAAATTCATCTTCGGTAATATCCAGATGTTTTACTAGTTTTTTATATTGTTTTTCTGTTTTATCAGAAACAATTTCAATGTGATGAAAATAATTTTCCAGTCCTGATTTTATGAGTTTTCGTTCCTGGTCTAACAAATCTCCTTTAGTTGCCATTACAAGGCGATACTTCTTAGATAACTGATCTAATGTTTTATCAATTCCATCAATCAGTTCTATGGGTTCCCGAAGCATTTCTTTTCCTTTTTCTATCAGCTTTTGCACCAAATCAATCGTCATATTTCCATTAGAAATTTTTATAGCTGCTTCTATTAACGAAAGTGTAAAAGGTTTTATCCCATAACCATATAATGGCAGGTTTTGCATTTCAACATCAAAAAGTAATTTATTTGCTTCTTCTTTGGATAAATACTCTTCTAATAAAGTACAAAACTCATCCTCTGCTTTTCTAAAAAAAGTCTCATTTACCCAGAGTGTATCGTCTGCATCAAAAGCTATTACTTTGATCTTTTTTAAAGGCATGCTACTATCTTACCAATTTTTTATACTTAATACGTTTTGGCATTAAATCACCACCTAAACGTTTCTTTTTATTCTCTTCGTAATCAGAGAAACTTCCTTCGAAGAAATATACTTGCGAATCTCCTTCAAAAGCCAAAATATGAGTACAAACTCTATCCAAAAACCAACGGTCGTGAGAAATTACAACGGCGCATCCGGCAAAGTTCTCCAACCCTTCTTCCAGTGCTCTTAATGTATTGACATCAAGATCATTAGTAGGCTCATCTAAAAGTAATACATTACCTTCTTCTTTTAAGGTCATTGCCAGGTGCAATCGGTTACGTTCACCTCCAGAAAGAGCAGATACCATTTTGTTTTGTTCGCTTCCGCTAAAATTAAAACGACTCAGATATGCTCTGGAATTCACTTGCCTTCCTCCCATTGTGACTAGCTCTTGTTCATCACTAAAGTTTTGCCAAATCGTCTTATCGGGATCGATATTACTATGACTTTGATCTACATAAGCGATCTTAGCAGTGTCCCCAACAGCAAAGCTACCTTTATCTGGTTGCTCTTCTCCCATTATCATTTTAAATATAGTGGTCTTACCAGCTCCGTTTGGACCAATAATACCAACAATACCTGCCTGAGGAAGATTAAAATTTAAATCTTCATACAACAACTTATCATCAAAAGCCTTACTTACTCCTGTAGCTTCGATTACATTAGTTCCTAATCTAGGACCATTCGGGATATAAATTTCAAGCTTTTCATCCACTTGTTTTTGATCCTGACTAAGCAATTTATCATAGTTACTTAAACGTGCTTTTTGTTTTGCCTGACGGCCTTTTGGAGCCATACGAACCCATTCTAACTCTCGTTCTAAAGTCTTTTGACGTTTAGAAGCTTGTTTTTGTTCTTGTGCTAGTCGTTTCGATTTTTGATCTAACCATGAAGAATAATTTCCTTTCCAGGGGATACCCTCTCCTCTATCAAGTTCTAATATCCATCCTGCAGCATTATCCAAAAAGTACCTGTCGTGAGTTACAGCAATCACAGTACCTTTATATTGTTGTAGGTGGTGCTCTAACCAATGAACTGACTCTGCATCTAAGTGGTTAGTAGGTTCATCTAATAATAAAACATCTGGTTCTTGTAATAAGAGACGACAAAGAGCTACCCTTCTACGTTCACCACCAGACAGTACTCCAATTTTCTTATCAGATTCTGGAGTACGAAGTGCATCCATAGCTATTTCTAGCTTGGTATCCAGCTCCCATGCATTACTGGCATCAATCTGATCCTGCAGGTTAGCTTGTTTATCCATAAGTTCCTGCATTTTATCAGGATTCTCATAGACCTCTGGTAAACCAAACATATCATTGATCTTATTATACTCGTCTAAAATGGCAACAGTTTCTGCCACTCCTTCCTTTACTACTTCTAATACAGTTTTTTCAGGATCCAGTTTTGGTTCTTGTTCTAACAAACCAACTGTATATCCAGGAGCAAATACAACATCGCCCTGATAGTTTTTATCTATTCCTGCTATAATCTTAAGTAAAGTAGATTTTCCAGAACCATTAAGTCCCAGGATACCTATTTTAGCTCCATAAAAAAAGCTGAGATATATGTTTTTGAGAACCGGAGTATTTGCACTTTTGTACGTTTTACTCACTCCGGACATCGAAAAGATTACTTTTTTATCGTCTGACATAAGCCCTTAATTGTTATTTTTGATTGTATAGTTATAAGAGTTAAACTCTTCCTTTTAATGCATTAAAAACCCAGGCAATTGCAAAAAAGCCTACTCCAACAGCCGCAAAACCATATCCCGATACATCTCTATATCTAAAAGCTCCTAATGCAATAAGTGCTAAACCAACTATTATCATTATAAAAGTTGCCCAAGCCAACACTGTATTTTTATTCATTCCCATAAATTATTTTTTTAGTTTAGTACGGTTACTCATGTTTTTATATATAAGCAAGTGCAAATATCGGTATTTTATCGTCAAAACACAGGTTTTTATAGAGTTGTTAAGACAAAAAAACAGTTTACCTATTGTGCTACAGCAAATTAAGAATTTACTTTTGTTCAAAAACAGATCTTCAAGGGTTGAGTATCAACTATAAAACATGATTCATAGTATTATCAATAACACATATCATCATTTTCTGATTCTAAATGATGATACTACATTGATACAAACAAACGTTGTTACCAAATTATTTGACTGCCACCCAATTCAATCATGAAACAATGGAATCTCTAATTATAGATTTAGCAACACCCCCATTAAACCATTAAAAAACAACAGATTAAACAATTTAAAAAACATTATTTTAAAAACGAAATAATAGCACAGTTTAAATTGACTTTCTATCATTCATAAAATCTACGTTTTTTGTATTTTCGTGCAAACAATACACACAATACACGCAATGGATATAAACTTCAACAAAAACGAAGATCACAATAAACTTTTAGTATCAGAATTACGACAGCGACTGGCTAAAGTAAAATTAGGAGGAGGCGAAAAACGTATCGAAAAACTGCATGCCAAAGGCAAAATGACCGCAAGAGAAAGAATCGATTATTTATTGGACAAAGATTCTAAATCAATAGAAATTGGCGCTTTTGCAGGAGAGGATATGTATCAAGATCATGGAGGATGTCCTAGTGGTGGTGTAGTTGTTAAGATTGGGTATGTAAGTGGAAAACAATGTATTGTTGTTGCAAATGATGCAACAGTAAAAGCTGGTGCCTGGTTTCCTATTACAGGAAAGAAAAATTTAAGAGCTCAGGAATTATCTATTGAAAACAAATTACCAATCATCTATCTTGTAGATAGCGCGGGAGTATATTTACCAATGCAAGATGAAATCTTTCCTGATAAAGAACATTTCGGGAGAATATTTCGTAATAATGCGGTAATGAGTAGTATGGGAATCGTTCAAATTTCTGCTGTTATGGGAAGTTGCGTTGCTGGAGGTGCATATCTACCTATCATGAGTGATGAAGCATTGATTGTAGATAAAACAGGTAGTATATTTCTTGCCGGAAGTTATTTGGTAAAGGCAGCTATCGGAGAAAGTATTGATAATGAAACTCTGGGTGGTGCTACCACTCATTGTGAAATTTCTGGAGTAACTGATTATAAATCTAAAGATGATGCAGATGCTCTAAATACCATTAAAAATATAATGTCAAAAATTGGGGATTTTGAAAAAGCTGGTTTTAATCGTAGCAAACCTGTTTCTCCAAAAGAAAATCAGGATGATATCTATGGTATCTTACCAAAAGCCAGAAATGAACAGTATGACATGATGGAAATCATCAATCGACTAGTAGATGATTCTGATTTTGAAGAATACAAAGCCGGATATGGACAAACTATTCTAACTGGGTATGCGCGTATCGATGGCTGGGCTGTAGGTATTGTAGCAAATCAACGTAAAATTGTAAAGACTAAGAAAGGAGAAATGCAATTTGGAGGAGTCATCTATTCTGACTCGGCAGATAAAGCAACACGGTTTATTGCCAATTGTAATCAAAAGAAAATACCATTGGTATTTCTACAGGATGTAACTGGATTTATGGTGGGTAGCAAAAGTGAACATGGTGGTATCATTAAAGATGGTGCAAAAATGGTAAATGCCGTAAGTAACAGTGTAGTGCCAAAATTCACAATCGTAATTGGTAATTCTTATGGTGCTGGTAATTATGCAATGTGCGGTAAAGCATATGATCCAAGATTAATTGCTGCGTGGCCAAGTGCCGAATTAGCAGTAATGGGAGGTTCGCAGGCAGCAAAAGTATTATTACAAATAGAAACTGCTTCTTTAAAAAAGAAAGGGGAACAATTATCTGAAGAAGATGAGAAAGCTTTGTTTAATAAAATAAAAGCGAGATATGACAGACAGACTTCTCCATATTATGCTGCTGCACGTATCTGGACAGATGCCATTATCGATCCACTAGATACCAGAAAATGGGTTTCTATGGGTATAGAAGCTGCAGATCATTCTCCAATCGAAAAGAAATTTAATTTAGGAATAATTCAGGTATAAAATTAAAATATCATCTCGCATCTAATAATCATTTTATAGATTAACAAAGTAAACCCTAATTATTAAGTAATTAGGGTTTACTTATTGATGAAATTTGTATTCAGTATCTTTATTCATCTATTTACAGACAATAAAACTCATTCATTATGAAAGTATATGTCAACACCTTATATCCAATATTGATACTGAGTTTTATTTTTCTATCAAGTTGCCAAACTGTTAAAAAAGTTTCTTTTGAAACCCCAGTAGACACTACTACTAAAAAAATTAATTTTCAAGCTAAGCAAACCTATGAATTAAAAGATACAGGTGTATATGCTAGTAATGAATTTGATGGAGCTCGCCTTAATGGGTTTAGACAAATAAACGACAGTACCGCTGCTGTAATTATAAGCCCAGAAAATACTCCTATCAACAAAAGTGCTTATTATGCTTTTAAAACATGGGCAAATACATCCAAATATTTTTATTTTAAATTTCAATATACAGAAGGGCATAAACACAGGTATTTTCCTCGGCTAAAAGTAAATGGTCGGTGGAGAAGTATAGATTCAACTAATGTATATGAAATTGGAGAAAGTACTACGATTAAAGTAAAATTAGAAAAGACTCCTCTAGTAATAGCTTCACAAGAAATACAATCATCTAATGATGTTAAAAACTGGTATACAACATTAATCAAAGGAAAAGAGAGTTATGTAAATCTTAGTATTTTTGGAACTTCAAAATTGGGCAGAAACTTACCTGTTTTAGACATCTATAAAGGTAAGCCTGAAAACAGAGATCTTATCGTTTTACTAACCCGTCAGCATCCTCCTGAAGTTACCGGTTATTTTGCCTTTCAGCACTTTGTACAAACCATATTAGATGATTCTGAGCTTTCTGATAAGTTTTTAAATAGATACCGGGTATTGGCTTTTCCAATTATGAATCCTGATGGTGTAGATCTGGGGCACTGGAGACATAATGCTGGTGGTGTTGATACTAATCGAGATTGGTCTGCATACCGACAGCTCGAAATTAGACAAACTGTACAATTTATTACCGAAACACTAAAAAACCATAATTCTAAATTAATTCTGGGCTTAGATTTTCATTCTACCTGGTATGATATATTTTATACAAATCAAATACGAAAAGGCACTACTCTCCCCCATTTTGTAGAAAATTGGTTTACTGCATTAGAAAATAATATCCCTGACTATGTTGTAAACGAAAAACCAGGAAACAGCAAGAAACCTGTTTCTAAAGGGTGGTTTCTATATGGGCATAATGCTACAGGTGTAACTTATGAAATAGGTGATGATACTCCAAGAGATAAAATAAAAGTGATCGGTACGGTTACTGCCGAACAAATGATGAGGATTTTGGTAAGTAAATGATTATTAAAGTTTAATAGGCATAATCATCTTTTTGTAACAACTGCATTTCATAGATATCATTCTCTATAGTAAAGCTACTTTTAGTCCCTCTATCAATAGATATCCATCGCTCATATGGTATATTTCTTAAATTTTTAGAACGGTTCCTATCGATTGCCATATCAACAAAATCGTTCTTATCATTAATTTCAGAACTCTTATAAATAGTTAGTTGTGGGTTTCCTAGATCTGAAGCTGTTATATTAAAACCATCTTCCTCTCTAATAAATTCTGAAACTAAATCTTTTAAAACAACTGATATTGACGGAATAGCAGAATCAAAAATCACCCAGCTAAACCTTTTGGTATCTGCTAAAACATTCTCACCATCACTATATGATGCCGCAAAATTAAAATAATCATAATCTCCTGTTACCGTTGCTTGATAATTTAGAAATGAATTATTTATTATAGAAACATTTAATGTTGACGGAACATATGCTTTTGGAATTTCATCAATACTATTATAAAAATTCCGAGTTGAAGTAATATTATTATCAAATACCGATGTTCCAAAAAATGAATACTTTTCAAAAATATTCTCTGGAACAAAAAACTCTTTTGATAATTCGCCTCCCGGAAACACCAAACTACTATCAAATCTAAAAAAAGTAGAATTTTCTGATGAATCAAAACCTGATAGAATACTGGTGAATCTTCTAAAAGCAGAATTTGACAGACCCAAATCCGGAAAATCAACCTTTATCAGTTTCGCTTTAGGTAAAGTATTATAGTCTAAAGTTACCAGTTCTCCATTACTTAATTCTTGTCTTGTATATCTAAGTTCCTCAAAACCAACTTTTGTGTTTTCTACATATGCGTATACGGTAGTCGCGCCAACCTGTTTAACTTTAACATCAAAATTAAGTTTATTATCTACAATTGGTAAATCAAATGTAGTAGAACTTCCAAAACTGGTATTTTGTGATGCATTCAAAAAATTAAAAGGAACATTATCAAATTTTAATTCCGCAGTACCCTCTGCTTTATCTTGATCAATGTCCAGGTCATAAAAATATGTTCGATTAGAAACATTCAAAAAAGTTTGAACATAATATTTTACAACATTTTCATATCTAAATTCTGGTTCGGTATCTGACTCAAGATACCTGAGCACAAAATGTAAATGATACGGCTTATTTGTATCATATTTTGCCATCAATTTAATTTCTGTATTTGTTTCAACATTATTTCTTGTCAAGATTGTACCATCTTCTCCAGTTATGATCACCTCTAAACTAAGATCTTTAATTTCTTCATTATACCTTATACTAAAATTACTCCCTCTAGAAATAGTTAATAACGTATTTTCTTTTTCGGTAACAATTTCTCCATTATCCGGTTCATCAACAACCACATCATTATCAGAATTACATCCAAATAATAAGGCACTCACAAATAAAAAAACAAATAATCGATTCATAAAACTCCGGCTAATTATAAACTATAAATATTAAAAAATCTAGTCTGCGAATATAGGAATTCAAAACTATATTGTGATAAAAATTATCGTTTTGGAATGGTTATCAATTCTGTTTGCCTGTCATTAACATATTTAAAACCAGAAGTTCCCCAAAAGCCTGCTTCTTCGAGCATAATACGGATATCTTTTTTCCATTCTGGGAGTGTTACTGTTGTATTTAATTCAATAGCATAAACCGTATTTTCATACAAGAGATAATCTCCTGTTCCCGGGACTCCGCCTTGTGCATCCCACATTCCTATTGTTGGACCTGCAGAATGCCCATACAACCCTAATGGATGTGTGTATATTGATGGCTTAAGTCCTTCGGCTTTTCCCTGTTCCAGGGATTTCAATAAAATCTCATTTCCGGTCTTACCGGTCTTAAAATTAGATGTAAAAATATCCTGTACTTTATTTCCGTCTGCAAAAGCCTTTGTTAAAAACCCTGGTGGTGATGTTTCTTCATTTTTTAGAATATAAGCATGTTGCTGGCAATCTGTATTTAACCGTAAATACGTAATCCCAAAATCACAATGAATTAAATCTCCCGGTCGAATCGTTTTATCTTTTGGTCGATCAGAAAAGGAAACAATATGGTTTTGTAATGCTTCTCCCGAACGTTGAATATCTACAGTAGGATGAAACCAGGTTTTTAACCCCATATCGGTTACCTTTTGTCTTAGCCACCATACTACATCATCTGTAGTAGTGGTTCCTGGTTGTATAACCGATGTACTAAATGCTTCTTCTATAATAGCATGAGTGATCTTTACCAACTCTTTATATATTTCCATTTCCTGCTTGGTACGTGTTTCTATCCACGCTATTGATAATTTCTCGGCCGAGGAAACCCTTGGTTTATATTCTTCTGGCAGCACCTTCATAAACTCATCATAATCTGTTTTTACGACACCATCCAAAATTCCAAAATCCTTAGAATAATTAATCCCAATTTTTTTAGGATCTCTTTTTGAAATGATATCCACTAGTGCTTTCCATTGATCTGGTTGTTTATCTTTATCCCATTCAGAATCAATATTTTTTCCCACATTGTATCGGGCTACAGCCAGTTTTTCTATTGTATTCTTGGCTTTATCTCTATAAAAAACCAAGATAGTTCTTCTTCTGGCGTTTAACCAGGTTGAAGGTAGCATTGTTTTAAGTACGGGATCTTCATTGTATTCTCTTGAAATCAATATCCACATATCAAACTCTGTACGATCCATTAATTGAGGCAAAAGATTATCGAATCGATCTTTTAAAACCATATCAATTGCTGCTGCTCTTTCTCTTTCTTTAAGGATTTGAGATTGAATTGTAGTACTTAGGAAAAGTAAAATTATAATAAAAAAGTTTTTCATTGTTATGATTAGTGTGAGGCAATTAATTATATAATTGAAATAAAAATATCACAAAAAAAGACACCTGCAAAACAATACAGATGTCTCTTTCTAACTTTAACAATACCTTTTGATTACCTTACAATCCCTGGTAGCTGTTCATGAGTCTTATAAACTCTGCTTTATATCCCTGATTGTCATTCTCTTTATTTGTTTCGGCTAAAGATATTATGTCTTTAATATTTTGGTTTTTAATATATTTTGAATCTCTTAATTTCATTCCAAACCAAGCGATTGAAGCTGCAAAATTAAAATCTTGTGAAGCGGATGTTTTGGAATCTGTATATAAAACATGAACCATTTCTATACTCTTTTTCTCTTGTGGTTTTTTATATCTAAACTTAACGGTTAATAACTCATCTCCATATTCTTTATTAATTGTTGAACTGGTATATTTTAGATCAGCAATTTCTTTGATATACTTGCTTTTTACTCCTACAGGAATTACCTCATACAGTGCAGTCACTGTATGCCCACTCCCCAGCTCTCCTGCATCTTTGGTATCATCTATAAAATCTTCATCTGTCAAAAGTCTATTTTCATACCCTATCAATCGATATGCCTGTACTTTACTAGGGTTAAACTCAACCTGAATCTTCACATCTTTAGCTATTGTATATAAAGTACCGCCGAATTCTTTTCCCAATACTCTTTGTGCTTCTTGCATGGTATCAATATATGCATGGTTACCATTACCAGTATCTGCCAATGTTTCTAACTTACTATCTTTATAGTTCCCCATCCCAAATCCTAAACATGTTAAAAATACATCGGATTTTCGTTTTTCTTCAATCATTTTTTTCATGTCTTTATCACTACTAATCCCTACATTAAAATCACCATCTGTAGCTAGAATAACCCTATTATTGCCATTTTTTATAAAATTGTCTTTGGCTATTTTATATGCCAGTCTTATTCCTTCTCCTCCTGCTGTTGATCCTCCCGCCTCAAGGTTTTGCAGCGCTTGGTTAATTTCATGCTTATTAGCGCCAGATGTTGGTTTAAGCACCATTCCTGCTGCTCCAGCATATACTACAATAGAAACTTTGTCTTTTTCCCGTAATTGATTCACCAAAAGTTTAAAAGCTTTCTTAAGTAGTGGTAGCTTGTTACTGTTACTCATTGATCCTGATACATCAATTAGGAACACAAGATTCGACGCAGGAATTTCATGCTGAGGAATCTCTTTTCCTTTTAATCCAATCTTAACCAATTGCGTCTTTGTATTCCAAGGAGTTGAGGCATATTCGGTATGAATTGCAAAAGGATGTTCGTCTTTGGGTTGTTCGTATTGATAATTAAAATAATTGATCATTTCTTCTATTTTAACAGCATCGGCAGGAACTTTAACTCCTGTATTAATCATTCTTCGAATATTACTATAAGATGCTTTATCTACATCAATAGAGAAGGTAGAAAGAGGAGACATCTGAACTCTTTTAAAATCATTCTCAACAATTTCTCTATATGACTCATCATTTTGTACTTTATAATTACCAGAATGTGTTGTAATTACAATACACCCATGTTTAGCCTTAGCTCCATAAACCGAAGCTCCTTTTTTATTTTTAAGCACTTCTATCTTTGCAATTTTTGAAGGATCTATTGCTTTTACCACGGCTATATCTTTATTATCAATAGGAACTCCATCTACCACATACAACGGTTGCTTTGTACCTGAAACCGAACTTACTCCTCTGATTTTTAATGCATTACCTGTATTAAAAACTTGTACTCCCGACGATTTGTTCATACGTCTTTGCTTATGTTTTCTTCCTCTCCTTCTTGGTCTATTACTGGATACAGCATAACTCATCGATTTTCTTACTCTATTTGACCCATATGCGGTGACTATAACTTCTTCTAATTCTGCCGAAGAAGGAATCAATTTAATATGCATAAAAGCAGAGGTAGCAGTTACTTTTTCTTCTGCGGTTTCGAATCCCACATAAGAAAACAGTAGTGTATCTCCAATATTCGCCATAATAGAGTAATTACCGTCAAAATCTGTTTGCGTACCGTTAGCATCACCTTTTACTAAGATATTAACCCCTGGTAATGGTAGACTTTGGTCATCGGTTACTTTTCCTGTAATTTTTATCTGTTGCGCATTCGTAATTCCTATGGTAAGAAAAACAAACAAAATATTATATAATAGTCTCATAGTTGATAGTTTTTAATTATGAACTAAAACTATGTGTTCTTATAAGCGATAACAATCAAAAATGAGTGAAGTAGTCTTTTTATTGAGTAAAAAGGAAATATTGGTTTTATGTTTCCATAAAATGCAACAGTGAAGAGTTTACGATTTGAATTTATTGATAAATACAAATCAAATTTTAATTAGAAAAGAATTACATTTTAAAATTCATGGCCATCTCTACAGTCTGTTTTCTTTGTACTTTTCCATTTTCTGTTCCTATAAATTGAGGTAGAAAATAAATCTCTTTCGGGATTTCGTATTTGTTTAAGGTATTTAGATTTTGTATCCCTTCCTGCAGTGTTAGATATGCAATCTTATCATACTCATGTTCTATGAGTAAGATTACTTTATCACCTAGTGTATCATCAGGGATGCTGGTAACAAAAAAACGATGTCCGATCAATAGTTGTAATTTTATTTCTATCTCTTCTGGATACAGCTTCACCCCGCCACTATTAATTACATTATCATGACGCCCTTTCCACAAAAACTTTTTATATGTTTTCAGTTCTACTACGTCATTGGTAATAATTGTTTCTTCATTTAGCTGTGGAGCCTTAATAATCAAACAATTTCTTGTATCAGTACTTAATGTGATATTAGGTAACGCTTTAAAATAGCGAGCATCTTTTTTATCTTTTTTCTTTGGATTTATTCTTCTTGCAGCAATATGAGAAACTGTTTCTGTCATACCATAGGTTTCAAATATTTTAGTTTTAAAACCCTGAACCAATTCTTTTAAATTTTCTGAAACAGGACCACCACCGACTATTAGTTTTTTAATTAAATGGAGTCTATTAAGAGAGTTATCTAATTGCAAGGGTACCATTGCACAAAAGTCATATTGCTTATATACAGTATCCAAAGGATTTGTTCTTGGAGGTATCAAATCTATCTTCCACCCCAATACCATAGCTCTTACAAGCATCATTTTTCCAGCAATATAATTTGCAGGAAGGCATAGCAGTGCGGTAGTTCCTTCTTCAGATTTAAAAAATTTTCCGGTTGCTATTGCACTATTGATCATGTGCTGTTTATAAACTTTTATTTTTTTTGGTTTTCCCGTAGAACCAGAAGTTTGCACAACAATATGATCTTTTTCATTTAACCAATCCAACAAAAAACTTCCTGCTTCCTGTTCATAAACCTCACCTTCTTTAATAAAACTATACGCCAAAGACTTTAGTCTTTCCTTATCAAAAGAACTTTTATTTATTGAGAAGCTTTGATGTATTTCGGGTATAGAAAATGTACTCTTAGTTTGCATATTCAAATTTCAATTTTCTAACATACTCATAAGTTATCAATATGTAAAGAGTGTGTTATCTTTTTGTTAGTTATTCTAAAATTCTATCAGATGCTATGTTTCCAAATAGTTTATCTTTCCACCCTGTCCATTTATATTTCTTAGCTAATATGAACAGATAAATAGGATATAATATAATAACTGGAAGTACAATATCAATACCAGCTGAAGGTTCTGATATATCTAAAAATATTGCATTAGTCTGAAAAGCACTCCAGTCTGTTGTAACTAACATTGCAGCCATTATATTATTTGCCGCATGAAAGCCTAGGGCCAATTCCATACCATCGTCCATTAGGGTCATAATACCTAATAAAAGACCAGTCCCTATATAAAATACCATCATAACATAGCCTAGTTTCTCGACTTCTGGATTTAAACCATGAAGTAATCCAAACGTTACAGAAGTTATGATAAGTGGTAACCATTTATTCTTAGCTAAAACACCTATACCTTGCATTAAATATCCTCTAAACAAATACTCTTCAAAACTGGTTTGTAACGGCAACAAGAGTAAAGAAATTAAAGCCAGGATTAAAAACGGAATCATTTCAAAATTAAGCTTATAAATTTCTGGTTCTGTATAATAGCTAATTGCAAAAAACACAAGATTTATAGATGAAACAAGAAAGAATGTAAACCAAATACGTTTCCAATCAATCTTTTTTCTTGTTGTAGTCAATTCTCTAATTTTTTGTTTGTGAAGAAACTTAGCAGCTATAAATAACCCCAATAATCCAGATATAAAACTTATAATCACTAAGGTTAGAAATAGATTAGAATTCATATCTAACGAGGTAAAGTTAGATTCTGCAGCAACCATCAACGTTTGTAAATCACCAGTATTTATAAATGCCCCTATGAATAAAGGGATAATACCAATAAATTGCCAAAAAATAAAAATGATTACTAATCCGATTAAATATCTCCACCAATCATGTTTTATTTTAAGTGCTTGTGCTATATACATATAATCTTAATTTAAATAATTTACGTTCCAGTTTATGTTATTATAATATTTCAAAGTTCCTTGACTAACCACTAATGGTGAATCAAAGTTATTCGTATACAATCCTCCTGTTCCCAAACCTTGGGGCATTTTGCTATTTAAGGTATATGTATACTGTGCAATAGCGTTTAACCCTATGTTGCTCTCTAGTGCGCTGGTAATCCACCACCCTATCCCGTAAGATTCTGCAATATCAATCCATTCTTTGGTTCCCTTAAAACCTCCTACCAAGCTTGGTTTAAGAATAATATATTGTGGTTGTATAGTTTGTAGCAATTTTTTCTTTTCCGTTACATCAAAAACACCTATTAATTCTTCATCTAGCGCTATAGGTAATTGAGTTTCTTTACATAACCTTGCCATTTCTATATGCTGTCCCTGTCGTATAGGTTGTTCTATACTATGCAAATTATAAACAGAAAGGCGTTTTAATTTATCTAAGGCTTCTTCTGGTTTAAAAGCTCCATTAGCATCTACTCTTAATTCAATGCTATCTGAAGAAAAATGAGATCGTATATAGGACAACAAATTTAGTTCTGTTTCAAAATCAATAGCACCAATTTTCATTTTTATACAATCGAACCCATCATCTAATTTTGAGGTAATTTGTTGCCTCATATATTCTTTATCTCCCATCCATATGAGTCCATTAATAGAAATTCGTTCCTCTCCATTAGTAAATGCCGAAGGAAATAATAAAAAGGGAGAATCGCTTTCTAAAGATCTAAAAGCTATCTCTACTCCAAACTGAATACTTGGAAACTCTATAAGTTCTTCCCAAAGTTTATCTACTCCTAAATGAATATTCTCACAGGTCCACCTTAATTTATCCTCATAATCTGGTCGGTCATCTATACTTAATGTTCTTAGAATTCCGCATTCACCTATCCCTTTCTTTGTTCCATCAGAAATCACGATAAACCAGGTTTCTTTGGTTTTTAGAATCCCTCTCGAAGTACCGCTTGGCCTTTTAAACTGAAGGGTATACTTATAATAACTGGCGTCCATTATAATACGATGCTTTCCCCTATACCTAACAGCATAAGGTCTTTGTTTTTTTCAAAAAACTTTTGCTTGGCTTCATCATGATCAATTTCGATATACCCAAAAGTATCATAATGTACACCTAATATTTTATTACATTCAACAAAATCACTTGCGATAATAGCATCATCCACTCCCATTGTAAAATTATCTCCTATAGGTAAAATAGCAAGATCTAAAGTATTTCTTAATGGAATTAATTTCATGTCCATTGTTAATGCTGTATCTCCAGCAATGTAAATAGTTTTATGTTCTCCTTCAATAATAAATCCTCCTGGTTGCCCTCCATAAGTTCCATCGGCAAAGCTACTGGTATGAATTGCATTTACATATTTTACTTTTCCAAATTCAAAACTCCAGGCCCCTCCATGATTCATAGGGTGCACTTCTATACCCAGATTCTGGTAATATGTAGCAATTTCATAATTCGAGACAATCGTAGCAGTATTTCTTTTAGCTATAGCTTCTGCATCAAGAACATGATCTTGATGTGCATGAGTAAGCAGTATATAATCTGCTTTAATTGTACTCATATCAATTTTATCCTTAGATAATGGATTACCCGAAATAAATGGATCTATAAGAATATTCGTTTCATTGATTTCAATTAATAAAGTATTATGGCCGTAAAAGGTGATTTTCATGTGTGAAAAATTTAAACTTATTATACTATAAATAGATCCTGAGATACAATAGAATATCACAAGGAACTACTATAAATCATCTGTAATTACAGAGTTCGACTAAATTATAAAATCTGCCCCAGACTAAATAAAATAGACAGTAAAAATGTTGTTAAAGCTATTTTTTTAAGCTCGGGATCCAGTAGTTCTGAATCACTGGTTTTGGCTACCTTTCTTATATGAATGAGTAAAGGTATATAAGCAATCAGAAACAAAAAGTTTATGGGAGTTTTATACGTAGCATATAGATACACTAACATTGATAGCATAGCAATAATTAGCAAAGTAAAATGATATGTTCTCGCTCGATTAATTCCTAGTTTTACAACAAGTGTATTTTTACCTGCTTTTTTATCACTATAGTAATCTCTCATATTATTAAGATTTAATACTGTGGCACTTAATAATCCAATAGTGATAGCGGGTAAAAAAACAAGTATATTAAGTTTTTTTGCGAACAAAAAGTAGCATCCAACGACACTAACTAATCCAAAAAAGATAAATACAAAAAGATCTCCTAAGCCTCTATAGCCATATGCAGAACTGCCCATAGTATATTTAATAGCGGCAGCTATAGCAGTAAGTCCTAGTATGAAAAAGAATACAGAATAGAAAAAGTTTTCTTTTCCGAAAGAAACATAAATTAAAGCAATGGCAACTCCTAACGTGATTAATGCTGTAAACACTATTCCTCTATACATTTCTTTTTTAGAAATGGCTCCACTTTGCAAAGCTCTTTGTGGCCCTACTCTATCCTCATTATCAGTACCTTTTACCCCATCACCATAATCATTAGCAAAATTGGACAAAATTTGTAGTCCTAATGTAGTAGCAATAGCCAGCCAAAAGATGTTTGTTTCTAAAAAATTTATATAACCTAAAGCCGATCCAACAACTATTCCTGAAACCGATAGCGGTAAAGTTCTTAATCTAGCTGCAGAGATCCATGCTTTGAATTTGGTCATTTTTATAATTTTGACTCCAAAGGAACATTATTTTTATAGAAAAATAAAAATTAATTACATCAATTCTCTACCTTATGGATTTGCAAAAATGCATAACAAATTATAATATCTCTTATTTTTATGAATTTAGTAATTCATCTTCCTCTAATTTTTATGAGACTTTTTATAGCTTAGCATTTTAAAATCCCAAAATACTATGTTCAAATTTATAAAAACCATTGTTTTTTTACTCTTATGCCTAATGATCGGATGTAAAAATGAGTCAAAAAAAGATGGTATTGATCAATCAAAAATCATCAAACCCAATATTAATAAAGTAAAAAAAAATGAAAAGCCTTCCTTTGTTTGGGAAGGGTCCAATATATATTTTTTGTTAACCGACAGGTTTAAAAATGGAAATACTACGAATGATAAAGTTTTAGAACGAACCAAAAAAACTGGGAAACTTAGAGGTTTTGAAGGTGGCGATATTAAAGGGATTACTCAAAAAATAGAAGATGGATATTTTAGAGATCTTGGGATTAATGTGATTTGGTTCAGTCCTGTTGTTGAACAGATACACGGAAGTGTAGATGAAGGTACTGGAAATACATATGCGTTTCATGGATATTGGACAAAGGATTGGACAAAAATTGATCCTAATTTTGGGACTTATAAAGAACTGAAACAATTAGTAGAAACTGCCCATAAAAATGATATCCGAATTCTAATGGATGTTGTAATGAACCATACTGGCCCTGTTACCGAGCAAGACCCTGTTTGGCCAGATAGCTGGGTACGAACCTCTCCACAATGCACTTATAAAAATTATGAAAGCACTATAAATTGCACTCTGGTAAAAAATCTTCCTGATATAAAAACAGAGAATAATGAAAATGTAGAATTACCCGAAGCATTAATAAATAAATGGAAGGCAGAGGGGCGATTAGAAATAGAACTTGCAGAAATAGATATTTTCTTTACTAAAACAAGATTAAAAAGATCTCCTAAAAATTACATTATCAAATGGTTAACCGATTATGTTAGAGAATTAGGGATAGATGGATATCGAGTAGATACTGTAAAACATATTAGAGAAGATGCTTGGAGTACCCTGGCCGAGCAAGCTAAGTTAGCCTTCTTAGAATGGAAATCAAAAAACCCAGATAAACTGCTGGATAATAATGAGTTCTTTATATTAGGTGAATTATATGGTTATGGAATCGATGGTAAGCGATATTATGATTTTGGAGACCGAAAAGTAGATTATTTTGCTCATGGGTTTGATAACATGATCAATTTTCAATTTAAACATGATGCTAATCAGCTTGATTATGAAAAATTGTTCAGTAAATACAGTAAAACTTTATATACAAATTTAATTGGTAAAGGGATAACCAATTATATAAGTTCTCATGATGATGGTAAACCTTTTGACAGTAAAAGAAATAAAACCTATGAATCTGCCACCAAACTGCTACTAACTCCCGGGATATCACAAATATATTATGGAGATGAAATAGCAAGACCCCTTATCATCGATGAAACTAAAGGAGATGCTACTCTTAGATCTAACATGAATTGGGATGCAATCAACAATGAGGATACCAAAGCATTATTAAGACATTGGCAAAAACTAGGGGTTTTTAGAAAAGATCATCCTGCTGTAGGAGCAGGTAAACACAAAATGATATCTCAAAAACCCTATGTGTTTTCAAGAAAGTATCATAAAAATGGAATATCAGACAAGGTAGTAATAGGATTAGGTCTTCCTATGGGAGAAAAAGTAATTAAAATTAATTCGGTTTTCCCAGAGGGAACCATTTTGGTTGATAAGTACTCGGGTAAAGAAATTACAATCTCTAATGATTCGGTAGCAGTCGATTCTGAATATGAAATTGTTCTATTAGCTATTAAAAAGTAAATTAATAATAAGAATTCTTTTTAATCATAGATTGTCATCATATGACTATGAATCTTGTTTTATTTTTTTTCTAACATTCAAAAATAATACATCTCAATACCAAGCTGTATATAGCGATATATACATATACCTTATGTTTTCATAGAAATTTAAAGTAAAAACTAGACCCTATATCAGGTAATAATTTAGTAATTTATTGAAGTACGTAATACCCCTTGAAGAACTTACCTCCTTAGGATAAGGAGGTAAGTGTTGGGGAAAACAAAAAAAGTAAGGGAAAAATTGTAATTGGAATACATGTCAAAGATAAAGAGGTTTAGTGCATATACGGTTACGGTTTTACCTCAAACTTTAGCCGGAATAGTAGTATGGATTGAAGATAAAGCATTTAACTATTTGAAAAACAAGCATTTAACACAAAACAACCTTGTGTGTTAAATTATACTAAATAAAAAAAACAAATATATACGTAAATAAATACCCCAAATTGATTTCTAATAATTCAAGAAAAATCTAAATTTGCAATCATTAGTAGTTAATCATCTTTATAATATTACCCATTTGGAAAATAAAAAAGCAATCAAGTTAATCGATAAAATTCTGGTAGACCTGGAAAAAACAGGTATCAACACAGATGCACTAATTGGAGACCTTAAAGAATTAAGGACTTATGCTTTAGAAGAGCAAATACCACTAGTAGTAAAAGTTCTTAGGTTTACTTATGAACATATAGAAGAGAATAATTCTTTTCTCATACCAATTCCGGATGATGAACCTATAGATGAGGATACCGAAATAACAAATAATGAAGGAACCAAAGACCCAGTAGAGAGTCTTAAATATTTGGTATCACTTACAAAAAGTCTTAAAAACAGAACAAATATATCAGATTTAAAAGAGTATAGAGATGCTCTTATGGAGTATTAAATGGTAAATTCTAAATGAACCATTTTCTTTATCCTTTTAAAAAATCATAGATTTTTATAGAAGCGCTATATCTTTTATGTAAGGATAGCGCTTCTCTTTTTAATATAATTAGTCATTTTTAAGGACGTTATCAATCGTAGTAAGGTACTCTTCAAATTTTATTAAGTCGTTATGCGATCCCTTTGGTATTGTAATCATTCTTTTATTTAAAGCTGAAATACTATTAAATAATAGCTCCCCCGATGCATAAGGAACTACTCTATCGTCGGTTCCATGATAAATAGTGATATCACAAACTACATTTTGTATAAACTTATTAGACGGAATTTTATATCGTAATAACTTGTTTGTTGGAAAATAGGGCAACCAGTTTTCTGCTATATCATTCATATTGTAATAAGGTGTTTCTAATATTAAATGACCAGGTTGATTGTCTGAAGCGACTTTTACTGCAATTCCGGTACCAATGGATCTTCCATAAATAGTTATTTGATCTTTGGGGTACAATTCTAAAACATAGTTATAAAACAACTGAGCGTCCTCATATAATTTTTGTTCACTGATTTTTCCTGTACTTTTTCCATATCCTCGATAATCCATTACGATGATATCATATTTTTTTTTGGCAAAGAACATTGCTATTTCTCCCCAACGTTTCAAACTTCCTTTATTACCATGAAAATACAAAATCACCCCTTTAGGATCTTCATTGACAAAGCGAATAGCATTAAGACGACTGTTATCATTAGTTTTTATAAAAAACTCTTCAAAGGGATGCTTAAATTGAAAAACAAAATCATCAGAAAGCTTTTCTGGTTGAAAAATAATTTTTTCTTGAAAAAAGTAAAGTAACATCATAGCAATACTATAGAGTGATATACTCCACAATAGTATTTTTTTAAGCCTGCGCATTTGCTTTTTTTGAAGAGTGCACAACACCAATACTTGTATTAGAAAGGTTTATCTTTCTCATTTTAGAATTGATAATTTCTTCAAGCATCTTATGATAAGATTCGAAATTATTTAAATTTTTATGCCCTCCTCCTATCACAGTATACAATCGAGTAAGCTTTGGTCGAATTTTTGATAATTTAATACTTGATTTAAAAGGAATTAATTTATCGTGAGTGCCGTGTATAATATGAATAGGGCAATTTACATACTTAAGCCATTTATAGGTTGGTATAGGATACCTCATTATTAAAGAAATCGGCATAAAAGGTATAAACTTTGCAGCAACCTTATTTAGACTATAATATGGAGCATCCAATATCAACATTTTTGGATTATTAATAGAGGCAAGTTTTGTAGCAAATCCAGATCCCATTGAACGGCCATATAGAATAATATACTCTTCCTTTACTTTATCTTTAATCTTATTGTAGACAAACTGAAGATCTCTTTTTATTGCTTTAAAAGAACGTCTGCCCGTACTTTTACCAAACCCTCTATAATCCAACATAAATACGTCATATCCATGTCTTGTAAAGTCCACAGCAAATTTCCCCCAACCTTTTATACTTTTAGAGTTTCCTTTAAGATATAGAACAACGCCCTTTGGGTTCTCTACTTTAAAATGAAGACCATTAAGTATAGCTCCATCTCTTGTTTCCAGATTATACTCTTCTACAACCTGATTGTTATAATGAAATTCAAAATCCTTATCTAACTTCTCTGGTTTAAAAATAAAGTACTCCTGCAAATAATACAAGGTTATACTTACAACAATATACACTGCAAGAACACCAATTGCTATATATCCCCAATATGACATCCAATTATTCTTTTTTTGTAAGTATCTAATTTACAAAAAATTAAATTGAAGTATAAAAAAATCCTGCCAAAGCAGGATTTTAAACACACATTATTTGTTAAAGTTTATCGTCGTGCATCATAAATTCTGAATCGGACCCCTACTCGCGCATAAATATCAAAGAATTTACTATTAGTATCTGTAAGATTATCTACAAAATCGTTCATTACTCCTACTTCTGCCATAACATCGAACATCTCTCCTATCATTTGAGAAAAACCAGCTCCGTACACGCCACCTATAATCAAACTCTCATAGGCATCATCTTCTAATTCTACACCGTTTATTTCAAATTTTGTATTTACTCTAAAAGAAGGTCCAACATTAATAAAGCCACGAAAACGATCTTTACCATCACCAGTTAAGTATCTAAATTTTGGGTTAAACCCAACCTGTAGTGTTTCTGCATCACCTGTTCCTTCTATTTCGCTGGTACGTTGCAAAAGGTCTAAAGAAAAAACAATACTTGTTCTCGCTCTAACTCCCATTACATAACCATATCCGGCATTAACAAAAAAACCAGTTCCACCTGTAGTTTCGGTGTTATCAAGGTTTAGTTTAGAAAAAGTAGCTCCGGCAGAAACTTCCCAGCGATATTGTCCATAAGAAACAACAGAAAGCGTTGTAAAAAGAATAAAAAAGATTGTTTTTTTCATGATTTCGTTTTTAGATTTGAGGTTGTAGTAGAGCGAAAATACTAAAAATTAAAAAATGACCATAAAAAAACCTGCCATATGACAGGTTTTTTTATGGTCTATATTGAGATAATACCTTCTATTTATGCATAAAACCTTGTTTTTGCAATAAAAATTCTTCAGTTTCTACTATATCTTCATCAGGAATACAGCAATCTACAGGGCATACAGCCGCACATTGTGGTTCTTCATGAAACCCTTTACATTCTGTACATTTATCGGGAACTATATAATATACCTCGTCACTTACAGGCTCTTGTGCTTCATCAGCATTTACATTTTTACCTCCAGGAAGAACTACATCTCCTTCTAAATCTGTACCGTCAGAATATCTCCAATCATCAGCTCCTTCATAAATTGCAGTATTTGGGCATTCTGGCTCACAAGCACCACAGTTTATACATTCATCTGTTATTATAATTGCCATAGCTCTTTTTTATTCTAAATTTGCAGCACAAAAATAGCTCGTAAACTAGTGATAAACAAATAAGAGATGTTATTAAATGACCGTATCAAAGCTTTTTCTCAATTAGGAAAGTTTCTTAACCAATTCAAATCTACTGGTTATGAGAAAGTTAATACCCTTCATCGCAATGATGAATTTTTTGATGAAATGATTCATAAAACTACTACTGCAGTACATCATAATGGATGGTTTACAGAAGAAAATGTACTTTTTTCCCTACAGCAATGGAGTAATGCTCTTACCGAGAACAATTTAAAAGATTGGTTATCTCATTACTCATTAGAAAAAATAGAGCCAAAAACTGTTGGTATTATTATGGCAGGAAATATACCATTAGTAGGGTTTCATGATTTTCTTTCTGTACTAATTACAGGACATCATGTTTTGGTAAAACAATCCTCTAATGATAATCAGCTATTACCTTTTTTAGCTTCATACCTAATAGCAATAGAGCCTCGGTTTGAAGCATCTATCAAATTTACTTCAGAAAAATTTAAAGGTTTTGATGCAGTAATTGCAACAGGAAGTAACAATACTTCTCGATATTTTGAATATTATTTTGGTAAAGTTCCTAATATTATACGTAAAAACAGAAATTCTGTTGCAATTTTAACAGGAAATGAGACTAAAGAACAACTCGAAGTACTCGGCAATGATATTTTTAGATATTATGGATTAGGATGCAGGAGTGTATCAAAACTAATGGTCCCAAAAGGGTATGATTTTGATTCTTTTTTTAAAGCCATATATCCATATCATGATATCATCAATAGTGCAAAGTATGCTAACAATTATGATTACAATAAAGCAGTTTATCTTATGAGTAATTACAAATTGTTTGAAAATGGTTTTTTAATGCTCAAAGAGGATGAAAGTTATGCTTCTCCAATTGCAACATTATTTTATGAAACCTATGACTCTAAAGACCAGTTAAGTAAAAAAATACAAAATGACAGTGAAAAAATTCAATGTATTGTAGGTTCTGATTTTTCTCCAGAATGTATTGAATTTGGAGAAACTCAAAATCCTCAACTTTCAGATTATGCAGATGGTATAGATATTATTGAATTTTTGACAAAAATTAATTGAATAATTTATCATTTTGACAATGCTTTTGTATCATATTATTAGCACCTTTGTGGTGTTTTTTCTAACTCTCTTTTTTGAGTAAAAGAAAAGATCAAAAAACTATCTATTTAACAACAATTAAAAACTACAAATGAAACGGATACAATTAAAAATAATCAAAAACATAAAAGTTTAAGGTATTTATAATTGTTAAAGATTCCATGTGGCCATTAAAAACAACAAACATTAGCACATGAAAAAACATAATTTTAGCGCTGGACCCTGTATTTTACCACAAGAAGTATTTAAAGAAGCATCACAAGCAGTGTTAGATTTTAACAATTCTGGTCTTTCCATTCTGGAAATATCGCATCGTAGTAAAGATTTTGTTGATGTTATGGAAGAAGCCCGCAGTCTGGCTTTAGAATTATTAGGTCTTGAAGGTAAAGGATATAAAGCCTTATTTCTTCAAGGTGGGGCAAGTACTCAATTTCTAATGACTGCCTATAACCTACTACAATCAAAAGCAGGATACTTAAACACGGGAGCTTGGAGTGATAAAGCCGTAAAGGAGGCAAAAAAGTTTGGTGAAGTTATAGAAGTTGCTTCATCAAAAGATGCCAATTTCAACTTTATTCCCAAAAAATTAAATATTCCTACAGATTTAGATTATTTACACCTTACCAGTAATAATACTATTTATGGGACACAATTAAAGGATTTCCCTACTACAGATATCCCATTGGTATGTGATATGAGTAGCGATATCTTCTCCAGACAATTAGATTTTTCTAAATTTAGTTTGATTTATGCTGGGGCGCAAAAAAATATGGGACCTGCAGGAACAACACTTGTAGTTGTAAAAGAAGATATTCTTGGTAAAATAGAAAGGGATATTCCTTCTATGTTAGACTATCAAGTTCATATTAGCAAAGCAAGTATGTTTAACACACCACCAGTTTATCCTGTTTATGTTTCTATGCTTACACTCCGTTGGCTAAAACAACTTGGCGGAATATCTGCAATAGAAGAATTAAACGAAAAAAAGGCTAACCTTATTTACTCTGAAATTGATGTAAACCCTCTATTTAAAGGATTTGCTGCCAAAGAAGATCGTTCTTATATGAATGCAACTTTTACGTTGGTAAATGAAGACCTTAAAGAAACTTTTGATGCCATGTGGAAAGAAGCAGGAATCAACGGAATCAATGGCCACAGAAGTATCGGAGGTTACAGAGCTAGTATGTACAATGCATTAAGCCTTGAAAGTGTTGCTGCTCTTGTTGATATAATGGGTGACCTGGAACGTAAAGCGTAAACTAACAACAATAATCATTAAGACAAGTCAACTTATAAGACTTAATATTCAAAATTTAAAACTTGAAAATGAAAGTATTAGCAAACGACGGAGTATCTCAAAGCGGAATTAAAGCTTTAGAAAAAAAAGGCTTCGAGGTTTTAACAACTACGGTAGCTCAAGATCAATTGGTTAATTATATTAATGAAAATGAAATTTCAGTACTACTTGTACGAAGTGCTACTAAAGTAAGAACAGATATTATTGATAATTGTCCTTCTCTTAAGATTATTGGTCGTGGTGGTGTAGGAATGGACAACATTGATGTAGCTTATGCCCGAGAAAAAGGACTACATGTAATTAATACTCCAGCAGCTTCTTCTGGATCTGTTGCAGAGTTGGTTTTTGCACACTTATATGGTAGTGTACGTTTTTTACATGATTCTAACCGTAATATGCCTCTAGAGGGTGATAGTAAATTCAAAAACCTAAAAAAAGCATATGGTAGCGGTATCGAATTAAGAGGAAAAACTCTTGGAGTAATCGGTATCGGACGAATAGGACAGGCAACTGCAAAAATTGCAATTGGAGTTGGAATGAATGTTATTGCCTATGATCCTTTTATTGAAGAAGTAGAAATACCATTAGAGTTCTTTGATGGACAATCATTAAAATTTAAGATCAAGACTGTATCCAAAGAAGAAGTTCTTAAAAATTCTGATTTTTTCACACTACACGTTCCTGCACAAAAAGAATATGTGATCGGGAATCCTGAAATCGAACAAATGAAAGATGGCGCAGGAATCATTAATGCTGCAAGAGGGGGAGTAATCGATGAAGTAGCATTGGTAGAAGCTTTAGAGAAAGGAAAGTTAGGTTTTGCAGGACTTGATGTATTCGAAAATGAACCTAGTCCGGCTATCAAAATATTGATGAATAGTAAAATATCGCTAACACCACATATTGGTGCAGCGACAGGAGAAGCTCAAGATCGTATTGGCCAAGAATTAGCCGAGCAAATTATTAAGATTTTGAACTAGACACGAAATATAAATTTCATATTGGTAAAGAGCCGTTTCAATGATTGAAACGGCTCTTTTTTTGCTCTTCATCCTATAAAATGGTTTTTCATCTTTTTTTTATCAAAATAAAATCAACTCTTAACTCTAATTCTAGTATTAATAATGTAAATTTAGATTCATTAAAAAATATTTACAATGTCAGGAATTTTAGATCTATTAAATAGCCCTATGGGCAAGCAAATTATCAACGGTGTAAGCTCACAAACGGGACAATCCGAAGGTAAAACCGGAGATTTATTAAGTATGGCTATGCCTGTACTTATGGGAGCAATGCAACGAAATGCATCTACTCCTGAAGGAGCTTCGGGACTATTAGGAGCACTAACAGGTAAGCATACTGGTGGGATTTTGGATAATTTAGGAGGTTTATTTGACGGTGGTGTTGATCAAAGTGTTACTAATGATGGAGCTGGTATTCTAGGTCATATTCTTGGAAATAAACAACCTGCAGTAGAAAATGCTTTAAGTCAAAAATCGGGAATTGATGCCGGTTCTGTGGCTCAAATACTAAAAGTTGCTGCTCCAATTCTTTTAGGAGTATTAGGAAAACAAGCTAAACAAAGTAATGTAAGTGATGCTAATGGGTTATCAGGTTTACTAGGTGGTATGTCTGGTGGTGGTTCTAAGCAACAATCATTGATAGAATCTTTCTTAGATGCAGATGGCGATGGGAGTATTCTTGATGATGTTGCCGGAATGTTACTAAGTGGTGGTGGAAAGAAAAAAGGAGGTCTTGGAGGATTATTAGGCGGTCTTTTCGGAAAATAATACTCCTACCCTATAGTCAAATAATATAATTTTATTATTTTGAATATATCAAAAGAAAGGGCTTATTAGAGTTGTACGACTTTAATAAGCTTTTATTTTTAACCAACTATCTTCAATATGAAAAAATTACTAATTTTAGTATTATTTCTATATGGCACAAACACTATTGCCCAAATCGATGCTAATGCACTACTAGGATTACCAGGAGCTACCACAACCGATATAAATAACATTAGTACAATTACGATACAAGAAGGATCTTTAGTATTTGATACAGTAAAAAAAAAGGTATTTCAATTTAACGGAACAGAATGGAAAGAATTACTTGAATCTCCATCTGTATTTGCTAAAACCGGAAATTACACTCTCGTAGATACAGACAATCATAATATACTAACTTTTAATAGTGCTACAGATGTTACACTAACAGTTCCTGTAGGGCTCCCTATAGGATACAATGTTAGTATCTATCAAACAGGAGTAGGAAAAGTAACTGTTTCAGGAGCTGCAGGAGTAACTATAAAAAATAGATTATTACGATTTAAAACAGCAGGATTAGATGCCGGAGCTGGTATTGTATGTACAGCAACGAATACATTTCATATCACTGGGGATTTAAAAAGAAATTAATAACATGAGAAGATTATTACTTTACATATGTTTATTTTTTTCAAGCTTCGGTTATTGTCAAATTGGTCAACACAATAACTTTCCGACGATGAGGCCATCTCATATTCTGGATGAAAAACTCACCAATATTAGTTTTGCCTTCTCGCTTCGTGTATTAGAATCTGATTATAACGGTCCTATTATACGTTTAAGAAGAGATAGTGATAATACCCAACAGGATTTTGGATGGGCTGATAATGATATTGTAGATGTAGCAGCAATAGATACATGGAGAGGTGCTGCAAATGTATTTGTAGTCACATGGTATGATCAAAGTGGTTTAGGTAGAAATGCAATTCAGAATACCAATGCTTTTCAGCCTCGTTTTATAACTGATCCCACGAGGCCCTATTTTTTTGGAGATGGTAATAATGACCGATTGGATATCAACACAAGTATCCAAATTCTTACTAATGCAGGAGTTAATGGTTCTGTATTTACAGTGCTATACTCTACTTCTAATAACCAGTTTTCATTTGGTACAAGACAGCCAGGTGCTAATAGAAATCGATGGTCTATTCATGTAAACTGGTCAAACAATAGAGTTTATTTTGACTCAGGTATTTGCTGTAGTGAGCCTGTACGATGGGCTTCAAACACCAATAATCAATGGCAACAACTCTCATTTATCCGTGCTAATGTTGTACAAACTATTCGACGATCAGGAACCATTCTTAGAACCGGAAATTATACTTTAGGTCGATGCACAGCTACAAATGGTGCCGGAATCCTATATTCTAATGGAAATAATTCACAATTTGCAACCAACCGATTTACTGAGTTGATCATGTATAGTATGGATATTAATCTCACTGATACTCAAGAAATTGAACAAGATCAAATTGATTTCTGGAATTTATAATTTCTACAACACTTTAGTATTCTTTTTTTAGATATATTTATAAGGTTATGAAAAATTGTATTTATATATTAATCTTAGGAATATTCATTTATAGTTGTTCTACAACCAAAAATAGAAAAATGGATGTAGCCTCTACCGATACCGCTTCAGATACCGTAAGAATAGCAAATGATAGTCTGGAATATGAAATTATTATCATCGAACCTGGATTTAATTCATGGCTGGTAACGCAAAGGCCAAGAGGTTTTTATTCTGAGACATTTTTAGAAACTAGGAATCGCATATATGTCACAGAATATAATCAACGGGTAATGCAACCACAACGATTTGATCCTAATTTATATCTTCAGCAAATCAATTATCAATATGCAACGCATTATGGTTATGAGGTAAACTACCTTTTATATAATTATTTTATATATTTTGAGCAGCGCTATAGGCAACGATTTATTGCTACAAGAGGGCGACGATTTTGATTTAAATTCTTTTTAATTATTGTACTTTTGCGCTATGCAAAAATTTAAGGAACGCTGGGAAATAGAACGTAGTTGGCAATTAGTATTTCCCGTATTAGGATTACTCGGTTTAGTATTCTCTTCTTATCTGATTGGTAAGTATATTCTGGAATTATTACCAATAGATCAGACCGATAGCATCTATATTGGTACACTATCGGCCATAATACTTTTTCTATTTTCGATATTCCTTTTCATTACTCTGAAGCTTTTTAATATTCTGGAGACAAAGTGGAATGTTTCGTATCGATGGGAACTCATAGCAATCTTTATTGCTTTTGCGGTTACAGGATCTACTGCAGCTCGTATTTCTGATCCTATACTTACTTTTATAGGACTACATAGAGATACAACAAATGGATGGTTGTATTGGCCTATCAGAATATTATTTATATTTCCAATATACCAAATATTACTTGTCATCGTAGGATGGCTCTTTGGGCAATTTAAATTTTTCTGGGGTTTTGAAAAAAAGATGTTAAGCAGAATGGGATTTGCTCGTTTCTTTAAAGATTAAGAAATATCAACATCAATAATCTCTTTTACTTTTTCTTTTTTAATCACATACGTATATACCCACATTATTGTAAATGTTGGTACAATATCCATACCCGGTAGTGCTTCTTCTACAAATGTAAATACTCCGGCTGCCTTACCAACATTACCTTTATACATTCTGGTCATCAACCAACCCGCTAAAGGAGCCCATATTACATCTGCAAATTCACCAATTCCCGGAATAGCATAGCTAACCATTCCTAAGCCATCAAAAAGTAAACTTAATCCAAGTTTTTTGTATTTGTCTTTTGCCATATTTAATACATAATTTATAGTTTAATATACAACAAATAAAGCAAAGAGTATTCCAAAAATTTGTTACCCCAAATCAGCCGTAATTAATCTCAAAAACTCTGATCGAGTTTCTATTTTTTCAAATTGCCCTCTAAAACCAGAAGTGGTTGTTACCGAATTCTGCTTTTGTACTCCACGCATCATCATACACATATGAGAAGCTTCAATCACTACAGCAACACCTTTCGGTTTCAATGTATTATTAATACACTCTAAAATATCATGTGTAAGCCGTTCCTGTACTTGTAATCGCCTTGCAAATACATCAACAATTCTAGGTAATTTGCTTAATCCTACTATATATCCATCAGGTATATATGCAATATGTGCTTTACCAAAAAAGGGTAACATATGATGTTCACACAACGAATATAGTTCGATATCCTTAACTATAACCATATCGTCATAGCCTTCCTTAAACATAGCACTTTTAAGAATTTCGGCAGGATCCTGATGGTATCCCTGAGTAAGAAACTGCATTGCTTTTGCTGCTCGCTCAGGAGTTTTAACAATACCTTCTCTTTTTATATCTTCTCCAAGATCTTCAATAATAGATTCAAATTTTTCTTTTACTTCTTCTGTTACTTTTATATTGTATTCTTCAAAATGTTTATACGGCATAGCAATTAATTCTGTATTTCTTTTTTCAATTTATTTTTAAAGGTAGTATTTAATTTATTAAGTTTTGGATTTATCACAAATTGACAATATCCCTGACTACTATTTTGATTATAGTAATCCTGATGGTATCCTTCTGCATTATAAAATGGTCCCAGTTTGGTTATTTCTGTAACTATAGGATCATCAAAAACGAAGTCATTCTTAAGGGTTGCAATTATTTGTTCTGCTATCTGTTGTTGTTGTTCATCAACATAAAATATAGCACTTCGATATTGTGTACCACGATCTGCTCCTTGACTATTTAATGTTGTAGGATCATGTGTAGCAAAAAATATTTCTAATAGTTCTTTATAGCTAATGAGGTTAGGATCATATTCGATTTTAATCGCTTCAGCATGGCCTGTTCTTCCTGTTGTTATCTCACGGTATGCAGGGTTTTTTATAGTTCCTCCTGTATATCCCGATATTACCTTATGCACCCCTTCTAAGCGCTGAAAAACTGCCTCTGTACACCAAAAACACCCTCCAGCAAATACTGCGGTTTCTATATTATTTTCTTTCATAACTAAATAGTCGTAATTTTTTTAACAAAAATACATATATGCATATCCAATTTTTGCTTTTTAACTTTTCGTTAGTACCACATCTCCTATTACAAGCCTAGTTTTGCAAATATCAAAAAAGTAAGGTTTTTATTACAATTTTATGAATATACAACTACACTCAAAAGCTTATGCAGTATTTTTACTTTTCGTTACATTACAATCTTTTGCTCAAGAAAGAAAGGAAATTATAGCAGAAAGAATAAATAACCCTCCAAAAGTTGATGGTGTTCTTGATGATGAAATATGGAAAACTCTTCCGGCTCATGGTGATTTTCAAATGTGGCAACCCGGAAATGAGGGAAAAATACCAAAAGAAATAAGATCCGAAGTAAAAATGGCATATGACAATAAAGCCGTTTATTTTGGAGTCTACTTATATGATAATCAACCCGATACAGTATTGCGTCAATTTAGTCAACGAGATGATATATTTGTTCAGGCAGATCATTTTAGTATTGCAATAAATACCTACAACGATGGAACGAATGAAACTCGTTTCTTTATAACCAGTGCAGGTACTATTGGTGATGCAAGAGCAGATCAATTCAATGAAGATTTTAGTTATAATGTAGTTTTTGATGCCAAAGTTTCTTTTGATGCCCAAGGATGGTATGCAGAATTTAAGATACCGTATAATGCATTACGCTTTCCCGAAGTGAATATACAAGATTGGAGCATCAATTTTTATAGAAGATCTCTGAGTAGAAATCAAACTCATACCTGGAACTTTATTGATAATAAAATTGGTCAACGCACACAATATAATGGTTTGGTTAAAGGTGTAGAGAATGTTAACCCTCCTGTGAGGCTTACTTTTTTTCCGTTTGTGCAAGGTCTGGTATCACATTCTGATGGAGACACCGAGACTGATTTTAGTGCTGGAATGGATGTGAAATACGGGCTAAGTGATAGCTTTACATTAGATGCTACTCTAATTCCGGATTTTGGGCAAGCAGCCTTTGATGAAGTTCGCCTTAATTTAGGTCCGTTCGAACAAACTTTCGGCGAAAACAGGCAATTCTTTACTGAAGGCACAGAATTATTTAACAAGGGAAATATTTTCTTTTCCAGGAGAGTTGGTGGCAAACCATCTACATCTATATCTGATGATGATCTTAACGTAAATGAAGTTGCTGAGGACGCCCCTTCTAAAGTAAATTTGCTTAATGCATTAAAAATCTCGGGAAGGACAAAAGGAAATCTGGGTATCGGTTTTTTTAATGCTATTACAGAAAAAACAGAAATACGAATTACCGATACTATTACTGGAGCTGTGCGCAAAGAAGTAGTCGAACCTATATCGAATTATAATATTTTTGTGTTGGATCAACAGTTTAATAAAAATTCTTCTGTTTCCTTAATAAATACTAATGTAACTCGTAGTGGTAGTGAGTTTAGAAATGCAAATGTAACTGGGTTGGTTTGGAACCTAGCAAATAAGTCAAACTCGTATCGCCTAACCGGAAGATCTTTGGTTAGTCACATAAATTCTCCTGGAGATAATATTGGTGGTTTTGCATCTGAGCTTGATTTTGACCGTATCAAAGGTAAAATCAGGTATGGTTTTGGTCACGATTTAGCAAATACCACGTATAACATCAATGATTTGGGAGTTAATTTTAGAAATAACTTCAATAATTTTAGAGTAAGTGCGTCCTACCAGATCTTTGAACCTAAAGGGTTATTTAACACCTATCGGATTAATGTTTTTGCAAGACATAGGCGATTATATGACCCTAGCATTCAAACACAAAATTCTATAGGTGCCAATTGGTTTTTTGTGACCAAAAAACGATTTGGTTTTGGTGGTAGAGGAGCTTATAATTCTAAAAACCAAGACTATTTTGAGCCTCGTATAGATGGAAGATTTGTTACTTTTAGTCGAAGTCTGGGAGGAAGAATGTTTGTTTCTTCTGATTATAGAAAAAAATTCGCGTATGATATTAGCGCGGGAACCAGACAGTGGTTTGATGACGGACAAAAAATATATAGAATAGAGGTTTCTCCCCGATATCGGTTTTCTGATAAATTATTAGTGATATGGAGGTCAGAGTATTATAATCGTCCAAACAATTTTGGATATATCGATGACGATGGTACAGATGTATTCCTTGGACAACGAGATATTATTTCACTAGAAAATTCGTTAAGTGCAAGTTATAATTTTGACCCATACAAAGCTGTAAATTTGCGTTTCCGAAACTTCTGGAGTACCGCTGATTATTCTGATAATGTATTTTATATTCTAAACGAAAATGGTTCTAGATCCCAAATTGATTATGATATCTCAGAAGATAATCCAAATACCAATTTTAATATTTGGAATCTGGATTTGAGTTTTAACTGGAGATTTGCTCCTGGTAGCGAAGCTACCCTACTCTATCGCAATCAAATTTTTAATGATGATGAGCTATCTACACTAAATTATACACAAAGTTTAGACAATTTGTTTAACAAACCTATCAAGCATACTTTATCGTTAAGAGTAGTCTATTTTCTTGATGTGAATAATTTAAAACGTTCTTCTAAAGGATAATCTTGGGGATTCTAATGATATTGATTACTTTCACTCCTTCAAGTATAGAAAACGGATGATCAAAGCTAATAATATTCATAAAAACTATGGAGACCTTCATGTTCTTAAAGGAGTAGATCTTCATATCAAACAAGGAGAAATTGTTTCTATTGTTGGTGCTTCTGGTGCAGGAAAAACTACATTACTGCAAATTTTGGGTACATTAGATAAGCCCGGTCAAAAAGATGATTCTTCTCTAACTATTAATGAAACTGATATTTTTAAGCTTCAAGACAAAGAATTAAAAAATCAAAAATCAAAAAAGTTTTCAAATCTATTTCAGTTCTTTCTTATAGCATATGCTATCTTCGTTATTCTCTCATGGGTTATCTCACCCGATATTTTTGATATATATATTAGAACAGTAATTAGGGTCGTACTCATTATTCCTTTACTGATTTTTGGTATCATAAATTTTATAAAAAAAAATAAAAAGGATAAGGGACTTTCTTCTTTTAGGAATGAACAATTAGGTTTTATTTTTCAATTTCATCAATTATTACCCGAATTTACTGCTCTAGAAAATGTTTGCATTCCTTCTTTTATTAAAAAAACATCACGAATTGAAGTAGAGAAAAGAGCCAAAGAACTATTAGATTTTTTAGGGCTTTCTCATCGATATGATCATAAGCCTAATGAATTATCTGGAGGAGAACAACAACGTGTTGCCGTTGCCAGAGCACTAATCAATAACCCAAAAGTGATATTTGCTGATGAACCTTCTGGAAATTTAGACAGCGAAGCTGCAGAGAATTTACATCAATTATTTTTTAAGCTTAGAGATGAATTTGGTCAAACTTTTGTGATTGTAACTCATAATCAGGAATTGGCAGATATGGCCGATAGAAAGTTGGTTATGGTAGATGGCAAAATTGTAGGGTAACTCTTCATTGTAAATAACAAATTATACCAGTAGTATACATATACTGTATTATTATAAAAATTCTATAGAAAAGGCTGCATGATTATGCAGCCTTTTCTTAATAAATTTCAAAGTTCTTAGCAATATCTAATTAATACAAGTACTGTATTGCAGTTGCATCGTTTCTATTAAAAACTCCATTTTCGTTTCCTGTTGCACAAGAAATCATTATAGAAGTTCTGTCGATACCTGTTGGTGTTCCTGGAATATGAATAGCTCCATCAGAACCTTGACCTTCGTTACTACCATCACATGATCTTGCAAACCAGTCGGTATGACGTAAGCCAATACAGTGTCCCATTTCATGAGTAATTACATGAGTAGCATAAGTAACACCGTTGCTAGCTACTCTAGGTCCGATTCGTGCCCATTTGTAAGCTCTTCCACCAGAAGGGAATCCGGCTAATCCACCACCACCTAAGTCACTTCTAACATATACTACTAAGTCAGCAGCTTGATAGTTAGTACCAAAGGTAAGTCTCATATTAAGAGAAGTATTTAAATTATTAAAATTAGCAACAGCTCTTTGTAAGGCTTGTCTTCCTGTATTAGAAAGCCCATTACCTCCACCTCCTGTGTAACCTAATACATCAATAGTACGATTACGGCTAGAAATAAGGTTTCTTGTTCTATACTGCTTGTTTCCATTATCCAAAGATTCTAAACTTGGCTGATCAACAAGTCCAGCTACTGGCACACCTAGATCTGTACCATTAACAAAATAGTCTGCAGTACTTCCATCCAAATCTGTAACCGTTTTAACAGACACATTATTTGTATTAACTCCCATGCTTTCTAATTTAAGAAGCTGTTCTTTTGTAGGAGCATTATCTATTTCATTTACTTCAGCAGTAATTTCCTCTTTTTGGCAAGAAGTAATGCATCCCGCCACGATAGCGCTAAGCGCTAATAATTTGATAGTTTTCATATTATTAAGTTTGTTAATTTGTGTGAGTCAACAAAAACCAAAAGGTTTTCTATCATCTCGATTAAAAAAATTAGATATTAAGAACTTTGAAATCTTAATACAATTAAGAGTATGTAATCTGTATTGTTCTAAATGAAGCTGTTTAAGCATATCGCTAAACAACAAAGCATAAACCGGATAGAGGCCAAAAAGACCTCATATGAATCAAAATTTGGAAAGTATTTTTTGATTGTTCCTCAATAAGAATTTTTAAACTTCAATTTTTAGGTTTTCAAAATGGTCCCTAGAATCCTAAAATTATATTTAAAAAATATTCCGGTTTATAACTTTGTGCAACCAAGAATATAATCTATAGTTATTCTATAGACTATTACCTATTTACTAAAAACAAAATTGGAATTGTGTTGAATAGTGTTTTCATAAGTCAAGAGTTTGTGTAAAATTAGTTGGTGCTAAATTCCATAAAAAAAGCGCTCAAATCAATAATTAGATGTCTTTAATCACGATTTAAGATGTCCTAAATCATGATTAAGGACATTTACAAAAAGACCATTAACTATAGTAAAAATAGGTGTTTACGGGATTCAGGTCATCCCTAAACATTTATTTATATCAAAAAAAATAAAGCACGAAAAGACTGCCTTTTCAGGCAGCCTCTTCTAAAAAAAATCAAAGTTCTTAATACTTTATATTAATACATGTACTCCAATGCAGTAACATCATTTCTATTTAGACTCCCATTTTGCGGGTTTCCTTGTGTAGGGCAAGAAATCATTAATGATGTAATATCCGTACCTGTTGGTGTTCCTGGGATATGGATAGCTCCATCTTGGCCTTGTCCTTCATTTTGACCATTACACACTCTTCTCTGCCAATCTGTATGACGCAAACCAATACAATGACCCATTTCATGAGTAATTACATGTTGAGTGTAAGTAACTCCTCTGTTTTTTACACTAGGTCCGATTCTTGCCCACTTGTAAGCTCTTCCACCAGAAGGAAATCCTGCTAATCCACCTGATCCTAGGTCACTTCGTACATATACTACTATATCAGCAGCTTGATAGTTAGTACCAAAGGTAAGTCTCATATTAAGAGTAGAATTTATTCCATTATATGTATTAACAGCTCTTTGTAAAGCCTGTCTTCCTGTATTAGAAAGCCCATTACCGCCGCCGCCAGTGTAACCCAGTACATTAATTGTACGGTTGCTACTAGAAACGATGTTTCTTGTTCTATACTGCTTCATTCCATTATCCATAACCCCTAAGCTTGGCTGATCTACAAGCCCGGCTACTGGAATACCAAGATCTGTACCATTAACAAAATAGTCCGCTGTACTTCCGTCAAGATCTGTTATCGTTTTTACAGACACATCTTCTGTATTAACCCCCATGCTTTCTAACTTAAGAAGCTGTTCTTTTGTGGGTGCATTATTTATTTCATTTACTTCTGCAGCAACTTCTTCTTTTTGGCAAGAAGTAATGCATCCTGCAACGATAGCGCTAAGCGCTAATAATTTGATAGTTTTCATATTTTAAGTTTGTTAATTTGTGTGAGTTAACAAAAACCAAAAGGTTTTCTATCATCTCGATTAAAAAATTATATATTAAGAACTTTGAAACCTTAATACAATTAAGAATATGTAATCTGTATTGTTCTAAAAAAGACTGTCTAAGCTATAGCCAAACAAAGCATAAACCGGATCGAGGCTAAAAAGGCCTCATATGAATCAAAATTTGAAAAGCATTTTGATTGTCACTCACTCAATAAGAAATTTTAAATCTCAACTTTCAGGCTTTCAAAATGGTCCCTAAGAATCCTAAAATTATATTTAAAAAAATTCCGGTTTATAGCTTTGTAGAAATCAATAGTATAACCTACGAGTTATCTTGATATTTTTTTGATTATATCTAAAAACAAGAATTGGAATAGTGCTGAATAATGTTTTCATAAGTCGATTGTTTGTGTAAAATTAGTTGGTGCTAAATTCAACAAAAAGAACACTCAAGTCAACAAATAGGTGTCCCTTAACATGATTTAGGATGTCTTAAATCATAATAAGAAACATTATAAAGATAAGATAATCAGTCATCTGAATTTTTTGCATATGATGAAGGAGAGACTCCAACAATGTCTTTGAAGTTTTTGTAAAAAGATGCTCTGGAGTTAAAACCAACCTCGTTAGCTATTGCAGAAATGCTAAACTTTTTATGTCTGTCCATAGACAAAAGTTGTTTAAACTCCTCTATTCTATAATAATTGATATAATTATTGAAATTCTTATGCTCAATCTTATTAATCGCTTTAGAAATTAGCCTTTCTGGCAACCTAACCTCCTTGGCAAATGTTTTTAGAGTAATTGATGGATTTAAATATGCTTTGGTCTCTAACATGTATTCTTCAATAATCCTTACAATATTCTCTAATTCTGCTTTCGTTTCTTTTTCTTCCACCCTGGGTGAAATCATGTTAATGATATTAATCTGTACTAAACTCGCAATAGTAATATAATAAAGCGACAGTAAAAGAATAGTATTCACCGTGTATGTATAATGCTTTTCACTAACAAACAGGTTCAATAAATTCCCAACAAGATTAAATAAGATACAAATAACACAAAAAACAGTTAACCAATTTAATGACTTGTATTTAGTAATTTCATAAAAATATGGCAGTTGTTTCTTATGTTTATTATTAACTTTAATAATCATAACAGACATCGTTATGATATAAATCGCACCAACAATGTTCAATATTCTACCAAAATACATTTCTCGAAAAGTGGTATGCATTTCTGGGTCTTGCAGTACTAAAAGAAAAAATACTGATAAAAACAAAAACTCAAAAATTGCCGGAATATAATAATAGATTTTACGTTTTATATAAATCCCTGCTGTTTCCACTGCGTAGAAAAACAAAAAATTCATACTCAACAAATTAAATCGAAATGGGTGATAATAAACAGCCGGATGTTCTACATACTTATAAGCAAAATACATTGCCATCTCTACACATAGAGTAACAAAAAACAACCCCAGATATCTATTAATATATACTTTTTTAGATCGGTAAAAAAGAAGAATAACAGTAATAACTAACGTTTGTAAGCCACTTATTAAAAATAAATAATCTATAATTTTCATCTCAAGAATCTTTAAATAACAAAAAATCACTGACTGTTATTAATATAGATCAATAGAAATGCCTATATGTTTAGTAACATAGTAAAAACTATCTTTTTAATAGTACTAAAATAGATAAACTTTTTAACACATCAATTTATTGTACACAAAACTCAAATCTGTATTTTATTTAACCTTTTTCTTAAATATTAAAGAGTATTCATTAAAATTATCATCTTTGTTGATGATAGAATACTAAAAATCATAATATATCCTTTTGAAAAAATTCAACAATATCGAGCTCAAAGATTTCCTGGATGAAAAGGCTTTTTACTACGAACAACCAAAATTTATTGAAACAGATCCAGTACAAATTCCCCATCTGTATACTCAAAAAGAAGATATTGAAATTTCGGGATTCCTTACTGCTACCATTTCCTGGGGAAACCGTAAAAGCATCTTAACCAATTCTCACAAATTAATGTCTCTTTTGGGTAATAGCCCGTATGATTTTATAATGAATCATACCGAAATGAATCTTCAAGATTTTAATGGTTTTGTTCATAGAACCTTTAATAGTACCGATCTCTCCTATTTTATCACTGCATTACGGTATATATATACCAAATATGTTGATATGGAAGCTTTTTTTAAATTACATAAGGGAGATGACAACTTTCAGGCTGCGATTCATAATTTTAAAAAGGAATTCTTTTCGTTGCCACATCCACTCAGAACAGAAAAACATGTTAGTGATCCTTATAAAAATTCTGCTGCTAAGCGAATTAATATGTTTCTACGGTGGATGGTAAGAGATGCTTCTGCCGGGGTCGATTTAGGTATTTGGCGTAACCTGTCTCCTGCTCAATTATCATGCCCATTAGATGTGCATTCGGGAAATGTTGCTCGAAAATTAGGATTGCTTACACGCAAACAAAATGATGGAAAAGCATTGTTAGAACTTGATACAAAATTGAGAAAATTAGACTCCTCAGACCCAGTCAAGTACGATTACGCATTATTTGGACTTGGAGTTTTTGAAAAATTTTAAACTTAGAACAATTCTAAAGAGTAATCTTAATTTTACATTCTAAACATTTAGATGATATTTCTTTAATAAACATAAAACATCTTCATAAAGTTGTTGAGGTATACCTTAGTCTAAATTTGTGGAAACAAAAAAATCCACACAATCATGAAAAATCATCTTATTATTGCCTCTCTAGGTGCTGCATTATTATTGGCTTCTTGCAATCTAGACGACTACACAGGAGGTCCTGTTAAACCTCCAACAGGAAAAATTGAACTAAAAAATCATTCTATCTCTCCTGTTTTATTAGAAAAGACTTCTGAATTTTCTGATGTAGAAATATACAACCTACTTTCATCTGAAGATACCTATATTCCTGATTTTACATATGGTTCTATGGCAGATGGAGCAGGATTACTTCGTAATAAAAACGGAACATTTACTTTAATTAATAATATCGAAGCTGATTATTCTGTTGCCAGAATCACATTAGATGAAACTTTTAAACCCATTAAAGGAGAACATATTCTTAATGCATTGGCCACTGCAAACACAGCCCAGTGTTCTGGTTCATTAATCACTCCATCTGTACATGGTTTCGGTCCTTTATACCTTTCTGGTGGTGAATGGGGAGGAAATTCTAAAGGTGTTTTCGCAACTAATCCTTATAAAAACGTATCAGAAGCTTCTGCCCCAAGAATGTTGACTGCATTAGGACAATGGTCTACCGAAAATGCAGTAGCACTAAGCAGACGTGCGTATCCTGGTAAAACTGTAGTTTTTATTGGTGATGATAATAGTAATAACGAAGTTCCTTCTGGACAATTAGGAATGTATGTAGGCAGACAAGGAGATCTTGAGGGTGGTAAATTATATGGGTTAAAGGTAACCTCACCTACAGTAACCTACGAAGTAGATATGGAAGAAGGGGTTTCTTATGAAATGGAATTTGTAGAATTAACCGAAAAAAATATCGATTTATTGGATGCCGAAGCCAAAGAAAAAGGCGTAATGGGATTTTCTAGATTGGAAGATATAGATTGGAGAAGAGGACATAGTAGAAGTAATAATCAAGAAGTCTATTTTGCAGTAACGGGAAGAGATAAACCTGGATTAGTGGGAAAAGGAACACGTTCTGGAAGAATTTATAAAGTAGAACTAAATCATAAAACTCCATATGGTCCCGGTAAAATAACGTGTGTATTGGATGGTGATAAAGTAGGCGGTACCGCGGAAGCTTTTCATAGCCCTGATAATATTTTGGTAACCAAAAATTATGCTTACATACAAGAAGACCCAAATGGGATTCAAGATTTTAAACCTGCAGCAAATCATTATTCAAGATTATATCAATACAATTTAAACACCGGAGAGTTAAAAGTAGTGTTAGAATGTGATCAACCTAAAGCAGCAGCAGCCGGATATGGTAGTCTAGACAGAATATGGGAAATAACAGGTATGATTGATATATCAGACGTTATTGGTATAGATGAGACTTTTCTTATGATTACCCAAAATCATGGTTGGGAAAGAGCAGACGGAACACCTTTTACCGATCCTACAGCAAATCCTGATATAGCAAATAGTCGTAAAGAAGGAAGTATGCTTTATATAATTAAAGGTTTAGAAAGATAAACATATGATTTTATTTAAATACAGTAAAGGGGCTTATTTTGTGATAAGCCTCTTTATCATATTCGGTATTTTTTCTTCTTGTTCAAAAGAGAAAGAAGAAAAAACGTCATTCAATATCCAAATGAAAGAACAATTCATATCCGATATCACTATGGCTATTAATCATTTGGATAGTGCTAAAACTGATACTAGCAATGTCAAAAAATATTTTCTTCAATCCAGAAAGTATTTCAAAAAAATCGAACCCATTTTGGCTTCCCTGGACATTGAAAACTATGGCTTCTTAAATCAACCAAATATTTTGAAAGTCGAAGAAGAGGACTTTACTGATATAAAAACTAAAAAGCCAAGTGGATATCAAGTGCTTGAAGAAGAAATCTTTACAGAAAACATGAATTCTGTACGTGTAAACAAACACTTGAATCTAGTTTCAAATAGATTAAAATTAATCAGAAAGAACACTAGTTTTAATCACTTAAAGACATATCATTTTTTGTGGCTGTTTAGAAAATCAATAGTTCAAATAGCACTTACAGGAATAACAGGTTTTGATTCTCCAGTCTTAGAAAACTCTTTAGAAGAGTCCAAAATAGTATATCAGAGTTTGAAAACATATTTATCGATCTTTCAAAATGAATTTAATAATCCAGCACTTTTAAAAAAATGGAATTATGAAATAGAAGCTTCAATTAAAGATTTAAACGCTGATTTTAATACATTTAATCGATATGATTTCATTAAAAATCATACTCATAAACAATTAGACTTATGGAATCAGATTGTGAATGATTGGCATGTGAGTTTTCCTTTTGAGTTAGCAATAAAAAATAAAGCTATTTCTCTTTTTTCTAAAGACACTTATAATCACACCTATTTTTCGGACAGAAATTCTGGAGAAATGACTCCGCAAAAAATAACATTAGGTAAAAAACTATTTTACGACACTAATTTGTCATCGGATAAAAAAACTAGTTGTGCAACTTGTCATCATGCAGATAAAGCGTTTACAGATGGATTAAAAATTGGAGCAAAAGTTACACGCAATACTCCTACTCTACTTTATTCGGGTTTACAAAAGGCATTTTTCTATGATAAAAGAGCAGGTAGTTTAGAGGGGCAAATTATTGCTGTAATAGAAAACAAAAATGAGTTTCATACAGATTTAGAAACGTTGAGGCAAGTTGTAACACAAGATAGTATATACACAAAAAGTTTTGCAGAAGTTTTTAAAAACCAAAAAGTTGGTAATGCAGAAATCAGGAATGCTATAGCCAGTTATATAAGAAGTTTAGCACCGTTTGACTCTAAATTTGATCGTAACATAAACACTATAGAAAATACGCTTACGCAAAATGAAATTAATGGTTTTAATCTTTTTAATGGTAAAGCCAAATGTGCCACATGTCATTTTGCTCCTGTTTTTAATGGTACTGTACCGCCCAACTATAGAGAGTCAGAAATTGAATTCATTGGAGTTCCAGAGCAAAATGATACTATCAATGCCATTATTAGTTCTGATTTGGGAAGGTATCATGTATATAAAACTCCTGAAAGGAAGCATTTTTTTAAAACCCCTACAGTTAGAAACGCAGGAAAAACTGCCCCTTATATGCATAATGGAGTGTATAATACTCTAGAAGATGTTATGGATTTTTATAATCGTGGCGGCGGTATTGGTATTGGTATTCATAATGAATATCAAACACTACCTTCTGATGCATTAGACCTCACTAATCAGGAAATAAAGGATATTATTTCATTTATACATTCACTAGAAGATGACATTGAAGCATATTAAAAGAGAATTTGATCACTCTTCTTACCCCTTTACTAATAGAATATAGATAATAGCATATCTCTTCTAATTACATTACGGTTATCACGTAAAATTATTATGTAATGCTAATTAATTTGTAATATCTGGGTTATTTTTGTTAATTTTATTAGGAATTGATTCTTATATAAATCAATTCTTTGTAAGAGGATGATATCAAACGCAATACCCATAAACGAAAACTTTAGGTTAGAAGCTTTAAAATCATTAGACATTCTGGATACCGAATCACAGAAGGAGTTTGATGAGATTACAGCTCTTGCTGCGTTTATCTGTGAAACAGATATGGCACTAATTTCGTTGGTAGATAATGACAGACAATGGTTTAAATCTAAACACGGATTAGAAACTTGCGAGACTCCTCGTAATAATTCTCTTTGCTCTCACGTTGTTTTACAACCTCATGCTCCATTAATAATTAAAGACACCAGAGAAGATAAACGTTTTAATGACAGCTCAATTATTCTTGAAGAAAAGCCTATTATTTTTTATGCAGGAATTCCATTAGTAGATAAGGATGGTTTTGCTTTAGGGTCATTATGTGTGATGGATAGTGTTCCAAGAGAACTTTCTAATAAGCAATTAGAATCTCTTAATGCTTTGGCAAAACAAGTGATTATTCTCTTTGAGCTGAACAAAAAGAATAATGATCTTCAAATAATTCAAAATAAGTTAAAAAAACATAACGAATCCTTAAGGGAGTTTGCAAGAGTGATTTCTCATGATCTTAAGATGCCTTTAGCCAATGTTATTACATCGACAGATTTATTGAAGCTTAAACTGGGAGATAAACTCGATAATGAAAGTTTAGAATATTTTGATTATATCAAAACTTCTTCTTTCTCTATGAGTAGCTATATTAGTGATGTACTAGATCATTATGAGAGTGAAAGTTTAATGCATAATAAACCCGAAGAATTTTATTTAAATCATCTGTTGAATAAAATCGTTGATTTACTTACTATGAAACCGGATTTCACTATTTATTTTCCTGAAGAAGATCCTATTATACAGTGTAATAAGCTTGCATTAAAACAAATTTTCTTTAATCTTATCGGAAACAGTATTAAATATAATGACAAAGAGCAAATCATTATATCTATAGAAACTAACGAAGATGAAAATTTCTATTATTTCAGAATAACGGATAATGGAATGGGAATTCCAAATGATAAATTGGATACTATTTTTGAACTTTTCACTACAGCAAATATTGCAGATAGAAGTGGTAATAAAGGTAATGGTATTGGGCTTTCTACAGTAGAAAAATTAGTTAAAAACCTAGGAGGTTATATTAAAGTATCTTCTAAAGAAAAGATTCAAACCACTTTTGAGTTCTCTATAAAGAAATCTAATTAAACTGTTTTAGTTGTTGTTGCTACACAAGCCTGAGCACATTTTTCACCATCAATAGCCGCAGAAATTATACCACCGGCATATCCCGCACCTTCACCACAAGGGTATAATCCTTTAATATGTGTATGTTCTAATGTTTTCCAATCCCTGGGAATACGAACTGGCGATGATGTTCTGGACTCGGGAGCATGTACTATAGCTTCGTTAGTAAGATACCCTTTCATGCTTTTACCAAATGCCTTAAAACCATCTTGTAGCGTTTGATGAATAAATTCGGGGAATACTAGCCCCATATCAGTAGATGTTAAACCAGGCTTATAAGAGGTTTCAGGAAGGTTTGTTGATATTTTTCCTTCAACCATATCTATTAATCTTTGTGCAGGAACTCTCTGAGTCTCCCCACCTACCTGCCATGCGTGCTGCTCTATACTTTTCTGAAAATACATTCCAGATAAAGGGCCATACTTAGAAAACTCCTTAAAATCTTCTAACCTTAATTCTATAACAATACCACTATTGGCGGTAGGTTGATCTCTTTTAGAAGGAGACCACCCGTTTGTAACCACTTCTCCAGGGCTGGTAGCACATGGAGCAATCACCCCTCCCGGGCACATACAGAAAGAATACATTCCTCTGCCTTTTACCTGTTTTACAATACTATATGGTGAAGGAGGTAAATAAGGGCCACGAACCTCACATGAATACTGGATCTGATCTATAAGTTTTTGTGGATGTTCTACTCGTACTCCCAAAGCAAAAGGTTTTACTTCGATCTCTATTTTTTTATCATGCAACAGTTTAAATATATCTCTTGCAGAATGTCCTGTAGCCAAGATAACCTTGTTAGTATCAATAGTACTGCCATCAAGTAGAGTTACACCATTAATTTCAGAGTTTTTAATTTTAAAATCAATTACACGGGTATCAAAATGTATCTCCCCTCCTCTTTCAACAATTTTCTCTCGTATTGCGGTTATAATACCGGGTAATTTATTTGTCCCAATATGCGGGTGTGCCTCGACCAAAATCTGATCGGTAGCTCCAAATCCAACCAGAAGCTCTAAAATACGATGTACATCTCCTCTTTTCTTAGATCGGGTATATAACTTACCATCACTGTATGTACCTGCTCCACCTTCTCCAAAACAATAATTTGAATCTTCATTAACAATATGATCTCTATTAATAGCTTTAAGATCTCTGCGACGTGCCTGTACATCTTTTCCTCGTTCTAAAACAATGGGTTTACAACCTAATTCAATACAACGTAGTGCTGCAAACAAACCAGCCGGCCCAGCTCCAATGATGATAACTTCTGGTGCATTAGAAACATCCGGATATTCGGGTACTAAAATTGGTTGATCTATAAAGTCCTCCTGTACATATACTTTTAGCTTCAAATTAACCTTAATTGCCCGTTGTCGCGCATCAATAGAACGTTTTAAAACTTGAACATGTCTAATTTCATCCAAAGGGATACCATTTTTATGTGCTACCTTACTTTTTAATTGATCGGGATGTGCCGCAATTTCTGGCGAAACTTGTATTGTGAATTCGTATTGCAATCTTAGCTTAGGTTTTGAATTTAGGGCGAAGATACAACATTCTTTGCTTCAAAATAACTCTTACAAAACATCAAAATGGTACTAGTAAACAAGTCGAAGCTTTCTAGATTTAACCTTTTCTTAAGATATTAGTTCCTATCTTTGACCTCAAACAAACCTTAAATTTACAATTATGAAAAAGCTTTTTTTATTAGCAATTGCGGTAATCGGTTTTTCTATTTCTTCGAATGCACAAGACATCAAACTTGGTTTTAAAGGAGGGGTAAACTTCGCTACATTAAATGGAAACGGTTACGCCAATTTAGATGGACGAACAGGATATCATATTGGTGCTGTAGTTCAAATAGGGCTATCAGATATGTTTGCTGTACAGCCAGAACTTATATATTCTGCACAAGGAGCAAAATTTAAAGCCTTTGGTATAGATCAAGATATTGATGTTGATTATTTAAATCTTCCAGTTTTGGTAAAATTTAAATTCGCTAAATTTTTTAGTGCAGAAGCAGGACCTCAATTTGGTTTTATAGTTAATGATAATTTTAATGGTGGTACCGATCCAGAAAGTTTTGATCTAAGTGCTGCTATAGGTGCTGGAGTAGAATTTGGTTCTTTTTTCGGTCAATTACGATATAATATTGGTTTTACTGATATTGTAGATAACACTGAAGCTAAAAACTCTGTATTTCAAGTTTCTGTTGGATACTATATCTTTTAATACAAAAAAAGATTTATATATAAAAAGCGGAAGTCTTACTTCCGCTTTTTTGTTGCCTACTATTTTATGAAAAGCCAATTTTTCACCTTCTAGATCTCCTGTTATAGTTTCTATTATTACTTTTTGGCTTAGTTTTTTTACGAGATTTGTTTCTTGGTGTCGATGCTGATTTTTCAAAACCTACTGTGGGTTCAAAACCTTCTACAATTTCACTTTGCAATTTTTCTCCTAATAATTTTTCTATTCCTTTTACATAGCTTATTTCTTCCTGACTAACCAAAGAGATCGCTTCTCCACTAGCTCCTGCTCTACCAGTACGACCAATACGATGTACATAATCTTCAGAAATATTGGGTAATTCAAAATTTACAACATGTGGTAGTAATGGAATATCTAGTCCACGAGCCGCTATATCTGTTGCTACCAACACCCGAATCGTTCCTTTTTTAAAACCTCCGAGGGCTTTTGTTCTAGCTCCCTGGCTTTTATTTCCATGGATTGCGGCGGCAGTAATACCCTCTGCTACCATTTTTTTTGTTAGTCGATTAGCTCCATGCTTTGTTCTGGTAAAAACTAATACTTGTTTCCACCCTCCTTCTGATATAAATTTAATAATTAGTTCAGATTTTCTTTTTTGATCAACCCTATATAACTTTTGTTCAATCTTCTCTGCTGTAGTATTTTCTGGTGCAGCTTCAACCCAGACTGGATGATGTAAAATTCCATTAGCTAATTGTTTAATTTCTTTAGAAAATGTAGCAGAAAATAATAAGTTTTGCCTCTTTGCTGGTAATAAGTTTAGAATCTTATTAATATCTCTTTGAAATCCCATATCAAGCATACGATCTGCTTCATCTAAAACCAAAATTTCAACATTGGCCAAAGAGAGTGCTCTTTGATTATGTAAATCCAATAACCGTCCAGGAGTAGCAACCAATACATCAACACCATTTCTTAATGCTCGTATTTGTGGATTTGCATTCACTCCTCCAAATATTACCATTGATCGCAAATCCAGGAATTCGCTATATGCCCTTACATTATCTAATACCTGAGCCGCTAATTCTCTTGTAGGTGTTAGTACCAAAGCACGTACAGGTCTTTTTCTTAATTTCTGTCCTTGAGACAAAATCTGTAATAGTGGTAATGTAAATCCTGCTGTTTTTCCAGTACCTGTCTGCGCAGATGCTAAAACATCTTTTCTTTCTAAAATCGGCGGAATAGCTTTTTCTTGAATCGGCGAAGGAACTGTATATCCTTTTTTGTCGATGGCTCGTAAAAGTGCATCGGATAATCCTAATGTGTTAAATGACATATAAATCGTTTAAGAAATAACAATTTATGCGAAATGCCATTTCTGAATATTTTTGCAAAGATAGCCCTATTTTTTATGATTTTCTTTAGTAAAACAATCTAGAATGATGTTTTTGTTTAATAACCTACCTAATACTACTACTTTAAATAATCTATTGTACCTGATACATCATAGCATATAAAAAATACGTTTTCAAAATCCTTATTCTCAAATCTTATAGTATATTTACACAATTCAAGAATTAACAAGAGGAATGCAGTTTAAACACCCAGAATTTCTTTACGCTCTTTTTGCACTTATAATTCCTATTCTAGTTCATTTATTTCAGTTACGGCGTTTTAAAAAGGTTAATTTTACAAATGTTCAGTTTTTAAAAGCAGTTACCATACAAACTCGTAAGAGTTCTCAAATCAAAAAATGGTTAACACTAATTGCCCGTTTATTAGCTATGGCTGCTATTATTTTTGCTTTTGCTCAACCATTTCTGGCATTAGAAGAAATTGTTGGCAAAAAAAGTAAAACGGCATTATACCTTGATAATTCATTTAGTATGCAGGCCAAAGGATCTAAAGGGCCTCTCCTAAAACGTGCTGTACAAGAAATCCTTAGCGACCTTCCTGAGGAAGAGACAATATCTCTTTTTACCAATACAGAGACTTTTATTGATGTTTCTAAACAAGATATTCAAAACGACTTATTACAGATCGAATACTCATCAAATCAACTTTCATACCCTGCAGCTTATCTTAAAGCGAAACAATTACTCGGGACATCTCCAGAAACTATTAAGCGTGTAATAATGGTTTCGGATTTTCAACAAAAAGAAAACGCTTTTGCTTTACAAAAAGATACAGATACAAAAACGCACCTTGTTCAATTACAACCTGTCACTAGGCAAAATATTGCTATCGACAGTTTATATTTAGAACACAATACAAATAATGACCTCACACTTAATGTAGTATTAAGCAATACCGATGCTAATGCAGAAAACACATCTATTGCGTTATATAATGATGATAAATTAATTGCTAAAACGGCAGTTTCAATTCCCGAAAATGGTACAGCTCAAACTGAATTTCGTTTAGATGAAAACATAAAAATCAATGGTCGCGTTATTATAGAAGATCCTGCAATAACCTTTGATAACTCAAGGTTTTTTACTATAAACACTCCAGAAAAGATAAAAGTTGTTGCAATTAATGAAGCTGATGATAGTTTTATAAAAAATATTTTTACTCCAGATGAATTTGTAGTGCTAAGCAGCTCTGTCGAAAGACTTAATTATAATGATATTAATAATGCAAACCTTGTGATAATTAATGAGGTTAAGCAAATTCCGGTATCACTTATTAACGCATTAAAACCTTTTGTTGATCAAGGAGGCACTATTTGTCTTATTCCTGCTATACAGGGGGATTTGGTTTCTTATCAACAATTTATAAGCGGATATTCGACACAAGGATTATTGGCAGAAAAAACACAGGAAAAGAAAATTACTTCGATTAACTTCTCACACCCATTGTATCGGGGGGTATTTGATAAAAAGATTACCAATTTTCAATATCCAAAGGTGAATAGCTATTATCAAGCAACTGCATCTAATATTGTATTATCTTTTGAAGATAATAGTCCTTTCTTGTATAAGACAAATAATATATACGTATTTACATCGGCTATAAATCAGGAAAACTCTAATTTTAAGAATTCTCCGCTAATTGTTCCTACACTATATAACATTGGTAAACGCAGCCTGCAACTTACCGATATATCATATACTATTGGTCAGATCAATTCTTATGATGTTCCCATATCTCTCGGGCAAGATGGGATATTGTCTCTGGTTTCTGATCAGGAAAGTATTATACCCTTGCAGCAAAGTTTTTCTACAAAAGTGAGTATCACTACAGATGAGGTTCCTACGAGAGCAGGAATTTATAGAGTGCAAGATAAAAATAACAGTGTTCAACAACATGTAAGTTATAATTATAATAGTGCAGAGAGTGATTTACAATACTATAATCTAAATACTACCGGAGATTATCAAGTAAGCCAATCAATAACAGAGCTTTTTGACCAAATAAAAGAAGAGACTAGTGTTAATGAACTTTGGAAATGGTTTGTTATTTTTGCATTGATATTCCTGCTAATTGAAATACTACTATTAAAATATCTAAAATGAACTTCTTATTAAAGGCTGCTACTGTAATTGATCCAAAGTCTCCCTTTCATCGTCAAACAGTTGATATCTTGATCGAAAACGGGATAATTACAGATATTAATACCACAATCAAGGCCTCGGATCATGTTGAAGAAGTTACATTAGACAACTTACACGTCTCGCAAGGATGGTTTGATAGTAGTGTAAGTTTTGGTGAACCAGGATACGAAGAACGTGAAACTATCGATCACGGTTTACAAGTAGCTGCAAAAAGTGGTTTCACAGCTATAGCACTACATCCAAACACATTTCCTATAACCGACAATAGTACTTCTGTAGGCTTTCTGAAAGGAAAATCCCAAAATAGTGCAGTATCCCTATATCCTATCGGAGCTTTGACAATACAATCTAAGGGAATAGATATGGCAGAGTTATATGATATGCAACAGGCAGGTGCTATCGCCTTTGGTGATTATAAAAAAGCCGTTCAAAACCCTAATTTATTAAAGATTGCTCTTCTCTATGCGCAAAATTTTGGCGGATTGGTTCTATCTTTTCCTCAGGAAAATAATATTGCCGGAAAAGGAATGGTTAATGAAGAAGAACAAAGTACTTTATTAGGGTTGAAAGGAATTCCTGCTTTAGCAGAAGAGTTACAGATTGCACGGGATTTATTTCTACTAGAATATACCGGAGGCACCTTACACATCCCTACAATTTCGACAGCAAAATCAGTAGCACTAATTCGAGACGCTAAGGCAAAAGGATTACAAGTAAGCTGTAGTACAACCGTTCATCATTTAACTCTAACCGATAAAGAACTGGTTACATTCGACACTAATTATAAGGTACTCCCTCCATTAAGAACACAAAAAGATGTAAATGCCTTAGTAAAAGGTATAAAGGATGGTACAATTGATATGGTTACCAGTGATCACCAGCCAATAGATGTAGAACATAAAAAGGTAGAATTTGATCATGCAAAATATGGTACAACAGGGCTAGAAAGTGCTTTTGGAACTCTTAATAACGTATTAGATATTGAACAAACAATAGCACTACTTACCAGAGGTAAATCTATTTTCAAAATAGAAAGTGAGAGCATTGAAAAAGGTAATAAAGCAGATTTATCACTATTTAGTCCTATGAATAATACCACTTTTACAGAAGAACATATTATATCTTCTTCAAGAAATAGTGCTTTTATAGGAAAACCCATAAAAGGAACTCCTTATGGCATTATTGCTAAGGGAAAAATGATATTGAAATAAGTCTATTACAAAGCTAATTCTTCATTAAGATCTAGTATAGTAAAACTAAATAATATAATACGACAATCATGCAATCTGACTACGCAAAACAAGGAAAAACAGCGGCTATTGTTTCATATATAACTGTTATTGGTACAATTATAGCTTTTTTTATGAATCAGGAAAGTAAAAACCAGTTTGCAAGTTTTCATATCAGGCAGGCATTAGGTTCGTGGATCAGTTTCTACCTTTTAATAGCTTTAGCTAATGTTTTTGACTCACTAATGATTCATCTCGCTTTTTACATATTCTGCATTGTATTGATTGTTTTTGGACTTATCTTGGCAATACGAGAAGAACAAAAAACAGTTCCCATTTTGGGGCCTTACTTTCAGGAATGGTTTAGTTTTATTAAATAGAAGGTTATAATGAACCTTTTTATGTTCAAAAAAATAGCGAAACTAGTCCTCAAATTCTTATTATTTCTTTTTTTAACTGCTCTAACCCAAATTGGTGGAGTTATATATATCCTTACAGAATTACTCGTTAAAAGAAATGTACCAAAGTATAGATTTAGAAAATTAGGTGTATTTCTTATCACTTATATATTTATAACATTTTTTATTGTTCCATATATCGCTCCATTATTTGGTAGAGAAAAAATAAAAGATACTACACAAATAAAAGCCCACAGTTTCTTCACAAAACTTTTGAATAGGAATTATGTACATCCAAAACTCTATACCGTATTAGAAAAAACCTCAAGTTTGGTTCAACAGTCCAATCCAGAGGTTATGTTAATATATCTAGATGCAAATTTTCCATTCATAAACGGATTTCCATTACTTCCACATTTAAGTCATAATGATGGAAAAAAAATCGACATCTCATTTATTTATCAAGATCATAATTATAAGGTTACAAATAAAAAACCTTCAATTAGTGGCTACGGGGTATTTGAATCTCCTACTAAACAAGAATATAATCAAACCTTAGTTTGTAAACAAAAAGGAAACTGGCAGTATGATTTTACAAAGTATATAACTTTTGGAACTATAAACAAAGGGCTAAAACTTTCAAAAAAAGCTACAAAAGATTTACTTTTGGCAATCGTAAAACAAAAACAGATAGAGAAAGTCTTTATAGAGCCACATCTTAAGAATAGATTAAAGGTACAAAGTGCCAAAATACGATTTCATGGATGCCAGGCTGTACGGCATGATGATCATATACATATACAATTAAAATAAAACTATGCAAGCCAAAACATTATCACTACACCATATCATTAAAGAACCAACAATAAAAAAAGAAAAGACTCCTGTTCTATTCATGTTTCATGGGTATGGTAGTGATGAAAATGATCTTTTTTCTTTTGCTACAGAATTACAAGAGGAATTATTCATTATCTCGGTACGAGCACCTTATCCTATGCAACCATACGGTAATGCATGGTACGCAATCTATTTTGATGACAATCAAGGAAAATTTAGTGATGATAAACAGGCTATCGAATCCAGAGATAAAATTGCTGGTTTTATTGATGAAGCTATAAATGCTTATGATTTGGATAAAGATAATGTTACTCTTCTTGGGTTTAGCCAGGGAACTATCCTTAGTTATGCAGTTGCACTCTCCTACCCTCAAAAGGTAAAAAATGTAATTGCACTAAGTGGATATATAAATGAAGATATCTTAGCCGATAATTACAAGACAAATGACTTTTCTAAGCTTAATCTATATTGTTCTCATGGTAGTGTTGATCAAGTAATTCCTGTGGATTGGGCACGTAAAGCTCCTATCTTACTTTCAGAGCTTGATATAACAAGTCCATTAAATGAATTTCCGGTAGGTCATGGTGTAGCGCCACAGAATTTTTATCAATTTAAAGAATGGTTGAGTACTCGTATTTAGCATTAGAATTTAAGTGTAATTTTATGCCAAATATCAGTATTTTTATAACTTATAGAGAAGTCATAGTAATCAACAATTCGATATACTAATGACAAACCAAGACCGCTAGAATCAGGTCTGTTTCCAGATTTCTTAAAACGTCCAAACAATTGTTCTTCTGGTATCTCTAATGGTTCTCCCGTGTTTTTAATTTCAAAATACTCATTGGTAAGTGTCAATACGAGTTTTCCCGATTCTATATTATGTTTTATGGCATTACTAATCAAATTATTAAACAATACATAGGCCATTGTTTCATTAATCTCTATCACTGGATTTCCTTTAAAATCATAGGTTACTTCAATATTTTTAATATCAAGTAATTCTTTTACCTTACCTATTTTCTTTTTAAGATATTCTGCTACTATTAGTTTTGTAGTATCTATAAATTGATTGTTATCAATTTTTGACAATAACGAAAGATTATCTTTAAGTTTTGATAGTCTTCCTGTAGATTCATATACTTGTCCTAAAATGGATATTTGTTGTTCAGAAAGATTTTTATCTTGCATTAAAAGCTCCATTTTGTTTTTAATAATCGCCAATGGTGTCTGTATTTCGTGAGAAGTATTCTCGGTATACTCTTTTAAATTCTTATAATCTTTTGCTACTTGATTTGTCATGAGTTCTAACGTAGAATTTAACTCCCGAAACTCCAATATTTTGGTTTCACTAAAAGACAATGGTTTTGGTTTCTTTACATTAAAATCTTTTATCTGGCTTAGAGTATTATAAAAAGGTACCCAAATTCGTTGTGAAACGATATTACTTAATACAAGCATTGTTATAAAAAACAAGGCAGTAATCAAAGTAATAACCTGTGTAACACCTCGTATTAAATCTTCTGAAGAAAGTAATGATTTAGTTATCGAAAAGACATAAAAAGTATCTTTCACTTTATCAGAAAAGGTGATCTGCCTATAGTTCATCTCCTCATTTTGATATTCATTAAACAATATCGTGTCTTTTATAAATGTTTGGATTTTTGGATCTCTATCTACTTTTTGAATAACAATATTATCACCTATATTTAGACTATAACTACTTAATAACTCATCATGTCTATAAAGCTCATCTACTAATTCTTCTTTTGCTGCAAATAATTTATCGTTAAACTCACTATTTACAGTATGTCTAATAACAAAATAAGAAGATAAACCTCCTATAAGGGATACGATAAACAATCCTGTAAAATAATAACGATTGGATAAGCTTAGTAGTTTCATTGATCAGAAAATTTATACCCTACACTATATACCGTTTGGATGTAATCTTGACCACCTTGTTCGAGAATTTTTTTTCTAAGGTTTTTTAAATGAGAATATATAAAATCATATGAATCTGCGATCCCCATTTCATCTCCCCAGAGATGTTCTGCAATAGATCCTTTGGGAATTACACGATTTGGATTCGAGATAAAATATAACATTAGGTCATATTCCTTTTTAGTAAGTTTGAGAGTTTTATTATTTACTTTAACGCTCATTTCATAAGGGCACACTTCAATTTCATTAAAGGTAATCGTATTTTGTGCATCAAAATTTCTTCTGCGTATAATTGCCTTTATACGTGCATTTAACTCTGCAAGATCAAATGGCTTAGTAAGGTAATCATCCGCTCCAATATCAAGGCCATAAATTCTATCATCAATAGCATTACGGGCAGATACAATGATAATTCCTGATTTTGATCTCATTTCTTTAACCTGTTTGATAACATCAAGACCACTACCATCAGGAAGGTTAATATCAACAACCAGACAATCATACTCATAATCCCAGCTTTTTTCTTTTGCCGCCGCTAAGTTATCTGTCCATTCACATTGGTATCCTTCTCTCTCAAGGTACTGTACCATTGATTCGGCAAGCATATGTTCATCTTCTATAATTAGAATTTTCACTTCTTTCGGATTAAATTTAATACTCCAATTACCTATAATTAAAGAAACAAATAATTATCAGAAAGCAAAAGTTTTTATAAATAATATTCACTTTCAGAAAACAAGTCCATTCATGACTTAAAAAGAAGTTATCTATCTATTTGTTTTTTAGGTTATTATTTCAAAAAAAGAATCAAAACAACGTCTACAGATTTCCTACAGATTCTCCACAAATTCTCTACAGATTCTAATTCTACTTTCGCACCCAATAAAACAAATCGGTTAAAAACAATCATTTAACCGTAATCACGAAATAGTTAAACCATAATTTAAATACTATGAAAAAAATACTTAGCCTAATCTTATTTCTTTTTTTGCAAATAGGTTTTTCACAAACTCAGGAGGATTATCAAAAAATAATCACCGAAGTAACGGATGCATACAACGCAAAAGATTCTAAAAAGATTTTTGATACGTTATCCCCCCAATTACAATCGACATTTACAATAGAAAGAGTGAAGCAATTCATTTCTGAAAACCAATCAAAAAAAGGGCCAATGGGAGCTTCTTCTTTTTTATTAGATGAAGACAAAGCAAAAAGATACCTAACAGAATTCGAAAATACTTCCTTGATTCTAATTATAGGGGTATCTCCTGATAAGAAAATTACAAAATTAATTCTTGAAGAATATTAATATTTAAATACTTAAAAAATAATAAAAATGAGACATAATTATTTAACTACTAAATCAACGTATATACTGTTTATACTAGGAATAATGACACTTGGTTTGTCTACAATTAATGCCCAATCTAAGCCAAAGTATGGTGTGATGACTTATAATAAAGCTATTAATATATCAGAGAAACAAGGCATGTTAATTCAAAAAATGGCCAAAGATTATTTATATATGGTCGAGAATTCTGATGATGCCAAAGCTTCAAGAGATCTCATGACAAGTAAAATCATTTTTGAAAAACAGAATGAAATTTTATCTAAAAATTCTAGCAATAAAGTAACAAAGAGTAAAATTAAAAAAGTTAGTAATCTATGGACCACTTTTAAAAAACATATAGTAAGTACTCCAAATTTTGATGATGCCAAAAAAATATTAAACCTGAATACAGATTTACTTAAAGAAACAGAAAATGTTGTGCGCTCGATCGCAATAGAATCCAAAAACGCTAATAGAGCTACAAAAGGACTAGCCAATGATGAATCTTATAACGAAAAAGATATAGAACTTAAAAAAATCATAACCGTCTCAGGAAGACAACGTATGCTTGCACAAAGACTGGCATTATATTATTTAGCAAATCATCCAACACTGAAAGACAAAAATTCTGAACAAATGTTGAAAAACATATACAATGAAATAGACGGAATGAATACACCATTACTCCTTTCTGACTTTGATAATGCAGAAACAGATGAAAAAATTGCAAATGCGTTAACGATATGGGAAATTATAAAACAAGGTAAACTTGGAAAACAAGGATATAAGCATAAAGAAATCTATGATATTTCTAATAAACTTACCAGAGCATACAATGAAATAACAACCTTATACGAGCATACCAAATTATAATGTATCTCATTGCTTTACGTAAAAACGTGTTAAAATCTAAATTAATCTTCTGAAACCCCAATGTTTTCGAGCTATTTAAGGTGCCTTATCCCCAGGGCACTGCTTCGAAAAACGCTATAGATTAATATCCTTACCCCACATTTAAGCCTAACAAAAAACCCAAAATATTACTCATTTCCTCTACAAAATGTCGTGCTGGATTCTAGCAATATCAAAAACATAATAAAACTAAATATTTTAAAAATACTAATTCATGAAAAAAATACTATTAACTACGATCACAATAGCATCATTCGCTTTTGCTAATGCTCAAGAACATCATAATAATGCTACGAAGGAGCATCATTTTGCTAAAGACTATGATAAAAAAGGAGAGTTTGAACAAGGAGATGTATTTGTTTCTGCTTTGTTTGGATTTGATTCCAAAACAATTAAAAATGAAGGAGAAGAGCATGAAGATATTATGTTAGATGTATTCACCAGAGTTGGATACCTTATTTCCGAGACTGTAACTGGTGGTATAAAACTTGGATATGAAAGTGAAAGTGAAAAAGAAGAAGAAGGAGAAATAAAATCTCATCATGGACTTATAGGAGTATTTGGACGATATGATTTTACGCCAGGTCATAAATTCTCTCTTTTTGGTGAACTTGGAGTAGATTACCTTACAGCTGATATAGAAAGAAATGGTATTAAAAATAAAGAAAAAGGGTATAAAATCGGGCTTATTCCTGGGTTAACATATTTCTTGAATGATCATTTTGCTATTGAAGCGCTATGGGGAGCTTTATCTTATGAATCTATGAAAGCTGATGAAGGAGAGAAATCCACCGACGAAATTATTATAGGATTTGATTTTGAGCATATCAATTTTGGATTAGCATACAAATTCTAAAAACAACATCCGTTATAACCTACTATAATAACTACCCTAAAATCACCTATACATTACGGTTGTATTGTTACATAACTAAAAATATTATAAATAAAATAATAACATACAATGAAACTGGTTTTAAAAAAATATGTCTACGTGATCGTTGGATTTTTACTATCTACCATCGGGTATTTTTATTGCATTATTAGAAATATAGATTTGGCAGAACAAATAGATATGTACTTCAACTTTATAAAATCATCAAAAATCGATGAATTAATATTTCTATGGTTTAAGTTCTTTGCTCTATTTATTATGCTGAATATCATAGTAATTTTAGAAAAGAAGCGAAACGTTGAAAAAAGAAAAATATATCACTCAATGTTATATGCTAGTAATCATATTATACGAAACTTCTTATATCAATCTCACATACTAAAAATGGAAGCAGAAGAGAACATCACATTTAATAAGAATACTATAAATATGTTTGAGGAAGGCAAAGACGAAGCAATGTTGTTACTCAAAAAGTTGTCTTCGATAACTAAAATTGATGATAAGAGTATTTACAACTCTATAAAAGAAGAGGTGGAAAACAAAAATAGCACAACATAACTCTTCATAAACTACAAATAAACTCCTCTCCTCCTATACAAACTAGGTGTTGGTATAGCTCAATAATAATTTGGGCAAATCTAATATAGTATGTCAAGAATTTATCCCTTTTAGGGAAGATTGTGTGAACGACTCTAATTCTCACTTAGAATTAAAAAATAGAGTCAAAATTCTTAATATATCTATAATGAGAGGGGTTTTCTTTTAAATCATTAGTTATATAAACATAACAAAATCACTATTTATATAATATCAAACAATGAATATGTAAGCATAAAAGTGCAATAAAACACCTATAAATGTTACATTTTAAGTATAAGCAATTACTTAATTTCGACATCAAAATAAAACATAAATTTTAATCGTATTCCTTACAAACAATAAAGCATATGTAAAAAAAATACTTTCTCTTAAAACCAAACTCAACACATGTTACACTTACAAAAAGCAATTCATAACCATATAGATAAGCTTATAACTATACAATTATCTATTATTCAAGCTATAAAAAACTACTATAGCATTCATCTTATTAAAGGTAAAATCATCATAAAGATTACGGTTCGAAAAAAACCTTATCCTTATCCCTACCAATCAATGACTCATTGTCAGAAATAGATATTGACCAAATTCTTATTAATTACAGAACCATAGACGTAAATAAGATTTCTATTTAATATGGCTATCTCCTAAACCCAAAAAACCCCTTGGAGGATTTGGGGTTAATATAGTAAACACAAAATATCAAATTTGTTGCTGGTGATAACCAAAGTACAATATATGGAATTTTAAATCTGCTACATTTTTAAACCTAATCCTATGCCTTTCTCTTAAACAAACAACTACAAATAATATTAAACATAACCCAACTTAAACTATTTAAAACCATGAATTTATTACAAAACAACAGTGTTGTTTCTCTTAAAAAAGAGCAATCTTCTCTAGCCAAAAAAGTTTTCAATATTATAATGAATTATAGTCATTTAAAAGTTTTTGATATTGAAATCATTTTTGATGATCCAGATGTAAATGTTGCAGTTCAAAATCACTTGAAAAAAATAAATTCATTTATCCATAAAAATGAACCAATCCGACTAATCTTACCTGCTTTTCCTGCAAAATCTCCCAACCGGGAGAAAACCTTAGGAATCAAACCTGATTTGGGGGAATTTCTGGGGTTAAAACGTCTTAATAAAATATGTTCCCAGATTCAACAGATTTATACTCCAGGAGCAAAAGTTGTTATCTGCTCTGACGGAAGAGTCTTTAGTGATATTGTTCAAGTCAACGATGATGATGTTACGACCTATTCTGAAGCACTAAACGATATGATTAAACGAGAAAATATAAACTATTTAGAAACCTTCAATTTAGATAACGTTTTTCCAGAACTATCATATGATGAAATGAGATATGAATTAAGTAATAATTATGGTGAAAGTATAGAAGAAGTAAAATATAATGTAAAGAATCAAGAATCAGAGAAAAACTTATTTAATGGTTTACACAAGTTTGTATATGAAGATATGTCTGTATTAAATAGAGAATTAAGTAAGAATCAATTAAAAAAACAATCAAAAGAAATAGCGTATCAAGTAATTCAAAGAAGTCATTCCTGGAGCGATCTAGTAGCAAAATTTTTCCCCGAATGCATCAGAATTTCTATTCATCCACAAAAACTAAACACTGGAAAAATAGGCATTCAATTAGTAAAATGCAATCATAATTGGGGTACTCCTTGGCACAATGTTGTTTTGCTAGATGAAGAAGGTTATAAATTAGTAAAAAACAAAGAGGCAAAAGAAATGGGAGCAGAATTAATCTCTTCACAAAAAGGGTATTCATTTTATTCAATGGTATAACAATCTTATTTATTAAATAAAAAAAATAAAATAATATGGAAACAAATAGTTTAAATGCATTACCACAAATAAAAACCAAACCAATACTTCCTTTTGGCACAATTATACAAGCTAACGAAAATGATCAACTTACTGATTTATCTATAAAAGATTTAACAGAAATTATACATCAAGAAAAAGTTGTGCTTCTAAAAGGGTTTCAACCTATGGAATCTGATAATATGCTAAACTATGCAAAACGGTGGGGAAATCTTCTCGAATGGAATTTTGGACATATTTTAAATTTAGAAATTAAAGAAAATACTAATAATTATCTATTCACAAAAGGAAATGTTCCTTTTCATTGGGATGGAGCATTTGCAAATGCAGTACCCTCATTCTTATTTTTTCAATGTTTAAAAGCCAATATTAGTGTACCTGGTGGAGAAAGTACATTTTGTGATACCCAAAAAGTATTAGAAAAAGCTAGCTCACAAGAATTAAAATTATGGAAAAGTATCACCATTACATATAGCACAGAAAAAAACGCCCATTATGGAGGGAAAATAACACAGAACCTTGTTCACTTTGATGAGCATCTTGGTAAAGATGTAATACGATTTGCAGAACCTCTAAATGAAGAAAGTGTACAACTTAACCCTATACATATTGAAATATCAGGGTTTTCTACAAATGAAAAAAATAATTTTCTGAAAAGCTTCATACCAAAATTATATGAATCCGATGTATGTTATCAACATAGATGGGAAACAGGGGATTATTTACTAATTGATAATTTATCACTATTACACGGAAGAAACTCTTTAAAAGAAAATATGGATCGCTATTTACAACGAATACATATTTTATAAACCACAAATAATAAACTAATTATGACACATAAAGAATATGATATTATAATCATGGGAGGAGGTCCCTCTGGATCCATATTGGGTGCTTTACTAACCAAAAAAAGTAATCTAAAAGTAGCAATTTTCGAAGAAGATGAATTTCCCCGTGAAAAAATAGGAGAATCATTTGCTCACCCTATAATTCCTATTTTGGAGGAGTGCGGAGTACTTCAAAAAGTTTTGGATAGTGGTTGCTGGATAAAAAAGTTTGGAGGAATTTTTGATTGGGATAACAAAACTCCTAAAACTACCTTCTTTGACATGTTAAACTATGTAGAAGATGGTGTTCATCGTTGGGCCATACATACAGATAGAGCAGAATTCGATAAAATCCTATTGGATCATGCACAATCATCTGGCGTTGATGTATTTGAAAAAAACAAAATAGAAGAGTATCGCTATGAGAACAATATCGGAACTGTTACATTAGAATCTGGTCAGACTCTAAATTGTAAAATTTTTGTAGATGCATCCGGCAGAAGAAATACGGTAATCCCGACGACTCGAAAGAGTTATCTTTCAGAATATAAAAACTTGGCTGTCTGGAATCATTTTGTTGGAGGAAAACCGGCTCAAACTCTTGATGGGGATTGGAACATCTTTAAAGAAAACAATCAATCTCCGGTTGCTTGTTTCGCTTTTGAACATGGTTGGATTTGGTATATTCCTATTCCTAAAATGATAAACAACGAAAGAACAATTGTATACTCATTAGGAATCATTACTGATCCAAAATTAATAAAAACTTTAAATAAGGATTTAAAAGATCCTGAACAGTTTTTTGATTTTATAAAAACCGTTCCAAGATTAAAAGATCTTATTAAAGATGCAAAACCTGTAAATGATGAAGTTAAAGTGCTATCCAACTATTCTATGATTCAGGAAAAATTTTGTGACTTTGATGAAGGCTGGATAATGGTAGGAGATTCTGCTTATTTTGTTGACCCTCTTTTTTCTTCGGGTGTTGCTTTTGCAGGTGGTATGGCATCAACTGCTTCTTTATTAATAAGGTCGACGCTAGATGATAAAAACCTTACCTATGAAATGAAAAAAGATGTATGGCATGATTATGATGAAGAATGGCATAAAATTGCTCACTCTTTTGCTCTATCTATAGATCAATGGTATCATGCCATAGCCAAATCTAACCCGCAAAGTATTTTTTGGAATAAAAGGAATGTACTTACTTCTGATCTGGGTATTAAAGATGAAACTTTTCATGCATTGGTAGATACTGCTTTAAATCAAGATCTCTTAACATTACTAACCTCAGGTTCTTTCAAAAAAGAAGATTTGGATACTGATGGTAGGTTTTTGAAGAGATTATCAGAATTAAATCGATCTGAACCTTCTCCCTCTGACATATTATCATTAGATGAAAGTGTATATATTAGAGATGGTTTTTCTATTGATGTCCCAGGTTTTAAAGCAAGTATTCCTCCAATAGAGATTCCGGAAGAACTAAAAAAAGCCATTGCAACATATTGGAAAGATCCAATTAAAAATGGTGATGCTGCTCCTTCAGGAATTGAACATCTAATTCCTTGTTCAAGATTTACTAAAACAGGACTTGATAAAAATAAAGAAGTTAGATTTGTAGATCAAAGAACAGGAGGTAAAGCACTATTTGATTTATTAAAACAACAGCCTGTTTTATATAGTGAATTAATAGACAAAATAAGTATGACACAATTAACTTTACTTAAAAATTTAATATTAGAAGGTATGGTAAATGTGCAAAAAGAATCTCTTATAGAAATAAAATAATTTTTGATTCAAAATAAAAAAGAGTTCACAGAGATAAAAGTATCTATCTCTGGAACTCTTAAAAAAACAATTGTTGTATGTCAATAAAAAAGAAATACGATGGGATCATTTTTGATTTAGATGGAACGCTCTTAAATACCTTAGGAATATACACTCATATCATGAATGAGCTTATGAAAAAAAATAATTTCCCAACTCATACAATAAAAAATTATCGTGAGTTTATTGGGAATGGAACTAAAAATCTTATAATACAATCAATTCCTACAAAAGATAGAAATGAAAAATTAACAGAAGACTTATTAAGTGAGTTTCGTTTAATGTATGAAAATTTGTATACTCAACATTCTGAAGTATATGTGGGTATTTTGGAGATTTTAGAAGAATTACAATCAACTGGAATAAAATTAGCTTTATTATCCAATAAATTTCATGATTTAACATGTAAATGTGCAAATCATTTTTTTCCAAATATCAAATTCGATCATATTATAGGTCAATCAGACATACATAAAAAACCAGACCCAAAGGGTATTTTAGATATTTCACATTCTCTCAAAATATCTTTAGATCGATTGGTATTAATTGGAGACACTGAAGTAGATTTAGTTACTGCCAAAAATGCAGGTATTGATAGCATTGCCATTACCTGGGGGTTTAGAAATGAAGAAAAATTGATACCATTATCTCCAAACTATATAGTAAGAAACTCTAATGACTTAAAACAACTGTTACTAGATCAATACGTAGTTTTATAAAAGAAAGATGTTACTCCTTTTTCTCGTAACTAAATTTTGTAGTAGCATTATTTAAACAAACTCTTTACCTATACTTATCATTAAGTCCTATACCATCGAGTATCTATGGTCTTATTTTTTTCTAATCTTGATATACGAGTAATATCTCGTTTGGCTATCGAGCGTTTTAATTAGTGTGTTATAACTTTTGTTGGCTGTAGTTTTTATTTCTTTGATAATATTTCAAAACCCGCATAGCTCTCAATGTATTCCATCTACTGGGTTTACCAGCTTTTTCCATTACAAAGTGTAACTGGCCAGGATGAGCCGCTTGCATATTCCAAGTGCCATATTTATTTCGTTTTTTTTGAATTACTGTAATAGCTTCATCTATTCTTTCATCCCACTTTCTTTCAGCTTTTTGGAAATAATCCAATGCTCTAAGAATATCATACTTCCATCTGCTCGGATACGATAATTTCAAAAAGTCCTTGTGAATAATTTTACCTGTTCGGTCAGAAAGGAATAATCTATGAATCAGTATGAATTCTTCTGCACTTTTGATTGCGCTTGAAATGTCATCTTTTCTGTAAGTGAAACCTGCTTTTTGAAACTCAAGCAGTCCTTCAAGAACTGAGATTGTTGAATGTAAAGAACTATGACTTGCCCCGCTTCTTGTCGTCCTACAATTGAATCCGCCATCATGCATTATTTCATTGAGAAGACTATCTACAATAGATTCAAGTTCCTTTTCTGGAACATTGAAATAAGATGCATAATTTAAAAACATACCATTTACACAAACATCACTATGTTGAGAGGTGGATGAGCCAAGTTGAATTCCTCCATCTTTGGCTTTTGATGTGTTTAGAACCTCTTGGATCGGTTCTTTTACTGGTTTGTGATTAGGGCTCAAATTCAAATTTCGAAGGTCGAGAAGAGTATAATGAGTCGAAATCCATTTAGGTTGATAAAACCCATCTCCCCAATTGCCATTTTGCTTTCGTTTTGCTAAGAATTGTTTCCCCCACCCTTCATTTGCAATTCTCTCTTGTAAATCTTTTTTGTCAGAACCTAACAAATCACGGTGAACCTGATACTGTATTGAAACATCACCATTAAGCAACCATTTTATAATTTGTTCTTCGTCCATTTTTAACGTTCCTTAAGGGACATTATTTACACAAGTTAAAGATTAGGGTTTATTTTATTCAAATTGATACGGCTCTTCATTGTTCACCATATTTCTAATATTATCCATAACTCTTTTCATATAGATTCTCCAAAACGTTTTTGCAAATATCCAATTGAAGGGATAAAATACAGGATTCTTAGAGTGTAAAAAATAGGTGTATTCTACTAAAATTTTCCTTTCTTCTAACTTTGTCACTTTCCATTTTCCAACAAATTTGTAAAACCCAAGCATCCAAGATTGAAATTCATCTATTTGTATTTTCCAATATTCATTTTCAACTCGTTCAAGTATACTATCTACAGAAGCAAAACCTCCTTTTTGCGTCATTGATTTAGCTACATATATTTTTTTGCTCGCCCCTACTTTTCCCCAATTTTCATCATTTTTTGTATGGATCACCTTAGGCATAACTCCATATCCAGTATGAACTTTTGTTACATCACATAATATTGGTGTTTTAAATGCTCTTTCCAAAGTACATTCAAAAATTGAGGATTTCTTTGCTTTAAATTTCATTTTTTAATTCTGGTTGACTCCTTGTTTTACTTCCTGATCGCTAACGTTGAGTATAAGCAGTTGTTTTTAATGTCGTTTATTTTTTTGTTATAAGTTTTTTGTCACACCAATACCAAGCAACATCTTCACTTCCAGGTTCATAAGGTGCAAATTTATCAAATTCCATCCCAACTTTTTCCATTACTCTTATAGATGCTTTATTTTCTTTCATAGCAATTGCTATTATCCGTCCTAATTCGAGTTTATCAAATCCGTATGTCAAAATTGCGTGAGATGCTTCTGTTGCAAAACCCATCCCCCAATATTTAGGTGAGAATCTATAACCAAGATCAATTTCATCAAATTCAGGCAGGTATGCTAAACCAGCCCAGCCAACAAACTGCATTCCATTTTTTAGAAAGGTAGCCCATCTTCCATATCCATACTTTTTATAGTCGTAAATTCTTGTCTGTATTGCCTGTTCCATTTCTTCTATAGATTCAACCAGAGGTTCTCCCGTATACTTTTGTACGTCAGAATTAGAATGCAACTGAAACATTTCCTCTTTATCATCCAAAGTAATTTCCTTTAACAATAATCTTTCTGTTTCTATTAAGGTTTTCATTTTATTGCTTATAACGTTTCATATATGTGCCGTAACAGAGTAAGATATTACCTAGCCTTGACATTATTTATGCATTGATTGCTATGTTTTTTGTTTTGCAAGCTACGCCATCATAAATATACAAAGACCTTTCGGTTTAGCCTCAATCAGCTATGATCACATATAAGAGGTGTTACCCAAAATTATTTTTCCATTCGACTAAATTCAATTCTTTCTATTTTACAATTCCCTAAGTTAGTCCTTGCACTGTTGAGTTTGGTTTGGAGAAATAAGCAAGGTCTTCTTTTTTATCCAATTCCTATTTGTGTCTTTCCATAAAAATAAATCATTGATACATAGTATTAACTGAATCATTGGATGTTGATGTTCAGAAATACCTGTATTATTACTTCCTAAGAAAAGAGAAGTTTCTTTCCAGATAATTAAATGATTCATTTGTCAATTATTGCCAACGGTCTCGTATAATCGCTAGTTACGGGTATAAAGTTAATTAATTTTCAGATTAAACACTGACTTTAGTAATTCTGAGTGGATTCAGACATAGTCGAATCCGCCGTAATTGCAGTTATACATTGTTCGTAGTAGTTTGTGTTTTAGTTTTCATTTTTCTACCTAATAGTAAGTAATCTAAAGAAAAGTAACCTCCTCCACTTATTAATAAACTGGTGTAGCCAATTAAATAAATAATACTTTTTTCTTGAAAAATAAAACCTTTTCCTCCATTAATTATCCAAGTTGCAACAATCATTGTAATAATCAATGGAACACAACTCCACCTTGTAAACAGCCCAATTATTAAAAATAAAGAACAAAAGAATTCGGCAAACACAACAAGACTTAAACTTGTGACGATACCCACTCCCAAAGGGTCAGCAAATTCGGAACTAATTTCACTGAAATTGATAAGTCTTGGATACCCATGTAAATAAATCATAGAAAATGATATCCCAATCCTTAACATAAGTAAACCAAAACTGACACTTATTTCAGAGGTAGTCCAAATCGATTTGTTCAAAAATGATAGTGATTTCATACCTTAATCTTCAAATTTTTCCAGTATAATATTCCTTGTACCTCTTAAAATATTGTTTTCATCCTTTGTTAAGGTTACAATGTTGGAAAACCCTCCGTTTCTCTCGATTTTGTCTTTATATCCATTCACTCTAGGGTCATCAGAAAACCATAGTCCGGTTAGCCAATACTCAGGATAGTCAGGGGCTTCAATATTATAATGGATGTGTGCTGGTTCTCCGTCATGACTGTGATAGGGAGCAGGCCGAATAGTCTCAAGTTCATACCTGCCATTTGAATCTGTTTTCATCCATCCTCTCAAGTATCCATGGTATTTACCATTTCCTTTTTCATTTCCTCTTTTGGGATAGATCCCTTTAGTATTGGTGTGATGAACGTAAACAATAACATCTTTTGCAGGCGTTTTACCATCAGGGAAATATACCGTTCCCGAAATAATAAGCTTGTTTCCTGATTCTCCTTTTGGAGGGATAATGGTTCTCCAAGAAACATTTTCCGGAACTTCAAAAGTTCCGCACCAGTTACATTTTTTTTGATTGGTGCTTTCTGTGGAAATTTCTGTTTTTAAATTCTTGTCACGTTTTTTGGGGGATTGTGAACAAGCATTTAGAGTAATGAATAAACCTGCAATGCATAACGCTATTGTGCCTTTCTTATAAATCATTGTTTTAAATTTTATTGAACATCAAAAGTCCAAAAAATCTAATGTATTGAAAAGGCAACCACCTGTAAATAGGCTTACTGGAGTGGTTTTAGAACTTAGTGGTTTAATAGTTCACTCCAATTTTGACGATAGTGTCTGCTGAACCTTATGGATTGGCCATTGGATAAAACACCATCATAATCACCATTCTTTCTTGATTTTAATTCTGTTATGTGGTTTTTATTGATAATTACTGAACGATGAACTCTTAAAAAGGTTTGAGGGTCTAATAAGTCTCCTAGTTTTTTTAAACTCTCATCATGCAAAATTTTTTGACCAGTTGTATGTATCATTGTATAGGGTCTGTCTGTTTCAATAAATAGGATTGTAAAAATGTCAATCTTTACTCTACGAATACCATTTTTAACAGTAATGGTCTTATTGGTCTTTTGATTTTGGAAGTTTTTGTTTAACTGTTTTTTTCTTTTAAGATAGTCAAAAACAAAAGGACTAAATAAATAGACAATAATTGTTATATGTAATTGATTTGAGACTACATTTTTAAGTATTGTTAAAAAACGGTGAGGTACAGAATAGATAAGATTACTTCCTAAAATAAAAATTGAAGTAAAAATAAATATATGTAGTACACTAAATATAAATCCTGTACTTAAAGAGTAAAGTACTTTGCTAGTTAGGGATTTGAATTGAACTTTATTGTAAAAGAAATTTGCAATTTTTATAAATGGAATAAATAAAAGCCAATACATATTATAGAGCATAGTATCAGTCCAATAAAAACCAGTAGGTTTAATTTTGGAGAAAACGTAGTCCTGAAAAATTGCTAACCCATAAAGTACAACACAAAATACAACCAATGTTCCAAAATTTGGATGTAGGAGTTTGTTTATTGTTTTATTAAGTTTTTGTTTTATCACCTCTTTTTGAAAGTTACTACCAACGTGTTTGTATATGGAAAGTTGCGTGTTTGTGTGCGAAGAATTTCCTTCGGAAATTCACACGTAGCAAACGTACAACGACCTTTGCTTAATTCTAACTCCTGCAATTTTTTATACTGTATTGGCAACTGGTTTTTATTTTATTTTAACTGAACCTGAACAAACATCTCCTTCCTCAACTCCAATTAACCAAACTTTTAATTTTTCAATTCGCTCTTCAGTCAGTTCTTTCAAAAAATAAGAAACGCACATTGGGTAAACACTTCCATACTCGGTTTGTTTATTTTTAACAGGGAATTTCATTTCCAATTCAGCATCTCTGTAAGAAATCCAAATTCTTTGTGTTTTTTTAAGTCGGTCAATAAAAATTGTGTCAGATTTATATTCTGTCAGTATATTTTGATAAACTTCATTAAGTTCTGTATCCGCTTTTTGATATTCGTTATTCGCATCTTTATTCATTTCCGATTGAGTCTGCGAAAAACAAGTCAATTTAAAAGTCAAAAATAATATTAAAAATAATCGGTTCATTTTTCAGTGTTTTGTTTCTTTAGCTTGTTGCCAATGCTTCGAGTAAGAAATGTAGGGCAATTGATAAGCGATACAATTCGGATTGGTACTAAGCCAAATATAAATATTTTGCTTTTATCTTTTTCTCATAAACGTCAAATTTTATATTTGGCGACTTTACAAATAACATAGACCTTTGGATTAAGCACAAAAAACTTATGTTTTCTTATACATTGTTGGCAACTTGCTTTTAAGTTCTGCTTGGTTTTAGTCTATTGATTTAACTTGTCTATTTAAGCTAAATATTAATTCTTTTCAGCCTTTTTCTTTCTAATTACTATTATGACCAAAATAAGCAAGAGCAAACAAAATAGAATGAAACTATCCCCAATCATAGAATATATTGTCTTCGTTCCTTTTGTCGGTAGTTGTGTTATCAGTACTTTATCATTATCGGTAAAATGATCCATTTCACTAATCACTTTTCCTGTATAATCTGTGCCAATTGATAGACCAAGACTAGTTTGACGAATAAAATTAAAACCTTGCTCAATCGCTCTAAATTTTGACATATCTGTATGAATTGGGTCAATTTCTTTCCAATCATTGCTTGGGGCTAACAGAATGTCAGAGCCCTTCGCCTCTTTTAAATAATTTGGAAAATCCATATCGAAGCATATTGCCCCTGCAATAGTTCCGTACTCAGTTTCTATTTTTTGGATTCCAGTAGCTTTATTATTGCTAATTGAGGTCTCTGCACCAGGAACTGAAATACCTTTCCAATAATCAATGACTTTTTTTCCGTCGTTGTCGAATAAAACAAATTTATTTTCAAGAAATTTAGTATTTAAAGGGTCGATTACTGCTACTCCTAAACCCAAATAGAAGTTTTGCTTTAACGCTACTTGGCTTGCTTTTTCATAAAGCTCCTTTTCATCTTCTTTTAATATTATACTATTGCCTTCTGCCCAAAAAACTATTTTTGCTCCAGCTTCTGCCTCTTTAACACTTCTATCAAATAAATTTTGATTCAATTTAGATGTGTTTTTTCTAGTTTCTACTTTAACATCATTTTCAGTTTCTTTGTTGTTTAATCCTTGAATATCAACCAAAACTTTAAGACTATCTAATGCAGAAATAGAAGCTATTCTAATAGTTTCAGAATTGGGTTTTTGAAATTGCACACGATAACCACCATAAATGAATGTTAAACCTAAAACTATACTATAAATAAGTGCTCCTTTTTTTACATTTCCCCAGTCATTTCTTTGCTCATAAACCCAATTACTAACAGAGGCAAACCAAGTAATTAAAAATGTAATATAACCCATCCCAAAAACAGAAATAGATTGTAATAGAACATTTTGTGTTTGCTGTGAATATGCGAAATGACCCCAAGTGCCATATTGATTAAATAGGTGATAAACATATTCAATTAAAACAACTGAACATGGAAATATTAAGGTGCTTAAAAAGGATTTTCTTTTTTTTGAAAAAAATGAATCAATTAAATATGGTAATGAAGCAAGCAAACCAAAAATTGTAGAAATAATAATAGAGACAATAAGAGGTAAAAAAGGGACGACATCAAAGCCAATAAAATAACCTACTGTTATTACCAAGAAGGCTAGTAAAAACCCTTGCCATCTCTTTAATTTTCGAACAGCAAAAAGAAGCATTGCTATAAAAATCCAAATGGCAAAGAAGACAGCATATTGTCCGTTAGAAAATACAGAGAATAATAATAAGATTGATACGAATGTTATTTTTCTAGTAAGTTTCATTTTTCTATTTATTAAATTAATATTGGTGCAATATCAATTTAATCTCTCCAACCAAGTAGTTGTTTTTGCTGAAGTATCGTTTGGCTTAGTTGAATTGTAAAATGTACATCTTGATTTTATTTATTACCTTCATTTTAATCTTAGTTCGGATATTTCTTTAGCTTGTTGCTAACGTTTCGTGTAAGAAATGTAGGGCAGTTGATAAGCCATACAATTCGGGTTGGTACTAAGTCAAATATGAATATTAGATGACTTTACAAATAACACAGACCTTTGGATTAAACACAAAAACCTATCTTTTCTTACATATTGTTATTTTCTGTAGCAACACGTAAAGAGTAAGCAATTAATTTTTTGAGTCTGTCTTTTATCTGATTGAGTAAAGCTCACCGTAACAGTCACGTCAGAGTCAAGTGCGTCTTCGCGTACCAGCTAGAATACCTGTTGTAATGAAAAGCTTTAGTTATTGATTAAAAAATAGTATCCTAAAGTGTCATATTTTGAAAACTATGGTAACTAAAATAGTAAAGACAAGCTTTAATAATGAGAAAAGAACGTGAAACTATATTTCTTAATGCCTTAGAAGAAAATCAGGAGAAACTATTCAGAATTTGCTCGATTTATTCAAAAGACCATGAGGACGCTAAAGACCTTTTTCAAGAGGTTTTGGTTCATGTTTGGAGGTCGATGGCTACCTTTAAAGGTAATTCATCTCTTAGTACATGGATGTTCAGAATAGCCTTAAACGTTTGCCTTCGTTTTAAATCCAAACACACTAAAAACCAAAATAGATTTATCAGACTAGATAGTATAACTATTGAAAATTTTAGTTCGGAAGAAAGGATCGGAGGCGAGAATGAAAAATTAATTAGTCTAAGAAAATGTGTAAAAAAATTGAGTGAAGGTGATAAGGCGATTGTTGCGCTTTACCTGGAAGGATTAGCCTATAGGGAAATTTCTAGTATTCTAGGCCTGTCCGAAAATAACATAGCCGTAAAGGTTAAGCGAATAAAATCAAAATTATTGAACTGTATAAATGAAATATTATGATAGAAGATGAATTAATTAGTATCTGGCAATCGTCTAGCAATCAGGAACGTTTAAAATTTGAAAAATCTAAATTGATGCTTGAATTACAATCAAGTTTAGGACGCTTACACCGTTGGTGGAAGTATATAGAACGGGTAAATATTATTTCTGCGTTGATAACTATTCTGGCATTTATATTCATTGTTTATTGGGCTCCTTATATTTCTATGAAAATTGCTTCGGTACTCGTCATAGTGTGGTCAATATATGTGGGAATTCGAATGTCTGGAGTAAAAAAACTCAAGCCAAGTGATCTTGAAGAAAATTACCTGCAATACTTAGAAAAGACCAAAGTCTACCTTCTAGCCCAAAAGAAAATGCTTGAAACTTCGTTGAATTGGTCTATTTTGACTATTTACCTCATAGCTCCTTTGTTTTTTGTTGGTATTTGGGAGAAACCTTTAGCACGATATATAGGGGTCGGAGCATTTTTGGCTTTGGTCGGAGTAGGAATTTATGAATACTATTTGAGCAAAAGAAGAGTAAAAAATGAAATTATACCAAGAATTAATAGAATTGATGAATTGATTGAAAGTTTAGAAGAATAATTCAAACATATGATTCTAGTCATTGAAACATAATATTTGAATATTAAAACTGTAATTTCAGATTACAGTTTTATTTAGTTAGTTTTTTGAGTTTTTCTAGAGCGTCTGTATTGCCATCTATCTCAATAGCTTTTTTGTAATACTCAACAGCGGCTTTCTTCTTTTTCTCTTTGAAGTAAAAATCTCCCATCGCCACATAGCTTCTAGATTGGTCTGGATAAAAGTGAAGATTTACATCAAGATAAGCTTTTGCTTTTTCAGGTAGCTTATGTACATCTAAAATAAAGAATGCTACCTCATTTACAAATTCCCATTCTGGTTTCATATCACGTTTAAAATGTGTACTCAAGGTTTTAAAATGAGTATAGTAAGGTTCTGTAAGTTCTTTTGCGCTATATCCTTTAGGGGTATTGAAAAGCCATCTTGCTTTAAATTTATACCAACTAAATAAGTTTTTTATGCCAGAATACATTGAAGGAATGATCAGACTCCTGTGATCATCATCTGAATAATACTCCCAAGTAGTATCAAGGTGTTGTTTGTTTTCTACCAAGATATCGTGAAAGTTAAGATTTGCTCTTAAATGTTCGGTATGTCTATCATTCATCCTTCTTACTCTTACGGTATCTACCGAAGTGCTATTTGCGACAGCAACGTGAAGTGATTTGTTTTGATAGTTATTTTTTTGGAGTAGTTCTTCAGATGTATCTACAAATGTTTGATCATCCCAGGAAACGGCTGGATCAATAGCTAGATACTTGTCAAAAACACGTGGATGAGATACATAGGTGTTTACTACAAAAAGACCCGCAAGAGAATGTCCTACGATAGTACTCATCTCATCCACAGGATATTTATTTTTAAGATATGGAGCTAGCTCACACTCCATAAAGTCTATAAAATTTTCATACCCTCCTGAATTTTCAAATGGCTCTCCGGGAGAAGCTGGGACAGCAGTAGGAGTAAAATCTCTAATTCTATCTGTATTTGGAATCCCTACAACAATGGTCTGTGGCATATCCCATTTTTCTAGATGGCTTACAATACCAGCAATTGGTGAAAATTGCTCTGGAGCGTCTAAAATATATAATACAGGGTATTTTTCACCTTTTTCACCTTCAACTGGAAGATGCACCCATATCTCTCGATGTTCTTTAAGGGTTTCTGAGTAAATAGAATCTACCGTGGCGATGATAATTTCTTTCTTTCCGTTTTTAGAAAATTGTGCATTGATCTGAAAATGTATGCTTATAATGACAACTACTAGTAGTATGTTTTTCATTTAAAAGTGATTTTATGATGATTATTTGACAGGCTTATCACAATGTAAAAGTACATTCAAAAAAGCTTCAAACCGTTAAAAAATATGGGTTTGGTACGAAAAGTTATCTATTAGGGACGAAAATTATAAAGTTAAAATAACCTCTTTATAATTTTTAGAAACAACTACTTCCATTTGGGTAACATAAATCGTATTTTGATTTTTCCAAGATTTAAAATGAGAAGGATTTATAAAGTGAGAACGATGCACTTGTATTAAAGAAGGAACAGTTTGATGAATTTTTTTTAGAGAAGATCGTATAAGTTTTGAACTCAAAGCATTATTATCTAAAAAGAAAATCTCAACATAGTTTTGCGAACTCGAGACAGATATTAAATCTGATGGATATAGTTTGAGTATGTCTAACTTATTATCACCTTTTATAGTGAGCATGGTTTCTTTAGGAGGAATGAGTTTTACAACATATATTCTAGCGAGTATTAGGATAGGAATTAAGACAATAGAGGTCTTTGCCATTAAAAATGAGAAGTAAGAAAAGTTGTAAGCAGAGTTTACAAAATCGCTTTTAGAGTATGCATACAATACAATGGTAAAAAACAGACAGTAACATACTATGGTTATAATCTCAAAAGTTATATTCCATCTTAAAATCTTTTGATACAACCTATTTTGTATGACAGCTACAATAGCATAACATAAGAAGCTAAACACACCAAACCCAATACTTATAGGAACCCATTCATAATCTAATATAGCATCGTCAAAGGGTCTAATAAAAAAACCAAAACAAAAAATCCAAAAACCTATAAATAGCCCAACAAATAGGTGATGTTTTATGGATGGATTAAGTTTATTCATTTATTAATAGTATTTGGTTTTTCAAATTAAATTTTGTTTTAACTCTCTGTCACAATAAATTATAGCCGTTGTTGTATTTAGTGTTTTTTTATTGAGAATTTTTAAAAGTGTCCTCAAAATATTTTGTCCATTTTCCGTCAACTAATTGTTCTCCATATTCTCGAAAACCGCCGTCTAATGTTCTATTGAAAATAAATCGTTTTTTTTCATTACTCCACACTATTAATTGTCCATTTTTATACTCTGCAGGATATCTAGAAACCCCTCTTTTAGAAAAAGCATAATAGTAGTATTTATTGTCTTTTTCATCATAATAAATTATTGTGTGCAACTGCAATAATTCGGTGTTCAACTCAATAACCAAAATGCTCTTGTCTATGTCATAGGTGATTTTTTGGTATGCCGAACCTTGTTTGGAAACCATACCTTTTTCATAAACTTTCGACGTTCCAATCCATTCACCAACCATAAAGTTTAATAATTCCATTTTCTCTTGTTTTTCATTTTGGCTAAAAACAGAATTAGTTAGTAAAAGAAAGGCAATGAGATAATAGTATTTAGTAATTATTCTATAGTTCATATTTGTTAGTTTAATATTAAGCACAACTGTATTGTATATGAAATGGGCGATTCTTTAAAAACACAAATCTTTCATCTGTGATTGCTTTTTTATAGTATGGAAGAACTCAAAGATAGCCAAATATTGAGCATTTTTTATATATTCTGTTGTGCTTAGTTTTTCAATTTAATACTGTGTCTATATAAACATGTTGGAGTAAGAGTAGAAGCTAATCATTTTCTTAACACATAATGATAATAAACCATCTTACCATTACTCAATTCCTTATGAATGTTCGAACCCTTTACTCCTGCAAAATCATTCAGCGGCTTTTTTAACCAACCCTTTACCATATTTTGAAAGAATTCTAACTTGAATTCGTGAAATGCATCCATTGCATTGACCACTTCCTTCGAGATCAATTCCTTTTTGAGTACTTCAAATCCTGCATCATTGAAAGTCTTATCAAGTTCTTCAATTTTTTCTGAGGGACGTAGATCTGCAAACAAAAAATACCCGCCAGGACGAAGCACTCTGTTTACTTGCTCCACAAACTTTTTCATGGACCCATAACAATGTGACGATTCGACATTCACAATCACATCTACACTTTCATTCCCCAACGATAAGTTTTCTCCATCACCATGAATAAAGGTTAATCCTTCCACCGAATGATGTTTGTTACAGAATTTGATTGCGTTTTTAGAGTAATCAATTCCAATCATCGTCTTTGGTTTAAGATATCGTTTGATATACGACGAACCTCCCCCACGTCCACTACCAACTTCTAATACGTCTTTATCCACAAGGTCTATAGCTGTTGCCACATGGTGGTATAGCTGAATCATATACCGGTCACGCTCTTCCTCCTCTTTTAGTGGAATTTCAATAGGTTCATTGCAAGATTCGTATCCGTAGTTCATAAAAGTCCACTCCTCTGTTGGATACTTCTTTGACAGATACTCATATAGTTTTTTCCAGACCGCTCGCTTCAGTTGTGGAGAAATTTTAAGAAAGAAAGCAAAAATATTGGTTAGCATAGGTTAGCAATATATTGAAAATGGAACGTACTAAGTTAGAAATATTTTATATCAAAGTAGCTACAAAAAAGGTTATTCATCATGTTAGATTAAGTACAACGTTTTGTAACTAATCCATTTTATTTATATGTGCAAGTGCAATTCCTATTACAATCCCAGGGATAATTAGAGCCATTATATTCCAAACGCCCATTGCTAATAAAACTATCTGATTCAAAGCAACAAATCCAGTGTACATATATGCTGCCCATTTTTTCATTTTCCAAAGTCCAAGCATACAAACTAATCCGATTACTGCTGATAGACCCAAGTAAGGTGGGTACCAACTACCTACTTGTCCAGCAATGTCAGAAAAAATCATTGGGATAGTAAAAGCCGCTCCAATAAAACCAAGTACACAAATTACTGTAATTGCAGTTGGTCTTTTTTTGTTATTTCCAGCTTCGTTCGTTTGATCTAAAATTTCTTGTTGTCCCATATTTTCTGTCTTTTTATAGATTAATAGTTTGTGTTGAATTACTGCCAACGTTAAATATATGGCAAGTTGGGCAGAAAATAAGCGATTACTTTCAGTTTAACCACAAGCCAAAACTTTTTATCTTGTTTTATTTTTTCATTTTTAAAACCAAATCAAAAGATTTGGTTTTAAAAATAGACAACAACCTTTCGATTAAGCGCTAATTGCTCTATTTACTATATATAGTTTTGTCTACTTTTTTATGTTGATGAGTCCGTCCAAGTAATCATTTTCCACTGTCCGTCAATTTTTTCGAATTCAAAATTATTATGAATTCCATTGTCTATTCCACGGAGTTCGATTCTCGCTTTAGAACCGTCTAAAATGACTTTTTGAGTGTATTTGTCATATTCTCTAGTTTCAAAAGATTTGTCGTAAGTCAGATCCATTTTTTCATAATCCTTAAGCTCTATTATTCTAGGCTCAACATCTGACATCTCTCCATTCATTTCCATTATTTTTAAAGGGAAATCTATTCGACTTATTTGAAAAGTAGAATCTTTATTGAAAAACTTAAAGAAGGTTTTAAATTCAGAGTCTACATTACTAGGGATTTCTATTTTTTCTTTAATCTTTTCAACAACTTCAGGTTTCAGTTCCGATTCAGATTCAGGTTCAGATTTTACTTCTTGTTTGCAGCTAACTATAGTTAAAACTATTAATAAGTATGTTGTAATGATAATATTTTCATTTGATCTAATTGTAGATAACATGTTTGTATAAGATTAGTTATGTGTTTAAGCAACTAAATTAGCAAATACAAACCGAATAGAAAATCCATGAGAATTTTCGTAAATAGGCTTACACTAGCAATGAATTATACATGTTGTTAGCAAACGTTACTTAATTCTTGTTTTAGTGTCTAAAGTACTACCAATATGCGATATATGACCATAAAGGAAAAAACACCAGAATTAAAAGTAAAATTGAGAGCGCAATACCAAATAATCCAATCTTATTTCCGATTCTATAGGACTTAATTCCTAGAATAGAGCCAAGCAATGAAATTCCAATAGCGATGCTTCTATCTATCCATTTATTCATAACGACACTTGGAACAACACCGCCATCAGCTTCAAATTTTGCAGCAACCTCAATATAAACTTGAGAGAACTGATAATTAATCCAAACGATAAAGCAAATTCCGATTAATGCAAGAATAACTGATCCAATTCCGTATTTCATTTTCAATGTTTGTTAAAGGTTGTTACCGAACGTTTTCTATTCCAACTTTTATCTTTTCAATCCAATTCTTGTCATTTGATTAAACAATAATCGCCCTATTTGCTATATATAGTGTTGTAGCACGTTAATTTTTATTCTTATACAGTTCAGTGCTTTTAAGAATTTCTTTCCTCCAGCCTCCGTTTGATCATCAATAAAACCTTTCAATTCAGGGTAATTTTCCGAAATCCAGCTTAAAAGTTCGTTTCTATTTTTTCCCCAAGTCTCTTCGTCAAAATTCAGGTACTCCGTTTCTATTGTAGTGATTTTTTCATTTTCAAACTTCAGAATCTCATTTGTCAAAAAAGGCTTTTGCATAAAAAAAAGAATTCTATTGTCAATTTTTGAAACCTTCGCTTTGACAATTCCGTTTTCCAAATTCATTTCGAGCACTTTATAAGTTGGTTCAAAAACTGAATCCCATTTTAGCCATTTCTCCATATAATCATTTTTCGAATACCTCACTTCATATTTGTATTTCGGTATTTTGGTTATAAGGCTGTCGTTTAATAAATCTTTCATTTCGGAACTATTCGATTTGTCAAGTGCCACAAAATATTTTTCAGCAACTTCAAGTTTGTCATTTGTCTTTTCAGAGTTTTTACAACTAGTAAATCCGATTAGAAATGTAAGAAAAATTATTAAAATTCGATTCATTTTGATGTGGTTGGTCATAATGTCCTACAACGTGTTCGTGTATGGTCAGTTGCGTAAAAGTACACGCTTTATTTTCCGCAGTAATATAATAAAAAGTACGCAAAGATCGTCGTCCTAGCCAGCTATAGCAATTAGTTATACACGTTGTTGTGTGCTGTTTGGTTTATCTAGCAAAATTTCCAGTATCAATCCATTCTGCTGATATTATACACCAAAAATCACTTGCGAGTTTTTGTTTTACGTATTCGTATGGAATATATCCATATCCATTATCACCCCAAGCTACTCCCCAAGAATTTCTGATTATTAATGCTCCTTTTTTTCTTTTTTTATCAATAGGGTTTATTATTACCAAATCATCATCGTACCCAACAACCATAACTGCGTGTCCGCCTAGTACAGATTCAGTTTCACCTGGAAAAGGAATTTTTCCATTGTTTGAAGTCTTTGGATCGTCGAGAGAAGTATAGCAAGTAAATCCCATCATGGAAGGAATTCCAATAGCCAATTGGTTTTTAATATTAATGAGAGTTTGATTACCACTTGAACCTAAAGGGTCTAATCTGTAGTATGTAAGTGCTTGGAAGTTTTGACCATATGAATATATAAATGCTGATGGTTCTTTATCGAACTTATCTATTTCATATGGATAACTACTTGATGGAGGCACACCAAATAGAGCTAGTGAGCCCATTGCAGTTCTCAAATATCCACCAGTATCTCCATTCCAATTTAAAATGTTTCGAGTTGTTTTGTAAACAAATAATTCTGACCCATCTATATATTTGTTGAATGCTCTTTTCTGAAAATACTCATACATTCCTACTGCTGCAAACGCTGTACAAGAGCCTATGTTTTCTTGATTTTTGATTGGTGAACACCAGTTTCTATTGTCTACTTTTTTTTCTAATTGTTCTTCTGCGTTATTTGCTATCCCTGTTTTCTTTAAAAGCTCTTTTACAGATTTGGTTGGATCTGGTTTTAAGGGGTTTCTTAGGATAGTTGAAGTATTTGGGTCGTAGTCTCGAATATCTGGATAGTCTTTTATCCATCCTAGATTTTTTTTAGATTGTTTCATTATTTTAAAGGTTAAAATGATAAAACAATATTAGTATCAAGTTTCGTTAGTTTCAATACTCGATAGCAGGTATATTTTAGTTTAAAATGACCAAGGATAAAATTGCACACAACGTTTAGCTATTCGTAGTGCGGTAGCAAAAAATCACTGGTTTTCGAACTATCACTTAGCCAAAGTTTATGTTTTATATTTATTTTTTCTAAAATACTAAGTTTAGATCTTTGATGACAAACCAAATAGACAAAAACCTCTCGATCTAGCACTTATTAGCTATGTTTTATACACGTTGTTTCCAGTAGTGTATTTATATTTCTGGTATTAACAACACTAAAAAATCAATTACAAGAGATACAATTTCTCCTTCTTTGTCAATTCCCCAATATGATGGATACATTCCGTCTCCGTATCCTGAATGAAACATAGTAATATTTAATTCCGAGTTGGGAAGTTGAAAGTTTATCCAATCTCCATAATCAGTTGGATCATTTTGGTCCTTTGCATTTTTCTTAAATTCTGCAGCAAAAAAATCGTCATAAATATTTCCTTTGGGATTAGCTTTAATAAAATCTGTTTCAAATTTTTGATATTCTTTTCCAGATTGGAAGTCATAAAATCCGCCTAATCCAGCATCAACAGGAAATCCGAAATAGTCGGCTTCGTCTGTCAATTCGTTAATGTCATCTTCTGTTCGCAAAGCCATAACCCATTTTTCGGCTTTCTTGTCACTAAATTCAAGTTTTGCGACAGCATATCTATCTCCAGATTCTTTTGTTTTGGCTACATAAATTTTGATTGGATATTTACCTGGTTTAACTGTTTTTGTTAAAGGTTTTGTTTCGGAATAAACTAACGGGTCGCAAACCACAATTTGTCCGCTTGGAACATTTAACATTCCAATTTCAAGTAATTCAATTGGGGTTTCCTCAACTTCTTTATTGTCAAAAATCAGATTATAATCAGCGTGTGAAAGTACTTCAGTTTTCTTTTCATTTTTTTTCTTAAACAGTCCAAACATTTCTTTTTCTTTTTGCGATTCAGGTTTTTCGTTTGATAAATTACAAGACAAAAAGTTTAGAATTATTCCGAATATTAATAGCTTTCTCAATGTCTCTCAAATTACTGGTAACGTTTCGTCTGTGAGTAGTAATGGATTTCTGCTCACTAACTTTTCAGTTTTGCACTGACCTTTGTTATATGTTTATATTTTGTGTTATCACTTAAATCACTATTACTTATGCACATTGTTAGCTGCTAGCATTTTTAATATCTGATTAGGATAATCTATAGTTACTCATCTATGAAATAATCCCAAGCTGCTTTAGAAATATCAGATATTATTTTCTCGTTAGTTTCAAAATCTTCTACTGATTCAGTGACAAAAACGCTTATAGTAAAGTATTCTCCATTAGGTAGAAAAACAATTCCGATATTATTTACTGCGGCAGTTATACCTGTTTCTTTATGTTTTCCCGACCAGCCAGTTTTATGTGCAACTACCGTCTCTTTAGGCAATTGTCCCCTTAGTCTGTTTTTCCCTGTTTTGGTTCCTTTCATTATATTCCATATGAAATCATAGCTTTTTTTGGAAAGTAAACCATTTTTGTTTTCATAAAATGTTGCCAGTATCTTGTTAGCTTCTTTTGGTATTGTCCAATTTAGAAATTGTGAATCCCAATTATTTTGCATGGTTTCTTCATTTATCTTAACAGCAAAATCCTTAAAACCGAGACTCGAAAAATGATTTTCAACAGCCTGTGGCTCTCCAAGAAGTTTTAACAAAACATCACAACCAACATTATCACTTAAAGCAACAGTATACTTTATGATTTCCGCTATAGTAAGTTTGCCACCTTCTGGATACTTTCTTCGAATTGGACTCCATAGTCCTGGTAACAACTCACTTTTCTTAATGTCTATTTTTTGGTTTAGAGAAAGGTTGCCTTTATCTATTTCAGATAAAATTGTCAATGCAATTGGAAATTTGAATACGCTTTGCATTGGAAAGTGTCTTTGACCATTGATACTTAGAGTATCTTTAACCTTAATACCATTAATTGCGACTCCAACAATTGCTTTTTTAGTATTTATAATACTGTCAATTTTCTGTCTTAATGTTTCAATTTCTTGAGAATATCCTTTTGAGAAAGTTATTAAAAAGATTAAGAATATAATGGGCGTTTTTTTAAACATAATTTTTATTTTGCCTGCTGGTAACGTGTTCGTATATAGAAATTTGCGTGTTTGTGTATGAGTAGTATCGAATTTTTTGCCACTACTTTTCGTAGAGTAATTTACAAAATAAAAAAGAATAGCGATTTGAATTAAAGCTCAAGTCGCTATTGCTTATACACGTTGTTGCGAGTAGTTTTTACTTCAATTTTTCTAATAAAAGTTCAGCAACTAATTCGGAAGATGCAGGATTTTGCCCAGTTATTAATAAACCATCTTCAACAGCATAAGGGTTCCAATCTGCTTTTTTAGAGTAAATTCCACCATTACTTTTTAACATGTCTTCTACTAAAAATGGAACAACAGAAGTTAGTTGAACAGCTTCTTCTTCTCCGTTTGTAAATCCAGTTACTTTTTTCCCATTAACCAAAGATGTCCCATTTGTATTTTTTGTGTGTTTAAAAATAGCAGGAGCGTGGCAAACGGCTGCAACAGGTTTATTGTTTTTATAAAAATCTTCTATTAAGGCAATTGAATTTTTATCTTCAGCTAAATCCCATAATGGTCCGTGTCCTCCTGGATAAAATACAGCTTCATAATCTACTTGATTTACAGTTTCCAACTTTATTGTTTTAGACAATACTTCTTGCGTTTCTGTATCTTTATTAAATCTTACTGTTGCTGGAGTTTGGAAATCTGGTTCATTACTTTTTGGGTCAATTGGAGGTTGTCCTCCTTTTGGAGATGCTAAAGTAATTTCAATTCCTTTATCTTTTAATAAGTAATAAGGTGCTGCAAATTCTTCAATCCAAAAACCGGTTTTGAGTCTAGTGTCTCCTAAATCTTCGTGGCTTGTTAATACAAATAATACTTTTTTCATTGTTTTGCTTTTTTCTGTGTCAGTACTTAATTTTTGTCCATTAGAATTAGTTTCTTTTGTGTTATTACCACAAGAAGAAAATAAAGCTAAAGCGATTACAATTGTTGTCATTCTTTTCATTTGAGAATGTTTGTATTTTAAAGGGACAAAATTATCGTCAAATTAAGTATTGAAAATTGATGTATGGTAATAAAATCAATTATGAGATATTTCTTTTCTAATTCTACTTAAGCTTTCTGTAGTAATTCCTAGATAAGAAGCTATATGGTAATTTTTTACAGTCTGTTCAATATTTGGGTAAGTGCTTATAAAAGAAACGTATCTTTCTTTAGCTGATTGAGCTAAACCTGCTAATATTCTGTTTTGAAAGCTAGCAAAAGCTCTTTCCATTTTTTTTCTAAAAAAAGTTTCTAATTGTGGAATCTCTACAAATAAATCGTCCATACTTTTTTTGGAAATTCTATACAAAGTTGCTTCCTGAATAGTCTCAATATGCATAATTGCTTTGGATGCTGTGAAGAATGCTGTATAATCACTTATCCACCAATCATTAATAGCGAATTGCAAAGTATGTTCTTTACCAGATTTGTCAATAAAGTAAGTCCTTAAGCATCCATTGTAAACATAATATTGACTGATAACTTTATCGTCTGCTTTTAATATTGTTGCACCTTTTTTTAAATTGAGTTTTTCAAGTTTATTTTCAATAAGATTTTCTTCTTTTTTTGAAAAAGAGATGTCTTTAAAAATTTCTGATATTATTGAGTTTTCGATGTTCATTTAAATTACTCACAACTACAAATTGTGTGAGTAGTGGCAGATTGCGAGTTTCTTTCCAGTCAAACCGCTACGTAGTTTGAGCGGGTTACAAAACTTGAAATTTCGCACTTTCCCTGCCATTACTTATACAAAATGTTGGCAACTGCCATTAGTTAAACGTTTTTATTTCCAATATTAAGTCATTCCAAGTGTCTGTGAATTGGTAAATGTTATTATAAGGCTCCGTTTTTACTCTTATTGAATTATCATTCACAAATTGCAAATAAACATTTCTGATAGAAGGAGGAGGTGTTGCAGTTGCAATAGTTTTAGTCAAATCCAAAGGCATGTCAAAGGTACCTAGGTATGAACCTGAACTTTCTCTTACCCAAGTAATAGTTAAGCTTAAATCATTCTTAATTACTATGCCTGATGGCACATTTGTTCCTGATTGACTTAATTTTACAACATAGCTACTGAAATCAAGGCTAGCGTTATTACCATTACAAATGTATTCTGTTTCTTGAATTTCATTTTCCTCTAAAACATTGTTGCCATTTAAATCTATTCCCGAAACAATCTTAATTCCTTCATTCGAACAATTTTCTCCAGCATTTTCAATTGTCATATCTATTAAAGAGTTTTTCCCATCAAGACCTTCATTTTCACACCCCAATAGAATAATAGTAATAAAAGATAAGCTTAGTAATAATTTTTTCATGTTAATTTTTATTGTTTTAATATTATATGTTTAATCATTTTCTATTTGTTCCGATCCGTTATAATTAACAGATGCTACTCCCATGGTTGTTGTCAACGTTTAATATATGTGTCGTAGCAAGGCAAAATGTTACCTTGCTTTTCGATTTATTTTGCGCATTGGTTGCTAACTTTTACTTTTGGCAAGCATTGCGCCTAACCAAAAATACAACAACCATTCAATTCATCACTTAGTTGCTATGAGCACATATATGTTGTTGTAGCTAGTTATTTTTGTTTATATGGATAATTTTCGGGTCATTTCCATCTTTATCTCGCTTAGAACGTCCAAATAATCCGATTGTAATATCGTCTGGAGAGCTGGTATTTAATTCGTCAGGATGAACATAAGTGTACATTCCATATCCGTGTCCTGAAACAACCCAACCTTTCGTTTGATTAAGAGATATTACATTAAAATCACCGGCAGGTCCGCCAGCGTTAACTGGTCCAAATTCTTTCATTAACTCAATTGCTTTGACTTCGGTATTTTTAACTTTATTAATGTCATCAAAAATAATGTAAGTCCCATTTTCAAATAATACCCAATCTTCAAATTTAGGATTTATAGCAAGCCTAACATTATCAAGTAATGATTTGGGTTCGTTTTCAGAGATATCCATTTCTATTTTCAGGTTTTCGGTTTGTTTTTTATTCTTTCCGCAACCAATAACAAGGCAGGATATTAATATTAAATTTAAAATTCTAGATATCATTTTCAATTAGCTACCATTTTTGTATAAGGTTAGTTGCGTGTTTTAAGAAACTGATTTACTAAATAAAATACGAACCAAGAAAGTTCATTTGGACTTTCGTAAATAAGTAATTTGCTAACAATTAATTTTATACGGTGTTGGCTACAGTTTTTTATCAGCCATAATTTTATATTCATATCTATTTCCGAATAACCAACTCCATTTCCTTCTGTAATATGGATCTTTCATCTTGATTATCCGTTTTCCTTTCTCCGTAATTGGATAAACCCTTTTTCCTTCTATTTCAAATATCCGAGTATTCAATATTTTTGGTGTTTTCGCAATACTATCTCTTATACTCATACTTGTTGGTTTCCACATCCAAATATAAAAATCAAAAATCAGTTTGTTTTTTTCTATTTTATATTCTCCATATTCACTCCAACTTAAATCATATTCATTAGTCCATTTGAAAGTTTTGTCAGGATACATTTCAAAAGACTCTAAAAGAAAAGTTTCTCTTAAATGTCCTTTTAATTTAATAGTATCTTGTCCATAAAAATCTCCATAGTTTAAAATTAAAATCAGAGTTAAAATGTTTAGTATGTTTTTCGGTTTTCTCAAATTGTTGCCAACGGTTTTGTATATGAAAAGTAGCAGATTTGTATGCGACTATTTTCAGTTTAAAACAAAGATAGCAGAAAAGAAATAAACTATAAATTTGGCTCTTAACTGCTATTTTTCATATCCGGTGTTGGCAACAGTAATTATTTATTCGCTATATAATTCCCGGGTGTAAATCCAAAAGTTTTCATCAACCTATTCCAAGTATTACTTTGAGATATTGCCAATGTTAAAAAACATATTTCTTCTTTAGAAAAGAAACTCAATAATGAATTATATATATCATCTGGTATTGGTTTGCGTTCTAATTTGGTAAGTGCATCTGTAAAATATAGTGTTGCCCTTTCTTTATCTGAAAAGTAAGGTGTTTCTTCCCAAACACATAAAGAGGATAGTCGTAGATCAGATTCATCTAAATGCTTTAGCTCTTTGTGATGCATATCCACACAATAGGCACAGCCATTTCTTTGAGCAGTCCTTAATCTGATTATTTCTATTAGTTTTCTATCCAAAGAAGAATTAATAATTGAGTCTTCAATAATTCTTAAATTTTCGAACATTCCATTTGGGATGTCTTGATATGTAATTCGTTCCATAATTATAATGTTTTAATTAATTTATGAAACAAATTTACGGTGTGTCTGTCTTATAAAAATTAAGATGTCTTAAGAAGTGAAATGCATTTAGTTTTTTCTCAATTCACCTAAATAATCAGGTGTGATTTCTAAATAGGAGGCTATGGATATATTGAGGAACTCTTTGGGTAAAATTAGACCATTTTGCATATACATCTAAACCTTTAGGTTTGAGAACTATTTACACTGTTTTTTATATATGTTGTTGTAATACATTATTCTCCAGTATGGTTTTTTCGATCAATTCATTTTGCCTCTTGCTTTGAACGTGTTTTGAATCTTCAATTAGTTTTGCACTTTTCAAAATTGGGAATATCTTTTTCGCTCTTTTAATCATTTTATTTCCAGGAAAAAGTATGTCATTTTTTCCAGCAAATAATGTTATGGGAATTTTTATTGAATTAGATTTTATCTCATTTATTACAGGTGCAGGTGTAAAATCCATTTTGAAATGTAAGAATACTTTTGATAAGTATTTGACTGCAAATTCGTCACATTCGGTAAAAACTTCAGATAAAAATTTTTCAACATATTTTACTTTCTCCGTTTTTTTTTGTCGGTAACGATTCCGAAAAACCAAATTCCCCTCCAATGACCCAGTTGAAATGAATTAATCCGAGTCCAATTAATATTATGCTTATTAAGATTGATAAAATCATAATTTTCAGTTTGTTGATTTTTAATTGGTGCTAATGTTTATGTATATGGATCGTATCGTAAAAATATACCTTAATATCTATTAGTCCGCTACCTAGTTGTGAGGTGAATAAATTTTGTCACACGTTTTTATTTTCCAACTTGATTGATAAATTCATCTAATTCCAGTTGGTTTATCTCTCCTGCGATTGTGTGTAAACTTCCGAGATATTTCATTCCTAAATAATCTGCGGTTTCAGAAAACGGAAGCCAAAAAATATGACCTAAATTATTTCCTACTGAACAACTAATTGCAGCCATGTTTTTCCCACGTAATTTTCGCCCAAGGTCTTTTTCAATTTCTAATAAATCAGTTATTCTGTCAAAAAATACTTTCATAATTCCGCTCATTGAATACCAATAAACAGGTGTTGCAAAAATCAGAGTATCATATTTATCAATAATTTTTCGCATTAGCATGAGGTAATCATCATTTTCATAATTATGCTTATAATCGTAAAATCCGATATTATAATCGTTCAAGTCTATCAAATCCCAGTTTGATTTTTTTATCAGTTCATTCGTCAGAGCTTTAGTATCTCCATCATTTCTTGAACTTCCTGTAATTATGATATTTTTCATTAAGCGTTTCGTTTTTCCTCAAATGTGTGGCAACGGTCTAGTATAATAATAGTTGCCGATTTTTATGCACTAACTTTTCGGTTTAATACAGACCTTTTTTATATTTACTTACTTTCGTTTTAGCGATTAAACCGCTATTATTTTTATACATCTTCCTTCACGCCATTATAAATTCGTATAACTCTTCTTTTAGATTTTCACTATTCATTTTGTGAGATATTTTTTCTGCTTTTGATTTATATGATTCTTTAGTAACTAAATCTATTAATAAAGGTTCTATTGTCTTTATTGAAAGTTTTCCAATTGAGGGTCCTTTGGGTCCTGCACCAATACTTTTAATCATAGAGTTCCAACCAAATTGGTCAATTATATGCGGAATAATAAGTGTGGCACAACCATTTTTTAGTCCCATATGTGTTGTTCCCGATCCTCCGTGATGAATAACTCCATAAGTTCTTTTAAAAATCCACTCGTAAGGAATAGAAGTCACAAAATGAAATAGTTCGTTATTGGCAAATTCGCTCAATTTTATAATTCCACCTGATGCTGTGTTTATAACTGTTGGTATTTGTAATTTATTCAGCGTTTTTAATAGCAAACGAGAGGTTTTTTCAGGGTTTGGATTCACCATACTACCAAATGACAAAAAAACAACTCTTTTATTGTTTGCTAAAAAGGCAATAAGTTCTTTTTCAGGTTTCCAGTCCACTTTTTTGTCCTGCTTGTGATAACCTAATATTTGAACATTGGAAGGCCAATCTTTTGGATTTAAAAATAGTGTGGGAGAAATAGTGAATATTAAATTTTCTGCAAATAATGCTTTTTTAATTTTTCTTTTGCTTAAAGAAATTTTTTCGGGAATATTATTGGAGGCATCTTTAATCATTTTTACTAAACCAAAAATTGCCAACCGATAAGTTAATCGGTTAATTAGTTTGCCGTAATTTCCATTGAAACCGATATGGGCATTCCCTTCGACATAATGTATAACGTAAGGTACTGGACTAATCATTACGGATTTCATTGAATTTTCAATACTCCAAATCAACGGATAGTTACATTTTGAATTATAGATAATTCTATAAGGTTTTTCTTTTTCTATAATTTCATATTGTTGCTTTACAAGAAGTTTATTGACATATTTACCTTTTTTGTATAAATTATATAAAGCTTTGATTTTTGAATTCAGTCTCATTTTTCCGCCCATCATTATTTTTCCATCTTCACTTTCTATCAGTTCTATGAATTTTGGGCTTAACGGAAAAAATTTAAATTCATTTGAAACTAATTTTGAATGCTGTTCTGGAAAGGAAAATATTATTTCGTGACCCTTTTTATACAGTAGCTGTCCAATCGCTAAAAAAGGTTCTATATCACCACGTGTTCCTATAGAAATTAGAAGTATTTTCATATTGTCTAATTGTTTTTTCGCATGAGTTACAGCGTATTTGTATATTGTTTGTTGCGTAGTTAAGTAAGGAATTTAGCAAATAAAAACCGAATAGAAAATCCACAAGGATTTTCATAACTAGGCTAGCACTAGCAATAAATTATATACGGTGTTACTACACGTTTTTTTTCTATTTTATTATTAATTTTTTAAAGCCTTTAGTGATGTATGTTTTCGTTTCTCCCAAAGAGTCTGAATAAACCAAATAAGCATCTATTTTCTCTAATTCAGACAGCAACTTTTTTGATTTCTCAATTCCCATAGCCATAAATGCAGTTGCATAACCATCAGCTTTGGCACAAGTGTTTGCAATTACATACGAACTTAAAACATCACTTTGTTCTGCTTTTCCGTTTAGTGGATTTATTGTATGAACATATCTTTTCTTAGTGATAGAATCAATTCTATATTTTCTGAAATTTCCAGAACCAGCTATTGATTTGTTTATTAGTTTTAATCTAGCTCTGACTGCTCTATTATTAATTTTAGATTCAATACTTTCAATTCCAATTGTCCAATTATCATTATAATTTAAGTTTTTTCCAATTACTCTAATTTCCCCACCAAGTTCTACTCTTAGATTCTCAATACCTTCATTTGCAATTGATTCAACAATTTTATCTATTGTATAGCCTTTTGCAATTGAATTAAAGTCAAGATAAATTTTAGGATTTTCTTTAACAATTTTACCATTGTCTAATAGCTTAACTTTATTGAAACCAACATAATTCATCATAGAATCTAATTTATAATCAGTAATTAACTTAAGAGGTTAAGTATCTCCAAATCCATATGCATTTCTTAATGTTCCAACAGTTGGGTCAAAAAATCCTTTTAATTTTGTATATAAATCTTTTGAAAGTTTAAATACTTCTTGAAAAAGAATATCTGTATTGATATTTGAATTTCCTTCGTTGATTTAGGATATATCACTATTAGGTATATAAGTGCTCAAAGATTTATTCATTGAATAAATGACAGAGTCAATTCCTTTTTTGATTTTCGGATTATCATTACTACTATAATATTCTATTTTGTAAGAAGTTCCGATGGCTAATCCTTGTAGGACAATTGATTTTTGCTTATTTGTTTCACATCCTAAAAGAATTGTAGTAAGTATAAAAAGTGAAAATAATTTTAAAATATTCATTCTGTTTTAGGTTTTGTCAAATGTGTGGTAACTAATGTATATGATGCACTCTTTCAAAATGGCATTAGATACTTGTTGGTAGTAAGTCATATTCTATACTTCAAGTTTGTGTTAATTTATGAGACAAATAGCTTTTAGTGTGCTATGTATCTTTTACCGTGTTGTGTTTTCGTTTTTTGTCTTTACGTAGAATTATCCAAGTTAAAATTGAAAAAAATAACGTCAATAGAGCAAAAAATTTCTCAAAATAGGTTTTAGCAAAAATATTTCCGACAGTATTCAATACAAATAAGACAAAGAAAATCCATAAAGTAATATTCACAATTTTCATTGATATAAACTCTCTTAAATACTTTCCTTTGATCAAAAGGATCGAAAATAAAAATAGATTGATTATGATTGAAATAGTTTCAAAAACATACATATCAGAATCATTTTTCAATCTTCCTCCCCAAGAAATTTCATAGGGAACTATTTTTATCATAATACATAAGTGAAAAAGTATTACCGCTACCAATAGATAGAGCATAATTTTAATTGCAGATTTTGGATTCAATTTTTGTGTTATTTAAAAATAAATTATACTCTGTCGTACATAATATCCTGTCCGTATTAATTAATTAACTCCATAATCATCTTTCGTCCCTGCATATCTACTTCTTGTCTAATTATTTGTCTATTATTAATATCAATATAAAATGTCATAATGGCTTTATTGTCCGAAATGTCATCAGTCACTTTCACTATCCATACATCTCTATCTCCATTTCCAGGCAATTTACCTTTTTTAACATTTTTAATAAAGGCTTTTATTACTCCTGTTTTAGCACTCGGGTTATAATCAAAAATTGAAATAGTTTTGTGGTATTCGTTATTTAAAGGCAGCCACCTAATCAATTGCGGATAGATATTGCTATCGAAATAACTACCAGATGTAGTTTCTGCTATTTCGCTTTTAGTATTTGTCTTTTTGTCAAAATAATAACCAGTTACTTTTTTATCAAAATTAAGTACCATATCCCTTTGTTGATTATATGAAGAATGGTAAATAGGTTTAAGATTATTTATATGAGCAAGAGTTGTGTCAACCCATTTTGTTTGTGCTTGATTCATTTTAACAGAGGTTATTATTAAAACGTTATTTTTAATTCTTTTTATCTCTGTTTTAATTTTTCCTATTTCTATTTTTGAAGTGTCTATTTCCATAAACCATGTCATTTCATAATTCTCATTTTTGATTAATTTTGAATCAAAAGAATTGTTTACTGGTGTGATCGTAGAATCTTGTGCAAATGAACTCAAAGAGATAAATACTAAAAGGACTACTAAAAGAATATTTTTCATAAATTATTATTTTTTGTGTTAGATACGATTGGAATAAGAATAAAATTCATCTATAATTTACATTGTTTGAACCTTTATATTTATCAATCTAAAAGGATCTATTATTTAGACTTTGCATATTCTGGTAAAGGTCCCCAAGTCTTAATTCCTATTTTTTTTAAAGTATCTTCAGAATCCCAGTATTCATTATAACGAATAATCTTACCATCAGATAGACGTACTTTAAAAAAAGCAACGAATGGCCAATCTACAGTTATATTGTTTTCTCGCCAAGTAAATTTTAAACGAGAATGTATTGCAAAACAATCTTCACCATGTAAATAAGGACCCTCAAACATAGTTGCACCCCAAGCTGTGGTTTCAGATAATAAATGAACATAATAGGATTCAATCGTATTTTTACCTTTTAATAAAGGATATCGTGGATCATAGAAAGTGGCATCTTTAGAAAACAAGTTAGTAAGTTGTTCGACATCTTCTTTATGAAAGCCTGAAATCCAAGTTTCGATAACCTGTTTTGAAATTTTTTGTATCATCATATTTTATTTTAATTGTTTAAAACGAAGCAAATGTTTGAATTTCACATTCTCGTATCATTGAAATTTTCTGCTTGTATTGCGTTTCAAACATTCCATTTGGGATGTCTTGATAGGTAATTCATTCCATAATTGTATTGTTAATGATTATAATTCGATAAATTTTGGATTTCTTAGATAGAAAACAAGCCAAACTAAAATTAGGACTATAGCAGGCATATATATTGGAATAGACCAAATCATATGCGTTACAATTGCACCACCCATATATGAACTTAGCAATAGAGTACCATATTTATTTGTTTTTGGAATTAAGAAAAGAAAAGCTATTACAATCTCACCAATAGCAATTACAATTCTCCAATCGGCTAACTGCATTTGGTTCATCTGCTCGGGTTGAAATAACTTTGCTCCGGCACTACCTAGGTATAGGATTAATAAGAGCCCAGCAAGTATCCAAGCAATAATTTTTTTCGTTTTTGAAATTTCGCTGCTCATAACAATTGATGTTTAAAAGTTTATGACTACAAAACTATATAACACAGCTTCTTTAAAAATTAAGGTATCTTAAGAAATAGATAAAACTTACTTTTTTCTTAATTCACTTAAGTATTCAGGTGTAATTTCTAGGTAAGATGCAATCATATACTGAGGAACTCTTTGAGAAAAACTTGGAAAGTGTCTAATTAAATGTGTGTATCTGTCCTTACTATTCATTTGTAAATAAATGTCACTTCTACGTTGAATAGCAATTAACATGTTTTCTGTAATCATTCTGAAAAATCTTTCAAGTTTTGGAATAGATTTAAATAGCCTTTCTAATTCTACTTTGTCAACTATTAGAACTGTAGTTTTTTCAATTGCTTGAATAGATAAGTAAGAAGGAATATTTTTTATATAGCTTTCCATATTAGTTACCCACCAATTTTCAAGAGCAAATTGAGTTATTTTTTCATTCCCTTTATCGTCGATATAAAAAGAGCGAACTAATCCATTTATTATGAAATAATTGCTTTTACATATTTGCCCTTCACAAAGAATGTAATCTTTCTTTTGAAATGTCTTTGGTATTAATTTAGAATAAATCTTATCTATTTCGGTGTCACTAAATTCAACATATCGATTGAAATATGTTTTGATTTGTTCTTTCATTTTGAGTGATTTCCTATATTGTTGCCAACGGTCTCGGCTATGATTTCGTTGTGGAATCATCCGCAGGATTATTCCGCCGAAATCCAGCCATTTGATTTATACTTTTACTATGGTGTAGCACAAAACCACAATGAATTATAGCCATTGTTGTAGTGCGTTTTTTTTATTCATCAGGTAATAGGTCAGATGTAAATCCACTATTTTTTTCCCATTCCCTAACTCTTTTCATTTTCTTTTTTTCAATAAATTTTCCAGTCCAAGGGTCGAATGAGTAAACATTATATTTATATACAATCCTTGAACGTCCTTTATCTTTAATGTCTTTTATTTCATTTGTAAATTCAGTTATATAATACTTAAACTGTCCGTTATAAAATTCAGCTTTTTTGAATTTTTCCCATTTTAAAAATTCCGATACTTTTTCTAAATTATTTACTAGTAAACCTTTTGTTTTTGCAATTTCAATCGCTTTGTTTTTATCAATTTGGAATGTTTTATTATTGGATTTCACGTTTTCAAATCCGTAATTATTCCAGAACCCTTCGTTAGGAATATATTCTCCTTTTTCGTCCAGTTCAATTCCAATCATTTCGTCATACCATTCTGAGGTATTTAATTTTACTTGGTATCTAAATAAAAATTTTGTTGGTTTTCTTTCAATGGGTTCAGTCCAACTTCCGACATATCCATCTGTGTCATATGCATAACAATTAAAATCAAAACGAACGTAATTTTCGAAAAACTCTTTACTATATGTATTTATTATTAGATTATCTGCTTTGGTTTTCATTTGTTCAAGAAGTTCGTGAAATGGAAATAAAGTTTTGTTTACTTCACAAACTGCATTATCGTAATCTCTTGTGAACATTAATTGTCTGTTAAAATTGTATTCTTTCCAAATCCCAATTCTCTTTCCATCCTTTATCGACCAACCTTCAGTATTTAGTCGAGTAGTGTCTTTGATAAAATGAACACTATACCACTCTAAATCCTTGAATTTATATGTTTCGGTATAGGTTTTATAAACGGAATTCTTAATGATTCTAATATGACTCGAATCAGTTTCTATTTTCTTTTCATTGAACTGTCCAAAAACAGAAAATCCAGACAGGAATAAAAAAGTTAAAATTAGAAATTTCATTTTCAATGAGTGTTTTTTTTAATGTTTGCCAACGTCTCGTATAAGAAACGTAGGGTAATTAATAAGCACTTTCGTTTCGGTTTATTACTTAGCTAAATATAAATATTTTGTTTTTATCTTTTTCTTCTATAAACGCCAAATTTATATTTGGTGACCTCGTAAAAACACACAAACCTTTAAGAAAACCCATATTAGCTATGTTTTATATACGGTATTACAGCCAGTTTTTATTTTGAATCTTAGCTGTTACTTAATTCTAATTTAACTGTAAAGCAACATTCCATAAATCAAAATCACTACTGTAATATTGAAGTGAATTACCACAGTGAACAATTACAGTTTCTTTTTTGGGAATGATGTAGATGTTCTGTCCAAGATTACCATTTGCATAGAAATGATAAGTACCGTCTTTATTTACGTGACCCCACCATTGATAATTGTAGTAAATTCTTTTGTCACTTCTTCCAAACCATTTTGGATAAATATCACGAGGAATGGATTTATTTTCTTGGGTAGACTTTAATACCCAGTCCTTTGATACAATTTGATTGCCATTCCAATGTCCTTCATTGAGCATGAGCTGACCAAAACGAGCATAATCAATTGCTCTAGCAATCAAACGACTTGGCATATATTCAAAATTAGACTCTTCACTATCTATAGAAAAAAGCGCATCATACTCCATTATTTTTGACCATAATTTTTGTTCCAGATAATTGGAAGCAGTTAAACTGGTGGCTCTTTCAAGAATCAATCCTAAATAGCTTGTATTGTAATTAGAATATTGAAAATCTTTTCCTGGTTCGGATGAAATATCAACATTTTCAAGTAACAACTTCCGAATATTTGGGTGATAATAACCAACAGCTTCATCGTGCCAAGGTGAATGAATGCTAGTGAAGGGTATAAGACTTGTGTTGTACTCAAGCCCAGAACGCATTTCAAGTAAATGTTTGATGGTTATTTTTTTGAAGCTTGAATCTCGTTCTAAAAGTTCAGGAATATAATTTGTTATTGGGTCATTTACACTTTTTATAAAGCCATCATCAATAGCAGTTCCAATTAAAAACGATATAAACGACTTTGCCATAGATTGAGAATGGAAATAAGAATCTCTACTAAAGCCATTAAAATATTTCTCATAAATGATTGTATCTTTTTTTATAACAATAAGAGCGGTTGTTTGAGACTCGATTGCCCAATCTTTAAAGCTATTAAATCCAGTTTTAGTTACGAGTTCTTCAAATAATGACTCTATATACTTCTCTTTTGGTTTTGAAATAAATGTATTAGTATGCTCTGCTCCTTGAATCCTATGATTTTTAAAGTTTTTATAATCATAAACATCAGCCACATTCATTGTTATAAGCCTATAAACATAGGTAGGTGTATATTGAATAGAAAGAAGTATCAAAAGGAATAGAACAAATGACAGTACTGTAAGAAATGTGATTTTTAGTTTTTTTCTCATTTAATGTTTTTGATTATTTGTAGAATGTTTTGGATAATTGGCTGTAACGTGTTTGTGTATGGTTAGTGGCGTGTTTAAGTATCTAATTTAAAAAATATAAACTGAATAGAAAATCCGCGAGGATTTTCGTAAGTAAGCGATGATAGCCAGCCATTAATTTTACACGGTGTTCTACGCAGTTTTTATTCAGATTTTAATTCCGTTTCTATTATTTCTTCGTCTATGATTTTTTCGATTTCGACACCATAAATATTATCTATGTTTTCTGGATGTAAACCTTTCATAGTTTTAAAATAGTCAGCCATAAATCTATTTAAGTCAACTAAACCATTAGTAAAATAATGAACTTTAATTCCTTTGTGCGAAACCTGAAGAGTTCCATAATCTTTTTCTTCAGACTTTTGTCTCTCTACATTCCGTTTAAAGAATTCCTCAATTTTCCATATTGAATCGGTTTTTGGTATTTTATTTTCATAAACCAATTTCCATTCGGGATTTTCGTTAAAAGTTTCTTCGTTAAATTCAGTTCGTATTTTAATTGAATCAGATTTTTTTGTTATTTCAATGCGTTCAACTGCTTGATAGGTGCAAACAGAATGGTCAAACCAAATTTTGATTGTATCTAATTCAGTCATTTTATTCTTAAAATCGGTTAATTCAGTTTTTATATTAAAATCAGATTTTGCAAATTCCGATTTCTGTTCAGTTTCATTTTTGCAAGAAACTAATATTATAATCAGAAAGATGATAGTTATCTTACTTTTCATTTAGTTTGGTTTTAAAAATTCCGAAAACCCATTTTAGATTTACAAAAATCAAAATCAGTAAAATTATTCCGATAATTACAAATTCATTTGTCGGTAAGTTTTTAAAAGACGGATGTTGTATTTTCTCGATTAATGCAATTGAATATGCAAATATTAAAATACCTGTCAGAAGTACAAGAATTGATTTTCCTATAAACTTAATTGTATTCAAAATATGATGTTTATTCATTCGTTTGTTGGTTGGTAAAATTGCGAAGAACGTTATAAGTATGTGTAGTAGCAGAGCAAAATGTTACCTTGCCATCGACTTTTTCTGCGTTGATTTTATAATTTTCTCATCATAAAATCTTGGCGCCATAGCAAATATAAAAGAATCTTTGGGTAATCACTTAACTGCTATGATCACATACTTGGTGTTGTGTACAGTTCTTTTATATTTCTCGTATTACTTTTCCGTTCTCAAATTCAAATTCGAGTCTTATTTTTTTGTCATTTAATTTTGGTAATCTTTTAATAGATTTCGCGTCATCAATTCCGAAAAACTCATCGTCTATTTCAAAATCATATTCCGTTTTTCCAATTTCACGTTCGAATATCCAATAATTCCTTAATATGGATATATATGGCATCGCAATTACACTTTTCGAAGTTTCACGAATATGAATTTCATTATCAATTTTCACTGAATTTTCATTCACTATTGCAAATCCAATGGTTGTTAAAAAAGGAATCATCATGGGTAATAGACTCAGTCCAATTATAACAATCAGAATACCTCCATAAATTTTCGCCCACTTTTTTCTAATAAATTTAAAAACGATATAGAAAGTACTAAGAAACCAAACCCAGAGAATAATTCGATCTATTAAATTTCCAATAAAGGAAATATCTAAAGTTAAATAAAGAATTAAATCAATTAACATCAATGCTGTGATTCCAATGTATATTTTTATTTCTTTATTCATTTTACAATAAACTTCATAATTGTACACAACGTCTCTTGTATGATGCGTTTGCATCCCGAAGGGTGCATATGCATTATACAAATTGTTAGCATTAGTTTTTTAGCATCCCATTGGAATTTCAAACTCAATAATTTTTTCGGTAATCTGATCGTTTTTATTAGTCAGGATAACTTTTAAAAATATTTTGCTCATTGAAACTCCACTTGGGTATTCATTTGCTGTTTTAATGTTTTTTATCAACTTAGACCATTTTTCTCCGCAAAATTCATCAACTGCACTTTTAAGTTCATTGATTTTTACAGGAATAAACTTCTCCCAATCTTTCGTTGAATATTTAAAGGTTTTAAATGAATTTTTGATTTTATTATATGGTAGTTTTTTCCACTCAGAGTAGAAATGTTTCCATTCCGTGAGGTCACAATGAGGACCTTCATCCATTATCGTAATACTATTCTCATAGCGTTGAAAAACTTCTATTTTCTTATATTTTTTCTGAATGATTTTGAGGAATTTGTTTTCAGGTGTTCCAGATAAATCTAAACTTACTTTAGCCGTATCCTTTTGAACTTTTGATAATACTGTTAAATCTCCCATTAGCCCAATATTATCTAATTCTAAGATAAAATCATTAAACTTTATTTCTACCCGTTCTTTTAGAACCTTATCTATTAGAAAACCACTAAAGACATAGCCACTAGTAACTTTACTATTTACAATCCCTTGAACTTTTAGCCACGAACCGTTTATTTTTTCTCCATTATCAACTATGAAAAATTTAATGTTGGTTTTTTCTTGAACTTTAATTTTCTCAGCATATTTAAATTTGCCTAATCTTTTAGATTTTTTATTAGGTTCTTCTCTAATTATTAAACCATTGTCCGCATTAACATATAATATTTCTTGTCCATAAGAAATATTATATGTTAAAATTAATAGTATGCTTAATATTACTTTATTCATTTTTGATAATAAGTACCTGTTTCGTTTGATTTTAAATCCTTAATTACGATTTTTCTACTTGTAAAGCCAAAAACACTTTCTTCTTGACTAATTAATAATGCTTTTGGTATATCTTTTAGATATAAAGTATCATTGACCAGATTGTATCTTTCAAAACTTATTACATCTCCAATATGATATCCGTCACCATATTTCCACCAACCTTCTTTTAGTTCTTTATTACTTAAACAAGAAGTCAGAAATATTAATGTCAATATGCAGATGAGTTTTTTTATCAATCTATTTATGTATTAATGCTAACGTTTATATAAGAATAATATTAATTTTATCGATACTTATCATTCAACCCAATACCATCGAGTATCATTGGGCTTATTTTTTCTAATCTCGATATACGAGTAGCTTCTCGTTTTGCAGTAGTAATATATTCTGCGTATTCTTTTTGTTTGAAAGGAGTTAGTTGTTCAAAAGATTTTTTCAAATTATCATTAGCATTCAGTGCAGTTAACAATTCAGAAGGAATCTCGATTGTTTTTGACCTTTCTGGTTTGATTTCTTTACCTTCTTTTTGGTTTCTAATCGCCTCTTTTACATACTGAAGTATTAATTTTTTGTCTATCTCATCAGTAGTATTAAATCTCCATTGTCGTAAACCTTTGGTTTTTCCTTCTTGAGCATTTAACAACTTCTTTGCCTTATCTTCTAAAAACACCCCTTGATAAAACCAAATCCCAACATAGGATTTAAATGCTCCTATTCCTATTACATTTTTTCCATTAATAGTATAAACCGGAATCCCCCATTTTATAGTCTCTTCCATTTCTGTAGTAAGCATTATTGATCTTAAGATTTCTAATGCTTCTTTCCATTCTTCTTTCTTTGAAATAAATTCTTCGACTGATTTATTTTTTTGCATAACTCCAGGTATTAAATTTATACGTTTCAGAACACTACTAAATTATAGATATAACCCGTTGTGCATTTAGGAAGATTATTACAAAAAAAGCGTCAATTCGAGTGTTTTGTCGTAATGGAATGGAGACAAAATGTATCGAGAATAGCTTTTTAAAGCTAAAATCCTATTCTCGATACACTTCTCCTAAAGTCGAATCACTCGAATTGACGGATTATAGTTAAAAAAAATATCTAAATGCACAACAAGTAGATATAGTATCCTTTTTCTTATACTCTTTCTAGTTTATGGTAAGGTTCTTCGGGTAATAAAATTTCAATTTCGTCTCCAACAGATATTTCTCCACCTTCTACCACCACTCCCATAATACCGGCTTTTCTTATTAAATCCCCATTCTCATCAGTATCCAAAACAGCTTTCATCAATCCTTCTTTTATAGAATTTAATTGATTACAAGGATTTCTTAAACCGGTTATTCTAATTTTCACTTTCTCACCAAGCTTCAGAATAGTACTCTTAGGAAGGCCTAATAAATCTACCCCGATAGTAGTAATATTCTCTCCCATCTCTCCATTTTTGATATAAAACCCTTTCTGCTTCAATTCCTCAAATAGTTCAGAATGAATCAGGTGTACTTGTCTTAAATTTGGTTGGGTAGGATCTTTTAATACTCTAGATCTATGTTTTACTGTTTTTCCCATATGGGCATCTCCTTTAATGCCCAATCCTTTGATAAGAGTTATATGCTCGCAACTAAATTTAGTAAAAGTGTGAGATTGACTCTTGCTTACACCTAGTATCTTTCCTTTCCTCATTTAGTATATAATACGCCAATATTCTTATTTTCTTTTCAACGTAGAAAAAGCTAAAACATCTTTTCCATCTATAATATAATAGCTAAAACTAATATGATTTTCATCCACTTTGGTTATGATTACCGTTCCTTCTTTTATACAGCTATTGGTGTTCTCTAAAATTAATTCATTAAAAGTAGCACGATTATATGAATACTCGACCAGTTCCCATTGTCCAGAACATTCTAAACTTGGATATTTTATCTCAAATGATTGTCGGTAAATATCGATCTCTAAATTAATAGACCAGGTATTATTATCTTCTAAATCTAATTGACACCCTACTCCTTCCCACTGGCCATCAAGCCAAACTATATCATCGGTTTTACATCCAACTAAAATTAAGGCAATAAAAAAAAACAGTATACTCTTGATTTTCATATTTTTTTGCATTAAAAACCTTAGAATTTTGATGCAAATCCAAAGAAATACCAATCGCAATTTATAATACTAAATTACCCGTATTTATTTTCTTCTAATTCTTAATCGATTAAAGGTTTTAAGACATACAATATCTATATTTTTAGATTCTTTTGCAAAGAAATATTCACGTTTTTAGTTTCTTTAGAATTCCAATTAAGGCTTACTTTCAGCTTTTTATCTTTTTCATCCCAATCAAACAAAGTAGAACTTCCCTTTATTGTTATAGATTTTGGTTCAGTTTTAATATTATGAATAATCAAAGTCACTTTTCTGTCACTTGATGTGTAATTGGCTCCTTTTTCTGCTGATAATGTTACAGATAATTTTTCAGGAGTCGTTTTACTATCAAATTTTAATATTTCATACTTTCCATTTTCAAAAGCATTAGGCGTTTTACCATCATCATCATACAGTTTACCATAACTTGTCTTCACTTGATCATCATGATAATAATGTAGTGTTATATCTTTGGTCGTATACATTTCTGTGGTTTGTACAGGTTTTACCATAGGAATAAATGCTCCTGCTTTTACAAATACAGGAATGTGATCTTCTACTATTTCAACTGTTTTAAATGTTCCTCCTTCAAATTTTTGTCCGGTAAAGAAGTCGTACCAATTAGTTCCATTTGGAAACGGAATATCCATAGATGCAATACCTGGTTGTACTATGGGTGATACCAGAAAATGGTCTCCCCACATATAGGCAAAACTTATTTCGGATAATTCTTTATTATCTGTACTTTCAAAAAACAAAGGGCGCATTAATGGTAATCCCATTTGATTATTATCAAAAGCAATGGTGTAATTATAAGGTAGTAAGCTATATCTAAGTTCGATACTTTTCTTGGCTAAAGCTTTTGTCTTTATATCATGAAAAACAGGTTCTGGTGCAATCTGTTCCTGAGCATGTGGTCTGAATATTGGTTGAAACACTCCATATTGTAACCAGCGAGTATACAATTCTGAATCAAAAACCTCACCGCCAGCAAATCCTCCCAGGTCAGAATGCATATACCCTAATCCCTGCATCCCCATCTGCAATGCTATTTCTGTTTGGGATTGCAAACCACCCCAGCTTCTACTTACATCGCCAGACCATGGGATCATTCCAAATCGTTGAGATCCAGAATATCCCGAACGCATTAATATAAATGGACGTTGATCAGGGAAATCTCTTTGGTACCCTTCCTGTACCAATCGCGCCCAATCATGTCCATAAATATTATGAACCTCATCTGCACTTCCTGTAGCATGCTGTAATTCTGAAGGATGCACTTCGGGTTCTCCTAAATCACCCCACCAACCTGCTACTCCATAATCGCGAGTATATGTAGCATAAATATCCCAAAACCATTCTTTTCCTTCAGGATTATAAATATCTATAATTCCGGTATTTCCAAAATAAAAATCATATTGAAATGGATTCCCTTTCATATCTTTTCCTAAGACACCTCTCTTCACGGCATCATCCCATTTTTTTGAAGTCGTTAATACAAAGGGCTCTGTAATCAATATTGTTTTGATTCCCTGATCTTTAAAATCATTTATCATCTGTTTTGGATTTGGAAATGAGTCTTTCAAAAACTCAAAATTCCCCATATGTCCCTTGATCTCTTTTCCAAACCAATAAATATCCAGAATCACTGCATCTAGTGGTATACTATCTGCTTTAAATCTAGCTATAGTTTCTTTGGTTTCTTTTTCAGAATGATACCCGAAACGACTCGCAAAATTTCCAAATGCCCAACGAGGAGGCAATGGTTGTTTTCCTGTGAGGTTGGTATATTGATCTATTAGGTCTTTCCAATCATCCCCTGCAACTACCTGATATGTTTTTCTTCCGTTAATGGTTTCATATTGTAGTGTATTATCTTTTTTACTATCTATATCTAAAAATCCAATCGGAGCATTATCAAAATGAACAGCATATATTTTAGAAGAAAGCACCAAAGGCATTGTAAAATTCATTAATTCAGAATAATTTTCATACCCATAATGAGCTCTATTGTATAACTGAAGTCTTTTACCTCTACGATTCATCCCTACCACTCGAGATCCAGCTCCGTAAATCACTTCACTTTTATCCAGGTTAAAATCTAAAATTTCGGTAGAATCTGTTTTTATATATCCCCCTTTTTCAGAAATCAGCTTCTTTCCCTTATACGTATATGAAATATGAAAAGGTACTTTGGTGATATGAACATCAATCCCATTGGTATGTATAGTCAATACACTATCATTTTCTAATACCTGTATTTTTGTAGCAATAGAGTTTAAGATTACAGCATGAGATTGTGAATCAAATGTTTCCCCTGTTGGTATAAATGAGGTTTCTATAATTTTATCAGAATAAGGTTTAATTATATATTTTCCATTATCCTTAAACACCTCGATATGAGTGTCTTTTTTTTTGAAGCCTTGATATGGGCCTTCGTACTTCTTTTTACAAGAAGTTGTCGTGAGTATAAGTGCTACAAATACTAGAAAAAAGGTAAACTTAGAATTCATATTCAACATGTATTTTTATCAATAGATAGTACTCAAATATAACGGAATCCCAATAGAATAAGGATATAACGATAGCTGCACGAGAAGAATTATTGATTTTTCAGTAAAACTCAATTTACTTAATAAGAATCACAAAAAATCACTACAACGTTTTCGTGAAAATTTCTAGTACAAATCAGGCTTCTAAATAAGTTCATCATAAAGTGCTGCATATTGGGTAACAAAACTTTGCTGAAGCCGATATTACAAGTAAAAAAAGCATTTCATTACGGTAAATTCAGAAAAATAAAAATCGATAACAGACATAATCATTTATTTAAGAATGATAAACAATCAGGTAATATACGCGATGTAAATTTAGGGTGTCATTAACCAAGCAAATCTTAAATGTACAACACGCCATGAAACGTCATTACTTAATCATTTCTAAAATAAAACACTGTATACTTATAAGTATACTACTATGTATGGGGCTATTTACATTACAAGCTCAAAAATTGACTTCAAAAGATGAATCTATAGAGAAATCTAAATTCGATCTTCCTGCCGATAACCATTTTAATAGAAAAACATACCTAAAAGGAACTGGTAAGTCCTTCATAAACTTTGGAGATATATTGATATCCAGAGCAGTTCTACCAGCTGCCAGCTTCTCCAATGGACCCACCTCAGGACAATACATCAACCAAGGATTAATCAATCAACAACCAGTTCCTTTTTATAATAAACAGCCAATACAAGGGTTTTCTTCTATTTTAAACAACTACGACAGAACCTTCACCGTATTATCTGATAATGGTTTTGGGAGTATCGAAAACTCATCAGATTATAATCTTCGCCTTTATAGCATTAGACCAAATTTTAAGAGTATTATTGGTTGGGGTAATGGATCTATTGATATACTAAATTATATCGAATTGCGAGATCCTAATGGTTTGATTCCTTTTGCCATTACAAATCATTTTAGTGATTCGAGAGTTCTTACCGGAGCGGATTTTGATATAGAATCTATACAAAGAACTTCTAATGGGGAGTATTGGATTGGTGATGAATTTGGACCTTTTCTATTACATTTTGATAAAAATGGTGTTTTATTAGATCCTCCAATCTCATTACCTGATTTTGACACCTCTGGGAAAGAACTTCGTGCACCACAGAATCCATATAGCGAGGAGTATAGTGCCCTACGGATAATGAATGCTATGAGGTCACATGCAAAAGCATATGGAAGCAAATCTCCGGTAATGTCTCCATGGTATGTGATGCTTGATGATCAAAATACCAATACAGTGGTAGGAAGTAGAAAAACTCCTCCTTCTACCCTAGCCGCTGCATCGAGTGAGCTATTTAATGTCTCTTCTTTAAATCGTGCAGGTCACCAAGTAGTTGTATATACGGTAAATGATATTGAAAACATAAACCTGCTTTTGGATCTTGGTGTACAGGGAATTATCTCTGATCGTCCTGATGTATTATTAGAAGCTCTTCAAAACTTTGATAAAAATAAAGATGGTCAACCCGATTTTATGACTTCTGAAGGGTTGATCAATATCAATTTATTTGATGGACAAGGTCATAGAGGTGCCAGAAACTTACGCCCAGAGAATACATTACCCGCTATAGAGGCAGCATTGGATTTTCTGATGCCAACGATAGAAACTGATTGCGGCATTACTCTGGATAGAATTCCTGTTTTGGATCATGATCCGCATATCGAAGCTTCAAAAGCACGTAAAGCAGATGGTACACCCTATGAGTTTAAAGATGAAGTTCTTGTTAAAGATCTCTCCTTAGATCAAATTCAAAATATATTTATTGCTGATAAAATCTTAAATGGAAGGCCTTCTCAAACTAATGATCTCTCTTTATCACCGGTTGCTGTAGCTTTTGCAAAACAGAATAGGTTTATAGATCCTTATATTATGCCTTCTTTACAACAACTATTCGATTTTGTGAATTTTTATACATCATACTACCAAAACGGACCTGGGGCTTCAGATCCCGAGGCAGTGAAACGTTGGAAGAATGCATCCAAGGTTCGTTTTAATATTGAAACCAAAATTAACCCTAGGACGGATATCGATGATCGTGGGGATGTTTTTGCAAATAGAACAGTAGATCCAAAAACTTTTACAACAGCTGTGGCCGATGTAATCGTTGCAAATAATCTTACGGATCGGGCAGATATTCAAAGTTTTGATTTCAGGACACTTCTTATTGCTCATAAAAAATACCCAGAGATACGAACAGTATGTTTATTTGGTGATTTTCCAAAAGTAGGTAATGCAGGAGATGGAACCAATTTACAAGATCAAAATGGGAAAAATACTCCATGGCTAGCGGGACTATATTGGCCATATAGAAATACAAAATTAGACACTCCTTTTCGGGTAAAAGGAAGTGGAGGCTTTGAAGGAATGGCATTAAGCACCGATAAAAAAACGCTATTGCCCTTATTAGAAAAACCTCTTAAAGGTTCTGATTCTAATAATTTACTGATTCATGAATTCGATTTAGAAAGTAAATCATATACGGGTAAAAGATTTAAATATCCTCTTGATAGGAAAGCTAGTGCAATAGGAGATTTTATCATGTTTAACTCAAAAAGAGGGCTAATCATAGAGCGTGATGGTTCTCAAGGAGATATAAATGGTTATAAAGCAATTTATGAGGTTGAATTAGATAAAGACAAAACATTGATAGAAAAACGACTAAATGTTGATCTTCTTAAAATCAACGATATTCGTAGAATTTCTGAACCAGGATTAGAAGGTGATATAGGAATAGGGAAAGATTTTGCATTTCCATTTGTTACGATAGAAAGCGTAGTTGTATTTAATCCTTTTTTAATTGGTGTACTCAATGATAATAACTACCCTTTTAGTGTAGGTCGCCATATAGGTATGGGACTACCTGATGATAATGAGTTTATACTTTTATGGTTAGATCAACCATTAGGAAGACAATGGGACGAAATAAAGTCTAACAAAAACAATACAACCGCCAATACTATTAAAGTATATCCAAATACATTTAGAAATGAGGTTACTTTTTTCAATACCATAAAAAAAGAAAATACTGTATCTATTGATATTTATGACATACATGGCAACCTTATTAGAAAATTAGTAGATCAACAGCAAAATGATGAAGGCTTTACATATACCTGGAATGGTACATCAAAAAATGGTTTTGAAGTTTCTAAAGGAATCTATATCGCTGTAATCGAGATCGATGGAGAGTTTATCAAAAAGAAACTCTTAAAAAAATAATATCGCATACTAACTTCACATCACTTAATAAATTAACTAAACAGAAAAACCACCTACACCGGTGGTTTTTTTAGATAGTATGCTTTTTTGCTTAATAACCACAGTAATAACAAGACTTTAATAGTTTATATGTAAAGCGAAAATTAAATATTTTGTTATCCATGCAACCCTTGGTTTTCTGAATTGTCTATGAAATACAAAATCATTAATACGTAATTATTTTTTTAACAACTCAATCAAATCAAAAGTTATAAAACAAAACCAATATGCATCGACATTTTAAATTTAGAAATCTAAAAAAAAGGACGCAGCAATTAATAATGTGCTGTTTGACTATATTTTTTGTTAGTACCAGTGCGATGGCACAAGACAACTATACAATAAGTGGTACGATTAAAGATAATAATAATGGGGAGACACTTTTTGGCGCTTCCGTTTTTTTGAAGGGTACTTCTATTGGTGTTATCACTAATGAGTATGGCTTTTATTCTATTACCGCTCCAAAAGGAAACTACACCCTTATTGCCTCCTATGTAGGGTATGCAGATATTAATAAAGAAGTAATACTTGATAAAAATCAAAAGATAGATTTTGATATTATTGAATCTTCTACAGAATTAGATGAAGTAATTATTAAAAGTGAAGAGACAGAGCGTGTAAGTCTTAGAAAACCCGAAATGAGTGTCTCTAAGCTAAACATCAAAACTGTAAAGCAAATGCCCGTAGTATTAGGAGAAGTAGATATTATAAAATCTATTCAAATGCTGCCAGGTGTAACCAATAATGGTGAAGGCTCTAGTGGATTTCATGTAAGAGGAGGAGCCGCGGATCAAAATTTAGTATTACTCGATGAAGCTATAATTTATAATACCTCTCATTTATTAGGCTTCTTTTCTGTTTTTAATGCAGATGCTATTAAAGATATTAAATTATATAAAGGAGGGATTCCTGCTCGTTTTGGTGGTAGAACTTCTTCTGTCCTGGATGTTCGTCAAAAGGATGGAAACAATAAGAGATTTAGTCTTACCGGGGGAATTGGTGTAATTTCTAGCCGATTAGCCGCCGAAGGTCCTTTATTTAGTGATAAAGGTTCTTTTTTGGTTGCAGGTAGAGGTTCATATGTCGATCTTATCTTAAAAGCAGCTGGAGAGAAAAATACCGTTGGGTTTTATGATGTAAACCTTAAAACCAATTATAAATTAAACGAAAATAATAAATTATACTTATCTGGATATTATGGTAGAGATACCTTTAAATTTGGAAATAATTTCAAAACCAGCTACGGAAACCTATCAGGAAATTTAAGATGGAACCATATCTTTAATGATAAATTATTTTCGAACTTATCTCTTATCTATAGTAAATACGATTATGATTTAGATATTGCTATCGAGCAATTCGAATGGATTTCGTCAATCAATAACTACAATGCTAAATATGATCTTAAATATTATGCGAGTGATAAATTTAAATTAGACTTTGGGATTAGCGGTATCTATTATGATTTTGACCCAGGGCAAGTGCAGCCAACATCAGAATCTTCTTCGATAAACCCTTTATCTCTGGATCGAAAAAAAGCTTTGGAAAGTGGTGTATATGTAAATGCAGAGCATAAACTTACCGATAAGCTAACAGTACAATATGGTGTTAGATATAGTGCTTTTAGTCGTTTAGGTGGGCAAGCTTTGAAAAATTATGCTAATGACCAACCTGTTGTTTATAATAGTACTTTAGGTTTTTATGAACGAGGTGTCGAAATAGGAGAAACCGATTATAAGAAAAGTGAAACAATCAAAAGTTTTGGAAACTTTGAACCCAGAGCATCCTTAGCATATCAATTAAATGATGTCTCTTCTATTAAAATGGGATACTCAAGAGCAGCGCAATATATCCATTTATTATCCAATACTACTTCTGTTACACCATTAGATGTGTGGACACCAAGTGGAAAATATATAAAACCACAATTATCAGATCAATATGCATTAGGGTATTTCAGAAACTTTAAAGATAAGATGTACTCTTTGGAAGCAGAAGTTTATTATAAAACCACTGATAATCGAATAGATTATATTGATGGGTCTGATTTAATAGGAAACAACACTATTGAAACCGAAATATTGAATGGAGAATCCAGAGCTTACGGATTGGAATTTTTGGCACGTAAAAATGAAGGTAAATTAACAGGATGGGTTTCTTATACCTTATCAAAATCAGAACAAAGAAGTCTTGGCGGTAATGCAGGAGGGCCAGGAATCAATAATGGAGATTGGTATAATACGGCATATGACAGAACACATGATATTTCGGTAACAGGTTCTTATAAACTAACTGATAAATGGAGTTTTGGAGCTAATCTGGTTTTTCAAACCGGAAGACCTGTAACCTATCCTAATGGTCAATACGAATATGAAGGATTGTCTATAGCCAGCTTTTCTGATAGAAATTCTGATAGATTACCCTCTTATCACAGACTTGATATCTCTGCAACATACAGACCCAATAGAAAACCAAACAGGAGATGGAAAGGAGAATGGATCTTTGGAATATACAATGTATATAATCAGAAAAATGCAGCTTCAATATCCTTTGGTCAAAATGTAGAAACAGGAGCAAATGAAGCCACGAGAACAGCAATTTTTGGTATAGTACCATCGGTAATCTATAACTTCAAATTTTAAAAAAATATAAACATATGAAAGCTTATTTTAAAATAATAATATTCCTTTTTACTATCGTCTTTACCTCTTGTGAAGATGTAATAGATGTGGATCTACAAACAGCTCCTGCCCGATTAACTATTGAAGCCTCATTAGATTGGGAGAAAGGTACTACGGGAAATAATCAAACTATAAAATTAAGTACATCTACTCCATACTTTAATACAACCTCTAATACAGGTGTTACTGGTGCTTCAGTTAAAGTAACTAATGACTCTAGCGGGGTAGAGTTTATTTTTACTGATCAAAATAATGGAGAATATACAACTACAGAATTTGTACCTGTACTTAATCAATCCTATACGCTAGAGGTGATCTATAACGGAGAAAATTATTCTGCCAAAGAAACATTAATGCCTGTTGTTGATATTAAAGAAGTTAATCAATCAACTGAAGATGGTTTTGATGATGAAGTTCTGGAGGTTAACCTTAAATTCGATGATCCAAAAGATGAAGATAACTATTACCTTTTCAGATTTAAAGAAGTGGGTGATCTCCTAGCAGAATTTGAAGATTTTGACGATGAATTTGCAAATGGTAATGAAATTAGCTGGTATTATGAAAAAGAAGAAGATACCGAAACCAAAACCGAAGAATTTAAACCCGGAGATGTTGTAAACATTGATTTATACGGTATTTCTGAGGGATATTATAACTATATAAGAATACTCATCGAGCAATCTGAAGGTGTCGGTCTTTTTAGTGCAACTCCAGTTGCTTTAAAAGGAAATTGTATTAATCTGGATAATGCCAGCAATTATGCCAATGGTTATTTTAGAGTAACCCAAGTATCACGAAGAACGTATACTTTTAATTAATGATAAACTTAATAAAGGCCAGGTGATATACTCCTGGCCTTTATTAAATTAAATATTCTTCTAGTCTTTTGGATACAAAAATGATTTTTCAACTTCAAAATCTATCACACCACCTTCTTTCACTTCATAAATAATAAAAAGCTCTCCCCAATACACACCATCAGTAAAATCAGCTATAATCCATTTGTGATTTAGTAATCTTACTTTATTAATACTCATATTACCTTCCATCCCTACAAATGGGATTAATGGATTATCCTTTCCTGCCTTATTTTGCCCAATAATCTGGTCACTTATCGTTAAAGCTAATTTATTGGCATCATACCCCATTTCTTCAAAGTAACTTACTGCATCCTCATTACTTTCTAAAGTAAAATAGGTAATATCCATATTAGCACTAATCAGTGAATCAATGGTTGCTTCTTTTGTTGTAATTTTGGTTTTTAAGTTCTCTATTTTTGTATCATAGGATTCTTTTGCTTTTTTGGCATTCATAAACTGAAAAAGAATAAATAATGCTGCAAAAATGAATAGATATAAAAAGATCTTATTTTTCATATTCTAGATAGTTATTTTTAAATTATCGTAAGCTATATATACATTTTTAGGTAATGATCTCTCTACTTCGGCATGAAACCCTAACATATGGCTTATATGAGTAAGATATGCCTTTTCTGGTTGTATTTCTTCAATAAATTCGAGAGCTTCTTCCAAATTAAAGTGCGAGTGATGGGGTTCTATTCTTAGTGCATTAATCACTAAAACCTTAACTCCTTTTAATTTTAATCTTTCCTCTTCTTCCACCGTTTTCACATCTGTTAGATATGCAAAATCTCTAAATCGAAATCCAAAAACCTGCAAACGGTTATGAAACGTATTTATAGGAATAATATCCAGATTACCCAATTGAAAAGGTTGATTAGTAAGTTCATTTTCAATAACACTTGGCGCTCCGGGATATTTATTTTCTGAAGAAAAAATATACTCAAACCTCATTCTTAGTGCTTGTAAAACTCTTTTATGCGCATAGATAGGAATATCGCCCTGCCTGAAAAAAAATGGTCGTATATCATCTAATCCCATAGTATGATCTGCGTGCTCATGAGTAAAGACTACTCCATCAATTCGGGACACCTGATTCGAGAGCATTTGCTGTCTAAAATCTGGTCCACAATCCACAACATACTGGTAATCATCCCAAGATACAAGTATAGAAACACGAAGTCGCTTATCTCTTGGATCGTTACTTAAACAAACAGGGTGAGTGCTTCCTATAATCGGAATCCCCTGTGATGTACCTGTACCAAGAAAAGTTACTTCCATACTTTAATAAACTAGAGCAAATGTACTTATATTTTTTTGGTCAAAAATCACATATTTACCATAAATAATACTTAAAATATTAGGGAATATAGAAATTTACATTCAAACCTTTTTTAATACTCATTGTATTATTACCTTTACGCTAAACAAAAAAAGCCCTTTTTACTATGCCTATTAAGATAATGGGAGATAAAGAATTTGAATCTGTCCCTTCAATAAAGAGTAAAGCTTTGCGTATTAACCTGAACCAAAACATCTATGGTACTTTTGCAGAAATAGGTGCGGGTCAGGAAACTGCTCGGAATTTTTTTAGAGCAGGCGGAGCCTCTGGTACCATTGCAAAAGCAATGAGTGCGTATGATAAAGATTTTAGTGATGCTATTTATGGTATCGAAAACGATAAACGTTATGTTACCGAAGCAAGATTAAAAAAAATGCTTAGGCATGAAGTTGGTCTTATAGAAGAAAGAATTACCAGAGAGAAACATCCTAATAAGCTGTTTTTTAGTTATGCAAATACTGTAGCAACAATTGATTTTGCTAAGAAATATAAAGGTCATGGTTGGGTAGGCATTCGATATCAAACAACACCAAATGAAGATTATAATGAAATTTTGCTCCATATTCGGTTTCATGAAAATGATGCCCGATTACAGCAAATGACATTAGGAATATTAGGTGTTAACCTTATTTATGGAGCATATTACAAATACGATAATCCAAAAAAATTATTGAGATATCTGTATGATCATTTGGATAAAGATCAAATAGAGATTGACACTATTAACTTTTCTGGACCACGATTTACAAAAGTAGATAATCGATTGATGAGTCTACAATTGGTTAAGAATGGAATGACCGAAGCGGTAATGTTTGGACCCGACGGACATAATATTTTACCTGCCGCAATATTATATAAGAAAAACATATTGGCACTGCGTGGGAGTTTTAGACCCGTGACTAAGGTTAATATGGATATCTATAAAAAATCACTCAATATGTTCTTGAGTGAAAATAAAGTAAATAAAGACAAAACCGTAGTCATCTTTGAGGTAACACTATCGAACTTAAGGGCAGAAGGTGAAATCGACGAAGAGGATTTTATGGCTAGAGCCAGGTTACTTTGTTCTCTAGGGCAAACGGTAATGATTTCTAATTTTAAAGAATATTACAAAGTAGTTGAGTATTTCTCTAATTACACCAAAGAACGTATGGCACTTTCTATGGGGGTTAATAATTTGGTAGATATTTTTGATGAAAAATACTACAGACATCTTAGTGGAGGTATTCTGGAAGCTTTTGGTAAACTATTCTTTAAAGATTTAAAAGTATACTTATACCCATTAAAAAATCATAAAACAGGAGAGATAACCACTAGTGATACTCTTAAAGTACACCCAAGAATGAAAGAGCTTTATAAGTTCTTTAAGTATAATGGAAAGCTACAGGATATTACGGATTATGATCCTTCTATTATGAATATTTTCTCAAGAGAAGTATTACAAAAAATTCAAGAGGGAGAATCTGGATGGGAAGATCAATTGCCGGACCTTATTCCCGAAATGATAAAAGCCAATAACTTTTTTGGATATAAAACAATAGAAACTGTAAAGTAAATTACAGGTACAAAATGTATTAAAAAAGCAGTATAGTTATTTACTATACTGCTTTTTTAATACATAGTATTCCTACGTCTACAAAATTTGTGCAGCGTGATCTTTGGTTTTCACTTTTGCAATAACTTCAGAAATTATTCCTTTTTCATCAATGACAAAAGTAGTACGATGAATTCCATCATATTCTCTACCCATAAATTTCTTTGGACCCCACACTCCAAATGCTTCAATTACTGCTTTATCCTCATCTGCTAATAACGGGTAAGGTAGTTCGTATTTATTTTTGAAATTTTGCTGTCGTTTGGCGCTATCAGCACTTACTCCAATAATTTCATAACCCTGTGCCAGAAAAGTCTGGTAATTATCTCTTAGATTACAGGCTTCTGTTGTGCATCCAGGAGTACTAGCTTTAGGGTAGAAAAAAACAACAAGTTTTTTTCCTTGATAGTCGCCTAAGGTAATTGTATTTCCATCCTGATCTAGTGCCGAAAAGTTAGGGGCCTTATCCCCCGCTTTTAATGTTGTCATTGTATATGATTTGAATGTAGTTTATAATATCTGTGTAACTAAATATCCTAGTTTGTATGTAATAAACAATAAGATTCAACTTATCTATTACTTATTTTTGTATAGTAGGGCAAGTTATAAAATTTCAAAAAAATAGAATTAGATTTACCTTAATACTTCAGAAATAAATTTGATATCTAAATCTTTACTTCTATTACCTGGCACAACCTTTTTGTTGCGTTCAGATATTTATGTATTCTTGCATATAAATAAATGTTATTTGATATATGTCGCCGTTTGTGTTTCTAAATATTGATAAAAAAATACTTCTATTCACTGTTTTTATCTATATAAATGTATTTAGTACTCTTGCGCAAAGCCAGGTCAAAATAGATTCTTTATTACAACTACTTAAAACCGAAATCACAGATAAAGAAAAAGTAGATATCTACAATAGTATAGCTTTTCAATATTCTTCTACAGATTCTACTAAAACCTTTAGCTATGCAAATCAAGCGATTAATCTTTCTAAACAATTAAATTATATTGAAGGAATTTCTGATGCGCATTATAATATAAATCAGGCTATTATGAAATTAGAACACTCGGATAAAGAATTTAATATATATCAAAAAACAAAATATGCAAATGGCAGAGCCAAAGCGTATAATGATCTAGCACTTACATATAAAAAGAAAGGTGAGTATGCTATGGCAATAGAGCACTTTACAAAAGTATTAAAAATAGAAGATTCTCTAGGGAATAAAAAAGACATAGCTTTCTGTTATAGCAATATTGGACAAGCACATGCCAGATTGGGAAATTACACCAAAGCATTAGATTATAATTTTAAAGCATTAGAGTTATTTAAAGAACTAAATAACAAGAATGGGCTCTTTACCGGATACAACAATATGGGAATAATCAATGTGTATCAAAGTAATTATTCCTCTGCATTAGAATATTTTATAAAAGCTTCTAAAATCAATGATGAAATAGGCAGTAAAAGAAAAACTATTGTTTCTCTTAGCAATATTGGGTTTATTTATGAAACTTTAGGAGATTACGACTTAGCGTTAGAATATTATTTTAAATCTTTAAAAATTAGCGAAAGCACTAAAAATCAATCAAGTATACCTGTAGATTATTTAAATATTGGAAATATTTATTTTGAACAAGGAGACAATACCAAAGCTATAGCATATTCTTTTAAATCCTTGAAAATTGCCAAAGATCTAAATATTAAAGGCATCATGATATCTAATTATTGCTTAATAGGTGAAATATATCTCAATCAAAAAAAATATAAAGAAGCACTGAAGTACTTAAAAAATGGATTGTCATTAAGTCAAGAAATTGGAGAGCAATCTTCATCTACTATCGTAATGAATACCATAGGTGAAATTGAATTCGAATTAAAAAATTATCAGCAGGCCAAAGAATATCTTATCAAAAGTATTACTATTGGTCAGGAGATTGGTTTTTCTACCTCTGTAAAAAGTGCTTTATATGGCTTAGTAAAAGTAGAGAAAGCATTGGGTAATCATAAAGCTGCTCTCGAATCTTATGAACGATATCATGCCATTTATGACTCAATCTTAGGAAAAGAGAAATCAAAACAATTATCACAATTACAAGTACAGTATGAAACTGAGAAAAAAGAACAGGAAATCAAGAGTTTGGCTCAACAAGCCTCTATCCAGTCTTTAGAATTAAAACAAGCTAATTTTAATAAAACTATTTTTGGAGTTATTAGTGTTATTTTGCTACTTGTCGGATTGGTACTCTATTTAGTAAACCGACAAAAAAGATTAGCATTAAAACAAAGAGCACAGGACATAGAACAAAACCTACTGCGTGTACAAATGAATCCGCATTTTATTTTTAATGCCATGACTTCTATACAGGATTATATGAATCAGGGAGATGCAAAAAAAGCAAGTTTGTACCTGGTAAAATTCTCTAAGCTTATTCGGCAAGTATTAGACAACTCAAGAAGTGAGTTTATTAGCCTGGATCAAGAAGTAAATATGTTGGATAATTATTTAAGCATTCAAAACTTAAAACGCGATCATCCTTTTACTTTTAAAATTGAAGTAGAAGACGGTTTAATTAGTGAAGAAATTGCCATTCCTCCTATGTTTGCACAACCTTTTGTAGAAAATGCCATAGAGCATGGTGTTACTTCTTTAAAAGAGGGTGCAACTATCCATATTCATTTTTCGATGGAAGGAGACCATTTGGTATTAAAAATATTGGATAATGGATCTGGAATAGAAGAAGCTATGAAGATAAAACGTAAAGATCATGTATCTCACGCTATAAAAATCACAGAAGAACGTATCGATTTATATCGTAAAATGCGAAAAAAGAAAATTGCATTTAATATTCAAGATCTTTCTCAAGGTACACAAGTAACGTTTAATTTACCATTTCAATATCTATAAAAATAATTCCTCTTCAAAATACCTATACAGCAAAAAGAAGTTTTATAAATTTACCTCCAACAATATCGGAAAAGAAATAATAGCAATTAAAAAATAATCAAATCTTGTATTTGGAGATATATCTGAATTTATAATATGAAAAAAAATACTCTAGTCCTCTTTTTCTATTTAATTGTTTTTAATGTTTTTTCACAAAATCAGGTAAAAATTGATTCGCTTTTACAAGTACTTGAAACAAATATTCCTGAGAAAGAAAAAGTTGATACATATAATATTATTGCCCAGCAATATGCATTTACCGATTCTTCACAAACAGTTCGTTATGCTAATAAAGCAATTCAATTAGCCGAAAAAACAAACTATCAAGAGGGTATTGTAGATGCTTATTTTCAAATTTCTTGGGTAACCACTCAAAAAGGAAACTATAAAGAATCTTCTAAAATTCTAAAAGAAATTCTAAAAACAGCACAGAAAATAAAATATGACAAAGGCGTTTCATTAGCATACAAAGGGTTTGCCTTTATAAATAGTGATCAGGGAAACCCTGATAAAGCTTTAGAATATTATTTTGCATCTATAAAAATTGACAAAAAAATAGGTGAAAAATTATCTGTTGCTAAAAATTATAGTAACGTAGGGGATACTTATCAAGAACAAGGAGACCTAGGTAAAGCCCTAAAATATCAGTTAAAGTCATTAAAAATATACAAAGAATTAGGGCATAGCCCCAATAATATCTATAATTCTATTGGGGTAATTTATCTTAGGAAAGGAAATTATAGTCTAGCATTAGAATACTATTTTAAATCCTTGAAAATTGCTGAAGAACTTAACGATAAAAACAACATTATATTTGCCTTTAATAATATAGGTCTTGTTTATCATGAACAAGATCTTTTTAATAAAGCTCTAGAATATTATTTTAAATCCTTGAAAATTGCTGAAGAATTAAAGGCTTTGTATTTTATAGCTAATATCCAAAATAACATCGGAATTGCTTATAAAGAGCAAACCAATTATACTAAAGCTCTAGAATATTATCTTAGTTCATTAAAAATTAGAGAAGACCTTGGTGATAAACGAGGTTTAGGTTCTATTTACACTAATATAGGTACATTATATAGTACAAAAAAGGAATTTATAAAAGCTTTAAAATATTTACAAAAAGGTCTTTTATTAGGTCAAAAAACTGGGGATCAATCCTTAGTAATTTCGGCAATGAACTCTATTGGTGAAATTCATTGGAAAACAGGAAATAATATACAAGCAAATGAATACTTAACCAAGAGTATTCAACTTGCACAAGAAACTGATCACCTTGCAGAAGTTAGAGATGGTTCCCTTATTTTATCAAAAGTCCAAAAAGCATTAGGCAATCATAAAGCAGCGTTAGCATCTTATGAATTGTATCATGCAACATATGATTCTTTACTTGGTAAAGAGAAATCCAAACAAATTTCTCAGCTACAAATACAATACGAAACTGAAAAAAAAGAACAGGAAATCAAGAGTTTGGCTCAACAAGCCTCTATCCAATCTTTAGAATTAAAACAAGCTAATTTTAATAAAACTATTTTTGGGGTTATTAGTGTTATTTTGCTACTTGTCGGATTGGTGCTCTATTTAGTAAACCGACAAAAAAGATTAGCACTAAAACAAAGAGCACAGGACATAGAACAAAACCTACTGCGTGTACAAATGAATCCGCATTTTATTTTTAATGCCATGACTTCTATACAGGATTATATGAATCAGGGAGATGCAAAAAAAGCAAGTTTATATCTGGTAAAGTTCTCAAAACTGATCAGACAAGTGTTAGATAACTCAAGAAGTGAGTTTATTAGCCTGGATCAGGAAATCAATATGTTGGATAATTACTTGAGTATTCAAAACTTAAAACGCGATCATCCTTTTACTTTTAAAATTGAAGTAGAAGACGGTTTAATTAGTGAAGAAATTGCCATTCCTCCTATGTTTGCACAACCTTTTGTAGAAAATGCCATAGAGCATGGTGTTACTTCTTTAAAAAAAGGTGCAACAATTCATATCTATTTTTCGATGGAAGGAGACCATTTGGTATTAAAAATATTGGATAACGGATCTGGAATAGAAGAAGCTATAAAGATAAAACGTAAAGATCATGTATCTCATGCTATAAAAATAACAGAAGAACGTATCGATTTATATCGTAAAATGCGAAAGAAAAAAATTGCATTTGACATCCAAGACCTTTCTCAAGGTACACAAGTAACATTCAATTTACCATTTCAATACATATAAATGAAAGTAGTCCTTATAGAAGATAACCCTGCAGCAAGAAGAAATTTTTTAGAGTTACTTAATGAGTATTGTCCTAATGTAGATTTCATAGGAGAAGCAACAAATGTAGCAGAAGGAATCGCATTAATTACTGCTAGCGAACCAGATCTTGTATTTCTTGATATTGAGATGCCAGATGGTACTGGATTTGATGTATTACGAAAATTACCTGAAATCAATTTCCAGGTAATATTTGCTTCTTCTCATGAAAAATATGCGTTAAGAGCAATAAAATTTAGTGCCTTAGATTATCTGCTAAAGCCTATTGACCCCGAAGAATTAGTAGAAGCTATCAAAAAGGCAAGATCCGAATTTGAGTATCATAAAACGCCACAGCGAGTACAAACACTTATAGATAACATAAATGATGAATCAAAAGAACCTACACGTTTGGTTCTAAAAGACAAATATGGTATTCAGATTGTATTTGTTAAAGATATCATGCATCTGGAAGCAAACGGTAGTTACACAAAGTTTTTTATCCATAAACAGGATAGTCTATTAGTATCTAAGGGACTTAAGGAATATGAAAATATACTTTCATCGCAACAATTTTTTAGATGCCATCAATCTCATTTAGTAAACCTGGATTATTTATTACGATATGATAAACGAGATGGGGATTACCTTGTATTAAAAGATAAAAACAAAATTCCGTTAGCGACCAGAAAAAAAGAAACTTTACTAAAGCTAATAAATGACCTCAATTAATGTTTTAGTAACTATTAAACCATAAGCTACTAATTTTATTTTTAACTTTAGCTCAAATTAATTTTGTAATATGACCAAACAGGAAAAGGTAGATTTTACGATTAAGACACTTCAGGAATTATATCCAAAAATACCAATCCCATTAGATCATAAAGATCCTTATACTTTACTCATTGCAGTATTAATGAGTGCGCAAAGTACAGATGTAAGAGTGAACAAAATCACTCCACTCCTATTTGACAGAGCAGATAATCCCTATGCAATGATTAGATTATCTGTAGAAGAAATTCGGGAAATCATAAAACCTGTTGGGTTAAGCCCTATGAAATCCAAAGGAATTCATGGGTTATCTCAAATTCTTATCGATAACTATAACGGAGAGGTTCCTCAAAGTTTTGAAGCTCTGGAATCCTTACCAGCTGTTGGTCATAAAACTGCTAGTGTAGTAATGTCTCAAGCATTTGGTGTACCTGCATTTCCTGTAGATACACATATTCATAGATTAATGTATAGATGGGGGTTTACTAATGGTAAAAATGTTACGCAAACCGAAAAAGACGCCAAGAGGTTATTTCCTAAAGAACTATGGAACGACCTGCATCTTCAAATCATATGGTACGGTAGAGAATATTCTCCTGCAAGAGGCTGGGATCTTGATAAAGATATCATTACCAAAACTATAGGTAGAAAAACTGTTTTAGACGAGTACCAAAAAGCAAAAAGGCCTATTAAGAAATAGGCCTTTTATAAGTTTAATTTAAAATCGTTTCAAACTTAAGATTGTTATATTCTACAACCTGTAACGATTTTGAATAGTTTAGAAGAAAATCTATTGTTCTTCCGCTTGGTACTAAATGTTTTTCCTCTTTTTTAGAAGACTTAAAGTAAAATTTTGCCATATTATATAATCTTAAATTAAAGGGTTATACAGGGATAACGGCACTAAATCTACTTTATTGTATAAAAAAGTTATTAATTTGTTAAAACAATATTATTTTTTTCTATTACTTTTCTTAAATTAATTAATGCATATCGCATTCTACCAAGAGCAGTGTTTATACTAACACCTGTTTTATCAGATATTTCTTTAAAACTCATGTCTCTATACATACGCATTATTAAGACTTCTTTCTGATCGTCTGGTAATTCTTGAATCAAATTACGTAAATCTTCTTCTACCTGATCTTTTATTAATCTCTTTTCGGCATTTAGGTTTCCATCGCTGATTACAGAGAAAATACTAAATTCTCCATTATCTTCGAATTTTGGCATACGATTTCCTTTTCTAAAGTGATCAATTACCAAATTATGGGCAATACGCATTACCCAAGGAAGAAATTTCCCTTCTTCATTATATTTTCCATTTTTTAAGGTTCGGATCACTTTAATAAAAGTATCCTGGAAAATATCTTCAGAGACATCTCTATCAAAAACTTTTGAATAAATAAAACTGTAAATACGTTGCTTATGACGTTCGATAAGAACAGAAAGGGCACATTCGTCTCCTTTAATGTAGTTATTAACCAGAACTGCGTCTGTTAGGGTGTAATTTTTCATACCTTGACTATTATTTAGTACAAACAAGCGTGGGGCTCGTGCTATGTTAAACTTTTAAAGTAAAGGTATGCTATAGGCAGTTTTGTTTAAATTTTGGTTCCTTAATCAGGGGCTAATATAGTAACATTCATTTAATTTCAAACAATTTCTTGTTAATTTTTTTAACTAAACTTTCAATCTACATACGTTATAATACTTGTTTAGTAATCCTTATCTTTGCTCTCTTACCGCATATTTACTATGATTCAAGACATTACAACCTTAGATCCAAAAGAGAATATAATTATTAAAGGAGCTAATCTTCACAACCTGAAAGATTTAGACGCAGTTATTCCTAGAAACAAATTAGTAGTCATTACAGGATTATCTGGTTCTGGTAAATCTAGTTTGGCTTTTGATACTTTATATGCCGAAGGACAACGCAGATATGTAGAAAGCCTTTCCTCCTATGCCAGACAGTTTTTAGGGCGTCTTAATAAACCCAAAGTAGATTACATTAAAGGGATAGCACCTGCAATAGCAATAGAGCAAAAAGTAAACTCTACAAATCCAAGATCTACTGTTGGTACTACTACAGAAATTTACGATTACTTAAAATTACTTTTTGCCAGAATTGGTAAGACCTACTCCCCTGTTTCTGGTAATCAGGTAAAAAAAGATAGAGTAAGCGATGTAATCGAATACGTAAAATCTTTTGAAGATGGCGAAAAACTATTACTACTCTCCCCTATTCATATTGAAGATGGTCGTACACTAGAAGGAAAACTAAAAGTATTACAACAACAAGGATATGCACGTATAAAAAATAATGGTACTGTAACCAGGATAGAAGACGCTGCTATACAAGAAAATGATGATTTTTATTTAGTTGTCGATCGTATCGTAAAAAGAGACGAAGAAGACTTTTATAACCGCTTGGCAGATGCTATTGGCTCTGCATTTTTTGAAGGGAAAGGTACTTGCTTTATCGAAACACTAAATGGTGGTAACCTAAGACAATTTAGTAATAAATTCGAATTAGACGGAGTCTCTTTCCTCGAACCCAATATACATTTATTTAGTTTTAATAATCCGTATGGTGCCTGTCCAGAATGTGAAGGTTATGGTGATGTAATAGGTATTGATGACGATCTTGTTGTCCCAAATACTGCATTAAGTGTATACGAAGGAGCCGTTTTTCCCTGGCGAGGTGATAGTATGGGATGGTATAAAGATCAATTGGTAAATAGTGCCTATAAATTTGATTTCCCTATTCATAAACCATATTTCGAATTATCAGATCAGGATAGAGAATTACTATGGAAAGGAAATGAATATTTTGAAGGTATTACCAGTTTCTTTAAAGAACTAGAAGCCAAAGCGTATAAAATTCAGAATCGTGTAATGCTTTCTCGCTACCGTGGAAAAACGAAATGTAACACCTGCAAAGGAAAGCGATTGCGTAAAGAAGCTAATTATGTGAAGATTGATGGAGCCACAGTAACAGATTTGGTAGAAAAACCCTTAAACGAATTAGCCGATTTCTTTAAAAATATTAATCTTAACGAATACGACGCTAAAATCGCTAATCGTCTTCTTAAAGAAATCAATAGTCGATTAGAATTTTTACAAAATGTAGGACTAGAATATTTAACGCTTAATCGTAAATCAAATACACTATCCGGAGGAGAGTCACAGCGTATTAACCTGGCAACCTCCTTAGGAAGTAGCCTGGTTGGTTCTATGTATATTCTTGATGAACCTAGTATAGGATTACACCCAAAAGATACCGAAAAGCTGATCAAAGTACTACAATCTCTTCGTGATTTAGGAAATACAGTAATTGTCGTAGAGCATGATGAGGATATTATGAAAGCGGCCGATGAGATCATCGATATAGGTCCCGAAGCTGGTACTTATGGCGGTCATGTCGTTGCAACAGGTCCTTTTGATCAAATCCTGAAAGCAGATTCTCTTACTGCAAAATACCTGAATGGAGCCCTTGAAATCGAAGTTCCCGAAACTCGAAGAACTTCAAAATATAATGTCGAAATCATTGGTGCACGTGAGAATAATCTAAAAAATATTGATGTAAAAGTTCCTCTGGGAGTCTTTACAGCTATTACAGGAGTCTCTGGTAGTGGTAAGAGTACTCTTGTCAAAAAAATCATTTACCCTTCTTTACTTAAACAATTGGGAGGTTATGGAGAAAAAGCCGGACAGTTTACAGAACTTAAAGGCAATTATAGTAATATAAAACATGTAGAGTTTGTAGATCAAAATCCAATTGGTAGATCCTCTCGCTCTAATCCTGTTACTTACATTAAAGCCTATGATGATATTCGTAACTTATTCGCTACCCAAAAATTATCCGGCATTCGTAACTATAAAGCAAAGCACTTTTCTTTTAATGTAGATGGTGGTCGATGCGAAACATGTAAAGGAGAAGGAGAAGTTACGATAGAGATGCAGTTTATGGCCGATGTACATCTGGAATGTGAAACCTGCGCCGGAAAACGCTTTAAAAAAGATGTTCTCGAAGTAGCATTTCATGATAAAAATATTCATGATATACTCTCAATGACCATAGATAATGCCATTGATTTCTTTTCAGATCATAATCAAACCAAAATTCAAAGAAAACTACAACCCTTACAAGACGTTGGTCTTGGATATGTACAATTAGGGCAAAGTTCATCTACACTATCTGGTGGTGAGGCTCAACGAATTAAACTTGCCTCCTTTTTGGTAAAAGGAAATACCAAAGACAAAGCATTATTTATTTTTGATGAACCTACCACAGGGCTTCATTTTCATGATATTAAAAAATTACTCAAGTCTTTTAATGAATTGATTGCAAAAGGGCATTCTATCTTAGTGATAGAGCATAATTTAGATCTTGTAAAATGTGCCGATTATATAATTGATCTTGGACTCGAAGGTGGTAAAAACGGGGGCAATATCATTGCAGAAGGTACGCCCGAAGAAATTGTAAAAATTAAAGGATCATATACAGGAGAATATCTGAAGGAGAAGCTATAATTTTAGCGATATTTTCTTATCAAAAGTAATGCCACTCTAACCCATTTTGCGTTCTAATACTTCTTACTTCATAATTACAAAGTATACAATAGGTCAATTTGTTACATAATTTCATTAATTCGAAATCGATACAACCTACCAGAACATACAAATTCAACGTATTTTAAATACTATTTTATAAAATAGTGTTCACTTAAAAATCCAATCAAAATTTATATAAGTTTTTACAACTCTAATCTCTACAACCAATCAAAATAGAATTATCAGCTACCACTTCTTTAAAGAAAATTATAGAGAGTAAAAACATCTTTAAAAAAATAACTCACTAAAAATCAATTAATTACAATCAATTTTTGATTTCTTTCAAATTTTTGGCACGCCATTTGAAACACTACTTGTCAAATAGCGGAAGCCGAAAAGCTAATGAGTAGGCACAAACCCAAAACATGTAAGTTATGAAAAAAATGATACTTTTTATTGCAGTATTATTACTAGTAGGAACAACTGCACAAGCGACCGACCAAAAACACTCGGATCACCAGGATAGGGTTACAAAACGCTATCACCAAGCACAACCCATTATATTTGTAGAGGGCGGAGTAAAGTTTTTTGTGTATCCAGAAGGAGACATAGATTACAGAATCATTAAAAGAAGAGGTAGATCTCATCATGGCAATTGGAGCCGTAACACTTATAATACGCCAGGTTCATATGCACATCGTAGACATTATAACAACTTCATTAGATATGATCATTATGGTAGACTAAAAAAGGTAGGACGTAATTATATTACATATGACCGATATAATAGAGTACGTAGAATAGGCTCAATATCTATGAGATATAATAGAAGAGGATTAGTATATCAAATAGGAGGACTACATATCTACTATAAAAAATATGGACGAATAAAATATGTAGAAGGTAATGTACATTATGATGGCTGTGGATATTGTGGAATAGATGGATGTTCAATCACTCATTCCCCATACTATAATCAGAATTGGAAAAATAAACATTATAAACATAATGACGACGACAATGATGATGATAGTCACTATTATAAGAATAGAAAAAGAAAAAAAAGATATAACGACGACGATGACGACGATGATGATGATTAAAAAATAGATTGTATAAAGATTGGTTAGTTGTTTAAACCCCGTTGCCTGGAGTATTTGGTAGCGGGGTTTTTTATTTAGAGCGTTCGAGCGGGCTATCCGTTGCAATTCCTCGCACACTATTGGCGTGCTGCGGGATTTACACTACTATCCCTAACGCAAAAACCACATACAATTGACGAATCTCTTTTCTTATTTAATTTTAAAGTGTTGTTAACCTTTTTTCAAGACAGCATGAATATTATATATTTATACCACATACTTATCTCAAGTAGTCATTTCAATAAATATCAAATCAAAAAATATGAATTTCTGCAAAACTTTTCTATTATTTTTTATAATCGTTAGTGCATCAATAAATGCCCAAAAAATGCAATTCGAAGACTATGATCCACCCTCTACTCTAGTCGTTCCCGGAGCAGAAATTAAAAAAGCAAAATATCCATTTATCGATGTTCATAATCATCAATTTAGAATGCCAACACAAAATCTGCAAGAGGTTGTTACCGAAATGGATAAACTAAACATGGGGGTGATGGTAAATCTATCAGGAAGAGGTAGAGGATCTGATGAACATCTTACCAAATCACTAGAAAATGTTAAAACAAATTTCCCAAATAGATTTATTGTATTTACAAATATTGATCTTAAAGGAATAGATGAACCTGGTTGGACAGAAAAAACAGTTGCTCAAATAGAAAAAGACGTAGCCATGGGAGCTAATGGATTGAAGATCTATAAAAGCCAGGGGATGGATAATAAAGATAGTAAAGGCAATCGTATTAAGATCGATGATCCGCGAATAGGGCCTGTATGGGAAAAATGTGGTCAACTAGGCATCCCGGTTTTGATACATTCTGCAGATCCAAAATCATTTTGGGATGCACATGATAATAAGAATGAGCGCTGGCTAGAACTTAAGCTGCGATCAAGAAGAAAAAGAGATTCCAAAGTAACAGGTTCCTGGGAAACCATTATACAAGAACAACACAATATTTTTAAAAAACATAAAAGTACTAAGTTTATCAATGCACATTTAGGGTGGTACGGAAACAACCTTGCAAAACTTGCTGAGCTTATGGATGAAATGCCAAATATGTATAGCGAGATTGGAGCGGTCATAGCAGAATTAGGTAGGCAACCCCGTAATGCAAAAGCTTTTCTTACCAAATATCAAGACAGAGTAATGTTCGGAAAAGATTCGTGGAAACCCAAAGAGTACTATACCTACTTCAGAGTTTTAGAATCAGACGATGAGTATTTTCCCTACTACAAAAGATATCATGCTTTCTGGAAAATGTACGGGTTAGATCTTGATGATGAAGTATTAAAAAAGCTGTATTATAAAAATGCACTAAAAGTAATCCCTAATATCGACAAGAGTCTATTTCCTAAATAGAAAATAAGCTATTCGTTATTTCCATATAATGATATAATTGGTAAAGTATCGTATATAAAAATTATGGAGTGTTTGATGTCAAACACTCCATAATTAATAATAATCCAATATCAATCTAAACCATAAACCAATTATAACTTTAATCTAATAATGCCAGGGTGTCCAAAATTTCTTGTGTTGTTTTAGGTTCAAAATTAAACGAAAGCTCTTCTTCTTCAGAGATAATTACATTTTTAATCGCCAAATACTGTTGATTATTCTCGATAGTAATTACTATATAGGTAACTGCTAACCCAACTGGTAAAGAGTCTGTATAGCTTTGTATGATTGGAGTCCCGGCATTAAAGATTTTAACAACAGCAGGCAAGTTATTTTCTTCAAAAACTAAATACACAGCAGTTTCTGTAGCATTAGGGCTATTAGTTAAATTGATATAATTTGTGGTTTTTGCTCCTGGATACGCATAAAACTTATCACAATTTGACCATCCAGTATCAAATACATCATAGATATAAGAAGACGGAGCTGCATTATATACAATACCACTTGCACTATTACCAATTCCAACATCTCGTGTTGCATTCCAAACAATACTTCCATCATTTGTTATCGTCCCGGCAAAAGGGAGCATATCATTATCTGCACCTCCTGCAGATGGAACCTGAACCTGATAAAATGTACCTGGTGCCATATCCAGAGAGTTTCCGTTTTGAGTAACCACAACTTCTGTCTCTCCTTCAGAAAGAAGAAAGGTATTTTCGTCAGAAAAATTAACTGCATTAGTAGGTTTATTAGACAAAATCATTTGACTTGCCGTAAAAATTTCTTTAATCGCAACATCTACTGTACCGCTAATTAAATTTCCATCACTATCAACCAGAGAATTTGGAGGAAAAATTATCTTAGTCCCGTCCTCTCCGGTAATAGTACCTCCTGTGGTCGCATCAACTGTAAAATCTTGTTTTTGCACACCGTTGGATTCATAAAATCCTAGAATGTCATTATAATCAAGAATTTCTTGCTGTGGTATAGGATCATCATCATTTTTTGAGCAACTGCTTATCAAAAAAGTAGTTAATAATACTATTCCCAAAATATTTTTTAATGTATTCATCATCTTAATTTTTAAAGTTTACACCTTCATATCAATACACAAAGAATATTGTTACCCCTCTTAATGAATATATTTTTATAATCTTTTTTCTAGATAGTGTACATACAAGTAGAACAGTTTTAGAAACTCCAAAAACATAAACCACTGTCTTTTAAGTGTTTAGTTTTTTGGCACACTGCTTGATACTATAAAATTGAGAATGAAAAATTAATTTCTGTTCTCATTTTAAAACCACAGATTATGAAAAATTTTGTTTTACTTTTTACAGGCTTATTGTTAGCATCATTTACTGCTAACGCTTCAGAAACGAATACAGAATCATCTGCTCGATATTACAATTATGGAAAATCATTCATCTTCTCTGAAGGAGGAATTAATTTTTCGGTATATGCAGATGGTCAATTTGATTTTTATATCAATGGACAAAGAAGCGGTGTAAGTGTTGGAGTTAATGCTCCTGGAGTAAACATAAGTTTTAACTCTGGATATGATTATGATTCTTATGTACAGTATGATGATTATGGAGCTGTAGTACAAATAGAAGATGTACCTATCTTTTATGACTATAACGGTAGAATTATACAAGCTGGAGACATATATATCAATTATAATAATTATGGACGTATCTCAAGAGTTGGTGGATTATATGTTCATTATAATAACTACGGAAATTTCTTAAACTGTACAGGTTATATTAACAGATATAACAGATATTATGAATACAGACCGTTTCACGCTTATTTTACAATACCAGTAGTAAGCAGATGTATTGTGTATGAAAGACCATACAGAAGATATTATACTCCTTATAGATGTTCATATACTGTATACAGATCTAATTATTATAGTGGGTATTACAGCAGACCATACAGAAGCCGTAACTATTACAGACCACATAGTAGAGTATCAAGTTATAACAGAGGATATAGAGGCTCTAGTGCCAGAGGTATTACATATAGAACAAGAGGTCATAGAACAGCAATGTATAAAAGAAATGATCGTAACTATAATAAAGTAGCTCGTAGTAGATCTAATTATAATAGAGGTAATACGACTCGTAGCAGATCAAATAACTATAGTACCAGAAGTACGACCAGAAGTAGATCGAATAACAATAAAATCGGAAATGTAAACAGAACACGTTCTGTAACACCAAATACAAGAACACGTACGACGAGTAGAAATACTCAGACCAGACAGAGAGTACAATCAAACAATAGAAGTACTCCTTCTAGACAAAGAGTTCAATCAACTCAACAAAGAACCAGAAGTGCTGTAACCAACAGACCTAAGTATAACAGAAATAATAGGTCTCGTAATACCGTAGCAAAGACAAATCAGGTTCAAAGACAAAGAAGTTCTGGTAGAAATTACTCTGGTAATGTAACAAAACGTTCTAATAACAGTCAATATAGTAGTAAGAGAACAAATAGATCCAGAGCAACAACAAATAGACAAAGAAGCAATACTTCTAACAGAGCATCGAGATCAAACAATTCTCGTTCTCGTAGCAGCAGAAGTAGAAGCTAAGAAGACATATAAGACATTAAATTTTTTGGTTGGTTAGTTGGAAAATCCCTCAGAGTAGTATGCTTTAAGCATCTCGAGGGATTTTCTGTATTAAATTATTAATATCTACAGATACTTTCAGCATATAAAAAACAATAGCATATCCCAAGCCAATTATAATACTTTTAAAAATGATATTAAGAATCGGATGAAACGGTAATTCCCAAAAATAAAATCCAAAAACAAAAGCTATAATTAGCACTAATGTCAAAGCTATTTTTTTCGAAAACGGATGCATCCCAAATTTAGCATAGACAATCCATAACTTAGCAAAGTTATAGCAAAACACTGCAATGCATGTAGCAATAGCTGCGCCAGTAACTCCAAAATCAGGAATCCAAAGCATATTGAGTATGACAGTAAGAATTGCCATCCCTACTCCTATATATAATACCATTCTGTAATAATCAGAACTATATAAGATCGCATTATTATTTCCTAAAAGATTATCGAATAGTTTAGCACTTCCGATCAAAATTACAACCCATATATACAATTCATACTCATCAGGAATAATTTCAAAAAGCTGATGCACATTACAAATAATTAGCACAAAAAGTAATCCACTGGTTACCAAAAGATTTAGAGAGCTTTTTTTATACAAATCCCGTAATTGATCTTTTGCTTTTTCGTTAATTAATTTAGCTGTTAAAGGATATGTAATCTGGTGCATAGCTCTAGAAGGAATAATAATCACACTGGCGATATAGGCGCATATACCATATTTAGCCACATTTTCTATAAGAAGATAGCGCTCTATCATCGTCTTATCCAAATCAATTAATAAGGTAGCCACAGAACCTGCAATCAATATCAATCCAGAATACTTAAGTACCGAAATATAATTATCAGGTAGTGAAAATTGTGGTTTAAAACGATGAAGCTTCAACGCATATACTTGCATAATACCTGTACGCAATACATATGCAATCATAAGTGCGTATACGAATTGCTGAATTGTAAGGATTTCAAAATACACCAAAAACAAAAGAATACTGATGCACAACCTTAAGAACAGCTCTTTCATTACGTTTCCGAATACACTCTTGAGCTTTACTTTTGACCATGCAAAAAACACTTCAAAATAAGATACCGCAAACGCCAGTATAAAAATAGTCCAGACATAAGGTTGTACTATTGTATTCTTATCGCTAAACAAATCAAGGATTGTAGTATAGGAAAAAACACCTATCAACCCCAGGATCAAGGCTAGCAAAAAGGGTAAGATCAACATCATAGTTAGAAACTTATCCTGTTGCTTCTGATCTGAATAGGATGAAAAAAACTTCACCAGAGTATTATGTACACCAAATGCCATTAAGGGCCATATCAGATTTGAAGCTGTAATTAGATAAGAAATCAATCCATAGTGTTCTTCATCCATAAAATTGGTGAATAAGAACAAGGTATTTATAGCTCCAATACCAAACCCAAGACAGGTAATAATAATATTTCGTATGGTTTGATTAACAACTACTCCCATTACTATTTCTCGATAGTTTTAATTTTAGAGCCTAAAAGTACAAAATACGAGATTAGCGGTAATAGCTTATTACGATTTCATTATTTTTTCATTTCAAAATTCTTTTATACTACTATATTACTTGTTATAATAAAAAAGAGGTTGTTACTTCTAACAACCTCTTTTAATAACATTATACGTATTATTTATCTAGGCAAATCTTAGCCACATCCCCTGTAATAGTCCAACCTTTTACGACTATTAAAGTGTTTCTTTGTACATTACCATTACAATACTCTAGACCTTTTGCTCCTAAAGTTACATTGGATTGTATGTTTGGTAATTTGGACCATTCGATTAATAGCGTATTATAATTATCATTAGAAAGCATAGAATCATCTAACATTGATGACATACTTACTACACTACTCACATCCCATTTACTAATATCTGCATTAAAAGAGGTAGCGTAAAAAAACATAGAATTCATATTACCAACCTTACTCACATCCCAGTTACTAAGATCTCCTGTAAAAGATTGCGCATGAGTAAACATTCCTTTGGTACTAATTACATTACTTACATTCCAAGCATCTATGTTTCCATTAAAAGCAATAGCCCCATTAAACATATCCGCCATATCGGTTACCTTACTCACATCCCAATTATTAAGATTTTTATTAAAAGCTTTAGCTATAGAAAACATAAACCTCATGTTCGTAACATTACTTACATCCCAATTACCAAGATCATGATTAAAAGAAGTAGCTTCACTAAACATAGATGCCATACTAACTACATTAGTAACGTTCCATTTGCTTATATCTCCATTAAAAACTGTAGCATCGCTAAACATACCATTCATATTAGTTACCTTACTTACATTCCATGTACTTATATCTCCATTAAAAGAAGTAGTTTTAAAAAACATAGAGCCCATTTTTTCTACCTTACCTACATTCCATGTACTTATGTTTCCATTAAACAAAGTAGCATTAGAAAACATCCCTGTCATATTTGTTACATTACTAACATCCCATTGATCAAGGTCTTTGTTAAAAGAACTGGCACCAGAGAACATACTTCTCATGCTTGTTATGGTACTTACATCCCAATTATTAATATCCCCATTAAACTTAGTACAACCATAAAACATAGATTGCAATTCTGTTACCTTTGACAAATTTGGTATATCCTTGGCATTATACGTCATATTTTCGCAATCAATAAAAGCTTCTGCAAAAGATTCCCATTCATTATCTCCCCACTGCTCTATCGTTTCTAATTTTGCAGCATTTGAAACAGCACCTTCTCCTTCAACATCACCAGGTTTATCTTTAAATTGAACTGCTGGTAATACTCCAAAAACAGAAACGGTATGTACACCTGGCTCTACATAAGTATGCTTCGGACTAGTTGTTACATTAGCTTCTATGGTTCCATCACCCCAATCAATGGTAAAATCATAGATTAGTTCATCATTAAGTTGAAAAATAATTTCTTCATTAGCCGTGGTCGTTTTCCAGGTCGTAATAAAAGATTCTTCAACATTTTCTAAAGAAATGGTGATATCTGCACTAGCCTTATGCGTACCATCAGATACTTCTACAGTAAGCGTATATGTAGTACTAGTTTCAAAATCCAGTTTTTTACCCGCTACCAGGCTTAATTCTCCCGCATCGGTCAACTCAAAAAGATCATTACTATTTTGGGTAAGTTCGAAAGTAATCGAAGCTTGTTCTGGGTCTGTTGCTGCTACAGTACCAATAACTACATCATCAGCAATATTTTCGGCCACAGTAAATGTTTGAGCACTAATCACTGGTGCTTCATTAACTACAGGAGGTTGAGGTTGTGCGTCATCATCTTTATTACATCCAATAGATAATACGGCCATCATCAATATAGCCAACACGCTTACTTTAATTTGTTTTCGTTTCTTCATTTGTACATTTTTTTGAGGCGTACGCTCAGATTTTAAAAAAAGAAAACCTGAGGAGCTTACGTAATTTTGTTTCTAATACTTGATATTTTGATACAAACCTAGCAAGATGTTTACCTCGAAAAGAAGTTGTTTTTTATTCGCTATACGCTGTTTGATATTCGCTATGCTTTGTTTGATATCTGTACTATACATACATTCTTAAAAGGAAGTGATTTCTAGTTTGAATATAGAACATTTAAAACCTGGTAAAAAAAAGAGGTTGTTTATATATAACAACCTCTTTTTATATAAATATCCCTCAATTACCTATCTAGGACAACTATCATCACCGGTGAATGTCCAGTTCTTATCGTTTATTAATGTATGTCTAGCATGCCATGCGTCACAATAGGTTAACCCGTGTACTCCAAAAGCTACATTAGATTGTAAATTTGGTAAAGCCGCCCATTTGGTAAGTAACGCATCGTAGTTGGCCGTAGACATGTTAGTTTTACTAAACATATCATACATAATCGTTACATTACTCACATCCCAATTACTAAGATCTCCATTAAAAGAAATAGCACCACTAAACATAAAAGTCATATTAGTTACTTTACTCACATTCCAAGTACTCAAATCTCCTTTAAAAGAAGTAGCACGAGCAAACATACCCTCCATATTAGTTACATTACTTACATCCCATTTACTAAGATCTCTATCAAAAGATTTAGCGCCAACAAACATCTTATCTATATCAGTTACATTACTTACATCCCATTGACTTATATCTCCATTAAAAGAATCAGCTAGACCAAACATTTCAGTCATATTAGTCACCATACTCACATTCCAATTATTAAGATCTCTATTAAAAGAAGTAGCACCATAAAACATCCTATTCATATTTGTAACCTTGCTTACATCCCAAGTACTAACATCTCCATTAAAAGAAGCTGCGCCAAACATACGATCCATATTAGTTACATTACTTACATCCCATTTACTAAGATCTCCATCAAAAGAAGCAGCACCAATAAACATACCCGACATAATAGTCACCTTAGAAAGATTAGGTACATCTGTAGCATTATATTTCATACTTTCGCAACTACTAAAAGTAACATGAAAAGATTCCCATATAATATCTCCCCACTGTTCTATAGTCTTTAGTTTCTGAACATCTTCATTGTCACAATTCATATTAACACTAGGAAATTTTCCTGAAACTTTAACTGTATAGACACCAGCAATTGCATAGGTATGCAGTGGTGTACTTGTTACATTAGTATCTATTGTTCCATCTCCCCAATCAATAGTAGAATCATAAGTTCGGTTTGTATCAAATCGAAAAGTAATTTCTTCATTAGCAGTAGTAGTTTCCCAGGTAGTGATAAAGGCTTCTACCACATTCTCTACAGAAATAGTAATATCTGCACTAGCTTTATGAGTACCGTCTGATACTTCTACGGTTAGTGTGTGTGAGGTAACTGTTTCGAAATCCAATTTTTTATCAGCTACCAAACTTAATTCTCCCGCTTCGGTTAACTCAAAAAGATCAGTACTGTTTTTAGTCAGTGTAAAAGTAAGCGTTTTGCTTTCTGGATCTGTGGCTGCTATTGTACCGATCACCACATCATCGGCGATATCTTCTGCTGTAGTAAACGTTTGAGTATCAATTACAGGAGCCTTATTTACTACAGGGGTCTCATCAGGAGTTTCTGCCGGAGGCTGTACATCATCGTCTTTACTACATCCAATAGACAATATGGCCATCATCGATAAGGCCAACACACTTACTTTAATTTGTTTTCGTTTCATCATTTTCACATCTTTTTTTGAGGCGTGATCTCAGGTTTAAAAAAAGAAAACCTCAGAGCTTACGTAATTTTGTTTCTAATAATTAATATTTTAAACAAACCTAGAAAGATGTTTATCACGAAAAGACGTTGTTTTTTATTTGCTATATATTGTTGGATATCTGCTATATCTTATTTGACATGTGTAATATCTATCTATTATACATGTCAATATTAATAGCGAAAAAAGTATCAATTCGAGTGGTATTTCATAATAAGATGAAGAATAATTGTATGTGTGTTAAATAGAAGTGATCATAAATTTGGGCAATACTACAATTTAAGTTTTTGGATTCTTCAATAGTGTGGTCAGTGTTTTGGTTAACTCCCTCCTGCTATATTTTTCAACACCAATAACATGAGATGCTAATGTTCCTTTTTGAAACTGAACAAAATATTCGAGTATTTGTGTTTTTATCTTTTCGTATTCATAATACTCAAAAAAGCATCCTGAATTTGTATCAAAAATAAGTTTTGATACATCTGCACCAGCAGGGCCCAATGCTATAATAGGTCTTTTAGAAACCATATATTCAAATAATTTACCCGGAATAATACATCGAGTATCTTTACTGTCGATTTCGATCAATAGTAAAACTTGCGAACTTCTTTGAATTTTGATAGCATCTATATGCGGGACATAACCTTTCAGTTCTAAAAAATCTGATAATCCAGCCTCCCGAATTGAAGACAATACATCATCACTAACAGCTCCTACCAATTGTAATTGAAATGCTAATGAAAATGCTTCGTTTTCCTTGGTCAAATCATACAAGGCTTTCCAAAGATTTTCTGGATTTCTACCAGACAATAAAGATCCTATATGTGAAATGGTAAATTTGGTATCCAAAATCGTTTCAGGAATCGATTCTCTGTCATAGCCATTAGTCACTACAGAAATTGGAGTATTAGCAATGGCTTTAAACTCTTTTTGTGTAGTAAAACTTGTAACAACAATATGATCTGCGGTACTCAATACCTCTTTCTCCATAAATCTATGCTTTTGCATAGATCGTTTTGTGAGTTTCAGTTTATCATGATATCCTATGGTAGTCCATGGATCTCTAAAATCGGCAAACCACCTTAGGCCGGTTTGTTGTTTCAGCTCCTTCCCTATTAAGTGTATACTATGAGGTGGCCCAGTAGTAATTATAGTATCAATTTTGTGATCTGAAAGATATTTTTCTAAATATTTCACCGAAGGTTTCACCCAAAATTTACGTGCATCGGGGATAAAAAAATTACCTCGTACATACAATAGCAGTCGCTGTATGAAAGATTGCTTTGCTGCACCGGCAATAATCCCTTTACTTATCGTTTTGGTTTCCTTTTTAGAAAATACCTGAGCAAAACGATACGGTTCGAAAATGGGCTGTTTTATGACTTCTATTCCTTCAGGAATTTCAGGCAATAAAGAAGTGTCTTCAAGAGGATATGTAGGGTTTTGGGGCACATATACTATTGGCTCTATATCAAAATCTCTAAAATACTTGACAAACTTAAGCCATCGCTGTACTCCGGGTCCTCCTGCTGGAGGCCAATAATATGTAATGATTAGAACCTTCACAATATACCTTACTTACCTTCTTTTGTTAAAGATAATAAACTCCCTGTTTTCTTATATTGAAAATACAACCCTCCTATTATTAATAAAACAAAAATAATAGAGCTTGTAAGTGTAATAGCACTACCTGTTTTAACAACCTGAGGTTCAAATTTAAATTCTATCTGATGTTTTCCTGCAGGAATTGGCAACCCTCGTAATGTATAATTTACTTGTGCATGATCTACTGGGTTTCCATCAATAGACGCTTGCCATCCTGGGTAATATACTTCAGAAAAAATAGCAAAACCATCTTCTTTAGAATTAGATTCATAAACCAGATGGTTTGGTTTATGTGCTGTTAACGTTATATATGCTAAACTATCCACTGCATACTTGGTTTTAAAAGACATACCATTAATGCTAGAATTAATAACTGCTTCCTTTTTATTATCTATTTCTTTTAAAGCCAATATTTCATCATTTGCAGAATTAACCTGTTTGATGTTAGAGATAAACCATGCATTTCCATTGGTATATGGATTAGTTAATGCTTTTACTCCATCTTCATTCTGGGATATGATATACTTTACATTCATCATATTCATTATTCCAACATCATTTTTAGCTAAGTAAAAATCAAAAAGATCTTGTATTCTACCAGGTTTTGCTGCATGATACCCTCCTAAAGCATTATGAAAATATGCAGCTCTACCAGAATTAAACGGATCAGTTGTTAAATCAAATACTCTAAAATGTCCTTTATCCTTAAAAATTTCCTTATCTGCTTTATTAGCTATAAATGGGCTGTTAAATTCCCTAATTGACACAAAGTTTTTCTTGTTTACATAGTTCCAATCTACCAAAACCAGATCTAGAGTAATTAAAGCACCTAGACCGATTAGCAATAAATTTTCTTTCAGTTTACCCTTAATATATAACCAACATCCACCAGCAATTAATAATACCAATAGTAATGAACGCAAAGTATCTGTAGTAAACATTGCTTTTCTATCTTCTTTTATTGCTCTTAAATAGTCTGGTCCTCCTTGTTCTAGAATCATGCCATCTCCAAGTCCGCTAAAGTTAAATAAAGTTGATTTAAACAATAAAAACAGTAAAGCTAATCCACCCACAATCCCTGTTGCATATTTTAGAGCTTTAATTTTAGAATCGTTAGTTACATCTTTACTTAATAACTTATGAACTCCCATAATCCCTAGAATAGGTACACATAACTCTACTATAACTTGTATAGAAGAAACCGCTCTAAATTTATTGTACAAAGGAAAAAAGTCTATAAATAACTCTGTAAGAAAGCTAAAGTTTTTTCCCCATGATAACAGCAGTGCTAAAATAGAACCTCCTAAGATCCACCATTTTAATCTTCCTTTAACCAAAAATAAAGCGAGTACAAACAAAAATAGTATTGTGGCTCCTATATATGCCGGGCCACCCACAAATGGTTGGCTCCCCCAATATGTCGGTACATATTCTGTATATGATTTTGCCTGAGCTGGCGATACCCCCAACCTTAATAATTCTTCATAAACATTAGAATCGGTGCCTAGATTTTCATGAGATGTTCCTCCCATAAAACGAGGAATAAACAAATTGAAACTCTCTAGAATACCATAACTATATCGAGTAATGTATTCATAATCTAAACCTGTACTCTTTTTTTCTTTTCCATTAGACTGTATTGTAAGTCCCGTATTCCCTCTTGTGCTAAATTGTGTATATTCTTTTGTTGCCAAAAGACTGGTAGCATTAAGCATTAAAGAGAATAAAACTGCGACTACCATTACACCAAGCGATTTAAAATAATCTGGTATCTCCTTCTTTTTATAAGCATCAACCAAATATGAAATCCCCAGAACAAGAACTAGTAAGAACAGGTAATAGGTCATCTGAAAATGGTTTGCAGCAATCTCTAATGCCATAGATATAGCAAGTAAAAGAAAACCCCATATATATTTTTTTCTAAATGTAAGTATGATACCGCTAAGGACCAATGGCATATAACCAATAGCATGAGCTTTGGCATTATGTCCTACGCCCAGGATAATTATAAAATATGTTGAGAAACCAAAAGCCAGACTGCCTAAAAAAGCGAGCCTATAATCCATTTTTAAAACCAATAAAAGAATATAGAATCCAACAAAATATAAAAATAAATAATCAGCTGGTCGCGGTAAAAATCGTATTAACCTATCTAATTTCTTTACATAGTTGTGCGGATACTGAGCTCCCATTTGATACGTTGGCATTCCTCCAAATGCATTATCCGCCCAATATGGTTCTTCTCCTGTTTGGTTTCTAAAATCTGTTTGTTGTCTTGCCATCCCAGAATATTGAACAATATCCCCTTGCTTCATTTTTTTCCCACTCAATACTGGGTTAAAATAAACCAATGAAACTATTACAAAACCTAAAACAACAAGAATATGAGGTAAGAATCTTTTAATTAAAGACATGATGTGTGTGAGTTTACTAATAAAGAGCCAAATTAATCAATTTCCTCATAATCGATATATTCTCCTACATCTTTATTAGAAGAATTTTGCTTTGATTTTTTTTCAATAGTTACTTCACCTTCTGTAGACTGCTGGGGTTGCTGATATTGATCAAATTGTTGTTTAAATTTCTCTCCTGCCTTCTTTGTAACATATCTAAGCAATAGAGGACCAAATAATCGCGTTATTACCTTTAGTCCATAATATACTAAGATTATAATGAGAATTATCTTTAATACCCCTTGTAGTGATGCTTCTTGCATAACATTTTTTTTCAAAAATAATGAACTCTGCATACAATTACAGGTAGACAGTCCTAAAAAAATGATAAAATCTGCTATATTTGAACCAAATCTATTGAATATGTGCCCTAAGTCTATTCTGTTATTAATTACCCTATTTTTATGTAGCCTAACGGTTTCTGCACAATATACCGAGAAGATCAATACCAATAGACCTGGTACATCACAAGGTGCTTTTTCGGTTGGTAATAATGTTTTACAATTAGAAGGTGGTTTTGGTTTTGGAAAAGAAAAACATAAACTCCTTAACACAAAAACTAATGTTTTTAAGTTTGACTATTCTGTGCGATATGGTTTGTTAATTGAGCAATTAGAACTTAGATTAAATGGTACATTTAGAGCAGATGGAGTTAGACAAACCATTGGTGGGAACGAAGAAAAAATAAAGAGAAGTAATTTTGAAGTAAATACAATTGGTGCAAAATACTTGATTTATGATCCATATAAGAAGCCAAAAAAAGATTCTACTAATTATGATGAATTAAAAAGCTGGAAAGAGCGCTACAGGTTTAAGTGGAAAAGCCTTATCCCGGCAGTTTCTGCTTATGTTGGTGCAAATTTTGTATCAAAAGACAATCCATTTACCGCACCAAATGATGATACTTTTAGTCCAAAGATTGTTTTAATGACTCAGAATAACTGGACTACCAGTTTAAATGGAAATTGGGTGTTAGTGACCAATTTGATTGTCGATAAAGTAACTACAGATGATCCGATTATTGGTTGGATTATTACTTCTACCCATACAATTAATGAAAAATGGGCTGCTTTTGGAGAATACCAGGGACAAAAAAGTGATTTTTATAGCGATAATATCCTTAGACTCGGAGGGGCCTATTTATATAATAAAGACTTACAATTGGATGCAAATATTGCATTCAACTTCAAAGATACTCCTTCTATTTTTACTTTTAGTTTTGGAGCATCTTATCGATTTGACTGGCATACCAAAGATGAGATCATCGAGCAGCCAGGATTAGAAGGTGGTATTAAAGAAGGAGAAAAAGAAGAAAATGAAGGTGAAGGAGAAAACGAAGAAGAAAACGAAGGAGAGTTTGATGACCGTGAAGAAGGTGAAGAAAATGAAAATGATAGCCTTAAATTAGAAACAACTCCTTTTGTTAATGATTTTGAAGATGATAGTCTAAGAGAAGGTATTGAAAAAGATCTTGATGAAAGACGAACTGCAGAACGACTGGAGCGTGAGCGTATCGAAAATGAAAAGGTCGCTAAAAAAGAAGGTAAGAAATTTAAGAAAGAAGAAGCCCGACGCCTAAAACGTGAAGCAAAAGAAGCCAGAAAAGCTGAAAAAGCTGAAATCCAAGCAGAGAAAGAAAAGCAAAAAATGATCGATGATATTGATGCCGAATTGGACAAAATAGAGAAACAACAAGGGGTTGACCAAGAACTACAAGATATAGATAAAGAGCTCCAGGAACTCGAAAAAATGGAAAAAGAGCTAGATTCTGATAATAAAGAAAAGGAAGAGAAAAAAGAAGAGAAAAAAGAAGAAGAAAAGCAAGAGGAAGATGTGGATGCTGAGTACGAAAAGTACCAAAAGGAGCAAGAAAAAAATAAGAAAGCAGAAGAAAAGAGAAGAAAAAAAGAGGAAAAGAAGCGTCAAAAAGAAGAAAAGAAAAGAAAAAAAGAAGAACAAAAACGCAAAAACAAAGAGGAAAAAGATAATAAAACCGATGACTCTGATCTAGACAAAGAATTAGAAAAAATAGATCAGTAATGGTGAAAAAAGCGGGAATAAAACTCTTTTAGGCATTTAAATAAAGAATCTAATGCAATTATTATTAAAATGATCTGTATGCAATCATAATATTTAATAAAAGGATTATATATTTGTGATGAATTAGAGATGATATATGATTACGATTAAAGAAATTACTTCAAAAGGAGATTTAACAACGTTTGTTAAATTTCCTTTTGAATTATATAAAGATTCCCCATATTATGTCCCTTCTATTATCAAGGAAGAAGTAGATGTGATGAATCCAAAGAAGAATCCTGTTTTTAGAAACTCTGATGCAAAATATTTCTTAGCTTACAAAGGCGATACCATAGTAGGAAGAATCGCTGCAATTATAAATTGGATTGAAGTAAACGAACAAAAAAAACCAAAAGTACGTTTTGGATGGTTTGATGTTATTGATGATATTGAAGTAACCAAAGCATTATTAGAGAAAGTTTCAGAATATGGAACTCAGCATGGCTTAGAATATATGGAGGGCCCTGTAGGTTTTTCAAATATGGATAAAGCAGGAATTCTAATTAAAGGATTTGAAGAGTTAAATACCATGATTACCTGGTACAATTACCCTTACTATTCGAAACATATGGAGCAACTTAATTTTGAACCTGCTGCTACATGGGTAGAATACAAAATAAGAGTTCCGAAAAAGACCAAAGAAAAAGTAATAAAATTCGCACAGGTTATTAAAGAACGTTATCAGCTTCAACTCCTTAAATTCAACAAAAGTAAAGAGATACTTCAATATGCTGATGACATGTTTGATCTACTAAATAAAACTTATAGTAGCTTACAAACTTTTGTTCCTATACAGCAATATCAAATAGATATGTATAAAAAGAAATACTTACCATATCTAAATCCTGAGTATATTACCTGTATCGCGGATAAAACAGGTAAGCTTATAGCATTTTCGATTGTAATGCCGTCATTTTCAAAAGCTTTGAAAAAAATGAATGGTAAAGTCTATCCTCTAAGATTTCTTCATATCCTAAAAGCACAGCGTAGAAATGACACAGCAGCTTTTTATCTTATAGGAGTAGATCCAGAATACCAAAATAAAGGAGTTACTGCACTTATTTTTAAAGAAATGAATGAAGCTTTTCTTCGTAATGGGATTGAAGTTGTTGAAACTAATCCCGAGCTTGAAGAAAATAAAGCAATCCAGGCCCTTTGGAATGGTTATGAACATGAGCAACATAAGATGAGGCGAACGTTTAGAAAAAGCATTTAACCGCTTTTATTTTTATCTACCTATTAGTTAATGTGCTAGGGATTGCTGTAGTCTTAATTTTATATTTAAGATTATTAATACTTAGTAAAATAATAAATAGCTAACACCACCTTCTTAGATTTTATCTATTTTTAATGAGACCAACATTTCTACTTGTAGTAAGTAGATATAAAACTTTGACATAAAGTCTGAGTGTCTATAAAAAAATCAGAGTTTTCAAATTCTTAAAACTATACATCATGTTAAAAAACATTTTAAATGTAAATGGAGTTAAAAATCTAAGTAACCAACAAAAGAAAAAAATCAATGGAGGTGAAGAAGCTAACTGCAGAGCTTGCCCTGTAAATTTTTTCTGTTGTGGATATGGCTGTTTTGATCCTGCATCTGTTTTATATGACCCCTGCTAATATTATATCAATTAGAAAATTATTTAAAAAAACAAAAATATTAAGGGTTTGACTTTTTTAAAGTTAGACCCTTTTTTTAATATAGTCAAAAACTGAGCAGTATGCCCCTTGATTACCTCCTTAACAACTTCCCAAGTAGCCAAACCACCAGATTTGGTCACAGTTTAATATTAGATTTCTTTTTTCATAAAAATATTGTCCTGATTTCTTGAAAACTAAAAGAATCAGGACATAACATTATAGTCAAATTATACATTTACCTCAGTTACAAAATGTAACAACAGTAAACACAAAGACATATGCCTGAGTGTCTATAATGTTCGGGGGAAATCTATTAAATATTAATTTACATTAAATCATTACTATTATGAAAAAACAAAAATTAAATTTCAAAAAATTATCTCTTGAAAAGTCAACTGTTACTGAATTGAATCTTAGAAAAATTGTTGGAGGAGCACGTATGGACGAGCAGATTACTAATGATCCAACAGTAAACTGGACTTGTCACTGCTAAAACACTTAGAATATTTATACTAAAAAGGCTACTAGAAATTACTTTTAGTAGCCTTTTTTATAATCCGATTTATTTTGTAGCGGTCAAATCAATCTCTATTTCAAGAAATATTGATGTTAGTTCTTTATTCTCCCATTGCGGCAGCAACAGCAGCAGACATACGCTTATAAGTTCCGTTTTCTAATCGTTCTCGTATTGCAGAAAATGCAATAAGTGTTTCTTCAATATCTTCCATAGTATGTGAAGCTGTAGGGATTAATCTCAATAATATTAACCCTTTAGGTATCACAGGATATACTACAATAGAGCAGAAAATTCCATAATTTTCTCTAAGGTCTTTTACCAGAGCCATAGCTTCAGGAATACTTCCTTTTAAATATACTGGTGTAACACAACTTTGTGTAGTTCCTAGGTCAAAACCTCTTTCTTTAAGTCCATTCTGCAAAGTATTTACATTCTGCCATAGCTTAGCTTTTAGTTCAGGCATTGTTCTAAGCATATCTAAACGCTTAAGAGCTCCTACTACTAATTGCATCTGTAATGATTTTGCAAACATTTGAGAACGCAAATTATACTTTAAATAATCTATAATCTCTTGGTCGGCAGCAATAAATGCTCCTGTACTAGCCATAGACTTAGCAAAAGTTGCAAAATATACATCAATCTGATCCTGAACACCTTGCTCCTCACCTGTTCCTGCTCCTGTTGCTCCTAATGTACCAAATCCATGTGCATCATCAACAAACAATCTAAAGTTATACTTTTCTTTTAAAGCTACGATTTCCTTTAATCTTCCTTGCTCTCCTCGCATTCCAAAAACACCTTCAGAAATCAGTAAAATTCCTCCTCCTGTCTTTTGCGCCATTTTTGTGGCTCTCATCAAGTTTTTATCAATACTTTCTATATCATTATGTCGATATGTATAGCGTTGTCCTTGATGTAATCGTACTCCATCAATAATACATGCATGTGCATCTACATCATATACAATAATATCATCTTTGCTTACCAGTGCATCAATAGTAGAGACCATTCCCTGGTATCCAAAATTTAATAAATATGATGCCTCTTTATCGACAAATTCTGCCAATTCATCTTGTAACTGTTCATGAAGATCTGTATGCCCACTCATCATCCTTGCTCCCATTGGATATGCAGATCCGTAAGCTGCAGCTGCTTCTGCATCTACCTTACGAACTTCTTCTTTATTTGCTAATCCCAAATAGTCATTGATACTCCAGGTAATTACTTCTCTCCCTTGAAACCTCATTCTATTTGATATAGGTCCTTCTAGTTTAGGAAAAACAAAATATCCTTCTGCCTGATCCGCCCACTTTCCTAATGGTCCTTTGTCTTTATAAATCTTATCAAATAAATCTCTCATTTATCAAAAAATTGTTTCTTATAAGTGTGCGAAAATACGGAAAATTGATTTGATGACATAATTATATTCAATTTCACTTTTATAAAGTGTTATTTTAACACTTTATAAAATCTACTACACAATGAACCACAAGTATTTTAATGATTTTCTGTAATTTAATAAATAAAACTGACATCAACAATTGAGGAAATAAGAAGCATATTGTAAAAATTATATCAAAAAAAAACATCCCGAAATATCGGGATGTTTATAATTTTATTTCAAATATATTTTATTTAATGAATTGAACTTTTGTTGCATCAATTTCATTTTTGCTATCAAAAAATCCTTGCTCTGTCATCCAATCATCACTAAATACTTTACTCATGTATCGTGATCCATGATCAGGAAGAATAATAATAACATTACTATTTTCATCAAACTCACCTTGCTCAGCAAGTTGTTTTACACCTTGTATAGCTGCTCCACTTGTATATCCTAAAAACAGCCCTTCTTTTTTCACTAATTCTCTAGCTGTATGTGCACTATCTTCATCACTTACTTTTTCAAATTTATCTATAACATCAAAATCTGTTGCAGTAGGGATTAAATTTTTACCTAAACCTTCAATTCTATAAGGATATATTTCTTCCTCATCAAATTCTCTGGTTTCATGATACTTTTTTAAAACCGATCCATAAGCATCGATTCCCAAAACACGCACATTACTATTTTTTTCTTTTAAAAATCTCGCAGTACCTGAGATAGTTCCTCCGGTTCCACAACACGCAATAAAATGTGTAAGCTTACCATTGGTTTGATCCCAAATTTCTGGTCCTGTAGAATTATAATGTGCATCAATATTTAATTCATTGAAATATTGATTTATATATACAGATCCTTTTATTTCTTCATGAAGTCTTTTTGCCACCTGATAATACGATCTTGGATCATCAGCACTTACATGGGCCGGGCATACATATACCTTTGCTCCCATATTCTTAAGCATTGCAATTTTATCCTTAGAGGACTTAGAACTAACAGCAAGAATGCAATCATAACCTTTGATCACGCTAACCATTGCTAAACTAAAACCTGTATTACCACTAGTTGTTTCAATAATGGTATCACCGGGTTTAAGAATACCTCTTCTTTCTGCTTCTTCTATAATATAAAGTGCAATTCTATCTTTGGTGGAGTGTCCCGGGTTAAAAGATTCTACTTTTGCGTAGTAATTTCCCGGAAAGTCTTTCATAATTCTGTTTAATTTTATAAGCGGGGTATCGCCAATAAGCTCTAAAACATTATTATAAGCCCTAATATCTTCTCTCATATAAATGTGTTTTACAGATTCGTGGAATAAAATGGGGGTCCACTAACTGTTACAAAAACGGTACGAAGTTACATTATTTTTTTTTAATTACTCTTTGATACTTTCTAAATCTAATAAAAAGGCATATTCTTCTGCTACTTCTTTAAGTGCTTCAAATCTCCCTGAGGCTCCTCCATGTCCGGCTTCCATATTCGTATGCAATACCAATAAATTATTATCTGTCTTTAACTCTCTTAATTTTGCTACCCATTTTGCCGGTTCCCAATATTGCACCTGAGAATCATGTAAACCTGTAGTTATTAACATATTTGGATATTCTTGAGCTACAACATTATCATAAGGAGAATATGACTTCATATATGCATAGTACTCTTTTTCATTAGGATTACCCCATTCATCGTATTCTCCTGTAGTTAAAGGAATACTATCATCAAGCATCGTACTTACAACATCTACAAAAGGTACCGCTGCCACTACTCCATTATATAATTCTGGAGCCATATTAACTATCGCTCCCATCAATAGTCCTCCGGCAGAACCTCCCATTGCATATAAATGATCGGCAGAGGTATATCCTTGAGCAATTAAAGATTTTGAGCAATCAATAAAATCAGTAAATGTGTTCTTCTTTTTAAGAAGTTTTCCGTCCTCGTACCAGGATCTTCCCAGATATTCGCTTCCTCTTATGTGAGCAATGGCATAAATAAACCCTCTATCCAGTAAACTTAATCTGGCTGTAGAAAAATAAGGGTCAATAGTTGATCCATATGAACCGTAACCATATTGTAATAATGGATTATTTCCGTCTTTTTGTATGCCTTTTCTATATATTAAAGAAACAGGAATCTTAGTTCCATCCTCTGCTGTTGCCCATACTCTTTCTGAAACATAATTATTCTTGTCAAATTTACCACCAAGTACGTCTTGTTCCTTTTTCACTTCTTTTTCCTTAGATTTCATATCAAAATCAATTACCGAATTAGGAGTGGTAAGAGAATTATAAGAATATCTTAGGTTTTTGGTGTCAAAATCAGGGTTTGCACTCACATAAGCGGTATAGGTTTCATTATCGAAAGGAAGGTAGTAGTCAGCAGTACCATCCCATCGTTTAATATTAATCTTATTAAGGCCATTATTACGCTCACTAATAACTAAATACTCTTTAAAAATCTCTACATCTTCAATCAAAACGTCTTTCCGGTGTGGTATAACATCTTTCCAGTTCTCTTTGGCCGTATTACCCTCAGGCACCTTCATTAGTTTAAAATTAGTAGCCTCATCTGCATTAGTCAACACATAGAAATGATCATTATAATGGGCAATTCCATATTCTACCCCTCTTATTCTTGGCTGAAAAACTTTAAATTCTCCTGTAGGATCATCTGCTCTTAAAATTCTATATTCTGAAGTTAACGTGCTGCTTGATCCTATGACAAGATATTTTTTAGATTTGGTCTTATATACAAATGTAGAAAAGGTGTCATCTGTTTCATTAAAAACCTCTATATCATCTGATACCGGAGTTCCCAGAGCATGTCTATAAATTTTATCAGACCGCAGTGTTTCTTCATTTTTTTTGGTGTAAAATAAAGTTTTACTATCTGTAGCCCAGGTACTGCCTCCTGTCGTTGTTTCTATAGTCTCTGGGTATATTTCACCTGTTTCAAGGTTTTTTATTCGTATAGTGTATTTACGTCTGCTTACAGTATCTACACCAAATGCCGCCAGTCTATTATCAGGACTAATACTAAGTCCAGATAATCTATAATAACTATGTCCCTCGGCTTCTTTATTACAATCAAAGAGGATTTCTTCTTCTGCATCAAGACTTTCTTTTTTCCTAGAATATATAGGATAATCTTTTCCTTTTTCAAAACGGGTTAAATACCAATACCCATTTAATTTATACGGTACCGAAGAATCATCTTCTTTAATACGACTCTTCATTTCTTCAAAAAGATCTGTCTGAAACTTCTTTGTATGAGCAGTCATTTTATCATTATAGGTATTCTCCTGCTCTAAATAATCAATTACCTCTTGGTTTTCACGGTCATTTAACCAAAAATAGTTATCAACACGTACATCATCATGTTTTTCTAGATTTGTAGGCTTTTTAGCTACTATAGGAGGTTGAACTTTAGAATCCAATGTCGTCATGGTATTTTTTTTACAAGAAGTTGCGAAAATAAGTGATAATAAGAATATAATGAATGAAGTTTTCATAATAATCTTGTTAGTTTATTAACAGCCAAAGTACTAATTTTGTGTTTATAAATTTTAAAAACACATACACATGTTTGGAGATATGATGGGGATGATGGGTAAATTAAAGGAAACTCAGAAAAAAGTAGAGGAAACTAAAGAAAGGTTAAATACCGTTTTAGTAGACGAAGAAAGTCCTGATGGTTTGCTTAAAATTACACTCACCGCAAATAGAGAAGTCAAAAAAATCACTATATCTGATCAACTATTAGAAGACAAAGAACAGTTAGAGGATTACTTAATTTTAGCTTTAAATAATGCTATTGCAAAAGCAACACAGGTTAATGAAACAGAATTAGCTGCAGTAGCTAAGGAGGGTATGCCAAATATTCCTGGACTGGATTTATTTAAATAGCCTTGTTATCAATTATAAGGACGTTGGCTTTAAAAAAATGCAGTTAGCTATTTTTATATTTTTCTTTCTCCTTTTAATTCTATAATTTTAACAAAAGCTAAAAAATTAACTAAAATCTGACAATATGTTTGAACTCAAAAATAAGGAAGGGTCTAGCTATCATTTTACCTTAAAAGCAAAAAACGGACAAGTTATCTTAAGTAGTGAAGTTTACAACAGTAAATCTGCTGCTGAAAATGGAATCGCTTCAGTTAAGAAAAATGCATCTGAAGATGGTCGATACGAACGTAAAACAGCTAAAAATGGTAAGTTCTATTTTAACCTAAAAGCTGGTAATGGCCAGATAATAGGTAGTAGTCAAATGTATGCTTCTGAGTCTGGAATGGAAAATGGTATCAATTCTGTAAAAGAAAATTCGTCTGGTGCCGATACTAAAGAAATTTAATTTTTTAAGTGTTTATAAATAAAGCTGCTCATTATATATGAGCAGCTCTATTTTTATTCAGAGTTACTGAAGTTAATAATTCTAAAAAGTACTCATGCTTTTGCTGGGTATATTCCAAATGCGTCACAAATCTTAATTTGCCTTGCCCCATTCCATAAAAATGAACATTTTTTGATGCCATCTGTGCAATAAAATCTTCCTCATCGCCATCTATAACAAATATAACTATATTGGTATCTATGGGTTCGATTTGTGTTACAAAAGGTAATTTTTTTAATACTTCACCAATTTCTTTGGCTCTTTTATGATCTTCTGCTAATCGGTCGATATGATGCTCAATAGCATATAATCCTGCTGCTGCCAAATACCCTAACTGACGCATTCCTCCTCCTAAGATTTTTCTGACCCGGATTGCATTCTCCATAATTTTAGCATCGCCAATCAAAACAGATCCTATTGGCGCTCCCAAACCTTTACTTAAACAAACAGAAATAGAGTCAAAAACTTCTCCATATTGTGCAGCACTTTCATTTTTGGCTACTAAGGCATTCCATAGTCGTGCTCCATCCAAATGATATCCAAGATCATTCTGATCACATACTTGCTTTATTTTTTTAATTTCTTCAAAATCATAACATGCCCCACCTCCTTTATTGGTTGTGTTTTCTATACACACCAAACTTGTTAATGGGCTATGATAAAAATCTGGTGGATTAATTGCTGCTGCTACCTGGGCAGCTGTAACCATACCTCTATGGCCATCTAGTAATTTACACGATACACCACTATTAAAAGAAACTCCTCCCCCTTCATAATTATACACATGTGCAAATTTATCAGCAATCAATTGTTCACCTGGTTGTGTATGTAACTTAATAGCTGCTTGATTTGCCATACTTCCCGATGGGAAAAATAATGCAGTTTCCTTACCAAACATATGTGCTACCTTTTCCTCTAATGCATTTACTGTAGGATCTTCTTTATACACATCATCCCCTACCTCAGCATTCATCATAGCGGTAAGCATTTCTGGAGTAGGCTTGGTAATCGTATCGCTTCTAAGATCTATTTTCATTTTTTTATTATACTATATGATTTATATTGTAATCTACTCGACCAATAAAAATAATGTTATTTTTGCGAATGGCACTAGCATATTGCTCTAAAATAAATGTTCCTCCAAAAAAATATTATGTATAGGTTTTTCATATGTTATCTTTTACTTCAATTTCTTTTTGCTTCGACCTCACTAACGGCACAAAATTTTACAGATTCTTTACTGCAAAAAAATTACAAAGAACTTGCTCAACAGTTTTTCAAACTTCGAAAAACAGATTCTACGAAAGCAAAAAAAATTGCAGATTTTTATATAAAAAAAGCCAAGAACAATACAGATACTTTAAAAATAGTTAAAGGTTTATACCTCTATAAATACATTTCTAATTATGAAGAGGAACATAAATATATGGATAGTATTATAATGTATACAAAAAGTAAACAAAATAAAGAATATCCAGCTCTTGCTTACTTTGCTAAAGCTCAACTTTTTTTGTATGAAAAAAGAGATATCAAAAAAACAATCAATAACTTAAACGAAGCACGTAAACATGCCATTTTAAATAAAAATATTGATTTAGTGAACAGAGTAGATTATCATATTGCCACCATTAAAAGTGAACATTTAAATGATAAAGAAAAAGCCTTAGAAATTTTTAAAAAGTGTGAAAAATATTATTCAAATGGAACCAAATACAATCATAAAGTAAATTATCTCTATACTCTACATATTATTGCAGAAACCTATTTAGGTATTAAAAAGTATGATTCTACCACCTATTATAATACTGTAGGATATTACAAAGCTTCTATAAGTGCTGATTTAAACTTGATTCCTATGAAATCATACTTTGTTTTATGTGAAGGTATTAATCAATATGCAAAAAGAAAGTACCAAACCGCAATTGATAGTATTAACAAAGCTCTACCCACAATGATTGAATTTAAAGATAAGGCTAAGACAATTGATGCTTATTTTTATCTGGGAAAATCATACTATGATTTAGACAACAAAGAAAAGGCAATATCTTATTTTAAAAAAACAGATTCTATATTAGAAACATTAAAATCTATCCCTCAATATACCCATATTAAGACTTATGAATATCTAAAAAATTATTACAAGAACGTAAATGATTTACAAAATCAAAATAAATACCTTAATAAACTCAATACTGTTCTGAATGAATATTTAAACGACCAAATATTCATTAGTAAAAAAGTAAAAGAAGATTATGACATTCCTCTCTTATTAGAAGAACAGGATGTTCTGATACAAAAATTAAACAAAAGTAATAGCACATACGTCTCGAGTATACTGATACTTATCATACTACTATTATCTTCTGGTGGCTTGTTATATTATCAATATCGAAAAAAAAGATTATATCGTTTAAGATTTGAAAAATTAATGGAAGCACATACCGTAGTTTCTGAGTCTGTACATATTGATAAAAAAACAGAAATCGTTGCTGCTAATAAAACTATACAAGTACCTGAAAAACATATAACTCATATATTGGGTAAATTAGATGAATTTGAAAAGGAACTAAAATATCTTACTCTTGGGATCAGCGCACAATCACTGTCAGATGATATTAATACTAATGTTAAATACTTATCTCGGGTAATCAATCACTATAAGAATAAAACCTTTACCACCTATCTAAACGAGCTTCGCATAGCACATGCAGTAAAAGAACTAAAAACAAACATTACGTTACAAAAATATACTATAAAAGCTATCGCCAATGAAATGGGATATAACAGTGCCGAAACCTTTTCTAATGCTTTTTATAAACAAGTTAAAATTAAACCATCCTATTTTATTAAGGAATTACGAAAAGCTGAAAACAATAAACAATGAGCAGAATAAAAAAGGCTTATTACACATATTAAATTAGTTCAGAAGTTAGTCGGAATTCTGGAATTTCGTGTAATAGACCAAATACTCCTGTATAGAGAAATTAAATTTTACATACTTTTGATTCTCTAAATTTTAAATAAAGAATTAATGAAAAAACAATCATTCAAATCTAAAAAACTCATATTAAAAAAGTTTGAAATTTCTAAAATTAATGGTTTAAACAAAATTTACGGCGGGGTCCATTTACATCCTAACAATCAAATGGCAAGTGGTGGAGGTGGTGGCTGCCATACTGAAAGTTGTGAAAGTTGTCAAACTGAAATTGGTGGAGGCATTTAATAAATAACTTTTTGTTTATATTATTTATAAAAAAACTTTACTTCTATTAAAAATAGAAGTAAAGTTTTTTTAGTCTCTATATCGCCATTGCTACATCAGGTATTTTCGCTTCTAACAATTGACCGGTTTGTAATGCAACTACTCGATCAGCCATCGCAATGGTATCTGGTCTATGCGCGATAATTATTCTTGTAATATTTAACTTTTTTACAGTAGTATTCACTACAGATTCCAGACCTACATCAAGATGTGAGGTAGCTTCATCGAGAAACAATATTTTAGGTTTTTTGTATAAAGCTCTTGCGAGTAGTAATCTCTGTTTTTGCCCTCCAGACAGGCTACTCCCCATATCCCCTATCAAGGTATGATATCCCATTGGCATTGCCATGATATCCTGATGTATAGCTGCCATTTTTGCACTTTGTTCTATCCATTCCTGATCAGAGTCCGGGTCAAAAAAACAAATATTATCTGCTATACTACCCGATAATAACTGATCATTTTGCATTACTGTACCTATCAAATTTCTATATGTTCTTAACCCTACCTTTCGTATATCATACCCATCAATAAGGATGGTACCTGTTTCTGGTTTTAGTAATCCCAACATCACCTTCATCAATGTAGTTTTTCCACAACCCGATGCTCCCACCACTGCTATAGAACTCCCCTGTTCTATTCTAAAATTAAGGTTTTTAAATAAATACGGTTCGTTATCAGAGTATCGAAAACTAATATTTTCTAGGTTTAGCTCTCCTTTTATCTGTGACAATTGCCTTTTACTATCAATATCTTCTTCTTGCTCGGTAAGGATAATATCTCCCAGGCGTTCCATATGAAGGGAAAGCATTTTAAACTGTATAAATTTATTAACCAGAGCAGAAGCCTTTTCTGTAAACTGGCCTTTATAAGACATAAAAGCATACAACATTCCGATAGTCATTAAACTATCCATTACCAAAGAGGCAGCCAGGTAAATCACTATAATATTTTCGAGACCAAATAGAAATCCATTAATGAAGTTATATCCAATGTCCAGTTTTCCTATTCGTATACCCGTATTCATGGCATCTGCATAATAATTATGCCATACGGTTTGTCGTTGACTTTCATTACCAAACAATTTAACGCTTTGGATACCTCTCACGGTTTCCATAAAATTAGAATTCTGTTTGGCATCTGCTACAATAGCTTCTTCTTTTAATTGCCTGTATGGGCGATACAATGCTAAGCGTACAATAATATATAATGCAACAGCAGCTAGTACAATAAGAGCAAGTGTTGTGCTATATATAAATAGCATTACCAAAAGCCCAATAGCCATTATACCATCAACGACAGTTTCAATAAGGCCAGTGGTTAACAATTGTTTTACATCTTCCAAAGAACCAAATCGCGAAATGATATCACCAATATGTCTTTTTTCAAAATAATCCATTGGCAATTTTAATAAATGCCGTAATAGATTAGCTGCCATCTGGATATTAAGTTGTGTTCCCATATATAAAATAACGACTCCACGTAACGCAGTTACTGCCAAATTAACCAATTTCATTAGACCGAAACCTAATGCCAGTATCAGCAACAAATCCAGGTCTCTGCTTATGATTACATCATCTACCACCAATTGCATGTAAAACGGTGTAGCGATAGCAAATATCTGCAATAACAATGATAATATTAAGATTTGTGTTAATACCCGCTTCAAACCAGTTATTCTACTCCAAAAATCAGATAACTTTGCTCTTTTTGAAATTTTTTCCGGTTTAAAATCTGGTGTAGGCGTTAGCTCTAAAGCTACTCCTGTAAAATGTTTCGAAACTTCTGATAGCTTCATTATTCTTTTTCCTACCGCTGGATCGTGGATCGTGATTTTATTTCCTTTTACCGATGTAAGTACTACGAAATGATTTAAATCCCAATGTAAAACACATGGGGTTTTTAATTGCGAAAGCTCTTCTAATTCAAGGCGTAGCGGTCTGGAGCTAAACTGAAGATTATCTGCTAATTTTATAAGACCTTGTAGTGTTGCTCCTTTAGAAGATATAGAGTATTTACGGCGCAACGAGTTTAGATCTAATTTATGTCCATAGTAATTAGCAACCATGGCCATAGAAGCCAACCCACATTCTGCTACCTCTGTTTGTATGATTACAGGCACTCTTTTTCCCCAGCCGTAATGAAGTAAATGAATTGGATTTTGCATATACTATAATTTTCCTTTTAGACTATAAATAGGTTCTAACAGCCATTGTCCCAGGCTGCGTTCTTCTAAAATAATGTCTGCCGCCACAGACATTCCTGATTGTAATGGCATTTTTTTGCCATATGCGTTAATAGTTTGTACATCTAGAGCAACTTTTATACGATATACCGGTTCTTGCATAGGAATGGGTATAGTAACCTCATTTGGGCCAATAACCGCTTCTGCTATTTGCACAATTTTGCCCTGGTACAATCCATATCGTTGATACGGAAAAGCATCATACCGTAGCAATACCCGCTGGTTCTTTTTTATAAAACCTATAGCTCTTGAAGGCAAAAACAACTCAGCATACAATGTTGTATTTTCTGGTATGATGGTTAGTATGGGTACAGCAGAAGATACATTTTGCCCAATATTAACCTGGGTTGAAGTAATGCGACCGTTTACGGGGGCTTTAACCATATAAGAATGGCTATTTTTTAATTCTATAAGGCGCTCTTCTTTTTGCGCTAGCTGGTTTTGCAATTCTTTTAATCGTGTACTTTTTCGCAAAGGAGATTGTTCCTGCTGCTTTCTTATATTGGCTATTTCTGTTTTCTTATTGATTTGTAATCTTTTGGTAGCATTTAAAGAAGCCCTAGCACTAAAATATATACTTCTTTTACTGCTAAGGTCATCTTCAGAAACTAGCCCTTTTACTCTTAATTTTTTATAGGTATCCCATTGTTTTTTTGCCAGTTGTACTTGTTCCTTCTGACTTTGTAATTGTTGATTGATCTGATAATATTCGTTCTTGTGATTGGCTAGAATTACCGACAAGCGGCTACCTTCACTATCCAGAACCAGTGTTTCATCTACAATTCGTTGTTCTAGATTTATTTTTTGCTCTTCTAACCTGGTAATCAATTGTTGATTGATACTAACACTATCTTTTGTACCTCGTTCTGTGGTAACTTCGAGTAAGTTTTGGCCTTTACTAACTTCTTGACCATCTGTACTATGTTTTTGATCAATGATGCCATTAAAAGGAGCATATACCCGTACTAAACCTTTATCGGGTACTAAATAACCAGTTACCATCTCACGACGGGCAAAGGTTCCAAATGCTAAAAAGAACCCCACTATGATAACAATCAAAGTAATTGCTCCTGTAAAGATCCAAAATGACATGGGGCGAATTAACAAAACGTCTCCTAATAACCGTTGTGTATTACTTTGTATAGCTTCTTTTCTAAATAGTGAGGAACTCATATGATTTATTTTTTATCTTCCTGTAAATGTTTTTTTCTTTCCTGATCCTGTTAAGCAAATCCCAAACGTTTGTTGACAATCTGGAGTACAAGAATCGACTACTCCTACGTTCCCTTGATGGGCACCTCCATTAATTTGCTGTAATTGAAGATTAGAAATCGTGCTTTTTTTAAGGTTTAATTTTTTCATTGTATTAATTTTTACGATTTATTTTTAATGATATGATTGGTTTACACAAAAATTGTTATTGTAAACTCTCCTGAGATAAAACTCAAGAGAGTTTATCATAAGAAATTAATAATCGGATCATTTAACCTTTTTCAATTTCCTTTTTCACTATAAATACAGATAACAATTATTAATCTGATTATTTAGATGTTGCTGCTGCTGCAGAAAACCCTGTACATGCTGCTACACCAATACTCCAAGCAGCTACTGCTCCTAAACCTCCGGTACCGGCAATTAATGCCGCTCCAGCTAAAACTGCTACTGCACAACTTGCTCCTGCTGCTTCAGTTGCTTTTACTCCTCCGTTTGTATTTGCTATTTCTATATTTGTTAAATCTCTCATTTTTTTATTTTTTGTATAAATTAGTATTAATCATTAATTAACTTTCCAACAGTCCAACCAGCACAAAAGGCTTTAGCCACGTTAAGTCCTGGTACTGCCCATCCAAGAACACCTGTAACTGCAACTGTAGCACAAGCCCCATCTATAACTTCTTTTGTAGCTTGCGCCCCATCTCCACCATTTACTTCTTGTACTTCTTCAAATTTTAAATTTCTCATTTTGTAAATTTTAATTATTAAACTTCCTTTTTATCAAAGCGCTTTGACATCAACAAACATAGAAGAACAAAGAGGTTCATTGCAATATCTTGTATTGGGGATTCCAGAATTTCGATCGTTTTTCCAGAATTTCGATTTTGTTTTTAGAAAAAATGTGATGATTATTTTTAAAAATTAATAATCATTAAAAAAATGAATATCCAATCTCAAAAAAGGTAGTTTTGCTCTATCATATCTCATACATCATAACAACGTAAAACCTAAATATTCGCAATAGCAGAGTCAACTATCAGCAAAACATTTATTCTTTTATTAAGAATTAATATAATTCCTATCTGTTATAAAACAAAAAACCGTCTGAAGTTCATTTCAAACGGTATATATTTTTTAACAACTCATTTGTTAGTGAGTATAAGAAGTGAGTAATCAATATATTTTTCTTCTTTTTAAAACATTTAAGTAACTATATTAAAGTTCGCACAATTTATTTATTACCGCATACTTTGTTAATCCAGCTAAATTTCTAACGTTCAGTTTTGAAATTAGGTTTTTTCTATAGTCTTCTATAGTATGCTTACTCAAAAACAGTTTATCAGAAATTTCTTTTGTTGTAAACTCTTGAGCTATTAAAACAATAACATCAATCTCTCTTTTTGTTAACTGAACTTCTTTCATTTTTTTTAATATTTTATAGTTGGCAACTACTTTCCATATATAAATTATGTAGACAAAAAATCGTCTGAAAATATATTTTCAGACGATTCATCTCAACTTTCGAAAAACCATATATTCACAAATCAGCTAAAAATGTGTTCTCTAAGTAAATCGAAAAATAGTGTTATCTACTTTTGAACATTACACACACACCATACAACTCATTGGTGTCTGAGAGTATTGACATGCTAATCCTTGTGTGCCATTACCACAACCATCAGGGTTTGCTGTTGGGAGAGTTGGACTTGTAAAAACAGGAGAAGGAAATCTCACCCCTCCTTTAATACTATCTAATTGTGCAACATTCATTTTCTTAAGATTCAGTTTCTTTTTACTTTTCATGATATCTAATTTTAAATTATACAAATATCAAAGCGCTTTGACAGAAACAAACATAGCTCACACCATAAGCTTAATGCAAATAGTAGTATTGAGTATTCTGGAAAAACGAGCGATTTTCCAGAATTTCGACTTTATTTTTAGATTAAATGACAGAAAATCTTACCACGAAGTAGTTAAAACAATCTTTTAACGCTGTAGTTTTTGAAGTTATTTGATTTTATATAGAAAAAAGAATTAGCTAATTAGAAGGCATTCATCCCATTTGGTTTCAAAAGGAGCCAAATAGGATATAATAGACAATCCAATACCTGCGATACCTTCAAGTAAACTTACTTCAGATTTCCATTTCTCTTCTTCTACCCCTCGCCATACCATATATCCAGCATACCCTTGTTCATGTATTGCCATATCCAATGCCTTCTGAGCCCAAAAATCAGAAGCTTCTTTAAATACAATATCGTCTGTTTTTCTATATAAGTAATTATAAATAAGAAGTATTCCGTATGCTCCATGACACAATCCAGCATCCTGAACCCCTGCTTCTTCAATATCTCTTCGTTGGGTAGAATATTTTAAAATTGCTATTGCTTCATCACTAATTTGGGTATTTCCTAATATTTTACCAGCTCGAAATACTGATATTCCTATCCCTAAATCCCCATAACACCATGCTAATCTCGAATTGTTATCCACTATATTCTCTTTAACAATCCAGTTTGGAAATGTAGCAGTCAATGTTTTGTCTTTATTTTTACAATGCAATATGTAGTTCACTGCTTGTTCTAATATCTCTCTAACATCATCATAAAATTCTTTATGTTCGGCTATTCGGGATAGAAAATTAACCATACTCGATATTCCATGAGATAAACTTAAATTACACCCCGAAATCCCTTCTTCTCGCCTTAGAACGGATTCCCACCATATTCCGTAGTCATTCTTTTTTGATGATTTTTTTAGTGCAGTAATCAATTCATCCAGATAGTTCTTATACTTCTTTTTTGATTCTTTTGAAGTCAAGTTTTGATATCGTTTTAAAAAGTAATATCCATACCCCATTGCACCATGCAGAAAATCATAATTCTCTGTTTCTATATCAGCTCTCATCGCTTCTAATAAATAAGAATCTAAATCTGATGAAAGAAAATCATCATCTAACTCTACAAATTCTTCTTCCTTAAGAATTTCCAACACCCAACATGCTCCTGCAATTCCGGTACAAAAGGTAGGAAAAGTGAATCCATTATTAATGAGTTCTACTGCTCTCGTAATGGTTTCTGCTCCTTTTTCTGCATGAATATCCTCATCCAAAAACTTTGAATAATAAAATTGAAATAATGCAACTCCAGAAACTCCCGATAAAACCCCTACTTCCTGATTGTTTTCTGCCTTAGCATCTATAACCTCACTTATTTCCTTTAATTTATTCCTTAGTTGAATTTCAATAGTCATGTAGTGTCCGGTATTTGGTATTTCGAATTTGTAAAGTGGTAAAGATAAAAAGTAAAATAGTAGTGCTTCAAACAATGTCAGTCTAAATTCTAGAATTTAGACTGACATCTATTTAAATTATATTAAATGATAGATACATATTTAAAAACCACAACTAAAACTACCTATAGGAGATCCATCTGGTATTTTTGGGGATGGTAATGCTTTAAAATCTTCTGGTTTTTCTATAAAATTATTAATTTGATTCAGGTAATATTCATTATACATCTTATCAGTAACATCACCTGTCTTGTTTTTAAGAAGAGGGATTAACCCTTTAATTTTGGCATAAGCAATAGCATTAACCTGTGAATATGCTTGTGTATTTTTACTTAAGTTCATTAAGTGTTTTAAAACATTAGTTTTTACAGTATGCTGTATTTCTTTATGATACTTATTTTTTGCTTTGGTTTCAAAAGAGAATTTCAACAATTGATCAAGAGTTTCTACTAATCCTAATTGATTTTGATCTAAACTTTTTTGCTGTACCAATCGAGAGGTTCTTTCAGGATGCAGTAACAAGGAAAGGCTCATGTCACTCGCTGTAGAAGCTACGCTAATAGCATCAAAACCAACTCCTGTTTTTCCTTTAAAAGATTCTCTGGTTCTACCATATCCAAAAGCTCTTGGTGGAAACAATTTTAATTTATCTTCTGGAATAGCTAAAATTTCGGGAGCTAATGTTTGTAAAACCTGCCCAAGTGCTTCTTTTTGTTTTTTCGAACCAACTGTTTCTACAATCGTTTGTTGATCACCTTTAACTGCATAATTATAATTTAGCCCCCCAATAAGCTTCACAGTAGCTTCAGTTTGATATCTGTGGAAAAAATAGAGAGGTACAAAAACATCTTCTAAAACCGAATACGGTTCATTACTTCTTATATTGTCTGAAGAAAAATTACGTATCGCAACTTCTCTAATTTTCAACATATTTCCTAACTCCTCGGTAACACTTTTTCCATTATCCCATAAATGAGCCAATTCATGTGCTCCTCCTTGTGATCTGGCATCACTATCCGAAATAAAACGAAGACCAGATTGATAAGCTGTGTTCAAAATTTTATTAAGTGCTTCTTTTTCATTGGTGTTTTTGTCAAACTCTGAGTAACTGTAAGCTACCGTTACCTTATCCCATTCTCCTATATTAGTATCATAGGCATCAGACAAATCTATTTTGCCATCCTTAAGCCTTACTGTTGGATGAGGATAATCCATCACCGAGGCTCTTCCGTTTGTACTTGCAGTAAAATTATGTGCAAAACCAATAGTATGCCCTACTTCATGTGCAGATAATTGACGAATACGAGCTAGTGCCATTTCTAACATGGGTTGATAATTATCATCCCGCGTTGCAAAAGGTTGATGTAGTAATGCCTGAGCTATCAAAAAGTCCTGACGTATTCTTAAACTCCCTAAACTTACATGTCCTTTAAGAATTTCTCCCGTTCTGGGATCTACCACACTTGCACCATAACTCCAACCTCTGGTAGAACGATGTACCCACTGTATTACATTGTATCTTAAATCCATAGGGTCTGCATCTGCAGGTAGCATCTTAACCTGATATGCATTTTTAAAACCAATAGCTTCATATGCCTGATTCCACCATCTTGCTCCATCTAATAATGCAGATCGTACTGGTTCTGGTGTGCCAGGGTCTAAATAATAAATGATAGGTTCTTTTGCTTCACTTATAGCCTGATTTGGATTTTTTTTCTCTAATCGATGTCTAATAATATATCGCTTCTTTATAGGATCTTGTACCGGTGTAGCATAATCCATATATGAGATCGATATAGCTCCACTTCTGGGATCAAACTCTCTCTTCTTATATCCATTATCTGGCAACTCCACAAATGAATGATGTTGAACAACCGTTAAGAATTTTGAGTCTGGCGCTATAGATCTAATATTTCGCCCCATAGATGAACCCTTATAAGTAATCAAAGCCTCAAATTCTACATTTTTAGGAAAAGCTTTAGTTCTTTCCAGGCTCAAACTACTTCTTGTTTTATCAACACTGTATGTTCCTTCTTTTTGAAATTTTAATCGATTAATTATGTTGTGAGTATCTTGTAAAAGAAAAGGAGTTAAGTCAATAATATATGTATTAGATTTCTCCTCTTTAATAGGAAATCCAAACAGTACAGATTTTGCAAAAGCCTGTTCAACACTTCTCTTCTCTAGTACATTGTCTGTAATAGCTCGATATCGCTGATTAGGCTGTACAAGTAATAATTTATTACCAGCCTTTTGAAACTTAACTACTACTCCGTCACCAATCTGTCCTCTATCTAATCCTATATCATTTGATCCTAATCCTGTAGCTAACGAATGTACATACAAAAATTCTGAGTCAAGTTTGTCTACTTCTAGGTAGATTTCGTCTTTTGATTCATTATAATAGAACTTAAAATAGCCATCAAAAGATGTAAGATTTTTCTGTTTTTCCAAAAATTGGGCAGAAATGATATTCCCCGCTAGAAAGAATAAACAAATGAAGCGTAGTTTCATAGACTATGATTTATGTGATAAAATTTCTAAATCTATAAAATAACACAAAAATTACTTCTTACTGAACTGTTAAATCTTATTTTTGTCAAAAATAAATAAATTATGATCAATACTGAGACTTTACAAGATCTTAGGGAGCGCCTGGTTGCGTTAAGGAGGTATCTTTGACATTGATGCCAAACTTATAGAAATAGCGAATCAAGAAGAAAAAACATTTGCTCCTGATTTTTGGAACAATGCTCAGGAGGCCGAAAAACTAATGCGTACTCTAAATGCTGAAAAAAAATGGGTTTCTGATTATGAAAAAGGAGTTACATTAGTTGATGACCTCGAAGTTCTTTATGAATTTTATAAAGAAGGTGACGCTACCGAATCAGAAGTTTCTGAGCGTTATGATGAGACCAAATCATCAATTGAAGATTTGGAATTTAAAAATATGCTTAGTGATGAAGGGGATAGCATGAGTGCTGTTTTACAAATCACAGCAGGTGCCGGAGGTACCGAAAGTTGTGATTGGGCAAGTATGCTAATGCGTATGTATATGATGTGGGCAGAAAAGCAAGGTTTTAAAATTAGAGAACTTAATTATCAAGGTGGCGATGTAGCGGGTATAAAAACAGTTACTCTAGAAATAGAAGGAGATTATGCTTTTGGGTGGTTGAAAGGAGAAAATGGTGTACATCGATTAGTACGTATCTCTCCATTTGACAGTAATGCAAAACGCCATACTTCGTTTGCTTCTATTTATGTGTATCCTCTTGCTGATGATAGTATAGAAATAGACATCAATCCTGCTGATTATGAGATTATCACGTCTCGTTCTAGTGGAGCAGGTGGACAAAATGTAAATAAAGTAGAAACCAAAGTACAGCTTACCCACTTCCCTACCGGAATCCAGATTTCATGCTCAGATACAAGATCTCAGCAAGAAAATAGATTAAAAGCACTGCAAATGCTTAAATCACAATTGTTTGAAATTGAACTCAAAAAGCAACAAGCACAGCGGGACGAAATTGAAGCTTCTAAAATGAAAATAGAATGGGGTTCTCAAATTCGTAATTATGTCATGCATCCTTATAAACTCGTTAAGGATGTAAGAACTGCAGAAGAGACAGGTAATGTAGATGCTGTAATGGATGGAAATATCAATCAATTTCTAAAGGCTTACCTTATGACAATGGGACAAAAAAATGATGATTAAAAAAACACAAAATTAAAATGATCACAATTTATCATAATTCTAGATGTAGTAAATCAAGAGGGTGTCTTGCAATACTTGAAGAACAAAAAAAAGACATTAATGTGGTTAATTACCAGGAAAACCCACCTTCAGAAGAAGAATTGAAAGAAATACTTAAACTTTTAGGTATCCCTCCTATAGATTTAGTTAGAAAAAATGAAGCTATCTGGAAAGAAAATTTTAAAGGTAAAGATTTTACCGATTCCGAATTGATCACTATACTTTCTAATAACCCAAAATTAATTGAACGCCCGATTGTGGTTAATGGAAATAAAGCAATAATCGGAAGACCACCAGAAAAAGTTATTGATATTATATAAGTAATCCCTCTCTTATAAAATATTTTTTCGCATAAGATTAAACCTTTTACATTTCTTCATGTCTAAATGCATGTAGTGCATAATAGGTGATACTACGTATCACACATTTTGAGTACATCACATTTAACACATCATTAACCGCCTTCTTGTATCTGCTTCGATACTTTTGGCCAGAATTATTCAATTTTAAAAATGAAGAAATTTTTATTCTTATTATTTTCGGCATCAACACTTATGCTATCAGCCCAAAACAGAAACTTTTCAAAAGGGCCTGTAAATATTACTGGTTTAATCTTAGATCAAGATACCAACAAACCCCTCGAATATGCTACCATAGCTTTTTTTAGCCCCAGGTTACAAAAAATTGTTACTGGTGGTATTACCGATAAAAACGGAAAATTTAATATCGAGGTAGATGCCGGAGTATATAACATAAGTGTAGAGTTTATTTCATTTAAAACAAAAAACCTTCCCAAACAAAAGTTATTCAAAAACACAAACTTAGGTACGATTAATCTTGGGTTGGATACCGAAACACTAGATGATGTAGTAGTCATAGCAGAAAAAACCACTGTCGAAATTAAATTAGATAAAAAGATTTATAATGTAGGTAAAGACCTCACAGTAAGCGGTGGTACGGTAAGCGATGTACTGGATAACGTACCTTCTGTTTCTGTAGATGTCGAAGGCAATGTTGCGCTTCGTGGTAATGATAATGTAAGAATCCTTATTAACGGAAAACCATCTGGTTTAGTTGGTTTAAATAGTACCGATGCATTAAGGCAATTACCTGCAGAATCTATAGAAAGAGTTGAAGTAATCACATCTCCTTCTGCTCGTTATGATGCTGAAGGAACCGCTGGGATTTTAAATATTATTCTAAGGCGAAGCAAATTACAGGGTATGAATGGAGCGATTACAATCAATGGAGGTTATCCCCTATCTGCTGGTATTTCGGGAAACCTAAATTATCGATCTGGAGATTTTAATTTTTTTACAACTTCAGGATATAACTATAGAGAAGTTCCGGGAAATTCTTTTTCCCAAACTCAATATCTTTTTAGTGGCCTACCAAACTCCTTTTTAAGAGAAGAACGTAATTTTGACAGGATACGTAAAGGATTGAATTCTAATATCGGAGTCGAATGGTATATCAATGAGACTTCATCTGTCACTACATCTTTTTTATACAGATCTAGTGATAAAGAAAGTAATACAACAAATAGAATTACGGAGTTAAATTCAAATGGAGATATTTTAAGTCAAAATATTCGTTTTGATCCAGAAATTGAAGATGATATTACGAAACAATACTCTCTTAATTATACAAAAGATTTTGATACCAGTGGTCATAAATTAACTTTCGATTTTCAGATAGAAGACAGTAATGAAGATGAGCGTTCAAAAATTACACAAGAAAACATAACCGCTGTAGAGCTTGTAGAAACAATAGAAGAACAAAATCGTATTCTGTTGCAAGCCGATTATGTGTTACCTATTGGTGAAAACACTCAATTCGAATTAGGATATAGAGGTAATTTTAATGACCTGGATACTGATTATCTGGTACAGTTAGAAGATAACGGAATCATAACTACAAATTCTGATTTATCCAACACCTTATTATATACAGAACAAGTAAATGCCGGGTACACACAACTAGGAAGTAAATGGGGAAAGTTATCCTATTTATTAGGTCTTAGAGTAGAAAGTACACGAATTACTATCGACCAACAAACTAGTAATGATTTAAGTAAAAAGAATTATACCGATATATTTCCGACAATTAATCTGGGGTATGAAATCTCTGAAAAACAAAGTTTAACTCTTGGCTACAACCGTAGAATACGCAGGCCTAGATCCAGGTTTATTAACCCTTTTCCTTCCAGATCCAGTGTTACTAACTTATTTCAGGGGAATCCAGATCTTGACCCAAGTTATTCTAATGCATTTGATTTAGGATATTTGAATAGAATGGGAAAACTTACTTTAAATACATCTATATATTATAATCATTCTACACAGATATTCACTTTTATTTCTGAAGATACAGGTGACACAGCTATTATTGGAGCAGATGCAAATAATCCTGGTACAGAAGTCCCTGTTATTAGGAGAACTCCAATAAACCTCACCAGCTCCGATAGGTATGGTTTTGAGTTTACACTTACTTACAATCCAAGTAGAAAATGGAGAGTAAATGGTAATTTTAATGCGTTTCAGAATAGTGTTCGAGGAGAGAATAATGGAGAAAACCTTGATGCAGATAATTTTAGTTGGTTTGCAAGGCTTAATAATAAGGTTACACTACCGGCAAAAATAGACTGGCAAACCAGTCTATTTTATAGAGGGCCTAGTGAAAATGCACAAACAAAAAGTGATGGTATTTTTAGTATGAACTTTGCATTCAGCAAAGATCTTTTTAAAGAAAAGGCTTCGCTTACTTTTAACGTTAGTGATGTATTTAACTCTCGAAAACGGACAAGCACCTCTACTACTACTACGTTTATTTCGGATAATGAATTTCAATGGAGGGAACGTAGTTTTAATCTATCCTTCACCTATAGATTTAATCAGAAAAAGAAAAGACAACGTTCTCAAAGAGGAAATAATGGTGATGAAGAATTTGAAGGATAATAAAAAACGATATTAATAAAACAAAAAAAGGAAGTCAAAATGACTTCCTTTTTTTATATACGTTATAAACTGTTATGCTTCTTCTTTCGCTTTTCGTTTAGCTTCTCTTCTTAATTTAAAGTTCTCGATGTTAGCTCCTATTATCCAATAAGGAACAACAAAGGTTAATAAAAAGATCATTAACCAAAATCCAATGGTAAGGATAGTTAAAAACGCTAAAAAACCAAGGTACTGATCGAATTCAAACATAATAATATTCTAATTTTCAAATTTTGTCAAAGATAATAACTCTTGTTTATATGTCATAGCAGAAATATGATTTATTTTTAAATCTCTTCTGATCTTAATTTATATGCTAAAAAGTAGCTGCTTTATTCAGAAGTAGTGAGGCAAATGCTTAAATTTGCACTCTTAAAAAAAACAAATCATCTTACCAAATGGAATATAGAATAGAGAAGGATACGATGGGCGAGGTAAAAGTACCTGCTGATAAGCTTTGGGGAGCACAAACAGAACGTTCCAGAAATAATTTTAAAATTGGTGCATCGGCATCTATGCCATTAGAAATTGTATATGGTTTTGCGTACTTAAAAAAAGCTGCAGCATATACAAATTGTGAATTAGGAGCATTACCGATAGAGAAGAGAGATCTTATTTCACAAGTATGCGATGAAATACTAGAAGGAAAACACGATAATCAATTTCCTTTGGTAATCTGGCAAACCGGTTCTGGTACTCAAAGTAATATGAATGTAAATGAGGTGGTTGCTAATAGAGCGCACCAATTAGCCGGTAAAACAATTGGTGAAGGAGAGAAAACATTACAACCAAATGATGATGTTAATAAATCTCAATCATCAAATGATACCTTTCCGACAGGAATGCATATTGCGGCCTATAAAAAAATAGTTGAAGTAACTATTCCGGGGGTAACTCAATTAAGAGATACTCTTAAGAAAAAGTCCGAAGAATTTAAAAACGTAGTAAAAATTGGTCGTACCCACTTTATGGATGCTACACCACTTACTATCGGGCAAGAGTTATCTGGTTATGTTTCTCAATTAGATCATGGAATTAAGGCATTAGAAAACACCTTACCTCATATGGCAGAATTAGCCTTAGGAGGAACTGCTGTAGGAACTGGGTTAAACACTCCAAAAGGGTATGCAAAACGAGTTTCAGAATTTATAGCACAATTTACCAGCCTACCATTCATCACAGCAGAGAACAAATTTGAAGCGTTGGCTGCACATGATGCTTTTGTAGAGAGTCACGGTGCTTTAAAACAATTAGGAGTTTCATTAAACAAAATAGGAAATGATATTCGTATGCTGGCTTCTGGACCAAGAAGTGGGATTGGTGAATTAATTATCCCTGCTAATGAACCAGGGAGCTCCATTATGCCTGGTAAAGTAAACCCTACACAATGTGAAGCATTAACTATGGTATGTGCACAAGTTATGGGTAATGATGTCGCTATTAATGTTGGAGGAATGCAAGGACATTTTGAATTGAATGTATTTAAGCCTGTAATGGCTGCAAACTTGCTTCAAAGTGCTCAACTAATTGGGGATGCCTGTATTTCTTTTGATGAGCATTGTGCTCAAGGTATTGAACCCAATCAAAAGAGAATTACCGAATTATTAAATAATTCATTGATGCTGGTAACTGCATTAAATACCAAAATTGGATATTATAAAGCTGCTGAAATTGCCAATACTGCTCATAAAAATGGTACAACACTTAAGCATGAAGCTGTAGCTTTAGGATATGTAACCGAAGAACAATTTGATGAATGGGTAAAACCCGAAGATATGGTGGGAGTTTTAAAATAGATTCCTTTAATCTGGTGTTATACTAACTAAAAGTTTAAATTATAATCAAAAAGCCGTTATTAAAATAAATAACGGCTTTTTACATATATACCCTCTTATTTATCAAAAACAAGAGAAATGTCATTCTTTGATAGTCCTAGTCTTTCTTGTCATCTTTATTGTACATAATTTATATTTCTTTATATAAAATCATTGTTTTTCTACACCAACAACTAAAAGTTACTCTATAAAATAAAATTGAACCAAATAAGACCGCAGATAAGCACATAAGAATCTTTCCTAGATACCTTTAAGATTTTATTCTATTGATAATAAACCATTTATAATTTTTTTAGGAATTAATCTAATTTAATTGTTATGTTTACAATAATGAAATTTATCATATTCTTAGCTCTACCCCTACTTTTTCTATCTTCTTCTGTAAGTTCTGATACCTATATCGGAAAATGGAAAATTAAAGGAGGTTCTATTATTGAAATCTATAGGGATGGAGATTATTTTTATGGAAAAATCGATAAAAGAGCAGAACGCCCATTATCTAATCTTAATGGTTTGGATAACAAGAACCCTCTTAAAGAACTTAAGGGACGCCCTTTACTTGGGATGAATATTTTAGAAAATTTAAGTTATAAAGATGGAGAATTATCAGGGGGCACTATTTATAATGCAGATAGTGGTAAAAGCTATATTGTAAAAGTCTGGATTAATAGTGATAACACTGATCTTTGCTTTATTAGGGCCTATAAAAGTTTTTTATTTAAAACGTTTGAAGCCAGAAGAGTAAAATAAGTAATACTCAAACATTGCATCTCTTTTATTCGCTATCAAAACCCTGGTTAAATTAACTCCTAATAAACCTGTCAATTAGCTAACACATACATATTTATAAAAAACTTTTAAATTTGTATACATCCCCATTTCAGAAATAACAAACTATGAATCTAACCTTTGTTGTTAAGAGTATTATATATTGAATCTAATTTTAACTATAAATAAACAACAATAACATGAAAATCTTAAAGAAAATTGGAATTGTACTGATTGCACTTATTGCTATTATCCTTATAGCGGCAATCTTTGTTTCTAAAGAAGTAGTTTATGAAAAATCAATTAGCATAGATGCTCCTATTGAGACTGTATGGGAAAATGTAAATAGTCTAACTGATTTAGACAAATGGAGCCCATGGAATGACTATGACCCAAATATGAAAAAAGATTTTACAGGCACAGATGGAGCCATTGGTGCAAAAGCCAGTTGGGACAGTGATGTAAAAGAAGTAGGTAAAGGTAGTCAAACTATAGCCAAAATCGAAGCACCAAATCTTTTTGAAACCGATCTCAAATTTTATGAACCCTATGAAAGTGAAGCCAAAGGATATATTAAAGTACTAAAGGAAAACAATACTACAAAAGTAACCTGGGGTTTTCAAAGCGAGATGCCTTATCCTATGAATCTTATGAATCTATTTACTAATATGGAAGAAATGATGGGTAAAGATTGGGATAAAGGTCTATCAACACTCAAAAATATTTGTGAAAACAAAGGGTAAAATACCTTATAGATAAATAGCACAGAGAGTTTAACAACAAAAAGCACAGTTAGAAATTAACCGTGCTTTTTGTTGTTAAACTCTAAAATTATGATTTTTATACTTTTTCTAATTCTAATTCAGAATCAATTTTTACTTGCTCTAGTGCCTGTTCTAAATCCCAGATCAAATCCTTAGAGTGCTCTACTCCTATTGATAACCTTACTAATCGATCTGTAATATTCATTTGTTGTCTTTGCTCTTCATCTACACCTGCATGTGTCATTGTTTTAGGATGTTCTGCCAAACTTTCTGTACCACCCAGACTTACTGCAAGTTTCATTAGCTTAAGATTATTAAGGAATACAAATGCTTCTTCTTCTCCTCCAATGATATCAAAAGATACCATTGCTCCCGGAGCAGAGCATTGTTTTTGAAATGTTTTATACCCTTCTGTTTCTTCTTCTAGTAATCCTAAATAATATACCTTTTCAATCTTAGGATGATTATTCAAATAATCAGCAATGATCTGAGCATTTTTTGTTTGCTGATCCATTCTTACTTTTAAAGTTTCTAAACTCCTAAGCAATAACCATGCTGTATGTGGACTTACCATATTTCCCAGGAAAGTACGTAGTGTTTTTACTCTTAACATTAGTTCTGCATTTCCCAAAACTGCTCCTGCAATGAGATCACTATGTCCCCCTATATATTTTGTAGCAGAGTACAGCACCAAATCTGCTCCACACTGTAAAGGATGTTGCCATAATGGCCCCATATATGTATTATCTACAGCCACCAAAGCTTTTCTGTCATTAGTACTAAATTGTTTTGCAATCTGGCTATATTTTTCGATATCAACAATATCATTGGTTGGATTAGCAGGAGTCTCGAGATAAATCATTGCTAATCGATCTGCTTTTCCAGAATCTTTGATCATTTGAAGTACTTCATCTATACTTTGATTCGGCATTACTCCTATCGTGTGTACTCCTATTTTATCTAAAAAGTGATGGATAAAATGATCCGTCCCTCCATATAAAGGATTACTATATACTAGCAAATCTCCAGGCATAAGAAATTCTAACAATACTGTACTTATTGCAGACATTCCGCTTTCAAAAACTGCACAATCATCTGCTTTATCCCATAAACAAAGGCGATTTTCTAAGATTTCCAGGTTGGGGTTATTAATCCTACTATAAATAAGACCAAGTTCTTCTTTTGGAGATTTCTCCCTCAAACCATAAGCTAATTCAAAAAAAGCTTTTCCTTCTTCTGCAGTTTTAAAAACAAAGGTTGATGTTTGAAAAATAGGGCATTTTATAGCTCCTTCTGATAATTCTGGTTTATAACCATGAGTCATCATTAAGCTCTCGGGGTTAAAATCGTGTTTCTTCATCTATTTATTTTATTCTTTTTCTTAATTGTAGAGCTAATGCTAATATAGATCGCATGTTTGCCTTTACTTTCTTAAATTGAATTGAATTCTAAATCCTCATTTCAATTCATAAAACTACATCTAAAAGAATTAAAAACCCTATTTAGCCTCATTTTAAGAAAAAATAATATCTATTCATAAATCAAAAAGAATATTATTCTATATTTGATATATTATCAGGCTTTATAAAGAAAATTATTATGGATAAAATAGATCGGTCAATATTATTGTTATTACAAAAAGATGGTAAAATCACAATTAAAGAAATTGCAGAAAGATTAAATCTAACTACTACTCCGATTTTTGAACGTGTAAAGAAACTAGAACGTGAAGGATATATAAAATCATATAAAGCCATATTAGATCGAAAAAAAACAGGATTACAACTAATGGTGTTTTGCAATGTTACTTTAAATCTCCATCAAACTGATTATTTAAAAAAATTTGAAAAAGACATCCAGCAATTCCCTGAAGTTGTAGAATGTTATCATGTAGCGGGCATGTTTGATTACCTAATTAAAATCTATGCAGAAGACATGGAGCGTTATCAAGATTTTCTATCCAACAAATTAGCTTCTTTAGAAAATATTTCTAAAGTGCAAAGTTCTTTTGTGATGACTGAAGTAAAAGATTTCTCATATCTGCCAATTCCTTAAAAAATATATTTCGGCTTAACAAAAGATTTAGAATACATACTGTACTTTTGATATTCAACTAAAGAAAATTGCACAGATTATGAATATTAAAAATGCGAAAGTATTGATCACAGGTGGTAATTCTGGGATAGGAAAAGCTACTGCTAGGCTTTTAAAAGAAAAAGGAGCTCAGGTAATCATTTCTGGAAGAAATGAAACTACATTACAGGAAACAGCAAAGGCATTAAATATAGAATATATTAAGACCGATGTTACCGAAGAAAGTCAAGTTCAGAATATGGTACAGGAAGCCAAAAACAAAATGAATGGACTTAATGTATTGATCAATAATGCTGGTTATGGATATATTTCAAAACTTATTGATATCGAAGCCGATAAATTTATGGACCAATTTAAAACCAATATCCTTGGTGCTACACTATGTGCTAAAGAGTCGGCAAAGCATTTTGTTGCTCAAGAATACGGAAATATTATCAATATTGGATCTACATCTTCATTAAAAGGCTCACCAACAGCTTCGCCATATGTCGCTACCAAATTCGCGTTGCGAGGTATGACAGAAAGTTGGAGAAACGAGTTACGCCCTCATAACATTAGAGTTATGCAAGTGAATCCAAGTGAAGTAATGACCAGTTTTTCTGACAACAGAATAGATAATAATTCTAAAACAAAACAATACACCGAAGCAGAACAGCAAACCAAACTTAGAGGAGAAGAAATTGCCCATACTATTAGTAGTCTTTTAGAAATGGACGATCGAGGATTTATTACCGAGGCCACAGTTTTTGCTACAAATCCCAAGGTATAAATTATCTCATTATTTTTACCAGAAGCTCTTTAAGAATATCGCCTTGCGGAAGATTTGTTGCCCCTACTCCTTTACTTTTTACATCGGCATCTCTTAGGTAAGCAATAATTCCGCTTACTTTTTTCATAGGATAATTATGAGCTGCTTCTGAGTAATCTTTTACAAAATATGGATTGATTTTTAATGCACTGGCAACGTTGCGTTGTGATTTATCGCTCAAGCCATGATATTGTAATACCTGAGAAAAAAAGCTATAGAGTAAAGAAATGGTAACCACCAACGGGTTGTCTTTGGGGTTTTGTGCAAAATAATTAATGATAAGATGTGCTTTAACTTCATTTCTGGTTCCGATGGCCTTGCGAAGTTCAAAATTATTAAACTCCTTGCTAATCCCAATATTCTCTTCAATTTGATCAGCAGTAATCTGAGTTCCTGAAGAAATAATTAGCTTTAACTTTTCTAACTCATTATTTATCTTACTAAGATCTGTACCTAAAAACTCTACCAGCATTTGAGACGCTTTGGGTTCAATAGTATATTTAGCTCCTCCAAGAACTCTTCTTATCCAATCGGCAACCTGGTTTTCATACAGTTTTTTACTTTCAAAAATGACTCCATTCTTCGCAACTATTTTATAAAGCTTTTTTCTCTTATCTATCTTTTTATATTTATAACACATCACCAAAACAGTAGAAGGTTGCGGGTTTTCTACATAATCTGCTAGTTTTTCAATCGTTCTGGATAATTCTTGGGCTTCTTTAACAATAACGACCTGTCTCTCTGCCATCATCGGAAAACGTTTTGCGTTAGCCACAATATCTTCTATACTTACATCACGACCATACAAGACCATTTGATTAAATCCTTTTTCTTCTTCTGCCAGTACATTCTTATCAATAAATTGAGAAATCTTATCTATATAATATGGTTCTTCCCCCATAAGAAAATAGACAGGTTTAATATTTCCTTTTTTTATATCACTTACGATTTGTTTTACTTCATCCATTCAGAAAAAATCATCAAATTTGTGTTATGCAAAAGCTTAACTTTCCAGAGTATCGGTTCAGGTTCAAAAATAGCGAAAATAAAGTTTCTATTTTTGACAGAATTCGTAAAAAATTCATCATCCTTACTCCAGAAGAATGGGTACGACAACATACCATTCATTATTTGATTGAAGAAAAGAAATATCCAGAAAGCTTAATTAATGTAGAAAAACTAATACAACTCAATGGACTTAACAAACGTTATGACATTATTATATTTAATCCAGACGGTAGTATTTTTCTTATTATAGAATGTAAATCTGCTCGTGTAAAAATAACACAGGAAGTATTTGACCAGATTGCGAGATACAATCTTGCTTTAGATTCAGAATACTTAATGATCACTAATGGTCTTGATCATTATTATTGTCAAATGAACTATACCGATAAGCAATATACATTTTTAAAAGATATACCAGATTACAAATAGCTATTCCCTTCCTGGTTTATGATAATACGGTTTTTTACTCAAAGTTTTAATATTTCAGATTCAAAACCAAATATGATATCAATTCAATAGCGTTACTTTATTCTTTTTTATTTGAATTTATCTCAATTATTCCTTTTACTTTGCAGATGTGAATATCGCAGTCGTCATATTAAATTGGAATGGAAGATCATTATTAGAGCAATTTTTACCTTCGGTGATCAAAAATTCTAAGGAAGCTATTGTTTATCTTGCTGATAATGCTTCTACAGACGATTCTGTTGCTTTTGTAACAACTACTTTTCCCGAAGTTAGAATTATTCAAAACAAAGTCAATGGTGGTTATGCCAAAGGGTACAATGATGCATTGTCAAAAATTGATGCCGATATTTTTTGCCTTCTAAACAGTGATGTTGAAGTTACTAAAGATTGGTTGGTTCCTATTCTTAAAACATTTCAAACCCATACAGGAGTTGCTGCTATACAACCCAAAATCCTTGATTACAAAAAGAAAACTCATTTTGAATATGCTGGAGCTGCCGGGGGTTACATCGATAAACTAGGATACGCATATTGTCGAGGAAGAATATTTGACTCTCTCGAAGAAGATAATGGGCAATATGATGATGCTACTACTATATTTTGGGCTAGTGGGGCATGCTTATTTATAAGAAAACAGGTATTTGAAGAAGTTGGGAAACTGGATGAAGATTTTTTTGCTCACCAGGAGGAGATTGATCTTTGCTGGCGTATCCACAGTATTGGTCATATAATAATGTATGAAGGTTCCTCAACGGTTTATCATTTAGGAGGAGCAACTTTGGATTCAATGAATCCCAGGAAAACATTTTTAAATTTTAGAAACAGCTTATATCTTCTGATCAAAAATGTACCGGGAAGTAAAGTCTGGTTTTTGATTTTTATAAGAATGATTCTAGACGGGCTTGCTGCGATCAGATTTATTACACAAGGTAAATTCTCTCATTTTTTCGCTATTTTCAAGGCACATATTAGTTTCTATGCTAATTTTAACACTTTTAATAAAAAACGTAAAAAACTTTCAAAAACGGGGAAATATTATTCTCTTTTTTCCGTTGTATGGCAGTATTTTATTTTGAACCGTAAACATTTTGATCAATTATAAGGAGATATAATAAATTATTGTTAATGACCTAGCATTACGTCACATTTTTAATAATTTTGAGTTATATAACCAGAACAAGACTAAAAACAAATTTTCTAATGAAAAAAGCAATGATTATTGGGGCCTCTCTAGCAATTCTACTATCTTCCTGTGTTTCGCAGAAGAAGTTTTCAGAATTAGAAGCCAAAAACAAAGAAACTGAAGATCTATTAAATACAGCTACAGTTAAATTAAATAGCTGCCTTGAAGAAAAAGCGAGTTCATCTTCGCAACTTAAAGTTCTTCAAGATCAGGTATCTAATCTTAAAAATCAAAATTCTGCTCTATTAAACAATGTAGGTAATTTAGCCACTCTTTCTACTAAGGAAGCAGAGAATCTAGAAAAATCTTTAGAAAGTATTAAAGAAAAAGATTTACAAATAAGAACAATGCAGGATGCTCTTACCAAAAAGGATTCTGTAACCTTGGCACTTGTAACCAGTCTTAAGGGAGCCTTAGGAAATCTTGCTGATGAAGATATAGAGATTAATGTAGAAAAAGGAGTTGTTTATGTTTCTATTTCAGACAAGTTACTTTTCAAGAGTGGTAGCTATAATGTTTCTGCAAGAGCTCGTGAAGTATTAGGTAAAGTAGCAAAAGTTGTTAATGATAAACCAGATATCGAATTCTTAGTAGAAGGACATACTGATAATGTGCCTATCAAAAACAAAGTGCTTTTGGATAACTGGGATTTAAGTGTAAAACGTGCTACTTCTGTAGTAAGAGTATTACAAAACGACTTTAAAGTAGATCCAAAACGTATGACTGCTGCCGGAAGAAGTCATTACATACCAGTAACTGATAATAATTCTGCAGCAAACAAAGCAAAAAACAGACGTACAAGAATTGTTGTATTACCAAAACTTGATCAGTTTTATAATATGATTGAAGATGGTATGAAAAAAGCTACAAAAAAATAATAAAAGAATATTTTTTATATCCATATAAAAAGGGAGATCATTTTGATCTCCCTTTTTGTATTTAAGCATTATGCTTTTTCATTAATCCAAAATGATACCAGTGCCACTCTGCCTGGGAAAATTATGAGTTTTTTCTTTGTCTTGCTCCTCTCCTGGTTGGAAGAATTTCTTCCAAAAAGAAGATTCCATCCACCTGGATTCTGATCTGTATAATTCATTTTTTACCATATAATAACTATCAAAAATAGAAAACAATGTTTTGGAATACATCACAAACCCTTTTCTATCACCTGTTAATATATAGGATTCGATAGCATCTGAAGCTTCTCTTACTGTATATATCGCATTAGCAATACCATGAGAAGAAAGAGGGTCAAAAGATAAAGCTGCATCACCAACCGCCAGCCAATTTTCTCCCGATAAATAATTGGCTATAGAAGAATTTGCATCCGATCCTATAATTTTCACTTCAGATTGTTCTACCAGAAAATCTTTTAACAAAGTAGTTTTAGACAAAACCGATTGCCAATCCGAATAATCTCTTAATTTTAACTGAACAAGATTTTCTCTATTTGTAAAAATCGATAAGACATTAGTTTTTTCGTCTAAACCAGAAACAATACCCCACCCATCTTCAAAAGATTCTACAAATACATCGTATGTTAATTTTGGATGTTCTATTCTTGGCAAGTGACAACTAAAAGATATTAGGTTATCATATAATCGAATAGGGATGTTTAATTTCTTAAGAATAGCACGATTCCTTCCTGTTGCATCAATAATCATCTTTGCCGTAATAATTTCTTTTTGATTATTACTTTCTACTTCTACAATAACTTCTTCTTTAGAAATTATCATATTCAACATTTTATCATAGCTTATCACATTCTCATTACACAGCTGTTCGAGATCCTCTACTATAGCTTGTTTATCAATTTTTAATCCATTTTTATACGACAATTGAGAGAAAAAATTATTATTCAATATTCTTGTATTTCCCCACATTGAATGGTAACCATATGTTTTCCTGATCGCGTTTTTTTCAAATATCTTTATGAGACCAAGAGATTGTAACAAAGGCATTGAAGAAGGAGGTAATGTCTCTGCCAAGGCAAAGTGTTTCTTCTTGCTTTTACGATCCAAAACCAGATGTTGTATTCCTTTTCTCTTCAAAAGAAGTGACAACACTAATCCTGCAATACCTTTTCCTACAATAATAACATCTGTATTCATTATTTTTTATCAGCTTCTTTTCCACTATAAGAAACATATACCGTTTTAGGCAATCCTTCTATATCGACATCTAACTTTCTACCAGTGACTATTCCTATTTTATCCCATTGGTATACCATATTAATAAGTCCGTTAAGATACCCACCTTCTGCATGATACCCAATAAATCCTGTATCTGCAGTATGCAGCCAAGCTAAGCGGTTTGCATAAATATTACGTTTAGTATCTTCCAAAATATTGGGATCAAGAAGCTTTTGGTAGCTTTCCTGAGGAAACACATGTACAGGTAAATTAGCTGCCCACCAGGATGGAATAGGATATTGTTTCTCTACAAAAACTACCTGGCAACTTCCTGCATCTGACTGCCAGGGAATCCCCATCCATTTAGTAAGATCGCCGGGTGTAAGTTTCCACAACCAATTTTTCTCATTTTTGGGATTCATAGATTCACGAATATCTTCAGAATTCATCTGGAATCCAAAATCATTATAAAATATATCGTTTTGCTCTTTGCTTGTGGCAGCATTAAGGCGAACTTCTCTTAATCCATAAAACCCATACTTAAAAGCACCTTCGGTTATCCATTTATATATCATACTATTCTCGGCATAAATAAGATTATGCCTCATAGGCCAAGTCAATTCTACTCCTGGATGAAAACCACCACCATATAACGTTTCTAGTACAGCTCTGGTCATTAGCAATGGTTTTTTAGATTCATCTTTAAAAGATTCTAAAAATTGATTTTGATAAAATGTCCCCATTTCATCTATAGTCTGAAAATCAAAATCAGGTGGTGTTTCGAACTTCCCATCCTTCCAATTCTCCAATTGTTCATATAACATTGGCGGAATAGCAAACCACTGGGCTGGGCTTCCTGGATAATCAATAGCATCTCCAGGATAGTAAGGAAGTTTTAGTTCATCGGTCCCGCTACCACGATTAACAACATCAGTTTTATCTTTACTTGGTATTATAGGTTCGTTATTATAATGGTATGAAGGATCTCTAAAAAGATCAAATATTTGTTTTCTCACAGCATCTGCTTCTCCTTTTGGTTCTTTTTTATAGATATATTTAAATTTCCCATCCGCCACAAGTTTATCGATCGTTTCTTTAAATGATGGAGAAAGGAAATCTCCCAGATTAACCCATTGCATCCTATACAGGCGATAAAATATTGGAAATACCAAACTTAACTCGGGAGCATAGCTCTCATTAGCTGCTCCTGCTATTAAATCAAACATTGTAGATATTGGTTGGATCTGCGGTGCATAATCTGGCGGTGCAGTGGCTATCCAGGCAGAAGATAATGCATCATCCAAATGATACGTATCTCCGCTTTTTTTAGAAACGATAGATGCCGTAACTCTTCCATCACAAATATCATCATACCAATTAGAGTTATCTGCAAAATCATTATTAAGATCTGAGGGGTTAAGAGATGCCGAAATACCATCTGCTCCATAAAAAATTAATGTTCCTTCATCATACTCGATAGTACCAAGATCAACAGATTTAGAAGAAGTATTCATACTAGCCGCTAATTTACTAACGCCTCCATTATCCGAAGGAAATTTCCCACGAATTATCTCACGTTGATCGGTAGCATCTACTTTTACCTTTCCCGGGTGATTAACCAGTTCTTTACGATAATCATATCCTCCTTCTACTCTCATGGATTGGTTTAGTACATTAGGATTTCTTCGTTTTGCTCCAATCCCTGGTGCCAATTTATTTTTGGCAAAATTTGGAGATAAATTTTGATTTTCAGATAACACAGAGAGATCCAGACTATTATTAAAATCATACCAAAACGGTTTCTTATTTGCTACTTCTACCGCCCATTCGATATCATAATCATTAGCATCTATTTGCTTAACAGGTACACCATTGTCATCACATTCATAAATATAAAATCGCTGAGCTTGCTTTTTTAAAGCTCCTTCTTCGGTAAGATAATGTTGATCTGTATCAAATAGATTAGCCCAGGGGATCTCTGGACTAAAAATAACCTGATCCTTTGTAGCGGGGCCATTTCCTAATCGTGCAATGCCTATAGAAGGATAAATTCTGAATTTAGGTAGTTTCCTGGTACTCATTTTGTTGGTTTTAAGTTTTCTTAAAGTTAATAAAAATACTACGGCATTATACACGTATTTATACGTGGTTTTACAACAAAAACAAGTCCAAATCACTATAAAAATTAGTAATATAAAGAAGTGCTACTTAAACCAGAAAGCTATCAATTATTACTTTTTAAAGAAATATAGGTTTTTGGGGTATACCCCGTAAACTTTTTAAAAGTTGTAGAGAAATATTGGGACGAACTAAATCCTAAATTAAAAGCTACAGTAGTTATACTGTGACTCTTCAATAAATCAATTTTTGACTGCTCAATTTTTAACCTGTTTATGTATTCTTTAGGAGGGATACCCATGGTGTTTTTAAACCAAAATTTAAAATACCCAACAGAAACATTAGAAACACCTGCGAGTTCATCAACATAAATTATGCGGTGTAAATTGTTTAAAATATAAGTATCGATATCATTTAATCTTTTTAATGGAGGACTATCCTGCTTTCTCTTTGAAAGATTCAACACTTCTAATATGGTCTGAACAATAAGTTGATTTATGGTAATTTCTGATAAAACAGTACTACTTGTTTTCAGCTCATTTAAAAGTTTTTCAAGTACAAATTTGACTTGAAATGCTCCCTTAAAAGTTCGTTCTGAAGTCTTTTTTAACTCTCGAAGAAGATACTTTGAATGATCCCCGGGTAAATTACATAATCTACGTTGGTTATCAGAACAATTAATTTGCAACCAGAATAATTCTCCTTTATCTTCGGGATATTCGCCAGTACTATGCTCTTTGTTTGGAGGAATAATAAGAATGTCATTGCCATGCAATTGAAATAATTCTTCCCCAATTATATAATGTTGCTCCCCCTTGATACAAAAACATATTTCTATTGCATTACAATGTTCATGTATTGGTAATTGAGGTTGTGCTTTAGAATATTTGTAATGACCAAACTGCAAACAACTATCAATACCATAATCTGGTAAAAAATGTACTATGCGTTCTTCTAAATTTATATTCATTTTGTACAAAAAAGTAAGGTAGTACAAATTTAGAAGATTTACTAAAATGTTTTATTCATCTTTGAACAAAATCAGCACTACAAAATGGACATTATAAAAAATGAGTTTTTAACTAATGGGTATACCAAAATAGATCAGCTTTTTGATAGCACAGAAGTCGAAAGTTTACTTGTTATCTATACTAGTTTGTTGAACGATAAGAAAAGAACAGCTCATTTAAGAAGTGATTTGGCAGGCTTGCAAAATACTGATAAAACAATTGAGCGGATCACTCAGGTCATGAGGCCAAGTTTAGTAGAACCAAAAATATTAAATCATATTGCCTATAAAAAAGCATTAGATTGTGCAAAAAAATTATTGGGAGATGATATGGAATTAGATTTTGATATGCTTATTAATAAAGCACCTTATACCAATACTCCTACTCCATGGCATCAAGATGCTGCTTATTGGATAAATTTACCAGATAAAAGAGCTGTAAGTTGTTGGATAGCTTTGGATAATGTATACGAAAACAATGGTTGTATGTGGTTTCTACCAGTAAAAGATCAACAAATATTAGAGCATACCAATTTACCAAATGAAGGAGCCTTATACTGTGATGCTGACACTACTAATGCAATGCCTGTTCCATTACCTATTGGCGGATGTACTTTTCATGATGGTTTTACATTACACTATAGCAGAGGAAACACCACAAATAGTCAACGAAGAGCTTTAATATTTAACTTTAGGCCCAAAGAGATGATTAAATTAGAAAGAAACCAAGGAATAGATCATACTGGTGTAAGAAAGCAACGATCATAAAAAAGCTCTTATTGTTTATATCTATAATCTAGATAATATCTATACTTCCTTTTCCTTCTCTAAGTAATATTGGTTCGCCACTGGTTAGGTCAATTACAGTAGATGGCATATTATCACCATACCCACCATCGATCACCATATCCACCAGGTTATCCCATTTTTCTAATATCAATTCTGGATCCGTGGTATACTCTATGACTTCATCTTCATCATAGATAGAAGTAGATACAATAGGATTACCCAATTCTTCTACGATAGCTGTACAAATATTATTATCAGGAACACGAATACCTACAGTTTTCCTTTTTTTAAAAACGGTAGGTAAATTATTACTTCCCGGAAGAATAAAGGTGTATGGTCCCGGAAGTGTTCTTTTTAATAATTTAAATGTTGCATTATCAATTTGTTTTACATAATCAGAAAGATTACTTAAGTCTTTACAGATAAATGAAAAGTTAGCTTTTGCCAGTTTTACACCTTTGATCTGTGCAATCCGTTCCAGGGCTCTGTTATTTGTAATATCACACCCCAATCCATATACTGTATCTGTAGGATAAATAACCAATCCTCCGTTACGTAAACAATTAACTACTCGCTGTATTTCACGTGGGTTTGGGTTTTCATTGTATAATTTTATGAACTCTGCCATATAAATGATTGTAAATAAAGATAATGTAAAATACAGTATAAAAAGCTAATCCTTAACCTAAGCGATTAGCTATATTATAAAACCTTCAATTTTGCAAAGCGAAGTAATAACTTCTTTATTCCTCCTTTTTCAAAATGAATTTCGGCTTTTCTATCTTGTCCGACTCCATCAATTTTAATGATTTTTCCTCTACCAAATCGCATATGTTCAACTATTGTTCCTGGTATAAGATCTTCATCAAAGAGATTCGTATTAGATGATGCATCAGCCGTATCATTAGATGTAGGCCTAAGTTTTCTTAGTCTACGTAGTTGTTCTTCGGTAGGTTTATGTGCTAATGGCGGTGCTCCAGAAACTGGTTTTTTAAGCCGTAACTTACTTTTATCAACTTCTCCAAAAATATCAGAATCAATTAATGGTTTGTACCGATAACTTTCTATTGGTGTTATATATTCTAAAAATTGCTCATCTATTTCTTCAATAAATCGACTAGGTTCGGCGTCTACCAGTTTACCCCATCGGTATCGGGATTGTGTATATGTAAGGTACGCTTGTTTTTCTGCACGTGTCAATGCCACATAAAACAGACGTCGTTCTTCCTCGAGTTCACTTCGGGTATTCATACTCATTCCTGATGGAAAAAGATCTTCTTCCATTCCTACTATATATACATATGGAAATTCTAATCCTTTAGCCAAATGAATAGTCATCAACGCTACTCTATCATCATCTCCTGTATCCATATCCAAATCTGTAGCCAAAGCAACATCTTCCAGGAATTCTGCTAATGATCCTCTTACATCTGCTACTTCTTTCTGCCCTTCTACAAAATCACGTATACCATTAAGTAGTTCCTCGATATTTTCGATTCTGGCAATACCTTCTGGAGTACCGTCTTTTTTAAGTTCTTGTAATAATCCTGTTTTTTTAGCAACTATTTCGGTTAACACGAATGCATCAGAAGTCTCATTAGTAATTTGAAAACTTTTGATCATGGTTATAAAGTTTTCTAATCGAGTTTTAGTACCACTATTAATCTTTAAATTAATACGATCCAGATTTTCGATTACTTCAAAAATAGAACGATCATAGTGATTTGCTGCGACTATCAGTTTATCAACAGTTGTTGCTCCAATTCCCCTGGCCGGGTAATTTATTACTCGTTTTAAAGCCTCTTCATCTTTAGGATTAATCACTAATCGTAAATACGCCAGTACATCTTTAATTTCCTTTCTTTGGTAAAAGGAAAGTCCTCCATAAATTCTATATTTTATGTCTCGTTTGCGTAATGCATCTTCAATAGCCCTGGATTGTGCATTAGTTCTATACAACACTGCAAAATTTCCATTACCTAGTTGATGCTGCATCTGGTTTTCAAAAATAGAACTCGCAACATATCGACCTTCATCACCATCGGTTAATAATCGGTTTACAATTATCTTAGGTCCATCATCATTTGCAGTCCAAACTACTTTATCAAGTTTGGTTTTATTTTTTTCTATGATAGAGTTTGCCGCTTCTACAATATTTTTGGTAGATCTATAATTTTGCTCTAATCGGTATTGCTGCACATTATCATAATCTTTTTGAAAATTAAGAATATTATTAATATTCGCTCCCCGGAAAGCATAAATACTCTGTGCATCATCTCCCACCACACAGATATTTTGAAACTTATCAGATAATGCTCTTACAATAAGATATTGTGAATGATTGGTATCCTGATACTCATCTACCAAGATGTATCTAAATCGGTTTTGATATTTAGCAAGTACTTCAGGAAAACGGTTTAGTAACTCATTAGTTTTTAATAAAAGGTCATCAAAATCCATCGCACCGGCCTTAAAACAACGATCAACATAGTGTTGATAAATCTCCCCCATTCTAGGGCGCTTTGCCATAGCATCTGCTTCTACCAGTTCTGCATTCTGAAAATATGCTTTTACGGTGATCAAACTGTTTTTATAAGAGGAAATGCGAGAATACACCTGTTTGTATTTATAGATATCCTTATCGAGTCCCATCTCTTTGATTATAGAAGCTATTAATCGTTGGGAATCCTGAGTATCATAAATTGTAAAATTAGACGGGTAGCCTAATTTATCAGCTTCAAACCTCAATATTTTGGCAAATATTGAGTGAAATGTACCCATCCAAAGGTTTTTAGCCTCACTCGAGCCAACTATACTTGTGATCCGCTTTTTCATTTCACGGGCCGCTTTATTGGTAAATGTTAAGGATAGTATATTAAATGAATCTACACCCTTATGCATCAAATAAGCAATACGATACGTAAGTACTCTTGTTTTACCCGAGCCAGCACCCGCAATAACAATCATGGGCCCATCTATTTGAAGTACAGGCGCTCGTTGTGCATCATTTAGTTCTGCTAAATATTCTTCCAAAGTAACATTATATTTAAGGTCGAAATTTAAGGAAAGAACTACGGTTATGAAAACGTACTTTATGTTTTTTGTAAACAAATCATAGTCAATAACTTTTAGCAAACACCAATATTTTTTTAACATTGATCAATTACCCTATAAATCACTAACAATCAATCGGTAAATAATAAATAAAATTTACTAGATGTCGTATGGCTAGCAGCGATATATAATGTTATATGTATTATCCGTTACTAGTAAACTCTAAATAAAATTAATGCTTTTTAAACAAGGGTTATCAACAACATGAATTCTTACAAGTTGATATCTTTTTAATAAAAAACATAGATTAAATGCATTTTTTTAGGATAAAATGTGCTATATTTAGCAGAAACGAAAAGTAAACACTAGTTTTTATTAAAATAAAAATTCAACCAAACTCAGCACTTATGGCCCCAAACATGAATGTACAAATGGTACAAAAAGAGCAGATTAAATTTTTAAAGTTCCCTAAAGAAGATGTTTTAAACAAAAGAAAAGATCAAATTGATCGATTTTTAGAATTACAAAGAGCACTCTCTTTAGGAAATCTAGAACATCATAAAGTAAGAATCGTTTTTGTAGACGATAAAGGTTTGAAAAGAGTGGAAACTACCATATGGGGAATAACCGATAAAGAGGTTATTTTAAAACAATCTACAATCATTCCGCTAGAAAGAATCATAAGCATTTCATAATTATGTATTATGTATAGACGCTACTATTTCTAAATCTAGACATATAGTTAATTTTTTAGTGTTCTAAATTTAGATTCCGAAAATGGTATATACGTATTTTGAATATAGAAATATGTATATACTGTTTTTGTTTTTCCTAAATAGAAGGGGGCACTATATAGTCTACGATATTAATATTTTAATCTATATTAGATTTTTTATACTAAAACTAAGAATATTTAGTTGTAGTAAAAATTGCAGTCGAAATAATTACTTAATAATCAAACTCAACATGAAAAGAAAATCAGTACAGTATTTTCTTCTTATTATTATGATAATAGGAGGATATAATACTTACGGTCAATCTGATAAATCATATCTGATATCAGATAATCAACAAAATTTTATAAATGATCTGATTAGCCCCAAAAAAAGTAAGCCTTTAGCAATCAAAATTGCTAATAACCAGGCCTTTTCTTTTACGCTTAATGTACAAAATCAAACTGATCAAGACCTTACCTTAATAGGAACTGTTAATGATCACCAATTATCTTCATTCTCTTTTGTCAAGACAAATAACTCTTTAAAAGGAAATATCATACTTCATGATATAAAAAAAGCATATACTTTATATTCTGAATCCAATGGTCAGGTATTTGTAAAAGAAACAGATATTAATACAATTCTTTGTGTAGATTTTGAAAAAGCAAATACAAAAGATGAAGATGCCGGAACTATATTTTCAAAAGCAGCACCGCAATTAGAAAGTCTTCCGGGAGCACCGGGTATTATTTATCTTGATTTTGATGGAGAATCGGTTTCTAATACGAGTTGGCTTGGTGGAGCTACAATTAATGCGCAGTCTCCTAATTTCTCTGACGAAAAAATAATCAAAGTATGGAAAATCATGGCCGAAGATTTTCGCCCATTTAATCTAAACGTTACTACCCGAAGAGATCTTTTTGATGCAGCTCCTAAAAATCGTAGAATGATGTGCATTTTTACGACAACAAAAGATGCTGCCCCAGATTCTGGAGGGGTTGCTTATTTAAATTCGTTTTCGTCGAATAGCAATAATCCTTGCTGGGTATATAATTTAGGAACCAGATCTGCTGGTGAAACAGGGTCTCATGAAGTTGGTCACACTTTGGGACTATCACATGATGGAAAACCAGGTACGACATACTACTCAGGACACGGGGAATGGAGTCCAATTATGGGATGGAGTGCCAATAAAACATTAGGACATTGGAGTAGTGGAGAATATCCTGATGCAACAAATACACAAGATGATATTGCAATTATTTCTGGTAATAGAAATGGTGTTGGTTTTCAAAATGATGACCATGGCAATGCAATTAATGAGGCTACTGCAATTAAAGTAGCTCCTTCTGGAGTGGTAAGTGCCGATCAAAACTTTGGATTAATAAGTACCCGAGATGATAAAGATGTTTTCTCTTTTGCCGTAGAAACCGGAAATGTATCTCTATCTTTTAATCCTGATCCCGATTACCCTAATCTAAACATCCAGATAAGAATTCTAAATGAGCTTGGCCAAGAAGTAGTACTTTCTGATCCAAACGGACTTACCGCATCGATCAATCAAAACCTTACAGAAGGAATTTATTATATTGAGGTTGATGGTGTAGGTGAAGGAACATTAACCAATGGATATTCTGATTACTCATCTTTAGGTAATTATTCTATATCAGGTAATTATACACCAGGAGATGATAAACAACCTCCATTATCAGATTTTAAAGCAACTACAAACTGTTCGGTAGTAGAGTTTCAAAGTACTTCTACCAATAGAATAAGTTCTTATTTATGGAATTTTGGAGACGGTCAAACTTCTACAGAACAAAATCCAACACATACGTATGCAACTAGTGGAGCTTATACCATATCACTAACAACAACCAATGATTCTGGGAATAATACTAAAGAAAAATCAGATTTTGTATCTATAAACCTTCCTAATCTCCCTGTTGTTACAAACCAAAATGTTTGTGCAGGAGAATCTGTAACTATAACCGTATCAGGAAATAGCGAATACAAATGGTATACTACCTCAACCGGAGGCACGAGTATTGCATCTGGATTATCGTATGAAACCCCAGCGCTCGATGCTACTCAAACCTATTATGTAGAGGGAACTATTGGTAATTGCACAACAACAACAAGAACAGCCGTAAAAGCAATTGTATCAGAGAACCCAGAAGTACCAGAAATAGCTGTAAACCAAAATCATATGCTATTTGTGCCGTCTCAATTTTCTTCTTATCAATGGTATTATAAAAACGAATCTATTGATGATGCTATCCAGGCAGAACATTTACCTACAGAAGTAGGAGAATATAGTATAAAGGTATTTAATGAAGCGGGTTGTAGTATAATTTCTAAAACATTCGAGGTTGATCAATCATTACTTAATTTGGGTCAAGAGAACAAAACGTTTACCTACTACCCTAACCCGGTTAATGACGATGAAATATTACATATAGATGGTATAACTATAAATGATTATTCTGTAAGAATTGTTAACATACAGGGGCAAGTATTAATTGATGCTACACCAACCCCTGAGATGGATATATCAGAACTTTCACATGGGTTATATATCATCTTAATCAATAACAAACCTCTTGGCAAGTTTGTAAGACAATAAGCTAGTAAATAAAAATATCAAAAGCATATCTTCTTTAGTTTAGGAGGTATGCTTTTTTTTGTAGATAAAAATCAAAATAACATTTTAACTTTCAATTAATAGATTTTTGAATATCTTTAGAAGCCAAAAATTACAGCTTGAAAAACAGAATAGCATTCTATATTTTTATTTTACTTCCTTTTTTTATTTTTTCTCAACAAAAATCTAAAGAAGGTAAAATAATAACTGAATATGGTAAAACCTATACAGTTAGTGACCCAGATTTTAAGACTAAAACACAGCATGATTTAAAAGCTGTATTTGATGTAGGAAGAACGTTTAAAGATAGTTCAAAAGTAAATCCTCTTTTTAATACTGCTGCTAGATATCTTAATATGCATGCTGATGCTGGTATACCAGTAGAAAAGTTAAAAGTAGCATTAGTCATTCATGGTTCGGCAGCAAATGATATTCTAAACAATGCAAATTACAAAGCCAAATACAATATTGACAACCCTAATGCTCCACTTCTTTCGGCTTTAGCAAAAAAAGGTGTGCATTTTATTTTGTGTGGGCAGACCGCCGCACATCGAGATATTTCTAAAGAAGATACACTTCCCGAGATACAGATTGCATTATCTGCAATGACCGCATTGGTACAATTACAAAACGAAAACTATAGACTTATTAATTTTTAAACTTAATGAAACTAATATGATTATAATTCTCTCATTGTGCATATCACAACATGATTATTTTGATCATCTTAGATTATCTTTGGTCTGTCCTCTTTAAACATTAAAACAAGCGCATGAAAACACAACCATCATCTTTTCTATTTATTTTCTTAATGGTCTTTTGTTCAATACAGGCACAACAAATTGACCCCGACATTAATACTTCTGCAGAAAAAATAGAATCCAAAGTAATTGAATGGAGGCGAGATTTCCATCAAAACCCTGAGCTTTCCAATCAAGAATTTGAGACTGCTAAGAAAATTGCAAAACACCTCAAAGACCTTGGTTTAGAAGTTACCGAGAATGTTGCTAAAACAGGTGTAGTAGCCCTTCTTAAGGGGAAAAAAGAAGGTAAAACTGTAGCACTTAGAGCAGATATTGACGCATTGCCGGTAACCGAACGAGTAGACATACCTTTTAAATCTGTTGTAAAAACTACATTTCTAGGCACCGAAGTTGGTGTTAGTCATGCTTGTGGTCATGATACCCATATCTCTATATTAATGGGAGTAGCAGAGATCCTTTCAAAACATAAAGATAAAATAAATGGTACGGTTAAATTTATATTTCAACCTGCAGAAGAAGGACCTCCACCGGGAGAAGAAGGTGGCGCTAAATTGATGATCAAAGAAGGGGTTTTAAAAAATCCTGATGTAGATGCAATCTTTGGCCTGCACATTAATTCGGGAACCGAAGTTGGGAAAATTCGTTACAAGCCAGGAGGAACAATGGCAGCAGTAGAACGATTTGTTATTACTGTTAAAGGAAAACAAACACATGGTTCGGCTCCATGGACAGGAGTAGATCCTATCCTTATTTCGGCTAAGATTATTGACGGTTTACAAACTATTATAAGTAGAGAATCTCCTCTCGTAAATGAGGCTGCAGTAATCACAGTAGGCAAAATTACAAGTGGTGTACGGTTTAATATCATTCCAGAAAGTGCCGAAATGATCGGTACAGTGCGAACTTTGGATCCAAAAATGAGAGCTCTTATCATTCGTCGTATGAATGAAATGGTACCTGCTATTGCTAAAGCATATGGCGGTGAAGCTATTATTAGATTTCAAAATAATACTTCTATAACTTATAATGATCCTGATCTTGTAAAAAAGATGTTGCCCACAATTGAAGGCATTGCCGGTAAAGAAAATGTTATTCTATCAAAGGCAACCACAGGAGGAGAAGATTTTTCATATTTTCAAGAAGTAGTCCCTGGGTTTTATTTCTTTTTAGGAGGAAAAACGCCTGGAAACAATCAAGCAGCTTCTCATCATACACCCGATTTCTTCATAGATGAAAGCGGATTAGTATTAGGAGTTAAGGTAATGTCACAATTAACTATTGATTATCTTAATGCACAATAGATAAAATAAAATGGAAAGTGTACTTAATTTTTTAGGTTCGATATCCTGGTGGATATGGATCATTTTTGCTCTAGTATTAGTTGCAACTCGTGATATATATTTTAATAAGAGACATACGGTAAGTCATAATTTCCCTATTATAGGTCATCTTAGGTATTTATTAGAAAGTATTGGTCCAGAGATAAGACAGTATTTTGTAGCTAATAATCGAGAGGAACTTCCATTTAATAGAATTGAGAGAGGTTGGGTTTATGCTTCTTCCAAAAATGAAAATAATTATGAAGGTTTTGGTACAGATAGGGATATTTATTTGCACCAGCATATTTTTGTAAAAAACTGTATGATCCCTTATAAGATGGATAAGGATCATCCTAATAGAGAAGATAAATCTTTTCTTCCTTGCGCAAAGGTTATGGGGGTATACAACCAACGAGAAAAACCTTATCGACCTGGATCTGTTATTAATGTTTCTGCAATGAGTTTTGGATCTCTTTCTGCACGTGCTATAGAGTCTCTAAATATAGGCGTTCAAAAAGGAAATGCCTATCATAACACTGGAGAAGGAGGGCTTTCTCCTTATCATAGTAATGGAGGTGATGTCATTTTTCATTTTGGAACAGGGTATTTTGGAGTACGCGATGAGAACGGTAGTTTTTCGATGAAAAAAATGAAAGACCTTATAACCAGGAATCCTTTTATCAGAGCTATTGAGATCAAATTATCACAAGGAGCAAAGCCTGGAAAAGGAGGTGTATTGCCTGGTGCCAAGATCACTTCCGAAATTGCAAAAATAAGAGGTGTAGAAGTTGGTAAGGATGTATTATCTCCTTCTGCACATAAAGCTTTTTCTGATGTCCCAGAACTGCTACAATTTATTGAGGATATCGCCAAAGAGACAGGACTTCCTGTAGGGATCAAAGCTGCAATTGGTAAAACAGAGCAATGGGAACTTCTGGCAGAACTGATGGTAAAAACCAATAGAGGCCCAGATTTCATTACCATAGATGGTGGTGAAGGTGGTACCGGGGCTGCTCCACCAAGTTTTGCAGATCATGTATCACTTCCATGGATATATGGATTTGCAGCTATTTATAAGATTTTTCAGAAACATAACCTTACAGATCGGGTAGTTTTTATAGGTAGTGGAAAACTAGGTTTTCCTGCAAAAGCTGCGATGGCATTTGCCATGGGTGTAGATTGCATAAATGTTGCCCGTGAAGCCATGATGAGTATTGGTTGTATCCAGGCACAAATTTGTCATACTAATCGATGCCCTAGCGGAGTCGCAACCCAAAGTAAGTGGTTACAGAAAGGAATTAACATTCCATTAAAATCAGATCGTTTGGCACAGTATTTTAAAACGTTTAGAAAAGAGTTTACAGAAATCACTCACGCTGCAGGATATGAGCACCCTTGTCAGTTTACAATGCAGGATATAGATCTTAATGTGGATGACGGAGAACTAACCAAGACATTAAGAGAGTCTTTTAAATATAGTAAGACTGCTGTTGAATATACTTGTACTCAAGATTTAAAAGAATGCACATATCTCGGTGGTTCTAACCAAAAATAAAATTCTTTTATATCTAAGTTAATCCAAACCAAAAAATATCAGATCAACTTACTTTTTTGGAATATGTACTCATAGTACAGCCATATTCCTCAACAAAGAAATCATCAAGGTCATCTGCTTTTAAAGCTAGTTCCTTTATTTTTAGTTTGATATCATTTTTTGTAGCCTCATCCTGAAATATATCTGTGATACTAATTCTGTAAGATATAAAAATAGTATTCTTATATACCCCTAATGAAAATTGTCCTTGATCACTTGAAATCAAATATTCATATAACTTTTCGAGATTTTGCTTAGGTAAATTATTTAAAGGAGATGTTAAATAGAGATACTCTCTATTCATTACAAAAATCCTAATTTGAGAACTCCCTTGATGAAATTCCCAAAACTCCTGGCCTGTTCTTGTTAAAACAGGATTAATATCCAATTGTTTCAAAGAATCTTCAATAAAATTTGAAAATTCATTGAGTTCTAATTCATCAAATACATCTTTGGATAATGTTGCTCCACAATTATTACAGTAATCTTGTGCGACATACGTGAGTCCTGAACAAGATGAGCACTGTAGAGAAAACTTATGTTCGGGATTACTTTCAATACTTTCGATAGCTTGCTCAATTTCAGAAACAGGAATTGCAAATCCCATATTATCTGCATTATTGAATTTTGAAGAATTTATGCCTGCTAATCTTCCATCCTGTGTCACTAATGGTCCTCCACTATTTCCTGGGTTTATTGCAGCATCTGTTTGCACAAAATATTTCCCATTCATGTGCTGCTCTGGATTTGAAACGATACCTTCGGTTATGGTAAACGGCATTCCGAATGGATATCCAAGAGCAAATACTTTTTCTTGCCTTGTTAATTCTAAAGAGTTATCTACAGAAAAACCATGATCAATATTCAACTCTTCTTCTACTTTAAGTATTGCAATATCGATATCTGGATTTGTCATAATAACTTTTGCCAGCATTCTGTTATTATGATCATCTTCGACAGCGACTTCTTTGCAACCACTAATAACATGATGATTAGTAAGAATAATATCTTTACTTTTTATATAAAAACCACTCCCCGTTCCTCTTGAGGTAAGTATTTTAAATGTTGCTTCTTTTAAAGAATCTAAATTGCTCATAATTTTTTTTCATTTATAATCTAACCAAATAACTTAGAAAAGAATCCTTTTTTAGGAGTCGAAGTTTGTACTGCTTTATTATTTAAGATACTTTCCATCCCATTAAACAGTGATAATGCAGATGCCTCCCACTCCTTACCTGCTGCATTTTTAAGTGAGTTCACCATTTTTAAATTTATATCTTCGGGAATGTTATTATAGTAGTAGAAATCATAAAAAGCAACAAGCAGTGTTAATGTTGCTGCTGTATATTGTTTGTTTTGAATTTCTTTTTTTGCATTTTCATAAGGCCGCTCCCAGCTTTGTTTTATATGTTCTAATTCACTTCGCATCTTAGTTGGCACAAATGATTCTGAGATATAGAAATCTGCCAAAAGTTCTTCCTTACTTTTATTTTTCAACGTATCCAAAAATCTTTTCCCTCTTTGAATTCGATCTTGCATATCACCCTGTGAATACAAATCATTTACTTGATTTTCAATATCCGTTCTCAGCTTACCATGAGGAGCCATGAGATAATCTATACGCTTTAATGTAATATTAATAATATCCCAATTAAAGTACCCTACTCTTGTTTGGTCAAAGTGTTCTATATATTGATCTGCTTCTTTTAAATAAGAATTGAATTTTTCCCAAATCGTATCCAAAATCTCCTGACTATAATTCTCTATATGTGGGTCGTGTAATTGTTCTACACCAAACAAACTAATAAACTCATCATCAAAGTTATCTGCATTATGGCATATCTCTTTTAAAACATAATATATTTTTAAAGGCTCACAAAGATGTAGTGGGGTGCTATACAAAAAATTAAGCTGACCATCGTCTAACTTTATTTGTGACAAATTAAGAGGTGAAAAATTGACCTCAGCAATTTTTCTATATAGTGGTATTTTTTGATTCTCTCCTACCTTTAGAAAAGGGGCTTTAACATTAAAATCTGTATCTGTAATATTAATTTCTACAATTATAGAGCCATGAGGTATCTTAAAATAGGTTTCATCTGTATTGCCATATTTTTTTCTAATATCAAGATCCAAATAATCAAACAAATTTAAAATAACATCTTTATATTGTTTTTGATCATATGCTTCCTTGGTTTCATCCCATTTTGAAACGGTAATCTTAGTATTTAAAGATGACATAAGGGTCTCATCAAAACTTAAAGTTTCCTTCATAAGAACAGATTAATAATTAATGTTTATGTTATTTTCCCATTAGAAAGAGTACAACAAATCTCTATTTTCTAAAATTTAAATGTAAACAAAAAAACAAACCTAACAAAAGAGTCGTAAAAGCATTATGTTTCTATAAAAACATTGATGTATTAAAATTTGTTGTACTCTATCTCTCGGAACAAACATAGAATATATCTGTAGCATACATATCCCTATTTTCAGTGAAAAAAATTCTCTTTCTATTTATTTGTTTTAGTCTGTAAAGTAAAATTTTTATGGAAAAAAGAAATTTATTGTAAATCTAGATAGATAAATCAAAAAAGTTTGATTTATTTGTCTAGAGATAGTAACCTACACTTGTATTTAAGTAACAACATATGGAATCCAAAATAGTTGATCTTCTTTTTAATATAATTCCCGCAGTGATTGTAGGGGTTATTTCATTCTATTTTTTCAGTCTTCATACTCGCAATGAAGAAAAACGTCGTAGATTTCTTTTACATAGAGAGAATCAAAAACAATCTTTACCTCTTAGACTTCAGGCATATGAACGTATAGTTTTATTTTTAGAAAGAATATCTCCCGGTAATCTATTAACAAGAATTGCTCCTATTTCAGAAGATAAAAAAGACTATGAATCTTTATTGATTCATACGATTGATCAAGAATTTGAACATAATCTTACTCAACAGATTTATGTTTCTGATGAATGTTGGAATACAGTTAAAGCTTCCAAAAATGCAACTATTGCTTTAATTCGAAAAACTGCATTAAAAGAAGATGTAGATTCGGCCAATAAAATGAGAGAAGTAATTCTTACAGAACTTATAGAAAAAGGTGCTCCCAGCGATACTGCAATTGCAATTATCAAAGAAGAAATTACTGATCTATTTTAGAGATTCATTTTATTCGAGAATCTACCCCAAAAGAATTATCCTGCAAGATCTATATTCTTAAGTTTATTTTCTTCTGCAGTTTTGGCTTTTTGAGCTGCGTATTCATAACCTTGTCTCCACCAACTACTCATTAATTTTTTATTAAAAATCAATGAATTCTCTGTAAGTTTTGATGGTGTATAATATAGATTTAAAGGAACTTCTTTATTAATTGCTGCTAGTTTACCTAATACGGTATCATGCCCTTCTACCTGGTCTAACATATAGCTAAATAGGTTTACCATAAGTGAAAACGGGTTTCTACCCAGCACTTTATTATGTTCCATATTTTCTGACTCCAAAATAATGGCATCAACCTCTGTGGCTCCTCTTCGTATTGCTTCTCGAATAGGTACCATACATCCAAAACCTCCATCTGCATATTCACAACCATCTTTTGTTACCAAACTCATAAAAGGAACATAGTTACAGGATATCCAAATCCAATCACAGAAATCTTCGTAAGAAAAATCATTAATAGATTTATATTCTGTACTATTTTTAGTGAGATTAGAAACGGTAACTACAACATCATCAACTTTTGTACGTGCCTGATTAAATTCTTCTTCAGAAAAGTTTCTGCGGATTGCTCGCCGTAAGTTTTTACTTTCTCCGAATGTTCGCTTTCTTTTAATAAATTGCCATAGAGATGAAAAAAAATTAATTGATACAAACTCTCTATTTCCTTTTTTTCTAACTACAAAAGGATTTACATTAAAGATTGTATGTTGATTAACATTAGTATAGATATCATACATTTTCTCGATATTACCTAATGCCAATTGTGAAATTAAAAGACTTCCGGTAGAAGTCCCGAGAAACAGGTCATATTTCTTACCTTCTTCTTGAATTAAGTATTGCGCTACACCACCGGCATAAGCTCCTTTACTTCCTCCTCCTGAAATTACTAGTGCTCGCATATTATAATGGGTTCGAAATGTTCTTTTTCTTTGCAAATTTATAACCTTTTGCCCACCATTGTGTCATTTTTTCCTTATCAAAAATTAATGAGTTCGTAGTCAGTACGGTAGGAGTATAATATAAATCCATTGCTACATCATGTTCTATTGCTTTAAACTTACCTATTCGAATATTCTGATGTTCGATCCTATCCATCATAAAATCGACCATACTTGTTATTAAAGTAAAAGGGTTTTTGGTAGGCATTCTATTTAAATAATTAATTTCTGTTTCCAACACAATAACATCGAGCTCTGTTGCTCCGCGTTTTATCGCTTCTTCAATAGGAACCATTGACCCCAAACCACCATCAACATAATCACAATGGTTTTTTCTAACCAAACTCATAAAAGGTGGGTAATTGCAAGATATCCATATCCAATCTAAAAAATCCTGATATGTACATTCTTTTATTGATTTATATTCTACTTCATTAGTAGAAAGATTGGTTACCGTAATGATTATATCTTTTTCTCCAGATTTCAGTTCTTCAAAATATGATTCAGAAATAGCACTCTCTATCAGGTTTCTAAGGTTTTTACTATCTCCAAATGATTTTTTCCCTTTAATCAAATTATACAATACATTAAAATGATTGATATTGATACTTGTATATCCTCTTTTCTTTTTAATAGTAAATGGACAACTTTTAAATATTGAAGATTGATTTACCGAGGTATAAAAAGCTTTTATCTCTTCGATTTTGGATAATGCCAGATGTGATACCAAAAGACTTCCGGTAGAAGTACCTATAAACAGGTCATATTTTCTACCCAAATCCTGAATTAAGTACTGTGCAACACCACCTGCAAAAGCTCCTTTACTTCCACCACCAGAAATTACTAATGCACGCATGTTCTATGTTATGGGGTTAATTTTTTTTCCAAAAAATCATGTTGATTCTTCGGTAAACTATTCAATAAAACTACGTATTTCTTTTTATATTTTTCGTCCTTGAGTATTTTATCAAGAATTTTTCTGCAAGAGTTCCTAAAACGCCAATTATGATGCGTTGCTCCATCAACAAGATCTATTAAGGATTGATCAGAAAAAGCTTGTAAGCTTTCTAGATAAGTAAACGCATTCTCTCGAGTACTAAAACCAAATTTTGATGATGTATACCCCGATAGTTCCAGATAAAATTTTTGATGTTCGCTAGTATGATAATCCTTTGTGTTTAATGCTAGAACTAGCCATAACATTCTAATGTTTTTGGTATTAAACCCTACTATTTCTCTGGTAAGATCTAAGTACTCTTTTCTTTTTTCTGGGAAACTAGTCCACAAATGATAAAGTGCTGGTTCTATGGTAGCGTATGATGCGTCTTTTAGTAAAGATTCATATTGTTCTTGTAAATCCTTAGGTACTGTATTTAATGTATTGGCAATAGCCTGGCGTACAAAAATGTTATTCGTCTCAAAAGCTTTATCATACAAGGCTATAACCTCTGGGGAGTTTTTTCCTTCTAATTGATAGACCGCTTCCTGCCCAATGTAATCATTTGTAGGAAAGCCTAATGCCTTAGCCAAAGTACCCCATTTTCCTGCCATAGGTTGAGTGCGCTCTTGCGCTAAGCCTAGATAGCTTTTAATGAAATCTGATTTTGCAAGTATGTCTAATGCTTCTTGCGAAGGAAATTTTATATTCTCTAGCCATAATTGTCTAAATGCTTTCAGATCTGTACCACTTACCTCTTCTGCTATCGCAAAAAAATCATTAGTTGTCACATTTTGAAACTTATGTTTTTCGAGGTAATTATAAATTGTAATTTTAAAACTAGTATCTCCAATCAATTTTCTTAATGCATGAATAGCCCAGGCTCCTCTCTGATAAAATGTTAGAGAGCTTGCTTTTGGATCCAATAATGATGTTGCATTCTTTGTTTTGGATAGCTCGGTAAGCTGTTCTGCGCTTTCATACAATTTGTATTGAAAATAATCATCGCCAAAAATTTCTTTTTCTGCTAACAATGCATAATACGTTGCAAATCCTTCTTGGAGCCAATGATGTGTTCCTTCAGTCTCGGTTACTAAATCTCCAAACCATTGATGTGCCAATTCATGGGCATTGACATTAATATAGTTTTGATCAATAAATGCTGTTTCATCAACCATAAAGGCATCAGAAAAAATGGTTGTCCCTGTATTTTCCATACCTGCATATAAAAAATCTTTAACAGGAATCTGCTTATAGTTTTGCCAAGGAAAAGAAAACCCAATCTCTTTTTCTAAAAATTCAAAAATCCTTTTACTGTGTTTATAAGTAGCTTCGAATTTATTTTTGTCCTTGGGATAGTAATACATTTCTAAAGGAGTACCATTTGCCGAAGTTTCTACTACTTTATCATATTTTCCAATGGCAAAAGCAACCAAATAGCTACTCATTGCACGTTGCATATCATACTGCCAACTTTGGATAGAATCATTTACCGATTCTGTTTTAGTAAGTTTTCCATTAGCAATAACTTCGTAACCTTTTTGGAAATTGATAGTGAGATCAAATTCGGTTTTCTCATTCATATCATCAAAACTGGGAAGCCAGTTAGAGGTGTATTTTCCTTGCCCTTGAGTCCAAACCTGATCATTCCCTTCATAATCTTTAACAAAATAAAGTGCTTTTTTAGGTTTAGCTTCATAATGAATCACTATTCGATGCTCGCTTGCATTTTTAAAGTTAGAATTAATAACGACCTTTTTATCATCATATTTAAAATCTACATCTTTATCATCTAGAGATACGTTGCTGATTATCATATGTTGGGCATCTACCGTAATAGCTCGAACGGGTTTTATTATTTTAAAAGTATATGCTACCTTTCCTTTTACTTCTCTTGATTTGGAGTCTACAGTCACATTGACTTTACCTTTTAGAAAATCAACATTAGCTTGTTCCTTTTTAGAATTAAGGGACTCCACAGAAGCTATTTCCTGAGCATTGCCAATAGAAGAAAAAACAAGTATTAAAAAGCTTAAAATAAATTTCATACTACACATAAATCAAATGTTCTGCCAAAATAACGAAATTACTCTGTTTATGTTACAAATTTTTGATTGACAATATTTCTATAATATAGTATATTCGCTACGATGAATCCTAATATTTTACAAACTCCCATTGATTATTTGAAAGGTGTTGGCCCGTCTCGTGCTACATTACTTCGATCAGAACTAGGGATTCATACCTACCAGGATTTGGTTAATCTTTTTCCGAATCGATATCTTGATAAAACACAATACTATAAAATCAGCCAATTACAGCGTAATTCGGCAGAGGTACAAATTATAGGCAAGATTGTTAATATTAAAACTGTAGAGCAAAAAAGAGGAAAGCGATTAGTTGCTAAATTTGTAGATGATACGGGTTCTTCTATAGAGTTGGTTTGGTTTAGAGGACATAAATGGATTCGCGAAAATTTAAAAATCAATACTCCATATGTCATTTTTGGAAAAACCAAATACTATAATGGTTTTAGTATGCCACATCCCGATATGGAGTTATTGACAGAGCATCAACAAAACCTAAGAACGGTAATGCAACCCATATACCCTTCTACCGAAAAACTCTCTAATAAGGGTATCACTAACCGGGTAATGAGTAAAATGATGCAACAATTGTTTGTAGAGACTAAAATACGTTTCTATGATACATTGTCTCAGGAAATTCTTGAAGAGCTTAAACTTATATCAAAAAGTGAAGCTGTTTTTAATATTCATTTTCCTAAAAGTCAGGAACTATTATCCAAAGCACAGTATCGACTAAAATTTGAAGAGTTATTTTATATTCAACTACAGCTAATCACTAAAAAATTAATTCGAAAACAAAAGATAAAAGGGTTTCCTTTTACCGAAGTTGGAGAACATTTTAACAATTTCTACAAGGATCACCTTCCTTTTGATCTTACCAATGCACAAAAACGGGTGATCAAAGAAATTCGAAATGATATTGGGAGTAGTGCTCAAATGAACCGTCTTTTGCAAGGAGATGTAGGATCGGGTAAAACCATTGTGGGATTAATGACGATGTTATTAGCTATCGATAATGGGTTTCAAGCCTGTTTAATGGCACCAACCGCAATTCTTGCAAATCAGCATTACCAAGGGATTACTGCACTTACCAAAGAGCTGGATGTTAATGTAAAATTATTAATGGGTAGTTCTAAAACCAAAGAACGACGAGAAATCCATCAGGAACTAGAAGATGGATCATTACACATCCTAATTGGTACCCATGCTGTATTAGAAGACAAAGTACAGTTTAAAAATCTAGGATTAGCTATTATTGATGAGCAACATCGATTTGGAGTAGCACAACGAGCCAAACTATGGCATAAAAACACCTATCCACCACATATTTTGGTGATGACAGCAACCCCAATACCCAGAACATTAGCAATGAGTTTATATGGTGATCTGGATATTTCGGTAATTGACGAACTCCCACCTGGCCGTAAACCTATTAAAACGGTACATCGATACGATAGTAATCGGTTAAAAGTATTTAAGTTTATATCTGAAGAAATACAAAAAGGAAGGCAAATTTATATTGTTTATCCATTGATACAGGAATCAGAAGCGATGGATTATAAAGATCTTATGGACGGATATGAAAGTATTGCTCGCTCCTTCCCCGCTCCTGAGTATCAAATTTCTATTGTTCATGGTAAAATGAAACCCGCAGATAAGGATTATGAGATGGAACGCTTTGTAAAGGGTGAAACCCAAATTATGGTAGCTACCACTGTAATTGAAGTTGGGGTTAATGTACCAAATGCCAGTGTAATGATTATAGAGAGCGCAGAACGTTTTGGATTATCTCAATTACACCAGTTACGAGGGCGTGTTGGTCGTGGTGCAGAACAAAGTTTTTGCATTCTTATGACTAGCTTTAAGTTATCTGCAGATAGTAAGACCCGATTAGAAACTATGGTACGCACCAACGATGGTTTTGATATTGCCGAGGTAGACTTAAAATTAAGAGGTCCCGGAGATATTATGGGCACCCAGCAAAGTGGTGTGCTTAATCTTAAAATAGCAGATATTGTAAGAGATAATGATATTTTAAAAACAGCAAGGCATTATGCAATGAAAATCCTGAATGAAGACCCTTCACTATCTTTAGAGAAAAATAAAGTATTACTATACACCTATCAGCTACTCGCTAAGCATAAGAATATATGGAATTACATTTCTTAATGTGTAGTAAAATGAATACAATACTATCATATTTAGCTAATTTATAATCTAAAACGTCTACTGTATTACAATATCTTTGAAAAATTACTTAACAAAGTGGTTTAAAAAACAAATAAAGATTTTTATAAAAATGCCATATCAACAGATACCAGAATACCCAAAAAATTACTCCTCAAGCAACATAATTTCTAGACTTATTGATGGTCTTGGATATCGTTATTATTGGGCTACAGAAAGTCTTACTGATACCGATCTAAAGTACAAGCCATCTGCCGAAGGGTTTGATACATATAAAACGATAGAACATATATATTGGCTTTCAATCATGATTACTAATACTGCACAAAATTTACCCAGTATCAGACTCACTCCAGACGATCTATCTACAATGAATTTTGATATCTTAAGAAAAAAGACATTACAGAACCTAAAGAAAGGAAGTGAACTATATGCAGAAAAAACAAAAGATGATATGGATGACTATATGATCATTATACAAAGTGAAGGATATAAAGGAGAATTCCCGTTTTGGCATATGATCAATGGCCCAATATCTGATGCACTCTACCATACAGGGCAAATAGTATCATTTAGGAGAACAACAGGTAATCCAATAGATTCAAAAGTTAATGTATTTACTGGAAAACCGAAGAGTTAAATTTTGGTTAAGAAGAGAATTAGAAGAATTTTTTATTCACATAATCATATTTTTATCTTTTGTAATAACAAGTTTTCAGGTTTTTAGAAGCTTTGAGATTTGTCAAAGTTATTTTAGTACTCTTACATAAATTTTTTACATTAATTATGAGTCATCAAGAATATATCATAAAGGAAGCTGCTCCAGGTGAGTTTGCAAAAATTGGAGAATTAATGGTTAATGTATATTCACAACTAGAAGGATTCCCTTCTAAACAAGAACAACCTAATTATTATAAAATGTTGGCTAATATCGGTAGTTTAACAGAAAATCCTAAAACCAAATTATTGGTTGCCATTTCATCAAATGGAAAAATAGGTGGTGGTGTTGTTTATTTTGGTGATATGAAATATTATGGCTCTGGTGGCACTGCTACAGCAGAAAAGCATGCTTCAGGATTTAGGTTACTGGCAGTCGATCCAGCTACAAGAGGTAAAGGTTTAGGTAAGCGCTTAACAAACGCTTGTATACAGATTGCAAAAGATGAAAAACAAAGTCAAATGATAATTCACTCTACACAAGCTATGCAAATAGCATGGAAAATGTATGAAAATATGGGATTTAGAAGATCCGATGATTTGGATTTTATGCAAGGAGAACTTCCTGTTTTTGGCTTTAGATTAGTATTTCAAAAATAATAAACCATATTAGATACAATAAACTTTATAACTATGGTACTCCCTGATTTGGATAATATTATATTTTTTTTGGCAGCTGCCTCTATATTAATTCTTATACCCGGCCCATCTGTTCTCTATATTATGGCCAAAAGTGTTGAACAAGGATATAAAGCTGGGATTGTTTCTGTTTTAGGAATAGGTATTGGAAGCATGGTTCATGTTGCTGCCGCTGCAATAGGTATTTCTTCTATACTATTAACATCTTCTACAGCATTTTCGATTGTAAAGTACCTGGGAGCTATCTATCTTATTTATCTGGGTGTTAAAAAACTACTAGAAAAAATACCTAATAAACAGCCTGTAATTACAAATAAAAATAAACGGTTAGATAAAATTTTTTATGAAGGTATTTTGGTGAACACTTTTAACCCTAAGACGGCGATATTTTTCTTTTCTTTTTTACCACAATTTATAAATATCGACAAAGGAGGTAATGCCAGTCAAATATTATTTCTTGGTATTTTATTTACTGTTTTTGCAATATTAAGTGATACATTATATGTTTTGCTTTCTGTGAAAATATCAAAATGGTTTACCAGTTCTAAAAAGTACCTCAAAAGACAAAAAAATATTACAGGTTCTATTTACATAGCTCTTGGTCTAATAACACTAACCATTAATCAACCTATAGAGCATTCTAATACAAAATAGTTGGTATTTTTATTATGGTATGAATAGTCAAAAATATATAATTCATTTTATGATTTGCTTTTTTGTAACTACATCTTAAAAACAAAGTCCTTTTGATAGTATAGTGCAAAATAATTAGTATTAGATATGGAAATAGTATGTTACGGTTGTGGAAGAGGCGAAAATCCTGAAAATACAATTGAAGGAATACACCACTGTCAATCTATAAATCCTGATTGGTGGATTGAAATGGATATTCAGATTACTAAAGATGAAAAATTAGTTCTATTTCATGATTATCAAACAAAACGAATCACTGGAGTAAATAATAAAATTCACCAACTTACCTTAACAGAAATCCAACAATTAAATGCAGGATATAATTTCAATGTTGAAAATAAATTTATATACCGTGAAAACCCAATACAAATTCCAACGGTAGAAGAGGTATTTCAAAAATTCCCAAAAGCTAAATTATTATTAGATCTTCATACAAATAATCTTTTGGCCGTTACCCGACTGATCACATTAATCAAAAAATATACTATGGCCAATCAGGTGATTATAGTTAGCCGCTATGACGAGGTAATTTCCTCTTTCAAAAAGAAACGACCAAAATGGAGATATGGTGTTCCAACCAAAGAGGCCAAAAAAATGATCTACAGTAGTTTTCTTTATTTAGATAAACTCTTTCCTATAACATCAGATATATTAATGCTTCCAAAAAAAGCTGGTAAAGTGAATGTTTTAACAAAAAGAGTAGTTAAGCATGTAAAAAAACGAAACAAAACACTTTGGGCCTGGATGTATGAAGGAGAAATTGTGAAAACTGTAGATGATGAAACAGAATTAAATGAGATGAAAGAGCTTGGAGTACATGGTATATTTACAGGTTTTCCTAAAAAACTTATGAATCAAATACAGTAAATAAAGATCTCATGAAACCAAGACTAATAATTTTATCTGATCTATGGGGACGAAAAAAATCGGGTTGGATTGATTATTATACCAAAGAACTTAAGGGTTATTTCGAATTAAAATATTATGACTGTTGTGACTTGGGAGAGATAGACATATCAATATACACAGAAGAAAACCTTCATAAACAATTCACAAATGAAGGAATTGATCGTGCTATACAAAACTTACTTAAGCTTGAGAAAGGAAAAATACATATACTTGCTTTTAGTATTGGTGGGGTTATTGGTTGGAAATCTGCTATAAAAAATCCGGATATACTATCATTATACGCCGTTTCATCAACAAGGTTACGATATGAGATCAATAAACCTAAAACGAAAATAGAACTCTATTTTGGAGAGAATGATATGTATTCTCCAAAAAGTCAATGGTATAATATGATGAATATCAATTTCATTATAGAAAAAGGGAAAAAGCATCAACTATATATCGAACCAGAATTTGCTGTGCAATTAAGCAATAGAATTATAAATAGTATATCATTAAAAAATAAAAAAAGCCCTACAACATAACATTGTAAGGCTTCAGTAATTACACTTGCAAAAAAATTATTTAATCATTATTTTTTCTGAAATACTTCGATTTCCATCAGATATTGTTATAAAATAAATTCCTGATGTTATTCCTTCTAAAGAAATTTTGTTATCGGTTACTACTCCAGACTTTACTATACTACCCTGCATATTGGTCAATGTAAAATTACTATCACGATGATCTTTCAAACGAATTTGAACATAAGTTGTAGCTGGATTTGGGTAAACTTTAGCCAAAAACACTTTATCCTCCTGTTCTAATTTCCCATCAATTTTTATTGATGATGCTCCTTTTGCTCCCGTTGTTGATCCTATATTTACAGTATAATCTTCTACTTCTCCATATCCAAAAGTCTCGCAAGATGTTGGCACTCCGTTCCACTTCATAGCAACCCGCATTCTGGTATTTCCTGATGTTGCTGTTGATGGTACATCAAAATTATATGATAGGTTGCCAGTATCTGATGTAGATCCACTAACTACTTTTTCAGATCCTTCAAAAGTTCCATTTTTATTAAAATCAATCCACACGCCCCAATGTTCTGTATAAGATGCGCTTGCGAACCCAACACTTAATACAATAGTATTAGCTCCATAGCCAATATTTGCTATCTGAGAGGTAAAGTCTCCATAACCAATATTTGCTATCTGAGAGGTAAAGTCTCCATAACCACCATTAGCCAATGTAGCATTAGAGATCCCTCCTATTCCCACATAATCAATATATTCATATTTTACAGTATTCCCTTTTGACACACAGTAAGAAATCACTGTATCCTGAGTCGTTACTGCAACAGAATTACTTGATACAGAAATATTCCCGGCAGCATCAAATGCTGATATCTTAAATGTATAATTCGTCCCTGCTGTCAAGCCAGATACATTATACGAGATTCCGGTAGTAGTTGTTAGTACTGCTCCATTCTGATAAATCGTATACCCTGTAACACCAATATTATCTGTAGAAGCTGTCCAGGAAAGTTGTGCACTATTTTCTGTGATATTAGAAGCAGTTACATTGGTAGGAGTTGTAGGAATTTCAGTATCTGAGCCTGTATTACCACCTCCATTGTATGTATGCTTTCCCAGGCCATCAAAGGTGTTTTGAGGATATGACTCCCATTCAGATGTTTTATATGTTGCAGATGGTGATGACACATCTGCTTTTCTTCTTAGTGTAGCATCCTTAGCAAAGTTAGAGGATCCTCCATTAAAAGTTCCTATAATATCTATTAAAATCCCATCTTTAAATAATCCTACAGGGTCATTACCATTAAACGTCATTTCTGAAGCTCCCGAAACCAGATCTGCTTCATTTTTAATAGCATTCGAAGCAGAATTATTAGCTGTTACATAAACCTCATTATTTGCCACTACACCAGAAAGATTTAATCCTCCGGACCAGGATCCAGAACCATTAGTTTGCCTTTTGATTGTATATCCAGAAAGATTAATTGATGCTCCTGTATAGTTTGCTATTTCTAAAGCTTTATTATTCGAAGATCCTTCTATATATTCAGAAAAAAACAATGCCGTAGCATTACCGCCTGGAGAGGTATTTTGTGTAGTAACATTAATCACGGTACTTGCTGCAGATACATTACCAGCTGCATCTTTTGCTTTTACAGAAAATGAATAAGTAGTATTGGCTGTTAATCCTAAAACAGTATAGTTAGTAGTCGTTACAGAACTTAAAAATGATCCATTTCTAAATACATCATATCCCGTTACCCCAACATTATCTGTAGAAGCGTTCCATGATAATACAGTAGATGTTTGAGTTGTATTTGTTGCTCCCAGATTAGCAGGAATACTTGGTGCTTGAGTATCATTCCCTCCTGTATTCCCAAATCTGTCTTCGGCTTGGGGTCCTCCCCAAATCTGCGTTGCAAATGCCGGATTATCTATAAATGGGTTTCTATTACCCTGTATATTTTCAAGAATTGGGTTGCGTTGTAATTCTAATGGTGAAACAGGGTCCTCTGCATTCCATTCTAAAAATAATTGCAGCATATTGCTATCACCAGTGGATGCTGTTCCTATTCCTACATTTTTGGGCAAACAACGATTATTATAACGTATATACATATACATCATCATTCTTGCTACATCTCCTTTCCATTCATCACCAGGATACCAATGTCCTTGAGAAGTAGATCCAGAATTACCCGATCCATCAGCAAATTTTCTATTTCCTCTTGATGAATTGCGCTGTACGTCTGCGGGTCTTAAGTGGTGTGCATCTGCTCCTGGTCCTTGTGTTCCCAGATTGGGATTCCCCAATGATTTTGGATACACATGTTCCCTGTTCCAGTCGGTAGACCCTCCCCCATTATTGTTTACTCCTCTAGTTCTGTCTGTACCAGAATTTCCGTCAGTATCACTATATCCATATATCAAAACAACCTTTGAAGGATCAGAAGGTTCTAAATCAGTCTGCTTTAATGCATCCCACACCCCAGGTGTATAAGTAAGAAATGTGGTATGCGTATTTGTCACCTTATCACCTAATTCATTTTTTAATGCAGTTCCTGATAAGGTTAGGTTTACATCATTGTAGTATGATGGTATCTGGCTATATCCCATAAGAGGTATAAACAGAAGTAAGAGTATTATCTTTTTCATTATGTTATAAGTTAGTTTATTATGCATAATTATGTGGTTTCGAATCTAAAATTATTTTGTTAAACTCACTATAGTAGAACGTTATGAAATAGTTACCTAGTATGTTGATAATCCACTATTTACACAATAAACAGTATTCAAACAACTACAATTCAACCAATTAACATTCCTAACGATTGTTAATAAGTTATTTCTTACAAAAAATTAGAGTATAGTCTATGGCTAATTTCTTCAAAAGAAACAAAATTGTAAGCATGATTTTCGCGTGTATTACTACTAATAACAAACAATCTTAAGATTTTTTACTGTCAAAGTTTATTCTCTGATGAGATGACTACATGCCTTAAATAAGATCAATACCTTACTTTTTTAGCGGTTTTCATGTAATTGATTTACAATATTTTAAATTAAATTTAAACCATAACTTAAATACAATACACGATGAAAAAAATCTTAGATGTAACAGGAGTTCAGAAATTAAGTAAAGACCAACAACAGAATATTAAAGGAGCATGGGGACGTGCGACTTGCTGCCCAAGTGGAAGAGGATGCCTTATTAGCTTTGGAAATCAAAGTTTTTGTGAGCCTGGTCGCTGTGACCGTTGGGGACGTTGTATCTTTTTCTAAGAAAATTCAAAATCATATAAAAGGCAAACCTTCTGGTTTGTCTTTTTTGATAATTACCAATTCTGATACAATATTACAATGTAATACTGTATCAAAATTTTGCGATTATGGATATTGCCAACCTGAAGTTGTATGTGGGCATAGTCTCACAAAATAATATAATTAAAAAAGGATAAGTCTTATTGGTTTATCCTTTTTTAGTACTACACTTTTTATGAAAATAATGTTATTTAACGTTTTAAAAAACTGACTCACACGATTTTAAGGTATATTTAAATACTAACTTAAATATATATACAATGAAAAGTATTTTAGAATTAACCGGAGTTCAGAAATTAAGTAAAGAACAGCAACAACAAATTAAAGGAACATGGGGACGTGCCACCTGTTGCGGGCCAAGAAAGTGTCGTGTTCCTGGAACTAGTTTTTGTGATTATGGATATTGCAGATCTAACGGAAGTTGTATGTGGGCATAACTAAAACAGTACTGTGTGAAAGTATTAAAAGATAATAGTGAACCTGTATATTATTCTTTTAAGAATAGCCTTATTTATAAGTTGAAATTTATAAATCTCAAGAATATCGTGTTGTATTTTACTACATGTTCTACTATTTTTAATGGGAAAATCTGAATTATTAACTTTTAAAACTTTCACACAATGAAAAACATTTTGGAATTAACCGGAGTTCAAAAACTATCCAAACAACAACAACAAAATATTAAAGGAGCTTGGGGGCGTGCAACTTGCTGTCCAAGTGGAAGAGGATGCCTTATTAGCTTTGGAAATCAAAGTTTTTGTGAGCCTGGTCGTTGTGACCGTTGGGGGCGTTGTATCTTTTTCTAAGAAAATTCGAAACCATATAAAAAGACAAACTTTAGGGTTTGTCATTTTTTTTGATAATTACCAGTTTGTTCTGGTACAGTATTATCATTGTAATCAAAATTGAATTATTAACTTTTTTAAATATTTTACACGATGAAGAATATCTTAAATTTAACTGGAGTACAAAAACTATCTAAACAAGAGCAACAAGATATCAAAGGTTCCTGGGGTCGCAGAGTATATTGTGGAGGACCAAAAAGATGTTGTTTCCGTCTTCCTAATGGAGGTGAATTTTGTGATTATGGATATTGTCAATCCAATGGGAACTGCGTTTGGGCATAACTAAAAACAATATTGTGTACCATCACTAAAGGATAATAGTGAACCTCCCCTATATTATTCTTTTAAAAACAGTTTTTTATAAGTTGAAATTTATAAATCTCAAGAATATGGAGTTGTATTTTACTGCATGATCTAATATTTTTAACAAGAGAAATCTAAGATTATTAACTTTTAAAACTTTCACGCAATGAAAAACATTTTGGAATTAACCGGAGTTCAAAAACTCTCTAAACAACAACAACGAAATATTAAAGGAGCTATGGCAAGTATATCGTGTTGTGGACGTAACAAATGTCGAATTAATTATGCTGGAGGAAGTTTTTGTGAACCGGGTAGATGCAACACATGGGGACAATGTATTTTATACTAACAACACTTTAAGTTTGAATTAAAGGATGTGCTCAAAAAGCCATCCTTTTTTTTATCCTTATGATCTCAAGGGTAGTTATTATTTTAAGAATTTGTATATCAACCCATATATTTTTGCCAATTGATTAAAACATATTTCTCTTTAAGGTTCATAAATCCATATTCATAACAAAAAAGATACACTTTGTTTTCCTTGTTCTTCCAATAATGAGTAAAATAGTTAGGATCAAAACCTTTATCCAAAAGCTTTTCTTTTCTTACTGTTGCTAATCCTGCTTTATTGAATTCTTTTAAGATTTTTCGATTGGTTTTCAATTGCCGGTCTATTTTCTGAAATAGGCTATCTTCATTTTCTTTATTCTTCTGATAATGGTATGATGATTTACAATAAGATGTGCAGAACTTTTTATCTGTTCTCCCTTCTAAATCCTTATCGCAATGAAAGCATACTTTACCCATAAGTGTAGTATTAAACGTTTAATAAACGTATAAATATACATTTATATTTTTTTATTTAATTCAACCTTCTCATCTTTAAACTGTGCAATCGATTTCTAAACATATTACTCTAAAACATTTGTTGATTAATAATCAAAAAATGATTGGGATTCAATTCTACCCTGATAAGGTTATACAGGCATTGATCAAAGAACTCCCTAACCCAAGGTGGAGCAAGGAATTTGCTATGGTATATATTATAAACACTGCAAAAAACCTAAATCAGGTTTTTGAGAAATTCAGAGGAGTGGCCTGGGTAAATGGTAATTCTTTTTTCAAAGAAAAACCAATACGAGATAATGAGCCTGTGGATATCAACTGGTATCGTAATAGAACCAAAACTAAATCATACAGGTATGTTCCTGAAGCATATCTTACCAAATTAGAGCTTAAAAGGTATGCCATAAATACTTGTAAAACCTATATTTCTCAATTTGAAAAATTTATCAATCAATACCCAAATTGCCCTATTATAGAGTTGTCTGAACAGGAAATAAGAACATATCTGCAATTACTTATCCAACAAAATAAATCCAATAGTTATATCAATCAAACCATCAATAGTATTAAATTTTATTATGAGGCAGTGATGGAGATGCCTAATCGTTTTTATAGTATAGAAAGACCTAGAAAAGAACATAAACTTCCCCAAGTCATATCGAAAGAAGAAATTCAGTCAATGATGATTTGCACAAACAATATGAAGCATCGTTGCATTGTAGGGCTATTATATTCTGCAGGATTACGTAGAAGTGAGCTATTAAATTTGCAACTAACAGATATCGATAGTAAACGAATGTTGGTCTATATTAGAAATGCTAAGAATAATAAAGATCGATATTCATTACTATCTGAAACAGTATTAAAAGATTTAAGAATCTATTATAAGCAATGGAAACCTAAGAAATATCTGTTTGAAGGAATGTTAGGAAAAAAATATTCGACAGAAAGTGTTACTAAAATTATTAGAAATGCAAGTGAGAAAGCTAAAATTATAAGAAAGGTAACTCCACATATGTTAAGGCATTCTTTTGCTACTCATCTTTTAGAAAATGGAACAGATATTAGATATATACAAACTCTTTTAGGACATAGTAGTACAAAAACAACAGAAATATATACCCAAGTTGCTGTACATAATTTTAAGTTAATCAGAAATCCCCTAGATTTGTGAAAAAATATAATGGATATATGTGTACCAGTGCACATATATCATTGTTGTGCCTAATTTGAGAAAATGATTGCGGAAATAAATAAAGCTTGGAATTGGAAAGGATTTAACGCAACCGAAATCATTCGCACGAATGAATTTGGGAACGTGATTTTCAAAACGGACAAAAACGAATATTGGAGAATTTGTCCTGAAGAAATTAGTTGCGGAAAAATTGCGGAATCAGAATCAGAATTGAATAAAATCTCATCTGACCCTGAATTTATAGAAGATTGGGAAATGACAAACCTTGTGAATATTGCAAAATCGGAACTTGGAGAATTAAAAGAAAACGAAAAATATTGTCTGAAAATGTCGGCTGTTATTGGCGGAGAATATGAAAAATCAAATCTTGGAAAAATTAGTTTTGCGGAATTAATTGCTTTTAGCGGAGATTTAGGATTTCAGATAAAGGATTTGAAAGACGGACAAAAAATAAAACTGAATATTAAAGAATAAATGGGACACAAAGCTGTTTGTTTAGAATGTTATAGAGTAGAAAATTTGGGATTAGATTTAACTAATCTACATCTTGGAAAATGTCCTTTGTGTTCAAATCAAATGATTTTTATTAATCATAGTTTTCGACCACCCAAAAAGACTGATAAGAAAAAATGGGAACTTGTAAAGTTTATGATTTCAGAAGGTTTCCCTTTCCAACACGTTTATCAAGAAGGGAAATCGGAATATTATAAATTAGAATCAAATAATTATGTCAGCTATCCAAAAACATTAGAAGAAGCAAAAGAATGGGTTGTTAAATACAAAGACCAAAGAATAAAAAACTAGGCACAACACCGTGTATAGTTAATTGCCAGAGTTCCTGTCTGGCTTATCGGAAAATTCTCCGAATTTCCCTCAGATTCGTCCCCTTTTGCTATCTTTAGTCGCAGAGCAACTAACCATACACAAACACGTTAGCAGCAATGCGTAAAAAACCAAATATTACTACAATAGATAAAATTTAATAAAATATGGATTGGAATTCTTTTTGGATTAATATTTTGGCTGGGAGCGTTTATTTTATATTAGGAATATTAGTGTCCATTTGGCTCATCCCAAAATATACAATTAGACTATTAAAAAGAAAAAATATAAATCATTTTCGGACAAAAATCACTTTTATAATATCTGAGTTATGCTATTTTTTAAATTCTATGCCACAAGAATTTAAAGTAAATAAAGATTCTACTACTTTTCTTGTTAAAAATAAAAAGTATAATGATTTGTTTGATTTTGTTGCTTTACTAAACCCAAATATTTTCAAACCTGTTGCTCCTGAACAATTAAAAGTCAAAATATTAGAAACTATTGCCAAATACTCTGGTGAGAAAAGACATGATTTTATAAAGTCTGAACTTGATAAATTAAAGTTCCTAAAGGATTCACTTGATGAAATTCTTTCAAGCCACTCTCTCAACATCGACGATAAGATTATTTCCTCAATTAGTACGCTATGTATTGAAATTAAACTAATGAATAATGAGTTTCGGTTTAATTCGACACATGAAGAATTGACTGGAGAAAAAGAAGGATTATCTGGCTCAATAAGATTAGATAAAATTTATTCAATGATTATTGAACTACTAAATCTTCTTGAAAATGAAGATGGAATCAAACGTGAATAAAGCAAAGCTGCTAACACTATATATAGCAAATTGGGCTATTAGTGTTTAATCGAAAGGTTATTGTCTATTTGCAAAGTCGCCAAATCTTTTGATTTGGTATTAAAAGAGAAAAATTAAAACAAAATACAAAAGATTTGGCTTGTGGCTAAACCGAAAGTAATCGTTTATTTTCTGCCCCACTTGCCATATATTTAACGTTACCCAACATTTGACCAAACCATTGAATATGTTGCTTAAAAATATAAATTGGACTAAAAAAAGCGGAATTCTGATTATCGGAATTTGTTTAAGTGCAATGCTTTTAAAATATTTGGTTCAACCTTACAGAGGAACTTGGATTTACCAATATGGTAGTTTAATTTCCTTGTTTGTTTTCTCTGGTGGAATTTTATGGTCGTTGATTAACACAATACTTTTGATTTCAAAACACAAAACTGAATTGAAAAATAATCTCGTTTGGATTTTTTTAAGTGCAATTCCTTTTTTGTATATCGTAATAATGATGACAATCGCAATGACTGAAATATATTGACCGAATGAAATATAAAAAAATAATTATTGGACTTTTGATTTCTTTCGTGCTAACTTCTTGTGATTGTTGGGTGACAATTGACGGAAAAGTTATTGATTCAAACTCAAAAGAACCAATTGAAAAAGTATTCCTTGAATTTACAAATATAAAATGTACTGAAATAGTAAGAGCAACTGCTCAAAATGTTAAGACGAATTGTCTTTTTGCAACTGATTCGACAGGCATTTTTTTTATGAATTCTAACAGTTATGGAATTTGTCCTGATAATCCAGTGAAAATTAAGATCCGAAAAGTTGGATATAAAACAAAGGAAATGGAATTAAATCAAGGACATTTAATTAGTAATTTGATTGTTGAATTAGAAAAAGAATAAAAACGTTGGGTAACACCGTATATAATTTATTGCTAGCTCTAGCCTACTTACGAAAATCCTCGCGGATTTTCTATTCGGTTTGTATTTACTAAATTAGGTGCTTAAAACACGCAACAAACCATATACAAACACGTTAGCAATAATTATGAAAATACTCATCACATTAATATTATTCACTACGATTTCAAATAAAAATGAAGTTGATAAGATAATTTTACCTTACTCAATAGTTACGTCAAAAGCGGACTTAATTGTTGAAGGGGAAATTGAAAATATCTACGACGAAAAATACGATTTTACAGTATCGGAATTTATTAAAGGAAGTGATAAAACAATAATTAGCGTAAGTAAATGGGAAGAATGGATGTGCGATACGCGCCAAATTAAATACAAAACTGGACAAAATCTTATCTTGTTCTTAAAGAAAGAAAAAGGTAAATATGATATAATTAATGGTAGTACTGGCGAACTGATTATAAATGATGATGATAGCTTACTACGTTATGAATATCAAACTTTGCCAAATAAATCGATTGTGAAAGAAGGGATTAAATTGCTGATTAAATCAATTGATTACAAAGGCAAACTCTATTCAAAAGGGAAGTTTAAGTTTTTAGTGAGCCAATCTGAATTTGATAAATATAAAACCGAAAATGAGTTTTATTATAAATCAACCAGAGGATTAGATTACGCAGAATAACTATTGCTAACAATGTATATAAAAAATAGCGCAAGTTGTTGCTAACACTAAGGCTTGGGCATTTTTGGATAGTCGCCAAATTTTTAAATTTGATGATTTCCAATAAAAAAGATAAATAGTAAAATTTAAAAATTCGGCTTGTGTTTCATCCGAAAAGTAACAGCTTATTTTCAGTGCTACTTTTCATATACGGAGCCGTTGTGCGCAAGCTGAAAAAATCGAGATATAATGAAAAAGACTTTAAATGATTTAACCAAAGAAGATTGGAATACACTTTTCCCGATTGAATTGGTTGACCATAATCCTGAATGGAAAAACATTTACGAAAACGAAAAACAGCGGATTTTGGATAAAGTCGGAAAAGATAAAATATTGCGAACGGAACATTTTGGTAGCTCATCAATTACCTCAATAAAATCTAAACCTTACATTGATTTAATGATTGAAATTCCAGCAAATTTATTGTTCGACGAAAAACTAATCGAACAGTTCACGGAATTAGGCTATGCACACTTTAAAGTTCCTGCAAGAGAAAATATAGCGGAATATTCAACATTCGGAAAAGGATACAATGTTGACGGAACAAAAGAACAAATTTTTCATATTCATATGTGCCCAAAAGATAATGTGATGTGGAAACAAATTGATTTTCGGGACTATTTAAATGCAAATGACAAAAGAGCAAAAGAATACGAAGATTTAAAACTCGAATTAGCATCTAAATTCAAAAACGACAGAGGCTCATATGTACTTGGGAAAACAGATTTTGTAAACGAAACGTTGGACATAATTAGCGGAAAAGCCAGCACACAACACGATATATGTGATCATAGCAGTTAAGTGATCAATCGAATGGTTATTGTATTTTTGGTAAGGCGCAATGCTTGCAAAAAGTAAAAGTTAGCAACCAATGCGCAGAAAAACCGAAAAGCAAGGTAACATTTTGCCCTGCTACGACACATATATTAAACGTTGTGTACAATAAAAACAAACATTAATGATTCCAGACTTTTTAAAGAAATTTGAATCAGATTTAAAAAAATACGAACGAGAATTTGTTCGAATAAAGGCGAAACCTAGAAAAGAAAAACTTCTTGAAGATAATTTAGAATTAACTGACAGTAAATTTTTAGGGTTTCCTTTTTTTCCAAAAGAGAAAGAATATCCGAAAGATAAAAGCGGAAAGCCAATGATAATGATTGCTCAACTAAATTTTGAACAAATCCCTAAACTTGAACATTTTCCTGAGAATGGAATTCTACAACTCTTCCTTTCATCAACGGATTGGTATGATGAAGATTCAAAAATTATTTATCACTCAAAAGAAGAATTAAGTAAACAAACATTAGCTGACTTTTCATTTCTGTCAATTAACGATTACGAAGAAATGCCAATATATAAACTTCATCAACTTTTTTTTGAAAAAGGAATTGATAAAGGAGGTTCTGAGGACTCTCAGTTTGACTATCTCTTTGATGAAACCGATTATTGGGATTTCACAGAAAACTTGAATGAAGAACAAGAAAAACAATTCGGAGAATACTTTGACTCTATGGGGCATAAAATTGGTGGGTATGCCGAATTTACTCAATCAGACCCAAGAGATTATAATGCAGAACAAAGAAATGATATTCAAGTTTTACAAATTGATGTTGATGACCACATAATGTTTGGAGATAGCGGACTTGGACACATTTTTATAAATAAAGAGAATCTAATTAAAGAAGATTTTTCTAAAGCTTATTTTTATTGGGATTGCTGTTGAAAAATTACTGTACACAACAGGGTGTATAAAACATAGCTAATAAGTGTTAATTTGAAAGATTTGTGCTTATTTATATAGTATGCCAAATTTTTAATTTGGCTTTAAAAGAGAAAAGTTAAAACAAAATATAAAAATTCGGCTCGTGTTTAATCCGAAAAGTTAGCGTCTTTTTACACGCTACGTTCCATACACAAACCGTTGTGTAGCATTGGAAAATAGGTTTAACTCACCAAAAAGTATAGTTCACTCATTATTGGTTTTCTTTTCAAGAGAACGGATTTATATTTCGGAGAACTAAAACCAAACAAATGAAATCATTCTTTACTCTATTACTTTTTTCAAATCTTATTTTCGCTGCAAGTCCACAATTGCCTGACCTACTACTAATTGGAAAAGACACGATTTACATCTATCATTTACCCATTAATGAACTAAAAAAATCAGTTCAAAAACAATTTATTGATAATATATCAACCATAAATAACGAAATTGGAGTTTCACTAAACTTATGGAGAAGATACAGAGGGGTTTGGGAGTTAAATGATGATAAATTATTTCTTATTGATATTAAGAATGTGGACAATGCGCAAGAAATAATGAAAAAAACCTTTCCAAAAAAATACAAAGACGGAAAAGTATTTGCTAATTGGTTTTCCTCTTATTTGACAATTCCAAAAGACGAAATGCTTAAATGGGATGGAATTTTTAGCAGAACGTACAGAAAAGAAGAAAAACTCACTTTTAAAAAAGGTAAATTGATAAATTGGGAGCTAATTCAAAATTATGTTGATTTAGAAAACGGAATTTCAAGATTAAAAAAAGACATTGTAACTAAAAAAATATTCGAATCTATAAACAAACTGGATTGGACTGTACTTTCGGACTGTGAATGTGATGACGAATATTACGTCACTATTGGAAAGAATGGAATTGTAGACAAAGTAAAATTTGTTCCGTATCTGGACACAAAATGGCAAAACTTTTGGTATTCCTTTAGTCACAGAAAATGTACTCGTCTAATCAGAAAAAAATTAACTGAATTACAATTTGATATTGTAAAGTGGAATGGAAAACCCTATAAAGATCAATATAGAATTGAGTTATTTTATGATCAAAAAACTAAAACATTAGAAAACTGGACAAAATGAAAACACTACACAACATCAAGTATGATGTCACAGCAGTTAAGTGATAACCCAAAGGTTCTTGTATATTTGCGGTGGCGCAAAGATTTTATTGAGAAAAAGTTATAAAATCAGCGCAAATAAGTCGATAGCAAGGTAACATTTTGCTCTGCTACGATACATACTTATAACGTTATGTGCAAGCAGAAAAAAATACTCGTCCAATTTTCGGTTGCTGACTAAATTTCATCATCGTTACTTTGCATCAAAATTAAAACAGATGGAATTTAAAGACTTACACAATCAGGAAAAACCCTTATTAATCGGAAATGTCTGGGACGTACCAAGTGCGAAAACTGCCGAGAAACTAAATTTTCAAGCAATAGGAACATCGAGTTCCGCAATCGCTTCAATTTTGGGATATAATGATGGCGAAGAAATGGAGTTTTCCGAATTAGAATATTTCGTTAAGCGAATTGCATTAAACTCAAAATTACCTTTATCGGTCGATTTGGAATCGGGATATAGCCGTGAACCAAATGAGATTGCCAATAATATTAAAAGATTAGCGAAATTAGGTGTTGTTGGTATAAATATCGAAGATAGTATTGTTAATGATAAACGGGAACTACTAAATGCTGATAGTTTTGCAAAAACACTTTCAAAAATCAAGGAACTTTTGGAAAATAAGAATACTAATATTTTTCTAAATGTGCGAACCGATACTTTCATCCTTCTTCAAGAAAACAGAATAGAAGAGACAAAAAAACGGATAGAACTTTACGAAAAAGCTGGTGCAAACGGAATTTTTGTGCCTTGTATAGAAAACAAATCTGACATTCAAAAAATTGTAAATCATACTGCTTTACCAATAAACGTTATGTGTATGCCCAATCTACCCGATTTTGGGACGTTAAAAGATTTAGGTGTTAAACGGATAAGTATGGGTAACTTTATATTCGAAAAGATGTATAACCAATTTGAGAAAACCACTCAAAATGTGATAAAACAACGGTCGTTTAATTCAATATTTTAAGATGCTAATTACCGAAAACAAAAAAATAGAAACATTTTACAAAGCTCTGTTAGATAGAAAACAGAGCTTTGTTGGTATTTTCTTTGTTGGAGTTAAGACTACTTCGGTTTTTTGCATTGCAACTTGTAGAGCAAGAAAACCTAAATTAGAAAATGTAGAATTTTATACCACATTCAAAGAGGCTTTAGACAATGGTTACAGACCTTGCAAAATATGTAAACCAACAGAAAATGCTAATCAAGCACCTGAACAAGTTGAGAAAGCAATTAAATTCGTCAAAGAAAATCCCAAAGAAAAAATAACAGATTATCAGTTGCGACAAATGGAAATTAGTCCAGAAATCGTTCGCAGATGGTTTAAAAAAAATTATGGTATGACTTTTCAAGCATATCAAAGAATGTATCGTATAAATAATGCTTTTTTAGAATTAAAGAAAGGAAAAAATGCAACAAATACAGCTTTTGACACAGGCTACGAATCATTAAGCGGTTTTGGTTATACTTTTAAAAAACTGGTAGGAAAATCACCAACTCAAAGTAGAGACAAAAATATTATTCTGATAAACAGACTTACTACACCTTTAGGTCCGATGTTCATTTGTGCAACAGACAAGGGAATTTGTCTATTGGAGTTTGTTGATAGACGAATGCTCGAAACCGAATTTAAAGATTTACAAAGATTATTAGATGCAAATATAATTATTGGAGAAAATCAACATATCAAACAAGCCAAAAAAGAGATTAAAGAATATTTCGACGGTAAAAGAAAGGTTTTTGACGTAAAACTTGAAACACCTGGAACTGATTTTCAAAATGAAGTTTGGAAATGCTTGCAAAAGATTGATTATGGCAAAACCACAACCTATCAAAGTCAAGCAGAAAAAATCAATAATCCAAAAGCAATTAGAGCAGTTGCTTCAGCAAATGGCTTTAATAGAATTTCAATTATTGTACCTTGTCATCGAGTAATAGGAAAGGACGGAAAAATGACTGGTTATGGCGGAGGAATTGAACGAAAGAAATGGCTAATTGAACACGAACGGAATAACGCCTGCACATAACAATGTATAAAAATAATAGCGGTTTTGGTGCTAAATCCAAAGTAAGTAAATATAAAAAAGGTCTATGTTTAACTGAAAATTAGTGCGTTTTAGTCCGCTACTATTCTTATACCAACCGTTAGCATTAATTAAACCAAAATGACATTATGAGTGATTTGCAAAAAATAAAATTCTCTAATACTATCCGCTATTATGAGATTGCAAAGAACTCTTATGAAAATGTTGAACTGCTCGCTAAGAATAGAAATGATGAATTAAAAAAACAACCTATTAACCATAGTCAATTGATTAAATATGCAAATTCAGTACATAATGAAGCGATTATTACTATTGTATTCTGTACAATGACTTTGGAGTCATATATTAATGAATATGGAATCACGAATTCATCTCGAAGTTTTTTTCAAAACCATTTAGAAAAACTAAATCTGATTTCAAAATTCACTTTAATTCCAAAACTGAATAATAAACCTGAATTAAAAACAGACAAACAAGAGTTTCAAAATTTAAAGTGGTTAATTAATTTGAGAAATGACTTAACACATTATAAGATTAAGGAAAAAGATGTAGCCGATATCGATATGACCAAACCTATTTCCCAAAAAGATTTTATTTTGGAAGAGCACGCACAAAAAGCAATTAAAACATTAGAAGAAACAATAAATATATTAGAACCGGACAAATTGAAATTTTTTAATCAATTATGGCTGAATAAAAAAAACTAATGCTAACACCGTATAAAAATAATTGCGGTTTGGTGCTAAATCCAAGGTCGTTGCGTGTTTGTAACATCTGATTTTCCTTCGGAAAATCCTCGCATACAAACCCGCAACTATTCTTATACATAAACGTTGCCAGCAATTAGAGAATGACGAAATCAGAAACAAGATTATTAATTGGAATTGGAATTCTGATTTTGCTAATCGATATTTTACTTATGAAATATTGGATTAGTAATATTAAACCTTACCCATTTATGTCTGTTGGAGTTGAATCTCACAGACTTGAAATATTCGGAGTAAACATTCTGATTGGAATTATTACTTTCTTTATAAGAAAAAGACTTTCGATTTTATTTTTCCTCAATACAATAGTTTGTTATTGGATATTCTCATTTTTCTGGAATTCATACTTGGAGAATAATCCTTACTCGCAAACTATATATGATTTTAAAATTGAGGAGAGAAATATTCAATTAAGAATTTCCGAAAACCCGAATACTTACGGAATTTATGAATTGAACCCAAACCCAGTGGATTCTCTGACAGTAATTGAAATGGGAATGAATGAAAAAAGAGGAGATAGTATTGTGTTGAAATGGTGGAATGGGGAAATCCAAGAAATGTATTTTTATGATGATAAGTTAATCGGATTACCTGAAAACCCAAACCCTATTAAACTGAACAAAAAGGAATGAAAAACTACTGGCAACACGGTGTATAAAACATAGCTAATAAGTACTAAACCGAAAGGTTTGTCTTTATTTGCAAAGATCGCCAAGTTTTTAATTTGGCTTTAAAACTTAAAAATTAAAACAAAATATAAAAAATTGGCTCTGTGATAAATCCAAAATGTAGTATCTTTTTACTCGCTACGTTCCATACACTGAGCCGTTGGCAACAAGCTGAGAAATGAAATACATATTAAACAATCTAATTCTGATTTTAACTTTGGTTTCGACCAAAGCAATCGCCTGCAACTGTGCAATTCCTAAAAGTCTAAAGGCAATTCAAGACCATGAATTTGAAAACTCAGAATGTATTTTTATTGGAGAAATCATAAAAATTGACTCTGAAAATAATTCTTTTGAGATAAAGGTTATTGAGTCATTCAACGGAGATGAAATCGGAAAAACATATAGCGGAATTTATGACAAGTATTGCGGACCAATAATTGACGAAAAAGGGAAATGGCTGATTTACGGAAATCTAAACTCTGAAAATTTGATTAAAATAAATACTTGCGGACTAACACGTAGTTTAAAAAATCCTGAAAATAACATTTCGGCAACAATACCACCTGAACCATTAGCACCGAATGAAACAGGATCAAAAGCTAAATTTGCAAAGCAAAGAGTTGAATGGAAAATTAGAGCTAAATCTAATTTGGAGAAGGAAATAATTGATTTAAGAAAACGAATAAAATAAAAGCCAGTTGCCAACACCGTGTATAATTCATTGCTAGTTAGTGTCTACTTGCGAAAGTCCTAGCGGACTTTCTATCTGTGTTTTATTTGCTAAATTTAGTGCTTAAACATCGCAACGAGATCATACACCAATACGTTATGCACAACCAAGAAAAACATCGTGACTGAAATAAAAGATATATATTTAAATAAAGAATTACGTGTAGGCGGATTTCATGAATTGACTATTCAAGTTTGTCCAAGCTCGAATATGGAGCCAATAAAAAAATACACAGAATATATTAAATCTCTTGAAAATGTAGATGGACCATTTGATAGAAATTTTGAGTTAACGAATATCGAAATTGAAACTTTTGAACACGAATGGATTTTAAATTTAGAGAATATATCTATTCCGTTTAAGACATTTAATATTCACGAAAACGAACCTATTGAAACTGGATTTAATTGGTTTGATATATGCTTTTACACAGAAACAATCGAACAACTATTTGGGGAGGAATACAAAACGTGGAATGAAAGCCCTAAATGTCCACCCGAACTGACTGACTTTTTTAATAGAACAATCACCGATTTAAATAATATTTACAAATTTCAATTAGCAATGATAGATTTTGAAATTTCAGGTCAGTATTATTTAGCGGACTTAAATAAGGATTTTAATAATTGGACAAATTCGAACTTCTTTGTGAACGAGGAAAATTCGCATCTGATTTCGGAACGGAATAAAGGAATTGTGAAAATAATAAGTGGATAAATGGCAGTGCATAACACGGTGTATAAAACATAGCTAATAAGCTCTGAATCCAAAAGTCTGTGTTTATTTTCGGAGACCGCCAAATTTTTAATTTGGCTTTAAAATGAAAAATTAAAACAAAATATAAAAATTCGGCTCTGTGTTTATCCGAAAAGTTAGTGTCCTTTTACACGCTACGTTTCATACACAAACCGTTAGCCATAATAATCGAAATGAAGAAAAGAATTCTAAAACTTTCTAAAATATTATTCCTCTTAGGGCTGATTGCAAGCATAGCTTTGTATTTTTTTATTATCAATTCTTGGAAATTTCATCTGACAGAATCTGAACTTTCAGAATTTACAGAAGACATAAAGCGAGCTGAAAAATTGCCTGAAAAGTTTTACGAACTTTACAATATGGAATTTGACGGATCCCTTGAAAATGCAATAGTTAAGCAAGAATTTAGATCTCTGATGTCTGGAACTAACAAATCCTCAATCAACCTTTGGACTTCGAGATTCTATTTACATATGAATAATAAAAAGTACTATAAAAACATGTTCTTTACAGCTCATTCACTTGCTCTAAAGACTGAAAAGAAAACTACAAAAAAAGAGAATCTGAATTGGATTATGAACGAAATGGATTTTCTTAATTTACAAAATGGAATTAAATCAGCTTCTATTTTCTATTTCGGTAAAGAATTATTTAAATTGAATGACAAAGAATTGGCTACTTTAGTAATTATATCAAAAAATCCATCTTTATATAATCCACTGAGGAGACCAGAACTTGTGAATCGAAAAGCGGAAAGTTTAATGAATAAAAAAACTATGGCTAACAAGATGTATAAATCATAGTGGCTGCGCCACAACGATTCATACATGAAACGTTGGCAACAATTTGAGAAATGACGAAATACATCAAAATATTAGTTCTGTTTTTAACTTTATCTGCTTGCGGACAAAATGCAACCGAAATGAAAACACCTGAAAATGCGAATGAAAAGTTTGCGGAATTTATTGCAAAGAAAAAATTCTATGCGGAAAATCATTCACCAAATATATCGGATGAAAAATTGAGACCAATATTGACTGAAAAAATCAACGAAGTCGCAACTGATTTTAAGCAAATTGCGGAATCTAAAAATCCGACTGACAAAAAATACCAAGAAGCGATTAGAATCGGACTTATAAAATTTCCAGAAATAGAATTAGGTTACGATTCTGAAGATAAAGAAAGGATTTTACTTTATTTTCAGGAAATAATGGACATTGTCGGACTTGAAAGTTCGAATGGACAGTTGAATAACTTTTATTATGGATTTGACCCAAATACTGTGAATAAAAAGAATTAAAAAACTGTTGCCAACACCGTATATAAAAAATTGCTGGTGTTTGGCTTAAATAAAGGTCGTTGCTTGTTTTGTTACGTCTGATTTTCCTTCGGAAAATCCTCGCACACAAAACCGCAACTTTCCATATACAAAACCGTTGTAGTGCATTGTGAAAATGAATGAAGTGATAAAAAATAGAAAATATAATCAACAAATAATCTGGGAAGGAGATTTAAAAGATGACTGCAAAGCAAAATGGTCTGGATTAATGTTGCGAGCTGAGTGGATGGACGAAGATTATTGGTGGTGGTGCGTTTATGACAACCTGAATAATGATATTCAAATTGACAGTTCAAATGAATATGGTGAAAGGTTTATTGGTGGTGAAATTGCAAGAAATAAAGCAGAGAAAATAGCAAAAGAATACTTAAAAAACGAATTAGTTTTAGAACTCAAAAAATCTCAACTAGAAACAAATTTTGATGAACTTATATCTAATTTGAAAACTATGGGAATTTCGCCGATGCAATCAATTATGACTCTTATAAAAGATTTTGACTTTGAATACTCAAAGGCAAAAGATAAAGTGTTTGATTCTCCTGTTTGGAAAGGATTACGCCAACAATCTGAAAATCTGACTCAAGCCTTCTTAAATATTGCAGCGGAAGATGCTGATAATGTTGAATATTATGATGACGGACACGTAAGTTCAATAACTTTTGACTTGACGAAAGAAGACTCAAATAAAAAACAAACCTTTTGGGATAGATTGAAAACTAGAATGAAAAAGTAAACGCACTACAACATTTAAAATAAGATGCTAAGAAGATTATAATAGATGAGGACTTATCCAGAAAACACTGAAGAACTAGAAAAAAAACACAGTTTTAGTTTTCCTTTAGATAACAAAAAGTTAGAGCTTATTCATAATAATGTAATTTTACGTAATGATATTGCATTCGTATTTTTCAAATCAAGAATCTTAAATTCACTGAAAATGCAAAATCTATTCGAAAACGAATTATCTAATGAGTCATTTTTGGACAAAAAATTTAACCAAACAGACAGACTTAAAATTTATAAAGCAATAAAAAACCAGCTTCCTCAGCCAGTTAGTGAGAGTAAGAAATTGAGTTTGTATTCTTTGTTTCATTTAAACGAAAAACCAAAAATAGATACTAGAGTATTAACAATTAAAGACTTAATTTGTGATTTAATCAAGCAAAACAGAGTAACTATTAAAGGGGAATTTGAAACTTTTTTTAAAGATGAGCTTGATAACTTAAAATACTAAAACGACACTACAACAATATGTAAAAATGCATTAAAACGCATTTTACATTAACCGTTGTACAACATCAAAATAGAATAAATTGACTACGGAACAAATTAGAAATGGATTTAAGAAATTTATTGGGGATGAAAAATATAATCATTTTGTTCTGACTCTTTATGAGGCATTTCCATTGAGGGGCAGATTGTTTTTTTGGCAAGAAGAATTGCTCAAAAAATTTTCGAATGAATTTCAAATTGACCAAATTGAATTTGAAAATGTTTATAACATATTTAATCATTGTCCAGTTCATAACTATGAATTAAAAAATGATGATGTCTCAATAGTTGATGGTGAAATCCTACCAGAAGAATTTTACCAAAAAGAAAAGAATCTTTTCCCTATGGCGAATTTCAATGCCCCAAGAAATTTAGAACGATTTCGTTATCCAAAAAGTGTTGCTATAGTTTACTGTGATAAATGTAGGAAGGTAAAAAGAGGATGGTAACGGAATAAAAAAACGTTGTACAACACCAAGTATGTGATCATAGCAACTAAGTGATGAATCAAATGGTTGTTGTATTTTTGGTAAGGCTCAATGCTTGCAGAAGGTAAAAGTTAGCAACCACTGCGCAGAAAAACCGAAAAGCATGGTAATATTTTACCTTGCTACGACACATATATTTAACGTTGTACATAATTATGAAAATACTAAATCTGATAAAAAAGAATTTGTTCTTAATAATAGTTTTGATTTATGGAATTTATTGGGTTTATGATTATTTCAGTACTCAAAAGGCCATTGAAAATTTGGATTTTGGAATAAATGCCAATGAATTAAGAAAATCATTGAATATCCCAATAATAGACGAATCAATGAGTTCGGATAATGGCTATAGATGGGAATCTTGGAGAGAAAAACCAAAACAAAATGAAATACTTCACGTCTGGAAAAATGTGACGCCGTCTGAATCAAAAAAAATGATTTTAGAGCACGAATTCGATGCTTATAGAAAACTAAATTCTGATGGAAAAATAGCGCAGTTTAATATTATTAGTGAAATAATTGGTGATTCTGTTTCAATGAGAAGCGGAAAATTATTCTACTTTGACTCTGAATTTAGAAACGAAATAAATCTTAACGAAAGAGAAATTGATAGTGTGAGTAGAAGTTGGGGTTTAAACTATTTGAAAAAAAAATAACTATGTACAACAATGGCTATAAGTAATACGGGTTTTGGTTTTTAATCCAAATTTTAATGTATTTATAAAGTCCGCCAAATCTTTTGATTTGGCTTTAGAACAGAAAAAGAAAAAACAAAATAAAAAGTTTTGGTTAAGTGCTTAATCGAAAGTTCACTACTTTTAACTCCCGTACTAACCATAGCCGAAGCCGTTATAGGTAATTCTCATCATGAAAAATGACTTTGAAAAAATTTGTAAAGCAGCTTTTGAAGGAAATTTAGATAAGCTAAAGTTACTGTTAAAAAATAAAATTGAACTTAACCAAAAAGGTGAATTTTGGACACCACTTCATTCTGCAATTGAAAACGAAAATCTAGATTGTCTAAAATTATTACTTGATGAAGGTGCAGATGTTGAGTTTATTGGAACTGATGGAGAAGGTTTTCCTTTAGACCATGCTGTTGATATAGCTGTCCAAGCGAATATTAACACGGGAAGAAAAGAAGGAGAAGAAAATTTGGATATTATAAACGCTCTTTTGGAGGCTGGTGCGAATCCAAAAACAGGAATCCAAACGGCTAAAAACTATGGAGCTACGAAAATACTCGAAAAACTAAATTCATATTTATAAAAAACCTGTAACACCATATATAGCAAATAGGGCGATTAGTGTTTAATCAAAAGGTCATTGTCTATTTGCAAAGTCGCCAAATCTTTTGATTTGGTATTTATTAAAAGAGAAAAATTAAAACAAAACACAAAAGATTTGACTTGTGGTTAAACCGAAAATCCTTACGGATTTTCTATTCGGTTTGTATTTGCTAAATTAGTTGCTGAAACACACAACGAAATCACATATAAAACCGTTGTATGTAATTTAGTAAAATGCTCAAAATGAAAATAGAAGGAAAATCCATTAGGCCTTTTATTGGTTCTAAAAACTATACTATTTCTCGAAATTTTTATATTGATTTGGGATTTGAGGAAATAATTACCTCTAAAAAAATGTCTTATTTCTATATTGGAAAATTCGGATTTTATCTACAAGACGCTTTTGTAAAAGATTGGGTTGATAACTCAATGGTTTTCTTCGAAGTAGATAATTTGGAAAATACTTTAAAAACTATACAAAGTTTAAAATTGACTAAAAAGTATAAGAATGTACGATTATCTGAAATTGTATATAAAGAATGGGGAAACGAGTTTTTCCTTCACGACCCTTGTGGAATATTATGGCATTTCGGTGAATTTAATTCCTAATAATAATAAGATTGAAAAACTACTTACCTAGACAGTAAAGAGAATTTTGACACGAATCATGAAAGTAATTAGTATTATTATTACAAATAAAAAACGGCATACAAAATAACAGCAATCAATGAAAATTAATCAGTTTTGGATTAGAGTTTTTGGAATATTCGGAATAATTGGTGGACTAACTCTATTTGCCGGAGATATGCTTTTTTACTATGATCCAAGTAATACCAATTTAAGAGAGAATATGGGGAATGCATCTAACTTTAGGATTATGACAAGTGGCGTTACTGCTCTGTTAGCTGCTTGGTTTTATATGCTTGGAGTGATTCAAGTATATCATGCGTTCAAACCAAGTAAACCTGTTTTAAGGAATACTTTATTATTTTGCTTTAGTGCTATCGTAATAGCTTATGGAGTTATCCATGGTGTGTATGTTTCTATTGCAACATCAGCAAAATTGGCTACTCAAAATAATCTTGAGATGAATGAGGCTGTCTCACTTGCTGTAGAAACTAATAATGTTTTGAGGTTATTTGTTTATCCAATTTTTGGACTTTTATCAATTTTATTTATCGTTCAAGTTTGGAAAAGAAAAACTTTATATCCGAGATGGATTATTCTTTTTTTTCCACTTATACCTTTTTTGATTCAAGGCTTTATTTGTGAAAATTTGTCGGGTAGTACTTGGATTATAGTATGTGGAGGGTATTTAAATCTAATTTTAATCATCTTTTTTATCGCATCTACGATTGCTTTGTGGAATATCAAACGAAGTGAATCAAATAGTGAATGAAGCACTGCATACAACAACATATATATTTAATTGTTCTTTCTGTATGTATTCTGTAAACCCTATGGATTTTCCTCTGGTTCGTTTTTCTTTTGCTAACTTAGTTCCTAGCCAACGTAACTAACCATACACGAATACGCTATAAATCATTTGAACTAAATGCAAAAATCAGTATCAATTATTCTACTTATAATTTTCAATTTAACTTTCGGGCAAGAAAAAGACGACCCAACGGAATCATTAATTTCGGAATTTAAAGCTGAAATGAAAAAGGAAAGTGTTTCGGACTTCTTTATTGTCAAGCATATAACTTATGGTTATCATTTTTTAATTTATAAAAAGGGAGATACAACTTCTTGCAAAACAAAAGGATATTACTTCACTATGTATGCGTTTTGGAAAAACAATGATGAAACATGGATTAAGAAATTTGATAATTGCGGGGCTTTTAACTCAATAAAATTAGTCGGTTCAAATCCAATTGGTTTTTATAAAGATAACGGTGATAAAATAAAAAAAGAAGAAGTCGAAATTTATACCGTAAGACCAGACAATATTACGAAAGATAAAGAATATTCTTACGTTTCTACTCGAAGTCATTCACCTCAAAGATATTTTTGGTTTTATCAAAACTCGACTGAATTTAAAAAGAAATTTGATAAATACAATTTAGAAACAGAAAAAGGCAATGAAAACCATAATTATGAATCAAATAACAATCTGGCGATTGCGAAACTCAATACCATTTGCGAAGGGATTATTGATAGTTTGAACAAGAAAGGATTGTTTAACCAACAGAAATAAAAATATGCTACAACACCAAGTACATAATCATAACAGTTACGTGATAACCTAATGGTTCTTGTATATTTGCTATGACATAAGGGTTTTATGTAGGGGGGAAATTATAAAATCAGTGCAGATTTGTCGATAACAAGGTAACGTTTTGCCCTGCTACAATACATATATTTAACGTTAGCATTTATTTTAATGAAATATCTTATCGAAAATATTATTCAACAATTAGTAGAAGTCCAAAATGGAAAATTATGGATAGGTAGTACTTTTACTAGCAAATTGAGTCAGGTAAACGAAAATGTAGTTTTCTTTAGACCAATTGAAAACTTACACAGTATCGCTGAAATAATTTCCCATTTGACATTGTGGAGAAAAGAGACAATTTTAAAAATCCAGACAGGTAAAGGAAGTAAAACAGATGATTGCGAGGAAAACTGGTTGACTAATGACAAACTGAAATTAATAGGTTGGCAATATATCAAATCGGAATATGATAAAACTCTGACCGAATTAATTAACTTATTAAAATCAAAAGATGATGAATTTCTGAATGAAGAATATTATGATACAGATTTTAAAGGTAATTATAAATATAGTTTTGTAATTAACGGAATGCTACATCACGATATTTACCATTTAGGGCAACTTGGAATAATCATTAAATATTTGAAAGAAAATAACAAATACTAATAATAGCTATAAGTAATTGTTTGTCCTACCATTCATATATAAACCATCGGTAGTAATTTAAAGAAACACTGTAACATTTTTTTTTTTCGTTTGTCTATAAATTTTAACTGACAAACTAATAAATGAAAAACACGTTAATAATTTTAACAGCAATCACCCTATTTCTTTCTTGTACCCAACAAAAAGAAAAAACGTTTAGAATAGGTCAAAAATCAGTAACGTTTGTAGATGAATCAAGAGATCGACCATTACTTACTGAAATATGGTACCCTACTCTAGACAATTTGACAAAAAAAGAGTCGAAAGAAAACCAAAAGGAACTTTTCAAGACCATCGAAACTATTCCGAATGCAACTATTCCGGATGAAAAATTCCCGCTAATATTAATCTCGCACGGAACAGGAGGCAATAGGTTTTCATTGACTTGGTTTATTGAAAAAATGGTAAAAGAAGGGTATGTTGTTGTTTCATTAGATCACTATGGAAATTCCACTTTTAATAAAATACCGAGGGAATTCGTAAAATGGTGGGAAAGAGCAATTGATGTTCAATACGTACTTACAAATATCCTTAACAATACTGAAATTGGAACAAAAATAGACACGTCAAGAATTGGTGGAGTTGGTTTTTCTTTGGGAGGTTATACAAATATCGCGTTGGCAGGTGGTTATGTAGATAGAACGATTAGAGAAAATGAAAAATCAGAGGATAGAGAAATGCCTGCCGAATTTCCCAAAACGGATGAAATTATAGATTTTGAAAATGACAGCCTTATCGTTTCATCCTATAATAAGTACAAAGATCATGTAAAAGATGATAGAATCAAGGCATTTTTTGTGATGGCGCCAGCAATTGGATTTGGATTCCATGCCAAAGAACAAACAAACAAAATTACTGCACCTGTTTTTATTGTAGCCGGAAAAGGTGACACAAATACACCGATAAAAAACAATGCCGAAAATTATCATCATTTAATCAAGACCAGCCAAATACACTTATTCGATAAAAATGTTGGACATTATGTGTTTTTAAATGAACCCACAGAATTCGGAAAAGAAGTCGCACCTAGTATAACAATAGACAAACCAACAGTTGACAGAAAAGAAATACACGAAAAAACATTGAAATTGGCGTTGGATTTTTTTAAGAGCACATTGTAAACCATTAGACCTTATTATAACGAAAGATTACCCTAAATAAGACTTATACTTTTCCATACCTTTTGTAGTAAGGTATGGAAAGATTAAGTTATTTACATAAACTACATATTTATCTTTTAAATCAACATCTAAAAAATTCTTGGGATGAAGATTTATAAAGAAAAAAGTACGCATTGCTCCACTTAAATCCATTAAATAATCTAAATCTTTATCGATTAACTCACCTCGCAATAATTCTTGAAGCTGTAACCCTTGTAAAATTTGCAAATATCCTTTTTTTCTATCTGCATTATCTTTTTCTAATTTTAAAGAAATATCTGTATAACTTCTCTTAATTTCTATAAAATCAACATAAAAAAACAAGTACTTTATTGAGATTTCAAAAGTAAATTTAGGTGCCTCTAATATGCCTTTTAATAAATTTTCATAATCAAATGTTTTTAAAATTTCTAAGGTCTCGTTTTGCATATCTTCATATAAGTTAAGAATCAATTGATTCTTTGTTTTAAAATGATATGTAACATTACCATAGCTAATACAAAGCTCTTTAGCAACCTCTCTTAGCGTAACATTTCTAAACCCCTTATTATTAAAAAGCGCTCTAGCTGTATTTTTAATCTTGTCTTTTGTTTTCATTATTTCACAAAAATAGGCTATTTGGACTAATTTAGATATATTTTAAATATCTTTGTTTTAAATTAAATGTACTGTGGCATCAATATACAAGAATAACCAGGCAAAAACAGATTTAATGAATCTGTACGATCAAAAATTAAAAGATTTACAAATTGACTATACCAACGTAGATGTTGACACAAAATTTGGAAGAACCAGAGTTGTAAGAACAGGGAATTCTAAAGGGAAAAAAATTGTAATGTTTCACGGTTATAATGCTGGTGCGCCAATTACATTAGAGGCAATTAAAGATATTTTAGACAAGTATTGTTTTTATGTTATCGAAACCATAGGGCAAGCAACTAAGAGCGAAGAAAAAATAATGAATATTAAAGACAATTCTTTTGCGCTATGGGTAGATGAAGTTTTGGAAAAATTGGAAATAAAAAAAGTAAATGTTGTTGGAATATCTTATGGTGCATTTATCGTTGAAAAGCTAATAACTTATAAACCACAACGTATTGAAAAATGTGTTTTGGTAGTTCCAAGCGGTATTGTAAATGGAAATATTTGGGAGTCTACAAAAAAACTTACTTTTCCGTTAATTAGATGGAGTATTACTAAAAAAGAAAAACATCTAAAATCTTTTTTAAGCGCATTTGTTCCTATTGAAGATGATTTTTTGTTTCAAATGTTAAGCCTAATAATGAAAGGTGTAAAATTAGACACAAGAATACCTAAACTATTAAAACCAAAAGAGGTTGAAAATTTTAAAGCTCCAGTATATGTAATTGCTGCTAAAGATGATGTATATTTTCCTGGAGAAAAAATTGCTCAAAGAAGTAAAAAGTTATTTTCAAATTTAAAAGAAGTTCATCTTTTAGAAAACTCAAAACATATGCCTTCTAAAAATTCATACCCAATTATTCAAAAAAAAATAGTGGAATGGATAAACTAGACATTAAGAACTATAGATATTACAAACTGGTTTGCAATAATCTGAAAAATTAATTACTAAATCTATACGTACTAGGAAAATCCTACAAATTCTCTCTTTGGTTTCTTTTCTTTTATTAATTTAGTTCCTAGTCAACAAAACCCTACACGAATCACACAAGAGGCATTGTAACATAATATCAACCAAAAAGATTTGGTAGTATTTTTTTAAATTCCTTTTGCCCTAGAGACGTAAGAAATGGATACAACATACTTAAAAGTGTATTTACGTGGTTATCTATATCATTTGAGTTAAGTTTATTAACGTATAACCTCGTAGAATATAGCCACGTATTTCCGTAATTAATCATTCTTTCTGCCAAAAAACTATACTCCAATTCAAAAGATGAATCTCTCATCAAATTTTGGTTTTTCATTTTTTCAAATAACAAAAAACAACCAGTGATTCTGCTTTTATAAACCTCTTGAAAATGTTTTTTTACTTTTTTACTTACAGTTAAAAGATTGTATAAATTTGTCCAGAAGAATTTATAATCAATCATTCTTATCATACTTTGTTCAATATCATTCCTAATTTGTGTTACTGAGACTTCTGTATTTTTTAAGTTCTTTATTCTCTCATCAAATTCTGAAACCATCTCAAAATATAAAGCTTCAAAAATATCCTCTCGCTTTTTATAATGGTAATTTAGATTTCCTGAACTCATGTCTAGTTTTAAAGCAATCATTCTTATGGTTACTTGACTGTAACCCTTTTCATTAAATAAAGTTCTAGCAACTTCTAAAATTAATTTTTTCTTTTTGCTCATTAGTAAACTTGTCCTAAAAAAATAATATTAGTAAATTTGTCCTAAAATTACAAAATGAAATCATTATATAAATCAGAATTTGGAAAAAATGAAATACTAAATCTTTATAATGAAAAATTAAATGATTTAGAAATAGAATTTGAAAACAAGATTATTGACACCAATTTCGGAAAAACCAATATGATTATAGTAGGTAATTCTATAAAGCCTCCTTTACTTTTAGTTCATGGATCTAATGGTTGCGCTCCCATCGCTTTAGAGACCTACCCTACTCTTTATAAAGAGTATCAGGTATTTGCTATAGATGTGCTGGCACAACCTAATAAAAGCGCTGAAATCAGATTAAGTATGAAAGATGAAAGTTATGGTTTATGGATAAACGATATTATCAATAAATTAGAGTTGAAAAATGTAACTATGGTTGGTTTCTCTTTCGGGGGACTAATAATTCTCAAAACTTTGATTCAAAATCAAAACAATATAAAAGAGGTATTCTTATCTGCACCCGCATTTATTGTAAATGGAAATCCTCTTATTGCTTTATTCAAGGTATTCATTCCTATGAAACGATATATAAAAACTAAAAACACAAAATATCTGGAAAAATTCTTGGAAGTCCTTTTTTCTGAAAGAGATGAATTTGCTCTTAACTACTTATCAAAAGTCTTTTTACATTTCAAAATGGACTTTACTCCTATTCCAACAATAAAAAAAACAGAAGCTCAATCAATAAAAACTCCGATTACTATTATCGCTGCAAAAAAAGACATTATGTTTCCTGGTAAAAAAATGATAAAACGAGCAAACAAAATTTTCCCTTCTTTGAAGAAAACCATTTTGCTGGAAAATTCGAAACACGTCCAAAATAGAATCGATAATAGGAAAATAGAAGAATTGATATTGAAAGAATAGGATGTAACAATAACATGCAAAATCAATTGTATAGATATAGTTTAAAAAATTTTATAAAACGTAGTTACTATAATCCCTTTATAACCATGTAAAGCAATAGACAATAATTGCTTTTCTTCTTTTACTTTAAAATTAAATGGTGGAGCTAATATGTTTAAACCACTTTGTTTTTTTAGTCTAATCCCTTGTCCAGAAATGATCTCTTTATTAGGTATAAAGTCTCCTTCAGGTATATGTTCTGTTAAAATAACATATTTAAAATCCGTTAATTTACTTACTATACTCTGCACTTCAGCATTTGATAAATGTTGTAATACTTGTCTTAATAAAACACAATCTCCAGAAGGTAAATCATCTACTGCGATATCCAAACAATGGAATTCTAAATTTTCTTCTTTAAATTTTTCTTTATTACGTGCTATAAGATCGGTTACTATATCTACCGCAACATACTTCTTTGTATGCTTCACCAATTCTTTTCCTACATTAAAATCTCCACAACCTAAATCACATACCGTAAGAGGTTTTTTAAAAGATGTTAAAAATGAAGTTAAAACATCTATATATGGATTTATTATATCAGGATGATGTGACCCTACACCAGAATAAAAATCAGATTTATTATCTCCCCAAAGTTTCATTTTATAAACCTGTTCCATAGCATCTTTAGTTGGCCACGGTTTCTTTATTCTTTTAGTTTCATTTTCTTTCTTCTTCATAAACACTCTATTGATCTATACATACTATAAAAGCATGATTATATATATATTCAAATGTACTATTAAAACAAACGTACAAATTATGTGTAATAACATATATTTGGTGATAACTAAATCCCATATAAGTGAAAAATATAATTACCGAAATTAAACAAATTACTTCTTCCGAGACTTTACCGATTCGACACAAAGTTATGTGGCCAAATAAACCGATAGAATATGTTGAATTGCCAAACGATGAAAATGCGAGACATTTTGGTTTATTTGTAAATGGAGAGATCACGTCTATAGTATCCTTATTTGTAGAGAATAATGAGGTACAATTCAGAAAATTCGCAACATTAATTGAATTTCAGGGATTAGGGTACGGAACAATTCTATTAAAAAGTATAATCGATTTAATAGAGAAAGAAGGGATTAAAAAATTATGGTGTAATGCTCGAGTGGAGAAATCAAAATTCTATGAGAGATTCGATTTAAAACCTACAGATAAAAAATTTGAAAAAGGTGGGATTGAATATATAATTATGGAAAAAACTTTTGCTAACAACGTATAAACTATATTAAAATGAAATTTATAAAATATTCCTTATAAATATAGTAAAGAGACCACGTTAATAAACGGGTATTATAATAAGAATAGATAAGGAGATTACCGTATATGTACGTATGTATTAAGGTACTTATACTAATATGAGATTGATTTGGGGTTAGTATATTGGTTTGTACTTATAAATAAGTACAATAACCAATATTAAAACCAAAACTATGACACAAAGTATTAATTCATCGAACATTACACCAATTACCATCTCCAATAATTTGTTTATGTGCGGCACAGATCAGTGGGCTCCAAAAGGAATATGTTATCAACCTACGGATTTTGTAGATCCAATTTCAGACAATAATTTAACTACTATTCAAGACTTGTTGAAAACAACAACAACTTACGGGTTCGCAAACATGAAAATAAACGCCATTCGTGTTTATCAAGTTGATCCAGCAAAAGATCACACAAAAGTCATGAATGCTTTGGCTGCTGCAGGAATTTATGTTTTAGTAGGTGCCGTGGATCATACAACAGTGCATGACGGTCCTACAGTGTATAACGCTCGATTAAAAGCTGTTGCGGATGAATTCTGTAAATACCAGAATGTTCTTGGGTTTTCAATAGGAAACGAAACAATTGATCCTGGTAAGGAAGGACAAAATCCAGGTTATGATATTCCAACTAAAATTAGAGCCGGGGCTAAATACCTGAAAGCATATATGGCAAAAAATTGTACTCGTACTGTTCCGGTTACTGCAGCACTTCGTGATGATCCTGATTTCACTATACCAGCAGCTAAAGCGTACATGTGTGGGAACGCATCAGAACGTCTTGATTTCTTAGGCTACAATTGTGAGCGTTGGGCTGGAGGAACACTCGCAGCAAAAGTTGGCGCTTATTATACATTAACAAAAGCATTTGAAGGCTCTAACCCTGTGCCGATAACTTTTACCGAAATGGGTTCGAATCCAAGAGCTGTCTCTCCAAGAACTTGGCAACAAGTTGACTATTTGTATGGAGGTACGAAACTCACACCACAATCAGGATCAGGCTCGCCAATAAATATGGCAGATGTCGTTTCGGGTGGTTTTGCTTTTAGATATTATGAGCGAAATGCAGGATGGGGGATGCTCACAACAAGCGGTGACGAAATTCCTAATCACGGTGCGAAATCAATCATTACCGAATATTCTAAAATAAAATCCTTTAGTAGTACAGGGAATACAATGGGGACTGCGCCATGTGATAAAAACAACCCATACGTTAAAGGATCTGCAATTCCAACATCAGGATTGCCATCGGCTGTAAAGGTAACATTGACAAATTCTATTACTACCCCTGCTACAGGGAGAAATATTAAATTCAATTATACATCAAATGTAAATGCTGCTAATCCAACTTGGCTTGAAGCAGTTTCTATTATAGCTAATGGTCCCAGTACAACATTCACCTTTCCCGCAGGTACAAATGGGATTTCAATGATTTATGAAGTTGATTCTAAGTGGGATCAAGGTTGTCAATTAAAGGGTCAAGCCTTACTTCGACTTGCAGATGGGGATACTATCCAAGGTAATTGGATGAGCCCAAATGGTAATGGAAATTGTTCGATTAGCTAAAACTTAATATTCATACTCTATAAAAGTATAGCAAAGGATATTGCTCAAAAACATAAACACCACCAATCTAGGTGTTTATGTTTTTGAAACTTTCGAACATATCTCCAATCAATGCTATGAACAGCACCTTCCCTCCTTCGGTATTTGATTTGCTTTAATTTGTTATCTTAGTTCTAACGCAACAAATCATACATAAACACTTTATGCATCATTTGGAAAGAGTTACATCTTTTACAATTAAAAGAGGCGGCTATTATATCATTAATTGACAAGAAATCATCATAGTAAAATATGAAATACGTACCCGAAGATGGATTCCCATATTATTATGACTTTGTAAAGAATATGAATTATCAATCACTCTTTTCTTCGTCATCAACAATTACATTTCTAAATTCTATCAACGAGAAAAAAGCTATTTATCGTTATGCACCTACCAAATGGAGTATTAAACAAATTGTTGGACATATAACAGATCATGAAAGAATAATGATGTTTCGAGCATTTTTAATGAGTAGAAACGAATTAGTAGAACTATGGGGCTATGACCAAAATTTATTAGTAGAAAATAGTCGTTTTGAAGAATTAACACTCAAACAATTAGTAGCTGATTTTGTAAATGTAAGAAAGGCATCTACTAGTTTTATTGAAACGTTGTCTGAAAGTCAATTAAAAATAAAAGGTATGGCCCGACAATATGAAATTACTCTTGAAGATTTTCTAAAGTCTATAATTGGTCATGAAAAACATCATATTACTATTATTAAAGAAAGATACATTTAATAAAAATCGTGACTGCACGTTTCTTTATTGTGAAGAAAGCAACATAGAAAATGTAAATATTTGTAGCTCAAAAAAATATTTTTTTTGAGATCTTAGCATCGCAAAAATCTTGTTACTTGGAAGAGGCCGAATTATAAGATGACTTTGAAATACCACCATATGCCAATAGACAATATCCCAGAATTATATATTAATAACCCTAAACTTAAACCTGATCTTTTTGTCTACGATTTTAAAATGGCCGAAGACATCATTAAAACTAAGGTTAACCTAAATATGCATATGTTTAGCTTTTTACAAGTCGGAAAAAAGCAAGTACACTTTGCAGGAACATCGGTTACTGTAAATAAAGATCAATCGTTACTTCTTAAAAAAGGAAATTGGCTTTGGACAGAATTACTGGATACAGATGCTATTTATTACTGTAAGCTCTTATTTTTTTCTGAAAAAATACTCAAAGATTTTTTAGATAAACACATACAAAATCAACAAATAACAAAGGAAGAAGTGCCTTATTTTGCAATTAGAAATGATGCTTACATAACTTCTTATTTAAATTCATTATCAACAATTAGTGATGCGCCAGCAGTTTTTATAGAAAACTTACTTTCTGTAAAATTTGAAGAAATTATGCTTTACCTTATTCATAAATATGGAAAAAAGTTTGAATTATATTTAAGGTCATTAATAGTTGAAGAAACCTCTCCTTTCAAAAAAATTATCGAGAGTAAAATACATTCCAATCTAAAATTAGAGGAAATTGCATTTTTATGTAATATGAGTTTATCTACTTTTAAACGTCATTTTATTAATGAATATAATGCATCTCCAGGAAAATGGTTACAAGATAAGCGACTTCAAAAAGCAAAAGAAACGTTAGAACTAGGAAAATTAACACCATCAGATATATACCTGGATTTTGGGTATAATAACCTTTCAAACTTCAGCATAGCTTTTAAAAACAAATTTGGGTTTAGTCCCAAAGAAATTTCCAGATAATATTTCATCTTTTAGCTTCATTTTTACACTTGACCTTTTTTCATAAGTTATTGAACTGTTTTAGTAATTAAATAAGGTCACTTGCATTGTACATTTGTGCTCAAATTACTACAAAAACTAAAACATAAAATAATGAACATTACATTAGCACAGGCTGAAAAAATCATTTCAGCAGCAAAAGAAAAATCTATAGCAATAGATACAAAAATGAATATTGCAATTGTAGATTCAGGAGCTAACTTAGTTGCATTTGGGCGTATGGATGGAGCTTGGTTAGGTTCTTTAGATATATCAATTAAAAAAGCTAAAACAGCTCGTTATTTTGATATGAATACAGGGATTATTGGCGAATTGTCTCAACCAGGAGGTGCCTTGTACAACATCGAGCACTCTAATAATGGTCTAATTACTTTTCCCGGTGGTGTACCAATTAAAAACGCAGCAGGTGAAATCATTGGCGCTATTGGAGTAAGTGGAAGTTCTGTTGAAAATGACCACGCAGTGGCAGAAGCTGGTGCATCAGCAATCTAAAACTTAATATATTGTACTAAAAAGAGGATAATTAGCATGCTAATTATCCTCTTTTCTATTAAACCATTACCTCCCTCCTAATTCAAAAAAATCAATAAGTTCCCTTATGGTAATCAGTTGCACAACCTTTTTGATAAATAAAAGAAAAGCAATTGCCAACGCCGTATAAAATTAATTGTTAAATTAGATGTTTAACCTTGTAACTAATTTATAGAAACACATTATCACGTACAATTTGAAAAAATGAAGTTTGTGTTTGAAGTTTGGCAGTCATAAAAAAAACAACTATGAATTCAATACTAAAAAATATTTTAGCTGTTATAGCTGGATGGTTAGGAGGTAGTATTATCAATATAGCTCTCATCCAAGTTGGTCATACATTAATCCCTATAAAGGGTATTGATCCTAATGACATGAACGCTTTGGCAGCTGTTATGCCAACTTTAGGATTCGAGCATTTTATTTTTCCTTTTTTAGCTCATGCATTGGGTACTCTTGCCGGTGCAACGATTGCTGGTTTAATAGCTGCCAGTCACAAAATGAAATTCTCATTGGGTATTGGTGGATTGTTCCTGTTGGGAGGAATCATGGTTAACTATATGTTACCTGGACCAACCTGGTTTGCAGTAGCAGATATTGTTATGGCTTATATTCCTATGGCATGGATTGGTGGAAAAATAGCTATGAAAATATTGGAAAATAAAAAAAGTGGTGAATAAAAAAGTGTGCCTAACATAAAATTAAACACAATTAAAACGGGTGTTCGTTTAAATAATTAGACAACATTGATAAGCTAAAGAATGATATTAGATAACTTAGAATATATAAACGTACAAAAACAAGTAACTGATTTTCCTAAGCATTATCATGAAACGTTTTGTATTTCACTTATTCACAAGGGTATTGAGCAAATTGAACTAGAAAGTCAAAGCATTTTTAGTGAAAAAGGCTGTATAACAATTACAAACCCATATGAAATACATGCTAACCCATTAATTGATAACACTTCTCAAGTTGAATTTGATACTATTTACATTTCTAAAGATGTAATGAAATACCTTTTTAATGGAAAAAATATAACTTTTGTTAATCGGAAAATAAATAATAAAAATGCTAACCAGCTTTTTAGGCAATTGAAGAATGCAATTATTATAAATGACATTCCAACTATTGAAAATTTGTTGTTTCAATTTGTGGCAACTTTAAAACATTATTCTCAAGAAAAAAAAGAAGAATATTCAGAATTAAACTTCAATTCACTCCATAACATTAGCTCATATATTGATAATAACATTTCAAGTAAGTTTTGTTTAGATGAACTCTCTAAGGTTGCTAATCTAAATAAATACGGGTTTGCCAAAAAGTTTAAAGCCTCAACAGGAATGACTCCGATGAATTATATTTTGATGAAAAAAATATTTTCGAGTAAAAAGTTAATTACAAAGACCACCGACTTAACTCAGATTGCATTTGATTATGAGTTTTCAGATTTGGCACATTTTTCTAATACTTTTAAGCGCTATGTTGGTATTTCACCCAAAATATATCAAAAAAGTATCTCATCTATCTTATAATTGCCAAGATTCTACAAGTTAGAGTATCTGTATAAACATATTTTTGAAAAAAATTACTTTATGAAATACAGAATATCCTTACTTACTTGTTTTTTAATATGCTATACCTCTGCTCTATTTGCTCAATCTTTAGATGAAAAATTTTCTATTGATAAGATGACAAAAGATCTGCAGATTTTTAAAGACATACGAATTAAAGCAAATTCTGGCCTCCATAAATATCGCACTAAAAAACAAATAGATAGTATATATCAATGGGCATTTAAAGAAGTTAAAAAATCAAAAACATATAGAGATTTTTATAATATAATTTATCAATTAACCGATTTTGAAGGCAGTTTACACAATGACATTTCATTACCAAAAAAAGTGTTCAAGTCAATGAAAAATGAAGAGCAAGGATATTTCCCTTTGCCGATAAAATTAATTCAAGACAAAGTAATAGTAAATATTGTTAACAAGGAAATTCCTTTAGGTGCAGAAATAGTTTCGATAAATAATTTAAAAATTAATGAAATACTACAAAGTTTACACAAATATTATACAACAGATGGTGTAAATATTACGGGGAAATCAATTGGAATTCATTATAATTTTAGCAGATATTATAGGTTACACTACGGTCTTGAAAACACTTTTAAAGTTAAGTATCGAGTTCATGATTCAGATAAAATTCAGCAAAAGGTCTTACCTAGTATAAGTTTTAGCGCTTATTATAAAAATATAAAGAATAGATATTCGAAACCATTTGATGAAGTTAATTATAAGGATTGGAAGGAAAATGAAATTTATAGTTACAAATCTATTGACCATGAAACCGGAATTTTAACAATAAATGATTTTGGAATGGGAAGTGAGAAGAATCCGATGCATTTACGATATGTTTCTTTTTTAGATAGTGTTTTTACCGGTATCAAAAATAACAATATTAAAAACTTAATTGTTGATATTCGTTACAATAGCGGAGGAACAGACCCTAACGATTTGGTTACATATTCTTATTTAACACAGCGTAATTTTTCAGAGAACAAACAAGCATGGATAAGTTTCAACAAAATTCCTTATCTAAAATATGCATACACCAAAATCCCTAGATTTCTAAGACCTCTTGGAGTTGGTAAATACAATAAAAGCTTTCAAAATCAATTTCCAAAAGAAGAAAACGGAAAATTTTATCAAGATTCGACCAGTGCTGATCATAAAATTAGAACACCAAATAAAAATGCCTTTACAGGAAATATATACCTATTGATTAGTCCGCGAGTGGCTTCTGCTGGTAGTTTATTTGCCGCAATGGTTGCTGGAAACAGTAATGCAATCACCATAGGAGAAGAAACAATGGGTGGCTATTATGGACATAACGGGCATAATACTTTGGGTTATATTTTACCAAAATCCAAAATTGAACTATTCTTTTCTGTAGTAAATTTGGAGCAAGATGTTGCTAAAAAAGAAAACCAAATTTACAATAGAGGAATAATACCAGATTATAACGTATCACAAACGTATACCGACTATATCAATCAAGTTGACACACAACTAAATTTTGTAATAGATCTAATACAACAAGAATAGTATTACGATAAGATACATTAAAACAGCTAATTAAGCGCAAGTCATCAAAGCTTGCGCTTTTTTAATACATTTATGGTAAAAAGATTACAATTATCAAGATCCTACTTTCATATATAACGCCACTAACAATTATGAAAAAAACTATAATTATATTGACTCTTTTGTTTTTTGGATTAGAACCAATCTCGGCGCAATCGAAAGAAACAACCTTGAAAGAAATTAGATCTGAGTATAAGATGATAAGAAACAATATGGATTTTTATATAAAAAGATCCTCAGAAATTGAATTAAATACTACCGAAGGAGGCCATGTAACTGCATATTTCGATAATGATGATTTAAAATTAATCGAAATAATTGAATTTGGAGAAACCGGAAAAAACATAACTCAGTATTATTTCAAAAACAAAAAGTTATTTTTTGCATTTGACCAGCAATATCGTTACAACATACCAATCTACAATGAAGAATTTGATTCAAATAAAACCACAATAATTGAAGATCGATATTATTTTCACAAAGAGAAACTCTTTCTTTGGTTAGATAATGATAAAAATAAAGTCGATTTGACTTTAAAAGCAAATAAGATGATTGGAAAAAAGTTTGTTGATTACACAAAAAAACTAAAACATGAATTAAAAAAAGAAGAAAAACACTAAAATAAAATTTAAAGAAATGAGTAAATATGTTGCTTTACTGCGAGGAATTAATGTGAGTGGTCATCACAAGGTTCCTATGGCCGAACTTCGTAAAGAAATGGAAAATTTGAATTTCGAAAAAGTAATTACAATTCTTAATTCTGGAAATATAATATTTGACTCAACAAAAGGTGATGCAAAGAGTCTCGAAAAAACGATTTCTGATCATTTAGCAAAGACCTTTGGTTTTCCTATCCCAACCATCATAAGAAAATCTGAAATGATGTATGATTTGTTGGATCGAGATCCATTTAAAGACATCCTGGTAACAAAAGATATTCGATTGTATGTTTCATTTTTGAAGGAAGATGTTGAAACCGATTTACAATTACCATGGACAAGTGATAATAATGCTTTTAAAATTATCGATAAGATCGACAAAACTATTGTAAGTGTCTTAGACCTTTCTATAACTAAGACCCCAAAAGGAATGGAAGTTCTAGAACGATATTTTGGTAAGCATATCACAACTCGTAACTGGAATACCATTAAACGAATAGAAAAGAAACTTGAAGCCAACTTATAAATCATGAATTAAAGCAAAATAAATCTGAATGTAATTTGTAACCATTTAAAACTAAATTCTTATGAAACATAAAGGTTATATCGAGATTGATCAATCATTAGATAAAGTGGCTGAGCTGTTTGCAAACCCGGATAATCTTAAAGAATATCAAGATGGGTTTATTAAAAAAGAATTGGTCAGTGGAGAAAAGGGTAAAGTAGGTACTGTTTCCAAAATGTTTTATAAACACGGAAAACATGATATGGAATTGATCGAAACAATAACTAAAAATGAACTTCCACATTCATTTGAAGCTAGTTATCATCATAAACATATGGACAATACCATGAAATGTAATTTTATTGCATTAAGCGAAAACAAAACAAAGTATGAATTCGAATACGAGTACACTCGTATAAACTGGATTATGCCAAAATTGATGGCAATTTTATTTCCGAGTATGTATCGAAAACCAGCAGAAAAATGGCTCAGACAATTTAAAGAATTTGCTGAACGACAATAGCTTTTGACCATAAAAGAATATATACCTCTTTTCGGGATGTACATGCATTACTATCGGGATTCTCTAGTTTTCTTTTTTACAATGCTTTTATGCTAATAATTTGAACGATTGCCTGGCAATCTCTAATTCTTCATTAGTAGGAATAACTAATATTTTTACTTTTGAAGAGGGTAAACTTATATCTCTTATTTCTTTAGATCGAATACTGTTCTTTTCGTCATCTAATTGAATACCAAAAAATTCTTGATCTTTACACACCAAGTCTCTAATCTTATCAGAATTCTCACCTATTCCGGCAGTAAATACAATAGCATCCAAACCATTCATAATTGAGGCATATGCTCCAATAAATTTTTTGATACGATAAGCATTCATTTGCAGAGCTAACTGGCAGTCTTTATTTCCTTTTTCTGCCTCAGATTCAATATCCCGTAAATCACTATACCCTGTTAACCCCAACATTCCACTTTCTTTTTGTAAAAGATCATTTACTTCTTTTAGAGAGTACCCCAAGGAATTAACCATGTAGAAGATCACTGCAGGGTCAATATCTCCGGATCGAGTTCCCATGATCAATCCATTCATGGGTGCAAATCCTAAAGTATGATCAATACTTTTACCATCCTGAACAGCAGTCATACTACATCCGTTTCCTAAGTGAATTGTAATCATCTTGGACATCGATTTCTCTTTCCCTAAAAATTCTATAGCTTTTTCTGAAACGTATTTATGACTGGTACCATGAAAACCATATACTCTGATATTATGCTCATCCAAAAACTTGTTCGGAATAGCATACTTATAGGCTTCCACAGGAATAGTTTGATGAAAAGCTGTATCAAATACAGCTACTTGTTGTGCATCAGAAAAAATTTCTTCGGCAACCAAAATTCCTTCCAAATTTGCTGGATTATGTAATGGTGCTAACGCAGAAAGTTTCTTGATTTTTTGTTTTACTTCTTCTGTAATTTCAACTGTTTCTGCAAAAGTGCTTCCTCCATGCACTACTCTATGGCCAACGGTATGAATTTCTGATGCCGATCGGATCACTCCTACTTCATCATCCATCAAATAACTGGCTATTAATTGTAATCCATCTTTGTGAGTATTTACGCTTACCGTTTTTTCAATTTTATTTTTTTCTGACGTATAAGAGATTTTAGCATTTTCTAAACCAATACGTTCTACCAAGCCCGAACAAATTACCTTTGCGGCAGGCATAGTAAATAGTTGAAATTTTATAGATGAACTTCCAGAATTTAGTACAAGTATTTGCATATTTTTTTAAGAGTTTAGAGTATTAAAATCAGGCATTTCTTCACTCTGTTTTTATAATCCTTGAGCCTGAATTGCTGTTATAATTACAGTATTATATACATCATCAACAGTACATCCTCTGCTCAGGTCATTAACTGGTTTATTTAAACCCTGCAGCATTGGACCAATAGCTAATGCTCCTGTTTCTCGTTGAATAGCTTTGTAGGTATTATTACCTGTATTTAAATCAGGAAATATTAAAACACTGGCCTGGCCTGCTACCTCAGAATTTGGTAATTTGCTTTGCGCCACTTCTAAATCTACTGCCGCATCATATTGTATTGGTCCTTCAATTTTTAAATCAGGATGTTTTTCTTTTACAATTGAAGTTGCTTCTCTAACAATTTCTACATCTTCTCCTTTACCAGAGGTTCCCGACGAGTATGATAACATTGCAACTTTTGGTTCAATCCCAAACGCTGCTGCAGATTCTGAAGAAGAAATTGCTATTTCAGCTAATTGTTCTGCATTAGGATTAGGGTTAATTGCACAATCACCAAAAACTGAAACTCGATCTTCTAAACACATAAAAAACACCGAAGAAACAACTTTTACTCCTGGTTTTGTCTTTATAAACTGTAAAGCTGGTCTTATTGTATGTTGTGTAGTATGCACTGCTCCCGAGACCATTCCGTCGGCGTGACCTTTGTATATCATCATCGTACCAAAATAAGATACGTCTGCCATCATATCTTTGGCCATATCCAGGTTTACATTTTTGTGCTTTCTTAGCTCATAAAATGTTTGCACATAATCATCATAATACGGAGATTCTGTAGGGAAAACAACCTGTATTTTATCAAAATCTATTGGAATATCGAGTTTTATAGCTTTACTCTTTATTTTCTTTTCGTTTCCGATTAAAGTAATATCCACAACTCCCGAAGCTAATAATCTGGATGTAGCTCTTAGGATTCTTTCATCTGATCCTTCTGGAAGAACAATATGTTTTTTATGTTTTAAAGCACGTCTTAATAAATTATATTGAAACATTCGTGGGGTCAATCCTTCTGATTTAAATGTAATCAGTTTATCAGCTAGTTGATCTTCATTAACATATTTTTCGAATATGCTAATCGACGTGTTTATCTTTTGTAGATTATCTAGATAAATTTTAGATTTAATGGCCCCTATTTTATTGGTAATAGAAAATGTACCACTAGGTACCGATATAATAGGAAAAGATAAAGAAACTCCTTCTATTAATTTAAGTATTGGTGATTCAGGGATAATTCCTCCAGTAAGTATAATTCCAGAAATCTTTGGATAGTTATCAGAAATATTTGCTTGCAATACTCCCAAAATGATATCAGCACGATCTCCAGGGGTAATTACAAGGCTATTATCCTTAAGATGTGTAAGGTAGTTACGCAATTGCATTGCACCCACTCCAAAACTACCAGCTTGATTATTGAGGTATTCTTTACCAAACAACACATTACCTTCTAATTCGTTTACAATCTCTTTGATAGTAGGGTTAATCAAAGAGTTGATTTTTGGAATAATAATACGATCGACATCATTCCCAAAATCTTTTTCAAAACTATTTTCTAATTGTTTTTCACAACCTTGGGTAACCTTATTTGCTACCATAGCCAATACCTCTACGTCTTTACTATTAAAAGTATCATATGCCAGTTTTAGATTACTAACAATTTCATCGTTTTGTTTATCAATTCCGCTTGCAACAATAACAGCTGGGATACCCAGATTCTTGGCAATAATAACATTAATATCAAACTCAATGATATTACCTTCATCAGAAAAATCAGTACCTTCTACTAATATAAAATCGAATCTTTCTTCAAGATTTTTGTATTTCTTGATAATCTCATCTATAATTTCTCCTGATTTACCTTGATTGTATTTTTGAAGTACTTCACTTCTTGTATACGCATAGGCTTTTTTGAAGTTAATATCTAATTCGAAATGCGATATTACAGTATTGATATGATTATCAACTTCTCCTTCTTTAGGATCGTCAATAATTGGTCTAAAATACCCTACTCTGGCTACTTTACCCAGAAGCATACGCATCATACCCAAAACAACAATAGATTTACCACTATTAGGTTCTATAGTAGCAATATAAACGGCTTTACTCATGTATAACAATTTGGTAGTACAAAGATACGCTAATACCGTAATTTAACATAAGATCAATGCATAATAAAACTTCTTTCTATCATAGTCATATAATATTAACAATTCGGTTTTCATTTCAGCAAAAAAGGTTTAGAATTACCCTAAACCTTTTATTATATCATATAACTTTTTGACATCTTACTTCCTGTCTTTTCTGCTTTTAAATTCTTTATACAAAAAATGATATAATCTGTTCTACTACTAATTTGATCAATACAATCATTATAAATGTTATAATTTATAAGCTAAACCAGCTTGAAATACTGAATTTTTAAGTGATGTAGTATTCGCTTTGGTAATATCAACTAGCCCTAGGTTATATCTAATTCCAACTTCTAAATTATCAGTTAAGGAATATCCTATACCCAAAGCTACTCCGTAATCGATTTTCTTAAAATTACTCTTTACAAAACCTGCTCCTTTACCACTTAACAAATATCCTACATGAGGCCCGGCTTCGAGGCTTAATTTATTAATAGGGTAGAATTTTATGATCGCCGGTAATATATTGATGTAGTTTAATTTTATTTTACCAGAACTAATCTTTGATTTTGCTCCTTGAGCAGAATAAAGTATTTCGGATCGAATTGCTAATTTTTCGGATAGCCTGTATTGAGAAAAGACTCCTCCCATTATCCCTATTTTAAATTTAGAAGATGTATTCCTAAATTCGGTTAAGTTAGCTCCTGCTTTAATTCCAAATTCTATCCCTTTTTGTTTTTCTTGTGCACTTATAGTTACTATCCCCAATAACACTGTACATAACATTAATTTAATTGTTTTCTTCATTTTGATTTATTTGTTTGTTTTAATTGAATACATTACTATTCTGAAATCAGTTTTCAGATTAAAAATTAACCCCTAGTTCGAGCTCAAATCCGAAGTTTCTGGTATACACTTTAGAAGTTTGTATTTGTTGAAAAACACCAGCTCCAATCACAATACCATAATCTTTCCATGGGATAATTTTTATTCCCTGTCTAGAGCTTATTCCGATAAGAAAATTGTGTTGTTTTTTACCTTCTGTTTTTTTTGCGATTTCAAGCCCCAAAGGCACTTCTAGGCTTATATTAGCATATAACCCAGGTACTATTTTTAAATACCCGTCAAAACCACCTCCTATACTAAAGGCATCTACAGACGTATAGTTTTTATTGAGCAATGAACTTCGTTTTATACTATATCTATCATAAGATATTATAAAGGGCATGATGAAGTTTTTATCACTATCAGCAAATCCTATATAACTAATTTTCCATCCCTCTTTATGCTTACTATATATTTTTTTATATGTCAACATGTTAAACCATTTCCCTAATCGTTCTGCATGTTTTAATTTAGATTTCTCATAAAAAACATCTTCTACGTTTGTTTGTATACCTCTTGATGTAGAGTCTGGTCTGTTCCCTTTTTTATAATGATTCATAAAACTTAGGGTACAATATTCTAATGCAGCTCTGATTCTTTTTTCATAGGTCTCAAATATTTTTGATTCATCAGACATAGAAAAAATTTCTTCTTCATAGTGCCGTACAGCATGAAGTTCTTTCAGTTTATCATTTTCTTTTTCATAAAAAACCAAGTCTATATACACCCTGGTCGTTATATGATTTATACTACTCTGAGATTGTTGAATTTCTAAATTCTCAACTTTTATATATATTGGTTTTGCATCTTTAGCATGCGAAAAAGAAGTTTTCATAAAACTTAGAATAGCCCTTGGTGCATTTGGGTGTAATTGAAAAATGACTTTTTCTCCAAATTTATTGGTCCCTAATCCTAAGTTTTTCTCTTTCCGAGTATCGAAAACCTGTTCTATGTATATTGATGAGTTTTCTGTATGAAAAGGAACAGTTTTTAAGGCTATTTTTTCTTGAGACAATACTATAGAAGACAAGAAAAACATTGATACATACCAGATAGATTTCATTATAAACTTGATTTTATAAATTAAAAGCATAATGAACCTCTATCTCCCTAATCTCTTTAATATCAAAACGCAACACCAAATTCACTGATGTTAAAACGACGATGTGTGCCTTTACCTTTTCTTTTTTATCATCAGTCATCATTATATAGCTGCCATTAGTGTTTAACATCCAGGCACCGCTCTCCATTTTCCCATCAGACATAGAGATAAAGGTCATATCCTTTTTAAAAAGGATATAGTCATTTTTTTCTTTTTTAGATGGTGGGTATTTCTTAACTCCAATCTTGTAGGTATCAAGATCCCATTTTTTTAAGAGGCTATTCTTATCTATAGTTTGTGCTTTGACATTATAGATTGAAAAAATGAATAATATTACCATTAAAGCTTTTATACCTGTTTTGTTGTTCATGTTCTACTATTAAATTTTAACCAAAACTAGTAAGCATGAACAGTATGTCGTTTGTCCTATTAAGACAAAAAAGCATAATCTCTATATTGCATTAAAATTCTTATTTCACGCTATGAATAACATATCTAATTATCCTAAAAAGACAACTCTGATACTACTATTTCGTAGTACCTTTCCTTTAAAATGATAAAACATGGGAAATCCAACACAACTGGAACGTTATAAAAAATTAATTCTCTATATAGAAGAGAAATTTAAAAATGAGATCAGTAAAAAAGATATAGAAGACATATCGTTTTATTCTTATCGAAATATAAACAGAATATTTCTTGCACTGCATCACGAAACTATAGGTCTATATATAAAAAGAATAAAATTAGAAAAGGCCGCAGAATACCTGAAATTTTCATCTGAGAACATCTCTGATATTGCCCATGAAATTGGATATAGTGATATTGCTGCTTTTAGTAAAGCTTTTAAAAAACAGTTTAAATGTTCTCCTTCTTCTTTTCGAAATTCGAACAAAGTCAAACAATACATTACCCAAAAAGCGATCTTCTCATTAGAAAACACTCAAGAACAAGTTCTTAATTATGAACTCGAAGAAATTCCTGGTTTTGATATTTTATATTTAACCTATCAAGGATCTTATGAAAATATCAATGGTATAGAAAAAACCTGGAAACAATTGGTCTCATACGCCTCAAAACATGATTTATTAAAAGACGAAACAATTATATTGGGTGAAATATTAGATGATGATGCAATCACAGACACTGTACATTGCAGGTATAATGCCGGGATTGTTCTAGAAAAAGAAATAGACTTTCCTTTAAAAGGGTTATTTAAAACCAAACATATAGCACAGCAAAAATATGCCAAGTTCTTACACAAAGGTAGTCATGAGAGTTCTACAGATACTTACAATTTAATCTATGGGTACTGGATAACCGAAGTACAATTAGAGTTTGAAGACAAACCTACTTTAGAGTTTTATCTTAATGATGAAACTAATACTCCAGAAAAAGAACTCCTTACCGAGATTTATATTCCTGTAAAATAATAATTGTCTGTATTGAACAATACCACTTCTAACCTGCTCATCTATATTTGTTTGCAAAAAAAAAGAGTGCTATGCAAAAAAGAATTATTGGAATTGATGTTGCACGTGCACTGGCAATCTTTGGAATGATTATAGTTAATTTTAAAATGGTATTTGGAAATCATGGTAATCCATTCTTGAATACTATTTTAGGATTATTAGATGGTAAAGCAGCTGCAACCTTTGTTGTTCTGGCAGGTGTAGGAATCTCATTAATGACAAAAGGTGCATTACATCGCAATAATGCAGATGAACTAAACCAAAACAAATACAAACTTCTAAAAAGAGCTCTATTTCTTTTTTTAATTGGCATATCCTATTCCACAATCTGGCAAGCAGATATTTTACACTTTTATGGGATATATATACTTCTGGCAATATTTTTAATAAAAAGTAAGCCAAAAACACTATCATTTATTGCAATAGGAATGGTGATGTTATATCCTATACTTATGATATTATGGGATTATGATAATGGATGGGACTATGCAAAAATGAGCTATATAGACCTATGGACTGTAAAAGGTTTTTTAAAAAACCTTTTTTTTAATGGTTTTCATCCCGTCTTCCCCTGGAGTGCATTTATGATTATAGGAATGTGGTTTGGCAAGGTGCAATTAAGTAATATTAAAGTAGTTATAAAAGCATTATGGGTTAGCCTTACAGTATTTATAATCGTACAGATAATATCCTATTTTTCTATTGCTTTCTTTTCTATGGGAAACCAAGAAATGATCTCAGAATTAACTCCGATTCTTGGAACAGATCCTATGCCACCATTACCTTTATACATGATTTCTGGAAGTAGTGTAGCCATATTCCTTATTTCATTTTGTATTCTAATTTCAAAGAAATATGAGAATACCACTTTCATACATATATTAAAAAACACGGGGCAACTTGCTTTAACCTTCTATATTGCACATGTCATAATAGGAATGGGATTTATAGAAATTGTTAGCCCTATAAAAATGGGAGAGTATACAGTTAACTTTTCCTTTTTATACGCATTGTTCTTTATTATAGTATGTCTTATCTTTTCAATGATTAATAAAAAGTATTCAAAATATGGCCCTATTGAATGGATAATGAGAAAATTAACTGACTAAGTTATATATGAAATAAAACACAAAGACCGTCTAATAAAATTTAGACGGTCTTTCATTATTGCTATAGATTATTCCTTTAATTTATATCTTTTCCATTTTTAAGTTTTTCCAAATCACCGTTTAATCTTCCTTTAAATCGATCAGGAGCACTGCTTAATGATGTATTTATCGCTTTTATAGCATTTTTATAATCCCCGGTTGCCGAATACGCTTTTGCTAATCCATAATTAGATGGCCATGCGCCTTTACTATTTTTTACGTTATCCTTTAAAATAAGGAGCGCTTTATCTTTTTGCCCTAAGCTTATTAAACCTGTTCCTAATCTAAAAACCTGTGAAGTACTTCCTAGTTTGGCAGCTTTATCTACAAAAGTCATAGCTTCACTTGTTTTCCCTTGTTTAGCCAAAATTTGTGATTTAAGAGATAGGTTAGCAAAAGTTTCTTTACTAAAAAAACTACCGGATATAGATGCATCAACCCACTCTAGTGCTTGATCTAACTCACCTGCACTAAATGCATAATTTGCAGCATTATCCCAATTTGTCTGAGTAAAACCTGCAGAATTGCGAAGATCATTCTTAATGCCTTTCATTACAACATTTTTCACATCAACTTCGATCGTGAAAGGAATTTCTTTTTTCTCCCACCTCAATGCTACTACCGCACTGTTAGCTTCTACTTTAGGAAATAAAAAAGTTAGCATTTCGGTATGTGCTGTCTCTTTGGTTTTAACATCTACACGTAAAGCATCTTCCTTTTCATCATAAAAATAACTTCCCCAGGAGTTAGAATTATTAGAAAATATAACAGTAGCACCACCATCTTCTTTTAAAGCAATATGTAGGCCATAAGTACCTGCCTTAATATCTTTTCCTTCGATTTTTACATCGTGAGTAAACTCTATAGTCGAATTGCTATTAGCTCCTGCTCTCCAGGGTGCCGCTGTAGATGTTCCAAAACCCAGGTTATTATATCCATAAGGAACTAGTTTTCCCCAGATTTCACGTTCTTTTACACTTGGTCTCCCATAATCAATTGTGATATTTGTAGTTCCTACACGTTGCATTACTTGGGCACGTTGGCTTCCTTCAGGTGTAGTAAGTTGCGCATTTGTTTGAATTGAGAGCAACATCATTGCGCTCACAATACAAGTTGTAATTAAGTTGAATTGTTTCATGACTTTTTTTTTGATTAATTATTATCACTTAGAAAAATCTAATTTCTGACTTAAACAATGTAAGAGGTATATCTCAATCCTAATGTTACGGTAGTGTTAAACTCAAAAATAAAGTCATAATTGATTGTTAAACCATATTATTCTTTTAACAACTGGTTAACAAAACCTTCAAAATCATTTTTAAAATCTACATATTTTTGGCCTGTAGCCGGGCCATTGAAACCAGTGTGTATTTTACGTACTTGTCCTTTTTTATCAATAAAAATGGTAGTTGGATATGATAATACATGATTTAGCATCGGTAGTTTTTCTTGTGCTTTCTGTTTATCTGAAGTTCCATATTGAGCTAAAAGAACCGGATATGTTACCTTTAATTTTTGCTGTAATCGTTTTATGGATTTAAATGCTTTTTCTTCGGTCTTTGCATATTCAAAAGCTAATGCAACAAATTCGGCTCCATTGTTTTTATGCTCATTCTGATATTCTACATAATATTTGGTCTCATCCATACAGTTTGGGCACCAGGTTCCCATAATTTGTACGATTACCACTTTATCTTTAAACCGATCATCTTTAAGCGAAATTTGGTTTCCTTCAACATCAGGAAAATTAAAATCTAATGTATCATATCCTTCTTTCAGAAAAGTTAGTGAATCTTCAGAAGGTAATTTAAAGTTCTCATTTCTTTTAGCTACAAAAGGCTCTTTCCAGTGATTACCCGAATAAAAATAACCACTCAATGTACTATCTGTAACTTGCGCAGTAAATAAGAAAGCATGAGCTCCATCAAAAGTTGATAATTGTAATTGATCATTATTTAAAACGCCTTCTAAATAACGATAGTCTCCTGTAGTTGTTCTAAATGTACCCGTAACCATATTTCCATTTTGTTTAAAAGTACCTTTGGCTATATACCTATCTTCTTCATTGTCTTTACTAAAAATTGTCTCCCAATTTCCTGTAATATCATGATTTGATTTTGAAACAATTTCAAATCGATCCTGTTCTCCATAATTTGCCGTAAAAGGCACCACTCTATCCAGGCTTTTTTTAATAAAACTTCCAGAAATTGTCATCGAATCTATAAATCGACCAGCGATATACCCTTCAAAAACAGGAAACTTAATTAGTATAGAATCTTTATTGATTATAACTTCATCTACATCGATTGTTTCTTCGGCATTAAAAATTCTTAAGGTTTGATCCTCCATTACTTCAATCAAAAAAGGAAGTTTTTTATTACCCTGAACTTCTAAAGTTGCTTTCCAGGGTCCACTTTTAAACTCAATCAAATCAGATGGTTTTTCTTTCTTACAGGAAGAAAAAATAGTGGTTACAAGTAGAATAAATATGGCTGTTTTTCTCATTATTTTTATCGTATAAAAAGTCCGGAAAGTTACTCAAAACTTACCGGACGATTCTCTTTTTATAGTTTTATTAGGCTTTTATTGTTCCTTAGTATATAATTTGTCTAATTTTTCTTTTCCTTCTTTCATCTTTTCTTTTCCTTTTTTAATTGATTCTTCTAAGGCTTTTAGCTTTTCTTCGGCTTTAGTGATTTTGGCTTCTTTTTCTGCTATTTCTTCAGGAGTTAGAGCTTCTTCTCCCTCCTTTTCCTTTGCTTTTGCCAGGCGTTCTTTTGCTGCTTCAATTTTTTCTTTACCTCTAGTTATCCTTTCTTCATTCTTTTTCAACACCTCATTACGTTCTTTCACCATATTCTTAGCTTCTTCAGCTCTGGCCATTCCAAATTCCTTACCAGTTAATCCTTCTTTATTTTTGCCATAGGCTTTACCTTTTACCTTTTTTTCGGCTTTCTCTAGGGCCTTTTCAGCCTTTTCTTCAGCTTTTTCAGCCTTTTCAATAGCTTTATCCTTCGCTTCTTCTGCTTTTCCTTCTAGTTTTTCAACTTTTTTTTCTGCTTTCTCTCTGGCTTTCTCAGCCTTCTCTTGAGCTTTTTCTGCTTTTTTTTCTGCCTTTACCTGAGTTTTTTCAGCTTTTTCCTTTGCTTTTGCTTTTTTCTCAGCTACTTTTTCTTTTGCTTCCTGAGATTTTCCTTGAGCAATAGTAACTTGATTCCCTAAAGTGAAAATCAAAACAAATACCAATACTAGTTTTATAAGTTTCATGATAGTCTTTTTTAGTTAATGTTAGAATAATTAAGGTATGAAGGTTTATTACTAAAAGGTCTTTTAAATATTATCCAAATCTTCTAAAGATTCTTCCAATTCTTCTACTTTGGTTTCTACTTCTTCTGAGATTTGATCTAATTCAGATTCAACCGCTTCTATTTTTTCTACAGCTGCTTTGGTTTCTTCCTCTTCTTTTTTCTTATCTGTACAAGAAATTATTCCGAAAAGAAACATAATAGTAAATAACTTAATTCCTGTTTTCATAATATTAAAATTTGGTTAGAATAAAACTATTCTAAATATACCATAATTTTATTTATAGATATACTTACAACTATTTGTATCCTCTGCCCAATATATTATCTTTACCACCTGAATTTAGAAAGATCACAAATGAAGATTTCGTATAACTGGCTGAAGCAATTTATTAATATCGATTGGGATGCAGAAAAAACCGGAGAACTCCTTACCGATTTAGGATTGGAGGTAGAAGGAATAGAGTCCTATCAAAGTGTAAAAGGAGGACTAGAAGGTGTTATTGTAGGGCAAGTTCTTAATTGCGAAAAACATCCAAATGCAGATAAGCTTAAAATTACCAAAGTAGATTTAGGTAGTGGTGAGCCAGTTCAGATTGTTTGTGGCGCTCCTAATGTTGCTGCTGGGCAAAAAGTTCCTGTTGCAACTATTGGCACAAAACTTTACAATGATAAAGGTGAAGAATGGGTCATAAAAAAAGGAAAAATAAGAGGCGAAGAAAGCCATGGTATGATCTGCGCCGAGGATGAATTAGGGTTAGGAAAAAGTCATGATGGGATTATGGTTTTAAGTACTGATATCACTGTAGGAACTAAAGCTTCGGACATATTTGATATTGAAAATGATTCTGTGTTTGAAATTGGATTAACTCCTAATCGTGCAGATGCAATGAGTCATTTGGGTACTGCGCGTGATCTTAAAGCAGGATTACTACAAAAAGATCTTAATTTAGAACTCATTACTCCATCAGTAAGTAATTTTAGAGTAGAAAACAGGCTAAATAAAATTGACATCGAGGTCAAAAATACTGTACTAGCACCTAGATATTGTGGTGTAACAATTTCTGATATTAAAGTAAGTGAATCTCCCGCCTGGTTGCAACATAGATTGAAAGCGATTGGAATTACTCCAAAAAACAATGTGGTAGATGTTACTAATTATGTTTTACATGAGCTAGGACAGCCATTACACGCATTTGACGCACATTATATTGAAGGAAATAAAATTGAAGTAAAAACATTAGATGCCGGTACTAAATTTACAACTCTAGATGAAGTAGAAAGAGAATTGCATCAGGAAGATCTTATGATCTGTGATGCTGTAAAACCTCTTTGTATTGCTGGTGTATTTGGAGGAGTAAACTCGGGGGTAACAGAAAGAACAACTTCGATTTTCTTAGAAAGCGCATATTTTGATCCTATTAGTATTCGTAAAACAGCAAAACGACATGGTCTAAATACAGATGCTTCTTTTAGATTTGAAAGAGGTATTGATCCAAATATCACCGAATATGCCCTTAAAAGAGCTGCTCTATTGATACAGGAGCTTGCAGGAGGAAATATTTCTAGCGAAATCATGGATTTATATCCAAAAAAGATTGAAGATTTTCAGGTAATTTTATCTTTTGAAAATGCTACAAAATTAATTGGCGAAGAAATACCTCAAGATACTATTAAGAGGATTCTCACTTCGTTAGACATTAAAATCAATAGTGTAACTGAGACAGGTATAGGCCTTACTATTCCGGCATACAGAAATGATGTGCAAAGAGAAGTTGATGTTATAGAAGAAATCCTTAGAGTATACGGGTATAATACTATAGGTTTTACTCAGAAATTAAATGCTTCTATATCAAATATTGATAAGTTTTCTGACCATAATGTGCAAAACACGATATCAAATCAACTTGTTGGTCAGGGATTTAATGAGATGTTAGCCAACTCGCTTACCTCTCCTCATTATATTGCCTTGAGTGAACAACTTAAAGATGAAAATAATGTCGAAATGCTAAATCCACTTAGTAATGATTTGGCAGTAATGAGACAATCTATGTTATTTTCGGGATTAGAAGCTGTATCATATAACAGCAATAGAAAGCGATCGGATCTTAAATTATTTGAGTTTGGAAAAACATATCATAATTACGAAGATAAAAGAATAGAAAACAAACACTTAAGCATTATTGTTTCTGGAGATAGATCCAAAGAAACCTGGACCATGAGTTCGCAAACAAGTGATTTCTTTTACCTAAAAGGAATAGTATACTCTGTTTTGGAGCGTTTAGGATTAACAAGGTTAAAAACTTCTCCTATAAAGAATGATGTTTTTGCAGAAGGTCTTTCTTTAAGTATTGGCAAAGCTCAATTAGTTGATTTTGGAATATTAAAAAAATCGGTATTAAAACATTTCTCTATTTCTCAGGAAGTATTGTATGCCGATTTTAACTGGGATGTTATCTTGGAATATGCAAAACACAATAAAATAAAGTACACAGGCATCCCAAAGTTTCCTGAAGTGCGTCGTGATTTTGCCTTGTTATTGGATGATTCTATAAAGTTTGAAGAAATTCATACTATCGCCAAGCAAACCGAAAAACAAATTTTAAAAGATGTAAACTTATTTGATGTGTACCAAGGTAAAAACCTACCAAAAGGGAAAAAATCGTATGCTGTAAGCTTCATTTTGCAAGACGAGAATAAAACACTTACCGATAAACAAATCGATAAAATCATGAACAAGTTACAGTATAATTTTGAAAATAAATTAGGAGCCGAACTTAGATAAATAACAGTATTCAATCTAGGGTACTATTCTATAAGTGTGCAAATAAATCATAAAAAAAACCGGAATATATATTCCGGTTTTTTTTATGATTATTGAAAAGCTCTATTATTAGTTACCTCCTTCTAAAGCTTTAAGTCTGTCTTTCATTTCACCAGCTTTAGGATCATCCAATTGATAAAATATATTCATCAATGTACGAATAGCTTCTACATTATCAGGATTACTTTTTAAAGCTCCTTCAAGGTAAGGAACAGCTGTTTTATATAATTCTGATCTCTTTTTTGTTAGTTCTTCATATTTCCTATTATCGCTTGAAGATGTTCCTAAACCATTCATCTCATCTACAATCTTAGTTTCTCCACTTAAAATTATAGAAGCAATATTAATTTGAGCAGCAGTATAATCTGGCTTTAACTCTAAAGCTTTCTTATAGTATCCCATTGCCTGATCATTGTCTCCAAGACGAGAAGCACTAACTCCTAAATTATATAGTAAATCTGGATTTTCAGGATCGTTAGCTACGATCTGTTCCATAATCTCCTTATACTTAGCAATATTCCCTAACTTGTAATATACATCAGCTTCTGCCTGCATTAATGCAGAATCCTCAGGGTTTTCTTTTTTAGCATCTTCAATAGCAGCTACAGCCTCTTCATCTTTTCCTTGGCTCATATAAATCAAGGCAATATTTTTAGCAATCTCCCCTTTTTTAGATTCAGAAGTTTTAGTTTCTGGTTTAATATACTCTCCTGATTTTACAGAAAGGTCTCTTATTTGTTTAGATTCAAAAACATCAAGCTTACCAGTTTCTTTATGCGTTGCTACAAACTCCTTTTTTTCTCCGCTAAAACCAAGGTCTTTTAATTCCTTATAATATTTTAGAGCAGTATCATAGTCTTTATTATTAACAGCGTTACCTGCTGCATAATATAAATATGTAGTATCAGCTTTATTAGTTGTATATCCTAAATAAAGTTTTTCTGATGCTCCTTTATAGTTTTTTGCATTCTGATCTTTAATTGCATTTTCGATTAAAGATTGACGCAATAATTGTAATTTTTGTGATGCATCTACTGTATATTTAGCTGCTCCTGACGCTGCTTCAATTTCTATTGCTTTATTATAAGCATTAGCCGCACTTTCAATTTTCTCTAAAGATTCATTTGCTGAAGCTGCAACAACTTGTCCTTTATAAAAATAATACTGCGCTTTCATTTTATCATCGGCAGCATCCAACTGTCCTTCTGCAGCTTGCAATGCTTCTGCTGCCACATCCATATTACCAGATTTTAAGGCTTTGGCAGCTGCTTTTAATGCTGGTTTTGGTGTGATTTTCTTTTGAGCGAATCCAAAAGCACCAACAGCTAGAAATAGTACTACGATAAATTTAGTCTTCATTACTTGAGTTTTTTTTAAAATGGGATTTAATTATTGTTTTGTTTCATTATCAATATTCGTGCCATCTGAAGCATTATCAGTATCTGTCTCAGAAGAATCAACATCTTCTATATCTTCATCCTGATCTATATCGTCTTCGTCATGCATAACTTTTGCTACTGCGGCAATAGAATCTTTACCTTTTAAATTAATAAGACGTACACCTTGTGTTGCGCGTCCCATTACACGTAAATCTTCTATTGCAAGTCGAATAGCGATCCCAGATTTGTTTATAATCATAAGATCATCTAAATCGGTAACGTTCTTAATCGCTACCAGACTTCCTGTTTTATCTGTAACAGAAATGGTTTTAACACCTTTACCTCCTCTATTCGTTATTCTATAATCTTCTAATTTAGAGCGTTTTCCATAACCATTTTCTGAAACTACTAAGATATTACTTTCCATTTCATTAACAGCTACCATACCAATTACTTCATCTTTATCATCAGCAAGTCGGATTCCTCTTACTCCTGAGGCTCCACGTCCCATTGGTCTAGTCTTTTCTTCTTCAAATCGAATTGCTTTACCCGATTTTACTGCTAGCATTACCTGACTCTTACCATCGGTTAACTTAGCTTCGAGAAGCTCATCATTATCCTTTATTGTAATTGCATTAATACCATTTGTTCTCGGTCTGGAATATTGTTCTAATGACGTCTTTTTAACCTGACCTTTTTTCGTTGCCATAATGACATAATGCGAATTAATATACTCTTCATCTTTAAGATCTTGAGTACAGATAAAAGCTTTCACTTTATCGTCATTATGTATATTAATTAGATTTTGAATAGCTCTTCCTTTAGAAGTTTTACTTCCTTCCGGAATTTCATATACTCTCATCCAGAAACATTTTCCTTTCTGAGTAAAGAACAGCATGTACTGATGATTGGTTCCTACAAATAAATGTTCGAGAAAATCCTCATTACGTGTTGTACTTCCTTTTTGTCCTACTCCTCCTCTATTTTGTTTCTTATATTCGTTAAGAGAAGTTCTTTTTATATATCCTGCATGTGAAATCGTAATTACTACTTTTTCATCCGGAATCATATCTTCTATACTCAGGTCTCCACCTGCATATTCTATTTGAGAACGACGCTCATCACCATATTTTTCTTTTATTTCTGCCAGCTCGTCCTTAATGATTTGCATTCTACGCTCCTTCTTTTCCAAAATATCCTTAAGGTCTTCGATAGTCTTCATCAACTCATCATACTCCGCACGTAGTTTATCTTGCTCAAGACCTGTTAATTGACGCAAACGCATCTCTACGATTGCTTTGGCCTGTATTTCAGAAAGTTTGAAACGCTTTATTAATTTTTCGCGGGCCTCATCTGCATTTGCAGAAGAACGAATTAAAGCGATCACTTCATCAATATTATCAGAAGCTATAATTAACCCTTCAAGAATATGAGCTCTTTCTTCGGCTTTTTTCAATTCATATTTTGTACGACGAACAACTACTTCATGTCTGTGTTCGACAAAATAATGAATCATTTCTTTTACATTCAACAACTGTGGTCTTCCATTAACCAGTGCAATATTATTTACACTAAACGAAGATTGTAAGGCTGTATACTTATATAAAAGGTTTAGTACTATATTAGGTATTGCATCACGTTTAAGAACATATACGATACGCATACCGTTTCTATCAGACTCATCACGTATTGTAGAAATCCCTTCAATCTTCTTATCATTAACAAGGTCAGCAGTTTTTTTAATCATATCTGCCTTATTCACTTGATAAGGAATCTCGGTAACGATTATACTTTCTCTACCGTTTACTTCTTCAAAACTTGCTTTAGCTCGTATAACGACTCTTCCTCTACCTGTTTTAAAAGCTTCCCTAACACCATCATAACCATAGATTGTTCCACCTGTAGGAAAATCCGGGGCTTTAATATATTGTATTAATTCATCAATTTCAATATCGTTATTCTCAATATAAGCAACTGTACCATCAACAACCTCACTTAGATTATGAGGAGGCATATTCGTTGCCATACCCACTGCAATTCCTGAAGCTCCATTTATCAATAATCCCGGAACTCTTGTTGGCAGAACTGTTGGTTCTTGTAAAGTATCATCAAAATTAAATGTATGATCTACAGTGTCTTTTTCGATATCTGCCAGCATATCTTCAGATATCTTACGCATTCTTGCTTCTGTATAACGCATAGCCGCAGGGCTATCACCATCCACAGAACCAAAGTTACCCTGGCCATCAACTAACATATATCTCAAACTCCATTCTTGCGCCATACGAACCATCGTATCATATACAGACGTATCACCATGCGGGTGATATTTACCAAGAACCTCACCTACAATTCTTGCAGATTTCTTGTGGGCACTACTTGCTTTAACACCCAATTCATACATACCGTATAAAACACGTCTATGTACGGGCTTAAGACCATCCCTAACATCAGGAAGTGCACGAGATACTATAACAGACATTGAGTAATCAATGTATGCCGATTTCATCTCATCTTCTATATTGATAGGTATAAGCTTTTCTCCATCAGCCATAAAAAATTATTTTATTCTAAAAATTGATTAATTAAACGCGCTAATTTAAGTAAATTAAGACGGTTTTAACAGCCAATCACCTATCTAATATACGTAATTTATTAACAATAGTAAGGATATAGATAGTTAATAAGTCTACGATCATAGGTTTTGATTATTAAAGCATTTTTTGTCTATTTACCAATAAAAGCAAAAAAACCATAAAAGACACTGTCTCGGAGCTAGTGTTTTTTTTAAAGCTTGAAATTGCATGACAAAATACCCTATTATCAATATATATATGTTAATGATCGATTAAAAGGAATAGTTTTTGTCAATATAATTCTAAAAATTACTATTTTAGTTATAAAGAAAGAGAATAATTTTATGGATGATAATTTTTCGCCCAGAGTAAAAGATGTTATTGCGTACAGTAAAGAAGAAGCTCTTAGATTAGGGCATGACTTTATCGGTACAGAACACCTTATGCTAGGGTTGCTACGTGACGGAAGTGGTAAAGCTATTAATATTCTAGATGCGCTGGATATCGACTTGACCAATCTAAGAAGAAAGGTCGAGATTCTTAGCCCTGCAAATCCAAATATAGCCGTCGCCTCAAACGAGAAAAAAAATTTACATTTAACCAGACAGGCAGAAAGAGCACTAAAAACTACTTTTTTGGAAGCTAAGCTATTTCAAAGTTCTTCTATTAATACTGCTCATCTTCTGTTATGTATTCTAAGAAATGAAAACGACCCAACTACAAAACTTTTAAATCGTTTAAAAGTAGATTACGATAATGTTAAAGACCAATTTAAGTTTATGATTGCTAACGAAGAAGAATATATAGATAACCCAAAAGCAGAATCTTTCTCTGAAGATGATGATGATTTAACAGGAGATTCATCCAAAGAAAATCCTTTTAACTCTCCTTCTGGAGGAAGTAAAGCAGGGAAAAAATCTAAAACTCCTGTTTTAGACAACTTTGGCCGTGATTTAACTGCAATGGCAGAAGAAGGAAAACTCGATCCGGTAGTAGGACGATCCAAAGAAATAGAGCGTGTATCTCAAATATTAAGTAGACGTAAAAAGAACAACCCTCTCCTTATAGGAGAACCCGGAGTTGGTAAATCTGCCATTGCAGAAGGACTTGCTCTAAGAATAGTGAAACGAAAAGTTTCTAGAATCCTATTTGACAAAAGAGTGGTTACTCTTGATCTGGCAAGCTTAGTTGCAGGAACCAAATATCGTGGACAATTCGAAGAACGAATGAAAGCGGTAATGAACGAATTAGAAAAGAACGATGATATCATTCTTTTTATAGACGAAATCCATACTATTGTTGGTGCTGGTGGCGCTACAGGAAGTTTAGACGCTTCGAATATGTTTAAACCAGCCTTAGCAAGAGGTGAAATCCAATGTATTGGAGCTACAACCCTAGATGAATATCGTCAATATATAGAAAAAGATGGCGCATTAGAAAGACGTTTTCAAAAAGTAATTGTAGAACCTACAAATATTGAAGAAACCATAGAAATTCTTAATAATATTAAGGAAAAATATGAAGAACATCACAATGTTAGTTATACTCCAGAGGCTATCCAAGCTTGTGTAAAACTAACTAATAGATACATGACAGATCGCTTTTTACCAGACAAAGCTATTGATGCACTGGACGAAGCTGGTTCTAGAGTACATATTACTAATATTGATGTTCCTAAGAAGGTACTTGATCTCGAGAAAAAACTTGAAGAAGTAAGAGAATTAAAAAATAGTGTAGTCAAGAAACAAAAATACGAAGAAGCTGCAAAACTTAGAGATGACGAAAAGAATCTTGAGAAAGAACTAGGAGTTGCACAAGAACAATGGGAAAAAGAATCTAAATTACATAAAGAAACTGTTGATGAAGAAAACGTAGCAGATGTAGTTTCTATGATGACTGGTATTCCTGTTAATCGTATTGCACAGACTGAAAGCAATAAACTTGCCGAATTACCTAATCTAATTATGGGTAAAGTTATTGGCCAGGATGAAGCTGTTACCAAAGTCGTAAAAGCAATACAACGTAATCGTGCCGGATTAAAAGACCCTAACAAACCTATTGGGTCATTTATATTTTTAGGACAAACAGGGGTTGGTAAAACACAGTTAGCCAAAGTCTTAGCCAGAGAGCTTTTTGATAGTGAAGACACACTTATTCGTATTGACATGAGTGAGTATATGGAGAAATTTGCAGTTTCGAGACTTATTGGAGCACCTCCTGGATATGTTGGTTACGAAGAAGGAGGCCAACTTACCGAGAAAGTAAGAAGAAAACCATATGCAGTTATTCTATTAGATGAAATCGAAAAGGCACATCCTGATGTATTCAATATGATGCTTCAAGTACTAGATGATGGATACCTTACTGATAGTCTTGGACGTAAAATTGATTTCAGAAACGCTATAATTATTATGACCTCTAATATTGGAGCGCGTAAACTGAAAGATTTTGGACAAGGAGTTGGTTTTGGAACTTCTGCCAAAAAGACCCAAGCAGAAGATTATGCTAAAGGAGTAATAGAAAATGCATTAAAAAAAGCATTTGCTCCTGAGTTCCTGAACCGAGTAGATGATGTTGTTGTATTTAACGCATTAGAACGAGAGGATATCCATAAAATTATTGATATCGAACTTGATAAACTATATGGCCGAATTAAAGATCTTGGGTACGACTTATCCTTAAGCGAAAAAGCTAAGGACTACATTACCGAAAAAGGTTTTGACAGACAGTATGGTGCAAGACCTTTAAAAAGAGCTATTCAAAAATATATAGAAGATGCTTTGGCAGAAGAGATTATAAATTCTCAGCTTGGAGAAGGAGATAGTATATTCATGGATATGGATGACGATTCTGGTGAATTAACAATTACTATCAAAAAAGCTGAAGAATCTACTGAATCCTAATCATCAAAGCATAACAATTACAAAAAAGGCTGTTATTTTAGAGATAACAGTCTTTTTTGTAATCCATCCAAGAAACTTTATTAAAAAGCCGTTGAGCTACTTAACTAAATAACATCAACCCCAAATAAACAGAACGAATATAGCCATGAATTTAATATGAGACATGTTTTAGCCTCTTAATTAATTCATGTTTTTTTCATATATTATACGGTAAAATAGCATGAAAAAGTTTTATTTTCACCCTGTTTTTGTATCTAAAACACATGTTAAAAGCTAACAAAAACCTAATGATCACTTCATACAATTTTTATTTTTGTCATATAGAAATATATGAAGATTATGTAAAGGCTGTAATGAAAGAAGGAGTCACAGTATCACCAGAACACAACGATGTTTTACTACAAATAGTAGAAAAACATTTTAAAAACAAGCCTTTTGTTTACATTACTCACCGCATTAATTCTTATGCCGTAAATCCTACTATATACCTAGAAACAGCTAAAATCTCTAACATGATTGGCTTTGCTGTAGTATCTGCAGATCCTAAACAAAAGATACAAATAAAGCTCGAAAAAACTTTCTTCAACAAAGAATTCAAACAATTTGACACTTTGGAATTAGCCCTGGAATGGAAAGACAATATTATTAAAAAGTATAGAGATTAATCCTATAACAAATTAATTCTCCAAGCAAACTCACCAAGCGATCAACAGAAAATATGTTTTATACCCCCTAAGACTTGAAACATTATTAAATCTAAGAATTTCATTACCAAAAACAACAAAGCGATATTACCCTTAAGTACTATCGCTTTGCTTATACGTATTTCTATAAATATTATTTAGCAATATTTACTGCTCTTGTTTCTCGTATTACGGTCACTTTAACCTGACCAGGATATGTCATATCTGTCTGTACTTTTTGAGAAATTTCAAAAGAAAGGCTAGCCGCTTTTTCATCATTCACCTTTTCACTTTCAACAATTACACGAAGTTCTCTACCTGCCTGAATCGCATAAGCTTTCTTGACTCCATCAAACCCAAAGGCAATCCCTTCTAAATCTTTCAATCTTTGTATATAAGAATCCAGTACTTGACGTCTCGCACCTGGTCTGGCACCACTAATCGCATCACATACCTGAACGATAGGTGAAATTAAAGATGTCATCTCTACCTCATCGTGATGGGCCCCTATAGCATTACAAACTTCTTGTTTCTCACCATATTTTTCTGCCCATTGCATTCCAAGAATAGCATGTGGCACTTCTGTTTCTGTATCTGGAACTTTACCAATATCGTGCAGTAACCCTGCCCTTTTGGCTAATTTAGGATTCAATCCTAATTCTGAAGCCATTACACCACATAATTTAGCAACTTCTCTTGAATGCTGTAGAAGGTTCTGACCATAAGAAGATCTATATTTCATCCTACCCACAGTCTTAATTAGTTCTGGATGTAATCCATGTATACCAAGATCAATCACGGTACGTTTACCAACTTCGATTATCTCTTCATCAATTTGTTTTCTCGTTTTTCGTACTACTTCTTCTATTCGTGCAGGATGAATTCTTCCATCTGTCACTAATTTATGAAGTGATAATCGAGCCACTTCTCTTCTTACAGAGTCAAAACAAGATAAAATTATTGCTTCAGGGGTATCATCAACTATAATCTCAACTCCTGTAGCAGCTTCAATAGCTCTAATATTCCTACCTTCTCGACCAATAATTCTACCCTTTACATCGTCACTTTCAATATTAAAAACTGAGACACAATTCTCTATTGCTTCTTCTGTACCTATTCTTTGGATAGTATTTATTATTACTTTCTTAGCTTCCTGCTGTGCTGTTAGCTTAGCTTCTTCAATGGTATCTTGAATAACTGCCATAGCATCAGTCTTTGCTTGTCCTTTTAGAGACTCTACAAGTTGCTCTTTCGCTTCTTCTGCAGATAATCCTGATATAACTTCAAGTTGTTGTACCTGGCTTTTATGAAGTTTTTTAAGTTCGCTTTGTTTCTTTTCTAAATAATCCTTGCGTTGCTCTCCTTCTTTAATCTTTTCTTCTAGCTCTATATTTAGTTTTTTATTTTTAGATAATTCATTAGAAACCTGAGATTCTTTATCTCTAGTTCGTTTTTCCGCTTCGGCCATCTTCTTATCTCGGGATAATATTACCTTTTCATGTTCTGATTTTAATTCAATAAATTTTTCTTTAGCCTGAAGTATCTTGTCTTTTTTAATTGTCTCTCCCTCACTTTTAGCATCTCTTAAAATACTTTCGGAAGCTTTTTTAGCATTTTTAATAATTTCTGACGCCTTGCTACGCTCCAGAACTTTGGCAATGATAAACCCTATCATTAGTCCTGCTACCCCAGCAACTATCAAAAATATAATATTATTATCCATAATTTATGTTAGTATTTATATAAAAAAAGCCTGCACTAGCAAAGGTTCTGTATAAACTCTGTAAAAACAGGTTTAGGGCTAACAAGTTGCTCAAGAATCCGCTCAAGGCGGCGCGCTTTTACAACTTAAACTCACCCTTTTTAATTAATTCTTGTTGAGTTTATCAAAATAACAACTAGTGCAGGCAGTAACCTTATTTATTTTAAAGAACGTTATGATAAATGTTCGTGTAGCAAATTATTTAATTCATTTAACCTATTAGCCACATTAACCGTGTCATCATCTTTATCTATAGCTTTTTGTTCTACTTGTGCTGCAAATTGTAAAGCGCACATTGCCAATACATCTTGCTTATCTCTAACCGCATAACTTTGCTCAAATTGCTTTATCATGGCTTCTATCTTTTTTGCAGCCTTTCGTAAACCTTCTTCCTGATCCGGATTAATCGTTAATGGGTATACACGATCTGCAATAGATAATTTAATTTTAAGCTTATCTGCCATATTTTACTTATTCAGAAAGTTGTGCTATGCACATATCAATCTCTCTTATTAAAGCGTTTATTTTGAGCTTGGTTTCCCTTTTATATTCGTCACTGCCTAGTATTGCGTTTGCATTTTTGAGCGCACTGAATTTTTCTTCCCACTGCTTTAATTGATCTATCTGAAGTTCTGAATTAGACTCCAAATTCGATATTTTCTCTTTTAGACTTAGGTTTTGTTGCTTAACCAATTCATACTTATGAAGCAACTTACTTATTCTATTTTCAAGAGAATCAATAATTTCAATTAAATCACTCATTGTAAAATTTACACAATACTTCGATACACAAAGTTAACATACCAATTGAAAAAAACCAATAGTTTTACAACTAATTTTAAACCCCTTCTTTATTGTGGTTTAATCCTTGATATTTCTTCTACTTTGGACAAAGATGATGCGATTATCTGGTGCATATCATAATAGCGATATTCTGCTAATCTTCCTCCAAAAATCACCCCTTCTAATTCTCGTGATTCTTCTTTATACTTTTTAAATATTTCTTGATTTCTATCATTATTAATAGGATAATATGCTTCTTTACCTCTATCCCAGTTCTCAGGATATTCTTTTGTTATGATTGTTCCATCTTGCTTTCCGAATTCAAAATGTTTATGCTCTATAATCCTTGTAAATGCATAACTTGCATCATTGTAATTCACTACAGCATTACCTTGGTAATTTTCTATCTTATGATGCTCGTGTTCGAATCGCAATGACCTATACTCTAGCTGTCCATGTTTATACTCAAAGAACTCATCTATCTTACCAGTATACACAATCTTATCTGCTAAAGATTCAAGATCTATTCTATCTTTAAAAAAATCTACTCCTGTTTTGGTGTCAATACCATTTAATAAACCATTAATAATCACATTATAGCCTCCCACAGGGATTCCTTGATAAATGTCATTAAAATAATTGTTATTATACGTATATCTAACAGGAAGTCTTTTAATAATGAAAGCAGGAAGTTCTGTTGCTTTTTTCCCCCATTGTTTTTCAGTATACGCTTTAATAAAAGTTTCATAAATATCCTTACCCACTAAAGATAAAGCCTGTTCTTCTAGATTTTGTGGAGACTTTACTCCATATTGTGCTACTTGTTTATCTATAATATTTTTTGCTTCCTGCGGTGTCTTGGTTCCCCAAAGCTGATAGAACGTATTCATATTAAAAGGTAAGTTATACAATTTACCCTTTGACAATGATAAAGGAGAGTTTATATAATTATTAAAAGTTGCAAATTGATTTACATAATCCCATATTTTTTTATCATTAGTATGAAAAATGTGAGCTCCATATTTATGTACATTAATTCCTTCTTTTTCTTCACAATATACGTTTCCACCTAAATGATCTCGCTTGTCTATCACAAGGCATTTTTTACCCCGATTAGTCATTTCGTGAGCAAAAACACCCCCAAACAACCCTGCTCCTACAATTAGATAATCATATCTCTTTTCTTTCACTAGTATACTTTTTTGATTCGAAACGGTTTCTATAAAATTCAGTTGTCAAAACTACTATTTTTAAAAGGATTTTATATGTAATAATTATACATCAGAAAATCACAATTGATAATCTTCTTAAAATAGGGTATAAAAAATAAAATGTATGTATCTTTCCTCCGCTAAATTTATACATTTATATGAAAGGATATTTCATCTCCAGAAATTACAAATCTCTTTTTAATGCAGCAGGTAAAGCAAAAACTGATTGCGAGTCTATTTTAACCGAAATGGGGTTTAAAAACCTAGGTTTCAAACAATCTTCAATCCCTAACTCTGCTATTGGAGCTCTAAAAAACTTTTTCGGTATCACCTTTGCTTTAATACGGTTACCATATAAATCAACACTGTGTACACAATATCCACTAAATAAGTTTAGAAATTATGTCTTGTTTGTTGCAAAAATAAAAAGATGTAAAATCATTACCATAGTTCATGATGTTCGTTTTTTAAAAGGTAGAACTAGTGATGCAGATAAGGAATTAAAAAAGATAACTTCTTCAAATGCCATTATTGTGCACAATGATTCGATGAAAGATTGGTTCTTGGAACAGGATGTTAAAGTTCCAATAATTGTACTTGGCATATTTGACTATATATTAAACAAAGGATTGCCAGATCAAAACAACAATGTCACAGGAGAAAAACTTCACGAAATAGTATATGCCGGGGGATTTGGAGACGGTAAAAATTCATACATCTACGATCTTGATCAACTCGAAAGAAAAAATTTCGGAATGAACCTGTATGGTATGGGATTTGATTATCAAAAACTAAAAACCGAAAAAGAAAAATCAATACTTTCCTATGAAGGAGCATTTCCTTCTGATGTGGTGGCTTATCATATCAAAGGATCTTTTGGATTAGTATGGGATGGTATTTCTACAGAAGAATGTAGTGGACAATATGGACAGTATTTAAAATACAACAACCCTCATAAAACTTCATTATACATTTTATGTGGATTACCTGTAATTGTATGGGATAAAGCAGCCATTAGTACTTTTATAATAGATAACAATATTGGTTTTACAGTTTCTAATTTAGACGAATTAAGTGACAAACTTGAAAGTTTATCTTTAGATGAATATAAAAAAATGAAAACCAATGTTGATCTGGTTAGAACAAAAATTATTTCTGGCGGATATTTAAATGATGCCATTAATCATGCATTGAAAATAGCATAACCTACCAAAAAAATAAGTAGTTTTATAAACACATTTCATAAACACACACATAGATACCCCCTTTTATGAGAAAGATTATAGTTTTTATTTTACTTGGATTTTCTTTTTGCTATGGGCAAAAGGACCTTCCTAAAGACTATTTTATTCATCCTCTTGATATTCCCACTGTAGTTTCTGGGACATTTGGCGAGCTAAGATCGAATCATTTTCATTCTGGATTAGATATGAAAACTAATGGCCAAGAAGGATTAAATGTATACGCTACTGCATCTGGTAGAATAACTAGAATAAAAATTTCGCATGGCGGTTATGGTAAGGCTTTATACATTGCACATCCTAATGGATACACAAGTGTATACGCCCATTTAAAAAAATTCTCTCCAGAAATTGAAGCTTTTGTGAAAAAAAGACAATACGCAAAAGAATCTTATGAAATAGAGCTTTTTCCAAAATCAAGTTCGTTATTAGTAAAGCAAGGTGATATTATAGCATATAGTGGTAATACAGGCGGAAGTTCTGGCCCTCACCTTCATTTTGAAATTAGAGATTCAAGATCCAGACCAATGAACCCAATGAATTTTGGTATGGAAGTAAAAGATACCAGAAAACCAATCATAAATAGTCTTTGGGCATATAGTTTAGACAAAAACGCACAAATTAATGGTTCGCAAAAACCAGTTAGATTAAAACTTACATCTCTAGAAGATGGTAGTTATAAAGCAGAGAGCCTGAATGCATATGGAAAAATTGGTTTTGGTGTATCTACTATAGATAAACAAGATTTAGCCGAAAACAATAATGGCGTATATGAAATAACCACCCAAATTAATGGTCTGGAAAATCTAAAAATAGAAATGAATCGTTTTTCTTTTGCAGAAACACGGTATGCGAACAGAATTATTGATTACTCCTATTTTAAAGAATACAGAAGTAGGATAACGAAACTCTTTGTTGAAAAAAACAACCCGTTAACCGTTTTCAAAAAGAAAACAAATAATGGCATTGTTAATATTCAAGATAGCCTTTCTTATAACTACACTATCCATATCAAAGATTTTAAAAACAATACAACTACAATTAATATTCCTGTACAAGGAAAATATGTCGAAACGATCACAAAAACAGATATTCCTAAAACATCAGAATACGCTAAGGCAACTGAAAATTATACATACAGCTCAGGCTTTTTTGATCTTTTTATTCCTAAAGGAGCATTATATGAAAATACTTATTTGGATATATCTGTTAGTGGAGAAAAAATCAAAATCCACAATAACAAGACTCCATTACATAAAAACATGACACTGGTTTTTGATGTATCCAGATATAATGAAGAAGATAAGAAAAAACTATATATAGGGCGTATAAATGGTTCTAAAACACCATCCTACTCTAGAACAGCAAAAAAGGGTAATCGATTCTCTACCCGAACGCGTTCTTTTGGCACATACTCCTTATTTACCGATAATCTGAAACCTACGATAATACCCATTAATGTTTCTAGCAAAAAATGGATATCAAAGGCCACACATTTAAAACTGAAAATTAATGACTCTGAATCTGGAATAAAAAGCTATCGAGGAACTATAAATGGAAAATTCATTTTATTAGAATATGATTATAAGACCGGAATGTTAATCTATGACTTTAATGATAAAAATCATGTGGACTCAGAAAATAATTTTAAACTTGTTGTGTTAGATAAAGTAGGTAATCGAGCAACATTCGAAACCACATTTTTTAGAAAACCTTAAATACTCTTACTTCTTGAAACCTAATTTTTTTCCTCTTTTGATTTTACTGATTATATTCAGTATCTCTTCTTCGGCTCAGACTGCAACGCTAAAAGGTGTAGTTCTTAATGAAAATAACGTACCCATCCAGGGAGCTAACATCTCCTATAACAATTCTGGTACTCAATCTGATAAAAATGGCGTATATCAGCTTAGTATTCCTGCTAATCAAGAAATCACAATAAACATATCTCACATTAGTTTAAAAAATGTACAGTTTGTTATTAATCTCGAAGAAAATCAAGAATATGAACTCAACCCAGTTCTAAAAACAGATATTGAACAGATAGCTGAAGTTATTATATCGGGTAGAGAACGTAAAATAGTAGAAGGAATTACAACATTAGATCCCGAAACCATTAGAACAACTCCTTCTGCTAATGCTGGTGTAGAAGGGCTTCTTAAAAGTTTACCTGGGGTAAGTTCTAATAATGAATTAAGCACACAATACTCTGTTCGTGGAGGAAATTATGATGAAAATTTGGTCTATGTAAATGAGATTGAAGTTTATCGCCCTTTTTTAGTACGATCCGGACAACAGGAAGGCTTAAGTTTTGTAAATACAGATATGGTTCGAAATGTAGATTTTTCTGCAGGAGGATTTCAAGCTAAATACGGAGACAAACTCTCTTCAGTTCTAGATATTACTTACAAAAGACCAACAAGATTAGGAGCAACAGCAGATCTAAGTCTTCTAGGAGGTAGTGTTTCTGCAGAAGGGATTTCTAAGAACAAAAAACTAGCCGCTATTGTTGGTGTACGATATAGAGATAACAGTTTACTAGTAGATGCTAAGAATACAGAAACTAATTTTCAACCGAGATTTGCCGATGTACAAACTTATCTTTCTTATAACTTCTCTAGTAAATTTGAATTAGGGTTTTTAAGTAATTTAGCACTTAACACCTATGATTATGAGCCACTAACAGAACAAGTGAATTTTGGAACATTACAAACAGTGCAAGCACTAACTGTTCGTTATGATGGACAAGAAAAAGACAAATACGAAACCTATTTTGGAGCACTTAAGGGAACCTACAGAGCTAATGATAATCTAACCCTAAAATTAATTGCCTCGGGATATCACACCCAAGAACAAGAACATTACGATATTTTTGCAGCTTATGCACTAGGAACTGTAAATACCGACATCGGCAGTGAGAATTTAGGAGAAGTAGAATTTAGCGAAGGAATAGGTTCTCAATTAACGCATGCAAGAAATGATCTGGATGCATTAATATTTAATCTCGAACACAAAGGAACATATATTGCAGATCAACATCAGTTTGATTGGGGTGTTAAATTTACTTCAGAAGATATTAGAGATCGTTTACAAGAATATGAAATCATTGATTCTGCTGGTTTTTCTATCAGACCTCCTGTATTGGATTTTGTAAATGATCAACCTTACACTCCTTTTGCAAGTCCTATTGTTCCTTTTACCAGTGTAAGAGCTACAAATGACACTAAGATTGACCGTATTTCTGGGTATGTACAATATAGCATTCGCTCTAATATAAAAGAAAATGAAATTTGGGCAAACGTAGGTGTCAGAGCACATAACTGGAATATCTATGGAAACACAGTTGAAGGTTCTGATTCGCAAATTGTATTCAGTCCAAGGGCTCAGGTTGCTATTAAACCTGACTGGAAATCTGATATGATCTTTAGAGTTTCTGGAGGACTATATCATCAACCTCCCTTTTACAGAGAATTGCGAGATTCATTAGGAGTTGTAAGACCAGATGTTAAAGCACAGCAATCTATACATATCGTACTAGGCAATGACTACAGCTTTTCTATGTGGAAAAGACCATTTAAATTAACCACAGAGCTGTATTATAAAAAACTAACCGATGTAAACCCGTATACTATTGAAAATGTTAGAATACGATATCGTGCTAGAAATAATGCAGAAGCATATGCGCAAGGGATAGACTTAAGACTTAATGGAGAATTTGTTCCTGGTACAGAGAGTTGGGTTAGTTTTGGGTATCTAAAAACTGAAGAAAATATTGATAAGCGTGGGTACATCTCTCGACCAACTGATCAACGACTAAAAATTGGAGTATTATTTCAGGATTATGTCCCTTCAATCCCGAGTTTAAAGATGTATTTAAATATGGTCTATCAAACAGGAGTTCCAGGAGGTTCTCCCAGTTATGCAGATCCATATAATTTTCAGACCAGACTACGAGATTATCGAAGAGCCGATTTAGGAATATCATATGTCGTGGTTGATCAAAACAAAAGATTAAGAGAAGGTCATTTTCTTAATATGTTTAGAGAACTAAACCTTGGTTTTGAAATCTACAATATCTTTGATAATCAAAATACAATCACCAATACTTTTGTTAGAGACGCAGCAAGTCAACGTCAATTTGCTATCCCCAACTATTTAACGCCACGGGTTTTTAATGTTCGACTAGGAATGAAATTTTAAGAATAGATTATTCTTCTATAAATTTCTTTAATACATCTACTGTATAATCTATTTCTTCTTTAGTATTAAATTTTGAAAGAGAGAAACGTATTGATGGTTTTTGTATATCCTCATCAGAAAGAATTTCGGTTAACACATGAGACCCTTTACCGCTTCCACTTTGGCAAGCACTCCCTTTTGAACAGGCAATTCCATTAATATCCAGATGGAATAACAATATGCCAGCTTTTTCTTCAGAAACAGGTAAACATGTGCTAATTAATGTATACGTACTTTTTTTAAAATCACAACAACTAGCATTAAACTTTACTCCTTCAATGTTACTTTTAAGAGTATCAATAAAGTATTGCTTTAGATTTATAATGTAATTCTTTTCTTCTTCCAAATTTTCATATGATAATCGCAACGCTTCATCCATGCCTGCTATATTATGCACACTTTCTGTTCCTGCCCGATATCCTCGTTCCTGTTCTCCTCCAAAAATTAACGGTTTTAAACCTGAGTTTTTACGAATATATGCAAAACCAACTCCTTTTGGTCCATGAAATTTATGAGCACTTACTGCCGTAAAATCAACATGTAAATTACTTAAGCTTACATCATAATGACCTATTGATTGAACCATATCACTATGAAAAAGTGCTTTATGTTCATTACACAAGTTTCCAACACGCTCAATATCTAATATAGTTCCAACTTCATTATTTATGTGCATTAAACTCACCAATGTCTTTTCTGTAGAATCACTAAGAAGTGATTCTAAGTGTTTATAATCAATAGAGCCATCTGCATTTATAGCAACATAACTTACCGTTATATTTGTACGAGATTCTATTTCCTGTACCGTATGTAATACAGCATGATGTTCTATTTTAGAAGTAATAATATGGGTAACCCCTAAATCTCTAACTGCACTATTTATTGCCAAATTATCAGCTTCTGTACCTCCAGAAGTAAATATAATTTCTGAGGCTTTTACTCCTAAATAACCAGCTATATTTTTACGAGTTTGTTCTATATGATTCTTAGCAGATCGACCATAACCATGTATTGATGAAGGATTTCCATAATCTTCTTTCAATACAGAAACCATTTTAGCAATAACCTCTGGTCTTACCTCTGTGGTAGCCGCACTATCAAAATAAACTTTTTGCATAAAACAAAGTAATTAAGTTGTTGAAATAGATATTTATTTATTTTTTGTAAAAACTTTAATTCTTACAATATTCCCAATTTTCCGACTACAAAACTAATCTAAATAAAATTATTTTCAAGTAGACACGTTATAATCTTTCAATTCCTTTACTTTTGTCAAAAAAAATACTCATTCTGACATGAAAAAGTTGTTTTCATTTCTCTTTTTATTATTATCTATTACCTCTTGTGATGATGGTGACATAGTGATCACCAGTTTTGAGTTTGATGATGTTGATTTACAACTTTGCAAAGGTGCAAAAGCAAATGAATTTGTTTTTTTCAAGATTAGTAAAACTATAAACGAGGCTATTTCTTATAACTTTATCAACGATACTTTTTCTGATACTATTGCAACACTCACACCTATTTCTATCAAACTAAGCGAAGGTTCTAATAACTTAATATATAGAAATTTCAATGTACCCGTAACTGTAGATTATTTTTGTTCTAATGTACCCTCTAGTGAAATTATAATTGTTGAAGAACTTAATGGTGTTACAGGAACATCTGAAATCTTAACCGAAATCATTACAGAAGATGACGATGACGGGATTCCGGCAGAACAAGAAGATCTTAATGGTAATGGCAACCTTGAGGATGATGATACTGATGGAGATGGAATTCCAAATTATAAAGATCAGGATGACGACAATGATAACATTCTAACTAGTGTTGAGTTACCAAATGATATTCCTGATGATGATAATCCACGGGATACAGATGAAGATGGTGTACCTGATTATCTCGAACAAGATGATGATAATGATGGAATCTTAACCCGTAATGAAGATGCCGACGAGAATGGAAACCCAAGAGATGATAGAGATGCCGTTTCTGGAAAGCTATTTTATCTGGATGCAGCATCAACCAATGTAGCAGTTGCAGTAGATCCTGTTCTTGATAATACTATAAAAACCACATTTAGGACCACTGTATCAATAAACGGTCTTGTTTTTGATGGTAACAATCAAAATTTTGAAGACAAGAATTTTTCATTTGGTTTTAGAGATGTTACTATCCCTAAGACAACCAAAAAAGAGTAGCTCATATCACATTATTATGAATAATTTTTTTTACTATATAATTTTTATTGCAGTATTGGTTAGTTGTAGTGAAGGAGATGTTATTGAAAATGACATCAGTAATTTCACGGCTCCGTTAGAGAATTGTTCTAATCAAAATGAAAGTACTTTTGTTTTTTTCAAAATTGATTCTCAAATTAATCAATCTCTTTCTCTTAGTTTTACAAGTACTACTTTTGAATTAAATACAGCTCCAGAGGGCCTTACTCAAACCATAGAGCTTAATAACACTACAAATACTTTAGTGTATAGACAGTTTAATGCTCAAATCGATGGCTCGGCATATTTTTGTAGTAGCGTTCCTCCTAGTGGCATTACAATCACTCAAGAGCTAAAAAGCTCTAATGGAAATGCTGTAATAAAATATGTTGTAAAGAGTGACACTGCCACAGAAATCGTCTATACAAGAACAATAACTCTTACCGATATCACTCTTGAAGGAGCTGGGATTTCAATACGACAAGAGTTATTAGAACTAGGTGAAGACGAGATTACTGTTTTGAAATAACTATTTTGGATTCTGAACAATATACACCTCCATCGCCCCTAGCCCATATTTTTTATAATCACCTTCAGATATTCTTATATTATCATACCTCCCAAATAGGTATTTGAGTTCTTCTTTTAAAATTCCCTGCCCTACCCCATGAATAAAAATCACATTGGGAATACGTTTGCTAATTGCAAAATCCAATTGCCTTTTTGCCGTATCCAATTGCAAAGTTATCATATCATGATTTGTCATTCTCTTTGTCGATTTTACTAATTTATTAATATGTAAATCAACTTCCATTGGTGGTACATCTCGTTCTTTTGGTTTAACGATAGGTCTTTTGGGTTTCTTTTTAAAAACCTCCTTATCCTTTAAGTTTTTATTTATCTCTTCATAAGAAGGTATAATAAGCTCTCTGGATTCAATTTTTACCACTTCGCGAATAAAAAATGTCATATCAAACCCATCTTCTGTTTCAATTGTTACTTCATCTGCAGTAACTGCTATAACTTTACCTGTAATTGGTTCATCCAAAACAGATACAGTATCCCCTATTTTAATCATAATTATTCTTCTTCTTCAAAGTATGGATCAGAATCAATTTTCGTCTTCGATTTCACTTTAGTGTTAATCAGAAATACTCCTAACATTAAAAAAATCACTCCAACACTCTGGATATAATAGTTTTTAGTTACCGAAGAAATTTCACTTATCATTGCAATAGCTCCTATAATTACCAAAAGTATACTTATGATTTTTTTGACCCTGCTATAATTCATTTACCTAAACCTTTTTTTATTAACCTGATAGTATTATCCCTAATCATTAATAATATATCGATCTAATATATAAGAATTGATTTCTTTTCTAATAATAACTTCAAGACATTTTCTTTACAGCTACAAAAGTATTAAATAATAGATTTTTGAACCTCCAAATATTTTAAATAACTTAATTATGTATATTGCAATTAATAATTATAAAGATTTTCGCTTTTGGAGACCTATATGTTACCTTGTTTAAACAAAAAAATTTTTGGCGTTGATTGTTTAGGCTGTGGAATGCAAAGATCTATTTCTCTCTTATTTAAAGGAGATTTTGTTGCAGCATTTTATATGTATCCTGCGATTTATCCTCTTTTATTATTACTTATATTTTTGGGATTCAACTTTTTTATCAAATTTAAATATGACAGACTTATAAGAATGAGTCTTATGGCCACTGCCATACTTACTATCATTATAAGTTATGTAATCAAAATGAAAATTATTTTTAACTAATCAATCTAAATTATGGAAAAACAAACATTACCTAATTCTACCCTAATCTTGGTTTTTGGTATTCTATCAATCTTAGGATGCTGTTGTTATGGTGTACTAGGAATCATTCTGGCTATTGTAGCTATAGTACTTGCAAAAAAAGCTACTGCATTATACAATGAAAACCCAGAATTATATACTGGATATCAAAATGTTAAAACAGGTAAGATACTAGCAATTGTAGGTCTAATATTAAGTATTATCTATTTAGTCTATGTTATCTTCATATTTGCAACAGTAGGATATGATGGTATCCTAGAGATGCAAAGAGGAATGATGGAACAGTACGGAGGATAATCTGTAAATAATTTAATTTTTAAAAGCTGTTCGGAATTATATTTCGAACAGCTTTTATTTAGGGTAAATTTATTGCTACTATAATTTGGAACAGTTTATTAATTATATTGAATCTAATCTATTACAATGCCCTACTAAAAAACTAATTGGTATTGATTGTTTTGGTTGTGGTTTTCAACGAAGTTTTTTATTACTTATTAATGGTAATTTAATAGAGTCATTTCTAATGTATCCTGCACTTATACCATTACTATTAATGTTTGGATATTTAATTGCCCATCTTTTTCTAAAATTTAAAAAAGGAGCTAAAACCCTTCAATATTTTTATATCTTAAATAGTATACTTATCATTACAAATTATATTATAAAATTCTAATACATTATATGGAAAACAAACAACAATTACCAAATGCTACATTGGTATTAATATTCGGAATCGCATCAATAGTAACCTGTTTTTGTTATGGATTTCTTGGATTGGTATTTGGTATCATTGCATTAGTATTAGCTAAGAAAGCTAAAGAACAATATCTAGCAAACCCCGAATTATACATAGGTTATGAAAATCTAAATGCAGGTAGAATTTGTGCTATAATTGGTACTATATTAAGTTCTTTGTACCTATTAATCATTATTGGGTATATTATATTTATGGGCGCTCTAATGCCTTGGTCTGAAATACTAAATCAATAATTTTTTCACATAAAATAAAAAAAGGAGGCATGATAGCCTCCTTTTTTTATTCATATAGATTTTGAATAGTATTTCACTATTTTTCAAACTCTTTTAAGGTCTTGATAATAATATTTACACAATCCAGTAATTGTTCTTTATCCATTACCAGAGGTGGTGCAAAACGAATAATATTACCATGGGTTGGTTTAGCCAAAAGACCATTTTCCTTAAGTGCTACACAGATATTCCAGGCAGTATCACTATCCTCAGAATCGTTGATTACAATCGCATTTAACAGTCCTTTACCACGAACTAAATTCGCTATTTTAGACTCCTCAATATATTTACTTAATTCTGATCTAAATAACTGACCTAACTCTTCTGCATTTTCAGCTAATTTTTCATCTCTTACCACTTCTAAAGCAGCTATAGCTACCGCTGCTGCTACTGGGTTACCTCCAAAAGTACTACCGTGATTTCCTGGTCTTATAACACTCATTATTGTGTCATTAGCCAAAACTCCTGATACAGGATATGCTCCTCCACTTAATGCTTTTCCTAGAATCAAAATATCTGGTTTAACATTTTCATGGTCTACCGCTAATAATTTTCCTGTACGCGCGATCCCTGTTTGAACTTCATCTGCAAGAAATAGTACATTATGTTTTTCGCAAAGTGCTTTGGCTTTGGCCAAAAATCCTTCAGAAGGAACATACACACCAGCTTCTCCTTGTATAGGCTCTACCAAAAATCCTGCAACATTAGCATTACTTTCTAAAGCTTGTTCTAAAGCAGATAAGTTATCATATTCAATTTTTATAAATCCTGCAGTATATGGCCCAAAGTTTTTTCTGGCTACTTCATCATTCGAAAATGATATGATTGTTGTTGTTCTTCCATGAAAATTATTTTCACACACAATAATCTGTGCTTCATTTTCTGGTATACCTTTCTTCTCATATGCCCATTTTCTACAAAGTTTCAATGCTGTTTCTACAGCTTCAGCACCGGTATTCATTGGTAATATTTTATCAAAACCAAAAAACTCAGTCGCAAACTTCTCATATTCACCTAATTTATCATTATAAAAGGCTCGTGAGGTTAGCGTTAATGTTTGTGCTTGATTAACCATTGCTCCTACTATTTTAGGATGACAATGTCCTTGATTCACTGCAGAATATGCACTTAAAAAATCATAATACTTTTTTCCTTCTACATCCCAAACATATACACCTTCCCCTTTGTTTAAAACAACCGGTAGTGGATGATAGTTATGAGCTCCGTACTTGTCTTCTAATTCAATTAAATGCTGTGATGACTTTTTCTCTAAGATTGCCATTATTCACGTATTAAAAATAAAACTTTACAATTCCTACTTTGACATAAAGTTCGGGAGAGAAATCATCCTACTGAAGTTGGTTGCAAATTACTAAATATAAGCTTCTTTCTAAAATCTTATTGTGATATTTTTCCAGCTATAGAAGATACTTGTAGTTCTAGCCTTTTAATTTCTCTTAATACTGCATTTTTATCCATTTGCATCCAGGCAAATAATTTGGTCATTCCTATAATCATTATACAGATCGCTCCTCCTGCAAACCATTTTATAAGTTCGTTAGTATTATCAGTATTCAAAAATTGAATAATACAATAGATAAAAAAACCAAAAGCTATTACAGTTGCTATATTCATCAATACAATAATCCATCTGTGTTTAGTGTTAAAAAGCCCTCCTAACATTTCGAAAAGATTTTGTTCATCTAGATCATCATAAAATTTTGCTTCTTCCTGGCTCAATGTTTCTTTAATCAATTGATCGATATCTTTCATTTTATTTTCCATAATTTCTATTTTTTAAAATTAATTTCAGTTTTTCTCTAGCTGTAAACAAACGTGATTTAACAGTACCGGTCGAAACGTTTATAATATCACTTATTTGTTTAATGCTATACTCCTCTATGTAAAAAAGGTTAAGTACTAATTGTTGATTATAAGGTAATTTTTTAATAGAGCTCTTTAATAACACCATTGTATTTTGGTTATTTTGAACATCATCCTCAATACGATTTGTATTACAATCCTTATATGCTTGTAAATGTTCTACTTCCTTTTTATGTTTCCGTAACCAATTAATTGCATTTCTGGTCACAATAGTTAACGCCCAACTCCCAAAACTATTAGAATCTTTTAGACTATTGATTTTAAAAAAAATAGTACTCCAGCTATCTTGAGCAATATCTTTTGAAATTTCCATATCTCGAGTGTACCAATACGCCTGTTTACATAGTTTTCTATGCCATCTTTTAACAAGAAGAGTTACTGCTTTCTTACTTCCTGATTGGCATTGTAATACCAACAAAGAGTCAATTGTTTTATTGGTGTTTGTCATATTGGCCTTTATAGTATAGACGTAGAAATAATAAATAGGTTCATTTTTTTATTTCTTTTTCTAAGATATATTGAAAATTTAATAAGTATATGCTTTCTATTGTTATTTTTGCGCTATGGCAAGGAAAAACAGAAGACAAATCTTTGAGAATATCGAAGTTATTGATGCAGGTGCAAAGGGAAAAAGTATTGCTAAAGCCCCCGATGGGAAAGTAATTTTTGTTAACAATGCAGTTCCTGGAGATGTAGCAGATATCCAAACTACCAAAAAACGTAAAGCCTTTTACGAAGGTTCTGCTACTACTTTTCACAAACTATCAGACAAACGTGTTGAGCCCACTTGTGAGCATTTTGGAACTTGTGGAGGTTGTAAATGGCAGTTTATGGGTTATGAGCATCAACTAGCTTATAAACAACAAGAAATTGTAAATAACCTAACTCGATTAGGTAAAATTGAACTACCAGAGGTAAGTTCGATACTTGGCTCAGAGGATCAATTTTTCTATAGAAATAAAATGGAATTTTCTTTTAGTGATAGCAGATGGCTAACTCTAGATGAGATTAGAAGTGATTCTGAAATTCAAAATAGAAACGCATTGGGCTTCCATATTCCAGGAATGTGGGATAAAATTCTGGACATCAACAAATGTCATCTACAGGAAGATCCAAGTAATGATATTCGAAATAAAGTAAAAGCTTTTGCTACAGAAAACGACCTTTCTTTTTATAATGCAAGGAATCAGCATGGTTTTTTGCGTACATTGATGATTAGAATTACATCTACAGGAGAAATTATGGTTTTGTTTCAATTTTTTCATGAAGATGTAGAAAAAAGAACACTATTATTAGATTATATGGTTTCAGAATTTCCAGAAATCACTTCTCTTCAGTATACAATTAACCCTAAAGGTAATGATACAATTTATGATCAAGAGGTTATTTGTTACAAAGGAAAAGATTACATCGAAGAAGAAATGGAAGGATTGCGGTTTAGAATTAATGCCAAGTCTTTCTATCAAACAAATTCTAAACAAGCATACGAATTATATAAAGTAACTCGAGATTTTGCCAATCTTACAGGAGAAGAATTAGTATATGATCTATATACAGGAACCGGTACTATAGCACAGTTTGTTGCAAAAAAAGCAAAGAAAGTAATCGGCGTAGAGGCAGTTCCCGAAGCTATAGAAGATGCAAAAGAAAATGCAAAACGTAATAATATTGATAATGTAGAATTCTACGTTGGTGACATGAAAAAGGTATTCACCAAAGATTTTATTTCCCTACATGGTCAACCCGAAGTGGTAATTACAGATCCACCAAGAGATGGAATGCATAAAGATGTTGTTGGGCAATTATTAAACATTTCTCCTCAAAAAATAGTGTATGTAAGTTGTAATAGTGCAACACAAGCACGTGATCTTTCATTATTAGATGAGATGTATAAAGTAAGTAAAGTTCAACCCGTTGATATGTTCCCGCAAACATATCACGTAGAGAACGTTGTATTACTTGAAAAAAGATAGATTCATGATCAATTTCTGACAAAACATGAGTCTGCATTAAACTTGTATATCTGCAGATAACCAGAAGTTTGATTCAATAATAAATAAAATCGATGAAATATAACACTATTATGTATTTCATCGATTTTTTTATTCATTACATATTCAAGCATTCAATTCGCAATAAATTCATCAACTTCAAATGCTTTATTAGCATATAACCAATCCTTTTAACAAAAAAGTCATTAAACACTACATATCAAGGATTTATCTTGTTTTATAAAATCAAAATAATTACGGTTAAACCATAAAAAGTTAACTCAAAAACCATATTTAATATCATGAGTTATTTCCTACATTTGTACCCGAAGATTGCTACTACAATAAATTTTATAGTCAAACCTAAGTTTATCAAAACTAACAGTTATGAGAAATGTAGTAAAAATACCCCTGATCTTCATTCTTCTTATTTTAATTTATTTTTTATTTACTACCGGTTCCAGTGATACTGGTCAACATCAAATTAACGAAACCAAAAATCAAGTTGCGCAAGAAGCCATAAAACAATACAATATTGTTAAGCGAAATGGCCCAGGAATAGAGGCATCATTACATGCTGGATTCGTTGCAGAAGCTTTTCTTCAAAGTGGAGATAAAGAAAATTATGCTAGATGGACAAAAATAAAAGAACAAGAAGAACGGGATGCAAAAAATGCTAACGTTAACTTACCATAATATTTCACACACAAACCATCTCACTACCACCAAGGCTTACAATGATGATATTAGACTTTAAAAAAGGAGAGTTTATAATAAAACTCTTCGTAATACCAATTATGTGTATTACAATAGTAATCGGGGCTATTTTTTACACCCAACATCTTAACGACACCAGTCAAATTACAAATTCTAAAAAAACCAACAAAAACACATTTCTTTTTCACAAATCCGAGGCATTAACAGCATCACACTCTATAATCAACAAAAGATTACGATCATCGACTATTATTTCTTTTGGAGAAAGTGATAAAGATGTTAGGATCGTTAATGATTCTACATTTACCGTTATCAATTATGTGGATTGGATAAACCAAAAAGGCGAAAATAGAAGAAACTATTACTGTTGTACAGTGACTTTTAACCACAACTGCAAGGCAAAAGCCCAGAATTTAGTTTTTATGGAATAATTACACCCTTTAGATTATGGCAACTTGATGTAGCAATCTTCTACATTTTCTATTGCGGTGGCCGGGAGCTGTCAAAGGTTCCCGGTTTTTAAAACAAAATAATAATCATCAAAACCATTACTAAAATCCAAATATGGCTTAAGTAGCAACACACCCTCTTTATTCCAGTCCTTTATTTTTGAGAAATAACCAGTACGAATTGGTTTATCTTTTTTATTTTTGGTCACGCAAATAGCAATTTGAAACTTATTTTGTTTCAATATTTTTGCATTCATCTAATCGTATTTTTATTCTCGTAGTATTGTGGATAGTTGCGAAAAACCATGTTTATCAAAATGTGGTTGAGATAGAAAAAAATATTATATGAGAGTATACAAATATTCGTTATTTATATTAATTGGAGTCTTGGTTTTATATTCAAACTTAAGTTGTGAACGAGACGATATATGTGCAGAAGGTACTCCTACTACACCTTTTCTGGTTATAAAATTTATTGACTTTGACACAAGTACACAAGTAAAAGCTCCATTAGAGCTACAGGTAAAAGCAGTTGGTATAGAAACTCCATTTACTTTAGGTACAGTAACAGATTCTATTCTAATACCGCTAAGAAATAATGTATCTATTACTGATTATGAATTTACTATAAATTCTGACATTACTAATAATAGTGATACTGATCCCCTTCCTAATAAAGATACTGTAAGTTTTCAATACACAACAGAAGAAGAATATGTAAGTAGTGCTTGTGGATTTAAGATCAATTACAAAGGTCTAACGGTATCTCCCGTAGAAGCTGGAGATGATGGGAGTTGGATCAAAAATATAACAATACAAAGAGAGAACGTAACCGATGAAACAACTGCACACGTATTTATTTTTCATTAGCATCTTGATCACCGGCTATTTCTATGGGCAAGAAGAACCAAAGGTTAGTGTAAAAGACACTCTTCCTCCCTCAGAAAAGTATGGTTTTAGAGCAGGAGTTGACCTCGGTCGATTAATCCGAACAGCAGTTGATGACAACTATTCTGGATTCGAAATTGTTGGGGATTATAGATTTTATAAAAAATTCTATCTTGCCGCCGAAATAGGTAATGAATCCTTAATAAGAGATGAAGAAAACATTAACACAAAAGGCTCTGGAAGCTATGCAAGAGTAGGTATAGATTATAACATATATGACAATTGGTACGGAATGCAAAACAGCATCTACGTAGGGCTACGGTATGGGTTTTCTACTTTTGATCAAACGCTGAATGATTATTCTATTTTTACAAGCACAGATTATTTTGGACCAAATCAAATAACCGGAAGCATCAAATCTGATGGCTTAAATGCCAGCTGGATAGAATTAGTTCTTGGTATTAAAGTAGAACTTATAAGTAATCTATATCTGGGAGCTAATGTATCTCTTAGAAGTCTTGTTAGTGAAAAAAAACCTGATAGATTCGATAATTTATATATTCCTGGATTTGGTCGTACTAATGATTACAGTAGTATCGGTGTAGGCTATGGATATTCTATAAGTTATTTGATTCCGTTTTTTAAGAAAAGAAAGTAGTAGTAATAACCGTTCTTCCTTCTCACTTTAGTTATTCATTTGGCTATATTTCACAATAGCCTCACTTCGTAATAAACTTGCAATTAATCATTTTGCTAGGTATCCTATCAATTATTATGGGGTATTGCTTATCTTGTTTGGATATTTTATCATCTCATAATCATTCACATGAAATCATTTAATACTCTTTGCTTTCTATTTTTGGTACCTATAAGTATTGTTTTCTCCCAGGATCGAATTACCGGTAAAAATTTTGCCACACGATCTGAAGTAATTGCCACCCACGGAATGGCAGCTACCAGTCATCCACTGGCTACACAAACTGCTCTTGATATTTTAAAACAAGGAGGTAATGCAATTGATGCAGCAATTTCGGCCAATGCAATGCTTGGATTAATGGAACCAACAGGAAATGGTATAGGCGGTGATTTGTTTGCTATTGTGTGGGATGCTAAAACAAAAAAACTATATGGATTAAATGCTAGTGGGCGATCTCCCGAAAAGTTAACTTTAGAATATTTCAAGAAAAACAACCATATTAAAATACCATCTCATGGTCCTCTCCCCGTTTCTGTTCCCGGCTGTGTAGATGGGTGGTATCAACTACACGGTAAGTTTGGTAAATTAGATATGAAAAAGATTTTACAACCAACTATTAATTATGCTCGCGAAGGTTTTCCTGTAACCGAATTGGTTGCATATTATATGCAATTAAGTGCTAAGTTTTTATCAAAATATCCAGGTTTTGAAACAACATATATGCCTAAGGGTTCTGCTCCAAAAAAAGGAGAGGTTTTTAAAAATCTTTTTTTAGCGAATACACTAGAAAAAATTGCAAATGAGGGTAGAGATACTTTCTACAAAGGAGATATTGCTAGAATTATTGCAAAGTATGTGAAAGAAAATGGTGGGTTTCTTAGCTATGATGATCTAAAAAATCATACTTCAGAATGGGTAGAACCTGTATCTACAAACTATCGAGGATACGATGTATGGGAATTACCTCCTAACGGACAAGGGATAGCTGCCCTGCAAATGCTAAACATTCTCGAAGAATATGATTTAAAATCTATGGGATTTGGCACAACAGAATATCTACATGTACTGACTGAAGCTAAAAAACTAGCCTATGAAGACCGGGCAAAATTTTATGCAGATCCAGATTTTAATACTATTCCTGTAAAACAGCTTGTTTCTAAAGACTACGCCACAAAAAGACGAAAACTTATTGATGAAAATAAAGCTGCAAAAACATATGATGCCGGGAATCTTAATAATGGAGATACCATATATCTCACTGTGGCAGATGAAGAAGGCAATATGGTATCCTTAATACAAAGTAATTATAGAGGTATGGGGTCTGGAATGACACCAACCGAACTTGGTTTTATTTTACAAGACAGAGGTGAATTATTTTCGTTGAAAGAAGGACATTTTAATACCTATGAGCCTAAAAAAAGACCTTTTCATACCATAATTCCTGCATTTGTTACTAAAGACGGAAAACCTTTTATGAGTTTTGGACTTATGGGTGGAGGTATGCAACCCCAAGGCCATGTACAGATTATTGTTAATATGGTTGATTTTGGAATGAATCTACAAGAAGCTGGCGATGCTCCTAGAATAAACCATATGGGATCGTCTCAACCCACAGGAGAAGAAATGACCAGTGGAGGAACATTACATATTGAATCTGGAATTTCTTATGAGACAATTAGAGGGCTGCTTTCTAAAGGTCATAACGTATCGTATGCTTTAGGTCCTTATGGTGGCTACCAGGCCATTATGATAAAAGATGGCGTCTACTATGGAGCTTCTGAATCTCGCAAAGATGGCCAGGCAGCTGGGTACTAACCTAATAACAAACTTCTAGTAATTACTCCTCAATAAAGGGGGCACCTGCTTCCTTTAGTGCTTTTGAAAATGAGTTCATTTCATTGTTCAAAACAGTAAACTTAGAAGTGATAACTTTTAATTGATCATCAATTATTTTCATTGTTTCCAAATGTGTACTGGTCGGTCCATAGGTAGATCTATCTACGCCTTTATAAATAGAAAACATTCTATTTTCAATGGTAGGCTTTGTCTTCTCGCCCACTCGCTGTTTAGAATTATTTCCAAAGAATTCCTTATTCAGATCTGCCATACTTCCCTCTAAAGTATTTAAGCGATTATCTAAATCTCCAGGAGCACTATTTGTTCTTTGCAAAGCTGCTTTCATGGCTTTAATACGTTTTCCTGCTTTGTTCACTTGCATATTTAGAGTAGAAACTCTACCAATTGTATTTTCATAACTTCTCCAGAATGTTGTCACTTTTTCAAGTGTAGCTCCTTTTAATGCACCATTATACATACGCTTAACCATAAAAGAAACAGGATTTGAAAGTTGAGTCACTTTTCCATTTACAACTTTGGATAGTGTGGCTGTATATTTTCCTGGTGCAACCATAAACCCTCTAGGCGGCCCAAATGAGTTTTCTTGTTTTTCTAAAGAAATTGCATCCGTAGCTGGATATCGTAAATCCCATGCCACTCTATGAAAACCTGATTTAACAGGTCCTTCAATTCTACGAATAGTCTTTCCCACACTATTTGTTATTGCCAATAGTATACGAGGTTTACTTTCTGTTCGTTCTGCTTCTACATTATCCCAACCAGGAAAAACAATATCTTTTCCTTTATTCTTTTTCTCTATTTCCTGTCGGTTTTCTTTGCTGGTTTTTAATCCATCCTTTAAATAGTATGTTAATACAGCTCCGAAATCAGGATTAGGAGCTACATAATGTGATGCTCCCTGACTTCCTTTTTTATCATCAAAACTTAAACTAGGTCTTGGAATATACCACCATGCATCTCGTGTTGGAAATAGTACAGCTTCTTCTTTCAGCTTAGCTTCAGAAACACTTCTCAAAAGAGAAAAATCATCAAATATAAAAAAGCCTCTCCCAAAAGAAGCTCCTACTAAATCATTCTCTTTACGTTGAATTACCAAATCTCGAAATGAAATTGTAGGTATACCTCCTTTCAATTTTACCCAACGACTGCCACCATTTATTGTGAAATAAATTCCAAATTCTGTGGCAGCAAATAAAAGGTTAGGTTGTATATGATCTTGTACAATTCTCCATACCAATGTTCTTTTCGGAAGATTTCCTTTAATAGATTTCCAAGTTCTACCATTATCTGTACTTTTTACCAAATAGGGATTAAAATCTCCATATTTATGATTATCAAGAGCGACATATACTGTGTTTGTATCAAAAAGATCTGCCTTAATATCATTAACAAAAGCTGTTGCCGGAACTCCCGGGAGTGTACCAACATTAATTTTTCGCCAATTCTTTCCTCCATCTTCTGTCGCTTGAATAATTCCATCATCAGTTCCTGCATAAAGAACACCTTCTTGTTTTGGAGATTCTGCTATCGAAGTGATTGTATTATAATTAGACATGGCCAAGAAATCCCAGGGCGAATCCCATGATTGTTTTTTGCCCATAATAGACAATTCTATTCTTTCCTGGTTTTTGGTTAAGTCACCAGATATAGTCGTCCATTTATCTCCCCTATTATCAGATCTCCATACACGATGAGAAGCAAAATAGATACGGGCAGGATCATGAGCACTTACCAAAATAGGAGCATCCCAATTAAAGCGTTCAAAATTCTCTTCTGCTGCGGGCTGGGGTTGGATATCAATCACTTCTCCTGTACTTAAATCTACACGAGTTAAATTCCCCTCTTGTCGCTCTGCATACATAATGTTAGGGTTTCCTGGTTCTGTAACAGGTTGATGGCCATCCCAATTTAGTACAATCTTCCAATCAGAATTTTGAATTCCATGTAAGTTATCAGTTCTTGATGGTCCACCTTGTGTGCTATTATCCTGGGTTCCGCCATAAATATTGTAAAAAGGCTCAGAATCATCTACAGCTACTTTATAATATTGTGTTACAGGAAGGTTCTCTATAAACCTCCAATTTTTAGTAAGATCAAAAGTTTCATATAGTCCTCCATCTGTTCCTACCAAAAGGTAATCAGGATCTTCTTTCTTAAAAGCTATAGCATGATTATCTCCATGTTTATGTTCTTCATTCATCCTTTTAAACGTCTTCCCACCATCTTCAGAAATTTGCATCGTATTATCTACCAAGTATAATCTTTCAAAATGATGTGGAGATGCATATAATTCTTGATAATAGTGCGGTCCGGTAGCACCGGCAACGGCATTAGATTGTTTTTCCCAAGTGGTGCCACGATCTGCAGAACGATATACTCCCCCAGTTCTTCGATCCAGTTCAATAGCCGCATATAAAATATCAGGCTGTTGTGGTGAAATGGTTAACCCTATTTTGCCCATCCAGGACTTGGGAAGTCCATTTTTGAGTTTTTCCCATGTTTCCCCACCATCTGTACTGCGATGTAAACCAGATCCCGGGCCTCCACCCATATAAGCTGCAACTGTACGATGCCTTTGCCATGTAGCCGCATAGAGTCGATCTGGATTTCTTGGATCTATTACCAAATCGGTAACACCAACCCAAGTATCGTCTCCTAAGGTTTTTTTCCATGTTTTTCCCCCATCGTTAGATTTATATAACCCTCTATCTCTTCCTTTTTTCCATAGAGGACCTTGAACAGCCACCCAAAGTACATTAGAATTTTCTGGGTGTATAATAATTTTAGAAATATGTTCTGATGTCTTTAATCCCATATTGGTCCATGAAGCTCCTCCATCATTACTACGGTAGATACCATCACCATATCCCATATGACGTCCTCCTACATTCTCTCCGGTACCCACCCATATAGTATTATGATTAATGGGGTCTATAGTTACACAACCAATAGAATATGATGTTTGATCATCAAATATTGGTTTCCAGGTAGTTCCTGAATTTACAGTTTTCCATACTCCCCCCGAAGCAACAGCTACATACCAAATACTTTCGTTTTTGGGGTGAATAGCAACATCAGCGATCCTACCGGACATAAAAGCCGGGCCTATGTTTCTTAATTTTAATCCAGAGAATATTGAATCAGAGAGTACTGTCGATGCTTCTTGTTTTGCTTTAACTCGTTGCCCATAAACTGAAAAAGTAAATGCAAGTAAAAATATTATGAAAAAGAATTGTGTGAATTTTGTTTTCATGAGAGTATAATTGATGGTTAGCTTCAAAAAGAAATAGAAAATTATTGTTATTTCAATAATAATCTCTTAACAAAAACATAAAAGTGTATAAATAAAACTTTACAGGTTTACATTTTCCTATTTTTAGCCTTATCACTTAGATATCAAAGTTTTAAAAGAGAATAAATAAACCATAGGTAATAATGATTCTATTCTATCGATGCATTTGTTTAATCTTACAACTTTTATAATCTCTCGTGAATTTCCAATTATAATAATGTGCAAGTATCAAAAAAAACGTTCCTAAAAAATGTAACACCCTTTCTACCAAATGGTTTTCTATTAAAAACCCAATACTAAAAAAAGCTAATGTTGCTAGGTACAAAAAAACAGGTAATGGTTTACCATGGTATTTCCTATATCCATTATATATTGCAAACATTGCAATCATCAAACTGGCTCCTATTAAAAAAAATTCGTAGAAATCATCAATCAGAAAAACAATACCCATCAAAGGAAAAAGAGTTATACATATTGGTAAAAGTATACAATGAAGCATACACAAAAATGATGCAGAAAACCCAATGAAATCCCAATTTATACGTATTGTTTTTTGTATCATAGTAATATAAAATTGATCAATTGTTATAAATCCTATCCTTATTTTTTAGAACAAGAGCTTCTTAACTCTACTTTATTATTAACTCTAATATTAAATACTATTTTTTTTATCTGAATTAAAAATTCGTACAGTGGCAATCAGATTTTTTTTGTAATTTTCAATAGTAAACTATACTAAAGCAACAGTGTTGCAATAATACAAAAAATATAGTTTTCAATTATATTTTGGGAATGAAAAAAACAAGAAATACACAGAAACAGGATTTTGTTATTGATATACTTACAGATGCGAAGCATACTATGTCTGTAGAGGCTATTTTAAAAGCAATGCCTATAAAAGTCAATAAAACTACTGTATATAGAATCTTAGAGCGGTTTGCCGAAAAGGGTAAAGTACATTTTGTAACAGGAGAGGATGGAAAAGCTTATTATGCACTTTGTAATGATTGTGATATCAAACACGAAATGCATAATCATATTCATTTTCAATGTAAATCTTGTAACAAAGTAACTTGTCTACCTCATAAAATAAAGGTTCCAGAACTTAAAGATTTTAAAATACAAGAAACTCAATTCCTAATGATAGGAATTTGTGATGCGTGCATAGATTAGAGTGCTTAATTCTGATATTTTGCCTTTTTACTTCCAGCATACATTTCATACTTAACTAATCTGGCTTCTAATTTTCCGTTAAAGACTTTTATTTTTCGGGATGGTCGAAGTCCTACATGTTTTAACGCTTCAAGATTTGCAGTAATAAACCACGCGTTGGTACCTGGGTAATTTCGTTTCAATGTGTCCCCTATTTGAGAATAAAACTCTTCTATATTAATTTCTAATCGTTCGTCATAAGGAGGATTAAATACAATATGAAGTGGTCCTTCGACTTCTTTTTCAGATTCAAAGAAGTCTCCTTCTTTTATTTTTACAAAATCAGTAAGATTAGCGTTTTCTATATTAACATTTGCCTTTCTAACAGCAGAGTATTCTTTATCTATTCCAATTATTGAATGATGGAAATCTCTTGTTTTATTCAGACAGGCTTCTTCTATTTTTTCAAACAGGTCTAAATCCCAATCCAACCATTTTTCGAAAGCAAACTCTTTACGATTTATATTTGCAGGAATATTACAAGCAATCATAGCTGCTTCGATAGCCATAGTACCACTACCACACATAGGATCTAGAAAATCGCTTTGTCCATCCCAACCAGAAAGTAATAACAAGCCAGCTGCCAAGACTTCATTAATCGGAGCAATATTAGTTGCTGTGCGATATCCTCTATGATGCAATGAACCACCAGAACTGTCTAATGATACTGTACATAGATCACGTTGGATATGAATATCAATCGAAAGATCAGGATGTTCTGTATCTACATTTGGTCTCTCACCTGTTTCTTCTCTAAACTGATCTACAATTGCATCTTTTGTCTTTAATGCAATGAACTTAGAATGACTAAAAATGGTAGAATTAACTGTAGCAGAAATAGCAAAAGTGTCTTCTAAACCTAAATACTCTTGCCATCGTATACTTTGAATAAAATCATATATATCCTTTTCGTTTCTTACCTTTTGGGAAGTAATTGGTTTTAAAATTTTTACTGCAGTTCTTAAACACAAATTTGCCTTATACATAAAACCTGTATCGCCGTAAAAACTAACCATACGGTTTCCAATTTCTACTTTTTGAGCACCTATTTTTCTAAGTTCATTTGCAAGAACTTCTTCAAAACCATAAAGGGTTTTGGCTACCATTTTAAACGAATTACTCACTATTCTTATTTTCGACACGAAGGTATTTAAATTTTTAAGTGTAAAGGTTTAAAACTTTAAACGACTTCTATAATTAAACCGTAAAAATACACTAATTTTGCGCCCTATGCTAAAAGATTCAACAATGTGGTATGCATCATGGTTTGACACACCATACTATCATATCTTATATAAAGATAGAAATCACACTGAGGCTAAAGACTTTATGGATAACATCACTAAGTATCTAAGTTTAGAAACTGGTGAAAAAATTTTGGATTTAGCTTGTGGTAAAGGTAGACATAGTATCTATTTAAATACATTAGGTTATGATGTAACTGGTGTAGATCTCTCTAAAAACAGTATTGAATATGCTTCACAATTTGAAAATGAGACCTTAAAATTTAAGGTTCACGATATGTGCCAACCATATTCTGAGAAATTCTCTGCTGTTTTTAATCTTTTTACCAGCTTTGGCTATTTTGACAAAGAAGAAGATAATCTAAATACGATTAAGGCAATTAAATCAGATTTAAATGAAAAAGGATTTGGTGTTATTGATTTTATGAATGTTGATTATATCATTCAAAATCTCATCGCCGAAGAAACAAAAGTAGTTAATAACATCTCATTTAATATTAAGAGATACTTTCAAGATGGATATATCTTTAAAGAAATTAGATTTAGGGATAATAACGAGGATTTTTTATTTACAGAACGTGTTAAGAGCATTACACTAAGTGATTTTGAAAATTATTTTGCAAATGCCAATGTAAACTTGTTGGATATTTTTGGCAATTACCAACTTCAAAAATTTGATAAAACTACTTCGCCAAGACTCATATTAATTTTTAAATAGTGTACAACTATATATTATCCATAACTGCTGTATTTATAGGAGCTTTATTAGTTTTTATTTTTAAAACTTCTAATCAAAAGAGTTTAAAACTACTTTTAGCTTTTAGTGGTGCTTTTCTTCTTGCAATTACCATTTTTGATTTATTACCAGAGGTATTTGAGGATAACCTCTTTGCAAAACGTACTGGTGTTTGGATTATGATTGGTATTCTTCTTCAAAAAGTTCTAGAATATTTCTCTAAAGGAGCAGAACATGGACACATACACCTTAATGAAGAGACTCATCAGATTCCAAAATTATTATTTATTAGTTTAGGTTTACATGCTATACTTGAAGGGTTTCCGATACATCATACAGATGGGATTCTGTTAGGTATAATTATACATAAAATTCCGATTGCAATGATTTTGACTACTTTTTTATTAAATACCAAAATCAAAAAAAGTGTTATTATCATATCATTGACGTTATTTGCGCTAATGACACCTCTTGGAACTTTTATTGCTGAAAATTTCACTGCAGTTCAGAATTACTATAAAGAAATTACTGCATTGGTTATTGGTATATTTCTACATGTATCGACCACAATTCTTTTTGAAAGCAATGAAGGCCATAAATTTAATATTACAAAGCTTATGGTTATTCTTATAGCTACCATTACAGCATATCTTATATAATGTTTAGCAAATCAGAATCAAAACAAATACGTCAGGAATTCTGGACCAGCTTTGGTAAAGGATACCCTCGTAAGTGGCTTTTGTATAATACCAAAATTAAAGATGTAACTCTTAAATTTACATTTACAACAAAAAAAGCTCAAGTATCTATTGATATTGAACCCTATGATGAGATAATCAAGGCATATTATTATGACAAACTCATTAGTTTAAAAAACATTCTTACCACTGAATTTTTAGAAGACATTATCTATGAACAATTCTATGAACTTGATAACGGTAAAATTGTATCTCGCATATATGTAGAGATAGATAATGTGAGTATTCATAATAAAAGCACCTGGGAAGAAACTATGGTTTTTTTATCAAAAAACATGGATAAACTTGAAGAATTCTTCTTGGGATATAAAGAATATATTAGTGACTAAAAATATTCGGCAATCAATTTATCTGATACATAATCCTTCCTTATAACCACTATATCTTACCAAAAGATTAAAATCAGTTGATTCATTATATATAAAGCCTATCTCTTTTTAATTAAAAACTGATATACAGACTGGTAGACTATAATTATAGCCTTTCTAAGAGTTTAATCAGGTTATTTTAATAAAAAGTAAGTTTAGGACTACAATTATATCTTAAAAATCAATAAATATTATTATTTAATCATGATTTTATGCATTTAAACCGATTATTTGTTAATTTTTTGATATATTTAAGCACCCCTAATCTATGTTGAACAATGAAGACTGTCAAAATTAAGAAGCATTACATATGTTTATTATGTATGAGTTTGCTTTATTCTATTGCATATACTCAACAATATGAAGAAATGTCTTTTTCGGAATTAGAAAATGCAATTATCCACACTGAAGACCATTTAAATTCAACAATAAGAAGAGCCAATGGCATCATGATTATTGAGACAATAATTGATATTTCAGAAAAATTTAATCCTAAGCAAGAATATTATCTAAAAGGATACTCATACAATTTACTTGGAAAAATTCACTTTTCGACTAAAGATTATAAAGAAGCACTTAGAAACTATAAAATTGCCGAATTATTCATAAAAGAACTTGAAGGCTTCCCTGAACTAGCCATAGATATAAATAACAACATTGCCCTGGTTTACATAAATGGGTTTAATAAACCCAAAAAAGCTCTTAGAAGAATAAAGCATATCTATGAAAAATCTGATGATCTAAATGAAAACTCTCAACATATTTTAGCTTTAAACCTGGCGAATATTTATATAAAAACAAAGAATTACAATAAAGCTTATCATCTATTAGAAAAGTGCAAGAAATATTTTATTAATCAACAACAACACCCTTCAAAACTAGCCACTACATATACCAGTTATGGTGAATATTATTATCATAATAAAAGGTATAATACTGCTATAAAGTATTATGAATTAGCTGCTACCATTGCTGAAAAAAACCAACTATTTAGACAAGCGATGACTATTTACAAAAAATATGAAAATTTATTGGTTAAAATCGGAAAAGAAGATAAGGCTTATTTAATTCTAAAAAAGTACACTAAACATCACCAAACAGCACTTGATATAGAAAAATTAGAAGCCGAACAATATAAAAAACAACTAATAGTAAGTGAGGAAAAAAATACTATAGAAACTCAAAAAGCACAACAATCAAAGACCATATCTATTTTTACGGTCTCTCTACTTCTATTATGTTTAATCCTCTTTTGTTTCTTTATTTACAACCATAGAAAAACAAAAATTCTTGGAAAATCTCTTGCTCTACGAAATAAACAACTTAAAATTTCAAAAGAAAAATCTGACCACTTAGCGGCGGTAAAAACAAAATTCATATCTACTGTTAGTCATGAACTCAGAACTCCGTTATATGGAGTTGTAGGGCTATCATCAATTCTAATGGAACGAATTAAAGATGAAGAAAATCATAAGTTTATAAAACTGATGAAATTTTCGGCAGATCACCTATTAAATCTTATTAATGATGTACTTCAAGTTTCTAAAATGGAGTCTTATGAGATACGTCTTGACAAATCCACTTATGATATTAAAAATCTAGCAGATGATATTAAAAATTCATTCGAATATCAAGCTGATAAAAATGGCAATACTTTGCATCTTAATTTTGATCCAAATATTCCAAATTTGCTTATTGGCGATTCCGTGAGATTATCTCAGATTTTTATTAATCTTATCAGTAATGCTAACAAATTTACCAAAAAAGGAAATATTTGGTTGAATTTTATAAACCCAATTATTATTGATGGCATGGTCGAAATCACTTTTGAAATAAAAGATGATGGAAGAGGAATTCCTTTAGAGAAACAAAAAATAATCTTTGATAAATTTTCTCAAGCCAATTCCAAAGATCATACTACAGGAACTGGTCTTGGATTACATATAGTTAAGAACTTAGTTAATTTACACGGAGGAGATATCAAAATAAAAAGTTTTCCAGGACAAGGTTCTACATTTTATTTCACTATCTCTTTTGAAATTGATACTGTAAGTGAGATAAACAATAAAACAAATAACACCAAAAACTGTATCTCATTATTAAACACTAAAGATTATAATATTCTAATTGTTGAGGATAATAAAATAAATCAAATAGTTACACAAAACATTCTTAAAACAAAGGGATACTATTCTGAAATTGCTGATGATGGACTTATAGCTATCGAAATGGTGAAAGAAAAAAAGTATGACCTTATATTAATGGATTTAAATATGCCAAACATGGGTGGAATGGAATCTACTAAAATAATTAGAGAATTTAACTCTCACGTACCTATTATAGCATTGACGGCCTCAGATACACAAGATACTATAAAAGCAATACTTAATTCAGATTCTGGTTTTAGTGATTTCATGAGAAAGCCTTACAAAAGCGAAGAGTTTTTTCGAAAAATTGAATTAAATATTTCTAGTA
>NZ_CP151795.1:5435000-5939510 GCF_051627225.1 Aquimarina macrocephali
GACTCGCTTTCGCTTCGGATCCGATGCTGAACATCTTAACCTTGCTAGTAAAAGTAACTCGTAGGCTCATTATGCAAAAGGCACGCCGTCACACATAAATGCGCTCCGACCGCTTGTAAGCGTATGGTTTCAGGATCTTTTTCACTCCCTTATTCAGGGTTCTTTTCACCTTTCCCTCACGGTACTGGTTCACTATCGGTCTCTCAGGAGTATTTAGCCTTAACGGATGGTCCCGCTTGATTCATACAGGATTACACGTGTCCCGCACTACTCAGGATACTACTAAATTAATGATCTTTACTTGTACCAGGCTATCACTGTCTATGGCTCCTCTTTCCAAAGGATTCTAATTCATCACATCTCTTATATCGTAGTCCTACAACCCCACAACTGCCGTAACAATTATGGTTTGGGCTAATCCGCGTTCGCTCGCCGCTACTTACGGAATCACTTTTGTTTTCTTCTCCTCCGGGTACTTAGATGTTTCAGTTCTCCGGGTTCGCCTCCATTGCTGGATACTATATCTTCAATATAGTGGGTTGCCCCATTCGGATATCTACGGATCAATCAGTATGTGCCTGTCCCCGTAGCTTTTCGCAGCTTATCACGTCCTTCTTCGCCTCTGAGAGCCTAGGCATTCCCCATACGCCCTTAATTAGCTTATGCGTCTTGCTTTAACTTGCTCTTTTAGTTTTTGTCGATACTAATAAAGTAACTAAATTAGTATCAACCTCTTTTATGTTCATTAATTGTAAACAATTAATGCTCGTATTTTTAAATCAATATGTCAATGAACGTTTTTCTTATCAAAAATATAAAACTAATGAGTATAAAGACTTTTTCATATCATGAATCCTGTGCTTTATAAACTATCAATCCTTATATCTAAAGAATCGTGGAGAATATCGGAGTCGAACCGATGACCTCCTGCGTGCAAGGCAGGCGCTCTAGCCAGCTGAGCTAATCCCCCATTATTTGAAATTCAGAATGTCGAATTTAGAATTACGAATAATGTGACTTAAACTCTATCTTCTAGAATTTCCTTTTCAATATTTTGTATGAACTTATTTTAACCTCTAATCTGTAATCTACAAATCAAAAATCGTAGTCTAAGGCAGACTCCCTTCGATAAACTCAGGATAAACTTCTTGTCTGTCTTTCGACTTCGTAGTCTCAGGCAGACTCGAACTGCCGACCTCTACATTATCAGTGTAGCGCTCTAACCAGCTGAGCTATGAGACTGTTTGTTAGTAGTGAGTAGTTAGTAATGAGTAGTTAGATCAAAATCTAAAACAATCTTACTTAATACTTAATACACAGTGTACTCAATACTAAAAAAATTATTAATTAACAGCATAAAGACTAAAAGCAACCAAGATACATTCCATCGTATCATTTCTGGTTTCCTTATAAAAGGAAATCTCTAGAAAGGAGGTGTTCCAGCCGCACCTTCCGGTACGGCTACCTTGTTACGACTTAGCCCCAGTTACCAGTTTTACCCTAGGCCGCTCCTTACGGTGACGGACTTCAGGTACTCCCAGCTTCCATGGCTTGACGGGCGGTGTGTACAAGGCCCGGGAACGTATTCACCGGATCATGGCTGATATCCGATTACTAGCGATTCCAGCTTCACGGAGTCGAGTTGCAGACTCCGATCCGAACTGTGATAGGCTTTATAGATTCGCTCCTGGTCACCCAGTGGCTGCTCTCTGTACCTACCATTGTAGCACGTGTGTGGCCCAGGACGTAAGGGCCGTGATGATTTGACGTCATCCCCACCTTCCTCGCGGTTTGCACCGGCAGTCTTGCTAGAGTTCCCGACATGACTCGCTGGCAACTAACAACAGGGGTTGCGCTCGTTATAGGACTTAACCTGACACCTCACGGCACGAGCTGACGACAACCATGCAGCACCTTGTAAATTGCCCGAAGGAAAGTCTATCTCTAAACCTGTCAATCTACATTTAAGCCCTGGTAAGGTTCCTCGCGTATCATCGAATTAAACCACATGCTCCACCGCTTGTGCGGGCCCCCGTCAATTCCTTTGAGTTTCATTCTTGCGAACGTACTCCCCAGGTGGGTTACTTATCACTTTCGCTTAGCCACTCAGACCGAAGTCCGAACAGCTAGTAACCATCGTTTACGGCGTGGACTACCAGGGTATCTAATCCTGTTCGCTACCCACGCTTTCGTCCCTTAGCGTCAATTAATTGTTAGTGATCTGCCTTCGCAATCGGTATTCTGTGTAATATCTATGCATTTCACCGCTACACTACACATTCTAACCACTTCACAATAATTCAAGACTTGCAGTATCAATGGCAATTTTCCGGTTGAGCCGAAAACTTTCACCACTGACTTACAAACCCGCCTACGGACCCTTTAAACCCAATGATTCCGGATAACGCTTGGATCCTCCGTATTACCGCGGCTGCTGGCACGGAGTTAGCCGATCCTTATTCGTAGAGTACCGTCAGAATATTACACGTAATATTGTTTCTTCCTCTATAAAAGTAGTTTACAACCCATAGGGCAGTCTTCCTACACGCGGCATGGCTGGATCAGAGTTGCCTCCATTGTCCAATATTCCTCACTGCTGCCTCCCGTAGGAGTCTGGTCCGTGTCTCAGTACCAGTGTGGGGGATCTCCCTCTCAGGACCCCTATCTATCGTAGCCTTGGTATGCCGTTACCATACCAACTAGCTAATAGAACGCATAGTCATCTTATAGCAATAAATCTTTAATCATAAAACAATGCTGCTTTTTGATACTATAAGGTATTAATCCAAATTTCTCTGGGCTATCCCTTACTACAAGGTAGATTCTATACGCGTTACGCACCCGTGCGCCGGTCGTCAGCGAGTGCAAGCACTCCTGTTACCCCTCGACTTGCATGTGTTAAGCCTGCCGCTAGCGTTCATCCTGAGCCAGGATCAAACTCTTCATCGTTTGTCTTTAAATATTATTCAAAACAATACAACGGAATTATAATCGTATCTCAATATGTTTCTAGTCTTTATTCTCTGTATAAACTATCTCTAGTTATATACGCGCTGTCAATCAATATGTCTATGAACTTTCTTAATCAATAAAGCGATCTTCATCGCTATTAATTATAGCTTGTAAATAAGGAATCGAACCCCATAAATGCTAACTAAAACACCCTAAACCATTACTACTATTTTTATGAACTATGCTTTGTTTCTCTAAGCGGGTGCAAATATACAACCCTTTTTATTTCTACAAAGCTTTTTCTGATTTATTTTTTAAAAAAAATTCTAAGAAAAAAACTAAACCAAATCTCAATGAACTAACAAAACTTAATCCCGTTTTGCAGGGCGCAAACATACAACCCTTTTTTATTCTGACAAGACCTTTTTAATAAAGTTTTTAAAACTTTATCTTAACCCTAAAATCAAAAAAATAACCCTCAATGAACTAACAAAACAATATCCCGTTTTGCGGGGGCAAATATAAAAACCTTTTTATTCCTAACAACAACTTTTGGTATAATTTTTTGCAGAAAATAAGAAACGTGCTGATTTTAAAAAAGATAGAAAACGAAGATAAGAAATTTAATCAGAATAGAGATGGATTTTTCATACTTTTTCTATGTTTCAATACCTCAATACGAATAGAATGTATTGTTTTGTATTAGGGATGGAAGTGGCATCCTTTTGTTTATTCTAAGTGGTTTAAAAAAATTACAATTATAATCTACATCTCCAAGAAAACTTCATTTCCTTACAGAACAAAAGATATAACGTACAGCCCGGTCCCATTTTTTTATGGGGAATACCCAAGAATTAATTTTTAGACGTAGTAGTTTTAGCCGCATCAGACCATTTGTTTCTTAGGTCATAAAAACTAAAATCTAAGGCTGTTTTCTGTTCTTTTAAGATATTTGACTGAAAACTTCGCTGTAATATATCCTCTATCCAATAATCTTCTTCTACATTTATTGGGTCGTATATCTCTTTTAAAGAAATACTAAAAAGTTTAGCTGTATTGTTATACCAAAAGGCTCTCCACCCACTTCTATATTCTTTTACCAATTCGAACATTGTTTTACCTGTTTGCCGATAGATCAATTTGACTAGTATTTGACCTTCTGTACGGGTAAGCTTTTTTAATTCTTTAGTAAACTCCTCTTCCATGTACTTTTGCAACATTTTTATATATCGCTTCTTTTTTCTCTTAGAATCAATATTTTCTAACCGTTCATTAAGTGCTATTAACCTATCTGCAGCTAACTTCGCATAGGGATACACTTTTCTTGTCTTACGTCTCAGGATAAGATATCTTCTTCTTGCTAGCTTGTTTTTAAAGTTTAATCTTCCTAAAATAATCACTTCATCGAGATCAATAGCTTCATGAAGAATTGTATCTCCTTCAATAATATAGTACTGCACATAACCAGTGGTATCTACCTTAGAGGTATCCACAGGTTTTTGATCTCTTTTTTGGGCATTAACAAAAGAGGTTAGCATTACCAAAAGAATATATGCCGAATGTTTTATCATAATAGATTATGAGACTTTCTAAAATTGTTCCAAAATTAACAATTAACCAATTGTAAACTGTAAAATGAATGTGAATATTGTTATTTTCGCAATAAAATGAAATAATACCATGGCAAAAAAGAGCATTCTAAATAAAAAGTCTCTGACTTTTCTTGAAAAATATCTAAACAATCCAGCTCCTACAGGATATGAATGGGAAGGACAAAAAATCTGGATGAACTACTTAAAACCTTATGTAGATGAATTTATAACGGATACGTATGGTACTGCAGTTGGTGTAATTAATCCAAAAGCAAAATATAAGGTTGTCATCGAAGGACATGCTGATGAGATTTCCTGGTATGTAAATTATATTACGGATAATGGGCTAATTTATGTGATTAGAAATGGAGGGAGTGATCACCAGATTGCAACTTCGAAACGGGTTAATATCCACACTAAAAAAGGTATTGTAAAAGGTGTTTTTGGATGGCCAGCTATTCACACTAGAAAAGGTGCAAAAGAGCAAGCTCCTACTCTAGAAAACATATGTATTGATGTAGGGTGTAACACCAAAGAAGAAGTATTAAAACTTGGAGTACATGTGGGTTGTGTGATTACCTATCCTGATGAATTTTTTATTCTGAATAAAAATAAGTTTGTCTGTCGTGCTCTTGACAACCGAATGGGAGGCTTTATGATTGCTGAAGTAGCTCGTTTACTGAAAGAAAACAAAAAGGAATTACCTTTTGGTTTATATATCACTAATTCTGTACAGGAGGAAATTGGTCTTAGAGGTGCCGAGATGATCACACACACCATTAAACCCAATGTAGCTATCGTGACTGATGTTTGCCACGATACCACTACCCCAATGATCGAAAAGAAAACGCAGGGAGAAACCAAAATTGGTGATGGGCCCGTGATTTCTTATGCTCCCGCAGTACAAAATAGATTTAGAGAGCTTTTGATAGATACAGCAGAAAAGAAAAAGATTCCTTTTCAGCGTATGGCTTCTAGCAGAGCGACAGGAACAGATACTGATGCATTTGCTTATAGTAATGGTGGTGTTGCTTCTGCCTTAATTTCTTTACCGTTGCGTTATATGCACACTACTGTAGAAATGGTACACAGAAGTGATGTAGAAAATGTTATAGAATTGATTTACGAAAGTTTACTTTCTATAAAAGCAGGAGAGTCTTTTAGTTATTTTGAAAAGTAATTGATAATACTACTATATATCCCATTTGAGAAATCGAATGGGATTTTTATGTTAAAACAAATGCTTGTAAACAATTACAAATACGTATAAACGGGTATATTTGTGATATTGCACATATAACATTGTTACCACACGTATGAAAACAAAACCATTAGAATATGAACTTTCAGAATCTGCATTGGAAAGTGTGAACAATGCTACAGATCAAAAAGCGGTTTTTGATTTAAGCAAAAAGAAGAACGTCAAGAAAGGAAATACACTTGTTATGATTAATCAAGAAACTTCAAAAGTTTCTTATATCGTTCCCATATTTCATAAAAATAAATTTTACGGAGGAAAAATACCTAAACCCTCAAGTTTATTCATAGGGCAAGCTTATGAATTTGAAAAACGGGTTACAGAAATACTAAATCATTTTCCAAAATGTGTTGAAATGGTTCTACAACAGTCTCCGGAATCTGATTCAAAAATTAGCCTTGTTAAAGATGAAACATATCATACTTTCATAATGTATAAGGTAAGTACAATTACAGCTTTAATCTCGGCTGTGGAATGTTTCATTAATGAATTGATTCCAGAATCATTCACAATAGAAAACAAAAAAAAGGAAATAGTCGGAAAAGAAGTAATCGAAAGGACTTGGAATATAAAAAGTAAACTGAAAACTATTATCCCAAAAATCAAAACTTTAAAAAACCCAGAGGAATACGATATAAATGTAAATCGGTTACTTGAATTGAATAAAATACGAAATGAATTCACTCATATGAAAACCAAAGTTAAAGGGAATAATATGGACCCGTTTATTGATTATTTTGAACTGCTGATAAACCTTAATTTAAAAGAGAAAATAGACCAAACGGAAAGTCTAATGGACATAATGCGTTGAAAAAATACGTGTGGTAACAATGGCAATAATTAATACGGGTTTTGGTGGTTAAGTCAAAGTTTGGTGTGTTTTTATGAAGTCCGCCAAATCTTTTTGATTTGGTTTTAGAACAAAAAAGATAAAACAAAATAAAAAGTTTTGGCTAAGAGCTTAAACGGAAATTAATTGCCTTTTAATCCCGTACTAATCATAGGTACTGTGTCAAAAAACAAGTTTTTTATTTAAAATATTAGGAAACAAATTGAGCAATCAAATTGTTATCCTGCGCAGCAAGAGTTCTATGCTTTTGCTGCTTTTTATTTTCATATTCTAAATCATAATCTTTTTCGTTTTTCCAAAGGGTGTACATCAGTATCAAAAGTTTTCTCTGAACCGCTATTAAGGCCACTAATGGCTTTGCTTTTTTTGGCTTAAGTCTATTGTAGAATTGCTTTAATGTGGGGTTACAACGCACGCAAGTCATTGATGGCATGTGCAAAACAGCTCTGATGTGACTGTTTCCTCTTTTACTAATCCTTGTTTTGCCTTTAAAATTGCCTGATTCTCGTAGCACTATATCATAACCAGCATAACTAGCTAGTTGTTTTGCATTTGCTATGGAATCAAAACCTAAGGTCTCACCAATAACGGTTGCTGCAGATATAAACGATATACCAGGAATACTAATCATAAAACCAATCTTTCTTTTCAGCTCTTCACTCTTCATTACCAGTTCTTGCATCTCTTCTTCTATCAATTCTATTTGGGTTAGAAGAAGCTTCAATCTGTTCTTATGTCGTTTTAAAGATTTTGAATTATGATAAACACTCGATGCAATAGCTCCTTGACGGTTGGTCTCAACGGTCTTATCCTTAAGTAAAGAACTACGCTCTCTGCTTAATAGCTTTAATGTCTGTAATTCTTTACTCGGTGGATGCCAAAGACGTATTGTCCTTTCTAAGCCTAGCATACTAAGCATTCTACTATCTAGTGCATCTGTCTTTGAACGTTGATCTAAACTCTGTGCATAACGCTTAACCCTACCTGATTGCATGATACAAACATCATAACCTTGGGTATATAAATAATGGGCTATACCCTGATGATAAACCCCTGTAGCTTCCATTACAATCAACATAGTTACATTGGAATCAACAGACTCCTTTAACCATCTCAAAAGCTCCTTATAACCTGAAATAGAATTAGAAACATCTGAATGAAAGGTAAAATCTTTCTTTAAATCCGATGTTAAATAACCTAAGGATAAGGATAATGTCTGTTTTGAAACATCAATTCCTAAACACTGCTTTAGTCTCTTTTCCATAAAACATATAATTTAATAGCTCCTATTCTCTTCTGCATCTTTGCTCGCATTTGATTCGACCTCTATAATATTAGGATCTAGGTACTGTTCAGATTCTAAGAAAATATAATAGAGAAAGGGTTCTATAATGCGATATCACCTTTGATGTATCTTGACGAGAAATCTATAACTCTAATATGTAAGCTTGTTTATTATAACTAAGCTAATCCTTTTAAATTATTAGCTTAGGAAGAGTATTGAACCTATGAAACGATATCTTTTAAAGTATCAAGCCGAGACTCGAAATCACTCTTCCTATATTAACTAATTAACGTATATTCATACATAGAAACAAACATACGAGCCGAGACGTTACACACAACAACCAACGACTGAATAACATATGATTAAATATTTGACTTTTGGAATATCAATATCATTCATCTCTTGGATAGTTGGAATGATTTTGAATAGTATTCTTTTAAAAACTGAATATTATAAAAAACTGTCTAACCTAAACTTTGCTACGAACAAAACTTTAAATAAATATATTGGAATTGAGCAGTTCAAATGGATTGTCAAAAACACCTTTTTCAAATTTTTTAACCAAAAAATAAAGTTAAAAGATAAAAAAGTGGAATTGACTGAAATACGAAAAGAAATGACAATTGCGGAAATAAGTCATCTAATCGGATTCATATTCGTGATTTTTTTCGCTTTATATAAAGGTTTTATGCACAACTATTTATTCGGATTAATAATAATGATTGTAAATGTTTTTATGAACTTGTACCCATCATTGTTACAACAAGAAAACAAAAGACGAATTGATAAGCTGATAAAAAGACAAATAAAAACTGTAGCTAACACCGTATAAATTAATGGCTAGTTCTGGCTTACTTTCTATAAAAGCAGGAGAGTCTTTTAGTTATTTTGAATAGATTTTAATCTTACATTACTATATATCCCATTTGAGAAATCGAATGGGATTTCTTATTATGTTTGGTTTCTGGCTTAAATTCTAGATCATAAAATCATGTACCCAAAGCAAAGTCGAAGACTCGCTGAAGGGCAAACCTGAAACCTCATACCTCATACCTCATACCTCATACCTCATACCTCATACCTCATACCTCATACCTCATACCTCATACCTCATACCTCACACCTCATACCTCTGTTGCATAAAAAAAACTTTCTCCCCTACCCTGTGGTTTCCCGTAACCGTAATAAAAAAGGTAGTTGTAATTTTGGATTAAAATATAAAAAACGTGGATAAGCGTGAGTTTTTATGCTATACATAAACGCTTGTAAACGATTATAAATACGTACAACCGTATATAGTTACCAAGGTAATTATATACCCGGTTGTTAGCCCTAATTGAAAAAAACACTTCGATAATTGAATGAATAAAGAACAAATATTAGACAGACTAAACGAAATAACCTCTGATAAAAACTTTATTTATGTATTATCTGCAATCGTACTCAAAGATTTTTGCGGAACATTAAGTGAACTCTCTTCTAAAAATGTAAGAGAAAGTCTAAACAACAATGAAGTAAAGTTTCTAATGGGACTTTGGGTTAAAAATTGGAATAATAAACAAGAAACCAGCTACGGTGAACTAAAAGTATTAGACGAGGTATATAACTTAATGGAACAGTTTCATTATACTTTTATGCCAGACCTTTCAAAAATGCTTGAAAACCCATCTGAAAGCTCATTTGACTTCTTTAATAATGGTTTAATGTTTAAAGAAACAATGTTCTATTCAGGGGCTGGTGCTTATGATTATCAATATACCAAATGGGTTACAGAAAAATACAAATATGATGTAGATTGGCTTTCAAAGTCAAAATCGATTAATCTAGGTAAACTTCCTGACTTTTATCATTCCCTAAAGATGCTTCAACAAGCTAAGTTGAATAAACTAAAATTCGATTCAGAGGAAACTTTTAGGGATAAATTACTTGATGTTTTTTGTTTGTCAAAAGAAGATATAATTGCGAAAGACAAAGATTTTACAGGCATTTTAGAAAACTTCATTCTTGACTTAAAACAACCACAAAACCAAAACTTCAAAGATGTTGGAGATTTTAATATTCTAGCAGAGAAATCGATAATTGAATTAACTGAGGGAAAGTATTTTATCCCTATGCCTTACGATTTATCAGAGGCTATATACGAATCACCTTTTTATTGGATGAACAGCGATGAGAATTATCGTTCCAAAGCTCAATTCAATCGTGGAGAAATTGCAGAAGAAATTACTTATAAAATTATTGAGAAAATTTTCGGTACTAACAATACTTTACAAAACTTGATAATAAAGAAGTCTAAAAGTACTATGGTTACTGATATAGACATTCTTGCTGTAAAAGATGATAAGGCAATTATTTTTCAAGTCAAATCAAAAAAATTGACGGCTCTATCGAAAAAAGGGAATATTGATGCAATACAGAGTGATTTTAAAAAAGCTGTTAAAGATGCTTATGAACAAGGATTAACAGCAGCAGAGTGTCTCAAATCGTCAAATGATTTTCAATTTATACTAAAATCAGAACCTAATTTTAAATTTGATTTTGACATAAACAAATCGTTTGTTGTCACAATTGTTTTAGACGATTATCCTGCAATAACACATCAAACACATATTCTACTAGGAAAAGAATACAAAGAGTTCCCAGTAGCTCTTAATATTTTTGATTTGGAGATTGTGGCAAAGTATCTGAACACATCTGAAAAATTTATTGATTATATTGAACGTAGAATAAAATTTAGTCAATATTATAAAGCTGACAATGAACTTGGATTTTTAGGTTTTCATTTAAAAAAAGGACTTCAAAAATTTCCAGACTCAGATATGATTGCTTTAGATGAATCTTGGGCTCAATTTTTTGACGGAGATTATTATGGAGAAATTTCTGAAGTAAAAAAAATTCAAGATAATCTTAGGAAAAAAATTGGCAGAAATGAACCTTGTCCTTGTGGAAGTGGAACAAAATATAAAAAGTGTCACGGGAAAAACAACTAGGGCTAACAATGTATATAAAAAACAACGCAAGTCATTGCTAACACTAAGGCTTGGGCATTTTTTGGAAATCATCAAATTTTTAAATTTGGCTTTTAAGATTGATAAGTTAAAAACAAAATATAAAAATTCGGCTCGTGCTAAATCCGAAAAGTTAGCGTTTATTTATACGCTACGTTTCATACAAGAAGACCGTTGTGGTGCATTTAAACAAACAGACGAACTAATATGAAAAACTGCTACAAATGTCAATCTGAAATACAAGAAAGTTTCAAATTTTGTCCGAATTGTGGTTCAAATCAATCTGAATTAGCTTGTCCGAGTTGTAAATACAAAAATGAACCTAATTCAAAATTTTGTCAAGAATGTGGCTCTAATTTAAAAGAAACTAAAAAACCAAAGGCGAAACCGAAAGTAGAAATTATTGAACAACCAATACCTGAATCTGGAATTACAGTAGAGTTCAAATATTCCACTTCCCAAACTTTTGATTTTGCAGTTGAAGAAGCAATGAAATTCAGTACGTTTCAACAAATTGGCGAAGATAAAAAAGCAATTTATCGTGTTAATGTAACTGAAGACCAAATAGAAACTCTTGAGCCTTTATTGGAAAATCTTAAAGGTTGGAGAAACCGAAAAGTTTATCACAATGGAGAAAAAGTGCTTTGGGACTCAATGTTTAGCCATCAATGGTGTTATGGACAAAGAAAAGCAAGCTATAAACCCGAACTCTATTGTTTTGGATATGAAAACAACTATGATTATAATTTATGGGGTTGCATCCAAACGAGACTTGCATTCAGAGAACACTCGGAATTATTTACTTATGGCAAGTGGTTAAATACTAAAGGAGACTGGGAATTTGACAAAGAAAGAATAAGTCACACATTAGAAAAAAATCTTTTTCAATACCGCTTTTGTCCTGCTATGAATTTGGAACTTGTTAAAGATGTTCTATTAGCTTTCCCAGACAAAGTAAATCCTTCAAAAGATGACGACTGGAAATTCATAAAAAATTACAGTTCACAAGATGGTTTAAAAATCACCGAAAAAAGCAGTTTTGGTTATGTTGAAGAATATTATGTTAATGGAGCTGCACCGCAGAGTATGAAAAAATTCTTAACTCAAATCAGCAAAAAAATGACTAGAAAATTACCTAGTGGAATTATAGTATAATATACAGAATATGAACGAAATAATTTGCCCGAATTGCAAAAAAGCATTCAAAGTTGACGAAGCTGGATTTGCTGATATACTTAAACAAGTTCGAGACCACCAATTTGAGGAGGAGTTAAGTAAGCGACTTACTATTGCAAAAGAGCAAAAAGAAAATGCTGTTGAACTCGCAATTGAGAGAACGAAAAATTCATTGCAAGAAGAACTCTCTAATAAAGAAAAAGAGATTACACAACTAAAAGCAAATAGCAAAAGTGAGTTGATAGAAAAATTAGCTGAAAAAGATACTGAATTGGCTGATTTGAAATCTAAAGTTCAGAATTTTGAAACTGTAAAAGAACTAGCTGTATCTAAAGCCACAAAAGAAATAGAGAAGCAACGTGATACTTTAGAAAATGATATAAAAACTAAAGAGTTAGAAAAAGAGAATCTTAAAAATTCATTAGAACAAAAATATTCTACCGAACTAAAGAACAAAGATACAATCATCAAATACAAAGATGATGAAATCGCTCGTGTTAAAGATATGAAGCTCAAACTTTCAACTAAAATGTTGGGAGAAAGTCTAGAGCAACATTGCGAAATTGAATTTAACAATCTTCGTGCAACTGCTTTTCAAAATTCATATTTTGAAAAAGACAATGATGCAAGTTCAAGAACAAAAGGAGATTTTATTTTCAAAGAGGAAGATAGAGAGGGAAATGAAATTGTCTCGATTATGTTTGAGATGAAGAATGAAAATGATGAAACCACAAATAAAAAAAGAAACGAAGATTTCTTTGCAAAACTTGATAAAGACCGTAATGCAAAAAAATGTGAATATGCAGTTTTAGTTTCGCTATTGGAAACGGATAACGAATACTACAATAAAGGAATTGTTGATGTTTCACACAAATTTGAGAAAATGTATGTAGTTCGTCCACAATTTTTTATTCCAATAATTACTCTGCTTCGGAATGGAGCAATGAGTTCATTGAAATACAAACAAGAACTCAACCTAATGAGAAATCAAAGTATTGACATTACTAACTTTGAAGATAAGATTAACAAATTCAAAGATGGTTTTGCGAAAAACTATGTGTCAGCAGCTAGTCATTTTGAAAAAGCTATTGAAGAAATTGACAAATCAATAGCTAGAATGGAAAAAGTAAAGCAAGAATTAAGAACATCAGGTAATCAATTAAGACTTGCTAATCAAAAAGCAGATGGATTGACAATTAAAAAATTAACTTATGGTAATCCAACAATGAAAGCAAAATTTGACGAAGCAAGAAAAGAAAATAAATAAAAAACACTGGCTACAACAAAGATGTATAAGAAAACATATCGCTATTGAAGATATTGGTAATGGGATTTGGAAAGTATTTTATAGAAATGTATTTTTAAGTTTCTTTGATCAAAAGAACCTAAGAAAGAAGCAACAAGAATAGAAACTAATTTAGTGTAAACCTTAATCTTTAACTTGTGTAAACCATGTTCCTTAACGAACATTTGAAAATAATAAATGGACTTTGATAAATTCTGTAAAAAAAATCAAATAGGCACTTATAAAATGAATCCTGACACTAAAAATGTCTCACTTCACTTCTCACCAATCGAATTAAAAAAGTTATTTAAATTAAATGGTGTAATTAAAGCCCAAAAAGGTGGTTTTGTATTCGGCAAAAATCATGATGAAGGTGGTATTAAAATTATAGAGCCTTACTTTGGAAAAAAAGAATATTATGTTTCTATAGAAATGGAAGGAAATGAATATTTAACTGACTTTACAAAAAATGAAAATATTTTAAATGAATTCAAGTTAATAAACAAGGATTACAAACCTAAATGGAGAGAGGAGATTGAAATCCCTAAAAAATGTAAAATAATCGACACAACCAAATTAGAAACTCAATGTATTCTAATTGAGCAAACACCGAGAATGATTATAAATTGTTATGCTACCAACAAACATTTAGAAAAAATCATCTCATTAGATTCTAAAAAAGGTTTTTTATCTTATCTACTAAAACTGTAGTTAACAAAGACGTGTATAAAACATAGCTATTATAGGCTTTTCGAAAGGTCTGTGAGTATTTACAAAGACCGCTAAATATAAAATTTGGCATTTATAGAAGAAAAAATAAAAGCAAAATATTTATATTTACCTAAGTAATAAACCGAAACAAAAGTGCCTATCTCCTGCCCTACATTCCATACACAAACCATCAGACTGTCTAAAAACCTCTTGTAGAGAATTTTGTATTTGGACTCCTATCTTTGAAAAAACTCATATATTCAATTTAAGATCCCAGTTTAGCTAGATAAATGCCTCGAAGCCCAATGTTTACGGGTTTCCGTAAATACATAGTGCCCTAAAACTTTCTTAGATTTTTTTCTAAATTTTATGGCTTTATAAAAACCTAACTATCAGTAGTGTACTATTGTTTTACTCCCACAAAATCAAGTGTTTACGGTAAAACCGTATTTAAAAAAGCTGCCTTCTGTACTATATTTGATTGTTTTTAAAAGATAAATAGTAAAATAAAAATTAGACTGATTCTACTATTGATATAGTACTTCCCCAAATCATTCTAAAAAAATATAATCAATTATCATTTGGTAAAGGGTAATCTCCTTATTTAATTAGTATTTTAGGATAACAAACCTTAAAATATGTATCAGATGAAAAATGTAATCATTTTATTCAGCATATTACTTTTTCAATTGATATGAGTAGCTGTGAAAAACAAGAAATTAATGATGAAACAGGAATCGAAGATTTACAAGAAAGGCCAGCTTTCAAAATCGATAAAGAAGAAATTGAACCAGGCTCAAAAGGGTGATCGAATAAAAAGTATTTTTTGTTATATAACGATAGCTATACTTCCAGTAATCCTGTATAGTTATCGTTTCCTACCAAAGGTAGAAACTGTTAACATTTTGGGCTATGAGTGGGGTTTTAATGGGTTCACGTCTTCATATTCTTTTTTATTCGCTTTTTTATCTAAAATTGCGCCTATCTTGTTTATCTCCATATTCTTTTTAAAACCTAAACCGATATTTTTTTTAAAAAAGAAAATAACTATAAAACATTTTTTATACCCTACTCTTTTAATCTATTGCTATCAACTTATTTTTATTCTTGCTCCTGTTGATAAAATTGACGAAGGTTTCTATTCTGAGTTAGTTGGTTGGAGTTCTGCGTTTGGTATGACTACTTTGGTTATTTTCTCGAATGAGTTTTTCATCTTAATTTCAAAAGTATTTAATTTTTTCTACCTAAGAGTCACTCTTAACTCTTATCGTCTTAAGCTAAAAATTAGAGATTTAATTTCTTTTATTATTAAAACCAGAAATAGTGATTCCCATGAACTAAACGAAGAAGTATTTGATAAAGAAATGTGGGATGTTCTTGACAAGACAAGTAAATAGTAGTTTAGTATAATGAATAGGAATAAAATAAAAATAGTAGAACGATTAAAGAAAAAAGGGCTGATTACGAGAGGTGGCCTTAATGAATTAATGATATTAGCTACTGAAGAAAATGAAAAGAAACATTCTAATATATTAATTTCTACTTTATCAATTCAAAAAACAAAACAAATCTTAAATGCTTTGGAGAAATTCGAAAATAACAAAGATTGTTTAAGACCAAACATTACCTTAGCAAACCTTGCTTCAAAATTAAATACCAACAGCAAATACCTATCAAAAACAATCAACTTACATAAGAAAAAAAGCTTTACTCAATATATCAATGATCAAAGAATAGAATACTTAATAGAAAAACTCAAAACAGATAAAATTTACACTAATTACACTATCAAAGCTATTTCGAAAGAAATAGGTTTTAACACTCCTAAAGCATTTTCACAGGCTTTTTTCAAGAAAACAGGAGTATATCCTTCTGAATATATTAAAAACATTATTTCATAGATTTCTATATGATTTACTAGTGTGTTTTCATGGAAAAGGATGTCCTTTTTCATGGAATCGTGACTACTACTCTTTGCAAAAAACTATTACATGTCTTTACATTTGATCCTAGAAAATGTAAAGTATGGAATCTCATTTACATCATAACAAAAGTAAATTCGTTATTGTAATTATTGAATCTCTTCATATGAAAGCTGATACTTTTATGTACAATCTGGCACATCATCATCCCTATGAAATGTTACTGTATGTATGGATCAATAAACTTTATACCAAAGGAAAATCTATTGACGATGCTATCCAACTTATTTACAAAGCCCGAAATATTCTTTTGCTTAACAAAGGCCATATAGTATGTAATGACTACTAATCTATTACTTGAAAGAATTTGATATTTATGTTTTCTACTACCTACAGACAATTAACAACACAACAACAAAAGCTAGCCTACCATAAACTTGCCCTACGATTAAGAGCCCCTAAAAAAATAGTAAGAGCAATATTACTTAAAATTAATCCCCCGATAAAGATTGTAGGTCAAAATGTTATCATGCATTATCATACTTTGGATAGGATTCAACAAAAGATAAAACCATTTATAAACCATAATTACATCGTTTAAATTTTATATCAATGAGAAATATAATTCAGGATTTACTTACACAAGACGAAAAAAAGAAAGCAGAAAAATTAGTTGCAGAATTAGAAATGATATTTATAGACAAACTATCTGCATTAACAGAGAAACAACGCAGGGACTATAAAGCGATCAATGAGAAAAATAAGCTGTTTGTCAACAAAATATGGGATTATAGACAACATAGCAGTTCTCTAAGTTCTCCAGATGTAGATTGGGAGGAGTTTGAAAAAGATTATAAAGCCAGAGTGTTTACAGAAAATCTTTTAGGTCGTGTAGAAAGTTTAGCGTATCGTTTGGAGAGTACCAAAATACTGCATGACTACGATAATTATCAAGATGCATTAAACGATTATGCATATTCACAATACAGTAAGGGAGCAGGAAAACCGGGATTTACCGAAAAAGTAGCAGAATTAAAACAGTTTTTTGCTCGTACCAAAAGTATTCCTACAACCGATGAAACAGAAGAATAGCTCCATTTAACCCAAAAGACCTTCTGATGGATCAAAAAGACGTTCCGTTTAGCTCAAAAGACGAAGTTTTTAACTCGATCAGTAGAAATTTCAGCTTTAGAAGTTAAAACTTCAACTCATTTCCTTAAAATTTTAAGGCAGTGCTTTAAAAATTAAGCAAATCGAGTTAAACACTTCGTCAAAAAGACGCATGGGAAGGTTAAAAAGACGCTCCACATAGTCTTTGTGATTAAATAGGTTAGTAAACCCTACCAAAATTTCAACTCAAATAGTCAAAAGTCCAGTACAAAAGTTAAAAAAGGGACACAGGAGTAATTAGCATATTATAGTAAAGTTGAGTTTGTGTATATACTTCCTTATGTGTTATAAGGTTACTCCTGCACCTTTTTAATTTAATTTTTATGCTTCCAGATCACATAAACGATATACCGCCAGAAATATTATATACCATATTAAAAGTATTAGGTATCGATATTGGTGAATTTATGTATAACCTACTAAACGATAGTCCACAAGAAATCATGATCTATGCCAGAATATATGCGCTGTACATGATGCAAGAACAACAATGATAAATGATAAATGTAATCGTGAGAAGTCAGAAGTCAATTAAAACTTTGCTTCTCTGTTTCTTTGAAACTACTCAATACTAACATCTCAATACTATTTTTTCACATAACATTAACAGTGCAAGAATTCTCAGTTCCGAAAAATGAAACTGGCATGTTCTACTATTGCATAGAGAATATCAATTTTAATAACCTAATAAAATCCAACTTATGAAAATACAGAAGCACCACCTTCACTAAAATTAGAATCCAAAATTTATAGAAGTTTACAAAAGACAAGTATTCTAGACACTACACCAGCCTTTTAACTTCTCGACAAAAAAGAATAATGGGACTTGTCCCCTTACTCGACTATTGCCTGAATTGAACCTTACTATTCTGCATTGATACGCACGAATACTAGTCAATACATCACTAATATTTAAATTAAAAAAAATGAACACATCATTTGTATGGGGCTTGCTATGCCTTGCCTTACTATCTGTGCATCAAAGTTATGCACAAGAACCAACAGGACTTACCTGCGATCAAAAAGCAGAAGTTATCTTAAAATTTAAAAATGATTTTAAAAACTATCCGCCAGCATTGATCGATGAAATGATCGAATATATCACCCCTTGTGCCGAAGCCTCTTATGGCAGGACAAACCCATCATCGGCCTATGCCAAAGGACTGCTTCATCTAAAAAAAGGGGATTATGCTTTTCTTTTTGGTAAGAGGCGGGAACTCTCTTTTTTACATCTTTTTAGAGCAGCATATTATCAATATCCTCCTGCTATGCTTGATCATAGTATCAATCTGTTATCCAATGGATATAAGGAAAAACACCATTTTGCATATGGTACAATAGCCAATGATTTTGAAAAACTGATTACCCTTGATTATAAACCAGATATTGCACATTATGTATTAGGGTACCTTAACCTGAAAAACTTGTTGACTAATAATGATTTTACCAATACCACTTTAGTCAATAAAGCCAAGACTCATTTTGAAAGTAGTAATCATCCTATGGCAAAGCACTGGCTAGCGATTATGCAGTATTATGGTTATGGGATGCCTAAAGACAAGACTAAGGCACTACAACTATTATCAGAGAATAATATCTTTAATAGTCGAACCCTAAAACAAACCCTACAAAATCAAAATAATGACTGGATACCCATCTCGGCAGAGGAACGTTTGGCAAGTATAGAGAACTACAACACACATCGTAACTCCATAACTCTTATTGGGAGCGGGAAAACCAATTTCCAGGGGCATTTTATAGAGTATGACTGGACTGCCGCTGGCGTAAAACAATATATCCCTATTACCCTATCTGTTACCAAGCGACAAGATCATGGTACTTATGATGATGTCAGGCTCGAACTTACTATGAACGGAGAAACAAAGATTCATGATATTAGATTAGCCAAAATTACCAGTACTACATATGAGAGTGGTTTTGGTTTTGGTCAATTTATACCTCTTAAATTACCCTCATTACAAAATGAATTACAAGACCATCCAGATAATAGTACTCTTACGTATAGCATTCAGGGCTTTACATTTAGACAAGCCCCAGTAGATGGTAAACAAGCACTAATTCTTAAGGCAACACGAACTACAGAAATAGTAGAATTAAACGAGAAAGTATATACTCCATTAAGAATGGTTCTATATCCAGAAACCCCAGCACCCGCAACAGCTTCTATTGCAAATGCTCCTTTAAAAGCAGCAAAACCATTGGTGCTCGATAAAAATTTCGCAACCATCTCACCCAACCCAATTGGTAATGAGTTTGCCATCACCTATACGCTAGATCAGGCAGCAGAAGTAGAGGTTGCAGTATATGATTTTTATGGTAAGCGAAGAATAAACCTGCCCAGCCAGAAACATAGTACAAAAGGTATACAAACCATTACGGTTGATAGCGCTGCACTGCCCAGTGGTACCTATGTGATACAAATGACCATAAACGGAGCTCCTTATTCTAAAACTGTTGTAAAATTATAAAACACATGAAAACTATATATAAATTATTGATAGTAGGTATGCTATACCTGATATCAAACACCACATATGCACAGATTGTTCAATACTCAGACGATGGTACAAAAAGCTGTATTGATTGTGAGGAGAAAACAGGCACTGCTTCTGATTGTTTCTGTTATTTCTTTGAAGATGTACCCAGATTTCATGAAGTACTTGCCAAAATTGAAGCAGAAAAAAGAGAAGAATGGTTACGCGGGAAAGAAAAAATACTAAAAGACGTTATTGAAGACCGCTTACATACAACTTATACTAGTTACCCGGAAGCTCAAAGGGCTTTTTTTAAAAAATATTCAGCAGAATTGTATTCAGAAAGTATATTAAATAATTTAGAAAACAACGTAAGCTCTTCTCAAAGGCCGAAAGAAATAGAAAAGAATAAAAACCATTACGCAATCCGCACCATTAAAAAATTATTTCAATACAATAATGAAGGTACTGCTTATAAGTTTGGGGACCTTAAAATGAATGGTAAATATCTAAAAGATATCCCAAATCAAGAGGCTGTACAAATACATATGGGTTTAGATAATAAGAGAAAAGAGATTGCATATCAATTGGTAGGTATATCACGTATATTAAAAGGTATCCCAAAGATACGCCAAAACAAAGCTTTGGAAGAAAGGGTTCTTAATGATTTTATGAATCATTATAACGGTCATGATTTTCCAAACAGAGTACTGCTTATGGCTAAATATTTAATTTGGCAAAACAATGGTCATATAGTTGGTAACAACCCTGCTAATGATCCATATCCTCCTTCGGTATTTAATCCGAACTTATATGATTACCAGAGTATAGCTAGAGATTTAGCTCTTAATGCAGGGCAACCTATCTCTATTTCCTATCCACCAGTAACAGATGATCAGGCTATAGCGTTCTATGCTATGAGTACGTTTGGAGATAATGAATATAACTTTATGATGGAAACAGCTCAAGAGAATTTACGAGGAGCAACTCAAGGTTATTTAGAAAACTATCAATATGATACTAGTGCGTTAGGTCGAACCAATAATGCAATCCGTAAATATGTTAACAATGAAACAGCTTATAACTCATTTGATAATTATGTAGTAGCTGGTAGTGGTACTACTTCTAATGTAGATTTAGGCGACGGTGCTAATCATGTGTATCGTTGGAAGTTTAATAGTAATGGAGAAAATAATGGTCTTGTGGGGGTAAGCAATTTCTTTTATGAGTTATTTAAATTAGATGAAAATCATTATGAATTAGAAGGTTCGATATTTAGAAATATGTTTAACGCAAATAGTGTTGATGTAGGGAATCTAAGTAATCATGATTTAGGTAGGCTCTTTGATTTTAGTACAGTATATCCTTATGGAGAATATAAATATGATATCTTTTTTGATTATTTTAGTTTATCTGATCAAGAAGTAGCTAATTTCTTAATTGAAAAAGAAACAATTTTTTATGCTGATGCCGGAGGAAAGAAAGTTAATCCAAAAGAAGAGACTAAATGTTTCGATTTAACTAAACCCGCAAAAGTAACTATTTATGTGGAACAGCCAATTGAAGGGTCTAGGGAAATAACAGCATATGTTGGTCATACATTTGTAGGGATAGAACAAGGAGGGATAAGTAGATACCTTGGATACTATCCTAAAAATCAAATGCCATCACTAATCTCAGATCAAGTAGCTGAAATCCATGATAATAGTGGAGCACCCTATCATGTAAGTATTTCTACCGAAGTATCATCAGATCAGTTAAAGAGAATAATTAATCATATTGTTGATTTCCCTGAAACATACTTTTTAAACACTTATAATTGTTCTGATTTTGGTATTGATATTGGAAGGCGGGCAGGAATAAATTTACCTAAAACAATAGGGCAATATAAACAATTATTTTTTAAATTTGAGGGTAGAAACCCATCAGATTTAGGAGAAGATATTAGAGTGATGAACTCAACTCCTAAAATAACAATAGAAAAAACTGGAGGAAACGCACCTACTAAAAAAGGAGGTTGCTAATTTAAAAAAGAACATTATATGTGTGCCAAAAATAAATTAAAGTTTATCTTATCTTTTTTTTTAGTCTTTTCAGCTATAATAAACTGTCAGGGTCAGAAAACTAAAAAAAGTGAAATTGTTAAATCATTTTTTGAAGATATTTTTATACATAATAAGTCTTCTGAAAAATTATTTGTAGAATATGCTGATAAAAAAGGTTCTGGAGCTAGCACTTCAAAAGATACAATCTCTGATATGTTTAATAAATGTGTTTTGCAGTTAAAAGCAGATAGAAAGCATTTACTTAATAAAAACGTTCGTTTTGATGTAGAAAATTATAATACAAGTTCTCAGCCTGATTTAAGGTATTTTGACAAGAAAGCGGGAAAACGAATATTTGTGGTAAGTGTAAATGGTAAGATAGAGTGTTATGTTCTGATGAAAAAATCTAAAATTTTGGCGTTTCATTATATCACGAAAGGTAAAGAAGGACCAACCTATTTTTATACTAAATAGTAAAAAGCTCGTAAAAATTGAAAGTTTTTTTTTAAGCATTTTAAGATGTAAAATGAAAGAGAAGTTAGAAATAGTGTATTGGGCGAAAAATGTCCCCTGCTCTCGCTAGTGGCGATATGAGTGGGATAGAAATCAGATATAGAGCAAATTAAAAAGCTATACTATTGTAGTATAGCTTTTTATATTTTGTTACTATGAGTAGGAACTATATGTTTTATAATAAATCAGGTTTTGTAATGGCTATACTCAATATGAGGGAAACATGCCTGTTTTTGGTTACTCATACCGTACCCTTCGAGAGTACTTCGACAGGCCTGTCCTGAGTTTACCGAAGGGCTCAGTATGACACCTCAGGGTGCGAATAGAGGCATAATCCTAACAAAATCAAAAAGATAGCTAAATCTTTCTTAAAAAAATCTCAGTCCCGAAAAATGAAACTGGCATCCTATATTCTTGTGTCATAAAAATTTATTAACTATATAAATATATTAAGAATGGCATTAGAAAATCTAATTAGTGTAACATTTACAGAAGAGGAATTAAACAAATTAACCCAAGGGATAGACACCATAAAAGAGGTATTGTTGGGTAAAACAGTAAATCTTACCCCCGAGCAGCGAACACAGTATGGGCGAATCGCCAATCAAAACAAACTTATTGTAGACAAAGCCAAAAACTATATGGAGCAACATCCCACCTGGATTCCTAATTTTTTGGATAAAGAAGAGTTTAATCGTGATTACACCACTCGTAAACAGATAGAATCTCATGTGCAGCAGTTAGAATATCTGGCGCAACAATTAATAGACACCAAAACCTTACTAGATCATGATAACTACTCTAATGCATTAAGTTTTTATCGTATGATGCGGTATCTGGCTGGTGAAAACGAACCGGGTGCCAAGCCTGTATATGAGGATATGAAAGTGCTTTTTAAGAAAAACGGAGGGGCTGCTAAAGAAACCGATACAGAAGCATAACTCGAAGCGTTATCGAGGTGCTTATAAGGATCATCAAGATACATCAACGTATTAAAATCATAGTTCGAACTACCACATAGGGTAGCTTGAAGAGGTACCAAGGTACTTCGAAGGATTAAAAAGGTAGTTCGAACTACCTTTTTTTGGATCGCCACCTATCGATGTATCGCAAAAAACCCTTATGCTATCGCTTTTAGTCCGTAATCTATTGCTTCGAAGCTCTATTGTATCCACTCGAAGCATTAAAGTATCGGCTCGAACTACCTTTTGATACATTTGACCCCATGTCGACAAGGGGTTACCCCCTTGTTGGGAACTCTTTGAGTACTCATTATACTATCGTTTTTAAATGCATCTCGATACACGCTCGTTCCTCACGCACTCGATCCCGAGGAAAGTTCGGGACAAGTTGTGACGTAGCGTTTGTGTTGTACGTACCCTTCGACTGCGCTCAGGGTACGGTATTATCGATTACACTACATTTTCCATTATCTCCTGAACCACATCTGGATTTAACAGCGTAGATGTATCTCCCAGATTAGAAGTATCCTTTGATGCTATTTTGCGTAAAATCCTTCTCATAATCTTACCACTTCTTGTTTTTGGTAACCCACTTACAAACTGAACTTTATCCGGTTTTGCTATTGGCCCAATAGTATTAGACACTTGTTCTCTAATTTCTTTTATCAATGCCTCATCAGCTACCTGATCATTATATAGCGTAACGTATGCATATAAAGCTGTTCCTTTTACATCATGAGGAAAACCAACAATTGCAGATTCTGCAACAGCCAAATGTTCATTGATCGCATTTTCTATAGGAGCGGTTCCCAAATTATGCCCAGAAACAATTACCACATCATCTACTCTACCTGTGATTCTATAATTCCCTGTTGCATCTCTATATGCTCCATCACCGGTAAAATACATATTCTCATATGTAGAAAAATATACATCCTTATATCGTTGGTGATCTCCATAAATTGTTCTTGCTATAGATGGCCAAGGAAATTTTATAGCTAATCTTCCTTCTGAGCTTTTTGATTTAAATTCTATTTCTTTTCCTTCTGCATCCATCAAAACGGGTTGAACACCTGGTAAAGGTAATGTTGCAAATGTTGGTCGTGTTGGTGTAATCCCAGCTAATGGAGAAATCATCACCCCTCCTGTTTCTGTTTGCCACCAAGTATCAACTAAAGGTGAATTTCCTTTTCCTATATTATCATTATACCAGTGCCATGCTTCTTCATTTATTGGTTCTCCTACAGACCCAAGAACTTTAATAGAAGAAAGGTTATGTTTATCAACTAATTCTAATGGTTGTTTTGCTAGTGCTCTAATTGCGGTTGGTGCTGTATAAAAATGGGTTACATTAAGTTTATCACAAATCTCCCAGAAACGGCCATAATCGGGATAACTAGGCACTCCCTCAAACATTACAGTTGTTGCTCCTGCAGCCAATGGGCCATAAATTATATACGAATGTCCAGTAATCCATCCAATATCTGCTGTACACCAATAGACATCATCTTGTTTTTTGGCATGTATATCTTGTCCCGTAGGAGCAAAATGATCACATTGAAACACATTTGCAAAGGTATAGGTAGTATACACCATATATCCTCCAATTGTATGTACCATTCCTTTTGGCTTACCAGTAGAACCAGATGTATATAATATAAACAACATATCTTCTGCATCCATCACTTCTGCCGGGCATTCTTTTTCTACTTTTTGCAATTCATCAAACCAAAACTTATCTCTACCTTCTTTCATTGGCGTTGGTTCAACCGTTCTTCTATACACAATAACCGTTTCTATAGATGGTGTAGTTTTTAAGGCTTCATCACACATCTCTTTTAATTTTACAGGTTTTGCGCCTCTATACACCTCGTTTGCCGTGATCAACATTTTACATTCTGAATCATTAATACGGCTAGCTATAGCTGTGCTTGAAAATCCTGCAAAAACAATAGAATGTATTGCTCCAATTCGTGCACAAGCCAGCATTGCTATTGCTAATTCGGGGATCATTGGCATATACAAACAAACCCGATCTCCTTTTTTAATACCATTATTTTTTAAAACATTAGCAAAATGGCAAACTTTTACATGAAGTTGTTTATAGGTAATATGACGTGATTCTTCAGTTGGGTCATTAGGCTCCCAAATAATAGCCGTTTTATTACCAAATTTCTCTAAATGTCTATCCAGGCAGTTTTCTGTAATATTTAATTTACCACCTTCAAACCACTTTACTTCAGGTTTTGTAAAATCCCACTCTAATGTTTTATCCCAGCGTTTATGCCAATAAAATTTTTCGGCTATAGCATCCCAAAATTTTTCGGGATTATTAATACTTTCCTGATATGCTTCTTTATACTCAGCAAAAGAACTAAGCTGAAGTGTGTCTTTTATTTCCATGATCTGTGATTTTCTAATTTTGGTCTATTAAATTCTTTTAAAACATGTCATCGTCAAAAAATTATCGACAAGTAACTATTATTAGGGCGTAAACAACTTAAAAATAGCTGTATCTTATTCTAAACACCAAGATTGATTCAGTTATTTTTGAGCAATAAGTTCATTGATCTCTGCCATAATTTTTTTTATTGAAAATGGTTTTGTCAAATACTTATCAACACCCATTGATACTCCTTTTTGAATATCCGAAGCTTTATTTTTTGCAGTTAAAAACACCACCTTAATATCTTTTGTATCAGCATTTGATCTTATATATTTTAAGGTTTGATATCCATCTACATTTGGCATCATAATATCCAATAGAACTACATCGGGAATCTGTGATTTTAATATTTCGATAGCTTCGCCTCCATCCCTGGCAATAAAAACTTCAAAATCATTCTTCTTAAATGTATATTCTAAAGACATTACAATATTAGGTTCGTCATCAACAATTAATATCTTCTTCTTATTCAAAATTTAATCTTTTTTATTGAAGTGGTTTATACTTTTTTCAATTCGCTATAAAAATGCCCTTTTTCGCTAGAATCAAAAAAGTATAAACCACTTCATTATTTACTTATGCTAATCAGGAATCTCAATAATAAATCTAGCTCCTGTTTTGCAATTTTTATCGGCCCATATTTTTCCTTTATGCCCTTCTATAATCTGTTTACTTATAGCTAAACCAAAACCACTACCTGCTGGCTTTTTTACGTTTTGATTTTTGGACTGGTAAAATTTATCAAAAATATGTTTCATATCCTCGATAAGAATGCCTTTTCCGTTATCTTCAATACTAATACGAATATAATCTTTCCTTTTTTTCGATTCTATTTTAATAATTCCATTTTTTTCGTCAACAAATTTAATTGCATTGGAAAGCACATTAGTAAGTACCTGAAGTATTCTGTCTTCATCATATTTCGCAACTAAAGTTTCAAAAGATTTTGAATTCAGGATTTTTATATTCTTTTTTTCTGCAATTGCATGTATTCCTAATATTGCTTTTTCTATGGTTAGATTTAGATCATTCTCTTTTTTATCCAGAATCTCTCTCCCAGATCCCAGTTTTTCTAAATCCAGTATGTCATGAATTAATTTGGTAAGGCGTTCTGAATCGCAAACAATATTATCTAAAAACTGCATTTTTAGCTCATTGGGCATATCCTGGCTGTCCAACAACACTTCTGATGCTGCTCTAATTGATGTAATTGGTGTTTTTAACTCATGTGCTACGGTATCCAGAAACTCATCTTTTAATTTATCATGAAGTGTCAACTCTTCATTAACTTCTTTTAATTCATCTGTAAGCAGCGTTAATTCATCCGATTTCTGTTTTAAAAACTTATTTGTAGAAATTGTTTTTTTATTTTCTTCTAAAATCTCTAATACTTCTACCAGGGTAACAGGTTGTTCTTCAACTACACTGGATATTAAAATTCGGGAAGAGGCACTACCTATGCTTCCTGTCAATAGCTTTTCTGAAAAATTAATTAATCTGGCATCTGCAGCTTCAGCATTTTTTGGAAGATCGTATTTAAGATAGAACAAATCCAAAGCGCGCTCTGTACGTTCTTCTCCCAGAAATCGGTTTAATACTTTTCTAATATCTGAAACATAAGCTTCTCCTTTCCACACAAATGCATTTTCCTGCAAAGAATTATAGTTGCTATCCACAAACATTTCTCCATAGTTACGTTCTCTATAATTCCCCTTAAAAGAAAGGGAAACCGAGAGATATACAATAACATTAAAAAACATACTCCAAAAAAATGCGTGTGTTACCGGATTGAGAATGTTTATACCAAATAATGCATAGGGTTTTAAGAGTTCAATTTCAAAGGGCCCATATACAATAAAATTCATGTTACCGAATATTGTATCCAGAACAAAAGGCAAAACAAGGGTATAACCTGTAACCAATGCTCCTGTAATGATTCCCATTTTTGCCGCTATAGAAGATCCTCTATTCCAAAATAGCCCTATAAAAAATGAAGGAGCAAGTTGCGCAATAACAACAAAAGATAATTGTCCAATCGAGAATAATGATAATTCAATATTAAAATTGATATAGAAAAAATAAGCCCCTAATATTAAACATAAAATAGCTATCCTTCTAATATTCTTAATATAATTGGCATTACGCTCAGGTCGACTTTTACTAAATTTATCCAAAAATCCATATGGAATAATCAAGTTATTACTAAGCATAGTTGACAATGCCAATGTTGAAACAACTACCATAGAAATCACTGCCGAAAAACCACCTAAAAATACCAGAGTTGCTAAAAACACATCTCCATTTTGTAAAGGAAGTAGTAACGAATAGTAATCTGGATTTGCCAAATCTCCTAATCGTAATTTTCCGCCCCAGGCGATAAAAACAACAAATACATTAAACAGTAGCAGATAAAGTGGAAACATCCAAATTGCAGTCTTAAGATCTTTTTTGGTTGTATTCTCTATCACAGAAACGTGAAATTGTCTTGGTAAAAGAAAAATTGCTAAAAAGGACAAGACAATCATAAAATACCAATTAATACCAGACTCCAGGCTATCAAACGTAGTTAACGACTCGAAGTCTTCTGTAACAGATATTTGATTGTAAATATCTGTGGTGCCATCAAAAAGAAAATAGGTGACATATCCTCCTACTCCTAAAAAGAAAATAAGTTTGATTACTGATTCTACTGCTACCGAAAAAACTATTCCTTGCCTACGTCTGGTAGCATCAGTAGTTCTTGTTCCAAAAAATGCAGCAAACACTGCTAACAAAACTGCAATATAAAATGTAGAATCTTTAAAAATTGTTCCTGAAGAATTAATAGGATTGTTAGAAATTATCTCAAAAGTTTCTGAAACAGCTTTAAGTTGTAATGAAATATAAGGCAATACTCCCAAGACACATATTATAGTTACTAACGCTCCTAAGAATCGGTCATTACCGTACCTAAGTGATATAAAATCTGCAATACTTGATACTTTATGCTGTTTTGAAATTTTGATTATTTTTTTCAATACTACAACCCAAACAGGAAAAGCTATCACAGGCCCCAAATAGGTGGTAAGAAAACTAACACCAGAAGTGGCTGCAATCCCAACACTACCATAATATGTCCATGCAGAACAGTATACTGCAAGTGATAATGTGTAGACATAAGGATTATTAACCCAGGATCTTTTTGCTTTTTTTTCGGCCCAGAAAGCAATCCCAAACAAAAGCAGCAGGTATCCTACAATTATGAATATTAATATATAACTATTCATAAAACTTTTTCAAAATTATAAAAGAGATCAAAATTGAAATCGCCCAAATCAGAAACACAAAAAAATACAATACAGGAAACCCAAAAACACTTCCGGAATGATTAAACATAAATATCAACGGAACATTGAATAGAAAAAGTAATACAATAGAAAGCACTACCAGTTTTTGTTGATGACGTTTTTTCATAAGAGCTTTATTATTGGTTACTTATATTTCCTAAGTCTATATACTTTAGTTTTCAATCATTTTTACAGCAGATTCTGTTTCTTTTAAACCTCACAGGTTGATTAAAACCTGTGAGGTTTAATTTACCTACATCTAATGTGTTGCTTCTCCAGCTCCACTTGGGATTCTTATATTTTCTACAATTTCTTGCACTTCTTTTGGCGGTGCCGAAGTAAATTTGGAAATTACTAATGATATCACAAAATTGATTACCATGGCTACAGCTCCAAATCCTTCTGGAGATATCCCAAACCACCATTCGCTTGATGGAGGAAGGGTTTCATCAAACCATCCCAATTTGTATTTTATCATATATAACAACATACACAAAATACCTACTACCATTCCTGCAATAGCTCCTTCTTTATTCATTCTTTTATAGAATATTCCTAACACAATGGCTGGAAAGAAAGAAGCTGCTGCTAAACCAAAGGCCAGAGCAACAACAGCTGCAACAAAACCTGGTGGATTGATTCCAAAATATCCTGCAACACATACCGCTGCTACAGCAGAAAGACGCGCTGCGATTAATTCTCCTTTTTCTGAGATATCTGGCTTAATCATTTTTTTGATGAGATCATGAGATACAGAAGATGAAATCACCAATAACAATCCTGCTGCGGTAGACAATGCTGCCGCCAATCCTCCTGCAGCTACCAAAGCAATTACCCAATTAGGGAGATTTGCTATTTCGGGATTTGCTAATACCATAATATCACGATCCACAAAAAGTTCGTTCTTCGTTGCTGCATTTACATTTGTAATCTTACGCTCTCCATGCTCTCCACGATTTTTTCCATCAAAAACCGGTTTATTTTTATTCCCTTCAACTGCATGACCATTGGCATACTGTACTTGTCCATCTCCATTTTTATCTGTCCAACCTAACAAACCTGTATCTTCCCAATTTTTAAACCATAAAGGAAGTTCTTCGTATTGTTTATTTTGTACCGATTCAATAAGATTTGTTTTAGCAAAAACTGCTACTGCTGGGGCAGTTGTATACAATATAGCAATCAACAACAAAGCATACCCTGCCGATTTACGAGCATCTTTAACTCGCTTAACGGTAAAGAAACGAACAATTACATGTGGTAATCCTGCTGTACCTACCATTAATGCCAAGGTAATAGCGAATACATCTAATATTGATTTAGAACCATTTGTATATTCTGAAAACCCTAATTCTGTACTCAAACCATCCAGTTTATCAAGAAGATAAGTTCCCGAACCATCTGCAATGGTATCCCCAAACCCTAACTGAGGTACTGGGTTTCCTGTCATCTGAATTGAAATAAATATAGCTGGTACCATAAATGCAAAGATGAGCACACAATATTGTGCTACCTGGGTGTATGTTATACCTTTCATACCACCTAATACGGCATAAAAAAGCACGATAATCATCCCAATGATCACTCCTGTATTGATATCTACTTCTAAAAATCGGGAAAATACAATTCCGACTCCTCTCATTTGACCCGCTACATATGTAAAGGATACGAGAAGTGCACAGAATACTGCTACCGATCTTGCTGTTTTTGAATAATATCGATCCCCGATAAAATCAGGAACTGTAAATTTTCCGAATTTTCTTAGATAAGGAGCTAACAATAATGCTAACAGCACATATCCTCCTGTCCACCCCATTAGATATACAGCACCATCATAGCCTGAAAAGGCTATAATACCAGCCATAGAAATAAATGAAGCAGCACTCATCCAGTCGGCAGCAGTAGCCATCCCGTTGGCTAAAGGAGATACTCCACCCCCCGCTACATAAAACTCTTTTGTAGAACTTGCTCTTGACCAAATCGCAATTCCTATATATAAAGTGAAGGTTAGCCCTACCAAAATATAAGTCCACATTTGAACACTCATAATATATTTTTTTAGTTGTTTATAATCTTAGAGATTGTGTGAATTGAAATTAGGACAATGTCTTAACCAAATTCATATAATTTTCTATCTTCTTATTTTTCATCATAACCATATTTCTTATCTAATTTGTTCATTAATCGAACATAGACAAAAATTAAAATCACAAATACATAGATAGAACCTTGCTGCGCAAACCAGAACCCCAAAGGAAAACCGCCCATATGAAATTGATTTAACGCATCTTTAAAAAGTATCCCTGCGCCGTATGACACGACAAACCATATTGCAAGTAAAATGAACAAATATTTTACATTTTCTTTCCAGTAGGCGCTGGCTTTTTGTTGTTTTTCTGACATAATTATTAAGTTTTAGAGATAGATCATTGCTTGTAAGGTAACAAAACTTTGCGCATCATTATCACCATATTTTGTGTTTAGATATTCTAAGGTTAACTTAGAGTTATGACCACTAAAATACGCATTAGCTCCAACACCAAATGTTGTTGCATTATCATCAATAGCATCTATAGATCTTAAATTAAAAGAGGTATAGGGTTGAAATTTAATTTTTTTGTTAGCATTAGGAATCACATATCCTACATGTCCATATATCATAGACCCTGTTTCATAGGTTTGTCCTAAGGTATAGTTCTGTCCATAGTTATTATTTTGATATGTTGCATAGGCTGTAATCGCTGAACCATTACTTCCTAAAGGAGCATCGTAAAATGCATCTACAGCAAATATTGCAACATCTTCTCCTTCGAGAGTTCCATTTGTATTTGTGACGCTTCCATCGGGGTGATAAAAGAACCCCGCACCAACATTAAATACTTTTTTACCTCCCAGATATGACCCGACTTTATAAGGTAAAAAATTGGATTCCTGGTCTAAAAAATTATAATCGAAATATCCAGCAAAATTCTTTCCTGCATCTTTAGACCCTAACAATCGTCTGCCGGCATATACGGCTGGACCATTAACAACAGGATCAGTACCTTCTTGAAGGTTGTTAGTTATCGATTCATTAACAGACACACGATATTGTAATTTGCCAAATGTTCCTTTGACATAAATCCCGATGTGACGAGCAAACTGATCTGAAAGTCCTATGTGTGCCCAGGATTGTCGATTATTATCCAGAGTCATAATATTAAGTGTGCTTTGATTATTAAGACGCGATATCCCATTCCAATAATGCAATCCACCACCAATTGCATGATTTGCTCCAAGGCTATATTGCCCCCACACCCCATGAAAGAAAAGTTGTGAACTATCTCCTTTACCCACCGGGTTTAAATTATTAGCATTTAAACTATTTAATCCAAAATGAGTAAGAATTAAAAAATCCTTATTGATTTGAGAATACATTAGAATACGTGCTCTACGAATACTAAAATCTGTATTACTATCATCATCAGGAACGTCATCTGTATATCTTGCCCAAAACTGTGCCCAGGAAATAATCCTAAAGTATTTTGAACCAGATTCATTAAGCTTTACTTTAAGTCCTCCTGTATAGTCTGGAGATCCTTGAGAAAAGACGGAGTGCGAAACCAAAAAGCTACTTAAGAAAAGTAGTAATATGAGTTTTTTCATAATTTAAGAATTTGATTTGTAGAAAATGATTAATACTACTTGCGTAGTGTTGTGCACTTGCTAAAATTCTAAAAATTATGTCAGGCAATAAAAATTAGTATAGTTATTTGCTAATTGATATAGTTATTCTTTAAAGCGTTCCCATTTTATAAGCATAAATTTATCTCCCAGCTCTGTCACAACAACCCCTGCTCCTTGAATATTTTCTGGAGATTGAAAATAATTAGCTAATTCTAAAGAGTTTAAAATCTTATATGTGGGATGATATTGAGAATTATATGGTCGCTTGATATTATATTTTTTTACCCAGTTGATAACACTAACATGAGATATCCCTAAAATACGTTCGATTTCACGATATGTTAATCCTTCGAGATAAAGCTGTAGTGCTTTGTTAACATAATAATCATCTATTTTCTTGCCCAGTTTACTAACTGTGAAATAATAATTACAATTCTTACAACGATATCGCTGTCTTTGATTTATTATTCCACTTTTTATATACTCAGATGAACCACAATTTGGACAAGCTTTAACCATCATATATATTATTTTTGCATAAATATATCATTTTAGCAATAAAAATATAACAAGTATTTAATATTAATTATAGATAAAATTAACTTTTACAAGGTATTTATTAAAAATATACCTTTATTTTTCCATTAACAATGCATAATTAAAAACTGCCATGATCGACGAGCTTATAGATATACTTGATGAAACAGGAGAGTTTACCGGAGAAGTAAAACTAAAATCTGAAGCACATCAATTAGGATTATATCATGCTAGTGTTCATATTTGGTTCTTTACAGATCTAGGAGAAATAGTATTACAAAAACGAGCGGATGATAAAGATACGTATCCTGGTTTGTGGGATATTTCTGTAGCTGGCCATATCGGTACTGGAGAAACACCAGAGGATTCAGCTATTCGGGAAATTAAAGAAGAAATTGGTTTATCTGTATCTAAAGATGATCTAAAATTCATTGGAATATATGTAGCAGAAAAAACACCCAAACCTGATCTTTATGACAATGAATTTCATCATATCTATATTTCATGCCTTGATGTTTCTATTAAAACGTTAACGCTTCAGGAGGAAGAAGTTTCTGATCTTATCCTCATACAAGTTGATGAGTTTAAAGACATTCTTCAAGACCCTATTAAAAGAAAAAATTACGTCCCTCATGATAAAGCGTATTATACTTTTATTCTTAAGGAAATCACAAATCAATTATAGTAATACACCTATTACAACTAACTATTGTAACTTCATACTTTACTATTCAATTATAGTAATTTTGTATTGAAAATAAAAAAACAATAGATAAAAACTATGAATAATTCAACTACGAAAACAATAGAGGCTTTAAATATATTATTAGCAGATTACCATATACACTATCAAAAGCTTAGAAATTTCCATTGGAATATTACCGGGCCTCATTTTTTTGAACTTCATGTAAAATTTGAAGAATTTTATGAAGATGCAAAATTGAAAATCGATGAAATCGCTGAAAGAATTCTAACACTTAGAGGAAAACCTGTTAGCAATTTTAGTTCTTATCTGGATCTCTCTAGTATTAAAGAGGTAGACACAACACTTGCAGATTATGAAATGGTAGCTGCTATTCTTGAGGATCATAAAGCACTTTTGAATCAATTAAAAATAGTAACTACTGCTGCTGAAGATATCAAAGATGATGGAACACTAGATATTACAGGTACTTATATTGGAGAAATAGAAAAGACAAGTTGGATGCTTAATGCTTGGAATCATAGAAGTTAAAATATTAAAACTCTCTTATCTTATCCTTTTGATGACGGTAACCGCTAGCTGTCAAAAGGATAAGAACGTAGATTTAATAAAGATTAATACCTTACCTAGCCTTCTTCACGAAATATCGGGTATTACTATGTTATCTGATCATAACGTGTATGCTATAAATGATTCTGGCAACAGTAATGTATTGTTTTGCTTAAATCAAAAAGGCAAAATAGTACGTCAAATCAAAATTCCCGGGGCCAAAAACATAGATTGGGAAGATCTTGCACATGATCAAGAAGACAATATTTATATTGGTGATTTTGGAAATAATGGTAATGATCGAAAAGATTTAGTCATCTATAAAGTTTCAGGAATTCTATCAAATACTATTGTTACCTCAAAAATTGAATTCATTTTTGAAGATCAAAAGAAATTTCCACCTAAGAAAAAAAGATTGAATTTTGATGTTGAAGCTTTTGTTCACTTAAATGGTAATCTATATTTATTTACTAAAAACAGAGGAAAAAAATCAAAAGGAGTTACTAAACTATATCGGGTTTCTGCTACGCCAGGAAAATATATCGCCAAACTAATTGGGGAATATAAAACCTGTAAAAATTATTCTAGTTGTCTTATCACCGGAGCTACAATCAATCGATCTGAAGATAAAATTGCTCTTCTCACACATAACAAGATATTTTTACTCAGTAATTTTAAAGATGACAACCTATTTGATGGGGTTATTCAAAAAATAGCATTAAAGCATAATTCTCAAAAAGAAGGTATTTGCTTTAAAAACGATTCTACCCTCTTTATTACTGATGAAAAACAAGGGCATAAAAAAGCTACTTTATTTAAGTATATACTTAAATGAAGGTAACATTTTGGCGTCGAGTAGATAAAGGGGATTTAAGCGATACAACTTTTCGTTTATACCCTTCTTTACGCATTCCTACTTTTTCGAGAATCCTAGAATCCAATATTCACGGTGGCACACCTTGCTTCTATTCTACGTAAATCAAGTTCGTCAAAACCGAACTTCAAAATCTCGGTTAATCCTTCTATAGATTCTCCTTCAATTACTTTAGGTTACCTCAATATTGATTGAGATTCCTAATACATCATATTGATGGGCTTAACCCTTTTTGATTCTGGCGAAGGATATGAAAATTGAGTAAAAAAGACATCTTTATAGCGAATTAAAAAAAATTAAACTTCACATATTACAGAGGAAGAAAAACGTATAGAGGTCAGTATTTAAATACTGACCTCTATTAAATTTATTATGTTCTGGTATTTCAGAAGTTAAAATAAGATTCCCTCAGATAATCAGGATCTTACAATCAAAACTTATTCTATTACAACAGTTTTTGATAATTTTTTTGTCCCCAAAATTAACTGCACTTGATAAAACCCTGAAGGAAGCCCTGATAAATCAACTTTTGTTTTACTTGAAGTCATTTTTTCTTTTTTTACTATTACACCATTGGAGTTAATAAGAGTTATTTGAGCCCCTATTAGTTTAGATGAAATAACAAATTGTTCTGGAGTTGGATTTGGATAAATAAGCATATCGTCAATGGATTCAGTGATTAATCCAGATTTTGATCCTTTGATATTCACAGCATAATCCTCAACCTCTCCATAATTTCTTGTCCCACAAGGAGTTCTACTACTACTATTATAAGAAACTCTAATACGCATACCTGTAGTTCCTATAGATGCACCTGATGGTACTGGAATTGAAATCGAAGCTTCTGAGGTGCTACTTTTTGACAATAAATATTGTTCACCTGCATCTTCAAAATCACCATCAATATTCCAATCAATCCATGCCGTTACTTCATTATCATTACCATATGGTTGACCAATAACTACCGATAATGCATAACTATTATTCTTAGCAACATCTGTAGATATATTTGTATAATCATGATAAGAATCTCTGGCTGAACTATTATCTATTGTCTCAAATTTAACCCTTGCAATATGTTCAGGCCCATTTGTAGCTTCTGCCGCACAATAAGTCGGTGGTGTTCCTCCACCATTATTAGGATCTGTTGTAACTGTTAATACATTACTTGCTCCTGATACATTACCTGCTGCATCTTTAGCTTTGATGGTAAAATCATAACTTGTATTTGGCGTTAATCCTGATATTGTTGCTGTGGTACCATTTACCGTAGTAGAAAGATTACTCCCGTTGTAAACATCATACGCTGTTACACCTACATTATCTGTTGAGGCTGTCCAACTTAAACTTACACTAGTTTTAGTTTTTCCAGTAGAGACCAGATTGGATGGTGCTGTTGGAGCTTCAGAATCAGAACCAGAACCATTCTGAGCCAATAAGACTGCTTGATGCGCATCAACCAAACCATACCCCATCTGATTATTCCAAGTTCCATTTGGACGCCCTCCTGCATTAGCATATGTATATGTTCCTACTTTCTGAGCGGATTGCTCGATAATATTATTTACCTCACTATATGTTAAGTTTGGATTAACGCTTAATATTAGTGCTGCTACTCCTGCTACTACTGGACATGCTGATGAAGTTCCGTTAAAAGTTTGCGTATAATCAGATGTAGAATATCCATTTGCCCCCTGTCTATCTGTAGTTGGCATTTTTACTCCAGGAGCTACAATATCTAATTGGCTACCATAACAACTCCCCCACTGACTCTCTCCATCACAGGAGTTTGGGTTTTTACGCTCTGCGCAAGGACTCATTGCTCCTACTATTAATAAATCTGGATTACTATTTCCTGGGTATCGAATATTTGTATTATTCTCATTACCCGCAGCAAAAACAATGACACAACCTTTTCCTCCTCTACCATTAGTAAATGTATTTGTTATAGCATTATCTATAATGCTCGATGGCGCATATCCTCCCCAAGAATTACTAATCACATCTGCTCCATTTTGCCATGCCCAATTAAAACCACTTGCTAATTGAGACGGGGTATCTGAAGATCTAAGATTGATACTGATCGATATTAATTTTGAAGTAGGTGCAACACCCGAAATTCCTAAATTATTATCTTTAACTGCTCCTATAATACCTGCGCAAGCAGTTCCATGACTTCCTCTTACTGTAGCTGGGGATGTTCCATTATTAGCATCAAACCCTGTTCCGTGAACATTAGCTTGTAAATCTGGATGATTCATTTCTAACCCATGATCATACACAGCTGTTTTGATACTTGGATCTCCTGTGGTTATTGCCCAAGCTTGCTCCATATTGATATCAATTCCTACCGTTCCTCCATTCTGCCCTGTATTATTTAAAGACCACTGGTTATTGAAGTAAGTATCATTCGAAGTTTCTATATTGTGATACATGAAAGCTGGTTCTGTACTCTCAAACCAACCTGTTTCATAAAAAATATTAGCAAGCTGTATTGAATTTAATTTATTTTTGGATGTTACAGAAAGTGTAAACCAAAGTGGCATGTACTTATCATGACCTAATACTTCTAGATTCATCTCTTTTGCTTTTTTATAGAGAATATCAATGTCATTTTTATCTTTAAGTTTTACATAGAAATTATTTGACAACCCTAATTCTCCTCCACTCTTTGTTATATATGTTGGAGAAGCCATTAAAGTATTAGGTAATTTCTTATAAGATTCGATCTCTTTATAATAATCTTCTATAGTCATATTTTTGCTTGTAGACACTTCCATATAATAGCTTTTTACAGCTTTCTTAGAAATTGCTTTAGCATCTAATGAAACTACAGTAGCTCTCGAATTATCTTCAACTATTTCTTTTATTTTTATTGAATTACTACGTAAAGATTTGAAAGAGTTAATAGAATTTTCTCCCTCAAATGAAATAGAAATAGTTCTAGTATTTATATTTAAAAAGAATTTTTCTCCTTTGTAGTAATAGAAATTATCTGATTGTTTTTGTCCAAAGACACTTACTGTAAAAAACAGTAACATCAATGGTGCTATTTTATATATTATGTTTTGCATGATGTTTGTTTGTTAAATTATTATTGAAGTAGTTTAAACTTTTTTAATTCTATACAAAAAAACAGTGTTTTTGACACTTCATAACACTGCTATAAAGTGAGAAAAAGAAAGGAGTTAAGTAAAAAAAGATATTTTTTACAGCGAATTAAAAAAAGTCAAATCACTTCATTCAAAAATAGATGCCTATTTTTAAATAAATATGTTTTATTTTTTTGGTAAGACGAGAATTAAACGTAATGATACGCTTATCTAAATTATCTATAAAGTTAATTCCACTATTTTCAAAAGTAGTTTTATACTCTATTCAGCCAAATGGATATCGTGTTTATCCATTTCTTATTCACAACTATAAAAGAAGAGAGAAAAGACTGTTAGTGTGCTTAAAATTTTCAGTTGAGTTTTCATTATTGTTTGATTTTTTGTGTTAAACTTATTTGTTTAAATTAAAATGTTGAGCTCTTATTAAAATTTGTTATTCAAAAGTAGAGATTAATTCAAATAAACAAATACGGCAAACACGTAATAAACAGATAGTATAACTCTATTATCATTATTGAATCAGGTAAATCACCTTTGACTTCTAATAACGCAACACTGTTGCGTTATTAGGAATCAAAGGGTTAAACTAAAAAGAAGAATGTCGAAATTGGAGAAAATTTCAGAAGAAAAAACCAGTACTGATTTAATCAAATTCAACCCTATTTAACACTAAATTAACTTTTAATTAACAAATCAACAAATCTTATTCGCAATAAATCAGTACTATTTTTACGATATTCTAATTCACAAATCGATATTATATTCAAGTTTATAATCATTTATTTATACATTGAAACAAAAAAACCATTTTTCAACACTTTTTATGCTAATGCTATTTGTAGTAGATCCTCATTTGTCTTCACGAGAACTTTCACCTCCATATAGAGAAGGTAATCGGAGTCATTTACAAATAGAAATAAGCAATAGTATTTACAGTAACTTTTACTTCACGAGAATGATTTTTACCTTTTAACATAAGTTTAGAATCTTGAGTTTGTGTTTCTGTGTCTACATTGGCATTTTATAAATAAAAACGTATTTTAATTAGTGCGTCCCTTCCTGTACTAATATTCATTAGGATGAGTATATAAACTGTTTTATAGGAGGGTAATTTCAAGTATAAGAAGTTTTTTAAATACTGTAGAATCCTATAAACTCATCCCAAAACCAAATGTAAATCGTAGCCCATCATCACTAGAGAATATTCCTAACTGTCCTCCGATAGCATCCATAGCATTAAGCCAAATACCTCCACCAACAGAATCATGCCACTGATCAGAATCTTCACCATCTAACCATACTCTCCCAATATCATAGCCTCCAAAGACTCCTAATTGTAGCGGTAATAAACCTGTTTTAAATTTATTAAAACTATATCTTAAATCTCCAGTAAATACTAATGCACTTTCACCTGTAAAACGTTCTTCTCTATATCCTCTCAATCCTTTAGTTCCTCCTAAATTAGTTCCTTGGTAAAATTCAAAACTATCTCCAATATTGATTTCTGCAATCACATCTGTCTTAAGTACTAATCTTCGATCTCGAGTAATCGAATTATAAAAACCTAATCTTGGATAAATATATCCATATGTTCTATTCGAATCTTCAACATTTGTTCTAACACCTGTTTGCAGTTTAAACAACATTCCTCTGGTAGGATTAATATCATTATCATAGCTTTCGAACTTATACATTACATCCAGGTTCGTAAAATACTTTCTTTCGAAGAAAACGGGATCTGCAGTTACAAAATCCAAGCCAGAAGTAACAAACCTATCTTGTGTATCTTGAACCTCTATCCCTTCAAATGCTGCTTTAATCGAAAACTCACTTCCATAATTATCTCTTTTAGAAACTCCTAACCCAAATGACCAAATTCCCATCTTAACTCTATTATAATCCAAATCTAGTTCTTCATCTGGATTAATGGTATTGTTTCCAAATCCAAAAAAGTTTTGTGCAAAATTCTCACTTGTATATACTGCATCAATAAGAAAATTCCAGTTACCTAATGCTTTTACAAATTCTCCTGAGTATGATAAATCATAACCTTCTGTCTGAAAATAATATGCAGCTCTTAATCTATGTTTACTATGGTATGGGTTATTTTTAAACCCATTTACCGTATATACATCTGTTACATTAATGTTGAGTCCATCATCCGGATTAAAACCAATAAAAGGAGTTACAGTATTGGTTTTACCCACATATTTATTATAATCATAAAGATTATAGTCATAAATGTTACTTAATATAAATTTTGCGCCACCTTTTTTCTCTATAGTATTAGGTTTTGATTTATGATCATAGATTTTTACTTTTCTTCCATTCTCTATTACATATGTATCATTATTCTGACCACCTACAATTCGAATTTTTATCAAGTTTTTTCCTTTTCCTTTTACAACAAATCGATCGTCATCATCCAACCCATAAATCCAAATTTCTTTAGTTTCTTTAGCAGTAAAACTTCTACTACTATATGGTTTTTGTTTTTCATCTCCTTTTATTCTCGAAATATTTATCGTTGTTTTACCTTCTTCTCTAAGTATTTCAAAAAGATCATCTTTATCTGTTCCTTTAATAATGACATGTTTTGAAAGATATTTATAGTAACGATTAGCGATATCTTCAATATTATCTCTTCTGAGTTTAAGGTTTCTTTTTATTTTTTCTATTGTCTCATCCTGAAGGTTGCCCGGAAGATTAGCAAATGCTTTTACAATATCGGTATCAGAAAGGTTTTCTTTAATATATTTTGCTTGCTCTATCCATATTTTTTTCCCCGAGTTCTGTGTTAATGTTCTATCTAATGGTAGTCCAGATTGATTAATCCACCTCACTTTTTTAAGCTTTCCATCATACACCTGAAACTTACGCACCAATGGCACCACGAATTTTACAACGTCCATAAGTATTCCATCATAATTAGAAAAAACCTGATCTCTATCTCTAGGGATAGGTCTGTACTCTTTACCATTTTTAGTATCAAAACGAGCCCATCTCCATTGATCAGAATGGCGATCCCAATCTCCTAAGATCATATCAAAAAGCCTGGTTCTTATATAATGCGCTTCATCCATTTGATATTTTTCATCTTTCCTTAGTCTACTTAGCAGATCATCTGTGCTTTCGATATCATCAGGATTTCCAAAAGTAACTTCGTCTTTATATTCTTTTCCCGGGCGTTCTTCTAAAAAATATATTTCATCACCAAAACTTTCATTGTATTTACCTAATGCAGGGTGTTTAGGAATATAATATAACTTAGGATTAGCATGATATACTCCTATCGCATCAGCCAATGTACCAACAGTCAAAAACGCATAAGGATAGCTAGATGTATAAAAATCCGAAAGGAGGTCTTCTGTAAACGTATCATCAAATCCGCCTTCGAGATACGTATATTTAAATACTCCTTTCTGTAAAAACTGTGTAACACTTTTACGCATTGCTCTAAGGCTATAGCGCTTTCCATCTTTATCGATAAGGCGTAGCGATCTTGTTACTTGCCCTCCTCCTTGTCTATCAATAGTAAAACCTCCCATTAAGGTATCTAAAGTAGCTACAGGAACCTTTATATCAGTTCCGTACACATATCGATAATGGTCACCCCACATCGATTGATACAGTTTTGATTTTTTTACTTCATCCTGAGTATAAATTGAAGCTGAAACTTCTGGTTCAAAAGAGTTCTTAATTGCACTAAAATCAAATTCTTTTTCCTTTTCATGAACTTTTGTCTGGTACACCAATTTTGGATGACCATTCTCATTTCCGAAAAAGCGAACATTAGAAGAACCATCTTTATATACATCTAATACTGCAAATCCCTGCCCCGGATATGCAAACAATCCATCTTTTCCTAAAGAAACTGATGAAACTTTGGATCCAGAACCTGATACAATTTGTTTTAACCCATCACTATTAATATACTGCAAGGAGTGTTCATGACCCGAAACAAAAACTATCCTATCCAAATCCCTTGTCATTGTAGATAGTCTTCGCATTAACATATTATAATGAACATTGGATAAATCTTGCGTAGAAATTCCTCCCTGGGATCGTATCTGAACAGCCAATGAGCCCAAGATTGGGAGAGGTATTTTCATTTTTGAAGGAAAAATATGTTTGTCAAAACTATACTTCCCTCCATGTATACCATTAGTAAACATGGGGTGATGCATTGCAATAAGAATAGTTTTCTTACTATGTTTTTTTAATTCACCCTCTACTTCAAGAAAGAATTTTTCACGAGTTTTAATTTCACAATTGTCATTGATAGTGGGGTTCTTATCCCAATTCGCCAAATACCATTGTGTATCTAAGATCAACAGATGTACCTTATCACTAATTTCTACACTTTCGATAGGACATCCTTTTGAAGGTAAAAACGCTTTTTTACTTTTCATTTTTTTTGCCACATACCGTTCTTGCCGATGTAACCCCTCTACCCCATCAGTATACCAATCATGGTTTCCCGGGATAAAAACAACATCTCCATCAAAACCCTTAGTTACTTCAATTTGAGCATCTATTCTATGTTCTCCCAGAGCTCTTTCTGGAGATCCCTTTTTGGGCATTCCTTTTTGGTAAATATTATCTCCTAAAAAAATAAGATAATCATCTTTTGTTTTTGCGGTATCCAGTACTTTTTTAAGGATCGAAAGCCCTTCTGTACTTTCTTTCATTTTGGCATTCCCAGCATCTCCTACCAGATAAAATGTCTTTTCTATAGTAGTATCGGGTAATGTTTGAACAAAATTTTCGACTTTATATTGAGGAGTGTATGTTGCGCATGAACTAAGTAATAAAGCAACACAAATAATTAGAATCTTATTATATTTATTCATTGTTTTAAGTACAATCTCTTTTTTTTAATTATTTTGGTTATCGAAAAATTAAAAGTATGTCTTCTCTACTAGAAAAAACAGATCATTTCGTTTCGGAACTTTTTGAAAAAGAGCTCCCTAACTCTTGTATCTACCATAATTACGATCACACAAAAAGAGTATTTAAAAGTACAAAAGAAATTATTGATAACACTAATTTATCCGATGAAGATAAAGAAGTTTTATTGCTTACCGCATTGTTACATGATACCGGGTACTCTAAAAGCTCTAAAGATCATGAAGAACATAGTGTAGAGATAGCCAAAGATTTTTTAGGTCAACAAAATGTTTCCCAAGAGATTATAAATAAAGTTTCGGAACAGATTATGGCAACCAAAATGGAGCATGTACCCATTAATATTATGGAAGAAATTATAAGAGATGCAGATGCTTCTCACTTTGCAAAGGACTATTATGGGGAAACAAGTGAACTATTAAGATGTGAGTTTAAACTTAATGCAATTAAAGATTTGACTCCCTCTGATTGGCTAAAAGCCAATATTGATCTATTTCAAAACAAGCATAAATACTATACCGAATATGCTATCTCTCATTGGAAACCAAAAAAAGAGGAAAATCTTACCAAAATGTTAGAAGAACAGGGGAAATTAAAGAAGGAAAAGAAGAAGGAAAAAGAAAAATTAAAAAAAATATTGAGAGAAGAAAACCCAGAAAAAGGAATACAAACTTTATTTAGAGTTACCTTAAGAAATCATATGAAACTAAGTGATATTGCTGATACAAAAGCGAATATTTTACTTTCTGTAAATGCTATTATCATATCTCTGGCACTATCAAATCTTATCCCTAAGTTAGATAATCCTTCTAATCAATACTTGATATATCCAACTTTGATATTTATCATATTTTGTATTGCTTCCATTGTATTATCTGTATTGGCAACACGTCCTAATGTAACAAGTGGAGAGTTTACTCGTAAAGAAATAGAAGAAAAGAAAGTAAACTTATTATTTTTTGGGAATTTTCATAAAATGCCTTTAGAAGAATACAAATCGGCAATGAAGGATCTTATGGATGATAAAGAATACATTTACGATACGATGATAAAAGATCTTTACTTTTTAGGTAAAGTTTTACATAAAAAATATAAAATCTTAAGGGTTACATATACCGTTTTTATGATAGGGATTATAACCTCTGTAATTTCATTTATTTTTGCATTTAACTCATTACAATAATTACTAATTTTAGTATAACTATCAGAGTATCCGCTAATTTATAAGCAGATATCAGGATTAAGCATATCTAATACTGGAACAAGTTTTAATTTTTACTTACTCTTTTATACAATTCTCTAAGTGGTTTCGAATTAGTGTTTTGCTTAATTTATTTCTTTCATCAAGTCTTCATACGTATAGTATTCTTTATCTTGTTCACTCTTGTGATAAAGAATATTTACCCGCAATGCTTTTAAACCAGTAACCCCCTGAAGATTATCTAATTCTACAATCTCAATTTCTTCTTCGAGATAATTCTTAGATTGCAAGAAATTAAGATACTTGATATACTCTCTTTCATCAGAGCGTTGAGAATATATAATCACCAATTTACCCTTTTCTGTAACTCGTTGATCAGTACCTTTGATTTTTGATTTATCTACACGTTTTTTTACAACTTCATATCTTGCATTATAGGTTCCATCAACATCAAATCTTTTTTCATCCATTCTAAATCTAACCGATAAAGAAGAATTAAATACTAAAACCATAGAAGCGACATCCAATGCGATAGGTAACTCTTTTTTCATTTGATAATATGCATTTTCCATTTCACACATTATCTGTAACTGCCATAATCTTAGGTTATACAAATACACTTTATTGAAGCTGTCTTGTTTTGTTATCGATTCTCCGATATACATATTATGCTCTACCCCATCAGATTTAAACCGTTCAAAATAATGTGGATACATTCCTTGTGCTTCATCTTGTTTTTGGTCTAATAAAGATGCCATCTTTTTATTGATAAGCATAACAGATTCATCGTACGCTTTACGATGTTTATAAACTGTTTTTATAACCTCATCCAGCATATCATCATATTGATCGATAAGCGTATCGAGTTCGATACTTTTTTGTTTAAGATGCTTAAACAATGGTGTAATTTCTTTTTTAATAAAGTTTAAAATTTTCTGTTCACTATCTACTTGCAATTGCTCTGTTATAGAATTAATATATCGATTTGTTCTATATTTTAATTGCTCATAAATAGGTATAGGGTCTGATTCTATGACTTTATTAATTATTTTAGAAATTCCTTTAAGCTGCAACACCAGATCTTTTTGTATTGCTTCGTTACGAGCATCGGAAGAACCTTTTATATCAATTTGTCCATATAATGGATATACATTTTCAAAAACGACTTCTCTAAATGACACAGGATTTTCATCCACCATGGCACGCATAAATCGTTTCGCTTCTTGTTTAAATTTCCAATGTACACTAGGATGAATCGAGGTACATTCTTGCTGAATAATCAACTCTAACTCATTCTCTGTTTTGGATTTAGAACGTAGAACAGAATCTACCAAATATGGCATAACATCCTGTAATTTATTTGCATTAATACTATTCAATTCATGAACATTAGGCGATACTATTTCTAAAATACCTAATAATTTATTACCGCTTTTTATAGGAGCAAGTATTGCACTATTAATACCTTGAGCTACCAGATTTTTATACATGATCTGATCCTTAGCTAACTTTTGATATTTTTTTACATCAGAAATAGCAAAATATGTAGACTCTTCAAAAAGATAATGATATGTTCCATCGCATAGAGCCGACTCACAACAATCAGAATACTTATCGGATAAGATATAACTATCTATATCCTTAAAAGGCACTCTTTCTAATATTTCTTCTTCTGGGTTATAACTAGAAAAACCGACTTTAATTTCATATAAATTGAATATCGCCCTAAAAATTTGCTGAAAACTGCCTACAAAATCGCCATGTGTTTTATCATATCTAATAAGGCTGGTTTTAAAGTCAGATAATGAAACATCTGTTGTAACATCAAACATATTAGCAATAACAACACCTTTAAAAATCCAACTATGTGGTGGGAATTTTTCTTTCCAGATATCTACATTATCAAAATTATCTAATAATTCTGCTACATCTTCATCTGTAATATCTTTGGCCTTATCTGTTTTAATAACATCAATAAAATCACCATTATACATGATTCTGTAATGCCTCATTATTCCCATAGCATCAGGAATATCATAAAAGAAAGGTCTTCTAAAATCGATATTATAACCATAATAACTATTCAAAATCATACTACATCCCATGATATAATAATGCTTCTCATCAAAGTTTTTAATCTGAGGTTCAAAATCTTTACCTGCAGTGGCTATTATATTTTGATAACGATCGGATGATTTTAAGACCGTATTATGAAAAGGTATTGTAGCAATCTTTATTTCATTTTGCTGTAGAATTTGTGCAAAAGAATCTTCTAATATCAAATCAATCTGAGGTAACAATTCTTTTACTCTCGTTTCTTCCTTTATCCCTTCTTCTAATTCGGGATATTCTTTTGCAATTTTTAAAACTCGTGAAGCTCTATCTTTAACAAGTTCATTACCATTTTTGAACAATTCTCTATAATGTTCAAAAAACTTTGAAAAACTAATCGATATGTCTAATGGAAAATCTTGCTCTAAACCCCTCATGTCTGCTCTTTTCTGGTAGTTTACAAAAATAATACAAACCAAATTGTATCACTAGATATTAACAATTAATTAAACCATTATTTTTAATCTAGTAAATCTATGTGGTTATTATATCTGACGAATACAGCTATAAAAATTGGACAACAAATTAAGATAAACTTATTTCTACTATATCCCTCATCATAAATTTGTATGTATTAACTATTTAAGTTAGACTAAAAATCATGGTGATTTGTTACATAAAAGATACGAATTTTCTTCTAATTCTGTATCTATAACAAAATATCCCTTAACAATTCTTTTTATCTACAACGTTAATTTTTGGAGTATATACTTTGGATTCTTTATTTTTACGATCAATTAATCCAAATTACTATGAAAAGAATTGCTTTGTTTGTTACGATTCTCCTGCTTGTAGCTTGTCAAAAAGATCAAAAAGGGTATACTATTACCGCCGATACTGCTGGTTTTAAAGATGGAACAGTAGTGTATGTTAATGCAATTAGCCAATCCAACAGACCTATTATTATTGATTCTGCGAGTATACAACAGGATCAGTTTCAAATCACTTTACCTCCTCCAGAGAGTAATGATTTTAATTATTTAACTTTTAAAGACATTAGAGGAAATGTATTGTTCATGGCAGAGAACAATCCTATAGAAATGACAATCTACAAAGATAGTTTGCGCTCTTCTGTGATTAAAGGAGGTTCTGAAAATGAATTATTCTTTTCCTATGTTAATACTGTTAAAAGATATGGTGAAGAGAAATTAAACCTAAACAACCAATATCAGATTGCTTCAAAATTAGGGGAGACAGATAAAGTTGTTAAAATATCTCTTGAAAGACAAGAGTTGATTGAAAAAGAAAAGCAGTTTAGAAAAGGTATTACAGATAACACCAATTCTTTAGTATCAATTATAGCCATTACAGAACTTTTAAATCTTAAGCTATTAACAGCGCAAGAAGCTAAACTGAAATTTGATCAAATTGATGATACGCTAAAACCTACAAGGTTAGGTAAAAACCTGAATATGCTTATTAATAATGTAGTCTCTGCTTCTAAACAAAAGAAAATAGATATAGGGGTTACTGCTGAGGATTTTTCTGCTCCCACCCCAGAAGGTAAAATGCTATCTCTTAAAGAATCTATGGGTAAAATTACCATTATCGATTTTTGGGCTTCCTGGTGTAAACCTTGCAGAATGGAAAATCCAAATGTTGTAAAAGTATATAACAAATATCATGATAAAGGGCTCAATATTATTGGAGTATCTTTAGATAAAAAACAAGCAGCCTGGACCAAAGCTATTGCAGATGATAACCTGGAATGGAGCCATGTTTCTAATTTACAATTTTGGCAAGAACCTATTGCCAGAGCCTATGGTGTAAGATCCATACCTGCCACTTTTATCATTGACGAAAAAGGAAATGTAATTGCCAAGAACCTTAGAGGGCCTGCATTAGAAAAGAAAATCTCAGAATTATTAGAACAAAAATCTCTTTAATTCAAAATACAGAATATGAATAAAAACGACCTTTTTAGGTCGTTTTTTTGTTATAGTTTTCCTAGCCTTTGTAAAATAAAAAGAATAATAATCGGAACCGCCAATAGGCCAATCATGAATAAATTTTCCTGAAATAACCAAGGAGCCAAAATTAGAGTTATTACATACCCTCCAACAGCCCCTCCAAAATGGGCATCATGACCGATATTACCTATTTTATTTTTCATCCCGAAAATAGAATATAACAAATACCCAATACCAAAAATATATGCAGGGATAGGGATTGGAATAAACATTAAATATAAGCTCATATCCGGTCTAAATAGAATACCAGCATATATAACCCCAGAAACAGCTCCACTCGCTCCTACCGCGCTATAATGATATTCATCCTTATGGAAAAACAAGGAAAATAAATTCCCTACTAACAAACTACCAAAATATACTATCAAAAACTTAACATTACCAAAGAAGCTAACAACAACAGGTGCAAAAAAATAAAGTGTAAACATATTAAAGAACAAGTGCATCATGTCTACATGCAAGAACCCCGAAGTTAACATTCTAATTTGCTCTCCTCTTCTTATTCCTCCTATATTAAACTTATATTTTTCAAAAAAAGAAAAATCATTAAACCCTTTTAATGACATCAATATATTGGCTCCAATAATTATAATTATAACAATGTCAAGTGTCCCCATACAACAGTAATTTTATCCAAATATACTATATATTTATCTCAAAAAACCCAGCCAAACTATCGTTTTCTTATTAGCAAAAGTTTATGATAAAAAAAATCGGAAAATTTTATATTTGTATCCTTAATTTAACTTCATCAATGCAATTATTTGTATATCGTTTAGTTTATCCAATATTGTGGTTTATTTCAAAATTACCATGGAGACTTTTTTATGCTTTTTCTACAGGTGTGTTTTTGCTTACATATTATGTTTTTCGGTACAGAAGAGAAACTGTAACTCATAACCTAGAGTTAGTTTTCCCAAACAAAACTTATCAAGAAATAAAAAAAATACGAAGAGAATTTTATCAGCATATGTGCGATATGTTTCTTGAAATGATCAAGTCGATATCCATTTCAAATGAAGAAATGAAAGAACGATTTAAGGTTACAAATCTTGAAAAACTACACGAATTAGAGGCTAAAGGAGAAAACATAATGATACTTATGGCTCACTATGCTAGTTATGAATGGGCAAATGTAATTGATATACAAACAAATTTTCAAGCAGTTGGAGTTTATAAGAAAATAGGAAATAAATACTTTGATAGATTAGTACATCGAATCAGAGCACGATTTGGTTCAAGGGTAATTGGTACTAAAGAAGCTATGAAAGTAATTACAGAAGATCAATCTAAAGAAGGGTTGTACATGTATGGATTAATTTCTGATCAATCCCCAAAGCTTTATAAAGCAACCTTCTGGACTAATTTTATGGACATTAAGGTTCCTGTCTTTTTAGGCGCAGAAGTATTATCAAAGCGATTGGGACTAAATACATATTATCTACAAGTTGAAAAAATAAAAAGAGGATACTATGAGGCTACTTTTGTAACTCTAACTGAAGATTCAAAAAACTGTGAAGACTACTCAATTATAAAAAGTTATCTTAGATTACTAGAAAACCAAATCTATAATAAACCACAGTATTATTTATGGTCTCACAAACGATGGAAACACCATAACGCTTCTATACCCGAAGGCGCCACTGTAGATTAAAAACTTGTATTCACCTACAGATTGTCAAATAAGCTTACCTTTACACGTTTTTAACTACACTACATTTATGCAATTAATCATATATTACTTAGTTTATCCTATAATATTGGGCATCTCTAAACTACCTTGGCGATTATTTTATGCATTTTCTACCTGTACTTATATTTTGGTATACTATATTATTAGGTATAGAAGGAAAACAGTAACCGAAAACTTACAGCTAGTCTTCCCAGAAAAGTCTAAAAAAGAAATTAAGGATATCGGTAAATCATTTTATAAACATATGTGTGATATGTTTTTAGAAATGACAAAATCACTTTCGATTTCTAGAGAAGAATTAATAAAACGTTATAAGGTTGTAAATCTGGATGAGTTTCATGAATTTGAAAAAAAGAATAAAAGTATAATTACATTAATGGGACATTATGGTAGTTTCGAATGGTCTAATGCAGTCGATCTTGTGTCTTTAAACCCATGTGTAGGAATCTATAAACAAATAGAAAACAAATATTTTGATCGTCTTGCACATCGCATACGTGGTCGTTTTGACTCCAGACTTATCCCTAGTCATAAAGTGGCTAGACAAATTATAAAAGATAAAAAGGAAGGCACTGTATGTGGATATGGTATGATCTCTGACCAATCTCCGAAAATATACAACGCAAAATATTGGACAGATTTTATGGGTGTCAAAGTTCCTATATTTTTAGGAGGTGAATTCTTAGCACAACGACTTGATGTTATTGTATTGTACCTTCACGTAGAAAAAGTAAAACGAGGGCATTATGAAGTAAGGTTCATTCCTATCTCTGAAAACAGTAAAGAAGAAGAACCTTATTTTATCATAAAGAAATATCTTCAATTACTTGAAAATCAAATTCGTGAAAAACCTCAATACTACCTATGGACTCACAAACGTTGGAAACATAGAAATTCACAAATTCCAGAGGGAGCCATAGTAGATTAACCCAATACATCAAACTTGTTATATTATAAAGTTCGATCTAATAGATTTTATCATATCTATTAGAGCTATATTTACTACACTACAGAAGATTTATTAATAGAAACTTAATCTAAGTTACTATTTTTATTTGTTGTTATCTTTTACGCATATAAAACAAAAATGGGAATTTAAAAAAATTCCCATTTTATTATTTGCAATGCAATTGTATTACCAATTAACATTGGCATTAAATTGTTGATTATCACCATTTACTTTATGAAAAACTGTTCCACTTATGTTTACTTCCCACTTATAAAGCGAGGTATTTGTAGAGTTAAAAAACACATGAGTAGCTAAAGGAAAGTATTTTGTTCCTTTAAGTGGGTTACTACAATTGTTATAACTATTAAGAGAGAAGTATTGAGTATTTCCAGATTGAGAACCTGTATGAAATTTCATTTTACAATTCCCAGATATATTCACATTATATAATCTTTCTGTAGTTGTATTGTTGTATACCCAATTAGAACCACCTTTATGGCTCATTCTTAATTTGAAATAAACATCAGATTGCGTAACTCCATATAAATTTAGTGTTTCAACAGCCAAATAATGCACTAATCTGTATTTTAAACTTTTATTTTTTGGAGTTCCACAATAACTTTGATATGTATTTCTGTCAAATTCTTTCCATCCATTAGTTGGCTTGTAAAGAGTCCCGTTTTGTACACTCAATGTTGCTTTATTAGCAGTACCTTCCAATTCAGTTCCTTCTAAAGGTGATAATTCTTGCTCAAAAGTACCAATAACTTTATCCTCTTTAATTAAGTTACCAGAATCATCAATAGTGTTTTCATAAAAAATTCTATCTGAATAGTTTATTAGTTTATTCCCAATTATAAATTCTTTGTTCTCATTTAAAATAAATAAAAATGCATAAGGAGTACTATTTTTATCTTCTATTGAAATTTTATCAGAATTATACACCGAAACATAGTTATGCCCGTAACTCCATTTTTCGTAATCTGAAACTTCATTAAAAGTGTTAAATAATCTAAGAGTGTTTTTGAAGTCTTCAGAATCATCAAAAATTTTAATTCGTTCTAATCCTAAGTCATTTGATTTTGAGGTCTCTACTAGTGTGTCATTTTCAATACTACAGGAAAATAATGAGAATGATACTACTAAGGCTAAGCCAATTTTTACAAGTTTTTTCATGATTTTGTTATTTAATGGTTCTGATTAAATTTTTGGTATAAACTCATTATACTATTCGACAAATAATTTACTTATGCTCTCTTGTTACCAGAAGCATAATTCTGTTACCCAAGAATATTATCTTTTTTCTAAAACACTAAATAACATTTTGATTATCAATACAATAATAAATGACTCTAATTAAGAAAAGCTTAGAATCCTGGAATACGAAAAAGAGTATCGTATAAAAAACCGTTCGGCAAACCACATATTGTTTGTAATCAGACATCACATCTCTTGTTTTCTCTTTGTGCCTTCTTTTTGCATAACACAAAATTAAAATCTACAAATATGTAGTTTGCCGAACGGTTACTATTGTTTCATAAAGAAACATATCTTATTCCTCAAGATTTTCAAGGATGTATCAGAGTAGTATATAACTTTGAATGTAGTGTAGAAGCGTAGAAAAAAATAGTAGAAGAATTTTACATGTACCTGATAATGGGCTCATACTTCTCAAAAATGAACTTGACTGCTCTACTGTAGAAGATAATTTATTTAATGAGCTCGAAAAATGCCAAAGTAAATAAAGAATCTTATTTGACAGTAGTTTATACAAAATATAAGATATCTACACCAACTCAAGGTAGAAATAGATATCTTATATTTAGAAATAAGCTCTTTCTGAATTAACACAGATTATTATTGAATCCCACGTTATAATCTTTATAAAGAAAACCCAGAAATAATATGTTTAGCTAAATATTAGATTCCAGCTATTTCTTTTAAAGTAATGATTGTATCTTCTGCCAACGAATCTGCTTTTTCCTGGCTTAAGGCTTCTGTGTAAATACGAATAATAGGTTCTGTATTACTTTTACGTAAATGAACCCAACAATCTTCAAAATCTACTTTTACACCATCTACAGTAGACACCTCTTCTGAAATATATTTTGAATGGAATCCTTTTAAAATACCATCAACATCTAAACCTGGAGTTAATTGAATTTTATTTTTACTCATAAAATAAGAAGGGTAGCTGTCACGTAACTCGCTTACACTGCATTTCTTTTCTGCCAGATGTGTAAGAAATAAGGCTACTCCTACCAAAGAATCTCTTCCATAATGTGATTCTGGGTATATAATTCCTCCATTACCTTCACCACCGATAACTGCATTATTTGCTTTCATCAACTCTACTACATTTACTTCACCTACAGCACTTGCTTCATAATTGCCATTATGTTTTTGTGTTACATCTCTTAATGCTCTGCTTGAAGACAAGTTAGAAACAGTATTACCATTAGTTTTCCCTAATACAAAATCTGCACAAGCAACCAATGTATATTCTTCTCCAAACATCTCTCCGTTCTCACTCATAAAAGCAAGACGATCTACATCTGGATCAACAGTAATTCCCATATCAGCCTTTTCCTTAACTACTAATTCGGACAAATCTGTCAAATGTTCTTTTAAAGGTTCTGGATTATGAGGAAAATGTCCATTAGGCTCACAGTATAATTCAATAGTTTCTACTCCCATTTTCCTAAGCAATCTCGGTATTGCAATACCTCCTGTAGAGTTAACAGCATCTACAACAGCTTTGAAGCCAGATTTACTCACCAATTCTGCATTTACCAGAGATAGTTTTAGTACTTCTTCAATATGTTTATCGATATATGTATCATTTACAGTAATACTCCCCAAATCATCAACATCTGCAAAAACATATTTATCATTTTCTGCTATATCTAAAATCTTTTTGCCATTTTCTGCATTCAAAAATTCTCCTTTATTGTTAAGTAATTTTAATGCATTCCATTGTTTTGGATTATGACTAGCTGTAAGAATTATTCCTCCATCTGCTTTTTCTAAAGGCACAGCTATTTCTACGGTAGGTGTAGTAGAAAGTCCTAAATCAATAACATGAATCCCTAATCCAACCAAACTATTCATTACCAATTGTTGAATCATAGACCCAGAAATTCTGGCATCACGACCTACTACAACAATTGGATGATCTATATTAGTTTCATTTTTTAGCCAACTTCCATAAGCCGAAGCAAATTTTACCGCATCTACCGGGGTAAGATTATCACCAACTGTTCCTCCAATTGTTCCTCTAATCCCTGAAATTGATTTTATTAATGTCATATATTTTGATTGATTTTTCTATTTCGAACAAATGTACAAGATATGACAAACAGCAACAATTTAATAGGTTAGAATTTTATAAATACGCACATGTTTTCCCCAAATTAATGACTTATAAAAAAGTATGAAGTTATCTTCTATAGTGTATTTAGGCTATTACAATATATTTTCGACAATTTCGATACACCCTTTATCTGCCATAGTTACATAGAAAGTGCTAAAATCATTACTAAATGTAATATTGGTAGGCTTACTACCATTAAGTTTTATTTCTTTCAAGAGTTTACCTTTTGGAGATAATATCACCACTGTACCTTTATCATATCTGCATATATACAGGTTTCCATCACTATCACATCGCATTCCATCGAGACCAAAATCTTCAAAAGAATACAACAATTTTTTATTTAAAATAGCACCATTATTCTGAATATCATATACCCATATTTTTCGCTGTACAGATTCGTTAACATACAATTTTCTTCCATCGGGACTTACTTCTATTCCATTAGTAGTTCCCATATTACCTTCTAGTTTTTCAAACCCATTACTACTGGTTATTTTCCAAATATTACCCGTACCCTTTTTCCAATTTGGATCACTGGCATAAATAATTCCAGATGGTGAGATAGCAAGATCATTTGGCTGGTTTGCTTCTGGGTGATGAGCGAAAACTGATATTTTTTTAGTATTCATATCCACCATCAAAATATTATGATTTGTATAATCAGCGATATACATTTTATCGGGTTTCCCGAATCTAATTCCGTTTCCTATGCTTCCTTCAGGAAGTTCTAGAAACATTGATAGTTTTCCTTCTGGAGTAATTTTCCCTATAGTTCCTTCTTTTTGGTAATTAACAGCATAAATATTACCTTCAAAATCTGTTGCCGGACCTTCAATACCACTAGTAAACGTATTCGGGTTTGTAAAATCTTTACTCGTTATTTCTTTATTACACGATAATTGTAAAACAATAATTACAAAAAAAAGGAAAAACGCGGTATATCTCATGATCTAAGTTTTTAGGTATATCATCAAAAATAATTTATTTTAACCGGTTAACCTTTGGTTTTTTTACAAGTGATACTTTTTATCATACAAACGACTATAATTAATCGATATTAGTATTTAAAAAATCGTATTTTAACCCAATGAATTTTCTAGCCCACATATACCTTTCTGGTGAAGATCAAGAACTTAAAATAGGTAATTTTATCGCAGATTCTGTCAAAGGAAAAAAGCAACTATTACAATACCCAGACCGCATACGGCAGGGTATTACCTTGCATCGTAAAATTGACTCATACACCGATACTCATTCTATTGTTAGAAAAAGTGTGTCCAGGCTATTTCCAAAATACAGGCATTACAGTACTGTAATTGTAGATGTTCTTTATGATCATTTTCTAGCAGCTAATTGGAAAGAATACTCTGATATTCCTCTCGAAACATATGTCGCAGAATTTTATGATTTACTGCATGAATACCATGAAGTCTTACCAAAACAGATTCAAAATTTTATGCCATATATGATTAAGGACAACTGGCTTCTTAGCTATGCTACTATTCCTGGAATTGGTACAATATTATATCAAATGAATCAGAGAACAAAAAATAGATCTAAGATGAATTTTGCTGTCATCGAACTCGAACAATATTACTCTGATTTTGACAAGGAATTTCGTTCGTTTTTTGAAGAATTAGAACTTTACACTAAAAATGAAATAAGAACATTATGAAAATAAAATCCATCAGACATTTATTTTACATCTCTCTGCTTATCCTAAGTTTTTCATGTAAAACCAATACAGAAATAAAACAAGAGGTTAAAGAGATTGAACCGGTTGTAGGTCTTGTTACCCAAAAAGCTATGGTAGTTTCTGCCCGGGAGGAGGCTTCAAAAATCGGAGCAGACATCATGAAAAAAGGAGGAAACGCTTTTGATGCTATGGTTGGTACAGCGATGGCGCTGGCAGTTACATATCCTGTAGCAGGAAATCTAGGAGGTGGTGGATTTATGGTGTATCGAAAAGCTAATGGTGAAACGGGTGCTTTGGATTATAGAGAAAAAGGACCTCTTGCTGCTACCAAAGATATGTATCTGGATGACAATGGAGATTTTATTCCTAAAAAAAGCCAACTGGGAGCTATGGCTGTTGGTGTCCCCGGAACCGTTGCTGGTATTTTTGAAGTCCATAAAAAATTTGGAACCTTACCTATAGAAGATATACTCACTCCTGTGGTACAATTGGCAAAAAGAGGTTTTGTGATTACCGAAAAACAAGAAAGACGTTTTGTACATTATGAAGATCTATTCTATGAAGCAAATGAGGATACAATCCCTATTCTTAGAGGCTATAAAGTTAATGACACTCTAAAAAACATAAAACTAGCTGAAACGCTCGAAAGAATTATAAAAAATGGAGCTGCCGAGCTATATAAAGGTGAATCTGGTCAAAAATTAGTTGATTTCATCCAATCAAAAGGCGGGATAATAACTATGGCCGATTTAGCAAAATACGAAGCAAAATGGCGTAAACCAGTACAGTTTCGGTATAAAAACCTCAATATAACTTCTATGTCTCCTCCTTCAAGTGGAGGTGTATGTCTTGCTCAGATCATGAAAATGATCGAACCTCATGATCTAAGTAGTTATGGGCATAATACACTCAAAACTATTCAGGTTATTACAGAAGCAGAGCGAAGGGCTTATGCAGATCGCAGTTTCTATTTGGGTGATCCTGATTTTGTAAAAATCCCGGTCGATACACTAATTAGCGAATCTTATCTTTCTGATCGTATGCTGGATTTTAGTTTTGATAAAGCTACATTGTCATCAGATATAAACTGTGGAATTATTCCTGGATATGAAAGTGACGAAACCACCCACTACTCTATTGTAGATCAGTTCGGAAATGCAATTTCTGTAACAACAACACTTAATGGAGCTTATGGCTCGAAATTGTATGTCCCAGAATTAGGTTTCTTTCTAAATAATGAGATGGATGATTTTAGTGCCAAACCTGGTGTTCCTAATATGTTTGGGTTAACAGGTGCCGAGGCCAATGCTATAGTTCCCGAAAAAAGAATGTTAAGCTCTATGACTCCCACAATTGTAGAGAAAGATGGAAAATTTTGGATGTCTGTTGGTACTCCTGGTGGATCAACAATTATTACTTCTGTGCTCCAAACTATTTTGAATGTATCAGAATTTGGAATGACCATGCAAGATGCGGTCAATGCCCCTCGTTTTCATCATCAATGGTTACCAGATGTAGTAGTCTTTGAACCAGAATCATTTGATAATGATTTATTAGATAGCTTACGGAAAAAAGGGTATCAAATCAATGAAGAGGATTCTAAAATTATAGGCAAAGTTGATGGTATCCTTGCACTTCCTGATGGAAGGTTGGAAGGTGGTGCAGATAAAAGAGGTGATGATACAGCAATAGGGTTTTAATCTATACAGAAATATGGATTTCACAACTTCTCTAATGGCTATACTAGAAAGCAATGCTAATGCAGAAGAAGCGGTAAGAATGGAAGCGTATATGAAAAATCGTTTTTCTTATTACGGTATAAAAGCCCCAATTCGAAAAACGCTTTTTAAAGATGTAGTTCGTGAATATATTCCTGGGCTGTCTCATGATCATGTGATTACTATCGCAAATACTCTTTACAAAAAACCGAAACGAGAACTTCATTATTGTGCTATGGAGCTAGTTGATCAGTTCTTAAAAAAGAAATACAACATAGCAGACATTGATTTTATAGAACAACTTATTACCACCAATTCCTGGTGGGACTCTGTTGATTTTATTGCAAAACATATTTTAGGGAAATATTTATTACAATTTCCTGATCAAATACCTCTTGTAATTGAGAAATTTTCAAATTCTGATAAGATGTGGCTTAACCGAAGTGCAATCTTATTTCAATTAGGATATAAAGACAAAACAGACTATCAATTATTATGTAAACTTTGTGAGCAACATAAATCTTCTAATGAATTCTTTATAAAGAAAGCTATTGGGTGGGCGTTGCGAGAGTACTCAAAAGTAAATCCTGAAGCTGTAGTTACCTTTATAACCAACACTAAACTGAAGCCTTTATCTGAAAGAGAAGGATTAAAAAGAATCCGTTCATAATTAATCTGCCCAGAGCCCCGGTATCAGGGCTCTATAAGGCAGATAAAGAATAGTAACACTTAAATTATTTATATTTAATCTACCTTTTTAATTTTACCCATCCCACGGTGATCCAATTTTGTAGTTTTGGCATTTCCTTTATAATAAACGCTACCAATACCAGAAGAAGTTATACTGATTTCTTGCTGTGCATTTACTTCTACTTTTCCGATACCAGAGTTATTTATCTCTAATTTCTGAGCAACTAAATCAAAAGCTCTTAAAGCACCTGTACCATTATTATCCAGGGTTACTTCTGCAACCTTTCCTTTCAAAGTAAAATTACCTACCATTGAAACATCGCCATCTAACTTTTTACAATCTAATTCTAAAGACGTATTTCCTACTCCAGATGCTTCAATATCAAGTACGTTTAGGGATAGTTTAGAAGAAGTTTTGACATTCCCTACTCCTTTTACCTCTAGCTTTGTTATATCTTTTAGAGTCACATAAACGTTCATTTTGGTTTTTTTCTTTACGTTTACTCCTTTTTTCCAGTTTAAAACCAATGCATTTCCTTTGTTCTTGACAACTACAACTTCTTGCAGGTTCTCATCAGTTTCTACTTTTACAGATTCATTTTCTCCTTGAGAGAGGTATACATTATAAACTCCGTTTACGATGATTTCATTAAAAGTCGATATTGTTCTTTCTTGAGTAACAACATTACCATTACCTCTTAACTTATTTTGAGCCATCATCGGATTAATGGCTAATAAGGATACCATCATACAGATTAACACTGCAAAATTATTGTTTTGTGTTTTCATTTTAGATCTATTTTAAATGTTTTTGGATGATTCTATTTATAATCAAAAGACAAAACTATTCTCATAATGTTACAGTTAGCAGAGTACAAAATTCAAAAAACCGAAAAGCAACAAAAAATAACTATATGATTGAACATAATTAAGATTATAAAAATCAGCTCTAATTATTAGGCATTTATGACCTACATTTTGGCACTAATCACAAACTATCTATCACTAATGATTCTTAAGAATATTATTTTAATGATAAAGATATATGGTTGTACTTGTTCATATATAGAAAAACAAAAAATGCGCAGCTTTTGGCTGCGCATTTTAATTTATATATAAACTCGTATATACTTATTTTACTTCCTCAAAATCAACATCCTCTACATCACTTCCTTCAGAATCGTCATTAGAGGATTGGTCTGCTCCTGCATCAGGGCCAGGTTGTCCATCTTGTTGTGCATCTGCCTGAGCTTTGTACATTTCTTCACTAGCTACTTTCCATGCTTCATTGATTTTATCAAGAGCCGGTTGGATTAAAGCTAAATCTTTAGACTCATACGCTTTCTTCAATTCTTCTAAAGCTTCTTCAACTGGCTTTTTCTTATCATCAGATAATTTATCACCAAATTCTTTAAGTTGCTTTTCTGTCTGGAAGATCATTCCATCTGCTTCATTAAGCTTGTCTGCAGTTTCTTTTGCTGTTTTATCAGCTTCAGCATTTGCTTCTGCTTCTTGCTTCATTTTCTCAATTTCTTCATCTGTTAATCCTGAAGAAGCTTCGATACGAATATCCTGAGATTTGTTTGTAGCTTTATCTGTAGCAGAAACTTTGATAATACCATTAGCATCGATATCAAAAGTAACTTCGATCTGAGGTGTTCCTCTTTGTGCTGGTGGAATTCCATCTAAGTGAAAACGACCAATTGTCTTATTATCTGCTGCCATTGGGCGCTCTCCTTGTAACACATGGATCTCTACCGATGGCTGATTATCTGCAGCTGTAGAAAACACTTGTGATTTCTTAGTGGGGATCGTAGTGTTAGCATCAATAAGCTTAGTCATTACATTACCCATTGTTTCGATACCAAGAGAAAGTGGAGTTACGTCTAATAAAAGTACATCTTTAACATCTCCAGTCAATACTCCTCCTTGAATTGCTGCTCCAACGGCAACAACCTCATCTGGATTTACACCCTTACTTGGTGCTTTTCCAAAGAATTTTTCTACTGCTTCCTGCACTGCAGGGATACGAGTAGATCCACCAACTAATATAATCTCATCAATATCACTTGTAGATAATCCTGCTGCCTTAAGTGCAGTACGACAAGGCTCTACAGTTCTTTTTACTAAGTCATCGATCAATTGATCAAATTTAGACTTAGTTAATGATCTTACCAAGTGCTTAGGCCCACTTGCTGTAGCCGTAACATATGGTAAATTAATTTCTGTTTGCGAAGAAGATGACAATTCAATTTTAGCCTTTTCTGCAGCTTCTTTAAGACGTTGCAATGCCATAGGATCTTGTCTAAGGTCCATATTTTCATCAGCCTTAAACTCTTCTGCTAACCAATCGATTATTTTTTGATCTACATCATCTCCTCCTAAATGTGTATCTCCATCTGTAGATAACACTTCAAAAACACCATCTCCCAATTCGAGGATAGATACATCATGTGTACCTCCACCAAAATCAAATACAACGATTTTCTGATCTGTACCTTTTTTATCAAGTCCATATGCCAGAGCTGCTGCTGTAGGCTCATTAATAATTCGCTCTACTTTAAGGCCTGCAATCTCACCAGCTTCTTTAGTAGCTTGACGTTGTGCATCATTAAAGTAGGCAGGTACAGTAATTACTGCACTAGTTACATCCTGACCAAGATAATCCTCTGCTGTTTTCTTCATTTTCTGAAGTGTCATTGCAGATAATTCTTGTGGTGTATATAAACGACCATCGATATCTACTCGAGGTGTATCATTATCTCCTTTTACAACTTTATAAGCTGCTCTTTCAGCTTCTTTTGAAGATTCTGAGAATTTATTTCCCATAAACCTCTTAATAGAAGAGATAGTCTTAGTTGGATTTGTAACCGCTTGACGTTTTGCAGGGTCTCCTACTTTAATTTCTCCTCCTTCTACAAAAGCTATTACAGAAGGGGTAGTTCTTTTACCTTCGGCATTAGGGATTACTACAGGCTCATTACCTTCCATTACAGAAACACAAGAGTTGGTTGTCCCTAAGTCTATTCCTATTATTTTACTCATTTTTATCTTAAATTGTTATACTATTATTCTTAATAACTTATTGCTGTTAGGTCAATGATTATGCCATTACGATCTATCTGACAGGATGTCATTATTGTTTTAGTCTTCTTAATGAATTGATCACAAAGGCAAAAGAAAACAATATTAACTATTCTTTAAAAAATGAGTTTCTTTGTTGCCAAAAAACTATATTTACCCCCGAAATTTTATCAATAATTTTGTATTATGGAATGCATCAGTGTTTTTGATATGCTGAAAATAGGCGTAGGCCCTTCAAGCTCACATACATTAGGTCCCTGGCGTGCTGGAAGACGATGGATCGCAGAACTAAAAGAAAAAGAACTCTTTGAATCTGTTTCAACTATTACAATTGATCTTTTTGGGTCATTATCATTAACAGGAAAAGGTCATGCAACAGATATTGCTGTAATTCTTGGTTTATGTGGTTATGATCCACAAACTATCGATGTTTCTACAATTGCTACTATTATTGAAAACATAAACACTTCTAAGCAACTCCCTTTTAATAGTGAGTTTCAAGTATCTTTTGATCCGGAAACACAAATTATTTTTAATAGAGAGTTCAAAGAATTTCATCCTAATGGTATGACTTTTCATGCCAAACTGAAAGATGGAAAAAAAGTTTCATCTTCTTTCTATTCTATTGGTGGAGGTTTTGTAGTAAAAGAAGAACGAAAAAGAAAAGAAAAAAAGCTTACTGCTTTCAAACAATTCCCTATGCCTATTCATAAGGCAACTGATCTCTTAGAATATTGCACATCAAAAAACAAAAAAGTATCGGAAATTGTTCTCGACAATGAACGTTCATTACAAAGCGATACTGAAATCGATGAAAGAATTGCACAAGTTTGGAAGGTAATGCTAGAATCTATGTATACTGGTTGTCATACAGAAGGTACATTACCTGGTGGATTAAATGTAAGGCGAAGAGCATATGATACTCATAAAAAATTGATGGGTACTACTGTTTATACTACTCCAACAGAATGGATTGAAGCTATTCGAAATACTGAAGTAAAATTTCGTCAAATATTAAAATGGGTATCTTGTTTTGCTTTGGCAGTCAATGAAGTAAATGCATCTCTGGGTCGTGTTGTCACCGCTCCTACTAATGGGAGTGCAGGTGTTATACCCGCTGTAATGATGTACTATATGGTTATTGAAAATCATGATGCAAATTTTGATGATGTAAAACAATTTATGCTGGTTGCCGGAGAAATTGGCAGTCTATTCAAAAAAGGAGCTACTATTTCTGCAGCTATGGGAGGATGCCAGGCAGAAATTGGAGTTTCGTCCGCAATGGCGGCTGGCGCTTTAACCGAGCTTATGGGAGGTACTCCAGAACAAGTATTAATGGCAAGTGAAATTGCAATGGAGCATCATCTTGGATTAACATGTGACCCTATCGCTGGATTGGTGCAGATCCCTTGTATTGAACGAAATGCAATGGGAGCCATAAAAGCTATTAATGCTTGCGAAATGGCTTTGGATACAGATGCTGCCAATGCTAAAGTACCTTTGGATAAAGTAATTGAAACTATGTGGGAAACTGCTCAGGATATGAATACAAAGTATAAAGAAACCAGTGAAGGTGGTTTGGCAGTAAAAGTAAATCTTAGTGATTGTTAATCTATAAATCACCAGTAATAAAACACAAAGGTCAAAACTTATATTGTTACTGGTATTTAATTAATATATTTTTACTTACACCCCTCTCTAAATCTGGTATCTGCAATAGCAATAATTTTCCAGGTTTTACCGTCATTAAACAGTTGAAATACATTTACGCCACAGTGACTAAAATTATCATTGACATAAAACTCATAAGGAGTCCAGGCATTTGCAATTGCAGAATCTGCATCAATTTTAAATGCTAGTAAACGTTCATCCCATTTTTGTTCTGCTGGCCTATTTTGTATAGCTGTTAAAATTTTTTCTATATCAGTTTTTACTGTTTTTATCTCCCCTTCTTTGGTTCTCACTATAGTTTGTACTGCTATATTTTTATCTATAGTAGTTTTCATCTTAGCAGTATCACCAGCGTGAAACCCTTCAAAAAAGTCCAAAACAGTTTGTTTCACTTCTTTTTTATAGCGGTTTTGATCATCTTTAGATATATTTTTCTGAGAAAAAATACTACATGAGAAGAATAAAATAACCCATATCGATACTTTATACATAATGTTCATTATTTTTGGATAGGTATAAAAATAAGGTTTTAATCACTTCTGTGCCACATAATTTTCACTTCAATATATTAAAGAAAAATCAAAAACAGATTACACTTGTTACCATATAGGTAATTGATTACTTTTACAATCCTAAAAAAAACAATTCAAAATGTCTACAGCAAAAAAAGATTATAAGCGCGTTACAGTTAAATCTCTTATTGAGATGAAGGCTAACAAAGAAAAGATATCTATGCTAACCGCTTATGATTATACTATGGCCAAAATTGTTGATGGTGCCGGAGTCGATGTTATTCTTGTAGGAGATTCTGCTTCTAATGTAATGGCAGGCCATGAAACTACACTACCTATTACATTAGATCAAATGATTTATCATGCGTCTTCTGTAATTCGAGCAATTGATCGCGCGTTGATTGTTGTAGATTTACCTTTTGGAAGTTACCAGAGTGATCCTAAAGAAGCTTTACGTTCTGCAATACGGATTATGAAAGAATCAGGAGGACATGCCGTAAAACTTGAAGGAGGAAAAGAAGTTAAGGAATCTATTAAAAGAATTCTTAATGCTGGTATCCCGGTTATGGGACACCTTGGTCTTACCCCGCAATCTATATATAAATTCGGAACCTATACTGTACGGGCAAAAGAAGAAGAAGAAGCACAAAAATTAAAACAAGATGCTCTTATGCTTGAGAAAGCAGGATGTTTTGCCATTGTTCTTGAAAAAGTACCTGCCAAATTGGCTAAAGAAGTAGCCGAAAGCCTTACTATTCCTATCATTGGTATTGGAGCAGGAAATGGTGTAGATGGACAAGTGTTGGTGACTCATGATATGTTAGGAATGACACATGAATTTAACCCTCGGTTTTTAAGACGTTATTTAGACTTATATACAGAAATGACTAATGCTTTTAAGCAGTATGTTACCGATGTGAAGGCTGTTGATTTCCCTAATGAAGATGAGCAATATTAATTAGTTAGTAGTCGAATATACTTAATTACCTTATTTACAAAAGTTGGTCAAAAAAATCATTTCAAATAAAAACAATCTTCAGGTGCTGCATGAAGACAACCATATTATTGTTGTCAATAAGCGTTCGGGAGATATTGTACAAGGTGATAAGACTGGCGATAAACCTCTTAGCGAAGTTGTTAAAGAATATATTGCAGAAAAACATAATAAACCAGGAGCAGTATACCTAGGTGTTGTACACCGTTTAGATAGGCCTACTAGTGGAATCGTAGTGTTTGCAAGAACAAGTAAAGCTCTTCCTAGACTTAACGCATTATTTGCAAACAAAGAAGCTCAAAAAACATATTGGGCCGTAGTAAAGGGTTGTCCGCCTAAAAAACATGACAACTTAACACATTGGCTAAAGCGTAATCCAAAACAGAATAAATCCTATGCATATACAAACGAAGTACCTGATAGTAAAAAAGCAGTTTTAGAATACCAGTTAATCAAAAAGCTAGATAATTACTGTTTATTAGAAATTGACCTTCATACGGGGCGTCATCATCAAATACGATCACAGCTCTCTAGTATTGGTTGTATAATTAAAGGAGATTTAAAATATGGAGCAAATCGTAGCAATAAAGATGGAAGCATTCATTTACATGCCCGGAAATTAACCTTTGTTCATCCTGTTAAAAAAGAACCTATATCTGTCACTGCTCCCCCGCCTTCTGATCCTATTTGGAATGATTGCTTGATTTAAGCTTCCGATTATTACCTTTTTGACTACTTGTAAGTTCGTATACTTTCAATCACTACTGATGTTAAAATCAGGACACCTCCTATAATCGTTGAAAACACAGGGATTTCTCCTAAAAAAATAATCCCTATAATTATCCCATATACCGGTTGCACACTACTAATAATACTAGCCGTTGTAATCGAAAATCGCTTAAAGCTTGCAAGGAATAATGTATGCCCGATAGCAGTAGTTAATAAAGCCAGAGTTAGTGTAGGTAACCATTGATCTTTTATACCAGAACTATCCATAATAAATAAGAAAGGTAGAAGAAAAACACTAATAACGACTAATTGATACCACATCAATACCGAACCGTTATAGTTACCAACTTTGGTTTTCATAATAAGGTTTCGCAGTGAATAACATAAAGCAGATATTATTCCTAAAATTACTGCTTTTGTATATGAATTACTAAAATCTAGATCAGGAACCAGGAAATAAATACCTAGTAATACTAACAATGCTAAAAGCAAATGTCCTTTCTGAAATTTTGTTTTTAACAATATTGGTTCTAACAAAGCTGTAATCACTGGATAAGTAAATATAGAGAGCATTCCTATAGCAACATTAGATAACTTTAAAGCATAGAAATAGGTCACCCAATGTAGTCCCATTAATATGCCACTTAAAATAATTGTCGGTCGATCTTTACTTCCTGTTTTAAAAGAAATCCCTTTCCACCTGCAAAAAATAAATAACAATATCCCTGCTAGAATAGATCTAAAGCAAATAATCACAGGTACGGGCATATCGATATACCTTCCTAATGCTCCCGAGGTGCTAATTAGCAACATAGCAAAATTTAACTCGAGTATGTTTTTTAAGTGTTGGTTGCTTTTTGACAAGATTTATCGAATTAATGAGAAATTAGAATTAAATACTTTAGGTACACCATTTTCAACATAACGTACTTTAAACCAATAATCACTTGCTGGTAATTGTTTTCCGCTGTATGTTCCATCCCAATTACCATTTACACCAAGATCTTTTAAGAGTTTACCAAATCTATTAAAAATTAAAACTTGAGATATTATCACATTTGTACTTCCTGTGATCCCCCAAGAGTCATGAAATCCATCTCCATTAGGTGTAAAATATCTTGGATAGTCTACTACAATTTCTACTTTAGATTCTAGTTCATCACACATACGTAAATCTCTAACAAATACGCTATGTTCTCCTCTTGAAACCCCTGTAAAAATATTAGATGCTTGCCAATCTCTATTATCTATTCTAAATTCATATGTTCCATTTCCGACCACTGTAACTTCGATAGTAGCATTATCAGAAAATGCTCCTGATAACAGTTCTGCCGTAACACTTTCTGGAGGGTAAGAAGTTACTACTGATGTACTTTTTGATATTTCGCACCCTGTAACTATACTTGTAGCTAGTACGCTATACTGCCCAGGAGTGTCTGGTAAAAAAGAAGCATCTATTTCTCCTGGTATTTCATTTCCTGCCACTGGTGCAGTTCCTGTATACCATTGAAACGTATAATCTGAAGGATTTAATCCTGTTTCAATACGATCTTCGGGCACTAGATTAAGTACTCCTCCATCACTTTGTAAACATAATGTATATTCATCTTCAAATGTAATGGGCTCAAAGGGATTAACGATCAAGGTGATATGCTCTCCTAATCCCAGACAAGAATTTGCTCCTTTGTTTTCTACTCTTACATATAGATTAATCCTAAAAGGAGATGAATTATTTCTATAGTTGGAGATATCGGTTATCTCATTTTGCTCGGATAATGCATCTGCCTGATTTTCATAATAGCTAATGGTTAAATTTTGACCACCAGGGTATAACTGGGTTATTTGAGGAGTAGCGTCACTAAAATTAAATGTTGCAATCCCGTCTGTAGGATCAACATCATCTGCCTCACAAGCAGTATATGTAAGATTAAAACTAGCAGGAATCTGGGTTGTTGAAACTTCGAGATCAACTCGTGATGTTCTAAAACAATCCGCTATAGATTCTACTCTTGCATACACTACACTGGTCTGTATGGTTGGATTAGGGTATGCTGTAAAATTTGTGATTTGATCTGCTTGATTTCCTGCTATAGCGAGCTGTTCTGTTAAATAATATGAAAAAGTCTCATTTGCGGCATTGGTCGATATCAAAGAATTCGCTTCAGATAAATTAAATAATGAAAAACCATCAATATCATCATCACATTGCAGGAGTCGTACCGAATTCAAAATATTTGGAGGAGGGACAAATTCGACATTAATAGAATCAGACGATGAACATCCGCTAGCGATATTTACTTCTACACTATACACTCCATTTTGAGTAACTTCTAATTGAGCTCCTCCTGCTATAAGCATTGTTCCGTCCCCTGCTGCCAAAGGGGCTCCATTTTTCTTCCAGGCATAGGTAGGGTTATTTCCTACTGTAGCATTTAAGGTAATTGGTACTCCAAGACATCCTGGATTACCAGATGCCAATGTTCTGTCTTCTCCAAGATCTCCACCAATATTAAAACTTCCTGCAGCTAGAAACACCGCAGAATCAAACTGCCCATCTCGATTTTCTGCAATAACAAGTTTAATTGTATATCTTTCTCCAACAACCACACTTCCGGCGGCTGTTAACACTTTTGTATATCCATTAAAATCTATAGGAGCAGCGGCTCCTGGTCGAATTGTTCTATTATAGAAATTCGGGTTTCTTGGAGGGCATTCTGAAACCTGATTAATCACATCAGCAAAATCTCCATCATTATTTAAATCCACTCCTTCATTAACGGTAGTTACTTTAATAGGAGTATTTGTTCCTGGTACCACCGCTAAGTTTCTCGAATTCCCAGATGAATCTGTAAGGATAAAAGCAAAGACATCAGAAAATGTACAAGGAAAGGCTTCGGTATATTCTTCTGAAGCAAATAAGAAATCGAAGCTAATAAAATCTATAGTTGGCACAAAATCAAATTGAATAAAACTAGCATTATGTAAATTGACTGTGCTAGTTACTGATCCTAAGTCACTATCACCACCCCACCCCGAAGCATCACCTTCGGACAATGCTATTGGGCCATTTGGGCCAACTGCACTCCTAGCATTTCCGGTACTTAAAATTACTCCTCTATCAATCTCAAAACCAGAATTATTGGATTCAAAATAGCCTATACCATTAAATCCAAAATTGTTTCCTGTGAAAGAAGATATATTTTCTACCGTTGCGCAGGGGCTATCTATCAAAACATCTTCTACTAACTGCTCTATAGTAAAAGAGCTATCATCCACTGTTATCTGAGCATTAGTAGATAATGTGGTAAAAAAACAAATATAAAAAACTCCTTTTGCAGTTAAGTTTTTCGGTATCCATAAATTCATTACGACTTACTATTAAATGGAATATAATCCACATGCAATATTCCCTACCATCACAGAGAAAGTTGTGCATTGGATACTACAAACTAAAATACTCGTATTTTAATCAAAAAAAATATTCCAAATTTATTTTTCAAAGGACGAAAGATATAAAATACTAATTAACTTTCAGCTCTTTATAAAATTTAAGTTATCTTATTAGCCCTTTCGCTTTCTCCTTTATTATATCTGCCACAGGCCTCCCTTCAATATTACTTTCGAGCCACGAAAGAATATCCAAATACAAAAAAGCTCTTTTCTCATAGGGATGATCTTCATACTGTTTTAACCTTTTATGAAGTTTTTTAAACTCATCTTTAATTTGGTGAGGGTAAATATCTCCAAGGTTTTTAAGAAATTTGATCATTTCTTTTTGTACTTCATGCAGGTCATCCATTTTAATTAAGAATCTATATGTTTCTTTTAGTTGGCTTTCTAAATGATAATCCATGCCTGCTTCATAATGAGCTACCAAACTTAGTACTCTGGAGAAGCACATCAAATCTTCTCTCATCTTCAAAGATTTATTATTAATGATTTTGGTTAGGTATTCAATACATTTTCGATGATTCGCCATTCCAAAATATAAACAACCAATCTTATAATAAAGTACCATTATATGATGGTCATCTAAACGGTTTTTAAACTCAGAAATTCCACTAAGAATCTCTTCTACCAAATATTCTCCTTCATCAAAACTACCCTCCAAAAAATGAACATTCAATTTATTATTATAAATAAACTGAAAAGACAAAACTTCTATATTATCATCTTTAGGAAAAGTCGAATTAGTAATGCTATTTTCAAATTGCTGCAAGGTGGTTTTTAATTGCGTTTTATCTTTAATTAGATACAAAGATTCCAACAAATAATGATTTCCTCTAAGGAAAAAAACAGGGTTTTGAATAATCATCTTTGGATGTTCATAAAACAAATCCAGCCATTTCTTCGAATATTTATAACACGATAAAAAATCCTGAACAATAAAACTATACCACAGATGAGCTTTATACAACCAAAGTTTTTCTCTAAAACCCAACATATTCCATTCATACTTTGGCAGTTTCCCGTTAAAGTAATTTGTGATTTCCTGATGCTCTTTATCGTTTCTTACGTAACCACTTTTGAGCATTAAGCCATATAACTGAAGAGATAAATTAGATAGTCTACTGGTTAATACATTTTTCATACTCAGTATCTTGGCTTCCACAGTTAGTTCATCTGCCCTACTATTGATACTTCTGGTTATGTATTGTGTTTCTATAACTTTTTCAAATTCTACTATCTCATACGCAATATTGTGCTCCTCATTTTCTTTTGCCAGTATCTTTGCCTTCTCTAATATTTTTAAGCTTTGTTTGTATAGTCCTTTATGATATAAAATAGATGCAAAATCAAATTGTTCCCGTATTTGTGATCGTATATTTTGATGTAATGGACTTAGTCTTAAGCTAATTAATATTTGTTTATATAAATGAGCTTTAAGGTTAGAAAATTGTTGTTTTGTTACAATACCTCTAGAAACAATAAGATCTTCATCCAGCGTATCGTGTTTATCTAAATGATTAAAAAGAGCAAGGAATTTAGAATCAGTATTTATTCCTAAACGCCCTACATATACCTTAAACTGTCTCTTTTCTGATTTAGAAAGTGATTTCACTAAAACAAACAATGGATCTTTTTGGTCATTAGTCATTGTATGAAAATATAATATAGTTAACTGATTTAAAAGTAGTTATGTTCATATTAAAAGATTTTAGCATTGTAAAACCTGTAATCAAATACTTCTCTTTTGAATTCCCAAAATATAAATTCGTAAGAGATTAAAGAAACATCTTTTAAGAATATTTTAAAATAATAGTGTTTTTATAGATAACACTAAAAGTTAAATTCACTGTATTTCTATGAGTAATAATAAAGTCCAAATATTCGATACCACATTAAGAGACGGAGAACAGGTCCCTGGGTGTAAGTTAAATACACAACAGAAATTAGTTATTGCAGAGCGACTCGACCTTTTAGGTGTAGACATTATAGAAGCAGGATTCCCTGTTTCAAGTCCGGGAGATTTTACTTCGGTAAGTGAAATAGCAAAAATCGTTAAAAACGCAACTGTATGTGGATTAACCAGAGCTGTAGAAAAGGATATTAAAGTTGCTGCTGAAGCTTTAAGTTATGCTAAAAGACCTAGAATTCATACAGGCATAGGTACTTCTGAGTCTCATATTAAATATAAATTTAATTCTACTCAGGATAAGGTAATAGAAAAAGGAGTTGCTGCTGTTAAATATGCAAAATCCTTTGTAGAAGATGTTGAGTTTTTTGCAGAAGATGCTGGGAGAACTGATAATGAATTTTTAGCTCGTGTATGTGAAGCTATGATTAAAGCCGGAGCTACTGTACTCAACATTCCTGATACTACTGGGTATTGTTTACCAGAAGAATATGGAGCTAAAATTAAATATCTTAAAGAGAATGTAAAAGGCATAGATAATGTTATTATTTCTTGCCATTGTCATAACGATTTAGGCCTTGCTACCGCAAATTCTATTTCAGGAGCAATCAATGGTGCTCGACAAATTGAATGTACTATTAATGGTATTGGTGAACGTGCAGGTAATACATCTCTAGAAGAAGTAGTCATGATTATGAAACAACATCCATACTTAAATCTAAATACGGATATTGATTCTAAATTATTATATGGAACAAGCCAAATGGTATCGGATCATATGGGTATGATGGTACAACCAAATAAAGCAATTGTTGGTGCCAATGCCTTTGCTCATAGTTCGGGAATACACCAGGATGGAGTAATTAAGAACCGGGAAACTTATGAAATTATTGACCCCGAAGAAGTTGGAGTTACAGAATCTGCGATTGTACTTACTGCCAGAAGTGGAAGAGCTGCACTGGCTTACAGAGCAAAAAAAGTTGGTTATGAATTATCAAAACTTCAATTAGATGATGTTTATTCAGAATTTTTGAAATTTGCAGATCGTAAGAAAGAAGTTATCGATGAAGATATTCATCAAATTATGAAAAATACTAATGTAGCTACTGTAGTAGCATAAAATAATACTAAAAACCTACAAAAGCTTTAGTGTTTTTGTAGGTATTTTATATACATATGAAGAAAACTTTATTTGACAAAGTATGGGATGCACATGTAGTCAAAGAGATACAAGACGGCCCACAAATATTATATATTGATAAACATCTAATCCATGAAGTTACTAGCCCACAAGCATTTGGAGAATTAGAGCAACGTGGGATTCCTGTTTTCAGACCTGATCAGATTGTAGCTACTGCAGATCATAACACTCCTACAGAAGATCAACATCTTCCTGTTAAAGATGAATTATCCAGAAATCAACTCGAGCAGCTTACCAAAAACTGTAATAAAAATGAAATTACACTATATGGCCTTGGTCACAAGTACAATGGTATTGTTCATGTAATGGCACCAGAGTTAGGTATTACACAACCAGGTATGACTATGGTTTGTGGTGATAGCCATACTTCTACACACGGTGCATTTGGAACCATTGCTTTTGGTATAGGTACCAGTCAGGTGGCGCAAGTATTTGCTAGTCAGTGTTTACTGCTTCAAAAACCCAAAAGCCTTAGGGTGAATGTAAATGGGCAGTTAAAACCAGGAGTATTACCTAAAGATGTAATTTTATATGTGATCGCAAAACTTGGTACCAATGCCGGTACTGGATATTTTTGTGAATATGCTGGTAATGTATTTGAAGATATGTCAATGGAAGGCAGAATGACCGTCTGCAATATGAGTATCGAAATGGGTGCTCGTGGAGGAATGATTGCTCCAGATGAAACTACTTTTGAATATATAAAAGGAAAAGAATTTGCTCCTGCAGGAGTCGAATTTGACAAAAAAGTAGCCTACTGGAAAACATTACCTACAGATAAAGATGCTGTATTTGACAAAGAGTATCATTTTGATGCAACAGATATAGAACCTATGATTACTTATGGTACCAATCCCGGAATGGGAATCAAAATCTCAGAAAATATACCTGTACAAGATAATGCTTCATTCGAAAAGTCATTAGCGTATATGAATTTTGAGAAAGGACAATCTTTAGTAGATCAAGAAGTTAATTATGTTTTTATAGGAAGCTGTACCAATAGTAGAATCGAAGATTTTAGAATTGCAGCAAACTATATTAAAGGTAAGAAAAAGGCCAACAATGTAACTGCCTGGTTTGTTCCCGGATCACAACTTGTAGCACAGCAAATCGTTGAAGAAGGGTTAAAAGATGTTTTCGAAAACGCTGGATTTCAATTACGACAACCTGGGTGTTCTGCATGTCTGGCAATGAACGACGATAAAATTCCGGAAGGAGAATATTGCGTATCTACTTCTAATAGAAATTTTGAAGGACGACAAGGACAAGGTGCAAGAACAATTTTAGCAAGCCCTCTGGTTGCTGCAGCTACAGCTATAGAAGGAAAAATTATTGATATTACTAAACAATTAAATTGATTATGGATAAGTTTACCAAACTAACATCCTCTGCTATACCATTATCTATAGAAAATGTAGATACAGATCAAATCATACCAGCGCGGTTTTTAAAAGCTACTAGCCGTGATGGATTTGGAGAAAATTTATTTAGAGATTGGCGCTTTCATAAAGATGGAAAGATAAATCAGGATTTTGTACTGAATGATACTACTTATAAAGGTAAAATATTAGTTGCAGGAGATAACTTTGGGTGTGGCTCTAGTAGAGAACATGCCGCATGGGCAATCAACGACTTTGGTTTTAAAGTAGTTATATCTAGTTTTTTTGCAGATATTTTTAAAGGAAACGCTCTTAATAATGGGGTATTACCCGTTCAAGTAACTCCCGAATATTTACAGGATTTATTTAATGAAATCGAAAAAGATGCCAATACACAAATTGAAGTAGATCTTGAGGCTCAGAAAATTACTATTCTCGCTACTGGTTCCTCTTCAACTTTTGAGATTAACCCATACAAAAAAACCTGCCTTATTAATGGATATGATGATATTGATTTTTTAATCAGTAACAAGGCAGAAATAAAAGAATTTGAAAACGAAAAAATATAAACACATATAAGTTGTCAGGCAGAGCTGGTCGAAGCCTTATAAACTATAATCAAGAACAAAAACACTTCGACAAGTGTTCAGTGTGACAAAAAGAAAAAACTTATGAAATTAGATATCGCAGTATTATCAGGAGACGGTATTGGCCCAGAAGTAACCGCACAGGCTATAAAAGCATTAGAAGCAGTTGCACATAACTTTGATCATTCCTTTATTTTTAAAGAAGGATTAGTAGGTGCTATTGCAATTGATAAAACCGGAAACCCATTACCAGATGAAACATTAGAACTCTGTGTACAAACAGATGCTGTTTTATTTGGTGCTATTGGCGCTCCAAAATATGATAACGATCCTAGTGCTCCAGTTCGCCCAGAACAAGGACTATTAAAATTACGAAAAGAACTTGGGCTTTATGCTAATATTCGTCCTGTAAGGGCCTACTCTACTTTAATTGATAAATCTCCTCTTAAACGTGAGATTATTGAAGGAACAGATATTTCTATCTATCGTGAGTTAACTGGTGGGATCTATTTTGGTAAAAAAGAATTAAGTGATGATGGTAATGTTGCTTCTGATCTTTGTGAATATTCTAGAGAAGAAATTGAACGTATTTCTCATTTGGCATTTAAAGCTGCCCAAAAGCGAAGAAAAAAACTTACTCTGGTAGATAAAGCCAATGTATTAGAATCATCTCGCCTATGGAGAAAAGTAGTTACCGAGATCGCCAAAGATTATAGCGATGTAGCTTTAGATTTTTTATTTGTTGATAATGCTGCAATGCAAATGATACTAAACCCTAGTCAATTTGATGTAATTCTTACTGAAAACATGTTTGGTGATATTATTTCTGATGAAGCTAGTGTTATTGGTGGATCTATTGGGCTCTTAGCATCTGCTTCTATTGGGAATACCTGTTGCATGTTTGAACCTATTCATGGGTCTTATCCACAGGCTACAGGAAAAGGAATAGCTAACCCAATTGCTGCAATTCTATCTGCCGCTATGTTATTAGAACATTTTAATTTATTGGGAGAAGCCAATGCGATTAGAGATGCTGTAGAAAAAGCATTAGAATTAAATCTTACTACTTCTGATTTAAACCCTAACAATCCGCTTACCACAGAAAAAGTAGGAGATTTTATTTCAGATTACATATTGAATCCTGAAGATTCTAATATCAATTTTGAGAATATACACGTAGGACAATCTACGATTATATAAATTTTAAATAATGATTCTGTTTTAAAAGCAATCAAAGAGGTGTCTTTGGTTGCTTTTTTCGATTTTATAATCCTTACAATAAGCATACGATGAAACTTATTATATTCAATTAATAAACCTTCTTCTATACAGATAAAATCATAGTTCGAATTGAAGTTTTATCAATACTTTCCAAAAAAGCTTTTCTACACATCATTATTTCAACAAATATGATTCAAATTGTTTGATTTCCAAACATTGTCAACTACTTCTTCTTATTAATAAATTCATATATAAAACACTAAAAAAACACCGAAAATACAGCTCCACATGTTAAAACAATACGAAATTATCAATTACTAACACTATATTACCCCATATTTTATTCCCTATAATTTTGATGGTATTATTGTTAATATTAATACAAACTAACTCTAATATTTTCAATTTTATAACTTAAAATTACAATGAAACACAAACTCCAATCAGTATTTACCCTCATACTATTTTGTATGTTGGTAAGCTTTAGCCATGCGCAAAACAGATGTGGCACTAAATTATCTCCCGAAGAAGAAGTTAATTTTAAAAAAACGATCAATAAAATAAAAAGGTATAAAAAAACGGGTATACAAAGTAAGTCGGCAGCGGCTCCTTATGTAATCCCTGTAGTGTTTCATATTTTACATAACGGAGGGGGATCTGTTAGTAAAGCAGATATGAAATGTAGGGTTGATGATGTTTTTAAAACAATCAATGGGGATTTTAATGGAACATTTCCTGGGTTTAATCAAATCGATCCCAGGTTTGAATCTATTAAAGACAAAATGAATATTGAATTTATCCCTGCCTCTGTAGATCCCGAAGGAAATATCATGGATACTCCAGGTATGGATTGGCAAGCTAATGCCAATATCGAATATGGTTACGACCCTAATATCTATAAGTATATGTGGTGGGGTAAAAAAAACAAGTACTATTTAGATGTAGTAGTTGTAGATGCTCCTAATGAAAAAGGGGGCACTAATGGATCGGGACATGCATTTCTCCCCATACAGGATGTAGTACCTCACGTAACTTATAATTGGAGATACGTTGGCAGTACTTGTGGATCACAATCTGCTCCTGGCTTTGAAAAGGTAATGACTCACGAATTTGGTCATTATTTTGGATTGAGACATACATTTTATGAAAGTTGTGATGTCACTAATGATGGAATTGATGATACTCCCCCAACTACGCAAGCAGAAGGCTGTGAAAGAAACAAACTAAACAATTGTGGTGTATACGCAAACCTTGAGAACCATATGGACTACAATACCAGTTGCCAGAATATGTTCACAAAAGGACAAGTAACAGCAATGGATTATTGGTTAGAAGATAGTAATGAAGCCCTATACTCAAGGCGTTTACTTTGGCAAGATAGCAATCTAAGTTCTGTAGGAATATTAAAAAGGGCACCAATAGCAGATTTCACTAGTGATTATACAGCAGTTTGTAATGGCAAATCTATCACTTTTGAAGATCTTTCATTAGGTTTACCTACTACCTGGAAATGGCAATTTGAAGGAGGAACACCGTCTGAGTCTACAGGAAAAAACCCTGTAATACGGTATGATAACTCTGGAATATACAAGGTTCGCCTTGTTGCAAGTAATGATTCTGGAGAAAACACAGAAGAAAAAACCAGTTACGTTTATATAAATCAAAAAGCGTCATCGGGAGTATCAGAAAGTTTTCAAGGAGAATTCCCTCCAACCAAGTGGGATGTCATTAATCCCGACAAAGGGTTTTCCTGGGAAAAGAGAAATGATGCCGGAAACGGAGATAGTTCTTGTATCATAATGAACAACTCTGACAATGCTATTGTAGGAGAAGAAGATTTCCTTAGATTACCGTATTATAATTTTTCTTCAGCAAAAAACAGTCAAATGTATTTTGACCTTGCCTATACAAAGTTTGATGATGCCAGTCCCGATAAGTTAAAGGTACAGGTATCTAAAGATTGCGGAAATTCTTGGACAGATGTTTACTCTAAAACACATACAGAATTAGAAACCAAAAGTGTAACCACAGGCCTTTCTAACGATTGGATCCCTAAACAAGAATCTGATTGGAGAAAAGAAATTATTGATCTTAGCGCATATGAAGGTGAATCTGAAGTAGCAATCAGATTTATGAATGTATCAGGATACGGAACCAGAATATGGGTAGATAATATTAATGTTCTAATTAATAATGATAACGTCCCCGTTTCTGATTTTTATTCTAGCAAAAGAATTTCTAATTGTAACACTACAGAGATTTCTTTTAAAGATGTCTCTACCGGAAAACCTACTTCCTGGAATTGGACATTTGAAGGAGCTACACCCTCTTCTTCAACAAGTCAAAACCCTAAAGTAACCTATAATAACCCGGGATCATATGCCGTAACACTTACAACAAGTAATACCAATGGAACAGGTAATACAGTAACAAAAAGTGGATATATCACTGTAACGAGTCCAACAAAAAACTCTTTTTCACAAGGGTTTGAAGAGAGTTTTCCTCCATCGGGATGGGAAATCATAGATAATGACGGAGAATTAGCCTGGGAAAAAAGTAATGCTGCAGGTCGTAACTCTTCTTCTTGTATGATCATAAACAATACAGATAACAAAGAGATAGGGGAAATAGATGAAATCATACTAAATCCTTTGGATATGTCGTCGGGTGAAGTAAGTTTTTCTTTTGATCTGGCATATACCAAATTTGATAATGACAGTAAAGATCAACTTAAAATTTTGGTTTCTATCAATTGCGGAAGTTCGTGGACAGAAGTATATTCAAAAACACATACAGAACTTGAAACAGTAGCAACAACAGATGATCCCGATACCTGGATCAATGAAATCAACCTTTGGGTACCCACACAAGATTCTCACTGGAGAACAGAACAAGTATCCTTAGATCAATTTAAAGGAAACCCTAATGTATTGATCAAATTACAAAATATCTCAGGTTATGGAACCAGAATTTGGATCGATAATATAAAACTCGCATTTGATGCTGTAGCGTTGTCTATACCTACAGGGTTATTAACTTCTAATGTAGCAGAAACGTCATTAACATTATCCTGGGATCCAGCTCCAAGTAATGAAGGAGTAGTTGGCTATGATATATATCAGGATAATGCAATAGCTACATCTGTAACAGGAACAACTGCTAATATTACCGGGTTGACTGCAAATACAGCATATCAATATAAGATAAAAGCTAAAGATGCTTCGGGTAACACTTCTGAGTTTAGTAGCACTGTAAATGTTACCACCTCTAGCGAACCAAATCCAACTTGTACAGATGGGATTCAAAATGGAGATGAAACCGGAGTAGATTGCGGAGGTTCTTGTGAGCCCTGTAATACTTCTACCTATTGTTCATCTAATGGTACTACCACTTCTGATGAATATATCAGTCGTGTACAATTAGGCAATATTGATAAAACTTCAACAGCTGGGAATGGTGGATATAGTGATTTCACATCAGAATCCACAATATTATCCAAAGGAGTGGCTCAAACCATTACGATTACTCCAACATGGTCATCAACTGTATACTCAGAAGGATACAGTGTATGGATTGATTATAATCAAGATGGAGATTTTGAAGATTCTGGTGAGCAAGTATTTAGTAAAACCCCTTCAAAAGATACTTCAATAAAAGGAGAGTTTACTGTGCCAGATGAAACAAAAAATGGAAGTACCAGAATGAGAGTATCAATGGCGTACAATAAAATCCCTGCTCCTTGTGGCGCTATAGATTATGGAGAGGTAGAAGACTATACTGTTTCTATAGAAGGAACGATATCTAATCCTACCTGTACTGACGGGGTTCAAAATGGAGATGAAACCGGGATAGATTGCGGCGGAAGTTCTTGCTCTCCTTGTAACAATACCGATGGAATCGTTTATGTCGATATCGAAGACCTTACAGTTACTTCTTCTAATACCTGGGAGTTTTTCCGTATCGAAGTTGGAGATGATAAAGATTATGGTGCCTGGTACTCTAGTAATTCGGTACGATTGGTTACTTATAACAAAGATATTGTGTGTGAAGGAAATGAAGGTAATATAACACTTATTGGAGAAGGAGAAGGAATTGATAGCTCTGATAATTTTGTCACGAAATCTGGCAATTATACCGTGAGTTCAGCTTCATATACAAATTGGAACGGGAAATCAGGATTTATAGGGTTTACGATTAAAATCAATGGAAATACACATTATGGATGGTTTCACATATCTGTGGCCAGCGATGGTTTATCTTATACGATACTGGATTATGCTTATAATAAAAAAGCAAATGAGATCATTTATACCCGATCTTCAAATGCAATAAATAGTATAGCAAATAAAGGAATTTCTGAAAACAAAACATTTACGTCTCCTAATCCTTTTACCGATACATTTGTGGTCAATACTTCAAAACTTGATAAGACTGATATCACAATCAAAGTATTTGACATACACGGAAAACTTCTGATACAAGAAGAATATACAAAAAACCCAACTGCTATAATTTTAGGAAGTGAGCTTAAAATTTCCGGGATTTATTTTGTTCAAATACAAACAAGTACAAAAATGGAAACATTAAGAATTCTTAAGTACTAAAACTTTAAATTTCCTTTTATCAAAAGGCTTGATTATGATATCATAATCAAGCCTTTTGATATTTCCTACAAAATGTGTAATTGCGAATAAAAATAATTAAGAACCATATAATTTTTCATATCATAATAGATATTCTTTTTAGTCTTCATAAAATCTTATCTAATAAAACCCCAGCAGATATAGTTGCTTTTTGTATTTTAGAAAATAATAGAAATAAAACAAAGCCTACTTAACACATATATCAAATGAACAGTAAACGTCTCATACTTTTTTTCTTTTTAATAGCATGCTCTATTCAAGCACAAGAAATTACCTGTTCTGCAAAGGATAAAGAAATCTTTACCACAAGGATTACTACCCTAAAAAAAGAATATACTCCAAAAACTGCTTTTGGAGAAACTCTGGTGTTTGTCGGAAAAACTTTTTTAGGAACTCCTTATGCCGCCAAAACTCTGGAGATAGGATCAAAAGAGTCGCTAGTGATCAATTTTCAAGGGTTAGATTGTACTACTTTTGTAGAAAATGTATTGGTTTTAAGTCTAATGCTTAAAAATGGAAAAGATGATTTTGACACCTATACCACTTACCTTGAAAAGATACGTTACAAAAATGGAAAATTAGATGGTTACGCTTCACGACTACACTATTTCTCTGAGTGGATTACCAATAACGAACAAAAGGGTATTTTAAAAAATATTACAGGAGATATTGGCGGAATAGAAATAGAGAAAGATATTAATTTTATGAGTACACATCGAGAACTTTATCCCTTTCTTAAAGACGATAAAAACTTTAAAGGCATACAACAATCTGAAACTAATATTAGCCAATCATCGGTATGTTTTTTACCAAAAGGTCAGATTAAAGAACATGAAGAATCAATGATGTCTGGTGATATTATAGCATTAACAACTTCAATTAAAGGATTAGATATTACACATACAGGAATTGCCATACGTAAAAAAGATGGGAGAATTCATTTATTACATGCCTCTTCAAAAGGCCAGGTAGAGATTTCTACGCTGCCATTGGTTGATTATCTTAAAAAGATAAAAAACAATACCGGAATCATTGTTAATCGCGTGTTGTAGTTTTTTTATTAAACCACAGTAAAAAATACTTTCATATACTATTGTCAACTATATTTTAACTTAACACTATCTCTTTAATCTTGTATAACTTAACCCTAATTACTAATTTAGTAAAGCTAAAAAAAGAAGATGTTATTTCCCAGAACAAACATAGAGCAACAACTTGGTAAATTACGGGATAAAGAATGTAATGCCTCTACCTGGAAAGAACAAGTACTTAAAGTCTTCCTGAAAGAAGAGAAACACGAGAATCAAATTCTTAAAAACTTAGAAACCTCTTCTCACATAGTTCAGAATATTTTTGATCTTGATCATGTAGAAACACAAAGAATCTATCATCTGGATCAAATCAAAAAAATCTGTATTACCTATCGGTTACGTTTTTTGGATTCTAAATATTTTAAAGGAAAGTTACCGCTATCTGCAGTTTCTGCTATTAAAAATCTTGAGAAAAAGCATCAAACGGAACTCAAAGGATTTAAAATCATTGCACCTTCTAAATTATTTAAATTAGAAAATGCTGATGACCCCCTACTCTTTGCCCCTATGGGTAATGACTATTTTTATTTAGTTCATAAGTGGGGAAATGATTTGCACCCATTGCGTAAATTGATGATGTGGTTTTTTAAAAGTTTTGAAAATTTACTTATACTCACCTTTTTAGTAAGTCTTTTACTCACTTTTATGGTTCCAGAAGGTATGTTCACAAAACATAATACTACATCAACATTTATCATGATTTTATTCTTTATGTTTAAATCAGTAGCAGCGGTGGTATTATTTTATGGGTTTGCACTTGGAAAAAACTTTAATACTGCTATATGGGATAGTAAATATTTTAATGCTTAAATCACCAACACTATGTTTCCTCAAAACGCATAGTAATACAAAATTGCTATAAATGATTCTAAGTTCATTAGAAACCCTCTAGGTTTGTGAAAAAATATAATGGATATATGTGTACTGGTACACATATATCATTGTTGTGATGCAATAGTCCAGTTCGAGGAGACAATTTTTTCGGAGGGGTACGCAGGGATTGCGGAGTTTTCTTCTGATAAGCAACGGCGGACAAATGCTTTGCGAAAAGGAATTGCCAAGTATTTAGCGATGGTATCGTGGAGAGTTATACTATCCAAACGCTAGCACGTTTATAAATACTTGATCAAGGTCGCGAAAATTTTTTACAAAGTCAAATTTGAGGCGAAATTGTGGAGTGGCTTATCAGAATGGAAAACGGATTTTAAAGTTCCCTTCACCAACAGATCATACAGAGCTCTGTATATTCCATGGGTTTGGGTAGCCCCGAAAAAGTTGAGTTAAAAATGTTGCCGAATCTGAACTACTGTGCCTTTATTTTTTTAATTTGTAGGGAAATTAAATTAAAAAGTATAAAGCACACAACACTGTGTATATTCCATTTGGCAAATAGTTTGTCTTCGCTATCGCTGCGCAAACGATTATCGCCAAACAAAACATACACTTAACGTTGTAAAACATTTGAAGAGAAACTTTACTCAACGAAAAGAATAGTTCACTCATTGTTATTTTTCTTAAATATAAAAAGTAATTAATATTGAGTAATTAAAAATAAAAGAATGAGATTATTCAATATCATATTATTTCTAATGTTAACTAGTTCTTCGGTTAACGGACAAAATAATCCAATCAAATCAACAGAATTAGATAGTCTATATGTTCGTGCACTTAATAGCAGAATTGACTTGTTACTATCAAGCGGATGGAAATACATAGAACTAAACGAATATGGCAATCGAATAAAAAGTCTGAATGTTTCTGACCGATACAAATTTCTAACTAATGATGAATTGATTGATTTATCGATTAAAAAAAAGAAAACAATTAGTGTAATTAAAGTTTTACATAAAATTGTGGCGAAAGACACTATTGATATAAATTTTGGATTGGTAAATGTGACAGCCAAACGAAAAATACATTTCAATAATGGATTGAAATTTAAAAAAGCGGAATTTACAATTGGTTGCGGTGGAACAAACGGATATCAACCGGACATTCGTTTTGTATTTAATGAAAGAAAGAAAAGTTGGGATATATCAAGCAATCGATATGTAGTAACATCAAAATCTGAAATTAATAATAAGTCTATAAATTTATATGCGTTCATTGGAAAAAAAATATCAGTCACGGAATTTAACCCAAATGAAAATAACGAACGAAAGATAGTTGACTCAATAACAGGAGATACTTTGATTCGGAAAAGTTATATTATGGATAACGGATTTAAAGCTAAATACAAAATAGTAAGAAACGTATTTAATGACATAAAAACTGACACAATTGAATTTCTAGCTTATGACCATTATGGAAGACCAGGATTTGAAAATTATGACAATGTGATTTTATACATTTCCTTTAACAAAGAAAAAGAACATTACTATCATCAAAAATATCAATTTGACCCAGTTGAAAAAACAAGAAACGGAACTTGGAAAGGATTGAAAGGTGAAAGTATTGAACAGCTTTTTATAGACAAAAAGAAAGGAGTTTTTACTGCTCGTGGATTATTTGACGAATAAAAACGTTTTACAACACGGTGTATAAAACATAGCTAATAAGTTCTAAACCGAAAGGTTTGTGTATATTTAGAAAGTCCGCCAAATTTTTAATTTGGCTTTTAAAAAAGATAAAATTAAAAACAAAATATAAAAATTCGGCTCTGTGTTAATCCAAAAAGTTAGTGTCTTTTTACACGCTACGTTCCATACACAAAACCGTTAACTACAATTAAATACAACTTAAAAATCTTAATGGCAATATATAATACTGTTTCAGACTCTTCTAATACTGCTGTAAGAGCATTATTAACTAAAATCGGAGAATATTATTGGGGTAAATCATTTAATACTGGCTCAGGAAAATCGAAAAGAATATGGGAATCTATTAGAGATGAAATTTTTAATGGAGAATGTGCTTATTGCAAAGATAAAAATTCCAAACTTCAAATTGAACACTTAATAATGTTCAATAGAACTCAATTTGGTTTACATCACCCTGGGAATGTTGTCCCTGTCTGTAACGATTGTAACAAAAGAAGGAAAAACAAAAAAAAAGAATATTTAGATTGGGAGGATCACTTGTTAGAAATATGTCTTGAAAATGACACTATGAATACTTTTGAATCTAAAAGAGATAAAATTTTAAATCATATGAACGAAGGTGAATTCAAATACCCCAATTTGAATGAAACTGAAAGAAATGCAATACGAGTAATTGCAAATTCGCTTTACGAAAATATTAAATCGGAAGGAGATAAATCTCTAAGGATGTATATGGAATTGGATAAAGTATTTGTTAAAAACAAACAGTAGCTAACACTATAAATGTGATCATAGCTGAATAGCAATTAATCTATTGGTTCTTGTATATTTATGATGGCATAGCAATTTTAAAGCTAAATAAGGTATGAAATCTGCGCAGAAGTCCAGGGTTAGGTAACAATTTACCCTGCTACAACACATATATTAAACATTACTACAAATTAAAATAAAAACACACAAGGAAGATATAAAAATGTAATAAAAACATATTTTACACTTAACGTCATAATGCATTCAGAAAACCCTTAGTATCTAATATTTTATTCAAGGAAACATGTTCTTTAAAGTATATTAATACTATAATCTCCTATTTTACCAATTATAAATTCGTATCAATCATTGATGAATTAATACAATTACTAAATACAATGTTATCAAAAACCGTAAATTTATTACATGTTAACAACGGGATTAATTCTTATTCTTGCTTCTCTTGGTCTGGCTCAAGGTCTTTTTTTAAGTTTTTACTTATTCACACTTAAAAAAGGCGATGTAAAATCTAATATTTTTCTAGCACTTTTCTTATTAGGTCTAACCATTAGAATTGGTAAATCTGTATTAAATTATTACATCCCTTTAGAGAATTGGCAAAACAACATTGGTATTTCAGGCATTTTGTTTGCCGCACCTTCTTTATGGCTGTATGGAATTACACTTTTTGATAAAAAAAGAATACTATCAGTAAAAGATTACCTTCATTTTGTTCCTTTTATATTGTTTCTTTTTTTAATTCCATTTGTACCAAGAAATGGAAATTTTGAATCTTTTTGGAACTACGGAATAGTTGTTTTTTGTTTACTTTTTTATTTAATACTATCCTGGACGTATCTATATAAAAATCGGGTAAAAGTATCCAAAAACATATTCTTTTGGTATCGTAATATACTAATTGGTACTACATTTGTTTTGATTCATTATATTGGTAATCTTTTTGATTTTACGATGTACTATATCAGAGGCCCTATATTTTATTCTTTTCTAATATATGCTTTTAGTTTCATTTTCTTAAACCGGCACAAGTTTAATCTACAGAAATATAGCAATTCTAATTTGGACAAAAACAATTCTAGAGATCTATTTTTGGAGATTAAAAAACTCTTTGAAACCGAACAACTTTTTTTAGATGACCAACTAACTTTACTTGTTGTTTCTAAAAAATTAAACAGGAAAACTCGAGAAATTTCGCAAGCCATTAATGAAAACACCCAACAAAATTTTTATGATTTTGTAAACCAGCAACGTATTGAAAAAGCAGAGCAATTATTTAACGATTCAGAATACAAAAATGAAAAAATAGCTACAATTGCTTACGAGTCTGGTTTTGGAAATGTTACTTCTTTTAATGTTGCCTTTAAGAAAAAAACCGGACTAACCCCTTCAGCTTATAGAAAAGGATAAAAAATTAGATTTTTCGTTCAAGGAAGCACGTATATTAAACTATTCTAACAATTTATTATTGAATATTGTCAAATACAAATTTGTAATGATTTTTAATTATATCATTAAAATATTCAATACATGGACAGAAAGAAATTCATTTATGGTTCAATTGTAGGGCTTGGTACAGCAATCGCCATACCTGCATATTTACTCACAAAACCACAAAAAGAAAACGCTCAACAATCCAAAAAAGATTCGGATCAATTAGATGAAAAATTAGTGAAAGATTTTGTAATTGCTGGGCATTCAAAACTAAATCTGGTTAAAGAGATGCTTAATGAGCATCCAAACTTAATTTATACATCTTATGATTGGGGAAATGGTGATTTTGAAGAAGCGATTGAAGGTGCGGCCCATTTAGGAAACAAAGAGATTGTAAACTACTTTATATCTAAAGGATCAAGAGCTAATCTTTTTGTATTAACAATGTTAGGCAAAACATCCTTAGTAAAACCAGTTATCGAGACGTATCCCGAATTACTTTTTGCAAAAGGCGCTCATGGTCTTACGCTACTTCATCATGCGCAAATTGGTGAGTGTTTAGAACTCGAAGACTATTTTAAGGAAAAAGGGTTAACCAAAAAAATGATAAAAATTAGATAAAAAAATTATGAAAAAGATAATACCGTTTTTAATATTACTTGTACAATGCACTTCAACTTCTAATAATGAACTTACGAAAGAAGAACGAAATTTTGCAATCAATGAGTTAACTAATTCAAAAAACAATTTATTAAGTGTCGTAGATGATTTGAATGAATTACAACTTAACTATAAAAGTGATGAATCATCTTGGTCTATTGCTCAATGTACAGAACATATTACAATCTTTGAGAATCAAGTATTTGAAATACTTGAAGAATCTCTAGAATTACCTGCAAATCCAGAAAGAAGAGAAGGTGTAAAAAACACCGACAAAGAACTTATGGCTCGTATACTAGATCGAACAGATAAAGCGACTACACAAGAAGACCTTGAACCAAATGGAACATATGGAAATCATAACTCCACTATTGAAGAGTTTATAGCCAAACGAAAAAAACATATAAACTACATCAATACCACTAAAGATGATCTAAGGAATCATTTCATGGCTTTTGGGACTGTGGATGCTTATCAAATTTTTCTATACATGTCTGCACATACAGAACGCCATATCGAACAAATTAAAGAAATTAAAGAAAACATAAATTTTCCAAAAAAATAATAAACAGATGAAAAAAATAACAATGATTAGTTTAATCACTCTCTTTATAGTTGCATCATGTAAAGAAAACACCCAAGGTACGAGTAATGATACATCAACAACAAAACAAAATTATTCAAACCTAACACCACTAGAAGTTGTAAACAAAAGAATGAATTATTTTAATGAACATAATTATGATGAGTTCATTAAACTTTATAATACTGATGTTAAAGTATATACATATCCAGATAACTTAATGGGGACAGGTTCAGACAGGCTGGCTTCTATATTTAAATCAGATTTCGAAAGTAAATCAGTAGCAGTAAAAATTGTAAATCAAATGGATAATGGTCCTTATGTTATTAATCATGAAATAGTCTCTAATAATGGTAAAAAGACTAAGTATATTTCTATTTATAAAGTCGAAAAAGGGCTCATAAGTGCTGTAAGTTTTGTGAGAGATTTTTAACTCCAAAAGTTATTCTATTCATTCTAAAATAGATTCTAAAAATGCTAATGGTTTTCATCTAGAATTTCAAAAAAAAAACGATTCGATAATAATAGAATAGATTTGGATTAGACGTAAATAAGAAAGCATGTAAAGAGTATATTCTTCCCGTACTTTTGAATTAAAAGACCAGTATATAATTTATTGCCTCGCACTCACCTACTTACCAAAATCTTAGCGGATCTTCTTTTCGGTTTGTATTTGTTAAATTTGATTCTGGATCTAAAACATATTATTTTGGACTTGCAGTTGATGATGTCGAAGCAAAGTATTTATCAAATGAACTGAATAAAAAAATGTAATTAATGTGCGAATTCAATTTAAATGTTTTTAATTTTATAATAATAGCATCTGTATTTATAGGAACAACATTTGGACTACTACTTATTTTTACTAGGCGGATAAACAGAAAAGCTAATGTACTACTTGGCTTAGTTACTTTCATTATTGTTTTTTGGAATATTTGGATATTGAGTTTGGATTTTCAAATAACTAATTATCTACCACATTTTTATTTAATACCATTAAATTACTCTTTGGCTCTTGGGCCATTATTATACTTATATGTTAAAAAAATAACCAACTTTAGTTATCATCTTTCTAAAAAAGATAGCATTCATTTTTTGCCATTAGTAATTGAACTCACTATACATTTTATTATAAGTCGTGATGCGTTTGTTAATAATATCATTGGTATTGAAACTGATACTTATTATAAATTAATGCCCATCGTTCAGTTTTTTGCTATTGTTTCTGTTGTAACCTATTGTTTATATGCACTGAAAGCAATTAAAGCATATCATTCTTGGTTAAACAAAAATTATAGCAACAATGACGCATATAGTTTAAGATGGTTATATAGGTTGATTATTGTGTTCGCTGTGCTTTGGTTTTTATGGACACCTTATACAATTATTGATTATGTAATATTTGATTTCCAGTTAAACATAAGTGATTATTATCCAATTTATGTATTACTTTCTATTATAACTATTTGGATTAGTGCTGAAGCTTTTTTAAGGCCAGAAATAATTTTACTTGAGGCTAATAGAGAAAATAGTATTGACAAAGAAAAACCATCTGAAGAGATCTTTAAAAAAGCATCTTGGTTAAAAGAACAAATGGTAACTAATCTTTTTTATCTTAACTCAGAATTGACCTTAAAGTCTTTAGCAGATAACCTTAATATGCACCCAAATGTCTTGTCCAAAGTAATAAACGATGGTTTAGATAAAAATTTCTCGGATTTTGTAAATGAATATCGTGTAAATGCTATTATTGAAAAGTTACATAGTGGTAATTATGATCACATAACTTTATTAGGTATATCTTTTGAATGTGGTTTCAATTCAAAAACAACTTTTAATAGAGTCTTTAAAAACATCAAAGGAGTGACTCCTATAAATTATAAAAAATCAATAAAAAACAACCCTGAATAGCTATAAATGGGTACCATTCTATAATATGGGGCTTTCGGTAATCTTAGTAAGTATATGTTTGTTGAATAATCCAATTTATACAATCAAATATGAAATCAAATTATTACTTAGCACTTATTGCTTGCTTAATAATATCTTGCAATACCATCAATAGTTCGCCCAAAAAAAATTCTCAAACAAAAGAAATTGAAAATTTATATTTTTCAAAAATTGACTTTAAAAAAAATAAACCAACATCAGATAACTACTCAAATAGTTTTACGCTAAACAAAGATGAATTTCTAAACATTCACTTTACATTAGACAAACCTCTTATCGAGAGTCTTAAGTTATTGGCTCCAAACTTAACACAAGACCAATTATTAAATAAAGGGAATTTTCAATTTTCGTTTTTAGTAGATGGAGAAATAATTTATGTAGAAAATTTAAACAAAGGTGCAGGAACAATTGATTCTAAAACAACTCAACTTAAACATATGATTCCTTTAGTTTATCCCAAACAAATTGACTTTTGGGGTTGGTTTATGTGGTTAAAGTTTATGAAATTAGGAGGGGGACAAGATGTTCTTGCTGAAGGGAACCATTCTTTAAGTATTGAAGTAAGGCCTTATATAAAAGAAGAAACATTAAAAGTTGGTACCATTCTAGCCAAAGGAAATATTACTGTAGAGGTGGCAAAAATCCTTGTAGATGAAACTCTAATACCTGTTCAAAAAATACAACCCAATAGTGGTTGGGAATTATCTAAAGATAATTTTAATAGTCCCAAAATAGAAGCTCTAAATAGAAAAATAGCTGAAAAAAGATTTGAAAATATTAATGGCGTTGTAGTTATAAAAGAAAATAAGCTTTTAATAGAAGAATACTTTAATGGTGAAAATAGAAATAGTTTACATGATTCAAGATCTGTAGGGAAATCACTTGCCTCTACAATGCTCGGAATTGCTATTGAAGAAAATCACATTAAAAGTGAAAATACATTATTAAAAGATTTTTACGAATTAAAATCTTTTAATAATTATAGCAAGAAAAAAGATTCAATAACATTAAAATCTCTTTTAACGATGAGTTCCGGATTTCTTGGTGATGATAGTGATTACAGTAGCCCTGGAAATGAAGAAAACATGTACCCAACAAATAATTGGGTGAAATTTTCACTTAATTTACCTATGCAGAAAGACAAAACAATAGGAAAAGACTTTACATATTTTACAGCTGGAGTAGTGATTCTAGGGGATGTCATTCACAAATCTGTTCCTGAAGGGTTAGTTTCATATGCAGATAAAAAATTATTTGCACCTCTTGATATTACCAATTATAAATGGCAATATACACCACAAAAAGTAGGAAATACTGCTGGCGGAATACAGCTAAGAGCAATTGATTTTGCTAAGTATGGACAGTTATACAAAAACAAAGGAAAATGGAATGGCAAACAAATTATAACTGAAAAGTGGGTAGAAAAAAGTTTATCAAAACAAGTATCACAAGCCTATGCTGGAATAGAAGGCGGGTATTATGGCTACCTTTTCTGGAATAAAACATATACCGTCAATGGTAAAAATCATCAAGTTTCTTTTTGCAGTGGTAGAGGTGGAAATAAAATCTTCATCTTCAAAGACATTCCTTTTGTTGTCGTTATTACTTCTTCTGCATATAACAATCCAAGTGCCCACTCTAATGCAGACAAAATGATGATTGAATATATATTACCAGCAATAATCGAGAAAGAATAAAGCCAGTTGCCAACAATGTATAAAAAACATAGGACGTTTTGTACTTAATCGAGATTGCATGTATATAAAGAAGACTCTAATATTGTATACCAAATGTCATTAGAGAATTTAATGGCCCAGATAAAGAAGAATATTCATTAGAAGACATTAAAAACAATAACTCTAAAGTTGTTTCAATTATCTGGAAATAAAATACAGCAAACAATGTCCAAAAAAAACAGAAAAACAAGTTAATATTTTGCCTTGCTGCGACACACATATTAAAAGTTACCATTCATTGCAAAACGAACTCTGAGTCGAAAAATTGTAATTTAAAAACTACTTGTTTTTATTAAGCCATATTTCTAATTTCTGAGCTTTATCTTTAGCATATTCTAGAGTATTATCCATCTCATAACACTTTTTAAAATTCTTTAAAGCATGTATAGAATCTCCTTTTTCTAATAATCCATCACCATAACTATCATATACATTTGCAGAGTTTGGATATTCGTCTATGTTTAACTTAAATATTTTTAACGACTCTTCTAGATTACCATTTTGCAATAACAAATATCCTAATTGATTAATATTACCTTCTTTAACTTCATAAGTCATTGTATCCTTTTTTATCTCATAATAATGAGCAATACCTTTATCGATGCCTTCATTCAATATTTTTTTAGCCAAAACAGTTTCGGCTTTTAATCTTGGAACCTTATATGATTCATTTCTATTAATATTGACAAAACCACCAACTATATCTCGAAGATTACTATTTGAATTATTAGTTAGTAAAATTAAACCGCTTTTGGCATCGACTTCATTATACAAATAAGTACCAAAACCTACCCAACCACCAGAATGAAAAACAATCCTTGGTTCGGTTTTAGATTCTATAAACCAACCAAAACCATAGTTAGTTTCTTCTCCACTATTTAATTTCCCTGGTGTAAATGCTTCATCCAGATATGCTTTTGAAATAATTGTATGATTAGAAAGTGCCATATTCCATTTCATTAAATCTTCTAATGTTGAGTAAATACCACCATCGCCTCTTACATCATTAACAATATTATAATCATTAAGTTCTAAATCTTTTTGGTTTAATGCAGTTTGGTAACCAAAAACACGATTTGGCATGTTTGGGTCTGCTGCCTCTTGGTATTTATACAAAACGGTATTATTCATTTTTAGAGGTTCTAAAATTTGCTCTTTTAAAAATGTGCTAAAATGCTGTCCTGATATTTTTTCTACTATCGAAGCTAAAAACAAATAACCAGTGTTACTATACTCCCACTTCTCTCCTGTTTCAAAATCTAATCCCGGATTGACTCTATATATTTCTTTAATGATTTCATCGTTTCCTAAAATGTACTTTTTAGTAGAATCTGCAGGTTTCCAATTGTAATCAATTAGCCTTTCATAATCGGTTAACCCCGAGGTATGGTGTAATAAATGCTTGACAGTTATATTTTTATATGGAAAATTGGGAAGAATAGTATTTACTTTTTGATCGTAATCTAACTTTCCCGCTTCTTTTAATTTCATGATAGCCATACCAGTAAACTGCTTACTAACTGATGCTAAACGAAATTGTGAATCTAAGGTTAAGGAATCTTTAGGATTGATGCTTCTTAATCCCGAAGTATTTTTAAAAACAACTTCTCCGTTTTTGTATACTAAGATGTTTCCTGTTGTTATGCCTTTTTTGTGAAGCTCATTCAAAAACTCTTTATAAGTATTAGTTTCGGTTGCTGGTTTCTTTTCTGTTTTACAGGAAAAAAGGCAAACTGTAAGAAAACATATAAAGGCTATTTTTTTTATTGATTTCATTTTCTTAATTGATTAATTGAACACACTAAAATTACAATTAAATCCTTAATTATTTGGCAACGTATTACTATACTTGGCATTAACAACAATTGCTTTATTACTACTGCTCTTTGGGCTATTTTAAATAATAAAACTGAATTTGCTTTAACACTGAAAAATGGAAAACAGAATTTAATCGAATAAAACTAACTCTGAAAAACAGTAAAACGGCTACAAAATGCGTAACTAATTACTATTTCCTTGTAAATCAAAGTTAATAATTGAGTTATAAAGGTTAGTGATTCTCCAAGATTTAGTAAATTTAACACACAACTTACCATACACGAGACCTTAACTGCAATTAGAATATAAATTGAATAAGATCATGATAAAACCTATAATCTTTTTTTGTCTCTCTTATTTTTAGGATGTAATGGTCCTAATAAAAAAGAAAATCGTTCCTTTTCAGATATCGAAAGAAAAAGTATAAATTGTGTAAAACAGATTTTTGAAAAAGACAGCATTTTTGGCAACATCAGAAATCACGCTTCCGAAAAAGTTTCATTAACTGAAGCTATTAATAATTACTCAAAGAATTCAAAATCATTAGATTATTCTAATTGCCCGGAAGGATTTGAATCAGCATTTTCTAAACATATTGATGCGTGGCTGGATTTTAGAAAAATATCGGATAAATATCCGTTACTTCGTGGAGAATTACATGATGTTTTTGCTGTCATAGAAAAAAGCAAAGATTCTACAGAATTTAAATCAAGATTGAATCAAATTTTGGAAACATGGAAAATAGTTGAAGAGAGTTCAAATCAATAAAAGCCAATTACCAACAAAATGTACAATTCATTACTTCGGGTTTTCTCTATTGATAAAGAAAATACCTTTACAATTATCAACAATAATTTGTCTTAAAATTATGGAAAACGAAAATAAATCACCTCGTAGAACTTGGGATCTGATGATCGGGATTGCTCTTGTCTTATTTGGAAGTTTGCGATTATACAACAGATTACAGGCTCAAACAGAATGGGATTTTAGATCTATTATTACTATATTGTTTATTGGATATGGTGGATATCTGATCTATAGACATTTTCAAAACTCATCTAAGGGTTAACCGGATCGAGAGTTAGTTTTGTTTCTAATAATCTAAAACCAGCAAAAACACCATAACCACCTTCTCCTTGTATATTATTAGGAGGTATAATAGGCTGAAAGAAAGGGTTTGATGTTTGATCTTTATTTAGAAACGATGCTTTTAAAGTAGTGTAAATAATCTCATCTACGTTTGCAACTTTTACAGTTATTTCCTGAGTTGTATTTATATTAAAAATCGTTCCGTTTGCAGATACACCAAGTCCATCTCCATTTACATCTGTTGCAAATCTTTCAATATCAAAATCTGATATAGTGGGGTCTTCTCCAGTATTGTTCACTGTATTAAACAAAGCACCAATAATATAAAAATTATTTTCTCCTTTAAGGTCATCAAAACTTACGATAAGGTTTTCCCGAACGTTACCTTCATAAATTTTTAACCCCTTTGTAACAATTGCATTTTCTACTCTGGCAGTAGGAATAGTACAAGTGGCTTTAAATTCTTTTCCTTCGGCTATAACGTTTAATGTATAACTTTTTCCCGGTGCTATCAAAAAATTATCAAATGAAATCTCGTATAATTTATTATCATTAGAATAGATCAATTCAATCTCTTCTTGATTTTCATTTCTAATAGTTACAACAGCATCTTTAATAAGCAGAGTGTTTTCAAAATCTGCTTGCTCAATTTGTAATGGTTCATCAAATACAGATATCGTTTTAGAGACTTTTACTTTAATCACTTTTTCTTCAGGAGATAAAAACCCGTTAATCAAAACTAACTTCTCTCCTTCTGGTTTGTTTTTTATTTCTTCTTTTAGATCATCGCAACCTAAAATGATAAAACCACCAATTATAAATAAAATGTAAGATCTCATAAGCTAAAATTTTAAACTGTAATTAAATGATGGAAGGAATTGAAATAAATACCTTCTGTATAAAACATTCCGAGAATTTTCTTCATTCTTTGAAACTTCATAATAAAAAGGGTTTTTTCTGGCATATACATTATAAAACGAAAAACCCCATGTTCTTTCTCTCTTACGCTTTGTGATTTTATGAAATTGAATTCCCAAATCTAAACGATGAAAGTTTTCTCCTTTAAAATTATTTTTTTCTGTATTAAACAGTAATATATTATCATTATTATTTACATCTTCTATCGGAAAATTATCCCCAGCAGCAACTCCCAATGTATTTGGAAGGTTATAATTAATTCCTGATGAAAATAGCCAATTACCAGAAATCGTTATCTTTTTACTGGGCTTATATATACCAACTAATGAAAAATCGTGTCTTCTATCATAGCGCTCATTAAATATCTTTCCTCCATTTAAGTCTTCAAATTGTCTTTGCGACCATGATAACGTATACCCCAACCAACCTGTTAATTTCCCTTTCTTCTTTCTAAACAAAAATTCTGTTCCATATGCCCAACCTTTCCCAGTAGTAATACCATTTACAAAATCTACGGTTCGGATTGATCCTGTGATTTCTTTTTCGCTTCCGAGACCTGCAAAAGAAACTCCTTCTTTAAACGCTATGATATCATTCATTTTTTTATAATAGCCTTCAATCGTTAATTCATAACTATTATTGCCAAAATCTTTGGCCAATCCCAAAGCAATTTGCTCAGAAAGCTGGGGTTTTAACCGTTCTGTCGAAGACACCCAAAGATCTGTTGGCAAACCCAGACCACTATTAGATAGTCTATGTATATACTGATTCATTTTTGCATACGATCCCTTTAATGTAAACAAAGGAAATAACTTGTAAGCTACAGAAAGTCTCATCTCTGGTTTAAAATAACCTTTAGATTTATGCTGAAAATGACTAAATCTCAAACCCGGGTATATGCTAATTTTATCATTAATCCTCCAATCATCTTCAATATATACAGCACTCTCTAAGGTTTTAATTTTTTGTGTATTTACAATTTCATCATCACTAATATTTCTAATATCAATTTCTTTTGGCGTAAAATCATGATAAGTTGATCCCAGACCAAACCTAAATGTATGATTGGGATTAGGGTAGTAATTAAAATCGAACTTAACTCCATAATCGTTGATCCCAGAGCTAGTCTTAAAAGTAGAAATACGATTTGCTGCCCCTGTATTTTTATTACTAACTGTAAATTTATAATTACTAAATATTAGTGATGTATTAGAGAAGAGTTTATTATTAAATTCATGATTCCAACGTAAAGTAGAGGTTATATTACCCCAAAGAATTTTCTGCTTAGACTTCTCATTCTCGGCAGCAGTTTTATACCTATATTTATCTTGCCCATAGTATGTGCTCCAATACAGTTTATTCTTATCATTTATAACATGATGAAGCTTAGCATTGACATCGGTGAAATAATAAACAAGTTTGTACTCCTTAGACATAAATGGTAAAAGTAGTAGATCTGCATATGTTCTGCGACCACTTATTACAAAGGATGTTTTTCCTTTTTTTATAGGCCCCTCTAACAATAAAGATGATGAAATCAAGCTAATATTTGCTTTGCCGGCAAATTTCTCCTTATTCCCATTTTTAGTATCTATTTTTACTACAGAAGATAGTCTTCCGCCATACCGTGCAGGAAAACCTCCTTTAAATATTTCTACCGATTTAATGGCGTCTCCATTAAATATGGAAAAAATCCCAAAAAGATGATTTGAATTATAAACTGTGGCTTCATCTAGTATGATCAAATTTTGATCAGGTGTTCCGCCACGAACATAAAACCCGGTAGAACCTTCACTACCAGATTGTACCCCAGGTAATAATTGCAAGGTCTTAATAGCATCTTTTTCTCCAAGAATTGTAGGGATATCTTCAAAAATTGAAGGATTTAATCTCTCAGAACTCATCTGTGTAACCTGGCTTTTATTTGTTTCCTGATCAGAACTTATAATAACTTCATCCAGGTATTGAGTATCTAATTCTAAATCAAAATTTATCACTCTATCAGAAACAAGATCTATATTTTCCTTAACATTTTTATATCCTACAAACGAGATTAATACTTGATAACTACCTTCTGGAATAGAAAGAGAGTAAAATCCATAATCATTGGTTATTGTACCGGCATTAAGCTCGGGAATATAAATAGACACACTACTCAAATATTCCTGGCTTCCTTTTTCTGAAATATAACCGCTAATTGTATGTTTTTTTGGTCGTTTATAAATCAGTAACTTTTTACCTAAAAGTTTAAATTGATATAATTTAGAAGGAAAAAGGGTTTTTAAAACCTGAGTTAAAGTTTTTTCTTTAACACTAATAGATATCACTTTGGTAAGATCAATTGCACTATCTGAGTATCCTATTGTAAAATCTAATTTAGCTTCTAATTCAGAAAGCACATTTGCAATAGATGTATTTTCTTTAATTAAATTAATTTTTTGATCTAAAATAGTTTCCTGGGCAAAACTATCGAACAATCCAATAAAGAGCACTATAAAAAGTACCCAAATCATTTTTATTTTCACAATTAGACTGAACCGGCAATTTGATTTTTGCAAAAAGAATGTTGTTTTTTTATGAGTTACACTCCCCTCCTTTTATGGTAATAGTATTCGAATCTACTTTTTCATAGGTAAGGTCAAATAATATTTTAAGTGTTTCCAGAACATTTTCAAACGATTCGTTGTCAAAGATAGTCGTTAACGTACAATTAGCAAACTCCTGACTCTCGATGATTAGATTCTTATTGTAATACAGTTCTATATCTTTAATTACTTGTTCGATAGAAGTTTTTTCAAATCTAAGCATCCCCGATTTCCAGGAAGAAAAATTTAGATTTTCATTTGCAGCTTTTACCAATTTACCACTTGCCATTGCCGTTATCTTATCTCCCGGAACTAAGATTTTTTTATGATTATTTGATAAAAACTCAACACTACCCGTTACTAATACAAGTTCGACTTCTTTTGTATTAACGTTATTTTTTAAGTTAAATGATGTCCCTAGAACCCTAGTTTGCGTTGTATTTGCAATAACAACAAACGGTTTATCAGGGTTTTTTGTAACCTCAAAAAAACCTTCTCCTTTTAGATTTAACAGTCTACTATCTCCTTTAAAGCCTTTTTTATATGTAAGTTGGCTACCTTCATTAAGCCATACTGTAGAGTTATCAGGTAATATAAATCTATTTTCGGTTCCTGCCTTTGCTATTAAAGTTACTTCTGTATTAAAAAATGAATTAAAATAAAAACCTAAACCTATTAATAACACAATAGACGCCGCTATCCTAAGATAAACCTTATTAAATTTTGGTTTTTTCTTTTCTAAAGCAATTATGCCAGATTCAAATTTGTCCCATTGTTCATCTACATTAATTTTATCAAAATCCCCTATATCTTCTGAAGTATTCCATATGCGTTTAACATTTTCAAAATAGGTTGTATTCGATTCGGACTCAGCAATCCAATTTTCTACAAACTTTCGTTCATCATCTTGTACGTTATTTTGTAAATAACGTGTTAAAAGTTGTAGTATATGATCTTCTTGTTCGATATTCATTTCTGAAATTAAAATCTGGCTCTAAAAGTAATAAATTATTAAGATTATGTTGTCAAAACAACTTTAAGTTCGTTTTTTAAATAATAGTTTAATCGATTTTATCTTTTTGTCTAAAAAGTTTCTTCTACTTCTGCTAATTGATATCCTGCAAAAACACCAAATCCATTCTCTCCTTCTATATTAGTAGGAGCAATAACTGATTCTGCAAATGGGTCTCCGTCATTAAAATCGTTTAAGTATGTTGCCCTTAGAGCTCCGTATAATATTTTTTCTGCATTGGCCACCTTAATTTTTAATTTTGGATTAGGTAATGCATTTGCAGATAAGTTAAAAAAACCTTCTGCCGTGATTACAGAATTTTCTCTACTTACATCTGTTGCAAACTGTCTAAACTCGAAATTTACATTTTCTACTCCGTCATTAATTGTGCCTCCTCCATTATCAAAAGACTGAGTAACTACAGCACCTATAATGTAAAAATTATTTTGATCCTTAATATCTCCTATGGTAACTTTTAATAAGCGATTACCAGAGAATTCGTCTTCTTTTATCTTAATATTCTTCTCTATCCTTTGTACGGATTCTGTTGGTATTGTGCAAGATGCTTTATATTCTTTACCTAGAGCCGTAACCTTTAAAAAATATTTCTTACCAGGTGTGATTGTTAAACCACTTGCCGGTGCTTCATAATTTAAAGATGCATCCATATATGTAAGTGCTACCTCATTTTTTTCTTCGTCTGTTATCACTACAGTAGCATCTTTAATGACCATATCCTTAACATTGGTACTAGATGCTCTTGACTTAGACCTTGACACTTGTACTTTTAGTGTTGTATCTTGTGGTGATAAGTAGCCATTAATAACAACAAGCTGTTGTTTTTCTAATAAATCACTTGCATCTACGCTTGTCTCGCAACTTACTAAACAAATGCTTAGAATTATTAATATTATATTTTGAAAATATTTCATCTGTGTATCTTTATATTTTTCTAATAATGTTGACCTTGTTGATTTCACTTTTTAGAATTTATAGGTGTAATTAATTGATGGAATAAATTGCAGGATTGATACTTTTTTAAGTTTAGCATCATCAAAATAATAATAGAAAGGATTCTTTCTTCCGTAAATATTATATATTGAAAATCCCCAGGTACGTTCTCTATTCTTTGAAAATCTTTTATGAAATTGAATTCCTAAATCCAAACGATGATAGTTCTCTCCTCTAAAATTATTTCGCTCTGTGCTAAAAGGTGTTCCACCATTAGAAAGGTCTGGGATTGTTATCGGAAAGGTACTTGTATTTGATAAAGACTCGGTATCCGGAAGATTAAAGTTATTCCCCGAAGAAAACAACCATGTTCCCGATAGTGTAATACGATCACTAGGTTTGTATATACCAACCAAAGAAAGGTCATGTCTTCTGTCATATTTTGAAAAAAACTTGCGCCCTTGATTTAGTTCATCAAATTGTCTTTCTGACCAAGATAATGTATACCCTAACCAACCGGTAAGCTTTCCTGTTTTTTTACGTAATAGTATTTCTGTACCGTAAGCCCACCCTTGGCCTGTGGTAATATTTTCTTCCCAATCAATTTCTTTTCCTGTTCCCAAGTCTTCTAATAACAAGAATGAGGCTCCTTCTTTATATGCTATCACATCATCCATTTTTTTATAATACCCCTCGACAGTAATAGAATATCCATCATCCATAAAATCTTTAGCAACTCCTAATGCATATTGTTCAGAAACCTGAGGCTTCAACTTATCAGTAGAAGATACCCAAAGATCTGTTGGTAATCCTATTCCCGAATTCGAAAGTAAATGAATGTATTGATTCATTTTGGAATAAGAAGCTTTTAATGCCAAATCAGGTTTTACATTCCAGGCAATGGTTGCTCTTGGTTCCAGATTAAGGTAATCTGTTGATTTAAACTGAAAATGAGTTAATCTTAACCCGGGAGAGAAACTTAATGTATTGGTGATTTTCCAGTCGTCCTCTAGATATAAAGCACTCTCCAGAGATTCAATCCTTTGTGTAATATCAGAATTACTTTCTCCTGTTTCTCTTATCCTGGACTGTTTTGGCACAAAATTATGATACGTAGACGCCAGCCCAAAACGTATAGAATGCTTAGGGTTTGGATAATAATCAAAATCTGCTTTAACACCATAGTCATTGATTCCTGAGTTTGTTTTTAATTTAAAAATTTCATCATTAAACTTTTCATCAACCTTTATCCCGAAATTATAATTACTAAAAATTAAAGAAGTGTTAGAAAAAAACTTATCACTAAATTGGTGATTCCATCGTAACGTAGAGGTAATGTTACCCCAGAACAATTTTGTTTTCAAGTCATCTCCTGCTTCCTTTTCAACTGCATGAAATTTGTCTTGTCCAAAATAATTACTCCAATATAATTTATTTTTTTCATTAAAAACATGGTGTATTTTGAAGTTAAGATCCATAAAGTAATATCCTGCTTTTAAATCTGATTTTTGAAAAGGCTTAGATAATAGATCTGCATATGTTCTTCGGCCACTAAAAATAAAGGAAGTTTTTCCTTTTTTGATTGGTCCTTCTACCAATAGAGATGAAGATATTAATCCAACATTTATTTTACCACTCAACCTTTCTTTATTCCCATTTTTTGTGTCTATTTTGAGTACAGAAGATAATCTACCACCAAATCTTGCTGGAAACCCTCCTTTAAAGGTTTCTATAGATTTAATAGCATCTCCATTAAATACCGAAAATATACCAAATAAGTGGTTAGAATTATATACCGGAGCTTCATCCAATATAATTAAGTTCTGATCCGGAGTCCCTCCTCTTACAAAGAATCCTGCGCTTCCTTCATTACCTCGCTGAATCCCAGGTAATAACTGTAATGCTTTGATCACATCCTTTTCCCCCAAAATAGCAGGTATATCCTCTATTTCTGAAGGTTTTATGGATACGACACTCATTTGAGTTACCTGGCTTTCATTTACTCTTCTGTCTCCATCTATAATAACTTCATCTAAGCTTTCGGTTTCTAGCTCCATATCAAAATTAAGTGCGAGATCATTGTTAAGATCAATCGATTGTTTAATGGTACCATATCCTATATAAGACACAATTAATTCATGTGTTCCCCCAGGAATAGTAAGTGAAAAGAATCCGTAGTCATTGGTAGTGGTCCCCACTCCTCTACCTGGAATATAAATTGAAACAGCCGGTAAATATTCCTGACTACCTGATTCTTTTACATACCCACTAATTGTATATTTTTCTGATGTTTTTTGTTGGCTAAATATTTTACTAAAGCCCATAACTACTACCCAAAGGGCAAGAATTACTTGTCTTGTTTTCAATTTTCTAAAAAGTTTAATGATTATATATTCAAAATACCGATTATGACCAAGTCATGAATTTTTATTTTATAAACTATATCACAATACTATTCTTTGAATCCATAATCGTTGAATCTTATGATAATATGAAGTATTGTCAGAACTCTGAGAAACCCATTGCTGTACAAACGTTTCTTCTTCTGGAGTTGCTTTATCCGAAAAATATTTAATCAAAGCATATTCTAAGTTAATTTGGTTGTGCATATTCATAACAGATTTCATTTTAATAAAAATTATATGTTATTCCTCTACTATAACAAAGCGTTTTGAATCATCTCTGTATAGTTATGTATATGACGAATAGAAAAGAAGTTACACGTAACCGGAAAGTAAAAAAAATGAAAATAAATTATAAATAACTGATAATCAGAATTATAAAAACAAACAAAACTAATGATTTTATTTTTTTAAGGGCATTACTGATATGAGTTTCGACAGTTCTCTTGCTTATATTAAGTTCATCGGCAATCTCTTGATTGGTTTTTCCTTCGAACCGACTTAGAATAAATATTTTTTGATTCTGATCAGGAAGAGCCCTGATGGCTTTGTAAATTTTTTCTTGTAATTCTGTTTTCCCTATCTCTTCATCATCTTCTTCTACAAGAATAGAAGATTCTTTTTGAATGATATCTTTATGTTGTTGACGAATATTATGAATTTTGATATGATCAAGGCATCGGTTTTTTACAGAGGTATATAGAAACGATTTTAAAGAGGTATGGATAATAAGCTCATCTTTTCTTTCGTACAACTTTATAAACACTTCTTGCGTAATATCTTGTGCTGTATCAAGATCCTGAACATATTTTTTTGCATATATCGTAAGTACTTTAAAATATTCCCTAAATACAGACTCAAAAACTTTGACATTTTTGTTTTTGATTTGTTCTATGATAAGTTGATCACCCAAACGTTAGTTTTGAAAATTATGCTATCAAATATCTTACAAAGATAAAATTACATTGCTATTCTCAAAGAACGAAAAACTCAACCATATGTTACAAAAATTAAAGAAACAACCTCTTCTTTTATTATTTCATAATCTATACAAAGCATAAAGGGGTTATTGAAATTTACCTCTTCTAACACCCCTCTAATACTAAACAATTAGAAATTAAATCTATACGATATACCTACTTGCAAAACTTCATTAAATTGTTGTTTTTCTTTATAAATGGATTGTTGTGAAAAGTTGTGGAAATCACCATCAAAAACATCCACTGTTCCTCGTTTATATCTGGCCTCTACTCCTATTCCGTTTTTAAATTCATAACCTAAACCAACCGCAATCGAAACATCTACAAAAGTAATATCATTGCCTTCATCCCTATTTATAATACCTACTGGAGTATCGTCTACATCAAAATCTATACTTGGCGCAATTATAAAATGTAAACCTGTATTTCTAACATAAAATTTGTTTGTTGCTGATATTGAGAGATAATGAATTTCGACATCACTCCCTGTTGAAAACTTAGTATTACCTCCTTGATTTGAATATCCTATTTCGGGTTGAAGAGCATAAAGTTTTGAAAATCTAATATTTAATAGTGCTCCTAAATAAACCCCTGGTTTAGTTTCTAAATTTGAATCAGAAAGATTAGAAATATTAACCCCACCTCTTAATCCAAAAGATGTCTTTTTTTGTGCTGAAGTAACACCGAAAACGCCAATTAATGTAAATACCAATAAAAGTTTCTTCATTTTAATAAAAATTATATGTTATACTTTTTAGAGAATAAAGCATTATGCTTCATCTTTGTTCAATCATTACTATGACGTATAGAAAAGAAGTGACACGTAACTAAAGAATGATAAAATTTCAAAAAAAACATAAACAATTAAAAATCAACCTTATAAAATAGTCAAAATAAATAGTTTTATTTCTACGGCATTGATCATTAAAATTATATTGTTCTGTTACAAGTATTGAACTCATCAAGTACTATGAGAATTGGATTTTCTCTCATGAATAATATCCTATGTTGTTGTAAATCCTGTGATTCTTCATATAGTTTACATCAAAAACAATACAAGGATTAGCCATTATCCATACATATTTTCACTTAACTTTTTGGTTATTTATGTTCTAAACAATTAAGTTTGAGGAATGGAAAACAAAAATTAGAACTACTTTTCACAAAGTAGTTTGATTTTGATAAACTTATCAAACGTGGGAAGAAAGTCGGTACTCAAAAACAGAAAAGAAAAGAACAAAAAAGTAGAGCAATGGACTCTGGCTATACTCCCAAAATTAAAGACTACTGATTTAGGTGAGTTAACCATGGATGATCTGGCTTTGCTAATGAAGAAAAGCAAATCTACTATCTATCAATACTTTACTACAAAAGAAGAGATTTTTGAATATATCACACAAGTAAGAATAGATTATTTGTACACCTATAAAAATCAGATTACAGAAGAAATTTTGAAATTAGATTACAGATGTGAAACTCTAGGGCGTATTCTTATGGAGGGAGCTAAGGATGTTTCTTCATTTTTTTTAAGACAATTGCAAGAACATTATCCCACAGCATGGAAAATTATTGAAGAATTTTTGTGCGCATTACTTGAAGATTTAAAACAATTTTACATCTTAGGAATAGAAAACAATATCTTCAAACCTATATCATCTGAGCTTCTTATCAAACTAGATGAATACTTTATCAGGCAATTAATTACTGACGATAATTTCTTTGACCAGACCGAAGAAACATTAGAATCTACAATGAGAGACTATATGTATTTAAAATTTGAAGGATTAAAAAAATAATACCATTTGTATTTTGAATTTACTGGTAAAGAAAATTAAGATTTTTTTGTTTCAGTAGATTTAAAGTGTAAATGGTATAAGATTGTCTTTTATAATAAGTATACCTATAAGTAGAGACTTATAGGTATACCATTACTTTAGCGTTTTAACATAATAAGATTACCTGATCACAATTCTGGTTGTATTTGTTATTCCTCCATCTCCAAAAACCTTAACTAGATACATTCCAGATTTAAGATTTTCTAAAGACAAAGTTTGTTGGGAATCATTGAGTGTTCCTATATTTTTTGAGTATACAAGTCTACCACTTATGCCATATATTTCGACCACGCTATTGTTAATTACAGTTCCGGATGAAATTTGCACTTCTCCATTAGAAATCGTTGGATATAAAAGAGCTCCTTCCGAACTTCGAAGAGGTTTTTCTACTTCTTCCACTTCTTCTGCTACCAATTGTTTTTCTGGAGCATTTATAGAGCGAATAGCCCAACCAAAAGAAGTAAATAAAGGATCGGAAACTAACCGAAAACGTACTGCAATAATATCTCCTTCCTGAAAGAAGTCTAATAAATTGATAGATTGTTCTTTAAACAATTCATCACTTATTGATGGAGAGGGCCCAGAGTTAAAAGCATCTGTCCACTCTGGAAATCTTTGTGCATCATAGGTATCTAATCGTATCCAATCTTTTAAATCGCTAGAAGCTTCTATCGTTACATAATCATAAAATTGACCCGGTGCAGGATCAAATTCTGTAATTGCAACATCTTCATAGGTAAAACTTCCATTCTCTGTATTAACAATAATAGGATGCCTTAAAACAGTGCGATATTCTGAATCGTTTAAATATGGATGTGCAGAATTATTGAGAACTGCCTGACTTACCGTTTCATTAATTGTATTGATCACAAATTCTCCTCCAAAAGTATATACATCAGATAGCTCAAAAGTTTCAATAGAGACAAGGTTTTTTGGAACAGTATAATCAATAATATCAAATGAATCTGAAGAAATAACAGAAGTATCCCCTGCGCTATCAATAGCCTGCATTCCAACAATATAGTTTCCTTCTTCTAAATTCTCTATCACATAAGAAAACTCAGTACCTTGTTCGATATTATCCGTAATTTGAGCTATTTCTTCTCCTCCCAAATACACTACTATTTTCTCAATATCCTCATTTTCCTGTACATAAGTAATCTCTGCATTTTGATTTTCTACAGATTCTTGTGCTGCAGCAATAATTGTTGGAGGTGCATAGTACTTAGGTGGCTCATATCCTTCAAGTTCTTCAAGAGTAGCGGTCCAGACTCCTCTACCATGAGTTGCCATAACTACTTCATCATTTACGATTTTCATTTGCCATACAGAAAAAGCTGGCAATCCAGCCAGTAGCGACCAATGTTCTCCTCCATCTAATGTTTGAAATACTCCAATATCTGTTCCTACCCAAATTCTATCTTCATCAAATGGCATTTCTACCAAACTATGAATTGCGACATCTGGAAATCCTCTATCTTCTCCTGTAGAAAACCCTGAAATATCTACCCAGGTTTGTCCCAAATCTTCTGTTTTCAATATTTTAGCTGCTCCTTGTCCAGAAAATAATACATACGCTCTATCCTCATTTGTAGAAGAAGTTTCTACTCCGGAAATAAAATAATTATGATTAATACCATCTCTTGGATCAGAGAATAACGCCGTAGGTTCATAAGACACTCCATTATTCTTAGAGACATGAATCACATAACTTCCTGATTCTGTCATTGCATTACCAGCCCATACAACATCTGGATTAGCTGTAGACACAGAAACATCTAATGAACTTGAAGCTCCTACTGAAAAATTGTTTGGGATAGAAGTTAATTCCCATGATTTTGCAAAATCAAGAGATCTCCATACTCCACTAATAGAAGGACTGAAAAGCGCATTAGGGTTATTATTTGAATTTGTGATTTTTGAATAAAAAGGTGATGTTCCTGCTCCCGATTCTCCATGTCTGGCATTAAATCCTTCACCATTTTCGTAACGTACAAAACCATTAAATTGGGAACCACCTATAAACTCATCAGGATTGTCATAATTCCATAATACTTCAAACCCATCTCCCCCAATGACAAACTGGTATGCGGTTTCATCGTTTGCTCCATTTTCCGTTAATGATATCCAGGTTCCATTATCCTGCGCTCCAGCCATATAATCTTCTGTTCCATTACGTTTATCGGCTCCATAAAATTGTGTACAGTTAAGCCCTACGGCAGAAGTAGACCAGTCATTAAGCGTTGTTCCCGGTTCATATAAATAATCTGTATGATATATCCCTCCATCATTAGCAAGGATTAATTTAAACTTCTTTTCTTTTCTTTTCTTTATCCATGTTAAACCATGTTGGTCTACGTGAACATAATTATTTAATTCGCCATTATAACCTGCTGCGATAGGCTGAAAAGTATAACTCACTGGCCCATCTTTACTTTTAGTTTTAGTTCCAGTTCCTGCTTTAACTATTTGTACTCTATGCATCACTACTCCTCCTGCATAAAAAACATTTTCATTAAAAGGATGTGCTCTTATTATATTGTCATACCATCCTTGTCCAGTAATCAAATTTCCTGCTGCGGGAGTTCCTTCATAACCAATTAATCTAAACGTTTCCCCTGCATCACTGGTAAGGTAAAAATCAGTATTCACTGCAGTAGTTGCTCCACCACTACCTGTGTACACCGAAATAAAAACTCTATTTGGATTAGCTGGAGAAACATCAAGTTCAAAACGTGAATGGTTTGAGTTGTAATCATCTCTATTCAACACTAAATCCCATGTTAGTCCACCGTCCGTACTTTTTATAACTCCAACACTATTTACACCGCCATAAAGCGTATTAAAATTTGTAGGGTCATAGTTAAGATCCTGAACATTTCCTGTGTTATACGTATTCTGCCATGTTACTCCTCCATCTGTGGTTACATATATACCATTTCTACTTGCAACAACAAGATTATTTTCATCTTCAGGATTTAAGGCTAATCGGCCAATTCCTCCAAAATTTTTGGTGTTATTAAGATATTCCCAACTACGGCCTCCGTTTACGCTTTTTAAAACTCCAACTCCTCCAACTGCATCTAGGTTGTTAAAAGGTTCTCCTGTTCCCAGGTACAATGTTTCGGGATCACTTGTTCCCACTGCAACTGTAGATGTAGACAGGTTAGGTATTTTATAATCTGTAAGATTTTCCCAGGTAGTTCCAGCATCTTCGGTTACCCAAAGTCCGCCACCAACAGTACCTGCATACCACTTATCATCATTATCAGGAGCCACTACAATACCACGTATCCTGCCTGGTACATTCACAGGTCCTCTTTCTGTCCATTTAATAATACTAGAATTCTTAGCAGTAGATCTATTTTTCATCGCTTTTTGATGCTCTGTCATCAAGAAACCATCTTTATATGTAGATTCTTCGGCTCCTATAGGTTTTAAAAGGTTTGCCTTATACTCTGCTATGATTTCAATTCCTTTCTTCTTGTTATAATCTTTCTTTTTTTTGAGTTTTTTAGAAGTTTCTACAGTGCTTATTTCTGTGCGTTTTTGTTCTTGGTTTTTATCGCACGAAGAATAAACGATTAGTAGAAAGATAAGAACAGCCAATTTTCGAAAATAAAATTTGTGTGTCATGAGTTAGTTGTTTAAATTAATAATTGTTATTTGTGTTTGAGTCTTTGACTGAAGTAGATCATCAGGATTTTCAGAAGTCGGTTTTTGTTCCATCCCGATGTAAGGAACAAGTTTTATAGAGGTATCATCATTCCAATCAACATTAGACCCTCTAAAATATCCTTGTTTTATAATTTTTTTTGTTACAGCGTTATATACAGTATATTCAAAATGAGTAGCTGGATCTCCTGGCTTCATTATCTTTTTAACATGAAGCTCCATCGACTTATTTCTGTTTAGCTTTGAAATAATCATATCATTTTTCATAGGTGTAACAGGCTGATGTGATGGTTTATCTTGCGTAGTTTTATTTTCTACAGTTTTACACTGAGCAAAAGAAAATATGGTTAAACCAAAAAAAAGGATACTTATAATTTTTCTCAATAACATCGATACTATTTTATAAATCGCTTGTGAAAGTTTTATTAACTATTCGTTAAATCGGTAATTACTTTCGGTTTTTGGGGAAAGAATATGGTGAAAGCTTATACTTTTATATAAATAATAAAAGACAACCGCATAACATACCTCTAAAATAGTTTTTATTTTTTTAAAAATCAACTACTTACTACCTGATTTAACAAAATAAGTGTAGTTCAATTTCATGTCTATAGGTAAGTTTTTGAACGGTGATTTTTTAATTTAAAATCTAGACATGCAAAATATTCAACAACATATATGTTGCCAAATGGTCATAACTATAGTTTCAAGATCATACTAATGCACTTGTCAACTTAAGTTATAAGCAGAGCTAACCTCGTATTTTGAAATTATCTTTTATATTTTTCAAAACAGAGTTATACTCCTAAAATAGTTTTAATTAATCTCCTTATTAGGGAATACTATATATGGAAAGATGTATAGAATTATAAGATACAACTCTAAAATTAACTTGTTATTTACTGATTTTGGCAATAAAATTAAACATTCACGCCATACATTTTTTCTCGTAGTTCTTTAATTTTTGGATCACTCATATACTCGTCAAATGTAGCATAACGATCGATAACTCCGTTTGGTGTTAGTTCTATTACTCTGTTACCCACGGTTTGAGCAAACTCGTGATCATGAGTAGTAAATAAGACTGTACCTTTAAACTTTTTCAATGAATTATTAAAAGCGGTAATTGACTCTAAATCAAGGTGATTTGTAGGCTCATCCAGCATCAATACATTTGCTCTTGTCATCATCATTTTGGATAACATACAACGAACTTTTTCACCTCCAGATAGTACATTTGATTTTTTTAATGCTTCTTCACCACTAAAAATCATTTTTCCTAAGAACCCTCTAATAAATACTTCTTCTCTTTCTTCTTCTGTAGTTGCCCATTGACGTAACCAATCAACTAGTGTAAGGTCATTTTGAAAATATTCACTATTATCTGCTGGCAAATATGATTGAGTAGTAGTAATCCCCCAGTTAAATTTACCAGAGTCTACTTTTTGCTTATCATTTAGTGCCTGATAAAATGCAGTTGTGGCTCTTGAGTCTTTAGAGAAGATAACAACTTTATCTCCTTTATTTAAATTAATATCAATGTCTTTAAATAGTGTATCACCATCCTGGCTTGCTGTTAATCCTTCTACATTCAGGATTTGATCACCTGCTTCTCTATCTCTTTCGAATATTATAGCAGGATAACGACGACTTGATGGCTTAATATCTTCGATATTAAGTTTTTCTATCATTTTTTTACGAGAAGTAGCTTGTTTAGATTTTGCTACGTTCGCACTAAATCGTGCAATAAACTCTTGTAATTCTTTTTTCTTCTCTTCTGCTTTTTTATTCTGCTGGGCTCTTTGTCTTGCTGCTAATTGAGAAGATTCATACCAGAACGTATAATTACCACTATAGTGATTAATTTTACTAAAATCAATATCCGAAATATGTGTACATACTGCATCTAAAAAGTGACGATCGTGAGATACCACAATAACAGTATTCTCAAAGTTTGCCAAAAAGCTTTCTAACCATGAAATGGTTTCATAATCTAAGTCGTTTGTTGGCTCATCCATTATTAAAACGTCTGGATTACCAAACAAACATTGTGCTATCAATACTCTAACACGTTGTTTAGTATCAAGGTCAGACATCTGGGTATAGTGCAATTCTTCTTTAATACCTAAATTAGAAAGCATTGCTGCTGCATCACTATCAGCATTCCAACCATTCATTTCTTCAAATTGTACTTGTAGCTCACCTATTTTCTCTGCATTTTCATCTGTATAATCTGCATAAAGGGCATCTATTTCTTTCTTTATTTTATAAAGAGGTTTATTCCCCATAATTACAGCTTCTAGTACCGTATACTCATCATATGCATAATGGTTCTGTTCTAAAACAGACATTCGTTTCCCTGGTTCTAAATGTACATGCCCAGATGTAGCTTCCATTACTCCAGAAAGAATTTTAAGAAATGTGGATTTCCCAGCACCATTGGCGCCAATAATACCATAGCAATTGCCCTGTATAAAAGAAGTATTTACTTCATCAAAAAGAATTCGTTTACCAAATTGAACAGAAAGATTAGAAACTGATAGCATGAGTATGAAAAATTGTAAGATTTAAATTTGCCGCAAAAGTAGATAAATGGATTCAGAACCTGAAACAATATATCATTAATTTCAAAGACTTATTCTATAGCCTATTTGTCATCAAAAAATTGGAAATTGGAAAATTTAAATGCTCCAAATCGTTAATATGTATAGAATTAACTTATAATTAACAACCGCAGTAGGTGTTTCCCTTTATTTTTGGGCAAATAGTAAGTTAATTTTATAGCGTCAGAAATGCAGTTTTCCGTATTAAGATATTTTGTTCAAGTTTCTTTTTTATCATGCTTTATATGTAGCTGTGGTTCTTCTGAAAAAGACAATAAAGAATATACTTATTTTGGAGGTGAAATTGTAAACCCAAATACTAATTATGTTATTTTATCTAAGGGTTATGATTATAGGGATACTATTCGGCTGGATAAAAACAATAGGTTTCTACACAAAATAGAAAATTTAGAAGATGGGTTATATTCTTTTAAACATAATCCAGAATACCAGGTGGTACTTCTCGAAAAAGGAGATAGTGTACTGATTCGATTAAATACTTTAGAATTTGACGAATCTCTTGTTTTTACAGGCGAAGGTTCGGGAAAAAATAATTTTTTAATCGATTTATTTTTACAGAACGAAATTGAGCGTGAAAGTCTAAAAAGAACAAGTTTTAGGCAGTCTTCTTCGTATTTTAAAAAAAATCAAGATTCTTTACTAAATATAAAATCTACTGCTTTTGAAAAGTTAGTCAACAAAAATGAGTTGAGTAATTTGGCAAAAAAGCTTACTCAAGCGAGTTTTATATTTGAATATTATATGAGGCATGAATTGTATTTTAATAGCCGTTATGAAATGGGAGGTCTCAATGCAACTAAAGAATTATCTCCTTCTTTTTTTAATTATAGAAACCAGATTGATTTTAATGATGATGAATTAAAGAGACTATATTCTTATAATTGGTTTTTAAATTGTTATTTCACTAATGCTTCTCTTTCTAATATCGATAATCAACTACGACATAATGATGATTTAGAAAATTTTATTTATAAATTGGACTTAATTGATAATGTTGTAGAGCATTCGTATATCAAAAATAACTTATTAAGGAGATCTACTATTCGTTTTTTATTGGATGATAGTGAAAATAATAAAGAATCAGACATAGCTTTAAAACATTACCTATCAGTAAGCACCAGTAATCGATCGCAAAAGGAATTAAAAAAACTTGCCAGACATATTTCAAAATTAAGGCCAAACAAAATTATTCCTGATCAGGATTTAATTACTTCAAAAGGTGAAACTGTGAAATTATCATCACTTTTTAGCAAACCAGTTACTGCTTTATATTTTTGGTCGATAGAAAGCAAAGATCATTATGTAAAGGCCCATGAAAAAGCAACATATCTTAGTTCTTTGTATCCTGGTATCGATTTTGTTGCTGTAAATATTGACCCTGATCAAACAAAAAATTGGTTAAAAACTATAAAAAGACATCACTACAACTTGGATAATGAATACGAATTTAAATACCCAAAATGTTCTTCAGAAGAATTGGTTATTCATTATAGAAATAAAGTTATTCTTGTAGATCAAGAAGGTAAGATAATAAACCCCAGCACAGATTTATTTGCTTCTGTTTTTGAGAAGCAACTCATGCAATATACGCAATTGGCAAGTTTAGAAAATTAAAAAGCCACTCAATAGAGCAGCTTTTTATAAATTTTATGGACAAGGAAAAACTAAATTAATTTCCTTTTTTATAATCTGCAAGAAACTTTGCAAGACCGATATCGGTTAATGGGTGTTTAAGTAATCCTTCAATAGAAGAAAGAGGTCCAGTCATTACATCTGCACCAATCTTAGCACAATCAATTACATGCATCGTATGTCTTACCGAAGCTGCCAAAATCTGCGTATCAAATCCGTAATTATCATAAATCAATCTAATCTCTGCGATAAGATTAAGTCCATCTGTAGAAATATCATCTAATCTACCAATAAACGGAGAAACATATGTAGCTCCTGCCTTAGCAGCAAGTAAAGCCTGCCCTGCAGAAAATACCAAAGTACAATTGGTCTTAATTCCTTTATCGCTAAAGTATTTTATTGCTTTTATACCATCTTTGATCATTGGTACTTTTACAATAATTTGATCATGAAGCTTAGCCAGCTCTTCTCCTTCTTTAATAATACCGTCAAAATCTGTAGAAATTACCTCTGCACTTACATCTCCGGTTACGATTTCACATATCTTTTTATAGTGATTAATAATATTTTCTTTACCGGTGATACCTTCTTTAGCCATCAAAGATGGGTTTGTAGTTACTCCATCCAGAACTCCTAAATCTTGCGCTTCCTTAATCTGATCAAGATTTGCAGTATCAATAAAAAATTTCATAGTATTGTTTTTAAAATTGTTGTGTATAAATTTTGCACTTTTATAGATCGCGAATATAAAAATAATCGTTGTAGGCTAATAAAATCTTTTTGTTAATTAAAAAAATATCTTTTATCTATAAAACTCTTATATTCAATTACAGAAGTAAAAATCATAATTTATAATGATTCATTAGCATTTTCTCATATACTCTATCTGGTAATATTCTTTTTAGTACAATAGAAAATTTTTGCATAAATGCTCCAACCTTATAATGCACCTTTGGTTTTTTATTTTTTATAATCTTAAAAACAGCTTCAGCCATTTCTAAAGGGTCATTGCCCGAATCTACATGGCTATCCATTAGTTTTAGTGTATCACCATATGGTTTTTCATATGGAGAATTTTCAATAACCGGGGCATGGTAGCGTCCTGCAGCAATATTAGTTGCAAAATCACCAGGAGCCACATTTGTCATTCTAATATTAAAACTCTTTAATTCCATCCGCCATGCTTCTGTAGTCATCTCTAATGCAGCTTTAGAAGCGCTATAAATTCCTCTATATGGTAGCCCCATATATCCAGCTATAGAGGTGATGTTAATAACTAAACCACTACCCTGTTTTCGCATTACTGGCAAAACAGCTTTAGTAACATTAATTGGACCAAAATAATTTGTAGTAAAATTTCGTACTATTTCCTCATTAGGGATTTCCTCTATCGGACCAGTAATACCTGCTCCAGCATTATTGATTAGTACATCTAATCGCCCATGTTTTTGTTCTATTGTTGCGATAGCAGATTTGATACTATTGGTATTAGCAACATCTAGTTCCAAAAGTGTAAAAAACTCAAAATCAGAAAATCGAGATGGATTACGACTTGTACCATATACAATATATCCTCTTTCTGCTAAAAATATTCCTATTGATTTCCCTATCCCAGAAGACCCACCTGTAATTAAAACTACAGTATCTTTTTGATTCGTGCTCATAATCGCAAATATACAATTCTGATTAACGATCTACTAATCTCAAAATATAAAATGATAGGAAACGATGATGGTGATTTGTGTGTTGATATTTAGTAAATAATATCAAAAATTAGGGCACAAAAAAAGGCAAGCTACCTACATCACACTGCTACAACCGTCTACCTTTGCTGCGTTCCCGCCCTGGAGGATTCAACAGGAGCTAGTTGTGTAGGACTTGCCGATGCAAAGATACAATCTTTAGGATATAAAACAATGATTTTTTAAACCCAATTAAAATAAATATCTTGCTTAAAATTTAATTATCACAATGAAGATCCATAACTCCTTCGTCATCATTATTTTAAGCATACTCAGTTTTTCTTGTGGAAGTAATCAGAATAAGCAAAAAAAATATTTTTCTATCAATACCGAGGATAATAAAACAAAATTTATGCTTGGTGAGACGATAAAAGCAAACATTATAAACGCTCAAAATATAAAAATTGATTCTGTCACCTTTCTTTTAGACAATAAAAAAGTAGCTTCTAAAAAAGATTTTAGTTATGAAGAAAAAATAGATAATGAAAAATTAGGAAATCATATCCTAACCGCTCAAGTTTTTTATGACGGAAATATAGATACAATAAGCAAAAAAGTTGCTTTTCTTAATAATATATCTCCAAAATTGTATTCTTATAAAATTATTGCAGAATATCCTCATGATAAAGAAGCTTTTACCCAGGGGCTAGAATTTTTTGGGGATACATTATATGAAAGCACTGGCAAAAAAGGAATGTCTTCTTTAAGAAAACTTAACTATAAAACTGGAGAAGTTCTTGTAAAAATAGATATCGCAAAGGAATATTTTGCTGAAGGAATTACGATTATGAATGATAAAATATTTCAACTGACCTGGACATCTAAAGAAGGATTTATCTATAATCTTAGTACCTTAGAGAAAACTGGAAGTTTTGCATATAATCAAAGTAAAGAAGGTTGGGGATTATGTAATAACGGAAATAAGATCTATAAAAGCGATGGTACAGAAAAAATATGGATACTTGACCCTAATACACTTGCAGAAGAAGATTATATAGAAGTTACTACAAACAAAGGTGTTAAATCCAGGTTTAATGAATTAGAATGGGTAGACGGAAAAATTTACGCCAATACCTGGCAAAAGGATGGGATTGCTATAATTAATCCCGATAGTGGTGCTTTAGAAGCTGTAATTAATCTTAGTGGTCTTCGTAAAAAAGTAACCCAACATGAAAAATTAGATGTACTAAATGGTATAGCATATAATAAAGACACCAAACGGTTATTTGTTACTGGCAAAAACTGGGATAAACTTTTTGAAATTGAAGTTATTAAAAAACCATAGCGTTTTTCGAGAAAAACCAATCATACACCATTAAATATTGATCATTATATTTCAATTTTCTGATACAATAAAGATTCATTTTTCAATAAATTTCTGCAACACTATAATAAGTTCCTCGTTATTGTAATAGACAGATAATAAACCGTACCTTTGCGGCTTATTTTTAGCTATATGAATAAATTTGAAGCATTAGGTCTTGGTGAAGCCATTATTAAGGCGGTGAATGATATGGGTTTTGAAACCCCTAGTGAAGTACAGGAAAAGGCAATCCCTATTTTATTAAAAGAAGATACGGATATTGTTGCTTTAGCACAAACCGGTACAGGAAAAACAGCAGCTTTTGGTTTTCCCTTAATCGAAAAGATTGATAGTAGCAGTAGGATTACACAAGGATTAATCCTCTCTCCTACCCGTGAACTTTGTTTACAAATTACTAACGAACTAAAAAACTACTCTAAATATATTCCTGGATTGCACACAGTAGCAATTTATGGCGGAGCAAGTATAACAGATCAGGCAAAACAAATAAAGCGTGGTGCCCAAATCGTAGTGGCAACTCCTGGGCGAATGCAGGATATGATCAACCGTAAAATGGTAGACATTACCAATATTAGTTATTGTATATTGGATGAAGCCGATGAGATGTTAAATATGGGATTTTATGAAGATATTAATACCATTTTATCTCATACCCCAGAAGATAAAAGTACTTGGCTCTTCTCTGCTACAATGCCAAAAGAAGTTTCTACCATTGCAAAACGATTTATGCAAACACCGGTAGAAATTACTGTGGGGCATAAAAACACCGGTTCTAAAAATGTTTCTCACGAATATTATGTGGTAAACTCTCGTGATCGATATGCTGCCCTTAAACGATTAGCAGATGCAAATCCTGATATCTTTTCGGTGATTTTTTGCCGTACAAAAAGAGATACTCAAAAAGTAGCAGAAAACCTTATTGGTGATGGATACAATGCCGCAGCATTACATGGTGATTTAAGTCAAAATCAACGTGATCTGGTGATGAAAAGTTTTAGAAATCGCCAAATACAGATGCTAGTTGCTACAGATGTAGCTGCACGTGGTATTGATGTAGATGATGTTACCCATGTAATCAACTATCAACTCCCAGATGAGATAGAAACCTACACCCATAGAAGTGGAAGAACAGGACGTGCCGGAAAAAGTGGTGTCTCTATGGTTATCGTATCTAAAAGTGAAGTTAGAAAAATTAAATCTGTAGAACGGATTATTAAGAAGAGTTTCGAGAAAAAAGAAATTCCTAGTGGCGAAGAAATATGCCAAGTTCAACTATTTCATTTAGCCAGTGATATCGGAAAAGCAGAAATAAATCATGAAATTGATAGTTATTTACCATCTATTAATGAGGTTTTAGAAGAATTTTCTAAAGAAGAATTGATCAAAAAATTCTTTTCGGTAGAGTTTTCTCGTTTTCATAATTATTACAAAAAATCTAGAGATCTAAATGCTGTAAACGAAAGAGAAAGTAATTCTGGCAGAGATGGTAGTACGCGTTACTTTATTAATGTAGGAGAAAAAGATGGATTTGACTGGATGACTTTAAAGGATTTCCTGAAAGAAGTGTTAGAAATAGGAAGTGATTCTTTAAGCCGGGTAGATGTAAAAGAAAGCTTTTCTTTTTTCAATACCAATACTGAGCATCAGGAACGAGTTCTTCAGGTTTTTGAAGATTTCAGAATGGAAGGAAGAAAGGTTAATGTAGAAATATCTAAAGATTCTGGCCGTAGAGGAGGAAGACGTCGTCGTGATAATGATGGTGGTGGTTTTAAAGGAAAACGTAGAAGCGACGGATTTAAACCTAAGGGTAAAAAACGTTTTGATTCAAAAGAAGATAGAGGTAGCGGAGGTAATCAAAAAAGAGATCGTAGAAAACGTAGTGATCGTAGATAAATCAGAGGTTTTGTCCTTTGTATATTCAAGAAATATTTCCCCAGTAAATCATTGAATATAAAGACTTAACAAATAAATATGATTTTTGGCGCGATTTTTATGTTATATTATTTAAAATTGAACGTCATATTATATACATGAAGAGAGTATTATTTTACATAGCACTATTAGCAGGTATAACTACTTATGCTCAGGTAAATGATTCAAATACTGTATCAGGAAAAGTGTTAAATGCTGCCAATGATCAGATATTAGAAAATGTTCACATTGTTAATCTTAGCCAGGTAATAGGAACAATTACCAATGAAAAAGGAGATTTTAATATTCCTGCCAAAGTAAATGACACTCTATATTTCTCTTATATTGGATATAAACCATTACAGGTTAGAGTAACTAATGATTGGGTTAAGTTTGGAGAAGTTAAGATCAAGATGACAGAGTTAGGAATTGCGCTAGAAGAGGTAGTTGTAGCCGATGTACAACTTACTGGTTATCTGGAGATCGATGCTAAGAGAATTCCTGTCTATAACAATTACAGATATAGTATTTCTGGGTTAAATTCTGGATATGAAGGTGGTAGCAGGCAGCCTGGAGCTGTAAACAAGGTATTGGGTGCTATTTTTAACCCTGCAGATTTTCTATATAATATATTTAGCAAACGATCAAAGGAATTAAGAAAGCTTCGCAAAATGAAGAAGGACGATGAGATTAGAAATCTATTAGAGACTAAATTTGATCGTGCGACTTTAATGGCTCTTCTGCAAGTAGGACGGTTGGATATAGATGAGATTTTACGAAATTGTAATTATTCTGTTGATTTTATAAAATTTGCAAACGATCTTCAAATCCTCGATGCGATAAGCGAATGTTATGAGGAATACAAAATACTAGACAGAAAGTAATCTATACACAAGAGCATATTATCAACGTAACGAATGTAATGCAATTCTGTTTCCTTCAGAATCTATAAAGTATGCCATATACCCATGCTCTTCAGAGATTTGCTTTTTGCCTAAAACCACTTTCCCTCCTGCATCTGCCACTCTACTCATTTCATTAGCAACATTGTCACAAGAAAAGTATACCAAAACTCCATCTTTACTAGGTTTATAATGTTCTCCTGCATAGATTAATGTTCCGGTAGCAATTCCGACTTGATTTTGATTGGGAAACCACCCCATCTGTACACCTTCCATATCTTGAAGGTTAATTTCAATATCAAAAACTGTTTCATAAAAAGTTTTAGCTCTTTTCATATCTATAACGGGAATTTCGAACCAAGTAACCATAATATTAGATGTTAGATGTTAGATGTTAGATGTTAGATGTTAGATGTTAGATGTTAGAAAGTTACTCTTTCTCATGATATCGCGCAATAATTTGCTCATGACTTTTAATCACCTTCTTTGCCCACTCCATTCGTTTTTCTAATTTTTCTTCTTCAGATAACTGCCAATTGATATTTGTTTCTTTAAGTGTAGAGGTAACATGCTGTAAAATGATTGCTGCAGAAACTGAAATATTAAGGCTTTCGGTAAATCCAACCATTGGGATATGCAATCTGGCATCTGCCATTTCCAGAACCTGGTCACTTAACCCTTGTTGCTCTCTTCCAAAGAAAAATGCAGCTGGTTTATCAACATTAAAATCCTGTAAAACTTTAGAATCATCATGTGGAGTAGTCGCAACAATTTGATATCCTTGATTTTGTAATGTAGCAAGACACTCTTTGGTAGTTGAGTATCGATTGACATCTACCCATTTTTGAGCGCCCATTGCAATCTCACGATCTATACGTTTTGCGTTTATTTCTTCAATTACATGCACATTTTGGACTCCAAACACATCACAACTACGTATCACCGCACTTGTATTATGCAATTGATACACATCCTCGACTGCAACCGTAAAATGGTTTGTTCGTTGTTCCAAAACTTTTTTATTTAAACCTTGTCGTCTTGGAGTAAGAAATGATTCTAAATATTCGAGAAGTTTTATATCTATCATAACCGCTAAAATATGAAAACGTCGACTATTTTTAAATAAAAAAAGAGCTACCTGGTATAATATACCTGATAGCTCTTTTACAATCTACTTAATTTAACTTAAATACATACACCGTAGCTTTCTTAGTTGTAAAACTTATGACGTATTCACAACATGGCTCAAGTATATATATAATTCAGATTTAAAAACACTTAAAATTTGATATCGTCTATCAAACATTTTTTTATAACTATCTACACATTAAATCATTCTTTTTTAGATAAAAAAAACCTCCCGAAATTACCCCTAAAAACGGAAGGTTTAAGTAAACACATTGTCAAAATGTTTCTTACTGACTAATTATTTGTATCATAATTAGCCTAATTTTTCTTTTTCATTATTTCTTAATTCATACTTTATAATGCTGTTGTTATGCTATTTATAGTAATAGGTTTTAGTATCAGTGTAGCTATGCTCAAAATCAAATTTGGCATTACTATACTGTATGGCGTGGTAAATAAATATCAAAAAAGATCTTAACAACTTGTAGCTGTGCACATTAAACTTAAATACGAGATTAACTAAAGATAAAAGGCTAGTTTTTCTGGTATTATGTGGTGTTAAGAAAGTGATAAAAAATGTACGGTAAGTCCGTAAAAAAGATAAAGAATTACTATATTTCACCCTTTGAAAAGAGGAGAAAAACGATATGCATTTTTCCTTAAGGGAAAGAAGCATCCCATCAATTGAAAATCGAAATTGACAATTTCTAGATACATGAAATAATAGTCTACTCATAATGATTGATTTATTTTAAATTAATCGCTATTCAGACCCTGCTTTTGTTGGCTCGCCAAAGTTTTACAATTGCGGGGTTGTTTTTGTCTTAACCTTAATTTTTAATGATACATATTTATAAAAGAAACTAACATTAAAAATCTACAGTCTTTACACATTTATTTATTATAACTTCTTTTTTTAGCACTACGATCAAAACACTTCCAAAAACAGAAGTTTTTGATTTTATATTAATTATTATGTATTCTCTTATATATAATAAAAGTAATACATTTCTATTTTCTTATTAATTCAGTTTGACAATAAAAGTGCTTGTTTCTTCACAAAAGTATTTAACTACTACTTAGATGAAAAACTACATATTTCTTTTACAAAACAATATCGAATATAAAACTCAGGGAGGGGTAAGAAAATAAGTTTTTTACTCTTTAATTATTACATTATGTTTTGTTCAAAAACAATACTTAAAGATAGTTACTATTTGTTAAAACCGAACACTGAAATACCACATAATTATTCCGGTTTTACCGTAAAAAAATAAATGATTAATCATATTTGCAAAAAGGTAAACAAAATTAACATTTACATTAGTTCAAAAAACAGCAATTACCTAATAATCAAATATTTACACTTAATAAAAAATCACATAAAAGGTTGTAAATCTTTAAAAAAAGTAGGAATATTCTATAAAATTTATACAAATACTGCCTTTTAACTGCTATAATAAGCTTTTTAACTGTTTTTAGACTGTTGCAAAAACGTCAATTATTGATAGATAAACTGTAATTTCTTATTAAGATAAAAGTATCCATCTTGTTTTTCAATACTAAAATAGATAATAGATTTGAAATGTTATATTATTATCCTCGGCTCTGATATTTTTAACTCTCTAAACTTAAACAGTTTACAAAAACAAAAAAATCACTCTCTATAGAAAATAGAAAGTGATTTTTAATTTTAATTTATTTTTACGCTTAGCCTTCTTTTTGAATTTCTACCGCGTGTGGGTAAGGAATTTCTATACCAGCAGCATCAAGGGCTAGTTTACAGTTTTCTAATGTAGCAAAATACACATCCCAATAATCTTCGGGGGTACAGTATGGTCGAACAGCCAAATCAACAGAGCTTTCCCCTAATTGACTAACATTTACAGAAGGTGCAGGATCTTTCATTACCTTAGGGTTTGATGTCAAAACTCCTAGCAATACTTCTTTTGCATCTTTTATATTTTCATCATAACCTATACCTATCGTGATATCTACTCTCATCATTCCTTCTACTGTATAGTTAATTATATTACCATTTGCCATTGCTCCATTAGGAACGATAGCTAACTTATTTTGTGGAGTAGTTAATTTGGTTGTAAAAATTTCAATTTCTTTAACTACACCTAATACGCCCTGTGCTTCTATAAGATCTCCTATTTTATATGGTCTAAAAATCATAATAAGTACTCCCCCTGCAAAATTTGATAAAGATCCTTGTAATGCCAAACCAATTGCCAAACCGGCAGCTGCAATTACCGCAGCAAAAGTAGTTACATCAACTCCTAATCTTGAAATTACAATAATGATAAGGAATACTTTTAACGACCAGGTCACTAAGTTTAATAAAAACCTTTGTAAAGATTCATCATACTTACTTTTAGACATTACTTGCCTAGCACTATTAATTAATTTCTTAATAACCCACGATCCTATAATATAAATAAGGATGGCTGTAATAAGTTTAGGGCCAAATTCTTTTGCCAGTTCAATACCGTAATTGAACCATTCTTGAGCTTTCTCCATTATAATTTGTGTTATTTTGTGTTGAAATATTGTAACAATAAAAAATATAGCTACAATTGATACAATTTTAGAATAGCAAAGGTATATTAAATCAATTCAAAGCCAAAATACTTTTTATAATATGGCTATTGTAGAATAATAAACTCACTTCTACGATTACGTTGATGCTGCTCTTCACTACAAGATACATCATCGGCACAGGCATTGACTAATTGCGTTTCGCCATATCCTCTACCTGTTATCCTAGATTTATCTATTTTACCTTTTCCTATAATATATTTAATAGTACTTTTTGCTCTTCGTTCACTTAAAGACATATTATATTGATTATTTGCTCTACTATCAGTGTGAGATCTAATATCAATTTTCAGGTTAGGATATTCTTTAAGTGCTGCAATGATTTTTTGTAACTCTACCTCGGCATCAGGTCTTATAAAAGATTTATCTAAGTCAAAATATATAATTTCCAGATCAAGCAATTTAGCTAAATCATCACCTGGTTTTGCTTCTTTCCCGACTAATCCACCTTTATCAAGTTGTAAAGCAACGTCATATTCATGTTCTAATACACTATTAGTTGTAAGAAGTGTTTCGGTAGGGTTATATGTTGTTTTGTTTGCTCTTACAACATATTGTTTTTCACACTCCAGATCAAATCTATACATACCTTTTGCATCTGTTACAGTACGTTGTAATTCACTATTGGTATCATCTAATAAAAATATTTCGGCATCTACCAAAACTTCTTTTGAATTTGCATCTGTAACTTTTCCTGTAACATATTGATTACAAGTGGTGATCAATTCTTCAATTTGTTTAAAACTATAAATATCATCATTTCCTTTTCCTCCAGTACGATTACTAGAAAAATATCCAATTTTTGTATCTTCATTCAACACAAAAGTAAAATCGTCTTCAGAGCTATTTACTGGTTTCCCTACATTATATGGTATAGAAAATGTTCCTGATTCTTCGGGAACGGTTACAAAAATATCTAACCCTCCCAGACCAACATGCCCATCACTAGCAAAATATAATCGTCCCGAATCACTAACGTATGGAAAAGTTTCTCTTCCTTCGGTATTGATCTTATCTCCAAGGTTTCTTGGTTCTCCAAAAGTTCCATCTTCATTTATATCAATCACATATAAATCAGAAAGCCCTCTACTGTCTGGCATATCACTAGCAAAATAAAGTTTGGTTCCATCTGCACTTAAAGCAGGGTGTGCCATAGAATATTCGTTACTATTAAAAGGTAATTCTTCTATATTATCCCATTTATTATTTTCGATTATAGCTTTATACAATTTTAATAATGTTGTACCTTTTTCATTAGAGCCTAATCTTCTTTTGGTATAATTATTACGAGTAAAGTATACGGTTTGACCATCATTACTAAATGAAGTAGATGATTCATGAAATTTGGTATTTATTTTTCCTTTTATTTTTTTCGGAGCTTGTAAAGTACCTTTCTCTTCTGTTATAGTCGAAGAATACAAATCCAGAAATGGCATTTCATCCCATTCATGTACAATCCTGCTTATCCCACTATTACCACCACGAGAAGATGCAAACACTAACTGCCCTTGATTATTAAAACTTGGAGCATAATCAGAATATTTAGAATTCACACTAAGTTTTGACAACTTATATTTACCCGATTGCATTTCGATAAACTTTAGATAATCTCGTGTATTCATAAAAAATTCTGCTCGCTGATCATTTCCAATTAAAGTGTTGAAACGTTCCATTATTTTATCAGCTTCGTCATATCGTTGTACACTTTTCAAGCTTTGAGAATACCTGAATAAATATTCAGGATCAATATCATCTACATAAGTCGTAGTGAGTTTTTCATACCAGGGAATCGCATCTTCGAGTCTTGCATTGAAATAATAAGAATCTCCTATTTTTTTAAATAAATCGGCAGATTCATATCCCTTTTCAGCTACCTGAAGATAAATTTTTCGGGCGTCAACAAAAGCATATCGACTAAAACTTTCATCTGCTTTGGCTAAACGTTTTTCTTGAGAAAAAGCAATACCAGACAATAGTATACTTAAGGATATATTTATAAAATATTTGGTAAAATTCATAGTTTTTCGTTTTTACTTAATTCTAAAACTAGGTTTTATTAAGGTTCTTATCTTTTGCTTTTATTTTTTTTGAAGGTCTATCATCCTTAAATAATAATTAAAAGAAACGAGGAGTTAACATTCTATTGTATTTTTTGAAAAGCTCGAATCTGAGAAAGACCTCATAACTCCCATCATTAAATTGACTCTGACCTAACTCGGTGGTTTCGCGATCATATGCAAAACCTATCATCATAGCATCTGAAATCTGAAATCCTATAGAACCACTTAATGCAGCACTCCAACGATAAGCAGCTCCCAGGGTCAAACGATCATACAATAAAAAATTAGCAGAAATATCTACCTGTAATGGTGCACCAAATACCAACTTACCTAAAACTGCTGGCTTAAACTTTACGTCATCACTCAAATCAAAAACATGACCTGCTATTAAATAATAATTTATACGTTCCTCTGCCAAAAAACTAACTGCTGTACTACTACTTGTTGTTGTGCTCTCATCAAAATGATCAGTTTCTAACAAATTAGGAGCACTTAATCCTACATAAAACTTATTGGTGTGATAATACACCCCTACTCCAACATTGGGACTAAACTTATTGTCTATATTACTCTCAAACAAAGCATCATTAGTATTAAACTGTGATAATTTCTGAAAATCAACATTCAATAAATGACCTCCAGCTTTTACCCCAAAACTTAGTCGACCTTCTTCTGATGTAGGAATCGTATAGGAAAAATCAATATCGAAATATGTTTCATCGGTAGGACCAATTGCATCATTTACTATAGATAATCCTAAACCAACTCGCTCATTTCCTCCAATGGGGGTATTAATAGTTAAGGTTTGAGTACGAGGAGCACCATCTAAACCAACCCACTGACTACGATGAAGTCCCATAATACTCATCACTCCTCGACTTCCTGCATAAGCTGGATTAACACTTATAGTATTATACATATACTGAGTGTATTGAGCATCCTGTTGGGCATAACTGTTCAAAAACATAGTGCTTAAAAACGCCACCACAATTATTGTTTTTATTTTTTTCATCTGCTCTAATTTAATATTTTTATTTCACCCACGAGTAAATCTAATCATACTCGTGGATGTTTTATTTTGATAATTACCTGTTAATGTATAAGTATCCTGCTCTATTTTTTTGTTCTCCTGATTCTAGAGTATAATTAAGAACATAATAATAAGTTCCTACAGGTAATTGGTCATTCCCTTGTACTGTAGTTCTTCCTAATGATATTCCTCTGAAGAAATTATCATCTCTTCCATAGTTTTTGGATTCATACACTTTAACTCCCCAGCGATTATAAATTTCTAAGGTATTCTCTAATCTTTCAATTCCACTGATTATGAACACATCATTAATTCCATCTCCATTAGGTGACATTCCTGAAAAAACTGTAATATTATCTTCTTCTTCAGTAGGCCCATTAGGTTCTAAATAATCGGGAGTACCATTACCATTGCTATCAAAAGCATCATCAGGGTTACCATTACCATCTGGATCAGGATTTTCATCTTCTGTTAAAATTCCATCATCATCATCATCGGTATCCAGAATATCAGGAATACCATCACCATCAGTATCTTGAGGATTATCTGGATCATCTCCTATTTCAAATTCATTTATTACTCCATCCCCATCACAATCACCTGAAGAAACAGCTCCTGGATTTGGATCACAAGGATCTAATGGATCTGTACCATCATTTTCCTCGTCAAGGTCATTAATTCCATCCCCATCAGTATCACTAAGTTTTATGTCTACTACTCCACTTCCACTATTGCCTCCGGCATCAGTAGCCACAACATCTAAAGTGTCGTTATCTGTTAATACTGGTAAACTACCACTTGTAGGAACAACAACTCCGGTATCAATACTCCAGTCTCCTGATGCATTTGTAGTTACTGTATAGGTAACCTCTGGGGTACCATCTCCGTTCTCATCAACAGTAATCGTTAAGGTTTCATTTGCTTCTCCTGTTCCGGTTAAAGTTGGGGTAATGTCATTGGTAGTAAACGTATCTGCAGTAGGTGCAGTCGTATCAATTGTAACTACTCCACTTCCACTATTGCCTCCGGCATCAGTAGCTACAACATCTAAAGTATCATTATCTGTTAATACTGGTAAACTACCACTTGTAGGAACAACAACTCCGGTATCAATACTCCAGTCTCCTGATGCATTTGTAGTTACTGTATAGGTAACCTCTGGGGTACCATCTCCGTTCTCATCAACAGTAATCGTTAAAGTTTCATTTGCTTCTCCTGTTCCGGTTAAAGTTGGGGTAATGTCATTGGTAGTAAACGTATCTGCAGTAGGTGCAGTCGTATCAATTGTAACTACTCCACTTCCACTATTGCCTCCGGCATCAGTAGCCACAACATCTAAAGTGTCGTTATCTGTTAATACTGGTAAACTACCACTTGTAGGAACAACAACTCCGGTATCAATACTCCAGTCTCCTGATGCATTCGTAGTTACTGTATAGGTAACCTCTGGGGTACCATCTCCGTTCTCATCAACAGTAATCGTTAAGGTTTCATTTGCTTCTCCTGTTCCGGTTAAAGTTGGGGTAATGTCATTGGTAGTAAACGTATCTGCAGTAGGTGCAGTCGTATCAATTGTAACTACTCCACTTCCACTATTGCCTCCGGCATCAGTAGCTACAACATCTAAAGTGTCGTTATCTGTTAATACTGGTAAACTACCACTTGTAGGAACAACAACTCCGGTATCAATACTCCAGTCTCCTGATGCATTTGTAGTTACTGTATAGGTAACCTCTGGGGTACCATCTCCGTTTTCATCAACACTAATCGTTAAGGTTTCATTTGCTTCTCCTGTTCCGGTTAAAGTTGGGGTAATGTCATTGGTAGTAAACGTATCTGCAGTAGGTGCAGTCGTATCAATTGTAACTACTCCACTTCCACTATTGCCTCCGGCATCAGTAGCTACAACATCTAAAGTATCATTATCTGTTAATACTGGTAAACTACCACTTGTAGGAACAACAACTCCGGTATCAATACTCCAGTCTCCTGATGCATTTGTAGTTACTGTATAGGTAACCTCTGGGGTACCATCTCCGTTCTCATCAACAGTAATCGTTAAGGTTTCATTTGCTTCTCCTGTTCCGGTTAAAGTTGGGGTAATGTCATTGGTAGTAAACGTATCTGCAGTAGGTGCAGTCGTATCAATTGTAACTACTCCACTTCCACTATTGCCTCCGGCATCAGTAGCTACAACATCTAAAGTGTCGTTATCTGTTAATACTGGTAAACTACCACTTGTAGGAACAACAACTCCGGTATCAATACTCCAGTCTCCCGATGCATTCGTAGTTACTGTATAGGTAACCTCTGGGGTACCATCTCCGTTCTCATCAACAGTAATCGTTAAGGTTTCATTTGCTTCTCCTGTTCCGGTTAAAGTTGGGGTAATGTCATTGGTAGTAAACGTATCTGCAGTAGGTGCAGTCGTATCAATTGTAACTACTCCACTTCCACTATTGCCTCCGGCATCAGTAGCCACAACATCTAAAGTGTCGTTATCTGTTAACACAGGTAAACTACCACTTGTAGGAACAACAACTCCGGTATCAATACTCCAGTCTCCTGATGCATTTGTAGTTACTGTATAGGTAACCTCTGGGGTACCATCTCCGTTCTCATCAACAGTAATCGTTAAGGTTTCATTTGCTTCTCCTGTTCCGGTTAAAGTTGGGGTAATGTCATTGGTAGTAAACGTATCTGCAGTAGGTGCAGTCGTATCAATTGTAACTACTCCACTTCCACTATTGCCTCCGGCATCAGTAGCTACAACATCTAAAGTGTCGTTATCTGTTAATACTGGTAAACTACCACTTGTAGGAACAACAACTCCGGTATCAATACTCCAGTCTCCTGATGCATTTGTAGTTACTGTATAGGTAACCTCTGGGGTACCATCTCCGTTTTCATCAACACTAATCGTTAAGGTTTCATTTGCTTCTCCTGTTCCGGTTAAAGTTGGGGTAATGTCATTGGTAGTAAACGTATCTGCAGTAGGTGCAGTCGTATCAATTGTAACTACTCCACTTCCACTATTGCCTCCGGCATCAGTAGCTACAACATCTAAAGTGTCGTTATCTGTTAATACTGGTAAACTACCACTTGTAGGAACAACAACTCCGGTATCAATACTCCAGTCTCCTGATGCATTTGTAGTTACTGTATAGGTAACCTCTGGGGTACCATCTCCGTTTTCATCAACAGTAATCGTTAAGGTTTCATTTGCTTCTCCTGTTCCGGTTAAAGTTGGGGTAATGTCATTGGTAGTAAACGTATCTGCAGTAGGTGCAGTCGTATCAATTGTAACTACTCCACTTCCACTATTGCCTCCGGCATCAGTAGCTACAACATCTAAAGTATCATTATCTGTTAATACTGGTAAACTACCACTTGTAGGAACAACAACTCCGGTATCAATACTCCAGTCTCCTGATGCATTTGTAGTTACTGTATAGGTAACCTCTGGGGTACCATCTCCGTTTTCATCAACACTAATCGTTAAGGTTTCATTTGCTTCTCCTGTTCCGGTTAAAGTTGGGGTAATGTCATTGGTAGTAAACGTATCTGCAGTAGGTGCAGTCGTATCAATTGTAACTACTCCACTTCCACTATTGCCTCCGGCATCAGTAGCTACAACATCTAAAGTGTCGTTATCTGTTAATACTGGTAAACTACCACTTGTAGGAACAACAACTCCGGTATCAATACTCCAGTCTCCTGATGCATTTGTAGTTACTGTATAGGTAACCTCTGGGGTACCATCTCCGTTTTCATCAACACTAATCGTTAAGGTTTCATTTGCTTCTCCTGTTCCGGTTAAAGTTGGGGTAATGTCATTGGTAGTAAACGTATCTGCAGTAGGTGCAGTCGTATCAATTGTAACTACTCCACTTCCACTATTGCCTCCGGCATCAGTAGATACAACATCTAAAGTATCATTATCTGTTAATACTGGTAAACTACCACTTGTAGGAACAACAACTCCGGTATCAATACTCCAGTCTCCTGATGCATTTGTAGTTACTGTATAGGTAACCTCTGGGGTACCATCTCCGTTCTCATCAACAGTAATCGTTAAGGTTTCATTTGCTTCTCCTGTTCCGGTTAAAGTTGGGGTAATGTCATTGGTAGTAAACGTATCTGCAGTAGGTGCAGTCGTATCAATACTATATAATTGTGTATCTACTGCACTACAAGTACCCGTTGCGGTAAAACTTGCATCTACTGTAGTATCACCATCAGCAGCTAAATCACTTCCAGGTACATTAATACTGAAGTTTCCGCCTACACCTACTGTTCCTGTAAAACTATTTCCTTTTACTGTTAAGGTAACGAGGTCACCAGTACTAAAATCTCCTCCTACAATTCCTGTCACTGCAACTGTACCTAAAGCTTCCGCTGCATTTAAGATGTTATCTAAAGTAATGCTGTTTATTGTTATATTTACTAAACCTCCCACCGTGATTGTAGCCTCTGAAGATGTAACTGCTGCACATACTCCACTTTGAAGTACTGCTCTATATTTTGTAGTTGCCGTTAGATTCGTTGCTGTTAAACTAGTCGTCGTATTGGCTATATCTGTATCTGTTACAAAGTTATTTGTTGAACTTTCCCATCTTACAATACTACCCGTATGACCACTTAAGGTAAGAGTCGTACTGTTGGTTCCGGTACAAACATTTGTGCTTCCTGCAATACTTCCTCCAACACTGGCTGGATCTATCGTGATTGTAGCTTCTGAAGATGTAACCGCTGCACATACTCCACTTTGAAGTACTGCTCTATATTTTGTAGCTGCCGTTAGATTTGTTGCTGTTAAACTAGTCGTCGTATTAGCTATATCTGTATCTGTTACAAAGTTATTTGTTGAACTTTCCCATCTTACAATACTACCCGTATGACCACTTAAGGTAAGAGTCGTACTGTTGGTTCCGGTACATACATTTGTGCTTCCTGCAATACTTCCTCCAACACTAGCTGGGTCTATCGTGATTGTAGCTTCTGAAGATGTAACCGCTGCACATACTCCGCTTTGAAGTACTGCTCTATACTTTGTAGTTGCCGTTAGATTCGTTGCTGTTAAACTAGTCGTCGTATTGGCTATATCTGTATCTGTTACAAAGTTATTTATTGAACTTTCCCATCTTACAATACTACCCGTGTGACCACTTAAGGTAAGGGTTGTACTGTTGGTTCCGGTACAAACATTTGTACTTCCTGCAATACTTCCTCCAACACTAGCTGGATCTACCGTGATTGTAGCCTCTGAAGATGTAACCGCTGCACATACTCCACTTTGAAGTACTGCTCTATATTTTGTAGCTGCCGTTAGATTTGTTGCTGTTAAACTAGTCGTCGTATTAGCTATATCTGTATCTGTTACAAAGTTATTTGTTGAACTTTCCCATCTTACAATACTACCCGTGTGACCACTTAAGGTAAGGGTTGTACTGTTGGTTCCGGTACAAACATTTGTACTTCCTGCAATACTTCCTCCAACACTGGCTGGGTCTATCGTGATTGTAGCTTCTGAAGATGTAACCGCTGCACATACTCCACTTTGAAGTACTGCTCTATACTTTGTAGTTGCCGTTAGATTCGTTGCTGTTAAACTAGTCGTCGTATTGGCTATATCTGTATCTGTTACAAAGTTATTTGTTGAACTTTCCCATCTTACAATACTACCCGTATGACCACTTAAGGTAAGAGTCGTACTGTTGGTTCCGGTACAAACATTTGTACTTCCTGCAATACTTCCTCCAACACTAGCTGGATCTACCGTGATTGTAGCTTCTGAAGATGTAACCGCTGCACATACTCCGCTTTGAAGTACTGCTCTATACTTTGTAGTTGCCGTTAGATTCGTTGCTGTTAAACTAGTCGTCGTATTGGCTATATCTGTATCTGTTACAAAGTTATTTGTTGAACTTTCCCATCTTACAATACTACCCGTATGACCACTTAAGGTAAGGGTCGTACTGTTGGTTCCGGTACAAACATTTGTACTTCCTGCAATACTTCCTCCAACACTAGCTGGGTCTATCGTGATTGTAGCTTCTGAAGATGTAACCGCTGCACATACTCCGCTTTGAAGTACTGCTCTATATTTTGTAGCTGCCGTTAGATTCGTTGCTGTTAAACTAGTCGTCGTATTGGCTATATCTGTATCTGTTACAAAGTTATTTGTTGAACTTTCCCATCTTACAATACTACCCGTATGACCACTTAAGGTAAGGGTCGTACTGTTGGTTCCGGTACAAACATTTGTACTTCCTGCAATACTTCCTCCAACACTAGCTGGATCTACCGTGATTGTAGCTTCTGAAGATGTAACCGCTGCACATACTCCGCTTTGAAGTACTGCTCTATACTTTGTAGTTGCCGTTAGATTCGTTGCTGTTAAACTAGTCGTCGTATTGGCTATATCTGTATCTGTTACAAAGTTATTTGTTGAACTTTCCCATCTTACAATACTACCTGTATGACCACTTAAGGTAAGGGTCGTACTGTTGGTTCCGGTACAAACATTTGTACTTCCTGCAATACTTCCTCCAACACTAGCTGGATCTACCGTGATTGTAGCCTCTGAAGATGTAACCGCTGCACATACTCCGCTTTGAAGTACTGCTCTATACTTAGTAGTTGCCGTTAGATTCGTTGCTGTTAAACTAGTCGTCGTATTGGCTATATCTGTATCTGTTACAAAGTTATTTGTTGAACTTTCCCATCTTACAATACTACCCGTATGACCACTTAAGGTAAGGGTCGTACTGTTGGTTCCGGTACAAACATTTGTACTTCCTGCAATACTTCCTCCAACACTGGCTGGGTCTATCGTGATTGTAGCTTCTGAAGATGTAACCGCTGCACATACTCCACTTTGAAGTACTGCTCTATATTTTGTAGCTGCCGTTAGATTTGTTGCTGTTAAACTAGTCGTCGTATTAGCTATATCTGTATCTGTTACAAAGTTATTTGTTGAACTTTCCCATCTTACAATACTACCTGTATGACCACTTAAGGTAAGGGTCGTACTGTTGGTTCCGGTACAAACATTTGTACTTCCTGCAATACTTCCTCCAACACTAGCTGGATCTACCGTGATTGTAGCCTCTGAAGATGTAACCGCTGCACATACTCCGCTTTGAAGTACTGCTCTATATTTTGTAGTTGCCGTTAGATTCGTTGCTGTTAAACTAGTCGTCGTATTGGCTATATCTGTATCTGTTACAAAGTTATTTGTTGAACTTTCCCATCTTACAATACTACCCGTATGACCACTTAAGGTAAGAGTCGTACTGTTGGTTCCGGTACAAACATTTGTACTTCCTGCAATACTTCCTCCAACACTAGCTGGATCTACCGTGATTGTAGCTTCTGAAGATGTAACCGCTGCACATACTCCGCTTTGAAGTACTGCTCTATACTTTGTAGTTGCCGTTAGATTCGTTGCTGTTAAACTAGTCGTCGTATTGGCTATATCTGTATCTGTTACAAAGTTATTTGTTGAACTTTCCCATCTTACAATACTACCCGTATGACCACTTAAGGTAAGGGTCGTACTGTTGGTTCCGGTACAAACATTTGTACTTCCTGCAATACTTCCTCCAACACTGGCTGGATCTACCGTGATTGTAGCTTCTGAAGATGTAACCGCTGCACATACTCCGCTTTGAAGTACTGCTCTATATTTTGTAGTTGCCGTTAGATTCGTTGCTGTTAAACTAGTCGTCGTATTGGCTATATCTGTATCTGTTACAAAGTTATTTGTTGAACTTTCCCATCTTACAATACTACCCGTATGACCACTTAAGGTAAGAGTCGTACTGTTGGTTCCGGTACAAACATTTGTACTTCCTGCAATACTTCCTCCAACATTTACTGGATCAATGGTTAAAGTAGCTTCATCTGAGGTTACACTCACACATAAATTCTTTGTACTGGTTAATATTAACCTATATTTATTGGTTGAGGCACTTAGTGCTGGGCTTGTTAATGTTAAACTAGCCGAATTGGCTCCACTAATGTTATTCCATAGTCCAACTCCACCTACCTGTTCTTGCCATTGATATTCTAATCCTGTCGTTGTTGCTGTACTACCACTATAATCTGGAAATGTTGCTGGTGGTGTTCCTGTATATGTTGTAGTACTCAAAGAAGAACCAACGGCTGTAAATATAGCATTACTTCCTAAGCATATAGTACTACTTGTCGGTTGTGTATCTATCTGAATTTTGGTTGCCTCTATTTCGTTTCCTGTTATTCCTTGTCCTTGATCTCCACCAATATCTGCTATTCCTCCTGAATTTACCAATTCTGGAACTCCATCTCCATCTACTCCTCCTTGACTCGCTATATTTATTCTTCCATTTCCGTCTAATTGACTTGCTATAACGTTCTCATTTGCTTCAATAGCATCATAACATCCGTCATTGTCGCTATCTAAATCCAGGTAATCAGGTGTTCCATCATCATCCGAATCACATGAAATTAAAGAAATAGATATTTCATCCAACAAAAGTGTATTATAGGAAGCACTAGCATTATTATTATATATTTCAACTGTAACTGTAGTAGTTGTTGAAGTAAACAAAAATTCAAACCGTTGCCAAGCTAATGTTAAAGTCCCTGTATTAATGGTTTGTAAAACAGTACCAAACCCATCTTTAACCTGCATTCTAACATCTGGATAGGCACTTGCCGGTTGTCCACTTTCTTCCTTAGCAGCTACTGCAAAAAGACTATAGGAATACTGTTCATTAGCTTGAACCGTAATATTTTCTTGATAAACCAATACAGGAGCAACTCCTATAGGATTGTCTAATGCTAAATATTTCCCTTCGGCATCACCAATAGCATCTAATCCTGAATTTGGTTGATACCAAGATTGACCGGCGAAATCGGCATTTGTTCCAACCCTAACATTTTGAACATTTGCCGCTGGAACATTAGGATGACTTGTGACAGGGCTACCTGTACCTGTACCGAAATTATCAGAAAAAGCATAACAAGGTCTTTCATTTATATCCAAAATCCCATCATTATCATTATCTAAATCTATAATATCTGCTATATTATCTCCATCAATATCTGCTAAAACAGTAACAGTAACTGTTGAAGTATCACAATTAGTTGGTGCTGGTTTACATACATTATATACTAATGTATATATACCTGCCGGGGTACCAGCAGTAACATTTACAGCTCCGGTGCTTGTGTTTAAAGTTACTCCTGCATGAGTAGAACTTACCTGAGCCAGTTCAACATCAGCTACAGAAGGGTTTGTTACCCCTCCAACTATATCATTTGTCAAGACATTGGCCACAGCAGCTCCTCCTGATGTAGTAATAACTGAACCAGAATCATCACTAGATGTTATAAGAGGTAATCCTCCTACACTAGAAATAAATACTCCCGAATCTAAACTTTGATCTCCTACATCTGCTATTGCTATTTTCATTCGATAAGTAACTCCTACCGTTAAATATATATTTGCAGAAAACTTTTTTGTTATACCGTTAAATTCTACATGAACAGGTTTCGTTTGGTCATTCGAGCTACAAGCTGCCGAATTATTAGGATTTGCATCATCATCATTACTATGTCCATTTTGAATAAATAAAGAACTTTGAGTTAAATCAACAGGTGTAAAACCATCTTGTGCGCATCCTTTGAAACCAGCATTTACATTATTAATAGATACTGAATTAGATGTACCGGGAACAACTGCTAAGTTTAAAGCAGGTGTTTCTCCAAAATCATATACATTATTATTATTCACATCACCATCTGGTACAGTAGGATCAGAACCTGTAGGATCAGATACAAAAAAACCAAATACATCATTAAACACAGAACCAACATAATCGGGATATTCCTCTGAACCAAACTGGTATTCAACTAATACTCCTAAATAATTAGGCTGTGCAACAAAATCAAACTCAAATACAACTACATCTCTATTTGCAGATGTATTTATATTTACCAAATCTTCATCGTTATATGGAAATCCACCATCAAAACCTTCCGAGGTATAAGCCGCCACATTTCTATTATCAAAAGCTGTTGCTACAGACGAAGTCGTTAAAGCAACCCCACTATCAACTTCAAAAGCACCATTAGAAACACCATCAGAAAATATTCCCATTTGTGTTCCAGTTCCTGAAGTAATTACAGGATTACTTATAATAATACCAGATGATTGTAATTCGGCAGCAATTGCTGCTGCTGTAGGATTTGCTGTATATGTCGCTTGCCCGTAAGAAAAACTTAATCCTACAAACAATAGCATAAAAAAGAGTAATCCCGAAAGAGTTCTTTTTTGTTTTTTATAATTAAAAAGAGTAGAAATTTCCATAGGCATTTAGGGTAAAATTGGTTGTAATATTTGTTTGAATTGACTTAAAATAAAATCACAAAGATTAATAGACTAAATCAATACGAATTAACATTTATTTTTGTTAAAAAATCAACATTCTACGTTGAACAGATATTTATTATCGATGAAAGTCAGTTTTCTTTCGATAAATGGTATACAACTCTGCTTGTAAAATATTTGGGAAAATTGGTGAATTATTGTAAAAAACTCTCTTTGTGAAGGTTAGATCTCAAAAGAAATCTATAAGCAAATTCATCATTGAAATTAGCAGTGATTTTTTCTGTTTTTCTCTGTAAATTATTATAGTTTCCTATCCTCTATTAATACCCAATAAATTTTTAAAAAGGAGTACACTATAAAAGAATATATTCCTAATAAAATGGTAATCATTCCTGTTAGAAATAGTGATCTGTAATTAGGTGAGTCATCAACTTGCTTTTGAATGCAATTTGTGTAGATATTATAAATAAAAGAAGATATATCTTTTGATCTAAAAAAAAGAACCTCATAATGGTCGTTTAGTTTAAAATTATCGTTATTCAAACCCTTACAATTACTAGCTCGCCAAAAGTTTTACAATTGCTAGGTTATTTTTTGTATATTTTAATTAATAATTTATGTGTATTCAATTTGGAAAGAAAAACACTGGAATATAATTATACAATTTTAACAATAATGTCATTATAAATATTATGTAATTGAATATTGATAAAAAAGAGGGCTGGGTTTTAAAAAATTATAATAGATGCTATCTCATTTACATTTTGAATTTACTTTATTAAAAACCTCTTTCCCATCAAGTTAAAACAATAATTGATGTACAATGTTATTTTTGTTAAAAGAAACGAGGTGTTAACATTCTATTGTATTTTTTGAAGAGTTCGAATCTGAGAAAGACTTCATAACTCCCATCATTAAATTGACTCTCACCTAACTCGGTAGTTTCACGATCATAAGCAAAACCTATCATCATAGCATCTGAAATCTGAAATCCTATAGAACCACTTAATGCAGCACTCCATCGATAAGCAGCTCCCAATGTCAAACGATCGTACAATAAAAAATTAGCAGAAATATCTACCTGTAATGGTGCGCCAAATACCAACTTACCTAAAATTGCCGGCTTAAACTTTACATCATCACTCAAATCAAAAACATGACCTGCTATTAAATAATAATTTATACGTTCCTCTGCCAAAAAACTAACAGCATCACTAGTACTTGTGGTAGTACTCTCATCAAAATGGTTCGTCTCTAATAAATTAGGAGCACTTAAACCTACATAAAACTTATCAGTATGATAATAAATACCAACGCCAACATTTGGACTAAACTTATTGTCTATATTACTCTCAAACAAAGCATCATTAGTATTGAATTGTGATAGCTTTTGAAAATCAACATTTAGTAAATGACCTCCTGCTTTTATACCTAAACTTAACCTTCCAATCTCCGAAGTAGGAATCGTATACGAAAAATCAATATCGAAATACGTCTCATCGGTAGGACCAATTTGATCATTAACTATAGATAAGCCCAAACCAACTCGCTCATTCCCGCCAATAGGTGTATTAAGAGTAAGAGTCTGGGTTCGGGGAGCTCCATCTAAACCAACCCATTGGCTACGATGAAGACCCATAATACTCATTACTCCTCGACTACCAGCATAAGCAGGGTTAACACTTATGGTGTTATACATATACTGAGTGTACTGAGCATCTTGTTGTGCATAACTATTAAAAAACATAACGCTTAAAAACGATGTCACAACTATTATCTTTATTTTTTTCATCCGCTTTGGTAGAATGTTTTAATTATAATCCACGAGCAGATCTGATCGTACTCGTGGATGTTTTATTTTGATAATTATCTATTAATGTATAAGTATCCTGCTTTAGATTTAGTAATCCCAATAGCATTTTCATATTTCAGAATATAATAATAAGTTCCTACCGGTAACTCCTCATTCCCTTTTATGGTTTGTCGTCCATTAGAGGCTCCTCTAAAGAATCTTGAACCTGGTTGTTCATATCCTTCCTGTTCAAACACTTTAACACCCCAACGGTTAAATATTTCCAAAGTATTCTTAGGAAAATCCCTTAATCCCATTATTCTGAATTCATCATTGACTCCGTCTCCGTTAGGTGACATTCCAGTATAAATAATGATTTCTTCTGATTCAATAACAAAAACCGTTTCATCTTCAAAATCCCCATCATTATCTAAGTCGACATTGGTATCATTCAATGGATCATCAGATATATCTGATACATCCTGACCACTTGGATTCTGTCCTGTTACAGTAGCTTGATTAGACACATTTCCAGAAAGTAAATCTTCTTCTGTTATAGTATATCTTGCCGTAAAACTATCTGTATCCATTTCTCCCACAGCTAAATTAATTGGGCCTCCTGTCACTTCAACTCCTGGCAGCGGATCAGTAAGAATAATATTGGTTATACTTACATTACCTGTATTCTCTACTGTAAATGTGTATTGTATCTCATCTCCTGCATTAGGGATATCATCACCATTTGCATCTACATAAGTAGCAGTTTTGGTTAATGCTAAATTGGAAATATCGTTCGTACCTGTTACCGTAATAACTATTATAGCATCATCACAAACAACCGGAGTAGCTACACTACACAAAGTATAGGTAATTGTATATTCTCCAGGGGGAGTATTTGGTAATACTGTTACTATCCCAGTAACAGGATCTAAACTAACACCATCTCCAGGACTCGTATCATTAATCGTTATCGTAACATTAGTACCTAAAATAGCTACATTTCCATTTATTGTATCATTATTTTCAACTATATTAACAGAACTACCTCCTATATCTCCATCAATATTTACAATATCATGATTGGCATCAATACATAATACAGTATTTACTGATATCGTTCCTTGACAACCATTAGGAGAAGTTACGGTAATATCAATATTTACTCCTGATGTCACTCCAGCAATTCTCCATATGTTACCAGAAGTATTAGTCACGGTACCCGAAGTACTTGTGACTGTTCCTGAGCTTACAGTTACTTCTAATGAATATGTCGCCGAATCTTCAGAACAAATCGGTTCACTAGTTACAATAATAGTTGGTAAGGCATTTACCGTTACGGTATGCACCGCTGAAGACGTTGATGTACACCCATTACCATCTGTTACGGTATAGGTAATATCTGTCGTACCAGCAGACACTGCTGTTACCACTCCACTTCCATCTATCGTGGCTACTGCCAGGTTAGAAGAGCTCCAGGCTATCGTACCGGTTGTTCCTTCTGTTAAATCTATAGTCGATCCTAAACATACTGCGGTTGGGCCGGTGATCGCCGCTGCGGTTGGTAAAGTATTTACCGTTACCGTATGCACCGCCGAAGAAGCTGATGTACACCCATTACCATCTGTTACGGTATAGGTAATATCTGTCGTACCAGCACTTACCGGTGTTACTACTCCACTTCCATCTATTGTGGCTACTGCCAGGTTAGAAGAACTCCAGGCTATTGTACCGGTTGTTCCTTCTGTTAAATCTATAGTCGATCCTAAACATACCTCTGTTGGTCCGGTGATCGCCGCTGCGGTTGGTAAAGCATTTACCGTTACCGTATGCACCGCTGAAGACGCTGATGTACACCCATTACCATCTGTTACGGTATAGGTAATATCTGTCGTACCAGCACTTACCGGTGTTACTACTCCACTTCCATCTATTGTGGCTACTGCCAGGTTAGAAGAACTCCAGGCTATTGTACCGGTTGTTCCTTCTGTTAAATCTATGGTTGATCCTAAACATACTGCGGTTGGTCCGGTGATCGCCGCTGCGGTTGGTAAAGCATTTACCGTTACCGTATGCACCGCTGAAGACGCTGATGTACACCCATTACCATCTGTTACGGTATAGGTAATATCTGTCGTACCAGCAGACACTGCTGTTACTACTCCACTTCCATCTATCGTGGCTACTGCCAGGTTAGAAGAACTCCAGGCTATTGTACCGGTTGTTCCTTCTGTTAAATCTATGGTTGATCCTAAACATACTGCGGTTGGTCCGGTGATCGCCGCTGCGGTTGGTAAAGCATTTACCGTTACCGTATGCACCGCTGAAGACGCTGATGTACACCCATTACCATCTGTTACGGTATAGGTAATATCTGTCGTACCAGCAGACACTGCTGTTACTACTCCACTTCCATCTATCGTGGCTACTGCCAGGTTAGAAGAACTCCAGGCTATTGTACCGGTTGTTCCTTCTGTTAAATCTATGGTTGATCCTAAACATACTGCGGTTGGTCCGGTGATCGCCGCTGCGGTTGGTAAAGCATTTACCGTTACCGTATGCACCGCTGAAGACGTTGATGTACACCCATTACCATCTGTTACGGTATAGGTAATATCTGTAGTACCAGCGGACACTGCTGTTACCACTCCACTTCCATCTATCGTGGCTACTGCCAGGTTAGAAGAACTCCAGGCTATTGTACCGGTTGTTCCTTCTGTTAAATCTATGGTTGATCCTAAACATACTGCGGTTGGGCCGGTGATCGCCGCTGCGGTTGGTAAAGTATTTACCGTTACCGTATGCACCGCCGAAGAAGCTGATGTACACCCATTACCATCTGTTACGGTATAGGTAATATCTGTAGTACCAGCACTTACTGCTGTTACTATTCCACTTCCATCTATTGTGGCTACTGCCAGGTTAGAAGAACTCCAGGCTATTGTACCGGTTGTTCCTTCTGTTAAATCTATGGTTGATCCTAAACATACTGCGGTTGGTCCGGTGATCGCCGCTGCGGTTGGTAAAGTATTTACCGTTACCGTATGCACCGCTGAAGAAGCTGATGTACACCCATTACCATCTGTTACGGTATAGGTAATATCTGTCGTACCAGCACTTACCGGTGTTACTACTCCACTTCCATCTATAGTGGCTACTGCCAGGTTAGAAGAGCTCCAGGCTATTGTACCGGTTGTTCCTTCTGTTAAATCTATGGTTGATCCTAAACATACTGCGGTTGGGCCAGTGATCGCTGCTGCGGTTGGTAAAGTATTTACCGTTACCGTATGCACCGCTGAAGACGCTGATGTACACCCATTACCATCTGTTACGGTATAGGTAATATCTGTCGTACCAGCAGACACTGCTGTTACTACTCCACTTCCATCTATAGTGGCTACTGCCAGGTTAGAAGAACTCCAGGCTATTGTACCGGTTGTTCCTTCTGTTAAATCTATGGTTGATCCTAAACATACTGCGGTTGGTCCGGTGATGGCCGCTGCGGTTGGTAAAGCATTTACCGTTACCGTATGCACCGCTGAAGACGTTGATGTACACCCATTACCATCTGTTACGGTATAGGTAATATCTGTAGTACCAGCGGACACTGCTGTTACCACTCCACTTCCATCTATCGTGGCTACTGCCAGGTTAGAAGAACTCCAGGCTATTGTACCGGTTGTTCCTTCTGTTAAATCTATGGTTGATCCTAAACATACTGCGGTTGGGCCGGTGATCGCCGCTGCGGTTGGTAAAGTATTTACCGTTACCGTATGCACCGCCGAAGAAGCTGATGTACACCCATTACCATCTGTTACGGTATAGGTAATATCTGTCGTACCAGCAGACACTGCTGTTACCACTCCACTTCCATCTATCGTGGCTACTGCCAGGTTAGAAGAACTCCAGGCTATTGTACCGGTTGTTCCTTCTGTTAAATCTATAGTCGATCCTAAACATACTGCGGTTGGGCCGGTGATCGCCGCTGCGGTTGGTAAAGTATTTACCGTTACCGTATGCACCGCTGAAGACGCTGATGTACACCCATTACCATCTGTTACGGTATAGGTAATATCTGTCGTACCAGCAGACACTGCTGTTACTACTCCACTTCCATCTATCGTGGCTACTGCCAGGTTAGAAGAACTCCAGGCTATTGTACCGGTTGTTCCTTCTGTTAAATCTATGGTTGATCCTAAACATACTGCGGTTGGTCCGGTGATCGCCGCTGCGGTTGGTAAAGCATTTACCGTTACCGTATGCACCGCTGAAGACGTTGATGTACACCCATTACCATCTGTTACGGTATAGGTAATATCTGTAGTACCAGCGGACACTGCTGTTACCACTCCACTTCCATCTATCGTGGCTACTGCCAGGTTAGAAGAACTCCAGGCTATTGTACCGGTTGTTCCTTCTGTTAAATCTATGGTTGATCCTAAACATACTGCGGTTGGGCCGGTGATCGCCGCTGCGGTTGGTAAAGTATTTACCGTTACCGTATGCACCGCCGAAGAAGCTGATGTACACCCATTACCATCTGTTACGGTATAGGTAATATCTGTAGTACCAGCACTTACTGCTGTTACTATTCCACTTCCATCTATTGTGGCTACTGCCAGGTTAGAAGAACTCCAGGCTATTGTACCGGTTGTTCCTTCTGTTAAATCTATGGTTGATCCTAAACATACTGCGGTTGGTCCGGTGATCGCCGCTGCGGTTGGTAAAGTATTTACCGTTACCGTATGCACCGCTGAAGAAGCTGATGTACACCCATTACCATCTGTTACGGTATAGGTAATATCTGTCGTACCAGCACTTACTGCTGTTACCACTCCACTTCCATCTATTGTGGCTACTGCCAGGTTAGAAGAACTCCAGGCTATTGTACCGGTTGTTCCTTCTGTTAAATCTATGGTTGATCCTAAACATACCTCTGTTGGGCCAGTGATGGCCGCTGCGGTTGGTAAAGTATTTACCGTTACCGTATGCACCGCCGAAGAAGCTGATGTACACCCATTACCATCTGTTACGGTATAGGTAATATCTGTAGTACCAGCGGACACTGCTGTTACCACTCCACTTCCATCTATAGTGGCTACTGCCAGGTTAGAAGAGCTCCAGGCTATTGTACCGGTTGTTCCTTCTGTTAAATCTATGGTTGATCCTAAACATACCTCTGTTGGTCCGGTGATCGCTGCTGCGGTTGGTAAAGTATTTACCGTTACCGTATGCACCGCTGAAGACGTTGATGTACACCCATTACCATCTGTTACGGTATAGGTAATATCTGTAGTACCAGCGGACACTGCTGTTACCACTCCACTTCCATCTATCGTGGCTACTGCCAGGTTAGAAGAACTCCAGGCTATTGTACCGGTTGTTCCTTCTGTTAAATCTATGGTTGATCCTAAACATACTGCGGTTGGGCCGGTGATCGCCGCTGCGGTTGGTAAAGTATTTACCGTTACCGTATGCACCGCCGAAGAAGCTGATGTACACCCATTACCATCTGTTACGGTATAGGTAATATCTGTCGTACCAGCAGACACTGCTGTTACCACTCCACTTCCATCTATCGTGGCTACTGCCAGGTTAGAAGAACTCCAGGCTATTGTACCGGTTGTTCCTTCTGTTAAATCTATAGTCGATCCTAAACATACTGCGGTTGGGCCGGTGATCGCCGCTGCGGTTGGTAAAGTATTTACCGTTACCGTATGCACCGCTGAAGACGCTGATGTACACCCATTACCATCTGTTACGGTATAGGTAATATCTGTCGTACCAGCACTTACCGGTGTTACTACTCCACTTCCATCTATTGTGGCTACTGCCAGGTTAGAAGAACTCCAGGCTATTGTACCGGTTGTTCCTTCTGTTAAATCTATGGTTGATCCTAAACATACTGCGGTTGGGCCGGTGATCGCCGCTGCGGTTGGTAAAGCATTTACCGTTACCGTATGCACCGCTGAAGACGCTGATGTACACCCATTACCATCTGTTACGGTATAGGTAATATCTGTCGTACCAGCAGACACTGCTGTTACTACTCCACTTCCATCTATCGTGGCTACTGCCAGGTTAGAAGAACTCCAGGCTATTGTACCGGTTGTTCCTTCTGTTAAATCTATGGTTGATCCTAAACATACTGCGGTTGGGCCGGTGATCGCCGCTGCGGTTGGTAAAGCATTTACCGTTACCGTATGCACCGCTGAAGACGTTGATGTACACCCATTACCATCTGTTACGGTATAGGTAATATCTGTCGTACCAGCAGACACTGCTGTTACTACTCCACTTCCATCTATTGTGGCTACTGCCAGGTTAGAAGAACTCCAGGCTATTGTACCGGTTGTTCCTTCTGTTAAATCTATGGTTGATCCTAAACATACCGCGGTTGGGCCGGTGATCGCCGCTGCGGTTGGTAAAGCATTTACCGTTACGGTATGCACCGCTGAAGACGTTGATGTACACCCATTACCATCTGTTACGGTATAGGTAATATCTGTCGTACCAGCACTTACTGCTGTTACCACTCCACTTCCATCTATAGTGGCTACTGCCAGGTTAGAAGAACTCCAGGCTATTGTACCGGTTGTTCCTTCTGTTAAATCTATGGTTGATCCTAAACATACCTCTGTTGGGCCAGTGATGGCCGCTGCGGTTGGTAAAGTATTTACCGTTACCGTATGCACCGCCGAAGAAGCTGATGTACACCCATTACCATCTGTTACGGTATAGGTAATATCTGTAGTACCAGCGGACACTGCTGTTACCACTCCACTTCCATCTATAGTGGCTACTGCCAGGTTAGAAGAGCTCCAGGCTATTGTACCGGTTGTTCCTTCTGTTAAATCTATGGTTGATCCTAAACATACTGCGGTTGGGCCGGTGATCGCTGCTGCGGTTGGTAAAGTATTTACCGTTACCGTATGCACCGCTGAAGACGTTGATGTACACCCATTACCATCTGTTACGGTATAGGTAATATCTGTCGTACCAGCACTTACTGCTGTTACTACTCCACTTCCATCTATAGTGGCTACTGCCAGGTTAGAAGAGCTCCAGGCTATTGTACCGGTTGTTCCTTCTGTTAAATCTATGGTTGATCCTAAACATACTGCGGTTGGGCCGGTGATCGCCGCTGCGGTTGGTAAAGTATTTACCGTTACGGTATGCACCGCTGAAGACGTTGATGTACACCCATTACCATCTGTTACGGTATAGGTAATATCTGTCGTACCAGCACTTACTGCTGTTACCACTCCACTTCCATCTATAGTGGCTACTGCCAGGTTAGAAGAGCTCCAGGCTATTGTACCGGTTGTTCCTTCTGTTAAATCTATGGTTGATCCCAAACATACTGCGGTTGGGCCAGTGATCGCCGCTGCGGTTGGTAAAGTATTTACCGTTACCGTATGCACCGCTGAAGACGTTGATGTACACCCATTACCATCTGTTACGGTATAGGTAATATCTGTCGTACCAGCAGACACTGCTGTTACTACTCCACTTCCATCTATCGTGGCTACTGCCAGGTTAGAAGAGCTCCAGGCTATCGTACCGGTTGTTCCTTCTGTTAAATCTATAGTCGATCCTAAACATACTGCGGTTGGGCCAGTGATCGCCGCTGCGGTTGGTAAAGCATTTACCGTTACCGTATGCACCGCTGAAGACGCTGATGTACACCCATTACCATCTGTTACGGTATAGGTAATATCTGTAGTACCAGCACTTACTGCTGTTACCACTCCACTTCCATCTATCGTGGCTACTGCCAGGTTAGAAGAGCTCCAGGCTATCGTACCGGTTGTTCCTTCTGTTAAATCTATGGTTGATCCTAAACATACTGCGGTTGGGCCGGTGATCGCCGCTGCGGTTGGTAAAGTATTTACCGTTACCGTATGCACCGCTGAAGACGCTGATGTACACCCATTACCATCTGTTACGGTATAGGTAATATCTGTCGTACCAGCACTTACTGCTGTTACTACTCCACTTCCATCTATTGTGGCTACTGCCAGGTTAGAAGAACTCCAGGCTATTGTACCGGTTGTTCCTTCTGTTAAATCTATAGTTGATCCTAAACATACTGCGGTTGGTCCGGTGATCGCCGCTGCGGTTGGTAAAGTATTTACCGTTACCGTATGCACCGCTGAAGACGCTGATGTACACCCATTACCATCTGTTACGGTATAGGTAATATCTGTCGTACCAGCACTTACTGCTGTTACCACTCCACTTCCATCTATTGTGGCTACTGCCAGGTTAGAAGAACTCCAGGCTATTGTACCGGTTGTTCCTTCTGTTAAATCTATGGTTGATCCTAAACATACCTCTGTTGGGCCAGTGATGGCCGCTGCGGTTGGTAAAGTATTTACCGTTACCGTATGCACCGCCGAAGAAGCTGATGTACACCCATTACCATCTGTTACGGTATAGGTAATATCTGTAGTACCAGCGGACACTGCTGTTACCACTCCACTTCCATCTATAGTGGCTACTGCCAGGTTAGAAGAGCTCCAGGCTATTGTACCGGTTGTTCCTTCTGTTAAATCTATGGTTGATCCTAAACATACCTCTGTTGGTCCGGTGATCGCTGCTGCGGTTGGTAAAGTATTTACCGTTACCGTATGCACCGCTGAAGACGTTGATGTACACCCATTACCATCTGTTACGGTATAGGTAATATCTGTCGTACCAGCAGACACTGCTGTTACCACTCCACTTCCATCTATAGTGGCTACTGCCAGGTTAGAAGAACTCCAGGCTATTGTACCGGTTGTTCCTTCTGTTAAATCTATGGTTGATCCTAAACATACTGCGGTTGGGCCAGTGATCGCTGCTGCGGTTGGTAAAGCATTTACCGTTACGGTGTGAGCGGCTGAAAAATTTGATGTACACCCATTACCATCAGTAACCCTATAGACAATATCAGTAGTACCAGCACTTACCGGTGTTACTACTCCACTTCCATCTATAGTGGCTACTGCCAGGTTAGAAGAGCTCCAGGCTATTGTACCGGTTGTTCCTTCTGTTAAATCTATGGTTGATCCTAAACATACCTCTGTTGGTCCGGTGATCGCCGCTGCGGTTGGTAAAGTATTTACCGTTACCGTATGCACCGCTGAAGACGCTGATGTACACCCATTACCATCTGTTACGGTATAGGTAATATCTGTCGTACCAGCACTTACTGCTGTTACTACTCCACTTCCATCTATAGTGGCTACTGCCAGGTTAGAAGAACTCCAGGCTATTGTACCGGTTGTTCCTTCTGTTAAATCTATGGTTGATCCTAAACATACTGCGGTTGGGCCAGTGATCGCTGCTGCGGTTGGTAAAGCATTTACCGTTACCGTATGCACCGCTGAAGACGTTGATGTACACCCATTACCATCTGTTACGGTATAGGTAATATCTGTCGTACCAGCACTTACTGCTGTTACTACTCCACTTCCATCTATAGTGGCTACTGCCAGGTTAGAAGAGCTCCAGGCTATTGTACCGGTTGTTCCTTCTGTTAAATCTATGGTTGATCCTAAACATACTGCGGTTGGTCCGGTGATCGCTGCTGCGGTTGGTAAGGTATTTACCGTTACGGTATGCACCGCTGAAGAAGCTGATGTACACCCATTACCATCTGTTACGGTATAGGTAATATCTGTAGTACCAGCACTTACTGCTGTTACTACTCCACTTCCATCTATAGTGGCTACTGCCAGGTTAGAAGAGCTCCAGGCTATTGTACCGGTTGTTCCTTCTGTTAAATCTATGGTTGATCCTAAACATACTGCGGTTGGGCCAGTGATCGCTGCTGCGGTTGGTAAAGCATTTACCGTTACGGTGTGAGCGGCTGAAAAATTTGATGTACACCCATTACCATCAGTAACCCTATAGACAATATCAGTAGTACCAGCACTTACTGCTGTTACTACTCCACTTCCATCTATTGTGGCTACTGCCAGGTTAGAAGAACTCCAGGCTATTGTACCGGTTGTTCCTTCTGTTAAATCTATGGTTGATCCTAAACATACTGCGGTTGGGCCAGTGATCGCCGCTGCGGTTGGTAAAGCATTTACCGTTACGGTATGCACCGCTGAAGAAGCTGATGTACACCCATTACCATCTGTTACGGTATAGGTAATATCTGTAGTACCAGCAGACACTGCTGTTACTACTCCACTTCCATCTATTGTGGCTACTGCCAGGTTAGAAGAGCTCCAGGCTATTGTACCGGTTGTTCCTTCTGTTAAATCTATAGTCGATCCTAAACATACTGCTGTTGGGCCAGTGATCGCCGCTGCGGTTGGTAAAGCATTTACCGTTACCGTATGCACCGCCGAAGAAGCTGATGTACACCCATTACCATCTGTTACGGTATAGGTAATATCTGTCGTACCAGCAGACACTGCTGTTACCACTCCACTTCCATCTATAGTGGCTACTGCCAGGTTAGAAGAACTCCAGGCTATTGTACCGGTTGTTCCTTCTGTTAAATCTATGGTTGATCCTAAACATACTGCGGTTGGGCCAGTGATCGCTGCTGCGGTTGGTAAAGCATTTACCGTTACGGTGTGAGCGGCTGAAAAATTTGATGTACACCCATTACCATCAGTAACCCTATAGACAATATCAGTAGTACCAGCACTTACCGGTGTTACTACTCCACTTCCATCTATAGTGGCTACTGCCAGGTTAGAAGAACTCCAGGCTATTGTACCGGTTGTTCCTTCTGTTAAATCTATAGTCGATCCTAAACATACTGCGGTTGGTCCGGTGATGGCTGCTGCGGTTGGTAAAGTATTTACCGTTACCGTATGCACCGCTGAAGACGTTGATGTACACCCATTACCATCTGTTACGGTATAGGTAATATCTGTCGTACCAGCACTTACTGCTGTTACTACTCCACTTCCATCTATAGTGGCTACTGCCAGGTTAGAAGAACTCCAGGCTATTGTACCGGTTGTTCCTTCTGTTAAATCTATGGTTGATCCTAAACATACTGCGGTTGGGCCAGTGATCGCCGCTGCGGTTGGTAAAGCATTTACCGTTACGGTATGCACCGCTGAAGATGTTGATGTACACCCATTACCATCTGTTACGGTATAGGTAATATCTGTAGTACCAGCACTTACTGCTGTTACCACTCCACTTCCATCTATAGTGGCTACTGCCAGGTTAGAAGAGCTCCAGGCTATTGTACCGGTTGTTCCTTCTGTTAAATCTATGGTTGATCCTAAACATACCTCTGTTGGTCCGGTGATCGCCGCTGCGGTTGGTAAAGTATTTACCGTTACCGTATGCACCGCTGAAGACGCTGATGTACACCCATTACCATCTGTTACGGTATAGGTAATATCTGTAGTACCAGCACTTACTGCTGTTACCACTCCACTTCCATCTATAGTGGCTACTGCCAGGTTAGAAGAGCTCCAGGCTATTGTACCGGTTGTTCCTTCTGTTAAATCTATGGTTGATCCTAAACATACCTCTGTTGGTCCGGTGATCGCCGCTGCGGTTGGTAAAGTATTTACCGTTACCGTATGCACCGCTGAAGACGCTGATGTACACCCATTACCATCTGTTACGGTATAGGTAATATCTGTCGTACCAGCAGACACTGCTGTTACCACTCCACTTCCATCTATAGTGGCTACTGCCAGGTTAGAAGAACTCCAGGCTATTGTACCGGTTGTTCCTTCTGTTAAATCTATGGTTGATCCTAAACATACTGCGGTTGGGCCAGTGATCGCTGCTGCGGTTGGTAAAGCATTTACCGTTACGGTGTGAGCGGCTGAAAAATTTGATGTACACCCATTACCATCAGTAACCCTATAGACAATATCAGTAGTACCAGCACTTACCGGTGTTACTACTCCACTTCCATCTATAGTGGCTACTGCCAGGTTAGAAGAGCTCCAGGCTATTGTACCGGTTGTTCCTTCTGTTAAATCTATGGTTGATCCTAAACATACTGCGGTTGGTCCGGTGATCGCCGCTGCGGTTGGTAAAGTATTTACCGTTACCGTATGCACCGCTGAAGAAGCTGATGTACACCCATTACCATCTGTTACGGTATAGGTAATATCTGTCGTACCAGCAGACACTGCTGTTACCACTCCACTTCCATCTATAGTGGCTACTGCCAGGTTAGAAGAACTCCAGGCTATTGTACCGGTTGTTCCTTCTGTTAAATCTATGGTTGATCCTAAACATACTGCGGTTGGGCCAGTGATCGCTGCTGCGGTTGGTAAAGCATTTACCGTTACGGTGTGAGCGGCTGAAAAATTTGATGTACACCCATTACCATCAGTAACCCTATAGACAATATCAGTAGTACCAGCACTTACCGGTGTTACTACTCCACTTCCATCTATAGTGGCTACTGCCAGGTTAGAAGAGCTCCAGGCTATTGTACCGGTTGTTCCTTCTGTTAAATCTATGGTTGATCCTAAACATACCTCTGTTGGTCCGGTGATCGCCGCTGCGGTTGGTAAAGTATTTACCGTTACCGTATGCACCGCTGAAGACGCTGATGTACACCCATTACCATCTGTTACGGTATAGGTAATATCTGTCGTACCAGCAGACACTGCTGTTACCACTCCACTTCCATCTATAGTGGCTACTGCCAGGTTAGAAGAACTCCAGGCTATTGTACCGGTTGTTCCTTCTGTTAAATCTATGGTTGATCCTAAACATACTGCGGTTGGGCCAGTGATCGCTGCTGCGGTTGGTAAAGCATTTACCGTTACCGTATGCACCGCTGAAGACGTTGATGTACACCCATTACCATCTGTTACGGTATAGGTAATATCTGTCGTACCAGCACTTACTGCTGTTACTACTCCACTTCCATCTATAGTGGCTACTGCCAGGTTAGAAGAGCTCCAGGCTATTGTACCGGTTGTTCCTTCTGTTAAATCTATGGTTGATCCTAAACATACTGCGGTTGGTCCGGTGATCGCTGCTGCGGTTGGTAAGGTATTTACCGTTACGGTATGCACCGCTGAAGAAGCTGATGTACACCCATTACCATCTGTTACGGTATAGGTAATATCTGTAGTACCAGCACTTACTGCTGTTACTACTCCACTTCCATCTATAGTGGCTACTGCCAGGTTAGAAGAGCTCCAGGCTATTGTACCGGTTGTTCCTTCTGTTAAATCTATGGTTGATCCTAAACATACTGCGGTTGGGCCAGTGATCGCTGCTGCGGTTGGTAAAGCATTTACCGTTACGGTGTGAGCGGCTGAAAAATTTGATGTACACCCATTACCATCAGTAACCCTATAGACAATATCAGTAGTACCAGCACTTACCGGTGTTACTACTCCACTTCCATCTATTGTGGCTACTGCCAGGTTAGAAGAGCTCCAGGCTATTGTACCGGTTGTTCCTTCTGTTAAATCTATGGTTGATCCCAAACATACTGCGGTTGGGCCAGTGATCGCCGCTGCGGTTGGTAAAGCATTTACCGTTACCGTATGCACCGCTGAAGACGTTGATGTACACCCATTACCATCTGTTACGGTATAGGTAATATCTGTCGTACCAGCAGACACTGCTGTTACCACTCCACTTCCATCTATAGTGGCTACTGCCAGGTTAGAAGAACTCCAGGCTATTGTACCGGTTGTTCCTTCTGTTAAATCTATAGTCGATCCTAAACATACTGCGGTTGGGCCAGTGATGGCCGCTGCGGTTGGTAAAGTATTTACCGTTACCGTATGCACCGCCGAAGAAGCTGATGTACACCCATTACCATCTGTTACGGTATAGGTAATATCTGTAGTACCAGCAGACACTGCTGTTACTACTCCACTTCCATCTATAGTGGCTACTGCCAGGTTAGAAGAGCTCCAGGCTATTGTACCGGTTGTTCCTTCTGTTAAATCTATGGTTGATCCTAAACATACTGCTGTTGGTCCGGTGATCGCCGCTGCGGTTGGTAAAGCATTTACCGTTACGGTATGCACCGCTGAAGAAGCTGATGTACACCCATTACCATCTGTTACGGTATAGGTAATATCTGTCGTACCAGCACTTACTGCTGTTACTACTCCACTTCCATCTATTGTGGCTACTGCCAGGTTAGAAGAGCTCCAGGCTATTGTACCGGTTGTTCCTTCTGTTAAATCTATAGTCGATCCTAAACATACTGCTGTTGGGCCAGTGATGGCCGCTGCGGTTGGTAAAGCATTTACCGTTACGGTATGCACCGCTGAAGACGCTGATGTACACCCATTACCATCTGTTACGGTATAGGTAATATCTGTCGTACCAGCACTTACTGCTGTTACTACTCCACTTCCATCTATAGTGGCTACTGCCAGGTTAGAAGAGCTCCAGGCTATTGTACCGGTTGTTCCTTCTGTTAAATCTATGGTTGATCCTAAACATACTGCGGTTGGTCCGGTGATCGCCGCTGCGGTTGGTAAAGTATTTACCGTTACCGTATGCACCGCTGAAGACGTTGATGTACACCCATTACCATCTGTTACGGTATAGGTAATATCTGTAGTACCAGCAGACACTGCTGTTACTACTCCACTTCCATCTATAGTGGCTACTGCCAGGTTAGAAGAGCTCCAGGCTATTGTACCGGTTGTTCCTTCTGTTAAATCTATGGTTGATCCTAAACATACTGCGGTTGGGCCAGTGATGGCCGCTGCGGTTGGTAAAGTATTTACCGTTACCGTATGCACCGCAGAAGAAGCTGATGTACACCCATTACCATCTGTTACGGTATAGGTAATATCTGTCGTACCAGCACTTACTGCTGTTACTACTCCACTTCCATCTATAGTGGCTACTGCCAGGTTAGAAGAGCTCCAGGCTATTGTACCGGTTGTTCCTTCTGTTAAATCTATGGTTGATCCTAAACATACTGCTGTTGGTCCGGTGATGGCCGCTGCGGTTGGTAAAGTATTTACCGTTACGGTATGCACCGCTGAAGAAGCTGATGTACACCCATTACCATCGGTTACGGTATAGGTAATATCTGTCGTACCAGCACTTACTGGGGTTACTACTCCACTTCCATCTATCGTGGCTACTGCCAGGTTAGAAGAGCTCCAGGCTATTGTACCGGTTGTTCCTTCTGTTAAATCTATAGTCGATCCTAAACATACCGCTGTTGGGCCGGTGATCGCTGCTGCGGTTGGTAAGGCATTTACCGTTACCGTATGCACCGCCGAAGACGTTGATGTACACCCATTACCATCTGTTACGGTATAGGTAATATCTGTCGTACCAGCACTTACTGCTGTTACTACTCCACTTCCATCTATAGTGGCTACTGCCAGGTTAGAAGAACTCCAGGCTATTGTACCGGTTGTTCCTTCTGTTAAATCTATAGTCGATCCTAAACATACTGCGGTTGGGCCAGTGATGGCCGCTGCGGTTGGTAAAGTATTTACCGTTACCGTATGCACCGCTGAAGACGTTGATGTACACCCATTACCATCTGTTACGGTATAGGTAATATCTGTCGTACCAGCACTTACTGCTGTTACTACTCCACTTCCATCTATAGTGGCTACTGCCAGGTTAGAAGAGCTCCAGGCTATTGTACCGGTTGTTCCTTCTGTTAAATCTATGGTTGATCCTAAACATACTGCTGTTGGTCCGGTGATCGCCGCTGCGGTTGGTAAAGCATTTACCGTTACGGTATGCACCGCTGAAGAAGCTGATGTACACCCATTACCATCTGTTACGGTATAGGTAATATCTGTAGTACCAGCAGACACTGCTGTTACTACTCCACTTCCATCTATTGTGGCTACTGCCAGGTTAGAAGAGCTCCAGGCTATTGTACCGGTTGTTCCTTCTGTTAAATCTATAGTCGATCCTAAACATACTGCTGTTGGGCCAGTGATGGCCGCTGCGGTTGGTAAAGCATTTACCGTTACGGTATGCACCGCTGAAGACGCTGATGTACACCCATTACCATCTGTTACGGTATAGGTAATATCTGTCGTACCAGCACTTACTGCTGTTACTACTCCACTTCCATCTATAGTGGCTACTGCCAGGTTAGAAGAGCTCCAGGCTATTGTACCGGTTGTTCCTTCTGTTAAATCTATGGTTGATCCTAAACATACTGCGGTTGGTCCGGTGATCGCCGCTGCGGTTGGTAAAGTATTTACCGTTACCGTATGCACCGCTGAAGACGTTGATGTACACCCATTACCATCTGTTACGGTATAGGTAATATCTGTAGTACCAGCAGACACTGCTGTTACTACTCCACTTCCATCTATAGTGGCTACTGCCAGGTTAGAAGAGCTCCAGGCTATTGTACCGGTTGTTCCTTCTGTTAAATCTATGGTTGATCCTAAACATACTGCGGTTGGGCCAGTGATGGCCGCTGCGGTTGGTAAAGTATTTACCGTTACCGTATGCACCGCAGAAGAAGCTGATGTACACCCATTACCATCTGTTACGGTATAGGTAATATCTGTCGTACCAGCACTTACTGCTGTTACTACTCCACTTCCATCTATTGTGGCTACTGCCAGGTTAGAAGAGCTCCAGGCTATTGTACCGGTTGTTCCTTCTGTTAAATCTATGGTTGATCCTAAACATACTGCTGTTGGTCCGGTGATGGCCGCTGCGGTTGGTAAAGTATTTACCGTTACGGTATGCACCGCTGAAGACGCTGATGTACACCCATTACCATCTGTTACGGTATAGGTAATATCTGTCGTACCAGCACTTACTGCTGTTACTACTCCACTTCCATCTATAGTGGCTACTGCCAGGTTAGAAGAGCTCCAGGCTATTGTACCGGTTGTTCCTTCTGTTAAATCTATGGTTGATCCTAAACATACTGCGGTTGGGCCAGTGATCGCCGCTGCGGTTGGTAAAGTATTTACCGTTACCGTATGCACCGCTGAAGACGTTGATGTACACCCATTACCATCTGTTACGGTATAGGTAATATCTGTCGTACCAGCACTTACTGCTGTTACTACTCCACTTCCATCTATAGTGGCTACTGCCAGGTTAGAAGAGCTCCAGGCTATTGTACCGGTTGTTCCTTCTGTTAAATCTATAGTCGATCCTAAACATACTGCTGTTGGGCCAGTGATGGCCGCTGCGGTTGGTAAAGCATTTACCGTAAGTGTTCTTATTTCCGAAGTTACTGGATTACATACATATGTTGAACTAGAAACAATAACACGGTATTGATTACCGCTATCTGCTACCAAAGCATTTGTAATGGTTAATGTAGCTGTAGTGGTAGTACTATGAATTCCTGTATCTGTTAAATCATCCCAGGTACTACCATTAAACAATTGCCACTGATATGTATCAGCATTAGAAGTCACCACTGCAAATGTAGTATCTGCTCCTGTACATATAGCTGAATTCGACGGTTGTGTAGTAATTGATGGTGCTGTTCCTGCTGTAGTCACATTGGCATTAGTACCAGTATACCCATCGGTTCCCGAGGTGACTACTCCATTTCCATCTACTGTAAGACCAGCTCCAAAAGTACCGGTACCCAGGTACCCATTATTATCACCATCGGTAAATCCAGCTTCAATAACATCATTACACCCATCGGCATCACTATCTAATTCTAAAAAATTATAATTACTATCTGTATCACTATCAGCAATTGTATAATTTATGGTTCCGCTACTTTCACTTCCAGGTGCCTGAACCGCATCTGGTACTCCATCTCCACCTACAGCTCCGGAAACTACTCCATTTACATGTGTTTGATTATGACCTGCCTCAACAGCATCATAAATTCCATCATTATCACTATCCAAATCCAGACGATCTACAATGTTATCACCATCAGTATCTCTATCAAAACATAAAACAAAAGAATTTGCCTTAAAAGCTAACCAGGAGTCAAAAAGATTATCTCCATTATCAGCTACACCAATTTTGATTGTATTATTTCCTGCATTTAACACTGCAGAAAAAGTTATTGTAGATGTAAAACCATCTGCTTCTATGTTTATAGCCGTAGGAACCGTTTCATTATCTGTATATGATCCACTATCTACGGTATTATTTACAGTATCAATACTTAGTTGTGCACCAGAAGGCGTTAATGCTAAGTTGGTTCCATTTATAAATATTTTAGGAGCATCGTTTAATCCTGTGTTTACATAATCATTATATTCTTCTGAAGCGAAAACAAACTGACCTGAGATTACTGTTTCTGCGGGAATATTAACTACTATTTCAAGGCTAGAGACATCAAATTCTGTACTACCTCCACCAAAATCAGCATCCTTACCACCCCCTGCAGCACCTGTCCCATTAATTCCATCACCTAATGCATTAGGTGATGAGAATTGATTAGACAAATTATCATCTAATTCAAGAACATTACCCGAAGAAAAGATAATTCCCCGATCAAACCCAAGAAATGCATTTAAAGCTCCTCCACTATCGGTCACCCGATCTCCATCATTAAATGTACCTATTTGTGTTACTGCTCCGCTACCTTCATTGACAGTAGCAGATACCAAAGTAAGGTCAGAGTTGGGAGCAAATAATAAATTAGCTAAAGTAGTAGCATTATTTTCTGCTGTAATTTCAAAAGTTGTATTTGCGTCATCTACTAATTCGACTCCAAATGATCCTCCGCCCAGATTACATTCGTCTATATCAAGAATTCCATCATTATCATCATCTAAATCAACAGAATCCATAATACCATCACCATCTGAATTTACGGTTAAAAGAGCTGGTCCGGCTGGATCAATAATTTGTCCATCTGAAACTGTATCATCACCAAATATACCGTCTGTAAGATTATAAGAAGCTGTAGCTATTGTTCTTGCTCCTATTGTAGTAGTATTTAATGCCGTTGTAAAATCCTGATAAATATCTGAGGCTCCTCCCGGAGTATTTGGTCCATATTTACGATATGTAAATCCTGCTAAAGAATTAGTGATATGCCAATAGTAAGTAACTGTTACATCGTCTCCCGGAGTTATACAATCTAAAGTAAAATCTACCAATCCATAAGGATAATGATATGTTGCATCATTAGCTGCCAACTCTGATTCTAATACAGTGCTGATGCTTGAGATCTGAAAACAAATCCCTGTGGTTTCTATTGTTACATACCCTGTACCATCTGCTATTGGTATAGTAGCTACATTTCCTTGTGAAGAATCCAATATTCCATCTCCATTTCCATCTCCTCCATTAGGTCCTGCATCTTCTACTGTTCCCGTAACTCCATCACCATCCTCACAACCTGTAGTTATTGCATTATTTGTTACAGCAGCTACTGCTCCTGTAGTATATGCTGCTGCGACGACTAGACCGTCATGATTCACAGTATTCGCAGTTACTGTAAGTGGTTCTGTAGCAGCATTCCATGGATTATAGACCCCTCCATTTGCGCCATCTGCATTCCAGTTATTATATGCTTCATTGGCATCACTACAACCATCTGCATCACTATCAAGAGACTCAAAATCAAAGTCTCCAGCTGCATCTGTGTTTGTTATTGTATAATTAAGTATTCCGGATTCTGCAACCGTCTCTATACTGTCGTAAAGCCCGTTATTTCCTGATCCCGTATCTGCTCCATTGATTCTTCCATTACTGGTAGCAAATCCATGACCTGATTCTATAGCATCGTAGATACCATCATTATCACTATCCAGATCATAAAAATCAGGAACTCCATCTCCATCGGTATCAAATGCAGTTTCGACTGCTCCATCTGCATTTCCTGTTCCTGCATCGGCATCATTATCATCAAGATAAGCAAAGATATTATCTGTATCTCCATCTGCATATGGATCAGATGGGGATTCATTTAAATTAGGAATTCCATCATTATCTACATCCAGATCCCATGGATCTAAAACGAGATCGCCATCCAAATCAAAAGCAGAAGATGCTGTAGGACAAGCAAATCCATCGTTACTGGTCGTAGCAATTGTATTATTTAAAAGTGTTACAGAAGGGGTTACAGTGGTGTAATCGTTAACCAGATACATCCCTCCATTATTATAGGAAACATATAAGCGGTTTTCTGCATCAGTAAATGCAGCTCCAAAATTGGTTGCTGTAGGCGTTCCCAGACCTGATATTTCTGTTTTAACAAGTGAAGTAAGATCCCAATTAATTAATTTATCATTGTTGCTAACACCGTATAATTTTCCGCTGATAAAAACTACATCATTTGTATTTTTATTTGTTCCTCCTGTAAAAGTAACCGTAACTACTGCGGGTGAACCTCCAACTGGTAAGGTGGATAAGTTTTCTATCTTGTCATAATGCTTTCCTCGATTAATCCATAGGTTATCACTAGCATCAACATCGCCGGATATACCGCCGGATCCCATATTAGTTAATGCTCCTAAATCCTGAAAAGCTCCATCTACTCCTATACGAAGTAAATGATTATTAATAGGGCTTGAGCCTCCTCCTTTACCAATGGCATACACATAATCATCAATTCTATTATACCCTGTTGCGTTATATAATTGACTCACTGCAATGGGATCAGAATATTCTCCTGTTATGGCATCGTAACTTTTTAACTCTCCAGAGATAATTTGAAAAAAGTTTTGAGGGCAGCTAAATGGAGTAAGTGAGCATGATGCTGACACTACTCCACCATTAATATAATCTGCATTAGGAGTGGTATATCCATCTACTGCACTAGTCACTACTCCGTCTTCATTAACGGTTACGACAAGAGGCCCTAAAATACCGTCACTACTTTCATCTGTAAAACCAGCTTCTCGAACATCACTACATGTATCTCCATCACTATTTGTAGATTGAAAATTAGGGTTTCCTACCGTATCTGTATCTGCTATTGTATAATTAATTGTTCCTGATTCTGCTACAGTTTCTACTCCATCAAAAAGTCCATTAGCTCCTGATCCTGTATCCTGACCGGTAATTCTACCATTGGTATGTGCTAAACCGTGTCCGGCTTCAACTACATCGTAGATTCCATCATTATCACTATCCAGGTCGTAAAAATCGGGAACTCCATCTCCATCGGTATCAAAAGCGGCTTCAACCACTCCATCCACATTACCCGTTGCTCCATCTGCATCATCATCATCTAAATATGCAAAAACCAGATCTGTATCACCATCGGCAAAAGGGTCTGAAGGTGATTCATTTATATTGGTAAGGCCATCACCATCTAAATCCAAATCCAATGGATCCAGATTATTATCGCCATCCTGATCTATAGCTGACGATGCTGTGGGACATGAAAATCCATCATTGCTAGGCGTAGCCACTGTAGAGTTTAAATAAGAAGCTGTTGGTGTTCCTGTTGTATAATCATTGATTAAATATAACCCTCCGTCATTATATGCCACATACAAACGATCCTGATCATCTGTAAATGCTGCTCCAAAATTGGTAGCTGTGGGAGTACTTAATCCACCCGTTATCGTTTTGGTTAAAGTGCCAACATCCCAGGTAATTAGTTCACCATTATTATTAACTCCATATAGTTTTCCATTAATAAAAGCGACATCATTAGTCTCTCCTACCGGTCCTGTAAAGTTAACGGTTACAACTGCTGGTGATCCTCCGATTGGAAGGGTTGATAGATTTTCAATCCTGTCGTAGTGATCACCCCTATCGATCCATAAATTATCACTTTCATCTACATCACCTGATCTACCTCCTGATCCTTTATTTGTTAATAGTCCAAGATCGGCTATAGATCCATCTGAATCAATACGTATCAAGTGGTCCGTTATGGCTCCTGCTTTTCCTATAGCATATACAAAATTGTCAACTCTATTATAACCAGTAGCGTTATAGAGATCATTTGTACTAATTGCAGCTGAATATTGACCTGTAATTGCATCGTAACTTTTTAATTCCCCGCTAATGACCTGATAAAATGTAGAAGGACAGCTAAACTGTCCATACCCCAAAGAACCTACAAGCATAAAGACAACTCCATATACTATTGATAAATTGCTACTCTTTTTATGTTCAAAAGTGTTTTTTTGCACTAAACAAAAACCTAACAATCTATTTATCAAGATGAATATGAGTTGTATTAGAAACAAGAATCGTGTATTGATTTTCATAAGCTATTTATGATAAAATTGTTTTATTATTATTCTGGAGGGATTTATTAGAATCCACATCTATTATTCTTTTAGAAATACATAATAGTTTGATCCTCTCCACCGATGTGTAGTCTAGCTGAATTGATCTTAAATATTTCTGAAAAGAAGTATGAACAGTACCTACTGCATTATTTTTTAAGATACGAGTAGTACTATATGTATTATTTTTATGTCTATACGTATATAGATGAGTATCTATACTATCCTTAAAGGCAGTACTATTTTCTGTATGTATATTGGTACGATAATCGCTTTTAAGTAAAAGAACTGAAGAAGACTCTAAAAAGGAGTATGCAATAAAGGAATATAATACTAATAGAAGAGTAATCGCTCCTATCAAAATTATGATATTGTAGTTGGATAGGGTATCTATTTTTCGAACATAATTCGTATAGACACCAGAAAAACTATCTTTCGTAGAAGAAGACCTTTGAACATCTTTTGATGTAAAAAAATGAAGCCTCATAATGGTTAATTTAGTATTAAATTGATCGTTATTCAGATCCCTGGTATTGCTGGCTCGCCAAAAGTTTTACAATTCCGGGATTGTTATTTTGTTATTCTATATTCTCATTATTATTTTAGGTATATTATCAATACAAAAAATATCTTTTTTTCCTACATTACTATACAACAAAGCATTGTTCATTAACAGATTTTGAAAATCACCTATATTGTGTTTTCAAAATAGTAGTATACATTTTGCGTATGAAAAAATCAGATGAGAAAAACATCATCACACATTTCACGAATGAAATAAAAGTAGTGCTATCCATAAGCAATTTATTTTATTGATAAAGTTCACTAACTATAATATCTACGGGCAAATAAATACTATAATGCATCACAGTCATATTGCTGTAATTTTCTGTTCTAAATAGCTATCAAAAAAATAACACATTTGGGACATCGAGGGGTAAGAAATAAAATGTCTAGCGTAATTTTTTCTATAAGCAATATCTATTTTAAGTAATGTGTTTACGTTATGCTTTTATTAACATTATAAATGTATACATAAAACTTTGATTATGAGTGTTTTAAAACACCAAAATAATTACGGTTTTACCATAAAAACAGGTTGAAATCACTAATTTTCGGGATAAAAGGCAAGAATTTAAAGCAATCCTACGAATTCATGATCTATTTTTAAAAAAAGTAATCTACACGTATTTAATGTCAATTAGTTAAGAGATTTTGAATTATTATTGCCAAATTAAGGCTATCAAAATGTATTTAATATTTAGTTTTTATTAGGTCTCCAAAAAACTTATTCCGAGTTTATCGAAGGGTCCTGTCTAACACTAATTTTATTAACTAAATTATGTTGTTCAAGTCACATATTAGAAGTTCAATTATCAAATAACAAAAGAGGTTATCAAATTGATAACCTCTTTTACTTCACACTCATACCTTACGGATCATATGATCAGATATAATTAACACTACATCTTGATCAATCGTTTTTGAATTATAGTATCGCCAACACTTATTTTTATAAAATATTGTCCTGTAGATAAATCCTGAGTAGGCACTTTTATTCTTTCTTGATTCGTATATGATTTCAAGAATATTGATTGTCCTAAATTGTTAAATATCTCTACTTCTGTATTTTGGTCACTATTTTGTTTTGAAGTAATATAGATCTGGTTTCCAAATGGATTAGGGTATATCGAAAACATATCTTCTTTAGATATCATTTCTTCTTCTTCTACCGCCTGCTCATCGACTAATGCTTCTGGTTGTACTTCTGCTTCTGGTTGTACATCGTTAACTATTGATGTACTAGTCATAGAAGCTGCTGGAGTACTACATCCATTAATCACCACATCATCTATATATACCCAATCTGAATTACCAGATGCATCGGCTCTAAATCGAATTTGAGTAGTTGTTGTAAAAGGACCTGGGATTATTACCTGATCATTATAACGTTGGTCATTTACAAATTCATCAGACTGGTTCCATTCTTCTACAGTCGTAAAATTAGCTCCACCATCTGTTGATATCTGAAGCCAGAAATCTTCATTACTATTATCCATACTTCTACAGTAGTACGAGAAATTAATCGTTAATTCTTCATAGCTTGTCATATCAAAATTAGAAGTAGTCATCACCGATGTAGACGTATTATCTTGTAATCTTATACAGTATGTTCCCGAATTTGCATAAGCTGCATCACTAGAACTTCTTCTTGCATCTGATCCGCCATCGGACCATACGCCCCATCCAGATTCAAAATCTTCTGAGTTAATAACAGCATATGTACATTGTGAAGGGTTCGGATCTGGAAGACATCCTGATGTGATAACTTGTGCAGCAGAAAGTGCAAAATCATAAACAACAACTGCATCCATTTTTCCTGTATAGAAATTATCTAAAGTTTCTCCATAACTATCTTTTTTCTGTACACCACCAATTCCTCCAGATCCTATGTGCGTAGGAACAGAACTTGGAGCTGCACTACTAGAAGCAGCAGAAACACCATCTATATATAGGTTATGGCTGGTACTCCCGCCATTATATACAACAGCAACATGATGCCAATCTCCATCATTTGGAAAAGCTACACTATGACTATCAGAAACAGTAGCACTATTTCTTACTATAGATTCCAGGTTTGATCCATTTAATCTCAATACAACTCCACTAACCCCTCCTCCTTCTTCAAAAAGATTCTGGATACCAGACAAGGCTGTTGGTTTTATCCACATAGCAACACTTCTTTGCGACATCGATGCGATCAAAAATGGGCCAGGGTTCTGGCTATACTGTATTTTGGTTGCTCCATCAAATACCGAAGATCGATCTCCTTCTTTAAAATCTACTGCATCATAAGTTAATGTTCCTATAGTAGAAAGGGGATCATTATTATTTGAAGAAGCATCATTTGCATCTACTCCAACGTCAAAATTCCAAAGTGCCAAATACGTATCAGGCTCAACACAACTCACAACCGGTGGGTTGATTTGGATAATTTCTGGTAACGGAACCGTAAGTCCACTGCTTCGATACGTTGGTAAAGGAGCCGATATATTAATAAGGTAGTTACGAAGATCTGTACTTAAATCATTTGCTATAGTTAATGTTGCATTATCAGGACTTCCTGATAATAAGTTATTGGCTTCGCTAATATCAGTGATTAGGTTATACATTTCATAAGAAGCTGTTTCAAAATTATGAATCAATTTGTAGTCTCCTTTTCGTATGATAGACACAGGTCTTTGATCTCGTTTAGAGTCAATCAGGTATCCGGGAAAATGCCAGTAGATAGCATCTCTATTTAGATTAGGATTCGTACCGGTTAACATAGACCATTGACTTACACCATCGATATCATATCCTACTGGTAATGTTCCTCCTGCAGCTTCTACAAGTGTTGGGTACAGGTCAAAAGCAATAATAGGAGTATCATTAACTGTTCCTGTATTTGCCAATAAACCTTCTGACCACGCTATAGTAACTGATCGTACTCCTCCTTCATAATGCTCTCCTTTCATTCCTCGTAAAGGGCCGTTATCATCTGTTCCTATCGCACCACCATTATCAGAAATAAAATATACTAATGTATTTTCTGATAACATATGACCAGGGTTTCTGGGATCTGCTGTTGTTTTTAGATAATCAACAAGTCTATCTATTGTTTGATCCATTCCTTCTGCAATTGCCGCCTGAGCAATATTTGTATGTCCCATCTGGCTAGGGTTCGTATTGTTTTTAGCCACATATTTGGCATATAAATCAGGCCTTGCGTTTGCCTGACCCCATGGACCATGTATTGCATAGTTACTAAAATGCATAAAAAATGGAGATGTATTATTTGTATTCATAAAATCGATTGCAGCATCTGCCATTGCATCGGTTACATGTTTTGCTGTTCCGTCTAGAGAGCTATCTCCGGCAAGTGCCATCGATTCACTTAATGTATATGGTGCTGCGTATGGATCCAGTTCTGGACCTATATTATTATGAAAAGTCCAAACCCCACCAGATTGCGAAGCAAAGTAACTTCCCGGGCTTCCGGGAGAACCTCCTCCATAATTAAAATCAAACCCCTGATCGGTAGGTGCATTACTCATGCTTCCTCCAGAATGATATTTTCCAAAATGAGCTGTTGTATATCCACTTGCTTTTATGGTCTCTGCTATGGTAATCGCGCTAGCAGGAATTTCATCTTCTCCGTTAGAAAGCCCTTGACTAGGCCCTACTAATAGTGTAGAATTTCCTCCTCTATTTAAACCGTTTACTGCAAATACATTATTATCTGGTCTTGATGCATATTGTCCACTTAAAATTGCTGCCCTGGTCGGTGCGCAATTTGCTCCGTTTACATAGGCCTGTGGAAAAGCAATACCTTGAGTAGCCAGTGTTTCTAAAGTTGGTGTCTCATAAAAATCACTGGGATTGTTAAGGTTAGTTGCTCCCGTACTCACTTGTGACCACCCCATATCATCGGCAATAATCACCACAATATTTGGAGATTGAGAATAGATTGAACTACTAATGCCAATACAGAGTAGGAGTAATAAAAATTTGGTTGTTGTTTTCATAGATTAATGGTTTAAAATTTACAATCGTTATGATTGGATAGATTAGTTGTTTATGTATTTTGTTTTTTATCAAAGTCTTATACTAATAGTATATGCAGTAGTAAACGAAGTCCTTGTAACTTCTATACTAACATATTATCATACTGATCTTTGGGAGGATTCTATACTTAGAAAGGAAAATCATTATCAGGTCTGGGAAACCACTAACTCAAAAAAATAATCTGAGTTATTTTTTAGAAGACATCATGTGATGTGTATTACTTCTAAAATTGTAAATAGTATTTCTATTCCAGACACTGCTTTTGTCGGCTCGCCAAAGTTTTACAGTTGCAGTGTTTTTTATATCTTGTTTTTTAACACTATATAATTATAACAAACTGGTTCATATTCTAATTCTGCATGTACACTCTCATATTCTTCAAGAGGTGCTATAATCGGTCATATCAATTGCTTTTAGATCCGAAAAAGAATCAGATCTAATACAAATAGCATAGATGTTATATACGAGGTAAAAAGATGACTTAAAAAGCATTTGCATCATCTTTACTAAGAAAAAAGTAAATTTAGTCATAAGTAGAATAATTTAATTAATATCTAAAAATTAGCTCATTAACCTAAACATGAGATTGGGTACATGATTAGTATTATTTACATTATGACAATTGTATTGGATACCAGATGATATAGCATACTTAAAAAAAGACTTTATATAGTGGGGTAGATACTATTGTCTTTAAATGAACTATCTGATATCAATATTTATGTTAAGTTTTTTTTAACATTATAAATGTATGTATAAAACTTTGATTAAGAGCAATTTAAACCCTCAAAATAAGTAGGGTAAAACCGTATATCATATATTTATATGCTTGAATACAAGTAAAATCCAAAAAATAAGAAGGATACGTATTTACAAATAATCATTTTATTTTAATGTAGATTCCAGTTAAACACAGGTAATCCTTAATAATCATAAAAGGGTCTCGATAGCCCTGCTGAGCCCTTCGATAAAATCAGGACAGGCCGTCGAAGTACTATTTTTCTTCGTTATACTACGAAAAATCACTCGACCTGACGCTGAAACTATCTATAGTATTAAACACCTTATAAAAAGAAGAGGCCGAATTCTAAGTTTTAACTTAGAATTCGGCCTCTTTTATATCGTATTAGTTATTTCTTTTATATAAATCCTCTTTTTCGAGCTTCTTCTAATAACATTTGATCATCTGCTTTGGCAATAGAAAACATCTCTTTAATCTGATTCTTTCTTTTCTCGATTGCACTTAATGATAAACTTACATAATTAGGTAAGTTTTTGGTCTTAACACCACGAGATAAATGATATAAAATCTTTAGGTTTTTCTCATCCAAAGAAAATTTGTTCGTCATCATTTTTCTAAAGTGATCATTTACCGTAGCACTATAATATGCTTTACCTTTTAAGATGTTATTAAAGGCTAATAACAATTCGCTAGAAGTAAGATCACTTTTGATTAAGAATCCTGCCGGATTAATATTCTTAAGTATATTATGTATTCTATGATCTTCTCTATGCATAGTTAAGATAATCACCTTTGATTTAGGCAACAGCTCTTTTGCATGCTTTGCTAAATCCTCGCCAGAGGTAATCGACCCATCAGAAGAAGGAGGTAATTTAATATCTACAAAAAGCATATCATAAGGAACCGTCTCTGAAGATTTTACAATACTGGCGTATGCATCATCACAATTAGACGCGATGTCAATCTTAATTTGATATTCTTTTTGATTTTCTCCTAATAGGGTATTTTTATACCCTTCGATAATCATAGGATGATCATCAATCATAAGAACTTTTAGCTTTTTCTTCATCTTAAAATTTATTGTTTTAGGTTTTAAAATTAGCCCCTTACTATTTAAACTTGATTCTACTCAAAATAGTATGAGCATAGATTATTTAGTACACTTCTTCGACTTTGACTTCTATGGGTACATGTACCGATACTGTTGTCCCCATGTCTTCATTACTAAGAAACTGAACTTCTCCATTCATCTGACTGACCCTTGATGTAATGTTTTTTAAACCAATTCCTTTTTTAACCTTATTTGTTTTGAATCCTATTCCATCATCTAAAATAGTAAGATTTATGGTACTATCCACATATTCGAAATTAATTTTTATATGATCTGCATGCGCATGTTTAAAGATATTCTGCATAGACTCCTGTAAAATCCTAAAAAAGTTTACCTTTTTCTGGTCGTCTATGCCCTCCCAATCGATATCCTCATCATTATTAAACTCAAACTTTATTTTATGCACTTCGCACAGATCCTTGATCAGGTTTTCTACTGCATCGATATAAGCCACATCAGACGGTAAGGTTTCTGCACCCAGATCATGAGAGATCAATCGTATTTCTTTTTCTATGGCTTTAAGTTCATCTATATATTTATTCCTGGTTTCTGTAAACCCATCATTGGCACGTTGGTTGATCCCATCAAGACTTAGCCGTACTCCAAACAATCGACCCAGTACCCCATCGTGCAACTCCTCAGACATACGTTGCTGCTCCATCTGTCTACCTTCTTCTAGTTTGATCTGTTGATTAAGCAGTAAACGATAGATCTCCTCATTAGATTCTTGCTGGGTTTGTGCAAACAGTAGTTCTTTATTACTCTGCTGTTGTCTAAAGATAATATACCCTAATAAAAATAAGGCGGTTAAGCCCAGGATCGCAATAATTAGAATTTGATTTTCTCTACTAATTTGTTGGTTTTCTTCTACGATTTCCTCTGTTTCAAATTTAATACGAGCAAATTTATCCCTAAACAAACGTTCTTCTTTGACCAAACTATCATTTAATGCTATATATTTTTGAGCATATCCCAAGCCTTCTTTGCTATCTGAAATTTCCGATAGCAGCTGATACGCCAGTAACAATTCTTCGTTATTTTGTAATTCTAATGACAAATCTCGGGATTGTTCTGCATATATCTTGGCAATACTATCTTGATTAATCGATTGATAGTATTCTGCCAAATGTAAAGTATTAGTAATAATACCATATTGATTCTTAATACTATCTCGTATGTGTAAAGCTTTATAAAACAAATCAGGGATATCAACTGTATCCTTAGATAAAAAATTTACATATGCCAAATTATCTAACAATAGAGAATGTCGCTTCGGGTTTTTACTCAAAAACTCTGTATACGATAATGCTTTACGATAAGTTTCTTTAGCCCTATCATACTTTTTTTGAGATTTATAAACCGTGCCTATATTATTAAGTGATATTAAGGTTTGTAATACCTCTTTATTTGTTCCTTTAGCATATTCTATTGCCTTTTGTTGATATTCAACAGCCTTATCATAATGTTCTAAAGATTTAGCTAGTATTCCCAGATTCGTATAACATAAAGGTAAATATTTCTTATTCCCGGATGACTCAAACTTCTCAATTGCCTTTACCGTTAGAGACTCGCTCTCAGTATAATCTTTAGTTTTTCTTAATATTTGAGCTAAATCAATTAGTACCTTTCCATGATTATAATCGTATCCAGTCATTTTTAAATAAATCTGTTCTGATTGCTCAAAATTATAATATGCGCTGTCAATTTTTGATGCTCTATAATAAATCCCTAAATTTCCATACGATGTAGCAATACCTAATGAATCATTAATCAAAATTGATAATCTCAATGCTTTTTGATTCATTTTTTTATAGTTTTCATAGTCTTTTAATGCATAATAAACTATGGAAATATCTTGAATTGTACTTCTCTTATAAACTCCATCTTCAAGTGTGGAGCTCATATTATAAGCTCTATCTAAATTAGCTTTTCTTTTATCAATTGAAAATTCACTATTCTGAGCTTCCTCCATATAGGAAGTTATCAAATTAGATTTCAATTCTTCATCTTCTATAATTTCATTTGATTTACCACAAGATAATAGAACAAATATCAAAAATACTCCAAGTAATTTATTGAAACCTTTAATCATTATAATAGTTAAGTTATTTTCAATCTAAATTAATCAATTTAACTTCAACAAAAAAATAGTATAAAAAAAGAGCTTTAAAGTTAAAGCTCTTTTTTTATTTATATATATATATATTATTTACGGAGTTGGATTACCTTCCGGCACAACATTATCCTCGTCACTTTCATCAGCAAGTTGATCATTTATTTCTAATCCTACCTCTTCATTTATAGTATCCGTTTCACAAGCCATAAACATCGTAGTTAAAAATAATATGGCAAATAGTGTTTTTATAGTTTTCATAGTGTTAGCTTTTTAGTTATCAAAATATATTTTTAAAATCTTTTTTATTTGTTATCCCTTCTCAGGTGCTACATGATCTTCATCACTTTCATCACCAACAGTATCATTTAGCTCAATCCCTACTTCATCATTTACGGCATTTGCTTCACAAGCGATAAACATAGTACTTAAGAATAGTATAGCGAATATTGTTTTTATAGTTTTCATAATGTTAGTTTTTTTAGTTTGAATATTTATTTACTTTTCAAAAGACATTAAGTCTTTAACGGGGTATGTTTATTTTTATTTAATTATTGGTTGTCGTTGCGCAGACGACTTTTATTTTTTAGAGTACTCTTTTTATATACATTTTTTATGATGTGTATCTCTAATTGTACACTACAAATGTAGCTCGATACCTCCCTCGCGCCTAATATATTAAGGTGTGTTTAGTAACTGGTCGTCTATGAGATGTACATGAACCGATTATACGGGTAAATGAACCTTTTTTTAAATTCACCCTTTTTGTAGGAAACGCAGTACTAACGGTTTTATAATACTATTACTGGCTTTATCCCATAAAAAAACCGATAAATCCTACAATTTATCGGTTGCTATATATACGAATCCAATCTATTTTATATATAGATCAAACTTTTCTTTGCTAAGGAGTCTTTGATTTCTTCTACATTGTTTTTATAGGACTTTGAGAAGGGAATCAAATCATCTGTATTTTTGATGGCACATTTTGCTTTTCCAAAATGTATCCTGGATACATAATCGGTATTAATAATATAACTATTATGTATACGTACGAAATGATCTGGTAACAGGTTTTGAAAATGTTTTAAGGTCTTAAACGCCTCTACCTTAGTACCGTTACTCATGATAAAATCTGTGGTATTATTATCTGCTTTTAGGTATAATATTTCATCTACATCTACAAATCGATAATCTCCATAAGACTTAAAACACAGGGTATTATCCCCGCTCTGGCCAAAGTCTTTTTCAAACCTCATTAGGGTTCTGTTTATCTGCCCTTTACTAAAAGGTTTCAGGATATAATCCATGATTCTATTACGTATGCCTTCTATCGCATAATCTGATGTTTTGGTGATTACAATAAACTCTGGTAACCGAGTCATATATTTAGAAAGCTCGGTCATCAAAGAATATTTTGTCGTTACCGTATCTATTCCTGGTACTTCTGGCTCTAAAAAAACAAGTCTGGGTCTTCTCTCTAAAATTAAATCCAATGCATCCTGCTCGTCTTTTGCTATTCCTGTGCAGATATAATCTGGCTGCTCTTCTAAAGAGATTTGGATAGAATCTGCAATTTTCTGATCATTATCAATGATTACATAAGGATATTTCATAGGGTATGAGTTAAAAAATTTGTGTCGGTTAATATATGCTGAATTATTCTACTTACAAGATAGGGTATTTACACTTTTATTGTATACGGTAAAACCGTAATAAAATTACGGAAGCCCTTTGGTGTCAGGGGGTTACATAATGTTCTTTATCGATACATAAACGCTCTTTATCGGATAAAATTGTAAATAAACTAAATGAAGGAATTTAACAATACACATATGGATTTGTTAAAAAAAGCAAAAAACCACGTTTAGAAGTCAAAAAATTGCGATAAAATACTTGTGGATTATTCTTTTTTGAGGATAAATCACTTAAATCTGTTTATTTTTAACTTCTATTTATGAATTTAACATAAGGTTTTTGAAATAAGAAAAGGCATTAATTAGAGTGTAGCACTAAAGCTCGGCAGCCGAATTAACGTATTTTTATATTAGATTTACATTATATTAATCCGTTGTACATTTAGAAATTAATAGTATAAAAAAGTGTCAATTCTAGTGGTTTTTTGGAATAGAATGAAGAAAAATTGCACTTCGGCAAGCTCAGCAGGACTATCGAGAATAGCTTTTTTGATTTAAAATTCTATTCTCGATACACTTCTACCTCTGGTCGAAGCACTCGAATTGACGAATTTCAAGTTAAAAATCTCAAATGCACAACGCGGTTACAATAAAATCACAAATCATATCAACCTTATGCAAAACATAGTTGTACTTACAGGAGCAGGAATTAGCGCAGAGAGCGGGATCAATACTTTTAGAGACGCCAATGGGCTTTGGGAAGGACATGATGTTATGGAAGTGGCTTCTCCGCAAGGGTGGAGAAATAATCCAGAATTAGTTCTTGATTTCTATAATAAAAGACGTAGCCAACTTCATACAGTAACCCCCAACAAAGCACATCTTGATCTGGTAGCTTTAGAAGACAAGTTTAACGTATCTATCATCACTCAGAATGTAGATGACCTACATGAGAGAGCAGGAAGCAATAATGTTATACATCTGCATGGCGAATTACTAAAAGTGCGAAGTCAGTTTGATGAACAATTAGTACTCGACTGGAAACACGACCTGATTCTCGGGGATCATTGTGAGCATAATTCTCAATTAAGACCTCATATTGTATGGTTTGGTGAAGCTGTGCCTATGATGGATCTGGCTATAGAGATTACAGAGCAGGCAGATATTCTTATGATTATTGGCACATCTATGCAGGTATATCCGGCTGCTGGACTATTACAATATGCCAGGCATCAAACACCTGTTTATTTTATCGATCCCAATCCGGCAATTTCTCCAACAGAGCATCTTTCCATATTATCAGAGAAAGCTACTACAGGAGTTGCTAAAGTGGTAGAAGAGTTGTTAGGGTGATTATTTATTCCTGTTTAAATTAAATAACTTTGATTCAACTTTATTTTCATTTTCTTTCCTTGCCCTGAGCCTGTCGAGGAGTTCAGGGTAAATTAAAGATCATAATCCATATTTTGTATATTCCTAAGTGGATTCCAGTCTACACTGGAATGACAAGAATAATGAAATATAGTGTGTATCCTGAGTTTGATGACACATAAACAACAAAACACAGTGCTAAATACTATCCAATACAGTCGAATCTGATACTTTTACAGGCAACGAATCTGTTGCTTTTTCCTGTGGTTTCTCTTTACCTTTGGTTATTGTCTCACGGGTTTCTTTGGCCCAATTGATTAGTTTTTCTGCATCATTAGCGGGTAGTTTACCATGCATCCAGGTATAAGATTCTAAAGGCATTTCTTTCTTCTCTATCATTTCTATAAACTCTTCTAGCTTATGATCCTTTTGTTTATCGGTATAGAACTCCCACTCAGAGACATTAAAATGTTCTTTTCCCTCTTTTATATGATAGGCCATCCAATGCGAAACAGGACTAACCTCCATATACCAGGGATATCTTGTGACATTACTATGACAATCATAACATTGATTCTGCAAAATTGATTTAACCTCTGCAGAAACGGTTGTAGTCGCTTCGAACGTAGCAATACTATCGTAGCTTGCTTCGTTTTTAGTTGGTCTTAAAAACTGTGATATCAAAAAAACCAACACGAATAGAAAAAGAATTCTTTTTATCATTTTGTTGTTCTTTAAAAAGACACTTACCAAAAACAAGTGTTCCATATGGGCTTAACCCCAATGAGATGATAATTGTCTGTTATAGAAGACATAACGGTTTTAACAAGTAATTATTATTAATTCGGGTTTGCAGAAGATTAATCCCCCTTATCATCCCAGGCCAGATCAAGGTTTCAATTTTAGAGTATTTAACTTACCGAATGCTGATCGCATTTGGGATCCATATTTTTATTTATTGAACTCATTTAAACTTTTTCGATTTGCTAAAAAATTGTTGTTTTCAGCCCTGTTTTTATTTTTTTTTCTTTCCGTAGCCCTGCTATGCAAATCAAAAAAGCCTTCAACAAAACTAAAAACATTTAATTTTCACTTAAAACCAAAAAATTTAAATGAGTTCGCTTATTTTTGAAATTGAAAAGAATCATCAAAGTACCTAATAATCTTCTATTCTGAAGACATCTATTATTTATGATATTGCTCGAAGACGTATTAACTACCGTAGATCATTCTCGTGAAAAGAGGAAGCATTTTGCTAATTTAATCCTTGAGAATCCGGCATTGCTTCCTGATTTATTAAACATATGTGCCCAGGTAGATGATGAAATCTCGTGTAGAGCTTCCTGGGGACTCGAATTTTTATGTAAGCACGATCTTATAGCTATCCTCCCTTATCTTGATCGGTTGATTAGCATTGTGCCTAATGTATATCAACATCCTGCTGTAAGACCAATGGCAAAAATATTTGAATATCTAAGCATTGCCTATTACCAAAAAAAGAATCCTAAAGTGAGAGCATCCCTAACTAAGGTACATCGCGAAAAAATAACAGAACTATGCTTCGACTGGATCATCACAGATCAAAAAGTGGCTCCAAAAGCATATGCCATGACATCCTTATATCTATTGGGTACAGAATTCGAATGGGTACATCCCGAACTTAAAATAACACTAGAGAATAATTACAATACAGGTAGCGCAGCTTATAAAGCACGCTCTCGAATGGTCTTGAAAAAAATTGGGTAAAGGAATCAGGCCTTCGACAAACTCAGGGTGGCGGAAACCTCAAACTTTCAAAATTCATAGCCTGTACTTCGTAATTCGCAATTAATTAAATTATCTTTGCAGCTTCAAAAAAAAGAAAATTATGTCATTATTTCCTTTGCAAGCAATCTCACCTATAGATGGGCGTTACGCATCAAAGACCAAATCTCTTAGTGCATTTTTTAGTGAAGAAGCCTTAATCAAATATCGTGTACTCGTAGAAATTGAATATTTTATCGCCTTATGCGAGCTACCGCTACCACAATTACAAGGCATTGAAACCTCGTTATTTGATAAATTAAGAGAGATTTATACTGCTTTTTCTAGTGAGGATGCCTCGGCAATAAAAGACATTGAAAAAGTTACCAATCATGATGTAAAAGCTGTAGAGTATTTTATCAAAGAGAAATTTGATGCTCTTGGGCTACAACAATATAAAGAGTTTATCCATTTTGGATTAACCTCTCAGGATATTAATAATACTGCGGTACCATTAAGTATCAAGGAAGCTATTAGTAGTGTTTATATCCCAGAGTACAATGCACTGTTAACAAAACTAAAATCTTTGGTAGAAGAATGGTCTGCCATACCTATGCTTGCTCGTACTCATGGTCAACCTGCCTCTCCTACCCGATTAGGAAAAGAGTTTCAGGTATATGTCACCAGAATCGAAGCACAATTTGATTTATTAAAAGATATACCAAGTGCAGCAAAATTTGGCGGGGCTACAGGAAATTACAACGCACATAAAGTTGCTTATCCCGATATCGACTGGAAAGCTTTTGGGACTCATTTTGTACAAGAAAAATTGGGACTTCATCATTCTTTCCCTACCACTCAGATTGAGCATTATGATCATATGGCTGCACTGTTTGATGGTTTAAAACGTATTAATACTATTATACTGGATCTGGATCGCGATGTATGGACCTATGTATCTATGGATTATTTTAAACAAAAAATAAAAAAAGGAGAAGTTGGTTCTTCGGCTATGCCGCATAAAGTAAATCCTATTGATTTTGAAAATAGCGAGGGTAACCTGGGGATAGCAAATGCTATATTCGAGCACCTTGCTGCAAAACTACCTGTAAGTCGATTACAACGTGATCTTACCGATAGTACAGTACTTAGAAATGTCGGAGTACCATTCGGGCATACGCTGATTGCTTTTCAGGCTACACTGAAAGGATTAAACAAGCTTTTACTGAATGAAAATAAATTTGCAGAAGATCTTGAAAATAACTGGGCTGTTGTTGCAGAAGCTATACAGACTATACTAAGACGAGAAGGATATCCAAATCCTTATGAAGCACTAAAAGGTCTTACTCGTACTAACGAAAAGATAAATCAAAATTCTATTGCTGACTTTATTGAAACTCTTGATGTTTCTGAACCTATAAAATCAGAGTTAAAACAAATTACACCTTCTAATTATACAGGGATATAAGTAATAGATTTTAACCATAAAAAAAAGAGGCTGTTTTTCAACAGCCTCTTTTTTTTATATTGTTATTATTGATTAATCATCAATATCAATAGTCTGTGCTATTTCTTTAAAAGCATCAAGGTTAATTTTACCTTTTTCTACAGATTTCATAAGCATAGCCATTTTTTCGGGTCTCATATTATCTCCCAATACACGTACTAATGCTAGTCCTTTTTCATTATTTTTGGCAAAAACGATAACCTCATCGATATCATCTTCTTCTCCTTGATATTTAAGTACCGCTTTGGTTCCGTCTGATCCAAATCGCATTAAGGTTTCATAGGTGTCAGTATCTAATATCTTTTTTATCGCTGCGCTCTCTTCTTCGTATCTACCTTGATTACTTTTAGTAAGTTTCAAAGCCAAAAAGTTGACCTTTTTTATACTTTCTAATGCTTCTCTCTCGTCACTATTAAGTTCTATGGTTTCTTTATCCAAAAGACTAGTCGGTACATCTACGGCTATAAAATCAGCATCTCCCTGGTGGTCTACAAAATACTTTTGTAGTGAAGGTTCGCTACTGCAGCTCATCATTAGAGATATACTTACAATGCCTAAAATTTTATACACATTTTTCATTTCTATTATTTTTTTCACCTGCCTAAACTGGTGGGTTGGTTGATTGATTATTTTTGATTGATGTTTTTAGATCAAATTTCTTCTAACCTCACAGTTAGAAGAAATCTGGATCTTTTTTATACCTAATATCTAATTAGTTTCCTTTCTTTTTCACGTGCTTTAATTCTTCCCCACCAGGTACATTAAGGTGATCTGCAATCTTAGAGACTTGTTTTAAATCAATATCTCCTGTTATAGTAAGCACTACAGTATTGGGTCCGTTTCCATCATTTTGTACTCCATCAAGAAACATAAACAATTCACTTACATGATCATCATCTTTTCCTGGCTTAGAGTAAAACTTTACATTTTTCCCGTCACTTTTTACTCTCATTAACTCTTCTAGAGAAGAACTCTTAAGGTAACTACTTACATCTGCTCTCATCTTCTGTCCTACTTCTTTGTTTTCTGTAGCAAAGACCTTGATGTTTTTTATGTTTTCTACCAGATTCATGTACTCTTGTACTTCGGCATCATTACTTTCTAATTCAATTTTACTTAGTAGTTTAAACATTTTACTGGTTACTACTACAGAAGATACGCCTTTCATATCTTCATATTTATCAAAATTACTTTGTGCGTTAGACACATATGGTAATATTGCAAAGGCTAAAATAATTGCTAACTTGTTCATAATATTTAAAATTTAATTCCCTTACTACATCCTGTTTTATCAACAGTGTTTTTCAGGTAGTCGTTTGTATTTATTTTGTTAATTTTTCGGTAGTGTTTTCAAATTCGTTCAGGTACACTAATTCCTGTTTGCCCTCATTCATTAATTGCGAAACCATATTGAGGATTTTTTTGGTTTCTTGTAAAGCTATTTCTGGATCTTCATATGTTCCAAGAGCTTCGTCTGGGTTTGGTGGCATATTTGTTAAAAATATCCCTGCAATCAAAGCTATTGATGCTGCAATACCCATCCAGGCGTATCTGGATTTTCTACTACTGGTATTTAATTTTAGATCCTTGGTAGCCGTTATGGTACTCTCTTCAGAAAAATATTGAAATAGATCTTTGTATTTCTCCAAATGCGACGGCACAGTTTCTCTGGTAAAGTAAACCTTTAATTCTTTTTCTTCAGAAACGGTGGTTTCGCCTTCGAAATACTTCTCTAGTAATTTTTCTATGTTAGACAACTCCATAATTGTGTTTTTTTAATAATTCTACTCTAATTTTTTTTCTTCCTCTTGATAATGCAACCCTAACTGCTGTTTCATTAAGCCCCAGCATATCTGCTATTTCTGCATTATTATATTGTTCTATATCTCTAAGTTGGATAATCATTCGTTGTTGTTCTGGCAGACTATCCATAATCTTACCAACCCAATCTAAACTATCTCTAGCTTCTAATTCTCGTTGTAATGAAGGTCTCTCGTCCTTATAATTACTATGTACAATTTTTAGGTTTCCTGTTTCTTTTGCCTTAAGCTTATCATAACAATAATTCTTAGTCATTGTCATCGCAAAAGCTTCTACATTTTTATACTCAGCCATTTTACTCTTATTCTTCCATAGCTTCAGTAATACTTCTTGTGTAGCATCTTCTGCTTCTTCATTACTTACAAGCAAACGTTTAGCTAACCTAAAAAGCTTATCTTTAAATCCGTTTGTAAGCGTTATAAATGCTCCTTCTTTCATTTTGGTTGGTGGTTTTCATAAAACTTTGTCAGCTTTATATAAGGGAGACGACTATCTAAGTAATTTGTTACAATCTTTTTTAAAATTATAATAAAGTAGTTACATTTATCGCTTTATACTAAGAAGTAAGGTCAATATGAAATAAGTATAACTATCATTTTTATTCTTCTCGGAATGATTATTGATGAATTTCATTAGGCAAATAAAAACAATAAATATAAAAATAGATGAAGTACATAAAGTATTTTGCACTATTGCTTTTCGTTGGTAACCTGCTTACGGCATGTTTTGATGATAACGATGATGTACCCCGTGTTTCTGGTGCACCAGAAATAAATGATTTTATCTGGAAAGGATTAAATCTCTATTACTTATACAAAGCAGATGTCCCTGATTTGGCAAATAATCGTTTTCCTTCTAATCAGGAATACATACAATTTTTAGAAGGATTTTCTACTCCTGAAGCACTTTTTGAAGAATTAAAATCTAAACAAACAGTATTGGTGGGCGGAGAGCAAGTAAAAGTTGATCAATTTAGCTGGGTTGTAGATGACTATATTGCATTAGAACAAGCTTTTGACGGTATTACAAAGAATAATGGTATGGAGTATGGTCTTGTACGTTATCCAAACGACCAGTCTCTTGTGTTTGGGTATGTGCGTTATGTACTACCTGGGACTGATGCAGCCGCCAAAGGAGTAAAAAGAGGAGATATCTTTAATACGGTTAATGGTACCCAAATAAATGATCAAAATTTTAGAGGACTATTAGGCACTGATAGTTACAGCATAGGTCTGGCAACTTTTGATGGTACCAATGTTACCTCGACAGGAACTTCTATTTCACTTACCAAAGTTCAATATACCGAGAATCCTGTTTTTATATCAAAAACTATTGATGTAGGTGGTAGCCCTGTCGGATACCTTATGTATAATTCTTTTACTGCAGATTTTGATACTCAACTTAATGCTGCCTTTGGAAAATTTGTATCTGATAATGTAAGTGACTTAATATTAGATCTGAGATATAATGGTGGTGGATCTGTTACAACTTCAATTGATTTATCGAGTATGATTACAGGGCAATTTAATGGTCAGGTTTTTTCGACAGAAGAATGGAACTCTGATCGACAGGCACAGTTTGGAAGCACCAATCTTTTTGACAATCAAATCAGAACAGGTGAAGCCATTAATAGTCTTAATTTAAGTAGAATTTATATTTTAACTACTAGAAGCTCTGCTTCTGCTAGTGAGTTGGTAATTAATGGGCTTGACCCACATATAAATGTGATCCAGGTAGGAGCCACTACAAGAGGAAAATTTCAAGCATCAATAACATTATATGATTCTGATAATTTTGGACGACAAGGTGCTAACACTGGACATACATATGCTATGCAACCTTTAGTTCTTAAATCCAGCAACTCTGTTGGTTTTACAGATTATCACGGTGGTTTTTCTCCAGAAGTAGAAATCGAAGAAGATTATTCTAATCTTGGGGTTTTAGGTGATGAAAATGAACCTCTTTTTAAAGCTGCAATAGATAATATTTTAGGTACAAAAAGTGCTAAAAATTATAATATAATACAATTAGAAAGTGTTGGAAATAGTAAAATGTTTTCTCCCGTTTATGAACGTATGTATCGGGATAACAATCTTCCCACTGCAGAATAATATAATCTCTAAAAAAGTAAAAACTCCTGAACTATTCGTTCAGGAGTTTTTGATTAAACCCGGGTTATAATATTTAGAATTCCAGATTAATTCCAACTCTGGCATTTCTACCTTTGGTACTAAATCCTAAAATCTCCTGATAATCTTCATTGGTAATATTATGCATCGCTGCATAAATATTTAGATTTTTTAGTAGTCGGTGACTAATATAAAAATCTAATATACCATAACCATCAAGAGAAACTTGTGTTGGGGCAAAAGTAACCGGGTCTGTATTAGCAAAATCGTTATCTGTACGCTCGGTATTATACTGATAGTTTAACGAAGTATATGTCTTTTTTCCTAATTGATAACCAATACTAGCATTAATCATATGTTCAGGAATTCTGATATTATCGTCTAATTTGTCAATATTAGTATAGGTATAATTCCCTTTTACAGATAGTTTGTCTTCTAAAACTGTTGTCGACACCTCTACTTCTACTCCATCTACCTTAATATCGTCGGGTGAATTAAAATTCACAAAAGTAGTAGGATCAAAAGTGATAAAGTTTTCTGATTTACGATTAAAATAAACTACACTCACCGTAGCTTTCTTCTTATGAGATAATTCAACTCCTCCTTCTATAGTTGTGCTCTCTTCTGGTTTAAGATCTGGATTTCCTGTAAAAAAGGCCGTATCATATAGCTGAAATAATGACGGAGTGATATATGCGGTACTATATGATGCTAATCCTTTAATATAATTATCTCCAAATGTGTGGGTGTATGATGGATTTATAGTATAAACAACATGATTATCATAGGTACTATGAATATTATATCTCGCTCCTGCATTTAGATTAAAACCAAAATCTGAAGCATATACTACATTAATATAAGGATCAATAATATCAAACTCTGCATCAGTATCACTAATTGTCTCTTCTAGATTTGTAGTACCAAAAGGAATATTTACAAGGCTAAATTTACTATACGAACCATTTGCTCCAATAACCGTATGCAATGTATTGTTAAAGGTATATTTATTATATGCATCAAAAGTATGTACATTACCTTCATATTTTGAAGGAAAGCTAGATTTGGTAAGATCTCTTTCTAAGGATGCAAAACTGTTTGTAAATGTAAAACTACCCTTAGGGTACTTAATCTCCCAAAAAGATCCTGCCCTTAATTGTTGACTCTCAAACCGATTGTCTCCATCTATTCCTGCCGCAGCATCGAAATCATTTTTATATTGATCTAAATTTCCAAAAAAATGAAATCTAAAATTATCATTCCATCGATATCCTAACTTGGTATATACATTAAATTTAGAAAATGCATCGCTTTCTGCTTCTTCGGTCTCTGCTGCCGATAATCCATCACTAAACTGATTTCCTACGCTTGCCAAATAGCTTACTTTTCCCAAGGTTCCGTTAATCGATGCAAGGTTTATAAATTCATTAATATCATAATCCTGATCTTCCTGAGATTGATTCGTTCCTATACTGGATTGAAAACTAGCAGATATCTTTTTCTTACTTTCAGATTTTGTAATAATATTGATTACCGCAGCCGCAGCTCCAGAACCATATAAAGTACTCGATGCTCCTTTAAGAATTTCAATTTCCTGTATTTGATTAACCGATAGTAATCGTAAATCAAAATCTCCAGAAGAAGTAGAAGGATCACTAACTGTTACCCCATCAATTCTAATAACTACCTGACGATTACGCCCTCCACGCACATAAACACCAAGGTCTTGCCCAGCGGCGCTACCGTTACCATTAATAAACAAACCTGTTGCTCTTGCAAGTACTGTAGCTACAGATTGCCCCTGGCTACGTTCTAGTTCTTTAGCAGTAATTTTAGTAATTACCTTACCGCTTTGTTCTCGTTTCAAACTAAACTTAGAGTCAGAAATAACCACCTCGTCTAGCTCATTAACTACCTCATCTATTTGGATCTCCTGTCCAAATACAACAGATGATCCCAACATTAAAAATGCTGTTCCAAAAAATACTTTTTTGTTCATTACTTAAACACTTAATTTTTACAATTACCGGAAAAAAGTATGTAGTTTACCCATACCCAAACAATTGTCCCGAAAGTTTGATTACAATGAATAAAGGCAGGTCTCCTGGCTCGCGTCTTGTTGTTTACCTTCCCGATCGTCAAACGAGCAGTGGTTATAAAGTATTAACAACAAGCATCCTTTTTAATGATGGACACAGCATACAGTTGCGGGAACAGCTCAGGAATATTGATTTACGATGTTAAACTTCAGAAATACGATTAAAAATTAAAAAAATCGAGATTTATATGCTAACTTCATTCTTCATTGTACCTGATTCCCTTTTAATCCTCAACTCCCATGAAAGGAGTATCAGAACCAAAATTCTGCGCGAATGTATTATATTTTATGGAATTTCGGATTACTTTAACAAATAAATAATGTATTCGATTACCTTTGCTATCTCTAAAACCAATTCAATGTTGTATTACATTACAGGAGGAGAACGTTCTGGTAAAAGCAGCTATGCACAGCGTCTGGCATTACAGTTATCCGACACTCCTTATTATCTAGCGACTTCACGCATTTGGGATGATGATCATCGCAAACGTATAGATAGGCATATTGCAGATCGCGACGATCGTTGGATCTCTATTGAAGAAGAAAAAGAAATCTCTAAAGTTGTTAAAAAAGATAGTGTTGTTGTGATCGATTGTGTTACTTTGTGGCTTACCAACTACTATATGGATACAAAAAATGACATCCAGCTCTCACTGTCGCAAGCAAAAGCAGAATTTGATAAACTATTAAACATAAATGCGACTATAATTATCATTTCTAATGAAATCGGAATGGGGGTTCACGCTACTACCAAAATTGGTAGAAAATTTACCGAACTACAAGGCTGGATGAACCAACATATAGCTAGTCATGCCGATAAAGCAATATTAATGATTTCTGGTATTCCTGTTGAAATCAAAAACTCTTAATAACCAAAATATACATGGACTTTGATATAAAACCTATCTTTAATAATACCCTTGAAGCAACTCTTCAAAACAAAATTAATACTAAAACAAAACCTGTTGGAGCATTAGGAGTACTTGAAACAGTAGCTTTACAAATAGGTATGATTCAAAACACGGACCAACCCAGTTTAGATCAGCCTACTATTCTAGTTTTTGCCGGTGATCACGGTATTGCAAAAAAAAGAGAAGTCAACCTTTATCCCCAAGAAGTGACCGCACAAATGGTTTATAATTTTGTAAATGAAGGAGCCGCTATTAATGTCTTTTGCAAGCAACATCATATTGCTCTTAAAATAGTAGATGCCGGAGTTAATCATGATTTTGAAAATATCCCTGGTATCATTCACGAAAAAATTGATTTTGGTACTCAAAATTATCAAGAAAAACCTGCTATGACCGCAAAACAATGTACCATAGCTATACAAAAAGGTGCTGATCTGGTCACAGAAACATTTAATAATGGCTGTAACACTATAGGTTTTGGCGAAATGGGAATCGGAAACACTTCTGCTTCTTCATTATTGATGTCATATTTCACAAAGGTTCCTTTGGCAGAATGTGTAGGTTCTGGAACAGGTCTGGATACTTCAGCTATTAAAATCAAGCAACAAATTTTATCTGAAGTATACCAAAAACATATACCTTCTTCTCCACTTGAAGCACTAACTATATTTGGAGGATTTGAAATTGCTATGATTACCGGAGCAATTTTAAAAGCAGCAGAACTCAAAATGACTATTATCATAGATGGGTTTATTGTTACTTCTGCTTTATTAGCTGCATATGCTATGCATCAAAATGTATTAGATTATTGCATATTTGCTCATACATCAGAAGAACAAGGACACCAAAAGATGTATGAGTTTTTAGATAAAAAACCATTAATTAATCTTGGTATGCGATTAGGAGAAGGAACAGGAGTTGCTGTAGCTTATCCTATTATAGAATCTGCAGTTACTTTTCTTAATACTATGGCTAGTTTTGAAAGCGCTGGAGTTTCTGGTAGTGAATAGTTTAACACAATGAAAAAAGGAATCTTATCCATATTTATCGCTATTGTCGGAATGTATTTCGTATACTGGTATACTATTGATCTGTCTCGGCAGTACTCTATTTTAATTGAATCATCAAAAAATACTTCTGAGTTAAATTCTTATATATTCACTGTTGCCAAAACTTTTAGAATAACCTCTGTTTGTATTGGATTATTAAGCCTTTATTTTGGAGTCATTTCATTTTTAAAGAAAAACAAAGTTGGAGGCATTGGGATAATTCTAGCTTTTATACTTATCATTAGTGCTTTAATTCCATTGTGGCAATATCTTGTAGAGGATTCTACTATGGACATTAATTTTAAATAAATCATGAAAAAAGAAATTCACATCTTTTTTACTGCATTGATGTTTTTCACTCGTATTCCTTGTCCAAAATGGGTAAATCACGATTCTGAAAATTTACGTCTAAGTTCTAAATATTTTCCTCTAATAGGAATCATCGTCGGAAGTATTGGTGCTATCGTTTTTTACGGAGCTTCTTTTATTTTTTCGGGAGAAATCTCAATACTACTATCTATGTTTTCTACTATTTATGCCACAGGCGCTTTTCATGAAGACGGATTCGCCGATGTGTGTGATGGATTTGGTGGTGGATGGACCAAAGATAAGATACTTTTGATCATGAAAGATTCTCGTCTAGGTACCTATGGTACTATTGGACTAGTATTAATTCTAAGCATAAAATTTGCAGCATTAAGAGAAATAGAAACGTATTTCATCCCTCTAATACTAATTTCTGGACATGCCTTAAGCCGTTTTATAGCTACCTCCTTAATTTTTACACATTCTTATGTAAGAGATACAGAAAACAGTAAAGCCAAACCGGCAGCAAAAAGCATAGGTATACGTTCATTATTGATTAGTGGTATATTTGGTATTGCTCCCCTATTTTTCTTCAAAAATCCCATGATATTTCTTACCTTGATCCCTATGTACTTGTCAAAAATGTTCTTAGCAGCCAAATTTAAAAAATGGATTGGTGGACAAACAGGAGATTGTGCAGGTGCTGTCCAACAGCTTAGTGAAATTGTATTTTATCTTACTAGCATAGCATTATGGAAATATATCTGGTAAGACATACTACTCCAAATATTGAAAAAGGAATTTGCTATGGGCAAAGTGATATCGGAATTACAGATACATTTACTACAGAAGTAGAAAAAATACATCAATGTATTCCTATTCATGAAATTACTACGATATATAGTAGCCCATTACAACGATGTAAACTATTAGCCAAAACATTCAAAAAAGAAATTATCTATGATAATCGACTTAAGGAATTAAATTTTGGAGATTGGGAGTTACAACCTTGGGATGCTATACATAGTTCAGAAATAGACCCCTGGATGAATGATTTTGTAAATATACAAGTCCCAAATGGGGAGTCATATATCACACTACAAGAACGAATTTTGGATTTTTATACCTCTTTGGATCATGTTTCTGAAGAAAAAATTGCCGTAGTAACCCATGCCGGTCCCATGAGAGCGTTACTTGCTAACCTCCAACAAATAGACCTTAAAGATTCTTTTTCTATCAAAATAGCATACGGAGATGTAATTGCTATTTAGACTCATTGCACGTATATTAATAAATAGCCCTATATTTTATGCAAGGATATTTATTGTTTTAAACATGATTAATTATTGAAACTATATGTTGTTTTTACCGCATTATGATCTGATAGATCTTTACCATCTTTCACAAATTGAAGCATCTGCATTTCAGGTATAAAAACTGGTTGCTTATGACTCTTGCTAATTAAAATATAATCTAACGTATTATTATAATTTGGATATTCTTTTCTAACCAAAGTATTGGTATTAGAATAGGTCCCTGCTTCTGTAGAAGGGTTAAAAGAATATGATATTCTAGAATTCAAAATACTTTTCATATCCTTATATGAAAATGTATCTGTATATTCCACATTCATATCTCCCGCATAAATTAAAGGTTCTGATATTGGTATTTTTAAACTATTTACCCAATCTCTAATCTCTTCTAATTGCTTTAACCGAACAGAAGTTCCATTATAATTTCCTTGATCTGCTTGTAAATGTGTACCTACAACATGGTATTTTTTTTCATTTTTAGTAATCTCAACATATACTGCACCCTTATTAGAATAATAATCCGCCGTTCCGTATGCAGAGTTGTTAAACACGTATTGCCTTTTAATATCAATCGGATATTTACTAAAAATTCTTACCCCTCCATTAACAACAAAGAGACTGTTAGAACAATCTCCATTAATAGAGTTCCAATAAGAACCTGTATTACAATATTGGCCAACAAGTACTGTATTATAAGGATATACCTCCTTCAATTTATTAAATAGATATGTCTCGGCTTGTCTGTTAAATCCTTCCTGAAAAACAATAACATCTAATAAAGGTGCCATTTCTGTTAAAACCTGTAGCTGCTTTGTCGACCTTTCTTCTTCCTTATAGTGTTTTATTTGTGCAATACCAGGTAAATGAAATATATTGTAGCTTACTATCGTTAAACTTTCTATATTCCTATTCTTATCTTCTTGAAATTTTTCATTTTCGTAATCCTCTATATTGCTTTCCTCATAAGAGCATGAAAAAAACAATAACACTATTAAAAAAGTAAAATGTAAGTTTAAACTTTTCATATCTATTTATGCATTTGCATTAAATATCAAAGAACGTTTTTTAGCAGTTTTCCGGTTTTAGCTTAAAGAGAACAAATAGTTAAATGACGGTTTATAAATTGTTTTGCTTATCAAATAATCATTATTTTTTTAATTAAATGATTCATAAAACATTTTTTTTACTATTTATTAAGTTGCTACTAAAGTGTATATAAATTATCTATAGAATAATGAAATGCTACTTTAGACCCAAACTTATTCTGATTTACTATTTTTACAAAAAAATGATGCTCATGCGTACTGTTTTTATCATTTCTTTACTATTCTTATTAGGTACTTCTTGTAAGAAAACACCAAAGGATACTACTCCACTCACCGTAATGTATCTGGCCCCTCAAAATATTGAATACGCTTCAGGGTTTACTATTAAAAATCGTGAAAACTATAAAGAAATCAAGGTTACTACACCCTGGCCGGATGCAAAAGAGGGACTTACATATATTTTACATCCAAAAGGAACAGAAAAACCATTCAAATCTCCAGATGCAATATTTATTGAAGTGCCTATAGAGAGGGTTGTTCTAACATCTACTACAGATATTCCAATACTAGAGTATATGAATCTTGAAGAGAAATTAGTAGGATTTCCACATACAGATTATATTTCTTCTGAAAAAACACGTGCTTTGATTAATACTGGTGCAATTAAAGAACTTGGCGAAGAATGGAATTTAAATACAGAAGTTGTTCTTGAGCTTTCTCCCGAATTAGTTGTTGGGTTTTCTTCCTCTGGAGATACAAAAGCCTATGATCTGATACAAAAAACGGGAATTCCTGTGGTAATTAATGGTTCCTGGCTAGAGGAACATCCCTTAGGTCGGGCAGAATGGATAAAATTTATGGCTGCTTTCTTTGGCAAAGAAAAAATGGCAGAAGATATCTTTCAAAATATTAAAAAAGAATACAATCAAGCAACTACTTTAGCCAAAAACACAACTTCTTCTCCAACAGTTTTATCTGGCAATATGTTTAAGGATATATGGCATGTTCCTGGTGGAAGTAGTTTTGTTGCCAAATTTTTAAAAGATGCTAATACTACATATTTATGGGAAGACGTTAAAAAAAGCGGAAGCCTGGCATTAAGTTTTGAAAGTGTACTTGAAAAGGCGCAAAAGGCAGAGCTATGGATAGGATCAGGAAATTCTAAATCACTCGATGAGCTCAAAGCGAAGAACCATCGGTATACTTTATTCGATGCCTTTAAAAATAAAGCCGTATATTCTTCAACTTTAAAGATGGGTTCTAAAGGAGGATTAATATATTATGAATTAGGACCTATGCGGCCCGACTTAATTTTAAAAGATATCATTAAAATTGCCCATCCAGAATTATTAACCGATTATGAACCCTATTTTTTTGAAAAACTAAATTAATTGACCCCAACCAAATCATATAAACGTGTTTTTATAAGTATTGTCGTGCTTTTGTTAATTTGCTTTGTTGCAAATATAAGCTTAGGCTCAGTATTTATTCCATGGTTGGATACGTTAAGTAGCCTGGTAGGGGGAACTGTAGAAAAAGAAGCCTGGAGACATATTATTGTTGATTATCGATTACCAAAAGCACTCACCGCGATAATTGTAGGTAGTGGACTTGGAGTTTCTGGATTACTGATGCAAACCCTGTTTAGAAATCCATTGGCAGGTCCTTTTGTACTCGGGATAAGCTCTGGAGCAAGTTTAGGAGTGGCACTATTGATATTAGGAAGCGCATTTACCGGAGTTGCAGTATCATCTTTTTTAATTTCAAAATGGGGATTGGTTATTGCAGCCAGCTTGGGTAGTATATTAGTATTGTTTGCCGTAATGCTTGTTTCAATTAAAGTGAGAGATACAATGGCAATACTTATTATCGGACTTATGTTCGGAAGTATTACAGCTGCTATAGTAAGTGTATTGGCCTACTTTGCTCCTGCCGATCAATTACAACGATATATTTTCTGGGGATTTGGAAGTTTAGGAAATCTATCCTGGCATGATGTACTTATATTTTCTGGTATATCATTATTAGGAATGTTATTATCCATCCTTGCCATAAAACCTCTAAACACGCTACTTCTGGGAGAAAACTATGCTCGAAGCCTTGGGCTAAATATCAAGACAAGTCGTTTTCTGATTATTGTTGCTACAGGATTATTAGCCGGTAGCGTTACCGTTTTTGCCGGACCGATTGCCTTTATTGGTCTAGCTGTACCTCATCTTACAAGGCAACTATTTCATACCTCAAATCATAAAACATTAATCCCTGCTGTAATACTACTAGGAAGCATTATTATGCTGGTGTGTGATAGTATTGCACAACTACCATCTAGCGAATATACACTTCCTATTAATGCTATTACTTCGCTAATTGGTGCTCCCGTAGTCATCTGGTTATTGGTTCGAAAACGAAAAATGTTGTTTTAAAATCTCTCCCTTGCATTAACCCTGATATTGTTATCTATAAACTATATTCTACAAGATTAAAAGGCTTGTTGTAGAAGCCTAGGTATTTCAATAGTAATAATCGTTCCTCTTTTGAGTCGAGAGTCAATATGCATTACACCTGATAATTTCTGTATTCGACTCTCAATATTTGATAAACCAATACCTAAAGATGTTACAGAGATATCAAATCCATTACCATTATCCTCATAAATAATATGAGTAAGATCATCTATAAAATCGATTTGAATTTCAACTTTTCGGGCATTAGCATGCTTTATTGTATTTGTTATGAGTTCCTGAAAAATAGAGAATAATTGATTATGAAAAGAATGGTCTATTTCATTAATTTTATGCTCTGAATAGGTTGAAATATGGATACTTAATTTACTGGCATTTCCAATATTCTGCATATATTCCTTTAATAATTGTATAAAGTTATTATGTCTGAATTTTTTTGGGATAAGGTCATGAGAAAGCTCTCTAACTTGTTTGTAGGTCTCATCTAATTGTTGATAGATTACATCTAAATTTTCTGATTTTTTTTTGACCGAATTAAACTGAAGCTTTATTGCTGCAAGATTCCCTCCTATTCTATCGTGAAGTTGCTGGGCAATTCTTTTTCGTTCCTTATCTTGAATACTAATAGAATTTTTAATTAATTTTAATTCTTGACCTCTTATTAAAGCTTCTATTTTTTGTTCTCCTATTTCTTTTTCTTTCTTATGCAGTAATCTTTGATTTTTTAACCTTTGATAATATAGAAAAAGTAAACCTGCCAGAGGTATCAAGATCACAATAAAGGCATAGGTAAGCGTTTGTTTTTGAAATTGCTGCCTTTTTATTTCTAAAACCTTAAACTCTTGATTCTTTTTTAAAATCGTTATTTCCTTTTCTTTCTTTAGTGTCTCATATTGTATTTCCAGTTTGGCAACCTCTTCATCCTTTTGCAAGTTATGTATAGAATCTTGTATTTGATTTTTCTTCTCTGTGTAATCTAGAGCTTTTTTATATTTTTTTTCTTCCAAAGCAATAACTTTTAGCCTTTGATAGATATATAATTGTTGTTCAAGATATCCTGATTCTCGAGCCAAGGACAATACCTCATTATATCCCTTTTTGGCCTTTTTAAATTCTTTTTTGCTCTGAAAAACTTCACTAATATTAAGCATATTATTGAGGATTATTAAAGGATAGTTATATTCTTCAGCAATAGGCAGTGATTTATTAAAATAAACTAAAGCCATATCATCCTCATTCATATCCATATACACCGCCCCAATGTTCAATAATGTGATTGCTTCACTTCTTTTATTATCAGTAGTAATATAATAATCCAATGCTTTTTTATGATAAAACAATGCCTTTGTATAATTTTTTAATTCTAGGTAACAAATGGCAATAGATGCATAACGGTTTGGGTTTTCTCTATAACTAAGAGTAGATTCAAGAAGCTCTAGGGCCTTAGGAATATTGCCCACAAGTCTATAAGTGATTGCCAAATTTGATGTATGCTTATCCAAATCCTCAAGGTTTCCAGATTTCTGAGCAGTTTCGATTCCCTTTAAAGCCCATTTTTTACTTGCCTCAATCAAATTTTTATCTCTAGAAGCATTTGAAAGGGTTGTGTATAAAGAGGACAGGTACTTTAGAGATAGTGAATCTTGTTTATTTCCTATTAACCCAACAGCTTTTTTAGCATAAAACAATGAAGAATCAGTAGCGTATTTATAATAATGATACTTAGACAAAATACTATTGGCAATTACCTTATTTTTTTCACTTTTAGTTCTTTTTAATACATCATGACTTATTCTAAAAGCTTCTTTTTGTTCCTCGTTTTCTTCTTCCAAATAATTCTTGGCCTGTTCAAGTAATTCATGATCTTTTTTTGGAATCTTTAAATTACCCCCTTCTTTTGTCTGAGCTTTTGCAATACTGTATACAATCAAGAAAATGAATACGAGTGTAGGTTTTGAAAATATAGTCATGTTTTATAGTAAGCATTATTATGGGACTCTATGATATTTTCTTATCAAAAAGATCAATAATATCTTTAAAAATAAGGAATTAACCTCTATTTCTATATCAATATCTATAGTAAGGTGAATTTTAGCATCCAAAAAAATGATATTATTTACAATTCCCGACCGGATCATATACTCCATTCTTCTTTTTAAATATTTCTAGATAGACACCCATACATCACTGATAACTAATTCGAAGCCAAACACTCTATTTTCTAACAATTAGAAATCAAGTATTCATTTAAAACCTTATCTTTAAAGTAAAAGTATACATCAATGAACTCGTCAGAATATCTAGAAGGAATCCAAAAACAGTTTGCTTATTATAAATCTCTGGGAGAAAAAACAATAGACCAAATTCCAGAAGAGAAGCTTTTTTGGCAATATAACAACGAGAGTAATAGCATAGCCATTATTATAAAACATCTCTGGGGTAATATGAAATCCCGGTGGACAGACTTCTTAACTACAGATGGAGAAAAACAATGGAGGCAACGTGATGCCGAATTTGAAAACGACATTAAATCTAAAGAAGATCTTCTAACCAAATGGGATGATGGATGGCAATGCCTTTTTGAAGCACTAGAAAGTATCGATCAAAATAATATTGACCAGCCTATCTATATTCGTAATATAGAACATAGTATTACCGAAGCAATCAACAGGCAATTAGCGCATTATTCGTATCATATAGGGCAAATCGTATTTCTCGGGAAAATGATTGCTAGTGAACAATGGCAAAGTTTATCTATCCCAAAAGGAAAATCTACAGCTTATAATCAAAAACGCTTTGCTAAACCCAAGCATAAAGCACATTATACAGATAAGCTCATGAAAGATGACACCAATTAATTATTCCGAATTCATAAAATAGTCAATAACTCCCTTTGGTTTGTTAATAACTATGGTTTTCTCAATACCAAATCCCAAACAGATTACGATTATATTTGCGTAAAACTGTACGTAATTAGTCACACATATATATGAAATGAGCCATGGCAACTACATTGATTCTTACCTACCTCACGGTAGATTGGTTGAAATGATTATTGGCAAATTTCATACTGATCTGTATCAGCACAAATTCTGACAACCAAAAAATAATAAAGAAAAACAGATGAAATTTATAGTATCCAGTTCTTACTTACTTAAGCAACTACAGGTATTAGGAGGGGTAATTAGTAATAGCAATACATTACCAATTTTAGATAACTTTTTGTTCGAATTAGACAATAATGCATTAACTGTATCTGCCTCTGATTTAGAGACCACCATGTCTGCAAAATTAGAAGTAGAATCTTCTGATCAGGGAACTATTGCAGTACCTGCTAAATTATTGTTAGAAACGCTTAAAACTTTTCCTGAGCAACCTTTAACTTTTGTCGCTGCAGATAATAATACAATAGAGATAAGTTCTAATCACGGTAAGTATGCCTTGGCTTATGCTAACGGTGAGGAATTTCCTAAAGCGGTAGAATTAGAAGATCCCAGTTCTACAAATTTACTTGGAGATATCCTAGCCACAGCAGTAAGCAAAACTATTTTTGCAACTGGTAATGATGATTTAAGACCAGTAATGAGTGGAGTGTTTTTTCAATTCTCTACAGAAGGCTTAACTTTTGTTGCTACCGATGCTCATAAATTAGTTAAATATACTCGAGAAGATATCAAAGCTTCTCAAGCGGCAGAATTTATTATGCCAAAAAAACCATTGAACTTACTAAAAGGAATTTTAGCAGGTAGTGATAGTGAAGTATTGATCGAATACAATGAATCGAATGCAAAATTCTCTTTTGATGAAACACAGTTAATCTGTAGGTTAATTGATGGTAAATACCCTAATTATGAAGCGGTAATACCAAAAGAGAATCCTAATAAATTAACTATAGCCCGTACTCAATTTTTAAATTCTGTACGTAGAGTTTCTATTTTCTCTAATAAAACAACACATCAGATTAGATTAAAGATTGCCGGAGCAGAACTAAATATATCTGCAGAAGATATCGATTATTCTAACAAAGCAGAAGAACGTTTAACATGTGATTACCAAGGTGATGATATGCAAATTGGTTTTAACTCTCGCTTTTTAAGCGAAATGCTTAACAATCTTAATGCAGATGAAGTACAACTAGAAATGTCATTACCTAATAGAGCAGGGATTCTTACTCCAATCGATGGATTAGATGAAGGAGAGCACGTAACCATGCTGGTAATGCCAGTGATGTTGAATAACTAAGATCATAAATAATTACTTATATTTAAAAGTCCAATCCTATTAATAGGATTGGACTTTTATTTTTAATGAGTATCAGAAATAGTTTCTTAGCTTCTTAAAAAAGTAACATTTACTCCCCAAAATACCTGGAAAAATCAGATTCTGCTGCAATATATCCAAAAGAACTTCGTGATTTTCCTTCCAGAATTTCCTGTAAAAGTACTCTTGCTTTCTCTTTGTTCCCATTATACAAAAACCAATTAGCAATCCCATACCGAGTTGCATCATCCTGAGGTGCATCTTTTCCTGTATGTAACGAATCGATTGTAATCCTCTCTTTATAGAATCTACAAAGATTATAATAGCTTGTGTTTTCGATAATCGTCATATCATTTGTTATCGAATCTAATAGCTCTCTTGCAAGATCTTCATTTCCCATTCTTCTTTGGATCATGTATAACCAGTTTGTACTCGAGACTGTATTATCATCATTAGATTTTAAATTTCTACAATTAAGATAAGCGTGATACGCTTTTTTCATATCGTTTTTTAAATAATATGCTAAGCCCAGGTGATACCATATGTTTCCATGTAAACTACTTACAGGAATATTCATTGCATTAGGTAATCCATCAGGTTCAATATTGTTTTCCTTTCCTTCTATCAATGTCGTTGCAAACTCTAAATCATGTATTGCTTTATCAAATTCTCGTATTGAAACATAACGATGTCCTCTATGTCTATATAATCGAGCTTCATTAGGGTACTTTCTAATTCCATTAGAATAAATTTCTATAGCTTCTTTATACTTCCCTAAATATGCAGTTCTTCTTCCATACCAGATAATATTATCTATATCATCCGAATCTGCCAGGAAATCCTGTTTTGCTTTCTCATATTGATTGCTCATTTTTTGCGAAAGCGATGTAATAGCCTCTTTTTTATCTACTCGTTCTACGGCAGACTTTTCTTTCTCTTTTATCACATCAGTTGTTTTTTGTTTTTTACAAGAGAAACACAACACTAGTATTAAAGAAGAAATCAGGATTAACTTATGAGTATGCATAGCCTAAATGGTTTAATTTGAATCCAATATAAGAAAACTTGTTAAGGTTATTTAAAATAAAAATAGCTATTCTAATCTTTTATATACATTTACAATTACCGGTAACACCTAATACCAATTTAACTATAAAATGTCGTACAGAAAACGAAGTTGCTTTTTTGTTCTAAGCTGCTGTGATTAATTTGTATAACCATAGATTGTGAACAAGAAAATAGAACCGAAAATGAGCGAGATTGAATGCTATATTTTATAGTTAAATTGGTGTAACTCTTCAACACATATGATTATGACTCGATGTATCATTACAACCACTCTGCTTTTTTTCATCTTCTCCTCTACTGCACAACAGTTACAAGACAGTGAACTGGATAAACTATCACTTACATATGCCAAGACTTCTTTTAATGAATTAGTTGAGCTTTTGAGTTTACCTAATGACGCTCATTATCCAAAAGACATAGAAAAAAATATAAAGTGGTGTGAAAAAGCATTTAAAGATCGTGGATTTACATCCAAACGCCTCTCAACAGAAAAAATTCCCTTACTATTAGCCGGTAGACAACATAAAGATGCTAAGAAAACAGTATTAGTTTACCTTCAAGTAGATGGCCAACCTGTTGATACTACCAAATGGTTTCAGGAAAATCCATATAAAGCGGTACTAAAAGAACAAGATAATGTTGAAAAATGGAACACTATCCCATTGGATAAATTAAATGGTGAAATTAATCCTGACTGGAGAATTTTTGCCAGATCAACATCTGATGCCAAAGGACCGGTTGTTATGTTTCTTAAAGCAATGGATATTATTAACGATTTTAAGTATGAACCTAACTACAACATTAAAGTCATTATGGATTTTGAGGAAGAAATTAGTTCTCCCAGATTACCCAAAGCTGTAATAGATTACAAAAAGGAATTAGCTTCGGATATGCTTGTCATTTTTGATGGTCCCAGGCATATTTCTAATCAACCTACACTGGCATATGGAGCAAGAGGAATAACGACATTATCCCTCGAGGTTTTTGGTCCCAGAGCACCACAACATAGTGGTCATTATGGTAACTATGTGCCCAATCCGGCATTACGTCTTTCTCAACTATTAGGATCGATGATGCAAGAAGACGGAAGAGTTGCAATATCAGGTTGGTATGATGGTATTGAAATATCGGAAGAAACAAAAAAAATCCTAAACCAAGTTCCCGACGACGAAAAGACAATTAGGAAAAAATTAGGAATCGCTTCAATAGATAATATTGCAGATACATATCAAGAATCTATACAATATCCGTCTTTAGGTATTTTGGGAATACAATCAGGCTGGGTAGGTACTAAAAGACGAACAATAATACCCTCTAGTGCTATCGCAGAAATGAACATAAGACTTGTTAAAGAAACCAATGCACAACATATGGTTGATATGGTAAAACAACACATTTTAGATCAGGGATATCATATTATAGATACCACCCCTACTGAAGATGAGAGGATGAAATATCCAAAAATCATTCGTTTTAACTATCAAATTGCTTACGATGCTTTTAGAACCGATTTTAATACTGAAATTGGAAAATGGTTAAGAAAGGCAATGACAAGAGCTTTTGGTAAAGCTCCTGTACAAATTCGTACTGGTGGAGGTTCTATTCCTATTTCACCATTTGTAAATACCCTAAATATTCCTGCTGTTATTGTGCCCACAGTAAACAAGGATAATAATCAACATAGCCCTAATGAAAATATCAGGCTTGGTAATTATATTGAAGGTATTAAAACAATTACAGCGATATTAACACAAAAACTATAACATTACATCAACAAAACCCTTGCAAATGATTAGTATTCCTGCCATAGATGATTATTCCTTATCAGGAAAGGTTTACCCTTCTGAGGGAATCACCGATAAAAACAAAGTGTTAATTATAAATTCTGCTACAGCTGTAGACAAAAAATTATATCATCACTACGCCACTTACATGGCAAAAAATGGGTATCAGGTAATTACTTATGATTATAGAGGGATAGCAGGCTCAAGGCCCAAAAAACTTAGTGGTTTTAAGGCTTCTTTTACAGATTGGGGGCAAAAAGATTTTTCTGGAGTGATTGATTATGCTAAAAAAGAGTTTCCAAATCACAAAATAGTAACCCTAGGTCATAGCATCGGAGGGACAATTATAGGAATGACCGAAAAAAGTGATGAGATTAGTGGAATTATCAATATTGGAGCACAGACGGCATATTATAAGGATTGGTCTAAGAATCAAAGAACTAAAATCTACTTTTTATGGCATATTATTTTTCCTATGCTTACAAATTTATTTGGTTATTTTCCTGGAAAAAAATTAGGGTTATTAGAAGATGTTCCTAAAGGTGTAATCGAGCAATGGAATAATAGAAGACGACATGCTGATATGAAAAAGCAAATGGAAGCTATTGGCATTACCTTTTATTATAATACCTGTACATCAAAACTTCTAACTCTTGGTGTAGAGGATGATCCTATAGGAACAAGGCCTGCCATTACCAGAATACATGATCTATTTGAAAAATCGGATAAAGAAATCAAAATGATACAACTCCATGAAATTCCTATAGACAAAATAGGTCATTTTGGTTTTTTTAGCAGAAAATTTAAGCATACCCTTTGGGCCAAAACATTAATCTGGTTTGATGCTATATAGATAAACTCTCTCTGTTTTATTTTTATATTTCTTCTATTTTTTATAAATCATTTCTTCACTATTAATCGTAAAAAAATAAAGAACTATGACAAATCGCATTTTTTTTTACTAAAAAAGTCAATATTTTTAAAACCACCGCTGATCATAAGATCATATCGGTATCTTTTTATAATTAATTATAGTGAGTACAATATCTGTAATATTCACTATAATCACAATACGCATTATTATGGGAGAGCACAATGTTCATAGTAGTACTGATCAAAAAAACCGAGCCGAATTTATAAAACATTTACTTGATGATATCAAAGCTCTGGAAATCATGATAGAGCAAGATTTAATCGAGAAAGATATTGTTCGTATCGGTGCAGAACAAGAATTTTGTCTCGTTAATAATAATTGGAGACCTGCAAAAAATGCAGAAGAAATTCTAAGAGCAATTAATGATACTCATTTTACAACAGAATTGGCTAAATATAATCTGGAGATCAACCTGGATCCTTTAGAACTTAAAAAAGATTGTTTTTCTACAGTTGAAAATGAATTAAACCGATTACTTACCAAAGCTAAAATCACAGCCGCTCAATTTGATACCAAAATAGTACTTACTGGTATTTTACCAACTATTAGAAAGCGTCATCTAGAATTAGAATATATGACCTCTAACCCTAGATATTCTGCTTTGAATGATATCCTGAGAACTCAAAGAGGCACAGATTTTGAGCTTCATATTAGAAATGTGGATGAATTGAGTATACATCATAAATCTGTACTTTTTGAAGCTTGCAATACCAGTTTCCAAATGCATCTTCAGATTCCTCCTCAGGATTTTGTTTCTAGCTATAATTGGGCACAGGCAATATCGGGCCCTGTTCTTGGGCTATGTACAAATTCACCTTTATTATTTGGAAGAGAATTGTGGAGTGAAACCCGAATTGCATTGTTTCGTCAAAGTATGGATATCAGAAGCTCTTCTTATGCTTTAAAAGACCGTGGAGCCAGAGTAAGTTTTAGTAATGAATGGGCATCAGGATCTGTTGTAGAGATTTTTAAAAATGATATTGCACAGCACAAAGTTGTTTTATCACGTGATATAACAGCAAATTCGCTTTCAGAATTAAAAAAAGGGAATATCCCAAAATTACAAGCACTTTCTTTACACAATGGTACTGTATATCGATGGAACCGTCCTTGCTATGGCGTTGGAGGAGGAAAAGCTCATGTTAGAATCGAAAATCGTTATATTCCATCAGGACCGACTACTCTTGATGAAATTGCAAATTTTGCTTTCTGGGTCGGGTTGATGATTGGACGTCCATCAAAGTTTGATGATATGTCAAAATGTATGGATTTTAGAGACGCTAAAGGAAATTTTATAAAAGCAGCCCGAAACGGAAAAGATGCTATTCTAAATTGGATGGGCAGCCATATTTCTATTCAAGATCTGGTAACAAAAGAACTATTACCTATAGCTCATTCTGGTTTAGAAAAGGCAAATGTAGATGCTAACGATATAGAGCGATTTTTGCAAATCATAGAAAAACGAGCAAAAGGTATCACTGCATCAGACTGGAATATCAGAAGCTATCGTTCATTTCAAAAAAACATGAAAAGGGATGATGCACTAAGAACATTAACCGAAACAATATATCAAAATCAGCAGAGTGAATTACCAGGTCATGAATGGCCAATACTCAAAACTAAACTATCAAAAAAACACAAAGACGCATCACTGGTTGGACATATCATGTCTACCAAATTGTTTACCGTTGACAAATACGATTTGGCAAACCTGGCTACAAGCATAATGAAATGGAAAAATATTCATCATGTTCCTGTAGAAAATAAACCTGGAAAACTTTGTGGGTTATTAACCTGGAATCATGTAAAAAATATTCAGGATCAGAAAAAAAATAATGATAACTGTATTGTATCCGACATTATGGTTAAAAAAGTAGTAACGGTTCAGCCAAAAACTACCATAATAAAAGCAATTCAAATAATGAAGAAACATGAGATTGGTTGCCTCCCGGTGGTTCAAAAACAAGATCTCGTAGGGATTATTACTATAAAAGACATAATAGCATTCGACCATGGTAAAAGTTTATAGTAAAGCACTAGATCAGTCTATTGAAATTGAACGTATAATAGGGCATATCAAAGGGTCACAACCTGGCCCTACTCTTATTTTTATTGCGGGTATTCATGGCAATGAACCTGCCGGAATATTTGCGCTACACAAAGTATTAAACGTTATAAAAAACAAGAAGATAAATATAAAGGGAAATATTTACGCAATAAGTGGCAACCTACCTGCATTAGCAAGAGGTGAACGATATCAAAAAGAAGATCTAAATCGTTTGTGGAACATCGATAGAGTTAAAGACTTGTCTGAGCAACACAATGATTTTGATCCAAATACAGATATAGAACAACAACGTGATATCTATCACATTATCAAAAAAATACTTAATATTGAAAATGGCCCATTTTATTTTATGGATCTTCATACAACCTCAAGCCAAACGATACCTTTTCTTACAGTAAACGATAGCTTGCTAAATAGAAAATATACCATGCAATATCCCATACCCATGATATTAGGTATAGAAGAATATCTTGATGGCCCATTACTAAGTTATATTAATGAATTAGGATATGTGTCTTTTGGTTTTGAAGGTGGACAACATGACGATCCGGCTGCAATTCAAAATCATATTTCATTTATCTACCTTACTATGGTTTTTGCTAATAGTATCACAAAAATAGATATTAGTTATAATTATCATTATAATCTTCTGCTTAAAGGTTCAGAAGTTCCTATGGGAATTTATGAAATCTATTGGCGCTATCAAATTAAAGAAGATGAAGTCTTTAAAATGAAGCCTGGATTTGTTAATTTTCAGCATATCCAAAAAGGAGAACAACTTGCTCATAGTAATGGAAAGATAATAACTGCTTCAAAAAACGGCAGAATATTTATGCCGCTATATCAAAATCAAGGTAACGATGGTTTTTTTGCAATTCATAGCGTACATCCGATATTTTTGAAGCTGTCAACAATTCTTCGTAAAGCACATTTTGATAATATAATTACTATTCTTCCCGGTGTTCATTGGACTTCAAATAAAAAAAATGAACTTACGGTTGATCTTAAGATTGCTCGTTTCTTCACAAAACAATTTTTTCACCTTTTGGGGTACCGAAGTAAACAGGTAGACAAAACACACTTAAGCTTAAAAAACAGAGAAAGTGCTTCAAAAAACACAGAATATCGTTATACTTCATGGAGTAAGAGCAGAAATTTGTTGAGTAAAACTTTTAACCAATAGTAATTGAATTGAGTATAATAATCTCTTCTTTCCAAAATTATAAAGTTTATTGATCTGTGTTAAAAACATCATGAAATTAAATAGTTAACGTTACTTTTGAATCACAATTTTACAAACAAAAAAATAATGAACATTACTCTAGAACAAGCCGAGAAAATTATTGTCGCTGCAAAAGAAAAAGCAATAGCTATACATACCCAAATGAATATCGCAATAGTAGATTCTGGGGCAAATCTTATTGCCTTCGCTCGTATGGATCAAGCATGGTTAGGCTCCACAGATATTTCAATTAAGAAAGCGAGAACTGCCTGTCTTTTTGGTAAAAACACTGGTGTTATTGGAGAGCTTTCACAACCGGGAGGTCCTCTATTCAATATAGAACATTCTAATGGTGGATTAATTACTTTTCCTGGCGGTGTTCCTATTAAAAACAATTCGGGAGATATAATAGGGGCAATTGGAGTAAGTGGTAGCAGCATAGAAAACGATCATGCCGTAGCCGAAGCTGGTACTACAGCATTAAGTACGTATGCCTAATTAAAATAATACCAACTGTAAGAAAATTAAACAGCCCATTTTTTTTGCGCACAAAAGTACATGAAGAGATTATTAAGTTATCTATGGCCATTTACCAAAGAAGTTCCTTCAAAAATTAACGGAACGTTAGAGCTCACATGGATGAACGGTAAAAAAGTACTGGATAGCCAAAATGCAAATTACTCCTATGGATCGTTACAAAAATTACTTAGCTACGGACTTTCGCAAATAGATATTTCTACCAATAGTGAAATTCTTTTACTAGGACTTGGCGGTGGGAGTATAATAGAAACCCTTAGGAATACATTTGATCATCAAGGAAAAATTACGGCTGTAGAAATTGACGAAATAATTATTGAAATCGCTAAAAACGAGTTTAATATAACCGGTAACCACAATCTCGAAATCAATTGTGAAGATGCTTTTTTATATGTCGATCATTGTGTATCGCAATTTGAAATTATAATCATCGATATTTTTATTGATAATCAAGTTCCTGAAAAGTTTTATGAAAGCCAATTCTGGAAAAACCTTATTACCTTATTAAAACCTGATGGACAAATCGTGTTTAATGCCGGAATCAATTTGAAGGAAAATATCAAAATTGAATCTCTTAAATCCATAGTTAAACCTGATATCGAATTTTCACAATACAATCGGGTTCAAGGAACCAATACACTGCTAATCGGGAAGAAAAAATCAAGAGATAAAGGTTAAAAATTACAATATCTATTTTTGCTAATTCAATAAAATTATAATTATAGGCTTCTATATTAATATTACATCAAAATGACTAAACAAGAGCTAAAAGACTGCCATCAGAGCATTACTCCATATATCCACAAAACCCCTGTACTTACTTCGAGGTTGCTTAATGAGATTTCTGGAGCAGAGTTATATTTTAAATGCGAAAACTTTCAGCGTATGGGAGCATTCAAGATGAGAGGTGCTACTCATGCCATTTTAAGATTATCCGAGGATCAAAAATCTAAAGGCGTGGTGACACATTCTTCTGGTAATTTTGCTCAAGCTTTGTCGTTAGCTGCACAAAGTATAGGTATCAAAGCCTATATCGTAATGCCATCTAATGCTCCACAGGTTAAAAAAGATGCAGTAAAAGGATATGGAGGTGAAATCATTGAATGCCCACCTACTCTTGAAGATCGAGAACGAACTGCTATCCAAATTCAACAAGAAAAAGGTGCCACATTTTTGCATCCATCAAATGATCTAAATGTAATTTTAGGTCAGGGTACCGCTGCCCTGGAGCTACTAGAAGAATACCCGGATCTCGAGTATCTTTTTACTCCGGTTGGTGGTGGTGGACTTATTGCAGGAACCGCTTTGGCAGCTCACTTCTATGGTAATCAATGCATCGTGATAGGAGGCGAACCTTATGAAGTTGATGATGCGTATCGGTCTTTACAAAGTGGCGCAATTGAAACTAATGAAACCATAAATACTATTGCAGATGGACTTAAAACGCAATTGGGAGATATTAATTTCCCTATCCTTCAAAAGTATGTTTCAGAAATCATTAGAGTTGAAGAACAAGAAATTATTGCAGCAATGAAATTGATATGGGAACGTATGAAAATCGTTATAGAACCATCATCTGCTGTTTCTTTTGCTGCTCTACTTCATAATAAAGAACGTTTTAAAGGTAAAAAAGTTGGGATTATCATCTCGGGAGGTAACGTAGATCTGGGAAATCTGCCGTTTTCTTAATATTAAAATAGCCATAACAACATTTTCCCTGAAAACAGTGTAATCCTGTATAGCATTTACTTAATACATTTATAATAAACTATATATCCAATATAAAACAAATGTTGTGAAAGCAAATACCCTCCTTTTATTTACTATTTTGATTTGTTGCCTCTCATGTAACACTAATAAAAATTCAAAAGAAACTATTAGTCAATCAAAAAAGAGCACCGAGATTACTGCTACTCATGGTCAGGATAATAAAACTAGTACCATAAAAGCAATCGTTTTATCTGTTGAAGAAGTTTTAATCATGCCTGATGATTACCTTACAACGGTTCTCACAGCTAAAACAAGTACTAATGACACTTTGGCTTTTGTAGATATGGACGGTTTTGAAAAATTGATTAATAGAGAAATTACTATCTCTTATCAATTAAAGTCAAATCAGAAAAAATTAATAGTATGTTTTGATTGCACTTCATATGCCAAACCAATTAAGTTAGCAAATATCACATCAATTGCACCCTTGATCGAATTCAAGTTATTAAGGTTAAAAGAATATCAGGAAGATGAATTTATCACTACTGCCTCATCGTTTATCATGAATACTAAAGATGGTAAAATTGAACGTTTTTATACCAACATATTTGATCTAATCGAAGATAGTACTAAGATGAAAAGTTCATTTTTCAATTATGGGGTTGTAACAGAATATACTCCCGAACTACTTAATCGTGATGAATTACAGTTATTATTAGAATAGATATTTACCTCTTATATTCTAAAAAAAAGTAGAAGTGATACCATTGTTATTTGAATGTGCTGAAAAAGAAAACTAGTCTTTTTGCTTCAGAGAAGAAGAAAAGTTTGTATTCAGTCCGACTACATTTCCTCATAACCTTTTTCTAATTCTTTAGTGTTGCAATGTCTTTTTAAGAATAAAGTGAATTTAGCTTTAGTTCTACTTTTAAATAGTCATTAAAAACCCTCTTCTTAGATATTTATCATTTTTCAATAATCGATACTAAATCGCTATTCAACTATATAAACATCAGTTTTATCGATAATTTTAACAAGATCAAAAGAAATAAATTACTTTAAAATGATTAATAAATTATCGTTTGCGCAATCAATAACTACTTTGTAAAGTAAGCAAAAAAATAAAACCCTAATCATAATGATTAAAAAAAACACAAATAGAATCATTGATAATGAGGAGCAAATACGAATAAACGCCTATAAAATTCTAAAAGAAAAGTCTTCATGCCATACACTTTATTCTAAAAGTGAAATTGAATCTGATTATGTTATAAACACCATAGCAAAATCAATTTTAGGTAAAACCAACTATTATGATATCGCCTGGGAGATTGTTGTAAATATTAGTTACTACCTCAAATGCGAAGATTGTGTGATTTACCTTATTAAAGAAGATGGCAAATCAATCGAACAACTAGCAGCTTTTGGCAACAAGGTAAATGATAAGAAAATCATCAACCAACTCGTGATTCCTATTGGTGAAGGTATTGTAGGAACGGTTGCCATGACAGGGATTCCAGAATTGATTCATGATACTTCTAAAGATGAAAGATACATAGAAGACATTGAGTTTAATTACTCAGAAATTGTTGTACCTATTGTAGTAAATGGCCAGGTAATAGGTATTATTGATTCTGAGCATAAAGAAAAAAACTATTATACCTACGACAACTTGTTAACCCTAATGAACATCTCTAGAGTAATTGCAAAACAATTAAATAATGCTGTTAGACTCGAGAAAAGAATTGAGAACGAAAGAATATACAAACAACTTAACAGCCAGTTAAAAAATAAAAACAAAAGTTTAGAAGAATATGCACATATTGTTTCTCATGATTTAAAATCTCCATTAAGAAACATATCAACCCTTATTGAATGGGTTAAAGAAGATAATATTAACAAACTGGATAAAAATACGTTAGGAAACATACAACAAATAGGATTGTCCTTAGAACACATGGAGCAACTCATAAACGATGTATTGGAGTATTCAAGTATTGAACAAAACATAACTAAAAGGAGCTTGATAAACATTGATAAATTATTAAATAATATCATTGATGTTATAAATGTTCCTAAGAATACAATAATTGAAATAGGAAAAATGCCTAATAGGCTTTACACAGACAAAACAAAAATCAAACAAGTATTTCAAAATTTAATTACCAATGCTATAAAGTACAATGATAAAGAAGTAGGCTGCATAACAATTAACTATACTGAATTAGAGAATGAGCATCAGTTTACTATAGCAGATAACGGAATCGGTATAGACAAAAGGTATTTCAATAAAATATTTAACGCTTTTCAATCATTAAAGAAAACTCAGAAATCTACTGGCATTGGATTATCAATAGTAAAAAAGGTTATTAAAATACTAAAAGGAAAAATTTGGTTAGAAAGTGAAATAGGGAAAGGAACTACCTTCTATTTTACCATTAGTAAATAGATAACCAATTACGAAAATTGGTAAATTTCCTAGATCAGATTTTAACTTGTTTTGCCTGTTTTTGAACTTTCTGTTTTGTCTTTTTACCTTTTAATTTCAATCTTCTTTTTGTTTTTAAAAGAACTGTAATACCACTTTTATCTTTCTGATGGTACTATAAATTTTAGGAATATACTCTTCTAAAACATATTATCATTTTTTTAACACCTTCTAGAAAACCCTTTAGAATCAATAGCTAACACATCAATACAACTAATCAATTAGTCGAACTACTAATTAATTAGTTGCAAAACTAAAAGATTAGTAGTAGGTTTGCTTTATAAAATTGATACTATGCAAAAGTTAGCCAAAAGAGAAGAACAGATTATGCAAAGTCTGTGGAAATTGGAAAAAGCATTTATAAAAGAGATCATAGAAGAACTTTCTGATCCTAAACCACATTATAATACTACTGCTACTATCGTAAAAATTTTAGAAGAAAAAGGGTTTATAAGTCATGTAGCTTACGGAAACAGTTTTCAATATTATCCTTTAGTATCAAAAGATGAGTATCAAAAGGAAGTCTTGGGCGAAGTAATGCACAATTATTTTGACAATTCTCCTTTGGCTTTGGTTAAATTCTTTGCCAAAGAAGAGAAGATAAATACCGACGAATTAGAGGAAATAATTCAACTGATAAAAAACAAGAAATAATGGACTATATCATACATAGCTCGGCATTAATAGGATTATCATATATTATATATAGATTTTTTCTTTCTAAAGAGACCTTTTACCATTTAAACAGATGGGTATTGTTATCGTTGGTGATACTTTCATTCACTTTACCTTTTATTACGATCCCTGAAAGTTTATCATTTAAAAGTGCCCTATTTCAAGAAGTAGAAATGCAGCCATCAAATTCTGCTGTTATAGATTATAAAACACCAGAAACAAGTACAAAAATTGAAGACACATCAACTATAGATACTTCTAGCATTAGTACTATTTCGGTTAGTAAATCTTTAGATTGGGGATCAATTCTGCTATACATTTATCTGTTAGGTATATTGGTATTTGGTATTCATTTTATCATTCAATTAGGAGTTCTATTATATCGTATTTCTAAATATCCAACCATAGAAGTTGATGATTATAAAATTGTAGAAACCGATAAAAAACATGCTCCTTACTCGTTTTGGAACCGGATATTTATGAATCCCAGTCAATACAATCCTGATACTTATTTACAAATCCTAAAACACGAACAAGTACATATCAAAGGTAAACATAGTATCGATATGTTATTAGTTGAGTTATTGGTGATGATGCAGTGGTTTAATCCTTTTGCCTGGTTATACCGTAGAGCCATCGATAACAATCTAGAATATCTAACCGACAATAACATGCTTAATATAGGTGAGGACAGAGAAGTTTACCAAATGAACCTTCTAAAAGTCTCCACCCCAAATATGCCAACAGGTTTGGCGACAAGTTACAATCAATCATTTCTCAAAAAACGAATACTTATGATGAATTCTAAAAAATCAACATCAAAATCAGGGTGGAAATACCTAATCATTATTCCTCTACTCGCCATTACCGTGTTTTCTTTTAACCCGGTAAAACCAAATGAAATACTGGTAAATTATGATAAAGAATCTATGGATCCGACTGTAGATTTTAGAAAAGAATCTATATCATCCAATACTCAGAATGACTTTACTAAAGGAGTTTGGGATGCCGAAGTTGGAGGAGGTAAATTATGTATCATGTACCGAAGTGCAGAGCCTCTTAAACGAAATTTCTGGTCTATGACAAGATGTTATGATCCAATCTATTTTAAAGATTTCCCTAATGGAGATCGACAACAATTTAAAATTACCAAAGATGCAGGAACTATAACTTATGTTGGTCAGTTTGATAACAAAATCGGTGATGGAAGATATACTTTTGTTCCTAATGAAGCTTTTATTAAATCACTTAAATCCTATGGATTACGAGTAGATAACAAAGATTTAGTTCATTGTTTCCTTACTGGTTTTGACAACAATTACCTTAGTTATCTGAAACGTGAAAATCTAAAAATCGATCAAGATGATTTTGAAGATATTATTCATAAATCACTTCCGCTTGATAAACTAAAAATGTATCGAAAAGAACTTGCCAGATTAGGTTATGAGAATTATACAATGGAAGAGGTTAGTAAACTTAATTTGTTTGATGTTGATGTTGCCTATATTTCATTCATCAATACATTAAATGGTAACAAAACATCCTTAAAAAAGATTACAAAAGCTAAAATCCATAATGTATCCTCTGAATTTATTAAATCATATCAAAATAACGGTTATGGTAACCTATCTCTTGATGATTATATGAAATTAAAAATTCATGATGTGACTCCAGATTTTATTGAATCGTTTAAAAAGGCCGGACATACAAATATTACTGTACGAGAAGCCAAAAACCTTAAAATTCATAATGTAACTCCGGTATATATAAATAATTTTAAGAAAGCCGGATATCCCAATATTACTTTACAGGAAGCAAAGAAACTCAAAATTCATGGGGTAACTCCAGAACTTATAAAGGCATATAAAAAAGCTGGGCAAAAAAATATTTCGTTACAAGAAGCTATAAAACTAAAGATTCATGATATCACACCGGGCCAGGTAAAAACAGCTAAAGGCTTTTCTTCTACTAAAAATAAAAGGAATCAAAATACGCTGTCGAGTTCTACAAATAATCCAGGCTCTGGGCAGGATGATGAACAAACGCCAAATGATTTTATTAAACAATTTAAACAACTTGGTTATGACAACGTACCTATTGATGATATCATCAAATTAAAAATACACAATGTAACGCCAGAATTTGTCAAAATATTCAATAAGGCTGGTTACAATAACATTCCTCTAAATGATGTAGTTGCTTTAAAAATTCATAGTGTGACACCTGATTTTATTGATTCGTTTAAAAAAGCTGGATATAAAAATATCTCTTTAGATGAGGCTAAATCATTAAAAATACACAACGTATCTCCTAATGCTGCTTCAGAATATGTAAAAATAGGATATTCTAATATCTCTATAAGCAAATTAATATCTCTTAAAATTCATAATGTATCTCCAGAATATATTAAAGAATTCAAAAAGACACAATTCGGTGATCTTCCGCTAGATGATATCATGTCATTTAAAATTCATAGGGTCACTCCGGAGTTTGTACAATCTTTTAAAGATATAGGGTTTAAAAATATAACAGCTGACCAAGCAAAGAGTCTTAAAATTCATAATGTTACACCAGAGTTTATAAAATCCTTAAAAGAACAGGACAAAGATATTTCGCTAGAACAAGCCATCAGAATCAAAATTCATTTTTAAATGTTTATAGTAAGCTAGCCAAGATTTAATCAATCAAAAGACGGGAATGGTTATTAATTCCATTCCCTATTATCTCAATAACCTGATAATTAACCTATAACGTCAAACTATTTTAAGAGTTTTTCAATTATTATTAAAGCAATAAAAATGGATAGGATGTATTGGTTAGTACTGATAAGTTTCTCGAGTATGTATATGGTTACAGGAAGAGCGCAGGAGTCCATAGTTTATCAACCTGAACAAATGCAAGCTGACCTAGAGAAATTTAAAACGGCACTCATCAAAGTTCACCCTGGAACTTATACGCATCAAAACCGTGAAGAGTTTAATCAAATGATGAACGATTTAATGTTGCGAACTTCCAAACCAATGGAAGCCAAGATATTTTATAGAATTGTTCTTCAATTGATAGCGAATATACATGATGGACACACACAAGCATATACATTCGGTAAACTCGGAAGTGTTATCAATAGTCAAAAAAGACTCCCCTTTCAAGTATATATTAAGGATGAACGCATTTTTATAGTGAAAAATCTAAGCGCTCTAGAAATTGCCGAAGGGTCCGAAATCCTATCTATTGATAGCAACTTGAGTAATGAAATTATTTTTGACATTTTAGCACATTATTCTTCTGATGGTGAAAGTCAAAGTGGTATGCAACATTGGTTAGGAGGGCCATACAAACCCTTTTACAGACTCTATCCTGAGATATTTGGGGAACAACCTACATATAACCTTGTGTATAGAGACTATAAAACCAAGAAAATTATAAAAACAAAAATTGAAGCAGTTTCAAAAGAGGTTTATGAAACTAGAGAATCTAAGAAATATCTCCCAGAAACAGGGCCTGAAAAAGCATTTAACTTTGAGATAAATAAGGAAGAAAATTATGCTTATCTGAAAATAAGTCGATTTATAAAAGATGGTTTTGATGAACCCGAGAACACTTATCCTGATTTTTACAAACAATGTTTCAAAAAAATTTCTGATAAAAATATTAAAAACTTAATAATCGATTTAAGAAACAATGGAGGTGGAAAAGGAAGTAATGCAGCTTACTTGCTTCAATATTTTATTAACCAACCCATCACTCCTGCAAAAGAGATAGTGACTTTGGTAGATGATAAGTACTTTTTGGAAATAACTGGCAACTCATCTAATTTGGATGAATCTTTTGGATTAAAGCGAAAAAAGGATGGCACTTTCAAGGTAACAAAATATGAATCACTACGTGATTTGATGAATTACGATCCAATTGAAGAGTATCGTTATAAAGGAAGGCTGATTGTTCTGATCAATGGCGGTACCACTTCAGCTGCTGGTATTGCTGCAGGCTTACTAAAGGAGTATACAAATGCAGACTTAGTTGGAACAGAAACCTATGGATATGCAGGTATTAGCAACGGTGTGCGTCAAATTTCTATCAAAGGAGATCATACTGAAACAGCAATCTATTTACCTTTACTACATGCAGAGTATACTATAGATGAACATATCCAAAAAAGAAGTGTTGTCCCGGATTATAATGTATCAAACTCTATACAAGATATTCTAGAGGGTAATGATGCTGTTCTGGAATTTGCATTGAAAAAACTATTGCCACCAATGTATAAAAATTATTAAAACGGTTTTTAATAATTTTTTTCTTGACATCAAAAATTGAATATCTAAATATATTATGATACACTAGCCAAAATTCAATCAATCAAAAAACAGGAATGGCTCTATGATCATTACCCATGCTAAAATATTTGACAATGGATGAACTCAATTGAAGATAAAACTGACACGATAAAAACTAAATTGAAAAATTAGACCTAAATCGTGCTAAAAACTAAGCCTAAAAAATATACCGTCTGGCAGCAAAGTATATAAACAATTGCTGATTTTTCACCTAAATTAATTACCTGTTTACTAAGGCTCATTTTCCTGTAGAAAATTTGCACCTCCTACTAATTTTAAAAATTTTTATACTAACCGTTAACAACAATTAATAAAAACAGATTATGAAAAAATATTTATTATTATTCCTTCTTTCTTTTTCTATTTGCTCATTTGGACAGCCTAAAGAAAGCCAAGCAATAGACAACCTCTTTTCGGAATGGAATAAACCTGATGTTCCAGGGGGTGCCATAGGAATTATTAAAAATGGTAAGCTGATTTATTCCAATGGATATGGAATTGGTGATTTAGAACACAACATAGAAATAACTCCTTCATCTGTTTTTTATATTGGTTCTGTTTCTAAGCAGTTTGTAACATTTAGTATTTTACTTCTCGAAGAACAAGGGAAACTAAACTTAGATGATAGAATTCAAAAATACCTTCCTGATTTTCCAGAATATGATACTCCTTTGACTATTCGACATTTTATACATCATACGAGTGGTGTTAGAGATTATTTTACCCTTATGTATTTAAAAGGCAAAAACTATCTTGACGATACAAATGTAGATGAGATCTATGGACTTATAAAAAAACAGGAAGAGCTAAATTTTTTGTCAGGAGAAAAACATTTATACAGCAATTCTTGCTATTTCATGTTGGCGATGATTGTAGAAAAAGTGGCTGGTCAATCCCTAAAAATATTTGCACATGAGAATATTTTCCAGCCTCTAGGTATGAAAAATACACTTTTTTACGATGATAATACTGATCTGATTAAAAATCGTGTTTTCAGTTATAACAGAAAAAGTAATGGAGAGGGATTTAATAATTTAATTATGAGATTTGACCTTGTTGGCTCTGGTGGAGTATATTCAAACATAGAGGACTTGTTTTTATGGGATCAGAATTTTTATAATAATAAACTTGGAAAAGGAGGACAAGAAATTATTGAAAGAATGCATGAAGAAGGGCTTTTAAATAATGGAGAAAGTAGTGGATATGCTTTTGCATTGAATAATGGAATTTATAAGGGATTAAAAACTGTGAGTCATGGCGGGGCCCTTGCCGGTTATCAAGCACAATTAATACGATTTCCTAAACAGAAGTTTTCTGTAATTATATTAGCCAACAGAGATGACGCAAATCCAACGCGTAAATCCTTTCAAATCACTGATATGTTTCTTAAAGAAAATTTCATAAATGATGAAGTTGAAAACCAAGGTAAAAAAGTCAATAATAAGCAAGGATTTGTACATTTAAAAACTAGCGATCTTGAAAAGTTCTCTGGACATTATTGGAACGATGAAGGTTCGTATACTAGAAAGCTTTATGTAAAGAATGACACTCTAAGATATTATAGGTCTGAGACTAATGAAAGTGACTTAATTCCTATCAGTAAGCATGAGTTCAAAATGATTAATGTTGGATCTGATGTACTGGTGAAATTTGACAAAAATGAACAAGGAAATTATACTATGTTTTTTAGTGTAAATGGAGGAAAGTCGATAATTTCAAAAGAATATCATCCAAAAGATTATACTAATGAGGAATTAATTGATTTTGTAGGTACTTATTATAGCAAAGAATTAGATATTAATTACACATTAAAAATAAAAAATAAATTGTTAATACTTTATATAAATGAAATCGAAATTTCACCTCTCAATTCGATTATGGTGAACCTTTTCTCTAATGAAGAATATGGAGTTTTTCATTTTAAGACAGACGGTTATGGTAAAGTTTCAGGCTTTAGATTGGACACCGGAAGGGTAACAAATTTGAAATTTCAAAAGAAATAATATGCGGTAACATTGGTAATCGTTACACAAGTCTATAATTTGTTATAAAAACGACTCGTTTTAGGCCTCTAGTAAGAGGCTTTCTTTATTTCTTTTCGTATTACGATATAGATTAAAAAACCATTATGGATGCTGCTCCACTATTAACAAGAGTGTAAATATAACCGTATCTGAATACTAAAAGATTAATTTATACATTATTCAGGCAAGGTTAACATTTACACTCTATATGACAATTATTATAGGGCCATCTTAATTAAAGTTATGAAGGTGTTTAGATAGTAAAACACATTAAAAGTTAGAATTACTAATTCCCATAAGCCCATGTGATAGCCGTTCTATCATCTCTCGACCATCCAGGTGTTGAACTAAATCTCCAATTACATGTATATATTGAGCTTTTCATGACAGAGCCACAATTATTACTTTGATGATAAGCTACACCATTAGTACCCGGTATATGACCTCCATAAGTTTGATCAGAATGGTGGTAACCAATATTATGCCCTAATTCATGTATTAACAAAGCCATTGTAGATTCATCACCTGGATGAGGTTTAGCTGTATTTACTCTCATCCATGAGCCAACATTCCCTCTACCATCAGGTAACAGTGCTCTTGCCCATGCACCTTCATTAGAGTTATACCAAGATCCTACCAAAATATCTGCACTCGATCTGGTATAAGTTCTACTTATATTAATATTACGACTTGAAACACTCCAATGCCAAGCAGCCCAGGAAAGTGCGTACTCTAAGTTTCTTGGATAGTTATTTTCAACATAATACCTTATATCTCTGGAGTTACTATAGTATACTCCAACTCCACCAAAAAACCATCGGTTTTTCTCCTGAATACTTCCTTTTTTAGGTGGGTTCGCGTCTCTATTACTTTTTAATGCAAAAGGAATCATCATGTCACCTTGCATAAAAGCTTCATCCTTAAAATTTGGTATAAGATCTTCTTTAGAAAATCCTCTTTCAATTAAATAATCTAAAGTAGCTGTAGCTTCTTTAGACAATGGTTGTTGTTCTTGATTTAAATCTTCCTGATCTAAACCATCATTTTGACAACTAATACATAGTAAAATAGTGGCCAAAAAAATACTGAGTTTGAATTTGTGTGTTAACATAATTATATAGTTTAAAATTATTATTAAAAATTATATAATTATTTAACACAAAAGTTACATTATATTACCATATTATAATACAAAACTTGCTGATTTTTTATTAATAATGTTAAAATTATAAATAAAACTGTATTACTGATTATTTATAATCCTTAATCATCCACTTTGCACCGCTCACTAAATGACAAATTAAGGAGTATTTCATACTTTTTATACCCTAGGTAAATCTCCTTCTCCTTTAAGTGGCAGATTAGACGATCCCATCAAATAGGTATCTATGTGATATGCAGCTTGCCTACCTTCTGCAATTGCCCAAACAATTAAAGATTGTCCTCTACGGGTATCACCTGCAGCAAAAACCCCTTTTACATTAGTTGCATAATTTTCTTCACTTGCCTTGATATTAGTTCTTGCATCCATATTAATTCCTAATTGCTCTGCAATAGTAGGTTCTGATCCCGTAAATCCCAATGCTAATAATGCTAATTCGCATTTCCATTCCTTTTCTGTACCCAGAATTTCTTTTAAGGTAAAACGACCATTTTCTTTTACCCATTCTACTTCGGTAGTGATTAGCCCTTTTAGGTTTCCGTTTTTATCTCCTAAAAACTCTTTGGTTGAGATACTCCAATTACGAGCTACCCCTTCTTGATGGGATGAGCTTGTGCGTAAACGCATTGGCCAAAATGGCCAGGGTTGATCTGAAGGACGTTCTATAGTTCCTTTACCCATAATCTCAAAATTAGTCACAGAAGTTGCATCCTGCCGTATAGAAGTACCAATACAGTCTGATCCGGTATCTCCTCCTCCAATTACTATCACATCTTTTCCCGTAGCCAGGATTTCTTCTCCCAAATCTTTTACTCCGTCTACTCTTCTATTATTTTGAGGTAAAAAATCCATTGCTTGCACTACTCCATTAAGGTTAGTCCCCTTAACTGGTAAATTGCGACGAACTGTAGCTCCTGTACACAATACTACAGCATCAAAATCAGCTTTTAACTGATCTGCTTTGATCTCTTTTCCTATATGAGCATTCGTTTTAAAAATAATACCTTCTTTTTCTAAAATAGTAATACGACGATCAATCACATATTTTTCCATTTTAAAATCAGGAATACCATAGCGTAGCAATCCTCCCACTTTTTCATCTCTTTCAAAAACGGTTACCAAATGTCCGGCACGGTTTAATTGTTGTGCAGTTGCTAATCCAGCAGGACCAGATCCAATTACAGCTACTGTCTTACCTGTTCTTTCGCTTGGAGGATTAGCCTTAATCCAATCGTTTTTAAAAGCTTGTTCTACGATATTTTTTTCTATATTCTCAATAGTTACGGGATCTTCATTAATACCTAATACACAAGCTTCTTCACATGGTGCCGGACATAATCTCCCTGTGAACTCTGGGAAATTATTGGTTGAATGCAGAATTTCTGCTGCTTTTTTCCATCTACCACGATACACGGCATCATTAAAATCAGGAATCAGATTACCCAACGGGCATCCACTATGACAAAATGGTATCCCACAATCCATACAACGTGCTCCTTGATTTTTGAGCTTTTTCTCTGGCATTCCAACAGTAAACTCTTTATACCCTTTGATACGATCTTTTACCGGTTGGCATTGTTCTATCTCTCTTTCAAATTCTAAAAATCCAGTTATCTTTCCCATGTTCAATATCGTTTTATACTTGTGCTAGTTTTTCTTCTTTTAATCGTTTTAATGCTTGTTTGTATTCTTCAGGGAAGATTTTGATGAATTTTGGTAATTCACTCCCCCAGTTTTCCAAAATTCTTTGAGCCAAAGGGCTTAAAGTAGTATTGTAGTGATTCTCGATTAGTGTTTTTAACTCTTCAATATCTTTTTTCTCTATCACAGGATCCAGGTTTAACGCTTCTTTATTGCAATGTGCTTCAAATGTTTTTTTCTTATCATAGATATACGCTATTCCACCAGACATTCCGGCCCCAAAATTTCTACCTACTTCTCCAAGAATTACTGCAACACCTCCTGTCATATACTCACATCCATGGTCACCAATTCCTTCAACTACTGCCTTTGCTCCAGAGTTACGTACACAGAATCGTTCTCCCGCTTTACCATTGATATACACTTCTCCTGCTGTTGCCCCATATAGAGTTACATTACCTGTAATCACATTATTTTCAGGAATAATAGTAGCTTCTTCAGGTACTTTAATAATGAGTTTTGCTCCCGAAAGCCCTTTTCCGAGATAGTCATTGGTGTTTCCATTTACTACCATAGTCAACCCTTTGGTTGCAAACGCACCAAAGCTTTGTCCTGCTGCTCCTGTAAAGTTCAATTTCAAAGTATTATCAGGTAATCCTTGTGCCCCATATATTTTTGATATTTCATTACTTAAGATAGCGCCTACTGCTCGATCAGTATTACAAATATCAAAATCTAAAGCTGTTTTTTCTTTACGGAAGAGTGCTGGGTGTGCTTGTTCTATTATTTCAAAATCTATAGATTTCTCCAAACCATGATCTTGGCTTTCGGTATTATAGATATCCACTCCATAAGGTGTTTCCACCTGATGAAGAATTGGAGTAAGATCTACTCCTGCTGCTTTATAATGGTCTATTGCTTTTTTATGATTTAACTTACTTACTTGCCCTATCATTTCATTAATAGTACGAAACCCTAGCTGCGCCATAATCTCCCGCAACTCCTGAGCGACGAAATACATATAGTTTACCACATGTTCTGGTTTACCTTTAAATTTTTTGCGTAGTTCTGGGTTTTGTGTTGCAATACCAACCGGACAGGTATTCAAGTGACATACACGCATCATTACACATCCTGATGCTACCAGAGGTGCAGTTGCAAAACCGAATTCTTCTGCTCCCAACAAGCATGCTATCGCAACATCCCGACCGGTTTTTAACTGTCCGTCACACTCTAGTACAATACGACTACGCAGGTTATTACCAACCAATGTTTGCTGTGCTTCTGCAATACCGAGTTCCCATGGGAGTCCGGCATGTTTTAATGATGTTAATGGTGATGCTCCGGTACCTCCATCAAATCCAGAAACTAGTACCACATCTGCTTTTGCTTTGGCAACTCCAGCTGCGATAGTACCTACACCAACTTCGGACACCAATTTCACGTTTATTCTGGCATTTCTATTTGCAGATTTCAGATCATAAATTAACTGCGATAAATCTTCAATAGAATAAATATCATGATGTGGTGGTGGTGAAATTAATCCTACATATGGTGTAGAATTACGGGTTTTAGCTATTTCGGGATTTACTTTTGGCCCTGGTAATTGTCCTCCTTCTCCCGGTTTAGCCCCCTGAGCCATTTTTATTTGAATCTCAGCAGCATTCGTCAAATAGTTTGATGATACCCCAAATCGACCAGAAGCCACTTGTTTAATCGCACTGTTTTTCCAATCTCCGTTTACATCTTTATAAAAACGAAGAGGATTCTCTCCCCCTTCTCCAGAGTTACTTTTTCCTCCGATACGGTTCATTGCAATAGCAAGATTTTCATGAGCCTCTTTACTAATAGACCCATATGACATAGCTCCTGTTTTAAAACGTTTTACTATCTCTGTCCAAGGCTCTACCTCATCTATCGAAATTGGGTCATAATTAGAAAACTCCAACATTCCTCTTATGGTCATCAATGCTTTTGATTGTTCGTTAATCAATTTTGCATATTCTGCATATGTTTCAGAATCATTATCCCGAACTGATTTTTGTAGTTTAGCAACAGATAAAGGGTTAAACTGGTGTTTTTCTCCATTACGTCTCCATCTATATTGCCCTCCTATTTCTAAACTTAAATTACCGCCTACTTCCTGTCCTATATAAGCTTTTTTATGGCGTTTAGAGATTTCTTTTTCGATTTCATACAATCCGATTCCTTCAATACGTGTTGCGGTATTTGGGAAGTATTGATCAACGACTTTGGTATTAATACCTATACATTCGAACAGTTGGGAACTTCTGTATGAGTTTAAGGTAGAAATACCTATTTTATTCATCACTTTTAATACTCCTTTTCCTACTGCTTTATTATAGTTATATATAGCATCTTCAAAAGTAAGTCCAGAAATGTTACCCTCTTTTATCTCCTCTCCTATAATCTCATTTACCATATATGGATTAATTGCACTAGCTCCATATCCAAACAACAAAGCAAAGTGATGTACTTCTCTTGGTTCTGCAGATTCAATAATAGTACTGACTTTTGATCGTTTTCCTAATTTTTGCAATCCACTATTGACATAGGAACATGCCAATAAAGCTGGGATTGGCGCTCTGTGTTTACTCACATTTCTATCAGAAAGTATGATTATGTTTGTTCCTTTATCAATAGCATCTGATACATTTTTGAGCATTATTTCTAATGCATCTTCAAGACCATTTAATCCTTTGTTAATGTTATACAACATTGATACAGAAGTAGATTTAAACCCTTTACCAGTGTAGGTTTTGATTTTATCCAGATCTTCTTTGGATATTACAGGGTTTTGAATCTTTAGTTTATTACAGTGTTTCTCATTAATATTAAATATATTATGATCAGATCCTAATGTTAGACTGATATCGGTAATCAATTCTTCGCGAATACCATCTAATGGTGGATTAGTAACTTGGGCAAATAATTGTTTAAAATAATTATAAATCAATTGTGGGCGTTCAGAAAGTATTGCAATTGGTGTATCAGATCCCATAGAACCAATAGGTTCTTTTCCTAATTGTCCCATAGGAGAAATAATAGTGTCGATATCTTCTTGAGTATATCCAAATACTTCTTTTCGCTTAGCAACGGTTTCTTCGCCTAAAAACAAAGGACAATCATTATAAGGTATATCCTTTAAATGCACCAGATTTTTATCTAACCATTCTCGATAAGGATGCTTTGCTGCAATCTCTTCTTTAATCTCTTCATCATTTACAATTCTACCTTCATCCATATTAACCAAGAACATTTTTCCTGGTTCCAGTCTACCGTGATATTCTATATTATCTGGTTTAAGATCCACTACTCCTGTTTCTGAAGACATGATTACATACCCATCTTTGGTTACACTATAACGAGAAGGTCTTAATCCATTTCTATCCAACACCGCTCCTATATAATTACCGTCTGTAAAAGGAATTGATGCTGGGCCATCCCATGGCTCCATAGAACAAGAATTATATTCATAAAAGGCTTTCTTTACTTCAGACATCTCTGGGTTTTTCTCCCAGGCCTCTGGTACCATCATCATCATTACTTCAGGGAGTGATCTCCCTGTCATTAATAACAACTCTACAACCATATCCATAGAAGCAGAATCTGATTTACCCTTCAATACCACTGGAAGTATTTTTTTAATATCCTCTCCAAACCAATCGCTCTCTAATAGTTCTTCTCTAGAGCGCATTCTGGTTATATTTCCTCTTAAGGTATTAATCTCACCATTATGACACATATAACGAAAAGGTTGTGCAAGATCCCAGGTTGGAAATGTATTGGTCGAGAAGCGTTGATGCACCAAAGCTAATCGGGTTACTACTTTTGGATTCAATAAATCTTTATAATACAACTTAATATCCTCTGGCATCAATAAGCCTTTAAATATTAAGGTTTTTGTCGACAAACTAGGTAAATAGAAAAATTTGCTTTCCGATAATTTGGATTCATATATCGTATGCTCTGTTGTTTTCCTTGCTATAAATAGTTTTAAATTGAAATCAAAATAGCTTTGGCCTTCATTTTCTTTACCAATAAATATTTGTTTTATAAATGGTTCTGTCGTTGCTGCAATTTCACCAATATGAATATGATCAACAGGAACATCTCTCCACCCCAATAAAACAAGCCCCTGATCGATAATATTTCTTTCGAAGGTATCTATACAAAACTGTCTTTGATTTTCTTTCTTAGGTAAGAAAACATTACTTACCGCATATTCTCCGGCTGCTGGTAATTCAAAATTACAATGCTCAATAAAAAAATCATGTGGAATATCAATTAGGATTCCTGCTCCATCCCCTGTCTTTCCATCAGCACTTACAGCGCCTCGATGCTCTAATTTTTCAAGAATTTCTAATGCTTTATGAATAATATCATTTGATTTTTTCCCTTCCAAGCTACAAATGAATCCTGCACCACATGCGTCATGCTCAAATTCTGGTAGATACATTCCTTGTTTCTTCATCATATTTTCTGATCTAAAAGTGTTTCAAGCAGATGAAATTAACAAATCATTAAGTATAGAGAAAGAAAAAAACAGCTTTCGCAATCACTTTTTTGAGCTACATAAAAAAAGCCCTTCTTGAATAAAGTAATCACAAAATAAGAGCTTCTAATTATGAATTTGACAATGCGTTTTTTGTCAAAAAACATAAATAAATCAAGAATTAAAGCAAAATCACAGACAACTGATTATCAATCGATTTTAACGAAAACGTTTTCGATAAGATTTCGAATACACACAAGTATCAAATTGATATTTTTTATCACAAATAATATTTAACCCTAATTAAATTAGGGTTAAAATACATAAAATGATAAAAATACTTATCCATACCCTATTTATCACAAGGTTATATACAAAATATTATATTTTTGAATCGAATTCAGTATTAATTTTAACTTTTATTCTTTATGAAGAAAATAGAAGCAATTATCAGGAGATCAAAATATCGAGTTGTAAAAGAAGCCTTACACAATAAAGGTATTATGTTTTTCTCGTATTGGGACGTAACTGGAGTTGGACATGAACAAAAAGGAAGTGTCTACAGAGGAATTTCTTATAGTACAACAGATATTCAAAGAAGATATCTATCTATTGTTGTAAATGATGATTTTGAAGAAATTGCAATCTCTGCAATTCTTGAAGCTGCAAAAACCGGGGAAGTTGGTGACGGAAAAATCTTTGTTTCTGACATCAAAGAGGCTTATAGAATTCGTACTTCGGAAAAAGGTGGAGAAACATTAAACTAACACCTTTTACTAGTCACAAAAATTAACCAATCAAAAACTAAAAACAATTTTAATAGTAATTAAACTATGGAACTTTTAACCACAAACAATGTATGGATGATGGTGTGTACCGCACTTGTATTTTTCATGCACTTAGGGTTTTCTTTTTTAGAAATAGGATTAACTCGTCAAAAAAACACAATTAACATATTGTTCAAAAATGTATTTATCATCTGTGTAGGTCTATTATTATACTACCTCGGTGGTTTTAATCTTATGTATCCAGGATTTGAGGATGGAGATTTTGGTTTTTTAAAATTTGCGGGGTTTGGCATTACCCCTCCCGAGAACGGAATGACCCCAGAATATGCTAGCGGAGGGTATACCTGGTGGACAGATTTCTTATTTCAGGGAATGTTTGCTGCCACTGCTGCTACTATAGTTTCTGGCGCTGTAGCAGAACGTATTAAATTGGGAGCATTTATGATATTTACTATACTGTATGTAGGTTTAGTATATCCTATAGTAGGTTCTTGGCAATGGGGAAGTGGATTTTTATCTACATTAAAAATTGGAGAAGCTAAAGGTTTTTATGACTTTGCCGGCTCTACACTTGTACACTCTGTTGGTGGATGGGCTGCTATGATAGCAATCATCTTATTAGGTGCAAGGATTGGTAAATTTAGTTCTGAAGGAAGACCACAAGCTATTCCCGGGCACAATATACCTCTCGCAGCAGCTGGTCTGCTTATTCTTTGGTTAGGATGGTTTGGATTTAACGGGGGATCTGTACTCTCTGCAGATCCTGCTAGCACATCATTAGTATTAGTAACAACTTGTCTCGCAGCGGCGTCAGGTGGAATTGGAGCATTTGTACTTTCTACAATCCTATACAAAAACTATGATCTTACTATGTTCTTAAATGGTATTCTGGGAGGCTTGGTAGGAATAACAGCCGGAGCTGATTTAATGTCTCCAAACGAAGCTGTAATTATTGGTTTACTCGCTGGTATAATCATCATATTTGGAGTAGCATTAGTAGACAAATTAAAACTAGACGATCCTGTAGGCGCCATAGCTGTTCATTTAATCTGTGGTATCTGGGGAACTTTGGCCGTAGGTCTTTTTGGAGATAAAGCCGGTTTTGATCAGTTCATAGTTCAAGGACTTGGAGTGCTTATTGTAGGGTTTTTTTGCCTAACAACAGCTTTTGCTATCATATTTACCCTTAAGAAAACTATAGGAATACGAGTTTCAGAAAAAGAAGAAATTGATGGATTGGATAGTCACGAACATGGCATGGATGCCTATCCTGATTTTAGAATTAATCAACATTAAAAATAGTAGGATCCAAACTGTTTTTAATTAATGAGTTTCCTATAGTACAGGAAACTCATTTTTTTAATCTTTCTTTAGAGAAAAGGACAAGATTTTTTGAAATAAATCACTTCGTTTATATGGTTTAGTAATAATCCCATCCATACCAGATTGATAAACCTTTGTAACCACCCTTTCTAAATCAACGGCTGTTAATGCCATAATAATAACATCTTTATTAAACTCTCTTATTTTTTGGGTCGTTTCAAAACCATCCTGTTCTGGCATATGAATATCCATAAAAACCACATCATAGTCTTTTTCTTGTATCAATAGTATAGCATCAAAACCATTATCTACTGTTGTGCATATCGCCCCTGCACTTTCTAAAACTTTTTTTGTAATCATTAGATTAATCGTATTATCATCTACAACCAACATGCTATAACCATCTAGTACGTTAGCATAATCTTCATCATTTACGATCGGCGCCTTTGTATTTTTTAGGTTTCGTTCCATTTCAATCTCAAAAGAAAATGAAGTCCCTTTACCTTCTTCTGATTCTACAACTATTGAGGATTTATACAAATCTTCTATAAACCGTTTTACTATATACAACCCTAACCCAGAGCCTCCTTTATGTTTATCTATATGATGTATCCCTTTAAACCCATCAAACACATCTGACACCAATTCTTTTTTAATTCCAATCCCATCATCTCTCACTGTAAAACGAAGTCTAATCATATTTTCGAAACTTGCAATTTGTACAAGCTCGATCCAGATATTTCCATCTGTAGTAAATTTAATAGCATTAGAAATAAGGTTGATAAAAATCTGAGAAAGTTTTAAACGGTCATCCAGAACATTTGTTTCTACATCATCTGCTATTTCGATGTGCAATTTTGTATTACTCTTACGCAATTGATATGAAAACGAATTACAAATATTCATTAGCATTTCATCTAAGGAAAAAGCATCTTTATTTAACCTCACATTTCCCAGGCGGAACTTAGAATATTCTAAAGCATTATTTACCAATCCTGATAAATGATTATTCGAAAATTTTAGTGTACTTAAAAATTCTTTCCTCTGTTTTTGATTCTTTGTATTTTCTATAATTTCTACCAATCCTTGTATCGTATAAATGGGCGTTCTTAATTCATGGCTCATTATAGAAAAAAATTGGTTGCGTTCTTCATCAACAGTTAACAACTCAGCATTTTTTTCTTTCAACTCTTCATTAATTCTATTCTTATGATTGTTAGATCTATACACATAAACGCTAAAAATAGTTGTCAACAACAGCAAAAAGCCTGTCAAAAAACTGACTTGAAAATAACTTTTTTGAATCTGAATATTTTTCTCATTGATAATAGAAAGTTGCTCAATATCTTTTTTATTCTTGGCAATTTCATAAATAAAAATATCAGCATTAGAGGCACGTCTTTTCAATTTTTTAATGTAAGTCTCCTGATATTTATTTGATAGTGCCTGATAATACGACACCGAGTCCATATTTTTATTGTATTTATAAAAATAGCGTGCTTTGTATTGTTGTATCAACCTTAAATACTCGTCTCGTTCTCTTTGTACAAAAAAGAGAGAATCTCTTTCTGTTTCATTTAGCAACTGATACGATTTCTGATAATCTATACCTTTTTCCATTAATGCCATTGCGAAATATATCTTTAGCTCGTTTCTCACAACATCATTAATGACATGTATACTTTCCTTTGACATCTTTGTATAATCATACTCATCAAGATCGGATAGCACTTTTCTTGAAGTAGAAATCACTTGTTTAAAGTTACTTCTATTCATTTCACTTATGATATAATCAAGATGATGAAAAAATATAATACCATTTTGACTCTCTTCATTATAATCAAGATACTTCTGATATAGACTATCTAGCTCTTTATACCTATTTGTTTCTCTAAACAGTCTTAGTATAACTACTTTGATGTTTGATTCATAAGAATTACCTGGTAACTTTTTTGAAATTTCCTTAGCTCTAAATATATAATTTGATGCTTCATTAGGTTTTCCCGAAGTCATAAAAATCAGTCCGTAGTTATAATTATAGGACAACAAAAACTCATCATCAGGTTCTGATTTCTTATGATTAAAAATTGTATCTAAAAAAATTCTGGCCTCGACAATACTATCATTCCTTATCAAACGATAAATGGTATTGTCAATTTCTAAAGTTGATTTTTCAATCTTTTCTTCTTTTTGAGCAACACTATCAGTACTCCAAAAAATTAACAGAATAATTATATTTATTTTAAAAATTTCCACACACATACCCCATATTGTCAAAAAAACCATTACAACAATATAAAACAATATCTTCTTATTTCTATATTATTCTACGGTTTTCCAGTACAAAAATTCCATTTTTCTGATCACTTGCTCTCAAAATTTTTGCTATCCTGCTGTTTTACAAGAATGTTATCATTCTTGAAGAACTATAAAAATGATAAAAAAAAAGCCTGAATAAACATTCAGGCAATCTATTGATACACTACTAAATATGATATCTAAACTATAGTTATTTTGTTATGCATTACTTCATATTAGTATTATTTAATAATCTGCATAGATAGTGGATATGAAGGTTCTTCTCCATTATTCACTTTTATTGCATTAATAATAGGATATATAAAGCATAATAGTGCAATAAGCGCTAACCCTAGTAACCCCAATCCAAATAATAATATCAAAGGAATACAGATAATTGCATAAATAAACATACTTATCTGAAAATTCATAATCGACTTTCCATGTTCATCCATTGCCGAAACTCTTTCTCTTTGGGTTAACCACAATATCAAAGGCACTATAAATCCTCCGAATCCTGTGATAAGGTCTAATAATTGTGATAAATGGGTAATAACTAGTAATGATCTGTCCTGTCTCATGGTTTCTACGTTTTTGATTGATGATTGATACAATTGCTAAAAATATTAGCAATCTATACTTATATGACGATAAAAATAGCAATTTGTTACAGTAACATGTCTAACGCCTTAATATTTAACTAAAAAAAACACCTCGACATAAAAGCCGAGGTGTTTACTAATTAATAAATTTAATGTCTTCTATATACAGTGTTAATTCACGATTAGTTTCTTAGTAGCAGATTCCCCAGTACTACTATCGATTTTAATCAAGTAAATCCCTCTACCCAATGACAGGTTTCGGGCCGAGATCGTATTGATCCCTGGTTGCATACTTATCCGAGCTTTTTTACTTCCCAGAATCGTATAAATAGTTGCGGATATATTTCCTTTTGCATATTGACTTAAATACAATGAAAAGACATCTTTTGCAGGGTTTGGTTTTATACTTAATCCTGCAAGATCACCTTCATTCTCATCCCCAAGAATTGGTGAAACTGATTCTAACTGAGCTATTAAAGTTTCAGAAGTTGCAGATTGCCCACAAGAACCTTCATATATTTTCACATTGCTAAAAACAGAAGTATTGCCACTACCTGCATCATTATCATTTATAAAGACCAGTCTATCCATATTACCAGTATAGAAATTCCCTACCGGAATGACATACGTTTTTGTACCACTGGAGTAATCATCAAAGTTCGTTACACCATAATTTTGGGTACCATGAACTTTAAAATATCTTGTAGAGGTTAATGTATTATCGTTTTCAAAACCAACTCCGTGAATTTCTCCCTCAGAAGTACTACTAAAATCAAACTCTATTACTGTATTAGCAGTTACAGTATAATTCATGGCAATATATTTCCAGGTATTATTTTGTAAAGAAAGCGCTGCTCCTCCACTTTGGATTGAAGAATTGCCTGCAGTATCCTGATTAGAGAATGCTGTGATTGTAAAATCATTAAAGTCTAAGGCTGTACATACTGGAGGTGTTACCGTACCATTAGTAATTTTTAGCGCATCAATAGTAATATCTCCTTGCCAACTGCTTCCTGTTACGGCATTTAATCTTAGCTGTACACTTGCATTACCACCATATGTAGAAAGGTCTACATCTGCAGCATTCCAATCTGTTCCCTGTGCTCCTGTTTTGGTAAATACACTTGTCCAGGTTCCGGTATTATTTGTTCTGGCTTCGACAGTTAATGTTCCCACTGCGCTACCTATCATATGGTACTGAAAACTTAGTTTAGGAGTTGTAAGGCTAGTAAAATTCAAGCAAGGTGAATTTAGGATCGCTCTTTTAGAAGGGAACCCTGTACCGTTTCCAGATGCTTCTACATATATATATGAACTACCATCTACAGCACCACTTGGTCCGGTACCACTAGAAGGGGTACCATTAGAATTTACGGTCCAGTCTAAATCATCTCCACCGACTTGTTTCCAAGCTCCTATATTACCCTCAAAACTTTCACTGTAAGGGAAAGAAGCTATATCTCCTGTGCATTCATCGGTTGGTGGGTTTCCATCAAGCCCCATAGCATCCCAAAAAGCAGGTATTGTAGCCCTTTCTCCAGAATTAGACCCTCCAGACCCAGAACATCCTCCGTAGGCATGAACCCCTACTGCATTTCCTGTCGCTGCATCTATTATCGGGCTTCCTGAATTTCCTCCGGTTGTATCTGTTCTATATCTTACAAACGTGTTTGTAACAGAAGATAATGGCCCTGTATGGATTTGCTGTGTCTGGTTATCAACACCTGTATCTGTACCAAAACCTGTTATTGTTATATTATTTCCAGGAGCACTTTGTACTACATTAAATGATTTACCTTGTGCCTGTATAGGTGTTTGGCCTGTTTGTGAATTTGCGCTAGCCGTAAATACTGCCCAATCATTAGCCTGACTTGGGTTATTTGTGTATGGCGTCACAAAATTACCTATTGGATACTGATCTTCTGGTCCAGGGTGTACAATCGTACGGTCTGGGTTAGATTTAGGCACATTAAATTCTATAAGTTGTGCTCTGCTTCCTACACAATGCCCCGCAGTAACCAGTCTACCATTAGTGATAATCCAACCAGTACAACCTATAGGAACTATTCGTCCGATAGCATTATCAGCAGAATCTACTCTATCATCAGTTGAACCACATTGAGATTTTGAACCTGGATCATTTTCACCAACCCCTACCTCATTAATAGTAAAACCTATAGCATCTTCTCCTGGTGCTACAGTTAACTTTATAGTTATTTTATCACCATTAAAATAAGCAGTAGTATTTTTCCAGTCCTTGATGGTCTTGGATGTTAATGTTTGTGTAGCCCCGTCTAATGCTGATGTAATGGTTAACGTACTTTTGTTTCCCAGATTTACATCTTTAAGAAACAAACGTAACCACGTAGCTCCTTTTTCTGATATGGTTTCCGTAATAATTTGTGAACTGCTTTTACTTTGACTGCCATCAGGTTTTATTTCCATATTATACTTTGTATAATGTCGTGGCAGCTCATCTTGAGCAAAATTAATAAATGGTATCAGCATAAAAATGATGCATAATAGCATACATATTCGGTGTACCGAATACCGATCATTAATGTGAATTGAGTTTGTGTTATTTGAGTTCATAAGAATAAGATTAAAAAAATTATTAGATTAGACATTAAATTTAGTTAGTACAAAAACTCTTGCAGCATCATTCGTTGCTACAAAATTGTATTCCACTAACTGGTCATCCAATTTTTAATCAATCAAAAACCAGCGGTTTTCTCTTATTCTTTTTTTTCCGAAGGGAATAAGTTGGTTAATACTGTAAGTATTTTTTCTTCTTCCTGCTACAAGATAGAAAAGAAAAACAACTCTTCAAAAAAGTTTGGCAACCAAAATTTAAAATACATTTATTAATGCCTATTTTTGCTTCTTATATATATAAAATATATGATTGCACAAGATACCATAGTAGCATTAGCAACCCCATCAGGAGCGGGGGCTATAGCGGTCATTCGCGTCTCTGGGAAAGAGGCTATTACTATCTGTTCTCCTCTATTTCAATCTATTAGCAAAAAAGAGTTAAGTGCTCAAAAAAGTCATACTATTCATTTGGGGCATATTGTTGATAAGAATAGAACGCTTGATGAAGTTTTGGTTTCTATTTTTAAAGACTCTAATTCATATACCGGAGAACCCACAATAGAGATTTCTTGTCACGGTTCTGTATATATCCAACAGGAAATTATTCAATTATTACTACGGAAAGGATGTAGAATGGCTAATGCCGGAGAGTTTACACTACGTGCATTTATTAATGGAAAACTAGATCTTTCTCAAGCCGAAGCTGTGGCAGATCTTATTGCCTCTGATTCTGAAGCTTCTCATCAAATCGCAATGCAACAAATGCGGGGTGGTTTTTCTAATGAGATTCAAAAATTAAGAGATGAACTCCTTAATTTTGCTTCCTTAATAGAACTAGAGCTAGATTTTGCCGAAGAAGATGTAGAATTTGCAGATCGAACTCAGTTTAAGGATCTAATCGCCAGAATTATAAACGTATTAAAACGTCTTATTGATTCTTTTGCTGTTGGTAATGTTATCAAAAATGGGATTCCGGTAGCTATTGTTGGAGAGCCAAATGTTGGAAAATCTACTTTGCTTAATGCATTACTAAATGAAGAAAGAGCTATCGTGTCTGACATTGCAGGAACGACTCGTGATACTATAGAAGATGAAATTAATATTGGTGGAATCGGTTTTAGATTTATAGACACTGCCGGAATAAGAGAAACCAAAGATGTAGTAGAAAGTATCGGTATCCAAAAGACATTTGAAAAAATTGAACAAGCACAGGTAGTTATCTATTTAGTCGATAGTTCTCTACTAACCGTTGATCGTATTCAAGAACTGAAAACAGAAATAGGAAAGATCAAAAATAAGTACCCACAAAAGCCGCTAATTGTTGTTGCTAATAAAGTAGACAAACTTGATGATAATCAAATTTCAACTCTGACATCTGAAATCGAAAATATCCACCTGCTTTCAGCAAAACAAAATACTGGTGTTGAAGCATTGCAAGCTAAACTTCTTGAGTTTGTAAATACTGGTGCTTTACGCAATAATGAGACTATTGTTACCAACACTCGTCACTATGATGCTTTACTAAAAGCCTTAGAAGAAATACAGAAAGTACAATACGGATTAGACACCGGACTTTCGGGAGATCTAATGGCCATAGATATTCGTCAGGCATTATACCATTTTGGTGAAATTACAGGAGAAATTACCAGTGATGATTTACTTGGAAATATTTTTGCAAATTTCTGTATCGGCAAATAGATTTGTTTTTTTCTGTATATAAATAAAAGTTATTTTTCTTGTGGCTCTAAACTTCACCTGGCAACAAACCTTTGTCAAGTGAAGCTTTCTTAACTATTACCACAATACTTCATTAATTAACTTAGGTGAATGCATTACATATAATTCGCTTACATCTTTGTACTTATAATTCAAAAACTGTATAGACATGATCCAAACAAAAAACAAAAAGGTTTTTTTAAAATTGAAGCCTCTTTAAAAAATATATTCTAAAGAAGTAAATAGCATGAAAAAGTGACCTAGATCAATTTTTATTCAATGTAAATTTATCAGTTTTGCTTTCAATAAAGTCATAAAGAAATCTTTGAACCCTAACATCTCACTCATCATCAATTTATTTGACTAATAAAACGAATGAGTAATAATATATAATCAATAGAAGTAAACGTAATGCATCATCTCGCATCTTATAAATTCAACACCTATGCTAAGCAAAAGAATCAAAAAACAGTTACTAATTATCATAGTAATACTGAATTCTGTCACATTAACTTCACAAACCATTAAGCACTATGAAGGCAATATCCATATTGACATGGATAAGCGTGAAGTAATTGCAGATTTCACGATTTCTTTAGATGATTTGTCAGATATTGATCAATTAAAGTTATACATCCACCGGTCTGCCAACTCGTTAAAAGCCTCTTCAAATTCAAAAGTAATACCGTTTCAAATACTGGAAGAATCATTTGTTGGTGAAGATAAAGCTGTTCTAATTCAAAGTAAGGGAATTAATAATAAGCAATTGACATTAAAATACGCGTATAGTCTAGACAGTATACAAGACAAAAGGTTTTTATACAATAAGGATTGGTTAGAACTAAACCTATATACAGCATGGTTTCCTTTTAATTTAGATTACGGTTTTTTTAGTTACAACTTAAATATTGAATTGCCAAATACTTATAAGCTTATTGGCTCTGGAACAGTTTCAAATAAAGAGAATATTTGGGAGATCAAACAAAACATCCCTTTTTTGGATATACCTCTGATTGTCTCTTCCAAATTAAAGACAATTATAGTTGCCAAAGGAAAAATAAAAATTCATCATCTAAATTTAGACAGTTCAAGTACAAAAGCGTTAAAAAAGAGTTTACAATTATATCATAATAGGCTTAATAAAGTGTTAGGTGAATCTAATGCAGCCAGCCTTACAATTGCCGTGAATCGATTTAACCGATCAACTTCTTATGCAAGAAAGGAGTTTATTTCACTCTCAATCAAAGATTCATTTGGTGTTGCAAATGATAAAATACTAGCTCATGAAATAGCACATCTATGGTGGAATAAGGCGGATGTAAATACATGGGAGGATTGGTTAAATGAATCTTTTGCCGAGTATTCGTCTGTTATATTGCAAAGACATCAATATGGTGAAGCTAATTTTTCTAAAAACATCGAGGAATTAAAAAAGACCATTAAAAACCTCCCTCCTATATATCAGATAAAAAAATCCAATGCGAAGTACCAACAGGTTGTAACGTATAAAGGGGCTTATTTACTTTATGAGTTGGAAAATTTAATAGGTAGAAAAGCATTCAGTACTATATTGGAAAAAACACATCAAAATAAGATTAGAAGAACTTTTGACTTGCTTGAATTAATTGAAGCGGAATTTGGGAGTGATGTAAAAGGTGATGTAAATAAAAAACTAAGAGAATAGTTCGGTTACACAATAACAACAATGCAATCCAAAATATAAAAACGCTTAATGAAAACAAAATACCTATTGTCTCACAAGTATACAACGCTTTTAAAACCGCTACTATTTTTAATTACCTCATTATATCTAGTTATTGCTTGTTCTTCTGACAATGAAAAAGAGTCAGAAGACAATATTTATCTCAATATTCCAGATGTGGAGTTTGAAAAAAAACTGATAAGTTTAGGTATCGATTCTGACAATGAGATTAACCACCGTATGCTAAAAGTTGATGCTGGTGAGGTGAGCACTATAGATTTAAGCAGTTTCAATGCTAATAAAATTAGTGATTTAACAGGAATTGAAGGCTTTGTAAACCTGAAAAGACTATATGCAGCAGGAAACAATCTAACCGCAGTAAATTTAAAATCCAATACACAATTGGATACGTTAGTCCTTTCTGCAAACTATATAGATAGTATTGATATTAGCAATAATACCGAATTGATCAAATTAAATCTTAGTGTGAATAATCTTAGCTCGATTACTGGATTACCCAAAGCCATTAAACTAAAGTGGTTAAGTTTATCTACTAATTTATTAGAAGAACTAAGTGTTCAAAATGCCACACTAACAACGTTATTTATAAGAAATAATCATATAACAACCCTAGACACTCAAGGTGCCGTAAATTTAACCTCCATCTTAGCACAAACCAATAGAATCTCTAAGTTAGATCTTAGTACAAATATCCTATTGGAAACATTAGCACTTTCAGACAACAAAATTCAGAGCATTGACCTTGAAAAAAATAATAATATTCATACGCTTTATTTTTCCAGCAATTTACTTACCGAATTCGATGTAAGTTATCTTCAAAAATTGATTTTTCTAATCATAGATAGAAACCCAAATCTATTCTGTATTAAAATAGATAGTGCACAGAACATTGCTAACCTCACAAAGTCTGATTATCAAGAATTAAATACCAATTGCAACTAGTTTATAAAAACATATCCAATGACCAGGTCTACCACTATTCTAACGTTCCTTTTTTCTATACTTTTTTTTAACGCTTGTGACAAAACTAATGTACCTACTCTTCCTGAAGAACCAACGAATGTTCCTCCGGAAGAAATAATTTCAATTCCGGTAGTAATCCATGTGATTAATTACAGTCCAAATCCATTTGTGATTAGCGATGAGAAAATACAATCTCAGATCGATGTATTAAATCAAGATTTTAGAAAGCTAAACCCCGATCATATAAACACGCCTGGCGAGTTTAAGCATTTAGTAGCCGATGTAGGTGTTGAATTTAAATTGGCAACCATAGACCCAAGCGAAAATCCAACTACTGGTATAATTAGAACCGAAAGTATGGTTGTTGCCTCTGATGGGCATGAGGATATAGAAAGTATTGAAGAGCGTTCATTATATTTTTATAATAAAGGTGGTCAAGATGCTTGGCCAAACCATAAATATCTAAATATTTGGATAGCCGATTATTCAAATCGTTTAGGTAATTTAGGGCTCCCAGGATATGCTAATCCTCCTGGATCTGACCCAAGAATCGACGGTGTAGTTATGGATCCAAGAGTATTTGGAACTCTGGAGCCTTTGGCAGATGGTCATAAGTTTGGAAGAACTGCTACTCATGAAATTGGTCATTGGTTAAATCTTAAACATATTTTTGCAAAAGACAAAGATTGTGAATCTTCTGATCAAGTAGAAGATACACCTTCACAATATGAATCAAGAACAGGCCATCCTGTTCATCCTCAATTTTCCTGTGGTAGTAATGATATGTTTATGAATTTTATGGATTATGTAAATGATAATGCTATGTTTATGTTTACCAAAGGACAAAAAGAGCGAATGCGCGAATTGTTTAATGAAGGAGGTACAAGACGAGAATTATACCTTAATAACAAATCAAATTACAGAAAATAAGAAAAATGATTAATGATATTTATTTTCAGGACTTTCCTCAACTAGAAAGCGAAAGACTCATATTTAGAGAAATCATTATAAGTGATGCTTCAGATATTCAGAGTATTCGAACAGATAAAGATGTGATGAAGTATATGGATTCAAATCCCCATACAACAGTACAAGATTCTAAAAATTTTATTTCAAAAAACATAGAAACCTATAAAAAAGGAAACGGGCTATTTTGGGCTATTATAGAAAAATCAACAAACACATTTATTGGTGATTTTTCATATTGGAGAATACTTAGAGAAAATCATAGAGCTGAAATAGGATATACTTTAAAACCTCAATTTTGGGGTAAAGGCTTTATGAAAGAAACAATGATTGAGCTAATTAAATTTGGATTCAACAACCTAAACCTGCATAGTATTGAAGCCAATGTAAATCCTGAAAACGAAAGCTCTAAGAAGCTATTGCACAGATTAGGGTTTAGAAAAGAAGGGTATTTTAAAGAAAATTATTATTTCGATGGAAAATATTTAGACAGCGAGATTTTTTCATTACTAGAAGTAGATTTTAAACACTCATAAACATTATTGGAATTAACATAGCAACATTAAGAATAAAATGAAAAAAATAATAACTCTTCTTTTAATAACAGCAACAATTTTTTCTTGTAAAACAGAAAAGGTAACCGAAATAATTGTTATTGGTAACTTACACAAACCTGCGCCTAACTATAACCCAGAAATACTTTTTAATATCTTAGAAAAAGTTAAACCAGATTTTATATTACACGAAATAGATTCTTCATTTTTTACTCCTGATTTTAAATTTAATAAACCGTATAATGAAAATGAAGGGATGGCTTCTAAAATGTATATAGAGAAATATCCGGAAACGCATTTACGGCCCTATGAGTTTGAAGGTAGAAATCAATATAGAATTGACAAAGGAATGCGTCCTACAGATAGATTAACACTAAAGCTTCTAGACAGTTTAAATAATGCAAAATTATTAACCGCATCTCAATCAAAAATTTTTAACACCTATACTGCCCTTTTAGAACCATTAAAAGTGCGTGCTTCGAAATCCCCAGAAAACTTTAACAATCCTCAAACAGATAGCATTTGTGAGCAGCGTCAATTTTATCAATATCAAATGATTCCAAAAATCACAAATGTTCGTAATGAATTTGAAAATCGTTTTTTAACCAAACCCAATGGAGAAAAAATAAGTTATAGAGACGGCTACCAACTATGGGCAGATTTTTGGGATGTAAGAAATCAAACCATGGCGAAAAACATTATGAAAATTTCTGAGCAGAACAAAGGAAAAAGAATTGTTGTTTTGACTGGATTTATGCATCGATATTATCTTTTAAAGGAGTTAAAAAGATTGACAAAAGAAAAAAACATTACTATAAAAGAGTTTTACCAAAAATAAAAGTAACTCATAGTAATTGCAAATACTTGAACTATATGAAAACATGAAATGGACTTGCAGAGATTTTTCTATAGGAAGAGCAATAGTAAGAGAGAAAAAAATAATAAAATTTTAAGCATTATCAACTCAAAAGATAAGTACATTTAAACTGGCTAATCATTATTAAACATACATTATACAAAAAGAGTATATGAGTCAACTGCTGTATAAAAACATTTTAGAAAAAACTACGATTACCGAAACTGAATTTGAAGAGTTTTTAGCTCAAACAAAGTCTATTGTGGTAAACAAAAATAAGCATTTCTTAAATGAAGGTGAAGTGGCTAATTATATTGCTTTTATAGTTTCGGGTGGACTATACTCGTATTCAATTGATGAAAAAGGTGAAAAAAATGTTGTACAAATTGCCTTAGAAAATTATTGGATTGCTGATTTGTACAGCTTCCTTTCTAGAGAACCTTCAAAATTAAATATTGAAGCGATTGTAGAAACCAAACTCATTATTATAAACAAAGATAATTTTGAAAAAACCTGTGATACTATTCCCGCTTTTGAACGTTTTCAAAGACTCCTTATCCAAAAAGCTTATATAAGTACTTTGCAACGTATTTCTGGACTTACAAGCAAGTCTGCACCGCAGCGTTATTTAGAACTTGTAACAGAGCATCCCGAAATTATTCAAAAAGTACCTCAGTTATTAATTGCTTCTTATTTAGGTATAAAACCTCAGTCTTTAAGTCGTATTCGTAAACAAATTTTCAATAAAAACAGCACCTCCAATATTAGTTAACCTAAGTGAATGCATAGCTTTTAATCTCGTTACATCTTTGTAGTATTATTAATAAAAAAAGATACTCATGACAGAAGTAACAAAAACAAATGTAAAAGAACAGGTAATGGCCCTTAATGCCATGATCAAAAAAGGTCTAATCTTAGAAGCATTTGAAAAATTTTATGCAAATGATGTAATCATGCAAGAAAATGAAAACCCTCCTACATTTGGTAAAGATGCCAATAGAGAATTAGAAAAAGCCTTTGTAAGTAATATCACTCAATTTAGAAATGCCGAAGTAACAAATGTATTGATCAATGATACTATCTCTGTTGTACAATGGGCTTTTGATTTTGATCATAAAGAATGGGGAACCAGAAATTATCTTCAATTAGCGATACAACGTTGGGAAAACGGTCAAATCATCAACGAAAAATTCTATTACACAAACTAAATCAGAATATTAAAATATTATAAAATGAAGAGATTAGCAGTATTAATCGCATTTATAGCAACAACATACTCATTTGCACAAACTACCTGGAAAGTAGATCCATATCATTCAAAAGTTAGTTTTTCGGTTTCACATTTAGTGATCTCTGAGGTCGACGGAAGCTTTAACTCTTTTGACGGAAGTTTTATAAGTAACAAGGATGATTTCTCAGACGCAGAAATTACTTTCGAGATCGATGCCAACTCTATTGATACCGATAATGCTAAAAGAGATGGTCACTTAAAATCAGAAGATTTTTTTTATGTCGAAAAACATCCTGAAATTACTTTTACCAGTACGTCCTTTAAAAAGAAAAGTAAAAAGAGGTATCAGTTAAAAGGGAATTTAGTCATGCGAGGCATAACAAAAAAAGTAACACTAGATGTTTCTCATGGTGGAATCATAGCAAACGATGGTAATGGCAATACTAAAGCCGGATTTAAGATTACCGGAATTATAAATAGAACCGATTTTGGAGTTGCCTGGAATGCAAAGACAGAACATGGTGGTATGGTTGTAGGTGAAGACATTGAGATAACCGTAAAACTAGAACTCGTAAAGAAAGATACTAATGTAAACTAAATACATTACTACCTTTTTCTAAACTTGATACAATCAAAAAACAACAATTATGAATGCAATTGTAACTAAAAACCCACGTATTAATGTACAGAATCTAGAGTCTAATGCTTATTGTAAGTATTAATCGAATTGCAGTTGCTATCAAAATAGAGTTTTAAATACGAGTAGTATATATTTATAAAAGACTGAACTATGTTCGGTCTTTTATATGAAATAAAGCTCCATTCCTTTTCGGATAAGTAGATTAACTTTATCTGCTTTTCTGAAGTTCTTCGTATATATTAATCGGTAAAAAATGACGTCTTTGCTCATTATTCTCACCATTAGATGCGGCAAATAAGTCTCTAAAATATTGTACTGCACCAACAGAATAGTTTATCTTTTCTATCCACTTATAGAAGTCTTCTTCTTTTTGGTCGGTATTAACATATTCAAATACTGTACCTTTTAGTTTCTCTAAACCATTATTTGAAAAAACGGGACGTGATGGAAGTTTTTTAAATTCACCTTCTTTAACACCGAGTAAGTTTTCGATCCATTGCAAATCTTTTTGATATTGCTTGATCAATTTATTTTCTAAAGAATGGTACAATTCATCTTCAAATACAATTCTAAGGGTACTTCTTTTGGCAATCATATCCCCAACCTTAAAAGTAAGGCTATTATTGATCCCTAAATGAAATTGTCCATCATTATTACTTTCTTCCAGAACTACTGTAAAAGGAATACCATTAAGACTCCTTACCTCAAACTCCTGATCACTAATAGATTGAATAGAAACAAGCTCGTTTTGTGCATTTACTTGCATAAAAAAGCAAGAAACCACTAACATAAGTAATATTTTCTTTACGTTCTGAAGGTTTATTCTGTAGATCATAGCAATTTATTTTAGGTGTTCAAATTTATAATTTCATAAGCTGTTTTCAAAACTCTAACAGCACTGATTTGGGATTATTTTAAAAAGTTAGTATAATAGAGTCGCTACTTTATAACATTACATATATCATGCCACAGAATTTAAAGTGCTTTTCATGAAGAAGTATAGCTCTTTCATCTCCTTTTTACCTGCTTGTCTCCCCAATCGGCCAGCAAAGTAGAGTACAAACCAAGTAATGAGAAGAAAAAACATGGTGATTACAGAAAACAAATACGGTTTATCCAGACGTATATTAACATACATCCAAACTACAGCCCCTATAAATGATGTAGCAACAACAAAGTGAAGAAACATAAAAAGAGTCCATACTGTAGGACTAGGGCCAAAAAGGCCTTTTAGTTGTGGTTGTTTTTCATCAATATCATAAATCTCGAGATGAAGTTGTGGCGACCAGAAATGCTGGTCTTTTTTAGGAATACGTATAAAAATGTGGTGATCTACCCGGCTTACTTTAAAATCCTGACAAGTTTTACCTGTTTTTTCAAAAGCTTCGAGTGCTTTTTCTGATGGTACATCTAAATCCTGAAAAAACCGAGGGCGTAAAACAATATCATTTGAGATTTCCATAAATGCATTTGAGCATCAATGTTACTATATTTTTTAATTCTTATTACTGATTTTTATCAGTTTTAGGAAACTCAATATGAATCTATTAGAAATGTAACGTAAAATCTTTATCGTATGATTATAGTATAAACGTTTAGGCAATTCCTTTCATAGTAAGTAATGTGGTTACCCAAACAATTACAGAAGAGAAGAATATCCCCACGCTATTAGCTATAAAAGCTTTTCGTTTTTTAACCTTAAATAAATACGTAGCAATACTTCCTGCATACACACCAGTACCAGGAATTGGAATCATTACAAATAAAAGAAGTCCCCAAAATTCATGTTTTTGAATTTTAGTACCCGAGCCTAATTTTGCTCTTCGGGCTACATATATTGCAGCTTTTTTATAAAATTTCCATCTAAGCAAATATGTATTCATCTTTTCCAGAAAAAACATCATCATGGGAAACACCAATACATTAGATAAAAAACATAAAACAAACACCAAGTAGATATTTAATCCACTTAACATACCAAAAGGAATCCCAACCTTAGCTTCGCCAAAAGGAGAAATACTCCATAAAACAGCAATAATAATATCCTTAATCACAAACAATTTTTCTTACAGCCTGCAAAGTTAACGTTCTAAATGGTTTGTACCATACTTTTAAATCTTAAAAAAGGTCTAAATTAGTTTTATAACTCTAATTTTAACAATAAAACTCTTTTTATAGCTTCAATAGCTTGGGTTCCAGCCATAAATATCCTGTACATAATAAAAATAGAAGATAAAAACCTAAAAGTGGTATTGGTCGTACGGTATGATTTTGAGTTGATTCTTTCTTCCTTGATTTTTTATAATACCTCTTATTTTCTTCAATTGTTTTATACAATGCTTGTGATCGCCAATGAGATGTATCTGCTACAAAATACTCGAATATTTTTGTGGTATCCTGTTCTAAAAACTGGGTATTCCATCCAAAATCCCGTGGATAAGTAACTCCTTTCCATAGATTTAACAAATCAATATCTCTACGTATTGAAACGTTATGTTTTTTATTGGTTTTAATTATTGGTTTTGATATTGATGTTCTTACATCAAATTTAAAAGGGTGATCTTTATATGCAATTATTGATGCTACTCCCCATTCTACCGACAAAGTTTCTTTACTACTTATACTATTAATGAGTTTAGACCATATTTGTTGATAAGCAGCAGTATGGCCATCCAATACAAGTTCATATGTATTTTCTAACACAGTAGTTCCGATTTTACCTTTTCCAATATGTTTGTATCCAGATATGATTTTGGAATTAGATTTAGTATGAATATGCTGTAGTAGAAATTTATCTTTTAAAACAAAAGCATATTTAGAAAGTTTAATTTTTGCCTGATCATCCAATCTGATTTCTGTCTTTTTTTCTGAAATAAAATCAAATGCCCCAAAACCTTTTGAAGATCTAAAAAAACCAGGATCTGGTTGGATAAAAACACCCAGCCCATTTTCTTTTACCGAATTCTCTAAAGCGGTACGTGATTTTCTTCCTAAATTTTTAAATGAATTGGCATCAATGATAACAAGATCGAAAGATTCTAAATTCTTTTTAGAAAATGCCCCTAAAGGCATTCTTTCCATATTAAAATACTCGAACTTATATCTTCCTTTGGTGATCTGACTTCTTACCAGTACTTGATGCCCCATTTCTGCCAGGTAGTTTTTTAGGTACTTGGTTTCAAAAGTCGGAAAACCATTTACCACTACTATTTTTAAAGGAGTGGGATCTTCTACAACCAAAGGAATAGGGTCTGTAGATAGAGTTTTTCCTAAAGAATCTTTTTCTACTAGAGAAAAAAGATAGTTTCCTTTGACATTAAGGTTAGTTGTTAATTGAAATTTTTGTTGTTCTTCAACTACTAAAGAAACAGAATCTAAACCTGCTCCCCCTGGTCCTTCTAATACAAGTTTATTTCCTTTTTGAGGGTTGATATATAATCCTGTGAATATCTGGTGTTCACCTACAGTATTTTTATAATCATATTTAAACCTAACTATCCCAGTAGGTGTGTTTCTTCCCAGATAATTAACGTTATAATCATCCAATTGCCAGAGATCGTAGGGTTTCACACCATACCCAAGGATAAAAACAGAATCCGGAGTGTTTATATCATCAAAAATAGGATGATTAGCTTTGTACTTATGTTTTTTTAGTTTTTTATGAATTTTCTCCAAGCTATCTAATTGTTCTTTATTATAGCCCTCGGTTAGCAAAGCTATTTTGGCAGTAGTATTGTTGGTAGTTGAAATTGCAGGTTTTAATGCTATAATAGCAAGTGAAGTAATTGCAAAAAAGGCGATTACTATTTTTACCCAAAATCTACGTTTCCCAAATTGGGGCCATTCTTTCCATCCAAAAACAAACCATAGCACTATCGCTCCAATACCAATTTGCCATATCCAACCCTCATTTAAAAAAGTTATTTGATCAATCATGAATTTGAAGCTCTTTTAGTAGTAATTCATTAATCTCACTCGTTAACACTTTCTTTTTAAATGGATTAGATTTTAACTCGGGAAGCGCATAAAACAAACCTCTCTGCACTTCGGTCAAAATTGATGATGATATTGCTCTATCTTCTGTAATACGTTTTAATTGTTGTAAGGTCTTTAAATATTTCCCAGGATCTTCAATAGCTTTAACGGCCAATTCATTTCCCGCCTTTTCAAAAAGGAGTTTATCTTCAGGAGTAATTAAAGTTTTATTAGATATCAATTGCTCGATTCTTAAAACAGTTTTATATATAGAAGGGTATATTTCTGGAAGTTGTAGCTCTTCTATTTTTCTAAAATTAGACACTTCGTCAATTTTACCTGTTAATCTCTTATCTTCCTTAATTGGTGGAGGATCAAAGCCAATACGATGTACATAGACTCGGGCACTATTTTTAATTTCCTGAATCAATTTAAGTGCTTTATATTGGTATGGTAAAGATTTTTCTGGCGTATACAATCGTAAATACAACTCAGCATCCCACATTTCATTAAGTGCTTGTCTTAGTTTACTTTTTAAAGATTGTGTAAACAGTGTTGACTCTTCTGGATCGTCATGATTATGAAGGTATTCATGTAAAGGGTCATTACTTTTTTCGCCATCCTTTTCTTCTTTTTGATCTACCAGGTTATGTTCATTTTCATTATCGTGATCATGAGTATATGCTGCCAAAGGATCTTTTTCTTCATGATCATCATCATGATCATCATCATGTTCATCTGCTTCTGCCGAAACTTCTGTATTCTCATGAGTAGCCGGTCCAAACTCTGATTCATCGCCCATAAATTCACCATACTTAAGACGAAGAACTTTTTGATCAAACCCCAGTTCATTACTCTTAAAATTAAACTCTTTTTTCGACAGTTTTGACTTGTCTTTAATGAGTTTTTCTGTGTCTATAATCAATTGACGTTGACTTCTAAAATAATCCGGCATTTGATCAACTCCCATAGTTCCTTCTACGGCAAACTCATCAGAAATTGTATCTTTTATTACCGCAAAAAAGGTTTCACTTCTAGAAATATTGGGTTTAGGCTGTTTAAGGTCCAGTGCTTCAATATAAAAATAAAGCTCATCTCCCGGTTCCATATTCATCTGATCCAGATCTATATTTTTTGATAAGTTAAGATTTTTACGACCTCTAAGTACTTTGCTATCAAAGTTTAATTTTTCCTCTCTAAACTTAACAGACTCACCAGATCCTTTACTAACTGTTGCTATGATATATGCTTCTGCAATACCAAAATCATCGGTAACAGAGGTTGTAAATGCTATTCTTTTACTTTCATCATAAGAAAAGGTAGTAAACTGTTTTAAATCAGTAACTTTTATATCGGGGCTCTTATCTTTTACAACTTCAATCGAATATAAATCAGATGCATATGAAGTACCCTGCATGTCTGTAAATTTGAAATTATAAAACCCCGATGCATTTAAATTTGAAGTTCTTACATATCCATTATTAGTCAACTTCATAGGATAGCTATTTCCCATACTTTCCATAGTTGCACTTTTAATTTCGGTATCAAACTTTATTTTCCATGACAATCGTGATCCCTCTACAGCTTTTACTTCCATTTTAGAAGTCTTAAGTGAAGGTTTATTTGTATAAGAAGGATATTGTATGGTTAATAACTGACTTTCTAACTTAGGTCGTTGGGTTGTAGTCGTTGAATCTTTGGATTTAAAAATGATCTTCTCTGGTTGTACTTCTGGATGTTGGGACCATTGTATATAATCAACAATATGAAATTGATATACCAGAAAACCAACACTTACAAACAGGCCCATTACAGCACTTCCTCTTAGCAAATGACTTGGAGGCTTTATAGTATTTATCTTTTCAACAAGCTGCTTTGTCACTTTATGTTGTTGCAGTTTTGCCAAACCAGAAAGCTGATTTTCGGGTAATAACAAAAGACCCGTACTATACTCAGCTACATCAAGATATTGATCGATATAACTGCTTACTTTTTTCAAACCTGGTTTCCATGGTTTAATAAAAACGGTAAGTAGTACAATTCCCAATATCAAAGTAATAATTGAAAATATTAACTTGAAAAACAGGAAATAAATAAAAATAGCGAGCCCTAATGCGTACAACAAAATCTCTATCCATAGCATTAATTGCCAACGCTTTTTAAACCGAACTAATATTTTTTCTCCCGACCCCATCATTGCTTTCTATATTTTGCTAAGATACGCTCTGTTATCAGTAATAATATCAATAAAAACCATAGCCATCTAGAAATATCTAAAATAGTAGAATTCTCTTTATTTTGCTTAAAATCTGCAGCTATCGGAAGTAATTCTCCTGTATGTAAAACTCGTCTATCGTACTGTCTAATTTTTTCTTCCAGGTTTTCATTAAGATTGAGCATCGCCAGTAAATGTTCTGCAAAATATTCATTTACAACATCTTCTGCATTAAGAGATTTTGTAAGAAAGAAAATTTCTTTTGAAGGTCCTTTTTCTATGATGCTATAGGATAAATCATCTGGTTTATAAAGGAGTACTGTCGAAGAAGTTTTTGGAAGTACATCTTTGCTTAACCATATTACTGTCTTGAAAGAGTCAAGATTTATAGTCTCAATATTCTGTACTGTACGTACATCAATAGGTCTGTCAAGATATTTTGATATTACTCTATAGGTAGCTTCAATATATGTCTTTTCATTAGACAAATTATCTTCATAAAATACTAGTATTGTAAGAGGTGATTCTGTAATAAGGGGATGTTGTTCTTGTTTTCCGTTTACCGGAAAAATTACACTATCCATCTCCTTATTAAGCTCGAGTTGATTACTATTTATAGCAACAAGCTCTTTCTCAAAAGATAAATGCTGATCATCACTTGATACAGAAAGTAACTGTATTGTATTCTCTTTTTTAACAGCATTAAGGGTGTTCTTAATTGGTTTTCCAGGATCTAGAATTACCCATGATATATTTTTATGGACCTGTGGCCTCTTCCCTTTTATACCCGATGCAAATGCATTGGTAAAAACTACAATACTATCGGTTTCTAATGCTTCCATTTCCTTGGCTAATTGCCAATACTTAGGAGTCATGGTAGCGATTTTATGTAATGGATCGTTTTGATACTCTGGAAAACCAGATTGCAAAAGCCGTACTGATTCTTCTGCTTGTATGGTATCCAAAATCGAATTTATCTCTTCATATTGTAGTAGAGAAGGTTCTACAATATATGTAATAGGTGCTTTAGTAATTTTTCTTCTTATCTGTGGCTCTGCAATAAGAACTACGAGTAGACTAATCAATACTATTCGTAGTAATAAAAGCCAAAGTTCATTGATTTGAATACTACTTGTTTGTTTAGAATCTGATTCATCAAGTAGTTGAATACTTCCTATTTTAATTGTTTTTCCTTCTTTTTTACTCCACAAATGTATGACTATCGGTACAATAAGTCCCAATAAAGCCCATAGATATGTCGGGTTAAGAAAAAACATATCAAATTAGTTTATTTCGTTTCTTCAGAAATACCTGTAAAGCCTCTCCTATATTCTCATTCAACTTAAATAAATGATAACCTATATCATTAGCTAATAGAGTGTTTTTTGTGTTTTTCATCATTTCTTCTAATGCAATAAGGTATTGTTTTTTTGCTGTCTTGGCATCTACTTTACGCCTTGCTCCTGTCTCCAGATCTTCAAATGTGACCGTACCTTTATAGTCAAACTCCAATTCATTTTTACCCATTACGTGTAATACTGCCACTTCATTTTTAGGTGTTTTTAAGCGTTTGATAAAAGAGGTTAATTCTTCACTATGTTCATATAAATCAGTAATAAAAAAGATCAACTCTTTGTGACTTCGATCATGAAGTTTTTTTGATGTATTGGGATCTTCTGGCCATTTTCCTTCGTTCTCAATGTTAATCAACTCTAGCATTAAGCGATTAAAATGTTGTTTTTGAACCTTAGGGTAAAGACTGTATAAACGATGATCATTAAGTGCAAAAAGCCCTACAGCGTCTCCCTGGTTTTGAGACAGATATGCTAATGAAGCTACTAAAACTTTGGCATACTCCATTTTAGTTAGTCCTTCTTCTTTATGAAGCATAGATGTACTGGCGTCTAAAATAAATTTTACGGCAATATTACTTTTTATCTCAGATTGTCTAATATAGTATCTTCCTGATCTGGCTAACATTTTCCAATCCAGCAATCGCAAATCATCACCTGGTTCATAATTACGAAATTGACTAAACTCCATTCCCGGACCTACACTTCTACTATGATTATGTCCAGACAGATATCCATCAACTATTACACGAGCAATGAGTGCCAGCCCAGATACACTTTTTATAAGTTCTGGTTTTAATAATTGATGATAATCCTGTTTCATACCAATTTAACTTTAAAATATCGCATATCGGCTCCTTTTTTTAGCTCTAAATTTCTTGTTCATATATCTCGTAGAAGGCTATGTAATGTATTCACAGTGTCTTTATAAGAAAAAACAACTATACCTTTGATACGATTAAATTGGTATCACTTATTTTTTCCATTTGTAGCTACCGGAATAGCTTTTAATAGTTGATGAGTAACCTCATCTGATGTTATCCCTTCAGATTCTGCTCTAAAATTTACAATAACTCTATGGCGTAATACTGGTATGGCTACATGCTCTATATCCTCTAGCGTAACCGATAAGCGTCTCTTTATCAAAGCTCTAGCTTTGGCTGTTAATATCATTGCCTGACCTGCTCTCGGCCCTGCTCCCCAATTTACCCACTCTTTTACATATGCATTTGTAGTGGTTTCTGGTCTTGTTGCCCGTATTAGCTTACTTACAAATGTGATTAGATCATCACTAATGGGTACTTCTCTTACCAGGTCTTGTAATCTTAATATATCCTCTCCTGTAATTACTTTATTAAGTGTTTCCTTTTTGGTGCCTGTAGTATTTTTTAAAATAGTAGTTTCTTCTAACTCACTGGGGTATCCAATTTTTATATATAACAGAAAACGATCTTGTTGTGCTTCTGGAAGCATAAATGTCCCTGATTGTTCTATAGGATTTTGAGTAGCGAGAATAAAAAATGGCTTGTCCAGAGCATAGGTTTTACCAGAGTAGGTAACCTCAAATTCCTGCATCGCTTCTAATAGAGCTGCCTGGGTTTTTGGTGGTGTTCGGTTAATTTCATCCGCCAATATAATATTGGCAAAGATGGGCCCCTTATTAAATTTAAAAAATTTCTTTCCTGTACTATAGTCTTCTTCGAGTATTTCTGTACCTATGATATCAGATGGCATTAAATCCGGAGTGAATTGTATTCTTTTAAATTTTAAATCAATAGCCTGCGCCAATGTTCTAATCATCAAGGTTTTTGCCAATCCAGGAACTCCTTCTAATAGTGCGTGTCCTCCTGCCAGAAAAGTAATAAGTAATTGTTCTACGGTTTCCTCCTGCCCAGTGATCACCTTACCAATTTCTTTTTTTAAATTAGTAAGTTTTTCTGTAAGTACATTCACCTCTTGTTCAATACTTGCTAAATTTTTATCCATACATCTTCTTTTATGATGTTAATGCATACATCACTATATTTACTCCAAAACGGGTATTATCAATTTTATACCACCGTTTATTTCTAAAATCATAATCCCATTCGCAACCATAATCTTTATTGCTGAACAGGACCCCTATCCTACCATTAATTTCAATGGCTTTTAAATAATCATGTACAATATCATCTCCCCATCCGTTAAGTTCCTGTGAAGTAGTCGGCGGACCATCTTCAAATTCGAAGAATACGTTATATATTTCATGGTCATTAGGGATTTTTTTTAATTGCTGAGGGCCAAAAATATCTTCCATTTGACGTTCAAATGATTTAGAAAATAAACCATCGATATCGTGATTACAATCATCTGCAAATACGAATCCCCCATTATTCACATACTTCTTAAAGTTCTCTCTTTCTTTCTTAGTAAACTGTACAAGTTTATGCCCTGATATATAGCAAAATGGGCTCTTGAATATCTCATCACTGCTTAAAGTGATTATTCTCTCTTGTGTATCTACTTTCAGGGTAGTATACTCCACCAGGGAGTTTAAAAGGTTAGAAGGCATTCTTTGATCTACATCCCAATCTCCTGACTCATATTGTAATCTTGTAAAGAAAAACTTGTTACTCAATGCAGTTTATTGTTTTAACTTTCAGAAATATGTTAATCCTTTGTGATACAAATTACAATTAAAGATTAAGATCGTTAAGAAAGAAAAAACTGGTCAAAATGAAGCTAATCAAAATGACCAGTTTATGTTATGAATTAAATTTATACTGCATCAGACAAGCTGGTAAATGTGAAATCTCTTATCTTCATATAAGGTACTAAATTACCATCTATCCTAACTTGCTTACCGAGTGTCTCAAGATTATTAAGCATAATGATCGGACTCTCATTAAATCTAAAATTCTTTATTGGATGCTTTATTTTTCCATTCTCGATATAAAACGTTCCGTCTCGTGTAAGACCCGTATATAAAAGAGTTTGAGGATCTACATTTCTAATATACCACAATCTGGTAACCAAAATTCCTTTTTTGGTATTCTTGATAAGATCTTCTAGAGAAGCATCACCTCCCTGCATAATGAAATTAGAAGGAAAAGGCACAGGTTTTACTTTTTTTTGTTCTGCCCAATATCGACTATATGCAAGGTTTTTTACTGCTCCTTTTTCTATCCAGCTAGTTTTTTTCAATGGCTGCCCTTGCCCATTCCAGGTACTGGTAGGAACTTCAGGATCTAAAGGATTTGACCATATATTTACTCGTTCGTCTACTATTTTTTCTCCTAATTTAGTTCCTCCACCTTCTTTAGACATAAAACTTCGTCCTTCATCTGCTCTACGGGCATTTAAAGATCTTCCCATATTACCCAATAGGCCAATTGATGCTGCTGGCTCAAGTATTACAGTGTATTTACCTGGTTCTATTGCTTTAGCTTCTCTAGACATCAACGCTTTATCTATCGCTATTTTTGAAGCTTCACCAGCGTTAAATTTACTGATATCATTGTAATCTCTCGATACCCAACCTGATCCGGTACCATCATTACTTCTCATAGTAACGGTAAAATTAGAATCTGTAGATTTATTATAAGCAAACAATCCTTTAGAGTTTAGCATTGCACTAAATCTTGAGGAGTCATCAAAAAATCCGGCAGCTGTAACATCCTTAGCTGCAGCAGGTTCAATACTACTGTTTGCTACATTAGCACGATACTCTGGTGTAATGTTTGCGGTTGCTTCACTAAAAGTAATAGACTCATCATAGGTTTGCGGGCCTAGAGGTTCCATAAACTCTGGATTTTCTGGAGAAAGTTTCGCCAGTTCTTCAGCTCTTTTTACTACTTTTTTTAAAGATTCATCATCAAATTCGTCAATCGTAGCTGTGCCCGATTTTTTACCAAAATTTGATTGTACTACCAAGGTTTGATTAGATCTGTGACCAGCGGTAGATACAGTATTTCGCGCATAGCGGATATTACCGCTTTCGCTTCCGTTTAAATTAATTTCGCAAGCATCTGCTGTAGAAAAGCTTAATGCCTTTTCCATAATTTGCTTTGCTTCTTCTTTTGTATATATTGCCATGATGTTTTTTGTATTTATTGTAAAACAATGTTTTAAATAGTTCTACCCGTATTGATCACATTTACATTATTAAACCTGGTAGTAGAGCTACCATGTGATACAGCACTTATCTGAGAAGGCTGGCCCTTACCATCAAAAAATGAACCGAACATGCGATAATCACTCTTATCACATATTTTAGCACAAGAATTCCAAAATTCCTGCGTATTAGATTGATAGGCTACGTCATCTAACATCCCTACAATCTCTCCATTCTTAATTTCGTAAAATGCAGTTCCTCCAAATTGAAAGTTATATCGTTGCTGATCAATAGAGTATGACCCTCTACCAGCAATATAAATACCTTTTTCTACATCTTTAATCATGTCAGAAACACCATACTTCTCTTTGCCAGCTTCTAATGAGACATTAGGCATACGCTGAAATTGTACATCATTCCAACTCTGAGAATAACAGCAACCATGCGATTCGTTCTGATCGATCATATGTACTTGATCACGAATAGCTTGATAGTTGGTTAATATACCGTTACGTACAAGATCCCACTGCTTAGTTTTCACTCCTTCATCATCATATCCAACAGCTCCAAGAGATCCTACTTGTGTCTTATCTGCTACCAGATTTACAATATCACTTCCATATTTAAAGTTCTTTGATTTCCATTTATCCAGTGTAGCAAAACTTGTACCTGCATAATTGGCTTCGTATCCAAGAACACGATCCAATTCTAATGGGTGACCTACAGACTCATGAATTGTTAACCCTAAATGATTAGGTTCTAAAACAAGATCATATTTACCAGCTTCAACAGATTTGGCAGTAAGTCTTTCTTTTGCTTGCTTGGCTGCCAGAGTAGCATCCTCTATCATATCATAGCTACCTCTATATAGTCTTAGTCCAGCAGGGCCTTCTAATTTTTCAGAATCCAAACCATCCATATATTCATACCCCATTCCCATAGGTGCACTCATTGCCTGACGTGATTTAAATTTATTAGATGCTCGATCTATAGCTGTTACTGTAAAAGTTGGCCATATACGGTGTACGTCCTGATCGATATAAGATCCTTCTGTAGAAGCAAAATACTTCTGTTCATTTACCATAAAAAGACCCGAATTAACAAAGTTTGCTCCATTTTTCAACGCTGCTGCATTAGCACTAAGTAAGAGATCTACTTTTTCTGAAACTGGTACATTTTTAAAGTCTTTTTTAATTGGAGTTTTCCAGGATACTTCTCCATATGACTGTACCGGTGCTAATTTTACAGGAACTTTCTGAATCTTTGAATTAGCTTTAGCAATAGCAATAGCTTGTTCGGTTGCTTTTTTAATACCTGCATCCGAAACATTATTCGTAGAAGCAAAACCCCATGTACCATTTGCTACCACTCGAATTCCTATACCAAAAGATTCTGTATTTACCACATTCTGTACTTTATCTTCTCTGGTAAACACATATTGATTTAAATACCTTCCTATTCTGGCATCGGCATATGATGCTCCCATAGATTTTGCGGTGTTTAACGCTACATCCGCTAATTTCTTTTTGATTGCTACGTCCATACCTGGATTTAGCAATGCTTCTACCGGAATATTATTCCCCATCATCAGGGAAGGCATCATTAAAGCGCCTGATCCTATTCCTGCATATTTAACAAAGTCTCTTCGTTTCATATATAAACCTCCTTTTTTGATTGAATGAATATTTAATTAATTATTAGTTGTGATTTTTTCTTTTTTAATTAATTCAATAGGTACTAATCTAAATTTATAGACATAAATCATTAAAGCAATGTCTATCTTTATGAGGAAATACACTTTTTATTTTTTTTAGAAATAGTCAAAAACTAATACTAGTTTCTTTACTCTTGAATATTACCCCCCATATTAAAAACCATATCATACTAAAAAGAAGTCAATAAGGTCAGTTTTTTATTTTTAGCACAGCATTAAAAGTAGAAAAATTATGTCAAATAACAATAGTACCCTAAAATGTTAAAAAAGGAGTAAGAATTTTCGCATCCTAAAACCGCCTTATTCACCAAAAACACTTAATCATCTGATTATCAATATAATAAATCAAATAAAATCATTTAATACATTATCAAAAAATCCCAAACAAAATACCCGAATCACTGAATCTGAGTATATTTAAAATTTTGTTAAACTTTTACATTTTTAACTTAATAGTTATCAAAATCTTAAATCGTATCCATGATGATTACCTAATTTATAACACTAAGTATCATTTACATGAATGAACTGAAAGCATTGTAACACCCTTACCTAAAATTAAAAACATCTTTTTTATATGTAACCTTTGTTACTGATATTATTTTTGTGAAGCTTTACTTTTATCCAAAATTCATCAACATGTTTGGTAAAGGTTCTAAGTTATATAGCATATTGTCTTTAAAATGCCCACGATGCCATAATGGGGCATTTCTAGAAGCTAACCCATATCATTTGGGACGTTTTAATAAGGTAAAAAAAAGATGTCCTTCCTGTCAGTTAAAATATAGTATAGAGCCAAGTTTTTATTATGGTTCTATGTATGTTTCTTATGCCGTTGGTATAGCCATTAGCGTTGCTGTTTTCATACTTATACAACTGTTTGGATTAGATCTGACTCCAATCCATATTTTTATCACCATTGTTGTAGCCCTTATACTTTTAATGCCATACATCGGAGCGGTTTCAAAATTAATTTGGGCTAATTTTTTCTTTACCTATGATGCCTCTATAGCCAAAGCCAAACAAGATTCAAAATGATTCAAGAATTAAAAAACAGCTACGGACGCCAGTTTGAAAATGCTTTGATAAATGACATACTACAAGTCGGGACTTTTAGAGAAGTTCCTGAAGGATATAAATTGATCGAGATTGGGGATTACATTAAAGGAATGCCATTACTTGTGTCTGGTGTAGTAAAAGTACTTAGAGAAGACAAAGAAGGAGATGAGTTGTTATTATATTACCTGGAACAAGGTGATACCTGTTCGATGACAATGACTTGTTGCATTGGCCAAACCCAAAGTGAAATAAGGGCAATAGCAGAAGTAGACACCAAACTAATTATGATTCCTATTAGAAAAATGGAAGAATGGACAGCCAAATACAAATCCTGGAGGAATTTTGTTTTTGAAAGTTATCATAATCGATTAAACGAACTCCTTATCACTTTGGATAGTATTGCATTTGATAGAATGGATGAACGTCTGGTTAATTATCTTAAGGAAAAATCACGAGTTAATAAAGAGTATATTATTCGTAATACACATCAGGAAATTGCACAGGAGCTACATAGTTCGAGGGTGGTAATATCTCGTTTATTAAAAAAACTAGAACAAATAGATAAAATAGAACTACATAGAAATTATATCAAAATTCTTGATTTATCATAGCTATGTAACCAATGTTACTGATCATATATTAATGTTCAATTACTTTTAGTTATAAATCTGCACATACATGTTAAAACGATATCTTCCTGTTTTTCAATGGCTTCCTGATTATAAAAAAAAGTTTTTATCAGGAGATATTGCGGCAGGTGTAACTGTTGGTATAATGCTTATCCCACAAGGAATGGCATATGCCATGATTGCAGGTCTACCTCCTGTATTTGGATTATACGCTGCACTAATTCCGCAAGTGGTTTATGCTATAATGGGTACCTCTCGACAATTGGCAGTAGGGCCCGTAGCAATGGATTCCCTTCTTGTAGCGTCTGGATTGGGTGCACTCTCACTTTCGGGTATTGAAGAATACATCACTATGGCTATTTTTCTCTCTCTTTTTATGGGTAGTATTCAGTTTATCCTGGGAGTATTAAAAATGGGTTTTTTGGTAAACTTTTTATCCAAACCAGTCATAAGTGGTTTTACCTCTGCTGCTGCAATTATTATTGGACTTAGCCAATTAAAACATATACTAGGAACAGAAATTGAGCGTAGCAACCAAGTGCATATTTTATTACATAATGCATTCAAAACATTAGATCAAACTAATTTTTTGACCTTGGGCATTGGTATTCTTGCAATTGTACTCATCAAAATTATAAAAAAAATAAACCAAAAAATCCCTGCAGCATTAATTGTAGTTATTTTTGGAATCGTTAGTGTCTATACCTCGGGTATAGATGATCTGGGTGTAAAAATCGTTGGTACAATACCAAAAGGGTTACCAGAATTTGGAATACCTTCTGTTGATTATTCCAGAATTTCGGAACTTGTACCCATAGCTTTTACTTTGGCTCTTATTGCTTTTATGGAAGCTATTTCTGTAGCCAAAGCCGTAGAAGAAAAACATACAGAATATGAAATCGATCCAAATCAGGAGCTAATTGCTCTGGGAACGTCTAATATTATCGGCTCCTTATTTCAATCTTATCCAACAACAGGTGGTTTTTCCAGAACAGCAGTTAATGATCAAGCTGGCGCAAAAACAGGTATAGCACCAATTATAAGTGCTGTTGTAGTTGGATTAACTTTATTATTCCTAACTCCTCTTTTTTATTTTTTACCCAACGCGATTCTCGCAGCTATAATTATGGTAGCAGTATTTGGGTTAATCGATCTAAAATATCCTATTGTACTTTTTAAAAACAGAAAAGATGAATTTGGTCTTCTCCTTCTTACCTTTTTAATTACTCTTATCATTGGCATTAAAGAAGGAATACTATCTGGTGTACTATTCTCTTTGTTGATATTAGTCTACCGAACTTCAAAACCTCACATCGCAGTTTTGGGGAAAATAAAAGGAACCAATTACTTCAAAAACATTAATCGTTTTAGTAATGATATTGAAACGCAACAGTATATTCTGATTATTCGTTTTGATGCTCAGTTGTATTTCGGAAATAAAGATTATTTCAAAAAAGAACTCTATAAACAGGTTGATTTAAAAGGAAAAGAGCTTAACACCATTATTCTTAATGCAGAAGCTATAAATTATATCGACAGCAGCGCTGTACATGTACTCAAACAGATTGTCAAAGATCTCAAAAGTAAAGGTATTCAGTTTATCATTGCTGGAGCAATAGGACCAACAAGGGATATTATATTTAGCAGTGGTCTTATTGATACTATTGGTAAAAACAATCTTTTTGTAAAAGTTTATGAAGCATATGATTACTGCAATAATGCAAGTAAAAAGACTGCCATACAAGAAAAAATTTCTCTCCAAACAAAAAAAGCTCCTTCTGTAACATAAGTAACTGTATAAGAATAGCATCCATACTACCTTTATATTATTAAACCTTTTAAAAGTAAATACTCATGAAAATAGAACAGATTTATACGGGCTGCTTAGCCCACGCTGCTTACTATATAGAGAATAATGGAGAAGCTGCAGTTTTTGACCCCCTTAGAGAAGTACAACCTTATATTGATCGCGCAAAAGAAGATAATGCAAAAATAAAATATGTATTCGAAACTCATTTTCATGCAGATTTTGTGAGTGGGCATCTTGATTTAAGAAAAAAAGCAGGGGCAGAAATTGTTTTTGGCCCCAGTGCTAAACCTGGATATAATGCTACAATTGCAGAAGATGGTCAGGTTTTTAAAATTGGAGAGTATAAGATAAAGGTAATTCATACTCCAGGTCATACTATGGAGAGTACCACATACTTACTCATAGATGATAAAGGAAAAGAACATGGAATTATTACCGGAGACACATTATTTATAGGTGATGTAGGACGCCCAGATCTCGCTCAACATGTCGTATCTGAGTTAACTGAAGAAAAACTGGCAGGTCATTTATACGACTCTCTTCGCAATAAAATAATGCCTCTAAGTGACGATCTGATAGTATATCCTAATCATGGGGCTGGTTCTGCTTGTGGTAAAATGATGAGCAAAGAAACTACTGATACTCTTGGGCATCAGAAAAAAGTAAATTACGCTTTACGCGAAGACATGACAAAAGAAGAATTTATCGATGCACTACTTACTGGGTTAACTGCTCCTCCAGGATATTTCCCTCAAAATGTCTTAATGAATATCAAAGGATACGATAGTCTTGATGAAGTAATGGATCGAGCAATAAAACCATTACTTCCAGACGCTTTTGAAGTGGTAGCCACTGAAACGGATGCATTAATGCTTGATACCAGAAATGCTGAAGATTTTACTAAAGGATTCATTCCTAACAGTATTAATATTGGTCTGGAAGGAAGTTTTGCTCAATGGGTGGGAGAAATGATTCCCGATGTGAAGCAAAAAATATTACTTATCACCTACCCTGGAAAGGAAAAAGAAGCAATTACCAGGTTATCAAGAGTAGGACATGATTATACTATAGGATATCTTAACAATGGTTTTGATTCGTGGAAAGAAGCCAAAAAAGAATTCGAAATTTCTGAAAGAATCACCGCAGAAGAATTTAAAAACTCCTATATCAAAGAAAAACCTTTAGTTTTTGATATCCGTAAAAAAAGTGAGTACGATTCAGAACACATCATTGATGCTATAAATACTCCATTAAATGAGATTAATAAACATTTAGCAAAGTTTCCTAAAGACAAACCCTTTGTATTATACTGTGCAGGGGGATACAGAAGCATGATAGCTTCTTCTATTTTAAAACAAAGAGGGTGGAATCAGTTTGTTGATGTAATTGGTGGATTTGTAGAAATTGCAAAGACTAATATTCCGAAATCAGAATATATCTGTCCGACTACACTATTATAATGTATAGAAATTAGAAGTAAAACACCTGAATTTAAAATGAACAGATTCGGGTGTTTATTTTTAAATGTATTGTCCGAATTTAATTTACTACTCTTATAAAACAAAAGGTATTGCAAAATAACCACTATAATACAATCCAGTCATGATCTCAATTTTTAAGACTCTTTTTAGAATACAAAATCGACAAACCGATGCCATTACCAAAATTGATGTTCCTGCATTCAAAGAAGCCATTTCAGGGAAAAAAGATCTACAATTAGTAGATGTAAGAACACCATATGAATATAATACCGGTCATATTGATAATGCTTTAAATATCGATTTTTTTAAACAAACAGCATTTAAGTCTTCGTTCAATGAATTTGATAAAAATGAGCCTTTGTATGTATACTGTAGAAGTGGAAATCGAAGTAAGAAAGCAGCAATAGTATTAGCAGAAATAGGATTTAAAAATATTATAGATCTAAAAGGCGGATATATTGCTTGGAAAAAGTATAAAGACTAACACTCCAGAACATTGATTTTTTATTTTGTGTAACCAAAGTTACCGTAATAATAAATTATTGAAAGTACTTTTAATACTCTAACACAAAGAAGGCATAAATGAAATCACATTATCAAATTCTCATTATAGGAGGCGGTACTGCAGGAATTATGACAGCTGCTCGTTTACTTAAAAAAGATAGTCGTTTAGATATTGCAATTATAGAACCCGCAGACACACATTACTATCAACCAGCCTGGACTTTGGTAGGTGCCGGAGCGTACAAGTATAAAAAAACTGCAAAGTCTATGGCATCTGTAATGCCTAAAAAAGTAAACTGGATTAAGGATTTAGCTTCTTCTTTTGATCCAGAAAACAATTCTGTATCTACAAAATCCAACGGAAATATAACATATGACTATTTGGTAGTTGCTCCTGGATTAGTAATGGAGCCATCGATGATAGAAGGGCTTCAGGAAGCATTAGACAAAGGTGTTGTTTGTAGTAATTATACAAACCCTAAACATACATGGGAGGTTCTTAAAAATTTTAAAGGAGGTAACGCCATTTTTACACAACCAACTACTCCTATTAAGTGTGGAGGGGCTCCTCAAAAAATTGCTTACCTGGCCGCAGATTATTTCAAGAAAAAAGGTATTGAAACTACATCTAACGTTATTTTTGCAACTCCTGGTTCTGTTATTTTTGGAGTTAAGCCTATTCGAGAGACCTTGATGAAGGTCATTGGTAGATATGGTATTCATTTTAAACCTTTCTATGCTCCTCATAAAATAGATGCTGAAAATAAGCTTATATATTTTAGACATGTAGCTCCCGAAGAAAACAAATGTGTTATTAATGAAGATGCTACAATCGGTGAGGTTTCTACAGAAGATAATATTATTAAACTTCCGTTTGATATGTTACACATTGCTCCACCACAGGCTGCACCTAAATTTATAAGAACCTCTTCTTTGGTTAATGATGCTGGTTGGCTTAATGTAAATCACCATTCACTACAACATAATAAATACCCCAACATATTTGGATTAGGAGATGTTGCTGCACTTCCTACAGCAAAAACTGGTGCTGCAATACGAAAACAAGCACCAGTTGTAGCTGATAATATTTTAAAATTAATTAAAAATCAAGAAGCTAGCAATAAAGAGTATAACGGATATTCCTCTTGTCCTCTGGTTACCGGATATGGAAAAATGACACTAGCAGAATTTGATTACAAAGGAAATTTCACTCCAGACCCAAAACTAAAACGAATGTTAGTCTTTACTAGTGCTAAAGAACATTGGAGGTTATACATGTTTAAAAAATTCATGTTACCTTATCTATATTGGAATAAAATGCTAAAAGGAAAAGATGTATAATCTGTATCAACTATTTTTTTCATTGTGTAACTGATTGATATATTTTCCAACAACAATAGCGGTAACAATCACCAAGTAAAACTGCCCAATTAACCCAATAAGTATAGCGGCTTTTTTAGATAAAACCGTTACCGGAACTATATCTCCGTAACCAATAGTTAACATTGTGATATAACTGTAATACATTAGTTCTTCTGTTATCATCTCGGGGTTAGAGCTACTAACAATCAAACCTTTAAACGAACCATGATCTGCCATTTCTATACTTATGCAAATAAAAAAACCTATAAGCCCCAATGAGACATAACCGCTTATCAGGCCTAAGATTACATTTTTATTGACAAATTCGGCTTTCCAAACTTGTTTTATAATTTCAAAAGTAACCACCACATAAAACAAAAAATAGGTAATCATTCTTATAAAATTAAAAAACCTCTCATTTCTATTTTCTAACAAGCTTGAACCAAAAACAACACCAGAAACAAGGAGTAATACAATAAAAAACCACATTAGGTTTTTCTTTTTCGACAGTAGTAAAATCCCTGCCAAAAGATTAATTTGAAATAAAATAGGTGATACAATATTCTCGAATATAACCGATGGAACGATTAATGATCCAAAAAGAATTGTGACTTGACTAAAAAAGAAAATCTCGAAACGATATGGATATAGTTTTTCTATCATACTTTAATTACTCTTGATTCCCATTCCTTTTTTTATTAAATAATATCCAACAGACAAAACTAAAATAAGGGTGCTTATTCCTATTATAGTTAAAGGTTCTAAATGTTTAAAATCTAGATCAATCACATGTCTTGAAATTCCTATTAATGCAACTAATAAAACAATTTCTACATGCACCACATCTTCTTTTAGATACATTTTTACAGTATGTACTAGCTCTATCCCAATAAGAACCAGCATAAAACCTCCAAATATTTTATGTAGATGAATGAGAATATTATTCTCAGAAAATGAATTCTGAATATCAGACAATATCCCATTAAACAATAATCCCAAAAATACTATTGTAGAGTACAATACCACCAATAATAGAGAAAACAGCAATACTAAAATAATAACTCGTTCTATTTTCTCTACTATATTTAAAACTTTAGAATTCATAGTGCATTTTGTTTTTAGGCTATTTAAAAATGAAATAGTCTTTTGAAAATTTTATGCTGAAATTTATTTTAGTAATTCTTCGTTAAACGTATATTCCTTATAATCGATTTTATACAAAACACTATAAAACGCAGGAATAAATAACAGTGTAATTATTGTCCCAAATAACAATCCTATCATAATAGTAACTGCCATGGGCTCCCACATCTCTCCTCCCCCCAGGTATAATGGTATTAGTCCTAACACTGTTGTAAATGTTGCCAGTAAAATAGGCCTAAAACGCTGTAAACATGCTGCTATGATAGCATCTTGTGGTTTCCGATGAAGTTCACTTTCCTCAATCTCTATTCTATCAATCAATACAATTGCATTATTAATTACAATCCCAGCCAATGATATTACACCCAGGAATGCCATAAATCCAAAAGGAACTCCGAATATCAATAACCCTATTACCATACCAATCACCCCTAAAGGAATTGTTGTAACAACCATTGTCATTTTTCTAAAGGAATTGAATTGTATAATTAACAGCATTACAATAATGAATGCAGATAGTGGTAAATAATTGGCAACAGCCCCCATATTCTCGGCACTATTCTCGGCATCACCACCAAGTTTATAGGTATACTCCTCTCCCCACTTTGATTTTTGGGTGGTAAGCCAGGGCTTAATTACTTTAGTAATTTCAGAAGCATTTCCATCTTCTGTTAATTCACTAGATACATTAATAGTACGGGTGAGATCTAATCTCTTGATTTTAGAATATTGCCACTGCGGAATAATATTAGCTACCTGTAATAACGGAACACTTTTTCCCGAGTTTTGACCATATATATTTAACGTTTCTAAAGAAGCCAGTGATTGCTGTTTTCCTTGATTACTGGTCATTACTATTGGAATCGATTTGTCTTTCTCTCTAAACTCTCCTGCCCTAAAACCATCTAAAACAGTTTGTAAAGATACTGCGACATCCTGGTTTGTAATCCCTGCCGATTGTGCCTTATTTTGATCGATATCAATTACAAATTTCTTTCCTTTTGGTCCCCAATCGTCTTTGATGTTTTTGGTTCCTGTGACACTAAACAGTTTAGCTTTTATTTCTTCTGCTATACTTGCCAGTTTATCCGGGTTATCACCAGATACTTTTATTTCAATTGGAGTACCTCCTCCTCCTGATCCTAGAAATCCTACTTTAATATCGGCATTAGGAAAGGTATCGAAACAAAATGCATCTATTTGTTTTACCATATCAGAATTTACTAAAAAAGATGAGGTGTTAACCAGAATATGAGCATAATTAGAATTAGGTTCGTCTGCATTATATCCAAGATCATAGGATGATGGCCCTTCGCCAATATAAGATGACCAATCAACGATTCCGTTTGGCCTTTCAGAAGTTACTTTTAATGCTTTGGTTATATAATTCTCGATTGCCAATACTGTTGCTGTTGTACTTTCGATTTTAGTTCCTTGAGGTAAATTGATATCAATAGTGATCATATTACGATCACTATCAGGAAAAAATACAAATGCTAGTTTTGTAAACCCATAGATCGATAAAAAGAATAAGGCTACTATACCTATTAAAACAGATCTTTTCCAGGATAACGCTAATAAAATAAGAGTTTGTTCAATAAATTTAATAAAATATTAAATTCATCACTTAATATTCGTAAATAATTCATCCGTAAGAAATCCAGTTTCCACCAATGCTTAATGTATTGGTAAAGCAACTACAAAATCGGTGCTTTCATGGATTGTGATTTCTGTATTTCTAAGCAGTTTATAACGTCGGTTTAAATTTTTTAATCCTTCTTTTGAAGTTTTGGTTAATTGACTTCTGAATTGGATCTTATTTTCTACAATAATTGCATCCTTAGTATTATAGATCTTTACGATCAATGGACACTCTTTCGATACTTTATTGTGTTTTATAGCATTTTCTACCAGTAGTTGCATCGAAAGTACGGGAATCATTGTAGTATCTTTATGTAAAGAAAGTTCAATCTCTACCTTAAAATTATCTCCAAATCGCACCTTGGCCATATACATATATTCGTTCAAAATTTCTAACTCTTTTTGAAGAGAAACCAAGCCTATATCCTTACTCTGTAGGATATATCGATATAATGAAGCCAAGTTATCCAGAAAAACTATTGAAGCCTCGGGATTGTCTTGAATCACATATTTTAATGTATTTAATGAATTGAATAAAAAATGAGGATTAATTTGGTTGTTTAATGCCATTAATTCATTTTGTGTATTTTCTTTAATAAGTTGTTCTCTTTCAATTTCATTCAATTTTTGTTTTGATTGAAATTTTAATAACCAACCTATTAACAATGAAGTAGCCCCCATAACTACCCAAACATAGGATATTCCTTTTCTTTCTGAGTGAGATATTTCGTATAATAGAAAACCATGACTTACTATAAAAACATGGTATATGATTTTGGAACTTAAAAGTATTGTTAAAATAAGAATTCCTCTTCTTATTATAGTATTACGAAATTTAGATAAAAACGTATTTGTACTATAATTGGTAAGATACATAACCAACCAACAATAGGAAGTAAAAGAAAACATTCTAAAGAAGAATACAAATATTGAATCGCCTTGGATATCTTTAAAATAAGTGAATTGCGGATATACAATAGATAAGAATCTATTAAAGTTGATCAATAAAGCAATCAAGAACGAAATCAGTAATCGAGTTTTTATCATTATGTCCTTTTTTCCAAATCCCTCCTAATGTAGTCTAAAGAAGAAATAATAGTAGATTCTGAAAATTATGAAAAATTAATATAATAAGGTTTTTTTATTATTCATGATGTATAAAATAAAATGTTAAGACCACATTTTTATAAAACGAAGCAACGGTGCTATACAGAGGTGGTATCGAGTAAAAACACAGGACAGGGTACTTATCAATCAACTGGTAACCTATATTCCGTTAGCTATGTAAAGTCCCTCGACTTTGACCTTATGTATTCTTCTCTACGATCTCTCTAATCTCGATATCTGTAAAAATAAAAACACTTACAATCCTATAATCAAACTGTAAATACTCTAAAAACCAGATCCCAAAAAATGAAACCAATACAGAAATATAACTCAAAGCGTTATATGATCTGCTTGGACCACCTCGGGAGCCCCCATATTTAGAAAATGAGTATTAAAACATCAAACAACTGAAGAGTTGTTTGGGATGTTATAAAACCTCCTTATTAAGTTAATTCGCTAAAAAATCTTGTCATCCAACACTTTATCATTTTTTAAATGTCAAACAAAACTACTTTTGGATTACTCACAAAAGGATGTTAATTGAAATGAAAAACAAAATGAAAAAAGTAAAACAGATCTCTCTTATAATTTTAGCTATTATAATTTGGACAGCTTTTATCGGCTATGGATTTATCGATGGTTTTTTATTAAGACCTATTACTTCCAAAAATACTTCGGAAGCGTTTATTGAAGCTACTAAAAACAAAATAGATAATGAGTTTGTGGGGAATTTTGCAATGACATTAATCGAAGATGGAAAAGTATCAGAAAACTTCTTTTATGCTATTGATCAACCTGTAAATGAACGCACTATTTTCCCAGTTGCTTCAGTTAGTAAATGGGTTACCTCATTTGGAGTTTTAAAATTGGTAGAGCAAGGTAAATTGGATTTGGATAAACCCATTGACGACTACCTTACAAGGTGGCATCTTCCTAAAAGTGAATTTGATAATAAAAAAGTAACCGTTAGAAAATTACTTTCTCATTCATCAGGTTTAGTTGACGACCTTGGGTATAACGGTTTTACATCTAATGAAACTGTACAAACCATTGAAGAATCATTAACCAAAGCATCTGATGCGCCTTATTCTGAAGGAGTTGCAAAAGTAGGTTATGAACCTGGCAGTAAGTATATGTACTCGGGAGCAGGTTATACCATATTACAGTTATTAATTGAAGAAATTACAGATCAATCTTTTCAGGATTATATGACGCAAGAGGTTTTTGAACCTCTGAAAATGGAAAATTCTACTTTTGTTCTATCTGAAAAACCAAATCTACAATTAACTCAAATATATAAAGAAGACGGTACAAAAAGAGAATTTAACAAATTTACGGCACTTGCAGCAGCAGCATTAGTCACTTGTACGGAAGATTTATCGAAGTTTTTGTTAGCAAATATTTCTAGTAATAATGTTCTTTCTAAAGAAACCATCACAAAAATGAGCACAGCCGAAACGTTTATAAATGATATTGGCGTTTATGGATTAGGCCCCCATCTTTATAGTCAAAATGATCAGAACTCTAAAATAATAGGACATGATGGAAGTGGAAATAATGCTATTAATACAGCAGCAAGAATTGATCTCAAATCAAAAAATGGAATCATAATTTTAGAAACGGGTAATTACAATTTAGCTTCATCAATAGCAGATGAATGGATTTTTTGGAAATCAGGAATTGCTGACTATGTAGTAATGCAACGTAATAAGTCTTATGTATTAACTTTATTAGCAATAGGTTATATAATTATCATTGTTTTATCAATATTCATAATCCGAAAAAACAATAAACAAAGAAAAATAGCTGAAGGGAACAATATGTAAAAAACATAGCTATTAAAATGAAAAAATTGACTCTGTTTTAATCCTAAAAACTAGTACTTTTTTACATACTACGTTTTAGATATAAAGCCATTGTCAACAATAAAAAATCACTCAGTATAAGAGAATCCAAATTTGGTAAATACATTAAACGTTATACAAAAGTTTCAGGAATTGAAACTAATCTATTTCAATCTTATTTATACTCTCAAAAATTAAAGCAAAACGAAAATAATTCAATTTCTTAATCAAGATTAAGAAATATCTACTAGTGTCCTCATACCTTTGCTTTAAATTAGTTTTAAGTGGAATAATAATAACATCTTCCATTGGCCTAATAAGCTATACGAAACAAAGAAGAAGTAATAGATAATAATCTGCCAACACTACAAGAAAAACCGAGATAAATGAAAAAAATTGGAATTATAACAACAATAATTCTTGTGACTATACTGATGAGTTGCAATACGGATAAATCAAAACCTAAGGCCGAAAATCAGGAAACGAATTACACCGAAAAAAAACCAGATACCCAGGCCAAATACCTAAAACCTTTTAAATCGGATCTGCCAACCATTGGACTTTTAATGTATAACGGAGTACTTCAAGGTGAGGTCATTGCAACATCTGATGTTTTTGCAAAACCGACCGTAAATGGAGAACAAATTTTCAATGTCATTACCATAGCCGAAACTGAAAATCCAATACTAACAGAAGAAGGAATTAGAATTGTACCAGATTACTCTTTCCAGAATTGTCCGAAACTAACAGCCCTATTTATACCAAGTGCTTATGACATGTACGCACAGGTTCATAATGACAAAATTGTGGATTTCATAAAAGAGAAAAATAACGAAACTAAATATATCGTGAGTAATTGCGCTGGAGCCCAACTAATCGGTAAGTCTGGAATTGCAGACGGGCACAAAATTGTGACATGGATTGGTGGTGGCATACAACTACAAAAGGATTATCCGAATTTAAAAGTACAGAATGATAGTTTAGTAACTTTTGTCGAGGACGGAAAATTCAGCTCCTCAAACGGTAATTTGGCTAGTTATGTTTCCGCATTGAACTTATTAGAAAAAATGACCAGTCTCGAGCATAGAAAGTTTGTCATAAGTTATTTATATCTTGAGCGGCTTCAAAATTGGAACAACTAAGCACAGCTAGCAACAAGACACGCAATAAACCAAATAAGGCTTAAAAATATTTCAGATAATTATTTCCACCAGGCCTGGGAACTCTATGAGAATGCATTTCCTGTAGAAGAGCGAAGAATATTGGATGCTCAGACTCATGTGATGAAGAAATCAAATTATCATTTTGATATTGTGGTTGATGAAAATAAATTGATAGGGTTTCTCTTATGGTGGGATTTTGAAACACTTAGATACATCGATCATTTTGCAACATCTACTGAACAAAGAAATAAGGGATTCGGAAAATTAATCCTTGAAAACTTTATGAATAATAATGACAAACCAATTCTGTTAGAGGTTGAATTGCCTAATACCACGATCAACCAACGTAGAATAAAATTTTACCAAAGAATTGGGTTTAAACTTAATCAACATTATTATGAAGTACCGCCTTCGACAGAAGGTCAAAAACCTTTACAATTACTATTAATGTCGTACCCAACACTCCTTACGGAAAAAGATGTTGAACAATTTACAGACATATGTCATCCCTCTATTTTTGAAGACTAAAAACATAGGTAATTCATCATTTTTTACTCTAAAGGTGCATTGTTAATTTTACTTAAATCCTCTAACACATCAAAAGTATAGTCTGTTATTTCGGTTATACCTATTCCATTAAGTCTTTTAATATGCATTTCTCTATATTTCTTTAGATACTCTTCATTTTTGAATAAATAAGTCGACCCAAAATGGTTTGTTCCTTCTTCATGAGTCCATATTTTCCAAATAACACCTTCTTCTTCGGCAATACTTTTTGCCAGATTTTTATTACCTTCCATAAACTCCTGTGTTACTGGACCATCATATTTTAAATGGAGGTCCCAAATTTTTAGTATACTCATTGTTCTTAAATTTTAATTACTATTTTATTTTTATTGATTATGTTTCAATTTTATATAACTTACTATAGATAGTAAAGTAAAAAATGCTGGATCAGACCAACCAAAACCATAGAAAATACCAGTGTAAATTGCATACAGTGTTATAATTACTCCCAATATATTTGTCCATAACAAACCCGTTAAGATCTTTTTCGCATACACACTTTTTTCTTTTACATCTCTAAACAACAGACTAATAACAGCAATTCCTCCTAAAAAAATAGTAGTGTGCTGTGACAAAAAAACTGAATATTTATCGTTCAATTCAAGTCCGTAGTTTGGCCATAATAGATTCGGAATAAAAAATAAACCCAACCCAAAGACTATATAAATTACTCCGTGAATTGTTAAAAATGTTTTGGTACTCATATCGTAACTTTTTTGTTTTACACTACAAAATTAGAATATATAGTTTACTTTTGATACTTATTTACAAAAAGATACTAATTTCCTTTAGGAAACTATTAAACTAAAATGCAGCAAGAAGAACCCTTATCAAAAGAATGCGTACAGCAATTAAGAGCTATTAAAGATACTATGGAATTGCTATCTGGTAAATGGAAAATACAAATAATGGGTACTTTACTTCGAGGTGGGACCATGCGATTTATGGAATTAAAGCGAGCTTTAGATGGAATAGCTCCAAAAAAATTATCAAATGATTTACAAGAACTCGAATTAAATAAACTGATCACCCGAACAGTAAAAGATACTAAACCTATTACTGTTGAATACTCCTTAACAGAACACGGGAAAACGTTAGATAATTTAATAGTCGAAATTATAGATTGGGGGCTTAATCACAGAAAAGAGATTATTAAAAAATAAAATGCAACTAATCATGAGTAAGTCATTAAAAATTATCTCATAACATGTCTATAAATATCATCGACATCTTTAATTGCTAGCAGATCAGTTTTTGGGTCGATAAATAATTGTGATGGCCTGCCATTAAGAGAAACTTTTGAGTTTACATATATAGACATATTTTCAATTCCTCTTTTGTTATATTCTTTTTTTAAATAGTGTGCGAATTGCCAGATCATATCGGGTTGAAAACTCATTTGTTTTTCTTGTATAACCGTTAAATGTTGCGAAGGATACACCGTAAATTTTTTCTGATTTTCGTGATCAACTACTGTAAATTCTGTAAATCCATTTTTTTCCATAATCATTACATGCCATGAAAACCGAAGACCATTCTCTGTCCACAAAAGATGATCTGTAAGTATTGTGTGTCGTAATGGAAATGTAAATTGAAAAACAAAATAAATCAACAATAAGGGTATTGCAATTTTACTAGTCTTATATTCCTTTGTAGTAATCGCGGGTAATCCCTTTATGGAGATTCTTATTTTTTTACCAATAGCTTTCCATTCATCTGCAGTAATAAATATTAAACTTCCTGCCATCATTAGCCATGGGAACATACCGATATTAAAAAGAATATAGGTTAACACATGAAAAATGATAACCAATATATAGGCCCATGGTCTACAACGCTTATTCCATAATAAAAAAGGAATACTTAAGTCATATACCATACCTATCCAGCTAAATGCATATGCAGTACTATCATATTGAAACAACTCTCCTATTAACGGAATATCTGTTCTAGCCCCAAGCCATATTTTGAGGGGTTGTGCTTCAAAAAGCCAATCTGATTTTAATTTTGCAATTCCGCCAAAGATATACACCACTGCTATTTGCAATTTTAGAGCAATAATAGTCCATGATGGCACTTTGGATAATCGTATGTTTTTATGTATTAAAGCATCTATACTATAATTGCGATGTGCGGGGAGCCATATCAACAAAAAAGCTACCAATGAAGCAAAGTAGTAGTGATTTAAATACCACGATTTCTCTATGAGTTCTAAATAAGTAAACGATATAAAAAATAAAACAGCAGATACTCTATACAACATTCCTAATCCGACAAATAAGGCAAATACAGCAGATGCACCAACTATTATGTACATAATTGTAGTATCTAATGGCTGTATCCAATCAAAATATTGATAGGTGAAATGAAATTTTGGTGAGGTATAACAATCTTCAATCCAACCTTTATACATAAATCGCAATTGCGAAAAACACATTAAAAAACCAAAGGCGATTCTATAAATCGCCAAGGGTAGTATTGAAGTGGATTTGCTGAATATTTCGTATATTCTTTTAATCACCGTCGTTATCATTAAATGTTATTGTAGATCCAAGTACATTAGCCATATCTACCTTAACCAATACTAATAAATCTCTAAACGAATCCTTAAGTGCAGTCATTGCTTCTGGATTAGAGGTTATCTCTTCTTTTAATGTTCCTTTGATGTCATCTAGTCTGGACTGACAAACGGAAAACTGAGTTATAATTTTATTAGAAAAATTCTCACTTCCGATAAGGGTTAAGAAATCATCAAACCCTACACGAAAAGGTGTTTGCGCAAAGTCACCTGTATAACATCGTTTTAATGCTACAAGGTGTTGTTGTAGTATTTCTTTAGAAAACCCACTATAATAGGCTTCTAAACGTTCAGACTCGATGGTACCTCCATTAGAATCTCCTAGTGGGCTACCCAGTTTTGAGATTATAATTTCTTCAATCAAAGTGACCATAGCATTAATAATCTGATTTTGGCTACCGCTGATTCCATTTTCTAATGCACTGGTAAAACTTTCTTCATTTGTTTCCCAAAGGTTCTTTAACTCAACAGATTTTGTCTTTAAATTTTCGCTTAAAGCTACCAGATACTCAAGTCTGCGTACAGCGTTTTCATCTGTTGTAAATCTATTGAGTGTAGCTGTCTTTCCTTCCGAAGAAAAAATAAGGTATTCTATACCAGAAATTCCTTTTGATGAAGATCCAATTGATGCTATAAAATTTGTGTTAAGTACTTCTGTTCCTATTATATTTTCATCAATTCTTTGTGTATCAGTAGGCCAGCGATTGATTTCGAAGCTAATAAAACTATTGGCAACATTTCCTAAATCATAAAGTTCTAATTGTTTCCAAACCAATTGTACAGCTTTCCATTGTTCCTGAACCAATTGTAAATTAGCTAGTGTTATTTCATTCTGAAAACGTTTAATAGATTGTTCTAATAGTTCTGATTGCTCGACAAAATTTACATTAAGTGGTGCAATTTCATTAGTGTATATATTGGTAAGCTGATTTTTTTTATAGAATTGCACTTCTGAAGTATATTCTGAATCATCTTCACAACTAATGAATGAAGAACTAATAATTACCCCTAATAATACAACGGTTGTATATATTTTTTTTATTGAAAAATTCATCTATAATGATTTGATAAAGTCGATTAGTTTAGTTCTGTCTGCTTCTGCCAGATTCATAAATTCTTTCTTAGAAGCTGTTGCTTCTCCATCATGCCACAAAATGGCTTCTTCGATAGTACGAGCGCGACCATCGTGAAGTAAATTAGTATGATTGTTTACCGTTTCTATGAGTCCAATACCCCATAATGGTGGTGTACGCCATTCTTTTCCGGTAGCTTTAAAGTCAGGTGTATTATCAGCCAAACCATCCCCCATATCATGAAGTAATAAATCGGTATATGGTCGAATCGTTTGGTTTTCTAATGCTTTTATAGTGTGTGTTCCGGTATTCATTACTGGAATATGACAAGCTACACAGTTGGATTTTTCGAATAATTGTTTTCCTTCTAATATCTCTTGTTTATCATGATCCCTTCGACCAGGAACGGCAAGTGTACTCGAATAAAGAGCAACTTTATCAAGGTTTTCATCTGTAATCTCTGGTGTTCCTCCATTAGCTATGGTGTTACAATCTACTCCAGGAGGGCAATTTTCATCTGGAAATAAGGAAGAACTAATTCCCATATCTCCAGAAAAAGCTCCTGCCACTTGTTGTTTTAAATTGGGTTGGTTACTTTTCCAGCCAAAACGTCCAATTTTAACTGATTGGGTTTCTATATCATACACATAGTTAGGTTTTCCCGAGATACCATCTTTATTACTATCTGTTTCATCAGCAAAACTTAATAATGTACTTTCAGGAACCGCATCCAGTAAACCAAGGCCGATCATTTGATTTGCAACTCTGGGCGAAATCTGAACATTCGCAGCAAGCGGACCGTAATTTAAATTTATAAAACTATAATTAGGTTTTTGTAAAGCAACACTAGTTCCATCTGGATAGGTCACTTCTATAGGTTCGTATGTGATTTTTATATCTCCTTCTACCAAAATCCCTGGTATAACACCATCCTGAAATTGCCCTCCATAATTAGGATCAGGAAGGTTCCCTCCTACTGTATTGGTCCCCGGAATACTAAGTCTGAATAATAACCCTGTGGATTTTTCTCCATCAAATTTTGGTGCACGTCCTCGCCCATCTTTAAAATGGCATCCAGAGCATGAACGAGAATTAAAAAGTGGTCCTAATCCATCTCTGGCTGTTGTTGATGCAGGAGCTGTTACCCAATTTTGGTTAAATAAAGAGTTTCCTGTAAAAAAAAACAATCCATTTTCTTCATCCAGATTTGGTGCCTGAAAACCAAAAGCATTTTGAGATACATCAAAAACCGTAGTTTCTCCGCCAGAAAAAGCTTCATTCTTTTCTGGTGTCAAAATCACATAATCAGAATCATCATCGTTATTGCAACTTGCAAGTAGTAAAAGAATACTAAAGAGTAGTATATATTTAAGTAAAAATTTATGTAACATCTATTCTATTTTTCAACGACAAAATCAGAACCCTATAATAAGGTTCTGATTTCATTAATTTTTTGGTAAAAAGGTTACCTTACTCAGGTAAATCTGAAGATACAGTAATCCCTAGTACATTACCTCCTTCAACAAATTTATCTCCCAAAGCTCTAAGTGCATTTACTGCCGCTATTACCTTTGGTCTTTCAGCAGCATCAGAAATTGCAAAATCAAAAGGTGTAGCTGTTGCATTTACTGCTGATTCAGCAGCTGCCAATTGTGCTGTGATCTCTGCACCTAAGGTTGCATTTTTTTTCGTTATCAAATCTTCTAAAGAACTACCATTTATAGTCGTATAACTTCCTCTAAATACATTAGCAACTCCAGCTAGATTTAATCGCAAATCTCTATGCGTATTATCACTAAAACAAGAGTGTTCATCTTCTTGATTCTGGTTATCATACGCTACAAAAACTCGTTCTCCAGCTAATTCGGATTTGGCAAGTGTAGAGATTCCCGTAAGCATATTTTTTAAAGCAACATCTGCTTCTAAAGCTAAAAATGTTGAACGGTATGTACCATTAACTTTCCATTCATCTAATAGCAACTGGAGATGATCAAGAAGTAAATCTGCACAAACTGCTAAATAATCTCTTCTTCTACTTTGATTGGATGCAGTACCTCCATCAACAAAATCAGTAAATGGTCGTTGACCTGCTTCTTTTGCTGAAGGGAGAGAGTTATCTTGTCCCCATAAAAGAAATTCGATAGCATGATATCCTACACTAATATTTTTTTCGCCCCCATCCTCGTTTAATACTTCTAATGCTGCTTTATTAATAGTAGGATGTGTAGTTGGATCATTAATAATTCCTGAATTAGCATTACCACTTACATAATCAACATAGTTTTCATCTAATGGCCAAGCATTCAATACTCCTTCTGGACCGTCATTATCATCAATTGGACCACTTGCAAACCTAAAGGCTTCTGTTTGTCCATATGTTTCTCGAGCTGTTTTCCATGCTGCTTTTGCGGCATCAAAATTTACTTGAGTAGGTGTTGCTACAAATGTATTGATAGCGGTTTGCATTGCTTTAGCTCCATCATATGCATCCTGATAATTTTTGAATACAAGATTTGCGTAGTTTTCTATTACTGCAGACTTCTCAGCAACCGATTGATCAGTCGGGTTCGAGTTATCATCATCACTAGAGCACGAAACTGCTCCTAATACCATCACACTTAAAAAATAATATCCAATTAGTGTCTTTTTCATCTTATACTTATTTAGACCGTTTTAAAATAAGGAGCAAATATATTTTTTAGATGCTACAAAAACAACTTTATTTAGATTAAATTTAAATAAATATTACTACTTCACTATCAGAAGTTTATCCTGTTTACAGGCTCATATTTCATTATATAATACAACGGCAGGCCTCATTCTAATATAGAATAAGGCCTGCCAAACTCAACCCACTAACTAAACTAATAGATAACTAAACTTGTTATTGCATCATTTTTTTGGACAGTTCTTGTAACTGTGCAGATTTTTTCTGCATATAATCACTTAGTTTTTTCACATCATCTGCAGAAAGATTCCCCATTACTTCCTGAGCTTGTGTTCCTAATTTTTGTCCTTGTTCTCCAAGAGAAGCGAAAGCTGTCATATCCTTACTTTCTACTGCTTTTTTATACTCTTCGATATAAGCTTCATAAGAGTTCACATACTCCTGAACTTTTCCGTCGCTAAAATTAGGCACTCCGTTAGCAGATTGTGAAGAAGTATTCTCTTCTGTTTTTTCTTCAACTTTTTCTACTTCATCTTTAGAAACTGATGTATCTGATTTAGTTTCACTCTTACATGATACTGCTAGTATCGCTATTACTAATGAAAGATTTAAGATTACTTTTTTCATGATTTATTTATGTGTTAATTATTTATGATTTTTTATTCATATTGATACCACAAATTTGATGTATTTGGTAAGGTTGCCAAACACCCTTTTCAGTGAAAAAAGAACACCCTGAAAACAGGGTATTCAAATAGTAATCATAAATCGGTCCTGCGATAAGAAGAAACAGAACTTTTAATCTCTTCTTTTATATTAACTGTATATATTATACATTTATAATCTTACAACATAACACCTCTCTATAAATTAAGATCTATGACAATACAAGACATTATCAATTGGTTTGCAAATAATCCAAATCTTATACTTGGTTATTTTGCTGTTATTATTGCTATATCTTTACTAGGGTTAATGTTTGTAAATCAAAGAAATTTTAGATCTCCTGTAAATTATTTTTATGGAGTCTTAGTATATGCAGTAACTATTCCTGGATTATTGGCTCTAATAATTGTTTTGTATAGTTTTTTCTTTTTAAAGACTAATCTGCTACATGTGAATGTATTGGCTTATTTTGTTCCTGTTGTTTCTATGTTTGTCACCTTATTTATTATTAATAAAACGGTGCCCATGTCTAGAATTCCGGGTTTTGAAAAACTTTCTGGATTATTTATCATCGTTGCTATAACTTTTATCATTACGTATATATTGCAACGTATGTTTTTTGGGGTTTTCTTTGTTGGAAGATTTCAATATTTGCTATTATTCTTCCTTGCATTACTTCTTATTCTAAGAATCGCCTGGAAAAAAATCATAAAATAAACAATCCCAGAGATAAGCCACAAGTAAGCTTCTAGCTATTTGATATAAGATTCTGTTAGATAGTAAAACAAGTTCAACACAGGGTTGGTTAGATTTTGATTATCAAAATTACTATGAGTTAAGCATAGTTGCCTTTATTTGTTTAACAATTTCGATATGATCCAGTCCAAAATCTTTCCAGGCAAGGTTTAACTCTTTCATATCAAAATGCTTAACAATAGTTCCATAATCGGCACGTTTTCCATCGATGGTAGGGTAACCAATTACATAAATACTATCTGCCAGTTCTACAGCCAGTTCTATATCATGTGTAGAATAAATAATCGTATTAAATTCGTGTGAAGATGTAATCAGGTTAAATGCATTTTTAACATCTTCAATGTTTCCAACATCAAGACCCGAAAAAGGTTCGTCTAAAACCATATAATGACCAGAACATAGTATCTGTTCGATTATTGCTGTACGCTGTCTCTGTCCTCCGGATAACTCACAAGGATATTGGTCTTTTACTTTTTCTAAGCCCCAATCAGACAGGTAACTCATTATTTTAGTATGCTTTTCTTCTTTAGAAATATCTTTTTTACGAAGTGCAAACAGTAAAGCCTGATACACCGTTTTATTTCTAAACAAGGTATATTTTTGATCTACAAAACCAATATCTCCTTCATGTACTTCTTTGGCATCGTTTTCTGAATCTGTTTCGGTATCGGCAATCAGTATTTTTCCTGTAGTTGGTTTGATCAAGCCTGTCATCGCTCTAAATAATGTAGATTTACCTCGACCAGAACGTCCTACAAAAGCGATAACCTGACCAGTAATATTGTTTTCCCGAACAACATCTTTTTCTACAAAATTAATATCCTTTATTACAGTTTTATCACCATAAGCGACACTTAATTTTTCTACATATAATAATGTATTATGCGTACTATAGTTCATTCTACTTATATTTTGGAGTATCTAAAAAAGGCTTTTCTCAAGTAATCTAAGACAAAATCTATAGATAAGCCTACTAATAATATTACTATTTGTAATGCTATGATTCTACCGTGATTCATGAATTTATCAGAATTTTTGATTAAAAATCCTAATCCACCAGCCGCTACAAGGATAGATTCTACAGTTACAAGCATCATCCAAACGATAGCCAGGTTTTGTCTGATTACTTCTATAACATGGTCAATTCTTCCTTTTACAACAACTTCCCATAGTACTTCCCAGCGATTACATTGTAAAGAACGTGCATGATCAAATTCTTCTTGTGGTATCGAGCTAATCATGCTCAACAATGATGTGGTAAGGTATGTAGTCATAAATACTACCAACACCCATACTTGCATGGTTCTGGCGTCACTAATAAGGATAGCCAGATAAAAAGATATACCTGTAAGCGGAAGGTAACGAAGTTTACTTAACGTTTTTGCTATTGGTGTTATTACAGGAATTGTAGATAGATAGGTGACAATTAAAGAAATGACGACCGCTATAAGTATTGCTTTTATACATAGTAGTAAAGAACTGCCAATATGTACCACCAGCCCTTCATTATAAAGTTCTGTAAATCCTGTTAGTACTTGTTGTGGAGAAGGAAACAAATGCCTCTCTCCCATACTGGAAACGAACCAAAAAATCAACACTATTGCTACCCATACACCTATAATGAGTAACCTGCTATTTTTGCTAACCTTTTCGAACGGTTTGAATAAATACTTCATAATAAACTAGCTATTAAAAAAGAAAGCCGTCTACTATGTAAAATCAATGTTTTACAAACATAAGACGGCTCTTATTAATTGGATGTCATGTTATTTCAATAATGTAATAACTACTCGTCTGTTCTTGGCTCTACCACTACCGGTAGTATTAGTTTCGATTGGTTCATCTTCACCTTTTCCGATTACAGATTGAAAACGTGATTGAGGAATTCCTTTACTCCTTAAAAAGTTAACTACAGATTGTGCACGTCTCTGTGATAAATCATAATTAGCTTCTGCAGAACCTGTATCATCTGTATGTCCTTCTAATCTAAGCTTTGTATCCTCGGCCTGAATAAGAAGGTTATATATCGTTTCTAAAGTACTTGCAGATGATCCTGAAATATTTGCACTTCCGGTATCAAAATTAATATTCCATTCTCCTGAAGCCAAGACTTCTTCTGCTTCTTTGGTATAATCTGGTTTGTAAGCCGAACCTGCATCAATATCATTAATGTTTTTAATAAAATAAAGATTAACTGCTTCATCATAAGGTACAATCCTTTTAACAGATTCATTAAAACCAAATGGATTAAGTTCACTTAGGTAAGAAGATACCTGATTGTATACTGCCTTATATCGATTGGTACCATCTGTAATACCATAATATTGCATTACATCTGCATAGTTGAATACTCTTGATCCACCCATGTTGTAATCGATACCATTTTTATTTCCTTTTTGGCCTTTAAACATATCATACCAATATTTTGGAGTTTCTAAATCATATGTTTTAGCTATCGCCTCAGAAGCTCTTACTCTCCACTCATCATATTGCTTCATTTGATTAGAAGCTGTTAATGCTGATTTTAAAATATTACTAACGATTTCAGGATGTTTTACCGACCATTCTTTAACAGCAATAACTGTAGTTGCCATTTGGTTATTAAATTCTCGTGTAGATATAATATCAGTGAAACCATTTAACTCATCAAAAACCATTTTATCTCCTGGTGTCCAGGTAGCACATCCATCAACTTTTTTATTAATTGTTTTACCTGTTAGTTTTCCGTTTCTCACTTCTTTAAGAGGAACTGTCCACCCTGCTTTTTGAGATTTAATAAGTTCTTCTGCAGACTTAATATAGTCATCATCTTGTGAAGGATAAAAATTCACTGCATCAGGATCATAAGTGGTAACATCGGGATTTACTTTTAAACCATTAGCAAAGGCATAGTTTAAAGCTGTTACCCAATCTCCATCACCTAACACGGCAGAGATCAAAGCACCTTTCATGCTTTTTGGATCAACTTTCCAGCTTGGTGGGCCAATAAGTTTATCTTCACCATAACTAAGTCCTACTGCACCAACTACCTGTACGTGGTACTTATCTTTACCAAACTTATCATCTAAAGCTTGTTGCATAGTACTAATATAGAAAGGGGCACCATCACCCATCATCATGATTGCAAATGCACTTTTATCTGCATCGGGAAATTCTTCTCCTCTATCAAATTCTTCAATGAATTTCATTTGCATATTCCTCAATTCAGAAAGCCAATCCTGACGGATTATCTCTAAATTCACTCCGTTTTGCTCCATCAAAGAACCTTTGGTTGTTTTTGGTCCTCCATTAGAAACAATAATACCAGATTGAGCATTCCAGGCATAAGCTGCCATTCTAACAAGAGGTTTATCCTTTACACTTTTTGAAAGGCTATTGGAAGGCAATTCTAGTTTATCTGATGTAGTAACATTATCTACCTCTTCTTTATTTATATTTAGCTCATCTAATTGCTTTGCTTCTCCTACTCTTAACCCAGGAGCAAAATAGTACACCGCACCTAAGATTGCACCAAGTAAAATGATTACAATGATAAGCTCGGATAATGTAGTGAGTTTTTTTGTTCTTAAAATTTTACCCATTTTTAATTTTTATTATAGTTTTTATTTCGGTTAGTTAGTCAAACATATTCCCAAAACCACCACTTGCTTCTTTATCCTCAGCTGTTAGTTTGTAGTTAGGGTTTTTATATTTTTCAGAATCAGGAATATAGTCTTTCCCTGTTTTAATATTATCTGCCAAAGTATCTAATTGCGAGTATAGCTCATCACTATCCATATCATACTTAGACGTTAGCATATCGATATCTGTTAGATTTTCCTGAGTTTTAGCTATATCCATCGCAATAGTTTCTGTGATCACATCTAATGCATATTCTAGTTCCCAATCTTTAGTAAATAACATAGCAGATTTTGCTCCATCTGTGGCCGCTTTTGCGGATTTTGCAAATTGATATTCTTTTTCCAGCATTTTGATAGTTACTTCAAAATCAGAAATCTTAATATCTATTGCTGTACCAGCAAGAGTTAGTTTTCTATCCAGTTTACCCATTACATTAGCTCTACTACCATATTTTTGGATAAAACTTTTACTTTGCTTTAATTGATGAGCAACTTGCTGTGATTGTGATAATTTTTTTGCTAAAGCACTATGCAGCTCTACGTATTCATCGGTATCCTTACCTGCACTACCTTTTTCAGACACTATCGCTTGCATTTTATTTCTAATCTTCTCTGCCTGTTTTTGTAATGTCACTACATGATCCTGAAATTCTTTAGATTCTTTTTCTGCTTTAGAAGCTTCAAGCTCCATATTACTTTTTAATGCTCTTATTTTGGCTTTAGAATCTTTAAAAACCTTTCTATTCATTAGCATTTTTTGTTTTTGCTCCTGTAATTCTCCGAAAGGGTCATGTTTTATTAAGGACTTATGAATTCCTCTTGTAACTCTACGTAAGAATTTTAATATTACAGGTAACATCATGATAAAAAATATCACAAATACTGCTACTCCTGCAAGTGCTATTACCTGTCCTAATGCTGTAAATAAAGGAGGTAATACATACACCCATGCAGCGTATCCTAAACCTGCGAACAATGCTATTTTAAGAAAAGCATTTAGTCCCTTTTCTCCATTCCTCCAATTATTAGGGTTTAAAGAAATTTCCCCTTTTTCATCATCAAAATGTTTTAAAATAGGTAAGTCTAATAAGTGGCTTTTTGATTCTTGATCCATTAATGTATTGCTTATATATTATTTTTAATGCCCTCTACTACTGCTACTATAGTTTCCAAAATTTTTGATCTTGCTTTATCATTAGCAACAATTTTTTGATCTATCTCTGATACTTCAATATCTGTATCGACCGATTGAAGTAAATTCTTTTTAACACTGATTTGATTCTGAATCTCAATTAATTTTTTTTCTAAGTCAGAAATTTCAGTATTTAAAGTGTCTTTTCTGCTTTTTTGAGAACTCAGAATCTTTGATTTCTTAGAATTTCCTTGATTCTGATACTGCTTATGTACTTTCTCGATTTCTTTAATGTAAAAATCTGCTTGTGTAAGAAGTGTATTTTTGGATACGGTTGAATCTACTCCCTGGGCCATTGTAAAAGCCATTTTGTATACCGATGGGTCATTAGACCCGACTGCTTTTATCGCCTTAAAAAATTCGTAAAAATCATATCCCGGTTTATTAAGAGATTCAAAACCGGATTCGTACATTTCTATAATTGTAGTAAGTACACTATCACTTACCAAAGTTGTTTTTGGAGGGTGTACTGGAAATTTCGAAACTGGTTTACCTGATTCTGGAAAAGAATTAGAACTAGGTTGTACTGGAGTTGTTTCTCTAGGTTTTTCTGCCTCTGAAGTTTCGTCGTTAATAAAAAGACCTTTCCAGTTAAATTTTTCTTTAGCCATTTAAAATGTTTTTGATGAGCTCATTATTGCTAAAATACTGATCCAGGAGGTAAATTTATATAAATTCTTATAAATATTATTGTTTTTTTTAAACCTTACCAAGCCATGAATTAAAAGCATTTAACAAAACAAATGATTTTGTATGATTCCCTTATTGATTAATAGACTTCATTATATTAGTGTAATTAGAACACAATTTGTTACAACTCATATACGATACTCTTAAAATTCTAAAATACGCCTTTTTACACTATTATAACAATAAAAAGGATTACAAATGTCCTAATTCATTTTTATAAACATACTTCAAACAACACTGTATTTATTCTAAAACATATCTAAATCACATTTAATAAAATATTGTTTTTCAAATATTTACATAAACTCCCTGTCTATTTCATCTATTTAAAACCTGAACATTGACACTTAAAAAAATCTACATATTCTGATTCTTAAATTTTTCACGGTTTACAGTGAAAAATTAATATCATATTCTCTTTATTTTTATCATATCATGATACAATCACTTTTTGATGATCCATTAAAAAAGCAATAAAAGTATATCCATGAAACAAAAATTCATCTATAAAAGCACCCCTAAAAACATCTTAAATTCTCGATTAGAATCAATTAAAGATTTTTAAAAAAATGCATGAAGATACAATTGAACTGGTTACCAAAAGAAAAAAACAATGGGTAGATGTAGTTCATGATTTTTACAAAAGAATGTACAATGAGCGTGATATAGAAAGTCTTGAAAATATCTTAAAATTCATTTTTGGAGAATCTGATGAGTTACCGCAAATAACGAAATTAAAAGTAGATACTTTTAATCATTTATCTACTTTACTTAATCCAATACAAGAATGGAGGGTTATTGATCAGCGTCTTCTTGTATTTATATGTAATGATACTTTTTTCTATAAAAAAGGCACCCAATTTGATGGTTATTACGAAGTTTTTTTTAGAGAATGGTTTCTACCTCAACTAAAGACAGAAAAAGAAGGAGAAGACCTCTTTGGTTTAACTTTAAAAGAATTAGACCATTTTAATATAGATATATGGACTGCTCTTTCTGCTTATTTAAATGCAACCAAACAAGTATCTTTCTTAAGAGAAGATAAATCTGTTAATTCTGTAGGAGAAATAATACTCAAACTCATCAAAGAAAATCAGACAAGAACTATACAATTATTAGATAATGAAAACTACATAAAACCACTAATATCATTACTGGGTACTGCGCAACAAAGTTTACTCGATACACTTTTAGAAAACCTTCCTCTATACTATACAAGAAAAGAAGCTCAGAAACATATTCGATTTAGTTGGTTAGAAGAATTATGCAAAATCAATCTAAAAAAATTTGAATCCTTTGTAGTAGAAAAAATGGAAGGTTCTGATTGTATAATTTGTGTGATGGAATGTTACAGGATTCTATTTGCCAATGCTAGAAAAAAATACAGGAAACCAACTGTAATACATATAAAAAAAATGTTGCCCTATATTTTGGAACGCAAAAACTCAAGTGAAGATGGTTATACATTTAATTGGTCTCCTGCTACAGAATTGTTTCGTGATGATACTCCTAAATTTATTGGTTGGGTATGCAAATATTTTAGAAAAGAAATGAAAACCGAATTGTTTTCATATGTAAAAGAGACCAAACAGTTAAATCTTGAGATTGTTAGTCATATTGTTGGTTGTTACAAACAAAGCGCTATAGAAATTGCAATAGAAGCCATAATGAATATAAAAGATAATACCCCTATTGCACATTACAAAGAGGCTTTTGCATTACTCGAGGGGTTGGATTTCTCAAAATATAACGATCTGGTATGGGAGATCGCATGTTCTGAATATCAAGATCTGGCAGATACAGCCGCTTCTTTACTATCCAGATATCCGACAGAAGATATTTTTTATAAGGCAAAAGAATTAACGCTGTCAGAAAAAAAAGAAGAGAGAAGAGCTGGAGTATATGTCTTAAGTCAAATAAGATGTGAAGAAGCTATCGCGTCGTTACAACCTATTGTCGAAAAAGAGGGTTTAGAAGATGTGCGTAATATTGCTGTGCGTTCTTTTTATAGTCACAAAAATCAAAGTAAAGTATCCATTGAAGATATAAAAAAACGTATCAGCCTTGCTTCTCTAAGAGGGAAATTAGAGAAACCCATCGCAGAATGGGCAGGGGAATTACCAGAATTACAATGGAAAGACGGTACTACAGTATCAAAAACTGAATTAAACTACTTGTTTTACAGGCAGATAAGCTCTAAAAAGATTAATGTCGATATAGAAGCTGAGCCTATGTACACCCTACTCGATCAAAAAAAGGGAGCTGATTTTGCATATGCTTTGTTTCAAAATATGATAAAAAATACAGGTATAAAAGCAGTTACAAAACCAGGCTTTGCAATTTTAGGAAAATTAGGGGATCAACGATTGGTTATGCCTCTGCAAAATATCGCCATACAGGATAAAAATCTAAATGCCTGTGCTATTCTGGGAATTCTAGGAACATATAAAGCCGCACTAGCATTAGAAAAGGTTATTCAACACTTTAATGTAGAGTACCTCAATGTTCGTGGAGCCGCAGAAGAAGCATTTGAATCCATTGCAGAGCAATTGGGATTGACCTATTTTGAACTGAAAGATAATATGATGCCAGATTTCGATTTTATAAATAAAGAAAAAGTAATAAGTAACAGGTATATAATATTTATAAGTCCACAGCTTAAGTTTAGTTTTAAAAATCTACAAGGAAAACAGGTAAAATCAATTACCAAAGCATCTGAAGATATCAAGAAAATGTTGAAAAATCTAAACACTACACTTAAGCAAACAATACAACATTTTAGGCATAGTTTAGAGAATTATCTGGTTATACAAAGGTTTTGGAAAGGAAAGGATTGGAAAAAATTCTTCTTAAACCATCCTATTGCTTTTGCTTGTGGCCAGACTCTGATTTGGCAACAGAATAATGAGAGTACCTTTACTATAACAGCAAGTGGTGAATTAAAAAACCACAAACAACAATCCTTGGATATTAACCATAATGACCAAATACGGCTGGTACATCCCATTCTTATAGGTGCCAAAATAAAAATGAAATGGAAAGAATATTTTGAAACTCAAAAAATAATTCCAGTTATCCAACAATTAGATAGGGATATAATCCAACTTCCCAAGAAATTATATAAAGTAACATTATCCAGAAGTTTTGAAGACAGAACCTTACCAGCAGGAAAATTTAAAAACAGAGCACAAAAAAGAGGCTGGAAAAAAGGAAGTATTGGGGACGGCGGAAGTATTTTATCCTATAAAAAAGCTTTTAAGGAAGGTAGAATAGAAGTTTTTGTAGAAACTGATAATTTGCAAACCCAAGGGATGTTTGATGAAGAAATGGTTTTAGGAAAGTGTTTTTTTATACCATTGGGGTTTGTTCAAACCGATAGCTTTTGGTTTTCAGAACCCAGAAATGAAACAGATAATCGTCTTATCACATTACGGGATGTCCCTAAGGTTATTTATTCTGAAGCAATGAATGACCTGAAAGAAATCATGAATGACGTTTCATGAATAAAAAGCAAATTTACAAATAGAAATCAGAAAGCTTTTTAGAGCTAAAATAACAAAGGTATAGTATTAGGGGTCGCCAATTTTCACAACTTTTACTTACAAATCCAATAGAAACCTTTACATAAATCGTTACTCTTCTTCATCAAAAAGAATAATTTCTTTTACTGTTTTTAATATTTCCGGGATATCTTCTTCGGTCAAAGTCATCAATATTTCTTCAGTAATCGGAGTTATCGAAACAATTCTATTGGCTTGGCGTTCTATAATTTTCTCAAACAGATTTCGTATTGTTCTTGCATTTCCAAAACCTCTGTGCCTCTTTTCATATATTCTATCGAGGATTTCCATTAGTTTTTCTTCGGCATCTTCGGTAAGTATAAAATCAGCTTTTTTTGCAAAAAGCTTAAAAATGCTTAACAATGCTTCGGCAGTAAAATGATCAAACTCAAAATATCTGTTAAATCGAGATTGAAGTCCTGGATTAGTCTGTATAAACTCCTGCATTTCATCTGGATACCCCGCTACAACAATAACTAAATCATCCCGCTGATCTTCCATTCGTTTTAGTAGAACCTCTATCGCTTCGCTTCCAAAATCATTAAACCCACCAGAAGTAAGTGAATATGCCTCATCGATAAACAAAACACCACCAATGGCAGATTTTATAATTTCGTCTGCTTTGATTGCTGTCTGCCCTACATAACCTGCTACCATACCTGCCCTATCTGTTTCTACCAAATGTCCTTTCTCCAGGTAACCAAGGTGTTTATATATTCTTCCCAGCATACGTGCAACTGTAGTTTTACCTGTACCAGGTGGCCCCATAAAAACAGCATGTAAAGAATTAGAAGAGGTTTTTAATCCTTTTTCTTTTCTTATTTTTTGAATCTTTAGAAAATTCGTAAGATCTTCAATATTCTTTTTGATATCCTTAAGACCAATAAGTTCATTAAGCTCCTGAAGTACAATCCCGAGTGTATCATTTTCTGGTACTTCATTATACCCTGCTTTTTTCACAACTATTTTTGGATGATTTGTCTTATGTGATACACGTTTTAAAAAATCTCGTTCTTTCTCTGTAATTATTCCATCTGCATTAACAACCAGTGAAGCTATTCTACTTAAAAAAGAACCTATACTTAGTAATTGCTCACTTTTGAATTTTGCCAAAATTACAGGTAAGGCAAATTCGGTTTTAACCTCATCAATAGGTTCAAAAAAAGAGGTGTTTCTAACAGTAGTAACATTTTTACTAAACTGAGATGATAAAGGAAGTTCATTAAGCTTTTTTAGATCATAAGCTTTACTCAAATCTTTACCTTGTAATTTTTCATAAAAATAAACCAGAATAAATTTCACTTTTGCTGATACTTTGGCGGCGTCAACATGTATATCTTCAAAATCATCAAATACCTTAACAATATCATGCAAAAGGATATGTTCTGCTTTATAATTCACACCTCGAAAACCATCATCTACAATAGTAGTAACTGTGTTTCTAAATTCTTTATTTGTATTTAAATTTTGACAAATTGCCAATGCTTTATTTCCTTCTTTTTTAAGGATGTCAAGATATGCTGAAGAAATTTCCAATACCCCCTGGTTTTTTTAAATAAATGTATACTACTTTTTGAATCTTTTTACCAAAGATAATGAACTGATCCATAATATTACGTTATCCTTCATTCTCTAACCATACTTACTGGTAAAACCCCAGTAACGTAGAACGTAGTATTTCATTTAAAATGGAATGGTGAAGAAAAAGGTACTTCCTCCTTTTACTTTGGATGTAAGCCATATTTTCCCTCCGTGAGCTTCTACGATTTTTTTACAATGAGCCAAACCAATACCTGTGCCTTCATACTGATCTCTAGAATGTAACCTTTGAAAAATTGCAAATATTCTTTCCTGGTGTTCTTCTGGTATCCCAATACCGTTATCTTTTACAGAGAATTGCCAAAAACCTTTTGATGCATCTTCTGGGTCACTTTTTTTGACACATCTAATCTCTATTTCAGGAATAGAACCTGAAGCATTAAATTTAATACCATTACTAATAAGGTTTTGAAACAATAATCGAAGCTCTATTTCTGAACCTCTAACTACTGGTAAATTCTCCATCTTAATTTTTGTCCCTGTTTTTTCGAGAACAACTTTTAGATCCTTTTTTAATTCTTGTATAACAGTAGCACAATCAACATTATCATACTCTTTACTTCTTCCTAATCTGGAATATTCTAATAGAGCATCAATCAGTTTTTTCATCCTTATACTTGCATCCTTAATAAAGGACATACTCTCTTTTCCTGCTTCATCAAAGTTTTCTCCATAATCTTCGGCTAATAACCCTATAAAACTTGATATTGTATTAAGAGGTTCCTGGAGATCATGACTTGCTATATATGCAAATTGTTCTAACTCTTTATTTTTTGCCTCCAGCTCTACAGATTGATTATAGATCTCAAGGTTTTTATCCTCTAACTCTTTATTATATTTCTTCTTAGCCAGGTAATTCCTGTAAATGAAAAAACTAACGATAAGAGTAAGAAGTACCAGAGCAATGAGTAAAAAGTTTACTTTTTTATGAGCATCAAGTTCTGAAGCTTGCTGGTTTAACACACGCTCCTGTTCTTTGATCTTTTCTTTCTGCTCTCCAAGAAATTCATTTTGCATACTAATTTCCTGGTTGCTTTGTATAATTTTTTCTTCCTGACTTTTTATAAAAGCAACTTGCTCCTGGATGTTTTTTTCGAGTTCCCTTTCGATTACAACCTTTTCTTTATATTTTTTTTGTTGTATTTCACTCTCAGTATAAAGGCTTTCTATCTTTTTATTTCTTTGGTTAATTTCCCCTTCCTTATTGTCAATTTTTTCTAATTGATCTGTTATTTTTTCTTCCTGAGATTGTATTTGCTGTTCTTTATCTTTTAATATAGCCTCTTGTTTATCTTTATCCTCTTGTACTTTGTTTAAGGTTTTTTCTGTTTTTCGGTATAAACGTTTCCATTTTTCTGAAGAAGTAATAGCATGTTTTCCTAATGAAGAAGCAATAGTAAATCCTTCTTTTTCTATTCGGCTTTCATTAATCTCATATTCAAAAGAATCCCCTACATTAACCATATTAATCATAGAGGCATTAAAGTTATAATCCTCTCCAACAAGCATTATGTTTTTTCCCGAGATCTTACTAAGGATATAATGCATATCATAGTTATACTTATGATTTACATATAATAGCTGAACATCTTTTACATTTTTAACAAATTGAAATCGAACAATCTCTACAGGTTTACCTTGGATCTTACGCCTTAGAGACATGGCTTTCAGATCTAGTATTGTTCGGTCAGGTCCCAGTACACCTATTTTAAAATTTGGTTGTTCTTCTATAGTTGGCCAACCTATTTGCTGTGCGAAGTTAAAAACAAATATAGCGCGCTGTAATCTTTTTACTTCTTCATTACTTGTTTCCTGAGCTTTTATTTGTAACGAAAAACTCATTGCAATAACATATAAAAATATAGCTATCAAATTAGTATATGCTGTCGATATATATTGACGCCTATACATCATAACCTAAGTAATAATCTTAAATAATAATTGGATCCATTAACACCAAACTGCTGCACTCTCCTACTATACATAAAATTTCCATCTTCTGTATTAGCGGCATGTTTATGCTTATCTGGATAGACATTAAAAACATTATTCCCTCCCAGAGTACATTTCATATAATCACTAATCTGATATGATATTGCAATATCTGTTACGAGTTTAGGAGAAAACATCTGATCTCTGGACTCTATATTTCCTGTAAAATCATTTACCACCCAATTTACAGAGTCTCCATCATTTGGGTGAATAAATTTAACCTTTCCAAAAAGTGTATTTACTACCTGAAATCCAAACTGTTCAAAATCATAAGAAAGCAATGAATTTATTTTATAATTTGGTTGTGCAAACTCTACTCTGGCGATTTCTTCTCTGTTAAACAGTACTTCCTCTTGTCCTTCTAATGTTTGTGAAACCTTAATTGGACCTTTTACTTTGGTCTTAGTAAAATTACCTGCTAATGAAGCATTAAATTCTCCTGTACCAAGAGTTGTTTTAAAAAATAATGATAGATCAACACCAGATGTTCTGGAATCTATTGCATTTGTAAAGAATTGAGCAGCACCAACATTAAAGGGTTCCAGTATTTCCTCATATCCTTCTGCAAATCTTCCTGAAAGAACAATTCTATCCTGTATATTAATTAAATAATAATCTAAACTAAAAGTAATATTATCGTTTAGTTTCCCACTGAAACCAGTATTAAAATGACTAGATAATTCGGGTTTTAATTTTTTGATATCAAAAGCTTCTGTAGCAACAGCACTTTCGTTATTAAAGGTACCTACTTGTACACTTTCTCCATTAATAAACTGTGTACTTATATTCTGGAAAAATACCTGATGAAGAGAAGGCGCTCTAAATCCTGTAGAAAACCCTGCTCTTATGCTAATTTCATCTCTAACTCTGTATCTACCCGACAATTTCCAGATCGCCTGACCTCCAAAATCATTATATGCTTCATATCTGGCTGCTCCTCTAATTAAAAGTTTCTCTGTTATATTTGCTTCTATATCCAGATAACCAGAGCTATTTGTTCTAAAACGATTTAATGCATTTTCTGGCTGAAAACCTGGGAAAACCTGTGCCCCAACAATTCTAGGCAATTCTATTCCTAAACTATTGGTATAAGTACTTCCTCCATCAACATAAGAAGCTTCTTCTCCTGCAACTATCTCATAATTCTCTACTCTTAGTTCTGCCCCAAAAGCTACATTTACACCCTCAAGCCAATCAAATGTTCTTGAAAGATCAAGGTTTGTCGTATTTTGCTTGTAGATAAACCCTCCTGTATAAAAAGTTCTGGGGGATGTTACTCCTAAGGAGGCATTATTAGAATTATTTACAGTATAATCTAACCTATTAACCCCAATAGAATGGCTAAAATCCACATCCCATTCATTTTTAATTCCTCTTATTCCTCCCGTAATTGCATCATCCTGAATATCGGTAAGGATCTCTGGAGAAAAACCATTTGGAAATAACTCTAAAACTACCCTGTTTTGATCTTTAGGAAAACGATAGAATCCTTTTGATGTTCCTTCTCGGTAGTTTCTACCACCATGCATATAAAATGTTGCATAGTCAGACATTATTATTTCACCATTAAATGATAATGCAAGGTTCTGGGTTTCTGCGCTTCCGATCTCCATTACTCGTTTGTTAGAATACCCTGTCTGTTCAAAAAAATTATTTTCCTCGATTAGCGTTTGATCAGTTGTTATATCATTAGAATATACTGTACCTGTATAGTCTCCGGCTCTGTTTATAGATTCTCTATCTCTATATTCTGCTGTAACATTTATATAACCTTCTTTTCCTATTTTTAACCCAAAATTTGCAGAAGAATACACATTAAGTCCATCTCCCTCGGTATTTATTGCTACTCTATTATCGAGTTGAATAATTTCTGTTTGCTTTTTTAGGATAATATTAATTACTCCCGCAATAGCATCAGAACCATATTGAGAAGTCGCCCCATCTCGTAATATTTCGATACGTTCTATTGATGCTATGGGTATTGCATTAAAATCGGTCCCTACCGATCCTCTGCCCACAGTACCATTTACATTTAATAAAGAACTATTGTGCCTGCGCTTACCATTAACCAACACAAGCACCTGATCTGGCCCTAATCCTCTAAGTGTTGCCGGATCTATATGATCTGTACCATCTGCTATCGTTTGGTGTGTAGAATGAAAAGAAGGAATCAAATAATGAAGAATGTGACTCAATTCTACCTGAGAAGAATTTGTTAACTGTTGCGGTGAAATAATATCTACCGCCGCTGTATTCTTTAATATTGATTTTGGCTTGGCCCTTGATCCCAAAGAAACTGGTTGATCTATTGAGAATCCAGTTTCTAGAACAAAATCTACCTTTGCAGTATCTCCAACCTTAACTAATACTGTTTTAGAAACAGAAGTATACATCAAAAATTCTGAAGTAACTATATACTCTCCCTCATCAACATCGAAGTGATAATTACCATTAACATCTGTTGTTGTATTTTTATCTGTACCTTCTATAACTAATCTGGCTCCTGGCAGATTACCAAATTGGTCAGAAACATTACCTGATATAACCGCCCTTGATTGAGAAAATGCTCCAGAAATAAAACAAAGAAATAGTAAACCAGTAAGGTATAACCTATACTGAACTAACAAAATAGGGGGGCTTTTTTTAGTCCGCGTCTTAATATGTTTTTTAATTTAGATTTTAAATAGATTGCTTTGTGTGTAGCCAAAACTATCATAAGTTCATTCAAAATACAAATATATATGGGGGCAATATCTGAAGTTATATAATCTTTTTATAAGATTCTGAGCAAGAATCCGACTCTGACCGTTTAAAATACTTTGTCACAATCTTGCAAACACTCTCTTTAGTCAACATTTTTTGTGCATATTCTTTTATTTCCAAAATACGCTCTGCTCTTTCTTCATCTTCCTTACTTAAATCTGTTCCCAGCATAAGTATTATAATAGATCCCTTATATCTATCATCTAATTTCTGATATTCGGCAATAAACTCCCAACCATCCATGACCGGCATATTAATATCCAAAAATATAATCTCAGGAATAATTTCGGATTGGATATGATCTAACGCTTGTTTTCCATTTTCTGCAATAAAAACCTCTTCTACACACTGTACTTTTTCTATAATTGTTTTATTAAAAAAGTTAGTTGCTTTACTATCATCAATGAGAAGAAAACGTTTTAATTTTTTCATAATCAAAAATGGTTTTTTAGCACATCATCCAATAAATCCATAGATAAAGGTTTATTGATAAAGTCATCGACCGAATGATTTTTGGCAGATGCTCTTACATCATCTGGATTAGACGAAGTTGATAACAAAATCACTTTAATACCAGCTGTTACTTTTTGATCCAGTTTAGAAAACTCGGTCAAAAATTCCCACCCATTCATTGCAGGCATATTGATATCCAAAAAAATAAGGTCAGGTTTTATTGCTGCATTATTCTCTACAGCATTAAGATAATCTAGAGCTGCCAAACCACTTTGCACAGTATTAACCTGATAAAAGTCTTCGTGTCTAGTAACAACTCTTTCGTTAAAGAAATTTGTGGCCTTGTCATCATCTATAAGCAAGACACAATTCACCAATGTATTCATTTAATTTCCCAATTACACTCAAAGGAAATAAACTTATTTGATATGACCATAACAAAACTAAATTTTATGAAATAGTTTTCGTTTAACAACACAAATTTAACGGTAAAATGTATTCTCTAAAATTAATTTTCTGAAATAAAGCAATTTATGCTTTAAAAAAACTAATACAAAAACATGTAGTTTTAACTAAATTTTAAGTCAATAAAAACATAGCCACTTATTTCTTAGAAATAAGTGGCTATGTTTAAGCTTATGTTGTCTGTTTTTTTTATTCTATAATAAGCTTTTCGAACTGTTTTTTTCCTCCCGATTCAACTTGAACCAAATAAAACCCTGGTTTCAGTTTATATGAATTGAATTCGAAAACATATTCTGTATTTCCTACTTTTGTATCTTCAAGTATTTTTCTCTTATCTACCAAATCAAAGATTTGTATTAGTACAGGTAATGGTTTAACAGAAGAGACATTCACACTAAATCTTCCGTTTGGTGATGGATTGGGATAAATTGAAGTTTCAAATAGCTTTGATTCTTTATCCGATAGCACACTTAATAACTCTTGATTATCTGTCAAGACAATATTCTCATTCGATTTATTAGCATCTATGCTTTGAGTAACAGTTATAGTTGCATAACCACTATTTATTCTCCGTTCGTAGATTTCATTTTTTGTAAATTCTTTGTAAAAAGATGGAGAACTAACACTTACTAGTTTTTGACTTCTTCTACTTCTACATCTAAAAGCTTTTCTAATTCTAGAAACAGATTTAAACTTTACTCCCACCAAACGTTTACTCTCACTATATATCTGAGAAAAGGAATAATTTCTATTTATAAATCGTATTCCCTGTGAATTACTAAACAAGAAATCTTCTGAACCATCATCAAATACGGCTGTTATTGATTGTAAACCTTCTAATGATCCACAAGAAGATGGACCTGAACCTATATACCCACTTACGGTCAATTGGTAGTTCTGTGCAAATGTGGTAAATGTGATGGATAACATCACTAATAATAAAAATTTTCTCATGGTTTTAAGTTTTAAAAGTTATACTAAATTAATTTGTTTACTCTTTCATTACACTTCTCAAGATATGTCTATAATGTAATCTCATATTCTTCAGTAGTTTCAAAAATACTTTGAAACTTTTATGAAGATCTCACTGTTTTCAGGGGTTTTCACTTCTAGAGAAAAAAAATCATAACAACCTGATTATAAACAAAATCCTATTTTTTTTATTTTCTAAAATGAAATAATAAACTAAACCCTCCCTACACTAAAAATCAAGGAATTTCATCCTAATCTAAGGTCAACAGAGTCGTATAAGATTTAAAAAACTTATTTTCCTATTCAATATCAGTTTTGACATACTTTTAATAAAGACTATAAAAAATAAATGTAAATTTGAAATACATTCAGATGATGGTTTTACTTGTCAAACCTATGGGAATAAAATTATATGTAAGACACACCGACCCGATTCCAAATAGATTTTTTAAACCTTTGATTAAATTGATTTCGAACAGTACATATGAAATCAGAAACTCTTTTAAACTTCAATAAGATTAATGGATTCATTAACCCAAATTGTATTAGGGGCTGCAGTAGGAGAAGCTACTCTAGGTAAAAAAGTAGGCAACAAAGCTATGCTATGGGGAGCTATCGCAGGAACTATTCCCGATCTAGACGTGTTATCCAAACTTTTTGTTGATCATGTTACGGCAAACGAATTGCATCGCGGGTTTTCGCACTCCATACTCTTTAGTTTGCTTGCCGCTCCGGTATTTGGTTGGATGATCTCTAAAATCTATCGCAATAATGAAGCAGACTGGAAAGATTGGTCAAGACTTATGTTTCTGGGTCTTTTTACACATCCCATATTAGATGCATTTACCACATGGGGGACTCAGCTATTCTGGCCTTTTGATTATAAAGTTTCTTTTAAAAATATCTTTGTTGTAGATCCTTTGTATACCATACCATTTTTGATGTTTGTGACTTTGGCTATGTTTTATAAACGTACACATCCTAAAAGAAGAAAGTTCAATACCCTTGGATTATACATTAGTAGTATTTATATGTTTATAACATTGGGATTAAAATGGTATACGTATGGGGTGTTTCAGACCAATCTCGAAAACCAACATATTCGATATAAAGAGATTCAAACAAAACCAACTCCTCTCAATAGTATTTTATGGACTGCTAATGTAGAAACCGAATATTCTTTTTTAATAGCATATTACTCCTTATTAGAAAAAGAAGATATTATTGTTTTTTCAGAATTCCCAAAGAATCATCACCTGTTGGGTAAGATGATAGATGATCCTCTTATTCCTAGATTAATTAAATTATCAGAAGGTTGGTATACTATCGAAAAAACGAATGACAAATTATTTTTTAATGACCTCAGATTTGGGCAAATGGGAGTAGGTGAAGAAGCAAATAGATTTGTATTTAGCTATGAACTATTTTATGATGATAATGGTATTCTAACCGCTAAAGAAAGAGAAAGAAATATGGATGATGCTTCTCCCCTGCTTAAAAAATTATTTAGCAGAGTATTAGGAAATAAATCATAAAAAGAACGTATCAAAATATCCCCAACCCTATTGCGTAACCTTCTATAAATGACATGAGCATAAATATGAGTATAAAATTCTCGTAAATATAATATCTATTTTTATCTTGCAAATCAAATATTCACACTTATGAGTAGCGCATATAAAGTTAAGGTAAATAAGATTTTTGATTTTGAATTTACCGAAGAAGATATTTCAAAAATAGATATTGTAAGTAATTCAAAATCGACCCACCACATTCTTCAAAACAACAAATCTTTTCATACAGAAATTGTACAGTCGAATTTCGATACTAAAAAATATACTGTAAAAGTAAACAACAACAGCTATCAGGTTAGCATTACTAATGAATTAGATACCAGAATTGCAGCAATGGGATTCTCTTTAGGGTCTTCTAAGCAGGTAAATGCTATCAAAGCTCCTATGCCAGGTTTACTGTTAGATATTCAGGTTGAAATAGGTCAGGAAGTAAAAGAAGACGATCCTTTACTTATTTTGGAAGCCATGAAAATGGAAAATATTATTCTATCTCCCAGAGATGGAGTTATTAAGTCTATTTCTGCCACTACAGGAGATGCAGTAGATAAAGGACAATTATTAATTGAATTCGCTTAGCCTATCATAGGCATTAAACAGAACCATGTGTTCTAATATAGTTTAATATGAAAAAAATACTAGTAGCAAATAGAGGTGAGATTGCAATTCGGGTGATGACAACAGCTCGCAAAATGGGAATCAAAACCGTTGCCATATACTCTACCGTAGACAGAAACGCTCCACACGTAAAATTCGCAGATGAAGCTGTCTGTATTGGTGAAGCTCCTTCTAACCAATCCTACTTATTAGGATCTAAAATCATTGAAGTAGCTAAACAACTACATGTAGATGCCATACATCCTGGATACGGATTCCTTAGTGAGAATGCAGATTTTGCAGAAGAAGTAGAGAAAAACAATATTATATTTATAGGTCCAAAATCCAAAGCTATACAGGTTATGGGAAGCAAATTAGCAGCCAAAGATGCTGTTAAAGCCTATGATATCCCTATGGTTCCTGGTATAGACGAAGCCATTACAGATGTTGCTAAAGCAAAAACTATTGCTTCAGAAATAGGGTATCCTATTTTAATTAAAGCTTCTGCCGGTGGTGGTGGAAAAGGAATGCGGGTGGTAGAAGAAGAAAAAGATCTCGAATCACAAATGAATCGTGCCATTAGCGAAGCTACCTCGGCTTTTGGAGATGGCTCTGTATTTATCGAAAAATATGTTGCCTCACCACGACATATCGAAATACAAATCATGGCAGATAGTCATGGCAATGTCGTACACTTATTCGAAAGAGAATGTAGTGTACAACGACGACATCAAAAAGTGGTTGAAGAAGCTCCTTCTGCTGTGCTTTCTCCAGAACTACGTTCTGAAATGGGAAAAGCAGCCGTTAAAGTAGCCAAAGCCTGTGACTACCTTGGTGCCGGGACTGTAGAATTTCTTTTAGATGAAAATCACAATTTCTACTTCCTCGAAATGAATACCCGACTACAAGTAGAGCATCCGGTTACCGAATTGATAACAGGAACAGACCTTGTAGCATTACAAATAAAAGTAGCCAGAGGCGAAAAACTACCAATACAACAAGAAGATCTAAAAATAAAAGGACATGCTCTGGAGCTACGAGTATATGCAGAAGATCCGCTAAATGATTTCTTACCTAGTGTGGGGCATTTAGAAACCTACCAAATACCAGTTGGAAAAGGGATTCGGGTGGATAATGGTTTTGAAGAAGGAATGGATATTCCTATCTACTACGACCCCATGCTTTCAAAGTTGATTACCTACGGAAAAACTCGTGACGAAGCCATACAATTGATGATAAAAGCAATTGACAATTATGATATCAAAGGAGTACAAACTACATTATCATTTGGTAAATTCGTGTTTGAACATGAAGCCTTTAAATCTGGTAATTTCGACACACATTTTGTGAAGAAATATTTCACTACAGATATCATACAATCAGCAATGGAAGAAGAAGCTAAAATTGCCTCCCTAATTGCTATGAAACAATACATCGAAGATCAAAAAACGTTACGCATACCAACACTCTAATATTATGGATTCAAAAATAAAAACATTACAAGATAAAATTGCTCAGGCAAAATTGGGTGGTGGTGAGCAACGTATTGAAAAACAACATCAAAAGAAAAAATTAACTGCCCGTGAGCGTGTAGCGTATTTGCTAGATGAAGGTTCTTTTGAAGAAATTGGTATTTTGGTGACACACCGTACTACTGATTTCGGAATGGATAAAGAGATCTATTATGGAGATGGTGTTGTTACCGGATACGGAACTGTAAACGGACGATTAATCTATATTTTTGCTCAGGATTTCACCGTTTTTGGCGGTGCCTTATCAGAAACTCATGCCGAGAAAATCTGTAAAGTTATGGATATGGCTGTAAAAATGGGAGCACCAATTATTGGACTTAATGATTCTGGTGGGGCCCGAATCCAGGAAGGAGTTCGCTCTCTGGGTGGATATGCAGATATTTTTCATAAAAACGTACAAGCCTCTGGAGTGATCCCTCAGATTTCAGCTATTATGGGACCCTGCGCTGGTGGTGCTGTATATTCTCCGGCAATGACAGATTTTACCATGATGGTAGAAGATACCAGTTATATGTTTGTTACCGGACCTAATGTAGTAAAAACAGTAACCAACGAAGAAGTAACATCAGAAGAATTAGGAGGGGCCAGTACCCATTCTACAAAATCGGGAGTAGCGCATATTACTTCTGCCAATGATATAGAATGCCTCGAAGATGTAAAAAAACTACTAAGCTATCTGCCACAAAGTAATAAAGAACAACCAAAAAAATTAGAGTACACTTTAACCGATGAGGTAAGAGACAACCTCTCTTCTATCGTTCCTGATAACCCTAACAAACCTTATGACATGCACGAGGTAATCGGTGGGGTTATCGATACAGACTCCTTTTATGAAATTCATAAAGATTATGCCGAAAATATTATTGTAGGTTTTGCCCGTCTGGGCGGAAGAAGTATTGGGATTGTAGCCAATCAACCTCAATTTCTGGCTGGAGTTTTGGATGTGAATAGTTCTAAAAAAGCTGCACGATTCACACGTTTCTGTGACTGCTTTAACATCCCTTTATTAGTATTGGTAGATGTTCCCGGATTCTTACCAGGAACCGATCAGGAATGGAACGGTATCATTGTACATGGAGCCAAACTACTATACGCATTAAGTGAAGCTACCGTACCCAAAATAACAGTGATTACACGTAAAGCCTATGGTGGTGCTTATGATGTGATGAATTCTAAACATATAGGAGCTGACCTTAACTTTGCATGGCCTTCTGCAGAAATTGCAGTAATGGGTGCCAAAGGTGCCAGTGAGATTATTTTTAGAAAAGAGATCAAAGCAGCAGATGATCCAGCTGCAAAGCTTGCCGAAAAAGAAGCTGAATATGCAGAGAAATTTGCTAATCCATATCGAGCTGCACAACGTGGTTTTGTAGATGAGGTTATCTTACCAGAAAATACTCGAAGAAAACTAATTAAAGGATTTAGTATGCTCGAAAATAAAATAATTGAGCGTCCTAATCGAAAACATGGGAATATCCCTTTATAAATACATATACAAGCCCTCATAGGCTTGTACTGAACTTGATTCAGTATCCTTGTGAGGGTTCTACTTATTCGAATTTATTTTGAATATGTAATATCAACTGGATTACTCATATCCAGAATTAGAAAAAATGCCATAATAATCATTCTTCTTTCATATAAATCTTTCCTTTTTCCTATAATAAAGGCTATACTTTACCTGTTCTAATTTCAGTAGATACCATCAAATCGTCAACCTATTTTTTCACTGAAAACAGGGGTTTTTTTGAGTATTAATTCATTTAATTTTACACTTTGTCCCTTTATTTTTTGTAAACAAATCTGTAGAAGAAAAAGTTAACTTCTATTGATTTAACGACGTATCCCAACATTAAATGAAAAGTCAAATGAAAAAAATACTATTATTCTTAATACTTATTATCTCCATTTCTTTAACAGGCCAAACCACCTACTACGTAGCTATAAACGGAGATGATTCTAGCGGCAATGGTTCTAACGATACTCCCTGGGCAACGATCCAACATGCTCTTAATACTGTTACGGATGGTAGTACAGTTTTAGTAAAACCCGGCACATACAATGGGCGTGTTAGAGTTCGTGGAAGTTTTACTACTGGTGTTTTGGTAAAATCACAAGTGCCATATATGGCAAAATTACGCAACAATACTGCCGTTATTACCGCATATATAAACCCTAATGGTTGCCACGGTATTACTTTTGATGGTTTTGATATAGCCCATGATAGTTCGGGTGCTGGTCCCTTAGTTATTCATATTGATGGAAATGGTAATGGTGATGTACATGATATTACATTTCAGAATTGTATTATACATGATAGTTATAATAATGATCTTGTAAAGGTAAATGCAGCTTGTTACAATATCACTTTCCAGGGAAATTTATTTTTTAATCAAACTGGATTTGATGAACATATCGATGGTAATAGTGTCGAAAACCTAATTATACAGGATAATATTTTCTTAAACGATTTTGCAAGTAGTGGTCGTATAAATAATAATTCTACAGGTAGTTTTATTGTCATCAAAGATAGTGGTGGCAGTAATGATATTTATACCGGTTCAAGAAATGTAAAAATCCGTAGAAATGTATTTCTGAACTGGGAAGGAACGAATGCAACAAACTTTGTTCTTATTGGAGAGGACAGCGAACCTCACTACCAGGCCTTTGATGTTATGATCGAAAATAACTTAATGCTAGGAAACAGTAGTAATCCTATGCGAGCACCATTTGGTATTAAGGGATGTAGAGATATTACATTCAGAAATAATACTGTTACAGGAGATTTACCTGCTAATGCATATGCTTTTAGATTTAACAGAGAACCTACGAACCCTATTATCAATAATATTAATATTTACAATAATATATGGTCTGATCCTACCGGGACTATGAATGATTTTTCGGATTGTCCTATATCCCATACAGATACCTATACTTTAGACACTAATTTATATTGGAATAATGGTACTCCTATACCGCAAGATAATAATGATAAAATCAATAGTGCAGACGATGCTAATGGTATAGTAGCAAATCCATTGCTAGAAAATCAAAATAATGTAATCATTCCTCATTATAATTCTTCGTTAAACCAATTTAAAGATGGTTCGACAACCATAAGAGAAGCATTTGAGCGTTTGGTAAACGCTTACGGAACACCCGAAGCCAATAGCCCTGTTATTAATATGGCAAGGGCAGATCAGCTTCCTGCGGATGATATCTTAGGTAGGTTACGAGTAAATGCTGATATCGGTGCAGTAGCTCCAGGTGCTGTAGAAAATAATGACCTAGCATTAATACGCCCAAGTAATGCTTCAGAAAATATCTCCACTACTCCTACTTTAGAATGGTCAGGGTCTGCAAGTTCTTATACTTTAGAAATAACAGATTGTAGTCCTATAGATCCCCCTCCTCCTCCAAATCCTACAACCGGTTTGGGTCTGGATAAATTTAATCTTATCGAGGGTCCTAAAACGATTACACAGATTCCTGATGACCTATCCGGGTTAACCTACAATAGTTCTACTAATACAATTTTTGCAGTGATTAACGATCCTCCCAGACTGTATGAATTGAGTTTAGATGGTGATGTTATAAGAGCTATCCCCCTACAGGGTTTTAATGATACAGAAGGCTTGGTATGGGTTAATGGTACAGATTTTTTTGTTATTGAAGAAAAAAGAGGGCGAGCTGTTAAAATTACCGTAGAAAATACAACAACAACCATTTCTTACCCAACAAATTATATTCAACTACCCGGTAATTGGGGAGCAAATAATGGGCTGGAAGGAGTATCTTATAACCCAAATACAAATGAATTGATCCTGGTGAAAGAAAAAAGCCCCTTAACTATATACTCTTTAGAGATACCTGTAGATTTATCAACTCCTCCTACGGTTATCAATCCATTCGATATTGCTACAAATAATTTTGGATTTAGAGATTTGTCTGGTTTACATCATTTGGGAAGTAATACCATACAGCAAGAAACTCATTTTCTTGTATTAAGTCATGAATCCAGAGCATTAGTAGAAACCGATATGACAGGAAAAGAATATAGTCGTTTAGATCTTGGTACTAATGGTGCAAATGGTACATTACCCAATAGAATTCTCCAGGCAGAAGGCGTAACTGTAGATAATCAAGAAACAGTCTATATCGTAAGTGAACCCAATACTTTTTACAAATTTTCTAAATCAGCTTCTGCAAATGCTAACAAAATGGCTCCCATATTTACAGCGTCTAACATATCTGAAAAATCATTTGTTGTTCCAGAAAACACACTTACTATAAATACAGAATACTGCTGGAGAGTAAAAGACAATGATACAGGAGATTGGACTTCTTATTTTTCGTTTACTACAGGAAGTAATGAAAATCCACCTCCTCCGCCACCTCCTCCATTGCCTGTAGAAACTACCAATACCATCCAAGTTTTTCCTAATCCGGTAGATACCTACCTTAGTGTTTTATTTGATTTTGATGAGCTTCCAGAAAATATACAAGTTTTCATGTATGATATTTCAGGAAAAGAAATATTGAGGCAATCTTCTGTTAGTATTTTAGACAATGAATTACATATAGATGTTAGCCGCTTCTCTAAAGGCTGTTATTTCATAAAAATCAAATATCCTAAAGAGGATATCGTTAAAAGTTTTATAAAGAAATAATTTAGGTAAATACTTTAAACCTGAGTTCGGTCTCTAAGCTATACTGTTATAAAAAAGCGTCAATTCGAGTGGTTTTTCAGAATGAAATGGAGAAAAACTGTATCGAGAATAGCTTTTTTAGATAGAAAACCACCATTCTCGATACAATCTTCCAGCCCGTACTGAGCTATATCGAAGTATCAGATCACTCGAATTGGCGTGATTTTCTTACGTCGAACTCAGGTTTTAAATACATCTAAAAGACATCACCAACGAGGCTTTCTAGAATAGCTTTTTTGATTCGAAATCTTTTATAAGATATAAAATCACCGTATACAAATATTAGTAATCTATTGCTATTACTAGCCCCCGCACAGGATTGATGTGTCCCCGCAGCGAGGGAGCCTCATCATGTTGCGGGGATTGGTTCCCTCCTTGCGAGAGAAGGTCTTGGTATGCCGATGGTCGATAAAAGGAGTGTGGGGAAGGGTATCCCTATTGCGCTGATCCGTATCTATGTACCGATGGTCGATAAAACTACTGTGCGGAAGACATTTTTGCTCCGATGCTAGATGCTAGTATACCGCAATCGCTAATACTATGTCCTAAAAACAGTATGATTATTATGTTTGAATTATCTAACATGATACACTACCTGAGTTAAAGTTAGATACGTTATGAGTTAGAACACCATTTATCATATATCGTATCGCTATCAAAAAGGTAATCTTTATTTTGAATATTAAATTTTAGATTTTACCTTAACCGCCACAATTAATCATATTAAATAAAGAATAGTTGCCCTACTATGAGTAATCGACAATCCACCAAGTATGCTATCTACGCAGTAGCCGTTTTATCTGCAGCATTAATCAATGAGTATATCTTAAAATATGTAAAGAAACATATCGATCAACAGGGGTATCTTCTGGTATTAATAGATATGCTAGTTATCGTTTTAATTTTTGCCCCAGCTTTTGCTCTGGTTACCAATTATGCAAAAAAGATTTCTAAGGCATATCTAAAGACTTCTAAAAAGATTTCGAGCAAGAATAATGGAATCTTTTTAGGGTTTATAGTTGCTATACTTATTTTATTTATCCTCTATGCAAACCTTAGGCATAATATCAACGTAATTAGTGATTTAAAATCTTTAGTTTCATAGTAAAACCTATTTTTTACAGCATATTCTTATACACAAACACCCGTCAGATTTTTGAAATTTGACGGGTGTCTATATATAAAAACAACCCCCAGTGGTTAACAACTCCTCTGGGGGTCTAGGCTGAAGCGAAAAAATCAAACTAACTCAACTTACACTCAATTAAATATACTTCAGCTTCTCTTCAATATCATTAAGATATACCTTTTTATTAACATTTTCAATTTTTTATTTAAGAACTATAAACTAATCCTATAGAGTAGCTTGTGTTCCAATATAATTCACTTGTTTTTCGAAAGTATTGTTCCCTCAAACTTCCTCTAATTTCTTTTTTATTTTGTTAAGACATAAATTATTAATACTACCACTATGGCTATGTTTTGTATTCTTTTCGGGGGTATATTGTCCATTCTCAATGTCTAACCCTATTTTTACATAGGCATCTCTAAACGACATACCCTGCATCACTAATTCATTTAATGTATCTACGCTAAACAGATAATCATACTTATCGTCATCCAAAATATTTTTGTTCACCTTTATATTTTTGAGTGCATACATAGTCATCTCAAGAGATGCTTTTAAATCCTGAATAGCAGGTACAATTCCTTCTTTAAGCAATTGTAAATCCCTGTGATATCCACTCGGTAAATTATTGATTAGCAAATTTAGTTCGTAAGGCAGTGCCTGAATTTTATTACATTTTCCTCTTATTAATTCAAAGACGTCTGGATTCTTCTTATGTGGCATAATACTGGATCCAGTAGTAAATTCTGATGGAATACTCATAAAATCAAAATTCTGACTCATATACAAACACACATCCATTGCTAATTTAGATAAAGTCGCGGCTACACTACTCATGGCAAAAGCGGTAGATTTTTCAGACTTCCCTCTACTCATTTGCGCAGCAACTACATTATACTTAAGAGTTTCGAACCCTAACTCTCTTGTCGTAAACTCTCTATCTATTGGAAATGAACTACCATATCCGGCAGCACTTCCCAAAGGATTTTGATCAACAACTTTTAACGCTGCATTTACAAAATACAAATCATCAACAAAACTTTCTGCATAGGCAGAAAACCAAAGTCCAAAAGAAGAAGGCATTGCTATTTGCATATGCGTATATCCAGGAAGTAATACATCCTTATACGTTTCTGCACTAGTTAGTAAATTCTGAGATAGTTCATTAACAAGAGATTTAATTTGGAGTAATTCTTCCTTCATATATAGATGCATCGCTACCAAAACCTGATCATTACGTGATCTGGCGGTATGTATTCGCTTACCCGCATCTCCTATTCGTTGAGTTAATTCATACTCAATTTTAGAATGTATATCCTCAAATCGGTCTTCTATCACAAAAGCTCCTTTTTCTATTTCCCGCCCCAATATATTCAATTCTTTTTCAATTTCAGAAATTTCTTTGTCAGAAAGTAAATTAATCTTATACAGCATCTTAGCATGTACCAATGTCGCCTGTACATCATACTTGGCAATTACCAAATCCAATTGCCTGTCATTACCCACTGTAAACCTATCTATTTTTTGATCTGTCGGTAATCCTTTATCCCAAAGTTTCATTAGTTATTTTTTTATTGAAGCGGTTTAAACCTCTTCATTATTTATATTATACCTTCTAAAATTTTTATATATAATTCTACTCCTTCTTTGATCTCATCTACATAAATAAACTCATTTGCAGAATGTGATCTGGTCGAATCTCCCGGTCCTAGTTTTAATGAAGGGCAACTCAATACTGACTGGTCAGATAATGTCGGTGATCCATACGTATTTCTTCCTAGTGCAATCCCAGATTTTACAATGGAATGATCTATAGCAATTGATGAAGATCCTAAATCCAGAGATCTGGGGGTTACCTCTGCACACCGAGGCATTTGTTTTTTTACAATTTCCAGAATCTCTTCATTATCATACTTATCATTTACTCGTATATCCACCACCAGGTCACAGCTTGCGGGCACCACATTATGTTGTTTCCCAGCATTAAGCTGCGTTACTGTAGCTTTTACTTTACCCAAAGTTTTTGATGTTTTTTCAAATTCATATGTTTTAAACCACTGAATCACTTGCAGAGCATTATAAATTGCATTATCCTCATTAGGATGAGCAGCATGACTTGCTGTTCCTTTTACCGATACATCTAATACCAATAAGCCTTTTTCTGCAACGGCTAATTGCATTAGTGTTGGTTCTCCTACAATACCAAATTCTACATTTTTAAGGTATTTTAATACGCTTTTTAATCCCAAGGGACCACTACTCTCTTCTTCTGCAGAAGCGACAATAACAAAATTGTATTTTAATCCTTCTTTACTATAGAAATAAGTAAATGCAGCTAACAAAGAAACCAGACACCCCCCTGCATCATTACTCCCTAAACCAAACAGTTTTTCATCTTCTACAAAAGCTTTAAATGGGTCATTAGTATAGTTTCCATTTGGTTTTACCGTATCATGATGAGAGTTTAATAAAATAGTACGTTTAGATTCATCAAAATACTTATTGTATGCCCATATATTATTATTTTCTCTCTCGAAAGGAATATCATTTTGGATGAACCAATTCTCGATCAATTGAGCTGTTTTTTCCTCTTCTGAAGAGAAAGATGGCGTTTCTATTAAATGATGTAAAAGCTTAATCGCTTCATTTGTTAGTTTTTCCATTATTATTTATAGACTTAAAGTCGTATGTTTAGTTGTGTTATCCTTTATAAAATCTGCATTAGCAATATGTACTTTACTTACTTTTTTTTGTAAAGCATCAAAGCAATTCTGAAGTTTTGGAAGCATTCCTTCTGTAATTATTTGTGCATCCCTCAATTCGGTATATTTTTCTAAATTAATATGTTCGATTACAGAATCTTTATCTTCTATATTTTCAAGAACACCTTTTAATTCGAAACAATAAAATAACGACACTTCATAATCAGCACTCATTTCAGAAGCAATTTCTGAAGCAATAGTATCTGCATTTGTATTAAACAATTGTCCATGACTATTATGGGTAACGGCACAAAAAACAGGTGTAATCTCTTGATCCAAAAATGTTTTTATAATGTTACTATTTACCTTAACCACATCACCAACATATCCATAATCCACAAATTGCACAGATCTTTTCTTTGCAAGAATCACATTTGCATCTGCCCCTGTTAATCCCAAAGCATTACAATCATAATGCTGTAAACCAGCAACAATGGTCTTATTTAATAACCCGGCATAAGTCATCACAACAATATCCAGATTCTCTGCAGAAGTAATTCTTCGACCATCGATCATTTCGGTCTTTACTCCTAATTGAGCTGCAAGTCGAGTAGCAGATTTCCCTCCTCCATGAACCAAAATTTTTGGACCTTCGATTTTAGAAAAACCTTCTAAGAAAGAAGTCAATGCTTCTGGATCTTCTATTATATTTCCGCCAATCTTGGCTACCAATAATCTCTTTTTCACATGTTCTCTCATCACATTAAGATTTTTCAAGTATTTTCTTTAAAACCAACTGAGCAGCATATGTTCTGTTATTTGCTTGTTCGATAACAATAGAATTATTACTATCTAATACTACATCATCTACGACTACATTTCTCCTTACGGGCAAACAGTGCATAAGCTTAGCGTCATTGGTCAATTTCATTTTTTTGTTTGTAATTTTCCAGGAAGGATCATCATTTATGACTTTACCGTACTCTTGATAAGCACTCCAGTTTTTCACATATACAAAATCAGCATCTTTTAATGCATTTTCCTGGTTGTAATCAATGGGCACCTGTTTAGTAATCTGACTGGCTAACTCAAATCCCACAGGATGGGTAATTACAAAATCTGCGTCCATACGCTGCATCATCTCTACAAAAGAATTAGCAACTGCCTGTGGTAAGGCTTTTGGATGCGGTGCCCATGATAGTACAACCTTTGGTTTGTCTGTTTTTTTATATTCGGTAATAGTTATGGCATCTGTTAGTGCTTGTAATGGATGTCTAGTAGCACTTTCCATATTGATAACCGGTATTGAAGCATGGTTTATAAAACCATTAAGTACTTTTTCGCTGTAGTCATCATCTCTATCTTCTAATTTTGCAAAAGCTCGTACTCCTAGTATATCGCAATATTGAGAAACTACCTGAGCAGCTTCTTTTACATGTTCAGAATTTCCCTGATCCATTATGGTTCCGTCTCCGTACTCGAGCGACCAGCCTTCTCCTGTAAAGTTCATAACCATGACATTCATTCCCAGGTTTAAGGCTGCTTTTTGGGTACTCAAACGTGTACGAAGGCTTGGGTTAAAAAATAACAATCCTATCGTCTTATCTTTACCCAAAGTCTTATTGGATAAAGGGTTTTTCTTTATCGCTATAGCTTCTTCTACCCAACCGGGTAATGAATCTATATCTTGTATTGAAAAGTAGTTGTTCATTTTTATCTTTTAAATCATTGGTTTTTCTACCAATACACTTTGTAATGCTTTAATAAATTGATCGATTTCTTTTTTCCCAATAGTCAAAGGAGGAAGAATTCGCAATAGTTTTTTATTCATTGCTCCTCCTGTAAAAATATGTTCTTCATAGATCAGTCTTTTTCTAAGTTCGCTAACTTCAAAATCAAATTCTAATCCTAACATTAGTCCTTTTCCTTTTACTCTTTGCACTCCGGGAAGATCATGTACTTTAGACTCAAAATATGCTCCTGTTAATCTTGCATTATCAATAAGATTTTCAGTTTCAATTACCTCAAGAACCGATAATGCTGCAACGCAAGCCAGATGATTACCTCCAAAAGTGGTTCCCAGCATCCCATAATCGGGTTTTATATGTGGGGCAATTAATATGCCTCCTATCGGAAAACCGTTACCCATACCTTTTGCTATAGAAATAATATCTGGCGTAATCTCATGGTATTGATGTGCAAAAAAATTACCACTCCTGCCATAGCCAGATTGCACTTCATCAACTATTAAAACAGCACCAAACTCATGACATAAGGTTTCTAAAGTTGTAAAAAAGGCAGTAGTTCCTTCATCCAGTCCTCCTACTCCTTGTATAGGTTCTATAATCACAGCACACACGTCACCTTTTTCTAATTCAGTTCTTACGAGCTCAATTTGGTTTAACGGCAAAAAAGTGACGTTTTGCTGAGTATTTAATGGTGAATTGATTCTAGGATTGTCTGTTGCAGCTACAGCAGCAGATGTTCGTCCATGAAAACCATTATAAAATGCTATAACTCTTGATTTTCCTGTATAAAAAGAAGCTAATTTCAGTGCATTTTCATTGGCTTCGGCACCAGAGTTACATAAAAACAGTTGATAGTCATCATACCCCGATAATGCTCCAAGTTTTTTTGCTAATTTAGTTTGTAAACTATTTTGAACAGCATTAGAATAAAAGCCTATTTTTTCTATCTGTTCTTTTATTTTTTTTACATAATGAGGGTGAGAATGGCCTATTGAAATCACAGCATGCCCTCCGTACATATCCAAATACTCTGTTCCATTTTTATCCACTACGATAGCGTCATAAGCATTTATAGGCTCTACATCATATAAAGGATATACGTCAAATAATTTCATAGTATTAGTTATTGGTTGATCGTTGCCAGTGAATATCTATCTACAGGCAACTATCAACTATTTAATTGTATTTATTTTTTCATAAGAAGCCATCACTCCTTTTATCACAGATGAGCTTAAGCCTTGATGCTCCATCTCATTAAGACCTTCTATAGTACATCCCTGAGGCGTTGTAACCTTATCGATTTCGCGTTCGGGATGAGTTCCATTCTCTGCTACTAACGTAGCAGCTCCTATTGCGGTTTGCACAGCGATAATTTGGGCCTCATGAGGGTGAAATCCCATTTGAATCCCTCCTTGTATCATAGCCCTTAAAAACCTAAGGAAAAAGGCTATTCCGCTAGCTCCTAAAACTGTAGCAGCCTGCATTAGACGTTCTTCTATAACCAGCGTTTTACCAATAGTATCAAACATCTTTTGTACTGTAGCTAATTCTTCTTTTACATCTTCATTAGCAGCAATACAGGTCATAGATAGTTTTTTGGCAGCCCCTGTATTTGGCATTACCCGTATTGCTTTATTATTTGGGACTACCTCATTGATTTCGGCAATTGACGTACCGGTTACAGTAGAAATCAATATTTGATCCGTTGTTACTATATTTTTTATTTCCTGTAAAACAACATCCAACTGTCTTGGCTGTACGCAAAGAATTATCCATTTTACATTTTTTATGGACGCTACAATATTTTGCGATGTAGATACACCTAGCTTTTCTTCAACTTCTTTCAGGTTATATTTTGACTTATCTACTACTGTAATGTCTGTAGCTTCAAACAAATCACTATTGACCAATCCAGAAATTATTGATTTGCCTAAGTTTCCTCCTCCTATAATTGTTATTCTATTCATTTTATATTTTGTTTTGTCGGTCTTAATCTGTTAAAGATTCCTCTTCATCGTGGATTCTTAAACACTTTGATAAGCCTGCATGACATTCATCTGTTAGTATTAAAATGCACTCGCCTTTAATTCTAATCCTGTTTTTTCCTTTAATCCTAGCATTAAATTCATATTATGAATAGCTTGTCCAGATGCTCCTTTAATCAAGTTATCGATTACTGATGTGATAAGTAACACTCCATTTTTCTTACTAATGTGTAGTATGCATTTATTCGTGTTTACTACTTGTTTCAAATGAATTTCTTCATCAGAAATCACAGTAAACTCAGCCTTATTATAATATGATCTATACAGTTCTTTTGCTTCTTCTTCGCTACCTTCATATTTTGTATACATAGTGGCATAAATTCCTTTACTAAAATTTCCTCTATTAGGAATAAAGAAAACCGGAGCTTCAAAATCATTTTGTTCCTGTTTAAGGCTTTGTTTAATCTCTCCCAAGTGCTGATGTGAGAATACTTTATAACTAGAAAAATTATTATCTCTCCAGCTAAAATGAGTTGTTCCTCCTGGCATCACACCTGCTCCCGTACTTCCGGTAGTAGCATTAATATGAATTGTATCCTTAAGTTTACCTGCAAAAGCCAATGGTAATAACCCTAACTGTATGGCAGTGGCAAAACATCCCGGATTTGCAATATTCTTTGCTGATCTAATCTTTTCTTTTTCTAATTCTGGCAGACCGTATACAAAATCTCTTTCCAGAAATTCCTGATCATCATTCAATCTAAAGTCATTTCCTAAATCAATTACTTTAGTCATTTTTGAAAACGTATTGGTTTCTAAAAACGATCTTGATCTACCATGACCCAAACACAAAAACAGTACATCTACATTTGGGTTTATCGTATCTGTGAACTTAAGATCTATTTCTCCTATTAAATCAGGATGCTGTTTATGAATCAATACACCAGCATTTGTTGTACTGTATACAAAATCTAGCTTTACTTCTGGGTGATGAACTAATAGCCTTAACAGTTCTCCCGCTGTATATCCTGATCCTCCTATTATTCCTACTTGTATCATGATTCACTTGGGTTTACATTATGATATATCTTATTCGCATTACCATAGATTTTTATAAACCCTTTAGCATCATCAGATGTCCAGGAATTATTCATCTCGCCATACTGCCCAAAATCCGATTTCATCATGTCAAAATCTGATTCGATTCCTTCTAAGGTAAAATGGTAGGGTTTCAATTTCACTTTTACATCTCCTGTTACTGATTTTTGAGAATCTTCCATAAATACTTCTATATTTCTCATTACAGGGTCCAGGTAATTTCCTTCATGTAACAACATACCATACCAGTTAGCTAGTTGCTCTTTCCAATATTGCTGCCATTTGGTTAAAACATGTTTCTCTAAAAGATGATGAGCTTTAATGATTACCATTGGTGCTGCTGCTTCAAATCCTACTCTTCCTTTAATACCAATAATTGTATCTCCAACATGGGTATCCCTGCCAATGGCAAAAGCACTTGCCAGTTCCTCCAGTTTCTGAATAGTATTCACCGGGATATCCTTAACCCCATCTAACCCTACGAGTTCTCCTTTTTCGAAGTTTAACGTGATGATTTCTTCTTTTTCTTTTTGAAGTTGACTGGGGAATGCTGTACCTGGTAATGCACTATGAGAAGAAAGCGTTTCTTTTCCCCCTACACTGGTTCCCCAAATACCTTTATTGATTGAGTACTGTGCTTTTTCCCAGCTGTAATAGACCTCATGCTTTTCTAGATATTCTACTTCGGCCTGACGAGAAAGTTTTAAATCTCTAATCGGAGTAATAATTTCGATCTCTGGAGCTAATGTTTGAAAAATCACATCAAACCTTATCTGATCATTGCCTGCTCCTGTGCTTCCGTGTGCAATATACTTTGCTCCTACTTTTTTGGCATATTTAATAACCTCTATGGCCTGAAAAATTCGTTCGGCACTTACAGAAAGTGGGTACGTATTATTTTTTAATACATTACCATAAATCAAATACTTAATAGCTTTTTCATAAAACTCATTTAGGATAGTCTTATTCACATGAGATGAGCTGCCCAATTCATAAGCTCTTTTTTCTGTATCCTTTAATTCTTCTTCAGAAAAACCACCTGTATTCACCAAAATGGTATGCACATCCAGGTTTTTTTCATGAATAAGATATTTTACACAATATGAGGTATCCAGTCCTCCGCTATATGCTAATACTACTTTTTCCATAACAACAATTGTTTATTGCTTGCAAGCATCGTTTGTTTAATATTTTTTAATCTTTTTAGTACTTTTTTATCGTACCATTTTTCTTTTTTCTTTACTTTCTGCGAAGGGTCATATAGCATCCCGGTACACAAACACATTTTATGTTCTTTAGAAGTTAGAATATCATAATTTGTACACGTTTTACAACCTGCCCAAAACTTAGGATCATTTGTTAATTCTGAGAATGTAACGGGTTTATATCCCAAATCAGAATTGATTTTCATTACAGCTAATCCTGTTGTGATACCAAACACTTTGGCCATTGGGTATTTTTTCAAAGAATAATTGAATGTAAATTCTTTGATTTTTTTTGCCAGACCTTGATTTCTAAAACCAGGGTGTACTATTAAACCAGAATGTGCTACATGTTTTTCATTACCCCAGATTTCGATATAACAGAATCCTGCAAATTGATTGCCGGATACGGCAATAACCGCATTCCTGTTTTGCATCTTAGTTTGTATATATTCTGGGGTACGTTTAGCAATACCGGTTCCTCTTACTTTGGCAGAGTCGGATATTACTTCGCATATTTCCTTTGCATAACGAAAATGGTTTTCGTTAGCAATTATTATTTTTACTTTTTCCATAAACGAATCCCGCTTATTAAAGAAGCTTTTCTATTAAAATTAGTGTTGATTTTTCTGAATCCAGGCTGAAGTGCGAATCATATCTAGCTATTTGGCGTGATAAGAATTGCTACCAAATACTTTAACTATGTTGTTTGAACAACAAAATTTAAAAATTCAGTTTTTCTAAAATGGATTCGATGTCTCTAGGGGAAGTAGGACGCACCTACTTCAAAAGAATGTTAGACCCCCAAGGGGCGACGAAAGCGGCGTGCGGGAATACTTGGATTACCAAATTTGTTCAAATATTGAACTTTACTCTCTGTAGATATGTAATTTGCCGTTTTCATAATAGTAACTCTAAATCGTCGGCCGTAGCCCCTTTCGTTAACTAGATGGTACAATATTACATAAAAATTAATACATAAAACAAAAAAAAGGTAAAACTAATTAACTTTTATCGTTTTAATAAAATCATGAACCTTTAACTATCAAATTGATATTCTATACCTTAGGTTTCTAATAAAAAAATATTGATAATAAAGTAAGTAGATTAAACTAAATGCTACTTCTATCGAATCATATCAAAAACTGAAACAGATCAGGTTTATCATTTAGGTAATCCCCAAAGAAATTAAGTGCCTTCATTCTAGAGACCAAAGGCTCAAGATCTTTCTTATCTTTTAGTTCAATCCCAACAACTGCAGGGCCATTTTCTCTACTTGATTTTTTTGAATATTCGAAATGAGTGATATCATCATTCGGTCCTAGTACTTCTCCTACAAATTGTTTTAATGCACCTGCTCGTTGCGGAAAACGAACTATGAAATAATGTTTTAAATCTGCATATAACAACGCCCTTTCTTTAATCTCTGCAGTACGAGTAATATCATTATTACTACCACTCACAATACACACTACATTTTTGCCTTTGATCTTATCTTTATAAGACTCAAGAGCAGCCAAGGTTAACGCACCTGCTGGTTCAACTACAATAGCATCTCTATTGTATAAATCTAAAATAGTCTGACACACCAATCCTTCAGGAACTGTATACATATCAGAGAGGTATTCTTTACAAATATCAAAGTTAAGATCTCCTACTTTCTGAACTGCTGCACCATCGATAAACTTATCAATATTAAAAATCTCTGTATTCTTATTATTTTGGATAGATGATAACATAGAAGGCGCTCCTTCTGGTTCGACACCTATAATTTTTGTTTTTGGAGATAAGGCTTTGATTGCTCCGCATAAACCCGAAGCTAATCCACCACCACCAATAGCAACAAAAATATAATCGATCGGTACATCACTCTGCTTAAAAATCTCAAGTCCAATTGTTCCTTGTCCTTCAATAGTTTTTGGATCCTCGAATGGATGTACAAAAGTTTTTCCTTCAGAAGTACAAGTTTCCATTGCTGCTTTATAAGAATCATCAAATGTATCACCTTCAAGAACAATCTTTACATGATCACCACCAAACATTTTTGTCTGCTCTACCTTTTGTTTTGGTGTTACCGAAGGCATATAAACAGTACCTTCTATTCCTAAATGATGGCAGGCGAATGCTACTCCTTGTGCATGATTACCTGCACTGGCACAAACAACTCCTTTTGCTAGTTCTTCTTTGGTAAGTGAGCTTATTTTATTAAAAGCACCTCTAATTTTATAGGAACGAACACGTTGAAGGTCTTCTCGTTTCAATAAAATATTAGCATCATATCTGCGAGAATATCGAATGCTATTCATAAGAGGAGTAACCATAGCCACTTCTTTTATTGTTGAAGCTGCCTTCTGGATATCCTCTAATTCAGGAAAATATGTTGTGGTTATGGTGCTCATAATTTAAGTTTACGCTCTTCTTTTATATTATCCATTTTAACTTTGAAATAGCACTAATAAATAGTTTCTTTTGCACCTATTTTTCGTTAAAAAATATAACCGTAGCTATGCTATGGCTATGCTAATATTTTTTGTCTTGAATACGTGCAAAATAAATTCAATTTCTATACGCACGATTTCAAAGTTAAACTGGTATATTTTTGCCGGCTCAGACCCATCAAAGGTTACACAATACACATCTCAAAACTTTAACAGATCCGGCCTAACAAAATTAAATGTACTATACTATCGGTTTCATTGCTGTCATCGATGCTCTTAATCGAGAACCAATAACTTCTATAGGATGATTTCTTAAAATTGCATTTACTTCTATTAGTTTAGCATTATCTACTCCATTATTCTTCCCTTCATCATATGCTTTTCCTATAACATCGGTATCTATTTTTTTCATAAAATCTGCTAATAAAGGCTTACAAGCATGATCAAATAAATAACAACCATATTCTGCAGTATCAGAGATCACTCGATTCATCTCAAACAATTTCTTACGTGCAATAGTATTGGCAATAAGTGGAGTTTCGTGTAGCGATTCATAATATGCTGATTCTTCAATAATTCCAGAATCTGTCATCGCTTCAAAAGCTAGTTCAACTCCTGCTCTAACCATAGCCACCATCAATACTCCATTATCGTAGAATTCTTGTTCAGAAATTTCAATATCTCCTGCAGGAGTTTTCTCGAATGCCGTCTCTCCTGTTGCTGCTCTCCATGATAATAGATTTTTATCATCATTAGCCCAGTCTTCCATCATAGTTTTTGAAAAATGCCCTTGCATGATATCATCCATATGTTTTCTAAACAACGGACGCATGATATCCTTTAATTCTTCAGAAAGCTCAAATGCTTTAATCTTTGATGAATTTGATAATCGATCCATCATATTAGTGATCCCACCATACTTCATCCCTTCGGTAATGGTTTCCCAACCATATTGGATTAATTTAGAGGCGTATCCTGGATCTATTCCTTTTTCTATCATTTTGTCAAAACATAAAATAGATCCGGTTTGCAGTAATCCACATAGAATAGTCTGCTCTCCCATAAGATCTGACTTTACTTCGGCTACAAAAGAAGATTCTAACACTCCTGCTCTATGACCACCTGTTCCTGCTGCATATGCTTTTGCCTGAGCCAAACCATGCCCTTGAGGGTCATTCTCTGGGTGTACTGCTATTAATGTAGGTACTCCAAATCCTCTTTTATACTCTTCTCTAACTTCTGATCCCGGGCATTTTGGTGCTACCATAATCACAGTAAGATCATCTCTCACCTCCATACCTTCTTCTACAATATTAAACCCATGTGAGTATGATAAAGTAGCTCCTTTTTTCATTAGTGGCATTACTGTGTTTACCACTTGAGTATGTTGTTTATCTGGTGTCAAATTAATAACAACATCAGCATTAGGAATCAATTCTTCATAGGTCCCTACATTAAATCCGTTATCAGATGCATTTTTGAAAGATTGTCTTTTTTCTTTGATCGCTGCTTCACGAAGCGCATACGAAATATCCAAACCAGAGTCTCTCATGTTCAACCCTTGGTTAAGTCCCTGGGCTCCACACCCTACGATAACCATTTTTTTCCCTTTTAATGCATCTACACCTGCCGAAAACTCTTCGGCATTCATAAACCTACATTTTCCTAGCTGTGTTAATTGATCTCTTAATGATAGCGTATTAAAGTAATTTGCCATTTCTTTCTTAATTTGTTGTGATTTCCGTTAGGAAATTTGATTTAATTTTGATTTTTAGTTGTTTCGATTTTTATAGTGTATCCCTGATCAAATTCAGGGTCGGGCTATTCGCTATATCTTTTTGATTGACTCCTTCGACAAGCTCAGGATGACAACCAAAAAGGATGTCACTACTATCCCTTACACTGCTTCCATTCCAAAATTTTCTAATATTTTAGAAATATGTAGCTTTTCTTTTGTTATTGAAATTCTTCCCGAACGTACAAATTGCATTAAACCATAAGGTTCTAATTGATCATACAAAGCTTCGACATCTCTTCGTCGCCCTGTCTTTTCTAATACAAAAAACTCTGGAGTCACAGTAACGATATTAGCATTACTGTCCTTTATTACATTCTGGATTTTACGTTCCTCAAATAGTAATTTTGAAGCGATTTTAAACAAAGCAGTTTCCTGATAAATGGTCTCATCATCTTTATGATAAAAAGCTTTAATCACTTCTATTTGTTTTTCAATCTGCCCAATAATCTTTTTTACCTGTTCTTCAGTTATATTCACCACGATTGTAAAACGAAATACATCCTTAATCTCTGATACCGAAGCTGTAAAGCTTTCAAGATTGATATGACGTCTTAAAAATATTGCCGAAATCCTGTTCAACAACCCTATATTGTTTTCAGTATATACTGATATGGTATAATTTTCTTTTTTCATTACTAGTATATTGTATCATTGTATAGATTCTAGCCAAAGTCTATACTAGGTGTAGACCAAGTGCCAGAATAACAAAAATTCTATTATTCTAATCTTATATCTGAAACTGATGCACCTGTTGGAATCATCGGAAACACATTATTTTCTTTTTCAACACATACTTCTAAAAAGTATGCTTCTTTTGACGCTATCATCTCTGCGATTGCTTCTTGTAAATTCTCTCTTTTGGTAACTCTGGTAGACTTGATATGATACCCTTCTGCTATTTTTACAAAATCTGGATTTACCATCTCTGTAGAAGCATATCGTTTATCAAAAAATAGTTGTTGCCATTGACGTACCATTCCCAGGAAATCATTATTTAGCACTACGATCTTTACCGGTACTTTGGTCTGAAAAATTGTACCCAACTCCTGTATTGTCATCTGGTATCCGCCATCTCCAATAATCGCTACTACTTCTCTATCCGGGACTCCCATTTTTGCACCAATTGCAGCAGGTAATGCAAATCCCATTGTGCCTAAACCTCCAGAAGTAATATTACTCTTAGATTTATTAAACTCGGCATATCTACAAGCCATCATTTGATGCTGTCCTACATCAGATACAATCACTGCATCTCCTTTGGTTTCTTCATTAATTCTTCTAAGCACTTCGCCCATAGATAGGCCTTCATTACTAGGATACAATTCTTCTTTAATTACTTTATCATATTCTATTGTATCATAATCTCTAAACTCCTGTAACCATGAATCATGAGAATTTGACTGCACCATCGGAAATATCTGTGATAATGTATTCTTCACATTCCCCATTACTGCAACATCAGCTTTCACATTTTTATTTATCTCTGCTGGATCAATCTCAAAATGTATGATTTTGGCCTGTTTGGCATAGGTTTCTAAATTACCAGTAACTCTATCATCAAAACGCATTCCGATCGCTAGTAGTAAATCACATTCGTTAGTCAGCTTATTTGGCCCGTAATTACCATGCATACCAACCATTCCTACATTTAATGGATGTGATGTTGGTAGTGCAGAAAGTCCCAAAATAGTCCATGCAGATGGGATTCCTGATTTCTCTATAAAGTTTTTCAACTCTTCTTCTGCTTCTCCCAGGATTACTCCCTGACCAAAGACAACCATCGGTTTTTTTGCTTTGTTTATCAATTTAGCTGCCTCTTCCAGGCTTTTTAGATCTGTTTCTGGTACGGGCTTATAACTACGTACACCTTTACATGTTGAGTATGCAAAATCTAATTCACCAAACTGTGCATCTTTTGTAATATCTATTAATACAGGGCCTGGTCGACCAGAGCGAGCAATATAAAAAGCTTTAGCTAATACCGCAGGAATATCTTCGGCCTTGGTAACCTGATGATTCCATTTGGTGATTGGTGTAGAGATTCCTATAATATCTGTTTCCTGAAATGCATCTGATCCCAGCAAGTGTGATCCAACCTGGCCTGTAATGCATACCATAGGTGTAGAATCTATTTGCGCATCAGCGATTCCCGTTACAAAATTAGTAGCTCCGGGTCCAGAAGTAGCAATAGCAACTCCAACTTTACCACTTGTCCTTGCATATCCTTGTGCCGCATGGGTTGCTCCTTGCTCATGCCTTGTTAATACATGATGTAATTGATCTCTATATTTGTATAGTTCATCATAGACTGGCATTATGGCCCCACCAGGATATCCATAAATTAAATCTACTCCTTCTGCCAACAAGCATCGAATTACTGCCTCTGCACCTGTCATACGCTTTGTTGATATTTTGGTTTCTTTTTTTAACGTTTGCGTTTGTGTTTCCATACACTCTTATTTTAGAGGCTAGACTTTTAGAAACTAGAGTCTAGACTTTTTTTAGATTCTGATCTTCATCAGAATGATAATTTATCGTTTATCAGCATCAAATGCTGTCTTATTTTAGATTCCAGCGTTCACTGGAATGACAATTCACTTGAAACCAATGCTTCGCATTGGAGTACTTTTAGAATTCATCAGTTACACATCCTTGTGATGCAGAGGATACTGTATGTGCATATTTATACAGCACTCCTTTATCAAACTTTAATGCTGGTTGAACCCAAGAAGCTTTTCTCTTCTCAATCTCAGCTTCACTAATATCTACAGTAATCGAATTTGTTTCTGCATCAATAGTAATGACATCTCCATCTTTTACTAAAGCAATCAGGCCTCCTTCTTGCGCTTCTGGTGTGATATGTCCAACAACAAACCCATGTGTTCCTCCCGAAAATCTTCCATCAGTAATTAAGGCTACATCTTTACCTAAACCGGCTCCCATAATAGCAGCAGTAGGCTTCAACATTTCTGGCATTCCTGGTCCTCCTTTTGGCCCTTCATATCTTATGACGACTACATCTCCTTTTTCTACTTTTCCATCTCTGATACCATCATTAGCATCATATTCTCCTTCAAAAACCTTAGCTTTTCCTTGAAAACGCAATCCTTCTTTACCTGTGATTTTTGCAACACATCCATCTTCAGACAGGTTACCAAACATGATTCTAAGGTGCCCTGTTGGTTTAATTGGATTCTCTAAAGGCTTGATAACATCCTGCCCTTCTGCAAGATCAGGAACGTCTAATAAGTTTTCTGCAATTGTTTTTCCGGTAACGGTTAAACAATCTCCATGTAGTAATCCTTTCTTTAAAAGATATTTTAATACGGCAGGAATTCCTCCAACTTCATGCACATCTTCCATTAGGTATTTTCCACTTGGTTTAAGGTCTGCCAAAAACGGAGTTTCATCACTAATTCTCTGAAAATCTGTTAATGTAAAATCTACATCTGCAGCCCTGGCAATTGCCAAAAAGTGTAATACGGCATTCGTAGAACCCCCAAGTACAGTAACTAATCGTATTGCATTTTCGAGTGATTTTTTGGTTACTATATCTTTAGGTTTGATATCCTTTTCTAATAAGGCTCGCATAGCACGACCCGCCTGGATACTTTCTTCTTCTTTATTTTTACTTATTGCAGGATTCGAAGAATTATAGGGTAAAGACATTCCTAACGCTTCGATTGCAGAGGCCATCGTATTTGCAGTATACATCCCTCCACAAGCTCCTGCTCCCGGACATGCTTTCTCTATAACACTTTTATACTCTGTTTGTGTTATTGTTCCTGCCACTTTTTCTCCCCAGGCTTCAAAAGCAGAAACTACATCTAATTTTTTACCTTCGTGACATCCAGATGCTATGGTTCCTCCATAGACCAAAATCGAAGGGCGATCTAATCGAAGCATTGCCATTAATGCTCCTGGCATATTTTTATCACAGCCAACAACAGTTACCATTCCATCATAAGACATTGCCTGTACTACAGTTTCCATAGAATCTGCGATTACATCACGAGATGGCAATGAAAAACGCATTCCTGGTGTTCCCATAGAAATCCCATCGCTTACTCCTATAGTATTAAATATGAGTCCGACGACATCCTCTTCTAATGTTCCTTTCTTAACCAATTTGGCAAGATCATTAAGATGCATGTTACATGGATTCCCTTCATAACCTGTACTGGCAATCCCGACCAATGGTTTATTAAAATCTTCATCGGTTAAACCAATTGCGTGAAGCATTGCCTGTGCCGCAGGTTGCGTGTCATCTTGAGTGACTTGTTTACTATACTTATTGATGCTCATTTCTTTTTGAATATCAGTTTTTACGAATTATTTAAAATTTTAACTTTTACCCTATGATGTATGCATTAGATTGAATAAACCACAGTATAAAATTATTTTGTTGCAACTAAACACTTATACAATATTCAATACCCTTACAATATCCAGTTGTGCCTTTACATGCTTTACATACTGATTTACAAGTATTTATGTTTTGAAAATTTACAATCACTATTTGATAATTTTATTTAAGTATTCATTATATGAACTTATCTTGAGTAATACTTTGACCTACAAAATTTACATTTTGCGCTTTAATTTTGTTTATTTTTTTAACCGTAGCTATGGCTATGCTGAAAAAAATCATCTTCATTATAGCACAAAAGCCAAACTTTCCGGTTGAAAACCACTACTCAAGATGAGTTCTATATCAAAAAAAAACTCCCTTCATTTTCTGAAGGGAGTCTGTATTTATTTTTATACAATAATGTCCCTTCATCATGGTGAAATAATCACAATAATGACAATGACATTACTAATTATATTACTAAATATTCTCATTTCTACTTTTCAGAATTAATTTTAGATTCTAATCTTAATACCTTTTTATACAAAAAAAATCCCTTTACTTGAGTAAAGGGATTTTAATATCATATATATAGTATTAATACATCCCTTATCGAGGTGAAATAATCACCTCAATACTAATGACTGTATTAATATTTATGTTTCTAGTATTCATTTATGTCTTCAAATATAGGAAAATATTTTTGTGAAATACAAATACTAAATTATTTTTTTATAATGAACTCTTCTTGCTTTTTTTGATTCAACCTAAAAAAGGTGGCTATCTTCAAAGCATTTTCAGGAAAAACCAAAAAATCTATTTGTAAAAATTTAGTTTAAAAAATAAGACCCTTCATCAACAATGAAAGGTCCTATTTTTTTCAAATCCTGAGTTTTGACTACTTAGAATTTAACTTTATACTAAAACTTAATAAGCCTTAAGGTTTCTGTATATTTATTAGCTTGTATTTTTACAAAATAATTTCCAGATGATTTTATTTTATCTCCTAATAATATTGTCCCCGGATTTTTACTATACTCTTCATTGATCAATTCTTTTCCTAATATATTATATACAGTTATTGTAAATGTATCGCTTTCTAATCTTGATACATCTATAGTAACAGTTTCTTCAAATGGATTAGGGTATATGCTAACCCTATTTTCTGAGGTTCTCTCTTTTTGTCTGGTTGGTCTTTTTGTAAGCAAACCTTGATCAGTCGTAGTATTATATGCATAATCCTTGATCGTGTATGACAATCCATCATTAGCTACCGTAGCATAAAACCACCCATAATGTGTGTTTCCACCTATTTTAAAAGTAAACCCTATGTAACCAGATTTACCTCTCCAATCTGTATATGAAGATGAGCTCACCACAAAACTATTAGAATTGGCAACAAAATTACTAGCTGCACCAACCTCTACTCCTTCCTCAATAAATGTAGCGTTACTAGTTGTTCCTTCGCAAACAACATCTTTTCCGTAATTCACTAATCGAAGTGAATTACTGGTGAACCATCCTCCAAAACCATTATCATCACCAACCTCTATTCTAAAGAAATTCCAGGTACTTGAAGAGTTTGTTGTTTCGTCAATCATATCTACATAAACTACAGTTCCATTAGTAGCACAAGGACTGCAAGATCCTCCGCAATCAACTCCGGTTTCATTACCATTCTGAATTCCATCATTACAGGTTGGTGTAGTTGTACCTCCAATTCTTATGGTGTAATCCTCTACTTCGCCCAAATAAGTATCAGTACCGCAAGGTGTTATTTTTGCTTCAGACCCATATCCTACTCGAACTCTCATACGCAACGAAGTATTAGAAACTGCTCCAGAAGGAGGAGTAATATTAGCCGAATAAGGACCCGCAGCAAATCTAGAATACACTTTCTCTCCAGCATCAGTAAAATCACCATTATTATTCCAGTCAATCCATACTCCTACTGCATTATATGTCCAACTATTATTATTTAATGTAACGGTTAATCCCGTTGCTTGTCCGCTAGTAAGATTTGTAGACTGATTGGTAAAATCATTATATGCAGCATTTGTGGAACTATTATTTATAGATCCTAAGCTAACATTGGTAATGTGTAAGGTAGTATTTTGAGTGGTCGAAGCTGCACAGTAGGTTACATTTGTATTACAAGGGTTACAATCAGGTCCACCACAATCTACACCGGTTTCATTACCATTTTGAATACCATCATTACAGGTTGGATTGGTGGTACAAGGGTTACAATCAGGCCCACCACAATCTACACCGGTTTCATTACCGTTCTGAATACCATCATTACAGGTTGGATTCGAACTTCCTCCTTTAATGAACACAAAATAATCTTCTACTTCATCACCATTAGTTCTTGCTGTTCCACAAGGCTCAGGGGCAGTATGTATTTTATAACGTACTCTTAATCTGGTCGCGCCACTTTTTGCGGTATTAGGAACTACAACAGTTGTTGTTACACCACCGGCACCATTGGTTGTTAATAAAACTTCTTCACCTGCATCTGTAAAATCTCCATCTTTATTCCAATCAATCCAAGCTCCAAAATAATTAGGATCCCAGAAATCGATTCCTGGATTAACGGTTAAAGCAACAGACTCGCCTTTAGTAATGTTGGTTCCCAGGTTAGTAAAATCAGAATACCCACCATTTCCACTTTTATTATTGATAGCTCCAAAGACAACTTCGTCTATATAATTATTACCTTGATAACCCGCAGCACAATAATTTGTAGGCATAGGATCCAAATTTCCATTGGTAATACTAAAATTAGCATTTGTAACATCGAAAAAGATATTATTCGTACCTCTTACCATAATTCTATTTACACCTCCTTCATTGTCTGGTATTGTAATTTGTTGAGAACCATCGTTAGGTACTGCAGAAGCTAATGTTATTGGGTATGTATTTCCACCATCTGTGGATAACAAAATATCAACAGTTGCTGCATTTACCCCATTCCCTGTGGTTCCTGCTACGTTCCAGGTTACTGTTTGTGTAGAGCCTATAGGCGCATCAAACCTAGTGTTTTGAGAAGTGATCACAAAAGGACCAGCGGTCCCACTTACCGTAATAACAGCATCCTTAGAATCTGTATTACCTCCTCCTGGATGGTTATCTCTTACGGTGAATCTAAAATTCATAGTTCTGGAAACAGAAGGTGTTACCTCCCATTCAGAAGAAGCATTTCCTGCTTTTATTGTAGTCAGGTTAGGCATATATCGATTTGGAGATGTTGAAGGTGGTTGATAACGGAATACAGGACCGTTAGTTGACGTAGCCCGAGGAGGCATAGGAGCTATTTCCTTATCCATTTGGTTCCAGCTATACGTTAGTTGATCGGCTGAATTAGCATCAGTAGCTGACCCTTCTAATATAAATGGAGTAGATCTTGGAATCGTATAATTACCTCCTACACTAGCTGCTGGCGCACTATTACCTATTGATTTTGTTGTACCGCAACCTGCTGTACTTACAATATGATTCCACATTTCATCTATTTGTTTCGCATGAAAAAACAGATATTGCGTATTTGCTGTATTAGGAGCACAACCTGTATATGCCATGATCGTATTACCTCCTCCTGGTTCAACGGCACCTTCGTCCAAACGATTACCTCCACATGAGTTGTTAAACGAATGGTTAGCACCGAATTGATGACCTATTTCGTGAACGAATGTGACAAAGAAATAATCATTGACAGATGTGAAAGGATGTGCACCAGTAGCTCCTTCAGCTTTTTTACTATCAACACATACAGCCCTTAAAGCTCCACGTCCAGTCCCATCTGAATCTAAAACATGACCAATATCATAGTTAGCGTTACCAATTTTAGCATCAAGAATAGCTTGAACCTCATTTACTGATGCTGAAGTATTACCATGTGTAAAACCGTCAGTTGCCGGGTCAAGAAAAATGGAATTGTCCATATTAGGTACTAACTCAAACGTAGTTCCAAGATCTCGTTCGTAAATCGCATTCACTCTTGTCATGAGTACATTCAACTCGGAAAGTACTGCGGCTTTCCTTTGTTGAGTTGAACCATTTGTAACGTTTGCCTTATCAGTATAAATTTTAGACAACTCTCCCGTTACTGCTATAGCCATTCGGTAGACTCTAACACGACCATCATTAGCATCTTTTCTTGCTTTGTTTGATTTTTCAGCTTGCTTTGTACTTTTTTCTAAAAAAGGTCCGACTGCGTGATCAATTGCTTGACAGTTAATTGATGCTGATCCCTCAGTTTTTGAAGTAACCACATACGTTTTACTATTACTAGTAGAAGGTTTGATATTCGTTATTGTAGCATCAGGCTTCATAATCATAGCCCTAAAGTTATTATACCCCAAACTAAAATGTACTACTCCACCTTCTCCACTAACCGATGTACCGACATAAGACTTAATGTCTGGAAACTTCTTAGCTAAATCCGGATGTAAAACACTTGATTCCTTTACGCGGTATTCTTTAAATTCTCCACGTTCGGTAGGAAGTGTGATAATGACATTTGATTGATCAAATGAATTGAATCTATTAGGACAATGAGATAAAATTTCTTTTAATTTTTCAATACTAAGGCTGTAAATATTTTGGTCTGAAGTTTTTGTATTCTCCTTAGCAGAAGAAATGTTTTCGTTTTCAATAGGGTTCATATTTTTTTTCCAAAAATTATTATTGGTTTGTGAAAATCCAAATTGGAAAACAAATAAGCCTACAAATAAGACAAGTTGATTTTTCATGGTTTTAAGTTTAATGGTTTTAATTTTACAATTCTAAGTGTTTGGTTTACTTCGTTAGATAGAATTCTAACGAAATAGTTTCCAGTAGCATCAATTTGTTCACCAACAACTATTTTACCTGGTTTTCTTTGTATTTATGACGGATTAATTCTTCCCCCAGGATATTGTATATATTAATGTGAACTCATTATTATCTATAGATGAAACATCAATAATAATTTGATTTTTAAATGGATTAGGACATAAAGACATTCCTATCTCTTTTTGAATAAACCCAAGGATTTACTCTTTTGTAATGATTTTTGTGAATTCATAACTTAAGTTTAATAGTGGTTAAAAATTGAAGTATTTAAACAACCCCTCTTGATTTGATTTCAAGAGGGATTGTATTAGATTAAAACCACTCGTTATGTTCTATTTATACCTTACTGCTAAGGTTGAAAATAAATAGTCTATTTCAGTTAAGGATTATTCAACAATAACTCTTACCGAGTCTGTTCTTTTTCCTAATTTAACTGTTACCAAATACAGTCCTGCACTTAATTGATTTGCATTAAATTGAACTGTTTTGGTTTGTTCTGCATCTTTTAATGCACTAAACTCTGCTGCTTTCATACCATAGATATTATACACATGTACTCTTGCTATTCCGGTTTCAGGAGTATTAAACGTTACATTTAATTTACCTTCAGATACTGGAATAGGTACAACAGAAAATAATTTCTCTGAAGGAGTTAAAGAAGATTTATTGGCTACAACTCTAACTGTATAATCTTCATACTCTCCATAACGAGCATCATTCGTACCTGTATCACAAGGATTATTTTCTATATCATAGTAAGAAACCAATACACGCATTCTTGTATTACCCGCTTTGGCATTTTGTGGTACTGTAACTGATATATTTCCTATAGTATTTGTTGTTTTAGTAAGTTTAAAATACTCTCCGGTATCAGCAAAATCCCCATCAATATTCCAATCAAACCAAGCATATATTTCATCTGCCGCTCCTCCATTATAACCCTCAATAGTTACTTTAAGGTTATGGCTTGTACCTGCATTTACACTTGTTGAAGTACTGGTAAAATTATCATAACCAGAAGCATTTCTTATCGAGGTTTTATTAATTCCTACAAAAGTAACATTTGTTACTCCCTCGGGCCCAGAATTTCCTGTTGCAGCACAATATGTAACCACTGGACAGGCTGGACAAGAACCACCACAATCTACTCCTGTTTCATTCCCATTTTGAACACCATCTGAACAAGTTGCTCCTGTATCACAAGGACTACATGATCCACCACAGTCTACTCCGGTTTCATTACCATTTTGGATATTATCACTACACGTTGGGCCAGTAGTACCCCCAACTGTTACTGTATAATCTTCAACTTCTCCTATATACGTATCTGTACCGCAAGGAGTTATTTTACTTTCTGATCCATATCCTGCTCGTACTCTCATACGTAATGAAGTCCCAGAAACTGCACTTGCCGGTGGAGTAATAGTACTTGTATATGGACCTGCAGCAAATCGAGAGTATACTTTTTCGCCCGAATCGGTAAAATCACCATTATTATTCCAGTCAATCCATACTCCTACTGCATTATATGCCCAGGTATTATTATTCAATGTTACGGTTAATGCTGTAGACTGGCCTTTGGTAAGGTTGGTAGAGATATTGGTATGGTCAGAATATGCAGTATGCGCAGTAGCATTATTTATACTTCCAAACGCTACTGTAGTAATATGTAATGTATTTTGTGTAGTTGATGCAGCACAATACGTCACATTAGTTTGGCATGGGGAACAAGATCCACCACAATCCACTCCGGTTTCATCACCGTTCTGGATCCCATCGGTGCAGGTTGGTATCGCACAGGGCGAACACGATCCTCCACAATCAACTCCTGTTTCATCTCCATTTTGAATCCCATCATTACAAGTTGGCCCAGAGCCTCCTGTAACGGTAACTCTATAATCTTCTACTTCTCCAATCGATGTAATAGTGCCGCAAGGCTTCAACACATCCTGATAGTACCCAGATCGTACTCGCATACGTAATGAAGTATTTGTTGCTGCCGATGCAGGTACCGTAACTGTACTTGAATATGAACCTGTTTGTATTCCTTTTGCATACAAAACTTTCTCTCCATCATCTCTAAAATCATTGTCATTATTCCAATCGATCCACACTCCAACTGTAGTAGGCTCCCAGGTGTTTTTTGTTGTTACCGTCAATGCCAGTTGTTGTCCCTTTGTAAGGTTTGTAGAAACATTAGAATAATCGGTATACTGAGCATCTCCTGTAGAACTATTACTTATACTACCAAAAGCAACCTTATTAATATCTATTCCTTCTCCTGTTCCGGTTGCTGTTGCCGGGCAAATTTCTGTAAAAACCTCACAAGGTTCACAAAATTCACCACCACAATCAACTTCAGTTTCATCTCCATTTTTAATACCATCATCACAAGTTGGGTCAGGAATACAATCACTACAAGATGATCCTCCACAATCAACTCCTGTTTCATCTCCATTTTGTTCTCCATCGGTACACGACGCATTAGCAATACCAATACTTACCTGGTAATCTTCTACCTCTCCACGGCTTCTATCCCCACAATCAGCATTACTTGCTCTATCATCTACCCGTAACCTCATTCGTGTAACTCCTAATCTGGCATTTGTAGGTATATTTACTGTAATCTCCCCAACTGTATTAGATGTTTTTGTCACTTCCATATATTCTCCAGAGTCTCTAAAATCGTAGTCATTATTCCAATCAAACCATGCATAAACTCTTGCTGCAGAACCTCCGTTCCATCCTACGACATTTACTTTAAGAGGATAACTTTTTCCTTGAGCCACAAAACCAGTATTGCCCGTATAATCAGAATACCCCGAAGCATCTCTAGTAGAGGATTTATTGATTCCTGCAAATTCGACCTTAGTAATTCCTTCGGTACCATTATTACCTTTAGCATCACAATATGTCTTTACATCATTAGAATCTTTTGTTCCTGCTTTTATAGAAGCTTCGGGAATACCTTGCATTCCATATTCTAAAATCTCATACGTTCTTCCATTAGTACCTACCCTTAATTTTAACCATCCATAATGCATTCTACCGGATCTGTTCACTCTAATTCCAACATAATTTGTTCTCCCTCTCCAAGCTCTATACGTTTCAGAATCGACCATATGTTGCCCTCTTCCGCCGTTATATTCTCGTCCATTTTTCCATGAACTATTTGGTCCAATAACGGTTCCTGCACTTAATGGAGTAAGCTCATAATTAGCATTTGCTACTGCATCCATTCTTAAGCTAATAAATTTTACACCCGGAAAATCATTTTGAGAACCTGTATAATCTTGAAATTGATACCCTACGGTTATAAAATCTAAATTGTAAGTCCATGGCATCACAACTGCCCAACCTCCATAGCTTCCATCTCCAGTCGTAGTAAATCTATTTATGGGGCTCACTTCTTTAGAATATGCAGTTCCTATATATTCTACATTAAGAGGGAATTCTTTGAACTCTACCTGAGCACCAGCTCCATTTGCAAAAACAGAACTTTTGAATTTCAATTTAATATTTTTCACAAATCCATTACTAGGTTGTGCCCAATCACTTTCGGTAGCAATACCATTCATTGTTAATTTAAGTCGTCTTGAGTTTACCACTTGAGCCGAAAAGCTTAATCCCTTAGGAACATTTTGTATATTATAATGGGTTCCAGAAACCAAAGTACCAGACACAGCGAGTGTCGCATCTTTAAGATCCACTGTTATTTCATTACCTATTGTACCATCATTCTTTACGGATTCTAAAAAACGATCGGTAGAATACTCCAAATTTGGTACTGCAACTTTTGCCGGAATAGATTTACCTGGATCTGGATTCAATCCGAAAGAAACTAATTCTCCGTACCCACCATTTGATGAAACTCTAACTTTTAACCAACCATAGACATAATCACCTGTCAAAGTAGGGACTCTAATTCCGACATATCCTGTTCTACCAAGCCAGGCATTATAACCTGCTGCAAATATTTTTGGAGGTGATGTTGCTACTGCTTGCCAACCCACCCATATTCCTGAGGAGTTTGCGCTAATATTTGTTCCTTCAGACAGATTTCTTACGTTTATGGTACCCGTATTACATAATACATCAAACTCCATAGCATTGTTATCTACGGTAATTGTATTACCATCATATGTACGTAATCGTGTTCTAAATTGACCACCAATAACTAAGGAATTGAATTTTGAACCGGTAGCATCAACCGCAGTCGGAACTGATTGTCCAGCTACCAGAGTCGGAGAATACATTTCATAATACGGCTTGTATGGATCTATAAAATTTATATTATAAATTCCTGTTTTAGAATATAAAGAACTTGTGCCCCCAACGATTGCAGGGTTTAGCAAGGTTATCTTAATTTCTTTAGAATCAGCTTCACTATGATTAGCAGCATTACCTGTAAATGTGATAACGGCATTTTCATTATCCTCTACAGTGATCTTAGTTGTTAAACCGCTTGGGACATTTGTAGTAGAAAAATGAACCCCTTCCTGCATCTGACCCGTTACAGCAAACTTAGCTCCACTTACTGCCTTGATTCTTTTTTTATTGAGTATATCCCCATTGTTATTCTTAAAACCTTCAATAAATGCTAATGCTTGATCTACTGCACTATCATCACTTTTTTGATATGTAAAAATCACTCTTGCTCCTAAATCAGCTTGTTTCGTTCCTGTTGCAATAAGATTAGCATCTGCCCATAATGTTTTACGCGCATCATGAGTCATAAATCCCTCCATTCGGGTTACTTGACCTTTGGTAAACATAGATTCACAAGGATTATAATCCATATGATTCTGATGATTTATCAATTGACTAAAACAATTTTTCACACCAGTTTTACAAGATCTGCCTCCAGGTTCTGAAGCTAAACCTTGCGCAGTAGGAGGAGTATCTGCCACTTTATCTCCATTATCATCACCAGATACACAACCTCCATTAAAAGTGTGATGTAAACCAAGAAAATGCCCAAACTCATGTGTTAGTGAAGATGCTGGTGGAGAATAAATGATATACTTACCATTATATACTACTCTTGCTGTGCCTTCTTCAGACATGTTAACAGCAGGAAACCAAGCTATACCAGAGGAGTTTTTACTACCAGAATTAACTACTTCTTGTATATGAACATTCATATACTTAAAGTTATCCCAGGCATATTTTGCAATTTCTGCATCATTACTACTTAGACCGAAGCCTTCCTTTCTCTCATGGTAAATAATCCCGGTAGTCGTATTACCATTTGGATCTACCTGAGCCAGTCTAAATACGATATTCATACCGCCTTCAATATTCGAAAAACTAGGATCTACAGCATCATTAAAACCTTTAAAATCTTCATTAATGTCCTTTAATGCCTGTATGACTCTGGCATCAGTAACATTTCTTGATTCTCCAGTATCTGGGTTATTAGGATATTTGGCATCATAAATATGAAAAACCACAGGTATAATATAGTTAGCTGCAGCTTTGCTTGGGTTTAGCTTTTTTAGTAAGGCTTGTTTTTGAATTATTTTTTCAAATTCTTTAGCTTTTTTTAAAGCTTCTGGGTTCTGCTCGTAGTACTCTTGTTGAGTTTCCTCAAACGAGCAACTCTTTTCCTGTTGTTGACCCATGATTGGCCAAATTATCAACCCCATGAGAATCGATAAAAACGTGTTAGTTGTTTTCATTAGATAGTTAAGTTTTGTGTTAATTCACAAAATTAGCCCTATTCTAAACCTCTGAAATATACTATACTAACAACACTTAATACTATTTTACCCAGAATATCATTTATTTCAATATTTTAACATTTTAAATCAAATATTCTCTAAAATAAATTGTGTTTTAATACGTTTTTATCAATTTAAGTGTTAATTGATTTAATAATCACCATCAAAACTCACACCTCTCCTTATACTTCATAATACTTGCAAAAGTTGTACGAAATGAAATCTACTTTTCAAAGCAAAAACAATGGACTCCACTAGATACTGAAACAAGTTCAGTACTGGGTAGGATTAGTTCAATCTACTATTTTGAATGCGCTTTATACCATTTTCAAAACAAAAACATTATTAACTACTAAATGGACCCAGTCTTCAGCATAAGTTTAAGATAGTAATATCAATCGAATATTTTGTTTTCTCACAAAAACCTAATCTCGATACAATTTTTTTTCATTATCATTTCAAAAAATCACTCGATTTGACGGCTTTTGATTTTTAAACTTTTACATTGAAACCAGATCTACACCGGAATTGGTTCAACCAACTATTTTGAATACGCTTTACACCCTTTTCAAAACAGGGTTTCACTCAATCTTAAAAAGTTTATTTTTCATGCAATAGATTACAAGACCTACCCTGGTTTTTACTTCTAGCTTCTTAAAAACCGTTTCTCTATAATTCTCTATCGTCTTAGGACTCAACCCCATTTCTCCGGCGATACTTCTGTAGGTAAGTTCTGAGCATGCAAATTTTAAAAACACTCGTTCCTTATCTGTTAATTTCTCTTGTAGGTTTTTACTACCTCCGGCTTCTTCAGAATTACGTAGTGCTGTTTCGATCTTGCCCGAATAATAAAATCCTTGTTCTATCACCATCTTCATAGCAAATTCAAAATTTTCGGGATGTATATCTTTTAGCAAATATCCTTTGGCCCCCGCCCTAAGCATTCTAATAATGGTTTCTTCATCATCCTCCATTGTTAGTGCCAGTACTTTTTGATCTGGTCGATTTTCTTTAAGCCATTGCATCGTTTGCACACCATCCATCACAGGCATTTTTACATCCAAAAGAATAAGATCTGGTGTCTTTCTTTTATGTAAGTAATATTGTGTAAGCTCTTTTCCGTTTTTTAGAATGGCCAACACCTCATATTCCTCAAGTTTAGATATTAAACTCTCCAGTGATTGTGCAAATAAAAGATGATCATCGACAATAACTATAGTCTTCTTCTTCATCTGTTTTTTTTTATCGAAGTAATTTAAACTTTTTTCAATTCGCTATAAAAATGCTCTTTTTCACTCAATTTTTGTCTTTTTCTTACTTCGTAGCCCAGCTATGAAGTGCAAAAAAAACTTCAATTGATCAAAAAACAACTATTTTTCGCCAGAATCAAAAAAGCATAAATCACTTCATTATTTATTAATTCTCAGATCAAATTCGCCATTATATTTTGGATGGTATGGATATTAGTTAAGAATGGCTCCTTTTATCTGTATTGATTTTTTTGTATGTATAGTATTTAATTATCCATTTTTTCAAACATTTAAATCTTATAAGTATCTACATTGAAGCATCGCTTCGTATTTAGTACAAATGTATAAAGTACATAACAAAAAATTGTATGTTTTAAAAATAAGTTACTTTGTCATTCCGTTGCAGAACGGAATCCACTACTAAAAGTATCATCTAAAATAGATCCCAGTCTATACTGGGATGACAAAAACAACGAATACACAGATATACAACTAAAAATCAATAACTTAAATCAACATTCGTTTTTCCATCAGGTCAAAAAGCAAATGTATTAAATCAATCGTTAAGTTGTATAGGGTATGACAAGGTAAGTACAACTCCTTTTCCTGGTGAAGATGTATAATCCAGTTTTGCTTTTACCAAAGATGCACGGCTTTTCATATTTAACAAACCAGAATTTGCCTGAACTGATTTTGGATCAAACCCAACACCGTCATCCTGAACTCTAATATTGAGTGCCTCTGGAGTATATTCTAAGACTACTTCGAGGTTTGAAGCCTCTGCATGTTTTATGGTATTAGAGAAAAATTCCTGAATGATACGATATAGGATAATCTCATCTTTAGGATTTATATATTCTTCTTCTCCTTTAACCGTAAGTGAAGGTGTTAAAAAATTAAGTTTTTCAAAACGTTTGAGCTCTACATTAATAGATTTTTCTAGTCCTACATTTTGAATCACTTCATGATTTAGAGTTTTAGATAAAGTACGTATTTCTTGCAGGCTATCACCCACTAGTTTTCTAACATCTTGTAGTGATTCTGATGCTTTATCATTTACAGTAGCTCCCATAATATTAATTTGCATCACTGCAGTCGATAGCAATTGCCCTATATTATCATGTAACTCCCAGCTTACATTTTTAAGTGCCTGTTCCTGGATCTCTATCCGGGATTTAAAAATCTCATCTTCAAAACGTTGTTCTGCCCTAAATTTATCAAGAAGTAGTTTGTTTTTTCTGCGCTGAAATGCCACAAAAAATATAATACCAAATACTACAAAAAATAGAATAATAATGGTAAAATATATAATTAATAAGATTTGTTCTTTCGCGAGCATACAATAAAACCAATAGTATAGCAAGTATACATAAAAATAATTGCACTATTCAAAATTATCTTACGAACATCTACAAATTCAGGACTTTTTTCCATATGATAAAATTTACTATAAATAAATAAAGGAGTAACTACTAAATGAAAAATAACAGACCCAACAGCTATATAAAATGGAATTGTTTTATAAAACGTTAATATTTTATCGCTCTGAAGTATTTCATACAAATACAAGATCCCTCCAACAAAAAGCAAGATAGTACCTACAATATATGTAAAAGGAGAAATACCAATAAAATAAATATCGGAAAATATAAGATTGACAATAGCACCTAAAACATAGGCTACCATTAAAGCTTTCATAAAAACCTTTAGTTTTTCAGTTTTATAGTTTAAACAGAAATAATATATATAAAAAGAAAAATTATAAATAAAAAAAATATTATAAAGCCAATGATTTTTTTCAAGAAAGGTTCCTTTTAAAGATGGAAATAAATCCCCATAATAAATCAGAGCAGGAATAGTTCCAAATAATTCCACAAAAAGAGTCAGCCATAAAAAATAAACAAAATACCGAGAAAATCTATCTCCTCGGCATTTCCTTATATAAAAACTGCCCGCAATAGCGGCCATTAATTCAAACAATAAATATGAAAATAAAAAAATCATATTTTAATAACCTTCTGGAGGTATACCACTTGAACCTCCATTATAAGGTTCAATACCGTAATTATTAGGCGAACTATCACCACCTTTGCCCATCTCACCTGCAGGAGCTCCTGTTGGAGCCAAGAACACCGTAGAATACCCTCTATCCATTTTACATTTTTCTTTAGGGTACGCACCGAAATAAATTCGAATCCCTGGATTATCAATTCCTTGCTTTTTAGATTTTTTCTTTACATACTTAAGATATTGTTGTAATTCCTCAACACTCCAATGAAATTCTCGAGTATCTTCGTATCCTAGACACTTATCAATTTCTGGTGTTCTGGTACAACACCATACATGCTGAAGCTCTTTAGCTTCTTCTGGCGTTATACATTTTTCTGGCCTTTTTTTTCCTTTTCCTCCTTTTTTTGGTAGTTCTTTTCCCATAACATTATATTATTTTAGATTAAATTAGATTAGATTGATGCTAATATATCCAAAAAACATGCAGCAAAGCAAATACACCCTACCTTAAAATCAAAAACCACATACACCCCAAACAGTAACAAACTCCTGTTTACCAATACTTTAAATCGCTTAAAAAAAATCCAAAAAATATTGCAAGGGGCATTTACCCCTACTACTAAAAGGGTGTTTTCCCCCTATTGAAGGATAAATGGATTCTAACCCTGTTCTTCAACGGGATGACAAATTACTGGGATGATAAAACAGAACTTTAAACCTAAACTAAGCAACTGATTTACAAATACATTAAAAATATCTTCTTTTTCTTTTTTTCATTGCCAACCCTTCGACAGGCCTGTCCTGAGTTTACCGAAGGGCTCAGGGTGACTAAACAAAAAATGCTAGTCTTAAGAAAATTCAACTAAAAATATCGTTCTCTTCACTAAATTAAATGAAACATTTCCACTAGCATGATTATTTTCACTATCCATGATCTATGATAACATTTTAATCATTTCGATTCTTAAGAATTTAATTTCACGTTACGTTCGCTTCATTTTTTTACGTTGAATTTTCTTAGGACATTTTCAAAAAACCATTTGTATGAAAAAGTTAAACATAAAATAGCACCTACCCTTCGACAGGCTTCTCCGGAGTTTACCGAAGAGCTCAACAGAGCTATCTAAACTCAATTGTGGTAATAGGTTTTATTGCATCTCGATACAATTTTATCAACCGCTATTGTTATTGATAAAATCACTCGATGAGACGTAAGAATATATAAATAAAAATCAACAAATTAGAGAATACGTCAATGATAGTGCTTCTTTCTAAGTTCTTCGACAAGCCTGTTCTTAGTTGATCGAAGGATTCAAGCAATGCCGTTTAGTTAACATAAAAAGATATTCGAGTGTCACATTGAGCTTGTCGAAATGCAATTGAAAACGTCAATTTTACTGGTCTTCGACAAGCTCAGACTGACATTATAAAAACTAAACAACATTGCTAAATCTGAGTGACATACGCTTCACAACTACCAGGCACTCCTCCTTTTTCTCTGATACCAGAGCACACCTATACAGAGTATTATCAACACTCCTAGTCCCATAACCCAATACAACATTGTATCATCTTTAAAAAGAATTGGAGACGAGTCTCCAACCAAATAGAACCCACCCCAATAAAAGGGATCAGTTCGATTGATATTTGCGGTATTGAGGTATTGCAGCTTAGCTTGCTGTAATGCTTTGGCTTTATGCATTCCCGCTTTAAGATTTGTATAAAATAATTTCATTAACTCAGGAGTGGTTTGATCCGATATTTCCCAACTACTCAATAACAAGCTTTTGGTTCCTGCATACTGAAAAGCATTACCCAGGCTCATGATACCTTCTCCTTGGGCTATTTTCCCTGATCCAGTGTTACATGCACTAAGCACAGTGAGTTCTGCAGGAATATTCATAGCAAACAATTCATGGCTATACAGATAACTATCTTCTATAGTATCATTACCTTTGGTAAATAGGAGTTTAGAATTTTCGGGATGTTCGTTATCTACATCGCCGTGCAACGCCAAATGAAGGATATTATATTGACTGGCATTTTTCTTAAAATTAGCTTCTATCGCTTGTGACCCAAAATAATATTGTCCATCGATAATATCTGAGATTGCTTTGATTTCTTTACGAGTTCCCGGTAAATCATAATTAGCAGCTCTTAGCGTAGCAAGGCTCATTGTTTTTGCATCTACAATCTCACCATCAGAAAAAGAAAACGCAAGACATTCTTGCCGTTTTTTGGATTGTAAACCACTTTTAGAAGGAGCAAATAACAGATTTGCAGAGCTAGCATAACTTACAGCATATTCTTTAAGAAGGTATGACAGCACTTTAGGATCGTATGATAGATCATTTTGAGTTAGCAATACATCAAAATTAAGATGCCATAACGAACCATCAGGAACAATAATAAGTTGATCTCCTTTAATTTTATCTTTAACAGGAGCAATTAATTGACCGTACAACTTATAAGAAATTGTCTTAAATACTATCGTATTTTTAGCAATAATAGCAGCTCTTAACGCTTCAACATCCTTGCTGAGTTCTAGTGCGTGTAGTGTAGTTACTTTTATCTCTTTTTTAGAAATCGTAAACGCATAGATACTGTTATCTGACACAAAAAACTCCAACAGTGTGGTATTCTCATTTAATTTTTTCTGGATACCAGCAACAGATATGATCTTGCTTTCATGTTTTAACTGGTAATATTTGGGATAGTTTTTTTCTATAATCCAAGTAAGAGAATCTTGTTTTCTATCAAGATCAAATAGTATATTTTCATAGGTTGTGATTTTAGTAGTATCCACAATCTGTTTAGATCGTTCTTGTATCATCTCAGAAATACAGAAAGAACGTTCTGATTTCAGTTGTTGTTCCAGATCGAGGATTGCTTTTGGCAAACCTGCAAAGCTCTTTGCATTAGAGTCTGCTAATAATTCTTTTAAGGTATTGGCTTTACTTTTTTCAGCATAATAAAAAGCTTGATGTAGCGATTCTTGGTTTTGATCAATTTGATGAAGTAACAATTGTGCTTGTATAGCTCCTGCATATATTTTTTGAGTTTGTTTTGCAAAAGTGAGTTTATCCTGATACGTATGTAATGATTCTCGTATACCATACATTAAATTATCTGCTTTTTGATAAGCAATTATACTTTCCTTAAGATCTCCTAAATTATTATCAACATTAAATCGCTCTTGCAATATCCTGGCTTTACCATAAAAAGTACCCAATAAGACATTTAAATCCATATAATCTCCTGGATTTAAATCTTCTGCATCATTATTTTTCTTATCAGGATTGGTGTTAGCTATAATAGCTTTTTCATAATACTGTATCGCTTTTTTATAGTGTTTAGTTTGATGGTATAGCTCTGCGATCTGGTTATAGGATTTTGCGGTTCTGGGATGATGATTACCATCGGTACGAAGCCTAATCATTATACTTTTTTGCAAATACTCTAGAGCTTTTTCATACTGCTTTTGCTCTGTATAGAGATTTGCAATCTTATCAAGAACATCACTGATATAATAGCGATCTTCTCCAAACAATCGCCCCTGAATTTTTAACGCTTTTTGATAGTATTGTAATGCTGTTATGTATTCTTTTTTTATGGTATAGACATCTCCCATATCAAGATAGGTGTATGAAGTATCAGAATGATTTCCCCCTCTTACACTAATTCTTATTTGTAATGCCTTTTGATAGTAAGCCAAAGCCAAATTGTATTCTTCTTTACTTTTATACACATTAGCAATGTTATTATATGTACGCGCTACAGCACTATGCTTTTCACCTAACGTACTTGCATAGTTAACAATGGCTTTTTTATAATATGAAATAGCCATATTATACTCTCCCTTGAATTGATACATGAGACCTATATTATTATAATTTATCCCAATGAATGGATGTTTTTTTTTTAATGCTTTTGTTATAATAGCTGAGGTTTTTTCATAATATTGGAGGGATTGATCATACCTTCCTCTCTTATGAAGTGTATAACCTATTTCTATAAATATATCTGCAACTATAGTATGTTTTGTTCCGAATTTATGAGTAAGAATATCTAATGCGTTTTTAAAGTATTCTAAAGCTAGTTTTTCTTTTCCTTTTCCCCTATAAAGAACCCCCATACTTTCATAACAAAGTGCAACACTAGGGTGATATTTTCCAAAAACATTAACCATTATAGTTAATGCTTTTTCATGATATTCCAGAGCATTATCGTATTCATCTTTATAGGCAAGAATGTTCCCTATATGATTATAACAAAAAGCTACTTCTGGGCTATTCTCCCCAAAAATAAGAGTTCTTATTACTAAAGCGCTTTGGTAGTTTTCTAATGCTACATTGTATTTTCCCAGATGATAATACGTCGTTCCTATATCAATATAACTATTGGCTATTTTTTGATGTCTTTTACCAAAAGTGGTTATTCTAATCGTTAAGGCTTTTTTATACTCTTTCATAGCCCGATCATATTGTGCTAACACATGATGAATGGCCCCTATATTATGATAACAGTCTGCCACATGATGATCATCCCCTCCAAAAGCATCCAATTGAATTACCAAAGCTTTTTGATAATACTGCATCGCCTCTTCGTATTGATCTTGTTGCTTAAGAATATGCCCAATACTATTGTAAGAATACGCTACTTCGGGGTGTTTGTTACCAAAAGCTTTTAATCGTATATCCAATGTCTTTTTAGCATACACCATCGCTTGATCAAAATTGTAATTAGCCTTGTGAGCTTCTGTAATTTTATCACTGCAATCTGCTACTCGTTTTTGAGAGTCTGATAGCATATATACAACTAGTGCTTTCTCAAAATATACCAATGCGCTATCTTGTTTTCTATCAGCCAACAACTCTTCTCCTTTTGAGAAATACTGAGCAGCAATGATAGTATCTTGCGTGGATTGTGCACAAATAGTAGAACAAGAGATCAAACAAATAATCAGGAATACAATTTTAACAGGAAATAGAAATTTTAAGGGAATCATAAAAGCACTTGTATTAAGGCAATTGCAAAGATCGTAAAAATGTTGTTTATGATAAACATCTACACTAAACATTAAATCAACAAGTATTAACATCTGCCCTTCGACAAGCTATTAGATTAGATGTTTTTATATTTGTCATTATTAGAAACAATGTCATGCTGAGCCTTTCAGGAAACTCAGAGATAAGCCTATCGAAATACACTTCCTAAATCGAGAAAATACTCTGACTTACGTAATTTTGTGTTACCTCAAAACTCAATTAGTCCAAAACTACACTTTTCTTTCATTCGTTTTTGTGCTATGTGGTTTATAGAAGTTTCTGTTAGTTGTAAAACTCTTGGGTATCCTCCCGTAGTTTGGCAATCTCTCATTAACACAATTAAACTTCCAGACGGAGTTAATTGTATTGTACCTGGTAAAACAGGTGATGTTATAATCGAAGGCAAAGTGTTTGATATTTTCTCTTCCAACTGAATTGCCATTCGGTTTATGGTATTAGAAATTGTAAAAAAGGAATCAAACAATCTAGATTTTTGGCCTTCATTTAACATATCAAATTCGGGTCCTTTATACACCTCTAATGTATTTGAATTTTCTAAAAATAAGGGTGGAGAAATTGCAGAAAAATGATCGGTATAATCACTACCACTTTGGTATGAAATTTTGTCATTTTTATTCAATCGAAATTGAGGTGTAATTGACTTATAAAAGGATCTACTATGTAACACTTCATCTGAAAGAAATCCATCCTTAATTCCTACATAACCATACATTCCTTTCTTACAAAAATTTATTTTAAGAATATCATCTTTTAAGACTTTAACCTCGCGATACATTTCTATTTTTTGATCATTCAAAAATGCATCCGTTTCGCCACCCGTTAAAACAATGGTTGTTGTTTCACCAAATTTTAAAACAGGGGGCTGGATTGTCCATTCGATACATGCTGCATTTTTAGCATTTCCCAATATTAAATTTGCGAATCCAAATGATACTTGATCCATTGCTCCACTTTTTGGAACTCCATATTTTGAAAAACCAAAACGTCCTTCATCCTGAATTGTAGTAAAAAGCCCAGGCTTAACTATTTCTACATTCCCTATCATAAACACACAGATTCAGGTATGTAATTATCTTCTAAAACTAAAGTACTTATATCGTTATATTTATTTTCTTCTATCGATATAAATTGAATCTTATCTCCTGGCGTAATAAAACAACAATTTTCTATTTTAGGATTAAAAAAATCCAAAGGACACATCCCAATTACATGCCAGCCTCCAGGACTGTTAACAGGATATATTCCTGTCTGACTTCCGCCAATTGCTACGGCACCTTTTTTGACATGTAAAGAGGGTGTCATTTTTCGGGCATTATGCAATTGATCATCAAGACCACCCAAATACAAAAAGCCAGGTAAAAAACCAATACCATATGTTGTATAGAGTGGAGTAGTATGTAATTCAATTATTTCTTCTACAGTAAGAGATTTGCTTTCTGCAAATACTTCTAAATCCTGAGCGAGAGAAGTAGCGTAACAAACAGGGATTTTCCACAGCTTACTCTCAGGCCTTGCTTCATCAAAGCCTTTAGAATACAGTGATTTTAGCACCAAAACATCACTATAGAAATCTTCTATAGTGGACACATAACAAATTAATAACGAGTTGTATGCAGAAATTACCTCAACAATTGGTTTATTACAAAATGAAAGTATGGTTTTTTTAAAAAAAAGGAGGTCGTGAAGGATATTTTCATCAATTTCTGGAGGCCATTCTATTAAAATTGATCTTTCAGAATATCTTTTATATTGTAATTTGTATTTCATGAGCTTCTCATTATAATAAATTTAAATTCGAAAACTCTGTATACAAATATTTCAAAATCTGAACAGATTTTGGATTATCTCCATGCACACAAATTGTATCAAAAAAAATCGGAACCTCTACTCTATTTTTCGTTTTCACTTTTCCTTCAAGAACCATTCTTTTTACATGATCAAAAACTTCTTTTGGTTCTGTAAGCATAGCCTCTTTTTCTTTTCTTGAAACCAATGTCAAATCATCATTATAATTTCGATCTGCAAAAGCTTCGTTCTTGACCTCAAAATCTCCACGGGAAAGATACGATAATTTAGCATTTTTTAAAGTAACTATAGACAAACTTTTATCGACGTTTTTGACAGCTTCAATAATTGCACCAGCAACTGATTCATTTTTCACTGCTTCATTATAAAGTGCTCCATGTGGTTTTACATGACGTAGTTTCCCTCCTGCTTTTTCGGTATAAGATTTCACCAACTGTATTTGTTCGGTTATTGTTTTTACCAAATCATCATATGATATTTCAACTTTGATTCTTCCAAAATTTTCACGATCAGGGTATGATGGATGTGCACCAATTTTCACATTATGCTTCATTGCCAATTCGATCGTTCTTTGGATTACTTCAGCATCTCCCGCATGGCTTCCACATGCAATATTGCACCAAGAGATATACTGCATAATTTGGGTATCGAAACCTGCCTCTTCCCCCACATCTGCATTAAGAATAATCTTCTTCATATTCCTACATTTGTTATTATAAACTCCTACATACTTTCTATTACTTTCCAAATACCTCTAAATCCTAAAAAACAAGTAATGACAAGAATGAAAAAACCAATCAGGTTTTGTTTCCATGAATTGGTATATTTTCCTAATATTTTTTGTTGGTTCATTACCCACAAAAGGAAGATTGCTATTACCGGTAAAAGGAGTCCATTTGCGATCTGTGCAAATCGAATGATCACTATTGATTTTATACCTAAGGAAGAAAACAAAACTCCCAAAAAAAGAATAAACATCCATACTGCTCTAAAGGATTTACTTTTGAGTCCTTTTTGCCAACCCATACATCCTTTTACCACATAAGCTGCTGCAAGAGGTGCTGTGATCGCAGAGGTAATTCCAGCTGCAAATAACCCAATAGATAGTACATATTTTGCCATTGAACCAAAAACCGGTTCTAACCCTTTTGCCAGATCGGCTGCATTATTCACTTCTGCTTCTTGAATAGCTGCTCCGGCAATGATAATTGCCATTGATACTAATCCACCCAGTACTATTGCAACTACAGTATCCTTTTTTGCTTCTGGCAGGTCTTCTGTAGATTTCCACTTTTCACTAACAATAGATGCATGTAGAAAGAGATTATAAGGCACTACTGTTGTCCCGATCAACCCAACAATGGTAAGTACATTATCACTAGAGAAGTTAGGAACAAGCCCTTTAAAGATCATAGAAATATCTGGTTTGGTAACTATTGCCGTTACTATAAAAGCTACACTCATTAACAAAACCAGTACGATTAAACTTCGTTCTAAAACCTTATAATTACCTATATATAATAGTATAAAGGCAATCACCCCAATAACAATACTTAAATACTTCTCTGAACCCTCGATTGAAGATTCTAGGATTGTAGACAATCCAAGTACTCCTCCACTAATATTACCAGCTTCGTATGCTGCATTTCCAATAAAAATTGCTGACAAGATTAATGTAATAAGAGCTCCTCTTACAATCTTGTTATCAAATTGAGATTTTAGCACTTCGCTTAATCCCTTTTGGGTGACTACACCTAATCTTGCTGCCATTTCCTGTAAAATAACACAAGCTACAATAGATAACACCAATGCCCATAGTAACGAAAACCCAAACTGTACTCCTGCTAATGTACATACAGTTACTGTACCTGGACCAATAAAAGCTGCAGTCACCCATGTTCCTGGGCCTATATTAAAAAATTTCTTCATTTATTTCGTATTAACATCAAGTGTATAAATAGCAAATGATCCTAACCAATGCCCTCCTTCATAGCTATCTCCAACCAGATTAGGCAAAGAATAGTTTACATGTGTATTTGCTACCGAAAAAAGATGTGCATACTCCTTATACTGTTTGGCAAGTCCATATAACACCCATGCTCTACTAAAATTAAGTCCATCTAAATGAACCAATTTTCCATCGGTACGATCAGACACTTCTCCTACATTAATGGTAAAATTTTTGGCTTTAAGTTGAGGCATAAAAGTAGAAACCCAACTATCAAATTGTTCTTTGTTTAAGACTCTTCTCATTACATCCATTTCTTCAAAACAAGGAGATAGGAAATCATATCCACTAGGTTCCCAACCGATGGGACAATCTTGATCATTGGCATAGAATTCTCTTGCTCTGGTTTCGATAAGGTCTTTTAGCTTTTGATCCTCCAGGGTATTTGCATAGTCCCAAGCAAAGGATAATCCAAAGGCAGTATTCGTATGCTCTCCTACTCTAATTGGATATTTAAGTTTTGGGAGAAAATCAATATACCGTTGCACGATCAGTGCCGTTAGAGGCTGTAGGTTTTGTTCTAATTCTCTTGCTAGCGGATCATCCCAGGTATGTAGTTCTTCGGCCAGCTTAAGCAACCAGGCCCAACCGTATGTTCTCTCGTATGATTTGTTATGTTTTCCTTCAAAATATTTGATTTCTTCTTCAATATTCTTCTTAGACATATTTTGAAGCAATTTATTTTTTGCCTCTTCCTTTTTTTCCAGATCGGGAAATGCTTTTAATAACTTCACCAATGACCAATGCCCATGGACTGAGGAATGCCAGTCAAAACAACCATAGAAAGTAGGATGCAATACGTGAGGTTCTCCAATATTTTCTTTCCCTCCTAACGTTTGTCCCAGTTTGTTAGGGTATTCTACTTGCAAGCAAGCTAATGGTAGCTCTATCAATGTATTGGCTTGCTCTAACGTGAGCTGTAAAGGCTGTTCTATCGGATTTTCTTGTGGTTGTTCTTGAGTTTTTATATCCTCAGACGGTTGTTTTTGTGTATCATTGTTTTTATTACATCCTAATAAAACAAGCATTGAAATCAGAAAAAGTATTCGGTACATAATCAATATTTATAAGTTTAAAATATCTACTTTCTTAAAAATATCAATTTCCGGAATCATGCGTATATGATTGTTGATAAGAACAGGAAATAGTTTATAAATTCTCAAAACCATTCACTAAAAAGCATAATCCAGGCTGAAGTATCTTTTACCGCCTGGAGATAAAAAAAGGGATATGATTAAATCATATCCCTTTACTTTCATTTCTAACTTGGATTTACATCTTCACGTCGGTAAGTTTCACTTCTTTTCCTTCTTTATCTAACATCAACACTTCATCAAACCCTGCATTTTTAAATTGCTCAAACTGTGTAGCTGCATCTCCAATTAACAGGTATGCCATTTTGGTTTCATCAAGATATTTATTTGCCAGTGCCTTATGCTGTTCTAAGGTCATTTGTTCTATTACCTTCTCTTCTTTGGCTATATAATCTGATTCAAAATCATACCTCCCCATTTCCTGTAACATTCCTAATAATGCACCTTGAGTTTCAAATCTACGAGCATTGGATTTTATTAAGGCATTTTTGGTAAATGCTAAATCTTCTTCAGAAATACCATTTTTATACTTCTCTATTTCATCTTTAAAAATCTTTACCGACTCAAAAGTAGTATTGGTACGAACACTTGAAGATGCTGTAAAAGTCCCTGGTATTTTACTCCCGCTAAACCTTGATCGTGCACCGTAGGTATATCCTTTTTCCTCTCTTAAAATTAGATTTACATTTCCTGAGAAAGATCCTCCTAGTTTATAATTCATAACCGTAGCCGGAAAATAATCCTCATCTGTACGTGCCATAGAAAGATACCCTATATTAATTACAGATTGTTTAGCATTAGGAATATCAACAAAATATAACGATGATTTATCTCTAGTATTAACTACTTCATATTCTGGAATAGTTACTTCTTTACTAGCCCACTTACTTTCTAAGTTTTTAAGAGCAGCAAGTGCTTTGTCCTGATTTAAATCTCCTACAATTTGAAACTTACTTACTGAAGGAGAAAAATTATTGGTATAAAACTGTTTTAAATCATCTATAGTAATAGCTTCTACAGAAGCTACAGTACCACTGGTAGGGTAAGCAAACATATGTTTTTCTCCGTAAAGAAGTTTATTATATACATTTCTTGCTACCGTATTAGGATCTGCAGCAGATCTTTTAATCCCATTAATAGTCTTCGTTTTTATTCTTCCGAATTCTTCTTCATCCCATCTTGGTTCTAACAATATTTCACCTATCAAATCCATTGTTTTGTCAAGATTACGAACCAAAGTATTACCTCTGATAATAATTGCTTCTCTGGTAGTATACATTCTGATAGAAGCTCCCAGCAATTCTATCTCTTCTTCTAGTTGCTCTGGAGTTTTGGTAACTGTACCTTCCATCATGATATCGGTCATTAGGTTTGCTACTCCAACTTTATCAAATGAATCTAACAAATGTCCTCCAGAAATTATCAGGCTAAAATTAACCAATGGAAGTTCATTTTGTTCTAAACCATATACTTTCATTCCATTAGATAATGAAGTACTCCAGGATTGAGGAATGTTCAGTTTTGGAGATTCTCCTTCTTTTGGTGCTACAGAACGATCAAAAGCCGAAGGTGTTTTTTGTATTTCTTCTTTTGTTTCTGCTACCGCTTCTTCTACATTTTCTTTTATCTCTTCTTCAACAACTGCTGCTTTTTCTGAATCATTTGCTGCCAAATCCAATTTTCCTTTAGGGACAAAACTTGTGATCACATAAGGCTTATCTTTAATGTATGTGTTGTATACTCTAACTACATCTTCTTTTGTAACTGCCTTAATATTTTCTATATCTTCGGTAATAAATCCTGGGTCACCGGCAAATACATTGTATTGTGCTAATTGAAATGATTTTCCTAACACACTACTGATCCCATTATAAAATTGTGTTTCAAGCCCTGCTTTAATACGTTCGATATCCGTTTCAGTAATTCCTTCTTCTTCAAATTTTTTAAATGCTTCAAAGACTCCTGCTTCGATATCGACCAGACTTTTTCCATCATTAGCAGTAATATTCACTCTGAATTTACCTGCTATTTCCATAGATCTATTCCATGCATTGGTATCCGAGGTTAATTCTTTTTCTTTTACTAAAACTTTATACAACGGAGCTTTTTTTCCTTCGGATAATAATTGTCCTAAGAAGTCTAATGCATATGCATCTTTAGTATATTGTTCTACTGTTGGCCAAACCATATTTAATTGTGCGGTAGTAGCAAAGTTATCTTCGTGAGAGAATCTTTTGGTTTCAGATAAAGTAACATTCTGTACTTTTAATTTCTCTACCGGTTGACGTTTTTTAATTTCGCCAAAATACTTCTCGATCATTGCCTTAGCCTGTTCTGTTTCAAAATCCCCGGCAAGTACTATAGTAGCATTATTAGGCCCGTAATATTTATCATAAAACTCTTTTACATCCTCTACAGTAGCACTTTGAAGATCCACTAATTCTCCTATTACCTGCCAGTTATATGGATGTCCTTCTGGGTAAATATTCTTATCAATTACCCAATTGGTATGCCCATAAGGATTATTATCTACACGTTGTCTTTTTTCATTTTGTACAACTTCCTGTTGGTTTTTGAAAGCACTTTTTGTGACTGTATTAATTAGAAACCCCATTCTATCAGACTCTAACCATAATACGGTTTCCATAGCATTTTTAGGAACTACCTCATAATATATGGTTCCATCCTGCCATGTTCCTCCGTTAAGTGTTCCTCCAACATCCTGAATCTTTTTAAAGAATTGATCCTGAGGTACATTTTCTGATTCCTGAAACAGCATATGTTCGAATAAATGTGCGAACCCTGTTCTTCCTGGCTTTTCTCGATTAGAGCCTACACCATACTGGATCGCAACTGAAACGATCGGATCAGACTTATCCTGATGCAATACCACCTGAAGTCCGTTTTCTAACTCATATTTTTCGAAATCAATAGATAACTTACCTACTTCTTCTGTTTGTGTTTCAGAATTTGTTTCCTTCTTGCAAGAAATAACTCCTAAAAATAAAAAGGATACTGCTACAATGAGTACCCTATGAACCTGAGTTTTCATAATTATATTTTTTGTTTATGGAGTTAAAAATAATCTTTGCCAATGAGTATTTCTATGGATGCATTATTAAAATAAAGTTAAAGGAATCTATTTTATGCCTGCGAATTCTCTTAAAGGGGCTTTTATGAAGTAAGGAAATGAGATTGTTTATGCTGATCTATTTCTTGATTAAATTGAAAGGTTTTGAATAAAAAGGCCCTCCATTTTCTTGGAAGGCCCTTCTATCGATAAGTAGTATTTACTCCTTTTAAAAAATTGTAGTTAGTTAAGTTACTATAGTTTATCTGAGTTTGTTTGTACTTTTGAAATATAATTTTCTAATCATACATCAACAGATTCAATGTAGTAAAGAAATATTGCTATTTTTCTCAACATAACAACAAAACTGTATAACTCTAAAACGAGGTAAATTACTTACACGGAAGATTCTTAAGCCTTGATTAAAACAAATCACGGGTTAATATGTACATTGATTTGCTGCATTTGTACATTCTGTTGAAATATTGGCCAATCTGTTTCGAAACTCCTGAGAATTGGCTACTCCGTTAAGAACCTTTTTTAGCCCTTTATCGTATAGCAGGTTGGTCCAGCCCATTCCTCCTGTTACATCTGGTTCTCTTAAAAGCATCCCTCTATACGTAATATAAATAAGCTTGTCTACTTGATTACTACTAAGACCATTTCTACTTAGATAACTATTATATTGAGAGTTCCATTTTACACTTGCTTCGTTTGAAGTTACAAATCCTTTTGTCATATCATCAAACCCTTGAGAATTCAATATATTAATCCAATAATTCATCACTCCAGAGTTTTCTGGACATCTTCTTAAAAAAGACAAGTATGATAACCTAACTACACAAGGTGCATTATATCCTGGTCTAGGAATATTAGGTTCTCTTAAATCAGGATCTAAAGGAAATGATTTTTCTGATACTTCTTTGGTGTCCACTATTTCTACCGGCTCATTATCTGTATCTTCTTTTTCGCAGGAAGAGATCAAAAGCAATCCTAAAATCATAGGAAATAGGACAAGGTAATGTGATCTAAACATTAGTTTTTTCATGATATAAAAGTTGTTTTAATGATTTATTATGTGAAATTATTTATGTGTCAAATAGAGGCTAAACTACATAGAACTTAGCCTCTTATTAATTGATTCGTCTCATCCGAATCCAAGATGCATTATCCTCTAATACAATGACCATTATTACTACATACCGGCCATAAAAAAGGGCAATCTGCATCAGAATTGCAGTCTATTTTTATCCCTCCTTTAATAAAAGCTTGTTCGTCTCTTTTTAATTGATCTACACCATTAAGGTTTACAATGTTTTTTAACATAACTATTAATTTAAAAAATCGTATTTGTGTGAACATTTATAGACACTCACAGTTTATGTCTATCCTTGCAAGAATATTTTTATATCCTAAAAAGTTTTTACATCTTTAAGACAGTTTCTTTTTTAATTTTTAAAATACTAGATCTTGTTTGCAAATAGTTCCAGAAGTAGAACACATGCTAAGCACTTATCTCAAAATTAGGTGGTGTATCCCTTTAAAACAAAGGGTTAATATTCATATTTATAAATTTGAACAACCAAAAATCAATAGCTTGATTTTAACAAAATGGCACTTCTTGAAGGATTGTTATTCTCATCGTATTAGAGTGGCAACTCTTATGTGTTTGGGTAATCAAAATAGTTAATTAGTAATAAGAAATTCTCGTTTATAGGTATGATAAGAATACATTAAAATAAGTTCAACAACAAAAACCGTCTAGACGTATTGTTAGACGGTTTCGTTTATCGAACTCATCTTGAGTAATGCTTTTGCCTATAAAATTCACATTTTGCATCCTAATTTTGCTGTTTTTTTCAACGTAGCTAATGCTATGCTGAAAAAAAATAACTTCATTATGTCACAAAAGCCAAACTTTTCGGCTTAAAACCACTACTCAAGATGAATTCATCAAAAAAGCAGATTGTTTTAGTTTTTTATCAGAGTTTTATAATACTTATTTTCTCCGCAGGTAATCTGGCAATAATACATTCCTTTTTCCAGATCTAATGTTTCAAAATTATACATTGCTTTTGATCCTATACTGCCTTTACTTTTTAAAGTACTACTCCTTAATTTTATCCCATTGTTATTATATACATCTATTTGAATTTTATGATCATTGCTCTTCTTACCAAAATATTCAATAGTCAAATGATCTTTAACAGGATTAGGATAAAATTGAATTGCATTTTGATGAGTAGATTTCATTGATATACGATCAGAACGACCTTTGCCTATAAATACGTCAATTTCTAAAATATCATCCAACCACACCCCATCTTCTTCATTATGATAATCTTCTTCATTATCATATTCCATCAAACGCAATGAAATTGTATTGTTCTTCTTTTTAAAAAATAGAGGGGTATTAAAAACATAGGGATAATCAAATATTGGTTCTACGATTGATAGAGCCGGTATAGGGTCGTTTTTTACGGGAGGTATAATTACAGGTGCACTGGCTCCAAATGGGTCACTGGGTATTACGGTAACGGATAATCTAAGATATTTTGTAGTATTTATACTAGAGCTATAATCTAAATTAAGCTTTAGCCTTATAATATCATGTGGCCCAAAGGCTAATCTTTCTGGCCCTTTTAATTTTACAACCTGTTCTATTATCCCTTTATCATTAAAGGAATCTGTGACAGATATAGACACATCAACGGTACGATTTTGGGGGACTAATGTTTCTTGTGCATTAATAAAATAAGGAATACATACGACAAGAAGAATAAAAAAATACTTCGTTTTCATGATTGAAATTTTAAGAGTTATACATTAAAAACAAAGTATCAATATTTGAGCTTATCTAATAATCCGAATTGTTCATATTTATAAATTTAAACAATAAACCCCTAGTTTAGCTCTAGTTTCTTAATATAATAAGCAGGGTTTAGTCCAGTCTTACCTTTAAAAACTTTAATAAATGTAGTCGCACTTTTATAACCCGTTTCCTTAGCCACTGCCCTAATAGTATACGATCTAAACATGCGATCTTCTTTAAGTTTTAGCAACGCATAATTAATTCTTAACTCATTAAGATATTGGTTAAATGATTTCTTTCTTATTTCGTTTAAGGCTTTTGATAAGTAAGTAGTATTGGTATTAAGTAATTTTGCTGTTGAATATAAATTACAGTCTTGTGAGATATAAAAATGAGTATGTTCTAATTCTTGAAGTTCCTTGAGAATTTTTTCTGATTTCTCATCTTTTATTTTTACCTCTAGAACCGGGTTTTCTGGTTCGTGATCTATAGATTTTTTCTCTTTAATATCTTCAATCACTTTTAGAAACTTTTGTTCTTTTATCTTAGTTTTTCTTCGATATATCAGAAAAACAGACAATAACACTGTAATCAACACTATAGATACGGCAACAATAATTCTCTTACTTGTTACGCTTTTTGTTTTTTCACTTACCAGTTTATTATTCTCGATTTTGAAATCTTCCAAATCATCTTCATACAATAAATCTTTGGCCACTAATCTTTTGTCACTTTTTACCTGAATAATGTTTTGAAGCTTGTCATAATAAGATATCTGCTTTTCCTGATCACCCATCATTTTTGATGTTTCGATCGCCAGTTTATACATGTTTTCTATTTTATCTGCCTCTATGTTATCACCAATTAAGTCAAAATTTTTGTTTAATAAAGAAATTGTTTCATCATATTTTTTTTGTTGATATAAACATCTTGCTATATAATAATTGGCTATATACAAATTGGTTTGTTGCCCCCCTATATTATTTGCAAAAATGTCTTTTCCTTGTTTAAGGAACCCTAGCGCCTTATGGTATTCTTCTTTTTTATAATAGATATCTCCTAGATTAATATAAAAATAACTTTTGTATATAGGCAAATCATAATTATCTGCAAACAAAACACCTTGATTATTAGCCTTTAAAGCCTCGTCAAGCTTATGAATTTCTGCCAGGCATTTGCCTTTTCCTAGTAATGAACTTAGATAGGTGTTTTTATATTGAATGAAATTATCTTTTGTTTCTTTTTCTAAGGTTTTAAGCACTAAATCATATTCATTAATAGCATCTCTGTATCGCTTTAATTTCATACGAACATTAGCTATATTGGTATGACTTATAAACTTATATGATAAATTCGGTATACCTTTAGAAAGCTCTTTAGCACTAAGATAAGATTGTAGTGATTCTTCATACGCTCCAAGAACATAATAACTACCTCCTAACAAACTGTGGCTTCCAAAAATCTTTATGGTATCTTTTATTTTTTCTGCAGCTTTAACAGATATATAAGCATTTTTTATCGTGTTACTGTGATTAGAACGCATGTATTCTATATATGCAATTTGATAGCTTGAGAAATATTGAATATTATAGTCTTCTTGTATTTTTCCTCTTTGCAAAAAAACTTTGCAATAGGCTAAACCTTTTATAGTATCTTTCTCTTTGGAGAATGCGTTTTTGATAAAATTTTCTATTTTTCTTATAGAATCAGATTGAGTAATAAACAGTTTTTCTTTTTCTGAAATCAAATAAGACACCTCTCTTTCTTCTGCTTTGTTTTGCCCAATCACAATGCTAGAGCATAGAATAAGAATATAAAAGATAAGATAATATCTACAGTATGTAGAATTACCAAAAACTGACAAAATCAGTTTTAAAAAATGTGATAGTGAAAATAAGGTCATTGGTTTTAAAGAGTTAAATTTTCATATCATCTTCAATTATATGTAGGACTATTTATACAGCCCTTTGTTACAAATTGAATTTTAATAATTAAAGAAATGTACATTTATATTTCCAAAATCATATCTTAATTAACACAAATAAAACTTATTTTCTTATTGCTTTCTAATATTACCCTAACCATCCATCACGGTCCAGGCTTCTATATTGAATTGCTTCAGAAATATGGTCTCCCAAAATTGATTCTGCTCCTTCTAAGTCTGTTTTTATTTAAAATCTATCAAAATATATGCTGAATTCAGTGTCATTACAACTAGACGGAGAAAGACAAAGAATTACTCTTGTGAAGATTAATAAATAATATTTTTGGATAATATTATTTTATTAAATTAATTAAGGTTAGTCATTGATATTTTACCTTTTATCTGATGTCTATCCTGAGCTTTAATAAAGAAATTTGAAGATGAGTGTGGTTTCATTTTTAGTGTCGTCGACCTTCTTGCATAACCACTTATAAACCTTATTTCATTATATCTTACCTTACAATGGTAGCCAGAGCACAAGTCACATGTTTTATGACAACCCCAAATATTACTCGACAATTCAAGTTGAAGTTTACCAGAAATATAGTCATTAAGGTTTACTATAAAATCAACATTATGAGCATAATTATTCAGTTTGTTGATATTTCTTTTATGGTAATCCTTGTTTAAGGTTCCGTTAAACAATAACAAATTGAAGTTGTAATCCCCAACATAATTGACAGATGGAGCTAAAGTATTTTTTGTTGGATAATAATACTCTGAGTTATCTATGTTCTTGATTTTTACTATAAGAGAACCTTGTAACCTCGAGCAGTCACTGTTATGAAAGGATTCAAAAGACATATCAGAGACGCTTATTCTAATTAATTGATTTATTCTTTCTCCTTTCTCTATAGTTTTAAGTTTCCATGCAGAACCGTATCTTTTCCACATAACTATTTTGGTTCCATCTGTGCGTTTTCCCCATTGGTTAATCATGTATGTTCCTTTTTTAGATTGAATGGAATAGTAACCATCTCCTATATCATTAAATTTCCATTTTGTATTAGAATTCCCTTTCCCTTCCCAAAGAACAACTTTAGCATCAGAATTGGAAGAATTATTTTCTATATGAACATATTTCCCAAGGTCGGATTTGATATAAAAATATCCATTGCCAGCATCCTCTAAATTAAACCGTTGAGTGACACCATCACTGCCATTCCTTAGGTTTAGTGGTGTGCCATTTTCTGACATATGCAATTCAATGTCGAGGTATTTGTTTTCAAATTCTGATTCTATATAATATTTCCCCTCTGATTGAGCGTTCAAATTAGTTATGAATAGAACAAGTACTATTAACTGAAATAAAAAAAGTGTTTTCATGATTTAGTGATTTACCTAAATCATGCACTGAAATTTTGACTTCATTAGGAAATTTCAGCGCACAATCCTGGTCGTAAGTTTTATTTATTTGTTTTCTGAATTTTTTAAAGCTTTCAATTTCAATGAAATTTCTTTTTGAGCAACCCCAAGGTTTTCACATAATTCACTTAAAACTTCTTCTACAATGTTTTCTTTTTTTATTACATCAATAAAATTATAAGAATCATTCTTTCCTGAAGATTTGCTAACAAGATCATGTATCTTATCATTTACTAAATCTTTGACTAGCGGACCTAGTGGCCAAGGCCAAGGGTTTATATCATCAGGAACAGGATAACCTACAGGATTATTATTAAACCACTTTGAACAATTTATGCAAGGTTCTGGCCATGGGGGACCTGACAAACCTTCAATTCCGGATCTTACATGAAAATAATTTCTCCAACCAATGGGTCGTGGCCATGTTATTGGGTAAGGCTCATCTGGATCTGGAGTATATCCTACCAGGTTTCTGAGCTTAGACAGTTCTTGATTTTGTAAAAAATCCTTTAAATAAGTTCTTGCTATTGTGGTAAGTTGAAACGTACCTGGATCAAAAAAAGACTTTGGCAAATTCATTTTCTTATGTATTAAGTTAAACAATTGATAATTTTCTGACTCTATGCTAAACCTCTAGAGATCATAGAAATAAATATTTGCTAATAATTTGTATTCCAAATTTCGTGAAGTCTTCTTTTTAAATCGATGACTCATTAACCCAAAACTAGGCAGTGTGTTAGCGTAATTTAATTGGGTCATTTAACCCTGTGGATTTAAGTTAGATCACCTTATCAGAAACCACCAGTTAATTGTTTCTTTGTGAGGCATTTAAAAATAATTTCAGTAACTCAAAACAAAGTATTATGAAAAAAAGAATCGTAACTTTATTAGTATTTGTAGGAATAGTAGCTTTTATAATTTTTAGTGGTTGTAAAAAACAAAAAGTAGATCCAGCTTTTGACAAAACTATTTGTTTTAATTATACTAGTGATCCAATCAGTAAAATACCTGTTGGATTGGTTCATGATATGGTAAATGGCTACAAAACTAGACAATTAGCTAAAATCAACGAAGGATTGAAAATAGATGATGCTAGAGCTATTTGGTTTGATTTAGAAACATTAAAAAAATTTATATATCACATTGAATCCGTGACAATAGAAAATAATTCTTCGAAATCTAAAGAAGATTTAGGAATTCGAATCTATTATGCAAGTTATCCATCTAAAGATACCTGGGAGAATACACCTAAATACCATGGTTATTTAAATGGTTATATGAATCATCCAGAAACAATGCAATATGAAATAAAACATACTTTAGTAATGATACCAACAATAAAAATTGATAATATAGATGTAGATTTTAATCCATTAGACACAATAACCTACAACCATGGATTACAAGACACCATTAAATATGGTTCCACATCAGAGTTCCCTACTTTTGGTTTAAACTTAATGCCTAGATTAAAACCAAATGGTGGGGGTAGTATATTAGGTCGAAATCATGGAGGTTTGTTTCCTCCAAAAAAAGAAGAAGGTTTTGGTTTTTAATTAAAAAAAAATGTTGAATTATTATCCAATCATGCACAAAATATTATTGGTATTGCAACTTTTCGCTGCCATAGTAGGTTTTATATATATATTTAGGTTGAGAAACTCGTATTGGAAATGGTTTTCGATATATTTAATTTTTATTTTTATTCAGGAATCTTTTTGGACCCTTAATACTTATTCATTAGATAGTATAAATATAAAATATTATGCTTTCGTCGGCATTCCTATTCAATACCTTTTTCTTTTTTGGTTATATGCTTACAAATCTCTAAATAACAGAAAATTATTTTATTTTTTTTCCTTTATTTATTTATCGACCTATTTACCGATAGAACTTTATTTCGGAAAAATTAATTTAGTTTATTCTATAAATCTAACCGCAGGCACAATATTACTTACATTTCTTGTTGTTTTAGAATTTATTAAACAAATCAAGAACGATAATATTCTTGAGTTCACTAAAAATAAAATGTTTTATATTAATGTTGGGGTCATATTATTTTATATTGGAACATATCCATACTTTGCCTTTTATGATGTACTTTCAAAAGAACCATATATAGAAATATGGAATGCATATTATCTGTATTTTTTAGTATCTAATTATGTCATATATTTATTATTTACAGCTTCTTTTATATGGGGGAAACATCATTTAAAATAATGTTAATCATTTTTAATGTAATTTTTATTGCCTTTATCGGGGCGATAGTGGTTTTCATTCGTGAATACCATAGAAAAAAGAAAGCATATATAGAACAAATCAAAACTATTGATATACTACATAAAAAGGAGCTTTTAAAAACGCAAATGGAAATACAGGTTCAAACAATGAAATCTATAGGTAGAGAAATACATGATAATGTAGGGCAAAAACTTACTTTGTCTAGTTTATATCTGCAACAATTAGTTTATGAAAGCAAAGCTCCAGAAATCATTGATAGCATAAAAAATATAAATATAATTATAAATGAGTCATTAGAGGATTTGAGACATCTTTCAAAATCTTTAACTGATGATACCATTGAGAATAATACAATCTTTGAATTAATCGAAAATGAATGCAAAAAAATAAGTAATTTAAAAAAATGCAAGATTAGTTTTAAAAGTGACTCTCAAATTAAACCTGTTTCTTATCGTAAAAAAAGTATTTTATTAAGAATCTCTCAAGAGTTTATCCAAAATAGTATAAAACATGCCAGTTGCGAAAAGATAGATATCTCGCTATATGAAAATGAAGGTAAATTACATTTAAAACTGCAAGACGATGGTAAGGGGTTTGATGTAGAAAACTTAAAAACAAATGGTATTGGAATAAAAAATATGAAGAAGAGAACGGAAATGATTGATGGTATTTTTAATTTAGAAAGTAATATAAAAAATGGTACAAAATTAACTGTGGTAATTCCTATTTAGATGAAATATACTATTGTAATTATTGATGATCATATTTTAATAGCAAATGCACTAAGTGATTTTATTTCCAATTTCACTCAATTTAAAGTTTTGTATGTGTGTAAAAATGGGAAAGATTTTCAAGACAAAATTAAAACAAAACCTATTCCAGATATTGCTTTATTAGATATTAGTATGCCAATTATGGATGGTTTCGAAACATCAAAATGGCTAAAGGAAACGTATCCAACAGTTCTAGTAATGGCTTTAAGTATGCAAAATGATGAACAAAGTTTGATCAAAATGATAAAGAATGGAGCAAAAGGATATTTACTAAAGAATACTAATCCTAATGAATTAAAAAAAGCTTTAAATGAATTAGTTGATAAAGGATATTTTTTTCCAGACTGGGCTACCAGTAAAATACTTACCTCCATCAGTGACAATACAATAAATGCTGATATAAGAACCAACTTATCCGATAGAGAAATAGAGTTTCTCAAATATACACCTACAGAAATGACCTATAGAGAAATTTCAGAAAAGATGTTTTGCAGCCCCAGAACCATAGAAAATTACAGAGATAGTTTATTTGAAAAATTAGAACTCAAAACTAGAGTAGGGCTTGCTGTTTATGCGTTAAGAAATGGTTATGAAAAGTAATTTATAGAATGATCAGGCTAAATTCCAAAGATCACCCTTTTCGTTGGTTTTATCATGCTAAAAAACTTTACCCTAACCATCCATCACGGTCCAGGCTTCTATATTGAATTGCTTCAGAAATATGGTCTCCCAAAATTGATTCTGCTCCTTCTAAGTCTGCAATAGTCCGGGATACTTTTAAAATACGATCGTATGCTCTGGCAGAAAGGTTTAATCGTTCCATTGCAGTTTTTAGCAATTCTTTAGAAGCGTTATCTAAAACACAGTATGCCCTGATTTGCTTTACTCCCATCTGCGCATTGTAATGAATATTCTGTAATTCTATAAATCTTTCGGTCTGGATATCCCTGGCTTTAATAACTCTTTTCCTTATTTCCACACTGGATTCTCCTCTACGCTCTTCACTCAACTTATCAAAAGGCACCGGCGTAACTTCTATATGAATATCTATTCTATCTAATAATGGACCCGAAATTTTACTAAGGTAGCGTTGCATCTCTGCCGGTGAAGAGGTTACAGGTGCATTAGGATCATTAAAATATCCTCCCGGACTAGGATTCATACTCGCAACCAGCATAAAACTTGAGGGATAGGTTACAGTAAATTTTGCTCTGGAAATAGTTACTTCTCTATCCTCAAGAGGCTGGCGCATTACTTCTAGTACCTCTCTTTTAAATTCTGGTAATTCATCTAAGAATAAAACTCCGTTATGAGATAGTGAAATTTCTCCAGGTTGCGGATAGCTTCCTCCACCCACTAATGCTACATTAGATATAGTATGATGCGGACTACGAAACGGGCGTTGCGCCATCAATCCTACATTATCTTTAATGCGCCCAACTACACTATGTATTTTTGTTGTTTCGAGAGCTTCTTGCAATGACATAGGTGGTAAAATGCTAGGCAACCTTTTACTCAGCATCGTTTTACCACTTCCCGGTGGGCCTACCAGTATGATATTATGTCCTCCTGCAGCAGCAATTTCCATACATCGTTTTATACTTTCCTGTCCTTTTACATCTGCAAAGTCAAATTCGGGATTATCCAGGGCCATATAAAATTCTTCTCTGGTATCTACAATGGTTTGCTCAAGCTCTCCTTTTTCATCAAAATAGTTGATTACTTCTTTGATATTTTCTACTCCGTATACTTCTAAATGATCAACTATAGCAGCTTCTTTAGCATTTTGCTTCGGAAGTATAAATCCTCTAAACCCTTCTTCACGTGCTTTGATTGCAATAGGTAATGCTCCTTTAATGGGTTGCAAACTTCCATCCAGAGATAGTTCCCCCATAATCAAATATTCTGAAATTGTGTCTCCTTTGATTTGTGAACTTGCTGCAAGAATCCCTAAGGCTAAGGTAAGATCGTATGCAGATCCTTCTTTCCTTAAGTCTGCAGGAGCCATATTAATCGTGATTTTCTTTCCTGGTAATTTGTATCCATTGTTTTGCAAAGCGGCAGCTATACGATAACTACTTTCTCGTATTGCATTATCTGGTAACCCTACAAGGTGATATCCTATTCCTTTATCAATATTCACCTCGACTGTAATGGATGTTGCCTCGACTCCAAAAACAGCACTCCCAAAAACTTTTGTAAGCATGTGTTGTGTTTTACATCCATGCAAACATAAGTACGATGAGTTTTAAAAAATGAAACTGGGATTTTGTATCAAAAATACTTCAGGATACATTTTAAAGATAAATAACCTACTCTCTTTAGACTTAATAAGGTTGGAATTGAAAAGTAGGGCCCTCGCTTTATAAAGATATATTACGTATGATAGAATACACCAAGCTCATGCCCTACTTATTTTATGTATAAATTACATAACAAACAATCATACAACTGCTTCTACTGTAGTTTGAAACAGTTTTTTATTTAAAAACTTTAGTGTTGGTATTTTGTCTTTGGTATCTACCAAAATAGATATATTATTATTACTTCCACCGTAAGATACCATACGTACTGGAATAAAATTTAATATTTCGAAAAGTCTATATGAATTCTTATCATTGATAACAGATTCTCCTACAATACATATGATACTATGATCTTGTTCTACAGTTATTTCTGCATATGTTTCTATTTCTTTTACGATTTGATCCAAATTACTTGTATCATCAATAGTTAATGATATAGCAATCTCTGAAGTTGTAATCATATCAATTGATGTATGATAGTTATCAAAGACTTCAAAAATCCTTCTTAGATATCCATGAGCCATCAACATTCGATTCGATTTGATCTTAATTGCTGTAATCCCATCTTTTGCAGAAATGGCTTTTAATCCTTTTCGATATGTTTTATTAGAAATTATGGTTCCTGGCGCTTCTGGATCAAATGTATTTTTAAGAAGTACTGGTATATCTTTACCTACAACAGGAGAAACGGTTTGTGGATGAAGGATTTTGGCTCCAAAATATGCTAGTTCTGCTGCTTCATTATACGTAAGATGTGAGATTGGATGAGTTTCATCAACATACCTTGGATCATTATTATGTAGTCCATCAATATCAGTCCATATTTGTACTTCTGAAGCGTTTAATGCTGCTCCAATAATTGTAGCTGTATAATCACTACCTCCTCTTTTTAAATGACTAATTTGTTCTATCTCGTCTCTACATACAAACCCTTGAGTAATATATAATGACGTATGGATATTACTTTCTATTACTTTATTTAGTTTTTTACTAACCTTATCTATGTTTGGGTTTTCAACAGATCCTACATACATAAATTCCTTTGCGTCTAATAAAACATTAGATATACCTTCTGCCTTTAGAAACCCCGAGAATATGTACGTCAAAAGAGCTTCTCCAAAAGTAATAAGCTTAGAATTAACAGCCTCGGAGTATTCTTGACTAGAAATCTCAAACATTTCTGTAATCATTGTAGATAAGCCGTCTTTAAGAACATTTCTTGTTTCCTGATCCTCGACTAGTTTATCAATAACATCGCTATGTTTGCTTTCTAATCGATGTAAATTTCTCGTAATAGCATCAACATCATTAAATTTCACATTTTCTACCAAACGAATTAACTGATCTGTAACACCAGACATTGCAGAACAAACTACAATTTTATCTTCTTGATCCGAAATTAAAATTTCCTTTACCTTATTGAGATTTTCAACAGATCCTACAGAAGTTCCTCCAAACTTTAAAATTTTCATCAATCTTGCTTTTTCATTTGTTTTTAACAATGCATAGTTAATTAATAACTCACAAATAATAAATATTTTAAAAGAAAAAACATAAATTTGCACAGAATGTTAAATATGTAACAATGAAAACAATTACAGATTGTGTACACAATATATTAAGGCATCAACCTTTTCTAGAGGACGCACTATCAAGGGATATTATTAATTTTAGTTCACTGGCTGTTGATCTTTTACCTAAAGTGGAAAAGATTATGAAAAAACCTGTCAAACCTGGTTCTATTGTGATGGCATTAAGGCGTTACCATCCAAGAAAAATAAAGCATATCGATAATCTAAGAAATCTTGGTGATATCATGGTACGATCGGGGATAACCGAGTATACATTTTTAAACTCCAATAGTATTTTAACCAGCCAGAGTAATCTTTTAGAAAGTGTAAAAAACGAAACAAAAGCTTATTTTACATACTCTAGTAATTTTCAAGAGAGTAATATATTAGTGTCTTCATCACTTAAATCTACTGTCGAGAAACATTTCAAAAATGAGGTCTGTATCTCTGTTGCAGACGATTTGTCTTCTATTTCTATTGCGTTACCCGAAGACAACTCTAAAGTAATTGGTTTATATTTTTATATTTTTAAGCTATTAGCTTATGAAGGCATTCCTGTTTTTGAAGTCATTTCTACTTCAAACTATTTCACTTTATTTTTAGAAAAAGAATATGTTAATAAAGCGTTTTTATTAATGAATGAAGTTAAAGAAGATCAATCTTTTTAAGCAAAAAAACCCTGCTGTTGAGCAGGGTTTTAATAAACTTCATATTATATTTTACCAAATATGTACTCGTTTTTCTGGTGCCAAATACATTTTATCTCCTTCTTTTATATCAAAAGCTTCATAAAAGGCTTTAACATTTAATAAAGGTTGGATAGCACGTGTTGTACCAGGTGAATGCGGATCTGTCTTAATTTGAGTTCTTAAAGCATCTTCACGAATCTTTGTTCTCCATACGGTAGCCCAAGACATAAAGAAACGTTGTTCTGCAGTAAATCCATCAATATCTTCTGGTCTTCCATTTTCTGCAAAATACATCTGTAATCCATCATAAGCTCCTAACACACCTCCTAAATCTCCTATATTCTCTCCTAGTGTAAATTTACCATTTACAAATACACTATCTAAAACTTCTAAAGAACTGTATTGTTCTGCTAATGCATCTCCTCTTTCTGTAAAAGCTTTAAGGTCATCTTCTGTCCACCAGTTTTTAAGATTTCCATCTGCATCAAAACGAGCTCCAGAATCATCAAAAGCATGAGATATTTCATGCCCAATAACTGCTCCAATACCTCCATAATTAACCGCTTCGTCTGCTGTATAATTATAGAAAGGTGGCTGAAGTATAGCCGCTGGGAACACAATTTCATTAAATAAAGGATTGAAGTATGCGTTCACGGTTTGAGGAGACATTCCCCATTTTGTTTTATCTACTGGCTCTCCTATGTCGGCAATCGCCTTTTCGAATTGCCATTTTGATACCGCCATTGTATTTTCAAAATTAGAATTCCCTTCTTTTACATCAAGTGTAGAATAATCTTCCCATTTATTTGGATACCCAATCTTAACAGTAAACTTATCTAATTTCTCTATAGCTTTAGCTTTTGTGCTATCACTCATCCATTCTAATACTTCAATTCTTTTTTGGTATGCTTTGATTACATTAGCAATCATTTTCTCTGCCTTAGCTTTTGCTTCGGGTGGAAATTTAGCATCAACATACAATTGTCCAATAGCTTCTCCTACAGAACCATTTACGGTACCTAATGCACGTTCATCAAGTGGTCTTTGTTTTTTTGCACCTCTAAGTGTTTTGCTATAAAAATCCCAGTTTGCTTTTTCTATTTCTGTAGAAAGAGATCCAGTTGCACTATTTAAAGTAGACCAACGCATTACGGTTTTAAGGTCTTCGATATCTGTTCCTGTAAGCACTCCTTGTAAAGCTTTCATATATTTTGGCTGTAACACCATAACTGTATCCAGTTGTTGTTTAACACCAAGATCTTTCAATAATTTATTCCAATCTACTGCTGGAGTCATTTCTGAAAGTTGAGCTATACTTCTTGGATTATTAAAGTTACGAGCATCACGACTTTGAACTTTATCTAATCTAGGTTCGGATAATTTGGTTTCGATATCCAAAATCTTTTCTGCAGCTTTATGCGCCTGATCTTCGGTATCCCCAATAAACTGAAGCATTCTCGTAATATGATCCACATATTGTCCTCTAATTTCTTTAGACTTTTCATCCTGGTCCAAATAGTAATCACGATCTGGTAATCCTAAACCACCAGTAGTTACATATGGAGCATTTATATCACTATTATTTAAATCTGGAAAAGAAGTAAACCCTAAAAACGGTGCAGAAGCAGCTGTTTCTGTTGCTAATACAGATTGTAAGTCCTGAATATTCTTTATCGCAGCTATTTTATCTAGTGTTGGCTGTAATGGAGTTATACCTGCTTTATTTCTTGCTATTGTATCCATTATAGATTCGAAGATAACCAGAGCCTTATGCTGATCAGTTCCCGCAGCATATTTACCACTGGATTTTGCTTCTTCCATAATCTTAAGCACATCATCATCTGTTTTCTTTCTTAAAACCCCAAAGCCTCCCCATCGTGTTCTGTCTTCAGGTATTTCGGTGTTCTTCATCCAATTTCCATTAACGTAGTTATAGAAATCATCTTTAGGACTCACGTTTGTGTCCATGTTTTCCAGAACTATGCCAGGAACTTTTTCTACCTCAGCTACTACTTCACTTTCACTATCACTTTTTTTTGTTTCGTTTTTACAACTCACAAAAGCGAAAATAAATGCAGCCAAAAAGTAAACTTTTTTCATTTTTATACTCATTCTGTTATTAAATTAAGATTAGTTATTAGTAAATATGACGTCTGAACCGAAAATTCGTTACGTATATTAAGCTCGTAATTTATATAAAATGAAATATGTTGGTGAGTTTTGTACCGAGTTTTAACGAAAAAATAAGATTTAACAAACGGATTTTATTTTAACAACCTGGTATCAAAACAAAATGGTTCAACATCAATAAGCTTTACTTTATCAAATTTAGGGTGCATTGGATTAACCAGAAGGTTTTTTTCTTTCGGAATTATGATGCTAGGCACTTTAAGACCTAGATATTGTTCTTCTGCAATCCATTGCATTGCATAATTTTGAATCTCGATAGGTACAGGAATTTGATTCCAATTATCTGGTATCTTTTCTATGTCTATAGTGGTAATTAATGTATCAGGAACTTCTATAGTAGCAATTGACATATCATCTGGAAAATATGCAGCTGGCAAATGAGCTAGTACTTCGAGGGCCGAAAGTGCTGCTGTAGTACTAGTATACAAAACAGCAACTCCTTTAGGGTTCCATCTTCCTCCTACTGTTTTTGCTCCGATTCCGGTAAGATCTTTTATATATTTTTGTTTAGCTATTCGATATACTCGCATTAGGCAAAAATTCCATGTTCTATTCTAACTAATTCTTCATTAAGTAACTGAAAACCAAACGTAGTATCTAATAATTCTTTTGGTTTTTTCATGGCTAATGCCACACTTGGGTGTCCCATCCAATTTTTAAAACGAGAAAGGTCACCAAAAATATTTTCTCCTCTTGCATAAAGCTTAGCTAACTGTAATACTCTAGCGCTAGCTTCTGTTCCTAATTTTTTATTTAAATCATAACGCTGGATAGTGCGTTCAGACATATGAAGTATATGTGCCAGTTCTTTAAGGTCAAAACCAATAGTCTTAGCTAGGTGTAGCAATGCCTTTTTATCTATCCCATTTCTTGATAGCTCAATAAAATCATACATGTTACGTAAAGGGATATCTATATTAAGATATCGTAATAAACCTTTATTTTCGAAACTATCAAAATCTAATGGAGATACTGCACTCATGATTATCTATTTTATGACAAAAATACAAAAAAAAATGACAACTGTCTTAGTTTACTGTTAAAATTGAGTCTAATTGTGGTTTTACCTCACTTAATCTTGCTTCCATAGATCTAACTGCCACAGTAGACAGGTATCGACCCAACGGTAAAACTGGCTTAATCATAAGAACTTCTTCTTCTATATTTTCTGATTCTGATAAAGAAAGAGGTATCATAGTTGGCTTTAATTTTATTATATACTTACTCCCAAGTTTTTTGATAATTTCCTGAGTATGTCCATATCTAACATTTTGTAAGGTTGTTAAAGGGGCTTTATATTGTGTTTGCGTTTTTATCATTTTACGCTCTTCACTATTAGCAATGATAATATGTTTGATATTGATTTTATCTTGTAACTCAGGGAAAGAATCTCGTAATACATTTCTAAAAACTTCTTCAACACCTTTGGATACTATACCTCCTACATTATCATAATATCCTGCATCTGCATATTGATCAGAATATTCTTTACCAGAAATAGAAGATTTTTTTACTTCTCCAACCGGGGTTATATAAGGAAACCCTGCATTTATACGCATTGCTGTTGATAATCCAATAGAGCTATCGGGGTAGCTTTTTTGCAAATTTTCTATAAAGTCACGCATCCCTGTAAGAGGTCTTAGATGAGCATATTTAACAGGACTTATTACATTATAGTTTCCTGTTTGTGTATGTGTAGTATTAATAAACAAAAGTGGTGGGGTTGTCTTCTCTTCTGTATTGGTAATATTATTATAAAAAGATAAAAACTCTTTCTGTAAGATATCTTCGTTTGATTTTTTAGAAAAGTATTTTTTGTAAGTATCACTCCATTGTTCTTCTAACAGCTTGCCTCTGTTTTTAAAACGAAACAAACTTGTTGTTTCCTTAAATAAATCTCTACCCAATAGCGAAAGTAATGAAACCGATAAATAATTTTCTTTGTACACTGCACTTGCCTTATATTTTAAATCCGGGTATCCATCGGTCGACTTAGTTTTAAAATTAGCCTTTTTGTTATCATACATGGCAAGTTGTGCTTCAGCAAAAAACATAGCATTGCCTACACTTCCTCCCGATGCTCCGGTTAAGGATAGTAAATTTTCCTCAAAATAACTTCCATTAGATTTCTCATACAAATAACTATGTACTAAAAAAGACCAAAGCCCAGCTCTGGATCCTCCTCCTTCTGAAGAAACCAGAAGAGCAGAAAACTTCCCTTCTTTCTTTTCTATAATATCAATTCTATCTTTTATCCATTGATACATATATTGCTCCATAACTGGCCTTTCTACTTCTGAGGGTTTTATCGTAAGCTGATAATGATCAGAGCTTTCTGAAAAAAGCCTGGAAGAAAATAAACATACAACAACAACTATGGAAAATAAAGGTAGTTTTAGCTTTTTACCAGAAAGAATTAGCACAAAACTTATCATAAACAAGCTTAATAATGATAATATTAAAATCGATAAAGGATTTATTCTACTGGCCCATTCGGGAACAAAATTAAGTGCCAGAAAAGAAAACAATAAAATAAAACCTGAAAAGAGAACAACCCCATAGAAGAGTTTTTGGGGAAATTCTTTTAAAAAACGATAACTATTAAACGATAATGTAAAGAAAAACAAAGCTAGTGCGCAATTAGACAGAAAAAGATTCCCTAAATCTTTTTCTGTCTGAGTATTTAGGGTACCCAGAGATATAATAAAAACAATCAATCCTACCGATAATAGAATTATAAAAGCATTCGTCTTGGGGATTTTATTAATAAATTCCTGTATATGGCCGTATATAGTAGGTTCTGATAAAAGAAATAAAAAAAAGATACAGTAAATAAGTGTATTTGTTGGTTCTAAAAAATTAGTATAGATATTATCAAGTTCAAACAACTCCATCGCATTAAGAATACTTAAAGCTGAAATAATCAATAATAAAAGAGCTAATATTCGAGGTAGTACTTTTCTCATATGTACTCTAACCAGGTAATGATATCTAACCGATTTATTTCTATCCTGAAATTTATAATGTTGATTAGGGATAAAACCAATCAGGTTAGAAAAGGAGATATCCTTGTAATTATAATAATAGAAATACTTTGGGATATTCCAGATCAAAAATGCCGAAACCATAAGTAAGAAAAAATACAAAGGTACTTCAAACAAAAAGGCATCTGCTTGATTAAGAATTAACAATAAATCTATAGTTTGGGGAAAATGCCATAAAGCAAAATATAAAGCCAAAATAAAAAAGAGGCTAATTAGGTTATTAGACAATTCGCTCAACAGTATTTTAAACCATATACTAAATTGTTGAAAAAACAACAACAGTTTTACCATTTCTGTAATAATTAGATTTTAAGAATAAGAATATAAATCTAATGAATAAAACGAATACTCATGTCTAAATATATTTTAATTTATTATTCATTAAAATCAAACAAATAGGGTGTCTTCTTTCAAAAATTGTTAAAAAAAACAAAAAAAGAATTTTTAATAAACTACCCGTAACCAGAGGGTCATACGTGATTTTTATTTATAAACCACAAATAAAAATCAATACTGAACCTAAAAAAGTTACGTTTTTAACATAAAATGTTGTATATTGTCGTTGATTTTGTGTTTTACAACGATAAAAAATCATTTAAAGTAAGTAATTACTTACAAAATTTAAGTTCAACCCCAAAACCAAACTTTATGAAAAAATTTCTACCCTTATTAGCCTTGTTACTAACAAGCATAACATTTGCAAACACTAAAATTGACATTTCTTATAAATTAATGTCAGTAACAGAAAACACTGTAGTTGATGGTTTGGACGAAAATTCTGAAGAAGGTGTTATTTTCATTACAGAAAGTTTACATCTTGAAGCTGGAGTACGTATTAAAGTAAGAAACGCTTGTTTAATAATTCTTGGTGATTTAACAGGTAATGGTATTATTGATATCGATGATACAGCAACTGTAACATTAGAAGGAGATGAGCAAGGACGAATTACTTTTATTAATAAATTTTTGGCAGATGATACCTGTCAACAAACTACAGACCAAAAAACTTTTAAACATATAAAAGAAGTTCCCCAAGGCCTTAAATATAGTCTTTACAACATGTCTGGAAGATTATTAGACAAAGGAGAAGTTGATGATTATATTCAAAATTATATTGACCCGAAGACCTATTTAATTAAAATTGACGGATACAAATTAAAAAAGATAATTTTCAAAATGTGATTTAATCATTAAAAGTAAGGTTTAAAATCCACGACAATCCCCTGTCGTGGATTTTTTTAAGAATACTCTAATCCTCTGGTATATAAATCCTTAAAACATTGCTTAATATTTCAAAAAAAAACTATATTTAGCAATTATTCCCCCTAAGCTTCTCCCTAATACGCCGGTTTTTTAAATAATAAAGAACGTAAGAGCTCAACCAAAATTATTATTATTATGGCACGAATATCATGGTTCAAATCTGAAGCGGCTAGATATACTTTATATGGGATATCTTTCGGATTTGCATTTCCTATTCTGGCCACAAGTATAGACATTGCCAGACTTGACCTTGAATTCTCGTTACAATCTATAGCCTATGTACAAAGAAATTTCCCTATTCATTATATTATAGATACTGCTCCCTTATTTTTGGGTCTGTTTGCCATGTTTGGAGGTAGAAATCTAGATCAATTAAAAGAAAAAAATCAACAAATCTTAAAGGGCTCAAAATTTAAACAAGAGTTCCTTGCCAATATGAGTCATGAAATCAGAACCCCTATGGTTGGTGTTATAGGTATGATTGATTTACTTTTTAATACTACAAAACTTAATGATCTTCAAAAAGAATATGTTACTACAATTCACCAATCTTCGCATAATTTATTAGAAATCTTAAATCAAATTTTGGATCTATCAAAAATGGAAGAAGGAAAATTTAATTTATCCCCTACTCCCATTAATTTTAAAAAGTTAATCCATCAAAATGTAGATCTCTTTTTGGCCACTGCTACAGCTAAAGAAATTAATTTGATTCCTAAATACTCTGAAGAATTACCCGAAAATATAATAGCAGATGGTAATCGTTTAACTCAAGTTATTTCTAATCTTATTGGTAATGCCATTAAATTTACTAATGGTGGAGAAATACACATACATATTTCTGCTGTATCTCAAAAAAATGACCACCTAACCATTAAAGTAGAAGTGATCGACTCTGGCATTGGTATTGGAAAAAAAGATCAGGAAACACTTTTTAGTCGTTTCAGTCAATTTAATGAAGCAACTATCCTAACTGGTCAAGGAAGCGGACTAGGGCTTTCTATATGTAAAAAACTAGTAGATCTAATGCAAGGAAAACTTGGTGTAAAAAGCGAGCTCGGAAAAGGTAGTAATTTTTGGTTTACTTTTAAAACAAATATCGTCGACACACCAGTATTAGTTCAAAAAAGTAAAGTTCCTACACGAATAAAAAATTATAACTATAATTTACATGTATTGTTAGTAGAAGATTCTGAAACCAACATAATGGTATCCAAACAAATTCTAAAATACCTTGGTTGTACATCAGATATAGCAAAAGATGGGAAACAAGCATTCAACATGTTTAAAGAAGACACTTATGACCTTATCTTAATGGACATCAATCTACCAGAACTTGATGGTGTTCAAACTTGTAATCTGATTCGTAAAAACTATAAAAAAGTCCCCCCGGTAATTGCCTTAACCTCTAATGCCTTACCTGGTGATGCAGAGCGATTTATCGCCAAAGGGCTGGATGATTATATTACTAAACCCTTTACTACAGAAATTTTAAACATTAAACTCAAGAACTGGTTCGGAGATCATTACAAGTATCATTAATCCTATTTAAAACAATCAGAAATTTAACATAAGCTACTGTTTTAACGTATTGACATCAATTTTCTTCGGTAAAATTTCTTACCTTGTAATGTAGGATTAAGCTCTTTAAAAAAGAATTTACAACCAAAAAAACTCGAGCTATGAATAAAAAAAATATTTTTTTTCACAATAGATATACTGCTTTTCTATTGTTTATTTTGCTAACTCTCTCATACTCTGCTCATATACAAGCATTCACCTATTTTCAAGATAGTAATCAAGATGACACCAACTATAATGAATACAAAGGATATTTACTCGATAATGAGACCAATCGTCCTTTAGTATCAGCATCTATTACTGTAAATGAAACTAATATTTCTACGGTTACAAATGATGAAGGGAAATTTTCATTAAAAGTTCCTAAAAATATGGCTAATGGTAAAATAACGGCCTCATATCTTGGATACAGAGACAAGGTAATTATGCTATCAAAATTTAATGGTAAGGAATTAAAAATAAAACTTAATGTCTCTGTCACCGAATTATCCGAAGTTAATATTGATCCAAAGGATCCAAATGCACTTATACGTGAAGTAATAAAAAGAAAAGGAAGCAATTACCTTAATGAAAACAGTATTATGACTGCTTTTTATAGAGAAACTATCAAAAAACGTAGAAGCTATGTTTCTCTTTCTGAAGCCGTAGTAGATGTTTATAAAAATCCTTATGAATCCACAAAAACAGATATCATCAAGCTTTTTAAAGCACGAAAAAGTGCTGATTATAAAAAACTAGACACACTTACATTAAAATTACAGGGAGGGCCTACCAGTACACTTTATATTGATGTGATGAAAAATCCTGAGATTCTTTTTACAGAAAATATGACCGATACTTATGCCTTTAGTTTCGATAAGTCCACAAAAATTCATGATCAGTATATTTATGTATTAAATTTTAAACAACGCTCTTACATAAAAGAGCCATTGTATTACGGAAAATTGTATATAGATGCCGAAACATTAGCAATGACCAAAGCCGTCTTTAGTCTTAATATGGAAAATAAAGAAGAGGTTAGTAAAATGTTTGTTAGAAAAAAACCAAAAAAAGCAAAAGTATACCCTACCCAGGCATCTTATACTATTGATTATCGCCAAAAAGATGGGAAATGGTACTATGGTTATGGAAGGATTGATCTTGTCGTAAAAATCAATTGGAAAAAGAAGTTATTTAACTCAGTCTATAAACTAAATGTAGAAATGGCGGTTACCGATTGGAAAAAAAATATCAATAATGAAACCGTTAGACCAAGAGACCAGTTAAAATCTTCTGTAGTAATTAGTGATGAAGCATCTGGATTCTCTGATCCAGTATTCTGGGGTGAATATAATGTTATAGAACCAGAAAAATCTATAGAATCAGCAATCAAAAAAATACAAAGGCAACTGCGAAAATTAAACTAAAAACAGAACAATTTGCAATCTAAAAAGAGTATGTTTTCATACTCTTTTTTTAGTAAACTCATTTTATTAAATTCAATAATACATAAAATTCACTCAACAATTTCATTACTTTTACATCTGGGAAAATAAAAAGATTGCAACAATAGGCAATCTAAAGAAGTCAATTAAGTTATATCGTTAAAATCATCTAATGAAAAAAATACAGTGTTTTGTACTTTTTTGCACACTTACCTGTGTACTTTCTGCACAAAAACGTATGGATTCTCTTGGGGTTAGAGAAGATTTCAGAATTTTTGAAAATATCCTTAAAAAAGGACATCCAAGTTTATATGAATATATTGATCAAGATTCTTTAGAGTATGTCTTTAAGGTTGTAAAAGAATCTTTGACTACAACAGATTCTGATATAAAATTATATCAAAACATGCTGGAGGTTACAGATAAAATAAAAGATGGACATCTTTTATTTTTTGCTCCCAATACCATAAAAACAGATCAATATTATTTTCCTTTGATTCTTAAATTGATAAATACCGAGTTTTATACAGATACGGATGATTTTGATATCCCGATAGGTTCAAAAATTAATCAAATTAATGGCCACCAAGCCCATGAAATTTTACATCGCCTAAAGAAATATGTATCTAGTGATGGATATAATCTCACCCGTAAATATCGAGAAATAGAGTTAAAATTCGGATTATACTTTGCGTATGAATATGGTGTTGAGAAAAAATTTAGTATTGACTATACAGCCCCAGATGGAACAGAAACAAATAAAGTCTTACCAGCAGAATCTTTTGTAACCGTAAGACTTAGAAATGCCAAGCGTAATTCTTATTTTGCTAAATACCATAAGCAGGAAAATGGTTTTGATTACTTTGATACATTTATTAATAACAAAAGCCCATTTGTATATTACAAAGAAGACTTAAATACGGCTGTTTTGGTTGTCAATTCATTTAGAGGAGACATCAGGATTTTTAAATCAAATCTGATAAAAATTTTCAAAGAAATAAATAAAAAGAAAATTAGCAATCTTGTTGTTGATGTTCGACAAAATGATGGAGGTTTTAGATCTAATGCTGTACATTTATTCTCGTTTATAACCAACAATCTATTTAAACAGATAACTAGTGAATATGTCGCTTCACTTGCCATTCCGGAGCGAAAATATGTCACTAGAACGTATCTTAGTGAAAAGCATTTTTTAAAAGATAAGTTTTATAATCATCCTATATATGATGGATGGAAACTGGTTTTTGATGATATGGAAGCTATTATGGTTCCTGATAAAGATAGGTTTCGAGGAAATGTATATGTGCTTGCCGGAGGAACAACTTTTTCTGCAGGATCTACCTTTGCGCTAAATGTAAAAAATGATCCAAATATTATTTTAATAGGAGAAGAGACCGGTGGTGGATATCATTTTTCTAATGGAGAATTTCCTGTGTATTATGAATTTCCTAATTCCAAAATAATAATGGTAATGTATATGGAAAAGATCAACCACTATATAAAAGACAAAAGAGTCCCTAAAGGCTCTGGTGTACTTCCTGATAGGCAAACTATATTCTCTATTGATGATTTAATCTCTGGTAGAGATCCTGATCTGGATTATGTTCTAAAATTGATTCGTGGCTAAGTAAAAGCTAGCTTCTTACTATCCTAAATTATGCAATATATGTATTTACACTAGTGACTAATTCACAAGAATTATGCAACATTTGCTTAAATCTTAATGCAAGATGCTCATCGTTAAACTTCATCGCCTCACTAATACTATTAGATAATACCAGTTCGCCGATAAGATATTCAACAAAATAACTTTGATCATTTGTTAAAAGTACATATTCTGTCATACAGTAATTTATTTTCTGAACTATATTTTATGATTGTACAGTTCCATAAAGTTCGTCAGTAAAAATAAGTTTAAAACTTACTCGAAAAGATAAAGGAGTAGAATACTTTTACACAGAAGTATTAACAATTATATCCTACACATACATTATAAGTATTGTTGTATATTTTAATATAATCCTGATGATTATCAATTTTGAAAATTCTTAATGGTATTACTTAAACAAATGCTTTAAATTTGTTAACGCACTAAAAACGATCTCATATGCCAATAGACAAACTAGCAGAGGCTTACATTAATATTGATAAAGCGAATGCAGAAGACCCTAATAAGGAAGAAATAAATAATGTATTTGTTTCCAAAGAATTAATCTATGGTCAACGAATGACAGATACTATTGAGGATTTTGAACCAAACGCCCCTGAAGCCCTTAAACTTGCTGCTAGATCACAACATATTTGTAGGTGGAAAATCCCTCGTAAAAATTATGCAATGGATCGTATTGGTTATCTAAAATGGAGAGAAGAGCTAAAACGGTTTCATGCATTAAAAGCCTCAGAAATTCTTGAAAAGGTTGGTTACGATACAGAAACGATTAACCGGGTATCTTTTTTGATTCAAAAGAAAAAATTAAAAAAGGATAAGGATACACAGACTTTAGAAGATGTGATCTGTCTAGTTTTTCTTAATTTTTACTATGAAGATTTTCTAGCTAAACATACCGATCAAAAAATAATTGATATCCTTCAAAAAACCTGGCGTAAAATGTCTGAAAAAGGTCATGAATCTGCACTACAACTTTCCTATTCAGAAAAAGCTTTAGACTTAATTAAAGAAGCATTGAGTAAAGATTCCTGACCTATATTAAATTTAATTTTTTTTTTTAATTACTTCATTGCGATAGTAATCAATAATTCCATCAATAGGTCTTCTTACTATATTACCAACTTTTAGGTGATATGGCCAGACTGCTGCTCTTATAATATCTTCACTAAAATGAGCTATCGAACCAATAAAATGTATAGGTACATGTTGTGATTCTGGAAAACAAAGTACTCTGGTTTCTATAAATTCTTGAATACCTTCGGTAATAATTTTATAAAAATAACCATTACGTTCACTGGTAAAAATAAATTCTGCAAAAGAAGCTAGGTATGTATTAGGATTTTCTCTTTTGTATAGATTTTCCTTAATTGAATCTGAAGAAAGGTCAAAACGTTTTTCAAATTCTGATGCTATTTCGGGAGGCATTCTTTTATAGTAATAATCGCGTATCAGTTTTTTTCCAAAGTGATTTCCACTAGCCTCATCCATAAGAATATATCCAAGAGAATCTACAGACATATGAATATCTTCGCCATCAAAGTAACAACTATTAGATCCTGTTCCTAAAATACATATAATCCCAGGTTCTGTTGTAGCTGCATACACTGCTGCAACCATATCTTCTTTAACGACAATTTCGGCTCCAATAAAAAAATCTTCAAAGATCTTTTTCAACATTACTGCTGGCTTTGTTGTACCGCATCCAGCTCCATAGAAATGAACAGTATCAATTTTATCTCGATAAGAAGAAAGTTTATCATTTTTTCTAACTCTTTCTTCTAAGAGAGATTTCTCAAATACAGCAGGGTTTAACCCTTCTGTACGGGTTTTAAAAACGATTTCCCCTACATCATCCAGAAGAATCCAATCGCATTTAGTAGAACCGCCATCAGCTAATAAAATCATTTAAAAATTTGTTATGTGGTTAGCAAATAGAATAAATACTCTGATTTATTCTTTTGAATTTGATATGCTATCATATTGCGCGTAATCGAGGAATATTGATCTCTAATTACCACTTTTCGATTACGCCCAATGCAACAGTTAATACTATACTTTATAAGTTATATACTAATTTATAAATTACCTACATGCATAGATAAGTCAACTAACTTCGTAGAATACCCATATTCATTATCATACCAGGATATCAGCTTAAAGAAATTCTCATTAAGTGCAATTCCTGCATTAGCATCAAATACAGAAGTTTGTGATTCTCCTACAAAATCCTGAGATACTACTGCTTCTTCGGTATATCCAAGAATACCTTTTAATTCATTCTCAGAAGCCTTCTTTACAACAGCCTTAAGTTCTTCGTAAGAAACTGATTTTTTAGTTTTCACAGTAAGATCTACTACAGAAACATCTACTGTAGGCACTCTAAATGCCATACCTGTTAATTTTCCTTTTAATGCTGGAATTACTTTGGTAACTGCTACTGCAGCACCTGTAGTAGAAGGAATGATATTATTTAATGCACTACGCCCTAATCTATAGTTCTTTCTCGATGGAGAATCTACTGTAGCCTGTGTAGCTGTAGCAGAGTGTACTGTGGTCATCAACCCTTCTTCTATTCCAAAATTATCATCTATAACTTTTGCTAACGGAGCTAAACAATTTGTAGTACATGAAGCATTAGAAACAATGGTATCAGAAGCTTTTACATCATTATGATTCACTCCCATTACAAACATTGGTACATCTTTTGAAGGAGCAGAAATCACTACTTTCTTAGCTCCTGCTTTAAGATGGGCATCTGCTGTTCCTAGTGTGGTAAAGATTCCTGTACAATCCATAACTACGTCTACTTCTACTGCACCCCATTTTAGATCTTCTGGATTACGTTCGGCGGTTACTCGAATTTCTTTTCCATTGACAACAAGATTACCGTTTTTAACTTCGATAGTTCCATCAAATTTTCCGTGTACCGAATCATATTCTAATAAGTAAGCTAAATGCTCTACATCTAATAAATCATTAATTGCTACTATCTCTACATTATCACGTTTAGAAGCAATTCTAAAAGCAATTCTTCCAATTCTACCGAAACCGTTAATTCCAATTTTTAACGTACTCATATTTAAAAATTTAGTTGTTTTTATTAATTTATACTGACTGTGGTTATACTATTTAAAATTATACAGAAGTAATATCTGCTACTTTTATTAATCCATCATGTTTATGAGGTCTTTTATCTAATGCAGTCTTAAGAGGTACAATAGTGACAACCTTATGAACAATCCCAATCATTACTTCGCTTTTACCATCTAATAGTGCTTCTACCGCTCCTACTCCAAGTTTACTGGCTAGTACGCGATCATAGCAGCTTGGTGGTCCACCTCGTTGGATGTGCCCGAGTACAGATACTCTTACTTCATAATCATTAAGATTTTCTTCGACATATTCTCCTAATTCAAAAATATTCTTACCAGATTTGTCACCTTCTGCTACTACAATTATGCTCGAGGTTTTTCCGGTTTTCTTACTTTTCCTTAACGATTCTATAAGTCGCTCTACTCCCATATCCTCTTCGGGAATCAAAATCTCCTCTGCTCCTGCTCCAATACCTGCATTTAAAGCAATATCTCCTGCATCACGTCCCATTACTTCGATTAAAAACAATCGATTATGAGAACTTGCTGTATCTCTAATCTTATCAATTGCCTCTACCACTGTATTTAAGGCTGTGTCGTATCCTATAGTGTAATCTGTACCATTAATATCATTATCGATAGTACCTGGGATACCTACTACCGGAAAATTAAATTCTTCTGATAATTTTAAAGCTCCTGTAAAACTTCCATCACCACCGATGACAACAAGTGCATCAATACCATTCTTAATCAGATTTTCATATGCTTTCTGCCTACCTTCTACAGTTCTAAACTCTTTTGATCTGGCAGATTTAAGAAAAGTTCCTCCTTTATTTATAACATTACGAACAGATCGTGCATTTAGTTCTTCAACTTCATTATTAATAAGACCTTCATACCCTTTATAAATACCAAAACATTTTATAGTATAATAACTACACGCTCTAACTACTGCACGGATTGCCGCATTCATCCCTGGAGCATCTCCCCCAGAAGTTAGTACGGCTATATTTTTAACTTTTTTTGTCATTGAGCCAAATCTATCGTTATTGGTAGTAATAACCTAATTTGCCAAAAAACTAAAACGTTTTCGGTTAATAAATTCAGCTTTTACTGACAAAAAATGCATTATTTTAACACATATTCGCACATTACGTTAAGAATAAATTAATGAGTTTAAAATTGTAGAAAAATAAAAACGACTCGCAATAGCAAGTCGTTTTTGTAAATTAATATTTCTTATTTTAAGTATTCTCTATTCAGTACTATTTTACAAATTGTTTAGTAATTATCTTATCGTCCTCTGTATATACCTTTATTATATAGTTTCCTTTTGGTAATTTTTTAATGTTAATCGAATTGGTTGTAGAAACACCTAATAATCTAGAATTTAAATCATAAATTTCACTCTTTTTGATAAAACCAGAATATTGGATAACCACTCTGTCTTTACCAGGATTAGGATATATCTTCAGGCTATTTATATTGGGTGTGCCAGATTCTAAAGATACTTTATTTCCTTCACCGCCATTAGCACCAGGAAATATTTCTCCTGTAGAGCTTCCTGTTACAGACTTACCACAATCTTTCATTTCTATTCCGGTCCATCTAATTACCCATTCCCTATTCTTTGCTGTACTAGCTCTTAATGGATTTGGAAAATTAAGTGATCCAACTGTTGGTAAATCAGAAGGTGCATCTGCCCATCTTAGATATATTCTAAATCCTGTAGGCGTAGCATTATAAATAGACGAGGTCCCAGAGATATACCAATGAAATCCTTTGTTACCTATAGACTCCAGAGTTACTAAATAATGTGGAGTTGTTTTAAAAGCACATGCTGTGGTATTTACATCTACATAGATTCCTGTTGTGTTATAATTAACCCAGTCATTTGGAGAGGTAACACCTTGCCCCATTTTTATTTGTCCCTGCACTACCACAAGGCAAAAAATAGCTAAAATTGTTAAAGAAATAGTTTTAAGAGATTTCATAATAAAAAGGTTTTAAGAATTAAAAAAGTGAGTTGCTTTCTTTACTTGTTTAGTATAAAACAACGTTTTTCTAAGATACTACAAACCTCAAAAATTAGCTTATGGAATACCAGTAAAAAAAAGAACAAATCTCCTTATTTTTTAATTCAAAAAACATAATAACCATATGATAATCAGATATTTAAAATAAACAAATAATACATTAAGAATTAGATTTAAAATTGATATTTAACATTTTATTAACTAATAATTTCCCCAAAAATAACTTGTGTTTTAGTTCTAAACCCAATACCTATATCATTCTTCAATCAAAATCTGATATTGCCATGGAGCAAATTCGTATGCTGCACCTGGTAATGCTTCTATTGTTTCTCCAGAAAGGTAATCTGTAAACTTTCCTTCATATGTCAAAGTAAATTTTATTGGTTGCTTTGTCATATTTGCAATAAAGACCACTTTATTACCTTCTTTTTCTCTTAGAAATGCTAACACATTAGTATCATTCGAAGTTTTAATACGAGTGTATGAAGCTGCATTTTTACCACCATGTAATGCTGGATTTGTATTTTTTAGTGTTCCTAATTTCTCATATAACGGGAAAAATTTGCCTTGTTTTTTTATAATAGTATCCTTATCAAAAAACAAAAGGCGTTTATCCATATCATATTCCTGTCCAGAATAAATCAAGGGCATACCTGGTGCAAGGTATGTAAGTGCTGCGAGCATCTCTTTTGCTTCTCCCATTCTTTCATCGACCGTACCATTCCAGGAGTTTTCATCATGATTTGATGTAAAGTTCATTAGAATATCATCTTTTGCATACATGGTATCTATCTGGGTCATTCTTTTATCCCATTCAGTAACATTAGCTTTTCCCTGGGCAATATCATTCATTTTATGATGCGTATCCCATCCATATCCCATGTCAAAAGCATTTTCTAATAATTCTGGCTCCCAACCTTCGGCTAACATAAATACAGGTTTAATCTTTTTAAATTCTGCTACAGTTTTATCCCAAAAATCTACAGGAACCATCCCTGCCACATCACATCTAAAACCATCTACACCTTCTTCTTTTAACCAATACAGCATATCATTTTTCATCTGCTCACGCATCTCCTGGTTGTCATAATTAAGATCTGCTACGTCGGTCCAATCTGTACCTTCTGTATGTGTAATAGCACCGTTTTTATCTTTGGTGTAATATTCGGGATGCTCTTTTAACCAAACATGATCCCAACCGGTGTGATTAGCCACCCAATCCAAAATCACATAAATCCCATTATCATGGGCAGTTTTTACTAATGCTCTAAAATCTTCGATAGTCCCAAATTCTGGATTGACCTTTGTATAGTCAGATACAGCATAATAACTTCCTAATGATCCTTTACTTTTGGTTGTAGAGATAGGATATATCGGCATTATCCATACTACTTTAACTCCTAGTTTTTTAAGAACAGGAATATCTTTGGTAAATGCACTAAAAGTACCTTCTTCAGAATATTGACGAATATTAGCTTCATAAATAACTGCATTTTCCATCATGGCATCGTCAATCGATGGCAGTACTTCTTTTATTTCTTCCAAAACTTCAGTCTTGGCAGTGGTAGTTTCTTCTTTTTTTGTCTTTCCGCAGGAAAAAAGCATTCCAATTGCGACAAGACTTAAGATTATCTTTTTCATTTATTTTAATTTATTAGGTGGTTATATTTTATTTTAAATCCAATATCATTGATGTCTTAGCCGGTATATTAAAATCCTCGGTGATACCTATATTAGAATCAGTAATAATATCGGTTCCGACACTATAGTTTTTTATACCTTCTTTGAATCGCGTAATATCTAACTGTTGGTCTTTTAAGCTATTATTAATAACTACCATTACGCTTTTCTCTTCATTATACCTGAAGTATACATATACATTATCAAAAGGAATGAATTGTAATAGTTTCCCGGTATGAATTACGGCTGCCTGCTGTCTCCATTTTAAGACTTTGCTCGTAAAAGAGTAAAATGCTTCCTGGTCATTGGTTCTTCCATTTTTGATTTCTGAAGACAAAAAGGCGTTTTTTGTATCTCCCTGCCATCCACCAGGAAAATCTCGACGAATATCACCATCGCCTTTTTTATCACGATTGCCCAACATACCTATTTCATCTCCATAATATATTTGAGGAATGCCGCGCGTGGTAAATATCAACGTCATCGCCATTTTATAGGTATCAATATCTCCTTGATATATCTCATTAATACGATTTGTATCATGGTTTCCTGCAAATAATAGAATATTGTTGATATCGGGATATAGAAAATCATTTGTGAAGTTATTATATACCCTGATCATTCCTTTATCCCAAGAATTTTCATCTTCATTAAATAATATTGTAATGGCATCATGAAGCGTAAAATCCATTACCGATGGTAAGTGAGAATTGTAGTTATCAATAGCTCCAATTTTACTATTTTTTTGCCAGTATGCTATCTGCGCCTGATTGTGCATCCATACCTCTCCTACAATATTAAAATTAGGATATTCGTCCATAATCGCTTTGGTCCATTTGGCTATCCCATCTTTATCGTTATAAGAATAGGTATCTACTCTAAAACCATCCAGATCGGCATATTCTACCCACCAAATTGCATTTTGGGTAATATACTTAAGAAGTAAAGGGTTACTTTGGTTCATATCTGGCATTGTAGTATCAAACCACCCGTTCATACATCCTTTACTATCTATTTGTGAAGCATTATCATCAAACTGGGTAGTCATACGATAATTACTACGTCTGAAACCTTCTGGCCACTGATGTATCCAATCTTTAGTCGGTAAATCTTTTATCATCCAATGCTTAGACCCCCAATGATTTGTTACATAATCCATAACCAGTTTCATATCCTGTTTATGCATTTCTGAAGCTAATCGTTTATAGTCTTCATTGGTTCCATATCTTGGATCTATTGTATACAAATCGCTTTGCGCATAGGTATGATATGAATATGTTGATTCATTATCCTCTAGCAATGGAGTACTCCATAATGCCGTAACTCCCAAATCTTTAAGGTAATCCAAGTGATCAATTACTCCTTGAATATCGCCTCCATGGCGTCCTCCGGGATTAGAACGATCTGCTTTTTCTACTGTATCCTTATGAGAATCATTCTCGGGGTTACCATTTGCGAACCGATCCGGCATGATTAAATACATCACATCACTACTATCAAATCCTTTTCTTTCTGCAGAATTTTCTCTCCTGGATTTAAATTGATACTGTTGAGAAAAGACTACACTACCATTCTCTTTAAAATCAATTGAAACTGTACCTGCTTTAACTTCTTTAGTATCTAAGGTTATAAACAGGTAGTTTGGGTTTTCAGTTTTTGTAATATCCCTAATCGTTATATCTTTACTCTCTACGTTATATTTAGCAATATCTTTTCCGTAGCAAAGTACTTGAAGCTCGTCATGATGCATAGCACTCCACCAAAATGGAGGTTCCATTTTTTCTACCTGTGCCTGGGCTAACGCGATAAAACACAAGGACAACAATATAATTAGTTTACGTTTCATTTTTATATATTTTGTATTTATAGAAATGTAGGTATCAACATTTTTTTGAAAACAATTAGTCTAGCGAAAAAAAAGTATTACTATTTCTTTAAGCAGAGTCGAATAAGTAGGGTTCATTCATCTTAATACAGCTCGACTCTGCTCTCTAGAAAAGGTTGGGGGGCAAAACTCTTATTATAAAATCTATTTCTTAGCAATAGTATATCACACAGTTATTAAACTGTTGGGAGAAATTCTAAACTCCTTATTATCTACATAAATTAATAATTCCTTAGTACCTTCAAGAGTAAACGATGTTCCTTCTTGAGATACCTTTACTTTAAGAATTTGATTTCTGAAATTTACATTGAAGGTATACCCTTTCCATTCCTTAGGAATTTTAGGAGAAAAAGACAGGGTATCGTTTTTAATTCTAAGTCCTCCGAATCCTTCAACAATGCTCATCCATGTACCTGCCATACTTGTGATATGCAGTCCTTCTTCAACTTCTTTATTATAATCATCCAGGTCTAATCTTGAGGTTCTCAGGTAAAAAGTATACGCCTGATCCATTCTATCTAAGCTAGCCGCTTGAATACTATGAACACATGGTGAAAGTGAAGATTCATGCACTGTAAACGGTTCATAGAAATCAAAATGTCGTGTCAATTCTTCTTTGGTAAATTGATCCTCGAACATATAAAACCCTTGAAGTATATCAGCTTGTTTTATATAAGGAGAACGCAATATTCGATCCCAACTCCACTTTTGATTAATAGGACGTTGCGACATTTCCAAATTGTTCACTGTGATCAATTCTTTATCTAAGAATCCATCCTGTTGTAAGTATACCTGATGCTTTTCTGAATATGGAAAATACATCTTATCAGCTACTTCCAGCATTGCATTGATTTCTTCTTGATCTAAATTGGTCTTTTCTATAATCCTGTGATAGTCACTCGTATATTGAGCTTTTATCTTATTAACGTTTTCAATACAATACTCGATACACCATTTTGCCAAATAATTAGTATACCAATTGTTATTGACATTATTTTCATATTCATTAGGCCCTGTAACTCCAAGGATCACATATTTATTTTTATCTGTAGAGAATGTTGCTCTTTGATGCCAGAAACGAGCTATGGCGATCATTACTTCTAACCCTTTCTCTGTAACATAATTATAATCATCTGTGTACCTAACATAATTGTAGATTGCAAATGTCATTGCACCATTACGATGTATTTCTTCAAAGGTGATTTCCCATTCATTATGGCATTCTTCTCCGTTCATAGTTACCATAGGATATAATGCAGCACCATTGGTAAAACCAAGTTTTTTTGCATTCTCTATAGCTTTTTCGAGATGATTATAACGATAGGTCAATAAATTACGTGCTACACCTTGATCTTTGGTAGCCATATAAAACGGAATACAATACGCTTCGGTATCCCAATATGTACTTCCTCCATATTTCTCACCTGTAAATCCTTTAGGCCCGATATTTAATCTTGCATCTTTACCAAGATATGTTTGATTGAGTTGAAAAATATTAAATCGAATTCCTTGTTGTGCTTTTACATCTCCTTCGATTACAATATCGGCCATTTCCCATACTCTAGACCACGCCTTTTTTTGTAAATCCAAAAGAGCATTAAATCCAGATTCTGAAGCTTGCTTAAGTATTTCTTTGCTAGCCTCTTGCAGATCTTCTTCTTTATGATTAAGAGATACTGTATATCCTCCAAACTTTGTGATACCTGCCGTCTCTCCTTTACGAACCTGAATAGTATATTTTAAATGTATGTATGTACCGTTAGCCTCTACTTTTGGGGATATATCTTTTTGTATACTATTTACAAAAATCTTATTTGACATTCCTGTACACACATGATAATCAGTCTTCATGGTTTTAGATAAGATATATGCAGAGTTTTCTTCGTGTGCCAGGTTATAGGTATCCCAAAACTTATCATCCCAGTTCGTATCTTCATTCATGATTCCCGAATCCAGATATGGTACCAATGTTATGGTAGCTTCTTGATTCACAGGAGTTATTTCATATTTAATTGCACCTACTTCATCCAAGTCCAGGCTTAGAAAACGTGTAGATGTAACGGATACTTCTATATTATTGGGTAAAACGGCATGAAATGAGCGTTGATACCAACCCTCTTTCATATTTAGTTCTCTTCTAAAATTGGTTATTGATTTACATGTATATAAATCTAGCTTCTCTCCATCAACTTCTATATCGATACCGATCCAGTTTGGAGCATTTAATACTTTGGCAAAATACTCTGGATATCCATTTTTCCACCAACCTACTCTGGTTTTATCTGGATAATACACTCCAGCTATATAGCTTCCCTGAAAAGTAGGACCAGTATATGTTTCTTCAAAATTGGCGCGCTGCCCCATAGCTCCATTACCAATACTAAAAAGGCTTTCTGATGACTTAACTCGTTCTACATCAAACCCTTCTTCAATAATTGACCAGTTATCTGGTTTTATATAATCCTGATTCATTTATTCTTTTTTATTCATTTTTAGTAATCAGACCTGTACAGATATACGTCTGTCTAAAACATGCCATGAATTTTATCCAAAATTTTTAGGATGAATTGCTGTGGCTTTCTATATTCTTACTAAACTTTTTTGGCCGTGACCAATTGATTTATAAATTCTTCTTTTATTTCTGTGAAATCTTTAAAAATGTAATCTGCTTCGTGTAGTACTTCTTGATTACCAATACCAATACTAATCATATTGGCGATATTTGCAGCCTTAATTCCGGCAACAGAATCTTCGAATACAATACAGTTTTCTGGGGAGATCCCCAATCCTTTGGCGCCTAATAAAAATACTTCAGGATCTGGTTTAGCTTTAGAAACATTCGTTCCATCTACGATTGTATTAAACTTATCATAGAGCTGTACTTTTTCTAAAATCGCCCTGGCATTTTTACTTGCAGAACCCAAAGCAATTGCTTGTTTCTCCAAAATCAAATATTCCAAAATTCTCGGCACATCGGGTAGGATTTCACTAGCATCCATCTCAGAGATATAAGTGAGATACTCTGTATTCTTTTCAGACATCAATTGACTAAATTTTTCTTCTGATATGGTTTTGTTTCCCCATTCCAGAATCTTTTCTAGTGATTGTACCCTACTTACTCCTTTTAGTTGTTCATTCTGTTCTTCAGAAAAAGAAATTCCAAGACTATCGGCAAGTTTTTGCCAGGCCTTAAAATGGTATTTTGCAGTATCGACGATAACACCATCGAGATCAAATATAAATGCTTTTTTCATTACTCTATCTCGCCTTTTGGGTTATACGTTATAGCATCTTTATTTACAATCAACAAATTACACATCCCTGCAATGATCAAACTTATTCCTGCTACCAGCATTGCATTAATCGTTTCACTTCCTATAAGTTTGTATGCAAAATTAACTCCGCCTATAGCTGCTACAATTTGAGGAATCACAATAAACATATTAAATATCCCCATGATGACTCCCATTTTCTTTGGGTCTACAGCACTTGATAACATAGCATATGGCATCGATAGAATACTTCCCCAGGCAAAGCCTACCAAAGTAAAAGAAAGAAATAACCACTCTTGTGAAGGAATAAAATACATCGATATAAAACCGAGACCTCCCAAAATTAGAGATCCAAAGTGAACCCATTTTCTATTAATTCTTTTTCTCGAAGTATAAAAAGTTAATATCAAGGCAAAAGCCATAGAGGACAATCCATATGTCCCCATATATCGACCAACTTGGTTAGATGATTTTTGAAATGCTGTATTTGCTTTTTCAAATGCTGCAACCGACTCTGGGATATCCATATTAAATGTTGATTCGACTGGTGCAGGAGTATTAAACACATGTTCTGTTAAGGCCGGATTTGCAAGACTCCACATAGTAAAAAAGGCAAACCAGCTAAAAAACTGGATAAGCCCAAGTTTTTTCATAGTAAGTGGCATACTTCCGATATTATTCAAAATATCAGGTATAAATTGGTTCTTTTTCTTCTTTTCTAGTTTAAATTCTTCCATATCCTCGGGAGGATATTCAGAAGTTGTAAAAACGGTATATAAAATACTAGCAAGAAAAACAAAAGCTCCAATAGCAAAAGCTATTTTTACCGACAGAGGGATCACACCGTTTGGAGCAGCATCACTTACCCCCATTTGAGAAATCATCCAAGGTAAATTACTAGCTACCCAGGTACCAATACCTATAATAAGTGTTTGAGTAACAAATCCGTATGATCGTTGAGATTCTGGTAATTTATCTGCTACCAAAGCTCTAAATGGTTCCATAGAAATATTTATAGAAGCATCCAGAATCCATAAAAATCCTGCTGCTACCCATAAAACCGGGGAATGAGGCACCAAAAACAGCGCTATAGAACTTAGTACTGCTCCAATTAAAAAGTAAGGTCTACGTCGACCCCATCTTGGGCTCCAGGTACGATCACTTAAGTATCCTATAATTGGTTGAACCAAAAGACCTGTCAAAGGAGCTGCAATCCACAATAAAGGTATTGCATCTTTTTCTGCACCTAAGGTTTGGAAAATTCTAGACATAAATCCGCCTTGCAGTGCAAAACCGAATTGAATCCCCAGAAAACCGAAACTCATGTTCCAAATTTCCCAGAAACTTAATTTACGCTTGTTCATCAAGTAAATGTTTAATTATTACTATGATAAGCGAAACTACTTATCAAAACTTATTTTAGTAGAAAGTGAAAATATAAGTCTTGATCGAGGTCAAAGATATTATAATTTTTTAATTAAAATAGCCTCTCTTTATTTTTTTGTTGATTTTCTTTGAATCAGACTTGTATCAATAATAACTGTTCTATACTCCTCTGTTACAGCATCATCCCCTTCTAATTTATCGATAAGAAGTTTTGCTGCCCGTATCCCCATATCTTCTCCATGCTGGCTTATCGTAGTTAAACTTGGGATAAAATGTTTAGAAAGAATACCATCTGTAAACCCGATAATAGCGATATCATCTGGTACTTTTTTTCCTTGTGCATCTAGGACTTTGGCTGCAGTAACTGCAAATAATTCATTTACTGCAAAAACAGCATCTATATCCTTATCTTTTAAGAAATCCGAGATTTCGGCTTCACAATTATCTATATCCTCTATTTTAAGGATAAGCTCTTCTTTTTCGGGTATATCATAAGCTCTTAGCGCTTTTAAATATCCGTTAGTTCTTAATTTACCCACGCTTATATAATCTACTGTAGTAAGGATGGCTATTTTCTTACATCCAATAGAAAGCAGGTGATTTGTAGCGGTTTGAGCTCCTTTAGCATCATCTATAATCACTTTATCACATACAACCTCATCAATAATTCTATCAAAAAGCACAACAGGCATCCCTTGACTCATGGTCTCTTCGATATGATGATAATCTTTTTTGAGCTGTGTTTCTTTGGCTACAGACAGGATAAATCCATCGGCACTCCCACTAGCCAGCATTTCTAAATTAATGACTTCTTTATCAAAAGAATTGTTTGAAGAACAAATGATTACATTGTATCCTTTTTCATTTGCTACCTTCTCTACCCCACCAATTACCGTTGTAAAAAAGTGATGAACAATTTCTGGAATAATAACACCTATGGTCTTTGTTTTCCTATTCTTAAGGCTTAACGCTATATTATTAGGCTTATAATTGTATAGCTTGGCAAAGGCTTTTACTTTTTGTCTGGTATCTAAACTTATCTCTGCACTATCTTTTAGTGCTTTAGATACGGTAGAAATGGAAACATCCAGTTCCTTTGCTATCTGTTTTAATGTAACTTTTCTCTTCATCCTTTTCCTTTTATTGTTTTATCATCAGATCATTTGATGTAAATCCACCTAAAATGTACTACAAAAACATATTGAATTATCCTAAATCAATATATACAGCCTTTTCATTATTCGTATCTTTTAGTTGAAAATCAAATGTAAGCATCAAAATATGCCATATGACCAGAATTATACTTAAAATTTTGATAGAATTCTAAAAGTTTTCCACACGCAAACGTTTGCGTAAGGTTCGGACTACAACTTGACAAAAAATTAACACAAAATTTACATACTTTGGTTGCAGAAAGTGAAAATATAAGACGTAAAACAATCAAAAACTAATTTAATTTTATGAAAACATTTACCAAAAGCGCATTGTTTTTATTATGGTTGATACCAATGAGCTTTTTTGCACAGTCAACTGTTAATGGGACAGTTACTGATGCTGGAAGTGGTCAGCCCATTCCTGGTGTAAATATCATTGTTAAAGGAACCACAAACGGAACAACCTCTGATTTTGATGGTAACTATACTATAAACAATGTTAACAATGAGGATATTATTGTATTCTCTTATGTTGGATTTATACCTCAAGAAATGGTATATAGTGGTCAGGCTACTATAGCTATCACATTAGAAGAAGATGCTGCAGAACTCGAACAGGTAGTACTGATTGGGTATGGTGCCACCAGAAAAAAAGATTTAACAGGATCTGTTGCTTTGGTTACATCAGAGGATTTCAATACGGGTAACAATGTTACTCCCGAAAACCTATTTAACGGTCGAGTTGCCGGTGTATCCATTAACACTAACGGTGGTCCTGCCGCTAATTCTGAAATCAGAATCAGAGGTGGAGCATCATTAAACGCATCTAATGATCCACTAATTGTTGTAGATGGCTTACCTCTAAATGATCCAGGAGATTTAGCCAATGGTTCAAGATCTATTCTTTCTTCAATTAACCCCAACGACATTGAGTCTTTTTCTATTCTTAAAGATGCATCTGCAGCTGCCATCTATGGTAACCGTGGTGCAAATGGTGTAATCATTATCACAACCAAAAAAGGGAAAAAGAACTTACAGATCAGTTTAGATTCTAAAACCAGTGCTACTCGTGCGCATGAAACAGTAGATGTTTTCTCTGCAGATGAGTATAGAGCATTTATTGCAGAAAATTTCCCAACTCGCGTTGCAGATTTGGGTACTGCGAATACAGATTGGCAAGATGAAATTTACAGAACAGCTTTTTCAACAGATCATAACCTATCTGTAAGTGGTTCTCTTATGCAAGTTTTACCTACAAGAATTGCCATAGGAAGATCAGATCAGGAAGGACTTAGAAAAACATCTAAGTTTGAAAGAACGACTACATCTCTTTCTTTAAATCCAAGGTTATTTGATAATCATCTAAAAATAGATGTAAACGCTAACTTAAACTTTGAAAAAAACCGGTTCGCGCCAGGTGTAGAAGGGGCGGCTATTACTTTTGATCCAACTCAGCCAGTCCTTGACTCAAGTTCTCCCTACGGAGGTTTTTTTGAATACCGAGATTCTAGTACTGGATTTGCCTCAAACAATGTTCAGAGAAACCCTCTGGCTCAACTATCACAAACAAAAGAGATCGCTAATGTAAGACGGTATTTTGGGAATATAAAACTAGACTATCAATTACACTTCTTTCCCGATGTACGCGCTGTATTAAACCTGGGAATAGATGATAGCGAAACAGACAGATTCCAGGAACGTTCTACCGAAAGCGCAACCGGTTTTAATGCTACACAAGGAGAATTTTTAGGTTTTAAATCAGATACAGATCTATTAGTAAAAAACCGACTTCTAGATGCCTACCTTAAGTATAACAAAACTCTTGGTCGATTAGATATCGAAGCTACAGGAGGATACTCATATCAAAAATTCGAATTAGATAAGTATGAAACAGGGGATCAGCGTGATCCAGGTAATTTCCCTGAAAGAACTATTGATCCAGACGAAGTACTACTGGCTTATTTCTTAAGAACCAACTTAAAATTTAATGACAGATATTTTTTAACAGCCTCTATACGTAGAGATGGTACTTCTCGATTCGGAGAAGATAACAGATGGGGATATTTTCCTTCGGCCTCTTTTGGATGGCAAATAAGCGAAGAGAATTTCCTTAGAAATTCTTCTACCGTAAGTAATTTACGATTACGTTTGGGATATGGTATAACTGGTCAGCAAGATATCGATCAAGCCTATGCATACCTGGAGCGATACAGAAGAAGTAGTCCTCTTACACAATATATCCTTGATGGTGAGGTCATCAATATTGTGCAGCCACAATTTAGAAATGAAGATATCGAATGGGAAAAGATAACTGAGTATAATATCGGTTTAGACTACGGTTTCTGGAACGATAGAATTAGTGGTGCAATCGATGTATTTAGAAAAGAATCCGATGATTTACTTTCTCAGGCGCCCATCCCCGATGCGGCCAACTTTTCTAACCAGGGATTCCAGAACATAGGTAAGTTTATAACAGAAGGTATAGAGTTTTCTATTAGTGCCGATGTTATTAGAAATAGCAACCTAAAATGGAATGTAAGCTATAATGCAACATTCATCGATAGAGAGATTGAAAGTCTGGCATTTGGTCAGGATATCTTAACCACTGGTATTGGTGGTGGTACTGGTAACACAATCCAGATACATAGAGAAGGAGAGGCTCCGTTCTCATTCTTTACCTATGCACAAGTTTATGATACCAATGGCAAGCCTATAGAAGGAGCATATGCCGATCTTAATGGTGATGGGATCATTAATAACAATGATCGATATATTTCTGGTAAAGGTACTCCAGACCTAATCATGGGGCTTCAATCTAGTGTAAGCTATAAGAATTTTGATTTTAGTTTTAGCATGAGAGCTAATATCGGTAATGAAATCTATAATAATGTTGCTTCTTCAAATGCACAACGAGGTAACATATTTAGAACTGTATTTAATAATACACCATCATCAATCGTAGATACTAATTTTCAGAATACATCAGATGTTATTCTTTCTGATTATTATATAGAGGATGCCTCTTTTCTACGAATGGATAACATTACATTAGGATATACTATTAAAGATCTTATGAAAGGAGTATCCAGTCTTCGATTATGGGCTGGAGTGCAGAATGCATTTGTCATTACTGATTATTCTGGACTAGATCCCGAAATCCAAAATAACGGTGTAGACAATACTATTTTCCCTAGAGGAAGATCACTCCTACTAGGATTAAATTATAAATACTAAAAAATTAAGAAATGAAATTATATAAGATCTTTTTATACGCATTTCTATCCATAGGTATCTTCACCTCTTGCGAGGGGGATTTGGATATCGAATTAGAAGATGATGATGATTTACTAGCGAGTGATGTATTTAATACTCGAGAAGATTACCTTAAAGCCCTTGGTGGTGTATATGCAAACTTATCATTAGTTGGCCTTGATGTTGATTCTAGTGGTGATCCTAATCAATCCAACCTTGCAGGTATCGATGCCGGAACAAGTCAATATGTTCGAGGTTTATTCAGTATGCAGGATGTATCTACCGATCAAGTGATATGGACCTATGAGAATGACCCTGGTATACGTGAGATCCAGAGAAATACATGGGATGCCAATAATGTTATTGTTCTTGGTTTTTGGGCAAGAGCAACTTTTGAAATCTCTCTGGCAAATGAATTTTTACGCCAGACTACAGCTGCCAAATTAGATGAAAGAGGTGTATCTGCAGACCTTAGAAATGAGGTTAAAACCTTTAGAGCAGAAGCTCGCGTATTACGAGCGTTAGCCTATTATCACCTTATGGATCTGTATGGTCGTGCTCCTTTTGCAACAGAAAATGATCAGGTAGGATTTATAAGAGTTCAGGAAATTAAAGGTCAGGTGTTATTTGATTATATAGAAAAAGAACTTCTCGAAGTAAATGCAGATTTATTGGATGTAAATCCTGGTCAGAACTATGCCCGTGCTAATAAAGGAGTGGCAAAAATGATTTTGGCTAAGATCTATTTAAATGCAGAAGTGTATTTAGGAGCTGGTAATGGTCGTTATGCAGATTGCTTACAAACATCTCAAGAGATTATTAATAGTGGGTATTCACTAACACCTAATTATCTGTATAACTTTATTGCAGATAATGACGCTAATGGTGCTCAAAACGAAATCATATTTCCTATTGTAGGTGATGGTGCTAACGTAAGAAATTTTGGTGGTGCATCGATCATTATCCAAGGACAGCAAAATGCAGATGGTTTTAAACCTACTCCCGCTTCTTTAGGGGTTCAAGGATTTACTACACTGTATAGAGCTAGAAAACAATTCTCTGAGCTATTTGTTACCGATCCGGTTTTTCAAAATGACAATAGAAATACTTTGGTAACTCAGGATATTAGTTCTGATCCGGCGAATACAGATCCTCCTGTGGACAGACCTATCGAAATCGGTTCTGATTTTACAGATTTTTCAAGAGGATATCTGGTTACTAAATATTCTAACATTAAGTCAACAGGTGAAGCTGGACAAAGTGCAAGATTTGTCGATACCGATTTTCCTTTATTCAGGTTAGCAGATGCTTATTTAATGTATGCCGAAGCTCATCTTAGAAGTGGTGGTGGTGATCGAGCTACTGCTCTGGGGTATGTAAATGCTCTTAGAGAAAGAGCGTTTGGAAATGTGTCTGGAAATATTACAGATTCAGAACTTACCCTGGATTTTATTCTTGACGAAAGAGCACGAGAATTATATTGGGAAGCTCACAGAAGGCAGGATTTAATCCGATATGGTAAATATACCGGTGGGGCCTATAACTGGAGATATAAAGGAGGGACACCCAATGGATCTTCAATCTCAGATAATTTTAAACTATTTCCGGTTCCGGCATCCAGTAGAGCTGCCAATCCTAATTTAGGACAGAATACTGGATTCTAAAACAACGATTACAAATTTAATTTACTCAGTCATGAAAAAAATATCAATACTACTATTTGCATGTATCGCTGCACTTTGCTTCAATGCATGTGTAGAAGATGAAGAACCAACGTTTGTTATTCAGGAATCACAAACAGAAGGGCCATTAATAGTAACCGCCAATTCTACAGTTGGTCTTGTTAAAGATTTGGCAGATCAACGTGCTTTTACCTTAGTTTGGGAAGATGCAGGATATAATATCAATACCCCGATCACCTATACTATAGAAGCCGGTTTAGGAGGTACTAATTTTGAAACAACCTTAGACCCTGCTGTTATTGCAACTACCAGTGATCGTTTTTATAACTGGACCATTGGAGAGCTTAACAATCTTGCCATCGGATTAGGTATAGAACCTGATAATGAAGGAGCGATAGATCTACGTGTGATTTCTTCTATTGGAACAAATGGCGGAAGTTCTATAAAATCTAATGCAACCTCTTTAACTGTTACTCCTTATGCCACTGTGCTTCCTCAAAAAGATCTTTTCTTAGTAGGTAGTGCAACTGCACCAGGATGGGAGAATAATAATAACAATCCTCCATTAGTAAGAGATCCTAGTAATCAGAATGTATTTAAATTCACTGGTAGATTTTTAGGTGGTGGTGATATCGCTTTCAAATTCTTAGAAGTATTAGGTGAATGGCAACCACAATGGGGATTAAGCGGTGGTAGTTTAGCCAGTAGTGCGACCCTTGGTTCCGATCCGGATACATTCTCTGTTGCTGCAGAAGGATATTATACACTCGATGTAAACATTCAGGATTTAACCTATACTGTTAATGCATTTGATGCTAGTGGTGCAACTGATTATACAGCTCAAGGTATTGGTATTATTGGTGATTCTACTCCGGGAGGATGGGATAATGATACTGATCTTACTCAATCTGCCTTTGATCCACACTTATGGTATATCAATGGTATTGTATTAACCAATGGTGAAGGAAAATTTAGAGCTAATAATGCCTGGGATGTAAACTGGGGTGCAGATACTGCAATAACAGGATACGGTACTGCTGGTGGTCCTAACATCCCTGTTGCTGCGGGAACATACAACGTATGGTTCAATGATTTAGACGGAAGTTATGTTTTTATCATTCAATAATTAATCTGTACTCACTCAAAAATTTGAAATGAAAAAAATAACACATATATCAACCAAAACCATCCTCCTTTTAGGAGGGTTGGTTCTTGGATTGACCGGTTGTTCTGATGATGATGATTCTGCAAACGATACTGCACCCATAATTACAAGCCAATCTCTAAAAATGGATTTGGCAGCACGTAAGAAAGAAAATGCAGGTGTATTCATGCAGGCTTTTTATTGGGATACAGAACCTGCAGGAGAATGGTATAATGAAGTAAGCACAAGGATTGAAGACTATAAAGCTTCTGGAATCAATAGAATATGGCTCCCTGCTCCGGGAAAAGGTGCCTCGGGAGGTTTATCTATGGGATATGACCCTTCTGATTATTTTGATGTTGGTGAGTTTGATCAACATGGTACTGTAGAGACCCGTTTTGGATCCAGACAAGAACTAGAAGATCTTATCCAAAAAGCACATGCTAATGATATAGAGGTGATTGCCGATATCGTCATGGGGCATAACTCTGGAGGAGGAAAACAAGCGAATCCTTTTCGTGGGGGTACCGAAGTATATTCTTTGTTTAATGAATCAAACGGAAATGCCTCTGGGAAATTTAATCGTTCTAACGAGCATTTTCACCCTAATGATATTCATGATCACGATGACCAGGCATTATTTTTTGCAGAAACAGACCTTTGCCACGATCAACAATATGTACAGGATTGGTTATGGGGTAGAGATGATTCTGTTGCAGAATTCTATAAAAAGACCCTTGGTTTTGATGGATGGCGTTTTGACTATGTAAAGAGTTTTGATCCTAAATGGGTTAAAGCCTGGAATGCTAAAATTGGAGGATTCTCTGTAGGAGAGAATTTTGATGGTAATCAACAGGTACTAAAAGACTGGGTAGATGCATCTGGATCAACTGCATTTGATTTTGCATGTTTCTACAGATTAGATGAAACCCTGGACAGAGCAAATGATCTTACTGCATTAGGCGAAGCTGATAATATGCTTAGAAAATTAGATCCAGCTAATGCCGTTACTTTTGTTGCTAATCATGATACCGAAAAAGATGATAATCCCGAGAATAGAATAAGTTATAATAACAAGCTACTCGCCTACTCTTATATTCTTACTCATGATGGATATCCAACTATTTTTTATCTTGATTATGAAGCTTTTAAAGGGCAACTTAAAACCCTTATCCAGATCTATACGACATTAGCCGTTGGTGATGTCGAAATACTCGAAGCTAGTAAAGATGAGTATATCATGAAAAGAAGTGGTAGCGGTGATAACCCGGGACTAATTCTATATATGAATATTGGACAGCAAACAAAGCAACGTGTTGTAAAAACCAACTGGGCAAACAAAACCCTGGTTGACTATACCGATAATTCTAGAGCTACTCCTACTACAGATGCAGAGGGTAATGCCACACTACAGGCACCTGCAGGAGGATACGCAATATGGTCTGTAACCAAGGAGTAAAATTCTATTGAATTCTTATTATACATTAGCCATAAACCATAAAAGAGTGCTAAAAAGCACTCTTTTTTTTGTGTGTTTTATTATTATCTCAATCCTACAAATTGCCATCCCAGTACTTTGTCATCCAAGCTCGTCATCCTGTTGAAGAACGTAATCCATAGTAAAAACTAAGGAGTAAATTAATTCTCGTCCTGTGTATTCGTTGTGATGTATACATATTGTTCCATTTTTAGGCTAATTAGCTTTGATTAGACCTTCTTTTCATTTTCTTTGCTCGCCCAAAGAAAACGAAACAAAAGAAAAGGCTCTTTTTCAAGGTATTTTTCAGTTATTCTGAAAACCAGATTAGTTTTGCTAAAATCTTTCCAAGGTTTCAAGATTTTCTAACGCAAAACAAATCTTATACTGGTGAAAAAGGTTTTCAAAGCTCCGCTTTGGAACGTCGATATATCCTCTAATTAAAATTTAATTGACCGTCTCGACCGGACAGGTGCTTGCTCTGTTTCCCTATTTCTTTGTCATTCCCTTGAAGAACAGGACTGGGATTCATAATAAAGTCGTTGCTTCAAAATGGATCCCAGTCTTTACTTTAATTTATTCCGAGTTGGGTTGAATGACAAATCAATATGCATTCATAACCAAAACTAGGCCTTTCCCAATAATGGGTGATGTGTCCCGTATCTTATTTCTCGTGTTTTTGCATTGATGTATTGTATCCAATCTACTGGATTATCAGTTTTCCTCTTAGGGATATATGCACTTTTTAATAGTAATTTCTTTTTCATAACAATGTGTTTTATTTAATTTTTTGTTGTCGTTATGAATACATATACCAATCATGATGCCAAAAATGATTTTTTCCTATGTATTGTAGTGTTTATAGGCCTTAAACGGTAGGTGTTATAGAGATGTGAAATTGTTGATTACTAGATATATTGTAATCAATTATCTACTTTTTCCTCTGGTAGTTTAATGTCGTTTTCTTCTTCTGGAATTCGTTTTTTTAGCATTAAAATTTGGCCTAAATGACTTGATTGATGCTCCATGACATGAAACCATGCAAAATGATTATTCATGATAGAGCCAGGCCATGATTCTTCCAACCACTCATCATTACGTTTTTTTAACTCTTCAATAGTTTTTTTTCGTACTTCTTTATAAATATCGAGATAATATGTAATAGGTTTTCCTTTAAATTTTTCTCTAGCCTCTTCTCCAAGGCTAAGACCTACTTGCCACTTTTCTTCCTCTTCTTTATTAAACCTACGGTGTTCAAAAGTAAGGTTTTGATATATTTTTTCTGCAGCGGCAAGATGCATAATCAATGCTCCTATCCTATTTGCTTTTTCGTCTAGAAGATGATCTGTCTGTCTTATATCCAAATCTTTAACAACTCGTTCTACACGATTACTTAAATTATTAAGCATAGAGACTAATATCCCTATTTGCGGTGTAAAGCCTTCTTCTGTATTAATATTATTTGCTGGATTATTTTGTACTCCATTTCCTCGAACCACTAAAGTCGATTTACCATTGTTTGTCTCGTCACTAGAATGAAATGTATATCCTTTTACTTTTAGAATACTTTTTTCTTTATCGACATCTTGCTGCCATCCTGGGATATTATCATTATGGACCTTTTCCTCAAAACCAGGATTAGCAATAGTAACAGGCTCATAATTGCCTCCTTCTTTTTGAAAGAAGAGCTCAAAATTATCAAAGTAAAAATCACCATCACTAACTACCCAAGCTCCAAAAGTCAATTTTTCTGCAGCTTCATCAAAATGTCCCACTATTTCGTAAGGAGTCCATTTAGGGATGTTTAAGACACTATCTTGCACACTTTCTCTAAAGCCCGATTCTTCCGTTTTATTATCTATCCGGGCGTAAAGCGTTGCTGCACTATTACTTTTACTGCCAATAGTTTTAAGGCTTGCTCGTAGCTTAAATTTAACTTTTTTATCAGTTTTCACTGCTACTTCCTGAAAAAAAGCCACCCACTCTCGGGTTATTTCTTTTTTGGTTTGTGACACTACTGTAGTACTCGATATAAAAATTAGAGCGAGAGTAAAGATTTTAAGAATTTTTGAATACATTATTTATATTAATTGGTTTTTATATTTTTTTGTCAGGGATTAATTTTTTTAATAATAGAATTTGCCCTATATGATTAGAATAATGTTCTAATACATGAAGCCATTTATAATGATTATCATAAGTTGAATTTAACGTAGTCTCCTTTAACCATTCATCGGTACGTTTTTTTAATTCAATCAATGTTTTTTTTCGAACTTGCTTGAGAATATTCAAATAGTAATCTATTTCATATCCTTGGTATTCCTTTTGCGCAATTTCTCCCAAATAATAGGCTATTTCCCACTTTTGCTGTTCTACCTCATTAAATTCACGATCTTCAAAAGTATCAACTTGATAGGAAGTTTCTATTGCTGCAAGATGTATTATTAAAGTTCCTATGCTATTTGTCTTTGGGTTAGGAAAGTAATCTATTTCTGTACTACTGAGTTCTTGTACAGCTTTTTTTAATCGAGCATCTAGATTATAAAATGTAGCGACTAAAGTTCCAATGTTTCGAGAATATTCTTCTTTTATAGTATCAATATTTATTATCTCTTTACCTTCTATCTTTAGATAAGTGTTTTTGTCTTTTTGTCTTGTAGTATTAAAAGTATACTCCTCAACTTCTACGGGTTCTTTTTTCCCTGTTCCTTGTTTCCATCCTGGAATTGATAATTGATGAGTAGTATTCTCAAAATAAGGATTTTTTAATATTACTTTAATAAATTCTTGCGTATCATACTGGATAAAAAGTTTAAAGTTTTTAAAACAAAATATTCCATTATGCCAACAGATTCCTCCAAAGTTAAGTATTGAAGTATTTTTGTTTATTTCACCTTCAATAGTATAAACATCCCATTGGTTGGATATAATAGGTCTGTTTATCATATTATCAAAAAAGCCTACAGTCCCATCTTTTTGATCAGTTCGCACCCATAACCCTGCTACACTTTGTTTACTTTTTTGGAAAATTTTCACAGAAGCTTGTATCCTAAATTTTAGTTTTTGTTGGGAATGAATATCTATTGACTGCACAAATGAAATCCAATCTTGAGATATTTTTTTAGCGGACATGTGATATTACTTTTTTATAGATTTAAAAAGTTAATCAACTGCGATTATTCCTCAGGTTGATAATTAGGGTGACCAGTCTGCCAAAAAGCAAAAGACAAAACATCTGCTACACTTTCATCGCGTTCCTTCTTTGAATCATTACTCCCGTGACCAGATTCAAATTTTACATCAAGTAAGATTGGGTTTTGGGAGCTATTATATTTTTGCAATTTTGCAGCAAATTTTGCAGAATGCCATGGTGCAACTCGAGAATCATTCATTCCAGTAATTATGAGAGTTCCTGGATATGCCTCTCCTTTTTTGATATGGTGATAAGAATCCATTTCTAATAACCATTTAAACTCTTTGGAATCTTTTATTGTCCCAAACTCTTTGGCATTATTTTCTCCATTAAAACCAACCTCTGAACGAATTGTATTCATTTTCCCTACATTAATAATTACTGCTGCAAATAAATCGGGACGTTCTGTCATCGCCCTTCCAACAGTAATACCTCCTGCACTACCGCCATTGATTGCCATTTTTTTTGCAGAAGTATATTTGTTTTTAATCAGGTATTCTGTGCAAGCTATTAAATCTTTCCATGTATTGGGTTTGGTTTCTTTAAACCCACCTTTATACCAAGCATCTCCTCTTTCTCCACCTCCTCGTACGTGAGCAACAGCAAAAATTCCTCCTTCAAGTGCCCAAGACATTATTTTTCTACTAAAAGAAGGTGTTATCGAACTTCCATAAGCCCCATATCCAATCATCAAAACAGGGTTATTTCCATCTCTTTTTAGGTTTTTATCATAAATCAAAGATAGTGGCACCATGGTTCCATCATGTGACGAAACAGATAGTTCTTCAACCACAATATTTTTGGTTAAGTGAGAGGCTTCTGATTGTGACAAATCTCCAGCTTCAAATTTCTGATTAGAAAAATCATAGATATATCTTTTTGCATTATGTAGCCAACCTTCAGCAGTTATTGATAAATAATCATAGTGTTTCCCTTTAGAAGACAAAGAAACCTGTCCTGCTGCAAAAGGAAGGGAAATCCCCTCTATGTTTTTGTTATTTTTGAGTAGATATAATTTGGCTTCAACTCCATTTTTCGTAGTTGTGTATACAATTCCTTTTTTTACTAGCCTAAAACTTTCGATCACTTCATCTTCTTTCTCTTTAACTAAAACGATGGGATTTTTAATATTCGGGTTAACCAAAGAAGTCTTACAAATTTTAAAATTAGAAGCATTTTCTGAAGTAAGATAAATAATACTATCTTGATCTTGATAATAAGTAGTTATTTTATTTTCTTGTTTAAACAAGGGTTTCCATGATGGGCGTAAATTTTTGATTTCTGAATACGGCGCATAATAGTAATCATGATACGGAGTAGCTCCTGCAACTGCACTAATAGCAAACCGAGTATTGGCTGAACGTTTAAATACAATTGGAAAATCTTCAGGTTTCATATTTAGTTCAGGATCATGAGCTCGAGAAAACAATACTTCTGGAGTATTTGCATCAAGTTTTTGAAGTACTACTTCAGTATTAAGATAAGCTTCATTAGTATTACTAGCAATTGGTACCTGTAAGTAGGTAATACCAGAATTATCAGATAACCAGTAGGCTCCCCCATAGGTAGGTAGACAATTTTTAATCTCTATAGGGAGCAATTTATTGTTAGAAAGATCCATGATTCTCATTGTAGCAAATTCTTCTCCATTTTTGGTAAGACTAATCAACAGTTTGTTCCCATCCCAACTAGGTTTATAATAATTAATATAGTAATCTTGTCCAAGTTCTTTTGAGAAATCTTTAGGGTCAATAAGTAGTTTTTCTTTAGCATTTAAATCCGTTCTGAAATACAATTTAAAATAATTTTCATTGGGATTTCGTTTTAAATAAAAGTAGTTATCTTGATCAGTAACTTTTATATCCTTAATTTCATTCGTGTTTTGACTTTCAAGTTTTTCTTGAAGTTCGATTAAGTGCGTTCTCTTAGGAATATTTTGTATAGAAATCAAGGCTTCCTTCCTTTGAGTCTGCAACCAACTTATTACACTTGAATCTTTGAGGTCCTCCAAATATCTATATTCATCCTCAATTTTTATCCCATGATATAGGTCGGTTACAATGTTTAATCGTTTTTGGAGATTTGAATCATAAAAGAAGCCAATATTTAATAAAACAAAAACATAAAGTGTTAATAATAAGTGCTTAGATATGTAATTTTGATTAGACATAAAAAAATCAGTATTTGTAAACTTTTACTGTTTTTAATAAATGAATTAGATAAAAAGAAGGCAAAGATTTACTGTAAGAAGTAAAAACAGAGTGATAAAAGTATGAATAATGATTACTTCAAAGAAGTTATTTTTATAGTACTTAGTTCAATTTATAAATTGACATCTTCCAATTTATAAATTGAACTAAGTTAAGTTTGTGTTAGAGATAAGAGTGGAAATCTCACAATCTGATGTAAAGAATTAATACAGATAACTCGATCGAACACAAACATTTTTTAAACTGCTTATTTACCAATATTCTTAATAAAATACGATGTAGTAATCCCAGTTTTTTTTGTAAATGCTCGAGAAAAAGATTGGACACTACTAAAACCCACTTCCTTACCAATAGATTCAATAGAATATAATCGAAATTTTGGATCAAATTTAAGTTTTTCTATACAATACTCGATTCTAAGATCATTTACATAATTAGCAAAATTCTTTTTCTTATAGACATTAATTACTTTAGAAAAGTAGGTAGAGTTTGTTTTAAGTTTTTTGGCCACAGAGCTCATTTTTATATTTGGATTTAAAAACTCATTGTTTTGTTCAAATATTTCTAATTTTTTGAGAATCTCTTTTATAATTTCATCTGGAAGGTCTAGTTCTTGTTTTGAAGGATCTTCTGTCTCTTCTCGTTTAAGTTGTTCTATATTTCTTTTATTATCACCATTTATAAGTTGAATAAATCTTTTTTTATATAATTTTTGTTTTCTATAATAATTCCATACAATTATTATTAAGACTATAGTAACACCTATTAAAATAAATACACTTCTATTAGAGATTTTTTTTTGTTGTTCTAACTTATCAATAATTACATTACGTTCATTGATAAGTAAAGCCGTATCATATTTTGTGATAATATCAGATTTTACATTCTTGTTTTTTGCATAATAGATGCTATCAAAAATGATCAACTTACTCATCATCTTCAATTGATTTTGAGTATCATCTAAATCCTTATAATGATCTATTAAAATTTCATACGCTATTCTTTTTTCGTCGGTATAATTTTCAGCAGTGATTATGGTATCTGCTTTTTTTAGATAATAAATAGTTTTATCATTTTGCCCCAATTTTTGTAATGCTCTCGCTGTTTGTATATAACAATAAGCTTCATTCGGATTATATCTTTCGGCATCTTGAATTCGTTGAGATACTTTATACAAGGTGTCTAGCGATTTCTGATAATCTTTTAGCATGTAATTATTAATTCCATCTAGCAACAAAAAACCGGTATACTTATATTTATCTTTACGTTTAAAAGTTTTATACAAACCTTTTTTGACATAAATAGAGGCTGAATCTGGTAAATCCATCCTGTGATAAGAATCTGCTATAGCAAATAAGGTAGTAATATGACTTTTTGAATACTTATCAAGTGTATCCTGAGTTTTTATAAAATTTAAATTCTTTTTAAACTCAAATAAAGCTTCTCCTGTGGCATCAATTGCTTTTTTTAAGAGCCCAATATTATGTCTTATCGCAATTTGATGGCGAATATTATTATTTTGATTAGCATACTCTTGCGCAATTAAATAATTCTCTAAAGCTTTGGTATAATTTTCCTTATCATAAAAACATACACCTTTATTTAAATAACCTACTCCAGGGTACTTGATATGCTTTATATTTTTGGAAACCATGATTAAACTATCTAAATAGTTTATTTCTATATGACTAGGGCATATTTTTGATGTAAAATAATATCCATCCGCCATTTTAATACTGTCATTTTCATTTTTGGCCTTTTTCAAATAGCTTTTAGCGTAGATTTTTGATAAAATAGAATCTAATTTATGTTCAATAAAAGAAGATTCTAATTGCTCATATGTTTTTAGAAGTAGAGTGTCAGAAGTCTTTTCTTTTTGTAAATATTCAGGTATAGTTTTATCGATATCTGTTTGTGAATAGACAAAAATCGGTGTAAAGCTGAGTAAAACAAATACCCAAGTGAACAGTATTTTTATTTCTGATTTTCTTTTTGTCATAAAAAATAGACTTAATACTTCAGTGATATATTCAAGCTAACGAACTTGTAATGAAGGAAATTTTACAAACCTCATTTTTATTTTAGATTAAAAAATAATTCATAACAAATATATAGATCAAAAATATCATACTTCACTCTTAATCAATTCTTTTTTAATCTTTTTCAAATTTGATTCTTAGCTGTTTACAATGAGCTAACATAAATGTTTGGAAATTTTAAGTTTCCATTAGTTTGAAAAACTACCTTCTTTTAAATATCCTTATGTGTGCTTGTATTGACGATTTTACTATTTCCAATTTATAAATTGGATGCTGCCAATTTATAAATTGGAAATACCTTCTCTTGGATGTTAGTAATAACTGCCCTTAAATTTACCCTAAATAAAAAACAACCAACATGGAGTATTTAGAATATAACAGTAAGCACAAGTTCATGTCCGATGTCTTAAAAATGTTACACCTTAAAATGGATACTTTTATGTATAACCTGGCACATCACACCCCTTATGAGATGGTATTGTATAATTGGATTGATAAACTATACAGTAAAGGAACCTCTATAGAGGATGCCATACAATTGATTTATAAAGCACGTAATATATTATTGCTTAACCCCAAAAATGGTTTGTGTAGTACCCCAACCTCCTAAGTTTACCAAAGGATTAATCCAGAACTTTTCTACTTATGCTTACTTACTATAATAATTTAAACCATGACCAAAAAAAACGTACGGATAGCAAAATTGCATTATGGAGTAATAGTCCTATAAGTATGGTTAGAAAAGTACTGTCTAAAATGAATCCCCCAATAACCATTGTAGATGATGAAATAGCCCTGCACGCAAATACCCTAAACCGAATCGAGAAAAATATACGTAAATCACCCCATAATTGTAATGAATAATGAAAAGAGTACAGAATCAGAAGATGAGGATACCAAAAAAAGATTAAATAATAATATATACCATGGTAAAAAAGGGAAAGCAGGAGTAATTTATATATCTAAACATAGTTGAGTTTGTGTAAATATCCTTTTTTCTATTGCTCCTGCATCCTTTTTAAAATGTAAAAGCAGGAATAAAATCAGAGTTCGGGTGTCGGAAGTTGTCCTTGAATTCTTTGGACTTCGGACTTCAGACATCATCAGGAATTAGCAAAAATAAAGGGAAAACAAGTTATGAATATTATTATCAAACAGATTGAACTTATAGAGCGAGTTGATCAACTCATTCGCTTGCAAGCTACAGGAACACCAGAAGATCTTGCCTATCGATTAGGGATCTCAAAAACCAAATTGTATCGTATTATTAATACTATGAAAACCTTAAACGCTCCTATAGAATATGATATTACCATACAGAGTTTTGTCTATGCAGAAGCAGTAGGGTTTACATTCGGGTTCTATTCAAGACATCAAAAACATAAGGGGTTACATCCTTTTGTGAGCTAGTGATAAAAAAATAAAAACAGTTGGGAGTCAGAAGTCAATCACGCCTCAAACCTTGGACTTAAGACATCAGACCTCGGACTTCAAACAACAAAACATAAAAAAACAAACCCATGAAAGAAAATAACAGAATCAGCAAAGTACTTACCAAGGATGAAACAGAGGCCATACAGCAAGGTATAACTACGGTAAAAGGAGCACTGGGCTTTTTACAAAACCTAACCCCTAATGAGCGTAAAAACCTCCCCAAGATCAATAGTGCCAATAAGATTTTTGCAGAAGATAGTATTCATATTTTAGAAGGCAAACCCAAATGGATACCCGAAGCCCTTACCGCAGAAGAAGCTCGTAAAGACCTAAAACTTTTTGAGCAGTTAGACCCCGTAATCCTGGAACTCGAAAGCTTGCTGCGCCAGATGAAAGATACCCAGATGATTGTAGGTAGCGAAGTATATCGAGTCGCCCTATCGGTATATAGCCTAGCAGATGCTGCTCGCAAAATGCCGATGGAAGGTGCTCAAAGTGCTCACGAATTATTAAAAACCCGATTCACTCAGAGTGTTAACCAGGGAACTACTAATGAGAGCAATACTACCTCATAAAAAATAGGTATACCTACAAAAAGGATTAACCCCATACCAAAAAACATAGGCCGTAGTACAAAATAGATGAGTTAGCCAACAAAATCGGTACGATCGCTTGGTAACGAAGTGGGGGGCTCTACCGGAGCAAGTGGGTAGACTGACAACTTTGCCCGGTGCTCCCAGCTTTGAAGTACCCTAACTGACAAACTTACGGGGTTCTTTAACAAATAGAGTACCTCAGGGTACTTATCAAGTGGGAGGGGGTACTTATATAAGTGGGGTAGGTGAAATGTAAAATGAAAAACTAAAAATGTAAAAGTGAAAAGTTGAATATCTAAATGCAAAATGTAAAATATCGAATGTGTATCAGCCTTAAAAAAAGAAACTGTAAAGAAAGCAGTATTGCAATTAGATGAAACTAGGTTTATGTAATAATAGCGTGATTTTAAGTGATTTAAAAATAATAATGCCCCTTTTGATGTTCGGTGCTATTCAGGCTATGGTTGCTCAGACAGGCCTGTCTGAAATAGCACCCAAAACTCCACAAGCCTATAGTTTTCAAACTCAGGGATCACAGAGTTTTATGCAAATCTCCTCATATAAAACGATGGACTTAGTTCAAAATTTATCATCTGATCCACATACAAGGCAACAGCAGCAAAATCAGATGCTAATGGTGGAGGTAGAAAAGCATCAAAGACAAGAGGCAGAACGACAAAAGAGAATTCGAACTTTAATTAATGAAGCTGTTAGCCAGTTTTATTCGCCTTACAGTTTACCATCACATAGCCATAAAAAAGGAGCTTTATATTATCGAAAAGCGTTTGATAAATTGCAGCAGATGGATAAAACCTACTATTCTGTAAAACAAGCTGTATTTATCGTGGAAAATGCGTTTTATGAAGGAAAACAAGATGATCAGGAATTTGAAAAGATCATCAAACAAACAGGGGATTTTATTAGAGAAAAAATGATCGATTTTGGTTATGACACCCTTAGTAATATTGCTAAGAACCTTATCCTTTTTCAGTTCTTTTCAGATACATTACAAGTCAAACCTAAAGGATTAAAACACTTACCTATAGCTTATGATTTTGAAGATTATAAAGGACAAAAAGATTGGTCTAAAATGTTTGTCACTAAACTTCTAAATTCGGGAACAGGGCAATGTCATTCCCTCCCCTTATTATATCTCATCCTGGCTGAAGAAATTGGAGCGGTTGCACATCTTGCTAAAGCTCCCAACCACATCTATATCAAATTTCCAGATGATACAAATAGGAAGTGGTATAATGTTGAACTTACCAGTAATATACTTACTACAAATGCCCATATTTTACAGTCGGGTTATATTAAAGCCGAAGCCATCCAAAATAAAATATTTATGCACCCATTGAGTAAGCAGCAATTATTTGCTCAAATGCTGATAGATTTAGCTATGGGATATGAGCATAGATTTGGAAATGACGCATTCACAAATCAATTGATTTATGAAGCGTTACAACTAGATCCTACCAATATTTCGGCCCATCTGAATCAGGCTAATTATTACGATGAAATGGTGCATCATGTCCTGAATCAATTAGGCATTACTGAAGAAAATATAAACACAGAATTACCTAAACATCCTGAAGCCCTAGCCCTGGTACAAACCATGATAAAGTCACATAAAGCAATTGATGCACTTGGATATAAAGACATGCCTGATGCACAATATCGGCAATGGTTAAAAAGCATGGATCAGGAAAAAGATAAGAAAGAGCAAGCCGATATGAAAAATCAATTGAAGAAAATGACCAAACCCATACAAAAATTATGAAGAAAATCACTTTCATTCTGGTTTTTATAACCATTACCAGTGCAGTTGCACAAGATAGAGAAACGCTCTATCTGAAAGCATTGACCACTCTAACAGAAATGTTGAAAGATTCGACCAAACTCAGTTTTAGAAATGCGGTAATGACTGTAGAAAATGCGTATCTGCATGGTACATTGGATACGCTTGCATTTAATGATGAAATAATACGCTTATCTACATTTGCAGATGTCGTCTATAAAAACAGAACGCTTACCTATCTGGGAAGAGATAGTTTGAAGGTCAAAAAAACAGCAATCATCTTTTCGGTCATGACTGATACTATTCCTTTTTATTCAAACACCAATGGTGATTTGCATCAACACATCCCCTACCGTTACGATTTTGAAGATATCTGGGGTAGAAAGAATTGGGAAAACATGTTTGTCTCCAAATTGCTACAAACGGGTAAGGGTAATTGTCACTCCATACCTTACCTCTATAAGATTCTAGCTGAAGAAATGGGAACTGAAGCACATCTGGCACTTGCACCAAATCATGTCTATATCAAACACAAGAACATGCTGGACGGCTGGTATAATACAGAACTTACTTCAGGCATTTTCCCTAATGATGCGTGGCTCATGGCATCGGGATATATCCACTTAGATGCGATTGCTAACAAATTATACATGGAGGCTCTGGATGATAAACAAAGTATTGTCATGTGCATCATTGATCTGGCTGAAGGGTATAACAGGGCATTTCCAGTAAATGATGGGAGTTTCCCTTTAGTAGCTTGTGAAATAGCTTTGGATTATTACCCAAATTATATTAATGGTCGAATATTGCGAGCCGAGACAATGAAAAAAATGTTTGAACAAGGAGTTGAAAATGAATATGGGAACATGACTGAAAATCTTTATAAAGATGAAGGGTTTAAGAATATGTTTCTGATGATGCAAAATGAGTATGTATCAATTCATCAGGCAGGTTATCGTCGAATGCCAGAAGAAATGTACTTGAATTGGCTCACGTCATTCAATGATGAACGAGAAAAATATCTAAATAAGGAAATTACTAACCGAAATAAATCACACTAAAATGAACAAATTAGGGCTAACATTTTTGTTATTGTTATGCTGTAGCATAATATATGCACAGAATCCTTTCGAAGATTATGGCTATGAACCCAAAATTGGTACATTAAGTCAGGGTAAATACATTGAGCATTTTGATAATGACAGTCTTGTACGTATAGGTAGTGTAATATTAGATACTTATACCAATAAAATAACTAAATTTGTGATAGAGGAGACAATTTTCACGGAAGCTGGAGCCGAACCAACTGTGATGAGCAGATGGTGGCAACAAGACCCTTTATCTGATGAATTTCCAAGTTGGTCGCCTTACAGTTTTACATTTAACAATCCTATGAAGTACACAGATCCTACAGGTATGGCTCCTGTTGATATTTTTGAATTAAATGCGGATACTGGACAAATAGAAATGATTCAAAAAACAGATGATAATTTTGATACTCTGAAAGATGAAGATGGTAACACTATATCAGAGAAAGTTGATAAAGGTTTATTGAGTGATGGTCAAAATATTATGAAAGATGGATTGGAAACTAGTAATGTGAAAGGGGGAATGCGATTAGCAGTGGATATTTCTATGCACACAAAAGACGAGGTAGGAGGAGTTGTGTTTACTGATGGTTCTGGCGATAAAATGTTGAATGTACTTCCTTATACTCATACCACATCAAAAACAGACGCTAATGGAAAAGTGACCTCTATGGCCGGAGGGTTTAGCTTTAAAATCCCAGCAGAATGGACATCATCAGATGGCAGTTTCACTGGAAGTCCGACAAGTGCTTTTCATACTCATCCTGGACATCCTAATGCAGGAAAAGCTATTATTGGAAGCCCACAACCATCTGGTGATGACCTGAGACTTGCAGATAGGAATGCCTCAGCTAATCGAGGAAATGCAGCTTTCAATAACATGAAATATTATATTTTCGGCGCAAAGAACATTACAAGAAACGGAAACACTTCTAATACAACAAGTTATAAAACTTTAGGACGATGGAGGGTTTTATCAAAGGGAACAAATGAGTTACTAAAAAAATAACTATGAAAAATTTAAAGATTGTTATTGTATTTATCTTGGCTATTAACCTTAATTCTTGTTATGCCCAAAATGACGAGTCTAAAAAGGCGGTAAAAGAGCTATTAGAATCTATATATGAAAATGACAGCATGTCATCAATTACATATAGTAAAACACCATATTTTCATTGTAAATTAAAAAATATCTCAAAAGAAGAACTCCTTTTTGCTGAAGTCATTTTAGTCTCAGAATCATCACAAAATTTTTGCTATACATTAGATATTAATGGTATTACAGCTTATGTTTATATAGAAAACTGTAATGCTAAACCTAGCAAGTCTGATCCTTTTTTCACGATTCATGCAAATTTTCGATCATTTATGGTAGACAGTATTGAGGATAATTTTATTTTCTATGAACTAAAAAGATACCCGAACATTCATAACAAAGGAGAATTAGATGACAGTTTTAAATTATAACAAGCAGATATATTTATTTTGATGAATACTTGTTTATTTCCTGCACAATTCAATCTGCATATTTAGTCTCAATTTTTACGAGTATTCTTAAAATCGATTGGATACAGATATCCATCTAAAAAATATACCAAATGAAAATAGTATTAAGGTTATTCATCTTAACCATTGTACTGACAAGTTGTAAATCAGATTTTGAAAAAAAACATAAGGATTATAAACTTATTAAGGAAGAAGGTGTATTTGTTGAAGTATTTGATTCTACAAATGTTAAACTTACTAGATATACAGATAACAATAATGTTTATAGAAAAAATTTAGAGTTCATATATTCTTACGAACATATTACAAAAAATAATAGCAAATACTATTTTAAAGAAGATCCATCAATAGACGGATGGAAGCATTCTTGGAAGTTTGTTTCTACCGACTCAATAGATGAAAACACCATTCTAGAAGTTAAGATCAGCATAAATGAAGGGCTTGAACCTATGATACAATATGAACCAGATTATAATCAAACAGTAGCTCAATATAGCTACTTAACAAAGGATGAATTATCAGCTTTTAACTCAATTTCGGGTATTATAGAAAATGAAAAAAACGTATGGATGCATCCACCAAGGGATAAATATTTTAGGATTCTTGAGTTAAATCCATTTCCGTACATACAAACTCCTTTTGAAGTCGGGAATAAATGGAATTGGTCATTAAAAATAGGTAGTAATTGGGGTGATAAAAGGTGGTTAGCATGGGAAGGAGGAATTGAAAATAAGTATGTTTATGAAATAACGGGTAAAAAGAAAATAAATACGCCTTTTGGTAAATTAGAGTGTTATACTATTGATGCCACAGCAACAAGTAGGCTAGGTGAAACCAAATTAACCGCTCTATTTAATATTGAATATGGTTTTATTGAATTATTTTATACAAATATTGATGGAAGTAAGACTAAATTAAAACTTGATAAAGTAATAAAAAAAGAAAATTAAAGATGAAATAACCTATTCGTTTTAGCAAAAAATCAAAACCATAACATAATTCTAGTTTTTTTTTTAGAAAATTTTTCTCAGTTCCGAAAAACGAAACTGGCTTCTTGTAATATTGTAAGTAGAATATCACTTTTTAATAACCCAATACAATACCAGCTTATAAAAATGAAAAAAATAATATTCTTATTAGTTCTAGCTCTGGTACTTTCCTGTAAACAGCAAAAAAAGGAAGTCAAAACTGAAATCACTGCCAAAGAGCTTACTGTTGAAGAGAAAGCCCAATACTCTACTTTGAAAAATGAAGCTTGGAAACTCTACGAGTCCAAGGATTATCTACAATCTGCTAAGAAATATTCAGAAGCTTTTGGGGTAAGTGGATACCATGGAAATACATCAGATATGTATAATGCTGCTTGCTCTTGGGCGTTGATCAAAGAAGTAGACTCTGCATTTGTACACCTATTGCGAATTGCCGAGAGAGGAGATTACACCAATTACAACCACATTACCACAGATAGTGTAAAACACCACATTAAAGTAACGTGAGTTCGATATAACTTTTAAGCTAATCAGAAGCCATCAAATTGAGTGGTTTTCCTAGTGAAGCGGGTAAAAATTGTATCGCCCCTTCGACGAAGCTCAAAATGACAAGGCTTTTGATGAAAAACCACATCTCCCCCTATTCTTCTTACTATGAATTCATCCCCTAAACATCCTAAAAAAAACAAGGGAAAACACCTATTGTTTTTAGTAGGGGTATATATTACTTTTAAAGTACTACAATTACATCCCAGAAGATAGTGATGCAATAGAATCCCAATAAGAAAACGAAATCAACACTATCACAGATACATTGATTGAATAAGAGTCTAATGCAACATTCTTATACCTCCCAATCAATACTTTGCCTTATAAAAACAAAAGCACATAGATACCTCAATGTGACTACTTGAAAAAGGAAGTTGTACCCCCCTATTTATATTTTAATTGTTATCAAAAATTAATGCTATGAAAAAGTTAAGTATACAAACGTTCTTTGATTATCTCTCTGATGTTGAATTTTACATAAAAATCACACTTGCTTGTGTGTTATTTCAATGGATATTTGTTCACCTATTCGAGGGGTTTCAACTTACGTTAATTTCTAAGATTCTTATATATTGGGGAGTAAATCTATCATCATATTATATCATAGTTTTTTTGATAGAAAAGGTAATTAAGAAAAACCGTAAGCTCACTAAAAAGCTAAATACCAGAGTGACCAAGGTAAAAAGTCAGCCTTATAAACATCCATCAATCAAACTTTTTTTTCTATCTCTTTTTCAAAACCTTATGATTTCTAGTGGGGTAATTATCATACTTAGAGAGGTACATCGGGAGGTTAATTTTGTCGAAAACTGTGGATGGTTTCTCTTAAGTATTATTGTTACAGATTTTGCTTTTTTTGCTCATCATTATTGGTTTTTACACAATAAGAAGTTTCCGAAATTGTTCAAAATCCATGGTAAACATCATCGATATAGGGATACATCGGGTTTTGTGACTGCGTATAAGAATTTTGCAGATCAGGTTATCAATTTTGTTTTTGCAGATATGGTGGTTCTTATTCTATTTGGTTTTGATTTTCATCAATTACTTGCCTGGACAGTGGTTATCAATTTATTTAACATAGAAGGGCATAGCGCCGTATCCATATTTTTTATAGGTTCTGATTTTCATGACAGACACCATACCAATTATAGAGGTAACTATGGTATACAAGGGCTTTGGGATAAGATTTTTGGTACGTTTATAAGCAAAACAAGAAAGACGGGGATTTTCTTTCCTGCTAATACAATAGGGCAATACTTTATAAAAAAGAACGAAAAGCATATCAACATTACAAAAAAGCAAAAAGCTTATATCGGCGATATGTATAAGAGTTGAACCTATTTTTTAAACGCAATAGCCTGGATTATGAATCCAGGTTATTAGGTATTGGCAACTATTTTATAAACTATCAAATTCTATAAAATCATATTCTGGTGAGCTTTCTAGTAGATGTCTTAAAACTGCTGCATGACCGTTCCCAATGAGTACCAGAATTCTATCCTCACTATTTTCTGTGACTTTTTGTAATTTTCTAAAGATTCTTACATTTCTATTATACCACCAGAAAGATAAAATGTCGGCGCCTCTTTCGTTATCCAACTTAAAATCTCCAACAAGATAGGCTCCGTATCCGTATAAATGAGATTCTCTAGAGTTTAAATGCTTGAAATAGTCTACTAAATTAATTTTTGGGATGATCTCAGTTTCTCCTTTATACCAATCAAGAGTCATTTTTCTGTAGGGATCATCATTTTGAAAGTCAAAATCTTTATACAGTTTATTAGTGTAAATAGAATCTAACTTCTCTATATCGTCGCTCATAGAATTTGCATCAATAGCATATAGCGTGTCTAATTTTAGTTCATTTGCAATACGCATCCCTATTTGAAAACGTTCATCTCTTTGGTCTCTATATGCTCCATCTTTATATTTTTTTAGTTTTCCTGTAGCATTCCATTTTGGTGTAGCCTCTATTGCTATTTTATTGGGTTTAAATTTCTTAATATAATTTACAAGCTCATTAACCTCTGATTTCTTAGGCTCTATTAATACATCTATTTGATTTTCTGGTATTACTTTAGCCACATCTAATCCTGGATAATTAAAATGAAAAGTACCTACAATTAGAACTTTTGCTTTTTCTTTTGGAAAATATTCTGATGCTTTTTTAATTCTTTTCGTCTCATTTTCTGAAGAACAGGATAGTATAATAATTAAAAAAGACAATAAAGTAAGATGTTTCATCTGTTTATTTGTTTTTATCGGTCAGATGGAATTTGCCTATAATCATTTCGGTTGGTATTAACCGTCTTATTATGACTCATTTCATAAGATCATATTTGATTTATATAGGGTAAGAACAAATTACTTTTAAGAATGTTACACTATTTGGCATAAAGGTTTACCGATGGTCTTACATTAAATAGACATGAGAAGCTTTGATAGCGCAGATTTGCAATCCGTGTGATGCAACAAAAGATTAAAATAGTCACGTATGAGTTGACTGTTTTCTTATTCTAACGTATAAAAAATACTCAGTCTCGAAAAATGAAACTGGTATGTCTTATTCTTGTAGCAGATGTAGATGATACATCACAGGCTGTTGTTTTTGATTTATTTTTAAGTTTTATAGACACAGATTACAAATCGGTATTATCAGGTTTGCGTGAAGGATAGTAGCGGCATCCTTTTTTGTATTTGCTCCTTTTTTTTGCTTTAGCAATATATCTAAGGAATAATAAAAAAGATATAGCAAATAGCCTGACCCCATAGGGTCACGCCCTAAAACACGGTATTAGTATTATAGAAAAGAATTACTTTACTTTGTAGATAGATACATTACACAAAAATCAATTTAATTTAAAAAAGCTTAATGCCTAAATTTCCATTTTACAAACAAGCAGAGTCGAAAGATTGTGGGCCTACTTGTATTAAGATTATCGCAAAACATTATGGAAGAGTTCTCAATACTCAAAAACTTAGATCATTAAGTGAAACCACCAGAGAAGGAAGTTCTCTTCTGGGGCTAAGTGATGCCGTAGAGGAAATAGGCTTTAGATCTCTGGGGGTAAAACTTTCTTTAAACAAATTAGACGAGGTACCTCTACCCTGTATCGTACACTGGAACAAAGTACATTATGTAGTTCTCTATAAAGTCAAAACTTCGCGTAAAGGTGAAATGACCTTGTATGTCTCTGATCCTGCTCATGGATTGATTACCTATACAAAAGAGGAATTTATTAAAGCATGGATTGGTAATAACGCCGATGAAACTACAGAAGAAGGTGTCGCTCTACTAGTGGAGCCTACTCCTAAATTTTATAATGATAATCTGGATGAAGAGGATCAAAAATTTGGGTTTAAGTTTATATCCAAATATGTATTTAAATACAAAGCCTTTCTTTTTCAGCTGGCATTAGGTCTAGGTGCGGGAAGTTTATTACAACTTATTACTCCGTTTTTAACACAAAGTATAGTAGATGTCGGGATCAAAAATCAAGATCTTAATTTTATATACCTTGTATTGATCGCAATGCTTTCTCTGTTTATTGGTAGAACATTAATCGATGTTTTAAGAAGTTGGATTTTACTTCATCTTAGTACACGTATTAATATATCGCTGATATCAGATTTCTTTATTAAACTCATGAATCTGCCTATCTCCTATTTTGATGTAAAAATGACGGGGGATCTTTTACAAAGAATTAATGATCACAAGCGAATCGAGCAGATACTAACCATGTCTTCTTTAAACGTGCTATTCTCAATGGTAAATCTCATTGTGTTTAGTATCGTCCTGATCTATTATAGCGTTCCTATTTTTGGTATTTTTGCCATAGGAAGTACGTTCTATTTTGCCTGGATACTTGTGTTCTTCAAAAAACGTAAAAAACTAGATTATAAACGCTTTTCGCAGATTAGTGAGGAACAAAGTAAGGTTATTGAACTGGTAAATGGTATGCAGGAAATAAAACTGCATAATGCTGAAAAAAGAAAACGATGGAACTGGGAGTTTGTACAGGCAAAACTGTTTAGAATATCTATAGAGAGCCTGGCTCTGGAGCAGTACCAAAGTGTAGGATCTTCTTTTATTAATGAACTAAAAAATATCCTGATTACGGTTTTCTCTGCAAAACTGGTTATAGATGGTGATATCACATTAGGTATGATGCTGGCGATTACGGCCATAGTAGGACAATTAAATGCACCTATCTCGCAATTAATCAATTTCTTAAGAGAGCTACAGGATGCACAAATTTCTTTAGAACGTCTGGGAGAAATTCATAATAAAGAAGATGAAGAGCACCCAGGAGATGAAAAGATTAGAGATATCTCGGCAAATTCTGGTTTTGAAATCAAGAATCTAAGTTTTAGATACGTTGGAGCCGATAAACCGGTCTTAGAAAACCTCAACCTTTCTATTCCTGCTAATAAAATTACAGCTGTAGTTGGGGTTAGTGGTAGTGGAAAAACAACACTAATGAAGCTCCTTCTTAAGTTTTATGAGCCGGATGAAGGACAGATTTTTATTGGCTCTCATGATTTACATAATGTATCCCAAAAAGCATGGAGAGATCAGTTTGGTGTGGTGATGCAGGAAGGGTATATTTTTAATGATACTATTGCAAATAATATTGCAGTAGGAGAAGATTATCTGGATAAGAAAAAATTAGCACATGCAGTCGATGTTGCTAATATCAAAGAGTTTATCGAATCACTCCCTCTTTCTTATAATACCAAAATAGGGATGGAAGGTGTAGGATTAAGTACCGGACAAAAACAAAGGCTGTTTATAGCTCGGTCGGTTTATAAAAACCCTAAATATTTGTTCTTTGATGAAGCCACTTCTGCTCTTGATGCCAATAACGAAAAGGTAATCATGGAAAAACTGGATACCTTCTTTAAAGACAAAACCGTAATGGTGATAGCGCATCGATTAAGTACTGTAAAAAATGCACATCAGATTGTTGTTTTAGACAAAGGTAAAATTGTAGAAGTAGGAAATCATGAATCTCTAATTAAAGAGAAAGGAAACTATTATCACCTGGTTAAAAATCAACTCGAATTAGGAAAATAATACTTGAATTACGAATTACCAATTACGAATTACCAATTACGAATTACCAATTACGAATTACGAATTAGGAATTAGATGAAAAAAGAAAATGTTGTTCAAACGAAAAGTTATGAATTTGCATTATTATGTATTAAATTATATCAAAAACTGATAAAAGAACAACAAGAATATGTTCTGTCTAAACAAATTCTGAAAAGTGGAACCTCTATAGGTGCAAACATTGAAGAAGCTATAGGAGGGCAAAGCACGAGAGATTTTTTATCAAAAATGGCTATTTCATATAAAGAAACCAGAGAAACACATTATTGGTTAAGATTATTAAGAGATAGTAATTATATAACAGATCAAGAAAGTATACACCTTATTAATAAATGTGAAGAATTACTCAAAATCATTGGTTCTATCCAAAAAACCACTAAACTAAAAATTAGTAATTCTTAATTCATAATTTATAATTAAACACTATGCCAGACACTTTAGACGACATACAATTACGTAGTGAAGAAGTACAGGAAATCCTAACCAGGGTTCCGCATTGGATGATACGATGGGGAAATCTCTTGATTTTGGTATTGGTACTACTGTTATTATTTCTTTCCTGGCTGGTTAAGTATCCCGATGTGATACCTGCAGAAGCGATTATCACTACTCGAATACCACCGCAAAAAGAATATGCTCAAACTAATGGTAAAATTGAGTCTCTATTTGTTAAAGACAATCAAATTGTACCCAAAAACACTCCCCTGGCAATATTAGAAAGCAGTGCTAATTATAAAGATGTGTTTTTGCTTAAATCTATTGTAGATACCATCAAAGTAAATACTAAATCATTTACATTTCCTATTGATGAGTTACCGGTCTTGTTTCTGGGAGATATTGAAACCAGCTATGCAATATTCGAAAACAGTTATTCTGAATATATCCTGAATAAAGAATTACAGCCTTTCTCTAATGAAGCTATTGCAAATCAAACATCCTTATCAGAACTCTACAGACGTCTAGAAAGTCTAAAGGCTCAAAAAAGGCTTGGTAAAGCCGAACTAGAGTTTAAACGAAAAGAGCTTCAGCGTCAAAAAAACCTATTTGAAAAAGGAGTAATCTCTGCACAAGAATTTGAAAGCAAAGAACTTGATTATCTGCGGACCAAACGTAATTATGAAAATAACGACGTACAGCTATCTCAAATTAACGAGAGTATTAGCAATGCTACCAAAACATCAAAAGGTACAGAAATCAATAAGAGAAAAGAAGAAATTAACCTGTTTAAAAAGGTGTTACAATCCTTTGGACAGTTAAAGAAAAGTATTAAAGACTGGGAGTTGCAATATGTACTTAAGTCAGATATTGAAGGACGGGTTTCTTTCCTTAATTTTTGGACAGAAAATCAAACCGTAACCCTAGGAGATCTTGTTTTTATTATTGTTCCTTCAGAATACTCTTCTTACCTGGCAAAAATTAAAGCTCCTTCTCAAAATTCGGGAAAAATAAAAGTGGGACAAACTGCTAATATTAGATTAGAAAATTTTCCTGATGATGAATTTGGAACTCTGAAAGGTAAAGTAAAGCATATATCCCTGTTACCAGATAAAGATGGGTTATATCTTATCGATGTCGAATTGCCCGAAAAACTAATTACTACCTATGACAAAGAAATTCCTTTTAAACAGGAAATGAGAGGTGTTGTAGAAATTGTAACCGAAGATCTTCGACTTATTGAGCGTTTCTTCTATCAATTTAGAACATTGATGGATAAATAAGAGGATGTTTACTCCTTTAAGTAATCCAAGTTCGACATAAGAAAACAACTTGTTCTCGATACATTTTCTTGTCTTTGTAAGCCAAGTAAACACTCGAACTGACGCAGTTTTCTTATGCCAAATTCAGGTTTTAAGTAAACTATACGTCTACCTCTTCTGATGTTTCCTCTTGAGAAGAATTAACCTCTTCTACTACTTCTTCTTCAATAGAATTAACTTCTTCTGAAATTTCCTCTTGAGCAGGGTTAACTTCTTCTAATATTTTTTCCTCAACAACATCGACTTCTTCTGATACTTCCTCTTGAGAAAAATTAACTTTCTCTATCGGTTGAGTCTTTTCAAGTTGCTCTTCCTCGCCTGAGAAATAAGGAAACACATCCATAATCGGAGATTCTGAAATTGCAGGCACTGTATAATCACTAACAGAATCCTTCATCATACTAATAGTATTATCATAGGCTTCTTTTACATCATTAGCCTGTACTAACAAGTACATACTCGACTTTCTTTCTTTACCACTTTCTTCGTCATAAGAAATTAAAGCTACTTTTGATTTAAACCATCGATCAGAATTTTCAAAAGGATGTATCTCGGCAAAATTAGCAATCTTAATATTCGTGATTTTAAATTCTTCACTAATATATGCTGACATTTCTTCGTTGATTCTGGTTTCAGCTTCTGTATAGGACAAAGCATCAACCAAATAAGGTTCTGTAGTAACTTTCTGTACTCCAGAATCATCTAATTTTCTATACTTTACTTTACATTCATACCAAGTAGTGCTCATATCTTTTTTTTTAGGATGGCAAATATATATTTTTAAAAAAACGCTAGCCACCAATACCGATAATAGATATTCACAATTTGAAAATTCTATGTTTTTTTTGATATATCGGTTCTGTTATCTAAACCAAAAACAGTAGACTAAAAAACCTCACAGGCATACTGAAATAAGTTCAGTATATGCCTGTGAGGTCTGATTATTATAATACGTAAATAAAGTACTAAGAACCTACTTCTTCTTTAGTCTTATTTGTGCTTTTACTGGTCACCCATTCTCCTATCAATTCTTCTAATATCGTAAGTGGTACAGCTCCATTGGTTAACACTACATCATGAAATTCTCTAATATCAAATGCATCACCAAGGGTTTTCTTTGCATTTTCGCGTAGTTCAAGAATCTTATTCATTCCTATCTTATATGCTGTAGCCTGACTTGGCATAACAATATGACGTTCTACCATTTTTACGGCATCACTTTCTGCATTAGGAGTATTATCAACATAATATTTAATCCCTTCTTCTCTACTCCATTTTTTGCTATGAATCCCAGTATCTACAACCAATCGGCAAGCTCTCCAAAGCTCCATTGCCAATCTACCAAAATCCGAATACGGATCACTGTACATTCCTATTTCTTTGGGTAGTAGTTCGGTATACAACCCCCAGCCTTCTGTATATGCTGTATATCCACCAAATTTTCTAAACTTCGGGATGTCCTGCAATTCTTGTGCAATAGATCTCTGCATATGATGTCCCGGTATACCTTCATGATATGCCAAAGCTTCCATTTGGTATATTGGCATTGCCGTCATATCATATAAATTGGCATAATATGTCCCTGGTCTTGATCCATCCGGAGTTCCACTTTGATAAAAAGCTTTTCCTGCATTTTTCTCTCTAAAAGGCTCTACTGCTTTTACAATGATATCTGCTTTTGGTTTGGTGATAAAAAGTTCATCCAACCTGGATTTCATCGTATCAATTAATCCAACTGCTTGTTTAAGGTATGCTGCTTTTCCTTCTTCGGTATTTGCTAAATAGAACTTTTTATCATCTTTCATATACTTGAAAAAATCTTGTAATGTTCCTTCGTATTTAACTTGCTTCATGATATCCCGCATCTCACCATGAATACGAGCCACCTCTTTTAATCCAAGTTCATGAATCTGATCTGCAGTCATCGTAGTAGTGGTCGTGCGTTGTAATGCATTATTATAAAACGCATCTCCTTTAGGAAATTTCCAGCAACCATCATCTGTAGTTGCTCTTTGTTGTTGTCCTTCTAGTAATGTGATAAGATTATCATAAGCTGGTTTTACACTGTCTATAAGTCCTTTTTCTGCTTTAGATATCAATTCACTCTGTTCTTCATCAGATAATTTAAGTGTTGAAATTTTACTTTTAAAATCAGCTAATAAAGTACTTTCCTGATTAGATTTATCAAAGGGCTGCCCTACAATAATATTGCGGCTATCATCAAGAACTCTGGCAAACACAAACTTAGGAGGAAGGATTCCGTTCTTTTCTCTGATCTTTATATTTTCTATCGCTTGAGTAAACATTTCACTAATACCATTTAATCTGGAAACATAAGCTTCTGCATCACTCTTATCCTTGATCTTATGCATATTGATAAGAAAAGCAGGAATCCTGGACTGCATTCCAAACATTTGATTTACAGGATAATCATAGAATCTGTATTGAAAGTCTGCAATCTCATCTTCGAGATCCTTTTTCATCAATTTATAGCTTAGAGCAGTTGCATCATTTAATTTAGATACATCTACAGAATCCTTTAAATAGGCAAGGCGTTCTTTTGCTTTTTCTAAATCTTCTGCTTCTTGTTTAGATGAGATATCATCCCATTTACCATAATCGTCTGTTTTAATCCCTAAATACGTTTGCATCATTGGTGATTTGTCAATTTCTTGCTGAAACTGTGCTTCGAACCAATCGTTTAGTTTTTTTGACTGCTCTTCGATGATGTCTTCTTGTGAAGCAACACCCTGTTCTGGTTCTTTTACTTCTTGCTTACAGCTGGTTAATGCCAGAAGAGAAGAAAATAGCAGTACACTGATTTTTACTTTGGTCATGATAGTATATATTAGGGTTTATTAGTTATTTTAAAATCATAACTTCTATTGTAGAATCATGATATACTTTATGTGTTTGCTTGGTAAAATCAGATTCAGTTGCCTTAAAGATATTAGGGACATAGGTCTGTGGGTTTAAATCGATTAAAGGAAACCAGGTACTCTGTACCTGAATCTGTATCTTATGTCCTTTCTTAAACGTATGATGAATGTCCTGCAACTTAATATTTACATCTGTTTTTTGATTAGCAACAAAAGGTTCCGGTTTACTAAAATCATTTCGAAAACGTCCTCTCATTACTTCACTACGCACCATCATATGGTAATTCGCCATTTTTAAATACTCCTGTGTCTCTTCTGTATCTTCTACATCATTGGGATATACATCTATCAATTTTACTGCCCAGTCCGCATCTGTACCTGTTGTAGCTACTTTTAGTTTTGCCAATACTTCTCCCGATAATGTCATATCCTCGGTAAGAACAGGAGTTTCAAAAACTAAAACATCGGGACGACGTGCTGCAAATCGTTGATCGTCTGTCATATATTTTCTTGGCGTAAATACCATTTTAACATCTTCAGAATAAGGAACTGGTTTTTTAGGGTCACTTATAAATTCTGAAGACCCTGCTCCGCTTTTACCAGACAATTCATCATTGGCAGAAAGGTAGAATGTCTTTTTCTCTACATTTGCCGGAGGCCAGCTTTCATAAGAATTCCATTCCTTTTTTCCGGTATCAAAAATTTGAATTTCTGGTAATCCAGTTTTTCCATCTGCATTTCCTTTTAGAAAGTGATTAAAAAAGGTAGTTTCTACATTTTTTTGAAATTTTAAAGAAAGATCATCTCCAAAATATACATTACCTATAGCTTGGCGTTTTTTGGTTCTTGCCCAATCTCCATGACTCCATGGTCCAAAAACCATAATGTTATAATTATCACTTTTCTTTTCGATATTTTCATAAGTCTCGAAAGGGCCATATAAATCTTCGGCATCAAATAAACCTCCCACAGTCATTACTGCTGGCTTAATTTTTTGGTTTTTTAAATGTTGAATTATTCCTCTTTTTTGCCAGAATTCATCATAATTAGGATGTTCTTTTAATTGAGTCCAAAACACATTATCTTCTTTATAGTACTGATCTAAAGTGCTTAAAGGTCCAGCATCCAGGAAGAATTGATATTGATCTTTACTTTTCAGTTCTGGAAAAGTGTACCAACTCTTTGTTGTAGGTTTAGTTTTTTCATACCCAAAAACTGCTGTAGCTCTCCAATAGCTTAACAGATATGCGCCATTATGATGAAAATCATCAAAAAAGAAATCACCAATACATGCTTGCGGCGATACTGCTTTTAAAGCCGGGTGTGCATCTAATAAAGAATACGTCGCATAGAAACCAGGGTATGAGATTCCCCATATTCCTACTTTTTTATTAGTATTCGATACATTCTTTACTAACCAATCTATCGTATCATAGGTATCACTGGCTTCATCAAATTGTTTTCCTTTTTTACCAGGAATATATGCTCTCATATTATCATATACTCCTTCACTCATCCAACGCCCACGTACATCCTGATAGATAATAATATTGCCTTCTTTCATTAAAAATGTATTAGGACCGATTTTAGATTTAAATTCATCCTTACCATATGGTCTCGAACTATACGGAGTTCGATGCATTAAAATTGGGTATTTTTTTGAAGTATCTTTTGGAGCATAAATTGTAGTATGAAGTTTAACTCCATCTCTCATTACAATATCAACTTCTTGTTTTGTATAGTGTTTTTTTACATCATAGGAATCTGCTTCCTGAGAAAACATAATACTTGTGCAAAGAAGCATTATGCTTCTTAAAAGAATAAATCTGACTGATCGCATTGGTTTAAGTTTAGTTTATTGCTGAAGATAAAAAAATGGTATTGCGAGCCAGATAGTTTTAAGGAGATTTTAACAACTTACAATCAATATGGACGTATTGTAACAAGCTCAACCCAATATAGCCAGTCTATAAGAAGTATGTTATTTTTCTATACATGGCTTTCCTGTAACTTTTTCGAATGCTATAACTTTTGCTAAACTGTAATCTCCAAAAAGCATTTTTTTAAGTTCGAATTTTGCTTTCATGTAGTAGTTTTTATCAGACATTTCAAATGGGCTTTCGGGCCATAATTTATCAAAATCTACTTTACTTACATATACCCATTTAATAGTATCATATGGTTCTGCAAGCCATATTCTTTTATTTCTATTTATAGATTCAAAACTATATCTTAAATAATCTTTCTGTTCTATATCAATCATTTTATATTTTATAGAAGAGTCAATTATTATCACTGAATTCGAAGTCAAAAACCGATACCTAAATAATAGAACTAAAAAAACAAGAAAGATTACTCCACAGATACTTATAAAAATATTCATTATTCACCGGTGGTTTTAGTAGTTTTTAATGTAAGAACTTTACTTAGTAAAGTTTTTCAGTCCTGTCTGTAACCATTTAAGGTACTCATTTGTATCTGGAGTATATGCTGCAGTCTTGTTTAGTAAATTCATATCTGCATCTAATAGTACATAGTAAGGTTGTGAGTTATTTTTAAAGTTTAAGGTCTGAAATGTCGCCCACTTATCTCCTACTGTTCTAATCTCTTTAATTCTTCCGTCGGGTTTTAAAAACTTAAATTGGTCGTCTTCTGATAGCTTTTCTCTATCATCAACATATAAAGAAATTAAGACATACTTGTTCTTAAGGATATCAATAATTTCTGGATGACTCCACACCTGCTCTTCCATTTTACGGCAATTCACACAAGCCCAACCTGTAAAATCAAGCATAATGGGTTTATTTTGGGCTTTGGCAGCTTTTACTCCTTCTTCAAAATCGGTATATGCATTAAGTCCTAAGGGTCCGTGAGCTTCTTTTTCATAAATACTATAAAATAATGGTGGAGGAAAACCACTTAGTAATTTTAAGTTCGCATAGGCTGTATTGGTAAGTCCCGGAATTAAATAAATGACAAAAGCTAATGTGATAACGCCTATAGTTTTTCTTCCTTTACTTAGTTTTTGTATCGGGCTATCATGAGGAAAACGTATTTTCCCAAAAAGATACAAGGTTAGTCCCAGACCAATAATAATCCAAATACCAATAAATACTTCTCGTTTTAAAATTCCCCAATGCTCTACAAGATCAGCGTTTGATAAAAATTTAAATGCCAATGCGAGTTCGATAAAGCCCAAAACTACTTTTACTGCATTTAGCCATCCACCACTTTTTGGTAGAGAGTTTAGCCAATTAGGAAATAACGCAAATAATGCAAATGGCAGTGCCAAGGCTAATCCAAAACCTCCCATACCAAAGCTTAGTTGCATTGCTCCTCCATCACTACTTAGAGAACCTCCTAGTAATGATCCCAAAATTGGTCCTGTACACGAGAACGATACCAGCGCCAATGTTAATGCCATAAAGAATATACCTATCACTCCCCCGATACTTGTAGCTTTACTATCTAGTTTGGTACTCCAGGAAGCAGGCAAGGTAATTTCGAAATAACCAAAAAAGGATATCGCAAATACAATAAAAATGACAAAGAAGACAACATTAAGAGTCACATTTGTCGAAATATTATTCAATATCTCTGGATCTAACGAGTCTAACAAATGAAAAGGAAGGCTTAATAAAATATAAATAATGAATATAAAAAATCCATACAAAATAGCATTGAATAATCCTTTTTTACGATCCTTAGCTCCTTTGGTAAAAAAAGAAACTGTAAGAGGTATCATAGGAAATACACAAGGAGTCAATAAAGCTATTAATCCTCCTAAAAATCCTAAAAGGAAAATATTAAAATAGCTTTTCTCCTCTACTTGTTCTGAAGGAAAAACATCTTTGCCTTTTACATCAATATATAATGCTTTGGATTTCTTTTGATCACCTTCTGTAATACTAGACAGGTCTCCTTTATTTTCAATTGCTTCTCCAGAAAGATTGATATCAAATTCTACGGTCTCTGGAGCTAAACATTTCTCATCATCACAAACCGAAAAGAACACTTCTGCTTTAACCTGTTCCAAAGTTTTGTTTACTCGCTTGATTTTTTGAGAAAAAGTCACTTTATCTTCAAAATACTTCACATCCATCTCGAAGATGTTGTCATACTTCTCAATACCTTTAGGCTCTATCGTTTCTCCTATAAGTGTATAACTCTCGGGAGTATTATTATAAGTAAACTCTGTTGGTGTTGGAGCTATCTCATCACTATCTGCTTCATTTTGAGAATACAAATGCCATCCTTTATCAAGAGTAGCTTCAAAATATAAGATATAAGTATCATCAGTTTCTTTCTCTATAGTAGCTTTCCATTTAACAGGATCCAATGTTTGCGAAAAAAGCGTTGTAGAAAATAATATAGTGGTCAGTAATAATAAGAGATATCGCATCAGGCTATTGTAATTTTAAGTATTTGTTTTGTTTGGGGTATTATTTTAAATCTATTATCTGCTCTATAGTTTATAATCCAAATTATTTCTTTTCCAGAACATAATAACCATACTCTTTCTTTGGCGAGTAAAGATAATTTTTCGTCTTTAAAATATTTACTCAATTTCTTTTTCCCTTTCATTCCCAGAGGGTAAAAATAGTCGCCTTCTTTCCATTTTCTTACAGTTAATGGATACTTTAACTTTTCTTTATCAACATAAATGGTCTTAAGGTCTATATCCGAGATTTCGGATGTTACTTTAAATTTAAGTGTTCCCGGAGGGATCATCAACATACTTTCGGCTTCGGGTATATTGTAATTGCGATCTATGATTTTTTCTGATATTGGACTCAATAATAAACATTCTCTATCCTTTACCAAACGATGGGTTCCCGAAAAAATTTGTTTTCCGGATTGACCAGTGATCATATATTCAATATCACTCCAGGCTTTAAAACCATATTCTTTTAACAAAAAATACAAGCTAGCTCTTGGGTTTCCATAATCAATTAATCTATTAATAGGTATTTTAATAGTATCATTTTCTGAAACTTCGAACAACTCTTTTTTAAGTTGAGTTACCTGACTTTTAATAAATTCACTACTTTGTTTTAGATATTCTAAAGTGGTATTAAAACTCTGTAAAAACTGGGGGTTAACAACTTTTAATTCTGGGATCACATCAAGACGCAGTTTATTTCGCAGGTACTTCGTGCTACTATTACTACTATCTTCTCTCCATTGCCAGTCATTTTTTTCTGCATATGCTAAAATCTGCTCTCTCGAAAATGGTAATAGCGGTCGTACAAAAGTTCCATTAATTTCTGGTATACCTGTTAATCCTTCTATTCCGGTACCTCTGGATAGATTTATTAAAAAAGTTTCTAGATTATCATCTGCATGATGCGCGGTAAGAATATAATCAAACTGGTGCTCTAGGGCTAGTTTCTTAAACCAATCGTATCGTAGCTCTCTGGCCGCCATCTGAATTGATAAATTATGATCTACAGCATAGTTTTCTGTATCAAACTGTGTAGTAAAAACTGAGCATTGAAGCTCATCAGACAATTGAGTAACAAAGTTTGCATCATCATTACTTTCTTCTCCTCTTAATTTAAAATTACAATGTGCTATACTATACTGGAGACCTAGTGCATGACAAAGTCTTACAAGTATAACACTATCTAACCCACCACTACATGCGATTAATAATTTGCTTCCCGAAAGAAATGGAAAGTTTATGGCAATATGATCTTTGAACTCCTGTAACAACAGATTTTGGATTAGAGTTTTCGGTTTTTCAAATATACGATTTTGAATTGCGATAACAATCTTCTTTGAAAATTACATTTACATATTGATTATCAGGTTTTTAACACTTTATTTGGTTTGTTTTTATTATTTTTAGAAAGCAACTCTTAAATTACTGATAAATGAATAGGACACATGAATTACAAGAATTTTATGAGGCGGATGACCAAAGGGAATTTAGTAAAAAATTATTATCCATTGTACCACACTTACATCCCTATGTGAAGCACAGATTATATATTGCAGAAAGCGTAGGTATTTTACCTCAGAACATGTATTGTTCTAATGGTATTATAGATGATGCGATATTGAAACTTTATCATGATGATCTTGATGTCGAAATAGACACCTTATCTCTAGAGCTTAAACTCTTTAAAATTGCCGATGAGCTTATTGATGAATTACATATTCGTGAAGGTTGGCATCAAAGAAATATTAGCACCAGTTATTTTCTAAAAGAAGAACTCGAAAAACTTGAAGAGAATTATACCGTTGAAGGAGATAATGAACTTATTATGAAAGAAGAATTAGATGATATTTGTTATCATCAAAATTCTGAAGAAAAGCAGAGTTTTATATACAATGATATGGATTCTGATATTCTTAAAGTTATAGACTCTGAACCTTCCTCAGAGCATCGAAAACAGAAATTATTAGGTAAGTTCTATAGTTGGCTCCCAATCGAGACTTCTAAAATTATTGATCTTTTTGTTTTCGGAAGATTAAACTTTGAAGAAATTGCTAAAATTAAAGATATAACCGCACAAGAAGTCAAGGAAATTATCATTGATGTACGAAAGAGTTTTAGAAGGAATCTTATTTAGTTAGCAGTATTGAGTGACAGTTTTTATAATATTACCTGTATACTTTTTACTGCAATCCCTCTAACACCTCTCGCATTGCTTTTGCTTTAAGCAAACATTCTTCATATTCTTTATCGGGATCTGACTTAGCAGTTATAGCTCCCCCTACGGTATATGATATATATTGCCTTTCCTCATTATAGAGAATACTTCTAATCACTACATTAAAGTCAAAATCTCCATCCGGAGTAAAATATCCTACAGCTCCACTGTATAAACCTCTTTTAGATTTCTCAAGATTTTCTATGATTTGCATTGCAGAAATCTTGGGTGCCCCTGTCATACTTCCCATTGGGAAAGTAGTTTTGATAACATCAACAGGGGAAATGGTATCATCAATTGCCGAAGTCACTGTAGATATCATTTGATGTACTTGTTTAAACGAATATACCTTACACAATTCCTCTACGGTGACCGACCCTTTGGTTGCAGTTCTTGATAAGTCATTTCGTACCAGATCCACAATCATTACGTTTTCTGATCGCTCTTTGGGATCACTATATAGATCTGATATTAATTTTGTATCCTCATCAATGTCCTGAGACCTTTTTGCCGTCCCCTTTATGGGTTGAGAAATTATTTTTTGACCTTCTTTTCGCAAATAGCGTTCTGGTGAAGCTGATAGCAAATAGTGGTCATTCATTCTAAAAAATGTGGCAAAAGGAGGTTTTGAAATATCGTTTAAGTGATAATATGTCTGTAAAGGATCAATACAACTGTTTTTTGCAAAAAACTCCTGGCAAAAATTAGCTTCATAAATATCTCCCCGATGAATATGAGCAAGCATTTCATTAACCTTCTCTTTATATTCATCTTTTGTAATACGCAGGCTTATTTTTACCTTACCACAAGGTTGCTCTACAGTATCTTTTTTGAGTATTAAACTCTCAGAAATCGTCTTAAAATCTTCTTCTATTTCATCATCTACCATTCTTAAATAATGCATTTCAAGAATATTTCCTTTGAATAAAAAAAGTTTTTTAGGCTGAAAAAAATACAAATCCGGAAAACATAATTCATCCTGATTTGCAGAAATCAAGTCTTCTGTATCATTTTTAAGATCATAAGAAAGATATCCAAAAATCCAATCCGAAGTTAATCCCTGATATTCTTTTAATGTATCAAAACCATTATAATAATCGGTTTTTATAGTAGTAAAAGCGTCTACCGCCAATACAGCATCATAACTAGAATATTGCTGTGAATAGCTATTAGAATCCAGCCAAATAGCCTCTTCGAATTGCTGCCCCCAGTGTAATAGCTTAGTTTTAAATTCTGAAAAATCTTCTAAAGTATATTGTCGAACACTTCGCACTTGCTCATTAAATTTGATGTGCAAAAGTACTGAGAACTTCGTTTAATCCCAATAAAAGTGTCTCATCTGTTACGGTGTTTGATTCTATAGAAAAATTATCATAAAAAGAAGGGAAACTAAAACTCTCCGCTATTTCGGCTCCAAATCTGGGAAACACATTCTTAGCAAATTCTAATGAACTTAGTCCTCCTCTTTTTCCTGGAGAAGTACTCATCAGCAAAATTTTCTTTCCTTCCAGAAAATTACGATCCAATCGAGATAACCAATCTATTACATTTTTAAAAAAAGCACCCCAGCTACCATTATGTTCATTTACAGAAATAATCAATGCATCAGCCTCAGAGATTTCTTGTTTTAGTCCCATAACCATCCCCGGGAAACCATTATTTTTTTCTTCATCCTCGCTATACATCGGCATAGCATAATTTAACAGGTTAATTATTCTTATATCATGTCCTTTTATTTCTGAAACTACAAACTCTACGAGCTTATGGTTAATAGAAGTACTGCTATTAGAGCCTGCAAAGGCAATGATTTTCTTCATTAGTATTGTATTAGAAAGTCAAAAGTAACCAAAATGTTCACAGTCCCAAAATAAGGCTACCTTTGTAGCATCAAAAAAAAACAAATCAATTGACTTTTCGAGATTTAAATCTAAACACGCAACTTCTTAATTCCCTTGATGATTTAGGGTTTGAGACTCCTACTCCTATTCAGGAAAAAGCTTTTGCACCCGTAATGTCTGGAAAAGATGTTGTAGGTATTGCACAAACAGGTACTGGTAAAACATATGCCTATATGCTTCCGATTTTAAGGATGCTAAAATATTCTGTACAACAAAACCCAAGAATATTAGTATTAGTTCCTACACGAGAACTCGTTGTGCAGGTAGTTGATGAAATCGAAAAACTTGCTACATACACCAATGTACGAATAACAGGAGTATATGGAGGTACAAATATCAATACGCAAAAACAAGCTGTTTCGCAAGGTTTAGATATTGTAGTTGCCACTCCGGGACGTTTATATGATCTGGCAGTAAGCAGAGCGTTACAACTCAAATCGATTCAGAAACTGGTGATCGATGAAGTCGATGTAATGTTGGATTTAGGATTCAGACATCAATTAATGAACATTTTTGATATCCTTCCGCGGCAGCGACAAAATATTATGTTTTCGGCTACAATGACAGATGAAGTAGATCAAATGATTTCAGAAATATTTGTCAAACCACAAAAAATATCAATTGCAAAAAGTGGAACACCTCTTGAAAACATCAAACAGTATGGTTACAAGGTTCCTAATTTTTACACAAAAGTAAACCTACTGGAACAATTGCTTTCTGATAAAGAAACCTATCACAAAACTTTAATTTTTGTTGGTTTTAAAAAGATTGCCGATCGTTTGTTTGAACAGTTAGAAGAAAAATATGCAGAAGAGATTTGTATTATCCATTCTAACAAAACTCAAAATTATAGATTGCGAAGTATCGAGCAATTTAGAAAAGGAGAAAATCGAATATTGATTGCTACAGATGTAATGGCCAGGGGGCTGGATATAGAAAATGTAAGTCAGGTAATTAATTTAGATACCCCAGAATATCCAGAAAATTATATGCACCGTATTGGTAGAACCGGTCGTGCAGAAAAAGAAGGAGTTTCGTTTGTACTTACTACAGAAAAAGAACAAGAGCATCTGGATGCTATCGAAAGTTTGATGGAGATGAAAATCGAGCAATTAGATATTCCTGTAGGTGTAGAAATCTCTGATCAGCTTACTCCCGAAGAACAACCCAAAATTAAAGAAATCAACAATCCTCATAAACGACCCAATGATGAAGTTGGAGCTTCTTTTCATGAAAAGTCAGCAAAAAATAAAAAAGTAAACCTGGGAGGTTCATACCAACGAGAAATTAAGAAAAAATATAAAAAACCTAAAACCAAAGGAGATAAAACATATAACTTAAAAAACAAAAACAAGAAACGATAATATAATTGATTTTGTTTTTTTTTAGATTGAACTCTTCTAATACCTTTTTATGGATTTAAATCTTGCAGTATTAATCGATGGTGATAATATACCATCTTCGTACATAAAAGAAATGATGGAAGAAATTGCAAAATATGGCAATCCAACTATCAAAAGAATTTATGGAGACTGGACAAAACCAGATCTTACAAAGTGGAAAAAAATTCTTCTAGAGAATGCAATAACACCAATCCAGCAATATGGATATACAAAAGGTAAAAATGCTACAGATTCTGCAATGATTATAGATGCAATGGATATTCTATATTCTGAAAAAGTAACTGGCTTCTGTTTAGTATCCAGTGATAGTGATTTTACTCGTTTAGCAACTAGACTTAGAGAGGCAGGGATGAAAGTCTTTGGAATAGGAGAAAAAAAGACTCCAAACCCATTTATTGTAGCTTGTGATAAATTTATTTACCTCGAAATTCTTAAATACGAAGCAGAAGAAAATGAATCAGAATCTATTGATACTACATCCGTTTCTAAAAATAGTGTTGATAAAATCACTTCAAAAGAGATTAAACTAATCTCACATACCATATCCGACGTAGCCGATGACGATGGCTGGGCTTTTCTTGGAGATGTTGGTAGTCTGCTACAAAAAAAACAACCAAATTTTGATTCCAGAAACTACGGTTTTCAAAAATTGACCCCTTTAATCAAGTCAATTAAAAATTTTGAAATTGAACAACGTGAAGCTGCTAAAGGACGGTCTAAGTTAATTTATGTGCGGAATAAAAGGCAACGAAAAAAATAAGCTAATTGCAACAAAAAATATAGATATGAAATCATTAGTAGTAAAAGGAGGAATATTTTTCATTATTCTAATATCCTTTCAGATGGAAGCTCAACAGGTCTATAAAGAAAAGTTTGCACATACTTTTTCTATTGTAGCAAGAGATAAGGCAACTGGAGAAATGGCAGTAGGAGTCCAAAGTCATTGGTTTTCTGTAGGATCGATTGTATCCTGGGGTCAATCTGGTGTTGGTGTAGTAGCAACACAATCTTTTGTTAATCCAGCATACGGCCCTAACGGCCTTAAACTTATGTCTCAAGGTAAAAGTGCCAAAGAAGCACTCGATCTTCTGGTAGCAAAAGATGATGGAAAAGATTTTAGACAAGTAGCATTTCTGGATGTAAAAGGTAATGCAGCTGCTTTTACAGGTGAAAAATGTATTGTTTCTGCGCATCATATCGTTGGAGATAACTACGCTGTACAAGCCAATATGATGCTTAATGACAAAGTAGTTCCTGCAATGGCCAAAGCTTTTGAAGAGCATAAAGACCTACCACTGGCAGATCGTGTAGTCAAAGTTCTAATAGCTGCTCAGAAAGCAGGAGGAGATATCAGAGGTAAGCAATCTGCTGCACTGGTGGTTGTGAATGCTAAACCAGCTAAAAATTCTTGGGAAGATAAAAAAGTTAACCTAAGAATAGATGATCACGCAACACCATTAGTAGAATTACAACGCCTATTACAAGTACACAAAGCCTATGAATACATGAATAAAGGAGATCTGGCAGTAGAAGTCGGAGATATGGAAATGGCTCTCCAAGCCTATGGAGCTGCAGAACAATTATTTCCTGAAAATTTAGAAATGAAGTATTGGAAAGCAGTAGCTTTGGCCAATAACAAAAGGCTTGATGAAGCATTGCCTATATTTAAGCAGATTTTTGATAAAGATGAAAACTGGAGAGAACTTACCAAAAGGCTCCCAAAATCCGGGTTATTAACCGTATCAAAAATACAACTTGATCAAATTCTTAAATTATAAAATTAATTAAAAACCAGAATTCTCATTGGCCTCTATCTTTGCTCATGGATTTACAGCATATGCGTTTGGTAAAAGTTTTTCGAAAGAGATCTATACCAAAAAATTATGGATATTAGGAATTATCTGTTCAATCCTTCCCGATGCAGATGTTATAGGTTTTAAATATGGGATTACCTATGAAAGTTTTTGGGGACATCGGGGGTTTTCTCATTCATTATTTTTTGCTTTGCTTCTGGGGGTTATCGTTACTTTTATTTTCTATTCTAAAAAGACATTTACCAAAACAGGAGCTGCACTAATCTTATATTTTACCATTTGCACAGCTTTTCATGGTGTTCTCGATGCAATGACCACAGGAGGGCTTGGGATTGCATTCTTCTCTCCTTTTGATACTACCCGATATTTTTTTCCGTGGCGACCGATTCAAGTATCCCCGATTGGTGTTAGTAAATTTTTTAGCGCCTGGGGCATTAAAGTAGTGTTAAGTGAGTTGATCTGGATCGTGATACCAACAAGTATTTATATCTTAGTGATTCGTTATATCAGAAAACGCAAAAACTAACTTCGAAATAAACAATGAAAAACACTATTAAGCCTCTATTTCTTTTAGTGGTATTGTTATGCATGTACTCATGTAAAAAAGATCAAACTCACGAAGTCATTACAGTATCAGAAGAGCTTCAAATCAAAAAAATTAATGAACATAGCTATATACACACATCATACCTTTTATTTAAAAATGGAGTAAAGTTTCCATGTAATGGATTTATTTACACAAATAATGGTGAAGGATATATATTTGATAGCCCTGCAAATGACAAGGCAGCAATAGAATTGATAAACTGGCTTAAAATTGATATGAAAATTAGCATAAAAGGCGTGGTTTTTAACCATTTTCATGATGATTGCACAAAAGGATTTGAGATTTTTAAAAAAGAAGGAATTTCTACTATTGCCAGTAAAAAAACTACTGAATTACTATTAAAAGAAGGGAAAATCAAACCAGATCAGATTTTTGATAAATCTTTAGAATTAAAATTAGATAACAAAATAGTCATCAATTCTTTTTTTGGTGAAGCGCATACAATAGACAATATCACCTCTTACTTTCCTGATGAAGAACTTCTTTTTGGAGGCTGCATGATTAAAAGTATAGATGCTAAAAAAGGAAATCTTGAAGATGCCAATATAAAAGAATGGTCAACTACTGTTTCTAAAATCAAAGAAAAGTATCCCAAAGTAGAAATTGTAATCCCGGGGCATGGAGCTCACGGCGGACAGGAGTTACTAGAGTATACTATTTCTTTATTTAAAGCTGAATGATAATATATGAAAGAATTTCAAAATAACACTTCATCAAAAGACAAAAGAAAATCAAAAGTAACCATAGGGCAAGCTTTTAAAACCATTATATGGCCAAGAAAAAATCTTGTTTTTATTGGACTATTATTAATTGTCCTAAGTAGATTAGCTAGTTTGGTATTACCTATGGCTAGTAAATATCTAATGGATGATGTTATCGCCAAAAAAGATTACGAAATGCTAAAAATGCTTTTGATTGGTGTAGGTCTGGCAATTCTGGTTCAAGCGATAACATCATTCCTTTTAACCAGAATACTAAGTGTACAAGCACAATTTCTAATTTCAGAATTAAGAGCACAAGTACAGAAAAAAGTACTCTCCCTACCTATTAGTTTTTTTGACAACACAAAATCCGGAGCATTGGTATCTCGTATTATGAGTGATGTAGAAGGAGTTAGAAATCTTATTGGTACCGGATTAGTACAATTGGTTGGGGGCACAATTACAGCTATTATTTCATTGGTATTACTTATCCGAATTAGCCCATCGATGACATTATTTGTGCTGGTTCCCGTATCTGTATTCGGAATCGTAGCTTTAAAAGCATTCAAATATATTCGTCCAATTTTCAGAAAACGAGGAGTTATCAATGCAGAAGTTAAAGGTAGATTGACCGAGACTCTTGCCGGAGTACGAGTGATAAAAGGATTTAATGCCGAGGCGCAGGAAAACAAAACGTTTGAAGAAGGAGTAGATCGATTATTTCAAAATGTAAAAAAGAGTTTAACGGCTACAGCAATAATGACTAGTTCTTCAACATTTTTATTGGGTATTGCTTCTACCGGAATCATGGGGATTGGTGGATATAAAATTATGATCGATGAGTTAACCATTGGAGATTTCCTTTCCTTCACATTATTACTCGGGTTTATGATTGCCCCGATTGTACAAATGAGTAATATCGGAAGTCAGTTAACTGAAGCGCTAGCAGGCCTGGATCGTACCGAAGAGTTAATGAATATGACTCCAGAAGAAGAAATAGAGGATCGAAATATCACCTTAGATAATATAACAGGAAATATCATCTTTGACAATGTTTCATTTTCATACGAAGAAGGAAAAGAAGTACTGCATAATATTAGTTTTAAAGCTCCCTCGGGATCTGTAACTGCTTTGGTTGGTAGTTCTGGTTCTGGTAAATCTACCATTGCCGGATTAGCAGCTACATTCTTAAATCCAAAATCAGGAACCATTACTATTGATGATAATGATATTTCTAAAGTAAAGCTACATAGTTTCCGACGTAACCTTGGAGTAGTATTACAAGATGAGTTCTTATTTGAAGGCTCGATTAGAGAGAATATTTTATTTCCTAATCCAGGTGCGACAGAGGCGCAATTACAGCAAGCTGTAAAAGCATCATACGTGAATGAATTTACAGATCGTTTTGATGATGGATTAGACACTTTGATAGGAGAACGAGGTGTAAAACTTTCTGGAGGACAACGACAGCGAATTGCAATTGCCAGAGCTATTCTCGCAGATCCTAAAATTATTATTCTTGATGAAGCAACATCCAATCTGGATACAGAAAGTGAAGCTTTGATTCAAAAAAGTCTTGGTGAATTAATGAAAGGCAGAACTACTTTTGTTATCGCACACAGGTTAAGTACAATCAAAAAAGCAGATCAAATTTTGGTTATCGAATCTGGTAACATAGCAGAACACGGTAATCATGATGAACTTATCGCTGCAGAAGGCAGGTATTTTGATCTATACACATATCAAGCTAGAATTTAGTATTTTTAGAATACAAAAATCAAGCTTATGAAAAATAACATTAGAGGTGGTGATGCGCCAATAGCATGCCAATTAGAGGTTGACAAAAACTATGCTTGGTGTTCTTGTGGGCATAGTACAGATCAACCGTTTTGCAATGGTAACCATAAAAAAACAGGAGGGTCTCCTCCTATCATTTTTTGTGTAGAAGAAACGAAAGAGGCTTATTTATGTACGTGTAAGCAGACCAGCAATCCTCCATATTGTGATGGATCACACAGCAATTAAACAAAAAACCATATAGAAATTTAAGATCAAGAAACGTTTGATTCTAAACATACTACAATCAACAGGTTTTATATTTTTATTTGTTGATTTTGATGAGGTAGCATTATAAAAAGTGATTTGCTACCTCTATCATTAAAATCGATATATATTACTGTATCGTTTTTTGTTTTTGAATGAATGATTGTAATTTATTTTTATCCTTTAATACTACTTTGGTGTATTCTATGTCATTGCTTTGTTTAAAAACTCCTTCAGGGCTAACAATACAATGAAAAGGAATCTCAGAAAAATAAAATTTCTGCATTGTTTCGGGATCATTATCATTGGTGTTCAATTGAATTCCTTTTGGATTTTTATTGGTTATATATTTTCCCCACCGTTTTGTATCTCGATCTATTGAAATATCAATAAATATAATACTCTCATCCTCTATAAATTCATTTTTCATTTGTTCGAGTATAGGCTTTTCTGCTATACAAGGAGGACACCAGGTGGCCCAAAAAGTGATATATAATGTTTTTCCTTTATAACTATTTAAAGAAATTAAATTTCCTTCTGAATCAATATATTCTATATCTGGTAAATAATTATCTGAGCTTGTATTAAAATCCCATAACTTCTGAGCATGTACTAAGTCTCCACCCTGCGTTACTTTAAATCCTTTTTGTAATAAAATCAAAGGTTGAGAAAGTAAAAAATAAGTAAACACAAAAATCAAAATGAAGGCAGAAGATACTTTATACACTTTTTTCACCTCTTTTCTTGAAACTATCAGTGTCAAAACTCCAATGATGATAAGCACTATTATAAAAGGAAAATACAAAAACCTAAATGGCTTAAAAATCAAAAGTGGGAGAAACAGAAAAGGAAGATATTGTATAGGAGTATTTTTATTTATCGTTCCGCCTATATAAAACCCCAATATGCATATCAAAATAGGCACCCATTTTAGTAATGCAGGGTTATAAATAGGGAGTACTTTGAGGAATAGAAAAAACAACGCAAATAATAGTATTGTGAAAGAAAGAATTCCCAAAAGAATTTTAAAAATTGATTTCTTGATCATAACTTTTATTCTATTTCTTTATCTATCCATGTAAAAATAATTGTAGCAATTCTTGAAACTATGAAAACAAAAAAACCAAAGACTGCAGGAAGTGCAGATACTTTTAATCCACTTGCAAAAACATGAGTAGAGATTTCATCTATTATTTCTACTTTATCAAACATTCCTACAATACCTATTAATTGCCCTAATAAACCCCATACTAATGTTAAAAGCCCCATAGAATTGATCAGGCTTATATATTTTTCTGAAGAAACACCTCTTTGTATTATTACCAATGTGTTTTTGATAATGATAAATAATACTAACAACAACATAATAACTATTGGTATCATAAAGAACATCCCTCCTTCTTCTATTCTATTACCGATGAATGTAAAGATCGATGAAGTTTCATTTTGTAAAATAAATAGCTTTGTAATATTGAGAATTAAACTGATCATTCTATAAAATCTATTTTAAAAAGTTATTTTTTGATAATTTCTATTTCCGGGTACTCTTTCCTTGTAAAAGCTCTTTTTATCTCTAATGGTTGTTGTTTAACATATTTATTAAAAAAAGTAAGAATCAATTGATTAGTAATATAAGACATTCTTTCTGGATCGATTTCTCCTGTTTCTGTAAGTGAATGGATTTTTGACCAATACCCAAGATCTCCAAAATTAGCATGACCTGTCGACTTTACTGTAGCTAAATAGTAATCATTTTTTGCCACTTGATCGTATACATAGAAGTTTGGAGTGAAAAATTTATCATAATTTCTGTCGGCATGCATTACCAAGAGTGGTGTTGTCAAGGTTGTATCGATCACCCTTCCAAATTGTGCTCCATCCATATTGATTACTCCCTTAATCTTATTATTTACTGAAGCATTTTGCACTACCGCTGCTCCTCCCCATGAATGCCCCAATAATCCAACTTGATTCATATTTAATTTTTGATATAAAAAGCTATTCGAATCCTCGTTTAACAAGGCCAATTGATCTATAACAAACGAAATATCATCTGACCATCTATCAAGGCTTTCAAAATAAGGTAAATAACGTATCAACTCATAGGCTGCCTTATTGCCTCGTTTATCTTTTGTATTGAGTGCTAAATCCATCTTCTTTTTTACAAAACCAAAATCCACCTCTGTATTCATCTTGTCAATATTTTTTTGACTCCATTTGATTTGCTTTCCTTGATATTCTGTAAGAAAGGACTCATATGTATGATGTATTGCAAAAACCACATATCCTTGACTTACAATTTCTTCAATAATCGAAGTATACATTTCACTATTCCATAATAATCCATGAGATAAAACCACAACAGGTAACTGTTTATCTTTTATAATAGGAAGTGATTTTTGAGTATGAGTCTTTGTAAGATCAAAATGTGTAGCAATGATAGAAGGCATACCTTTACTTTCTACAAAAGCTTCTGCATATCCATGATCCATATAACGTATAGGGTTTGTAATTTCAAGATTAGAAGGATAGTATGCCTCTATTTTTAACTTTCTATAATCTCCTTTTTCTTTCGAAAGTGTTTCTTCTCGTGTTTTGTCTTCAAGATACAACGATTCTAATCCCACTGAAAAAGCACCAGATGGTTCTGGAAACTCAATTACTGGCATTATAATGCAGAGAACAATACTAATTATGGTAATAATCAATCCTAAACCACCTAATAAAACCCTTACTACTTTTCTAATGTTTGGGACATAGTACAACAATAAACTTATCAAAAGTGTGGTATACCCAAAATACATTTGCCATCTAACTCCTTCTACTAACCAATGAAGTACAAAAAAAACGACACTAGTGTAAAAAAGCCATTTTTTGACCTTTAAATATTGTGTAAAAAAACAGATTAAAAACCCTATTAATGAAAGAAGTAAAAAAGATTCTAATATTCGCATTGGTTATTTTATGATTTATTTTGAATCAAAACTAACCACATTGGATTTACCTCATTGCTTATTTGCGACAAACTACCAAATTAGCTTTACTTATACCTTAAATAGTACCAAAAATGCGATAAACCTGTAAAAAGCCAAATCAATTTGGCTTTTCATCTCGTTAATAATGTTGTTTAAAAAAATATATAGATATTACGCTCTATTTTGTTTAGCCAATGATTTCTAAAAAGTTTGTATTAAAAATAATTGTAGAATTATTACTTCATATCATCTTTTGGATTGTAGTATTGGTTTGCTATACCTATTTCTTTGGGCATAATACAGACAACATAAGTTATGTTTTTTCTTTTTCCCTATTCTTAATGCCTGTTACCATTGGAACTACCTACACTATAATTAATCATCTAATTCCAAAATATTTATTAAAAGAAAAGTATTTACTTTTCCTGCTATACTGCATATATACCATTATTATTTCTGCTTTTTTTATCACTATTTCATTTTTTTACGGGTTGATTTTTTTATCATCTCTAAAATTAGAAGGGATGGCTCCTATGACCAGAAGTCCTTTTTTTCTCTTCATTGCAGTATACTTTGTTGTCTTTGTTGCCAGTGCTTTTAGTTTGGTAAGACATAATTATAAATCAAACTCAGCAAACCGAGAACTGCAGCATAAAGTCTTAGAGGCTCAACTTAAACTTAAAGAGCAAGAATTACATTATCTCAAAATGCAAATTCACCCTCATTTCCTTTTCAATACATTAAATACTATGTATGGATTTGCATTAAAAAAATCTGAAGAAACTCCAGAAATGATCTTGAGACTTTCTAATCTATTAGACTACCTCTTATATCAAGTAGATAAGCCTCTAGTATCATTAAAACAGGAATTAGATCATATCAAAGATTATGTTACTTTAGAAAAAATGCGATTTAATGATACGCTAGATGTAACTATGAATTTTGAAGACGTAAACGATTCTATTCATATTGCTCCTATGCTATTAATTCCATTTGTAGAAAACAGTTTTAAGCATGGTCAAATAAGGAATAAAAAATTATCTATTTATATGAAACTAACATATATAAATAACGTAGTACATTTTAGTATTAAAAATTCAGTTTATAGTTCTTCTGAAAATGATGATGGCATTGGCTTGTCTAACATAAAAAAAAGGCTTTCCTCATTGTATAACAATAACCATGAATTATTAATTTCTAAAGATGAACATTGGCATAGTGTCGAATTAAAACTAAACACTTCTAAAACAAAAAACCTATGAACAACAAAATATCCTGTATCATAGTAGATGATGAGCCTACCGCAAGGGAGATTATCTCCTCTCACCTATCAAAAATTGATCGTATTGAGGTTGTAGCAACTTGTAGTAATGCTCTAGAAGCGTTTAATTGTATTAATACCCAAAAAGTAGATCTTATTTTCCTGGATATCAATATGCCTGAGATTTCGGGGATTTCTTTTGCAAAATCTATTAATAAGGATATCAAAATTATATTTACTACCGCTTATCGCGAATACGCTATTGATGGTTTTGATCTTCATGCAGTAGATTATTTATTAAAACCTATCGCTTATGAACGATTACTAAATGCCATACATAATTATTTTGAAGTATATCATAAGGCAGAATCATCAAAAGCTATCGAAGCCAGTTCGAATGAATTTATTTTTGTTCGATCAGATCGAAGGATGAAAAAAGTTGATTTTTCTGAAATTATTTACGTCGAAAGTTATAGTGATTATGTAAAAATCCATTGCCCATCAAATACTGTTATCACTAGAGAAACAATAAGTACAATCGAATCCAAATTACCGCAGCAATATTTTATGCGAACCCATCGATCTTATATTATCTCTATTTCGAGGATAGATTCATTTTCTAACGAAGAAATCATAGTTGGTAAGAAATCTATCCCTATTAGCAGAAATTATAAAGCTGAAGTACTAGGAAGATTAGAGGGGATATAAAAAAACCACCTTACGCAAGGTGGTTTTTTTATATTTAGAAAATTATTTTAAATTTCCATCTTTGTAGAAATCACATTTTCTTACTTTTTTACATATGCAATGCTCTATTATCAGTAGCAGCAAGTGCAGCTTCTTTTACTGCCTCTGTAAACGTTGGGTGTGCATGAGACATACGAGAAATATCCTCGGCAGATGCTCTAAACTCCATTGCAGTAACAGCTTCGGCAATAAGATCGGCACAACGTGCTCCTATCATATGTACACCTAATACCTCATCTGTAGTCTCATCTGCAAGTATTTTCACAAAACCATCTAAATCCCCACTAGCACGTGATCTACCTAATGCTCTAAATGGAAATTGTCCTGATTTATATTTGATACCTGCTTCTGTTAATTCTTCTTCTGTTTTACCTACTGCAGCTACTTCTGGCCAGGTATATACCACTCCTGGGATCAGATTATAATCAATATGTGGTTTCTGTCCTGCCAAGGTCTCAGCTACAAAAGTTCCTTCTTCTTCTGCTTTATGCGCTAACATGGCTCCTTTTATAACATCACCAATTGCATAAATATTAGAAGCACTGGTTTGTAAATGATCGTTAACCTCAACCTGTCCTCTGTCATTAAGTTTTACTCCTGCAGCTTCTGCATTTAATCCATCGGTATAAGGCCTACGACCAACAGATACCAAACAATAATCTCCTTTTAGTTCTACCGGGTTTCCTTTTTTATCGTCTGCAGTTACCGTTACCTCATCTCCAGAAACCGATACTCCAGTTACCTTATGAGACGTATAAATTTTGGATTTCTGCTTTTTCATTACTTTTTGCAATTCCTTGGATAGCGCTTTATCCATTCCAGGAATAATTCGGTCCATATATTCTACTACAGAAACCTCTGCACCCAAACGGCGATATACTTGTCCTAATTCTAGTCCAATTACTCCACCACCAATAATAACCAGGTGTTTTGGTACTTCTTTTAATTTAAGTGCTTCTGTAGATGTAATTACCCTCTTTTTATCAATTTTGATAAATGGTAATGTTGATGGTTTAGAACCTGTAGCAATAATCGTGTTTTTTGCTTCGATCGTTTCTACGGTTCCATCTGCTTTTGTAATATTTACATGTGTAGCATCTTTAAATGATCCTACGCCTTCAAAAACATCAATCTTATTTTTTTTCATCAAAAAACTAACCCCATCACAAGTTTGATCTACCACACTTTGCTTACGGGCAATCATCTTTTCCAGATTGATCTTTACATCACCCGGAATCTCGATCCCGTGATCTGCGAAATGCTTTACAGCATGCTCATAGTGATGAGAAGAATCTAACAATGCCTTACTAGGAATACACCCTACATTAAGACAAGTTCCTCCAAGTGTTGAATATTTTTCGATTATTGCGGTTTTCATTCCTAGTTGTGCGCATCGAATAGCGGCCACATATCCACCAGGTCCAGAGCCAATTACGGCTACATCATATGTACTCATAATAGATTATTATGTTGTGCGTATTAATTATGAACAACAAATGTACAAATGTTTTGCTTCTTACAGAAGCACTGATCTTGTCAAATTTTTATTATAAAGCAATATTAGGACAATCAAAAAGTTATACTTTAATTAATAGAAAGAATAAATTAATGAAAGAATGAGATAATGAAGCCTTCAAAAAACAAAAATCTTTGCTAATTTGCAGCTTCGATACTTTATTTACTCTTAAAGACCTTTTGACATAATTATGCGTTATCTATCCACTCTTTTTTTGCTTGCTGTGCTAGTTTTATGGAGCTCCTGCCGTAATGATTTTGAGTCAGGCCCCAGTACAGGAAATTTAAAATTCTCAACAGATACCCTATTTCTAGATACCATTTTTACCAATATAGGCTCTAGTACGTATAGCTTTAAAGTATATAATCATACCAATGATGATTTTACCATTCCTGCAATTGCACTAGAACGTGGCGAAAGTTCTAACTACAGGCTTAATGTTGATGGTGTTCCCGGTAAATCCTTTGAGAATATTCAGGTTTTAGCAAAGGATAGTATTTTTGTTTTTGTAGAAACTACAACCGACATTACTGACCAAACAGCAGATGTAGAGTTTTTGTATACAGATCGAGTGTTATTTGATACAGGAGGAAATCAACAAGATGTAGATCTGGTAACTCTAATAAAAGATGCTGTACTTTTATTTCCTTCCCGCGATGCCATGACAGGCGAAACAGAAACTTTATTACTTGGCCTTGATGGTGAAAATAACGAAATTAGAATTGAAGGTTTCTTTCTGCAAGATGACCAACTTAATTTCACTAACGAAAAACCATATGTAATCTATGGATATGCTGCTATACCTACCGGAAAAACACTTACCATAGATGCAGGTGCGAGAATACACTTTCATACCAACTCTGGGATTATAGCTGCCAATGGTGCTACCCTAACTGTAAATGGTGAATTAAGTACAGATCCAGAGCTTCTTGAAAATGAAGTAATCTTTGAAGGTGATCGTTTAGAATCTGGTTTTAGTGATATACCTGGGCAATGGGGAACTATCTGGCTTACTGCAGGAAGTACTGGTCACACTATAAATCATGCAACCATAAAAAATGCAACAGTAGGAGTACTTATGGATTCTAATGACGGAGGCACAGATCCAACGCTTACTATTAAGAATACCCAGATCTATAATAGTTCTAATGTGGGACTTTTGGCGCGTACTGGTAATGTACTAGGAGAAAATCTGGTAATTAACAATGCTGGACAGGTATCTCTTAATTGTTCACTAGGCGGAACCTATAATTTTAATCACTGTACATTTGCAAATTATTCTAATATTGGAACTGGATTTAGAGAACTTCCAACAGTATTAATTGATAACAATCTACGAGTAAATGAAACCGATGTGGTTGTTGCAGATTTACTTGAGGCGAATTTCACAAACTGTATTATTTATGGGAATCAGGAATTAGAATTAATATTCAGTAAAATTGATGGCACAGTATTCAATTATAATTTCAAGAACTGCTTGATTAGATTCAATGATCTCAGTAACAAATTTACAGACAACCCTTTATACGATTTCACCAATACAACTTTGTTTGAAAATAATATTTTAAATGAAGAGCCTGATTTCAAAACCCCACTTGAAAATATACTTAGTATCGGAGAAAATTCTGCTGCTAATGGCAAAGCTTCTATTCCTACATCAGGAACAGATATTATAGGAACCCTTCGTAGTACTACTGCTCCCGATATAGGTGCATATGAGAGTACCATCTTTGAAGAAGAAAATTGAAGCACAATATCATTCTTCATTATTACGTGTCAATCCACTATATAGAATAAATAGAAAGAGAGTAAAAACCGTATTTCTACTTATAGGAAACAATTACAGTAAAGATTAGATTTGATATAATAACCATATTACTAACTAATCCTTTACACAAATGAAAACTAAATTTGCTAACCTTGCAAGTTCTTTATTAGTCGCTTGTCTTGTAATCTTCGTTATTGTTATTTCTTGTAAAACAGACACAAAGGAAAAAACGGACCAACAACCGGTTGCCTATGATAATGTTCAGGAAAAAAGTAAAGATTGTAATTGCGAACCTAACTGGTTTCCTCATACTCAAACACCTCCTCCAGAAGAAGGCAAAGGAAGTCCATTTGATACTACTAGTACGACTAATTGTATTTTTCAGCAATGGTCCTGGCAAAAATTCTTATGGTTAACTAAACCAGAAAATGGAAAAACTGTTTTCGAAAATAAGTTAATACAGGTTAGTGATTTAATGATTCCCGTAGAACCTCAATCAGGATTATCTTTAGTTCTTAAAGATATAGAGCAAGCTGGTTCCGATGGAGTCTTAAAAACCAATTCTCAATTTAACTCCAGTATTAGTAAATCTGATACCGTTTACTATTCTATTCATATAGACGATACCTTAAAAGTTGCTGCCGATCATTTTAAAACAGCTATCCTGGATGGATCCATTCCTCCAAATAATACCGAAATATTTCCTATAGGATCATTAGAATTAAAAGTTTCTTGGGTAAAAACCAGTGCAATCCCAACAGATAAACTCTCGACATATTACCAGACCAAAGCAGCTATTTATGAAAATGGTGCATATGTTAAAAGTGATGTTGCTTTACTAGGAATGCATGTAGTAGGTGTAGTTATAAACCATCCAGAATTTATATGGGCGACTTTTGAACATAATGATATGGCTCCATACTATGACTGGAGTACCAATATAGTATCATCTACCGATGAAAAATTATTATATGGTAAAGGAAATACCTCATCTCTAGACGGGATTACATGGAGCGGCACTCAACCAAAAGAACCCAACAAAGCGTTTACACTTTTTGAATTTGGTGTTCCCAGAACACAGGGTAACGGTTTTATGGAAACCAGTCAAAAAGAACCAAAAAATTATGACAACATTACAACCATCAATTCCTGTGTTTCTTCAAAATTACAGGATGTTTGGAAAAATTATTTTTATAACGGAGGGATTTGGATCGACACCGATGGGCTATCTCCACAAAAACAAGCTGATACCATCCAAAAATTAGCCGGCAATATATCTCATGCTACAAAAGGATCTATCGCGAGAGGATCTCTAAATCTTTCTAATCTTACTATGGAAACCTATACACAGACTTTTCAAAGTGATGTGCATGACATTAATGTAAATAATCTGGTCAATTGCTTTGTTTGTCATAACTCAGAAAATTTTGACGAAGATAAAGCCAAATCACCATTATACTTAAGTCATATATTTAATGCATATCTACAACATGGCACAGGAAAAACACATGATGAAATCAATGCATTAAAAATCAAAGAATTTAACGAACAATTTATAAAAAAAGAATAATTCTTATATCCATTTAATGAAAACTGCTCGTATTTTATCATAGGCAAATACGAGCAGTTTTCTATTTCACCACATATCGAATTCGAATCATCCCAAGAATTTTCAAAATTTAAACAATAAAGGCAACAAATCATTACATTTGAATACATTTATAAAAACGAAAACTTATAATCTATTGTTCAGTTTATTACAATGAATTCATACATTTTTACTTCTCAACGATTAGGTTTCCGTAATTGGGCCCTTGATGACTTAGAAACATTATTCGAAATCAATAATGATGATGATGTAATGGAGTTTTTTCCGTTTAAACCATCAAAAGAAGATACTAAAGCATTTATTATTAGAATGCAGGAAATGTATGCAGAAAAAGGGTTTTGTTATTTTGCTGTTGATCTCCTGGATAATGCAGAACTTATAGGGTTTATAGGTTTATGTGAACAAAACTATTTAGAAGAACGAGGACCTTTTATTGATATTGGTTGGCGACTCAAAAAAAGTATCTGGAATAAAGGATATGCTACCGAGGGCGCTAAAGCTTGTTTAGATTTTGGTTTTAATACTATTAGTCTAGATAAAATTTATTCTACAGCGCCAGAAATAAATATAAAATCACAATTAATCATGAAAAAGATCGGGATGAAGCAAATCGAAACTTTTGAGCATCCTAAATTATTAGATGATAAGCGACTGAAAAACTGTGTGCTATATGAAAGAAAAGGGATACTAGAATAATTAAAAAACAATTATCATGTCAAAATTTAAAATCATAGCAGCATTAATTACCTTTCTGTTTTTTATTCATGTAGCAGTTGCACAAGAAGATGCTATACATGAAAAAATCAATGCAGATATGTATGGTAACTTCTCTAAAGCATTCGAAACTTTAGATTATAACTTGTTTGCTTCTATACATAGTAAAGAAATGATTCGAATTTCGGGAAATGGTGGTAAAATTGAAAAAGCAATTGTTTATTTAAAAGGGTATCAAAAACGATGGAGTGTTGCTTCAAGAAAACCTGCTCCAATTGATTTTAGATTATTTGAAAGAATCTATTCTAATTCGCTGGTTTCTGACAGAGGAATTTATAGAGTTGCCTATATTGACGACAATAATCAAACAAAACACTCCTATGGTCAGTTTCATGTTGTATTAAAAATGGAAGATGGAGATTGGAAAATATGGATTGATTATGATTCTAACGAAAACAAAAGTATCAATAAAGATAGTTATGATACAGCTTTTTCTATTTCTGAATATAAAAAATACTGGAAACACTAAGATAGTCTGAAGTTTCTATTACATTTGAAAAACACGTATTGCAATTGTACACATGAAGATTACAAGAAAAATAAGAATCACACTCATTCTCTCTCTGGTTTTACTAAATATTAGTTGTGATCAAATTTCAAAGAATGTTGTTCGTCAAGTGATTGATCCTTATGAGCGTATAGAGGTTTTTAAAGATAGTTTTGTATTGACTAAAGTCGAAAATACAGGAGCTGCTTATAGTTTGGGATCAGATTTAGCTCCGATCCTAAAAATACTTTTATTGCAAATTCTTCCAATTTTGGTTTTATTACTATTATTAAGACAAATATTGATTAAAACAGATTATTCTAGAGAAACAATTATAGGTTTTGCTTTTATCATTGGTGGCGGAATCGGAAACCTTTTTGATCGCATTGTATATGGGTCGGTAACTGATTTTTTGATTTTGGATTTAGGAATCATAAAAACTGAAATATTTAATCTTGCCGATGTTTCTATTTTTTTAGGTTCAATTTTAGTATTGATTACTACTTTTTTTAATAAAAAAGGAACTATTTTTAAAGAAAAAATTCATTAAAATGAGTTGGATTAAAGAAATATCGTATACCGATGCAACCGGTCAATTAAAGAAAATCTATGACCGTATTAAGGGCCCAAACAATAATGTAGACAATGTATTGTCTATACATAGCTTACGACCACATACTTTGGTTGGCCATATGGGCTTATACAAAAATGTATTACACAATTCTAACAATACATTGCCAAAATGGTATCTAGAGACACTAGGCGTTTATGTAAGTAGCTTGAATCAATGTAGTTATTGTGTAGATCATCACTCTATAGGATTAAAACGATTGTTGAATGATGACATCAAGTTTCAGGAGATTTTATCCTGTTTATCCAAAGATGAATTGCAAAATCATTTTAAATATCAATATTTGGCAGGCCTTCAATATGCCAAGAAATTAACGCTATCACATCATACTATCACAGAATCCGATATTCACAACCTTAGAGAACAAAAATTATCTGATGGTGAGATTTTGGAAATTAACCAGGTAGTAAGCTATTTTAATTATGTAAACAGAACTGTAGTTGGTTTAGGAGTTAATACAGATGGGGATATTATTGGACTTTCACCCAATGATAGTGATGACGCCAAGAACTGGAGTCATTCCTGAATATCATTAACAGTTTTATGATCATAAGAATTGGTAGTAGTATAATGTTTCCATTTCTTTTGAAATACAGAATCATTTTTGGTATATGGTTTTCCTGATTCATAATAAACAAACTCATCTCTTCCTGTTAGTTCGGGATCGTTGGATATCTTGTCATAAAAATTAGCATACTCTTCTTTTTCTTTTTGTAATGTTTTACGAAGAGAAATATAAACATTTGACTCTAAATCTGACTTTTTCCATATATCATATTCAGTCGCATTTGAAACATATCTAATAGTACTCAATAAACTATCCTTAATTCTTATATCTATACCTTCTGTATAATATATTCTTTTGTTTGAATAGTCTATATTTTTCATATAAAACCGATTCTTATTGTATGACAAAATCCCATGTTCTCCGATAGGAGTACGCCCCTGTACTTTTCTTACTACAATAAAACCAAAATCTTTATCCGAAATTCTTTTTATTAGCAATATAGCTTTATACACAGGATGATTATGTATTGTATCTCGAAAAAAAGCATACCCATCTATAAGATCATAACGTCCTTCTATACTTGGGGTTTCAATACTATTTATGATGTCTTCCTTTTTTTCATCACGCTCAACCTCCTGTTCTAAGTTTTCTTTTTTTACATTTTCTTCAGATTGTTTGGATGTTAAATCACTACAACCAGATAATGTAAGTATCAAATAGAGTAAAATTTGGATATGGCGTATACACATGATAATTAGGTAAATAAAAATTTTAGAATAACAATATAAACAAAAAATGCACTGTCATATATCATGGCAGTGCACTTTCTTTTACTATTATATTTAAAATAAACTGGTTTAAATTTTTATGATTTTTCAGAATATTGCATTTTCAAGTGAATTGAAAAAATCTAAAAACCAATTTAATAAAGTTTTATCCTATAAACAAAGGCTTATCTGCCATCATCGCATTTACATCATCTGCGATAGTATGTAGTTTTTCTTCGCTTTCAACATTTTGGATTACCTGATCGATCAATTCAACAATGGCGACCATATCATTTTCTCTCAATCCACGAGTAGTAACTGCCGCTACACCAATACGAATTCCTGATGTTACAAACGGAGATTTATCATCAAACGGTACCATATTTTTATTTACAGTAATTTCTGCAACACCCAATGCCTCTTCTGCTTGTTTACCTGTTACTCCTTTATTTCGTAAATCGATAAGCATCATATGATTATCGGTACCTCCAGAAATAACTTCATATCCTTTCTTCACAAATGCTTCGGCCATAACTGCTGCATTTTTCTTGACCTGTACTATATAATGTAAAAACTCGTCTGTTAGTGCTTCTCCAAATGCGATTGCCTTTGCTGCAATAATATGCTCTAATGGTCCTCCCTGATTACCAGGAAATACTGCACTGTCAAATAATGAGGACATCATTCGTTTTTTTCCGCTTTTTAAAGTAATTCCAAAAGGGTTTTCAAAATCTTCTCCCATTAAAATAAGACCTCCTCTTGGTCCTCGCAGTGTCTTATGAGTTGTTGTAGTTACTACATGACAATGTGGTACAGGATCAGAGATTATTCCTTTTGCAATTAATCCTGCAGGGTGAGCAATATCTGCAAAAAGAATTGCTCCTACACTATCAGCAATCTCTCTAAATCTTTTATAATCAATTTCTCTTGAATAAGCAGATGCTCCGGCAATAATCAACTGTGGTTTTTCTGCAGTAGCGATTTCCTGAATTTTATCATAGTTTAATCTTCCTGTCTCCTTCTCTACTCCATAAAAAACAGGATTATATAATTTACCAGAAAAATTAACTGGTGAACCATGAGTCAAATGTCCTCCATGAGAAAGATCAAAACCTAATATTTTATCGCCTGGTTTAAGACATGCATGATATACAGCTGTATTAGCTTGTGAACCAGAATGAGGTTGCACATTAGCATATGCTGCACCAAACAATTCTTTAGCTCTATCAATAGCAATCTGCTCTATAACGTCTACTACAGCACATCCACCATAATAACGTTTACCGGGATATCCTTCGGCATATTTATTGGTTAGTACAGACCCAGCAGCTTCCATTACTTGTTCACTCACAAAGTTTTCTGAAGCAATAAGTTCTAATCCGTTGATTTGACGTTCTTTTTCGTCCTGAATTAAATCAAAAATTTGTTCGTCGCGTTGCATGAATTCATTATTTATTAGTAAAGGCGTAAAAATAGGAAATCCATTCTTTAAATCGACCTAAATAGTCTCTAATAAATAAGAACGTCTTGTTCTTTTTATGAATTAATGTTTACACCTGTACATCACTGATAATTTTGCATTAATACCTATCAAATATTACGAAGTAAAACATTTTTTGGTTTCAAAAAATTTAACAAATAGGTATTCCCTCCTTGGTATTGTACTATTAATAACATATCTTATCATTATTTTAATTATTTTTCACATAATTAAAAACTTTTTACCATCCGAAAATTATATATTTGATCATAAAAATTACCAACAACATATAAAAGAACTATAATGCCCATAACTGCAAATTATCCAGATAGAAAGACATGGATTGAAACACTTCCTAATACCGATTTTCCTATACAAAATATTCCTTTTGGTGTATTTCTTACCCGAGATGATATTATTACGATAGGAACCAGAATTGGTGATACTGCTATTGACCTTGGAGCACTTCATCAACTTGGTTATTTTGAAGGAATCCCATTAACAGATGATATTTTTTTACAGGATTCTTTAAATGATTTTATTTCTGATGGAAAAAAGACATGGAGATTGGTTCGTAATAAAATTGCTGAAATTTTTGATGCCAAAAATAATTCCTTAAAAAATAACGAAAAGCATAGACAAGAGGTTTTATTCTCTCTAGATGAAATCGAAATGCAACTACCAGTTAGCATTGGGGATTATACTGACTTCTATAGTAGTATTGAGCATGCAACTAACGTAGGGAAAATGTTTAGAGATCCCGAAAACGCTTTGCTTCCTAATTGGCTACACATGCCTGTGGGATATCACGGTCGCAGTAGTTCGGTTATTCCTTCTGGTATTCCTGTACATCGCCCGCAAGGTCAAAAACTAACCAATGGTGCTAAGGACCCCATTTTTGGCCCTTCGAGATTAGTTGATTTTGAGCTTGAAATGGCTTTTATTACTACCGATGCTAATCAATTGGGAGAACCAATACCTATCGAAGAGGCAGAAGATTATATATTCGGGATGGTATTATTTAATGATTGGAGTGCCAGAGATATTCAAAAATGGGAATATGTTCCGCTAGGTCCATTTTTAGGCAAAAATTTTGCTTCATCTATATCTCCGTGGATAGTAACTCTTGATGCTTTAGAACCCTACAGAACAGATGGACCTAAACCAATAAAAAAACAACTACCTTATCTTCAATATAAAGGAAAGAAAAGTTTTGACATTAACTTAGAAGTTGCTATTCAACCAGAAAAAGCAACAGAAACTGTTGTTTCCAAAAGTAATTTTAAGCATATGTACTGGACAATGGCGCAACAACTTACCCACCATACTGTAAATGGATGCCCTGTTAATTCTGGTGATCTTATGGGTAGTGGAACATTATCCGGACCAACACCAGATTCGTACGGATCAATGTTAGAACTAAGCTGGCGTGGAGAAAAACCTTTACAACTTAATGAAGGAGGTAGTCGTAAATTTATTGACGATAATGATACAGTTATTATGAGAGGATATTGCGAAAAAGACGGAGTACGAATTGGATTTGGCGAAGTCTCTACTAAACTGCTTCCTGTGTTTAAAAAATAAAGAAGTTACAAACCATTATATAACCTCGAAAAAATAACTTTCGGGGTTTTTTTATTATCTTTTGGCATCAAAGTTGTTTTCAATACCCAAATCAAAATATTATTGATATGAAAAAACTACTACTCCTACTACTTATAGTTACAATTTTTTCTTCATGTAGCAGTGTTAAGAAAACCGAAAAGGCACTTAACACAGGAAATTATGATCAAGCGATAAATATCGCTCTAAACAAACTTAGAACAAATAAAGGTAAAAAAGGAAAGCAGCCGTATATCCTAATGCTCGAACAAGCATATGCAAAAGTTCTCGATCGAGATAATAATGCTATTGCGTATCTAGAAAAAGAAGGAAACCCTGCTAATCTTGAGCGTATTTACAACACATACTTATCCTTAAAAAATAGACAAGAACGTATAAAACCGTTGTTGCCGCTTTACCTTGTTGAAGAAGGTCGTAATGCTAATTTTACACTGCATAACTATGACCAAAAGATTATCGATACAAAAGATAAACTTTCTCAGTACTTATTTAATAATGCTAAAACTTTATTGACATCTGCTAAAAGAAAAACAGATTATAGAGCCGTATATGAAGATTTAAACTATCTAAACAAGATCACTCCTAATTATAAAAATACCCGAGAAATGATTGATGAAGCTCATCAAAAAGGAACTGATTTTGTAAAAGTAACCATGAAAAATAGAACCGAAGTTATTATTCCTAAGAGATTAGAAAGTGACTTACTTAATTTTGGCACATATGGTCTTAATGATCTATGGACAGTATATCACAGTCAACCTCAAAAATCTATTCTTTATGATTATGCTATGGAAGTAGAATTAAGAGAAATTAATATATCTCCAGAACAGATTAAGGAACGTCAACTACAAAAAGAAAAGTTGATTAAAGATGGTTGGGAATATCTACTGGATGAAAATGATGAAATCGTGGTTGATGATAAAGGTGAAAAAGTGAAAGTAGATAGAATGGTAAAAGTACATTGTGAGTATTATGAATTTACCCAGTTTAAAGCTACTAATGTTGTAGGTAATGTTCAATACAGAAACTTAAGAACAAGACAACTCTTAGATGCTTTTCCTATTGCAAGCGAGTATGTTTTTCAGCATATTTATGCGAACTACAATGGGGATAAACGAGCTTTGGAAGATGGTTTATTAGGGTATTTGGGTGTAAAATCTGTGCCATTCCCTTCTAATGAGCAGATGGTCTATGATTCTGGAGAAGATTTAAAAAACAAATTAAAGAATATCATTACTAATTATCGTTTTAAATAATACATTACGCTATACTTATAATAGTATTTGATCTTAATAGATCTGTACCATATAATAGAGAATTATTAGCATGATCAATCAAGCAAGTTTACTTAATTCGGGGGCAATATTAAAAAAATACAAACGAGGAGAATTTCTTTTTCAAGAAGGTTCTATCGCTCGTTATTATTATCAGGTACACCAGGGAGAAGTTAAAATGAACAATTATAATCAGGAAGGGAAAGAATACATACAAGGTATTTTTACAAAAGAAAAAAGTTTTGGAGAACCTCCCTTATTTGCAGATTTTAAATATCCAGCTAATGCAGAAGCTATTGTAGATTCTGAAGTCTGGCAATTACCAAAAGAAAAATTCTTAAAGCTTTTAGAAGAAAATCCTGATATTCATCACAAATTTACCAGCACACTGGCTTTACGGCTATATTATAAAGCAATTATGGTTTCTGAAATATCTACTCAAGAGCCAGAACATCGCATTCTTAGGATTCTTGATTACTTCAAAAAAAATAGTGAACCTGGCACAACAGAATCAAATACATACAAAGTAGAATTAACCAGACAACAACTTGCCGATCTAACCGGACTACGTGTAGAAACCGTTATACGTAGCATCAAAAAACTAGAGCAAAAAGGAGAACTTTTTATTAAAGACAGAAAAGTATATCGATAATACTCATTATTTATTTATAAAGACAAAAAACAGGATAGCTTCATATTTATCACCAAGTTTTTCACGCAGCAGCGAAAAAGATTTAGTTATTTGAGCTTCTACTGTTTTTATGGATACATTTAAATACTCAGCTATTTCAGCATTTGTCAACCCTTCTTTTTTACTTAACTCAAAAACTTGCCTGCATTTTGGAGGTAGGCTTTGTATTTCCTTATTTACTATTTCTATCATAATCTCCAAAACAGATTCATCACTACCCTCGGCCACCTCATACAATGACTCAATATATTTGTATTGAAGTAACATTGTTGATTTATTTTTTTGGTATGTATTTATAAACTCATTATAAACCGACTTAAATAGAAAGCTTTTGATAGAATAATCGCTATTTAGTTTTTCCCGAAATCGCCATGTTTTCAAAAATACATTTTGCACTATATCTTGTGCCAATACATGATTATTAGCTAAGGATAAAGCATAAGCATGCAGCCTCCTATGATATTTTTCTAACAAAAACATATAAGCCTTTTCCTCTCCTTTTCTAAGAGCTTGTGTTAAAACGTAATCATCTTTAAACTTCACTTAAAAAAATTAACAATTCAATTTAATACCCAAAAACTTATGAATTTTTCAAAAAAACAATTAAAAAGTAAGGGTATTTGTATTTCGTCTTGTATTATTATATAAAGTCACTAAATATATGATTTCTCCTGAAATAGAAAAACTTCTCATAAAATTCTTTAATCAGTCTACAACCAATGAAGACCATGATCTACTGAATGATTGGATCAAAAAACCAAAAAACCAATCTACTTTTAAAGATTATGTCAAAGCGCACTATGCAATCACACTTGGTATGAACAATCCTTCTCTAGACAAGACAAAAGAGTGTTTACTAAAGGAAATAAAGAAAGAAAAAAATCTCTTTCACAGGTCCCGATTTAGAGTATTCTACAAATATGCCGCTATTGCTATATTATGTTTAGGGATAGGCTATCTACTGCAAAAAAACAGTTTGGACACTAAAGAAGGAACATTAACTCCAGAAGAAAGAACAATAACCTTAAAGTTAGAGAATGGAGATACCCAAATAATCTCAGAAGATGGCGATACCAACATTGTCGATGTTTCTGGTACTATTATCATGCAACAACAAGGTACACAATTAGTGTATAACAAAAATATTTCTACTGAGAAACTTAAATACAACACCTTAACTATTCCATACGGAAAACGATTCGACATTATTTTATCTGATGGAACTCATGTTTTTTTAAACTCAGGAAGCTCAATTAAATATCCAATAAAGTTTATTCCAGGAAACCTCCGTAAAGTTTTTCTGGAAGGTGAAGCTTTTTTTGATGTTACCAAAGATGAAAAACATCCTTTTTTAATAGAAGCTCAATCACTTGATGTAAAAGTACTTGGAACCAAATTTAATGTAACTACATATCCTGGTGATAGTGAAACAGAGGTTGTACTAGTTGAAGGATCTGTAAGTTTAAGTTCTTCAGAAAACAAATCAGATGGTGAACAGAATGTTATTCTAAAACCCGGGTTTAAAGGAACATTTGATAACGTAGAACAAACAATCTCTACTCAAAATGTAAACACTTCTATATATACTTCATGGGTAGAAGGTATTATTGTTTTCAGAAATGTTCCTTTTGAGGATATCATTAAAAAACTAGAGCGCCAATATAATGTTACCATAATTAACAATAATAGAGATTTAGCAAAAGAAGCTTTTAATGCGAGTTTCGAAATTGACAGAGAAACAATTGATGAAGTTTTACATTATTTTAATAAAGTTCATCAGATTAAATACAAAATCATAAATAATAAAGTAATTATAGAATAATAAATAAAATACATATGAAAAAAACGAATTAAACAACCAAAAGATTTTACTCACTTCAATTCTGTTAAAAAAAATCGGAAAATGCTGGCACACTTTCCGATTGAATAAAGTGATTTAACGTCAATACGTAAACCACAAATAAACATTTTAAAATTATGAAAAAAATATTGAAATCCGAGGGTAGACCTCGAGGGATATTAAAGCTTACTTTAAAAATGAAAATATCTTTACTTTTTATACTTCCTACACTATTTACCATACAGGCAAATAGTTATTCCCAGAATACTAAGTTGTCGTTAGACATGGAAAATGTAACTGTAATACAAGTAATTGATGAAATTGAATCTCAAACCGAGTTTAAGTTTGTTTTTAAAACAAAAGCTGTTGACTTAGATCGAAGAGTAACAATAAAACTTAAAAAGAAAAAAGTTGAAGAAATCCTGAATACGCTTTTTTCAAATTCTCAAACCGCCTTTGAGATAGACAATCGTAAGATTTTATTGAAAAAGGCCTTAAATAAAACCCCCTCAATACAAAATGACGAAATAGATAATCAAGAAAAGCAGGAAATAGAAATCAATGGGCAGGTTTTTGACTATCAAAATGCTCCTCTACCTGGTGCCAGCATAGTAGAAAAAGGCACAACAAATGGTGCTACAACAGATTTCAACGGCAATTTTTCTATCACCGTTTCCAATGTCAATGCCGTTTTGGTCATTTCATATCTTGGATTTGAGTCCAAAGAGGTAAATATTACTTCACCTACAGAAGAATTAAAAATCATATTAAAAGAAGGTGGGTTTGCCTTAGAAGATATTGTAGTTACAGCAAGAAAAAGAATAGAAAATGTTCAAGACACTCCGATTTCTATTACTGCCGTACAAGGAGTAGTTTTAGAAGAGATGGGAGTAAACAATATAACCGGAATCGCAGATATTGCCCCTAACCTTACATTTAGTACAACCGGAACCGTATCTGGATCAAGTTCTGCTGCAGTAGTTTACATCAGAGGAATTGGTCAGAATGATTATGTGCCAGTAGCAGATCCTGGTGTAGGAATTTATGTTGATGAAGTGTACCTGGGCAGAACCGTTGGTGCTGTTTTAGATTTAGCAGATTTAAAAAGTGTAGAAGTCATTAGAGGCCCTCAGGGGACTCTCTTTGGAAGAAACTCTATTGGTGGAGCCATATCCTTATTATCTAATGATCCAGGAGATATATTAAAAGGAAAAGTTAGCCTTACAGGAGGCAGTTATTCAAGAAATGATGCTACGTTTAGAATAAGCGGACCTATATCTGAAAGTTTCGGGTTTACTTTTAATTTAATACGACGAAACAGAGAAGGGTATGTAGAACGAGTATTAGTTGATGATTCTGATTTAGGCGATGAAAATTCCCATGGAGCAAGACTTAAATTAGACTATCATAAACCATCCAGTAAATTCTCCGCAAAATTTATTGTTGATTTTGCAACAGAAAGAGAAGAATCTGCCGCAGAACAGAATTTATTCTTTCATGATGATAGGTTATTACCACAATTATGGAACACTAATGCAGCACCAGCAATTACATCTACCGCCACTGGTTATGTCCCTGGAGACACCACTGTAGGAAATGATATTTATGACGAAAGGTGGAATTTTGGACCATTCAAAACAGGTGAAACTTCACTTTCTCAAAATGATATTGATACTTGGGGCATATCTACTAATTTAAAATATGAAATCGGAGAAAATTCTGAGACTAAATTAATTTTGTCCTATAGAGATTTAGATGCCGAGTTTGCAAGACAAACAGATGGATCACCACTTAATATCTTTGAGAATAGAGATGTCTATGAGCAAGATCAATTTAGTGCAGATTTACGTTTTAGTCATTCTAGTGAAAAACTAGATTTTGTAACTGGGTTATTTTATTTTATAGAAAATGTAGATAACGCTTTATCATTTACCGGTGCATTACAAAATACAGTGTATCCAGTATTCTTAGGAGGTTTGGTAGAGAATAGTAATTATGCAATATATGGAGAAGCAACTTATAAAGTAACCGATAAACTATCATTAACTGGAGGTCTGAGATATACTAATGAGACTAAAAAAGCAAAACCAGATGCTTTTAGAGACCCTACAGTAAATCTAGGAGATACTCCTAACGCTCCTAACCCAATTCGGGATATCAATACAAATCCCAGACGTTTACTTGACCAAATATGGCAAGAAAATACTTTTGATCAAATAACGTGGAGATTTAATACCGCATATAAAGTTTCTGATGCTTTAAATATTTATGGTACTGTTTCTACCGGATTTAAATCTGGTGGGTTTGAATGGAGAGTTACCAATACATCTTTTTATGAGGATTCTTCAAATGATTTTGACGGAGATGGAGATGGAGATTTACCTCAATTTTCTCCAGAAACAGTTACATCTTATGAACTGGGCGCAAAAGTAAAAGTAAAAAAACTAAGGTTCAACACGGCATTCTTCTATACCGATTATAAAGATTTACAAATTGCTGCTAATCCACCAGGATCAATTGCAACTTTCCAGACAAATGCCGGAGATGCCGAAATTAAAGGACTAGAAACCGAAATAATTTGGCTCCCTAACCCTTTTATGCTTGTTAATGTCGGATATGGATATACAGATGCAGAATACAAAGACCTTATCGAAGGTGTCACCGTAACCGAAGATGATAATTTCATTTTAACTCCAGAACATACTTTAACTTTTGGAGGATCATACAAAATTCCCGTGTCCTTTGGTAGTTTTACCCCAAGAGTAGATGGTCATTATAAATCTAGAGTTGATTTTGAAGCTCAAAACAGTGATTTTGTTTTCGATGATGGTCATACTGCACTAAATGCTTCTTTAAAATTTAATGCAAAAAAACACTGGGAACTTATCATCGGTGTCGAAAACTTAACAGATGAACTATATTTAGTTGGAGGTGATGCGAATACTGCAATAGGCTACGAGAATGGAATTTATGCAAGACCCAGAAATTATTACGCCACTCTATCATACTCTTTTTAAATACTTGGATAGTTAGCCCCTTTCCAGAGTTTAATCCTTTTTTGGATTAGACTCTGGATTATTTAATAATGTCGAGTTTGAAAATTCAAATACTATAAAATTTTATATCCAGAAAGGACCTAATACTATAAATTAATGAATTGGAATAAGCTTAGAAAAACTCTAGGACCTGGAATTTTATTTGCAAGTACCGCAATAGGCGTTTCTCATTTGGTCCAAAGCACACGTGCAGGAGCTAATTATGGTTTTACACTCATAATTGTTATTATCATTACCAACATTTTAAAATTTCCTTTCTTTGAATATGGTGCCAGGTATGCTAACGCAACAGGAGAGAGTCTTATAGATGGGTACAAGAGGTTAGGTAAATTTGCTTTATGGATTTATTTTTTAGTTACTATATCATCTATGTTTTTTGTTACTGCCGCCGTAAGTTTAGTAACAGCTGGTTTTATGGACAACCTTTTTGAGGTATCCACACTATGGCCTTCTTTTAAATTATTTCCTATTGCACTTGTTTTTTTAGTATCCTATGGTGTACTGGCCTTTGGAAAGTTTAATATCCTAGATAATATCATTAAAATAATAGGAATCCTATTATTTGTTTCTACTATCATTGCCTTTGTAATGACCCTTAGTAAGGGCCAAGCAACACAGGTAAAAGGTTTCGTTTCTCCATATATTTTTGATGATACAGGGATTTTATTTCTAATCGCATTAATGGGATGGATGCCAACAGCTTTGGATCTATCCACCTGGATCAGTTTATGGGCAGTAGAAAAAATAAAATCAACAAAATATCACCCAACACTTAAAGAAGCTTTATTCGATTTTAATCTAGGATACTGGATCTCTGCTTTTTTAGCCATTTGCTTTTTAATTCTTGGAGCGTATCTCGTATATGGAACTGGAAAAACACTTCCTAAAGATAGTGTAGGATTTGCCGGCGATATAATTGAGTTATATACTACTACTATAGGAAATTGGAGTTATTTAATTATTGCTATTTCTTCTTTTTCAATTATGCTAGGAACAAGTTTAGGAGTTTTTGATGGATATGCGAGAACACTACAACAAACTACAAGGCTAATATTTTCATCAGAAACCAAAAACAATATAGTACAGAAGCCCAGACAAATATACCTTGGTTCGTTGCTTATTTTAGCCATAGGATCATTCTTAATTACGGTTTTCTTTAGAGGGCAGTTTAAAGCTCTTATCGATCTGGCAACTACTATATCTTTCTTAATTGCTCCTTTAATCGCCCTTGCTAATTTCAAATTAGTAAGTAAAAAATATATTAGAGAAGAAGCAACCCCAAAACCATTTATGAAATTGATTAGTTATCTCGGAATTCTATTTCTAACAGGCTTTGCTCTGTTTTACTTATATATTAAATTTTTAAAATAAATGTATTGATCAGGTCTCAATATTATTTTTGAAACGATTTATCAATCTGTATTTTATATATTTTAAGAGAAGCACATAGAACCTACTTATAATCTACTTTATGATCAGAATCATAAAACTATAGCCCTTCTTTGAAATATCTTTGAATAACACTAAAAGTAATTGTTATGTATTCAAAGTTATTAAAAGATTTTAAGGAAATGTATATGGCATATATACCATTAATGATCATTCTTTCCAGTTGCTTAGGGTCTGTTGCAGCAATGTACATTCTTATGCAAGACAGGTCTATTTCACAAGTCATTCAATTATCTCTTTGTGTAATCATTTGCATGGCATTTAATGCATCTATTCTAGCTCAAATGAAAGCAAAGTTTGTATTTAACCTATTAATTGCAAGTATAATAATCAACAGCTTTTTGGTATTGCTTAACATCACATTTTACTAATAGAAATATAAGATTTCTTACAACAAAAAAAGCAAGCAAAAGTGATTCAAAAAAATGATATCAGAAATAGAAATGATGTAGCAATGCTGGTTTCTAGATTTTATAAAAAAATCAGAAAAGAAGAGAGTTTAGGCCCTATTTTTAATCATATGATAAAAGATTGGGATAAACATTTAGATAGATTAACCGACTTTTGGGAAACCAACCTCTTATTTGTTTCAAAATTTAAAGGAAACCCTATTGAAGTCCACAAACGAGTAGATCAAACGTTTAACCACAGCGTTACAAATGTACATTTTGGGATATGGTTGCAACTATGGATTACTACAATAGATGACCTTTTTGAAGGTGAACTCGCTACTTTAGCTAAAAATCGCGCCAGAAAAATGAGTACAACATTATTCTTGAAAATGTTTCAAGACAGACCTTCTCAAAAAATGATCCCTAACAAATAATTTATACAAATTGATGTAATACCTGGGGCGTAATCGCACTATGCGAAGAATGATGTACCATAACACCATTTCTAATAACAATAAATTGTGGTGATTCATGAAATACTTGAAATTTTGCAGCTACTTCTGCAGACACATCGCGATGATTCAATAAATCAAGATAATACAAATCTATTTGATCTTCTGTAATATCAAAACTGCTTTCAAAATTACGGATCACCATTCTACTAATACCACAACGAGTCGAATGCTTAAAAATAGCCTGCGTTTTAGTCTTTGATGCTTCTGCTATTTCCTCTAATTGCGAAATAGAATTGAGCACTTGCCATGGCAAAGCTTGTTTTTCCTGCTTAGGTTCTTTCTCTTCTGATCCAAATAATTTACCAAATATTCCCATTTTTTCCCTTAATTCTAATTATCACAAACATAGTCAAATGATTTTTAAAATTGACTATAATCATATATTGGTCGTTACAAAATTCGTAACTTTACATTAAGCCAAAAAGTCAGTAAAATCAAGCAACAACAAGACATTTTGACACATTATCAAAGTAGGAATATTATTTGATCCTCTACTAGAAACTCAAAATAAGAGACTATGAATTTTAATAATTTCACTATAAAATCACAAGAAGCCATACAACAAGCTCAACAGCTTGCACAAGGCTTTGGACATCAACAAATAGAAAACGAACACATTTTTAAAGCTATCTTTAATGTAGATGAAAATGTGCTTCCGTTTTTGCTAAAAAAGTTAAATGTAAATATCAATCTTTTACAACAAGTTCTCGATAGCACACTAGAAAGTTTTCCTAAAGTTTCTGGCGGAGAGTTACAGTTATCAAGAGAAGCAGGAAAATCGTTAAATGAAGCAAGCATTATTGCTAAAAAGATGAATGACGAATATGTTTCTATTGAACATCTGGTGATTGCTATCTTTAAATCTAAAAGCAAGATTGCACAAATCCTAAAAGATCAGGGAGTAACAGAAAAACATCTAACCGAAGCCATTAATGAGATCAGAAAAGGCGAACGAGTAACATCACAAAGTGCAGAAGAAACCTATCAGGCCCTAAATAAATATGCCAAAAATCTTAATGAAATGGCAGAGAACGGAAAATTAGATCCCGTTATAGGTCGTGATGAAGAAATCCGAAGGATATTACAAATCCTTTCTCGTCGTACCAAAAACAATCCAATGTTGGTCGGTGAGCCTGGCGTAGGTAAAACTGCTATTGCCGAAGGGTTAGCTCATCGAATTATCGCCGGAGACATTCCCGAAAACCTTAAGAACAAACAAATTTTTTCTTTGGATATGGGAGCTTTAATTGCTGGTGCCAAATTTAAAGGTGAATTTGAAGAACGCCTTAAATCTGTAGTAAAAGAAGTAACTTCTAGTGATGGAGATATTGTATTATTTATCGATGAAATCCACACTCTTGTAGGTGCAGGTGGTGGCCAAGGTGCTATGGATGCCGCAAATATCCTAAAACCAGCTTTGGCAAGAGGAGAACTTCGCGCAATTGGAGCCACAACTCTGGATGAATATCAAAAGTATTTTGAAAAAGATAAAGCCCTGGAAAGACGTTTCCAAAAAGTTACAGTAGATGAACCAGACACAGAGAGTGCAATATCTATTCTTAGAGGAATTAAAGAAAAATACGAAACACATCATAAAGTACGTATAAAAGATGAGGCTATAATCGCTGCAGTAGAATTATCTCAACGTTATATCACAAATAGATTTTTGCCCGATAAGGCTATTGATTTAATGGATGAAGCTGCCTCTAAACTGCGAATGGAAATTAATTCTAAGCCTGAAGAACTTGATGTTCTCGATAGAAAGATTATGCAACTTGAAATCGAGATCGAAGCTATAAAGCGTGAAGATGACGAAACCAAGTTAAAAGTACTTAATGCAGATCTTGCAAACCTTAAAGAAGAACGTAATGAGATTTTCGCAAAATGGCAAAGCGAAAAAGAAGTTGTAGACGCTATTCAAAATGCAAAAACAGATATTGAAGAATATAAGCTTGAAGCAGAACGTGCAGAGAGAAATGGAGATTATGGAAAAGTCGCCGAATTGCGGTACGGAAAAATAAAAGAAGCTCAAGAAAGATTGGATGAATTGCAAAAACAACTAAATGAACAGCAAAGTAAATCTTCGCTTATTAAGGAAGAAGTTACTAATGATGATATTGCAGAAGTAATAGCAAAATGGACAGGAATACCAGTAACCAAAATGCTACAAAGTGATCGCGAAAAACTATTAGTGCTTGAAGAAGAATTACAGAAACGTGTAGTCGGACAAATGGAAGCTATACAAGCTGTTAGTGATGCCGTAAGAAGAAGTCGAGCAGGTTTACAAGATCAAAAAAAACCAATAGGGTCATTCTTATTTCTGGGAACTACAGGGGTAGGTAAAACAGAATTAGCAAAAGCACTGGCAGAATATCTGTTTAATGATGAAACGGCTATGACCCGAATTGATATGAGTGAATATCAGGAACGCCATGCGGTAAGCAGGTTGATGGGTGCACCCCCTGGATATGTAGGATATGATGAAGGAGGACAATTAACCGAAGCTGTTCGAAGAAAACCATATTCTGTAGTGTTACTCGATGAGATAGAAAAAGCACATCCAGATACGTTTAATGTGTTATTACAGGTGTTAGACGAAGGCAGGTTAACAGATAACAAAGGGAGAGTCGCAGATTTTAGAAACACTATCATTATCATGACCAGTAATATGGGTAGCCACATCATACAAGAAAAACTTGAGACTATCAAAGATATGGATACTGCTATGGAGGCAGCTAAGGTAGAAGTATTAGGGATATTAAAACAATCTGTTCGTCCAGAGTTTTTAAATAGAATAGATGATATCATTATGTTTTCTCCGCTTACCAAAGCTAATATAAATGAAATTGTAAGGCTTCAGTTAAAGCACGTTTCTAAAATGCTAGCAGAGCAACACATAACTTTGGATGCTACAGAGCAAGCTATACTTTATCTTTCTGAGAGAGGTTTTCAGCCAGAATTTGGAGCAAGACCAGTGAAACGTACTATCCAAAAAGAAGTTTTAAATAAACTATCTAAAGAAATTTTAGGAGGAAAAATCTCTACAGAGAGTGTAATTTTACTCGATGAATTTGATAGTAATCTAGTATTCAGAAATCAGGAAGATTTGGTTTCTTAATCAATCTACAACAGTAATTACGAATAAAAACAGAGCTATTGGTCTAGAAATAAATCAATAGCTCTAATAGTTTTAAACAAAAAATCAACAATGCTATATTTTGTCGGGCGGCATATATTACGGTTTTACCGTAGATATTAACAAACCTATTCCTACAATGGTTAATAACTAAATAAGGAAAAAAACAAGGTTTTTAAGTACATTGCTCTCTCAATGAGACCAACCATATTACTTGCACTTCTTCTAATTTCACACATCTCCCTGGGCCAAAACAAAAAGGGAGCCTTATCTGATATTAGAAATAAATATCAGTTAATCCGAGAATTAGTAGACACCAATACACTTAGACAGCATCATACTGATTACTCATGTGATGAATCGTCGGAAAAAGGGTCGCTTACCTTTTACTATAATGGCACAGAATTAAAACATATTATCCACACCTACACTCAGGGCCATGTAAAATATAGAGATGAATTTTATGTTTGGGATAATCAATTATTTTTTCAATATGCTACGCATAAGATCTGGTATAAAGAATATGAAAGAAATCGTTCTGGTAAACGTCGATTAGTAAACATCGAATTAACACTCGAAGAACGCTTTTACTTTGAGGATAGAAATATTATCAAATGCCAGTTTAAAGATTTTGAAAACAGAAGCAGTAGTCCAAAAAAAATCAAAACTAACAATATCAGAAATATAAATGTAGGGTGTGATCAAGCACAAGTTGCTCTTGAAAAATTTGATCTTTTGCTAGATTTTCAAAAAATGAAGATCGAAGATGCTTGTAATCTCCCTAAAAGTATTACCAATACAGAACCTTTAGATCATATTTACGGTAATATAGGCCGAAATTAACGACTCCTTCTCTTTATTAAACTCTCTTCGGGATATGTTAAAATAAAATATTTGTTACATTAAAAAATATACCGATTGGTATTTTTTAGTATATTCGGTCTATATTTCAATAAAATATGCTCACCAAAGCCGAACAAACAACAGAGTTTATAATACAAACCGTAGCTCCTATTTTTAACAAAAATGGATATGCTGCGACAAGTTTGAGTGATATCACTAAAGCTACCGGGCTTACTAAAGGTGCTATTTATGGTAATTTTAAAAATAAAGAAGAACTTGCTATTGCTGCTTTTAAAATGACCGAAGGAAATATGATTGGCCGAATAGCAGATCATCAATCCTTAAGTAAATCACCTATTGAGAAATTATTTTTAGTTACCGATTTTTATCGAAACTATTACAACTTTACTCAAGAGCTAGGTGGTTGCCCTGTACTTAATATGGGAGTAGATGCAAAATATCAGGTTCCTGTTCTTTTCAAACATGTAAAATCTGCAATCACCAAAATTCAGAACAATGTTGCTAAACTTATTGATGCCGGGAAAGAGTGCAAAGAAATAAAAGAAGAGGTAGATTCAATGCTATACGCAAAACGATTGTATAGTATGATAACCGGAGCTATTTTTATGACCCATACTATGGAAGACAATAGCTATTTATTAGAAACTATGGATCAGATAGATACCATGATTCATAAAAAACTTAAACGATAATTATCATTTTTTTTAACTATAAATATACCAATTGGTATAAAAATAAATTAAATCATGACATTAACTAAAGTACCAGAAAGCAAAGCAAAAATAAGGTTTCAGGATTGCGATCCTTTTAACCACCTTAATAATGCTGCATACATTAATTATATGATCAATGCGAGAGAAGATCAGATTGATCAATACTACAATCTTGACATTTTTAAACTCGCAAAAACCAAAGGCATAAGCTGGGTGGTAGGCACAAACCAGATTGCGTATTTAAAACCTGCCCTACTTATGGAGAGTGTGGTTATTGATTCTCAACTTATACGATATACAGAAAATCAATTACATGTAGAAATCAGAATGTGGAACCATGACAAAACCGAGCTTAAAGCTGTACTATGGAGTTCTTTTGTGCATTTTAATTTATTACAACAAAAGCGTTGGAATCACGATCAACAACTCTTAGAGTTATTTCAAAATATAATCGAACCTATATCCGCTAACAGTTTTGAGGAAAGAATTTCACAATTAAAACCACAAAAAGTGTAACATTTTCATTTTTTATTCGTCTTAATATAGAACGTAACCATTTAAAACTGGCCACATGAAATCTTCTGGCGATTTAGGCTCTTCTAATAAAAGAAGAAGCTCGTATATTTATATAGGATTTTTTATCATTGCTATTCTATCAATGGGTATCGTTATTTGGCAAATGGGAATGTTAGAATAATATAATCAGGTATAAAAAAGCTAATATTATTTTTATAATAGCTATTTTTATACCTGATATTATTTAGTTTTACGTTATAAATTATGCATAATTGAGAATTTCAACACGTCCAAAATAATCATTATGCAATCTTGCCTAACCTCTAAAACAATAAACACAAACAGATGAAACCTATACTCGTTTTACTTATTTTTCTTTCTTCTTGGGTAAGTTCTTGCCAAAGTAATGTATCACCGCAAGAAGTGACCACTACATATTTCTTAGTTAGACATGCTGAAAAAGATCTTAGTGATCCAGATAATCGAAATCCAGAGCTTACAGAAGCAGGAAAAATACGATCAGAAAACTGGGCAAAAATGCTTGTTGACACTCCAGTAGATATGGTATATACAACAGATTATATCAGAACTAGAAAAACGGCAGAGCCAATTGCCAAAAGTAAAAATTTAGAACTGGTTTTATATAATCCCAGAAATTTAAACGACACCGAATTTCAAGAAAAAACCAAAGGAAAGACTGTTGTGGTTGTTGGTCATAGTAATACAACACCTACCTTTGTCAATAAAATTATTGGTAAAGAAAAGTATAGCTCGATAGATGAAAAGATCTATGGTAAACTATTCATTATAAAAGTTACTGGTGATATAATTACCGATACTGTACTTACTATAAACTAGCAACAATCTCTTTCAATATAAACATAGATATCCTCTAGTTCTATTTTCGAAAGTAATTTCAATTGTTTCTTTTCAAATAATTTATCAAGATTATGTAGTGGCGTGGTAAGATCATCTGTCTTATAATTTTTATAATCAACAAAACGTATTCCATTTACATTTCTAGGATTATATGCTTCCCTAAACCGTATTCCTCCTCCATTTACGGCATACTTATAAGCCAAATAATCTACAGTAAAGTTCTCCTTATGTATCCAATACATAAACTCATCTTCAAAATCAGTTCCACCGCCTTCTTGATCAAAAGTTACTTTTACTTTATAATATAAAACCCCATTGATAACCGATTCACCAACCAGTTCTTTATATACAGCTGGTGCATTAAGTCCATACGGAAGACTTGCAAAATAATGCACAGAATTCACTCCATCACTTATTTTTGTAATCAAAGAATCTGCAATTTTTACCGGGCAATTCTCTATAGTTCTTTTTAAGCCAGAATTGCTTATCACATCATGAGTTAATCCATTAGGGCTTTTTACAAACCTCTCTAAGGCATACACTCCTTCTCCTCTTTTACTTCGGTATTGTTTACCTCTAAAAACGAAATGTACAATTGCCTTATCATATTTTTCTCCTCCCGCATTTTCTATCACTTTATCTACTACTTCTTGAGCAGAAAACTGAGCAAAAATAGATGTAACAGAAGAAAAAACAAATACTAATACTATAAAATAATGTCGCATAAAAATTGCTTTAAAAAACTAAATTAATCTTTCTCTTTTCAATAATTGTAACATTTTTGTTAAACTAAATAACAGGTACAATCAATTATTTTTTTAGACGAAAATCCAGTTTTATACTTACTGATACATAACAATTTTAATGCTTGTCCTGATATGAATTGAAGATTGTTTTCTTTTTAATTAAAAAAAAGATAATTATTTTGCAGTCCCAAACCTCAAAATAAGAATACTATGAAATATATAATCCTGCTTTTAATTTGTTTTACAGCTCAATGTGGCTTAGCTCAAGATGCCAATACTTATGAGAGCGTAACAAAGACTTTTCAAGAAAACTTTAATGCACAGAATGTAGGTGCTATTTTCGATATGTATACATCAGAAATGCAGGAAAGTATAACAAAAGAGGGGGTTACCAACTTTATCAATGGTTGTTATGGGCAATTTGGTAGTATAAAAAATATAACTTTTATTGAAACAGCAGAAGGAGTTTATAGCTATAAAGTAGAATTTGATAAAACAATTCTAGCCATGGACCTGCAACTTAGTGCGAATAGCAAGATTTCAACAATACAATTTCAAGAACTATAAAAAGTATTTAAAATATTCGTTTTTTGTATAAAGCTTTCTTTCAGGAAAGCTTTGTACTTTTGTAGGCATTTACAAAAGTATTTCGAATACCCAGATATGAATCCAAACAAAATCAACATATTAAACCGTAAGGCCAAATTTGAATATGAATTCCTCGACAAATATACCGCGGGAATTAAACTCGTTGGCACAGAAATAAAGGCTATCAGAGAAGGAAAAGCAAATATTGCTGAGAGTTTCTGTGAGTTTAATAACAATGAATTATTTGTTATTAATATGCATATCGAAGAATATTCTCATGCCACTTATTTTAATCACAGTCCCAAAAGTGAGCGAAAATTATTGCTCAATAAAAAAGAATTAAAAAAGCTTGAAAAAGAAGTAAAAAACTCTGGATTAACCATTATACCCACCAAATTATTTATAAATGATCGTGGATTAGCAAAGCTTAATATTGTTCTTGCACGTGGTAAAAAGATGTATGATAAACGAGAAACAATTAAAGACAGGGATAATAAAAGAAATCTTGATCGTATTAAAAAGGATTATAGATAAAATAATTAATCCTCCTAACCTCGTGGCTTAACTTTCAATTTTTATCCTCTAACAAAGGAACAAATCTAAATTCTCCAAATTCTCGTTTTTCAAACTCTGTTTCACTTTTACGAATAAAAAGTGTCATTATTTGCACATCCTCTCCCACAGGAATCACTAAACGACCATTAATTTGTAATTGTCCTAATAATGGCTTAGGAACAAAAGGAGCTCCTGCTGTTACTATAATTCCATTGTATGGTGCATGCTCTGTCAAGCCTTTATACCCATCTCCAAACGACAAATGTTTTGGTCTATACCCAAGCTTAGACAAAAACAATTTTGTTTTTTTAAATAATTCTTTTTGGCGTTCGATACTATATACTTTTACTCCAAGTTCACATAAAACCGCAGTTTGGTATCCAGAACCAGTACCAATCTCTAATACCTTATCTCCTTTTTTTATTTCTAACAATTCAGTTTGAAAAGCCACAGTATAGGGCTGAGAAATGGTTTGATCTGCTGCAATGGGAAAAGCTTTATCCTGATATGCATGATCTTCAAAACCAGAATCCATAAACAAATGTCTGGGTATCTTTGCAATGGCAGACAACACAGCTTTATTTTTGATTCCTTTTTTAATCAATACATCTACTAATTGTTTTCTTTTTCCGGCATGTCTAAGAGTATCTTTCACTATTCTAAGGGTTATTTAGCAGGCTAAAATTACATAAAGATTTTAAAGATTTGCAAACTATTTCTTTCTTCGAACTAAATTTTTGCATTTTAGATATAATTAGGATTTAAAATTTATAAATAATACTATTTTTGTGTAAAATCAATATATTATGCTCAAAGCCGGAGTACTCGGTGCGGGACACCTTGGTAAAATCCATTTACGTCTTCTACAACAATCAGAAAATTATGACCTTATAGGTTTCTACGATGCTAGCGAAACTCAAGCTAAATCTATCGTAGAAGAATTTGGGTATCAACTTTTTAATTCTATTGAAGAATTAATTGATGCTGTAGATGTAGTAGATATTGTCACCCCAACTTTCGCTCATTTTGATGTAGCTAAACAAGCAATAAAAGCAGGCAAACACGTCTTTATAGAAAAACCTATTACCAATACTGTAGCAGAAGCCCAACAACTTATTGATTTGGCTAATGCACACAATGTAAAAGGACAGGTAGGACATGTAGAACGTTTTAATCCTGCATACACTGCTGTAGCTGGCAAGATTGACAGCCCAATGTTTATAGAATCACATAGATTGGCAGAATTTAATCCCAGAGGCACAGATGTTCCTGTAGTTCTTGATCTTATGATTCATGATATAGATGCAATCCTAAGTGTAGTACACTCAGAAGTTAAACATATTAGTGCCAGCGGAGTATCTGTAATTAGTGAAACTCCCGATATCGCAAATGCCCGAATAGAATTTGAAAATGGTTGTGTAGCCAATCTTACTGCCAGTAGAATTTCTCTTAAGAATATGCGAAAATCCAGATTTTTTCAACGTGATGCATATATCTCGGTCGATTTCTTTGAGAAAAAATGCGAGGTTGTAAAGATGAAAGATGCTCCTCAAAATCCAGATGATTTTGCTATGATATTGCAAAATGCTGAAGGCGTAAAAAAACAAATCTATTTTGACAACCCTAATGTCCCTTCTAATAATGCAATATTAGATGAGTTAGATACTTTTGCAGAGGCTATAAAAAATGATACTACACCTATTGTATCATTAGAGCAAGGTAAAAAAGCATTAGAAGTTGCATTAAAAATTATTGATTGTTTCGCACATTAAAAACAAAAATTACAGACTTACACTAAATAAAAAAATACATATGAAAAACATTGCAGTAATCGGTGCAGGAACTATGGGGAATGGTATTGCACATACTTTTGCTCAAAAAGGCTTTAAAGTACAGCTTATTGATATTTCTCAACAATCTTTGGATAAAGGCTTAGCTACAATCACAAAGAATTTAGACAGAATGATTGCTAAAGAAAAAATATCTGAAGCCGATAAGGAAGCTACACTTGCCAATATCTCTACTTATACAAATATCAAAGAAGGAGTAGAATATGCTGGTCTTGTAGTTGAGGCAGCTACTGAAAATGTAGATTTAAAATTAAAAATTTTCAGAGAACTTAGTGAAGCATGTCCAGAAGATACAATTTTAGCTTCTAATACTTCATCAATATCGATTACACAAATTGCTGCTGTAACCAATCGTCCAGAAATGGTTATTGGTATGCATTTCATGAATCCGGTACCTATTATGAAATTAGTCGAAATCATTAGAGGATACAACACCTCTGATAAAGTGACCTCTACTATTATGGAAATGTCTAAAACACTAGGTAAAGTTCCTGTAGAAGTTAATGATTATCCTGGATTTGTAGCAAATCGTATCCTGATGCCAATGATTAACGAATCAATAGAAACTTTATACAATGGTGTGGCAGGAGTATCTGAGATTGACACCGTTATGAAATTAGGAATGGCACACCCTATGGGACCATTACAATTGGCAGATTTTATTGGTCTTGATGTTTGCCTTTCTATTCTTAATGTAATGTATGAAGGCTTCAAAAATCCAAAATACGCTCCTTGTCCATTATTAGTTAATATGGTTATGGCTGGTAAACTCGGAGTAAAAAGTGGAGAAGGATTCTATGATTATTCTGAAAACAGAAAAGCAGAAAACGTATCCAAACAGTTTATATAGTTAGTAATTTAGTGTTTACTTCCTGATTTTACGATGAACAAAACCCTGGTACTGATTATAGTTTTGACTTTGATTTCCTGTAAAAACAGAAATGAGACATTCGGCTTTGCTATAGACAAAAATCAAGATCCATATCAGATCTATATTTCTCTGTTTAAAGAAAATCCAGAATTTGTTGCTTCTGATTTTGATTATCCAATAGGCAAACCAAATGCCGAAGGTTATTATAATGCCCAAAAATTTAGAGAAAATAATCACTTAGGTGATGATTGGAATGGTGTTGGAGGAGGCAATACAGACTTGGGAGATCCTATATATGCTATTGCAAATGGATATATTTCCTTTGCTAAGGATATTAAAGGAGGTTGGGGCAATGTTATAAGAGTAATACATAAATACAAAGGAAAATATTATGAATCTGTATATGCGCATTGCGATTCTATACGTGTAAAAGAAGGAGATTTTGTAAAAAAAGGTACTTTAATAGCAACTATAGGTAATGCAAATGGTATATATTTGGCTCACTTGCATTTAGAAATCAGAGATGATATTTTTATGGATATCGGTGGTGGATATGCAAATGACAAATCTGGATACCTGGATCCTACAGAGTTTATTAAAAACAATTAAAGTATATAAAAATGAATTCTAACTTACACTACATTTTTACTATTGTATTAACTTTAACCTTATTATCCTCTTGTAAAACGAAAACGAAAGATCAAAATCCTGTAGAAGCTGAAACTTCTTCTAATGAATATACTATTCTAGGTACAATAAAAAATATACCTGATAGTACCTGGATATATCTTAGTAAATCAAACAAAGAAAAAGACTCTACTCTAATTATAAATGAGAAGTTTCAATACTCGGGAAATGTAGAAGAACCCACTTCAATGTTTGCCTATACAAAAAATCCTAAAGAAGGTTTTTTCCAATTTTATGTAGAAAATCAAGAAATCAAGATTGAAGCAACAAAAGGAGATTCTAAAAACGCCATTATTTCAGGAGGAAAAACTCAAAAAGAAAATGAAATTTTAACCAAAAGAAAAGATAGTTTAAATAAAGAGTTTGATAAAATCCAGGAACTATATAGGACCGGAAAAGTAGCTGAAAAAAATCGAGATTCATTACAAATGCATTCAAAAAAGATCAGGAATCAAATTCAAGAGGTTGAAATACAATTCATCAAAGATTTCCCTGATTCTTATGTAAGTGGTCAAATACTAAAGATTTATAATACAACTTTTGAGAAAAACAAAGTTATTAAATTATATGAATCTCTTTCTGATAAGATTAAAACATCAAAAAATGGTTTAGCGATAAAACACTTTCTTTCACTACCTGAAACTCCTAACATTGGAGATAAGTATATTGACTTTGAGTTACCCGATACAAAAGGTAAAAAGGTAAAATTATCCGATATTAATGGAAAGTATATTTTGATAGAATTCTGGGCTTCTTGGTGTGGTCCTTGTATTGAGGAAAACCCAAAATTAGTTAAAACATACAATAAGTATAAAAATCAAAATTTTGAAATCATTGGAGTATCTCTTGACATAAATAAAAAACACTGGGTAAAAGCTATAGAAAAAGACAAACTACCTTGGGTAAATATTAGTGATCTTAAAGGTGATAAAACTGATGTATCTATGATTTATGGGGTGAATGGAATTCCTTCCAATTTTATGATTGATGAAAAAGGAGTCATTATCGCCAAAAATTTACGTGGATTACAATTAGAAAACAAGCTTAAAGAATTATTTCAATAATAGTATATAAATAATGGCAAAAATTCATCCGTTTAAGGCTGTACGACCAACAAGAGACAAAGTAAACCTGGTTGCTTCCAGATCATATCAAAGTTACACTTCTTTTGAGCGAGATTCTCGAATGGATTATAACCCCTACTCCTTTCTACATATTGTAAATCCAGGATATAAATACCATAAAGAGATATCAGGAGAAGAGCGCTATAAATTAGTTCGAAATCGATACCTGGAGTTTAAAGAAGATGAAATTTTCATGCAAGAGAATAGCTCTTGTTATTACATTTATAAAATTGTAAATCGCGAACAAGAATCCTTTTGTGGTATAATAGCCGCCGCCAGTGCAGAGGATTACCATAATGATATTATCAAAAAACACGAAGATACACTGCAACACCGTGAAAGTACTTTTAAGGAGTATCTAAAAACAGTAGGTTTTAATGCAGAACCTGTATTGCTCACCTACCCTGATAATGATTCTATTTCAAAAATCATTTCAGAAACTATTGGAGCAAGAGCAGAATATGAATTTACGACTACAAATCGTGACACTCATTATCTTTGGAAAATAGATGATCAAAAATCTATTCATGAGATACAAGAAGCCTTTTCTTCCATTGAAACCATATACATAGCAGATGGGCATCATCGTTCTGCATCATCCTATCTACTATCGCAGGATTTAAAAGAAAATAACCCTGAGCATAATGGTGATGAAGCTTATAATTTCTTTATGAGCTATTTGATTCCTGAATCTGATTTAAAAATTTATGAATTTAATCGATTAGTAAAAGATCTCAACGGCTTATCTAAAGAGGAATTCCTGATCAAACTTGATGAATGGTTTCGTATTGAAAATAGAGGGCCCGAGGTATACAGACCCTCAAAACCTCATCATTTTAGCATGTATATTGATGATGAGTTCTATTCGTTATATCTTAGAAAAACAACCTATGAATTTACAGATGCTCTAGAAGAATTAGACGCACAGATTTTATATAAAACTGTATTAAAGCCTATTTTAGGTATAGAAGATTTGCGCACAGATACACGTATCGAATACTCCCATGGCAAAAATGGAATTGTAATGGTAAAAAGCGAGGTTGATAATGGGGAATATAAAGTAGGATTTGGGCTTTTTCCTGCATCTGTAGAACAGGTCAAAAAAATTGCAGACCAAGGATTAAAAATGCCTCCAAAAAGTACATATATAGAGCCAAAATTAAGAAGTGGGATCACTATTTATGAGTTTTAAAATCACAATTACTTTTGGATGATAACATTTTGATATGCTTTTCTTTAAAAATTGAGAACATATAATATATTAGATAAACTAAATATGGATTATCCATAACAATAAAAAATGATTTTAGATATCTTTGCAAACTATGAATGATATCGAACAAAACCTTCGTGATATAAAAACATCAATTCCTGAAGGAGTTACCCTGGTAGCAGTATCCAAAACCAAACCTGTTTCTGATCTAATGAATGCTTATGAAGCTGGTCAAAGAATTTTTGGTGAAAATAAGATTCAGGAAATGACCGAAAAGTGGGAAACTATGCCAAAAGATATCAGCTGGCATATGATTGGCCATGTACAAACTAATAAAGTTAAATACATGGCTGCCTTTGTAGATCTCATTCATGCTGTAGATAGCTATAAATTACTTAAAGAGATCGACAAACAAGCAAAAAAACATAACAGAACTATTAACTGTCTATTGCAGGTCAAAATTGCTAAAGAAGAAAGTAAATTTGGTTTATCAGAACAGGATGCTATCACCTTATTAAATACCGAGGAAGTTAAAAACTTGACCAATGTGAACATTCAAGGACTTATGGGTATGGCTACTTTTACAAATGATGAGCAACAAATACATGATGAATTTAAAACGATTGCATCTTTTTCTGAAGAAATGAAAACAAAATACCCACAATTAAAAACCTTATCGATTGGTATGAGTGGAGATTATAAAATGGCTATTGACTGTGGGAGTACTATGGTTAGAATAGGAAGTTCTATTTTTGGAGCTAGAAATTACCAATAGTAAATGATCTTTTATCATTAACACTTGATTTTCCGAATTGATAAATAAAATAAAAAACCAGAAATGCCCCTTACTAAACTAACCTCGAAAAAATAAAGATTACCGAATTATATGTATGCAATTTTAGATATTGAAACAACCGGAGGAAAATATAATGAAGAAGGAATTACTGAAATTGCTATTTATAAATTTGACGGGCATGATGTTGTGGATCAGTTCATAAGTCTTGTTAATCCTGAACGTCCTATACAACCATTTGTAGCTAACCTTACTGGGATAAATAATCAAATGCTTCGCAATGCACCGAAGTTTTACGAAGTAGCCAAAAGAATTGTTGAAATTACTACCGACTGCATTATCGTTGCGCATAATTCTAGTTTTGATTACCGAATTTTAAGAACCGAATTCTCGAGATTAGGATTCGAATTCGAACGACAGTCTTTATGTACTGTAGAGCTTTCTAAAAAATTAATCCCGGATCAACAATCTTATAGTTTAGGTAAGCTTGTTCGCGGACTTGGGATCCCTCTTTCCGACAGACACCGAGCCAATGGTGATGCTCTTGCTACAGTAAAGCTATTTAAACTCCTACTTACAAAAGATATAGAGAAAAAAATAATTACAGAAACTGTTCGAACGGAAACTAAGCGACAAGTTGATGATAAACTTCTTAGATTGATTGAAGCTGCCCCTTCGGCAACAGGAGTATATTACATGCATCGCGAAGACGGGACTATTATATATATAGGTAAAAGTAAAAATATAAAAAAACGCCTCAATCAACATTTCACAAACGACAATAGAAAATCTAAAAAAATACAGGAAGAAGTTGTTAGCGTCACGCACGAGAATACAGGAAGCGAGCTTTTAGCTTTGTTAAAAGAAAGTGAAGAGATAAAACGCAACAAACCTAAATACAATAGAGCACTGCGTAAAACGAAATTTGATCAGGCCTTATACCAATTCACAGATGACAACGGGTATATAAATTTCAAAGTTCAAAAAGCAGATAATCGCAAAATAAGCATCACTACTTTTTCTAACAGACAACAAGCCAAGACCTATATGCATCGATGGACAGAGGAGTATAGTTTATGCCAAAAATTAATGGGTCTGGATAATGGAAAAAATAATTGTTTTAACTACACTATAAAGCAGTGTAATGGCGCTTGTATTGATAGTGAATCTGCAGAAGAATATAATATTAGGGCACAAAAACTTATTTTTAATACTTCTTTTCAAAGTCAGGATATGATTATTATAGATCGAGGAAGAGATATTGACGAGCAAAGTGTAATATTGGTTGAAGAAGGAAAATTTAAAGGTATAGGGTACTTCAATCTAAATCATCAGGTTAACAATATAGAGATTTTACGCTCTATTATTACTCCAATGACCCATAATAGAGATGCCCAACACATTATCCAAAGTTATGTACGTACACATAAAAGATTGAAGATTATTAAACTACAAAAAAATGTATAGATTCCTATTCTTTATATTCTTAACCACCTTCTCTTTTCTAATAAGTGCTCAAGAAGCTTACAATACTAAAAATATGGTTGTAAGCATGATTGATATACAAAGTAAAACATATAAAAAAGATAGTACAGCTAATGCTTTTTTTATCTATGAAAAAGGTTTTAGCAGAGTTGAAAATGGAGGAGGTTATAATTTGTTAACAGATCATGAAGCAAAGATTAAAATATTAAATGAACAAGGGTATGATCACGCTACAGTAAAAGTTCTTTTATACAGAAATAAAAAACACAAAGAATCTTTCAATAGTCTTGTTGCTTATACTTATAATTTGGAACAAGGTAAAGTCATTAAAACTAAAGTAGAAAAAAATCAAATTTATTATGAAAAACATGATCAGAACTTCACTTCTGTAAAGTTTACATTTTCTAACATAAAGCCAGGGTCTGTACTTACTTATAAATACCAAATAGAATCCCCTTTTATGTACAAGTTTAATGGATGGGAATTTCAAGATGATATACCAAAAATGCATAGTGAGTTTATAGCTGATCTACCAGGCAACTATATTTACAACATAAAACTCGTAGGAACTCTAAAATTAAACACCAAAGAGTCTACTATCAAAAAAAGGTGTCTTCAAGCGCCAGGTTTAGGATCTGCAGATTGTTCTCATAACATTTATATCATGAAAGACATTCCTGCTTTCAAAGAAGAAAAATATATGACCGCAAAGAGTAATTATTTTTCTCGTGTTGAGTATGAATTGAAAGAGTTTAAAGGATTTGATGGAGTCAATAAAAAATATACCGAAACTTGGAAAAATGTTGATGATAAATTAAAAAAAGAAGCTACAATTGGAGTGCAACTTAAAAAATTATCTGCTACCAAAAATCTTCTTCCCGATTCTATACAGTCGCTACCTAAAGATATAGCTACAGCAAAAATAATCTACCGTTATATTTCGAATAACTATAAGTGGAACAAGAAAAAAAGAATTTTTAATGACGGTAATATTAATAAAGTAATTAAAGACAAGGTAGGTAATGTTTCTGATATTAATATACTTCTTCATAATGTATTAAAGCAGCAACAATTTATGGTGCACCCTATATTGTTATCCACCAGAGATAATGGCTATGCAACAAAAGTTCATCCAGTAATTTCTGATTTTGATTATCTTATTGTGCAATTATCCTTAAACGGAAAAACATATCTATTGGATGCTACCGAAAAGGTATTGAAATTTGGTGAAGTTCCTTTTCGTTGTTTAAACCAATATGGTAGATTACTAGATTTTAAAAATGGTAGCTCCTGGATTAATATAGAACCAAAGCGACATTCTGTTCACTTTTTTAAGGAAGACTTAATACTAAATGAAGAGCTAGAATTAAGCGGTAAAGCAAAACATGTTTATTCTGGATATCATGCTTATTATAAAAGAAAAGAACTAAATTATTCCAGTAAGAAAAAGTTTCTAGACAATATTAAAAATCAAGATCAAGAAATCACAATTTCTGATGCACAGATCAATAATCAAAATAGCTTTGAAAAAGCTATTGAGGTAGAGTTTAATTTTAAAAGAGATGTTTCGGAGATAGATGATATCTTTTATATTAAACCTTTTACTAAAGCATTTTTTGAAAAAAATCCATTTAAGCTTAATCAAAGAACATACCCTGTAGATTTTGGTTATAAAGATTCTTATAGCTATCTCGTCTCTATTGATATTCCAAAAAATTATGATTTCATTGATATCCCAAAAAATTTGGCATATACACTCCCTAATGAATTAGCACAAGTAGCGATTAGTTTTCAGAAGAATGATAACAAGCTTATTATTAATCATAGAATTACATTTAATTCCTCTTATTACCCAACAGAATATTATGCGTCGTTAAAAGAGTTTTTTAATCATATAATAAGTATAGAAAACGACTCTCTTATAGCTGTCAGGAGAGTACATTAGTTTTTTTAGTATTTTTATTCAAAATCAAGAAGTTTGAACAATAACTCATCTCATAAGAACTGGAAAAATCAATTACATGATATCATTTATGAAGCCGATACTCCTATAGGAAAGTTATTCGATGTAATTCTACTTATCCTAATCGTATTGAGTATCATCTTTGTGATGCTCGAAAGCGTAAAAGGCTTATCTGTTGAAACATATACATTATTATACTATGCAGAATGGGTCATCACGATATTTTTTACTTTTGAATATATCGCCCGCATTGTTTCTATAAAAAAATCAGCTTCGTATATTTTTAGTTTTTATGGGATCATTGATCTTTTATCTACTTTACCATTATACCTATCATTTTTTATTACAGGTACCAGCGCGCTACTAGCTGTTAGAGCATTAAGATTACTTCGGGTTTTTAGAATTTTAAAAATCTCTAGATATATTGGTGAGTCAAACAGGTTAGCACAAGCTATAAAAGATAGCAGAGCCAAAATATTGGTATTTCTGTTTGCTGTATTAGTCTTATGTATAATCATGGGTACGGTAATGTATATTATAGAGGGAGAAGAAAGTGGTTTTAAAAGTATCCCAATAAGCGTATATTGGTGTATTGTCACTCTAACAACGGTTGGTTATGGTGATATTGCTCCTGTTACTCCATTAGGGCAATTTCTTGCAGCTATTATTATGATTATGGGTTACGGTATTATTGCTGTCCCTACAGGTATTGTAAGTGCCGAATATACACATCACCAAGCCAATAAGGTTCATCTAAACACTCAATCCTGTAGTCATTGTAGTGAGAATGAGCATCGCGATAATGCTAAATTCTGCCATAAATGCGGAGAAGATTTACACAATGACAATGAATAAAAATCTAATTGTGGTTGTCGGACCAACTGCTATAGGTAAGACCAGCTTAAGCATTGAGCTTGCAAAGCATTTTAATTGTGAAATTGTTTCTGCAGACAGCAGGCAGTTTTACAAAGAAATGAGCATTGGTACTGCGGCTCCTTCGTTTGACGAATTAGAGCAAGCTAAGCATCATTTTATCCAACATATAAGTATTAAAAATGAATACAGTGTAGGTGATTATGAAAAAGATGCCTTAGATAAACTTAATGAATTATTTAAAAATAACGACTATGCTATTCTTGTTGGAGGTTCTGGACTGTATATTGATGCAGTAACCAAGGGATTGGATATTTTTCCTGAAATAGATATAAAGGTTAGGCAAGAACTTCAAGAAGAATATAACAACAAAGGAATTGAAAATTTACAGCAACAACTAAAAGTTTTAGATCCATTATATTATGAGAAGGTAGATTTAAACAATACACATAGAGTTATGAGAGCTCTAGAAGTATGTATTGGTAGTGGAGCACCTTATTCATCATTTCTTACTAAACCACGAAAAAAACGACCTTTTAATACGATTAAAATAGGAATTACTGCAGAAAGGCAAACTATTTACGACAGAATAAATCAACGCGTAGAACTAATGACCGAAGCAGGCCTAATAGGTGAAGTAAAAAGCCTTTATCCTTATAAGTCATTAAATGCATTAAACACTGTAGGGTATAAAGAAATATTTAAGTACCTGGATAAAGAATGGGATTTGGATTTTGCGCTCTCTGAAATCAAAAAAAATACCAGGCGTTTTGCAAAAAGGCAACTTACATGGTTTAAGAAAGATTTAGAAATTTGTTGGTATGACTATAAAGAAGATATCAACTCTGTTATAACCCATATAAAAGAAAGTTCACTATGATAAATAAATTACACATAGTGAACTCTTAAAAGTTAGTTACCGTTACTATTCCTACGATTCTTCGTTTCTTACAACTAGTCTAAACCCTTCTCCATGAATATTAAGAATTTCGACGTTTTCGTCTTTCTTTAAATATTTTCTAAGTTTAGCTATATATACATCCATACTACGAGAAGTAAAATAATTATCATCTCTCCATATTTTTGTTAACGCTAATTCTCTAGGCATTAAATCATTAAGATGTAGTGCTAGCAAACGAAGTAATTCATTCTCTTTTGGAGAAAGCTTAATTGGATCTTCTTCTTTATACGTTAAAAAGCGAAGTTTCGAATTAAGGTGAAAGCCTCCAACGTTAAACTCGAACTGTTTACTATCGGCAACAGATTCTGTACTTTTACGTTGCATAATAGCTTGTATTTTCATCAACAACACCTCACTATCAAAAGGCTTATTAAGATAATCATCTGCTCCTACTTTGTACCCTTTTAACACATCTTCTTTCATTGCTTTTGCAGTTAAAAAGATGATCGGTATTTCTTCATTTTTTTCTCTAATCTCCTTTGCTAATGTAAATCCATCTTTATAAGGCATCATGACATCAAGAATACACATATCATAATCATCCTTTTTGAATTTCTCGAAGCCTTCCATACCATTTTTAGCATGCACAACATCATAATCATTCATTACTAGATAATCCTTTAATACTGTTCCGAAGTTTGGATCATCTTCTACAAGCAAAATCTTTTTGTTTTCTGTTTCCATATTTTAAGATATTAACGGTAATTTAATTATAAACGTGGAGCCTTTTCCCCTTTCACTCTCCACCCATATCTGACCATGATGATCATCTATAATTCTCTTTACGTATGTTAGTCCTAATCCGTGCCCTTTTACATTATGAAGATCCCCGGTATGTTCTCTAAAGAACTTTTCAAAAATCTTTTTCTGTGCCACCTTACTCATTCCTATTCCTTGATCACGAACTTTAAGAACAATACTATTTTTTACATTTTCTGTATATACATCTATTTTAGGTTCATCTTCTGAATATTTTATCGCATTATCCAAAATATTCACAATTACATTAGTCAAATGGCTATCATTGGCTAATACTGTTGTTTTAAGTGCTCCTAAATGCATTTTCACATACCCTTCTCTATTTTCTACAATCAGAGATACATGGGTAATCGCATCTTCAATAATATCATGCAATTCTTGCCTTTCTTTTTTAATATTAAGTTCATTTTTCTCTAACTGAGATATTCTTAATACATTTTCTACCTGGGCATGCATTCTTTTATTCTCTTCACGTATCATACTCATATAACGCTGCACTTTCTCTGGGTCCCCTCCTATTTTTGGGTTCTTTATAGAATCTAATGCCAGATTAATAGTGGCAATTGGAGTCTTAAGCTCATGCGTCATATTATTAATAAAATCTGTTTTAATTTGTGATATCTGTCGTTGCTGCATCAATTGTGATAAAGCACTGGAATATGCAACTACAATAATTAACGTAAATATTATAGACAATATGGCCATTCCTTTGATGGAAGAAAGTACATATTGTTTTTTTCCAGTAAAATTAACATATAACTGATACTCACTTACTCCTTCATCATTTACAAAAAGTGGTATTGCATATGTTGTTGGATAATCCAAACTAAAATCATCTGAACGTACTTTGGTAGCTAAAGCATTACTGTATATAGCATATTCAAAGTCTACTTTTATATCTCTCTCTTCCAGTTCTTTCCTCAACAGATAATCTATTTCTCTTTTTTGAACTCTTCTATGTATTGGTATAAAACTGGCAATTTCTCCTATTACTATTTCATAATCCATTCTCTGGAGATCTGTTAATCCCCGTATTCTCTCTAGTTTGGATTTAGAATTTTGCTTTACAAAATCACTTTTTTCATCTTGTATAGCAGCATCGGTATTACGATTTAAAATATTCTTTAATCGAACCGTATCAATATTTAAATTTATAAAAGACGAAAACAACTTATAGTCTTCTTCTAAAATACCATCTGTATGTGTAAACGACTTTGTCGTATTATCAATACTAATATTCAAAAGCTGACGTATTGTTTTGTTATCAGGTTCTTCTATGCTATCCAGAATCTCTTGTAATGGAAAAAACATTTCTTCAAACTCTCTGTATTGAATTCTATTAGATACAGATATCAGTATTTGTTTCGCATTAAAGGAAAACTGTTCTTCATTATTCTCTACAGTGTTGTTAATCCAATATCCCTGAACAAAAATAATCCCAATTAACGATAAACTCATTAGGATTATCAGCAACACGAATAACCTTTTATTCATAAATCAAAAGTAAGACTTTAACATTTAGCTACTTTAGGGTTTAACCAAATGTTAACAAAATGAAAGATTCGGATTACAAACGTTTTATAGGGATATTTCTTCATGAACCTTATACACCTGATTTTCAGTATCTTTTATGTTTTTATTATATATCACAAAATCGGCTAATGGGATTTTCCGAGTGTCTTCCCACTGGTTATTCATCCTAGAAAGTATATCTTCTTTGGTCGTTTTGTCTCTTTTTAGGACTCGTTGAATTCTTGTTTCTATTGGTGCCGATACAAGAATTGTATAATCACACTGTTTGTGGCCTTCATTTTCAAAAAGTATAGCTGCTTCTTTTATTACGTAGTTTCCTTTTTGATTACTTTTCCAACAATCAAAATGGCTTGCCACAGCAGGGTGAACAATTGCATTTAACTGAAGTAGTTTTGAGGAGTCATTAAAAACTACATTCGCAATATAAGGTCTATTTAATTCTCCGTTTACATAGGAATCATTTCCTAATAAAGCGATAATTTGTTTTTTCACTGATTCGTCTTCATTCATAAGTTTTTTAGCTTCGATATCAGCAATATAAACTGCAACTCCCAGTTGTTCAAACATTTTAGCTACTGTAGATTTTCCGCTACCTATACCACCCGTTAGACCTACTACCTTCATACTTCAACTTATTTCAAAACTACAAATTGAACTTGTTTCATCTGCAAACGCACATCATGGATATAATCTGGTTTGTTTACTAGTTCTAAAGTTAAAAACAAACTTTCTTCGGATGCTTTAGCATAATCAGCTACTACCATAAAATCTCTTGGACTTATTTCATTATACTTATCTAACCCCACTCTGTATACGACAGAAATTTCTTTAGGAAAAATCTTAATTTCTACACCTTCAGGTATATTATTTAATGTTATAGGAATTTTTTGATCTCCCTCTGTGAATTTACTCACCAAAACGTTAGCTTCTACTTGCGCTGGAGCAACTGTAATGGTAGATGGTAATTCTTCAGTATTTATATCTAATTTTGAAGTGTAGTTAACATTTAACCCTTCTAAATTTAGATTTTCTGTTGTTATATATTGTATAGTATCTATAACTTGTGAGGGGCCACTAATTGTTATAGAATCGGGAGAGACTACTAATCCCTTATCACTACCATACCCAATAGCATACTGAATCTTCTCTGCTATTTTAACAGGGATTTTTTTTTCTAGATTTTGATCCAGTTTTAATCGTAAGGTATCTTTTTGCACAGATAAAACCCTTCCTTTAAAGTCTAATTTAGTTTTTAATACCGAAGATTCTTTATCAACACGAAAATAATATTGATCTTCGCTATTAATAACTGCATCCTCTACATTAAATTGTAATGTTGGCCTGCTCCAATTATGATTCATCAATCTAAAACCATTTCCGTTAAGCACCATTCTTAATGTTTGATCACTCTGATCGTTAAAGATTTTGTCTTTTGGTATATTGGTATATTGTATTGCTACCTCTACTTCTTGGGTATAATTTTTAGAGAATTGTATAAATAGCCACAAGATTGAAGTGAATATTAGAAAAAACAAAAAGGTTTTTACATTACTCCTTTTTAAAGAAAATCTATTCTTTTTTCTATCTGACATACAAATTACTTTGAAAAAAACAATTTCTTAAATTGCTTTTCGGGTACTTTTTTCAATAGATGAATATAATAATAAGATTTTAGGAATCCCTTTCCGTATCCATAAAATTGTATCAAAACTGCCAAAATAGACTGTATACCTATAGATACATTTTTATATTCTAGAGTCGCACCTAGAAAAATAATCCCTAAATACATTCCTAAAATAGCAATAAAATACCACCATCCTAAAAGTGCGGTCACAACAGAGAACACAATATATATTAAGAATAAAGTAGGAAACCAATACGTAAGTTTGGCAGTATCTGGGTGCCATCGATTTAAAATAGGGCGTACTAATCCAAATTTATTAACCTGGATATAAAATTTTTCCCAGGAAATTCTTCTTTTATGAAACACCTTAGCATCAGGAATTAATGTAGTATCATATCCTAATTTCCATAATCTTATCGTAAGATCCGGATCTTCTCCGGGATGTATATTTCCGAAACCACCCGAAGCCTGAAAAGCTTCTTTTGACAGTCCCATATTAAAACTACGGGGTTGAAATTTACCTAATGTATTTTTACGCCCTCTGATTCCGCCAGTAGTTAAATATGATGTCATACTATAGCTTATCGCTTTCTGAAGATTAGAAAAACTTTGATGAGCATCATCAGGGCCTCCGTAGCAATGTACAAAAGTATCAGACAAGAAACTTTCGGCTTTAGACAAATATTCTTTTGGCAATAACACATCACTATCAAGAATAATGAAGTAATTACCTCTTGCCTTACGCATACCATAGTTACGTGAATCTCCCGGGCCTGTATTTGATTTCTGGTAATAACTTATAGATAATCTATCTGCAAAAGCTTCTATAACCTCCTTAGAGGTATCAGACGATCCATCTTCTACGATTACAATCTCATATGGCTTGGTATAATCCATAGCCACCATGCTATCCAGCAGCTCTTTAATCTCATTTGGCCTGTTATATACTGGCACAATAAAGGAGAAATGTATTTCCATATTGCAAAGGTAAGTGGTATAAATAAAAAATCCCATTACCAATTAAGAATGGGATTTCACACTAATTTATAGTAGTTTTTAAAAAAATCTTTATTCTTCTCCTACAAATTTATCCATCACCAACTGGCTTACTCCCATATTAGAAAAGCCTCCGTCGTGATATAAATTCTGAAGCGTTACTTTTTTGGTCAGATCAGAGAATAGTGTAATTGTATAATCGGCACACTCTGCTGCTGTAGCATTACCTAGAGGTGACATTTTATTCGCATATTCTATAAATCCATCAAATCCTTTCACTCCTTTTCCTGCTGTTGTTGGAGTTGGAGATTGAGAAATTGTATTTACTCGTACTTTACTATCTCTACCAAAGAAATATCCAAAACTACGAGCGATAGATTCTAAATACGCTTTGTTATCTGCCATATCATTATAATCAGGAAACACTCGCTGTGCTGCCATATATGTCAAACCAACTATGCTTCCCCAATCATTCATTGCCTTTTTCTTATATAGGGTTTGCATTGTTTTATGAAAAGAAAGTGCAGATACGTCTAATCCTTTTTGTGTCCAGTCATAGTTCTGATCAGTATAATGACGTCCTTTACGTACATTTATTGACATCCCTATAGAATGTAAAACAAAATCAAGTTTACCACCCAAAATTTCTGTTGCCTTATCCACAAGATTTTCTAAATCCTCTAATGAAGTAGCATCTGCAGGTATAACTTGAGTATTAGTTTTTTCTGCAAGAGTATTTATAGCACCCATTCGCATTGCGACAGGAGCATTGGTTAGAACAAAACTTCCTCCTTCTTCATAAACACGCTCTGCGGTTTTCCAAGCGATTGAATTTTCGTCAAGTGCCCCAAAAATAATTCCTCTTTTACCTTTTAATAAATTGTATGACATTTAATTATAAATTAAAGTATGATTATACGAGTGGTAAAGATAATAAAACGCCCCAAACCACAACTAATCGAAATAGAATTTAGTTAAGTATCTGAAAAAAATATTTAAACGGTGCACGACTATATAATGTTAATCAAACTTCACAACACTACATGATAATTTGATATACTTTTTATTTAGACTGATAAAGTTTCTACCTCTTTATGAAATAGAAACCTATGATTGTGATAACTTATGAATAACATCGGAAGCCTAAAAAATCAACTTTTAAAATCTGATTAAAATTAAAAAATAATCTATTATTAGTTGATTTTTATCAACATATACCTTATATTTGATCAATAATTTTATTGAGTATTGTTTTCAAAATATCATTAATTTGGTATGTAAGATTATGTACAAAATAAACCTCCCCATAATGTATATTATTTCCCCCCCTTAGAAAAATATACGATTTCATTCCCCCCTTAGAGTATTTGAAATAATTATAGAATTATTTCTATAATAGAATGTTTAATTAAACAAAGATGATGTGCCTATTATTAATAAAAACAATGTTTTTATTAATGTAAGTAGGTAATTAATTCTTAGTGATATAAAATATTCAATTTATGTATTGGAATAATTCTTTATATAACAAAACTAACCATTATTAAGAATATCACGTTATGAAAAAAAACTACCAATCCAATAATTATCAATGTCTTATGTTTTTATTTTTTAAATTTTGAAACACTAAAAAACCAGGGGCTTTTTTCTTAGAATACATTAATAAAACGGGGCATATGAAAATTATTACGTTAACTCTCTTGCATAAGAGGATCACCACTCTTATTTGTCTTTTTGCACTACTATTCTCATCAACTTATGTTTACGGGCATTACTCTCATGAACACAAGTACACCTCTTTGATCCTAAAAGACACTACTACAACCAATACCGAATATACCAATCCACTAAGTCTTACTATACTTAAAATACAGGATGCTACGATCACTGGAATATGTTGTGACGGTAAGGCTAAGGCTGTCGTTTCTGGCGGAAAACCAGGTTACACATACCAATGGAGTGCTTCTGCTAATAATCAAACCACAGCAACAGCAAGTCTTCTTACCAATCGCACACACAGCGTTACAGTAACCGATGCTAATGGAACTCAAGTAACCCAAAGCATCATCATTAAATGTCTTAATAATTGCGATATTAAAGCTACAAATACTATAACCGATGTATCCTGCACCGGCGATGCTACGGGATCTGTTGATCTAATGGTAGAGAACGGTACTCCTCCATTTACTTTTGCCTGGAGTAATGGTTCTTCTAATGAAGATTTAACTAATGTAATTGCCGGAACATATTCTGTAACAGTTACCGATGCTACAAATTGCTCTACTACAAGCTCAGCCACCATAACCGAACCCAGTAAAGCAATATCTGCTTCCATAAAGGAACTAACTCATATTAGTTGTAACGGTTCGGGTCAAATTACTGTAGAAGGAGCTGGTGGAGTACCACCTTATTCATATTCTATCGATAATGGAGCTAATTATCAAACTAGTGAAACATTTTCAGATCTCGCTCAAGGAAATTATACAATAAAGATACGTGATGCTAATGGTTGCATTTCTATAGTTTGCATAGCAATTTTATATAATTGTACCGATGCCGTAACAGATATTAATAACACTTTTATCAATACACCCGTTTCTGGTAATGTATTAACCAACGATGAAGATCTCGAAGGAGACATACAAACGGTAACAACTACTACTGCAACTACTACAGAAGGGGTTATTGTCGGCATAGAGCCTAATACAGGAATCTATACGTACACCCCTCCTACTGGATTTACAGGAGAAGACTCTTTCGAATATACTATTTGTGACAATGGCAACCCGATTGCTTGTGACACTGCTACTGTATACATTGAAGTACTCCCTGTTGGAGATCCTAAAAACGAAGCTCCAATTGCAAATCCAGATACTGCAATTACCGAAATAAATACTCCTATAAATGGTAATGTATTAGTTAATGATTTCGATCCCGATGGAGATCCTATTACAGTAACAACAATTACAGCAACCACTACAGAAGGAGTTATCGTAGCTATAGATCCCAATACAGGAGCATATAACTATACACCTCCTATTGATTTTACTGGTGATGACATTTTTGAGTATACCATATGTGACAACGGCAATCCCGTCTTATGTGATACAACTATTGTTATAATTACAGTAATAAAAAACCAGAACAACAGTACTTTTGCTAATGATGATGCATATTTTACCGCATGCGACAATATTCAAGGGAACGTACTGGATAATGATTTTGATCCCGAAGGAGACACACAAACCATAAATATAATTCCGGTAGATGATGTAGATAATGGAATTCTTACCCTTAACACTAACGGCTCCTTTACTTACATTCCTAATTCTGGGTATACAGGTACAGATAGTTTTATTTACACAGTATGTGACAATGGCTCTCCAACTACTGCTTGTGATCAAGCCTCTGTATACATTACCATCTCGGTCACCACACCTCCCGACATAACTAATTGTAATGTAGCAGATGAAACAATCGAATGTAATGGAACAAATAATGAAACTATAGCTAACATCTGGAATGCTGATAATATTGCAGAATTAGAATCCTGTGTTTCTGACAGTTGTAATACAGATTTTACTGGTCAAATAACTTCAAATTATGACTTTAATAATTTGGTGAGTTCTTGTGGTTTGGGCGGAGCTATAGAAGTTATATACACTATTACAGATAAAAATGGAGACATAATAACTCTTACAGCAACTCTTACGTTGTATGATTCTACACCTCCAGACCTAACAAGCTGTACAATTACTGATTTAACCTTAGCGTGTTCTACAACTAATATTGAAGAAATTGCTAGTCAATGGAATAATGATAATATTGCAACGCTAGAAACTTGTGCTATTGATAATTGCAATGTGAGTACAACTGCATTAGTAACTTCAGATTACGACTTTGATAATATAGCAGATGGAGTTCTGGTAGTAGAATACAACATCACAGATGATTGTAACAACACAACTACACTACAAGCAAAAATAACATTCGAAAACAATTCTGTAATCGCAAACGACACCAGCTTATGTGCTCTTGATGAAATAGAATCACAAGTTTTTGATTTATTTGACCTATTAGAAGGTGATTATAGTACCGGTGGAATCTGGGAGGTTACATCTGGAAATGCAGCTGTAATTGATGATCACTTTTTTGATCCATTAAGCATAGAGTTATTAGACAAAGATGCTTCTGAAGAGATTGCATTTAGTTACACAGAAAACAACTTGGCCTGTCCAATATATCTCGAAACAACGATAGAAGTACATAATAGATGTGCAGTATTCTCTTGTGGAGAAGATACTATTAAAATTTCAAAAGTAATTACACCAAATGGAGATTCGTATAATGAATATTTTGCAGTGAAGGGTGTAGAAAATTGTGGTTACGTTGTAGATGTTAAAATTATTAATCGTTGGGGGGCAATTATATACAAATCAAGTGATTATCAAAATGATTGGAATGGCACAGCACATCAGTCATCTTTAGGATCAGCAAATCAAGTACCTAGTGGTACATATTATTGTATTGTAACTATAAACAATAGTGGCTTAAAACCATTTAGCACCCCGTTATATATTGGTACAAAATAAAAAAATAATTAATGGGCATCGCAAAAAACAAAATAGCAGTACTATTAATACTATGCATTAGTTTTATCGGATATGCACAGCAATTACCGCAGTTTACGCAGTATATGTTTAATACTATATCCATAAATCCGGCCTATGCAGGTAGTAGAGAGACATTAAGCATTGTAGGTTTACACAGGAGTCAATGGACAGGAATACGAGGAGGTCCTCAAACTCAGACACTATCTGCTCATTCTCCCTTACGAAACGAAAAAATAGGAGTTGGATTATCCGTAATACGTGATACTCCAGGTTTTGAAAACTACTTATATATTTATGGTGATTTCTCGTATTCTATTAATATTACAGATAATTCCAAATTAGCTTTTGGATTTAAAGGTGGGGTTACTAATTACAATCTAGATCAGGAATTTTTAAATGACCCCGAAGTAACTGGGGATCCTTTCTTCGGAAATTATTCTAATCGATGGAACCCTAATATTGGGGTAGGATTATATCTCCATTCAGACAGATGGTACTTTGGACTATCATCACCAAGAATATTAAACACAGACAATAATCGTACTGCTGAAACGTCTACGGTAGAGTATGTAGCACTAGAACGCGTTAGTTATTATTTTACAGGTGGGTATGTATTTGACCTCTCTACAAACACAAAATTAAAACCATCGGCTCTTTTTAAAGCAACTAATGGCGCACCAATTTCTGTTGATTTAAATGCAAACCTCCTATTTTATGAAAAATTTTGGCTCGGAGGCTCATACAGATATAATGAACATACCGCTTCTATCGGAGCCTTAGCAGATTTTCAAGTGACAAAACAAATTAGAATTGGCTATGCTTACGAACATTTTATTTCAGATATACGACCATATATAGGTGGTACTCATGAAATTTTACTGATGTATGAATTGTTTAACGAAAAGCGTGTTAGATCTCCCAGGTACTTTTAATACCATACGTATGAAAAATATAATATTTCTAATTTTAGCATTTCTGTTTAGTACTTTTATTCATGCTCAAAAAGTAAAGGTAGCAGATAAATATTTTAGAGATTTTGCATATTTAAAAGCCATAGAATTATATAAAGAAGCATTAAAAAAAGAAGATAGCAGCGAACATATTCTATCTAGAATTGGAGATTGTTATTATAACAATTCTAACTCGGATCAAGCATATTTTTGGTACAATAAAGCAGTTAACAAATACAATAAAATACACCCTCAATACATCTATAAGTACATACAAACCTTACGCAGCTTAGGCAAATACAATAAAGCCAATCAGTGGCTTAAAAAGTTTAAAACACTTCAACAAAATGGTAAGCACACTAAAGATTTTGAAAGTATAAGTCTTGAAAAATTTCAAGAATTGTCTACTCCAAAAGATATTCATGTTAGGGTAATAAACTTAAACTCCAATAGCAAATTTTCTGATTTTGGCGGGTATGAACAAAATGGAAATTTATATTTTTCATCATCTAGAGCAGATGAAACTACTAAAGGCAAAAAGAAAATTTACAAATGGAACGGAGAACCTTATTTAAATATTTATCAATCTACAATTGATCGAATTGATTCGACCATTGTAGTAAAGGATATTACTCCCATTTCTTCAGACAAAGTAAATTTAAAAAACGAACACGAAGGGACATTAACACTCACCAATGATGGTAAAACACTCTATTTTACCAGAAACAACATTAATAAAAGAAAAAAAACATCTTATGATAAAGAAGGTAATTCTAATCTAAAATTGTATAGAGCTAAGCTTAAAGGCAATCAATGGACAGCTGTTGAAGAATTACCATTTAATGATAAAACTTTCTCTACAGGACACCCAACATTAAGTCCTGATGAAAAGACCTTATATTTTGTATCGGATAGAAAAGGTGGATATGGCCAATCAGATATATATAAAGTTACTATTAATGATGATGGTTCTTTTGGTACTGTAAAAAATTTAGGTGATAAAATTAATACCGAAGGCCGGGAAGTATTTCCTTTTGTAGCAAAAGATTCTACATTATATTTCTCATCAGACAGTCATATAAATCTTGGGTTTTTAGATATTTACAAATCTAATATACTCAAAAAAAGAGTTGATGAGGATATAGAGATTAAGAACCTTGGAGCTCCTTATAATAGTGGTTACGATGATTTTGCTTTCTTCTTAAACCCAGATGGTGATTCTGGATATTTCTCTTCTAATAGAATTGGAGGTAAGGGAAGTGATGATATATATACATTTGACAAGTATGAATGTAAACAAGTTTTGACCGGTGTGACATACGATAAGCTCACCTTAGAATCACTTGCAGATGTTACAGTAAAAATCATTGATGAAACCGGTAAAATTATTAGCACTACCCTATCTGACAACAACGGCAAATACATTTTTGAAGAAATATCATGCGGAAAAACATATTCTATCCTAGCTACAAAAGCAAATTACAGACCTGATTCAAAACAGTTCTCAACAACTACAACTAATGGAAGTGAGCTCAAATTAGATTTATATCTAACTCCACTAATTATAAAAAAAGAAATTGTGGTCAATCCTATTTTCTTTGATTTTGACAAATATAATATTCGTGCAGATGCAGCATATGAATTAGAGAATATTGTTAATGTAATGCGAGAAAACCCTAAAATGATTATCAAGATTGAATCCCATACAGATAATCGGGGTAGTGCAAAATATAACATGAAGCTTTCTAATAAACGTGCTAAAGCTACCAGGGATTACATTTCATCCAGAGGAATTGCTGCAGAAAGAATTCCGAGTGCTATAGGCTATGGCGAATCTCAATTATTAAACAAGTGCGGCATAAACAACAAACCTCCCTGTACAGAAAAAGAACATGATGAAAATAGACGCTCAGCTTTTTTAATCCTCAATGACTATCAATAGCTAGTATACCTCTTGAAGTAATTAGAAGGCTACTATCTTTTAATAAAAATATTAGTGCAATACATCTCTCCATTTTCATTTTGTTCTATAGAGATATCAAAATCTGTAAAATCGCCTTCTATAGTACTTCTATGGCTATCACTTTTTATCCATGCATTAACAATAGATTCTGCAGAGGAATAACCATACCCTACATTTTCGGCTACTTTGCTTGCTCCTGTATTAGTAACAAGATATGATTTACGCTCATAAAAATAATCGTGAGATATGTTATTTTGCTTAATCATATAATCTGTATGACTATATGCTTGTGATTTTATAACATCTAAAGATTCAAGAGTGTTTAAACCTTTAGAAATCCTATAGTTATTTATAAGATCCAAAATTTCAATTTCTATTGACTTTACTTCGGGAACAATAAATTCTTTATTAGAAGACCCTAAATCTTCTTCAACATTTTCTGCAGAACACGAATATAACAACATTGCCATACAAGCAATATAGATTACTTTAATAGGTGATTTCATAATTTGGGGGCGTAGGCTTGGGGCTACTGGCACAAACTACAAAATAAAAGAAAACAACCTGATCTTAAAATGTTAAAATCGATAAAAAACACCCTTTAAACGATTTATATCGCAAATAATCGATAAAATACACAGTCTTAACACTTTAAGACTTGTTTTTTAGTTATTAGATCAAAGCGTATAACAATCTACTTATTTATGGTAGATTCACAACTTTTCTATCTAATTTAAGGCTGAATCTAATAAGGATTTTGCATGGGTTAATGCCGAATCAGAAATATTTTTACCACCTATCATTTCGGCAATTTCTTTAATTCGTTCTTCCTCACTTAACAATTTAAGCTGAGTAATGGTAGTATTTTGTATATCTTCTTTATAAACTTTATAATGGTTTTGACCATTAGCAGCGATTTGTGGCAAGTGTGTAATGCTAAAAACTTGTAGGTTTTTACTCATATTCATCATTAAATCTGCCATTTTATGAGCAACTTCACCTGATACACCAGTATCTATTTCATCAAAAATTATTGTAGGTAATTGCGTATATCTTGATAGAATAGATTTAATAGCGATCATAATTCTTGATAGTTCTCCTCCGGAAGCTACTTTTTTAAGTTCCCCAAAAGCGCCTCCTTTATTGGCAGAGAATAAAAATGTCAGCACTTCTTTTCCATTAGAAAAATACTTATCCTGTAGTTCTAAAGAGGCTTGAAATGCAGCATTTGGCATCCCTAACGCTTTAAGAATATCTTCTAGCTCCTTTATCAGTAAAGGAAGTGCCTTATTTCGTTTCTTATGAATCTTTTCTGCAACCTTATCTAATTGAGATTGAATAGTGACTATTTCTTTTTTAAGCCTCTCTATATCTTCAGAAAGAGATTCTGTTTTAGAAACTTTTTCTCGCAGCGTATCTGCTATTACAATCAATTCTTTTATATCTGATACTGTATGTTTCACTTGCAGATTATGTAATAATTGCAAACGCTGGCTAATTTGCTCTAGTCGTCCAGGGTCTGCCTCCAGTTTTTCTAATTCATCAAGCAAAGAACTGCTTATATCATCCAGCTCTATATAAACACTTTGGATTCTCTGAGAAAGTTCTTGCAAAGACCCAGAATACGATTCTATCTTAGAAAGGTTATTTTTAATTGTATTTAATTGATCAGACACCCCAACTTCTTCTGAAGACATTATAGAAACTGATCCTGATAATCGTTCCTGAATTTCTTCTATGTTATTAAGTTGATCGTATTGCTCTTCTAATTCCTGAAGTTCTCCAGGTTTAAGCTTTGCCTCTTCTAATTCATTCAAAAGAAAAGCATTGTAGTCATATTCTTTTGTGAAATTTTCTTGATCAGTTATAAGAACGCCTACTTCTTTTTCTTTCTCTTTTAAGAGCTCAAGACCTCTTCGGTAAGATTTTATTTCGCGATCTGCATCAGCTAATGCATCTAACACCTCAAACTGAAAGTCATTTGTAGTTACTTCTAATGTTTGATGTTGACTATGGATATCTATTAATCTACCTCCCAGAGATACTAGTGATTGCAAGGTGACCGGAGTGTCATTTATAAAGGCTCTGGATTTACCCGATGGCAGAATCTCTCGTCTAATTATAGTTTGATCTTCATAATCCAATGCTGCTTCTTCAAAAAAAGAATTAAGTCCATATTTTTTTACATCAAAAACTCCTTCTATGACACATTTTTGAGAGTTATCTTTAACACTGCTAAGATCAGCTCTTTTTCCTAATAACAGTCCCAAAGCACCAAGCAATAAAGATTTACCCGCTCCAGTTTCTCCTGTAATCGTTATTAAACCAGAATCAAAAGCTACTTGTAGCTCTTCTATTAAGGCGAAGTTTTTTATAGAAAGACCTTTTAGCAAAGGATAGAAAAGTTTTTGTTGTTTTTAAAAAAGTAAAGATACCATTTACAATAATTAAAAATAGTATTTAAATTTTTAATTATACTCATTTCAAAATAAAGTGTTTTTTAAAACTTTATAGTTTTCCAGCTTTCTGAATAGGTAGGTGCTACTTTATTAAGTATCTCAACGGTTTCAGCAATATTAACTGAAGGTCCTCCAGAAAGAACACTTGAAATTTCATCAGCTTTGGCATCAAAAAACACTCTCATTATATAAGAATTAGGCCTAGTATTATGCATTTCTTCAAGTGATTTCATAGATTCAGTAATCGTTTCTTTCCCTTTTTTTACATTATTATACATAACATCTAGTCCTTCTCTATGATAGGTATACATTGTTTTTCTATACCCTTCATACGTTCCTGAAAGAAGATCATCATTAAGTCTAAATCTATTAGGGTTTTGTTCCCTAGCCCATCCAAGTGTGTTACTACCTTGTGCATTACCAACAATATTTTTAGCTTCCTGATAATAGCTGGTTCCACTATTTAGTTCAAAAGTATCTGCATCTACACCTAAAATAGTATATAAATAAAATGCAACCACAGAGATTAAATTCGACTCAAAGTTATTTGGATTATAATTTAAAGGTTGAAATTCTAAGTAATTAAAATTAAACTGCTTATCATTTATATTAAAGATTGTAGTATTATAACTAGATCCATATACCGGACGAGATGCCTGCACTTGCACAGTAGCAGAAAAAACATCGTTATCGTAACTACTTATAGTGATAAAAAAACTACAATTAATCCTTTCTTCTGTTCGATAATCTACAGAAGTCCATTTTGAGTTATTAATAAATTCGGTTAATGAACGCTCTAAGGTTTTAAAGACTTGTAAATTGGGATTACCCGTTTGTTCTGCATTAACAGCTACAGTAGCATTAAACTCCTGAGCGTTAACCCCTAAGCTAACTATAAATACGATAACAAGCAACAACCTATTCATTGTTCAATGTATTAATTTCATTAAATATATCTTGTGCGACTTCTGACTTTGTTTTTAAGTCAAACGCTTTAATCTCCAATTTATGATTAATCAATGTTACTTTATTCGTTTGTCCCTTAAAACCAGCTCCTTTATCATTAAGAGAGTTAAGAACAATTAAATCTAAGTTCTTATTTTTCAATTTATTCTTAGCATTCTCTTCTTCATTTTCTGTTTCTAAAGCGAATCCTACAAGAAATTGATTTTTCTTCTCTGCTCCCATCCATTTAAGGATATCATTTGTTCGCTCTAATTTAATAGAAAATTCTGTATCTGCCTTTTTTATTTTTTGATCTGATATGTTTTTAGGCCTATAATCTGCAACTGCTGCAGATGCAATTGCAATATCACAATCACTGTATACAGAAACCACAGCTTCATACATATCTTTAGCACTAATTACATTAACCACATGAATAAGAGTATGATCAATTTTAAGAGCAGACGGTCCTAAAACAAGAGTTACTTGTGCTCCTAAATTAGCTGCTGTTTTGGCAAGTTCGATACCCATTCTACCACTAGAGTGATTACCTATAAACCTTACCGGATCAATTGCTTCATATGTAGGGCCCGCAGTGATCAGGACCTGTTTACCTTTTAACGGAAGTTTATCTAAAATATCTTTTTCTACAAATTCAATAATAGTAGAAGGCTCTGCCATACGTCCCTGACCAATCAAACCGCTTGCCAATTCTCCTGACTCTGCAGGGATCATGATATTACCAAACTCTTGTAATGTTTTAAACGTTTGATGAGTAGAAGGATGATTATACATATCCAAATCCATCGCTGGAGCGAAATAAACAGGGCATTTTGCAGATAAATAGGTTGCTAACAGCAAATTATCACTATTTCCTGTTGCCATTTTGGATAAGGTATTAGCAGTAGCTGGTGCTATGATCATAAAATCTGCCCATAGCCCTAAATCCACATGGTTATTCCAAACTGCATTCTCATCTTCATCATCAAAAAAAGAGGAATGAACGGGATTTTTAGATAGTGTAGATAACGTAAGCGGAGTTACAAAATCCTTAGCAGCAGGGGTCATTATCACTTTTACCTCTGCTCCTGATTTAATAAATAAGCGCACTAAGCTTGCTGTCTTATATGCAGCAATACCAGCGGTGACACCAATTAAAATCTTTTTACCGCTTATTATAGACATAAATTTATAGAGACTCTGTGTCTACTTTTGTATTTCTGTGATAAATCTTACCTTCTAACCATTCTTGTACTGCCAAAGCATGTGGTTTAGGTAATCTTTCATAGAATTTAGAAACTTCAATTTGCTCTTTATTCTCAAAAATCTCTTCTAAACTATCATTATAAGTAGCAAACTCATCTAATTTTTCAAGAAGTTCTTTCTTGATATCGGTATTGATTTGAGTTGCTCTTTTTGATATTATCGAAATTGCCTCATAGATATTATCTGTTGGCTGATCGATACGATTTTTATCAATAGTAGTTGTGTTTACTGGCGCATTACTTTTTTTCAAATCCATCTTCTACTTTATTTTCTATTTATATTGTTCTAATCTTGTCTTTATATCTTCTCCTAATTCTTCTGCTTTTTCTAAATACTCTCCTTCTGTCTTATAATATTTTTTATAACTATTATAATACCCTTGAGCAGCTTCTAAACGTTCTCTTACTAAACTTTCATAACTACCAATTGCTAAAAGATACTCTGACTCTAATTTGTAATATAATACTTTTTCTCTATAAGGAGATCCTGGGTGATCTATAAGGTAGTTATCAAAAGCCGAAATAGCTACTTTATAATTCTCTCTGTGATGATATCGTTTAGCAACTTCATATGCTTTTCTTTCTTTCTTATCTCTAAGTTCTGCAACTAACTTATTTGCTTCTTTTAAATTTTCACTTTCGGGATACGCATTAATATATGCCTGAAGTTTTTCGAGTGCTTTATCTGTATCTTCCTGATCCAAACTATATCTTGGAGATAAATCATAATAGCTTTTAGCTCCTTTATAAAATGCTTCTTCTCTTTTTTGACTCTTTGGGTAAGATTTAGTAAATCTTTCAAATTGGTATCCTGCAAGATAAAAATCTTCTAATTGATAATATGTATCCGCATAATAGAACATTATTCTTTCTGCTTGCGGCTTACCTCTATACTGGGGTACAATCTGTTCAAAAAGCTTTAAAGCTTTTTTATACTTCCCTTCTTTGTACAAGCTCTCTGCCGTTTTATATTTAGCGGCTAAATCTTCGCCTCTTAGTACCTTTTGGTATTCACTACAAGATCCTAAAAATAATACACAAACAAGTAAATACAATAATCTCTTCATATCTTAAAAAAACATCTGGCAAAAGTATATATTTCTGCCGTATTACAAAAACTTTAATTCATCTATTCACCTGTCATTCTCTATTGTTCTATAATTAAGCAGGTAGAATTGGCTAATAAACATTTCTGTTTATATCAATTTATTGATTTTAGCTCATTTCAATAACTATATAATTAGAGGTATGTTGCAGAATTAAACCGTATTTAACACTCTATACTAATTTTACAAAATTAAGTAGAACTATGCGGTAAGGTTTTATCCAGGTTATTATGATCCAAAATTGTATAGCCATCATCATCATAATAAAATGCCGGAATAAATTTTTGATCTTGTTTTAAATTCTTTAATACATAAGAATGAACCTGGTGAACTTCTTGTGCAAAAGATTCATCATAATAACTAGCTAGTATTAAAATTTCTCCGTTTAATTTTTGCAATTGTTCTTTACTAAATTCTTTTAACGGGCTCGATTCGTCTATAGGATGTACAATAGTCCAGGTTGTAGGCAGATACGTAATCGAATTTCTTTCTAGTTTTAGATTGTAAAAATTATTTACATATTTTTCACCCTTACTTTCCTGAGATAAAGAGAGTGTAGCTTCTATTTTAGGTCGAATCATTACATTAGCACTTCTACTCATTAATCTAAACATAATACAATCTACTCCATTATGTTTCCTATACACCATACTGCTACTAAATCTAATATTTGCTCTTGGTCTAGAAAACCTACCATACAACAATCCTGTAATAAAGGAAAAACTTAACAACCCTATAAGTGCTTCAAAAGAAGAAATAATACCAAAAACTAGTCCTTTTGGTGCCATTGCTCCATACCCCACAGTCGTAATAGTCTGAGCCGAAAAAAAGAAGGCATTAAGAAAATCTTTAAAAACACTTCCTGTAGGTTCTGTGATATTTGATATTCCTAAAAACGTATAGATAATAGCAAATAATGCATTAACCAAAGTATACCCCAATACTACCCATAAGAAGAATTTGGTCCAGCTAATACTGATTAAGTAATTATAGCTCTCGGATAAAGAACTTGGTCTATTGATGTGTTTTATATTAAAAGAACCATCAGAATTGATAAATCGTTTAGCATGTTTATTAGAGGACTTACCTATACCTGGGTCTTTTATTTTTTTAGCCATCACTTCATTTTTGAAAACGATTAATCTTCAACAAACTCTTCTATTCTTTTTGCTAAATTGTCTGAAACGGGTATTAATGGTAAGCGAAGATTGTCATCACATACGCCTTTTACTTTCAGGATATTTTTTATTCCAGCAGGATTTCCTTCTTCAAAAGCATAATCTATAGCTGGTAATAATGCATATAGTTTCTCAAATGCTTTTTTTGTTTCTCCCGATAACCCTAATCGTATCATTTCTGAAAACGATGCTGGAAACCCTTGACCAACCACACTTATTACTCCATCTCCACCTGCTACCACAGCTGGCAATGCCAATGTATCATCACCAGAAATCACAAGGAAATCAGATGGTTTGTTTTTGATAATCTGTAAAACTTGTGTAAAATCCCCCACTGCTTCTTTAATCCCAATTATTTTATCTAATTGAGCAAGGCGTAAGGTTGTTTCTGCTGTCATATTAGTTGCTGTTCTGGATGGAACATTATACAATATAACAGGTAAAGTCGTAATATCGTTTATAGCTTCATAATGTCTGTAAATACCTTCTTGACTAGGTCTGTTATACATAGGAACAACAGAAAGAACAGCATCAAAATCAGATGAATTGACTTCTTTAATCTCATCAACAACAGCCGATGTATTATTTCCTCCTACTCCGATTACCAAAGGGAGTCTTTTATTATTTATCGCTACAATATGCGCTGTTAAATTTTTCTTTTCTTCTTTTGAGAGCGTAGCTGACTCTGCTGTAGTCCCTAATACGACTAAATACTCTACGTTTCCTTCTATACAAAAATTAACTAATGATGTAACACCATCATAATCTATCGATCCATCTTTATTAAAAGGAGTAGCTAATGCTATACCTGTTCCTCTTAGAAAATCACTCATACTATATAATCTGTAAAATTTTTAAATATTTTTTAAGCTCTGATATAAAAAGATTGGTATCATTTGTTGATGCTCCGATAATCAAATCGTTAATTCGATTATCTACCTCTGCAAAACCAACTTTAAATTTAGCCTTAGAAGCTGCTGCTACATAGTTTAACTCTACAGTATTTTTTTCATAAAAATTGATCAAAACATCAAAATCCTTATCTACAAAATCTTGTAAAGATTTACTTTTTATTGCACCATTTACTCCAAAACTCTTATCATTATAATAAGCTGCATCCTTATCATCTATAATTTCTTTCTGATCTTCTTTATAGCCTATTACTTTAAGCTCTTCTGATTTTACACCTAATTCATTAGCAAGTTTCAACAATGAAACGATATTAATAGATTGAGTTGCATCAATAAGAACTGCAAGCGTTTTTAAATTAGAAACGTTTTGAGATCTAGCTTCTCTTTCCCCGAGATATGCTTCGACACTTTTCTTTATTGCATTCCTTTTAAGACCTTTTAAAATCATTTATTAAAAAATTAATAAGCCACAAATGTAGCCATTTTACAAATTAAAATCATCTGGTATACTTCGAGAAAAAACAAAAACTTCACAATTAACACAACTTAATGATTTTTGTTAAATCTATAAATATTTGTCTTCTAAACGCTTCTTTTTAACAAGTTTTGTTTCCACAAAAAAAATAGTGAAAAAGTATATCCCTGCTATTTCTACAATATTGATCAATGTAGTAAATAACCTACTATAAAAATATAATTCATTTATTGCAAGAAATGCATCTACAAATAAAGTACAGCACGAAGCTATAAAAAGATAAATTGATTTCTCATATCGATTAGCAACATAAATAAAAAAACAAACTGTAACAAATAAAAGAAGACTTACTATTATCAATAGTACTGATTCTACAGAATTTATAATTTTTGGCAAAACTAACCTCGTAATAGAAAAAATAAGATACCCAATCAAAAGTATACTAACTATTGCTTGAGGTGACATCAATTTATTTAGTTTTATTTCTTGTATTGATATGAAATTCTTTAGTAAAAGTAAGCACAAGGCATAGAACAAGGCATAGAACAAGGCAATTAGAATTGCAATAGTGGAAAAATACTTTACAAAGTCTAAATACACAAAAACATCGGTTGCAGCAATTACAAGCATACTTAAAGGAAACAAAAGATTAGTTTTTTTTACAAATCTTTGATACAAGAAGATTAATGATATAGGAACAATTGGTTTCACATATATCAACACCCATTTATCAAAAAAAATAGCTACACATATAACGATTAAAAAAGTAAAATAGGTAAATAAATATGTAATGTTTATTTTTTTCAAGGAGTTTTTAAAAGATTACAAGATTCATATATAGTATTAATTTAAGTAATATGTATTTCTGTCTTAACAGCTAGTTCTTCGTTATTTAAAATCAAAAACCTTCAAACTCTTCAGATTTAAGGACTAATGATTTAGTTATCATATAGTGTACTAAAAAAACAAGAGCAAGCGGACTGCATATTAACATAAGTACATTAAGTTCTTTAGACCGTAGATAAAATCTATCGATCAAGAACATAAAGTCACTAAATGCAAAATTCAACATGGATAAAAAAAACCATAACGATTTTTCTGATCGAATGTTTATATAATGCATCGCTCCTATAATTAGTAAAACATAAACTAATAATAAATAGAGAAACCCTAATACTTGCATTTCTCCCATAGGGTCTTTAAGCTCCAGGTAAGCCATAAAAAATATAACTGTAAACAGAGAACTACCCAATACTAGAGTAAAGACATCTCTGCTACTATATACGAATGACTTATGATTATAATACAAGAAAAAAAAAAACAAGATATAAGCTACTATATGCGCCTCTATCTGAAATTTTACAACATTATCAATAGCATAAAACACACCTAACTCTTTTATAACAAAAACTAAAAGAACAATAACTTTAAATATTCTTATTCGTTTAGAATCTACAAAATAAAGAGTGGTTATTAATACTACAAGAACTAAACTAGTGTATGTGTTTAATAAATCATTTTGAAACACAAACCCTAATACTTGTATAATAATTAAAAAAGAAATTAAAAGCTTTAGTAGTTTTCCTCCATTCATTAATTTTAATTTGCATCCAAAAAATCAACACAATTCTCTATAGGACACTTTGTTACACAATTATATAATTTTTCCCTTACACAAGATACTAAATTTTGAGATAACACAAAATAGCCTTAAAATCCTTCCTTACAATTTATTTAATTTTAAAGAAGTAGGACTAGATATCTTAAACTGTACAAGAAAAAAAACAGCTAATAATTGATAAATAGAATTAATAATTTCAAATTCGATTGAAGAAACATAAAACTTGTTTAACGCAAAGCAAGAATCACTAATAACAAAATTTAATATTGCGATCAAAAACCATAACGACTTGGTTGATCTAACATTTACATAATGAAAAACCGTTCCTATAAACAGAAAATATAATATCAGTAAATACACCAATCCATAGTATTTAAGATCACCCATTCCTATATGTATTGCGTCATAAATTTCATAAACAATAAGAGACCACACCACAAAGAAAATTGACAAATAGGCAATATCAGTACCATCATAATCTATAGGTTTATGATTTTTATATAAAAAATAGAATAGTAATAAATAACAAACACCATAACTTAATAAGACATACACAAAACTATCCTTTAAATCTGTCAATAGAAATATATCTCCCAGAAAGCAAAGAAGCAAAACCAATAAAAACAGAATACTTATACGCTTTGTATTAAACCAGTACAGCATAAAAAACAAAGGGACAGTGGTTGGCTTTACATAAAACTCTAAATCAGGCCAGTTCATAGCAGTACTCAATACACAAAGCCCTCCTGTAATGAGTAATAACGCCTTAATAAGAGTTCTTATTTTCATGCTATTTTACTAAGAAATTCGTCTTCGCTAATAATAGGAATCTCCAATGCTTTCGCTTTTTCTAACTTGCTAGGCCCCATATTAGCACCAGCAACAATAAAAGAAGTTTTAGAAGAGATAGAACTAGAAATTTTACCTCCATTATCTTCTATCATTTTCTTAAGTTCATTACGTGATACTTTTTCAAAAACTCCAGAAACCACAAATGTCTGCCCCTGTAAAGTATCTGTTTGATTTGCCAGTTTTTCTGCAGAAACTTCTAATTGAACACCATATCGTTTTAACCTGTTAATTAAATTTCTATTTTCTTCGGAAGCAAAAAATTCTACTACACTTTGAGCTATCTTTATTCCTATCTCATCTACATTTACCAGTTCTTCTTCTGAAGCTTCAATAATAGCATCAATAAACTTATAATGTTTAGCGAGCTTCTTTGCTACAGTTTCTCCCACATATCGAATTCCTAATGCAAACAAAACACGCTCAAAGGGGATTTCTTTAGATTTTTCTATTCCGGCAATAAGGTTTTCTGCACTTTTTTCTGCCATCCTCTCTAAAGGAATAACCTGCTCTTTTTTTAACTCATAAAGATCTGCATAGTTTATAATCAAGTCTTCATTAACCAGCAGTGCTACAGTTTCCCCTCCGAGTCCATCGATATCCATCGCTTTACGAGAAATATAATGCTGTATTCGACCAATTATCTGAGGTGGACATCCTTGGTAATTAGGACAATAATGCTGGGCTTCTCCTTCTTTACGAATAAGATCTGTATGACATTCTGGGCATTGAGTTATATATACTGTTGGTTGCGAATTGTTGTCTCTTTTTTGAAAATCAACTGCTATTATTTTTGGAATAATTTCTCCTCCTTTTTCAACAAAAACCGTATCCCCCTCACGTATATCCAGTTTTGCTATCTGGTCTGCATTATGCAAAGAAGCCCTTTTTACAGTAGTCCCTGCAAGCAATACAGGTTCTAGGTTAGCCACCGGAGTAATTGCACCTGTCCTACCTACCTGATATGTAATTTCATGAAGAGTTGTAAAAACTTGTTCGGCTTTAAACTTATAAGCCATAGCCCATCTTGGGGCTTTGGCTGTAAAACCAAGTTCCTCCTGTTGCTGAAGATCATTTACCTTAATCACCACACCATCTGTTTCGTACGGCAAATTGTGGCGATGCTCATCCCAGTATGCTACAAAATCCAACACCTCATCAATCGAATGTACCAATTTGGATTCTGCAGGAACCTTAAATCCCCATTCTCTGGCCTTTTCTAAACTTTCGAATTGAGTAACAATTCCTAATCTATTTCCTATAATACTATACAGCAAACAATCTAACGGTCGCTTAGCCGTTTCGGCACTATCCTGCAATTTCAGACTACCAGAAGCAGTATTTCGAGGATTAGCATAAGGATCTTCTCCTACTGCTATTCGCTCTTCATTCATTTTTGCAAAACCTTCGTAAGGCAAAATAATTTCACCTCGTATATCAAATTTTGGAGGAAAACCACCTTTTAGCTTTAGCGGTACAGAATTAATGGTTTTTACATTTGTTGTAACATTATCTCCTTGAATACCATCTCCTCTAGTTACTGCTTTTGCCAATACTCCATCTTCATAAGTAAGACTTATCGATGCTCCATCATATTTAAGTTCGCAGGTATAATTCACCTCTCCATCGACCAACTTTTTAATACGTTTTTCCCAATCCAATAAATCTTCTTTTGAATACGAATTATCCAGAGAATACATTCGATGCTCATGAACTATTGTTTCAAAATTCTTAGTCACTTCACCCCCAACCCTAAGTGTTGGAGAATTAGGATCATAGTACTCTGGGTGTTTTTCTTCTAATTCCTGTAGTGTTTTGAGTTTCATATCAAACTCATAATCACTTATTACAGCGGCATCCAGTACGTAGTAGTTATAATTATGTTGCCTTAGTTCTTCCCTTAATTGATTGATGTGTTGTTCTGTATTCATTGATACTTATATGTCTTGTTTTTTTAATGGTCAGACAGAATACCTACCCTATATTGGCAGATTTAATGATTAAGACTTATTCTTTATTGTTTTTAATACTTTTTTAAAATCGTTTCGTTCTCGTTCAATTACCATGATATCATGTTCTTTCTGGCTTTAACCATTTTGGCACTTGTACCGGCTTGAAGGTTCTCATTTTTTCTAATAACCTATCTATATCATCATCAACAAGAAGCAGCTCATAGTTTTCCATTTTTAAAAACCCTCTTCGTACCATATTTTCTAACAAAGCTAACAGATCATTGTAAAACCCTGCAGTGTTTAAAAGTCCAATTGGTTTTTGATGCAGGCCTAACTGAGACCATGTTATAATTTCAAACAATTCTTCTAATGTCCCGAATCCTCCAGGTAATGTAATAAAGCCATCGCTAAGCTCCTGCATTTTCATCTTTCGTTCGTGCATATTAGCAGTAGTAATCAGCTCATACAATCCTTGATGCACTACTTCTTTTCGTTTTAAAAATTCTGGAATCACCCCTATCACTTTTCCTTTTTGCTGCATCACTCCTTGAGCAACCTTGCCCATTATCCCAATTTTTGCAGCACCATAAACCAGAGTGATTTTTTGCTGGGCTAGTTTTTCTCCTAATAAAAGTGCCTCGGTAATAACCCTGGTATCGTTTCCTTCACTGCTTCCACAAAATACACAAATTGAATTCAGATTATTCATATCAACAGGTTTTTTTTAATTTAAACAAGCTCTTATCATACGTTCATTACCGTATAAATCTTTACGTACCTCTACAGATTTAAATCCTTTACTCTTGATCATATTTTTGGTTTCTACACCTAGGTACTGATTAATTTCAAAATACAAACCGCCATTTTCTTTTAATTTTTCTTTTGCCAAATCTGTAATTTTTTTATAAAAGAGTAAAGGTTCATTATCAGAAACAAATAGTGCTTGTTGTGGCTCATTATCCAGTACATTAGGCCTCATTTCTTTCTTCTCTAATTCACGTACATAAGGCGGATTAGAAACTATGATATCAAAATCTTGAAATAGTTCTTCGACCTCTAGAATATCTGATTTAATAAATGTTATGTCCACTTGATTTTTCTTTGCATTGTCTCTTGCAACCTGTATAGCCTGTTCTGATATGTCCATTGCATACACTTTGGCTTCAGGTATTTTTTTTGCCAAAGAAATAGCTATACAACCACTTCCTGTGCCAATATCCAATATTGTTATTGATTGTTTATCCTTTTTTTGATCTTCTATAATCCAACCCACCAACTCTTCTGTTTCTGGTCTTGGAATTAGCACATTTTCATTGACCACAAATGGTATTCCGTAAAAATAAGTTTCTCCAATTATATATTGAATAGGTTCTTGTTTTTCGAGTCGTCTTCTGGCTTTATCAAAATTCGCTTTTTCATCTATGGTAAGTATTTTATCCAGATGCATAGCAACATCTACTCTTTTAAGCCCTAAAATCTCTTCAGAAAGTATATAAAAAAAAGATAGTATTTCTTCAGAATCATAGATTCTGGATAACGAATTTGTAAAATTAGCCCTAAGGTCTTTTATCTTCAATTTGAAGTTTATTTTAGATTATAAATCTTTTATCATCCATGCCTGACAACTATAATGCCCGGTATCCCCAATCGGCTCTTCCAAAGGAATGAAGCCTACTTTTTTATATAATTTTCTGGCAGACTCCATATAAGGCATGGTTTCCAAATAACATTTGGCATATCCTTGTTCTTTTGCAAAATCAAGACATCTATTTATCATCTTATACCCAACTCCTTTGCCCCTTGCTTGTGGTAAGAAATACATTTTTTGCAACTCGCAAATATCACCAGCAACCTCTCCTTCTAATGGAGCAATACCAGCGCCACCAATAATTTCACCCTCTTCTTCGACCACATAATACTGCATTCTTGAATAGTCGTATGTTTCATACATACTATCTAAGGATTTATCTTCATAAGCAGTACCAACCTTAGGCACCCCCATTTCTATTAAAACTTCTCGTATTACCGAGGCAATTACTTTATTATCTTTTAGCTGTATTGCTCGTATTTTTATATCACTCATTATATTTAAAATACTATTTTTGTTGTATCACAAAAACGTGAACCAGAAGATTCTTCTGATCTTCGTTTGAATAAAAAATCAGCTTCTAAAAAGGTATTGAAATATACGTTAAATCTAACAAGGAATCAATGAATAAGTTTCTATTATTATCAACATTGCTTATAGGTATCACCAGCTGTTCTATTTCTAAAAAACCTAAATTTAAATACGTCAACAATATTGAGGTTAAAAATGTCAGTATGCGCAATATAACGCTCAAAGCAGATGCTGTTTTCAATAATCCAAATAACATAAAAGGAAAACTTTCGATAGACAGCATACACATTTTTGTTGATAACATTGATGTCGGAGCGCTCTCTTCGCAAGAGTTCGATGTTCCTTCAAAAAATGAATTCGCCATTCCGCTAGAAGGAACTTTTTCACTTTCTAAAGTCTATAAAAAAAATAAAAACAGTATACTTGGCAGCGTACTAAAAGTAATCCAAAGTGATTCACTTGATATACACTATAAAGGAGTAATTCGATATCATTTTGGAAATTTCTCTTATCCATACACAATTGACAAACAACAAAAGGTAAGACTAAAATAAAAGTGACAATACACAAAAAATATATAAAACGATGTATCCAGTTGGCCAAAAACGGACTAGGAACGACCTACCCAAATCCTTTGGTGGGTAGTGTAATTGTACATAACGACAGTATCATTGGTGAAGGATGGCATTATCAATCTGGAAAACCTCATGCCGAAGTAAATGCCATTGCTTCTGTAAAAAACCATTCCCTCTTAAAAGATGCTACAATCTATGTTAGCCTAGAACCCTGTAGCCATTTTGGAAAAACACCTCCTTGCAGTGATCTTATTATTGAAAAAGGAATAAGAAAGGTCGTTATTGGTACAATAGATACTTTTGCAAAAGTATCGGGCGCTGGAATTCAAAGGTTAATGAATGCTGGTTGTGATGTAACTGTTGGAGTTCTAGAAAATGAATGCTTAGCATTAAACAAAAGGTTTTTTACTTTTCACAATAAAAAAAGGCCATATATTATCCTAAAATGGGCAGAAACTACAGATGGTTATATTGCACCGGTTTCTACCAACAAAAGAGAGCCTGTCTGGATTACAAATACATATTCCAGGCAAATTGTACACAAATGGCGAGCAGAAGAACAAGCTATTTTAGTAGGAAGCCAAACTGTTATTAAAGACAACCCTAAACTTACTATCAGAGATTGGGCTGATCAACATCACCCTACTAGAGTTGTCATTAACAGATCAGGGAAAATCCCTAAAGATTCTGCCGTACTGGATCAATCAATAAAGACCATAGTGATTACTTCAGAAAAATTTAAAAAAGACAATAGCAATACTATTATTTATGAAATTGTCGATTCACAAGAGAATCTTACCAAAGAGATATGCAGCATTCTCTATAAACACAACATCCAATCAGTGATCATAGAAGGAGGATCTTATACACTACAATCCTTTATTGATAAAAATCTCTGGGATGAGGCGAGGGTTTTTGAAGGAAATACTACTTTTGGAACCGGAATAAAAGCCCCCATACATAAAGGAAATCTAATTTCTGAACAAAAAATCATGACAGACACACTAAAGATATATCAAAATGATTAAAACTATAATTTTTGATTTTGGAGACGTCTTTATCAATTTAGACAAGCCCGCAACAGAAAGAGAATTATACAATCTAAGAAATGAAAAGCTCACTACAGAAATACGAGAGCTTAATATTTTATATGAAGCAGGCAAGATTACTACAAAAGAGCTTATAGAAAACTTTCAGAAGTTTATCCCTGAAGCTTCAGAGAAGCAACTTACTGATGCCTGGAATGCTCTTTTGCAAGATTTTCCTAAACATCGCCTAGAATTTATTCAAAAACTAGCTTCAGAACAACGCTATAAGTTGATCTTACTTAGTAATAATAATGAATTACACATTAATTGGATCAAAAAACATATTAGCTTTTTCCCCGCTTTCAAATCATGCTTTGATGCTTTTTACCTCTCTCATGAAATCAATTTACGAAAGCCAGAACCTTATATTTTTGAATTTGTTCTAGAACAACATCAATTAAACCCAAGTGAAACCCTTTTTATTGATGACACAAAGGACAATACAGACACTGCCGCCGCACTGGGAATGCATACCTGGAACAACAATCCTGTAACCGAAGATGTTACAGATTTATTTACCATAAAATCTGATTTATTTTGATCTATTTAGTTTTAAGTGTCCTAGCGTCTACTCTGATTTTTATCATCTTTAAGTTGTTTTCTAAATACCAGGTAGATACACTACAGGCAATTGTTGTAAACTATGTTGTAGCTTCTATTTCGGGAATCATAGCATACTCAGAACCAATAGACTTACCTTCTGTATCTGGAAAAGAGTGGTTTTATGGAGCAATGATTTTGGGTGTAATATTCATATCTGTATTTAACCTAATGGCAATTACTACTCAAAGAAATGGTCTATCTGTAGCTGCAGTAGCGACCAAAATGAGCTTAGTGATCCCCATCATATTTGGAATTATAGTATACCAAGAGAGTACAGGTATAGTAAAAGTCATAGGTATCCTAATTGCACTTATAGCAGTTTACCTTACTTCTGTTAAAACCACCGGAGGAATCCCTTTAACAAAAAAGAATCTAATCTTTCCGTTACTGGTTTTTATAGGAAGTGGGGTTATTGATACTAGCATTAAATTTTTAGAAACACATTATGTGGCCAAAAATGATATTCCTGTTTTTTCTGCTACTATTTTTGGATTTGCCGCAATTGTCGGAATTATTACATTAGCATTTAAAGCAATAACCGGAACATTAAAAATTGCGCTTAAAAATATTATTGCAGGGATTATATTAGGAGTTCCTAATTATTTTTCGATCTATTTCCTGATTCAGGCATTGCGCCATGATAGCATGGATAGCTCTACAGTATTCACCATTAATAACGTAGCCATCCTTTTGGTTTCAACTCTTGCAGGAATTCTTTTTTTTAAAGAGAAATTAATCCTTAAAAACTGGATAGGCATCATTCTGGCGATTATTAGCATTATTTTGGTTGCCTTTTCTATATAGCATACACCCATTGGAAATAAAAGACACATATAAAACAATTAATATCCCCGGAGAGGAAGCTCTTTTTAAAGATCGAAATAGCAAGTTTTTTGGATACACATTTCCTATTACTACAGAAGAGGAAGCCAAACATATTATTACTGACCTTAAAAAGAAGCATCACTCTGCCCGACATTGGTGTTATGCCTGGAAAATAGGAACAGAACCCTCTAGATATCGTATCAACGATGATGGTGAACCTTCTAATTCTGCCGGACAACCCATTTATGGCCAGATTCTATCTTTTGATGTTACTAATATATTAATTGTTGTTGTGCGTTATTTTGGAGGTGTAAAATTGGGAGTTGGTGGATTAATCAACGCTTATAGAACTGCAGCTCAATTAGCGCTTGAGACTTCAGAAATAGTTGAAAAAACAATTAATATTGATTTTGTAATTATTTTCGAGTACAAAGACATGAATAAAGTAATGAGAATTATTAAAGAACATAATCTAAACATCACTAAACAAGATCATGAATTGAATTGTAAAATTCATATTTCTGTAAGAAAAAAGTTTGCTGATAAAATAAAAGACGTTTTTTCCCCGTTGTATGATATAGAAATTAGAAAAACACAGGATTAATAGTTTTTTATTTTTTCAAGCAAGTAAGAGGGACATGGAATAGGTTTTCTTGTTTTACTATCAACAAAGACTAAAGTTGTAGATGCCGTTGTTAGCAATTCATTATCTTTATTAAAAATCTCAAAATCGAAAGTGATTTTTGCTGTAGGAATTTTCCTTAGCGAAGTTTTAACAATTAATTCATCGTCGAAGAAAGCAGATTTCTTAAATTTAAAGTCTAATGTAAACACGGGAAGCATAATACCATTTTCTTCCATTGATTTATATGAAACCCCTAATCGGGATAACCAATCAATTCGTGCCAATTCTAAATACTGCGCGTAGTTACCATGATATACTACACCCATCTGATCTGTTTCAGAGTATCGCACCTTTAGTAAAGTTTCTGAAGTGATAAACATATTTTAAAAATGAGGGGTTATTTAGTTAAATTAAAAGTAGTATTGCCAAATTATGCAAAAAAAATAATTAATATTCAACCCCTAAATCATTTTTTTTTTACATTTTTTGTTCACATATTTGTCATGCAAAAACAGTAAGGAGTTTTTCAGCAATTTCTTTTTAGTACCTTAACACAAAAAAAGTAAACCTGACCACAAGA